>NZ_UWFN01000197.1 GCF_900602065.1 Pseudomonas viridiflava | reverse complement strand
CTATTACACCCTGGTCAACAACGCCAGCGGCAAACCGCAGCTGATCGAAGAACCACCGTTCAAGAACAAGCAGAAATCCCTGGTTCGCGTGCAGAACCTCAGCGACAAGGCACTGACCCTGAAAACCGCCGACGGCAAGACCGATGTGGTCAAGGCTGTGGCAGCCAAGGGCACCGGCGAGCGTGAAATCAATCCGGTCAAAGTCAGTCTGGCGCTGTACGACGGCGACAAGAAAGTCACCGATGTGAAACCTGTGGCCCTGGAGCGTGGCGAAGCCGCTGTTCTGTATATCACCGGCAGTGGCAGCAGC
>NZ_UWFN01000196.1 GCF_900602065.1 Pseudomonas viridiflava | reverse complement strand
GCCATGAACGGGCCGAACACGAACAGCCCCCACATGCCGTAGATGATCGAAGGTATCCCTGCCAGCAATTCGATTGCAGAGGCAATCGGCATCCGCAACCAGGGCGGAGCCACTTCGGTCAGAAAGATCGCAATGCCGAAACTCACCGGAACGGCGATCAGCAAAGCCAGAAAAGAGGTCACCAGGGTACCGTAGATCGGAACCAGCGCGCCGAACTTGCCGGCGTTCACGTCCCATTCGGTACTGGTCAGAAAGCCAAACCCGAACGTCTGGAATGCCAGACTGCCACCCCAGAGGGTCGACAGGGCAATACAACCCAGCAAAGCAAGCACCAGCATCGCGGCGGCCTGCAATGAACGCTTGAACCACAGGTCGTGGCGATGATCCCGCTTGGCGCGCTTCTCGCCTTCGGTCTCGACAGCTTTGACGGCAGCGGACAGGTATTGGGTGTTTTCAGTCATGTTGAGTCCACTCGCAAGGAAAAGCCCCCGTCATCGGACCGATATCGCGGTCGATGACAGGGGTCGTACACGCTTGAATCACTTACTTG
>NZ_UWFN01000192.1 GCF_900602065.1 Pseudomonas viridiflava | reverse complement strand
ACCTACGACATTGCGCTTTGGTGACCGGCCCCATTTATCGAAACAAAATTCGAATCGTTGTATGGGGACGGTTTTACGTGGGGGATTCTATGTTGGTCTGCAAGCCCTAATCCCGGTGGGAGCGAATTCATTCGCGAAGGGGCCGGTACATTCGAAGCTTATGTATCGCTTTAACACCGCCTTCCCGAATGGATTCGGTCCCACCTGGAATCGTATTTGCCGCGAGACAGCGCGGTGTCAGGGACACGGGGCGATCTTCTATCGAACACAATGCAATCCCTTTAGGAG
>NZ_UWFN01000254.1 GCF_900602065.1 Pseudomonas viridiflava | reverse complement strand
GGGCAACGGGATCAGCAGCGACGGCAGGCCTGCGGCGGCCAGTTCGCTGATGGTCAGTGCGCCTGCGCGGCAGACCACCAGATCGGCCCAGCTGTACGCTTGAGCCATGTTCTGGATGAACGGCGCCACTTGCGCCTCGACGCCCACGTTGCGATAACGCTCGGCGGTAATTTCGTCGTGATTCTTGCCCGCCTGATGGAACACTTCAGGACGGATATCCACAGGCAATTGCGCCAGCGCTTCGGGCAGCAGCTTGTTCAGCGGCTCGGCACCCAGGCTGCCGCCCAGCACCAACAGGCGTGCCTTGCGACCGGCCAGGGCCTGACGCGGCGTTTCAAGAAACAGCTCGACACGCACCGGGTTGCCGGTCGTGCGGCGTTTCTTCGAGGCCGCGAAGGTGTCCGGGAACGCCTCGCATACCCGACTGGCGAACGACGCGAGACTGCGGTTGGC
>NZ_UWFN01000189.1 GCF_900602065.1 Pseudomonas viridiflava | reverse complement strand
ACGCCATGGCAGAAACCATAGGCCTGCCACTTGGCGATCAGCTCGGCGTTGCGCTCGACGATTTCCCGGAACATCGCCAGATACGGCTCGGGCTGCTCCTGGCACTGTGGGTAGTGCATCGTCAGCACATGCCCGGCCAGTTGCTTCAACTGTTCCGGCTGCTTGGTGTAGTAGAAGTATTCAAGACTGCCGAAGCGCACATGGCTGTGAGCCAGTCGCAGGACCATCGCGGCACGTTCCTCGGTTTCCCGCCAGACTGGCGTGCTGGAGCCGATCACACAGGCGGCGCGGCTGCTGGGAATGCCCAGTGCATGCAGGGCTTCGGAGGCTAGAAATTCGCGGATCGAAGAGCGCAGCAC
>NZ_UWFN01000194.1 GCF_900602065.1 Pseudomonas viridiflava | reverse complement strand
CCCTTGAACAGGGTCGGCAGCGCGCCCAGCGTGGCCTTGATGGTCTTGCCATTGTTACCAACAATGAAAGCCCCAATCGCGCCGCCGCCGATCATCACCAGCTCCAGCGGCTGGAACAGCGCGGCCAGATGCCCGCCCGCCATCGCGTAACCGCCGAAGACGCCGACCAGCACCACCACATATCCAATTATGACTAACAAGTGACCTGACTCCCCATAGTGAAACAAGGCCAAAATGTCAACTAACGCCGGCCCGATTTCAATAAATTACGTGTAGAACTACAATAACGTGTCCGGGGG
>NZ_UWFN01000336.1 GCF_900602065.1 Pseudomonas viridiflava | reverse complement strand
CGTCAGCATCGCGCTGAGCCTGTTTGCCGGTTTCGAAAAACGAAAACTGCCTTTTTATATCGCCTCCCAGATCGCCGGTGCGTTCTGCGGCGCAGGCCTTGTGTACCTTTTGTACGTGAGCCTCTTTTTCGACTTCGAACATGCGCCCCACATCATTTGTGCCACCGAGCAGAGTCTTGATCTTGCATCGGTGTGCTCTACCTCCCCCACCCCCGCGATCTCGGTGGGTCAGGCCTTTCTGGTCGAGATGGTCATCACCACCATTCTGATGGGCGTGATCATGGCGCTGGGCGATGACAACAACGGTCTGCCACGCGGCGCGCTGGCGCCTCTGCTGATCGGTCTGCTGGTCGCGGTGATCGGCAGCGCCATGGGTCCGCTGACCGGGTTTGCGA
>NZ_UWFN01000188.1 GCF_900602065.1 Pseudomonas viridiflava | reverse complement strand
CACCACGGGCCTGAAGAACTTCCTGATCGAGTCGGCTGCAGAATTGGTGACAGCGATTCGTGCGGCAGCCAACTCCAATGTCAGGAATCTGGGAAAGCGCGCTGCGGTTCCTGTCCTGGCGCCCGCCAGCAAGCTCACTGCAGATGCCATCCTGCCCGCAGCCAACGGACACGCCATGGCCCAGACGACCGAACGGATTGTCGCCATCGGCACCTCGACCGGGGGAACCCAGGCGCTGGAAGCCGTGCTGACGTCCTTGCCTCGGGTGTGTCCCGGCA
>NZ_UWFN01000175.1 GCF_900602065.1 Pseudomonas viridiflava | reverse complement strand
CCGGTGCCCTACGCGTCGCGCACCACCGACGACCAGGCGCTGCGTGAGCTGGCGGGCAAGCCGGCGCTCTTGCAGCCGCGCCGGCCGGGCAAACACATCAGCCAGCCGAATACGCAGCACTGCGCACAGATCGGTGAGCTGCTGGCCAACCTGCATCTGGCGACACGTGAACACGTGCTGGAACGCAAGACCGATCGCGGTCTGGACTGGATGCTGAGCGAAGGTCGCAATTTCCTGTCGCACCTGGGTGATGCGCAGAACGCATTGCTGGACACGTCGCTGCAGGAAATCGAAGACCTCAAGTCGCAGATTCTGGCGCTGCCTCGGGCCAACCTGCATGCCGACATGTTCCGCGACAACGTGTTGTTCG
Source organism: Pseudomonas viridiflava (assembly GCF_900602065.1). Lineage (GTDB taxonomy): Bacteria > Pseudomonadota > Gammaproteobacteria > Pseudomonadales > Pseudomonadaceae > Aquipseudomonas. The sequence goes on along the minus strand of NZ_UWFN01000175.1, from coordinate 51 downwards.
AAGGCACGCACCTGACCGGACTGATCGATTTCTACAATGCCTGCTCGGGAC
>NZ_UWFN01000184.1 GCF_900602065.1 Pseudomonas viridiflava | reverse complement strand
CCACCCAGCCATTTCCGGTGCAGGCCGATGTGAAGGTGGGCGATACCCATGTGGTGATCGCCGGCACGGTGACCGACCCGCAGAACCTCGGTGCGCTGGACCTGCGCCTGAAACTGTCGGGTGCCAGCCTGAGCAATCTTTATCCGCTGACAGGTGTCACGCTGCCAGACTCGCCCGCCTATTCAACGGACGGCCGCCTGATCGCCAAACTGCATGATCCGGCGGGCGCCAGTTTCAGTTACGAGAAATTCAACGGCAAGATCGGCAAAAGCGATATCCATGGTGATCTGGGCTATGTCGCCAGCCAGCCACGGCCCAAGCTGACGGGTGTATTGGTGTCCGATCAACTGTTGTTCAGTGATCTGGCCCCGCTCATCGGTGCCGACTCCAACGCGGCGCAGAAAA
>NZ_UWFN01000027.1 GCF_900602065.1 Pseudomonas viridiflava | reverse complement strand
GCTGGAGCCTGACCGCGATGCGCCACAACGCGTGCTGATCGTCGATGACGACAACGACGCGCGCGAGCTGCTGGCCGACCCGCCACGCCGACTGCGACGGCACACTGCGCGGATCGACCGAATAGAAATTGCGGCCGGTCGGCAGAATCTGTGCCATGCCCCGCGTCGGCGAGCCGCTCGGGCCGGCCGGCACGTAGCGGCCCGACAGGCCATTCAACAAATTATTGATTTCGTCGGTCGCGCGGGCCAGGTTCGGCACAAGCTCGCGGCAGGCAAAACCAAGGA
>NZ_UWFN01000290.1 GCF_900602065.1 Pseudomonas viridiflava | reverse complement strand
GATTACTTAACGGCGCACCTGCTTCAGTGTCTCGGCAATCAGGAACGCCAGCTCCAGCGACTGATCGGCATTCATCCGTGGGTCGCAATGGGTGTGGTAACGATCCGACAAGCCATCCTCGGTGATAGGCCGGGCGCCGCCGATGCATTCGGTGACGTTCTGCCCGGTCATCTCGATGTGGATGCCGCCTGCATAGGTGCCTTCGGCCTGATGCACCTGGAAGAACTGTTTGACCTCGCCCAGAATTTGCGCGAAGTCGCGAGTCTTGTAACCGCTGCTGGCCTTGATGGTGTTGCCATGCATCGGGTCCGAACTCCACAGCACCTTGCGGCCTTCACGCTCGACGGCGCGAATCAGCTGCGGCAGATGATCGCCGACCTTGTGCGCACCCATGCGCGCAATCAGGTTCAGGCGCCCCGGATCGTTGTCCGGGTTGAGGATGTCGATCAGACGAA
>NZ_UWFN01000190.1 GCF_900602065.1 Pseudomonas viridiflava | reverse complement strand
GGCCTGACCCTGCAGGCCGACAAACCGGTCACCGTGGCAGGCACTCAAACGCCCGGCCTGTTTCTGCGCGACACGGCGCTGAATAATGACTTCACCGAAGTGGACGAGTTCCGTCGGATGACGGCCGGTGTGGCCACAATCTTCGTGCGCAGCGGCGATGACTTCATTCGAATCAGCACCTCGCTGAGCAAGCAGGACGGCACGCGCGCCATCGGCACGCTGCTGGATCGCAAGGCACCTGCCTACGAGCGTCCGATGTCCGGCCAAGGCTACGTGGGCAAGGCGGTGTTGTTTGATCGCTATTACATGACCCAGTAC
>NZ_UWFN01000041.1 GCF_900602065.1 Pseudomonas viridiflava | reverse complement strand
GGTAGACCGCGTCATCGTTCATCGCGAGCAAGCTCGGCTCCTACAGGGGTATTCGGTGTTTTCTGTGGGAGCTGGGCTTGCCCGCGATAAGGGCGCTGCGGTGTATCTGGTAAACCGCGTTATCGTTCATCGCGAGCAAGCTCGGCT
>NZ_UWFN01000179.1 GCF_900602065.1 Pseudomonas viridiflava | reverse complement strand
CATCACATAGCGTCAAGCGAGCAAGAACGTTCTGTGATTTTTTGCGCGGAGCAACACAATGAGCCCTAATATTGCTGGCACACCGGAGAAAAAAACTGTTTTCAAAAAACGATTATTTGGCACCATTGCCATTGCCCACAGGTAAAACACCGGTCGACTCGCTCAACATCATCTGGCAAAAAAATGAAGTCTTTCTGGATATCGGTTGTTACAACGTGGGGTCGGCAGTGATGGTGATATGGCCGATGACCCTCATGTTCCTAAGTCTCGCCTACGGTTTAAAAGATTCAGACTTGCTC
>NZ_UWFN01000178.1 GCF_900602065.1 Pseudomonas viridiflava | reverse complement strand
GCGCGGTCATCACCGCGTTGCTGGGTTGGCAAACCACGCGCTTGCAGCTGAACGCCAGTTTCGAGAAAACCATCCCGGCGCAACATCCCTACGTGCGCAACTACCTCGCCTGGCAGGGCGAGCTCACGGGACTGGGCAACGCGGTGCGTATCGCCGTCGCCAACCCGGCCGGCGACATCTATCAGGCCAAGTACCTCGACACCCTGCGCCAGTTGAGCGATAAGGCGTTCCTGGTCCCCGGCGTGAACCGGGTGCAGATGAAATCCCTGTGGACGCCATCGACGCGCTGGGTCGGCGTCACCGAAGATGGCCTCGAAGGCGGCCCGGTGATCCCCGAGGCCTACGACGGCGGCGCCGCCAGCCTGGCGCAGCTAAAAATGAACGTCGCGCGTTCCGGCGAAATCGGCCAGTTGGTCGCCACCGACGGCCGCTCCACCGTCATCTATCTGCCGCTGTTGCAGGAGGCCGACGGCAAGCCACTGGACTACGGCATGC
>NZ_UWFN01000177.1 GCF_900602065.1 Pseudomonas viridiflava | reverse complement strand
CATCCGAGCGGACGCTGAGCATTTACCGAGCGCAAAAAAAGCCCGCACTCCCTAAGGATGTGCGGGCTTTTTTTCAGCCGGTTTTCAGTCGTCCATCAGAAGCGATAGGTGACCGAAGTGCCGACGCCGTGCGCGGTGTTGCGGAAGTCCGCGCTGTACGAGCCTTTGGTGGCGCTGCTGTTGCGGGTCTTGGCTTCATCTTCACGCAGGTACGAGTACGCTACGTCGATGGTCAGGTCGTCGGTCGGGCTCCAGCCGGCACCGAAGCTGACGATCTTGCGGTCGCCGGTCGGGATGCGTGGAGAG
>NZ_UWFN01000172.1 GCF_900602065.1 Pseudomonas viridiflava | reverse complement strand
GATTGACCGACACCAGCACCTTACCGGTGGCCGCATCGATCCCGCGTTCGGACTCGGCTTCGCCTTCCCACTGGACCGTAACGCCTGTGGCCTTGAAGGCCATGCTCACGAAACTGCGGACGGTTTCGGTACGGTTGGTGGCCAGCACAAAGCTGTCCGGCGTTTCAGCCTGCAGCGTCCGCGACATGCCTTCGACGTACTCCTTGGCAAATCCCCAGTCGCGCTTGGCGTCCATGTTGCCCAACTCGAAGGAATCCATCAGGCCCATGTTTATCTTGG
>NZ_UWFN01000165.1 GCF_900602065.1 Pseudomonas viridiflava | reverse complement strand
CGACACTCGACATGGCGAGCGCCGACGCGGCCGTGGCCGAGAAGGCGATGCGGCGCTACAGCCGCCTCGACGACCAGTTCAACGCGCTCGGTGGCTACGCGGCCGAGGCCGAGGCTGCCTCGATCGCGTCGAACCTGAAGCTGCCGGACCGCATCCTCGACCAGCAGCTCAAGACACTCTCGGGTGGTCAGCGCCGGCGCATCGAGCTCGCCCGGATCCTGTTCTCGGACGCCGAGACGATGATCCTCGACGAGCCGACCAACCACCTCGACGCCGACTCCGTTGTGTGGCTCCGCGAGCACCTGAAGAC
>NZ_UWFN01000059.1 GCF_900602065.1 Pseudomonas viridiflava | reverse complement strand
GTGCATCAGGGACTGTGGCAGAAATCGAAGCAGTTCTGCCTGCTGGATTTTCCGATCGTCGAGCTGGAAGGCAAGACCTTGGGCCTGCTGGGCCACGGCGAACTGGGAGGCGCGGTGGCACGGCTGGCCGAGGCGTTCGGCATGCGTGTGTTGCTGGGGCAGATTCCAGGTCGGCCAGCGCGTGCGGATCGCCTGCCGCTGACAGAACTGTTGCCCCAGGTCGATGCGCTCACCCTGCACTGCCCGCTCAACGACAACACCCGCGACATGATCGGCGCGTACGAACTGAGTCTGATGAAACCTCATGCATTTATCGTCAACACCGCGCGCGGCGGGCTGATCAATGAACAGGCCCTGGCCGACGCACTGCGCAACGGCCATCTGGGCGGCGCAGCGTCGGACGTGCTGAGCGTTGAGCCTCCGGTCGCAGGCAATCCCCTGC
>NZ_UWFN01000306.1 GCF_900602065.1 Pseudomonas viridiflava | reverse complement strand
ACTCCAGGGTACGTTCCGATATATTACTCACCCGTTCGCCACTCGCCGCCAGGTTGCCCCGCGCTGCCGTTCGTCTTGCATGTGTAAGGCATGCCGCCAGCGTTCAATCTGAGCCAGGATCAAACTCTTCAGTTTAATCTCTGTTACTTTTGCCGTTTTACCGGCTCTCTTATTGCTAAGAGGTTGCTCACTCAAAATACTGACAGGCCACTATTTTCATAGCGCCTATTTCATTACTTCTTGTGAACATTTGATATTTTAAGTATCGCGGAACTTGGTTACCCTTGTTCCGCGTGCAC
>NZ_UWFN01000164.1 GCF_900602065.1 Pseudomonas viridiflava | reverse complement strand
ACAGCAAAACCACGAGCGAAGCCTGGGTGCTGGACGCCGAGCATCCCTAGCAGGCTTTCGTCTGCCTCGCGCCACGCGTCGAAGGCCATGAATACTTTCCTGATCACGGCCTGCTCGATGGCGTCTGGAGCTGGTTCATTCGCAGCAACCAGAGCGGCATCAATTTCGCGCTGTATCACGCTCCCGAGAAAGCGACCGGCGTTCCGACCCGTGATGACTGGCAGACGCTGATCCCGCACAGCGATTCGGTGATGCTCGAAGGCGTCGGCCTCAACGCCAGAGGTCTCAGCCTGAGTTTGCGCGAAGGCGGCCTGCCGATCATCGAAATCCGCCCTCAGGATCTGCCCGCCTATCGGGTGCAACTGCCAGACGCGGCGTACAGCCTTTA
>NZ_UWFN01000038.1 GCF_900602065.1 Pseudomonas viridiflava | reverse complement strand
CAATGTGTTGCGCAACGGGCAGGCGGCATCAGGGGCTGAGTCCGCCTGGCGGGTCACCCGCAACCCCGAGGTTTTCAGCACCTGGTCGCACAGCAACGGATCATCCTGCAACCGCCCCAGCTTGTAGCGCGTCAACAGGTTCGGACTGGCGCGTACATCCAGCGGCGCCCAGGGGTTCCACTCCTTCGGCACCGGCACCCAGCCCCGCCATGCGCCCACCGCAACAGCGCCGCCGAGCACCAGCAACGCGCCCATCCACCCGATCGACCGCACGGCTCAG
>NZ_UWFN01000161.1 GCF_900602065.1 Pseudomonas viridiflava | reverse complement strand
TACCTCCAGTGATCTGCTTCGCCAACGCCGCATGCCCCTTGGCGGTGCGCTCGAACAACTCGACGCCCACCCAGCTCTCCAGCGCCCTGATCCGTCGGCTGAACGCGGGCTGAGTGACATGCCGCGCGTCGGCGGCACGTGAGAAATTTCCGCTCTCGGCGAGGGCGTTGAAGTCCTCCAGCCACACGAGTTCCATGGGTGATGCCTTGTACACATAGGGTGCTGCATTAATAGCATTGGCTCCGATTTCGCGTCCAGCCCTACAGTCTGTGCGTACC
>NZ_UWFN01000238.1 GCF_900602065.1 Pseudomonas viridiflava | reverse complement strand
CCAGAAAGAACTGACTGGTGGGCTGATATCCGGTGATGCGTGCGATGGCCTGGGCTTCGTCGGTCAGCGACTGCGGGGCCGCGACCCACTGACGGATGTCGTTCTTGGTGGTCAGGTGCCAGAGACCGCCACCGCAGAAGGCCAGCAGCAGTATCAGCAAAATCGGCGTGCTGACGCGTTGCAGCAAGGCGGCGCGGCAATCGAGCATCTGCTGGGCCAGTTTGAGCGGCCACTGCGCGGGATGAATTTCGATCCTGCCAAGCAGCGCGGGCAACAGGCATACCG
>NZ_UWFN01000158.1 GCF_900602065.1 Pseudomonas viridiflava | reverse complement strand
CCCGTATCCGGGTGTCGTACGCGCTCTGACCAACTTCACCAGGTAACTGGTGGGTCTGGGCAGATTCGAACTGCCGACCTCACCCTTATCAGGGGTGCGCTCTAACCAACTGAGCTACAGACCCAATATCGGGTGTGCAAAGCAAAAGCTGCTTCTAATCGTCTTCTTCAATGAATCAAGCAATTCGTGTGGGAACTTGTGCTGCAGCTGAGTCGTCGATTAAGGAGGTGATCCAGCCGCAGGTTCCCCTACGGCTACCTTGTTACGACTTCACCCCAGTCATGAATCACACCGTGGTAACCGTCCTCCCGAAGGTTAGACT
>NZ_UWFN01000252.1 GCF_900602065.1 Pseudomonas viridiflava | reverse complement strand
GCGCAGCAACTGGGCGTCGCCATCGCCCAGAAAGCGCCGCTGGAAGGCGAGCCTGAACAGTTCGACACCCAGGCCAAGGGCAGCGAGCCGTACAAGGGCGACCTGACCACGTTCCTGCCGCTGGATCCGCTGTTCAGCAACATGCTGCCCAAGCCTGACGAGCTGCAGCAACGCAGCACCGATCCGGTCCAGGGCGAACCCGCTGGCGACGACGCCCTGTTCGCAGACAGCGACATTCCGGTCGGTCTGGTCGGCACCAGCTACAGCGCCAACCCGAAC
>NZ_UWFN01000156.1 GCF_900602065.1 Pseudomonas viridiflava | reverse complement strand
TAGTGCAAGTGACTAGTGCGAGTGACGAGGCACTTCGGAACCCCGGCAACCGACCAGAAAGTCGAAATCACAGCCTTGATCGGCCTGCATCACTTTATCGATATACAGTTGGCGATAGCCGCCAAGCAACAATTGTGGCGGGGCTTGCCATTGCGCCAGGCGTGCGGCCAGTTCGGCTCCCGGGATGTCCAGATGCAGACGGCCGCTGGCGCAGTCAAGCTCGATCCAGTCGCCTTCCTTGACCACCGCAAGCGGGCCACCGGCGGCCGCTTCCGGAGCGACATGCAGA
>NZ_UWFN01000154.1 GCF_900602065.1 Pseudomonas viridiflava | reverse complement strand
CGGTAAAGTCGTTGTTCAGGGCAGTATCGCGCAGATACAGGCCTGGGGTCTGGGTGCCCGCGACCGCAACCGGTTTGTCGGTCTGCAAGGTCAGGCCGCCGGCGAAGCGCTTCTCGAACAAGCCGCTCAGGCGCTGGGTGCTGTCGCGCAGTGTGCTGTGAAAGGTGCTGAGCTGATCGGCCAGCAACCGGGCTTCGCTCGACATGTGTTCTTCGCGAATGACCAGATTGGATGCGTCCAGAGACCTCAGAGCGAACAGCGTACTGCCGCTGATAACGACTGCCA
>NZ_UWFN01000107.1 GCF_900602065.1 Pseudomonas viridiflava | reverse complement strand
CTCCAGGATCTGGCGAATGGCGGGGTAGTAGATGCTGTCCCACGGAATCTCTTCGGGGGCGAAGAATTTGTAATCCAGCGTCTCGGGGCCGAACTGGCCGGTGATTTCCAGCGCGATGGCGCGGAAGATGATGTAGACCTCGCTGATCTGCGGCACGCTGAAGATCGAGTAGGTCGAGATGATTTCGCCGCGTACGCCGCTTTCTTCCCACACCTCGCGCAGCGCCGCCTGTTCGGTGGTCTCGCCGCTTTCCATGAAGCCTGCTGGCAGGGTCCAGGTA
>NZ_UWFN01000153.1 GCF_900602065.1 Pseudomonas viridiflava | reverse complement strand
GTTAAACCTGCGCTGCTTCTGATGCATCCTTCGGTCGAAACACGCCTGCCCTGCGAACCGATTCCAGGTCCCGAAGACATCGACGAGTTGCTGTCTTACCTGCCCAGGCTCTATCCGAACGGCATTGCAATCGAGACACACATCTACAAAGAGGGTCAGTACTGGCCCACTTACTTCGACGTTGTGCACGACTTTTTCAAAGCGGTGGCCAAGGACTGCTGGTGCGACACCCACTATCCCAACCATCGCCCTTACGACAAGCTTGAGAGCCCCGAGTACATTGCACAGGCAAATCTGGCCGATATTCAGACCTTCCTGACTTATTGCTCCCGTGGTGAACGTTTCTGTGATGGACATCACGGCCAGATGATCAAAGAGGGTTACGCACTGCGTGTATTGA
>NZ_UWFN01000012.1 GCF_900602065.1 Pseudomonas viridiflava | reverse complement strand
ACATCGAACACTTCGCCCTGAGTGACGCGCACCAGCTTGCCTTGGGCTTGCCTGATTTGATAATGCAGACCCCGAAGCACACCTTTCGCCGAGCGTGAGTGATTGTCCTGAACAAAGGTAACGGGATGACCAACGGCTTCATCGAACGCTTTCTGATTGAAGCTTTCATAAAAAAAACCGCGATCATCACCAAATACCTTTGGCTCGAAGACGATGACGTCAGGAATAGCGAGGCGGGTTGCGATCATACGTAGGGTATCTCCGAAAAACTGACCAGCGCAGACTCGTGCGGCACTGGTTTGGAAAAGCGTCTGATAATGGATGCTTGCTGCCCGACGT
>NZ_UWFN01000381.1 GCF_900602065.1 Pseudomonas viridiflava | reverse complement strand
ATCTGCGCCGCAATCCTCAATTACAGCCAGGGCAAATCGGGCATTCACCGGCAGGTGGTCGAGGCGCTGCTGGCCTTGCTCAACCGGGGCATTACTCCGCAAGTGCCGTCGCAGGGGTCGGTGGGTTACCTGACGCACATGGCGCACGTCGGTGTCGCGTTGCTGGGCATCGGCCAGGTCAGCCATCGCGGGCAGATCGTCGCGGGTGAGCAGGCCTTGAACGAGGAAGGTCTGGCTCCGGTCATTCTCGGTGCCAAGGACGGCTTGTGCCTGGTCAACGGCACGC
>NZ_UWFN01000152.1 GCF_900602065.1 Pseudomonas viridiflava | reverse complement strand
CCATCGGCGAAGGCGGCAACATCGTCTACACCGCCAGCCTTGTGGATAAAGACGGTGCGCTGGTGACTAACATCACTAATCCGCTGAATGTCACCCTGGATAACGGCAAAACCATCACCATCGGGGTGAACCAATCCAGCGGCACGGTCACCACTGTGGCACCGAACGACGTATACAAAGGCGATCAAACCGTCACGACCGCCATCAAAACCGTGACCGGTGGCGAGCATTTCGAGAACCTGGTGCCAGGCAACACAGCGGTCAATACCACTGTGACGGACACCCCGGGCAGCACGGATCTGACCAGCGTCACGCTGAGCGCGCCAAGCGCCGTCAACGAAGGTGGCCAGATCAC
>NZ_UWFN01000011.1 GCF_900602065.1 Pseudomonas viridiflava | reverse complement strand
GGTAACGACATTTACATCGTCGGTGCAGGCGATACCGTGGTCGAAACCCTGGCAGTCGACGGCATTGATCTGGTCAGGTCCTCGGTCGATTTCGAACTGGGCGATAACCTCGAAAACCTGACGCTGACCGGCAGCAGTAACCTCAATGGCACCGGCAACAGCCTGGCCAATATCATCACCGGCAACGACGGCAATAACATCCTTAACGGCCTGGACGGTGCCGATACCTTGATCGGCGGCAAGGGCGATGACACCTATGTAGTGCAATTGACGGCCACCAATACCCTGCAAGACACCGTCACCGAACTGGCAGGCCAAGGCGCCGATACCTTGCAGGTGACTGGCGGAACCGGCGGCCGCGCAGCGGTCACCCTCGCGTTGGCGGCAACGCTTGAAAATCTCGACGCCAGCCAGACCGAAGCCCTGCTCAACCTGACCGGCAACGCCTCCAATAACATCCTGACCGGCAACGCCGGGGCCAACGTTCTCAACGGTGGGCTGGGCGCTGACACCCTGATTGGCGGCCAGG
>NZ_UWFN01000121.1 GCF_900602065.1 Pseudomonas viridiflava | reverse complement strand
GATTCAGGGCTGCAGATAACTGCATCGACGTGCTGGATAAACACTGGAAGAGCGCCGGGTGTCAGCGTAGTGCCGTGACAGGGCGAGCATGAAGCGGGCCGACCGGGAGCGGCCGAAAGTTGAATGTGGTGCACTGACTGTCGAGCCGGGGAAGGCGTTGACATGATGTGACTCCATTTACCGTTTTATTGTTTTTATTTTCAGACGCATCCGGGCGCCTTGTTCACGTACCCTTTGGCGGGTCGTATCGCGATGCTAAATCACGAACCTTTCAGTTACCTTTCATT
>NZ_UWFN01000015.1 GCF_900602065.1 Pseudomonas viridiflava | reverse complement strand
GTTGGGACCGCAGGGGTGCGCGCTCGTTTCTTATATTTTTTACGCGTTCAGCAAAGCGTGAAACCTGAAAAATCCGATAAAACTTTCTCGCCGTTCATCACTCACAACCCTTGATGATCTTGCCGGGCAACACACAGAGCGAGACACACAAAGCCTGATGAACCTGGAGATCACCCATGATATCTGCACCACAGCTATCCGATGTAAGCAGCTTGCGCCAGCGTGCGCGCCAGAACGTTGAGAATGGTGCGGTCACTGAAGGCTACAACGCTGACCGTGAGACGGTCCTGCGCCTGCTCAATGAGTCGCTGGCCACCGAACTGGTCTGTGTACTGCGCTACAAGCGTCACTACTACATGGCGACCGGCCTG
>NZ_UWFN01000151.1 GCF_900602065.1 Pseudomonas viridiflava | reverse complement strand
GCACACGGGTGCGGCGCGTCGGACGGCTCTGGTTCTGGCCCTGCAGACGTGAACCCTGGACCAGCCCGAACTCGCGGGCCAGTTGCACGCCACTCAGGTAGAGGCCGTCATCGCCGCGTTGGCCTGCACCGATCACCAGCGCGCCCTCGCTACAGGCAATGCGCAGCGGGTCGCAGTCGATCACGGTGCCGGGCGCCAGGCCATGGTCGGCCTCTTCCACACGTGCGCTCCAGACGATCAGTTTGTGCTCGCCCACCGGGCAGAAAGCGCCTGGGTAGGGCTGGGTCACGGCGCGGATCAGGTTGTTCAGTTGCGCAGCGGGGCGTGCCC
>NZ_UWFN01000062.1 GCF_900602065.1 Pseudomonas viridiflava | reverse complement strand
GCCCAGGCCCACGAGCGCAGGCAGTGGTGCACGAGGGCGGGTTCGGACCATGCCCGCACGACCTCCAGTGCGCGCGCAGCGACGGGGGAGGGCGGGGTGAGCAGGGCTTCGACGTCGACCGACATGGCACGACAGTAGCGGCAGGAACGAGCCGTAACGGGGCGGAAACGTGCCGGGCCAGAACCGGAAACAGCGCCCCGTTAGCTTTCGGTTCACTGAGTATCCGCTCAGCACCCCTCCACCCCACCCGAAGGAACTGCGCCCATGCAGCACCGACC
>NZ_UWFN01000169.1 GCF_900602065.1 Pseudomonas viridiflava | reverse complement strand
CGCCTCAGGTAGTAATAATTGTCTTCGTAGGCCGGAAACACGAAGCGGGTCGGCAGCTTCAGCCGCTCGGCGACGCTGGCCAGAAAGCGCCCTGCCAGTTCGCCCGTGACGCCGTAGTCTTCAGTTTCGCTGGCGATCAACGCGTCGTTGTGCCAGACCGGCTGGCCGTCCTTGCGCCAGAAGCAGTTCAGCGACCAGCGCGGCAGTTGCTCGCCCGGATACCACTTGCCCTGTCCGAAGTGCACGATGCCCAGCGGTGCGTAATGCGCCCGCATGCGCTGGAACAGCTCGGCTGACAGCTCGCGTTTTTTCGGGCCGAGCGCGGCGGTGTTCCATTCCGCGCCGTCACGATCATCAATGG
>NZ_UWFN01000026.1 GCF_900602065.1 Pseudomonas viridiflava | reverse complement strand
GAATCCGGCGGTCAGATCGGTGACAGCGGTTTCCTGCAGGCGGGCGAGGTGCGTTTTGACGTGCGCGACACCACCAAGACCGGCGGTGCGTTCCTGCACCACGGCGTCGTGGCCCGCGGCAGCCTGACCGTAGGCACCCAGGTTGAAACCGAAGTGTCGGCTGAGGTTCGTCAGGCCACCGCGTTGAACCACTCCGCTACCCACTTGCTGCATGCGGCATTGAGTAAGGTGCTGGGCGATCACGTTCAGCAGAAAGGCTCTTCGGTCGACAGTCAGCGCCTGCGCTTCGACTTCAGCCACTTCGAAGCCATCAAGCCTGAGCAGTTGCG
>NZ_UWFN01000145.1 GCF_900602065.1 Pseudomonas viridiflava | reverse complement strand
CACCCATGATTTTTGCTGCCAATCGTGGATCGAGGTTACCGGTCGGCTCATCCGCCAGCAGCAAGGCCGGACGGTGCACGATGGCGCGCGCGATACCGACGCGCTGCTGCTGGCCGGTGGAAAGATCACCGGGGTATAGGTCGGCCTTGTCGGACAACGCCACGCGATCCAGCGCCGAATCGACGCGCTTGGCGATTTCAGTCTTGGAGAGCCCGAGAATCCGCAACGGCAGTGCGATGTTGTTGAACACCGTGCGATCGAACAGCAACTGGTGATTCTGAAACACGACACCGATCTGCCGACGCAGGAACGGGATCTGCGCATTGCTGATCTGGCCGAGGTCCTGGCCAGCCAGCATCAGTTTGCCGGT
>NZ_UWFN01000135.1 GCF_900602065.1 Pseudomonas viridiflava | reverse complement strand
ATCTGTATTATCACTTCCCCAACAAGCAGGCGATCATCGCCGAGCTGTTCGGTCAGTACGAGGCGTTGGTAAAGAGCTTCCTGATGCCCACCCAGGATCGCCTGCCAAGCATCGAGGACAAGCGCGATTATTTTCTGGCGATACTCGATGGCATGTGGCGGTACCGTTTTCTGCACCGTGACCTGGAGCATCTGTTGGGTGCCGATCCCGAGCTTGCTGCGCGCTATCGATCGTTTTCCCAGCGCTGCCTGGTTCAGGCGATGGCTATCTATCGAGCTTTCATCGACGCAGGCATTCTGCAGATGGATGAGTCGCAGATTGAATGGACCAGCCT
>NZ_UWFN01000144.1 GCF_900602065.1 Pseudomonas viridiflava | reverse complement strand
CGCCACTGAACAGCTTGAGCAGGGTTTCAGGGAAGGTTTCGAGACCTTCCTCGATGTGCTCCTTGCTCTTGATCTTGCCTTCCTTGACCCAGCCTGCCAGTTCCTTGCCCGCTTCACCGAAACGAGCCGCGTGGTCGAGCACTACAAAGCCTTCCATGCGTGCACGGTTGACCAGCAACGACAGATAGTTGGCCGGGCCTTTGACGGCCGTGGTGCTGTTGTACTGACTGATCGCACCGCAGATCACTACGCGCGCACCGACTGCCAGTTGGCTAAGCACTGCATCCAGA
>NZ_UWFN01000132.1 GCF_900602065.1 Pseudomonas viridiflava | reverse complement strand
CGTCATCCGCCTGCAAGTGCTCGATCAACTTAATGAGTATCTGCGGCATGGCCGGCAGACGGGCAATCAGCAATCGATTGCGAATGTCATGGTCAGGTTGATGCATCGTATCCAGCTTTGCCGCCAGTGGTCGTCGAATAAGGAGGAGGTACTCAACGGCTCAGTACCGCAAAAAGTTATTTTTCCGTCAGTATTTCACGCAGGTTTTGGGCTTGAAATTACGTTTGGAAAAGTTATATTAGCATAAAGTATCATGATAACTTGGCAGCTATCAAGTAGCTATTTATCTTTCATTCTAAACTATTTCAATTTCCTCCCGTAAATAAGTGTTAACCGGGATGGCGTAGAAGCATGCGCCGGTAATGGCGCGACGTCAACCATAAAACGAGAGCAGAGGCACTAAAGGCCAGCTGTCCGGCCGCTAACCAGAGCACCGAGTGTGATAGAAACGGCGCGATCACGCCCGCCACC
>NZ_UWFN01000142.1 GCF_900602065.1 Pseudomonas viridiflava | reverse complement strand
GTCCCGCATCAAGTACCGGGCCCTTTTCAATTTCGTCGATCAGCTCCTTGCTCTCCTCGATCAATCCCTCCATGGCAATGCACTTCATCCGTTTGAGCTTCAACTCAGTCATCACGATCACTTGATCTATGCGTTCGATCTGCCCCTGAGTCTCTTCTCTGTGCGACTCGAACGCCTGCGCCAATGTCGGATTGGTCGATGCACGTGCCATCTTCGACAGTCCCTTCAGGATCTGTTTTTCGGCGCTGTAGATGTCAGAAAGCTCATGAATGAAAAGGTCGTTGATCGTGTTTTTTTTGGATGTGCTCATCGGAAACCTCGTGTC
>NZ_UWFN01000141.1 GCF_900602065.1 Pseudomonas viridiflava | reverse complement strand
CAGCTGTCGATTTCATCCTTCCGAAGCTCGACGACAAGAGCATTGTGGGCGTCGGCACCGGCTCCACGGCCAACTGCTTCATCGACGCGCTGGCCAAACACAAGGCTGCCTTCGACGGCGCCGTCGCCAGCTCCGAAGCCACCGCTGCACGGCTCAAGGGCCACGGCATTCCAGTGTATGAACTCAACACAGTCAGCGATCTGGAGTTCTATGTCGACGGCGCGGACGAGAGCGACGAGCACCTGAACCTGATCAAGGGCGGCGGCGCAGCCCTGACCCGCGAGAAGATCGTGGCGGCTGTCGCCAAGACCTTCATCTGCATCGCCGACGGCAGCAAGCTGGTGCCGGTGCTGGGTGCATTTCCGCTGCCGGTTGAAGTCATCCCGATGGCCCGCAGCCATGTGGCGCGCCAACTGGGCAAGTTGGGCGGCGACCCGGTCTACCGTGAAGGCGTGCTGACCGATAACGGCAACATCATTCCCGACGTGCACAACATGAGCATCACCAATCCGGTGGAGCTGGAAGCACAGATCAACGCCATCGTCGGCGTGGTCACCAATGGCC
>NZ_UWFN01000198.1 GCF_900602065.1 Pseudomonas viridiflava | reverse complement strand
GCCATGGTCTGCTCGACCAGGCTGAGCGCGCCACTGGCGTCGTCCAGCTGGTACTGCGAGATGAGCCCGTCGGCGGGGCTTGAGATATAAGCGAAGGTCGATGCCTGGACCGGCAGACCGAACGAGCAGCCAACCGCAGCGGCCAGCAGGAGGATTTTTTTCATGGAAGACCTTTTTGTTATTGTTTGTGATCAGTCATCCTATGACTAGTAGAAAAATACGGCAATTGCTGATTGCTCGATTGTCGAAGATAGATCGTTAGCCTGCTTTCTTTTGCGTCCTGATCTTGCCATGATGGGCCACTCCCCACCGCCCGCCAGCGAAAGAGCCCCAT
>NZ_UWFN01000137.1 GCF_900602065.1 Pseudomonas viridiflava | reverse complement strand
TTTTCAGGCAACAGTACCCGCCCATGCTTTTTCTGATCGCCTACATCGGCAGCGTCGTGCTGATCAACTTCGCGTTTTCCAGTGCACCGCATCCGGATATCATCTGGTCGGCCTGGGGCGGGCTGGTGTTCGTGCTGCGCGACATGGTGCAGATCCGGTTCGGCCACGGCGCGATTCTCGCCATGCTGGCGGCGCTGGTGCGGTCCTACGTCACCAGCGATCCGACCATCGCCCTGGCCAGTGCCACAGCATTTGCGGTATCCGAATGCACCGACTGGCTGGTGTTCAGCATCACCAGGCGACCACTGCGCGACCGTCTGTGGATCAGTTCGGCGCTGAGCATTCCGCTGGATACCTTCATCTACTTCGGCATGATCGACGCCCTGACAACACCCGTGATTCTGACCACGCTGCTCTCCAAGTTTGCCGGAGTGACCATTGTCTGGA
>NZ_UWFN01000216.1 GCF_900602065.1 Pseudomonas viridiflava | reverse complement strand
CTATGCATTCAGCCTGCTCGCGGCACTGTTAATGGGCGGATCACTCTCCGATTATCTGGGACGTCGTCCGGTCATTCTCGGTGCCTTGCTGATCCAGGCAGCCTCCATGCTGTGCTTCATCGCCGCCACGGATGTGACCTGGCTGGTGATCGCGCGGCTGCTTCAAGGGTTCGCTACCGGGCTGGCTGCCAGTGCGCTGGGCGCAGCGTTGCTGGACAGTGATCAGGTCCGTGGACCGCTGATCAACAGCATTTCCCCGATGTTGGGTATGGCGGTCGGTGCATTGGGTACAGCACTGCTGGTGCAGTTCGCGCCGCATCCCTTGTTGCTGGCTTACTGCCTGCTGTTGGCGGCCTTTCTGGCGCAGGCGCTTTACCTGAAGCGAGTGCCCGAGACGGTCAGTCCGCAACCGGGCGCATGGC
>NZ_UWFN01000279.1 GCF_900602065.1 Pseudomonas viridiflava | reverse complement strand
CCAGTTGGCCCACAAACTGCGTGAGCAGGGAGTCGGCCCTGACGTGCGCGTTGGTCTGGCGGCCGAGCGCAGTCTGGACATGATCGTCGGCCTGCTGGCAATCCTCAAAGCAGGTGGCGCTTACGTGCCGCTGGACCCCGATTACCCGCAGGATCGCTTGTCTTTTCTGATGCAGGACAGCGGCATCGAGCTGCTGCTGGCTCAAAATCATCTGATGAATGGCTTACCGGTCCCGGCGAACGTGCAGTGCCTGTTCATCGAAGCCGCGCTGGACGGCTATAGCGCCGAGAACCTGATCAACCATACGACACCGGACAATCTGGCCTATGT
>NZ_UWFN01000140.1 GCF_900602065.1 Pseudomonas viridiflava | reverse complement strand
CGTCGCGGTTCACCGAAAATGGATTGCAGCGCTTGTTGGACACGGCTTCCAGCGCGCTGAAGCCATTGAGCGTGAGCTTGCACAGGCTGTCGACGCCGCCGCAGATCACCGCGTCGCACACGCCCAAATCCAACAGGCGCTGGGCACTCATCAGCGCGCGGGCGCTGGAGGTGCACGCGGTGGAAATCACGTAGGCCGGGCCGCTCAGTTGCAGCCAGACGGCGAGGAAATTCGCCGGCGCGCTGAGTTCCTGTTGCTGGTAGTCGTAGTCGCCGGGGAACTGCTGGTCGCGCAGGTAATGGG
>NZ_UWFN01000013.1 GCF_900602065.1 Pseudomonas viridiflava | reverse complement strand
TGGATGAACTGATGGAAGAAATCGGCGCGCCACACGACTGAAGCCTGCGCATATCGGCCATAGATGACATCAATGCGACATTAACGCAAAACGCCGCAGACATGTCATAAAGACATCACACATGTGCCTTATAAACGGCTCTCCGAAAGGGTCCGTTCAAAGAGGTCATCCGCTGTGAAAAATCTCCTGCCTCGTTTCTTGCGCCAAAAGTCCGGGGTAAAGGTGCTGCGTCGTTTCAGGATCGCGCCACGTCTGGTCATCTGCTTCGGCATCACGGCCCTGCTC
>NZ_UWFN01000281.1 GCF_900602065.1 Pseudomonas viridiflava | reverse complement strand
GTTAAACACCACGGAGCCCGAGCATGCGTGATCGACTGGTATTGCTGCCCGGCTGGGGCCTTGGCGTGTCGCCGCTGGAACCGCTGGCCGCGGCGTTGCACGGCTTGAATGAACACTTGCACGTGCAGATCGAACCGTTGCCGGCCCTGGACTCCAGCGACTTGAGCGAATGGCTCGACGAACTGGATGCCACGCTGCCGGACAATACCTGGCTCGGCGGCTGGTCCCTGGGCGGCATGCTCGCCTCGGAGCTGGCGGCACGCCGCGCAGAGCGTTGCTGCGGATTGCTCACCCTGGCGAGCAATCCGTGTTTTGTCGCCCATGACGGTTGGCCGCAGGCCATGCCTGCCGAAAC
>NZ_UWFN01000340.1 GCF_900602065.1 Pseudomonas viridiflava | reverse complement strand
TTTGTACACTGCCCAAAGCGGACTTGGCAATTAGTACCAGTCCTGCAACAGTCCGGCAGCAAATGCGACGTGCTTCACGTGCTTGAAACAATGACCGTTTCCTAAACAACGGCCGTAGGTTATAAAGCCTCGTTGGTATCATCATTGATCGGGAGATCGGGAATGGACTCTAAAGAGCGTCAACTAACGGAATTGCTCGGGCTGACTGCCCGCACCTTGACCCACCTCACCGCATCCATGACCTCCATGTCCTTTGAACTGCTGCGCAGCGAAGACGAAGTTACACGCAC
>NZ_UWFN01000138.1 GCF_900602065.1 Pseudomonas viridiflava | reverse complement strand
TCGCAACACTGCGCGGCTCATCGCTGTCGGTCAACGACCTGAGCCGGGCCATCGG
This sequence comes from Pseudomonas viridiflava, assembly GCF_900602065.1. GTDB lineage: Bacteria > Pseudomonadota > Gammaproteobacteria > Pseudomonadales > Pseudomonadaceae > Aquipseudomonas. The sequence continues at coordinate 239 of NZ_UWFN01000138.1, read as the reverse complement.
CGAGCGGCCGCTGGCCGATCCGGATGGCGGCTGCCTGATCGTTACCGACGTCAGCCGTTCCAAGCAAGGTCTGCATGTGTAGGCGGTCAGCAAGATCGTGCACTGCCTGACCACCGATATCCGCCCGCCGCCCTACGGCTCGAGCAGCAAGTCGTTCATCACTGGCGTCACCCAGGTCGACGGCGTGCTGGTGCAGGTGCTTGACATCGAAAAAGTGATCCACGGCATCGCCCCCGCAC
>NZ_UWFN01000136.1 GCF_900602065.1 Pseudomonas viridiflava | reverse complement strand
TTTCCTGCAGCTCCTGGAAGTCTTCCGGGCCGAGGTAGGCGGAGTGCGGGTCAAGGTTGCTGAGCATGCCTTTGATGGCGTTTTCCAGCAGGGTCTTGTCATCCACCGGCTCTACGTAGGCGGCCTTGACCCGATCCATGACCTCGGCAAACGTGCGCAGCTCTTCGAGCGGCAGCGGCGGCTTGGCGTTGGCATTGGCCGGAGCGACTGCTGCTGTCGGAGCTGGCGTGGTCTTTTCGGCAGCTTGCGCCAGCGGCGCGCCGATAACGATGGCAATCGCCATGGCCAGCGAGGTGAGGCGGGACAAATGCAGCATGTCTAACGAGCTCCTACTGATATTGGTGCCGACTTATCCTTGAGTGCGGCACCATTGGGCTGGATCGCTTGGGCGACCCTGCTGACGAATAGCAAAGTACAACGCTGATGTGTCCTGACCGCCGCTGTTGCCTACGGTGGAAATCGCTTCACCGGCTTTTACGATATCGCCTGCCGACTTGAGCAGGCTCTGATTGTGTCCGTACAGACTCAAATAGCCATTGCCATGGTCGAGAATGACCAGAAGCCCTGCGCCGCGCAACCAGTCAGCGAAAACCACTCGCCCTCCGTGCACGGCATGTACCTGACTTCCGGCCGAAGCGCTGATCATGACG
>NZ_UWFN01000100.1 GCF_900602065.1 Pseudomonas viridiflava | reverse complement strand
CTGCCGACCCCTTCGCGCGGGCTCAGGTCTGGACCATCGCCAAGGAAATCGAACTCTACATCGAGCTGCCTGCGCGGGTCTGCTACGCCGAAGTGATCATCGGTGGCAGGCCCACACCGCCGGACCTGAAGGCCAAGGCGCGTCGCGACCTGATCAAGGGCATTGCCGCACTGGCCCAGCGTGCGCGCTTTGCGCCTTACGTAGCGGGCGAGCAATTCAGCGTGGCGGATGTGTATTTTCTGTACAGCATCGACCTGGCCCAGCAGGTAGGCGAGCGACTGTTCGATCTGGACTTTCTGGGCGACATGCGGAAAGCGCAAGCCTTGCTGGAGCGGCTGGCATTGAATCCGAATGTGCAGAG
>NZ_UWFN01000180.1 GCF_900602065.1 Pseudomonas viridiflava | reverse complement strand
ATAGGGCAGCAGGCTCTTGGCGACGTCGAAGCCTTCCTTCGCACCTTCGACAAACGCCTCGTACACCTGCACCTTGCGCAGTGAACCGACGATCAGGAACATCATGATCAGGCCAAACAGCGTGAGGTTACCGAGAATGGACGACAGACCCGCCAGTGCAGCCGCCGACAGGGTCGCCAGAAAGGCCATGAAACCGCCGAGCAGCAGCGCGCCGGGAATCAGATAGGCCAGCACCACCGGGTCCCACAGCCGCAGACGCTGCATGAATGCAACCGACAGCAGCCCCACAATCGTCGAGGCGCTGGTGGCCAGCAGGATTGGCAGGAAGACCAACGTAGGG
>NZ_UWFN01000133.1 GCF_900602065.1 Pseudomonas viridiflava | reverse complement strand
GAGTAGTCCAGCGCCTTCTGCCCGACCGGCGTCGAGCCGACGAAGGCCCCGTACCAGGTGTCCATCGGGCGGTTCGCGGCGTCCCAGCGGATCTCGACGTACCAGCCGCCGTGGTCGGTGCAGACCAGCGACGGGGTGGTGTCGACGGTCGCCGCCGGGGTGGTCAGGGTGAAGCCGCCCGCGACGACGCCCGAGGTCCAGGTGCCGCTCGTGACGGTGAGGTTGACGTTCACCTTGGCGGTCGAGCCGGCCGGGGCCGACGACTGCAGGGTGCTGCG
>NZ_UWFN01000237.1 GCF_900602065.1 Pseudomonas viridiflava | reverse complement strand
TGTCGACCATCGAGTCGAAGAATCAGCAGATTGCCACGGCAGCCGAACAACAGAGCACCACCGCCGAAGAGATCAATCGCAGCATCATCAATGTGCGCGATGTTTCCGAACAGACCTCAGCGGCCAGTGAAGAGACGGCAGCCTCAAGCGTCGAGCTGGCCAGACTCGGCAATCACCTGCAGTTGCTGGTAAGCCGCTTTACCGTCTGATCAAGCGCATCAGGCCCGTGCTTTTTGCGAGCACGGGCCCGACTGTCTGCGCTGAATGTGACGTCTGTCACCCCTCGTTTCTTCTCGGAAATCTCCTACGACCTTCTCAGG
>NZ_UWFN01000308.1 GCF_900602065.1 Pseudomonas viridiflava | reverse complement strand
CCCTGACCCGCGTCGACAACAGCACAACGCACGAGTACACGCTGAAGGGGTGGACGTCGAACTCCACCACGCACTTCAACCTCGCCGGCCAGCCCACGTCGATCGTGGACCGGAACAAGAACCAGATCAGCTTCAACTCCGACGAGCCCGGCTTCACCCTGAAGTCCCTCGTCTCGACCGCGGGTGTCGCCGGGGCCCGGACGGCGAACTCGTCGTACGCCAACGGTGTGCAGACGTTCTCGCAGACCAGCGGCTCGAGCTCGCGTTCGGTGTCGTGGACGAAGAACAGCACCGGCGACATCACCACGTACACGGACGCGCTCGGCAAGAAGACCACGTTCGGGTACACCAGCGGGGACCTCACCTCGATCACGGCGCCCACCGGCGGCGTGACGGCGTTCACGTACGACTCGTCCGACC
>NZ_UWFN01000347.1 GCF_900602065.1 Pseudomonas viridiflava | reverse complement strand
ATCCCGAACTCAGTAGTGAAACGATGTATCGCCGATGGTAGTGTGGGGTTTCCCCATGTGAGAGTAGGTCATCGTCAAGATTAAATTCCAGAACCCCTGATCGCTTACGCGTTCAGGGGTTTTGTTTTAGTAGAAGCCATAGAATTTCGCCGGTGCGTTACTTCAGTAACGCACCAGCTACAGAATTTCTTGACGACCATAGAGCATTGGAACCACCTGATCCCATCCCGAACTCAGTAGTGAAACGATGTATCGCCGATGGTAGTGTGGGGTTTCCCCATGTGAGAGTAGGTCATCGTCAAGATTAAATTCCGAAACCCCCGATCGCTAACGCGATCGGGGGTTTTGTCTTTCAGACGGTCACAAAACGGGTATTAGGTCGATCTGTCAGTGCTTAGATATCCACAGGCCATGACGGCTTTAATATCCAGTGCGGCGCATGCTGCTAGCTGACTTTGATTCTTGCCTTGCGTGCAGGCAATGGTTGAGCGTTAGCCTGGCTTTGCAAATACTGAGTCACGGCTTTTACACCTCGGTTGAGGTGCAGTTGCAAAGCCTGAACGGTTTCCTCGACCTTCCTTTCCTCAGCCAGTTTCAGCAACTCCCAATGGTCGTCCTGAGCGAGTTTGCCCAAACCCATTGCTGCCAGATTGAAGCGCAGGAAACGCTCCTCTTCACTTAACCCTTGTTCCACGGCCGCCATTAACCGTTTGTTAGAAACCTTGGCATAGAGTGCCATATGGAACATACGGTTGAGCCTGCCGATTTCGGCGTATTCGGTTTCAACTTCAAGCTTCTCGATACACAGCCGCGCTTCAGCGAGATCGCTGGCCTCAAGGAAAGGGATGGACAAGCGTATCGCCTCTGATTCAAGAAGGATGCGGAGTGCGTAGGCATCAACAGCATCTTCACCAATCAGCGGAGCTACCACGCCCCCTTTGTGCCGTTCGACTCGAAGCAAAGACTGGGCTTCAAGCTGCCTAAGAGCTTCGCGTACGGGCATACGACTGACGCCGAACAGAGTGGCGAGTTCTTGCTGACGCAACGCCGTACCCGCTGGCAATCGCCCATCCAGGATTGCGCTGCGTAGTTTTTCCTCGATCACTGTTCTGGCCAAATGCGCAGGCGGCTGCTCATCGCCTATGATCGCGCGCAAGAGAGTTTCTCTAGCCGAGTTGGGCATCGCTACCTTTCTTCATGGGTGAATTATTGGATCCAATTGACACTAGGTGGAGCTCGATAGATTGTCAAACCCGCAGGCCTGGAGGTCATTCACCTACAGGGGAACTGACATTCCTTTGCGGGCACTCATAAAGCATAGTGCGCCCCCTGCTATTGTCAGTCCGGTCAAGACATAAAACATCGTCGTGGGTGGCGTATTGATCAACAGGTAGCCGCAAATCACCGGGCTCAAAGCACCACCGAAGGCTGCCAGGTTCTGCGCGCCATAGTAACTGCCCCGCAAGGCCTCGGGAGCGATTGTATCGACGAACAAATATTCGGCGGGGTATATGATCATTTCCCCGAGGGTGAAAATGAACATTGCGATGCACCACGTCAGCATGTTGTAAGAAAAACTGAAGCTGATCAGGCCCAGCGCGAACAATCCGATCCCCACACAAATCCATCCAGCCAATTGCTCGCGCTTGAGTAAGCGGCCTACTTGATATTGCATGAGTATTACCGTCACTGCGTTACAGGCAAGCACGGCGGAAAGAATGTGCAGCGCGTCTTCCTGTGCATGAGTGACGAGCAGGAACTGCGATAGATACAGCGTAAAACGGCCATGAACAATCGTGCTGAGTAAGCTTCCACAGGTGAACAGGATCAGCGTACGGTCATTTTTCAAGATACGCAGAGTGTCGAGGAAACTCTGCGGTTTCGTGCTCTCGACGGGTCTGACCGGAGCGATCCCGACCATCAGGAACACGCTTCCCAGCGCAATTGCACCTGCAATCAGAAACGGTGCGAGCGGTAGATATCCTGCGATGATCACGCCCAGCATAGGACCGGTGGCATAGCCGATATTGGTCAGCGTGTAGCGCAGTGAAAAGACTTTGGCGCGCATGCCTATTGGCAGGTTTTCGCTGATGATTGCTTTGGAGCCGATAAGAAATAACGCAGATGCTGCCTCGGTAATCACCAATGTCAGGGTCGTCAGGTAGACGTTGTGGGCAAAGGTCAACAAGGTGAAGCCGATGGCACTGGAGAGCATCGCCATAATCAACAGCCTGCGTTTGTCCAGGCGGTCAATGATGTAGCCCCCATACAGACCAAGTAGCGTGGCGAGAAACACAGCTATGCCCATCAGCAAGCCGACATCTTGCTGGTCAAGCCCTAGTCGATTGCTCAAGAACAGCGTCAGCAAGGGGCTGGTGATAGCGCGGCTGACAACAATGGTCAGCGAACAGATCAGCAGTCGACGGATGACGAGGGAATACGTGACCACGCGTGGATAACGTCCGCAAAGGATGATTGGGCGTGGCGCGTACCGCCACCCAGGACAACTGATGAGGATGGCAGGGTCATCCTGCTCAATTCAGTCAGTCGGGTTGTACGGCAAGCTTATATACAAAGTGGGCTGTCGTCAGCGATTGTGCTGACCGCGATAAGGCGTAGGGGCCGGATTATGACTCCAGTGCAAACACGGCAGAGTCTGCAGGCGCCGCCGAATGCTATTCATCCTCGCATACCGGGATCGCAGCCTTCGGCAGCGCCTACAGAGGATGAATGCAGTCCAGAAAATTGCGTGCGTTGAGATGAGTCGCCGAGTGCGAGAAAGCGCAATACAGCACTCTCCCGCCAGCGATCAGAAGTCCACCGTGGCCGATACCTTGAGCGTCCTTGGCGTGCCTTGGGTCAGATAGTTATTCGCGGTAGACGCCGAAGCCCAATACGCTTTGTTGGCCACGTTTTCCACATTGGCGCGCAGCGTGATATCGCGTTCGTCCATGCTGAATGTGTAGCGAGCGCCCAGATCAACGCGCGTCCACGCGGGGATGCTCAATGTGTTGGTGCTGTTTACGTACTGACCGCCAGTACGCAACAGGCGCGCATTGAGCGCGGCCCCGCGAATACCTGGTACGTCCCAGTCGCCTCCCAGATTGAATTGAAAGCGCGGAACGCCGGCAGCGCGATTGCCATCAGTAGCGCCCCCGGCGGTTTTAGTCTGCTCAGTGTCCATCCAGGTCGCGCCTGCCAGCAGGCGCAAACCGTCGAGCGGCTCGCCGAAGACATTAAGCTCAACACCCTTATTGACCTGCCGACCATCTACGCTTAAGGAGTTTAGATAGGTCGTGTTATTGGGTTGCTCAATCCGATATACGCCCAAGGTCGCGCCGTAGGTGTCCCAGTCCAGCTTGACCCCTGCCTCTGTCTGCTTGCTGCGCTTGGGCGGGAAGACTTTGCCCGGGTTGGTTGCGTCCGTTTGTGGCGCAGTTGGTCCTTGTGCAAGACCTTCAATACGGTTGGCGTAGAAAGATACGTGTTCCCAAGGTTTGAGTACCAAGCCATAAACTGGCGTCGTGATTGATTTGTCATAAGGCGTTCCGCGCGCCCCAGTCGCAGTGTTCCACGAGTCGACTTCAATAGTCTGGCGACGCAAACCCAGTGTCAGCAGAATCCGGTCATCGACGAACCCTAACGTGTCTGAAAACGCTGCGCTTTTCATGCGGTTTTTGCCAACGATGCGCGGGTCGTGAAGGTCGCTGCCAAAGTACGTTGCCGGTGGCGTCGGGCGCGGTGCCTGAACCGGGTCGTAAAGATTGCCGGGAAAACGACTGGCGACAGACAGCGCCTCATAAGCCGAGCGCTGTTCACCCCATATACCGGACAGGCCGAAGTTCATCTGATGAGTGACAGGGCCGGTAGTGAAGTGCCCGTTAAGCCCAGCCATGGCGCTCTTGTTGTCTTCGTCATGGGGCGAGTAGAGGAAGCCGCCCCGTGCTGTACCCGACTTGTCGCTGACATACAGCGACGAATACACACCGTTTTCGCGCGTGTGTTTGGCGCCCACACCGGCATACACCGTCCAGTTGTCATTCAGGTCGTACTCGCCGTTGAGCATGCCGTAGGTATCTTCGAGCTGCGACCAAGTCCAGTCCTGCGAGTAGTTATGACTGGCCGAAGGTGCCTTTGGGACCGATGTGCCGGTGGGGTAAACCACCGCACGACCCTGGTTGATGCGCTCTTTCTGATAACCAAGATCCGCCGAAAGGCGTAGCCGGTCACCGCGATAATCCAGCGCTACGGCAATCAGCGACGAGCGCTGTGATTCATCATCAATGCCCGTGTCGCCTTCATGCTGGGCCAGGTTAACCCGTACGCCGAATTGATTGTCCTCACCAAAACGCTGACCCAGGTCCATATGCCCGCCGACCTGGCTTTTACCGGTGTAGTCCAGGGTGACGCTGCGGGTAGGTGTGTCCATCGCCCGCTTGGGCATCAGGTTGACGCTACCGCCGATACCACTGCCTGAGGGTGAAACGCCGTTGATGAAGGCATTGGGGCCTTTGAATAACTCGACGCGCTCCAGCGCCTGAGTGGTAACGATTTGCCGGGGCAGAATGCCGTACATGCCGTTGAATGAGATGTCATCCGTTTGCAATGGCAGGCCACGAATAGTGAAGACCTGAGAGAAGTTGCCGAAGCCTGCCGATTGGCGCACCGAGGCGTCATTGAGTAAGACGTCGCCAACGGTTTTAGCTTGCTGATCAGCGATCGTTTGCGCCGTATAGCTCACCACGCTGAAGGGCACGTCCTTGATCTCGCGATTGCCCAGTACACCCAGCCGAGCGCTACGCGCGACCTGGCCGCCTGCGTAAGTTTCGCTCTGGCTGATCGATTGCCCGTCTACCGTGGTTGCGCCCAGCTCTACAGCCTCACCGGCTTCAATCCGCGGGGCCACGGTGTACCCGTTGTTGCCAGTGCTCAGCAACGTGTAGCCAGTTCCCGCCAGCAACTGCTCAAAGCCTGCCTGTACGGTGTAACTGCCCTTCAGCCCGTTACTTTGACGACTGTTGAGCAACGTCGCATCGAATGACAGCGGTACGCCGGACAGCGCCGCAAACTGCGCGAGCACATGCCCCAGCGGACCGGGGGCGATGGCATAGTCTTGCGCAGTGGTGTTGGTGGTCGCGTCTGCCGCCAGAGTGCTATGCATTGGCAGGGCGGCCGTCAGGGCGATGGCGACGCTCAATGCCTTGAGGCGCGAACGGGATGGGCGATTGTGGAGCGAATGCTGAAGCAACCTGGCTGTCATGCGGCATACCTGTCGGCGCAGAGAAAATGTGGGCGTTATCTGCACACCGAACGACACGGGAAAAGGTATCAGTGAAAGTGAAATTATTTTTGCGAGCTAGGCGCGAGGCTCAACCGTGACCCAGTAACGGGTCATGTTGCTGACGGTGATCGGCAGCGTGTCATTGAGCAACCGTAGGCTGGCGTCGGTATCACGCAATGAAAATGCGCCAGAGACGCGCAGCTCGGCAACGGCGGTATGGCAGCGCAACATACCCGGCCGATAGCGTCCCAATTCAGTCAGCAAATCAGCCAAGCGCATATCCTTGGCTACCAGCATGCCGTTTTCCCACGTCAGCGCACTGGCATCCACACTGCTGACGGGTGTCAGCGAGCTATCACTGAACGCACCTTGCTCGCCAGCCTGAAGCACAAGGCTCTGCACCGAGCTGAAGGGACGCATCTCTACCGCGCCCTCCAGAACGGCTACACGAGTCCACTGTTCATCAAGACGGACGCTGAATCGTGTGCCCAACGCACGGGCGCTGCCGTGTGGTGTTTTGACGATAAAAGGACGATAACGGGTCGCAGGATCTTGCGCCGTGGTAATCAACATTTCGCCCTTGATCAGTTCGACGCGGCGCTCGGCATCGCTGAAAGCAATGTTCACCGAACTGGCCGTGTTGAGCACCAGATGAGTTCCATCAGCCAGCGTGATTTTGCGCTGCTCGCCAATAGCAGTGTGCTCATCGGCTGTCCATTGCTGCCAGGGCAAACGCTGGTAGGCCAGCCACCCGCTTGGGCCTGCGAGTAATAGCAGGCCAAGGCGGGTCAGGGCCTGACGACGCCCTATCCCTTTATTGCGGCCAATCTGCTGCAGTGTCTGCGTAGCAATCGAGCCGGGTACCGAGCGCAAGTCACCGAGGATAGCCTCTGCTCGCTGCCAGGCCTGGGCATGCTGGGCACTACGGCCACGCCAGCTCTGAATGGCGCGATGGTCTTCATCCGTTGCTGACCCGGAGTGCAACTGCACCAACCAGTCTGCGGCTTCGCCAAGAATCTGAGGATCAATGGGCTGGTTCATCAGGCCACGCTCAGGCAGGCAAGAAATGCATCGCGCATGTAGCGTTTGACACTGATAAGGGACACGCCCAATTCTTCGGCAATTTGCGCGTAGGTCAGGCCATCGAGCTGGGACATGAGGAATGCCTGGCGAGTTTTGTCCGGCAACTCTCTGAGCATGGCTTCGATGCGATAGAGCGTCTCAAGAATCAGCAAACGGGTTTCAGGCGAAGGGACTTCCGGCTCAGGTAAATGAGCGATCGTCTCAAGATAGGCGCGCTCGACGTCCTGGCGTCGCCAGCGATCAATTACCAGACCCTTGGCAATGTGAGTCAGTAGCGCTCGCGGTTCATTCCCCATAGTGCGAGCCTGTCGGGTGAGCAGGCGCAGGAAAGTGTCGTGTGCCAGATCTGCTGCGTCGCTGGCGTTACCCAGCTTGCGGACAAGCCAACCCTGCAACCAACCGTGGTGATCACAGTAGAGGTTGTGGATTTCCAGATTGAGTGATCGATCGGCGGACGACATAGATAACCACTGGAGCGCGTCCGGCATCCTTGCCAGATGTAATTAAGAATTGATCGCAATTCTATCCGCGTTCAGCCAGAGGTGGCAATTTTTGAAAGCGGGAGCGAGCGCAGCGCGTATCAAAGCCTCGCCCACTAATGACTCAGCCACAACGCCCGCAATCCTGAGGCCTAGCCTTTCATTGCCGGCAATCCCCAGCTTTGCAGCGGGAAATCAGCCAGCGATTTCAGAATCAGATCCGCGTGCTCATATTGCTCCAGCGGCATGTGCGAGTCGGGCACCGCAACGGCGTACATGCCAGCAGCCTTGGCAGCCGTCACGCCGAAGGGCGAGTCTTCGAACACCAGGCAGTCGGCTGGCGCAACACCCAGACGGCTGGCGGCGACCAGGAAAATATCCGGCGCAGGTTTGGCCGCACCGACTTCCGGATCATCCGCAGTCACCACGGTTTCGAACAGTTCGAACCAGTTGCGGTGCATCTCGGTCTTGGCGTGGAAGTAATGGATCGATGAGCTGGTACCGACGGCAATAGGAATATTGTGCTCCGCCAGATGCCGTACCAAGGCTTCGGCGCCATGCATTGCGGGGGCTTTCGGGAAGCGCTCATCCAGCATCGGGGCGCGGATTTCGAGGAACTCATCCACTGAGAGTGGCAGTTCCAGCGCTTGAATCACGTAACTTGCGAAGTCCTGTGCGCCGCGGCCGATAGTGTGTTGTTTGACAGCCCAGTCAAATGTGCGGCCATACCGGCTGGCGATCAAATGGGTCACTTCGGTGTAGACCCCTTCGGTGTCCAGCAACAAGCCATCCATGTCGAAAATCACGGCCTTGATCGGGCCTCGCTCGCTTCGCTGTTCAGTCATCGTCTCGGATCCTGTTATTTCAAACCGGCCCCCAGCCTAACGTCTGGAGCAAGACTATTGCTACCCCACACCTGAATGCAGGCAGTTTGCAACCAAAGCGCCGAAACGCTGCCCAACTGCCTTAGAAAAGGAGCATTCGTACAGACAAAACAGCAACAGGGCTGGGTCATGAGAAGATGGCGATGATAATCTCTCGCGACTTTTCGCCCCATGCGTCGTGCTGTTTTGGTCGGCCTGGAATCAGGCTGCCGAAAACCCGCGAAGGGTTCAGGGAAGACTTTTTTCAAATTACCCAGAAACGGATCTCTTCGAGTCAAACATGAATAAATCAGTAGGCATCGCAGCAGGCGTCATCGTTGTCGTGGGGGCACTGGCCACCGCCGGAGCGTGGTACACGGGCACCCGAATCGAAGGCGTACTGCGTGATTCGATCGATCAGGGCAATCAGGAGCTCGCGAAGTCCCTCAAAGGCTCCAATAGCAACATCACGCTGGAAATGGTGTCGATTGATCGGCATCTGTTCAGCAGCACCGCGCATTACCGCGTGCTTGTTCACGACGAGAACCTGACCACCGATGGCAAGAATGCCGAGTTCCTGTTCGTCGATAACATCGAGCATGGCCCGCTGCCGTTCTCGCGTCTGAAGAGCTTCAAGCTCCTGCCGGTCATGGCACAGAGCAATTTCCAGATGGAGAAGAGCCCAAGCGCCGAGAAATGGTTTGCCATGAGCAACGGTGCAAGTCCGGTCACCGGATACGCCAGCGTCGGTTATGACCGCTCTGCCACTGGCGCGCTGTTGCTGGCGCCGCTGGAGCTGAAGGACACCGACGGGACCTTCACCTTCTCAGGTCTGCGACTGGACACCGAGTCCAGCGCTGATGCCGAGAAGATCAAACTGCTTGGCAAAATGGATAACTTCCAGTTGAACGTCACTTCGCCAGAAGGTGAGGTCGCGTTGGGTGCCAAAGGCGTGACCCTGGATATGGGCGGCACCAAAGGCAAATCCGGTTTCTATCTGGGCCACAATAACCTGAAAGCCGATAACTTCGTGGCACAGGTTGCAGGGCAGGCCCCCATCGCGCTCAAGGACGTGACCGGGACCAGTCTGGCTCAGGAAGAGGGCGGCAATCTTGCTGCGCAGATGAGCTACAACGTCGGCATGATCAACTACAACGGCAAGGACGTCGGGGCGTTGCAGTCGGCGTTCAAGATCAGCAACTTTGATGTGGCCGCTTCACAGGCGCTTTACGACCTGTACCAGACCAAGATCCTGCCGCAACAACAGGCCGCTAACGCAGCCGGTGAGAAGCTGGAGCTGCAACTCAGCCCGGCGGACCAGCAATTGATCGATACGCAAATCATCAAATTGTTGGCAGCCAAGCCACACGTCGAGCTTGAAAGGCTGGCGCTCAAAACTGCCAATGGTGAAAGCCATCTGCACGTTGCCGTGGATTTGACTGACACCGGCTCGACCGAACAGCCATCGCCTGATCGTTTCCGCAACGCCATTGCTCAACTGGAAGCGAAGCTGGTTTTGTCCAAACCGATGATCAGTGACCTGGCGACCCTGCAGGCAAATCTTGCCGGGCAGACCGACCCTGCTGCGATCGCTGAACAAGCCAAAGCGGCCGGTGACATGACCGGTGCAATGGCCGTCATGATGCAAGTGGCAAAGGTTGATGGCGATAACATCGTCTCCAATCTGCAATACGCCAATGACATCGTTGATTTCAATGGCCAGAAAATGACCCCGGAGCAATTCATTGCCCTGATCATGAGCAAGGTCATCGGAATGCGGATGAAGTAAGAGGGCGCGGGCCTGCCCTTATAGGGGAGCCGCTAATCTGTTGGCACGAGGCTGGTCCGCGAAAAACGATAACGCGGTGCAACTGGTGCACCGCGTCGACTGATTCGCGGGCAAGCCTCGCTCCAACAAGAATGTGGAAGCAAGCCTCAAACCGGCGGCTGACGAGGAATGTCGACTGGCGTCTCGTGGACGTCGATTTCTGGTCGTACATTGCGCGAGGAAATTTCCGTACGCAGTTGTGGCAGGCTTTGTGGGTATTGCTTGGCGATGAAGGCAATCAGGCGTTCACGCATGTGACAGCGAGCGTCCCAACTGCGCGAGGAGTCTGCCGAACTCAATAGAACCCTAAGTTGCATGGCTTTGGCATTGGTGTCCGCGACTTGCAGTACGCACACTCGACCGTCCCACAGATGGGGGATGTCTTCGCAAATGCGCTGTACTTCTGCGCGCAGTTCTTCCACCGGTAATGAATAGTCGACCCAGACAAACACCGAACCGATGAGGCTTGAGGTGGCTCGTGTCCAGTTCTGGAAAGGCTTCTCGATGAAATACTGCAGCGGAACAACCATGCGTCGCTCGTCCCAGATCTTGATGACCACGTACGTGCCGCTGATCTCTTCGACGCGCCCCCATTCGCCCTCGACAATGACCACGTCGTCGAGCCGGATCGGCTGGGAAATAGCGATTTGCAGACCCGCGATCAAATTCCCCAGTACCGGTTTCGCGGCAAAACCTGCAGCCAGTCCTGCCAGGCCCGCCGACGCCAACAAGCTGGTGCCGATCTTGGCCACAGGCGGGAAGCTCATCAGGATCAAGCCCGTACCGAACAGCAACACCAGCGCATTCAGGCAGCGCACCAGAACGCGGACCTGCGTCTGTATGCGACGTGCATGAAGGTTATCCACGATGTCCAGCGGGTTACGGATTGCCACCGCTTCGCCCACTGCCTTGACGCAACTGAGCACCAGCCAGGTAAACCCTGCTGTAACCAGCAAGCCATTGACATGGCGCACTGTACCGATCAGCACCAGATCATCGGGCGCTGAAGTCCAGACTGTCTGCAACGCCAGTAATGGCACGAGCCATAGCGTCGGATTGGCGGCTCGATAAACCAGCTGTTGTGGCAGCACGAATGAGCTGGCGACGCGACGCAGAACGCTTAATGCCAGCCAGCGGATCAGCAGGGCCAGTAATACCGCGACACACGCGGCGATCAGAGTCTTGAGCCAAGGCAGAGGCACTGCCTCCAGCCAGCTCTGGGGCAACAGATATTCCATCGACGGTACCCACAGCAAAAATGACTTTAAGCCGAGCGAACCCTTTCGGTTTTGGCCCGTCGGCCTCGATGGCGATAGCTGCCTGAAACGTGTGAACCCTTTAGCGCCGTGAATGTTCCCCGGCATTTGGCGTGGCATCTTTCATGAGTAGTTAAGGGCGGACGTTACCCGCGGCGCGCAGGGTTTTTCTGGCCCAAAACAAAAAACCCGCCGAGGCGGGTTTTCTTCAAGACCATTCCAACATCCTGTCGGTAGGCCCTCCGGGCCATGGTCGATCATCCTTGATCCTGTGCGCGTCCTGCGCATCAGTTGTTGGATCCAATATTACGCAAGAACCCACATCACCAATAGGGCGAATTGCCGTCTCTTCGTGTAAGCCTTTGGCTATTTATGCCAGTAATTCTCATTAACGTTAAGCGGCGATGTGGATGAGCCGCGGTTAATGTAATATTTAGCAACAAAGATCTGGCCTAGCCTTAGTCGCGAGGAAGCCGGGTGAACGATGCGCGACCTGAACAACTTGCCGAGATCACTGATGTCCATGCGTTCCCGTTTTCTGGCCTGGCTGATGTTGCCATTGCTGGCGCTGTGCAGTTCCAGCTTGCTGGCTGATACCACTGATGGCGCGGCGCAAGCCCTGCATTTACTTGATTACATCGGTGCCGATTACCCGTCGAGCGTGGCGGACGGCAAGGTCGTGGATGAAGGTGATTACCGGCAACAGCTGGATTCCCTGGGCGTCTTGCGAGGCTTGGTTGCCGCGCTGCCTGAGCGGGCAGAGCGCGCCGAACTCGGAAAAGGTGTCTCAAGCCTTGCTGATGCCGTTGCCCAGAAGCAGGACGGGGCGGTGATTACCCGTCAGGCCCGCCAGTTGGGAGCGCGTTTGGCAGTGGCTTATGAGGTCAGCCAGGCGCCAGTGATCACCCCCGACCCTGCGCGGGGCGCGCCGTTGTATGCCCAGCATTGTTCGGTCTGCCATGGTGACGCGGGCGCTGGTGACGGCCCGGCTGGTATCGGCCTCGAGCCGCCTCCCTCGGATTTACGCGATGTCGCTCGCCTGGATCGCCTGAGCCTTTATGACTTATACAACGCGCTAGGCCTTGGGATTGCCGGGACTGATATGCCGGCCTTTGCAGACCAACTGGATGATCGTCAGCGCTGGGATATTGCCACTTACATCGCCAGCTTTAGCGCGCAGCCGGTGACGGCACCCGCCAAGACCTACAACCTTGCTGACCTGGCGCGGCAGACACCACTGGAAGTCAGCGCTGCCGACGGCGAGCAGGCCGTTGCCACGTTCCGCGCCCAGCGTGCGCAGCCACCGCAAGTCCAGCGCGGCCCCGCGCAATTGCTCGATTACACCAGCCAGACGCTGGACAAGAGTCTGGCGGCTTATCGTGCGGGCGATCACGAACAGGCTTATGACTTATCCGTTGCGGCCTATCTGGAAGGCTTCGAGCTGGTTGAAAGTTCGCTGGATAACGTCGATGCCAATGTCCGCAAAGACACCGAAAAGGCACTGATGGCCTACCGTCAGTCTTTGCAGGACGGTTTGCCGCTGGAGCAGGCCGCGCAAAAACTGGATTTCGCCAAAGCTAAACTCAAAGAGTCGGCGGGCCTGTTGGGCAGTGATGGCTTAAGCACGTCGCTGAGCTACATTTCCGGGCTGCTGATTCTGCTGCGTGAAGGCCTTGAGGCGATTCTGGTGTTGGCGGCTATCCTCGCTTTCCTGCGTAACACGGGTCAGGAGTCGGCAGTACGCAGCGTCAATATCGGTTGGGCGCTGGCCTTGCTGGCCGGTCTGGGAACCTGGGCGCTGGCGGCTTATGTCATTGATGTCAGCGGTGCCCAGCGCGAATTGCTCGAAGGGGCAACGGCGCTGTTTGCCAGCGTAATGGTGTTATGGCTGGGTGTCTGGATGCACGACCGTCGTCATGCCGCAGCTTGGCAGGATTACATCAAAAGCAGCCTGGTAGGCGGCGGTGGGCGTTTCGGTTTTGCGATTCTGGCGTTCTTCTCGGTTTATCGGGAGTTGTTCGAAGTCATCCTGTTCTACGAAACCCTGTGGCTGCAAGCTGGCCCGGCCGGGCACAATGCTGTGTTGGCTGGCGGCGCCACGGCACTGGTATTGCTGATCGGTCTGGCGTGGATCATCCTGCGCGGCTCGGCAAAACTGCCATTGACGCTGTTCTTCGGCATTAACGCTGCGCTGTTGTGCGCATTGTCGGTGGTGTTCGCCGGGCATGGTGTCAAAGCTCTGCAGGAAGCTGGCATATTCGGAACTCGCCCGGTACCGTTCTTCGAGTTCGACTGGCTGGGCATTCATGCCGACGCGTATTCCCTGAGCGCCCAGTTCATTGCCTTGCTGGCTATTGCGGTGCTGTACGGCCGCAGTTGGCTGGCCGAGAAGCGCAGGGCTGAGGTCGCATGAAGTTCTTGTAGGAGCTGCCGAAGGCTGCGAAAGGAAGTGTCATAGGGATCGGTTTCGCAGCCTGCGGCAGCTCCTACAAGGATCAGCTCAATTTTTAGAACGAGGTACGCCCATGCGCGTCTGGATCGATGCCGACGCCTGCCCCAAGGCAGCAAAAGACCAAGTCATCAAGTTCGCCCTCAAACGTCAGTTCGAAGTGGTGCTGGTTGCCGGTCAGAGTCAGATCAAGCCCACGTACACCCTGGTCAAGCTGATCGTGGTACCGAGTGGTCCTGATGCCGCGGACGATTATCTGGTGGAGCATGCTGTGCCCGGCGAACTGGTGATTTGCAGTGATGTGCCGTTGGCGGATCGCCTGGTCAAAAAGGGCGTCGCTGCGCTGGATCCGCGCGGGAAGGAGTTCGACGCGCAGAACATGGGCGACCGTCTCGCTGTGCGTAATCTGTTTACCGACCTGCGGGATCAAGGCCAGATGGGCGGTGGGCAGCCGCCGTATGGCGACCGGGAAAAACAGGCGTTTGCCAACACCCTTGACCGCATTCTCACGCGTCTCTCCCGCTAAAAATTGCACCCTAAAACGGTGCATGCCCGCCTCAGAATGAATCACTCTGCACAGTCTCTCGCATAAATAACGCGTTGAAGTGTGCAGTTCGCACACCTGCCGATATCAACACTGCCTGCTTTTTTCTGCTTCGAAGCGACGTCCGGAAACGGCCTGGTTATTGCTCTGGCACCAGCCTGCCCCGACCCTTTCGATGTGGAGAAAAACGATATGAGTTCACCCAGCGAGTTTCCCTTGAGCGAAGCCCCGCGTGAAGGACGCAAAGGGCTGCTGTCGATTTCCATGGTGCTGTTCAGTTTCACGTTCTTCACCGGGACCATGTTTGCCGGTGGAAAGCTGGGCATGGCGTTTAACTTCGTCGACATGCTGTGGATCGCTGCCATCGGCAACAGTCTGTTGGCGATCTATGCGGCGTCGTTGGCCTTCATCGCCTCGCGCAGCGGTTTGAACACTGTGCTGATGGGCCGTTTTTGTTTTGGTGAGGCGGGCAGCCGACTGTCGGACGTCCTGCTCGGCTTTGCCGAACTGGGCTGGTACGCGTGGGGCACCGCGACGGTTGCCATCGTCCTGGTGAAAATGCTCGGCCTGGCCGAAGGCTTCACCTCACCACTTATGGTCTTGTTTGGGCTTGGCTTCAGCATCACGGCGATCATCGGCTACAAGGGGCTGGACGTGCTGTCGCGAGTCTCAGTGCCACTGATGTTCGTGCTACTGGTCATTTCCATGTACATCGCCACCCGAGATGTCGGCGGTTTCCAGGGATTGGCGGCGGTTATTCCTCACGAAACCATGACGCTTTCAGCCGCTATCACCATGGTCTTCGGTACGTTCGCCAGTGGCGCGACTCAAGCCACCAACTGGACGCGGTTGTCGCGCAGCGGACGCGTGGCCGTGACTGCCAGCGTCGTTGCCTTTCTGGTGGGCAACGGTTTGATGGTCGTCGCTGGCGCGTGGTGCGCGATGGTTTATCAACAGGCCGATATCGTTGAAGTGATGATGCTTCAGGGCCTGTCGTTCGCCGCAGTGATCATGCTTTGCCTGAACCTGTGGACCATTCAGGGGCCGACTATTTACAACGTATCGGCTGCGGCCTGCCACCTGTTGCGCAGCGAGCGGCGGCGGACCATGACATTGATCGCCGCAGCGCTCGGTATCGTGTTGGCCATCGGCGGCATGTACGAAATGCTGATTCCGTTTCTGGTGCTGCTGGGCTCGATCATCCCGCCCATTGGCGGCGTGATCATGGCTGACTTCTGGTATCGCCATCACGGTAAATACCCTGCTTTGGCCAGCGTCGTGCTGCCACGCTACAACCTGTTGGGGCTATCGGCCTATGCGGTTGGCGCCGCACTGGCGTATTTCTCGCCCTGGATTGCGCCACTTGTAGGCATTGCCGCGTCGGCGATTTTCTACATCGTACTGCTGGAAGTCACTGGTAAGCGGAGCATGGTTGCCAGCGTTCAGGAGGAGCTTTGACCCTGACCGTTGAAGAAATCCTCCAGCTACCGGGGCTGGAGGAAATGACCGTGCGGGCAGGGTCGGCGAATCTGCATCGCAGCGTGCGCTGGTCTTATGTGGCGGAGAACGAGGGGATTGCTGACTGGATCATGGGCGGCGAACTGGTGTTCGTCACCGGCATCAACTACTTGCGCGACGAAGCCAACCTGCTGCGTATGGTTCGTGAAGGTGATGCAAGTGGCATCGCCGGGCTGGTGATCCTCACGGGTGATGCTTATATCCAGCACATCCCTGAGTCTGTAATCGAGCTTGCTGAGCAGTGCGGCTTACCGCTGATTGAGCAACCGTATCTGTTGAAGATGGTCATCGTCACCCATCTGATCGGCACGGCGCTGGTGCAGATGGCGCAGACCAAACGCTCGCGCCACGACATCCTCGGCCAATTGCTCAGTGGTGATTACCCGAGCCTGAGTATCGCCCGGCAGCGCGCTGCGCATTTGCGTTTGCCGCTGGAAGTGCCCCGGCATTTGGTAGCGCTACGCTTGTCGGCGGTCAGCGTGCTGTTCGACAGCCATGAGCCGGAGGCGGCGGAGCGCCTGCTGCAACAGACCCGACAAGCGGTGCTGGATCATCTCGACGCCTGGAATCGCGGCTTGCCAGACGCCTTGCCGGTGATTGTGCAGGGCGATCTTTTCATTCTATTGCTGCCCAGGCTTGAAGCAATTCGTCATGAGCTGGGGTTGCTTTACCGAGAGCTTGCGTCAGTACTCGGCAAAATGGCGTTGTTTATGGGGCTGGCCAACCCGGTCGCAGACTGTGGGCAGTATCGGCAGGCCCTGAACGAGGCTCGGCAGGCGTTGGACGTTGCCGAGCACTTACGGCCCGCCAGCGGCCTGTGCGATTTCAGCGAGCTGGGCGTATTGCGCTTGTTGCAGGCCGTTGCTGATCGTTCGGTCATCGATAGCTTCGTCAAGCAGATCCTCGGGCCGCTGATCGAAACCCACCGTAAGCAACCTCATAGCCTGATTGAAACAATGGACGCCCTGCTTCAGGAGAACGGCAACGGGCTCAAGGCCGCTCAGCGCCTGGGCATCCATCGCAACACCATCAACCAGCGTATTCAACGAATCGAGCAGCTCAGTGGGCAATGTCTCGATGACCCGAATTTTCGAATGAACGCTTCGGTTGCGCTGCTGGTATGGCGCATGTCCGAAGCCCAGCGACAGGAATGAACATGAACATCATCAATGCCACATTGCGTAACACCCAGGGGCTGCACACTGTCAGCTGGGAAAACGGCAGTATTACGGCCATCACCGCTCAGGCTGAAAGCCTGCATCCCGGCGGGGCGGCTGACATCGATGCTCGCGGCCAACTGGTGATCGCGCCATTGGTAGAGCCGCATATCCATCTGGACGCAACGCTGACCGCTGGCGAACCCGAGTGGAACATGAGTGGGACGTTGTTCGAAGGTATCGAGCGCTGGGCACAGCGCAAGGAAACCATCACTCATGCAGACACCAAGCAGCGTGCGCATACCACCATCCGCATGTTGGCTGAGCATGGCATTCAGCATGTACGAACCCATATCGACGTCACCGACCCGACCCTGGGTGCGCTCAAGGCGATGCTTGAGGTGCGTGAAGAAGCCCGTCACCTGATTGATCTGCAAATCGTTGCCTTTCCTCAAGAAGGCATCGAGTCCTACGCAGGCGGTCGTGAGTTGATGGAGCGTGCGGTGGAGATGGGCGCAGATGTGGTCGGCGGCATCCCGCACTTCGAAAACACCCGTGAGCAGGGCGTCAGTTCGATCAAGTTTCTTATGGACCTGGCTGAGCGAACCGGCTGCCTGGTGGATGTACATTGCGACGAGACTGATGATCCGAACTCACGCTTTCTGGAAGTGCTGGCTGAAGAGGCGCGCGTGCGTGATATGGGCAGCCGCGTGACGGCCAGCCACACCACCGCCATGGGCTCCTACGATAATGCGTACTGCTCGAAGCTGTTCCGGTTGCTGAAACGCTCGGGGATCAACTTCGTCTCCTGCCCAACCGAAAGCATCCACCTGCAAGGGCGTTTCGATACCTATCCCAAGCGGCGGGGGCTTACCCGCGTCGCCGAGCTGGATCGCGCCGGGATGAACGTGTGCTTTGGTCAGGATTCGATCAAAGATCCGTGGTACCCGCTGGGCAATGGCAACATCCTGCGTATCCTCGATGCAGGCTTGCACATCTGTCACATGATGGGCTTCGAGGATCTGGCGCGAAGCCTTGATCTGGTCACTGACAACAGTGCCCGCACCCTTAATCTGGGCGAGGGCTACGGCATCGCAGTTGGCCGACCGGCGAACCTGGTGATTCTGGATGCGGAAAGTGATTACGAAGCCGTGCGCCGTCAGGCAAAGGCGCGGGTGTCGATTCGCGGTGGGAAGGTATTGATGACACGAGTGCCGGAGCGGGTTGAGTTTAGTTAAACCGCCATACTGCGCTGTCCTGTAGGAGCTGCCGAAGGCTGCGAATCGCGGTGCATCAGGATAACCGCTTCGCAGCCTTCGGCAGCTCCTACAAGGCAACGATTCAAACCTATTCCTCGTGCGTCAACTCCAGCACCCGGTCCACCAGTTTGTTGATCCCGGCGGCCGCTTCGCCGATGGTTTTGGCAACCATATAAGCGGGAGTACTGACCAGTTTGCGTGCTTTATCTTCGACGATGTCGGTCACTTCGCATTCCTGATGCTCGCCCTTCATGCGGGTGATCGCATCTGCGGTTTCGGCATCGTTGCCGATGGTGCAGGTAACACCGGGCCCGTAGATTTTTGCGGCCAGCGCCGGGCTTATGCAAATAAGGCCAACTGGCTTGCCCGCTTCAGCGAATGCTTCGGCTAGCGCCAGGACTTCAGCCTGTACCTTGCAGTCCGCGCCTGCGGTGGCGAAGTCAGAAAGATTCTTGGCTGCGCCAAAACCGCCAGGAATAATCAGTGCATCAAACTGGGTGACATCAGCCTCACGTATATCTTCGATGGCACCGCGAGCGATGCGTGCCGACTCCACCAGCACGTTGCGGGTCTCCGGCATCTCTTCGCCCGTCAGGTGATTGACCACATGATGCTGCGTGATATTGGGCGCGAAGCATTGCACTGCCGCGCCGCGCTGATCGAGGCGCAGCAGCGTAAGCACGCTTTCATGAATTTCCGCGCCGTCATAGACGCCACAGCCGGACAAAATCACGGCGACTTTCTTTTGCATGATCATTCTCCCTATCGAAAGCAGCGGTCTGCCCAACGACTTTTAACCTGGTATTGGGACAAGCGTCTGAGGCGGGGATTCAATCGGATAGTCTATGCGTACGTCTTGGCACCGCGCTGTCGCGCAGCAAACATTGGACCTGTAGGAGTGACCGGGGTGGCATTCCACATTGCTCGCGATTCGGTTCGTCAGTCTATGAATATAGAGCCTGTGCTGACGCTATCGCGAGCAAGCTCACTCCTACAGACAGTATTCCAAATCAGGTGGCTGTATTCTTTGATAGAAGGAGGGGCCTCACAGGCGAGCGCAATGCCGGGGCATTGCGCTCGTGGCGGACCTAGCGGTCGCCGTGTTTCTTGCTGTCGGCAGGCACTTCAACGGTAACCTCAGCCGGAACCGGGTTAGCGACACCCGCTTCAGCATCGGCTGCCGCTGCCATGGACGCTGCGGCAGCCTCTTCCCTGGCAATGCGCGCGTTCTTGAAACGACGACGCAACCAAAGGGCAAACCCAAGTACCAGCAGTGCGCCGAGTACCCACAACTCATACTTCTTGATGTTACCCAGCATGCCTTCGAGCACTGCGCCGAAGTGATAGGCCGCATAACCCAGCGCCGCGGCCCAGACAGCCGCACCAATGCCATTGAGGATCAAGTAGCGCAGCGGCGGGTAGCCTGAAAGCCCAATGGCAACTGGCATGACGGTACGCAGCCCGTAGACAAAGCGAAAGCTCAAGACCCACAGGTCCGGATGCTTGCGAATGTGCGCCAGAGCCTTGTCGCCCATGAGTTGCCAGCGCGGTTTGCGCGCCAGGATTTTGCGACCGTGCCTGCGCCCCATGTAGTACCAAAGCTGGTCCCCGGCGTAGCTTCCGAAGAAGGCCACGACCACGACCAGTTTGATGTCCATGTACTCACGGAACGCCAGAAATCCAGCGAGGACCAATATGGTCTCGCCTTCAAAGAAGGTGCCGATGAAGAGGGCAAAGTAGCCAAATTCGTGCAAGAAATTCTGGAGCATTGTCTGGATGCTGGCGAAATGAACGCGCAGCCTAACTCGGCCAAGGCATTCAGGAAAGTGTGGAAATGTGTCTCGACGTTAATCTTTCCTACAAGGACAATGGCAAAAGCCTCAACTGCGGCCCCGAGTCGCACGTGGCCCATGACTGTCACACATTAGTCATAATGGTCGCTTATAACTGTCACGCTTGCCCGTGTACGCGGGCTCAGGAGTCTCGCCGTGAGCTTTACCCCCGCCAACCGCCTGTTTCCTCTTACCCGCCTGCGCCGCAATCGTCGCGATGATTTCTCTCGTCGTCTGGTCCGCGAAAACGTTGTGACTGTCGATGACCTGATCCTCCCCGTATTCGTACTCGACGGTGAAAACCGTCGTGAAGAAGTCGCGTCGATGCCTGGCGTTGAGCGCTTGAGTATCGATCTGCTGCTCGAAGAAGCGCAGAAGTGGGTTGCGCTGGGCATTCCTGCCCTTGCGCTGTTCCCGGTCACTCCGGTCGAGAAGAAAACCCTGGATGGCGCCGAAGCCTGGAACCCGGACGGTATTGCCCAGCGCGCTACCCGCGCGCTGCGTGACCGCTTCCCGGAGCTGGGCGTCATCACTGATGTGGCGCTTGACCCGTTCACGACTCATGGTCAGGACGGCATTCTTGACGAAGAAGGCTATGTGCAGAACGACATCACCGTCGATGCACTGGTCAAACAGGCACTGTCCCATGCCGATGCCGGTGCTCAGGTTGTGGCACCCTCCGACATGATGGACGGTCGAATCCAGGCTATTCGTGAAGCGCTTGAACTGGCTGGCCACGTCAATGTGCGGATCATGGCCTACTCGGCCAAGTACGCCAGCGCCTACTACGGGCCATTCCGTGATGCGGTCGGGTCGGCGTTGAATCTGGGCAAGGCGAACAAGGCGTCCTATCAGATGGACCCGGCCAACAGCAACGAAGCGCTGCATGAAGTGGCTGCCGATCTGGCTGAAGGCGCGGACATGGTTATGGTCAAACCGGGCATGCCTTATCTGGACATCCTTCATCGGGTCAAGGATGAGTTCAAGGTGCCGACATTTGTTTATCAGGTCAGCGGCGAGTACGCGATGCACATGGCGGCCATTCAGAATGGCTGGCTCAGTGAAGGCGTTATTCTCGAATCGCTCACCGCTTTCAAACGCGCAGGAGCTGACGGCATCCTCACTTATTTCGCCGTCCGCGCTGCAGAACTGTTAAAAGGGCAATAGCCGTACAGGAACATTCATGAATACCGAAGGACTCACCGAAGCTGCTGTTGAAGTCAACGATCAGGAAGTTCTTACTGTGGTCGAGCCAAGCGTCGAGGTCATACCCGCTATCGTCGAGACGCCGCCGGTTCCGGCTATTGTTGTGCCAAATCTGGACGACAGCAGTCTCTACATCCACCGGGAGCTGTCGCAGCTAAAGTTCAACATTCGCGTGTTGGAACAGGCACTGGATGAGTCCTATCCATTGCTGGAGCGGCTCAAGTTCCTGCTGATCTTTTCCAGCAACCTCGATGAGTTCTTCGAAATTCGTGTCGCCGGTCTGAAAAAGCAGATCACCTTCGCCCGTGAACAAGCCGGCGCCGATGGTCTGCAACCGCATCAGGCCCTGGCCCGCATCAGTGAGCTGGTGCACGGCCACGTTGATCGCCAATACGCGATCCTCAATGACATTCTGCTGCCTGAGCTTGAAAAGCATCAGGTGCGCTTCATTCGTCGTCGTCACTGGACGGCCAAGCTCAAAGCCTGGGTGCGTCGTTATTTCCGTGACGAAATTGCGCCGATCATTACACCGATCGGCCTCGACCCGACTCACCCGTTCCCGCTGCTGGTGAACAAGAGCCTGAACTTCATCGTAGAGCTGGAAGGTATCGACGCCTTCGGTCGCGACTCGGGTCTGGCGATCATTCCGGCTCCGCGTTTGCTGCCTCGCGTGATCAAAGTGCCGGAAGAGATCAGTGGTCCTGGCGACAACTTTGTCTTCCTCTCGTCAATGATCCACGCCCACGCTGACGACTTGTTCCAAGGCATGAAGGTCAAGGGCTGCTATCAGTTCCGTCTGACCCGTAACGCCGACCTGGCGCTGGATTCCGAAGACGTAGAAGACCTGGCCCGCGCACTGCGTGGCGAGTTGTTCTCCCGCCGTTATGGTGATGCGGTACGTCTGGAAGTGGCCGATACCTGCCCTAAACACCTGTCGGATTACCTGCTCAAGCAGTTCAATCTGGCAGAGTCCGAGCTGTATCAGGTCAATGGCCCGGTCAACCTGACGCGTCTGTTCAGCATTACCGGGCTGGACAGCCATCCGGAACTGCAATACCAGCCGTTCACTCCGGCCATTCCGAAGCTGCTACAAAACAGCGAGAACATTTTCAACGTGATCGGCAAGCAGGACATCCTGCTGCTGCATCCCTACGAATCCTTCACGCCAGTGGTTGATCTGCTGCGTCAGGCCGCCAAAGACCCGCACGTTCTTGCGGTTCGCCAGACGCTGTATCGCAGCGGCGCGAACTCGGAAATCGTTGATGCCTTGGTTGATGCCGCCCGCAACGGTAAAGAGGTCACTGCGGTGATCGAGTTGCGTGCGCGTTTTGACGAAGAGTCCAACCTGCAACTGGCCAGCCGTCTGCAGGCCGCGGGCGCGGTGGTGATCTACGGGGTGGTGGGCTTCAAGACTCACGCCAAGATGATGCTGATACTGCGTCGCGAAGCAGGCGAAATCGTCCGTTACGCGCACCTCGGGACAGGTAACTACCACGCGGGTAACGCCCGTCTGTACACCGACTACAGTTTGCTCACCTCCGATGATGCCCTGTGCGAAGACGTCGGCAAGCTGTTCAGTCAGTTGATCGGCATGGGTAAAACCCTGCGCATGAAGAAGCTTCTGCATGCCCCGTTCACGCTGAAGAAGGGCATGCTGGACATGATTGCCCGGGAAACACAGTTCGCTGTGGACGGTAAGCCGGCGCATATCATTGCCAAATTCAACTCGCTGACCGATCCGAAGATCATCAGGGCGCTGTACAAGGCCAGCCAGTCAGGTGTGCGCATCGACCTGGTGGTGCGCGGCATGTGCTGCCTGCGTCCGGGTATCCCGGGTGTGTCGCACAACATTCACGTGCGCTCGATCATCGGTCGCTTCCTGGAGCACACGCGGGTCTTCTACTTCCTCAACGGCGGCGACGAGCAGATGTTCCTGTCCAGCGCCGACTGGATGGAGCGCAACCTCGACAAGCGCGTCGAGACTTGCTTCCCGGTAGAGGGTAAAAAGCTGATCCTGCGAGTGAAGAAAGAGCTGGAGCTTTATCTGACCGACAACACCCACAGCTGGCTCTTGCAGCCAGATGGCACTTACGTGCGCAGCACGCCGACCGGCAATCAGAATGCGCGCAACGTTCAGGCGACCCTGCTGGAGCGCCTGAGCAACCCGGTCCTCAGCGTACGCTGAGGACGATACCGACCCGGGTCAGCCACTCCGCTTCCAGCGCGAAGTCGGCCTGGGTCAGTTGGTTGTTTTCCAGCCACCCTTTGGGGAATACCACATCAAGATTGTTGCCGTTGGCGGTGAGAACCGGCTGTGGCATTTCTTGCGTGCCGCGAATGTGATGAAACAGGATCGCAAAGCGCAGCAGCACGCACAGACGAATCAGTTTCTCGCCCTCTGCGCCGAAGTCGGCGAACTTGTCCTTGGGAATATTGCGACGGTGGCCGCGTACCAGCAGGGCCAGCATTTGCTGATCTTCCCGTGAGAAGCCGGAGAGGTCGGAGTGCTCGATCAGATAAGCGCCATGCTTGTGGTAGTGATAGTGAGCGATGTCCAGACCCACCTCATGAACCTTGGCGGCCCAACTGAGCAGTTCCCGATAGCTGTCGTCTTCCAGGTCCCAAGCGTGAGCGACCTGCTCAAGCGCGTGTAGCGCTTTGCGTTCCACACGTGCGGCTTGTTCAAGGTCTACGTGATAACGCTCCATCAGCGAGCTCAGAGTGCGCTCACGGACGTCTTCATGATGATGGCGACCCATCAGGTCGTACAGCACACCCTCACGCAGCGCACCTTCGCAGTGATCCATACGCTGCAGCTCCAGCGCATCGAAAATCGCTTCAAGAATGGCCAGGCCTGCCGGGAAGATCGAGCGGCGATCCGGCTTGATGCCGTCGAAGTCGATCTTGTCGACATCACCCAATTTGAACAGCTTGCGCTTGAGCCAGGCCAGGCCATCGGCGTTTACTTCACCTGAACCGTGACCGTTGGCCTTGAGGGCCAGGCCGATCGCACGAATAGTGCCCGACGAGCCGATGGCTTCGTCCCACTTCAGGCGATGCAGGGCGTGTTCAATGCTCATGATTTCCAGGCGTGCAGCGGTATAAGCCTGTGCGTAGCGCGCCGGGGTGATCTTGCCGTCCTTGAAGTAGCGCTGGGTGAAGCTTACGCAACCCATCTGCAGGCTTTCGCGCAGCAGCGGTTCAAAACGCTGGCCAATGATGAATTCGGTACTGCCACCGCCGATATCCGCTACCAGTCGTTTCCCGGGGGTATCAGCCAGTGTGTGCGACACACCGAGGTAAATCAGGCGGGCTTCTTCACGGCCTGAAATCACTTCCACCGGGTGGCCGAGAATTTCCTCGGCGCGAACGATGAATTCATTACGGTTGCGTGCTTCGCGCAGCGCGTTGGTACCCACGATACGCACCGCACCGAGCGGCAGGCCGTTGATCAGTTGCGCGAAGCGCTTCAGGCAATCGAGCCCGCGCTGCATGGACTCTTCGTTGAGTTGCCGCTCTTCGTTAATGCCGGCAGCCAGCTGAACCTTCTCTCCCAGGCGCTCCAGGATGCGGATGTCACCCGAGTTGGCTTGGGCCACCACCATGTGGAAGCTGTTCGAGCCAAGGTCAATGGCGGCGATCAGGGAAAGATTCTTGGCTTTGGATTGCGGCATGATCAGAAAATCTCGGTCGATAACCGCGCCATCGTGCCACGATCCATGGCTAACGCCAACGCGAAGCTTTGAAGCTGGCGCTTGGCCTGCAATATCAATGGTCTGGATCAATTAATTGGCAGGCCTGACACATACCTGTGGGAGCTGGGCTTGCCCGCGATAAGAGCACCATCATATTCGGACATTGTGGTGCTCTTATCGCGAGCAAGCTCGGCTCCTACAGGCGGAGCATCAAACCGGCAAGCTCGTCGTGGATTTGATCTCCGACAGGGCCACGGTCGAATTCACTTCCTGAATGCCCGGCACCAGCGACAGCTTCTCGAAGAAGAACCGCTCATAAGCCTCGATATCCGGCGTCACGATGCGCAGCAGAAAGTCGACTGAGCCCATCAGCACGTAACACTCCAGTACTTCGGGAAAGCCGCGAATCGCCTCGGTGAATTCCGTGAAGTTCGAGCGCCCGTGAGCATTGAGCTTCACCTCGGCAAAGATCTGCGTGTTCAGGCCGATTTTCTTTCGGTCCAGCAGGGAAACCTGACGGCGAATAACCCCTTCATCCTTGAGCCGCTGAATCCTGCGCCAGCAGGGCGATTGGGACAAACCTACCTGCTCGGCAATTTGCGCGCTGGACAGCGAAGCGTCCTCCTGCAGCAGCGCGAGGATCTTGCGATCGTATGTATCCAGCTCGGTTTGCATAATTATTTCCTGATTGGCCAGTAGCGAGCATTAATAAGTCTTATTGCGACTAAATCAACCAATCATGGACCAGAAATTTCTTTTCCTGCATGTAAGAATTTCTTTCAATCGTTCAAACCTCGACATCGCAGAGGCCAACATGCCCAATCTCGAAGCCGTCACTTCTCTGCCGCACCGTCCCGACAGCTGGTCGGCCGACAATGCTCATTGCTATGCACGCTTTGAAATCATTATCGAAGCTGAGGCCGATTCTCTGTGTCGAGTGTTGAATCTGTTTGCGATGCAGTACCTGATACCTCGTCAGGTCAACGTTTTACAGCAGGACGACGTGCTGGCTATCGACGTCGAAGTCACCCACCTGACCTGGCATCGGGCGCAGGTCATTGCGGAAAAAATGCGCAGCCTGATCAATGTCTGTTCAGTCGAGCTGGAACAAGTCGCTCAGCCACACGTCTCAACCTCAACGGTTTCCCTTGCCGTCGGTTGAGCCGGGCTGAAAAAAAACGTCACTCATGTGTACGCATATGCCCAATTAACTGACACGCTGGGGGCTACTCTTGGTTCGTTTGAACCGAATTGTCCAAAGGAATCCGCATGTCAGCTCACGCCTCATCATCACAGGACCGTTGGCTGGATCTGAATGATCTGCTGCGCGATCTGGTCGCCCAAGAGTTCATTGACCAGAACAGTGCCGAGCAAGCGTTGACGCAGCGCCGCAGCGCCGCGAACCTGCAACTGCACCCTCTGGAATTTATCGCCACACAACAGCTCGACGACCTCAAGCGCCCGGGGCGCAAGCTGGATCTGGAAACGTTGACTGCCTGGCTTGCCGCGCAAAGCGGACAGCCTTACCTGCGCATTGACCCGTTGAAGATCCAGGTGGCGTCGGTTACCCCGCTGATGTCTTACGCGTTTGCCCAGCGCCACAAAATTCTGGCAGTGGCGGTGGATCGTGATTCTGTAACCATCGCCAGTGCACAGCCCTATGTGTGCGCCTGGGAAGCCGACCTGACTCATGTACTGAAGCTGCCAATCCGACGTGTGGTGGCCAACCCGACTGATATTCAGCGACTTGCAGTGGAGTTTTATCGACTGGCCAAATCCGTCAGTGGCGCTGCCGCGACGGATCAGAAAATCAGCGGCATGGGCAATTTTGAACAGCTGCTCAAGCTGGGAGCCAGCGATCAGGAACCCGACGCGAACGACGCGCATATCGTCAATATCGTCGACTGGCTGTTCCAGTACGCGTTCCAGCAACGGGCCAGCGACATACATATCGAACCCCGTCGTGAGCAAGGCACCGTGCGCTTCCGTATCGATGGTGTGCTGCACAATGTCTATCAGTTTCCCGCACAGGTGACGATGGCGATTGTCAGCCGTTTGAAAAGCCTGGGGCGCATGAACGTTGCCGAGAAGCGCAAACCTCAGGACGGGCGTGTGAAAACCACAACGCCCGATGGCGGTGAGGTCGAGCTACGTCTGTCGACGCTGCCTACAGCGTTCGGGGAAAAGATGGTCATGCGGATCTTCGATCCGGAAGTGCTGCTGAAAAACTTTGATCAGTTGGGTTTTTCCAACGATGACTTGCGACGTTGGGAGGGCATGACCCGTCAGCCCAACGGCATCATTCTGGTTACCGGGCCCACTGGATCGGGCAAGACCACCACGCTCTACACCACGCTCAAGATGCTCGCGACCTCTGAAGTCAATCTGTGCACCATCGAAGACCCTATCGAGATGGTCGAGCCCGCTTTCAACCAGATGCAGGTTCAGCACAACATCGACCTGACCTTCGCCAGCGGTATACGCGCGTTGATGCGACAAGACCCGGACATCATCATGATCGGTGAGATACGTGATCTGGAGACTGCCGAAATGGCGATCCAGGCGGCGCTCACCGGTCACTTGGTGCTTTCGACGCTGCACACCAATGACGCACCCAGTGCGATCAGCCGGATGCTGGAGCTGGGCGTGCCGCATTATTTGCTCAAAGCCACCATCCTTGGCGTGATGGCGCAGCGGTTGGTGCGAACCTTGTGTCCGCACTGCAAGGCCCCCGTGCAACTCGACGAGGGCGACTGGCAAAGCCTGACCCGTCCGTGGCAAGCGCCAGTCCCAGCAGGAGCGCATCGGGCAGTAGGTTGCGTGGAGTGCCGTGATACCGGTTACCGTGGCCGTGCCGGTGTGTATGAAATCATGTTGATGTCCGATGGCGTTCAGGGCCTGATCAGCGCTGATCTTGACCTCACTGCAATGCGCCGCCAGGCGTTCAAGGAAGGCATGCGCAGCTTGCGTCTGTCCGGCGCGCAGAAAGTCTCCGCAGGGCTGACTACGCTTGAAGAAGTACTGCGCGTGACGCCGCAGAGCGAGCAGCGCTGAGGTCGCCTGGAGCGAGGTTCACCGTCTGAGATTTTGACCTGCAAACCCAATCTCCGTGGGAGCGAATTCATTCGCGAAGAGGCCGGTACATTCGCAGCTTATGCACCGCCTGAAATACCGCTTTCCCGAATAAATTCGGTCCCACAGAATTTATGTCACACGGAAAATCGCTCACATCCTGAACCACTATTCCATCGAATCATTGGCTTTCTGTGGCCGAAGTCTGACTAAATAGCTCGCTGATAAACGTTCGTGACCAACAGGGAAATGTTATGCAACTGGGCAGTGTGGTTTTACTCTTCGTAGCGCTGGCAATCGCCATCGTCTTCATGGGCTTCAAGGTTGTGCCGCAAGGCTACCAATGGACTGTCGAGCGCTTTGGCCGCTACACGACAACCCTCAAGCCAGGCCTGAACATCATTGTGCCGGTGATGGACCGTATCGGGCGCAAGATCAATGTCATGGAAAGCGTGCTCGACATTCCCCCGCAGGAAGTCATCACCGCTGACAACGCAACGGTGCAAATCGATGCGGTATGCTTCTTTCAGGTGGTGAATACCGCGCAGGCGGCTTACGAGGTGAATAACCTCGAACATGCCATTCGCAACTTGCTGCAAACCAACATCCGTACCGTACTGGGCTCCATGGAGCTGGATGCGATGCTCAGCCAGCGTGACAACATCAACGAACGACTGCTGCGCACGGTGGATGAAGCCACGGCGCCGTGGGGCATCAAGATCACCCGGATTGAAATCAAGGACATCAGCCCGCCAGCCGATCTGATGGCCGCCATGTCCGGTCAGATGAAAGCCGAGCGGATCAAGCGGGCGCAAATCCTTGAAGCAGAGGGCCTGAGGGCGTCGGCGATTCTGACGGCTGAAGGCAAGAAGCAGGCGCAG
Source organism: Pseudomonas viridiflava (assembly GCF_900602065.1). Classification (GTDB taxonomy): domain Bacteria; phylum Pseudomonadota; class Gammaproteobacteria; order Pseudomonadales; family Pseudomonadaceae; genus Aquipseudomonas. The sequence goes on along the minus strand of NZ_UWFN01000347.1, from coordinate 255,139 downwards.
ATCCTTGAGGCTGAAGGCGGGCGTCAGGCTGCGTTTCTGGAGTCCGAAGCACGTGAGCGTCAAGCCGAGGCCGAAGCGCGGGCCACTCAGGTGGTGTCCGAGGCCATTGCCAGCGGTAACGTCCAGGCGGTCAATTACTTCGTCGCGCAAAAGTACATCGATGCGCTGGGCAAACTGGCTTCAGCCAATAACAGCAAAGTCATCCTGATGCCTCTGGAGGCCAGTCAGGTCATTGGCGCCGTGGGTGGCATCGGCGAAATCGTCAAGGCCACTTTCGACAGCAAGAAGGTCTGAGGCGGGCGTCATGGAATACCTGCAAAATCTGTCGTTCTGGGATTGGTTGGGGCTGGGCACCGTGCTGTTGATTCTTGAAGTGTTCGGCGCGGGCGGCTATCTGTTGTGGATGGGTGTCGCAGCCGCAGCGGTAGGCGTCATGACATTCATCATTCCAGGGATGCTCTGGACCTTTCAGTTCCTGCTGTTTGCGGTGACCTCGGTGCTAACCGCGTTGTACTGGTGGCGACGTCAGCGCACGGTTAACCGGCCTTCCGATCAACCCGGTTTGAATATGCGCGGCCAGGAGTTGATCGGTCGTGTTTTTGTCGTCCAGGACGCAATCGTCGACGGTCGCGGCAAGATCAAGGTCGGTGACAGCGTATGGCTGGCCAATGGGCCGGATACACCAGTGGGCACGCAAGTGCGCGTGATTGGCCAGGATGGGGCGATATTGCGGGTTGAAGCGCTTTGAGTAACACCTGACGCCTGTAGGAGCGCGCTTGCCCGCGATAGCATTAAGTCAGGCTCCGGTACGCTATCTGGAAGACTGCTATCGCGGGCAAGCGCGCTCCTACTGGTTTTCGGTCGCATCCATCATGGAACTACCGCATCACTCCAGACATCCAACAGTTTCAGAACAATCACTGTTGGAGTACCTCACCATGCGTCTCAAGCTCGCTGTCGCCACGTTTGCTCTGCTCTCTCTCCCGGTTGGTTCAGCAATGGCTGACGCTGGGTTCTGGCGTGATGTTATTTCTTCGGGCGCCACTACCGGCTCCACTTACCTGACTTTCAAGGATCACAAACTGATCGTTGCCGCTCAAGACGACGCAGGCAGCTTCGTTGCCAGCGACGGCGGCATCCGTGGCCCTTTCCTGGAAGCTGCCATTCAGCAGGTTCGCAGTGAAAACCCAGGCCTGAATGCCTCGGACATGGATCTGGCTAATGCCATCCTGGCCAAGAATCTGGTCGCTGAAAACCAGTAAGTTGCTGGCGAAAAAAATGCCGCTCAATGAGCGGCATTTTTTATGGCGGGCTGTTCGGCTTATTCGCCGATAGCGGCCTTGTAACCTGCAGCATCCAGCAGTTTTGCCAGATCGGCATCGGCTGCACTTGGCTTGATCTTGAAAATCCAGGCACCGTAAGAGTCGTTGTTCAACGATTCCGGCGCATCAGCCAGCGCTTCGTTGACTTCGACGACTTCACCGGCAATCGGCGAATAGATATCGGAAGCGGCTTTCACCGATTCAACGACACCTGCAGCGTCGCCAGCAGCGAAGACTTTGCCGATTTCTGGCAGCTCAACGAATACCACGTCACCCAGCGCTTCCTGAGCGTGATCGGAAATGCCGACAACGATCAGGTCACCTTCTTTCTTCGCCCACTCGTGGCTTTCAGCAAAACGCAGTTCGGCGGGGATATTGCTCATATAGTCATCCTCAACATCGGGTCAGCGGTAAACCCGCCAGGAAAATTCAGATCAGGGCTTTGCCATGACGTACAAACGCGGGCTTCACCACGCGAACCGGGTACCATTTGCCACGAATTTCGACTTCGGCACGGTCAGCAGTGGCCATGGGCACACGTGCCAAGGCAATCGACTTGCTTAGCGTAGGAGAGAAACTACCACTGGTGATCTCTCCTTCGCCAATTTCTGCGATACGGACCACCTGATGAGCACGCAAAACGCCGCGCTCTTCGAGTACCAGTCCGACCAGTTTTGACGCTATGCCCCGTGCGCGCTCGGCTTCCAGAGCTGCTCGTCCGATGAATTTGCGCGAAGTCGGCTCCCAGGCGAGGGTCCAGGCCATATTGGCTACCAGTGGCGTGACCTGCTCGTCGATGTCCTGGCCATAAAGGTTCATCCCTGCTTCAAGGCGCAAGGTGTCTCTTGCACCCAGACCAATCGGAGAAATACCCGCGCCCACCAGATCATTGAAGAAACCAGGTGCTTGTTGCGACGGCAGAATGATTTCCAGCCCGTCTTCGCCGGTATAACCAGTACGGGCGATGAACCAGTCGCCATCGTCGCGACCTTCGAACGGCTTGAGCTGACGGATAAGTTCGGCGCGGGAGGCGGTTACCAGTTCGGCGATCTTGTTTCGGGCATTGGGGCCCTGGATGGCCAGCATCGACAGGTCATTGCGCTTGTTCAACTGAACATCGAAGTCGTTCAGATGCACGAACATCCAGGCCAGGTCTTTCTCGCCCGTGGCGGCGTTGACCACCAGCCGGTAACCACTGTCGGTGAGGTAGACGATCATGTCGTCGATGATCCCGCCGTCGTTATCAAGCATTGCGCTGTACAGCGCTTGCCCGACATTTTTCAGCCGGTCGACATCATTGGCGAGCAAGTACTGCAGCCAGGTTTTTGCCTGGCTGCCGGTCACATCAATCACATGCATGTGTGAGACGTCGAACACACCGCAGTCGCGGCGCACCTGATGGTGCTCTTCGACCTGCGATCCATAATGCAACGGCATGTCCCAACCACCAAAATCGACCATCTTCGCGCCGAGCGCGAGGTGCAGGTCAAAAAGCGGCGTGCGCTGTCCCATGGGTTTCTCCTTCCGGGCGTGGCGAAGATGCGGACAGGCAGAGTGCTCACATGCCCCCGTGAATTGGGGTGTAGAACAGATAGCAACATGTCGAACAGTCTGACAGACCACACCGATTGCGGCGCATTGTAGCCGCAAGGTTGTAGACCCGCATCTAACGAAATTGACGAGCCGAGCGTCTGATCAAGCCGATGACCGGCAACAGGCCAACAAGAACCAGCGTCAGGGCAGGCAGGGCGGCGCGGGCCCACTCGCCTTCGCTGGTCATTTCGAAGATGCGTACCGCCAGCGTGTCCCAGCCGAACGGGCGCATGAGCAAGGTGGCGGGCATCTCTTTGAGGACGTCGACGAAGACCAGCAACGCTGCGCTCAAGGCGCCCGGAATCAGCAAGGGCAGATACACCTTGAAAAACAATCGCGGCCCACTGACACCCAAGCTACGCGCTGCTTCCGGAAGAGAAGGGCGGATGCGTGACAGGCTGTTTTCGAGCGGTCCGTAGGCCACTGCAATGAAACGCACCAAGTAGGCCAGCAGCAATGCGGCGAGGCTTCCCAGCAGCAACGGTTTGCCCGCCCCCCCTAGCCAACTGGACACAGGGATTACCAGCACTCGATCCAGATAACTGAAGGCAAGCATGATTGACACGGCCAATACCGAGCCAGGCAGCGCATAGCCCAGGTTCGCAAGACCGACCCCTGAGTTGATCGCTGGAGTCGGGGCCAGACGCCGGGCAAATGCCAGTACCAACGCCACGCTTACGGTTATGAGCGCTGCTATTCCACCCAGGTATAAGGTGTGCAGGATTAGCCCGGTATAGCGTTCATCCAGATCGAAGCGCCCGCGTTGCCAGACCCAGACGATCAGTTGCAGCAGTGGTACCGCAAAGGCGCAGATGAACACCAGCCCACACCAGCAACTGGCAGCAGCCGCTTTGAATCCGCGAAGATGGTAAAGCGCCTTGACCCGGGGCCTTTCGTTGGTCGCCCGGCTCGCACCTCTGGCTCGGCGTTCGCCGTAAAGCACGATCATCACCGCCAGCAGCAACAGGCTGGCCAGCTGCGCTGCGCTGGAGAGGCTGAAGAAGCCGTACCAGGTTTTATAAATGGCCGTGGTGAACGTATCGAAGTTGAACACCGAAACCGCGCCAAAATCCGCGAGGGTTTCCATCAGCGCCAGTGCCACACCCGCACCAATGGCAGGCCGTGCCATGGGTAGGGCTACCCGCCAGAATGCCTGCCATGGCGTTTGCCCAAGCACGCGGGCAGCCTCCATCAGCCCTTTACCCTGAGCAAGAAACGCCGTTCGGGCCAGCAGGTATACGTACGGATAGAACACCAGCACCAGCACGATAATCACGCCGCCCGTGGAGCGTACTCGCGGCAGTCGCAAGCCCGTCCCGAACCACTCGCGCAACAGTGTTTGTACGGGACCTGCAAAGTCCAGCAGGCCGACAAACACAAAGGCCAGCACATAGGCGGGAATTGCGAAAGGCAGCATCAAGGCCCAGTCCAGCCAGCGTCGACCGGGGAATTCGCACAAGCTGGTCAGCCAGGCAAGGCTGACGCCCAGCAGGGTGACCCCAAGGCCGACCCCGACGATCAGCGTCAGGGTATTGCCCAGCAGGCGTGGCATCTGTGTTTCCCACAGGTGCGACCAGATCTGCACGTCGATGGTCTGCCACGACAACAGCAAAACGCTGAGCGGCAGCAGCACCAAAGCAGCGATGGTGAAGACCAGTGGATACCAGCGGCGTTGGGCGGGGTGGGCCAAGGGGTGGGACCTTAAAGGCATGGTTACGACTTGGGTCTGTAGGAGCGCGCTTGCCCGCGATAGCGTTTTTTCAGCCGAAAAGTTTCGACAGAAAGATAGCTATCGCGGGCAAGCGCGCTCCTACATCGGCAGGCGTCAGGCTGAAATCAATTCCAGCCGACCCGATCCATCATGCGGATCGCTTCGGCCTGGCGCTTGCCTGCAACTTCGACCGGGATGGTATCAGCCTTGAACTGACCCCAGCTCGCGACTTCCTCTGACGGGGCGACTTTCGGGTTGGCCGGGAACTCTTGATTAGTACCCGCGAAGATCGCTTGCGCCTCAGGGCCAGTCATCCACTCGACCATCGCCTTGGCGGCTTCTGGATGAGGGGCATATTTGGTCAGGCCGATACCGGACAAGTTGACATGCACACCACGGTCCGACTGATTCGGCCAGAACAGCTTCACTGCCAGATCAGGATTTTCCTTGTGCAGGCGGCCATAGTAGTAGGTGTTGACGATGCCGACATCGCACTGACCGGCGTTAATCGCTTCCAGCACCGCGATGTCGTCGGAGAACACGTCGGTGGACAGGTTGTTAACCCAGCCTTTGAGGATTTTCTCGGAGGCTTCGGCGCCATGGGTTTCGATCAGGGTTGCGGTCAGCGACTGGTTGTAAACCTTTTTCGCGGTACGCAGGCACAGGCGACCTTCCCAGTCTTTACCTGCCAGAGCTTCGTAGGTGGTCAACTCTTGGGGTTTAACACGATCAGTCGAATAGGCGATGGTCCGGGCGCGCAGGCTCAGGCCGGTCCAGCTATGAGTCGAGGAGCGATATTGTGCAGGAATATTGGCGTCGATCACCGGTGAGGTGAACGGCTGCAGAATGCCCATCTGCTCGGCTTGCCAGAGGTTGCCCGCGTCGACGGTGAGCAGCAGGTCGGCTGTGGCGTTCTCGCCCTCGGCCTTGATGCGCTGCATCAGTGGCGCTTCCTTGTCGGTGATGAACTTGACCTTTACGCCGGTCTTGGCGGTGTACGCATCAAACACCGGTTTGATCAGTTCATCGATTCGTGAGGAGTAAACCACTACCTCGTCGGCAGCCTGGGCTGTGCTGCCAAGCACTGTCAGTGTCAAAGCCGCCAGAAGACGCTTGCTCGCCTGCATGGAAGTGTCTCGCGATCGCAAAAATGAGGCGAAATGGTAGTGAATCCCATTTGTTACGTCTGGCTAGACGCGTAACAGAATGTTGCAGCTGGCGAGCAATGGGCATTAATTGTGGGAGATATGTCGACCTGCAGACCCAATCCCCGTGGGAGCGAATTTATTCGCGAAGGGGCCAGTACAGCCACAGTCCATGCGTCGTCTGAAATACCGCCTTCCCGAATGAATTCGGTCCCACAGGTGAAACGCGTTTCCTGTGGGAGCCGGGCTTGCCCGCGATGAACGATGACGCGATATGTCTGTTGCACCGAGGTGTTTGTATCGCGGGCAAGCCCGGCTCCCACATTACCAAGACATGGGGCTTACAACCGCGCCAGCTCCGGCAAGTCCCCACTCAACCCCAGAGCCTGTCGCACGAATGTCGCTTTGGCTTCCGGCACCTGATTAACCATTTTCAGACCTGTGTTGCGCAGCCAGCGCAATGGCAGCTGATCTGCCTGGAACAAGCGCTCAAAGCCTTCCATGGCGGCCATCAGCGCCAGGTTGTGGGGCATGCGCCGCCGTTCGAAGCGGCTCAGCACGCGCTCATCGGCCAGACGTTCGCCGCGCTCGCTGGCGTGCAACAACACTTCGGCCAGCACTGCCGCATCGAGGAAACCCAGGTTTACGCCTTGGCCTGCCAGAGGGTGGATGGTGTGGGCGGCGTCACCGATCAAGGCCAGGCCTTCAGCGACATAACGCTTGGCGTGGCGCTGGCGCAATGGCACGCAGAGTCGTGGGTCTGTGGCCACAACAGAGCCAAGACGCCCCTCGAAAGCCTGTTCAAGCTCACGGCAGAAGGTTTCATCGTCGAGGGCGGTCAGTCGCTCGGCTTCTTTTGGGGTGACCGACCAGACAATGGAGCACCAATGCTCGCCTTCACGCTGCAGCGGTAGAAATGCCAGCGGACCATTATCGGTAAAACGTTGCCATGCCGTTTTGCGGTGCGAATTGCTGGTCCGTACGCTCGTCACGATAGCGTGATGCTGGTAGTCCCATTCGCGGGTTTGAGTCCCGGTCAGGCGTCGGACAGCCGAGTTTGCGCCGTCAGCGGCAATCACCAGCGGCGCACGCAATAGGCGACCGTCAGCCAGGGTCAGCAACCAATCGTCGCCAGAACGTCTCATTTGTTCCAGTCGCGCATTCGCCAGCAGACCAATGTCACAGTCATGCAGACGCTCAAGCAAGGCGTCTTGAACGACACGGTTTTCTACGATGTGGCCGAGTACTTCGGCGTGCACGCTGGCTGCCGAGAAGTGAATGTGCCCCGTGCCGCTGCCATCCCAGACCTGCATTTCGCCGTAAGGACTGGTGCGCCGACTGGCGATGCCTTCCCACGCGCCGAGGCGCTGCAGGATCCGCTGGCTGGCGGAAGACAATGCGCTGACCCGTGGTTCGAACATGGCCTGGGTATCGAACGGCTTGACGCTCAGCGGGCCGCCATCGACCACGACAATGTTCAAGCCGCTGCCCTGGAGTGCGAGCGCCAGAGCGCTGCCAACCATTCCGGCTCCGACAATCAGCAGATCTGCGCGGATTTCCATGCTTTAAATCGTTCCCGCTGTAGGCGTGAGCCGGTGGTTAAGAAACTGTAGATCAAACATTAGGGCGTGTTCCCAGCCCCATTGCCTGCCGCGCAAACCAGCGCTTGGCCGGGGGTAACAAATCAAGCCCGAGTAAGCCGAGGTTACGCCCGGCCGCGATCAACGGCTGATTGCTGCCGAACAAGCGCGTGACCTGATCTGAAAAACCGACCGTGAGTTGCTGGTCCACGCGTTGTTGTTCGCGATAGAGCTGCAGCGTCGACAGGTCGCCGGGCAGCGTGTCGCTGCTCAGTAACGTCTGCGCCAACGCATGGGCATCCCGTAGTGACAGGTTGAAACCCTGCCCGGCAATCGGGTGCAGGCTGTGCGCTGCGTTACCCAGTACGACAAGGTGCGAGCGTACTTGTTCTTCGGCTTCAATGAGGTTCAGCGGATACACATGCCGCGCCCCGACTTGCTGCAACGTACCGAGGCGATAGCCGAATACACTCTGCAGTTCGTTGAGGAAGCTGCGGTCGTCCAGTTCGAGCAAGCGCTGAGTATCCGCCCCCGTGCGGGTCCAGACCAGCGCACAGCGATTTTCCGGCAGCGGCAACAGGGCCATTGGGCCTTCATCGGTAAAGCGCTCGAAGGCCTGACCGCAGTGAGCTTCGCTCGGCGTGATATTGGCGATCAGCGCGCTCTGATTGTAAGGACGCTGGCGAACACCAATGCCCAACTGCTCACGCAGGCTTGAGCGGCCGCCGTCAGCCAGTACCGCCAGATCACACTCCAGTTCGGTCTCGTCATCCAGCAACAGACGATAACCATCAGGCAACGCCTGCATGTGTTTGACTTCGGCGGGGACGCGCCAACTGACCACATCGTTGTCCAGACCCTGCCAAAGGCATTGGCCCAGCCAGGCGTTTTCCACCACATAGCCCAAGGCGGGCACACCTTCTTCCATTGCCGATAAGCGCGCAGAGCCGAACCTACCGCGATCTGACACTTGAATTTGCAGGATCGGTTCGGCGCGGCGGGCGATGGCTTGCCACAGCCCGAGGCGCTCATAAATTTGTCGAGCGCCGAATGAAAGCGCCGAAGACCGAGCGTCATAGCTAGGCTGATAGGTATCACCTGGAGCGAACTGCTCGATCAGGACGATCTTCCAGCCGCGCTCCTTAGCGCCGGCCTGCAAAGCCATGGCGAGGCTGGCGCCGACCAGGCCACCGCCGACGATTGCCAGATTGAAACGGCTCATGCTGCGAATTCCGGTTGGTTACGGGCGGCTGCCATCAACGCCTCGATTTCCGCGACAGACTTGGGCACACCACCGGTAAGAATTTCACAGCCTTTTTTGGTCACCACGACGTCATCCTCGATTCGCACACCGATACCTCGCCATTTTTTCGCGACCTGTTGGTTGTCCGGCGCAATATAAATACCCGGTTCGACCGTCAGGGTCATGCCGACTTCCAGTACCCGCCATTCGCCGCCGACCTTGTAGTCACCCACGTCATGCACGTCCATCCCCAGCCAGTGTCCGGCCCGATGCATGTAGAAAGCTTTGTACGCCTCGCCGGCGATCAGTTCGTTCACATCGCCTTGCAGCAGGCCTAGTTCCACCAAGCCTTCGGTAATCACCTGAACCGTTGCCTCGTGCGCCTGGTTCCAGTGCTTATCCGGGCCAATGGCCGCAAAGGCTGCTTCCTGAGCCTTGAGCACCAGCTCGTAGATAGCTTTCTGCTCAGGGGAGAATTTGCCGCTGACCGGGAAGGTTCGTGAGATGTCACTGGCGTAGCAATCAATTTCACAGCCTGCGTCGATCATCACCAGGTCGCCATCTCTGAGCAGCGCATCGTTTTCCTGATAGTGCAGGATGCAGGCGTTGCGGCCCGAGGCAACGATGGAGCCATAAGCAGGCATCTTAGCGCCGCCTTTGCGGAACTCGTAATCCAGCTCGGCTTCCAGGCTGAACTCATGCAGCCCTGGGCGACAGGCTTGCATCGCCCGAACGTGAGCGCGGGCGGAAATCCTTGCCGCTTCGCGCATCACTTTGATTTCTGCCGCCGATTTATACAGACGCATGTCGTGCAGCAGGTGATCCAGGGCAACGAATTCGTTCGGTGGTTGCGCGCCCAGATGAGCTTTGGAGCGGATGACATTGATCCATTCCATCAGGTGCCGATCAAACTCGGCATTACTGCCCATTGCCGAGTAAACCCGGTCACGGCCTTCAATCAGGCCAGGCAGGATTTCGTCGATATCGTTGATCGGGAAGGCGTCGTCGGCACCGAAGTCACGGATAGCGCCTTCCTGGCCAGCGCGCAGCCCATCCCAGAGTTCACGCTGAGGGTTACGCTCACGACAGAACAGCACGTATTCGCCATATTCGCGGCCGGGGATCAACACCACTACCGCTTCGGGCTCAGGGAAGCCGCTCAGGTATTGAAAGTCGCTGTCCTGACGATACACATGCTCCACATCGCGATTGCGGATCACCACGGCAGCAGCGGGCAGGATGGCGATGCTGTTGGGTTCCATCTGCGCCATCAAGGCCTTGCGTCGACGAGCGTATTCCGACTTCGGGATATGGATCATAGGCAGGCGGGTTCCCTTTGAGCGCTGCGGTCATCGTCGAAAATCATGGACGATAACCGCAAAAGCGGCGATGAAGGATCAATGCAAGGAAGGTTTCGGCTCGGCAGCAACGGCTTTGTTGAACTCGGTGAACAGCAGCAACGGCGCGACGCGCAGGTATTCCATGACTTCCATGTAGTCGCTCTCGCCGTCGTCGGATTCTTCCAGCGCATCCTGTACCTGAGCGATGGCAGCGAGATCCTGCAACACTTCCATGGCCTCAGCGCTCAACGCAGTGTCTCCGGCCGTCAGACCGAAGCCGGTCAGGAAGCCCTGGCACCATTGACCGAGCGCGATGGCGCGTTCGCCCAGCGGTTCGTCGTCACTCGGGAGCAGCAACACGACGGTCATGTCGTCGCTGGTCAGCTCGCCTTTGACCATCTCTTGCAAACCGATCAACGCCTGACGGACATTGTCTTCGGGCGCGGATTCAAGCAGTTCGGCCGCATCGCTCAACCAGTCGCCGGCGTCGAAGCCGGAACCGGCGCAACTGCGACCTAGCAACAGGCCATGCAGCTCGGCGGGAGACACAGGGTGACCGCTGCTGCTGAGCAGGGTGGCGAATGCTTTGTACGGGGAATTCTGAATGGGCATGGGTAGCTAGTCGCCAATCGGCTCAGTGTCTAGAATGAAGGTCTGTATCCTAGACTATCCGGGCCACAAGATCATCTACGCGGCCTTAGGCGGCGCTTCAGAGGCCGTGGCGTAAAGCCAGCTCCTGTGCCACTCATCAGAAAGTATTCAGTGGGAAACAATGGAAGACACCGACCTGCAAGCGCTGATGGCCCGACTGGAATTACTGATCACTCGTGTCGAGCAACTAAAACGCCAAAACGGACTCCTATTAGCTCAGGAAAAGTCGTGGCGCGAAGAACGCGCTCATTTGATTGAAAAGAACGAAATCGCCCGGCAAAAGGTCGAGACAATGATTTCGCGCCTCAAGGCCCTGGAGCAAGACTCATGAGCAATGGCAACAGCGTCACCGTACAGATCCTCGACAAAGAATATTCGATCATCTGCCCTCAGGAAGAGCGCACCAATCTGGTTAGCGCCGCGCGTTATCTGGATGGCAAGATGCGTGAAATCCGTAGCAGCGGCAAAGTAATCGGTGCCGACCGGATCGCTGTGATGGCCGCGTTGAACATTACTCACGATTTGCTGCATAAGCAGGATTTGCCCGACCTGCAGGCCAGTGGCTCAACTCGCGAACAGGTCCGCGACCTGCTTGATCGCGTTGATCTGGTGCTTGCCACAGACTCCGATTTGCCTCCGGATGCGCCTCGGGGCTGAATTTTCCGACAAGTTTCGGTATACTTGCGCCGCTCCCTGGAGTGCTTGCCAGTCGGTCATGTCCCTGAGCCGATACGCACAACCACGGGGGTTGCACGTTGGGGTTGGTGTGCATGTCCGCTCGACGGAAAGCCTTAAAACCTCCTGCAATCTCCACCTTGAACTTTCGGGTTCAAGGGCTACACCGACAGCGGTTCGTCGGGGAGTCTCAATTCTGATCGTTGCCGGTTTTGCCCGACAACGATATCCGCGGGGTCGTCGCTCTGGCGTCCTCGGTTCTGGTTCAACCGTGATGGATCAGTCTGCATGTCCCGCCGCTCATGACCAGTGACGCTCCGCTCACACGCCAGCAATTGCGCCGTAAGTTGCGCATGGCGCGTCGCGCGCTCAGCGCCAGCCAGCAGCGTGAAGCGGCACGCGGCATCTATCGTCAGTTAGTTCAGCACCCTCTGTTTCGTCGCGCGCGGCATATCTCGCTTTACCTCCCTATGGACGGTGAGATTGATCCGCGTCTATTACTGCGCGCCGCTCAAAAGCGCGGTAAAGCAACCTATCTTCCAGTACTCAGTGCCTGGCCCCGGACCAAAATGGTGTTTCAGCGGGTCAAGCCTGGAGAGAAATTCATACCCAACCGTTTCCGCATTCCCGAGCCGCGTATCAATCTGGCCCGGCAGCGTAAAATCTGGGCGCTGGATCTGATCCTGATGCCACTGGTAGGTTTTGACGACGAGGGTGGACGACTGGGGATGGGCGGAGGTTTCTATGACCGTAGCCTGGCCTATCGCTCTCGCAGAAAAGCATGGCTTAAACCAGCGCTGCTCGGGCTTGCTCATGAGAGTCAGAAGGTCGAGCGTCTGGCGCAGGCCAGTTGGGATGTGCCGCTGGATGGCACGGTGTCGGATAAGCGTTGGTATCTGGCCCCATGTGGGAGCGGTGCTTGCCCGCGATAAGGCCGAACGTGATAGACCTGCAATCTGCGGTGCCTATATCGCGGGCAAGCACCGCTCCCACAGAGATAGCATTTCAATTCAAGTTGCGTATTGATAAGAGGACTGGCCCGAGAATCAATGCCGCGAAGGATACTTCTGCTGTTGTTGGGTGATTTCAACAGGGGCATCAGTTTTGCTGGACCACAAGCTTTGCGCGTAACCCGTCGTGACGACACCCAAGCCGAACAAAATAACCAAAATCCAAAGTAAATCCGGCTTGCGTTTCATTGACTGCCCTCCTTAGGCAAATCAATACGATGTCAGCATCGGTTTTTGTATAGGCCGTGCAGCAGCGTGGAGCTTAAAATCCCGGCATTCTGCGACAACACGTGCGCACACGCAAACGTTGACGTCAGCCGACTGTCGGTTTGTCATGAAACTGTCTGACAACTTGTCCGCGACACATTTCAGGAGCAACAAAAATGGCCTACTGGCTGATGAAATCAGAGCCCGATGAGCTTTCCATCGCCGACCTGCAACGCTTGGAGAAAGCCCGCTGGGATGGAGTTCGCAACTATCAGGCGCGTAATTTCATGCGCGCCATGGCGGTTGGCGATGAGTTTTTCTTTTATCACTCCAGCTGTCCGGAGCCAGGCATCGCCGGCATCGCGCGCATCACTCAAGCGGCATATCCCGACCCGACGGCACTGGATCCGCAAAGTCACTACTTCGATGCCAAAGCCAATGCGGACAAAAATCAATGGAGTGCCGTCGACGTGGCTTTTATCGAAGCCTTCCCGAAAGTACTCAGCCTGGGTTATTTGAAGCAGCAAAGCGCGCTGGAGCAATTACCACTGGTACAGAAGGGCACTCGTCTGTCCGTAATGCCAGTGACCGCCGAACAATGGGCGGCGATCCTGGCACTGCGTTAACCGTTACTGAACGATGAAGTTGTTGAACAGCAGGTCTTCCACAATCGGCTTGCCTTCTTCGTCATTCATCACTTGCTGAACCTGCTTGAGTGCTTCCTGGCGCAACTTTTCTTTGGCCTCGGCGCTGCTCATGGTGTCGACGGTTTGCTGTGTGAACAGCGCAACTAACTGGTTACGAATCAGCGGATCGTTACGTTTTACTGCGGCCTGTGCTTCTGGGCCGGTCACGCGCAAGGCGACATCGGCCTTGAAGACTCGCAGTTTCGGGCCGCCGTCCAGTGCGTAATTGCCCACGAACGGTGGCGTCAGGGAAACATAGGCAACCTTGGGTGCCTCGCCTTCTTTGGCCGCTTCTTCAGCCAGCGCCATGGTCGGCAACGACAAGGCCAACAACATCAAGATCCACGCTTTCACAGTCCACTCCTTTATCCGGTTTGCCGCCTAGCTTACTTGAGCTTATGCATGAGTATCAGGGCGGATCATGCTCATTGACCCGAAAATCTACATACCTGAACGTATCGGCCACAAATCCAAAAGGAATAGTCCGATGAAAGCCCTGCTGTGCAAAGCGTTCGGCCCTGCCGAAACCCTGGTCCTCGAAGACATCGCCAGCCCGCAAATCAAGAAGAACGAAATCCTGCTGGATGTGCACGCTGCCGGGGTCAACTTTCCCGATACATTGATCATCGAAGGCAAATACCAATTCAAGCCGCCATTTCCCTTCTCGCCGGGGGGAGAAGCCGCGGGCGTCGTTGCGGTGGTTGGTGAAAAAGTTACCCATTTGAAAGTCGGCGACCGAGTGATGGCCCTCACCGGCTGGGGCAGTTTCGCCGAGCAAGTCGCTGTGCCTGCTTACAACGTATTGCCCATGCCGCCCGCGATGGACTTCAACACTGCCGCTGCTTTCAGCATGACCTACGGCACCTCCATGCACGCGCTTAAACAGCGCGCGAACCTGCAACCCGGCGAAACCCTGCTGGTGCTCGGTGCGTCGGGTGGCGTTGGCCTTGCCGCTGTCGAAATCGGCAAAGCCATGGGTGCCCGGGTTATTGCTGCCGCCAGCTCCGCTGAAAAACTCGACATCGCCAAAACCGCTGGCGCTGACGAGTTGATCAACTACAGCGAAGCCAATCTGAAAGAAGAAATCAAACGCCTCACCAATGGCAATGGTGTCGACGTCATCTACGACCCCGTCGGCGGTGACCTCTTCGATCAGGCCATCCGCTCCATCGCCTGGAACGGCCGCCTGCTGGTCGTCGGCTTCGCCAGCGGCCGCATTCCCGAATTGCCGGTCAACCTCGCACTGTTGAAAGGCGCCTCAGTCATCGGCGTGTTTTGGGGCTCGTTTGCACAACGTCAGCCGGAAGATAACGTGGCGAACTTTCAGCAATTGTTCGGCTGGTATGCGCAGGGCAAGTTGAAGCCGCTGGTGTCGAAGGTTTATCCGTTGGAAGAGGCGGGAAAGGCGATTGATTCGTTGGGGGAGAGGCGGGCGGTTGGGAAGGTGGTTGTTGGGGTTAGGTGAGTATCCGGTTTCGGGAGTTTCATGCGCTGAACTGCCTAAAAGCATCCGCCACCCTCATCGCTTGGCGGATGTCAGATGCCAGGGGCATCCTTGACGATTTACAACATTTCCCTCAGCTGTGCCGGCAAGAAGTCAGCATAAAAAGCCGGGGACGTTTCCTGCACCCTTCAATAATCGCGGGTATCGCCAAGTCGAAGTCGTCGATTAGTGCCTGCCTTTCCTCTTAAGTTACGAACTCCGTGATAACGGCTCCGTTAAACAGGTAATTTCGGGTGTCGCGAAACGTTTTTGCTTCATCGACGGAGTGGCTGTGTCGAGTCCAGATCAACTCGTTATTTAGCTGGCTGCAACGCAGTTTCTTAAGGTCGACATTCGCGACGAGGTTGGAGCTATAGGTCTGAGCATTGAAGTTGTAACTCACAAGTGAGCTCTCCCCGTCAGGTTTGTCAGCAGGCGGTGTCCAGGCAGTGAAGCGCCACTCTGGAATTACCTTCTTTACCGCGTCGGCGAGCCGTGAGTCGGGAGTCTTGACGATTTCCTTGAATGTCACGCTGCCATTGGCATGGATGAATATCCGAACCGTGACCGAACCTCCCTCTTTGTCCTGGAACATCGTTGCGGGATATTTCGGCTCGGGCAGGTATATGGGTTTTGGGTAGGACGTAGCTGCTTGTGTTGTGAGCGACAACAAGAGGCTCATGAGAATCAGGAGAATGCGCATGTGGAAATCCTTTGGCCCGGCGATCACAGCAGCGCCCGAATCTGCTGAGGTAAGTAATCCGCATAGCGAGTATCCGGATTTCGCCTGCATTCCTTGATGATGCGTGGAATGGAGCTCTCAAGCTCTGCAAACAAAGCTGCGCGCTTCTTCGGCTCTGGTACGTGATAAGCCGTATAACTTCCAGCAAGGTGCTGGCGGGTGTGCCAGAAAACGTCAATCTTGTTCAAAGGATCCTTCGGGTAATCGAGCTTGCTGATCTTGACCTCGTGGTTGAGGTAGGCGCAGAGCGTATTTTCCAGGCCAACGGTTATCTCTTTCGAAAACGGCTCAATGCCGCGAGCACCGAAGAGAATCGGGACGATGATGCTGAGGTTGCCCGGTTTGCCTTCAGCAACCTCCCATGGCTGATAGCGCCACTTCACGATGGCGTGCAGGGCTGCCTCGGACAGCTTGGGATGACTGCTCTCGATGATTCGTGTGCCTTGAACTGTGCCGAGAGCGCTGATGGTCAGGTTTATCAGAACTTTGCCCGTGTAACGTGATTTCACCAGCTCCTGAGGATATTCAGGGTTGGGCCTGGAGACAGGAATGAGCAGGGTGTCGCCTGCCGAGGCTGCAGTGGAAAACCAGCCAATCAAAATGAATAAAAATAACCTCACGACTTACCTCTAGCGGTGATGGACCCGGGTTGGCCCAGCAGGCTGCGATGGTAGGCGGCCGCCGTGGGGGAACAGAACCCGGTGACTTCCGATACGGCTGTAGGAGTGATCCTAAATAAGGTGCATCCGGTCATACCTTCGCGACATGTTCATAAAACAACACGCACCACTCCACATTTCCTGCAAATTCTCAGACGAGAAACAGTGCTTTTTTCTGTAATGAAAATGTAATATTCGCTTTCGCGCAGAAAAACAAAAAATGGAGTGTCTCGATGTTTGCTTTCTTCCGTCCCGCCGCACATCAGGCACCCCTGCCTGAAGAAAAGGTCGACAGTACCTACCGACGTCTGCGCTGGCAGATTTTCGCAGGTATCTTTATCGGCTACGCCGGTTACTACCTGCTTCGTAAAAACTTCTCGCTGGCAATGCCTTACCTGATCGACGAGGGTTACACCCGTGGACAGCTGGGTGTGGCGATGTCTGCGATTGCTATTGCGTACGGTTTGTCCAAGTTCCTGATGGGCATCATTTCCGACCGCTCCAATCCACGGTACTTCCTGCCCTTTGGTCTGCTGGTTTCAGCGGGCGTCATGTTCGTGTTCGGTTTCGCGCCCTGGGCTACGTCCAGTGTGACGATCATGTTCATCCTGTTGTTCATCAACGGTTGGGCGCAGGGCATGGGCTGGCCGCCTAGCGGGCGGACCATGGTGCACTGGTGGTCGCAGAAAGAGCGCGGCGGCGTGGTTTCCGTGTGGAACGTTGCGCACAACGTGGGTGGTGGTCTGATTGGCCCGCTGTTCCTGTTGGGTATGGGCTGGACCAACGACTGGCATGCGGCGTTTTACGTGCCGGCAGCAGTTGCTTTGCTGGTGGCGGTGTTTGCGTTTGCAACCATGCGTGACACTCCGCAATCGGTGGGTTTGCCGCCAATCGAGGTCTACAAGAACGATTATCCTGAAGGCTACGATTCCAGCCACGAAGAAGAGTTTTCCGCCAAGGAAATCTTCGTCAAGTACGTGCTGCGCAACAAGATGCTCTGGTACATCGCTCTGGCGAACGTGTTCGTTTATCTGCTGCGTTACGGTGTGCTGGACTGGGCACCCACTTACCTGAAAGAAGCCAAGCACTTCACCGTCGACAAGACTTCGTGGGCTTACTTCCTTTACGAGTGGGCGGGTATTCCAGGCACGCTGCTGTGCGGCTGGATGTCGGACAAGATCTTCAAAGGTAACCGTGGCCTGACAGGCGTAGTGTTCATGGTCCTGGTGACCGTCGCGACGCTGGTTTACTGGCTGAACCCGCCGGGCAACCCGACCGTTGACATGATCGCGCTGGTTTCCATCGGCTTCCTGATCTACGGCCCGGTCATGCTGATCGGCCTGCAGGCGCTGGAACTGGTACCGAAAAAGGCTGCGGGTACGGCGGCGGGCTTCACTGGCCTGTTCGGCTATCTGGGTGGCTCGGTTGCGGCCAGCGCCGCCATGGGCTACACCGTTGACCACTTCGGCTGGGATGGTGGTTTTGTCCTGCTGATCGGTGCCTGCGTGCTGTCTATCGTCTTCTTGCTGCCGACGTTGTGGCACAAGCAGGTTGAGAGCACGAGTCGCTAAGAGTACGGCTCGATATTGTCGTCAGGGCCGGTCGGCCCCACAGAGTGTTGTAGTTCCTGTGGGAGCAGGGCTTGCCCGCGATAAGGCTGGACGCGATTCAAAGTGAACTGCGTCCAGCCTTATCGCGGGCAAGCCCTGCTCCCACAAGTTCAATGCTTGTCACACCCCCTGCTCCTCAACCCAACACCGCTTCAACCGCGCTTCCAGATTCAAATCCGGCATGGCGTGGCTGCGCAGTGCGTTGGCGGTTTGTTCGACGTAGTCGCGTGTGGTGCCGTAGCGGCCGCTGGCGCTGGCCAGCACCTGACTGAGTACGCTGTCCGGCAGGTTGCCTGCGTAACTTGGCAAGTGCCGCTCCAGCACGAATCCGAGCGCTTGAACCCGGC
This sequence comes from Pseudomonas viridiflava, assembly GCF_900602065.1. Classification (GTDB taxonomy): domain Bacteria; phylum Pseudomonadota; class Gammaproteobacteria; order Pseudomonadales; family Pseudomonadaceae; genus Aquipseudomonas. Next base: position 237,135 of record NZ_UWFN01000347.1, on the reverse strand, counting down.
GTCCATCTGCAAGGCGGCAGCTCAGCCAATGTGGGCGGTAGGAAGGGAAGGGCATTTCGCGCTGCCACAGGGCCAGCAGCGATTCTTCAAGATTGTCTTCCGGCAAGCGGTAAGCAAAGCCGCTGCATGAGCCGCCGCGATCAAGGCCAAACACCAGTCCGGGCATTTCCGGGGTACCACGATGTTCGTGAGACCACAGGTACAAACCGCGATGGTAGCCATGAATACGGCCGCGCTGGCGCTCGACGGCGGTGCATTCGGGCCGCCAGATTAATGACCCGTAAGCAAACAGCCAGACGGGCCCTCCTTCGTGACGTTGCATGGTTTGTTTCATCGAGAGCATCAGTTGCTCGCGGGTCAGTTGTGGACCCAGATCGATGACGGGCGGATACGTCAGCCCGAGACCGTCGTGTACGGCCGCTGACAAGCTATTGATTTGATTCTCCATTCGGGCTCCCCTGGCCGTTACGCTGCCAGTTGTAGCGGATCTTGTGTGGTGAACGCAGTGACGGGGCGGACGACGTGACTTGGCCAGTGTCTGCCAGGTTTCGTTTTCAGGCGCTGGCAAGCCGTTTCACTGCTGAAACGATTCGATATCTTTAATGCAATTAGCAATCCATGCAAGTTACCTGTTGGCGGATCGCTCGGACTTCCCGATAAGCGTCCATGTTTAATTCAAGGACCATTCCTACATAACGGCAGGACTTTTCAACTATTGAGCCCTTGATGTGCGCTGTATAACGCCGAGCCTTGGAATGTATTAAGCGAAAGCTCGGAGTCTGAAAGTGGGATCAATCATCAAGCTGGCGCTTTGTCTGGCGCTGTGGGCCTTCGCCGCTCAGGTTAGGGCCGACAAGCCGCAGCAGGGCTTTTGGGTCATCCAGACCAGTGTTTACACCCGGCATTTCTCTCCCGCGCCGGAGCACAATAATCGTCAAAGTCTGATTGGTCTGGAACGCAACGAGGCTTCAGGGCTGGTTTATGGCGGGGCAACCTTCCGTAATTCGTTTGCCCAACGCTCTGTTTATGGCTATGTGGGGAAACGCTTCGACAGCAGCCGCTATCCGGTCTATGTGAAGGTGACGGGCGGGTTGCTGCACGGCTATCGGGGTGAGTACCGCGACAAGATTCCGTTGAATCGCTACGGTATAGCCCCGGTGGTTATCCCTGGGATAGGGGTTCATCTAGGGCCGGTCAACGCGGAGGTCATCCTGTTGGGAGCCTCCGCTGCGATGCTCAACGTGGGTTTTCGCTTTTGACAGCGTCTTGATCAGGGTCGTGGAGCGTAGGCGAATACGTCCGCACGCATTTGATGGGCATCCATCCCGGCGCTGACCAGCGCGTCGAGGGTGCCATAAATCATGGCGGGGGAGCCGCTGGCATAGACATGCACTGCCGACAGGTCGTGAATGTCTTCGCAAACGGCTTCATGCAGCAGGCCGCAACGTCCTTCCCAGCCACACAGGTCGCTGACTACCTTGTGAAGGAACAGGTTGGGCAGCTTTTTCCACTCTTCCCAATGTTTGATTTCGTAGAAATCGTCCGGGCGGCGCGCCCCCCAGTACAAGTGCACCGGGTGGCTAAAGCCTTTGGCACGGCAGTGTTCGATCAGGCTGTGCATCTGCGCCATACCGGTACCGGCTGCGATCAGCACCAGCGGGCCGTCGGGCAGGTCGGCCAGATGAGTGTCGCCGAATGGCAGCTCAATCCTGGCCATCTGATTGCGTTGCAGTTGCTCGATCAGGCTTTGTGCGCTGGCTTCGCGGACCAGTACGTGCATTTCCAGGTCGCGACCGCTGTGGGGTGCCGAAGCCAGCGAGAACGCCGACTTCTCGCCGCTGTCCTTGTGGATCATCAAGTACTGACCTGCGTGATAACGCGGTGGCTTGCCAGCAGGAGCACGCAAGCCGACCCGCCATACATCGCCGCCCACTTCCACGCATTCGCTCAACTGGCAGGCAAGCGTGCGCACGGGTAGTTCACCCAAGGCGAGCACACCGTCCCACAGCACTTCGCAGTCTTCCAGCGGTTCTGCGAGACAGGTATAGATCTCGCCGTGGGTCAGCTCTTCGTCGGCCTGCTTCACGCGCCCTTGCACCAACAGGGCAGAGCACACGTGGCAATTGCCATTACGACAGCTTTGCGGGCACTCATAACCCAGCCGTTGAGCCGCATCGAGGATCCGCTCGCCGGGTAAGGTTTCCAGCACCGCACCCGAAGGCTGCAAAGTTACGCGCATCAATCTATTCCCAACTGATTCCAGATTTCGTCGACCCGACGTGTAACAGCTTCGTCCTTGACGATAACCCGACCCCACTCACGCGTGGTCTCGCCCGGCCATTTGTGCGTTGCATCCAGTCCCATTTTCGAACCCAGCCCGGAGACCGGTGAGGCGAAATCGAGATAATCGATCGGCGTATTTTCGATCATTACCGTGTCGCGCTTGGGGTCCATTCGCGTGGTAATGGCCCAGATCACGTCGTTCCAGTCCCTGGCATTGATGTCGTCGTCAGTGACGATAACGAACTTGGTGTACATGAACTGTCGCAAAAACGACCATACACCGAGCATCACGCGCTTGGCGTGGCCGGGGTACTGCTTCTTCATGGTCACCACCGCCATCCGGTACGAGCAGCCTTCAGGCGGCAGGTAGAAGTCGGTGATTTCCGGGAACTGCTTTTGGAGGATCGGTACGAACACTTCGTTCAACGCGACGCCGAGAATCGCAGGCTCATCAGGTGGGCGGCCTGTGTAGGTGCTGTGATAAATCGGCTTGATGCGGTGGGTGATGCGCTCTACGGTGAACACCGGGAAGCTGTCGACTTCGTTGTAATAGCCGGTGTGATCGCCATACGGGCCTTCATCGGCCATTTCGCCAGGGTGGATCACGCCTTCCAGAACGATTTCTGCGCTGGCGGGCACTTGCAGGTTGTTGCCACGGCACTTGATCAGCTCGGTGCGGTTGCCGCGCAGCAAGCCTGCGAACGCGTACTCGGAGAGGCTGTCAGGCACCGGCGTCACTGCGCCGAGAATGGTTGCCGGGTCCGCGCCCAAGGCAACGGATACCGGGAATGGCTCACCTGGGTGCTTGATGCACCATTCCTTAAAGTCCAGCGCGCCGCCACGATGGCTCAACCAGCGCATGATGACTTTGTTGCGGCCGATGACTTGCTGGCGATAGATGCCCAGGTTCTGCCGTTCTTTATTCGGACCGCGGGTGACGGTCAGGCCCCAGGTGATCAGCGGGCCAACGTCGCCAGGCCAGCACGTCTGCACCGGCAGCATGCCCAGATCTACGTCATCACCTTCGATGACGATCTCCTGGCAAGGTGCGTCTTTGACGACCTTGGGTGCCATGGAGATGACTTTCTTGAAAATCGGCAGCTTGGACCAGGCGTCTTTCAAGCCTTTTGGTGGCTCGGGCTCTTTGAGGAAGGCCAGCAGCTTGCCGATTTCCCGCAGTTCGCTGACTTCTTCGGCGCCCATGCCCATGGCCACTCGTTCCGGCGTACCGAACAGGTTGCCTAGCACCGGAATATCAAAGCCCACCGGCTTTTCGAACAGCAGGGCCGGGCCCTTGGCGCGCAAGGTCCGATCACAGATTTCGGTCATTTCCAGTACTGGGGAAATGGGCATCTGAATGCGTTTCAACTCTCCGCGCTGCTCAAGCTGCTGCACGAAATCCCGTAGATCCTTGAATTTCATTAACCCGGCCACCGATAAAATAGGTTCGTATCGTACCTGCTCTTAGAGTTCGTGGCAGCTTTGAAGTGCTGAGGTGGGTATGTCTCCTGTGGGAGCGGTGCTTGCCCGCGATAAGGCTGGACTCGATTCCAATTAAAAACCGCGGTGTTCTTGTCGCGGGCAAGCACCGCTCCCACAGGGATTTAGCGCTGTTTCAGAATAAAAAATGGCGCCGGTGAGGGCGCCATTTTTTGTGCTGCGGTTCTGCCTGTTACTTGCGTTTCATCGACAGGAAGAACTCGTCGTTGGTCTTGGTCTGCTTCAGCTTGTCGATCAGGAACTCGATAGCAGCGACTTCGTCCATCGGGTGCAGCAGTTTGCGCAGGATCCACATGCGTTGCAGCTCGTCATCAGCGGTCAGCAACTCTTCACGGCGGGTGCCGGAACGGTTGATGTTGATCGCCGGGAACACACGCTTCTCAGCGATCTTGCGATCCAGAGGCAGCTCCATGTTGCCGGTGCCTTTGAATTCCTCGTAGATCACTTCGTCCATCTTCGAGCCGGTTTCAACCAGCGCGGTGGCGATAATGGTCAGCGAGCCGCCTTCTTCGATGTTCCGCGCTGCGCCGAAGAAACGTTTCGGTTTCTCCAGGGCGTGGGCATCGACACCACCAGTCAGTACCTTGCCGGAGCTTGGGATCACGGTGTTGTAGGCGCGAGCCAGACGGGTGATGGAGTCGAGCAGGATCACCACGTCTTTTTTGTGTTCGACCAGGCGCTTGGCCTTCTCGATCACCATTTCAGCAACCTGTACGTGACGGGTTGGCGGCTCATCGAACGTCGAGGCAACCACTTCGCCGCGCACGGTGCGTTGCATTTCGGTTACTTCTTCCGGGCGCTCGTCGATCAGCAGAACGATCAGATGCACTTCCGGGTTGTTACGCGTGATGTTCGACGCGATGTTTTGCAGCATGATGGTTTTGCCCGCTTTTGGCGGAGCAACGATCAGACCGCGCTGACCTTTACCGATTGGCGCGCAAAGATCGATCACGCGGCCGGTCAGGTCTTCGGTGGAGCCGTTACCGGCTTCCATTTTCATGCGCACGTTCGGGAACAACGGCGTCAGGTTTTCGAAGAGGATCTTGTTCTTCGCGTTTTCCGGGCGGTCGTAGTTGATCGTGTCGACCTTGAGCAGTGCGAAATAACGTTCGCCTTCTTTCGGTGGACGGATCTTGCCGACAATAGTGTCGCCGGTGCGCAGGTTGAAGCGGCGGATCTGGCTCGGCGAGACATAGATATCGTCTGGGCCGGCGAGATAGGAAGCGTCTGCGGAGCGCAGGAAACCGAAGCCGTCCTGGAGGATCTCCAGCACGCCATCACCGGAAATTTCCTCGCCGCTTTTGGCGTGCTTTTTCAGCAGGGAGAAAATCACATCCTGCTTGCGCGAACGGGCCATATTTTCTATGCCCATCTGTTCGGCCATTTCGAGCAGATCGGTAATCGGCTTTTGCTTGAGTTCAGTCAGATTCATAGGGGAATGACGTAATCATGTAGGGAGGGGAAAAATTAAGCTGTTGGGCTTAATGAGGCCGCGCCGCAGAGAAGGCGACAGGATCGCGTACTAAATCGAAAGGAGAGCGTCGGCGACGGCTAGCAGGGGGCAACGGAGAAGCCGTTGCGGGGCCGAATGTACCACTTGATTTTCAGGCCGTCTAGTACGACGGCCGAAAAAAAGCCCCGCAATTTGCAGGGCTTTGGCGCATCAGATGTTGGCGTCCAGGAACGCTGCCAACTGAGACTTCGACAGCGCACCAACCTTGGTGGCCTCGACGTTGCCATTTTTGAACAGCATCAGAGTCGGGATACCACGCACGCCATGCTTGGCTGGAGTTTCCTGATTCTCGTCGATGTTCAGTTTGGCGATGGTCAGTTTGCCTTTGTAGGTTTCGGCAATTTCGTCCAGAACCGGGGCAATCATTTTGCACGGGCCACACCACTCAGCCCAGTAATCAACTAGTACAGCACCGTCAGCCTTGAGGACGTCGGCTTCAAAGCTGGCGTCGCTGACATGCTTGATAAGGTCGCTACTCATGGAGTTCTCCGAGTTAGTAGGCTAAAAAACGTGGCCCATCATAGCGGGCCTTGCCCCGTTCAGGAAGTCGGCTTTGATTGAGTCTGGCTATAGAGGTCCATGAATCTGGTTATAGGGGGAGGGTTTCTGGTCCGCCGCCATGGCGCCGCGCTGTCTCGCGGCGAACACGGACCTGTAGGAGCGAGCTTGCTGGCGATAGCGTCAGGTCAGGCGATAAATTAGTCGACTGGTAGACCGAATCGCGAGCAAGCTCGCTCCTACAGTCAAATGTTCGCTTCATGCTGATTAACGGGCTAGCTCGCTGGCGAAACAAACACAATCCCGGTCCGTAGTGCCGCGTTGCGAATGTGCTCGTGCATGGCCTTTTGCGCAGGGCCCGAGGCATGGCGGGCGAGGGCGCGGAGGATCTTGCGGTGCTCCTGCCAGGTTTCCATGGCCCTTGAGGGGCGGATGAAGGGCATTTTCTGGCTCTCCAGAAAAATATCGGCCCCTGCTGTGATGATGCCGAGCATCGCCTGATTACCGCTGGCGATCAGGATGTGCCGATGGAATTCGAAATCCAGTCGTGACGCTGATTCGAAATCCCCGGCGCGCAGTTCAAGGCGCATGGCTTCGACGTTGTCCTCCAGCACATCACGTTCGTCGGCGGTCAAGGTCACGGCAGCCAGCCCTGAAGCAAAGCCTTCCAGCGCATAACGCAGTTGAAAGGTGTCAGCCGGTGAAACCTGTGCGTCGAAAGGCCAGGAAAAACCGCTTGTGCGCTTTTCTGGTTCAGAAATCGCTTGAACGAACACGCCTTTGCCTGGCTGCACGCTGACCACGCCAAGCGCGCTCAGCGACGACAACGCCTCACGCAAGGATGCACGACTGACCCCAAGCAATACCGCGAGATCACGCTGTGACGGCAGGCTGTCACCCGGCATATAGCCTTGCTCGGCAATCAGTTTACGGATCGCCCTCAGGGCAGATTCGGGTACGGCTAGTGGGCTATGGGATATCACTGTTCAGGCCAGTCAGTCCGCTAAAAGTCCCTTTTATAACCATCTGTGCAATCCGGCAAGCGACGCCCAAGCCTAGGGCGGCCGGGCCTCAGGGCGCGCCAAAGCAGGGCGTCGAATGATATGACTGGTCAGACCAGTAAGACCGAAATACTGCGCAAAGCCTTGGTTTATGGCTGTGCATGATGGGATGGCATGGGCTGTGCACTGAGGTTGCGTACAAACACCTGTCGTCCACCACGGAGTCTTCCTATGACCAAGCGTTACAGCGCTCTGCTTACTGCCCTGTTTGCCAGCCTCATGCTCAGCCAGGCACCTGCCCACGCCGATGGTCTGGACGACGTCGTGAAACGCGGTACGTTGAAAGTTGCGGTTCCGCAGGACTTCCCGCCGTTCGGCTCGGTGGGCCCGGACATGAAGCCTCGTGGCCTCGACATCGACACCGCGAAGCTGATCGCTGACCAGCTCAAGGTCAAACTGGAACTGACTCCGGTCAACAGCACCAACCGTATTCCGTACCTGACCACTGGCAAGGTGGATCTGGTGATCTCCAGCCTCGGCAAGAACCCTGACCGCGAAAAAGTCATCGACTTCTCGAAGGCCTACGCGCCTTTCTACCTGGCCGTATTCGGTCCACCTGATGCGTCGATCAAAGGTCTGGACGATCTGAAAGGCAAAACCATCAGCGTGACCCGCGGTGCCATCGAAGACATCGAGCTGACTGCTGTTGCGCCGAAAGAGGCGACCATCAAACGCTTTGAAGACAACAACTCCACCATCGCTGCGTACCTGGCTGGCCAGACCGACCTGATCGCCAGCGGGAACGTGGTGATGGTTGCGATTAGCGAGAAGAACCCGAAGCGCATCCCTGAGCTGAAAGTGAAACTCAAGGATTCCCCGGTTTATGTGGGTGTTAACAAGGACCAGGGCGCGCTGCTGGCCAAGGTCAACGAAATCATTGATGCCGCCAAGAAAGACGGCGCCCTGGAGAAGAACTCTCAGACCTGGCTCAAGCAGCCTCTGCCCGCTGACCTCTGATAACTGTTTACTGATTTCGGAGGCTGCCAATGGCTTACAACTTTGACTTCGTACCGGTCATGCAGAATGCCGATCTGCTATTGCGCGGGGCGTTGTTCACCCTGGAGTTGACCGCCATTGGCACTGTGCTCGGGGTCGGGCTGGGTATCATCGGCGCCATCGTGCGGGCCTGGAAAATTCAGCCGTTCTCGGCGATTTTCGGGGTTTATGTCGAGCTGATACGCAACACCCCGTTCCTGGTGCAGTTGTTCTTTATCTTCTTCGGGCTGCCGTCTCTGGGCGTGCAGATCTCCGAGTGGCAGGCCGCGATTCTGGCCATGGTGATCAATCTGGGTGCTTACTCGACGGAGATTATCCGCGCAGGCATCCAGGCTATTCCCAAAGGCCAGCTTGAGGCGGCTGCCGCACTGGCGATGACGCGAATGGAGGCTTTTCGATACGTGGTTCTGATTCCGGCGCTGGGTAAGGTCTGGCCCGCGCTGAGCAGCCAGATCATCATCGTGATGCTCGGTTCGGCGGTCTGTTCGCAGATTGCCACCGAGGAGCTGAGCTTCTTCGCCAACTTTATTCAGTCGCGTAATTTCCGCGCCTTCGAGACGTACATCGTCACGACACTGATTTACCTCTTTATGGCGCTGATGGTTCGCCAGCTTCTGGCCTGGATCGGCCGTCGCTACATTTCGAGGAAAAGCTGATGGATTTCACCCTCTGGGATGTTGTGCGCAACTTGCTCACCGGCCTGCAATGGACGCTGGCGCTATCGTTGGTAGCGTTCGTGGGTGGTGGCGTGATCGGCTTGCTGGTCATGTGCATGCGCATCGCCAAGCTTAATGCGCCACGCGTGATCGCCAAGATTTACATCGAATTGTTCCAGGGCACTCCGCTGTTGATGCAGCTGTTTCTGGTGTTCTTCGGTGTGGCGTTGCTGGGCTTTGATATTTCCCCGTGGGCCGCGGCAGCCTTGGCCCTTACGCTGTTTACCAGCGCGTATCTGGCTGAAATCTGGCGCGGTTGCGTCGAATCGATCGCCAATGGTCAGTGGGAAGCCTCTGCCAGCCTGGCGATGACGCCGCTAGAGCAACTGCGTTACGTGATTCTGCCTCAGGCGCTGCGCATTGCCGTCGCGCCTACAGTCGGGTTCTCGGTGCAAGTCGTCAAAGGCACCGCAGTGACCTCGATCATTGGTTTTACCGAATTGACCAAAACCGGCGGCATGCTCGCCAACGCTACGTTCCAGCCCTTCATGGTGTATGGCTTCGTTGCTCTGGGCTACTTCATGCTCTGCTATCCCCTGTCGCTCAGTGCCCGTTACCTGGAAAGGAGACTGCATGCCTCTGCTTAGAATTTCCGCGCTGCATAAATATTACGGCGACCATCACGTCCTCAAAGGCATCGACCTCTCGGTTGAAGAAGGTCAGGTGGTGGCGATTATCGGCCGTAGCGGCTCGGGTAAAAGTACGCTGCTGCGTACGTTGAACGGGCTTGAGTCGATCAACGACGGCGTTATCGAAGTTGATGGCGAATACCTGGATGCAGCCCGCGCAGACCTGCGCTCGTTGCGGCAGAAAGTCGGCATGGTCTTCCAGCAGTTCAACCTGTTTCCGCATTTGAGTGTTGGCGAGAACGTGATGTTGGCCCCGCAGGTGGTGAAGAAGGTTTCGAAAGCTGAAGCCCGGAAGATTGCCAAAGAGATGCTTGAGCGTGTCGGGTTGGGTGAGAAGTTTGATGCCTTCCCTGATCGCCTGTCAGGTGGTCAGCAGCAGCGCGTGGCGATTGCTCGTGCGCTGGCGATGTCGCCCAAGGTGTTGCTCTGCGATGAAATCACCTCGGCGCTGGACCCGGAACTGGTCAACGAAGTGTTGAGCGTAGTGCGCCAGTTGGCGAAAGACGGCATGACGCTGATCATGGTGACCCATGAAATGCGTTTTGCTCGGGAAGTGGGAGATAAATTGGTGTTCATGCACCAGGGCAAGGTGCACGAAGTGGGCGATCCTAAGTTTCTGTTCGCTAACCCGAGAACGCCAGAACTGGCGAACTTTATCGGGTCGGTGGAGCAGGGGGCTTAAGACGACTGCACCACATTCCCTGTGGGAGCGAATTTATTCGCGAAGACGGTTGGTCAGGCGATAGATATGTATGGGATGTATGGGCCTCTTCGCGAATGAATTCGCTCCCACAGAGACCGCGCTTCCCCGTAGGACCGGCTCAAGCCGGTCCTACGGGACGCTTGCTTAAAGGCGCAGCAGCGTCTTCCACGCACGGCTCTGGAACACGACGATGGTCTGTTGTACGCGAGCATCCAGCACTTCATCACTGATCGGCTGTTCAGCCAGGTGCACCAGCTTGTTCAGCTCGCCGTACAGACGATCCAGCTCCGGTAGATCCAGCGCGCCACGGGCGTGGTGCAGCCAGGCCTGAATGCGCTCGATACGCGGCAGTTGTTCAGCGAGATCTTCCGGCTGCTGCTGATAACGACCCAGCTGCAATGCCGTGGCTTCATCGGCCAGAAAACGCGGCAACCAGCTATCCAGTTGCGCTGCGCCTTGGCGATTGCCACGGTTATTGCGTTCAACCGTCCAGCTACGTGCCAGCAACCAACGCGATGTGGTCAGCGAGAACAGGCCCCAGCGCGGGTCCTGCAGCTCTTCAAGGAACTGCTCGTGAGCTGCGCCACGCACATCCTCATCTTCCTGGCCAGCTTGAACCAGCGGGCGCCAGTCTTCCAGCAAGGCATCCAGTGAGGAACGCAGTTCGCTGCTGGTGCTGCGTGGTGCTGCCTGACCGAGGCTGCCCGTGAGTGCGCGCAACTCCGCGAGCAACGCAACCCAGTCCTGAAGCAAGCGCCAGTGGCCGTTGAAGCGATATTGCTCGGCCAGACGCTGGCTGCTGCCCAACAAATGCAAGGCCAGTGCGGCGTAAGCGTCATCCAGCGGCATTTCGGCGTGGAACTGCGGAGCAGGCAGCGTCAGCGAATAGCTGTTGGCGTCCAGCAGACGATAGCCACGCTCGGCTTTGCTGATGTCGCACGGCATGAGTGGCAAGGTCACGGCCAGTTCAGCGGCCAGCTCCAGCAATGCGGATGGGTCGCCTTCACGCAATTCCAGTTCCAGCTCGCAGATTTCTTCTTTCTGCTTGCCTGCCACTACGTGGCCGAGATCCAGTGCTGCTTCGATCACAACCTTGGTCTTGCCGCGGCCCCAGGCGATTTCTGCGCGCTCGCGGACGAAGTCGGTGGTGAACAGTGGCTTGATGGTTTTCTTGTCCAGATCAGCCAACTGTTCAGGCCAGCATTCGCCGTCGAGTTTCTTCAGATCCAGCTTTGCCTTGGGCAGGTCCCAGTTGAACTCGTTACGCTCGGAGAACCCGGCAACGCTTTGGCCGCGAGTCTTCATGGTCTGGATGATCTGATCGCCATCACGACGCACGCGCAGGGCTACCTTGGCGTTGGCCAGGTCGCGTTCTGGCGTGTCGAAATACTGATTGGAGAGCTCCACGCTCTCCCAGCCGCTCTTGTTGCGCTTCTTCAGCAGCGGGTGATCGCGCAGTGCAGCGAGGGTTTCGCGGCTGACGCGGAGTTTGATTTCTGTTTCTTTCTGCATGGCCGGGAATCCAGACGCTTTTACTGATAAACGGGGTGCAGCCGGTTATTGCGTGGCTACTTAGGGTGGGCAGTGTACAGGACATGTGTCGTAAACAGGCTGGATCAAATCCCGTTGGCTGGAATGCCATCCCTGTGGGAGCGGTGCTTGCCCGCGATCATAGCGGCGCGGTATGTCAGATAATCCGCGTCGTCCTTATCGCGGGCAAGCACCGCTCCCACAGGTTCTGCGTTTCTCCGCCGCTGTGAGATGTCTGGCAAACCGCCCTTAACGGTTTATTCCCACCGCCCGATAGCCCTATGATGGTCGGCACGCTCTCCCGTTAAAGGAATCGCACATGCCCTTGCCGTCTATGAAAGATCAATTCGCCGCGTTGATTGCTGCGCCTTCGGTGAGCTGCACCCAGCCTTCACTGGATCAGTCCAACCGTGCGGTGATTGATTTGCTGGCCGGTTGGCTGGGCGATCTGGGTTTTGCCTGCGATATCCAGCAGGTTTCGCCGGGCAAGTTCAATCTGCTGGCTAGTTTCGGCAGTGGTCCTGGCGGGTTGGTGCTGGCCGGGCACAGCGATACGGTGCCATTCGATGAGGCCCTGTGGAAAACTGATCCGCTGAAGCTGACCGAAGTCGATAACCGCTGGGTCGGGCTGGGCAGTTGTGACATGAAGGGCTTCTTCGCATTGATTATCGAAGCCGTCCGGCCACTGTTGGATAAGCCGTTCAGGCAGCCGTTGTTGATTCTCGCTACCTGTGACGAAGAAAGCTCCATGGCTGGCGCTCGTGCGTTGGCTGAGGCGGGACGTCCCTTGGGGCGGGCCGCCGTGATCGGTGAGCCGACGGGCCTCCAGCCGATTCGTCTGCACAAAGGCGTGATGATGGAGCGCATCGATATTCTCGGACGCAGCGGTCATTCTTCTGACCCAAGCCTGGGACACAGCGCGCTGGAAGCGATGCACGATGCAATCAGCGAACTCAAGGGCCTGCGCACACAATGGCAGCTCGAATACCGCAATCCGCAGTTCAGTGTGCCAACGCCAACTCTGAACTTCGGTTGCATCCACGGTGGCGATAACCCCAACCGGATTTGCGGCCAGTGTTCCCTGGAGTTCGACCTGCGCCCGCTGCCGGGCATGGACCCCAGCGTGCTGCGCGCCGCGATCCGTCAGAAGCTGGAACCGCTGGCGGAACTGCATCAGGTCAAAATCGACTACGCGCCTTTGTTTCCCGAGGCGCCGCCATTCGAGCAGGCCGCCGATGCGGAACTGGTGCGGGTTGCCGAACGTCTTACCGGGCATCGCGCCGAAGCAGTAGCATTCGGTACCGAAGCCGCTTATTTTCAGCGTCTGGGATGCGAAACGCTGGTGTTGGGCCCTGGGGATATTGCCTGTGCGCACCAACCGGGCGAGTATCTTGAAATGTCACGTTTGCAGCCTACAGTGCGTCTGTTAAGCCAGTTGATTGAACATTATTGCCTGAACCCGCAATGAGTCGGGTCATGCCTGAGATAGAAATAAGGAGAGTGCGCGTGCAGCCATGCTTGTTCCGACGATAACCACCACACGGTTGTGAGTGTTTCTGTCTTTCGTCCTTTTATCAGCAGGCTCTTCAGGTTATGCACGAATACGTCAATTGGCTTCGCCACGCGTCTCCTTATATCAATGCCCACCGTGAACGCACCTTCGTCGTGATGTTGCCCGGTGATGGCGTTGAGCATCCGAACTTCGGCAATATCGTCCACGACTTGGTGCTGCTGCACAGTCTCGGCGTGCGTCTGGTGCTGGTTCACGGCTCGCGCCCGCAAATCGAAAGCCGCCTGGCTGCACGCGGCCTGACGCCTCAGTTCCACCGCAATTTGCGCGTCACCGATGCGGCAACCCTTGATTGTGTGATCGATGCTGTCGGCCACTTGCGCCTCGACATCGAAGCGCGTCTGTCCATGGACATGGCCGCTTCGCCGATGCAGGGGTCACGCCTGCGGGTGACCAGCGGCAATCTGGTCACTGCGCGGCCCATTGGCGTATGGGAAGGCGTGGATTACCAGCACACCGGCGAAGTCCGCCGGATCGACCGCAAGGGTATCAACCGCCTGCTGGATGAGCGCCATATCGTGCTGCTGTCGCCAATCGGCTATTCGCCAACCGGCGAGATTTTTAACATCGCTTGCGAAGACGTCGCCACCCGCACTGCTATCGATCTGGGTGCCGACAAGCTGCTGCTGTTCGGTGAAGAGCGCGGCTTGATGGACGAGCAGGGTCGGTTGGTGCGCGAGCTACGTCCGCAGCAAGTGCCTGCGCATATCCTGCGTCTGGGCAGCAATTACAACTATCAGGCTGAATTGCTGGATGCTGCTGCTGAAGCCTGTCGCGGTGGTGTGGGTCGTAGCCATATCGTCAGCTATGTCGAAGACGGCGCGCTGCTCACCGAGCTGTTCACCCGCGACGGTGGCGGTACGCTGGTTGCGCAGGAGCAATTCGAACTGGTCCGCGAAGCAGCTATTGAAGACGTCGGCGGTTTGATGGATCTGATTACGCCGCTGGAAGAGCAGGGCATTCTGGTGCGCCGCTCCCGCGAAGTTCTGGAGCGCGAGATCGAGCAGTTCAGTGTGGTTGAGCGCGAAGGGCTGATCATCGCCTGTGCGGCACTGTACCCGATAGCTGACTCGCAAGCAGGTGAGCTGGCATGTCTGGCGGTTAACCCTGAATATCGCCATGGCGGGCGTGGTGACGAGTTGCTTGAGCGCATTGAAACCCGTGCTCGGGAACTGGGTTTGAAGACTCTGTTCGTCCTCACCACGCGCACGGCGCACTGGTTCCGCGAGCGCGGTTTCGAGCCAAGCAGCGTAGACCGCCTGCCTGCTGCGCGTGCGTCACTCTATAACTTCCAGCGTAATTCGAAGATTTTCGAGAAGGCGTTGTAAAAGCTGGATTCTCGGCAAACACCGATGTTGTAGGAGTGAGCTTGCTCGCGATGGCGTCAGGTCAGACGATAATTTATCGAAAGATAAATCCAATCGCGAGCAAGCTCACTCCTACAGGTCATTGTTTGGTTTGCCGCGAATCTCAGGGGATAGTGCTTCTACCTCAGTTACTAATCCGCAAAATACTCGCCTGATATGCGCCGACGAAGGTGTCGAAATCCACCTGCTCTTCGGTTTGCTCCAGCTCTGCCTGTTCCGCAATCGAAGTGCTGGCCAGCGCTTCGAAGTGCGCCTGCTCTTCAGCGCTGAGCGGGTTGCTGCGGAAGTATTCGGCATGCGCGTGGCTTTGACGCAGTGAGAACGCGGTAAAGCCTTCGTTGTGCTGCTTCATGCTGGCCAGCACCTTCGCCGATGGGGTCAGTGACGCGTCATCAACCTTGGCTTGTTGCGCCGCGATGGATTTGACGTGTTCGTCAGTGCCTTGGGCCTGATCCAGTAACTGCGCGATTGGCTTGATCTTCTCCAGCAGCTCGGAGCCCCAGGCTTTCAGGTCAATGGTGCTGTCATTGCGATTGAGCTTGAGCCCTGGTCGACGGCCTTCCTTGACCACGGTCAGGAAGTTGGAGGCAGCATTGCCGCATTCGTTATTGGCCAGTTGCGGGCTTTCCTGCAAAGCGCAGTACAACACGAAGGCGTCGACGAAACGGGCTTGCTGCAGGTCGATGCCCGTTGGCAGGAACGGGTTGATGTCCAGGCAGCGAACTTCAACGTATTGCACACCTCGCGCCATCAAAGCCTGAATCGGGCGCTCACCCGAATAGGTCACGCGTTTGGGGCGGATATTAGAGTAGTACTCGTTTTCGATCTGCAACACGTTGGTGTTGAGCTGGACCCATTCGCCTTCGGCGTTATGCGTGCCTGCTTCAACATAGGGTGCGTACGGCGTTGCCACCGCTTTGCGCAGGCTGTCCGTGTAGCTGATCAGATCGTTATAGCAAGGCGTCAGGTCCGCCTGGGCATTGCTTTGATAACCCAGGTCGCTCATGCGCAGGCTGGTTGCATACGGCAGATACAACGTGTCTGCGTCGAACTGCTCAAGCTTGTGGGCGCGGCCACGCAGGAAACCAGCATCCAGCGCAGGTGATGCGCCAAACAGGTACATCAGCAGCCAGCTGTAGCGCCGGAAGTTACGGATCAGGCCGATGTAAGCATGGGATTGATAGTCGCGGGCATCGCCCTCGAAATCCTCGGTTTGCTTAAGCAATGGCCAGACAGTTTCCGGTAACGAAAAGTTGTAATGGATGCCCGCAATGCATTGCATGGTCTTGCCGTAACGCAGGGCCAGGCCTTTGCGATAGACGTACTTCAGCTTGCCGATATTCGAGGTGCCGTAATAGGCAATCGGAATATCTTTTTCATCTGGCAGCGGACACGGCATCGACGGGCTCCAGAGGAGCTCGTTACCCAGCTTGCTGTACGCAAAGCGGTGGATTTTATCCAGGCTGTCCAGAGTTTCGACCGGGTTGGCCAAGGCAGGAGTGATAAACTCCAGCAGTGACTCGGAATAGTCTGTGGTGATCTGCCCGTTGGTCAGTGCCGCGCCCAAGGCTTGCGGATGCGGCGTCTGCGCCAACTGGGCATCGCCGGTTACGCGCAGGCATTCGCGCTCAATACCGTGCAGGCACTGCTCCAGCAGGGAGAGATTAGTGCGCTCGCTAAGCAAAGCCAGGCGGCGGTTGAGAAGTTCGCTCAAGTTGGATTCCTTCACGCGTCAGTCGCCCCAATATGGGGGTGGATGTGACGGTGTACAAGGGTGAGGATTAACTGGCGATGTCGCCTGGTTTGGTTCTGCGACGCCATTATTCGTAGCTCATTCTGGCCACGGCGCGCATGGAAAATTCCGACGCTGATTCAATAGCGCCGAAATTACCTTAAATTGGCCTGTCTGTACTAGACGACAGCGAACGTGCCTTGTGCTTTGGCGACAAGTTTCTCGCCCTGAAGCACTTCTGCCTCAACCACCAGCGTGCGACGGCCAGCGTGCAACACCTTGGCGATGCACAGCACTTCGCCCTCAGACACGCCACGCATATAGTTGATTTTGCATTCGATGGTCACACTGCGCTGATCGAAGCCGTGGGAGCTGGAACAGGCCAGCCCCATCGCAATGTCGACGAGGCTGAAAATCGCCCCGCCGTGCATCACATTGCCGCGATTGCGCAGGTGGTCTTCCAGCGGCAATGCCACTTCGGCAACGCCCGCGTCCAGGCGGCGTAGCTGGCAGCCTATCGCACGGAAATACGCGCTTTCGGTATAGCCCGCCGGAATCTCCATCAGCGTTTCTTCAACTGTTTAGCGTTGGCGAACAGCGACGCCATGGCGTTGTTGGCCGGGGCTGCTGCTGTTGCGGTTTCCTTGCGCGGTGCGCTGCTTTGCTGCTGACGTGGGGCCGAGCCTGGACGCGAGCCGCGAGCGCCATCCACTTTCTCTCCCGGGGTATCGCTCATGCGCATCGACAAGCCAACGCGTTTGCGCGGGATGTCGACTTCCATGACTTTAACCTTTACCACATCACCGGCTTTGACCGCTTCACGCGGGTCCTTGATGAATTTCTCGGACAGCGCCGAGATATGCACCAGACCATCCTGATGCACGCCGATATCGACGAAGGCCCCGAAGTTTGTCACGTTGGTCACAACACCTTCGAGAATCATGCCAGGCTGCAAGTCTTTGAGGTCTTCGACGCCGTCCTGGAACTCGGCAGTCTTGAACTCTGGACGCGGATCGCGGCCTGGTTTCTCAAGCTCTTGCAGAATGTCGGTGACAGTTGGCAAACCGAAGGTTTCGTCGGTGTACTTTTTCGGGTCCAGACGCTTGAGGAAGCTGGCGTCGCCGATCAGCGAACGGATATCCCGGTCGGTTTCAGACGCGATGCGCTTCACCAACGGATAGGCTTCCGGGTGAACGGCCGACGAATCCAGCGGGTTGTCGCCGTTCATGACACGCAGGAAGCCGGCAGCCTGTTCGAAAGTCTTTTCGCCCAGGCGTGGGACTTTCTTCAGCGCCGCACGGGATTTGAATGCGCCGTTCTCATCGCGGTGCGCCACGATGTTCTGCGCCAATGTCGTGTTGAGTCCGGAAATCCGTGCCAACAACGCCACCGATGCCGTGTTCACGTCCACGCCTACGGCGTTCACGCAGTCTTCGACGACAGCGTCCAGGCCGCGCGCCAGCTTGAGCTGGGAGACGTCGTGCTGGTATTGGCCGACACCGATGGACTTCGGGTCAATCTTCACCAGTTCAGCCAGTGGGTCTTGCAGACGACGGGCGATAGACACCGCACCGCGGATCGACACGTCCAGATCCGGGAATTCTTTGGCTGCCAGTTCGGATGCGGAGTAAACCGATGCGCCCGCTTCGGAGACCATGACCTTGGTCATTTTCAGACCTGGGTATTTTTTGATCAGTTCGGCGGCCAGCTTGTCGGTTTCGCGGCTGGCGGTACCGTTGCCGATGGCGATCAGGTCTACCGCGTGCTTGGCGCAAAGCGCGGCCAGCACAGCGATGGTTTGATCCCACTGATTTTTCGGAACGTGCGGGTAAACCGTAGCGTAATCCAGCAGCTTGCCGGTCGAGTCGACCACCGCGACCTTGCAACCGGTGCGCAGGCCCGGGTCCAGGCCCAGCGTGGCGCGCGGGCCAGCCGGTGCTGCGAGCAGCAGGTCATGCAGGTTATGGGCAAAAACGTTGATTGCTTCGGTTTCCGCGCCATCGCGCAGTTCACCCAGCAAGTCGGTTTCAAGATGACTGTAGAGCTTGACCTTCCAGGTCCAGCGCACCACTTCGGCCAGCCACTTGTCAGCCGGACGACTCTGGTTTTGCAGGCCAAAACGCTCGCCGATCATCAGCTCGCACGGGTGCATGGTGCCGGGCAGTTCTTCACCGACTTTCAGCGCCGAGCTGAGGAAGCCTTCGTTGCGACCACGGAAAATTGCCAGTGCGCGGTGGGACGGCATGCTTTTCAGCGGCTCGTCGTGTTCGAAATAATCGCGGAACTTGGCGCCTTCTTCTTCCTTGCCAGCCACCACGCGGGCGCTGATCACGGCTTCCTGTTTGAGGAAGCTGCGCAGTTTGTCCAGCAGGGTGGCGTCTTCGGCGAAGCGCTCCATGAGGATGTATTTGGCACCTTCCAGCGCGGCCTTCACGTCGGCAACGCCTTTTTCGGCGTCCACGAAGCGCGCCGCTTCGGTTTCAGGGCTCAATGTCGGGTCGTTGAACAGGCCGTCGGCCAGTTCGCCAAGGCCCGCTTCGAGAGCAATCTGGCCTTTGGTACGGCGCTTTTGCTTGTAAGGCAGGTACAAGTCTTCGAGGCGGGTCTTGGTGTCGGCAAGCTTGATGTCGCGGGCCAACTCCGGGGTCAGCTTGCCTTGCTCTTCAATGCTGGCAAGGATGCTGATGCGGCGCTCGTCGAGTTCGCGCAGGTAGCGCAGGCGCTCTTCAAGATGACGCAGTTGAGTGTCATCGAGGCTGCCGGTCACTTCTTTGCGGTAACGGGAAATGAAGGGAACGGTAGAACCTTCATCCAGTAGGGCGACGGCCGCTGCGACCTGTTGTGGGCGTACGCCAAGTTCTTCGGCGATGCGGCTGTTGATGCTGTCCATGAGACCACCTGGAGTTGTGAGCAAAATACCTGATTACAAAGTGGCCGCGAGCTGCGCTGACCGACTTTCGCAAGAATACTGTCGAACTGCCATGTTCAGGCGTTGCCTGACTTTGAGGGCGGCGCATTATACCCAGCGCAGCCCGATTAGGGGACGAGCCGACAAAAGCGCTGTTTTTGCTCAGCGAAAGCAAGGCTTGAGTGGCAGCCCCGGTAAAATCTGCTAACAATGCACACGGTGCGTATCACAGCAGCTACGCCATAATGCGCCCCGAGATCAAAGGAGCATCTGAATGAGCAGCACTGCACAAACTGCCGAAGGCGAAAAAATCCTTATTGTTGATGACGATCCGGGTTTGAGCAGCCTGTTAGAACGTTTTTTCACCAGCAAGGGTTATCGTGCCCGTGCTGTGGCCAACGTTGAGCAAATGGATCGCTTGCTGGCCCGCGAAGTTTTCAATCTTGTGGTGCTTGACCTGATGCTGCCAGGCGAAGACGGGCTTTCAGCCTGCCGTCGTTTGCGCGCTGCCAACAATCAAGTGCCCATTATCATGCTGACTGCCAAGGGCGATGAGCTGAGCCGAATCAAAGGCCTTGAGCTGGGGGCTGATGATTATCTGGCGAAACCATTCAACCCCGATGAGCTGATGGCGCGGGTCAAAGCCGTATTGCGTCGTCAGGCCGCTCCGGTACCGGGCGCACCGGGCAGCGAAGACGAGTCGGTCACCTTTGGTGATTACGAGTTGTCGCTGGCGACTCGCGAACTCAAGCGTGGTGATGAAGTACACATGCTCACCACTGGCGAGTTTGCTGTCCTCAAGGCGCTGGTGATGCATGCCCGCGAGCCGCTGACCCGTGACAAGCTGATGAATCTGGCCCGTGGCCGTGAATGGGATGCGCTGGAGCGCTCCATCGACGTGCAGATTTCCCGTCTGCGTCGCCTTATCGAGCCGGATCCTTCCAAGCCGCGTTATATCCAGACGGTCTGGGGTGTTGGTTATGTATTCGTTCCGGACGGGGCGGGTACTCGATAATCGAGCGCTTTTAGGAGCACATCCTGCCGCGTTGATGACCCGTCACGTCGATAGTCCCGAACAGGGCTATCGACGTTTTGGTTTTCGTTGATCCGGCGTCGGTTGTCGTTCGTGTTTCGCAAACCTGCGAGCCTGGCTCGCTCCTGCAAAGTGTACAGCTGCAAATATGAAAACCCCGCTCTGGTTCCCGCAAAGCTTTTTCTCTCGCACCTTATGGCTGGTGCTAATCGTCGTGCTGTTCTCGAAAGCGCTGACCCTGGTCTATCTGTTGATGAACGAGGATGTGCTGGTCGACAGGCAATACAGCCATGGTGTTGCGTTGACACTGCGCGCCTATTGGGCGGCCAACGAGAATGACCGGGAAGCGATTGCCGACGCGGCAGGTCTGATCCGCGTGGTGGGCGGCGGCGTTCCTGAAGGTGAGCAGCACTGGCCGTACAGTGAAATCTATCAGCGCCAGATGCAGGCGGAACTGGGCGATGACACTGAAGTTCGCTTGCGAGTGCATGCGCCGCCCGCGTTGTGGGTCCGGGCACCCAGTCTGGGCGATGGCTGGTTGAAAGTACCGTTGTACCCGCATCCATTGCGTGGCCAGAAAATCTGGAGCGTGCTGGGCTGGTTCCTTGCGATTGGTTTGTTATCCACAGCCTCGGCGTGGATCTTCGTCCGGCAACTCAATCAGCCTCTCAAACGTTTGGTGTTCGCTGCAAGACAGTTAGGGCAGGGGCGCAGCGTGCGCCTGCCGGTCAGTGATACTCCCAGCGAAATGACTGAGGTATATCGCGCCTTCAACCAGATGGCCGAGGACGTCGAACAGGCCGGGCAGGAGCGGGAGCTGATGCTCGCCGGCGTTTCCCATGACCTGCGAACGCCGTTGACCCGCTTGCGGCTGTCGCTGGAGTTGATGAAGGACGAAAACGAACTGACTGAAGGCATGGTCCGAGACATCGAAGACATGGATGCCATTCTTGATCAGTTCATGGCGTTTATTCGCGATGGCCGCGATGAAGAGATTGAAGAGGTCGACCTCAGCGAACTGGTGCGCGACGTCGTGGCGCCGTTCAACAATCCGGAGAACCCTGAAGAACAGATTCGCCTGTGCCTGGAGCCGATTCCACCGTTCCCGCTGCGACGCATTTCAATGAAGCGATTGCTGACCAACCTGATCGGCAACGCCATGCACCACGCAGGTAACGGCATTGAGGTTGCGGCTTACGTGTCCGGCGACACCAGTGCGCCTTATGTGGTGCTTAGTGTTCTGGACCGTGGCACCGGGATTGATCCGTCAGAGCTAGAGGTGATTTTCAACCCGTTCATTCGCGGTGATCGTGCCCGAAGTGGCAAAGGGACCGGGCTGGGATTGGCCATCGTCAAACGAATCGCGGCAATGCACGGCGGCAACGTCGAATTGCGCAACCGCTCGGGAGGCGGGCTGGAAGCGCGAGTGCGCTTGCCGTTGGGGCTGATGTTGCCGAGAGGGGCGGTTTAAGAGCCCCGCAACTATTGAACTGGGATTCTGCTTTGTGTGGGAGATTCTATGTTTGCTTGCAATCCCGTAGGACCGGCTTTAGCCGGGAGAGCGGTATTTCTGACGAAGAATATGTAGTGAATGTCCCGACGCCCTCCCGGCTAAAGCCGGTCCTACGGAATAGCGCGGTCTCTTGTGGGAGCGGTGCTTGCCCGCGATAAGGTTTCGGTGATCTAACTGGAAACCGCGGCGCCTACATCGCGGGCAAGCACCGCTCCCACAGGGTAGGGTTTAGCCTTTACCCTTCGTCCGCGTCATGTGCGGGCCGCTGTTCTTTTCCAGATACTCGATGATCATCCCGGCCACGTCCTTGCTGGTGGTCACTTCAATCCCTTCAAGGCCTGGTGAGGAGTTGACCTCCATCACCAGAGGCCCGTGGTTGGAGCGCAGGATGTCGACACCGGCGACGCTCAGGCCCATGACCTTGGCTGCGCGAATGGCGGTCATGCGCTCTTCGGGGGTGATCTTGATCAGGCTGGCGCTGCCACCACGGTGCAGGTTGGAGCGGAATTCGCCGGGTTTGGCCTGGCGCTTCATCGAAGCAATGACCTTGTCACCGACCACGAAGCAGCGGATATCCGCGCCACCCGCTTCCTTGATGTATTCCTGAACCATGATGTCCTGCTTGAGGCCCATGAAGGCCTCAATGACTGACTCAGCCGCTGTTGCCGTTTCGCACAGCACCACGCCGATACCCTGAGTGCCTTCCAGAACCTTGATCACCAGCGGTGCGCCGTTAACCATCTGGATCAGGTCAGGGATATCGTCCGGAGAGTGAGCAAAGCCTGTCACCGGCAAACCGATCCCGCGACGGGAAAGCAATTGCAGCGAGCGCAGCTTGTCACGCGAACGGGCGATAGCTACCGATTCGTTCAGCGGAAAAACACCCATCATTTCAAATTGACGCAACACCGCGCAGCCATAAAAAGTCACCGAGGCGCCAATACGCGGGATCACCGCGTCAAAGCCTTCCAGCGGTTTGCCGCGATAGTGAATCTGCGGCTTGTGGCTGGCGATGTTCATATAGGCGCGCAGGGTGTCGATCACCACCATCTCATGGCCACGTTCAATACCAGCTTCGACCAGACGACGGGTTGAATACAGACGCGGGTTACGCGAAAGCACAGCGATCTTCATGCAGCACCTGTGGCAGAGGTAGTCGAGACCGGAAAAACCGGTTTGTCCTGAACATAAGTAATGCCCGGATTGACGACCAGTTGGCCGTCGATCAAAGCGTTGGAGCCGAGCAGCAAGCGATAGCGCATTGCTTTGCGGCAGGCCAGCGTGAATTCCACCGGCCAGACGCGATCACCCAGAGCCAGGGTGGTGCGAATGACATAGCGGACCTGCGCATGGCCGTTGGAGCTTTTGATGGTTTTCATGGCGACCAGCAGCGCTTCGCAACGGCGATGGCGCAACTGGACCACAGTGCCCAGATGGGCATTGAAACGAACCCACTTCTGGCCATCGCGTTCGAAAGGCTCGATCTCGGTGGCGTGCAGGCTTGAGGTGCTTGCACCGGTATCGATTTTCGCCCGCAGGCCCGCTACCCCAAGGTCGGGCAGCGCCACCCACTCACGCAGGCCGATGACTGTCAGATGATCAAATGTTTTCAATGGGTTTCCGTACGTCTCACGCTATCTGCCAGGCCCCGGAATCAATCCGGGCCAATGCTTTGAATGCAGGTTTGGCGAACCAGAAGCCTTGCATCAGAAAAATTCCGCAGTCGGCGAGAAAGTCCCGCTCTTCGGCACATTCGATGCCTTCGGCGATGACTGTAACCCCTAACTCCGCACACATTGTGACAACCCCTCGAACGATAGCCTGACGCGGCCGGTCGCGGTGAATATCTCTGATTAATTGCATGTCGAGTTTTATCAGGTCCGGCTGAAAATCAGCCAGCAGCGTCAGGCCCGAGTAGCCAGCGCCAAAATCGTCAATGGCGGTCATGAAGCCGAATTGGCGGTATTCACGCAGAATATTGGTCAAATGGCGATTGTTATCGACGTGCTCACTTTCGATTGTTTCGAAGATCAGCCGATCCAGCGGAAAGTTGTGCTGACGAGCCGCCTCAAGCGTGCTGCGGATGCACAGCTCGGGTCGATAAACCGCATTGGGCAGGAAGTTGATTGAAAGGCGCTCTGTCATGTTCAGCGCAGCGGCTCCCGCAATGGCATGTGTGCGGCATAGCTGATCGAACCGATAGCGGTTTTTGTCCGTGACCTGGCTGAGCACAGACAGCGCACCTTCGCCATTGATGCCGCGCACCAGTGCCTCATGGGCGAAAATCGTGTTTTCTCGCAGGTCCACGATTGGCTGGTAGGCGAAAGCAAACGAAAAGTCGAGATCGGGGCTGTTTTTGCAGCCGTCGCATCCGCGTGCAGGTGAGGTCAATGACGTTGGGAACTCGGTCATTTCGCACTCCATGAGTAAAGGGTTTCGGGGATGCCAACGCTGCTGATTGTCGCAATCGCGTACTGCACGCCACGTGTGACGTAGTACAGTCTGACTACGACCTGATTGAGGAATTCATATGGCTCAGAAGTCAGACGAAGACGATAAAGTCCGTTTGGATAAATGGCTATGGGCAGCGCGTTTCTACAAAACGCGTGCCTTGGCAAAAACGGCAATTGAAAGCGGTAAGGTGCACTGTAGAGGCGAGCGTTGCAAGCCAGGTAAAGAGCCGCGCATTGGTGATCAGTTTCAGATCCGGACTGGCTTTGATGAGCGTACGGTTGTGGTTGAAGCACTGTCCATTGTTCGTCGTGGTGCTCCCGAAGCGCAGGCGCTTTACAGTGAGACCCCTGAGAGCGTTACCAAACGCGAAAATGAAGCCGCGCAACGCAAGGCCGGGAATCTGGGGGTTACCACAGACGGCAAGCCGACCAAGAAACAGCGCCGGCAGTTGTTTGATTTTCGTGGTGCGGTGCGCGATTGAGGTAAGGCCAGGCCAAACCCTGTGGGAGCGAACTCATTCGCGAAGGAGCCAACATATGCTGCGCCTGACATGCCGCCTTCCCGAATAAATTCGGTCCCACTGGATCAGGTGTTGTTTCAATACCCGCGCACCACACTCATACGGCTCACCACCGGCAACTTCTCGAACAGCGTGAAAATCGGCGCTGTAACCTTCAGCCAGAAATTGCTCATCACCGCAGCAAACGGCGTGTAATAGCCCCAGCCTAGCGCCAGCAGCGCAATCAGCACGCCGCCGATGTAATCGTCCTGGCCCCAATGCGCGCCCGCGACCAGGCGCGGCATCATGAACAGGAACGCCAGGCTCCAGATCACTACGCGCTGGGCAAGGGTGCGGCTGAACACCGACATGAACATCGCCCAGATCAACAGCACCGAGGCATGGTCACCGGGAAAGCTTTGGCTGGAGCGATCCTTGAGTTCCCAGGCTTTTTCCAGATGAGGGTACATTTCGCTCAAGCGAATCGCCCCATCAAGCACCATCGACGGGCTGTCATGTTGCAGGCTCGAATGATCCAGCCACTTGGAGAAGAGCGTACGAATAATCAGCAGCAACAGCAGAATCGACACAAAACCGAACAGTGCTGTGCGTACCTGGATGGCTTTGAACACCCAGTCGCCTTTGATCAGCAGGCACAGCAGGATCAGGCCGACCACAGCATCGAATGGCCGCATACTGGCAACCGTCCATATGGACCGCCACACTACGTTCTGCTCCAGGGGCTGGTTGAGCAGGTGAAATAACCTTTCATCAAACTGGTTGAGCAGGGCATGACCGGTTGGCCACATCCAGATTCCGAGCAGCCCCAGGGCGATTAAATTGCACAGCACGAGTCGGCTGATGTTCCACTTCGCTTGGAAGAGTGTGGGATAGCCCATAAAATGGCCCTCATTCACATGGCAGGTCTGCACCCCTAGGGCGCTAAACCGCGCTTTATAGCGACTTGTCATCAATTTGTCATCCATTCAGATACCTTCCCAATGACTGATATCGACTACACCCAGCGCTTCATTTTCGACGAGAGCGACGTTCGCGGTGAACTGGTCGCGCTTGAACGCAGCTATGCAGAAGTGCTGGCCAAGCACCCGTATCCGGAGCCTGTCGCGCAACTGCTGGGCGAGTTGCTGGCTGCGGCGGCCTTGCTGGTCGGCACGTTGAAATTCGACGGTTTGTTGATTCTCCAGGCGCGTTCGAGTGGAGCGGTGCCATTGCTGATGGTCGAATGCTCCAGCGAGCGCGAGCTGCGCGGCATTGCCCGTTACGATGAGTCGCTGATTACCCCCGGCGCCGGTCTGCAGGACCTGATGCCTGACGGCTCACTGGCCATGACCATTGATCCGCGCCAGGGCAAGCGCTATCAGGGCATTGTTGCCCTGGATGGCGTCGACCTTTCCGAAAGCCTGTCGAGCTATTTTGTGATGTCCGAGCAACTGGGCACACGCTTCTGGCTAAAGGCCGACGGGCATCGCGCACGTGGTTTGCTGCTGCAGCAACTGCCAGTGGCGCATCAACCCGATCCCGAAGAGCGCGATGCGACCTGGGAGCACGTCACCACGCTGGCCAGCACCCTGACCGCAGAGGAATTGCTGAGTCTGGACAACCAGACCGTCCTGCATCGTCTGTTTCACGAAGACCCCGTGAGAATGTTTGACGTTCAGCCGCTATGCTTCCGTTGCAGTTGCTCTCGGGAACGTTCAGCCAATGCGCTGGTCAGTCTTGGACTGGAAGATGCGCAGCAACTGGTTATCGAGCATAACGGTACGGTCGAGATCGACTGTCAATTCTGCAACCAACGCTATCTTTTCGATGCCACTGATATCGCCCAGCTGTTCGCTGGCGGTGGCGTCGATTCGCCATCTGATACGCGTCACTAATTACGCACGGATTACGCCTCACTACATGCTGTGGGCAGCGGTGAGGCAGTTCTGACGGGAGGCCTACCAATCTTGGGCTTTTCTGGCATAATCCGGCCCACTTTTCCGCTGTAGTAGTGGTTGTTTTTTTACTACAAAACCGTTTGGAGCACTCGGCCACTGGCCGACGGGGACCCTCATGACTCAAACCAATAACGCTGTGTACACCGATCTGAGCATCGACGACCTGGTCAAGCAAGCGCTTGCCCGCGGCGAAGGCGAACTTTCCGACACTGGCGCTCTGGTTGTGAGAACAGGCCATCGTACTGGCCGTTCGCCGGTCGATCGTTTCATCGTTGAAGAGCCTACTACTCAGGACGCAATCGCCTGGGGCCCGATCAACCGCAAGTTCCCGGCTGACAAATTCGATGCATTGTGGGATCGCGTTGAAGCATTCAACAACGCGCAAGAGCATTTCGTTTCACACGTACATGTAGGCGCTGCTGAAGACCACTACCTTGCGGTAAAGATGACCACTCAGACTGCCTGGCAGAACATGTTTGGTCGTTGCCTCTTCATCAACCCGGCTCAGTACAACCCGGCTGGCCGTCAAGAGTGGCAAGTGCTGAACGTTGCCAACTTTGAATGCGTTCCAGAGCGGGATGGTACCAACTCCGACGGTTGCGTGATCCTCAACTTCGCACAGAAGAAAGTACTGATCGCTGGTATGCGTTACGCCGGTGAGATGAAGAAAGCCATGTTCTCGGTGCAGAACTTCCTGTTGCCTGCTGCCGACGTGCTGCCAATGCACTGCGCGGCCAACATCGGCGAAGAGGGTGACGTCACCCTGTTCTTCGGTCTGTCCGGTACCGGTAAAACTACTCTGTCCGCTGATGAAAGCCGTTACCTGATCGGTGACGACGAGCACGGCTGGGGTGAAGGCGTTGTGTTCAACATCGAAGGCGGTTGCTATGCCAAGTGCATCGACCTGTCCGAGAAGAACGAGCCTGTCATCTGGAAAGCGATCAAGCACGGCGCTGTGCTGGAAAACGTCGTGATCGATGAGGCTACCAAGCACGCAGACTATGCCGACGTCAGCCTGACTCAGAACAGCCGCGCCGCTTACCCTCTGGAGCACGTTGCCAAGCGTTCCGAGAAAAACCTCGGTGGCGAGCCAAACGCTGTGATCTTCCTGACTTGCGACCTGACCGGCGTGCTGCCGCCAGTGTCGATCCTCAGCGAAGAGCAAGCGGCTTACCACTTCCTGTCGGGTTACACCGCACTGGTTGGCTCCACCGAAATGGGTTCGGGCAGCGGCATCAAGTCGACCTTCTCCACCTGCTTCGGCGCGCCGTTCTTCCCGCGTCCGGCTGGCGAATACGCAGAGCTGCTGATCAAGCGCATCCGCGGTTTCGGCTCCAAGGTCTATCTGGTTAACACCGGCTGGACCGGCGGTGGCTACGGCGTTGGCAAGCGCTTCAACATCCCGACCACTCGTGGTGTGATTGCAGCGATCCAGAGCGGCGCACTGATCGGTGCAGCCACCGAGCACCTGGACACCATCAACCTCGACGTGCCACTGGCTGTACCGGGCGTTGAAACCGAGCTGCTCAACCCACGCAACACCTGGGCTGACAAAGCGGCTTACGATGAGGCTGCCAAAGCACTGGCCGGCCTGTTCATCGAGAACTTCAAGAAGTTCGAAGTGAGCGATGCAATCAAGGCAGCGGGTCCGCAGTTGTAATTCGGACTGGTTGAAAAAGAACCGCCCTTCGGGGCGGTTTTTTTATGGGTTTGAAAGTGGGCGGCTCCCTTCCATTATCCAATTCGCAATGGTCCGGACTCAAACGGGATATACCGGTGGGAGCGAATTCATTCGCGAAGGGGGTTAGTCCTGAAAAATACGTGTGTCTGGCACACCGCTTTCGCGAATGAATTCGCTCCCACGGGGATCCGGCGCTGTCTGCTCAAGTGTGGAGTCATGGACGCCGCTGTAACTGCTGCTTGGAGGAGCGCCCACTTGAATGTTGATGCTTTCTGACAGTACTAATAGACGGTAAGGTGAGTTTGCAAAAAAAAACCGCCCAGAAGGGCGGTTTCAATTAATAATCTATCCAGACTCGTAACAAAACTACTGAATATCTTTATAAGCCTCATTACCTTTAACCAGCGATGCTGCCAAGCCCGGTTGTGGCGTAAATGTTTTACCTGTCAACGACGAAAAGTGTGTGCCCTTATCGCCGTGGCTCACATTGCGTTCATTTTTGTTTTGCTCGGTCAGGCCGGTGTAGGTGAACTTGCGCATCGCGGTAAAGGTCGCTTCACGCATGACAATGCTTTGATGCAGAGCACTGACCTTTGCAGGTGACAGGCCCAGTTTTTTGTTCAGCGGAGCCCCCCAACGGGTCAGGCATATCTCTGCGAAATGCCTGACCAACTGGCCTGCCTCGGTTAGCGAACCGGGGCCATCCGAGCCCTTGAGCGACGCGTTACCCACCAGTGTGGCGTGTCGGCCCGCCATTGGGAAAATGCTTACCTTGGTAGAAGGATCGGTCTTGGGAATAACACACGAAAAGCCTTTGGAGCGTTCGTCCCGAGCGAAAAAGCCGACGTATTCTTTAACGTTTTTTCCGAGAGCAACCTTCTCCAACTGGAAGTTCAGGGGGCCAGGCACCGGATCAACCGCGAAAATATTGACCGGAATATGACGTAGAGCCGGATCTCCCGCCATGGCATTTGCCAGCATGTGGCAGCTGACACCGCCACGGCTCCAGCCGACGAGATTGACTTGAGTCGGTATCAGCCCGCCTTTGCGGAAGATCTTGATGATCTTTTCCTGCAGATCTTGCGGTGTAACCTTGCGGTCGCCGTAGTCATAGTGGCGCCACAGCCAGGACGTTGGCTCTTGCAAATCCTGGATCGGCAGACCGGCGGCTTTCAACCGCTTGTACTCGGCTTCAGTCAGTTTGGTCCGCTTCCAGTCGGCCTTACCTTTGATGAGGTTGATCGCATGCTGTACATTTTCGTACCAACCCTTACCAAATGCAGTGCCGGTCCAGCCATAACCCTTGGGTTCAGTAAACAATTCATCTGCTTGTAAATTGCCACTGCCAGGCCCATCAATTACGACCCAGTCGGCGAACTCTCTATTGTTCATATTGCTGGCCAACGTTGCGATTAACTCACCATTCCAGTAGTTATTGTTCAACGTGTCATATTTAGTAGAACCTGTGCCGCAAAAGAAAATTGTAAATACACTCATGAGAAACCTCCGTGTTTTGATGAGTAAGGAGGAGACTAGATGAGTATTTTTAATTTGAGCTGAGGGTGTTGTTACTCGATGTTGTTAGTTGTTCTATGTCACTCAATATTTTGCTGACAAGTGAGGACTTGTAAAAAATCACATCAATTATGTGTTTTGAAACGCATGCCCCCCTGTACAGACTGTGTGAAAACTACTGCGCTCGGCAATACTGCGTTAAAAACAGGCGAAAAATGCTCATTTAGAACACCTAGACTCCGCTTTTTCGCCTGTTTTTGCCTTGTCTTGCCGTCGCTCGCTACGTTTTCACACAGTCTGTGTAGGAGCGAGCTTGCTCGCGATAGCGTCAAGTCACGGGACGATTTATCCACAGAAAAATCGAATCGCGAGCAAGCTCGTTCCTACAGGCCCGCCGTTACTGCAAGAAATGCGCTCATTTGTTGCACGCTAGCCCGCTTCAAACGTCCTGTTCGCCTCGCAATAGCGCTCCTGAGTCTGTTTGCTCTGTTCGTCCCGGTCTTTGGCGGCGCGTTTGGTCCATTCCAGGCAGGACTCCTTGAAAAATACGACTGCTGCGCGACGGCATTCGCGCTTTTCGACGCTGCCTTTGCTGAAGTTCATGCACACACTGCTGTTGTCGACGCGGTTATTGAGCACTCGAAAATCCGCGTGATAACGACTGCGACTGTCCACGGCGCGAAAGCTGACACTGGAGACACTGTACGCTCTTGTTGACCGTTCAGAGTGAGGGCGCGAGAGGTCTGATTTGAAGTCCGCCATGTAGCTGGATGACACCATGCCTTTGGCTGGCTCGCGCTCGGCAGGTCTCGGTACTTGGCCAAAGCGACAGTTGAGGACATTTTCGTCGATCACGTTGCCATTTTTCATGCATTCATCCAGCGGCTGGGCACTTGGTGGCGGCAATTCTCGTCTGATTACGTTAGGGCCAAGGTACGGTTCGGCTGCAGGTGCTGGAGCGAGTTGAGGCGGGGTTTCAATCAAGGCTTGCGCCGCTTCAGGCGCGGCGGGAGGTTGCTCGACTATTGTTCGGGGTGCGGCTGGAAGTGGCGTTGCACGAGGAAAAAGCAGGTAGGCACTTAATCCCGCTATGGCCAGCAGAATAAGCAGTGAAGAGTAGCCGCGGCCCTTGGTACGGTGGACAGCTCTGCGTTTACCCGGATGGGCTCCCAAGACGATATCGACCTTGCCGGGCGTCAGGCGCTCTATATGGGTAAGCCCATCGTCGCGTGGTGGGTCGCGGGATTCCATTCCTGTTCCTTTCGCCATGTTGAAGACACTGCGTGATGGGCGAGAGGTTAAACCGGGTAAATAGCCTTTTGCTAGTAGCCCTTGTCTGTATCCTTATTCATTTTTGTAGTGCTTTGGTTGTTTTCTGACCAGGCTGGCCGCGTTAAGGTCCTGCACCCGATCGCGGTCAATGGAGTGGCAGCTAATGTACGAACGTCTTGAGCAGGTTTTCGGTTACGCAGAGTTTCGTCCGGGGCAGGAGGCTGTCATCAGTGCGGTGTTGGCGGGGCGTTCAGCGGCGGCGATTTTTCCAACGGGGTCGGGCAAGTCACTGTGTTATCAATTGTCTGCGCTGATGCTTCCGCACCTGACATTGGTCGTCTCGCCATTGCTGGCGCTGATTCAGGACCAACTGGCGTTTTTGCAGCGGCACGGTATTTCGGCAGCCAGCATTGACTCAGTGCAGAGCCGTGATGATGTCGCGCAGGTCATGGCTCGGGCGCGCTCAGGTGAGCTGAAGATCCTGATGATTTCCGTGGAGCGGTTGAAGAATGAGCGCTTTCGTCACTTTATCGCGCAGGTGCCGATTTCGCTGCTGGTGGTGGACGAAGCGCATTGTATTTCAGAGTGGGGCCACAACTTCCGGCCCGATTATTTGAAGCTGCCGGACTACCAGCGCGAATTTCGCATCCCTCAAGCACTGCTGTTGACCGCGACGGCGACGCCTCAAGTGATTGCCGACATGCAGGCCAGGTTCGCCATTGAGCCGCAGGACGTGGTCACCACCGGTTTTTATCGTTCGAACCTGAATCTGTGTGTCGAACCCGTAACGGGGCGCGACAAACGGCGGCGTCTGGTGGAGTGGCTGGGTGCCAAACCCGATCAGCCGACCATCGTTTATGTGACCCTGCAGAAAACCGCCGAATACACTGCCGAGCATCTTGCGCAGAACGGTATCGCAGCCAGTGCTTATCATGCGGGCTTACCCAGTGATCAGCGCGAATCCATTCAGCAGCAGTTCATGAGTGGTCAACTCAACTGTATTGTGGCGACCATCGCGTTCGGCATGGGTATCGACAAGAGCGACATCCGCAATGTGGTGCATTTTGACCTGCCCAAATCCATCGAAAATTACAGCCAGGAAATTGGCCGTGCTGGCCGTGACGGGGCGGGATCGGATTGTCTTGTTCTTGCCAACCGGGACAGCCTTAATGTGCTGGAAAACTTTGTTTACGGTGATACGCCAGAGTTGTCTGGCATTCGCTACGTGCTTGAGGACTTGCTCGACGCAGGGCCGCAAGGTCAGTGGGAATTCTTGCTCGGGCCGCTGGCGGAGCAGAGCAATGTGCGGCAACTGCCTCTGAAAACCCTGTTGGTGCAGTTGGAGCTGCGAGGGATTATTGCGCCACGTTATGCGTACTTTGCTGAGTACCGCTTCAAGTTTCTGATCCAGCCGGATGCGCTGATTCAGCGTTTCGAAGGCGAGCGTCGGCAGTTTGTAGAAGCTTTGGTGGCGACGTCCACAAGGGCGCGAACCTGGGCGACGGTGGATTTCGATGCGATGTATCAGCAGTACCAGGCCGAGCGTGGGCGGGTGGTGACAGCGCTGGACTACTTTCAGGAGAAAGGCTGGATCGAACTGGAAAGCAAGCAGATGACTGAGGTCTACAGTCTGCTGGTCGCCGATTTTGATGCTCAGGCGCTTAGCGTCGAGCTGCATGAGTATTTCAGTGAGCATGAATCCTCAGAGGTCGAGCGTATTCACGCGATGCTTGATCTGTTTGCCAGTGAGCAGTGCTTAAGCCACCGGCTGGCAAAGTATTTTGGCGATCACAATGCCCCTCAGCGTTGTGGACATTGCTCGGTGTGTGCCGGGCAGGTTGCGCGGTTGCCGGAGCCTCCTGCGTTGGCACCGCTGCAAGCGCAGAGCTTCGAGCAATTATGCGATGAGTTCATCCGCAAGCATCAGGATTACAGAGACGAAACTCCGAGTTCTGATTGCCTGACACGCTTCCTGTGTGGCATCAGCGTGCCGTTATTCACCAAACTCAAAGCGCGGGGGATCCCGGGCTTTGGTCAGCTGGAGGATTATCCGTATGCGGCGGTGAGGGACTGGGTGCGGGCTAATATCCACTCTCAATAGTTGTAGGAGCTGCCGAAGGCTGCGAGCGCGGTGTGTCAGACAAACAGTCTTTAGCTCCTACAGATGTCAACTTACGACCAGAGAACTCCATGACCAACATAACCCCGCAGCGCACCGACTATCGCCACTTTCAGCCGATCACCACGCGTTGGCACGACAACGATATCTATGGTCACGTGAACAACGTGACTTACTACAGCTTTTTCGACAGCACCGTGAACACTTACCTGATCGAGCGCGGCGGGCTGGATATCCATGATGGGTCTGTAGTGGGCTTTGTGGTGAGTTCTTCGTGTGATTACTTCGCGTCGATTGCCTATCCCGATGTGATCGAGGTCGGCCTGCGGGTTGCGAAGCTTGGCAACAGCTCCGTGCAATACGAGCTGGCGGTGTTCAAAGTTGGCGAGGATGAGGCTTGTGCGGCGGGGCGCTTCGTTCACGTGTTTGTAGATCGGGGGTCCAATCTGCCGGTATCCATCCCTGACACGCTGCGCGAGGCGCTGCAGGTTTTAGTGGTCTGAAAACAACACTGGCCGCTTCATGGGCGGCCAGTGTGGAATGTCAGATCAAATACAGCTTAACGATGACGGTAGTGGTGTTTGTTCTTGCGATGGCCATGAGCGTGTCCGCGCGGACCACGGTCACCGCGATAGCGACGATTATCACGTTCGTCGGCGCGGCTTTCGTTGCCCATGTAGTTGCCCAGTGCGCCACCAGCACCACCGCCTGCGGCTGCTCCGACCAGGCTGCCTGTGTTACCGCCAACGCTGCGACCAATCACGTTACCGCCCGCAGCGCCCAGACCGCCGCCGATGGCTGCTTCTGTGCGGTTGCGACGGTCGGCACCGACGGCGGCACCACCTGCACCACCCAGGCCTGCGCCGATCGCTGCGCCTGTGCTGCCGCCAAGCTGTTGGCCGACAACCGAACCGAGTACCCCACCCAATGCACCGCCCACACCCGACTCAACCGTACCGCCTGCAGAGGCGAGACCACTGGCCAGAGTGAGTGACAACAACAGAATCGAGGAATACTTCATGCAATGAACCTCAAAGGGATGACGGCGCCGATCCTGAGGTTCTGCCGAGGTTGTGGCAACGCAAATCCGACGAGTAACACGACTGGTGCACAAATAGCTAAGTTACTGTTTTTGCTGAGGAACTTAAGTGGTTTTTGACAGTCTGAGCTTACTTGATCAAGGCCCGTTTCTCGCGAAACGGGCCTTTTTTGTTCGTTTGAAAAGGCTACTGTAGGAGCTGCCGCAGGCTGCGATTGCATCATCACTGACACAATGGGATTCGCAGCCTTCGGCAGCTCCTACAGAAGTAGTGTGTTCCTCTGGGATCAGGCTAAACCCTAATCAAACAATCCGTGCCGACTCAGCCGAACGTTCCAGTTTGATCGCCACAAACTTCGAGGTTGGCGTGCTGCTGCCATCGCCGACGCTTTCCAGCGGCACCAGCGGGTTGACCTCAGGGTAGTAAGCCGCGGCCTGCCCGGCTGGAATATCGAAGGCCAGCAGGGTGAAGTTCTTCACGCGACGCTCGCGGCCATCGCCCCAGATCGAAATCAGGTCGACCTTCTGACCTGGCTGGTAGCCCAGACGGACGATATCGGCTTCGTTGACGAACACCACGTCACGCTGACCTTTCACGCCGCGATAACGGTCGTCCAGGCCATAAATAGTGGTGTTGTACTGATCATGAGAGCGCATGGACTGCATGATCAGATCGGGTTCCTGACCCGTGGAGCGTACGCTGGCGTGTATCAGATCGAGCGGCAACATGTTGGGCTTGAAGTTGGCGCGTTCGGTCGCTGTGTTCCAGCGACGGGCACCCGCCGCATTGCCCAGATAGAAGCCACCTGGATGTTCAAGGCGCTGATTAAAGTCTTTGAAGCCAGGAATGGTGTCGGCGATCAACTCGCGGATGCGGTTGTAGTCTTCTACCAGCCACAGCCAGTCCACCGGCTGTTTGCCCAGTGTTGCGTTGGCGATGCCAGCGAGAATCGCAGGCTCTGAGCGCATGTGGCGAGACGACGGTTGCAGTTGGCCATTGGAGGCATGGACCATGCTGAAGGAGTCTTCCACGGTAACGGCTTGTGGGCCGTTGGCCTGGATGTCGATATCGGTACGACCGAAGCACGGCAGGATCAAAGCTTCTTTACCGTGGCTCAGGTGGCTGCGGTTGAGCTTGGTGCTGATCTGCACAGTCAGGTCGCAATTGCCGAGTGCTGCAACGGTACGGGCGCTGTCTGGTGTGGCCTGGGCAAAGTTGCCGCCGAGTGCGATGAAAACTTTGGCACGGCCTTCGGCCATGGCGTGGATGGCTTCAACCACGTTGTGACCGTTTTCACGCGGGACTTTGAACTGGAAGCGACGCTCCAGCGCATCAAGGAAGAACGCCGGTGGGCGCTCGTTGATGCCCATGGTGCGGTCGCCCTGCACGTTACTGTGGCCACGCACTGGGCACAGGCCCGCGCCCGGACGGCCAATGTTGCCGCGCAGCAGCATCAGGTTAGCGATTTCCTGAATGGTCGCCACCGAGTGGCGATGCTGGGTGATACCCATCGCCCAGCACATGATGACGTTCTTGCCCTTGAGGTACATGCGCGCGGATTTTTCGATATCCACCAGCGTCAGGCCAGACTGCTCGACGATCTTGTCCCATGGGGTGTCGTCGATAGTGGCCAGATAGTCGAGCACGCCTTGAGTGTGTTCGTTGAGGAACGCGTGGTCGAACACCGACGGCTCGTTGGCCGCTTGTGCATCGCGTTCCCATTGCAGCAGGAACTTGGCCATGCCGCGCAGCAGCGCCATGTCGCCACCCAGTGCCGGGCGGAAGTAGGCCGTGTTGGTCGGACGGTCACCGTTGGTGAGCATCTCGATCGGGTGCTGTGGATGCTGGAAGCGCTCAAGACCACGCTCTTTCAGCGGGTTGACGCACACTACCTGAGCGCCACGTTGAACGGCTTCACGCAGCGGTTCGAGCATGCGCGGGTGGTTGGTGCCAGGGTTCTGACCCCAGACGAAAATCGCATCGGCGTGCTCGAAGTCGTCGAAGGTCACGGTACCCTTGCCGACACCGACACTTTGCGACAGCGCAACGCCGCTGGCTTCGTGGCACATGTTTGAGCAGTCAGGGAAGTTGTTGGTGCCGTAGGCACGAACGAACAGTTGGTACAGATAAGCGGCTTCGTTACTGGCCCGGCCCGAGGTGTAGAACTCGGCCATGTTCGGGTTTGGCAACGCTTTAAGGTGTTTGGCGATCAGGGCGAAGGAATCGTCCCAGCTGATCGGCTTGTAGCGATCGGTTTCGGCGTCGTAAACCATTGGCTCGGTCAGGCGGCCTTGGTATTCGAGCCAGTAGTCGCTTTGTTCACGCAGGGCGCTGACGCTGTAGCGGGCGAAGAATGAAGGGTCTACGCGACGCTTGGTCGCTTCCCAGTTCACTGCCTTGGCGCCGTTTTCGCAGAATTTGACCATGCCGCTTTCCGGCGAATCACCCCATGCGCAGCCCGGGCAGTCAAAGCCGCCGTTCTGGTTGGTCTTGAGCATCATGCGCAGGTTTTTCAGTGCGTTGTCGCTGGTCAACCAGGCATGAGTCACGCTGATCAGTGCGCCCCATCCGCCAGCTGCACCTTTGTAGGGCTTGTAGCGCGGGGTTGGTTTGAGGTCGGCTTCTTTATGCAGGCTCATGCTTGATTCTCCATCACGGGACTGTAAACCCGCGGCGCACTGTGTTGCGGCAGGTGAATTAGGTTCAGGTTATGACGACGTGCCCATTGCAAAGCCAGGCCGGTAGGCGAGGACAAGCTGACCAGCGTCTGGATACCCGCGCGCAGCACTTTCTGGATCAACTCCAGACTGCAACGGCTGGTGACGATGGCGAGGCCGCCGATTATTGGAATTTCCTGACGCACAAGGGCGCCGATCAGCTTATCCAGTGCGTTGTGTCGACCGATGTCTTCCCGGCCCAACAGCAATTGCCCCTGGTTATCCATGAAGACCGCAGCGTGTACCGCACCGCAATGACGCCCCAACGGCTGGAATTCACCAATGCGCTGACGCAAGCCTTCAAGCCACTCGATGGGCGGCAACGGCGCGCCCGGTAAAACGTTCAATTCAGGCAGCGCCTGTTCAACCGCTTCTACTCCGCACAAGCCGCAGCCGCTGGTGCCCGCCATCTGCCGGCGTTGTTGCTTCAGATCCCAGAACGCACGGCTGGCGATCTCGACTTCTGCCTGTTGAGCAGAACCGCAGCCGCTGAGCTTGATGTCATAGATCTCATCCGGTGAGGCAATGATGCCGCTGCCCAGACTGAAACCAACGACAAAGTCTTCAAGATCGGTAGGTGAAACCAGCATGACCGCCTGGCTGATGCCGTTGTAGGCAATAGCCAAGGCTACTTCTTCGGCAAGGTCGGCAGGCGCCGATACATCGCTTTCGAGGTTTGAGTAGCTGTAGGACTGGCTTGCGGCGGGCGCGGGCGATTGGTCTGCGGGCGCCGTACTGACCGTTCGCTTGGCGTGCATGGGAACGTACCGGCAGAGTGACATCTCACAAGACTAGGCCTCTTGTCGGATATCGTCTAATCGCTAGTTCCAATGCGCTGATAGATGACGTCGATCAATGTTTTTCGTTGAGTTTCTGATACAGCGCAAAACACGCTTCAGCCAACACGGACCGGGGCGCACCGCGTCGCATGATCATGCCCAGCCGCGCCATTGTGCGGGCATCGTCGATGGGTTGCAGACTCAGGTCTTCGGTGAGGTTTTCCAGTTCGCCTTCAAGCGGCATGATTGCGCAGCAGAAACCGCCGTGAACGGCCTGAAGTAACTGATGAACGGCATCGGTCTGCAGCAGCGGATTGAACTGCAGGCCGCGGCTGTGGAAGTTGTGATCGATGGACTGGCGGAAGTGCATACCGCTGGTCAACAGACCCAGAGGCAGCTCGATCAGGTCTGCCCAAGTAAGCGGCTGTTCGCCAAAGGTGAAGTGACGATGATCGTAAAGCAGCCCCATGCGGGTTTCTGCCAGGGTCAGGGAGTCGAAGCGTTCGCTGTCCAAATGCTCCATGTAGGAAACGCCCAGATCAATGCGGTTGCTCGCCAGTTGCTCCAGTATCTGTTCGGAACTGAGTGCCGACAGTTCGAAGCGCAGGTTGGGGTGGCTTTCGTGCAACAGCCTCAATAATGGCAGCGGGTCAAAGCTCGACAGCGGTACTACGCCCATGCGCAGGGTGCCGACAAGGTTGCCTCGGCACGCAGCCGCTTCGGCTTGCAAGCCGTCATACGCTGCCAATACCGTGCGGGCCCACGCCAGGACACGTTCGCCTGGGGCAGTAAAACCCTCAAATCGCTGTCCTCGAACGACCAGTGGCAGCTCAAGTTCTTCTTCCAGGTTGCGCAGGCGCATCGACAGGGTTGGCTGAGTGATGTTGCAACGTGCGGCGGCCTGGCCAAAATGCCTCGTTTCATCGAGGGCGATCAGGAATTTGAGTTGTTTGATGTCCATATTCGCTCCGTTAGGCACTGCAAGCGCGTGATTCTAGCCTGTTGAAGTGTCGGATGGGCGGTCGGCTGCCGGTCGGACGTTGGTTCCTGAGGGCTCGTTACGACTAACCTTGTCTGTTGGGTCCGACAATAACAATCAAGGAGAACCACACATGAGTATTTTCAGTTTCCTGAAAGAGGCTGGGGAAAAAATCCTCGACGCAATAACACCTGGCGATGCCAATGCCTCGGATGACGCTCTGAAAAAGCACATCTCAACAGTGGGGTTGGGCAATCCCGACATTCAGACCACCGTTGACGGCAGTACGGTGACCGTCACCGGCGAGGTTGCCAGCCAGGAAGAGAGGGAAAAAATCCTGCTGACACTGGGCAATATCAGCGGTGTCGAAAGGGTCGATGATCAAATGATCTAAAAAGCTGGTGCCCCAGTGGTTACTCAGGCGAAGTTCGTTACCGTCGAAAAAGGCGACACCCTCAGCGCTATATCCAAGCGAGTCTACGGTGACCCGAATAAGTATCAGAAAATCTTCGAGGCCAACACACCGATGCTCAAGGATGTAAACAAGATATATCCGGGGCAGGTGTTGCGTATTCCTGAATAAGACACCAGAGCAGCACGCGCCTTGGCAGGATCAATGTTTGTCTGGGCGCTCACCTCTCTGTGGGAGCGAATTCATTCGCGAAGGGGCAGGTGCATACGTTGCATTGCGCCGCCTGAAATGCCGCCTTCCCGAATGAATTCGGTCCCACTGGCGCACTGCGTGACAAAAATCACAACCCCTCAATCAATTCTCGATAATCCGTCACCGCCGCAAACTCTTCGGTGTCTTTCGGTCCCTTCTGGCTGTTCGGTTCGCTGACTGCCAGCAAATGGCCGATGCCGAAGGTGCGGGCGCTGCGCAGGATCGGCAGGGTGTCGTCGATAAACAGACTGCGCGCCGGGTCGAAGGCGATGTCGGCCTGAAGCGCGTCCCAGAAGTGCGGGCTTTCCTTGGGGAAACCATAGTCGTGGGAGCTGATCAGGCGTTCAAAGTACGGCGCCAGCTCAATGCGCTCCATTTTCAACGACAGCGAGTCGCGATGGGCGTTGGTAATCATGATCACGCGCTTGCCTGCCTGCTTGATCGCCGCAAGGAATGTTTCGGCGTCAGGGCGCAGGGCAATCAGGTCGGCGGTTTCCAGCTTCAGGTCACGCACCGACAGCTTCAGCTCGGCGCTCCAGTAGTCCAGGCAGTACCAGTTGAGTGTGCCGGCATTTTTTTCAAACAGCGGCTTCATCTCCAGTAACGCCATCGCCAGGCTGACTCCGTGCAGCTCGGCATAGCGCTGCGGCAAATGCTGCAGCCAGAAATGTTCATCGTAATGAAGGTCGAGCAGGGTCCCGTCCATATCAAGCAGAACGGTATCGATGTCGCGCCAGGGCATGGAAGGCATTCAAGTCTCGCAAGGTATAGATGGGTGAAGTCAGCATATCCGAGACAGACAATCGGAAAAGCCACGGTATAGTAACCCGTCCACGCAAAGGAGCCTGTCATGCGCCATAAACCCACCGTACTTGCCCGCGAAATCGTCGCCAGTAGCCGTCTTTTCCGTGTAGAGGAGCTGCAACTGCGCTTCGCCAACGGCGTAGAGCGCACTTATGAGCGATTGGTTGGGCGTGGCAATGGCTATGGCGCCGTGATGATCGTGGCAATGCTGGATGCTGATCATGCGGTCTTGATTGAAGAGTATTGCGGTGGCACAGATGAGTACGAGCTGTCTTTGCCCAAAGGGCTTATCGAGCCCGGCGAAGACGTGCTTGCTGCCGCCAATCGTGAACTCAAGGAAGAGGCGGGCTATGGCGCTCGGCAGTTGGAGCACCTGACCGAGCTTTCCCTGTCGCCTGGCTACATGAGCCAGAAAATCCAGGTGGTACTGGCCTCCGATCTTTACGAAGAGCGTCTGGAAGGCGATGAACCGGAGCCGATGCGTGTGGATAAAGTGAATTTGCGCGAGTTGTCGAGCCTGATCGAGCACCCGCAATTCAGTGAAGGCCGTGCTCTTGCTGCGCTCTACCTGGCGCGGGATTTGTTGACCCAGCGTGGACTGTTTTTGCCATGACCGATGTTTTCAACGACTTGCCGCACCCGCTTCTGGAACCGGTGATCAAGCTTGCCCGTCTCGCCGGGGAAGTCATCTTGCCGCACTGGCGCGCCAATGTGACGGTCACCTCCAAGGCGGATGATTCGCCTGTCACCGCGGCGGACATCGCGGCCCACCAATTACTTGCTGAAGGCTTGCTGGCGCTGGCTCCGGATATTCATGTGTTGTCCGAAGAAGATGCCGATATCCCGCTGAGCGAGCGTGCGAAGTGGCAACGTTGGTGGCTGGTTGATCCGCTGGATGGCACCAAGGAGTTCATTTCCGGGAGTGAAGAGTTCACCGTCAACGTGGCGCTTATCGAGCATGGCCGCGTGGTGTTTGGTGTTGTTTCGATGCCGACCAACAACCGCTGCTACTTTGGAGGCGCCGGATTGGGCGCGTGGCGTAGCGATGACGATGATCACCTGACGCCGATCACCGTGCGTCAGGAGCCGGGCGCGGGTCATGACTTCACCGTAGTCGCCAGCCGCCGTCACACCAGCCCTGAGCAAGAGCGCCTGCTGGCCGGTTTGTCTGCCGCGGTCGGACATCTGCATTTGACCAATATCGGCAGCTCGCTGAAGTTTTGCCTGTTGGCCGAAGGCGCTGCCGATTGTTATCCCCGGTTGGCACCGACGTCGCAGTGGGACACCGCTGCCGCGCAAGGGGTGCTGGAAGGTGCGGGCGGAGAAGTACTCGAACTGTCTGGCGAACCGTTCAGCTACCCGCCCCGTGAGTCGCTGCTCAATCCGTTCTTTTTGGCGCTGCCTGCCGGGGCGCATTGGCGAGAGAGTTTACTGGAGTTGGCTCGCAGCTAAGGCTCGTGCTTATGCGCTTAGCTACGGTTGGAGTGCGGCG
The DNA here is from genome assembly GCF_900602065.1 of Pseudomonas viridiflava. Lineage (GTDB taxonomy): Bacteria > Pseudomonadota > Gammaproteobacteria > Pseudomonadales > Pseudomonadaceae > Aquipseudomonas. The sequence goes on along the minus strand of NZ_UWFN01000347.1, from coordinate 195,610 downwards.
TCCTGTGGGAGATTCTATGTTTGCCCACAAGCACTACGGCCAATCACCACACCGTAGTACCGGCTAAATCCAGTCCTACGGGATTGCGTAGATCCTGTGGGAGCGAGGCTTGCCCGCGATAGGGACACCGCAGATATCAGCACATCGAGTGCAGCCTCATCGCGGGCAAGCCTCGCTCCCACAGACCGCGTTGCATCTCACTCACCGATGCACTACAAACTGCCCGATAAAACGCACAGCCTCCTGATCACTTCCTTGCGCACAAATCCGTGTTGGTAACGTCAGCCGCGCCCGGCCGCGACGTTGATAAGTCGCGACGAACTTTGCCCAGACGGCTTCATCCGGCGCATCGCATATCGCCACGGCGTCTTCGCGAACCGGCAAGGGATAGCTGATCTGCCCGTCCTGAATCACGATGTGCCCGCCTTCGATACCGGCCTCTTTCAGGCGCACGTGCAGCCAGCCCCAACCCGCCAGAACAGCCCCGCAGTACAAGCTCCCGCCGAATAACGTGCTTTTATGATTGATGTTGGGAGCGAGCGGTAAATGCAGCCGCAACTGCTGATCCTGCCAGCTCAAGACTTTCACACCCATTGCCTGGGTGAGCGGGATGTCGTGATGCAGCACCTGTTCCAGTGCGGCGGCCTCTTGTGACATCTGGTTATCCTCAGGCTTCATTCTTGCTCGTCCGCGCCGCCGCCGAAGCTCAGGCCGTGTTTGCGCAGTTTGTCGTGCAGGGTTTTACGCGGCAGGCCGAGTGCTTCTGCGAGGCTGCGTACTGAGCTGTGCGGTCGGGTCAATTCAGCGGCGATCAAGGCGCGCTCGAAGCTTTCGACCTGCTCGCTGAGGCCTCCGGTGATCGTCGGCACCACCGGCACTTCGTTGCCTTCCAAGGCAAGCTCCAGGCCCAGAGCAAAGCGCTCCGCGGCGTTTTGCAGCTCACGGACATTGCCCGGCCAGGTGTGGCGCAGCAATAAGGCGCGTTGTGCGGGCTGCAGTTCATGTTTGGGGAGTCCGTGGCGCATGCTCGCCGCGTCGGCGTAGTGCTGGAACAGCATCAACGCATCTTCTCCTCGCTCGCGCAACGGCGGGATTCGCAGCGGCGCGACGTTGAGCCGGTAATACAGGTCGGCGCGGAAGCGACCTTGATCCGCCGCCTGACGCAGGTCTTCCTTGGTGGCCGCAATCACCCGGATATCCAGCGGGATTTGCTGGTTGCCACCCAGTCGCTCGACCATGCGCTCTTGTAACAGACGCAGCAGTTTGACCTGCACGTCCATGCTCATGCTTTCGATTTCATCGAGGAAAAGCGTGCCGCCATTGGCGAATTCGAACTTACCGATACGACGCTTCTGTGCCCCGGTAAACGCGCCTGGCTCGTGCCCGAACAGCTCGCTTTCGACCACCGACTCTGCAAGTGCGCCAGCGTTGATCGCGACAAATGGCCCGGTGCGGCGGTTCGACAGATCATGCAGCGCCCGCGCCACGACCTCCTTGCCCGCCCCGGTTTCCCCAAGGATCAGCACGTCGGCTTTGGTTGCGGCCAAGGCTCCGATTTGCTGACGCAAGCGCAACATGGGCGCCGACTGTCCGACCAGTCGTGCGCTCAATTGCTGCCGGTCGCTCAACGCCAGGCGCAAGCTGCGGTTATCCAGCACCAGACGGCGCAAAGCCAGCGCGCGACGCACACTGTCCAGCAGCGCATCACTGGCGAAGGGCTTTTCCAGAAAGTCGTAAGCACCGGCGCGCATCGCCTGCACGGCCAGTGGTACATCGCCGTGGCCCGTGATCAACAGGACCGGTAACTCCGGGTCCCGGCCATGCAGGTCGCTCAACAGCTCAAGGCCATCCATACCCGGCATGCGAATGTCGCTGACCACTACGCCGGGCCAGTCGCGTTCGATGCGAGCAGCGAGGCCGTTGGCTTCCGGCAGGGTCAGTACTTTCAGTCCGGCGAGATCCAGCGTCTGGCTCAAGGCCTGACGCAAGTGCGGGTCGTCGTCGATCAGCACTACCTGGATCTGGCTGTCGATGGCGGTCATGCAGATAAATCCTCTGGCGGTTGAAGGTTGACCCCGGATGCGCCATCGCGCAGGCGCAGAGTCAGCAGTGCGCCTCCGGTCGGATGATTATCGAACAGCAGTTCACCGCCCAGAGCGCGCATCAGCGTATCGCAGATCGCAAGACCGAGCCCAAGCCCCTGAGTACGGGTCTTGGTGGTAAAGAAGGGCTCCCGGGCACGGGCCAATGCTTCCTGCGTAAACCCGGGGCCGTTGTCCCGGATGAACAGATTGACGCCTTCTGGCGTCTGTTCGGCACTGATCCAGATTTTGCGCGGCGGGCCTTTTTCAGTCAGCGCGTCCAGCGCATTGGCCAAGAGGTTGCCGAGCACCTGACGCAGCCTCGTTTCACCGGCCTGCACCCATAGCGTGGCGTCGGGCAAGTCGCGTATCAGTTCGACCTCCATGGCGCGACGGCGCTTCGCCAGCAGCGCCAGAGTATCGTCCAGCGCAGGTTGCAGGGCGACGCTTTCCGGCGCATGACGGTCGCGCCGGGCGAAGGCGCGCAGGTGGGCGATGATTGACGCCATGCGGCCCGTCAACTCACCAATCTGCTTGAGGTTGCCGCGTGCGTCATCGGTGCGTGAATGATCCAGCAGAATTTCTGCGTTCTCTGCATAACTGCGGATCGCGGCCAAGGGCTGGTTGAGTTCGTGACTGATACTTGCCGACATGGTGCCCAGCGCAGAGAGCTTGCCAGCCTGTACTAATTCATCCTGAGCGCGAACCAGTTCCTGTTGCGCCTGCTCGCGCTCCAGGACTTCTTGCCTGAGACGGCTGTTCAGGCCCTCCAGGTCGCTGGTGCGCTCTACCACTCGGACTTCCAGCTCGCGTCGGGCCTTGGCCTCGAAGGCGATACGGTCCAGGTAGTGCCGGCGCCGCTGAATCATGATGCCGAGCAGCAACATGACGACCAGCAAGGCTGCACCGCCGATGGCCACCACCGTACGCACCGGACGGTCAATCAGCGCACGCGGTGCCAGGATATTCACGCTCCAGCCGGTTTCATCAATTTGCTGGCTCTGGGTCAGCCAGGCTTTGTCGTCGAGCAACAAAGGACGCGGATCGCGAGTCGGGTAAGGCTGGATCGCAACGATGGCCTGCTTTTCCTCTTCGCTCAGCGTGCGCGTCGAACGGAAGCGCCACTCAGGTCTGGAGGTCAGGACGACCACGCCGTTGTGATCAGTGAGCAGCAATTGTTCGGGGGTTTTGCCCCACAGGTTTTCGGTGTGGTCCAGATCAATTTTGACCACCAGCACTCCGATCACCTTGTCGCCGTCGCGCACCGCCGAGGCAAAGAAGTAGCCCCGTTTGGCGGAGGTTGTGCCCAAGCCAAAGAAGCGTCCCAGATTGCCCGCCATGGCATCGCTGAAGTAGGGGCGGAAGGCAAAGTTACGGCCTACGAAACTGTCACGTTTGTCCCAGTTGGACGCCGCAATCGTCGTGCCTTCGGCATTCATCAAGTACATGACTTCAGCGCCAGTCTGACGAACGATGGTCTGCAGCAGCTGGTTGGCGGATTGCTGTATGTCGCTCCCCTGTGGCGCTTTCAATGCGGCGGGCAGGCCTGGCAGTTGGCTGAGAATCTGCGGCAAGGTTTCGTAGCGATGCAGCGTGCCCAGCAGGTTGGCGACGTAGAGGTCCAGGGTCTGGCGATTTTGACTCACTAGCTCGTTACGGTAATAACGCTCGGCCAGATGCTCCAGCGGCCACAGCAGCGGCGCCAGACATAACGCCAGCAGCGCAAGGCTGCGCCAGCGCGGTCGGGGTGGGAGTGTGGAATGGCTGGTCATCGTCGGAGTGCACTACGGGTGGGCTTTTCTGTAGAAGATATCGCAGTATCGCTGACACCGTGCTGTCACGGAGCAAACATGGGACCTGTAGGAGCTGCCGAAGGCTGCGATAGCGGCATGTCAGGATGAATGCTTCGCAGCCTTCGGCAGCTCCTACAGGTCAGGAAAACTCCGGATAATACTAACCCTGCTCGGCCAGGCACTCCAGTAACGCGCTGTGCCAGTCGGGTTGTTGCACGCCCCATTCACGCTGGAGAAGGCTGCAGTCGAGTCGCGAGTTGAGTGGGCGTGCTGCGGGTGTCGGGTAGGCGCTGGACGGAATAGCCTCCAGTGCCGCGCATTTTTTACCTTGCACAACCAATTGCTCGCCAATGGCCTGAGCAAAGCCAAACCATGAGGTTTCGCCGCTAGCGGTCAGGTGGTACGTGCCCCAGGCGCCAGCTTGTCCGTCGCGCCAGCGCTCTATGAGTTGGCGTGTGCTTTGGGCAATGGTTCCAGCCCAGGTCGGCGCTCCGATCTGATCGGCAACCACATTCAGCGACTCTCGCTCTTGCAGCAGGCGCTGCATGGTCAGCAGGAAGTTACGCCCTGCTGTGGAGTAAACCCAGCTCGTCCGCAGGATCAGATACTGTCCGCCGACGTACTCGATAGCCTGTTCTCCCGCCCACTTGCTGGCGCCGTAGACGCCCAGCGGTGCGGGCTTATCCTGTTCGGTCCAGGGAGTGGCCTTGCTGCCGTCAAACACGTAGTCCGTAGAGTAGTGAATCAACGGGATACCCAATTCTTTTGCTTGATCGGCCAGCATGCCGGCGGCAATGGCGTTCACTGAAAGCGCGGTCTTCTGGTCAGTCTCGGCCTGATCCACTGCGGTATAAGCCGCCGCATTGATGATCAGGTCGGGCTTGAAATCCTGGATCTGGTCGAAGTCTGCCATCTGATCGCTCAGGTCCAGTTTATCGCGGCCCAGAACGATCAGTTCGCCGAGGTCCGCGAGGGTTTTCTGCAGGGCCAGGGAGACCTGGCCGTGCTGACCGATGACGACGATTTTCAGTGGCTTGCTCATGGGAACAGGTCAGCCTCTTTGAATGCTTTACCGTTTTGATCCTTGGCTGACAGTTGCGGCGCACCGTCGAGCTGCCAGTCGATCGCCAGATCCGGGTCATCCCAGCGAATACAGCGTTCGGCCGCCGGGGTGTAGTAGTCAGTGGTTTTGTAGAGGAACTCGGCGTAGTCGCTGAGTACCAGAAAACCGTGGGCGAAGCCTGGCGGGATCCACAGTTGCCGAGCGTTATCGGCAGATAACCTGACGCCGGTCCAGTGGCCAAACGTCGGCGAGCTTTTGCGAATGTCCACGGCAATGTCCAGGACCTCACCTGCGGTCACCCGCACCAGTTTGCCCTGGGCATTTTCGATCTGGTAATGCAGGCCGCGCAGTACGCCCTTGGCCGACTTTGAGTGGTTATCCTGAACGAAGGTCAAGTCACGCAGCCCAGTGGCGTCAGCGAAGGCTTTGGCATTAAAGCTTTCATAGAAAAAACCGCGTTCGTCACCGAATACACGGGGCTCCAGGATGAGTACCTCTGGGATATCGCTGGCAATTACATTCACCGGTTTTCCCCCGCAAGTTTGAACAGATACTGGCCGTAGCCGGTCTTGCCGAAGTATTGAGCACGTTCGAGCAACTGTTCGCGATCAATCCATTCATTCTGGTAGGCGATCTCTTCAAGGCAGGCGACTTTCAGGCCCTGACGATGTTCGATGGTCTGCACGTATTGCGAGGCCTCGAGCAGGCTGTCATGAGTGCCGGTATCCAGCCAGGCGAAGCCGCGACCAAAGCGCTCTACGCGCAGGTCGCCACGTTGCAAATAAGCATTGTTGACGTCGGTGATCTCAAGCTCGCCACGGGGCGAAGGTTTGACGTCCTTGGCGATACGGATGACTTCGTTGTCGTAAAAATACAAACCCGTGACTGCATAGCTGGACTTGGGTGCCTTGGGTTTTTCTTCGATGGACAGCGCCTTGCCATCCTCGTCGAAATCGATGACCCCGAAACGCTCCGGATCCTTGACCCAATAGCCAAATACCGTGGCCCCGCTTTGGTGAGAGGTGGCTGTCTTCAACTGCTCGCCGAAGTGCTGACCATGGAAAATGTTATCGCCCAGAATCAGACACACCGAATCGTCGCCGATGAACTCTTCGCCAATCAGGAAGGCCTGCGCGAGGCCGTCTGGCTTAGGTTGCTCAGCGTACTGCAAGCGCACACCAAACTGGCTGCCGTCGCCCAGCAGGCTGCGGTACTGCGGCAGATCCTGCGGTGTGGAAATGATCAATATGTCCTGAATACCGGCCAGCATCAGCACCGAGATCGGGTAGTAGATCATCGGCTTGTCATAGATCGGCAGCAGTTGTTTGGATACACCCAGAGTGATGGGGTGCAGGCGCGTGCCGGAGCCCCCGGCCAGAACGATTCCTTTGGTCATGCGATCAAGTCCTTGTGGTCGGTAAAGCCCAGTCGTTGGCCCTGGTAGCTGCCGTCTTGTACGCGGCGGCACCATTCCAGATTATTCAGGTACCACTGCACGGTTTTGCGTAAGCCTGATTCGAAGGTTTCTTCGGGAGTCCAGCCCAGTTCGCGCTCGATCTTGCTGGCGTCGATGGCGTAGCGCTGGTCGTGACCGGGGCGATCCACCACATACGTGATCAGGTCTGCATAGTGAGCGATGCCGTCCGGACGTTGCGGTGCGAGTTCTTCGAGCAGCGTGCAGATGCCGCGCACTACATCGATGTTCTTCTGCTCGTTGTGGCCGCCAATGTTGTAGGTCTCACCCACAAGGCCTTCGGTAACGACCTTGTACAGGGCGCGCGCATGGTCTTCGACGAACAGCCAGTCGCGTACTTGCAGCCCATTGCCATACACCGGCAGTGGTTTGCCCGCCAAAGCGTTGAGGATGACCAGCGGGATCAACTTTTCAGGGAAGTGAAACGGGCCATAGTTGTTGGAGCAGTTGGTCACCACAACGGGTAATCCGTACGTCCGCTGCCAGGCGCGTACCAGATGATCAGAAGCGGCCTTGCTGGCCGAGTAGGGCGAGCTTGGCGCATACGGTGTGGTTTCGGTAAACAGGTCATCGACGCCGTGCAGGTCGCCGTACACTTCGTCGGTGGAAATATGGTGGAAGCGGAACGCCGTGCGCTCGCTCTCAGGCAACTTCTGCCAGTAACCACGCACGGCTTCAAGCAGGCTGTAGGTGCCGACGATGTTGGTCTGGATAAACTCGGACGGGCCGTCGATGGAGCGGTCTACATGAGACTCGGCAGCCAGGTGCATGACCGCGTGTGGTTCAAAACGGGCGAGTACCTCGCTGACTTTGGCCTGATCGCAGATGTCCGCCTGAACAAACTCATAGCGGGTATCGGTGGCGATGCTCGCCAGTGATTCAAGGTTGCCTGCGTAGGTCAGCTTGTCGAAATTGAGCACATCATGGTCAGTGTTCTGTATCAGATGACGGATCAACGCCGAGCCAATAAAGCCCGCGCCGCCAGTAACGAGTATTCGCATAGGTTTGCCTTGTGCCTTCCAGGTCTTAAGACTGATGGAGCATAGCTTGTTGTTGTAACGCGAGCGGTGCAAGCAGGATTAACCAAGAACAGGCATATAGTTAATGAAAAGAATTGATCATGGCGCAACGGAGCGCCATTAAACCGGCGGCTGTATCGAGGTCTCACGCATATTTGGTGGTAAGAGTCCGGCGCACCTATAGTTGTCGCTCTGTGAAACTTATCCCATTGTGTATAACCAGACCGAGGTTGTTGCATGCCGCTCGCCACCCTGATTCGTCGTTCCAGCCTGCCTTGTCCAGAGGTCACTGCCGAGCAGGCGCTGCAGTTGCTGGAGCAGCATTACGGATTGAGCGGCACGCTGAAGGAACTGGGTAGCCAGCAGGACCGCAACTTTCTGCTGGACACCGGAGCGCAGCGCTTTGTACTGAAAATCTGCCACGGGGATTACTCTCCGTTGGAGCTGGACGCACAGCATGCGGCGCTGTGGCATCTGGGCGCGGGTTCGTCTGTCCGGGTGCCGGGTGTGAGGCTGGCAGATACCGGCGAGCAACTCTTGTCACTGGAGATCGGCGGACATGCCGTGCACGCCAGGCTACTGGATTTTATCGACGGTCAGGCCCTCAGCCATATGAGCCATCTGCCGCTCGATGTTGTGCTGGGGCTGGGCGAGCTGTGTGCCCGGGTGGACCGCTCTCTTGCCAGCCTTGAACATCCAGGGCTTGATCGCGTTCTGCAATGGGACCCGCGCCACGCTCAGGCATTGATCAAGCATTTGTTGCCGGTCATTGAGAGTGAGGACGAGCGTGCGTGTCTCGCGCAGGCAGCCGAGCAGGCGCAAAGACGCCTGGCCCCACTGATCGCGAAGTTGCCGGTGCAGACCGTGCATCTGGATATCACTGAATACAACGTTGTGTGGGCGCGGGATGCTCACTTGCAATGGCAGTTGCAAGGCTTGATCGATTTTGGTGATCTGGTCAGTACGTGGCGAGTCGCCGACCTGTCGGTGACCTGCGCTGCATTGCTGAACCATGCTGATGGCGACCCGCTGTACATCCTGCCAGCAATTCGTGCTTATCACGCTATCAATCCGCTGCAACTTGAAGAGCTTCAGGCCCTATGGCCTTTGATCGTGGCTCGCTCGGCAGTATTGGTGCTCAGCAGTGCACAGCAAGCCAGTGTCGAACCTGGCAATGCCTATATTCAGGCCAACATCGACAGTGAGTGGGGCATCTTCGATCTGGCGACGTCGGTACCGATGGTGCTGATGGAGGCAGCGATTCTTGCCGCGGTGAACGTCAGTGGTCCGCAGGTTTTGACCCAGGACTTCCAGCCATTATTGCCCAGCCTCGTCGGACGTGAGTTTCGACAAGTTGATCTTGGGGTACTCAGCGAGCATTTTGCCGCGGGTAACTGGACGCAAAACGGCATCGACGAGCTTTTACTCAAGCAAGCCGCGCATGTCAGCGGTCAGTCATCCAGCCGGTTCGGTGAATATCGCTTGTCACGCACGCTGATCGATACCGCCAGGGAGCCTGAAACCTTTGCCCTGCACGTCGAGCTGCATGTGATGAATGCCACCGCGTTGCATGCACCTTTCGGCGGTACGCTACGGCTCACCGCAGACTCGGCGCTGCTGCTGGCTGGCCCCCAAATGAACCTGAGAATCTGGGGTGCAACCCTGGAGCTGACGCCGGGTGCCAGCGTTGCCGCCGGTGAGTTGATCGGTCACGCCAACGGGTCATTGCTGTTGCAACTGTGTTCGGCTCCAGACCTTAATCCGCCATTGTTCGCGACGCCGTCCTGGGCTAAAGCATGGCGGGCATTGTGCCCGTCACCTGCTGCGCTGCTGGGGTTTGACTGTGATGCGCCTCCGTTGCCGGATTCCGCAGAGTTGCTGGCGCGCCGTGACGCCAGTTTTGCCCGCTCGCAAAAACACTATTATCAGGCGCCACCGCAGATCGAGCGGGGCTGGCGCAATCATTTGATCGACATGCAGGGCCGCTCTTACCTGGACATGCTCAACAATGTGGCGGTACTCGGTCACGGTCATCCACGCATGGCGTTGGAAGCAGGCCGGCAATGGTCGCTACTCAACACCAACTCGCGCTTTCATTACGCAGCGATTGCCGAGTTCTCCGAACGTCTGCTCAAGCTGGCCCCGGAGGGCATGGATCGGGTCTTTCTGGTCAATAGCGGCACCGAAGCCAATGATCTGGCGATTCGTCTGGCGTGGGCCTACAGCGGCGGACGCGACATGCTCAGCGTGCTGGAGGCGTATCACGGTTGGTCGGTGGCAACGGATGCCATCTCCACTTCTATCGCCGACAACCCTCAGGCGCTCAGTACGCGGCCAGACTGGGTGCACCCTGTGACGGCACCAAATACCTATCGCGGCGAGTTCCGTGGCGCGGACAGTGCGCCGCAGTATGTGCGTAGTGTCGAGCACGTCTTGCAGCAATTGGCCGCACAACAGCGGCAGGTCGCAGGCTTCATCTGTGAGCCGGTGTACGGTAATGCGGGCGGGATTTCACTGCCGCCGGGTTATCTGCAGCAGGTTTACCAGAAAGTCAGAGAGCAGGGCGGCGTGTGCATCGCCGATGAAGTACAGGTCGGTTACGGCCGCCTGGGCCACTACTTCTGGGGGTTCGAGGAGCAAGGAGTGGTTCCGGACATCATTACCATGGCCAAAGGTATGGGCAACGGCCATCCGCTGGGAGCCGTCATCACCCGGCGCGAGATTGCCGAAGCGCTGGAGGTCGAAGGGTATTTCTTCTCATCGGCAGGCGGCAGCCCGGTCAGTTGCCGAATAGGCATGGCCGTGCTGGATGTCATGGAGGAAGAAAAACTTTGGGAAAACGCCGAGGTCGTTGGCGCGCATTTCAAAGCCCGGCTGCAAGCCCTGACTGATGTCCATCCACTGGTCGGTGCAGTCCATGGCATGGGCTTTTATCTGGGTGTCGAATTGGTACGCAATCGCCAGAGCCTGGAGCCTGCGACCGAAGAAACGACTTACCTGTGCGACCGGCTGCGAGAGCTGGGCATCTTTATGCAGCCAACAGGCGATTACCTGAACATCCTCAAAATCAAACCGCCGATGTGTACCACCCGACAGAGCGTGGACTTTTTTGTGGATAGTGTGTCGAAGGTGTTGGCTGAGCTGGAGTGACTGCTGACGCCCTCGCAGCTAAAGCCGCTTTCATAAAACAATAGGCAACCACTGGATTGAAATGCATTTCTGTAGGAGCTGCCGAAGGCTGCGAAGCATTGCTCCTGATACACCGCGATCGCAGCCTTCGGCAGCTCCTACAGGGTTCTATGCTCGATGCGCGACGGCGGCGCGCCTATAGACATAGTTTGCAGATTTATATCGGTTTTGGTTTTTGAAATATAGCTGTATTTTCCATTTTTTGGCTTTTAAACCCGATTTTTATCGTCTATAAAGGCGCCAATTATCGATTGTTCGATTCGACGCCTCACTGGAGTCCTGATCCCCCATGACCACTCTCAACAGCACGCCACGCGCCGACGGCTTCCATATGCCCGCCGAATGGGCTCCGCAGACCCAGACCTGGATGGTCTGGCCTGAGCGCCCTGACAACTGGCGTCTGGGTGGCAAGCCGGTCCAGACTGCCCACGTTGCTGTCGCCAAGGCCATCGCGCGCTTCGAGCCAGTGACCGTTGCTGTGTCTGCTGCGCAATACGACAACGCCCGTGCGCGCCTTGATGTGCCAAACATCCGTGTGGTGGAAATCAGTAACGACGACGCCTGGGTACGTGATACCGGCCCGACCTTCGTCATCAACAATCAGGGCGAAGTGCGCGGCGTGGACTGGGACTTCAATGCCTGGGGCGGTTTCGATGGCGGTCTGTATTCCCCCTGGAATCTCGATTCACAACTGGCCAGCAAAGTACTGGAAATCGAACGGTGCCCACGTTATGTGACCCCCGGCTTCGTTCTGGAGGGCGGCTCGATCCATGTTGATGGTGAAGGCACGTTGATCACGACCGAAGAGTGTCTGCTCAACCGTAATCGTAATCCGCACCTTTCCCGTGAAGAGATTGAAGCGGTACTCAGCGCCAATCTGGCGGTGGATAAAGTTATCTGGCTGCCAGACGGGCTGTTCAACGACGAAACCGACGGACATGTCGATAACTTCTGCTGTTACGTGCGCCCCGGCGAAGTGTTGCTGGCCTGGACCGATGATCCCAAAGACCCCAACTACCCACGGTGTCACGCGGCATTGAGTATTTTGGAAAACACCCGTGACGCAAAGGGCAGGGCATTCATCGTTCACAAGATGCCAATCCCTGGGCCTTTGTTTGCTACCGAAGAAGAATGCGCGGGCGTCGATCAGGTGCACGGCAGCCAGGAACGCAACCCTTCGGTGCGTCTGGCGGGTTCCTATGTGAACTTTCTGATCGTAAATGGCGGCATTATTGCCCCCAGCTTTGACGATCCGATGGACCAAAAAGCGTTTGAAATCCTGCAGCAACTGTTTCCGGAGCACGAGGTTGTCATGGTGCCAGGCCGCGAACTGTTGCTCGGCGGTGGCAACATCCACTGTCTGACTCAGCAGCAGCCCGCGCCTCATCGGGCCTGATTTTCAGGTCGCGGTTACAATCGCGTTACACAGTTGGCTCCGTTCTTGCTGTGATCAAGCCCATCCAGGTGATGGGCTTTTTTGTGGGTAACGCTTCTGGCGTATGACCTTCTGGATAGGTCGCCAGCCAGTATCGGAACGTTCACCTCTTAGCCTTTCTGTCACAAAGCGTCAGTACATTGAGCCCCTCACGACTTAAGAGGTTGTCCTATGAACGCAGGTATAGAGCACCGCGCTCGTGGTTTGTCTGCTAGTAGCGAAGCGCGCCAGATGATGGCTGACTGGTTAAGGACGACCAGTATGCGTAAACCTCAGCGACCGGATGTCAGGCAGATGCTGCTGCAGCGTTACCCGGCAGGCCTTTTTGATGAGGCCGAACTTGAGGCTCTTTTAAGCGTGCTCAAGGACTGAGATCAGCTCTTCCAAAAGAGCCGAGCCAGACAGTTCTAAGCATAGAAAGTTTCGTAAATTGACAGTTTTATGACCGGCGGCTAGGATTCGTCTCCTCCGCCTGTGGCACTGCGCCATGTACGTGCATCAGTAGTCCACTGCGATGACTTCGTGCGGACTCCTCGAATATGAGATTCGGGAGTCGCAGATAACCCCACGGTTATCACCACAGCGCGTGATCAATTCGCAGAAAAAGGACGACTAGAAATGCTTAACAAACGCATCAGTTTGCTCGCGCTGGGTCTGATCAGTGCTGGGCAGGTCATGGCAGACAGCCAGGCAGATTCCAAAGGCTTTGTTGAAGACAGCCACCTGAATCTCGCACTGCGCAACGCTTATATCAATCGTGATTACAAAAACGTCGCGCCGAACTCGGATCGCGCTGAGTGGGGCCAGGCGTTCACCGCCAACTTCGCATCCGGTTTCACCCAAGGCACCATCGGCCTGGGCGTCGACGCTTTCGGTCTGTACGCTGTTCGTCTGGACGGCGGTAAAGGCCGTAGCGGCGCTGGCGGTATCGACTTCTTCAAGAAGGGCGACAGCGGTGAAGCTGCCGATGATCTCGCTCGTGCCGGCGCTGCCGTCAAAGCACGTATCTCCAATACTGTCATCAAGTACGGCGACCAAATGCCTGCTCTGCCAGTCTTGAGCTATGACAACGGTCGTCTGTTGCCAGAAAGCTTCACCGGTACTTTGGTCACTTCCAAAGAGATCGATGGCCTGGAAATCAACGTGGGTCGCTTCACTCAGGAAGCCCGCAAGTCTGCCGAAGGGCGTGACAGCGGTCGCCTGAAAAGCATCAACGTTTACGGTGCCAGCTACAAGTTCACCGATGAGCTCACTGGTGCGTTCTACGCTTCCGACAACGAAGACGTTTTCAAGAAGCAGTACGTGAACCTGAACTACGTTTTTGCTCTGGCTCCTGATCAGTCGTTGACGTTCGACTTCAACGGCTACAAGACCAAGATGGACAAAAACTTCTCGGCCTCTACTGAAGCTGGCGCCCGTGACAACAAGATCTGGAGCCTGGCGGCTACCTGGGCTGTTGGCATCCACTCCTTCACCCTGGCTCATCAGCGTAGCACCGGCGAAACCGGCTACAACTACAGCGGCTACCAGAGCGCAGGCGGTTTCGGTGATGGTGGTAACACGATCTACCTGGCGAACTCTTACTGGTCCGACTTCAACGGCAAGGACGAGCGTTCGTGGCAAGCAGCCTACGGCGTTGACCTGTCCGGTCTGGTCACTCCAGGTCTGAGCTACAAGACTGCCTATGTGCGCGGTAGCAACATTGATGACGGCACTACTCGTGGCAACGGCACCGAGCGTGAAATCTTCAGCCAGCTGACCTACGTCGTGCAGAGCGGCCCGGCCAAGGACTTGTCCCTGCGTCTGCGCAACTCGTTCCTGCGTGTGTCCAACAACGCCAGCGAATACAACGTTAGCGGCAACGAAACCCGTATCTTCGTTGACTACCCGATCAACGTTTTCTGATGATCGTGTAAAGGGCATGGGACCGGCTTTAGCCGGGAAGACAAAACTTCGGTAGGCACATGTCTACCTTGATCTTCCTGGCTAAAGCCGATCCCACAACCCGTAGATACAATTTTCCCGCCTCAGGTCCGGCTACTATGTGCTGCAACTTAGTCTGACTCGGTCACTCCCCATGGCCCTCGCTGCACCTCCCGACCTTTCTGATACCGCCGTGCCTGTTCAACCCTTGGCGCGCACCTACCCGCGTGGACGTTATATCGAGCCTCATGAACATGTGTGGGGGCAGGTGCTGTACGCCACCTCAGGCGTGATGTGGGTTGAAACGCCGATGGAGGCTCTGGTTGTACCGCCGCAGCGGGCCGTGTGGCTGCCGCCAGGCGTGGTGCACGGGATTCGCGTTGTCACTGATCTTGAGATGCGCAACATCTACCTGCGTCCGGCCATTGCCGACACGCTGGAAAAAACCGTGCAGGTTTTCGAAGTCGGGCGTTTACTGCGTGAGTTGATTCTCGGGCTCGTTACTCAGGCTGATGATCAGGAGACGGAGTACTACGATGCATTGGTGACTCTGGCGCTATTGGAGTTGCAGCGCGCCAAGCGCTCGATTCTCAAAATCCCCATGCCGGACAATTCGGACCGGCGCTTGCTGAGCCTTTGTCAGGCGGTCATGAGCGAGCCTTCGCTGGACATTGCGTTTGAGCAACATGCCGAAAATACCGGGGCAAGCGTGCGAACGCTGGCGCGCCTGTTTCAGGGGGCATTAGGGATGGGCTTCGCGGAGTGGCGCAGGCAAGTGCAGCTGGCGACTGCTGTGGCCGAGATCATTCAGGGCGTACCCGTGAGCACCATCGCCCGCTCGCTGGGCTATTCCCCCAGCAGTTTCAGTGACATGTTCCGGCGCGAACTGGGCGTGGCGCCTTCGCAGTATTCTGTTCTGTAGGAGCGCGCTTGCCCGCGATCGCGTCAGCACAGGCAATATATTCATCGACGGCCAGACCGAATCGCGGGCAAGCGCGCTCCTACAAATCCCGTTTACTGTGCGACAGCGTGGTGCCAAGTCCCTTCGTGTATTCACCTGGCCGATAATCAGAAGTCCTTGGCCGATAGCTTTTCTTTCCCGCCCCTAAACTGCGTGCATTAGCAAATTCTGCACGGGGTTCATCATGAGTTACCTCATTTCCATCGTCATTGGCATCGGCGTCGGCCTGCTCTACGGCGCTCTCGATTTCCGTTCACCCGCACCGCCTGCCATCGCACTGGTGGGTCTGACCGGCATGCTGCTGGGCGAAAAGCTTTGGCCGATGGGCAAGCAACTTGTTGCCACCTGGCTCTCCTGATCATTCATTTCGTACTTAAAGGGAGGCTTCCATGAAAGCCCTGCAATTTTCCAGAACCGGCGACCTTGAAGCGCTGCAATACGTCGAACTGCCAATGCCTGTGCCTGCTCAGGATGAAGTCCTGATCGAGGTCAAAGCGGCGGGGCTGAATCCCAGTGACGTCAAAAACGTGCTCGGTCGTTTTCCTTACACGACCTTGCCGCGCGTGCCTGGGCGGGATTTTGCGGGCGTGGTCATTGAAGGTCCCAAGGAGCTTGTGGGGCAGGAGGTCTGGGGCACCGGTAAAGAGCCGGGTTTCTTTCGCGACGGTTCTCATGCGCAGTTTCTGACGTTGCCTGCACAGGGTGTCGCGCTCAAGCCCAAGGCGTTGAACTTCAGTCAGGCGGCGAGTCTGGGCGTGCCTTACACCACCGCGTGGGATGCCTTGCAGCGCAGCCTGGTCACTGCGGATACGCGTCTGCTGGTCATCGGCGCAAACGGCGCAGTGGGCAGTGCGGCGCTGGCGCTGGGCAGGATTCTAGGTGCCAGAGTGCTCGGCGCAGTGCGTCGCCCGGAGCATATTGCTGTGCTGCAAGAGCAAGGCTTCGAAGGCATTCTGTTGGGTAAACCAGAGGAGTTGGCCGCGCAGGTCAATGGCGTCTTCCAGAGCGGTGCCGATGTGATTTTCGATACCACCGGCTTCTGGCTTCCGGCAGCAGTGCCTGCCTTGGCCACCTTTGGCCGAATCGCGATCATTGCTGCTCCGGCGGACGGCCATGTGCAACTGCCGTCATTGGCGCTGTACCGCAAGGGCGGCTCGGTGGTGGGGATCAATTCACTGCTTTATGACTGCAAAGCCTGCGCGAAGATGCTTGATCAGTTCGGTCGCTTCTTTGACGAAGGCACGCTGGAACTGCCTACCGGGTTGGTCGAGTCACCGCTGAGCGAAGGCGTGGCGCGATACGAAGAGGTGAATCAGGGCGCGGGGGAAAAAGTGATTCTTTTGCCATAAGCACATCGCGAAGCAAGCACAGGACCTGTAGGAGTTGCCGAAGGCTGCGAAAGCGGCCTGTCAGGATGAATGCTTCGCAGCCTGCGGCAGCTCCTACAGAAATGCCATTCCCATTCAATGGTTGGCATTCTGTTTTATGGGAGCGATGTTGTTAGCGGTTGAACCGCTCTACCAGAGCCCGTAGTCCACGGGAGGTGTTTTCCAGCTCAGTGCCTCGCGCCACTGCGGCATTGGCGTTGCTGGCTGAGGTCTCGAACGTCGCTGCGACGTTATTGATCTGTCGGGAAATATCTTCCGCCACATGCGCTTGCTCCTCAGAAGCAGTCGCCATCTGATGGCCCATGCTGCTGATGCGTGCAATGGCCTCGCGGATACCCTGCAAGGCATTTTGCGCCTCGATAACCTGCGCGACACCGTTGTCGGCTTCGCTGATTCCGACCTGGGCAATACTCACCGCTTCATCTGCACCTTTCTTCAAAGACTCGATGACCGCCTGAATCTGTTGGGTCGACTCGCGGGTCTTGCCGGCCAGAGCACGAACCTCGTCAGCCACCACGGCAAAGCCACGACCTTGTTCCCCGGCCCGTGCCGCTTCAATTGCAGCGTTGAGCGCGAGCAGATTGGTCTGATCAGCGATGGCCTGAATAACGCTGGCTGCTGACATGATCTGCTGGGTTTCGTTAGCCAGATTGTCTACCGCGTTACTGATGCTGGTCACCGTGCCTGCAAGACGCTGAATGGCTTCGCGAGAAGTGCCCGCGACTCTGTTGCCTTGTTCCGCCAGCTCGTTTGCGGTGGTTGCTTCTGCGGCGGTGTATTGCACATGCTTGGCCACTTCGTTGATAGACGCAGCCATTTCGGTCATGGCGGCGGCGGTCAGGTCGGTTTCGGCGCGCTGCTCCAGCAAGGCATGTTCGCTTTGCGTGGACAGGTGCGAAGAATGTCCAGCCGCCTCCGATACTTGTGCCGCAAGGTCGCTCAAGCGTGTCAGTGCGGTGCGCAAGCGAGCATCCTCACTGACCAATACCATTTCAAGGCGTGCGCTGGTCCCGTAGGCGTCGCTGTAAGTCAGGGCGCTCACCGGGTCTGTGAAAGCGCCTGGCGCGCTGCGAATAATGCCCGACAGTTGCTGCTCGAAACGCATGTGTGCCCAGCCGCCCAGCGCCAGAAACAACACAGCGGTTGCCACGTGGGCGACGGTGCCGGGGAAGAAAACGTTGACGCCGACACCCAGAACGGCAGCAATGGCCGGCACAGCCATTACGCTCAGGAACGCGGTCAGATGACGTGAACTGGCGACAGCTTTTTTGCCGCCACGCAGCCTTGCATAGAGCGTTTCGGCCCGGCTGACCTGTTCCCGCGTTGGCTTGACCCGTACCGATTCGTAACCGATCAGCCGACCGTCTTCGAGGATGGGCGTGACGTAAGCGCTAACCCAGTAATAGTCGCCATTTTTGCAGCGGTTCTTGACGATGCCCATCCAGCTTTTACCCGCTTTCAGGTAGCTCCACATCAGCCCGAACACGGCAGCAGGCATATCAGGATGGCGCACCAGATTGTGTGGGCTGCCGATAAGCTCGGCTTGAGAGTAGCCCGCAATTTTCGCGAACTCATCGTTGCAATAAGTGATTTTGCCTTTGGTATCAGTCGCTGAAATCAGGCGTTGTTCGGCAGGGAAAGTCTGTTCGGTTTGAGTGATGTGTTTGGCCATCTTCAGTATCCGTATGAAGTAACTTCAGGCACCGGTGAAATCCATCTCTAGCAAATGGGTTTGACCAACAAGGAGTTCAGTTTAAGAATTACAGCCTTTTAAATCAGCAGGTTAAAGATTTTTATCGGCAAGCGCTCCTGTCTGGCTTTGAACAGCCACTGAATTGAGAGCTCCCGTGATGGCTGCATGCACACTCAAATGATGTGGGGAGTATAGATAGCGTCACGCGCTTATCAAATGTCGCGCCGATGGCCCTGCAACTTGCTGTCTGGTGGCCTGCTATCGGCCTGACTCGGGCGTTCTGAAGGTGCAGATGAGCGCTTTGTAGGAGGGCATCCTGAGGCGCGGTATGGCTAAGGCTCTCGCCTTGTACCAACAGTTGCATGCGATACGCCTGTTTCGGAAAAAACTGACCTGAATAAGCGAAATGACCAGCAGACATCCAGGGTGGGTAAGAATAAATTTCGTCTCGGCCGACTCTGTTCGCTCATTTACGTGTCTATTCAAAGTGACAAATGAAAGCTGACGAAAGAAAAGAAAGATGGTTGTTGCGCGGCGTGATGTATCACATCACAATCTGGTTGTGATTCTTGGGTGGAAACATAAGGGGTTGAAGCTTTTTTTCGAAACGGGTTCAACCACCGGCATTAGGTCTGATCACTCAAAACGACTGTCTCACATACTCTTTATCCTGAATCGCGCGACAGGCCCCGAGGATCTGAATTTACCAGGCTGGCGGCTGCATCAGCTTAAGGGCAACCTCTCCGGGTTCTGGTCCGTCACTGTGAATGCGAGTTGGCGGGTGATCTTCAGATTTGTGGCGACGGATGTTGAGTTGGTCGGCTACATGGACTATCACTGAAAGGAGAGTTTAATGGGGATGTTCAACCCGCCTCACCCGGGAGAGATCCTGCGGGAGGATGTCATTCCTGGACTGAGCACGACAATTACAGAGTTTGCTCGGCATTTGGGTTTTGCTCGAGAAACACTCTCAAGAATTCTGCACGGTCATGCACCGATCAGTCCTGATCTGGCAGTCAGGCTTGAGCGTGCGGGTATCAGCACTGCCCGGCTTTGGTTGGGTATTCAAGCCGACTATGATTTGTGGCAAGCCGAGCATCGCGAGCACCCGCCAATTGAGCGGTATGCAAGAGCTAATGGCTAAAGCCGAACTCTGTGCTCCAGATCAAGGTGTGTCCAGGAGCTATCTCACTACGAGTCACGTCCAAGCGCCGTAAACAGTAACGTTTACGGCGTTTTTTTGTGCGCTCGATTCCCGGTTCGAGAATTGGCACTACCGCTTTGTTTGCATTCACTACCGCCAGCTCACTTCACTTTTTAGTGAACCTCATCACAAAATTTTTTCCTTGTAGGAACTTTCTTCGAATTAGCTGTCTGTTTCAGCGTTGATACACTTTGTTTAACTTTGTCATCTTTTGATGGCACTTTGCTGCTATTTGCTGGCATCTAGCCGGTATCAAAGCTTCCACTTCGCGGTTGCTGCTCTTCTTCTAGTCGGCGCACTTCAAACGCCCCCGGCATATCGATGGAATGTTTATGTTTGCTGCCCCACGGACGTGGTTGCCTTCGTGCGCCCTCATGTTTGCTTTTTGCTCGCCTGTGTTTGGTGCGACTCTGCCGACCCCTGGTGATCAGGACCTGATTCGTGATCGACAGAATCGCCTGATCGAAGAGCAGCGCCGTCGTCTTGAGGAGCTCAAGGAGCTGCCAGGTTCCAGTGCCGAGCCTGCTAAACCCGCCTCGCCTGACGATGCGCGTTGCTTCCCGATCAAAACCATTGAGCTGCAAGGTGCCGAACGCCTCGGCGGCGTCGATCGTGAGCGGTTGCTCAAACCGTACATCGACCGTTGTCTGGCCGTTGCGGATTTGAATGAACTCCTCAAGGCCATTACCGCTTACTACCTGGACCAGGGGCTGGTCACCAGTCGTGCATACCTGCCACAACAGGATTTGTCCAAAGGGCATCTGATTGTGCTGGTGGTGGAAGGCAAACTCGAAAGCCTGAAAGGTGCGCCTGGCAGTAACGTGTCTGATCGCGAACTGGCGATGACCTTTCCTGGCGCTACCGGTGAAGTGTTGAACCTGCGGGAAATCGAGCAGTTGGTGGACCAGCTCAATCGGTTGCCGTCCAGACAGGCACAAATGGAACTGACGCCCGGTGAGCAAGTGGGGGGCAGTCAGGTAGTGGTACGCAACATTCCACAAAAACCCTGGCGGGCGAACTTGTCGCGTAACAACAACGGGCAGAAGAGTACCGGGGAACAGCAGGTCAATGCCGGGCTTGAATGGGACAGCCCGTTGGGTATCGCGGACCAGCTGGTTTTGCGTGGCGGGCACGACTTGCTCAGCGACCACAAGGCCACCTCGAAAAACGCCATGGCTTATTACAACGTGCCGTGGGGTTGGTGGAACTTCAGCTACAGCTACAGCCAGAGCGAATATCGCTCGCAGGCGCAGGGCGATGGTTTCAGCTTCAAACAGAACGGTGACAGCCAGAACCACCAATTTCTCGCCGAGCGTCTGATCCATCGCGACGCCGTCAGCAAAACTTCGGTCAACGCCGGGCTGGCTCATCTGCGTACCAACAACTACATCGAAGACAGCAAGCTTGAAGGCAGCAGCAACCGGATTACTGAAGCTCAATTCGGTATCAACCACGGTCGGCGTATAGGCAACTCCTTCATTAACCTTGATCTGGGCATGCAACAGGGAATCGGCGCACTGGATGCGCAACGCGAAGCTCAGCAGCGTGACCAATTCGGCAACCTGACTCCCACTCCGCGTTATCGCAAATACACCGCCACCGCGAGCTATTTGTTGCCGTTCAACTGGCTCGGTGAGTCGTTCAGTTTCAGCAGCCTGGCCACGGGGCAACGCAGCGAAGACGTGCTGTTCAGCTCGCAGCGCATCAGCGTGGGCGGGAGCTCCTCGGTGCGCGGTTACAAGGATCAGTTCTTGACCGGTTCCAGCGGTGGCTACTGGCGTAACGAACTGCGCTGGACGCGGCCGGTGACGCTCGACTGGTTGCGCCCGGTCGTTAGTCAGTACGGCACCAGCGTCGGTTATGACCAGGGTGTGATCAGCAATGATCGATACAGCGGCGGGTTCAACGGCCGGGTATCAAGCAACTCATTACAGCTGTTTGCCCGGGGTGAACACGTCAGCGCCAGTGTGACGTTCGCCCATTCGCTGGAGCGCCCAAGTGTGCTCACCGAGCGCGAAGCTCCGATCTATTTCCAGGTCGACCTGTTTCTCTAATTAATCGAATTTGTTGCCGCGAGACTTCGAAAATGGATGTTCATCAGTTTGCACTTCTGGCCCGCCAACCCTCCGCTGAGTTGAACCCGCGCAAGCGCTTCCTTGGCGTGTCCAGACGTGCGCTGGCAGTGCTGATGATCAACGTCGTGTTCTGGCAACCGATCTGGGCGCAGGCTGGCGGCATCGTGGTGAGCGGCGGCACTAAGACCACCGTGGGGCAGGCGGGTAACGGCGTTACGGTGATCAACATCGCCAAGCCAAACGGCTCGGGGCTGTCTCACAACCAGTTCACCGACTATAACGTCGGCAAGAACGGCGTGATCCTCAATAACTCCACTAATAGCGTGGAGAAGACCCAACTGGGTGGCTATATCAATGGCAACGGCCAGTTGGGTGGGAAAGCGGCCGGGACCATTCTCAACGAAGTTAACGGCGGCAGCGCCAGTCAACTCAACGGCTACACCGAGGTAGCGGGCAAGTCGGCGCGGGTCATCGTTGCCAACCCTTACGGCGTGACCTGTAACGGTTGCGGCTTCATCAACACGCCTCGCGTGACGCTGAGCACCGGTAAACCGGTGATTGATGGCAGCGGCAAGCTCGATCACTTCGAAGTCGACGGCGGCAGTGTCAATATCGAGGGCGACGGGCTCAACGCCAGTAATGTCGACCAGTTCGACATCATCACCCGTTCGGCAAAAATCAACGCAAACATCTACGCCAAGCGCCTGAACATTGTGGCCGGTGCCAACGACGTCAACGCTGACACGCTGGTGGCCAAGGCCCGCGCAGCCAATCCTGCAGACAAGCCAGAACTGGCCATCGACTCTTCTGCGTTGGGCGGCATGTACGCCAACACGATCAAGCTGGTGGGCACCGAACAGGGGGTGGGCGTCAAACTCGCTGGCGACATGGCCGCCAGTGGCGGAGACATGCAGATCGATGCCAATGGCCATCTGACCATGGCCAAGGTTGCAACGAGTGGCGCGGTGAAGGTCAACGCCGAGAGCCTTGATGCACAGGACGCCATCTACGCCGGGACCAGTGCAGACATCAAAACCCGTGGCACGCTCAACAATCAGAAAGTGCTGGCCGCGCGCGACAGCATCACCCTGACCAGCGATGGGCAACTGAACAACAGCGGCACGATTCAGGCCGGTATCAATGCCGACAACTCCCGCAACGCCAATGGGGATGTCAGCCTGAATGGTAATACGATCAACAACACCGGTAACGTCGTTGCCAGCAAAAAGCTCTCGACCACGGCCACCGAAAGCCTGACCAACGACGGCGGCACGATGGCCGCCGGCAAGACGTTGACCGCGACGGCCGCGACGTTGAGCAACCAGAACAAAGGCCAGGTCCTCAGCGACGGTAGCATTGAGCTGACAGCGGATAGGCTGGTCAACACTCAAGGCGGATACATCAGCAGCGCGGGCGCATTGACCGCAAGTGCTGGCGCGATCAGCAACCGCCTTGGCGTCATTGAAAGTGGCACTACGCTGGACCTCAGCGCCGGCGGCCTGGACAACACCCAAGGCGAGATCCGCTCTCTGGGCCGTGGTGGCAAAACCCGCTTCGCCATTGGCGGTCTGCTGGATAACAGCAACGGCAAACTGGAAACGGCTAACACTGACCTGAGCCTCGCTGCGAGCAGCTTCCAGAACCTGGGCGGCAGTGTGTTGCACGTTGGCAGCGGCGCGCTCGATCTTGACGGGCTGAACCTCAACAACGCTGGCGGCAGTCTCGTTACGCAAGGTGATCTGACCTTCAAAAATGCCGCCTGGACCAACAGCAGCGTGATTCAGGCCGGTCACCTTGACCTCGACGTCGGCAATTTCGAGCAGACGGCCACGGGCCAACTGCTCGGCACTAACAGCTTTGTTGGGAAAGGCATCAGCTGGAATACCAATGGCGTTATCGCCAGTGATGGCGGTGTCGACCTGACCCTCCGCGATCAGCTCACCAACAGCGGTCGTATCACCTCCGCGACCAGCCTGGGCATCAATGCGCCGCGAGTCAGCAACCTGGGCACGCTGGCAGCCGGTCAGGTGCTGACGGTCGGCACCGGCAGCCTGCTCAATGACCACGCACTGATTTTCAGTGGCGGCAACATCAGCCTGCGTATCGATCAGTTAAACAACCGCTATGCGGATATCTACGCCATGGGCAACCTGAGCGTCGACCGTGACGGTCTGGGTGGGCTGGCGAGCCTGATCAGCAACAGCTCGTCGAATATGCAGGCTGACGGCACATTGAGCCTCGCGGCGAGCACCATCGAGAATATCCGGACCATCCTGACTGTTGAGTCCGGGATCTACAGCGCTTCCATCACGCCTACCGCGTGCATTGAAGGTGTAACCGGGGGCGACTGCCGAGGCGGAAAAGAAAACCGCGTATTTCTGATCAGCCAGCGCGATCATCTGGCTGTTACAGAAGCCAGCGCTGCTTCGAGTATTACTTCGGGCGGCAGCATGCTGCTCACCGGCGGTAGCTTGAACAACAGCAGCAGTAGCATTGCTGCGGGCGGCGACCTCACTGCTATCTTCGATCAAGTTACCAACACCGCGATTGAAACCCACGATACGCAGACTGACCGTGTATTTGCGACCGAGCGCACGCGCAATCCAGGTGGCTGGAACAGGCTTGCCGCGAACTTCACCAGCAAGTATTCACAAGACAGTCCGTCTTACGACAAGACCGCTTTAGGTGGTCTGGAAGCCGACTTGGCGCAGTTCATTGGTACAACTCAAAACGAGGTTCCTGGCCAAGCCTCGACTACCCAGTTGTCGACGCCTGACCAAAGCTACTCGGCGATCATCCAGGCGGGCGGCGCAGTAAACGTCCAGGCTAAAAACGGCATCGACAACAACGTCGTGCGCGGTGGCTATACCTACGTCGGCAGCGGTGCGAAAACCGACACAAGCGAGCCGGGTTATTCCACCGTCGTCGCGCTCAATCCGCAGCTGCCACCGGATCAGACCCAGCAACCGGTCAACCCGATCGACCTGCCGGGCTTCAAGTTGCCGACCAGCCAGTTCGCGTCCAACCCGCAAAAGTACCTGATCGAAAGCGACCCGGCGTTCACTAATCTGGGCCTGTTCATGAGCTCGGATTACATGCTCGCCAAGCTGGGCTATAACCCCGACGAAGCCCAACGACGTCTCGGCGACGGCTACTACGAGCAGACGCTGATCCGGCAAGCGGTTATCGCTCGCACCGGTCAGCGTTTCATCGACGGTCAGACCAGCGATGCCGGGCTGTTCAAGTACCTGATGGATAACGCCATCGCCAGCAAGGACGCCCTCAACCTGTCGGTAGGTGTAAGCCTGACCGGCGAGCAAGTCGCGGCGCTGACCCACGACATCGTGTGGATGGAGCAGCACGAAGTCGCGGGCCAGAAAGTGCTCGTGCCCGTGCTGTACATGGCTCAGGCCAATAACCGCCTGGCTCCCAACGGTGCCTTGATCACCGGCAATGACGTTTCCCTGATCAGCGGCCAGAACCTCAATAACAGCGGCACCCTGCGCGCCACCAATAACCTCGGCGTGCGCGCTGGCGGTGATCTGACCAACTCAGGCCTGGTCGAGGCGGGCAACCTGCTGCAACTGCGTGCCAACAACAACCTGACCAACACCGCTGGCGGTGTGATTGCCGGGCGTAATGTCGATCTCGTTGCCGTCAATGGCGACTTGCTCAACGAGCGCAGCGTCACCACCCACCAAAGCGACAGCGGCTATCGCGCCGAGCGCACCCAGTTCGTCAACAACGCCGCGCGCATCGAAGCCGCCGACACCCTGACGATGCAAGCCAAGCGCGACGTCAATAATGTCGGCAGCGTGATCAAGAGTGGTGGCGACACTACCGTTCAGGCCGGACGCGACGTCAACATCGTCGCCGCTCAGCAAGACAGCAGCGGCGCAATCGGCACGCGTTCAAACCATCAGAACATCACCCAATACGGCTCTGTGGTGGATGCCGGTCGCGACTTCCAGGTCGTCGCCGCCCGCAACATCAGCGCCGTCGCCAGCCAGATCAGCGCTCAGCGCGACCTGACATTGGGCGCTACTGAAAACCTCAACGTTGCCTCCGCGGCCGATGAGCAGCATTCGTACAGCAAGAGCAAAAAGGTCACCGCCCAGGAGGACCATGTCAGCCAGGTGTCGAGCGTGCTTACGGCCGGTCGCGATGCGACGCTGACCGCCGGGCAGGACATGGCGTTGACTGCCAGTCAGGTAAACGCGGGCAACGAGGCCTATCTCGTAGCGGGCAATAACCTTGCCTTGCAGGCGGCTGAAGATCAGGACTACAGCTTCTACAGCAAGACCAAGAAAACCTCGTCCGGGAAGAAATTCCGTCTGGATGAAACCAGCAGCACCACCAATGTCGGCAGCCTGGTCAGTGCGGGTGGTGACAGTGTTGCAGTGGCGGGTAAAGATTTACTGCTGGCAGGCAGCGCGATCACGTCTGAAACAGGCGCCGCGCGGGTTGCCGCTGGGCAAGATGTTCAGGTTGTGGCTGTCACAGACTCGGCTAGCGCTCGCCACGAGCGCAAAGAGAGCAAAAGCAGCTGGGGCGGTCTCAAGTCCAGCAAGGTCCAGACCAAGGTCGACGAGGCAACCACCACAGCAGCAGGCAGCATGGTCGCAGGCGAAACCGTCAGCGTATCAGCCGGTCGGGATGCGGCGGTTACGGGGTCTTCGCTGGTCAGCACTAATGATCTGATCGTCGAAGCAGGGCGTGACCTGAAAGTGGATGCAGCGCAAAACACCTTTTCGCGCACTGACATGCACAAAGAAAAAAATCGTGATCTGACCGGGGTTCTCACCGCGAACAACCTTGGCCTGGACGACATCACCGGCAATCAGCACCTGTCCATTAGCAGCCAGAAGCACAATGGCAAAGCGTCAGAAACAACCCTTACTGGCAGCACTATCGGCTCCAGCAAAGGCAACGTCACGCTGACTGCAGGACGCGACTTGAATGTGACCGCGAGTGACCTGGTAAGTACCAAGGATATGTCCTTGAGCGGCGCCAACGTTACGATCACTTCCGGGAACGAGACAGCAAGCCAAAGCAGCCAGGACAGCTCCAGAAGTCTGGCTGTCGGACGAGTGATTGGTGGCATGGTGGTCGACACTGCCAGAAGCATCCGCGACGCAACCAAGGCAGCGGAGGAGGCCGACGACCCGCGGCTCAAAGGCGTGAAAATCGCTCAGGCGGCGATGGCAGCCTACAATCTGGGCGGCCAGGCATCTGATGCCGCGGCCCAAAGTTCCGGGTTTGCGGATAAGCAAGGCGGCACCGCCAGCAACGGATCACTGATTAAAATCGGTACAGAACTGGCTAACACTCGCAGCAAGAGTTCGAGTGAGTACAACGCCCAGACTGCCAAAGTCAGCACGCTCAATGTGGGCGAGGACCTGTCTATCGTGGCCACCGGAGACAATGCGGGCGCGCAAGGCAACATTCAGATCACAGGTAGCAACCTGAAGGCTGCCAATACTTACCTGCTCGCCAAAAACAACATACTGCTCAATAGTTCGCAGAACACCACTGATCGTAAGAATGATGCGTCCAACAACAAGACGGCAATCGGTGCCAGTTTCAACATCGGTGAGCAAAACGGCTTCACCCTGGACCTGGGCGCTCAAGCGGCAAAAAACAACGGTAATGGCAACTCCGTCACCCAGGTGAACACAACGCTGGATACCGGGCTACTGGTGTTGAGCAGTGGTCGGGATACCACTCTTGAGGGCGCGCAGGTCCGTGCGGACTCAATCAAGGCCGTGGTGGGCGGCGACCTCAATATCACATCTCGCCAAGACACCGAGTCTCAGAAGAGCAAGCAGAGCAGCGGCGGTTTCGGGGCCAGCATCTGCATACCGCCGTTCTGCTACGGCTCGCCCGTTACGGCGTCGGCGAACATCGCGGCGGGCAACATGAACAGTGATTACAAAGCCGTGACTGACCAAAGCGGGCTGTTTGCAGGGGCGGGTGGTTACGATATTTATGTCGGGAAAAACACCAACCTCAAAGGTGCTGTAATCGCCAGCGAAGCCGCTGCAGAAAAGAATCACCTCAGCACGGATCGCCTTATCGTCAGCGACATCAAGAACACCAGTGAAATCAAAAGCAAATCCGCTAGTGTTGGCGTCTCTTTCAGCAGCAATAACGGCTTCACGCCTGGGGGCGCTATCCCGCTCGCGCTTGAAGAGTCGGACCGTAGTCAAACCCGAAGCGCTGTCAGCGAAGGCACCGTAGTAGTTCGCAATGCCGAAGGCGCCAATGATCTGGCAGGCCTCAACCGCGATACAGCAAATGCCAATCACCAGTTGGACAGGCCAGATCAAAAGGCCATTCAGGAGCGCATGGATCTGATTCAAAGTTCTGTCGCGCTCAGCAAGGATGTGGTGAACGTGGTCGCTACCAAGTCTGTTAACGATGCTAAAGAGCAACTGGACAAAGCAGATACCCCAGAAAAAGTTAAAGCTGCCGAGCAGAATCTGGCGGACGTTTCGAAGAGTTGGGCAGCAGGCGGCGATAATCGAGTCATCACTAATATCGTCACCGGCGTAATTGGTGCCGCAATGGGCAGCGCGGGCGGTGCAACTTCTCTGGGCATCGTAGCCAACACGACCGCCGCTGATGTTTACAAGAAAATCGGCGACTATGCCGATCAGCAACGTGATCTTGCAGGCAAGTCCGGTAATCTGGCAGCCCAGTCAGCATGGGATGAGGGCGGAGCTGCACGCGTGCTGTTGCACTCTCTGGCGGGTGCTTCCCAAGGGCTGTCCGGTGGTACGGTCGGCGCTAGCGCTCTGGGCGCAGGCGTATCGAGCCTGACCGTGCCGATGATCGCCGAACAGGTTGCTCAGCTCGATGTGTCCGTCGAGGTCAAAAAAGCCCTGATTTCCAGCACTACCGGGCTTGCGGCTGCTGGGGTTGGCGGGATTACAGGCGCCGGTGCCGGCTTGCAGCAGGTACAGAACAACTACCTGACGCACACCGATATCGAAATACTGTCCAAACAATTGGCCAGTTGTGCGGCGGATAACGCAACCTGTCGTCAGCAGGTTGTAGTGGATGCCAAGAAAATGAGCGATGCAAACGACGCTGAGTTGATGAAGTGTCAGGATCAGGCATGCCTGAACACGCACATCGCAAAAATCTTCGAAGGCGCCAAGAGCTTTGGTGAGATCTACGCAGCCGATCAGGCGCTGGATTCAAAAAACAAAACTACGTTTGGTGCGATCAGTGACATCGAAACCAATAGCCTCCTGTTAGCCGCCAACATGGCATCCGGCCTGCCGGGCTACAAAGCCTGGGCGGATAACAACTGTGCGTCATTGGGTGCGGCCGCCTGCCAGACCAAGTTTACTGAGACGGTGAAAGATGGCACGTTCATCAATTCTCAAGGGCAGCCAGGTGGTGGTATTCCGATGGGCTTCGATGCCTGGGAGTTTCTGGCGGGTAGCACCAAGCAACCTCACGAATACAGCGATACTTCGCAGGGCTGCATTCCTATGCTGGGAGGCTGCGGCACTATGGCTCAGGCTTACGAAGCGTTACGACGTAACGCTGGCCCGGGCGGTGATGGCGAGACAGTTGTCAAAAGTGGCGATGTGAGTGAGCTCCATATGATGACCTTGAAGCTTGGGCATGTCGCGCACCTGACGGATGATGGCACGATGAGCGTAATCAATATCACACTGCCAGGCATGCACGCTCTTGATCCAGGCTTTGTCGTGCGTACGGTCAAGCCTACGCAAGACGGCGGCTTTGACGTCGAAACACATGGCTGGGGAACGGGGGCGAGCCCTCTGTTCAACTCCAATGGCTGGGCTGCCGGGGCTGTGTGGGGTGGCAATACTTACCTGGGGATTTCATTCCAGGAACTGCTTAATAACACCCCGAAAAATATTAAAGCCAATATCAAAACCAATCTTCAGGATTTCAAAGGCATGATCATGCCAGTCTCCGAGATACCAAAATGAGAGTCGATGCAGCGCTCCGGTTACTAGCCGTACCGTTGTGCGGAGCGCTGGTCTACGCCGCTGTGATGCCCGTACTCAAGGGGCTGAGTGCCACGTCGCTGTTTACGGGTTTGCTCTACGGTTTTATCGTTTCGATGGTGGTAGGCATTCCGCTGCTGCTGGTGGGGGATCGGTTCTTCCCTGCTTCCAAAGCTCGCCATATCGTCAGCAGCTTGCTGCAGAGTTTGCTGATCTACGTGGTTTATGGCGGCTTCTCCGGACGCCTGCTGCTCGTGGCAATCGTCGGTGGCCTTGTACTTGGCTTGCTGTACACCGCAGTCGCTAAGGGAATAGAGCGTTACGCGGCGAAACATCAAGAGCGCCAGCAGGGCAAGGCTTACGTGCTGGGCATTCCGCTGTGCGGAGGTATACCGGTAGCTGTCGTTATCACCTCGGCAATCGACGATGGCTCCGGGACCACTCTGACTTCCTGGATTCTCTTCTTTCTGGTGGGCGCTGGTCTGAGCATGCTGGCCGGCTGGCCCGTTCTCTGGCTGACCGAGCGCTTTCTCACGACCCGTTGGCGCTATGTCATCGGAGGCGTGATCACCGGATTGCTGTTATGGCTGCTCTTTGGTGTTCCGGGCCTGCGCCCGACTCCAGTCGCCCAGCAGATGAATTTTCTGATGTACCAGATCAAATACGGGGTGCTTCTTTTTGTCTCGATGGGGTGTGTATCCGGTCTGCTGTTTACCGGCTTCCATTGGGTTTATTCAAGGCTGTCCCCGCGCAAAGAAAAGCCTTTCGACTGAGCGCATTGCTTTTGATGCAACAATTTCAACGCGCTCCAATTTTTGTCCCAAGGAATAACTACGCCATGCAAAAACTTACGTTCCTGGTACTGGCTGTGGCTCTGGCAGGGTGCCAATCCAACGTCAGAAGCTCCGCACCAACGCTGCTCAAAGACGGCGTTCAGTTGCAGCAAAAGCAGGTGGTCGCGGATGCTGAGCACGCCAAGATCATCATGAAAGCCACCGGCTTCACTTATCCGGTTCAATTCTCGGTGCGCCGTGCTGCGGACGCTGATCAGCGCCCTGAAATTTTAGGTCGGGTGGTCGATTCCGGTCGTGGCAAGGTTTTTGGCTGGATTGCCAAGATGAACGAGGTTGCCAACAGCGCAGCAGTCAAACGCTTCCCTCAACTCGAAGTACAGGCAGATCCCGGTCAATCCATTGAGGTGATTGGTGAGTCCAGAGTCATCCAGGAGAACGGGCTTTTCCCTGACTCTGTTGTGTACGACTGCGGCCCCATGCGCTCGACGTTCAAACCTGAAAAGCAGAAAACCTATCTGGTTGAGTTTGTGATCGTCGGGAAGGGCTGCGAGCAGCATGTTTATGACGTGACTCAGCCTAATACGCGTGTACCTGTGAGCACTGAGAGTGGGGCGGGTCCGGTCTAACCATCGTGAAGCCCCGCCAGTTTACCCATGGCGCAACCACGTACGCATTGGCCAGCCCTTGGTGTCGTCTCGCTGCGCAGACGATCGACTTGATCGTCGCCAGTTTGATCGTTGCGATATGCGCCGTTCCGCTTCTCCTTATCTCGCCCGCGCTCGGCGCCCTTCTGGCGCCGCTGGCATACGCCTATCTTCTTTTTGCCGATGCCATATGGAACGGTCAAAGCCTCGATCACCCGGAGGACTATCACTGGAAGATTTGTGATGTCGTCACCCTTCTGCACGCGGTGGATCCGAAGTTTTTGAATGAGCTTTTGATACAGAAGAACATTGCGCTGGAGCAGTATCTGGTCAAAAAGTCAGTCAACTGAATGGCGAAGGCGTATCTGCCATCACGAACTAGTTTCCATTTCTCCAGTCAGATCAGCGCCCGATTTCGATCATCAGAGCAGCCCCGTCCCATGCGCCTGACTTCTCGCTTCACCTCGCTCTGCTTCTTCACCTCGCTCTGCTTCATCGCCTTGCTCCCACTGCTCGCCAGCCAGGCTCATGCGAGCGAGGCGCAACAATTGGTATCGGCCATCAACGACTATCGCGCTCAGCCTTCGCGGTGTGAGGGGCGTGCGGTGCGTGGGTTATCGCCACTTGAGTTGAGGCGGGATCTGGCTTTGCCCATCGGGTTTGCTGGCGACATGCGCAACACCTTGAAGGCTTCCGGCTATCGAGCAGTAGCGGTGCGCAGCATTCGCCTGGTGGGTGCGCAGGATGCGAAGGGGGCTTTCGCCATGCTGCAGAGTCGCTACTGTGGCGCTTTGCTGGACAACCAATACGCCGACATTGGTATCACTCAATCAGGAAGGGACTGGCGATTGGTATTGGCCAAGCCGTTGCTCGACGGTCATCTGGGCGATCAGCAATCTGCGGGCAGAACGCTATTGGCTCAGGTCAACGCGGCACGGGCCAAACCGCGCATGTGTGGCAGCCAACCCTACGCAGCTGCGCGGCCTCTGACATGGAATACCACCCTGGAAAACGCCGCGTTACGGCACAGCCAGTCGATGGCCAGCGGCGGCTATTTCTCCCATCAAGACCCTAACGGCGACATTGCCAAAGACCGCGCCCGAGCGGCGGGTTACAACGGGCGACAAGTCGGCGAAAACATCGCCAGCGGCCAAGGCTCGCCTGAAAAAGCCATGCAAGGCTGGCTAGCCAGCCCCGGCCATTGCGCCAACCTCATGAACCCGATGTTCACCCAAATGGGGGCGGCTTACGGGACTAACCCGAACAGCAAAGCGGGGGTGTACTGGACCATGATGTTTGGGGCGCCTTGATGCTTCAAGCCCGTAGGACCGGCTTTAGCCGGGAAGAGGCCGGAGCATTCGCTGAAAATTAATCGCCAGGAATGCCGCTTTCTCGATCATTCCCGCCTTCACAGAAGCCAATGACAGCGTCCCTCTGTTACTTCAGCAAATCCTGAACTAAATATTTGCTGGCACCGATTTAACTTCGCCTCGCCTTTGAACACTCTCTGCTCGTTCTGCCTCTGGTTCGTCCGGGCAGAGCGTGGCCACGCCTGCACCTCAATAAGCGGGTTGGCCATGTTCCAGACAGTTTTTTGCACTGCCCACACATCCTGCGATCCGGCAGGAAAAACAAATGAAACGGCCTGAACAGGCGTTTCGATAAAAACCGTGACAGGCATTGAGAGGCGGCAACATGAGCGAATCCCACCCAACCCGGATCGAGAGTTTCGGCGTCGAACAGATTCCTGACAGCGAACGCACAGCAACTCCTTTCGACCTGTTCCGCATGATCTTCGGCGGCAGCAATACATTCTCCACCGCAGTACTTGGCAGCTTCCCGGTGCTCTTCGGTTTGTCCTTCGAGGCCAGCGTCTATGCCATCGTTCTGGGTGTGCTGGTCGGCGCGGTGATCCTCGCGCCCATGGGGTTGTTCGGGCCGCTCAACGGCACCAACAACGCGGTGTCGTCTGGTGCGCATTTTGGTGTGCACGGGCGCATCGTCGGCTCATTCCTTTCCTTGCTGACCGCCATCGCTTTCTTCTCGCTGTCAGTCTGGAGTTCAGGCGACGCACTGATCGGCGGCGCCAAGCGCCTGTTCGACCTGCCAGAAAACAACCTCAGTCTTGGCATCGCTTACGGTCTGTTCGCACTGCTTGTGCTGGTCGTCTGCATCTATGGCATTCGCCAGCTATTGGCGGTGAACAAAGTCGCAGTGACCGCCTCTAGCCTGTTGTTCCTGCTGGGCATCTTCGCCTTCGCCGGGCCGTTTGACTCCAGCTATGCGGGCAGCGTCAGCCACGGCCAACCGGGCTTTTGGGCCGCCTTCATCGGCGCAGCGCTGGTGGCGATGAGCAACCCTGTTTCGTTCGGTGCTTTCCTAGGCGACTGGGCGCGTTACATCCCCCGTGAAACACCAAAGCTGCGCATCATGGCCGCCGTGATGTTCGCGCAGATCGCAACCTTCATCCCGTTCTTCTTCGGCCTCGTCACCGCCACCATCGTCGCCGTGCAAGCACCCGACTACATCGCCCAGAACAACTATGTCGGCGGTTTGCTGGCGATTTCGCCGGGCTGGTTCTTCCTGCCGGTTTGCCTGATCGCCATCATCGGCGGACTTTCTACAGGCGGTACTTCGCTGTACGGCACCGGCCTCGACATGTCTAGCCTAGCGCCACGCCTGCTCAGCCGCGCACAAGCCACGGTGTTGATCGGCGTGCTGTCGATCATCTTTATTTTCGTCGGGCGCTTCAGCTTCAACCTGGTGCAGAGCATGTCCACCTTCGCGGTGTTGATCATCACGTGTACCAGCCCGTGGATCATCATCATGATCATTGGTCTGGTACAGCGTCGTGGCTGGTATGACCCTGCCGATCTGCAAGTCTTCACCCGTGGCGAGCGCGGTGGCCGTTACTGGTTTCATCACGGCTGGAACTGGCGTGGTCTCGGCGCATGGATCCCCAGCGCGTTGATCGGCCTCGCCTTCGTCAACCTGCCAGGGCAGTTCGTTGGCACTTTTGGTGAACTGGCGGGCGGCATCGACATCAGCCTGCCCATCACCCTCGGCCTCGCCGCCGTGCTCTACCTCGGACTGCTACAGTTGTTCCCCGAACCCGCCGCCGTTTACGGGCCGCACCGTGCGACCGAGCCAAGTACCGACAGCGTCTTACCGGGCAACCTGAGCGTAGAGCCTTGAAAATAGTCACCCGCGACCAGTGGTTTGAAGTACAGAAGCGCGCCGATGGCATCAACCTGATTCACGAGCCGTGGGTGCGCCCGTATTACCGCTGCAACCTCTGGCACATACAGGGCAGGGACCGCGACGTACTCGTAGATACCGGCTCTGGCGTGGTCAGCCTGCGCGAGCAACTGCCTTGGCTCACCGACCGGCCGCTGCTCGCCGTCGCCAGCCACACCCACTTCGACCACATCGCCGGGCACCACGAGTTCGCCGAACGCCTGGTGCACCCGGCCGAAGCCGACATCCTCGCCACACCCACACGGGCCTCAACCCTGGCCGATGCCTACGTCGGCGACGACATGTTCGAAGCCCACCCCGACTGCCCACTGTGCTACGCCGAATACCAGGTCAAAGCCGCACCTGCTACACGCCTCATCGACGAAGGCGACGTGCTTGACCTGGGCGACCGCGTACTCGAAGTCTTCCACACCCCAGGCCACTCGCCCGGCGGCATCAGCCTGTGGGAAGCCAACACCCGAACCCTGTTCAGCGGCGACATCATCTACGACGGCCCCCTGATCGAAGACGCCTACCACTCTGACCTTGCTGACTACGCCGCTAGCCTTGAGCGGTTGCGCAAACTGCCAGTGAATACCGTGCACGGCGGGCATTTCGCGAGTTTCTCGGGGGCGGTGTTGCGGGGGATGATTGATGAGTGGTTTGTGGGGCATGGGCTCAGCAAACCCTGAAGCCCAACGGCGAACACCGCCCCGGTAGGAGCGAACTTGTTCGCGAAGCAATTGAGCTGACACGCTATGTTGACGCTAAAAACGCTCAAGCCTCGCTCTTGTAGGAGCAAGGCTTGCCCGCGAAGTGACTAACTGCACAGATCATCTACGTTACTTCGGTCGTTGCTTCTCCTCCAGCCCCGCCACCGAGGCCTCAACCAGCGCTCTGGCCGCTTCAATCTGATGCACCACCGACCTCGCCAACGGGCGAAATTCCAGCGTGCTGTTATCTGCCGTTTCATACGCCGTAGCCGCAGCGCAGCTCAGGTATTCCGACGCCAGAACCAGCGCGTCTTCGATCTTGATATCGGGCTTCACGGTGAACAGGCTGAGGTTGCCCAGGTTGGTATTGCTGACAAGGTTTTGCTTGATGGGGGTAACAGGGGGATGTGGCGTGGATCTGATCATGGTGACTCCTTGACGTAGGTTGACCACCACCATCCGCGACTAAACGAAGGGTGGTAGCTGTGCAGCGGGTTAGTCGACCGGGACGTCAAGCAACCGGCGCACCCGAAGGTGCCCCGTGCACAGCCACCATAAAATTCCAAGCCGTCGTCCAGGACTTCGGCAATGGTTATGACAGATGCTTCGCTTGTTCATCGGGCGACTAAACCCAATCGTTGAAATCAACGACAGGCAGGAAGGTAGTCGCCACGTCAGGCATCTACAAGCGGATGCAGAGCATATCCTGAATTTTCAGAAGGGTCCTACAGAGCTCGGGTTTTGGGGCTGAAGGTTGTTTCTGATTGTTGAGTAGTTTGGGAGATTTTACGGGCAGGTGGGCGGCAAGGGGAGTTAAAGCGGCTTCTTCAAAGGGAGGATTTTTACAGGAGCCCTCTTAATCACGGTAAGAACTCCAGACGAAAAAAACTC
This sequence comes from Pseudomonas viridiflava, assembly GCF_900602065.1. Classification (GTDB taxonomy): domain Bacteria; phylum Pseudomonadota; class Gammaproteobacteria; order Pseudomonadales; family Pseudomonadaceae; genus Aquipseudomonas. The sequence continues at coordinate 160,042 of NZ_UWFN01000347.1, read as the reverse complement.
GCCTTTTGCACGCCTGCCTATAGGCAGGACCCTACTCGTTGAGTAGGACGTGTGGCGAGTGTGTTGGGGGCAGGTTATGTGCAATGAACAATCTGGTCAATCACTCGGGGATTCTGGGCACCACTTTGGGCTAGGCTGATTCCAATATTGCAATGCCTGTCATACCGCCTTCGGTAGCTTTGAAAAAAATGAAGTGAGCACAAAAAGCGCCCATTTATATGAACCTCTTTCGATGTTGCGCATGGTGCGGCACCAGACGAACGGTTTCTTGCTGTGAGGGCAGGGGATTCGCGGGGCTGGAATTTGGTGGATTTTTGAGTGTACCTCAAAGGATAGCTACAAAGAAATCAGCTAGTTATGGAATTTAGTGGAATCGAATCGGGGAGTTGCTGCTTGGCAACACTTACTCGGCATGGCGGTGAGAAAACTATCGCTTCATCAGCGTGCCGTTTGTGCACCAGCTACCGCGGCACATACGCTGGCACTGGCGCGGGATACTTGTCGAGGTAGATCGGCGGCCTCCTGAGAATGATGTGGGAGTTGATGCCATGGCTGATGGCGATACTGGACATCGTGACGCCTGGTAGCAGGAATTCCTGCATACATTGGGGCTTGAGGGAAGTAAGAGCTTCGATTACTCATGAAAAATCTAGCTATAAAGGTGGTCGCGTCTGCGGAACTGGCGGGCACAACAGCCCTTCATGCTGAAGATCGAAAGATGTACTCGCCATCCGCTGATACAGCTGTGATCAAACACTGCTCCGATGTTACATTCAGGGCCGAACAGAAGGTCTTGGACACGAGAAAAAGGAGTAGTCGTGGCACGTCCCCTTCGTAAGGTCAAACTTGATGGAACGCTGTATTCCCGACGTCCGGCCGTCGAAGCTGAAATCCAAGAGCTCGAGGTCATAGGCGCTGCTGAGCTTGAGCGTAGAGCGTCCGACTGCTCGCGGACCTCTCCCGATTTTGTCTCGCCGGAAGCGTTGGTGCATTTTGTGCGAAATGTAGAATCCGGAATTCATCGTGAAACACTCACCGAGCGCTTGCTTGAGCGTCTCCACCTTCTCCTGCCGCGCGCTGATGACGCTTCGCTTACGAACGCAAACATCCGAGATGATGTGGCTGACCATTTCATTGATCTGCTACTTAGCGACCGAGTGGCGTATGACGACCGTCTGGACTACTACGAGATCAATTTCAACTCGGCTGTCGCCAGGGACCGAAAGGATGCGCGTGATCGCCATTGGAAGCATGAGAATCGCTTTGACGAGCTAGAGGTGGACGAGGACGAAGGGGCTCTCCCTATAGCTGCTATCGGTGGCTACGAACCCTTTGATCCAACCGAGCTCGATCAAAAAACTTACCGGCTTCAGCTCGATGATGCGATTGATGGTCTACCTGAAATCCAAAAAAGAATCATCGAGATGATCCGCCATGACATTCCTATCGACTCGAAAGATCCCTCTGCCGTCACCATCAGTAAAACGCTGGGTAAGAGTGAAAAGACTATCCGTACGTACCGTGACAAAGCTTTCGCAAGTCTGCGGTCGCGCCTTGAACTCAAGGGGAAACTGTAATGACTATTCGTTCGCCAATTGCTAGCGAAGACGTTATGAACGCTTTCGCAATGGACTACGAGCCAGGAACTGACGTACTCAGACGATACCTGTCAGATTATCCTCAATTCGCTATCGAACTCGTGGATCTTGCAAGGGAGCTGTCCCGCGAGGTCTATGAGGATCTTCCTCTCAGTGCCAACGAGCTTGCTGCTGTGAGCGCTAAGATGGGGCGGCTTCGCGACTCCGTTGTGACTGTGGAGCTCTTGCAGTCGGCACCGCCGAAGGTTTTTGCTAAAGCAGCGAGGGAGCTCGGGTTGCCTATCCAAGTTGGCGTAGCTATTCGCGAGCGACGAATAGATTCGGTGGTATTGCCAGAGAGGTTTCTTGCGCGATTAGCTAGAGCATTGAATGCATCAGTTTCCGTTGTTCAGTCATTTCTCGCTTTGCCAGCCCAAGCATCGGCGCTTCGTGCAAACAAATCTGATGACAAGCCACTCGCAGCCGAAAAAGTTCCGCTTGAGCGTCTGCTCAAGGAATCAGGACTGGATGAGGAAAGCATTTCACGGATCCTCCAGGGCGATGACTAACCATGGATCATATAGAACTCGCTCGTCAGCGCGCAGAGCGCCTGCATGAGGAAGCGATCGAGCAGGGCAGTGATCCTTGGTCTCCCTATCAGTTCGCGAGAGAGATTGCGGAGAGGCGTGGCATCACGGTTGAGTCGTGTGTCCCCGGCGCCTCGATTCTTGACGGAGCACGAGCGACTTTCGACGCTGAGTTACAACTGATCGTTCATGAGAACTCAGGAACACCGTTCGAGCAGGCTTTCCTGATCGCCCATGAGATTGGGCACGCAGTTTTAGGCGACGGTGAAGATGAGGAGGGCGATGTATTTCAAATCGATCCCGCACGAACCTCTGAGGTTTCGCCAGTTGGTATAGAGCGGGTCGTCGATTACAGCCGCCGGCAACGTCGGGAGGTCCAGATGGACCTTTTCGCAAGAGAGCTGCTATTGCCGAGGAGTCGAGTCGTCGAGCTGCACCTGACTCAACGCCAAACATGTTCTGAGATCGCAACTCGATTGGGGGCTCCCTTCGAAGTGATCGCGCAGCAAATGCTAGATGCGCTTCTGCTTCCTCCTGTGCCAGCCGTTACTCCAGAAGCTCCGGTCGAAATCCCTCTCAATGATGAGCAACGTATTGCGGCCTCTCATCGGGGGGGCGCGTTTCTTCTCCAAGCTGGGCCTGGTACTGGAAAAACGCGTACGCTCGTGGCGCGGGTTGAGAGCCTACTCGACGATGGGGTTGATCCACGGCGAATCCTTCTCCTAACGTTCTCGAACAAAGCCGCTGCCGAAATGTCCGAACGAATTGCGTTAAAGCGGCCCAAGGAAACAGCGGCTCTTTGCATCGGCACCTTCCATAGTTTTGGCCTCGATATTCTCAGGCGATTCAACGACCGTTGTGGCCTACCGGTTGATCCTCGTCTAATGGATCGAACCGAAGCCGTAGAGCTGCTTGAGAATGAATTTCCTAGGCTAGGCCTGACTCACTATAGCAACCTCTACGATCCATCCCAAACTGCTGCTGACATCCTAACTGCGGTGTCGCGCGCTAAGGACGAAGTTGTCGATCCGGAAGGGTACCTTGACTTAGCCAATGCAATGGCAGAAACGGCAGATGACCCAAGCGCAGTAGAGGCTGCTGAAAAAGCTACGGAGGTCGCCAAGGTTTACGCGCGCTACGAAGAGCTCAAAGCACTCGCAAATTGTGTCGACTTTGGCGATCTGGTTATGCGCCCAGTCCAGCTGTTAGAGGGGGATGAAGCTGTACGGACGCAGTTGCAGAATGACTATGATCACATCCTGGTCGACGAGTACCAAGATGTGAACCACAGCAGCGTTCGACTTCTCAAAGCACTCAAACCATCCGGTACAAACCTCTGGGTGGTGGGGGACGCCAAGCAGTCGATCTATCGGTTTCGAGGTGCCTCGTCCTTCAACATGGCCCGGTTTGGGCGCGAAGATTTTCCGGGTGCTGTGCGAGACCGACTGAAGATCAACTACCGTTCTGTAGGTGAGATCGTCGAAGCGTGCTCTGCTTTTGCCGCAGGAATGTCGACGGCCGATGGAGACGAAAGTCTTGAGGCAGACTGCGGGCGATCTGGAAGTCTCCCCGAAGTCATCACGGTGGATAACGGTTCCCTCCTGACTCCTGCGATCGCTGACCGCATTCAAGAGCTTCTAACGTCGGGTTACAGTTATCGGGACCAAGCGGTTCTCTGCCGCGGCAATGATCGACTTTCGGACGTTGGGCGTGAGCTTGAGCGAGCTGGTATCCCAGTGCTGTTCCTTGGAAGCCTCTTCGAGCGTCCAGAGGTTAAGGACTTGGTTTCGATACTCTCGCTGCTTGTGGATCGACGCGCGATGGGTTTTATCCGGGCCGCTTGTTTTCCCGAATTTGCGATGTGTTTAGAGGATGTTGTTCGGATTTTTGAGACTCTGAGAGAAGTCAATTCGGATGTCGGAGCTTGGCGCGTCATCTCGCCAGTAGAACTGACGTCTGCTGGCCAATCAGCACTTTCTGAGCTCAATTCCGCATTGGCAGGCTTTGACGCTAGCTCTCAACCTTGGAAGGTGCTGACAACTATTTTGCTCGACCGGACAAGATTGGCAGCTCGTGTTGCTTCTTCGTCAGAGGTTTCCGACCAGGCGCGAGGTATCGCGATTTGGCAATTCATGAACTTCGTCCGTGCACAACCCAATGGGCAGGGTCTCCCTATTCAGCGGCTTTCTGATCGTATAAGGAGGCTGCTACGACTGCGGGATGATAGGGACTTGAGGCAGCTCCCCTCTGCTGCTCAGGGGATTGATGCCGTCCGATTGATGACAATCCATGGCTCTAAAGGACTGGAGTTTCCGGCGGTTCACATCGCTGGCGTTAACAAAGACTCCATCCCAGGAGCATATCGGACATCAAAATGCCCTCCGCCTTCGAACATGGTCGCTGGTGCTCAAGGTGGTACGGATGACGTTACACGGGCGGCCCACAATGAGGAACAAGAGTGCTTGTTTTACGTCGCCATGTCCCGTGCGAAAACCTCTCTGTCGTTCTATGGAGCAACCGCAGCATCGAATGGGCGCACACGCGCACTCTCGCCGTACCTCGATCGGATTGGCCTTGTAAAGCAATGTGCTGTCACGCCTAAGACCGTATTGCCTCCCGCCCCAGACTCAGTGGCGATACCCATTGTGTTTACTGGAGTTCCACGTTTTAGTTCCGACGCGGTATCGCTTTACGATTCTTGCGCGCGGCGCTTCTTCTATACGCATCTGCTTCAGGTTGGTGGCAAACGCAAGATGAACTCATTCATGCAAATGCATGAGGCCATTCGGGACGTCTATCGCAAGCTTGTAGCGCAGGGCAACCTTCCGGTAAGCGATTGGGAGGAGCAGCTTTCCCAAGCATTTGTGATTCGCGGGCTTGCGGATCATGGCTATGTCGACGACTACCGTGCGATGGCCTCTAGCATGCTCCAATACTTCATGGAGTCGAGGGCCGGTGCGCAAGTTGAGGCGTCGACGGCGCTTCGAATTGTGGTGGACGGCCATGAAGTTGAGGTGACGCCAGACGAAATACTATTGAGAAATGGAAAGCGAATAGTACGCCGAGTCAGAACAGGCCACGCGCCTAGCAATGTTGGTAAGGATGTGGGCTCCGCGGCATTGATACTCGCAGTCCAGTCGGTTTTCCCAGACGCCGAGCTGGAACTGCTTTACCTCGCGGATGCTGAGAGCAAGCCATTGAAACTGTCGTCAAGAGAGCTGAGTAACCGACAGGTAAAAATCGCTGAGATTTTTCGCGAAATCCGAGGTGGCCAGTTCCGAACGAACGCGTCGGATGCCACCTGCCCGAACTGTCCGGCCTTCTTCGTCTGCGGCGAAGTCCCTGCAGGTGCGCTCTCCAAGCTTTTTTAAAAAAGTTTACCGGCGAGAGCCAGTCGGTCCGATTAGTGGGATGTAGGCGAAATGAGTCGCCACATCACGCTAGGGGACTGTATGAAAAATACACATTTTGAAGACGTTGGCGACGCAATCCGTGAGGGTCGTCCATTGCGAGAAGCTTCCGCCTATCGCATTCGTTTTGGCTTGGAAGGGCTCAGCTTCCGCGACATTGACGTACCCGATCCCGTTCCGACGGGTCGGCAAATTCTGGACAGCGCCGGCCTTGACCGTAGTAGCGATTACATCCTCTACGCCTTGCTTGTTTCAGGCGACTTCGAGGACGTACGTCCTGACGAAACGGTGGATTTGCGCGGCAAGGGCGCCGAACGCTTCATCGCGTTCAAATCTGATCGTGACTTCAAATTCGTCCTGAATGACCGGCAAATGGCTTGGGGGCATCCAACCTTGGACGCCAGTGTTCTGTATGGTTTGGTCGACGTCCTGCCTGAAGAAGCGATCTTTCTGGAGGTTAGGGGCGGTGAAGACCGTCTCATTGAACCCGAAGAGCAGATCAACTTGGACGCTCCAGGCATCGAGCGATTCGTGACTGCCCTGCGGCCGCAAAAAGGCTACGTCATCGTGGTCAACGCTGTCGAAGAGGTCGTACCGGACAAGCATGTCACTTTCGAGCAGGTGGTCAAGTTGTCGCATCCGAATGCGCCGGCAGAAGCCAACGTGAAGTTTTCGATGACCTACCGTAATGCTGCCTCGCACCCACACGCTGGTGAGCTCGCCGAAGGCGGTTCCGTTGAAGTCAAAAAACAAGGGACGATCTTCAATGTCACACGCACTGTTCAGTCTTAATGCGGATTTGGCTCGGTTGCGAGCTGAGGGGTATTTCGTACGCATACAAGGAAACCTCCTTGTAATGCGGGAGGTACCATATGTCGACTCTCAATGCCGCGTACGCACAGGAACGTTGGTGTCTAACCTGGATTTGGCTGGAGACCGGACCCGTAAGCCGGAGACCCATGTAATCCATTGGGATGGTGACTTCCCTTGCAGCGCAGTTGGGACGCCATTGCCAGGCATCTCGCACGCGGCGCCCAATACGGATCTCGGGTACGGACTTACTGCGAAGCACAGTTTCTCCAGTAAGCCCAATGCCGACGGATACCCTGACTACTACACCAAGATGGCTACATACGCGACCATCTTGGCGGGGCCTGCGGCGGTTCTTCAGCCGGGTATCAGCCCGCGCTTGATCCGGGGTACGGATGATGAAGATGAGGTCAGCGTCTTCAACTATCTCGATACCGCATCCAGTCGTGTTGGCCTGGGGGCGCTCGCCAGTAAGCTGGAAGGTGAGGTGGTAGGGATTCTGGGCGCGGGAGGAACTGGGGGATACATCCTCGACCTGGTTGCGAAAACACCGGTTAAGGAGATCCGTCTTTTCGATGATGATGACTTTCTGTCGCACAACGCGTTTCGCGCCCCTGGAGCTCCATCGCTCGAAGAGTTGCGTGATGCTCCCAAAAAGGTGTTCTACCTCAAGAATATCTATGAACGGATGCACCGCGGGATAGTGGCTCACCCAGTGAAGATGAGACCGGAGACATTGGGGCTACTTGACGGCATTACGTTCGCTTTCATCAGTATGGATGCCGGTGAGGAAAAGAGAGCGGTGGTTACGAAACTAGAGGCACTTGGCGTCGCATTTATTGATGTCGGGATGGGACTTGAACTCAACAACGGCAGTTTGGGGGGAATACTGCGCGTCACGGCGAGTACGCCAGCACAACGCGACCACGTGCATGCGGGACGTATCTCTTTTGCTGGAGGCGGGGGCGAAGATCTGTACGCGTCAAATATCCAAGTGGCCGACCTCAATGCCCTGAATGCATGCCTTGCTGTTGTGAAGTGGAAAAAGTTGCGCGGATTCTACCGAGACCTAGAACGCGAGCATCATAGCACCTACACGACTGATGGAGGCATGCTGCTCAACGGTGACCAATCATGATTCGGTATCTCAGCCTTGAGCACCGTTTCGTGCGAAATGTTCCTCGCGAATTGGAGTCCGGCATTCTGTACATCTCGATGGACTACGCAACCGCAGTGCATTCGTGCTGCTGTGGTTGCGGCGAGCGTGTTGTAACTCCTTTTACCCCGACCGACTGGAGGATGACGTTTGATGGGGAATCCATCTCGCTTCACCCGTCGGTAGGTAACTGGAATCAGAATTGCAGATCGCATTACATCGTCCAAAGAGGTCGCGTCGTGGAGGCTGGGCCTTGGTCGCAAGCCAGGATCGAGGATGAGCGGCTGCGCGACAAGATGGCCAAAGCTGCACACTATGGCTCCGAAACGAAGGTTCGATCCGATGCCCCGCCGTTATCCAGCGAACGAAACCCGAGTACGACTCCCCCAACGAGTAGTATCTGGGCTCGGCTTAAATCGTGGCTTGGTCTCTGATCACTGTCGGGGGGGGGGCATTACAGTACTTGGTCAACGGCAGTGGATCACAAGCAGCTTAGAACAAATTTCTATTTTGGACCGAGTTCCACAGTTATTGATCTGCGTTTGAAGTTTTTTCAAAAATAGGCTTTCTACAGATGATAATTTTAATGGGGAGGATTTAATATGACGCTTCCTACAGCGCGATATTGTATTGAGAAACACAAACACCAATACGGTAAGTGGTGCGCCGCCGCCGCATATGGCCGAGGCTTGGTTGGTGGAGGTAACGCATTGGCATTCAAGCTAATAGAACTGAGCGGCTTGTCCCAAGTTACTGGGCCAGAGGATATTGGCCAAAATGTCGACAAATGGCAGATCAGCTTCATGAAGAAGATTGAAGTGGAGGCGAAGAATCTTGGTGTAACCAACTTCACCTTCGGCCGCGCCCAGAAACTGGTAAATATCTATCTGAAGACGGTCTTGGTCTGCGGCGGGCATCACCAGCACCCAAGCGTTGCCTTGCTCCACCCGCCGCTGGATTTCGAATTGTTCAAAGGGTTGCGGAGTTTCCTATTGAAGAACCGATCCAGTATGAGCAAAGCACGCTCAGCATTCATAGCTGCCCAAAAGCGTAATCCGCGATGGACAAAGTTTTCTGAGGACGATTACGAGGCACATATAGAGGCTATTAAGCTGATAATGGCAGGCAGACCCCTCTACCTAATCGAAGAGTATTGGGAACTTTGAATTTATCATGAGTGGTGGCGATAAGTGTCGAGCCATAATATGACTTTTCTATGTGGCTGATTATTTAGGCATCTACCTGGCTTCCTAACTAGCTACAGCGTCATCGCGGCTTGAGACAGGCTTGTTAGGTAACAGCTATACCAATTAGTTTTGAAAGAGGTAAAAATATGAGTAAACAAATTGAGCAACACCTTGAGAAAATACGACATGAAGTGCAGGGCGGGGAGCATGATCTGGTTGATCAGCGTCAGAAGTCTCTGAAATATTACGTACGGGACATCCATCAGCAACTAGGGAAGTGGCTTTCCCTACAGGGCTACACTGAGGACCGGCGTCGCTATGACCTTAGCTGGGCGCTTGGATTTATTGGTATCGTAGGTGTCATGCTCGCTATTACCCGATCGGCCACTAGTGATTTCGATTGGGTGCGAGAACACACCGTTGCGTTCCGCCTATGGGCTGTCGTGTTGTGTACGATTTTCATCGGCGTATCTTTGGAGCGATCAGCGGTTATTCGATCGCTGTGGAGTTTTGCTAGTACCAAATTTCTAGTCTCTGTCATCCTTTCGGGAGTGGTGCTGTATTCGAGGGGCAGCGCAGCGGCATACGTGAATAGTGTCTTTCATGTAGATGCTTCCGCACTACCCATCACACTGGTGTTTACTACTGGCCTGCTAATCATAAAGCTGGTGCTGCCTTTTATCCTCACCGTTGCACTGGTTCTTTCCTTGGTTCACGGGTTCATTGGTGTAGGCTGGGTCAAAGGTAAATTGGCAGGTGTAGAGGTGAACGAGCCTCCTTTGTACTCTGTGCTCGCTTTTTTTGTATCCAGTGTGATTCTGTACTTCGGTTGGAGCTGGTCCCATGATCAGATTGCAGATTCCAGGGTGCCGGAGAAGGTTTACCTCATGGCTCATGCACTTGACTTCAACTACTCGCATGAGTGCAGCAATGTCGCCCCTAATCGGCCCGTGATATTTTTGGGAGCCGGCCAGGAGGCCGTTCTTGTGGCTCCTTACCAGCTTAAAAGCTTTGACTTTGCTGAATTCTTTGAAGGAGCGGAACCGGTCCCGACGGATTTCATACGTGTTCGGTGCGAGTATAAGTCTGCGCCTGTGGTCGAGCTATCGGGCTTGAGTTCTAGACTTTCAGCCCAGTGAGCTCGACAGGTGCTAGGATGAGCGTTCGCTGGGCACACGAACCAGCGTAGAAACTCGCCATCTTGGCAGCTTTTTTGGTTTCTAGGTTTCAAGGGTGTATCTAGGCCATTGCGTTCGCGGATGTTGATCCTTTCCAGCTGCCCAGTGTGCATAGGCCACCGCCCCCTGCTGAGACTACCCCACCAGTAGCCGTTGAGTCGTTTAGCAAACTGTTTAGCGCCGGTACTGCGCTTACTGACCACGGGCAGGAGCGTTCCGGTATATCTCGCCATGCAGCACCTGAGCAGAGCGCCCAGAGCACGCCATCGAGCATCAGACGGTCGCTCAGGCGGGGCCACCGCCGGCCATGGGTTTCGGTGAAGAGATCAGTAACCACACCCAAGCCTCATCCGAGAGTTCGTAACGCTTTGCCACCACAGTATTCCTTTCCGTAGATGGCTGGAAACGCTACAAGACTTTAGCTTCCGAGGACCGCCGACGGGGTTTCTCGGTATTTCGTACAGAGCCTAACCATCATTAGTTCTTTTGTAAGCATGGGGGGATCAAGAGAGGCAAAGTATTTTAGCCGTTTCCCCCAGAAACTCTAGAGAGTATCTGTTTTTAAAATGCTCCACCCTGAACTCAAATGAAAATGGTAAATCCCCAAACTCTCGTCAACAAAGCAGACTAGCCTAGCGGTACGAAGTTCTGGGATGTCGATCTATACCGGCAAGTTTTTACCTCGTCATTTTTCAGATACCCCAAGGGCTAGGCTGTAAAAAAGAAGGGAGTGGAATTCCTCGATATATGTATTTGCGCGTCTTATCTCCGAATGGGATGTCATGGTAAACCATCCCTCCCTTGCAGCTAATAATTTTGTTCTGAATGTCGCGCATAATTGGTCCGATCTGATGCGGTTCGCAAAATACTCTGCTGCCCGAGCCAAAGCCGAAGCTTTTCAGATACAAGACACGCCATGAACTACCGTCATATATTGTTGCATCAATATATTTCGTCCCCCTCGGCCCAGGATGAACTGCAACATCGCCAATGCGTGCAAATAATTCTTTTGCAGGGTAAGCAGCTCCTGACAGTACAATTTGACTGGGTGGCTTCGACATAAATTAAGCATCCTCGCTAATCTAGTGAACTAACTAAAGCTTAGTAAGCAGATGCGGAGTATTCAGAAAGTTCTCCGCATCAGCTTCCATGCCTAGACGCAAATCCTTTGCTCCTTCAGTGCAGAACCACAAATCCGCGATGGCTGGAGGATTGAAAGCGGCAAGGCAGGCACCAAGACTACAAATTTGTTAGCCGCACGTCCATACGCCTCAGTAGTGTCGCAACGCCCCCTGAGGCTTTGTACGAAATCCCGAGACACCCAATCGATACCATCTCGGAAGCTGAGATATTGTAGAGCCCCCGCCATCAATGGGAAGAATTCTGTGATGGCGAAGCGTTACGAACTTTCCGGCGAAACCTAGATTGTGATTGCCGATCTTTTCACCGAAATCCGCGGCCAAAGGCGGCCCTGTCTGAGCGACCGGCTGAGGCCAGATGGCGGCTCTGCTCGCATGCTGCGTAGATGATATACCGGTTCGCCTTGGCCCGTGACCTACGGTCTATCAACAGCTTTTCTGGCGAAGCTAGGGGCGATTAAATCCTTGATTTTATGACTGGCTGGACGGCGGGGTGCTATACGTACAGTATTACCCTAGCTTGAGAGTAGCTCATGGCACATCATGTGCGGCAAGGTCTGCTCTGGCTTGATTGAGGTCGCTCGTGACTATCAATGTCAGACCTTCGCTGAGCTCTTGAAGACCCATGTCCTTTCTAAGCGCCGAACTAACAGCCGCACTGTCAGTAGGTAGTAATATCGAGTCGCCTCGCATCGTCTCGCTAGTCGGTGGTCAAAAAACCACGCAACATGTTTTTTCTTCCAGCCCCAAGGTGTTTCTAGCTGCCAGCGTTCAGATATCTCCGCTTGGATGAGCTTTGCTTGCCGTAAATGGCGCTGCCGCGTTGCGTACGATCCCGTCAGCACCGCAGCCAAGAACAGTTCCATATCGAATGGCTTACTCATATGCGTCCTCCAATGTAGGCCGCGACCACATCGATACGCCCGTGCCCCAGCTCATAGCTGATCTGCCTCCGAGCTTCACGATCAAGTTTCCTATCTACCTGGCAACATTGGCCGCTGTTGATAGGCGCGGGGTGTTGGGTGATTTGCTCATAGCGTTCACATGCATACGCTGCTCGTAGCTCATGGAAGCCTTTGAGCTTGTGTGCATGCAGGACGTCCCGCGCTGGGCGGATGATTTCCTGCAGAACATTCAGATAGCTTCCGTCTGGCGCAATCAGGTTGCGGCTACTCGCAGGCGATACCTGCCGTGCAAACCCAAGCGCGTCTTGAACATGGTGGTCCACCGCAATCCATCGTGGTGCTGAGGCGCCAGCTCGGCCGCCTTTGGTGCCATCCTGGATGTTGATCCTGCCTAGGTCGTTAGCCTCACGGCTCTGCCGTGGCAAGTCGGCTAGGATGGCCTCACGCAAGCGCATGCCGGTGGCTCGCGCCAATAGAACGATTGCAGCGGCCCGTAGCTGATGATCGCGGCAAAGCACATCGACAATCTGCTTAACCTGTTTGCGGTCTTGGCCCTGCGGCACCGAGTGTCGAACTCCGCTGCGCTGCATACCCAACGCCCTGCTCGGACTTGGCAGTTTCACATGCTGATCACCGCGAAGCGCAGCCATGGTCCTGTTAACACTGGATATCCGGTTTTGTGCAGTGCTGACGGCGAGATCACCGCGCATAACCATGTCGCGCATATACGCCGCATAGTCGGCCAACACCTTGCGATCAATCTGCCGCGCATCATTGATACCAGGCCCCTGATCGGACCGGCACCACCTCACGAATGCCAGCCACCGATCACTGTGCGCCTTGACCGTGCCGTAGTGGCCACCGCCGAACATGTCTTTCAGCGCTTGTGGCCCTGCATAGCTCAGTTGCCTTCCATAACCAAAATTACGACCATCGCGTCTACCTACCGATGCCATCTCAATCACCTCATCTGCCGTTCTCCGATCCTCGCCCCACGTCATCCCGCCAAGAATGCTGAGTGTTATCAGGGATCAAGGCCCCTGCGACCTGTGGGGATGTCCTCTAACGCGGGACTGGCGGCTCTTTACGACCAAGAGCAAGGGCATCTCATGATCTGGCCTCCTGAGCACCGTTACCGGTGGGCGGGTGGAGGCAGCACTGGCTGACGAGACCAGCGCCTGAAGATCCTGAGCCGGGTGCAAGCAGCAATGCGATGACCGGGGCATGCCTGACTGTCAGTCAGGTGCAGTCCATTCCTTGGTCTGCGGCACCATCATCTACATGGCTGTTGCTGGTGACATCGGCGTTTGTCACGCCGATTGTCACGAGGGGAATTGCCGCAAAGCCATGTACGATCAAGGCTGCAGCAGTGGTAGAAGTGCCCGTCTCTTTCCAGAAGAAAGAGACGGGCACAGGTTGGCGCAATAGCCGGCCAAGCGGATAGGTTGCTGCAGGGCAGCGAGGTACGGTGTATCTGGCGCACGAGCGCCGTATGTTTAAGAGCATCCATCACATGGGTAGTGACCGGGCGAGCTGCCGGATGCGAATCGCCCTTGGAGAGAACCACCGCAGGAGCGGCGTGACCTTGAAGGCTCGGGTCACCTGGGGTGCTGTCAACGACAGCGTTTGCAACAACACTTCTACGCCTGTGGATAATTTTGGTCAACGCCCCATTCCTCGTGGCCTCTGGGGCTGTGCATGAAATTATCCACCGGTGGAAATCAGTGGTATCCAAAGGATTTGTGTCGGCTTTTAGCTTTGCAAAGCGAGGTCCATTCAAACAGGGCGGCTTTGCAGCCCTGTTTGGATGGACCCGAATTAAAGAGCGGCCAACGGTGTTCTCGAGGGTTCACCGACGATTGAATGCGCCACGCCCACTTGGCAAGGGGGTGATGTTGTCCCCAGATGGATGGGCAAACTCATGTGGAGTGACATGCCCCGATCTGTTGGCATCGATGTAATTGCTCCACCACGCCATGATCAGCCGGCGCTGCTCCAGAAATTCGGCCTTGTGGATATAGGCGGCGCGCACGCGATTGCGTTCCTTGTGGCTCATCTGCCGCTCAATAGCCGCATCTGTCCACAGGCCTGATTCCAGCAAAGCGCTACAGGCCATGGTCCTGAATCCATGTCCGCATACTTCTTTGGATGTGTCGTAGCCAACGTTGCGCAGCACCTGGTTAACCGTGTTCTCCGACATTGGCTTCCAGTACTTGTGGTCACCGGGCAGCACCAGTTCGGAGAAGCGACTCAAGCCGCGCAGCCGTTCAAGGATCGCGATGACTTGGGGAGAGAGGGGCACCATCTGTATGTCTCCGCTCATCTTAGTGCCACGAGTGGAATTGCGCACGCCATCGATTGGCTTGCGGGTATCCGGGATTTCCCACATCGCCCTTTGCAGGTCGAACTCATCCCAGCGCGCAAAGCGCAGTTCGCTGGAGCGCACGAACACGTGCAGCGTCAGCAGTACTGCCAGCTTGGTTAGCTCACGACCGTTGTAGTTGTCGATCCGTCTGAGTAGTTCGGGGAGGCGGTTGAGGGAGAGGGCAGGGCGGTGTACGGTACGCGGGGCATGAATCGACCCTGCCAGATCGAGCGCAGGATTCTGGCTGATCTGCCGTGCCCGCTTCGCGCCCCGCATGATCGTGGAGAGATAATTCTGCACGCGCAGAGCAACGTCCATGGTGCCGCGCTCTTTGATACGCAGAGTTATTTCAAGCAGATCATGGGTATCAAGCTCAGCGATGGGGCGTTGGCCGATCAGGGGGAAGACGTGGGTGCGCAACCGGCTCATGACGGTCTTGGCGTGTCCCTCCGTCCAGCGCCGCGACATTTCGGCGTGCCACTCCAGGGCGACGGTTTCAAAAAGCAGGGAAGCCTGTTGAGCAGCTAGCTTCGCTTTCTTCTTCTCTTCCATCGGGTCGATGTTGTCGATCAACAGGGCCTTGGCTTCATCGCGCTTGGTCCTCGCGACGGCCAGCGAGATGATGGGGTAGTTGCCGATGATCAGCGTGCCTTCCTTGCCGCTGGGCTTGAAGTAGCGCAATCGCCACGTTTTCACGCCGTTGGGTTTCACGAAGAGGTACATGCCGCCACCGTCGAATAGCTTGTAGGCGCGTTCGCGAGGTTTCGCCGTACGGCATTTGAGGTCGCTGAGAGGAACGGCTAGACGTGGCATAAGGGTACGTTCTCCATGCAGGCAAGACGCTGTACCCTAAAAATACCCCCGGGGATGGGGTATTTTGTTGGATCCCGACGGAGGGTCCTGGAACGAAAAAACCCGCCAAAGGGCGGGTTTTAGGGGCTTCCAAGGCATTCGGTGGAACGCGATGGAGCTGGATATGGTGCCGGCACCAGGAGTCGAACCCGGGACCTACTGATTACAAGTCAGTTGCTCTACCAACTGAGCTATACCGGCGTGATGGGCGCTGAGTATATAGAGTTTTTTTTGGCTGTAAACCTTAGCTCACTGATTTCCTTTAAAAATTTCTTGAGCGGTTGGCTGCGCGCAGGCGTTGGGCCAAAGCGTTGAGGGAGTGAGCCTTTATCGGCGTTCTGGCGTGGGGCTGAAGGGCGATTCGTCAGGTGGGGCCGGGTTTTGTTTTGGTTTGTGCGCTGGCCTTCAGCTTGGGGTGTGGGGCGGTTGCGGTGGGGGAAAGCTTGCTAAGATGTCGCGTCGCAATGGATAGCAAGCTCAATGCCCAGAACACGTACTTATTACGACGAGCTCAATGTTGCTCGGGATGCCTCGCCAGAGGAGATAAAGCACGCCTTCAGGAAGCTGGCGCAGCAGCTGCATCCGGATCGTAATCATGCAGCCAATTCGTCTGATTTGATGGCAGTGGTTAACGCCGCTCATGATGTGTTGGCCGACCCCGCCAAGCGCGCGGCGTATGACGCCAGTCTGGTTCGTGATGCGCAGGTGGCTCGTCAAGCGGCTACTCAGCGGCGTCAGGCCGGGCCGCAAGCCGCTGCAAGGCCGCAGGCTCGCCCCTCAGTAAAACCTCAAGGCAAATCAGCTAAACCCGCAAAGCCAGCGCGGCGCGCCAGTCGTTTGCGTTGGGTGGCGGTGTTTGTGGTCGCTTGTGGCGCGGGCGCCTGGATGGGCTATGACCGGGACGCAGGCAAGGCGTCTATTCCGCCATCACCGCCGGTGGTGGACGATATGGCGATCCTTGCTGAGGCGCAGGCCAAGGCTGAGGCGGTTGCTGAAGCGGCCAGGGTTGCTGCTGCGGTGCCTGTTAATACGCCGGTGAAGATTGTCGAGCCGGGGCAGCCGGACTGTGTGCCGCCGCTGGTTGATCCCATGGGTGCGCCGTGGCCGATCGCTGCAGGTTACATCGCGGGCATGCCGTTGATGCGTGACGGTGGCTGGTCGGAGATTACGGTGGATAACACCGCGGGCGAGCAGGCGGTGTACGCGAAGATTACCGATGCGACGGGCAAGCGTGATTTCCGGCACGCGTATATTCCGGCGCGCAGTCGTTTTACGTTTGGGCGCATGGACGTGGGGTATTACCAGCTCAAGTACAAGATGCTCGATACGGGGTGTGCCTATGCGTCGAGCCGGATTCGGCTAGAGGAGACGCTGGTCGGGGACCGGATCAAGTCGAGTGTTTACAAGCTGACGCTGCGCAAGCTGCAGAATCGGAATTCGCAGTTTTCGAATGTCAGGAGTGAGGAGTTTTAAGGGAGGGCTGGTGCCAGGCTTGTGTCATTTTCGGTATTGGCCTGTAAGCGGAAATCCTGTGGGAGCGAATTCATTCGCGAAGGGGCCGTTACTTTCGCCGCTTATGTATCGCATGAAATACCGACTCCCGAATAAATTCGGTCCCACCCGTACGTCGTGAGCTTGAGGCCTCAATCCACCTGTGATCATTGCTTGCCCGCGGTAAAGTCATTCCGGTTTCAGGCACCGAGTCGATTTTATCGCGGGCAAGCCCGGCTCCCACCCAGGGCCAGGTGATTACATCAGCAAGCGCAGTACGCTCGGCATTTGGGTCATGGCGGCGAGGTTGTTGATGACCAGCATGTCCAGCAGTTTGAGAACCATGAACGCCAGGATCGGCGAGATATCCAGGCCGCCGAGGTTTGGCAGGATGCGGCGCAGCGGCGCCAGCAACGGTTCGGTGATCTGATTGACCAGCTGTGCGCCAGGGTTGTGGCTGCCAGGGGCGACCCACGAGAGGATCACGCTGATGATCAGCGCGTAGAAGAAGATGTTCAGGAATAGACCGGTCACGCCGATGATTGCCCAGAGCAGCAGGTGCAGCGGATCGCCGGTGGTGCCGTAGGCCAGCAGCAAGGTCAGTGCCATCAGGATCATTTGCACAATGATCGCCAGAATCAGCGAAGACATGTCCAGACCGAACAGGCTCGGGATGATCCGGCGCAGCGGCTTGAGCAGTGGCTGGGTGGCTTTGACCGCGAACTGGCTCAGCGGGTTGTAAAAGTCAGCGCGTACCAGTTGCAGCACGAAGCGCAACAGGATGATCAGCAGGTACATACTGCCGATGGTTTGCAGCACGTAGATTGCAGCGGTGTTCAGTCCGATCATCGGTCTGCTCCTCAATGGCCTAAAAAGATTACTTGCCCAGCTGCTCGGCCATTTCTGCCGAACGGTGTGCGGCGGCTGTCAGCGCGGTGTCTACCAACGCTTCGAAGCCTCCGGCCTGGAATGACTTGATTGCGGCTTCTGTGGTGCCCGCTGGCGAGGTCACGCGGCGGCGCAGCTCGGCAGCATCCACATCGCTGCCAGTGGCCATCAGCGCAGCGCCCAGCGCGGTTTGCATCGTCAATTGCGCGGCCACGTCCTGAGGCAGGCCAAGTTTCACGCCTGCGGCAGTCATGGCTTCGATCAACAGGAAGAAATACGCCGGGCCGCTACCGGAAACGGCGGTGACTGCATCCAGTTGCTGCTCTTCTTCCAGCCACAGCGCGAGGCCGACAGCCGACAGCAGTTGCTCGGCCTGGGCGCGTTGCGCTTCGTTGACTTGCTCGGTGGCGTACAGGCCGCTGACGCCCTGACGCAGCAGCGCCGGGGTGTTGGGCATGCAGCGTACGATGGGTTGTTCGCCGAGCCAGTTTTTCATGCTCGCGCAAGTGATGCCGGCGGCGATGGATACGACTAGCTGATGCGGTTTGAGGCTCGGGCGCAGGGCTTCGCAAACGGCTTTCATGGCTTGCGGTTTGACGGCGATCAGCACCACATCCGCGCCTTCCACGGCTTCGGCGTTATCAGCGAATACCTGAATGCCGTGCTCGGCGCTGATCTTGCCGCGTGTTTCGGCACCCGGGTCGCTGGCGCGGATCGAGTCGGCTTCAACGCCTTGGGCGCGAAGCCCACCGATCAGGCTGGCGGCCATGTTGCCAGCGCCGATAAAGGCGATGCGGGTTTTGCTCATGTCGGGTTCCTTGCGTCAGAGGTCATGGCTGGCCGTAATCACGGGCGCCAAAAAGGGCAGTGCCAATCCGCACCCAGGTGGCGCCTTGTGCGATGGCGGCCTCCAGGTCGTGGCTCATGCCCATGGAAAGGGTGTCCAGCGGCAGGTTCAGTTGCGCCTGCAACGAGCTGACAGCGGCGAATGCAGCGTTCTGTTCCGCGCTGTCTTCAGTGGGTTCCGGGATGGCCATCAAGCCACGTAGCTTCAAGCGAGGCAAGGCGCTGATGGCTTCGGCCAGCGCGGGCAGGTCGGCGGGCGTACAGCCGGACTTGCTGGCTTCGCCACTCACGTTGACCTGAATGCAGATATTCAGCGGCGGCAGGTCAGCGGGGCGTTGCTCGGACAGGCGTTGCGCGATTTTCAGGCGATCCACTGAATGTACCCAGGCGAAGTTCTCGGCGATAGCACGAGTCTTGTTCGACTGAATGGGGCCGATGAAGTGCCAGCACAAGGGCAGGTCGGCCAATTCGAGCTGTTTGCCCAGCGCTTCCTGCAAATAGTTTTCGCCAAAATCCCGTAAGCCCGCTGCGTAGGCTTCGCGCAGGGCCTGTGCAGGTTTGGTTTTGCTCACCGCGAGCAGGCCGATGGACGCGGGGTCACGCTGCGCGGCTTGAGCTGCTGCGCTAATTCGCTCGCCGAGCGTTGAAATGTTCGCTGCTATCATGGACATTGATTTGCGCCAGCAGGGCTAAAGTCTGCGGCATTCTATGTGATTGAGGAGCTGTATGGATATTACCGAGCTGCTGGCTTTCAGTGCCAAGCAAGGCGCATCGGACTTGCACCTCTCGGCTGGGCTGCCGCCGATGATTCGTGTGGATGGCGATGTGCGTCGGATCAACCTGCCCGCACTGAATGCCAAGGACGTGCAGGCGCTGATCTACGACATCATGAACGACAAGCAACGGCAGGATTTTGAAGAGTATCTGGAAACGGATTTCTCGTTCGAAGTGCCGGGCGTTGCGCGCTTCCGGGTCAACGTGTTCAACCAGAATCGCGGCGCGGGAGCGGTATTTCGGACCATTCCCGCGAAGATCCTCACGCTCGAAGAGCTGGGCATGGGAGAAGTGTTTCGTAAGATTACCGACGTCCCTCGCGGGCTTGTGCTGATCACTGGGCCGACCGGTTCAGGCAAATCGACGACCCTGGCCGCGATGATCGACCACCTGAACGTCAATCGTCATCACCACATCCTGACCATTGAAGACCCGATTGAATTCGTTCACGAGTCCAAGAAGTGCCTGGTCAACCAGCGTGAAGTGCACCGCGACACGCTGGGCTTTTCAGAGGCCCTGCGTTCGGCGCTACGGGAAGACCCGGATGTGATTCTGGTCGGGGAGATGCGTGATCTGGAAACCATTCGACTGGCGCTGACCGCAGCAGAGACCGGGCACCTGGTGTTCGGCACGCTGCACACGACATCGGCGGCGAAAACCATCGACCGGATCGTGGACGTTTTTCCGGCTCAGGAAAAATCCATGATCCGCTCGATGCTCTCCGAGTCGCTGCACGCGGTGGTGTCTCAGGCGTTGCTCAAGAAGGTAGGCGGCGGTCGGATTGCCGCTCACGAAATCATGATGGGCACGCCAGCGATTCGTAACCTGATCCGCGAAGACAAAGTCGCGCAAATGTATTCGGCGATTCAGACCGGTGGATCGCTGGGCATGCAGACGCTGGACATGTGTCTCAAGGACCTGCTCGCCAAAGGCCTCATCACCCGCGATGCGGCGAAGGAAAAGGCCAAGGTGCCGGATAATTTCTGAGGATTGCCATGCCTGTGGGGTTTAACCCTTGTGGGAGCGGTGCTTGCCCGCGATACATGAGACGCGACTAGAAGACATACCGCGTTATCGTTTATCGCGGGCAAGCACCGCTCCCACAGTTCAGTGTTCGCAGGTCGATTTTGCTTAACGCTGAACAACCCGCAACGGAGCGCTCTGCTTCGGCAGTACACGCTTGGCAACCATGTAATGGCTGTTCCAGTACGGCTTCTTCAAGGTATCTACAGTCACTTTCTTGCCACGGCGCGGGGCGTGGACGAAGCGGTCATTGCCCAGGTAAATCGCAACGTGGTTGACCTTGCGGCTTTTGATGTTGAAGAACAGCAGGTCGCCGGGCTTCAGGTCTTTGCGGTCAACCTTCACGCCGTGCCCTTCGGCCATGGCATTGGAAGTACGCGGCAAATCGACTTCAGCTACGTCGTTGAATGCATATTTCACCAAACCGCTGCAGTCCAGCCCTTTACCTGGAGTGTTGCCGCCCCAACGATAAGGAGTACCGACCGCTTTCAGAGCACGGCTGACGACCGAATTGCTCTGTTTGATGTTTGGTACGCCTGGCGTCGGCAGCGTTTGCACGTTGGCGACGGCCTTGGAATTCTTTGCCGGGGCGCGGTAAATAACGGCCCGGGAGCTATGGCCACGTGGAGAGATGACAGGCGCAGGCTCGGTGGTTTGAGTAGTCGCGATGGCTGGCGAAGAATGAGTTTTCGCGGTGTAGCCGGTGAAGCTCGCGGGTAGTTGTTGCTCACGGTTGGTGGCGTGGGCGGCCAGTGGCATAAGTAGGCAGATGGTTAGCCATGACTTGAAAAAAGGACGCATTCGGCAGGGCTCTTGTGGGTTAGCGCGCAACTTTATAACAGCTTTTTGCGGCTTTCAGACCCTTGATGACAGAACGATTACGGTACGATCGTTTCAGATTCTGCGACAAACTCTCTCAAAACATGGGTGAATCCCTTGTGTTACAAGGGTTTGTTATAAGCGTCAGAGGTTCCTGCCATACGTCGGACAGATACAAAAAAGTCACATGCTTTACAGATATTTTTTTCTATTACGGCAAAAGAGGTCCCAATGAACACCTATCAACTGGATTCACAGCGTCAGGACACCCACAGCAAATTGCTCGGTTACCTGCTGTGGATTGTCGGTTTCACCGGCGCTCATCGCTTCTATTACGGCAAGCCAGTCACTGGCACGATCTGGTTCTGCACCTTGGGCTTGCTGGGCATTGGCTGGCTGATCGATTTGTTCCTGATCCCCGGCATGGATCGCGAAGCTGATTTTCGCTTCACGGCGGGTTCTACCGACTACAACGTGGCCTGGTTGCTGCTGGCATTCCTTGGCGTTTTCGGTGTGCATCGCATGTATCAGGGCAAATGGATCACCGGGATCATCTACCTGTTCACGGGCGGGCTGTTTCTGGTGGGCGTGCTGTATGACCTGTGGACACTGAATGATCAGATTTCTATCAAGAACGCCCAGCGCGGGTGATTAGCAATGGCGCTGCCGTGTCAGCAAGACTGATTTCGCCGCTTCGGCAGCCCCTACAGGATTGAGGTGTTACTCAGCTGTTGTGCCGTGCATCATCCTTGTGGGAGCGAATTCATTCGCGAATGGGTCGGTACAGTCGATAGAGATCTGTCGTTTGCACAACCGTATTCGCGAATGAATTCGCTCCCACAGGGGGGACCTTCTTTCACCCGGTATGGGTAATCCGGCCATCCACCAGTGTGTACCGCACGGCGCTCGGCAGGCAGTGGCCGAGGAACGGGCAGTTTTCGCCTTTGGACAGCCAGGTCTCACCGGCAACCGTTGAGGCAGCAGGATCAAACAGCACGATGTCGGCGGGCGAGCCGGCGCTCAGTTGCCCTGCTGGCAGGCGCAATGCCGCTGCCGGGCCGCTGCTCAAGCGGGCGATCAGGGTTGGCAGGTCCAGCAGGCCATCTTCGACCAGTGTCATTGCCAGTGGCAGCAGCAATTCCACGCTGCTGATGCCTGGCTCGGTCGCGCCGAACGGTGCCAGCTTGGCGTCACGTTCGTGCGGCTGGTGATGGCTGGAGATCGCGCTGATCACCCCGGATTTGACCGCTTCACGCAGCCCGTCGCGGTCTGCGCGGGTACGCAGTGGCGGTTGCACGTGATACAGGCTGGAGAAGTCGATCAACGCCTCATCCGTCAGGATCAACTGATACAAAGCCACGTCAGCCGTAACCTTCAGGCCGCGTGCTTGAGCCTGAGCGATCAGCGCTGCGCCGCGAGCACTGGTCAACTGGCTGAAGTGCGCGCGTACGCCACTTTGCTCGACCAGCAGCAGATCGCGGGCCAACGCTACGGTTTCAGCGGTTTCAGGAATGCCTGCCAAACCCAGAAAGCTGGCGGTCGGGCCTTCATGGGCAAGGCCACCTTCGGCCAGATCGCGATCCTGAGAGTTGAAAATCACCGTCAGGTCGAACGTCGCGGCGTATTCCAGCGCACGGCACAGGGTGCGGGTGTTGCGAAAGCTCTCCAGACCGTTGCCGAAGGCGACGCAGCCCACATCGCGCAACGCGACCAGCTCAGCCAGTTGCTCGCCTTCCAGGCCCTTGCTGAGGGCGCCAATCGGGAACACCTTGCTGTGCCCGGCTTCGCGGGCGCGGTCCAGAATCAGCTCGGCGACGGCCGAGGTATCCAGAATCGGTTTGGTGCGCGGCGGGCAGCACAGGCTGGTCACGCCACCAGCTGCGGCGGCGCGGGTCTCGCTGGCAATCGTGCCTTTGCGGCTGTAACCCGGCTCGCGCAGGGCGACGTTCAGGTCAACCAGACCGGGAGCGGCGATCAGGCCGGTGGCGTCGATGGTCTGCAACGGCTTGAAGCCGGCTGGCGCCTCGCCGATTGCGAGAATCTTGCAGGCTTCCAGGTGCAGATCGGTAACTTGATCCAGACCGCTGTTGGGGTCGATGACGCGAGCGCCGAGGATGCTGAGCTTCACTGGGCGTTCTCCTGTTCGAATTGTCGTTGCGCGGTTTGTCCGCTCATGGCCATGGACAAAACGGCCATGCGCACGGCGATGCCGTAAGTCACTTGATTGAGGATCACCGAATGCGCGCCATCGGCCACGGCTGACTCGATTTCCACGCCCCGGTTGATCGGACCAGGGTGCATGACGATGCAGTCCGGCTTGGCACCGGCCAGACGCGCAGTAGTCAGGCCGAACAGGCGGTAAAACTCGCCCTCGCTCGGCAACAGGCCGCCCTGCATGCGTTCGCGTTGCAGGCGCAGCATGATCACCACGTCGACGTCTTTCAGGCCTTCGTTGAGGTCGGTGTAGACCTTCACGCCATATTGCTCGACGCCGACCGGCAGCAAGGTTTTCGGGCCGATCACGCGGATGTCTGGGCAGCCCAGCGCTTTAAGGGCGATCATGTTCGAGCGTGCCACCCGCGAGTGCAGGATGTCGCCGACGATCGCCACTGAAAGGTTTTCGAAGCCGCCTTTGTGCCGACGAATCGTAAGCATGTCGAGCATGCCCTGGGTCGGGTGCGCGTGACGGCCGTCGCCGCCGTTGATGATCGCCACTTCCGGGCAGACATGCTCGGCAATGAAGTGCGCCGCGCCCGAATCGCCGTGCCGCACGACAAACATGTCGGCAGCCATCGCTTCCAGGTTACGCAGGGTGTCGAACAGCGTTTCGCCCTTGCTGGTCGAGGACGTGGACACGTTAAGTGTGATCACGTCCGCCGACAGCCGCTGCGCCGCCAGCTCAAACGTAGTGCGGGTGCGCGTGGAGTTCTCGAAAAACACGTTGCACACGGTCTTGCCGCGCAGCAGCGGGACTTTCTTCACCGCCCGGGCGCCGACTTCCAGAAACGAGTCAGCTGTGTCGAGAATTTCAGTGAGCAGCTCGCGAGGCAAACCGTCGAGGGACAGAAAATGGCGCAGCTGACCTTGATGGTTGAGCTGCAGCGGGCGCTTGGCGTCGAGGGGCGTCATCGCAAAGGACTCTTTCAAGGGCGGTTAAAGGGCGGTGGACAAGTCTTGAATTTCGAGGGCCAGCGGCGCAGGGCCGCTCAGCTTGACGCGTTCGTTGGCGGCCAGCGTCAGCGTAGCGCCAACTACATCGGGGCTGATCGGCAACTCGCCAGCGTCCAGGTCCAGCAGGCACACCAGCGTCACGCTGGCCGGGCGACCGTAGTCAAACAGCTCGTTGAGGGCAGCACGAATAGTCCGGCCACTCATCAATACGTCATCGATCAGCACCAGGTGCTGGCCTTCGATTTCGAATGGCAGGTCAGAAGGGCGCACCTGCGGGTGCAGGCCGTTCTGGCTGAAGTCATCCCGGTAGAACGAAACGTCCAGCGTGCCCAGCGGGTCATCGCGACCGAGCGTCTTGAGCAGTTCCTGCGCGACCCACACGCCGCCGGTGCGAATGCCGATGAAGCGAGGTTCGCTGATGCCGCGCTTGTTCAGGTGCGCGTTCAGATCAGTGGCCATCTGACGAAGCAGTTCGGCGGGGTTCGGCAGGTTCATGAAGTTGCTCCTGGAAGTACCCGAGCCGGGGCGAGGCCTGGCTCAGGGGAAACGAGAATTCTGGGTATTACTACTTAGCGCTTGTACAGGCTCAATGTGTCAGACACTGAACAGTTCGGCATTTGCATCCATCCAGCCCTGCAATAACAGCATGGCGGCGATGGCGTCGACCGGATTGTCTTTGTAGCTGCTGCCGCGCTGACCACCACGGCTCATGCGTTCGCCTTTGGCCTCGAAAGTGGTCAGGCGCTCGTCATGGGTGTAGACCGGCAGGTTGAAGCGGCCATTGATCCGACGCGAGAACTTTTCTGCCTTGACGCTCATTTCGCTGGGCGTGCCGTCCATGTTCAGTGGCAGGCCGACGATGATGGCATCAGGTTTCCATTCACGGATCAGCGCTTCAATCTGGCTCCAGTCCGGTACGCCTTGCTGGGCCTTGAGCGTGCACAGGTCGCGGGCTTGACCGGTAATGACCTGGCCTACCGCAACGCCTATCTGTTTGGTGCCGTAATCAAAACCCAGCAGTAAACGCAGTGCGGCCATCAGGCGTGGCCTGCCTGGCTGGTGAGCAAGCTCAGGTTGACGCCAAGGCGCGCAGCCGCTGCATTGAGCCGCTGATCACTGTCGACATCGAAGAGGATGGCCGGGTCAAACGGGCAGTTCAGCCAGGCATTGGCGGCCAGTTCAGCTTCGAGCTGGCCTGCATCCCAGCCGGCGTAACCGAGGGTGATCACATTTTGATCAGGGCCATAGCCGTCAGCGATGGAAAACAGCACGTCCTGCGAGGTCGAAAGCGCCAGATCGCCGAGTTCGACGGTCGCCTGGAAGATCTGTCCTCTAGGGTGCAGAACAAAGCCTCGATCGGTCTGCACCGGGCCGCCGGTATGAATCTGGATATCCTGGCAGTGTGCAGCGGGGGGCAGTTCGGGGCGCAATTGCTCAAGAACATCTGCCAAGGTAAGGCTTTGCGGTCGATTGATGACCAGCCCCATGGCGCCATTGGCATTGTGCTCGACGATGTAGGTCAGCGTCTGCGCAAAGTTCGGGTCCACCATGTGTGGCATGGCGATCAGGAATTGATGCTTGAGATAACTCGCAGATACGTTTTTCATGAGCCCTAGTGTGGCGCTGCGCGGCGGGCCTGACAACTGGCAGTTCTGACAGGCTCGCAGGTTTGTGAAGAACCCGTCAGTTACTGGACAGCTTGTCGCCTCGGGCAAATTTCCAGGTACGTATGATCTCGAGTCGGTCGATGTCAGCCAGATCGCCGGTGAACGGCGCAAATGGCGCCGCCAATCGCACGATTCGCTGTGCAGCCTGATCCAGCAACGGTTGCCCGGAGGACTCCAGCACCAGTACTTCGTACAGCGAACCATCACGATTGATCGAAACCATCAGGCGTAAATTGCCGTAAATCTGCTTGCGGCGTGCCTCTTCCGGGTAGTTCAGGTTACCGACGCGCTCGACTTTCTTGCGCCAGTCGTCTTTGTACCAGGCGCCTTTGTCGCGCATGGTCGAGGCGGCGTTGAGGCGGTGGATCTTTGGCCGCTTGGCGTAAAGCTGTTGTTCGTTGGACAGTTCGGCTTCAAGGCTGGCGATTTCGCTGCTGAGTTGCGAGCTGTCGAATTCTGGCGCGGCCTTGGGCGTGGGATCAGGTTTGACCTCTTCACGTTTGGCCACGGTCTTTTCGGGTGTCTTGGCCTTGGTGGCGACCACGGTCTTCGTCGATTCCTGCTTTTGCACAGGCTTGGCGGCAGGCGGTGGGGTCACTTTATTAATCTTGGTGTCCTGAAACGGCGCAAGCTCGGTGGTCTTGGGGATTTCTGCCTTGTCCAGGGTGCCACTGCCTTCCTGATTCTCTTGTGCCAGAAAGTCAGCTTGCTTGGGTTTCGTTTCGCTTTTGAAAGTGGCGAGGGTGATTTCCAGCGTCTGGCTGATCTGCTCAGGTTTGACGTAGGTGAAACCCACGCCAAGGATGATCGCCACGTGAATCAACGCCGCAATCAACAGGGTAAAGCCCAGACGATCAGCCGGGCGCACGCCTGCTTGGGAAAGTTCGTAGGGGAGATCGACAGCAGTCATCAGCGGGTTAGCGTCTCTTGGTATTTCAAAATCGTTGGCTGCGCATGATAGCCCAGATTGAAATGCGGACTTCTGTGGGAACACATAACCCCTGTGGGAGCGGTGCTTGCCCGCGATAGGACCACCGCGATCCAAAGTGAACCGCGTCCAGCCTTATCGCGGGCAAGCACCGCTCCCACAAGGAAGAATGCATTTCAGCAGGACTTACCGAGCGTTCAGCTTCTTCTCGATCACATCCATCAACATGCCGCCAATGTTAGTACCAAACGCATTGTCGATTTCACGGATGCAGGTCGGGCTGGTGACATTGATTTCAGTCAAATGCTCACCGATCACGTCCAGACCGACGAAAATCAGGCCTTTTTCACGCAAAGTCGGGCCAATCTGCTCAGCGATATAACGGTCTTTTTCAGTCAGCGGGCGTGCTTCGCCACGACCACCGGCCGCGAGGTTGCCACGGGTTTCGCCAGCAGCCGGGATACGCGCCAGGCAATACGGTACAGGTTCACCGTCGACCATCAGGATGCGTTTGTCGCCGTCCTTGATCGCAGGCAAGTAACCCTGCGCCATGATCTGCTGAGTGCCATGTGCAGTCAGGGTTTCCAGAATCACCGAAAGGTTTGGATCGCCCACACGATGGCGGAAGATCGAAGCACCGCCCATGCCGTCCAGCGGTTTGAGGATCACATCGCCATGCTCGGCGGCGAATTCACGCAGGATGTCGGCACGACGGCTGACCAGGGTCGGCGGCGTCAGATGCGAGAACTGCGTGGCGAACAGCTTTTCGTTGCAATCACGCAGGCTCTGCGGCTTGTTGACGATCAATACGCCAGCGCGTTCGGCTTGTTCCAGCAAGTACGTGGCGTAGACAAATTCCATGTCGAACGGCGGATCCTTGCGCATCAGGATCACATCCAGATCGTCCAGGCCGCTGTCCCCTTCGGTACCGAATTCGAACCACTTGGCCGGGTCGGCAAAGACTTTCAGCGGTTTCATCCGGGCGCGGGCCTGGCCAGCGTTTTGATACAGATCCTGCTGCTCCATGTAGAACAGCGACCAGCCGCGTTCCTGGGCGGCAAGCAGCATGGCCAGTGAGCTGTCCTTTTTATAGGAGATGCGCTCAATCGGGTCCATGACAATCCCTAGGCGAACGCTCATGGGCAAATATCCTCTGATCGATAACGGCCGCGTAGGCCTTGAAATAGGCGTCAGGGTGGCGCTCCGCTTGCTCCGGGTCAAGAGGCAAGCATGCGGCGCCCGGCTTTATGGATTGAGTCTGGAGAGTGTGCTAAAAAGGCTTCGCGCCTGAATTTGGCATTTGGCCCTTCAGCCCCTGAAAATCAGGAGCTGGCAGTACTATCAGGCTTCCCGTGCCGGGCAGAACACGCATAATCACGCCGCGGCGATGGAAGAGCAGACATGGAACAGCATTCATCAGCACTGAAAGTCATGGTCATCGATGATTCGAAGACGATTCGTCGCACCGCCGAAACGCTGCTCAGGAATGTCGGTTGTGAAGTCATCACGGCAATCGACGGGTTCGATGCGCTGGCTAAAATCGCCGACAATCATCCGCGCATTATCTTTGTCGACATTATGATGCCGCGCCTTGACGGCTATCAGACCTGCGCGCTGATCAAAAACAACCGGGCGTTCAAGTCAACGCCGGTGATCATGCTCTCGTCCAAGGACGGCCTGTTCGACAAAGCCAAAGGGCGAATCGTAGGTTCCGATCAGTTTTTGACCAAACCGTTTAGCAAGGAAGAACTGCTCAGCGCGATCAAGGCGCATGTGCCGGGATTCGTTGCAGTGGAACAACAAGTATCGTGACGTCTGCCGCCCTCAAGGGCTGCGGGCATTCATCCTTATGGGGAACACCATGGCTCGAATTCTGATCGTCGATGACTCGCCGACTGAAATGTACAAATTGACCGGCATGCTGGAAAAGCACGGTCATGAAGTCCTCAAGGCCGAAAATGGCGCCGACGGTGTTGCGCTGGCGCGTCAGGAAAAACCCGATGCCGTGTTGATGGACATCGTCATGCCCGGTCTCAACGGTTTTCAGGCCACCCGCCAACTGACCAAGGATGCCGACACCAGCATGATCCCGGTGATCATGATCACCACCAAGGATCAGGAAACCGACAAGGTCTGGGGCAAGCGTCAGGGCGCCCGTGACTACCTGACCAAGCCGGTGGACGAAGAGACCCTGATGAAAACCCTGAACGCGGTACTCGCCGGCTGACCGCCGGTTCGTCATGGCTGAGTCTCAAACCGCCTTCCAGCTGCTGTTCGACATCGACCAACGCTGTCGAACGCTGGCGGCGGGCCTGCCGTTTCAGGAAACCCGTCAGCAGGACTGGAGCGGTATTGGCTTTCGTATGGGCGGCCGCTGCTACGTCGCGCCGATGGGCGAAGTCAGCGAAATTCTTCATGAGCCACGTTATGCAGCGTTGCCGGGCGTCAAACCCTGGGTTCGCGGCGTGGCCAATCTGCGGGGCAAACTGTTGCCCATCATGGACCTGTGCAGCTTTTTCGGTCATGAACTGTCACCCCTGCGCAAAGAGCGACGGGTGCTGGTCGTCGAACATCATGACGTCTTCGCCGGTTTGCTGGTCGATGAGGTTCTAGGCCTGCAGCATTTCAGTCAGATCAGCCTGATGCCACGGCAAGGGGCCGAGATGGAAGACGCCATCACGCCGTTCATTCGCGGACAGTTTCTGCGCGAGCAGGCCTGGCTGGTGTTCAGCCCATGGGCGCTGGCGCAGTCACCCGGCTTTATGGACGTAGCACTGTGAACCAAATGTTATGTGGCAGCAGGCTGGGTGAGCCGGCGGCCTCGGAACGGTGGGAGCGAATTCATTCGCGAAGACGGGATTCCAGGCAGAACAAATGCATGGGCTGTACTCGCCCTTTCGCGAATGAATTCGCTCCCACAGGTTTGGCGCCCAGCGATCAATCGGGGTTATTCCATCGACTTGTCCACAAAGGGGCCTGATTCATGAGTAAGCCAGGCAAGTCACTGGAGGGCGCACGCAGCCGCTCGCAAATCGTCGTGCTGTTCGTTGCGCTGATCATTTTCATCATATTGCTGTTCGTCAATTTCGCTTACCTCAATACGCAATCGACCTACGACAAGCAATACATCGGGCACGCTGGCGAATTGCGCGTGCTCTCCCAGCGTATCGCCAAGAACGCCACTGAAGCTGCTGCTGGCAAGCCTCAAGCATTCAAGTTGCTCGCCGATGCGCGTAATGACTTTGATATGCGCTGGGGTTTCCTGCGCAAGGGTGATAAAGCCACCGGCCTGCCGCCAGCGCCTCAGGGTGTGCGTGACGAGTTGCAGACGGTGCAGACCGACTGGGAAGCCCTGCGCAAAAGCACAGACGTTATTCTGGCCAACGAGCAAACCGTACTGTCGTTGCATCAGGTGGCGGCGACGCTGGCCGAAACCATTCCGCAACTACAGGTCGAGTACGAAAAAGTCGTCGATATTCTGCTCCAGAATCGTGCTCCCGCCGCCCAGGTGGCTGTCGCCCAGCGCCAGTCGTTGCTGGCGGAGCGTATTCTCGGTTCGGTCAACAAGGTGCTGGCCGGTGATGACGCCGCTGTGCAGGCTGCCGACGCCTTTGGCCGTGATGCCAGTCAGTTTGGGCGGGTGCTCAGCGGGATGCTCGACGGCAACGTGACCCTGCGTATCGCTCAGGTTGATGACCCGGACGCCCGTGCGCGTCTGGCCGAGATTGCCGAGTTGTTCCAGTTCGTTTCCGGCTCCGTCGATGAAATCCTTGAGACTTCGCCTGAACTGTTCGAGGTCCGCGAATCCGCGGGCAATATCTTCAACAGCTCGCAAACGCTGCTCGACGAAACGTCGG
Organism: Pseudomonas viridiflava; assembly: GCF_900602065.1. Lineage (GTDB taxonomy): Bacteria > Pseudomonadota > Gammaproteobacteria > Pseudomonadales > Pseudomonadaceae > Aquipseudomonas. The sequence continues at coordinate 129,412 of NZ_UWFN01000347.1, read as the reverse complement.
TGCTCGCCAACCGGCTTGAGCATCTGGCCAGTGCGCGGTCTTCCAACACTATTGGCGGTTACGTGCTGGGGCTGCTGGCCCTGATGTCGATCATTCTCATTGGTCTGGTCATGGTCCGCGAAACCAACCGCCAGCTTCGCGAGACGGCCGAGAAGAGTGAGCGTAACCAGAATGCGATCATGCGTCTGCTCGATGAAATCGAAAACCTTGCGGACGGTGACCTCACCGTTGCGGCCTCTGTGACGGAAGACTTCACCGGGGCAATCGCCGACTCGATCAATTACTCCATCGACCAGTTACGCGAACTGGTCGCGACCATCAACCTCACCGCCGAACAGGTGTTCGGTGCGGTCAAGGACACTCAGGGTACGGCCACGCAACTGGCTGCTGCGTCGGAGCATCAGGCGTTGCAGATTTCCGCCGCGTCCAACGCGATCAACCGCATGACGGGCTCCATTGATCTGGTATCGGCCAACGCCCATGAGTCCTGGTCGGTGGCCGAGCGGTCGGTGGCAATTGCCAATAAGGGTAACGAGGTGGTGCACAACACCATCAACGGCATGGACAACATTCGCGAGCAGATTCAGGACACGTCCAAACGGATCAAGCGCCTCGGTGAGTCCTCTCAGGAGATCGGCGACATCGTCAGCCTGATTGACGATATTGCTGACCAGACCAATATCCTCGCCTTGAACGCTGCGATTCAGGCGTCCATGGCCGGGGATGCAGGGCGCGGCTTTGCGGTGGTAGCCGACGAGGTACAGCGGCTGGCCGAGCGTTCTTCGTCTGCAACCAAACAGATTGAAACCCTGGTGCGAGCTATTCAGAACGACACCAACGAAGCGGTCATCTCCATGGAGCAGACCACCACCGAAGTAGTGCGTGGTGCACGCCTGGCGCAGGATGCCGGGGTGGCGCTGGAAGAGATCGAAGGCGTATCGAAGATCCTTGCTGCGCTGATTCAAAGCATCACCAACGCGGCTCAGCAACAGGCTGAACTGGGGCTGCAGATATCGCAGACCATGACCGTTATTCAGCAAACCACCTCGCAAACCACCTCGGGCACCGCAGCCACGGCGCGCAGCATGGGCAACCTGGCGAAGATGGCCAGCGCAATGCGTCGTTCGGTTTCGGGCTTCACCTTGCCCTCGTCGAAGGACCGCGGGTGATGTTCAAAAAACGTACAGCTCAGCACCGTCATGGAATCTTGAAATACATGACCTGTAGGAGTGAGCTTGCTCGCGATTCGGTCTCTTATTCGATGAATATATCGACTGTGCTGACGCAATCGCGAGCAAGCTCACTCCTACAGGGGGCGTGTGGTCCAGAGGCGTTGTCGCACGGTATATACGGATTCCGTTGGAGCGAGGCTTGCCCGCGAAGAACGATAACGCGTAGCGCCTGTTTCACCGTGTTGCCAGATTCGCGGGCAAGCCTCGCTCCAACAAATGCTGCTGGGTATTGGAGTCGTCATGGCTGATCGGCACGACTATGTGGCGCTGGAATGGGTGAAAGGCGAAATCGCTGAAACCCTCAAGCAGGCCCGCCACGCCCTCGAAACATTCATTGCCGATCCCGGACATACGGCCGCCATGGACGAGTGTCTGGATTGCGTGCATCAGGTGCACGGCAGCCTGCAAATGATCGAGTTCTACGGCGCAGCGTTGCTGGCCGAAGAAGTCGAGCAACTGGCGCTGGCGTTGCAGCAGGACCGCGTTGCCGAGCGTACCGAGGCCGAGCAGTTGCTGACTCAGGCCATGACGCAACTGCCTGCCTACCTGGACCGCATTCATTCAGCCAGGCGCGATTTGCCGTTGGTGGTCCTGCCGCTGCTTAACGACTTGCGCAGTGCCCGGGGTGAAAGCCTGCTGTCGGAAACCAGCCTGTTCGCCCCGCAATTGGTCAGCGTGGCACCGCTGGACGCGCAAACCCTTGAGCAGCGCGACAGTCCCGAGTTGCCCGCGCTGCTGCGTAAGTTGCGCCAGACCCTGCAAACCGCGTTGGTCGGTCTGTTACGTGAGCAGGACGTGCAGACTCAGCTCGGCTACATGGGCAAAGTTTTCGCGCGCCTCGAACAGCTCTGCGACAACGCGCCATTGGGGCCGCTGTGGCAGATAGCCTCGGCGCTGGTCGAAACCATGCTCAATGGCAACTTCACCAACAGCCCGGCATTGCGCAGCCTGTTCAAGGACGCTGACAAAGAACTCAAACGGCTGCTGGAGCAGGGCATCGCAGGCATCAACCAGCCTGCCCCGGATGAGCTGCTGAAAAGCCTGTTGTTCTACATCGCCAAGTCTGACAGTCAGGCGCCGCGCATGGTTGATCTGAAGGATCAGTACGGTCTGGACGAAGCGCTGCCCGACACCACACCGCCGAGTCAGCAGCGGACGAGCCTGGGCCCCGACCGCGATGCGATGCGCTCGGTGGTCAGCGCGCTGTGTGAGGAACTGGTGCGAGTCAAAGAGCGGCTGGATGTGTTCGTGCGCGGTGATCGCAAATCGGTCAGCGAGCTCAACAGTCTGTTACCGCCGCTGCGGCAGATCGCCGATACCCTCGCTGTGTTGGGCTTTGGCCAACCGCGCAAAGTCATCATTGATCAGTTAGCCGTGGTGCAGGGCTTGGCTCAGGGCCAGCGCGAACCCAGCGACGCAGCCTTGATGGACGTGGCCGGTGCGCTGCTTTACGTGGAAGCGACACTGGCCGGTATGGTTGGGCCAGTCGAGCAAGCCGCTAATCGTGAAGATAGCCGCCTGCCGACCACGGACCTCACGCAGATTCATCAGTTGGTGATCCGCGAAGCACGTGTCGTGTTGCAGCAAGCCAAAGACGTGATCATCGATTACATCGACGGCGAGTGGGATCGTCAGCGTCTTGAACCGCTGTCCGCGCTGCTGGTGCAGGTACGAGGCGCGCTGGCAATGATCCCGCTGGCCCGTGCCGCGAGTTTGCTGGCGGCCTGCAACGACTACATTCTTGAACACCTGCTGGTGGATGAAACCCGTCCGGCATGGACCCAGCTCGACAGCCTCGCGGACACCATTACTGGTATCGAGTACTACCTGGAACGCATGGGCGAAGACCATGAGGCGCCGGGCGAACAGGTGCTCGACATGGCACAGGAAAGTCTGGCGCGACTGGGCTACACGCCCGCGTCGGATACCCTCGACGTGCCGGTGCTGGATGAGGTCATCAGCCAGGACGAGATTCTGGAACTGGAGGCCCGCAACGCATTGGTCAGCCCGACACAGACCATTGCCGATGTGCTGGCCAGCCCGGTGAGCGCGGTCAACCCGCCTGCTCGTCATACGCCGGCCAGCCTGTTGCCGCCGCCGGTCGATGAGGAGGCCGTGGATGACGAGTTGCTGGAAGTTTTTCTTGAAGAGACCGACGAGGTCCTCGCAGCCCTGCGTGAATACTTGCCGCAGTGGATCGGCTCCCTCAACGATGCGCGCAGCAACACCACCGCGCTGACCGAGGTACGCCGCGCTTTCCATACCCTCAAGGGCAGTGGGCGGATGGTGCGGGCGTTGATCCTTGGCGAACTCGCATGGGCGGTGGAAAACCTGCTCAATCGGGTGCTGGAAAACAGCGTCAAACCTGACGAGCATGTTCAGCAACTGCTCAACGAAGTGCTGGCGTTGTTGCCGGAAGTCATCAAGGACTTCGCCCAGGGTGCCCAGCGTCAGCGTGATGATGTCGACCGTCTGGCTGCCCGCGCTCATGCCTTGGCAAAAGGCCAAGGCCTGCTGACCTTCGACACTGTTCCCGGTCACGACGAACACGACGAACTCGACCCGCAACTACTGGAAATTTTCCGTCAGGAAGCCTTGAGTCACCTGGACAGCCTCAAGCGTTTTCTCGATGGCAGCGCCGATGACCCCGAGCCTGCCATCAGCGACGACTTGCTGCGTGCGCTGCATACCCTCAAAGGTAGCGCCTCCATGGCGGGCGTGTTGCCGATCGCCGAGTTGACCAGCCCACTCGATCAACTGGTGCGCGAATACAAGGCGCACATGCTGGCGCTGGGGCAGGCTGAGCTGGAGTTGCTGCGCAGTGCTGAACCGCTGTTTCTCAGCGGGCTGGCGCAGCTGTCGAGCGACCCGCTTGGGCCGATTCCTGGAGCTGCCAGTTTGATTGAAACCGCTCAGGCGTTGCTCCGTGAGCGGCTCGAAGCGGTTTTGAGTGCGTCGAACAATGGCTTGCGGGTCAAGCGTAATCCACAGCTGATTGAAAGCTTTCTCGCTGAAGGCATGGACATTCTGCTGGACGCGGAAAACCTCTTGCAGCGTTGGCGTGAACACCCTGGCGAGCGGCAGGAACTCTCCGCGCTGCTGGATGAGCTGACCACGCTCGGGCACGGCGCGCACCTCGCCGATCTACCGCAAGTGGACGAACTCTGCGAAGCCCTGCTCGACCTCTATGGCGCAGTGGAAGAAAGCAGCCTGGCGGTCAGCGAACGGTTTTTCGCCGAGGCCGAACAGGCTCATGAAGCGCTGATCTGCATGCTTGATCAGTTGGCCGCCGGACAAGACGTTGAAGCCTGCCCGGCCCGTATTCAGGCCCTGCGGGACCTGCTTGATCAGGCGCTGGACCCTTCGGCCACCGGCCTGATCAAAAGCGACGGCAGCCAGACACTGAGCATCACCGAGCTGAACGCGGCCACCGAACAGTTGGCCAGTCGTGCGCCGATTTACGACGACCCGCTGACTCTGGACGACGAGATCGTCGAGATCTTCCTTGAGGAGGCCGTGGATATCCTCGACAGCGCCGGGCAAGCCCTGCAGCGCTGGCTGGATGATCCGGAAAACCCGCTACCGTTGTCAGCCTTGCAGCGCGATCTGCACACCCTCAAAGGTGGTGCGCGCATGGCCGAAATCGGTCCCGTCGGGGATTTGGGGCATGAGCTGGAAAGCGTCTACGAAGGCTTGATAGACCGTCGCTACAACTATTCTCCAGCGCTCGCCGAGCTGTTGATCCAAAGCCATGACCAGTTGGCCTTGATGCTGGAGCAACTGCAAAAACATCAGGTGTTGAGTGACCCGGCGGGGTTGATCGAGGCTATTCGGGATTTGCGCCTGGACACAAACCGGGCATCTTCAGCGGATCAGAACGCCAGACTTCCGCAACCCACGATCGAGGTCGATACGCCGCCTGAGCGCGATACCGAGCTACTGGAAATCTTTCTTGAAGAAGGCTTCGACCTGCTTGAAAACTCTGGCGCGGCGCTGACGAGATGGCAGGCCGACCCCGAAAACTTGCTGGAAGTGGAAAACCTGCTGCGCGACCTGCACACCCTCAAAGGTGGCGCTCGCATGGCGGAAATCGCGCCTGTTGGCGATCTGGCGCATGAGCTGGAAACGCTCTATGAAGGTCTTTCGGCGGGTACGTTAAGGCCTGACCCGATCACGATAAGCCTGCTGCAAAGTGGTCATGACCTGCTGGCCGACATGCTTGATGCCGTGCGTTCCGACAAACCCTTGCCGGGTGCAGCGCTGCTGATCGAGAGCATTCGCAAGCACGCCGTTGCTGATCATCCGGAACAGCCGGCGGTTGTCACGCCAACACCTGAGCCGCTGGCGTCGCCTGCCGAACCCGGTCCGGCCTCCGAAGCAGAGGGCGAGCGGTCTGCGGGGGAGATGGTCAAAGTCCCTGCGCAAGAGCTGGAAACGCTGGTCAATCTGGCCGGCGAAACGTCTATCTTCCGTGGTCGCATCGAACAGCAGGTGATCGACGCCGAGGGTACCCTCGCGGAAATGGCGACGACCATTGAGCGTATGCGCGATCAACTGCGACGCCTCGATATGGAGACCCAGGGCAGCATCCTCAGCCGCGAGCAGGTGCAGGCCGAGCGATTGGGCTACGAAGATTTTGACCCGCTGGAAATGGATCGCCATTCCCAGTTGCAACAACTGTCCCGTGCTCTGTTCGAGTCGGCGTCCGACTTGATGGACCTCAAGGAAACGCTCGACGCCCGGGCCAGCGATGCGCAAACCCTGTTGCTGCAACAGGCGCGGGTCAATACCGAGCTACAGGAAGGCTTGATGCGCACGCGCATGGTGCCGTTCGAACGCATGGTGCCGCGCCTCAAGCGCATCGTGCGTCAGGTGTCCGCTGAATTGCACAAGAAGGTCCGCTTTGAAGTCGGCAATGCCGAAGGCGAAATGGACCGCAGTGTGCTTGAGCGCATGGTTGCCCCGTTGGAGCACATGCTGCGCAACGCCATCGATCATGGCCTGGAAAGCACCGAAGAGCGCCTGGCCCAGGGCAAGCCCGAGTACGGCACGATCATTCTGGACCTCAAGCACGAAGGCGGCGATATCGTCTTCGAGATGAGCGACGACGGTGCAGGTGTTGATCTGGAGGCGGTGCGGAAAAAGGCGATCAAGCGCGGCATGATTCCGGCCCACGCGCAGCCGGGTTACCACGAAACACTGCAGTTCATTCTTGAGCCGGGATTCTCCACGGCAGAGACCGTCACGCAGATTTCCGGACGTGGCGTCGGCATGGATGTGGTTCATGCCGAGGTCAAACAGCTGGGCGGCAGCATGCTCATCGAGTCGCTGCCAGGGCAGGGCGCGCTGTTCCGGATTCGTCTGCCATTTTCTGTTTCGGTCAACCGTGCCTTGATGGTTCAGTGCGGCGAAGAGCAGTACGCCGTGCCGCACAATACCGTTGAGGGCATTGTGCGAGTGATGCCTGCGGAGCTGGAAAGCTGTTACCAGTCGACGCCACCGCGCTATCAATACGGCGAGCGGGTTTATGAGCTGCGTTATTTGGGCGAACTGCTCAACAACAGCCAGCCGCCTTCGCTGATAGGTCAGACCCAACCGCTGCCCGTATTGCTGGTGCATGTTCAGGATCAATGGGTAGCGGTGCAGGTGGATGCGCTGGCAGGCTCGCGGGAAATCGTCGTCAAGAGCCTCGGGCCGCAGTTTGCCCGCGTACAGGGCGTGTCGGGCGCGACCATTCTGGGCGACGGCCGCGTGGTGCTGATTCTCGATCTGTTGGCGCACATTCGTCGGCTGCATGGCCGCTTGCAGGCCGAGCAAGCCGCGGGGCGAAGCGTCCCGGTGTGGCGCGACGCCGAGCAGGGCCGACCGCTGCTGGTGCTGGTGGTGGACGATTCGGTCACCGTACGCAAAGTCACCAGCCGCCTGTTGGAGCGCCACGGCATGAACGTGCTGACGGCCAAAGATGGCGTCGATGCCATGGCGTTGCTCAAGGAGCGTGTGCCGGATGTCATGCTGCTGGACATTGAAATGCCGCGTATGGACGGCTTCGAAGTGCTTAGCCATGTTCGCACTGACGAGCAGCTCAAAGAATTGCCGATCATCATGATCACCTCACGCTCCGGGCAGAAGCACCGCGACCGGGCCATGGGACTGGGCGTTAATGAGTACCTGAGTAAGCCGTATCAGGAGTCAGCGTTGCTCGAAAGCATCGCCTATTGGAGTCAGGTCAATGCCTAACGCTGCCAGTGCTACACAACTGACCGGGCTGATCCTGTCCCTGAGCGACCGCAACCTGTTGCTGCCCAATGTTGCTGTGGCTGAGCTGATCGACTACCAGGATTGCAGCGCGCCCGGCGATGCGCCGGACTGGTATCTGGGGCCCATCAGCTGGCGCCAGCGCACCTTGCCGCTGCTCAGTTTCGAAGCCGCATGCGGCGGCCGAACCCTTGTCGGTGGCCGCGCCCGTATTGTCGTGCTCAACGCCTTGGGCGGCCGCGACGAGCTGAAATTCATCGCGCTACTGACCCAGGGTATTCCGCGCTCCTGCAAGGTCGACAACCAGCTCAGCTATGTCGACGTACCTCTGGATGCGCTTGAGCTTGCGGCGGTGCAAGTCGGCGAGACAGTCGCGAAGATTCCGGATCTGGTGAGGTTGGAGCAGTGGTTGGTGGATGCGGGGTTGGCCGTGTCGTCAGAAACGAGCCGCCTGTAGAAGTGAACTTGTTCGCGATCTGGCGCGAAGCGGCAGCAACGGCCGCGGCCTCAGTGCATTTGCTGGAACCGGGTCGTCAGATATACGACTGCTGCGCAGCCGTTCGCGAACAAGTTCGCTCCTACCGAAAAATGCGTACCCAGTTAAATACGTGAGCCGATTAAATCGGCTATTCGGCTCACCTGATGAGCCGAATACGGCTATTATTCGACTCATGTGCAAAACGGCCGCCACTATGAACGAACCCCTGAACTGGATCTGGCAGCACGCTGACTGGCCGCATTTTCGCTGGCAGGCGGAGCGGCTCGCCTCACTGTTGCGTTGCTGCTCTCAGGCGCAGGGCCAGTTGCTGGGCATGTTGGGGGCGGCGGGAGACGATGCGAGCGCACAGACGGAGCTTGATGCGCTGCTGCAAAACATCATCACCTCTTCAGCCATTGAAGGTGAGCAACTGAATGTCGGCTCGGTACGCTCATCACTGGCCAAGCGTCTTGGACTTGAGGCTGATCAGCGGGTCAGCCCGCGCAGTGAAGGCCTGGCCGAGCTAATGCTCGATGCCACCCAGCAACACACTGCGACGCTCACGCTTGAGCGGATACTGCACTGGCATACGCTGCTGTTTCCGGCCCAGGAATCGCTGCTGTCCCACGACATTCGGGTAGGTGCCTTGCGGGGTAATGAGCCGATGCAGGTGGTGTCTGGGTGTGTGGACCGGCCAACTGTGCATTTCGAAGCCCCGGCGCGCGAAGGCCTGGAGGGACAACTCGATGCGTTTCTTGATTGGTTCGCCGCCAACCGGGAAGATGCCAGCCTCGACCCATTGCTGCGTGCGGGTATTGCGCACTTCTGGTTCGTGACGCTGCATCCCTTCGATGACGGCAACGGCCGTCTGACGCGAGCTATCACTGACCTTGCTTTGGCGCAGGCCGAGAACCAGGCGATCCGCTTTTACGCCATGTCCGCCAGCATCCTTGCGGATCGACGCGGCTACTATGAAATCCTGGAGCGCAGTCAGAAAGACGGTCTGGATATCACGCCGTGGCTTGAGTGGTTTCTGCAAACCCTGCTGCATACCCTTGAGCAAGCGATCAAACCCATCGACCGCGTATTGGCCAAGGCGCGCTTCTGGCAGCAACACCGGGAAGACGGTTTATCTCCAGAGCAAATCAAAGTCCTCAATCGTTTGCTGGACGGAAGTTTGCTGGCAGACAAGCCGGGTTTCGAAGGCGGCATCAGCGCCGCGCAATATCAGGCTGTTGCCAAGGTCAGTAAAGCCACCGCCACCCGGCACCTTGCTGATCTTCTGGAAAAGGGCTGCTTGCTGAAGCTACCGGGAGGAGGGCGGAGTACGCGGTATCAGTTGGTCTTGGATTGAGCGGTTGTTGTCCCGCAGCTAACCTTGGACCTGTAGGAGCGCCACCCCGGTCACTCCTACAATGGCCTGTGCTTGCTGCGTGAGCGCGTCGGTTCACTTCTAGCTCGCTTAGGTTCAAGGACATATCGTCGGTCAGAACTGTCCTGGCTTTGTGTTGAGCGACAGAGCGGCGCAGGCGCTTGGCGTTTGATTCGTTACTCAGCAAGTAAGTCGTCTCAACGCTGGAGTTTTCATTCCGCGGGTTGTCAGGCGAGGTCATGATGAAATCCGAAGAGCGTTTTCAATGAAAAGTAACTGATTTAGGCGGAGCGAATCAGTACGGATGTATTACCCGCCGAGATATTGAGCCACAACTTCCCCACTCTACAGCCAGACATCGCCCTTTCCCTTGAGTGAAATTTCCGAAAAAAAACCTGGACCAACTAAGCATTTCGTTGATGTCGAATTCTAATGACTTGAATTTCTTGATCGTTTATTCGGTACAGCGCTAAAAATGGGTAGCGAGCAAAAACCAGCTCACGAACCCCTGGACGTAGAGCCGGGCGCCCCATGCTGCTGAAAATCGTCAGTGGGTCCAGCTTTTCGAGGAGGTGGAGAATAATGCCAGTTGCTACCTTTGGACCTGCGTTTGCAACGTAGTATTCGTGGATAGAAAGCAGGTCGCTTCGAGCTTTCTCAGTCAGCGCTATTGTTCGCACGTGCTAACCACTCAGCTTTTACTATTTCAAGATCGGTGAGACGACCCGCTTCAGCGTCTGCAATGCCTTCGTCTATCGCCTGCAACTCTTCGAATGCTGTCGCCAAATATTGTTCTAACGCCCGTTGCAGATGGTATTGGCGGTCTCGATTTGAAGCCGACACGAGCTCGTCGAGTTTTGCTGCCAATGAGTCATCAATAAAGAATGACAACGTGGATGATGCCATGACGTACTCCCCGAATTGGCAATTATAGGTTTGCGCGCAACGCTTGGGAGTATACCGCTGCTGTGAGTGCAGAGAGGTTTCGCTATTCAGATGTGTCATTGCTTTGAAGTTTTCGCAGGAAGTTTGGGCTTTGAAATTTATCAAGGGATGCCTACTTTTTTGAGTTAGATATTTATTGCCTGCGCAGATGTTGACTCGTTTTATGGCCGTTCGATAGCAAGAAGCCTCCCTTTCACTTGAGTGAAATTTCCGAGAAAATCCCGGCCTATTGCGCCCTGTGATTTGGGTCTCTAACCTCCTGCCGTCGCTGCAAAATCAGCGATCAGGTTTGGTAGACCTAGAGTTACAGGCGCAACGCGCCACCTTCTGCGAGGCGCATTTTTACGGCCTGTGTTTATGGTGGCCGTGCGCACGGTGTCTTCGGACGCGCCGGGTTCCTGTAACCGGTTCTACCAACTTGCGTACGGCTGCCACCCATCGTTTGGTAGCGAATGGGTGGCTCCTAAATTCATACAGGAATTAAATCAAATGCCCGAAACATCACCCCCGATACCCTTCCTCGCCAATCACGCCCTGACTCAAGAGCAATCCCTGACTCACGCCTCAGAGTTACTGCGTTGCGCCATGGCCACTGCTTACGAATGCGGCGACAGCCTGACCGGTTCAAAGCGCGATCTGGCGTTTTCTGTTGTGCATCTGGTTGAAATGGCCAAAGCGATGGTTGAGCGGTCGCTGCAGTAACTGCTGCGAAGCTGCTGTTCACCTGTGGGACCGAATTCATTCGGGAAGGCGGTATTTCAGGCAGTGCATACGCTGCGGATGTACCGTCCTCTTCGCGAATGAATTCGCTCCCACTGAAATTGCGTTTGCAGGCCTGCACTCCCATTGGTGCGTATCGCTATCATTACTCCAACCGTAACGATCCCGCGCTCTACTTGATTGATGCCCCGCACCCTTAGCTCCTAAGGTGGCCCACGACAGCGAAATCGTGGAGTGGACATGACAACAATAACGACCCCCGACGCGCGCTGGTCGCGTCGTCGCACCGAGAAACAGCGGCGGCTCGAGCAGGTGCGGCATCTTGCCGATGGTGTGGTGTTGCCGACCGACAACATCGTCGCAGCGCTGGAAGCCTTGATGGTGTCCGGTGATCGCGTGGTGCTTGAGGGCAACAACCAGAAGCAGGCGGACTTTCTTTCCCGTGCCCTGGCCAAAGTCGACCCGGCCAAGCTGCATGACCTGCACATGATCATGCCCAGCGTCGGACGCTCGGAGCATCTGGATCTCTTCGAACGCGGCATCGCCCGCAAGCTCGATTTCTCCTTTGCCGGTACGCAAAGCCTGCGCATCAGCCAGTTGCTGGAAGACGGCCTGCTGGAAATCGGCGCGATTCATACCTATATCGAGCTGTACTCGCGGCTCGTGGTCGATCTGATTCCCAATGTCGTGCTCTCGGCCGGTTTCATGGCCGACCGGGCAGGCAACATCTACACCGGCCCCAGCACCGAAGACACCCCCGCCTTGATCGAACCCGCCGCGTTCAGCGACGGCATTGTCATCGTTCAGGTCAACCAATTGGTGGACGACGTCAGCGATCTGCCTCGCGTTGATATCCCGGCGTCGTGGGTCGATTTTGTTGTGGTCGCTGACAAACCGTTTTACATCGAACCGCTGTTCACTCGCGACCCGCGCCACATCAAGCCAGTACACGTGTTGATGGCGATGATGGCGATCCGCGGCATCTACGAAAAACACAATGTGCAGTCGCTTAACCACGGCATCGGTTTCAACACCGCCGCCATCGAATTGATCCTGCCGACCTACGGTGAATCACTCGGCCTGAAGGGCAAGATCTGCCGCAACTGGACGCTCAATCCGCACCCGACGTTGATCCCCGCCATCGAAAGCGGCTGGGTCGAGAGCGTGCACTGCTTCGGCACTGAACTGGGGATGGAAAACTACATCGCTGCCCGGCCGGATGTGTTCTTTACCGGGCGTGACGGCTCTATGCGTTCCAACCGCATGGTCTGCCAACTGGCCGGGCAATACGCCGTGGATCTTTTCATCGGTGCGACCTTGCAAGTGGATGGTGATGGTCACTCCTCAACCGTCACCCGTGGTCGCCTCGCCGGTTTTGGTGGCGCGCCGAACATGGGCCACGACCCTCACGGACGTCGTCATCCAACCCCCGCCTGGCTGGACATGCGCCAACAGAGCGGCGACGGCCCGGATGCTTATCTTGAGCGCGGCAAAAAGCTCGTGGTGCAGATGGTCGAGACCTTCCAGGAGGGTGGTAAACCCACTTTCGTGGAAACCCTCGACGCGGTCGAAGTGGCGAAGAAAAGCGGCATGCCCCTCGCGCCAATCATGATCTATGGCGACGACGTCACCCATTTGCTCACCGAAGAAGGCATTGCCTATCTGTACAAGGCACGCAGCCTTGAAGAGCGTCAGGCGATGATCGCAGCGGTGGCAGGCGTGACTGTCATCGGCATGCGCCATAACCCCAAAGACACCGCCCGCATGCGCCGTGAAGGCTTGATTGCGCTGCCGGAAGATCTGGGTATCCGCCGCACCGATGCCAGCCGCGAATTGCTCGCCGCCAAGAGCATCGGTGATCTGGTTCAGTGGTCAGGCGGCTTGTACAACCCACCTGCCAAATTCAGGAGTTGGTGATGAGCGCACTTGCACACAAAGCCAAATCTGACAGCCCGTTGTTCGCCGAACAGCTGGCTGACCTTGCCGTTGAAGCGTTAATCGATGAAGCGGACCTTTCACCTAAACCTGCACTGGTGGATCGGCGCGGCAGTGGCGCGCACAGCGATCTGCATCTGGGCCTGATGCACGCCTCGGCGTTGTCGCTATGGCCAATGTTCAAAGACATGGCTGAAGCGGCCCAGCAGTTCTCCGAGATCGGCCAGCCTTTGCGCGAGACCTTGGGCCGCATCGGTCGTGAAGGCGAAGCCGCGATGCTGCGCACCACGAATGGCGTGAACACCCACCGTGGCGCGATCTGGGCCTTGGGCCTGTTGGTCACCGCTGCCGCGCTTGAACCGAATAACTGCAGCGCAGCGCAATTGACCCTGCGCGCCGCAAAGCTTGCCTTGATTGAAGACCGCAACGTGGTTGCGCAACTTAGCCACGGCGCACAAGTGGCCCAGCGTTATGGCGCCATGGGTGCGAAAGAACAGGCGCAACTGGGCTTCCCCGCCGTCATGCAAAAAGGCCTGCCGCAAATGCGCCGCAGTCGCGCCAACGCCAGTGGCGAGCAGAACGCGCGACTCGATGCCTTACTGGCGATCATGACCACGTTGGCGGACACCTGTGTGCTGTATCGCTCCGGCCTTGAAGGTTTGCACGCCATGCAGCACGGCGCGCAACGGGTGCTGGACGCGGGCGGCAGTGCGAGTCTGGCCGGTCGCCGCTGTTTGCACGCGCTGGATCAGCAGTTGTTGCAGCTCAATGCATCCCCCGGTGGCGCTGCCGATTTGCTCGCCGCATGCCTGTTCATCGATAGCCTTGAGCCTGTGCTCGGCTCTGAATCGAGGAGTGTCTGACCATGGAAACCCTGTCTTTTGAATTCCCCGCCGGGCAGCCGCCGCTAGGCCGTGCGCTGGTGGGTTGTGTCGGATCCGGCGATCTGGAAGTGCTGCTTGAACCCGGAGTGCCCGGCAAGTTGTCGATCAACGTGGTGACGTCGGTAAATGGCGCGTCTGCCCGCTGGCAGCATTTGTTCGAGCGCATGTTCGACGGTCAGACGCCACCTGCGCTGGCCATCGATATTCACGATTTCGGCGCCACACCAGGCGTGGTTCGTTTGCGTCTGGAGCAAGGCTTCGAGGAGATTGGTCATGACTGATACCGCACGCTTGCTCCAGCAACACAGCTTCGTCGAATTGGGCGCTCGGCAACGGGCAAAAGCGCTGCTCGACGAAGGCAGCTTTCGTGAGCTGATTGGGCCGTTTGACCGCGTCATGTCGCCCTGGTTGATCAAGCAAGGCATCGTCGCCCAGGCGGACGACGGGGTGATTGTCGCCAAAGGTACGGTCGGTGGTTTGCCGGTGGTTATCGCCGCCATCGAAGGTGCGTTTCAGGGCGGCAGCATGGGTGAAGTAGGCGGCGCGAAAATGGCTGGCGCACTGGAACTGGCTGCTGAAGACAACCGCAACGGTATTCCGACTGCCGCGATTTTGCTGCTGGAAACCGGTGGCGTGCGCTTGCAGGAAGCCAACCTTGGGCTGGCTGCGATTGCCGAGATTCACGCGGCGATTGTCGACCTGCGCCAGTACCAGCCGGTGATCGGCGTGGTGGCGGGCAGCGTCGGTTGTTTTGGAGGCATGTCCATCGCGGCGGGCTTGTGCAGTTACCTGTTGGTGACTCAGGAAGCACGGCTTGGCTTGAACGGCCCGCAAGTGATCGAGCAGGAAGCGGGTATCGAAGAATACGACTCCCGCGATCGGCCTTTCATCTGGAGCCTGACCGGAGGCGAGCAGCGTTACGCCAGTCATCTGGTGGACGGTTTTGCCGCTGACGACGTGCAGGCGATTCGTGAACAAGTGACCGGCTGGATCAGCCTCGGTGTTCCGGCTCAGGAGCGCAGCAGCCAGTACGAAACCTTTCTGCATCGTCTGGCGCGTCTCGACACCACTTCACAAGTCGATCCGCAAACCGTGCGCGATCTCTATACAGAGCCGCAATCCAAAGGAGCCAAGCCATGAGCGCTTCCCAAAGAGGTTTGAACTGGTTCAAGGCGCTCAGCGCCAATGCGGCCGAAGTGGTGGGTTTGCCTCATTCAGTCAAGGCTGCCGATGGAATACTGGGTGATCAGCCGGTGCGTTTTCTGGCGGTGGTTGCCGATGCTGACAACCGGTTTCCGCGCGCTCGCAGTGGCGAGGTCGGATTACTGGAAGGTTGGGGTCTGGCCAAGGCCGTGGATTCCGCCATCGAGCTGGATCGTGATAACGAACACAAGCGCGCATTGATCGCTATCGTTGATGTGCCGAGTCAGGCGTATGGCCGACGCGAAGAAGCGCTCGGGATTCATCAAGCGTTGGCCGGTGCGGTAGACAGTTATGCCCGTGCGCGACTGGCGGGCCATCCGGTCATTGGTTTGCTGGTTGGCAAGGCCATGTCCGGTGCGTTTCTGGCTCACGGTTATCAGGCCAATCGGCTGATTGCCCTTCGTGATCCCGGCGTTATGGTGCACGCCATGGGCAAAGAGTCGGCGGCGCGAGTCACCTTACGCAGCGTCGACGAACTGGAAAAACTCGCTTCCAGCATCCCGCCCATGGCGTACGACATCGAGAACTACGCCAGCCTTGGCTTGCTCTGGGAGACCTTGTCGGTCAGCCAGATCGAACAGCCCTCCGGCGAAGATATCAGCCAGGTTCAGGAGGTGCTGAACAGTGCGATCAAAGACGTGAAGGCCACAGGGAATGACCTGAGCAGCCGACTTGGCGCGAGCAATCGCCAAGCCTCGTCAAAAGTGCGCGAACTGCTGCGGGCGCAGTGGTAAATGAACGCTGATCTGGCAGTGCTGCCCCACGATTTGTTGTGGGGCATGCCTGTGTCTGCCTTGCCTGCCAATGCGCCGGACTGGGTGTTTGAGGCTGTACGCCTTGAGCATCCGGTGGTGGTGCGTCGTTCATTGGCACCGCGAGCGCTTGTCGCGGTGGGTATCCGTGGTCCGCGTCGTGAGCAGCGGTTTGCGGCACTGATGCCACGGGATGCTATCGAGCGTTGCGTGCGTCCTGAGCAGTTGACGCATGTTCAAGGAGCGCACGATTGGCCTGCGCTGCAAGCACTGGATCAGATTCGTCCGTTGATGGATTTGCTGGCGCTGCCTTGGGGCGTGAGCGGCAGTGCTGGCTTTGAATTGGCCAGCGGTGTGGCGGCTCTGCATCAGAACAGTGACCTGGATTTGATTGTGCGCACGCCGCGCTTTGTCAGCCGTGAATGGGCTGGCGAGTTGGTGAAGGTTCTGGACCGCTCCGTGTGTCGAATCGACGTGCAATTACAGACGCCTTTTGGCGCGCTGGCATTGCGCGAGTGGGCGGGTGCTTCGCGTCAGGTTTTGCTCAAGAGTGAGCACGGTGCCTGGTTGGTCACCCAACCCTGGCAGCCGACCGAGGCCTGCGCATGAGCAGCTTTTGGGTGTTCCCCGGCCAGGGCGCGCAGCAGCCGGGCATGTTGAATCAGTTGCCAGATGAGCAATCGATTCGTGATTGCCTGAGTGAAGCATGCGATGCGTTGGGCGAAGACGTATTGCTGCTGGATTCTGAACAAGCGCTGCAGTCCACTCGCGCAGTGCAGTTGTGTTTGTTGATTGCCGGGGTCGCCAGTGCGCGTCTTTTACAAACCCAGGGCTGCGTGCCGGACACCGTTGCCGGTTTGTCCATCGGTGCGTATCCGGCAGCAGTTGTTGCCGGTTCGCTGGGCTTTGCGGACGCCGTTCGGCTGGTGGCGTTGCGCGGTGAACTGATGCAGAACGCCTATCCTGAGGGCTATGGCATGACGGCGATTATCGGGCTGGATCAGACCGCCGTCGAAGCGCTGGTGGCTGATGTTCACGGCCCTGAAAGTCCGGTGTATCTGGCCAATATCAACGCCGATAACCAGTTTGTGATCGCCGGAAGCATCGAGGCGATGGCTGACGTGGCGCGCCTGGCAAAAGCCAGCGGAGCGGCAACGGTCAAGCGCCTGGCGGTGAGCGTGCCGTCTCATTGTGCGCTGCTTGAGCAACCTGCGCAGGCCTTGGCTGAGGCTTTCGCCAACGTGACGATCAGCGCTCCCGCCGTACGCTATCTGAGCGGCAGCACGGCGCGACCAATGCTGACCGCGGACAAGCTGCGTGACGATCTGGCCTTCAACATGTGCCGCGTCATCGATTGGCGCAGCACGGTGCAAACCGCTTACGAGCGCGGCGCACGTCTGCATCTCGAATTCCCGCCGGGCACGGTATTGACCGGGCTGGCGCGCAAAGTCTTCGAACAAGGAACGGTCGTCGCGTTTCAAGGCGCTCGCCTGGACAGTCTGGTCGCGCTGTCGCGTGAGGAGGGCCGCCGCAACCCATAGAGCGCACGGACGTTGGACCGTTTCGAAGAACAAGAACAACAACTTCGTAAGGCAAACTGAGGAATAACAATAATGATTATCTACGGTGTAGCACTGCTGGCTATCTGCATGCTGGCAGGGGTGATTCTCGGTGACTTGCTTGGCGTGATGCTGGGCGTCAAATCCAACGTCGGTGGTGTCGGGATCGCGATGATCCTGCTGATCTGTGCCCGTCTGTGGATGGAGAAGCGCGGCGGCATGAGCAAGGAATGCGAGATGGGCGTCGGCTTCTGGGGCGCCATGTACATCCCGGTGGTGGTCGCGATGGCGGCTCAGCAAAACGTTGTTACGGCCCTCAAAGGCGGCCCTGTCGCGGTGCTCGCTGCCGTAGGCTCGGTGGTCTTGTGCGGTTGCACCATTGCCTTGATCAGTCGCGTCAACAAGGGCGAGCCGCTGCCTCCGGAAGAGCCGGTGATCATTCCGGGCATCACGCCGGTACCAACGCCTTCGCCAACGCCAGCAGGGAGCCGCTGATATGTGGGAAATCATTGATAAGGGTTTGATCAGCAACGGGCTGGTGACGGCATTTGCCTTTGTGGGCGTGGTGATGTGGATCTCTGTCGTGCTTTCCAAGCGCCTGACGTTCGGCAGGGTGCATGGCTCGGCCATCGCCATTGTCATCGGCCTGGTTCTGGCGTGGGTCGGCGGCACGATGACCGGCGGGCAAAAAGGCCTGGCGGACGTGACGTTGTTTTCCGGTATCGGGCTGATGGGCGGCGCCATGCTGCGTGACTTCGCCATCGTTGCCACCGCGTTCGAAGTGCAGGCAACTGAAGCGCGCAAAGCCGGAATGATTGGCGTGATTGCGCTGCTGCTTGGCACGATCCTGCCGTTCATTGTCGGCGCGAGCATCGCCTGGGTGTTTGGCTATCGCGATGCGGTAAGCATGACCACCATCGGCGCGGGCGCAGTGACCTATATCGTTGGCCCGGTCACCGGCGCGGCATTGGGTGCCACGTCGGATGTGATGGCGCTATCAATCGCGACTGGCTTGATCAAGGCGATCATCGTGATGGTTGGCACACCGATGGCGGCACGCTGGATGGGCCTGGATAACCCGCGTTCGGCGATGGTCTTCGGCGGTCTGGCAGGTACTGTAAGCGGTGTGACGGCTGGCTTGGCTGCGACCGATCGGCGACTGGTGCCTTACGGCGCGTTGACCGCAACGTTCCACACAGGTTTGGGCTGCCTGCTGGGGCCGTCGCTGTTGTACTTCGTCGTGAGGGCTATTGTCGGTTGATTACTGTTCGCACTGTATCCCTTGTGGGAGCTGAGCTTGCTCGCGATGAACGATGACGCGGTTCACTTTAGATCGCGTCCAGCTTTATCGCGAGCAAGCTCGGCTCCCACAGGAAATTGCATTCGTGCGGGTTCTACGCGGATGTCAGCCGATTGGCATACATCCTTCCCTCCGCAATCAACGCCAGCAGATTCGGGTCGCGCTCTTTCGATTTCAGAAACACCATGCCGATGTGCTGCTGCATGCGATATCGCTCTTGCAGCGGGATCAGCTTCACCCGGTTCTCGTAAACCGCTGCAATACGCCCCGGCAACAGCGCATACCCTACGCCAGAGCTGACCATGCTCAGCAAGGTGAAGATGTCGTTCACCTGCATTGCCACTTTTGGTTCAAACCCCGCCTGCTGAAAAACCCGGATGCCATCGCGATGTGTGGCGAAGCCTTGGGTCAGGGTAATGAACGTCGCTTCGCGCAGGTCGCTAAGGTCCACTTCGCTGTGCTGTGAGAACGGCGAGTCGGCGGGGACGGCCAGGAAAATATCATCGGAAAAAAGCGACAGATGCTCACAATCCGGGTCGTTGACGCTCTCGTCCAGTGACACCAGAATCGCGTCCACTTCCATGTTCTTCAGCTTGTAGAACAGGTCGATGTTAGAGCCCATGATCAAGTCGATGTTGAGCTCGCTACGGCGAATCTTCAGGCCCATGATCAACTGCGGCACAGTCTTCACCGTCAGTGAATACAGTGAGCCCAGCTTGAAGCGTGCTGCGGAAAACCCGGCTGCCTGACGTGTCAGCTCAACCGTGGCGAGCACGTCCTGAATCAGCTTCTGAGCACGCTCTTCCAGCACGTAGGCACTTTCCAGCGGAGTCAGGTTGCGGCCTTCATGCTTGAACAGCGGGCAACGCAAGGCGCTTTCCAGTGAGTGAATCGCGCGGTGCACGCTGACGTTACTGGTGTTCAGGTCCGCGGCCGCTTTGGTCAGGTTGCCGGTGCGCATGAACGCCAGGAATATTTCCAGTTTTTTCAGGGTCAACTCATCGTCGATTTGCATGTCGTGAGGCTTCTTGTTTGAGTGCCCCGATTGTGCACATTTAGATAGCCACTGGCTGTAATAAAAAACTGTTTGGCTAACGCATGGCTTGCGCTTTACGTCCCTAAGCTAGAGCCTTGCGCAGCAGTTCAGAACGATGAGGTAGTGTGCGGATGTATTACGGAGA
Organism: Pseudomonas viridiflava; assembly: GCF_900602065.1. Classification (GTDB taxonomy): domain Bacteria; phylum Pseudomonadota; class Gammaproteobacteria; order Pseudomonadales; family Pseudomonadaceae; genus Aquipseudomonas. The sequence goes on along the minus strand of NZ_UWFN01000347.1, from coordinate 109,596 downwards.
AAAATTCAACGCCTGGTCGCATCTGGTCGGTGCGGTATTGGCTTTGGTAGGGGCTGTCTGGCTGCTGGCGATTGCCAGTTTGCAGGGCGATATCTGGAAGATTGTCAGCGTCGCGATCTACGGCGTAACGCTAGTGGCGCTGTACAGCGCATCGACCGTGTACCACAGCGTGCGCGGGCGGGCGAAAACGATCATGCAGAAGGTTGATCACTTTTCGATCTATTTGTTGATTGCAGGCAGCTACACGCCGTTTTGTCTGGTGACCTTGCGCGGCCCCTGGGGCTGGACGTTATTCGGCGTGGTCTGGGGCCTGGCAGTGATCGGCATCCTGCAGGAAATCAAACCGCGCTCCGAAGCGCGGATCATGTCTATCGTGATCTATGCGGTTATGGGCTGGATCGTGCTGGTGGCGGTCAAACCGCTGATTGCCGCACTGGGCACTGCGGGCTTTACCTGGCTCGCGGCGGGTGGCGCGCTGTACACCATCGGCATCATCTTCTTCGCCTACGACACCCGCTTTCGCCACTGGCACGGCATCTGGCATTTGTTCGTGATAGCCGGGAGTCTGCTGCACTTCGTGGCGATTTGTTTTTATGTGTTGTGAGTAGCGGGTGCGCCGACGCTGTATCGAGGCAAGTATAGGGGCCTGTAGGAGTGAGCTTGCTCGCGATAGCGTTAGGTCAGGCGATGACTTATCGACAGAAAAATCGAAATCGCGAGCAAGCTCACTCCTACATAGAGTTGTGTTCGCCTTCGGAAATCTCCTGAACTGGTGATCCGTAACCCGACGCTATTCAGGTGTCTGGACAACCAGGTCGACATCAATAGGAGTGACGCCCGAGCCGTCAGAGTTGTTGAAAAATGTTCTGCTCGAGAATGAATAGACCTGACCTTTCACGGATACCAAGATTTTCTTGTCCTGCCCGACGATGCTGACGTTTGGATCTTTAGTGACAAGAAACGGGTGCTCTTCTATGAGAACCCGCTTGATGTCTTCATCGCCGACAAGTGCGTTATGCGCGTAAAATCGATAGCTAAACCCCACCGTGGCACCGCCGCGATTGTCTCTGACCCCATAGATGAAGCCGCCATTTGCCAGTGAGTATTTGAGTACAACCTGATCCAGTTCTGGATTGCCAGGTTGATTGAGCCAAGTCCAGCCTGCATGTAGCAGGCAAGCAGCAAGAGTCATGTAGGCGATACATCGGATCATCAATCTAGAAGCCTCTGGAGCGAGCATAAGCTATTCCTTGTTTGATCCAGAATTGGTCATTGGGATCATCTCCGTATGGTGCATCTCGCCACCAGACACCGAATTGTGGTCTGGAGGTTCCCGCGGCAGTCTGTGCCATTCCTGCCGCCCGCAGCAGCCGCGAAGATGGTATACCCGCTGCCGTGCCTGCGGCTCCGTAGTTGAAATTTCCAAGTGCCTCATAGCGCGCAGATCGCTGTTTGTAATCCCAAGGACCTCTATTGCGGACCTGCTTATAAAACCAGGAGTAGAGAAACGCCGAGCCGTCCTGTAAGGAGTGTCTTTTGCGGCGGGCTACGTGCATGTTCTCAAGAATTGATACGTTTTCGGGCGCTTCCGGAATTTGCATTATTGTCCCCCTATGGCAAGAGGCGAAACGTATCACCAGAGCTCAGGGTAAATTCGGGTGCAGAGCGTTCGAGAGCGTTCCTACAAAAGCATCGGATATTTCTGTAATCACATCATCGGCCTGCCCCGCATCAGTGCACACCACGCAACCCTTCAGCTGATTTTTACCCAAGCCTCCCCGTAGCGCACCGCACCGTCTGGCCGCACCAAATCGGCAGGCTTTTGCACTGCATTGAAGCATTTAATTCATTATTTAAAACTGTTGAATTATTTGATTCTTGCTCCTAGTCTGTTCCTCGACCCGCCTGCTGGCGACTTCTTGAAACGACTGAGTTCGGGAGCAATTGATGAACGTGAAAGTACTCTTGAGTATGGCGGTGGCCACTGCGTTTTCGGCCTCTACCTGGGCGGCGGACTGGACGGTGGGTGCCAACGTGGGCAACGTGCCTTGGGAGTTTCAGGACGCCAAAGGCGAGATCGTCGGCTTTGAAGTCGATGTGGTCAAAGAAGTCGCCAAGCGTGCTGGCAAGACAGTCGAGTTTGTGAATATTCCTTTCAACGGCCTGTTCAGTGCCGTGCAGTCCAAGCGTGCAGACATCGCTATTTCGTCGATTACGATTACCCCCAAACGTCTTGAATCGGTGGGATTCGCTCAGCCGTATTACGACAGCGATCAGTCACTGTCGGTGCTGACCAAATCGGGCATTGATGGCCTCAAAGGCATGCAGGGCAAAGTGGTCGGCGTAGACACAGGCTCCACGGGTGACATGTGGGTGACTGCGCATCAGGCCGAGTACAAGTTTGGCGATGTGTCCCGTTACGAAGGGCTTTCCCCGGCGATGCTCGACCTGGCTTCCGGGCGTATGGACGGCTACATCAGCGATATTCCGGCCGTGCTCTATTACATCAAGGACAAGCCGCAATACCGGGTGGTCGCCCGTATTCCCACTGGCGAGAAGTACTCGCTGATGCACGCCAAAGGCTGGGCGTCTGCGACTCAGGTCAACGACATCATCACCGCCATGAAAAAAGAAGGCGTGATTGCTGACTTGCACAAGAAGTGGTTTGGCGCCGATGCCGATCCAGAGTCCAGCACCGTCAAGGTTGTCGACGTACTCAAATAAGCGCGGCTAATAACCTCTAACTGTTCAAACCCGGCGCCCGGCGCTGTCACCAAGGAGTCCTGATGGAGCTGGTCCAGACTTTCTTCAACTGGGGTGTGTTTGTCGACGCACTGCCGCAGATGCTGCGGGGCCTCGGGGTGACGGTGTTGCTTGGCGTGGTCAGCATCATTCTTGGTCTGGTGGGCGGTTTGCTGCTGGCCATGCTACGTCTGTATGGCTATGCACCGATCCGGTTGCTGGCGCGGATTTACATCGATGTGATGCGCTCGATCCCACTGCTGGTGTTTCTGGTGCTGATTTATTACGCGCTGCCGTTTGTGGGGATTCGTCTTTCTTCGTTCGCCGCAGCGGTGGCAGCGTTATCGCTGGTGTCCTGCGCATACTCGGCAGAGATTTTTCGCTCCGGTATTGAAGCCATCCCGCGCGGGCAATTCGAAGCGGCGGCCTCGCAGGGCATGAGCTTCTTCAACACGATGCGCGACGTGATCCTGCCTCAGGCCATGCGCATTGTTCTGCCGCCCATGACCAGTAACTGCATCAACGTCATGAAGGACACTGCACTCGCTTCGGTGGTTGCCATGCCGGATCTGCTCAAGCAGGCGACTCAGGCGCAGGCACTCTCTGCCAACCCCACGCCGCTGGTGGGCGCGGCGATTATGTATCTGTTGCTGTTACTGCCCCTGGTGCAACTGGTCAGTTGGGTCGAGCGGCGCAACGGCGCGGGGAGGAAGAGCTGATGAGCGCAGTCATCCAGATTGAAGGTGTTGCCAAGTTTTATGGCCGGTTTCAGGCCCTGGCGGATATCAACCTGTCAGTCGAGCAGGGCGAAGTGGTGGTGATTCTCGGGCCGTCAGGCTCAGGAAAGTCCACGCTGATTCGCTGCATCAATCTGCTGGAGGAGTATCAGGAAGGCGAGATTCGGGTAGCTGATCAGCGGGTCGAAACTGGACCGAAACTGGCAGGTATTCGCTGTGAAGTCGGCATGGTCTTCCAGAATTTCAATCTGTATCCGCACATGACGGTGCTGGCCAATGTGGCGCTGGCACCGGTGCGGGTGCGCGGCTTATCGCGCCGTGATGCTCAGGATCGAGCGCGGGTATTGCTGGAAAAGGTCGGCATGAGCGCACACGCCGACAAATACCCCGGCCAGCTTTCCGGTGGTCAGCAACAACGCGTGGCGATTGCCCGAACCATGGCCATGGAGCCACGGGTAATTCTGTTCGACGAACCGACTTCTGCGCTGGACCCGGAAATGGTCGGTGAGGTGCTCGATGTCATGCAAAACCTGGCGCGCTCAGGCGTGACCATGGTCGTGGTCACCCATGAGATGGGCTTCGCCCGTAAAGTCGCCGACCGGGTGATCTTTATGGAAAGCGGCCGGATCATCGAACAGAACAAACCCGAAGCCTTTTTCACGGCGCCTCAGGAACCGCGAACACAGGCCTTTTTGCAGGCCATCCTGCACCACTGATTCCTTTTGGAGACTGCCCAATTGAACGCCCTCGATATCGATTATGTTCGCCGCCAGTTCCCCATGCTGGCCGATGGTTTTGCGTATCTGGACAACGCCGGTGGTTCGGCGGTGCTTGGGCGCGTGGCTGAGCGGGTCCGCGACTACCTGATTCACAGCAGCGTGCAATTGGGCGCGTCCTACAACGGATCGGCTTCAGCCGGTGCGTTGGTGCTACAAGCCCGAGAGTCCGTGGCACAACTGATCAACGCCTATCACCCCGAAGAATGCGTGATGGGCGGCTCGACCACGCACTTGCTGCAAATCCTCTGCCGCGCCATTGCGCCCTCGATTAACAGCGGCGATGAAATCATCGTTACCCACAGCGATCACGAAGCCAATATCGGCCCGTGGCAGCGGTTGTGCGAGGAGCGTGGTGCGACGTTGCGAGTATGGTCAGTCGATCCGCAAACGCTGGAACTGGAGCTCGACGATCTGGATGCACTGCTTGGCTCGCGTACCCGCTATGTGGCCATGACCCACGCGTCGAACATTCTGGGCAGCGTCAACCCGGTGGCCGAAGTCGCCCGTCGTGTGCATGCCGTGGGCGGCAAGTTGTGCGTCGATGCCGTGGCGTATGCGCCCCATCGTCTGGTAGATGTGCAGGCCAGCGGCGCTGATTACTACGTGTTCAGTTTCTACAAGGTGTTCGGCCCGCACTTCGCAGTCCTGTGGGGGCATCGCGAGGCGCTACTTGAACTGCCGAGCCTCAATCACTTTTTCATCGGGCAGGACGTGATCCCTTACAAGCTGCAACCGGGCAACCTCAACTACGAACTGTCTTACGGCTGCATGGGCATCAATGAATACCTGCTGGATATCGGTCAGCGTCTGGGGGCCAGCGGCAGCCCACGCCAGATCATGCAAGCTGCATTCGATGCGTTCGAAGTACAGGAAGATTTGCTCGCCGAAACCCTGTTGTCATTTCTGCGTGAAACAGCAGGCGTGCGGATTATCGGCAAGCCTCAGGTAACGGCGGGTGATCGGGTGCCGACCATCAGCTTCGTGGTGGAGGGCGTGCAATCGGAAGCCATCGTGCGGCGCATTGACGAACACAGGATCGGGATTCGCTTCGGTGACTTCTACGCGCGACACTTGATCGAACAGTTGGGCCTGGCCCGGTTCGGCGGTGTGGTGCGGGTATCGATTGCGCACTACAACACGGTCGACGAAATGCAGCGTCTGGTCCGGCATCTGGCCGAGGCGATCAACGACTTGCGTCCATCCTGATTTTTACGAGCGACCTACATGTCAGTACCTCAAACCCTTGCCGAGTTGCGTGCGGCTATCGTCGAGCAGCAAGATCGCTTGACCGCGCGTATGCGCGATGCGGCGTGCTACCTCACCGAGCATCCCCATGATGTGGCACTCAACACAGTCGCTGCGCTGGCGGAGCGCTCCGGGATTGCTTCATCGGCTTTTATTCGGCTGGCCAAGGCGCTGGGTTTCAACGGCTTCAGCGACTTGCAGCGATTGTTCAAGGCACCGTTGCAGCAGGCGGGTTCGTCGAGCTTCAGTGAACGGATTCGTCACTATCAGGGTGAAGAACTACTGGAAGACCCGACCGATGTCGGCGCCATTCTGACCGCGTTCAGCCGGGCCAACATCGTGTCTCTGGAGCATCTGGCCGAGGGGCAGCAGGTCGAAGCGCTGGAGCAGGCAATCACTCTTTTGCAACGGGCGCGCACCACGTTCGTGGTGGGCATGCGCCGGTCGTTTCCGATGGCCAGTTACCTGAGCTATGCGCTGAGTCGAGTCGGCCGTCGTGCCGTGCACATCAGCGGTCTCGGTGGTTCATTGCGCGAGCAAGTCGGCGCGCTGCACAGCGATGACATTCTGGTTGCCGTGAGCTTTCCGCCGTATGCCACGGAAACCATCGAAGCCTGCCAGCAGGCAGTGGCGGCAGGTACACCTATTGTGGCGATTACCGACAGCCTGCTCAGCCCGATCGGCCAGCACGCGGCGGTGATCATTGAAGTCAACGATGCGGAATTACTGGGCTTTCGCTCACTGACGGCGGCGTTCTGCGTGGCTCAGACCCTGGCGATGGGTCTGGCGTTTCGCGACGGTCAGTCGCTGAGCGGCCCTGATCATGATGCTTTGAAAAACATCGACTGCTGAGCCCGGGCTTTGCGGTCTGTTCGAACCCAACCATCTGCGCCTGTGCAGGAGATTGCTCATATGGCTTTACCCCTTCGCGATCTGGTCGGCTACGGCCAAAACCGTCCTCAAGGCACCTGGCCCAATGGCGCCCGGTTGGCGATCAGCCTTGTCATCAATTATGAAGAAGGCTCCGAGCGTTCGCTGGCAATGGGCGATCCCGATCAGGAAAGCATGACTGAATGGGGCAGTTACCAATTCCCTGATGGCGTGCGCAATCTGGCGATGGAGTCGATGTATGAATACGGCTCGCGGGTGGGTATCTGGCGGATTCTGGAGATCCTCGAAAAGGCTGGCGTGCCGTCCACTTTTCACGCCTGCGCCGTTGCATTCGAACAGAACCCTGATGTCGCTAAAGCAGCTGTCGCGCTGGGTCATGAAGTCTGCAGTCATGGCTATCGATGGGAAGAGGTTTTCCGCCTGACCGAAGAGGAAGAGCGTGAGCACATTCGTCTCGCCGTGGAATCATTCGAACGCACTTGCGGCAAGCGTCCGGTCGGCTGGTATTGCCGCTATGGCGCAAGCGTACGGACCCGGCGTCTGGTGGCCGAAGAGGGTGGTTTTCTGTACGACTCCGATGCCTATAACGACGACGTACCGTACTACGTCGACGTTGAGGGCAAACAGCATCTGGTGGTGCCTTATACCAGCGACGTGAATGACTTCCGCTATTGGAACTCACCCGGTCTGTCCCAAGCGTCGGACTTTTTCGAATACATGAAAGAAAGCTTCGAAGTGCTTTACGAAGAGTCAGCCGATGGCTTGCGCATGATGTCGGTGGGTTTGCACCCGCGCATGGTTGGTCGTCCGGGCCGCGTGCGGGCGATCAAGCGATTCATCGAATATGCCCAGGGCCACGAAGGCGTCTGGTTCGCGACCCGCGAGCAGATTGCCAAAGCCTGGATGAGCCGCGGCTAACCCAACCTTTAGGAGCACCGCGCCATGCAGGCTTTCGATTTAGTCATTCGCAACGCCAAAGTCATCACCGCAGCGGACAGTTTTGTCAGTGATATTGGTGTTCGCGACGGGTTGATCGTCGCGCTGGGTCTGGGCCTGGATCGTGCTTCCCGGGAGATCGATGCAGCCGGTCGCTCGGTGACGCCAGGCGGTATCGACAGCCATGTGCATCTGGATCAGCCCACCGGCGACGGCTCGGTGATGGCGGACGATTTCGAAAGCGGGACGCGCTCCGCGGCCTGCGGCGGTACGACGACGGTGATCCCGTTCGCCTGTCAGCAGAAAGGGCAAAGTCTGCGAGCCGCTGTCGATGATTATCACCAGCGAGCGGATGGCAAGGCGTTGATCGATTACGCTTTCCACTTGATCGTGACGGACCCCACCGAAGACGTGTTGAGCCGGGAGCTGCCCGCACTGATCGCGGAGGGTTACACCTCGTTCAAGATCTACATGACCTACGACGCGCTGAAACTGGACGACCGACAGATACTGGAGACGTTGTCTGTCGCACGAGCACAAGGTGCGATGGTCATGCTGCATGCTGAAAACAGCGATTGTATTGCCTGGCTGACCGAGCGCCTTTTGGCGGCGGGGTTAAGCGCTCCGCGTTATCACGCAACGTCGCGCCCGATGCTGGTGGAGCGCGAAGCCACCCACCGCGCCATTGCTCTGGCTGAACTGGTGGATGTGCCGATCCTGATCGTGCATGTATCGGGGCGCGAAGCCATCGAGCAGATTCGCTGGGCGCAGGACCACGGCTTAAAGGTGTATGGCGAAACCTGTCCGCAATACCTGTTTCTGACCGCCGACTCGCTGGGCTGCGATGACAGTTTTGAAGGCGCCAAATGCATTTGCAGCCCGCCGCCGAGAGACGCTGCGAACCAGCAAGTCATCTGGGACGGCCTGCAGAATGGCTCGTTTGAGGTGTTCTCCTCGGACCACGCGCCGTTTCGTTACGAAGGCCCGGACGGCAAACGTGCTCACGGCGAGCATGCGCCGTTTTCGGAAGTGGCCAACGGCATCCCCGGCATTGAAACGCGCATGGCATTGCTCTGGTCGGAAGGCGTCTGCACCGGGCGCATTACTGCGCAGGAGTTCGTCGCGCTGACGTCGACCAATGCGGCGCGGCTGTATGGCTTGTACCCACGCAAAGGCAGCATCGCGATTGGCGCCGATGCGGATTTGGTGATCTGGGACGAAGGGCTGGATTTCGAGTTGCACAACGACCGCTTGCACCATCGCGTGGATTACACGCCATACGCGGGTATGCGTTTGACTGCCTGGCCTGCGCTGACTCTTTCACGGGGCGAAGTGGTGTGGGATGGCACAGCGCTGGGCCAGAAGGGACGCGGACAGTTCTTGCCCTGCGCAAGACCGGAACCGGCCAAGGCCCGGCGTAGGAAAACCGAGTTGCCGGTTTGATTTATCAACGGCTATAGGCATCGCCCCGTTGTCCTTGGCACCACGCCGTCGTGATGCCAACACGGACCTGTAGGAGTGAGCTTGCTCGCGATAGCGTAAGCACAGGCGATATATTCATCGACTGACAGACCGCTATCGCGAGCAATGTGGATCGCCACCCCGGTCACCCCTACAGGGAGAGCATGTCTCGGAAGTTAAAAATCCCCCCACAACTGCTGCGCCACGCTCAGTGCAACTACAGGTGCAGTTTCTGTGCGCAGTACTCGTGGGCCGAGGCGGGCGGCGTGGAAGCCAGCGTCCTGAGCCTGATCGACTTCGGCGTCGTTCAAACCGCCTTCCGGGCCGATCAGGAAGGCGAGGGTGGTGGGTTTGCTGTGGCTGGTCAGCGGCTCTGCAACCGGGTGCAGCACCAGCTTGAGTTCGGCATCGCTGCGCTTGAGCCATTCAGCCAATGGCATCGGCGGGTGAATCACCGGGACCACCGAGCGACCACATTGCTCGCAGGCGCTGATCGCGATCTGCTGCCAATGGGCCTGACGCTTCTCGGCGCGTTCGTCCTTGAGGCGCACTTCACAGCGCTCGCTGACAATCGGGGTGATCTCCGTGACGCCCAATTCGGTAGCTTTCTGAATCGCCCAGTCCATGCGCTCGCCACGGGACAAGCCCTGGCCGAGATGGATGCGTAGAGGCGATTCGGTCTGGCCGGGGAAGGTTTCGTCGAGCTGAACGCGTACGCGTTTCTTGCCGACTTCCAGCAAGGTGCCGCGAAACTCCTGGCCTGAGCCATCGAACACTTGCAACGCATCGCCTTCGGCCATACGCAGCACGCGGCCGATGTAATGCGCCTGGGCTTCAGGCAGTTCGTGTTCACCGAGGCTCAGGGTGGCGTCGATGAAAAAGCGGGACAGTCTCATGGTGGGTCTCTGAAATTTTGGTGTGACCTCTGTAGGAGTGAGCTTGCTCGTGATGGCGTTTTTCCTTCCGACATATCAGGTGACAAGGCAGACCGCTATCGCGAGCAAGATGGAGCGCCATCCCGGTCACTCCTACAGGGGGAGCGCATTTCAAAATCAATAATTAGTACCTAACCCGGATCACGAAAATCCGGATGGAAATTCTCTCTTACGGCAACGCTGATGCTTTTCCGCGTCGCGATGTCGATGCCTTCAGTCGCGACTTCGGCGAGGAAGTCTATCTGCTCTGGCGTGATCACATAGGGTGGCAGGAAGTACACCACGCTGCCCAGCGGACGCAATAGCGCGCCACGCTCCAGTGCATGCTGGAACACCTGCAGGCCACGGCGTTCCTGCCATGGATAAGCAGTCTTGGTGGCTTTGTCCTGAACCATCTCGATGGCCAGCGCCATGCCGGTCTGACGCACTTCCGCCACATGCGGGTGATCGACCAGATGCGCGGTAGCGGTGGCCATACGCTGGGCCAGAGCTTTGTTGTTTTCGATGATGTTGTCTTGCTCGAAGATATCCAGCGTCGCCAATGCCGCCGCGCACGCCAGCGGGTTGCCGGTGTAGCTGTGCGAATGCAGAAAGGCGCGAAGCGTCGGGTAGTCGTCGTAAAACGCGTCGTACACGTCGTCGGTGGTCAGCACGGCCGCCAGTGGCAGATATCCACCGGTCAGGGCCTTGGACAGACACAGGAAGTCCGGACGAATACCGGCCTGCTCGCAGGCAAACATGGTTCCGGTGCGGCCGAAGCCCACCGCGATTTCATCGTGAATCAAGTGCACGCCGTAGCGGTCACAGGCCTCACGCAGCAGCTTGAGGTACACCGGGTGATACATGCGCATACCGCCTGCGCCCTGAATCAATGGCTCTACGATGACGGCGGCCACCGTGGAGTGGTTCTCGGCCAGCGCATGTTCCATGGCGGCGAACATATTGCGCGAGTGTTCTTCCCAACTCATGCCTTCGGGGCGGTGGTAGCAATCCGGGCTTGGCACCTTGATGGTGTCCATCAGCAGCGCTTTATAGGTTTCGGTGAACAACGGCACGTCGCCCACTGACATCGCGGCCATGGTTTCGCCGTGATAGCTGTTGGTCAGGGTGACGAAGCGCTTCTTGTCCGGTTGACCGCGGTTGAGCCAATAGTGAAAGCTCATTTTCAGCGCGACTTCGATGCAGGACGAACCGTTGTCGGCGTAGAAGCAGCGGGTCAGACCTTCTGGCGTGAGTTTGACCAGTCGCTCGGACAGCTCAATCACCGGCTGGTGGCTAAAACCGGCGAGGATCACGTGCTCCAGTTGGTCGACCTGATCCTTGATACGTTGGTTGATGCGTGGGTTGGCGTGTCCAAACACATTGACCCACCAGGAACTGACGGCGTCCAGATAGCGTTTGCCTTCGAAGTCTTCCAGCCACACACCCTCGCCACGCTTGATGGGAATAAGCGGCAGGCTTTCGTGGTCTTTCATCTGGGTGCAGGGGTGCCACAGAACCTTGAGGTCGCGCTGCATCCACTGATCATTCAGGCCCATTGGTTTTCTCCGGATAGCGACTCGCATGGTGCGAGGGCGAGCAATCGCGCAAGCCTATGCAATGACCGGCTACGGGACAACCTTTAGTGCCAATTGGTTTTGGATGCTTCGCGACGACGCGGTGTCGCGGACGCAGGGCGGCTTAACATTAACAACACGTAACTATCTGAATGTACGCAATCCTGTGGGACCGGATTCATCCGGGAAGAGGCCGGTCCAGTCACCAATTTTTCATCGTTGGGAATGCCGTCTTCCCGGATGAATCTGGTTCCACTGGCCATCTGTTTGCCGCGAGACAGCGTGGTGCCATGGAAACCGGGCCGCTACAGTCATGTATTTCATTTCAAGCGGCTTTTATGTTTGTCAGGCGCCTGATGGACATCACTGGTAGCCCTGATGCGGCTGGCGTATCCTTCCCGCCTCTGTGACGTATCGAGCGTCATATCCCGAAACCTCCCCCTGCTTTTTTCGGAGTCTGCTGAATGCTTTCTGGTTGGCTGCGCGCCTGTGCGCTCGTTTTAGTTGGGCTGGTCAGCGTTTCGGCGCTCGCTAATGAAAAACCAAAGACCGCTATCGTAGTTGGCGGTGGGCTTGCGGGCCTGACGGCTGCTTATGAGCTGCAAGCCAAAGGCTGGCAGGTCACCTTGCTGGAAGCCAAACCAAGCTTGGGCGGCCGTTCTGGCCTGGCCACCAGCGAATGGATCGGCAACACCAAGGCTCAGCCTGCGCTGAACCAGTATCTGGAGCGCTTCAAGCTGGCTACCGTGCCCGCTCCGGAGTTCGTTCGCACGCCGGGCTACCTGATTGATGGTGTGTATTTCAGCAAGGCTGATCTGGCCCTCAAGCAACCGGCGACCGCCGAGGCGATCAAGCGTTACGAGGAAACTCTCGACAACCTCGCGCGTTCTATCGACAACCCTGAGAGCCCTGCGTCGAACAGCACCTTGTTCGCGCTGGATCAGATCAACGTGGCCAACTGGCTGGATCGTCTGACCCTGCCAGCGACCGCTCGCCAGTTGATCAACCAGGAAATTCGTACGCGTTACGACGAGCCTTCGCGCTTGTCGCTGCTGTATTTCGCACAACAGTCCCGTGTCTATCGCAACGTCGACGACCGTGATCGTCGTGCTGCGCGTCTGCCGGGTGGTAGCGCGGTGTTGGCAGAGGCGTTTGCCAAGCAGATCAAGACTATCAAGACCAACTCGCCCGTCTCCGCAATCATTCAGGAAAAGGATGGCGTGACGGTCAAGGCAGGCGCGGTCGGTTACAGCGCTGATTACGTGGTGCTGGCCGTGCCGCTGCGGGCGTTGAGCAAGATCCAGATGACGCCTGCGCTGGATGCCCAGCACATGGCAGCGATCAAGAGCACCAACTACGGTTGGCGCGACCAGATCATGCTCAAGTTCAAGACGCCGGTGTGGGAAAGCAAGGCGCGCATGTCCGGTGAAATCTTCAGTAATACCGGTCTGGGCATGCTCTGGATTGAGCCAGCAACCAAGGGTGGCGCCAATGTGGTGATCAACCTGTCCGGCGATAATGCACGGATCATGCAGGCTTTTGGCGACAAGCAATTGGTGGATCAGGTACTGATTCGCCTGCACACGTTCTATCCACAGGCTCGCGGCGCTTATACAGGCTACGAGATCCGTCGTTACAGTGTTGACCCGTCCACTGGCGGTTCTTATCTGGCCTTTGGGCCAGGGCAGATCAGCAAGTTCTGGCGCGTATGGGAAAAGCCGATTCAGCGTGTAGCCTTTGCGGGTGAGCACACTGATGCACTTTACCCAGGTACGGTTGAGGGCGCTCTGCGTACCGGTCAACGTGCTGCCAGCCAGGTTCAGGATCTGGCTGCTGGCAAGTCGTTCGAACCGGTCAAAATCGCTCCTGCGCCAGCACCTGCTGCTGCCAAGAAGGACGAAGGTGGTTTCTTCAGCAACCTGTTTGGTGGTTCGTCTGACAAGGCCGAAGCCAAGAAGCCAGAACCAGCCAAAGCGGCTGACGCCAAGGCTAAAGAGAAGCCAGGCTTCTTCGCGTGCTTGTTTGGCTGCCCTGAAGAACCTGCCGCCAAGCCGGTCGAGAAAGCTCCAGAGCCTGCGCCTGCGCCCGCACCAGAGCCTGTAGCTCCAGTGGTTGCGCCCGTCGTTGCGCCGGTCAAGGCAGAACCTGCCAAAGCCGAGCCTGCGAAAAAAGCGCCGGTGAAGAAGACCGAACCTGCGAAGAAAGCTCCGGCTAAAGAAGCTGCGAAAAAGGCACCGGCCAAAACGCCGGCCCAGATCGAGGCTGACAAAAAAGCCGCTGCAGCCAAGGCGAAGGCCAAAGCAGCCGCTGAAGCTAAAAACTGATCGGACTGAAGTAGCAAAGAAAAGGGCGCGATCAATGAGATCGCGCCCTTTTTTTATTTGGCAACCTCACGCCCCGGATCAGTTAGAGCGGGGCTTTAGCTCGCATCAATCATGGGCTTGAAACACATACCTTGTAGGAGTGAACTTGTTCGCGATCTGGCGCGAAGCGGCAGCAACGACCGCGACTCGGTGCATTTGCTGGAATCAGGTCGCCAGATTTACGACTGCTGCGCAGCCGTTCGCGAACAAGTTCACTCCTACAGGTCGGTGTTTGCGGTAGGAGGCAAGGTCTATAAAAATGAAACCGCTTACTTGGCACCGCTCGTTGCGAAACTCTTGGCGCCTTCAACACGCCGGTCTTCTTTGAGCACCCACTGCGGCTCACTCTTGCACTTGTATTTCACGCCTTTACGTCGCGTCATGGCGCCTACTGTCGTCATGCATTCCTCTCTGGATGCGTAGGCGTCTCCAGGCCTTCGCTCCTCCACACAGCCTTCCATACCACTGCACATCGTCATCACGACAAAATACACGGTCATCATTTCGGTGTTGCTCCATTTATCAGTACGACCTGAACGTCCTGCGCCGGTGCTCGTTACTGTCTGAAGACTGGTAGCAGTGATTGATTGGGCACGCGCAAGAGAAGTACAGGCTCGTCCCTTGTAGGCCTGGGAGGATGCTGAGGCTTATTTGAGGCTCTAACAATGGCCTAGGGCCTCCACCTGTCGGAATAATGTCACTCGTTTATATTTTGTTGGGGGGTGTCATTTTTCCTGACAGAAATAACGACAGTATTTTGACTTTTCGTGCTTTTATGCGTTTGCCTAGAGCGAAGGGGCGCATGTAAGGCGTGTGGGAAAGCGGGGAAGATAAGGCCATATTGCCGCTCATCGTGGTTGATAAGCCGATGGTCATTACAAGGTTTTGTTGGGGAGCAATTCTGGGGATGCTGAGCTGGAGAGACTCGAAAATAGGGTTTCTTAAACTATCGTGAGCAGTTGGCAGCGCGGGTCGCTGACGAAATGGAATATGAGAAAAACGTAACAATCGTATTTTTCGATACTTCAAAGCAAAATTTTGCGCTTTCATTCGATAGATAAAAAGCTAGTCTGGCATTAATTCCTACAGGGTAATGGCAATGCAGTTACGCAACTCATCCTCTCGCTACGGTCTGGTCAGCATGGTGCTGCACTGGGGCGTTGCTGTTGCAGTGTTTGGTTTGTTCGCGCTAGGGCTGTGGATGGTTGGTCTGGATTATTACGACACCTGGCGTAAAGCCGGACCTGATCTGCACAAGAGCATTGGCATCACGTTATTCGCCTTCATGCTGTTCCGCATCGTCTGGCGCTTGCTCAGCCCGCCGCCGCCCTCTCTGGCCAGCTATGGCAAGTGGACACGGATCGGTGCGCACGTTGGGCACATGTTTTTGTATGTCGGCCTGTTCGCTGTGATGTTCGCCGGTTACCTCATTTCCACCGCCGACGGCGTGGGGATCCCGGTGTTTGGTCTTTTTGAAATACCTGCGCTGGTCAGTGGGCTGCCTGAACAGGCAGAAACCGCAGGCTGGATTCACCTGTACCTCGCTTGGGTATTGGTTGTCTTCGCAGGGCTGCACGGTCTTGCTGCACTGAAACACCACTTCATTGATCGCGATGTGACCCTCAAGCGTATGCTGGGTCGCGCTTAATTGTTCAACCAAAACGGGAATAAAAGCATGTTGAAGAAGACTCTCGCCGCTCTGGCTCTTGGTACCGCACTGTTGTCCGCCGGTCAGGCGATGGCCGCTGATTACGTCATCGACAAAGAAGGTCAGCACGCTTTCGTTGACTTCAAGATCAGTCACCTGGGCTACAGCTTCATCCACGGTACTTTCAAAGACTGGAGCGGCAAGTTCAGTTTTGACGCTGCCAAGCCTGAAGCCAGCAAAATTGACGTTGAGCTGAAAACTGCCAGCCTGTTCACCAATCACGCTGAACGTGACAAGCACATCCTGAGCAAAGACTTCCTGGATGCCGGCAAATTCCCGGAAGCCAAGTTCGTCTCCACCGCTGTTAAGTCCACTGGCGAGAAAACTGCCGACGTGACGGGTGACCTGACCCTGCACGGCGTGACCAAGCCAATCGTGATCAAGGCAACTTTCAACGGCGAAGGCAAGGATCCATGGGGCGGCTACCGTGCCGGCTTCAACGGCACTTCGACGCTTAACCTGAACGACTTCGGCATCAAAGGCCCAGGTCCTACCTCGCAGACTCTGAACCTGGAAATCAGCTTCGAAGGCGTTCAAGCCAAGTAAGCGTTCCGGTTGATCAAAAAACGCCGACCTCAGGGTCGGCGTTTTTTTGTCTCAAACACGACAATTGACTGTGGGAGCGAATTCATTCGCGAAGGCGGCGTTTCAAACGACGAGTATGCATTGGATCTACTGGCCCCTTCGCGAATGAATTCGCTCCCACAAGGATCGGCTTCAAAAAGGGTTCACACATAAAAACGCCCCGAACCAGTCGGGGCGTTTTTTTGTTCCAGCCTTGCTTAACCTTCGCGGTTGCGGGTCAGCAGGGCGGGTTTTTCACCGCGTGGGCGGCTTGGCAGTTGATCGAGTTGCTCAGCGGACGGGAAGCGATCGCTTTTCGACTCTTTGTGCATGATCTTCGGTTGTGGCTGGCTCTGACTGTCGCGAGGACCGCGAACAGCCGGTTCCTGACGGGCCGAATCATCGCGTGCCGGGCGGCGATTGCGCGGGTTTTCGTCACGGCGAGCCTGACCATCGCGCGGAGCGCCGTTACGTGGGCCATTACGCTTGGCAGGCGGTGTGCCTGTTGCTGCACCGCCGCCGCTACGTGGGCCGCTTGGGCGAGGACCGCGTGCAGCAGGTGCCGCGCCGCCAGGTGCAGCGCCAGTAGCCGGGGCGCCCGGACGACGACCGCGACCCTGATTCTTGTTCTGGTACGGGCTGACGTAATCAGCGCGGTTGCCGAAGTTATCCACTTCGTCATCCAGGAACTCGTCCGGAGCACGATCTGCGGCCGGGCGAGGTGCCGCTGCCGCACGTGGCGTCGAAGAGCGCTGTTCGCGGGCTGGCGAACCGTCACGAGGCTTTTGTTGCTCACGTGATTTGCGGGCAGGGCGTTCGCCAGCAGCAGCTGCCGGTTTTTCTTTACCCTTGTCCTTGCCTTTGTCTTTACGGCCGCCGCCACCACCGCCACCGTTCGGGCCATCGCCACGCGGGCCGCGCGGATTGCGTGGGTTACGCACGTCCGGACGCTCACGAACTTCAGGCTTCTCGGCTTCTACTGCAGACATGTCGAAGCCCATCAGATCGCCGTCGGCGATCTTTTGTTTGGTCATGCGCTCGATGCTTTTCAGCAGCTTTTCTTCGTCCGGCGCGACCAGCGAAATCGCTTCGCCGTTACGGCCTGCACGGCCTGTACGGCCGATGCGGTGAACATAGTCTTCGTCTACGTTCGGCAGTTCGAAGTTGACCACGTGCGGCAATTGGTCGATATCCAGGCCGCGAGCGGCGATATCAGTTGCAACCATGATGCGTACTTCACCGGCCTTGAAATCGGCCAGTGCTTTGGTGCGAGCGTTCTGGCTCTTGTTACCGTGGATCGCCACAGCGGTAAGGCCGTGCTTGTCCAGGTACTCGGCCAGACGGTTTGCACCGTGTTTGGTACGAGTGAAGACCAGCACTTGCTCCCAGGCACCCTGAGTGATCAGGTGCGCCAGCAGCGAACGCTTGTGGTTGGCGGGCAGGCGGAATACGCGTTGCTCGATACGCTCTACCGTAGTGTTCGGCGGCGTGACCTCAATGCGTTCCGGGTTGTGCAGCAGCTTGCCCGCCAACGCCGTAATGTCGTTGGAGAACGTTGCAGAGAACAGCAGGTTCTGGCGCTTGGCTGGCAGACGTGCGAGGACTTTCTTCACGTCATGCACGAAGCCCATGTCGAGCATCCGGTCGGCTTCATCGAGCACGAGGATTTCAACGTGGGACAGATCGACGCTGCCTTGACCGGCCAGATCGAGCAGGCGACCAGGGCAGGCAACCAGCACGTCTACGCCGCGGGCCATGGCTTGAACCTGGGGGTTCATGCCAACGCCACCGAAGATGCAGGCGCTGACGAACTTCAGGTCACGGGCATACAGCTTGAAGCTGTCATGCACCTGGGCGGCGAGTTCGCGAGTCGGGGTCAGGACCAATACGCGCGGTTGGCGCGGGCCGTGACGCTGGGATTTGTCCGGATGACCGTTGGGAAACAACCGCTCCAGGATCGGAAGGGCGAAACCACCGGTTTTACCAGTACCTGTCTGGGCGGCAACCATCAGGTCGCGACCTTGCAACACGGCGGGAATGGCCCGCTGTTGCACCGGAGTAGGCTGGGTATAGCCCGCTGCCTCGATGGCGCGAACTAGAGCCTCGGAGAGACCGAGGGAAGCAAAGGACATGAGTAATCCTGTTTTTAGTTAGAGCTTATGCTCAAAGGGAAGTCTTGCCTGGCGCGAATGGCGTTCAGGCTTCGTCGAAACTGCCTGAGCGTCGACCATGCTGTTCGGTGAACAGGGTGATCGCGGCTCGGTGTTTTCGTTCAAGCTTTGGAGAACGCAGTCCCGTCCGGTCCTGCTGGGCCTTCAGGGCATCTCGTGACGCTGCGCGATAAAAAAGATGCGCTATTGGCGTGATCGATGAGCCTGAAACAAGACCGAGCATCCGGGCGTAAGCCTGGCGGGAAGGCCGGAGTATAACAGAGCAAACGCCAAGTGCTGCTTTCCTGCTGCTCAACGGCGTATTGAGTGCTGCGGTCATCGGGAACCGGCAGGTCACAATGCGCGAAACCTGCCGGCCGAGCAACCCCGACCGTACACCAAGCCGTAGGACCGGCCGGGCGACGACATTCACCGTCCGGCCCTGCCTCGCTTAACGCGGCAGCTTCAGGTTGTTCCAGATCGCCAGACTCGGGTCAGCCTGGTTCAGGGTGTAGAAGTGCAAACCTGGCGCTCCACCTTCCAGCAGGCGCTCACACATTTCGGTGATGACCTGTTCGCCAAACGCCTGAATGCTCTGCACATCATCGCCGTAGGCTTCGAGTTGCTTGCGGATCCAGCGCGGGATTTCCGCACCGCACGCATCGGAAAAGCGCGCGAGCTTGCTGTAGTTGGTGATCGGCATGATGCCGGGCACGATTGGCAGGCTTACGCCCTTCTTCTGTACGCGTTCGAGGAAGTAGAAGTAGCTGTCGGCGTTGAAGAAGTACTGGGTGATTGCGCTGTCGGCACCGGCCTGCGCTTTGTGTACGAAGTTCTTCACGTCGTCATCAAAATTGCGCGCCTGAGGGTGCATCTCAGGGTAGGCAGCTACTTCGATGTGAAAGTGCCCGCCGGTCTCTTCACGAATGAAGGACACCAGGTCGCTGGCATAACGCAGTTCGCCACTGGCAACGCCCATACCCGAAGGCAGGTCGCCTCGCAGGGCAACGATACGCGTGATGCCAGCCTCCTTGTATTGGTTCAGCAGGCCGCGCAGGTCGTCCTTGCTGTCGCCAACGCAAGACAGGTGCGGAGCTGACGGCACTTGTATTTCATTTTGTAGCTGCAGCACGGTATTGATCGTACCGTCGCGTGTAGATCCGCCCGCACCGTAAGTGCAGGAGAAGAAAGCGGGGTTGTAGCCAGCTATCTGACGAGCAACGTTCAGAAGCTTTTCATGGCCAGCTTCGGTCTTCGTTGGGAAGAATTCGAAGCTGAAGCTGCGGTCTTGGGACATGGTCAATAACCTTGGGAATTCGAAAGCCTTACGCCTGACGTATCCCTGTAGGAGCGAGCCGCTCGCGATAGCGGTATTCGGGGCAACATTTATGGTGCCTGTTTTACCGCTATCGCGAGCAAGCTCGCTCCTACAGAAACGCGCACGTTTCGATAGTCGCGGGGTGCTCGCATTCTGTGACCGCTTCGCGGTCATTCGCGGGCAAGCCTCGCTCCCACAAGGAAGCGAGGCCCACTCTATCAATCAGTAGCGATACGCGTGCGGCTTGAACGGACCTTCAACAGCCACGCCAATGTAGTCGGCCTGGGTCTTGGTCAGTTTGGTCACAACGCCGCCGAAGCCGCGAACCATTTCCAGGGCCACTTCTTCGTCGAGTTTCTTCGGCAGTACTTCAACGGTCAGACGCTCGGCTTTTTGCGCCGGGGACAGATCGGCGTACTTCTGACCGAACAGGAAGATCTGCGCCAGAACCTGGTTGGCGAACGAGCCGTCCATGATGCGGCTTGGGTGACCTGTGGCGTTGCCCAGGTTAACCAGACGGCCTTCGGCCAGCAGGATCAGGTAGTCATCGTTCTGGGCATCGAATGCGCCAGGGCCGGTACGGTGGATCTTGTGTACTTGCGGCTTAACTTCTTCCCATGCCCAGTTCTTGCGCATGAAAGCGGTGTCGATTTCGTTGTCGAAGTGACCGATGTTGCAGACCACAGCGCGTTTTTTCAGCGCTTTGAGCATGTTCGAGTCGCAAACGTTGACGTTACCAGTGGTGGTCACGATCAGGTCGATCTTGCCCAGCAGTGCTTTGTCGATGCTGGCTTCGGTGCCGTCGTTTTCACCGTCGATGAACGGCGAAACCAGCTCGAAACCGTCCATGCAGGCTTGCATGGCGCAGATCGGGTCGACTTCGGTCACTTTAACGATCATGCCTTCCTGACGCAGGGATTGAGCCGAGCCCTTGCCCACGTCGCCATAACCGATAACCAGTGCTTGCTTGCCCGACAACAGGTGGTCAGTACCACGCTTGATGGCGTCGTTCAGGCTGTGACGGCAGCCGTACTTGTTGTCGTTCTTGCTCTTGGTCACCGAGTCGTTGACGTTGATGGCCGGGATTTTCAGCTCGCCTTTGGCCAGCATGTCCAGCAGACGGTGAACGCCAGTGGTGGTCTCTTCGGTCACGCCGTGAACGCGGTCCAGGATGGCCGGGTATTTCTTGTGCAGCAGCTCGGTCAGGTCGCCGCCGTCGTCGAGGATCATGTTGGCATCCCAAGGCGCGCCATCTTTCAGGATGGTTTGCTCAAGGCACCACTCGTACTCTTCTTCAGTCTCGCCTTTCCAGGCGAAAACAGGGATACCGGCAGCAGCAATGGCAGCAGCGGCCTGGTCTTGAGTGGAGAAAATGTTGCAGGACGACCAGCGAACTTCGGCACCCAGGGCAACCAGGGTTTCGATCAGTACGGCAGTCTGAATGGTCATGTGGATGCAGCCGAGAATCTTCGCGCCCTTGAGCGGTTGCTCGCCGGCGTATTTGCGGCGCAGGCCCATGAGGGCAGGCATTTCGGATTCAGCGATGATGGTTTCGCGGCGGCCCCAGGCAGCCAGGGACATGTCGGCTACTTTGTAGTCGGAAAAATCTGCGGGCGTGATTACTGCACTCATTAGAGAGTCTCCATTCGTAGTGTGCGAATGGGCGCCGTTGTGCGTTTAAGGTTCGACGGGACAACCCGATCGAACAACGCCCCATCCGAGCCTGACAGGAAAACCTGCTGCAGCGCCCCTCGGACAGGTGGCGGGAACGGTATCAATTGAAGATGACCGTTTTGAAGCGGTGGGGATTATAGCCAAGCTGGCTCATCTTCCCAAGGTTTTCTATCGGCGGCTGCCGAGGCAACTCCAGTCCAGCGACTGAAAAAATACCGGGGACCGGATGGACGGTGCCACTACTCTATGAATTCGATAGGAAGCGATGACTGTGCTGATACCCGCTGTGTCTGCCATGATTACCCGCATCAATCGGCAGACGTCAGGAGCAAGCATGAATTTCCACACTCGCAAGTGGGTGAAACCTGAAGATCTCAATCCTAACGGCACTTTGTTCGGTGGCAGCCTGTTGCGCTGGATCGATGAGGAAGCGGCAATTTACGCCATCGTGCAATTAGGCAATCAGCGCGTGGTGACCAAGTACATTTCCGAGATCAACTTTGTCAGCGCCTCACGCCAGGGCGACATCATCGAACTGGGTATCACCGCCACTGAGTTCGGCCGTACCTCGATTACCCTGACATGCCAGGTGCGCAACAAGATCACCCGCAAGAGCATCCTGACGGTCGAGAAGATGGTATTCGTCAACCTCGGCGAAGACGGCCTGCCCGCACCGCACGGCAAGACCGAAATCACCTATGTGAAAGATCAGTTCAAGGACGAGGCGATCGACGAATAAACCGAAGCGGCCGGTCTTGTCTGGAAATGCGGTCTCCTGTGGGAGCGGTGCTTGCCCGCGATAAGGCTGGACGCGGTTCACTTAAGATCGCGGTGTCCCTATCGCGGGCAAGCACCGCTCCCACAGGGTTTTGCGTCGTCTATCAGCTCGCAGGCAAACATCGAGTCTCCCGCTGAAGGATAGATCTCAATACCATCAAGGCCGCGCAGTCGCCTTCATGAACTCACTCAGCGGTTCAGCATAAAAACGAGCCATGTTGGTCGTACCGTGTCCGCGGGTCTCCGCACTGGCAGGAATCAATACCAGACGTGCGTTCTTCAGCTGAGCGAGTGATTTCTGCAGAGTCCCGGTCTCAGGTGGATTGCGCTCGTCGTCTGCACTGTTGATTGCCAGCACCGGCGCTTTAATTGCCGAAAGCTTTGGCGAGACATCGTAGTCCGCCGAGGACTGCCATTGGTAAATGAAGTCGTTCGCGTCGCCCGGCAGCGGTGCCGCCAATCGCTCATCAACCAGTTTGTCTGCCTGTGCTCGTGTAGGCGCCATGGCCTGATAAGCAAGGGTGCCACCGCTGGTACCGAAGCCAAACATCACATTAGCCAGGCGCAACGAAGGCGGCGGGCTGGTGTAGTTGCCTTCGTTCCAGGCCGGGTCCTGCTTGATGGATTCGATCAGCATGCGCCGCATGATCCAGTTGCGCGCCGACATCGCGGTAGGTTGCGAAGCCATTGGCACCAAGGCGTCCATCATGTCCGGCCATTTCTGGCCCCACATCCAGGTCTGCATGCCGCCCATGGAATTGCCCATGACTAGCCGCAAATGCTTGATGCCCATCCCTTCAGTCAACAGACGATGTTGCGCCACGACCATATCGTCGTAGTTGTAAGCAGGAAACTTCATGCGCAAACCATCGGAAGGTTTGCTCGACTTGCCGACGCCGATGCCATCGGGCGCGATGATGTAGTACTTGCTGGCGTCCAGAGGTTGCCCGGGACCAAACAACTCACCCCCGAAGTCCTTGCCCAGCATGTCGCTGGCAGGGCGATTGGTGCCATGCAGAAAGAGCACTGCGGGGTTCTTTGGATCGCCGACGGTGATGTAGCTCATCCGCAGGTTGTCCAGTTTTTCGCCGGTATGGAAAGTGAAGCTGGGCGCTGTCCATACCGCTTCCACTGCGGCTGGAACACTCGCCGCGAAGGCCATTCCCGTCTGCGCCACGATCAGCAGCGCAGCGCACAGGCCACCTTTGAATCTCCGCATGTTCAGTTCCCCTTTTTATTTTTATGAGGTGAAGCTGTTGCCAGGGCCGACTGTACTCAGCGCTTGAGGCTCTGCCAATCGCGCAACCATTGCAGGCCGGTGCTGGTGTCGCCTTTAGGCCGATATTCGCAGCCAATCCAGCCTGTGTAACCCAGGCGATCAATTTCTTCGAACAGCCAGTTGTAGTTCAACTCGCCCAGATTCGGCTCGTGACGATCCGGCACACCGGCAATCTGGATGTGGCCTACACCCGCGAAATCACGACGCAGCTTCGAGATCACGTCGCCCTCAACGATCTGGCAATGATAGAAGTCGAACTGCACTTTGAGGTTGGCAGCGCCCACTTCTTTGCAGATAGCCTGCGCCTGATCCTGACGATTCAGGAAGAACCCCGGCATGTCACGGGTATTGATCGGCTCGATCAGCACCGTGATGCCCGCCTTGGCAGCTTGGTCAGCGGCGTAGGCGAGGTTTTCCAGGTACACCGCCTGATGGCGTGCACGAAGCTCTTCACTGGGCAACAAACCCGCCATCACGTGAATCCGGTCGTTGCCCAGCACGTTGGCGTATTCCAGCGCGCGGGCGATGCCGGTGCGGAATTCTTCTTCACGCCCCGGCAACGAAGCAATGCCGCGCTCGCCTGCCGCCCAGTCACCCGGCGGTGCATTGAACAGCGCTTGCACCAGTCCGTTGTCACTCAGGCGCTGCTTGAGCTCCTGAGTGCTGTAGTCGTACGGAAACAGATACTCGACGGCAACGAAACCATCGGCGGCCGCTGCGCTGAAGCGCTCGAGAAAATCATGTTGCGGGTAAAGCATGCTGAGGTTGGCAGCGAAACGAGGCATGTTAACTCCAGTCTTGTTGGATCAGACGAATGGCCAGATCACCAGGGTCGCGAGGAAGCCGAGGGTGCCAAGGATAGTCACCAGCACGGTCCAGGTACGCAGGCCGTCGGCGACATTAAGGCCAGCCAGTTTGGTGAACATCCAGTAACCGGCATCGTTGATGTGCGACATTGCCAGACCGCCACCGCCCATGGCCAGACACAGCAGAGCCAGGTGGTTAGGTGTCAGGTTCAAGGTTGCGATCAGCGGGCTGAGAATACCGGCAGTGGTCACCAGTGCAACGGTAGTGGAGCCTTGCACGGCACGCAGCAGCAGGGTCAGCAGGAAGCCCAGCGCCAGAACCGGCAGGCCGGTGGTGCGCAATGCTTCGGAGACGACAGCGCCGATACCGGTATCAACCAGTACTTTACCGAACACGCCACCGGCACCGGCGATCAGAATAACCATGGCCACACCCGGCAGCGCCGAGCCGATTACGTCAGACACCTGAGTACGGCTCCAGCCGCGGCGAGTACCCAGCAACCAGGCACACAGCAGGGTGTCGATCAGCAGGGCAACCAGCGGCGCACCCAATACAGTCAGCACACTGCGCAGCGTCGAGTCGACGGGCAGCATGGTGGTGGCCAACGTACCGAGCAGAATCAGTACGATCGGCAGCAGGATCAGGCCGATGATCAAACCGAAGCCAGGCGCCGGAGCGGGCGGCAGCGATGCGGCAAGGCTGCTGGCGCTTTCTTCCATGCCTGGCTTGTTCGAATGCGTCGCTTCGCTGCTGGTGTTGGAGTAGTCGCCGTTATGCCAGGCTTGCAGGTCGGCGTTGGTCATATGCGGGCCGTAGACTTCGGCACGGATATCGTCGGTCATTGGGTAGAACTTGCGAGTCATACGACCCGCAATGAAGTAACCGACCAGGCTCAGGACCGCAACCATCGGAATACCAAACATCAGTACGCGACCCAGGTCAGCGCCCAGTTGACCTGCAGCGGCCACAGCCCCCGGATGCGGCGGCAGGAAGGCATGCACTGCCAGCAACGCCGCGCACATCGGCAAGGCGAACAGCAGCAGTGGTTTACGAGCCGCGCGGGCGACGCCGTAGGCCAGCGGCATGAGGATGATCACGCCCACTTCGAAGAACACCGGAATACCGACGATGAAACCGGCAACGGTCAGGGCCAGCGGCGTGCGCCGGTTGCCGAAGCGTTTGATCAGGGTTTTTGCCAATGCCTCGGCGCCACCGGACAGCTCGATGATGCGTCCGATCATCGCGCCCAAGGCGATGATGATCGCGATGTGACCGAGGGTTTTGCCCATGCCGCCTTCGATGGTGGCAACCAGATCAGCCGGCTTCACACCTGCGACCAGCGCAACAATGATGCTCACCAGCATCAACGCCACGAACGGCTGGAATTTGTATTTGAGGACCAGGAACAGCAGCAGCGCGATGCCCGCGCCAGCGATCAACATCAGCATTAGTGGCGTCATACTTTAAAGTCCCATTGTTATTGTTTTCCGGCTGGGCCGGGTCTTGTCGGGGGCCGCTGAGCGGCCCTCAATCAAATGCCTTGAACTACCACTTGGCCCCAAAAACCTCACGCAACTCTTCCAGAGCAGCCGGGTCGAGTGGCGCGGGTTTTGGGTTGCTCATCAACCAGAGTCGAGCGGTCTCTTCCAATTCTTCGAGGGCGTAGGCGGCCTTGGCAACCGAGCTTTCCCAGATAACCGGTCCGAGCCGTTCGAGCATCACGCCGCGCACACTGTTGGCCAGTTGCGCGACACGCTGGGCGACTTTCGGCGAGCCGGGACGCTCATAACCAATGAGCGGAATCTGCCCGACTTTCATCACCTGATAAGGCGTCAGTGGCGGCAGGATGTTGTCCTCCTGCCAGACGCCCGCCAGGGTCAACGCAACCAGATGCGTGGAGTGGGTATGCACCACGCCGCCCACACCCGGATTGCGGTCGTAGACCTCGCGATGCAGCGCGAGGGTTTTTGAAGGTTTGCTGCCCGACACCCATTCACCGGCCAGATTGACCTTGGCGATTTCGGTCGGATCAAGGCGACCCAGGCACGCGTCAGTTGGCGTGATCAGCCAGCCGTCATCGAGCCGCGCGCTGATGTTTCCGGCGCTGCCGACGGTGTAGCCACGGCCATACAACAGCCGGCCGATGTCGCAGATTTCTTCGCGAAGCTTGTTTTCTGCACTCATACAGATTCCCCCGCCAGCTGCTTGAGGGCCTTGCTGAAGAAGTCGCGGCCACCGAAGTTGCCGGATTTCAATGCCAGGGCCAGCGGCTGGTTGCCGCTGCTGACGGTTGCGGGGACACCCGGATCAATCTGCGCGCCGATTTTGAGCAGTTGTACGCCCAATGCCTGAACCACTGCACCCGAAGTTTCACCGCCCGCCACAACAAAGCGGCGCACGCCTGCATGCAGCAGGCCTTTGGCGATCTGGCCCAGAGCGTCTTCAACCAGCGCACCAGCACGTTCAACGCCCAGTTGTTGCTGAACGGCTTTGACTTCGTTTGGCGAGCTGGTGGCGTAGATCAATACCGTTTCACCGGCTTTGCGAGCGAACTCCAGCGCCTGTTCAACCACCGGACGGCCAGCGGCGAGTTCCAATGGGTTGATGCGCAGGGCAGGGCGATTGGCTTCCAGCCAGGCCGCGACCTGACCGTTGGTGGCGACCGAAGCGCTACCCGCCAACACCACTTCACCACCGGCAACCGGATCAAGTTTGGCGGCGTCGATGTCGCGCAATTTGCCAGCCTTGCGGAAGTTGCCCGGCAAGCCCAGGGCCAGGCCCGAGCCACCGGTCAGCAGTGGCAGGTCGGCACAGGCCTCGCCGAGGGTGTAGAGATCGGCGTCGGACAGCGCATCGGCAATCGCCATGCTCACACCGTCGGCGCGCAACTCTGCGATCTTGCTGCGCACGCCTTCAACGCCTTTGGCGATGCTGTCGTAGCGCAGCAGGCCGACTTTCTGTTGGGTTTGCGATTGCAGCACACGTACCAGATTGGCGTCGGTCATCGGCGTCAGCGGGTGATGCTGCATGCCGGATTCGCTGAGCAACTGGTCCTGAACGAACAAGTGGCCACGGAAGATTGTGCGGCCGTTTTCCGGGAATGCCGGGCACGCCAGCGTGAAGTCGCTGCCGAGCTTTTTCAGCAACGCTTCGCTGACCTGGCCGATGTTGCCAGCGGCGGTAGAGTCGAAGGTCGAGCAGTACTTGAAGAAGATTTGCTCGCAGCCACGCTCGCGCAGCCATTCCAGCGCAGCGAGGGATTCCTCGACCGCTTCGGCGGCAGGCGTGGTGCGGGATTTCAAGGCAATGACGATGGCGTCGGCATCCAGATCCGCAGCCATTTCAGCCGTTGGAATACCGATGCTTTGCACGGTGCGCATGCCGCCGCGTACCAGCATGTTGGCCAGGTCGGTGGCGCCGGTGAAATCGTCGGCGATGCAGCCCAGCAACGGGCGCACAGGAGAATTACTCATCGGTTGCCCCTTAAGCTTGTTCTGGCTTGGCTTTCGGCAATTCGATGCCCGGGAAAATCTTGATCACGGCGGAGTCATCTTCACGACCGTAACCGGCGCTGGAAGCCTGCATGAACATCTGGTGTGCAGTGGCCGACAGCGGCAGCGGGAATTTGCTGGTGCGAGCAGTATCCAGTACCAGGCCCAGATCCTTGACGAAGATATCCACAGCCGAGAGCGGCGTGTAATCGGCCTTGAGGATGTGCGGCACGCGGTTTTCGAACATCCACGAGTTACCGGCACTGTTGGTGATCACTTCGTAAAGCGCGTCGGCGTCGACGCCTTCACGCAGGCCCAGCGCCATGGCTTCGGCACTGGCGGCAATGTGAACACCGGCCAGCAACTGGTTGATGATTTTGACTTTCGAGCCGAGGCCGTGAACGTCGCCAAGGCGATAAACCTTGCCTGCCATACCGTCGAGAATCGCTTGAGCCTTGGCGTAGGATTCAGCCGGGCCGGAGGTCATCATGGTCATCTGGCCAGCGGCTGCTTTAGCTGCGCCGCCGGAGATCGGGGCATCAAGGTACAGCAGGCCTTTATCGACCAGACGTTGGCCGAGCTCGACGGCAAAGGTCGGGGCAACGGTGGCGCAACCGATGACCAGGCTGCCAGGGCGCAGTGCCGCGATGGCGCCGTTCTCACCGAACAATACGGTTTCGGTCTGCTCAGCGTTGACGACGACGGTGATGATCACATCGCAGGCGGCTGCCATGGCAGCAGGGGATGCACAGGCGACGCCGCCTTCGGTGGCGAATTGCTCGGTCACGGCGCTGCGGACATCACACGCATGAACATTGAAACCACTGCGCAGCAACGAGCGGGCAATGCCCAAACCCATCGCACCCAAGCCAATAACGCCGACGTTCTTGTTAGTCATGCTGTCTTCCTCGGATGGTTGCCGATGCTCGTCACTGCCAGCAATCGGTCAGAATTGTTCTGATCTGTGAATCCGATAGTGAATCAGTGAGCAAATAATGTGAAGTATTATTTCTTGTTCACATGGATTCACATTGGCGGAGGCGTTTCGTTGGAGCGGGGCTTGCCGCTCACACGCTCCAACGGGTCGGGGATCGTCTGTAGGAGTGAGCTTGCTCGCGATAGCGTCCAGTCAGACGACAATTTATCGACAGGCAAACCGCATCGCGAGCAAGCTCACTCCTACAGAAATAGCGTGCGTTCTTATTTTTTGCTTTTGATCTGAACGAGCCGGCCATCAATGAACCGCAGGGTGCGGTACATGCCGTTCTCAGGCCCATAGACCCAGGTTTCAACGGTGACGGCGCCGTGTCTCAGCTGGCCATTGGCGGCCAGTGCGGGCGGGGTGATCTGGCGATCGGCAGGCGGGCCGCATTTGCGCAGCACTTCAACAGCCAGGTCGCCTTCATTGATCAATGTGCTATTGCAGCGCATTGATGCGTGAGTGTTCGCGCTCAGCAGGGCCAGTATCACCAGCAGTGCGCGAATCGCCATGGTTCAGCGTTGACCTGCTACGGGCGCCAGCAGCAACTCGACCCGATGCTTGCGAATACCATCCGCGGCGGCTTCAGCCAGGGCAGCATCGCTAATGATGATGTCGAACTGTTCCAGCGCCGCGATCTTGTACATGCCGAAGGTGCCGTATTTGGAACTGGTCGCCACCAGCACGGTTTGCGACGCCGACTGCATGGCCGCCTGTTTGACTTCGACTTTGAGCGCCGAAGGCGTGGTCGTGCCGCGCTGCAAATCCCAGGAGCTGGTCGACATGAACGCGATGTCAGTCGCGAGCTGGCGCAACGTCGCAGCAGCAAGACCGCCGACACACGAACGGTTGGGATGATCGAGCAAACCGCCGGTATGGATCACATCCACATGAGTGGCATCGGCCAGCGCATTGACGATACCGAAGTCATTGGTCACTACGGTCATGCCCGACAGCGCCGCAATGTGCGGGACAATTTCCAGCGTGCTGGTGCCTGCATCAAGGTAGATGGTCATGTCGTCGTGCAGCAGACCGGCAGCCAGTCGCGCCATGCCTTGTTTCTGCGGCAGTTCGACCACGGCTTTGGATTGATGGCTGGGTTCGCTGTGCAACTGGCTGGCGATGCGCACGCCACCGGTGACCGAATAAGCACGGCCTTCCTGTTCCAGCAACGCAATGTCGCGGCGGATGGTCATGTGCGAGCAATCGAACATTTCCACCAGTTGGTGCACGCTGAGCACCTGATGCTTGCGCAACTGACGCAGCATCAACTCCCGACGTTGATCGGGAATCATCGGTGTGCCGCCAACGACGGCGATCTCCTCTTTGCTGGACATGCGTGCTCCTGAGCCTCGGTAAAACCGCCAGCACGGGCTGGCGGTCGTGGCATCTTAGCCAATCGAGTCACGCATGACAGCAGTCGTGACTCAGTGAGCGGAATTTTGCCCGGTCGGCTGATCGCGAGTCACTGCCTTCACCAGCTTGCCAATGCTCAACCCCTGCAACAGGATCGACGACAGCACCACGATGTAAGTGATGCTCAGCAGCAGATCGCGCTCAGGTCCCAACGGCAAGGCCAGCGCCAGTGCCACCGACACACCGCCACGCAGACCGCCCCAGGTCAGGATGCGGATCGTGCCTTGAGGCACTGTGCGCCAGCGGCGCAGTAGCAGGATGGCCGGTGCCACGGTCACAAAACGCGACAGCAGGATCGCCACCGCCAGCAAGCCCGCCGCCAGCATGTGCGACCAGGAAAATGGCAATAGCAGCAACTCCATGCCGATCAGCGCGAAGAGCAGGGCGTTGAGCATGTCATCGAGCAATTCCCAGAAACCGTCCATGTAGCGACGGGTCATGTCGTTCATCGCCAGATTGCGGCCCAGGTTGCCGATAATCAGACCGGCGACCACCATCGCAATCGGGCCTGATACGTGCAACTCGGTGGACATTGCCGAACCGCCGATGACCAGCGCGAGGGTCAGCATCACTTCGATCTGGTACTGCTCGATGCTCTTGATCATGAGGTACACGGCATAGCCGATCAGCCCGCCGAACAGCACGCCGCCAACGGCTTCGTGCACGAACAGCATGGCGGTCTCGCCGACGGTCGGGGTTTCACCCAATTGCGCGATACCCAGCAACACGGTGAACACCACAACGGCCGTGCCGTCGTTGAACAACGACTCACCGACGATGGTGGTTTTCAGCGGCTTGGAGGCATTGGCGGTACGCAATACGCCCAGCACCGCGATAGGGTCCGTCGGGGAAATAAGCGCGCCAAACAACAGGCAGTACAGGAAGCTGACGTGCCAGCCGAACAGGCCAAAGATCCAGTAGGCCAGCGCCCCGATTACGGTGGTGGCGATCAATACACCGAAGGTCGCCAACAAGCCGATGGGCCAGCGGTAACTTTTCAGGTCGGACAGGTTGACGTGCAACGCGCCCGCAAACAGCAGGAACGACAGCATCCAGTTCATCAGCAAATCGCCGAAATCGATCTGGCCGATCAATTGCTGGACGCGCTCTTCGAGACCGGGAAAACCGAGGAAACTCAGGCCTTGCAGGATCAGCGAAAACATCAATGCGGTGACCATGACGCCGATGGTGGGCGGCAGGCCGATGAAACGAAAGTTCACATAAGTGAGCAGCGAGGTGAGGCAGATAAAAGCAGCAACGAGTTCAAGCATCGGTCTTCCTGTTATTGCGATTCAAAGCGTGCCCGACAGCGGTTCATGTTTTAAGCGAGCAAGGGTTTGATGGGCCGCTGGGGCAAGCGGACACATATTTTTCCATATCCATGGGAAGTGGCATTGACCACAGCAGACCGACAGCGTTGCAAATGAGTGCCGGATAGTGGCGCATCGGCTATCATCGCTGCTCGTTAATGGGAATCATCCGCAAATGTGTTTGCTCCATCAGGATCTCCATAACAACCTGGACTGGAATGCTGTTTTTGTGGGAGCGGTGCTTGGTCTGGGCGGCATTCCGACGATACATGAGACGCAGATAGACGACATACCGCGTTATCGTTTATCGCGGGCAAGCACCGCTCCCACACAGGCGCCATGTTTGCAGCGAGAGAACTGCACTATCAGGAACGAAATGAGCTCTGATCCAACCGCCAATCCTTCGCCGCCACGCATCCTCGTGGTCGACGACCACCGCAAGATCCGCGATCCGCTGGCGGTGTATTTGCGTCGCCATGCGTTTGATGTGCGCACGGCTGAAGATGCGGCGGGGATGTGGCAGTTGCTCAAGCAACAGGCTTTCGATGTGGTGGTGCTGGATGTGATGCTGCCGGACGGTGATGGCTTTGAGCTGTGCGGCATGTTGCATCGTCGGGAAAATATTCCGGTTATTCTGTTGACCGCTCGCGATGCATCGGCGGACCGGGTGAAAGGCCTGGATCTGGGCGCGGATGATTACCTGACCAAGCCTTTCGAGCCCCGCGAGTTAGTCGCGCGGATCAATAGCGTGTTACGTCGCCGTGGTGCCTCAGGGGCTGGCCATCAGGTACCGAGTACTTCGTCGGCGCAGCGTTACGAATTCGCCGGTTTGAGTTTCATCACGGCGACTGAATTGTTGTTGCGCGCAGATGGCACCCAGATCCAGCTCAGCACCGCTGAAAGCAGACTGCTGACTGTATTCCTGAAGCATCCCAATCAGACCCTTGATCGCCAGCGTCTGCTGGATTTGACGGCACGTCCCGGCAGCGATGTTTATGATCGCGCCATTGACCGTCAAATCAGCCGCTTGCGTCGCAAGCTGGTGGATGACCCTTTACAGCCGCAATTGCTGCGCACCGTCTGGGGCGGTGGTTACATGTTGGCGGCCGATGTCTGCGTGCAACCGCTGTGACGTGGTTGAGCCGATGCTGGCCCCGGCGGATGACTCATCAACTCGGTCTGTTGTTACTGCTTGCGCTGCTCGCGTCCAATGCGATTGCCATGTTGTTTCTGCAACGTACCGGCGCGTTGATTCACCCGCTGTCCCGCACCCTGACGCTGGAGCGACTGACAACGGCTTATCACGTGGCCCACGAGCTGTCGGCCGCTGATGCTTCGCGAGTGCTGGCAACCATGGAGACGCAGGATGCGCGTTTCTGGATTGCGCAGGAGCCTGATGTCACCCCCTTTGATATGCACAAAGAAGAGCGGCGACTGGCGCAAGAGCTACGTGCGCGGCTGGAATTGACGCCGCAGGATGCGGTGAACATTCAGTTGGAGCGCGTCACCGGCGGACCTGCCCGGGAGGCTGTGTTTTTTCGTGCTGGCTGGGCGCCTCTGCGATTGCGCACCAGCATCGTCTTGCCCGATGGCCAGACGCTCAATTCCCTTCAGCATCCAGCGGGCGCTTATGAGTGGAGTCGTTTGCTGGCTTACACCTTGCCGGTCACGACGATACCGGTCCTGCTGATCGTGATCTTCTTCATGCGCAGAGTGGTTCAACCGGTCAAGACGCTGGCTGAAGCGACCGAACGTGTCAGTCGAGGTGAATGGATCGCGCCGCTGCCGCTGTACGGTCCGCAAGAGGCGCGTGACCTGACCACTGCGTTCAATGTGATGCAGGAAAGGATCGCCCGTCATGTGGAAGGTCGCACCCGAATGCTGGCTGCGGTCAGTCATGACCTGAACACGCCGATTACCGAGTTGCGTCTGCAAGTCGAATTGATCGAAGACGGGCCGTTGCGTGATGACATGCTGGAAAGCCTGGATGAGCTGCGGGCGATGGTGCGCGAGACGCTGGATTTCGTGCGCGGCGATGCGGTTCAGGAGGTAACGGTCAGGGTCTTGCTGAACGAAATGCTCGACGATCTGGCGCGACGTTACCGGACCATGGAGCAGCCTGTAACCTGGGAGGCTAACGAGCAGATTGATTGCTTTTGCCGGCCTTTGGCGCTGAAGCGGGCATTGACCAATTTGATTGATAACGCGCTGAGGCATGCGGGTGACGCGCAGATCAGTCTGGGCCGTGAGGGTGACGGGATGATCCGACTGGAAATACTCGATCATGGTTCGGGTATTGAACCTGTCTGGCTGACGCAGGTGTTTGAGCCGTTCGTGCAGTTGGGACGCGGAGGGGCGGATATCAGCCAGGGCGGCGGTCTGGGCCTGGGGTTGGCCATCGCCCGCGCCTGTATTCAGGCTCATGGCGGAGAGCTCATCCTGGAAAACCGCCCGCCTGCCGGATTGTGTGCGGTGGTGCGATTGCCTGCGGCGGGGTGAGCGCTCTGGGCAGTATCAACGTTCTTGCCTTGGAATGAGGTCTTGTGGGAGCTGGGCTTGCCCGCGATAAGGCTGGAATCGGTTCGCCTTAGATCGCGTCCAGCCTTATCGCGGGCAAGCCCAGCTCCCACAAGAAGTCTCATTTCACTTCATGCAGTGAGGTGCGTTCTTAAAACCTCACGGTCGTCGACGCCCACAGTGTGCGGCCATAGTTCACGGTGCCGTAGGTTTCGTCGTCCAGTCGCTTGTCGGTCAGGTTGTACAACGCGGCGTTAAACGAGACGTTTTTGGTCAACTCATACGAGCCGCCGAAGTCTGCCGTGGTGTAACCCGGTGAGGATTCGGCGGTGATGGTGTTGCCGTACTCCTCGCCGTAGTAATTGACCGCTGCCCAGAGCTGGGTCTTGTCGGACAGCGTCCAGTCAGTGCGTACGTTGGCCTTGTGCTCGGGTGTAAGCGCCAGCGGTGCACCCGCGTTTGCACCGGATTTTTGCTCCGAGTCGGTGTAGGTGTAGTTGGCTTTCAGTGCCAGCGCAGAAGTGATGTCCCAGCGTCCGTTCAGTTCCGCGCCCTGAATCACGGCTTTGTCGACGTTGACTCGTTCCATGATGATGTACGGGCCAAAGAACTGGTCGGTGGTGACCGTGGAGAGCTTGTCCTTGAAGTCGTTGTAGAACACTGTCGCGCCAGCCGACAGGTTATTGCGGTTGGACCAGAGCGCCGACAGCTCGTAGTTGGTGCTGGTCTCAGGCTTGAGGTCCGGGTTGCCAAGCATCGCAAACGTATTGCGGCGCAGCACGGCGTAGTCCTCGATCACTGCACGCAATTCCGGAGCCTTGAAGCCGCGAGCCACGCCGCCCTTGATGGTCCAGTCATCGGTGGCATGCCACACGCCATAAACACGCGGGCTGAAATGCACGCCGTATTGTTCGTGGTGGTCCATACGCAGGCCGGTGGTCAACGAGAATGTGTCGGTCATTGCCCATTCGTTTTCGGCGAACAGTGCTTTCTGCACTACGGAATATTCGTAGTTCACACGGTCGCCCAAGCCCTGGTTCCAGTCGGTGACAACAGTTTCATTCCACTGCAGGCCAGTAGTGGTGATGTTCTGCTCGGTTGGAATCACCAGCTTGGCGTCGAACACCGAGTTCTTCACCGTAGGTTTACGGCCCAGTACGTCACGCTGAGTTGCACTGGCGACGCCTTTACGGCTGGACTCTTCCTGTGCGAACGAAACGTCCGAGGTTGCCCAGTCCCAGCGACCCTGGTGAGAGATCGACCAGTGATCACGGTTGTTTTCCTGCTCGCGAGTTGCCCAGTTGGGGCTCAGACCGTCACCGTTTTTCAGGCGGGTTGCGCCAGCTTCCAGCAGGATGTCGTGGTCAACGGTCGGCGTGAAAGCCAGGCGTGCCGTCAGGTCCTTATGGTCGGCCTTACTGAAGCCGTTGGTTTCTTCGACGTCGTCGTCTGCCTGGCGATCCAGATAGCGACCCCAGACTTGCAGACCAAGAGTATCCTGAATCAATGGGCCGTTGAGGTAGAACTGGGTCTGCCGTGCATTGCCCTGATCGCTATGTTGACGTGCCGAATAGTCGTAGGTGACCGAGCCACCCCATTCGGAAGTAACCTTGCGGGTGATGACGTTGATCACGCCGCCAATGGCATCGGAGCCATACAGCGAGGACATCGGGCCGCGCACCACTTCAATACGCTCGATGGCTTCAGCTGGCGGTATGAAGCTTTGCTCGTAACCCGAGTTGCCGTTGACCCTTGATTCACGAGCGCTCTGGCGTTTGCCATCGACCAGAATCAAGGTGTAATCAGCCGGCATACCGCGAATCGAGATGTCGGTTTCGTTGGCGCTACCATTGACGGTCACACCCTCAACGTCGCGCAGGGCGTCCGTCAGGTCGCGGAACGAACGCTTGCGCAGTTCGTCGCCGGTAATGATTGTCACGGAAGCAGGTGCATCCTCTACGCTCTGCTCATAACCGGCAGCGGTAACGGTCACATCTTCCAGAGTGATCGCCGGGGCGGCGGTGATTTCTTGAGCCTGAACGCAGGCGCTTTGGGCGATGAGGCACGCCAACGCGAGCTTCGTCATGGCGACGGTAGGTCGCAAACGAAAAACAGAATGCATGGAACTTCCTTACGAATCGGGTTAAACGTTAATCGTAAGGATTCTCATTGGCGAAGGTTGGACAAGGTGTGACAGGACAGTGCCTTTGAATGTAGTTCGCGATTTACCGGGCTGAATGCTGCGTTATTCTGGGAGCGAATTTACGCCAGCTTGAGGTTCACGCGGAACCTGTGGGACCGAATTTATTCGGGAAGGCGGCAGTTCAATCGATAGGGATATGTCGAATGTACTGGCCTCTTCGCGAATGAATTCGCTCCCACATGGGCTCAATGTTCACCAAGGAATATCGTGGTGTCCGGAAACCTGCCATTTACGAGTCCTGAAACAGGGAGAGCGTTTTGCTGGCTACAGCGTTGGTGTTGATCGCGGCAGTACTGCACGCGACGTGGAATACCCTGATCAAATTCAGCGGTGAGCGGCTATTGGTCATCGCCAGTATGGATTTTGTGGCGTTGCTGTTCGCGGTGCTCGCAGTGAGTTTTGTCGAACCGCCGCCTGCTGCCATCTGGCCATGGATGATTGCCTCGGCGTTGTTCGAACTGTTGTACCGTTACCTGCTCATCAAGGCCTATCGGGTCGGTGATCTTGGTTTGGTCTATCCACTGATGCGGGGCTTGTCGCCGTTGGTGGTATTGGCCTTGACCCTGATCTTTGTCGGCGAAGAACTCAGCACTCAACAAATTCTCGGTATTCTGCTGATCCCTTGCGGCATGATCTGCCTGCTCTGGCAGGGCGGTGGAGGTGATCGACTGCCCTGGTCGCTGCTTCCGGTGGTCGCACTGATTGGCGTGTGTATCGGCTGCTACACCTGGATCGACGGGCAAGCGCTGCAGATGGGCGTGCACCCTCTGGACTACCTGGTCTGGCTGACGCTGATTAGCGCATGGCCGTTTCCGATGCTGGCTCTCACCTACAAACGCGTTCCTTTCAGCCTCTTCTGGCGGGAGCAATGGCGTTTGGGCTTAAGCGTCGGCCTGTGTGTCTTGCTCAGCTACGCTCTGGTGTTGTGGGCCATGCAGTTGGGGTCAGTGGCAGAGGCTGCAGCGTTGCGCGAAGTGAGTGTGATTCTAGTGGTGCTGTTTGGCATGCGGTATCTGAAAGAACCTTTTGGTCGGCCCCGGCTCTTAGCTTGTGGCCTGGTCCTGCTTGGCATGCTGGTTATGAAAATCAAACTATAAGGATTCTGTTATGACGGTTGCATTCTGGTGCGTGTTGGTCGCGATTATTCTGCCGATCGTGTGTGCAGGCATCGCCAAGTATTCCAGCGGCAAGTTCAACGGTAAGCACAACCACAACCCGCGTAATTTCCTGAATAACCTCGAAGGCCTGCCAGCCCGTGCCAATGCGGCGCAGCTCAACAGCTTCGAGATCCTGCCCGGTTTTGCCGCTGCGGTCATCATTGCCCACATTGCCGGTAACGCACAGTTGGTGACCATTGATGTGGTCGCGGTGCTGTTCATTACCAGCCGCTTGCTCTACATCATTTTCTATCTGGCTGATCTTGCTATCTTGCGTTCGCTGGCCTGGATGGTCGGGCTGGGGCTGATCGTGGGGCTGTTCATTGCGTCCGCCACGCCGTTGCCTGCCTGACTGCGGTGATCCAGCGCTTTGTCTTTATCGGGCGGCCGAGGATACTGGCCGCCGTTTCTGCGGACCCTGCTGGATACAACGTTGAAAAAATTTTGCGCTGTGCTGTTGGCTTGCCTGAGCCTGAGCGCCTGTGGCGGGCTGGACCCCGATTCGCCGCTTGCGCAACGCAAGGCGATCTTCAAGGACATGCTCAAGACCAGCGAAGATCTGGGCGGCATGTTGCGCGGTCGTGTCGCTTTCGATGGCCAGCGCTTCAGCGAAGGGGCGGTCAAGCTCGACAGCCTGTCTCATCAGCCCTGGAAACATTTCCCGCAAGTCAAAGAGACGGATCACACCAGCGCCACGGATGCCGTCTGGCAAAAGCAGACGCGCTTTCAGGAACTGGCGCGGTCATTGGAATCGGCGACGGCTGAATTGGTGATCGTCAGCAATGAGCGCCCCTTTAAATCCGGCTCCCTGACACCCGCCATGAACAAGGTTCAGGCGGTGTGCGAGGCGTGTCATAAAGAGTTTCGTAATCATTGAGTATTCACGTGGGGAACACCGTGGGACCGGCTCCAGCCGGGAAGAGGCCAGTACAGCCACTACATTTTCATCGTCAGAAATACCGCCTTCCCGGCTAAAGCCGGTCCCACGTCAGTTCATCCTGTGGGAGCCGGGCTTGCCCGCGATAAGGACACCGCGGATATCTGATCCATCGCATAAAGCCCATCGCGGGCAAGCCCTGCTCCCACAGGTTCTGCATAAATCCGCTGTTTAATCCTGCGGCTGTAGGTCTTCCAATTCTGTTTGGGCGTCCTGCAGTTCCTTGCGAGACTCGGCCAGCTTGTCTTTACGCTTGTTGATTTTGTCCGGATCGCCCTTGGTCATGGCTTTGCTCAGGTCGGACTCACGCTTTTTGACCTCGCGCTTGGCGTCCAGCACCTTCTGCTCATGTTCTTTAAGCAGCGACGCCTCGGTGCAATTGGCGTTGGTTTCGCTCAGGGCTTTTTCAAGGCCGGCTTGCTGGGGCTTGTTGCCATTTGCCTTCGCATCTTCGATTTTTTTGCTGATTTCCTGACTTTTAGCCAGGCATCCGCCTTCTTCAGGGGCCGACTCGGCAGCCAGGAGCGGGGTGGTGAGCATTGCGCAGCATGTCAGCAGAATCAGCGGTGAAAAAACCTTCATATGAACTCCTTTTGAAAACCATAACGTCCGGGCTTGATGATTAAACGCCCGACACTTTAAAAACCTGAAATACCGTGGGCTCGCAGTTGCTCGCTCAGGGCCTGGACCTCTGGGTGCTGGAAGAAGGCTACCAACTGGTCGGCACGGCCCGGGCCTATGCCCGGTTCCGTTTGCCACTGTTGCGTCGTACGCTTTTCCAGTTCGCTCCACTGTTCAGCCAGTTGAGCCTCCCCGGTAGGCGGCAGGCCGATAGCCTTTAGCCACACCGCAAACGGTCTGGAGCGGGCCTCGTACAAACTGTCGATCAGTTTAGCGCCGCTACGCTCGCCCAGCCCGGAAATGTTAGCAAGCTGGTCTTTATCCAGGGTCATCCAGTCGAGCAATCCATTGATTTTCCCGGCATTGATCAGGTTATCCCAAGTCCCTGGGCCCACTCCGGCCAGCGCCAGACCTTTCTTGCTGCTGAGCCAGACGAGCCGCGCGCGAAACTGACTTTCGCAGTCAGGTGCGTGTTGCCAGCAACTGAGCGCGTGAAAGTTTTCTGCCTGAGGAATCTGCAGCTCGTCACGTTCAACGTTGCGTGAGACGACGCCGTCCAGTCGGGGAATGGTCAGGCCCGCGAGGCTTACGGCCACTTGATCGCCAGGTCTGATATCCATAGCCTGCCATCGCTGCAGTGAGCCAACGCTGATGCGACTGATCTGTCTGTCATCCAGACGCACAGGCTCAAGCTCCAGGACCGGAGTGATCTTGCCGCTGCGGCCAATGTTGAAGTTGATCTTGCGCACTTCTGCCAGCGCCTGGGCAAAGGGGTATTTCCAGGCGGCGATCCAGTAGGGCGCTTTCGCCTGCCAGCGCTGTACCGGTGGGCGCTCGCCCTGACGGATGATGACGCCGTCAGTGGCGAAAGGCAGCGGGTTGCGATACCAATGCTCACGCCAGCGTTGAGCCTGGGTAAAGCCTTCCAGCGGTTGACTATAGTGAGCGCTGTCGTCGAAACCCAGAGCGCTCAATCCCGCCATACGTTCGTGCATTGAGGTCGGCCCGTCAGGCCAGTCCCAGACGAAAAGACCAATCCGCTCTGCGTCGGCACCGTTCAGTTCGTTGCGTGCAAGCATCCCGGCGACTTTGCCGCGTGCGTTTACGCTCCCGGCCTGGGCTTGTATATGATTTTCCAGACTCAGATACAGCTCACCTTGAAGTATCAGCGTTTCCTGCCAGGGCAGGTGCGCGGGTATGGCTGCAATGGTTTTGGCGTGTTCGGTCCAGTCTTGCCCTTCGTTGCCATCGCCACGACTGATGGCCTGAACCAGATTGCCCTGCTCATACACCAGCGTCACGGCGACACCATCAACCTTGGGTTGAATCCATAGGTCTTTACGACCGTTAAGCCATTCTTTTACGGCTCTTTCATCGCTCAGCTTGTTGACGCCGGTGTGCGGTACGGGATGACGTATCGGGCCTTTGGCCGTTGCCAGTGGGTGGCCGTTTTCACTGCCTGGTGAGGTGAAGCATGCGCGCCAGAACTCAAGCCGTTGCCGGGACTGGTCGTACAGCTCATCGGCAATCAGTGACACGCCCTGCCGGTGGTAGCTGTCATCCCAGGCAGAGATTTGTGTTTGCAGGGCAGTGATCGAGTTTCTTGCCTTGGCGGGCGTCCAGTCTGGACATTGATTAGCCTGTACGGTCAGGCTGATGAGAGAGAGCATGGTTGCGGTCAGTAAGCGCATCGAAGCATCCTTGCCTGGTGAGATGCCAGAGAGGCTAGCGACCGGCGCGTCGGGTGTCTGGTTGTACTGGTTACTGAATCATTCAGCCAGTACAGATGCCGGTCTTTTGCTCCATGACTGTGCCTTTCAAGACTGGCAACGTTGCCTGCAATATGGCGACTCCCTTGTCCAGGTCTGATGGGTGACTCATGGATATCTCGACTCTGGTGGTCTTCGTGCCGGCCTGCTTTGCGCTGAACATGGCGCCCGGCCCCAACAACCTGCTTTCGATCAGCAATGCGACACGCTACGGTTTTGCCCGTGCCTGTATGGGTGGGCTGGGACGCTTGCTGGCTTTCGCGATCATGATTGCGCTGGCGGCAGTGGGGCTGACTGCGGTGCTGCACACCTCAGAGTGGTTGTTCCATGTGATCAAAATCGTGGGCGCGGCTTATCTGTTTTATCTGGCGGTGCAATTGTGGCGTGCCAGCCCTGAGGAAGAGGGCGGGGTGACAGGCTCAGGCAAAGGCATGTTCAGCCTGGCGCGGCAGGAGTTTCTGGTGGCCATCGGTAATCCGAAGGCGATTCTGTTGTTTACCGCTTTTCTGCCGCAGTTCGTAGATCAGGCTGGGTCCGTGACGGAGCAGTTCGCATTACTCGGGGTTTTGTTCCTGGCGCTGGAGTGTCTTGCGATTGCGATCTATGCCTGGATGGGCCTTCACGCCCGCCGACTGTTTGCACGCCCCAGTGGCAAGCGATTGTTCAACCGGGTGTGCGCGGGATTGCTGGCCAGTGCGGCTTCGGTGTTGTTGGTGGCAAGAAGGGCTTAGAAACTGGAATGGGGTTTCCTGTAGGAGCTGCCGAAGGCTGCGAATGCATTTCCTCTGACACACCGCCATCGCAGCCTTCGGCAGCTCCTACATGTCTCGGATTTACCTGGCGAAAACCAAAAAGCCCCTGACGACCACGGTCGCCAGGGGCTTTTGTTACGCCTGAAACTTAAGGCGTATTACAGGCCGGCAGCGGCGCGCAGGGCGTCGGCGCGGTCGGTTTTTTCCCAAGTGAACGTGGTGAACGTATCGTTACCGACGGTCTTGGTTTGCGGCGTACGACCGAAGTGGCCGTAGGCTGCGGTTTCCTGATACATCGGGTGCAGCAGGTCGAGCATGGTGGTGATCGCGTACGGACGCAGGTCGAAGATGTCACGGACCAGTTTGATGATCTTGTCATCGCTGATCTTGCCAGTGCCGAAGGTGTTCAACGAGATCGAAGTCGGTTGAGCGACGCCGATAGCGTAGGAAACTTGAATCTCGCAGCGCTCAGCCAGGCCAGCTGCGACGATGTTCTTGGCAACATAACGTCCAGCGTAGGCTGCCGAACGGTCAACTTTGGATGGGTCTTTGCCGGAGAACGCGCCGCCGCCGTGACGGGCCATGCCGCCGTAGCTGTCGACGATGATCTTGCGACCGGTCAGACCGCAGTCACCTACCGGGCCGCCAATGATGAACTGGCCAGTCGGGTTGATGTGGAACTGGGTGTCCTTGTGCAGCAGCTCAGCTGGCAGCACGTGCTTGACGATCAGTTCCATCACGCCTTCGCGCAGATCGTTGTAGGAAACTTCAGGGTTGTGCTGGGTCGACAGAACGACAGCGTCGATGCCCACAACCTTGCCGTTTTCATAGCTGCAAGTCACTTGCGACTTGGCATCCGGACGCAGCCAAGGCAGCAGGCCAGACTTGCGGGCTTCGGCCTGACGCTTGACCAACTGGTGCGAGAACGCGATTGGTGCAGGCATCAGCTCGGCGGTTTCGTTGCTGGCATAGCCAAACATAAGGCCTTGGTCACCGGCGCCCTGATCTTCAGGCTTGGCACGGTCAACACCCTGGTTGATGTCAGGAGACTGCTTGCCGATGATGTTCATCACGCCGCAGGTCGCACCGTCGAAACCGACGTCGGAGCTGGTGTAGCCGATGTCGCTGATCACGTCACGAACGATTTGTTCGAGGTCAACCCAGGCGCTGGTGGTCACTTCGCCAGCCACGATTGCAACGCCGGTCTTGACCAGGGTTTCAACGGCTACGCGAGCGTGTTTGTCCTGAGCAATGATTGCATCCAGAACCGCATCGGAAATCTGGTCGGCGATTTTGTCTGGATGCCCTTCGGACACGGACTCGGAGGTGAAAAGGGAGTATTCGCTCATCTCTACGGGTTTCCTGAATTTTACCGATGGTGAGTGTTGCCAGCCGGTCGCTGAAAATGGCGAACCTGTATCTGGAAACCATTACGTAAGCCTACATAGAGGCTTTCCCCGGGAACTAGCCCCGCAGCGATGGCCCAACGGGCCAGATCTTCCTGTTCAAACCCTAACCAGAGATCGCCACAGGCCTCCTTGGCCCAGCTCTGATCGTGGCTACACAAGTCTGTCACTAACAGGCTACCGCCCGGTTGCAACAGACTTGCCAGTTGTTTGAGTGCCTCTGCCGGCGCGGCGAAATGGTGCAGGACCATATTCAATACGACGCAATCGGCGCTGACATCGACGGCATCCAGTACATCGGCGAGCTTCAGTTCAACATTAGTCAATGCCTGTACCGCGCATAGCTGGCGGGCTATTTCCAGCATCGCCGGGCTGTTGTCCAGGGCGGTTACATGCTGAAAACGACGTGCCAGATCCGGCAGAAACCCGCCATCT
This sequence comes from Pseudomonas viridiflava, assembly GCF_900602065.1. Taxonomy (GTDB): domain Bacteria; phylum Pseudomonadota; class Gammaproteobacteria; order Pseudomonadales; family Pseudomonadaceae; genus Aquipseudomonas. The sequence goes on along the minus strand of NZ_UWFN01000347.1, from coordinate 66,681 downwards.
CCCGGCCCGACTTCCAGTGCTGTCGCTTGCGGACCGAAGTTCAATTTGTCGAGCAGCGACAGCAGGCTGTCCCGGTACTGGGCAAGCCCGGCGATCAAGTCCTGCTGAGCGCGAAATTTTTCTGCGGTACGGGCGAAAAAATCCTGACTGGCATTGGCGCGCTGACGGTGTACCAGCCCAATACGTGACTGCACATCGTGAGGCAGGGCCAGCATGTCGACTTCATCAAGCATCGCTGCGTGCAATCTGCCGCCCGGTTGTCCGGTATGGGGCAGGGCGCGTCGGTAGAAAATGGCATTGCCTTCGCGTCGCGTTGCAACCAGATCCGCCTGGGCCAGCACTTTGAGGTGGTGGCTCATACCGGACTGACCAATGGCAAAGATCTGCGCCAGCTCCAGCACGCCGAAGGAGTCATTGGCCAAGGCGCGCAATACATTCAGCCGCAACGGATCGCCGCCAGCCTTGCACAAGGCAGAGAGGTCGTCGCTGTCGTCGTGGCGAATTGCAGGTACGCGCAGGTTCATAGGGCAGGCAGTCTAGTTAGCGACCGACTATGTCGCAAGGGCAATATCAAAAAGTTTTGATATTGCTTGATGGGCGGTGAATCCAGAGCCGCCTGAAGCCGCTTTTATGAGGCGGCATAGCCACGGGGATGAAGAAATAACGAAGCACGCGCAGGAAAAACAATCACAAGCCGCTATCTTTCATTGCTCCCAGGCAGTGCCTGAGGGAAAATGCTCGCCTTTTTCAGATCCATTCTTTTCCCAGTTCCCAGGAGATCAGCGATGCCCAGCCGTCGTGAGCGTGCCAACGCCATTCGTGCACTCAGCATGGATGCCGTGCAAAAAGCCAACAGCGGCCATCCCGGTGCCCCTATGGGCATGGCGGATATCGCCGAAGTACTTTGGCGCGACTATCTGAAGCACAACCCGAGCAATCCGAATTTCGCCGACCGTGACCGTTTCATCATGTCCAATGGTCACGGCTCGATGCTGGTTTACTCGTTGCTGCACCTGACCGGCTATGACCTGTCCATCGACGACCTGAAAAATTTCCGCCAGCTGCACAGCCGCACGCCGGGTCACCCTGAGTTCGGTTACACCCCGGGCGTAGAGACCACCACCGGCCCACTGGGTCAGGGTTTCGCCAACGCCGTGGGTTTCGCGGTTGCAGAGAAGACGCTGGCGGCCCAGTTCAACCGCCCAGGCCACAACATCGTTGATCACCACACCTACGTGTTCATGGGTGATGGCTGCATGATGGAAGGCATCTCCCACGAAGTCGGCTCGCTGGCCGGGACTCTGGGTCTGAACAAGCTGATCGCGTTCTACGATGACAACGGTATTTCCATCGACGGCGAAGTCGAAGGCTGGTTCACCGATGACACGCCAAAGCGCTTCGAGTCTTACGGCTGGCTGGTCATCCGCAACGTCGATGGTCATGACTCTGAAGAGATCAAGACTGCTATCGACACCGCTCGCAAGAGCGACAAGCCGACGCTGATCTGCTGCAAGACCACCATTGGTTTCGGCTCGCCGAACAAGCAAGGCAAGGAAGAGTCCCACGGTGCGCCGCTGGGTGCTGAAGAAATCGCCTTGACCCGTGCCGCCCTGAAATGGACCCACGGCCCGTTCGATATCCCGGCTGATATCTATGCCGAGTGGAGCTGCAAAGAGAAAGGCCTGGCGGCTGAAGCCGACTGGGATCAGCGTTTCGCTGCCTACTCCGCCGAATTCCCGGAGCTGGCCAACGAGCTGATCCGTCGCATGAGCGGCGAGCTGCCAGCTGACTTCGCTGAAAAGTCCGCTGCCTACGTCGCTGAAGTCAACGCTAAAGGCGAAACCATTGCCAGCCGTAAGGCGAGCCAGAATGCACTGAGCGCTTTCGGTCCGTTGCTGCCTGAGTTTCTCGGCGGCTCGGCTGACCTGGCCGGTTCCAACCTGACCATCTGGAAAGGCTGCAAGAGCATCACGGGCGAAGACGCCAACGGTAACTACCTGCATTACGGCGTACGCGAGTTCGGCATGGGCGCCATGATGAACGGTATCGCCCTGCATGGCGGTTTCGTGCCTTACGGTGCAACCTTCCTGATCTTCATGGAATACGCTCGCAACGCGGTGCGCATGTCCTCGCTGATGAAGAAGCGCGTGCTGTATGTGTTCACCCATGACTCCATCGGTCTGGGTGAAGACGGCCCTACTCACCAGCCAATCGAGCAACTGACCAGCCTGCGCACTACGCCGAATCTGGACACTTGGCGTCCTGCGGATGCTGTGGAGTCGGCAGTGGCCTGGAAGTACTCCATCGAGCGCAACGACGGCCCGTCGGCGTTGATCTTCTCTCGTCAGAACCTGGCTCACCAGGCTCGTGACGAAGCCCAACTGGCTGACATCGCTCGCGGTGGTTACGTGCTGCGCGACTGCGTTGGCGAGCCCGAGCTGATTCTGATCGCTACCGGTTCGGAAGTGGGTCTGGCTGTTCAGGCATTCGACAAACTCAGCGCTCAAGGCCGCAACGTACGCGTGGTTTCCATGCCATGCACCAGCGTCTTCGATGCTCAGGATCCTGGCTACAAGCAAGCGGTTCTGCCATTGCAGGTCAGCGCTCGTATCGCCATCGAAGCTGCTCACGCAGACTTCTGGTACAAGTACGTGGGCCTGGAAGGTCGCGTTATCGGCATGACTACATTCGGCGAGTCGGCTCCTGCACCAGCCTTGTTCGAAGAGTTCGGTTTCACCCTGGAAAACATCCTGGGTCAGGCTGAAGAGCTGCTGGAAGACTGATAGCGATGTAGCCTGTTGTGGCGAAACCTGTGGGAGCGGTGCTTGCCCGCGATATATTCAACTCGGTCTCCATTACCGTGTTGACCTTATCGCGGGCAAGCACCGCTCCCACATAATGTGTACCTCAACAGTTTTTTGGTGACTCATCGAGAACCCCATGCCTCAGCACCGCCGCCCTTACAAAGTTGCACTAAACGGCTACGGCCGTATCGGTCGTTGCGTCGTGCGCGCACTTTGCGAGCGAGGGGCCAAGGCCGGGTTTGAAGTGGTCGCCATCAACGATCTGGCCGACATGGCCAGTCTCGAATACCTCACGCGCTTTGATTCCACGCACGGCCGGTTTCCCGGCGAAGTGCGGGTCGAAGGGCAATACCTGCATATCAATGATCACAAGATCAGAGTGTTGCGCAGCGAGACGCCAGAAGGCGTTGACTGGGCGGCGCTGGAAGTTGATCTGGTGCTCGAGTGTTCAGGTGTCTACAACACCCGTGAAGATGGTCAGCGCTTCGTTGATGCTGGCGCGCCACGGGTGCTGTTTTCCCAGCCGATGGCCAGCGAAGCCGACGTCGACGCCACGATAGTGTTCGGCGTCAATCAACAGAAGCTGACAGGTGCCGAACTGCTGGTCTCCGCCGCGTCCTGTACCACCAACTGCAGCGTGCCGTTGCTGCGCTTGCTGGATCAGGCGGTAGGGCTGGAGTACATCACCATCACCACGATCCACTCGGCGATGAATGATCAGCCTGTCATAGACGCCTATCATCATGAAGATCTGCGCCGTACGCGCTCGGCTTTCCAGTCGATCATTCCGGTGTCCACTGGTCTGGCGCGTGGTATTGAGCGGCTGCTTCCGGAACTTGCGGGCCGAATTCAGGCCAAAGCAGTTCGCGTGCCGACGGTAAACGTATCCTGTCTTGATATCACGTTGCAAACCGCGCGGGATACCGATGCAGCAGAGATCAACCGCCTGCTTCGCGAGGCTGCTACCAGCGGCCCGCTGAAAGGGTTGTTGGCCTACACCGAGTTGCCGCACGCCAGTTGTGATTTCAACCATGACCCTCATTCGGCCATCGTCGATGCGAGTCAGACCCGCGTTTCCGGCCCACGGCTGGTTAACGTGCTGGCCTGGTTCGATAACGAATGGGGTTTTGCCAATCGAATGCTTGACGTTGCTGAGCACTTTTTGCACGTCGCAGACCCACAACAGTAAAAACAGGGATTCACTCATGACCGTGTTGAAGATGACCGAGCTCGACCTGCAAGGTAAGCGTGTATTGATCCGCGAAGACCTCAACGTCCCGATCAAGGACGGCAAAGTCAGCAGTGATGCACGTATCCTGGCGTCGCTGCCTACCATCAAGCTGGCGCTGGAAAAGGGCGCGGCCGTGATGGTCTGCTCTCATCTGGGTCGTCCAACCGAGGGCGAGTTCTCCGCCGAGAACAGCCTGAAACCGGTTGCTGACTACCTGAGCAAGGCCCTGGGCCGTGAAGTACCACTGGTTGCTGATTATCTGGACGGTGTTGACGTCAAGCCTGGCGACATCGTGCTGTTTGAAAACGTACGCTTCAACAAGGGCGAGAAGAAGAACGCTGACGAACTGGCGCAGAAATACGCTGCCCTTTGCGACGTCTTCGTGATGGACGCTTTCGGTACTGCGCACCGCGCTGAAGGTTCGACCCACGGCGTGGCCAAGTTCGCCAAAGTCGCTGCGGCAGGCCCGTTGCTGGCTGCTGAGCTGGAAGCACTGGGCAAAGCCCTTGGCGCTCCGGCCCAGCCAATGGCCGCCATTGTTGCCGGCTCCAAGGTGTCTACCAAACTCGACGTGCTCAACAGCCTGAGCGCCATCTGCAACCAGTTGATCGTCGGTGGCGGTATTGCCAATACGTTCCTGGCTGCGGCAGGCCACAAGGTTGGCAAGTCACTGTACGAGCCAGACCTGCTGGATACCGCTCGCGAAATCGCCGCCAAGGTCAGCGTGCCACTGCCGGTTGATGTGGTTGTGGCCAAGGAATTCGCCGAAAGCGCAGCCGCTACGGTCAAACTGATCGCCGATGTTGCCGATGACGACATGATTCTGGATATCGGCCCGCAAACTGCAGCGCATTTCGCCGAATTGTTGAAATCTTCCAAGACTATTCTGTGGAACGGCCCGGTTGGCGTGTTTGAATTCGATCAGTTTGGCGAAGGTACCAAAACCCTGGCTAAAGCCATTGCCGAAAGCTCGGCGTTCTCCATCGCAGGCGGTGGCGATACGCTGGCTGCAATCGACAAATATGGCGTAGCGGATCAAATCTCCTACATTTCTACCGGTGGTGGCGCCTTCCTGGAGTTCGTCGAAGGCAAAGTCTTGCCCGCCGTGGAAATTCTGGAACAGCGCGCCAAGGCCTGAGGATCAGGCTGTGCAAAAGGGAAATGAAATGCTCAGGCCGCTACCGCTGCTCATCATCGCTGTACTGCTTGCTGGCTGCGCCACTGAGCCGGAAGCCGTAGAGGTTGTGCGTGAGCCTGCGCTGGTTCAACTGAGCTGTTATCAAGCGAACTGGCAGGCGGAGACCGTACCCGTGATCTACAAGCGCGGCGGTGAGGCTGTCCTGGACAAGTACGAATTCATGCCCAATCTCGGCCCGGTGGCCTGCCGTTAAGATGCGATCGCGGAGATGAGTTTGGCAACATCTTGAGCCAGTGGTGGTCACTAAAGGGTGGATAACTTTTCTGAATAAGGAACTTCACCATGAAAATCGCCGCCCTGGCCTTGATGAGTTGTGTGATATTCGCCGGTTGTAGCAGTCCTGGTACTCGTGCCAAGACCTGTGAAGTGCTCAGCCCGGCGTCCGTAAACGTGCCCACGACCCAGAATACTCAACGGGTTGAAGCGCAGGCTACGGGTGAGCCGGCCGATGATCGGAATCAGGAACAGAACTGCCCCTGAAGATTGAAGCGACTGGCATTTGCCTTGCTTCCCAGGGCAGGCCAGGAGATGTAATGAAAGGCTTGATTGCCCTTGCGACACTTGCAGTGCTTGGTGGTTGCGCCAGCATGAAGGCTCCGCAAACAGGTAATACCTGGACCAGTTGGGTTTGCGACAGCAAAGCCGAGGTCCACTGGCGTTATGTTGACCAGGCCAAGGCCGAAGTTGATGTACGCCTGAATGAAAGCGATCAGGTCTTCCGGCTGACCGCCGAGCCTGGCTCGCCATCGCTCTATAGCAATGGTGTACTGGCTTTCCAGAACAAGGGCGACGAAGGCCTGGTGTACTGGGACGCTACCAATGATTTGATCGGGCGCGGTTGCAAGAAGCGTTGAACAAGCTGCACCGATGATCCAGCGCATGGCTTCAGGGCTCATGCGTAGAACTTGAATAGCAGCCGCCGCTACGGCAGGTTTGCACGATAACGACCCTACCGGGAGAGAGACAGACAATGGCACTTATCAGCATGCGCCAGATGTTGGACCACGCAGCCGAATTCGGTTATGGCGTCCCAGCTTTCAACGTGAACAACCTGGAACAAATGCGCGCCATTATGGAAGCGGCCGACAAGACCGATTCCCCGGTGATCGTTCAGGCCTCGGCCGGCGCCCGTAAATACGCTGGCGCGCCGTTCCTGCGTCACCTGATCCTGGCCGCCGTGGAAGAGTTCCCGCATATTCCGGTGGTCATGCACCAGGATCACGGTACCAGCCCTGATATCTGCCAGCGTTCGATCCAGCTGGGCTTCAGCTCGGTGATGATGGACGGCTCGCTGGGTGTCGACGGCAAAACGCCGACCACCTACGACTACAACGTTGACGTAACCCGTCGCGTTGTTTCCTTCGCCCACGCCTGTGGCGTGTCGGTAGAAGGTGAGCTGGGTGTTCTGGGTTCGCTGGAAACCGGTATGGCTGGCGAAGAAGACGGCGTTGGCGCTGAAGGCATTCTTGATCACAGCCAGATGCTGACCGATCCGGAAGAAGCCGCTGACTTCGTCAAAAGAACTCAGGTTGATGCCCTGGCCATCGCCATCGGCACCAGCCACGGCGCTTACAAGTTCACCAAGCCGCCTACCGGCGACATCCTGGCGATCGAGCGCATCAAGGCCATCCACAAACGCATTCCTAACACTCACCTGGTGATGCACGGCTCCTCTTCTGTTCCGCAAGAGTGGCTGAAAATCATCAACGAGTACGGCGGCGACATCAAAGAAACCTACGGCGTACCGGTTGAAGAAATCGTTGAAGGCATCAAGCACGGCGTGCGCAAGGTCAACATCGACACCGACCTGCGCCTGGCGTCTACCGGTGCCATCCGTGAGTTCATGGCGAAGAACCCAAGCGAGTTCGACCCACGTAAGTACCTGGCCAAGACTGTTTCGGCCATGCGTGACGTGTGTATCGCTCGCTACGAAGCGTTCGGCACCGCCGGCAATGCCTCGAAGATCAAGCCGATCTCCCTGGACGCCATGTTCGAGCGTTATGCGCGCGGCGAACTGGATGCCAAAATCAACTGAGTGATGGTTGATTGAGCAATGAAAAAGCCCGCAACGATGCGGGCTTTTTTGTGGGCGCTGTGCTGCTTGGGGACACCGGTAGGAGCGAATTCATTCGCGAATGGGGCATCACAGGCGACAGATCTTTATCGGATGCAACGCTCCCTTCGAGAATGAATTCGCTCCCGCAGGGAGGCGTCCGTTGCTTCGCAGCGTTGTCGCGACTCAGTCCTTAAAAGGGCCCGATAAGCCCCTATTAAGAACTTTTCAATCGTTTCGTTCGCATGAAAGCATTCAACCCAAAACAAAAAAGCCGCGCATTAGCGCGGCTTTTTCAATAGTGGTGGGCCCACACGGACTCGAACCGTGGACCAAGGGATTATGAGTCCCCTGCTCTAACCAACTGAGCTATAGGCCCTCAGTAGGCCGCGGATTATAACGGCGGTTTCGACGCTGTGCTATCCGAAAAGTCCGAAAGAGTCGTACGAAGAAATTTCGTGCTGAATTCATCGGGCGGGAGGGGGAGGCTGACGATGTAGCCCTGGATCTGTTCGCAGCCTTCGTTGGCCAGGAATTGCTGCTGTTCGTTGTTCTCCACGCCTTCGGCGATGACGGTCAGTTGCATGCTGCGGCCCAGCGCGATGATTGCGCGGACGATAGCGACGTCGTGTGGATCGTCGGGCAGGCTGCGCACAAATGACTGGTCTATTTTCAGGATGTCCAGCGGCAAGCGTTTCAGATAGCTCAGGGACGAATAGCCCGTGCCGAAGTCGTCGATAGCCAGCTGTACGCCGAGTGTCTTGAGCTTGTGCAAAACGGCCAGGGCTTCCTCGGCCTGACTCATGATGAAGTTCTCGGTGATCTCCAGTTGCAGGCAGTCAGGGGCAAGGTGGTAATCCGAGAGCAGTTGCTCGATGCGCGCCAAGAGGTTCGGTTGCCGCAACTGGGCACCCGCCAGGTTCACCGACAACGCGCCGAAAGGGGCGTAGCGTTTGTTCCATTCGCGCATTTGCAGACAGGCTTGCTCAAGTACCCAGTCGCCGATCTGCAGAATCATGCCGTTCTCTTCTGCCAATGGAATGAAGTGCTCCGGTGGCACTTCGCCGAGGGTCGGGTGTGCCCAGCGAAGCAAGGCCTCTGCGCCAACCAGTCGCTGGCTGAGCAGGCTGATTTTCGGCTGATAGCAGAGGCTGAACTCATTGCGTTCTATAGCTCTGCGCAGTTCATGCTCCAAGGCTATCCGGGCGCTGGCCTGGGAGGTGAGGTCCTCTGTATAGCTTTCGACGCGATTGCGGCCTTTGGCTTTGGAGCGGTACATCGCGGCATCAGCATTTTTCACCACGGTAGCTACGTCCTGACCATCTGTGGGGAACAGGCAGCTACCAATGCTGGCACTCATGAAAAACTCATGTTCGCCCGCCTGGAACGGGGCCGTGAAACAGATCAATATTTTTGTCGCGATGGCTTCCGCATCACTAGGGTGCAGCAGGCCAGGCAGCAGGATAATGAACTCATCTCCTCCCAGGCGCGCCACGGTGTCGATATCGCGCAGGTTCTCCTTGAGGCGTTGCGCGATTCCTTTGAGCAGCAGGTCGCCGACAGGATGGCCCAGGCTGTCGTTGATGTGCTTGAAGCGGTCAAGGTCCAGAAACAGGACTGCGCCGAGGCTATTGGATTCCAGGCTGTGGAGAAGGGCGGCTTGCAGGCGGCTCTCGAATAGCGTGCGGTTGGGGAGCCCCGTGAGCGGGTCGTGATGAGCCTGATAGTCGAGGCGTGCCTGAGCATGCTTGAGGCTGGAGATGTCGGCGAACACCGCAACGAAGTGGGTAATGAACTTTTCCTTGTTTCGTACCGCGCTGATCGTCAGCCAGCTTGGGTAAACCTCCCCGTTCTTGCGTCGGTTGCTGATTTCTCCCTGCCAATGTCCTTCTGCCGTCAACTGGTACCACATGGCGGCATAGAACGCGCTGTCATGCAGGCCCGAGGCGAGCAGGCGAGGGGTCTGACCAAGGGACTCCTGCTCGCTGTAGCCAGTGATCTCGCTGAATGCGCGGTTGACAGCGTTGATACGCTGGCGGGTATCAGTAATCAGAACCCCTTCGGCGGTACTTTCGAAAACGGTGGCGGCAAGTTGCAGCTTTTCCTGCATTTGATGGCGTTCGGTAATGTCTCGGGCAATGGTCAGCATGCAATCTTCGCCAGCGATAAGCAGCGGGCGTGATGATATTTCACAGAGCCTGATCTGGCCGTCTTTGCGTCTGATGTGGCTGCGGAAATCACGGACGAAACCGTCGCGGTTCAGCAGCTCCAGAAGTTGGCCGCGTTCGTTCAGGTTGGCCCAGATCCCCAGATCCACTGTGGACTGATCAAGCGAAGCGGCGCTGTCGTAGCCGGTCATGCGACTGAACCCTTCGTTGACCTCAACAAGCAGGCCGTCGCGCTGCCGGGTTATCAGCAGACCGTCAGGGGATGAGTGGAATGACTTGGCGAATTTTTCTTCAGACAGCTGAAGTTGCTGCTGCGCCTGTTTGAGTTGGGTGATATCGCGAACCACCACAACTACGGCTGGAGTGGAGTCCAGATCGAAAGGTTCGGCGGACACCAGCCCGGAGAAGGTGCGGCCGTCTCGTCGTCGAAATGGCATCTCAAGGTTGCGAATGCTGCCTTTCTGAAGGCGTTCCAGCATCCCGGGGCCTACACCGGGAACGCCCCAGATGCCGAGTTCGGTCGGAGTTTTACCAATGACGTCATTGGCCTGAAGGCCAATCTGTTCGACGAACGCTGTATTGGCTTCGAGAAGTGTGCCGTCGATCAGGCTCGCAATTATCAGAATGTCCGGACATTGAGCAAAAACAGAGGCGAACTTACCTTCGGAAAGTCGCAAGGCTTCTTCGGTTTGCTTGGTTTCGCTGATATCGATCATCAAGCCGCGCATGACAGGTTCGCGACCGCGCTTGATCAGGCTGACAATGTCTCGTATCCAGAGTGTTCTGCCGTCAGCGCTGATGACTCGGTAATCTACGCTGTGATCGTTGCCCGCCTTGGCTGCCTGGCTACAAAGAGCTTCTGTTTTTTGCAGGTCCTGAGGGTGGACGATGCTGCGCCAGAAGCCTGGCTCCCGCCATTTTTGCAGTGGATAGCCCAGTAAGCTCTCGGCTTGAGGTGAGACGTAGTTGTAGCTGTAATCTCCCGGGGTGGCCTCCCAGGCAATAGCGGACAGGCTTTCAATCAAGCTGCGGTAGTGATATTCGCTGCTTCGCAGCTGCTGTTCCAGTTCCATACGCCGTGTTATTTCGGAGCTAAGCTGGCGATTAACACGAATCACGATGATGAGAACGGTGCAGAGCAGCAACAGGCCGGGTAAGCCGTAAAGCAGAAAGGTCTCTCTGAACGATGCGCTATCGGCTCTTTGTTTGAAGTCTGGTTGTGGTTCCAGGGTTGCAAGTTGTGCGACCGATTGGCTGCTTGCGCGCCCAGATTCTGATTGGATCGTTGTGTCGACAGACGCCGCAAGCAAGGTTCCAGCCATGGAGCCGAGACTAAAACCATGCGTGTAGGGCGTTGACGTCACTTTCTGCGCAAGTGCAGAAAAGTTTTCAGTGTGGGCGGCTGCCGGGGAGCCTATAGCGAAGACAAAAATAATGGCCGGCAGTTGAATCATGGCAGCCTCATGATGGCGGATAGCAATTAGACAGAGTGTAGCCGTACTGAGAAAACCGTCACTCGAAGTTGAATTTTTTTGATCCAGAATGCAAAACCCCCGGCAGGGCCGGGGGTTTTGTGTACAGCTTGTGTTGCTTACTCGTCGAGGAACGAGCGCAGGTGCTCGCTTCGCGTCGGGTGGCGCAACTTGCGCAGAGCCTTCGCCTCAATCTGACGAATACGCTCACGGGTTACGTCGAACTGTTTGCCCACTTCTTCCAGCGTGTGGTCGGTATTCATATCAATACCGAAGCGCATGCGTAGAACCTTGGCTTCACGGGCAGTAAGGCCCGACAGAACTTCGCGAGTCGCTTCTTTCAAGCTTTCAACGGTAGCAACATCGATTGGCGACTGCATGGTCGAGTCTTCGATGAAGTCACCCAGGTGCGAATCTTCGTCATCACCGATCGGGGTTTCCATGGAGATCGGCTCTTTAGCGATCTTCAATACCTTACGGATCTTGTCCTCAGGCATTTCCATGCGTTCGCCCAGTTCTTCCGGGGTCGGTTCGCGACCCATTTCCTGCAACATCTGCCGGGAAATACGGTTGAGCTTGTTGATCGTCTCGATCATGTGCACCGGAATACGGATGGTGCGTGCCTGGTCGGCGATCGAACGAGTGATTGCCTGACGGATCCACCACGTGGCGTATGTCGAGAACTTGTAACCGCGACGGTATTCAAACTTGTCCACCGCCTTCATCAAACCGATGTTGCCTTCCTGGATCAGATCGAGGAATTGCAGGCCGCGGTTGGTGTACTTCTTGGCGATCGAGATAACCAGACGCAAGTTCGCTTCAACCATCTCTTTCTTCGCGCGACGGGCCTTGGCCTCGCCGATCGACATGCGACGGTTGATGTCCTTGATTTCAGCAATCGTCAGACCGGTTTCGGTCTGCAGCGCGGTCAGCTTTTGCTGGCAACGCTGAATATCAGGCTGCAGGCGGGCAATGGCTTCAGCGTATTTGCTTTTGCCTTTAGCCAGTGCGTCAGTCCAGCTTTCGTCGACTTCGTTGCCTGGGAACTGGCGAAGGAAATCGGCGCGCGGCATGCGTGCATCACGTACACACAGCTGCATGATGGCGCGTTCCTGAGCACGCAAACGCTCAAGTGCGCTACGAACACGCTCGACCAGACCTTCAAACTGTTTAGGAACCAGTTTGATCGGCATGAACAGCTCGGCCAGCGCAACCAGCTCGGCAATTGCCTGCTTGCTGTCGCGACCATGCTTTTTCAGGGCCTTGCGGGTGATTTCCATCTGATCGGAAACCGCACCGAAACGCTGCTGGGCGATGATTGGATCGGGACCGCTTTCGACTTCTTCTTCGTCGTCAGAGGACTCGTCCTTCTCTTCCTCGTCGTCGTCGCCTTCGGCAGCCTTGGCTGTTTTCGGGTCGGCAGGCGGCGGGACTTCAGCTGGCGGCGCAATGCCGTCATCCGGGTCGATGTAGCCGCTCAGTACGTCAGACAGGCGACCGCCTTCTGTCGTAACACGGGTGTACTCGGAGAGAATGTGGTCAACCGTGCCAGGGAAGTGCGCAATTGCGCTCATCACTTCACGGATGCCTTCTTCGATACGTTTGGCGATTTCAATTTCGCCTTCACGGGTCAGAAGCTCGACCGTACCCATTTCACGCATATACATACGCACAGGGTCAGTGGTGCGACCAATGTCGGTCTCAACCGCTGCCAACGCTGCTGCCGCTTCTTCTGCGGCTGCTTCGTCGGTATCGGCGTCGGCCAGCATCAGGGCGTCCGCATCCGGGGCACTCTCGTGTACCGGGATCCCCATGTCGTTAATCATGCGGATGATGTCTTCCACCTGCTCGGGATCTGAAATATCCTCAGGCAGGTGGTCGTTGACCTCTGCGTAAGTCAGATACTTCTGCTCACGACCCAGGGTGATCAACTCTTTGATACGAGACTGCTGTTGCGCTTTTCCGGACATAACACCCTATCCACTGAAGGTCTTGGCGGGCAAAAAACAAGCCGAGGATTATACCCGAGCTATGACCTCACGCGCCAGTTGAGGTCGGGGTTTGTGCAGGAACATTCCGATTTAACAGCTTGAGCAGCAGAAGTTTTTCATCTGCGTCCAGGCCTGACTGGCGTTCCTTCCTGATTAATTGCTCCAGGCTGCGCTCGCGTTGGCGGGCGGATAACCTAGTTATAGTGTCGAAAAACTGTTGTTCAAGGTTATCGGCCGAGATCAACCATTCCTTTTCCGCTAATGCTCGCAGCAATCGGCCTTGTTCGGTGCCGTGCCAGCGGGCGATCAGTTGCAGCGAGCGCAGCTTCGGATTTTTTTGCAAAGCTTCAAGCAAAGCGACCAGTAGCTGCGCATATGTATGGTCTTCTGCCGCAAAGTGGCTGGCATCTTCGACTTTCTCGGCCAGCTCCGGGTGATGCAGAAGTGTTCTCAACGCCGTTAACGTTGGTGGTTCGACGGTCGTCGGCGTGCGCGGGGCACGTGGTTCGTCATCTCCGCGTCTACCTTTTTTGTCCCACGGCTTCTTTTCCCACTTTTTCTGGCCCTGACCACCGGATTTTTTCGGGGTCCATTCTTGCTGGGGCGCTTCATATCCGCCCTGTGGCTGGTAATCAGCATAGTCGGGCATGGCGTCATAATCGAAGCCGGGGTCGTAGCTCGGTGGCGCTTCTGCTGGTGCGTTTTGCACCAGTTGGCTGACGTTTTCGTTGGTCAGGCCGGTTATTTGTGTCAATCGTTGGCGCATCAGCGTGCGCAAGTTGGCGCCGGGTACCTTGTCGATCAGCGGTGCTGCGAGGGTGGCCATGTGGGCCTTGCCCTCCAGCGAGCGTGGGTCGGCTTCTTTGGTCAACTGTTCGAAGAAGTAGTCGGCCAATGGCTGGGCATGCTGATGAATGCGCGCCTTGAACGCGTCGGTGCCTTCAGCGCGAACCAGGGTGTCCGGGTCCTCGCCTTCGGGCAGAAACAGAAATCGTGCGCGGCGCCCGTCCTGCAGGCTGGAAAGTGTTGCTTCCAGTGCGCGCCATGCGGCATTGCGACCTGCCTGATCCCCGTCGAAACAGAACAGTACGTTGGGTACGACCCTGAACAGTCGTTTCAGGTGCTCTTCGCTGGTCGCGGTGCCCAGTGTGGCGACGGCATTGCGCAGGCCTTGCTGGGCAAGAGCAATGACGTCCATATAGCCTTCCACGACGATGATCTCATCGAGGTTGCGGTTGAATTTTCGCGCCTCAAAAAGGCCGTAAAGCTCTTGGCCTTTATGGAAGACCGGTGTTTCCGGCGAGTTCAGGTACTTGGGCTTGTCGTCGCCCAGTACTCGTCCGCCAAAGGCGATGACGCGGCCGCGGCTGTCACGGATCGGAAACATCACCCGGTCCCGGAAGCGGTCATAGCGCTTGCCGGTTTCGGCGTTTTCGATCAGCAGCCCCGCATCAATCATCGCTTTTTGCTGGAGCGTGTCGCTGCTCAGATGTTTGTGCAGGTTGTCCCAGCCGGGTGGTGCAAAGCCAAGGCCGAAGTCCCGGGCTATTTCGCCTGAAAGGCCGCGACCTTTCAGGTATTCCACTGCTGCTTTGCGCGTGGGATGGTTTTTAAGCGCTAGGCGGTAAAACTCGGCGGCAGCGGTGAGCAGCGGGTAAAGTGGCGAATCCACAGGCTGTCGTGGCTTTTGCCCTTTTACACCCTGTTCCCTGGGGACTTCCATGCCCGCAGACTTAGCCAGATCCTCGACGGCCTGGACGAAGTCCAGATTGTCGTGGTCCATGATGAAGCCGAGGGCGTTGCCGCCTGCGCCACAGCCAAAACAGTAATAGAACTGTTTGTCTGGGCTGACGCTGAAAGACGGGGTTTTCTCTTTATGGAACGGGCAGCAGGCGCTGAAATTCTTCCCGGTTTTCTTCAGTTGCAGACGTGAGCTGACAACATCGACGATGTCGGTGCGGTTCAGTAGGTCGTCAATGAAGCCTTGGGGAATCAGCCCGGCCATATCGTTCTCATATCAAGCGTTCCGCCATGCAGATCGTGGCGAATCCAGAATGTAACGGCTGCCGCTGACCTTTCTGTAATGCCATTGAGGCATGCACAACCTGGTCTCAGCGCGGCTGCTTATCATCATCTGGAATGGTAGCTGCCAGCAATCTACCCGTAGCCTGTTGTAAACATCAGGCAATTGAAATCAGGCAGTGGCGGCTTTGAAGCGTGTTGCTGTTTGTAGCAAATCGAATACCGTTTTGCGGACCATTCGCGATGCTCAGCGTGTCGAGGGCGACGCAGCCTTGGCTGAACTTCTTGCGAAGATCATCAAGGCATACTCGTCATTCACCTTGATGCGTTCGTCATGATGACGTGATCAACGTGGCCTGAATCTCAGGCTGGACGTGCTTCGAGGAAGTGGCTGGTGCGCATGTGCGTGCCAGTGTTCTTCTTCAATGTAGCTTTATGCTTTGCCTTAACTGCCGCTAGCCCGGCTTTGAGGCCGGGCATTGCAGAAGCTTGCGACAGACGTCTGTAAATTAATACAGACGAACGGCGCGGCGCTGTTCGCGCTGTACTTTCTTGGCGTGACGCTTAACAGCGGCTGCTGCTTTACGCTTACGCTCAGAAGTAGGCTTCTCGTAAAATTCGCGGCTACGAACTTCAGCCAGAACACCGGCTTTTTCGCAGGAGCGCTTGAAACGACGCAGAGCTACGTCGAAGGGTTCGTTCTCTTTAACTTTGACGGCTGGCATCCAGAGCTACCTTCATTCATTACCGGGGTCAACGTCTCGTGCAAAGACTGCACATAAGTACGTCGGTTTTTAAGGGTTGCGGATGTTAACCCCTCATTGAGAGGAATGCAAAGCCTCTGATCGAAAACCGCTGGTCGGCATAGCGGGTGGCGACTATTATGCGCGCCTTCGAATTCAGCCTCTACAAGGCGCAAACCCATGCTAGTACTGGGATTAGAAACCTCTTGCGACGAAACCGGCGTCGCGCTCTACGACAGTGAGCGTGGGCTGCTGGCCGACGCTTTGTTCAGTCAGATCGACCTGCATCGTGCCTATGGCGGTGTGGTGCCTGAGCTTGCCTCACGTGATCACGTCAAGCGCATGCTGCCCCTGATTCGTCAGGTCATGGCCGATGCGGGCACGGTGGCGACCGATATAGATGCCATCGCATACACAGCAGGGCCGGGCCTTGTAGGCGCATTGCTGGTTGGCGCGTCGTGCGCTCAGGCGTTGGCGTTTGCCTGGGACATCCCGGCGCTGGGCGTTCACCATATGGAAGGCCACCTGCTGGCGCCGATGCTTGAAGCGCAGCCTCCCGAGTTTCCGTTCGTCGCTTTGTTGGTTTCTGGCGGTCATACGCAATTGGTCAGGGTCGACGGTATCGGCTTGTATGAGCTGTTGGGCGAGACACTGGATGACGCGGCTGGCGAGGCTTTCGACAAAACCGCAAAAATGATGGGCATGCAGTATCCCGGCGGACCTGAAATTGCGGCACGTGCCATCAAAGGTGTCGCGGGGCGCTTTGTATTCCCGCGTCCCATGACTGACCGTCCCGGGCTGGATTTCAGCTTCAGTGGCTTGAAAACCTCCGCGCTGACAACCTGGCAGCAATGCCAGAGCGCTGGGGACGACGGCGAGCAGACTCGTTGCGACATCGCTCTGGCCTTCCAGCAGGCGGTGGTAGAGACTCTGACCATCAAGTGCAAGCGGGCATTGAAACAGACCGGGATGAAACGTTTGGTGATTGCGGGCGGTGTGAGCGCCAACAAGTCCTTGCGCACCTCACTGGAGAAGATGCTGGGCGAGCTAAACGGCCATGTTTTCTATGCTCGTCCCGAGTTCTGCACCGATAATGGCGCGATGATCGCTTTCGCAGGATGCCAGCGGTTGCAGGCAGGTCAGAAAGAGGATTTGAGCATCAGCGTCCAGGCCCGTTGGCCGATGGAACAGTTGCAAGGTCTGTAAGCGGTTACGTGAGGCAGATTCACCTCGGTGATTCAAAAATGCCGTTCGCGCCCTGCAAACAGGTCGCGTAGATTGCCGCGGTGACGCCAGACGATCAGCAGTGTGAGCAGGGTCATCGGCAGTAATGCCCTGGGCTCTTGCCAGGCGAGCAGCGGCAGGGTCATCGGCGTTGCGATCAGCGCGGCGATCGAACTGGTACGGGTCAGGTAGAACACCAATGCCCAGACGCAGATTGCGAGAGCGGCGGCGGGCGGGTAGAGCCCCAGTAACATGCCTGCGGCGGTAGCAACACCCTTGCCGCCCCGGAAGCGAAAGTAGAGTGGAAACAGATGGCCCAGTACCGCGCAGAGCCCAATCCAGGCTTGCGCCCTGGGATCCATCCCCGCCAGATTGGCGATCAGTACAGGCAGAAGGCCTTTGCACAGGTCGCCAAGCAGGGTCAGGATCGCGAGTTTCTTGCCGGCCAGACGCAACATATTGGTCGCGCCTGCATTGCCAGAGCCGCTGGCGCGCGGGTCCGGGCTGCCAGTGAGGCGGCTCAGGAGTATGGCGAAGGACAGTGAGCCAAGCAGGTAGGCGAAAATCGCCAGTAACCAAAACATGCTAACTATTCCGGGCTGGGAAGCCCTGATTCTAACGGCGCATCGCGCCCTTGTCGTGCAGTGGAGAGTGGTGCTTGGACAGAGTGTTCATTGAGGGTCTGGAAGTCGATACCGTTATCGGTGCCTACGACTGGGAGCGGGGCATTCGCCAGTGCCTGCGCCTGGACCTGAGTTTTGCCTGGGATAACCGGCCCGCTGCGGCGGGCGATGACCTGAGCAAGGCGCTCGACTACGCGAGCGTGTCCACGCGCATTCTGGACTTTGCCGACAAGGCGCAGTTTCAGTTGGTGGAAACCTTTGCCGAGCGTCTGGCTGAAGTCCTGATGAGCGAGTTTCACATTCCCTGGCTGCACCTGAAACTGACCAAGCCGGGTGCCGTTGCGGCCGCCAAGGGTGTGGGTGTGGAGATCGAGCGCGGATGTCGCTGACACGGGTTTACCTCGGCCTGGGCAGCAACATAGAGCGCGAAAAGCATCTGGTTGCCGGGCTCGAAGCGCTGGACGGGTTCGTCAGTGAAATGACCTGCTCGGCGGTGTTCGAGAGCCAGCCGGTCGGGATCAAGAGTGGCCTGTTCTTCAATCTGGTGGTGACCGGTTTTACCGAGCTGCCGTTGATGGAACTGGACCGCCGACTGAAATTCATCGAGGCCGACAACGGTCGCTACGCACCGGACCGCAAGGGCTTGCCGCTGGACATCGACGTGCTGTTGTATGGCGATCAGGTGGGTAACTTCGACGGATTAATACTGCCTCGCGCCGAAATTCTCAAAAATGCGTTTGTGCTCTGGCCGCTGTCGTTGATTGCACCGGATCGTGTGCACCCTGAGGCTGGCACTTCTTTCGAGCAGCTTTGGGCGTGCGCGCAGATTGAGCAACAGCTGTGGCCGGTTGCGTTTGAGTGGCGGGGGATGCCGCTGACGCCGCAAAGTTTGTTGGGTAAGGGTTGAGAGATTTGTGGGAGCGCCACGCCGGTCGCTCCAACAGAATCACCGAACCTGTGGGAGCGAATTCATTCGCGACCAGGCCAGTACATTCGATGCACATTTGTCGCCAGGAATACCGCTTTCGCGAATGAATTCGCTCCCACAGGAAATCAATCCGATTCAAGTCCTGCAGCTCAGCTGTTGTACTGCGCCTTGTAAACCTTCAGCGCGTCCAGGCGTTCGCTTTTGAGCGCTTCACCCAGTTCTTGTCCCTTGAAACCCTTTTCGATCAGCGGCTGTACTGAAACGGCTCTTGCTGCGTCTGCTGCGCCGCGTAGATAGTCTGCTTGTGGATAATCACGCTGCTCGAAGCCAAGTCGGCCACGGGCGTCCATTTCGCACGCAATGATGAAGTCTTCAAAACGCTGTGGTCGGCGATAGACATCGAAGCTTTGCAGCAGATCAAGCACGGTTGAGGGCTTCAGTTCCAGAGCCCGGTGGCCATGGGTGTGGTACTGGCCCACCAGCAGCGCCAGTTCCTGGCAATCGCGTGGCACCTTGAATCGCGCGTTCACAGCCTTGATCAAGCTCAAGCCCATATGTTCATGGGCAATATGCCTTGGCCAGTCAGCCTCCGGTGTCAGGCCTTTACCCAGATCGTGCATCAGGCACGCCCAGCGTACGCTCAGCGGTTGCTGGTGAATGGCTGCTTGCTGCAGCACGCTCAATACATGCTCACCAGTATCTATTTCCGGGTGATGGGCAGCGGGTTGCGGGACGCCAAACAACGCGTCCACTTCCGGCAAAAGCTCCTTGAGGGCACCGCAGTCGCGCAATGTACGAATGAACACCTGCGGCTGCTTTTCCATAAGAGCCCGAGAAATTTCTTTCCAGCTGCGCTCCGGCGTCAGCGCATCCAGCTCGCCTGACTCACTGAGCTGGCGCATCAGCTGCAGCGTTTCAGGGGCGATGCTGAAGCCGTCCGGTGCGTATCGGGCGGCGAAGCGCGCTACACGCAAAACGCGGAGCGGATCTTCGGCGAACGCGGGGGAAACATGGCGTAAAACCCGGGCTTTAAGGTCGTGCTGACCGCCGTATGGGTCGGTCAGATTGCCTTCCTTGTCTTCGGCGATGGCGTTGATGGTCAGGTCGCGACGGATCAAATCATCTTCGAGGGTAACGTCAGGGCTGGCATGAAAAACGAAGCCGCCGTACCCGCGTCCGCTTTTGCGTTCGGTACGGGCCAGCGCGTATTCCTCGCCCGTCAGCGGATGAAGGAAAACCGGGAAGTCCGTACCGACAGGGCGATAGCCTTTCTTCAGCATGTCTTCAGTGGTCGCACCGACCACTACCCAATCGACGTCAGTAACCGGTTTGCCCAGCAGACGGTCGCGCACGGCGCCACCGACTTTATAGATCTGCATAAAAAACCTCCGTAAGCGCGACAGGATAAACCTTGTGCCGCTCCTGCGGAGGTAAAACTGAATTACGGGTCGAGAGGTGGTAAACAAATACCGCGGGTGACTCTCTCTTCGACTGCATACACCGTTCCCGTGGGAGCGATTCATTCGCGAAGAGGCCGGTAAATCCGCAGCGTATGGATCGCCTGAACTCCTGCCTTCCCGAATGAATTCGGTCCCATTGGGCTGTCATTGAGTTTGAGAACATCGCCAACCCGTGGGCAAGGTGATGTTCCTAAAGATGCACTACCGCCAGATCAAGCCTGGGATATTCACTGTCGGCATGCTCGCTTTTAGGGGGGACGTGATGAGTTTTCATTATCTGGTCACCTTGTAGCGTTTCCAGATGGATATCAAAGCCCCACAGCCGATGCAGATGCTTGAGGACTTCATCGGTAGAGTCGCCGAGCGGTTTGCGGTCATGTTGCTGATGGCGCAGGGTCAGCGAGCGATCGCCGCGGCGATCAATGCTGTAAATCTGCACATTGGGTTCGCGATTACCCAGGTTGTACTGCGCCGCCAGGGTTTCGCGAATGATTCGGTAGCCGGGTTCATCGTGGATGGCAGGCACCAGCAAGTCGTCTTTCTGATCATCGTCCATGATGCTGAACAGCTTCAGATCCCGAATGACCTTGGGCGACAGGTACTGCAGGATAAAACTCTCGTCCTTGAAGCTGCTCATGGCGAATTTCACCGCCGTCAGCCAGTCTGTGCCAGCCAGTTCGGGGAACCAGCGGTAATCTTCTTCTGTGGGTTCTTCGCACATCCGGCGAATATCCCGGTACATCGCGAACCCCAATGTGTAAGGGTTGATACCGCTGTAGTAGGGGCTATCGAAGCCCGGTTGATAAATGACGCTGGTGTGCGACGTCAGGAACTCCATCATGAAACCGTCGGTGACCAGGCCTTCGTCGTAAAGGTCGTTCATCAAGGTGTAGTGCCAGAACGTCGCCCAGCCTTCGTTCATGACCTGAGTCTGGCGCTGAGGGTAAAAGTACTGTGCAATCTTGCGCACGATGCGCACCACTTCCCGCTGCCAGGGCTCCAGCAGCGGCGCGTGTTTTTCGATGAAGTAGAGGATGTTTTCCTGCGGTTCGGCGGGGAAGCGAGCATTGTCCTCTTTACTGTTCTTGTCCGCATTTTTAGGGATAGTGCGCCACAAGTCATTGATCTGTTTCTGCAGGTGCTCTTCCCGGTCTTTCTGGCGACGACGCTCTTCTTCGGCAGAGATAGGGTAAGGGCGCTTGTAACGGTCGACGCCGTAGTTCATCAGTGCGTGGCAGGAGTCGAGCAGGTCTTCGACCGCATCGATACCGTGGCGCTCTTCGCATTGCATGATGTACTGCTTGGCAAACACCAGGTAATCAATGATCGAACTGGCGTCGGTCCAGGTGCGGAACAGGTAGTTACCCTTGAAGAAACTGTTGTGCCCGTAACACGCGTGAGCAACGACCAGTGCCTGCATGCAGATGGTGTTTTCCTCCATCAGGTAAGCGATACACGGATCAGAGTTGATGACGATCTCGTAGGCCAGACCCATCTGGCCGCGTGTGTAGGATTTCTCGGTGCTCAGGAAGTGTTTGCCGTAGGACCAATGGTGATAACCCAGCGGCATCCCCACTGACGCATAGGCGTCCATCATCTGCTCAGCCGTGATCACTTCAATCTGGTTGGGATAGGTATCCAGCGCATAGCGTTCCGCGATACGGCTGATCTCGCGGTCGTAGGCCTGAATGAGCTCGAACGTCCACTCTGAACCCGTGGACAGGGGTTGGCGCTTCTGCTCTCTAGCGGTCATGTCACTAACCTGCGCTGGAAGAGTTCACGGAATACCGGATAGATATCACCGGCAGAGACCAGCTGCTGCTGGGCAAACGTGTCGGCGAATGCTTCACCGATACGCTCGTATTCGAACCATAAAGCTTGATGTTCACGTGGGGTAATTTCCACGTACGTGTAGTACTGCACAAACGGCATGATCTGTTTGATCAGGATGTCGCGGCAGATCGGGGAGTCGTCATTCCAGTTGTCGCCGTCCGACGCTTGAGCCGCGTAGATATTCCATTCGTTGGTGGGGTAACGCTCAGCCATGATTTCCTGCATCAGCTTGAGTGCGCTGGAAACGATGGTGCCGCCGGTTTCCCTTGAGTAGAAGAACTCTTCCTCGTCGACTTCCCGGGCGCTGGTGTGGTGACGGATGAAGACCACTTCGATCTTGTCGTAGTTACGCTTGAGGAACAGGTACAACAGGATGAAGAAGCGTTTGGCGATGTCTTTGGTGGCTTGAGTCATGGAGCCCGACACGTCCATCAGGCAGAACATCACCGCTTTGGAACTGGGGTTGGGCTGTTTGACCAGCAGGTTGTATTTGAGGTCGAAGGTATCCAGGTAAGGCACTCGTCGAATACGAGCTTTCAATCGGTCGATTTCCCCTTCCAGTTCCTGAATATCGCCGAAGTTATCCGGTTCTTCACGTTTGAGACGATCCAGTTCAGTGATCGCTTCTTTGAGTTTGGCGCGGCTGCTGCCGGACAGGGCAATGCGACGCGCGTGAGCGGAACGCAGGGTGCGGATGATATTGATGCGCGAGGGGTTGCCCTCGTTGCTGATGCCAGCGCGTACGGTTTTGAAAGTGTCGGTGCCGGTCAGGTTGCGTTTCACCAGATTGGGCAGTTCGAGGTCTTCGAACATGAACTCCAGAAACTCTTCCTGAGTGATCTGGAAAACGAACTCATCCATGCCTTCGCCGGAATTACTGGCTTTGCCCGGCCCTTTGCCGCCACCACCGCCTTGCGGGCGAGCGATATGTTCGCCTGAGGTGAATTCTTTATTGCCGGGATGGACCACGGTCTGTTTGCCGCCCCGACCATGGTGAAGCACCGGTTCGTCGATATCACGACCGGGAATGCTGATTTGCTCGCCGTGTTCCATGTCGGTAATGGAGCGGCGGCTAACGGCTTCTTCGACTGCTTTCTTGATGTGATCACGGTAGCGCCGTAAAAACCGCTGGCGGTTTACCGTGCTCTTGTTCTTGCCATTGAGACGTCGGTCGATCACATAGCTCATAGGCCCCTCCGGGGAGCTTCAAGTTGTGAGCTGCAAGCTGCAAGTAGAAGCGATTACCCGGCTATCAGATTTCACGCGCTTCTTTCTTGCAGCTTGTAGCTGGACGCTTGCAGCTGCCTTACTGCGACTTCCGGACCCGTAGGTACCATTCGGAAAGAAGCCGTACCTGTTTGTCGGTGTAGCCCCGCTCGACCATCCTGGTGACAAAGTCGTTGTGTTTCTGTTGATCCTCTTTGCTGGCTTTTGCATTGAAGCTGATGACGGGAAGGAGGTCCTCGGTGTTGGAGAACATTTTCTTCTCGATCACCACGCGTAGCTTCTCGTAGCTGAGCCAGGTCGGGTTCTTGCCGTTGTTGTTGGCACGAGCACGCAATACGAAATTGACGATCTCGTTGCGGAAATCTTTCGGATTGCTGATGCCAGCAGGTTTTTCGATCTTCTCCAGCTCTTCATTCAGGGCTACGCGGTTGAGGATTTCTCCGGTTTCCGGGTCGCGGTATTCCTGATCCTGAATCCAGAAGTCTGCGTACAGCACGTAGCGGTCGAAGATGTTTTGCCCGTATTCGCTGTAGGACTCCAGATATGCGGTCTGGATTTCCTTGCCGATGAACTCGATGTAGCGCGGCGCCAGGTACTCCTTGATGAACCGCAGGTAACGCTCGCGGGTTTCGGCCTGGAACTGCTCCTGTTCGATCTGCTGCTCCAGCACGTACAGCAAGTGCACCGGGTTGGCGGCAATTTCGTGTGGATCGAAGTTGAACACCTTGGACAGAATCTTGAACGCGAAACGAGTCGAAAGACCATTCATGCCTTCGTCGACGCCCGCGCTGTCACGGTACTCCTGAATCGACTTCGCCTTTGGATCGGTATCCTTGAGGTTTTCGCCGTCATAGACGCGCATCTTGGAATAGATGTTGGAGTTTTCCGGCTCTTTCAGGCGAGAAAGAGTGGTGAACTGCGCCAGCATTTTCAGGGTGTCGGGCGCGCAATGGGCCTTGGACAGAGAGCTGTTGAACAGCAGTTTGTCGTAAATCTTGATCTCATCGCTGATGCGCAGGCAATACGGCACTTTTACGATGTAGATCCGGTCGATGAACGCTTCGTTGTTCTTGTTGTTGCGGAAGCTGTGCCATTCCGATTCGTTGGAGTGGGCCAGCAGAATGCCGGTAAAGGGAATCGCGCCCAGGCCTTCGGTGCTGTTGTAGTTACCTTCCTGGGTGGCGGTGAGCAGGGGGTGCAGCACCTTGATAGGCGCCTTGAACATCTCGACGAATTCCATCAGGCCCTGGTTGGCCCGGCACAGCGCGCCAGAATAGCTGTAAGCGTCGGCGTCGTTCTGTGGGTACTCTTCAAGCTTGCGAATATCGACCTTACCGACCAGCGCTGAAATGTCCTGGTTGTTTTCGTCGCCAGGCTCGGTTTTGGCCACGGCAATCTGATTGAGGATCGATGGATAGAGTTTGACTACTTTGAACTGGCTGATGTCGCCCCCGAACTCAGCCAGTCGTTTGGTCGCCCAAGGCGACATGATGGTGCTCAGATAGCGACGCGGGATACCGAAGTCTTCTTCGAGAATCGCACCGTCTTCGGTTGCATTGAACAAACCGAGCGGAGACTCGAAAACCGGCGAGCCCTTGATCGCGTAGAACGGGACTTTTTCGATCAGTTGTTTGAGTTTTTCAGCCAGCGATGACTTACCGCCACCGACCGGGCCGAGCAGGTAAAGGATCTGTTTCTTCTCTTCCAGGCCCTGAGCGGCATGGCGGAAGTACGAGACGATCTGGTCGATGCATTCTTCCATCCCATGGAAGTCGGCAAAGGCCGGGTAGCGGCGGATGACCTTGTTGGAGAAGATCCTCGATAGCCTGGAGTTGGTTGAGGTATCAACCAGCTCTGGCTCGCCAATAGCAAGCAACAGTCTTTCTGCCGCAGACGCATAAGCACTGCGATCCTGCTTACAGAGCTCCAGATACTCCTGTAAGGAGAGCTCCTCCTGGCGTGTCGATTCAAAGCGTTGTTGGAAGTGGCTAAAAATACTCATGACGTCACCTCGCTCGATACGTAGAGCCGGCGGCGGATCGTCAGTCGATGTTGGCAGCAGCTGAGAATCCAGATGCCGTTTACCCCCCAAACACCATAAAAGTAGCTACCGATGACCCACGCGCCGGTGTACCGGCTCTCCCCTGATTACGGATGGCCTGAGGCTAAGGATAGTTCGGAATCGGAAAGATAAAGAAGGGATGAACAGAAAGACTGCCTGACCGTCCGTCAGTTAGGACGCGAACCCGCGCAGGACGCGGGATCAACTGAAATAAAAATATTTTCTGTCAGCTCTGAGCGGTTTCAGCTGGAAAGGTGCTGCGCCATAGCTCGAATCCGCCATCAAGGCTGTAGACATCGGAAAAACCCTGGTTCACCAGATATGCTGCCGCACTCTGGCTAGAGTTGCCGTGGTAGCAGACCACAACCACTGGTTTATCCAGATCGGCATTGCGAATGAAATCGGCAATGGAGTGGTTATCCAGATGCTGGGAGTCGGGAATGTGGTTGCTGGCGAAAGTCTGTGGATCACGAACATCTACCAGCACTGCGCCTTGCTCGCGCAGCGCTTGAGCCTGTTCTGGCGGGATGCGTTTGAACTCGGTCATGGTTGGCTCCTTTGAATTTATCCGGGATTGATTCTGTAGGAGCTGCCGAAGGCTGCGAATAAAGGCGTAGTAGATATACCCTTCGCAGCCTTCGGCAGCTCCTACAGTTGCATTGTATTGTGCTGAGTTTAACGCCTGATCACGCCTGCCGGGTCATGCAGAATTGTCCGGGTCGCCCCTGATTCGGCATTGCCATGGTCATCGCAATCGCAAAGATACCGCTCAAAGGTGTCAACGTTGAGCATGGTCATTGCCGAACCCCATACGCAGCCGGTGTCCAGTGCATAGACATCAGGTTCATCGCAGCGGCCCTCCAGCGCGGCCCAGTGGCCGAAGATGATTTTCACATCACGGGTCTTTCGCTCCGGATGTTTGAACCATGGCTGATAGCCGGGCAGGGCGGTGTCGACACCCTCCTTGCCCTTCAGGTCCAGCTTGCCTTCGCTCGTGCAGAACCGCATACGGGTGAAGTAGTTGGTGATCACCCTTAGTCGTGTGACGCCCTGCAGGTCGCTGTCCCATTTGCTGGGCTCGTTGCCATACATGCCTTCCAGATAAGACGGATACAAGCCATCGTCCTGCAAGGCAGTTTCCACTTCGGCGGCGCACTTGATCGCTTTTTTCAGTGACCACTGCGGTGGTATGCCTGCATGGACCATTGCAACGTTGCGGCCAGCATCGTAGTGCAGCAGTTTTTGCCGACGAATCCATTGCAGCAGGTTGTCGCTGTCCGGCGCCTCAAGGATCTCGCGCAGGGTGTCGCCTTTTTTCAGGCGTTCAATATTGCGCGAGGCGGCGAGCAAATGCAGGTCGTGGTTACCCAGTACGCAAGTGACCGACTCGCGGATGCTGTAGAGAAAACGCAGGGTTTCAAGCGATTGAGGGCCGCGGTTCACCAGATCGCCCACCAGCCAGAGCTGGTCCCTGGCCGGGTCGAAGTTCACATGTTCCAGCAGACATTGCAGCGGTTCGAGGCAGCCTTGCAGGTCGCCAACGGCATACACCGGCATCAGTGCAGAGACCCCGGTACCGCCAGGCGAAACGGCGCGATAACTGCATCGAAGCGCTTGCCGTCCTGGGCGAGCATTTGATACGTGCCCTGCATATTGCCGACCTTGGTGGTCATGACGGTGCCACTGCTATAGGTGTGGCTTTGCCCTGCATCGATAAGGGGTTGTTGCCCCACAACCCCTTCACCGCGAACTTCTTCGACGTGACCGTCACCATCGGTGATCACCCAATGCCGGGACAGCAGTTTTGCAGGCAACTCGCCGCTGTTGTGGACGGTAACCGTGTAGGCAAAGGCAAAGCGATTCTGTTCGGGTTGTGACTGCTCTGCCAGGAAGCGTGTGACGACGCTGACGTCGACCTGGTATCGGGAATCGGGCATGCGGTAGGCCTTGGAAGCGAATGCGGATAGAACCGGAAAGCCGGTGGAATCAGTCTAGGACATGTAAACGATAAATGACCAATCAGTCTTCGATCATCTACATGTCCTGCAAGCTCAAGCCTGAGCTGATTTCTCGCTCAGCTTGTCCGCGAGACGAACGAACGCGGCCAGATCCAGCTGTTCGGGGCGCAAGCTGCCGTCGACGCCGGCGGCAGTAATGTCATCACTGCTGAGCAGTAATTTGAGTGTGTTGCGCAGTGTTTTGCGGCGTTGGTTGAACGCCTCACGTACCACGCGCTCAAGCAGACGGTGATCCTTGGCCGGATGTGGCAGGGTTTCGTGAGGCACCAGACGCACGATCGCCGAATCGACTTTCGGCGGCGGGTTGAAAGCGCCTGGACCTACGTTGAACAGGTGTTCAACCCGGCAGTGGTATTGGACCATGATCGATAGACGACCGTAATCACCGCCGCCAGGTACCGCCGCCATCCGCTCAACCACTTCCTTTTGCAGCATGAAGTGCATATCGCGGATCAGATTGGCGTTGTTCAGCAGATGAAAAATCAACGGGGTGGAGATGTTGTAAGGCAGGTTGCCGACCACCCGCAGGCTATTGGCCGGCGCGTTTAGGCTGGTAAAGTCAAACTTCAGTGCATCGCCCTGATGCAGCTTGAAGTTGGGTTTATTACCAAACTGATGCATCAGGATAGGAATCAGATCCTTGTCCAGTTCGACGACGTCCAGTTGGGCGCCGCTGCCGAGTATGCCTTGGGTCAAGGCACCCTGGCCGGGCCCGATTTCGAGCAGGCGCTCTTCCGGGCGAGCGTGGATGGCTCGCAGGATCTTGTCGATCACGCCTGCGTCATGCAGGAAGTTTTGTCCGAAGCGCTTGCGCGCCTTGTGTTGGAATTGCTCGGTCATGAATGGGTCTCGGCCATCTGATAGGCGGTTTCCAGGGCGACTTGCAGGCTACCGGTGTCGACGTTGCCGGTGCCTGCAAGGTCCAGCGCAGTGCCGTGGTCGACAGAGGTCCGAATAATCGGCAGGCCCAGCGTCACGTTGACGGCAGCCCCGAAGCCTTTGTACTTGAGTACAGGCAAGCCCTGGTCGTGGTACATCGCCAGCACTGCGTCGCAGTGCTTCAGATATTTGGGGGTAAACAGAGTGTCGGCTGGCAGTGGCCCGCGTAAATCCAGGCCCTCGCTGCGCAGACGCTCCAAAGCAGGTTCTATGATGTCGATCTCTTCGCGGCCCAGATGCCCGCTTTCACCCGCATGAGGGTTAAGTCCGCACACCAGAATGCGAGGCTGGGCGATGCCGAATTTGTTCACCAGATCGGCGTGCAGGATGCGTGTGACGCGTTCCAGGCGCTCGGGGGTGATCGCGTCGGCCACATCGCGCAACGGCAGGTGTGTGGTGACCAGTGCTACACGCAGGTCGCCCGTGGCCAGCATCATCACCACTTGTTCTGTCTTGGTTAGCTCAGCCAGAAACTCGGTGTGGCCCGAAAAGGCGATACCGCTTTCGTTGATGACGCCCTTGTGCACAGGGGCTGTGATCATGCCGGCGAAGTGGCCGTCCATGCAGCCTTGCCCGGCGCGGGTCAGGGTTTGCAGGACGAATGCGCCGTTGGCCTTGTTCAGCTGACCGGTCACCACTGGCTCTTGCAACTGAGTGTCCCAGACGTAAAGGCTACCCGCAGGGGCGGCGATGTCCGGGAATGCGTCTGGTGTCACGCTGACGAGATCAACGGCCACGCCCAGTTGCGCGGCCCGCTCGGAGAGCAGGTCGCGGCTGGTAATGGCAATAAGGGGGTGAGGCTGGGGCTGCGTGGCGAGCAGCAGGCAAAGGTCAGGACCAATGCCGGCCGGCTCGCCGGGTGTCAGTGCGAAACGCTTGGGTTTCACTGTGCAGCCTGGGCTGCGCCAGGAAGTTTGATCTCAACGTAGGCTTCGTCACGGATCTGACGCAACCAGGTTTGCAATTCTTCGTCATACTTGCGGTTACGCAGAACTGTCAGTGCTTGCTGGTCGCGAGCCTGGTTGGTTGCGTCCGTGGCGCGACGGCCCAGCACTTCCAGTACATGCCAGCCATAGGCTGTCTTGAACGGTTTGGACAAAGTGCCTTGCGGCGTGTCGTTCATGACCTGGCGGAACTCTGGAACCAGCGAGTTAGGATCAACCCAGTTCAAATCACCACCGTTGAGCGCCGAACCTGGATCTTCCGAGAAGCTTTTCGCAAGGTCGGCGAAGTTATCGCCACTCTCGATACGGTCGTAAATCTTCTGCGCCAGACGTCGGGTTTCTTCTTCGCTGCGGATCTCGCTTGGCTTGATCAGGATATGACGCACGTGAACTTCATCGCGCATCTGTGCCTGGCCCTGGCCACCGCGTTTTTCCAGCAGCTTGAGGATGATGAAACCGCCCGGAGTGCGAGCGGGAGGCGTCACGTCGCCAACAGGCATCGAACCCAGCATGTCGCCGAACGGAGGCGGTAGTTGAGCCGCTTTACGCCAGCCCATGTCACCGCCTTCGAGGGCGCTTTCGCTTGCTGAGTTGGCAATGGCTGCCTGACCGAAATCGGCGCCTTGCTTGAGCTTGCTGTACAGATCCTGAGCTTTACGGGCAGCAGCCTGAATCTGGTCCGACGATGCGCTGTCAGGCGTAGGGATCAGGATGTTGGCCAGATGGAACTCTTCAGACAGCTGAGCCTTGCCAAGGTCGGATGCGAGGAAGTTTTTCACTTCCTGTTCCGAAACCTGAATGCGCTCGGCCACACGGCGTTGACGCACCCGGCTGATGATCATTTCCCGACGAACCTGCTCGCGAGCATCGTTGTAGGAAAGACCGTCATGGGCCAACGCGGCGCGGAATTGTTCCACGCTCATGTTGTTGCGTTCAGCAATGGTGCCGATTGCCTGGTTCAACTCTTCGTCAGTGATGCGAATGCCGGAGCGATCACCCATCTGCAGTTGCAGGTTTTCCAGAATCAGACGTTCCAGAACCTGCGGCTGCAGTGCCTCGGCGGGTGGTACGCCCGAGCCGCGCTTGGCGATGGTCTGTTGAACTTCGCGGACACGCTGGTCCACTTGGCTCTTCATGATCACATCGTTATCGACGATGGCTGCCACGCTGTCCAGTTGTTGAACTGCGGCATTCGCCGCAGTCCCCAGGAACAATGCGCCCAGCAACAGCGGGCGCAGACAATCAGAAAGCTTGGTCTTCACGTTCACGATAACCTTCGATGCCTTTGTCGAGGAAGCTCTCTACTTTGGCGCCGGTAACGCCACCAAGTCCCTTCAACACAATTTGTAGGAATACGCCGTGGTCGCCTTTCTCGTTCTGAGGGGCATCCTGGCTGTACTCGTCATAGTCGATCCAGTAACGGCTGATCAGACGCAGTTTCCAGCAGCAGTTGTCATACTCGAAACCACCGAACGCATCGATTGTGCGATTGCGGTTGTAGTCGTACTGCCAGCGGCTGATCGCGTTCCAT
Source organism: Pseudomonas viridiflava (assembly GCF_900602065.1). Classification (GTDB taxonomy): domain Bacteria; phylum Pseudomonadota; class Gammaproteobacteria; order Pseudomonadales; family Pseudomonadaceae; genus Aquipseudomonas. The sequence continues at coordinate 36,210 of NZ_UWFN01000347.1, read as the reverse complement.
TGCGGCACGATTGGCCAGATGACCGAGAAGTCGTGCTGCTGGATCTTGTAGTAGTCCTTCACGTAGCCCGGTTGCCCAGGTGTGCCGTAGTCACCACCACCGACACTCCACCGACCGGTGCTCTGGTCGTAGCGGACCAGGTCGTTGCGGTAGCGGTAGCCGAGGTTGACGACCTTGTTGACGTCGTCCTCTGGCTGGTAGTGGAACATGGCACTGCCGGAACGGGTGCTGTGGCTATCCGGATCCCAGTTGAAGTCCGAATTGAAGCGCCAGTCGCGGTTGAAGCGATATTCGTATTCCAGCGCGTAAGGCGAGACATTGGCCTGCGCATCGTCACGTGTTCTCCAGTCGACGCCTGGAAGCTGAACTCGACGATCCTTGAAGTACAGTGCCTGACCGATACTGAAGCGTTGGCGTTCGAAGCCGTCGTCTTCAATCCAGCGGTTGGTCACGCCCAGCGACAGCTTGTTCTCGTCACCGATGCGGTCGGAACCAACAAAACGGTTGTCGCGGAACAGCGAGCTGTAGTTGAACGTTGTTTCAGAACTGTCGAATACCGGAATGTCGGTCTGGTCTTTCTCCGGAACGTAGAGATAGAACAGGCGCGGCTCCAGGGTCTGGCGGTAGTTCGTACCGAACAACTGGGTGCTGCGATCGAAGTACAGGCCGCTGTCGACACTGAAGATCGGAACACTTCGGCTTTCGCTGCTGTTGTATTCCTCGCCAGCCAGCAAGCTTTGCTTGCCTCTGCCGTCCAGGTCCAGATCGTACTGGGTATAAACGTACTTCAGTTTCGGCGTCAGGTAGCCATAGGACCAATTCATCGGCAGGCTCACGGCCGGTGCCAGATTCAAACGATCACCGTTGGCGCGAGCCAGGCCCGCCACGTTTTGGTCGAGACGACTTGCGATGACTCCGTCGCGGTCCACGAAGTTACCGGTTTCAAGATCCCGGTCAAAACGTACGGCTTCAGTTTCATAGTCAAACTGAAGGCCCGCTGGATGGTACGGCAGGGAACCATTGAAGGTGATCTGCGGTAGACGGTTGTACGGGGTGATGTCCGAGATCGTCGCCAGCTTGTAGGCCTGGGCATTAAGCCGCGCCGTGAAGGTATCTCCGCGGTAGGTCAGGGCGCCCTGCTGGTTGAGGTATTCTCTGGACTCAACGCCGATCTGAGCTGTTTCCAGGTCCTGGAAGTAATACGGGTCACTGATGTCGGTGTAGTCGACCTCTGTCAGCAAGCGCGAATCCAGCCCGCCCTTGTGCTGCCAGTTGATCATCCAGCGAGTGTCTTCGTAATCCGTCTGCAGTTTACGATCATCGTCATCGTCGTTCAGGTAGGCGCCGCCGAACTGACCTTCGCTTGTTTTGGTCAGGTAGCGGAATTCGCCTTCCATCAACATGCCGCGTTTGGACATGTAACGAGGATAGAGCGTGGCATCGTAGTTCGGTGCCAGGTTGAAGTAGTAAGGCGTGACCAGCATGAGGCCGGTATCGCTGCTGGTGCCAATGGATGGCGGCAGGAAACCGGACTGGCGACGGTCATCGATCGGGAAGTAGATATACGGGGTGTAGAACACCGGTATGTCTTTGACCCGAAGGGTGGCGTTGGTCGCGGTACCGAAACCGGTAGCCGGGTTCAACGTGATGTTGTTGCCTTTGAGCGTCCACGCGTTGCTGTTTGGCTCGCACGTCGTGTATGTACCGTCCTTGAGGCGAATGATCGCGTTCTCGGCACGCTTGGCGTACAGCGCGTTACCGCGCACGTTCGACTTGTGCAGCACGTACTCGGCGTTGTCGATCTGGGCTTCACCGGTATCCAGCTGCAGCTCGGCACGGTCACCGACGATAAGCGCACCGTTGTCGCGCATGCGAACGTCGCCGTTCAACTCGCCGCGGTTTTCTGCCTGATACAGGTTGGCCTCCTGGGCCTGGACCTGCATGCTGCCCTGGCGCATGACGACGTCACCTGCCAGCGAAGCAATCTGTTCTTCTTGCTGATAACGCGAGGCCTTGGCACCGATAAACATCGGCGCGTCTTTCATTGGCGTCTTGTCATCCATGCCAGGTCGGATCGGCTCGACGTAGGCCCCGGAACAGTAAGGTCCGGTTTCTGCCAGCTGTGCCGGCGTCAGGCTTTCGCGAGGAACCCAGTCCAGGTGGCTGTAGTCAGCACTCCGCGACTTGAGACCGCGCCCTTTGGCATCGGTCACCAGCTGGGTCTTGGCCACGGCTGGTTCGCTGGTGGAGCTGCTTTCCGAGGTGACCGTGCCGTTGGAACTGACCGACGTAGTGCTGTGCACAGGACGTGGGGGCAGCTCGACTGCATTGGACTTCGGCGCACAATTCCAGGCGCCCGCAGCAGACACTGAACAGTCATACTGTTCCGCTGCGACCGCGAACGGGGTGGCAAGAGGTTGCATCGCCAGCAAACTGCCGGTTACGAGCAACGGAAATTTTTTACGAAACGCGGGGGATTTCAATGCCATCTTATTAATCCGGGCTTCCTGCGCGCCATCTGCCCGCGGGGGGGCCGCACGCCTCTCGATGGGCTGAAAAAGATGTCGGATAATAAAGCATGACCCGCTTGACGGCTAGCGCCGTCGGAGACCCTTGCAATGCCAGATCAAGATGTACGCCTGCAACACCTGAAAACTTGGCTCGATGAGCAGCTTCCAGCGCTTTTCTCTGCGCAAGGTTGGGGTGCGATACCCCCGGCCACGTTGACTGCGGCCAGTAGCGATGCCAGCTTTCGTCGTTATTTTCGCTGGGAGGATGGTGAGCACACTTTTATTGTCATGGACGCTCCACCTCCTCAGGAAAACTGCAAACCGTTCGTAGATATCGCTCATTTGTTAAGAAAGTCAGGGATTAATGTTCCTGAAATTTATGCTGAAGATCTTGCTCAGGGCTTTTTGCTGCTGAACGATCTGGGACGAAAAACCTATCTCGATGTGATTGACGAACATAACGCCGATGCCTTGTTCGCCGATGCGTTCGATGCGCTGCTGGCTTATCAGCAACTGCCAATGGATGCACCATTGCCAAGCTACGACGTCGCCTTGCTGCGTCGCGAGCTGGAGCTGTTCCCAGAGTGGTATGTGCGCAAGCACTTGGGTATCGAGATGGATCAACAGCAACTGGCGAAATGGCAGCGGGCCAGTGACTTGTTGATCGAAAGTGCGCTGGCACAGCCGAAAGTGCTGGTACATCGCGATTTTATGCCTCGCAATCTGATGCACAGCGAACCTAATCCCGGGGTATTGGACTTCCAGGATGCAGTGTACGGGCCGGTTACTTATGACGTGACGTGCTTGTTCAAGGACGCTTTCCTGAGCTGGCCCGAGGCACGAGTGCATGGCTGGCTGAAGAACTATTGGGATAAGGCGCGTGATCTGGGTATCCCTGTGCAGGATGATTTCGACACATTCATGCGAGCCAGTGATCTGATGGGTGTGCAACGCCACTTGAAAGTCATCGGAATATTCGCCCGTATTTGCCACCGTGACGGCAAACCCCGTTACCTGGCCGATGTCCCACGCTTTTTCGCTTATATCGAGACGGTGCTGGCGCGGCGCCCAGAGTTGGCTGAACTGGCCGATTTACTGAGCAGCTTGCAGCAACCGGCGGGCGGCTCGGTTTGAATCGCTTCCGGATATGAAGGTCATTACTAAAACAAGGTCATTGATTGTGTTGACGAGGCTGGCATGAAAGCGATGATTCTCGCAGCGGGAAAAGGCGAACGGATGCGCCCGCTGACCCTGCACACACCCAAGCCACTGGTTCGCGCAGGCGGCGTGCCGCTCATCGAGTACCATCTGCGTGCGTTGCATGATTCAGGGTTCCATGACGTGGTGATCAACCACGCCTGGCTCGGGCAACAGATCGAAGACTACCTGGGCGACGGTGAGCGTCTGGGGCTACGCATTGCGTATTCTCCCGAGGGTGAACCTCTGGAGACGGGCGGCGGTATTTTTCGTGCTTTGCCGCTGCTGGGTGATCAACCTTTTGTCGTCGTCAATGGTGATATCTGGACCGATTACGACTTCAGAGCGCTGCGCGCACCTTTAGCCGGTCTGGCTCATCTCGTACTGATCGACAATCCGGCGCATCACCCTGAGGGTGACTTTTCGTTGGTCGATGGGCAGGTTCGCGTCGACCACGATGCGGGCACCCGGCTTACCTACAGTGGCATCGCCATCTTGCATCCGCGGTTATTTGCCGGCTGTAAGGACGGAGCTTTCAAGCTTGCGCCTTTGCTGCGTGCGGCAATGGATCAGGGACAGGTGACAGGTGAGCATTTCGAGGGCCGCTGGGTTGATGTCGGTACCCATGAGCGCCTCGCGGCAGTTGAGCAATTGCTCACGGCGGGTGGCTGAATGCTCTGGCCGACCACATTGCTGGGTGCCGGAGCCGGATTTGCCATTGCCAGTATCCCTGGAGCTTTGCTGGGTGCGCTGTTGGGGCAGGCATTGGATCGGCGCCTTGCCCTGCAAAGCTGGGCGCATTTGCGTGAGCGCATGGGTGGTCCCGTGGCGCTGCGTGACGATGAACTGTTGTTCGTGTTGCTGGGGCGGCTGGCGAAAAAGGACGGTCGGGTTGTAGAGCAACATATCCAGCAGGCACGAGCGGAAATGCAACGTATGGGCATGGGGGAGTCCGCTCAGCGTCGGGCTATCGCAGCTTTCAATCGGGGCAAGGATGGGGGCGACAATCTTCGCGGTTATCTGCGTCGGCTGGCGCCCCAGCCCCATACAGCTGAGGGATTGCTACGCGCCTGCTGGCGCATGGCATGGGCCAACGGTAGCCCTTCACGTGGCGAGCGAGAGCTAATTGTCTGGTGGGGCAAGTGGCTAGGCTGGTCAGCAACCAGAGTGGCGTCTTTAGCCGCTGAGCATGAGGTTCCCCGAAAACCGCTGGCGAACAACAGCAACGATTATCAGGCGGCTTTGAAACTGCTGGGGGTGCAGGCCGATACCGAACCGACGCATGTGAAGCGTGCTTACCGCCGCCTGCTCAGTCGGCATCATCCGGATAAAGTGGCCGGTTCAGGCGCGAGCCAGTTGCAGGTGCGCGACGCAACGGACCGGACCCAGGATTTGCATAACGCCTACAAAGTGATCAAAGCGCGGCGCGGGTTTTGATTATTGCGTTGTGTTTCATATCCTGTGGGAACAGGGCCTGCCCTGCTCCCACACAGTCCGTATAGCTGCAGTATTTCAACTCTTGATCACTGCGCCTCAACCCACCCGCGAACCCGGCGAAACATCTGTTCCTGTTCGGCGGCGAAGTTACCCGGTATTGCGGTCAGGGGAATCTGGCTGTAACCCGGTCCTTTTGTGCGCTTGCTGACTTGCAAGCGTTCAACCGCTGCTCGGTGGGTTGCGTCTTTATAGATAAAGTCAGAGGTTTTCACCTTGAGGCCAGGTATCAGCTCGGTGAGCAGCGGTTTTGCGTCTTGCGGTTCCCGCGCTGTGACCATGGCGAATTTTTGCACTAACGGTGCCGGGCGCTCGCTCAGGTAGCGAGCGGCCCAATAGGCGCCGTTGCCATGACCGAGCAGGACAATGCTGCGAGCCTTGTTCTGTTGTGCGAAGCTGATACCACTTTCGATTCGAGCAAAAATGCGTTCAGCCTGGGCCTTGGCTTGCTCCTCGGCTGCAGCGGCGCGGGCGGTTTCTTCAGCCGCCTGCTTTTCTGCCGCTGCGGTTTTATCGGCTTCGCTGGGGGCGGCATCTTTAGGCTTTTCAGCGTTACCTGCTTCGGCTGGCGCCTCTGCTTCTCTGGCCTGGCTGTAGTCAGCGAGTTGATCGGGCATGGTCAGGCTCAGGCTGGCCCAGCCAATGTCCGGGAACTTGCGACGCAGCGGGCCTACTGTGTCCGGCGAATCGGCTGATTCGTCGGCTCCCGGAATAATGATCACCGCGCCTTTAGGGTCGTCAGTGTTTGCAGGCTTCCACAGTGCGAGAAAACTGTCCTCGCCAGCCTGCAATTGCTGCTGATCGGCAACCGGCAAGCGTCCTTCCAGAGCCAGCGCGTCTTCCTGGGTGCGAGGTAGCAGTGGTGCGCGTTCGGCGGCGGGTTCGGTTGCCGGGTCTTTTGCAGGGGCAGTATCTGCCGCCATGGCAGGTAACGCGCAAGGTAGTATCAGCGCCAGACAGAGCGAAGGAAGCGTTGCGCGAAATGTGTAGGACATTGGATATTCCAGGCCAGAAACTATCCCGGCAGCCTAATGGGTTGGTAAAGATTTGTCAGGCTCATGCTTGAGCGGCGCATCGGTTCAAGGACTACATCGAACACATGGGAACGGCACCTTTATGATGGTTCTGCAGCGCACTGGAGTTATCGGCTGTCTGGCCTTGCTCTTGATGATTTTCAACACGGCGGCCCGCGCTGACTCAGAGCCTGCCGCGTCAACACCTCTGTCGGCGGAGCAACGGGCGTGGCTTGCACAGCGTGGCCCCTTGCGTGTCGGCCTGGTCATGCAAGCGCCTTATGCACAACTGGACCGTCGTCAGCAGCAGCTTTCCGGTGCCAACGTTGACCTGGTGAATTTACTCGCGAGAAGCCTGCAAACCGAATTGCTATGGCGCAACTTCCCTGATCAGGCCGCTCTCGAAGAGGCGCTTGCGCAGGGTATGGTGGATATCGCCCCGGGTTTGACCCAAACCCCCGCAGGGCTGCGGCTCTGGCTGTTTTCCGACCCCTACATGCGGGTTTCGCAACTGGTGGTGGGCGAGCGCGATGGTTCTGGCGTCGTGGACCTCGAGAAACTCGACAGCCGCACGCGTGTAGTGATCCGCATGCCCAGCGTGACTGCCGACTATCTACGCAGTACTTATCCACACATCAATTTGCAGGGCGTGCCACTGGACCGACAAGCGCTGCAGTTGCTGCTGAGCCAGCAAGCACGCTATGCCGTGCTGGATGAAGCGCAGCTCAGCCGTTTGTCCCGGGAGCCGGAGTTTGCCGGGCTGAGTATTGTTGGCGATATCGGTTATCCCCAGCTGCTGCGTGTTGCCTCCCGACGGGATGTGCCGCAGTTGGCGGAAATTATCAGCGTCGCCCTGCACGCCATTCCCGCCAAGGAGCTTGACCAGTTACACGCGCGCTGGTTACCGCTTAACGCGGTTAAAGCCAGCGAGTCGCCGGGCTTCTGGCAGAACATCTGCCTTTTGCTTCTGGTATTGCTACTGGCCAGTTTCGCCATCGTGATCTGGCAGCGGCGCCAGCAGCAGTCGCTGGAGCGCGATGTATTAGTGGCTCGCGAAGACCTGGCTCGGCGCGAGGCGGGCGAAGAAGCGTTGAGGTTGGCCCAGTTTTCCATTGATCAAAGCACGGTAGGCATTCTCTGGGTCAACTGGGACAGTCGGGTGCGCTACGCCAACCATGCGGCAGAAGCCATGCTGGGCTATGCGTCGGGCGGTGTGGTGGACCGGCCGTTGATTGATTTCGAGCCCACCTTGCACATGGATCGCTGGTTAGGCTTGTGGAAAAGTGCCCGCTCCCGCGAGGGCATCGCCCAGACATTCGAAACCAATTGCGTGCGCGCCGACGGCAGCGTCCTGCCCGCCGACGTTTCTCTGAGTTTTCTGCGTTTTGAGGCGTCCGAGTATCTGGTGGTGTTCCTCACCGACGTCACCGAGCGGCGTCGTTACCATGAGCAATTGCGCGAGCTGTCCGCACACCTGGAAAGCGTGCGCGAGGAGGAGAAGGCGCGTATCGCCCGCGAAGTGCATGACGAGCTGGGACAGATGCTGACGGTGCTGAAGCTGGAAACCTCCATGTGTGAGCTGGCCTATGCCGATCTTGATCAAGGCTTGCGCGATCGGCTGAACAGCATGAAACGCCTGATATCGCAGCTATTCCAGTTGGTGCGCGATGTGGCCACCGCGCTTCGCCCGCCGATCCTTGATGCCGGTATCGCCTCCGCCATCGAGTGGCAGGCGCAACGCTTTGAGGTGCGCACTCAAATACCGTGCCTGGTGGACGTGCCGGATAATCTGCCTGCGCTGAGCGATGCGCGGGCGATAGGCATGTTCCGCATACTTCAGGAGGCGCTGACCAACGTCATGCGTCACGCCCAGGCGCACACCGTTGAGGTGAGTCTTACTCTTGATGAGGGTGTGATGTGCCTGACGATCGCCGATGACGGCGTGGGCTTTGTTCAACCCCAGGGCAAGGTTGTGTCGTTCGGCCTGGTCGGCATGCGTGAACGGGTATTGATGCTCGGTGGCCGATTGGAACTGGACAGCCAGTCGGGTGAGGGCACAACCTTGCGGGCGTACATTCCGCTGTATCAAGTCGGGCAGGAGCAACAGAAGTGATTCGTGTACTGGTAGCCGAAGATCACACCATTGTGCGTGAGGGCATCAAGCAACTGATTGGCCTGGCCAAGGACTTGCTCGTGGTGGGTGAGGCCAGCAATGGCGAGCAGTTGCTGGAAGCCCTGCGCCAGGTGGAGTGTGAGGTCGTGCTGCTGGACATTTCGATGCCGGGCGTCAACGGTCTGGAGGCGATTCCCCGTATCCGTGCGCTGAGCAATCCCCCTGCGATCCTCGTGCTGTCCATGCATGATGAAGCGCAGATGGCTGCGAGGGCATTGAAAGTCGGTGCTGCCGGTTATGCGACCAAAGACAGCGACCCGGCGTTGTTGTTGACCGCGATTCGTCGAGTGGCGTCTGGCGGTCGATACATTGATCCGGATCTGGCAGACCGGATGGTTTTCGAAGTGGGGCTGACCGACAACCGCCCATTGCACTCACTGCTGTCGGAGCGCGAGTTCTCGGTGTTCGAGCGACTGGCGCAGGGGGCGAACGTTAACGATATCGCCCAGCAACTGAACCTGAGCAGCAAAACCATAAGCACGCATAAAGCGCGGCTGATGCAAAAGATGAATCTCCATTCTCTGGCTGATCTTGTGAAATATGCGATGGAACATAAGTTGTTGTGATCTGAAAACGACCTATTCGAGACCGTGTCGTCCTTATCGCGGGCAAGCACCGCTCCCACAGGGGTACTCAATCTCCTGTGGGAGCGGTGCTTGCCCGCGATAGGGTCAATGGGATCCCCAAGTCGAACATACCTATCCGCGCCATCCTTGTAGGGCAATCCCTACCCCAATCTCTCCTACCCCCCGATTTGCGCGGTCTGCGGCCTAAACTAGGCTTGCTCTCACGCAGACAAAACAAAGGTGTGGGTAATGAGCAACGTCGAATCAAGCGCTGGGGCTAATGATGTTCTGGTCAGCTTCCGTGGTGTGCAAAAGAGCTACGACGGCGAAGCCCTTATCGTCAAAGACCTTAACCTGGACATTCGCAAAGGCGAGTTCCTGACCTTGCTAGGGCCGTCCGGCTCCGGCAAGACCACCAGCCTGATGATGCTGGCCGGTTTCGAGACACCGACGGCCGGTGAAATCCTGTTGGCGGGGCGCGCCATCAACAACGTGCCGCCGCACAAGCGCGATATCGGCATGGTGTTCCAGAACTACGCGCTGTTCCCGCACATGACCGTCGCTGAGAACCTGGCTTTCCCGTTGACAGTGCGTGGCATGAGCAAGACCGACGTCACTGAAAAGGTCAAACGTGCACTGGACATGGTTCAGCTCGGCACGTTCGCTCACCGCTATCCGGCGCAATTGTCCGGCGGTCAGCAGCAGCGCGTGGCATTGGCTCGCGCACTGGTCTTCGAACCGCAGCTGGTGCTGATGGATGAACCGCTCGGTGCATTGGACAAGCAACTGCGTGAGCACATGCAGATGGAAATCAAACACCTGCACCAGCGTCTGGGCGTGACCGTGGTCTACGTGACTCACGACCAGGGTGAAGCGCTGACCATGTCCGACCGCGTGGCCGTTTTTCACCAAGGCGAAATCCAGCAGATCGCGCCACCGCGTAATCTTTATGAAGAGCCGAAAAATACTTTCGTTGCCAACTTCATCGGTGAAAACAACCGCCTCAACGGCAAGCTTTTCAGCCACAACGGCGAGCGTTGTGTGGTTGAGCTGGAGCGTGGCGAGAAGGTTGAGGCGCTGGCCGTCAATGTCGGCCAGGTCGGCGACGCCGTGACATTGTCGATCCGCCCGGAGCGCATCAGTTTGAATGGCAACAGCGAGAGCTGCGTGAACCGTTTCTCCGGTCGCGTCGCAGAATTTGTGTATTTGGGCGACCACGTTCGTGTGCGCCTGGAAGTGGCAGGCAAAACCGACTTCTTCGTCAAGCAACCCATCGCTGAGCTGGATCCGGCGTTGAGTGTTGGCGATGTTGTGCCAATTGGATGGCAAATCGAGCACGTTCGCGCACTCGATCCCTTGCAGCACGTGCATTGATCTATCAATAAAAAGGCATCAGCCAGAGGCGAACACATCGCCCGCAACGCATAAACCAACACTGCTCGTGGAGAAAACAACCAAATGCTCAAATCTTTGAAACTCACCGCAATTACGCTGGGCATGATGTGCGCCGCGCAAGCTATGGCTGCCGATCTGACCGTCGTGTCGTTTGGCGGGGCCAACAAGGCCGCTCAGGAAAAAGCCTTCTATGCACCGTGGGATAAAGCGGGCAACGGCAAGATCATCGCAGGCGAATACAACGGCGAAATGGCCAAAGTCAAAGCCATGGTCGACACCAAAAGCGTGTCCTGGGACTTGGTAGAAGTTGAATCGCCTGAGCTGGCCCGCGGTTGCGACGAAGACATGTTCGAAGAGCTCGACCCTGCGCTGTTCGGCGACAAGTCGAAATACGTGCCGGGCGCGATCTCCCATTGCGGCGCAGGCTTCTTCGTCTGGTCCACTGTGCTGGCTTACAACGCCGACAAATTGGCCACGGCGCCGACCGGTTGGGCTGATTTCTGGAACACCGAGAAATTCCCGGGCAAACGTGGCCTGCGTAAAGGCGCCAAGTACACCCTGGAGTTCGCTTTGATGGCAGACGGCGTTGCGCCAAAAGACGTCTACAAAGTGCTGGCCAGCAAAGACGGCCAGGACCGCGCCTTCAAGATGCTCGACAAGCTCAAGCCAAGCATTCAATGGTGGGAAGCGGGCGCACAGCCGCCGCAGTTCCTGCAATCGGGTGACGTGGTCATGAGCTCTGCCTACAACGGTCGCATTGCGGCGGTCGCCAAAGAAAGCAAACTCAAAGTGGTCTGGACCGGCGGCGTTTACGACTTCGACGCATGGGCCATCCCGAAGGGTTCGAAAAATGCTGAAGCGGCGAAGAAGTTCATCGCGTACAGCCTGCAGCCTGAGCAGCAGAAGACCTTTTCGGAAAACATCGCTTACGGTCCGGCCAACACCGACGCCGTCAAGCTGCTGAGTGCTGAAACCCTGCAGAACATGCCGACTACTCCTGAGAACATCAAGGAACAGGTGCAGATCGACGTTGCGTTCTGGAATGACAACGGTGAGCAACTGGAACAGCGCTTCAACTCTTGGGCTGCCAAGTAAGCGCATAAAGCTGAGTGTGATCCGGGCGTGTTCCCTAAAGTAGGGAATGCGCCCTTCGTTCAAAGATTTCGGAGTTCGCTATGGCCATCGCCGTGCCCCTGACTGAAGGCGCCAGCCCTACCTTGAAGCAACGTCTGGCTCGTGCCGAGCGGGTCAACCGTTGGAAGGCTCAGGCATTGATCGCGCCGTTAGTGATCTTCCTGTTACTGGTATTTCTGGTACCGATTGTGGCGCTGCTCTACAAGAGCGTCGGCAACCCGGAAGTGGTCAATGCTCTACCGACTACCGTGATCGAAGTTGCCAAATGGGACGGTAAGGGCTTGCCCTCGGAGCCTGTCTACAAAGCGCTGAGTATGGACTTGGCAGAAACCCGCAAGAATTCGACTCTTGGTGATCTGTCCAAGCGTCTGAACATGGAGCTGGCCGGTTATCGCAGCCTCCTGACGAGCACCGCACGTGCGCTGCCGTTCAAGGAAGAACCAGCCTCATATAAAGATGCACTCGAAGCACTGGATGAGCGGTGGGGAGATCCAGCCTATTGGCAGGTGATCCGACGCAATACCAGCAACGTCACCCCCTATTATTTGCTGGCCGCAGTTGACCACCGGATCGATGATCTCGGAGAAGTGGCCCCTGCGACCCCTGATCAAGCGATCTACCTGGATATCTTTGCGCGCACCTTCTGGATGGGGTTTGTGATCACCCTGATCTGTCTGGTGCTGGCTTATCCGCTCGCTTACCTGTTGGCCAATCTCCCGGCGCGACAAAGCAACCTGCTGATGATTCTGGTTTTGCTGCCGTTCTGGACATCGATTCTGGTTCGGGTCGCCGCGTGGATTGTGCTGTTGCAATCCAGCGGCCTGATCAACGGCGCGTTAATGGCCGTGGGCATCATCGATAAGCCGCTGGAGCTGGTGTTCAATCGGGTGGGCGTTTACATCTCGATGGTACATATCATGCTGCCGTTCATGATCCTGCCGATTTACAGCGTCATGAAAGGGATCTCGCCGACTTACATGCGTGCCGCGATTTCATTGGGCTGCAACCCGTTTGCCAGTTTCTGGCGGGTGTACTTCCCGCAGACCTATGCCGGGATCGGCGCGGGTTGTCTGTTGGTGTTCATTCTGGCGATTGGTTACTACATCACCCCGGCATTGCTGGGCAGCCCGAACGACCAGATGGTCAGCTACTTTGTCGCCTTCTACACCAATACCAGCATCAACTGGGGCATGGCCACGGCATTGGGCGGTTTGCTGCTGTTGGCGACCATCGTGCTTTATCTGATCTATAGCTGGCTGGTCGGCGCCAGCCGCCTGCGTTTGAGCTGAGGAGCATTACCATGTTGAGTTCTTATTCCTCGCCGCTGGAACGCGTTTGGTACTACGCGCTGCGTATCCTGTGTGGCCTGATTCTGTTGTTCCTGGTGCTTCCGGTGTTGGTGATCATTCCGCTGTCGTTCAACTCCGGCAGTTTTCTGGTCTACCCGTTGCAAGGGTTCTCGCTGCATTGGTATCAGGATTTCTTCAATTCCAATGAGTGGATGCGGGCGTTGAAAAACAGCTTGCTGATCGCACCCGCCGCGACAGTACTGGCGATGGTATTCGGCACCCTGGCAGCCATAGGTCTGACCCGTGGCAACTTCCCCGGCAAAGCATTGGTGATGGCGCTGGTGATTTCGCCGATGGTGGTGCCGGTCGTCATTATTGGCGTGGCGAGCTATCTGTTCTTTGCTCCGTTGGGCCTTGGAAACAGCTTTCTTTCGTTGATTCTGGTCCACGCGGTGCTCGGCGTGCCCTTCGTGATCATTACCGTGTCGGCCACCTTGCAGGGGTTTAATTACAATCTGGTCAGGGCTGCCGCCAGTTTGGGAGCGTCACCCCTCACGGCATTTCGTCGCGTGACGTTGCCGCTGATCGCTCCAGGCGTTATTTCGGGCGCGCTGTTTGCTTTCGCCACTTCTTTCGATGAAGTGGTCGTGACGCTGTTCCTTGCCGGACCAGAGCAGGCGACGCTGCCAAGGCAGATGTTCAGTGGCATTCGGGAAAACCTCAGCCCGACTATCGCCGCTGCTGCGACCCTGTTGATTGGCTTCTCGGTGGTCTTGCTGTTGGTGCTGGAGTGGTTGCGTGGGCGCAGCGAGAAGCTGCGTACTGCGGTGGAATAACATCGCGTACAGCACGTTCATGGATTGAAACACGACCTGTGGGAGCGGATTCATTCGCGAAGAGGCCGTTACAGCCAGTAAGGATTTATCGGTTGGAACTTCCTCTTCGCGAATGAATTCGCTCCCACAGGGCTTCTATTTGCCGCGATGCAGCGTGGTGTCATGCCGGCCTCTATCTCCAGTTGATCTATCCTTCTGCTCGTCCTCCCTCGCCATAACAATTCCAAAGGGCCGAGCTGATGAGTATCGCTGCATTCAAAATCGCCAATAAGCTGGTCACCGGCGCTGCCGCCATTGAACAACTGGCCGCCGAGCTGACCCGACTGAATATCAACAAACCTCTGATTGTCACCGACGAGATTCTGGTCAAGAGCGGTACCGTCGATCTTGCGCTTGAGCATTTGGGTGGACGTGCCTACGGTATTTTTGACCAGGTCAAACCCGAGCCGGAAATCTCTATCGTTGAAGACTGCACGGCTGTTTATCGCCAGGGCGGTCATGACGGCCTGATAGGCCTGGGCGGCGGCAGTGCGATTGATATCGCCAAGGGCGTGGCTGCGTTTGTTGGCCATGACGGGCCGCTTGCCGATCTGTTTGGTGTGGATCAGGTCAAACGCAAGGGACCGCCGCTTATCGCAATCCCGACTACTGCGGGTACTGGATCCGAAGTCACCAACGTGGCGATCTTCTCCGATAAAGCAGCACAACTGAAAAAGGGCATTGTCAGCGATTACTTGCTGCCGGACGTGGCGCTGGTCAGCCCGGTGATGACGCTCACTTGCCCCCGTAGCGTTACCGCCGCGAGTGGTGTGGACGCATTGGTGCATGCCATCGAGTCCTATCTGTCAGTCAATCGCTCATTGATATCCGACTCCCTGGCGCTTGGGGCTATCAAATTGATCGTCAAGGCGTTGCCCAAGGCTTACGCCAACCCTGCTGATCTGCTCGCTCGTGAGCATATGGCGACTGCCAGCCTGATGGCCGGGATGGCTTTTGGTAATGCCGGAGTGGGCGCGGTGCATGCGTTGGCTTATCCGCTGGGAGGGCGCTTCAATATTGCCCATGGGGTCAGTAATGCGCTGTTGCTGCCGTATGTGATGGCCTGGAACAAAATGGCGTGTGTCGAGCGCTTTCGTGACATTGCCGAAGCCATGGGCTTGCGGGTTGAGCATGTGAGCGATGAAGAGGCGGCCAATCAGGCAGTGCAGGCCATGGCGGATTTATGCGAAGCGGTCGACATCCCCAAAGGTATGCGCAGCTTCAACGTGCCACAAGATGCCATCCCGGCGATGGCCGAGGAGGCCAGCAAGATCGACCGCCTCATGCGCAACAACCCGCGCAAGCTGACGGCCGCAGATATCGAAAAGATTTATCGCGCGGCATATTGAGCTTCTCTGAGCCGATGCAATTCTGTAGGAGAGACCCCGGTGTCTATGGCACCGCAATCTCGCGGCAAACCTGGGACCTGTGGGACCGGATTCATCCGGGAAGACGGCATTCCAAGCGCCGATGATGTTGCGGATTACTGGCCTCTTCCCGAATAAAGTGGAGCGCCACCCCGGTCGGTCCCACAGGTTCTGTGTGGGTTCAGATAGTTACGTGTTGTTTGATGAGAGCTGCCGAAGGCTGCGAATAGGGGGGCATCAGGCAAACCGTCTTCGCAGCCTTCGGCAGCTTCTACAGGGGTTCGAGTTTTCCAGAAAGTCTTGGAGTACAATGCGCGCCACCGTGATTCTGCTCAAAAAGGTGCGTCATGCAGCCCTTCCTTATTGCTCCATCGATTCTCTCCGCCGATTTCGCCCGTCTGGGCCAGGAAGTTGATTCCGTGCTGGCCGCTGGCGCGGACATTGTTCACTTCGATGTGATGGACAACCACTATGTGCCGAACCTGACCATCGGTCCGATGGTGTGCTCGGCGCTGCGTAAATATGGCGTGACAGCACCCATCGATGTGCACCTGATGGTCAGCCCGGTGGATCGCATCATTGGCGACTTCATTGAAGCCGGTGCCAGCTACATCACTTTCCACCCGGAAGCGACGCAGCACATCGATCGTTCGCTGCAGTTGATCAAAGAGGGCGGTTGCAAGGCGGGCCTGGTGTTCAACCCGGCGACTCCGCTGAACCTGCTGGAATACGTGATGGACAAGGTCGACATGATCCTGCTCATGAGCGTTAACCCTGGCTTTGGCGGTCAGAAATTCATCCCGGGAACGCTGAACAAGCTGCGCGAGGCACGTGCCTTGATCGATGCCTCGGGTCTGGACATCCGTCTGGAAATCGACGGCGGCGTGAACGTCAACAACATCCGCGAGATCGCGGCCGCCGGTGCTGACACCTTTGTCGCCGGCTCAGCAATCTTCAACACGCCGGACTATAAGCAGGTCATCGACAAGATGCGTGCAGAACTGGCGTTGTCTCGCGCATGAGCGGCTTCGAGCAACTGTTTCCAGGGCGACTGCCCAAACTGATCATGTTTGATCTGGACGGCACATTGGTTGATTCGGTACCCGATCTGGCCGTTGCTGTGGACAAAATGCTGCTCGAACTGGGCCGTCCCGCGGCCGGATTGGCGCAGGTCCGGAACTGGATTGGCAACGGTGCGCCCGTTCTGGTGCGCCGCGCCCTGGCCAATGATCTGGATCACAGTGGCGTCGATGATGCTGAGGCCGAGCAGGCACTGGAGATCTTCATGAAGTTCTATGCCGAAAAGCATGAGTTCACGGCGGTCTACCCCGGTGTTCGCGAAACCCTGAAATGGTTGCAGAAGATGGGCGTCGAGATGGCGCTGATCACTAACAAGCCGGAACGCTTTGTTGCGCCTCTGCTGGATGAGATGAAGCTGGGCCGATTTTTCCGTCTGATCATTGGTGGCGACACCATGCCAACGAAGAAACCTGATCCTGCGGCGCTGTTTTTTGTCATGAAGATGACCAATATTCCGGCCTCACAGTCGCTGTTCGTCGGCGATTCACGCAGTGATGTGCAGGCCGCCAAGGCTGCTGGCGTGTCCTGCGTCGCCATGAGCTACGGCTACAACCATGGTCGACCGATTGAGGAAGAGTCCCCGGCGCTGGTCATTGATGACCTGCGGCGTCTGATTCCCGGTTGCCTGGATCTGGACGCTGGGATACTGTTGCCGGAAATCAAAGATCCCTCCTTTAGAGATTCCATCGTGGTGGTCACTCGCAAACTCTGGATGAAAGTCATCAAGGCCCTGGCCCGCTGGCGTTGGCGCGCCTGACTTGATTCACGCCGGATACGCATCCGGCTCTGTTTGCTTACCTGACTGCTAACCCTCACCCACGAGGCTGATGATGAATCGCGAAGAATTCCTGCGTTTGGCTGCTGCTGGCTACAACCGTATCCCGTTGGCCTACGAAACCCTGGCCGACTTCGACACGCCGCTGTCGATCTACCTCAAGCTTGCTGACCAACCGAACTCTTATCTGCTGGAGTCGGTGCAGGGCGGCGAGAAATGGGGCCGTTACTCGATCATCGGTCTGCCGTGCCGCACCGTCCTGCGTGTGCACGACCACGATGTTCGGGTGACTCACGATGGCGTCGAGATCGAGCATCTTGAAACCGAAGACCCGCTGGCATTCGTCGAAACGTTCAAGGCGCGCTACAACGTGCCCACTATCCCAGGCCTGCCACGTTTCAACGGCGGGCTGGTGGGGTACTTCGGTTACGACTGTGTGCGCTATGTAGAGAAGCGTCTCGGCAAATGTCCGAATCCAGATCCGCTGGGCGTGCCTGACATCCTGCTGATGGTTTCGGATGCCGTCGTGGTGTTCGATAACCTCGCGGGCAAGATGCACGCTATCGTGCTGGTCGATCCGGCACAGCAGGACGCTTATGAAAGCGGTCTGGCACGTCTGGATGAGCTGATGGAAAAGCTGCGTCAGCCGATCACCCCGCGTCGTGGTCTGGACCTGACCCGGCCGCAAGCCGCTGATCCGGTATTTCGCTCCAGTTTCACGCAGGATGATTACGAGCGGGCAGTCGACACCATCAAGGAATACATCCTGGCGGGCGACGTCATGCAGGTGGTTCCGTCGCAGCGTATGTCCATCGACTTCAAGGCTGCACCGATTGATCTGTATCGGGCGCTGCGCTGCTTTAACCCGACGCCTTATATGTACTTCTTCAACTTCGGCGACTTCCATGTCGTTGGCAGTTCTCCGGAGGTGCTGGTCCGAGTTGAAGACAACCTGATTACCGTTCGCCCGATTGCCGGCACTCGCCCACGCGGTGCCAATGAAGAAGCGGATCTGGCGTTGGAAAAAGACCTGCTGTCGGACGACAAGGAAATCGCCGAGCACCTGATGCTCATTGATCTGGGGCGCAACGACACCGGTCGTGTTTCGGAAATCGGTTCGGTCCGGCTCACCGAGAAAATGGTGATTGAACGTTACTCGAACGTCATGCACATCGTGTCTAACGTCACCGGTCAGTTAAAAAGCGGCCTGACGGCGATGGATGCCCTGCGGGCGATTTTGCCAGCAGGCACCTTGTCCGGTGCGCCGAAAATCCGCGCCATGGAAATCATCGATGAGCTGGAGCCTGTGAAGCGTGGTGTCTACGGCGGCGCGGTGGGTTACCTGGCCTGGAATGGCAACATGGACACCGCGATTGCGATCCGTACCGCGGTGATCAAGAACGGCGAACTGCACGTCCAGGCCGGTGGCGGCATCGTGGCTGACTCGGTGCCTGCGCTGGAATGGGAAGAAACCCTGAACAAACGCCGGGCGATGTTCCGTGCGGTGGCGTTGGCTGAGCAGGAGCAGTAAGCGCGGATCCTTGCAGGCTACGCGTGACCTGTGGGACCGGATTCATCCGGGAAGAGGGCAGCAGCGACACCGCAGATTCAAAGGATCTTCGCGGTGTCAGGGCTGACGTATTCGCGAATGAATTCGCTCCCACCGGTTGTTGCGATGACCTTCTGTTTTTGAGTCTTCACCCCACGACATCACGCAGAGCCCGTGGGAGCTGAGCTTGCTCGCGATGAGGCCGGATGCGGTTCACTTCAGGTCCCGGTGCCTTTATCGCGGGCAAAGCTTGGTCGATCTGTATCTGAGCGCCTAGAAATCCAGGCTCACTCCCAGGCTAACCCCCTGCTGTGTCACATCATCATCTTTGCGCCAGTTATAGCCTGCGCGCAGGCTCAGGCCCTGGCTTAACTTTTGACTCAAGCCGACGCTGGCGCGGTTGAGATCTCGCTGCGGCGCATAGCCCTCAAGGGTGAAGTCATTGAACGGCAGGCTGTTCAAGGCGATGGTCACCTCCTGTTGATCAGTTTCAAACTCCCGCTCATGCGCTACTTCGGCGAACAGCTGCGTTGTGGGGGTGACCTGAAACTTGCCCTGCAAGCCAGCACCCAGACGCCGTGACTTGCGAGTCTGGTCATCAAAGGTCAGCGCCGTTGAGCGGCTGCCCTTCTCCGAGTAGCCGTTTACCTTCACATGCGCGTAATCGGCACTGATAAACGGTGACAAATGCCAACTGCTGCTGGCACCCGCAATATCAAACCCTAGCCGCGCACTGGCTCCCCAGATTTCACCATCCGTATCGCCTTTCTCATTCCCCTCGCTGATACCCAGTGCGAACTTGCGCTCGGCGTTCTCGTAATCCAGATACCCACCTGAGGCAGCAAGATCACCCCACCAATGGTTCGCCTGATACTGGACAAAGGCAGTCGCCAGATAGCTATTGAGTTTGTAGTCCGAATCCCGCTCACCAGCGTCCAGATTCTGCCGATAAGCGCCGCCAACCATGCCGATTCGCCAATGATCAGCGAGTCGATAACTGCCGCCGAGAGTCATGTTGTAGCCGTTGCCGTCAGCCTCTGCTGAGTTGTCCTGTGCATCAAAGTCCATTTTCTGACCACCTGCGGCGACTATCGCACGCCACTGCCCGACGCCCTGCCAATTGCCCCAATCCGCCAGCCACTGGCCGCGCAGTTCATCCTGTTGCGCACGTAATGTACCGCTGGCCATTTCTGGCAACAGGCTGATTTCCCAAGGCGCGGCCAGCAATGAATAGGCGTAGTCGGCGATCAGCCGCTGACCGGTGACGGTGGGATGCACTCCATCGTTGAACAGTAACTTGCCTGGGTCCGGCGTAGCGCTGCTTATCCCGTAGGTAGTGTTCTCGTCGCAGTTGTCACCGTTGAAGCATGTGCCCACCAGGTTCTGATCCGCAGCGAGCCCATAACGAGCTGGATCATCCAGCGTTTCCGAAACGAAGCGTGGAATATTCAGCGGGATTATCTGCGCATCGATCTGCGCCAGGCGGCTGATCAGTTGGGCATTGAATACACCGCTCAGTATTGAAGTGATGGGCGCTAGAACCGTGCCGGATACCGCTGGCGTCTGACCGATGTCTGGCAGCAGCCAGACCATGATGTATCGCGCCCCCGCTTGTTGCAGGACCTGAGCACTGTCGGCAAGACGATCTGCAGCATCCCGGGACTGCGACAGGCTCAGCACACGGCCCTGCAGGAAATCATTGCCGCCTCCGGTCAAGTAGTACAGGGCGTCAGGGTCTGCCCGAAAGTTGTTAGCGATCAGGTAACCGGGTCGGCTGCGTAGGACTGCTCCGTTATCAGGGTTGATGACGTTGGACTGGGAGGTGATCGCGTCATAAATCTGATCGGTACGATCTCCTCCCACCGCCCAATTGTTGCCGTCGGCCAAACCTGACGCGGCGTTCACTGGCGACGTCGAGGCCGCGAGGTCCGCCGGAGCAATATTGAGTTTCAGGCCCAGCAAGGTCGATGAATTCAGGCCGAAAACCTCGCCGCTGCCGTCCTGATACGTTGGTCCGGTGCGGTTGGTGAAGCGTAGCGTCGCTCCGATTGGACCATCCGCATCGGGAAACTGCCCGGCATCGGCCAGGCTGTCACCGAACACCACCATGGTTGAATAAGGCGAAGAGGCTGCCCAGCTGTCAGGGCAGGCTGAAACCAGCAAGCAAGCGACAAGCGCCGCAAACCGTCGGGGTTTGAGCATGGTCAGGTTCCTTTTTTTGTTTTTTTAATGCTTAAGGAAAAGTAGCTAGCTGAACCCTGCGCGCCCGGTTAAATGGTCATTAACCGCCCGGCGGTTGGCGTTATGGTTGATGTGTATCCGCGGCTTTACAGATTTGATTGTTTCGTGACTCGAAAAGTAGATTTTGATCGTATTGCACAGGTTATGTGATATTGCACGCCATCCCCCGGTACGCTAATGTGCCGGGACGTAGAAACGAGACCTCCCCTGTGTTGATCGTCAGCAAACTCTTGATGCGTGTTATCAAGGCTCACGCCCGCTGGCGTTGGCGCGCCTGACTTATTCTCTTCCGGCCTGTCCGGACCTCCTGATACGCCTTTAAAACTCCGCCCTGCCGCTTTTCCGGGTCAACCCCCGGTCGTTACACTAGCGGGCACTCAATCGGCAGCGATTTTGAAGGTTGAAAAAATAGTCAGTAATTCAATGGGTTTAAGCCAAATGCTGCTGATGATCGATAACTATGATTCCTTTACCTATAACGTTGTGCAGTACTTCGGTGAGCTGGGTGCCGACGTCAAGGTAATCCGCAACGACGAATTGACCGTCGCCGAGATCGAAGCGCTCAACCCTGAGCGCATCGTCGTATCGCCCGGCCCTTGCACGCCGAATGAAGCAGGCGTCTCGCTGGAAGTGATCAAACACTTCGCGGGCAAACTGCCGATTCTCGGTGTATGCCTTGGGCATCAGTCAATTGGTCAGGCGTTCGGCGGTGACGTTGTGCGCGCCCGTCAGGTCATGCACGGCAAGACCAGCCCAGTGGTTCATGAAGATGATGGCGTGTTTGAAGGCCTCAACCATCCGCTGACCGTCACCCGCTACCATTCGCTGGTGGTCAAGCTCGACACTTTGCCCGATTGCTTGGAAGTGACGGCCTGGACTGCGCTTGAAGACGGCTCTGTGGACGAAATCATGGGCCTGCGCCACAAGACGCTGAACGTCGAGGGGATCCAGTTTCACCCTGAGTCGATCCTGACCGAGCAGGGCCACGAGCTGTTCGCCAACTTCCTCAAGCAAACCGGCGGCACCCGTCAGGGTTAAGGAATCGTTATGACTAAGCCAATGGACATCAAAACCGCTCTGGGTCGTGTTGTCGATAATCTGGATTTGAGCACTGCCGAGATGAGCGACGTTATGCGCGCCATCATGACCGGGCAGTGCACGGAAGCGCAGATTGGCGCTTTCATGATGGGCATGCGCATGAAGAGCGAAAGCATCGACGAAATCGTCGGTGCGGTTTCGGTCATGCGTGAGCTGGCTGACAAGGTTGAACTGAAAACACTGGACGGTGTGGTTGATGTGGTGGGCACTGGCGGTGACGGGGCCAACATTTTCAACGTGTCGACAGCTTCTTCTTTTGTAGTTGCTGCAGCCGGTTGTACCGTTGCCAAGCACGGCAATCGCGCAGTTTCGGGCAAAAGCGGCAGCGCCGATTTGCTGGAAGCTGCGGGTGTGTATCTCAATCTCACGCCCGTACAAGTGGCGCGCTGCATTGACAGCGTGGGTATTGGTTTCATGTTCGCCCAGGCTCACCATGGCGCAATGAAACACGCTGCCGGTCCCCGTCGCGATCTTGGCCTGCGCACGCTGTTCAACATGCTCGGCCCGCTTACGAATCCGGCCGGTGTCCGCCATCAGGTGGTAGGTGTCTTCAGTCAGGCGTTGTGCCGCCCGCTGGCCGAAGTGTTACTTCGTCTGGGCAGCAAGCATGTGTTGGTTGTGCATTCACAGGACGGGCTGGACGAATTCAGTCTGGCGGCGCCGACGTTTGTCGCGGAGCTGAAAAACGGTGAAGTCACTGAGTATTGGGTGCAGCCCGAAGACTTGGGCATGAAAAGCCAGAGCCTGTTTGGTTTGAGCGTTGACGGCCCTGAAGCTTCCCTGGTGCTGATCCGCGATGCGCTTGGTCGTCGCAAGACTGAGCAGGGTCAAAAGGCTGCGGAAATGATTGTGCTCAATGCAGGCGCAGCCCTCTATGCTGCTGATCATGCCTACACGCTCAAAGAGGGTGTTGAGTTGGCTCATGACGCGCTTCATACCGGCCTGGCCCGGGAGAAACTGGAGGAGTTAGGCGCTTTTACCGCAGTATTCAAGCAGGAGAATGAAGGATGAGCGTGCCAACAGTTCTGGAAAACATCCTCGCCCGCAAGGCCGAAGAAGTGGCAGCTCGCCGTACTGCAGTGAGCCTGGCTGAAGTCGAGAAGCTGGCGGCAGCGGCTGACCCGGTGCGTGGTTTCGCCCAGGCGTTGATCGAACAGGCCAAGCGCAAGCAGCCGGCGGTCATTGCCGAAATCAAAAAGGCGTCACCGAGCAAGGGCGTGATTCGTGAGAACTTCGTGCCTGCCGACATAGCCCGAAGCTATGAGAAGGGCGGTGCGACCTGCCTCTCGGTGCTGACCGATATCGATTACTTTCAGGGGGCAGACGCTTACCTGCAGCAAGCTCGCGCCGCGTGCAAGCTGCCGGTGATTCGCAAGGACTTCATGATTGATCCTTATCAGATCATCGAAGCCCGTGCCCTTGGCGCTGACTGTGTACTGCTGATTGTCTCTGCACTGGATGACGTGAAAATGGCCGAGTTGGCCTCGGTCGCGAAAAGCGTCGGGCTAGATGTGCTGGTTGAGGTTCACGATGGCGAAGAGCTGGAACGCGCCTTGAAAACCCTCGATACCCCACTGGTCGGCGTTAACAACCGCAACCTGCATACGTTCGAAGTGAGTCTGGAAACCACTCTGGATTTGCTGCCACGCATACCTCGTGATCGCCTGGTTATCACCGAAAGCGGCATCCTCAACCGTGCCGATGTGGAGCTGATGGAAATCAGCGATGTGTACTCCTTCCTGGTGGGCGAAGCATTTATGCGCGCCGAACATCCCGGTGATGAGTTGCAACGCTTGTTCTTCCCCGAGCGCGGCACGCCACCCCGTGGCTCCACTCTCGACTGATCAGGGTTTGGGTGCTGCTTCGACGGTCATCACAGAGGATCAACATGTCTGATTCAGTCATTGATATCTGCGTCGAAGCAGGCCTTAAAGCCGAGCTGGATCTGCTCGCCTCAGTGTGTGCAGGTGACGCCGATTTCGCCTTGCTGCTGTGGCGCCCGAATGATCGTGCGCTGGTCATGCCGCGGCGTATGAGTCGCTTGCCCGGCTTTGTCGAAGCCAGCGAAACCCTTGCTGACAGTGGCTGGCTAATCCTGTTGCGTGAAACGGGTGGTGAGCCGGTCCCGCAATCTTCGGCAACGGTGAATATCGCCCTGGTTTACGCCCAGCCCAAAAGCGACCCTGATCGTGACCGTATCGAAATTGCCTACCGACGTTTGTGTCAGCCGATTCTTGATGTCTTGAATGAATTGGGTGGCGCGGCTTCGTTAGGCGAAGTAGAAGGCGCGTTCTGCGATGGACGCTTCAACGTCAATCTTGATGGGCGCAAGATGGTTGGGACTGCTCAACGCTGGCGTCAGAGTCAGGGTGGGTTGAGGCCGGTGGTATTGGTCCACGGTGCGCTGCTGGTCGACAACGAGCGACATGACATGGTCGCCGCGGTTAACCGTTTCAACGAAATCTGTGAAGTTGAGCCGCGGGTGCGTGCCGATAGCCATATCGCGTTGCGTGAGGCGTTTGCGGCTGAAGGGGTGTTGGAGAGGTTGGCGAGTGCTTACCAGATCGGCTTGTCCGGTTTGAGGCTTGGCTTCTAGCGAAATATACAAATAATTGAGTTGGAAACGCGTTCCTGTGGGAGCGGTGCTTGCCCGCGATAAGGTCAACCAACGTGATCTAAGGCGAATCGTTTCCAGCCATATCGCGGGCAAGCACCGCTCCCACATATGTCCGGCGCATAACTGCTGCGCTAGGCGCCTCAACGCGTACCAAACACCACCATCGTCTTGCCTTTGACGTGAACCAGCTTCTGTTCCTCCAGAGCCTTCAGCACGCGGCCGACCATTTCCCTTGAACAACCGACAATGCGACCGATCTCCTGTCGGGTTATCTTGATCTGCATGCCGTCAGGGTGAGTCATGGCGTCGGGCTGCTTGCACAAATCCAGCAATGTTCGCGCCACGCGGCCGGTAACATCGAGGAAAGCCAGGTCGCGTACCTTGCGCGTAGTGTTGCGCAGGCGTTCGGCCATCTGCCCGCCCAGGGCGTAAAGGATTTCCGGCTCTTGGTAGGATATCTCACGGAATTTGCTGTAGCTGATTTCAGCTATTTCGCATTCCGTCTTGGCTCGTACCCAGGCGCTGCGCTGATTTTCCTGTCCGGGCTGTTCGAACAGCCCCAACTCGCCGCAGAAATCTCCGGAGTTGAGGTAGGCCACGATCATTTCCCGACCTTCGTCGTCTTCAATCAAGACCGTGACCGATCCCTTGAGAATGTAGAGCAGGGACTCGGATTGATCACCGGCACAGATGATGTTGGATTTCGCCGAGTAGCGACGACGCTGGGCATGAGCCAGAAACTTTTCCAGGTGCTTGGTCTTGGATGACAGGGGAATAGCTAGCATTCTTGTGTCCTGAAAAAGTACTTCGCCTAGGGCATTGTTAGCGTTATCGGCAGCAGATTGCATTTAGCCAGCTTTTTAGCTCCTATTTGAATCCATTTCAGACATTTCCTACAACTTGGTCGTGAAATGGTATTTATCGGCGCCATTAGAGCGCGGCGAGCGCTGTGCTAAGCTGGCCGCCTTTTTTACAGTGGAGACCCTGGCGATGAAGGCACGTATTCAATGGGCTGGTGAAGCCATGTTTCTCGGCGAATCCGGCAGTGGTCATGTGGTAGTGATGGATGGTCCACCCGAGAGCGGTGGTCGCAATCTGGGTGTCCGTCCGATGGAAATGGTCTTGATTGGCCTGGGCGGGTGCAGCAACTTCGACGTGGTCAGCATTCTGAAGAAGTCTCGTCAGCCGGTGGAAAGCTGCGAAGCGTTTCTGGAAGCCGAGCGCGCCACCGAAGACCCGAAGGTGTTCACCAAGATCCATCTGCATTTCGTGGTCAAGGGCCGTGGCCTGAAAGAGGCTCAGGTCAAACGTGCCATTGAGCTTTCGGCCGAGAAATATTGCTCTGCATCCATCATGCTCGGCAACGCTGGCGTCGAGATTACTCACGACTACGAAATCGTTGAATTGGGCTAACGACACCCAATTATCATAAAAGCGGCGCACACTCTGGCAGACAGCTCCTGACGTCTGCATAATGCGCCCCTTTTTCAGGGTGCAGGTTGCTCAGGTTGTTTGCGACCGCTCCCGAACAGACAACCAAAATCGCCAACGCGAAGAGGTGTTAACCGTCCTACGCAGCTGAGCATTGCTCAACTGACGGGCATGCTTGATCACGTGGCCTGGGCCACACACATATAGAGAGTTTTTAACGGTGAAAAGCAAACTCAAGCTCCACGGGTTCAATAACCTGACAAAGACCTTGAGCTTCAACATCTATGACATCTGCTATGCGGAAACTCCGCAGGACCAGCAGGCCTACGTCGAGTACATCAACAGTGTGTACGACGCAGAACGCCTGACGCGGATTCTGACTGATGTCGTCGATATCATTGGCGCCAACATCCTCAACATCGCCCGCCAGGATTACGATCCTCAAGGCGCCAGCGTGACCATTCTGATTTCCGAGCAGCCGGTAACGCCTACCGAAAGCCAGATCGAAGAGTCACCGGGCCCACTGCCGGAAACTATCCTGGCGCACCTCGACAAGAGCCACATCACCGTTCATACCTATCCGGAAATTCATCCGGTGGATGGCATCGCGACCTTCCGCGTGGACATTGACGTGTCAACCTGTGGGGTGATCTCACCGCTAAAAGCGCTGAACTACCTGATCCACAAGTTTGAATCGGACATCGTGACTGTCGACTATCGCGTGCGCGGCTTTACCCGTGACGTTGAAGGCAAGAAGCACTTCATTGATCACGAGATCAATTCGATTCAGAACTACCTCTCTGAAGACACGCGCAACAGTTACCAGATGACTGACGTCAACGTGTATCAGGAGAATCTGTTCCACACCAAGATGCTGCTCAAGAACTTCGAACTGGATAATTACCTGTTCGGCGATGCGACCAGCAATCTGTCCCCTGTGCAACGCGATCAGGTGACAGCCAAGGTCAAGCACGAAATGCTGGAAATCTTTTACGGCCGTAACGTTAACGTCGCCGTCTGATTTTTACGCATATACGCATAAAAGAAAGGCGCCCGATAAAGGCGCCTTTTTTATGTCCGCGATTTACCCGATTCAGATCCGGTAAGTGCTCTTGGTCATGACTTTAGCCAACACGCTCATGCCAAATTTGACCGGAGTCGGGAAGCGGAAGCCGCCTGCATCCAATGCGCTCTGTGCGTGGTGTTCTTCGTCAGCCCGCATTTGCTCAAGGATTGCGCGAGACTTCTCGTCCTCGGCTGGTATCTGTTCCAGATGCTCATTCAGATGTTTGCAGACCTGATCCTCAGTCGCCGCTACAAAGCCCAGGCTGACCTTATCGCTGATCAGCCCCGCTGCTGCACCAATACCGAATGACAGCCCATAGAACAGGGGATTGAGCACACTGGTATGGCTGCCCAACTGGTGAATGCGCTGCTCGCACCAGACCAGATGATCGATCTCTTCTTCAGCGGCATGTTCCATGGCTGCGCGTATGTTGGGCAGTTTGGCGGTCAGTGCCTGGCCCTGGTACAGCGCCTGGGCGCAGACTTCGCCGGTGTGATTGATGCGCATCAGGCCCGCGACGTGCCTTGTTTCTTCATCGCTCATCTTGACTTCAGGTTGAACGAGGGCAGGCGAGGGGCGTTGGGAGTATCCCTTGGACGGCAGAAGCGTGCGCATCGCAGCGTCGGCCTGCAAGAGAATACGGTCGATAGGGGAGTAGTGACGTTCGGTAGCCATGGGCACCTCCGGAAGAACCATGGGCGCCAGTCTACCCCAATCAGCCACATGAGGCTTGAGCTGGATCAGCTGGCTAGAGCCCTTGCGGGCTCCAGCCTTACTGCAAGTGATTGAATATCTGGATTAACCTGGTGGCCAGTTCATTTGACGCTGACCCAGAACGTGCATGTGAATGTGATAGACGGTCTGCCCGCCTAGCTCGTTGCAGTTCATGACCACACGAAACCCATCCTCGCAACCCAGCTCTTTAGCCAAGCGCTGAGCGGTGAACAGAATGTGCCCGGCAAGGCCTTTATCTTCTTCCGTCAGGTCGTTAAGCGTACGGATGGGCTTCTTCGGAATGACCAGAAAATGGACCGGTGCTTGTGGCGCGATGTCGTGGAAAGCAAGCACTTGATCATCTTCATAGATGATTTTGGCGGGTATCTCGCGGTTGATGATCTTGGTGAACAAAGTATCCACAGCCAGTTGCTCCTTGTGGTGGATGGAACGTGCAGATGAATGGACCGCACCGAGTGTACTGAGGGGATCGGCCTGCGCCCAGTGTTTGTCAGTCAGCGGGGGCAGACGGATTTGTTGATCAGGCCTGCGATCGTACGGCTCATCCAGCGTGATACCAGTCGAGGACTGAACGTGATCAACTTGTTACGCCAGCCTGGGATGATTACTGCTTTATTCTTTGCCAGAGCCCTGACCGTATACAGGGCCACTTCCTCGGGACTCATCATTTTCTGGTTGCCGCGTTGACCTACTTGAAGCAGGGCGGTGCGAAAAAAGCCGGTACGCGTTGGGCCAGGGCACAGGACTGATACTTTGATCCCGTTTTTCTTGACCTCTTCGCGCAGCCCTTCCGAAAAGTGCAGCACGTAGGCCTTGCTGGCGTAATAGGCGCTCATCCACGGGCCTGGGCTGAACGCAGCCACAGACGCAACGTTTAGAATCTGCCCGCCACCCTGCAGTGCCATCAAGTTGCCGACGGTATGGCACAGGCGTGTGAGGGCCAGAATGTTCAGGTCGATCAGATCCTGCTCCAGTCCCCAGTCCTGAGCCAGAAACGGGCCGGATGTACCGATCCCGGCGCAATTGACCAGCAGGTCGATCTGGTGCGCACCTTCTTCTTCCAGCTCCAGCAGGAAGCCCGAAAGGCGCAGGGGCTCGCCCAGATCGCAAGCGCGAATCAATACCTCCACACCGAAACGCTGTGTCAGTTCAATGGCGATCGTCTCCAGCAGGTCGCGCTGGCGGGCGACCAGTAACAGGCTCCGCCCTCTGCGTGCCAAGGCTTCGGCCATGGCCAGGCCAATTCCGCTGGTTGCCCCGGTGATCAAGGCGTAACGGGTCATGCGGTTCTCCGTTGAACGTAGTGCGAGCCGCGAAGTTTTGTTCGGGGCATAGGCAACAGACTATTGATCGTCATCAGGCAGTGATTGCTCATATTGAGTGGTGACGTCCGACAGTTCATTTTTCAGGGAATGGATCCCGCCAGTTAACGCAGAAATGATCGATATGCCAATGAAG
Source organism: Pseudomonas viridiflava (assembly GCF_900602065.1). GTDB lineage: Bacteria > Pseudomonadota > Gammaproteobacteria > Pseudomonadales > Pseudomonadaceae > Aquipseudomonas. Next base: position 7,147 of record NZ_UWFN01000347.1, on the reverse strand, counting down.
AATATCCACATGCAGGCTAGCAGAATGACCCAACGGTTATTCGGTGGCGGCGGCGGGCCATAGCGGTTAGTGGTTTTATTGCCTGGAGCCAGAACCAAGAGCAGAGGCAGTACAAAACCTATGTAAGGCACCACGTACAGACACAGCAGCCAAGCCGACCACCCGGCGTCGTGCAGTCTTTGTGCGCCTATCTGCAGGCCAACCAAAAAGAACGCTGCGCCGACTATCGCCAGCAAAAGGCCGCCACCTACCAGAGAGGCGCTCATGATCACTGAGCATATGCCGGCAGCAATAAAACCTGTAACGACTAGCACGGAGATCCATGCCAGATAGCGCACGCGACCAATCCGCCCCTGAAAGCTGAAGATCTTGAGGTCCGAATGCTCTGCTTCAGCATCGATAACACTTGCGCGGGGAGGTGCGTATGGGGAGGCCGGTGGTGTCTGAGAAGAGTTGGGTGCCGGTGAGCTTTCTTCAACTTCCTCGATATTGAGGATTATGACGTGGTCATTTTCGATGCGTGCCTCGACACCTGCATCATTGAGCGCATTCAGGTAGATCTGAGCGTCGGCTTGAGACAGTCCGCGTTTGAGTGCGACGGGTTTGCCATTGAACAGCTTATCCACCGCGGTGACTTCACTTTTGAACAATCGAGCAAGATTGAGCTTGGCAGTTTGCAACTCGACACCGTTGCGCAACTGCCCTTCGAACACAATCTTGAACAGCGGAGTGGACATGCTTGGCTTCCTTGTCGGACCAAAAGCGATATGAACCGCCTGCTCAAGAGCAAGCGGTCACGTCATGAGTTAGAAAGGTTTGACGACTACCAGAATGACGATTGCGAGGAGGATCAAAACAGGGATTTCGTTGAACCAGCGATAAAACACGTGGCTGCGACCATTCTCACCGCGCGCGAAACGTTTGACCTGTGCGCCGCAGACATGGTGATAGCCGATCAGCAGAATGACCAGCGTGAGTTTCGCATGCATCCAGCCCTGGCTCATGTATCCCGGTACGAGAGCTACCAGCCAGATACCGAAAATCAGCGTTGCTATCATCGCCGGGCCCATGATGCCCCGGTACAGCTTGCGCTCCATGACGCAGAAGCGTTCACGGCTGACGGCGTCCTCGCTCATGGAGTGGTAAACGAAAAGTCTCGGCAGGTAGAACAACGCTGCAAACCAACAGACCATTGAAACGATATGAAAAGCTTTGATCCATAAAAGCATTTTTAGTTATTCCCAGGTTCACGGTGTGCAAATAGTAGTGGCTTGAGCGTCCATACGTCACGTTGTCGGTTGTCGCAGACGCGTTAGGCCCATATTATCGACGGCTTTCCAGTTGGTACGTAGAGGGCAGGTTATGGTCAAGGTCGGTATCGTCGGCGGCACGGGTTACACCGGTGTCGAGTTGCTGCGTCTGTTGGCACAGCATCCGCAAGCTGAAGTGGTCGTTATTACTTCTCGATCCGAGGCAGGGCTGCCTGTTGCTGATATGTACCCTAATCTGCGCGGCCATTACGATGGCCTGGCTTTCAGCGTGCCTGACATTGCGACCCTCGGTGCATGTGATGTCGTGTTCTTTGCGACACCCCATGGCGTTGCGCACTCGCTTGCAGGCGAACTGCTGAACGCGGGCACGCGGGTCATCGACCTCTCGGCTGACTTCCGTCTACAGGACTCGGTAGAGTGGGCGAAGTGGTACGGCCAGCCTCACGGTGCGCCAGAGCTGCTCAAGGATGCTGTTTATGGTTTGCCTGAAGTGAACCGTGAGCAAATCAAGCAGGCTCGCCTGATTGCTGTGCCGGGTTGCTACCCAACCGCCACTCAATTGGGTTTCCTGCCGTTGCTGGAAGCCGGGCTTGCCGATAACACGCGCTTGATTGCTGACTGTAAGTCCGGCGTGAGCGGTGCGGGTCGTGGCTTGAGCATCGGTTCGCTGTACTCCGAAGCCAACGAAAGCTTCAAGGCTTATGCAGTCAAAGGCCATCGTCACCTGCCTGAAATCACCCAGGGGCTGCGTCGCGCTGCCGGGGGCGATGTCGGCCTGACGTTCGTCCCGCATCTGACGCCGATGATCCGCGGTATTCACTCCACGCTGTACGCCACAGTCGTCGACAAATCGGTCGATCTGCAGGCGCTGTTCGAGAAGCGTTATGCCAACGAGCCATTCGTGGATGTCATGCCCGCTGGCAGCCATCCAGAAACCCGCAGCGTGCGTGGTGCCAACGTTTGCCGTATTGCGGTCCATCGTCCACAAGGTGGGGATCTGGTAGTCGTGCTTTCGGTTATCGACAACCTGGTCAAGGGAGCGTCGGGCCAGGCGGTACAGAACATGAACATCATGTTCGGGCTGGACGAGAAGCTCGGTCTGTCCCACGCCGGGATGATGCCTTAGAAGCAGTTTTTAGCTTCAAGCTTCAAGCTTCAAGAGGTTGGTGCGACCACTTGCAGCTTGAGGCTTGAAACTTGCCGCTGCTCTGGAATAGTTGACCAATTTTCTCGGAGAAGCGGATAATGCGCGTCATTACGCATTATGACGGCTTAGCGCCGGGAGATATTTAACATGAGCGTCGAGTCCTTCACTCCAACGGCTTTGCAATTCACCCATGGTGCTGCGCACAAGGTGAAGACCCTGGTCGATGAAGAGGGTAACGATCGCCTGAAGCTGCGTGTGTTTGTGACTGGCGGCGGTTGTTCAGGTTTTCAGTACGGTTTTACTTTCGATGAAGACGTGGCCGACGATGACACCATCGTTGAACGCGAAGGCGTAAGCCTGGTAGTCGATCCAATGAGCTTTCAGTACCTTGCGGGCGCAGAAGTGGATTACCAGGAAGGCCTTGAGGGTTCACGCTTTGTGATCAAGAATCCCAACGCGTCTACTACTTGCGGCTGCGGTTCTTCATTTTCCATCTGATTGTTCCGCACATAAAAACGCCGCGCATTTGCGCGGCGTTTTTGTTCGTCTGGAGTCAGGCTGGGTAGATGGCGCCCAGTACTCGCAGACCTTGTGCGCCCGTCACGGTTGGGCGGTTTGCTGGGACGCCTTCCAAGCAGCAATGCGCCAGCCAGGCAAAGGCCATCGCTTCAACCCAGTCAGGATCAACGCCGAATGCCGCTGTGCTGCTGACTTTTGTGTTGGGCAGCAGTTCGGCAAGACGATTGGTCAGGGCAACGTTATGTGCCCCACCGCCACAGATCAGCAGCTCTTTGGTTTCGGACTGAGCTGATTGCAACGACTCGGTAATCGCAAGGGCGGTCAACTCCATGAGGGTTGCTTGCACGTTTTCAGCTGACAGTGTCGGCAGCTGGAAAAGATGGTGGTGCAACCAGCCAAGGTTGAACACTTCACGACCCGTACTCTTCGGGCCCTTGGTCAGGAAGAACGGGTCGCTGAGCAATGCTGACAGGAGTGCAGGGTCAACCTTGCCGCTTGCGCCCCAGGCGCCGTCACGGTCAAAGCTCTCGCCGCGTTGAGATTGAATCCATGCGTCCAGCAAGACGTTGCCAGGGCCGCAATCGAAGCCGGTCACCGGGCTATCCAGCTCGATCAGGCTCAAGTTGCTGAACCCACCGATATTGAGCACGGCGCGGCGGTCTTTATTGTCGTCGAACAGCGCCTCGTGAAACGCAGGAACCAGCGGCGCGCCCTGGCCACCTGCAGCGATGTCGCGACGACGGAAATCGCTGACTACAGTGATCTCTGTCAGCTCGGCGAGCAGAGCCGGATTACCGATCTGGATGCTGAAGCCGCGAGCGGGTTCATGGCGGATGGTTTGACCATGACTGCCGATAGCGCGGATTTGCCCGGCAACCATGCCTTGTTGGGTAAGAAGTGCAAGGACGCCTTTGGCTGCCAGACGAACCCACTTCTGTTCAGCAATTGCTGCACGAGCCAGCTCATCCGGTCCGCTGGAGCAAAGCCCTAACAGCTCTGCCCGCAGATCTTCCGGCATCGGGATGTAGTGGGTTGCCAGCAATCTTGGCCGGTCATCCTGCTCAACGAGGGCAATATCGATCCCATCGAGACTGCTGCCGGACATCACACCTATATAAAAGAATGCCATGGCTTATCGTTTGCTCGAGGCCAGCATGGTGGCCTTTTCCTGATCCATGCGAGCCATCAGTGGCTGGCTCTGCTGCATGAACCGCTGTTTTTCGGATTTGGCGATAGGATCCGCCATCGGCAATTTGCGACCCAGTGGGTCGACGTGCACGCCATTGACCTGGAACTCATAGTGCAAGTGCGGCCCTGTCGACAGCCCGGTGGTACCAATATAGCCGATGACCTGACCTTGTTTGACCGTACCGCCAGTCTGGATACCTTTCGCGAAGCCCTGCATGTGACCGTACAGCGTGCGGTAAGTCTCGCCGTGCTGGATGATCACGGTGTTGCCGTATCCGCCACGACGGCCAGCGAGTAGCACCTTGCCGTCACCGGTAGCCTTGATAGGGGTGCCCCGAGGTGCTGCGTAATCGACGCCCTTGTGCGCGCGAATCTTGTTCAGAATCGGGTGCTTGCGGCCCATGGAGAACATTGAACTGATGCGGGCGAAGTCCACGGGCGTGCGGATGAACGCCTTGCGCATGCTGTTCCCGTCGGCCGTGTAGTAATTGGTGTTGCCTTGTTTGTTCGTGTAGCGAATAGCGGAGTAGGACTTGCCCTGATTGGTGAAACGGGCAGAAAGGATATTGCCGGTACCTACGGTCTTTCCGTTGATGACCTTCTGCTCATAGATAACGTCGAATTCGTCACCTTTGCGGATGTCTTGAGCAAAGTCGATGTCGTAGCCAAAGATGTTGGCCATGTCCATCGTCATGGTGTGCGAAAGGCCTGCGCGCTGTGCGGACTGTGACAGGGAGTTGGTGATCACGCCGTGTATGTAGGCCGTACGCACATCTGGCTTGCTGATTTCGCGATTGAACGTGTAGCCGCTGTCTGTTTTGGAAAGGCTGATAGTTTCGAGCTGACTCAGCTTGGTGTGCAGCTGCTTGAGCTGGCCTTCAGGCGTCAGTTCAAATTGCAAAACCTGGCCGTTCTGCAATCGGCTGAACTGCTTGGCTTCTTTATTACTGGCCATGACTTCATGCACGGTCGCAGCCGGCAGGCCCACTTTTTCAAACAGAGTGGACAGGGTGTCACCTTTCGCAACGGTGACTTCCCGATGATTCGGATCCTTGTTTGCAACTGCTGGAACCGCACCGTTTTCGGTGGTTTGAGGCTCGTTGGCAGCGTTGCTCTGAGTTTCGTCGCCGCCGTTGTCTATCTGTGCGAACGGAGAATCTGTTGCTGATTGTGTGGCTTCGGTCGCTTCCAGAGCGTCTTGGTTAGGTGCGCTTTGATCAGCAGGCGCTTCCATATCCAGATTCAAGACGGTTTTTTTGGCTTCAACTTCGCTTGAGGGAAACACCAGGAGCGCCAGGCTTAACAGGGCGGCAATGCCGCTGGCTGCGAGCAGATGGGTCTTGGGATAAAGCGGTGGCGCTTTAGGCGGCGTGTCTATCATAGGTAATTTGACTTTGAAAAAAGATGAATTGGAAAAGATGAATGACATGATGAAGATGAAATAACTGTATAAAATATAACCAAAACCTGTGCGAAGCAACCCTGCGGATGAATCGGCTTTCGATTCGTCCCGTGGTGCTGGGCAAAACTTGTAATTGGGCGCTGATCTTGTATGGTTGGCCCCTTTTGAAAACGGCTATTAATAGGGGACGGATATGAGGTCGGTTGAAGAGCAGCTAGCGCTGATCAAGCGTGGGGCGGATGAGCTTTTGGTTGAGGCCGAGCTTGTTGCCAAGCTCAAGCGTGGCCAGCCACTGCGTATTAAAGCCGGGTTCGATCCTACGGCGCCTGACCTTCACTTGGGTCATACCGTGCTTATTAATAAGCTGCGTCAGTTCCAGGAGCTGGGACATCACGTTATCTTTCTGATTGGCGACTTCACCGGAATGATCGGTGATCCGAGCGGCAAGAGTGCTACGCGTCCTCCGCTGACCCGTGAGCAGGTTCTCGACTACGCCGAAACCTACAAGTCCCAAGTGTTCAAGATTCTTGATCCGGCCAAGACCGAGGTGGCATTCAACTCCACCTGGATGGACAAGCTGAGCCCTGCGGATTTCATTCGCCTCTCGTCGCAGTACACCGTGGCGCGGATGCTTGAGCGTGATGACTTCGACAAGCGCTATAAAAGCAGCCAGCCAATCGCTATTCACGAGTTCCTCTATCCGTTGGTGCAGGGGTACGACTCTGTCGCTCTTCGTTCCGATGTCGAGCTGGGTGGTACCGACCAGAAATTCAATCTGCTGATGGGGCGCGAGCTGCAGCGCGCCTACGGGCAGGAAGCTCAATGCATTCTCACCATGCCTTTGCTGGAAGGTCTGGATGGTGTGAAGAAGATGTCCAAGTCGCTGGGTAACTATGTAGGTATCCAGGAAGCGCCTGGCATCATGTATAGCAAGCTGGTTTCGATTCCGGATGCATTGATGTGGCGCTACTTCGAGTTGTTGAGCTTCCGGTCCATGGAGGAGATCAATGGCTTCAAGGCGGATTGCGAGAAGGGTGCGAACCCTCGTGACATCAAGATCAAGCTGGCTGAAGAGATTGTCGCGCGTTTCCATAGTGAGGAGGCTGCGGCCAATGCCCATCGTTCGGCGGGTAACCGTATGAAAGATGGCGAGCTGCCGGACGATCTGCCGGAGATTTCCGTAGGTGCCCCTGAAGATATGCCGATCTCAGCCGTCCTTAATAAGGCAGGTCTGGTTAAGAACTCTGCAGTGGCCCGGGATCTCCTTGCTTCGGGTGGCGTGCGTATAGATGGTGAAGTTGTTGATCGCTCGTTCGTCTTTAAGGTGGGAGCGACTCATGTTTGCCAGGCGGGCAAGAAGGCATTCGGGCGTATTACGCTGGTTTTGGAATAAACCTGAAATTAGGGGTTGACGGCCTCTCTAATCTCTCTATAATTCGCACCTCTTCTGGCGCAGACAGAACGAAAAACTCCTTGATAATCAACGAGTTGGACGATTTGACTGGCGAGGAAGAGGCTTCGATGAAGTTGATCGAAAGCGGTGAAAAAAGGGAGTTGACAGCAGGTTGTAACGCTGTAGAATTCGCCTCCCGCTAACGAGCAACGTGATGTTGATCGAAG
>NZ_UWFN01000147.1 GCF_900602065.1 Pseudomonas viridiflava | reverse complement strand
ATTGTGCTTACTCTGAAACTTCGAATAGCGAAAATTGGACTGCCCATGAATAAAGTGCTGATCGTGGACGATCATCCCGTCATTCGCCTTGCCGTACGCATGCTGTTGGAGCGCCATGGCTGCGAGGTCATCGCGGAGACGGATAATGGCGTGGATGCCTTGCAACTGGCTCGTGGGCATTTGCCTGATATCGTAATTCTCGACATAGGCATTCCAAAACTGGACGGTCTTGAGGTCATTGCCCGGCTATCCGCTATGACGTTGCCGTTCAAGGTATTGATC
>NZ_UWFN01000139.1 GCF_900602065.1 Pseudomonas viridiflava | reverse complement strand
GGCGACGGTGTTGACCCGCTCGCCGGAATCCTTTTCGGTCGCGGCGGCGCTCTGGCCCGAGATCGGATCGGTGGTGTCGTAGATCCTCACCGATGGCAAGGTGGTGCTGGACTGGCGGCCGGCCAGGTCGTAGCCGTATTGGGTTGCGCGGGCCTGGCTGGTGCCGTCGGCCTCGATGCGTTTGATCAAATTGCCCAGCATGTCGTACTGCATCACCGTCACCAGCGTCTGGGCCACGCCGGCGCCCCAGCTGTCGACGGCGGCGCTGAAGTCGGTCGCGTAGACATACACTTGCGGGCCGGTTTCGCGCACCACGTGGCCGGCCGCGTCGTAGACGTAGGTCCAGGTG
>NZ_UWFN01000130.1 GCF_900602065.1 Pseudomonas viridiflava | reverse complement strand
CTCAATAAATAAGTTTTCTTTTTGTTACAACTTCAACGTCATCTCGACGCTGTCGATACCCACCCCGTGACCGTCACGTTTCAAGCGGGTCAGCGAAAAACCCAGGCCAGCGTAAAAACCTTGAACCAGCTGGCTGGTGTTGATGTAAGCCTGGCTTACGTGCGGGAGCTCCCTCATCAGGTCAAGCCGGGACAAAACGAGGAACCGGCCCAGGCCATTGCCATGCTGATTTCCGGACACCATGCCCCAGGTGAGTTCAGCCATCGACGGATCGGCGAGCACTAGGTACCCGCCGCAAGCGAGGATTTCACC
>NZ_UWFN01000126.1 GCF_900602065.1 Pseudomonas viridiflava | reverse complement strand
TTATTCGGCTATCCACATGGATGGATACAAAACACTCAAGGCGGGCCAGCCGGTCAGCTTCGAGATTACCCAGGGCCCGAAGGGTTTGCATGCAGTCAATATAACCACGGTCACGGCAGGCGTCAGCGCTGCGACCGAGGGTTCGAATGCAACCCAGAAAGCTTCAAATGTGCCAGCCTAGGGCGAACCACCACAAACGCCAGCCATAGGAGGCAGCCGGTTCTGAAGTGATTGAACCGGCTGTTTCTGATAGCTGGGGCGGTTTACATTTGCTCAATG
>NZ_UWFN01000063.1 GCF_900602065.1 Pseudomonas viridiflava | reverse complement strand
TGCAGTTCACCGTGGCGCTGGTCCGTCATGATCAGCTTGAAGTAGTCGCCATAGCTTTTCAGTTCATAGTGCTTGAGGCGCTTGAACAGGCGGCCGGCTACCAGCGCCTTCTTGGCCGGCGACAGATTGATACCCGCTGCGCGATACAGCCAGGATTGGAACTGGCCGAATTCGCGGTCGTTGAGTGCGGCTGCGTCTGGCATATGCGGATCTCAGTGCGCGTCGAAATCGAGAGCGGGTGTCTGACCGGCTTCGGCCAGGCTCGACATCTCGTCGATGGACAGCACGCGTTCGACCTCAAGTACGA
>NZ_UWFN01000125.1 GCF_900602065.1 Pseudomonas viridiflava | reverse complement strand
GGCAACGTGGTCATCGACCTGAGCAATGCCAGCATCGCTGCGGATATTCAGGAGCAGGGCGGCAAGATCCGTGTCGATTTCGCCAAGACGCAATTGCCCGATCCGCTGCGCGTGCGTCTGGACGTGAAAGACTTTGCCACACCCGTGCAATTCGTCAGCGCCACAGCGTCTGGCGACAAGGCCAGCATTTCCATCGAGCCATCGGGTGCGTTCGATTATTCGGCGTTCCAGACCGAAAACAAACTGACCATCAGCGTGCGCCCATTGACCAATGAGGACGTGGATCGTCGCGCCGCCGA
>NZ_UWFN01000268.1 GCF_900602065.1 Pseudomonas viridiflava | reverse complement strand
GATTCACCAATGCACCTGCACTCTCGTTCACTCGTCCGGCTTCTGGCCTCCATGATGCTGCTGTGCAGCTTCGGTGCGCTGGCCGATCCCGTCGAGGGCGCAGCTCAGGCGCTGCATGTGCTGGATTACCTCAGTGCGGACTATCCGGCGACGGTGGCGGATGGCAAGGTCATCGACAGTGCCGGATACCAGAATCAGATCGACGCGTTGAACGCGCTTCAGGGTCTCATCGTTGCACTGCCGCAGCGGACCGAACGTGCCGAGCTTGAGAAGGGCGCAGCAGACCTCAAGGGCGTCGTGAACAAGCGACAGGACGGTACGCTCGTGGCGCGACAGGCCAGGCAGCTGGGTGCAAGGCTGGCGCTGGCCTATGAAGTCAGCCAGGCACCGGCCATTACGCCGGATCCTGCGCGCGGCGCGCCGCTGTACGCGCAGCATTGTTCGGTCT
>NZ_UWFN01000122.1 GCF_900602065.1 Pseudomonas viridiflava | reverse complement strand
GGGCCAAGGCATTGCGCGAGTTCGGCGCTGCCATCAACCCGGCACGCCGATATACCGCTGACGAGCCCGATTGCTGAGGTTTTTATCGCCTTGCACTATCGTGCGGCGCTGCGCAAACCTGTGACGCGAAGCGTCACGCAAGGCATTTCCACGCAGGGCGTGAGGAACGACAGGTGGCTGAGCTAAAGCGTAACTATCGTGCGACGCTCTGCGTCGCATGCCGTTCTGGACGCTCTGCGTCCTCCGCGACTCGGCGTTTGGCCATCAACCGCTCGATTCCGTCCAGCAAGCGTTGCAGCGCACCCTGATTGGCCTTCATCACTGCCAGCCCGGCATCGGCCATACTGCGAGCCTGTTGTGGCTGGTCGATCAGGCGCTGCACCGCAGTGGCTAGCGCGGTCGCATCGCTGACCTCTTGCAACGCACCGGCAGTGCGCAACATTGCAGCGATCTCGAGGAAGTTGAACAGGTGCGG
>NZ_UWFN01000120.1 GCF_900602065.1 Pseudomonas viridiflava | reverse complement strand
GGTCATGCTCACCGCCGGTGATGAAAATCTTGCTGCCAGTGATCTTGTAGGAACCGTCAGTCTGCGGCTCGGCCCTGGTGCGGATGATGCCCAGGTCGATACCAGCGTGGGCTTCGGCCAGGCACATCGAACCGCACCAGACGCCCGAATACATGTTCGTCAGGAATTTGGCTTTCAACTCTTCGGTGGCATGGGTGTTGATCGACACGCAGGCACCCGACGTCAGCATCGGGTACAGGCCGAATGCCAGACTGGCGGAATTGAGCATCTCCTCGACCTGAGCCGAGACCACCTTGGGCATGCCCATGC
>NZ_UWFN01000119.1 GCF_900602065.1 Pseudomonas viridiflava | reverse complement strand
GGCTGGTGGCTGAGACTGCGGCCTCCTTGACAAGTGTTGCGACTAAATCACAGGCACTCAAGCTCAGCGTTAATACGCCAATACCCAGTATCCGAAGTGCAGTGCTGATTACCTCGGCAGATGTTCGGATGCTCATGAATGCTTACTCCGTACAGCCGGGGTAAACGGTGCAGGTATGTCCATTCATTTTGAATGTTTTGAATGTTGGTGGAGATTGGCAACGATTTGATGTTTCAGTCTCTTGGCAGGGTTTCCACCCTGAATCGGTAGTTATCCAACGGTTTCTCATCGAAGGCTTTTCATCTTGGGATGTCTTGATTGTTAATGTTATGGTTTTATTTGCAAGTTGTTTATATGAGAGGCGTGCTCCGGCTCCTTGGCATGTAACTCTTTTTTCGATTTCATCAAGGATTGATCGTGCCTTGCTTTGCTGGAATAACCATGTGCAAGCGGCGGTTATATTTATCGTTCCGTGTTTGTCAGTGTCTACAGTCGTGGATGTATTGTTTGGTCCAATATAAAAATTGCCTTGTCCATAAGCCTGTTGCCATTCTTGAGGACCATACCGCCCATTAATCTCCAACTTCACCCGCCCAAGCCTCATCCCACAAAGACCCTTGTAGTAACTCAGCGGTATTTCAAAACTAAACGCCTGAGGCTGCGCCTGAATTTCAGCGGTGTACTGCTTCGAGTAACGCCGAGTGATGGTCTTGCCGGGTTCAAAAGACGGTGTCTGACAGCTGGCTTTACCCGGCTCATTGGGGCCATAGAAAGCAATGGCATCAATGCCAAACTCCGCAGGCAGCTGCCCCTTGAACGTAAACGTATCCCTGCCGCGATGGCTGGTTGCCGCTACAGCGGCTTCCTTGGCAAATATGCCCACCCAGTCGCAGCCGTTTAAAGTAAACAAGGCGAGACTCAATGCGGCGCGTTGGGTAAACTTTTTCATCGATCTGGCCTGTGAAAGTGTTTCCGCCGAGGTTTGGCAAACTGAACATACGGGGAATCCCTGGATTAGTGGGGCAACGCATGCCTGAGTTGGCATTCACTACCGTCTGTAGTTGTATATATCTAAAGCGTAAACAAATGATTTTTTAAAGGTTGCGTTGATCGAATAAACAAGCGTGTTTTTATATCGGGTGTTATGGGTGGACAGGATTTTGTTTGGGCGAAGATGTGCGCGTATTTGAAGTGCATCGTCGCTTGGTTTGAATTTTTAATATGTAGGGTTCGCGCTTTTGAGTTGTAGGAGTGTTCGTGTTTTTTTGAGCACGGTGTTTTTCAGGCCACTTATCCAATAACCGACGTTGACCCTCAGCCTGTGGGGTGGGGCGCAGGCGCCCGATGTCTGGCCGTCCGGTTGTTTGCACCCAAGGTTCGACCTGTCATCTTTCCCAACGTAGAATGCGCGCCTTTCTTATGGGCGGCTGGCCGTCCTGTTTTCAGCATTCATCAGGGACCTACCCATGAGCGATTATCAAGAAACGTTGTACGAGGGTTACGGCCAGCGCTTTCGCATTGAAAAAATGCTTCACGAGGTGCGCACCGAGCACCAGCATCTGGTGATTTTCCAGAATCCGCGCATGGGCCGGGTGATGGCGCTGGACGGCGTGATTCAGACCACTGAAGCCGACGAATTCATCTATCACGAGATGCTGACCCACGTGCCGATCCTGGCGCACGGCAAGGCGCGTCGCGTGCTGATCATTGGTGGCGGTGACGGCGGCATGCTGCGCGAAGTGGCCAAGCACGACACTGTCGAGCACATCACCATGGTGGAAATTGACGGCACCGTGGTCGAAATGTGCAAAGAGTTCCTGCCGGAGCATTCCAAGGGTGCCTTCGACGATCCGCGACTGAATCTGGTGATCGACGACGGCATGCGTTTCGTCGCGACCACTGAAGAAAAATTCGACGTGATCATTTCCGACTCCACCGATCCGATCGGTCCTGGAGAAGTGTTGTTCTCGGAAAACTTCTATCAGGCCTGTCATCGCTGCCTGAACGAAGGCGGCATCCTGGTCACGCAGAACGGCACCCCGTTCATGCAACTCAGCGGCGTGCAAACCACCGCAGGGCGCATGCGTGGCCTGTTCGCGGACTGGCATTTCTATCAGGCAGCCATTCCTACCTACATTGGTGGTGCTATGACGTTTGCGTGGGGCGCGACCGATCCTGCTTATCGCAAGTTGCCACTGGAAACCTTGCGTCAGCGTTTCGCAGGTAGCGGTATTGTTACTCGTTATTACAACCCTGAAATCCATATCGGGGCGTTTGCATTGCCTCAGTACGTGCTGCAAGCGGTAAACAAGCCAAGCAACGACTGATACCCTTCAAAAGGTTACGCAGGCCTGATCTGTCCATGGCAGGTCAGTTCTGCGTAGCACCCAATCAGCGGTAGTTGCCGCTCATTAGCCACTACGAAATTTTCACGCCTTGTCATAGAGAATTGCGCGCGATTTTCAGTCGCTTGCGACGGGTGTCGCTGTGGTCGGGGCTTTTTCATCCGACTTCATTACCGTCGAAGGTAAAACATCTGTCATGCATCGCTGCTAAACCGCGGGCGATCACGTAAGATTTGCGCCCTCCGTTCGCCAATGCCAAGTCATTGCCGAGCGCACGCTTTTCGAACCCTACTCTGAATCCAACGGATCCTAGAACAACATGGCTAAACCGGACGCTATGATTCATAAGCACGCGTCGTCGCGCTCGCTGCAACCTACCGTCAAATCCCACCTTGCGTACACGCTGCTCAGCGCTCTGGTGTTGATGGTGATGTACACGCTCTTGCGCGTTGCCTTGCTGGTTTACAACCGCGAGATGATCGGCGATACACCGGCCTCGACCTTTGTTGAAGCGCTGTTCAACGGTATGCGTTTTGACTTGCGTCTGACGGTTTACCTGATGATTCCGCTGTTGCTCTCGCTGTTCAGCGTCCGCGCGATGGCGGCACGCGGGTTCTTCCGTTTCTGGTTGACCGTGGTCGCCAGCATCACACTGTTTTTCGGCCTGATGGAAATGGACTTCTATCGCGAATTCCACCAGCGCCTGAATGGCCTGGTGTTCCAGTACGTGAAAGAAGACCCCAAGACCGTTCTGAGCATGTTGTGGTACGGCTTTCCGGTGGTTCGCTACCTGTTGGCATGGGCCGTGGTCACCTGGCTGTTGAGCCTGGTGTTCAAAGGCGTTGACCGGGCGACTCGTCCGCGTCGTGAGTTCAGCGTCAGCAATTCCAGCAATCGTAATGTTGCGCCCTGGTATGCGCGCATTGGCGTGTTCGTGGTCTGCTTGCTGATTGCTGTTGTTGCCGCACGCGGTACGCTGCGTCAGGGGCCGCCACTGCGTTGGGGCGATGCTTACACCACCGAATCCAATTTCGCCAACACGCTGGGCCTGAACGGTACCTTGACGTTGATCGCCGCGGCCAAAAGCCGGATGTCTGAAGATCGCGACAATATCTGGAAAGCGACCTTGCCACAGCCGGCTGCTCAGCAAACCGTGCGAGACATGCTGCTGACCGCCAATGACAAGCTGGTAGAGCCTGATCTGGCTGCCATCCGGCGTGATTTCACGCCGCCGGTGGAAAATACGCTGCCGATCAAGAACGTCGTCGTCATCCTCATGGAAAGCTTTGCCGGTCACTCGGTGGGCGCCTTGGGGGATGAAGCGAATATCACGCCTTACTTTGACAAGCTGTCGAAAGAAGGCCTGTTGTTCGACCGTTTCTTCTCCAACGGTACGCACACCCATCAGGGCATGTTCGCGACCATGGCGTGTTTCCCGAACCTGCCTGGTTTCGAATACCTGATGCAGACGCCAGAGGGCGCGCACAAGCTGTCCGGTTTGCCGCAGCTGCTTAGTGCGCGCAACTATGACGACGTGTACGTCTATAACGGTAACTTCGCCTGGGACAACCAGTCGGGTTTCTTCAGTAATCAGGGCATGACCACGTTCATTGGTCGTGGCGACTACGTTGATCCGGTGTTCTCCGATCCGACGTGGGGCGTTTCCGATCAGGACATGTTTGATCGCGGCGCTCAAGAGTTGAAGGCTCGGGGTGCAAACGGCAAGCCGTTCTATGCCTTGCTGCAAACCCTGTCCAACCACACGCCTTACGCGCTGCCGCCAAAGTTGCCGATGGAGCCTGTTACCGGGCACGGCACACTGGATGAGCACCTGACGGCCATGCGTTACTCCGACTGGGCGCTGGGGCAGTTCTTCGAGAAGGCCAAGAAAGAGCCGTACTACAAGGAAACCCTGTTCGTGGTCGTGGGCGACCATGGTTTCGGCAACAATCAACAAATCACCGAAATGGACCTGGGTCGCTTCAATGTGCCGCTGCTGCTTATCGCACCCGGCATGCAGGAGAAGTTCGGTCAGCGCAGCAGCATTGTCGGTACGCAGATCGACATCGTGCCGACGATCATGGGCCGTCTTGGCGGCGAAACCCGTCACCAGTGCTGGGGTCGTGACCTGCTTAACCTGCCTGCTGGCGACAAGGGCTTCGGCGTTATCAAGCCCTCGGGCAGTGAGCAGACGGTTGCTCTGATCACGGGTGACCGGATCCTGATCGAACCCAAGGAAATGGATCCGAAGGTGCTGTCCTACACCCTTGGCCGCACACCTCACGCTGAAGTGATTCCGGATGCACCGGACACCCAGGCGTTGCGTGAGAAGCTCGACAGCTTCCTGCAAACGGCGACCAAGAGCCTGCTGGATAACACTGCCGGGGTCGAAGCCAGCAAGAACTGATCCTGTGGTGATGTAATGCAAAAAGCCCCTCGCGCAGGGGCTTTTTGTTGCCTGGAGTACGCGAAAGGCACCGTCATTTACACCGCGCTGTCGTGCAGCGAAACTGGACCTTTAGGAGTGAGCTTGCTCGCGATGGCGGCCTGGCAGTTAAATACCTGTGACTGATATGCCGCTATCGCGAGCAAGCTCACTCCTACAGCCCGGGCGATTCAAATCCTGTGAACGAATGCCCGCATCAAAAGGTCAAGATCACGTAAGCCGCATTGTCGGCTGCCGAGGAGACCTTGATGAAACAGTGGACCATTTCGTATCTCGACAAAGACGGTGTGCAGCAAAGCCATGCTATGGAGTCCGAGCATCGTCCCAGTGACGAGGAGGTTGCCCGTCGTCTGCGACCTATATTGTTTCCGGTGGCTGATGAGCTGGACATGAATGACCTGGAAGGCCGGACCGCCGAGCCTACGGCCAAGTCGTTGAAAGACCAGAACTCCGTGCAGATTCTGTCCATTAAGGAGGCATCCTGATCGCATTGAAAAAAATGCCCTGATCGGGAATTGGCAGAAGGCCAACGATGGGGTTACTCTGCAGATGAGACGGGTGAAACGCTTCTCCCGTTTTTTTCATGTCGATGCCGGTCCGCAATTGGACACGGCCTTGTCAGCTACATGCTTGATCCCGGGCGGCAGAGTGTCTGCCGTGGACGACCTGCTAGGGCACGACATTCGGGAATGTTGAAACTCTATCTATCGTTGAATAGGAGGACGTTTCATGAGCACAGCCTATCAAGAGGACATCAGCAGTAACGTACTGCGCCGCATGAAAGAAAGCGGTTTTGATTTCGCACGTATACATCCCATTGAGTTCTATGCCGTTTTCCCGGATGAGGAACGGGCAAGGCAGGCTGCGGATCAATACCGTGGCGAATCCCTGAATACTCAAATCAATGTTCGAGACGACGGTGCCTGGCACTTGCAGTTAAGCAAGGTGATGCACGCGACCTATGACGGTATCGGCGATTTCGAACAGGACTTCCAGGCCGCAATCACGCCGCTTGACGGTGAGGTCGAGGGTTGGGGAGTCAGGCAGGAGATCAGGCGCTTACACGCATGAGTTTTACCGTGACAGCTTGAATGACCGGCCGATTTCGGGGCGTATGCCCGGGAGTTGGCCGGTTTTAGTTTGCAGGCTCTAAATGCAAGATTGAGTATGAGTTTTTTCTGACGGTCGTTTTCGCTGGACGACATGCAAAAAAAAGAGCCACTCAGTGAGTGGCTCAAAGGGAAGTTCGGTGAGAAGTCGGTGCTGGTAGCGCTGCCGTGTTTTTCGACAACGACTTGAAACGGGGCATACAAATACGCTGCGTTCAGGATGTCGCTGATTATCGGGAAACAATATCGTCTCGTGAAATCAACTCTGGCTATGCTGTTCATAGCTTTTGCAGTTGAAATACGCTTCCGAATGAAGCGTAGGAGAATTGGTTAGGAAGCTTATTGCACAGGAATGGTGCGGGTAGCTTTCTGGTTTTATGTAACCAATTGATATTTAAGCGTTTATGCCGATGGCACGGGCCTTGCGAAGGCCCTTGGTGTCCGTGGTGACAAGGAGTACGGCATGATCCGCACCTTTTATGATGAGATGTACGATGCTGGCGGTCTGGTCCGCCCGCATTATCGGGAATTTGCCCGCTGGTTGGGTGAAACGCCCCCTGAGCTTCTGGCTCAGCGCAGGCGTGAGGCCGACTTATTGTTTCATCGCGCCGGGATCACGTTCACGCTCTATGGTGACGAGCAAGGCACCGAGCGCCTGATTCCTTTCGACACGATTCCGCGCAGTATCCCGGCCAGTGAATGGCGGGTGGTCGAAAAGGGCTGCATTCAGCGCGTCAAGGCGCTGAACATGTTTCTCGCTGACCTCTATCACGAACAGCGCATTATCAAGGCCGGGGTTATCCCCGCCGAGCAAGTGCTGGCCAACGAGCAATATCAGTTGGCGATGCAGGGGCTGAATCTGCACCGCGATCTTTATTCGCACATTTCCGGCGTGGATCTGGTTCGTGACGGCGACGGCACCTATTACGTGCTGGAAGACAACCTGCGCACTCCGAGCGGCGTGAGTTACATGCTCGAAGACCGCAAGATGATGATGCGCCTGTTCCCTGAGCTGTTTGCAGCGCAGCGTATCGCGCCGATCGATCATTATCCGAATCTGCTCCTCGACACGCTGAAGAGTTCCAGCCCGCTGGATAATCCGAGTGTGGTGGTACTCACTCCAGGTCGCTTCAACAGTGCGTTTTTCGAGCATGCGTTTCTTGCTCGGGAAATGGGCGTGGAGCTGGTTGAAGGGGCAGATCTGTTCGTCCGCGACGATCGTGTGTTCATGCGCACCACCGACGGGCCCAAAGCGGTCGATGTTATCTACCGTCGTCTAGACGACGCGTTCCTCGATCCGCTGGCGTTCAACCCTGATTCGATGCTGGGCGTACCTGGCCTGCTGTCGGCCTATCGCTCGGGCAATGTGGTGCTGGCAAACGCGATCGGTACCGGTGTTGCGGACGACAAGTCGGTTTATCCCTATGTCACGGACATGATCCGTTTCTATCTGGATGAAGAACCGATTCTGCAGAACGTGCCGACCTGGCAGTGCCGTAAACCTGCTGACCTGTCCCATGTACTGGCCAATCTCCCGGAACTGGTGGTCAAAGAAACCCAGGGATCGGGTGGCTACGGCATGTTGGTCGGACCGGCTGCAACGGCTGCGGAAATCGAGTCGTTCCGCGCCCGTATCAAAGCCAAGCCGCACGCGTACATCGCGCAACCGACGTTGTGCCTGTCGACCTGTCCGACGTTTGTCGAGAACGGCATTGCACCGCGCCACATTGATTTGCGCCCGTTTGTCCTTTCTGGTCGTGAAACCCGCGTCGTACCCGGCGGGCTCACCCGAGTCGCGCTGCGTGAAGGCTCGCTGGTGGTGAACTCGTCTCAAGGTGGCGGAACAAAAGACACCTGGGTGGTCGAGGATTAAGGATGCCTGCCAATGCTAAGTAGAACTGCCTCGGATTTATATTGGATGTCGCGTTATCTGGAGCGAGCGGAAAACCTCGCCCGGATGCTGGACGTCAGTTACTCGCTGTCTTTGATGCCTCAGGACGGGCGTGGTGATGGCCTTGACGAACTGGCCATGCCACTGCTGATTACTGGCACGCTGGATCACTATCTGGAGCGTCACGGCGAGTTGCATGCTGAACGACTGCTGCATTTCTTCGCGCTGGATGCGAGCAACCCGGCCAGTATCTACAGTTGCCTCGGCGCTGCGCGGGCGAGTGCTCATGCGGTGCGCGGACGAATTACTGCGGACATGTGGGAAAACATCAACGCCACATGGCTGGAAATTCGCGGTATCGCCGAACAAGGCCTGACCCGTTACGGTATGAGCCGGTTTTGCGAGTGGGTCAAAGAGCGTTCACACCTGTTTCGCGGTGCGACTTACGGCACGATCATGCGCCATGACGCATTCCGCTTCATTCGTCTCGGGACCTTCATCGAGCGTGCGGACAACACCATGCGTATGCTCGACGCCCGCTACGAGATGCTCGAACTTCGTGGCAATGACACCAATGCAGTGGCCGACAGTTCGGCTCACGGTTACTACCAGTGGAGTGCCCTGTTGCGGGCGCTGTCGTCGTTTGAGGCGTATACCGAGTTGTATCGCGATGCGCCAGGTGCGAGGCAGGTCGCGGAGTTGCTGTTACTGCGCCCGGACGTTCCTCGTTCCCTGAGTGCCTGTCTGGAGGAACTTGACCAGATTCTCGCCAGCCTGCCAGGCGCCAACGGCCGTCCTGCACAACGACTGGCGGCCGAGCTGGATGCACGCCTGCGCTATACCGGGATCGACGAAATCCTGGAAGAGGGGCTGCACAAGTGGTTGAACGAATTCATTCCTTTGCTGGCCCAATTGGGTAACGCAATCCACACTTCTTATCTGGAGGCTGCATGAGACTCTCAATTAGCCACGAGACCACCTATCACTACGAGGATCAGGTCCGCGCGAGCATCCAGTATTTACGCCTTACGCCCCACGACAGTGAGCGCCAGCAGGTGCTCAGCTGGCAACTGACGCTGCCACGTCCGGTGCGTGCGCAGATCGATCCGTTCGGCAATATCCTGCACGTGCTGAGCATGGATGAGCCGCATGAAGCGATAATCATCGGTGCCCGCGGTCAGGTTGAAATCGATGAGAAGCGTGAAGCTGAACACGAAAGTCAGTCGCCTTTGCCATTTTTGCGTTTCACACGCCTGACCGAGCCGGACGACGCGATTCGAGCTTTTGCCAGTCAGCAATGCAAAAATCGCAAAGACCGCACCGCGCTGATTGATCTGATGCACGCGTTGAATCAACACATCACCTACACGCCGGGCTCCACTGAGGTGGACACGAGCGCTGCGCAGGCGTTTGCCGCACGCTCGGGCGTTTGTCAGGACCATAGTCACGCATTCCTGGCCTGCGCGCGCAGCCTCGGGATTCCGTCACGTTACGTCTCGGGTTATCTGTACAGCGAAGACAGCGAGCATCTGGCCAGTCATGCCTGGGCTGAGGCGTGGATCGATGATGCCTGGTATAGCTTCGACGTCACCAATCAACTGGCCATTCCTGAGCGTCACTTGAAACTTGCGGTCGGCCTGGATTATCTGGACGCTTGCCCGGTCCGCGGCATGCGTCGCGGTGGCGGCTGTGAGCAGATGCATGCCAAGGTGCTGGTATCGCCAATGCCGGGCGCACCCAAAGTGATGATGCAGGCGCAGCATCAGTGATTACCGGGGGCGGCATCAGCCATTGATGCCGCGGCGCTCTGCCTGAACCACCGTATAAAGCCCTCTCGCCAACAAGTTGCCTCCTACCGGATCGCGATCCAAGTGTAGGAGCGCGCTTGCCCGCGATGACGATGTTCAGGCAACGAAACACATCAATGGCACGCCACGGGCCATACCCGCGCTGCGCTTATTGTTACTCTCCCGCTTTGCGCCGTGCCGCCATGTGCTCCAGATAGGCAATGACCTGATCCAGTTCGGTATCCGGCAGCACCTCTTTGGGAATAGAGGGCATCTTGCCTTGCGGCCATTCACGCAGACTCTGCGGGTTGCGTATGTATTGGCGCAGGTATCCGGCGCTGAAATACTCAGTAGGGCTGTGGGGCAGGTTCAGATCAGGGCCCAATTGCGAGTCCCCGGCCGCATTCAGACGATGGCAGGCCAGACAATTTTTCTGGAACAACGCGAAACCTTGTTTAACCGGATGGTCAGCCGCGAGCTTCGGGTCGGGCAGTAACGCGGGAAAGCGTTCGCTGACGGACGCCAGTACGCGCAGGGTACTCATCGCATACGGCCATTCTTCGCGGCCAATGCCGTCGGCCAGGGGATCCGTCCACACCAGATAAAACGGGCCAGCGCTGTGGGTACCGTTGCTGAGGAGCGGCCATGGGTGAGCCGGGTCTTCGATGGCCAGCCAGGCCTTTGAACCTTTGGGCTGCATGACCGGCGCTGCAGGGATCTCCGCCGCAAAGCCGTCGGTTGCGACGGCCTGCAGGTGATCCTGCGGCGTGACCCCTTCAAGCAACGCCGCAAGCGGAATGGCACGATAGCTCATGGCACGCTTGTAGGCGACGTCCTCGTCAATCTTGATGGTTTGAATCTGCGGGTGTGCAAGCAGCTGGCTGGTCTGCCAGATGTTGACTTGATCTTCTCGTTCAATTTTCAGCTGTGCGGCTTGCAAGGCGCATTGAGGGGCTAGCGTAAGCATCAACGCGGCCAGGGAAAGGATAAAACGCAAATCATCACTCCGCAGGATCGTCGCTGATATCGTAAAGGGCGTTGTGCAGCTCTTCGTAGTTACCGCCATTGATGACGCTGTAGTACCCGGCCCTGTTCAGCTTGTCCTGAGCTTTGCTGGCTTTTTCGTTGCTGCTGCTGAACACGACGAACACGACATTGCGGTCGTTGAGCACCTGCTTCATCTGATTGACCAGGCGCCGGTCTTCAACGCGCACGGCATTGAGTACCGTGCCTGCGTCGTAATCGGTCTGGCTACGCACGTCGACGGCCAGTTTCCCTTCCTTCAACGCTGCCACCGCCACTGCCTGTTCGACTTCGCCAGCTGCGGCACTGCCGCAAAAAGCTATCAAAATCAGCGCCAAACCTTTATTCATCGTGACTGCCTCCTTTCCCTTGAGAGGAAAGATTGGCACAGATACACGTCGTCCGGTAGGGCGCTGGCATGATCAGAACCTGAGGGCGAAGTAGGCCTCATCCAAACAGGCGACTCAGGTTTGGCAAGATCAATAACAGGGTGGTGGCGAAGACGATGAGTCCGGCCTGACGTACTTTGGAATGCTTGAACATGGCTGTCCGCCTTTTTTTGTTATTCCTGAGCGACAAAAGCTCGCCGAATTCTTAATGAGTTTTCGGGCAGCTGGCAAAGGTGATTCATTGAGCAACCGGTTCGGCAAAGCCGCCGACAAACCAAGCGCTTCATGTATTTCTTATCGCGCTACTGTTGCTACAAAATTAACCTTAGAGTCCACGAGCGCTGCTGTTTAGAACCATTTCGTATTTAGGTATCACTCTAGCGAATTAATAGTTATAGAAAAACTCGTTGCCTCGCGGACGTTCCCTTACTAGACACGTTGAACCACATCAACTGTGCTTCGAGTGCGGACAACCGTTCGTCAGTGTCGGAATTTTCCTACGCTGGTCTTTAGGCTCTCGATTGAATCCCGCCCACTTGCGGCTAATGTGTCCTCAGACGATTCACCCATAACAATAAAGTGATCGAGGACTTCATGAGCGAAGCATTG
Organism: Pseudomonas viridiflava; assembly: GCF_900602065.1. Lineage (GTDB taxonomy): Bacteria > Pseudomonadota > Gammaproteobacteria > Pseudomonadales > Pseudomonadaceae > Aquipseudomonas. The sequence goes on along the minus strand of NZ_UWFN01000119.1, from coordinate 127,547 downwards.
ATTTTCGATGCGGTACGCACGCCGCGCGGCAAGGGTAAGGCAGACGGCGCGTTGCACAGCGTCAAACCGGTGAATCTGCTCGCCGGGCTACTGAGAGCCCTGCAACTGCGCAATGACCTGAACACCGCTGAAGTCGATGACATCGTTCTGGGTTGCGTCACGCCGGTAGGCGATCAGGGGGCGGATATCGCCAAGACCGCTGCGATGGTGGCCGACTGGGATGTGAGCGTGGCGGGAGTGCAGGTCAATCGTTTTTGTGCATCCGGGCTTGAGGCGGTGAATCTGGGCGCCATGAAGATTCGCTCCGGTTTCGAGGATCTGGTGGTGGTCGGCGGCGTGGAATCGATGTCCCGCGTGCCGATGGGCAGCGACGGTGGTGCCTGGGTGCTGGATCCGCAAACCAACATGCACTGTCACTTTACGCCTCAGGGCATCGGCGCTGATTTGATCGCTACGCTTGAAGGGTTCACCCGCGCAGACGTTGATGCCTTTGCGCTGGGGTCTCAGCAAAAGGCGGCTCGTGCTCGTCAGGCAGGAGCCTTTCGCAAGTCGCTGATCCCGGTTCGTGACCAGAATGGCTGCTTGCTGCTGGATCACGACGAATTCATTCGTGCCGACTCGACCCTGGAAGGTCTGGGTAAGCTCAAACCGAGTTTTGAGATGATCGGCCAGATGGGGTTCGATGCCACTGCACTCCGGGTCTATAGCCATGTGGAGCGTATCCGGCACGTGCATACGCCGGGCAACAGCTCCGGCATTGTCGATGGTGCGGCTGCGATGCTTATTGGCTCGGACGTCAAGGGCAGGGCGCTTGGACTTAGGGCTCGCGGCCGAATCGTCACCACTGCCGTTACCGGCAACGACCCCACCATCATGCTCACCGGGCCAGCACCTGCCACACGCAAAGCGCTGAGCAAAGCCGGGCTGACAGTTCAGGACATCGACCTGTTCGAGGTCAACGAAGCCTTTGCTTCTGTCGTGCTCAAGTTCATCAAGGACCTGGACGTTGACCCGCTCAAGGTCAATGTCAACGGCGGCGCTATTGCCATGGGCCATCCCTTGGGCGCCACGGGCTGCATGATCCTCGGCACTTTGCTCGACGAACTGGAAGAGCGTCAGCTGCGCTACGGCCTGGCGACCTTGTGTGTGGGCGGCGGAATGGGTATCGCCACCATCATCGAGCGCTACTGAATCCTGTCCTGTATTGCAGAGAACATTTTCATGACTCAAGCCATTAATTATAAAAAAGGTCAGGACCAGATTGTCGTCCTGACCATTGATATGCCCGGGCAGAGCGCCAATACCATGAACGCCGTTTATCGCGACGCGATGGCAGCAACGATTGCCAGGCTGCAGGCGGACAGGCATTCCATAGCCGGGGTTATCATCACCTCGGCCAAGCAGACATTTTTTGCCGGCGGGGACCTTGATGAACTGATACAGGTTGGCAGTGACCGTGCGCAGTGGTTTCACGACATGGTGCAGACGCTCAAAGGTCAGCTTCGTAGCCTGGAAACCCTGGGTAAGCCGGTAGTTGCGGCAATCAATGGAACCGCACTGGGCGGTGGTTGGGAGATCTGCCTGGCGTGTCAGCATCGCATTCTGCTGGACGGGGTGAATACTCAAGTCGGCTTGCCGGAGGTCACGCTTGGCTTGTTGCCGGGCGGCGGTGGAATCGTGCGCATGGTGCGTATGCTTGGGCTGGAAAAAGCGTTGCCGTACCTGCTCGAAGGCAAAAAACTTAACGCCCGGCAGGCGCTGGTGGCCGGTCTGGTGGACGAAATCGTGGATGATCGCGATGAGCTTCTGAGTAAAGCTCGGGCCTGGATTCTCGCCAATCCTGAAGCACTGCAACCCTGGGACAGACCGGGCTATCAGCTACCGGGTGGAGCACCCTCACACCCCAAGGTTGCGCAGATGCTGGCCATCGCTCCTTCAATACTGCGCAGCAAAACCCAAGGCTGCTTTCCCGCTCCGGAGAAGATCCTCTGCGCTGTCGTCGAAGGCGCGCAGGTGGACTTTGATACCGCCCAGTTGATCGAGACCCGCTACTTCACCGAACTGGTGACCGGGCAGGTCGCCAAGAACATGATCGGTACTTTCTGGTTTCAGCTGAATGAAATCAAAGCGGGCGGATCCCGACCGCACAACCTGCCTGTAATCGCCACCCGCAAAGTCGGTGTGCTGGGCGCAGGCATGATGGGCTCGGGTATCGCCTATGTCAGCGCCTGTGCAGGCATTGACGTGGTGCTCAAAGACATCAATCTTGCGGCCGCACAGAAAGGCCGCGAGCATTGCGCTCGCTTGTTGGCCAGGCAGGTTGCCAACGAGCGGATGAGCACCGGGAAAAGCGAGGCTATTCTGGCGAGGATTCACTGCGCCGAGCACGATGCCGAGCTGGCGGGCTGTGATCTTGTCATCGAAGCGGTGTTTGAAGACCGTGCGCTCAAAGCCAGAGTCAGTGCTGCGGCCGAGCAGTTCGCGATGAAGGATGCCGTCATCGCCTCCAATACCTCGACCTTGCCAATCACCGGTCTGGCAACCGCCGTCACTGAGCCTGAACGTTTCATCGGCCTGCATTTCTTCAGCCCGGTGGACAGGATGCAACTGGTTGAAATCATCAAAGGCGCGCAGACCAGTGAGGCGACGCTTGCCAGGGCTTTCGATTTCGTTCAACAGATAAAGAAGACTCCCATTGTCGTGAACGACAGCCGTGGCTTCTTCACTTCGCGGGTATTCGCGACCTTCACCCATGAAGGCATTGCCATGCTCGGCGAGGGTGTTCCGGCGCCCATGATCGAGACCGAAGCGCGCAAGGCCGGTATGCCGGTAGGGCCGTTGGCAGTCGCGGATGAGGTGTCGTTGAGTCTCATGGCCCATATCCGCGAACAGACCCGCAAGGATCTCCAGGCCGAGGGCAAGGTGGTCAAGGAGCATCCGGCAACGGCGATACTTGAGCTGATGGTCAATGAGTTCAAACGCCTCGGCAAAGCAACCAACGCAGGGTTTTATGATTACCCGCAAGACCTGGCCAAACATCTCTGGCCCGGCCTGGAAGAACGCTTCGAAAAAACCGGCCCGCGGTTAGCTGCACAGGATGTGCAGGATCGATTGTTGTTCATTCAGGCGATTGAAACCGTGCGCTGTCTGGAAGAAGGGGTCTTGATGTCGGTGGCAGACGCCAATGTAGGGTCGATATTTGGTATTGGCTTTGCCGGGTGGACAGGCGGCGCGTTGCAGTTCATCAATCAGTACGGCCTGCCGAAATTCATCGCTCGCGCGGAGTACCTCGCCGAGCGCTATGGCGAGCGTTTCGAACCGCCTTCGCTGTTGTTACACAAGGCCCTTAAAGGCGAGCTGTTCTAAATGACGCTGATACAGCGGCGGTTCAGGTAATCGTGCACAGACCTTTCAAAGGACTCTTGCCTTGGCATGCCCGTTCGAGGCAGGCTTGAGCGGTGCACTATTGCCTTCACCGCTTCAGGTACTTTCTATGCCGCTACGCATCTGCATTCTGGAAACCGACGTCCTGCGTCCTGAGTTGGTTGATCAATACCAGGGATACGGACGGATGTTCGAACGGCTTTTCGCGCGCCAGCCCATTGCCGCCGAGTTCGAGGTCTACAACGTAATGCAGGGCGTCTATCCACCAGAAGGCGAGCGTTTTGATGCGTACCTGGTGACGGGCAGTAAAGCTGACTCTTTCGGTACCGATCCGTGGATTCAGACCCTGAAAGTCTATCTGCTTGAGTTGTACCAGCGCGGCGACAAGCTGCTCGGTATTTGCTTCGGGCACCAGTTGCTGGCGTTGTTGCTGGGTGGCAAGAGTGAGCGGGCGAGCAAAGGCTGGGGCGTAGGTATCCATCACTACACGCTGGCGCCTGCCACCGCGTGGATGACACCGGGCATGGAAAAGCTGACCTTGCTGATCAGCCATCAGGACCAGGTCACCGCATTGCCGGAGAACGCTACAGTGATTGCCTCCAGCGAGTTCTGCCCGTTTGCGGCTTATCACATCAACGACCAGGTACTCTGCTTTCAGGGGCACCCGGAGTTCATCCACGACTACTCACGGACGTTGCTGGATATCCGCCAGGAGAGCCTCGGCGAGACCATTTACCAGACGGGTATCGCCAGCCTCGATCATGACCACCATGGCCTGACTGTAGCCGAATGGATGATGCGGTTCGTACAGCATAAAGCCGCGGTTTGAGATATCCCTGACAGAACTCCGAGGGACCGGCTTCAGCCGGGAAGGCGGTGGTTCTACATAGTCCAGATGTAGCGGCTGAACTGGCCCTTTCCCGGCTAAAGCCAGTCCCACATGAAGTCCGGGATCCTCAAAGCCATCCCGAGCGCTTGAAGCTGGCAAACAATCCGCCACATACGGTCACTATCGTGCCGAGTACCACGTAGTAACCGTAGTGCCAGGTCAGTTCGGGCATGTTCTCGAAGTTCATTCCGTAAATGCCCGCGATTGCCGTTGGCACCGCCAGAATCGCCGCATAAGCGGCGAACTTGCGCTGCACGATGCTTTGCCGTGACGACTCCAGCAGCAGGCCGATTTCAATGGTCTGGCTGGCAATGTCGCGCAGGTTGCCCAAGTCCTCCATCTGCCGTTTGACGTGAATCTCCACGTCGCGGAAATAAGGTCGCATGTTCTTGTCGATGAAGGGAAAGTTGAGTTTCTGTAGCTCCTCACCGACTTCCACCATTGGCGCCACGTAACGCCACAGGCGTAGCAGGTCGCGACGCAGGCTGTGAATCCGCTGGATGTCGGTCTCTTTCAGCGCCCCGTTGAGCACGCTGTGCTCAAGCTCCTCCAGTTCGCAGTGGATGGCTTCGGTGACGGGTTGATAGTTTTCGGTGACGAAATCCAGCAAGGCGTAGAGCACGAAGTCTTCGCCGTGCTCAAGCAGCAAGGGCCGAGCTTCACAGCGTTGGCGCACCAATCCGTAGGACTTGGAGTGACCATTGCGCGAGGTGATGATGTAACCCTTGCCCGCGAAAATGTGAGTCTCGATGAACTCCAGTCTTCCGTTTTCCCTGACGGGTGCATAGGTGACGATAAACAGCGCATCACCGAAGGTTTCCAGCTTGGGACGGCTGTGAACCTCAAGGGCGTCCTCAAGGGCCAGCTCATGCAGATTGAACTGCTCCTTGAGGCTGGCCAGTTCTGTAGCGCTGGGTTGTTCCAGACCGATCCAGACAAAGTGGCCGGGTTTTGCAGCCCAGGCTGCGCCTTCTTCGAGGCTGATATTGCAGACTTTCTTGCCTGCGCTGTACACCGCAGCGGCAACGACTCGACCCATTTGTTTTTGCATCCTGAGAATGGCGGGGATGCCCGGGCAGCGGGCTAACGATTAAGAGTCGGTAAAGCCTGCGGAGTTCGCGGGCTTGTGCGCACCCGCATTGACGGGCGACCTGATCTCAGCGCAGAGCGTGATGTTGATCCGCTTCGATAGCTGCATCCAGCGTTTCAAGCAACGCTTTGCGCACTTTCAGCTTGGTATTTTTGTGAGCGCTCATGTTGATCTTTTTCAGTTGCAGCGCCACCGTGCGTGCAGCTTCAGACAGCTCTTCAACGCTGACCAGTTTGTCGAGAAAACCCGCGTTTACGGCGCCGGCGGGATCAAACATTTCGCCATTGATGACCGAGCGATGGAAGGCCGACTTACGCAGGCGATCCCGGGCCAGTTCGATGCCGACGTGGTGCATGGTCATGCCGATCTGCACTTCATTCAAGCCAATGCTGAAAGGCCCTTCGACGCCAATTCGATAATCCGCGGACAGTAGCAGGAACGCACCCTTGGCAACGGCATGACCAGGGCAGGCGATCACAATAGGGAAGGGGTGCGCCAGCATGCGGCGGGCCAGTGTCGAGCCTTCCTTGACCAGGCTGATAGCGGCCTCGGCACTGGATGTCATGACTTTCAGGTCATAGCCACCGGAAAGAATCCCGGGCTGGCCGGTGATGATCACCACCGCGCGGTCTTTTTCGGCCTGATCGAGCGCGCTATTGAAAGCCGCCACCACCGCAGGGGAAATGGCGTTGACCTTGCCATTGCTCAGGGTCAGGGTGGCGATACCGTCTTCCAGTTGGTAAGAGATCAAATCACTCATGGCAGTGTTCCTTGTTATTGACGTGAGCAGACGTTACCCACCCCGGAGGGGCAGGTAAAGCAATGACTACCGAGTCAGTTTTGTTCTGATCGCCACGGGCCTGCGGCTGCTCATTGAATAGGCGAACGGCCACTGAAAAGTGCAACCTTACCCACCACTTCAATGCTCACTTGAGCAAAGTGCTGCTCAAGTGCAGCGCGCAGATCGGCAACCGTATCGCTGCGGTTACCGAAAATCCCTTTCTTGTTGTAGATGTCCATCAGCTTGCGGCCAAAACCATTGTGCTCGGCAGCATCCCCGAGGATTGTCGCGCCAAACAACACGCCGTTTTCCTTCAGGCAGGGTTTGAGGCTGCTGAACACCTGGGCCTTGTGGTCCATGTTGCCTGGCAGGCAATGCAGCAGATAGAACAGAGAGATCGAGTCGTAGCGACCATGCTGCGAGGCATCCAGCGGCTTGAACACATCGTGCTGCAGGGTATCCGTGTCAGCGCGGCCGAACCGATCTTTGGCTGCCTGAAGGCTGCTGGGGTTCAGGTCCAGTAACGTGACATGGGTGGTATCCGGCAGGTGGGCATTGGCCAGGTAATAACCGGTGCCGACACCGACATCCAAATGGCGCGCGCCCACATGTCGGTCGAAGAATGGCTGCAACACTTGCCGGGTAGGGCAGTGCCAGGCAAAACGGTTCGAGATACCCAGCACCCAGGCGTCGTACAGTTTCAGCGTGAGAGGAGAGTAAACGGCGGCCCCGGCTTCGGACGAAGTACTCATGCGTGCCTCACTCCTGAATGTCGTTCAACTCGCAGTATTCAGTCCATTCCATGCCCAAAGCTTCAGCCACCTGCTGATGAGTGTCGTGACGTATTTCCTTGAGTTGTTCTGGCGTTTCAGCGATCAACTGCGCCGCCAGCTCCCAAGGCTCAATGCCCTGAGCCTCTGCCTCGTCCTCAAAGGCCCACTTGATCTGGTCCTGCTGATCCTTGGCGCTTAGGTTCTGGATTTCGTCGCGCAGGAGCGGATTGGTCTCCAGGTACTTGGCCTGAGTGACGTCGTTCCATTCGAGCAGATTCATTAGGTTCTCCGGCAGGTATGCAGCGAAATCGATCAGCTCCGACGCGTAAGGCGCTGGAGCGACAGGAAGCGCGATTGTGCGTGATTGAGGAGGACGCTGCCAGTGCCGCCGGACTTTTGGTGTTCAAGAGGGGGTCCGACTCTCAATCCGCCATCGCCATCCGCAGTGCCACTGCCGCTTCCAGCAGCTTATGCGCCTGAAGCGCCACGCAGGTGGATAACCCTTCGTCGCCAGCCTCCTTGAGCATGACGACCAGATCCAGCAATTTGCCAACTTCTGTTTCGATATTGCGAACGGATTCTGTGACTTGATACCGGGGTGAATGAGCCATTGCTTTCTATCTCCGCCAAGCAGGCTTCGAATATAGAGCAATGCCCGGTAGGAAATCACCCCGGTCAGCACCAGCATTACGCTTGAACCTGCATCTGTGAATTGTTGGTGTTGAAGCAGGCACCCGTGCGCAGACAGGTATTTTGCTTAACCGCATGAAAATTCTGAAAAAACCTTTGCGTTCGTAAAAGCTTTCGACTACATTAGCGCGCCTCGACAGACCAACGGTGTGACGAGATACGGTGAAGTGTCCGAGTGGCTTAAGGAGCACGCCTGGAAAGTGTGTATACAAGAAATTGTATCGAGAGTTCGAATCTCTCCTTCACCGCCAAATTCGCTACAAACGAAACCCCTGACTTCCTTGAGAAATCAGGGGTTTTTCGTTTCTGGCTTTCTTGAAGCATGCTCAGCAGACGCTGCCTCAATACAGGGTTCAAGCTTGCATCAAGCGCCGAACCCGCCATCAATTGTCAGGCTCGCCCCCGTGATGTAACCCGCTTCAGGGCCTGCAAGGTATGCGACGAAACTGGCGATCTCTTCCGCATGGCCGTAACGGCCTACCGCCATCAACGGAATCAGGGATTCAGCGAAATCTCCGCTTGCCGGGTTCATGTCTGTGTCCACCGGGCCGGGCTGGACGTTGTTGATGGTGATGCCGCGAGGGCCGAGGTCTCTTGCCAGGCCTTTGGTCAGGCCGACGAGGGCGGATTTGCTCATGGCGTACACGCCGCCGCCCGCGAAGGGCATGCGATCGGCGTTGGTGCTGCCGATGTTGATGATGCGACCGCCGTCACCCATATGCTTCGCTGCGGCTTGTGAGGCAATGAACACGCTGCGCACATTGATATCCAGCGTGCGGTCAAAATCTTCCAGGCTGAACTCTTCCAGTGGGCCAATCGCGAGCACGCCTGCATTGTTGACCAGAATGTCGACCCGACCGAATTTTTCGACGGTGAGCGCGACTGCGTTGCGAATGGCGTCGGCATCTGCGCTGTCGGCCTTGATGGCCAGGGCCTTGCCGCCGTTTGCGGTGATGCTGTCCTGCAGTTCCTGCGCCTTGGCTTCTGAACTGACATAAGTGAAGGCCACTGCTGCGCCTTCTTCGGCCAGACGTTTTACGATGGCCGCGCCGATGCCGCGTGAGCCGCCTTGTACCAGCGCTACTTTGCTGCTGAGCGGGGTGTGCTGAGTCATGTGATTCTCCTGAACAGTTGCGAGTGAGTGAATGGCGAGCAGTATCCGGCGCAGATTGCATGCTGAGTAGACGGTAATTGCGATAGTCTGAGTAAACCAAAAGTTTAGAATCCGACTCATGGATAACTTCAGCAGCATCGAATGCTTTGTGCGCAGCGCCGAAGTCGGCAGCTTTGCCGAAGCAGCCCGGCGTCTGAGCCTTACGCCCGCAGCAGTGGGCAAGAGTGTCGCCAAACTTGAGGCGCGGCTGGGCGTACGCCTGTTCCAGCGTAGTACCCGCAGCCTGACACTGACAGAAGCCGGGCACCGTTTTCTGGCGGAAGTTGGTGCCAGCTTCATCACCATTCAAAATGCCGTTGCCAACCTGGCGAGCTCGGAAGGGCAGCCCGTTGGTACGCTCAAAGTAAGCATGGGCACAGTATTCGGGCGGCTTTACATCATGCCGTTGCTGGCCGGGTTTCTGCGTCGTTACCCGGAAATTACGCCGGATTGGCATTTTGATAATCGACAAGTCGATTTGATTGGTCAGGGATTTGATGCAGCCATTGGCGGCGGCTTTGACCTGCCCCAAGGCGTCGTAGCCCGCAAGCTGGCTCCCGCGCATCGGATATTGGTGGCGTCGCCGGCTTATCTGGCTGAGCAGCCACCTATTGAGCACCCAAAGGATTTGCAGACTCATCCGGGGATTTTGATTCGCTCGCCTCAGACAGGCCGGATCCGCTCCTGGCCCCTGACCAGCCGTGAGCACGAATACAGCCCACTGAGCCTGAAACCGCGCATGACCATGAGTGACTCGGAAGCCGCATGCTCTGCCGCCGAGCAAGGCCTGGGCGTCGCGTTGGTGAGCATGCCGTTCGCCGTGCCTTACTTGCGTAGCGGGCAGCTACAGCGGGTGTTACCCGACTGGTACGTCGATGATGGCAATATTTCTCTCTATTACAGTGAGCACAAATTGCTGCCGGGCAAGACCCGGGCATTTGTGGATTTTGTGCTTGAGCAGTTTGCCAGCCAGGGACTGTCCAGAACATTCAGTGCGGTATAACCATCCTCAATGGAATCGTTTCAACATGGATATTCAGGCCAACGCGGCATTACTGATCATCGACATGCAACAAGGCATCCAGCATCCAAAACTGGGGCGGCGCAACAATGCTCATGCAGACGAGCAGATGCTCAAATTGCTGCAAGCCTGGCGAAGGACGCAGCGGCCAGTCATTCACGTCAGACACTTTTCCCGCGAGCCCGAATCGGTGTTCTGGCCTCAGCAGTCCGGCGTTGAGTACCAGCCGGCTTTTTTGCCGATGGAAGGGGAGCGCGAATTGCGCAAAGAAGTGCCGGATGCGTTTTGCAATTCGCCGCTAGAAGAATGGTTGAAAAGCGAAGGCATCACTCAGTTGATCATAGTGGGCGTCGTTACCAATAACTCAGTCGAATCCACTGCGCGATCGGGCGGCAACCTCGGCTTTGAGGTGATAGTGCCGCATGACGGATGTTTTACCTTCGACAAGACTGATTTCTTCGGCGCCCTGCGCAGTGCGGAGGATGTACATGCGATGTCTCTGGGCAACCTGCATGGCGAATATGCGACGGTAGTGGCCACCGAAGCGCTATTGAGCAGACTCTGATCAAGGGTTTTGCAGGAACACCACGTAACCTTTGAACCACGGATTGTTTTGCAGGCTCGCTGGCGCTTGCCACTCGCCGCCTTGTATCAGGCCAATCCTGAAGGGCAGGCCCAGTCGAGCCATGCGGGGCAGGTAAGCGTCGTAGTCGGGAATGCTGTGGCGGCCCTGATAGGTTTGCACCACCACCTCGTCGATCACGCCTTTGAGGTCGCCGATAACGGCGGCATCTGCATGGCTGCTCCAGTCCAGCAAGCCGGTGATACTGAGGCGATAGTCCGCAGGCAGGCGCTGGCGAAAATCGCGCAGAAAGGCAACGTATTCATCGAGGTAGCGGGTACGGGCGTCAAAGTCGATCTGGACGCCGACTACCCGGCTTCCTGTATCTCGCCAGCGTTTGATATGACCAAGCAACTGCTGGTAAACCGGTTCGGGCCAGCGCAGCGTGTGAGCACGATAGACAATCCAGATTTCGTGTTGAGGCAGCCTTGTCATGGCCATGCCCTGCGCGACGAAGTTGACCCTGCGGTGCTGTTCGCTGCGCGAGCTGCTGATCTGTCCCTGCAAGAGGTACAGGGTTTTTGCCTGAGCCAGCACCGGCTGTGCGGCAACGCCGCCCCACAGCCAGAATGCATCGTGCTCCTCGGCGTTCACCGCAGCACTGGCTGAACCCGTTAGCAGCAGGCACAGCAACGTTAGCCAGACTCGCAGCGAGATTAACAATGGGGCTACCAGTAATACTGCAGCGACCTGCTCCAGGTCGTATCGGCAAACTCACCTTTGAGTTTTTTGAACCATACCTGACGCTCTGCGGGTACCACCGCCTTGCCGCCGCAGCCGTTGTTGCCTGACGGGGCATAACAGTTGATGGCGCGATACAGTGCGTAGGCCTTGTCTTCGTGACCTGCTTTCGGATTGACGATCACCGCCTGATAGGCCGTATGCCGGGCGAATACTCTCTTTACGTAACCGGGTGGTGTACCGCCGAGTACATCTGGGTTGCGCTTTTCGTCCAGCGGCATGCCGTCCAGGTGATTGCCCCGGATAAATTCGCCCATGCAGTTCAAGCCTCGGGGGTTGATAGCATCCTTGGCGAGTACGGCTGCGATTTCGGCGATGCCAGGGCAGGCGTAGCCGGAGTCGGCCTCGCTGCCTTTCCAGCGAAACAGACTCAAGGACGGACCTTGGTTGTGGACATAGCCAAGGCTGTAGCCGAGTTTCTCTGGCGATGGTGCATCCGGCAGTAACTTCAGATCCTCCCCAAACCTGACGAACTGACTGCGCATCAAGTCTTTGTAAAGCAATACGAATAACGCGGTATTGCGCTCTGTTTCGCTGATCCCTTGTGTCGTCTGCTGGATCAACAGGTCTGCATCGGCGGTCTTGCTGAGCAGGATATAGCGCAACTTTGCGGTTTTGATCGGCGAATCTGCGGCAAACACTTTAGCCAGCTGTTCGTCACGCTCGTAACTCATGGCCAATGCCAGTTGCAGTTGCTCGTTTTGTAACGGCAATCGGGCCAATGGCAACAGCTGTAGCCACAACTGCTGTGCCCCTTTCCAGTCCTGACTGGCTTCCAGAGCCAGCCCACGGAGCATTTGCTGGCTGAACGCCAGGTAGCCAAGTGTCTCCGGCAGGTCCGTTGGCAGCAGTTTCAACGCACTCTCGGGATCATTTTCGACGTACAGCGCAAAAGCCGCCTGCAGATAAGTGAAGAGTTGAGGATGCTTGGCAAAGGTGTCTTTCTGCGCGAGCAGAGCGGCTTTGGTCAGCCTGTTGTTGCTCCCTTCACGCATCCACATCAGATCGTTGACGGCGGCAATGATCGGCGAGTTGACCGGAGCCTTGTTCGGGGTGATCAGCTTAAGGTCGGATTCACGGATCAGCGCTTCATCGGCCGAACCTGCCAAAGGACTGCCTTCGCCCGCGGCCAAAAAACGTGCTTCGTATTCGGCGGCGAGCTGGTTGTTGTCCTGAGTCAACCAGTGCACCCGACGCAGCAAACCGCGAGCGGTGCTGGAGTAGGTGCCGAACGGGTAGTTGTCGACGTAGTTCCTGAAGGCGTTTTCGGCCCGTCTGGCTGCGGCGAGATCGACGCGTTCCGGCTTGAGTTCGCCGTATTCAAAAGCTTTTTCCTGAGCGAGGTTCAGCTCGGTACGGCCAATCATGTAGAGCGCTGTATCCTTCAGCCACTCCTGAGGATTGTCGGCCAGCAGGGTAAAACCTTTGCTCGCTTCGATGAAGCGCCCGCTATAGAAGTCGGCTGCCGCCTGCAAGTAGGTCACGAACGACTTGCCCGTGGCTGACTGGATATTACCCGGTAACAGGCTGGTCAACTGCTCGGGTTCCCAGCCACAGGCGGAGAGCATTTGCATCCGGCTGGTTGCCAGCGCCGAACGCTCGGCCGGAGCAAGCTCTGGAGTATTGATCAGTGTCTGGATGAAGTGCGTGGCAGTTTTTTCGTTGTTACTGCGGCAGCGACTGCCTTCTCCGTCGAGCAAGGTATCGCCAGCCACTTCAGCAGGCTCGCGCTTGACGCCTAACGTCGCCAACATCTCATTGAGACCGGGCGTATCAATATTTTCTGAAAGTTCTTCCTGGTTGTTGCCCGCTGCCGGCTGCAGACGGTAATGCGCAAAAGGCACCTCGCCGTATCCTTCCGCCAGGTCATCCTCGTTCAGCGCCGCCGGGGTCAGTCCTTGATCGTTCGCATTGGCCAACAGCAGCCGCAAGTTCACCGAACTGTCGTTACCGGGGCTAAGGAAGGACAGGCTGCTGCATACGTCCAGATGCTCTTTGAGCAATGACCATGTCGGGTAGCAGGAATCATCGGAACTGGCATGAGCCGCCGAGCCGACGGTTGCACTCAGGGCAATGGCCAGAGCAGTGAGCAAGCGGGTATGCATGGAACGTCCTTGCTATCTGGAAGGCTCTGAAGGCGAGCGATGGCGATGATACCTTGCGTCACCGTCACGTCCACAAGTCTCTACAGCATCCGTTTGAGCGTATTGTCCTTGCGCACCGCGTGATGCCAGAGCGCGGCAATGACATGCAGGCCGATCACGTAGTAGAAAATCGACCCCAGCAGTTTGTGCAGATCTTCCAGAGATTCCGCGAAACGCTCGGACAGCGGAAAGGGTGACGGGATCAATAGGTGTGTCAGCGGGATGGGTAACGAGCCCTTTTCTATTAATACGGTAAACAGCCCCAATAGTGGTTGGGCTAACAGGAATGCATAAAGCAGATAATGTGAGAGGGTGGCCGCTCGCCGCAAAAAACCTTCAAGGGGCGGAGTGATGTCCGGGGGAGTATGGCGACGTCGCTCTGCAATGCGAAATACAGCCATGATCAACACGACAATGCCGACCCAGAAATGGCTTTGTACAACCAGTGCACGCAGTTCCGAACCCCGTGAAAACTGCGTACGGCTCAGAATAAGGGCGTAGGCCAGTACAATCAAAACCGCCATGACCCAGTGAAGCCAGCGAGCCCTGTAGCTGTAGCGTGCTACTGATGTTGTGTTCACGGCGTTTTCCTTGATTGATTTTATTGGGGAGGGGGTCCATCGACATCGCGTCCTTTGAACCGCCTCGACAGGAGCTGGCAGCTACGCCGGTTTCCTTTCGGACTCTCCGATATTCTCTGTTGCTTAATCTCAACAATAACCGTGACTTGTGCAATGACGTTTTTTTGACTGCTGGGTGTTTGTGTGTTCAAAGCAATCCCCATGCCTGATGTATGTCTTGCGCAAAGAGGGAGAAAGTCCACGGGGGCGGGAGAAAAAATCGAACGCTTGAATTAAACAGTTGAATTAAAAGAACTGGCTTTAAAAACGGCTCGGATTATATCCAATGATGATGGCAAGCACTGTTTCTCCATTTGACAGTAGTTTCGATTGGATCCATCTTGTTGTGCGGTGGATCTATTTATTGGCCGCGTATGTTTAGTGGGTGTGAGTGTATTAGGCGTTTTACACAGGCGAGCAGTGCGGGGTCTACAAGTCTTGAGTTTTTTGTGTGTCGTGTATAAGTAAAAGGGACGGAATTAGTCTGACGGCAAGTTAGCCGGTATAGGGGTTCTTTCGTCGGTGGTTTTTTATGGGTAAGTAGTTAAAGCCTGTTGGCCGATTTTAGGATGCGTCATCAAAACCGCAGAGGGCGTCGTCATTGCAGTCTGGTGCTCTTCGGAGCTGCAGACAAGGCGACGTAGAGCTCGCTGCGTTGGAGAAAACGTTAATGGAGCGGAAAAAGTTGATGTTAGTGGGCGGGGGGGATCTCTGCCTGCAAATTCTGAAAATGCTGGTGCCCCGTGATGGTTTTATCTTTTATGTCGCCGGTCGCGATACTGAAAAAATAACCCGAAGTTGTAATTTGTTGCGTTTGGGGTGTTTGCAAATGGGAGGGACTTGCACCGTTTATCCCGTGGCGATGGACCTTGCTGAAGGCAATGTCGAGGAAAACGCTGGCATCATTTATCGGCTTCGTCCTGATATTATTTTTAACAGTGCGTCCTTGCAGTCATGGCGAGTGATTACGCAATTACCTGCGGTGCACTATCAGGCGTTGGACAATGCCCGGTTCGGCCCTTGGTTGCCTATGCAACTGGCCCCGGCCTATGAACTCATGCGAGCGATCAAACAGTCAGGCATAAACGTTCTGACGATCAATGCGGCATTTCCCGACGCCGTCAATGCAGTGCTCGACAAAGTCGGCATGGCTCCCGATGCCGGAATTGGCGGCGTGGCCAATCTTGTCCCTGCCGTTCGACTTTCAATCGCCCGGTTAGCCCTGCGTCCTCCCGAGAGCGTCCAGGTCAGGCTGATTGCGCAGCAAGGTTTTTGTCATCAGGTGGCCCGAGAGGGATTAGCACCGGATGCGCAGTATCGACTCATCTATTGGGTGGATAACCGGGAATGTACCGGAGAGTTTGATGATGAGGTGATTTTCAATGCAGTGTGGACACACTTTCGTAGTCTGGGTGGGGTGGACATCAATTTCTTTAACGCAATCTCAGCCATTCGGCTGCTCGAGAATTTGCATGCCGAGCATGAAGTCATCACCCATGTTCCAAGCCCCGGTGGGCTGCCGGGCGGATATCCGGTTCGTGTGGGTATGGGGCAGGTGATGTTGGCGCTGCCTTACGGCGTGTCGCGTAGTGACGCGATTGCGGTCAATCAGGCGGGTCAGCGGCAGGACGGGATTCGAGCGATAGGTGCTGACGGCAGTGTCAGCTTCGAGTCGGAGAATATGCAAATCATCGAGTCATTGCTGGGGTTCGCTGTGTCGCACTTGAAACTTCAGGATGTTCACCAGTGTGCGGCAGAGCTTGGTCGTAAATATAACAACTTTGCGAGCGCTGTGGGCGAGGGGCGAATCAGCCGCTAGATCGGTATTGAACCTGTGCCAGTGCCAGGCTTCATATGATTTGAACATTCATGCTTGAACACGGACACGGACCCCAGCCAGGAGCTGCCCGGAGGTCTGAACTGCTCAAGCGACGCGCATAGCACTGGGCCTTTCATCATGAGCGATATCCGCATTGGCATCTCTGGCTGGCGTTACGTCCCGTGGCGAGGCGATTTCTATCCGGAAGGGTTGACGCAAAAAAACGAACTGAAGTTCGCTTCCAGAGCGGTCAACAGTATCGAGATAAATGGCTCTTTTTATGCCCTGCAGTCGCCTGATCTTTATGCGCGCTGGTATGCCGATACGCCGGATGATTTTGTGTTCAGCATCAAAGCGCCTCGCTTTATTACCCATGTGCGAAGGCTGAAGGACGTGGAAAAACCCATCGCGAATTTCTTCGCGTCAGGCATTTTTCAGCTCAAAAACAAACTCGGTCCGATTCTCTGGCAGTTTCCGCCGAGCTTCAAGTTCGATGCGCAGACATTCGAACACTTTCTGATGCTCCTGCCCCATGACATGAAAGAGGCCAGACGTTGCGCTGCCGGCTGTGACGAGAAAATGCACAAGCCTGGTTACCTGGATATTCCCAAAACAGGTCATCTGCGTCATGCAGTGGAAATTCGTCATGAAAGTTTCCGGGTCCCCGGGTTCATCACGTTGCTGCGCAAATACAAAGTGGCGCTGGTGACGGCGGACACGGCGGGGAAGTGGCCGTATATCGAAGACCTGACGAGTGATTTTTTGTACCTGAGGTTGCACGGGGACAAAAAACTCTATGCCAGTGGTTATAGCGATGAGGCTATCGAGCACTGGGGTGAGCGTATTGATGCCTGGCGTCACGGCTCACAACCTGCCGACGCAAACCTGGTGATGGCCAAAAGCGCTCCCGCGCGTAAATCCCGGGATATTTATTGTTACTTCGATAACGACATCAAAGTCCGGGCGCCTTATGACGCACGCCAGTTGCTGGAGCGCTTCGGCCTGGCCAGCGAATTGGACGTCGCGCCGGGCGATCTGAAAGGAGTTGAGTTTTGACCAGTGCCACAACGCCAGTTGGCGTGCGAACAGCAACACCTGCAAGCGTTTCCCTGAAAGTATTGACCATGAACATGCACATGGGATTTGGCTTTCTTAATCGTCGATTCATTTTGCCCGAGTTACGCGATGCCGTTCGTGCGGTGTCCGCCGACGTGGTGTTTTTGCAAGAGGTGCATGGCGAGCATCAAAACCACGCGCAGCGTGTCAAAGACTGGCCTACCACCTCTCAGTACGAGTTTCTGGCAGATAGCATGTGGACCGACTTCGCCTATGGGCGTAATGCGGTTTATCCCCATGGCCACCATGGCAATGCGTTGCTGTCCAAGTACCCGATCAGCTACCACGAGAACCTCGATATATCGATTCATGGCACTGAAGAGCGAGGTTTGCTGCACTGCGTGCTGGAGGTTCCCCATCACGGCCAGGTCCATGCGATCTGCGTGCATCTGGGCTTGCGGGAACATCATCGTCTGCAGCAGCTCAAACTGCTTGCCGGGTTATTGGAACGGTTGCCTGAGGGGGAAGCAGTGATCGTTGCTGGTGACTTCAATGATTGGCGGCAGCGCGCAGACGCGGTGCTGGAGGGCACAGGCCTGCACGAAGTTTTTGTCCAGCACTTCGGTGTGCCTGCCAAGAGCTTCCCTGCACGCTTGCCGCTACTGCGGCTGGACCGTATTTACGTACGCAACGCGACGAGCAATCGCCCCAAAGTATTGTCCAATCGTCCGTGGTCTCACCTTTCAGATCATGCACCGCTGGCTGTGGAGGTAACGTTATGAGTGACCAGGCGAATAACCGTGGGCAGTGGCAGGACGGCAATTCGGTTGAGTTGCTGATCAATGGCGAAGACTACTTCAGCCGGGTTTTCGAGTGTATTCGGGCCGCACGTAAAGAAGTGCTGCTTGAAACATTCATTATTTTCGAAGATCGCGTCGGTGAAGCACTGCAACAGGCCCTCATCCAGGCCGCGAGTAACGGCGCGCACGTCGTGGTTACGGTCGACGACTACGGCACCTCAGATCTGAGCAAATCGTTCGTCAGCCGCATGCTGGCTGCCGGTGTTCATATCCAGCTGTTTGACCCCCGGCCGCGTTTGATGGGCATGCGCACCAACCTGTTCAGGCGCCTGCATCGCAAAGTAGTGGTTGTCGATGGTGAGCTGGCCTTCATCGGCGGTATCAACTACAGCGTCGATCATATGAGTGACACCGGGCTGACCGCCAAGCAGGACTATGCGGTACTGGTGCGCGGCCCCATCGTCGCCGACATTCACAAGTCCGCCATGCGCCTGTTGAGTGAAGGCGTGCGGGCGAAAGTCCCGGCCTTGCGAGTAGCGACCCAGCACGCGGGCAGTGCGCGAATGCTGCTGTGCGAACGCGACAATGAAGAACACACCACTGACATTGAAGAGCAGTATCTGCTGGCAATTCGCAACGCGACCCAGCGGATCACCATCGCCAATGCCTATTTTTTCCCCAGTTATCGCTTCCTTCGTGAGCTGCGCAATGCGGCGCGGCGCGGCGTCAAGGTCACGCTGATTCTGCAAGGCCAGCCAGACATGCCTTTTGTGCGGGTCTGCTCACGCCTGACGTACACCTATCTGCTACGTGACGGGGTGAAAATCCATGAATACACCCAACGCGCCCTGCACGGCAAAGTCGCGCTGATCGACCGCGAATGGTCCACCGTAGGCTCCAGTAACCTGGACCCATTGAGCCTGGCATTGAATCTTGAGGTGAACCTGTTCATTCGCGATCAACAGCTCAACCAGCATCTGCATGAGCATTTGACGGGGCTGGCCGCCGCCCACAGTAAAGAAATGAGCCTGAGGGGCGCGGCACGCGGTCAATGGTGGCGAGCGCCAATGATCTTCCTGAGCTTTCACTTCTTGCGTCATTTTCCAGCCATTGCCGGTCTGTTTCCCGCCCATGGCATGCGCCTCAAGCCGTTGCGTGCAGATGACGTGATTCCAGAGGCCAGCGTTATTGAAAGCGAGCAAAGCAGTGTTGCGCAGCAGTTGAAGTCCAGTTTGCAGTCGGATCAGGAGAAGTCTCTATGAGCAAGGCTTATGAAGCGTCTTCAGACCAGCCGGCGGATCAGTCACCGGACAGGCATGGCAACAAGTGGAAGTGGGCCAAGCGCGCTTTCAATCTGTTCTTCTTCATCGCTGTGCCGGTGCTTTTGTTCTTGCTGGTGAAGAATCTGGACTGGCAAGAGGTGAAACAGGCGCTGCAGTCGTACAAGCTCAGTACCCTTGCCTTGGGTGTCGTTATAGCGCTGTGCAGCTACATGACCTATTGCTGCTTTGATGTGTTGGCGCGTTTCTATACAGGGCACAAGCTGACGATCAGGCAGATCGTCCCGGTGGCCTTTGTTTGTTATGCCTTTAACCTCAATCTCAGTTCCTGGGTGGGCGGCATTGCCTTGCGCTATCGTTTGTATTCCCGGTTAGGGCTGGATGTGCCGACCATCACTCGCGTGTTGAGTCTGAGCCTGATTACTAACTGGCTCGGCTATATGATTCTGGCGGGTGGCGTTTTTGCCATGGGCTTTCTGGAGTTGCCCAAGGATTGGGCGGTTGGTTCCGGGTCACTGCGTCTGATTGGCTTTGCATTGTTGGTCGTAGCGGGAGCGTATTTGCTGGCCTGTCGGTTTTCCAAACGGCGCTCCTGGACGATCCGCAAGCAGGAGATCAATCTGCCTTCGCTCAAGCAGGCGCTGTTGCAAGCAAGCCTTGGCGCATTGAACTGGTCGTTGATGGCGTTGGTGATTTATACGTTGTTGCCGGACAAGGCGTTCTATCCGGCGATTCTTGGGGTGTTATTGATCAGCAGCATCGCTGGTGTGATCACGCATATCCCGGCGGGGCTTGGAGTGCTGGAAACGGTGTTTATCACCTTGCTGCAGCATGAATTTTCCAAAGGCACGTTGCTGGCGGCGTTGATTGGCTATCGGGCGATTTACTTTCTGCTGCCGTTGACGATTGCTGTGGTGGTTTATCTGGTGCTGGAGAAGCGCAGCAAGAAGATGGGGGAGAGGAATCAGGCTGAGGGTGGGGCCTGATCATTTGTTTTGCGTACATATCCGTTGTTGGGGTAACGGCTGAAATTGGTTGCGCTTTTACAGCGCCTCACTTTTGAAAGGAGCGCAAAAGTAAGCAAAACGCTCTTGCCCCACCACTGGGTGCCTCGCTGTCGCTCGGCATACCCGTAATCCGACCTTGCTGCGTGGGGCCGCCGCCACCGGCCATCCATGGCCTGAGGCGGCTAAACCGGCATCCCTGCCGGTTTGCCCCACGCAGCAAGGTCGAATTACGGCCGGCGTGGTTTGACGGGGCGCCTAAGATCAAAATCAAAAGCGGATCAAAAGCAGATCAAAACCATATTGAGACAGCCAGTGGTAGCGCCTCGGACCGGTAGGAGCGAACTCGTTCGCGAGAACGTCACCACAACCAACGCATACGTCGTCTGACACAACGCATCGCAGCCTTCGGCAGCTCCTACAGAAGCCCGGAAAGCTCATAAACCAGGTCGGCTCTCAGGCAGCCGCGCTTTTGATTTTGATCTTAGGCGCCCCGTTAAATCACGCTGGCCGAACGCAGATCTGAAACCGTGGGCAACCCGGCAGGACGCCGGGTTAGCCGCATTGGGCCATGGATGGCCCGTTGCGGCGGCCCACGGTTTCAGATCTGCGGGCGGGCATCCCGAGCCTAGGCGAGGGACCGAGTGATGGGGCAAGAGCGTTTTGCTTACTTTTGCGCTCCATTGTATGGACCGGACACATCATTTACAGGTGTGCCGGGACATGATTTACGCATTATCAACCATAGTCTGGTTGATTGATGTCGATGGTTCGCAGGAGGTGATTGCAAAAATAGATCTTGAACAGTTCTTCGCTGTCGGGGTGTGGTCGTATGGCAATCAGTTGCCCGACGAGACCTTTGGCAATACTGAAATAACACCTCCGAAAGCGAAATCGGCTGTCATAGACCTTGGCCAGCACATCATCCGGCCCATACTCAAACTCTAAGAGTTTCTCTGGAAATGCCCAGGGACTGGCCCGATAGCGGCTTATCGGGACTTGATAGCCCAGTGCTTCATGAGGGCGCTGATGGTTATAAATTTCACGCCATTTATCGAACGCTGCCTGAGCTTCGATAAGGGTACGAAAATGGCGTCCGCTTAGAACCTCAGCTTTAAGTGAGCGATGAAATCGCTCCAGCTTGCCATTGGTTTGCGGATGTCGAGGTCGACTGAAACTTATCCGGATCCCCAAGCGGACTAACCAGATGCTCAGCTCAGAGAGCTCGCCAGGGTTACGCGGTGAGCCCCAAGGTGCCCCATTATCCAGATTGAGCCGTGCAGGCAGGCCGAAGCGGCGGAAAACATCGGTCAGCTTTTGCTGGACAGTGCCTTTTTGTTCATTGGCGCACGCCTCGATCGCCAGGTTGAATCGAGAGTGATCATCCAACAAAGTCAGTGGATGGCAGCGGCCTTGCTGGATGGCGAAATGCCCCTTGAAATCCATCTGCCAAAGGTCATTAGGGGCTTCGTGCTCGAAACGCTTATATCCCCCTTGGCCCGCGTTTTCAGACTGCAGAATCAGCCCATTGCGGTGCAAGACATTAGTGACGGTACTGGGGGCAATACGCTGGCTCAGCATGCTACTGATCTTGCGGCCGCCCCACGCAGGCTGTTCCTGCCGAAGCTTTACGACTTCCGCCTCCAGGGATGGCAGCGTCAGCTTAGGGCTGGAAATAGGCCGACGTGAGTGCTCCTCCAATCCTTCCAGCCCATGCATCTCGTAACGCTTGAGCCACTTGTATGCTGTAGGCGCGCTGATACCAAAGCGCCGACATAACTCTCTTTTGTTGCTACCGGGTTGCAGCGCTAGGGCGATGAACTCTTTTTTCAGGCTCATGGCATCTCTCGTATTCCAAGGCATGATGGCTTCCCGGCGAAGTGGGTTCGCTAGAAAGTGTTAACCATGTCCCCGTACACGTGTAAGCGATGTGTCCGGTCTATACACGCTCCATCAAAAGTGAGGCGCCGTAAGGGCGCAACCAATATCAGCCATCACCGCGATAACGGATATACACCCACAAAAAAGCCCGCAACTCTCACAAGCTGCGGGCTTTTTCACAGGCGTACTCGAAGATTACTCCTCGATATTGCCCATAGCGGTCGTGTTGAAACCACCGTCCACATACATGATTTCGCCGCTGATGCCGGACGCCAGGTCCGAACACAGGAAAGCGCCAGCGTTGCCGACTTCATCAATGGTCACGTTACGACGCAGCGGAGTTTGTGCTTCGTTCGCGGCCAACATCTTACGGAAGTTCTTGATACCCGAAGCAGCCAGCGTACGGATCGGACCAGCCGATACCGCGTTAACGCGAGTGCCTTCAGGGCCCAGGCTGCCTGCCAGATAACGTACACCGGCTTCCAGGCTGGCCTTGGCCATGCCCATCACGTTGTAGTTCGGCATGGTGCGCTCGGCGCCCAGATACGACAGAGTCAGCAGGCTGCCATTGCGGCCTTTCATCATCTCGCGACCGGCCTTGGCCAGAGCCACGAAGCTGTAGGCGCTGATGTCGTGAGCGATGCGGAAACCTTCGCGGGTGGTCGCGTCGGTGAAGTCGCCATCCAGTTGGTCGCCTGGAGCGAAACCTACCGAGTGAACGATCACGTCCAGGCCGTCCCACTTCTTGCTCAGGTCTTCGAAGACCTTGGCGATTTCTTCATCGCTGGCGACGTCACAAGGGAAGCACAGCTCAGGGCCCGAACCCCAGCCAGCGGCGAATTCTTCGACGCGACCTTTGAGTTTGTCGTTCTGGTAGGTGAAGGCAAGCTCTGCACCCTCGCGATGCATGGCGGCAGCAATACCGGATGCGATGGACAGTTTGCTAGCGACACCGACGATCAGGACGCGCTTACCGGCGAGAAAACCCATGTGTTGTTCCTCTTCAGGTTAATCGACAGCTACTGGTGCCAAAAAGGCGGCTTCCAGCAGCTGCTGTGTATAAGAATGTTGCGGTGCGGCAAAGATCTCTTGCGCATCACCCTGTTCGACCACTTGACCCTGCTTGACCACCATCAATTGGTGGCTGAGGGCTTTGACGACAGCCAGGTCATGGCTGATAAACAAATACGTCAGGTTGTACTTGGTTTGCAGCGAGCGCAGTAGCTCGACTACCTGACGCTGCACTGTCCGGTCGAGCGCCGAAGTGGGCTCGTCTAGCAGTATCAGCGCCGGTTTCAATACCAGCGCCCGGGCAATGGCGATCCGCTGCCGTTGCCCACCGGAGAACTCGTGAGGGTAGCGGTGCCGGGTTTCCGGATCCAGTCCTACCTCTCTGAGCGCTTCGATAATGGCCACTTCCTGCTCGGCCGCCGTGCCCATGCGGTGAATGCGCAGGCCTTCGCCGACGATTTCACCCACTGACATCCGCGGGCTCAGGCTGCCAAACGGGTCCTGAAATACCACCTGCATCTGTCGACGCAACGGACGAATCTGTTGCTGCGACAGGCAGTCTAGCGTTTCGCCCTGAAAACGTATGACCCCCTCGCTCCCAATCAGACGAAGAATCGCCAGGCCTAACGTCGATTTGCCCGAGCCGCTTTCACCGACAATTCCCAGCGTTTGCCCCTTGGGCAGACTGAAGTGGATGCCGTCCACAGCCTTGACGTGATCAACGGTCCGTTTGAACAGACCTTTCTTGATCGGAAACCAGACCCGCAGATCCTCAACTTCCAGCAGTGGCGCGCCAGCCGGGTTAGCCGCTGGGCCGCCGCTGGGCTCTGCACTGAGCAGAATTTTGGTGTACGGATGCTGGGGCGAACGAAACAATTCGTCACAGGACGCTTGTTCGACGATGCAACCGCGCTGCATGACACATACGCGGTTGGCTATTTGCTTCACAACGTTCAAATCATGGCTGATCAGCAGCAAAGCCATACCCAGACGTGCCTGCAATTCCTTGAGCAGTTCAAGGATTTTCAGCTGTACCGTAACGTCCAGCGCAGTGGTGGGCTCGTCGGCAATCAGCAACTCCGGCTCGTTGGCCAGGGCCATGGCGATCATCACCCGTTGCCGTTGGCCGCCCGATAATTCATGGGGCAGGGCTTTCAGGCGTTTCACCGGTTCCGGAATGCCCACCAGCTCCAGCAACTCCAGGGTACGGCGGGTCGCGTCCTTACCGGTCAGGCCTTTGTGCAGACCGAGAACTTCGTTGATCTGTTTCTCGATCGACTGCAACGGATTAAGCGAAGTCATCGGCTCCTGGAAGATCATCGCAATGCGATTGCCGCGAATCTTGCGCAGCTTTCTCTCGTCCAGAGTCAACAGGTCATGCCCGGCGTAGCGGATGCTGCCGCTCGGGTGGCGAGCCAGCGGGTAGGGCAGCAGGCGCAGGATCGAGTGCGCGGTGACCGATTTGCCCGAGCCGCTTTCACCCACCAGCGCCAGGGTCTCGCCCCGGCGAATGTCAAAATTGATGCCTTCGACCACGCGCTGACAGCCTTCGCCGGACACGAACTCGACGGCCAGATCGCGGATCTCGATCAGATTGTCATTGTTCATTTCATTTCCTTGGGTCGAAAGCATCGCGGGCGGATTCGCCGATGAACACCAGCAGGCTCAACATCAGGGCCAGTACCGCGAACGCGCTGATGCCCAGCCATGGGGCTTGCAGGTTGGATTTACCCTGGGCAACCAGTTCGCCCAGTGACGGCGACCCGGCCGGGAGGCCAAAGCCAAGGAAGTCCAGCGCGGTCAGGGTGCCGATGGCGCCGGTGAGGATAAACGGCATGAAGGTCATGGTCGAGACCATGGCGTTGGGCAGGATATGGCGGAACATGATCGCGCCGTTTTCCATGCCCAGTGCACGGGCTGCGCGTACGTATTCCAGATTGCGCCCACGCAGGAATTCGGCCCGCACCACATCCACAAGGCTCATCCAGGAGAACAACAGCATGATGCCCAGCAGCCACCAGAAGTTGGGCTGCACGAAGCTGGCAAGAATGATCAGCAGATACAGCACCGGTAACCCGGACCAGACTTCCAGAAAGCGCTGCCCGACCAAGTCCACCCAACCGCCATAGAAACCCTGCAAAGCACCGGCGATAACGCCGATGATCGAGCTCAGCACCGTGAGGGTCAGGGCGAACAGTACCGAAATCCGGAAACCGTAGATCACCCGCGCCAGCACGTCACGACCCTGGTCATCCGTGCCGAGCAGGTTTTCCGCGGAGGGCGGGGCGGGGGCGGGGACTTTCAGGTCGTAGTTGATGCTCTGGTAGCTGAACGGGATCGGTGCCCACAACGTCCAGCCGCCTTTGGCTTCGAGCAACTCCTTGATGTAAGGGCTCTTGTAATTGGCTTCCAGCGGGAATTCGCCACCAAAGGTGGTTTCCGGATAGCGCTCCAGTACCGGGAAGTACCACGCGCCGTCGTATCGGATGGCCAGCGGCTTGTCGTTGGCGATCAGCTCAGCGCCCAGGCTCAGGACGAAGAGGATCAGGAACAGCCACAGCGACCACCAGCCGCGCTTGTTGGCTTTGAAACGCTCGAAGCGTCGACGATTCAGAGGAGACAACTTCATATCAATGTTTCCTGCTTTCGAAGTCGATGCGCGGGTCCACCAGTGTGTAAGTGATGTCCCCGATCAGTTTCACCACCAGCCCCAGCAGGGTGAAGATAAACAGCGTGCCGAACACCACGGGATAGTCGCGGTTGATGGCGGCTTCGAAACTCATCAGGCCCAAGCCGTCGAGGGAGAAAATCACTTCCACCAGCAGTGAGCCGGTAAAGAAGATGCCGATGAATGCCGACGGGAAACCGGCAATCACCAGCAGCATCGCGTTACGGAACACATGGCCGTAGAGCACGCGATTGTTGCTCAGGCCCTTGGCCTTGGCCGTGGTCACGTACTGCTTGCCGATTTCGTCGAGGAAGCTGTTTTTGGTCAGCAGGGTCATGGTCGCGAAGTTGCCGATCACCAGCGCGGTAACAGGCAGCACCAAATGCCAGAAGTAGTCGAAAATCTTGCCGCCCGTGCTGAGTTCTTCAAAGTTGTTCGAGGTCAGGCCGCGTAACGGGAACCAGTCGAAATAGCTGCCACCGGCAAACACCACGATCAGCAAGATGGCGAACAGAAAGGCCGGGATTGCGTAGCCGACGATGATTGCCGAGCTGGTCCAGACGTCGAAGTGGCTGCCATGTCGGGTGGCTTTGGCGATCCCCAGCGGGATCGATACGAGGTACATGATCAGGGTGCTCCATAGCCCGAGGGAAATGGACACCGGCATTTTTTCGATGATCAGGTCGACCACTTTGGCATCACGGAAGAAGCTGTCGCCGAAGTCCAGGTGGGCGTAGTTCTTGATCATGATCCACAGGCGTTCCGGCGCTGACTTGTCGAAGCCGTACATCTTCTCGATTTCTTTCACCAGGGCCGGATCCAGACCCTGGGCGCCGCGATAGTTGGAACCGGCCACCGAGACTTCGGAGCCACCGCCAGCGATTCGGCTGGTGGCGCCCTCGAAGCCTTCGAGTTTGGCAATCATTTGCTCTACCGGCCCGCCAGGCGCAGCTTGAATAATCACAAAGTTGATCAACAGGATGCCGAACAGGGTCGGAATGATCAGCAGCAGACGCCTCAGGATATAAGCCAGCATGTCAGCGCTCCTCCTTCTCGGCGTTTACATCGGGTACAGGTTGCTGCGGCGGAGCAGGCTGTACATCCGGCTTTGCCCACCAGGTGTCCAGGCCAATATCCGACAACGCCTTGGCCTGCGGGTGCGCCAGATGATTCCAGTAGACCACCCGCCAGCTCTTGATATGCCAGTTAGGCACCATGTAGAAACCCCATAGCAGCACGCGGTCCAGCGCCTTGGTATGGGCGACCAGACTTTCCCGCGAGTCGGCGTTGATCAGGCCATCGACCAGCGCGTCCACTGCCGGGTCTTTGAGGCCCATGAAGTTGCGGCTGCCGGTGCGGTCGGCGCTGACAGAATGGAAGAACTCACGTTGTTCGTTACCCGGCGACGAGGATTGCGGGAAACTGCTGACGATCATGTCGAAGTCCCGCGAGCGCAGGCGATTCATGTACTCCGCCACATCCACGCGGCGGATAGTCAGTTCGATGCCGAGGTCTTTGAGGTTGCGCTTGTAAGGCAGCATGACCCGTTCAAAGGCGGTCTGCGCCATCAGAAACTCCAGCTTGACCGGGTTGCCTTGTGCGTCGGTCATTTGGTCATCTTTGATTCGCCAGCCGGCTTCTTGCAGCAATTGGTAAGCACGGCGCATTTGCGGGCGAATCATGCCGCTGCCGTCGGTGGTCGGCAGCACGAATTCATCGGTGAACACTCGATCAGGAATCTTGCCGCGCAACGGCTCCAGGAGCTTCAACTCCGCGGCAGAGGGCAGGCCGCTGGAGGCCATTTCCGAATTGTCGAAGTAGCTTTTGGTGCGCGTATAGGAACCGTTGAACAACTGCTTGTTGGTCCATTCGAAATCGAACAGCAGGGTCAGCGCTTCACGCACTCTCGGGTCCTGAAACAAAGGGCGGCGTAAATTCAGGGCAAAGCCTTGCATCCCTTGCGGGTTGCCGTTGGGCAGCTCCTCCTTGATCAACCGACCTTCGCGCACAGCAGGGATGTCGTAGGCTGCGGACCAGTTTTTCGCGGTATTTTCCAGGCGGTAGTCGTATTGGCCAGCTTTGAGTGCCTGCAACGCCACATCGCTGTCGCGATAGTAGTCGTAGTTCATCACATCAAAGTTGTACTGGCCGCGGTTGACCGGCAGGTCCTTGGCCCAATAGTCCTTGACCCGTTCGTAGCGCACCGAGCGGCCGGCTTTTACTTCGGCGACTTTGTAAGGGCCGCTGCCCGACGGGAATTCAAGGTTGCCTTTGTTGAACTCGCGAGTGGCCCAGAAGTGTTTGGGCAATACCGGCAGTTGGCCAAGGATCAAAGGCAACTCGCGACTGTGGCTGTCTTTGAACTTGAACAGCACCCGCAGCGGATCTTCGACGACCACCTTGTCGACGCCGGCATAGTAAGCCCGGTACATCGGCGCACCGTCTTTGATCAGGGTGTTGAAGGTGAACTCCACGTCTTCGGCGCGGATGGCGTGGCCGTCATGGAAGCGCGCCTCGGGACGCAGGTAGAAACGCACCCAGGTGTTGTCCGGTGCCTTCTCGATCTTCCCGGCCACCAGCCCGTATTCGGTCAGCGGCTCGTCCAGGCTGGAGCGGGCCAGCGTGTCGTAGATCAGGCTGATGTCTTCAGCAGGCGTGCCCTTGTTGATGAACGGATTGAGGCTGTCGAAGCCTCCGAAGCCCGCCTGACGCAGGGTGCCGCCCTTGGGCGCATCCGGGTTCACATAGTCGAAATGCTTGAAGCTGGCGGGGTACTTTGGCGCTTCGTCATACAGCGTCAGGGCATGCTGGGGCGCAGCCTGGGCGGTGCAGGCAATACCGACCAGCAACAGGCCGCCAGCCTGCTTGAGCAGGGAACGCAACGGGTTCATTGGGTCTTCTCCAGAGGCTTTAACCACCACGCACGCAAACCCAGGGTGTAGGGCGGGGTGGTGACCATGGCGAACCGGTTGCGGTACGCCAGGCGATGATTGTTCAGGTACCAGTTGGGGATCATGTAGTGCTGTGACAGCAGGACGCGATCCAGTGCGCGCGCGGCGGCCACTTGAGTGTCCCGTGTCTGCGCGGCGAGCAGTTGATTGAGCAGGCCGTCGACCACCGGATTGGCCACACCTGCGTAATTCTTGCTGCCCTTGATCGCGGCCTGACTGGAGTGGAAGTACTGCCACTGTTCCAGGCCGGGGCTGAGCGTTTGCGCCATGGTCATGCTGATCATGTCGAAATCGAACTGGTCGAGCCGCTGCTTGTACTGAGCGCGGTCTACCGTGCGTAAGCGAGCGTCGATGCCGATGCGGCGCAGATCCTCGATAAAGGGCTGCTGAATACGTTCAAGGCTTGGGTTTACCAGCAGGATCTCAAAGCGCAGTTGTTGATCTTTGGCGTTCACCAGGCCATGGTCCGACAACTTCCAGCCTGCTTCGCCAAACAGCTTCAAGGCTTTGCGCAGGGTTTCACGCGGGATGCCGCCACCGTCGGTTTTCGACACGCTGAACGGCTGGGTAAACAGGCTCGCGGGTAGTTGCTCGCGATAAGCCGACAGCATCAGCCACTCGGCGCCGGTGGGCAGGCCGGTCGCTGAAAATTCGCTGTTCGGGTAGTAACTCGTGGTCCGCGAATAGGCATCGCTGAACAGGGTACGGTTGGTCCATTCGAAGTTGAACATCAACCCTAGTGCTTCACGCACTCTTGCGTCAGCGAACATGCTGCGCCGGGTGTTCATGAACAGGCCTTGGGTCTGGGTCGGAATCTTGTGCTCGATCTGCGCCTTGATAACCTGACCATTGGCAATCGCCGGGAAGTTGTAACCCGTGGACCAGTTTTTGGCCTGATGTTCGATGTAGATGTCGAACTCGCCTGCCTTGAACGCTTCGAAGGCCACGTCGTTGTCGCGGTAGAACTCTACTTCAACCCGGTCAAAGTTGTACTTGCCGCGATTGACCGCCAGATCCTTGCCCCAGTAATCCTTGACCCGCTCGAAGACCAGTTGGCGGCCGGGTTGCACCTTGGTAATCCGGTACGGCCCACTGCCCAGTGGCGGCTCGAATGTCGTGGCCTTGAAGTCACGATCTTTCCAATAGTGTTGCGGCAGCACCGGTAATTCGCCCAAACGCAGGATCAACAGTGGATTGCCCGTGCGTTTGAACACGAAGCGGATACGGTGGCGATTGAGGATATCGACCCTCTGCACTTCCTGCAGGGCCGTGCGGTACTGCGGATGACCGTCTTTGAGCAGGGTGCGATAGGAAAACGCAACATCGTAAGCCGTAATCGGCTTGCCATCATGAAAGCGAGCCTGCGGACGCAAATTGAAGACTACCCAGCTGCGATCTTCGCTGTACTCGACGCTCTGCGCGATCAGGCCATAGCTCGACGTCGGTTCGTCGCCGGACGGGTCGTACTGACCCGTGCCGACCATCAATGGCTCATTGAGCTCATTGACGCCGTATTGCAGGAAGTTGGCCGTGGAAATCGGGCTGCTGCCCTTGAACGTATAGGGGTTCAGTGTATCGAACGAGCCAAAAGCCATCATTCTCAAGGTGCCACCTTTCGGCGCCTCGGGGTTTACCCAGTCGAAATGCGTAAAACTGGCCGGATACTTGAGAACACCAAACTGCGCGTAGCCATGGCTTTCGCTGATGGCCGCGTAGACGGGAAAGCTCAAGGCCAGGCTGATGATGAACAGGAAGGGACGTATCACGATCCAGACGGCTTGGGCTTTTGGGTCGTCAACAGTAACAGCTTGTATCGACAGGAAAAAGGGTTGCGGCCAAGTGAGGTGCTGCAGTGCGGCGGTCTCATGTGGGAGATTCTATGTAGGCCTGCAAGCACAATTCCCGTGGGAGCGAATTCATTCGCGAAGGGGGCGGTACATCCGCAGCCTGTGTATTGCCTGGAATATTGCCTTCCCGAATAAATTCGGTCCCACTGGTCCACCATAAGCCTGAGATTATGGTGGACCAGCGGGAATGGAAAACTCAATCAATGCGGCAAATAGACCGTCAGCGTCTGGCCCGGCTTGAGTGCCGAACCGCTGCGCGGGTTCCAGCGCTTGAGATGCTGCATCTCGACGTTGAAACGCTTGGCGACCAGATACATCGAGTCACCTTTCTGGATCTTGTACTGCATGGACTTCTTGTCAGCCGGTTTGGCGCTGGCAGTCGCCGTGCTTTTGGCTCTGGCGGTGTTGTCTTCCATCACCAGCGTCTGGCCAACCTTGAGGTTTTGCCCTGACAGTTTGTTCCAGCGCTGCAACTCTTTGACGTCAACCTTGTTGGCCTTGGCGATGATCGACAGGTTGTCACCGCTTTTGACCGTGTAATTCTTGCTGCGAGCTGGTTTTTCAGTGCTTGCCAGTGTTTCGAACACCGGTTGCGAAGGCGTCGAGCCCGGCTGCGTCGGGATGCTCAGGGACTGACCCACGCGCAAGCTGTTGCCAGACAGCTTGTTGGAGCTTTTCAGCGAACTCACCGAAACCTGATAGCGGCTGGCGAGGCTGGCGAGTGTGTCGCCCTTGCGAACCCGGTATTGCTGCCAGTCCACCAGTTCCTGAGGCTTCATGTTCGACAGGCTGGCCGTCAGCAATTGCTTCTTGGCCGTGGGGACCAGCAGATGCTTGGGACCGTCAATCGTCATGTGCTTCTTGAACGCGGGGTTCAGCTGAATCAGCTCGTCTTCGTCGATGTTGCCCATCGCAGCAACCTTGGAAAGGTCCATGCGCTGGTTCAGCTCAACGACTTCGAAATACGGTTCATTGGCAATCGGGTTGAGGTTCACGCCGTAAGCTTCGGGCGCCAATACAACCTGAGACAGGGCCAGCAGCTTGGGCACGTAGTCCTTGGTTTCCTGCGGCAGGGGCAGGTTCCAGTAATCCGTGGGCAGGCCGAGTTTTTCGTTGCGCTCGATTGCCCGGCTGACCGTTCCCTCGCCAGCGTTATAAGCCGCCAGCGCCAACAGCCAGTCGCCGTTGAACATGTCGTGCAGGCGTGTCAGGTAATCCATCGCCGCAACGGTGGATGCCTGGATATCACGACGCCCATCGTAGAAGTTGGTCTGGCGCAGATTGAAATAGCGGCCGGTCGAGGGGATGAACTGCCACAGGCCGACGGCTTTACTGCGCGATACCGCCATCGGGTTGTAGGCGCTCTCGATGACTGGCAGCAGCGCCAGTTCCAGCGGCATATTGCGCTCTTCAAGACGCTCGACGATGTAATGCATATAAAGGCTGCCGCGCTCGCCTGCGTTCTCCAGGAACGAAGGGTTGTTGGCAAACCAGAGGCGTTGCTGATCAATGCGCGGGTTCAGGTCGTTGCCTTGTTGCAACTGAAAGCCCTGACGCATCCGCTCCCAGACATCTTGCGGTGGCGCAAGTGGGGCAGGTTTATGAGTGAGAAAGATCGGTTTCTGCTTGATTCCCGCCGCCAGGTTAGGCGTGCGGTGGCTACTGCTGGGTTCGACGTGGCTGGTGGTCTGGCAGCCGGCAAGCGTGGCGCTAACGGCTACAGCAATAGCCTGAGCTAACCGAGTCAATGCGTCTGGATTAATGGTTCTGCGTATAGATGACGACATTGGCTGGGAGATAGTTCCAGGCGAAAATGTCGGGCGATTCTAGGAACACCCCTGCCAATGGTCAACCTTTCAACGATTTTGCGCTCAAGAACGCGCTTTTTAGAACGTATCTTTCCAAGCCCTCAAGGCAGCAAAAATCTCGCTTGGCGACTGATTTTCGGTACCGTTCCGTTCGTCTGCTTTTTGTTTAACAGATGTTTCATTGGTGCGAATGAATGGGTTTGTGAGACGTTCCAGCGCAAGATTCGAGGGTAGACTGATGCGGTTTTCACTGCGCCACTGGGTGACCTGTGCCAGGCGTTTCGTGATGTCGGCGTTATCAGGTTCCACGGCCTGGGCGAAGCGCAGATTACTGAGGGTGTATTCGTGAGTGCAGTACACCAGCGTCGCATCCGGCAGCTCGGCCAGTCGGCTTAGCGACTGGTGCATTTGCACTGGCGTACCTTCGAACAGCCGTCCGCATCCTGCTGCGAAGAGCGTATCGCCGCAGAACAAAAGCGGGGCTTCGGATGCCGCATGATAAAAAGCGAGATGGCCAAGGGTATGACCGGGTACAGCGAAGACGTCGAAATCCAGACCCAGCACATTAATGCGGTCGTTATCGACGAGCGCTACATCCCGGGCGGGGATATTTTCGTCGGCCGGACCGAGTACCCGGGCCTGGGTGTACTGTTTGAGTTGCACGACCCCACCCACGTGGTCGTGATGGTGGTGAGTGATCAGGATGTCGCTCAGCGTCCAGTCGGGGTGTTGCTCCAGCCAGTTGATGACAGGTGCAGCGTCTCCCGGGTCGACGACGGCGCAGCGTTTATTTGCAGGATCCTGTAACAACCAGATGTAATTGTCAGTAAAAGCCGGCAGGGCATCGATCTGTATCATGGCGCAGTTCGCTTGGCGGGAAACAATAAGGCATCTTAGAGTCTGATGACGCTTGATGCGAGGATCACACATGACCGATGAAGCATTCGCACAAGCTGATCCTGAGTGGCTAGCGCTGATCAGTTCAGCGCGTGACTGGCTGTCAGGCCCGCTGGGCCAGCTTTTACTGCAGGAAGAGCGGCGGGTTCTGGAAGAAGAGCTCGGGCGTTTTTTTGGGGGCTATCTGGTGCACTACGGCCCTTCTGCCGAAACCCCGCCGGCCGCGCAGCAGGTCCAGCGTAATGTGCGTCTGGGCGCGCCGCTGCCGGGTGTGGAAATTGTCTGCGAGGAACAGGCCTGGCCGCTCAGCGAGCACGCCGCCGATGTCGTTGTCATGCAGCATGGCCTGGATTTCTGCCTGTCGCCTCATGGGTTGTTGCGCGAGGCGGCCAGCAGCGTACGGCCTGGCGGGCATTTGCTGATTGTCGGCATTAACCCTTGGAGTGCATGGGGCCTGCGGCACGTTTTTGCCAAAGACGCGCTGCACAAGGCGCGCTGTATTTCTCCATCTCGGGTCGCCGACTGGCTGAATCTATTGGGCTTTGCACTGGAGAAGCGCCGCTTCGGATGCTATCGTCCGCCGCTTGCTTCAGCGAGCTGGCAAGCTCGTCTGGCGGGTCTCGAACGGCTCGGCGATGGCTGGCAAAGCCCGGGCGGCGGCTTCTATTTATTGGTCGCGCGCAAGCTGGTGGTAGGATTGCGGCCATTGCGCGAATTACGTCGCGAGCCAATGGGCAAGCTGATCCCGCTGCCGATGGCCAAGGTCAATCGCGATACCTGCGAGCCTGAGTAGCGCTGAAGCCCACCAATTCTGGATGTATTAATGAGCGATACCGTTGAACTGTTCACTGATGGCGCCTGCAAGGGCAATCCCGGGCCTGGCGGCTGGGGCGCTTTGCTGGTCTGCAAGGGCGTTGAAAAGGAACTGTGGGGCGGCGAAGCCAATACCACCAACAACCGCATGGAGTTGATGGGGGCCATTCGCGGCCTTGAAGAGCTCAAGCGCTCTTGTGAAGTCCTGCTGGTGACTGACTCCCAATACGTGATGAAAGGCATCACCGAGTGGATGGTCAACTGGAAGAAGCGGGGCTGGAAGACCGCAGCCAAGGAGCCGGTGAAGAATGCCGACCTCTGGAAATTGCTGGATGAACAAGTCAATCGCCACACCGTGACCTGGAAATGGGTGCGTGGCCACATTGGTCATCCCGGCAACGAGCGGGCCGACCAGTTGGCTAACCGGGGTGTGGACGAAGTAAGAGGCATCAAACATGCGTAGTGTTGTACTCGATACCGAAACGACCGGTATGCCGGTCACTGATGGCCATCGCGTCATCGAGATCGGTTGTGTCGAACTGATGGGCCGTCGCCTGACCGGGCGGCATTTCCATGTTTACCTGCAGCCTGACCGGGAAAGTGACGAGGGCGCGATTGGCGTCCACGGCATCACCAACGAATTCCTGGTGGGCAAGCCGCGTTTCGCTGAAGTGGCCGATGAGTTCTTCGAATTCATCAAAGGCGCGCAACTGATCATTCATAACGCGGCGTTCGACGTTGGTTTTATCAACAACGAATTCGCGCTGATCGGCCAGCAAGACAGGGCTGACATCACTCAGCACTGCACCGTGCTCGACACCCTGATGATGGCTCGTGAGCGGCACCCGGGCCAGCGCAACAGCCTCGATGCCTTGTGCAAACGTTATGGCGTCGACAACTCCGGCCGTGAATTGCACGGCGCATTGCTCGACTCCGAGATTCTTGCTGACGTTTATCTGACCATGACCGGCGGCCAGACCAGCTTGTCCCTGGCGGGTAATGCCAGTGATGGCAATGGCTCCGGTGAAGGCTCGGGTAATACCGCGACCGAAATTCGCCGTCTGCCCGCCGATCGGCAGAAGTGCCGGGTAATTCGTGCCAGCGAAGGTGAGCAGGCCGAGCACTACGTGCGCATGGCTGCCATCGCGAAGGCCGCTGGTGCACCTGCGTTGTGGGTCCAGTTGCAGGAAGCGGCGGCTGCCCAGCAGGCGTGACCCACCGGCTCGACCGATTCATTGGCTGCTTAACGAGGTCATGACCTTGGCTAATCCGGCACTGAGCATTCGCGTTGCAGACGAATGCTTCGAGGACTACATCCTCAACAGCGAATTCACCTTCACCGTCAGTGGTTATGCGGCGGCGCAGGTGGGGCAGAGCGTTGAGCAGTGGCAGGTCGAGGCCGTGGAGCCTTACAGTAAAAACTACGGCATCGATTCTCAGGAGTTTTGCGACTATCGGGATGCCGCAGACAGTACGGTAATGGTTGCCTGGCTGGGCGAGCGCGCCGTCGGGCACATGGTCCTGAGTCGACACTGGAATGGTTTTGCGCACATCGATGAGTTGGCCGTCGATGCATCAGCGCGTCGTAACGGCGTGGCGCGGTCACTGCTGGACGTCGCGCAGTTCTGGACGCGCAAGCAGAACCTGCCGGGGATCATGCTGGAAACCCAGAACAATAATCTGGCTGCCTGCCGGTTGTATGAAAGCTATGGCTTTGTGATGGGCGGGGTTGACCACCTGCGCTATCGCGCCATTGACCCCCAGACGCGCGAGTCTGCGATTTTCTGGTATCTGTTGTTTAGCTGACCAACCCTGGAGGGCTGGCTTTAGCCGGGAGGAGTGAGTATCAGGCAGTGAAGATGTTATTTACTGGCCCGCTCGCGACCAAAGCTGCTCTCATCAAATAACCTGTAGTTATCTGATTTCATACAGAACCCGTGGGACCGAATTTATTCGGGAAGGGGCCGTCACATTCGCCGCACTTTTATCGTCAGCAATGCCGCCTTCCCGGATAAATCCGGTCCTACCAGTCCTCTGTTTGCTGCGCAACAGCGCTGTGTCAGTGATATCGAGCGACCTCGTATGGGTCACTCTCAGGAAGTACGGGTCATGGTAATGCC
Organism: Pseudomonas viridiflava; assembly: GCF_900602065.1. GTDB lineage: Bacteria > Pseudomonadota > Gammaproteobacteria > Pseudomonadales > Pseudomonadaceae > Aquipseudomonas. Next base: position 91,684 of record NZ_UWFN01000119.1, on the reverse strand, counting down.
GGACTGGACCAACTGAAACTCATCCCCGCCCAAGTGATTGACCCTGTCGCCAATCGCCAGTTTGTAGATTGAAACAGGCTCCGTGCCACCCGCCTCGGCGAGCTGTGATTCCCGGAATTCATGCACTGAATAAATGCGGCCTTCGGCGTCGCGTGCATGAAATTGTCCAACCTTGATTGAAGCCATTTGCTTTGTAACCTCTGAAGATAACCGCCTGTTTTACCCTTGCATGCTAACACTGCGCATCGAGCGCCAGGGTCCGTATCCCGCAAGACTCGGACAGACGTAGCACGCAGCGTGCAATCAAGCGAAGTAGACCGCTGTTTTGACGGGTAGTTTGCCTGCGATTAAAAAATAGTCGGCGTAGGGATTTTGGACCGTTTGTGCTGTTTAATCTCCCATCGCTGCAATGCAATCTGCACCTTGGCACCGACTTGATCTATAACTAATGGCTCTTTTCATTCGTTGAAGGACATATCCATGAGTCAGGTTTATTCGATCGCTGTGGTAGTTGGCAGCCTGCGGGCTGATTCCATCAATCGTAAGATCGCGCTGGCCCTCGCCACACTGGCTCCGGCCAACCTGCAACTGAAGATCGTCGAAATCGGTGATCTGCCGCTTTATAACGAAGACATCGATACCGCGACCTCAAGCCCTGAAAGCTATACAGCATTTCGTCAGCAAATCAGTGCGGCCGACGGCGTGTTGTTCGTGACGCCGGAATACAACCGGTCGGTACCAGGGGCGCTGAAGAACGCCATTGACGTCGGCTCTCGTCCTTACGGCAAAAGCGCCTGGAGTGGCAAGCCCGGGGCCGTGATCAGCGCTTCGCCTGGCGCTATCGGCGGGTTTGGTGCCAATCACCATTTGCGCCAGTCTTTGGTTTTTCTCAACGTGCCGTGCCTGCAGCAGCCTGAAGCCTACCTGGGCAACGCCGGTACATTTTTTGATGCGTCAGGCACCTTGTCAGAACAGACCAGGCCTTTCCTGCAGACATTCATCAATGCCTACGCCGCCTGGGTTGAGCAGAATCATAAGGCCTGAGGCCGACATATTCGGCAATGCGCTGCTTTATGTACCGTCTGCAATGAAGTAGCCCCCGATAAGCTCCTTTGCTCTTTCAACCCATCGCCCTGTGAGGCGATGGGTTTTCATTGCAAAAGGAACTTGTCATGTCATCCACAGATTCCCCCTGGTTTTATTCCGAGTCGCTCAGTTCGCGATTTCCTCTGGATATTGCCGATGCGCTGGAAGCCGGGCGCATCACCGACCAGCAGGCGCGGTGGCTGGAGCTACTCGTCCAGCCCGGTGACGACCAGACGACCCCGCCGCGAGTTGATCGATTGACCCGCGGTGACGACGGCCTGATACACGCTGAACTGGCGGGTGCATTGCTAATCAGCGACGCCACGAATCTCACCCCCGAGGTTTATCTCTGTAGTTCTCTCAATGGCGTAGAGAGGTTTAGCACTCGTCAGGCACTGGTGGCCGGGTTAACCGCGCGGTTCGGTTTGCAAAGTGGCGACCCGGCACAATTCGAATACGAGCAGATCGAAGGCGAGGTGTCCGGGCACCGGATGCTCTCGATCATTGATCAGCAGGCACAGCAGCTTGAGCAGCTGTCTCGTTGCCTGCAGCTTTTGCCGTCACTGCGCGCCGCCATGGGCGAAGCACTGAAACAAGAGGTTGCCACTCGTTTTCCCGGCTCGCAGCTCAATCCGCTCACCCATATCGCGCAGATCAAGCAGGTTGAGGACGGCACACAAAAGGGTGCCATTCTGGGCACGCAGACGCTCGTTGATGTGGCAATACGGGGTTTTTGTGGCACGCCGTTGATCAGCGGAATACGACAGCAATGGCTGGACATCAAAGGCAATGAGCTGACGGGGGAAGCTGCCAGCTCATGGCAACGAGCGGTCACCAGAGCTTCAGGCGCTCTGGCCGGTGTCTATGAAAACCTTCTGGATAATTACTGGCGCGCCTGGGTAGCGGACGGCATGACCCGTCGTGATGTGCTCGGTCAGGCATTCATCGGTTGTTTTCGACAGTATTTGCTGAGTGCTCGGCAAGACTGCACGGTCACCGCTGCTGAATACGCCGAGCTCAAGACTCTGTGTCAGGCCGATGGGCGAGTATCAGACAGCGTAGAAATGTCGCGGGTTTCGGTCGCGATAGCCGATCAGGAACCGCTGAAGCTGGCGGGCGTCGTGCTGATCGGATTCACCCCAGAGCCGTTGTCGGATATTTTTCTGTATTGCGCTAAACGCGGCTTGCGAAGGTTCAACAGCGTAGGCGCGGTGGCTGAGCATTTCTCCGGTATCGAGGGCCGCCCCGAAATATTCGACTATACGTCGCTCAACGATGACAACTTGTTGCGCGCTCAAGGCGCGCTTCACCTAAGGCTGGACCCGGTGAGCAAGATTCCACTCATAAGGCTCGCCGATTCAGTGATTGCACTGCAAAAGCGCAACCTTGCCGACATCCTGAAATCTGCCTTCAAGTCCCCCGCTCAAGCCTCGGTATCCCTTGAGGTTGCACTGGATATTCGCTATCTGATTGACCCGCGTCTGGTCATTGCCGGTGAGACAACGCAGTGGAACGAGGCACTGGCTGGCTCCGAACAGCTCTGGACCCGCTTCAGTTCACCGTCGAGAATCTCCGCGTTGGGTATCCACATCCAGGACGCCAGCAAGGCTGCGCCCCTGCTATGGGCTACCTACCTGCGTGATGCACGCATGCGGGTCGACAGTATTTTCGACGCTCACCCAACCGTTTCTGAATGCGCTCGCAGACTTCTGAATCGCTATTTTTCGGTATTGCACGGTGGCGTGGATGCCCAGCGCATGTGGTTTCGCGATGACGATGGCGGCGTTGTGAGTTTGTCTGTGCTGCTTCTCGACCAGGTCACCGGGCATCGCGGAGCCAAGGTGCCTGAGTATTGCAAGGTTTACGTCGATCCACCTGATTCTGCTTACGCCAGGCAACTGTCGTGGCTGACGCCGGAATTGCTCGATCACGTAATGAGTCGTGCCCGTCAGAGCTTTGCCAAGGAGTACCTGGATCAGGTAAGGGCATTTTATGGTTCGCAATTGCGGGTGCGCGGTTCCAGAGTGATTTCGGCTAATGCCTCTCGCCTGATTCAGGAGGGGCTGATCAGACTTGCCCTGAGCATGCACCGCTCATCCACCGAGGTGGGTAAAAATGCGCTGGATATGCTTGAGCAAGTGCTGGACCGACCCCTGTTCAAGCTTCGTGAGCGATTTGGTTTCGAGGCCGTCGAAGTGTCCATTCCTTATCTGGTTTACGACAGCAGTCAGCCACCCTTGCAACTCACTAATGTGTTCGTCCTTCAGCAGCCCCTGAAAGGCGACGGTAAACCGTTGCTATGTTCTGCGGTGCTCGGCCTCATGGAGTTTGAAAGCATCAGCGCACTCCAGCTCGAACTCAATGCCAGGCTCGCGTATCCCGGATCCCGAGACCGATGGCTGAACCTGCTCGCAGAATCCGATAAACCCGTGCTTCAAGCATTTTTCAGTCGCACCGCAATACCGTCCCTCACCATCAATCTGGCCAGGGTCGACGAGGATTTCATCGAGCGTATCGTCGCGGATGAGCTGAGCAGACAATGCCTTGGTATCGAATCAGCTTACCGCACGGCTGTTGACTGGCAGGCCGATGCCGGACTTCTGAAAAGAATGCTTGCTCCAGTGGCGTCGGACGATAAGTCACGAACAGTCATTGATACGTTGTCCTGTCGACTTGAGTTCACCTTGTTGCAAAGGCTCATGCCTGATTGGCTGAGTAAAGCCCCCGAAAGCGACCTGGTAGCATTCAGACGGCTATTGATGCGTTTTTGGCAGCTCTACACCTCCCGACAACGAGTGGTTTCTCTTGCATCGCTGGATCAATACACCGCGGCACAGGTCCGCGAGCGGTTGCAAAAGGATTTCCCCGCCGCGCAGCTGGACCCAGAGCAGATATTGATCACCCTCACGCACTACAGCGCAGCACCGGTGGGGATAGGGCAGATACCTTCGTCGATTCCTGCGGCGACCAGCACGGTCAGCGAAAACCTGTCTGATTTCGCGATCAATCGCTTTTCCAATTTTCAGGACGCATCCCTGAGTGTTTCAGCCAGCAACGCGACATCGTTGCCTGCTTCGCTGGATGCTATCTATGTGCGCAATATGGCCCGAACTCTGGATATCGGTGCGGGTTATCAGCAATACCTGAAGGGCAAATTCAGTGACACCTCGCCGGACTACCTTGAACGACTCGGTCAGTTTGTAGAGCAGGCGCCATGTGCATTGCTGCTGACGGCTTTCCAGTTAAAGCTCCAGGGCTTATTGACCAGCACCGCTTACGGCTTTATCGAAAATCTGATCAACATGCCGGATGGGTTCGCCCGACTGCCTGTAGACGGGAAAGCGATCATTTTCAGCCCGCTGCAGTTGGTGCCTGCTGCTGGCTATCTGCCGGATGTCGCCGCGGGGATTTATCTGATTGGTCCGCAAGGTGAGGATAAGGGCCCATGGATTTTGCATGTTGTTGCCAGCGCGGCTTACACCTTTAAGGAGTATGCCAGCCAAGAGGCATTTCTTACCGATTTGCAGACCAGTACCGAGTTGCAAGCCCTGGTGCTGGAGCGTCTGGATCCGAGCGTGCGTTTTGTCTATCAGCGAGGAGGTTTTCTGACACCTCGGCTTTCCTGGGTCACAGGCGGTTTTACCGATTTGGGGGACTCTAACCCAGGCCCGGTGCACTTGAAGGTCGAGGCGGTTCAGGAAAACTTCCTGTTAAGCCTGTTTCGGGCTGCGCAGGAGGTGATGCTGCTGATGGCCAGAAAAAACAGCGTGAGTACGGCAGAGGCCGACCGCGCTGATTGGCATCATTTGATGTTACTGGGCGTCGAGCAGTCGCTGACGTTTTTACCCGGCAGGGTCGGCGGGCTGGTGGGTTTATGGCAGGCAAAGGATTTATTACATTCATCGCTGGACTCAGCCCAGGATAAACAGTGGGGTGAGGCTGTTGCTGAATTTGCGGCGGCCTTGCTGGTGCTGATTACTACGGGTCAGCAATTGAACGAGGCCTCCGTGCAACTTCAGGAAGGCGACAGCGACCCTGATGATGTGTCCGAACATCACTGGTATGACCCGCAAATGCAGCAGGATCTGGAGGTCATGTTGCGCGAGTTTGAGGTGCATGATGTTTCTCTGAGTCAGTTGGAAAAAGACAATACACGTCATGTGTTCAACAGTCCTGTCACCCGCAAGCAATACGCCGCGGTGTCCGGCAGGGTCTACGAGGTGCGTAGCGGACCCGGTGGCTGGCACGTTATTGCAGGCGGAAAAGAGGGGCCTCAGATCATTCTTGATGCCCAGCAACACTGGATGTTTGGCACGGGCGTTGGCAGGCGGCGTAACGGCGGGGCGCTGACTCGACTCAAGACTGACATTATTGACTACAACGTGGACAATATTTTTAACGTGCAAGCGCGTGGGGTGGCCGAGATCCAGCGGTTGTATCCGCTGAAGTCTACGCAACTGGTCGAAGCTCATCGGCAGGCCAGGGTCTACCTCCGGAACGCCCTAGATAATCTGACTTTACGCTCCCCCAGTCGTGTTCTTGATCCTCGTGTCGAGCAAATTCTTAAGGATTTCTTTGGCGTCAGGGCTTTAACTAATGCGCTTGTCATTCCCGTTAAACTGGCGATCACTGATATTTATCGACTGCTACTCGACCCCACGCTTTCTCCGCATTCATCACCGCGTTACGTGACGGGCACCAACAACATCGAATCCCGGCTTGTCACGGCATTCACTTACACCGATGATCCGCTGAAAAGAGTGTTTCTGAGTGAGCGCTTTTTCGGTACGCCGTTTGTGCGCCTGAAACCCGCGCAATCGAGGCTGGGTGGATTTAACGTCGGCGTCCATTTCCGTGGAACGGCGTTGATTCATGAGCTGTCCCACATGGCCGGGAAAACGGAAGATATCGCGTATCTGGACTCAGACCGACCGTATTTAGACCTGCTCGAGGATGTGGGTGAGTACCGCATGGGCCTGAAGAGGGAGCAGGCCAGAGTTCAGAGCCGGCTCTCGCATCTGACCCCTCGTGATAATTTGTTCAAGGTGGAGGAGGAGGACGGGACCGTGCGCGACCTCAAGACCAGCGATGGTGGCGCCAAGAGCAAGGTGCTGAAGTTGACTGGCGTCTCTAGCCTTGACGCTGCACGAGACATATTCCTGGACGATGCGCAGATACGCGCCAAGGTGATACTGGCCAATGCCGATTCCATGGCCTTGCTGGTGACGCTACTGGGGCGCGAACGGTTTTGACTCCGTGACATGACCTGATATGCAGCGCTGATCATAGTCGTGGGACCGGGTAAAACCGGTCCCACGCCGGCAGTATCAGATCAAGTAATGCTTCAGTTCCCTGGCAATCAGCAGCCGCTGTATTTCGCTTGAGCCTTCGTAGATTTGAGTGATGCGGGCATCCCGGTAATAGCGCTCGACCGGGTAGTCCTCAAGATAGCCATAACCGCCATGAATCTGGATCGCCTTGGAGCAGACCGACTCTGCCATCTCCGACGCGAACAGCTTGGCCTGCGACGCTTCTGACAAGCAGGGTTGGCCTGCGGTGCGTAGTCGGGCAGCGTGCAGGATCAGCAAGCGCGTGGCATTTATGCGGGTGTGCATGTCGGCGAGCATATTGGAAATGCTCTGGTGTTCGATGATCGGCTTGTCGAACTGCACCCGTTCCCGCGCATAGGTCAACGCGGCTTCAAACGCGGCGCGGGCTATCCCCAGGGCTTGGGCGGCAATGCCGATGCGTCCACCTTCCAGGTTGGAGAGGGCGATGGACAGTCCCTTGCCACGCTCGCCCAGCAGACTGCCTGCGGGCACGCGACAATTGTTCAGGGTGACGGCGCAGGTGTCCGAGGCGCGAATGCCCATCTTGTGTTCCGAGCGGTCCACTGTGTAGCCCGGATTGTCGGTGGGCACCAGAAACGCTGACAGGCCTTTTTTGCCCAACTGCGGATCGGTGACAGCAAACACAATGGCCAGCTTTGCCCGTTTGCCATTGCTCACAAACTGCTTGGCGCCATTGATGACCCATTCATCGCCGTGCAACTCAGCGCGGGTGCGCAAGTTATGGGCTTCTGAACCGGCATGCGGCTCGGTCAGGCAGAAACAGCCAATCGCACGCCCGCTGGCCAGTTCAGCCAGCCAGGTCTGTTTCTGCTCCTGACTGCCGTATTTCAGAATCGGGCCGCAGCCCACCGAGCTGTGCACACTCATCAACGTGCCAGTGGCGGCATCTGCTGCTGAAATTTCCTCGACGCCCAGTGCGTAGGCGACGTAGTCGATGTACGTGCCGCCCCATTCTTCGGGAACAATCATGCCCAGCAAACCCAGGTCGCCCATCTTGCTGACCAGCGCGTCGTCGATCCAGCCTGCTTTCTCCCAAGCCTGTGCATGGGGTGCGATTTCATTGCGGGCGAAATCGCGTGCCATGTCGCGGATCATCACTTGTTCTTCGGTGAGTTCGATATCGTGCATTGCTCAATCTCCATGGCCGCTGAAAAAACTCTGCACATGTTCGGCGCTTAGCGCCTGAGCACTGGGCGGGTTCCATTGCGGCTTCTTGTCTTTATCGATAATCAGTGCGCGTACGCCTTCGATGAGGTCGCCACGTTCAAACCATTGTTGGTCCAGATGCAGCTCCAGCGTGAAGCAGTCTTCAAGTGACAGGTGACGTCCGCGCCGCAGCATCTCAAGGGTGACGGCCATGGCCAGCGGCGAACGTGTCTCCAGCAGCGCTGCGGTACTTAGGGCCCAGCTGTGGGTGTCCAGAACGGCTACTTCACGCAGTTGTTCGATGATGCTGGGGATGTCCGGCTGGGCAAAATAGTGATCGATGGCTGGGCGAAGTTTTTCCAGAGAAGACCCCGGCAAGTGCTGGCTGGCGACTTTCGCCAGCGCGCCTTGCAGGTCCTTGAGAGGCTGACTGCGCCACTGCAGACGGTCGAGCTTCTTGTCCAGTTCTGCCAGTGCTTCACTGTGCAGGTACCAGTCGGCGAGCCCGCAATACAAGGCGTCTGCGGCACCTATCTGGGTGCCGGTGACGCCCAGATAGATCCCCAGCTCGCCGGGGATTCTCGGTAAAAAGTAACTGCCGCCCACATCGGGGAAGTAACCGATGGCCACTTCCGGCATTCCCAGACGGCTGCGTTCGGTCACCACGCGCAAATCTGCGCCCTGCACCAGCCCCATACCGCCGCCCAGGACATAGCCGTCCATGAGCGCAACGACTGGTTTGCGGTAGCGGTGAATGGTCAGGTCCAGCGCATATTCTTCGGCGAAGAAGGTCTGGTGGGTGGCCTCGCCGTTTTTATAGCTGTGGTACAGAGAGCGGATGTCTCCACCGGCACAAAACGCCTTGTCTCCGGCGCCGCGCAGGACGACGGCGTAGACGGAATCATCACTGGCCCAGGCGTCCAGTTGTGCCTGAAGGCTGCGCACCATACTTAGATCAATGGCGTTCAGATCGGCCGGGCGATTGAGCGTCAGATGGCCGATGTGATTACGCACTTGGGCCAGAATGCTGTTATCGATAAGCGGTTCGTGGGCAGGTAAAGCAGATGCAGTCATTACAAACTCCCTGTTCGTTTTTGTTTTATAGGCTGCGAGAGATGACAGTCACGATGCTAACAGTGCAAATTTGCAAAAGACAGCCGGTAAAGGTGCATAGTCCTAGGGCGTTCTTGCACGGTGCGGTTGATATCCATGATGCGTTTGTTCTTGTGTGCATATCCATTTTTGCGGTGACGGCTGACATTGGTTGCGCTTTTACAGCGCGTCACTTTTGGGGCCCAAAAGTAACCAAAAGGCTTTTACCCCACCACTCGGCACCTCGCTAATGCTCGGTGTACCCGCCCGCAGATCCTGAACCGTGGGCCGCCGCAACGGGCCATCCATGGCCCAATGCGGCTAACCCGGCGTCCTGCCGGGTTGCCCACGCTCCAGAATCTGCGTTCGGCCAGCGTGGTTTGACGGGGCGCCTCAGATCAAAATCAAACGCGCGGCGGCCTGACAGCCGACCTGATTGTTTTCGCTCGCCGGGCTTCTGTAGGAGCTGCCGAAGGCTGCGAAGCGGTGTGCCAGACGTCGAATGCGTTGGCTGTGCTGACGTCCCGCGAACAAGTTCGCTCCTACCGGTCCGAAGTAAAACCGCTGCTTTTGATCTGCTTTTGATTTTGATCTTAAGCGCCCCGTTAGACCACGTCGGCCGGAATTCGACATTGCTGTGTGGGGCAAACCGGCAGGGATGCCGGTTTAGCCGCCTCAGGCCATGGATGGCCGGTGGCGGCGGCCCCACGCAGCAAGGTCGGATTACGGGCATACCGAGCGACAGCGAGGTACCTAGTGGTGGGGCAAGAGCGTTTTGCTTACTTTTGTCTGGGCCGGCTTCCGGATGTATCAAAAGTGAGGCGCTGTAAAAGCGCAACCAATAGTCGTCATAACGCACCAACGGATATGTACACAAGATGAGCCCCCTTACTCACCACCCGGATCCGCTGGCACCTCACCGTCCTGACTGGTATCAATACTGACCACCACCGACATCCCTGGTCGCAAACGCTTCGCCAAAGGCTGATCGGGGTCTACGATGATGCGCACCGGGACCCGTTGGGAAATCTTCACGAAGTTACCCGTGGCGTTATCAGCGGGCAGCAGGCTGAACTCCGAACCTGTCGCAGGTGAAATACGCTGCACACGTCCGTGCATTTTTTCGTGACCCAGCGCGTCCACGGTGAACGTGACAGGCTGGCCGAGGCGCACATTGACCATCTGCGTTTCTTTCATGTTGGCGATGACCCAGAGTCGGTCCGGTACCAGAGCCATCAACTGCGCGCCGGAATTGACGTAAGCGCCCAGACGTACGCCGATCTGGCCCAGTTGGCCGTCCCGTGGCGCGAGAATGCGGGTATTGCTCAGATCGATACGTGCCAGTTCGATGGCGGCTTCGGCGTTGGCCACTGATGCCTCCAGCGAGCCACGGTTGACGATCACGGTTTGCAAGTCTTCCTTGGCGATATCCAGTGCCGCGCGCGCTTCGGCGATGGCGGCAGTAGCCTGGGCATCGGCGGCTCGGCTGACGTCCAGTTCGCTTTTCGAGACCGAACCATCGGTGACCAGCGCCTGGTTGCGACGCAGGTCTGCTGCCGCCTTGCGCCCTTGGGCGATCGTGTTTTCCAGAGCGGCTTTGCGCTGGGCGATGGTCGCTTCGGCGCTGCGTCGTTGTTGCAGGTTGTTGGCCAGTGAGGCTTTCTGGATGCCCAGCTGCGCCAGTGACTGGTCTAGATGTTGGCGGTAAATGCGGTCGTCGAGGCGCACCAGCAGGTCGCCCGCCTTGACGAACTGGAAGTCTTGCACAGGCACTTCATACACGTAGCCGCTCAACTGCGGGCCAATAATCGTCGTCTGGCCTCTTACCAGCGCATTCTCAGTGCTTTCCACAGGGCTGCTGAACGGCGGCAGTTGCCATGCGTAGAGCACAATCAGAATGCCGACCAGCGCCACGCTGGCAAAAATAATCGACGAGATAATGCGCGTCCGTGACGAGCGCGGCTCACTGCTGGCAGGGGCGGCGGCTGGTGCCGGAGGCGGCCCGGATGCCGCGGGTTGTTCAGAGGCCGGACTAGGCGCTGCGGTGGACGAAGCAGGAGGCGTGGTCGGTTCGTTCATGAAGGTTGGGCGCCGCTGGAGGTTACGGGAGTGGGTGTCGGCGCTGCTGGCGTACTCGCCATCAGCGGTCTGGTGGTCATTTTCAGCCAGGTCACGCGAATGGAAATCCAGACCATGGTCAGGACTGCGATCAGCGCAATGAGCATGAATACGTCGTTGTAAGCCAGAATATTGGCTTCCCGGGTGGCAGTGGAGGCAATGGCGCGTATCCCCTGGTTCGTCCTTGATGATGGGTCGGCGATGGCAGAAGCGTAGCTGGCGCTGGAACTCTGCAGACGTGCCTGAACCTGAGGATTGATCAACGTCAGGTGCTCGACTAAAACGCTTGAATGAAATTTTTCCCGCACGATCTGGAACGTGCCAAATACTGCCGAGCCAATCAGCCCGCCAAGGTTCTGGGTAATACCAAACAGGACTGAAAAGCTGACCATGTTGCGTGGGTTGGCGATCACGCTGCTGATGCCCAGCACCAGCGTCGGGCCGAGAAAGAACGTACCGCCGAAGGCCAGCAGGAACTGGCTCAGGTACATGTTCGATTGCCGGGTTACGTTGGTCGAGCCGCTGTCCATCCAGGCGCCGACGGCAATCATCGCAAGAGAAATCAGCAACGGTTTGATCAGGTGCTGCGGGTTGATCGTCCACGCACTGACCGCCAGTCCGGCGACGCTGCCCAGCAACATCACGGCATATAGCGAATGCAGTTGCTCGGAGCCCATGTTCAGGGTTTGCAGGAAGCCTACTGCGCCGATGGATTGTTCCGAGAGGACCACTCGAAACAGAATCACCGCGAGCCCCAGGCGCAGGATGGATCCGCTGCCCAGCCAGCGCGTGATCAGCAGCGGGTTAGTGCGGTTATGCTCAATGGCCAGCCCGGCGCATATGAGCCCGATGGAGGCCGCCGATGCCAGGCCGATCCAGGGTTTTTCCAGCCACCATTCGATACGTCCCAGCGACAGCACGGCGCAGAGCAGGGCGAAGCCTGTGGAAAGCAGTCCGAAGGTCAGGAAGTCGAGCTTTTCGAACGCCTTGAAGCGGTCTCCCGGTGGCAGTTTGAGCATCAGCACGCAACCCAGCGACAGCAGCGCCATGCCCAACTCGAACAGATAAATCCCGCGCCACTCGGCGATCTGCAGCAGATCCTCGGACACCAACCGGGCCATGGGGATCGCCAGTTGCGCCGTCCCCAACCCCAGCACCAATGCTTTCAGGCGCCACTTTTGCGGGAAGGCCTGAATCATGTAGTACAGCCCAAGGGTCGACAGTGCAGCGCCGACCATGCCATGGGCTGCACGCACGGCGATGGCCGAATTCAGGTCGTTGACGAACAAGTGTGCAAAGGTCACCAGCGCATAGAGCACCAGAAACAGTTCAGTAAAAGTCCGTAAGCCAAACTGCTGGCGGAATTTCACCAGCACCAGGTTCATGGAGACGTTAGTCATTACATAGGCTGCGGGAAGCCAGGCGACTTCTGCCGTAGTTGCGCCCAGTGAACCTTGCAGATAGGGCAGGTTGGCGACCACCAGCGCATTACCCAGGCCGCCGGTCAGCGCCACGATCACCCCGACCAGCGCGAATGCCCAGCGCTTTTGGGTCGAATGGAGCGGGGTGGACGGCGAACCCGGCATGGTCGGCCGTTCGTGCGGAGCCCAGTCGCGCTGAATGTATTTACTGCTCATGGGTAGACCTGGAACGGTTGTACTTCACTGTCTGAAGGTAGTCACGGGTTGAGAGTGGCGAATAAAATTCGCACACAGGACATCCATGCCCTTGGCTCACACTGAACCTGTGCAGACTGTGTGAAAACTACTGCGCTCGGCAATACTGCGTTAAAAACAGGCGAAAAATGCTCATTTAGAACACCTAGACTCCGCTTTTTCGCCTGTTTTTGCCTTGTCTTGCCGTCGCTCGCTACGTTTTCACACAGTCTGTGTGGGACCGAATTTATTCGGGAAGGCGGCGTTCCAGACGATACAAAAGCTGCCGATGTACCGGCCCCTTCGCGAATGAATTCGCTCCCCCAAGGAGTTGTGTCTGCAGCCCAGCATAGAATTTCCCACAGGGCCTGTGCGTCTTGATGGATCCCGAGAAGCTTCGCTAATGTTGCCTAAGACCCGCTCTTAAGTAATCCCGTTTCACCCGCCATCATCACATCTGCCGCATGAATACTCGCTTCACGATGCTTGAGCATCCCGCCACTGCGACGGTTAAGCACTGCGTTGATTTCCGCCAGGATCGACAATGCAACGCTTGCCGGTGTATCGCCACCCAGATCCAGGCCTACCGGGTAGTGCAGCGTCGCGAAAGCAGGTAGTCGACGAGCTTCGCTGCTCATCTCGTCCAGCAAACGCTCGGTTCTGCTGCGCGGCCCCAGTTGGCCGATGTAACGTGGTTGCAGGGCGAGTACCTGCCCCAGCCAGTGGCGATCCTGAGTGTAGCTGTGGGTCATCACCACTACGGCAGCGTCGTCGACCAGTGCTTGCATCCCGGCGAAAGGCTGCAAGGGCAGGGCGCTGACTTGATCTGCGTCGGGAAAGCGTTCTGGGCGTGCGAAGTGCGTGCGCGCATCGATCACCGTCGTGTGCCAACCCTGCAGGTGCGCCATGTTGACCAGCGGCACCGCATCATGACCCGCACCGAAAATCACCAGACGGCGCGGGGCCGGGATGTATTCGAGCAGTACCTGGATCGGGCCTGAATGGCCTTCATAGCTGCGAATCGCTGATTTTTCTGCATCCATCACTGTCTGCAAATCAGCGGCAATGGTCTGGGCCAATAGCCGATCGTGCATCTGCAGCTCAAGCTTACCGTCGGCGTCGAGTGCAACCCGCTCGCCCAGCGCTGTTGGCTGTTCACTTTCGGACCCTATGACCGTGGCCAGGGCCGCCGGTCGAGCGCTGGCCTGCACCTGCTTCAGTACTTTGATTGCCAGTGAAGGTGTCTGCGCACTGACCCGCTCGAAGAGAATGTGCACCGTGCCATTGCAGCCCAGCCCAAAGCTAAGCTCTGCGTCTTCGAGGTCATCGTCGTCCTCGCCAGTGCTGTAGGTGCGGATTACCGGTTTGCCTGAAGCCGTCAGCCACCAGGCTTTCTTGCTTACATCACTTTCCAGACAGCCGCCGCTGACGGTGCCGGTGGCGCCGCCTAGCTGAGGGATCACCATTCGCGCACCGGGGCGCCGATAAGCCGATCCTTCGACCTTGACCACCGTCGCGATGACCGCGTCCTGCCCGTCGGTATGAGCAAGGGACAAAGCCTCCAGCAGGCGGGATAGATCATTCATTACAAAACCTCGGAAATCTGTGTGCACAGCATAGAGTGTTCGGATGCAGGGTCGTCGAAAACGTTCCGTATGCAGGCGTTCAAGCCGCAGAAAATACGTGGTTGCGCCGCTCAGTCAAGACATACGAACGCGTTAAATGCTGACTGGCCAAGGCTGGCTACACTGATGGCAACTGCCTCAAGAAACCCCATTGTGCGAGTTGCCGAGGCCTGTGAGTGACGGTGTATCGCGTTCGCCGCCTCAGGCAGCTCGTCAGAAACCCTGCAAACTGATGGATTGAAATGCATTTTCTGTAGGAGCTGCCGAAGGCTGCGAAGCATTTTTCCTGACACGCCGTGATCGCAGCCTTCGGCAGCTCCTACAGATCTTATATTTGCTGCGCGACAGCGCGGTGCCATGGACACATAGGCAGCTCCTGCAGGAACTCAATTCCGGCGGGCTCTCTGCTATTGGATAACAGGCGGCGAACATGAAAACTCCCGACTACGATCACCCCATCACCATCACTTCCTGCAGAGGCACCGTCAGTGTTCTGTTCAGAGACACGCTGCTCGCCCGCAGCGATCACGCTTTGTTGCTCGAAGAAGCTAAATACCCGCCCGTTATATACATACCCCGTTCAGATATACGGATTGAACATTACGTTAGAACCGAACATCAAAGCCATTGCCCGTACAAAGGCGATGCCCATTATTTCAGTCTCGATATCCATGGGCTGCGTATCCCGAACGCAGTCTGGAGCTATGAACAGCCTTATCGAGCCGTGGCGCAGCTCAGGAGTCACGTGGCGTTCTACCCGGATCGGGTGACGTTCGTGAGTGAGTTGCCGCAGGGCTGAAAGCGCTTTTGGGCAGATGCAGGTGGCCAGTGGACCCATGTCCGTTTTTACCGGTTGCTCATAAATGAAATGCTCGACGCCGCACTCCCTGAACAAACAGGTTGCGGCCACGCCGGAGATTCACACTGATGATCAGCCCCTCACGCGAGCCTCGCCAGATTCCAGCGGCCAACGAACTGCTCAAGCGTTATCAGAACGTACGCAGCCGAACCCGTAATCTTGCAGCCCTTCTGAGCGCCGAAGACATGGTGGTCCAGTCCATGCCGGACGCCAGCCCGGCCAAATGGCACATGGCGCATACCACCTGGTTTTTCGAGACCTTCCTGCTCAGCGAAAACATTCCCGGCTACGAGCCTTTCGACCCAGCCTTCGGCTACCTCTTCAACTCTTATTACGAAGCCGTTGGCCCGCGCCATCCCCGCCCGCAACGTGGTTTGATGACACGTCCCGGGGTCGATCAGGTCATGGCCTATCGCGAACATGTCGATCGTCACATGGACAGTCTGTTGCAACGGCCGTTGTCGTCGACGTTGAGCAGCCTGATCGAACTGGGCCTCGCCCATGAAGAGCAGCATCAGGAACTGCTGCTGATGGACATCCTTCATCTGTTCAGCACCTCGTCGCTCAAGCCCGCTTATGACCTTCAATGGCCCAAAGACAGCGCCGGGCGGCGTGGCCGGTATAAGCCGCTCAAAGGCGGGCTGACCGAGATTGGTCATCAAGGCAGCGACTTTGCTTTTGACAACGAAGGTCCGCGGCACACCACTTATTTGCAGTCCTTTGAAATCAGCGATCGATTGGTCACCAACGGCGAATGGCTGAAGTTCATGGACGCAGGTGGTTACAGTCAGGCAGGGCTGTGGTTGTCCGAGGGCTGGACCATCGTCCAGGAAAACGGCTGGGACGCGCCCATGTACTGGCAACACGATGACGATCACGGATGGCGTTGCATGACGTTGCGCGGCCTTGAGCCCCTTGATCCGGAGGCGCCAGTCACGCACATCAGTTATTACGAAGCGGCAGCCTTTGCGCATTGGGCCGATGCCCGATTGCCCACCGAAGCTGAATGGGAGGCGGCGGCATTGGCAGGGCTGCTTGAGCAAGTGGACGATGTGGCCTGGCAATGGACGCAAAGTGCGTACAGCGCGTATCCCGGATTTCGTCCTGCGGCCAGCGCGGTCGGTGAGTACAACGGCAAGTTCATGATCAATCAAATGGTCTTGCGCGGCGGGGCCAGCGTGACGTCGCCCAGCCATTCGCGAGCGACGTACCGTAACTTCTTTCACCCGGAAAAACGCTGGGTGGTTTCCGGCTTGCGTTTGGCGCGGGACAGTCGCCAACCCGGTGTCGTCAATCCGCATGACAGCGAGTTCGCCCGTGACGTAATCGCCGGGCTGTCCTCGCCAGTGAAAAACCTTTCGCCTAAATATTTTTACGACGCATCAGGCTCGCAACTGTTCGAAGCCATCTGCGAGACCGCGGAATACTATCCGACTCGCGCGGAGACTCGCCTTCTGACCGACGTGGCAACCCAAATGGCCGGGTTGATTCCTCAGGGCGCTGCGCTGGTAGAGTTTGGCAGTGGTGCCAGTGACAAGACCTGTTTACTGCTGGATGCTGCACCGCAGATCGCCGTGTACGTGCCCATCGACATCAGCGCCAACGCGCTGAATCGAGCAGCGCATCAGCTCAGCAATAAGTACCCGCATTTGACGGTGGCGCCGCAGGTCGACGATTTTACCCGGGCCTTGAAGTTGCCAAGGGCGGCTGACGGTTTACCGCGGGTGGGGTTTTTCCCGGGTTCGACCATCGGCAATTTCACCCCTGAGCAGGCCGTTAAATTTCTCCGTGCGGCGCACAGTCTGTTAGGCGACAACGCACACTTCATAGTCGGGGTCGATCTGGTCAAGGACCCGCAGACGCTGGTCGCGGCTTATGACGATGCTCGAGGCGTGACCGCACGCTTTAATAAAAACCTGCTGACCCGAATCAACCGGGAACTGGACGGCACGTTCAACGTTGATGATTTCGAGCATCTGGCGCTGTGGAACGATCAGGACCTGCGGATGGAAATGCATCTGGTCAGCCGTGTGGAGCAAGTGGCCTCGGTGGCGGGGCATACCTTCCACTTCGGCGTCGGTGAGCGGCTGCATACAGAGAACTCTCACAAGTTCACCGTTGAGTCGTTTACTGCGCTGGCTGCCAGTGCCGGGTGGTCGGTGAGCCAGCATTGGGTCAGCGCCGAGCCTGAGGTGGCGCTGTTTACCCTGCACGCCTAGCGGTATTTGCCTGCCGGAAAGCCAGCGCGACGTGCGCTGGCGCTGATCAGGAGTGCCGTTACAACCCGGCGATCTGGCCCGCCAGTCAGCATGCATCGCCGAAGCTGCGGGCCTTGATCGATTTTCTCAAAGCGCACTTACTGCCTGCGGGCGACTATCAGAAAATCTGAATGAACACCCAGTACAGCGATCCCGACAGCAGGATCGCCGCTGGCAGGGTCAATACCCAGGCCATGGCCAGATTGCGCAGTGTCCTTAGTTGCAGGCCCGAGCCGTTGGCGACCATGGAGCCGGCCACCCCGGATGACAATACATGCGTGGTCGAAACCGGCAGGCCATACATGTCCGCTGCGCCGATGGTCATCATCGCCACGACTTCTGCAGAGGCGCCCTGGGCATAGGTCATGTGGGTCTTGCCGATCTTTTCGCCGACCGTCACCACGATCCGTCGCCAGCCCACCAGCGTGCCCAGACCCAGCGCGATGGCCACCGCGATCTTGACCCAGGTTGGAATAAACCGCGTGGCACTGTCGATCTGGTCCTTGAACAGTTTGAGTTTGTCCTGAGTGTCAGCGTCGAAATTGCCGACCTTGTTTTTTTCCATCAGGCGGATGGTTTCCGAGGTCAGGTACATGTCATTACGCACGTTAGCGACTGCTTCGGCGGGGACTTTGGACAGCGAGCCATAACCTTTGACCTGGATGCCGATCTTGCCCGCCATCACCGCCAGGGCCGGAATCAACTCGGGAGTTTCCTGCTTGCTGACCAGGTACTGTGAAAGTGTCTGGCGTGGATCAGCCGGGGCGGGCAGTGGCGCGTTACGGGTCAGCGCCTGTTGAGTGACTTCGGCTACGGCGGCAAATTGAATGGATTGATCGGCGGGCATGGTGCGGTTCAACGCGTAAGCCATCGGCAAGGTGCCGACCAGAATCAGCATGATCAAGCCCATGCCTTTTTGCCCGTCGTTCGAGCCGTGAGCGAAGGAGACGCCGGTGCAGGTCACGATCAGCATGCCGCGAATCCACCACGGCGGAGGCGAGTTGCCTTCTGGCGCTTTATAGAGCGCACGGTTCTTGATGAACGCGCGCATTGCCAGCAGTAGCAACGCGGCACAGCCGAAGCCCACCAAAGGTGAAAGCAGTAGCGAGTAACCGATTTTGGTCGCCTGTGACCAATCCACACCGCTGGTGCCATCGCGACCGTGCATCAAGGCATTGGCAATGCCGACGCCGATGATCGAGCCAATCAATGTGTGAGAAGACGAGGCGGGCAGGCCCAGCCACCAAGTGCCAAGGTTCCAGATAATCGCGGCAATCAGCAACGCGAAGATCATCGCAAACCCCGCGCCGGAGCCGACCTGCAAGATCAGTTCAACCGGCAGCAAGGCGATGATGCCGAACGCCACTGCACCGCTGGAAAACAGCACACCGAGAAAGTTGAAAAGCCCTGACCAGGCCACTGCAAATCCTGGCGGCAGAGAGTGGGTATAAATCACCGTCGCGACGGCGTTGGCGGTGTCGTGGAAACCGTTGACGAATTCGAACCCCAGGGCGATCAACAACGCTACGCCCAACAATAGAAACGGCGTCCAGGTGGTCACCACGGTGCCCATATCGTCCACGTCTTGCTTGAGGCTATAGGCGGTGAACAGCAAACCCGTGGCAAGAATGGCGAAGAAAATCACCATCGTCAGGGTGCTGGGTTTGCGGTGCAGTTGGGGTTTTGAGGCGTTGCCCTGTTCGAAGGCGTCCGGGGCCAGTGTGCTGATAGCCATGGTGCGTGATCCTGCTGAAGAATGGATTCGCCCATGTTCATTACAAAATGTTACCGAGATGCTACACAGGTCAACGATCGTTCGATTAATCAGGGGTTTCGGATGATTGGCACACCGCTGAATTGAAATGCTTTCTCTGTAGGAGCTGCCGAAGGCTGCGATTGAATGTTCATGACACACCGCCTCGCAGCCTTCGGCAGCTCCTACAGTGATCCTGTTTACAGCACCTGACTCCACCCCTCAGGCCCGCTTTTTGCTCATTTCACTGAACCCTTTCTCCAATTCACTGCCTCACTCCTCATCATTTAACTCACTGGCGGGCACTACCCATGCGTACTCTCGAATTAGCGGATAAACAGGTCCCGGTTATCGGCCAGGGTACCTGGCATATGGGGGAGCGCCAGGACCTGCGTTCGGCCGAGATTCGCGCACTGTGCCAGGGCATCGAACTGGGGATGAGCCTGATCGACACCGCAGAGATGTACGCTGACGGTACCGCCGAACACATCGTCGGCGAGGCCATTGCCGGGCAGCGCGATAAAGTCTTCGTAGTGAGCAAGGTTTATCCGCATAACGCCAGCCGACAAGGCATCCCGGCGGCTTGTGAACGCAGCCTCAAGCGGATGAAGACCGACTACATCGATCTTTACCTGCTGCACTGGCCGGGTTCTTACCCTCTGGAAGAAACCGTCGAGGCGTTCGAGCGTCTGCGTGAAGAAGGCAAGATCGGCCGTTGGGGCGTATCGAACTTTGACGTGCCCGACATGCTGGAGCTGGGCAACCCTGCGTGCGCTACCAATCAGGTGCTGTACAACCCGGAAGACCGTGCCATCGAGTTTGACCTGTTGCCTTGGGCGCATGCCAACAACCTGCCCATCATGGCGTACTGCCCGATTGGCCAGGGCCAGGCGGGGAACCTCCTGCACCATCCGGCGCTGCACGAAATCGCTTTGCGTCACAATGCGACGGCGGCGCAGATCAGCCTTGCGTGGGTATTGCGTCAGAGCAACATGATCGCGATCCCCAAGGCCGTCACTCCCAAACACATCGAGCTCAACGCTGCCGCAGCTGAGCTAGTCCTCACTGCGCAGGACCTTGCCGACATCGACAGAGCCTGGCCAGTGCCGAGTCGCAAAATGCCGTTGGCGATGGTTTAAAGCCCGAGCGATCAGCTTCAGTTGGGAAGAGGTCGGTACAGCCGATGCATTTTGTATCGTCAGGAATATCGCCTTCCCGGATAAATCCGGTCCCACAGGATCGTGTTGAACCTGTGGGAGCGAATTTATTCGCGAAGAGGCCGTTACATCTATAGTTTCTTTGTCGTCAGAAATGCCGTCGTCCCAGATGAAGCCGGTCCCATGGGAATGATCGAGAATGCAACAAATCTGCAACAACAGCTTGCCATGATGCGCACTTCGTCCCTTTGCCATGGACCCGGCGCATCTCGGCCAGCGAGCATTCATGAACCAAAGCATCGTGCAGAACCACCAGGATTCAGACCTGTTCGGCCTGCTTTACGGTTTCAGTTTCAAGCCTGGAGAAAGCGGCAGGGAAATCGGTTCTGCTGCCGCACTGCACTGCCTGGATTCCAGCCAGGACAGTGAAGAGTTCATCTGGCTGCATCTGAATCTGGCCCATGCGGCCTGTGAGCGCTGGATGAAAACCCATCTGCGCCTGCCGGACGAGTTCTTCGAAGCGCTGCACGAAGGCTCCCGCTCGACCCGTATCGAACATGTGGATTCCGCGCTGCTGGCGGTGGTCAACGATGTGGTCTTCGACTTCAACATGTTGTCGACCGACATTTCGACGTTGTGGGTCTGTACTCACCACAATCTGCTGATCACTGCCCGGCTGCATCCTTTGCGTTCGGTGGACAAGTTGCGTTCTTCTGTCAAACGTGGCGAGCGGTTTCGTTCGCCCCTTGAGCTGTTGGTGCACCTGCTTCGTGATCAGGGCGAAGTGCTGACGCAGTTTCTGCGCAAGACCAGTTTGAGTGTCGACAAGATCGAAGATCAGTTGCTGTCGCAACGCTTGAGCAATAACCGCTCGGAGCTGGGCGCGATGCGCCGGGTGTTGGTGCGTCTGCAACGTCTGTTGGCGCTGGAACCTGGTTCGCTGATGCGCTTGTTGCATCGTCCGCCTGACTGGTTGCTGGAAGCTGACGTGCAGGAGTTGCGGCAATCCACGGAGGAGTCGGCTTTGGTGATCAGCGATCTGGTGGCGTTGGGGGAGCGCATCAAGTTGCTGCAGGAGGAGATCGCCGCGAACCTTAACGAGCAGAGCAGCCGTACGCTGTTTACGCTAACGGTGGTGACTGTGCTGGCGCTGCCGATCAACATCGTTGCGGGTTTCTTCGGGATGAACGTCGGCGGTATTCCGCTGGCGAGTGATCCGGAGGGGTTCTGGGTGTTGGTTGCGCTGGTGGCGACGTTTACGTTGATTGCGGGGCGGTGGGCGTTTCGCAAGAATCGGGATCAGGGGTAATGGGGGGCGCTTTCGCGCGTTAGGTGGTTTTGAGTACATATCCGTTACTTAGGTGTTCTGGAATTATGGTTCCGCCCTTACGGCGGGTCACTTTTGGCAAACGCCCCAAAAGTAACCAAAAAGTCTGTGCCCCCACCACTCGGCACCTCGCTGTCGCTCGGTGTACCCGCCCGCAGATCCTGAACCGTGGGCCGCCGCAATGGGCCATCCATGGCCCGGTGCGGCTAACCCGGCGTCCTGCCGGGTTACCCACGCTTCAGAATCTGCGTTCGGCCAGCGTGGTTTGACGGGGCGCCTCAGATCAAAATCGAAAGCGCGGCGGCCTGACAGCCGACCTGATTTGCGAATTTGCCGGGCTTCTGTAGGAGCTGCCGAAGGCTGCGAAGCGGTGTGTCAGACGACGTCTGTGTTCGCTGTGCTGGCGTCTCGCGAACAAGTTCGCTCCTACCGGGCCGAGGCGATCCTGCCGTATTCGCTATGCTTTTGATCTGCTTTTGATTTTAGGCGCCCCGTCAAACCACGCTGGCCGAACGCAGATTCTGAAGCGTGGGCAACCCGGCAAGGATGCCGGGTTAGCCGCATTGGGCCATGGATGGCCCGTTGCGGCGGCCCACGGTTCAGGATCTGTGGGCGGGCATGCCGAGCCTAGGCGAGGCACCAAGTGGTGGGGCAAGAGCCTTTTGGTTACTTTTGGCTGGGCCGGCTTCCGGCCCCAAAAGTGACGCGCTGTAAAAGCGCAACCAATATTCGCATCACCGCGGTAACGGATATGTACACAAGCCGCAACACTCAGGGCTTAGGCGCCGAGCCGCTACTCTCCCAACCTCCACCCAACGCCAGAAACAGATCAATCTGCCCCATCGCCACCTGCGTATTGGCTGTCGCCAACTGCGCCCGCACATCCGTATAAGTCCGGGTCGCCTGCAAATCAGCCAGAAACGAAGCCCGTCCGGCCTTGAAGAAACGATGCGTCTGATCCGCCGCCTGCTCAGCCGACTGCGCTGCATCGGTCAGCGCATCACGGCGTTGCAACAGCGCCGTATATTGCGCCAGACCGGTCTGGGTTTCCCGGATAGCATTCAGCACCACACCATCAAAGCGCGCCAATGCCGCCTGACTCGACGCCTCAGCCTGATGAATCCGGGCACGGGAACCATTCGACGGGATAGTCCAATTGATCAACGGACCAAACCCCCAACGATTCGCCACCGGCTTGCCAAGATTCTCCACCAGACCAATAGTCGCCACCGTCGCGCCAATACTGATGTCCGGATACAACTCACCCGTCGCCACACCGATTTCAGCGGTCGATGCCGCCAGACGCCGTTCTGCCTGACGTACATCCGGGCGACGCTTGAGCAGCGCTGCGCCATCGCCCACCGGCATGACCTGCGCGATATGCGGCAACTCATTACAGGTGCTGACACCTTCCGGTAATTGATCCAGCGGTTTGGCCAGCAGCATCGACAAACGATACAGACCGGTCTGACGCAAGGCCTCGTAACGCGGCAGTTCAGCACTCAAGGATTTGAACTGAGTTTCCGAGCGCGTCACCTGGGTTTCGTCACCACGGCCCGCATCGCGCAGACGCTGGGTCAGGCTGACGCTCTGCTTTTGCAGGTTCAGCGATTCCATGGCGATGTCGTGTTCTTCGTTGGCCGCGCAGACTTGGGTGTAGGCGCGAACCACGTCAGCTACCAATGTGATACGTGCGGTATCGGCCGCAGCCTGCGCAGCGTCGACATTGGCGCTGGCCGCTTCGATGCCTCGTTGCAGCGTGCCGAACAAATCGAACTGGTACGACGTGGTAATGCCTACATCACCCACGTTGCCCACCGGGACTTTCTCGGTCAGCAAGAAGGCTTCACCGGATTCCTGAAGACGCTGGGCGCCGGCCTTTGCGCTGGTGGTAAAACCGCCTGCGGCTTCTGCCTCTGAAGTCTGATAACGCGCGCGTTGCAGGTTGGCCGCAGCGATGCGCAGGTCGGTATTGGAGGCCATCGCCTGCTGCACCAGTTGATCCAGGCGCGGATCCTGATACAGACGCCACCAGTCAGCAGGCACGGGCGCAGAAATCGTGTTGACCGACTCTCCGGCCAATTCGCCTTGCAGGTCCGGGCGATTGATCGCGGCGTCCTTGGGCAGTTTGTAGTCGGGACCAACCATCTGACACGCCGACAGCAGCAAGCCAAGCCCGACCGTTGCCGTCAGGCGCGTAAGGTGTGTCATTTGCCAGGCTCCTCTGTGTGAATCGCCTGACTGTCTTCGATGATCGATACCGTGGCCGTACGCCCCGCGATCATGCGGAAGTTGTCCGGCACTTCGTCGAAGGCGATGCGCACTGGAATGCGCTGGGCCAGGCGTACCCAACTGAACGCCGGGTTGACGTTGGGCAACAGGTTGGAGCCACTGGTGCGGTCACGGTCTTCGATGCCGGCGACGATGCTCACCACGTGACCACGCAGGCGGGCGTTGTCGCCGATCACCCGAATGTCCACGCTCTGGCCAATATGAATGCCATCGAGCTTGGTTTCTTCGAAGTAGCCATCAATGTGGAAGGACGCGTTATCCACCACTGACAGGACAGGTCGGCCAGCGGTGACGAACTCGTGAGAGCGCGGTGCCCGGTCGTTGAGGTAGCCGTCCACGGGGCTGCGAATCACTGAGCGATCCAGGTTCAGTTGCGCGGCATCCACCGCGACTTGTGATTCCTGCAACGCCGACAGCGCGCGAGCTTCCCGGGACTGGCTTTCTTCCAGTTGCTCACGGGCCACCAGATTGCCGAGGCCACGGTTACGCTTGTTCTCGCGGCGGGCCTGTTCCCAGGTTTCCTGACGCTCGGCAACTGTCGCTTTCGCCTGGCGCAGGGCCAGGCGGAAGCGGTCCTGGTCGATGGTGAACAGCACCTGGCCTTTGCTGACCAACTGGTTATCACCGACTTCGACCTTCTCGATCAGCCCGGACACGTCCGGCGCGATCTGCACGATGTCGGCGCGGATGTGACCGTCGCGGGTCCAGGGTGCGTACATGTAATACATGACCATGCGCCACACGACGATGGCAGCGAATGTCACAACCAGCAGAGTCAGGACCACGCGGCCCAAAGTAAGCAGAGGTTTTTTCATTTCATCAGGTATCGACTGAGAGTATCCACGGCGCCGAGCAACAAAGCGTATAGACCTACGTTGAACAATGCCCGGTGCCAGACCAGACGGTAGAAACGGGTGCGCGATAACACCGCGTGCACGCCGAGAAACAGCAAATAGGTAATGCCCATCAGCGCGAGAAACGTGGGCACGAAGACCCCGCTGATGTCCAGATCGCCAATCATAGGGACGCTCCGTCGAGGCCGTGGGGCGGTAGTGCTTCGGTTTCGGTAGCCGCGTTGACGATTTCCACGCCGGGCAACAATGCCAGGCGAAGGCCGCTCAGTGCGTGCAACAAATGCTGGCGGGCCGGATCCAGCCCCAGTGACTCAACACTCAGCGCACGGCGGGCGCGGTCCATGGTCATCAACATGCCTTTAGGCGCGGGCAGACGTTCGTTCGCTTTCAGGCAGGCCTGAAAGTGGCTGCCGACTTCTTCCACGACCTGACGCAACATTAACTGTTGTGCCGCATGCGCCCTGGGTAACCAGGCGAGCATGTCGAGCAGATTCAGCGCCACACGCAAATCACGCAGGGCGATGCCGGTGTCTTGCGCCGTGATGGTCAGCCGCGGCAGTTGCTGCATCAGACGATCAAGCATCTGCGCGCCCATGGCACGGTGCTCCGCCAGTGTGGCCGGTTCGCTCAGGGCCACAATGTCGCGCCAGCTGAAGCGGGTCAGGCGTTTGACGGCCAGCTCTACCCCAAACGGACGCATGATCAGGGTCCAGATAAAGGCAAACAGCAGACCTACCGGCCCCGCCAGATTCGAATTGATGAAGTTCAGAAAGTCCGCGTCGTAGGCGCTCTGAATGCTGACAAAGGACGAAGTGTTGACGATGGTCAGCAAGGTGCCGAGATAAAAGCGCGGCTGTACGGTCAGGGTGCCGACACAAATGAACGGCACTGCAAAGGCGAGCACCAGCATCGGAAAATCATGCAGGTTGGGCAAGACCACAAACAGGTAAAGACTGGCGAATAGCACGGACAGCATGGTCCAGAAAAAGAACCGGTAAATCTGCGGAGCCGGGTCATCCATTGCCGCGAAGAAGCTGCAGGACACGGCGGCCAGAGCCACGGCGGCTGCACCGTCTGTCCAGCCCAGCAGAATCCACAGCACCGAGGCAATGATGATCGCCAGCACCGAGGTCATCACCGAATAGAGCATCAGCCCGCGATCGAGAAACGGCGTGATGCGTGCCAGCCGCCAATGCCGGTAGACGGCGCGCCAGGGTGTCTGGTCGTCGGTCTTGATCGCGTGTTGCAAAGTGCGGCAGTCCTGCCACAAATCGATGAACTCACCCAGCCGATACAGAGCGTTGGACAGCAGCAACTGGCGGCGGTCGTCGAGCTGCGCTTCAGTCGGCTGCAGGTGCTCAAGTTCCAGATGCAAGGTTTGCCATTGTCCAGTCTGTAAGCCGCTGGCGGTATTTTCCAGCCAGGCGCGGGTCTCGATCAGTAGCGGCGCGAGGTCGGCGACCAGTTCCGGCGTGCGTCGCTCCAGGGCCCATAAGGCATCGTCCAGCGCATCAATCACCGGCAACAGGTGGATCATACGACCGCGCAGCTCTTTGGCATTGCGCACCGTTTGTTTGCTGGCGCCCTCATGGGGCAACTGGCCGATCATCAGTTCAAGGGTGTTAAAGGTGCCGACCATCGAGCTGCGCAGGGCGCCGACTTCCTCAGCACTCGTATTGCGCGCCAGAAAGCGATCGCTGTAGGCCGAGGCATCGGTAAACCATTTATCCGCCGCGCCCTGCATGACCGGCGCCAGCCGACGTGGCCAGAACATGCTGCCGACAACGGCCGCGCAGATGATGCCGAGGAAGATTTCTTCAGTACGGGACACGGCGATCTCGAACACCGCTTGCGGGTTGTCCACCACCGGGAAGGAAATCAGCGGCATGGTGTAGCCCGCCAGCATCAGCGCGTAGCTGTTGGCGGTGCGCAGATGCAACGACAAAAACAGCAATGTGCCGGTCCACAGGGCAATCACCACGGCCAGCAGAAACGGGGTCTGCACGAACATCGGCACGATGAATACCGAAGCCGCTGCGCCGGTCAGCGTACCCAGCGCGCGGTACAACGCTTTGGAACTGGTCGGACCCACGAACGGACTGGAAACGATATAGACCGTTGCCATCGCCCAGTACGGCCGCGGCATTTCCATCAGCAGGGCGATATACAGCGCCAGCATGGACGCGCCGAAGGTCCGGACGCCATAGAACCAGTCCCGCGCCGGGGGCACGCCTGCGAAGAAATCTTTCAAAGCGACCCCGTACTGTCTTGATTGGCGGCGTCGCTGAACGCCTTGAAGACCCGCAGGGTCGCTTCGAGGTCTTCTTTGGCGACGCCTTTGAGCACCTCACGACGCAAGCGCAGTAATTCGTCCTCGATGGCCAGCGCTACGACGCGACCATTTTCGGTGAGGCTCAGGGATTTCGCCCGACGATCTGACGGGTCTTCGGTGCGGCAAACGATGTCGGCGTTGCAGAGCTGGTCCAGCAGGCGGACGAGGGTGGGGCTTTCCATACCGGCGGCGTGTGCAACGGTGACCTGATTCACGCCATCACCCAGACGCAGAATCATCAACAGTGGAGCCGCGCAGGCTTCGGAAACGCCGTAACGCACCAAGGTGTTGTGGCAGATCCTGCGCCATTGGCGGGATGAGGCGACCATGCCGCTGCTGATGCTCATCTGCAGTGCATCAAGAGACATAACGGAACCGGGGGAATTAGTTAGCGAGGACATTGTTCGTGACAACATAATTAGCTTGCTAACTATAATCCTGTAACAAAGTCTTACAGTCAAGCCCGAATTGCCGAATGGCAGGGATGCTTTCCAGAGCCGGAGAAAGGGTAAAGAGGACGATAGCGACACGGGTAATTAAAAAAAGTGCCCGGCAAAGTAATTATTTTCATAC
Source organism: Pseudomonas viridiflava (assembly GCF_900602065.1). Taxonomy (GTDB): domain Bacteria; phylum Pseudomonadota; class Gammaproteobacteria; order Pseudomonadales; family Pseudomonadaceae; genus Aquipseudomonas. Next base: position 64,206 of record NZ_UWFN01000119.1, on the reverse strand, counting down.
CGCTCGTCGGCGATTAGTGAGAGTTTTTCGCCTGTCAAAGCGTGTTTCAGGGACGCTCGTCCAAAAAACTGACGTGGTTCACATTTTAGGGTTTGTAGATTTGATGGCCTCTCCAGGTCAGATGAGGGGGCGGGAAGGGGGATGATGAGTGATGCCTAAATAGTGGCTTTAGAAGTTGAGTGTTGTTTTATTGACGCCAATCCAGTGCCGTATCCCGTTCAGAAAAAAATCGATTCAGCCGATATGCCAGACGAAGCCATCGGGTAGCCAAAACGCCCGGTTTAGAGACCTTTGTCGGTGCGCTTGTCGCACCTTGTGAGCATGCAATGATCGACCTCGCCACCTGGAACCTTTCCATTCCTGTAGGCACTCCATCCGTCATTATCGATACCCCCAAGCTGGTTCAGGGTTATCAGGATGGTTATTTTCGTTCGGGCAATACTTTGTTCTTCTGGGCACCCGTGACGGGGTCCAAAACCGAGAACGCTAAATTTCCAAGGACGGAACTGCGAGAGACGACAGCGGACGGCAAGGTTTACAACTGGAAATATTCCCAGGCGGACAACTTCCTGCGTGCTGCACTCACGGTCAATCAAGTGCCTTCTACCGGCAAAATCGTCATCGGCCAGATTCACGCTTTCCAGAGCACCGAGCCGTTGCTCAAGGTGGAGTACCAGTTCAAGGAAAAACTGCAGACCGGCAATATCGTTGCCAAGTTTCGTCGTGGTCCGGACTCTGAAATCGAAGTGATCAACATTGCCTCAGGCGTGCCTTTGAACGAACGCTTCAGCTACAGCATCCATCTGACTCCGGCAGGCAATCTGTCAGTCAATGCGGCTGATTATGTGTGGAGTGCCAAGCTGGATGCAGGCTGGAAAGACAAGCTGCTGTACTTCAAGGCGGGTGTGTATACCCAGGACAACACTGGATATGCCACTGAAGGCGGGGCTGCAACGTTTTACAAGCTGATCATCAATCACGACAAGAAGGCGTAAGGGCAGGCTTGGTGGATATTCCACAGGGGATGCATAACCCCTGTGGGAGCGGTGCTTGCCCGCGATAGGAACACTGCGACTCTCAGCCAGACCGCATGTACCTTATCGCGGGCAAGCACCGCTCCCACAGGATCGGGCTAGATCAATCCATCCCAATCCCAAAGGTCGGGTTAACTCAATTCAAGCCCAGCTTGCCGCGCAGGGTCGACAGGTCTTCAGCCAGGGTGTTAACCGGGCCGACCAGTGCTTTGCGGTCGTTCTCTTTCACTTTGTCGTACGTTTCAAAACCGCCATCTTTGGTTTTGTACTTGGCCAGGATCTTGTCCACGGTCGCGAAGTTCTTGTCGACCTTGGCAGCGAACACCTTGTCGGACTTCTCGATTTGCGGACGGAACAGGTCGACGATTTTCTTCGCGCCGTCGATGTTGCCCTGGAAGTCATACAGGTCGGTGTGGCTGTAGCGGTCTTCTTCACCGGAGATCTTGGTCGCAGCGACTTCTTCCAGCAACGCAGCAGCACCGCCCACTACTTTTTCAGGCGGGAAGGTCAGACCGGCGACGCGGGTTTCCAGGTCTTTCACGTCGGCCATCAGCTTGTCAGCGATCGGACCCTGATCTTTAGTGGTGTTCTGCGAAAACAGTGCGTATTCCAGGCGGTGGAAGCCGGTGAAGTCTTCGGCATTCACGCCTGCTTCGTGGTCATCAACACGTGAGTCGATGGACGCATCAAGGTCGCTGAACAGTTCAGCCATTGGCTCGATTTCTTCATAGAACACGCGAGTGGGCGCATACAGCTTTTTGGCGGTAGCCAAGTCGCCTTTCTTCACTGCATCGGTGAACTTCTGAGTGTGGCTGACCAGTTCGCCGATCTGTTCGGTGACGTAGATCTTGTAATCCGAAACCGGCCCTACCAGGTCCAGCGGCGCGGTGGCGGCGAAGACCGGGGTCTGCAGCAGACCTGCGGTGAGCAGCAAAGCAAAAGGCAACTTCTTCATGGGACTCTTCCTGTTGAGGTGGCTTTTAAGGGGGAGCGATTACGCGGTTTTGGTCTCGGACCTGGCCGAAGCCTGAAGCAGTGAACGACCGATGAAGTCCTGGTCATTGACCACGCCGGGCAAGGTGAAGAAGTAGCCGCCGCCAACCGGCTTGAGGTACTCCTCCAGAGGCTCGCCATTGAGGCGGGTCTGTACGGTGATGAAGCCTTTTTCGAGATCGGACTGGTAACAGATGAACAGCAGGCCCATGTCGAGCTGACCGTTCTTGTTGACGCCGTTGGAGTAGTTGAACGGCCGGCGCAGAATCAGGTTGCGCTGGCTTTCAGCCGTGCGCGGGTTGGCCAGGCGGATGTGCGAATCCAGTTTGGTTTTCTTGCCGTGAGGGTCGGCAACGTAGTCCGGCACGTCGGTTTCAACCTTGCCGTCCATAGGCGCGCCGGTGGTTTTGACCCGGCCAAAAATGGCTTCCTGTTCCTGCAGCGGGGTGCGGTCCCAGCGCTCGACGAAATTGCGGATGATCCGCACCGCCTGGTAGCTGCCATTCACGGCCCAGGCCGGTTCGTCGCTGCCCGGCTGCACCCAGACTAGTTCGTTCATGGTCTTCTGGTTGTTGGAGTCCGGGTTGGCCGAACCGTCGCGGAAACCGAGGAAGTTACGGGCGCTTTCCGGTGGCTGGCCGGTTTTTTTCGGCGCTTGCGGCGGCACGGTGCCTTCCTGTTTCCAGCGCACCAGCAGCAGGTCTGGCAGGTTTTTCACGATGTCGCGCAGGGCGTGGATATTGCTGTCGGCACTGTTGGCGCAGAACTGAATGCTCAAGTCGCCGTGGCAGCTGTCTGCTTCCAGTGCATCGTTGGGGAAACCCACCATGCGGCTCAGACGCTTGGGCTTGACGCTTTCCAGGCCAAAGCGCTCGTCGAACAGCGAGTCGCCCACTGACACGGTGATGGTCAGGTTATCCGGGCTGACCACCGGGCCGAGGATGCCGGAATCTACCGGCGGCAACTTCGGATCGACCTGCGGTACCGTTCCGCCGGTCATCAGGAAGCTGATGCGCTCGTTCAGTGTGCGAAACAGACGCTCCAGATCTTCGCGGTCAGCGGCCAGCACATCGAAGGCCACCAGCATGCCGGACGCAGGGCGCGGATTGACGATCCCGGTCTGGTGAATGCCATGGAATTCATTGTGGTCAGCAGTCTTTTCGCTGTTCGGTGCTTCGGTGACTTGGGCCGGAGCCGCGGCCAATACGTTGCCGCTCAGGCTGCTGCCCGCCAATGCCGCACCGGCAGCGCCGAGGCCGAGCAGCACGCGACGGCGTTGTACGGATTGCGGGGCGTTGCTGTTGTCTGAGTCGTTCATGGCTAATCGTCTTTCTCGAAATCAGTTGTTTGGTGGATACCTGTGGGAGCGGTGCTTGCCCGCGATAAGCTTGACGCGGTTCACTTTAGGTCGCGTCGCCCTTATCGCGGGCAAGCACCGCTCCCACAGGAATGCATTCCAATTCGTATGATTGGAATACCAGGCAATCAAAGCCCCGAAAGCCCCAGCGCCTGGTCTATCCCGTCGAGCGCATCCGCCAGCGCCTTGGCTTTTTCGGCAATCAACTTGCGCTGCATGGCATCCACCTGATCGTACGGACGCATGCCGCTGTCAGTACTCAGCCCATTCAATTCGGTATCCAGCGCAGCGGTGGCTGCATCGATCCGGGTCAGCAGCGGCTGGGCGCTTTTGGCAAGCATCGGACGCAGCAGGTCGATGACTTTGCGGGTGCCTTCAAGGTTGGCGACAAAGCCGTTCAGGTCGCTGTGGCTGTAGCGTTCTTCTTCGCCGTTGCTGCGGATTTCGGCGAGGCTGCGCATGTTGCGGGCGACGACGCTGGCCAGTTGTTCCGGGGCCATGCTCTGCGCCAGCAACTGCTGCTTGAGCGTAGTGACATCGGTTTGCAGACGCTGCGCGACGGGGAGCAGCCCATCCACGCTGTGGTTGTCGAACAGGCCGTACTCGATGCGATGGAAGCCGCTGAAACCGGCGTCCTGCTCACGCTTTTCGTAATAGTCGGCACGCGCATTGATGGCGTTGTCCAGTTCGGCCAGGCGTTGCGCTGCTGGGGCAATACGCTGATAAGCAGCGCGGGCCGGAAGGTAAGCAGCCTGAGCTGCGGTGAGATCGCCGGCCGCGATGGCCTCCTGCAAGGCGTTCACGGCCTTGATCAGCGCGGAGCTCTGCATGCTCAGGTAGACCCGGTACTCCGACAACGGGCCGATAAAAGCCACCATCGATGGGCGCGCCTTGGCGTTGGCTTCCGACTCTGCGGTGGGGGTTACGTGCAGCGTGCCTCGCGGGTTGCTCAGCAGACCGCAAGTGATGGCGTAATCGCCGGGTTGCAGGTTGGCGTTGATGACCTGGCTCAGGCCCGGGGCGATGTTTTCCCGTTCTTCCACCACCAGCACGCCGTCAAGAATTTCCCATTCAACGGCCCGTTCGGAGCGGTTGACGATACGGAAGGCGTTCTTGCCAGCCGGTACAGTGAGGGCATTCGGCTCGCAGGCATGGGCATGAATGGTGACCACGGTTTCCGCGTTGTTATTGGCGGCGCGCTTTTTCATGGCGGTCTGTGAGGCGTAATAAAACAGCCCTCCGGCGGCGATCATGAGCACCACGGAGCCTGCGACAGCCAATTTCAAGGCGCGGGGTGGCTTGGCTTTATCTGAAAGCCCTGTATGACGATTCGACATGAGTTGCCTTATTCGTTTGTAGCGGAAGAGGGGTGCGAATGCGCCGGCCGGGTGGGCAAACTCACTACCCGGGCATGGGGCATGAAGAACAGCGCCAGCGCGAAGACCAGATAAATCAGGTAGGCACTGAGGGTGCTGACGGTCGGCGCATCCTGATAACCGAACATGCCCGCCAGTACCGAGCCGGTTGGGCCATCCATCGGCAACGTTGCGCTGATGTCGAAGACCACGGTTTGCAGGTGATTCCAGACCCCGGCTTCATGCAGCGCCTGCACCGAGTTGGCCAAAATACCTGCTGCCACCACAAGGATGAACAGCCCGGTCCAGCGGAAGAACAGGCTCAGGTTCAAGCGCATGCTGCCGCTGTAGATGGCGAAGCCCACGGCAACCGCGAGAATCAGTCCGAGCAGGGCACCCAGTGGTGCGCCTGCACCTTCACTTTGCTGGAAAACCGCCAGCAGGAAGAACACTGTTTCCAGCCCTTCGCGGGCCACGGCGAAGAACACCATGGCAATCAGCGCGTAGGTCTGATTTTTCGAGCCTGCGAGTGCGGCGTCGAGAGATTCGTGCAGTGCATGCTTGATGGAACGCGCCACTTTGCGCATCCAGAACACCATGGAGCTGAGGATCGCCACGGCTAAAAGACCGACGATGCCTTCGAACAACTCCTGTTGTTTTTGCGGGAATTCAGCACTGACCAGTTCCAGGCCACCCCCGACAAACAGCGCCAGAGCCACGGCCAGGAAGACACCGATCCACACGGCGGGCATCCACTCGCCACGGCCGGTCTGCTTCAGGTAACTGGCGATGATGCCAACGATAAGCGCGGCTTCAATCCCTTCGCGCAGCATGATCAAAAAAGGAACGAGCATGTTTCACCAGGTTAATGCGTTAGGCTGGTCTGTCTCAAAGGCGGCAAATGAGCGCTACGCCTGAAACAATGCGTAACATAATGATACTCATTATTGAATGCAGATAGTTGTTTTTTTGTGCTGGTTCGTATTTGAGCTGTTTGTTCAGGTGGGGTTCAGGCGGGGGAGACGTCTGTAGGAGCTGCCGAAGGCTGCGAATAGGTGTGTCAGGTAAAATCAATCGCAGCCTTCGGCAGCTCCTACAGGGATAAAGTGGTTAATTCAGTCCCTGCAAAATCTCATGCGCCAACTTCACCCGCGCTTCATTCGGGTAGTTCTTGTTGGCCAGAATCACTATGCCGATCTTCTTCTGCGGAACGAACGCCACATAGCCGCCATAGCCATTGGTGGAGCCGGTCTTGTTGATCCAGACGTTTTGCTGCGGTTCGAGCGGCGGACTGATCGGGCTGGCAGGTTGGGTTTCGAAAGCCATTTTGTTCGAGTTACCTGCCTGCAACGTTTCCAGACTGACCGGGTAGGGATACTGTTCCCAGATAAGGTCCTGAGTCATTTCACCGACTTTGAAATGACCCACATGCGTATCAGTAATCGCCTTGGCTAATGCACTGTCTGCCTTGTCAGGGTTGATGTTCAGCTCAACGAAACGCAGCAAATCCTTGCTGCTGGATTTCATCCCGTAGGCTTCATCGCCCAGCACGCCGCTCTGCAAGCGGACCGGCGCGTCCTGTTTGTTGTAGCCCTGCGCGTATAACTTCATCTTGTCGGCAGGCACATTCAGATAGCTGTTGCTGAGGCCGAGCTTCGGAAACAGATGTTGCTCCATGGCCTGTTCGAATGGCATTTCCATCGCCTTGGCGGTGATCATCCCCAGCATGCCGATGCTTGGGTTGGCGTAGGTGCGTTTGCTGCCCGCCGGGTACTGCGGTTTCCAGGTTTTCAGGTAGCTCATCAATTGTTCGGTGTTCTGCACCTCATCCGGCACCTGCAACGGAAAACCGCCCGCTGTGTGCGTAGCGAGGTTGATCAGGGTGACCTGGTCGAAGGCGCTGCCTTTGAGTGGCGGCAGGTATTGGCCCGGATGATTCTCCAGCGACAGCTTGCCCGTCGCCTGCGCGTAACTGGCTAAGGTTGCAGTGAGGGTCTTGCTGATAGAGCCGAGCTCGAACAACGTGTCGCTGCTCACTGCCTGGCGGGTGTCTTTGGAGGCGACGCCGTAGTTGTAGAAATGCTGTTGCCCATTGGACGTGACGGCGATGCTCATGCCGGGAATGTTGTATTGCTGCATGACTTGCGCGGCCGCTTTACGCACGGAAGCCTCAAGGTTTGCCGCATCACTATCTTGTTTTGCCTGAGCAGCGCTTGCCAGGTAAGTGAACGAAAGGCTGCACGCGAACAGCAACGATTGAGTCATCAGACGCATCAAGAGATTCCTTGGATTCCATTCAGAGCGCGGAAAATATTTGTTTGGACGTCGCGTCCTCAATAAACGTTCTGTCGCAAGGTATTTCCCAAAAGCTCAATAAACTGCCGTGCCGCCGGGCTTAAACCCTGACCGCTTCGGGTGATCAAACCGATGTCGCGACTCACACCAGGGTGGTCAACGGGCACGCAAACCATATCATCCCGCCCTTCATTCGCTGACTCCGGCAGTAGCGTCATGCCCAGGCCTTGCCGAACCAGCGCCAGCACCGTGGACATGTAATTGGCCTCCAGGCCGGGCATTAGCGTCAGGTGTTCATCGGCGAATAACTGCTCGACCCGTTCACGCACGCTGCTGTCGCGGCCGGTCAAAATAATCGGCTGATCGGCAAGCTCATCAAGTTTGATCGATGCCTTCATGGACAGCGGATGACCGGCAGGCACGAACAGGCACAAACGGTCGGTCAGCACCACTTCGAACTCCAGGCCGTGAGCCATGCGCGCGCGTACCCCCAGACCGAAATCCACCTCGCCTTCGCGTACCAGCGCGTCGATGCGTTGCGCTACCACGTCGCGCAAGCGTACTTCGACGCCGGGGAATTGTTCCCGAAACAGACGCAGCACCGGCGGCAAGGTGCTGGAGCACATGGAGGGCAGGGCGGCGATAGTCACCACGCCGCGGCGCAATGCCGCCAGATCGCGCGAGCCGCTGACAATGTTGTCCAGGTCCAGCAGCAGCTTTTCCATCGGCATCAGGTTGCTTTGCCCGGCGGCTGTCAGGCTTACGTGGCGCGGGCTGCGCTCCAGTAGCGGCACGCCGAGCCAGTCTTCGAGTTGCTGAATCTGCACGGTGAGCGCAGACGGACTCAGGTTCAACTCTACAGCGGCCTTGGCAAAACTGCCGCTATGGGCCACGGCGAGAAAGGCGCGGATGTGCTGAATCGAATTCTTCATCTTGATCGCTTCATTTTGTTTTTCCGAATGCAGGATGCCGAACATTTCAATTTACAAAGCTTACCTGTGTTTTCAATACTCGCTGAAAACAACAACAGCTCATCCGCCGCGCCAGCGGACAGGATGACGAACAGGAAGTACCTATGCTCGCCACTCTCGGTGTCATTACGATTCTCTGTCTGCTCGCTGCCGTCATGAGCAAACGCCTGTCACCCCTCGTCGCACTGATCGCTTTGCCAATTATTGCTGCACTGATCGGCGGTTTCGGTCTGCAAACCAGTGGCTTCATCATCACCGGCATCAAGAACGTCGCGCCTGTGGTGGGGATGTTCGTGTTCGCGATTCTGTTCTTCGGGGTGATGACTGACGCGGGCATGCTCGACCCGATCATCGACCGCATCCTGCGTACCGTTGGCACGCGCCCGACGCGCATTGTGATGGGCACCGCGTTGTTGGCGCTGCTGGTCCATCTGGACGGCTCGGGAGCGGTGACTTTTCTGGTGACCATCCCGGCGATGCTGCCGCTGTATACGCGGCTGGGCATGGACAAACGTATTCTGGCCTGCGTGACAGCTATGGCCGCCGGGGTCAACTTTCTACCGTGGACCGGCCCGGTGTTGCGCTCCTCGGCAGCCTTGCATGTGCCGGTTGCGGATTTGTTCCAGCCGCTGATTCCGGTGCAACTGGTCGGTCTGGCTTTCGTATTTTTCTGTGCCTTTATGCTCGGTCGTCGTGAAGAGAAACGCCTTGGTCTGGGCGCTGGAGCCACAGTGGACGTCGTGCCAAAGCGGGTGCTGGCCGACCACGAAGAGGTTCTGCGTCGGCCACGTCTGTTCTGGCTCAACCTGATCCTGACCATTGCCGTCATGGGCGTGATGATTTCCGGCCTGGTTGATCCGGTGGTGATGTTCATGCTCGGCACCGTCGTCGCGCTATGCATCAACTACCCGAATGTCGACGCTCAGCGCGCTCGTATCGATGCCCATGCCAAGACGGCCCTGACCATGGCCAGCATCCTCCTGGCGGCCGGTGTATTTACCGGCATCATGCAAGGCACCGGCATGCTCAAGGCCATGGCCGAAGTGGCCGTGGCGCAGATTCCCGCAGGTCACGGCAAGTTGATTCCGATGGTGGTGGGCTTTATCTCCATGCCGCTGAGTATGTTGTTCGATCCGGATTCGTTCTATTTCGGCGTCATGCCGGTCATTGCCGAGGTCGGTAAAGCGCTGGGCGTCGATCCGCTGCAAGTGGCTCAGGCTTCACTGCTTGGCGTACACACCACTGGCTTCCCGGTCAGCCCGCTGACTCCGGCGACTTTTCTGCTGGTGGGCCTGTGCAAGATCGAACTGGCCGATCACCAGCGCTTCACCATTCCTTTCCTGTTCGCCGCCTCGGTGCTGATGACCCTGACGGCGCTGCTGCTGGGTGTGTTCTGACTGCCGAACAGCAAACACCGAACTTGTAGGAGCTGCCGAAGGCTGCGATGGCGGTGTGCCTGGATGAATGCTTCGCAGCCTTCGGCAGCTCCTACAGAAATGCATTTTCAATTCAAACAATCAGCTTTTGTTTGAGAGGAGTACCGAGATGAAAACCTTACGCATTGGCTCCGGGGCCGGTTATTCCGGCGACCGTATCGAGCCTGCTGTCGAACTGGCCGAACACGGTGATCTGGATTATCTGGTCTTTGAATGTCTGGCCGAGCGCACCATCGCCTTGGCGCAACAGGCCCGATTGGCAGATCCCGAGACTGGCTACGATCCGTTGCTCAGTGAGCGCATGCGTCGTGTGCTGCCGTTCGTGGGGACGGGTTCTGCGCGGCGTTTAAGAGTGATCACCAACATGGGCGCTGCCAATCCGTTGGCAGCGGCACGCGAGGTGCGGCGGATTGCTGCCGAGCTGGGGCTGCACGGTCTGAAAGTCGCGGCTGTGACCGGGGATGACGTGCTGCCTGCGTTGCAGGCCGACCCGCAACAGTTGCTGGACAACGGCGCAACGCTTGGCGCTCTGGGTGAGCGGTTGATTTCTGCCAACGCTTACATGGGGGCCGAAGGGATTGTCGAGGCCTTGCGGGCCGATGCCGATGTGGTGATCACGGGGCGGGTCGCTGATCCGTCGTTATTCCTCGCACCTCAGCTATTTGAGTTTGGCTGGGCGGCAGATGACTGGGCATTGCTGGGGCGTGGCACTGTTATTGGTCATTTACTTGAATGCGCGGGGCAGATCAGCGGCGGGTATTTTGCTGATCCTGGCTACAAGGACGTGTCGGGGCTGGCGCGTCTGGGCTTCCCGCTGGCCGAGGTGGATGCCTCTGGTTCGGCGGTGATCAGTAAGGTTTCGGGCTCGGGTGGCCGTATCGATACCGCGACCTGCACCGAGCAGCTTATCTACGAGGTGCATGATCCTGCGGCGTACCTGACGCCGGACGTCTGCGCTGATTTTTCGGCCGTCGGGTTTGAGGTTGAGGGGCCTGATCGGGTTAGGGTCAGCGGTGCTGACGGACGTGCGCGTCCTGAAACGTTGAAGGTGTCAGTGGGCTTTCTCGACGGCTGGATCGGCGAAGGGCAGATTTCCTATGGCGGCCCAGGCGCTTTGGCGCGAGCCAGGCTGGCGCGGGATGTGGTGCTGGAGCGTCTGAAACTGACCGGCGTCAGCTATGAGGACATTCGCGCCGAACTGATGGGGGTGGACTCGTTGCACGGCGATGAGCTGGGTTCACGCACTGCGGCTGAACCTTGGGAGGTGCGCCTGCGCGTGGCGGCACGTTGTACCGACAAGGCTCAGGCCGTGAGGGTTGGCAACGAAGTGGAAACCCTCTACACCAACGGCCCCTATGGCGGCGGCGGGGCCACCAAAGGCTTGCGTCAGGTTGTGGCGGTCGCGTCGTTGTTTGTGCCGCGTTCGGCGGTGACAGCTGTTGTACATCTGGAGGATGCATCATGAGCCGCCCTGTAAAACTGCGCGAACTCGCCCATTCCCGAACCGGCGACAAAGGCGATACCTCGAATATCTCGGTGATTGCCTATCGCGCTGAAGACTATTCACGCTTGTGTGAAGTGTTAACCGCGCAGCGTGTCGCCGCGTATTTTGCCGAGCTGCTGGACCCGAAGGCAGGCCCGGTGCGCCGCTATGAATTGCCCAATGTTCATGCCCTGAACTTCGTCCTGCCCGGCATCCTGCGCGGCGGCGTCACCCGTTCGCTGGCGCTGGATGCCCACGGCAAGGCGCTGGGCGCGGCGTTGCTGGATATTGAGGTTTAGCGGATTGGGTGCCCTGAGTGAATTCGGTCCCACAGGTTCTGCGTCTTGCCCAGATTACCGGTGGGAGCGAATTCATTCGCGAAGAGGCCGGTACATCCGCAGGCTGTGTATCGTCTGGAATGCCGCCTTCCCGAATAAATTCGGTCCTACCTGTTCATCACCCATGCTGCACATCGGTCCGCTTGAGCAACTGCTTGCAACGGTTCGACAAATGCACCACCCGCAGATGCTTGCCCGCCTTGGTATACCGTTCGCGCAAGGTCTGCAATGCTGATACCGCCGAGTAATCGACAAAGCTCAGATGTTGGCAGTCCAGAGTGACTTGAGCTGGGTCTTCTGCCGGGTTGAACTGATTGAGAAAGCGCGTAGTAGAAGCAAAAAACAACGTGCCGTGCAGGGTGTAAACCTTGCTGCCGTCAGCTTCCAGATGCGTATCCGCGTACAGCTCTCTGGCCTGCTGCCAGGCAAAGTTAAGCGCTGCGATAACGATGCCGAACATCACTGCCGTGGCCAGATCGGTCAACACCGTCACGATGGTCACGGCGATGATCGCCAGCACGTCGTTGACCGGCACCTTGTGCAGCACGCGCAACGACGCCCAGGCGAAGGTTTGCTGGGCCACGACGAACATAACGCCGACCAGCGCCGCCAGCGGGATTTCTTCAATCAAAGGCGACAGGAACAGCACGAACATCAAAATCATCAAGCCCGCGACCACGCCGGATAAACGACCCCGGCCGCCGGAGCTGAGGTTGATCACGGTCTGGCCAATCATCGCGCAACCGCCCATGCCGCCGCACACGCCAGACGCCATATTGGCCACGCCCAGCGCCACGCATTCACGGTCCGGAAAGCCACGGCTCTCGGTGATTTCATCGGTCAGGTTGAGGGTCAGCAGGGTTTCCAGCAGGCCGACCAGCGCCATCAGAATTGCGTAAGGCGCGATGATGCGCAGGGTCTCCAGATCCCACGGCACTTCCGGCAATGCGAGGCTCGGCAGACCACCGGCAATGTGCGCCATGTCGCCGAGAGTGTGGGTGGGCAGATCGAGCAGATAAACCAGCAAACCGACGCCCAGAATCGCAATCAGCGCAGGCGGTATCGCTTTGGTCAGGCGGGGCAGCAGGTAAACAATCGCCATGGTCAGTGCCACCAGGCCCATCATCAGGTACAGCGGTTGGCCCGTGAGCCAGGCGTCACCGACTTTGAAATGTTCGAGCTGAGCCATGGCAATCACAATCGCCAGGCCGTTGACGAACCCGAGCATCACCGAATACGGCACCATGCGCACCAGCTTGCCCAGGCGCAGCACGCCGAACAGGATCATGATCAATCCGCCCAGCAACACCGTCGCCAGCAGGTACTGCACACCGTGTTGCACCACCAGCGCGACGATCACAACTGCCATGGAACCCGCTGCCCCGGAAATCATTCCTGGCCGCCCACCGAACAAGGCAGTCAGGGTGCAGATGATGAACGCGCCATACAGGCCCATCAGCGGGTTGAGGTGGGCAACCAAAGCAAAGGCGATGCACTCGGGCACCAGAGCAAAGGATGTGGTGAGTCCGGCCAGGACATCGGCGCGTATACGGGCTGGTTTCATGGGGTACCTGAAAGGGGCAATGCCGGGAAAGCAAAAAGAGGGGATGTTACTGAATGTGGCTGGTGGGTGCTAACGAATGCGACAGAAAACTTGTAGGAGCTGCCGAAGGCTGCGAACGGCGGTGTGTCAGATATGACGCTTTCGCAGCCTTCGGCAGCTCCTACAGGTTGTGTCAGCGTTCGTATATGCTTTGCACCCCCTCACTCAACCGAGCGATGCGCTACCCATGAATGCCGTTTCACCGTTGCAGGCCTACGAGCGGGCCGTCGAGCAGTTGGGTTTTCAGCCGGACGCCGCGCAGTTGCATGCCGTTCAAAAGCTGCAGGCGTGTTTTCAGGCGCTGAACGACAACCCGACATCGGCGCAGGGCGTGTACCTGTGGGGCCCGGTGGGGCGGGGCAAAACCTGGTTGATGGATCGTTTTTTCGAAAGCCTCAGCGTTCCGGCACGGCGTCAGCATTTTCATCACTTCATGCGCTGGGTGCACAAGCGCATGTTCGAACTGATCGGCACCTCCAACCCGCTCAAGGTCGTGGCCCAAGAGCTGGGGCGTGATGTGCGGGTGATGTGTTTCGACGAATTGTTCGTCACGGATATTGGCGACGCGGTGATTCTTGGCGGGTTGCTGCAAGCGATGTTTGAAGCAGGCGTGGTGCTGGTCTGCACCTCCAACCAGCCGCCCGAGCAGTTGTACAGCCATGGTCATAACCGCGAGCGATTTCTGCCCGCCATTGCCGCTATTCAGCGTTACATGCAAGTCGTCACGGTAGATGGCGGCGAAGACCACCGCTTGCATCCGGGGCTGCTGCATCAGCGATATTTCGTTACCGAGCCGGGGCAGAACAGTGAGCTGGCTGCCGTATTCGAGACGCTCAAGGGCGACGAAACGGTGTCCAGTGGCGCGGTGCCTGTGGGACATCGCAGCATCACCAGCATCAAGCACAGCGACTCCGTGTTGTGGTGCCGCTACGTTGATTTGTGCGAACAACCGTTGGCCGCCATGGATTTCATTGAGCTGTGCGACCGGTTCTCGACGCTACTGCTCAGCGAAGTTCCGGCCCTGAGTGCGCCGCAGCGGGAAGCGAAAATCGCCCGTGGTACCGAAGATGCAGTCGAACAGGTGGTGGCTGGGGATCGTGAGTTGCCGCAATTGTCGCCCCACGATGACGGGGTTCGACGCTTCATTGCGCTGGTGGACGAATGTTATGACCGTCGCGTGCCTTTATATGTCGATGCGGCGGTGCCCATGCATGAGCTGTACACCCAAGGCTATCTGTCGTTCGCCTTCCGTCGCACCCTGAGCCGACTTCAGGAGATGCAACTGGAGCGCTTCATTCAGTAATCAGGTCCGGCGCTGCGCCAGCACGTGTTTGCAGCCTTCGAAAATCAGCACCAGCACCGCCAGCCAGATGGGCAAGTAGGTCATCCATTCATCGCGCTTGATGCTTTCGCCCAGCAGCAGCGCGACGCCCACCAGCAATACCGGCTCGACGTAGCTGAGCAAGCCAAACAGGCTGAATGGCAGCAGGCGGCTGGCAACGATGTAGCTGACCAGTGCCGAGGCGCTGATCAGGCCAAGCACTGGAATCAGCACATACAGCATCGGAAATTGCTCAACCACCGATGCGTCGCCGTTGACGATGAACCAGACGCTGATCGGCAGCATGAAAGCCATGTCGAACCACAAACCGCCTAGGTTATCGGTGACCAGTTTTCGGCGCAGGACGAAGTACAGCGGATAACCGACCGCGACCAGCAGGGTTTCCCAAGCGAAACTGCCGTGGTTAAGCAACTCGTTGGCGACACCAACCATGGCGCAGAAGGCCGCGATCTTCTGCAAACGCGACAGCCGCTCGCCATAGACGATGCGCCCGGTGACGACCATCGTCAGCGGCAGCAGGAAATAACCCATGGAAACCTGCAGGCTGCGGCCATGCAGCGGTGCCCACATGAACACCAGTAATTGCGCGCCCAGCAATAACGAGCACAGGGCGATACCGATCAGCAGTGTGGGTTGATGGCGGATACGTCCAGTGATCATTCTGACCAGGTGCCAATCGCCACTGAGCAGCAGAAAGACCGTCACGCACGGCACCGTCAGCAGCATCCGCCAGCCAAAGATCTCTTCGCCGCCCAGTGGTTTGAGCAGCGATGTATAGAAATACATCACCCCAAACAGCACCGAAGCCAGAACCGACAGCACCACACCTTTATACACAGCAGCCTCTTTACGTTGTGGGCGGTTGCAGGGCGGCCCGGTTCAAAATGGTGCGTAGTTTAGCTGCGCAAACCTGTTGGAGCGAGCGCGATCCCAGCGGGCAACTTGCGAATGGAAGTCTCAAGCTGACGCATTTTCCCTGTGGGAGCGGTGCTTGGTCTGGGCGGCATTCCGACGATAAGAACACCTCAAGTGTCAGGTGAACTGCGTCCAGTCTTATCGTCGGAATGCCGTCCAGACCAAGCCCAGCTCCTATCAAACAAGAAATAACTACCTGATTTGTAATGCATTTTCTGTAGGAGTGAGCTTGCTCGCGATAGCTCCAGCATAGGCAATATATTCATCGACCAACAGATTGAATCGCGAGCAAGCTCACTCCTACAGGTCCCGTGTTTGCTGCGCGACAGCGTGGTGTCAGGGACACCGGGGCAGCTCCCACAGGGGGAATGCGCTACCTTGGGACTTCCATTCCTCCGTACCCATTTGGTTAACCCCCAACCTTTGTTAGTCTGCGCTCCATTACCGGACCTTTTGGTCCGCCGTTTTCAAGGAGCCTGCATGACTTCTATCAGCACCCCGGCGCCGGTTGTGCCGGGACGACTGGAACAATTTTCCACTCGCGTGGCGTTTTTCATTGCCGGTTTTGCCATTGCTGCCTGGGCGCCATTGGTGCCGTATGCCAAGGCTCGGGTTGGGCTGGATGAGGGCACGTTGGGCTTGTTGCTGCTGTGTCTGGGTGTCGGCTCGATTGTGGCCATGCCCCTTGCCGGTGCATTGGCCGCGCGTATCGGTTGTCGCCGTGTGTTGCTGATTTCGTCGGCAATCATCTGTTTGTGCTTGCCGCTTTTAGCCACGGTTTCGCATTTGCCATCACTGGTTGCCGTGCTGTTTGTCTTCGGCGCCGCGATGGGCGCGCTGGATTGTGCGGTGAATATTCAAGCGATCATCGTCGAGCGCGCCAGTGGCAAAACCATGATGTCCGGCTTTCACGGACTGTTCAGCCTGGGCGGCATCGCCGGGGCTGCGGGTGTTGCAGGGTTATTGAGCGTGGGCGCTTCGCCTTTGGTCTCGATGCTTGTCGTTGTAGCGGTTTTACTGATCGCTTTGCTCAGGGCCGCGCCGCACTTCCTCAATTACGGCAGCGAAACCGACGGCCCGGCCTTCGCCATTCCGCGGGGCGCGGTGCTGTTCCTCGGCCTGCTGTGCTTCACGGTCTTTCTGTCTGAAGGGGCGATGCTGGACTGGAGCGCAGTGTTCCTCAGTGAGTTGCGTGGCGTGGAAACCTCTTACGCGGGGTTGGGCTATGCAGTCTTCGCCTTGACCATGACTATGGGCCGGTTGTTCGGCGATGGGGTGGTGCGCCGCGTCGGACCAAGGCAGGTAGTGATTCTGGGTGGTCTTTGTGCCGCGATAGGGCTGGCGCTGGCAACCATGATTCCGTCATGGCAAGCCGCATTGCTCGGCTACGCATTGGTGGGGGCGGGCTGTTCCAACATCGTCCCGGTCTGCTACAGCGCGCTCGGGCGACAAAAGAGCATGCCGGAAAACGTCGCCGTTCCGGCGTTGACCACCTTGGGTTACGCCGGGATTTTGATCGGTCCCGCTGCCATTGGCTTTATCGCCCACTCCAGTAGCCTGGAGCTGGCATTCATGGTTGTAGCCGTGATGCTGGTCGGTGTTGCAATCGGCGGGACCCGACTCAAGGTCTGACTTATAGCTTGCGGGCCATGCCGGAAACCCGGATTGAACTGCCTTTCTGATCAGTAATCTCGGCGCGAATCCGCGAGCGACTGCCCATGTCCTCGCCCTGCACAATATCGATGTGCCCGCCGTGAGGCCATTCAAGATCGCGCAGGTAACCGGCGAATGCCGCTGTTGCCGCGCCAGTGGCGGGGTCTTCGTACACACCGCCCCACGCGAACGGGTTACGGGTGTGGAACAACTGCAGGTTCTCCACATATGCCAGGAGGACCGTGACCCAGCCGGCACGGGTCATCAGCTCATGCCCGGCCTGCTGGTCATATTCCATGGCGCGGAGTTTTTCCCGACTGTTCAACACCAGCACCAGATGCTGCGCGCCGCCATTGATCAATGCCGGTGGAATGCGTGCGTCCAGGTCGTGTTGCGCATAGCCGAACAACTCCAGCGCTTCATGAAGCAAGGCCTCATCAATGGGCCCGCTGTGAGTAGGCGGAGATTGCAGGGCTGCCGAAATCAAATCGCCCTGGGCGTGGCCTTCAACGGTAATCGTTGCCTGATTCAGCGTCAGGTTAAAAACACCGTCGCCATGTTGACCGGCCAGCGCGGCACCAAGGGCAATCGTCGCGTGACCGCAGAATGGCACCTCGGCCTCAGGCGAGAAATAGCGCACCCGAAACCCCTCGGGGATGGGGGCAGCAAACGCAGTCTCAGAAAAACCTACTTCGGCAGCAATCCGCTGCATCGTCGCCTCATCCGGCAAAAAATCCCCAAGCCACACGCCTGCCGGGTTTCCACCTTGGTCGCCATCGCTGAATGCGGCCAGTTTAATAACGTTGTTGGTCATGTTGGTAAGAGCCTGTAGTGAGAGCGCCGGTGAGTTTCCTCAAAGCCGGGTTAGTACTCCAACCAATAGTCCTTATGTGAAGCATCTGCAAATTTGATCGATGGATGAACAGCGCAATCCTCGTAGGAGCTGCCGAAGGCTGCGAAGCGGTGTGTCATATAAACCGAGATTCGCAGCCTTCGGCAGCTCCTACAGGAATTGTGTTGAATGAGGCGCGGGGTGATGCATGTTGGGCTGCAAGCGCAGATCCCGGTAGGAGCGAATTCATTCGCGAAGAGGGCGGTACATCTGCAGCCTGTGTAGGGTTTGAAATGCTGTTTCCCGAGTGAAGTGGAACGCCACCCGGCTCCCACAGGTTCATCATGGACCTGAGGTCATGGCAAACCTGTGGGAGCCAGACCAAGCACCGCTCCCACAGAGGAACAGTATTTCAGCTCAGGCTACGCTGGCACCATCGCGAACCCGACACCAAAGCGGTTCCAGGCATTGATGGTCGCAATCGCAAGCGTGAGGTTGACCACTTCGCTGTCGCTGAAATGCTCTTGCAAGGCCAAGTACTGTTCCTGCGAGGCTTGCTGATTGGGCAGCAACGTCATGGCTTCGACCCAGGCCAGTGCGGCTTTTTCCCGAGGCGTGAAGAACGCGGTTTCGCGCCAGACGCTGACGGTTTGCAGGCGCGATTCTTTTTCCCCGGCGCGGCGGGCGTCGTTGGCGTGCATGTTGATGCAGAAGGCGCAGCCGTTGATTTGCGAGGCGCGCAAGCGGACCAGTTCCAGCAGCGAGCTTTCCAGCCCGGTTTTGCCGACGGCGGCCTCAAGGGCGGCCATGGCGCGGTAGGCTTCAGGTGCGACGGTGGCCCATTGGATGCGTTCGTTCATGATGGATCTCTCGTAGGTGCAATGCCCAATCGGGCGATGGCGCCAACCTTAACGTCGGGGGCGGGCGGTGTGGATAGCCAATCCCCGGCGTTTCGAAGAGACCAATTACCTCAGTAGGCTTCACCCACGGCCAGAATGGTCGCCACCAATGCCTGGGCGCGGGGCACGAGGGTGTCCAGTTCCAGGTATTCGCGATCAGTGTGGACCTTACCGCCCACCGGGCCGAGGCCGCACAGGGTCGGAATACCGAGGCTGGCGGTGAAACCGGAATCGGCACAACCACCTGTGAATTCGCCTTCGACACTGAAACCCAAGGTTTGCGCCTGCTGCTGATACAGCGCCAGCAAGCGGGTGCTGTGCTGCGCTTCCATGGGCAGGAAGGTCGTAGCCTCTTTGAGCACAGCGCTGGTGCCGGGCAATTCTTCTTCGGCGACGATCTTCTGAATCGCCTCGAATATTTGATCCCAGTGTTTGAGCTCGATAAAGCGTACATCCAGCTTCGCCGTGGCACTGGGCGCGACCGTATTGCTCGACGTGCCGCCAGACATCAGACCCACATTGGTGGTGATGCCCGCTGGATAGTCGGTCAAGGCATGCAGCTTGACGATCTTGCGCGCAAGCGCCTCGATGGCGCTGGCACCGTCGGCATGGTTGACCCCCGAATGTGCGGCGCGGCCAGTGACTTCGATGATCAACGTGGCACCGCCTTTACGAGCGCTGACCACGTTGCCACTGGCTCTGCCGGGTTCTGTGTTGAGCACGGCGCGAGCCGCACGCGCAGCGGTTTCGATATGGCCGCGAGCACTACCGGAGCCGATCTCTTCGTCGCCGGTATACAACACCTGAACCGGGTAGGGCAGTTGCCCGGCGCGCTTCAGCGCCTTTAGCGCAAAGCAGTTGAGAACCAGGCCGCCTTTCATGTCAGCCACACCGGGCCCGTAAGCAAGGGTGGCGTCGCGGCTGTAACCTCGGGTTGTGGTGGTGCCTTTGGGAAAGACTGTGTCGCGATGGCCCATCAGCAAGACCGGCTTGCCCGCCGCGCCGGAGACTTCAGCAAGCATCACATCGCCAAAGCCCTCCACGGGCATGCGTTCGAGCAGGATGCCGTCGGCTTCCAGTTCTGCCGCGAGCAGTGCGCCGACGGCATCGACACCGGCCTTGTCGTAGCTGTTGGAATCAGTGTCGACGATGCGTTGCAGCAATGACTCCATCGCCTCGCCCTGGCCCGCGAGCCAGTCCAGCGCCTGCTGTCGAGCGTCCCTCATTTGGCCTGCTCCCGCTGTTGATGCTCTTGTGTCAATCGCGAAGCGTCGTTGCCGAGATCCCAGAACAGCCCGGCCATGATTTGCAGGCTCTCCTTCACCACGGGGGCGAGCAAATGTTCATTGGGCGCATGTTGCGAGCAGGCGGGGTACGAATGCGGCACCCAGAGCGTTGGCAAGCCGAGCACGTCAGCGAACACGTCATTGGGCAGCGAGCCTCCAAGGTTAGGCAGCAGGGCCGGTTTTTTGCCGGTGGTTTCAGCCAGGGAGTTCAGCGCCCAGCCGACCCACGGGCTTTGCGGGTCAAGACGGGTGGCGTTCATCATGTCGATGCGACCCTGTTTGACTTCTACTTGAGTGAAACCGTGAGCATCCAGATGCGCGCGAACGGCCGGGATGAAGGTGTTGTAGTCGCTGTCCACCACAAAACGGATGTGGCAGTGGGCATTGGCCTTGCCGGGGATTGCATGCACCGGCGCGTCGGGGTTGCCGGTCTTGAAGGCGATGACGTCCAGGGTGTTCCAGCCGAAGACTTTTTCGCTAAGCGTCAACTCGGGATTACCCCAGTTCGGGTCGATTTCCGGGTCGCCGGGACCGCCGCCGACTTCAATATCCGCCAGCGCCAGGCGCACGGCTTCGGGCACTTCCTTGGGCATCAGCGCGGGGATTTTTACCCGGCCCTGTTGATCGACCATGCTGGCAATGGCGTTAGCCAGAATAATACCGGGGTTGGACAGCAGGCCGCCCCAGTTGCCGGAGTGGTGTGCGCCTTCACGCAGGTTGACGCTCAGTTCGAAGTTGAACACGCCCCTGGAACCGAGAAAGATCGTCGGCCGCGAAGCCGCCAGACGAGGGCCGTCGGAGGCGATGAAAACGTCCGCCTTGAGTTCTTCAGGATGCGCTTCGCAGAATGCACGCAAACCCGGTGAGCCATCTTCTTCGCCCATTTCCAGCAGCAGTTTGACGTTGAAGCCCAGCTTGCCGTCGCGTGCTTTGAGTGTCTGCTCCAGAGCCGTCAGGTTGATCAGGTGCTGACCCTTGTTGTCCGCGGTGCCGCGACCGTACCAGCGCTCACCGTCGACCTTGACCTCCCACGGCGACAGACCTTCACGCCACTGCGCGTCATAGCCGTTGACCACATCGCCGTGGCCGTAGCTGAGCACGGTTGGCAATGCCGGGTCTTCAATGCGGGTGGCGATCAGCAGCGGGCCGCGCTTGGGCAGCGGGTTGTCGTAGATCTGCACGCTGAAGCCCAGCGCTTCGACGTGGGGCGTAATGAATTCGTTGAGGTAGCGATAAAGCTCTGGCAGCTGATTCGGGATCTGGCTTTCAGTGTGCAGAGCGACGCTGCGTTCGAGCAGGGACAGGAATGCGCCGTTGTCGAACTGCTCGGTGGTGTAGCTGATGGCCTGTGAACGACTCATGAGTGGACGAGCTCCAAAGTTTGGGCAGGACTGTCGTGGAGGTGGCAGCGTACTTTGCCGCCGATAATCGAATCATTGGCCGGGTAGGCCGTCTTGCAGGGCGCGAAACAGCTCGGGCAGCGTGGGTGAAATGCGCAACCAGATGGCGGCGACATCGGATTGGGGAAGGTGCCATGCAGGCCGATGTCGGGGATGCCCAGCCGTGGGTCGGGCGTGAGCACCGAATCCAGCAGGGCGCGGGTGTAGGGGTGGCCGGGTTCGGCGAACAAGGATTCACGGGTGCGCTCTTCAACGATACGTCCCAGGTACATCACCGCCACACGATCAGCCAGATGTTCAATCACGGCCAGGTTGTGGCTGATCAGCAGGTAGGTCAGGCCGAATTCGCGTTTGAGATCCTGCAGCAGGTTGAGGATCTGCGCCTGCACCGAAACGTCCAGCGCGGACGTGGGTTCGTCGCAGATCAGCACGTCTGGGCGCATGATCAAGGCGCGAGCAATCGCTACTCGCTGGCGCTGGCCGCCCGACAGTTGGCTCGGGTAGCTGTCGATCACCCGCTTGGGCAGACCCACCACGTCGAGCATTTCTTCAGTCTTTTTACGGCGCTCGGCAGTGGTGCCGATGCCGTGAACGATCAGCGGCAGGGTGACGATTTCCCGCAGTGTTTTGCGCGGGTTCAGCGACGAATACGGGTCCTGGAAAATCGGCTGGATATGTCGGGACATCTCCTTGCGATCGGTGGCCGCCAGATGTTTGCCATTGACCAGTACATCGCCGCTGGTAGGCGGCAACAGACCCAGCAGCATTTTCGCCAGGGTGCTTTTGCCGCAACCGGATTCGCCCACCAGCCCGAGTGTTTCGCCGCGCATAAGCCGCAGTGATACACCATCGACAGCCTTGAGGGTGGCGGGGGCTTTGAAGAAGCCTTTGTTCATGCGGAACTCGCGACGGATGTCGCACAGCTCAAGAGCGATGTCCTTTTTCATGACCGTACACTCTCCATCTGCCGAACCGGCTCCGGCCCCGGCGCTGCAAACAGGCAGCGAGCCATGTGGCCATCTCGCATTATTTCGGGAATGTTCTGCGCGCAGGCATCAATGGCCTGACCGCAACGGTTACGGAACGCACAGCCTTGTTGTTCACCGACCAGACTGGGCACCAGACCCGGAATGGAACCCAGCGCTTCGCCGGGTTTGGTCTTGCCGGGGATCGGGATGCTCGCCAGCAAGCCCTTGGTGTAAGGGTGCTGCGGGTTTTCGAAGAGTTGCAGGGCAGGAGCGGTTTCGACGATTTCCCCGGCGTACATCACCGCGACACGGTCGGCGATCCGCGCCACCAGACCCAGATCATGGGTGATGAAAATCACTGCCAGACCGAACTCTTTCTGAATATCGCGGATCAAGCGCAGGATTTGCGCCTGAATCGTCACGTCCAGCGCCGTCGTCGGCTCGTCGGCGATGATCAGGTCCGGTTCGCACATCAAGGCCATGGCGATGATCACCCTCTGACGAAGGCCGCCGGAGAGCTGGTGCGGGTACTGACCGAGTCGTTCAGTGGCGTTGCTGATGCCGACTTTTTCCAGCATCTGCGCAGCGCGGGCCAGAGCGTCTTTGCGTGACACCTTGCGGTGCTGGGTCAGTACTTCACTGAGCTGATCGCCAATGCTGTAGGCCGGGTTCAGCGAGGTCATGGGCTCCTGAAAGATCATCGCCAGCCGATTGCCGCGCAGGTCGCACATGCGCCGCTCGCTCTGGGTCAACATGTCGATGCCGTCCAGGGTCAGGCGGCTGGCGGTGCGTTTGGCCTTGCGTGGCAGCAGGTCCATCAGCGCCAGCGACGTCAGGGATTTGCCACAACCGGACTCGCCGACGATGCACAGCATCTCGCCGCGCTCGACTTCAAAGTCCAGGCCGCGCACGGCGTGCAGCATGTCATCCGGTGTCGGGCTGTTGCCCATGGGGATGTCGACGCGCAGGTTTTCAACGTGGAGTAGTGCCATGTTCGGGGCTCCTCTATCAGTTGCGGCCGTCGGGCAGGATCAGGTCGCGCAGACCGTCGCCGACCAGGTTGATGCCCAGCACCAGAATCATCAGGGCGACGCCGGGAATGGCGATGACCCACGGGGAAAAGAACATGTAGGGTTTGCCTTCGGCGATCATCAGCCCCCACGACGGGGTGGGCGGTTGCACGCCGACACCGAGGAATGACAGCGCTGACTCCAGCAGGATCGCGTGGGCCATTTCCAGAGTGGCGACAACGATCAGCGCGCCAACCAGATTGGGCAGGATTTCACTGGCCAGAATACGCAGGGTCGAGCAGCCCAGTGCCTGGGCCGAGGCGACGTATTCAGCATCGCGAATCTGCTGCACCGAAGCCCTGACGACGACTGCAAAGCGATCCCACAACAGGCAACCGAGCAGCACGATCACGACTTTCAATGAGCCGCCCATCAACGAGGCCGAAGCCAGTGCAACCATCACCACCGGCATCGCCAGACGCGTAGTAATCAGATAGCTGATAAAAGCGTCGACCTTGCCGCCGTAGTAACCGGCCAGCAGACCCATGACCGTGCCGATAAAGCCTGAAATCAACGCTGCGGCGACGCCGATGAACAGCGAGATACGCGCGCCGTAGAGGAGGCGCGACAGGTAATCACGGCCAAGTTTGTCGGTACCCAGCGGGTATTCCCATGTTCCGTTGGCCATCCAGACTGGCGGTTTCATGCGCAGCATCACGTCCTGGACGTAAGGGTCGTAAGGCGCCAGCCATGGCGCGAACAGCGCGCCGATGAAGATGATCATCAGCAACACCATGCCAATGGCAAACCCGCGATGGCGAAAGCTTTTGCCCAGCACCCGGCTGAGGCTGCTGGGGGGTGGCAGGTAGTCGTTGATGGCGAGAGGGGCGGCAGGTGTGCTCATGGGAGCCTCCGGGCAGCGCGGGAATGCATCTGAATGTAACTGGACCTGTAGGAGCGAGCTTGCTCGCGATGCGGTTCATCAACTGAAAATTTGTTGCCTGACCTGACGCTATCGCGAGCAAGCTCGCTCCTACAGTTCCAGTTGAACCCGATGGAGTTGCGTGAATTCATGGACATGGCAAAGCCTCCTTAGCGCACACGAATGCGCGGGTCGAGCAGTGCGTTGAGCACGTCGGCCAGCAAGGTGAGGATGATGTAGATCACTGCAATCAGCAGGACCACGGCTTGCACCACGGGGAAGTCGTCGCGGGCGATGGCGTCCCAGGCGAGTTGCCCGACGCCTTGCAGGGAGAACACGGTCTCGATCACCACCGAACCGCCAAGCATGAAGCCAAACTCCACCGCAGCCAGCGCTACCACCGGAATCAGCGCATTGCGCAACGCGTGCTTGAACAACACCCGCGCCGGGCGCAAGCCTTTGGCGCGGGCGGTGCGGATGTAGTCGGAATTGAGCACATCCAGCATGCCTGCGCGGGTCAGGCGCATGATGGCGGGCGTCGCGTAATAACCCAGCGCAATGGCCGGCATCACAAAGTGCAGGAACGTCGAGTTGCCTGATACCGGCAGCCATTTCAGGGTGACGGCGAACACCACGATCAGCATCAGCGCAAACCAGAAACTCGGCATGGCCTGACCGAGTACCGCGATACTCAACGCCAGACGGTCAATCCAGGTGTCACGTTTGACCGCAGCCAGAACACCCAGCGGAATGGCGACGAGCAATGCGATGCCCAGCGCCATCGCACCCAGACTCAAGGTGATCGGCAGACGGCTGGCGATCAGGTTGTAGACCGATTCCTGAAAGAAAAAAGAATCGCCCAGATCAAGCCGCAGCAAGTCGCCCAACCAGTTGAAGTACTGGGTTGGCAAAGGTTTGTCCAAACCGTACTGCACGCGGATCTGTTCGATTTGTTCGCTGCTGGCTTCCGGCCCGCCAATGGCAGTGGCCAGGTCACCGGACAGGTGCAGAAGAGAAAAACTGATGATCGACACGGTAATCGCAACGCACACGGCGATGCCCAGACGACGCAGAAGGAACCCAAGCATGGCAAGTTTCCTCGTATCCATTGGCTGAAAAAGTGGAGGTATGCCGTGGCGCGATCAGATAGCGCCACGGCAACGATGGTTGCAGGTTATTTCCAGCTGGACAGCACGAAGCGCGGCAACTCATCCGGGTACGGCGTGAACTCAAGCTCCGAGGTGTAGGCGTAGTTCATCGAGTAGTTGAACAACGGTGCCCAGTAGGCCTGCTCGCTGATGCGCTGCAACGCCTTGCGGTAGTTGTCCTTGCGCACTTGCGGGTCGAGGGCGTTGTCAGCGGTTTGCAGCCAGCCCTGGACTTGCGGGTCCTTGATGTTGTCATCCGGGTTGCCCTTGAACCAGGTGCCGGCTGAGGCCGAGGTATCGAGGATCGAGAACGAACCCCACGCCTGGAAAGACATCGGCACCTTGCCGCCGCGTTGCTGATCGCGCAGGGCTGCGTACTTCAGGTAACGCAGCTTGGCGTTGATGCCCACAGCGCGCAGGTTACCGATGATTGCCTCGACGTAATCACGGTCGCGGTAGGCGAAGATTTCTGTCTCGAAACCGTTCGGGTAACCGGCTTCAGCGAGCAGTGCCTTGGCTTTGGCCGGGTCATAGTTGTAGACCGTTGCTGCGGTGGTATCGCAACCGAACTGTCCTGGGTAGCACGCCACCTGCAATGGTTTGGCTTCGCCGCCCACCAGTTGCGAGGCCAGCCCGTCACGGTTGATGGCGTGGTTGATCGCTTGGCGCACCTTGAGGTTCTTCATCGGCGAGTTTTCGCTGGAGGTGCCACGGGCATCGAGAATCAGGAAGCCGATACGCATGGTCTCGCCGCTGGTCACGGTCAGGTTCGGCATGCCTTTGAGGTTGACCGACTGATCCGGCGCCACACGCCACACCCAGTCGACACCGCCGGTCATCAGCTCCGCCAGGCGAGTTTCAGCGTCCGGGATAACCCGGAATTTGATGTGGCCGATGTGCGGCAGGCCTTGCGGGCTGTCTTTGAAGTAGTCCTTGTTGAGGTCCATGCTCACGCCTTCACCGGCCACCACGGATACGGCTTTATAAGGACCGGTGCCAATCGGTTTGCGGCTGAATTCAGCCATGCCGACTTTCTCGAAATAGTTTTTCGGGAACATCGGGACGGCGTTGGACAGGTATTCGAGGGCGGGCGGGAAAGGCTTTTTCAGGTGAAGACGGACGCTGTAGTCACCGGTTTTTTCGGCGCTCTTGATCCAGTCGACGTTTTGCACTGTAACGACTTTGGCTTCGGGCGACACGACGTAGTTGAGGGTGAACACCACGTCGTCCGCGGTGAATGCGTCGCCGTTGTGAAATTTGACGCCTTTGCGCAGTTCGAAATCGATGGTGGTGTCATCGACCTGTTTCCAGCTGGTGGCCAGCATGGGTTTGTATTCGCCGCTTTTGGGGTCGCGGTACACCAGGTTGTCCCAGATCAGACGGCCGAGAATCACGCCTTCGCGCAGGTCGTTGTGATAAGGGCTGATGTTTTCAGGTTCGCTGTCGGAAGCGTAAACCAGAGTGTCGTTGGCTTTACCGGCGAAGGCCGGGAAGCTGCTGATGGAGCCCAGCAGCGCAATACTGAAAGCGAAACCTTTGATGCCCATGCCGTCGTCTCCGTTGGCGAGAGTGGTTGAATCAAAGGGCAGCTGTTCGCAAATGCGAGAGAGGGGGAAGTACTGGTCAGGTGTTTTTTTGGTATGGACAAGAATGTAGGGGATGCGCTACCAATGCCACAAGCACAATCTTTCGATACTAGCTTTGCCGAAAAGGCAATTCACAGAGGTTCATATGCAGCTATATGGTGTGCAGTCCACGGCCCTGCGCTATTTCCTTGAAGTGGCTCGCTGCGGTTCCATCAGTGAAGCTTCAGTGCGCCTGAATGTCGCAGCCTCTGCAGTGAGTCGGCAGATCACCAAGCTTGAACTGGCCCTGGACGCCACGCTGTTCGAGCGGCGCGCCCGCGGCATGGTGCTCAGTGAGGCGGGCACGCGGCTGGCGGCGTATGCACGCAAATCGCAACTGGAAGCCGAGCAGGTGGTGTTGGAGATTACCGAACTGCACGGCCTGCAACGCGGGCATGTTCACATCGCCTGTTCGGAAGGTTTCGCTCTGGATTACATGCCTCATAGCATTGCCGCATTTCGTCGCGAGTATCAGGGCATTCACTTCACGCTTGAGGTGTGTGCGCCCGCCGAGGCCACCGAGAAAGTCCGTTCCGGCGAGGCCGATCTGGCGCTGACGTTCAGCCTGACGCCGCAAAAGGAGATCTGCGTCGAGCACGTCATGAGCGGAGCGATTTTTGCCGTGGTTGCCAATTCCCACCCGCTGGCCGGGCGTGAGGCCGTTAGCCTTGCCGAACTGCAGCCGTACCCCATTGCACTGCCAAGGCCTGACACGACGCTGCGACAACTGTTCGATATCTGCTGCGGGGTGCAAGGCCTGATGTTCGAGCCAGTGCTGACCAGCAACTACATCGGCGCGCTGTATAGCTTTGTGCGTGAGGAGGGCGGTATCAGCCTTTCCAGTGAGATGACCCTGCACAAGCAGGTGGTGGGCAAAGAGTTGCGCTGTTTGCCGATTCTCGATGAGGGCATGCAGGCGCGGCGGATCGAAATGCAAAGCATGGCCGGTCGCAATCTACCGGCCGCCGTGTCCGCCTTCAGGGATTTTCTGATCGCCGAGCTGGCGAAAACCGCTGGCGATCAGGCTGGCGGCGCTGGATGACACGTTCCCGAAGCGCATCGTATGCCCAGTTGAAGATCAGGGTGTACGGCAAAAACAGCAACAACAGGCCGATATCCAGCAGGAATGCTTCCAGCAGGCTGATCGACAGCCACCACGCCGCCAGCGGCACGATCACCAGAATCAGGCCGCTCTCGAAACCCAACGCATGCAACATGCGCGTGCCGAATGACAGCTTGAAATTCCATTTGCGGCGCAGCCCATCGAACATGGCATTGAACAGCATGTTCCAGAGCATGGCCACGGTGGAGATCATGACGGTCATCGCGCCCATTTTGGCCAGCGAGTGACCCATGGCCCAGGCGAGCAGGGGCGCAA
This sequence comes from Pseudomonas viridiflava, assembly GCF_900602065.1. Taxonomy (GTDB): domain Bacteria; phylum Pseudomonadota; class Gammaproteobacteria; order Pseudomonadales; family Pseudomonadaceae; genus Aquipseudomonas. Next base: position 35,963 of record NZ_UWFN01000119.1, on the reverse strand, counting down.
ACAGCAGGACGCCGATGATTTCGAAAAGAAGCGCGTGGAAGGCGCGTTCCTTGATGGATTTGGTTGGCATAGTTTGGCCTTTTGGTTTACCAGCAACTGACGCATAAATTGCTGCCTTGAAGTGCATTCTTATGTGGGAGCAGAGCTTGCTCGCGATAAGGCTGGACGCGATAGACCTGATATCTGCGGTGGCCTTATCGCGAGCAAGGTGGAGCGCCACCCCGGTCGCTCCCACAAGGCATAGGTGTTTGCTTTCGACGACGTGCATTGTCATCGGCCCATACGTTAAAGTGAAAATCGTTTCCATCGGTAAAACCGATACGAGGTTCGCATGAGCTATTCCCCGGAAGCCCTTGAGGCGTTTGCCCAGACGGTTGCACTGGGTTCTTTCAGCGCAGCGGCGCGGCGTTTGGGCAAAAGCCAGTCGACGATCAGCGAGGCTATCGCCCGTCTGGAGATTGACCTGGGTCTGGAGTTGTTCGACCGCTCTTCAAAGCATCCGGCCCTGACCGAGGCGGGCAGGGCCATGCTCGGCCGCATCGAGGACGTGTTGGCCGCTTCCGATAAGCTGCGCCGCGCTGCCGGGCGTCTGGCGGAGGGCGTGGAGCCGCGTCTGACGCTGGTGCTGTCCGACGCCAACCAGTTCGCCGATTTCGAAATCCGTATGGCTGAGCTTGATCAACGTTTCCCCGAGCTGGAGCTGGAGTGTGTATTTGCCGAGCACGGCGATGCCATCAGCCTCATCCAGTCAGGCCGCGCGTGTTTGGGTCTGCTGTCGGCTCAGGCCAGTTATCCGCCGGAAGTCGGCTACTCGACAATTGCCGAGCGCGCAGATTTCGGCCTGTTTGTGGCGCACAAGCATCCGTTGGCCCAACAGGAGAAGGTCGATTACCAGCATCTGGCGCGGTACCGGGCGTTGCGCCTGAATACATTGGTGGATCAAAGTGTGCCCACCGATGATTTGCCCATCAGCGGTCACCGCCCATGGTCAGCCCCTAATTACTTGCTGCTGATGGACATGGCTGCATTCGGCTTCGGTTGGGCGGCGTTGCCGCGCTGGCTGGTATCCGGTTATGCCAGTGGCAAGCTCAAGGAACTGGACGTTCCGGGCTGGCCGCGCAGTTCGGCAGTGGATGTGATCTGGTCACGCCAGCGCAGCCTGGGGCCTGCCGGTGCCTGGTTGCTGGAGACCTTCACTCGCCATAGGGGGGAGTGATGAGCATTAACGGGGCGCGTCTATATAGATGTGCGTGATTTGAGGGCGGACAGTTGTCTTGTCTGCTCTTCGCGAATGAGTCCGCTCTGTAGGAGCTGCCGAAGGCTGCGAAGCATTCATCCTGACACACCGCGATCGCAGCCTTCGGCAGCTCCTACAGGTCCTGAGTTTGCCGCGAGACGGCGCGGTACCACGGATATGTGGAGACCTGTGGGAGCGAATTCATTCGCGAAGGCGGTGTGACAGACGACGAAAAGTGATCAGTTCGCCTCTGGCACATCCGCCATAAAACTTTTGGGCAACTCTGCATCAAACTCCGCCACCACGTCCCGGGTCAGGCTGACAATGTCTTCCACCAGTTCCATCCCAGCGCCGGTACGCCAGCTGGCGACAATGTCCATGATCGACGGCAGCGGGACGCCGTTGACCAGTGTCAGTACGCCTTGAGCCAGTTCACCCCGGACCAGTGCAGCGGGCATCGCACCAATGCCGAAACCGTCGCGCACCAGACGGGTAATGGCTGACGCAGAGTTCACGCAGTTGATTCGTGGCGAGACGATATTCGCGCTGTGCAGCATGTTGAGAATGTCCTGATGCGGCCGCGAGTTACGCGAAAAGGTCACGATGCGTTCCTGAGACAAATCATCCAGGCAGGTGTAGGGCCGGTCATAAGCCGAGCCGACGGGCACGACCCAATGCATGGGGTAGCGGGTCAGCACGGCATTGCGCACCGTGTCAAAGCGCAATTCGTCAGTCTGGAAAATGATGTCCTGATAGCCTTTTTCCAGTTGCGCACAGAGGTTGCTGGCGGTATCGGCGGTCAGCTCGATTTCCAGATTCGGGTAACACTTCATCAGCCTTGTTACCAACGGGCTGAGCCAGGTGTGTATGACCGTATCCATTGCGCCGATGCGGATTCGGCCGCGGACCTGGCGTGGGTCCTTGATCGCTGCCTTCATGCTTTGCATGGTGTCCATGATGTGCTCGGCGTATTCCAGCACCCGCAAACCTTCGGACGTCAGCGACACCCCCTTTGAATCCCTTACGAACAGGCGAACCCCCATTTCCTCCTCCAGCGCCGCGATACGGCTGGAGATAGAGGCCTGAGTGCTGAACAGTTTTTCCGCTGTCAGCCGGAAGCTTTTGAGGCGCGCCACCCAGACGAAGGTTTCCAGAAATTTGAGGTTCACCGGGTCGGCTTCCTTGAACGTTTATGAACTGACAAACCGTAGGCGTTACATGAAAACGCTACGCGGGGCGTCACGAAGTTTCCCTGAAAGTGCAGGTTATATGCCATTGACGATAAAGAAATTCTTATGGGGCATAGCGGTTTTTTCCCGTTGGACGAAAGCGACTTCGCTACCGAAAGATGACCGCGGAACGAGAAAAGGTCGCCAGCGGTATCTTGCCGGTGCTGATGATCACGATCCGCGGATGTCGGGCGACCATGCGCGGATGAGAAACCCTGATGGTCAGCTACACCCTTTGGTTTTGGTAATTGGCCTGATTGCTGCCTCAAGATTCCTTGCAAGAGCTGCCGCAGGCTTTGATGCCATTTCTGATACACCGTAATGGATTCCGCAGCCCGCTGCGTCTGCTGCAAGACATTGCGGTGTTCATCCTGGCGCGTCCTCTTCACCCGATCACAATAACGAGATTCCAATCATGCAAACCGCTATCAACCTCTGGCCGCTATTAGGCGTGCTGGTCATCATCATTGGCTTTGTGTTGCGCTTCAATCCGATGCTGGTCGTCGCGCTGGCGGCTATCGCCACCGGTTTTGCTGCGAGCATGCCGCTGGAAACGATCCTGGCAACCATTGGCACCGGGTTTATCAAGACGCGTACGCTGCCGCTGATCATTCTGCTGCCGTTGGCGGTGATTGGCCTGCTGGAGCGTCATGGCCTGCGGCTGCATTCGCAGAACTTCATTGCCCGCTTCAAAAGCGCCACGGTGGGCCGGCTGTTGATTGGCTATCTGTTCATCCGCGAAACCGCAGCAGCGGTCGGGTTGACCAGCCTGGGCGGACACCCGCAAATGGTTCGGCCGTTGCTGGCGCCCATGGCCGAAGGCGCGGCCGAGGCGCGTTTCGGCAAGCTGCCTGAAGCGCTGCGGGTCAAGCTGCTGGCGTTGTGTGCGGCAACCGACAACGTCGGGCTGTTTTTCGGCGAAGATATTTTTGTCGCGTTTGGTGCTATCGCGCTGATGCATACCTTCCTGCTGGGGTCCGGGGTTGATGTCGAGCCGATCCATATCGCGTTGTGGGGGATACCGACTGCGATCTGTGCCTTCATCATTCACTCGATCCATCTGAGCCGTTTTGATCGTCGTCTTAATCGTGAGCTGCAACCTGTGACGCCATCCGCCCCGGCCGCCACTTCGCAGGAGAGCTTGTCATGATCATTTCCATTCAATACCTGTATTGGCTGGCCGGTGTCATTCTGGCGATCACCTCGGTGCTGACCTTCACCGATCGCACCAACCCCAAGCGTTGGAGTACCGGGCTGTTCTGGGGGTTGTTCGCCATCGCGTTTCTGGTCGGTGAGCGGCTGCCGCCTGTGCTGGTGGGTATTGGTGTCCTGGTCATGGCCGCCATCGCCGGTTTTGGCGGCGTCGGTTTCGGCAAGCACGGTGAACTGCCGGACAAAGAGCGTCGTGCCAGTGCCGGGCGTCTGGGCAGCAAGCTGTTCATCCCCGCGTTGGCGATTCCGTTGGTGACGGTGATCGGTGCGGTGTTCCTGAAAAACATCAAGATTGGCGGCGTACCCCTGCTTGATCCGGCCAACAGCACTTTTGTTTCGCTGGGGCTGGGCTGTCTGATTGCTCTGGCGCTGGCTTGCTGGCTGACCCGTGACACACCGGTGCAGGCGATGCGTGAGTCCCGTCGTTTGACCGAGGCCTTGGGCTGGGCGCTGGTCTTGCCGCAAATGCTGGCGATGCTGGGGTTGCTGTTCAACGACGCGGGCGTCGGCAAAGCGGTGGCGCACCTGGCAACCAACTACATCAACCTCGACTTCAAGCTGGTGGCTGTGTCGGTTTATGTGCTGGGCATGGCGCTGTTCACCATCGTCATGGGTAACGGCTTTGCGGCATTCCCGGTGATGACGGGTGGGATCGGCGTGCCGGTGCTGATCGGCATGTACGGAGGCAACCCGGCGGTGATTGCCGCGATTGGCATGTTCTCCGGCTATTGCGGGACGTTGATGACGCCCATGGCGGCCAACTTCAACATCGTCCCGGCGGCGCTGCTTGAATTGCCGGACAAGTACGCGGTGATCAAGGCGCAGATTCCTACTGCACTGCCGTTGCTGCTGGTCAACATCCTGCTGCTGTACTTCCTGATGTAATAGCGCTGTCTCGCGGTAAAAAACTGGACTTGTAGGAGCTGCCGAAGGCTGCGATGGCGGTATGTCAGGATAAATGCTTCGCAGCCTTCGGCAGCTCCTACAAAAAATGCATCTTGATTTCAGTACGGCTCATTTGGGCTGTATTAGGATGGTCGTCCAGTCGGTGACCGAGCGCTGAACATGTCCGCTGTAGACATTGTTTCTGTACAACCTGAAGACATCCCCTCTGCGGTGGATTTCGTCCTGCGTGCCCGCGCGCAGATCTTCCCGATGCTTGACCCGACAGTGGTGCCCGCTGACCTCGCTCAGTTTGCCGAGGTGTACTGCGAGGAGGGCGGTGGCCGTTTTCTGATCGCACGCCGCGACGGGGAAATCGTCGCTGCAATCGGTTACTTGCCATACGACGGTCGATTCCCTCAGCTGGATTACGGGCAACGCAAAGTAGTGGAAATCGTCCGGTTGTTCGTGATCCCGGAATTCCGCCGTTCAGGGTTGGCGACCACGATCTATCTGGCGCTTGAAGCGTGTGCCCGGGAGCAAGGCATCGACGTGCTTTACCTGCACACCCATCCGTTTCTACCGGGTGCAATTGGCTTCTGGGAACGGCAGGGTTTTCGGGTCGTGGATGTGGAAAGCGATCCGGTGTGGCAGACGACGCATATGGAATTCGGGTTGGTCTAGGTTCAAGGCCGGTGCGAGATCCCTTTACGGTGCCAGGACGGGCACCGCGATCTAAAGTGAGTTGTGCCCGGCTTTATCGCGAGCAAGCTCTGCTCCCACAAGGGTTACGACCTGAAGCGCAATATCCGCGTGCCGTCGTACGGGTCCGTCAGGTAGTGCGCCTCCACGCCGAAGGTCTCGCGCAACAGTTCGCAGGTCAGTACTTCAGACGGTATGCCGATGGCGATCAGTTGGCCTTTGTCCATGACTGCCAGACGATCACACGCCAGGGCCTGATTGAGGTCGTGCAAGGCAATCAAAGTGGTAACCGGCAGTGACCGCACCAGACCCAGGATGCTCAGTTGATGCTGAATATCCAGGTGGTTGGTGGGTTCGTCCAGCAACAGGATTTGCGGACGCTGGGCCAGCGCGCGGGCGATGTGTACACGTTGCCGTTCGCCCCCCGACAGGCTATGCCAGGCACGCTTGAGCTTGTCGGCCATGTCCACGTCGCGCAGCGCCTGCTGAACGATGTCATTGTCGGCGGCTGACCACGGCTCCAGCGCGGACAGCCAGGGCGTGCGCCCCAGCTCTACAGCGTCCAGCACGGTGATCGCGTCGGAGGTTTCAGCTTGCTGTTCGACAACCGCAATCATCTGCGCGACATCGCGACGCTTCATGTCGGCAAGGGCAGCACCATTAAGGTGAATCTCGCCACTGGCGGGAATCCGGATCCCTGAAAGCAGCTTCAACAGGCTGGACTTCCCTGAACCGTTGGGGCCGATCAATCCAAGGGTTTCACCACGTCGTAGTTGCAACGCGACATCGCGGACAATGGGCACCCCTTTGATCGACCAGTTGAGGCCGCTGCAGGACAGTACGTTGCCGTCGATGTCGGTGACCGGATGCTTCAGATTGCTCATCGGCCCCCCTTGGCTTTTATCAGGATCACGGCGAAGACCGGCGCGCCGATCAGTGCAGTAATCACGCCGACCGGCAGTACCTGGCCCTTGATTGCCGTGCGGGACAGTACGTCTGCGGCAATCAGGAATACCGCTCCGGCCAGCGCACTGATCGGGATCAGTCGTCCGTGGCGCACACCGACCAGCAGGCGCGCTGCATGAGGCACCACCAATCCGACAAAGCCGATAGAGCCCACCAGCGAGACCATCACCGCGGTGACCAGTGCCACTGTGGCAATCAATATCACCTGAACCCGACGCACGGGGATACCCAGTGCCGCTGCAGAGTCACTGCCGAACATAAAGGCGTCCAGCGAGCGTCGATGCCACAGGCACACCGCCAGGCCGATCACCACCACCGGCACTGCCAGCGTGACCGATTGCCAGCGTACACCGCTGAGGTTGCCCAGCAGCCAGAACATGATGCCGCGTGCCTGTTCGGAGTTGGCTGACTTGGTAATCAGAAAAGAGGTCAGGGCGTTGAACAGCTGTGAACCGGCGATGCCTGCGAGGATGATCTGCCCGCTGCCACTGACTGCGCCGGTGCTGCGAGCGAGCAGGGCGACCAGCGCAAAAGCCGCCATGGCGCCGACAAAAGCGCCCGCCGACAAGGAAATGGCACCTGCGCCGATACCGATGATTGCCACCAGCACCGCGCCGGTCGAAGCCCCTGCGGAAATACCCAACAGGTAAGGATCGGCCAGCGGGTTGCGCAACAGTGACTGCAGGACCACACCCGAGATAGCCAGCCCTGCGCCGCACGCTGCGGCAACCAGGGCGCGGGTCAGCCGGTAATTCCAGACGATGCCTTCATCGATCGGATCCAGCACAAAACCGGCGCCCCACAGTTTGTTGGCCAGTACCTGAAACACCAGCGACAGGCTGATCGGTGTTTCACCAATGGCGATACCGGCAATGATCGCCGCTATCAACACCACGAGCACCCAGGCTCCGTGCAGGCAGATCTTGCGTAACAGGCGACCGGCGAACTGCGCTGTCATGGGTGCAGGTCAAACTTGTCGATGGCGCCTGCCAGTTCATCAATACCGTCGAAGGTGCGAATGGTCGCTTCCATGGCCTGGGCATCGAGAATCACGATGCGGTTGTGCTTCACGGCGTCCATGTTTCGAGTGACCGGGTCGGACTTGAGGAATTCCAGTTTTTTCTGGAAGTCATCGGCAGGGAAGCGGCGACGGTCCATCCTTGCCAGGACCAGAATGGTCGGGTTGGCCTTGGCGATGGTTTCCCATCCGACAGTCGGCCATTCCTCATCAGACTGCACGATGTTGCGTAGGCCCAGGGTGTCCATCATGAACGCCGGGATGCCTTTGCGTCCGGCGACATAAGGATCGACGTTCAGGTCGGCGCTGGAGAACCAGAAGACGGCCGAGGCGTCTTTCAGGTGTTTGCCTTTGACGCTGGCCTGAGCCTTGGCGAGGCGCGCTTGCAGTTCGCTGTTCAGTTCGTTGCCACGAGCCTGCACATCAAAGATCTGCGCGAGTTGATCGACGGTCTTGTACAGGCTGTCGATCGAGAATGGGCGCAGACGCGTGCCATCGGCACCGACCAGGTTGTCCTTGCCTTCACAGTCTGACGGCATGAGGTAGGTCGGGATTTTCATTTCGCTGAACTGCTGACGAGTACCGACCACGCCCTGTGGGCCGACCATCCATTCAAACTGGACGGCTACCAGCTCAGGGCGCTTGTTGATCACGGCTTCGAAGCTTGGATCGTTATCGGCCAGACGCGGGATTTTTGCGTTCTGCTGTTCGAACTGTGGCAGTACGTTGTTGAACCACAGCGAGGTCCCGACCACTTTGTCGGCCAGCCCAAGGGAATAGAGAATCTCGGTCGCAGACTGGCCAATGGTCACGGCTTTGCCCGGAGCCTTGGCGAAGGTCAGCGGCACGCCGCAGTTGTCGAGGGTAAGCGGGTAGTGGGTACTGGCGGCAGGGCTGGCAGCCAGGCTCAGCGCAGAGAAACCCAGGCCAGCGAGCACTACAGCAAATCGAGGTAAAGACATGAAAAACGATCTCCATTCGAACGGTTATCCGCACGATGGTGTTCTGGCTGGATACACATCACGACCGCTGCTGTTGATGGTTCGGCAGGGATTGATCAGTCACGGCGCTGCCACCGTTCTGACGGATGTACTCCCCGGACACCCCGCCGGTGGGTCAGTTGCCAGGACGCACATGCAGTTGATGCAGTGACGTCCTGATGTCGGCAGGTCTCCTGACTGGCGCGTCATCGCCGCGCTCCGGCCTTCCCGGGTGATGACCCAGTGGCATTGATGGAGCAGGCTCAGCACCTACAGTTGCGGGGGCAGTTCCGGTTGATGCCTCGGGGGCATCACGGATTCCCTATTAATCCCGTTTGGAAACCGACGGGCGGCATGGTAATGGATATGCTCAAAAGAGTGGGGATTTTTACTGCGCCGGTCGCCCTCATAGATTTTTTTATCGTACGTTTGGGCGGGGCAGCGCATGATGCAAACGGCAACAGGTCGGGAGTAATCACCGCGCGCGGTGAACCTTCTCGCCTGATGGCCGGTCGATAGTGCAATCTATACGCTGTTCCCGGTTTGTCACGGCTGGTAATAAAAGACAGAAACAGCCCTTGGCCATGCCTACACTGGTCCGCTACATCTTCTGGAGACATTTTCCTGTGATATCGACTCAACGAGTGGCCTGGCTGAAAGCCTGGGGTGCCCACGGTTTTACCGCCACCGGCGTGGTCATCGCATTCCTTGCGACCATTGCCTTGTTCGATAATCAGGCCAAGGCCTGCCTGTTGTGGTTGGGGCTGGCGCTGGCAGTGGACGGCGTGGATGGCTCGCTGGCGCGCAAATTCAATGTGCAGTCGGTATTACCAGGGTTCGACGGTTCGGTGCTGGACCTGGTGATTGATTACCTCACTTACGTGTTTATCCCGGCGCTGTTCATCTACAGCTATATCCCGCTGCCGCCTTATACGCTGTTGCTGAGCACGGCGATTATTCTGGTCTCGTCGCTGTTCTGTTTCTGCAACCTGGAAATGAAGAGCAAGGACAATTACTTTCAGGGCTTCCCCGCGGCGTGGAATGTGGTCGCGTTGTGCCTGTACATCATTCAGCCGACCCCGTGGGTGACGTTCCTGACGATTATCGGTCTGGCATTGCTGACGGTGACGCGCATGAAGTTCCTGCATCCATTCCGGGTGCGTCGTTTCATGCCGTTGAACATCCTGGTGACCACCATATGGCTGATCACCAGCGCCTTGCTGATCATCAACCATCCGCACAACGGGCCTGTGGTGATGGGGGTGTGGTTCACGATGTCGGCGTACTTTATCGGCATCTGCCTGTGGCGGACGTCGCTGGAATATTGGGGTAAATGGCGGGCTTGAAGGGCTAGCCGCACAGTCTTCATCGCGAGCAAGCTCGGCTCCTACAGAATCGCGCTAAACCTGTAGGAGCCGAGCTTGCTCGCGATAGCGGTTTAGCAGGCACTGGATTTCCAACGATTCCCCTCAACCGATACCGACTATCAAGAGCAGTGATTTCTGCGTAAACGCCGCCGGGCGTAACCTTTGTTCATTCCCGAAATGAACCCGAACCCGGAGGCTCTCATGAACCGCATTTACGCTTTTGCCCTGTTGTTGACCGTTGCAGTTGTCTCCGGTTGCTCCACTCACCACGCCGTTGAACTGCGTCCTTACACTGCCGAGGAAACTCATCAGTTGGCCCTGGAGGATTTGAATCGCCGTGGTCTTTCCTTTGATGAGTATCAGGTCGCCAAAGCAAAACTGTTGGCCGAGCCGCAGATGCAGGCAGCTCGCCAGTTCGATAATCAGGGTGAGATCAGCGCTGAAAATGTGCAAGTCAGCCAGGATCGTCAAGGTTGATCGTCCAAGTACAGTAGCGATCGAAGCTCCCTTCGCTCAAAACTGTACCGGCTGTATTTTCGTCTGACTGTTCGTGTGTTTCTGGTTGCCGATTCGCTAGGGTGAAGGCCTGCCCCTTAGATGTCTGGATCGCTCCATGCCGTTCTCCCTTGATCTGCTGCTCGCCTTTGCTTTATTCGCTTTTGTTACGTCTATAACGCCCGGTCCAAACAATATGATGCTGCTGGCCTCCGGGGTGAACTTCGGATTCAGCCGGACTGTGCCGCATATGTTGGGGATCAGTTGCGGGTTTTTCAGCCTGGTGCTGGCGGTCGGTCTTGGATTGGGCGCTGCATTTCAGACATATCCGCTGCTATACACCGTCCTGCGTTACGTCGGCGCTGCCTATTTGTTGTATCTGGCGTGGAAGATCGCCACTTCAGGCCCGGCCTCGGATGCCTCTGGCGCAGAGAGCAAGCCACAGACCTTCATGCAGGCCGCGCTGTTTCAGTGGGTCAATCCCAAGGCTTGGGTCATGGCCGTCGGCGCGATCAGTACCTACACACCGTTACAGGGGTACTTCACCAATGTTGTGATCATCTCGGCGGTATTTGCCCTGATCAACCTGCCAAGCGTGGGTGTCTGGGCAGGGTTTGGCAGCCTGCTGCGTAACGCGCTACGTGATCCGTTCTGGTTGCGGGTGTTTAACGGGGTAATGGCAGTACTGCTGGTGGTTTCGTTGTATCCGATGTTGAAGGGGTAATGGCCTGAAGCCTGACGCCATTCAAATGTGAGAGCCGAGCAAGCTCGGCTCCTACAGGATTATGCGTTTACAACGCCAACCGCAAATGCCCCCCGGCCTGTTTCTGTCGGGCTTGCACGCGATGCTGCAGGCCCAGATAGAAATGCTCCAGGCCTTCCTGCAGACGCTCATGAAGAATCTCGTCCAAGTCGCCGCCTTGCTCGTTATCGGCGTAGCTGATCTGGCTATCAATGGCGAATATGCCGTGCAGGACTTCCTGACATTTGAGCGCCGATAACACCGGTTTCAGCGCGTAATCCACCGCCAGCATGTGAGCGATGCTGCCGCCGGTTGCCAAAGGCAAAACCACCTTGCCGTGCAAGGAGCGCTCTGGCAGCAGGTCCAGCAGCGTTTTCAGCGCGCCGGAAAACGAAGCCTTGTACACCGGCGTACCAATCAGCAAACCATCGGCCTGCTTGACCGCTTCGATGAAGTCCAGCACTTGCGGGCTGTCGAAGTGAGCGAAGATTAGGTCTTCAGCGTTGAAATCGCGGATACGCAGAGTGGTGACATCTACACCCTTGGCGCGCAGCCAACGGCCTGCGTGTTCCAGTACCACGCCGGAGCGGGATTTGAGAGCGGGGCTACCCGACAGTGAAACTACCAGCATGCTGAATTCCTTAAAAAAGCGTAAGCAAGTCAAAGCAGCATGCATGCCAGTGCCTGGTAATTATTTAACTTGTTGAAATTAAAAGAATAAATGCGCCATCGCGACATGTTGAAGAGATGCCTTGATGCTCAAGGACAGCCCTAACTGTTGATCTGCTGTTGCTGTGGCAACACTTGGCAGCCAAATCGCAGGCAAAAAAATCCCCGCAGTCGGCAGATGCAGGGACGTTTTTGTTGCGAGTATCAGTTTCTGAAAGCGGCACCGGTCTGAATGACGTTGGCCGAGCCAAGCAACTGGCTGACAAAACGGCTCCAGCGAGTGATGTCCGCCGGACCGACGAAGATCACGTCCTGGGCCTGAAGCTCGAACTCTTTGGCCAACAGGTAGGCTGTCGGTTTTTTCGCCAGCAAGTGATAGACCGTTGAACGGGCGTTGGCCTGGTTTTCAGCACCGCGGATCACGTACACCGCATCACCGTCGGCGCTGTCCGGGCTCAGGCCGCCAGAATTACCTAACGCTTCAAGCAGGGTTACGCTGGTGGTGCCGAAGGAAATGACCTGCGGCCGCTGGACTTCGCCCAGCACGTAGATCTTGTTTTTGGAGTTGCTGTTCAAGTGCAGGTAGTCGCCGTCTTTCAGGAATAGCTTGCTCAGTTGCGAGTCTTTGCGGTTCAAAGAGTCGACGTCGATCACATAATCCTTGCCGTCGCGGCGCAGGGTCAGCCCTGCGAGGTTGGCGTCGGTAAGGTCAAGACCAGCGGTGCTGATGGCCTGCACCAGACTCAACGGGATGTTGGTGATCGGCTGCGGGCCGGGGCTTTTGAACGAACCCGAGAGCAGGATGCGCTGGCTGTTGTAACGCAGTACTTTGACGTCGACCTTGACCTCGGTGTACTGCGGCGACAACCCCATGCGCAGTTGTTCGCGGATTTGCCCGACGGTCTTGCCACCCGCCTGGATTCTGCCCACATAAGGAAAATAGAGCGTGCCGTCGCTCAATACTTCCCGGCTGTTGGCGTCGAGTTGGTCCTGTGAGCCAGGCGCGGTCAACTCAGGATGCTCAAAGACGATCACCAGCAAGGTGTCGCCAGGGCCGACGACATATTCAGGCGTTTTGTAGTTGAGCAGTTCGGCGGGCAGCGGCTTGGCACTGGCCGCCGCTTGTTGCTTCTGCTGTTTGAGGGTTTGTGGGGTGATCTGTACCAATTGAACATCCGGACCGTCCGGATCTTTTGCCTGAATATCTCCTGGGGTCATGTGCTGCCCGGGTGCAAATGCACAGCCTTGCAAAATCAGACTGGAGAGCAGCACAACAGCTAGGGTTAGCTTCATATATTGTTCCTTCCTAAAGGTGCGTTGGCACCACAGTGATTTCATTGCTTCCCTTACCAACACCGACTGTTTCGTTGTCTTTTTGATAGATGCACGCACCTCCTCCAGTGCCGGTCGGCCTGGGCTGTTGTCGTGGTTGAACAGGGGGGGGATGACGGAAAAGTCAGAAGGCGTTCTTGTGCAGAAAGCCTTTGAACAGGGTCAGCAGAATGATTTTCAGGTCTAGCCACAGCGACCAGTGTTCGATGTATTCCAGGTCGTATTCGACGCGCTTCTGCATCTTGTCCAGCGTGTCTGTTTCGCCGCGCCAGCCATTGATCTGCGCCCAGCCGGTAATGCCCGGCTTGACCTTGTGACGCAGCATGTAACCGCTGACCTGTTTACGGTATTGCTCGTTGTGCGCCACCGCATGCGGTCGAGGGCCGACGATGGACATATCGCCGCGTAATACGTTGAAGAACTGCGGCAGTTCATCGAGCGAGGTGCGTCGCAGGAATGCCCCCAATGGCGTGACGCGAGCGTCGTTGCGGGTAGCTTGATTCACCACGTCGCCGTTTTCCTGCACGCTCATGCTGCGAAACTTCCAGACCATGATGGGTCTGCCGTCCAGGCCATAACGGCGCTGACGAAACAGCACCGGGCCGGGCGAAGTCAGTTTGATTGCGGTCGCAATCAGTAGCAGGGGCAGGGCGATCATGGTCAGGATGACGCTGGACAATACGATGTCCTCGACACGCTTCACGAGGCTCCAGGCGCCATCCATGGGTGAGTCGAAAATACTGATGCTGGCCAGCCCGTTGATGCTTTCGCTGCGCGCATGCAGCAGTTCGAACATGAACACATCCGGGATCAGGTACACCGAAGCCGTGGTGTCGCTGAGCCCTTTGACCAGATCCTGAACATGGGGCTGGGCGGTGAGCGCCAAGGTGATGTAAACCTTGTCTATCCGGCCGTCGCGGGCATCATTGATCAGCTGTTGCAGATCGCCAAGCACCGCGATGTCCGGGGCTGGGTCGTTTGTCGCCACCGCAGGTTTTGGCAGGTCATAAAAGCCCAGCACTCGCAGGCCCATCCACGGTGCGCTGGAGATCGACTGGGCAAGGCGTAAGCCGACCTGTCCGGTACCGACAATCGCCACTCGCCGAGTGTTGAAACCGCGCCGGCGCAAACCATGCAGCGCGCTGCGGATCAGCAAGCGATAGCCGCAAAGCACCGCCAGCACCGACGCGAACCAGGCCATCTGGGCGTTATCAGGCATGTTGGCGTGATTGAGCAGCAGGTAGTCCACGGATAACAGCACCACGAAGGTGACCGCCCAGTAAGTGAACACCTTGATCAGCTCACGCAGGATTCTCTCGCCACGCCATGAACCGTACATCTGGTGATATTCGCTGAGCCAGTGAAAAACCAGTACTGCCAGCAGTATCTGAATCCAGGCTTCGGCGCTGGATGCACCCGGGTTAAGTTGGCTCTGCCAGTAGCCGCCCAGCACGATAACCGTCAAATCGAGCAGGCGGTGGGCGACCGACAACAAGGATTGGTGCGCATGAAGAATGCCGCGAACGGGAGTACGCATGGACAGTGCTCGCTCAGACGGATTTGATCGGAATGACACGTGCGGTCTGCTCGTTGCTGACCAGAATGGGCGACGCCTGGGGCATCTTGTATTGGGCAGGCTGGCGTGCGAGGCGAGCTGCGGCGAGGCGACTTTCGACGAAATTTTTCATTTCTTCCTCGAAGCGCTGGCCGCTGAAGCGTTCGGCGTTGGCGCGACAGGCCTGAGCAGTAATGCGCGGATGCGCTGCTTCAAACTCACCGACCGCGGCAACCAGCGATGACACCGTTTGTTGTTCATAGAACACGCCAGTCGGTTGTGGGTGGTCCAGGCCGCAAACGGTTTCCAGTACGCCGCCCTTGCCGAAGGCAATCACCGGGGTACCACAGGCCTGAGCTTCGACCGGGCTGATACCGAAATCTTCCTCGGCGGCAAAAACGAAGGCTTTGGCATTGCGCATGTGTTCCAGCAGCACGGCAAACGGCTGAAAGCCCAACAGCGTGACGTTGGGCGCATGAATCAGCTTCGCCTTGGCCATTTCCGGGCCGTCACCGATGACGATGAGGCGTTTGTCCGGCATCGCCGCAAACGCTTCGATGATCATCGGCATACGCTTGTAAGGCACCATGCGCGAGGCGGTGAAGTAGTAGTCCTGTTTGCTGTCTTGCTGGGTGAAATTGACGGTATCCACTGGCGGGTAAATGACTGTGGATTCGCGGCGGTACGCTTTGGCAATACGCCCGCCAATGAAGTGCGAGTTGGCGATGAAATCGTCGACGCCCGACGAGGTGCGCTGATCCCACATGCGGATGTAGTGCAGGATCATTCGCGCGACTTTGCTCTTGAAGCCGGTGCTCATGCCCGATTCCAGCAAGTATTGGTGTTGCAGATCCCAGGCGTAGCGAATGGGCGAGTGTACGTAGCTGACGTGCAACTGATCCGGGCCGCTGAGCACACCTTTGGCTACCGCGTGGCTGCTGCTGATAATCAGGTCGTAACCCGACAGGTCGAGCTGTTCGATGGCCAGAGGCATGAGCGGCAGGTAGCGCTGGTAGTGAGTTCTGGCCTTGGGTAACCGCTGAATAAAAGTGGTCTTGGCCACTTTGCCATGCAAGTGCTCACGATCCTGGTCACTGAGAAAATCGATGACTGAAAACAGATCGGCCTGCGGCCAGATGTTGATCAGTGACGCCAGTACTCGTTCGGCACCGGCGTACGTCACCAGCCAGTCGTGGACTATTGCGATTCTCATGGAGGTTCCCTTCTGTATGCACAGGCTCTACATCAGGCGCGGGCTGTCTGCGTCTTGGCGTGGCGATTGTTGAGGCGTTTGCCCCACTGGATAAATAGCGTTTCGATGCAGCGGAAGGACAGGTGGGCGATACCCAGGGTCAGTACGGTCGCCAGCACGGCGGCGTACAACGGTGATAACGGCAGGCCGCGCAACAGGTACTCGGCCAGCATCAGCATTGACGGATGCAGCAGGTACAGCGAGTAGCTGATACTGCCGAGCCAGACCAGTATTGGTTGATCAAGCCGGACACTGCGGGTCAGCAACAGGAAGCTGACGATCGCTGCGGTGTACGTGAACAGGTAGCGGCCGCCAGCTTCGCCTTGTATCAGGTTCTCGCCGTAAGCCAGCAGCAGAATGGGCGGCAATAACAGCGCATAAGCGCCCAGCACAGTGATCAGGCAGCGGGTCAATTGCCGGCTGTGCTCGCCCAGCAGCCACTGACGCCAGATCGAGCCAAAGAACATCAGTGACAAAGCCAGCGGCAGGGCCACCGGCACTTTGCGCTCGGTCAGTTCCCGGAGAATGGCCAGCACCAGACCCAGCGCCAGCATGCCCAATGAACAGCGGGTCCGCACGCAGAGGTCATACAGCTTGCCGGTTAGAAACAGCAGCAGACACAGGCCGTAAAACACCAGTTCGATGAACAGCGTCCAGTACAGTCCGATCACGTCCTCGAAGCCCAGTAGCGCCTGGACCATGCTCACGTTGGCGACAATCTGTGGCCAGGGCGGAAACAGCGCGCCAGAGAGCTGCAACATCGTCAGGTAAACCAGCAAGGACAGCCAGTAAGCCGGGTACAGTCGCATGACGCGGGATATCACGAAACGCCGTGCACCGTCGGGGCCGGGGCGCAGGCTGAAGGGGATCACCACGCCGCTGATCATGAAGAACCACAGCACTCCGAGCTTGCCGACATCCAGCAGTTCGCGAAGCAGCCAGACGTCGCCGAGCAGCGGCGCGTAGAGGTGAGTGAACACCACCAGCAACGCGGCAATCCCGCGCAGGGCATCAAGATAGGCCAGGCGTTTCATGTCAGGACTTGCCAGAGGTCGGTTCAACGGCCGGCGATGTCTGGCCGGAGGGTGTGTCGCTGTGTGCCAGCGCGTCGATACGCTGCGACACGCGCCGGGCGGAGTCCTCCCAGGAAAAACGTTCGACATTGCTCAAACCCCGGCGACGTAACGCTTGGCGCAACGGCATGTCGGTCAGAATCCGCTCCATGGCCGAGGCCATATGGGACACGTCCAGTGGGTCGAAATACAGTGCGCTGGCTTGCAACACTTCCGGAATGGACGCGGCGTTAGCGGCCAGCACCGGGCATCCGCAGGCCTGGGCTTCCAGTGGCGGGATCCCGAAACCTTCATAGAGCGATGGAAAGACAAATGCGGTCGCACCCTGATACTGCTTGATCAATTCAGCATCGCTGAGCCGCCCGAGAAAGCGGATTCTCGGGTCACGGCACGCCAGGCGCTGCAGTTCCGGGGCGGCGAAGATTTCGCTGGCGGCACCCACAATATGTAACTGCAAATCGTTATGGCCGCGCAGTGTCATGAACGCCTGAATCATCCGGTTGAAGTTCTTGTGCGCGCTGGGTGAAGACACGGCCAGCAAATAGCGCGGTTTTTCTTCAGGTGCAGCCTCGGGCCGAAATGCATCGCTGGTCGCGTTAGGTACCACGAATATGCGGTTTTCCGGGTAGCCATAGAACTGAGCGATTTCGCTTCGCGAGAAGTTGCTGACGGTGATCAACGATTTGAGGCGCCACAATAGAATCGGGGTCACTGTGCGGTATACCGCGCGGAACATTCGTGAGTAACTTTGAGGGTGGCGCACATAGTTGATGTCATGGTGCGTGGCGATCTGGTTGGCGTAAAACATCGGTGCTGTGCTGCACAGCGAAACCAGCAGTGGCCGCCCTTTACGCATCAGGTACAGCGGCAAATCCAGTTGTTCCCAGAGGTGGCCCTGGTTATGCCCTATGCATTGCACATCCAGTGCTTTGGCGCTTTCGCTCATTTTTATCCCGTGGGGTGCGACGAAAACCAGGTCGTTGCGCAGTTGTTTGAGCGCCAGACACGTCTGTTCTGCAAAGCGCTGAACCCCACGCAGCTCCTGGGTAAGAAAACGGGCATTGATGACGATCATCGGCAAAGGTCTCTGCGCAGGATGGGAGAAGCAGGCGAACACAGTGGTGATCCCTGTTTCTGTTGGGGCGAGGCTTGCCCGCGAATCAGGCGACGAGGTAAGCCGGGTTTACCGCATCATCGTTCTTCGCGGGCAAGCCTCGCTCCAACAGAGATTGCATTTCAATTCAGCGATGTCACCGCGCAAACAACGGAGGCTTGCTGCCCAGGCGGATAACCCTTGGGAACTCGTTGATGGGTACCAGGGCTGAGCAACGACTGTCGTTGCAGTTCCAGGGGATACCGGTGTCCAGTTGGCCGCGTTCCGGTTGGCCGCTGTCGACCATCAATACATTGCCAGCCTGAACACTGCTGGCATCGACTGGAATCGAGCGCCGGTGTCCGGTGGTCCAGGCCACCAGAATCTGCTCGGATCCTTTGTTGAAGCGCAGCAAGTAGGCGTTATCCAGTTCTCGACTCTTTTCCGCGTCGTAACGGTAGTCATGCAGAAACGGGCTGATGGACTTCAGCGTCAGGTACGCCGGTTTGACCGTCAGGTCCTGATTGAGCAAACCGAAATTCTGCTCCGGGTCGCTGGTGTCCTTGCCATCGTCAAGCAAGTCGTACCACCACAAGCCTTTGATGTCCGGCAGCGTCTGGGCCAGGAAGAAACTGCGGGCCAGATAGGCCGCCTGGGTCTCTTCGCTCACGCCGCATTTGCCGGTGTTGCTGGGCCAGCCCATCTCGGTCAGGTACAGCGGCACGGGCCTGGCGACCAGCGCTCTGAGGTCGGCGTCAATCCAGCGCAGCCAGGCAATCCAGCGTTCCGGGGTATGCCGTTCTTCGTGGCGACAATGCACATACGGATGCAAGGACAGGCCATCCACGTGGTTGAGCAAGCCAGCCGACA
This sequence comes from Pseudomonas viridiflava, assembly GCF_900602065.1. Classification (GTDB taxonomy): domain Bacteria; phylum Pseudomonadota; class Gammaproteobacteria; order Pseudomonadales; family Pseudomonadaceae; genus Aquipseudomonas. The sequence continues at coordinate 17,289 of NZ_UWFN01000119.1, read as the reverse complement.
TCAGGCGGTCGGCAAATCCCAGGTCCATGCCCTGGCTGGTCACCGCGCCAGCGAGGATCGTCACCGGCTTCTTCTGCTGACGCAGGTGGCTGGCGGTTTCTTCAATCAGGTTGCTGTAGTCGCGGGCGAACGCCTCATCGACCGGGTTTTCCTTGTCCCATTCGTTCCAGATCTCATAAAAATCCACGCTGTCGGCCAGCTCACTGCTGACGAACTTCACGTAGTTGCCGAAGCCTTCCTTGATTGGCGGGTAACGAGGCTTGGCATAGTTGCCGTAGTTCGGATTGCCATAGCCCAGTACTAGCAAGGGCCTGAGTTTGTGCTCCCGCGCCTTGCTCAGGTAGGCCTGCCAGGCGGGGTCGATATGCAGCTGTCCACGACGCGGTTCGGCTATCGACCAGTAAGCGTCGTCGCGGACCGAGTCGACCCCGGCAGCTTCAAGCATTTGCAGCGCTTTTGCCGAGGGGCCGTTCTTGTTCATCAAATGCGTTGCCACACCAATAATGAAGCGTTCTTCTGCTGTCGCGGTGCAGCTGAATATCAAGCTCAAGAGAAACAACGTCAGAGGCTTTCTTGACGAGGCGCGAGGTTGCTGGGACATGTTTTGTCTCAATGAAGAGGCACGGTCCGGAGCGCCAGGAAGCTGGCTCGGTTAGTCACGGGCCGATGGATAACACTGCGTGTTCAGGCGGGCATCGGCGTTTCAGGCCGGGCGTGGCACGCACGGCCTGATCGGGCGTGCGCTACTGTCCAGCAACGTTTGGGCGAGAATGCTTTCGTAGCTGTCGAGCATCAGGTCCAGATCGGTTAATGACGACACGCTGATACGAGCCTGGGCACTCAAACGGGCCAGCAACTCGGGTTGTTGATGCAACTTGAGCATCGCCACCCCCAGTGAGTAGGGGTCGTCAGGGCTGCACAACAAACCGTTGAGCGGGTCCTGAATAATCTCTGGCAAACCACCCATACGGCTGGCAATCACCGGCACCGACCAGGCGCAGGCTTCAACGGCCACCATGCCGAAGGGTTCGCTCCAGATCGACGGCACGATGGCGACGTCGATCTGCTGGTAGAAGTCTTCAGGTGCCTGGTACCCGACGAAGCTTATCCGGGGCGAATGTGCCAAAGCCTTGAAGCGCTCTTCATCGCTGAGCTGGCCTCGGCCGGCAATCTGCAAGGTCGCGTCGATCGGCAGTTGCTGAAACTGCTCGATCAGCCAGCGCAGCCCTTTGGGTTCCGATAACGTGCCCATATAGCCAAAGCGCAGCGGTGCACGTTTAGTGACGGGCTCTGCGGTTTTGAGTTTGATCGGCAAGGTTGTAGCAGGGCTGGCATTGTGCACCACATAGCCGCGGGCACCTTTGAAATAGCCCTGCGCTTGTAAGGTGTCGAGCATGAAGCGGCTGACGCCCACGACCGTGTTGACCTGCGCAGAGCGCGCATCGTGCCCCTTGCGAAAACGCTCGCAGCGGCCGCATTGGGTCTTGCAGCTATGGCCTTTACTGAACATGGTGCTGCCGGGACATAGCAGGTAGAGATCATGCAATACCTGGACGATCGGTAAGCCGGCGGCGGTGATCTCGTCCCAGGCAGAGACCGACCAGCCGGTGAGGTTGTGACAGACCACCAGATCCGGTTTTTCCCGATCAATCACCTGTTTCACGTACTCGCGCATGCCGGTGTTGTAACGGTCACGCAGGTGCCAGCCCAGTCGTGCCAGCCTGCCGGGGCGCTGGGCGCTGAAGTGCCAGTAGAAGTTACGCAAACCGGCACGATAGACCTTCACCAGATTGACCGTTTCTTCGGAAAGCCCCGACTGGGGGCCGGTGGCAAGTACCACTACGTCATGGCCGCGTTGCTGCAAGCCTTCCACGGTACGCTGCAGGATGATTTCTGCGCCACCACCGATATCCGGGGCATACAGGCTGTTAATGAAAAGGGCCTTCATAGCGGATACGACTTGTGCAGGCCCAACACGCCCGACTCACCATCGGCGATGGCTTTTTCGATCAGGCTCAGGCGTTGTTCTGCACCGCGACGTTTGGCAATCAGCCGTAACAGGCGAAAGAACATCCAGCGGTTGAAGCTGTAGAGCAGTGCCGATGATGCCCAGATATTTTTGTCGAACCAGGCCTGATTGCGTGCCCCGTAATAAGCGCGAAGATCCGAACCACCCAGCAAAAAGCTTTCATAGATATTGCTGGTGCGCGCCTTGATGTTCCACGAGTCTTCAAGGTCATCGAGCAAGGCTTCCGGCACGAGAAAAATACGCCCACCCGTGGCGGTGATACGCCAGGTGTATTCACTGTCGTCGGCGTAGAGCATCAGTGCATCCAGCGGCAGGCCGATGCGTTGATAGAGGCTGCGATGGGCGAGCAGCCCCCCATAAGTGGCGAATGGCAGCTGCACGGTTTCGATTTTCTTGTACTTGCCCTGTGGCTGGCCCCAAGGCAAACGACGCCAGATTTTGTAAGGCAACTGCGCGATGTGAAAACCGAAGAAGCTTGAGCGTCGCTGGATAGCAAAGCGGCGCGGGACACCGGCAGCGATGTCGGCCTGGTGAGTGGGGCGAAAGCCCAGCACGGCCGCTTTATCCGCGCCATCAATGGCCTGACGCTGGCGCAGGCTTTGATGCAGGGTCGCGATGGCATTTATCGTCGGAGCGTTGTCGTCATCCATCAACCAGATGTATTCGGCGCCAGCGTCCAGCGCAGCCTGAATGCCGACCGAATAGCCTTTGGCCGAGCCGGTATTGCTTTGCAAATGAATCACTTTGACCTGATCTGGCCAGAGGCTGCAGAGATTTTCCAGCGGAGCGACCGAGGCATTACTGACAATGATCACCCGGTCAATCAGCGGGCTTTCCAGCGAACGGCTGACCAGCGTATGCAGGTAGTTGTAGCGATCACCATAGGTGAGCGTCACCAGCGTTGTGAGTTGAGTCATGGTGAGGTTCCGGTAAGGATTGCAGAGCGCTGGATGGCGCCAGTCTCGGGGCACATCAAGCCAGTGGGAGCAGAGCTTGCTCGCGATAGAGGCACCGCAAATAGTGCGATGCGATCAAACCCGCGCTTCCATCCGCAACAGGCTGCTGATGGGCAGCACCACTTTCTGTTCGCGCTGCAGCAGGTTGAGCAGAATCACTGCGCGCTCTGTGCCATCGCAGGCCAGGAATATCGCTTCGATATCGCAGAGCTCGCCCGCCTTGATCAGCACATGCTCGCCTTGTTTGAATTCGGGCTTCGGCGCAGGAGCGCTCAAGCGCAGACGGATCTGTTCGATCAATTCATCCTGCACCGGTACCGGATGCCCACCGAAGGTCACGATTCTGGCCACGCCCCGTGTTGAACGGATCGGGTACCAGTTGTCGTGGACCTGATCCATGCGAATAAACAGGTAGCCGGGGAACAACTCCTCTTCACTGGTCGGCCGAGCGCTGCGCTTTTTCAGTTCTGCCGACTTCAGAGGGCGATAGCACTCGAAGTTCTGACGCTGCAGGTGTTCCTCGGCGCGAGCCTCCTGGCGAGGTTTGGTCTGAATCAGGTACCAGCGAGCGGGGCTATCGAATGACATGGTCGTTACTCCGCAGCAGCGTGGGCAGGGAGGGGTGAGCTGATCTCGACCTGGCGGGTCAGTTCAGCCAGCAACTGTGCTTCGGGGGTGGGTATACCGTCGCAGAGGCTGAAGCAGGCGAACATCGCCTGGACCTGCTCAACGCAGTTGAACATCAGTACGTCGATGATCGACAGGCTGGGTACAAAAGGCTGGTTCAGTTGCCGATAGACAATCGGGTCCATTTTGAAAAAGCGCAGCAGCAGGCCGTGACGGGCAAAGTGGTCGCGGTCGTACAGATCGACGCCGCCGATGGGGTTGAGAACGGTGGTCGCGGCGAAGGTGCGCGCGATATTGATCACGCGGTCCTGTTTGTCGAGGCAGGACACCAGCTTGAGGTCTGAACCCCGGAGGATGGGCGTGACGATATGCAGATAAGCGCACATCTCGCGAATCGCGTGTTCGGTGTACAGGGCCAGATTCTGTTGCGGGAAACGAATCAGGCGCTCCAGGAACGGCATGACCTGCGCAAAGTAGGGCGCCTTGCGGTAGCTCTGGGTGATCAGGTTGATCAGTCGATCAGCTTCTTCGCTGAAGTTGTCCGCCAGATGGCGCTTCATGATCGGCAGATCGAAGCTGTCTCGCTTGAGCGGGAACGTAATGAGCTTCGCTTCGCCGTTTTGCAGGATGCGATTGCGATTGACCCAGCCGGAACGGATGTATTGCAGGTCATCGCCGAGGACGAAGACATCCGCTGCGGCGATCAGTTGAAAGTAGCCCAGGTAGGGGAAGAGATAAGGCTGCATCATTGCAATAGTCCGTGCCATGTGTAACTCCTTGAGGGTGCGGGGGAGGAGGGGGCTGTTATCTGCGGATCACTTTCGTACAGGGCTGTAGTTGTAGCCGTAGGCCGCGCAGTCGTAGTCGGCTGTGGATGCTTTGCGCAGCACGCCGTTGAATATCGCGCCCTTGATAATCACGCCGTTCTGGCCCAGCCGCCGTTTGCAGGCCTCGATCTCTTTCACCGTGGTCAGGCCGAAGCGGGTTACCAGCAGGCAGGTGCCCGCCTGACGGCCCACCAGTGTGGCGTCGGTGACGGCAAGAATGGGTGGCGTGTCGACCAGAATCAGGTCGTAGAGCGGGGAGAGCTCTGCCAGCATCTTGTTGAAGTTATCGTGCATCAACAGTTCTGACGGGTTGGGCGCATTGAAGCCGCAGGACATCAAATCCAGATTTCGCACTTCGGTGTGATTGATGACTTCTGTGCTTTTAACCCGGGCAGCCAGGGTGTCAGACAACCCGTGCTTGGGGTTCAGGCCGAAGATTTTGTGTTGATAGCCTTTGCGCATATCAGCATCGATCAACAGCACGCGCCTGCCAGCCTGGGCAATGATCACGGCCAGGTTGCTGGACACGAAAGACTTGCCTGCGCCGGGCGAGGGGCTGGAAATCATCAGTACGTTGTTGCGGGCCTCCAGCATTGCGAAGTGCAGGCTGGTCCGCAGGCTGCGCAAGGATTCGATGGCCAGTTCGGTCGGTGCTGAAACGCTCAGCAGCTTCGATTCCTTGCTGCGCCCCTGACTGTTCTTTTCCAGCCTGTCCTGCTGGCGCGAGTAAGGCAGCGATGCGTAAACCGGCATGCCGATGTTTTCGATGATTTCAGGGTTTTCCACACCACGGTAGAAAGCCTGGCGCACGAATACTGTCGCCACTGCGACGACGATACCGAGCATTGCGGCGAGCAGAACGATGAGCTTTTTCATCGGTTTCACCGGCTGCTCGACGTTGGCGTCGGCGTTGTCGATGATCCTCACGTTACCGATGCTGCCGGCACGGAGAATGTCCTGCTCCTGGCTCTTGTTCAGCATCAAGGTGTAGGTCTGACTGGTGACCTGCATGTCGCGGGTCAGGCGCAGCAGTTCCTGTTGTGTCACTGGCAAGGCTTCGATCTTCTTCAGCAGGCCCTGCTTCTGTGCTTCGAGCTGACTCATCTGGTTCATCAGGCCTCGATAAGTCGGGTGCTCGCGGGTGTACAGGCGTTCGATCTCGACGCGCTTGAGCTTGAGTTCCGAAAGCATCGAGTCGAGCTTCACGACTTGATCCAGGACACCCTTGGTTTCGATGCTCAGGTCGACTGACTTGGCGCTGGTCTGAAAGTCGTTCAGCGCCATTTCCGAGTCTTCCAGCTGTTTGCGCACGCTTGGCAATTGCGAGCGCAGGAACTCAAGGCGTTGCGCGGCTTCGGCCGAGCTGCGCTCGACGTTCTGACGCACATACAGGCGGCTGACTTCGTTGAGGATGTGGTTGGCTTTCTCCGGATCAGGGTCCTGGATGGCCAGGTAGATGATGCCGGAGTCTTTGCCAGCCTCGGTAATCTTCAGGCGGTCCTGATAAATCAGCGCAGCGGTCAGTGTGCGCAGTTTGGCGACAATGAATTCGGTGCCAGGCCGTGCAGTGAGAGTGGCTACCTGGATTTTCGTGCCTTTGCCTTCGACGGTCTGATTGATGGCGCCGCTGAGGATCAGCTTGCGATCTTCGTCGTAGAGGGAAAAGAAGCCCGGTTTGCCTGCCACCAGAATCAGACTCTCGCCCAGCAGCTCTTCGGGTACATCGAGCTGAAAGACATCGATTTTTTCGCCGCCCCAGGCGTAGGCGGCCTGGCCGAACATGGGCTCAGCCAGCGCATTGTTGCTTTCCGGGCTGAACGTACGGTTCAGATAAGGGCCGATGACCGGAAAGAGTTTCGGGCGCTGGACGATATTCAGCTTGAGGTCTTCGACGACTTTACCCAGCACAGCCCGCGATTTGATCAGTTCGATTTCGGTGGTGGCTTGAGACACAGACATGGGTTTGCCGGAGACTTCAGGCGTGCCCTCGATGCCGATTTTTTTCGGCTCGATCTGAATCATTGCGTTGGCCTGATAGATCGGCGTGGAGAGCACTGCATAGGCCACGCCAGCCAGACTGAAGAGGCCGACGATCAGCATGATCAGGCCCTTGTGGTCGAATAGTGTGCGCAAGATAGTTGCCAAATCGATCCGGGAGTCCTGGTAGTAGTCCAGGGAAGAGCGGTTCATAGCGGTCATTTATCTTGTTTCTCCTGACTGAAGAAAAGGTAGCCAGTCGTCGACGCATCTCGAGAGCTGCTCGTAGGTCTGTTCAAAGGCTAATTGTGGTTGCCGATAGGGGTCGGCGATTTCCAGCTGTTGTTGCCATTTGCCAATCAGAAACGTTTTGCCGCGCACTTCCGGAGCCAGCTTCAACACACTGTTGAGTTGGGCGGGTTCCATCAGCAGAATCAGGTCCGCCCGGTGCAGCAAGGCCCTGTCTATCTGGCGGGCCTGATGCCGGGGTGTCGGCACCTGATGCATGTGCAGTACGGCCTGTGCCAGCGGGTCCATGGCGGAACCGACCATGGCGTGAGTGCCTGCCGAAGCCACTTGCACATGCGGCGCAGCGCGCTGAAGCAACAGCGCCTCAGCCATGGGGCTGCGGCAGATGTTGCCAACGCAGATCACCAGAACGTTACTGAACATGGCCTTTGCTGACAGAGGGCAACAAACGCTTGCCGAGGTTGACGCTCATGTTGCGGATGGCCATGAGCAGTGCTTGTAATTTGTGCATCGGACCGAGAGCCGACAGAGAAAGACAAAAGACCTGCTTCAGGAAGTACTCATACAACTCCTGGTTGCCGATGCGCTGGTAGTAGTTGGCCAGGCTGCTATTGGTCTGCAGGCTCATGTGCAATTTGCGTTTGTTGCTGCGCATGGAAAAAATCCCGCCCGGATGCACCCGGTAGGCGGCAGGTTTGATCTCTGCCAGGAACTTGCCTTTGCCAAATGCGCCCAGCAGCGACCACCAGCACATGTCATTGAGCGGTGCGACAGGCATTAGCAGCTCGGGGGGCATGTTGCTGAGTACGTTGCGAAAGCACACGGTTAGGGTCGAAATCGGTCGGGCCTTCTGCAGGTCTACAGCGCTGGCATCGGCGCGCAGCTTGCCTTGCAACTGAATGCCTCGCGGACCGTTTTCGTCGAAAGCCATCGCGTCGTGATAGGTCATCACGTAGTCACGATTAGCCTCGAGGAAATCCACCTGGATCTGCAGTTTGCGCGGATCTGTCCAATAGTCATCGGCTTCGCAGTAGGCGATGTAATGACCGCGTGCCTTGGCAAACAGGCCGGGAACGCAGGGCCGACCATGCTGGTACTGATTCACCTGCTCATAGAACGGCCGGATGATGTGCGGGTAACGTTGGGTGTACTCAGCGATGATCCGTGCGGTGCCATCGGTGGACGCGTCATCGTTGATCAGGATTTCAAAATTGAAGGTCGTCTGCTGAGCGAGAAAGCTGTCCAGTGTCTGAGCGATAAAAGCTTCCTGGTTATAAGCCGGGCACACGATGCTCAATAAGGGCGGGGCGCCGGGTGCAGTTTTTGTTATCTCATCCATGGCTCATGTACTCGGTTTGCTGAACAAGACGAAAATTTTTGTTGCCAGAGGTTTGTCACTGACGGCCACGATGAGCAGAGTGATCAGGCCGCTGGCTGCCAACCCCAGAAAGATACTCAGACGATCATCACCGGCTATCAGCAGGAACAAAGGCTCGCTGAGCATCAGGCCGACGCCTGTCATCACGCCGATGCGCAGCACGTCTCGCAGCCACTGGCCGTGAATGCCGGGTGCCAGGGTGTGATGGACGATCATTGGCCAGATGGCAAACGACACTCCGCGCAGCAGAAACCAGGCCACCGCTGCGCCGTAAGCGCCTTGATAACGGATGGCGAAAAACATCACCGGTACGGTGACGATGGCGGAAATCAGGCTGTACCAGACATGCAGGCGTATCTGCCCATAGGCGTATTGCAGATAGAACTGAAAGGCGCTGATCGCCATAATCGCGCTGCCCAGCGAGTACCAGCAGAGGATCTGATGGCTCCACTGGGCGGCGACCCAGTCGCCGGTCCAGGCGTAGATCAGGTACTTGCCGTGCAGGCCGATCAGTGCGGCCAGCGGAAACAGAAACGTGCAGGCAAAACGATTGGCCGCCAGTAGCAAGGCGTGCATCTCGGTCTGCCGACCTTCGGCCACGAGCACCGTCATGCGCGGCAGCAAAGCCTGCACCAAGGGGTTGGTGAGCATCATGATGCCGGTAGTGACCAGCGCGACCAGTGAGAAGTAGCCGAATTCATCCAGTGGCAGCAGATCCGAGAGCAGCACCTTGTCCATTTGGGTCAAGACAATCCACAACACGGAGGTCAGCGTCATGCTGGCAGCGAAGGGGATGATCGGCTTGACCAGTAACCAGTTGAAACCGGTGAACAGGTGCGGGGTTGGCATCTGCTGATAGGCGCGGGCCGCAAAGATCAGGGTTTCGATCAGCCCGACCAGAACCTGAAATTCAAAGAAGTCTTCGGGGTCCTGGGAGTAACTGCTGACCAGCAACAAGCCGCCGAAATAGCGCACGGTGGCGATGATGATGTTGGCGATGTTCAGCCAGGCATGTTGCTCCAGGCCCTGGATGCCACTTTTGTACAGCGTCGCATACAGGCGCAGGGCGACCACCAGCCCCATCAGGCTGATGCAGTGAATCAGCGTCTGCGGTTCGAGCTCTTTTGCATTGAGCCACTGCAACGCAATCCACGGGCTGCTCAGGTAAATACCGATGCAGCAAAGCAATGCCATCGGCAGAAAAATGATTTCAAACGAACGCAGCAATTGCCCCGAACTGCGTTCACGGGCACGCGTACCCTGCTGGTGGGCCACAGCACGCACCAGGCTGGGTGATAAGCCGGCATCCAGGAGCAGCAACCAGGCCTGCATCACGGCGAAAAATCCGATCAAACCATAGGCCTCGGCACCCAGGTGGCCGAGGTAGAACGGCATGATCAAAATCCCCACCAGCAGAACGTAGGCCTGACCGGCATAGTTCAGCGCAGTATTACGGATGACCGAGCGAGGCTTCGTCATGGCGATTAGATAGCCTGAGCGATCAGCGGACTGCGGTAGTGCACGCTGCTGACACTGCACTCTTCGATCAGGGTACCGATGATTTTTTCCTGGTCACTTTTCTGCAAGCCGGGATAAATCGGCAGACACAGCACGCGCTCGCTTAATGCCCGAGACTCGGCTTGTGGGACCTGCGGCTGCAAATATTCAAGCGTGTCCAGCGAGGGGTAGAAATACCGGCGCGGGTTGATGTCCCGTTGATTCAATACAGTGCGCACACGCAGCAGTTGTTGTTCGTCGCGCAAGGCTACCGGGTAGTAGCTGTGGTTGAGCTGGCTATCGGGCTGGGTCTGCTGCAGGTCCAGATAGTTTTCCAGCCTGGAGGTATAGCGATAGGCAATCTCGGCGCGCTCTTCGAGAATGTTCTCGATGTCATCAAGAATGCACAGGCCCATAGCGGCAGAGAATTCGTTGAGCTTGGCGTTGATGCCAATGCCGTCAATTTTGTCTACGTCGGCAATACCAAAGTTGCAGAGCAGGTAGGCGCGCTTGGCGATCTCTTCATCGTTGGTGATGATCGCGCCACCTTCAATGGTGTGAAACAGTTTGGTCGCATGGAAACTCAGGGTGCTGACATCGCCCCAGTTGAGTACCGATTGCCCAGCGTGGCGCACAGCGAATGCATGGGCGCCGTCGTAAACCACTTTAAGCTTGTGCTTGAGGGCTATCTGTTCGATATGTTCGACCGCACAAGGGTTGCCAAACACATGGGTCCCAACAATGGCGGTGGTGTCGGCTTCAATCCGGTTTTCAATGTGTGCCGGTGAGATGTTCCAGGTGCCGGGATCAATATCAGCGAAGAGCGGCCGTATGCCTTCCCACTGCAGTGAACTGCTGGTGGCGACGAAGCTGAACGGTGTGGTGACTGCACTGCCGCTCAGGTTCAGTGCGCGATAAGCCACTTGCAGCGCCAACGTACCGTTGTTGGTCAGAATGATATGTTTGACGCCCAGATAATCCTTGAGGCGTTCTTCCAGTTCATTGACCAAAGGGCCATGGTTAGTCAGCCAGCCGCGGGCATAAATACCTTCCACATAAGTCTTGAACTTACCGATATCGCCCAGATAGGTTTTGGTTACGTTGATCATCGAAGCCTCCATGTTTGACGTTTAACGCAGGGTTCAGAGCGATTTGCCAGGTGTTACTTCTGATGAGCGATCGCCAGCTTTGCGGCTGGCGCGTCGGGCACGACGCTGATTGATCTGCAGGATCAGCCGCGTGGTCAGGCTGCCCGCATGGGGATCACCAAAGTGGAAGATGGCCGTCGCGCGGGTGACGTTCGGGCCACATGGCTTATTGGCGTGGAGGGATCGGTAGCCCCAGAACACATAGATGTCGCCGGGCTTGAGCGTCAGTGTTTCTGGCTTCAACCAGCCCCGTTCGATAGCCATGACCAGCAACTTGCGGGTGAAAGGGTTCTGCACCAGGGCTTTTTCAATAGCGTTGAATATGGCGTTGCGTCGCACGTTGCGCAGGTTGGGAAACAGCATCAGGTCACCGCGCTCATCCCCTTCCGTAGGAATGAACACCGGCACCAGGACCGTAACCAGGCTGGCGTCGAAGTGAAAACAGTTGGATTCGCGACGGCCTTGATTGCCCTGAACACAGCGTAATACCGGGAAAATCTGCGGACTGGCTGACGCTACGCCGGTGGCGGCGTGATAAAGGCTGTCCAGCATTTGCCGGAAGTCAGCAGATTCCCACAGTGCCGCCAAGGGGCTTTGTGAGAGCAACTTCTCACCGTGGTGAGCAAAGTATTCGCCCTGATGTAACCTGGCCTGCGTTTCGGTATAGGCGCGTATCAACTGCAGTTCGTTGGCGTCGAGGGCTCCGCTTATCTGGCTGAAACCCTGAGCATCGATCTGCTCGGTGATGTGCTTGATCCGCTGCGGGTCCATGGCAAATGAAGATGGCATCAATCAATCCCTGATATTGAAGGGGGGCGTAGAACCAGACGGTTGGTCGGCTCACTGGCTGTTCTGGACGTTCATCCACGCTACCGCCCGAATCCATTGATCCAGTACGTGGCAACTTCAACACCGCATTGCAGGTGTCTGATTAATTCATCAACACGTGGCGCAAATTGCAGGCCACGCTACCGCCCCTCGACTACATTCAGCAGTTGAGCGACTGTTCTGTTAATCAAAGGACGGCCACCGGCGCAGGAACGCACCGTGCAAATAACTAACATGAGGCAATTAAGGGATGTGTCGGCTGGACAGTTCCAGCGCATTGCTCTTTGGCAACGCTGCACGAGCTAGGAAATGTCTGACACGCATATATATCGTTGTCGCCGGGCTTTCTGTCAAATTATTTCGTCAACATTCTGTTAAATTTTTGATAAGCGGTTGGTAATCTTACTTAAGTTATTGTTTTTTAAAGAGTCAAAAAAACATCGCGCGCACTGCTTCGGTGCGATGACGGTTTTTGGGCGCTCTTACAGGTTGATTAAACGCGGTGTAATAAACATGGATCGTCGCTTTTTTAGCGCCAGAAGTTAGTCGTTAAAGACAGAAATATAATAAAGCCGGGTGAAATAACGGGTAGGGTTGTTCAAGGGAATAGAGAGAGGTGCCTACTTCAATCCATTTGAAGCAGGTTTAAATAATCCAGGGCTGACAAGGCTCCATGACGCTACAGGTTCCATGGCACCCTAGACACACTCGGGAGGGGAGTATGCTTTTGGGCATGGATCATGCGTCTGTCATGGAGAGCCTCGAAACTGACGGCTTACATATTCCCGATAGGAATATTTAAATAATTATTAATTACTTTTTGATCTATCAGGGATGATGCATTATGGTTCGCAGGATTCGGGGCCGAACGTCGCAACTGTCGCGACTCGTATTACGGAAACAGTCCGGCCTTCCGGGCTGCGCATTTCAAGGTGATCTTCATGAAAAATCTTGCGCTGTATTTTGACTACGCTGCTACCACTCCCGTTGATGAGCGTGTCATTGAGGTCATGGTGCAATGCTTGGGCAGGTCTGGCATTTTCGGTAATCCGGCGTCCAACTCCCATGCCTTCGGTCGTGAGGCACGCTCTGCTGTAGATGTTGCACGCCAGCAGGTTGCCGATCTGGTGGGGGCACGGCCAGAGCAGATCATCTGGACTTCGGGTGCCACCGAATCAAACAACCTGGCACTGAAGGGTGTTGCGCAAGGCCATGCAGAACGGAGCGGGCGCATGGCTGGCCACATTATTACCAGTCAGATCGAACACAAGGCGATCCTTGATACTGCGGATCAACTACAGGCATCGGGTTTCGATGTGACGTATCTCGCGCCTGATGCCAATGGCTTGATTGCTCCAGAAGCTGTGGTTGCTGCGCTGCGCGACGACACCTTTCTGGTCTCACTGATGCTCGTCAACAATGAACTGGGCACACTTAACGATATCGCTCAAATCGGCAAGCATGTGCGCGAGCATGGTGCTCTGTTCCATGTCGACGCAGCTCAGGGGGCGGGCAAGGTCAGGATTGATCTGGGCGAACTGGATGTGGATTTGATGTCGTTCTCGGCACACAAGATTTATGGCCCTAAAGGTATTGGTGCCCTTTATGTCGGTCCGCGGGCCGAGCAGCGGGTCGAGGCTCAGATTCACGGCGGCGGCCACGAGAGCGGGCTGCGCTCGGGTACTTTGGCGACCCACCAGATTGCGGGCATGGGGGCGGCATTTGCACTCGCGCAAGCGTTGTTCGAGGAGGAGACGGCTCATATTTGTCACTTGAACCAGCTGTTATGTACACGGCTGGCCGACATCTCCGGTTTGCGTATCAACGGAGATCCGCTCCAGCGAATTCCTCACACTTTAAGCCTGACTTTTGGTGACAACGACCTCGACATTGCCGCGCTGGGCAACGGTCTGGCTTTCTCCTCCACGTCTGCCTGCAACTCGGCAAAAAATACCCCGTCGCATGTTTTGCTGGCGCTGGGTCACGATGCCAAGGCCGCAAGTCAGACCATTCGCCTGAGCCTTGGGCGCTTTACCTCCGAAGAAGAAATCGAGCATGCGGCCTCACTGATAAGGGCCTCGCGAGCCCAGCCTGCGTTCTGGGCGGTTGCTCAGTCCTGATTGGTGCTCCATTATCTGCCCGCAGAGAATAAAATTTTTCGGGTCAGCAGGAGAACCAATGAGTACGCAATCGAACCCCGGCACCACTGTCGCGCAACGTTTGGCGCAGACGCGGGCCTTGATGAGCCGCGAGCGTATCGATGCTTATCTGGTCCCTTCGGCTGACCCGCACCTTTCCGAGTATTTGCCAGGCTACTGGCAAGGGCGTCAATGGTTGTCGGGCTTCCATGGCTCAGTGGGGACGTTGATTGTCACTCAGGACTTCGCCGGTTTGTGGGCTGACAGTCGTTATTGGGAACAGGCCACCAAAGAGCTGGCAGGCAGCGGCATTGAGCTGGTCAAACTCCAGCCTGGGCAGCAGGGGCCTTTGGAGTGGCTTGCTGATCAAGCAAGTGCCGAAACCGTCGTCGCTGTCGATGGCGCGGTGTTGGCGGTTGCCTCTTCCCGGACGCTGGCAAGCAAGCTCTATGATCGTGGTGCAAGGCTGCGCACCGATCTGGATTTGCTGACTGAGCTGTGGCCTGATCGTCCTGCGTTGCCAGTCAGTCAGGTTTTCGAGCATCTACCACCTCAAGCCTCTGTAAGGCGTGTCGAAAAGCTGGCTCGTTTACGCCAGGTGATCGCAGAACGCGGGGCTGATTGGCATTTCATTGCAACGCTTGATGACATTGCCTGGTTGTTCAATCTGCGCGGCTCTGATGTCTCCTATAACCCTGTGTTCATTTCATTTGCCTTGATCGGGCCAAAGAGCGTCAGCCTGTTTGTGGATTCGAGCAAGCTGAGCACCGGGGTTCGGCTGAGTCTGGAGCAGGACGGCGTTACCTTACTGGAATACACCCAGATCGGTGCGGCGCTGCGTGAGGTCCCCACGGATGCGCGCCTGTTGGTTGATCCCGCCCGTGTGACTTGCGGTCTGCTTGATTACCTCGACGCTGAGGTCACGCTAGTGGAAGGTTTGAATCCAACCACGTTGTTCAAGTCGCAGAAAAGCGAGGCTGATACCGCGCACATTCGTCAGGCCATGGAGCAGGACGGCGCGGCACTCTGCGAGTTTTTCTGCTGGCTGGATTCGGCATTGGGTCATGATGCTGTCAGTGAGCTGACTATCGACGAAAAGCTGGGGCAGGCTCGCCAGCGTCGTCCGGGCTATATCTCTCCGAGCTTCGCGACGATCGCCGGCTTCAATGGCAATGGTGCAATGCCGCATTACCGTGCGACGCCGCAAGAGTACGCGCAGATCGAGGGCGATGGCCTGCTGCTTATCGATTCGGGAGGGCAGTATCTGGGGGGCACCACTGACATTACGCGTATGGTGCCAGTCGGTACGCCCAGCGCAGAGCAAAAACGCGACTGTACCCGTGTACTGAAAGGGCTCATCGCATTGTCCCGAACGCATTTCCCCAAAGGCATTCTGTCGCCGCTGCTCGATGCGATTGCCCGGGCACCGATCTGGTCTGAGGGTGTTAACTACGGGCATGGTACCGGGCATGGTGTCGGCTACTTCCTGAACGTCCATGAAGGGCCGCAAGTGATTGCCTATCAGGCGCCAGCTACGCCTCAAACGGCGATGTTGCCTGGGATGATCACGTCTATCGAGCCGGGTACTTATCGTCCGGGCCGCTGGGGTGTGCGGATCGAGAATCTGGTGATCAATCGCGAGGCAGAGAGCACCGAGTTTGGTGACTTCCTCAGGTTCGAAACGCTGACGTTGTGCCCAATTGACACGCGTTGCCTCGACCTGAATGCGCTGACCCAGGATGAGCGGACGTGGCTGAACGACTATCACGCAGAGGTGAATAAGCGTTTGAGTCCGCTGTTGCAGGGGACGGCTCTTGAATGGCTGCGGCTGCGAACTGTCGCCGTATAACCGGATCTGTGGCGGGAGTGAGGGTGGCTCCCGCCACAGTGCTCTTTACTCGGTCTTTGCCGGCTTTTTGCAGATGATGATCATGCTGCGGCTGGTATAGCCTGCCGGGTTCAGACCAAAGGGATAATCTCCTGGGTCTTCCACCCCGTCACCGGATTTGGCAATGACTCTGTAGTTCTTCGAAACGCAGGAGTCAGCCGCCGTGTCATAGCACTTCTGCCACGACGACGACAGGCCCGAGCAGTTGATGTGAATCCCTCGTTTGGTTTGCTTTACGGGGGCGGAAGTCGCGGCGCAGCCTGTGATTATTAGTGTTGTCAGCGCTATAAAAATGTACTTCATTGCATTCCTTACCCTGGCCTCTCTCAAGAGCCAGTGCCCTGCCTGGATACGATTACTCAGTAAGATGATTTGGCATTCTGCTGGTAGCCTTGGAAAGGCTCGGGCGTCGCCATAGCCTAAACATGGCTTAACATCGTTACAAATGCTAGTGACATCTCATATTTGAGCAAAAGAGTGCTCAGTCGGCAGGGACTAATTGTGGGTGTTCACGCCGTGCAGTAAGGGTTGCGCCCGCGGAGGCTGCGATAATTGCCACAATGGCAAGCCATTGGGTAAGCGCCAGGTTTTCGTGCAGAAACAGCATGCCGGATAACGCGCCGAAAGCTGGCTCAATACTGGCCAGGGTGCCGAATGTCCGGGCGGGCATGCGTGTCAGCGCAACCATCTCCAGGCTATAGGGAAGCGCGGTGGACAGGATGGCTACGCCAATGGCGGTAGGGATCAGTCCTATGTCGAACAAGGCCCAGCCTGCATGCACTGCGCCAATCGGGGCGATGAATATCGCCGCAATCAGCACGCCCAGCGCTGCCGTTTGAATTCCGTTATCTTCGCCGGCTTTTTGTCCAAACAGGATGTAGCCGGCCCAGCACACGCCTGCGCCCAGTGCATAGGCTACGCCGGTCATGTCCAGGCTTGCGCTTTGCTCTCCGGTGGGAATCAACAGCAGCAGGCCGGTCACGGCAAGTGCGATCCAGACAAAGTCGAGCGCCTTGCGCGAGGATAACAACGCTACCGCCAGTGGCCCCGTGAATTCGAGTGCTACGGCTATCCCCAACGGAACGCTACGTAACGACATATAGAAGAGGAAATTCATTCCTCCCAGTGCGATGCCGTAGAACAAGACCGTGCGCAACGATTTCGCAGTGAACCGGGCACGCCATGGTCTCAATACCAGCAGCAGGATAATACTGGCGAAGATCAGCCTTAATGACGTCGTGCCCTGTGCGCCCACGAGAGGGAACAGTGTTTTTGCCATAGACGCCCCCGTCTGAATGGAGGCCATGGCAATCAACAGTAATCCAATGGGGAATAGAGTGTGGGAGAGGGGGCGCGAGTTAGTGCTCATCGGGGGTGTTCCAGTCAGCGGGCAGTTGGTGCAGGTGCTATATGATGCTCAAGAATAGCGGGGTGCGCAATATAATGCGCACACCCCCTGTCTTCTTCTTATATAGGTAGCTGGATATAAGTGTTTTTTTGGAAAGCTGAAAATAGGGGTTGACGGCCTCTCTAATCTCTCTATAATTCGCACCTCTTCTGGCGCAGGCAGAACGAAAAACTCCTTGATAATCAACGAGTTGGACGATTTGACTGGCGAGAAAGAGGCTTCGATGAAGTTGATCGAAAGCGGTGAAAAAAGGGAGTTGACAGCAGGTTGTAACGCTGTAGAATTCGCCTCCCGCTAACGAGCAACGTGATGTTGATCGAAGCGCAAGTGGTTGAAGTT
>NZ_UWFN01000282.1 GCF_900602065.1 Pseudomonas viridiflava | reverse complement strand
TTGCGGTCCTGAGCGAAGAAGATGGCCGTCGCGCTGCGCCGCCAACGGTCTACCGCGCCCTGGATTTCCTGCTGGAAAACGGCCTGGTCCATCGCATCGCGTCCCTTAACGCCTTCACCGGCTGCAACCACCCGACCCACGCGCATCAGGGCCAGTTCCTGATCTGCCGCGAGTGTCATGCGGCTATCGAGTTGCAGCACCCGGCCATCAGCAATGCCGTGGTCGGTGCTGCGGTCGAGGTCGGTTTCGAGGTCGAAGGTCAGACCGTCGAAATCGTCGGCATCTGCGCTGGTTGCAAGGCTGCCTGATGAGTGACGCGCTGATTCGCCTGGAACAGGTGGCCGTCACGCTGTCCGGGCAAAACGTGCTGGATAACATTCAGCTGAGCGTCAAACCCGGCGAGATCGTGACCC
>NZ_UWFN01000288.1 GCF_900602065.1 Pseudomonas viridiflava | reverse complement strand
ATCCCGAACTCAGTAGTGAAACGATGTATCGCCGATGGTAGTGTGGGGTTTCCCCATGTGAGAGTAGGTCATCGTCAAGATTAAATTCCAGAACCCCTGATCGCTTACGCGTTCAGGGGTTTTGTTTATGCGCGAAGAAAAAAGGATTAGCTGTAGGTGCGCGCTTGCCCGCAATAGGCGACTCCGCGTTCTGTCTGACACACCGCCTCGCAGCCTTCGGCAGCTCCTACCGGTTCACCGCTACCAGGCAGGACCGAATTCATTCGGGAAAGCTGTATGGCAGGCAATACACAAGCGATGGATGTACCGCCCCCTTGCGAATCAATTCGCATCCCAGATGCAAAGCCGCCATCCGTTTACTGCCGGTCAGACACAAAAAAGCCCTTCTTGCGAACAAGAAGGGCTTTTTCAGTATCAGCGACTATTCACCGCGATAGATGCATCCGCTTGTGCAGGTCTCATGGATGCGAATAGCGGACAGTTCTGGCAGCAGCGGCTTGAGCTCAGCAAAGATCCATTTGGCGAGGTTTTCGCTGGTAGGATTTTCCAGTCCTGGAATGTCATTCAGGTAGTGGTGATCGAGTCTTTCATACAAGGGCTTGAAGATCGCTTTGATTTCTGAGAAATCACGGATCCAGCCGATATGGGGATCGACCTCGCCTTCAAGGTGGATAGCGATGCGGAAGGAATGGCCGTGCAGCCGTCCACATTTATGACCCTCTGGAACATGAGGTAGGAAGTGGGCCGACTCAAACGTAAATTCTTTAAAAATTTCCACAATCTTCAACTCTAAAAATGGCGATCGTCGCGGCGACGCATACAGGTCAGGAGTTTATCAGTAATGGTTTGGCCTTTGCGCTAAAAGCAGTCAGATCGTTTGCACTGATGGCATCTAGCCAGACAGATTCAGCTTGAGTTAAGTTCGGTTGTTTATCCTGAGTCAGTAGGAAATAAACATTTTCAACGGAGATTGATTGTGAACCGCCTGACTGCACTTTTCGCCTCTGCCTTACTGATGTTGACCAGTGGTGTAGTCAGCGCTCGTGACATCTCTGCCGACGAAGCTGCTACATTGCGCGCCGCTGGCATTATTCAACGTTCAGGGCAGCTCGATGCCGCTGCATTAGCCCGACACCCTGGGGCAACCATCAACGATACCGAGCTTGATGAAAAATACGGTAAACATATTTATCAGGTTGAGCTTACAGACACTCAAGGCATTGAATGGGACGTGGATGTTGATGCAGCAACCGGGAAAGTGCTCAAGGACCATCAGGACCGATAATGAACTTACATAAACGTCGTGGCACTCTTCTCTGCCTAGTGCTGGTGTGCGTCACTGTGCAGGCAAGGGACCTGGATCAGGATGAAGCGCTGAGCTTGCGTCAGCTAGGCACAATTCTTCCTCTTGAGCAGTTAATGGAGATGGCTTTGGCTCGACACCCCGGTGCCAAACTGCTTGAGGCTGAACTTGAAGAGAAGCATGGCGTGTACGTCTATGAGTTTGAGATTCTGACCTCGGAAGGGGTCGTTCGCGAGTTGAAGTATGACGCTCGGGACAGTCGATTATTGAAGGATGAGGAAGACTGATGCGGCTGTTATTGGTAGAGGACCATGTTCCGCTTGCTGATGAGTTACTCGCGGGGCTGGGCAGGCAGGGCTACGCTGTTGATTGGCTTGCGGACGGTCGTGACGCTGTACACCAAGGGGTAACCGAACCTTACGATTTGATTATTCTCGACCTCGGCTTGCCTGGGCTTCCGGGCCTTGAGGTATTGGAGCAATGGCGTACAGCCGGATTGGCGACTCCGGTTCTTGTGCTGACGGCACGAGGCTCCTGGTCCGAGCGTATCGAAGGACTCAAGGCCGGGGCTGACGATTACCTGACCAAGCCATTTCACCCGGAAGAATTGCAACTGCGCATTCAAGCTCTACTACGTCGCTCCAAAGGGCTGGCCAACCAGCCACGACTTGAGTCCGCAGGTTTGCACCTGGACGAGGGTAGGCAATGTGTTAATCAGGATGGTGTTGATATCCAGCTGACTTCCGCTGAATTCAGGTTGCTGCGTTACTTCATGCTGCACCCGGAGCAAATCCTTTCAAAAAGCCATCTGGCCGAGCACCTCTACGATGGGGAAAACGAGCGTGATTCCAACGTTATTGAAGTGCATGTGAATCACCTCCGACGCAAGCTGGGTAAAGCCGTTGTCGAGACTCGAAGGGGCCAGGGCTATCGGTTTGGTGGAGAGCCTGCTGCTTGAAGTCTATACAGCGACGCCTGAGTCTGGGGCTTATCAGTGTGATGGTGCTGGTATGCGTAGTTCTGGCGCAAACCAGCCTATGGCTGTTTGAACTGGGCTTGCAGCGCTATCTGGAAGCCGGGCTGCGCAATGAAAGCGAAAGCTTGCTGGTTGCTCTGGTCCGGGGCAAAGGTGGCGTGCAACTGGACGAACATCGCCTGTCACCGGCCTATCAGCGGCCGTATTCCGGGCATTACTTTCGCATTGATTTTCCTGAAGGCCACTGGCGCTCAAGATCGTTATGGGATCTGGAGATTCCGGATCCCGGTTCAAGCGGGCTACACTCCAGTTACGAGTTAGGCCAGACCGGGCAATCCTTGCTGTTGTACAAAGCCGATTACCGTAAATTTGGTCAGGACATCTCAATCACCATCGCTCAGGACTACACGCCTGTCAGGGCAAGTTTTCTTCGGGTACAGCAGATTGGTCTCGGTCTGGGCGTGGCCGCTCTGTTGCTGATTCTGGCATTGCAGCGGGTTACGGTTCGCCGGGCCTTGCGTCCACTGGATCGTGCCCGTGAACAGCTGGTTCAGCTTCAACAGGGCAAGCGCTCCCAGCTTGATGAGCAGGTACCCGTAGAGCTGGAACCCCTCGTTTCGCAAATCAATCATCTATTGGAGCATACCGAAGACAGCTTGAGGCGCTCACGCAACGCTCTCGGCAATCTTGGTCACGCGCTGAAAACTCCGCTGGCTGTCCTCTTCAGCGCTATCGCCAGTCCCCAGTTTGATGCCCATCCAGAGCTGCGCAATATTCTCCGTGAACAGCTTGAGCAAATTCAGCAGCGCCTTGCGCGCGAGTTGAATCGCGCGCGGCTGTCGGGTGATGCGCTGCCCGGTGCGCATTTTGACTGCGACGCCGAGTTGAGTGGACTGTTCGCTACCTTACGCATGATCCACGGTGAGCATCTAAACCTTGAGATGCAGGTCCCGCCGGGGTTGTCTCTGCCGTGGGATCGTGAAGATATTCTGGAGCTATTGGGTAACTTGCTGGATAACGCCTGCAAATGGGCTGATAGCGATGTACTGCTGATCATTACCCGGCAGGAAACCAGCTTTTGTCTCGTAGTAGAAGACGATGGACCCGGTATACCAGAGGCTATGCGCGAGGAGGTCTTCAGCCGCGGCGCGCGTCTGGATGAGCAAATTACCGGTCACGGATTGGGCCTCGGCATCGTTCGCGATATCGTCCAGGCGTGGGGCGGCAATCTGCAACTTGAGGCTAGCCACTCAGGTGGACTTCGAGTGCGTATCGACCTGCCTGACCGTTCTATTGGCGAGTAACCCTTGAGCAAGCGATTGCGTTAGTCGCCAAGTCCGTAACTACGTTATCGAGATTTCTGAGTTTCGCTCCTGTTTTACTGACTAAAAAGGTACATCCCTCTCAACTTTTCAGCCCAATTGCCGTTACAGAACCAAGATCAAAATTTAAAAACAACAAATTGATATCTGGGGTTCTATGCGCATTAGCCTGAAAGCCAAAGTACTTTCGCTGGCGATTCTGCCGGTGCTGATATTCGCGCTGATCATTAGCGCGACTACCGTCATCATGCTCCGCGAGCAGGCCAAACGAGAGGTCAGTGAGACCCGTGAGCGTCTTTTGCAGGAGGCGAAGGCCACGCTCAAAGATCAGGTGACGATTGCCCTGACCACCATCAAACCTATTTACGATGCTGCAGCCCCCGGCGATGATGCCCCTCGCGCTCAGGTCATCAAGCTGCTTTCCAGCATCAGCTTTGGCAAAGACGGGTATTTCTTCGGCTACGATTCCCAGGTTATTCGGCTGTTTCGCTCCACCAATCCCGATGGTGTGGGCAAAAGCTTCAAAGATGCCAAAGACCCGAACGGAGTCATGGTCAATACCGAACTGGTCGCTGTCGCCAAGGCTGGCACTCACTTCCTGCTTTACTCCTCAACCCTGCCGGGCAAAACAGAGTTGGTCCCTAAAATGGGCTACACCGAGTACCTGCCCAAGTGGGATCTGGCGTTCGGTACTGCGGTGAATATCGACGGCATCGACGCGCAGGTCGCGGCGGTTCAGCAAAGTGTCGACGCGCGCCTGGAAGAGATGCTGCTGAGCATCATTGGTGTTGCGCTGCTGGTGTTGGTACTGATCAGCATCATCGGTGTGGTGCTGGCCGGCACCTTGCTTCGCCCGCTGCGCCTGATGAAAGACAACCTGGACGACATTGCTGCCGGTGAGGGTGATCTGACCCGTCGCCTGACCGTGACCAGCCAAGACGAACTGGGCGACTTGGCCGGTTCCTTCAACCGCTTTGTCGACAAGATCCATAGCCTGGTCAGCCAGATATCCGGAATGACCGGGCAACTGACCGGCCTTGTCGGCGAAGTCTCCAGTCAGGCGCAACGCTCCGAGCAAGCCATGGAGCGTCAACGTCACGAGACCGATCAGGTTGCCACTGCGATCAACGAGATGTCTGCTGCTGCTCAGGAAGTCGCGAAGAGCGCCCAGGGTGCCTCGGTTGCTGCACAGAAGACGGACGAAGAGGGCCAGTCGGCCAAACGTGTCGTCGATGGCAGCATCAAACTGATTCACGCGTTGGTTGAAGATATTCGCAACAGCGGCTCGTCGCTGGACAGCCTGCAGCAGGACGTCTCTTCGATTGTCAGCGTGCTTGGGGTAATTCGCTCCATCGCTGAGCAGACCAACCTGCTGGCACTCAACGCTGCTATTGAGGCTGCCCGGGCCGGGGAGGCTGGTCGTGGTTTCGCAGTCGTAGCCGATGAGGTCCGCGCTCTGGCCAGTCGTACTCAGCAGAGTACTCAGGAGATTCAGGGCATGATCGATCGTCTGCAGAAAGGTACGCAGACCGCTGTGGACGCCATGCGTCGCTCCAGCGAGGCAGGCGATGGCACCTCTGTGCAGGCCAATCAGGCCGGGTCTTCGCTGGATGCCATTGGCGAACTGATCACCACGATCAACACCATGAACGCGCAGATCGCCAGCGCGGCGGAAGAGCAAACCGCTGTTGCCGAGGAGATCAACCGCAGCGTGCACCAGATTGCTTCTGCCGTGGACACCGTTGCAGACGAAACCCGGCAGAGCGCGCAGACCACACGCAGCCTGAACGATCTTGGCCAACGCCTCGGCGCACTGGTTGGGCAATTCCGGGTTTAACTCATCTGAGGGATTGACCTGTAGGAGCTGCCGAAGGCTGCGAAGCATTCACCCTGACACACCGCTATCGCAGCCTTCGGCAGCTCCTACAGATCAAATGTCTGCCGTCAGACAGCACGGTGTTAGCGACCCTGTGCGATTTCCTGCAACCCTACGGCCAGCCACATTCTCTGCTGTACTTCCCTTTCCAGAGCCATCCTCTGCATGAAAAACAGAATGATGGCACTCGTCCGGCGATTGGCTGACTAAGGATCAGGTCAAGCGAGTTGCTTGCCTGCTGACATGGAAAGGACATGAACGAAACCACGCTGCAATACAAAACCCTGATCATGCTGTTGGTGCTGGTGACCATCGCGTTCATATGGATTCTGTTGCCGTTCTACGGCGCGGTTTTCTGGGCGGTGATCCTCGGCATCATCTTCGCCCCGGTCCAGCGTCGCTTGCTGCTGCGCTTTGGCTGGACACGTAATCTGACGTCGCTCTGCACCTTGGTCATCTGTCTGGTGATCGCGATTCTGCCGGTGATTGTCATCAGTGCATTGCTGGTTCAGGAAGGAGCCACGCTGTACAAAAACGTGGAAAGCGGTCAGCTCGATATCGCCAGCTATCTGGCCGAGTTCAAAGGCTTGTTGCCGCCCTATGTCCAGGGCTGGCTGGACCGCCTGGGCATGGGCGACCTGAACGGCCTGCGCGACAAGATCGCCAAAGGCGCGATGCAGGGCAGTCAGTACCTGGCAACGCAGGCATTCAGCTTTGGTCAGGGCACCTTCGACTTCGTGGTCGGCTTCTTCATCATGCTGTACCTGTTGTTCTTCTTCCTGCGCGATGGCCAGGAACTGGTGCGCAAGATGCGTATCGCGGTGCCACTCGCTGAGCCGCAGAAGCGTCGTTTGCAGTTGAAGTTCACGCGGGTTGTACGCGCCACGGTCAAGGGCAACATTGTGGTCGCGATCACTCAAGGCGCTCTGGGCGGTTTCATTTTCTGGTGTCTGGACATCCCCAGTGCGCTGCTCTGGGCGGTCATCATGGCTTTCCTGTCGCTGCTGCCAGCAGTAGGGGCGGGGATCGTCTGGGCGCCCGTGGCGGTCTATTTCCTGTTGAGCGGGATGATCTGGCAGGGCGTTGTGCTCGCATTGTTCGGCGTGTTTGTGATCGGTCTGGTGGACAACGTGTTGCGGCCTGTTCTGGTCGGCAAAGACACGAAGATGCCCGACTACCTGATCCTGATCTCTACGTTAGGTGGGATGTCGGTGTTCGGCCTTAATGGCTTTGTAATTGGTCCGATGGTCGCTGCGCTGTTCATGTCCACCTGGGGCTTGTTCGTCAGTGCCAAGAAGACGGTACGTTTGCCCGGCTAGATTCTTCAGGCGAAAAAAAACCTGCTCAACTGAGCAGGTTTTTTTATGCGTCATGCCTGATCCTTGAAAGATCAGCCCATCAGACCAGCATGCTGAACCAGATCCAGCAGCGGCTGCGGATAGACACCCAGTACGAAGGTCAGAATGGCAATCGCCAACAGCATCACGCCGCCGGTACGTTGCGCCCAGTTGAAGGCCGCATCGTGGCGTGGCAGTTTGGAGTCCACCAGATACAGGGTGACCATCACGCGCAGGTAGTAGAACACGCCGATGGCACTACCGATGATCAGTGCACCGATCAACCACCACAGCTTCGATTCAACACCGGTTGCGATGATGTAGAACTTGCCGATGAAGCCAGCCGTCAGCGGGATGCCCGCCAGGGACAGCATCATCAGGGTCATCACAGCCGTCAGGTACGGACGACGCCAGAACAGACCACGGTACTCGAACATCGCATCGGTATCACGACCGCTGTACGGCGACGACATCATGGTGATTACACCGAAGCTGCCCAGGCTGGTCAGCACATAGGTGGCCAGATACACGCCAATAGCCTCAACCGCCATGCCTTTGCTCGCCACCAGGGCGATCATCAGGTAGCCGAAGTGCGCGATGGACGAGTAACCCAGCAGACGCTTCAAGTTGTTCTGCATCAGCGCCAACAGGTTACCGACGATGATTGACGCAACGGCGATGACCGCCAGTACGTCATGCAGTACACCGCTGCTGGCAGCGGGGGAAATCTGGAACAGACGCACCAGTACTGCGAACACAGCAACCTTGCTGGCGGTGGCCAGGAAAGCCGCTACCGGGGCAGGTGCGCCTTCGTAGACGTCCGGCGTCCACAGGTGGAACGGCACCAGCGACAGCTTGAACGCCAGACCCACCAGCATCATCCCCAGACCCAGACTGGCGATCGGGCTTGGCAGACCGCTTGCGGCCAGTGCTTTACCGATGCCATCAAAGCCCAGCGTGCCGGCCTCGGCATACAGCAGCGCCATGCCGAACAGCAGGAAAGCGGAGCCTGCTGCCGACAGCACCATGTATTTGATACCGGCTTCCAGCGAGCGCTTGTTGAAGAAGGCGTACGCAACCAGACCGTAGACCGGCACCGACAGCAGCTCCAGGCCGATAAACAGGCCTGCCAGGTGTTGAGCGCTGACCAATACCAGGCCGCCAGCAGCCGCCAGCAGGATCAGCAGGTAAAGTTCTTCACGATTACCGGGGTAGCCCGCTTTGCCATCGCCAAGATAGGCGTGTGCCATCGTCACACAGGCCAGAGTCGAGGCCAGGATCAATGCCATGTACAGGCAAGCGAAACTGTCGATCTGCAACAGTGGCGTCACTACCAGCGGAGCGACTTTCAGTGCCGGGTAGATCGACAGCAGGGCCAGGTTAAGCCCCGCCACGCTGAGCAGGAAGGTTTGCGAGTGATTGCGGCGCCATGCGATCGCCAGCATCACCACAACAATGGTGAGGCTGGTAATCAGCAGTGGGGCAAGCGCAATAAAATGTTGAATCGTCAGGTCCATAGCGCTCTTACCGGGCCGAAGCGAGTTGAGTGAAGGCGGTGCCGAGCCATTGCTGCACGCCGTGCATGGTCGCTGCAGACGTATCGAGGAATGGCTGCGGGTAAACCCCGACCAATACCAGCAATACGGCCAGACCGAGCACCATGATCATTTCCCGTCCGTCCATGCCCTTGAGAGGCTCGTCGGATTTGGCCGGGCCGAAGTAGGCGCGGTGGATCATGATCAGCGAGTAGACAGAGCCAAACACCAGACCGGACGTGGCGATTGCAGTGATCCATGGCGCGCTGACAAAGCTGCCCAGCAGGATCAGGAACTCACCGACGAAGTTACCGGTACCCGGCAGACCCAGCGAGGCCGCCGCGAAGAACAGGCTGATCGCTGGCAGGTAGGCGATACGCGACCACAAACCACCCATTTCACGCATGTCACGCGTATGCAGACGTTCGTACAACTGACCGCTGAGGATAAACAGTGCGGCAGCCGACAGACCGTGAGCAAGCATCTGAATCACAACGCCTTGCAGCGCTTGCTGGCTGCCGGAATAGATACCGATCAGCACGAAGCCCATGTGCGAGACGCTGGAAAACGCGATCAGGCGCTTGATGTCGGTCTGTGCGAACGCGAGGAAAGCGCCGTAGAAAATGCCGATCAGACCCAGAATCATCGCGATAGGCGCGAACTCGGCAGACGCGTTCGGGAACAGCGGCAGTGCAAAACGCAGCAGACCATACGCAGCGGTTTTCAACAGGATACCGGCCAGGTCGACCGAACCCGCTGTTGGCGCCTGGGCGTGAGCATCCGGCAGCCAGGAGTGGAAGGGCACCACTGGCAGCTTCACCGCGAAGGCAATGAAGAAGCCCAGCATCAGGATGTATTCGGTGCCCGGTGCCAGTTGGGTCTTCAGCAGCGTGGCGTAATCGAACGTGATCACTCCGGTCTGATTGAAGTTGACCAGGACCAGACCGAGGATCGCCACCAACATGATCAGGCCGCTGGCCTGAGTGAAGATGAAGAACTTGGTCGCGGCGTAGATTCGTGTCTTCTTGCCGTCCGCCGAGCTGTGACCCCAGAGCGCGATGAGGAAATACATCGGCACCAGCATCATTTCCCAGAAGAAGAAGAACATGAACAGGTCGATGGCCAGGAACACGCCAATCACGCCACCGAGGATCCACATCAGGTTGAGGTGGAAGAAGCCAACGTTACGCTGGATCTCTTTCCACGAACACAACACCGACAGCACACCGAGCAGGCCGGTCAGCAGGATCATCAGCAACGAAAGACCATCGAGGGCCAGGTGGACGCTGATGCCGAAGCGGGCAATCCACAAGTGCTTGAATTCGATGGCCCAGGTCGGGTCGACGCCGGGCGCTGGTGCGTAACTGTAGTTGCCAGTACTCCACAACCAGAGGCCCAGGGCCAGTTCGAGGGACATGGTCAGCAGCGCGATCCAGCGCGGCAGGGTAGGGCCGAAGCGCTCACCTTGCCAGCACAGCAGGCCACCGATAAAGGGGATCAGGATTAGCCAAGGCAGAATCATGACGGGCTCAATTCCTTTCGCAAATTCGCAAGGTTCATGTCAGACCGCAACCACGACGACGGCGCCGAGTACCAGTACGGCACCTACAGCGATCGAAGCGGCATACCAGCGCAGTTGACCGGTTTCGGTACGGGTCATGCTGCCATGACCTGCCTTGACCAGACGTGGGATCAAACCAATGGTGTGGTCCAGTGGGTCGCTACGCAGCAACTGGCAGATAGCCAGATACGGCTTGACGAACAGCTTGTCGTACACCCAATCGAAGCCCCACGCCGCGAACCACCAGGCCGACAGGAAACGACCCGGTGCACTGTTGGCGATGGAGGTGACGAATCGGCGCTTGCCGAGGAACAGCAAGGCAGCCAGCAGGATACCGGCCAGAGCGATAGCACCCGAGGCGATTTCCAGACTGTGCTTGGCATCGCCACCGGCGTGGCCGACGCTTTGCGGCAGCACACCCGCCAGCGGCGGGGTGATCAGTGCGCCGATGAAGGTCGACAGCACGATCAGCACACTCAATGGCAACCAGTGGGCAATACCGTGACCTGCGTGCGCTTCCGTTTTCGCTTCACCGTGGAAGGTGATGAAGATCAGGCGGAAGGTGTACAGCGAAGTCATGAATGCGCCGACCAGACCTGCATACAGCAGACCGTTGTTGCCGCTGGCGAAAGCCTCCCAAAGAATTTCGTCTTTGGAGTAGAAACCCGCCGTCAGCAATGGCAAGGCCGCAAGGGCCGAGCCGCCGACGATGAAGCTGGCGTAGGCCAGTGGCAGTTTCTTCCACAGCCCGCCCATCTTGAAGATGTTCTGCTCGTGGTGGCAGGCAACGATCACCGCACCGGA
Source organism: Pseudomonas viridiflava (assembly GCF_900602065.1). Classification (GTDB taxonomy): domain Bacteria; phylum Pseudomonadota; class Gammaproteobacteria; order Pseudomonadales; family Pseudomonadaceae; genus Aquipseudomonas. The sequence continues at coordinate 151,796 of NZ_UWFN01000288.1, read as the reverse complement.
TGCGAGGAACAGCAGCGCCTTGAAGAAGGCGTGAGTCATCAGGTGGAAGATCGCGCCTTCCCAGGCACCGACGCCCAGCGCCAGGAACATGTAGCCGATCTGGCTCATGGTCGAGTAGGCGAGGATACGTTTGATGTCGGTCTGTACCAGCGCTGCGAAACCGGCCAGAACCAGTGTCACTCCGCCGACGATACCTACCAGATGCAGAATGTCCGGGGCCAGAGCAAACAGGCCGTGAGTTCGGGCGATCAGGTAAACACCTGCGGTCACCATGGTTGCGGCGTGGATCAGTGCCGAAACCGGCGTCGGGCCAGCCATCGCGTCCGCCAGCCAGGTTTGCAGCGGCAGTTGCGCGGATTTACCGACGGCACCACCGAGCAACAGCAGAGTGGCCAGCACGATCCAGAAGTCGCCGACCTTGAAGTGCTCAGGCGCACGCACCAGCAACTCCTGGATATTCAGCGTACCCAGTTGCTGGAACAGGATGAACAGGCCGATGGCCATGAACACGTCGCCGATACGGGTCACGATAAAGGCTTTGAGTGCCGCGTTACCGTTGTTGCGGTTGCTGTAGTAGAAACCGATCAGCAAGTAACTGCACAGGCCTACACCTTCCCAGCCGAAGTACAGGAACAACAGGTTATCGCCGAGCACCAGAAACAGCATGCTGGCGATAAACAGGTTGGTGTACGCGAAGAAGCGCGAGTAACCGGCCTCACCACGCATGTACCAGGAGGCGAACAGGTGGATCAGGAAGCCGACGCCAACCACGACACCCAGCATCGTCACGGACAGGCCGTCCAGATACAGGGCGAAGTTGGGTTCGAAACCGTCTACGGCCATCCAGCGCCACAACACCTGGGTGTAGTGACCGCCTTCAGGCGGCGCAACGTTGAACTGCCAGATAACCCAGGCAGTAACGATGGCCGACAGGCCGATAGAGCCGACGCCGATCAGTGCCGCGAGGTTTTCCGAGATGCGTCCACGGGAGAACGACAGCAGCAGAAAACCGATCAGGGGGAATACGAAAGTCAGAAAGAGTAGGTTCATCCGCGCATCTCGCTGGCAGCGTCGATATCGAGAGTGTGGAAGCGGCGATACAGCTGCATCAGGATCGCCAGGCCAATACTGGCCTCGGCAGCAGCCAGGGTGATCACCAGGATGAACATCACCTGTCCATCCGGCTGAGCCCAGCGGCTACCGGCAACGACGAACGCCAGAGCCGATGCGTTCATCATGATCTCCAGGCTCATCAACACAAAAAGAATGTTACGGCGCACTATCAGACCGACCAGGCCGAGAACGAACAGGACCCCGGCAACCGCCAGACCGTGCTCCAGAGGGATAGCATTCATTGGCTTGGCTCCTTCGCTTCGTTGCGGCCCAGATGGAATGCCGTCACCGCTGCCGCCAGCAATAGCATCGAGGCCAGTTCGACTACCAGCAAGTAAGGTCCGAACAGGCTGATGCCGACTGCCTTGGCGTCGACGGTGGTGTGACCGATAGCGGCGCCTGTCTGGTTGGCGAACAGCACGTACAGCAATTCAGCCAACAGCAGGGCGCCCAGAATCACCGGGCCGACCCAGATACCGGGTGTGAGCCAGGTGCGTTCCTGCTGAACCGAGGCCGGGCCAAGGTTGAGCATCATCACCACGAAAACGAACAGGACCATGATCGCGCCCGCGTAAGCGATAACTTCCAGAACCCCGGCGAACGGAGCGCCAAGGCTGAAAAAAGTCATCGCTACGGCGATCAGCGAAATGATCAGGTAGAGCAGGGCGTGCACCGGGTTCGTGTTGGTGATCACCCGCAGGGTGGACACTACAGCGATGCCGGATGCGAAATAGAAAGCGAATTCCATCTTTACTTCCTTAAGGCAGCAAGCTCTTGACGTTGATCGGTTCGGCTTCGTTCTGTGCAGAGCCCTTGGGCTTGCCAGCGACGGCCATACCGGCGACGCGATAGAAGTTGTAGTCAGGGTTCTTGCCGGGGCCGGAGATCAGCAGATCTTCTTTCTCGTAAACCAGATCCTGACGCTTGAACTCGGCCATTTCGAAATCCGGTGTCAGCTGGATCGCGGTGGTCGGGCAGGCTTCTTCGCACAGGCCGCAGAAAATGCAACGCGAGAAGTTGATGCGGAAGAACTCTGGATACCAACGGCCGTCATCGGTTTCGGCTTTCTGCAGCGAGATGCAACCAACCGGGCAAGCCACGGCGCACAGGTTGCAGGCTACGCAGCGCTCTTCACCATCAGGGTCGCGAGTCAGCACGATACGACCGCGATAGCGCGGTGGCAGGTAGACCGCTTCTTCCGGGTATTGCAGGGTGTCGCGTTTGCGGAAGCCGTGACCGAATACCATCACCAGGCTTCGCAGTTGGGTACCAGTACCCTTAACGATGTCGCCAATATATTTGAACATGGGTCAAATCCTCACTGAACCGAGCCGGCTGGCGTGTTCAACAACACAACCGCAGCGGTCACCAGCAAATTGATCAGGGTCAGCGGCAGACAGAACTTCCAGCTGAAATCCATGACCTGGTCATAGCGTGGGCGCGGGATGGATGCACGCAGCAGGATGAACAGCATGATGAAGAATGCAGTCTTGATGGCGAACCAGAAGAACGACAGCGAAGGCAGGATATCGAACGGACCGTGCCAGCCACCGAAGAACAGCGTTACCAGCAATGCAGAGATCAGAATGATGCCGATGTATTCGCCGACGAAGAACATGCCCCACTTCATGCCTGCATATTCAATGTGGTAACCGTCAGCCAGTTCCTGTTCCGCTTCCGGCTGGTCGAACGGGTGACGGTGAGTCACGGCGACGCCAGCAATGAAGAACGTACAGAAGCCGAAGAACTGCGGAATGATGAACCACAGGTTCTGCGCCTGGTATTCAACGATGTCACGCATGTTGAACGAGCCAACCTGTACCACGATGCCCATCAATGCCAGGCCCATGAACACTTCATAGGACACGGTTTGTGCCGAAGCACGTAGCGCACCGAGCAGGGCGAACTTGTTGTTACTCGACCAACCGGCAAACAGAACGGCGTAAACCGACAGCCCGGCCATGGCGAAGAAGAACAGCAGACCGATGTTCAGGTCCGCCACGCCCCAGCTTGGGGTGATCGGGATAATCGAGAACGCGATCAGCAAGGCGCTCATGGCAACTACCGGGGCCAGGGTGAAGATCACCTTGTCGGCAAACGGCGGGGTCCAGTCTTCCTTGAAGAACATTTTCAGCATGTCGGCAGCAATCTGGAACATGCCGAACGGGCCAACGCGGTTCGGACCGTAACGGTCCTGCCACCAGCCCAGCAGACGACGTTCCACAAAGCTCAGCAGCGCGCCGCAGACCACAACGGCCAGCAGCACGACGATGGCCTTGACGACAGCAATGATTGCGTCGATCACATCAGGGGTGAACCAACTCATTGCGCTGCCTCCTGCAGACCATCAACGGACTTGCCGAAAATCGCTGGCGGAATACCGGCCAGACCGGCAGGCAACGCCACGAGACCTGCGCCCAGCTCTTCGTTGATACGCAGCGGTAGACGCAGGGTCTGACCCGCAACGTTCAAGGAGAGCAGGGCACCGTCGTTGACACCCAGGCGATCAGCTTCCGACTTGGCCAGAGCAACGTAAGCAGCAGGAATACGTTCTTGAACCGGGCCGGCTTTCGAAGAGTTCTCTTCACTGCCGAACAGGTGATAGAACGGCACCACTTGCCAGGTTCCTTGAGCAGGGGAGAAGGCGCGAGGTGCGCTGGCAAACCAGCTCAGGTTATCGCCCTGGGTTTCGATCAGGCGGGTCCCCGGATCACCAGCACGCAAATGACCGCCGACTTCGTCCTGGAACTTGTTCCACGCTTGTGGCGAGTTCCAGCCCGGTGACCAGGCAAATGGTACTTGCTGACGTGGTTCAACCGAACCCGAGTAACCTTCCATGGAGAAGGAGAACGCGGTGTCGTTGTCTTGTGAAGTACGCGGCTCGTGCACGCTGATGTTGGCGCGCATAGCCGTACGGCCGCTATAACGCAGCGGTTCGCGAGCCAGCTTCAGGCCTTTGATACGGAATGCCGCGGACGGAGCAGCGTTAACGATGGCGGCCAGTTGCGGGTTGCTTGCCGCGACAGCAGCCGTCACGTGATCGAGCAATGTCCAGTCCACCGGCTTGTTCAGCAGGGTAGCGCGCAGGGCGTGCAGCCAGCGCCAGCCTTCGTGAACCAGAATGCTGGCGTCCAGATACGTCGGGTCGAACACCTGGAAGAAGCGCTGAGCGCGGCCTTCCTGACTGACCAGAGTACCGTCGCCCTCAGCAAAACTGGCAGCAGGCAGCACCAGATGAGCACGATCACCGGTCGGGGTTTTCTGATGATCAGCCACGATCACGACTTTCGCCGCGCTCAGGGCTGCATCGACCTTGGCAGCATCGGTGCGGGTGTAAAGATCGTTTTCCAGCACGACGATGGCGTCGGCCTTGCCGTCGATCACGGCTTGCAGCGCCGCGTCGACAGACTCACCACCCAGCAGCGCCAGGCCCATGCTGTTGGCTTCTGGCACGATCAGGCTGATGGAGCCTGCTTTGTCGCGCAGTTTCAGAGCCTTGGCAATGTTCGCCGCGGCTTCGATCAACGCTTTGGAGCCCAGCGAAGTACCGGCAATGATCAACGGACGCTTGGCGGCCAGCAAAGCATCGGCAATGCGTTGTGCCAATTCCAGAGCTTCAGTGTCCAGGCCTTCAACGGCTGGCGCACTGGCATCCAGCGCGTGAGCGACGGCGAAACCGATTCGCGCCAGATCGTCCGGTGCTGCGTGAACGCATTCTTCGGCAACGTCATCCAGCTTGGTTTCAGCCAGGCTGGCGATGAACAGCGGGTTCAGCTCGTGCTGACCAATGTTCTTTACGGCCGCGTCGAGCCATGGCTGGACTTTCATCGCCGCAGCCATGTCTTCGGCCTTGCCTTTGACCGCTTGACGCAGGCCCAGAGCCAGACGAGCAGCTGTCTGGGTCAGGTCTTCACCAAGGACGAAAATCGCGTCGTGGTCTTCGATGTCACGCAGGGTCGGGATCGGCAGCGGGCTGTCTTTCAGCACCTGAGTGACCAGACGGATACGCTCAAGCTCTGAGGCTTCGATACCTGAATAGAAGTGCTCGGCACCCACCAGTTCGCGCAGGGCGTAGTTGCTTTCCAGGCTGGCACGCGGCGAACCGATACCGACGATGTTGCGACCGCGCAGCAGATCAGCAGCGTTATCCAGTGCCTGATCCAGGCTCAGCTTGCTGCCATCGGCCAGATGCGGCTGGCGTGGGCGGTCTTCGCGGTTGGTGTAGCCATAACCGAAACGGCCACGGTCGCAGAGGAAATACTGGTTCACCGAACCGTTGTAGCGGTTCTCGATGCGACGGATTTCACCGTAACGCTCGCCAGGGCTGATGTTGCAACCGCTGGAGCAGCCATGGCAGATGCTTGGCGAGAACTGCATGTCCCACTTACGGTTGTAACGCTCGGAGTGAGTCTTGTCGGTGAACACACCGGTCGGGCAGACCTCGGTGAGGTTGCCGGAGAACTCGCTTTCCAGAACGCCGTCTTCAACGCGACCGAAGTACACGTTGTCGTGAGCACCGAACACACCGAGGTCAGTGCCGCCCGCATAATCTTTATAAAAACGTACGCAACGGTAGCAGGCGATGCAGCGGTTCATCTCGTGAGCGATGAACGGGCCGAGTTCCTGGTTCTGGTGGGTGCGTTTAGTGAAGCGATAACGGCGCTCGTTGTGGCCAGTCATCACGGTCATGTCTTGCAGGTGGCAGTGACCGCCTTCCTCACAGACCGGGCAGTCGTGGGGGTGGTTGGTCATCAGCCATTCGACGACACTGGCCCGGAAGGCCTTGGATTCTTCATCTTCGATGGAAATCCAGGTGTTATCGGTGGCTGGAGTCATGCAGGACATGACGATACGACCACGGGTGTCGTTCTCGTCCGTGTACTGCTTGACCGCACATTGGCGACAGGCGCCAACGCTGCCAAGGGCGGGATGCCAGCAGAAATACGGGATGTCGAGGCCTAGCGACAGACATGCCTGTAACAGGTTGTCTGCCCCATCGACTTCGAGCGCTTTGCCGTCTACGTGGATAGTGGCCATGGTTCAAAGGTCTTCGTTGGCCCGGTGTCAGCGGGCGTGGCTAATGGAATCTTGTTATTCGCACGACTCTAAACAGCCTTTACGGCGTCATCGTGCGATGAGCCGGGGGATGTCCCCCGGCCTTGCAAACGGTTACGCGCCGACGATGATCGGTCTTGCCAGAGGGGGAACGGCTGCGCTGGTGGGCGCGATACCGGCCTCGAACTCCGGGCGGAAATATTTGATCGCACTGCCCAGCGGCTCCACGGCACCCGGTGCGTGAGCACAGAAGGTCTTGCCCGGGCCAAGGAAGCCAACGAGTCCCAGCAGGGTTTCGATATCACCCGTCTGGCCGACACCTTTTTCCAGGGCGCGCAAAATCTTCACGCTCCATGGCAAACCGTCACGGCAAGGGGTGCAGAAACCGCAGGATTCCTGAGCGAAGAACTCTTCCATGTTGCGCAGCAGCGAGACCATGTTGACCTTGTCGTCAACGGCCATGGCCAGACCGGTACCCATCCGGGTGCCTACTTTGGCGATGCCACCAGCATACATTTGCGCATCCAGATGTTCCGGCAGCAGGAAGCCAGTACCGGCGCCGCCTGGCTGCCAGCACTTGAGCTTGTAACCGTCGCGCATGCCGCCTGCGTAGTCTTCGAACAACTCACGGGCCTGCACGCCGAATGGCAGTTCCCACAGGCCAGGGTTTTTCACCTTGCCGGAGAAACCCATCAGCTTGGTGCCGTGGTCTTCGCTGCCTTCGCGGGCGATGGATTTGTACCAGTCGTTACCATTGCCAACGATGGCAGGCACGTTGCACAGCGTCTCGACGTTGTTCACGCAAGTCGGCTTGCCCCACACACCAACGGCGGCCGGGAAGGGCGGCTTGGAGCGCGGGTTGGCGCGACGGCCTTCCAGGGAGTTGATCAATGCGGTTTCTTCACCGCAGATGTAACGCCCGGCGCCGGTGTGCACGAACAGCTCGAAATCAAAGCCGGTGCCCAGAATGTTCTTGCCCAGCAGACCTGCTGCTTTGGCTTCTGCCACGGCGCGGTTCAAGTGCTTGGCCGCCGTGACGTATTCGCCGCGCAGGAAGATATAGCCGCGATAGGCTTTCAGGGCTCGAGCACTGATCAGCATGCCTTCCACCAACAGGTGTGGCAGCTGTTCCATCAACATCCGGTCTTTCCAGGTGTTGGGTTCCATTTCATCCGCGTTGCACAGCAGGTAGCGGATGTTCATGGATTCGTCTTTGGGCATCAGGCCCCACTTAACGCCAGTGGGGAAGCCCGCGCCGCCGCGACCTTTAAGGCCGGAGTCTTTGACGGACTGGACAATATCGTCAGGCGATTGCTGGGTGAGCGCCTTGCGCGCCGCCGCATAACCGTCTTTGGCCTGATATTCGTCGAGCCAGACCGGCTCGCCGTCGTCACGCAGACGCCAGGTCAGCGGGTGGGTTTCTGCCGTGCGCGCAATGCGGTTGGCAGGGCCGAAGGAAGTGATGGTCATGGGTAACCCTCCAGCATCTTGGCCACAGTGCCGGGTTGCACGTCGCCAAAGGTGTCATCGTCGACCATCACGGCCGGGGCTTTGTCGCAGTTGCCCAGGCAGCAGACTGGCAGCAGGGTGAAGCGCCCGTCGGCCGTAGTCTGGCCCGGGGCGATGCCCAGCGAGCTCTGGATTTCTTCGACCACTGATTCGTGACCGGCGATGAAGCAGACCATGCTGTTGCAGACGCGAATGATGTGGCGGCCGACCGGCTGACGGAAGATCTGGCTGTAGAACGTCGCCACACCTTCCACGTCGCTGGCAGGGATGCCGATCAGTTCGCCGATGGCGTAGATCGCGCCGTCCGGCACCCAGCCGCGTTCCTTCTGAACGATCTTCAGGGCTTCGATGGACGCCGCGCGCGGGTCCTCGTAGTGATGCAGCTCGTGCTCGATGGCCGAGCGCTCTGTTTCGCTCAGGGCGAAACGGTCTGTCTGGATAAGCGTGCTGTTCATGCTCATGCTTAGCGGTCCACGTCGGCCATAACGAAATCGATACTACCCAGGTACGCAATCAAGTCCGCGACCATGCTGCCTTTGATCACCGAAGGGATCTGTTGCAGATGCGGGAAGCTTGGGGTGCGGATCCGGGTACGGTAGCTCATGGTGCCGCCGTCGCTCGTCAGGTAATAACTGTTGATGCCCTTGGTCGCTTCGATCATCTGGAAGGATTCGTTGGCCGGCATGACCGGGCCCCACGAAACTTGCAGGAAGTGCGTGATCAAGGTCTCGATGTGCTGCAGCGTGCGCTCTTTCGGTGGCGGGGTAGTCAGCGGGTGATCCGCTTTGTACGGGCCTTCCGGCATGTTGCGCATGCACTGGTCGATGATCTTGATGCTCTGACGCATCTCTTCGACGCGAACCATGCAGCGGTCGTAGGCATCGCCATTGGCCGCCAGCGGGACTTCAAACTCGAAGTTCTCGTAGCCGGAGTAAGGACGTGCTTTACGCAGGTCGAAATCGCAACCGGTGGAACGCAGGCCTGCACCGGTGACACCCCATTCGAGGGCCTCTTTGGTGTTATAGGCAGCGACACCGATGGTCCGACCTTTGAGGATGCTGTTTTGCAAAGCCGCTTTGGTGTACTCGTCGAGACGCTTCGGCAGCCAGTCCACGAAATCCTTGACCAGTTTTTCCCAACCACGCGGCAGGTCGTGGGCAACGCCACCGATGCGATACCAGGCCGGGTGCAGACGGAAACCGGTGATGGCTTCGATCACGGTGTAGGCGCGCTGACGGTCGGTGAAGGTGAAGAACACCGGGGTCATCGCGCCCACGTCCTGAATGTAAGTACCCAGGAACAGCAAGTGGCTGGTGATACGGAAGAACTCGGCCATCATGATGCGGATGGTGTCGACCTTCTCCGGCACCTTGATGCCGGCCAGTTTCTCGACCGAGAGCACGTACGGCAGGTTGTTCATCACGCCGCCCAGATAATCGATCCGGTCGGTGTACGGAATGAAGCTGTGCCACGACTGACGCTCGGCCATTTTCTCGGCACCACGGTGGTGGTAGCCAATGTCCGGAACGCAATCGACGATCTCTTCACCGTCCAGTTGCAGAATGATGCGGAACGCACCGTGAGCCGAAGGGTGGTTCGGGCCCAGATTGAGGAACATGTAGTCCTCGTTCGTTCCGGAGCGCTTCATGCCCCAGTCTTCCGGATTGAAGCGCGCGGCTTCTTCTTCCAGTTGCTGTTTGGCCAGTGTCAGGCTGAACGGATCGAACTCGGTGGCGCGCGCCGGGAAGTCCTTGCGCAGCGGGTGACCTTCCCAGGTCGGCGGCATCATGATGCGGCTCAGGTGTGGGTGGCCCGGGAAGTCGATGCCGAACATGTCCCAGACTTCACGCTCGTACCAATTGGCGTTCGGCCAGATGCTGGTCACGGTCGGCAGGCTGAGGTCGCTTTCGGACAGCGCGACTTTAATCATCACGTCGCTGTTACGTTCGATCGACAGCAAGTGATAGAAGACAGTGAAGTCGGCACCCGGCAAGCCGTGGCGCTTGGTACGCAGACGTTCGTCCACGCCATGCAGGTCGTAAAGCATGACGTAAGGTTTAGGCAACTGACGCAGGAAGGTCAGCACCTCGATCAGGCGCGCACGCTCGACCCACAGCACAGGCATGCCAGTGCGGGTCGATTGGGCGGTGAACGCTTCGGCGCCAAAACGGTTGTTCAATTCTACGACGACGTCTTGGTCGTCTGCCTTGTAAGGCGGGATGTACAGAGCACTGCCTGTAGTCATGGTTTTTTATCGCTTTCGGTCAACGTAAAGAATGAAGCCAGCTATTCGTTCTTTAAAAGGAACAGTTCTGGATCAGACTTCGTCGGGGCTGCGCAGATTGGTGACTGCGATTCGCTGTTCGCGGCGCTGTTCCTTTTGCGACGGCATCTCGGCGCGATACACGCCTTGGTCACCGACGACCCAGGAAAGAGGGCGACGCTCCTGGCCGATGGATTCCTGCAACAGCATCAAGCCTTGCAGAAACGCTTCGGGGCGGGGCGGGCAGCCGGGCACATAGACATCCACAGGAAGGAACTTGTCCACGCCCTGAACCACGGAATAAATGTCGTACATACCACCGGAGTTGGCACACGAACCCATGGAAATAACCCATTTAGGTTCGAGCATTTGCTCGTAGAGACGCTGAATGATCGGCGCCATCTTGATGAAGCAAGTACCGGCAATAACCATGAAATCCGCCTGACGCGGCGATGCCCGGATAACCTCGGCGCCGAAGCGGGCGATGTCGTGGGGCGCCGTGAAGGCGGTTGTCATTTCCACATAGCAGCACGACAAGCCGAAGTTGTAAGGCCACAGGGAGTTTTTACGCCCCCAGTTGACCGCACCGTTCAGCACGTCTTCCAGCTTGCCCATGTAGATGTTTTTGTGGACTTGATCTTCTAGCGGGTCGGAAACAGTTTCCCGTTTGCCGATTGGATACTCGTCATTTGGAGCATCCGGGTCGATCCTGGTGAGATTGTATTGCATCGCCAAAGCCTCATTGTTTTAGCTTCGCTTGCCGATTACGGCGACCTTCAGGAGCCCAATCCAGCGCTCCAACCCGCCATAGGTAGACAAGACCTGCCAACAGAATTGCTATGAAAACGAGTGCTTCGACGAATCCGGTCCAGCCGCTTTCGCGGACGGACACAGACCAGGCAAAGAGATATAGGGCTTCAATGTCGAAGATCACGAAAAGCATCGCGACCAGATAGAATTTTGCCGAAAGGCGAAGGCGCGCACTGCCGGTTGGCAGCATGCCGGACTCAAACGGTTCGTTTTTGCTGCGGCCCCAGGCTTTGCTACCCAGGAGGCTGGAAACACCGAGCATGAAGGCGCACAGGCCGACTACACCCAAAAGGAAAATGGCGAAGCCCCAGTTGTGGGCAATCAAACCTGTCGATTCGGACATGCTGGCATTCCTTGACAGAGATCAATGGTCTCTGAGCTTGAAAATAGTATATGCAGCGACGATATGTCGCAGCGAAATCAATTTCGGTGATTTTATGTGCAAAAACAGGGCAAGTAAATTTTCTATATCAAATTAATTTGTGCAATTAATCACTTACGGGCCGCAGTTGAGGGCTTGGAGCAGGCGGGGCGGGGGTTGGCGGGGTTTAAGCTAATTATGTTTCGTTCTAAAAAGTTACGGAAGAGGGACTGTTTTCTAAATGATAATAAGTATCATTTGTTGTTGGGCGAGGTTAATGGCTTTAAATGTGAGGTAGTTGCTGTTTTAGGCGGTTTTCTGATAATTCTCTATTGACCTTATCGCGGGCAAGCACCGCTCCCACAGGGGATCAAGTTTTTCCTGTGGGAGCGGTGCTTGCCCGCGATAAGGGCGCCGCACATTTCAATCAGTGAAACTGCTCTTCCTCTGTCGAACCCGTCAGCGCCGTTACTGAAGACACGCCCCCCTGAATCACGGTCGTCACGTCATCGAAGTAACCGGTACCCACTTCCTGCTGGTGCGCAACAAAGGTGTAACCCTTGGCTGCGTCAGCGAATTCCTGCTCCTGCAGCTTCACGTAGGCGGTCATGTCGTTGCGGGCGTAGTCGTGCGCCAGGTTGAACATGCTGTGCCACATGTTGTGAATACCCGCCAGGGTAATGAACTGGTGCTTGTAACCCATGGCCGAAAGCTCGCGCTGGAATTTGGCAATGGTCGCGTCGTCCAGATTCTTCTTCCAGTTGAAGGACGGTGAGCAGTTGTACGACAGCAACTGATCCGGGTACTCCTTCTTGATCGCCTCGGCAAAACGACGGGCTTCGTCCAGATCCGGCTTGGCGGTTTCGCACCAGATCAGATCGGCATAAGGCGCGTAGGCCAGACCGCGAGCGATGGCCTGATCCAGCCCGGCCCGTACCTTGTAGAAACCTTCATGGGTACGGGTACCGGTCACGAACGGTTTGTCATACGGATCGCAGTCGGATGTCAGCAAATCAGCAGCGTTTGCGTCGGTGCGTGCCAGGATGATCGTCGGTACACCGGCAACGTCCGCCGCCAGGCGGGCGGCCACCAGTTTTTGTACGGCTTCCTGGGTGGGTACCAGAACCTTGCCGCCCATGTGGCCGCATTTCTTGACCGATGCCAGCTGATCCTCGAAGTGCACGCCGGCGGCACCTGCTTCGATCATGCTCTTCATCAGTTCGTAGGCGTTGAGTACGCCGCCAAAACCGGCCTCGGCGTCCGCTACGATGGGTGCGAAATAATCGATGTAGCCTTCGTCACCTGGACCTTTCCCGGCTTTCCACTGGATCTGGTCGGCACGGCGGAAGGAGTTATTGATGCGCTTGACCACGGTCGGCACGGAGTCCACTGGGTACAGCGACTGATCGGGGTACATCGACTCGGCGGAATTGTTGTCCGCTGCTACCTGCCAACCTGACAGATAAATCGCCTGAATACCGGCCTTGACCTGCTGTACCGCCTGACCGCCGGTAAGGGCGCCCATGCAGTTAACGAAGTCCTTGTCAGGACGGAAGGAAGGCTTGGCACCTTGAGTAACCAGATTCCAGAGCTTCTCCGCGCCATTCCTGGCGAACGTGTGTTCAGGTTGAACCGAGCCACGCAGGCGGACGACATCAGCGGCGGAATAGGTACGGGTCACATTTTTCCAGCGCGGATTTTCAGCCCAGTCTTTCTCGAGAGCTGCTATTTGTTGTTCGCGTGTCAGTGCCATGAGCGAAACCCCTTTCACATAGGTTTTGTTGGAATGTCCTGCTCCGCCAAAACGCCCCGGATATCGAAGGCACATGGATGGCTGCTCGCTGATCAGATGTCTGGCTGTGAGCCTGGTTTGAGCGATGGCGGCGGGGACGGTCGTTCGGGAGGGGGAAGAGCTGGCGCAAGGCATGGCTGTGGCGTGCAATCGGACATTTGGGGTGCCCGGTGGCTTCACTCAGCAGTTTTGCCGATGGACCGTAATACGCTTCCGTCCCTCAGGACAACTTCGTTCCAGTCGCAACCTCATCAAACTGCCTTGTGGGCGGTGCAGACACGAATCGGCTCGTAGGATTTGAGCGCGACCCGAAGGCTCTTTTCAGGGCCTCTGATTAGCGGGAGCGAGGCAATCATGCCTCGCCATTTTTGACCCGTCAAACGTTTTGTAGTGCATTTTTGTTATCACTACATATTTGTTTCGGTGCGACTGGTCAGTCAGTAAAAGGCCCTGTAGTGCCCGATTTTGCGGGAGCCTTCTCACTCAAGGGTTTGCACCATCACACGTAACGTCATGTCCTCGCGGCCTTGGGTCGAATACTGCTGAGTATCGCCCTGACGGTCAGCAACTGACTGATCGCTCACGCCCGCCAACGTGATCCATTCACCCAGACGACCGCTGACCTGGCTGTCGGTACTTTGCACCTTGAAGGCATCGGGTCGTTCCTGGCTGACGCGATCCCGATTGGTGCTGATGTTCAGGTGCACGGTGTCACCGGTCACGCTGGCCGTGACGTAAAACCCCTGAGTCACGTTGCGATATTCGGTGTTGCTTTGGGCATATCCGTAATTATCGGTCCGCGACGTGGTGACAGGTACGCTCTGGCCTACCTGAATCAAGGCCGGCGTGCCTTCGCTGGCTTGCACTTGCTGTACGCCACCCTCGCGGCTGGTGGTGCCGTAACTGATAACGCGGCTCTGATTGACGCCATTGCTGCTGCGTGACGCGCTATCGCTGGTATCGACGCTGATCAGCAAGCGTTTGGCGGCGACATCAAGTTGTGAGAGCAACGCTCGCAGTTCTTCGATCTTGCGCGGCTCGGCATTGACGATCAGTTGGTTGTTATAAGCGCTGACCGTACCGTCCGGGCCGAGGAAGGATTTTGCCACTGGCAACAGGTCATCGCTGGTTCTGTAGTTGAGCGGTACCACTTCGGTAGCGGCCATGACATCGACACTACATATCAGCAGCAACGAGGTAAGCAGGGGGCGCAGGAACATAAATCCAAATCTCCTGGAACGTCTAAAAAGACCTGAGTTTGCCAGTTTGTCGGCCTGCGGACGCGCAAGTTGAATCGTCCAACGCAAAACGCCCTGCCGACCTGTACCAGCATAGACAGCTGGCGCAGGCGGGCAGGGCGTCAGTTCAGGTCTTTCAGCCTGAGTGGCGGGTCATATTTACGTGAGGCAGTCCTGCCTCCAGAAACTCTTCGCTGACGACGGTAAAACCGAAGCGCTCGTAAAACTCCACGGCTTGTACCTGGCCACTGAGTTTTTGTTGCCTCAGATCACGTCGCTCGGCTTCATTGATGACGGCGCTGAGCAGCGCTTCACCGACTTTCATGCCGCGCCAGTCCTTGAGTACCGACAACCGACCGATTTCACCGTCCGGCAGCAGGCGGGCTGTGCCTATCGCAAAGTCCCCCTCCAGCGCCAGGAAGTGAATGGCTTCGCTGTCCTCAGCGTCCCATTCCAGCTCTGGCGGTACTGACTGCTCAGCAACAAACACAGCATCGCGTACACGACGGATGTCAGCGTTGTCTTTGTGCCAGTCGGCGACACGCACGTTGGTTCTATTCATCGGCAAACCCCAGGCTTCCTTGTTTTACCAGCTCACAGAGCAGGTTGCGTCCTTCTTCATCGGCCAACCATTGGCCGAGGTTGTCACTGTGCAGGGCATCGGCAGCGCAGATCATTTTCAGCAGTTCCCGCAGGCTGCCCGGCAGCAGACGGCTTTGACCACTGGCGAACAGTAGCAGGTCGTCATCAACTTCGGACCATGCAAGGCGCGCGCTTGGGTTACGAATGAGAACTGCGCCCTGTTCCAGACTACTCAGCAGGTCCTCTTCTTCAAGTTCCGGGCCTGTCACCAGTTCCGGGTAGCGCGGTTCTGTCATGAACTGGCCGAACCAGGTCAGCAGCAGGCGCTCGTCGCCCATGTGTTCAGCCAGCAAGGCTTTCAGGCGGTCCAAGGCGTCGTGCTGGATCTGATGAGGATCGTTGGCCGGTTGGGCATCTGCATCCGTGTAGCGCTCTTCATCAGGCGTGAACTGGCTGAGGAAGTCGGTGAAGTGGGTCAGCACTTCGGCAGCGCTTGGGGCGCGGAAGCCGACCGAGTACGTCAGGCACTCATCAACGGCGACGCCGCAGTGGGCGAGGCGCGGCGGCAGGTAAAGCATGTCGCCCGGTTCCAGCGTCCATTCTTCAGTCATCTGGAAGTCAGACAGGATGCGCAGGTCGGCGTGTTGCAGCAGCGGGCTATCGGAGTCGCACATCTGGCCGATCTGCCAGTGACGCTTGCCGTGGCCCTGTAGCAGGAACACGTCGTAGTTGTCGAAGTGCGGGCCGACACCGCCACCCGGCGCGGCATAGCTGACCATTACGTCATCGATGCGCCAGCTAGGCAGGAAGCGGAAGTTTTCCAGCAGTTCGCTGACTTCCGGAACGAACTGGTCAACGGCCTGTACCAGCAGCGTCCAGTCTTTTTCCGGCAGCTTGCTGAACTCGTCTTCCGCGAACGGGCCGCGACGCAGTTCCCATGGGCGCTCGCCGTTCTCGATGACCAGTCGCGATTCGACCTCTTCTTCCAGGGCCAGCCCAGCCAGTTCGTCAGGATCGATCGGGCTCTGAAAGTCCGGCAGGGCCTGACGGATCAGGAGTGGCTTTTTCTGCCAGTAGTCACGCAGGAAAACGCGCGCGCTGATGCCGCCCAGAAGTTGAAGAGGAATATCAGGATTCATGTGTAACCTATTGAAAGTTTGTCTTTTCGAGACTGCAATAAAAACGCCCGGCACTGCCGGGCGTGTGCACTGATGTGATGCCGGTCAGATGCGCTTGGCTTGGGCTACCGCATTACCGATGTAATTGGCCGGAGTGAGTTTATTCAACTCGGCCTTGGCCTCGGCAGGCATGTCCAGCGTGTCGATGAACGTCTGCAGGGCTTCAGGGCTGATGCCCTTGCCGCGTGTCAGTTCTTTCAGCTTCTCATACGGATTTTCGATGTTGTAGCGACGCATCACGGTCTGGATCGGCTCAGCCAGGACTTCCCAGCATGCGTCCAGGTCAGCGGCGATTTTCTGCTCGTTGAGCTCCAGCTTGCTGATGCCCTTGAGGGTGGCTTCGTAAGCGATAACGCTGTGAGCAAAGCCGACGCCCAGGTTGCGCAGCACGGTGGAGTCGGTCAGGTCACGCTGCCAGCGGGAGATCGGCAGTTTGCTCGCCAGATGCTGGAACAGTGCGTTGGCGATACCCAGGTTGCCTTCGGAGTTTTCGAAGTCGATCGGGTTGACCTTGTGCGGCATGGTCGACGAGCCGATTTCACCGGCGATGGTGCGCTGCTTGAAATAACCGAGGGAGATGTAGCCCCAGATATCACGGTCGAAGTCGATCAGGATGGTGTTGAAGCGCGCGATGGCGTCGAATAGCTCGGCGATGTAGTCGTGCGGTTCGATCTGCGTGGTGTACGGGTTGAAGCCCAGACCCAGCTCGTCTTCGATGAAGGCGCGCGCGTTGGCTTCCCAGTCGATGGACGGATAAGCCGAGATGTGTGCGTTGTAGTTGCCGACTGCACCGTTGATCTTGCCCAGCAGCGGTACCGCAGCGATCTGGGCGATTTGACGCTCCAGACGGTACACAACGTTGGCCAGCTCTTTACCCAGAGTGGTCGGGGAGGCTGGTTGACCGTGGGTGCGCGACAGCATTGGAACGTCAGCAAAGCGGATGGCAAGCTCGCGGATCGAATCAGCGATCTTGCGCATCAAAGGCAGCATCACGTTGTCGCGGCCTTCGCGCAGCATCAGGGCGTGGGACAGGTTGTTGATGTCCTCGCTGGTGCAGGCGAAGTGGATGAACTCACTGACCTTGTCCAGTTCAGGCAGCTTGGCAGCCTGTTCCTTGAGCAGGTATTCCACGGCCTTGACGTCGTGGTTGGTGGTGCGCTCGATTTCTTTCACGCGCTCGGCGTGGGTGATCGAGAAGTCTTCCGCCAAGGTGTTGAGGATGGCGTTGGCTTCAGCTGAAAACGCTGGGACTTCAATGATTTCAGGGTGTGCGGCCAGACGCTGGAGCCAGCGTACTTCAACCATGACGCGAAAACGGATCAGGCCGTATTCGCTGAAAATTGGGCGCAAGGCCTCGGTTTTACCGGCGTAGCGGCCGTCAACAGGGGAAACCGCAGTGAGCGAAGAAAGCTGCATGGGGTGCTCTCGGACAGTCAGGCAACGAAAAGGGGCGCGTATCATACATTAAAACCAGGCCGAATCGGGTCGGTCTGACCAGCGTATGTCACGCGGCGTTTGTCAGCAGTGTCTGCAAATGTGTGGCGAATCAGCCATGCATCAGCGGGTACAGTTCTTTCAATAGCTTGCGACGGCTTACGACCAGTTGCCAGCGATGGCCGCCATTTTGCCGCCACAGGCGAGCAGAGCGAATGCCGGCCAACAGCAGGGCGCGGATTTTCGACGCATTGCTGGGTTGCTGCAGGTTGCGCATGTCGCCGTGCACCTGGATACGTTGGCGCAGGGTGCTTAGCGTGTCCTGATACAGTGCGCCGCAGGCTGCGATCACGTTTTCGTGAGCGATGCCGAAGTGTTCGACCTGAGACTGGATTTGCGGCAGGCGCCTGCCCACTGTTTCCAGCATGTCGTCGCGCTTGGCCAGTTGTCGTTCCAGGCCCAGCATCGACAAGGCATAGCGCAGGGGTTCTCGCTGCAGTGTCGACGGATCACGCTCAAGGGCGCTGGCCAGGGCGCGATAGCCTTCACGCAAGTTCAGGTCGTCGCCACCATAAACGTCCAGCGTATCTTTCGGGTCCTGCACCAGCAGGCTGCCGAGCATGCAGCCCAGCGCTGCTTCGCTGCTTTGACCGGTCTTGGCGATCCGGTCCACCAGCACGGCGGCCTGGAACACGCCAGCCAGAGCGATCAGTTGCTCCTGAATCGGGGTCATCAACGCTTGTCCTTGCTGTGCCAGGCTTCGGCAATTTCGATCACGCCGCCGCCCAGGCAGATTTCGCCGTCATAGAACACCACGGACTGGCCGGGTGTGACGGCGCGTTGCGGTTCGTCGAAGGTGGCGCGATAGCCGTCAGCGGTCTGTTCCAGCGTGCACTGCTGATCGCCTTGGCGATAGCGCACTTTGGCGGTCAGACGGCGCGGGGCACTCAGATCTATCGGGTTGACCCAATAGATCTGGGAGGCTACGAGAGCGCGTGAGAACAACCATGGATGGTCATTACCCTGGCCAACGATTAGTTCGTTGTTTTCGAGGTCCTTGACCAGCACGTACCACGGATCATCGCTGGCGTCTTTCAGTCCACCAATGCCCAGGCCTTGACGCTGACCGATGGTGTGATACATCAGGCCGCTGTGACGACCAATGACTTCACCCTCGGTGGTTTTGATCTCGCCGGGCTGAGCGGGCAGATACTGGCGCAGGAAGTCGGTGAAACGACGCTCGCCAATGAAGCAGATACCCGTGGAATCTTTTTTCTTGGCGGTCGCGAGGCCGTGCTTCTCGGCAATTGCCCTTACTTCGGGCTTTTCCAGCTCGCCGACCGGGAACAGGGTTCTGGCAATTTGATCGCCGCCCACCGCGTGCAGGAAGTAGCTCTGGTCCTTGTTCGGGTCCAGGCCTTTGAGCAGCTCAGTGCGGCCGTCGATGTCCCGGCGACGCACGTAATGCCCGGTAGCGATCAGGTCGGCGCCCAGCATCAGGGCGTAGTCGAGGAACGCCTTGAACTTGATTTCGCGGTTACACAGGATGTCCGGGTTCGGCGTGCGACCGGCCTTGTACTCGGCCAGGAAATGCTCGAACACGTTGTCCCAGTATTCAGCAGCGAAGTTGGCGGTATGCAGTTTGATACCGATCTTGTCGCACACGGCCTGGGCGTCGGCCAGGTCTTCACGGGCGGTGCAGTATTCCGTTCCATCGTCTTCTTCCCAGTTCTTCATGAACAGGCCTTCCACCTGATAGCCCTGCTCCATGAGCAGAACGGCAGAAACCGAAGAGTCTACGCCGCCGGACATGCCGACGATGACGCGCTTCTGTGCAGTATCGGAAAGGGTTGAATCAGGCATAGGAATTCAATGGGTAGCTTCGAAAAGGACGCGATTCTAACAGGCCCGGCGGCGGGAGTCTCACGCCTTGTCGCGTAGCAGGTCGAGACTGAAGTGTTCGCCGTTCAGGTAATCGTCCACGCAACGCAGCACCAGCTCGCTGCGCCAGCGGTCCTGCTGGGCAACGAGTTCGTCACGGGTCAGCCATTGCGGGCCGATAATGCCGTCATCCAGTTGATAGTCGGGATGATGACGCAGTGGTTTGGCGGCAAAGCAGATGCGCTGATACGTCACGCCGTTGCTTGGCGCGGTATAGAGATAGATGCCGATGACGCTTGTCAGCTCCACGTCCCAGCCGGTTTCTTCAAGGGTTTCGCGTACAGCGGCGCGCTGCAGGGATTCGTCTGGATCAAGATGCCCGGCAGGCTGGTTGAGTACTGCCTTGCCGCCCTTGAGTTCTTCTACGAAAAGGAATTTGCCTTGATCTTCGACGATCGTGGCGACGGTGACGTGGGCTTGCCAGTTCATAAGGTGGGTGCTCAGTAGGTTGGGTGCGCAATCCCCTGTAGGAGCTGCCGAAGGCTGCGAATAGCGGTGTGTCAGGCGAAATGCCATCGCAGCCTTCGGCAGCTCCTACAGGGGATGCGCCTGAAACACAAACCCCGGCACGGGGCCGGGGTTTGTGATCAGGACAAAACCTTAGTTCAGCGAAGCAATCGCTGCGTTCAGGGTTGCGCTTGGGCGCATGACTTTGCTGGTCAGCTCAGGGTTCGGGTAGTAGTAACCGCCGATTTCCGCTGGCTTGCCTTGTACGGCGTTCAGTTCGGCAACGATTTTTTCTTCGTTGTCGGCCAGGGTTTTAGCCACTGGGCTGAACTGCGCCTTGAGTGCCGCATCGTCATTCTGGGCCGCCAGAGCCTGAGCCCAGAACAGTGCCAGATAGAAGTGGCTACCGCGGTTGTCGATGTTGCCGACTTTGCGCGAAGGCGACTTGTTGCGGTCCAGGAACTCACCGGTAGCCTGATCAAGAGTCTTGGACAGAACCAGTGCTTTCGGGTTGTTGTAGGTGTTGCCCAGGTGCTCCAGGGAAGCGGCCAGAGCCAGGAACTCACCCAGGGAATCCCAGCGCAGGAAGTTTTCCTCAACCAACTGCTGAACGTGCTTTGGCGCCGAACCACCTGCGCCAGTTTCGAACAGGCCACCACCGTTCATCAATGGCACGATGGACAGCATCTTGGCGCTTGTACCCAGTTCCATGATCGGGAACAGGTCGGTCAGGTAATCGCGCAGTACGTTGCCGGTCACCGAAATGGTGTCCTTGCCAGCGCGGGTGCGCTCCAGGGTGAACGCCATGGCTTCAACAGGCGACAGAACGCGGATGTCCAGGCCGGCAGTGTCGTGATCGGCCAGGTACTTGTTGACCTTCTTGATCATCTCGGCGTCATGGGCGCGAGCCGGGTCCAGCCAGAACACTGCAGGGGTGTCGCTGGCACGAGCGCGGTTGACGGCCAGTTTGACCCAGTCCTGAATCGGCGCGTCCTTGGCCTGACACATGCGCCAGATATCGCCTTCTTCGACGTTCTGTTCCATCAGCACTTTGCCGTCGCTGTCGGTTACGCGGACAACGCCAGGTGTCGTGATCTGGAACGTCTTGTCGTGGGAGCCGTACTCTTCAGCTTTTTGCGCCATCAGGCCGACGTTTGGCACGCTGCCCATAGTGGTCGGATCGAAAGCGCCATGTTTCTTGCAGTCTTCGATCACAGCTTGATAGATAGTTGCATAGCAGCGATCCGGGATCACGGCCTTGGTGTCCTGCAGTTCGCCGGCAGCGTTCCACATTTTGCCCGAGTCGCGGATCATGGCCGGCATCGATGCGTCGACGATGACGTCGCTTGGCACGTGCAGGTTGGTGATGCCTTTGTCCGAGTTGACCATTGCCAGCGGGGCGCGCTCGGCGTACACGGCCTGGATGTCAGCCTTGATTTCAGCTTGCTTTTCGGCAGGCAGGGCGCTGATACGGTCGTACAGGTCGCCGATACCGTTGTTCAGGTTGAAGCCGACTTGTTTGAGCGCATCGGCGTGCTTGTTCAGCGCGTCCTTGTAGTACTCAGCGACGATCTGGCCGAACATGATCGGGTCGGAGACCTTCATCATGGTGGCTTTCAGGTGAACCGAAAGCAGCACGCCTTGAGCCTTGGCATCTTCGATAGCCGATGCGATGAAGCTGCGCAGGGCTTTGGTGCTCATGACCGACGAGTCAATGATCTCGCCTTCTTTTACGGCGGTCTTTTCTTTCAGGACGGTCGCAGTACCGTCCTTCGCGATCAATTCAATCTTCACATTGCCAGCAGCGCCGATCAGTGCGGCCTTTTCGCTGCCGTAGAAGTCGCCATTGCTCATGTGGGCAATGTGGGATTTGGAGTCAGCAGCCCAGGCGCCCATCTTGTGCGGGTGCTTGCGGGCGTAGTTCTTGACCGACAGCGGCGCGCGGCGGTCGGAGTTGCCTTCACGCAGAACCGGGTTCACGGCGCTGCCTTTGGTCTTGTCGTAGCGTGCGCGGACGTCTTTTTCCGCGTCAGTGCTCGGCGACTCAGGGTAATCAGGAATCTTGAAGCCCAGGTCTTGCAGTTCTTTGATGGTCGCCTTGAGTTGAGGGACCGAGGCGCTGATGTTTGGCAGCTTGATGATGTTGGCTTCTGGCGTGGTCGCCAGCTTGCCCAGTTCGGCGAGGTGGTCGCCGATTTGCTGATCAGCGCTCAGGGATTCAGGGAAGCTGGAAAGAATGCGGCCCGCCAGAGAGATGTCTCGCGTTTCAACGTCGATATCAGAGGAGGCAGTGAAGGCTTCGATGATAGGAAGAAGCGAGTAGGTGGCGAGGGCTGGAGCTTCGTCGGTAAAGGTGTAGATGATCTTCGAACGGTTGGACATTTCGTATGAACTCTCTGTTTTGCTGAGCATGCACAAAATCTCGATGCGCGCAGGGTATGCACTTTGCTCGCAGTCTCTTTCATGAGCCTGAGTCGAGGTTTATTCGCGATGATGATGGTAGGTGCATCAGTCGAGCGTCAAGCGGTCGGGCGGCAGTTGCTGCACAACACATACAAGGGCGCAAAGTCTCTTTCCAGACTGGTCGGCCCCTATGACCCGTTAGTCACGGCGGGAGTATATCAAACCCTTGGCGCTAAGCATTAATGCTAAGCGTTCTAAGTCATTGGCGGTATTCGCCGTTGGTCGAGGTTGGCAAGGGGGGGCGGAGTTTTCGGCAAACGGGCAGGTGTGTGTGCAGGTGTTTCAAATAAAATTGGCCGGTTCAAATCACTGAACCGGCCAATTTCTTCAAGGTTGGCGCATTGTGGTGGAGCACCTGTCGTCAGGCTGTTACATCGGCAGAAGTGCTGACCGTAGCCTTGATAGCCTCACTCGACACGCGTACGTCCCCTGTGGTCGCATTGCTGATGTTTACAGCATGCAGGCCTTTAGGGCCCTGGATAATCTCGAAGGTGACCGGCTGGCCTGCCTTGAGGGTCTTGTAACCGTCCATTTTAATTGCAGAAAAATGGGCGAACAGGTCCTCGGTTTTCCCATCTTCCAGGATAAAGCCATAACCTTTTGCATTATTGAACCACTTGACCTTACCGCTGAGCATAGTCACATCCCTCTGCAAAGGACTCCGTTGGGAGTATCATCCACCTCATCCGCCGGACCGAAAAAAATTTTGGTTGACTGCGCGGACCCTTTTTACCCAATGTGGGTTCTATTGTTTGTAACACCGTTTAGCCGATAGTCAAGGTCACGCGGCGGTCCATTTGAAAACCGGTCAGACTGCGACTCATTATTCAATCCGCCCCTTTACGAACTTTTCTTTCCATGCATGCAATCAGCAAGATTCGACTAACATCAAGTCAGGACAATCCGGATTCCCATGAGGATGACGCGGCAGGCATCGCGGTTCAGGATGCCCAGCCGACGTTGCAGGCGCCACCGATGTACAAGGTGGTTTTGTTTAATGATGATTACACACCGATGGATTTCGTCGTCGAAGTGCTCGAGGTGTTCTTTAACCTGAATCGTGAGCTGGCGACCAAGGTCATGCTGGCCGTCCATACAGAGGGACGTGCAGTATGTGGATTGTTTACCCGCGACATCGCCGAGACCAAGGCAATGCAGGTCAACCAATACGCCAGGGAAAGCCAGCATCCGCTACTCTGTGAGATCGAGAAGGACGGTTAAACGCCGACCACTTGGGTATGAGGTGAAGCTATGTTAAACCGTGAGCTCGAAGTCACCCTCAATCTGGCCTTCAAGGAGGCTCGTTCGAAACGTCATGAGTTCATGACTGTCGAGCACCTCCTGCTGGCCTTATTGGACAATGAGGCTGCCGCCACTGTTCTGCGTGCCTGCGGCGCAAACCTCGATAAGCTCAAGCATGATCTGCAGGAGTTCATCGACTCCACCACGCCGTTGATCCCCGTTCATGACGAGGATCGCGAGACCCAGCCAACGCTGGGCTTTCAGCGCGTTCTGCAACGTGCAGTTTTCCATGTACAGAGCTCGGGCAAACGTGAAGTGACCGGCGCCAACGTGCTGGTTGCTATTTTCAGTGAGCAAGAAAGCCAGGCAGTGTTTCTGCTCAAGCAGCAGAGCGTGGCCCGCATAGATGTCGTCAACTACATTGCTCATGGCATATCCAAGGTGCCTGGGCACGGCGATCACTCTGAAGGTGAGCAAGATATGCAGGACGACGAGGGTGGTGAGTCTTCTGCTTCAGGTAATCCTCTGGATGCCTATGCCAGCAATCTGAACGAACTGGCACGCCAGGGGCGTATAGATCCGCTTGTCGGGCGTGAGCAGGAAGTTGAAAGGGTTGCTCAGATTCTGGCCCGTCGTCGCAAGAACAACCCGCTTCTGGTGGGCGAGGCAGGCGTCGGCAAGACCGCCATTGCCGAGGGTCTGGCCAAGCGTATCGTCGATAATCAGGTGCCTGATCTGTTGGCCAGCAGCGTTGTTTACTCTCTCGATCTGGGAGCGTTGCTGGCAGGTACCAAATACCGCGGCGATTTTGAAAAGCGCTTCAAGGCGCTGCTCAATGAGCTGAAAAAACGTCCGCATGCGATCCTGTTCATTGACGAGATCCACACTATTATCGGTGCCGGTGCTGCCTCCGGTGGCGTGATGGATGCTTCGAATCTGCTCAAACCGCTGCTGTCGTCGGGCGATATTCGTTGCATCGGTTCGACAACTTTCCAGGAATTCCGCGGCATCTTCGAGAAAGATCGGGCTCTCGCCCGTCGTTTCCAGAAGGTTGACGTGTCGGAGCCGTCCGTTGAAGACACCATCGGTATTCTCAGAGGCCTGAAAGGCCGCTTTGAGCAGCATCACAGTATTGAATACAGTGATGAGGCCCTGCGCGCTGCGGCTGAGCTGGCGTCACGCTATATCAACGACCGTCACATGCCGGATAAAGCCATTGACGTGATTGACGAGGCGGGCGCTTACCAGCGCCTGCAGCCTGTCGAGAAACGCGTCAAACGGATTGAGGTGGCGCAGGTTGAAGACATCGTGGCGAAAATCGCGCGGATTCCACCTAAGCACGTCAACAGCTCCGACAAGGAGTTGCTGAGAAATCTGGAGCGTGACCTGAAGCTGACGGTGTTTGGCCAGGATGCAGCGATCGATTCGCTGTCCACTGCGATCAAACTGTCCCGTGCTGGTTTGAAGTCGCCTGACAAGCCTGTGGGTTCCTTCCTGTTCGCCGGTCCTACCGGCGTCGGCAAGACCGAAGCCGCTCGTCAGTTGGCCAAGGCTCTGGGTATTGAACTGGTGCGCTTCGACATGTCCGAGTACATGGAGCGGCATACTGTTTCACGCTTGATTGGTGCCCCGCCAGGTTATGTAGGCTTTGATCAGGGCGGTCTGCTGACCGAAGCAATCACCAAGCAGCCACATTGCGTGCTGTTGCTCGATGAAATCGAGAAAGCGCATCCGGAAGTCTTCAACCTGCTGTTGCAGGTAATGGATCACGGTACGCTGACTGATAACAACGGGCGTAAAGCGGACTTCCGCAACGTGATCGTGATCATGACCACTAACGCGGGTGCTGAGTCGGCGGCTCGGGCTTCGATCGGCTTCACGCATCAGGACCACTCGTCTGATGCAATGGAAGTCATCAAGAAGAGCTTCACGCCTGAGTTCCGCAACCGTCTGGACACCATCATTCAATTTGGTCGCCTCAGCCATGAGGTTATCAAAAGTGTGGTGGACAAGTTCCTCACCGAGCTTCAGGCGCAGTTGGAAGACAAGCGCGTGCTGCTGGAGGTGACCGACGCCGCCAGAGGTTATCTGGCCGAGAGTGGTTACGATGCCGCAATGGGCGCCCGTCCAATGGCGCGCTTGATTCAGGACAAGATCAAGCGTCCGCTGGCGGAAGAGATTCTCTTCGGCGAACTCTCCGAGCATGGTGGCGTGGTACATATCGACTTCAAGGATGGTGAAATCACCTTTGACTTCGAAACCACAGCAGAAATGGCTTAAGTCTCACGCTTCATGAAAAGCCCCGCATCTCGAAAGAGGTGCGGGGTTTTTTGTTGAGTTCATATTGGTGGTGTCGATGGCGCCGCGCTGTCTTGCGGTAAGTCTGACGTCTGTAGGAGCTGCCGAAGGCTGCGATGGCAATGTATCAGGATGAATGCTTCGCAGCCTTCGGCAGCACCTGCTGAGTGACGAGTTTTCCACAAAACCCGGGCACACAAAAACGCCCGGCAGGTGCCGGGCGTTTTTGTTAAGACCTGCTTAACGGGCGCGGTAAGTAATGCGCCCTTTGCTCAAGTCGTAGGGCGTCAGTTCAACACGCACCTTGTCACCGGTAAGAATACGAATGTAGTTCTTGCGCATCTTGCCGGAGATATGCGCGGTTACGACGTGCCCGTTTTCCAACTCCACACGGAACATGGTGTTGGGCAGGGTGTCGACGACAGTGCCTTCCATTTCGAAGCTGTCTTCTTTCGACATGCAGTAAAGCCCTCGGTATCTAATGAGTGGCCCGGTGCAAGTGGCGCCAGGCAAAAGCGGCGTGCATTGTGCCCGAAAAATGCCGGTTAAGCCAAGGTCTTCAATAAAGAGTGATCCATCTTTGGTTTGTGAGCAGCTCGATGGGCCGATATTGGGTCTTGTAATTCATCTTTTGGCAGTTCTTTATCCAGTAGCCCAAGTACACCGCATGCAGTTGCAGGCGTGCCGCTTCGGCGATCTGCCACAAAATGGCGTAGCGCCCCAGACTGCGGCGCTCTTCGGCGGGTTCATAGAACGTATAAACGGCCGAAAGTCCGTTGGGTAGCATGTCGGTAACGGCCACCGCCAGCAGGCGTTTATCTACGCGGAACTCATAGAATCTGCAGAAGGGAAGGTCGCGCACCAGAAAAGTCGAAAATTGATCGCGACTGGGTGGAAACATGTCGCCATCGGCATGCCTTTGTTCGATATAGCGCTGGTAAAGGTCAAAATATTCTTCAGTGAAGCGCGGCTTGGCGCTGCGCACTTCGATGTCCGCATTGCGTTTGAAGATGCGTTTCTGCTGCCGGTTGGGTGTAAAAAGATCGACAGGGATGCGCGCGGGCACACAGGCGCTGCAATTCTGGCAGTGCGGCCGGTAAAGGTGATCACCGCTACGGCGGAATCCCATGTCCGAAAGATCCGCGTAAACCTGCACATCCATCGGCTGGCTGGGATCCAGAAAAAGCGTCGTAGCCTGCTCTTCCGGCAGGTAGCTGCACGAGTGGGGTTGAGTGGCATAAAACTTCAGCCGTGCCAGCTCTGTCATGATTGCCCCCCTGTAGCCAAAAAATAAATCCTTAGTAAGAGTGTATGTCAGCCTGCTGAACTCGCCTAGGCAGCCAGTCGGCGTCATTAGGCTGGTCCAGATGCTGACGCAGGTAGTCGGAGAATTCCTTGCGCGAAATAGGACGGGCACCAAAGCTCTGTAAGTGGCTGGTATGCATCTGGCAGTCAATCAAAACAAAGCCCCAGGCTTTCAAGCGTTCGACCAGTGTGGCGAAGCCGACTTTGGAGGCGTTGTCGGCCCGACTGAACATTGATTCACCGAAAAAAAGTTTGCCCATTGCCAGTCCGTAAAGCCCGCCTGCCAATACGTCGTTCTCCCAGACTTCAACGCTGTGAGCATAGCCGCGCTGGTGCAATTCCATGTACGCGGCCTGTATGGAGCCGGTAATCCAGGTTCCGTCTGCATAGGCGCGTGGTCCGGCGCAGGCGCGAATCACTGCTGCGAAGTCCTGATCGAAGGTCACGCGAAAACGTTCCTGACGCATCACCTTGGCCAGGCTGCGCGAAACGTGGAGTTCATCGGGGAAGATCACGGTTCTGGGGTCTGGCGACCACCAGAGAATGGGCTGCTCATCCTGAAACCACGGGAAGCAGCCATGGCGATAGGCTTGAACCAGCCGCTCGGGAGAAAGGTCGCCGCCCGCAGCAAGCAGGCCGTCGGGTTCGCGCAAGGCTTTTTCCAATGGCGGGAAGCTCAGGTTTTCACGGTTTAGCCAGGTCAGCATAAGGTCGGTACTTTGCAGAAGGGGAGGGCAGGGGCGTCGCGCTACTGCAACTCCCTGCGGCACTCGTGGTCATAATCGGTCGTCCGTCACAGGCAACTGTCACCCAGGGTTTGAACCGGTGGCACGTCATGCAGCGGTTCTGTGCCGGGGCAGTGCCTGAGGTTGCTTTCGAAAACTGATCGTTCGGTTAAAAATGCGGCATAAGTCTTTGTCACGAAAGAAAATGCATGCTCAAATTGAGCGTTTGCGACGGTGCTTGAAGAAGGGCTTCGCCCACGCCAGACTAGTGTTTTGTCGCTTGTACCGGTTTGCTCAATGGCCACGGGTGAGTTCAGTCCGGCGATTCAGGCTGAAACTACCCGGCTAGCCAGTGGTTTACAAGGCAGGACGCTATCGTGGCATCAGGCGTACAAACCCGTACAATGCCCGCTTTGCAGTCGGCCGTTCAAGCTATATGGCTTGGCAAATGGTTTCACAACTGCAGTCGTTGGTAGTCAATCACCAGATGTTCGCGCTCTAGCGCAGGAATAAAAGCGTTTTGAAGAAATCCACCGCAGTATCCAGCACCGTTCCGCTTTGGCGGCAGCAATTGCACTACCGGCTCAAGGAAGGTGCGTTGATCGCCTTTGGCGCGCTGTGCCTGTATTTGATGATGGCGTTGCTGACTTACGATCAGAACGATCCCGGCTGGAGTCATACCAGCAGTTCGGTCGAGGTTCAGAACGCGGCCGGTCGTGCTGGCGCCTTCTGTGCCGACATTCTGTTCATGGTGCTGGGTTACTTTGCCTATATTTTTCCACTGTTGCTGGCGGTCAAGGCGTATCAGGTGTTCCGCCATCGCCATGAGCCGTGGCAATGGAGCGGCTGGTTGTTCTCCTGGCGGTTGATCGGCCTGGTATTTCTGGTACTTGCCGGTGCCGCACTGGCGCATATCCACTTTCATTTCGCGGCAGGTTTCCCGGGTTCGGCAGGTGGCGTACTGGGGGAAGTTCTCGGTGATATGGCCAAGAAAGCCCTGAACATCCAGGGCAGTACGCTGCTGTTCATCGCCTTGTTCCTGTTTGGCCTCACGGTGTTTACCGACCTGTCCTGGTTCAAGGTCATGGACGTGACGGGCAAGATCACGCTCGACTTGTTCGAGTTGTTCTACGACGCCGTCAACAATTGGTGGGCGGCGCGTAACGAGCGCAAGCAGATGGTTGCGCAACTGCGTGAAGTGGATGAGCGCGTCAACGAAGTGGTTGCACCAGCCACCACTGATCGTCGCGAGCAAGCCAAAGCCAAAGAGCGATTGATTGAGCGCGAACAGGCGCTGAGCAAGCACATGACCGCGCGTGAGACGCATATACCTGCGGTTATCGCCCCAGCGCCGCCCAAGGCACCCGAGCCCAGCAAGCGCGTCATGAAGGAAAAACAGGCGCCGTTGTTCGTGGATAGCGCCGTAGAAGGAACGCTGCCACCGATATCGATCCTCGATCCGGCAGAAAAGAAACAGCTCAACTATTCACCCGAATCACTGGCCGCAGTTGGCCATTTGCTGGAAATCAAGCTCAAGGAGTTCGGCGTCGAAGTGTCGGTGGACTCGATCCATCCCGGCCCGGTCATTACCCGCTATGAAATTCAGCCAGCAGCAGGGGTCAAGGTCAGCCGTATCGCCAACCTGGCCAAGGACTTGGCGCGTTCGCTCGCGGTAACCAGCGTTCGAGTCGTTGAAGTTATCCCGGGCAAGACCACCGTCGGTATCGAGATCCCCAACGAAGACCGGCAGATCGTGCGTTTCTCTGAAGTACTGTCGACGCCCGAGTACGACAACGCCAAGTCACCCGTCACATTGGCTCTGGGGCACGACATCGGCGGCAAGCCGGTGATCACCGATCTGGCCAAAATGCCGCACTTGCTGGTGGCCGGTACAACCGGTTCCGGTAAGTCCGTGGGCGTGAACGCGATGATCCTGTCGATTCTGTTCAAGTCCGGCCCGGAAGACGCCAAACTGATCATGATCGACCCGAAAATGCTTGAGCTGTCGATTTACGAAGGCATTCCACATCTGCTTTGCCCGGTTGTAACCGACATGAAAGACGCTGCCAACGCATTGCGCTGGAGCGTTGCCGAGATGGAGCGTCGTTACAAGCTGATGGCGAAGATGGGCGTGCGTAACCTGTCCGGCTTCAACCAGAAGGTCAAGGAAGCTCAGGACGCAGGTACGCCGCTGGCAGACCCGCTCTACAAGCGCGAAAGTATTCATGACGAAGCACCGCTGTTGACCAAACTGCCGACCATCGTCGTGGTTGTGGATGAGTTTGCCGACATGATGATGATCGTCGGCAAGAAGGTCGAAGAGTTGATTGCGCGTATTGCCCAGAAGGCACGTGCGGCAGGCATCCACCTGATTCTTGCCACCCAGCGTCCTTCGGTCGATGTGATCACGGGCTTGATCAAGGCGAACATCCCGACGCGTATGGCGTTCCAGGTGTCGAGCAAGATCGACTCGCGGACCATCATCGACCAAGGCGGCGCGGAACAACTGTTGGGCCACGGTGACATGCTGTACATGCCGCCGGGCACCAGCTTGCCGATTCGAGTCCATGGCGCGTTTGTTTCCGATGATGAAGTACACCGCGTGGTGGAAGCCTGGAAGCTGCGTGGCACTCCGGATTACAACGACGATATTCTTGCAGGTGTCGAGGAGGCCGGTAGCGGCTTCGACGGCGGTAGCGGTGAAGGGGGCGAAGACAGCGAAAGTGATGCGCTCTATGACGAGGCGGTCAAGTTCGTACTGGAAAGCCGCCGGGCATCGATTTCTGCCGTGCAGCGTAAACTGAAGATCGGTTACAACCGTGCCGCCCGGATGATCGAGGCGATGGAAATGGCTGGCGTCGTAACCTCCATGAACACCAACGGCTCGCGTGAAGTGATCGCGCCGGGCCCGATGCGCGACTGATCGCGCTGTCCCATCAATGCCTCGCCAGCGTTTCAACGCTGGCGGGACTCCACCGAACTCTATGAGGGCTCCCATGCGTCTAATCCGCATGTTGTTGGTAACAGCACTGACTTTCTCCGCGATTCCGGCACATGCCGACAGCAAGGACGTCGCACGCCTGACCCAGTTGCTGGAAACGTCCAAAACCCTGACCGCGCGCTTCTCCCAGTTGACCCTGGATGGCGGCGGCACGCAGTTACAGGAAACGTCCGGTGAGATGGCTTTGCAGCGTCCGGGTTTGTTCAACTGGCACACCGATGCTCCTCAGGAGCAATTGATGGTCTCCGACGGCAAGAAGGTCTCCCTGTGGGATCCGGACCTGGAGCAGGTCACCATCAAGACCCTCGACCAGCGCCTGACGCAGACGCCAGCACTTTTGTTGTCCGGTGATGTGTCGAAGATCAGCGAAAGTTTCGATATCACAGCCAAAGAAGCAGGCGGCGTGATTGACTTCACCCTCAAGCCAAAAACCAAGGACACGTTGTTCGACAGCCTGCGCCTGTCGTTCCGCAACGGCGTCATCAATGACATGCAGTTGATCGACAGCGTGGGCCAGCGCACCAATATCCTGTTCACCGGCGTGAAAGCCAATGAGGCGATCCCGGCGAGCAAATTCCAGTTCCAGATTCCGAAAGGCGCTGACGTCATTCAGGAATAAGAGGTTTTAACGGTTGTCCATGGACCTGTTTCGAAGTGAACCGATTGCTCAGCCGCTGGCCGCACGTTTGCGTGCGACCAATCTGGATGAGTACGTCGGTCAGGAGCACTTGTTAGCTCACGGCAAACCTCTGCGTGAGGCGCTGGAGCAGGGGGCTCTGCATTCGATGATTTTCTGGGGGCCTCCCGGTGTGGGTAAGACCACGCTGGCCCGGCTTCTGGCGAAAGTCTCGGATGCGCACTTTGAGACGGTATCTGCTGTGCTCGCCGGCGTTAAAGAAATTCGTCAGGCGGTAGAAGTCGCCAAGCAACAGGCCGGGCAATACGGCCGTCGCACTATCTTGTTTGTCGACGAAGTGCACCGCTTCAACAAGTCCCAGCAGGACGCATTCCTGCCGTACGTCGAAGACGGCACGCTGATCTTCATTGGCGCCACTACTGAAAACCCGTCGTTCGAACTCAACAATGCTTTGCTGTCGCGGGCCCGGGTCTATGTCCTCAAGAGCCTTGATGAGGCAGCGCTGCGCAAGCTGGTGAGTCGGGCGCTGACCGAAGAGCGCGGTCTGGGCAAGCATCAGTTGAGTCTGAGCGATGAAGGTTTCGCCATGCTCATGGCAGCTGCCGACGGTGACGGTCGGCGCATGCTGAATCTGCTGGAAAATGCGTCGGACCTGGCTGAAGACGGCTCGGAGATCAGTCTGGAGCTGCTGCAAAGCCTGATGGGCGACAGTCGGCGTCGGTTCGATAAGGGCGGCGAAGCGTTTTACGACCAGATATCTGCCTTGCATAAATCCATTCGCGGCTCCAACCCTGACGCAGCTTTGTACTGGTTTGCGCGGATGATTGATGGCGGTTGCGACCCCTTGTACCTGGCCAGGCGCGTAGTGCGCATGGCCAGTGAAGATATTGGCAATGCGGATCCACGCGCGCTGCCGCTGTGCATGTCTGCCTGGGATGTTCAGGAGCGTCTGGGCAGTCCGGAAGGCGAACTGGCGGTGGCTCAGGCCATTGTTTATCTGGCTTGCGCGCCAAAAAGCAATGCGGTGTACATGGGGTTCAAGGCTGCGATGCGCGAAGCGACCGAACATGGCTCTCTGGAAGTCCCGCTGCATTTGCGCAACGCGCCTACCAAGCTCATGAAGCAACTGGGGTATGGTGAAGAGTACCGGTATGCCCATGACGAGCCGGATGCTTACGCTGCGGGTGAGGATTACTTCCCTGATGACCTTGAACCGCGCCATTATTACCAGCCGGTGCCCCGTGGCCTGGAGCTGAAAATCGGTGAAAAGCTCAAGCATCTGGCTGCTCTGGATGCTGCCAGCCCTCGTCAGCGGAGAAAGTAGTGCTCAAAACCATTCTTGCGGTGTCGATTGCCGGTATCGCTGGTACATTATTGCGCTTCGCTGCTGGCACTTGGGTTAGTGCGAACTGGCCAAAGCATTTTTACACGGCAACCCTGGCGGTCAATCTCGTCGGTTGCCTGATTATCGGTGTCCTCTATGGCCTTTTTCTATTGCGCCCGGAAGTACCGATCGAGATTCGCGCCGGCCTTATAGTCGGCTTTGTTGGTGGTCTTACGACCTTTTCATCCTTTTCACTGGATACACTGCGCCTGCTTGAAAGCGGGCAAATGCCGTTAGCCCTTGGCTATGCCGGTATCAGCGTGTTCGGCGGGCTGCTCGCGACGTGGGTTGGCCTGTCCCTGACCAGACTTTGATAAACGAGAGAACGATATGCTCGATTCCAAACTGTTACGTACCCAACTTCAGGACGTAGCGGATCGCCTGGCTTCCCGTGGCTTTACACTGGACGTTGCCCGCATCGAAGCGCTGGAAGCTCAGCGCAAGACCGTTCAGACCCGTACTGAACAGCTACAGGCCGAGCGTAATGCCCGTTCCAAGTCCATCGGTCAGGCCAAGCAACGCGGCGAAGACATCGCACCGCTGATGGCTGATATCGACCGTATGGCCGAAGAGCTCAACACCGGTAAAAAAGAGCTGGACGGTATTCAGGCCGAACTGGACTCGATGCTGCTGAGCATGCCGAACCTGCCTCACGAATCGGTGCCGGTTGGCGCAGACGAAGACGGCAACGTTGAAGTTCGTGCCTGGGGCACGCCTGCCTCGTTCGACTTTCAGGTACAGGATCACGTTGCGCTGGGCGAGAAATACGGCTGGCTGGATTTTGAAACCGCCGCCAAGCTGTCCGGCGCGCGTTTCGCCTTGTTGCGTGGCCCTATCGCGCGTCTGCACCGTGCGCTGGCGCAGTTCATGATCAACCTGCACATCAACGAGCATGGCTACGAAGAGGCTTACACGCCTTATCTGGTTCAGGCGCCTGCGTTGCAGGGCACTGGTCAGTTGCCGAAGTTCGAAGAAGACTTGTTCAAGATTTCCCGTGAAGGCGAGGCAGACCTGTATCTGATCCCGACCGCGGAAGTGTCGCTGACCAACATCGTTTCCGGTGAAATCATCGACGCCAAACAGATGCCGATGAAGTTCGTCGCCCACACGCCTTGCTTCCGTAGCGAAGCGGGCGCGTCGGGGCGTGATACCCGCGGCATGATCCGTCAGCACCAGTTCGACAAAGTCGAGATGGTGCAGATCGTCGAGCCGGAAAAATCCATGGAAGCCCTGGAAGGCCTGACCGCCAACGCCGAGCGTGTTCTGCAGTTGCTGGAGTTGCCTTATCGCGTATTGGCTCTGTGCACCGGCGACATGGGTTTCAGTGCGGTCAAGACCTACGATCTTGAGGTCTGGATCCCGAGCCAGGACAAGTTCCGCGAAATTTCGTCGTGTTCCAACTGCGGTGATTTCCAGGCGCGCCGCATGCAGGCTCGCTGGCGTAACCCGGAAACCGGCAAACCTGAGCTGGTTCATACCCTGAACGGCTCGGGCCTGGCAGTTGGCCGGACGCTGGTCGCCGTGCTGGAAAACTACCAGCAGGCCGACGGTTCCATCCGTGTTCCAGAAGTGCTCAAGCCTTACATGGGCGGGCTTGAGGTCATCGGCTAAATGGAATTTCTGCCGCTGTTCCATAACCTGCGTGGCAGCCAAGTGTTGGTTGTGGGCGGTGGCGAGATTGCATTGCGCAAATCCCGCCTCATTGCCGAAGCCGGTGCTGTGTTGCGCGTTGTTGCGCCAGAGATCGAGCCGCAATTGCGCGAGTTGGTTGAGACAAGTGGCGGGCATCTGATTCTGCGTGGCTACAACGTCAGTGATCTGGACGGCTGCGTGCTGATCATTGCTGCCACCGACGACGAGCCTCTCAACGCTCAGGTGTCTCAGGACGCCAAGCAGCGTTGTGTGCCTGTCAACGTGGTCGATGCTCCTGCACTGTGCAGCGTGATCTTCCCGGCGATCGTTGATCGCTCTCCATTGGTCATTGCCGTGTCCAGTGGCGGCGACGCTCCGGTGCTGGCGCGCTTGATTCGCGCCAAGCTGGAAACCTGGATTCCTTCCACTTACGGTCAATTGGCCGGTCTGGCTGCACGTTTCCGGACTCAGGTTAAAAACCTGTTTCCGGACGTCACTCAGCGTCGTGCCTTCTGGGAAGAGGTTTTCCAGGGGCCGATTGCTGACCGGCAGTTGGCCGGGCAGGGCGCTGAAGCCGAGCGTCTGCTGATCGCCAAGATCGAAGGTGATGCGCCGCATGCGCCGGGTGAGGTCTATCTGGTGGGGGCGGGACCGGGTGATCCGGATTTGCTGACTTTCCGTGCACTGCGCCTCATGCAGCAAGCCGATGTGGTGCTGTATGACCGTCTTGTGGCTCCGGCGATTCTCGATCTGTGCCGACGCGATGCCGAGCGTGTCTATGTGGGCAAGCGCCGTGCTGATCATGCAGTTCCGCAAGACCAGATCAACCAGCAACTGGTTGATCTGGCCAAGCAGGGCAAGCGCGTTCTACGTTTGAAGGGCGGTGATCCGTTCATCTTCGGCCGTGGCGGTGAAGAGATCGAGGAACTGGCAGCTCACGGCATTCCATTCCAGGTCGTACCGGGTATCACCGCGGCCAGTGGCTGTGCGGCGTATGCCGGTATTCCGCTGACCCATCGTGATCACGCACAGTCCGTGCGTTTCATCACCGGACACTTGAAAAACGGCACCAGTGATTTGCCGTGGAGCGATCTGGTCGCACCCGCGCAAACTCTGGTGTTCTATATGGGGCTGATCGGTCTGCCGATCATCTGTGAGCAACTGATCAAGCACGGTCGATCCGCTGATACCCCGGCAGCATTGATTCAGCAGGGCACCACCTCCAGCCAGCGGGTGTTTACAGGTACTTTGGCTGATTTGCCGCGGATGGTGGCGGAGCATGAGGTCCATGCGCCGACGCTGGTGATCGTGGGTGAAGTAGTCCAGTTGCGCGAAAAACTCGCGTGGTTTGAAGGTGCTCAGGCGACGGTCTGATTTAATGCCTTGCCTGTAGGAGCTGCCGCAGGCTGCGATTGCGGTATGCCAGGATGAATGCTTCGCAGCCTTCGGCAGCTCCTACAGTGATTTGGCACGCTTAACGCCGGGTTTACGCGCCGGTTTTATGCCAGATACCGCGCCCGGTCAGTCGCTCACGATCATGCGCTCTGCTCAAGTCCTGCAACGGGCCCTTTGGCACGACAGCGGTAGGGTTGATGGTGCCGTGGCTCTCGTAGTAGTGATGCTTGATGTGCGTGAAGTCCACCGTTTCGGTGATGCCGGGCCACTGATACAACTCCAGCATCCAGTTGCTCAGATTCGGATAGTCCGAAATCCGCCGCAGATTGCACTTGAAGTGGCCGTGATACACCGGGTCGAAGCGCACGATAGTGGTGAAAAGGCGCACGTCTGCTTCCGTCAGGTATTCGCCAGTCAAGTAGCGCTTCTCGCCCAGCAGCTTCTCCAGCACATCGAGTTCGGCAAATACGTCATCAAACGCTTCTTCGTACGCAGCTTGAGAGGTCGCAAAGCCTGCGCGGTACACGCCATTGTTGACCGCTGGATAAATTCGCTCATTCAGCTGATTAATCGGCGACTGCAAAGCGCCCGGGTAGAGGTCCAGACGATTGCCGGTCAGGTTGTCAAACGCGCTGTTGAACATGCGGATGATTTCCGCGGACTCGTTGCTGACGATGCGTTGCAGTTTTTTGTCCCACAGCAGAGGCACGGTGACCCGGCCGGTATAGTCCGGCGTATCGGCGAGGTAACGCTGATAGAGAAACTCATGGCCGTCGAGCGGATCGCCGGTTGAGCCTTTCTCTGTATCGAAGGTCCAGCCGTGTTCGCGCATCAGCCAGCTGACCACGGAAACGTCGATCAGGCTTTCCAGCCCTTTGAGCTTGCGATAAATCAGCGTGCGGTGAGCCCAAGGGCAGGCCAGCGATACGTACAGATGATAGCGCCCGGCTTCGGCCTGAAAGCCGCCTTCGCCTGAAGGCCCAGGTCGGCCGTCTGCGGTGATCCAGTTACGGCGTTGCGCCTGTTCGCGTTGAAACGCCCCATCTTTGCTGCTTTCGTACCACTGGTCTTGCCAGCGTCCTTCGACAAGAAGGCCCATATCAAACTCCAAAATAATGTACTTACATGCTTTGGAGAAGAGTCTAGGCCGATTCGTTCGAACAAATAGCGCAAAGGTTGGGCAGTAATGATCGGTTAAATCGATGTGTTCCGGTTTTTCCAGAACAATTCAGCCTGAGCGAAGGCTTCTGAACGAGGCAATCCCAGCCCTCGCAGGGCCAGCGCCATGGTTGAAATCAATGCCAGCTGCGGATAGCTGTCTTCGATTTCGCCTTTCCAGAGCGCCACGAGCTGCTGCGGATCCAGAGTCGCCGGCTTTACATGGCGGCGATCAGAAAGTGCAGGCCATTCCTCATCCCATGGCTCACCTGCCGTGGTGCCGTAGAGGTGGCTGATAGTGTCCGGGTTGATCTCCACCTCACCGCCATCGCCCTTGATCACAATCGTGTGATTGCCCAGCAAGCCGCTGGCATCGCGATGGACGCTCTGATAACCGGGGTGGAAGATGCTTTGCAGGCCGCAGCGGGCATCCAGGGGGTTGAGGATGCGGGCCAGGGAGTGAATCGGCGAACGCAGCCCAAGCGTGTTACGCAGATCAATCATGCGCTGCAGCTGTGGCGCCCAGTCGCCCAGCGGAAAAAACGCTATGTTGTGTTGTTGCAACGCCTCATCCACAGCTTGCCAGTTACGGCACAGCGGAATACCCAGCAGATCCAGCAATTGTTCGGTGTAAAGACGTCCGGCCGTGTGTGCGCCGCCGCCGTGCATCAAGATCCGCACCCCGTTCTGTGCCAGGCACTTGGCCGCCAGCAGGTACCAGGGTAGGTGGCGCTTCTTGCCCGCATAAGTAGGCCAGTCGATATCGACCTGCAATGGCGGGGCGTTCAATCGCTCGCGCAGTGCCTCAGTGAAGCCTGCCAGTTCCTCTGCACTTTCTTCCTTGTGGCGCAGCAGCATCAGAAAGGCACCCAGCTGGCTGTCTTCGACCTTTTCGTCGAGGAGCATGCCCATGGCCTCTCGCGCTTCTTCGCGGGTCAGATTGCGCGCTCCACGCTTGCCTTTGCCCAGAATACGGACGAATTGGGCGAATGGATGCTCGGTGGGTGTTTCAAGGACGAGAGGGGCGTAGTCGTTCATATGCAATTAGTCGGCTTGGGCAGGCCCGCCAGCTTGGCGGCGAGTTTGGCGGGAGTGCCGTTGAACAGGCGGTTCAGGTGCATGCTGTTGCCTTTTTCCGGACCGAGTTTCAGAGCGGTGTATTTGATCAACGGCCGGGTCGCGGGTGACAGCTGGAATTCGCTGTAAAAATCTCTTAGCAACAGCAGTACTTCGACATGCTCGGGACTCATTTCAATACCTTCAACGCTGGCCAAGGCCTGAGCAGCCTCCATTGACCAGTCATCAAGGTTTTGCAGAAATCCATCTTTATCCAGAGCAATGATTTGCCCGGCCACGTTCAGCTCGTTCATAGCCACGTATTGACCTTGTCGAAGCGAATCGAGAGTTCGACGAAGCCTGGATAGTCGACGACGTTGACCCAGTCTGGCGCGGCCATGCTTCGCGCGTGAATATCTTCCTCAAGCACAAACACTGCGTTGTCGCTTAGCGCTTGCAAGGCTTGAAGCGGAGCGGTCGAGTCGGTCAGCGCGTAAGTGGCGTCGCCGCACAGCAGCACAGCGTCTGCCGGGCCGAGCAGGCGCAGGCAACTGGTCAGGCGAGTATCAGTGAAGGGCGAATGAGATAAAACGTGCAGAGTCGACATCAGATAGTGATCACGTGGTCGTAGCGGTCAATGAGTGCGGAGATTTCAGCGGATTGCGGCAACTGAATGATTTCCTCATCCAACGCTTCCTGCAGGATGCCACGCTCGGCAAGGCTGGTGCCGCAGGCGTAGATATCTTCGACACCAAACATCGACAGCGCCTTGAGGTTGGCGGTCAGGTCTTTCTGCTGCAGAGCTTTGGCATTCTGATCCGGCAACAGCTGAAAGACGCCGTCATCCAGAAACAACAGTCCAACCGGTAAATCATAGGCGCCACCGGCCAGCACGATATCCAGCGCCTCACGCGCACCAGGCCCGGACCATGGCGCCTGGCGGCTGATGATCAACATTGATTTAGCCATTTCAAGGCCCTCCGAAACAAATCACACGGTCAGCAGTTTGCGCCGCATCGTGTAACTGGCCGAGCCCGGATAATTCCCACGGGGCAAGCAGGTTGGCAGCGGGGCGTTGATAGCGCTGCGCTTCTTCTTCATTGAGCACACCACGACGCAGCGCGGCGGCAATACACACCACGCCATCCAGTTGATGCTGCGTGATGAAGTCACGCCATTGGGAGGGCAGGTCGTGTTCATCCTGAGGCGTCACGACATTGGCCGAAGCGCTGTGGACGCCGTCCTGATAGAAAAACAGCCGTACAATCTCATGCCCCCCGGCCAGCGCCGCCTGAGCAAACAGCAGTGCGCGGCGCGAGGAGGGCGCATGGGCTGCGCTGAAAAGATTGATCGCGAACTTCATGACAGGCTCTGAACGGAAAACTTGGCCAATGATAAAGAATTCACGAGCACTAGACAGCAAAAAGCCCGCTAGGCGGGCTTTTTGTTAAAGCAGAGCAACTGATCAGTCGTCGCGGCTCATGATGCCGAAGATCTGCAACAGGCTGACAAACAGGTTGTAGATCGAAACATACAGGCTGATGGTCGCCATGATGTAGTTACGCTCACCACCCTGAATGATCGCGCTGGTCTGGAACAGAATGCAGGCCGACGAGAACAGCACGAAGCCAGCGCTGATCGCCAACTGCAGACCACTGATCTGGAAGAAAATGCTCGCGAGTACCGCTGCCAGCAGGACGAAGAAGCCAGCGGTGATGAAACCACCGAGGAAGCTCATATCCTTGCGGGTAATCAGCACGTAGGCCGACAGACCACCGAACACCAGTGCTGTCATGGCAAATGCCGAGCTGACAACTTCAGCGCCGCCTTGCATGCCCAGGTAACGGTTGAGGATCGGGCCAAGGATGAAACCCATGAAACCGGTCAACGCGAATGCCGACACCAGGCCCCACGCTGAGTCGCGCAGTTTATTGGTGAGGAAGAACAGACCGTAGAAACCGATCAGCACCACGAAAATGTTCGGATAGCCAACGCGCATCTGCTGCGCTACAAAAGCCATGACACCGCTGAAAGCAAGGGTCAGAGCCAAAAGGCCGTATGTGTTGCGCAGGACGCGGCTAACCTCTAGCTGATCGGCCTGCACGCCGTTATTAACTGCGTAATCCTGTTCGCGCATGGCGAAACTCCTAGTGGTTGAAATGTTGAGTTGCAAAGATCATAACAGACAGCCTGCAAACGGCCATACAGAGAGTTTGACAGCTTGTTTCATTCCGGTATTATGGCGCCCGCAATGCAAACGGAAGTATGGCCGAGTGGTTTAAGGCAGCAGTCTTGAAAACTGCCGACTGTAACAGGTCCTAGAGTTCGAATCTCTATGCTTCCGCCATCTTAGATACGTCAAAGCCCTGATTATTCAGGGCTTTTTCGTTTGTGGGGTTTGGTGGTGCAAGGCTGGTAATCCACGTAGTCGTTCCGCATTTATAAGCTGCGTCACACATCAGGCCTCTAATCTCGCGACTATCTCGTCGACTTGACGATTTTTCTGCCCGTAGGCAAAACGTCTCAGCGGAGCGTTTTTCAGTACGCCCTCAGAGCTTGCTGGCTTCAGCAATGTAGTGAATCACCCTGGCCGCCTTGGGGCGGAGACCTTCAGATGCTTTCTACCCATTCACGACCCGGAACGTTGATGGCCTGCTCCGCTGCTTTTTGCCGCGCATTGTCGACGCTGAACGCGTAGCCCCCTTGAGAGCTAATCAGGGATGGCCTTCTCCCCGTCTTCAAAGTGTGCGGTTTGATTTACCTTCGAAAGCAGAGTTTTCTCACGGCATTCCGAGACTTGTCCGAGCCTGATTTAGGCTACCTTTTGCGCGGTGCAGAGGTTGTGCTTCCTGCTCCCAAAACACCACTCAATTTAATGCTGCACGGTGATTTCTTTGCCATCCACCCTGCATGCCAAGGGTCTCCATCACCGACTCGGCTCAATCCAGGCTGAAGGTATCAATGCTTGCAAACCGTGAATGATCGTTTCACACTCTAGGCTCGGACGATGATAAGAAGCTTTCAACACAAGGGCCTGAAGGCTTTCTACGAAACAGGTAGGACAAAGGGCATTCAGCTTGATCATGTAAAGCGTCTGCGCTTGGTGCTCGGTGCTTTGGATGAGGCCAGCAGTTCTTCTGAGCTGATGTTGCCAGGCTACCGCCTGCATCCGCTTAAGGGCCAATTGGCCGGATTCTGGTCGATGACGGTAAGTGGCAATTGGCGGGTGATTTTCAGATTCATCGACACGGACGTCGAACTGGTCGATTACCTCGACTACCACTAATAAGGAGGGCCACCATGGCCATGCACAATCCACCCCATCCCGGCGAAATGCTTCATGAGATGCTGCCGGAGTTGAATATCAAGATCGCCGAAATGGCCCGGCGTCTGCATTTCTCTCGGGAAATGCTTTCGCGAGTTGTGAATGGGAGGTCTCCAATCAGCCCGGATCTTGCGGTCCGGCTAGAGCGCGCAGGTTTGAGTACTGCACGTTTTTGGTTAGGTCTTCAGCTCAACTACGATTTGTGGCAGGCGGAGCATCGTCAGCAGCCTGATGTAGATCGGCTTGTTGCAGCCTGAAGTAGGTGATATTGAATCGAAAGAAGTCAGAGTATCCTGAGTTCCTCATTCCCTCACCGAACCCACCAAAGAGAACCCCAATGCCCTACGAGCTGGACAATCGATTGGTCATCGGCGTTGCCTCCAGCGCCGTTTTTGATCTGCTGGATTCGGACGCAGTGTTTCGAAGTCAGGGCGAAGAGGAGTATCGAAAGTTTCAGGAGCAGAACCTGAACAATCCGCTCCCCAAGGGGATCGCCTTTCCGTTCATCAAGCGTTTGCTGTCGCTGAATGACTTGAGCAGTGATCCGTCTGATCCACTGGTCGAGGTGGTGCTGTTGTCCCGCAACGATCCGGACACGGGCTTGCGGGTGATGAAGACCATCGAGCATTACGGGTTGGGGATGACGCGCGCTATTTTCATGCAGGGGCGCTCGCCGTATGAATACATTCCGGCGTTGAACATTGCGCTGTTTCTGTCAGGCAACAAAGCTGATGTGGAGGCTGCGATCAAGGCCGGGCATCCCGCAGGTCAGGTTCTGGACTCGCAGTTTGATGACGATGAGGACGACAAAACACTGCGTATCGCTTTCGACTTTGATGGCGTGCTGGCGGGGGATGAGGCTGAGACGGTCATGCAGTCGTCCGGCCTGGTGGAATTCCATGCACACGAAGTGAAGAACGTGATGGAGCCACACAACCCTGGCCCTCTGAAGGAGTTCATGGTCCGGATGGCCAGGATCCAGTCGGTTGAAGAACAACACAAAAAACTCAATCCTGATTATGAAAACCGCATCAGGGTCTCCATCGTGACGGCCCGCAATGCGCCGTCACATGAGCGTGCGCTGAACACCCTGAAGAGTTGGGGCGTGATGGCCAACGATGCGTTCTTCCTGGGCGGTATCGAAAAGGGCAAGGTGCTTGCAGTACTGAAGCCACACATCTTCTTTGATGACCAGTCCGGGCACCTGAAGTCGGCGAGTGCGGTGGCACCTTCGGTTCACATTCCGTTTGGGATTACCAATCAGGGGCCTGCCGAGTTGCCTGTGGCGAGTAACAGTCAGGCGATTGAAGACGTTATTTGAAGCTTCTGTCCGGCGCAGCTATTGCCTCGCAGCTTTCGGAGTACGTAAAAGCCCTGAACCTGTCAGGGCTTTGACGTGAGTGGGCTTAATCCAGCACCAAGGTAGATAGAAACAGCGCAGCCAGTAGAACCATCGCAGTATTGAGGCAGACCAGTCCGAAGCCGAATCTCACCAGTTCGCCTTCCTCCTGTGGGTTGGTCTTCGCGAGGCCGAGCACCAGCATCACGATCGACAGGGAACCTAACGCTGCATGACCGGCCGCACTGTTCTGTACCGCTGCCATCAGCAAGCGGGACGAATCGGGCAGTAGCGCGATAGCAGGCATGAAGATGGCGTTGCCACCTACGTTGGAACCCGTCATGTAGCCAGACAGCGCGCCGAAGCCTGCAATCAGCGGCATGACTGCCGAGGGCGTCAGGCCCGTCAGCATGTTTATCAGACCGGTCAGAAACCCCGCTTTGACCATCATCTGGGACATGGCAAGAAAGAAGAAAATGGTCAGCAATGGGCGCTTGGTACGTGCTGCCAGTCCGCGAAGCAGTCTACTTTCACTCATTGTCACGGCGTGTGATTGCTGGGTGCGAAGCATCAGGCAGATCACGACCAACGTCAGGGCGACGCCCGGGGAGGCCAGCGGCTTCCACATCACTTGCGCCCCTTGCACCCGCCAGTGTTCTTCCCAGTGTGTGGCGGCGCTTATCAACTTCAATGTCACGATGCAGACGATCAGCGCCAGATACGGCCACGCCTCTCGCGGCCAGCGCATCCCTTTGATTTCACCACCCTCGGAATGCGTGCGGTATAAGGCCCACAGCAGCAGCGTCAACGCCACGGTGAAACCCGCACTGATACCGGCGACTTCTGGTCCCAACAAGCGGCTCGCGCCATACAACACGCCGACAAACAGCACCGAGTATATGCCCAGCGCTGCGAAGGCCCGTACTCCTTTCGCACCGGCCAGCGTCAGCGCGACGGCACCCAGGGTCATGAACACCAGCGAGCTGGTCAGCGCCGAAGTGGACGCAAGTG
Source organism: Pseudomonas viridiflava (assembly GCF_900602065.1). Classification (GTDB taxonomy): domain Bacteria; phylum Pseudomonadota; class Gammaproteobacteria; order Pseudomonadales; family Pseudomonadaceae; genus Aquipseudomonas. The sequence continues at coordinate 108,102 of NZ_UWFN01000288.1, read as the reverse complement.
CTGCCGTATCCAGATGAGCCAGCGAAGCACCGATCACCGTCGCAAGGCCGAGTGTTCCCCACGGCATGATTGCCATGCCTGTCAGGGCAATGCGCAACGCAGCGCGACGTTCGAAAAGGCTGAGCAGCAAGGGCACCGTCGCGATCAGCGATACGCCGAAGCCAGTCATAGCTTCAAGCAGTGGTGCTAACCCTAGGACAATAAATACGATTTGCTGAGTACGGTTTAATCCCAGGGACTGCACCCATTGGCTGAGAACCCGATTGACGCCCAACCTTTCGATAAGTATCACGAAGGCCATACCCGGCACGATGACGAACGCGGTACTGAGAAACAGCACCGTTGTATCCCGACATGCTGCAACCAGGGTGTCGGCCTGCAATGTATCCGCCGCACCCGCGAGCCAAAGAACGGCGACCAGTACGGTTCCCGCAATTGCCGCCTGAACCGGTGGGCGGCGCAAAACCATGAGCGTAATCATCACCAGCAATACAGGGGAGAGGTGCACCAGTGTCCACATGCCAAATTATCCTTTAAGTATTTCCGGCCTCTCCTGAGCAGCAGGAGCGAGCGAGATAATATTTCTTTGGCGTGGATAACTTTTTGTTGGTTTATGGTAGTTTTCGGGAAATTTTCTCGCCGTCGAAATCATGTCCAGACTGACTACTGCCGTGCCCCACGTTCTCGATGGATTTGATCGTGCGATTCTTGAAATCGTCCAGCGTGACAACACCACGCCTTTGCGCGTGCTGTCAGAACACGTCAATCTTTCCCCAGCCTCAGTGCAGCGGCGCCTCAAGCGTCTGGAAGAAAATGGCGTGATCACGGGGTACGTAGCCGTTGTTGATCCTGTGCGTGTCGGCAAGCCCATCACTATCGTTGTCGAGGTGATGACTGACAGCACCAACATCAGCGTGCTGGAGGCGATGAAGAAGTCATTCGCGGTGCCCGAAGTGCAACAGTGTTATTACGTCACGGGCGAAGCAGATTTTGTGTTGATTGTTAATGTTGCGAACATGCAGGAATACCAGTCGCTTTCACGGCGGCTGTTTGCCGAGAATCCGAATGTCAGATGGTTCAAAACCATGGTTGCACTGGATCGTTTGAAAGTGGGGCTGGAAGTGCCTTGTTCAAATGATTAGTTTCTTGAACCCTATTGGCGCGATTCGTCATTGTTGAGTGTGAAAGCACGACGTCCTCCTCGCTATACCAACGTATATTTTTACGTCCTTAGTTTCTGTCGATCAGGTCAAAGCCATTGCTTAAGCTTTGCCGGACTGAGCAACCCTGCATAGTTGACTGAGTTGTGCCGGGCGCTCTGCATCTCCACGTGGCAGATGCAGCACGCCGGGACAGCGCGACAGAGGCTTTATTTATGCGTTTTTCCCTGCCCTTATCTCCGAGAGCGCCGGTCCGTAATCCGCTGCAAAAGCGCTCCGTATCACTGTTCGCGGAAGGTACCGTCGTTGCTGCCATCGTGCTGCTGACGACGTTTGTCTTTTACAGCGCGATTCAAATGAATCAGCCCATCAGTGTGCTTGAGTCAGTGCCAATGTCGCTCGATCTGGCGCACTTGCCTGCGTACACCTTACGCACCACTTTGCGCATGTTTGCGGCGTTGTTTGCATCGGTGATCTTTTCGGTGGTTATCGCCACGCTGGCCGCTAAAAGCCGCAAGGCCGCGATGGTGATTCTTCCGGCGCTGGACATTCTTCAGTCGGTGCCCGTTCTTGGTTTTCTGACATTTACGGTCGTGTTCTTCATGGGCATGTTTCCTGGCCAGCAATGGGGGCTGGAGTGCGCAGCTGTTTTTGCCATATTCACCAGCCAGGTCTGGAACATGACGTTCAGTTTCTACCAGTCGCTCAGGACAGTGCCCAACGATCTTTATGATGTGAGCCGACAGTTTTCATTTTCCGCGTGGCAACGGTTCATCAAGGTAGAACTGCCTTTCGGGACGCCGGGGCTGGTGTGGAACATGATGATGTCGATGTCGGGAGGCTGGTTTTTCGTCGTCGCTTCCGAGTCCATCACCGTTGGCGACAGCACCGTCAATTTACCGGGCATCGGTTCATGGCTGGCGCTCGCAATCCAGCACAAAGACCTAGCGGCGATCAGTTGGGCGGTGGTGGCCATGGTTGCGGTCATCGTGCTGTATGACGTGCTGTTTTTCCGGCCGATCGTGGCTTGGGCGGACAAGTTTCGATTCGAGCAGACCGCCTCACACAAGCGCCCCCGTTCCAAGGTCTATGACCTGCTCAGGTCGACACGCCTAGTGCCGTTTTTGTTTGCGATTCTGCAAAGCATCCGCGACTGGCTGCCTGCAGGACGGATGTTCGGACAAGGTCGTTTCAGGCTCGCTTTAAAGCTCGACGCCCGGTTTCGCCGCCTCACTGATATCGCCTGGATAGCGCTGGTGGTTGCTGCAGGCCTGACCGGCATCTATCAACTGACAGGTTTTATTGGCAGCATGCTGGGCGTGGATGAGGTGATCAATGTGTTTGGCCTCGGGCTCGCTACGCTGGCGCGAGTGGCGGTGCTTATTGTGCTTGCCAGCTTGGTCTGGGTACCCGTCGGTGTATGGATCGGCCTGAATCCACGCAGGGCGGAACGCTTGCAGCCCATCGCGCAATTAATGGCAGCGTTTCCGGCGAATATCCTGTTTCCGTTTGCAGTGGTCACGATTGTCGCCCTGAAGCTTAACCCCGATATCTGGCTATCGCCGCTGATGATACTGGGCACTCAGTGGTACATCCTTTTCAACGTTATTGCCGGTGCCAGCGCCTTGCCGACCGACTTGCTCGAAGCCTCGAAGGTGTTTCGTGTGCGTGGCTGGCAATGGTGGCGAAAAGTCGCGCTGCCGGGTGTGTTTCCCTACTACGTGACCGGCGCGCTGACGGCAGCAGGCGGCTCGTGGAACGCCAGTATCGTCGCCGAAGCCGTGTCATGGGGTGATGACCATCTGTATGCGTCGGGCCTGGGGTCGTTCATCGCTCAGGCGACTGCCGCCGGTGATTTCCAGCGGGTGGCGCTGGGCATTGTAGTGATGTCTGCTTTTGTGGTCGGTTTTAACAGCCTGCTATGGCGACCGTTGTACCGCTTCGCCGAACGCCGGCTTCGAATTGATTGAGGGCAATCCAATGGAAGTGATCGACAAACGTTGTCTGGTAGACGTGCAGGGGCTAGGTCATGTCTACGGTACTGCAGGCGGTACCCGGCGAGTCGTGCTGGACGATGTGGCCATGCGCCTGAACGATGGCGAGGTCATCGGGTTACTGGGGCGCTCCGGGTCGGGTAAGTCCACCTTGCTGCGCTCCATTGCAGGGCTGGTTTCGCCGACCTCGGGGCTGGTCGCATTTCCGGCAAACGCGCCGGGAGTCTCGACTTCAGTACGCATGGTGTTCCAGAGCTTCGCGTTATTCCCTTGGCTGACAGTGCTGCAGAACGTGGAAATCGGTCTTGAGGCGTTGAGCGTTGCAGCGCCGGAGCGACGCCGTCGGGCACTGGCCGCGATCGATATGATCGGCCTCGACGGGTTCGAGAGTGCCTACCCGAAAGAGTTGTCAGGGGGCATGCGCCAACGCGTGGGGCTGGCGCGTGCGCTGGTGGTCGACCCCGATATCCTGCTGATGGATGAGCCGTTCTCGGCACTGGACGTGTTGACCGCTGAAACGCTGCGCACTGATTTGCTCGACCTTTGGAGCGAGGGCCGGATGCCGATCAAGTCAATATTAATGGTCACCCACAACATCGAAGAAGCCGTGTTGATGTGCGACCGGATACTGATTCTGTCCTCCAATCCAGGGCGGATCGTGTGTGAGGTTGAGGTCGCTCTGGCTCAGCCCCGTAACCGCGCAGACCCTGGCTTTCAGGCCTTGGTCGAAAGTATTTATGCACGCATGGCAGGCGGTAATACTGTGCATTCACTGCGCGAAAGCCCCTTTGCCGGCAACGGTATCGGCATGGTCTTGCCGCTGACTTCGACCAACGCGTTGGCGGGGTTGATCGAGGCGGTCGACAACTCTCCCTTTAATGGCCAGGCCGATTTACGCGAGTTGGCAACGGCGTTGCGTTACACCTCGGGAGACCTTTTGCCCGTCGCCGAAGTGCTGCAGTTAATGCGTTTCGCTGAAATGCAGGAAGGCGATATCACGCTTCTGGCGGCCGGGCGACGTTACGCTCAATCGGATGTGGATGAGCGTAAGCAGCTGTTTGCCCAGCACCTGCTCAAGTATGTGCCGCTGGTTAGCCATATACGCAGGGTGCTTGATGATCGTCCTGGGCGGACAGCACCGGCGAGACGTTTTCGTGACGAGCTTGAAGATTTCATGTCACAAAGCGATGCAGCCGTGACGCTGGACTGTGTCACGCAGTGGGGGCGCTATGCCGAGCTTTTTGCTTACGATGATGTGGCGGATCAATTCAGCCTCGACAACCCTTCCTGACTGGATTCATCTTCTTCGGTAAACAGTCCCCGGCGGGCGCTATACACTCTGCCTTTGGCCTCCAGATAACGGTGACACACGATGGTAATCCAGTGAAACGAACCCGGTTGACGCTTCGTTTGATGCTGCTACTTGCGCTGGCATCAGGTATTGCTGCAATCGACACGGTGACTGACCTTGAAATTGCGGTCGGGGTTTTTCAAACCATCGTGGTGCTGATCGCGGTAAGGTTTTTGCCTGCGCGCGCGGTGGCGGGAGTATCTGTCGTCTGTATGGCGCTGACGATTGTGAGTTACCGTTTCACTCGTTTTGGTGATACCGAGGCAGGGCTGATCAATGTGCTGATCAGTCTCGCGGCCATTGCCTGCACCACGTACCTGGCGCTGCGCTTGTCGACTGCCATTCGCACAGTGCACGAAACACGCACGCACCTGGCGCATGTTGCGCGGGTCAACGTGCTGGGCGAACTTGCCGCCTCTATCGCACACGAACTGAATCAGCCTTTGGCTGCCACGGCTAACAGTTGCAGCGCTTGTCTGCGCTGGATTGCAGCGGACCCACCCAATCTGCCGAAAGCCCGGCAGGCGATTGAGCGCGTGATCACTGACACGCACCGGGCCAGCGAAATTATTACCCGGTTGCGTAGCATGGCAAGGCATCAGGCGCCTGCCAAACAATGGCTTAACGTCGAGGACACGCTCAACGGGGCGCTGCGACTGATGGCTGGAGAGTTGGCGGAGCACGACATTGCGTTGCACGTAGAGGTTGAAGAAGGCCTGCCTCCGGTGCTTGCCGATGAAGTGCAAATTCAGCAGGTCATCCTTAATCTCGCCATGAATGCTGTGGACGCGATGCGTCAAGTGGGGCCTGAGCGGCGAAGGCTGGACTGCCAGGTCGTGCTCGACTCGCCTCACCAGTTGCGGTTCTCCGTCGTTGATCAAGGCAACGGTGTGTTGCCGGATGACTGCGAGCGGGTTTTCGATGCTTTTTACACGACCCGCCCTGAAGGGATGGGAATGGGCCTGGCCATCAGTCGCTCCATCATCGAGGCGCATGACGGTCGTATCTGGGCCTCGAGTAATTTGCCTTGGGGCGCTACTGTTCATTTCACACTGCCAACTGTTGCCAGGGAATCCGATGCCTGAAACTGCCGCTCAAAGCACCGCCGAGATGATTTACATCGTCGATGATGATCGCTCGGTGCGTGAGTCACTGGAGGACTTGCTGGCCTCTACCGGCCTGGCCTGCATGGCGTTCGGCTCGGCACGCGAGTTCCTGGAGGCGACACTGCCGGATGTGCCAGCCTGCCTGGTGCTGGATGTCCGTATGCCGGGCATGAGCGGTCTGGATTTTCAGCGGGAGCTGGTGCGTCTGGGGATTTCGATTCCTGTGGTGTTCATCACCGGTCACGGTGATATCCCTATGTCTGTGAAAGCCATGAAGGCGGGTGCTATCGAGTTTCTGACCAAGCCGTTCCGTGAGCAGGATCTGCTCGACGCCATCAGTCTTGGCCTGAGTCAGGATAAGCAAGCGCGAGAGGCCGCGGCCTTGGTCTCTCAATTGAAGCTGCGTCATTCCAGCCTGACTGACGGCGAGCGTGAGGTCATGGCGCTGGTCGTTTCAGGCCTGCTTAACAAGCAGGTGGCTGCCCGCTTGGGTGTCAGCGAAATCACCGTGAAAGTCAGACGGGGCGCACTGATGCGCAAAATGGACGCTGATTCGCTGGCGACGCTGGTCAAAATGTCGGAGCGTTTGAAAGCCGATAGTTGACTGCCTTAAGGCGGCTTTTATCAGGCAAAACGCTGAAATGCGCTTTATGTAGGAGCTGCCGAAGGCTGCGAAGCATTTCTCCTGACATACCGCCATCGCAGCCTTCGGCAGCTCCTACAAGGTCACCCGTTTGCTGCGCGACAGCGTGGTGTCAGTGACACCCGGCAACCTCCTGTCGAACAAAATATAGCGACCCGACTTGGAGCGCTTTTTCCTGTAGAAGTGACCGGGGTGGGGCGCAACGCTGGTCTCACAGGGTCACTCTTCGTTCAATGCCGGTGTCCGCGGCGGGATCAGTCGTTTGCTGCCGGTCGACTCAAAGGCCGAGGCAAAGCGCAGCAGGTTCGAGTCGTCGTATGCGCGCCCCGCAAAGGTGAGGCCCACAGGCATCCCGATGTCTGCCATTACGCCCATGGGAACGGTAACGGTCGGCACCCCGAGGTGGCGAATGGCGAGATTGCCGTTGGCAACCCACACGCCGTTGCTCCAGGCAATGTCGGCGGAGTGCGGGTCGACATCGGCATTCGCCGGACCTACATCCGCCACCGTCGGGAATAACACGGCATCAAGCTTCAAGCCTGCCATCCAGTCCTCCAGGTCGATGCGACGCGTCTGCTCCAGCCCCCTAAGCCCGTCAGGCAGGGTAGGGATCTCATTCCACGGGGTAATCCCTCGCTCGGCCATGCGCACATATTCGTCCATGCCGGCGGCCAGATCGTCTTCGCGGTTGGGCAGGGTGCCGGGGTCATGGGGGAAAATTTTCGCACCGTCGACATCGGCCAGCCGGTTCAATGCAGGGTCGGCATTGGCACGCAGGAATTCATCAAAAGCCCAGGCTGACAAATCCCACAGTTCATGGTGGAGAAACTCCTTGGAGACCAGCCCGCGGGTAAACACCGTCGGCGCACCTGGACGATCACCTTCGCAGTTCGACACCAGCGGGAAATCCACCTCAAGCACTTCCGCTCCGGCCGCTTCAAGCGTCTTGCGTGCCTCTTGCCACAGATCGATGACTGACGGGCGAGTGATGATGCGCTGGCCGGTCGGGCCGCCAATACCCGGTTTTTCTGAGGTGCCTGCTTCTGGGTCAGCATTGATGTACATGCGGGGGACGCCGAAACGTTTGCCCGCAAGGATCTTCGTGTCCGCCGCTAGCTCGGCATAAGACGCCGGACGTACCGAAGCAACGCTGGGGATCGTTACCCAAGGCTGCAAACGCCAGAGATCGCCACGCGTATCGGGATCTTCTGCGACGATGACATCGAGCACTTCCAGCAGGTCCGCCATGGTCCTCGCATAAGGCACGACCACGTCCATGGTTGGCGTCAATGGCCAGTTACCGCGTACCGATATGACTCCGCGCGAAGGCGTGTAGGCGCACAGACCATTGTTGGAGGCAGGGCCTCGGCCGCTCGACCAGGTTTCCTCTGCCATGCCGAATGCGGCGAAGCTCGCGGCAGTAGCAGTGCCTGCGCCGTTCGATGAGCCGGAAGCAAACGGTGCCGTGAGGTAGTCAGCGTTATACGGGCTCTCGGCGCGGCCATACACACCGCGCTGCATGCCGCCATTGGCCATCGGCGGCATATTGGTCTTGCCCAGGCAAATGGCTCCCGCTGCACGAAGGCGGCCAATGGTGAACGCATCGTGTTGGGCAATCAGGCTGGCAAATGCCGGGCTGCCTGAAGCGGCGGTGAGGCCCTTGACCAGATAACTGTCTTTGGCGGTGTAGGGAATACCATCGAGCGGCCCCAGCGTCTGACCTTTTGCCCGACGCGCATCCGACGCTTGGGCCTCCGCCATTGCCTCTGGATTGCGAACCACAACGGCGTTCAGTGCGGTGGCCGTGTCCGGGCCATCGTAGGCGTCAATCCTTGCAAGGTAGGCACCGACCAGTTCGACGGCGGTGGTCTGTCCTGACTCAAGCGCAGTACGCAGGGCTGCGATGGAAACTTCTGTGACGTTGATCATTGGGTTCTCACTTAATGAACTCTTTTAGTCATGGCCAGAATGATCTCGAAAAGTTCTGACTTAGCCTCTTCCGCGGAAATCTCGTCCATGGCGGCGGCATTCGACAGCGCATCGGCAGCGCCGAGCATGGCGCGCATTTGAGCATTCGTAATCTGACTGTTCTTGCTGTCGTTGGCCAAGGCCGCGCGACACTTATTCATAAAGATCTGCTCGTAATCACGCTTGATTTTCTCAAGCTCAGGGGAGCTGCTCAGCGCTGCAATCACCCCGGGAATCTCGCGACCTTGTAGCAGCACACAATCGACATAACAGTCGGCAATCACTCTGGCGCGGGCTTGCACGTTCGCGTCGCCGTTGCACAGTGCTTCGTCAAACAGGGCGGTTTGGCGCGCATCGAAATCCTGATAGAGCCGCGCCAGCAGCAGTGGGCGAGTCGGGAAATGATCATAGACGACGGGCTTGGTGACACCGGCTGTTTGAGCGAGGTGGCCAAGCGTCAGGCTTTCAGTGCCTTCTTCGCGAACGATCTGCCACGCGACTTCCAGTAACTGGCTCAAGCGACCTTCCCGAGACATCCGTTGGCGCGGTTTCGAGGCTGAAGGTTGGCTTGACATGCTTATATACCAAAGGTAACTTAAAGTTAATGTACGAAAAGTATATAGCTATCAGCACTCATCAGCAATCATCTGCATTGGAGCTTCCGCATGCACGCACTCATTGTCGTCAGCCACCCTGATACGAGCTCTTTGACTCACAGCATCGCCAGGCATATTGCAAAGGGCATCACCGACGCTGATTCGCAAAACACTGCGGAAGTAGTTGATCTGTCGGCCTCGGGATTCGACCCTCGCTTCACCGCTGCTGACAGTGCCGTCCACCGAAGGGAAGGGCCTGCACCCGCAGATGTCATTGCCGAGCAGGCACGGATCGACGCGGCAGACGCCTTGATCCTCGTTTACCCGGTTTACTGGTGGTCCATGCCTGCGCTGCTTAAAGGCTGGATAGACCGGGTCTTTTCCAACGGCTGGGCGTTTGACTTCAGCTCAGATGCAAAGCTGATCAAGAAGCTGGGCGGTCTCAGGGTGCATCTGGTGGGAGTAGGGGGCGCTGATGCCGGCACCTATGAGCGTCATGGCTACGCCTCGGCGATCAGAACGCAGATTGATCACGGTATCTTTGATTATTGCGGGGCGAAGGTCGTGACCTCCGGGCTAATGCTGGACTCCGAAACCCAGGATCCGGCCGTCCACCTGAACGCTGCCTATCAGAAAGGCAGCGCTATCTTCTCAGGGTGAGGGTTCCCCCTGGGGCCGTTCCGGGTCTGGATTACTCTTTGACGTCCATGAACTCTTTCGCCCAGGCCACGTAGTTCTCAGGCTGCGTGTAAGTGTGAGTCAGTTCCGTAGCGCTCAGGTTCGAGGTGCTGTGGGTCACCTGACGCTGGGCGCGCAGTGAATCGTAAGTCGCCTTGATTGCTGCGAAGTAGGCAGCATGGCCCTTGACGATTATGCGGACGCCCAGACTGGCCAGGCGTTGCATGTCATTGAGCTGCGGGTTGCCGTAGGTCACCAGCATCAGCGGCACGGAGAGGTGTTCCGAGATCTGTTCCAGGTGTTCGAAATCATTGATACCGACGATGCAAATCCCGTCGGCACCAGCTTTCTCATAAGCCAGGGTGCGTTCGATGATGTCTTTGACCGGCAGGACACCGGCGTTCGTTCTGGCAATGATCGACAGTTCGGGATCAATGCGTGCTTCCAGCGCCGCTTTGACCTTGCCGATACCTTCTTCGATGGTGATCAGGTCTGTCGATTTACGACCGAACTGCGCGGGCAGAAGCGTGTCTTCAATTGTCAGAGCCGCCACGCCCGCGCGCTCAAGCTCTTCAACAGTGCGCATCACGTTCAGGGCGTTGCCGTAGCCGTGGTCGGCATCGGCAATAAAGGGAAGCTGTGCAACACGGCCAATTCGGGTGGCTTGTTCAGCGAACTCAGTCAACGTAATAAGCGCAAAGTCCGGGGCTGCCAATACCTGCAGCGACGCCACTGAACCTCCCAGTATCCCGACTTCAAAACCCAGATCTCCGGCGATGCGTGCAGACATCGGATCAAAGACTGAAGCGGTTTCGAAGCAGGTTTGTGAGGCGAGCAGCGCTCGAAAATTTTGGCGCAGCGCCAAGTGGGACATTCTGGGCATGACGTTTCCTGATTCTAGGCTTCTTCATATTCGTAGTGGCGCGAGACTACCATGCAGGAAAATATAGGGTTATGACGTTTGAGAATGCCCTATGCGCCAAATGCATGATGCAGGCCTGGCAGGGGTTCTACCGGTAGGGAGAAGCCTTGCTTCATATCCTCCGCCTAACGTGATCCAGGCATCAAGACAAATATTGCCGCGCTCGACTTTCAATATGAATGATCAGCCTACGGCGGAACACCAGCAGTTGCGCCCCTGTTGTTTCGCCTGATAAAGACAGCCGTCCGCTGCCTTCAGCAAACTGGCGGGTGTTACCTCTTCGCGGCCTGGCTGACTGGCCGTTACACCCGCGCTGGCCGTCACCTTGCCAAAAGGGTGTGAGACATGTTCGATATTCAACGCCCTGATCGATTCCAGAATTGCTTCCGCCACCCGTGTTGCGCCTGCCTTGTCGGTGTTGGGCAGCAACACGGTGAACTCTTCGCCGCCGTACCTGACGGCAAGGTCCCCTGGCCTCTGAACGGCTTGCTGGATAGCGCCACCTACAGCGGTCAGGCAATCATCGCCAGCGGCATGTCCGTACTGATCGTTGTAGCGTTTGAAGTAATCGACATCGAGCATGATCAGCGCCAGAGACGTGTTCTGCCGTTTGGCCAGACGAATCTCATCCAGTAATGCACTGTCCAGTCGCCTGCGATTTCCAAGCCCGGTCATGCTGTCGGTTAGCGCCATATCCCGCATGGTCTGGTGAGCATCCCGGATCTCCCGTTCCATGGCCATTCTCTGACGCAACTGGATCAAGACAATGAGCGCAAAGATCGACAGCACGATAATTAACGACAGCAGAATCAATCCACTTTTCAGCAGATCAAGCCGCCAGGGCGCAACAATCGACTCCCGCGAAAGACCTGCCTCCACCACTAACGGATAAGTACTCAGTGCTCTGTAGCCGTAAAGGCGCTCGGTATCGTCCACCACGGCTTTGACGGCGGCGATGCCTTCGTTGGAGTTGGGCAGGTAGGATTTGAAAATCTCGCTGTTCGCCAGGCTTTGCCCGACCACGGATGCAACAAAGGGACGCCTGACCAGAATGGTTCCGTTGCGCATGGCCAGAACCAGTGCTCCCTTGTCATCAATTTTGAAGTCGCCGTAATAATCGACGAAATAGCTGACCTTGATTGTCCCCAGCAGCACTCCGGCAAAAGAGCCGTCACTGTTATTCAGGCGACGAGAGATAGGGATGATCAGGTCGTTGGTTGATTTACTTCGCACGACGGCGCTGATACGAACGCTGCGATCATTGTGAGTGCGGTGATATTGAAAATAATCCCGGTCAGCATTGTTTGCGGTTTCAGGCGTCACCTCTTTGTCTGTCACTACCCATTGTCCGTCAGGGCCATAGATAAAAAGGCCATGCAGTTGCGGCATGATTCTGGATTGCTGAACCAGCAGCTTATGGATACGCGGGACATCGATATGCTCTAACCCGTCGCCTTCCACTCGTTCGCTAAGGGCCGCTGTCAACACGTCGACTTGCCGTATGGCATCTTCGGCGTGCTGTGCGGTTGCGCGTGCAAGGTTGGTGACTGAGTCCTGCGCAGAGGCGAAGGCGGAACGATAGTCTCGCCATGTGCGCCAACCTTCAACGCTCAGAAAGGCGAGGATCACAACCAGCATGAAGATGACCGTGAGCCGAAATGTCGCTCCGGTTCGCATTGCTTTCGCCGCATAAATTTCGACAGGGCTTGCTGACTCGTGCTCTGGCGAGCTGCGTCCGAGCATTAACATCTCCTTCAAACCTGCAGACATGCAACGGCGTGGTTGACTTGAAATGAACGTTGTTCGATTAGGACAAGGGGGCCTGCGGATGGTGCATTTTGCGTTTAACCTCCTTAATCATTGGAAGGGGCTGAACGAATGTCCGTAGACCGGGTGTTTTGGCCCGCGCATCATGCAACTGCCTTTCACGGTTTACCAGTAATGCCTCAAACAGATTTGAGCGAGGGGAAGGTGCAACTGAACTGCCCCCCAGAATCTGGACACCTCGTCCAGCCTTTGGGGGGCAGTTCATGGGTTCAGGTCATTGCAAACCTGATAGGCGCTGCTCGGGGTAGAACAAATCACCAGGCGCTTAGCGACGATCCAGCCACACGGTCTGTGCGTTGCAGAATTCGCGCAGGCCAAAGTGTGATAGCTCGCGGCCAAAACCGCTTTTCTTCACGCCGCCAAAGGCTACCCGGGGGTCGCTGCCGCTGTAACCGTTGATGAATACGCCTCCGGTTTCCAGTTCATCAGCCATTTTGCGAGCCTGATCAATGTTGCGAGTGTAGACAGTCGCGGTGAGGCCGAACTCGCTGTCATTGGCCAGTGACAATGCATGGGCAGCGTCACGGGCGGTGATGATCGATGCGACCGGGCCGAACAACTCTTCTTTGAAAGAGGTCATCTGGTCGGTAACGTTGGCCAAAACCGTCGGCTCGTAAAAATTGCCAGAGCCTTCTGTTTTTTTGCCACCGATTAACAACGTTGCGCCTTCACCAAGAGTGGCCTGCACCTGGCCGTCCAGCTCGTCACGCAAGTCGAAACGGGCCATCGGGCCGACGTAGGTGTCTGCCAGTAGTGGATCGCCCACTGAAAGCCGACGTGTCGCCTCGACGAATTTGCGGGTGAATTCCTCCACCACACCTTCCTCGATAATCAGGCGTTTGGCTGCTGCGCAGACCTGCCCGCTGTTCTGGAAACGTCCGACAACGGCGGCGTTAACCGCTTCGTCCAGATCCGCATCATTGAGCACAATGAACGGGTCGGAGCCGCCCAGTTCCAGCACGCATTTTTTCAGCGCAGCCCCGGCCTGAGCCCCGATCGCCATACCGGCACGTACGCTGCCCGTCAGGGTGACAGCGGCGATACGCGGGTCGGCGATCGCTTTGGAAACACCCTCTGGCGTCACGTTGATGACTTCAAAAATACCGTCTGCAAAACCTGCACGCTTGAACGCGTCCTGCAGCAGGTAGGCGCTGCCCATTACATTGGGTGCATGCTTCAAGACATAGGTATTGCCGGCAAGCAGCACCGGAACCGCGCCACGCAGCACCTGCCAGACAGGGAAATTCCACGGCATCACCGCGAGGATCGGGCCGAGAGGGCGGTACTCGATCTGTGCTTTACCGCCCTCAACCAGAGTCGGTTCGGCGCTAAGCATGGCCGGGCCGTGTTCGGCGTACCACTCACACAGTTGTGCGCATTTTTCAATTTCGCCCCGAGCCTGGGTAATCGGTTTGCCCATTTCCTGGGTGATCATGTTTGCCATGCTGGCGGCGTTGTCCCGCAAGGCTTTGGCCAGAGCGATCATCAACTGAGCGCGATCTGGAACGGCTGTTTTGCGCCATGTGGCATAACTGCTGGACGCCCGGGACAAGGCGCCGCCGAGGGCCGCATCGGATTCAAAAGGATAATGGCCGATCTGCTCGCCGTTGGCGGGGTTGACCGAGATGGCATGGGTAACGCTGGAGATAGTAGTCATTGCACCGTCCTGTTGGGTGGGGAATGCGTTCAGATTACGGTGCTGTAGTTTTTATGAAAACTGAATAATACTGAGCGTATCTTTCACAAAAGGAGAATGGTGTGGATCTGGTCCAGCTGGAAATGTTCAAGGCTGTTGCCGAGCAGGGCAGCATCAGCGCTGCGGCGCAACACATCCATCGCGTGCCTTCCAACCTGACCACCCGGATCAAACAGCTGGAGCAGGATCTGGGCGTGGATCTGTTTATCCGGGAAAAAAGCCGCTTGCGTCTTTCGCCAGCAGGCTGGAGCTTTCTCGATTACGCGCGACGTATTCTCGACCTTGTGGGAGAGGCTCGCGCCACGGTTGCCGGTGAAGAACCCCAGGGATCATTTGCCCTTGGCTCGCTTGAGAGCACGGCGGCGGTGCGGATTCCCGAATTGCTGGCCGCCTATAACCAGCAGTACTCGAAGGTTGAACTCGATCTGTCCACGGGCCCGTCTGGCACCATGATTGATGCCGTACTGGCGGGCAGGCTGGTGGCGGCCTTTGTCGATGGCCCGGTTTTGCACCCGGCACTTGAAGGTGTACCCGCGTTCGAGGAGGAGATGGTGCTGATTGCGCCACTCAACCATGCACCGATCGGCAGAGCGCTGGACGTTAGCGGCGAAAATATTTACGCCTTTCGTTCCAACTGCTCTTACCGCCATCACTTCGAGCAGTGGTTCGCCGCTGACGCAGCGGTGCCCGGCAAAATATTCGAAATGGAGTCGTACCACGGGATGCTTGCCTGCGTCAGCGCCGGTGCCGGCCTGGCGTTGATGCCGCGCAGCATGTTGCAGAGCATGCCGGGCTGCACCACCGTCAGCGTCTGGCCGATGGCAGAAGCGTTCCGGTTTTTACGCACCTGGCTGGTATGGCGCAAAGGCACCGTATCGCGCAGCCTGACCATGTTCGTGCGGATGCTGGAGGAGCGGGGCGTGGTTCAGCAAGAGTAATTAAATGCATGACCTGTACAGACTGTGTGAAAACTACTGCGCTCGGCAATACTGCGTTAAAAACAGGCGAAAAATGCTCATTTAGAACACCTAGACTCCGCTTTTTCGCCTGTTTTTGCCTTGTCTTGCCGTCGCTCGCTACGTTTTCACACAGTCTGTGTAGGAGCCAACTTGTTGGCGAAACATCAAACAGGCGGACTCAGATATTGGGTCTCGCCAATAAGTTGGCTTTTACAGGCCTGTTTCAAACTATCGTTCTAAACAATATTCAACATCACAACTTAAAACTTCTGTTTCCTGAATAAATCCGGAAAATACCCGGCATTGGAAACCCTGCCCTTTGGCAGATTTGTTATTCAGGATTTCGTTAATGCGTCTCTCTCTCTTTTGTACTTCAGCACTTGCCGTTTCTCTTCTGACTGGCTGTGCTTCTGCGCCCAATCAGCCGACCCGCGTATTGCAAACGGCCAAGTCACCCGAGCAATACACGGACTGCCTGGTGCCCAAGTTACAGGAACGCAAGTTCACGCCGACGTTGTCACAAAGCCAGCGCCACTATCGAATTGTGGTCTCCAGCGCTATTGCAGCAGACAACGTGATCGAGGCTTACAAAGCCCCGACAGGAGGAAAGGTGTTCTTGTACGAGCGTCGACCGCTGGCTTCCAGTTTCACGCCTTCCAGTTTCGAGCAGGCGGCGCAGGAGTGCCTGTAACGGCGGACTCAGTGTTGCCCGCGACATAGACGTAAGCTTCCTGCCTGCTGATTGATCCTCACTCCTTTTCATTTTTTGACAAGCGGTTCGATTTAGTCGCGGCCGCTCAAACTCAATGGTTTCGAAGCCAAGAGAAAGCGTTTTGTGGTCGAGGTATAGAGATCATACCATCATCACAGTATACAAATGAAAATGTGCATGCTAAACCTTTAGCCAGGTCAGTCGCTTCGCCAAGCGCCCTGGCTTAGGTGAAATCGCTGCCTTACAGCGATCAAAATAAGAAATCACCTCATCACATCAGCAAGCGTGCTAGCGCTCGCCGTAGATGAGTCGGAGAAACGACATGTCAACTGTCTCCGCATCCCAAAGCGTCGAGAAATCGGCCATCCGCAAGATTTCACTCCGGCTGGTACCGTTCGTGGGGTTGATGTTTTTCATCAACTTCCTGGACCGCACGGCCATCTCTTTTGCAGGCCCTAATGGCATGACCCAGGACTTGGGCTTGACCATCGCGCAGTTCGGCCTTGCTTCCGGGATTTTTTTCATTGGCTACATCCTTCTTGAAGTGCCCAGCAACCTGGCGCTACATCGCTTCGGTGCCCGCAAATGGCTGGCGCGGATCATGGTGTCCTGGGGCATCGTGTCGCTGCTTTTCACCTGGGTCAGCAGCATTGAAGGGCTGTACGGCTTGCGCTTGCTGCTGGGCGTGGCCGAAGCGGGCTTCTTCCCCGGTGCGATTCTCTATTTGAGCCTGTGGGTGCCGTCGCGCTACCGCAGCAAAATCCTCTCGCTGTTTTATCTGGCGCAGCCGCTCACCGTGGTGATTGGCGCGCCGCTGGCGGCCTGGTTCATCGGGCATGACGGGCTGTTCGGTCTGGCGGGCTGGCGAGTGATGTTCCTCGGGGTGTCGTTGCCCGCGATTCTGGTCGGCTTCATCGCCTGGTACTACTTGGTGGACAAGCCTTCCGATGCCAAATGGCTGAGCAGCGAAGAAAAGGCCTGGCTGGAAGGTGAGCTTGAGCGTGAACAGCAGCAGACCCAATCCAGCCAGGGTCACCTGAGCGTAGGCCGCGCAATGTTGAACGGCCGCGTATGGGTGCTGTGCCTGATCTACTTTGGTTTCATCTACGGCCTGTATGCGTTGTCGTTCTTCCTGCCCACGATTATTGGTGGGTTCCAGGCGCAGTTCGGCACCACCTTCACCGTCTTCGAGAAGGGGCTGATCACCGCTATTCCTTATCTGCCCGCTGCAGTGGCCTTGTACTTCTGGTCACGTGACGCGACCAAACGTGGCTGCCGTACCTGGCACGTTGCACTGCCGGCGCTGACCGGCGCAGTCAGCATCCCTCTGGCGCTGGCCATGGGTTCGCCCGCCACGACGGTTGCAGTGGTGACCATCACCGCCTGCTCGATCTTCGCTGCGCTGCCCAACTTCTGGACCTTGCCGACTCAGTTTCTCACCGGTGCCTCCGCCGCTGCTGCGGTGGCGCTGATCAACACGGTGGGCAACGTTGCTGGCTTCTCCGCAGGTTTTGTCACCGGGATGCTCAAGGAAAGTACCGGCGGCTATACCGTGCCGATGTTTGTCGTCGGTGGGTTGATGCTGATGTCGGCGATTCTCATGGTCGCGCTCGGTAGCCAACGAAGAGTCGCTCCGGCCGCGAATATGGCCGGGCCTCAACCTGTCACACAGGGAGAATAATAAATGACGCGTTTATTCAATCAGCCTTCAGCCTTTGCCGGTGAACTGGTGGAGGGCTTTGTTGCGGTACACGGCGACAAGGTTCGTCAGGTTCCAGGAGGGGTAGTGCGTAGCACAGATACCCCGGCAGGTTCGGTCGCGGTGGTGATTGGCGGCGGTTCCGGGCACTACCCGGCGTTTGCCGGGCTGGTGGGGCAGGGGCTCGCCCATGCGGCGGTCATGGGCAACCTGTTTGCTTCGCCCTCGGCGCAGCAGATCTACAACGTGTCGCGCATTGCGCACAAAGGTGGCGGCGTATTGCTGGGCTACGGCAACTATGCCGGAGACGTGCTGCATTTCGGTTTGGCCAGAGATCGTCTCAACGCGGAAGGCATCCCTTGCGAAGTGATTGCCGTCACCGACGACATCTCCAGTGCATCTGTCGCAGAGTTGCATAAACGCCGGGGTATTGCCGGTGATCTGGTGGTTTTCAAGGCCGCTTCCGCGGCTGCTGAAGCCGGTTATGAATTCGACGAAGTTGTGCGTGTAGCGCGGCATGCCAACCATCGCACTCGCTCACTGGGCGTGGCTTTTTCCGGCTGTACGCTGCCGGGGGCCGATCAGCCTCTGTTCAACGTGCCTCACGGCAAAATGGCGCTGGGCATGGGTATCCACGGCGAGCCGGGTATCGATGAGGGTCCGGTGCCGACGGCTGACGAACTGGCTCAATTACTGGTCGCCGCGTTGCTTGATGAGCTGCCGAACGGCATCGACAAGGCGCAAGGTCAGCGCGTTGCGGTGATTCTCAACGGTCTGGGCAGCGTGAAGTATGAAGAGCTGTTTGTGGTTTACCGGCGCGTTGCACAGTTGCTGAACACTGCAGGTTTGACAGTGGTTGAGCCCGAGGTCGGCGAGCTGGTGACCAGTTTCGACATGGCCGGAGTGTCCCTGACCCTGTGCTGGCTGGATGAAGAGCTGGAGCTTTTCTGGCGTGCGCCAGTCTCGACGCCTGCCTACCGGAAAGGCTCGGTATTACTGGCTAAACAGTCGGATGTTCTCGACCTGCAACTGGTCGAGCAACAGGTCATTCCTCCCGCCAGCATGAAATCCCGCCGCTCGGCCAAATGCGTGTTGCAGGCTCTGGAAAGGGCCGAAGCCACTGTGCTGGAACATGCAGACGAACTCGGTCGCATCGACGCCGTAGCCGGTGACGGCGACCACGGGATTGGCATGCAGCGCGGGGTCATGGCTGCGGTCGCCAAGGCGCGGGAAATCCTGGCCCTCGACTGCGGCGCAGGCACGTTGCTGCGCTGTGCGGCAGACGCTTGGGCCGATAAAGCCGGTGGCACCTCCGGTGCACTGTGGGGCGTTGCCTTGACAGCGTTGGGTACCACACTCGGTGACCGGCTTGATCCGGATGCAGATCTGGTGGCCGAAGGGATACGCAAAGCCAGCGAGGGCATCATGCATTTCGGCAAGGCCCAGCCTGGCGATAAAACCATGGTGGATGTGTTGGTGCCATTCAGCCTGGCGCTGTGCGAAGCAGCACAGCGCGGTCTTGAGCTGGGCGAAGCGTGGAGCGTCGCTGCACGGGTCGCCGAAGAGGCCGCTGCCGCCACGGCTGAGCTGCGGCCACGGATCGGTCGTGCGCGGCCGCTGGCTGAAAAAAGCCTCGGTACTCCGGATGCCGGTGCGGTTTCCCTTTCCCTGATTATCAATGCGATCGAGCCGGTGCTGCTGGCTGGCATTCGCGCGTCCAGCCGTTCCGAGGAGACAGTCCATGAGTGACAAAATACGCATCGTTATCGGTTGCGATGATGCCGGTTACGAATACAAGGAAGCCCTCAAACGCGATTTACTGGCCAATCCACTGGTGGAGTTTATCGAGGACGTTGGTGTTGATGCCCAAAGCCACACGTCTTATCCCTTGGTGGCTATCGCAGCTGCCGAGAAAGTCGCGGCAGGGCTCGCCGATCGGGCACTGTTGATTTGCGGCACCGGGCTGGGCGTGGCGATTGCTGCCAATAAAGTGCCCGGCATCCGCGCAGTCACCGCACATGACAGTTTTTCAGTCGAGCGCGCGATCCTTAGCAACAACGCTCAAGTGCTGACATTCGGTCAGCGTGTGATTGGCCTGGAACTGGCCCGGCGTCTGCTCAAGGAGTGGCTGACCTATCACTTTGACGAAACTTCGGCATCGGCTCTTAAGGTCAAGACCTTGAGCGATTACGAGCGAGTGAGCGCCAGATGAATGCCTCTACACGCGCCCCGGTGGTGACGCTCGGCGTCAGCCTGAAGATGTATTTCGGCTACCAGCGCACGCTGGACTGGTGCGCAGCCCTTGCCGCGCACATTGAGCAACAGGCGCACGTGCGCAGTGGCGCGGTCGAGATATTCATTATCCCGAGCTTTCCAATGCTGGCGCCCGCTCTGCAAATTTTCGCGGGCAGTGCTCAGGTCGGCGCGCAGAACGTTTTCTGGGAAGACGAGGGCGCCTACACCGGTGAAGTCAGCCCGGCGGTGCTCAAGGAAATGGGCTGTCAGGTGGTGGAGATCGGTCACGCCGAACGACGCCGCTATTTCGCAGAAACTGATCAGAACATCGCTGACAAAACAGCTGCTGCCTGGCGCAATTTTCTAACCCCGGTGCTGTGTCTGGGCGAGGCAGATAACAGGGGGATCGAGCATGCCGTGCAGGTCTGCATGCAACAACTGCAAGCGTCGTTGAGCGCTGCAAGGCATGCAGGTCTGCTGGGTGATCTGATTCTTGCCTACGAGCCGCAATGGGCCATTGGCGCCAGTCAGGCTGCTTCGCCGGATTACATTGGCAGCGTCTGCGCGCAACTGAAAAGTCGCCTTGCCGGTGAGGGCCTGAGTAACGCGCGGGTGATCTACGGCGGCAGTGCCGGACCGGGGCTGCTCAGCCAGTTGGGCGCTCAGGTCGACGGTCTTTTTCTCGGCCGTTTTGCCCACGACCCCGCAGCTTTCAAATCGATTCTCGAAGAGGCGGTGCGCGTGTGTGAACGCAGCGTGGCGACCTCGCAGGAGGCTAAGCAATGGCAATCGGCCTGAGTACTTATTCGTTTTTCTGGCGCGGTTCCGAGCGGGTACCGTGCCCGATGGACCTGTCGGCAATGCTGCAACACACCGCTGAACTCGGCGCCGGTGTATTCCAGATCTGCGATTACCGGGGCATTGAAGCGTTCTCGACGGAGCAGCTTCAGGCCCTTAAATCCCAGGCTGATCAGCTTGGGATCGTTCTGGAACTGGGCACTCGCGGGCTGGAAACCGCGCACTTGATCAAATATCTGCAAATCGCCCAGGTGCTCGATGTTCGCTTGCTGCGCAGCATGTTCAACAGCAATAGCTATAAGCCGAGCCCGGACCAAGCGTTCGGTTTGCTGGAAGCGGTAATGCCACGCTTTGTCGAGCAGGACGTGAAGCTCGCCCTGGAAACCTACGAGCAGGTACCGACGCGGACCATTCTCGATGCGGTCGAGCGTGTCGACAGTCCGTGGCTCGGCATCTGCCTGGACCCAGGCAACTGCGTGGCAGCGCTGGAACACCCGAAAGACGTCATCGACATGACCGCTCAGCGAGTGCTGAACCTGCACGTGAAGGACTTCAATTTCTCCCGGCGCGATGGCTGGGTGGGGTTCACCTTCGCGGGCTGCCCGATGGGTGAGGGCCTGCTGGATTACGACTACATGCGGGCGAAAGTGAATCCTGAACAAAACAACATCAACCAGATCATCGAGCATTGGCTGCCATGGCAATCAGATGCCGCGACAACCTGCGCGCTCGAAGATCAGTGGACCCGACACAACCTGAACTACCTGAATGCTAAGCAAAGCGAGGAGTGACCCCATGACATACGAACTCAAAAAAATTGCAATTGTGGGCGCTGGCGGAAAGATGGGCATGCGCATTTCCAAGAACCTGCAAGGCAGCCATTACAGTGTGACCTACTGTGAAAACTCGCCCCGGGCGCAGGAGCAGATTCTGGCCTCCGGACGGCAGTTGTCGGTGACCGAGGAAGTGGTGCCTCACGCTGATGTGGTTATCCTCGCTGTGCCAGATGTCGCGCTGGAAACCGTCTCCGGGCTGGTGGTACCGCAGATGAAAAACGGCGCGATCTTGTTGACACTCGACCCTGCTGCTTCCTATGCCGGGCTGTTGGCCCAGCGTGACGGGATTCACCAGGCTGTGGCTCATCCGTGCCACCCCTCGGTTTTCCTGGAGCGCACCACCAAAGAAGAGCACGCCGACGCCTTTGGTGGCACCGCCGCGATTCAGGACGTGTGTGCTGCCTTCGAAACCGGCAATGACAAACAGCGTTCCGAGTTGGCCAACATCATCGCCGTGATGTACGGGCCAGTGGGGGAAGTGCACTGGGTCACGGTCAAGCAATTGGCTTACCTCGAACCGACGCTGGTCGAAACCGTGGCGTGCATGGTTGGCAGCTTCATGAAGGAAGCGCTGGACGAAACCATTAACCGCATTGGCGTGCCGGAAGCCGCGGCCAAAGCCATGCTGTACGGGCACATCCAGATCGCCTTGGCGGTGGCTTTCCGCAGCACCAATCCATTTTCGGATGCCTGTCTGATCGCCATCGATTACGGCCGTGAGCAAATCATCAAGCCGGACTGGAAAAAGATCTTCGATGAGAAGGAGCTGGATCTGATCATCGCCCGCATGCTCAAGATCGATGCGGTGCGCAAGGCCGACGCTGCTTGATAAACCCGGGTTAACCGCTAACGTTGCGCTCGGGGGCTCATACCTCCGGGCGTTTTTGTTTCTGTCTATCCGGCTGAACAGGAGTTTTTATGCCGAACGCTAAACCGTTGCGTGGCGCTTTGATCGGCTGCGGATTTTTTGCGCTTAACCAGTTGCGCGCCTGGCAGGAACTGGAGGGCGTGGAAATAGTTGCTTTGTGCGACAACGATGCCGAACGGTTGGCTGCTTTTGCCAGCCATCATCCCGGCGCAGCGCAGTTCACCGATGCGCAAGTCATGCTCAATGAGTTGCAACTCGATTTCGTCGACATCGTGACACCGCCGGTTGCCCATAAACCGCTGGTGTTGATGGCGGCTCTGGCCGGTGTTCAGGTGATTTGCCAAAAGCCATTCGCGCTGACCCTTGATGACGCCCGAGTGATGATCAATACCTGTGCCGAGCACGGGGTCAGCCTCACCGTGCATGAGAATTTCCGTTGGCAGGCGGCGATCCGCGCGACTATCGAACAGCTGCGCTCGGGTGTGATCGGCACGCCGTTTTTTGGTCGCATCAGTTTTCGTAGCGGGTTCGATGTGTATCGCCTGCAACCTTATCTGGCCCAGACTCCGCGCTTCATCATCGAAGACCTGGGGGTCCATGTGCTGGATATCTCCCGTGCGCTGTTCGGCGATGTCAGCCGTCTGACCTGCGAAACCCGACGGGTCAATCCGGTCATCAACGGCGAGGACGTCGCCACGTTGTTGTTGGCCCATGATTCCGGTGTCACCAGTGTGGTGGATCTCAGCTATGCCACGCGTGTTGAAAAAGACCCGTTTCCGCAGAGTCTGCTGGAGATCGATGGCGAGAAAGGCTCGCTGCGGTTGCTGGCCGATTTCAGTCTGCAAATACACGCCGAGGGTGTGACGCGTTTGCTTGATGTTACGCCGAGCATCCCGGGCTGGGCTGAGGCGCCGTGGTTTGCGATTCAGGAAAGTGTCTTGCGTCTGCAGCGGGAGTGGTTAGTGAATCAGCGGTCCGGGACACCCGCTGAAACCTGTGGCAGTGACAATTTCAATACCCAGGCGTTGGTGGAGGCGGCGTATGAGTCGGCGGCAAAGGGCACTACCGTTAGGCCGCAGCGTTGGGGGTGATTTTTATCTTCGTGTTCTGAGTGGCGCATCTTTCATTGTGTGCATATCCATCTCTTCGGTAACGGCTGGTATTGGTTGCGCCCTTACGGCGCCTCACTTTTGATGGAGCGCAAAAGTAAGCAAAACGCTCTTGCCCCACCACTGGGTGCCTCGCTGTCGCTCGGCATACCCGTAATCCGACATTGCTGCGCGGGGTCGCCGCCACCGGCCATCCATGGCCTGAGGCGGCTAAACCGGCATCCCTGCCGGTTTGCCCCACGCAGCAATGTCGAATTCCGGCCGGCGTGGTTTAACGGGGCGCCTAAGGTCAAAATCAAAAGCAGATCAAAAGCAGCAGGATCGCCTCGGACCGGTAGGAGCGAACTTGTTCGCGAGACGTCAGCACAGCCAACACAGGCCTTGTCTGACACAACGCTTCGCAGCCTTCGGCAGCTCCAGAAGAAGATAGGTAAGTTCACAAATCAGGTTGGCTGTCAGGCCGCCGCGCTTTTGATTTTGGGCGCCCCGTTAAACCACGCTGGCCGAACGCAGATTCTGAAGCGTGGGGCGCTCTTGAGTTGAAGAGGGGCAAGGACGCCGGGTTAGCCGCACCGGGCCATGGATGGCCCATTGCGGCGGCCCACGGTTCAGGATCTGCGGGCGGGTACACCGAGCGACAGCGAGGTGCCGAGTGGTGGGGAAAAGGCCTTTTGGTTACTTTTGGCTGGGCCGGCTTCCGGCCCCAAAAGTGACGCGCCGTAAGGGCGCAACCAATATCAGCCACTACCGCTGCAACGGATATGTACCCAACCTTCAAATCAACGGTATGTAATACCTATGCCGATGGCGGGGTAGAAGCAGTCACCGCATCCCGAACCCGCCATCACGCACCTGCTTGCTGTTCTCTTTGGTCACCAACACACAATCCACCGATTGCTTCTCGGGTTTATCAGTCTTACCCGTGCGCAGAAACTGATCGGCCTGCTCCACAGCCATGGCTGCCATTTGCGTCGCCTGCTGCAGCCCGGTCGCAACGATCGGGCCATCCGCAGCGATCTGACGTACCACATCCGGGTTACCGTCGATGCCCACCACGATCACCTCACTCTTGCCCGCATTTTTCAACGCGGCCGCCGCCCCCAACGCCATAGTGTCGTTACCCGCCAGCACACCGACGATATTCGGATTGCCCTGAATGATGGTTTGCATCACGTTGTAACCCTGAGTCTGGTCCCAGTTAGCCGATTGCTGCGAAACCATTTTCAGGTCAGGGATCTGATCCAGCACACGGTGAAACCCTTCGGAACGTACGTGAGCGTTGACGTCCGAAGTGCGCCCGGTCAATTCCACATACTCACCTTTGAAGCCCACCTGATCAGCGAAAAACTCGGCCACCGACGTCGCACATTGAGAATTGTTGGAAACAATCTGCGCAGTTGCCACGCCATTGGCGTTGATCTCACGGTCGATCAGGAACGTCGGGATTTTTGCCTCTTGAGCACGTTTCACCGCCGCAATGGACGCGTCGGAGCCAGCGTTGTCGAGGATGATCGCGCTGGCGTTGTCACCGATGGCGGTTTGCACCAGCCGCAGCTGGATATCCGGATCATCCTGATGCACCAGGGCTTTGGTCCGATAGCCGAGTTTTTTCGCGGCGGCCTCTGCCGTGTCCGACTCTGCCTTGTAAAACGCGTTACTGGGCGAGGGCGTGATGATCACGATCAAATGCTCGGCAGGCTTGAAGTCGGCGGCAGTGGCGTGGGCGGCGCAGATCGAAAGCGACAGCGCAGCCAGTGAAAACATCTGACGAGAGAAGCGGATTTTCATTGTTATTGTCATCCCTTGCTGATTAAAGGTTAGCGACTGCCTTCCCCCTGTCTTCCTGGGCCTTGGCCTCGCGTTCAGCGCTGGATTTCTCCACGCGCCGCTGCAACTGGTCGACGACCACCGCCAGCACAATGACCGCGCCGGTGATGACCGTTTGCCAGAAATCGGAAATCCCTACCAACACCATGCCGTTGCTTAGCACCCCGAGCACAAATGCTCCGATGATGGTGCCGCCAATGGTGCCGACCCCGCCGAACAGCGACGCGCCGCCCAGCACTACGACGGCAATAGCGTTGAGTTCATAAGACGTGGCGATAGCCGGGTTGGCTGCACCGAGACGCGAAGCAATGATCAAACCGGCCAGCGCGGCGCAGAAGCCGGAAATTGCGTAGGTGCCCAGTTTGACCCGGTTGACCCGCACGCCAGATAACTCGGCAGTGCGTTCATTGCCGCCAATGGCGAACACCTGGCGACCGAATACCGTTTTGCGGCTGACGTAAACCGCGACCAGCGTCAGGATGATCATCAGCCAGATCGATACCGGCACCGACAGCACTCGTGCCGTGCCCAGCAGCAGAAAGCCGGTGTTGTTCAACTCAGCCTGACCGCCCAGGTCGCCGTAAGTCGCACCGCCGGACACCAGTTGTGCAGCACCGCGTGCCATGTAGAGCATGCCCAGGGTCATGATGAACGGCGTGACTTTGAGGCGGGTGATGAACCAGCCATTGACGGCGCCTACCAATGTGCCAAGCGCGAGAGTCACCATGCACACCACCGGGATGCTGCCAAACACCGCGACCCCCAGCCATGGAAGACGCAAGCCTTCGGCGATCAGGCTACCGGCAACCATCGCCGCCAGCCCGGCGATTGCACCCACTGACAGGTCGATACCGGCTGCCAGAATGACGAAGGTCATGCCGATACCGAGGATGGCAAACACGGCGACCTGTTCGGCAACAATCACCAGGTTGCGCGCGGAAAGAAACGATGGCGCAATCGAGGCGAACAGAATCACCAGGAGCATCAACGCCAGATAGGCGCGTAGCTTGAGCAACAGCAATGGCAGCGAACGCAGACTCAGCGCGTGAGGTTTGCGGGCATGCAGTGACAGTGACTCGGCCATCAGGCGATCTCCTTCTTATTCGGGTTGGGCGCCGCCGCGGAATCTTTGCGTACCACTTGTGAGAACGCGACAAGGCTTGCTTCGCACAGCTGTCCGCGGGGCAGGTTGGCGGTGATCCGGCCCTGGCACATCACCAGAACGCGATCGGCGCCGCCGAGGATTTCTTTCAGATCACTGGACGCGTAAAGGATCGTCAGACCGCTTTTTGCCAATCGGTCCAGCACGTCGAACAGCTCGCGACGGGCCTTGATATCAATGCCGCGGGTTGGCTCATCAAGCAGCAGCACATGGGGTTCGGTCAGCAGATTCTTGCCCACTACAACTTTCTGCTGGTTGCCTCCGGACAGTGAAGAAATGGCCACGCCAGCGTTCTCGGTCTTGATGTGCAGCTCGCTGATCATGTGGGCGACGTCAGCATCCATGGGCGGGTTTGCCAGACCGTCGAAGCGGCTATATCGGGAGAGATTGGCCAGCAACAGGTTGTCGCGCACTGAAGCACCGCTGACCAGGCCCAGCTTCTGGCGGTCTTCCGGGACCAGAGCAATCCCGGCCTTGATCCGCCCGGCAATGTCCTGAACCAGCGGCAGGCTGTGACCGTTGACCTGAATCTGGCCACCAATGGCCTTGCGCAAGCCGATCAGGGTTTCGAACAGTTCGGTGCGTCCGGCGCCCATCAGTCCATAAAACGCGACGATTTCGCCGCGTTTGACGCTGAATGAAACCTTGTTGAGCAGCAATGAACCTCGTTCGCTGGCCACCTCAAGGTCGCTGACCCGCAGCATTTCCGGCTGATTTTCGTGAACCTCGGGCCCACAGCCTGCGCGTAATTCGGTGGTCATCTGGCGGCCAATCATGCGCTCCACCAACCAGTCAACGGTGACCTCGTCGCGGGTACCCGTGCCGACCAGCGCGCCGTCACGCAGCACGGTGAAGTAATCGCCGATTTCGATCAGCTCTTCGAGGCGGTGCGAGATGTAGATGATCGACACGCCTTGCTGCTTCAGCTCACTGATCAGCGAGAACAGAATCTCGACCTCGGCTTCGCTCAACGAAGAAGTCGGCTCATCCAGAATCAACACGCGCACGTCACTGACCAGCACCTTGGCGATCTCGACGATCTGCCGTTTGCCGATACTCAGGTTCTGCACCAGCGCATCGACATCAATGTCCTGGCCCATACGTTTCAAAGTGGCGTGAGCCAGCTGGCGTTGTTCGGTATGGCGAACCCGGCCAAAGCTGGCTCGCAGCTCTTTGCCGATAAACATGTTTTCCGCCACGCTAAGGTTCGGGCACAGGTTCAGTTCCTGATGCACGATGCCGATGCCCAACGCCATGGCCTGGCGTGGATCGCTCAGTGTCAGTGGCTGATCACCACTGAACAGTTGGCCGGAGGTGGGTTTTTCGATACCGGCCAGAATCTTCATCAGCGTTGACTTGCCCGCTCCGTTTTCGCCGATCAGCACATTGACTGCGCCATGCACCACGTCGAAGTCCACAGCCTTGAGCGCGGTCGTGCCTTGATAGACCTTGCTGATTTGCCGCGCGTGCATTTCCAGACGCAACGCCGGAGCAGATTGAATCTGAGAAGCGATCAGCATGATCTACTCCTCCACCTTGAGGCTGATCGGCACGATGCGTACCGAAGAGGGCGACTGCAGGTTGAACACGCCGGTGAATTCGATGGTTTTACCCGCCAGCCCGGCGACCGGGGCTGCTGCATAAGCCTGTGCCAGGGCCTTCTTGTTGAGTGCCGCGGCCACATCCGCATATTGCGTCTGATTGGTGAAGTTGTTCAGCGACATATTGTTGGCCACATCGCGCAACGCGGTGCTGATGACCAAGGGCCCGGTCAGCAACTGGATTTTTGCCGTGCTGGTCAGTGAGCTATCGACTAATTCCAGGCTCAGCAGCCCCATGGGCGACTTGGTGTTCACCTCTGTAACGCGAGCGCGACCACTGACGATGTAATTTTTTGATTGAGCCTTGTGGGGCACCGCATAACGGTTACTGGCTTCGCTCGCGTTCTGATTGATCGCGTTCAGTACCTCAGCCAGATCTGCCGTATTTTTTGCCACGACGCTTTCGACATCAGGCGACCATTGCTCGGCCACGTAGTGTTCGGCGTCAAAGCTCGCGAGGGCGAATTTCTGATTTTGCCCCTGCGCGTTGGCAGAGCGGGCATCGTTGAAGATGACTTTGCCGGTGAGCGGGTCAAGAGGGCGGACGCTGAGCAGCGGTCCATTGAGGACCGACGTCGTCAGCAATATGGCGACCGCCGTAACCAACAGAATGATGGCCGACAGGTTGCGCGTAGATACAGTCGGGTTTTTGCCAGACGACACTAAGCTCATGCAACGCTCCTCGCTTTATAGCGATTTTTTTGTATTTGTCAGGAGGTTCTGTCATCACTATATATCATCATCATACCAGTGCTGCTAGTCTAATTTGAGCGCCTCCGACCACCGTGAATCTGTCGGTGTGCACCTATAACAAGAACCTACGGAGTGCCCCCGATGGCAGCATCAAGTTCGCTCTCCCTGCGTCTGTATGGCACGGATCAGCCTGATGTCGAGAGTATGGAAACGTCAGCGGCTGCTTTTCGCTTTCGCGTGCAAGGCCCCCAATTACGTGGCGTGATGCTGGGTGATACGGAAGTTTTGCGCAGCGTCGGCCTGGTGATCCGTGACGAGTTCTGGGGCACTCATTCCTTGCATCAGCGTGCTTGCGAAACCTTTGCCGACGATCAGGGCTGGCGACAGATCGTCGACGGATGCGTAGCCGGTATCGATGGCGTTCCCTTGCTGGAGTGGTGGGTCGATATGAATGTCGGCTTGCGGGGCATCTGGGTGCGCGCGCGCTTGCAGGCCCTGGAGAACTTCGTGACGTGTCGAGCAGGTCTGATGCTGCTGCACCCGCTGAAGGGCGTAGTGAACTCCCCGGTCAGTGTGACCCATAGCGACGGGAGCATTGAGCACGGTACGTTCCCCGACCTGATTGCGCCCGGCCAGCCGTTCCTTGATATCCGGCGGCTGGTTCACTCGCCGGCGTCGGGCCTTAAGCTGCAATGGGATTTCAGTGGTGACGTATTCGAGATGGAGGATCAGCGCAATTGGTGTGACGCCTCTTTCAAGACCTATAACCGGCCGCTGACGTGGCCTTGTCCTTATCGATTAGGCAAAGGCGAGCTTATCGAACAAAGCATCAGCCTGTCATTGCTGGACCACTCCGGGGTGTACGCATGAATGCGGTTTCTGTTCGTTACGCAGGCCACGCCGACCATCCATTTCCGGCGTTAGGGCAGGGGCTGTGGGTCAACAATCGTCTGGACGATACAGACGGCGCAGTAAAGCTGATCGAGCAACTTCATAGTGCGCATCTGGAGTTGCTGGTGGACCTGCGTGACGCCGCTGCTTTTGATCAACTGCGTGGCGCCTTGGAGTTGTGCGCCAATGCAGCTACAGACGTGTGGCTATTGGTGGTCGTTGACGATCAACGGCCGCACGCGCAGCTTTCGACGCTGGCTGAGCGGATCCGCGGCAGCTCGGCAGCGGTGCGCGGCATTCTGCTCACGCCTGCGGCGTATCTTGAGAGCTATCAACCTGACGGACGCTGGCCAGAGGGCCTGACGCCGAATCAGGTCGCGGTACTGGCGCGGGAGTATTTGCCGGAGATGCTGATCGGTGGTGGCTTCCCGACGTTCTTCACGGAGCTCAACCGCTGCCGACCGGCCAGCGACAGTTTTGACTACCTGACCCACGCCACCTCGCCGTTGGTACATGCTGCTGACGACTATTCACTGGTGCAGTCACTGGAGGCATTGCCCGACGTATTCCGCTCCGGTTTGCAATTGGCATCAGGCAAGCCCTATCGCATCACCACCAGTGCTATCGGTGCCTGGCGCAATCCTTATGGCGGGCAACTCACCCCTAACCCGAAGCGCGAACGATTGACCCTGAGCAATCAGGATCCCCGACAAACCAGCTTGCTCGCTGCCGCCTGGACACTGGCGCATTATCACGCCGCACACGTCAGCGCAGTGAACGCAATTGCCTTATGGGCGGTCAATGAGCCATTCGCGGTCGCACACACGCATCAATACTGGCCGGTGTTTCACGTGCTCAAAGGTCTCGCTCGGGCGCGGGGCAAACAGGCCCTGAGCTTTCACGCATCCGTTGCGCAGGTTATTGCCTTCGGCTGGTTGCAGGGCGCGCAGGGTAACGTGCGACTATGGCTGGCCAATCTGAGCGCGAAACCTCAGGAGGTTACGCTGGACGCGATGCGAGTGACGGGTTCAAGGTTGCTGGATGAACAGACCTGCCAACAGGCACTGTCCGATCCCGACTTTTTCAGTGCGTTGCAACCGATCGATAACGAAGCAGCGTTGGTGCTGAGGCCATGGGCGGTGGCGTTAATCGACTGCCACCTCGCCCGCGAGCCTGGATTATAATCGCGTCATCGTTGCCGTTTTTTTATGCATTTCACGTGATGCATTCCATGGAGCCACCTTCAGTAATGCCAGAGATCAAGAAACGCCTGATTCAACGCAAGAAGCTTTCCGACATCGTCTTTGAGCAACTGATCGGTCTCATTGAAGAGGAAAACCTTCAGCCGGGCGATCAGATGCCTGCTGAGCGCGAACTGATGGAAACCTTCGGCGTGGGCCGCCCGGTCGTTCGCGAAGCCATGCAGCGCCTGGCCGGCATGGGCATGATC
Organism: Pseudomonas viridiflava; assembly: GCF_900602065.1. Taxonomy (GTDB): domain Bacteria; phylum Pseudomonadota; class Gammaproteobacteria; order Pseudomonadales; family Pseudomonadaceae; genus Aquipseudomonas. The sequence continues at coordinate 77,321 of NZ_UWFN01000288.1, read as the reverse complement.
AGTATTCAGCATGGCGAGCGAGCCAAAGTCGGTCGTGTGGACATGCATTCGATGATCAGCCAGATTGATCTGGCAGCGCGTCATTTGTTGTCGAGTTCGGCGAAAAACGTTGATCATCTCCGACAGGCGCGTACCTTCTTCGAGACCGGACTGGTCAAAATGGCCGCTGAAAAGGCCACGCCTGCTGATGTCGCCCGGCTGGAGTCGGCGCTGGCAAAAATGCACAAGCACCGTGAGACCGATGAGTTTATTCCGGCCGACATGGAATTCCACGGCGAAATCGCGAAAATTTCCGGCAACCCGATCTACGTCGCCATCTCTCGGGCAATTCTCGAATGGATGGCGGATTACCGTCAGGACATGCTGCGTTTCAAAGGCCGGGAAATGACCATCAAGGAACACGAAGTCATTCTCGGTTTCATCAAAACCAATGATCCTGCAGGCGCCGAGCGCGCCATGCATGATCATCTGGTCAAGCGCGCCGAAGAGTAAGCCCTTCCCGGGACGCAGCTTCTTCAGGCGTCCCGGTCTGCCTCCCGTCAATCAAACCCAGCTCTCGATCCACATCCAGACCGGCATGGTCACCGCCGACACCAGCGTCGACAGGCAAATCGCCGAACTGGTTTTTTGCACGTCTTCCTGCGTGCGTGAAAAGCCCAGCACGTTCAAACCGCAAGGTGTTGCTGCCATCAGCATCAACACCGCTCGCGGCGTACCGCTGATGCCGATGATCATGCAGGTCACCAACACCAGCACCGGCATGATCAGCAATTTGGCAACGGTAATACCGACGGCCTCGATGCTGGGTCGCAGGCGGTAACCCGCAAGATTGCCGCCGAGCACGATCAGGGCGCAGGGCAGGGCTGCCTGGGCCAGCCAGGTGGTGAGGTGCTCGGCCCACAGCGGCATCGTCAGGCCCGACAGATTGAGCAGCACGCCGAGCAATAATCCGATGATCATTGGGTTTGCCAGACTGCCCACCAGGGTTTTGACGCTGAACGGTTCATCACCGGCGAGGCTGTTGTAGAGGCTTTGAAAGCTGAACAACAACAGGCTATGCACCGCCAGGATAGTGAACAGCAGCACCAGACCGGGGTTGCCAAACAGACTGGCCACCAGCGCGATGCCCATCAAGCCGTTATTGCCGAACGCTGCGGTCAGACCAAAGGGCGTCGGATGCCCGATGCGCCAGTGAGCAACCAGATTGACCCCGGCAAAGACGATCAGCGCCGGTATGAAATAGGCCGCCAGAATCGTGGTGTTCAAGCCTTCATGCAGCGGCGCCTTGGCCATGCCGATGAACAGCACCATCGGCATGAAAAGCTTGAATGCCAGTTCGCCGAAGGCCTTGTTGCTCTCCGCCGACAACGTGCCACGACGACGCAGGAAGTAGCCCAGAACAATCAACAGAAAGATCGGCAAAATAGCTTGCGGAACAGCCACGGCAGAAGGCTCCGGCAGAAAGTGTGCGGGCATTATTACCGCGGATGGTCTGGTTTCCTACCTTGAGGGTGCGATTGATCCTGTCACCACATTGTCGCGCGGCAAACGCAGGAACTGTAGGAGCTGCCGAAGGCTGCGATCGCGGTAGTCCAGGATGAAATGCTTCGCAGCCTTCGGCAGCTCCTACAGAAATTCGGCCCCGCATAAGGCTTTGTCTACTGTGCGAGTCCGGCAGAGGGCATGGACAGTCGCGATCATTTGTTTTTATTATAAAAGCTGTTGTTGTGTTTGCTTTTTATTCCTTTTTGTTCTATGCATAAAACCACTTCCATTACTCTTTTGCTGAGCCGATTTCCATGAGCAAGCAAGATCGACACATGCGTCTGGGCCTGTTCATTCAGGCTGCCGGTCACCATTCCGCTGGCTGGCGATACCCTGGTGCTCAGGCGGGCAGTGAGAACTTCCCGTTGATCCGTCAACTGACCCTGGCGGCTGAGCGAGCCAAATTCGACATGGTTTTTTTTGGCGACAAACTGGTCACCAACGGCAAGGAACATCCTTCGATGATCGTGCGCCTGGAGCCGGTCGCTCTGCTTGGCGCGCTGGCGTCGATTACCGAGAAAATCGGTTTGGCGGCGACGGCCTCCACCACTTACAGCGAGCCTTACACCATCGCCCGGCAGTTCGCCACGCTGGATCATTTATCCGCCGGGAGAGCTGCCTGGAACGTCGTGACCACCGGCTATGACAGTGCCGCCAACTTCACCCGCGCGACCCATCCGGACCACGCCCAGCGCTACGCCGTCGCCGAAGAATTTGTCGATGTGGTGCGGGGGCTGTGGGACAGCTGGGAAGATGACGCCTATGTACAGGACCGGGATTCCGGCGTGTTTCTCGATCCGGCCAAACTGCACGGGCTTGATCACAAGGGCGAGTACTTCTCCATCGCCGGGCCGCTGAACGTAACGCGCGGGCCGCAAGGTCATCCGGTATTGATTCAGGCCGGTTCGTCCGGGCCAGGCATGGCATTGGCCGCACGGATCGGTGAAGTGGTCTTCACCGCTCAGCAGGGCCTGCCAGAGGCTCAGGAGTTCTATCGCGACCTCAAAGGCCAGGTCGTCGCTCATGGTCGCAGGCCGGAGCATTGTCTGGTGATGCCGGGCGTGATGCCGATCCTTGGCGCGACGGCCGCTGAGGCGCAGGCACGCTTTGATCAGTTGCAAAGCTGGACTGACCAGGAAGCCGCACTGTTGATGGTTGCTGATCGTCTCGGCCACGACCTGTCCGGTTTCGACCTTGATCAGCCTTTACCCGACTTGCCGCTGCCACAAAACATGAAAAGCCGTGCTCAGTTGCTGCTGGATCTTTCCCATCGCGATGGCCTGACCCTCAGACAGATCTGCAATTTGGCGGCCGGTGCCCGCGGCCACAAAATTGTGGTCGGTACGCCGCAAACCGTGGCCGACGAATTGATCGCCTGGTTTGAAGGGGAGGCCGCTGACGGTTTCAACCTGATGCCGGCTTACTTCCCGGAAGGCCTGGAGCATTTCATCGACGGCGTGCTGCCGATTCTGCGCAAGCACAAGTTGTTCCGCGAGGAGTACACCGGCAGCACCCTGCGCGAACACCTTGGTTTGCCCATTCCGGCTAATCGGCACGGGTAGTCTTCGAGGTTGAGGCCGATTCTGTAGGAGTCCGCGAGCTCTCATCAAACAGGAAAAACTACCCGGACTGGGATGCTTTTCAGCTGTAGGAGCGCGCTTGCCCGCGATTGCATCGGGTCAGGCAGCACATTTTCGCTGACGCACCGCATCGTCCGGATGCGGCCCAGATCAAGCTCACTCCTACAGGACCGGGTTCATCTCGGAAGAGGCATATTAATGCCATATGTTGATATAAAAAAATAAAGTGATAACAAAAAATAATATTAGTTTAGATCGCATTGGCATTTCACAGGCCCGTATTCAACGCTTATGTTCATGCTCAGTCCGGCCTCATGGCCGTCGACCATGAACGGGTGGCCGTGCGTGCCACCTCGCGTTTTAGTCACGAGGTTTTCATGACACAGATCGTAATCGCCACTCAGCATGACGAAGAGGTCAACGAGCTGCTGCGCCAGCGTTTGCCTGAGTACACATTCGTGCCGATTGGCACCGGTACGCCCGACTCCATTCCTGCCGAAGCAACTATTTTGCTGGCACGCCCGGTGTTCCGTGCGGGCAGCGGCGAGAAACCACCACGCCCTGAGGGCTGGCCGTTCAACCTGCAATGGATTCATCTGTCTTCGTCCGGCATCGATACTTACCCGGAATGGCTGTTCGAAGTGCCGCAGGTCACGTCGGCCCGTGGCACGTCTGCGGTGGCGGTAGCGGAGTTTGCGTTGGCGGCGATTCTTGCCAGCGCCAAGCGTTTCCCTGAAGTGTGGATCTCCGAGGCTGCGCAGTGGCAGCGACATTCCCTGCAGTTGGTCAGTGGCAGCGTGTTGGGGATTGTCGGCTTTGGTGCGATTGGCAGTGCGCTGGCTATTCGGGCCCAGGCATTGGGCGTGAAAGTGATTGCGACCAATCATTCAGGCAAGCCGTTTTATGTACCGGGCGTCGAGCGCGCGAAGAGTCTTCAGGCATTGTTTGCGGCGTCTGATCATGTGGTCGTCGCGGCCCCCGCTACGGAGGATACGCGGCATCTGGTCAACGCCGAGCTGTTGAGTCACGCCAAGCCGGGCCTGCACCTGATCAACATCGCGCGGGGTAGCCTGGTGGACGAGGAGGCTCTGGTGGCAGCACTGGATGCGGGGCAGTTGAGTCGGGCAACGCTGGATGTCGCGCAGAAGGAACCGTCGCCAGCTGATCATCCGTTCTACAGCCACCCGAAAATCAGGCTGTCGCCGCACGTTTCTCCGGCCACCGGCGACCTGTGGGGCAATGTGATTGATCAGTTTGTGAGTAACCTGTTGCGCTTTCACAAAGGCGAGCCATTGGCTGAGCAGGTGGATTTCAAGCGGGGGTATTGAGGCGAGCTCCTCAAAAAAATGCAAATCATTGAATTGAAATGCACTTTCTGTAGGAGCTGCCGAAGGCTGCGAAGCATTTATCCTGACCCACCGCCATCGCAGCCTTCGGCAGCTCCTACAGGGATCAGCGTTTTCTACAAACAGAACCGCATTCAATTTCAAACCGCGATCTGTACCTCGCGTTCACCCAGCGCTTCGCTGACCGCCTGTACGATCACCTCGGCTTCGGTACGGACCAGCCAGTCCGGGCTGACTTCAGCAAAGATCACCTCACCGTGCTGACCAATCACCACCACCGCCGGTTGCGGCAGCTCCCAGGTGCCTGTCCCCGTGACTTCACCGATACCGCCACCACCCTTGCTCAATGCTGCCTTGCGCGAAGCTTCGTCGAAGCTGTAGAGAATGCCCAGCTGTCGCGCCAGGGTATTGTCCTTGTCGGTGGCGACCTGAAACTGCAAATCATGACGCTGCTTGATCTCGATCAGCCGCGCCGGTATTTGCGGGCTGACGGCCACGAGCGGCACACCCAAGGCCTGCAGTTTCGGGAACAACTGGCGCTGGTAATACGGCAGGGCAATGTTGCACGCCGGGCACCCCGCGAAGCGAAAGAAAATCAGCACTGCGGGGCCGTAGGCGCTGAGCTTTTCACGCGTCAGGGTGCCGCCCTCGACGTTCAGTAGCTGAAAATCCGGAACTGGATCGCCGCGTTGCACAAAGCGTGCATGCTGTGCGGCATCCACCAGGGTCTGACGCTGGTTGATGTTGACCTGCAAGGCTTCCGGCGCCCAGCTGGCGAGGCGTTCGGCATGCAGGTCTGCCAACAGTTGGTTCAATGATTCGCTCATGGTCGATGCTCCTGATGTCAGTTTTTACTGGGGAAGGGGGTTGCTTTTATGCATGACAGCGGCTTCCTTGGGGCATGCAGATGTTGCTTGCGCGCACTTCTGTGAGAGCATGGCTTGCCTGCGATAAGTTCACCGCGGTCTGAAGTGAACCGCGTCCAGCCTTATCGCCGGCAAGCCGCGCCCCCACAAGGAGTCACCTGGCTTGAATGTTTGGTTCAGGCGTTAGCCGCACGCCGCACCCGATGCGGGATGTCATCGTCGGCAATCAGCACGCGCTCCATGCGTCGCGGATAGTCGCCGTAGTTGTAGACCGGGTAATGCAGGGTCGAGCGGTTGTCCCAGAAGGCGATGGAATGTTCGCGCCATTTGAAGCGCACGTGATGCTCGGGCTTGTTGAATTCCTGATGCAGGCGTTCAATCAACCGCTTGCTGCGCTCAGGTTCCCAGCCGATCACCGAAGGGTTTTGCGAGAAGTTGATGAACAGGCTGTCTTCGCCCGTTTCCGGGTGGGTACGCACCAGTGGATGGGCGAGGATCGGATAGTCGTAGCCCACGGCGTCCAGAGATTTCTTGAAGTCATGAACCACGAACAACGTGTCGATTTCTTCGCGCAGCGCGTCCGGCAGCGCCCGATATACCGCACCCGCATCGGCCCAGACCGTATCGCCACCGACCTCCGGCAGATCCACCGCCCGCAGTACCGCACCGAATGTAGGTTTCAGTAGCCAACTGGTGTCGGTGTGCCAACGCCCCGTGGTTTTCGGACCGTACAGCTCGCGTGCATCCTGAGCCTGAATCAGGTGTGCATAGGGTTTGCTGGCATCGTTCTTTTCCGTGGTCGGGTGCTCGTACAGCTCGCCGAAGGCCTTGGCAAAGGCGATCTGTTGCTCGGTGCTGATGTTCTGATCACGGAAGAAAATCACCTTGTGTTCCAGCAGCAGCGCGCGAATTTCGTCGCGTTGGGCAGCAGTGAGCGGCTGGGTCAGGTCGACCCCGCTAATCTCGGCACCGATGCTCGGTTCCAGGCGGGTGACTTGCAGGGATCTTACGATCTGGAGCGGCGGTTGCTGACGAGCTGGGGCTGGGGTCGGCTGTTCAAGAATCGCGGACATGGCGGGTGGGACCTCTCTTTTGTTGTTAAGGGTTAACCTCCGCCTGGAGAGGGGTCGGGTAAGGACGTTGCTGTGAATGTCAAAACAGCTTAGGGCTATGTAAGCATAATGATTATTTTTAATATGCTATTTTTTTATGATTAACATAGAACAAAAATGCATTTACTGATTTCAGTCCAGCGACGCGACGTGCGTTTCAAAATCAGTAAATTTAATAATTAGCTTAGATTAAAATGTGCTTTTTAAATGCTTTCTTGTGCGTTTAGGCTGCTCCCACACGTACCGCATCTGTCGGTCCCGCATTTTTACGGAGCAGCCCCATGAGCAATGTCAGTTCCTTGCCTCTTCAATCCCAACAGTCTGGCTCCGGCAGTGTCCGTGAGCGCGTATCGCCGGAGGAGTGGGAGGTACGGGTCAAACTGGCAGCGGCTTACCGGCTGGCTGCGCAGAAGCGCTGGACTGACCATATCTACACGCATTTTTCTGCTCGTGTACCGGGTAAGGAAGAGCACTTCCTGATCAACGCCTTCGGTCTGCTCTTCGACGAAATCAGTGCATCGAATCTGGTCAAGGTTGATCTCGACGGGACCATTGTCGATGACCCTACCGGCCTGGGCATCAACTACGCCGGTTACGTGATCCACAGTGCGATTCACGCCGCCCGCCATGATCTGGTCGCGGTTTTGCATACTCATACCCGTGACGGCATTGCTGTTTCTGCACAAAAAAGCGGTTTGCTGCCTATCTCTCAACACTCGCTGGGCTTCTCGGGTCGTATCGCTTATCACGGCTATGAGGGCGTGGCGCTGGACCTGGATGAGCGCGAAAGACTGGTGGCGGATCTGGGCGACAAGAGCGTGATGATCTTGCGTAACCACGGGCTGCTGACCGGCGGTGTGAGTGTCGAGCACGCTTTCCAGCAACTGCATCGTCTCGAATATGCCTGCAATATTCAGGTGGCGGCGCAATCGGCGGGCAATGACGAACTGATCTATCCACCGGCTGAAGTTGTGGCCCGGGTCGAAGAACAGGCCAAGGTCTTCGCTGATGGTCATGGCCCTGGCGTAGCCCGTCACTGGAATGCCCTGATTCGTGAACTGGAGCGCAGCGATACCTCTTACAAGGAGTGATGCGCGTGCTATCTCTCGGCAAATATTGAACCTGTAGGAGCTGCCGGAGGCTGCGATCGCGGTATGTCAGGATGAATACTTCGCAGCCTTCGGCAACTCCTACAGAGTATTTGTTTCAAATCCGCACTTGATGTGAGGTTTGACGTAACGCTCGTCCCAGGAAGAAAACCATGTCCGAAAAAACGCTGGATTCACACGCTTCGGAAGGCGGTTTTCTGATCGTCGATAAAGCCCCGCGAGTTGAGGCTTCGTCACGTCGGGGACGCTGGAAAGCGCCCGACTTTGCTGTGCGTCTGCTGAGCCCCATTGCCTTGCTGTTGCTCTGGGAGCTGGCCTCGCAACTCGGTCTGCTGCCCAGTCGGGTGATCGCCGCACCGTCGCAAATTGGCGGCACGTTGTGGGCGATGATCGAGTCAGGCGAGTTAGGCACTCATTTGTGGGTATCGCTGCAACGGGCGCTGTTGGGGCTGAGCATTGGCGTTGCCATCGGCGTCGTGGCCGCTTTGATTACCGGCCTGTCGAAGAAGGGCGAAGTGATTCTCGACTCGCCGATGCAAATGCTGCGCACCATCCCTTCGCTGGCATTGGTACCGCTGTTCATCCTCTGGTTCGGCATCGGCGAGTTCACCAAAATCGCCCTGATTGTCACCGGCACCACATTCCCGGTGTACCTCAATCTGTACTCCGGTATTCGCAACATCGACCCCAAGTTGATCGAGGCGGCCAACACCCTGGGCCTGAACCGGCGTCAGCTGATCTGGCACGTGATCCTGCCCGGCTCTCTGCCGTCGTTTTTCGTCGGGCTGCGTTACTCCCTCGGCATTTCCTGGCTGGCGCTGGTGTTCGTCGAGCAAATCAACACCACGGCCGGGATCGGCTATCTGGCCAGCGATGCCCGTGACTTCATGCGCACCGACGTGATCGTGATCTGCCTGTTGATCTACAGCATTCTGGGGCTGGTCATCGATGCAATCATTCGCACGCTGGAGCGCTATGCGCTGGCCTGGCGTCCCACTTTCGCAAGGAATTGACCATGGCTGCTCTGGACGTTTTACACCCTCATTCGAATCCTGTGCCGTCAGCGGAAGCTGCGCCGGTGCAACTGCGAAATGTGGTTCGCCAGTTTGGTCGGCAGAAGGTGATCGACGAGCTGAATCTGGACATCGCACCCGGTGAGTTCGTCGCGTTGCTGGGGGCCAGCGGCTCGGGTAAAACCACCTTGCTGCGTGCCCTGGCGGGACTGGACTCTATCGACAGCGGTCAGTTACGGGTGCCTTTGGCACGGGCTGCGGTGTTTCAGGAACCACGGTTGATGCCCTGGAAAAACGCCTGGAAAAACGTCGTGCTGGGGCTGGATATCAAGAACCCGCATGCCCGAGCGCTGGAGGCGTTGACTGAGGTAGGCCTGGCCCATCGGGTCAACGCCTACCCGGCGACCTTGTCGGGTGGCGAAGCGCAGCGCGTCGCGTTGGCCCGAGGCCTGGTGCGTGAACCCAAGTTGTTGTTGCTCGATGAACCATTCGCCGCGCTGGATGCGCTGACCCGTATCCGCATGCATCAGTTGATCGTCGAGCTCTGGCGCAAACACACCCCGGCGGTGTTGCTGGTCACACATGACGTGGACGAAGCGATTCTGCTGGCTGATCGGGTTATCGTGCTGGAACAGGGTAAGATCGCCGCAGAAGTGCGCATCGACCTTCAGCGCCAGCGCAGTACCGGACAGGCCGGGTTTCAGGCGATTCGTGCGCGGTTGCTGGGCTTGCTGGGTGTGGACAGCGCAGCGGCTCACGAGGCTGTAGAGGCGCCTGCGGTGCAGGATAATCTGCGCCGGTTTGCGAATGTCCGGTGAGCCTCTTAAGGCTGTACTTGTGAATACATGACCCCTGTGGGAGCGAGGCTTGCCCGCGATAATCTGTAAACCCAATCGCGGGCAAGCCTCGCTCCCACAGAGAATTGCATTTCAGCGGGACATTGCATTCCTCAAATCACATGCGCCTGCTGCAATTCTGTCAGCGACAGGGCCTTGAGGCTCGCCAATACGGCATCGCGTCGATCCCTCGGGTGGGCCAGTTCCACGGCCAGCTCCTGACGGATATTGCTTGGCCGGTTGCCCATCACCAGCACCCGATCACTCAGATACAGCGCCTCGTCCACGTCATGGGTCACCAACAACAGGGCAATCGCATGCCGCTGGGCAAGCTGGAGTAGCAGGTCCTGTAACTTCATGCGGGTAAAGGCATCTACCGCGCTGAAAGGTTCGTCCAGCAACAAGACCTTGGGATGTGAGTAAAGCCCGCGGGCAATGGCCACCCGTTGCGCCATGCCACCGGACAGCGCTTTTGGCAGCGCGTCGGCAAACCCATTCAGACCCACCTCTTCGATCAACTGCGCGACCCATTCCTTGTCGTAGTGCTTGTCGTCGCTGAAGCCGATGTTCTGCTCAACCGTCAGCCACGGCATCAGACGCGGCTCCTGGAACACGAACGCTACTTCTTCAGCGGTGCGGTTCAACTCACCCTGATAGTCTTTTTCCAGTCCGGCGACGATCCGTAAAAGTGTGCTCTTGCCGCAGCCACTGGGGCCCAGCAGGCTGATGACTTCCCGTTCGTGCAGTTTTACATGCACGTTGTGCAGCACCGTGGTGCTGCCGAACGATTTGCGTTGAACGTTGATATCCAAAAGTACTTCAGTCATCTCAATCTCCGGTGCCCTGACCACTGAACGTGTCGCGCCAGGCCAGGAAGCGTTTTTCTAGACCTGCCAGAACGCCATCGCTAATTTTGCCGAGTACGGCCAATACGATGATGGCTGCCAGCACGATGTCAGGCCGTGAGGTTTCCCGGCCGTCGCTGAGCAGGTAGCCGAGGCCTTTGGTGGCGGCGATCAGCTCTGCTGCGACGAGAAACATCCACGCCAGACTCATGCCGCTGCGCAAGCCGGTAAACAGGCCGGGCAGGGCGGCCGGCAACAGAATGCGGCGGGTCAGGCGACCACGGCTGAAGCCATACATCTGGCCGACTTCGACCAGCTTGCGGTCGATATTGCGAATCGCTGCCACGCCGTTGAGGTACACCGGAAAGAAGGCGCCAATGGCAATCAGGACGATTTTTGAGGTTTCGTCGATGCCCAGCCACAACAGCAGCAGCGGCACCCAGGCCAGGCTGGGGATCGAGCGCAGGCCTGCAAACGTAGGTTCCAGATAGGCTTCAGCCTCACGGCTCAAACCGACCCACGCGGCGAAAATCAACGCAAGGCTGGTGCCGATAGCGAAGCCGATCAACACCCGCAACAGGCTGGCGCTGATGTGCTTCCACAACGGCCCGTCAGCCAGGTCGCCAAGGGTCAGAGCGATCTCGCTGGGCGCAGGCATCTGATACGACGGCAGCCAGCCGATGCGCACGATAATCTCCAGAAAAACGATGATCAGGAGCGGCAGCACCAGGCCTTTGCCACGTCGCTTCCATGCAGCGCCGGATGTCGGAGGGGGCAGCGCGAGAGGCGCTGGCAGGTCTTTGCTTTTGCTGTTCATGGAGGGCTCTAACTAAACATATCCATCTGAACTGAAATGCATTACTCCTGTGGGAGCCGGGCAAGCCCGGCTCCCACAAGGGGAATGAAGCAGCTCTGGGTTTTACTTACTCGCCGTCAAGGTCTTGCTGAAGCCGGGATCAATGAGTTGATCAATGACCTGGTCAACATTCACACCACGGCGAACCAGTTCTTCAGACACCAGAATCGGCGCTGCTCCCTTGGAGGACGCGACATCCTTGCCGCTCAACTGCGGGGTGCTCAGGTCGGTGCGGGTCAGTTGCAGCTTGGCAACGTCCAGCGGCAGGCCGGATTCCTTGGCCAGCAATTCGGCCAGTTCATCCGGGTGCTTGACCGACCATTCACGGGCTTTTTCGTAAGCGCTCAGCACCGTTTCGATGGTCTGCGGATGTTCCTTGGCAAACTTCTCGGTAACGCTCAGCACGCCATAGCTGTTGAAGTCCTTGTTGCGATACAGCAGGCGCGAACCCGCCTGGACTTCGCTGGCAGCCATGTGTGGATCAAGACCGGCCCACGCGTCGACATCACCTTTCTCCAGCGCGGTGCGGCCATCCGGATGCTGCAAGTGCACCAGCTCCACGTCGTCCTTTTTCAGGCCTGCCTGCTGCAGGGCGCGCAAGGTGAACAGGTAAGGATCAGTGCCCTTGGTGGCAGCGATTTTCTTGCCTTTGAGGTCGGCTATGGTCTTGTATGGCGAATCCTTGCGCACCAGCAACGCGGTCCACTCAGCGCGACTGTAGACGTACACCGACTTGATCGGGCTGCCATTGGCGCGGCTGAGTACGGCTGCCAGGCTGGCCGAGGAAGCGAAATCCACGCCGCCGCTGTTCAGGTATTCAAGCGAGCGATTACTGCCCTGGCTTAACACCCAACCCACTTTGCTATCCGGCAAGGCTTTTTCCAGCCAGCCGAAATGCTTGAGCACCAGGCTCACTGGTGAGTAATAGGCGTAATCGAGCTTCACTTCCGCCGGGGCAGTTTCTGCTGCGAAGGCCAAGGGATTCATGCCCAGAGCCAGCACACCGGCGCCGATCAACAGCTTTACGCGAGTAAAGGAAAACAAGGTTTTAGCGTTCATTTGGAACAGCTCCAGGCAAGGCGATATCAAAGGTTTTTCTTATTCATAAAAATGGCAGTCAGCTGATCGGCTTCCTGCTTAAAAGGAATATTGCAGGCTCTGTGCCAAAGGGGCGGGAGTTGAAATACAGGGGCTGGGAAGGGGCGCAGCACGGGTTTGCTGTCGGTGGAGGAACAGTCTGTTGAGCGACTGTTGCTGGGGCAACAGTTGTCAGGCGGACCATCGAAAATCTATGGGCTGGCGTAGGACCTGTGCAGACTGTGTGAAAACGTAGCGAGCGACGGCAAGACAAGGCAAAAACAGGCGAAAAACGGCCGGGGTCGCGTCCGACTCTAGTGTTCTAAATGAGCATTTTTCGCCTGTTTTTAACGCAGTATTGTGCGCGTAGCACCGAAGGTGCCCAGCCTGCAGTAGTTTTCACACAGTCTGTGTGGGAGCGGTGCTTGCCCGCGATGCATGAGACGCGGTCATAAGACACACCGCGTTATCGTTTATCGCGGGCAAGCACCGCTCCCACACAAGCACTGCTCCTGCATGAGTTTGGTAATTAAGGCTTCCAGATCTCCACATCCTTGGCATCCACTGCTTTTGGCAGCAAGCCTGCTGCAAAGAACGCGTCGGCGATTTTCTGTTGTTCGCCCAGTTGGTCTGCCTTCACCGGGCGCACTTCATACGTGCGGTGGCTGTTGGCGATTTCTACCGTGGCCGGATCAAGGTTGCCCCACAGCGGGCCGAGCAGGGCAGCGGCTTCTTTCGGGTTGCCTTTGACCCAGTGACCGGCTTTCTGCAATTGATCGAACACCAGCTTGAGCACCTCCGGATGGGCCTTTGCGTACGGCGTACTGGTCAGGTAGTAGCGCTTGTAACTGGCCAGGCCGGTGCCGTCCGCCAGAGTCCGGGTGGGCAACTGGCGCTGCACACTGGTCAGGAAGGGTTCCCAGGTCACCCAGGCATCAACCTTGTTGTTTTCGAACGCGGCACGGCCATCTGCAGGCGTCAGGTAAGCTGGCTGGATGTCAGAGAACTTCAGACCGCCCTTGGCCAAGGCTGCGATCAGCAAGTAATGCGTGCCGGCTGCTTTGGTCACGGCGACTTTCTTGCCTTTCAGGTCGGCCAGCTCCTTGATGGGTGAATCCTTGGGCACCACGATGGCCTGAGCAGAAGGCGACGGGGTCTCTTCGGCGAAGTAGGTGAGTCGGGCCTGAGCTGCCTGAGCAAAGATCGGCACGGTATCGGCGACATCGGCGCTGATATCGACGTTGCCGATATTCAACGATTCCAGCAGCGGCAAACCGCTGGGGAATTCATGCCAACTGACGTCGATGTTCGCATCGTTCAGGGCCTTTTCCAGCGTGCCCTGGGTTTTCAATACGGTGATCAGCGTCGAGGATTTCTGATAACCGATGCGCACGGTTTCCCGGGCCTGGGCTGGCAGCACCAGCGTCCACGCGGCGGCAATGGCCAGGCCTGCAAGCAGCGGGCGACGCAGGCGAATATTCAATAGCGGTTTCGGCATGGCACTCTCGAAAACAGATAAGTAATTGCAGACGAAGAAGAGGGCGCTATTGCGCCCTCTGGAAATTTTGCAGCGTCATCAGGCGACTTTTTCCTGAGCCTCACGCTCACGCTTGGCCACCAGTTCGCGGGTCAGCGGGATGAGTTTCTTGCCGTAGTCGATAGCGTCGTCCAGCGGATCAAAACCGCGAATCAGGAAGGTGGTGATGCCCAGGTCGTAGTAATCGAGCAGTGCCTCGGCGACCTGCTCTGGCGTGCCGACCAGTGACGTCGAGTTGCCCTGCGCGCCCAGCAATCCGGCGATGCCTGTCCATAGGCGTTTGTCCAGGCGTGAACCCTGCGCAGCAGCAGCCAGGAGGCGGCGAGAGCCTTCGTTCGGCGGCTCGCGACGCACAAAGCCATTCCCTTCGGCGATGGCTTTGGCGCGTTCCAGAATGCTGTCGGCACGGGCCCAGGCTTTCTCTTCGGTTTCCGCCAGGATAGGGCGAAGGGACAGGCTGAAGCGCACCGTCCGACCATGCTTGGCCGCTTCGGCGCGGACTTCTTTGACGACCGCACGGACCTGCTCGTAAGTCTCGCCCCACAGCGCATAGACATCGGCGTGCTTGCCCGCCACGGCGATGGCCGCAGGCGAGGAACCTCCGAAATACACCGGGATGTGTGGCTGTTGCGGGGATTTCACCAGCGAGTGTGCGCCTTCAAACTGGTAGTACTCGCCTTTGTGATCGAACGGCTTTTCGCTGGTCCATTCCTGGCGAACAACGCCCAGGTATTCATCGGTACGGGCGTAACGCTCGTCCTTGCCGATATGGCTGCCGTCGGCGCGCAGTTCCTTGTCGTCACCACCGGTGATGATATGGATCGCGGTGCGCCCGCCGTTGAACACGTCAAGCGTTGCAAACTGACGCGCCGCCACGGTTGGCGAAATGAAGCCAGGCCGGTGGGCAATCAGGAATTTGAGTGTTGTCGTGACGCTGGAGGCGTGGGCTGCAACAAAAGCACTGTCCGGGCTGTTGGAGTGGTAAGCCACCAGCGCACGGTCAAAACCAGCATCTTCATGGGCCTTGGCAACTTTCGCCACGTACTCGGGCTGGATCGTCGGGCCGCTGCGCGGGTGGATTTCCGAGCCGGGCTGGGTAGCAATGTAGCCGATGAATTCGATGCTCATGAACAGCTCCTTCTTGTATTCATAACGTATAGGGGGGAACGCTCGGGTTGGTTTATCCCGAAAACTGAATCCGTACCTGCAACATATGGCTATAGAAGTGAGCTGTGAAATTCTATTTTGAACTAAGGTTATTATAAAAATATTGCATGTATTGCATGCCTCAGGATCCGCGTTCTGAATTTTTCTAACGTGGATCAACTGGCGTAAACCCGGACGACTGCCTGCGCATCAGCAAGTGCCGCCCGATTTCCGGAATAGAGCAGACCCCGAGCATCGCCATGTCGCGCGACACCTCTTCGCGGAGCAGCTTGATCGCATGCTCGACACCGGCTTGCCCGGCCACTGACCCGGCGAAGGCAAAGGGCCGACCGACAAAGACGAAACGCGCCCCCAGTGCCAGCGCCTTGATCACATCCGTACCGCGTCGCACCCCGCTGTCGAGCATGACCGGTATGCCGGGGCAGGCTTCAACGATTGCCGGCAAGACGTGCAGCGGGGCGACTGCGCCATCCAGCTGGCGGCCGCCGTGGTTGGAGACAATGATGCCGTCGGCACCGTGCTCACGGGCTTTGATCGCATCAGCTTTGTGCAGGATGCCCTTGATGATCAGCGTGCCGGACCACAGCGCGCGGATCAGCTTGAAATGCTCCCAGTTCAAATGACCTCGCGGCGCGAAATCCCGGGCCACATGTGACGAGACAATCGGTACACCACGGTGGGCGTAATTATTTTCGAAGTGCGGCATGCCGTGTTTCAGCAGCGTCTTGAAGAATGTACCGAACAGCCATTCGGGATGACTGAGGCCGTCCCAGGCGAGGCGCAGGCCTGGCCGTAGCGGCGTAGAGAAACCAGCGCGCAGATTGTTTTCGCGATTGGCCGGAGCGGGGACGTCGACGGTGATCACCAGAGTTTTGAAACCGGCTTTTTCGACGCGTTTGATCAGCGCCACGATGCTTGCTTCGTCACCTGGCAGATAAGCCTGGAACCAGGCGTGTGGGTTAGCCTTTATCACCTCTTCCAGCGGTATCAGCGACGAACCGCTCATGATCATCGGCAGGTTGGCGGCTGCTGCGGCCTGGGTCAGGATCACGTCACCGCGATAGGCGTACAAAGCGCTGATGCCCATGGGGGCTATGCCGAACGGTGCTGCGTAGCGGTGGCCGAAGAGTTCTGTCGTCAGTGTGCGTCGGGAAATGTCCACCAGCGCACGCGGCACGAAACCATAGTCCTGAAACGCGGCACGGTTCCATTTCAGCGAAACATTGTCCTCAACCGCACCGGCCACATAACCGAAGATCGGTCGCGGCAGGTGTTTCCGGGCGGCTGCTTCGAAGTCATCGAGACGCAGCAGTTTTTTCAGTACTTTGCGAGGTGCCGCAGTTGAACTCGATGGTGAGGGGGCAGTGGTGGTGGGCAGGGTCGACATGAGAGTTGATTATCCAGATGACTTTAAAGAAGCAACGCATTGAACTCGGCAAACAGTATGCGGTTGTCCGCGGGTGAACTTATATTACCGATCCACCGCGATATATCACGCTTGTTAATCAATTAATGGAATGAAGTTTCAGCGCCTGTTACGCAGTCCGTAATTTCACTGCTTATAGGCGTTTGACAGACGCTTATAACGAACCGGGTTATAAACTTATGTGATCTGAGTATTTCGTTTTGCAAGATCGTGTCCTTAGCGTGCGGGGCCTCAAGGTCGGGGTGTTCAGGCTGGTTTGTCTGCACGGGCGCTCCCGATGTGTCCGGGTTATCAAGGAATGTTAAATGTTCAAGTCAACACTCACGGCCGCTGTGGCGGCGGGCCTGTTTGCACAACAGGCCGCCGCGGCGGGTTTTATCGAGGACAGTAAAGCGACGGTGACGGCCCGACATTATTATTTCAATGGTGATAACAGAGACGGTGCGGCCGAACCTTCAAAGCAGGAAGAGTGGGGGCAGGGCTTTATTATTGATTACACCTCCGGTTTTACTCAGGGTGTTGTCGGTGTGGGTGTCGATGCGTTGGGGCTGGTCGGGATAAAACTGGATTCGGGTAAAGGCACGGCTTACAACTCTGGCAGTTCTTCCGGTGGCGCAGTGTTTCCAAGTGACAGCGATAATCGTGCGGTCGACCAGTTCGGCAGTCTGGGGTTGACCGGCAAAGTTCGACTTTCGAAAACCGAACTGCGCCTGGGCACCTTGCAACCCAAGTTGCCGGTCGTGACCTACAACGACGGTCGCCTGTTACCGCAGACATTCGAAGGCGGGCAGATCACCAGCAAGGAATTCGACAACCTGACGCTGATCGGCGGCAAGCTTGAATACGCCAAGGGGCGCAACTCCACCAGCGCGGATTCGCTGTCTATTTCCGGCTCCAACAGCCGTACCGGTCAGCGCAGCAATGCCTTTTATTACGGCGGCGCGGATTACCGGATCAGCAAGGACCTGCTGGCGCAGTATTACTACGGCAATCTGCAAGACTTCTATACCCAGCACTTCTTTGGCCTGACTCACAACCTTGAGTTGCCAGCGGGCAAGTTGAAAACCGATCTGCGTTACTTCCTCAGTGATTCAGACGGCAAGAACGCCAGTCAGGAAGGACGGCTGGCAGGTTATCGCGCGTCTGGCCGCCCAGGTACTTCAGGTGAGGTGGATAACCGGACCTGGAGCGCTTTGTTTACCTACAGCCTGGCCGGGCATGCACTCAGTGCGGGCTATCAGCAGGTCAACGGCAACAGTGACTTTCCTTTCCTGAATCAGGGCGACGGGGCGACGGCGTATCTGATCACCAATAAGCAGATCGGCAAGTTTCAGCGTGCTGGCGAGCAAACCTGGGTCAGCCAGTACGGCTACGACTTCGCCGAAATCGGCGTGCCGGGCCTGAAGAGTTCTGTTTCATATCTGCGTGGCAGCAACATCAAAGCGGCTGGGGCAGGGCATGAGTGGGAACGTGACCTGAGCGTCAGCTATGTAGTGCCGACCGGTACGTTCAAAGGGCTGGGTCTTACCTGGCGCAACGCAGCCTTGCGTTCCGGCGTCACCAGTCAGCGTGATCAGGACCAGAACCGCGTCATCGTCAGTTATTCCCTGGCGTTGTTTTAATCCCTTGAGGTGACCTGTCATGTACAAAAAAAACGTTAGTTCGTTGTTGCTCGGCGCCGCGCTTCTGGCAGGCATCGGTGTCGCTCACGCCGATGCGACGCTGGACAAAATCCAGCAGCGCCATGTCATCAGCGTCGGGATCATGGTCAGTGGTTTGCCGTTTGGCACCCTGGATCCCACAACCGGCGAACCCAAGGGTTATAACGTCGAACTGGCCCAGGGGGTGGCTGATGGTCTGGGGGTGAAAGTAGACATGGTCCCGGTATTGGCACCGAGCCGTGTGCAGTTCCTGCAGCAAGGCAAGGTCGACATCCTGATCGCCAACATGAACCTAACGCCGGATCGGGCCCAAATGCTTGATTACGTGCCGACGCCTTATGAGGAAATCGCCGCAGCCGCGTTGATGCGCAAGGACGCGGGTATCAAGCGTTGGGAAGACCTGCGCGGCAAGCCGGTGTGCGTGTCTCAGGGAAGCAACTTCATCAACTGGCTGCGGGGCACCTATGGCGCTGAAATCAAGGCGTTCCGCAGCCAGTCCGAGTCGCTGTTGTCCCTGCGGGGCAATGGCTGTGTGGCAGCGGTGCATGTCAGCCCGACCCTGCAGGCACTGTTGGCCAACCCGGAGTGGGCCGACTACGAAATCCCGTTGCCAGCAGACCGTGACCCACTGCAATCGGTGATCTGGGTGCGCAAGGGCGAGCACGATATTCAGGGCAGAATCGACGCCATTGTCCGTGACTGGCACCGCAGTGGCTGGCTGATCGAAACCGGCAAGCGCAACGGCATGATTCCGTCGCCGGGGCTGTTGGCGTTGCATGAGAAATATCGGGGTGAATAAAACATCACCTACTGAATAGACACGATTTTGTAGGAGCTGCCGAAGGCTGCGAAGGCATTCATTCTGATACACCGCCATCGCAGCCTTCGGCAGCACCTACAACGATCCTGTTCACTGCGCGATAGTGTGGTGTCAGGACGCAATGACAGGAACGGACAGGAAACCCCAACATGCCCATAGGCTTCAGAGTCCTCAACCGTCAGCGTGCGGTGACGGCAGAGCAGGTCGAGCGTTACCGGAATCTGCCGGTGGCCAATATCAGCGATTCAATGCAGCGCATGACCGCAGGCGGTGCCGGGTTACGGCCCTATCATCGCGGCGCAGCCTTGCTGGGCGTGGCGCTGACGGTTAAATGCAGGCCGGGCGATAACCTGATGCTGCACCATGCGCTGAACATCGCCGAGCCCGGTGACGTGATTGTGGTCGACGGCGGAGGCGATTTGACCAACGCGTTGATCGGCGAGCTGATGCTCACCTTCGCTCAAAAAAAACAGCTCGCCGGCGTGGTCATCAACGGTGCTGTGCGTGACACGGGCAGCATTGCGGCCAAAGATTTTCCGGTGTATGCCCGAGGTGTGACTCACCGAGGGCCGTACAAGAACGGTCCGGGCGAAATCAACGTGCCAATCGCAATCGACGGCATGGTGGTTGAACCTGGAGACCTGATCGTTGGTGACGCGGACGGCGTGCTGTGCGTGCCGTTCGATCAGGTTGATGCCGTGTATGAGTTAGCCAATGCCAGGCACCTTGCCGAGCAGGCAAAACTGCAAGCCATTGCCGAAGAGCGCAATGATCGCAGTTGGGTAATCAATGCTCTGCTAGCCGCCGGTTGCGACCTCTGAATCAAACCGGCACATCACCCAGAATCGTCGCCCGGTGCATGACCCGCCGCTGCGGCCGGTAGTCATCAACTGCGTAATGCTGAGTGACGCGATTGTCCCAGAACGCCACGTCATCGGCTTGCCAGCGCCAGCGAATGGTGAACTCCGGGCGGGTCGCGTGGCTGAATAAAAACGCCAGAAGCGCTGCACTTTCGGCCTCACTCAACTCGTTGATGCGCGACGTGAAACCATCGTTGACGAACAACGATTTGCGGCCACTCACTGGATGTGTACGGATCACCGGGTGCGGGATCGGCGGGTACTGACGGCGAGTCTGTTCCCAGCGGGCGATGTCTTCCGGCGTGGTGCCGAAGCGTGCCAGTGGAAACGAGCGGGTGAAATCATGCGTCGCGGTCAGCCCATCGAGTAGCGTTTTCAGAGGGAGTGACAACGCCTCGTACGCAGCAATGCCGCTGGCCCACAATGTATCGCCACCGTATTCCGGTAACTGTTTTGCACTGAGCACTGCGCCCAAAGCAGGGGTTGGCAGGAAGGTCACGTCGGTATGCCAGATCGCGTTGTCGCGTACGTCGGTAACCGCCGTATCGAGGATCAATACCTCGGGTTGCTCCGGCACATTCGGGTAGATCGGGTGCACGTGCAGTTCGCCAAAACTGGCGGCAAACCGCGCCTGTTGTCGAGGTGTCAGTGGCTGACTACGAAAGAACAGCACCTGGTGTTTCAGCAGCGCCTGTTCGATGGCCTCGCGCTGTTCGTGAGTCAGTTCCTGGCTCAGATCAATGCCGCTGATCTGTGCGCCGAGGGCTGGGCTTAGGGGGGAGATCTGGATGGGCATGAAAGGTGTCCGGATTCAGGAGCAAGTAACGGTTTTCATCTTTAAACAGTTCCTGTGGGACCGGATTTATCCGGGAAGGCGGCATTTCAGACGACACAAGTGTGCCGGATGGACCGGACCCTTCCCGGATAAATCCGGTCCCACAGAGATTGCGTAAGGCTTTGTTGGAAAGGTTTATTCAATGACTCTGCCCATGCCATGGCACCAGCTTGCGCTGCAGGGCTCGCAAACCCATTTCCATGGCAAAGGCGATCAGGGCGATGACGAGGATTCCCAGCACCACCACATCAGTGACCAGAAACTGCGCCGCTGACTGCACCATAAAGCCCAAACCGCTGGTCGCGGCGATCAGTTCTGCAGCGACCAGGGTCGACCAGCCGACACCCAGCCCGATGCGCACGCCGGTGAGGATTTCCGGCAGCGCGCTTGGCAGGATCACGTGGCGAATCAACTGCCAGCGAGTGGCACCCAACGATTGCGCAGCACGCAATTTCGTCGGGTCAACGGTGCGTACGCCGGTCGCGGTGGATATGGCGATGGGGGCGAAAATCGCCAGGTAGATCAGCAGCACTTTGGAGAACTCGCCGATACCACACCAGATCACGATCAGCGGCAAGTAAGCCAGCGGCGGAATAGGGCGGTAGAACTCGATCAGCGGATCGAATATGCCACGGGCAATGCGGTTGCGGCCAATGGCGATACCCACCGGAATGGCAGTGAATACGGCAACCAATAGCGCCAGGCCGATGCGTTGCAAACTCGCGCCCAGGTGCTGCCAGAGGGTCGAATCCATGTAGCCGCTGGTCATCAGCAGCCAGGCTTTTTCGAGTACCGAAGAGGGTGGTGGCAGGAACAGCGGTTCGATAAGTTCTGCGGCAGTCACCGCCCACCACGCCACCAACAGCACCATCAGCGTCAACACGCTGATTGTACGGGTGCTCAGTTTCCAGCGTACAGGGGCGGGGATGGTTTCAGGGGCAGAGGTCGTGCTGCCCGGCAATTCGTAGCTGCTCATGCGAACTGCTCCCGAGAGACGCCGCGCTGGGAAAAAACGCTGGCCAATACATGTTCCCGGGTGTCGATAAAGCGTGGGTCAGACTTGATCGAGCGGGCCGACTCCCCGGCGGCATAACGCTGCCCGAAGTCCAGTTGCAGGCGTTCGGCGATGTGTCCCGGATTTGGCGCCAACAGAATCAGGTCGGTGGCGAGAAACACCGCTTCTTCAATATCGTGGGTGATCAGGAACACCGGTTTGGCGGTGCGCTGCCAGACTTGCAGCAGCAGTTCCTGCATCTGTTCGCGGGTGAATGCATCCAGTGCGCCAAACGGTTCATCCATCAGCAGTACACGGGGATCCGCCGCCAGCGCTCGGGCCAGGCCAACACGTTGCCTCTGGCCACCGGACAGCTGCCAGATCTTGCGTTGGTCGAAACCAGCGAGGTCCACCAGAGCGAGCATTTCCCTGGCTTTGGCCTCACGCCGATCGCGCGGTACACCCGCCAGTTGCAGGCCAAACGCGACGTTGCTCAACACGTCCTGCCAAGGCAGTAACGCATCGTCCTGGAATACCACGCCGCGCTCAGCACCCGGACCGTTTACCGCCGCGCCGTCCAGGCTGATGCTGCCGGCGCTGGGCGGCACGAAACCGGCAATCAGATTAAGCAGAGAGGTTTTTCCGCTCCCCGACGGACCCAGCGCCACCAGCAATTGCCGGGGGCCGAGGCTGAGGGAAATGTCCGCCAGCACCGGCTCGGTCGCGCCGGGGTACTGTGCGCTGATGCGCTCCAGTTTGAGCAAAGCCATGGGCTGAAACTCCGCTTATTGGGTGATGAATTTGTCGCTGACGTAGGGTGCGTAATCAGCCAGTACCGCATCGACCTTGCCTTGCTCCTTGAGGAACGCGGCGGTCTTGGTCACGGCGTCGATGGTCGGCGCACCGAGCAGTGCGCTTTGATCTGCGGCCAGCGGGTAGACGTTGCCTTGCAGCAGGCCCGGGATGTCCGAGGTTTTAGCGCCGGACAGCTTCACCAGCTTGTCGACGTTGCTGGACTTGGCCAGCCAGGCGGCTGGATCCTTGCGGTAGTCGGCGTAGGCGTCGAGGGTGACTTTGGCGAAGGATTTGACGATTTCAGGGTGCTTGTCGGCGAAGTCCTTGCGCACGATCCAGGCGTCGAAGGTCGGTGCGCCGACCTTGGCCAGTTCACCAGAAGTGATCAGCACTTTGCCGTTTTCCTTGGCGACACCCAGGGCCGGGTCCCAGACGTAGGTGGCGTCGATGTCACCGCGTTTCCAGGCGGCGGCAATGGCCGGTGGCGCGAGGTTAAGAATGGTGACTTTCGACGGGTCGATATTCCAGTGTTTCAACGCGGCCAACAGGCTGTAGTGACCGGTAGACACAAACGGCACGGCAATCTTCTTGCCGATCAGATCCTGAGGTGAATTGATCCCCGAACCGTTGCGTGCGACCAAGGCTTCAGCGGCGCCAATCTGCGTCGCGATCAGAAACGTCTCAACCGGTAGCTTGCGGGTGGCGGCAGCGGTAAAAGGACTGGAACCGAGGTAGCCGATCTGCACATCACCGGAGGCAATGGCAGTGATTACGTCGGCACCGTTTTCGAATTTAAGCCAGGAGATTTTCGAGTCGGTGGCTTTCTCGTAGGCGTTATCGGCCTGGGCGACTTTGGCCGGGTCGACGGTGGTCTGGTAGGCGACGGTGAAGTCGGCTGCTTGAGCCAGATACGAAGCGCCAGTCAACGACAGTGCCACCAGAAGGCGAAGAGGGAAGTGCAGTTTCATCATGAAGCTCCGAATCAGGCTGGCCGGGGACTGGCTGAAGCAGGAGACTAAATGATCTAAGAAACTCTAAATAAATAACCTTTTTGCATTAGCTTATGAGCGATTTCGTTGAGGGATCGCTCATGGTTCTTCCCTTGAATCAGGGCGTTATTTCCAGACGGCTTCCTGGACATTGATCTTTTTCGGCAGCAGTTTGTTCTGGAAGAACAGATCAGCCGTCGCCTGTTGCGCGGCGATGATGTTGGCGTCCACTGGCAGGATCGGCGACGGTGGCCGGTTGTCCAGGTAGCGGGTGATCACCTGTTCCGGCAGCCCCATGGAGCTGGTCAAAATGTCGATGCTTTGTTGACGCTGGCTGCGGGTCAGGGCTTCGGCGGCGGTGAGTTCATCAAGCACTGCATGAACAAAGTCCGGGTGCTGAGTGGCGTAGTCGCGACGTGCGCTGTAGATCGGGCCGGACAAACCCAGCCCGGTACCGTCGGCCAGCAGACGACTGTGACCTTCGATCAGGGCCAAGGAGGCATAAGGGTCCCAGATTGCCCAGGCATCGACGCTGCCTTGTTCGAAGGCGGCACGGGCATCGGCGGGGGTGAGGTAGATCGGCTGGATATCCTTGAAACTCAAACCGGCCTTGTTCAGCGCTCGCAGCAATACGTTGTTGGAGCTGGAGCCTTTCTGGAAGGCGACTTTCTTGCCTTTCAGGTCGGCGACGCTTTGCAGTGGACTGTCCTTGCGGACCAGGATGGTTTCTGCGGCGGGCTTGGCTGGCTCGGCGCCGACGTAGACCAGATCGGCTCCGGCCGCCTGAGCGAACAGCGGTGGGATATCGCCGGTGGAACCTAAATCCAGCGCGCCAACGTTGAGTGCTTCAAGCATCTGCGGACCTGCCGGGAACTCGATCCACTGGATTTTGGTGTCGGCGAAGCGTTTTTCCAGCAGGCCTTTTTCCTTGGCGATCACCAGAGCGATGGAGCCTTTCTGGTAGCCGACGCGCAGTGTTTGCGGGTCGGCTGCCAAGGCTGATTGTGCGGATGCCAGGCCGATCAGGCCTGCGAAGAGTAGTGCTATGGATTTCATTGAGGGCTCGCTATCTAAAACACAAAAACTTGCGGCGGTTGGCGATCCTTTGTGGGAGCCGGGCTTGCCCGCGATGAACGATAACGCGGTATGTCTTCAATCCGCGTCTCATGCATCGTCGGAATGCCGCCCAGACCAAGCCCGGCTCCCACAGCGGAATGCATTCCCCAAGAGGAATTGCATTTCACAGGAGGGTGTATTTATTGAGGCTGGTAAATCACTCCGCCAACGACGGTTTTTCCCACAGGTTGATGCCGCCTTCCTGGGCGAAGCGGTCGATTTCTGTCAGTTCTTCCTGACTGAATTCGAGGTTCTTCAGCGCCTCGACATTCTCGACGATTTGCTCCGGACGGCTCGCACCAATCAATGCCGAGGTTACGCGCGGGTCGCGCAGGGTCCAGGCCAGGGCCATTTGCGCCAGGCTCTGACCGCGACGTCTGGCGATCTCGTTCAAGGCCCGAACGTGAGCAATGTTGGCTTCGGACAAGTGCGAAGCCTGCAACGAACCGCCACCCGGACGATTGACCCGGGCATCCTGCGGCACGCCGTTGAGGTATTTGTCGGTTAACAAACCTTGAGCCAGTGCGGTAAAGACGATCACCCCGGCGCCCAGCTCATCGGTGGTGTCCAGCAAGTCCTTTTCTACCCAGCGATTGAGCAGGTTGTAGGCCGGTTGGTGAATCAGCAATGGCACTTTCCACTCTTTCAGCAGCGCGGCGATTTCACGGGTTTTGCTGCCCGAGTAGGAAGAAATACCGATGTACAGCGCTTTGCCTTGTTGCACGGCAGTTGCCAGGGCGCTGGCAGTTTCCTCCAGCGGCGTGTCCGGGTCGAAGCGGTGCGAGTAGAAGATATCAACGTAATCCAGACCCAGACGCTGCAAGCTCTGATCGAGGCTGGCCAGTACATATTTACGCGAACCTCCGCCCTGACCATAAGGGCCGGGCCACATGTCCCAACCAGCTTTGGTAGAGATGATCAGCTCATCGCGATACTGCTTGAAGTCCTCGCGCAGCAGCTTGCCGAAGTTACGCTCGGCGCTGCCATAGGGCGGGCCGTAGTTGTTGGCCAGGTCAAAATGATTGATGCCCAGATCGAACGCCGTGCGCAGCATGGCGCGCTGGGTGTCGATCGGCGTGCTGTCGCCAAAGTTGTGCCACAGGCCAAGCGATAGCGCGGGCAGTACCAACCCACTGCGGCCAGTGCGGCGATAGGGGATTTTTTCGTAGCGGTTTTCGGCAGCGGTATAAGTCATTGTGGGTCTCGTTCGGTAGTCGAAGACGGGGTCGCTTGCGCTGGCCAGTGATAGAACTCCAGGCCCAGAGCGCTGCGATTTTTGAAGCCCTTCCAGTAAGTGTGATCAGGTTTTTCTCGTCCGGTTTCGTCCGTCGACCATTTGCCGTCCGCGGCCCGTGGCACCAGGGTCAACCACGGCTGGCGGTCTACGCTTTTGAGTTGCTGATCGAGAAAGGCCAGAACAAAGTGCTGATTGATGTTGTTGATCCGGCTGCTGTCCCAGACCGGCTCAGCATAGGCGGAAAAATCATCGGGATGGCTGCTCGCCGCTGCAGGAGGCGGATTTGGGGCGATGTTATGGCGGGCATTTTCGTAGACGAGCAGGTAGCGGTCAGCGTTCTTCGCGCCTTCTGCCAGGCGTCTGACGCCGTCGGCATAACCGGCGACATCATCTTGATCGCCCGCGATAAACAGGCTGGGTATGCGCAGTCCAGCCAAGCCTTTCTCATCAAACAGGCCCTGCTGTCCGCCCCATGGCGCGAAAGCGATCAGTGCTTTTATGCGTGCGTCCCGTACCGCTTCGAAGTCCGGGTTACCCGCTTGTCTGGCCTGCAAGACGGTGCCTGGCACAAAGCGTGATGCCACTGCGCTGGTGCCAACGCCTGCTGCATTCAGTACGCCATAGCCTCCCATGGAATAACCAAGCAGGGCCGTGTGGTGGGTGTCTATTTTGCCAGCGAGCGGACTGCCACTGCCTGACTTCGCCCAGTCAGTGATCTGGTCCAGCACGAACAGAATATCCAGAGGCCGGTTGAGCAGGGTGCTGGCAAAACCGGCCCGGTCGGCGCGAGTGGATTCAGTGTGATCGATAGCGACGACAACATAACCGTGAGAAGCGAGAAACTCGGTCAGGTAACTCATCTGCAAGCGTGAGCCCGGATACCCATGGGAGACGATCACCAGCGGGAATTTCTTGTCTTGGAGCGGCTGGGCATCGCGTGCAGCGCGGCCTTCGAAGGTGAACGGGGTATTGGGCCGAGCCGGGTTGTTGGCGCCTGCGCCGAGCACGTCGGTGTAAGTGCCGAGCTCGGCCTGGCCAGCTTTCAACTGCGCCGGATACCAGACCTCCAGACGCAGCGGACGGTCGTAACGCGGGTTACTGTCGGTGCTGGTCGCCGCGAGGATGTTGAGTTGATCGCGATGGACCACGTCAATGGTTCGCACACCGACCTGATAAGCGCCACGTGCGGCCAGTTCCGGTGCATCCGGGCGTGGATCGCCATTGAGCGCAAACGCGCTGCACGACAGGCTCCATACCAGCAGCAGGCTGGCGACTCTCAAGGGTTTGCAACTCACTTGGAATCCTCCGCAAAACGATGATGTGGCCGTTGCAGGCCGAGGTTTTCCCGTAGCGTGCTGCCGGTGTACCCAGTGCGAAACAGGCCACGACGCTGTAGCTCAGGCACCACGTAATGAGCCACGTCTTCAAGGCCCCCAGGCAGGTGCGGTACCAGCACATTGAAGCCATCGGCAGCGCGTTCCTCGAACCAGGCTTGCAGTTCATCGGCGATTTGCGTCGGGGTACCGATCAGGCTGTAGTGCCCGCGACCTCCGGCAATGCGGCGGCCCAATTGGGCAAGGGTCAGGTTTTCATCCTGTGACAGCTGAGTCAGCAGTTTCTGTCGGCTCTGCTGGCCGCTGTCAGTCAGTGGCAACGGCGGCAACGGTTCGTCGAGAGCGTAACCGGACAGATCGAAATTACCCAGCATCCGCCCCAGCAAGGCGACGCCGACTCGCGGCTCTACCAGTTCCTGAAATGCTTCGAATTTTTCCCGGGCCAAGGCTTCGCTGTCGCCGACCACCACAAGCACGCCGGGCATTATTTTCAGGCTGTCAGGATCACGGTCGAAGCGTGCCATGCGACCTTTGATGTCGGCATAGAAGGCTTGGGCGTTGGCCAGTGAGGTTTGCGCAGTGAACACCACTTCGGCGGTTTCCGCTGCCAGGTCACGGCCGACTTCCGAAGAGCCTGCCTGAACGATCACCGGCTGACCCTGAGGCGAGCGGGCCACGTTCAGCGGGCCTTTGACCCTGAAGTGCTCGCCCTGGTGATCCAGTACATGCAGTTTGGCTGGGTCGTAATACTCGCCGCTGGCCTTGTCGCGCACAAAGGCGTCGTCTTCCCAACTGTCCCACAGACCGGTCACGACCTTGTAAAACTCGCGAGCGCGGCTGTAGCGTTCAGCGTGACCGATGTGTTCTTCACGGCCGAAGTTTTGCGCTTCGGCGGCGGCGTCGGAGGTCACCAGATTCCAGCCCGCACGGCCACCAGACAGGTGATCCAGCGAAGCAAACTTGCGCGCCACGTGATACGGCTCGTTGTAGCTGGTGGTGGCGGTGCAGATCAGGCCGATGTGTTCGGTGACTGCACTGAGCGCTGACATCAGGGTCAGCGGTTCAAAATGATCGGAGCGTGCCATGTGACGGGCGCTGGCGCCTGTTGCTGCGGCGACGCTGTCAGCGACGAATAGCGCATCGAACTTTGCTGCTTCGGCCACCTGCGCCAGATGTTTGTAATGCTTGAAGTCCAGCCCTGCGTTGGCCGGTACATCCGGGTGACGCCAGGCAGCCACGTGGTGCCCGGTGGCCATGAGAAAGGCGCCGAGCTTGAGTTGGCGAGGTGTGTTGCTCATGTGTTGTTCCTTGTTGAATCAAGTGCGATGTCGACAGCGAGAAGAATCCTTGTAGGAGCTGCCGAAGGCTGCGAAAGCTTTTGTCCTGACACACCGTCATCGCAGCCTTCGGCAGCTCCTACAGGGCCCCTTTTTGCTGTGCTACAGGGTTACTTTCTGCGCATCAAAAATCCTTACGCAACTGCACCCCAAAATACCGCTCATCATCGCGCGGTACCGCGCGGGTGATGTAGTTGCCGGTAGCGGCCAGGCCGGGAGAGTAGGACTTGTCTGCCAGGTTCTTGGCCAGTAGCGCCACGCGCCAACCGTTGTTGTAGTCGGCCAGTGCGACGCTGGCGTTCCAGATGCCGTAGGCACCCTGCACCGTGTCCGGGTTTTGAGTGATGTCGTACTGCACTTCGCTCTGCCAGCTGTAATCCGTGCCCAGTTCAACATCCAGGCCATTGTCCAGCGGGATGCTGTAGTCAGCCCGCACGTAGCTTTTCCAGTCCGGAGAGAAGGGCAGGGTTTTGCCGTCAACGTTGCACGATGCGGCCGCGCCCGCCGGGCAGGCGAAGGTGTCGATGCGCGCTCTGGTGTAGGCCACTGCGCCGGAAAGCTTCAGGTTCTGCGTGGCTTGCAAGGCGAAATCGGCTTCGACACCTTCGGTGGAAACGCTGCCCGCGTTGATCAACCGCGTCACCACGCTACCTGCCACGGTATCGAGGAAGTTCGCCTGATAGTTGTCGTAGTCGCTGTGGAATACCGCCAGGTTGGTGACCAGATGATTGTTCCAGCTGGTGGCCTTGACGCCCAGTTCCCAGGTATTGGAGGTCTCCGGTTTGAGGGCGTCGGTGTCCCGCGGCTGCATGTTGAAGAACACGTTGTAAGCCGGGCCTTTGTAGCCGCGCGAATAGGTCAGGTAGGTCATGACGTTATCGGTCAGGTCATATTGCAGGCCCAGGCGTCCTGACCAGCCATCTTCATCCACCGATCCTGAACTACTGGTGCCAGGGTTGATGCCTGCCACGGCGGTAGGCGAGGTCGATACCCGGCGGTGATCGTACTCCAGCTCATCGTGGGTCCAGCGCAAGCCGGCGATCCCGCGAAAGGCCGGGGTGAAGTTCAGCGTGCTTTCGCCAAACACCGAATAGCTGTCGCTGGTCGTCCCGTAATCGGCGACACCCACGGCGCTGGCGGTTGGCGTTACCAGCGTGCGGCGATAGGTTTCTTCATCCTTGCCATGCATGTAATACAGGCCGCCGACGTACTCCAGAAACTGACCTTTGGGTGAGGCCAGACGCAGCTCCTGCGAGTATTGATTGAAGTCCAGGTCGCCCTTGTCTTCAGTGCCCGGAAACGCTGCGGTGATGTTCGCCAGGCGATCACCGTCCTGCCATTGAGTGTTGTTCCAGCCGCGCCAGGCGGTGATCGACGTCAGGGTGTAGTCACCCAGATTCCAGTCCAGTTGCGCAGACAGACCTTTGTTGATGTCTTCAACGTGGCTGCGGTAATCACTGACGATGTCACGGTTATGGTCGCTGGCGCGTACCGGCGCCAGAGCACCGGCAAAAGCCGGGTTCAGCGCGGAACTGACCACCCCGTTCGGCGCGTCATCATGGGACTGCATGTAGTCGGCGATCACCGTCAGTTTGACGTCATCGTTGGGCGTGAATTCCAGCTTGCCGCGCGCGCCCTTGCGGTTGTAACCGTTGACTTCCTGACCGTTGGCCTTGTTGTCGACGTTGCCGTCATAGCTGCCGAACAGGGTCGTGATGGAGGCTTTGAGGGTGTCCGGAATCAGGCTGCCGCCGATGCCGAAACGGGTGCGACTTTCATTGCCGCTGTAGTACGACTGATCGATATAACCATGGGTTTCTTCAGTGGGCGCCTTGCTGATCACATTAAGCACGCCCGCTGAAGCGTTCTTGCCGAACAGTGTGCCTTGCGGGCCGCGCAATACCTCGATGCGATCCAGGTCGAGCAGGTCCAGCGTCGCCTGACCGGGCCTGGCGTAAACCACGCCGTCGACAACGGTAGCCACCGTCGGCTCGACACCTGGCGAGGTGGAAATGGTGCCCACACCACGAATGAACAGTGAGGTGTCCTTGTTCGATGCGCCGGTGCGGAAATTCAGGCTGGGGATCTGCTGGACGATGCTGGATACGCCGTTGCGGTTGTCACGCTCCAGTTGTTCCCCGTCGACCACCGAGACAGCCACCGGCACTTTCTGCAGCGATTCCTCGCGACGGGTAGCCGTCACGGTCACGGCTTGCAACGTCGCGGTTTGGCCTTCAGTAGTAGTGGTGGTGTTGCTGTCGGCGGCGAGGCCTGGCAGCGAAGTCAGTGCCAGTGCAGCGGCGATGGCCTGCGCCAGGCGCGCTGGTTTGATGATGTCCCCATAAGTGTGTTGCATGTCGATGCTCGCTTGAAAGATGCCCTGACTGCCGTGACTCTTCGGTCACTGCTCCTGATGTAGGCGTTGGCTGTTCCGCGGCATTCGCTCAAGCGAGTAGCTGACAAGATCATTCCGTTAGCGCTAACATCGCCAGTATCGACAAGGACGGTATAGATCGTCCAATACTCAAAAATTACTTTTATATTCTTTTTTGTTAGAAGGGCATCAGCCTTGAGCGATCAGAAAAGTCCGCCCCGCAAACGCCGTGGGGCAGGGCGCATCACCCTGGATGCGGTGGCTAAACACGTCGGTGTTTCGACGATGACGGTCTCGCGCTATTTCAATCAGCCGGATCAGGTCTCGGATGAGCACCGCGAGCGTATTGCGGCCGCAGTGGCCGAACTGGGATATGTCCCCAATCTGGTGGCGGGTGGTCTGGCATCGGCGCGGGGAAGGATCGTCGGCATGGTGGTGCCCAACATCTCCGGGCCGATCTTTGCCAATACCATTCAGGGCTTCAGTGACACGCTCACGCGGCACGGACATCAGTTGCTGCTGGCGTCGAGTTACTTCTCGGTCGAGCAGGAGGAAAACGCCGTTCGCGCCTTTCTCGGCTGGTCACCTGCAGCGTTGGTAGTGACCAGCCATTTTCACAGCGCTGGCACGGAGAAAATGCTGGCTGACACGGATATTCCACTGGTGGAAACCTGGGATTACCAGCCGGATCGTGCGCCGATCCAGATTGGTTTTTCCCACTACGAAGTGGGTGTCACGGCAGCGCGTTACCTGCACGGCAAGGGCTACCGACGGATTGCTTTTGTGCAGAACAGCGCACCGGGCGACTTCAGTGCTATCGAGCGTCGTGACGGCTGCGCGGCGGCGCTGATCGAGCTGGGGCTGACGCCGATCCTGTTTGCGCCGGATCCGGATCGAGCGCCGTTCGAAGCGGGGAAACAGGCCATGCAGGCACTGATGAGCGCGGCTGAAAAG
The DNA here is from genome assembly GCF_900602065.1 of Pseudomonas viridiflava. GTDB lineage: Bacteria > Pseudomonadota > Gammaproteobacteria > Pseudomonadales > Pseudomonadaceae > Aquipseudomonas. The sequence continues at coordinate 45,700 of NZ_UWFN01000288.1, read as the reverse complement.
CCCGATGCGATTGTGTTCGCCAACGACAACCTTGCGGCGGGTGGACTGCTGGCGGGGCAGCGCGCCGGGCTGCGTATCCCGCAGGATTGTGCGGTGCTGGGGTTTGGTGATTACGCCTTTGCCGAGATGCTGCTGCCCAGTTTGAGCACCATCAAACCACCCGCGCTGGAAATCGGCGTGCTGGCCGCTACGCGGTTGTTGCAGAGCCTTGGTGTGGTTGAGCTGGAAGGCGAGTTGCAGCGCTTGAATCTGCTCAAGTGTGAAGTGATCGAGCGGGAGAGTACGTGATTAAGGTCTGGCTCGGTCTTTTTGTGGAAACGCATATCACCTGTGGGAGCGGTGCTTGCCCGCGATAAGGCAGGACGCGGTTCACTTTAGATCGCATCAAGCCTTATCGCGGGCAAGCACCGCTCCCACAAGAGACCGCGCCAGCCAGTGGAACCTGTATTCAATTTCTGAGAATTGCTGTTATGCAATTAACGAATAACCCTCTGAGAAAATATTCTTTTAAGAAATATATCCTCTCGTGGATTATTTAAGCCAGGCGTCGTCGCAGAGCTAGCCGCTCTGCCTCGGGCTTTTCATTTGTAGGTTTTGCAGGAGCACACAATGGGCAATGTCCAAAGCGCCAGCGCACTTGATGTGCTGTGGCGTCCGGCACCGAGCGGCGAGTTGCTTGATCTGGGGCGTATCTATCGCGGTCCCTTGGCGCTGTCGCGTCTGCACAGCACGCCGAAACGGATTTTGAGCCGTCGTGAGGCCGTATTGCTGGGCGTATTCGCCTTGGTGTTGCACGGTGCGGTCATTTACTGGGTCAACCAGAACCCGCCTGCGCCGCTGCCGGTAGCACCACCCGAAGTCCCACCGATGACCATCGAGTTTTCTCAACCTGCGCCGCCCGTTGTCGAGGCTCCGCCACCGCCGCCTGAGCCAGTCGTGCAGCCTGTGATCGAGGAACCACCACCGCCCGTGGAAGATGAACTCGCGGTCAAGCCACCACCGCCCAAGCCGGTTCCGAAGCCTAAGCCGGTGGTAAAACCTGTGCCCAAGCCGGTCGCCAAACCCGTTGAGCAACCGCCAGCACCATCGGCACCGCCGCAACCGGTTGCAGCACCTGCGCCGCCAGCACCACCGGCACCGAAACCAGTAACGCCTGCATCTGCCAACGCCGGATACCTGAAAAACCCGGCCCCGGAATATCCGGCTTTGGCCATGCGTCGCGGCTGGGAAGGGACGGTGTTGCTGCGCGTGCATGTATTGGCCAGCGGCAAACCGGGTGAGATTCAACTGCAGAAAAGCAGCGGACGCGATCAACTCGACGACGCGGCCCTGGCAGCGGTTAAACGCTGGAGCTTCGTACCGGCCAAGCAGGGCGATGTCGCCCAGGACGGTTGGGTCAGCGTGCCCATCGATTTCAAGATTCGCTAATTATTCCAGTCAGGATTCGGTCACTACCCGACCAGAGTCCAGACATTAGATTGACCTCGCGAGCTACCTGAACAAAAGGCGCATCGCTACACCACACATGCCTTGTTCAGAGAGAGCCGTGCCATGAACCTACTTGCTTCCCCTTTCGAATCCGTCGAGCACGCCGTCATTTGGCTGCTGGTCCTGTTTTCCGTTGCGACCTGGGGCCTGGCCCTGCTCAAGGGCGTTCAGTTCACCCGCCTGAAGAATCAGGATCGCAAATTCCACAAGCAATTCTGGGCCGCGTCGAGCCTTGATTCCGCAGCACAACTGGCTCAGGAACAACCGGGCGCAGCAGCCCGTGTGGCGTTGGCCGGTTATGCCGCCATTCAGGTGCCGGATGGCGCGCAAGCCACTGATCTGAGTCAGGCGATCAATCATCAGGACCGCCTGGAGCGTGCCCTGCGTCAGCAAATCGTGCGTGAGCGCCGTTCGCTGGAAACCGGTCTTGCGGTAGTTGCCAGTATCGGCAGCACCTCGCCGTTTATCGGTCTGTTCGGTACGGTCTGGGGCATCATGTCCGCCTTGAAAGGCATCAGCGCTGCGGGTTCGGCGAGCCTGGAAACGGTTGCAGGTCCGATCGGTGCAGCACTGGTTGCCACCGGTGTGGGTATCGCGGTCGCGGTGCCTGCGGTGCTGGTTTACAACTACTTCCTGCGCCGCCTGAAGCTGACGGCTGCGGATCTGGACGACTTCGCTCACGACTTCTACAGCCTGGCGCAGAAGAACTCGTTCCGCGTCCTGCTGCACCCCGTATTGAACAAGCACGCTGCACCGGCAACTGGTCAGAAAGTGCAGGAGGCGTCCTGAGATGGCTTTCTCCACCCAAGACAGTGACGAAGTGCTGAGCGAGATCAACGTTACGCCGCTGGTAGACGTGATGCTGGTGCTGCTGGTGGTCTTCATCGTGACCGCGCCACTGCTGACCAACTCGATCCCGATCAACTTGCCGAAGACCGAGTCCGTCGCGCCAGTGGAGCAAAAAGATCCGCTGGTGGTGAGCATTGACGGGCAGGGCAAGTTGTTCATCAACAAGGATGAAATCCAGCCGGACCTGCTGGAAACCAGCCTCAAGGCCGCCAAGGAAAAGGCCCCGGACGTACGCGTGCAACTGCAGGCCGACGACGGGGTGAACTACGGGGAAGTGGCGCGCGCCATGGCGTCCATCGAACGGGCAGGGATTACCAAATTGTCGGTGATCACTGCCAAGTGACTGGCTGAAACTATTCAAAAAACTTCGTTGTTTTTACAGGCTGTTCCTTTGGCATGAGGGCAGCCTGTTTTTTTATGCATTTTCTGGATGGTGCCTATCCCTTTGGGAAACTCTATGTTGGCCTGCAGACTCAATTCCTTGTGCAGACTGTGTGAAAACTACTGCAGGCTGGGCACCTTCGGTGCTACGCGCACAATACTGCGTTAAAAACAGGCGAAAAATGCTCATTTAGAACACTAGAGTCGGACGCGACCCCGGCCGTTTTTCGGCTGTTTTGATTCGCTTTGCTCACCCTCCGGGCCAGCCTGCGGCTGTTACTCGCTCCGCTCGTTGCGCTTGTCTTGCCGTCGCTCGCTACGTTTTCACACAGTCTGTGTGGGAGCGAATTTATTCGCGAAGGGGCCAGTACATCCGCAGCCTTTGTATTGATTGAAATACCGCCTTCCCGAATGAATTCGGTCCCACAGGGACAGCAGGGCTGCCGCATTTCACCCCTTTGGCCAACCACCGCCCAGTGCGCGGTACAGCCTGATCCGGTCAATGGCGGCGGCCGTCGAGCTATCCACCAGCGCACTTTGGGTATCCAGCAACGCCCGCTGCACATTCAGCACGTTGATGAAGTCCGCCGCGCCTTGGGTGTAGCGATCGCGGGCGGTGCTCAGCGCGATGTTGTTCTGGCTGACGGCTTCCTGCAGGGCAGTGTGCTTCTGCTTCTCTGCGGCATAGTCGGTCATGGCGTTATCGACTTCATGCCAGGCGCTGAGCACCACTTGCTGATAATTCAGCGCCGCCTCCTGCTCCTGACGCTTGCGCAATTCCAGGGTGCCGGTCAGGCGTCCGCCCTGGAAAATCGGCAGGTACAGGCTCGGTCCGTAGGTCCATTGGCGAGAACTCCACGCACCGACATCCGAGCCGTCCAGCGCTTGTGTGCCGAAACTGGCGCCAAGGCTGATGCGTGGATAGAAATCCGCTTGCGCAATGCCAATTGCCGCCGTGGCCCGGTGCAGCGCAGCTTCGCTTTGTTGAATGTCCGGGCGCCGCCAAGCCAGTTCCGAGGGCAGGCCCAGCGGTACGTCAGGTGCCGGATGAGGAATGCTTTTCGGTTCGAGCAGTTCAGCGCTCAATGCACGAGGCGGTTCGGCGAGCAGATAACTCAGGGCGTTGATCAGGCGATCCTGCTCGGCACCCAGCGTCGGGATGACAGCCTCGATGGTCGCCACCTGTGCAGCCGCGTTGGAGGTATCAAGATTGGTGGTCACGCCATTGTCGAAGCGTGCCTGAGTCAGCTGTCGACTTTGTTTGGCGATCTCCAGGTTCTGCCGCGCGACACCGAGTTTGGCCTGTACACCGCGCAGGCGAATGTAGTCGGTGGCGGTTTCGGCAGCGATGCTCAACAGCACGCCGTCACGTTGAGCCTGGGTCAGCTCGATCTGCGCATCGGCGGCTTCGACGTTGCGCCGCACATGGCCCCAGAGGTCAAGTTCCCAACTGGCATCCAGCGTGCTGCTCCACAATTCAAACGGCGCCTGACCCTGTTCGCCTGAGGGATCATTAAGGCCTTCGGCGCTGTTGCGCGCACGGCGATAGCTGCCATTGGCGGCTACGCCGGGCAGTTGCTGGCTGCCGGTGACCTGACGCATCACCCGGCTTTGCTCAAGCCGATTGCTCGCGGCGCGCACGTCGAGATTGGCCTTGGCGGCGCGCTCCACCAGTGCAGTCAGTTGCGGGTCGCCCAATTGCTGCCACCATTGGCTGTCAGCCGGGCTGCCGGGAGCAGTGCCGGGATGCAAGGTGTTTTGCCAGGTCTCTGGCAGTGGCGCTTGTGGGCGCTGAAAGTCCGGGCCGACCGAGCAGGCACCCAGGCTGAGCATGGCGGCAAACAGCAGGCAGCGCTTCATATCAATGCTCCTGCGCGGTGTCGATACGCGCCACGACCGACATGCCGATACGCAGCTTCTGCAGGTCGGGTTGGTCGGCGTCGAATCTGATTTTGACCGGCAGCCGCTGAGTGACTTTGGTGAAGTTCCCCGTCGCGTTGTCCGGCGCAATGGGCGAGAACGAGACGCCGGTCGCCGGGGCTATGCTGTCGATGTAGCCACTGAACGTGTGGTCAGGAAAGCTATCCACCGTCAGTTCGACTTTCTGCTGCGGCTGCATGTGAGCGAGCTGGGTTTCGCGAAAGTTGGCCACCACGAAGGCGTCCTGCAATGGCACCACCGCCATTAGCGCCTGGCCTTGCGAAACATAGGCGCCGACTCGGACTGAGCGCTGGCCAATCATGCCGTCTTGCGGTGCTGTGATCCGCGTGTAGGACAGGTTCAGGTCAGCCTGTTGCAACGCCGCCTGATCTTTGGCCAGCGCTGCCCGGGCGACTTCCAGTTGCGCTTTGAGCACATCCAGACTTTTCGACGCTGCAACTCGCGAGGCTTCATCGCGATCACGCGCGGCCTGCCAGCCGAGCAACTCTGCATCTGCTTTCTGTCGTTCCTGCTGAGTACCGGCTCCGGCGTTGGAGAGGTTCAGGTAGCGCTTGGCGTTTTCCTGGGCGAACTTGAGTGATGCAGCGGTGGCGCGGGTGGTCGCAGCGGTTTGATCAATGACCGCCTTTTGCCGTTCGATGCTGGCCTGCAGGTTCTGGATCTGCGCGGACGCCGCCTCGACGTTGGCTTTGGCCGACAGTTGTGCGACCCGGTAATCAGCGTTGTCTATCTCAGCCAGCAAGTCACCGGCCTTGACCCGCTGGTTGTCTTCCACGGCAATCCTGATGATCTGCCCGGAAAGACGTGGCGCAACCAGCACCGAGTCGGCGCGGATGTAAGCGTCGTCGGTGTGTTGCACGGTCCCGCCGCTGATCAGGCGATAGCTGATGTAGACCACGCAAACAATGACGGCGACGCAGGCCAGGGAGAGGGCGGTTCTGTGCTGTTTCATGACGGTACCGGAGGTTGCGGTGGATAGGCGCGCTTGGGCAGGGTCAGCAGAATGACCAGCAAAACGCCGATGACGGCCAGCAATGCGAGAAAGGCATCACTGAAACTCAAAACGTAGGCTTGTTCCTTGACCTGACGGGCCAGCGCAGCGGTGCTTTGCATGCTGTGCAAGGGCTCCAGGCCTTGCAGCCTGGAGCCCACGCCGTCCAGCAGGACGTTGGAATGGAAGTGCTCACGATGGGTGACAAAGTTTTCCAGCGCGGCCCCGGCAATCACTGAAAACAGCCCGCGCAGCGTATTGACCATGGATGATGCAAACGGCCCTTCAAGGGGTTGAATCACGCCGGTTGCATTCATCAGCAGCGGCACCACGACCATGGGTTGGCCAAAGGTGTGGAGCAATTGCAGCAGGTAGAAGTCATCGCGAATCCATTCACTGGTGATCTGCGAGCCGCCCAGGCAGGCGAGGGTCAGCAAGCCGAGGCCGAAGGCAATCACATAGCGTGAGTCGACCCAGTTGCGGTTGATTGCCAGCGCCACCAGCGGTGCAATCAGCAGTTGCGGCAGGGCGATGATCAACGCCGTAGGCATTGTTTGCAGCGGGCGATAGCCTTGAATCTGAGTCAGGTAAGACGCCGGGATTGCACTGCCCGCCAGGCCGATGAACAGAAACAGGCACAACGTGATCAGGCCATAGCTGAAGTTTCGACGCTTGAGCAATTGCAGCTTGAACAGCGGCAATGGGTGGAACCATTCGTTGATCAGAAACGCGGGCAGACACACGGCAGCACCCAGCAACAGGAAGCTGATCAGCGGCGAATTGAGCCAGTCCAGACGTTCGCCTTGCGTGAGGGCGATGACCAGCATCGAGATACCGCTCACCCCTAACAGCGCCCCACGCCAGTCGGCTTGCCTGAAACGCTCAAGACGCAACGGGTCTTGAGGCAGTCCATACGCGATGAGCGCCGCGCCGATCAGCCCGGAAGGGATGATCTGCCAGAACACCATTCGCCAGTCGACGCCTTCGGTCCAGAGTGCAGCCAGTGGCATGGCCAGATTGGGGCCGAAAGTCGCCGTCAGCGCATAGGCAGACAAACCGTACAGCTTGATATGCCATGGGAGAAATCGCAGTGCTGCAGTCATCAGCAACGGTGGTAAAGCACCGCCCGCAATGCCCTGCAAAAGACGCAGAGTCACTAGACTTTCCAGATTGGGCGCAAAGGGGATGATTGCGCCGAAAAAGGTGAAAGCGAACGTCGCGACTATGGCAAAGCGGCGCAGGGAAAAGGTCACTGCAAACCAGGGGGCGAGCATCATTGCCGACACTTCGGCAGCGGCGTAGACCGAGCTGATCCACGTGCCGTCATCGTGTCCCAGCCCATACACACCTAGAATGTCGGCCAGCGTGATATCTGTGACGCGGTCATTGATCCCCGAGGTCAGCGCAGCAATCAGGACGCCGATCAGACCCAGTGCCAGACGAAGTGTAAAGGGAGTAGGAGAGGGGGGTGGTGAAGGCGCTGACACGTAAAAATCCTGCTGAGGGTGTTTCAGCTATTAACTGCAAGGCGGTACACTGTATCAATCAGTGGTACTTATGACAAGGTGTGTCCATGACAACGACGGATTCAGATCGCGGTGGCGTGCAGGTTATTTCCCGGGCAGCAGCTATCTTGCGCAGCCTTGAGGGAGAGCCCGCTGGCTTGAGCCTTGGGGAAATCGCCAAACGTTGCGAATTGCCCCGCTCGACAGTGCAGCGGTTGGTCGACGCTTTGGCGTTGGAAGGGCTGTTGGAAGTTCACGGGCGAGGCGGAATCTGTCTGGGGCCAGCGTTGATGCGCCTCGCTTCTCACAGCCATGTGGACATCGTGCAGAAGGCGCGGCCTTACCTTGAAAGGCTGGGGGTGGAAACCGGCGAAACCATTGTGCTGGCCAGTGCTGCGGGGGCCGAGCTATTGATTTTGCACACCGTGGTGTCGAGTCATTCCTTGAGGGTTTCTTCCGGTCCCGGGGGCATTCTGAACATCTATGGCATTGGCGGTGGTAAAGCCTTGTTGGCCAGGATGGACAACGAGTCAGTGATCAAATTGATCGGCCGCAAAATCAAGCAACTGACGGCCAATACCCTGACCTTGCCGCTGCTGCTGGAGCAACTGGATGACATCCGGCAAACCGGAATCGCGTTTGGCAATGAAGAACACACCCAGGGCGTTGCATCGGTGGCCGTGAGTATGCAGACCCCGCAGGGCTTCTACTCGATTGACGTCGCGGGCCCGGCCTGGCGAATTGCCCAGGCCAGGGAAAGCATCGAGAAAGCGCTGCTCAAGTGCCGGGATGAGTTGATGAGTGGGTTGCGGGGGGTCGAATAAGAGCGTCTGCCAAAGACTTGAGCTGGACCCTGTAGGAGCTGCCGAAGGTTACGAAAGCGATCATCCTGAAACACCGCCATCGCAGCCTTCGGCAGCTCCTACCGGTATTTTAATCTCAGCTACCCTGCAACGGCTTCGCATCCTGGAAGAAGTAGTCCTTCCACGACGCAGGCTTGTTCTTGATCGCGCCGACGCGGTGCAGGAATTCGGCCAGTGGGTAAGTGTTCTTCGGCGTGATGGTGAATTCGAAGTCCTTGTTGTCGATGATTTTCAGCAGCGCATCCCGATCAATCTTGGCTTTGGTGACGCGGATGTAAGTGTCTGCCGCAGCGCCTTTGTCTTTACGAATGAAGTCTTCAGCTTCGCTCAGCGCCTCAATGAACGCCTTGTAGGTCTTCGGGTTCTCGTTGCGGAATTTCTCGGTGGCGAACAGCAGTGTTGGCGAGTTCGGGCCGAGCAGGTCGTAGGTGTTGAGCACCACATGCACGCCTTTGGCGGCTACTTCCTGCTCCTGGAAGGGCGGGTTGGAGAAGTGCCCGGTCAGTTCGGTGCCGCCTGCAATAATGCTTGCGGCCGCATCAGGGTGCGGCAGGCTGACGGTGTATTTGTCCAGACGGGCATATTCCGCATCGCCCCAGAGCTTGGCAGACGCATATTGCAGATAACGCGACTGAACCGAAACGCTCACCGCAGGCACTGCGATGCGATCTTTCTCGGTGAAGTCGGCAATGGTTTTCACGTTGGGATTGTTGCTGACCAGGTAGTAGGGGAAGTTACCCAGCGAAGCCACGGCCTTGACGTTCTGCTTGCCGTGGGTTCGGTCCCAGATGGTCAGCAATGGCCCGACACCCGCACCGGCAATATCCACAGCACCGGTCAGCAGTGCGTCATTGACCGCCGCGCCGCCCGACAATTGTGTCCAGTCGACCTTGATGTCCACGCCATCCGCTTTGCCGTGTTTCTCAATCAGGTTCTGATCGCGCACCACATTGAGCAACAGATAAACGATGCCGAACTGCTCGGCGATGCGCAGTTGGCCTTCGGCCTGAGCAGCGGTCGGCATGGCAAGGCTGCCGGTCAGCAGCGTGGCGGCCAGGCCCAGTGAAGTGGCCAGCCGGGAAAGTCGAGGGCGACGCGTCGAGGTGTTGGTCATGCCGTGCTCCAGCGTTTAGCAGAAAAAGGGTAAGCGATGGGCAGACGATATAGGTATAAGAATAATTATTTAAATAACATTAGTGAATAACGTTAGGCCGACATTCCTCCATAGCCCGGGGCAAACGTGCGGAATAATTGTCTTAAATTTTGATATAACATAACATCTATGACCGTTTTCAAGGCCTGCAGCATGCAGACAATTGCAGTTTTCTGATCCGTTTTGGCACCAATCCCTCACCATGAGCTTTTCAATGACCACCCATCCTTTGAAGCCGTTGGCTTCCACTCGATTGCAATCGATCGACGCGTTGCGCGGCCTGATCATTCTGTTCATGTTGCTCGACCACGTTCGGGAAACCTTCCTTCTGCATCTGCAGGTTTCAGACCCGATGGACGTGACCACCACGCCGCCCGAATTGTTTTTCAGCCGCACGCTGGCGCATCTGTGCGCGCCGCTGTTCATCTTCCTGACCGGGCTGTCGGCTTACCTCTATGGCGAACGCCACGGGGCGAGCGAGGTGTCGGGCTTTCTGTTCAAGCGCGGGCTGTTCCTGATTGCGCTGGAAGTCACGCTGGTCAACTTTGCCTGGACCTTCCAGTTCCCGCCGACTACGGTTTACCTGCAGGTGATCTGGGCCATTGGCTTGAGCATGGTGGCGTTGGCAATCCTGGTGCGGCTGCCGAGACCCGCGTTGGTGGTGATTGGCGTGGTGATCATTGCCGGGCATAACTTGCTGGATGCTTTGCACTTCACCCAGGAATCGGCGATGTATGTGCCATGGGCGATCCTGCATGATCGCGGTTGGTTGGTGCCTTGGGATGGCCTGCGTCTGCGCACCTCATATCCGCTGTTGCCGTGGATTGGTGTGATCGCACTGGGTTACGCGGCGGGCCCGTGGTTCGCCTCCAAGGCAGATTCACTCAAGCGTCAAAACAGGCTGGTGTTGTCCGGCCTGGGTCTGCTGGTGCTGTTCTTCCTGTTGCGTCTGGTTAATGGTTACGGCGAGAAGCCTTGGTCAATCGGTGAGACCGGCGTGCAGACGTTGATGAGCTTTTTCAACATCACCAAGTACCCGCCGTCACTGCTGTTCCTCAGCCTGACGCTGGGCATCGGTATGTTGTTGCTGGTCTGGTTCGAAAAGGCGGCGGGGCGGGCGTGGTTCAAGCCGCTGTTGGTGTTCGGTGCTGCGCCGATGTTCCTCTACCTGCTGCACCTGTATGTGCTGAAGATTCTGTACCTGATCGCCGTGGCGATATGGGGCACGAACAAAGGTAATTATTTTGGCTTCGATTCGGTGGGCGCGGTGTGGCTCTGCTCGGTGTTGCTGGCGGTGGGATTGTTCCCTGCTGTGAAGGCGTTCGCCAGCTTCAAGGCACGGCGTAAGGACATTGCCTGGTTGAAGTATTTCTGAGTATTGGGTCCACCGGTCGGCAATCCCGGTGGGACAGGGGAATGCATTCTCCTTGTGGGAGCGGTGCTTGCCCGCGATAAGACTGGATACGGTTCACTTTAAATCGCGTCCAGCCTTATCGCGGGCAAGCCCGGCTCCCACAGGTAGATTGCATTTCAACTCAAGTGGTCATGCAGTTACTCGTGATGCGCTTCACCGACAAACGTCAGCGACGTGAACAGCCCTTGCTCATCGATGTCCGGATTACCGCTGACTTTGACCACGGTTTCGGCGGCGATGATGTTCAGGCCCTCGTTGCGCACCACAACACTGGCCCGGCCCTGGGCGTCAGTGGTTGCGCTGACTTCATCCGGCTGGCTGCGGTAGTCGCCGAACAACTTGATCCCGGCCAATGGCTTGCCATCCAGTAGCACTTGCACCGGCAGCGCTTTGCCCGGGCCGACGCTCAGCGGGTCGGCCAGCGGCATGATGACCAGTTTCAAGCCTTTGAGCGTCGGCAGTTTCACGCCCGGTTCGTAGATCGCCAGACTGTACTTGAAGGTCTGCAGTGCCGTTACGGCACCGGGGACTTTCGTGCGGCCTTCATTGGTCCACTTCTTGTCGGCTGTCTGCGACCACATGCCATTGTTCAGCGCCACGGACATCACCGCGGGCCTGCTCAAGGGTTGTAGGCGTGCATGGTCGGCAAGGCGTTCGACGGTCACCGGGATCATCTTGCCGTTCATGTCGTAGGCCCAGGCGCCGCTGACTTTTTCGGCCTTGAACTTGCTGTCCTCGGCGCCATGGCCGTAAACCACTTCGATGTTGCCGCGACGTTCTTCAGTCCACAGGCCATGGGCGCTGGCCTGTTGAATGGAGAGGGCGCCGAGCAGGCTCAGGGCCAGAATTGTTTTTGTAACGTGCATGGTAAGTCCTTGTTGATCAGAGGCTAAGGGTCAGGCTGACGGTGAAATTGCGGGGTTCGCCGGGGGCGACCCAGTAGTTGCTGTAGGAACGCTCGTAGTATTTCTCGTCGAACAGGTTGTTCAGGTTCAGGCCGACGGTGACGTTCTCATTGGCCTTGTAATGCGCCAGCAGGTCGACGGTGTGATAAGCGGGCAGTTCGAAGCTTGTGCCTGCCTCGCCGGATCGATCACCGACATACGTGAACGCTGCGCCTACATCCGAGCCTTTCAACAGTCCATTCTGGAATTCGTAGACGCCCAGCAGGCTGCCGCTGCGTTTGGCCACGCCAAGGATGCGGCTGCCTGTCGGGATCGTTGTATCGCCTTGGGTGACTTCGGCATCGATGTAGGCAAACGCGCCAATGACCCTTACCGCGTCGGTGACTTGGCCGGTGAACTGCAGGTCGACACCTTGGCTGCGGGCCTTGCCCATGGCGCGGTTCGAGTCAGTACCCGGGTCAAGCGCCAATACGTTTTCCTTTTCGATATGGAAGGCGGCGACGGTGGCGCTCAGTCGGTCGTCAAACAGTTCGGTCTTGATCCCTGCCTCGTAGCCAACGCCTTCTTCGGGCTTGAAGCTCTTGCCTGCGGCGTCTATTCCGTTATTGGGCTTGAACGAGGTTGAGGCGTTGGCGAACAGGCCGATTTGCGGCGTGAGTTGATAGAGCAGGCCGGTGCGATAGGTCAGTTCGTCATGGCGCTGCTTATTGGTGACGTCGCGGGTGTAGTCATCCGTGCTTTGCTCAATGTGTTCGAAGCGCGCACCGATCATCCCGCGCAGTTTGTCGGTGAAGACGATCTGGTCTTGCAGATTCAGCGCCTGGCTTTCCACGTGCTCAAAGAAATCCGTGCCGGAGCGTACGCCATTGGGTTTGGCCTGACCGTAGACCGGCTGGTAGATATCAATGGCATACGGGCTGCCTGCGGTAGTGGTCACGCGCTCGTTCTTGCGGTAGTTCTCGTACTCGGTGCCGATCAACAGCTGGTGTTCCCAACTGCCAATGTCCACCAGCCCGCGCAGTTCAAGCTGGGTAATGCTGTCGTGCCAATTCATGTCCCGCTCGCGATAGCGGCGGTTGACTGTGCGGCCATCGGCATTCAGTGCGCGGCTCTCCGAGGCGTAACCGGACAGCTCGCCCTCCTTGTAGTGGCTTGCCAGACGCAACGACCAGAAGTCGTTCAGGTGATGCTCCAGCGCCGCCTGAATCATGTTGTTGTCGTTATCGATGTCGCCGTCATTGGGCTCGCCGAGAAACGTTCGTCGCGACATGCCGCTCCACTTGTTGTTGGGCGCAACAATGCCGCGATCGAAGGTCGAGCTGTGGCGGACGAACTCGGTTTCCACCGACAGGTGCGTGTCAGGACTCAACTGCCAACTGAGTGTCGGTGCGACGAAGACCCGCTTGCTTTCGACGTGATCGCGAAAGCTGTTGTTGTCTTCCACGGCCAGATTCACTCGGGAGAGCACGGTCTTGTCGTCATTGAGCGGGGCGTTGACGTCCAGTGCGCCGCGGTAGCGGTCCCAACTACCGGCGCTGGTCTGCAGGGTGGTGAAGGCGTCTGCCTGCGGCTTTTTAGTGACGATGTTTACTGTGCCGCCCGGATCGCCACGGCCATACAGGCTGGCGGCGGGGCCTTTGAGCACTTCGATGCGCTCGACATTGGCGGCATCCGGCGTGCTCGGGTAGCCACGGTTGGCGCTGAAACCATCCTTGTAAAACTCGGACGTGGTGAAGCCGCGAATGCTGTATTCGTAGAGGGTCAGGCCGCCGAAGTTATTCTGTTTCGATACGCCACCGGCATAGTCCAGCGCGCGCTCCACGTTGTTACTGCCCAGATCCTTGAGCACGCTGGCGGGGATGACGCTGATGGATTGTGGAATATCTTTGATCGCGGTATCGGTTTTCGTCGCAGTGGCGGAGCGGGTGGCCCGGTAGCCGCTGACCGGACCTGTTGCCGTTTCATAGTTTGAATCGGCATTGACGGTGACGGCGTCGAGTTCATAGGTGTTCGGTGTTTGTTCTGCGTAGCTGGCGTCGGCCAAAAGACCAAAAGCGAGGCCTGCGAACGAGGCCATTTTGCGAGGGGGCATTTCTGACATTCCTTATAGATTAGTTATAGTATAACGTCTCTATCGGGAATTATTTCTATTTGTGTTAATGCTTGGATGTTTCTGAATGTTGCGGCGGGTCGAAGTGCTCATCTCGACCCGCCGCTACCCATCAAGTCCGGAAACGCTTGACCAGACTGTCCAGTTCGCTGGACAGGGCGGCCAGACTGCGGGAGTCGGCACGGGCTGACTCTGCAAGCTCGGCCACCAACTGCGCGTCGCCATGAATCTGGCTGATGTGTCGGTTGATGTCTTCCGCCACGTGGTGCTGCTCTTCAGCAGCGGTCGCGATCTGGGTGTTCATGTCGCGGATCACATCCACCGATTCTCGGATCTGCCCGAAGCTGCTGCGTGCCTGGCCGATTTTCTCGACCGATTGCTGCGACACGGCAAGGCTGGCATTCATCTGTTGCGTGACCGATGAAGTGCGGCGGGCGAGGGTGCCCAGCAGGTTGTCGATCTCGGCGGTGGAGTCGGCAGTTCGTTTGGCCAGTGCGCGGACTTCGTCGGCAACTACCGCAAAACCACGACCTTGCTCACCGGCACGGGCCGCTTCGATTGCTGCGTTGAGGGCCAGCAGGTTGGTCTGTTCGGCGATAGAGCGAATGGTGTCCAGAATCGACTGGATCGCGTTGCTGTCTTTTTCCAGCTGCACCATCGCAGTGGCAGATTGGGACAGCTCGCTGCTGAGCTGATCGACGCTGGTCACCGCATCGTCGATCTGGCGCTGACCTTCACGGGCCTGACGCTGGCCGTTGTCTGCCGAGTCCGCGGCCTGGCTGCAGGAGCGGGCGACTTCGTTGGCAGTGGCGACCATTTCGTGGAATGCAGTAGACACCATGTCCACCGCCTCACGCTGACGTCCGGCTGCGTCGGCCATGTTGTTCGACACCTGAGTCGAGCTGGTGGACGTATCAAGAATCTTGTTCGCGGCCAAGCCGATATGCTGGATCAGGTTGCGTATCGCGGCCAGGAATTTGTTGAACCAGTTGGCGAGCTGCGCGGTTTCATCGTTGCCACGCACATCGAGGTTGTGGGTCAGGTCGCCTTCACCCTGAGCAATGCCTTCCAGACCGCTGGCTACGCTACGGATTGGACGCACGATGAGCGAAGCAAAGCTGGCCCCGAGAATAGCGAAAATCACTGCCAGAACGGCTGCAATCACAGCGATCAACCAGGTCAGGCGCGTGGCCGAGCCCATGACTTCGTCCTGCTTGATCAGGCCGATGAAGTTCCAGCCCAACTGCTCGGAAGGGTAAACGTTGGCCATGTAACGTTGGCCATCGAGTTCGACTTCGACCAAGCCCTCAGTGGTTTTCGCCAGTTCGGCGTAACCATTACCCAGGTCGGAGATTTTCTTGAAGTTATGCTCGGGTTTGCGCGGGTCGACCAGAATATTGCCGCTTTTTTCCAGCAGCATCAGGTAACCGCTTTCGCCTAATTTGATCTGCTTGACGATGCTCGTCAGCTGCTTGAGCGTTACATCGATGCCGACCACGCCGCCGGGGTTGCCCAGTGCGTTGGTGATGGTCCGACCGGTGTTGACCATGACCGCGTCGTCAGCCGCCCAGTAATAGGCATCGCTGCGCACGACCTTGCCCGGGTTGGCCAAGGCCGCCTTGTACCACGGGCGGACGCGTGGATCGTAGTCGCCGAATTTCTGTCCTTCAGGCCATGGCACATAACTGCCGTTGGCCAGCCCGTAGGAAATATAGGAGTACGCGGGATGGCTTACGCCCAGGCGGTTGAACAGGGCAATGATGCTTTTGTCCGTCTCGGACTCCGGAGCACTTTGCTGCTCGGCTGTCATGTAGCTCTTGAGACCCGTGCCTGCGCCGGTCAGCAATGGGTTGGCGGCGAGGTATTCAACGTTCTGGCTGATACCGTCGAAAAACAGCTGCATCGCATTGGCGACCTGGCGTATTTCGCGACCGCTGCTGTCGGAGAAGCCATCAGTGGCATCGCTGCGCAGGTTGATGATGACGATGCTGGCGACGACGATGATCGGCAAGGACGCGATCACCGCGAACGCCCACGTCAGTTTCTGTTTGATGTTCATCCAAGCTCCGATTGCAGTTCTGGCTCACGCCCCGAGTGAAACCCCGGGTTAGTTTTGGCAGGCACGCAGTAGTGTTGCGAATTTATTGTTGTGGTAACCCGGCTATCGGCTAGTTGCAGGGGTTCTTGAAGGTCTTGAGACGATATATCGGCAACGGGATGGCGCAGTTCGTCGGCATTGATTCGCAATGCTCTGAACGTCTCACATACGGATTACTCCACCTAACTGACGGTTGCGTCATTCAGGTGTTTTCGCAGCGGTTTACGTCTCAGCAATCCCAAGACGATCCATAACCGATTGACGAGGTGCCGACATGGCCAAGACAAACACCAGAACGACCGTTGCCGACTTGTTCATTCATGAGCTGTCCGACGTTTACAGTGCCGAGAAGCAGATCACCAAAGCCTTGCCGCGGCTGGCGCGGGCTTCAACCAATCCGCTGCTCAAGGAAGCCTTTGAATCGCACCTGGAGGAAACCTACGGGCAGATCGAACGTATCGATCAGTTGGTGGAGCAGGGCGAGCTCAAGCTTAAACGCATGAAGTGCGCAGCGATGGAAGGGCTGGTCGAGGAAAGCAAGGAACTGCTTGAGGAGATCGAGAAAGGCGAGGTGCTGGATGCAGCGTTGATTGGTGCCTGCCAGAAGGTCGAGCACTACGAAATCGCTGCCTACGGCACGCTCATCGCCATGGCTAAACAGCTGGGCATGAAAGATGCCGCCAAGCTGTTGGGCGAAACACTGACAGAGGAGAAGTCGGCGGATGAAAAATTGTCGGCCATTGCCGAGCAGGGCGGGAATCAAGCGGCGACGATAGCGTCGTAGAGCGCATCGTCTCGCAGGAAGCGAGCATCTGTAGGAGTGAGCTTGCTCGTGATAGCAATTGATCAGTCAAAAGAATCTCGCCTGATTAATCGCTATCGCGAGCAAGCTCACTCCTACAGGGCGGGGGGTGTTTCAAGTCAACGTTTGATGAGATACATCCTCAATCAAGCGATGCTGTAACCCTCAAACGCCTTGCCTTGCTGCAGCGCAGTCACGACATTCTTGCGGTTGACCGGCAATTCGTTGCCTTCGTTATCGGTGAATGTCTCGCCTTGCAACTCGGCATCGTCGCCTTCACCGACAAAGGTGAAACCAAGGAACTCAAAGGCTTTGCGATCAACATTGAGGTTCGAGCGCGGGGTCCGCAAAGGCAGACTGACGCTCTGGCCGTCCTTGCTGATGGTGTAGACCTCGGCTTCTTTCTTGGCGCGGGCGGCTTTGCTTTTGCCGGTGCTCGGGTTGCTGATTGCCTGGTGAGTCTGGTTCAGCACCTTGAGGGCCAGGCTGTAAACCAGCTCCTGAAAGGCTGGATCATCTTTATAGCTGGACAGGATCCGGCTGATCGGGAACTGCGTGCTCAGATCGGCCAATGCCGCACTGTCGGCTGCCTCGGCGTCCTTGAGACGTTTCAGTTCGCCCATCAATTCGTAGGCCTTGTCGTCGTCGAAATCGTCCTGGGCCTGGCGGATCGCGGCCCGCAGCTGACGGATTTCGTCGCTTTCCTTGGCGGTCTGGAATGCATCGAGCACCATCTCGCTGATGGTCTTGGCCTGAGGCACATGCTGTGAAAGACCGATGGCGCTTTCGTACTCCAGCTTGGAGGAGGTCACGGATTCAGTTGTCTGGGAATCAAGCATTGAATTTCACTATTTCAGGTTTGAGGCGCGAAAAGTCACTGGCCTTTCGGGGCGCTTAATCTAGTGGACGCAAGCCCGGTTGTCACGGACCAATGCCCGAGTGGTCTATTTCGCGCGTTTTAGACAAGCATTAGCAAAACCGTACAATGCCGTACTTGTGTTTTGCCCTGCGCCTGTTGATCATCGCGCCCTTGAATCACTGACCAACAGAGAAAGCTGCACATGAGCACAGGGTTGACTGAAGACGATATGCGCAGAGCGCTGGGGCTGGATGTCCCTTCACCGGCAACACCGGCACCTGTGGAACCCGAGGTCAAACCCGAACCGGTTCCGACGCCAGTGCCTGCGCCTGTTGTCAAAGCGCCGTCCCCGGCACCGCGGCCGAAAACCAAGCGCTTGTCCCCGGCGTTGCTGGTGACCTTGCGGGTGACCAAAGAGTTTGAGGGCGACGAGACGCTGTTCGTCCACGAAGCCAAAACCCTCAGCACCTTCGACGCCGAGCAAGAGGCGCGCAAAGCGGCTGCCAAAGAAAAGTACAAGTACTTTGAAGTGGTGTCGATCAAGCGCGTCGAGTGACAAACGCCCTGACACCGCGTTGCCGATTTGCAAGCGTTGACCCTGTGGGAGCGAATTCATTCGCGAAGAGGCCGGTACATCCGACACCTGTCTGTCGGTCGACCTGACGCCTTCGCGGATAAATTCGCTCCCACGGTCAATTGGTTTCAGTTCGATATGTTAGGCAAAAGCGGCTCGGCTGCTACAGCACACCCACTGCATTCAACCCGTGATATCCCCGATCAAAGTAGACCAGCGCCGCCGCATCCTGCTGTCGACTCAGCGCTACAACCTCGCAGAAAAGAATGTCATGAGTACCGACGCTGACGGTCTGGCGGATCCTGCAATCAAAGGAGGCGGCAGCTCCTTCCAGTACCGGTGAGCCGGTGACCCAGGACTCCCATTGCGCGGCAGCAAAACGTTCCGCCATTGGCGTTTTGCCGCCAAACAGATTGGACAGGTCTCGCTGTTCACAGGTCAGGGTGTTAACGCACAGCGTGGCGTTAGCCGTCAGCGCCGCGTGGACCGACGCCGAGCGGTTCAGGCAGACCAGCAGCGTCGGCGGGGTATCGGTGACGCTGCACACTGCGGTAGCGGTAAACCCGAAGCGGCCGTGCGGGCCGTCAGTGGTGATCACATTGACGGCTGCGGCCAGTCCGGCCATCGCATTGCGGTAATCCTGTTGAGGGATTGGCAGCAACGTCTGGGCGACCGCGAGAAGTTCGGATGCTTGCATGGGATATCTCCGCTCAGGCCTGTCTGGCCAGATAGTCGAGAAGAACACGATTGAATGGCTCGACGTCGCTGACACTGGACGCATGGCCGCCATATTCAAGTAACGCCAACTGCCCGGCGGGCAGCGTATCGGCGAGGTGTTGCGAGCGCTGCCAGGGCACCAGCATGTCGTCGCGGTTGGCGATCAGTAGCGTGGGCGTGTTGATGTTCGCCAATTGACCTTCGACATCAAAGGCCTGAAGCGCGGCAATTCGGCGCAGCAGGTTATCGGTCTCGGGGAAGTGCGCGAGTGCGTGAGCTTCATCTTCGGCCAGTTGTGCGCCGTGCTCGGCGATCCAGTCGGCCGGATACAGAAACAGCGCCTGTGCCTGAACGTAAGCCGCCGGGCCGCTATCGCGTAATAAATTCTTGCGCACCGCGAAGCAGCGCTCGCTGTGCGGGTTTGGACTGCTCCAGGCGTTGATCAGCACCATGCTTTGCAACGCTGCCGGCCGTTGCAGGGCCAATTCCAGACCCACCAGGCCACCGAGCGCATGGCCGATGAAATGACAGTGCTGCACGTCAATACGGTCGAGCAGTGTGAGCAATTCGGTGGCCATAGTCGCAATCGAATAATCCTCGGCAAGTGTCGCCGGGCTACGGCCAGTACCGGCCTGATCGTAAACCACCACCCGATAGTCTTCTGTGAGGACCGGCAGTTGCGGTGCCCAGAATCGGGCCGAACCACCCAGCCCCGAACTCATTACCAGTGTCGGCGCGTCAGTTGCCTGATTGCCGAGGATTTCGTAATGCATGCAAGGCTCCAATACAGACGCTCATGTGCCTGTTTGTTATGGGGAGGGGGATCATCAATGTTGAGCCTCGATTTCGCGGTAAACGTCGGACCTGCAGGAGCTGCCGACGGCTGCGAAGCATTCATAGAGGCATATCGCGATCGCAGCCTTCGGCAGCTCTTACAGGTCCAATGTTCGCCATACGACACGGCCTGCTTTACACCCGGTGAGATCAGCCGATGTGCGCGATGCTGGCAATCTCGATCAGCGCTTCGGGTTTCACCAGGCCGCACTGGATGCAATAGCGCGCAGGCTTTTCCCCCGCGAAGTATTCGGCGTAGACCTCGTTGACCTTCGCGTAGTCGGCCCAGTCCTTGATCATGATCATGTTGAACGTAACGTCGTCCATGGTGCCGCCTGCGGTTTCAATCACGCTCTTGATGGTCTCCAGAACATGGCGCGTCTGCGCGGTCGCATCGCCGACGTGCACCACATTGTTGTCCTTGTCGAAGGGCAGGGTGCCGGATACATACAGCACGCCGTCAGCCATGGAGCCTGGAACGAACGGGGCGATTGGCTTGGTGGTGCCAGCAGGAATGATCGCTTTCTTGGTCATGGGTTTTCCTCAGAGAGTGGTCGTTTGTGGTGTGAAGGTGCTGCAGAAATCTTCAACGCTGGACACCCAGCCGAAAAACGTTTCGATGTTGAACAGCGCCGCCTGCTGGGCGAATGCAGGCCCTGCCTGGTGCGTCGCATCGGCCAGCACGACACCGAAGTATTCAAGGAAAAAGCCGTCGCGCAGGGTGGACTCGACGCAGACGTTGGTGGCGATGCCGGTAAACACCAGATTGCGAATGCCACGGCTGCGCAGCACGCTGTCGAAGCTGGTATTGAAGAAGCCGCTGTAGCGGGTTTTCGGCAGTACGATGTCACCCGGCTGTGGTTGCAGTTCGTCCACCAACTGATAGTCCCAGCCGCCTTTGGCCAATAGCTGGCCTTGCAGCTCGGGGCGCTTGCGCATGGTTTTCAGCGCGTTGGATTTGTGCCAGTTGGGTGAACCCGGGCCGCCTGCCTCGACGTATTCCGGATCCCAGCCGTTCTGGAAGAAAATTACCGGCATGCCCGCGGCGCGTGCAGTGATCAACGCTTTCTGAATGCTGGCGATCACCGGGCCGGTAGTGCTTACATCGAACCCGGCCAGGTCCAGATAACCGCCTGGTGTCGAATAGGCGTTTTGCATATCAATTACGATCAGTGCGGTCTCGCTGGCTTTCATGTTCAGCGGTTCCGGGCTCGCCTTCAATTGGCGGGCGGGCTCGTTGGCATCCGGTGATAGATAGCCTGAAACGGGAGCGAGGGCATTCATCAGGCAGATTCCTTGAGCAGATTGATGTGTTGGCGACTGGTCATCAATGGCTGAATCTTCTGCCCGAAATCCTCCACGCCTTTGACGAAGTCATCGAAGGTCAGCATTACGCCCTGCGTGCCCGGTACGCTGGCCACTTCGTCGAGCATGCGCGCCACCGACGCCCATGAACCCACCAGCGTGCCCATGTTGATATTCACGGCGGAAGTGGGATCGGCCATCTGGCGCATGTTCGAACCGGGGCTCTTGTCGGCGGAGCCTTTATCGCTGAGCCAGGCAATCGCCTCCTCGTCGGCACCGGCCTTGATGTGCTCCCAGCTGGTACGGGCGGCTTCATCCGTGTCATCGGCGATGATCATGAACAGTGGGCATGAGGTGACGTTGCGGCCGGTTTTCTCGTTGGCTTCGATCAGCTTTGCGGCGGTCGGCGCATAGGCCATCGGGGTGTTCACGCCTTTGCCGAAACAGAAGTTGTAGTCGGCATACTGCGAAGAAAAGGCCATGCCCGCTTCGCTCTGGCCTGCACAGATGATTTTCATGTCGGCTTGAGGTTTAGGGCTGACGCGGCAGTCGTTCATGGTGAAGTATTTGCCTTTGAGGTCGCAGTGGCCGGTGCTCCACAGGTCACGTAATACCTGGGCGTACTCGGCCAGGTATTCATAACGCGTCGAGAAGAAGTCGTCCCCCGGCCACATGCCCATTTGCTCGTATTCCGGCTTCTGCCAGCCTGTTACCAGGTTCACCCCAAAGCGTCCGCCGGAAATCGAATCGATGGTCGACGCCATGCGCGCGACGATGGCCGGTGGAATGGTCAGCGTCGCAACGGTGGCGAACAGATGGATACGGCTGGTGACGGCCGCGAGCCCGGCCATCAGCGTGAAGGACTCCATGTTGTGCTCCCAGAACTCGGTCTTGCCGCCAAACCCACGCAGCTTGATCATCGAGAGGGCGAATTCGAAGCCGTAATGCTCGGCCTTCTGCACGATTGTCTTGTTCAGTTCGAACGTCGGCATGTACTGCGGCGCGTTGCTGGAGATCAGCCAGCCGTTGTTACCGATAGGGATGAAGATTCCAATATCCATGTGAAGGCCTCTTGCATGCGGTGGCAATGAACGGTGCGCCCGAAGAAGTCCGGCAGCACGCTACACAAGGCGTTTTGCATGAAGCAGGCCAGCTTTTGATTGTCTTTTTAAAACAAGGGGTTGGTTGAATATTGGTATGGCTTTCAGACCATTTGGTCTGGATTAGAGCACTTGGTTTGTGCGTGGTGCACGCAGACGGGGCAGGAATACCGATGTCTGTTTTTTGTAGGAGCTGCCGAAGGCTGCGATGCATTCATCTAGGTACGCCGCGATCGCAGCCTTCGGCAGCTCCTACAGGTCCAGTGTTGGCTGCACGACAGCGAGGTGCCATGGACATTGCGTGCTTCGGTTTGTGGTCTATCCCCCATCCACCAAGGTAAAGTGCCCCGGTATTCAATGTTGATGCGGTCGTAAATGTGAACAATGAACCTCCAGTGGCGCCTCCCAAATCCGTCAAACGCAGCCGTGTGGTGAAACCCAAGGCGCCTGCGCTCAAGGCGAAAGCCAAGCCTGTGGTCAAAGGCAAGAGCACGCGCGAGGCCAGTGCGTCGACGGTCAAGCGGCGGATGCGTTTGATAGAAGGCAAGCGTGCGGCGATTCTGGACGCTGCGCTGGAAATCTTCTCGCGCTTCGGCCTGCATGGCACCAGCCTGGATCAGGTGGCGAGCATGGCCGATGTCTCCAAGACCAATCTGCTTTATTACTTCGCCAGTAAAGAAGAACTCTATACCAGTGTGTTGCGGCAGCTATTGGATGTCTGGCTGAAACCGCTGCGCGGCTTCAGTGCGGAGCAGGATCCGCTTGAAGCAATCAGTGAGTACATTCGGGTCAAGCTGGAGTTGTCCCGTGACCATCCCGCCGAGTCGCGGCTGTTTTGTCTGGAGATCATTCAGGGTGCGCCGTTGATGCTGGCTGAGCTGGAGCAGCCACTGCGCGATATCGTCGAGGCCAAGGTCTCGGTGATTCAGGGCTGGATAGAAGCGGGCAAACTGGCACCGGTTGAGCCGCATCACCTGATCTTTTCGCTGTGGGCCACGACCCAGCACTATGCGGACTTTGCCAGCCAGATCAATGCGGTGACGGGCAAGACGCTTGACGATCCGGTGTTCTTTGATCAGACGCTGGAAAACCTGCGGGCGCTGATCCTCAACGGGATCTGCCCGAGGGTGCAAGCAGCAGCTCCACAGCAATAACTCGGAATGCTTTTCTGTGGGAGCGAATTCATTCGCGAAGGGGCCTGACCAGATAGTGATCTGTGTCTGAAACAATGCTTTCGCGAATGAATTCGCTCCCACACAGTCTGCACAGGTTCACCGATTGCTGTGCGCACTGGCTGAACCGTTGACCTGCCTCAACCCTCATGCCCGCTTTTCGTGCTCGTCCCGCCCAAACCAAGTGCTCTGCTTTGGACCATTTGATCTGTTTTTAGCACACTGAAACGCTAACCATCTGAAATTTATAGCTATTAAAAGACTGGCACAGTTACTGCTATCCCCTGAGCAGCTGTCCGGTCGGAGATTCTGATCGGTCGAGCCTTATCCCGCTGCTGGCCTACCATCAGGATGATCAACAATGCTCAACAGATTTCTTAAGCAAACCCTGGGTGCGGCAATATTGCTGGGGCTGGCGAATGGCGCTTCGGCAGAGGGCTTGACCCTGGAGAAGCCAGCGAAAATCGCCATGGTTTATATCAGCCCACGCAATGATGGTGGCTGGACCCAGGCGTTCGATGAGTCGCGGGTCAAACTGGAGAAAGAGCTGGGCACCAGGATTCAGTACGTGGAAAGCGTTCCGGAAAACGCCGCTGCCATCACCCCGGTGGTTGATCGGCTGATCGCCCGTGGTGCCAACGTGATCATTGGCACCGCGTTTGGCTACTCCGACACCTTCCTCGATCTGGCGAAAAAGTACCCGAAGATTGCCTTCCTCAACGGCTCGGGCACGACTAACGCGCCGAACCTGGAATCCTTCTACGGCCGTACTTACGAAAGTCAGTATCTGTGTGGCATGGCGGCTGGCGCGGCATCGAAGACTGGCAAGCTGGGCTTCGTCGCTGCCAACCCGTTCGGGCAGGTCAACTGGACCGTCAATGCCTTTGAGCTGGGCGCGCAGCAGATCAACCCGAATGCCACCGTCAACGTGATTTACACCGGCGCCTGGAATGACCCGGTCAAAGAGCGTGCCGCCGCCATGGCCCTGATCGATAACGGTGCCGATGTGATCGGCCAGCACGTAGACAGCCCGACCCCGCAAATCGTCGCTCAGGAGCGCGGCGTGCTGGGCACCGGTCACCATCGTGATTTGAGTGAGTTCGCGCCCAAAGCGACCGTGTGCTCCTCGGCTTGGGTCTGGGACCGTTTCCTCGCCCCTGAGCTGAAGAAGATCATCGCCGGTAACTGGGTGCCCAATCCGAATGGCGCGCTGCTGTCCATGGAGCAGGGCGGTACTGACATCACACTCACTGCTGGCGAGCATATTTCTGCTGAGAACAAGCAGAAAATCGAAGCCGCTCGCGAGCAGTTGATGAAGGGCCAGAAGATCATTTACAGCGGCCCGATGAGTGATCGCGACGGCAAGGAACGTATTGCGGCCGGTACGAGTTTGCCGGATGCCGATCTGTGGAAGATGGACTGGTTTGTCAAAGGCGTGGCCTCTCAGCAATGAGTCAGGCGAATGCGATCCAGCTCATCGGCATCAGCAAATCCTTCGACGGTTTCAAGGCCCTGACTGACGCGCACTTCTCCGGTAAATGGGGCGAAGTGCATGCCTTGCTGGGTGAAAACGGTGCAGGCAAATCATCGCTTATGAACATCGCCGCGGGTTTGTACGCACCGGAGAGTGGCTCGCTGTTGATCGACGACAATCCGGTGCGGCTTGGCGGCCCGAAGGATGCGAGCCGCCACCACATCGGTATGGTCCACCAGCATTTCAAGCTGGTGCGACCTTTCACGGTTGCTCAGAACATTCTGCTTGGCCTGCCTGATGCTGTGGGTCAGGGCAGCTACAGCAAACGTTTGAAAGCACTTGAAGAGCAGATCAGCGCCAAGGCTCAGGAGCTGGGCTTTGCCATTGACCCGCGCCAGACCATCGAGAATCTGTCGATTGCCGAACAGCAACGGGTAGAGATTCTCAAGGTATTGCTGGCTGGCGCACGCATCCTGATTCTCGATGAGCCGACGGCGGTGCTGACCGACCAGGAAGCCGAACGCTTGCTGGCAACGGTTCAGTCATTTGCCCGGCAGGGCGCGGCGGTGGTTTTGGTGACGCATAAAATGTCCGACGTCAAACGCTATGCCGACCGGGTGACGGTAATGCGCGGTGGTCGAACGGTGGAAACCCTCGATCCGCAAAGCGTATCGGTCGAGCAACTGGTGCGTTTGACGGTGGGGGAATCGCAGGTAATCACCGAGTACCCGAAAGCGCCGGCCGGCGAGGCAAAACTGGTGGTGCGCAACCTGCGTTCTGTACCGGGTCAGGGGCCGTTGGCTGGCGTCGATATGACCCTGCATGCCGGGCAGATTTACGGTATCGCCGGGGTGGGAGGCAACGGTCAGAGCGAACTGGCCAATGCCTTGATGGGGTTGCCGCAAGCCGTCGAGGGCGAAATGTTGCTGCAGGGCTTTGGCGATTTGTGCGGCGCATCTGCCGAGCAGCGCCGGGACCTGCGCATCGCGTCGATTCCCGCCGACCGATATGGCGCCGCGTTGGCAGGCTCGTTGTCGGTGGCCGAGAACTTTGCCATTGGGCAGATTCACAGCGGTCGCTACGGCTCGTTTTTTCGCCTGCGCAGCAAGCGTATGGATGAGGATGCCACGGCTGCCATCGACGCTTTCGACGTGCAGGGCGTTCGTTCGCTGCAACAGAAAGCGGCACTGCTGTCCGGTGGTAACGCACAGAAACTGGTGATCGCCCGGGAATTCAGTCGTGACCCGCAACTGGTGCTGGTACACAGCCCCAGCCGTGGCCTGGATGCCAAAGCCACGGCTGCGGTGCACGGTCGTTTACGGGCTGCCCGCGATGCGGGAGCGGCGGTATTGGTGATCAGTGAAGACCTTGATGAGGTGCTGGCACTGGCGGACCGTATCGGGGTCATGAACAGCGGCCGGATCGTCGCAGAATTCGAACGCCCGGCGGATCGCCAGGCGATTGGCAAGGCCATGGTGAGTCATGACTGAAGTGATACTGCAATCCTCGGCCAACAAGCCCGCACGGCGTCAGCCCTTGCTGGCCCGCCGTTATGCACTGGAAATCCGTCAGCAACTCGCCTGGTACTGGCAGGCGCTGGTGATTGCCCTGGCATTGGCAGTCGGTCTGGCTATTTCGGCGGCGATTCTGGTCGGGGCGGGTGTTCCGGCCGAAGAGTTGCTCAATGAGTTCGTGGTCCTGACCGTGCTGGATCCGCAGAACTTCAAGGCGGTGCTGTTTCAGGCCGCGCCGATGATTCTGGTGGGGCTGGCCGGATGCATGGCGTTTCGTGCGCGGTTCTGGAACCTGGGCCTTGAAGGCCAGATGATCTGGGGCGGCATTGGTGCCACGGCAGTTTCCCTGTTCGAAGTCGGCCCGCCGTCGGTTCGACTGCCGTTGATGTTGGCGGCGGCGATGATCTGCGGGGTGCTCTGGACCGTTGCGCCGGTGCTGCTCAAGCTGCGCCTCAAGGTCAATGAAATCATCTCGACCCTGATGCTCAACTACATTGCGGCCAATTTCCTCCTGCACTTGCTGTACGGCAGCTGGAAAGACCCTCGCGATAATTTTCCGTACTCCCCGGCTTTTCGAAGCTTCGAGCGGTTGCCCGATGTACTTGATGGCTACAACGCGGCGATTGTTCTGGCAATGATCGTGACGCTTTTCGCGCTGTGGTTCATTGGCATTTCCCGGGCAGGCTTGTACCTGCGTTTCGTCGACGCCAACCCGCGAGTCGCCGACGCCGTGGGTGTGCCGGTACGCAAGATGATCATTGGCACGGTGCTGCTTTCCGGCGCGTTGGCCGGGATTGCCGGGTTTATCGTTACTGCCGGACAAGAAGGGCGACTGACTCAGTCGTTTTACCAGGGCTATGGCTTCTCCGGAATTCTGATTGCCTTTCTGGCGCGCAATAACCCTGTGGCGGCAACCATCGTCGCCTTGCTGGTCGCGCTGTTGTTCGTCGCAGGGCGCAGCTTGCAGGTCTTCTATCAGATCCCGTTTTCCATGGTGCAGTTGATTCAGGCAATCCTCGTGATCTGTGTCGCGTCTTCGGACTTCTTCATTCGCCATCGTATGCGACTGATCCAAAAGGGAGAGCAGTAATGGACATGATTGCCAACTGGCTGGGCAACTCCCCGGATTTCGCCGTGCCGTTTGCACTGGCTGCCTTGGGCCTGATTCTGACCGAACGTGCAGGTGTCCTCGCGTTGGGCGCCGAAGGCTTGATGCTGGTGGGTGCGCTGGCGGCTATCGGTGCGCAACTGAGCTTCAGCACGCCGATGATTTCGCTGATCATGGCCATGCTCGCCGCCAGCGTGGTGTCGCTGTTGTTTGCCTTGATGGTGCTGGTGATGCGCATCAATCAGGTCATTGCCGGGTTGGCTCTGGTGTTCTTCTGTCAGGGCCTCACCGGATTGCTCGGTACCTTGCTGGAGTGGACCAACCAGCCTGTGACTGGACTGGCCGCTGTTGCGCTTTGGCCGCTTTCAGAGTTGCCGCTGATCGGTAAAGTTTTTGTGCAGAATCCGCTGGTTTACCTGACGCCGCTGATTTTCCTTGGCGTCGTCTGGTTCCTCTATCGCAGTCATGCCGGTCTGCGTCTGCGGGCGGTGGGCGAGAACCCGCAGGCCGCGGATGCAGCGGGTATTTCCGTGTTGGGCTATCGCCTGGCTGCAATCCTCGCCGGTGCAGCGCTCATCGGCCTGGCGGGTGGATACATTTCGGTCCTCAGCACCAAGATGTGGATCGCGGACATGACCGGCGGACGAGGCTGGATTGCGGTATCGCTGGTGATTTTTGCGCGCTGGTCACCCTGGCGCGCTCTGGCCGGTGCCATTCTGTTTGGCTGCATTGAAGCACTGATTCCACAACTGGCCTCGACCGGGATTCGTCTGCCGCAGTACTTCGTGCTGATGACGCCTTATGCCGTCACGCTGATGGTCATGATCTGGGTGGCAATGGACAAAAACGCAAAGGCATCGGGTTCAGGCAATCAACCGGGGGCGTTGGGCGAAGCGTTCATTCGCGAGGAACGACGCTAGGTGCCTGGGTGCGGCATCACGGGCAGTTGCCCGGCAGGGGACTGCCAACGTAGGATGCGCAACCGCCAGACGTTTTGTGACGCAGCTCACTGTACGTCTGGAATCCGAACCATACGAGTACACATACGTGACAGCCATCCTATTGACTGATGCTGAAGTCGCAGCGATCGCCGAGGTCGAAGCGACTTCCAACATTTTGCGCCTGATGACGCGACTGACGTCGCTGCGTTTTGCAGCCATTGCCCGGGTCACCGATCAGCGCTGGATTGCCTGCGCTGTCCACGATGAAATCCAGTTTGGTGTCACCCCTGGCGATGAGCTGGACGTTGAAGCGACCATCTGCAAAGAGATTCGTCAGCATCACGCAGCCGTGGTGATTTCCAAAGTCAGTGAAGACCCGCGTTTTGTGAACCATCCTGTGCCGAAACAATATGGATTCGAAAGCTATGTATCGTTACCGATTATCCTGGCTGACGGGGCGTTTTTCGGCACGCTGTGTGCGCTCGATCCGCTGCCTGCGAGACTGGATGACCCCGATCTGATCCAGACGCTGGAAATCTTTGCCCGCCTGATAGGCGTGACACTCGATCTGCAGACGCGAGTTGCCGCGGCAGCGTAGAAATACTCAGTAATAAATCTTCAAAACGCTCTCTAGCCCGCTGTTCCCCCCGCAAAATCAACATCTTGTGCCGGTAGCGCCTGCTAACCGGCCGTCTGTCATTTGAAGCTTATTTTCTCCCATGCTGAAACGTTTATTATGCCGTGATGTCATTTTGATGTCGCGCAAAACGGATGCGCGTCTAAGAGAGCAGGGCCGCGCTCATCAACCTAATCATTCCCGGACGGTTCTATGCTCACAGCGATTAACACAACACTGGCGAATATCAGTGTCAAAGCAAAACTTTCACTAGGCTTTGCGCTGGTGCTGATCCTGACGTGTCTGATTGCTTTTACCGGTTGGTCCGGTCTGCAGTCGCTGGCTGAGCGTGGCAACAAAGTGGCGTCTATCGCGACGCTTAATGATCAGGCGCGTGACCTGCGCATCGCTCGCCTGACCTACATGCTCAACCCCGATGCAGAGCGCGCCGCCGCGGTCACCAGTTCCCTGAGCAAGCTGGAAGTCCAGACCCGTGAGATGAAGACCCTTTTTGTCACGGGTGCCAGCCTTGGCTTGATCGGCGAAGTCAGTGACTCTGTCACTGTCTATAAAACCCATTTCAATGAGTTTGTGCTGGCCACCCAGAGCCGTGAAGCAGCACGCGGCGCAATCACCGTGCAGGTCGATACGATGATTGCCGAACTGGAGAAAATCCAGGATCAGGCGGGCGAGAACGATCCGCAGGCTCGCGCCATGACCACCCAGCATCGCTTGATTCAACAGGCGCGCTCGCAAGCCCAGACCTACACCTACAGCACCAAATCTGAATACCTTCAACCTGCACTGGCTGCGGTAGATGCCGCGCGTAACAACCTGAAAAACCTTAATCAGGCACCCGTTCAAGCCATTCAGGGTATCGATCAGTCGCTGGTCGCTTTCCGTGCAGCTATCGCGCAGTTCACCGATAGCGTAGCCAAAGCCCAGCAGGCACAGATTGCGTTGACGGACGACGTGACGCGATTGCTCGACGCCAGCAAAAAAATGACGGCTAACCAGATTGTGTTGCGCACCGATGACGTTCACAACGCCAACGTGATGTTGGTGGGAGCGACCATTGCCGCCTTGCTGTTCAGCATTCTGGCTGCCTGGGTGATCACTCGCCTGATCGTCGGGCCGTTGATGGAAACCCTGCGTAATGCCGAGTTTGTCGCCAGCGGCGACCTGAGCCACGACATGGTCATCACTCGCAAAGACGAGTTGGGCCAACTGCAGACCAGCATGCAGCGCATGACGGTGGCGTTGCGTGATCTGATCGGTGGTATTCGTGACGGCGTGGTGCAAATCGCCAGTGCCGCAGAGCAACTGTCGGCGGTGACCGAGCAGACCAGCGCCGGGGTCAACAGTCAGAAGGTGGAGACCGATCAGGTGGCCACGGCCATGAATGAAATGACCGCCACCGTGCAGGAAGTCGCCCGCAACGCCGAAGAAGCTTCCGAAGCAGCGATCAATGCCAGCCGCGAAGCGAAGCAGGGCGATGACGTCGTGACCCAGGCCATGCAGCAGATTGGTCGACTGGCCGAAGAAGTCAGCCAGTCCACGGTTGCCATGAATGATCTGCAAACCGAAAGCGACAAGATTGGCAGCGTGCTTGATGTCATCAAGTCAGTGGCCCAGCAAACCAACCTGCTGGCCCTCAACGCGGCCATTGAAGCTGCGCGTGCCGGTGAAGCCGGGCGTGGCTTTGCCGTCGTGGCCGATGAAGTGCGAAGCCTGGCGCAACGCACTCAGACCTCTACCGAAGAGATCGAAGGCTTGATCACCGGACTGCACACCGGCACCCAACGTGTCGCAACGATTCTGGAAAACAGCCGCACGTTAACCGACAGCAGCGTGGAACTGACGCAGCGGGCCGCGACATCGCTGGTGAGCATCACACGTTCTGTTTCGTCCATCGAGTCGATGAACCAACAGATCGCCGCCGCGGCTGAGCAGCAAAGCGCCGTGGCCGACGAGATCAACCGCAGCGTGCTCAATGTCCGGGATATTTCTGAGCAGACGTCTGCTGCCAGTGAAGAGACCGCAGCCTCCAGCGTTGAGTTGGCGCGGTTGGGTGTGCATCTGCAGAGCATGGTGGGCAAGTTCAGGCTTTGATGGAGGCACTTGCGGTGTCCACGGCACCTGTAGGAACACACTGGTGCCCCGAAGCCCATCGTCAGCAATCGAACTATCTCCAAACGCTACGGGTCGGTAATACATCGCCATTGTTGGCGAAGTAACCTGCCCGGAGCACTACCATGAAGCCTTACGTCATCTGCCACATGATGTCCTCCCTGGACGGTCACGCCCTGACTGATGGCTGGGAGCGGCCTTTCAAAAATGCGGCGGGTGACCTTTACGAAGAGCTGGCCAAGACCTTCAAGTTTGATGCCTGGATCTGTGGCCGCGTGACCATGCAGGAAATCGCCCACAGCGAAGACTATCCCCGCGGCCTGGCCACGTCACCGATCCCGCGTACGCATTATTTCGCTGATCGCCATGCTGAAAGCTATGCGGTTTCCATAGATCCCCACGGCAAAGTCGCCTGGAAGAGCAATCAGGCGCTGGGTTCCCACGTGGTCGAGGTGGTCAGTGAAGCGGTGGAAGACGATTACCTGGCTTATCTGCAATCCATCAAGGTTTCTTATATTTTTGCCGGCAAGACCGACATCGATCTAAAAACCGTCGTGGATATCCTTGCTGATGAATTAGGCCGAAAACGCTTGATCGTCGAAGGCGGGCCTCACGTCAGTGGTTCATTCCTGAATGCCGGGCTCGTGGACGAAGTCAGCGTTTTGCTGCTGCCCTTGATCGACGGTCGTGGCGAGCATCCCGCCTCGTTCGAGGTGTCGACCGAGTCCTGGAAGCAGCCCGCCTATCTGAAACTGGTGTCGGCTGAGGTTCAGGACGCTGGCGGGGTGTGGTTGCGATACAAGATGCGGGCTTGAAGTCTTTCTATAGCAGACCTGTTGCTTACAGCGCAATGAGCGAAAACCCCTGTAGGGGCTGCCGAAGGCTGCGATCGCGGTGTGTCAGGATAAATGCTTCGCAGCCTTCGGCAGCTCCTACAGAAAATGCATTTCAATCCAGTAGTTTGCATGTTGCTTGATGAGAGTGAGTTCCGGTGTTTGCCACTGGCAACGCAAGACGTTTCTTTTTGTACGACCTCACAAAACCAGACAAAAGTTGTCCACGAAAAGTGGGGGTATGTCTGTGGATAACATTGCCAAAGCCATATGGGCTGCGGTTTTTGGCCGATGATCACGAAATGAACAGCCACAAAAATCCGAATTTTCCCTTGATTTTCAGTTGCTTTGCGGTGCAGCGCGCTACTCCGGACTGTTCAGCGCGCTGCCGCTCACGGGATGTCCTCGAACGGTAAACCTACATAGTTTTCCGCAATACTGCGGCGGCCCGCGTCCGAACTGGCAAAGTAATTCAGTTCGGTTTGCTGCAAGCGCTGGCTGAACGGGTCGTTGTCGGGAAATCGATGCAACATCGAGGTCATCCACCAGGAAAACCGCTCGGCCTGCCAGACCCTGCGCAGGCAAATGTCCGAGTAGCGCTGCAACAAATCGGTGCGTCCTTCGCGATAGACCTTGAGCAGGATGCGATACAGCGTATTAACGTCACTGGCTGCCAGGTTCAGCCCCTTGGCTCCGGTGGGCGGCACAATGTGTGCCGCATCGCCTAGCAGGAAGAGCCTTCCAAATTGCATGGGTTCGACCACAAAGCTGCGTAGCGGGGCGATGCTCTTTTCAATTGACGGGCCGGTTACCAGTCGTTCGGCGGCAGTGGTTGGCAGGCGTTGCTTGAGTTCATCCCAGAAGCGCTCGTCAGACCAGGCTTCTACCTGCTCGCCAGCCTCCACCTGAATGTAGTAACGGGTGCGGGTCTTGGAGCGCATGCTGCACAAGGCAAAGCCGCGTTCATGGCGTGCGTAGATGAGCTCTTCGTTGACGGGCGGTGTATCAGCCAGCACGCCAAGCCATCCGAACGGATAAATCCTTTCGAATGTTTTTAGTGCTTCTGCGGGAATCGATTGTCGTGACACACCATGGAAGCCGTCGCATCCGGCGATGTAATCGCAGTCGAGGCGAATCCGTTGCCCCTCATGTACGAACGTCAGGTACGGTGCGTCGCTTTTCATGGCGTGAGGCTGAACATCGCTGGCGTCGAAGAAGCTGACCGCGCCGGCTTCGGCACGCGCTTGCAGCAGGTCACGGGTGACCTCGGTCTGGCCGTAGACCGTGACGCGCTTGCCGCCTGTCAGCCTGTATAAATCAATGCGTTCGGAGCGACCATCGAAGGCCAGTTCGAATCCGTCATGGGGCAGGCCTTCGCTGTCCAGTCGTTCGCTGACGCCTGCTTCACGTAGCAGATCAACGGTGCCTTGTTCAAGAACGCCGGCACGGATTCGGGAGAGTATGTAGTCGGGATTTTTGCGTTCGACGATGACATTGTCGATACCGGCACGCTGGAGCAATTGGCCAAGCAAAAGGCCGGACGGCCCACAGCCAATAATGGCAACTTGAGTTTTCATGACAGGACCCGCTTTGTTTGTTGTTTTTATCTGTTCTGTATTTTTAGTGGCCTGTAGCGAGAGATGAAGCCATTATTCGCTGTATTTTCTGGACTTTTCGTAACTGGTGAAGGAGGGCTGGCATGCGTGGTTCAAGCGTTGAGAGTGTGCCGATATTCAAGCTCTACGGGGAAACCACGTTGTGGCCGACGCCCGATCTGCTGCATTGCGAGTCGATTCCGCAGCGCAGTCAGCTTCACGGCTGGGAAATACAAACTCACTCCCATAGCGACCTTGTGCAACTGCTGTACGTGCAGTCCGGGCAGGCAACCCTGCACGTGGAAGGCTCCACGCGGAAGGTGGAGTCTGCTGTGCTGCAAGTGATCCCGGCATTGAGCGTGCACCGTTTCAGTTTTTCGCCGGATATTCAGGGTTACATCCTGAGCCTCGCGCAGCCGTTGGCCGAGCAGTTGAATACTGCGCTGACGGCCCCGGCATTGAATGTCGCGGTTTGCCATGCGGTGGACCGCGAGCAACGCGCCCATCTGGATCCGTTATTTGCCGCGATCAGTGAAGAGTACGCCCAGCACAAGTCCTGCCGGGATGCGATGCTGAATGCGCTGGTCACCATGCTGTCGATCTGGCTGGGGCGGCGCAGCATCATTCCGTTGCCATCCGGACCACCGTCTCTCGAAAGGGGCCGCGAACATTTGCAAGCGTTCAATCGGCTGGCGGGCATTCATTATCGCCAGCATTGGTCGATTGAACGCTATGCGGAGCAACTGAACATCAGCGCCGCCTGGTTAAACAGCCTGTGTCGACGGTTGAGCGATCAGTCTGCACTGCAGATCATCAATCAGCGGCTGTTGCTGGAAGCCAAGCGCGATCTGGTTTACACCACCCTGACCATCAATCAGATTTCGGACCGGCTGGGTTTTTCCGAGCCTGCGTACTTTTCCCGATTCTTCAAACGCTGCACCGGCCAGTCACCCAGGCAGTTTCGGGGGCAGCGATAATCTTTGGCAGGTCCTGTCAAACACCGCAATTCTTCGAACATGGATGCATTTTCTGTAGGAGCTGCCGAAGGCTGCGAAGCTTTCATCCTGATATACCGCCATCGCAGCCTTCGGCAGCTCCTACAGATATCATCATTAATAGATTCAAATGTAAGGCGACCCTCGCGTTGAACATCGATACCCGAATCAAATTCCGTCATCTGGTGTGTTTCCTCGAAGTGGCCCGGCAGGGCAGCCTGGCGCGCGCTTCGGATCAATTGGCGATCAGCCAGCCGGCGTTGTCCAAAACCCTCAAGGAACTGGAAATCCTGCTGGAAACCCAGTTGTTCCTGCGCAGTAAAAGCGGCGCGGCGCTGACCGAGGCCGGGGTGGCGTTTCTGCGCTTTGCCGGGCCCAGCGTGCAGTCGTTGCGCGAAGGGGTGAATAGCTTGCGTTCCGGCGAGCATGAGCCGGTGACGGCGCGGCTCGGGGTGCTGTCGACGGTGGAAAGCCTGCTGGTGCCGGAAGTGGTGCGCCGTCTTCACGAGCGCCACCCGGCACTGATCGTCAGTGTCATGACGGGCCCCAGCGCTTATCTGCTTTCGCAGTTGCGGGTCGGCGAGCTGGATCTGGTGGTCGGGCGGATGACCGATAGCCCGCAGATTCAAGGCCTGACCTTCGAGCACCTGTACAGCGAATCCATGACCCTTGTGGTGCGCCGCGATCATCCGTTGCTGGAAGGCGAGCTGCGACGTGAAAGCCTGGAAAGCTACCCAATGGTGTTGCCGCTGGCTGGAACCACTATTCGCAAGTTCGCCGACAGTCTATTTGTGCAATGCGGAATCAGCCCGCCGCGCCAACGCCTGGAAACCCTGTCGCTGACCCTGAGCCGTCGCTACGTGCAATGCAGCGATGCGATCTGGATCGCGCCCTTTGATGCCGTGCAGCAGGATCTGCAAGCCGGTGATCTGCACGAACTGGAGTTGGGCATTCGTGAGCCGGGTGGTTCGGTGGGCATTTGCAGCAACCCGGCATTGCCGCTGTCCAGAGCGGCGCAATGGTGTGTCGATGTCTTGCAGGAAGTGGGCAAGGCGTATGGTCAGACCGATCATCCATAACCATATGGTTATGGATGTGGTTCAATTATTCAGTTCAGGTTTTGGTTAGGTCGGGAGAGACTGCGGGGCAGCAGTCAATATTCCTAACTATAAGAACCAAGGTGAACCGCATGTCTGATGCGAGCAGCAGCCGTTTCGTCGTCCGTGACCGAAACTGGCACCCCAAAGCGTTGACCCCCGATTACAAGACCTCGATCCTGCGCTCCCCGCGCCAGGCACTGGTCAGTATTCCGCAGTCTGCATCTGAAACCACTGGCCCGGACTTTTCCCATCTAAAGTTCGGCGAGCACGACAACGATCTGTTGTTGAACTTCAACAACGGTGGCCTGCCGATTGGCGAACGCATCATTCTGGCCGGGCGGGTGTGCGATCAATACGGCAAACCGATCCCGCACACGCTGGTAGAGATCTGGCAGGCCAACGCAGGTGGCCGTTATCGCCACAAACGCGATGCTTATCTGGCGCCCATTGATCCGAACTTCGGCGGCGTGGGTCGGGCCTTGACCGATCGTGACGGCAATTACAGCTTTCGTACCGTCAAACCCGGGCCGTACCCTTGGCGCAATGGCCCCAATGACTGGCGTCCGGCGCATATTCATGTGTCGATCAGTGGTCCGTCGATTGCCACGCGGTTGATCACCCAGTTGTATTTCGAAGGCGATCCGTTGATTCCGCTGTGCCCGATCGTCAAATCCATTGCCAACCCGGACGCGGTTCAAAGCCTGATCGCACGCCTCGACATGGGCATGGCTAATCCCATGGATTGTCTGGCTTATCGCTTTGACATCGTCCTGCGTGGTCAGCGTGCCACTCACTTCGAAAACCGTTAAGGAGTTCATGACATGCCGGTTCAATTGCTGCCTGAAACTCCGTCACAAACCGCTGGCCCATACGTGCACATCGGTCTGGCGCTGGAGGCTGCGGGCAATCCGCCCCGTGACCTGGAAATCACCCATGAAATGGTTCTGCCCAATGCTCCGGGTGAGCATATCGTGCTGCTGGGTAACGTCTACGATGGTAACGGGCACCTGATTCGCGATGCCTTTATCGAGTTCTGGCAAGCTGACCACGAGGGGCAATACGACCCGATTTATGATCCGCAAAAGCCATTCAACGGCTTTGGCCGCACGGCCACCGGTGAAGATGGCCAGTGGTTGTTGAACACCATCAAGCCTGGCACCGTGCACAACGCGGCGGGCGTGCCCATGGCGGCACACATCAACGTGTCGCTGTTTGCCCGGGGCATCAATATTCATCTGCAGACCCGTCTGTATTTCGACGATGAGGCTGAAGCCAATGCCAAGGATCCGGTGCTGAACCTGATCGAACAACCGATCCGCCGTGAAACCCTGATCGCCAAACGCTGCACGGTCGAAGGCAAGCTGGCGTACCGTTTTGATATCCGCGTGCAGGGTGAAGACGAAACGGTGTTCTTCGATTTTTGAGTGACCTGTAGGAGTGACCGGGGTGGCGATCCACCTTGCTCGCGATTCGATTCTTCTGTCGATGCATTGTCGCCTGACCTGACGCTATCGCTAGCAAGGTGGATCGCCACCCCGGTCACTCCTACAGGAAAGCATTCCAAAGTGACATTAAAACAACAATAAAAGGAACCCCCATGACGCTTTCGGCTCGCGTGCCCGAGGCCGGCACACTGGATGTGCAGGCTTTCATCAATGCTCAACCCTTGTCCCGTTATCAGTGGCGAGTGGTCATTTTGTGTTTTCTGATTGTCTTTCTCGATGGCCTCGACACCGCCGCCATGGGCTTTATTGCCCCGGCGTTGAGCGTGGAGTGGGGCATCGACCGTGCGAGCCTGGGCCCGGTCATGAGTGCTGCGCTGATCGGCATGGTCTTCGGTGCGCTGGGTTCAGGCCCGCTGGCTGATCGTTTCGGCCGTAAGGTCGTGCTGGTGGTGGCGGTTTTTCTGTTCGGCCTGTTCAGCCTGCTGTCGGCGTACAGCAGCAACATCGATCAATTGCTGATCCTGCGTTTGCTCACCGGTCTTGGCCTTGGCGCGGCGATGCCCAACGCCACGACACTGCTCTCGGAGTACACCCCGGAGCGTCTCAAATCATTGCTGGTGACCAGCATGTTCTGCGGCTTCAACCTCGGCATGGCCTGCGGCGGATTTGTTTCCGCCAAGCTGATCCCCGCCATGGGTTGGCACAGCCTGTTGATGCTTGGCGGGATTCTGCCGCTGATCCTCACGGTCGTGCTGATGATCTGGCTGCCGGAGTCGGCGCGTTTTCTGGTCGTGCGCAATCTGGGAGTCGATCGTATTCGCAAGGTGCTGGCGCCGATCTCCCGTCAGGAGGTCAACGCCGCCAAAGACTTCAGCGTGCCGGAACAGAAAACCGTGCGCAGCCGTAACGTCTTGAAGGTCATATTTTCCGGCACCTACAGCGCCGGGACCTTGTTGCTGTGGCTGACCTATTTCATGGGCTTGGTCATTGTTTATCTGCTGACCAGTTGGCTGCCAACCCTCATGCGTGACAGCGGCGCGAGCATGGAACAATCGGCCTTCATTGGGGCTCTGTTTCAATTTGGTGGTGTGTTGAGCGCAGTCGGCGTCGGTTGGGCCATGGACAAGTACAACCCGCACAAGGTGATTGGTTGTGCGTACTTTCTGGCCGGGGTGTTTGCCTGGTTGGTGGGGCAGAGTCTGGGTAACGTCGCCGTGCTGGCGACGTTAGTGCTGCTGGCCGGTATGTGTATCAACGGCGCGCAATCGGCCATGCCTTCGCTGGCGGCGCGGTTCTATCCGACTCAAGGTCGTGCCACCGGCGTTTCATGGATGCTGGGCATCGGTCGGTTTGGCGCAATTCTCGGTGCCTGGGCGGGCGCCACCTTGTTGGGGCTGGGCTGGAATTTCGAGCAGGTTCTGACTGCGCTGGTGGTGCCCGCGGCACTGGCGGCTCTTGCTGTATTGATCAAGGGCTGGGTAAGCCACTCGGACGCCACATGAATTTTGGAGCACGCTTTTGAACACGACGAGCCAGCAACTTTTCGACGCGTATTTCAGCCAGCCGCAGATGAGGGAAATCTTCTCTGATCACGGACGGCTGCAAGGCATGCTTGATTTCGAAGCAGCGCTGGCCCGCGCTGAGGCCAGCACCGGGTTGATCCCCGCAGAAGTGGTCGACGATATCCAGGCCAGTTGCCGCGCCGAGCTGTTCGACTTTGCTGAACTGGCGGTTGCAATAGGCAATGCCGGCAATTCAGCGATCCCGCTGGTCAAGGCGCTGGGCAAGAAGATCGCTGCGCACAACCCCACCGCTGAGCGTTATGTACACATGGGAGCAACCAGCCAGGACGTCATGGACAGCGGGCTGGTGTTGCAACTGCGCGCCGCCATTGTGCTGTTGGAGCGTGATCTGTCGACGCTGGCGGATGCTCTGGCGGTACAGGCTCAACGGTATGCCGTTACACCGCTGGCGGGTCGTACCTGGTTGCAACAGGCGACGCCGGTCACCCTCGGGATGAAGATCGCTGGTTGGTTGGGGGCGGTGACGCGTCATCGGCAACGCTTGCAGGAGCTGAAACTGCGGCTGCTGAGCCTGCAGTTTGGGGGCGCGTCCGGAACCCTCGCGGCGTTGGGCGAACAGGCATTGCCTGTTGCTGAAGCGCTCGCCCATGAGCTGCAATTGAGCTTGCCCGAGCAACCGTGGCATACACAGCGCGACAGGCTGGTGGAGTTTGCCGGTTGGCTGGGTCTGATAGCCGGGAGTCTGGGAAAGGTCGGCCGCGATATCAGCCTGTTGATGCAAACCGAAATCGGTGAAGTCTTTGAACCCGCAGCGGCAGGCAAGGGTGGATCATCCACCATGCCTCACAAGCGTAACCCTGTGGGCGCGGCCGTGATGATCAGTGCCTCGGTGCGTGCGCCGGGACTGGTCGCCACGATGTTCGCGGCCATGCCTCAGGAACATGAGCGCAGCCTGGGGTTGTGGCATGCCGAATGGGAAACCCTGCCTGAGCTGTGCTGCCTGGTGTCGGGATCGCTGCAGCAGGCGTTGCAGGTGATTCCGGCGCTGGAAGTCAACGCGGAGCAGATGCTCACAAATCTTGACTCCACCCGAGGCCTGGTGCTCGCCGAGGCAGTCAGCATTACCCTGGCGCAGCGCATCGGTCGCGATGCTGCGCATCATCTGATTGAACAAAGCTGCCGTCGTGCCGTGCAACAAGGCCTGCACCTGCGCGAAGTGCTGGGCGCTGATCCGCAGGTTGCCGCCGAGCTTTCGGCGGTCGAACTGGACCATCTGCTTGATCCTGCCAACTACCTGGGGCTTGCGCAGCAGTGGGTGGAGAGGGCGGTGGCGGAGCATGAAAAAATTCGCGCAAGTTCGCAAAACCTGTAGGAGCTGCCGCAGGCTGCGAAAGCGGTGTGTCATGGGAACCGGTTCGCAGCCTTCGGCAGCTCCTACAGAAGATGATGAATTCCATTTTTCGAACAGGAGCCAAAATGTCTTTCATCCAACTGCCTGACGGCCCATTGCATTACCAAATCGATGGCCCGCAAGGTGCGCCGGTT
The DNA here is from genome assembly GCF_900602065.1 of Pseudomonas viridiflava. GTDB lineage: Bacteria > Pseudomonadota > Gammaproteobacteria > Pseudomonadales > Pseudomonadaceae > Aquipseudomonas. The sequence continues at coordinate 5,820 of NZ_UWFN01000288.1, read as the reverse complement.
GTGTTGTTGTCCAACTCGCTAGGCACCGACTTGAAGATGTGGGACTCGCAAATGCCGGCCTTCACGAAGCATTTTCAGGTGTTGCGCTATGACACGCGCGGGCACGGCCAATCGCTGGTGACCGAAGGAACTTACACCATCGAACAGAACGGGCGCGATGTATTGGCCTTGCTGGATGCATTGCAATTGCCGAGCGTGCTGTTTTGCGGGCTGTCCATGGGCGGCTTGATTGGCCAGTGGCTGGCGATCAATGCGCCGCAGCGTATACAGCGTGTAGTGCTCTGCAATACGGCGGCGAAGATCGGCACCCCCGATGTCTGGAACCCGCGTATCGAAACCGTTTTGCGCGATGGCAAAGCCGCGATGCAAGCCTTGCGTGAGGCGTCGATTGCGCGCTGGTTCACCCCAGAGTTTGCCAAGGCCGCGCCGCAGCAGGTTGAGCCGGTGGTCGACATGCTTGCCCAGACCTCACCTCAGGGTTATGCCGCCAACTGCGCAGCGGTACGCGACGCAGATTTTCGTGATCAGATCAGTGCGATCAAACTACCGGTGCTGGTGGTCTGTGGTACTCAGGATGCTGTTACCACCCCGACTGACGGGCGTTTTCTCACCGGGCACATTGCGGGTGCCGAGTATGCCGAATTTCACGCTGCACACCTTTCCAGTATCGAAGCGGGCAATGCATTCGGCGAGCGTGTCCTGACCTTTTTGCAAGCCTGAATCCGGAGTCTCCAATGGACGAAAAACAACGTTACGAAGCCGGCATGCAAGTGCGCCGCGCTGTTCTGGGCGATGCCCACGTGGACAACAGCCTGAAGAAGCTCACGCCGTTCAACGAAGAGTTTCAGGAAATGATCACCCGTCACGCCTGGGGTGATATCTGGACCCGCCCCGGCCTGCCGCGTCATACCCGCAGCCTGGTGACCATCGCCATGCTGATCGGTATGAACCGTGAAGGCGAGCTGCGCCTGCACCTCAAGGCCGCCAAACACAATGGCGTGACCCGTGAGGAGATCAAGGAAGTGCTGATGCAGAGCGCAATCTATTGCGGTATACCGGCCGCCAACGCGACGTTTCACCTGGCGGAAGAAGTCTGGGATGAAATGGGCGTCGAGTCGTTGCAGCAGAGCAGCCCGAACATTTGATGCCAATGCTATGAATGGGTCATCGAGAGTGCTGCCAGCGCTGCAATCAACGCGGGTGGCATGACCAGAATCCCCAGCCGTAGAAAGCCCATGGCGGTGACGTTTTCGCCTTCGCGACGGATGGCAATCAACCAGAGCAAGGTTGCCAGCGAGCCGGTGATCGAAAGGTTGGGGCCAAGATCGACGCCGATCACCAATGCACTGGTGGTCGCTGTCGGCAGTTGTGCGATGTGGCCGACTGAGCCTGCGATCAGACCGGCCGGAAGGTTGTTGATCAGGTTACTGGCGATCGCGACGCTCAAGCCTGCTGCCCAGCTTGCTTGAACGGCAGAGTGGTCGGCCAGTGATTTCAGCGCATGGGCCAAATGATCGATCACGCCGGTCAGTGCCAGCCCCTCTACCAGCACAAACAAACCTGCCACCAGCGGCAAGACACTCCAGGAAACCGCTTTGAGCACTGGCAGCGGGTTGAGTCGTTGGCGGATATGAATCAGTGCGGCGGTAGCGATACCCGCACAAAAAGTGGGCAACCCAAGTTGCACGCCGAGTGCCGATGCGCTCAGCAAGACGATGCCAGTCAGCACAATACCGAACGCGGTCAGCCGTGCGCCGCTGGACAGCGGTTGCAAGGTGATGTTCGTGGCCAGGGGCTTACGCAGATGAGTGCGCTGCGTGAGGCGCAACACCAGATAGGTCAGGCTGATGGCGGCAATTGAAGGCAGGCTGAAGTGCCAGAGCCAGGTGGTCAGCGGCGGCATGTTGCTGCCGAATATCACCAGGTTTGCGGGGTTGGAGATGGGCAGTACAAAACTGGCCGCATTGGCAATGAAGGCGCAGATAAACAGGTAGGGCAGAGGCTCTGCCTTGGCGGCACGGGCTGCGGCATACACGGCGGGAGTCAGAACAACGGCGGTCGCATCGTTGGACAGAAACACCGTGACCAGTGTGCCGACCAGAAACACCAGATCGAACAGTCGTTGTCCCGAGCCTTTTGCATGTTTTGCAGCAAACATGGCCAGCCAGTCGAACAGGCCTTGTTGCCGTGCCAGTTCGGCCAGCACCATCATGCCGATCAGAAACAGGTAGACGTCACCACCTTCCGCCACCGCGCCAAGCGCTTTGTGCAGCGGAATAAAGCCCAGCGCTGTAAGCAGTATTGCGGCCCCCAGGGCCCAGACAAATTCCGGCACTCGCCATGGTCGGGTAATCACGCCGCAGATGGCTATGGCGGCGGCGATCCAGATAACCATTGCAGGGTCGAATGCGGGCATTTGTGGTACTCGATAGGCAGGCAACTCTCAGACCGGTGGTGATGAGGACAAGTTCGTCAGTGGGGCAGATTTGGAATGCGCTTTGATGTTGCTGAAACGCGGCTCTCGTGTTGCAAGCATTGGACTGTAGGAGTGAGCTTGCTCGCGATCACGTCAGGTCAGACGACATCTTCTTAACAGATCTACAGCTATCGCGAGCAAGCTCACTCCTACAGGGCTCTTGTTTTCTGCGCGACAGCGTGGCGTCTGGACTACGAAGGCGCTACAGGTGCTGTGCTTTGCCTGACAGAGATCTATCAGGCAAAGGTCTCGCATCACGCAGCAGTATCGAGATACTTGCCGACCGGCTTGCTGCCGCTGGTGTCGTAACGCTCGGTCAATGCGGCAACCATGCGGCTCAAGGCTTGAGAGGCTTTGGTGTCGGCGCTGGTACTGGCGTTCGAGGTGGCGCTCAGCGCGCTGGTCAGTTCGTCAGCGCTGATGCTGCCGTCGCCATCAGCGTCCAGGGAGCTGAACAACTGGTCGCTGGTTTCCTGCGTTGCCACCGGCGGCGCAGGAGGCTGTTGCGGTTGCAGGCTGGCGGTCAGTTCTTCGAGGCTGACAGTGCCATCCTCATTGGTGTCCAGGGCATCAAACACCTGAGCACTGTCGGCGGTGCTGCCCGCGCTGCTCAAGCCTGTGGTCAGTTCGTCACTGTTGATCGTGCCGTCGCCATCGGTGTCCAGCGCGCTGAGCAGATCCTCGGCAACATCGGTCGCTGGCTGACCGCCCGGAGGAGGTGGTGGCGGTGCCGTTATTGCCGCCAGTTCATCGGCGTCGAGGCTGTCATCGTCGTTGGCATCCAGGTCGCTGAACGCTTTGCTCAGGCTGACGGTAATGCCGTCCTTGCTGTCGGAAGACGAATTTGCAGCGCTCAGCTCATCTTTGCTGATACTGCCGTCGCCATCGGTGTCCAGTCGGGCCAGCAATTGCTCCTGGAATTTCTTGCTCGCGGCGGTACTCGCGCTTGAGCTGGTGTAGCTCGAATAGCTGTTACTACTGACGCCACTGATCATCGGGCTGACTCCCTCAGGTTGATTGATCCGGTGACGGTGCACCGGCTTATCAAGCATCCGGATGGCAGATGTCGAGGGTATGTGGGTTTTGTATCGGTGCAGATACGTGGCCGTGTCAGAAACGCGGCAAGGTCACCAGGGCAGTCAGCCCCCCACCGGGCGTCTGCGCCAGGGATAACTCACCGCCCATGCGCCGGGCTGCATCACGGGCGATGGTCATGCCCATGCCGACGCCGCCGGAGTTGCGATTACGCGAGCCTTCCAGACGGAAAAAAGGTTCAAACACGGTTTCATGATGTTCGACGGGAATACCCGGGCCGTGGTCGATGACCCTGACGCTCACTTGCTGCGCCTCATCATGAATCTCGACCCGTGCCTGACCGGCATAACGCAGGGCATTGTCAATCAGGTTGTTGATGCACGAGCGCAATGCCATGGGTTGCGTCTTGAGCGGCCGGCACTGGCCAGCGGATTGAACGTCATCACCATTGTCCTGAGCATTTTCAGCCAGGGACTCGATCAGCGCCTGCAAGTCGAACAACTGCACTATTTCGCTGGTGCGTTGCTCATTCAGGTAGGTCAGGGTGGCGTCGAGCATGCCAATCATGTCGTTCAGGTCCTGAGTCATCTGCCCATGCAGCTTTGGCTCGTCGATCTGCTCGACCCGCAACTTCAGACGCGACAGCGGTGTGCGCAGGTCATGGGAAACCGCAGCCAGCATGCGCCCGCGCTGCTGCACCTGTTCGCGGATGCGTTGCTGCATCAGGTTGAATGTCTGCGCTGCCTGACGTGCTTCCCTCGGCCCCGTGACTTCCATGGGCGGACTGTCGAGGTTTTCGCTGAGCCTTTCGGCAGCGTTGCTCAGACGCTGGATCGGCCTGCTCAATGCCTTGGCGCCATACCACGCAGCAACCACCAGGGTGATCAACTGGAAAATCAGCGGCACCACTGGCCCCCGGAAAAAGGGCGGTTTGTGATCGGGTGGTCGCCCGTCATCCGTGCTTTGAAACGGCGCACCGTTGATCTGTTGCCCCGACTGCTCGTGCATGGGCGGCGGCGGGGGTGGGAATCCATAGAACCTGAACCACATGAACGCCAGCAGATGCGCGAGCAGAATAGCGATCAATGCTCCCCCGAACAGGCGGGCGAACAGTGTGTCAGCAGAGCGGATCAACCGATGTCCCTTGCATCGAACAGATAACCCTCACCGCGAACGGTTTTGATCAACTGTGGATTTTTCGGGTCGTCGCCCAGTTTCTGCCGCAAGCGCGAGACCAGTAGATCAATGCTCCGGTCAAAGGCTTCAATCGAACGACCCCGTGCAGCATCAAGCAGTTGTTCGCGGCTCAGCACTCGGCGAGGGCGTTCGAGGAATACGCGTAACAAACGGAATTCAGCGTTGGACAGGGGCACCACGAGGCCGTCGGCAGCGGTCAACTGGCGCAGCACACTATTAAGCCGCCAGGCATCGAAGCGCACCATGGAACGCTCATCGTTACGATCATCGCGCACGCGACGCAGCACGGTCTGGATGCGCGCTACGAGTTCCCGAGGCTCGAAGGGCTTGGCCATGTAGTCGTCAGCGCCCAGTTCGAGGCCAATGATCCGGTCGGTGGGTTCGCAGCGAGCGGTAAGCATGAGGATCGGGATGTCCGAGGTCCCGCGCAGCCAGCGGCACAGTGACAGGCCATCTTCGCCGGGCAGCATGAGGTCGAGGACGATGACGTCGAAGTTTTCTTCTTCCAGCGCCTGGCGCATTTCGGTGCCGTCGGTCACGCCCCGGCACTGGATGTTGAAGCGCGCCAGGTAATCACAGAGTAGTTCGCGGATCGGGATGTCATCGTCGACGATCAGGGCGCGAGTGTTCCAGCGCTGGTCGTTGTTCTGTGGGGTTTCAGCGGTGGTGTCGGAAGTTGATTGCATGATGCGACTGCTGCCTGGTGATGCCGCCATCACTGGCCGCTATTGATGATCAACGCTACCCGCCATGCTACTTCGCCGGGAGGCGCGGCGGAAGGGTGGCGTGGGGGGATGTCGGGGGCGTGTCTGGTCTGTATCGGGGTTGGTACAAAGGTTTTGGGTGTAGAGGTTTTTTGCGTTCATATCCGTTTGCGCGTCATGGCGGCTATTGGTTGCGCCCTTACGGCGCCTCACTTTTGAGGCGCAAAAGTAAGCAAAACGCTCTTGCCCCACCACTGGGTGCCTCGCTGTCGCTCGGCATGCCCGTAATCCGACATTGCTGCGTGGGGCCGCCGCCACCGGCCATCCATGGCCTGAGGCGGCTAAACCGGCATCCCTGCCGGTTTGCCCCACGCAGCAATATCGAATTCCGGCCGGCGTGGTTTAACG
>NZ_UWFN01000295.1 GCF_900602065.1 Pseudomonas viridiflava | reverse complement strand
TTGTCTACCAGACCATCGTGCCCCAGAGGATCAGCGATGCCTCGACGCAGGAGCAAGTCGTTCTTATCGATATCCTCCAGCGTTTCTACGTGACCTGCGTCGCGCAGAAGGATTTTCTGTTCGGCATCCCCAGCCTTTACGAGTATTCCCGCCGACAACTGATTCTCATGCTGATGCATGATTTTCCAGAACAGGCCATCGAGCCTGGCGATATTACGGTCACCCTGACACATTACATTCCTGCACCGGTGCCGCCCGGCCAGATCAACGCACTGCCGGCCGCGACCGAGCGGGTCAGCGAAAGTCTTGTTGAATATGCCGTGAACCGATTCATGTCCCGGCAGGATGGGGTTCTTA
>NZ_UWFN01000118.1 GCF_900602065.1 Pseudomonas viridiflava | reverse complement strand
GCCTCGGTACGGGTACTCATGGCGATCCCTTACGGCTGACTTCAAACGGCTGAGCCCATGGAACACAAGCGGCGCAGGCAAAATGGCGCGTAGCATACCATCGGCGGGCGGGCGTGGCAGTTGACGAGGGTCGGGGGAAGGAGTTGGATAGGCCTTTTGCAGTCTGTTTAAACATCATGGAGGGAACAATGGCAAAGCGTATCCAGTTCAGCACTGTCGGAGGACCCGAGGTACTTGAATATGTCGACTTCGGGCCCGAAGCACTCGGTCCGCAGCACGTGCTTGTGCGCAACAAGGCCATCGGCCTGAACTTCATTGATACCTACTACTGCAGTGGCC
>NZ_UWFN01000090.1 GCF_900602065.1 Pseudomonas viridiflava | reverse complement strand
GACTATGGATTCAGTGAGCCGAGCGCATGGCTCCAGTCACCTTTTCGCCCCTCGGCGACCTACTTTGAGAGGCCAAAGTAAGCAAAGCCTTTTGCTCCGGTTCCGGCCCCGGCTTCGCCGGGGTTCCTTCGTCCTGACACTGATTCGGGGGTCGCTGCAAATGGGCCATCCATGGCCCAGTGCAGCTCAATCGGCATCCATGCCGATTGCCCCCCGAATCAGCGCCAGGACTCAGCCTTCACCCACGTCGCGATCTGCGGTGTTCACACTATCGCGCTACAAAAGGACATCAGTACCGC
>NZ_UWFN01000116.1 GCF_900602065.1 Pseudomonas viridiflava | reverse complement strand
CGTCTTGCCCGCGCTGCGAAACAAATCCGTAATAGTGGACCGGGTACCTGCTGGTCAGCGCGTCATTCAAGCTGTGCAGTTTATCTTCAAGGACGGAAAATTTCGGCTCTGAAAGTTGCTGGTCAACTGCTGGTTCAGCCGCAGTAGTTTCGCTGCCCGTAGTATTGATCGTGTCCGTCTGCTCGCTATTCGCATGGGCTCCATAGGTCAAGCTGGCCGAGATGAAAGCCGGAACTAGCCATCGTTTAATATTTTTCTTTTTGAGTTTGTTCATGGGGATTCTCTAGTCGATTATGCAGGGCAACATGCCACTGTCAAAATTGACGTAATAGAGATTTAAACAGAGCGTCAACTCACTGCGTTTAAAAACAGAAGTTTCCTACAGAGATGTTTGGTGGATTTGAGTTGGCTGTTTGGGTGGAAACTTTGAGAGAGGCGTCACATTCGTGGGTTCATCGGAAATTTCCTACTGTGTTATCAGGCCAAGGTTTTTCAGGCGCTGCCGTTATTGAATAAGACGCCAAATGGAGGGCAGTGTGGTGAATATTAACGATATATCAAATAGTCTGGTCGGCCTGCAGCAGGTCGCGACAGTGCTTAATCAGCACTCAGCAAGGACAAGCGGAGAGCTGCTACTGGACGAGACGGTTGAATCTCCTCCCTTGGTGGCTAAAGAAAGCCCGTTTTATGAATATCAAGAGAAGCCTTGGTTGACCGATCCCGGCTATGAGCACTTCACCAATCGAGAAGAATATGTATGGATGAAAAAGGCGTGCAACGAAATTGATTTTGCGCTAACGCAAGCTACCTACTCGCGTTTTATGAAAGATTTGGCTGATACGCATCCCGAGCTTGCTGATAAGTCATTCGGCTTTACCCTGAGTAGCAGTGTCTCCATAAAAATTCTAGATTACAAGGAAAGTCTTACCGAAGCTGAAAAAGCGCTATTGACCGAACGTATCAATGGTTTTGATGATTTCAAGCTTCAGTTGCAGGCCAGAGCCAAAGCCATGATGACAATGGTTGACCACGATCATGAAACTTTCGGTGGTCGGTTCAAACTGGATATCAACGATTTTGAACGCGTTATTGATTTTGGCAAAATTCTGAGCGTCGGTGTTAAGCAAATTCACACTGAATGGGTCAGGCAAGTTAGTCTGAATGCTGAGAGGCAGGATGTTTCGCGCATTTCCCTGTCCGTATGAGCACGTCAGTCTGGCAATGTCTGCCAGACTGACGCTTGAATCAATTGCGAGGAGGGATTGTCCGCACAACCGTCTGTGTGCAAATGTGCCCTAAATTAAACCAGTGAGGCGTAGCGGTTGTATTGCCTAAAGATTGGTTATGCACAAAATAGCCACCGGCTTTGTAAAAGCTCCGCCAGGTGTTAAAACCCCTTTGCTTATCAACAAAGTCTTGAGCTTGTGCGCCGCCGTAGCAACGTCCAAGTTTGATTTGTCCGCTGGCGGCGCCATCAGCGTTGCTGAACAGACGCAGCATAATAGCCTCTTCTGCCTCGAACTTGAGGACGAAAACAGCCTCGCCGCCCTCCAGAGGAGCATCTTTAGTATCCGTGAACTTAACCTCTAAAAGCGCCTCCTTATAAAGTTGGGTGGCTAACCACCCCGGCTCCGAATACCCGCTAGGAATTCTGATCACCCCCGGTTCGTCATGCAGATCGTATTTTTTGAGAACCGGATACGATCCAAAACTCAGTGAGTAGGGAATACTCGCTCCATGCTGCTGATTTCCAGGCGTCACGCGAATGATAAGCTCGGCGCCGGGCTCGAGATTTGAAAATACTTTGCTCGGCAGGTTATGCGCCACCCAGTTGCCGTTCTCGTAGTACTCAACCTTCCAGGCTTGTGTGGTTGGATTGCTGCCAGGAAACATGAGGATCACGTCTTGCCCGCGCTGCGAAACAAATCCGTAATAGTGGACCGGGTACCTGCTGGTCAGCGCGTCATTCAAGCTGTGCAGTTTATCTTCAAGGACGGAAAATTTCGGCTCTGAAAGTTGTTGGTCAACTGCCGGTTCAGCCACAGTAGTTTCACGGGTCGAAGTACTGATCGCGTCCGTCTGCTCAGTATTCGCATGGGCTCCATAGGTCAAGCTGGCCGAGATGAAAGCCGGGATTAGCCAACGTTTAATATTTTTCTTTTTGAGTTTGTTCATGGGGATTCTCTAGTCGATTATGCAGGGCAACATGCCACTGTCAAAATTGACGTAATAGAGATTTAAACAGAGCGTCAACTCACTGCGTTTAAAATCAGAAGTTTCCTACAGTAATTATTATGAATACTTAAAAGAAATGTCTGACTGGTTTGTCGGAGTCACGTGTCGTCCGCAGTTCGCGTCTGAATCATTTTCTACAGAGCAGATCTCGCATAAATAACCATGGGCGACTCCCGCTCAATAGTCTTCCGCGATTACGCAGTACTGGACTTTATTCCCCGGTTTACGTTTCATTGGCTGATGTGTCCCTTAAGAGCATCCGCAATGATCGATCACCTTGACCACTTGGTCCTGACCGCCGTAAACGCCGACGCGACCAAAGACTTTTACGTCCGTGTACTGGGCATGCAACTGGAGACCTTCGGTGCCGGACGCATGGCGTTCCGGTTTGGCGAGCAGAAGATCAATCTGCATGTTCGTGGCGCAGAGTTCGAGCCCAAGGCGCATTTACCCGTGCCGGGCGCTCTGGACTTGTGCTTTATCGCATCGGTACCGCTGGAGCAGGTGATCGAGCGTCTGAAGCAGGCTGACTGGCCGATCATCGAAGGGCCCGTCATGCGCACTGGCGCGACCGGGCCGATACGTTCCGTGTACGTGCGCGATCCGGATTTGAATCTGATCGAGATTTCAGAGCGGGTCTGAAGCGCAAGCTTCGCTGCTTTGCCGGCTAAGGCCGGTCCTCACGGCGTTTGATCACTCAGACTTTTTAATCAAATCGAGTGCTTGATCAACGCCCAGCGGCTGCTTCATCCGCTGTGCAAGGAGTGCCATTGGACGTTCGTACTGGCAGGCAACTGCGGCTGCGACCAGGCCGTCTTTGCAGATCAGCGCGATGAACTCAAAGCGCTCTGGTTCGCCGTGATAAACGATGTTATCCCACTGCTCGGCGCGGCCCAGATAGTCGATGCGTTTGCCAAAGTGGAAGGTCCAGAAGAACGGTACATCCGCAAACTGTTCATGACCGCCGAGCATATTGTGCGCGGCGATTCGCGCCTGTTGCTGCGCGAGCCGCCAATGCTCGATTCGCACGGCGGAGCCTGCCATCGGGAACGTTGCCATGTCGCCCGCTGCCCACAGGCTGTCGTACACCTGCATACCTGAATCAGCAATCAGAGAGCCGTCTTCGTGACGCTCCAGACCCTGGACGAAATCCGTAGCCGGGCGAACACCGGTACCTACCAGAACCAGATCGGCGGGCAGGCGTTCACTGCTATCGAGCACCACATCTTCCAAAGCGTGTTCGCCCGTGAAGCGGATGGCTTCGACATGGGTGCGAAACAGTACGCCGTTTTGCTCATGCAATCGGCGGATTGCGGTGCCGATACGCTCACCGAATTGCGCCAGGAAAGGCGTCTCATGGCGGGCAAGCACTGTCACCGCCAGCCCTCGCTTGCGCAACGCCGATGCCGCCTCCAGACCGATAAAGCTGTCACCAATGATCACCGCGTTTGCGTCTGGCTGCGCGGCATCGAGTACAGCTGCCGCATCTTCACGGGAGCGCAGGGTCAGGACTTGCGGCAAACCGGCACCTGGCAAAGTGAGCTGTTTCGGTATGCCTCCGGTGGCGATCAAGGCCGCGTCGTAATCAATGCGCTCGCCGGTGTTGAGGGTTATTTGCTTGCTCTGTGCGTCCAGCTTTGTGACGGCTGCCTGGATGCGTTGAATGTTTTCATCAAGATAAAAACTTGCGTCTCGCAAGGTGGGTATTTCGTGCGGCTGCATGTCTCCAGCAATGACGAATTTGCTGAGGGCGGTTCGGTCATAACCCGGTTCTTGCTGCGGGTCGATCAATGCCAGCCGCCCGGCAAAGCCTTGCTCGCGCAGTGCCGAGGCGGCGGCCGTTCCCGCAGCACCGCCGCCGACTATGACGAAGTAGCGCCGGTCTGGCAGGGCAGTCGGACGCGATATCGGCAACGGTTGGTCGTCGACGACCACCCGACCTCCCTCCACACTGGCCGGGTAGCGTTGAAGTGAGTCAAGTGCCGGGGGCTCGCGAAGACTCCCGTCACTGATAGCAAATGCCGCCTTGTGCCAAGGGCAGATCAGGCTGCCCGAGCACACCGCGCCGTCGGCCAGTGGCGCACCGGCGTGGGGGCATTCTCCTTGGTATGCCCTAACCTGATCCGCGAAACGAATCAGGACAAGTTTCAGGTCGCCGATCGTGACCGGTGTCGGACGGTCCTCCTTCAAGTCGGCAAATTGCGCAACGTGATGCATTGCCATGAATATCCCTCTCGGCTAGCAACTGTTAAGGACGCTCCTAGCGCGCCAATCCCAATCGTTCATGCCACTCGGCAATTGATTCCTCGGGGTATTTGTCGAACTGTTGGTCTTTTTCATGCGCATCCACTTCGACCCAGGACGCTTTGGAGTCCAGAAGCAGGTGAGTGTGTTCAGGTGGCGTGGGCAGCGGGGTGTCGATGGCTGATGCAAACGGATGGATCAGCTCGGGCCATTCGGGGCTGAACAACCAGAGACCGCTGCCGCACAATTTGCAGAAATGCCGCTCGGCACTGCTGGTGCTGACGTGATGGTCTTCTCGCATTTTTGCGTGGTAAATCGTGATGTGCTCGCGGCCTTTGATTTTTAGCGTTTTGGCATCGCCGCCCAGGTTGATGGCGTAACCGCCACCGCCTTGGGTCTTGCGGCAGATGGAGCAATAGCAGCGCTGATAGGGATATGGATGGGCGCTGCTCAGACTGAATTCGACTTCGCCGCAATGGCATGAACCTTCCAGATGCATGACTGAATCTCCTTTAGAAGAGACACGGGTCACCGTGTCATTTTTGAGGCCGTTATGGTCTAGACACACAGGTTGGCGGTTTGCTCTAAGACATTCGTCGGATAGCGAAAAGCTGATTTGGGACAGACCCGAAAATAATTGTTGTCGTTAGTCTCAAGGGTCCTCAAGAAGGCGATTTTCCAGTCGATAGGTAGAGTTGTCCTACAACTTTTTGCTGCCCAGTTTGACCTTCCTGCCAATAAAAAGAGCTCTCGTCATGAACCTACGCAATTTGACTATCGCCCGCCGAGCCGGTCTTGGCTTCACGCTCATCTCGTTGTTGGTCGCCTTGCTCGGCTGGTTTGCCATGGTTCAGATGTCGACGATTCGGCAGAGTGAAGTCGCCGTTGAAACCAACTGGCTGCCCAGCATGCGTGTCATTAGCGATATCCGTGAAAACATGCTGCGCATTCGCACGATCTCTCTACGCATGGCGCTGGATCCGGATCCAAAAAACATCCCGACTTATCGCAGCCAGCTCGACGTGCGAAATCAGGATTTGAACAAGAAGCTCGATGTATTTGCTTCCTTCGTGGATACCCCGGAAGAAAAAGTACTCAGCGACCAGTTCCGGGTGACACTGGCCGAGTACCAGAAAGCGCTGGATAAGTCGTTTGTGATTGCCGCACAAAATGACCGGGAGGCGCTGAACAAGCTGCTGCTGGTAGACATGAAAACCATCGTTGATGGCTCCGGCAAGCAACTGGCCGACCTGGGCGATTTCTATGCCCAGCACGTGGACGCTGAAGGCAAGGCTGCCGAAGAGCAGTACGAAAAGTCGCGCAACATCGTCTTCATCTTCGTGATCCTTGCCGGTCTGGGCACAGTCGCTCTGGCCTTGCTGCTGACCCGCAGCATCGTGCGTCCGCTGGAAGTTGCAGTAACCGCTGCTGAACATGTAGCCAACGGCGATCTGACCCAACGCATCACAGTGGATGGCAGCGATGAAGTAACGCGCCTGCTGGTGGCGCTGGACAAAATGCAGGGCAATCTGCGCTCGGCCATGCAACACATCGGCAGTTCGGCAACACAGCTGGCTTCAGCCGCCACCGAGCTGAACTCGGTCACCGAAGACAGCTACCGCGGCCTGCATCAGCAGAACGCCGAAATCGATCAGGCCGCGACCGCGATCAACGAGATGACCTCGGCCGTGGAAGAAGTGGCGCGTAACGCTGTATCCACCTCTGATGCATCGAACCATTCCAATCGTTCGGCTCAGGCAGGGCAGGCGCGAGTAGTGGAAACCGTGCAGTCGATCCAGACCCTGACTGATAACGTCCAGGCCACTTCGGCGCTGGTCCAGAGCCTGGCGGATCAGTCTCAGGACATTGGCAAGGTACTCGACGTTATTCGCTCCATTGCTGAACAGACCAACCTGCTGGCCCTCAATGCTGCCATTGAAGCAGCACGGGCGGGCGAGTCCGGTCGTGGTTTCGCTGTAGTGGCCGACGAGGTTCGTGCATTGGCACATCGCACTCAGCAGTCCACCCTGGAAATCGACAAGATGGTCAGCGCCATGCGCAGCGGCTCCGCTCAGGCACTTGAGTCGATGTTGACCAGTAGCGAGCGCGCCAACGAAACGCTGACCCTGGCCCAGGGTGCTGGTGAATCGCTGACTGACATCACTTCGTCCATCAATCAGATCTCCGAGCGCAACCTGGTCATCGCCAGTGCCGCGGAAGAGCAGGCTCAAGTGGCGCGGGAAGTGGATCGCAACATCGTCAACATCCGCGATCTGTCCATGCAGTCGACTCAGGGTGCCAACCAGATCAGCGCGTCCAGCAACGAGCTGTCGCGTCTGGCGGGTGACCTGAATCAGGTGGTGGCGCGCTTCAAGGTCTGATTCGCTGCTGTCTGGTCGGCGCGCTTGCCCATGGCGGGTCGTGCCGGGCATGATTCGCCTCTGCTCAATGACAGAGGCGAGACAGCTTCATGGACAATAAGAACAATCTTTTCAGCAGTTGGCTTCGTGCGCCCGGACATCATGAGTGGCTGGCCCGTGAAGGTGATCGGCTGCTGACTTTCGCCAAGGCCTCACGGCTGCCCCAAGGGTTTGGCAACCTCGATGAGCGCGGCGTCCTGCCTGCAAACGCTCAAGCCGAAACCATGAACACCGCGCGTATGACCCACAGTTTTGCCATGGCGCATGTGCGAGGCATACCTGGCTGTGCAGCGCTGGTGGATCATGGCGTTGCATCATTGCGTGGGCCGTTGCGTGATCCAGAACATGGTGGCTGGTTCAGCGGTCCGTTGACTGAGCAGAGCAAGGCTGACAAGCAGGCTTATCTGCATGCCTTTGTGGCGCTGGCGGCCAGTTCAGCAGTGGTGGCGGGGCGTCCCGGCGCGCAGGCGTTGCTGTCGGATGTCATCGAGGTCATTCAGCGTCGCTTCTGGAGTGAAGACGAAGGGGCCATGCGTGAATCCTTTGCTCGCGACTGGACTCAAGAGGAAGCGTATCGCGGTGCGAACAGCAATATGCACAGCACCGAGGCCTTTCTCGCGCTCGCCGATGTCACCGGTGATGCCCAGTGGCTGGATCGGGCATTGCGGATTGTCGAACGGGTTATTCATGGTCATGCTGCTGACAATGATCATCAGGTGGTCGAGCACTTCAGCCAGTTCTGGCAGCCTTTACCGGATTACAACCACGATAACCGGGCTGATGGTTTCCGCCCGTACGGCACGACGCCGGGTCATGCTTTCGAGTGGGCACGGCTGTTATTGCATCTGGAAGCTGCGCGCCAGCGTCTGAAACTACCGACTCCGGCCTGGTTGCTTGCCGATGCGCGCCAGTTGTTTGCCAATGCCTGCCGCGATGCGTGGAATGTCGACGGCTTGCCGGGCATTGTCTACACCCTGGATTGGCAGAAGAAACCGGTGGTTCGTCATCGCCTGCATTGGGTCCATTGCGAAGCCGCCGCTGCCGCTGCAGCGTTATTGCAGCGCACCGATGAAAAGCAGTACGAAGATTGGTATCGCTGCTTTTGGGAGTTCAACGAAACGTTATTCATTGATCGCGAATTGGGCAGTTGGCGTCATGAGCTCAACGAACTCAATCAGCCCAGTGCGGATATCTGGGCGGGCAAACCGGATCTGTATCACGCCTATCAGGCGACCTTGTTGCCGGTATTGCCGTTGGCCCCGAGTCTGGCGAGTGCGCTGGCGGGGATAGGGTGAGTCGATTCAGTCCCTGCGAATTCATTCGCGAAGAGGGCCGGTACATCCGCAGCTTCTGCGTTGTCTGAAATAGCGCCTTCCCGAATAAATTCGGTCCTACAGGGGGAGGCGTCGGCAGTTCGCCACCCCCGCATACTAATCCCCCATCTCCAGCTCAACCCATGTCGGCGCATGGTCACTGGGGTGCGGTTCGTTTCTCGGCCAGTGATCCACCCCGGCGCGTTCGAGCCGGGCACTGGTTTGCGCATTGAGCAGCAAATGGTCAATCCGCAAACCGGAGTTGCTTTCCCAGTGCTTGCGAAAGTAATCCCAGAAGGTGTAAATCCGCTCGTCCGGGAAACAGGTGCGTAATGCATCAGTCCAGCCCTGACTGAGAAGGCGCTGAAAGCACTCACGGCTTTCTGGCTGCAACAGCGCATCCTTGAGCCATGACCGTGTGTTGTAGATGTCTTCGTCGGTGGGTACCACGTTGTAGTCACCTGCCAGCACCACCGGATGTCCGCTTTCATACAGCGACCCGGCATGTTCAATGAGCTTTTCAAACCAGGCCAGTTTGTAATCGAACTTGGGTCCTGGCTGCGGATTGCCGTTGGGCAGGTACAGGCAGCCGACAATCACGCCATGTGCAGCCGCTTCTATGTAGCGGCTCTGGCTGTCTTTCTCGAAGCCTGGCAGGCCGCGACGTACCTCCAGCGGCTCCATGTCCCTGGCCAGAATGGCCACGCCGTTCCACGAAGGCTGACCTTGCCAGATCGCACCGTAACCGGCGTCACGAATTTCATTGATCGGAAAGGCGAGGTCGGCGGCTTTCAATTCCTGCAGGCATACCACGTCGGGACTCTCGCGCCGCAGCCAGTCCAGCAGGATCGGCAAACGGCTGCGGATGCCATTGATGTTGAAGGTGGCGATTTTTACAGTGCTCACGGTAGTCCTCTCAAAAGACGCAGTGATGAGCTGTTTGAGAGGTCCGCGCGCGATAGATTCAATGGATCAAGGGCGATCAGTGCGAATGCACTCCCTTGTCAGTCAGGCGGATGATCTGCCGCGCAAGGAATGCGCCGGTGAGGATGACGCCGATCAAACGCAGTGTCTGCATGGCCAGCACGAAGCCAACATCCGAATGGGTATCAATGGCTATGATCGCCATGGCATCCAGGCCGCCGGGGCTGGTGGCCAGGTAAACCGAGAGAAAATCCTTGTCGAGCATGACCGCAATCAACCAGGCCGAAAGTGCGCAAAGCACAATCAGCAGCATTGAGCCAAGAATCATGGCCGGCATGCGGCGCCAGACATAGCGGATGGTCGGGCGGTCGAAGCGCAATCCGACGTAGCTGCCAATGGCGCCGTAAGCCAGCGTCAGCATCCAGGTGGGCAAGGTGATTTGTAGCAGCCCGCTCAGTTGCAGAGCGCCACCAATCAACAGCGGCCCCATCAACGCACCCGCAGGGATTTTACTGGCGACGACGATGCCGAACACAATCACTGCGAGGCTCAAGGCAAAGTTCAGCAGATTGATGCCTTGCAGCTCCACCTGGGCGCTGTGTGCTTCGGTACCGCCGCCTTCCACGCCAATCATCCGGCTGACGACGGCACCCACCATGACCACGCAGACCACCCGCACATATTGCATGGTGGCTACCACGCGCGAGTCGGCGCCATAGTCTTCCGACATCGCAACCATCGCAGAGGCTGCGCCGGGCGATGTGCCCCAGGCGGCGGTGCTGCCCGCGATTCCGGCATAACGAACCAGGCAAAGGCCGACCCCGGCACTGAGGAGTACTGTCAGTGCGGTCGCAAACAGCATGACGTGCCAGGAATGTAACGCGGTGATCAGTACTGCCATGGTCATCGAGTGTGCAATCAGTACGCCGACCGTGCCCTGACCCAGGCGGAACAGGTTTTTATGCAGGCGGATGTTCGCGCCCATGACCCCGAAGCCTATCGCCACCAACATGGGGCCAAGGAACAGTGCCGCGGGCATTTGCCAATATTTGAGAAGTTGTCCAGCAGCACCTGCAAGCAAGATCAGGCCCAACCACTGAACCGGTTTTGGAAGGGTATGCAGCGAAAAGCCAGAGGCGCATGACAAGGGGTGGGGCTCCGCAAGGCGAGCGAGACAGGACGCTCGTACGACGAAAGTATCGACACTTGAATCGATCAAGTCTATTTTCTAATAATCATGAATTGATAACTTTGGTTGATGAATTATGGATCTGCGCGATCTTGCCTACTTTGAAACTATTGCTGAGCTGGGCCACCTCGGACGTGCTGCGCAGAAACTCAACCGCAGCCAGCCTGCGCTGACGAAAAGCATTCAGCGTCTGGAAGAGTCGTTCGGTACCCGCTTGTTTCAGCGCGACGGTCGCCGGATCAAGCTGACCCCGGTCGGGGAGCTGCTGCAGGCAAGGGGCAAGGTCCTGCAGCAGAGCATCGCCCAGACCCAGCGCGAGGTGCGCGATTTTGCCAGTGGGGCGGTGGGAAACATCCGCGTGGGCTGCGCGTCGACCATGGCCGAATACTTGCTGCCGAAGTTGACGTCGGCGTTGTTGCAGCGAGCCCCGGATATCACCTTGAAGATGGTCATTGGTCAGGACGATCTGTTACGTGAATCCTTGCGCTCCGGGCAACTGGACATGATCATTTGTACGCTGATCACTGACGATGAGCAGTTCGAGAGCTTTGCAATTCTCAAAGACGAAGCGGTTGTCATCGCCAGCAAGGATCATCCGATCTTCAAGACTCGCTATACGATGGCTGACCTTTGCGCATATCGATGGGTACTGCCGCCCGCCAGCGTCTCATCGCGCAAATGGCTGGATCAGGCGTTCAGCGCCCAACAATTGCCGCTACCTGTCGCTCAGATTGAAGCCAACTCGATTCCACTTTTACCGGGGCTGATCGAGCGCACCAGCCTGCTGAGCTTCACTGCGCGTGAAACCCTCGAGTTCGGCAATAACATGCAACATTTGCGCGAAGTGGTGGTGAAGGAAACCACCATGAAGCGAACCATCGGCTGCACAGTCCGTAAAGGCGGATATCTATCGCCCGCGGCGCAAGCCATGGTGCAGATGTTACGTGACAGCAGCGGAGAATTTTTGAGCTGGAGCTGACACAGCTAGCTCCATTTTCCTACAGGCTGGGTTAGCCTGTGGTCATGCAGACGTCTTAGTCGCGTTGGCACCGGAAAATGATCAGGAGAACAATAGATGCAGACACTTTCACCGTTTCACATGCAGGTCGCTCCCTCGCATTTTTATGCACGTGTAGAGCATCATTTTGGTGGTGATCAATCGCCGTTGAACGACGCCGATGCGGATGAAGACACCGACCCGGAAGGGTATCTGGATCTGGATGTGCTGGGGCTGGACGAATTCAGCGACTCGGACAAGCTGGATCCGATCTTCAGCAGCGACGTGGGTTCTTCATCGGTGAACTGAGTGTTATGGCTGCGGTTCGGCAGCTTTCATCAAACAAACAGCAATGTCCCGGATTGAATCCTGTCCTGTAGATGCTCACCGAGGTTACGAGGCCAGCGAAGGCGGAGTATCAGACAGACCGCCTTCGGGCCTCGTAACCTCGGTGAGCTTCAACAGGATAGGGGGCGTTCAGGTGGATATGTATTGCGCTATCCCACTGCGCACGCAAAACCCCGTGGGACCGGATTCATCCGGGAAGGCAATGGTGCTGGCGCTGAAGATGGGGTGACTGGCACGGCCCCTTCGCGAATGAATTCGCTCCTACAGATATCGGGTCTGTCTTGCCAGATACAGCGACAACGCCTCGACCGCCAATTCAACGGTCGAACTCGAACCGGCCCAGGTGCAAGCCAGCATCAGGTTTCTCGGCAGGCCGAAATCCTCAACCTCATATCCTTGTTCGTCATGACCGTTCGCGTCGTGAGGCACCAGATCCCGAAGTGACGCCACCGGGTCGAAATAAACCCAAACCGGTTTGTTCAGCGCGACGGCCATGCCCACTTCAAATGCGGTGCCAGAGTCGGGCTCAAACCCTCGAAACACATTGAGGTTGGCCAACACCGCCGTGCTGCGCTGGATCATGGCGATATTCATCGAGCAGATCAGTTGCGCGGTTTCCTGAGCAGAGAGCCCGGGGGGTACTTCGTTGTCGAAGGGGTACAAGCCTTCAAGGCTGTGAGCGGTGCACAAGGCCTTGAGGTATTGACCATGCTCAATGGCATCTGCCCGAAATACATCGAAGCCGGCCAGATAAATCCGGGGTGCAGTGGTGATCTGCATGTTCGATCTCCCGCGTCACAGTGAGGAATGGCAATTCTAGCGCTTCACGCGTCGGCAAACCGTAAGCCATTTATCGGGGGGGCTGATTCAATACTGGAATCTGTATGGATAAACAGTATCCTTACCGGCATGTCTGACTTGTTGCGAACCCTGCTGTGAACACGTCGCCCCTGGAAAATCCGTTTTACTACCTTGAGAACTTCCGTCAGGTGCTGGCCTGGATCGGGCAGCGCTACGCTGATCTGCTGGATGAGCAGGAACAGGAATTCATTCACTGTTTTGCGCAATTGCCGCAACCGGCTCAAGGTCTGCTGGTGCGCATGGTCATGCGCAAGGGCGAGCTGTTCCGCTCCAGCAAACTGGATTACCCCGAGCTGGGTGACACGCGTGAGGCGGTGCAACCGCTGCTGATCAACGGCTGGGTTGACCCGCGCCCGGCGCTCAGCCTCGAACAATTGTTTGTTCTGTTGCGCAAGGCCGAACTGGCGGCCTGCTTCAAGGCGCACGGTGTTCGCGGCACGGAGCGAAAGCACGAACTGTTGGAGCTGTTACAACCCCACCATCAGATCGCGCAACCCCTGGACAGCTGGCACGCTGATCTGGACGAAACGATTTTCGCTCTGCGTGTGATGCCGCTGTGTGATCGTTTGCGCTTGCTGTATTTCGGAAATCTTTACCAGGAGTGGTCCGAGTTTGTTCTGGCGGATCTGGGCGTGTATCGCTATGAGAAGGTCGAGTTCTCGCTGGATTCCCGGGCCATCAGTGACCGGGCGGATATCGATATCTGCCTTGAGCTGCACGCCTGCCGTCAGGCGCTGGATGAGGGCGTAGAGCTGGAACCCCTGGCTTCGCGCGCCATGGCTATCAATACCCGCAACCCCTGGCTTGAGATGCGCCGCAGCAAGACCCTGTTTCAGATCGGCCAGTACGCCGAGCGCGAGCAGGACTGGCCGTTGGCGTTGAGCGTGTACGAGTGCAGTGATTACCCCGGCGCTCGCTCCCGGCGCATCCGGGTGCTGGAACGCTGCGAGGACTATAGCGCCGCCATGGTGTTGCTCAAGCAGGTGCAAGCCGCGCCGCGAAGCGATGCCGAGCTGCAGCATGCACGTCGGGTATTGCCGCGCCTGCAGCGCAAACTTGGGCTTATCGATAAGGTTCGAAGGGTCACCCGTACAGTCGAACGTCTGGATGTCAGCGTGCCGCAGCGTTCTGACCTGACGGTGGAGCAGATGATCCAGCGACATCTTGCGGAGGAGGGCAGCGAGGTTTACTACGTCGAGAATACCTTGATTAACTCGCTGTTTGGTCTGCTCTGCTGGCCAGCCATCTTCGCCCCGTTGCCGGGTGCGTTTTTCCATCCCTTTCACAGCGGGCCGAGCGATTTGCACAGCCCGGATTTCTACGCGAGACGTGCCGGGCTGTTCGATGCTTGCCTGGCGCAGCTTGATTCCGGTACCTGGCAGGACACCGTTCGTGAGTGCTACCAGAGTAAGTTCGGCCTGCAGTCGCCTTTCGTGTTCTGGGGCGCTTTGACGCCCGATTTGCTTGAGCACGCGTTGCACTGCCTGCCGGTCGAGCATTTACGGCAATGGTTCAGGCGGTTGTTACTGGATATCAAGGCCAACCGGACCGGTATGCCGGACCTGATTCAATTCTTTCCGGCGCAACAGCGTTATCGAATGATAGAGGTCAAAGGGCCGGGTGACCGGTTGCAGGACAACCAGCTGCGCTGGCTGGACTTCTGCGCCGAGCACGGTATGCCGGTAGTGGTGTGTTATGTGCAGTGGGCAGCCAGTGCGATGCAATACCCTTGCGAAGAGATTCACAGCCACATCAACTAACAGGTTTAACGTTCCATAGTGGCCTGTGAGCGGCTGCTGTTGGAGCGAGGCTTGCCCGCGAAGAGCGATAACGCGTGTTGTCTGACATACCGCGTCAACGGGTTCGCGGGCAAGCCTCGCCCCAGCAGGAATGCGTCAGAAATCAGCCACCACTGCTCGACCCGCCAGCGCCGCCCGAATTGCCTTTGCTACCGTCGCCCTTGTTCTGACCATCGGGTATCCCGTTGCCTGTACCGGTAGCACCATCGATTTTGGGTTCCGGGTCCATGCCCTTGACGCCAGGGGATGTACCCGGTGGGTTGGTAGTGGTGCCATCGGTGTTTTTCTCCATGCCGCTGGCAGGCGTTTTAGGTGTGGTATCGACCGGGTTGGTCGGTCCGGTTGAGCCTGCATACGCCGAGCCTGTGGCCGCAGTCAGTAGAGCTGCGAGCGTCAGGGCAGTCAGTTTATTTTTGTTCATTTGATGAATCTCCATGGTTAGGGGCGATACATCTTTTTGTGACGGAAATCGTTCCATAGGTGCCCTGCATGCCGACCAATGGCGGGGTATGACGTTCGCAGCCTGACAAGTCCTTGTCTTCAAATTGCAACATGGGTGGTCGCAACGCCTTCCGCCATGCTGCGTCCGGTGTATATCGATGGCTTAAAGCTAGTATTCGGAAAATTTCTTGCGCATATCGGTAAGCCCCCTGTGTTTATTGGGCGAAACACCAAGTTACGCATTCGCTCTCCATCAGAAAACACCTACAAAAAAGCCCCTTTGTGACACAACTCGACTGATTGTCATGAAACCGCAACATTCCGAGGATTAAATCCGCATCGGGCCTTCCCATGGATGGGCCACCAAATTTCCCTTGTTGAGGTATCGCCGTGATTCTGCTGACTAAAAAACGCTTGTCGGTTCTGCTCGCTTCGATGTGCCTGAGTGGCATGGCCCATGCGGTAGACGTAACAGGCGCTGGTTCGAGTTTCGTCTTCCCGGTTATCTCCGCGTGGTCGCAGAATTACAGCAAGTCTGCCGACAACCGCATCAACTATCAGTCGATCGGTTCTGGCGGTGGTATCGCTCAGATCAAGGCTGCAACTGTAGACTTCGGCGCTTCCGACGCTCCTCTGTCGGCAGAAGACCTGGCTGCCGGCGGTCTGGGTCAGTTCCCGAGCGTGATCGGCGGTATCGTGCCAATCATCAACGTTGAAGGCATCGAGCCTGGTCAACTGAAGCTTGATGGTCCAGTACTGGCCAAAATCTTCATGGGTGAAATCAAGAAGTGGAACGATCCAGCGATCGTTGCTTTGAACCCAGAGCTCAAAGACAAACTGAAAGACCAGAACATCACCGTTGTTCACCGTTCGGACGGTTCGGGCACTTCGTATAACTTCACCAACTACCTGAGCAAAGTCAGCCCGGAGTGGAACGAGAAGTTGAAGTTTGGTTCGACCGTTCAATGGCCAGCCGGTGTAGGCGGCAAGGGTAGCGAAGGCGTTTCGGCCTACGTCAAGCAGATCAAGGGTTCGATCGGCTACGTTGAGCACTCCTACGCTGAAACCAACAAACTGTCTTACACCCAGTTGAAGAATGCCGCTGGCAAGTTCATCAAGCCAGACGCCAAAGCCTTCGCTGCCGCAGCTGACACTGCTGACTGGAACAGCGTTAAAGACTTCAACCTGATCATGACCAACGCTCCGGGTGAAACCGCCTGGCCGATCACCGCTACCACCTGGATCATCATGTACAAGAAGGCCAAGAACGCAGAGCAAAGCGCTGCTGCTTTCGACTTCTTCAAGTGGTCGCTGGAAAACGGTCAGAAACAAGCTGAAGACCTGTCCTACGTGGCACTGCCGAAAGCCCTGGTTACCAAGGTTGAGGACTACTGGAAAACCGAGTTCACCAAGTAATTCGACGTTTCTCCGGCTCACCCCTGTCATCGCTGCCCGATGACAGGGTTTCTTTGCGAGTGGACCCAAGATGACTGAAAACACCCAATATTTGTCCGCTGCGATCCCTGCTTCTGTCACTGAAGGTGAACGCCGCGCGGCCCGTGATCAGCGTCATGATCGCTGGTTCAAACGCGTCATGGGCGGTTCGGCGATGCTGGTTCTGGCATTGCTCGGCTGTATCGCACTTTCGACCTTGTGGGGCGGCAGCCTTGCATTCCAGACGTTCGGTTTCGGTTTTCTGACCAGCACCGAGTGGGACGTGGTCGGTGGCAAGTTTGGCGCACTGGTGCCGATCTACGGTACTTTGGTGACCTCTTTTCTGGCTTTGCTGATCGCCGTTCCGGTGAGCTTCGGCATTGCGATTTTTCTGACTGAAGTTGCGCCGCCCTGGTTGCGCCTGCCGATCTCTTCGGCTATCGAACTGCTGGCGGGTATTCCTTCGATCATCTACGGCATGTGGGGCCTGTTCGTGTTCGGTCCTTACATGGCTGAACATATCGCGCCATGGATCAATGAGAACCTGGGCGAACTGCCCTTTATCGGCCCGATGTTCCAAGGGCCGCCATTGGGTATCGGCATGCTCACCGCCGGTATCGTGCTGGCGATCATGATCACGCCGTTCATTACCTCGGTGATGGTCGAAGTATTCAAAAGTGTACCTACCACCCTTAAAGAGTCTGCCTACGCACTGGGCGGCACGACTTGGGAAGTGGTCTGGGACATCGTTCTGCCTTACACCCGTTCCGCTGTTGTCGGCGGCATCTTCCTCGGACTGGGCCGTGCGCTGGGTGAAACCATGGCGGTGACCTTCGTACTGGGCAACTCCCACCAGTTCTCGGCGTCGCTGATGATGCCAAGCAGCTCGATTGCTTCGGTAATCGCCAACGAGTTCAACGAGGCTTACACCGACCTGCATCGCTCGTCGTTGATTGCCCTGGGCTTCCTGCTGTTCGTAGTGACCTTCATCGTGCTGGCCCTGGCTCGCATCATGCTGTCGCGTCTGTCCCGCAAGGAGGGGTTATGAGTAAGGATGTGACTGGCAACGAGAGCCTGTACCGGGTTCGCGACCTAAAGAACAAGGCAGCAATGGTCCTTAGCTGCGCGGCGACGGCTTTTGGCCTGTTGTGGCTGGTGTGGATCCTGCTGACCACCATCATCAATGGTGTGGACGCATTAAACTTTCGACTGTTCAGCGGCATGACTCCGCCGCCGGGTGTTGAAGGCGGTCTGGCCAACGCCTTTTACGGCAGCGTGCTGATGTCAGGCATCGGTCTGTTGATCGGCACGCCGATTGGCCTGATGGCTGGCGTCTGGCTGGCAGAGTTCGCCCGGTACTCGAAGCTCGGCAACGCGGTGCGCTTCGTCAACGACATCCTGTTGTCCGCTCCGTCCATCGTGCTGGGCCTGTTTGTGTACACCGCGGTGATTCTGCCCCTCAACGAATGGACGGATCACAAGGTCGGCTTTTCGGCGATTGCCGGTGCGCTGGCGTTGGCGTTGCTGGTGATCCCCGTGGTGGTGCGTACCACCGATGAAATGCTTCAGTTGCAGCCTTCAACCATGCGCGAAGCCGCGCTGGCGCTGGGTGTGCCGCAGTGGAAGTTGACCCTGCAGATCGTACTGCGTGCCGCCAAAGCGGGTGTGGTGACTGGTGTCTTGCTGGCGCTGGCCCGCATCACTGGCGAAACCGCGCCTTTGTTGTTTACTGCGTTCGGCAACCAGTTCTGGAGCAGCGATCTGCTCAAGCCGATGGCCAGCGTACCGGTCGTGGTGTTCCAGTACGCCATGAGCCCATTCGACGATTGGCACTCTCTGGCTTGGGCAGGCGCTCTGGTCATGACACTGTTCGTGCTGATCCTCAGCCTCGCTTCCCGCTTAATTCTTTTGCGCAATAGGGCGTCTTGATGAATAACCTTTCCCTTGCCAATGAAAAAACCAAGATTCAAGTTCGTGGTCTGGAGTTTTTCTACAACGAACAGAAGTCGCTGAAATCCATCGACATGATCATCCCGGAGAAACGCATCACCGCGATCATCGGTCCTTCGGGTTGCGGCAAGTCGACCCTGCTGCGCGTGTTCAACCGTATCTACGCGATGTACCCCAAGCAGGAAGCCAAGGGTGAAGTACTGCTGAACGGTGAGAACATCCTGGCGCCGGGTTATTCGATGAACCGCCTGCGTAGCCACGTGGGCATGGTGTTTCAGAAGCCTGTGCCGTTCCCGATGTCGATCTTCGACAACATTTCCTACGCCATCAAGCACCATGAAAAGCTGTCGCGCCGTGAAATGGAAGACCGCGTGGAAGAGGCCCTGCGTGGTGCTGCGCTGTGGGACGAAGTCAAAGACAAACTCAACAAGAGCGCGACCGGTCTGTCTGGCGGTCAACAGCAGCGTCTGTGCATTGCCCGCACCATCGCGCTGCGTCCGCAAGTCCTGCTGCTCGACGAGCCGACTTCAGCGCTGGACCCGATCTCTACCGGGCGTATCGAGCAACTGATCACTGAACTCAAAGAGCAGTTCACGGTGATCATCGTGACTCACAACATGCAGCAGGCTGCGCGTTGCTCGGATTACACCGCGTTCATGTTCATGGGTGAACTGATCGAGCACGGCGACACTGACACGATCTTCACCAAGCCATCCAAAAGCCAGACTGAAGACTACATCACCGGCCGTTTCGGCTGATTTCCCTTCTCAGAGAATCGGGGAGACCTTGTCGCGGTCTCCCATGAATTCTTCCAGCCTTTTGCGTAACCACCGCTCTGCCGGGTCGGTGTCCATGATGCTCAGCCAGGTCATGGACAGTTCCAGATTCGGTGTGATGAAGGGCAGGGGTTCGCCATACAACTGGCCGGTATTGATCATTGCCTGAGTCAGGTGATCCGGCAGATTGCACAACAAATCAGTGCCCGCCATCAGTGCGGGCAATGTGCTGTATTGCGGTACTGACAGCACGGCCTTGCGTTTGCGACCAATCGCGTCCAGCCATTCATCGGCGAAGCTGCTGATATTGGCCACGTGAGAGACCACCACATGCGGGCGTGCGCAGTATTCATCCAGCGTCATCGGCGTTGCTGATTTGTCGGCGCGTACCACCATCGGCTGTATCGAGCGCAGCAGTTTGCGTTTGGCGTTGGCGGGCAGCTCCTGAGTCAGGCATACCCCCACGGTGATTTCGCCGGACATGAGCAACTCGGAGATATTCCAGTAGTTGACCTGCTTGATGACCAGCACAACACCGGGCGCTTCTTCGCGGATGGCCCGCAAAAGGGCTGGCATCAGGCTGTATTCGACGTCATCCGAGAGTCCGATGCGAAAGGTCATGTCGCTGCTGGCCGGGTCGAAATCCCGGGTCAGGCTCAGGGCGACCGACATTGCATCGAGTGCCGGGGACAGGTGATGAATGATTTCCTGTGCCCTTGCGGTCGGTTCCATCCGGTGACCGACGCGGATGAACAGCGGGTCATTGAATAGCGCCCTCAGGCGGTTGAGCGCGGCGCTGATGGTCGGTTGACCGAGAAACAGTTTTTCGGCGGCGCGAGTGACGTTGCGTTCTTGCATCAAGGTTTCGAAAACCACCATCAGATTGATGTCGGCCTTGCGCAGTTCGTTTCGGTTCATTGGGCTCGCGATCCGGAATGGCTTTTAGCGTTGTGGCGCCAAGCTATCAGTTACAGGCTGTAACGCTCAAGCTGCGTGTGGGATTTGTCTTGCTGGCCCATTCAATGAATATCGCGAATTGTCACGGTGATGGTGCTGCCTGGAGATTTCATGTTTGCCTGCAAGCTGATGTGGAGCTTAGTGACTGTAACGGCCTCTTTCCCGGCTAAAGCCGGTTCCAAGGCGTTGCGCTGGATATAGCGCTGCTGATCTTTTAATGCTTTTCTGGAATATCAATATTCAATAATCGTCGTTGAAGGAATATTCGCCGACTCTTACCATGCGTTATTCGAATTCATGAGGCCTATGAATTCGTAAATGTATGAGTGTGGAACGCTTCTTGTATGGCAAGTGACCACCTTTTCTCGAACGCCGAGTATTGAAAATGTCCGATATGAACACCGTCAGCGGTCTTGCTGCGCTCGAAGCTCGTCTGCAGCAGGATCTGCAATGGCTGGATCTGCCCGCCGCACCCTGGGTAAAACCACGGGTCAATGACGGCCAGGCAGTATTGGACGTGGCTATCATCGGCGGCGGAATGGCAGGGCTGGCGCTGGCAGCAGAGTTACGCCACATGGGTGTGATTACACGAATCTATGACCAATCGCCAACCGGCTTCGAAGGCCCCTGGGCGACCACCGCGCGCATGGAAACCCTGCGCTCGCCCAAGCAACTGACCGGGCCTGCACTGGGGTTGCCCGCGCTGACCTTCCGTGCCTGGTTCGAGGCCCAGTTCGGTCTTGAGGCGTGGAATGCGCTGGACAAGATCCCGCGTCTGCAATGGGCTGATTACCTGCGTTGGTATCGCAAGGCATTGAACCTCGACGTGCGCAACGAGCATCGCGTCAGCCGCGTACAGCCCAGGGCTGACGGGCTGGTTGAGCTGGATATCGAACATGCCGGGCAGCGTCAAACTATCCTGGCTCGTCACGTGGTATTGGCCACCGGTCGCGATGGACTGGGCGGCCCTTGGGTGCCCGATTTCGCACATAGCCTGCCTCGGGATGTCTGGGCGCATTCAGCCGATGGTCTGCAGGATGACTGGTTCGTCGGCAAACGCGTCGCGGTCATCGGCGGTGGCGCTTCGGCGATGGACAGCGCGGCCACGGCGCTTGAAGCCGGTGCGCAACGTGTCGATCTGCTGATTCGTCGCGCCGAGCTGCCACGGGTCAACAAAGGCAAGGGCGCCGGTAATCCGGGCATGACCCACGGTTACTGGCGTTTGCCGGATGCCTGGAAATGGCGAATCCGCAAATACCTCAACACTCAGCAAGTCCCGCCGCCACGTGGCAGCACTCAACGCGTCTCGCGCTCACCCAACTCACGCTTTCTGTTGAACAGCCCGGTTGTCGCCGTTCAGCAAAACCCGGCCGGAGGCCTATGGCTGGATACGCCGAAAGCGCGGATCGAGGTGGATTTTCTGGTCTTCGCCACAGGCTTCCGCACCAACTTCCAGTTGCGTCCCGAGTTCGCCAGCTTCGCCCAGCATGTGCGCGCCTGGAGCGACAGTTTCACGCCTCCGGGCAGCGAGCCGGATAACGAGCTGGAGGACTTGCCGGACCTGGGCCTGTGCTTCGAGTTTCAGGAGAAGACCCCTGGCGCATGCCCTGGCATCGGTCAGATCCACTGTTTCAATTACCCCGCAGCCCTGAGCTACGGCGCGGTGTCGGGTGATATTCCAGCCATCAGCGAAGGCGCCAAGCGTCTCGCTCAAGGTCTGGCCGGGCAGTTGTTCAATGAAGATATCGAGCTGCATTTCGCCGCTATGCAGAATTATGCCGAGCCTGAATTGCTCGGTGACGAATGGGTTGCCAGCGAGCCCACGGCTCAAGAGTTGCGCGGATGATCGGCTGGCTGGTGCGGCGTCTGAGTCAGTCGCTGCTGGTGGTGCTGCTGATGACGCTGGTGGTGTTCATTGGCCTGAACGCCATAGGCAATCCCATGGATATTCTGGTCGGCGAAGACCTGAACCAGGCCGAACGGCTCGCGGCCATCGCGCATCTGGGCCTGGACAAGCCGTTGTGGCAGCAATACCTGCTGTTTCTCAAGGGCGCGGTGCAAGGCAATCTCGGGCAGAGTTTTGTGTATCACGAAGACGCCATGCGCCTGATCGTGCAGCGCCTGCCTGCAACGTTTGAACTGGCGTTCAGCGCGATGTTTCTGGCGGTTGTCCTTGGCGTACCGCTGGGCATGTTCGCGGGCCGTTATCCCGATCATCCTCTGTCACGCGTGCTGATGGCTTCAAGCATCGTCGGTTTCTCGCTGCCCGCGTTCTGGGTCGCGCTGATGATGATCATGCTGTTCTCCATCAAGCTCGGCTGGTTGCCTGCCAGTGGCCGCGGCGAGACGCTTGAGCTGTTCGGCATTCAGTGGTCATTCCTGACCCTGGATGGCCTGCAGCATCTGATCTTGCCTGCGCTGAATCTGGCGTTGTTCAAGATATCTCTGGTGTTGCGTCTGACTCGCGCCGGTGTGCGTGAAGTGCTGCCACAGGAGTACGTGAAGTTTGCCCGGGCCAAGGGGCTGTCACCGGTCCGGGTGATGTGCATGCATGTGATGCGCAACACCATGATCCCGCTGGTTACGGTGTTGGCCATGGAGCTGGGTTCGACTATCGCGTACGCCGTGGTGACCGAAAGCATTTTCGCCTGGCCGGGCGCAGGCAAGCTGATTCTGGACAGCATCAACATGCTCGACCGCCCGGTGGTGGTGGCTTATCTGATGGTGGTCGTGGTGATTTTTGTGGTGCTCAACCTGATTGTCGATGCCTTGTATTACTTCCTCGACCCGCGTGTGCGTGTGGAGGCAAAACGATGAGTCAGGCTCCTGTAGCGACCTTCAAGGCGCAGTCTCCGTGGCGTCGCGGTGTCTCGGAATTCAAAACCTCGCCCACGGCCATGCTCGGGTTGCTGGTGTTGGTTTTCATCGTCGGGGTCGCGGCGCTGGCACCGTGGATTGTCTATCAGAACCCTTATGACCTGATGCAGCTCAACGTGCTTGATGCGCGCCTCCCGCCAGGCACAGAGAACGTAGACGGCGGCTACACCTATTGGCTGGGGACTGATGGTCAGGGGCGCGATCTGCTTTCAGCGATTATTTACGGCCTGCGTATCAGTCTCTGGGTGGGTATCGGTTCTGCGTTGATCGCGGCGGTACTCGGCACCATGCTCGGGTTGCTCTCTGCCTATGCGGGCGGTTGGGTCGATGCCTTGTTGATGCGTCTGGTGGATCTGCTGCTGTCGTTCCCGGTCATTCTCATGGCGTTGATGATTCTCGCCTGGCTGGGCAAGGGCGTCGGTAATGTGATGCTGACGCTGGTGGTGCTGGAATGGGCTTACTACGCCCGTACCGCCCGTGGTCAGGCACTGACCGAGAGCCGCCGCGAGTACGTCGATGCGGCGCGGGGGCAGGGCATTGGTTCGTGGCGCATCGTGGTCGGGCACATTCTGCCCAATTGCCTGCCGCCGCTGATCGTCATTGGTGCATTGCAGATCGCCCGGGCGATCACCCTGGAAGCCACGCTTTCGTTCCTGGGCCTTGGCGTGCCGATTACCGAACCGTCGCTGGGTCTGCTGATCGCCAACGGCTTTCAGTACATGCTCAGTGATGAGTACTGGATCAGTTTCTACCCGGGGCTGGCGCTGCTGATAACCATCGTCGCCATCAACCTGGTGGGTGACCGTTTACGTGATGTGCTGAACCCGAGGTTGCAACGATGAGCCTGCCCGACCTCTCTGCCGAGCCGCTGGCAAACGTGCAGCCGACTCTGGATGTGCGTGGGCTGTGCACGTCTTTCTACACCCGCGCCGGGGTCTTGCCTGCGGTGCGTGATGTATCGCTGAGCATTCAGCCGGGGCGAATCCTTGGCCTGGTGGGCGAGTCCGGTTCCGGCAAGTCAGTCACTGGTTTCTCCATCCTCGGTCTGGTCGATGAGCCGGGGCGGATCAGCGGCGGGGAAGTGCTTTTTCAAGGCCGTGACCTGACGCGTTTGTCGGCAAAAGAGCTGCGTCACCTGCAAGGTAATCGGATAGCGATGATCTTTCAGGACCCGATGATGACCCTCAACCCGGTGCTGCGCGTCGACACGCAAATGATCGAGGCGGTGCAAGCCCATCAGCCGCTTAGCCGTGCCGAGGCTCGTGAACATGCCAGCCGCACCTTGGGGCTGCTGGGCATCGCCAGCCCGGATGAGCGTTTGCGCGCCTATCCACACCAGTTGTCTGGCGGCATGCGTCAGAGGGTAGCGATTGCCATTGCGCTGCTGCATTCGCCGGATCTGATCATTGCCGATGAACCCACCACAGCGCTGGACGTGACCATTCAGGCGCAGATCCTCAGTGAAGTGCAGAAGCTGGTCCGTCAGCAAGGCACCTCACTGATCTGGATCACCCACGATCTGTCGGTCGTCGCCGGTTTGGCCGACGACATCGCCGTGATGTATGCCGGACGGATCGTTGAGCAAGGCAGTGTCGCCGCCGTGCTGGATCGCCCGCAACATCCGTATACCCAAGGCCTGATCGACAGCCTGCCAAGCCGCAACAAACGCGGCCAGCGTCTGCGGCAGATTCCGGGCATGGCGCCGGACTTGCTGTCGATGCCAGCGGGCTGTGCCTTCTCTGCCCGTTGCTCCCGAGCGACTTCGGTGTGCGAACAGGAACCGCCCAGTCAAGCGATAGAGCCGGGCCGACTGGTCCGCTGTTTTCATCCGGGAGCCGCCGATGAGCAATGAATCGACGCCAATCATCGAGCTGCGCGATGTCAGCAAGACATTCGGCAAAGCCAGTCCTGAAACCGGGCTGCAGCATATGTTGCAGCGCCTGCAACTGACTCGGCCGACCTCGGTGACTCACGCTGTTGACCGGGTAGACCTGCGCATCGTGCGGGGCGAAGTGGTCGGGCTGGTGGGCGAGTCCGGCTGTGGCAAGTCGACCCTTGGCCGAATGGTCGCCGGTTTGCTGTCGGTGTCTTCCGGCACGGCTTCCATTGACGGCAAGTCCATTGAGGATTTCACCCATGAAGAGCGTCAGGCGGCGCGGCTTAAAATCCAGATGATTTTTCAGGACCCGTCCGCGAGCCTCAATCCGCGCTTGCGAGTGGATCGAATCGTCGGGGAGGGCGCGTTGCTGCATGGCCTGACCGACAAGGCCGGGTTCGACGATTACGTGAGCGCTCAACTGCAACGTGCCGGGCTTAGCCCGCAGTTGCGCCAGCGCTATCCGCATCAGTTCAGCGGCGGTCAGCGGCAGCGAATCGGTATCGCTCGTGCGTTGGCGGTACAGCCTGAATTGTTGGTCTGCGATGAGTCGGTGGCGGCGCTGGACGTGTCGATTCAGGCGCAGATTCTCAACCTGTTCATGGACCTGCGCGACGAGCTTGGCCTGACCTATCTGTTCATCAGTCATGACCTTGGTGTGGTCGAGCATCTGTGCGATCGCGTGGTGGTGATGTACCTGGGCCGGGTTGTGGAAAGCGCTGACGTTGATGACCTGTTCAGTCGCGCCAATCACCCCTACACCCAGGCGCTGCTCGCGCAGATCCCGCGTTTCGATATTCGCAGTGCCCGTTATGACGCGATCAAAGGGGAAATCCCCAGCCCGCTGAACCCGCCCGCCGGGTGTCATTTCCATCCTCGTTGCCCGCACGCCATGGCGCGCTGTCGCGTGGAAGTTCCACCGCTCAGGGAGGTTTCGCCGAACCACCTGAGCGCTTGCCACCTCAACGAAACAGCCTGAACGGGCGCTTGATCGTCCGTCTTTCTCATTGCCATTGCGTACAAGGAAACAACACATGAAACCTCTTGTTCGTTCACTGTTGGCCTCGGCCCTGATTCTGGCTGGCGGCAGTGCCTCGGCTGAAGCCTTGCGTATCGGTTACGCCGACCCGGTCTCGTCCCTTGATCCTCAACTGAACAACTATGCCGGTGACCGCTCGGTGGCGCTGCATGCGTTCGAATCGCTGGTCAATCGCCACGACGACAAGACCCTGCCGGGCCTGGCCAAAAGCTGGAAAGTGCTGGACGACAAGACCTGGGAGTTCAGCCTGCGCGACGACGTCAAATGGCAGGACGGCAAGCCGCTGACCGCCGATGACTTCGTGTTCTCCTTTGAGCGTGCCCGCGCTGTGCCAGGCTCCGTGGCGTCCTACGCCGGAGCCATGCGTACTGTCGAGTCAATCCAGGCCAAGGATGATCACACGCTGATCATCAAGACCCGCACGCCTAACGCTAACCTGCTGCCGGACGTCGATTCGATCTACATCGTCAGCCGCCATGTCGGGGCAGGCGCTGCGAGCGCCGATTACAACTCCGGCAAAGCAATGGTCGGCACCGGGCCTTATCGTTTTGTTTCCTTCGTGCCGGGCGACCGCACGATTTTCGAGCGCAACAACGAGTACTGGGGCGAGAAGCCGCTGTGGGACAGCGTTGATTATCGTTACATCGCCAATGCCGCGAGTCGCACCGCAGCCTTGCTGGCGGGTGATGTGGACGTGATCGACAAGGTTTCGCCAACTGACGTGGCCCGCTTGCGTCAAAGCCCGAATGTGAAGGTTTACGCTTACTCCGGGCTGCGTGCGCTGATTGTTCAGCCGAGCTTCCGCGAAGGCCCGAACGAGTTTATCCGTGACAATTCTGGCAAGCCGCTGGAACAGAACCCGCTGCGTGACGTGAAGGTGCGCAAGGCGTTGTCGCTGGCGATCAATCGTCAGGCAATTGTCGAGCGCATCATGCAAGGCACCGTGACCGAGGCCAACCAGTGGATGCCAGCCAATACCTTTGGCTACAACGCGAATCTGAAAAACATCCCGTACGACCCGAAACAGGCCAAGGAGCTGCTCAAAGAAGCCGGCTTCCCGGATGGCTTCCAGTTGACCGTGCACGTTCCGGGCGACCGCTACCCGCAAGCCCCGGAAACCATGCAGGCCGTAGCGCAGTTCTGGTCGCGGATCGGCGTCAAGGTGCAGCTGGAAGTGCTGCCGTGGGCGGTTTACGCCGGTAAGGCGAACAAGAACGAATTGGCAATCAGTGTGATTGGCTGGGGCAACGGCACTGGCGAAGCGGCTTATGCGCTGACCAACATTTTGACCACCGTCGACAGCACCAAGGGCCTGGGCGCTTCGAACTGGGGGCACTACAGCAACCCGTTGGTGGATCAGGCGCTGACCAAAGCCACCGCCGAGTTCGACGAAGCCAAGCGCCGGGCCATTCTGGAAGAGTCCGCCAAAGTCGTGACGGACGACGTAGGCATCATCCCGCTGTTCCATTACCAGAACATCTGGGCTGCGCGTAAAGACCTGAAGGTTGAGCCTTTGGTCAGCGACCGCACCGCCGCAAGCATGGTGACCAAACTGCCTTGAGCTTTGAAGACTTAAAACCCTGAGCCTGACGCCTTGCTGGCGACAGGCTCAGCACGATGTATTCAGAGGATGTGTGATGAATTCCACGGTTCAATCGCCTGATGTGCTGGATGAGTTGCTGGGCCTCGCGCCCGGCACTCATTTGCATCAGGTTCGCCACGCTCGTGACAAGGTACTGGCCGCTACTCAGGGCAGCCATGAGCAGTTTTTCGATCCGCAGCTTGCAGACAATCTGTCGTTGAGCGAGCGGCTGCTGGTGGCGTATTACGCTGCCAGGCTGACCCCCAATCAGTTGTTGGCGGATTACTATCTTGAGCAATTACAGGCGCTGGATGTCAGCCCGTCGACGATTGCCGCGCGTGAAGCAGGTTCGCTTGATCAGCTTGAAGACGCACGCTTGCAGGCTATTCTCGGTTTTACCCGGACCTTGATCGAGCGCCCGGTGGAAGGTGATCGGCAAGCTTTGAAGGTACTCCAGCAAGCCGGATTGTCCACTGCGGAGATCGTTGTGTTAGCGCAGTTGATTGCCTATCTGTCTTATCAGGTCCGGCTGGCCGCGGGCCTTGCCGCATTGTCAGCCGCAGGAGCCGCATGATGAGTGAACCGATCCGCATCAATGGCTTCACCAGCGAAGTACTGGGCTGGAAAGCCTGGCTGCCAACCATCAAGCTCGACAGCGCGACGCCTGAGCAAGTGGCGGTGCTGGAAGAGAGCCATCCTCAGGCCAAAGTCTCCGATTACTACCTGACCCTGGCACACCAGCCTGAAGTGTTGCGCCAGCGATCAGCTGCATTCAACGCGATCATGTACGCCCCTGGCGGTTTGTCGCGGGCTGAGCGCGAGCTGGCGAGCACGGTCGTTTCCCGGATCAATCAGTGCGTGTACTGCGCCTCGGTGCATGCCCAGCGCTTTGAGCAACTGGCCAAGCGCAATGATGTGATTGCCGAGATCTTTACGAACCCTGAAACGGCCGGGACTACCGACAGGGAAAAAGCCATCGTGCGCTTTTCCATCGACTTGACCCTGGATCCGGCGGCGGTGGGGGCTCAACACATTCAGCCACTGCGTGACCAAGGGCTGGACGATGCACAGATACTGGACCTGATTCACGCGATCTCGATATTTGCCTGGGCTAACCGTCTGATGCTCAACCTTGGCGAACCCGTCTACAAAGGCGAGTAGGCGCGGCTTTCCAGCCAATCGAGCGTTTGAATAAAAACCTCGATAAAAATTGTACAAACTCCTATTCGTCGTATAGCTTTTAGGTTTGAGGGGTCAGCATCCCGGTGTTGTTGTGGTCTTTGACCTTGCACCCCGATGCTGGCCCTTTTTGGTCTGCCTTTGAAGACCCGGACGGGAGGCGTCGAATGGCACGGCTTTGGTTAGTGGTTTTTCTGCTGTTTAGTCAGGTGTTCAGCCAAGTGGCAAGTGCTTCGTGGCAAGAAGCGTTGCCCAATGCTCAGGTCATCGGCGGCGGCGATCTGCGCGTGTTCGGCTTCCGTGTCTACACCGCGCGATTGCTGAGTGCTGGCAAGCCTTTCAAGGCTGACCAGCCGCTGGCGCTGGAGCTGACCTATCACCGCACGATTTCTCGGGATGATCTGGTTGAGGCCAGCATCGTAGAGATCAAGCGCACCTCACCGAAGGCAGTCCCTGAAGCGCAGTTGGTCGCCTGGCGTGAGCAAATGGCCCAGGCGTTTGTCGATGTTGAAGAGGGCATGAAAATTACCGGGGTTTACTTCCCGGGCCGCGAAGCGCGCTTTTACGTCGGTGACAAACTGCAGCACGTTGTACAGGATCCGCAGTTTGCAAAAGCGTTCTTTGATATCTGGTTAAGCCCGAAAACCCGTAACCCCGAGCTGCGCGAGCAACTGATGGGGAGCGCCGGAAAGTAATTTATTTTGTGGGGAGCTGCGACATGTGGAAGGCCTTGATCATCGCTGCGTGTATCGGTTTGACTGCCTGCAGCGGCGTGGACGTGAAGCAATACAGTCAGGAGACCCCCAAGCTGGATCTGCGAGAGTATTTCAACGGACGCGTCGTTGCTCGGGGCATCTTCCAGAAGCGCTCGGGAGAGGTCACCAAACGCATGGACGTTGTGATTAACGGCCGTAGCGAAGGAGAAGCGCTGATCCTGCACGAGGACTTCACCTATAGCGACGGTAAAAAAGAAACTCGCATATGGACGCTTCGTCCTGATGGCCCAGGCCGCTGGAAGGGCACGGCCGGAGACGTTGATGGCGAAGCTTTCGGAGAGGTTTCCGGCAATGCCTTCCATTGGCGCTATGTGCTGAACCTGCCGGTGGATGGCACGACCTACAAAGTGCACTTCGATGACTGGATGTGGCTGCTCGACGACAAGACCCTGGCCAATCGTTCGTACATGAGCAAGCTGGGCGTGGAGTTGGGGCAAGTGACGTTTTTCTTTCGTAAGGAATAATGGCGAGAGGGGCAGCAACTGCCAGACTCTGTATTGGCCCGCAATTTTTTAGGCGCCACTTTCCCTGTGGGACCGAATTCATTCGGGAAGACTGATTGTCTGACGCTGAATACCTATTGTCTGTACCGGCCCATTCGCGAATGAATTCGCTCCCACCGGAATTGGGTTTGCAGGCAACCCACAGATACTTCATTTACCGCGCGACAGGTGTCGGAGTTTGAGTTGTTCGCCTGTCTTTCTGAAATTTCTTGGAACCTTCTCTGCCGATCGTGACCACCCCTCTGTATTATGGCTACCCCGGCCTTTGATGCCTGGCGCATGACCACGAATCTCCCCACCGGACGCCCTGCATGACCAAGCCTGTTTCAACCTCCAGCAGAGATTTCATTCTGGTGGCCTGCGCGCTGCTTATCGTAATGGTCGGTACTACATTGCCGACGCCGCTGTATGTCTATTACCAACAGCAAATGGGTTTCGGTGAAACCTGGGTGACGCTGATCTTCTCGATCTATGCGGCCGGGGTTATTGCCGCGTTGCTGGCAGTGGGCAGTTGGTCGGATCAGGTTGGGCGTCGTCCGATGCTGTGTGCAGGTCTGGTCATGGGGGCGATCAGTGCAGTGATTTTCCTGTATTGCGACTCCATCGGCGGTCTGTTGCTGGGGCGACTGTTTTCCGGGTTTTCTGCGGGGATCATGACCGGGACCGCGACCGTGGCCGTTATCGAATTGGCTCCCAAGTCCTGGAGCAAGCGCTCAACGCTTGTCGCGACGGCCGCCAACATGTTTGGCCTTGGGCTGGGGCCTTTGCTCGCGGGCCTGACCTCCCAGCATTTACCGCACCCTCTGCAATTGGTGTTCTGGTTGCACCTGGGTTTTCTGGCTCTCGCGCTGGTGGGCGTCATAGTCGCTCGGGAGACCGTTACGCGCCCGGCAGTGCCACGTCTGCGGGTCATGCGTCCATCGATTCCTGCCGAAGTCCGTAGCCTGTTCATACCGGCGGCCATTGCCGGGTTGGCGGGGTTCAGCGTCGCCGGTCTTTTTACCAGCATGGTCCCGTCGATCATGCGCCAGGTCATGGAACAGTCCAGCGGTATCGTGATCGGCGCGGTGGTCGGCTCATTCTTCGCGGCATCAGTGGTGGGCCAGGCCCTGCTGCAATGGTTGCCGTCCCGTCAGCACATGACTCTGGGTTGCGTCGCGCTGATCCTTGGCATGCTGACCTTGGGCTTGAGTATTGCCACCGAGCAAATCCTGCTGCTGATCATTGCCGGCATCACGGCAGGGATCGGCCAGGGTATGGTGTTCCGCGCCGGCATGGGGGCGGTGACTGCCGCCAGTCCTGCTCATCAGAAAGCCGCAGTTGCCTCGGCGCTGTTTGTGGTGTTGTACCTGTCCATGTCGCTGCCGGTGATTGCTGTAGGCGTCAGCGTGCCGGTCTTTGGCTTGCGCCATGTCGGCGAGCTGTTCAGCGCTATTGTTGCGTTGATCGCAGTGGTCGCGATGTGGAGCATGAAAAGGGCGCAGGCTGTGGCGGCCTGACGGGATATAGAGAACAAAAAAGCCTCGCGATGCGGGGCTTTTTGCCCTGTGCAGGTTGAGTCAAGGCTTGTCAGTTCGTCGTGCGCAGCACAAACCTGCTATCCGCGCGGGTAAAAAAAGGACTAACAAGAAGGTCAGGACTTTCACATGCGCGCGGCACAGCCGCCCAAGGACTAGCCATGAGCTTGCTTGATACCCGTCGCCCGCAAATGTTCCCGGTTTTCACTCCCGCCCAGATCGAGCTTGCCCGGCGCTTTGCCAGTGGTCCGGCGCAGCGCTTCGAGCCGGGAGCGATCATGTTCAACGTGGGCGAACGCGGGATTGCCATCTGGCTGGTGCTGGAAGGTACGGTGGACTTGATTCGGCGTGACGGGCTGGGTCGTGAGGCGGTTATTAGTCAGGGGGGAGCGGGGGAGATCACCGGCGAGTCGGGCCTCTTGGGGGATCGTGCTTCGCTGGTGGAAGGTCGTGCCGGGCTGGACGGCTGTGTGGCGCTGCCTTACGACGTCGCGCACATACGGGCGTTGATCATCGGCTCGGCAGAGTTGGGTGAAATGGTCATGCGTGCGTTCATTTTGCGTCGGGTCGGGATGATCCAGTCTGACCGGGTCGGTTCGATTCTGGTGGGCCATTCCGGAGAGGGGCGGCTGGCCGGATTGCAGGGTTTTCTGACTCGCAATGGTTACCCGAATACGGTGCTCGACATCTCCTCGGACGATGAAGAAACAAAGCTGCTGATTGCTCGTCTGGGTGTTGCCGAGGCCGACCTGCCGCTGATGATCTGTCCCAACGGCACCGTTCTGAAAAATCCCGATAACGCCGAGGCTGCGGTTTGCCTGGGGATTACCCCGCAGCTGGACCCTGATGTGATCTACGACATCGCTGTCGTGGGGGCCGGGCCAGCGGGATTGGCCACTGCGGTGTATGCCGCCTCAGAAGGTTTGTCGGTGCTGGTGCTGGATCAGCGGGCGTATGGCGGTCAGGCCGGCGCGTCGGCGCGGATTGAAAACTATCTGGGGTTCCCGACCGGCATTTCCGGCCAGGCACTGGCCGGTCGCGCGTTCACCCAGGCGCAGAAGTTCGGTGCGAAGATGGCCATCCCGTTGCAGGTTTCCCATCTCGATTGCACGGTGCCGGACCTGCCGCGTGTCGAACTGACCACGGGCGCAAGTATCCATGCAAAGGCGGTGGTGATCGCATCCGGTGCGCGCTATCGCAAGTTGCCCGTGGCGAATATCGATCTGTTCGAGGGAAAAGGTGTTTCTTACTGGGCCTCCCCCATAGAAGCGAAGATCTGTCAGGGCGCGGAAGTTGCCCTGGTGGGCGCAGGAAATTCCGCAGGGCAGGCAGTGGCGTTTCTGGCTCCGCAGGTCAAGCGTTTGCACTTGGTGGTGCGCGGCGCAGGGCTGGAAGCGTCGATGTCTCAGTACCTGATCGAGCGCATTGCCTTGTTACCCAACGTAGTGATCCATACCCGCACTGAAATCGTTGAGCTACAAGGTGATGAGGTCAGCGGCCTGCAAGGCGCCGTATTCCAGAATCGCGACACGTTGCAGCGCGACACACGCCCATTGCGGCACCTGTTTCTGTTCATTGGCGCAGACCCCAATACCGACTGGTTGCGTGACTGCGTGGAAACCGACCCTAAGGGCTTCGTCATCACTGGGCGCTCGGTGTGCAGTGTCGCGGTGGACGACTGGATTCCTTTGCCGCTGGAGACCAACCGCAAGGGTGTCTTTGCCATCGGCGATGTGCGGGCGCAGTCGACCAAGCGGGTGGCTGCAGCAGTAGGAGAGGGTGCGGCAGTGGTCGCGCAGATATTTGAGGCCGTGAAGCGAGGGTAACGCCTGTTTGCGCAGGAGCTGCCTGTGAAAGACGTGGGACCGGCTTCAGCCGGGAAGAGGCCGGTACAGTCGCTACATCTGCGTCGTTTGGGAGGCAGCTTTCCCGGCTAAAGCCGGTCCCACGATCGCGTCTATTCAGGTCATGGAGTAGGAGGCACATATCTTGCTCTGCTAACAATAAAACTATTGATAGCTAGCAAAAATAGAGAGCCTTTGATCATGATCGCTACCTCCACTCGCGCCGTCATTTGCACACCTCATGCCGAAGCCAGTGCCGCCGGCCTGCGTATTCTCGACGCCGGAGGCACGGCTATCGACGCAATGCTGGCTGCCAGTGCCATGCTTGCTGCGGTTTTTCCGCACATGACCGGGTTAGGCGGCGATGCCCTATGGATGATCCATGACAGCAAGGTGCGCACCATCGTGGGGATTGGTCACGCCGGTCAGCACTTGCCTGAAGGTGGAAAAATCACCGTTCGCGGACCTGCTTCGGTTGCTAGCACCGCGGGTGCGTTGGCCAGTTGGCAGACCGCAGCGAACATCAGTCGTCTTGAGTGGGGCTCCAGGCTGGGTTGGCGGGACTTGCTGGAAGACGCCGCTGTGATGGCTGATCATGGTGCGCCGGTGTCCCAGTCGCAATTGTTCTGGCAGACGATGCGTCAGCCGCTGATCGAGCAATTGCCTGACCTGCATCGCCTGTGCAAGACCGACGGGCGCTGGCTGGGCGAGGGCGATACCTTGCGCCAGCCCGAGCTGGCCAATACGTTACGGCATCTGGCCAGGCACGGCGTTGAGGATTTCTATCGTGGCGAGTTGGCCGAGGCTTTCGGGGCGGCATTTGACCAACTCGGTTGTGGCCTGACAACGGCGGATCTCGCCAATACTCGTGCGCTTGAAGTCGCGCCGATTTCGGTGCGCTATCGTCAGGGTCGACTCTACAACGTGGCGCCGCCCTGTCAGGGTCTCTACACCTTGCAGGCGATGGCCGCACTGCAGCACAAGCCATTGGCGCAAGTGGATAACGGCAGCGCGCAGTACTATCACTATTTGGTGGAAGCCATTAAGCAGGGGTTGCTGCGACGTAATGCGCAGCTGTGCGATCCGCTGAGCTCGGCGTGGGATTTCGCTGCCAGCCTGGAGGATGCGCAAATCAAGGCCTATGCCGATGCCATCGACGGTCAGCGTGCCGCGCCATGGAATGAACCGGGTCGACCTGCCGATACCGTCTGGATGGCGGCCACCGATGCACAGGGTCGAACCGCGTGCCTGATCCAGAGCCTGTTTCACGATTTCGGCTCGGGCTGCATCCTGGGTGATACCGGCGTGCTGTGGCAGAACCGTGCTGCGGGTTTCAATGCCGATCCTGCTCACGTTAACGGCTGGGCTCCCGGCAAGCGGCCTGCGCATACCTTGAACCCATCCTGCTATCTGGCCGATGACGGCCGCCGCTGGTTCTTTGGTACTCAAGGGGGCGATGGTCAGCCTCAAACGCAGATGGTGCTGGCTACACAACTGGTGGACTATCAGCAGCCCATCGATGTAGCGCTGGAAACCCCGCGCTTTTTGCTGGGCCGCAGTTTCTTCGACAGCACCGATAACCTCAAGCTTGAAGCTGACATGAGTGCAGCGACCCTCGAAGGGCTGGCTGCCATGGGGCATGAGGTGGAAATCATTCCCACACGCAGTCCCATGACCGGGCATGCTGGAATCATCGCCATTGATGCTGACGAGCGTCGCAGCGCCATGCATGATCCTCGCGGCGAAGGTCTCGCACTGGGGCAGCCGAACTGATCGGAAAAGCCTTTGTACAGGGGGTTTGCCGGTGCCGGACGGCTGGCGGATAATGCCGCCGATTGTCCGCCGCACGCAGTCCGTTTGCGCGGCGGCACCTGGCTTTACGGAAAATAGAGGAAAGAATGGGCTTGAGCACTGTCACTGCCAAACAGCTTGAGGTACAGCGCATCGCCGATGCGTTGTTCAAGGCTATCGCCCAACATCGTTTGCCGCCCGGCACGCGACTGATCGAAGCGCAAATCGTCGAAACCCTGCAAGCCAATCGTAATCATGTGCAGGTGGCGTTGCAGCGCCTGGCAATGCAGAAGGTGGTGACCATCGAGGCCAATCGCGGAGCCATGGTTGCGCAGCCTACCGCCAAGGAGGCCCGGGATATTTTCAGCGCCCGACGTGCCATTGAGCGGGCCATTGTCGAAGGCATTACGCCTGCGGTCATGCGCAAGCAGCGCCAGCGCATTGCGGCGCACATGAATAACGAGCGCAAAGCCACCAGCGATACTGATCGTCGGGCCATCGTGCGTGAACTGAGCGAGTTTCATCTGATGCTGGGGCAGATCAGTGGCAACACCGTACTCAGTGACATTCTTGCCAATCTGATGGTGCGCAGTTCGCTGATTGTGGCGTTGTATCAGCGTAATGACGTCCCTTCCTGCGCGTCGGACGAGCATCAGGAAATCATTACGGCACTGGAGAATGGCAACAACGAACGTGCCGTTGCGGTGATGCTTGAACATCTGGATGAGCTGGAGGCGCAGCTTGCCCTTGAAGAAAGCGCTCCGGAAGAGTTCAACCTGCGGCAGGCGTTGAGTGATTGAGAGCCAGCAGCATTGCTGAAACAGATTTTTCTGTAGGAGCTGCCGAAGGCTGCGAAGCATTCATCCTGACACACTGCCATCGCAGCCTTCGGCAGCTCCTACAGGTCCAGGCAAGTAGCAGATATCTACTCAGGCTTCAGTAATACCCCAACCGGGCGGCTGAACGTCTGGCGTCCACCCTTGAACCCCATCAACGGCGCGCTGATCTCGGCGACTACTGCAGCAGGCGAAGGCGCGTCGAAGACGATGAAGTCGGCGCGGCAACCGGGCAGCAGGCCGTAGTCGGGCAAGCGCAGCATTCGCGCAGATTCGCTGGACACCCACGCCAGGCATTGCAGCAATTGCGGCACCGTGCCCATCTGACTGACGTTGGCGAACAGGTTGGCCTGGCGGATCAGCGAGGCATCTCCATAGGGCGTAAACGGGTTGCCGATGTTGTTGGTCGACACCGAGCAGGTTACGCCGCAGGCATGCAAGTGCTCCAGCGGCGCGAGCCCGCGGGGCTTGTTGTGGAACGCCTCGCGGCCCATCAGAAACAGATCGGTAGACGGCAGACAGGTTACCTGAACACCGACTTTCGCCAGATGAAGGCCAAGCACGGTCATTTGCTCTTTAGGTAATGTCGACAGCTTGGTCACATGGCCGATGGTGACACGCCCGGCCCAGCCATGCTGTTGTGTGCAGCGCGCCACCTCCATGACCGTCATGCCTTCAGGATTCAGATCGAAGTCCAGGTGCAGGTCCAGATCACAGTCGTATTTCACGGCCAGTTCAAAGAGGCGCTGTATCTGTCCGTTCGGATCGCTATCCATGTAGGGGCAGCCACCCAGAACCGTTGCGCCGTTTTCCAGCGCCTGACACAGCAGTGCTTCGGTGCCCGGATTGTTCAGCAAGCCTTCCTGGGGGAACACGCAGATTTCCAGACTGATTGCCCAGGCATAATCCGCCTGCAAGCGGCGAATGGCATTGAAACCAGTCAGGCCGATCTGCGGGTCAAGCTCCAC
The DNA here is from genome assembly GCF_900602065.1 of Pseudomonas viridiflava. Taxonomy (GTDB): domain Bacteria; phylum Pseudomonadota; class Gammaproteobacteria; order Pseudomonadales; family Pseudomonadaceae; genus Aquipseudomonas. The sequence goes on along the minus strand of NZ_UWFN01000116.1, from coordinate 476,518 downwards.
ATGGGTGCGCATGTGCGTTGTGCCCTGAAGAATGGCTTTATCGAGCACCAGCGCGCCGCGGCGATAGACATCTTCTTCGGTGAATTCAGCTTTGGCCGCGCGGGTTTGCGCCACCGCTTCCGCGAGAGTGCCTTCATGCAGATGACAGCGCTGCATGATGCAGGCCTTGTCCAGATGGATGTGGGTCTCGATCAGCCCCGGCAACAGTAATCGGCCCTCAAGATCCAGAGTCTGCCGGTTGACTGCCGCCTCGCTGAAACACTCGACAAAATAGCCGTCTTCCACGTACAGCACGCTTTGCGCACCGCCGTCGCCGAGTCGGGCATTGATGATTTTCAGGGCGGTCATACGCTCATTCCTTGAATGCTGTTGGCGTTTTCGCTGCTGGCGCTTTCACCCAGATAAGCCGCCGCCAGTTCTTTATCGTCGCGTAACTCGGCGGCACTGGCAGATTTCACAATGCAACCGGTTTCCAGCACGTAGGCGCGGTCAGCGACTTGCAAGGCCAGGTTGGCCATTTGATCCACCAGCAAAATCGTCACGCCTTCGTCGCGAAGCGCTGCCAGCGCGTCGTAAAGTTCACCGATCATGGCGGGAGAGAGGCCTAGCGACGGTTCATCCAGCAACAGGATTTTCGGTTTGGCCATCAGGCCGCGACCTACCGCGACCATCTGTTGCTCGCCACCTGAGAGCATGCCCGCCGGGTTATCGATACGGTCGCGTAGGCGCGGGAAGCGCTTGAGGATCGCCTCGATTTCAGCTTCGGCATCAAAGGCTTCGCGTCGCGAGTAACTGCCCAGTAGCAAGTTATCGCGCACGCTCAGGTACGGGAACACCTGACGGCCTTCCGGCACCAATGCCAGACCTTTGCCTGCGATGGTGCTGGCGCTGGCCTGTTCGATGCTTTCGTTGTCCAGCAGGATGCTGCCATCGGTTGCGCGATGCAGGCCCGCGAGACATTGCAGGATGCTGGATTTGCCCGCCCCGTTGGCACCCAGAATCGCCACCAGCTCGCCGGGATTAACCAGTAAATTGACTTTGTTGACCACTGCTGCGGCGCCGTAGTCGATGACCAGATCCTTGACATAAAGCCGCGCATCGCGACTTCCATCCCAGGCTTGATCGCGTGGCGTTGCCTGATAATCGGTGCCGCCCAGATACGCCGCGATCACCTGCTGGTTCTGGCGAACTTCGGCAGGAGGCCCCGACGCGATGGGCTTGCCCGCATCCAGCACCAGCAAGTGCTCAGACACTGACATCACCAGCGACATGTCATGTTCGACAAGAATCACCGTCAGGCCAAAGTCCGCCAGCTTGCGCAGCAGCACCGCCAGGTCGTCGGTGTCGCGGCGGCTCAGGCCGGCAGCCGGTTCATCCAGTAGCAATACCGCAGGCGCGGTGGCCAAGGCCCGTGCGATTTCCACCAGGCGTCGGTCAACGTGGGGCAAGTCTTCGGCGGCGATATTCACTTCCCCGCGGTAACCCACCAGCGCCAGCAGGTCCAGCGCGAGGCTGCGTTGCTCGGAGGTCGACAGGTTGAAAGGCAGGCCGAGGCGACCTTTCTGCATCGCCACCAAGAGGTTATCCAGCACCGACATCTCGCCGAATAACAGCGTGGTCTGATAGGTTCGGGCGATACCGGCACGGGCGCTTTTCCACGCAGGCAGGCCAGCCAATGGCTGTTGCAGTTCTATCTGACCGCTGTCCGGGGCATAGAAGCCGCTGATCATGTTCAGCACCGTGGTTTTGCCCGCGCCATTGGGGCCGATGATGCTGGTGATACTTCCGGCAGGTGCATGCAGGCTGACGTGTTGCGCCGCCTGCACACCGCCGAAGCGAATACCGATATCGGTCACCCGCAAACCGGTGGACGGGCCACGGCTTTGCAGGTGCGCGGCGATACGTTGGGTGTTGATTGAGGTCGGAGGCAGCAGGCGCGTCGGCTTGATCCAGCGACGGGCGAGGGCGCCCAGCAAGCCGTTCGGCGCAACCCACAACACCAGCAACAGCAGTACCGAGAAAATCAACAGGCGGTATTCAGCAAAGTCCGACAGCAACTCCGGCACCAGCACAATCAGTAATGCACCGATCAGCGGCCCGAACAGCATGCCTGCGCCGCCGACAATCACCGCCAGCACAAACAGGATCGACTGCGAAAACGGAAAGGATTCCGGGTTTATGAACATCAGCAGGGGCGCAAGCAGACCGCCTGCCAGGCCCGTCAATGCCGCTGACAAGGCGAATGCCAGGGTCTTGCTCAAGACCGGATTGAAGCCCAGCGAGCGCGCGGCAATTTCAGACGCCTTCACGGCGCGCATGGCTTTGCCCCAGGTGCTGTGGCTCAAGCGCTGATAGAAGAGCAATGCGCCAATCATCAGTGCACCCGCCAGTAGCGCGAGCAGAATAGCCGGATCAAGGCCGGCAAATTCAGGCAGGGGAATACCCATCAGGCCATTCGAACCACCGGTTACGTCACGCCATTCAATGAGGCTGTGATGCACCACGAACGCGAACGCAATGGTAATCATCGCCAGATAAGGGCCGCTGACCCGCAACGCCGGAATGGCCAGCAATGCGCCGATCAGGCCACAGACAATACCCGCCAGCGGCAACGCCAGCCAGAGCGGCCAGCCCGCCATGGTCAGCAGTGCCGATACATAAGCGCCAATGGCGTAGAACGCGATATGGCCAAACGAGATTTGCCCACTCAGACCAATCAGAATATTCAGGCCGACACCGACTACGGCCGCCAGGGCGCAAAGGGTGAAGACCAGCAAGGAGTAACTGTCCAGCGTGAAGGCCATAACGCCGCACGCGACTGCGAGCAAGCCGATGAAAACCGGAGCCGCCAGGGTTTTGATGTCTTTCATACTTTCACCAGAGCCTTGCTGCCGAACAGACCGTTGGGACGAATCGCCAAGGCGAGAATCACCAGCGCAAAGGTGAATATCTGGGTAAACGCCGAGCCGAAATACAGGGTGATCAAGGCCTCAGCCAGACCGAACAGCAGCCCCGCCGCGAATACGCCACCGGCACTGGTGATGCCGCCCAGAATCGCCACCGCAAAAGCCTTCAGGCCAAACAACATGCCCATCTCGGCGTTTACGCTGAACAGCGGCGCAATCAACAAGCCTGCTACGGCCGCGAACACCGTGGAAATCGCAAAAGCGATCGCCACCACCCGATTGACGTTGATGCCCATCAGCATCGCCGCACGCGGGTTTTGCACGCAGGCTTCGAGCACCTTGCCCAATCGGGTGTAGCGCCGCACCAGATACAAGGCCAGGGCAATTGCTGCGCCGACCAGCGGGATCAACAGCTGCAGCGCGCCAACGCTGCTGCCAAACAGCTCGACGTTGAGGTTGACCAGGTTGCTCTCGAACTGGCGAGGCTCCTTGCCGAATGTGAACAGCGCCAGATTGTCCACCAGAATGCCGCCTGCCACCGTCGCCATCAGCCAGGCTTGTGACCCCCGGCTGTGGAATGGCCGCACCAGCCAGCGCTCGATCACCAGCCCGTAAAGCGCGCAGAGGATCAGCGTCAGTGGCAAGGCCAGCCACAGCGACCAGCCCCAGTTGATGCAAAAGGTGTAGCCCAGTACCGCGCCGACCATCATGGCGCTGCCTTGGGCAAAGTTGACGGTGCGCGAAACGATGTAGGTCAGGTGAAAACCTAACGCCAGTAGCGCGTACATGCTGCCCAGGCCGAGGCCGGTGACGATGGCGGCGGTGAACATGGCGACTCCTTTAAGGCTTCAACGGTACGATCTGGTCGTTGACGAAGTGGGTGAACAGATAGTCGTCCGGCCCCAGTGCATCGTGTTTCTGCACGGTGAACGGTTGTTTGTAGTGCTTGATCAAACCGTCGTATTCGCTGATGGCGTAGAAGCCGTCGCGGACCGCTTTGCCGTCGGTGCTGCCAGCTTTTTCGATGGCCAGTGCGGCCAGATGCAGCGCGTCGTAGGCGTTGGCGATACCCACCGCAGGCGTTACGTCAGCCAGGGTCTTGATTTGCGGATAAGCGCTTTTCAGCGCGCTCAGCAGCGCATCGCCCTTGGCACTGTTGTTTTCGGTGAACACGTAGGTCTGAATGAAGTGCACGCGGGAAGCATTCGGCCCGGCCAGCTCACCGAAACGACCGCCCGCCGGACCCCAGTGCGACACCACCGGTACATCCCAGCCCATGCGATCCAGCGATTTGACGACCTGCGCCGAAGGGCCGACGTTGCCCACCATCAGCAGGGTGTCAGCGCCGGCGTTTTTCAGGCGGGTCAGTTGCGGTACTACATCAAGGTCGCTGTCCTGAATACGTTCAACACCGGCGTTGGCCATGCCGCGTTTTTCCAGCGCACGTTTGAAGCCGGCTTCGTTGGATTCGCCCCACGGGTTGTTGATCAGGATCATGCCCGGCTTTTTCATGCCGTTATCGACGCCGTATTTAACCAGTGCTTCGTCTACCAGCTCGTCCACCGCCGAGACCCGGAACACGTAGTTATCGGCAGCGCCGTTCTCGGTGATTTTGGTGCCCGCTGCCCAGATGCCCATGAACGGCACTTTCATCTGATTGGCAAGCGGCACAATGGCCAGAGACACCGGGGTATCCAGGCCGCCAAACAGCACGGTGACCTTTTCACGCTGGACCAGCTCGCGAGCGGCCAGCATGCCCTTGGACGGGTTGCTTTCATCGTCGCGGCGCACCAGCTCCAGTTGACGTCCGAGTACGCCGCCCTTGGCGTTGACTTCATTAATGGCCATGGTCAGGCCCCGGGTCAGGGCTTCGCCGGATTTGGCTGACTGCCCTGACAGGGCTGCCACCAGGCCGACTTTGATCGGCGGCTCAGCGGCTTGCGCGCCACCGAACATAGCCATGTTGAGCGTGACTGCCGCAGCCACGGGAAACAGCAGACGTTGCAGGTTTGGAAGCCGGATGGCCATAAGTCGTTCTCCTGATTGCTAGCAGTTGCATATTTATTGCTAGCAAGTAGGATGCCAGTCGTAACGGCCCGCAAAACGTCGGGTTTTTCAGCGGATCTTCAACAATTACGCGCCAAATTAAAGCTGCATGCACCATGGAGATGCGTGATGGCAATTTTAACCAAGTCCAATGGCAGGAGATAAAGCGATGTCAGAAGTTAATAAGGATGTACAGATTGTTAGCAATTTTCTCGAGGCGTCCATGGCGCCGGATCCGGTTCGGGCCGCAACGTTCATGAGTGAGGACGTGAAGATCACCTTCACAGGGGGCCGCGTGATGCCCACCCCGCAGGACATCACTGCATTCAATGGCTCGCGCTACGCCTGGGTCAAAAAGGCGTTGGGCAACTTCGACTGGATGGATCGCGGTGATCATACCGTGGTGTATTCCAACGGTACGCTTTACGGCGAGTGGCCGGACGGTCGCAGTTTTTCGGGCAATCGTTATCTGGATCGCTTCGAAGTCCGCAACGGCAAGATCACTCATATGGACGTCTGGAATGACAGCGCCGAGTGGTTGCTGGTGCCGGAGATTGCCAAGGCTTGACTGGCTACTGGATTAATCCGCCGTTTCAGAGTTGAAATGCTTTCCCGTGGGGGTCATGACGTGGGACTGGCTTGGCTCACCGTGAAACCTGTGGGACCGAATTTATTCGGGAAGGCGGCATTCCAGACGATACACAGGCTGCGGATGTACTGACCTCTTCGCGAATGAATTCGCTCCCACGGGAATTGTGTTTTCAGGCCAGCTTAGAGTCTCCCCACATGTCCAGCGTCTGGCTGATGTCAAAAACTCATGGGCTGACGCCACATACCGCACATGGCCCGTGCTTCGATCCACACTGGCCTTTGTGAAGAGCGTCGCGGTAAGGTGGTGGTTTCTTCAATTCGTATTCAAGAGGCCGTGGCATGCGCTTTTCCCCCTTTGTCGAACGGATAGCCGGGCAGGGCGTTGCCGCCTGGGATATTCACTTCGCTGCCTGGCAAGCCCAGCGTAATGGGGAGGATGTGATCATTCTCAGTGTCGGTGACCCTGATTTCGCGACCCCGGACTTCATTACCGAGGCAGCCGTCGGCGCACTGCACGCCGGGGACACCCATTACACCGACATAGCGGGTCGTCCTGCATTGCGTGAGGCTATTGCCGAGCGTTACTCCAGGCGTCTTGGACGGTCGGTAGAAGCCGAGAACGTGATCACCTTGGCCGGTGCGCAAAATGCTTTGTTTGTTAGCGCCATGTGTTTGTTGCAAACCGGTGACGAAGTCATTGTCCTTGACCCGATGTACGTCACTTATGAGGCAACCCTCAAGGCAAGTGGGGCAACGCCCGTGCGGGTGACGTGCGAAGCCGATGCCGGTTTTCGCCCGGATATCGCGCGTCTCAAGGCGGCTATTACTCCACGTACTCGCGCTATTTTTTTCTCCAATCCCAATAATCCAACCGGCGTTGTGCTCACTGCCGAAGAGCTGCAGGGGATTGCCGAGCTGGCCATCGCCCATGATCTGTGGGTTGTCGTCGATGAGGTCTACGAGAGCCTCTGCTACGAGCGTGAACACACCAGTCTGGCCAGCTTGCCGGGCATGGCTGAGCGCTGCGTGATTGTTGGCAGCCTGTCTAAATCCCATGCAATGACCGGCTGGCGCTTTGGCTGGATCATCGCCGACCCACAGTTAGTGCGGCATGCGGAAAATCTCTCGTTGAGCATGCTCTACGGCTTGCCCGGTTTCGTCATGGCGGGGGCGCTGGCAGCGGTGCTTGCCCATGAGGAAGTGACGGTGGGCATGCGCGATATTTATCAACGCAGACGCGATCTGGTGGTGAGCGGTTTGAGTGATTGCCCCGGTATCGAGGTGCGCAGCCCCGATGCCGGCATGTTCGTCCTGCTGGATGTGCGCGGTACGGGCCTGAGTTCACTGGACTTTGCCTGGCGCCTGTTTCGCGAGGCCGGTGTGTCGGTGCTGGACGCCGCCGCATTCGGGGAGCCCGCCCAAGGTTTTGTGCGGCTGTCGTTCACCGTAAGCGATGAGCAGCTCGCCCGCGCTTGTGTGCGAATCAAGTCGTTCGTGATGACGCTCGACAAGTCTTGAATAAGGTATTTCTGTGAACGAATTTATTGCCCCCGTTGATCCGGCCAAGGCCTACCGTTTGCTCAATCACGGGCCGACAGTGCTCGTCTCTGCCAGGCACGAAGGGGTCGACAACGTCATGGCGGCCGCTTGGGCCTGTGCGCTGGATTTTATGCCTGCCAAACTCACTGTAGTCCTCGACAAAATTGCCAAAACCCGAGAACTGGTTGAGAAAAGCGGCCTGTTTGTGATTCAGGTGCCGACGGCTGCGCAATTGCAACTGACCCATGAAGTGGGCACGCGGAGCTTGTTCAATGAGGCGGACAAACTGCAGCGTTCTGGCGTGGAGCTGTTTGACGTTCCCGGCCATGACCTGCCATTTGTGGCCGGGTGTTCCGCCTGGCTGGCGTGCCGCCTGATCCCTGAACCGCACAATCAGTCGAGTTACGACTTGTTCATTGGTGAAGTCGTCGGGGCATGGGCTGACACGCGTGTGTTCAAGGACGGGCACTGGCATTTCGAAACTGCCGATCCTGCGTGGCGCAGCTTGCACTACATCGCGGGTGGACATTTTTATGCGATCGGTGACGCGCTGGACGTCCCGGGTAGCGAAGACGCCTGAGGGCTGCTTGCAATTCTCAACGCGTCTGAACCAGCTCCAGAATCACATTCCCTGCGGCCGATGGCTCAATGAGCAGGCGCGTTGAGTCAGCATGATGGGGCACCTGATTGCTCTCGATAATCGTCCGCGCTGCGTGCAGATTTTTGCTATTGATCCGCAGGGCAATCGCGTGGGGCCGCTCGTTCGCGGCCTCAGGCAAGCTGACCCCGGCAAACTCGGTTTTAGCCGTGCTCAGCGACATCGCGCGCAATACGCCACAGCCGGTGTCAGCCTCCAGTACATCGCCGTTATAGCGAACGGCATCGCCATACAGTGCCTTCCAGCGAGACTCCAGTTGCGCCGGTTCTGCAAGGTAAGTCACTGCAAGGATGCCATTGGCACCGTTGGGATGATTTTGCCATTCCGGCACCCAGATCAATTCCGGGCGGTGTTGATGGCAGATGAAGTTGGACACGTCTGGATGCTCTTCATCCATGAACAGTCCTAGCGAGACGACGGCTTCATCCGGGCTGCCATCGGGCAAGGTCATTTTGCGCCGGAAATCGATACGGCCCTGACTCGCCAACCCCGCTTCTGTGAGGCGCGAGTAGTCAGCATCGGCGTCCTTGCTGTGCAGCGCCACCAGCGAAACACCTTCTTCGCCGCGATCGAGAAACTTGCCCAACTGGCGACCAAAGCAAAAGCCGTTCACCGAATTAGTGCCAAATTTCGAGGCGTCATCCACGGCGATGATCTCGATGAAGTTGCTCGGGAACATCACTAGCGTGGTGACGGTGCCCCATGGGTGATAGCTGACGGGCGAGGGCGCAAAACCCATCTTGCGGTACCGCTCCAGGGCTTGCGGGTGATTGCGGACGGTAACCAGCGGGTGGTCAACGCCTTGTGGGGATTGAGCGGCTGCGGCCATGATCATTGCTCCCGTTCGGTGATGGTTTTCGAGGTCAGGGTCGCCAGCGAATACGGTGCGCTACCGACGATTTTTGCCGGTGTGCCTGCGACTACTGCGCCCGCGGGTACCGGCTTGAGCACCACGGCATTGGCAGCCACGATGGCTTTGGCGCCGACTTCTATGTTGCCCAGTACCGTGGCGCCTGCGCAGATCAATGCGCCTCGGCGGATCTTGGGATGACGGTCGCCGACTTCCGCGAGTGTGCTGCCCAGTGTCACGCCATGCCAGAGGCTGACTTCGTCTTCAACCACAGCAGTCTCGCCGATGACCAGACCGATGCCGTGATCCACGAACAGCGCTTTGCCTAGCCTGGCCGCCGGGTGAATATCAATGCTCCAGGTGTTGGCTGCCCAGTTCTGGACCAGCACTGCGCTCTGGATATCACCCTCATTCCACAGCGTGTGGCCGATGCGATAGGCCTGCACCGCCTGGATGCCCCGAAAGGTCAGAAATGCGGTCAGGTGATCGGGGCAGGCCGGGTTGACGATCACCAGGTGGTTGATGTCTGCCGCTGCGGCTGATGCGATATCGGGATGGGCGCGAATGATGTCGGTGAACCAGCTCGTCAGGTCGGCATTGTTGGCCTGGCCTTTGAGCTGCCGGGCAAGATTCGCTGCCAGCGCTGTTTCGAAGGAGGGCTGCGACACAATCCCTTGCTGCACATATTGGCTCAATACGGGATTGCGCTCGGCTAACTGACGGGCTTGATCCTGCAGGCGCTGCCAAAGGGAATCCATGGCCTTCTCCTTTTTGGGGTCGACCGAGTATGGGCAGGCAAAGGGGATGCCATCAATCCTTGTGACGGAATAGCTCTGTTGCTTTTATCGCAACGCAGAAGGGCCGAGTTCTCGTCAGATACCTGCTGCGTTGATGGCTTTTTGACACGCATTCTGCCCGCTGGTACGGTGCCGTCCGCTGCCTGACCCATCACTGTTTCTATACGAAGGACCGTTAAATGTATTACCCGCGTGAGGCTGAAAAAGACCATCTCTACAATCGGGTCATTCTGTTGATCATCGCTTGTTGCGTGATGTTGGTGCTCGCCGCCATGGCGCGAAGCAGTGGTTTGATTTATGCCGCGATCAAAACAGGCGCGGTCGAAGTCAACGCGACCGTAACGCAAGTGGAGGATATTTCGAGAACCTCCGACATGAAGCTGATCCACTACCGTTACGTCGATCAGAACGAGCAAACCCATGAGGACGCTTACGTTCGTGACTGGCCCGAGAAGAGCGAGTCGTACGAGGTGGGGCAGACGGTGCCGGTTCTGTACTCGCGCTGGTTCCCGTCGAAAAACTCTTTTTCAGGCAAGCTCAACAGTCATCGCCCAGGTTTTTTCATCATGACTGGCTGCTTGTCGCTGGCGTTGCTGACGCTATTGATCTCGCTGTGGACGATCAGACGCATCGGGATTTTGAAGGCTGAAGACCGTTATTACTGACGCCTGCGGTCTGCGGTCATTCTGACTGGCTGGCAGTCGGCCAGACTCCCAAGTGTTCAAGCCGGGGATCGGCCGGCAGACCGCAGCGATTTATCTCAAACCAGGTACTTGTTAAACCACTCCAGCGTCCGGTCCCAGGCCAGCCTGGCGGCCGCGTCGTCGTAGCGCGGAGTGGAGTCGTTATGGAAACCATGGTTGGCGCCCGGATAAACATAGGCCTGATACGTTTTGCCGGCCGCTTTCAATGCCTGCTCATAAGCCGCTGCGCCTTCATTGATGCGGGTGTCCAGTTCGCCGTAGTGGATCAATAGCGGTGCCTTGATTCGCGGCACGTCTTCGGTGTTGGCCTGGCGTCCGTAGAAGGGTACGGCGGCGGCCAGTTCGGGGTATGCGACGGCTGCGGCGTTGGCAACACCGCCGCCGTAACAAAAGCCGGTGATGCCGACTTTGCCGGTGCTTGCGTCGTGCTTCATCATCCACTCGATGGCAGCGAAGAAGTCGTTCATCAGTTTTTCCGGGTTGACGGTCTGCTGCAGCTCGCGACCTTTGTCATCGTTACCCGGGTAGCCGCCCACTGAGCTCAGGCCATCGGGGGCGAGGGCGATGAAGCCGGCTTTCGCCACGCGGCGAGCGACGTCTTCGATATAGGGGTTGAGCCCGCGATTTTCATGTGCAACGACCACTGCAGGTAGCTTGCCGGTGGCCTTTGCCGGGCGCACCAGATACGCGCGGACCTGCCCATGACCTTTGGGCGATGGGTAGGTGACGTACTCGGCGACGATATCCGGGTCGGTGAATTCTACCTGTTGGGCCAGCGCATAGTTTGGGCTTAACGAGGCCAGTACTGCGCTGGCCGTCAGGCCGAATACGGTGAACGCAGCGGCGCGATCAAGAAACTCACGTCGGTTGATCTTGCCGTGGGCGTAGTAGTCGTACAACTCAAGCAGTTCCGGGGAAAAATCTTTCGCGGTGAGACGCTCCATCTGCTCGCTCCTTCTTCGGTCAGTCGGCTGATTAAAGCAGTCTTTGCGAGTGAGGCAAACGGATCCTGTCTTGCAGCAAGCACTGGACTTGCAGGAGTTGCCGAAGGCTGCGATGGCGGTATGTCAGGATAAATGCTTCGCAGCCTTCGGCAGCTCCTACAGAAAGCGCATTTCAATTCAGTGGTTTGCAGTTTTTTGATGGGCGCTGCCCGCAAGTACATTGTGCGTTGCGCGTTCGGTTTATCGACCAAGAGCGCGTATGATTGTTGCGCTTCGGGTGGATCGCATCGGCCCGGACATGCCTTGAAGTCTGGAGCCGCTACCCCGATGTTCACCGTCACCCGCTTTGAAAACCCGCCACCCGAGTCCATCAAAAGCCAGATCATGCAGTTGGTGGTGGATTACGTCACCGACATCAGCATGGTCAACATCGCGCCCAGCAATCCGTTGTACAGCCTCTATCAATACGGCGTCGGCTTCGAGGTTCACCTTTATATCGAGGCTATGGACGGGTCCAAAGGGATCCCTGTGGAATTGATCGTCGCGCTGGATGCTGAAGAGCCGGACACAGTTATCGGCTTTCTCCTGTATTTGCCGGCCAAGGATGATCCGGATGCCTGCGCGGTAGCGTTTATGGCCGTGCAGGCCACCCAGCGCCGCAAAGGCGTGGCGCGCAGCATGCTCCAGGAGATGACCGGACGCTACCCGCACGCCGAACTTGCCTGTCGCGCTGCAGCTGTGCCGCGCTTCGAGGCCATGGGTTTTCAGGTCCTGGCAGCCCGCGGCCCGCAGGTGCTGATGAACACCCGGGATCACGGTATTGATGGGCTGGTGGCGGTACTGGACGTTGCGCCGATCTACAATTCGCTGGAGATTCGGCAAATTCATTCTTATCTACTTCAGCAGCACGGAAAACGGCCGATGATAGAGGCTGAGAAACAGCGTGATCGGCATCTGGATCAGTTGACGCGACAAGCCAAAGCGCTTGTCGATGCGCGTCAAAGACCCGCGTCCAATGACACTATTGATTAATACGCACGTTTGATTATCGGTAAAAGTTCGCTCCGCAACCTGTATCGGATTACAATTACCGTTCGCGGTTCCCGAAACACGTGTACATATGTGCTTAACATCGCATGATCGTCTGATGCCGCAAGTATCAGAAGTTGTTCCGTGAAAGGCCAGGGTGCTGGTTGTAACAAGGTTGTCGGGCTGTTTATTCCGACGATGTACCAAGAGATACAATGTCACTCAGCAGCTGAAAACAATGGCAAACAAGAAGTCAGCTCAGGAGAGACAAGAGAGTGAGGTTGGTAGCAGTAAATCAGCCTTGTATGTCCAGTCGTTGGTCCTGCCGATTGCCGGGGTTCACGAAATGCCATGTCGCATGCGTGTAACCGGGCAGCTATTGCTCAGACTGACGAAGGGATGACGTTCTATCCTGGAAATCACAGTATGTTAAAAAAAGTGAACACGGCCCTTCTGGGCCTGGCGATGTCGATGGGACTTTCGCCCTTGCATGCAGCTGAAGCAAAAAAAGTTGACGTCCTGTTGATCGGCGGCGGCATCATGAGCGCCACGCTGGGCACATGGCTCAACGAGCTGGAGCCGACCTGGACCATGGAAATGGTCGAGCGTCTCGACAAGGTTGCCGAAGAAAGCTCCAACGGCTGGAACAACGCCGGTACCGGTCACTCCGCCCTGGCTGAGTCGAACTACACCCCGTACGGTAAAGACGGCAAGATCGAGATCGCCAAGGCCATCGAGATCAACGAAGCGTTTCAGGTCACTCGTCAATTCATGGCGTGGCAGGTCAAGAACGGCGTCCTGAAAAACCCGCATTCCTTCATCAACTCGACTCCGCACATGAGCTTCATGTGGGGTGACGATAACGTGAAATTCCTCAAGGCCCGCTACGAAGCGCTGAAAACCAGCCCGTTGTTCGCCGGCATGCAGTACAGCGAAGATCAGGCTCAGATCAAGCAGTGGGTTCCACTGATGATGGAAGGCCGTGATCCAAGCCAGAAAATCGCCGCTACCTGGTCGCCGCTCGGCACCGATGCGAACTGGGGCGAAGTCACTCGCCAATACGTTGCCAACCTGCAGACCAAGCCTGTCTTCGACCTGAAGTTGTCGAGCGAAGTCCAGGAAATCACTCGCAACAAGGACGGCAGCTGGCACGTTGAATACAAAAACCTGAAAGACGGTACCAGCCACGGTACAGACGCGAAGTTCGTGTTTGTCGGTGCTGGCGGCGGCGCGTTGAAGCTGCTGCAGAAAGCTGACATCCCTGAAGCCCGCGAATACGGTGGCTTCCCGGTAGGCGGCTCGTTCCTGGTCACCGAGAACCAGGACATCGCCCTTCAGCATATGGCCAAGGCCTACGGTATCGCCTCGACTGGCGCGCCACCCATGTCCGTACCGCACCTGGACACCCGTGTCCTGGACGGCAAGCGCATGATTCTGTTTGGCCCGTTCGCAACCTTCTCCACCAAGTTCCTCAAGGAAGGTTCCTACCTTGACCTGCTGTCGACCACCACGACTCATAACGTGTGGCCGATGACCAAGGTTGGCGTTGAGCAATACCCGCTGATCGAGTACCTGGCAGGTCAGTTGATGATGTCGGATGACGATCGCTTCAACGCGCTGAAAGAGTACTTCCCTCACGCCAAGAAAGAAGACTGGCGCTTGTGGCAGGCCGGTCAACGCGTGCAGATCATCAAGCGCGATGCCGAGAAAGGCGGTGTGTTGAAACTGGGTACTGAAGTTGTTTTCTCCCAGGACCGTTCTATCGCTGGTCTGCTGGGCGCCTCCCCAGGTGCCTCGACTGCTCCTCCGATCATGATCGACGTGCTTGAAAAGGCTTTCAAGGACAAGGTTGCTACTCCTGAGTGGCAAGCCCGTATGCGCCAGATCGTTCCGAGCTACGGCACCAAGCTGAATGGCTCGCCTGAGCGTGTTCAGCAGTCGTGGGATTACACTGCTGAAGTGCTGCAACTGACCAAGCCTCCAGTGATCGACCCGGCTGCATACCCTGCTGCCAGCGCTGCACCGGCCAAGCCGGCCAAACCGCAGCCAAGCAACCCAGCTGCTGATATGGCTCTGTAACACGCCTTATCTTCAGCGGTAACGGGTGAAGCGGTCAGCAATGGCCACTTGAAACCCGAACCAGAAACCCGGCACTGCCTTAATGGCAATGCCGGGTTTTTGCGTTTCAGGTCCCGACGTTTTTAAAAAAGCGACTGTTTAATAACCACAAATAAGTATGGGTTTAATCGGCTAAAACCTCAGGCTTGAAAATCACGTTTGCCTGGCTTGATAAATAAGCTATGTTGTAAGACGTCGTATAAGACAACTCGACCTTGTACGCGTCACCAATTAACAATAACAAGGAACAACCATGACCAAGAGTTTCAAACTGCTCGCTGCATTTCTCTGCCTGTTCAGTGGCTACGTTGCAACTGCCCAGGCGTCGGATCAGGCTGATGTAGAAAAGGCTGTCGATCAACTTACCCAAGCCATGTGGCACAAAGATATTGCGCAACTGCAGGCGTTGACCGCTGAGAACCTCACTTACGGGCATTCCAGCGGAAACATTCAGGACAAGAAAGCGTTTATTGCCGATATCGAAACGGGCAAGAGCGCTTTCAACAGGCTTGAGATGCAGAAGCAGCACGTCACCCTGTCGGGTGATACCGCACTGGTTCGCAACCACTTTTCCGCCGATGCAGTGAACAGTGGCAAGGTGGTTCCTACCGAAATCGAAAACTTCCAGATCTGGCAGAAGCAGGGCGGGAAATGGCTGCTGATCGGGCGTCAGGCGTTCAAGTTCTGATGTAAATGCAGAACCCTATGGGCAGCTTTTACGGCTGCCCACGAGTTGATGTGCGACAAAAATCCTGTAGGACCGGATTCATCCGGGAAGGCGATGTTCATGACGATGCGGATGTGTCGGCTGTACTGGCCTCTTCCCGGATGAATCCGGTCCCACAGGGCGGTTATGCAGGAAAATGGCTTCGCAGCCTTCGGCAGCGCCTACAAGGTCTGTGCACTAGCCAACATGCGACTTGGTCCCTACGCTCGATTCCGACCACAATTCGTCCAGATTACCGAACCCCCATTCCTTCGCTGATTCACGACCCACGATGCGCTCCTGACCCACTAACGCCGCGAGGTTGAGGGTGGTCTGCGGGATGTGTTGATGGCTGTTGGCACAAAAGAACACCCGGACCTTGGGTGTGAGCAACGACTTTTCATGCTGCTCGGTGACCACGCCAATGCGTCCGCTTTGCAGGCGAACCAGCGCGCCGACCGGATAGATACCGACGCATTTGACGAACGCCTGAAAGACCTTTTCATCAAAGTGGCCTTGCCATTGAGCCATGCGGTGTATGGCTTCGGCAGGCCCCCACGCTTCTTTGTAGGGGCGGTCCGATGTGACGGCGTCATAGACATCGCATACCGCGCCCATCCGGGCGAACAGGCTAATCTGGCTGCCAGCCAGTCTGTGCGGGTAACCGGTGCCATCGATCTTTTCATGGTGATGCAGGCAGACGTCCATGACGCGCGGGCTGAAATGCTGGCTCTGCATCAGCATATTGGCGCCACACTCGGAATGGCTGCGCATGGTCGCGAATTCCTCATCGCTGAGCGCGCCCGGCTTGTTGAGGATGGTCAGCGGGATCACCACTTTGCCAATGTCATGCATCAGCCCGGCGATACCCGCCTCATGAACCAATGCAGGCGGCAGCCCAAGCTGACGGGCAAGGGCGATCATCAGCGCGCAAACCGCAACCGAGTGCATGTAGGTGTATTCATCGCAGGTTTTCAGGCGCGCCAGACTGATCAACGCATCAGGATGCCGTGAAATCGAGTCGGAGATTTCTTCGACCAGTTCGCTGACCTGCTCCATTTCAATGATCCGGCCCATGCGCAAATCGCTGAACATCTTCTCGACTGCTGCCCTGGAATGGGCGCAGAGCTTGAGAGATCTGGAGATTTCCTGATTGAGTGCAACACGGTGCGGAATCGGTCGGCTGGCGATGTTCTGCAGGCTGGTGGGCAGCGTTGGGTCTGGCTTGAGAGCGTTGGCGGGGGGCGGGCTGACACCTCTGCTGTCATCAATCCAGAGCTCAGCGACTCTGGCATCAAGGATGCGTTGTAGATCATGCTCGTTAGAGAGCATGAATCCGTGTTTCCAGAATGACTGCTCTATCCCTGAGCCACAGAATTCGTGTACATACATGCCAAGCCGCAGCTCGGCCACAGAGATATGTTTCAGCACGATAGTTGCTCGCTTTTTGTTATGGCTGAATTTCACGATCAGCGCAGTCTGAGCTGATCGGGCTTTTCCCGCATTTGCTACACCGAAAACCTCGCTACCAGACGATTAAGGCCTACGGCCAATTGCGACAGCTCGTTGCTGGCCAGAGAGGTCTGGCTGGCCGCTGATGAGCTTTGTGAAGACAGATCGCGGATGCTCACCAGGTTCTGGTCAACCGAGCGCGCGACTTGCGCTTGCTGCTCTGAGGCAGTGGCAATCAGCATGTTTCTCTCATTGATGTCGGAGATAGCCGCGGTGATTTCTTTGATCGCGATACCGGCCTCATGGGCAATCTGCAAGGTTGACCCGGCTTCAAGCGTGCTTTGTTTCATCGACTGCACCGCCAGCGTCGAGTCTTTCTGGATGCCCTGAATCATCTGCTCGATTTCCCGGGTAGACGTCTGGGTTCTGTGGGCCAGTGCACGGACTTCATCGGCTACCACGGCAAACCCGCGACCTTGTTCACCGGCACGTGCTGCTTCGATGGCGGCGTTCAAGGCGAGGAGGTTGGTTTGTTCGGCGATGGAGCCAATCACATCCAGCACCTTGGCAATGTGCTGTGCCTGGTTGGCCAGGCCTTCCACTTCAGCGCCGGTGCGCTCAACCGTTGTACTGAGTTTTTCCAGCGAGGCGATGGTCTGGCTGACGCGCTCCTGTCCGGTCCGGGCCGAGCGTTCTGATGCCTGGGTTGATTGCGAGGCAGCAACCGCATTGCGTGCGACCTCTTCGACAGCAGCGGTCATCTCGTTGACGGCCGTGGCCGCTTGCTCGGTTTCCATACTCTGACGCTGGATACCGGCATTGGATTCTTTGGTGATCGAGCTCATTTCCTCGGCAGCGGAGGCAAGCTGCCCCGATGAGTCCGAGATGTGCTGGATTGTGCCTTTGAGACTCGCCAGCATCGTTGCCGTGGCAGTCTGCAGCTCGGTCATTTCATCTGCGCCGCTGATTTCGACCGTGGTGCGTAAGTCGCCGTCGGCAATCTTGCGGGTGGTGATCAACAAGGTTTGAATCGGCTGGGTAATACTCCGGGTAAAGGCCACGGCAACGAATACCGTTACAAATACCGCGATAACAATGAATATCATTGATATGTAGCGCCCGCTGGTAAAACTTTCATCAGCGATCGCGCCGGACTGGACTGCGCCTTTCTCATTAATGCCAATCAACTCTTCAATGGATGTTTGCAGTGCGACGGCTTGCGGCTTTGTGGTGTCCTGGATAAAGACGGACATTTCCTGATAAGAACGTGTCTTACTAAGCTCCATGAGTTCGTCAATTTTGTTTTGATAGGCGCTGACATTGGCCGCTACTTTATTGAATAGCTCTTTCTCTGCCGCATCGGAAACCATCGGCGCATAGTCTTGAGTGGCTTTACTCAGGTTAGCTTTCAACTGATTGATTTTTTTGATCGACGCTTCGGCCAGGCGCGCGTCGTCCATGACGAATCGCCTGGCATCCAGCCGATAAAGGAGCATCGCGGTCTCTATCCTGCTGGCCTGTCTGACGCTGGGCAGCCAGTTATTTTGCAGGTCGGACGCGGAGTCATGTATGTCGTCCATTTTGAGCAGCGAGGCAGCGCCAAGGCCGATCAATAACGAACAGATGATGCCGAAGCTGAACAGGGCTCTGGTGGTCAGTTTTATATTTCTTGTTTTCATGCCGAGATACCTCGAATCGCCACACTGCGATAGCTGAGATTCAACTGATCTATCTCGTGGCGACTTGCCATCAATGTAGTCGTCACGATGTGAAAAAACCATCGCCTGTGTAAAAAAGTTTTGTTGTTTACACAGGGCGGGTTATTCAAGTCCATCGGCATTTATAACTGAAACTTTAAGGGCCTCAAGAAGCGGTTTATTTGACGCCATTAAATATTAATTGGATCCACTTGGCTAACTTTAAAGTTGCGAAGCTAACTAACTATTGGTGTTATGTTATATCTGTTGCGCCTTGCGATGTATCAGTAAAGAGTAATGCCTTGAGTCCACCTTCGACTTCGGCATCCGGGAACTCCGGCGGGTTCGCCAGGCGTTGCTCGAAGCGTAGGGCCGGAGCTTCGATGGCGGTGTGGTCTATCAGGAAACTGGAGCCCACGCTGGGTTCGTTCATGCAGGCCAGTACCTGACCGCCCGGCACTAGCAGCTCGGGCATACGCCGCAGTACTTTCTGGTAATCCTTGTCGAGCAGGAAGCTGCCGCGCTGGAAGGACGGCGGGTCGATAATAATCAGGTCGTAAGGACCGGATTTTTTGACCTTGCCCCACGACTTGAACAGCTCATGATCCAGAAAGCTGACGTTGCGCAAGTCGTGATGATTAAGGCGATGGTTGTCGCGGCCGCGGGTGAGGGCCGCCCGGGACATGTCCAGGTTAACCACATGTTCAGCGCCGCCTGCGATGGCCGCGACCGAAAAGCCACAGGTGTAGGCAAACAGGTTCAGTACCCGCTTGCCTTGCGAATGAGCGCGTACCCAGTCGCGCCCGTAACGCATGTCCAGGAACAGACCGCAGTTCTGCTTCCTGCCCAGATCGACCTTAAAGTGCAGTCCGCTTTCAGTGATTTGCCATTCTTCCACTCGCTCACCCAACAGCCACTCAGTAGTGCTTTCCGGCAAGTAGCGGTGTTGTAGCAACAAGGTATGTGCCTGGCTGTTCAGCCATTGGGGCGTGCGGGTCAGTTCCAGCAGCAATTCAGTCAGCGCTTCAAGCTCGGCCTTTGCGGGCTCGCGGAACAGCGAAACCAGGACCACGCCCTGCATCCAGTCGACGGTGACCTGCTCAAGTCCTGGCCAGACGCGGCCTCGGCCATGAAACAAACGCCGGGTTTCATTGGGCGCGGTTTGCAGGGCATCAAGCAGATGCTGGTTAAGGATGGCGAGTGCTTCTGGGGTCATGACAGGCGATCAGTGGCGAAAGGGCGCGACATGTTAAACGTTATCGATGCCTGACGGGCAGCGGCGTCAAGCCGGGTGGCTGATCAGGTACAGGCAGATCGACAGCGTCACCAGCGAGCCGAGGGTAGAAACCAGAATCGTGCTTGAAACCAGTGACGCCTCGCGCTTGTAATACTCAGCCAGCATGAACGGGCCGGTGCCGGTGGGCAGGGCACTGAGCAACAGGGCGGCATTGGCCCACAGGAGCGGCACGTCGAAGACATGAAACACCAGCACCCAGGTCAGCAGCGGGTGGCCGATGAGTTTGATCAGAACCAGTAGCGATGTCCCCTCGCGTGTCCCTTGCTGTTTTTCGGCGAGGAACAGGCCAAGCGCGACTAGTGCGCAGGGGCTGGTCGCCGCACCCAAGAGGCTGAGCAGTTTTTCCAGGGCACCGGGAAGCGGCGCGCCGGTGCTGGCCCATAACGCGCCAAGGAGCGGAGACACCACAAGAGGGTTTTTCGCCAGCGCCAGGAACACTTTGAAGGCAATACGGTGCGGCCTGCGTTCGGTTTGCAGCCCGACTTCCACGCAGACCAGCGCCAGGCCAAATAATACGCATACCACCAGAAGCGCCCCGACCAGCGCCGGTTCCAGTCCATCCTGGCCAAGCACCATCACGCACAGCGGGATACCGATATAACCGGCATTGGCATAGGAACCACCGAGCGCGTCGATGCTGGCGTCGGTCAGATTAGTGCCTTTCTTCCAGCGCAGCAGCAGCGTGATGACGAATACCGACAAGGTGCTCAAGGTGAAACCGATCACGAACCCCGGGTGCCAGATCTGCTCCCAGGTGGAGGTTGCCGTCACGCTGAACAGCAGTGCTGGCAAACACAGCCAGACCACCATCCGGTTGATTTCCGATGCAGCGTTGGGGCCTAGCCGGTTCGTACGACGGCAAATGAACCCCAGCAGGATCAAGGCAAAAATCGGCAGTAATACGTTGAGAACAGCAAACATTCAGGCCAGACCCGTTGCGCACAAACAGGCTGGCAAGGTTAAGCACGAAAATCGTTAGCGTCCAATCTATTTTCCGTCGCCGTGCGTTCAATACACCTGCGGGATGATCAGCTCACTTGGCGTTGGCACACGGCTGTAGTCTTCGCGGCGCTGCCGCTCAGGCAGCTCAATGGCGGGTTGCTCGACTTCTTCGTAGGGCATCTGCCCGAGCAGGTGATGAATGCAGTTCAGGCGCGCAGTCTTCTTGTCGTCAGCCTGCACGACCCACCAAGGCGCTTCGGCGATGTGGGTACGTTCAAGCATGATTTCCTTGGCTTTGGTGTAATCCTCCCAACGCCGACGAGACTCCAGGTCCATTGGGCTTAGCTTCCATTGCTTGAGCGGGTCATGGATGCGGCTAAGAAAGCGCAGGTGCTGCTCCTGATCGGAAATCGAGAACCAGTATTTGATCAGTTGTATACCGGAGCGAGCGAGCATGCGTTCAAACTCGGGGACGGTACGGAAGAACTCTTCGTACTGATCGTCATCGCAAAAACCCATGACCTTTTCGACACCGGCACGGTTGTACCAGCTGCGGTCGAACAGAACGATTTCTCCGGCGGCAGGCAGATGAGAGACGTAGCGCTGGAAATACCACTGAGTGCGTTCACGATCGTTGGGCGCGGGCAGCGCGGCGACACGGCAGACCCGAGGGTTAAGCCGCTGGGTAATACGCTTGATCACCCCACCTTTACCGGCAGCATCGCGGCCCTCGAAAAGGATCACTACTTTGTGACCGGTCTTCACCACCCAGCTTTGCAACTTGACCAGTTCGCCCTGCAGACGAAACAGCTCGCTGAAATACAGGTGGCGGGCCTGTTTCTCGTCGCTGTCACTGATGTCGCTTTCGAAAAGCTTGTCGAGGCTGTACTCGTCTTCAGCCAGTTCGAGTTCCAGCTCTTCGTCGTTGTGATCGAGCAGTTCACGGTGGATGCGACGCGCGAGATTTTCGTGGGAAGGAGACATGTCGGGCGCTCACCTGTAGGAAAAGTCCTCAGATGTTAATCAGGCTACATGACGCAAAGGTGACAGTTTGAAGACTTAGCGTGGCATATAACGACGTTGCCAGCGGTGGGGGATAAACAGCGTCAAAAGCCCGAGCAATGCGGCAAATGCGCCACTGATCAGCAGGGCATTGGCTCCCAGGCGGTTTTCCAGCAATGCACCGATGACGGCGCCCATGCACATGCCCGCCCAAGGCACCAACTGTATCCGCCAGCCGTCACGGCGTTCGCCCAGCATCCAGCGCCCGAGGCCGCGCCCGAAACGTGACAGGGCGCCTGTCACATACGTCAGCCCCACCGGCAGCCCGTTAACCTGTTCGACGGCCGCATTGAGCATGCCCATGGCCAGAATGGCCGCCATCACAGTAAGAAGTTGCGAGCCCATCGGCCATGCCGCAGCAGCACACAGCAGCATGCCGATACTCAGCAGCAAGGGCAGGGCGCGTCGACCGGCGAGTCGGGCGACAATGACACCCAGTGCGTTGCCCGCCACAAAGGTGATGATTGCCAGCAACAGGCGGGACGTGGTGTTCAGGTCGCCATCGCTGATCGCCACTGCAAGGCGCGTAGTGTTGCCGCTCATGAAAGAGACGTAGTCACCGGTCGCCATAAACCCTATGGCGTCGGTCATGCCCGCAAGGATCGAGAGGCAGGCCGCCAATGACATGCCCACACGGCCGCGCCATTTCTGCATGTGCAGATGCTTCAGGTTAGCGCTGGCACTGACGGTAGAAGGAAGCATCGAAGGTCCCTGCATTGATCACTGGTTCAGACACGAGCAGTGCGACGCTTAAAGCGCTTTGGCGCGAACGATCCGCTTGGCTTTAATTTCATCGGCATAGGCTTTGAGCTGATCGGCATCGCCATACAACCGGTTGACCAGTTGCAGGATCGCTGTGACGTCGACATCAGTCATTTGTTCGGCAAGCTTGAGTATTTCGTTGGCAGTGCTTTCAAGATTAGCGGCCGTCCCTTTCAGGTGGCGCTTGAGTTCCTGGGTTGGCTTGTTCAGGGCCATGATTGTTCCTTCTTATTAAGTACCGTCGATTTCTATGCGGTGGAGCATCGCTTTTTCTGGGGGAACAAGCAATCAGACCTAATGATGAAGGGCTCTGAAACGGTACAAAATCCGTAGCAGGCAACTTGTTGGCGAGAGGCTTGACGCGTTGATTCAGGCCTGACGCCTCGCGAACAAGTTCGCTCCTACCGGTTCGCGCTGGGGCTGGTAGGAGGCAGCCCGTAAATAGCTTCAAGGGCGGATCAATCATCCCGAGTCAAAACTTCCAGCAATTCAATCTCGAAATGCAAATCAGACCCAGGCTTGATATGTGCGCCCATCTGCCGATCGCCGTAGGCCAGATGTGCAGGCACGAACAAGGTGCGAATACCACCGACTTTCATGCCCATCAGGCCTTGATCCCAGCCCTTGATCACACGCCCGGTGCCGATCACACACTGGAACGGCTTGCCGCGCTCATGGGAGGAATCGAACACGGTGCCGTCTTCAAGCTTCCCGGTGTAGTGGGTGGTGATCAGCGCGCCTTTGACGACTGCCTTGCCGTCACCGGTGCGGATGTCTGTGACCAGCAATTCGTTGCTCATGGTGCTTTCTCTAATAAGGCGACAAGGGCGGCTTTTTCTCAGGAAAGCGTCAGTGGTGCAAGGGGTTTGATGAGGCGATCTATCGCCAGCCCTGCTAAAGCTGGGTTGATTGTAGGAGCGCGCTTGCCCGCGATGGCGTCGGTACAGGCGAAAATTCTGTCGACTCTAAAATCGCATCGCGGGCAAGCGCGCTCCTACAATTAAGCGTGTCTGCAACTCTGTAGCGCAGGGTTGGCAAGGCCGGGTAATCTCCTGTGCTATTCCGCATTTTTTCGAATCAGAAGGGAGTAATAGAATGACCAACGCCACCGCTTCAAAAGTCGCACTGGTCACGGGCGCAGGCAGCGGCATTGGGCGTGCTGTTGCGTTGGGTTTGCTGGAGGATGGCTACAGCCTGGTACTGGCCGGGCGTCGTCAGGCGCCGTTGGACGAGCTGGCATCTATTATCGGCGAGGCGGGTGGCAAGGCCATTGCCGTGTCCACCGATGTCCGCGATCCGGCGAGTGTCGATGCGCTGTTTGCCAGAATCGAAGAGGCTTATGGACGCCTGGACGTCTTGTTCAATAACGCAGGTGTTGGCGCTCCGGCCGTTCCGGTGGATGAGCTGGACGTCGAGAAGTGGCTGAACGTGATCAACACCAACGTGACTGGCGTATTTCTCTGTGCCCGTGCCGCGTTTGGCCTGATGCGCAGGCAGGTACCGCAGGGTGGCCGGATCATCAACAACGGTTCTATATCCGCTCACACGCCACGACCGTTCAGTTCGCCTTACACCGCCAGCAAACATGCAGTGCTCGGGTTGACCAAGACGTTTGCGCTGGACGGTCGGGAATACAACATCGCTTGCGGGCAGATCGATATCGGCAATGCGTTGACCGAACTCGCTGCACGCATGACCACCGGGGTACGGCAGGCCAATGGGCAGACCGCCGTTGAGCCCATGATGGACGTCAAGGAAGTTGCCGATGCGGTGCGTTATATGGCGAGTTTGCCGCTGTCGACCAACGTGCTGAATATGACCGTCATGGCCACCAACATGCCGTTCGTTGGTCGCGGCTAGGTGCGATAGCGGCTTAGTTCAGGTTCTGGCTGGCGACAACCATGGCTTGGGCGATGTTGGTTTTTTCCGCCTCAGTGAAACCGTCCCATACATGCACCTTGGCGTAGTAGCCCAGGCCGGCCAGGGAGTAGAGGCTCAGGGTGAACACGATGAAGATGGTCACAAACGTCCAGCGGCCGCCGTCGCTCTCTTCACGGGAGGAGAAGTTCTCGGTGTAGGTGTCGTTGCCGTTACGCGATACAGCGTTGGCAGCCAGGCGTTTGAACCATTGGAACAGGTAGATCATGACGAGTCGCAGCATGGGATTAGCCTCAAGTTTTAAAAGTGTGCAGTAGGGCGCCCAGCGGGCTGGCCCGAAATCGTCGTTGGCGCTCAGGGCGCGCTCGGCTACAAATGCCGAAAACGAAAAAAGCCCGTCTATGACGGGCTTTTCTTTTTATAAATCTGGTCAAGTCGCCGGGCTTCGAATTCCATGACAATTGATGTCGTTGAGGTTCGATTCCGCGTCCGCTTACCGGTATTGCAACATTTTAGAACAAATGGTTTTTCCGATCCATGACCGTTCGGCGGTTGTCAGACAACTAGTTGAATTTGTGGTGTGGCATTTTGTCGCGTAAAGGGCTGGCTGATATTGCGGTCACTCCGGAGAGCAAATCGACCGGCCCTTTGCTCCTCTAGCGGGCTAACAATGCGGCATAACGCTGGAGATCCACATTGCCGCCGCTGATCAGAATTCCGACTTTCTGGCCTTTGAGCTGGTCTTTGATCTGCAAGGCCGCAGCAAAACTCAGGCAGCCGGTGGGCTCGACGACCATTTTCATTCGCTCGGCATAAAAGCGCATGGATTCGATCAACTGTGCATCCGAGACTGTAAGGATGTCGTCGACGTCACGGCGGATGATCGGAAAGGTGTGGTTGCCCAGGTATTGCGTTTGCGCGCCATCGGCGATGGTATCGGGAACTGCGATGCGCACGATTTCACCCGAGCGGAACGAGCGCTGCCCGTCATTGCCAGCTTCCGGTTCCACGCCATATAGCTTGCAGGCAGGGGACAGGGCGCGGGTAGACAAGGCTGAACCTGCCAACAGTCCGCCGCCGCCCAGGCAGACCAGCAGCGTATCCAGCGGGCCGACTTCTTCAAACAGTTCCTTGGCGGCGGTGCCTTGCCCTGCAATCACGTCCGGGTGGTCGTACGGTGGAATCAGGGTCATGCCCAAACGTTCGGAGTGCTCGCGGCCAATGGCTTCGCGGTCTTCGGTCTGGCGGTTGTAAATCACCACGTTCGCACCGTATTCCCGGGTCGCAGCAATTTTTGCCGGCGGCGCGTCGTGGGGCATGACGATGGTGGCCGGAATGCCCAACAGCCGGGCGGCGAGGGCGATGCCCTGAGCATGATTGCCGGAGGAAAACGCTACGACACCCCGCTTGCGCTGCTGCTCGTCAAATTTGGCCAAGGCATTGAATGCGCCGCGAAACTTGAAGGCACCGACTCGCTGCAGGTTTTCGCATTTGAAGAACACCTGTGCGTCAAACAGGCTGTCCACTGTGCGGGAAGTCAGTACTGGCGTGCGGTTGGCCTGACCGACCAGGCGTGTGGCGGCGTCTTCAACATCCTGATAAGTGGGAAGGGCAAATGTGTTCATGCTGGTAATCCTTCTCGAAATGAAAAGTATCAGGCCGCAATGGCCATGGCTTCGACTTCCACCGCGCAGCCGTAATGCAACTGGGCTACGCCCGCAACGGCTCTGGCTGGACGGTGCTCCCCCAGCCATTGGCTGTAGAGGCGATTGAACAGCGGCCATTGCTCGATATCCGTGACGTAGACCCGGACCTGCACCAACTGCTGTTTACCGATGCCTGCTGCACCCAGACAGCTGTCCAGATTGAGCAAGACTTGCCGGGTCTGATCTTCAAACGAGGCATTTGCCAGATGCGCGCCGTCGGCAGTGATTGGCAATTGCCCGCTGATCATCACGAAGCCGTTGGCGATGGACACGTGCGAGTAGTGCCCTGCGGGTGGGCTGATGGTTTCGCTGTTCTTGCAGAGGATTGGCTGGGGCATGGCGTTCTCTCGTGGAAAGACAGATTTGAGTGTCGGCAGTGTGGCTACTTCAGGTAGCTATAGGCGGCAGCCCGGGATACGCCGAGGTGTTGCGCAACCACTTCCATGGACTTGCGCATCTCCAGCACCCCCGATGCCTTCAACTCTCTGAGCAACACACGACGCTCATCGGCCTTGAGTGAGCGGGGCGTGCTTGCCGAGCGGCCGGCGAATTCGTCGATTCGTTTGCGAATGCTCTGGGCGCTGTCCACTTCGAGGCTCTCGTCCACGCTGCAGTCCACCCGCGTGAACTGCGCCATGGCCGTCTGTACGCCCTGAAACAATGTCAGATCGACGTTCATGCACAGCGCTGCAACGTACTGACCCTTGAGGTTGCGAATGCCGATCGAGGTACTTTTAGCCTGTCGTCCATCAGGGAAATGATTGGCGTAGCTGGCGATGACTTGCGGATAGGCCGGGTCAGCAATTCGCGCCAGGCCAAGCTCGGTGGCCGGGTCGCCGACTTTGCGCCCCGACAGGTTGTTATGAATGGCGTAGATCGCGTGATCCGGGGTTTGCAAGTCGTGCACGACCACTTCGCAAAACGGCCCGAAGGTTTCGCCCAGGCCTTGAGCGACCTGTTTGAGTTGTTCGAGCAGGTTGCGGGTTTCTGCTGATGGGTTGGGCATGGCTAAGAGTGTCTTGATAAATTATTAAGACAAAGTATCCAGTAATTGACGAATAGTAAAGATTGCTGGCTGTTTGATTCTGTTGGAGCGCGCGCCGTGCCCACGACGCACAGCTGTCGCGAAGCAAACGCGTGCCGCTGTAGGAGCCAACTTGTTGGCGAGACGTCAGACCTGCATAGTCGGAATTCCGCTTCACCAACAAGCTGGCTCCTACAACGTCTGAGTTTCAATCCATCATTGGAATGTCGTTGATGAAAGCTGGCGCAGGCCATCAGCGATTAGCTCTATGCTTATGCGAATCAGGTATTAAATTTAAATAAAACAGAAGGTTAAGCTATATATCAACAAGCCCATTCAAGGCCGTATTCGATGTATCTCTGCCCCGTTAGATCTGCTCTGGAAGGTCCGCAATGACCTTCGACTATGCATTCGCGTTATCCACGTTACCTGCCTTTCTCAAAGCTGTTGGCGTCACGTTGCAGGTGGGGCTGATCGCCATTCTCACTTCGTTGACAGTCGCGATCATCAATGCAGCGATTGCCACCTTCAAGGTGCCGGTATTGCATCGGCTGGTACCGGTTTACGTGGAGCTGGCGCGTAATACGCCGCTGCTGATTCAGCTGTTTTTCATCTACTTTGCCTTGCCGAGTATCGGGATCAGGATTTCCGGATTCGCCTCGGCAGTTATCGCCATGACGTTTCTCGGCGGAGCCTATCTCACCGAGATTCTGCGTGCAGGGATCGAAGCGGTGCCCAAGGCACAGATCGAGTCCGGGTTGTCTATTGGCTTGTCGCGCTGGCAATTATTGCGGTATGTGATTCTGCCGCAAGCCGGCATCCTCAGCTTGCCAGCGCTGTTCGCCAACTTCGTCTTTTTGCTCAAGGAAACCACCGTGGTTTCGGCGGTCGCGGTACCGGAAATTCTATACACCACCAAAAGCTACATCGCGCTTTACTACAAAACCTACGAGATGCTCGCGGTCATGACCGGGCTGTGTCTGTTGGTATTCCTGCCACTGTCGCTGTTGTTGGGCCTTCTTGAAAGGAGGCTCCAGCATGGCCAGTTCGGGTCTTGATCTGCTCTGGGTGTCCGCGCCGCAACTGGTCACCGGGGCGAGCCGCACGCTGGGTATTTCACTGCTGGCGATTCTGTTCAGCAGCATCGGCGGGTTGTTCTATGGCGTGCTGCGCAGCCTTGGCAAACGCTGGCTGGATGTGCCGCTGCGGATTTATCTGGAGCTGTTTCGGGCGATTCCGGTACTGGTCTGGCTGTATCTGTTCTTCTTTGGCTTGCCGATTTTTCTCGGCTTGAGCATCCCTGCACTCTGGTGCGCGGTGCTGGTGTTGTCCTTGTGGGGCGCCAGTGAAGTCGGTGAGGTCGTGCGCGGCGGGTTGCGTTCCATCCCACGCGGGCAGCGCGAAGCAGGCCTGGCAATCGGGCTGAGGCTGGTTCAGCTTTACGGTCGTGTCCTGCTGCCCCAGGCCTTGAAGCGCCTGACGCCGCCGGTGATCAACGTTTACACGCGGGTCATCAAGACCAGCTCGCTGGCGGTGCTGATCGGTGTGGTGGATGTGACCAAGGTGGGTCAGCAGATCATCGAGCGGACCTACGAATCGGTGCTGATCTACGGCTTCCTGTTTCTGTTCTTTTTCTTTGTTTGCTATCCGTTGTCGGCCGCGTCCCGCGTGCTTGAGCGGCGCTGGAGCCACGCATGACTGCATTGATCGAACTGTCCGGTTTCAGTAAAAGCTTCGGTGATACACCGGTTCTCCAGTCCGTTGACCTACAAGTGAGAGAGGGCGAGGTGGTGGTGATCCTCGGGCCAAGCGGTTGTGGCAAAAGTACTTTGCTGCGCTGCCTCAACGGTCTGGAACTGGGCCACGCAGGCAGCCTGCATTTTGCCGGCAAGGCGCTGCCTGCCAACGCGGACTGGCGCAAGGTCCGCCAGCAGATCGGCATGGTATTCCAGAGCTATCACCTGTTCCCGCACATGACCGTGCTCGACAACATTCTGCTTGGCCCGCTGCAAGTACAGAAGCGCGCAGTGGGCGAGGCTCGGCAACAGGCTGAAGCCTTGCTGGAGCGAGTTGGTCTGGCGGACAAGCGCAATGCGTACCCGCGTGAGTTGTCCGGAGGGCAGCAGCAACGCATCGCCATCGTTCGTGCGCTGTGCATGAACCCCAAAGTCATGTTGTTTGATGAAGTCACCGCTGCTCTTGATCCTGAAATGGTCAAGGAGGTGCTGGAGGTCATCCTCGACCTCGCGCAAGGCGGCATGACCATGCTGATCGTCACCCACGAAATGGCTTTTGCCCGTGCCGTGGCGGATCGAATCCTGTTCATGGACCGCGGCCGCATCGCGGAACAGAACGACCCCGAAACTTTCTTCAGCGCCCCGCAGACCGCACGCGCGCAGCAGTTCCTGGAGAGGTTCTCCTACGTGGAAAATATGCCAAAAAGGAAAGCATCGTGAGTTTTAAAACTGCCCTCGTTATACCGCTGATTACCCTGAGTCTGCTGGCGGGTTGCGACAAACCCGCTGAACAGAAACCTGTCGCCAAGGCTGCACCGTCACCGTCCAGTAGTTACCTGGAAACCATCAAGGCCCGTGGCAAGTTGATTGTTGGCGTATTCAGCGACAAACCGCCATTTGGCTTCGTCAGTGAAAAAGGTGAATACGTCGGTTTCGATACCGATCTGGCCAAGCGTTTTGCCAAGGATTTGCTCGGCGACGAGAAGAAAATCGAGTTCGTGGTGGTGGAGCCTGCCAGTCGGATTCCGTTCCTGCAAAGCGACAAGGTTGACCTGATTCTGGCCAACGTGACTGTCACCCCGGAGCGCCGCGAAGCCGTGGAATTCACCAACCCGAACCTGCGCGTTGCAGTGCAGGCCCTGGTGCCTGATGCAAGCCCGGTGAAGTCCCTTGATGATCTCGCTACCAAGACCACCATCGTCACCACCGGCACCACGGCTGATGTCTGGCTGACCAAGAACCACCCTGACTGGAAAGTGCTCAAGTTCGACAAGAACTCCGAGTCGCTGCAAGCGCTGGCCAATGGTCGTGGTGATGCTTACGCTCAGGACAATCTGGTGCTGTTCAGCTGGGCGAAGAAAAACCCTGGCTACCGGGTGCTCCCGGAAAAGCTGGGTGATGAGGCCCCTATTGCGCCAGCGGTGAAAAAAGGCAACATCGAACTGCGTGACTGGATCAACGCCGAGCTGGCGAAATTGGGCGAAGAGAAATACCTGCTCAAACTGTACGATCAGTACGTACGTCCGGAACTGGCTGAAGGTACCGATCCAAATTCAGTGATCGTTGAAGGCGGTAACTGGAAGCCTTGATCTTCAGGTTTTAGTCAGTAGCAAACACGAACCGGCCCAGTGCCGGTTCGTTGCGTCTGGCCTGCCGCCTCGCGAACAACATGCAAGCTAATGGACCGAAATGCATTTTCTGTAGGAGCTGCCGAAGGCTGCGAAGCGTTTATCCTGACACACCGCGATCGCAGCCTTCGGCAGCTCCTACAGGCCCTATGTGTGCCATGGACACAGGGCAGCTCCTACCGGTTTGCTCTGAGTCAGGCAGGAGACAGCCAGGCCGTGATCAATCAATGCCACGGATGCTGCGGGCTATCGATAGGCCGCAAGCCATGCTGACGAAACAGCTCGCCATAGCCGCCCACCAGAAACTGGCCACTGCGTTGCAGCCAGTCTTCGCGGCGTTCCTCGTACACACGGGGGATGTAATACCAGGGCAAGCCAGGGAGGTCGTGATGAATCAGGTGCAGGTTCAGATTCAGGAACAACCAGCGCCACGGCCAGCCTGCTTCGTTGATGACCGAACGATGCTCTGGCGATGACGCGGGACGGTGTTCATAAAAGGACCGCACCATGGACAACGCCAAGGCGAGGACACTGGCCAGCAAGTATTCGAGTACGCCGATACCGCCTTGTGCCTGGACGAACAGCAGCAAGCCGACCGCACAGGCGATGTGAGTCAGCCACATCAGCCACGCCTGTATTTCCCCTTTGCGTAACCGTTGCAGTTCCACCACTGCAAGGCCGATCAGCGCTATCAGTGGGCCTACCAGCAATCGACCATAGAGGGTTTTGTTCAGCCAATGCAGGCGGCGCGAGCCTGCGCTGTTCTTTTCCCAGTGCTGTTCGCTGAAGTAGCGGCTCTCAGGATCACGCTGCGGCAGGGTCAATTCTTCATCGCGGTGATGCAGCAGATGACTGTCGCGATACAGGGTGTAGGGATACCAGATTGCCAAGGGCGCATAGCCCAACAGCTTGTTCACCCACAACCAGCGAGTAGGGTGGCCGTGTAGCAATTCGTGCTGCACCGACATCCAGAATGTGATGACGGGTACCAGCAACATCAAGGTCAGGCCACGGCCCAGAAGCGCGGAGTAATGGACCAGGCTGAACCACGCCGCATAGGTCCCGATCAGCAGCAGCCAGGTTGGCCAGTCGGTGCGCGCGGTCCATGTCGAACGGAGCTGTGATATGCGCTGTTGGTGCGTGGCATCTAGATAGTTGGGCATGTGTGCAGCCGAAGAAGGCAGTAGGGACCAAAGGTCCAGTCGCCGCACAGTAGCAATTCTGGTTATTTCTGAATAATCACTTATAGGTACATTTATATAGCGTCAGGTAATTAAAAAATGGCGCCTCTCAAGTCATTTTTCATCACGATGCGCAGGCAATAGATAACGTTTCATTGTGGTTTCCTGCGGGAGGGGAAACAGTCTGCCCGCGCGGCTCCGGCCTGTCTGCTTATGCAATGAGTGCGGGGCGCTTATAACCGGTCCGGTTATAAAGTTATGTGATCTGTGAATTGGGCTTTCAGGAGCGGTTTGTTCACATTGAGTGCTGCATGTTCAGCTTCAGGTCATCAGCATGGCGACAATTGATTTACCCAACGGCACCCACTTGCACTACGAGGTGACGGGCGAGGGCCCTGCATTATTGGCGCTTGCCCCGGGTGGTTTGCTTTCCCGGGCGCAGTTATGGATTCATCGTGAGGATGGACGACCGAGGGGGCTGGTCGATCCCGTGCACGCCTTTTCAGCACGCTTCAAAGTGATCACGGTTGATCAGCGCAATACCGGCGGATCTCACGCGCCCATTACGGCGCACGACGGCTGGGATGAATATGCCCAGGACAATCTGCAATTGCTGGACGCTCTGGGTATCGAGCGATGCCATGTCTTGGGTGCCTGTATCGGGCCGTCGTTTGCGTTGAAGATGATTAGCCTGGCACCGCAGCGTTTCATGTCTGCTGTATTGCAGCAGCCGATCGGCAAAACTGCCGAGAATCTCGAACTGCGGCGGGCGTCATTTCAGACCTGGGTCAAAACCCTCCATCAGCGAAACGTTTTCCCGGCGCAGAACGTCTTGCGAGCCATGGAGCACAACCTGTTTTCCACCGATTTCGTCTACAGCGTAGATCGGCAGTTTGTCAGTGCCTGTACGACACCTCTGTTAATCCTGCCCGGCGACGATGCGCGGCATCCACGAGTGATCAGCGAGGAGATCCTGTCCTTGGCGCCTGATGCTCAGGCATTTGAAGATTGGCAGAGCGCTGCCGGTCAACTGCGCTACGCAACGACCCTTGAACAGTTTTTCAATCAGCATACTTCCAGTCAGAACACTTCCAATCAGAACACTTTTAATCAGAGCAAAGAGCAGAGCCCGCCCCATGACTTTTCCTGACTTTAAACGTACCGGCCTGGCCATCGGCCTGGTCGTGGCGATGACCCAGACAGCACTCGCCGATCAGACCTGGACGACCATTCAGGAGCGTGGAGTGGTGCGTATCGGCGTCAACCTCAGTGGTTTACCGTTTGGCACCTATGCTACCGGCACTCAGCGCCCGATCGGTTTTGCGGTAGAGCTGGCTGAAGACATTGGCAAGAAGCTTGGGGTCAAGACCGAAGTGGTGCCCGTGGTCGCGGCTAATCGAGCGGTATTTCTCCAGCAAGGCAAAGTAGATCTGCTCATCGCCAACATGACGGTGACTCCGGAGCGGGCACAGCAACTGGACTATGTGCCAACCCCTTACGAGCAGTTGGGCGGAGCGTTGGTCGCACCAAAGAACTCCGGTTTCACGCGCTGGGAAGATTTGCGTGGCAAAACCATTTGTATTTCTCAGGGCGCCAGTTTTCAGCAGCCTCTAACCCGTGACTATGGTGTGCAGCTCAAAGCATTCAGGGCTCAGTCGGAAGTGCTGCTGGCCTTGCGTGGGCAAAGTTGTGACGGCGTGGTGCTGAACAGTCCGATCATGCACGAGTTGATGCGCCAACCTGAATGGGCGGGTTTCGAAATCCCGATTGGTGAAGATCTGGTGCCCGCAGATTCGGTCATCTGGTTACGCAAGGAGCAGCCGCAGACGCAGCAGGTTCTGGACCGTATAGTGCGCGACTGGCATGGCAGCGGCTGGCTGCTTGAAGAAGGGCGCAAGTACCAGATGGCGGCATCGCCGATGATCGTTGAGCTGCATGAGCGGTATCGTAATGCTCCACGCTTGATTGCGCCCGTGACGCCTTGAGGCATTCGACAGGAGAACGAGGGATTTCATGACGACACTATCAGTCACACCGGCAGAGGGTTTGCTGGACGAGCCGCGACGCATCGCTGTCGAAGGTCTCAAGCCTGCTCAAAGCGTCGTGCTCTCTACTCGCACGTTGCGTGGCAATGGGCAGCATTGGGTCAGCTCCGCGACGTACGTTGCCGATGCCGGCGGGCGGGTGGATCTGGAGCGAGATGCTCCCGTGTCTGGCAGCTATCAGGGTGTCTCTGCGTTGGGCCTGCTCTGGAGTCAGCGGCCTGAAGTTGAGGGCGCCGCCGATGTGTTCCCGGATGACGTATTGCAGCCGTTGGTGACGCGGATTTTCGTTGAGGGCAGTGATCAGGAGGTGGCGTTGATTCAGCGCCTTGCCGCCCCAGGCGTGACTCGTAAAGAGGTCCGCGAGGACGGCCTGGTCGGCACACTGTTTACGCCGTCAGGCAACGGGCCACATCCCGCCGTTATTGTGCTGAATGGCTCGGGTGGCGGGATCAACGAGCCTCGGGCTGCGCTCTACGCATCACGAGGTTACGCCGCATTCGCACTGGGGTATTTCAAAGCACCGGGTTTGTCGCCTTACATTTCAAATACGCCGTTGGAGTATTTCGTGGCGGGTTTGAACTGGGTTCGTCGAGAGGTGCAACCTGCCCATGATTTTGTTGCGCTGAGCGGCCAGTCGCGGGGTGGTGAATTGGTACTGTTGCTCGGCAGTCTGTTTCCTGAAGCGGTGTCGGCGGTCATTGGTTATGTGCCCAGCGCTTTGGTGCATGGCGGGCAGGCGGCGGCAGATCCGGCGGTAGGCCGTGATGGACCGGCCTGGCTTTATGGAGGCAAGCCATTGGTGCATCTGTGGAACGACAATAAAACCGCTTCCTGGGCTGCCAAAGATGCCGGTTTACGTAATGCCGAATCGATCAGCACCGCGCTACTGGACCATGAGGCCGTGAAGCGGGTTGCCATCCCGGTAGAGAAAATCCAGGGGCCAGTCTTGTTGCTCTCTGCTGGCGACGACGCTGCATGGCCTTCAGCGCTGTTTTCGAGAATGGCGTTGCAGCGTCTTCAAGAGGCGGGTCATCCCTGGCCGGTGCAGCATCTGGATTTTGAACACGCCGGCCATACCATCTTGCTGCCGCACATACCCGCCACCTACAGCGTTGACGGAACACCTGCGGCGAATGCCGAAGCCAACGAGCAATCATGGCGAGCGGTAAAGGCGTTTCTCGACGAAGCGGTCAACGCCCGGGCTGCAAAAGAGTCGTGATCAGATCTTGATCGGCTGTGGCGCCTTGACCGTGGTCCGGCGCCCCAGTACCACAGTGCCCACAACGCCTGCTGCAAA
Organism: Pseudomonas viridiflava; assembly: GCF_900602065.1. Lineage (GTDB taxonomy): Bacteria > Pseudomonadota > Gammaproteobacteria > Pseudomonadales > Pseudomonadaceae > Aquipseudomonas. Next base: position 441,923 of record NZ_UWFN01000116.1, on the reverse strand, counting down.
CACCCAGGTCAAAGGGTCGATGTGCTCACCGAACCACAGTGCGGAAAAGGCGATCGTGAAGAAGATCTGCAGCAGTTGAACCTGCCCGACCCGGGCGATGCCGCCCATGGCCAGACCCGCATACCACGCAAAGAAACCGATAAATTGCGAGAACAGGGTGACGTAGCCGAACGCCCACAAAGTCGGCGCGCTGATCGTGCCTTGATGCTGCGAAGCAAGGTACAGAACAGGGCCCAGCAGTAAGGGAAAAGCCAGCACCAATGCCCAGCAGATCACTTGCCAGCCACCCATTTCTTTAGCCAGACGTCCACCCTCGGCATAGCCCAGACCGCCAAGCGCGATGGCTGCCAACATCAACAGATCGCCACTGCTGACACTGCCTGCGCCTTGGATCATGGCGTAAGTCAGCACCAGCACGCTGCCCAGTGCCGCGCATGCCCAGAATGCTTTGGAAGGCCGCTCATGGTGCAGCCATGCGGCGTACATGGCGACGATCAGCGGTTGCAGGCCATTGACCAGTGCGCCGTGGGAAGAGGGCAGTGTTTGCATCGCCCATGATGACAGGACGGGGAAGCCGACAATCACGCCGAGGATCACAAAACACAGGCCTTTGAATTGCTGCAACGTCGGCCATCGCTCGCGTCGCCAGAGCAGCAGCGCGGCAGCAGGAATTGCCGCGACAAGCGCCCGGCCCAGGCCGTTAAGCAAAGGATGAATTTCCTCGACCACGATGCGGGTCATGGGCAGTGTCAGGCTGAAAATTATAACGCCGAGCAGGCCCAGGGCCATGCCGGTGTTAACGCGAGATTTCATAAACGGCTCGTCGTTCAGGGATGCGGGCCGGTATTTAGCCATAGAGGCGCACTGTCCAAGCGCTACAGAGAGCGACAGAGTGGGCAGTACACTTTGCGGGTGTGGGATCGCCGCTGTTTGCAACGGGAGGGCGGTGTTTGTGACGATGCAGGTTTGTCGACTGTACTGGCGCCTTCGCGAATGAATTCGCTCCTACCGGATTTGCGCTGACGACGTGAGACCGGCTCCCACGGGAGTGGGTATTCACCACCGCTCGCAGGATCGTGCAATGAACAGCGCCAATCAGGCAAACGGTGTGAGGTCAGCGACAGTACAATTTCGGGGCACTGAAGTAGCACCTCTGGTGACCACTTACGTCGCATCAATGCATGTCTCGACGGTAGACCGCAACGAGGTGCCCGGACATAATGGCGGCCGCTGTTTGCCTGCCAATAATTCCCGCCTGCATCGATCGCCTGACGCATCAGTGATCGGTCAGTACTCAAGTCATATCAGCTCAATCATTTCCTTGTAAAACCAGTCTGGTGTTCACCGGCCTGGCGCTTCGCTATTGGAGTTCAAATGCTGTTACCCATTCTGTTGTTGTCGGCTGCCGGCTTTACGGTACTGACGACCGAGTTCGTCATCGTTGGCCTGTTGCCCGGTATTGCCCGGGACCTTGAGGTCAGCATCCCTCAAGCGGGTTTGCTGGTGACTTTGTTCGCGTTCACGGTGGCCTGCCTCGGCCCATTCCTGACCGCCTATTTCGCGCGCTTCGAGCGCAAGAAACTGTTCGTAACGGTCATGGTGCTGTTTGCGCTCGCCAATACCCTTGCGGCACTGAGCCCCAATATCGTCGTGATGGGCATCGCCCGGCTGATACCCGCGCTCGGTTTGCCGGTGTTCTGGGCATTGGCCAGCGAGACAGCGGTTGATCTGGTCGGGCCTGAGCACGCCGGTCGTGCGATGGCGAAGATCACTTTCGGCATCGTCTGCGCCACGGTGTTTGGCATTCCGGTGGGGACGCTGGTCGCGGACGCCGTGGGCTGGCGCATGGCGTTTGGCATGCTCGCGGTGCTGGCGCTGGCAAAAGCGCTGCTGCTGTGGGTGTATCTGCCGAGCATTCGCGTAACCCGGCAGGACGCTTCGCTTCGCGAGCAAATGCGCGTTCTGCGCAGCCCCGTATTGCAAGGCCATGTGTTGTTGTCGGTGCTGGTGTTCTCCGGAATGTTCACGGCCTACACCTATCTGGCGGACATCCTTGAACGGCTGGCTGGCTTCAACGGCACCGTGGTGGGCTGGTGCCTGATGGCCTTTGGTGCGGTAGGCCTGATCGGCAATTCACTGGGTGGGCGCGCGGTAGACAAGCATCCGCTAATGGCGTCGATTGTCTTCTGCGCGTTCATGGTGGCGGGCATGGTTGCGTTGATCCCGAGCATCCATTCACCGGTTTTTCTGGCCATGGCGCTGGCGACCTGGGGGATTACGCAGGCGGCACTGTTCCTGGTCAGCCATGTGCGAGTCATGAAAGCTGCGGAGGGCGCGACAGCCTTTGGCGCTTCACTGAATATTTCAGGTGCCAATCTGGGGATTGGTCTGGGAGCTATCGTGGGCGGCCGAATGATCGATTCGTATGGGCTACAGAGCCTGGGTTATGCGGCAGCATGCTTTGTCGGGCTTTCCATTCTGCTTGCTGTCCTGTTGATGGGACGGCCCGTTTCCGAGCCATTGCCAGAGTAGGTACCTTACGTGCTGAACCCTTGGTCGGCGCGTCGCCGATATCGAGCGGCGGTGATAGCTCCCGAGCACGCCCGCCGCTAGAATCGCCGCCTCAATGGGCTTGGCCACTGTTGCTGGCCAGGCATTGTCTGTTTGGGGAATGTAATGGCGGTAGCCCGCGCGACGTTTACTGAAGGGCGCATAGCACGCCATATTCTGGTCATGAGCAGCACGAGTGCTCTGAGTTTGTTCGCGGTGTTTCTGGTGGACATATTGACGCTCGTCTATGTCTCCATGCTGCACCAGCCCTTGCTGCTGGCAGCCGTCGGCATTGCCAAGGTGCTGATCTTCCTCAACAGTGCGCTGGCCAATGGGCTGATTCTTTCGGCTGCGACGGTACTGTCCGAACGAATCGGTCATCGCGCAAGCCAGGCAGTTTCACGTTTCACCACCAGCCTGATCCTGATGGTGCTGATCGTCTGTGGTCTGTCAGCGGTCTTGCAATTGGTGCTGATCGTTCCGATCACTCATTTGCTGGGTGCCGATGCTGCGACCTATGAGGCCGCACGGGTCTTTATCTGGCTGACATTGCCGTTCAGCGTGCTGCAGTCCGCCATGCAGATGTCGGCGCAAATCCTGCGTACTGCCGGGGACAGTCGCCGTGCATTGTGGGTCGTGCTTTCAGGTGCCGTTACGTTGGCGGTTGCCGATCCGCTGCTGATATTTGTATTGGGCCTGGGGCTGGAGGGGGCCGGCATTTCCTACGCGTTGTCGGCACTCGTTTCTGCCAGTCTGGGGCTGTACTGGGTGCGTCGCCATGTCGGGATGAGGGTGTCAGTCAGGCCAAAACTGCTGCACATGCACGTCAAACGCACGTTCCGGGTGGCCTTGCCTGCAATGGTTGGCAATTTGGCGACGCCCGTAGGGTTGGCGTATCTTGTATCGTCTGTGGCTACTTTTGGCACATCAGCGTTAGCGGCGATGGCAGTCCTTGATCGGGTCCTGCAGTTTTCCTACTGCGCTTTTTTTGCGTTGCCGAGTGCCTTGGCACCGGTTCTCGGACAGAATATCGGCGCTCACCTCGATAAGCGTGCCAGCGCGGCAATCGTCTTTTCGCGCAGGCTTGTCGTTGTTTACGGGCTGTTTGTCTGGGGTTTGCTGGTGCTTTCCTGCGGTACCATCGCCGATTTCTACGGCCTTGAAGGCGAAGGCCGAGCACTGTTTCTGGCCTTTTGTCAGTTGGGTGGTGGTTTGTGGGTCCTCATTGGTCTGGATTTCGTCTCGATTTCGGTGTTCGTGACCATGCAGCGGCCTTGGTTTGTGGCGATGTTCGCCTGGCTCAGGTCCACGGCAGGGACCGTGCCGTTCGTGTTTGTCGGCATGCATGTGTTCGGCAGTAGCGGATTAATGCCGGGCATGTTTGCCGGTAACGCGCTGATTGCAGTGATCTCGACCGCTGTTGCGTCCATCACCGCAACGCGTTTTTTTGAACGACGGATCCAGCCCGCGAGCGCCGGGATAATTTGAATGAAGCAGTTATCGGATTTTTATGTCAGTTGACGAATCAGGGAATGAATCAGGCGAAGAGCTCGCGCCAAAGCGTCGCCGGGCTCCCAAGGGAGAGATGCGCAGGGCGGCGCTGCTCGACGCGGCGACAGTGATCTTTGCCCGGGATGGCTATACCAGTGCATCGATGCGCGATGTTGCGACGCTTGCCGGTATCACGACCGTAGGCCTGTTACATCACTTTCCCAATAAAGAGGCGTTGCTGGCTGCACTGCTGGATCGCAGGGATCAACGGGTGACTTCAAGGTTTCACGAGCTGACGACCGAACTCACCGTGCAGGGCTTCCTCAAGTTTCTGAGGCTGAGCATGGGGTTCAGTGTTGAAGACGCTGCCGAATGTCAGGCGTCCCTGGTGATGAATACCGAAAGCCTTTCCCATGCACATCCGGCATGGTCCTGGCACAAAGACAGATTTCACCTTACCCACCAGCATGCTCGCAGCCATTTGAACGCGTTGAAAGAGGCGGGGGAAATTCGTGCCGATATCGACGTGAAAGCCATGGCTCAGGAGATTTTCTCGGTCATGGACGGCTTGCAGATTCAGTGGCTGAGATGCCCGGAAGAAGTGGATGTCATGGCGGTGTTCGACATCTATTTACGGCGTCTCGGGAAGGACATTCAGGCTCATCCTTGAGCCTGAATGCTGACGCTTAGTAGGCCTGTGTGGCGTTCACCTGCACGGCTTTGCGCAGTGGCAGTGGCAGCGGGTTACTGTCGCGGGTGGTCAGGTGTTCCGGGAACAGCGTGGTCAAGGTGCGATTCAGGGTCAGATTTTCCGAATCCGAACCGACGAGAATCTTGAACTTGCCAGCGTCCACGTCCCAGCTTGCAGTCTTGTCTACATAGTAGGCCAGGGAGCGTGAATCGATCGGGATGCTGACGGTTTTGCTTTCGCCGGGTTGCAGATACACCTTGGTAAAGCCCTTGAGTTCCTTCTCAGGACGATCAACGGCCGGTTTCACCGGTTGCACATACAACTGCGCGACTTCGAAGCCCGCCTTGTTACCAGTGTTGGTCAGGGTGAATTTCACGTCGATGGTTGCGCCGGGGCTCAGCACGTTGGTCGACAGTTTCAGGTCGCTGTAGCCGAAAGTGGTGTACGACAGACCGTAGCCGAACGGGTAAAGCGGTTTGGCGTGTTTCTTGTCATAACCGCGATAGCCCATGTACAGACCTTCGCTGTAGGTCATTTCGGCCAGCGGATTGCTGCCACGGTAAGCCGCCGGGTCCGGATAGGACGCATAGCTTGGGTTATCTTCGATTTTCTTGTCGATGGTGATCGGCAGTTTGCCCGAAGGGTTGACCTTGCCGTACAGAATCTCTGCCAGTGCCTGACCGCCTTGTTGGCCCGGGAACCAGGCTTGCAAGGTGGCGCCGACTTTGTTCGCCCAAGGCTGCATGTCAGCAACGCCGCCGCCGTGCATGACCTCGATGGTGTTCGGGTTGGCGCGGGTCACGAAACTGATCAGCTCAGCCTGTTGATCGGGCAGCTCGAAGCCATGGTCAGAGCCTTCGCCTTCATGCTCGTAATTGGAGCCTGTGGCCACCACGACCGCATCGTATTTCGACAGGTCCTTGGGTGGACGCAGGGACGCCCAGCTCATCTGTACCCCGGTAATCCCGCCCAATGCCGGGATGAAATTACCCTGCACGCGCTGGTATTCAAGCTTCACGGTGTAGGGTTTGCCAGCGACCAGCGCCGGAGTTTTGCCAGAGGTGGTCATGGCGTTTACCACGTCTGCGGAGTACGGCACGCCGTCGCTCTGCAACACCAACTCATCGTTGACCCACAGTTTGTACGGGCCGTCTGCGCGGACTTTGAACACGTGTGCGCCGGACACCGTTGGCTTGATCGTCGCGGTGAATCTGGCCGAGAAAGCACCTGCCGTCGGGCTGAAACCAGACACAGCCGTAGTGCCCGCGTTGGTTTCGTTGGTGCCGGTGGTCCAGTTGAGGTTCACGCCTGGCTCGACGCGAGTCACGCTCGGGCTGCCGGACAAGCTGGTGTTGGAGAAGTACTCAGCCTTGACGCCGGAATTGCTGATGCCTTTGTCATTGGTTGCCGGTTGATACCAGGCCGACGATTTCGGGTTCAGGCTCAGTTCCGGCAGATAGGTAACGTTCGAGCTGCTCGACGCCAGTTGCTGCAAACCGCTCAGTTCGGTCACGTAGCTGTTGGGCGGTGAGTTGGCGGTGCCGAATGGCGATGCCGGGGCCTCGTGCGCCCAGTCACCGATCACTGCGATTTTGGCAGTCTTGGCAAGTGGCAGCAGCGGCTTACCATCAGTGGTGTTTTCGTTGCGCAGCAGCACGATGGATTCGCGAGCCGTGTTCAGCGCCGCACGCGCGCCATACTCGGGATGGTCCAGCGTCCTGGCAGTGTTGAGGTTCTCCTGGAAGTCATAGCTGACGATGGCGCGCAGGTTGCGTTTGACCTTGTCATCGATAACGTTCTGGGTGAGCTGGCCACTCCAGAGATACGGCAGCAGGTTGGCTTCGGTAAATTGCAGGCCCGACGGCATGTCGATATCGGTACCGGCCCAAGCGCCTTTGAACGCATCGTGAATGGCGTTGAAGTCGCTGATCACAGTGCCCTGATAACCCCATTCACCTTTGAGCACTTCAGTGATCAGGTGATGGTTTTCACAGGCGTAGTCGCCGTTGACTTTGTTGAAGCCGCACATGATCGACGCAACGTTAGCGTTTTTCACCATCGACTCGAAGCCTGGCAGATACAGCTCGCGCAGGGTGCGTTCGTCAGCGATAACGTTGACTGCCTGGCGATTGGCTTCCTGTTCGTTGGCCAGGTAATGCTTGCCACTGGCCTGAATGCCCTGAACCTGAATCGCATTGACCACGGCCGGTGCAAGCACGGCACCGAGGAATGGATCCTCACCACTCATGTACTCGGCGGAGCGACCGTTGTAGGGAGTCCGATAGAGGTTGACGCCCGGCGAGAGCATTTGCTGGCCGCCCGAGATACGGGTTTCGTAGGCAATGGCCAGGCCGAACTCCTTGGCGCGATTGATGCTCCAGGTCGCAGCGAGCGCGGACTGGGAAGGGTACTGCGCACCGAATGTCGCGTTGTTGACGTGCACACCCATGGAGGAGTCGTAGGCCGTGGTGCCTTTGATGCCCCACTTGAGCAGCGGCGGGATCATGTGTCCGTCGTTGACCCGGGTAAAGTTGATCTTTTCGGACTGGCTCATGTTGTCCAGGATTGAACTGACACGGGCTTCGACTTCATTGCCGGTGGCTGGCGTGACGGCGGCCAGGGCCAGGTTGGCCTGCAGGACGCTGAAGGTCAGCAGGCTCAGGCTCAGGGTGTGTTTGAAGGCTGACACGGCAAGCGTCCTTTTGGCGGATGCAATCGGCTGAGGGTTGGGCTGGTTCATGGACGTTGCGCCTGGGCCGGGGCGTCATCGGTCACCACCGGTGCGTCGAGCACGGTGGAAGGGCCTTTAGCCGTGGATGTGCTGACGTTGGCAGCGCCAGTCAACTGATCACGGCTGGCCTCTACCTGCACACGAATCTGCTCGGCGGACGTGGCAGCGTTCGTCGCAGAAGTTGAGTCTGTCGCCAGGGCAGACAAACTTTGCGCGCAGAGTAATACAGCGCTAATTACAGACAGCAAGGGTCGACTCATCGATTGCATCTCGATTGATGGTTTAGAGGAAAAAGAAAGGACTGTGGGCGCAAGGCTAAATGCGCCGAACGTTAAGTCAGGTTCGAGTAATAAAAGTTCAGTGGCGAAGAAGGATATTTGTAAGCGCGGCTTTATTAAATGATGGCACATGGCCTGAGAGAGTTTTTTAGCGGTTTAAGCAGGGTTGGGTTTGGAGGTTTTTTAGATTTTGTGCCTATCTTGGGTGAATTATTGCTAATAAATCTATGATTTCGGGTGCAAGATCCATGATAAATCACAATTTTAGATTATTATTGTTTTCTTATAAACCTAACTGTCGTTAGGTTTAGTGTTCTGGTAAGCTGTTCGTCGTGCTTGAAGTGGGCGATATTATGCGAGGTTTAATAGTCGGTTACTTAATCGCTATAAGGCTTTTTGTTGGGTGCCTAATAAGAAGATTTATTATTGGTTTTGACCTGTTTGAGAATAGCAGTGACTGACGCTGTTTCAGTGTTTGGTTTAATCGAGCTTATATGAAGCGAGTGCTGGAGGGTGTTGGCTCATTAGTGGGCTAGTGGTTTAAGTATCGTCTTTTCCTTTTTAACGATGTCATCATTTATGCAGTTACTTCCCGCCGATACGCTCCACCCAGCGACTGCTGAGAGGAAATACGCGATCGATCTCGCCGTCCTGAAAACCGTCCAGCAACTCAATCATGTCCAGTCCAGAAAACTGACCTTTGGCCAGATCTACATGCAGATGCTGCGCACGCGCACGCGCATTCCACCGATTGCTCAGTGCGTAGACGCGGTTGATGCGTTGGTGAGGGAGGGGCTGTTGGTGTCAGAACGGATACTGGATGAGGATCCTGCGTTCCCCTACACCCAGCACATCATCAGCGGGCTGACCGAGATTGGAGCAGCCTCTCTGAGAGGGGAGTGCTAGCGACGCCCGGTGTTGCTCAACATGGCGTGCAGCTTGTTTCGCAAATCGAACTCGTTGAATGGCTTCTGGACCACAGCCGAACCGTTCAGACCCAGAACGTCGGTGTCGGCATAGCCTGTGACAAAGAGCACCGGCAGGGCTGGATGGTTCTTATGAATCAGGCTGGCGAGCTCACCACCGGTCATGCCCGGCATTGCGAAGTCAGTCAGCACCAGATCAATGTCCTGATCCAGCAAGGTCAGCGCCTGTGCGCCGTCTTTTGCCTGTATGACCTTGTAGTCCATGGACTCAAGCATTTGTACCGTCACGGCCCTGACTTCCGGGTCGTCGTCCACAAGCAGGATCGTGTGCGCGCCCCCCACCTCAGACGGGGCCTGAGCCGATGTCTGTTCATCCGGCAGTGTCACCGGCTTGTCGACGCTGGGCAGATAGACCATGACTTTGGTGCCGACCCCCAACTCGCTTTCAATCATCACGCCGCCGCCCGATTGCTTGGCGAAGCCGAATACCTGAGCCAGGCCGAGGCCCGAGCCCTTACCCACGTCTTTGGTGGTGTAAAACGGTTCGAACGCCCGAAGCAGGGTCTCGGGGCTCATGCCGCTGCCTGAGTCACGGATAGCCAACACCACATATTTGCCCGGCTCCGGGTCCTCGGGGCGTATGGCAGGCCGGGTGACGTGTTCATTGAACGTCGAAAAGCATAGCGAGCCGCCCATGGCCATGGCGTCTCGCGCATTGATCGCCAGGTTGAGGATGATCATCTCGGTCTGGGTCGGGTCGCCCATGGCATACCAGAGGTCATTGGCCAGATCGGTTTCGATCCAGATACTGCCACCCAGTGCGCGGCCGAGCAGGGTGCCCATGCCGCGAATGGTGTCATTGAGATTGATAGCGGTTGGCTGCAGGCGCTGGCGGCGGGAGAAAGACAGCAGTTGAGCCGTGAGCTTGGCCCCGCGTTCGCCTGCGTCCTTGACGTTCTGCAAGCGTTTGGCGGTCTTGTCCAGTGTGCCGCGCTCGATGTCCCTGATCGCAAAGGTAGTGCTGGTCAGGATCACGGTCAGCAGGTTGTTGAAGTCATGAGCCACGCCAGCGGTTAGCTGACCCACGACTTCCAGGCGCTGCATCTGCTGCAGGTCCGCTTCGATCCGCTCCCGTTCGCTGATTTGCGCCCGCAGCCTCTGATTAGCCGCGGCCAGTTCATCAATGACTGCGCGCTCCTCGGTAATGTCGCGTACAGCGGCATACATCAGCCCGTCCTCGGGCACGATGGTCCAGGACAACCAGCGGTAGTCACCGGATTTGTGCTTCATGCGGTTGACGAAGCGGGTAGAGATATTGCCTTGGGCAATGCTCTCCATTTCGTGGAGTGTCGTGCGGAAATCGTCCGGGTGGATCAGTTCCCATAAGCGCATCTGGCTGATTTGCTCATGCGACCAGCCCAGCGTCGCCTCCCAGGCCGGATTGAAAGAGATAGGCGTCATGTCCAGTTGCAGCACGGCCAGCAGTTCTCTGGACAGCTCCCAGATTCGATCGCGCTCGCGTGTGCGCTGCTCGATACGTGCCCCCAACACTTCGTTCAGCTCGACCAGTTCCCGGGTCGCCTGCTTGCGTTCACTGATGTCCTGCATGACGCCAGTGATGCGCACGCATCTGCCGTCTTCGAACACCGAGCGGCCGCTGGAGAACAGCCAGCGTGAACGGCCGTTGGGCATCAGTGCCCGGTATTCGATCTGGTAGTCAGACTCCCGGGCAATAGCGGCGTTGATTTTCGACTCCAGCAGCGCGCGATCTTCCGGATGGCATCGAGCGAGCAGGAACGACAAGTCCACCGGGGTGTGGGGCAAGATTTCGTACAACGTGTTGCAGCGTTCATCCCAGAGCATCCGGCCGGTGGCGGGCTGGATTTCCCAGACGCCCATCAGTGCGGCTTCAATGGCGAGACGCGCCCTTACCTCAACGTCTTGCAGCGCGGTTTCCGCAGCCCGGCGCTGGGTGCGTTCGCGGACTTCCGACACCGCACGCCTGACGGCTTTGGGCAGCATCTTGAAGTTTTGCTTGAGGACGTAATCAACAGCCCCCAGGCGCATCATTTCCACGGCCTGTTGCTCGCCGAAAATGCCTGAGAGAAATATGAAGGGTGTTTCAGGTGCCAGCTGTTGGGCGATTTTCAGAACATCTGCGCCGGATGACCCCGGCAGCAGAAAATCACACAGAACTACATCGAACACCTCTTGAGTGAGCGCCTGTGCGGCACCCTGGTGATTGTGTACCAGGGTGGAGTCAACTTTGATGCCACTGGCCTCCAAGGACAAAAGGGTCAATTCCGCATCCTGCGGACTGTCTTCAATAAGGAGGAGCTTCAATTCTTTGAGTGGCATTAAGTCTGACTGCGCTTAATCAAATTGGGATCAGGAGCTAGGACGACGCTGAGCTCTGACCGAACCAGGTGGTGGTTCGTTCAGCACTGCCCAGAAAATTCCCAGGTCGGAGATGGCGCTGACGAACTCCTTGAACTCGACAGGCTTGACGACGTACGCATTGACGCCCAGTTGATAGGCGCGTGACAGGTCCAGTTCTTCACGGGAGGAGGTCAGCATGACCACCGGGATGCTGCGTAAATCTTCTGACTGGCGAATCGCGTCGAGTACCTGTAACCCGTCGACCTTGGGCAGTTTCAGGTCCAGCAGCAGGACTGCTGGATTGCCGCCAGTGCGCTCTGCATAAGCATTGCGGCGAAACAGGTAGTCGAGCGCTTCCGCGCCGTCGCGCAGCACAATCACTTCGTTGGCCAACTGGCTGCGTTCGAGTGCGACCAGGGTCAGCTCCAGATCGTTGGGGTTGTCTTCAACCAGTAAGATGGGTTTGAGCATTTTTTTTCCTTCGTACTCAGACGGCTGGGATCAGGGTTTTGTAGGGCAGGGTGAAGGAGAACGTAGCGCCTTGATTGAGGACGCCTTGCGCGTGAACGGTGCCGCCATGGCGCTCGATGATCCGCCGGACATTGGCCAGGCCAATGCCGGTGCCTTCGAACTCCTCCATCCGGTGCAGACGCTGGAATACGCCGAACAGCTTGTCGGCGTATTGCATATCGAAGCCAACACCGTTATCCCTGACGCTGACGACAACGCCTTGAGGTTCCTGAACCGCAGTGACTTCAATGACAGCAATGGTTTCATTGCGGGTATATTTGATTGCGTTGGCGAGCAGGTTACGCATCGCCAGATGTAAAAAAGCCGGGTCGGCAATAATGATAGGCAATTCGCCCACCACCCACTCGATTGTCCGGCCTTCGTAGTCTGGCAGCATTTCTCGCCGGATCCATTCGACCATGGCTGTCAGATTGACCTCTGACTGACGCATGGCGGATCGTCCCATCTGCGAAAAACTCAGCAGGTTGTCCACCAGGGTGCCGGCGAACTTCGCCGAATCACCGATGGTGCCCAGAAAGCGTTGGCCGCGTTCAGACAGGTTTCCTTGTTCCATATCCTTGAGCAGCTCTGCATAACCGGCAATATGCCGCAGTGGGGCGCGCAGGTCGTGGGAGACGCTATAGGAAAACGCTTCCAGCTCTTTGTTGCTGCGCTTGAGTTCAGTGGCCAGTTGCGCCATTTCCTCGGCCTTGCGCAGCACGATGCCCAGCACTGCAAGGCGCAATTCGCCAACACCTTCCAGTTCGGTTTCTTCCCAGGCAGCGGAATACCCTTCGACGGTCTGCTTCCACAATTCAAAGCTTTGACGAGGGCTCAGGGAGCCGTTTGGATCAATGGCTTTTTCCGGTTTGCCGGCCCAGTGAACCACTCGGGTCTGCTCGGGTTTGAACCAGATAAGGTAGTTGGAGTGCAGTTCTGAAATGGACACCGCCAGCACGCCACTCACTGCCCGGGCAAGGCCGGGTATTTGCGCGACGTCGACGCTGACGTTGTTGGTCTGGAAGGTATCGGGGCCACCGCGCTCCGCGAGCCATGCAGCCAATGCGCGAACGGAGCGCTCAGGCGGCGTCTGGCCGAACAGTTCGCATTCTTCATCCGAAACCACCGCGGCACCGCAGGCACCCACGAAGCGGATAAACGTTTCGGGAAGGGATTTGAGGCCCTTGAACACGCTGTCATGGTCGGCCATTGCCGCCAGCATGTGCACGATGTCTTTGCGCAGCCCCAGCATTCGATGGTTACGCAGATGAGCTTCTTTGGTTTCAACCTGCAACGACAGGACACGCCCCAGCAATTCGCAGGCCGAACGGGTCTGGAAACTGACAGGATGCGGTGCAGCGTTATGGCAGGAGATCAGGCCCCACAATTGGCCATCGACCACAATCGAGATGGACATGGAGGCGCCGGTGCCCATGTTGCGCATGTACTGCAAGTGCACCGGGGAAACGCTGCGCAGCGTCGCGTAGCTCAGGTCGAGCGGGCGCTGTGTTTTGGGATTGATGCCAGGCGTGATCACTGACGGGGTGTAATTGGCATCCGCAATGATCCGGATGCGATTCAGGCAATACAATTCGCGCGCTTGCGCAGGAATGTCCGATGCCGGAAAGCACAGCCCCAGATAACGTGGATATCCGGCGTCTGCCAGCTCGGCGTTGACCACGCCATTGCCGTCCTTGTCGAAACGGTAAGCATTGACCCGACCGAATCCGGTAATGCGCTTGATAAAACGCACCGATCGTTCACACAGCTCGTCAACGCTTTCTTCCTCACGCATCTGACTGATGAACGCGCGAACCAGTGGGTACAACTGTCCGTGAGCCGTGGCGGTGTCACCGGCCGGTTCGAACTCGGCAATCAGCACACCGTCGTTGCGGTGCAGCATCATTGCCACCGCTTGACCCGCACGATCGCCTTTGAGGAACGTGACGTCACCGACGTGGAAAGGCTGCGCCTCATCTTCGTCCAGCTCACCTAACTGGCCAACAAATGCGGTGCCATCTTTAACGAGGGAATCGAGGTCGCTGCCCAGCAGCTGGGCTGCATCCACATTCAACCACTGGGCAATGTTCTCGCTGATCTGGACAATCGTCATCGCGGGTTCGTCAATAACGATCAGAAACCCTTGTGGCTGAATGCTGCCCGGCGTGCGAATAGGCTCGCGAGCACAGTTATCGATGGCCGCCTGCAGAGATGCGTGAGTGTCGGTAGCGGTCAAAATTTTCCCCTCTTGAAGGTTTCAGAGACGGTTGGCACAGACTCAGGTGATGAGCTGAAGAACGCCGGGTTGCATTCGCCTCAAAAAATCCGATGACACAGTATCAAATTATTGACATCCATACTGTGGCTGTTGATGTGTCGTCGGACGATTGGGGAGCATTTTCAACAAGGTTGTACTGCTCCTTACCTTCACGGCCACCTGTTTCGCACGCATAACCGCATTGATCAGAGGGGCTCTTTGCCTGGAGGGGGACTTGCACACGCTGGCGTGTCGGCAACTTCTTCCATTGCCTCACGCAGCATGCGTTGTACTTCGACGGCATCGCGAGCAGCGTAAACCCGGCCGCCGGTGTTTTCGGCGATACAGTTGGACAGATTTCCGTCACTGATGTTGACCAGATTGACCCGCAATCTCGGCTGTTGGCTGGCAATACGCGCGGAGGCTTCGCAAGCGTTCTTGTCGCAACCATCTTCACCGTCGACAAACATCACCACGACGGCATCCTTGAAGCGCCCGTCGACCTTGCTTGCGGCCTGGATGAGGCTCGCGGTCAACGGTGTGCCATCGTCTGCGTCGAGTTGGTTAACCCCGGTAATCAGTTGTTGCCTGGCATTGGGCGCGAACAGGCCATGATCAACTGTCCGCTCACAGCCCTGAAAAGTGATCAGGCGGGTATCAATGTCAGGGTGCAGGTGGTCAACCATTGCTCCAAACGCTTGTTTGGCAACCGTCAGTCGAGTGGGTTCGGCAAGCAGGCGTGCTTTTCTGGGATTGCTGTCCGGTAGCTTGCTGGACATCTTGTTCATCCAGGCTTCGTCTTCTGCGGAGGTATTGATGTTCAGATTCATGGAGCCGGATGTGTCCAGTACAACCACGAAATCAGGCGCAGTTGCACCTGCTTCACAGGCATAGCTGCTTACCTGAGCCGGACGGATCAAGTGCCACAATCCGCCGCGCCAGGTCCACAGAAGCCACAGCAGTAACAACAGTAAAGGCAGCGCGAGTAGCCAGAAAGGCATGCGCAACCACCAACGTCGTGAATGCGGCCTGGCAGTGGGCAGGGCCGTTTGCTTATGCGCAGCGGGAGCCGGAGCGGCAGGCGTTGCAGGAAGTGGCAGGCCCCAGCGAATAATGACGGGCTCTTCGTTCAGGCTATAAAGGTTATCCAGATCCGGAGCGCCGATCATGCTGCTTAGGGCCTGGGCGTCCTCGCCTTTACCGCGCAACTGCAATTCATCCACCAGAAGTCTGATGGCCTGTTGGCGTTGGGTGTAGCGTGCGATCAATGCCTGCTGTGCCGTGGCGTTCAGGTTACGGTATTGCAGCGGTTGACCTCCGAGCTCCGACCACCACTGCACTATGTCTTCACCTCCTGTACGCGGGATAGCGTAAAGGCTGGCAACGCTGGGAGGGAAATAATGGTGCAGCAGTTCGACCTTGCTTTCCAACGCACGCAACAGCGCCGGTGGATAGGGAGTGGCGTCGCGGGAGATGCGTTGCATGGCACAGGTCCGGAATCAAACGAGGCCCCGAAGGGCCTCCAGGAAGGGAGTTACTCGTAGCCGAGGCTTAGTTGCAGCCGAGAAACTTTTTGCTGCAGGGCTTTCAGTTCTTGCTTACGTGCCTCGATAACCGCCGGATCAGTACTGGCGGTGGCCTGCTTTTTGGCGGCCATCTGTTTCTCAAGGTCGGCGATCTGTTGTTGAACCTGCGTCTTGTTGGCATGACGGGTCTTGAGCTGGCCCAGTAGCTTGCTCATCGACGCGTCCAGCGTGGCCTGCTGCCGCTGTTGCTCGGCAAGGCTTTTACTGGCGACTTTCTGTTGGTCTTGCAAGGCGTTGTAAACGTCGTGGAATGCCGCGTTTTCTGCGCGGGCGTCCGTTAGCGACTGTTCCCGCTGGCGGATCTGTTCGCTGTAGCCGCCCGAGTGATCGCAGTTCATTTTTGCGATCAGGCTGGCTTCGGCATTGTTTGAGTCGCAGCTACCCGGCGGAGTGGCACAGCCACTCAACAGCAGCAGCCCCGAACTGACGACAAGTGCTCGAATAATCATTTTCATTTCAACCCAGAGTGATGGCTTGACGCTGGCTGTACAGACCGTCTACTTCTTTCTGCAAGGACGCGACTTTATTGTTCATTTTAGTGATTTCGTTATCGATCTCGGTCACTTGCTTGCCACCACCATTAACGCGCTCCAGATTGGCGGTTTTCTGATATTCGTTAACTTTGTCACGCATGCCGCTCAGGTCTTTTTTCATCTGCGCAAGATTGCTGTCGACGCTGGCGATTTCCTGCTGTGCCTTGGCTTTATCCACGGTTTTGCTTTTGATCGATTTCTGGATGTCTGCGATGCGCTCTTTGTCGTCGTTGATCACTTGCTGAAGGGTGGCGGTGCGCTGAGCGACTTTTTCGGTGTCCGCTTTCACTTCGTCATTCATCAGTTGCAGGCGTTGAGTGGTGTCGGAGTACTTGGCGCGACGGTAGTCGTAGTAATAGTTGGCGCCCATGGCCACGCCGCAGGCAGCGATACCGGCTACTACCATGCATTTCACTTTGTCGTTAGGGCTGGTCACGGCACAAGCCAGAACGCCAACACCTGCGGCACCCGCACATGCAGTGAGGCCGGAGGTGGAAAAGAATGACGCATCGGCGCTTTTGGTCAGCCGTGGGTCGGGTGCTGTGCTGGAGTTATCGAGCATGCTGCTACCGATGCCGTTGGTGCCGCAGCCTGCCAACACCAGGCTGACAGAGAGCAGCAGGCCGAGCATGACCTTGGGCAGATAATTACGTACTTGTTCCATACTGAAGCTCCTTGAAGTAAGCGTGACGTCGAGTTACTGGACTGCTTTGCAGCGGCCGAGCCAGGCATCGGTGTCGATTTTTTGGGTTTTAAGAAATGCCTGCTGATTGACCCAGTGGGTCTGCAAGTAGGGCTTGAGCTCTTTGAGCTGTTCGTTGCGCGTGATGATTTCGCTTATGACCGGTATTTGCCTGGCCAACAGCGGCTCGCCGTAGAGTGTTGCGGAGTCCACGAGGCTACTTGCGTAGTAACGGCTGAGTTTGTGCAGTCGATCGCGCTGCTCGTCGAGCTTGCCTTTGCGCATAGGGCAACTGCTGTCCTGGTCAGTTGCCGAGCAATTGAGCTCGTAATTCTTCTGCAGGAAGTCCAGGTATTTGCCGTCGTCGAGCATCTTGGTGCAGAGGAATGCGCCAAGGTTGAGACTTGCGCGGATCGCCTGATCGCGAGTCTCTTCCTGCTGCTGGTTACTGGCACGTAGCTGGTTTTCCAGGGTCTTGAGTTTTTCTTTCAACACCTCGTCTTCGACGCCAGAGGCCAGTGTTCCCAGTGCCTGTGCTGTGTTTTTTTCGTCCTGACTGGTGTCGCCGTTGCCGGTTCCCAGTTTTTTCCAGCTGCTTTCGATGCTGGCAACGCGTTCGCGAGAGGTGAGCGTGCTGGACACCAGGGAGAATCTCACGCCTGTGGTTTTGCTGGTCGCAGCGTCTTTGGCTTCGTAGTAGTTGCGTTCCTTGCGCAAGGCGCTGCGCAGCTCACCTTGAGCGGTCCGATAGTCACCGCCACGGACCACATAGCCTCCAGCCTGGCCATGCTGGCGATCCAGTTTGTTCAGGCGAAACGGCTCAAACATCATTTCATCGACGTTGCCAAGCATGTCGTGCAAGCCCAGCGGGTTGGGTTTGAGCAGTCCGGTCAGTTGCAGTTGACCATTGGAGGACTGGGCTCCGGCAAACCATTCATAGGCATTCAGCCCATCCGGCATCGGGTAGCGCAGGTCGCGGAACTCCGCGGTGCTGACATTCAGCCCGCCGCGTGCAGCAAATTCCCACTCAACTTCTGTCGGCAAGCGGACAAAGCCCGCCACGCCGTCTTCTTTGGGCAACTTGTCCGCTGCGTTCTGGCGCAACCACAGGTTGTACTTGTCGGCCGCTGCCATTGCCTGCATCCAGCTCAGCGAAACGGCTGGCAATCGTTGCTTGTTCGATGCCGTAGGGCACTCGGCCTGTGTCAGCGCACGATATTGCAGGTCGCTCATCTCATATTTGGCGAGCAGGTAATAACGCGACTTGGCGGTTTTTTCGGCAGTGAAGCTACCGGCAATGAACGCTGGATGGGTCTGTTCGACATAGCCCCATTCGTTGTTGTCACCGCCAATATTGATGGGGTAGTCGTCCAGTGGGCCGGCAAGCGGGATAAACACCTTGCGAAACACCATGGCGCCGTCGCAGGGCATCGGCAGCACCACGTCGTCAGCGTCTGGCATCGGGTTGTAGAACTTCTCTTCCCAGGCGGCTGATGCCTGAAGGCTGGCCAGGGTCAGGGGCACAAACAGCAGGTGGCGCCAGTGTTTACAGTTCACGCAGACTCTCCGCGGGTTGGATTCTGATAGCTCGGGTGGCACCGACAAGCGCAACCAGTGCCGCAATCGCAAGAGCGAGCGCCAGCGCCGCGAGGCCGTGCAAGGGGGTGATGTGGCATACAAAACTGCCAGTGATGCGTTGGCCGCCCAGTAACTGGTTGAAGGCCTGGCTGCCGGCGAGATAAAACGCCAGGCCACCGATATAGCCAATTCCTGCCAGCACCAGGGCTTGCAGGACGACGTAACCCGCGACTGCCTGACTGGTGAACCCCATCAGACGCAGCAAAGCCAGGCTGCGACGTTTTCGATCAATATTGGCCAGAAAAGCACCCACCAGCGACGCGATGCAGCCCAATAAGGCCGCCCCGGCAATAACGCCGAAAATCACCCCCAGTACATGATTGATGGCTTTGACGTTCTCGATGTCGGCCAACCGGCTGGCGGTTTCGATATTCTGTGCATTCAACCAGCGCTCCAGTGGTGCGACGCTGTCAATGTCTTTGGCGTAAAGCCGGGCTCGGGCGTAGCGGGGGGCCAATTCGACTTCCGGTTGGCCGCTCGTGGCGCCGAGTGCATTGACCGCATAGCCGTCGCGAAAACGCTCCAGTTGCAGCAGCACGTCGGGGTGCACGAATGCAGCAGGGCGGGCGAAGCTGACAGCAGGGATAATGCCGACCAGCGTCAGCGTGGTTTCGCCTCTTTCCGGTTTCCCGTCCAGGCGTCGTTGCACAAGCATGCGCAACGGTTTACCCACCTTCAGCGTCAGCCGTTCAGCCGCCGCAGCGCTGAGAATCACCTGCCCCGGCGCAAGTGCGCTGGCAGGCGTGTTGAGCAGCGGGTCCCCGCCAGCAGTGGGCATGATTTCGACGTTGTCTATGAAGCGTCCGCGATTACCCAGCAGGTCGGCCTGTGTGTTGAGCGAGCGGGTCAGGCCCAATGCGAAGCCGGTCTGTGGTTGTCGTTGCAGTTCACTCAGCCACTGTCCGTCATAGTTGCCGCTGCTGAGCAACTTGATTTCCAGGTTGCGTGGATCGCGTAACAGCTCCTCCTGCAATTGGCTGACCACGCCATGCTTGAGACCGAACAGCAGCAACAGCGGGGCAATCACTGCAACCAGTGAGGCCGCGATGCATAGCGAGACTTTTCGGTCGTGCCAGAGGTCAGCAATAGCCAGGCTTACAAGCAGCTTCAGGCGTTCAATTGAATGCTTCAAAGCGTGTCTCCCCAGGCTGGGAGACAGCACTCAGGCGCGCTAGACCAAAGCTGTTGACCAATTCCCAATCGTGGGAAACGATCAGCGCACTCAGCCCCAATTCATCGACCAGCCCCAGCAGCAGTTCAAACAGTTGTCTTGCGTTATGGGGGTCCAGAGCGGCAGTAGGCTCATCGGCCAGAAGCAGTAGCGGTTGATGGGCAATGGCGCGCACGCAGGCCACCCGCTGACGTTCGCCGATGGACAGGGCCTGAGGCAGCTTTTTCAGCAGCGGCTCCAGGCGCAGGGCCGCGATGGCGCGCTCGACATGTTCGCTTTCACTGCCCATGCCGAGAAGACGCATGGGCAGACTGATGTTGTCTCGAACGTTAAGAAATGGTAGTAATCCGCCATTCTGCAGAATAAAACCCAACGAACGAGCACGCACTTCAGCCAGTGCCGATTGATCATCGGCTGCCAGCAGCGCAGCGATGTTCGCGTTTCCCAAGTGGTACTGCGCAACCTGCTCAGGCGCCAGCAGCAGACCCAGCGCTTCGAGCAGTGTGCTTTTGCCGCAACCGCTTTCGCCGGTTATCGCCAGCACCGCACCGCGCCCCAGCGTCAACTCGGGCAGGTGCACCCGGTGTGCCTGTGTACCGCTCCCTCGTTGTACCTTCAGTCCTTTGATCTGCAGCATGTCAGGGCATCATTTCCAGAGGAACCGGGTAAACGTTGTCACGGGCATCACTCCCTTCGGCCAGTGACACCCAGCGGTCGACATCTGCGTTGTAGACCTGGTAGTGGCGCAGTTTGGTCGCCAGCGTACGGATGAATTTTTCCTGCGCCAGGCCATCCCAGCTTTTCCAGGTGTCCTCATCCAGGTTCAACACTTCGCTGTGGTAGGGCAGGTCATCCAGGTACTCACCCATTACACCCAGTTCGGACAGCTTGGCCGTGCCATTCTGCTTGAGCTGATTAGGGTCAGTGCCCATTGTTGCGGCGACAGAGCGCAGACGCTCGAACATCTCGCTCGGTGAAATCAGCCCTTCGTTGGCGGCATCCAGAATCTTCTTCAGCACGTCACTGAGATCACTCAGTTGCGACTTGGTCAGCAGCACCCTGACGTCAGTGGTCGGGACGTTCTGCTTGATCGGGTCACGGTCGGCAATCCACGCCTGAAACACCGGTGGAGCCTGGGTCCCGGTCTTGTCGCCCAGATAGGCCAGGCGCATGGCATGGCCGATCAGCGCGGCATCGTCGAGCATTTTCTGTTCGGCGGGCGCAGCGGTGGCGTTCATGGCGCTGCCGATGGCGTCGTCACCCATGTAGGCGGCTTTGACCTGGCCGGTAATAGCGTTAGCCAGCGCATCGACTTTGCTGCCGAAGGCGTTCACGTCACCGGCATCCACGGGGTAGTAAAGGGAGGTGTTTGTTCCGGAGTAAGTGGACAGCGCTTCGTACTGGGCCTGGGCTTTGGCGTGATCCTTCACCCCGGCAGCGGTTTTCAGGTGCAAGGTGTAGATGGCCACGCCAGGGTTACTGGCTTCGATACGGACCTGCTCGGCATTCAGACCGGTTTTGGACAGTTTGTCGTCGCCATCCAGAGCGCCAGCGTCGGTGATCAGCACGACATAACGTGCGCCGAACGGGCTCCAGTCAACCTGGTCGATCGCCTGCATCACACCTGCATACGAGTCTTCGGCAAAGCTCTTGCTCGACACTTTTGCCTGCTTGAGGTCAGCGGCTTTTGCCAGAAAGTCGGCGCCGTCCTTCACGGTATTAGGGTCGGCGTACATCTTGGTGACGTATTCCAGTCCCGGTACGGCTTTGGTGCTGGAACGGAATGCAACCAGACCGAATTTCACCTGGCGATCAAGGTTTTCCTTGGCGATCTGCGCGTACACCTTGGCGATGGCTTCGCGGGTGCGCTCAATGTACGGGTCCATGGAGATGGTGGAGTCGATAACGAACACGACGGCTGCACTGAACTCTTTGAGTTGGCTGGCCGCATCTGCTCCGGCCGGACTCTGCCCCTGAGCCTGGCCTGGGGTTGCGCCCGTCTGGCCAGGTTGTCCTGCCGCCGCATCAGCTTTGCTCACTGACGCGACATTCAGGATGCGTGTACGAAAGCCGGCTTCGGTCATGACCTCTTCGCCACTCAGCACTGGCAGCAAGTAGAACTGCTTCTGCATATCAATGAAGTATTCCGGCTCTTGAGCCAGTACTCCGGGCGCTGTGGAGTTTTGCTTGAGTTTGGCGCGCAACGGGGCAACCCGGCTGACCGGATCCGGAGCGTCGAGGATGCCTTCGAGGGTTTCGCGCTCCTTGAAAAACATCAGTCGGTCGCGGTTGGCCGGGTTAGTGAAGGCCAGGGTCAACTGCATTTTCCAGTCCACGGTGCAGTCTGCGGGTAGCCAGCCGCTGGTCTTGCCAAAACTGTCAGGCCCAACTTTCAACCATTGGGCAGTGCCTGCACTGGCCCGCTCGT
This sequence comes from Pseudomonas viridiflava, assembly GCF_900602065.1. Classification (GTDB taxonomy): domain Bacteria; phylum Pseudomonadota; class Gammaproteobacteria; order Pseudomonadales; family Pseudomonadaceae; genus Aquipseudomonas. The sequence goes on along the minus strand of NZ_UWFN01000116.1, from coordinate 420,072 downwards.
AAACATAGAAACGGCTGAACGGCGGCTGCGCTGCACCGGCTGGCCCACCTGCGGCAGTGCTCAAATGGCAGCCGGGTGTGGTGAGCACACGTTGGAACAGGGTTTTTTTGCCGTCCTGCAACAAGGGTTTGTCAGCGGCTAGCGCCCAACCTGAACCCAGGCACAGACAGGCGGCGAGTGTCAGCGAAAAATGGCGCAAGGTCACGGCTTCAGCTCCTTGAGGCGTTGCGCTGCTTCGGCGTTGTCGGCCTGGTAGCCCAGAATGGTTTCGTACCAGTAGGCGGCAGTGGCGTTGTCAGGGGTTTTGAAGCAGTCACTGGCTTGCAGATACTTGGGGTCGTATTCGCGAGCGTAGGCCATGGCAACGTCGACATTGCCCGCTTGTGCACGGTTGGCATACAGCCTTTGCGCGACGCCGCATTGCTTGTTGGCTTTGGCCAGTTCTATGACTTTGAGCAATGCCGCGCTGTCCGGCGATTGCTTGATGCAGCCCTGGACGAAATTCAATTCGGTTTCAGTGCTTAATGCTTCAACGCTGCACGGCGCAGCACCTGTCGGTGCGGGCGCTGCCACGACAGGAGGAGGCGTGGCCGCTACGACCGGAGCCGGAGCGGCGGGTTGCTTGAGCCAGAACCACAGGCCAGCGGCAATCGCCAGCAACGCCAGAATGACAACGGCCAACAACGCCGTGCGGCTTTTGGCCGGTTTCGTGGATGCTGCGGGAGCAGGCTCAACAACGGGCTCCGCCAACGTTGCAGGTTCGACTGCTGCCTCGCTCACGGACTCAGCGACGGGCTGCACTGTCTCAGGCGCTGTTTGCGTTGGAGCAAGGCTAACTGTCGTTTGCGCGGCGCCTGGTCCGGTGGCGTTGCCTGCACCCGACAACGCCAGGCCTTCCATCAGTTTCATCGGGTTTTCATCTTCGCCACTGCCATCAGGGCTACGCAGGCGGAAGTTAAAAACCCCGGTAGCCGAGTTCTGCAACAGCGGATCTACGATCTCCGGGCCGACCTGATGGCTGATGGAGTCGCCGTCGGCGGCTTCCACGAAATGCTGAGCAAACCAGCAAGGCGCATTGCCCCATTGCTGGTCGTGTTGCAGGTAGTAGTCATCCTGATTGCGCTGGAAGGCAAACTCCAGGTTGCCAGCATCATGCTCCCAGCCACGTACCTGAAGAAAACCGTGCCCCGGTATCGGGTTGGCAAGTGGAGAGAGTTTGATCGTGATGGACATGAATTATCTCGCTTTGAAGGCCTGGATGGCGCGGCCCATGGCCTCATTTTGCTCGGGCGTGATTTCTTTGCCCTTGCGATGGCCAACGTTGTTCTGGGTATGGATGGCGATGCCGGAGATCCAGTCGTCAGCGAAGATCACGCTCTGGTCGTCGGCCTGCGCTGCCAGAAGCGGGAAGCGACCTGGCATTTCCTGTTGATAGAAAGCGAACAGTGGCTGTTTTGCACCGAGCAATCCTTTAGGACGCTGCTCGGCAGGGTCGGCAGTATGGCCAAACCAGGCGGCGAAGTCGTTGAGCAGCAGTTGCGTTGTCAGTACTTGGCGCTGCACCAGATTCTCTCTGCGCACACCGCTCTGGGCACGCTTGAGCAAGGCTGCGCTGAGCTGGGATGGCAGGTCCAGACGCTCGGCGCAGATCACCAGTTCCTTCACCAGCAGGGCGATGGCTTCAGCAGGCAGCTCAAGCAGCTCAAGCAGATGCTGGCGACGGCTCAGGTTGCGCAGATGAGTTGCCCACAAATCGAATGCAGCTCGTGCGAACCGATGTTCGTGGCTTTGATATTGCGGTGCGGTCACTGCTGCAGTCACGGTCGCTTCTGACTGAGCTGCCTGAACAATGGCTTCTCCGAAAATGTCGTATTCAATTTCCGGCTCGCTAACGTTCTGCACAGCTTCGCTGCTTTCAACGGAAGGGCTGTCGAAGTCGCCGCTCAGGTAAAGGTCGCGCAGTTGATCTTCAGGTATAGCCATGTAAGCGAGCAGTTCGCCGAGCACGTATTTGCCATGCTTGGTCGTGGCAAACGGTTTGACGATCAGGTTGGCAATGACTTTCTTCTTGGCGCGCTCGTCTTCGCCACCGGCTTCGTAGTACTGCTCGAGTCGCGGTAGCAGCTGCACCATTAACTCATCGAGTTGTTCTTCGATGCGCTGCAGCTTGAAGTCGATATTGGCAACGGGCGTGAAGGCACTGCTGAAGCGGCTCATGCCGCCATCGTTGAGTTTGAGCATCGCTTGCCAGGCATCCTGCGGATCAGCGACATGGCGCTTGACCAATTCGCTGCTGCTGAATGCGGTTTGCAGAGCTTGCAAGGCGTCGTCGTAGAACTCGTTGAAGCGTAGTTCTTCGCCGTTAGATTCCAGGTCGAGGAAGGTTGTCTTAAAGCGTGGCTTGCGCACCAGATAAGTGTTTCTGAACGGAGTGCTGCCCCATTGCTTCATCCACTCTTCGTTACCGAAGCGCTCGATCATGGTCAGTTTGAGCATGTTGTCGCAGGCTTCAGGGAACTGCACGATCTCACCGTTGAGCGCGCCGCCGATAAAGCCGTCGCACATGGTCAGGGCCCAGATCAGACCGCTGGCCCGTGCATCCCGTTGCTGGGCACTGGTGCCCTGGGTCTTGTCAATCCAGCTCTTGAGTACTGGGCCAACGCTGACCACTTCGCTCTGCTTGAAGGTGCTGGTGCACATCACCAGCGCATTCATTTCCTGTTCGTTGGTGTAGCGTTCGAACAGGTAAGCCACTTTGCCGCGCAGCAACAGTTTGGCGACCGGGTTATTAGTGGCGCCGTTGCTGTCCACCTCACTGGCTTCATCGATGCTCATTAGCTTCTGGCGGCTGCGGTAGCCCGGGAAGTCCAGCAGGTCGACGCTATTGACGATGGCGTTGGCCGGTTCGTTGTCCAGTCGAAAAATCAGCTCGTTGGTCAATGCCGCCAGTTCTGCTCTGCCCACTGAGACAGCGGGCCGCAAGCTGCCGTCAACGAACGGGCGGACTTCCAGCGGGCTGTCGCCAATGCCGCCCAGACGGCTGAGGATATCGACGTTGATGATGCTGTTGGTCTGGATCATCTGTCCGTCGCGCTCACTGACCAGCGAGCTGAGCGGTGCGTAAACCGTTTCCGCCAGACCAAGGCGGTGCAGGGCAGTCGCCAGTTGCTCGTAGGTTTCGGTCATTTTGCCGACACCGCCCCACAGCAAGGAGAACAACTGGGCGCGTTCGCGAATCGAAAGTCGCGGAGCCAGCTTGATCACCTGTGGCCAATACCGCGCGCTCAACGGCCGAACGGCGTTGGGGTAGTTATGCTCCAGGTAGTCCCACAGCAGGACCACGTCGTCGCTGCCTACGCCGGGCGACGGAGGGGCTGTTGCGTTTTCTTCAAGGCGGTGCAGCACCGCGTCTATCTGCGCATCAGTGATCTGGCTATTGAGCTTTTGATGGTCGAAGTCTTCGAACCATGCGTTGGCGAGGACAATCGCAATCTCCACTTCCCGGAACAAGCGCAGTTCCACCGGGAACAGTGGATCCGTACTCGGCAGTGCACGACGGGTGAAGCGGGTGACCAGCCCGGTGGCTTCTTTACCGCCGCCGACCGGGTTGATGTGTTTGATGAAATCCAGTTGCTGAGGCCCGAACTGAGTCAGTAACTGGCCTTTGCCGTCTGCGGCCAATGCCGAAATCAGGTAGCTCTTACCCGCCTGGGACAAGCCGAAAAAACCAATGCCCATAGGGGTGGTAGACACACGCCCAAGGCTGCGCGCCAGGTTGCGAGCGCGATACAAATCGCGGTTCAAGGCGTGAGCCTTGGTCGCTACTTCTTCGCTGTTCTCGGCCACTTCGGCCACCCAGTCCAGGGCCAGACCTGCGCCTTTATGGACAGAGGTCCAGGCGTGGGCGAGTTGCATCTGTTCAGTGCTCAGAGTAGTCATTTCGGACTCACGCTCCCGCTGTCGAGCCAATAGTTGGAGGCACCGCCTTCAGCACTCAACATGGTGTAGAGCTGCAGCCTCACGTCTTTGCGGTCGAAGGATTGGTCCTGAACGTTGCTGGCGATGTTGTCATCAATGACCAGCGTCTCGGCGATGATCTCGGCGTCGCCGCGGTCTGCATCGGCGTTCTCTACGCGAAAACGCAATAAGAGGCAGGCTTCCTTGCCGTCAGTGGTTGGTTTACCGACGAGTTTGCGCGTACCGCGCTCGGTGAGCTCAATCAGATACAACGGCGCCGCAACCCAGCGCTCGGCGTTCAACTGGCGGTAGCCAAGACGGGTCTTGCCCAGTACCCGCAGTTGCGGGCCGTCCAGTTGTGGTTCGTGCAGTTGCAGGAATTCGTTGCCTTTCGCGTCGGTTTTAATCACGTCGCTGTAAAGCATGTCGTGGTCAATAACCAGATTGTTTTCGTCCAGTTTGCCGATATGGCGCATGGTCGAGTAGGGCTTGAGGCGCCCGACGCTGAAGTAAAAGTTCGAGACTTTGCGCTGCTCGCTGAGCAGGCACAGCATCGCCCCGACGGCGGCAGTACTTTTCGGGTCGTCGATCTGACCATTGCGATGGAACGGGTACCAGCCGCCGGTGCGATAACCGTTCATGGGGACGATACGTCCCGGTGGCAGCGGCACCTTGCGACGGATGTAGGCTTGGACGCCCGGCAGGCGTGACGGACGTCCCGTCAGCAGCAATGCGTCGCAAGGGTACTGGAACACCACTTCACACAAGGCATCAAGAATCTTGCTCAGGTTGATCTGGCCCTTGAGGAACGCCTGGTGAATTGCGGGCAGATCAATGCGCAGCGTGACGTTGCGCAAGTCGAAGCCATCGCGTCCGCCATCGATACGACGTACGCCGCCCGCGACGTATTCGTGGATGCGCTCGCTGATGGCGTCTTTTTCCAGTAACTCGGCGAAGGTGTAGTGGTGCACCGGGCTTGGCAGTTCAGGGTCGTAGGCTTCGTAGTCTTTGAGCAGGCGCAGGCCCAGCGGCACGAAGACTTGCAGGTTCAGTTGCTGGCGCAGGATTGCGTCCTGGGCGCTGGTACTTTCATCGCCGCACAGCTTTGACAGCAACGAGCGGGGCGAAACCACGCCAAACTCTTTCAGCGCCAGTTCCAGCCCCGGCAAGACAAAGCGCTGGATGATGTCCAGCAGGATGTCGTCACCGGCTACCTTGAAGCTGTCACGGAAGCGTTGTTCAGGGATGATCGATACGTTGCTGCCGCTGGCATTTTCGGCACCGCGCTCCAGCGAGTAATCAGTGATTACCAGGTCTGTCGTACCGCCGCCGATGTCGATGCTGGCCAGGGTAATACGCTCGCGGTCAGCCTTGTCCGGACGGGCCAATGTGTCAAAAAACTCTTGAGCGTGGCCGGCAAAGTTCTCACGAATTTCGGTATACAGATAAACCAGTTGCCCGCAGGTGGCTTCGTCCCATTCGACTTTAATTCGCGGCAGGGGCACACGGGGTGCGGGCACCGGCGAGTTAAGGCCCTTGGCTTTGCTTGGGTCGAGGTCGCCGTCGTGCCAGCCCATGCATTTCCAGACCAACGCCAGAGCTTGCAGCAAGCGATCATTGAGAAGGCTGCGTTCAACTTGCGGCATGCCCGGGGGCACGGTCAGGGTGATGCTGGACAACTGGCGTGGCCGCTGGGTGTGTCCCATGCGAGTACGTTGCGCCGGGCTGTTGATTTGCGAAAGCGTTTGCGTCAACACCTCGGCAAGCATGAAGGTCATCAGCGAGCTGCGCGAATATTGCGGAGAAAACGCAGGCAGGCGGTCATCTTCGTTCTTGAGCTTGTAGAACGCCTGACCGAGCTTGGTGATTTTGTGCGAAAACGGCGCAGCGGTTGCCTTTGGCTCGCTGTCGGTCTGCACATAGGAATTGTTAAAACGCCAACCGTGGGTGTAAGCGTTTTCATCCCAAAGATAGCGCTTGGGACTCGACAATCCTGTGGAGCCTTCGGTGCCACGACGCCGGCCAGACAGGCGCCCGGCTTCGACGCCAACCCGGGCAATCGTCGGCCACTGGAAGGCGTCATGACGACCGCTCTGGACCGAGAAGTTTTCTTTGCCGAACGATGCCTGCGCGAACTCGATGCGGCTTTCAAACGGCTGATTGTAAACCCGCTCTGGGCGCACGAGATCGCGGATTTGCAGGATGTAGTTGTGCTTCATCCCATCGCCGGATTGCCCGTGGTTTTCGATCAAAATACCGCAGGTGCGTGAGTTGCCAACGTCCAGTACCAAGTCCACCGGGATCGGCGGATCAATGGAGTCCACACCGTTGGCGGTCAGCTTGATTTCAGGCACTTCAATACGTGCTGGCTCGCTGCTGCGCTGTTCCGGAATCGGTTTGGCCAGCAGGCTCAGCAAGTTCAGGTAGTGGCCGATGTGGCGCTGCTCAACCAGCTCTTCATCAATGTCTTCGCTGGGGCGATGCTTGTTGCCTTCACGATAGATTTCCGTCAGCCAGTCCTGCACCCATTTCTGGTCCAGGAACCAGCGGCTCTGGCGTGCGTGACAGGCCAGGCGGAAAGACGAGCCCGCATTGATGTCATCACGTGTAGGAGCCAGGTATTGCATGCCTGCTGCCGACGCCATCGAGCGTGTGTCGAACACCAGTGTAAGGCGGTGGGTATTGCCATCAATATCCGGCTGTTCGAGTTCAATCAGGCGAACTCGCGCCCAGTTGGTCGGGCCTTCGTCATAGCGCTCGGGCGGCAGGAAGCGAAAGAATGGCGCGGGCAGCCATAGGCCGTCCAGCAGCTTGAGGCTCGCCTGCATGCTCAGCGTCAGGTCTTCGTCATCGACTTCGCTGATCAGCCGTTCCTGAGTCTGCGACTGAATCAGCCGCTCGCCAGACTGGTTGGCAGTGCCGACCGGGCCCAAGTGGAAATATTGTTTGGTTTCCTGATTCTGCAACAGACGGGCGATGAGCGTATTGCCCATCTTGGCAAAGCGCCCGGCGGGTTCGTTACGCAAATCAAGCTTGACGGCGAAATCCATGAACTGGAGTCCACTGTCATTGATCAGGTGAACGGTATCTTCGAATTGCGTGAGTTCTGGCAGCATGGGTCCAGCCTTTATTCGCGCCGCATGGACATGGGGAATTGGGTGTTGCCATAGTTACCTTGGCAATCAGCGATGCTTTGGGCGCCTGGCTTGCAGGACACTTGAGGCATGTCATAACGGCTACCGTCGGTGCAACTGGCTTGATCCTGGCTGTGTATGCCCAGGTTGCCGGCATTCATCGCAGCATTGACTGCACCTGTGCAGGACACGCCATCCGGGCGGCGGATAGTGACGTTGCCCTGGCCTTTCTCGAATGCGTATTCCAGGCGTAATGGCTTGGAGGTTTTAGCGTCCATGATTCCCGCGCCCGCACGGTAATTGCCGTTGAGAAAATCAGCGGGGCCTTCAGCGATATCCGGTGGAATGCTCAGCGGTGTACCGGGAGCAACTGGAGCGCTGGATTGCGCAGGCTCGGCGGCCGTGGTTGGCGGCGAAGCTGGCTCCGGTGCAGGTGGCTCGGCGGGTTGTGGTTCGCCGGCCTCTGGTACAGGTTCTGTCTTCGGCTCTGGCGTCGTGGTAGCGGGCTCCGTAGCCGGGAGGGAAGGCAGTTGGCCGTTCGCCGGTATTTCGCTGGCAGGCAATGTTGCGCCGCCAGGTACAACGTTTCCGGACGGGTTGTTGAGGTTCGAAGTGTCTATGGTCGTGGTCGTGGTCGTGGCAGGCAGGGACACGCTTCCCACCGGCAGCGTGACCGTCGGTATACAGCCGCGTAGCAGGCCAAATAGCAGCAGGGCCAGTAGTAACAGCAACAATGGCCATAGCCACCAGAAACGGCGCCACCAGGGACGCACGTTCTTAGTCAGAGATATCGGGGTTTCAGGCGCGGTAACAGACGCGGGTGCCGTCAGCGTTGCGGGCGGGGCGACAATCGGCGCGGGGGTCAGGAAATACAGCGGGTCGCGATGGCGATCGCCTTCGTGCTGCACAAAGCCCCAGAAACTCAACACCGGCTGCGTGTAATGCTCAATCTCACCTTGGGCGTTGGTACGCTTGGCCTGGACCAGGTACAGATAGTTCTCAGAGGGTGCATGAGGCACGAGGCCCAGAAGTTTTCCGAAAATAACCTGATCGCTTTGGCCGCCTTTGTTACCGGCTTGCACCAGTGCCAGACTCATGTCCGCGATGGTGTTTTTGAAATGAATCAGTTGCGAGCGGGCTTCTTCGGTCTCTGCTTCTGTGGCAGAACTCCAAGGTACAACGTCACCCTGAACCGGGCTATACCAGTCAATGACGCTGCCTTGTTCATTGCTTTTTGGCACAGCGAGGAACAGAGCCAATGCAGGCGATTTACGGGTCAGCGCTGCGATGAGTTGCAGCGCAGCCTTGTAAACAGGTTGCCCTGTTTCTCCCACGGCAATGAAATCGTCACTTTTGCCCGTACGAAGCAGCGCACCGTGCATGCTGAACATTCCCTTGTAATTCAATCCATTGGCTGATGAAGACGCTTCAGCAGGCGGCAACAGTAATGGCTAAATGCCGTTGTCGTCAATTTTTACACAAAATAATGTTTTGCTCTGGGGATAGCGTGCCAGAGGGGATGGCGTAGCTGTTCTGCATTTTCTTGTCAGCTGCATTGCGGCTTTGTGTCTTTTCAGTCGGCACTTTGGCAATAGAAGAAACAGTGCGGTACCTGAGGCTATTGATTTGCTCGCGGAGCCTGCACAAGGAGGAAACTCAAGGTTTCTATCTGTCATATCCCTCAGGCAAGGGCGCTGATGTTTTGCGTTTGAATCCCGAGTTGCAGCACATCGCTGTGACCTGCTTTATGCTGCACGCATCAATGAGGCGTCGTTGCGGGCCATCGTGATAGCGACAAGGATATCCACGATCAACTACTGGACTGACTATGCAAAGTACTTCTTTCGACCCATCGGCTACCGCCTCGGTCCTGCTGAAAGCCTGGCGCAGCGGTGAATTGCTACCTGAGTTGCCCGCGGCGCTAAGGCCCGCGACGCTTGAACAGGGCTATGCCGCGCAGAACCAGCTGTTCAAGGCCGCCGGAGGGTCGCGGGCAGGCTGGAAACTTGGTGTCGGCAGCCCGGCGGCGATGCGCACCGGTAACCTGTCGCGCCCACTGGTGGGGCAGTTGGAGCAAGACCGCTGTCATCGCAGTGGGGTGCATCTGCAAATGCCTGCGCCCACTCAGGTCACCATCGAATGCGAAATCGCATTTATCCTGGCCCGTGATTTACCACCGCTGGCAGGCAGGAAAATCGAGCCTCAGGACATTCGCTCAACCTGCGTCACTTTCGAAGTGGTGCGCTCACGGTTTACTGACCGCAAGGCAGTCGGCTGGCCGAGCTTTGTCGCGGACAACGTAGGTTTTGAGGCGCTGGTGATCGGCGAATCAGTCTGCGCAGGACTGGATGAAAACGCACTGCGTGAGTTGGCCGAAACCGTTGTCGTGTATCTGGATGGCGAACCCAGAGCCAAGGGGCTGTTTGATGACACGGCGACAAATCCTCTGAACTCTCTGACCGCGCTTTATCAACATGCTGCGGAGTACGGAATCACGTTGAAGGCCGGGGAAATCATCTCTACCGGTGCCATGTGTCAGCCTTTCGATATCCTGGGGGCAGGCCACGAGTTGTCCGCCAGATACTTTGGCAAGGTGCTGAATTTTTCATTGTAAGGGGCGCTATTTGCTTGATGAACAGCCGGGACTTGACCGGGCCGTTTTTCAGCCCGTCTTCGAGCGTTTTCGGACGAAGAAAGTATCGCGCAGTACCCGCTACAGCATCTTTACCAGTACCAGCCATCAAGCCGCATTCAGACAGGCGCTCGATACGCATCCTTGATAGGTTTTTGGCTCGTTGCGGACATTCCGCTATCCGCTCAAGGGGGTTGCCGAGATGGGTCCATCTCGGCAGGTGAGGGCATTTACAGAGTCACCGGGCGTGGAGGGGCGTTCGTCACGAGGGCCGCCCGGGGCAAGGCTGGCGGGTTCAATCGCCGCCTTTCATGCGTCGTGCAATCAAGTAGATACCCAAGCCCACCAGTGCAGTGGCTGCACCGATATACCCGGTGCTTGTCCAGCCCAGCCCGGCGGTAATTGCCATCCCGCCAAACCATGGACCAAGCGCATTTGCCAGGTTGAATGCTGCATGGTTGGACGCGGCAGCCAGGCTTGGTGCTTCGTGAGCAATGTCCATCAGGCGGATCTGCAGTGGAGCCGCCAGAGCCACCATTGTCCCGACAAGGCCGATGCCTAGCGTGACGCCCCACAGCGACCCGGCTGCGAACGGAAAGAACAGCAGCACTGCCATCGACCAGACGAGTATCAGACCCACCGCACGGAACTGCAGGCGGTCGAACAGTTTGCCTCCGGCGATGTTGCCGATGATGCCGCCCAGTCCGAAAGCAGCCAGACCGAAGGGAATCCATTGCGGTGTTACGCGGGTGACTTCGAGCATCGTGGGTGCCAGATAACTGAAGACACAGAACATCCCGGCAAAGCCAATGGCACCAATCGCAAGGGCCATCCAGACCTGCGGTTTGGTAAAAGCTCGCAGTTCCTTGCGCGGATCACTGCGCGGCTCGTCATGGCGGTCAGGCACAAAGCGCCAGACCAGCGCGATGGTGCAGATTGCAATGGCTCCTACCAGCGCGAACGCTGATCGCCAGCCGAAAAACTGACCCAATACCGTCGCAATCGGGTTGCCCAGCAGCATCGCCAGCGTCAGGCCCATCATCACCCTTGCCACGGCACCGGCACGCTTATTGGTGGGCACCATGCTGGAAGCAACCACCGCTGCGATACCGAAATAGGCGCCATGGGGCAGGCCGCTGATAAACCGAAAGGCAATCAGACTGCCAAATGTCGGAGTAAACGCAGTCGCCAGATTGCCCAGAGCGTACAGCGCCATCAGCAGTAGAAGCAGGTGCTTGCGCAGCAACCTGGCACCCAGGATGGCCAAGAGCGGTGCCCCGACCATCACTCCCAAAGCATAGGCACTAATGGCATGGCCGACCTGTGGTTCGCTTAATTGCAAGTTGCTGGCGATGTCAGGCATCAGGCCCATAATCGCGAATTCGCCAGTACCGATAGCGAAAGCGCCTACGGCCATTGCGGCTTCCATTTTGGCGGCCGAGCGTGCGGGCAGTACATGCCCGGGTGTTTGCTGAATAGACATGCGTCGTCAAAATCTCAAGGGTCACGAAGAGTGCGGCGCCGATGCTAACCAGAAATCGGCGAAAGGGTCTAGAACGCCCTTTGGCGATAGAGTTCAGAAGAATCAGGATTTAACAGCGGACCAATCCTGATACGTCTTCTGATTGGGGGTAGGGTGCTGCATTTCAGGGGCAGGCATTCAGCGCTCTGGTCAATGGTTCATAACCAGGATTTGAGCGCGTGATCAGAGCGATTGCTGACTCTGATCACCTTTGCGTACGAATCAGTTGGGGCAGTAAAAAGACCCAGCGCGACGAGGTTACCCAACTGACTAATATCGGCAGTCAGGTCACCTCAGGCGGTGATCTGACGCTAAAGAGCGGTGGAGATCAGCGCTATCAGGTCGCCAGCTCAACAGCGGGAACGACCTGACTATCGATAGTGGTGGGGCGATCACGTTTGAGGGTGTGAAGGACCTGCATCAAGAGAGTCACGAGAAGAGCAAAAGCAGCCTCGCGTGGACCTCGATGTCAGGCAAGGGCAACACCGACGAAACCCTGCGCCAAACGCAAATGATCGCCGAGGGTGAGCTGGCAATCAGGGCCGTTGACGGCCTTAAAATCGACATCAAGGACGTCAACGAACAAACGGTCAGCCAGACCATTGATGCGATGGTTAAGGCCGATCCGCAGCCGGCATGGTTGAAGGAAGCCGAGAAGCGCGGGGATGTGGATTGGCAACTGATCAAAGAGACACACGACGCCTATAAGTACAGTCATTCGAGCCTGGGCCAGGGCGCGATGTTGGCGATCATTATCATTGTGACTGTAATAACTGCCGGAGCCGGTACGTTCGTTACTACAGGCGCTGCCGCTGGGTCAGTAGCAGGAAGTGCAGCGAGCGCCGCTGGTTTGTCGACTGCTGCAGTAACTACTGTCACAGCAGCCACAATGCAGCAGTCGTCGCAAGTTTGACATCTTTAACTTCTCAGGCCGTGGTAAGCACGATCAACAATCGAGGCGATTTAGGAGTGGTTTTTAAGGACTTAACAAGCGACGATAGCTTAAAAAATCTGGCCATTTCTGGACTTACTGCTGGGTTTACAGCAGGGTTGATAAAACCTCAGTTTGGCGGGACAACCCAGCCTTACAACGGCCTGACTAAAGGTTTCGATTTGTCAGACTTGAGTGATATTGGTGGCTTCGCCTTACATGCAGGTGCGGAGGGTGTCGCGTCTGGTACTATCAAAACCGCAATCAAAAGTGGCAGTCTAAGCGATAACATCGTTGGTGGTCTGGTGTCTCAAGCAGGTAACGTCGCTGCCGCTATTGGTTTCAATTACATCGGCAACTATGTTCAGCAGCAGTATGTAACAGCCTTGCTTAACAAAGATTCTGCGGGTCAATTACTCTGGGTGGAAGGTGGTCTAGGAAGAGTTGCTTTGCATGCGCTTATGGGCGGAGCCATTTCAACGGCTACAGGTGGTGATTTTGCATCCGGAGCGATTGCCGCAGGGGCTAGCCAAGCGATGGCTGGAGTGCTAAATGATGTACTCCGCGCTCATACAGAATTTCGCGAGGCGGCTTCACAAATTGTTGGATTGACTGTGGCTGGTCTCGCCGGTAAAGACGTTGAAAAAGCGTCCTGGATTGCTCTCGTTGCAGATCAGTACAACCGGCAGCTACATTCAACCGAGCGAGAGCTGGCCAAAGCCCTTGCGGAAAAGAGTGGCGGTAAATTCACCGCGCAGCAGATTGAGGATCAACTGAGACTCTCCTACATCACCGGTACTGAGAATCATCCCGCTAAAGATATGGTAGCTAACAAGGCTGGTATCTATGACACCGGCGGAGATTGGATCGAGCTTGGGGGTAGCGGCCAATATGTGCAGAATTTTGCACGTGCCGATAAGGACGTTATCGCCTTCATCAAGCAGTATGTTGATATATATTCATGGGCTGTATATGACTCGAGCAATTATCCACCCATATCAGCCGGCTCTGGTAGCAGTAATGGTGCATCACCGGATGGAAATGGAGGCTATAGAGTGCCAGTCGCGATTGATGGGGTTATTTACACTTCTCGATACTTTCCTTTTGGAAGCGCTGAATGTATAGCGAATGGCGCTAATATTGATTTTTCTGATGTCAAAACTCTAGTATGGCTAAAAGCAGTAGATGCCAAAGCTATCAGTGATATTGGTTGGATGATGGGTGTAGCTGCGGTGCCGACAAATGGCGCCGCAGCGACACTTTTATCCAACGGGTCTACCGCTGCATCTTTGTTGTCTTCCTATTTGAAGGATGATCTCCCAACTGCAACTGGGAGTGCTGCGCTGGGTTATTCTTTTGAGAGGTTTGCTATTGCACGTGGGGTTCCAGAAAAAAACGGCCAGTAAGATCTCGATTGGTTTGGGCGCAGCAGGGGTATGGAATACAATTGCTCAGAAATCTACTGAAATATTTAAAGGTGATTGAATGTTGAGAGTGCTAAAGACATACTGCCATTTTATCGGTTTTGCCTTGCTGGTTGTCTCACTGCTGGTAAGTTTTATCAGGTTTGATGGAAGTTGGCACCGCTTTTTTTCTATGCTGTTAATTCAACTGTGGTTCGGTCAAGCTGTATATAACTACCTCCGCGGGGGGCGTGTAGGTATCGGGCCCGGAAGTCTGGGAGCGGACGCTGATCCAGTAATGAGAGGAGGTCTTGCAGCTTTTGCCTTGTTTGTATATTTTCTAGTGTTTGCTCTTTTTTAAGTTCTTGCAAGCTTCAGGTGGGCGGGGTCGCACCACGATTATTTTATCGTTATTTATTGGTTTTTTGAAGTGATTAGGTTGTGCTTAATCGTGGTCTGATCCCAACTCCCTAAGTGATGATTGCCTTTCCGGTAAATGAGAGATGAGTAAATGAAAGTAAATTTCAAGATTTTGTCATTTCCTACTCGGCAAGATGGGCGAAGTATCTTTGTAGGGACAGAAGGGGAAGTTTCATTTTCTCAAGATGGCTCTGATATTTTGGTTGTGGAGAGCTGCTTGCTAGTCGAGTTGGCAGTTTTTTTTACTCGGTGGTTACGGGCTATTGAGCACGGCAAGATAGAGGATTTTTATTATGTGTCCATGGATGAGGAAGAGGAACCAATATTTGCAATGTCATACGACGTTAATTCAAATTTTTATCAAGTGCAGTCTTGCTGGTTAGAAGCGTCTGTGGATTATCAAATTTCTGTTGATAGTGCTGCTCTAGGCGCTAAAAATTACTTGGAGGAATTGCGGTCGAGAGTTCTTGGTGATTATGGGTTTGATGTTCAGGCTGTGGTAAATGATATTGCCGATTTTGAAGGGTGATCTCACGTCAGGAAGTGGGTAAATTTCATATAAAACCTCAGATTTCATCATTGATGCCTAGGCGCTACTCATGGAGTAGGTAACTGTAGACTTTAATGTTGGTTTGATGGGGGGCTGGTTTTTCGAATGGTATAAAAAATTTAAGGATTGCTGATGTTAAGGTACCTATTATTCGTCATTCTGCTCTCGCTCCTATTTGGTTGTGCAAGTAACTCCGTGACTAGCTACCAACAACAGCTTAGTTTATCCATCACACCTGTCGCACACTCATTTGGAGAGGCTGTTCAGCAGGCCTCCTCGATTTCTCTGCCAGTTAATCGTGGCCTGTTTCCCATGCGCTGGGAGATCGGCGCAACGGACCCGCGAATCGAAATTGGGCAAACGCCCGCTAATTATCGGGTTTTCGACTTTCAGCTTCGCAAGGGGCAGGCCTACGTCATCAACGTCCATTCGATGTGCAACAACATGTGTTTCGGTTTCTCAAAGACGGTGTTGAAGCCTCGAGTAGCGGTGGTCGACGCGCAGGGTAGCGTCGTTGCTGATCACCTCCCGGGACGTAATCCATTGACGATTGAGTGGTCCGGTGTTGCGCCAGCAGATTGCAGGTATTTTTTGATTGTTGCTGCGGATAATCAGAGCCTAGGCGAGCTAGTTTTTACCATGAATACACCCGTGCCTGGATACGCCGGAATGACAGTTCCTGTCGGTATGACGAGCGCGCCGTTTGGCAAGGTTATCGCGTATGTGGAGTATCCAGATGAGTGAGCTGGACAGTTGGCTGAAAAGAGCTGTTCTGTGCACGTCCTTCATGCGCAACTAATCATCACTGTCAAAAAGCGCCCGAGGGCGCTTACCGTCAAATCAACCCTCTCTCCGCAAACGACAGAGGTTGCCCGCTACCTACGATGAAGTGATCAACCAACCGAACGTCAACCAGGCTAAGCGCGTCTTTCATGCGCGTAGTCAGGGTGATGTCCGCTGAGCTGGGCTCGGTGCATCCCGAAGGATGGTTGTGGCTGATAATCACCGCAGCGGCATTGTGCGCCAAGGCTCGCTTTACTACTTGCCGAGGATAGATCGCGGCGCAGTCAATGCTGCCCCGAAACAGAACTTCAAAAGCCAGTGGCTGATGCTTGGCATTCAGAAAAACCACGCCAAAAGCTTCGTGCTCTTCTGCAGCGAGTTTGAGTTTCAGGTAAGACGCTACTGCACCTGGTGATTCAAGTGCGGCTTCAGTTGAGAACAGCCGACGATCGAGGATCAGCAGGACTTCCTGAATCAGTTCGTCTTCGGCGGTGGTGATGGAGGCTTCGATTTCGCTGATGGTTTTATCAATCAGGGCCAGTTTCATGAGGTGCTCTCCGACTTTTTGCGGACAGCACCCCAAAGGGATTGCTCCCCGGGAGGTAGGTGTCGCGGTCATGTGTGGGCATGACCGCGTTATTGCTGATTTAGATAAGCGAAGGGTCAGGGGGCGTAGTACGCATCAGGTTCACCATACTGGGCGGGAAGCGTATGCGCTGCCGGGGAGACTTGCTGCGCTTCAAACTTGGCAGCGAATGGCGCTTGCTTTACTACGTGACAACTGTGGGTTACGTACCCTGCGCACTGGTTAGCCGCCAATCCTTTGATCGTGAGTTGAAGCGAAGGCGGACCCTAAGGGTCTGCAATTTTCAATCACAGGAGAAGCACAGATGAATGCAATTGCATTGTTGAACAACCCACTATTGGCTGTGAGCGGCTTAGAAATGAATGTAAGCCGCTTGGATTTTGGGCGCCTTAAGCACAAATACACAGCCTCCTCCGAGGCGGAGATATCCGTGCGTGACTGGGATATTCAAACCGAGACTTTCTCTCTAAGCCTGCTTGAAGCGCCATCTGATTCGTGTCCAACCGCGATATCAGTTGGGTCATGAGCTGTGCTTGTCTCATTGAAAGCATCTTGGCATTGGCAAAAACTCAGTATGGTCTATGCGCGAGTCTGCTGTGATAAGGTCGCTGCGTGCCATTTCTAGCAGCGCAGAACTACGCGCTGCGGTGGCGCCAAAGCCAAAGGACGGGTTATCAATGGGTACATGGTCAATTCATGCATTTGGGAATGATGAGGCAGCTGACTTCGCCATTGAGCTGAGTGAGTCTCGAGATCTGGAACTTATCGAGTCAGCCTTGGAACATGTGATTGCAGCGGAGGAGTACCTTGAAGCTCCGGAAGCAGGCCGTGGCATCGCAGCTGCTGCAGCGCTCGCGTTGGTGAATGGCCAGGAAACTCCCGGTGAGCCAGACGAGGCCATCTCTGTGTGGGTGAAGAGCCAGTCGACCAAACCAAGCGCAGATCTGCTCACCAAAGCACAGACGGCCATTGACCGTGTGCTGGCTGACAACTCGGAGCTCGCGGAGCTTTGGGCAGAGAGCGATGAATACGAGGCTTGGCGAGATGGCCTACTCAATCTCCAGGCATCACTAGGCCGGTAGGCGCCTGATGAGTTTTTGCATCCAGGAAACTTTTCGAAGTTGGGTAGATGACATGTATAGCTGCTGACGGCAACCGATCTGTCGCTCACAGTGACAGGCCGTGCGATGACTTCATTTCTCTGACATAGCATTGAGCTGGTGCGCAATACAAAGTCAGTCAAGCTGATCAGCTTGACTGACGAGGTTAAGATCACTTGTCCAGACGCATACTAAGTAATGCGATCATGTACTGGCTCTGCATTTGTTGACCGGTGAACTCCGACCCAGGCATATTGGCCGCTCGCAACGCAGAGCTGTTCAACGGATGAGAGTCGCGGTAATGGATTTATCACTGAGCAAGAAAGGATGGTCAGCTCTGGCTTTGACCGGGCTGATTTTTTTGGCGACAGGCAACTCCTATGCAGCGGATGGCGAAGCCTTCTCTCCATCCACTGCCTGCAGCGTGTTGGAACGAACTCCCGGCTTCAAACCCAATCCCAGCGGCTACAGTGAGTTGCATGACGGTGTCTATTCTTGCGGCACTCCGTACAAATATCTGGGGTCGCAAGAGCTACCCAACAACGTAGCGTTGTACGGCCGAGGGACTGCTGACGAGGTTACGCGCGTCAAGCTTATGCTGAATGTGAACGTGCCAAGCCGAGCTGTTGCAGATACTAGGGCGCTTGCTGCTCTATGTACAAAAATGATCGGAGAGCTGGCGGGTAGCGTTCCTGTTGGATTTGGAAAAAAAGCCAGCTTGGGTAAGCCATTCGAGGAGCAGTTTCAGGGCTACAAGATTTTCCTGACTAAAGAAGTTTGGCCGACCGGCAAGGGATTTGAGCTCAACTGCGGTATCGCAACCTTGAGTCATGAGGAGTAGCGCTATAGGCGTCATCAGAGCGTGTATACCTATCAGTTTTTTTCGAGCCATCCACAGGTTTGACAGGGCGAACAGCATCGTCAATTGAGCTGTGTTTTTCATCAGTCATGAGCCAGTTTTCACCGGCAGCTTTTGGCCGATTTTGTTGAAGAAGTAGATATCCTGCTTGGCCTGCGGCAAAATCAGGTCGTCGGCCAGCGGGAGGATTCGCAGCATGATGGGACAATTGTCGAGCGGACAAGAGAGACAGTTTTACTCGTTCAACATTAGAGATCACATCCCAGCCAATCACACCTCCTGCGTAGCATTGATCGATGCGTCGATTTAAGCGATCTGCGCCATTATCTCGCCGATTTTTATAGCCCAATCGGGCGTCCATCGATTGATCCCGAGTTGATGATTCGCCTATTGGTCGTTGGATACTGCTACGCCATTCGTTCCGAACGTCGGTTGTGCGAAGAGGCTCATTTGAATCTGGCGCATCGCTGGTTCTGCCGTTTGAGTCTTTAGGACGAAGTCCCCAATTACTCTACGTTTTCCAAGAGCCGCCACGGTCCCTGATCTCAGCCAATTCTCGGTCAATCTGGCTAGGGGAGCTTGTTCCTCTGCTCATTAAAGCGATAGCTTTTCAGGTCGTCATCAGTCAAAACCTGTTTGGGCTCATCGTTCTCGTCCATTATCACAAGCCGGTATGGACTTGTAGTAGAAGCTAATGACCTAGATGTATGAACCTGAAAAGGCACTTCATACTCTATCCCGTGGATCGGAACCTTCATTCCATTGCAATCCATGAATAGGCCTGGCAGACAGAAGCAACCTCGACTCACATTATCGTCCGAAAGGGTTGCGTAGCCCGGCCTTGTGAGCTCCGCCAGCGATGTCACGATCCTTCCATCGGCATCGAAAATTGCCTGCATGTGTGCGTAAACGGTGATTTTCTTTTCATCTGGAGAGGCGCTTGCAAAAAGCATTGCCTGGCCTTCACGGGTACAATGGACCGAGAATTTGGATTGATCCAAAAGCGGAAATAAATGCCGTGCTGTAACGTTAAGGCGCCCATCTGCCGCGTAAAGCAGCATGTTGCTGAGCTGGTTATGGGGATCGTTGGAGAGGATCAGTGACAGATTGGGGATGCAGGTCCGTGAAATGACCTGATCGGCGCGGGTGTCGTTTTGGGATATGAGCTGGTAAGTGCCGCCGGGCGCTTCATGCTCAAGGCGATAAAACGAGGACAGCGAAGGTTGCGTATCGAGATCTATGAGGAGGGTGCGGATGCCAGCGTCGGCGCAGAAAGCGCCTAGATTTGCGGTTACCGTGGTCTTGCCAGGGCCGCCTTTGGTCGAAAGGACCGATGCGATTGTCATTATGCTTGCCTCTAGTCGAATGATTAGAGACAGCGCTTTGACTCACGAACTGAAGTGTATCTAGAGGTAAGCAGTAGAGGGTTTGGGTGTTTCTGGAGATTTTCAGCGTTTCAGTGACAAAATCAGTGATCGCGGTAAAAAATCCTACACTACCTGTTCAAACCCTTGAACCTACAGCTTCTTGAAGGTGGCTCCACGACCTGGACTCGAACCAGGGACCCAGTGATTAACAGTCACTTGCTCTACCAACTGAGCTATCGCGGAATGAGCGCTATGTTACTGTTTCAATTGGATTAGTCAAGCGTGTGCCGAAAATATTTTTACTATTCAGCAGCTTGGCGAGGTGCGTCTCCAAAACGAGCGGACTTTGGCGTAGTGTCATGACATGCCCTTTGTGACTGCCCCCTAGAGAGGTGAAAGAAGTGACCGTCAGCAATCGTCTTGAATCGTTATTTCCTGCGCTGGAACAGATCCCTGAGCAGTATCGTCCTGTTGAGGCCATCGAGCAGCGCGAGTACCTGGTCAATGGCACGTTGCAGCTGTGGCAAGGGCCTTTGGCACCGGTGCGCAGTCCGGTGTGCCTCAGTGGTGCCGACGGTATCCGCTCGGTCATTCTTGGCAGTACGCCTTTGCTGGATGCGGCCACCGCGATGACGGCTCTGGAGGCGGCGGTTCAGGCTTACGACAGAGGGCAGGGCGCCTGGCCGACGATGCGCGTGGTTGAGCGTATTCAGCATGTCGAGGCGTTTCTCAAGCGCATGCGCGAGCAGCGTGAGGCGGTGGTCAAACTGCTGATGTGGGAAATTGGTAAGAATCTCAAGGATTCAGAGAAAGAATTTGATCGCACCTGCGATTACATTGTCGACACCATCAATGCACTCAAGGAGCTGGATCGGCGTTCGAGTCGTTTCGAGCTGGAGCAGGACACCCTGGGGCAGATTCGCCGGGTTCCGTTAGGCGTGACGCTGTGTATGGGGCCTTACAATTACCCGCTGAACGAAACCTTCACCACGCTTATTCCAGCTCTGATCATGGGTAATACCGTGGTCTTCAAACCCGCCAAGTTTGGCGTGTTGTTGATCCGGCCCTTGCTGGAAGCCTTTCGGGATAGCTTCCCGGCGGGCGTCATCAACGTTATCTACGGCAGCGGCCGGGAAACGGTCAGTGCCTTGATGGCCAGCGGCAAGGTCGATGTGTTCGCCTTTATCGGCACTAACAAAGCGGCCAGCGACCTGAAGAAACTTCACCCCAAGCCGCACCGTCTGCGCGCCGCACTGGGCCTGGATGCCAAGAATCCGGGCATCGTGTTGCCGGATGTGGATCTGGACAACGCGGTCAGTGAGTCGATAACCGGGTCGTTGTCTTTCAACGGTCAACGTTGCACCGCGCTCAAGATTCTGTTTGTGCATGAAAGTGTGGTCGACAGTTTTCTGGAAAAGTTTCAGCACAAACTTGCCCAGTTGAAAGCCGGTATGCCATGGGAGGTGGGGGTGTCGTTGACGCCATTACCTGAGCCAGGCAAGACCGACTACCTCAAGGGGCTGGTCGAAGACGCTGTGAGTAAAGGCGCCCGTGTGGTGAATGAGGGCGGCGGGGAGGTCAATGAAACATTCTTCTATCCGGCCGTGTTGTATCCAGTGACCTCGGCCATGCGGGTTTACCACGAAGAGCAGTTTGGTCCGGTAGTGCCCGTTGTGGCTTACCGTGATCTGGAGTCGGTGATCGACTACGTACTGGACTCGGACTTCGGTCAGCAGCTGAGCATTTTTGGTAATGACTCTGCTCAGGTTGGACGGCTGGTGGACGCCTTTGCCAACCAGGTCGGGCGTATCAACATCAATGCGCAGTGTCAGCGGGGACCGGATCAGTTTCCCTTCAACGGTCGCAAAAACTCGGCCGAAGGCACTTTGTCGGTTCATGACGCGCTTCGGGTTTTTTCAATCCGTACGTTGGTTGCGACCAAATTTCAGGAAGGTAACAAAAAGCTGGTCAGCGACATTATTCGTAATCGTGAGTCCAGCTTCCTGACCACTGACTACATTTTCTAACGGGCTGACAGCGGGAAGGGATGTCAGGCTAACCGTGCAACGGCATAGTCGTCCGGCATCCCTGTTAACGTGCATCAATGAGTTGGGTTAAATCGTTATTCCAAAAGATCCGCATCCGGAGACTTCGCGCAATCAAGTTCATACTGTAATGTGTCGGGCGTCTTTAAAGACGAAGCTGCTTAAGTGATATTAAGTAGAATATAGCGGTGCGCCGAACTCGTTCGTGTGCCATGGTTACGGACACTGATAGTTGCTCAACGAATATTTCCCTGCGCAGCAGTCGATACGCTCGAATGCGCACGTTTTGCTGAGCCGCCTTGCGCCAGGCGGGCTCCGCGCTGGTCAGTACCTTCCCCTGAAGTGTTGGTGTTCGCTTGCTCCGGTCTGGCATCGCAATAATCTTTACTGTGGTTTGACGCCGGCCTGTCGCGATTTGTACTTTTCGTTGGAACGGACAGCCGCGGGCGCCGCAAAGTTGGATCCAATCATAAGTTTTCGCCGGAATAAATTACCGGCGCTGGTTAACAATTCGTCGCGCAAGGATGACGCGTCGCTAGTTATGTTGAACGTTGGTTCAAGCGTACGGAGGTTTTGCGATGATTGTTGACGACGGTGATGTTTTTGATCAATTGCTGGCCAATTGTGATCAAGAGCCTATTCAGATTCCGGGCGCTATACAGCCTCATGGCGTGCTGCTGGCTATCAACGAGGCAACCTGGGTCGTGCAGCAACTCAGTGCAAATGCCGACGAACTCTTTGACCGCGCCGCATCAGAGCTGGCCGGGCAAAACCTTGAACTCGTGCTGGGCGAGCAGCAGGCGCAGCAAGTGCGCGCCGCGGCAACGGCCGTTTCACTGGACGAGGTCAATCCGCTGTCGTTGTCCTATGGGCAGGATCAGATGGACTGTACCTTGCATCGTTATGATGGATTGCTGGTGCTGGAGATCGAAAATCCGGGCGAGCTTACTTCAGCCAGTCTGCGCCACCTGGACCGTGGATTGGGCCGTACGCTGCGCCGTCTACAAGGCGCAAAATCTCTCGCGGAACTTTACGAAATAAGTGTCCGCGAAATTCAGGCTTTGACCGGTTATGACCGGGTGCTCGTTTATCGCTTCGAAGCCGAAGGGCATGGCCAGGTTATTGCTGAAGCCTCCAGCCCTGGCATGGATATCTATAACGGTTTGTTTTTCCCGGCGTCCGACATCCCGAGCCAGGCCCGTGAGCTGTACCGGCTCAACTGGTTGCGAATAATCCCCGATGCGCGCTATATGCCTGTGCCTCTGGTGCCATTGTTAAGGCCTGATACGTTGATGCCCCTGGACATGACGCATTCGCTGCTACGCAGTGTTTCGCCGATTCATTGCCAGTACATGAAAAATATGGGGGTTTTGTCCTCCATGAGCATTTCGTTGCTCAAGGATGATCGTCTCTGGGGGCTGATCAGTTGTGGTAATCGCCAGCCATTGCTGGTGCCACACGAGTTGAGGGCCGCCTGCCAGACGATTGGTCAGGTGCTGTCGATGCAGATCAGCGCTCTTGAAGAAGCCGAGATGACCCGTCAGCGCCAGAAGAAAGAGGTGGTGCTCGCTGAGCTTGGCCGTGCCATGCACTCGTCCACCGACAAGGATGTATTGGAGGCGCTGGCGCAGGATCCGGAATCGCTGATGACGTTGACCGGAGCGTCGGGCGTCGCTGTGCTGGTAGAGGATCGATTGCACGTGTGGGGTGCTTGTCCGGCGGTAGAGCATATCCGTTCTCTCTATACCTGGGTTCAGCAGCAACCTTCAGGTATTTATGAATCATCGAATCTGAGTGCTGATTTCCCAGAGGCTCACGAATATCAGGATGTCGGCAGCGGTGTTCTGGCGTTCACGTTGCCCAAGCCGGTGGACAATGCCGTGCTGTGGTTTCGTCCGGAGGTCAAGGACAGCGTTCATTGGAGCGGCGACCCGAGTAAGCCGATGGAAATGTCTGAAACCGATACCGGTAACCGACTTGAGCCTCGCAAGTCGTTCGAGATATGGAAGGAGCAGGTCGATGGCAAAGCGCATCGCTGGGACAGTGGTGACCTGTTCGCGGTCGCTGACCTCAGACGTTCTGCCCTGGAAGCCGATCTGTCTCGTCAGGTGCTACGTGAGCAGGAAGCGGTACGTGCGCGGGATGAATTGGTCGCGGTGGTATCCCATGACCTGCGCAACCCGATGACCGTCATCGTGATGCAGTGCGGAATGATGCAGCGTTTGATCGGGGCCGACAGCACTCCGTCCTCCAAGCGGGTCAACTCAGCCATCGATACGATGCAGCGTGCGACTACGCGAATGACCAATCTGCTGGAGGATCTTCTGGATACCTCGAAAATCGAGGCCGGGCGCTATTCCATCACGACGCAGCCTTGCGATGTAAGTCAGACTTTCGAAGAGGCTTATTCGCTGCTTGCACCGTTGGCACTAAATAAATTCATTGAGCTGAGTTTTGGTCCCGAACACAGTCTGCGTGTTATGGCCGACCCTGAGCGCTTGTTTCAGGTGCTGTCGAACCTGATTGGTAATGCCATCAAGTTCACTCCAAGAGAGGGGAATGTCGCTGTCAGTGCCGTAAGAGAGGGTGATTACGCCAGATTCAGCGTTGTCGACACAGGAGCCGGTATAGCCCCTGACCAGTTGCCTCATGTATTTGAACGATACTGGCGGGTCCGTGAGGGCAATCCAAGCGGTACTGGCCTGGGACTTTACATCTCAATGGGGATCGTTAAAGCCCATGGCGGCGAGCTATGGGTCAGTAGTGAGTTGGGGCAAGGCAGCGAATTCAGCTTTACTGTGCCTTTGGTCTCTCTTGAGGTAATGGCCGAATAGCCCGCCTGACCGCAGCATGCAACTTCCATCATCGTGTGAGCGTCGACATGGATAATCAATGGTCCTCAGGCAGGAGCCGTCATCATGGTTTCACGCGTACCTGAGCAGTTGTTTTTTGACGAGAACCGCTACATTCCCAATAGCAGATTACCGGTGCTGATCTATCGGGGAGTGTCGTTTGAGAACGCTGATACTGCCAAGGCGTTTGAGCGGCTCTTTACCAGTAACCACTGGCTGGCAAAATGGCGCGACGGGATTTTCGACTACCACCATTATCACGCAACTGCCCATGAGGCACTTGGAGTGGCGAGGGGGGCCGCCCGGGTGATGCTCGGGGGCGCAGGGGGGCAGGAAGTCACCGTTGCACCTGGCGATGTGCTGGTATTGCCAGCCGGAACCGGTCACTGCTGCCTCGAACAAAGTGATGACTTCCTGGTGGTGGGAGCTTATCCCTACAACCAGAGCAATTACGACATCCAACGCGCAGACCCTGCTGCGCTGCCGGTTTCAAAGCAGCGCATTGTCGAGGTGCCTTTGCCCGAGGCCGATCCCCTTACCGGCACGACAGGGGCTTTGCTGCGATTCTGGACCTGAGTCCTGACCAGACTGGTCAGTCAGTTATTTTCGTCATCAGCCGTGGCTTTGTTTGGATAACCGGAACAGCTTCTATATTCTTTGGTCTATCCGCTTTTCAGGGACATCGGATGCGCTGTCATTCGATCTTTGAATATGCGCCTGTTTTCTGCCTTGCCAAGGAAACTAGATGACCATCGTCAGCACGCCGCTATCTGGCGTCAATCAGCCACTCAAGGGCATTGCGCTTATTGTGCTGGCAACGTTTCTGTTTGCCAGTCATGACACGATCTCCAAGTACCTGTCCGGTTTTTACCCGGTCTTTATGGTCGTCTGGGTGCGTTACCTGGTGCATACCTTGCTCATGGCCGGGATTTTCATGCCGTCGGCTGGGCTGCGGGTTTTGCGTACCAAACGTTTGAAGCTGCAGATAATACGAGCGCTTTGTCTGTTGGGTACCAGCCTGTTATTCACGACCGGGCTGATGTATATCCCGCTGGCCGAGGCAACCGCGGTTAACTTCCTCGCGCCTTTGTTGATAACCGCCATGTCGGTGCCGTTACTGCACGAGCATGTCACGCGTAAACAGTGGGCCGCAGTACTGGTGGGGTTTGTGGGTGTGCTGATCATCGTACATCCCGGAGGCGAGTTGTTTACTCCGGCTGTTTTACTGCCGTTGGCTTCTGCGACGCTGTTTGCGTCCTATCAGTTGCTCACCCGAATGGTTAGTGCTCATGACAGTCCGACCACCAGCAATTTTTTTGCCGGGCTGTTCAATAGCCTGGTCATGACCGCATTGCTGCCGTTTTTCTGGACGGTGCCGGAGCTCAAGCATCTGCCGTTCATGCTGGCACTCGGCGCGTGCGGTATGGTTGCTCATTTACTGTTGACCCAGGCCTTTCGCTTCGCCGCCCCCGCGATGCTGGCGCCGTTCAGTTATTGCCAGATTGTATTCGCCGGTTTACTGGGCTATCTGGTGTTCGGCCATGCGCCGTCCCTGATGGCTCAATTAGGCATTGCGGTGATCTGTCTGAGCGGATTGGCAGCTGCGTGGCAACAGCGCACCAAGGCCTGACGGGTAGCGCTTCCTGACGTCCATTTGGTGAAATGCCTTGATATATAGAGGCACGCCCCCATTGAACCCGTAGCGCTTTTGAAAAACTTATTTCTGTTTATGCGAACGCAACTGGAGAAATCGCTATGTACCCTGATGTACAGCTATTCATCGACGGTCAATGGCGTGCAGGCCAACAAGGTCGCACCCTGCCAGTCATCGAACCTGCCACAGGCGAGCAACTGGGCACCGTCGCGCACGCCAGTATTTCTGACCTCGATGAAGCGCTGGCCGCTGCCGAGCGTGGTTTTGCGGTGTGGCGCAAGATCTCGGCTTACGATCGCTACAAGACGATGCAGAAAGCCGCGCAACTTCTGCGCGAACGCGCGGATGTGATTGCCCGGATTATGACTCAGGAGCAGGGCAAGCCTTTGGCTGAGGCCCGTGCCGAGGTGCTGTCCGGCGCTGATGTCGTCGAATGGCTGGCGGAAGAGGGCCGTCGTAGTTATGGCCGCATTGTTCCATCCCGTGGAGCAAGTGTTGAGCAGAAGGTCGTCAAGGAGCCGGTTGGGCCCGTCGCTGCGTTTACGCCGTGGAACTTCCCGATCAATCAAATCGTGCGCAAACTCTCCTCGGCGTTGGCTGCGGGCTGTTCAATCATCGTCAAGGCTCCTGAAGAAACACCCGCATCGCCTGCCGAACTGATTCGTGCGTTTGCAGACGCGGGTGTTCCAGCAGGCGTTATTGGTCTGGTGTACGGTGACCCGGCGGAAATCTCCTCGTATCTCATCCCGCATCCGGTCATCCGTAAGGTGACATTCACCGGCTCGACGCCGGTCGGCAAGCAGCTGGCTGCTCTGGCCGGGCAGCACATGAAACGCGCCACAATGGAGCTTGGTGGTCATGCTCCGGCGCTGGTTTTTGATGATGCTGATGTTGATCTTGCTGCGCGCGTGTTGGCTACGGCAAAGTTCCGCAATGCCGGTCAGGTGTGCGTTTCACCGACTCGCATTCTGGTACAGCGCGGGGTGTTCGATGCATTCCTCGAGAAGTTTGTCGGTCTGACTCGGGAAATCAAGGTGGGTAACGGTCTGGAGTCCACCGTAACCATGGGGCCGGTCGCCAATGAGCGCCGCATACCTGCCTTGGTGGCATTGGTAGAGGATGCCAAGGCTGCTGGCGCTACGCTGAATGCTGGCGGTCGGGCGATTGATGGCCCGGGCTACTTCTTCGAGCCGACCGTACTCAGTGGCCTGACTCGCGAAATGCGCATCATGAACGAGGAACCGTTCGGGCCGGTCGCTCTGTTGGTGCCGTTCGATACGGTGGAAGAGGCCATCGCGGAATCCAATCGAGTCCCGTTTGGCCTGGCTTCTTATGCCTTTACCACGTCGATGAAAACGGCTCATGCATTGAGCACCTACATTGAGGCGGGCATGCTGTCCATCAATCATCAGGGCATTGGTTTGCCGGAGGTGCCATTTGGTGGCATCAAGGATTCCGGTTACGGCTCCGAAGGGGGGACCGAAGCGATTGAGGCCTATCTGAATACCAAGCTGGTGACTCAGTTCAACCTTTAAGCGTTTGGCCACACCGACGCAATAAAGCAAAAGGCCGCCAGCTTCTTGATGAGCTGGCGGCCTTTCTGTTTAAGCGATTAACTGGCGAATCACTCGGTGGCTTGCAGCCCTTGTTGCTTCATCACCAGATTCTTCTCTTTCTTGTACTGCAAGGCTACAGCTGGAGGCGGGTTACTTTTGCCGGTTTCCATCCATTGGCGGATCCGGCTAGCGTCCGCAAAGTGCGTGTATTTGCCGAATGCATCGAGAATCACCATCGAGACAGGACGGTTGGCCATGCTGGTCAGCAGCACCAGGCAGTGCCCGGCCTGATTAGTAAAACCCGTCTTGGTCAATTTAATGTCCCAGTTGGATTTTCGAACCAGGTGGTCGGTATTGCTGAAGCCGAGGCTGTAAGTCGGCTTGCGGAACGTCACGGTTTTTTCCGGCGTTGTACTCAACTCGCTAAGCGCTGGATATTTACGTGATGCCAATAGAAGTTTGGTCAGATCGCGGGCTGTAGAAACGTTATAGATCGAAAGGCCTGTAGGCTCGACATACACCGTGTGCTTCATTCCCAGTGCCTTGGCTTTGGCATTCATCGCCAGAATGAACGCTGCGTAGCCGCCTGGATAACTGTGGGCCAGGCTGGCCGCCGCGCGATTCTCGGATGACATCAAGGTAATAAGCAGCATTTCCCGACGGGGTAGTTCGCTGCCCAGTTTTACCCGGGAGAACACGCCTTTCATTTCCGGCGTCTGAGAAATATTGACCGGAATGACCTCATCCATGGACTGTTTGGCGTCCAGCACGACCATCGCGGTCATGAGTTTGGTAACCGAGGCGATCGGTACGATGACATCCGGATTGCTTGAATACAGGACTTTATCGGTTTGCAGGTCGACGACCATGGCACTGCCTGACGCCAGATGAAGAAGTGACGGGTCACGATTAAGTGGGGCAGGGTCATTCGCATAGGCACTGGTGGATAGTGCCGGGCCTGCAAGTGCAAATAAAAGGCCCAAAAGTGGAAGACGAATTTTCAAGAGCAACGCTCACTAAAAGTGGAGTGTGGTATCACACAGGGTTAAAGAAACTGCGCGGTATTTTATGAGCAGGCCTGACTACTGTCGATGGGTGTTGTAGGACGTTTCACTAATAAGCGTAATATTTAACTTTGCATCGACCGGCTGAAATATCGTCCGTCGATGACAATAGTCGTGGTGTCCGGCGCCAGCACCGATTAGCATCCCATGCCATCGATAGCAGCCGACACAGACCGAAGGAGTCGCGCAATGCCCAAGGGGTTTATCAGCAAGGATTACGTTGTTTTAGTGATAGTTGCCGGTGTAATAGCCGTTCTTTTGATCGGGGCAGGGTTCTTTTCAAGGCCGGCAGACTGGGTGGGTTGGGTTCAGGCCGCGGGCTTGATCATCGGCATGATGGTCGCCGTTGCAGTGCCGGGTATCCAGCGTAGCCAAGAGGCAGCCGTGCAGCACAAGGCAATGCGCGACGGGCAGATCGGTTATGCCAGGCGTATGCAGTACCTGTGCGGTGAGCTCGGTGAACTGTTGGGCAAAATCAGCCTGAGCCTGAACCATCTGCGCGCAACTGATCGGCATCGCTTGAAGTATGTCTTGCAAGACTATCTGCACCGCCTGTTTGAATCCCACAAGGATGACCTGAATGACGATCGCGTAGTGATTGCCTACGAACTGCGTCAGGTCGCCAACGACCTTATCGATGAGCTGGAAAGTGGGCGTTCGGATCGGGTTGTGTTCATGAGTATGGAGAAGCGTCTGCAGAAGCTGACCCATAGGTGTCAGGCCAACGCAGCGATGGCTGAGCGTCTCTGATTGTTGTGTTACGGATTCGTGGCCAAAAAAAAGCCCGCATCAGGGGAGCGATGCGGGCAAGAGGATGTGCGGAGCAACGCACGATTCATTCAGAAACTGAAACCGGGTGAGCTGTCAGCCTATCGGCAGTGGTCAGCCATTCAACTGACCACTTTCAAACATATCGGAACGCGCTTGTGCGGCATTCAGCGAGGCGAAGGGGCCGCTGACGGGCTCGCCGTCGTGCACCAGATACCAGCAGGCCAGAAGGCCTTGGGCTCTAAGGGCTTGCGGGACTGCGCTGCCTACCACTGACATGATTTTGAGTGTGTTCATAAGTGCCTCCAACAATCTATGGCGCTACTCTACGGCGTCATGGGACGCGGCAGAAATCAACGCTCTCGATAGTAGACATTGATGAACAGGCAAGCCGAAGGGGGCGGCTGGGGAGTGTCAGTCGACGACCTGATCCAGCATGTTGATGACTTCCTCGTCGGACAACACGCCTTTTTCCACCAGATTCTGAGCCAGAAGCGCCACGAACTTGGCAGTGCGATGGCCTTCAAGGCTCTTGAGTTCTGTCAGAGCGCTATAGACCTTGTTCGACGTACAGAGTCCGACCATTCGATGTGGGTTCTGAGTCGGCATCCTGATTTCCTTATTGTTATGGCTGACGGGGGCAATGGCGTTGGAAGGTTTTCATCCGGCCAGCGGCCAGACGGGACTGTTAGCAGGCTATCGTCTTTTTTTCGCTGATCTTGAGCCTGAAGATAGCGGTTATCTGCCATCCAGCAAAAAAAGCCCCGCCGGTAAGGGCGGGGCTTTTTCAATGGTTACCAGCGACCACGATCGTAATAGCCGCGCGGCGGTCCGTAATAACCCGGCGGAGGGCCATAATATCCAGGTGGTGGGCCATACACGCGCACGGGCGGCGGTGCTACTACCTGGTAAGCCGGTTGGTAATAGACAGGCTGCGGTGGCGCCTGAACGTAAACGGGTTGCTGAACATAGACTGGCTGTTGCTCAACATAGACTGTTCTGTCACGGCCGGAAGAGACCGCCGAACCAATGACGCCACCCACAATTGCACCTACAACTGCAGGGCCCGCCCAGCCACCGCCGCCGCCATGGGCGTTCGCCTGGCCGGCCATGGCCAGGGCAGCTAACAACAAGGCAACCTTGGGGATTTGACGAATCATGACTATTCCTCGACTTTCAACCCGTTGTCGCGGGCCTGCATTACTCTCAAGCACTGCCACGGGATAACTCTTAAGACAGCGCTTTGCGAAAAAACTGCGAAGCCGTTAAGTAAATTTTGTGTAAGGTATCCGGCGAGTTTGATCAGGCCGTATTGCGGTGCTGATATTACGCTTTCCAATGAGGCAATGACTAATACCGTTCAGGAGAAAATATGCCCATTATTCCTGACAAGGAAACCGTGCTGTGCATGTCGCTCGCTGCGAGGCCAGGTAACTTCGGTGTTCGCTTCCATAACCATCTCTACCAGCAATTGGGTCTCAACTTCTATTACAAGGCTTTTTGCCCTTCGGACCTGCCCGCTGCCATTGCGGGAATGCGCTCACTAGGCATTCGCGGCTGTGCCGTTTCCATGCCCTTCAAGGAAGCGAGCATTTCGTTGGTTGACGAAATGGATGATTCAGCTGCCGCCATCACGTCGATCAACACCATCGTCAATACCGCTGGCCATCTCAAGGCTTACAACACGGACTACATTGCGGTTGCGCAGCTTATGGACAGCCACGCTGTGCCGCGTACCGAATTTGCCCTGCGCGGCAGTGGCGGGATGGCCAAGGCGGTGGCTTTCGCCATGCGTGATGCCGGCTTCACCGAGGGGGTAATTATTGCCCGCAATGAGAAAGCAGGTCGGGCGCTGGCTGAGTCCTGTGGACTGCGTTGGCAGGCGGAGCTGGGGGATTTTCGGCCGTCTTTACTGGTCAATGTCACCCCGCTGGGGATGGTCGGTGCTCAATCAGATGAGCTGGCTTTCAGTCACGACGCTATCGACGCGGCCGACACCGTCTTTGATGTCGTCGCCAACCCCGCCAATACGCCACTTATCGAGGCCGCACGGGCGAGGGGCAAGCGTGTTATCAGTGGCGATGAAGTGGCAGCCATTCAGGCGCTGGAGCAATTTGTGTTGTATACCGGCATGCGTCCGAGCGATGAGCAGTTTCAGCAAGCTGCGGCATTTGCCCGAGCGGGATAGAGGTTGAATCCTGCCCGGATTGAGCGTTATCCGCAGTATTATTCGAGCTTGGCCAGACGCTCTTCCAGTGCCGCAATGCGGGCTTCGAGCTCGTCCAGTCGCTCGGCCGAGGCAGTGTTCGCAGAGGATGAATGGTTAGGCTGGTTTTGCCGCGCCGTGAGGATTTCCTGCAGGTCATCCGCATTGCCCAACGTGTGCATGTAGCGATCCTCACGCTGGCCGGACTGGCGTGGCAGGAGGATCGCCAGGTTTCTGGCAATTAACCGCTCCAGTTGATGGGTGACTTGCTCGGTGTCTTCGAAGTCATGCATCCGGTTGCTGCGGGTCAGCAGTTCATTGACCGTCTGCGGGCCGCGCAGCAGCAAGAGGCCGGTCAGAATCACTTGCGCTGGCACCAACTCCAGGGTTTTGTCGACACGTTGCTCCCAGCGATCAGCGCGACTCCCCATCACCAGCCGAACCAGACCACGGCCCTCCAGGGCACGCAGGCTTTGGCCAACCGGCCCGGGATTGAGGCTCATCACCGGGTCGCGACTGGTTTTCTGATTGCAGGCGGTAACCAGTGCATTCAGGGTCAGCGGGTAGGTTTCCGGACTGGTGGCCTGCTTTTCGATCAGACAGCCCAAAATACGCACCTCGGTGCTGTTCAGGTTCAGCGCATCCGGTTGCTCGGACGGATTGCTTGAGGACTGTTCTGTGGACATGGCGCTTTCCATAGGCAATGGCGGGCAGACAGCCTATGGGCTGCGTGGGAATATTTCCAGCAGCAACTTCAGGCAGCGCACGTTAGCCGTAAACAGGCACAGCACGGTCGGGCTGACATGCCTATAATCAGCCACTTTCTTTAAAGGAGTTGTCATGACTATTTCCCTGTACGCTGCTTCCGTTCCGGTTTTCCAGCAAATGCTCACTGCGTTGAGCCAGATCCTGACCAAAGCTGAAGCCCACGCCGCACAGAAAAATATCCAGCCTGAAGCTTTGCTGCAGGCCCGTCTGTACCCGGACATGCTCAACTTCACGCGTCAGGTTCAGATCGCTGTGGACTTCGCCAAAGGCGCATCAGCGCGCCTGGCTCAGATTGAAATGCCCAAGTATGACGACACTGAAACCAGCTTTGCGGAGCTGCAAGAGTTGCTGGCGAAAACGCTGGCCTTCATCGGTAGCATCAAACCTGAGCAGATCGACGGCAACGAAGGGATCGACATCATCCTGCGTCCCGGTACCCCCAAGGAAAAGCGCTTCACTGGCCAGACTTACCTGCTGAGCTATAGCCTGCCGCAGTTTTTCTTCCACGTGACCACCGCCTACGATCTGCTGCGCCACAATGGCATCGAGATCGGCAAGCGCGACTTCATGGGCACTGTTTAAGTCTTGATGCGCGTTTAAGCCGCATCGGTGAATAGCTTCTGTCTGGCACCTTCGGTAATCGCAACGATGCCCGGGTGCTTGACCTTGCGCTCTACTGAAATGGCGTAAAAAGACTCGGTCACGGCATCTGTCTGGCCGAGTAGCTGGACACCGTATTGCGCCTGGACTTCATCGGCAATGACGCTGGGGGCGACGAATATGCCGCTGCCCGACTTGCCGAATGCTTTCATCAGCGCACTGTCATCGAACTCCCCGACAATCCTTGGCTGGACTTTAAGCTCCGCGAACCAGCGCATCAGTCGGCTGCGCACCACAGTTTCCTGGCCTGGAATCAACAAGGGAGCACCCTGCATGCCGAACGGAAAATCCTGTCCGTAGCGCTCTGAAAGCTCAGCAGTGGCGAAAAAGCTGATTCCGCATTCCCCCAGTTTCTGGCTGTAACCTTTGATATCCAGATGCGAAGGCATAGGGCTGTCGGATATCACCAGGTCGAGGCGCTGAATAGCCAGGTCGGCAAGCAGTCGTTCAAGTTTGTCTTCGCGGCAGGTAATGCGAAGCGGCTCACTCAACTCCATTGTCGGTGCGATAAGTCTGTACACAATCGACTTGGGCACCACGTCAGCGACCCCGACGCGAAACAGTATCTGCTGCTCATCCGGCTGCGCCCGTAACACCGACTCCAATTCGTTGCCAAGCTGGAACATCTGTTCGGCGTAGGGCAGGGTGAGGCGCCCGGCTTCGGTAAGCTCAAGCTGCCGACCGACCCTTTGAAACAGATCGACGCCCAGCGATTGCTCAAGCAGGCTGATCTGGCCGCTGATGGTCTGTGCGGTGAGGTTCAACTGATCGCAAGCCCGCACGATGCTGCCGGTTTTGGCAACCACCCAGAAATAATGAAGTTGTCGATAGTTAAGCATGGCTGTTCCCGATTCGGTATCACCGAAGTATACAGCTTGAAAATACGAATTTTCCTGATGATCTGATCTCTCTAGAATGCTGGCCTATCGCCGGAGCAGTATTGACCGGTTCATTTTCGAGGCTTCAGATGATCAAACCTCTTTACGCAGTGTTGCTAGCTGTACCCCTCATGGTTATGGCAGGCTGTGACCAGATTGAAACATCCAGTAAACAACTGTTGAGCACTGCGGCTGATTCAGCCAAGCAAGCGATCGACGATACTCACAAGGCCGCAACACAAGCCCTGGATGATGCCAAGCAGGATCTGTCCATGGCGCAGCCCAAAGCTGAGCAGAAAGACGACGAAAGCAAGCAAGAAATCTGACCTTATCTACTGACTGAATCAGGGCAATACACATGGAATACCTGTTAGAACTCGCTTCAAGTCCAGCTGCCTGGATTGCCTTGGCTACCCTTGTGGTCATGGAAGTCGTGCTGGGCATCGATAACCTGATTTTCATCTCCATCCTGACCAACAAGCTACCGGCCCATCAGCAGCAGAAGGCTCGTCGCCTGGGTATCGGCATGGCGTTGTTCCTGCGTCTGGGCTTGCTCAGTACCGTTGCCTGGATCGTGCAGCTTACTGAACCAGTCATCGACATTCTGGGGCAGGTGTTCTCTTGGAAGGACATGATCCTGATTGCAGGTGGTCTGTTCCTGGTCTGGAAGGCTACAACCGAGATTCACCACAGCGTTGATGTCAAGACTGAGGAAGAGCAGAAGCTGGACTCAACCATCACCCTGAGCATGGGTGCGGCGATTGGTCAGATTCTGGTGCTGGACCTGGTGTTCTCCATCGACAGCATTATTACGGCTGTCGGCATGACCGAACACTTGCCAATCATGATTATCGCAGTGGTGTCTGCTGTGGTCGTAATGCTGGTGGCTGCCGAGCCGTTGGCCAAGTTCATCAACGACAACCCGAGTGTGGTGATGTTGGCGCTGGGCTTCCTGATCATGATTGGCATGACGCTGATCGCAGAAGGTTTCGGTGCTCACGTACCAAAAGGCTACATCTACGCAGCGATGGCTTTCTCGGCCTTGATCGAGGTCCTTAACCTGTGGGCGCGCAAGGCCAAGATGAAAAAAGAAGCAGCAGCTCAAGCGTCCAAGGCGTAATAGCCAGGTTCGATTGCCAGCCTGAAAAACAAGCGGCCGGTATGGGCAATGTCCATACCGGCCGTTTTATTTGAGATTACTCAATCAGGCTCGCTCAATGGGCCGGAACGTGCCGTCGGCCCTTGATTGGCTTCAGGGGTTTGGCTGCTGCGGGTTCAACACTGCGATGGTGATGATGACGACGGGAAATACGCATCACACCCCAGAGCATGGCGGTGGCAACAGCCAGCCATGCGGCGATCAGCATCACGATTGTCATTTCCAGGCTCATACGTCCTCCACGGACCCTGCTTTTCATTTGCGGTCCTTGTAATCGACAGTCTAGTACGTGGCATGTTTCCGTTAGTTGACCAATGGTCGAAGCTTCATGATCGATTTGATCTATGCGCAGCTGAAGACTGCACATTGAGGTATACCCCGCGCCTGACGCATCCTATTATCGTCGTCTGAGCCGGGCCGTGGGTTGTCCGGCGCTTGTTGAAGTGAGTAAAAATGTCGCCGGTATTTCCTCTGTCTCGTGTCGCTGGCCTCAAGCGTTTAGGCGCGGCCATTGCGGTTGTCCTTGCCCTTGGCGGTTGTGCCTCGGCCTTGAGTCCCGAAATAAAGCGCCTCCCGGACCGCGTCGAGCTCAACAACGTCCCATTCTTCCGTGGTAACGCCTACCAGAGCGGTCCTGGTGCACTGGCAAGCATGCTGTCTTATCAGCGAGTGCAGATAACCCCCGGGTTGCTGGACAAATCCCTGCAATTGCCCGGCGGCGAGGGCACGCTCGAACAAAACATGCAGCAAGTGGCGCGGCAGTACGGATTTCTGGTGTACCCGCTGGACAGAGGGTTGCAGTCGTTGCTGACGCAAATATCGGCGGGTTACCCGGTGATGGTGCGTTTCGCTGAGGGG
The DNA here is from genome assembly GCF_900602065.1 of Pseudomonas viridiflava. GTDB lineage: Bacteria > Pseudomonadota > Gammaproteobacteria > Pseudomonadales > Pseudomonadaceae > Aquipseudomonas. The sequence continues at coordinate 384,360 of NZ_UWFN01000116.1, read as the reverse complement.
ACGGTCTTCACCGAACCGCGTTACGGCGTGCTTGTCGGCTATAACCGCAACAAACAGACCGTGTTGCTCCACGCCGGGATGAATCGCCATTTGCTGATGAGTTTCAGCAGCTTTACTTCGGCCTGGGAAAAGACCGGTAGCTGGGCTGTGCTGATTCAGAACCCGCGCCAACTGCCTGCCAATCTTGATGAGCAGCGCTGGTCGAAGGCGGCCAACGACCTGGCTCAGGCAGGACAGGAACAGGCCGCTGGCGAAGCTATCAAGACACTTAAAGCCCGCTGATCAGGCGTTGCGTCTGTTTAGAAGCCAAGCTTGTCACGAAGGCTGTAGTACCAGGCGCCCAATGCGGTGAGTGGCGTACGCAGCAACTGTCCGCCGGGGAAAGGGTAGTGGGGTAAGCCGGCGAACGCGTCGAAGCGTTCTGCCTGCCCACGTAAAGCCTCGGCCAATACCTTGCCAGCCAGATGGGTGTACGTCACGCCATGACCGCTGCAACCCTGCGAGTAGTAAATGTTGTCACCCAGTCGCCCCACTTGCGGCAGTCGCGACAGAGTCAACAGGAAGTTGCCCGTCCAGGCGTAATCAACTTTCACATCCTTGAGCTGCGGAAATGCCTTGAGCATTTTCGGGCGGATGATCGCTTCGATATTCGCCGGATCGCGTGCGCCGTACACCACGCCACCCCCGAAAATCAGGCGCTTGTCTGCGGACAGTCGGTAATAATCCAGCAGGTAGTTGCAATCTTCGACGCAGTAATCCTGAGGCAGCAGCGTTCTCGCCAGCTCTTCACTCAGGGGTTCAGTTGTAATGACCTGAGTACCGCAGGGCATGGACTTGGCTGCCAGTTCTGGCACCAGATTGCCGAGATAGGCATTCCCCGCGACGATTACAAAACGTGCTTTGACCCTGCCTGAGTCGGTATGAACAACCGGGGTAGCGCCGCGCTCTATTCGCACGGCTGCGGATTGTTCATGGATGACGCCACCCAGCGACTCCACCGCGGCGGCCTCACCGAGCGCTAGATTGAGCGGATGGATATGGCCACCACTCATATCCAGCATCCCGCCTATGTATTGATCCGAGGCGACCACTTCGCGCATGCGACGTTTATCCAGCAGTTCCAGCTGGGTGTGGCCATAGCGTTCCCACAAGCGCTTCTGCGCTTCCAGGTGCCCCATCTGCTTGTCAGTGATGGCCGCGAATACTCCGCCGTCCTTCAGGTCGCATTGAATCTGATACTTCGCAACACGCTCACGGATGATCGCGCCGCCTTCGAACGCCATTTGCCCCAGCAGTTGTGCGTCTCGGGGGGCTACGGTGCGCTCAATCACGTCGATATCGCGGCTGTAACTGTTGACGATCTGCCCGCCATTGCGCCCGGAAGCGCCAAAGCCGACCTTGGCAGCCTCCAGTACGGTGACTTTGAATCCATGCTCCAGCAGGAACAGGGCGCTGGACAAACCGGTATAGCCCGCGCCAATGATACAAACGTCAGTTTCCACATCGCCTTGCAACTGCGGGCGGTCCGGGGTCGGATTGGCCGAAGCGGCGTAATAGGAATGTGGATAAGGAGTGTTCGCCATCCTTCAACCTCCGTTTAATATATTTTACGAAGGCTCAGATCCTACCCGAGATAAAAAATCTCCACCAGCCAGCGGTGAAACAAAGAGGCAAAAGGTGGAAAGAGAAAAAATTCGCATATTCATGGAGTTAGCGCGAAAAAAGGTGTTGACACACATTCCAATATCCGTAGAATGCCGACCCACAGCAGGCGCGTAGCTCAGTTGGTTAGAGCACCACCTTGACATGGTGGGGGTCGCTGGTTCGAGTCCAGTCGCGCCTACCAAACAAAATCCGGTCCTGCTGCCGGTACAGAAGGGCCCACCGCAAGGTGGGCCCTTTTTTGTTGTCGGTATGAAAGAAGGCATTTTCAAAACTTTTGCAAAACCCCCACTCTGTGAGCCCTCAGTGAGCCTGATGGAAAACAAACCTCCCATTCTTCTTGTTGGTTTCGCTGCCGCCTATCTCGCATACGAGTTGTGGGTTTTAATACCAGACTTTACGCTGGCAGCGGCAGTACGCCTTGTGTTGACAGTGGTGTTGTTTTTCTTCGTTTTCCGGGGCAGTAGAATTGCAGGCAATATTCTCGCGATTATTACTGCCATCACTGCGCTGATGCCCTTGGTAGCAGCCGTAGCTATCTTCGGCACTAACTTACAAGCTTCGGCCGTCTTGACCGTATTCGCGGGGCTTTTGCTGGCACTAGCTGCGTACTTCTTCAGCCCAGATGTCCGGGCGTTTCAGCGCAGGGCAAGCGCTGTCGGTACGCTTGGATAGCATCAGTGTGAGGTCCGGTCAGTGTTGACCGCAGAGCTGAACATTGAAGTCGCTGTCCGCTCGAATCCGGATTGGCTGCCCTGCCAAATCGCTGATCGCAGCGATAGCGTATGGCGGCACTTCATCCTGATCGTCGTTGCTATTGTCCGAAGGCTGGGAGCATGACGCCTTTGAAACGGCCGACTCTGCATCCAGTGGTTTGGCTGCTTTCGCATGGTTCGCTGCGATTTCACTGAGAGTTGACACGGTACATCTCCTGATCCCGGCGCATCGCTGCGTCCTTGAGCTTTAGTAGACTGACTGCCACGTCAAAATTACGACTATCTGTTGTGGTTGCTAAGGCCTGCTGCAAGCGCTGCGCCAGTCTGCTGACCGCTCGGACGAGCGGGGACCAGACGGGTATCGACTTAGCCACGAGATTCCGAACGTGCTGTTTTGGTCTTGGGACCTGCAATGATCCATGCAATCAGCCCTACAACAGGAACGAAGACCAGCGCCAGAATCCAAAGGCATTTGCTCTCCCGGCTGCCTTCGCTTTTGACGATCCGCATGACTACCAAAAACTCGACTATCACCAGAACGGTCGCGAATATGATCCACAGCAGGGGCATATTCATAATTGCCGCCAGTACATTCCAACTCTCTGAATTACCCATAGCCTTGCTCTCCCTTGGTCGTTACTGTTTAGTCACGACCATGCTGCAAGGGTTCAATCTGCTATTGGATAGAGTGGTAGGGGGTTGGCCGCGCTCCTGACGTGTCGGTGGCGCTGGCTAGAGGTAGCCTTCTGTATTTCTCAGCGACTGGGCCGCTGCATCAAACTCTTCAAGCGAATTTTTCCGCCAGTTCAGCGGGTCTCGCAGGTAATGGTTAAGCAGCCAGTGAATGGTCGCCGCCTGCTCGTCTTCGGCTCGTTCGGCGATGTGGTGGCCCAGCCTTCGTAGGACCTGTGCAGTCGGCTGGCAGCCAAAATTGGGTCTGCCTAAAATGAACCGTAGATCAGGTGTCAGTGGCAACTCGGTTGGTTTGGCAAGTAATTCCTGCAGGTCCTGTAATGCAGTGGAAGATTCCGGCATGGAGGAGGGCGGAGGCGTTGCCAGGCGTTCGAGCAACGGAACGGGAACGATCGCGTATTTTTTCTTATTCATAGGATCCGTCCCGGTAAATTCTGGTTGCGTAATACTATATTGCCATTGTCTGGCGGTGCGAAGGGGGCGATCGCTATTCAGGACACTTACTGAGAAATGCTATTCGAATGAATAACTCTTAGGAATCAGTCGATCTTTTCACATGGCCCGCGCACTCTCTAAAAGATCGCGCGCGCGCAGGCAGGATGAGCGGAAGGCGTTACAGCTTGTCGGTGCGCCGCGACGAGGCGAGCGGAGGGGGTTAACCGGTAACGACAGTCCCCCTCAGGAATATCTCGCGACGGTCCTTCCTGCCAATCTTTTCATATTTGCTGAGCTTGTAAACGCTTTCAAACGCTTCATGGTCAATGGACGGGTACATGTCCAGTTCATCGGCTACCAATTGGTCATAACGCGCTTCAGTGATAAAGCGATAAATGTCCCGTTTGTAAAAAAAGCCAAATTGAAACGCCAGTGTTTCGCTGAAGTAGAGCGAGGTCTGAGGGAAGCAATTTTCCAGGTCTATCGCCATCGGTTCGCCTTCCGGAGCCAGATTGACCATGACGTTATTGGCCCAGAAGTCCATGTGGGTTATCTGTTTTTCGTGCAGGGTTCGCAGCAGGCTAAATGAAAGCTCAATGAAAGATTCGATCTGTTCGGGTGCAGACTCGAGCCACGTTATACCGTTTACATGTTCATTGAGTAGTTCAGTAAGGATGAAATATTCCTGAGTGATCCCGAGGGTCGATTTGCTGTAGCCAAACCCTGCAAGAGGGGTTATTGGTGCGCCGCGACTATAAGCTTCAGCGGTATTCAGGACTTCCTCAACAGGCCAGTCATACATGCCGTCGGATTTGGCACGGCCCAGTGTCACGCGGAGCCGGGACTTCAGGCTGTCGAGGGGTTGGGCCTTGGCGAACAGTTCGTCTTCTGCACCCTGCAGTGGTGCACTGACTCGCTCAAGGCCGGGGAAGCGCCGTGCGCGTATTAGATTGCACAGCGCGTCACGCTTGGCGTCCGAGGGAGCTTCTATCAGGAAAAATGTGGCATCAAGATATTTGAACGTGTGGGGGAATTGCTGAGGGAGCTCTTTGACCGCGAACATAAATCCTTCTTCTTTGTGGCGAATTGCTAGTCCATGCCGAATGTTACAGTACTGATAAGTCATTCACAGACTGATCAATCACTTTCACTTGACAGCCGTTTACTTGGAGCGGTCTTGCTAACGCCTTGGGGCATGCGTTTCAACGCGTGCCGCAGAGGAAGGATCAGGAATCCCGGGTTTCGCTTTTGAAGAATCTGAGCTATAGCTAAGGCTCATTTACTTGCATGGCAAGGAGCAGTCGATGTCGGAAGTACAGCAGGGCCTCACAGGCACGTCCCCGGACGTGAAGTATGATGAGCTGATCGCGCATCTGAAGGATCAAGGCAAGCAAATAGACTGGTTGCTGCAGTTTCTGGTCAAGTTTGTTGTGACTACTCCGGTAGAAATCGGCATAACGCTATCGGTAGGCGGCAACCTTGTGTCGGGTCAGTTGATCTCCCATGACACTTATTTCAGACAGTTGGCTGATGACATGGCCGCGCCGTTGGCTCAGTTCGAAGGCGGCGTTGACGAGTCGATGAAGCAGATCATTTTGTCTTTCACTCCCGGAGAGGCGGCGGACGAAACCACGGCCTTCCATTTCATCCATTTGAAGGATTGCAAGACCTATTCAAGTGACCAGAGTCCGATTTGCGCAGAAGGCGTTCTGTGGCGCGGCAAGATTGCCTCGGTTGATGGCTTTACCATCGGTCTGCTGGCGAGAACCTGAATCTCCTCATGAATATCAGGCCCCGGTATTTGCCGGGGTTTTCATCGCTGAATATCCATTTCTCTCGATAAAACCCTTCAGAAATTGAGCTGGATCAACTCAAGTCTTCTTAGCGGTGGCGCAGGCAGCAGCGGCTGCCTAGTCTTGGTTTACACACCAAGGGAGATACGCCATGCGCAACGTTCTGGTCGCTTATGATGGCTCACAGCCCGCCAAACGCGCACTTCAATACGTCATTGAGCGTGCCCGTGATAGCGCGAGTCCGCTTCAGGTTCATGTAATCAATGCTCAGCATGGCGCCGTTGTCTATGGCGACTACGTTACTGCCAGCATGATTGAGGAAATCAACAATGGCCTTCTGGATGAGGCCGACAAGGTGCTGAAGGAGGCAGCAGCAATGCTGAGCGCCGCAGACGTGACGCACAAGACTCATGCCGCGTTGGGTAATGTCGCTGAGCAGGTCAATGCTGCCATCAAACAGTTGGGCTGCGACACTGTGGTCATGGGAACCCGGGGCCTTGGCAGCTTCAGTGGACTGATGCTGGGTTCGGTTGCCAACCGCGTTGTCCATGAGGTTTCAGTGCCTGTGGTGCTGATTAAATAGTCACTGCCCGTTGGCGGCGAGCGGGGCGGTCATATGGCTTGTCGCGCGAACGACTTGACGATCGATTTGGTTGCAGCACTTGCATTCAGGTCGCTGACATTTTTGACAGGCGACCACTTGCACGCCGCAATTTCATTGTGCGGTTCTGGTTTGGCTGATGACGAAAGCATTGCCATGAATATGTAGTGGGTGACGTCGTCTTTCTCATATTCACTCAGATAGACCAGGTCGAGATGCTGCAGCCCCGTTTCTTCACGCAGCTCTCGAACTGCAGCCTGTTCCGGGGTTTCACCCATCTCGATCTTGCCGCCAGGCAGAGCCCATTTGGATTTGGACTTGCGCACGTAGAGAATCCTGCCGTCGCGTTTGCAAATCACAGTTGCTCGTTCTTTCATCGTTTGTTCACCTTATGTAAATGCTGCCCCTGTTGACGCCGGGCGCATTACTTCAATCTGTGAAGGTAATCAGACGTCTCGGTAATCATATTGTCACAAAAACTTCACAAAAATGTCTTAAGCACGAATGGTGCCATTTTCTTCTGCTTGCTTATCTATTTCGGCGAGTGTTGGCTAAAGCTTGAGCATAAAAAGCCTGACTTCAAATAATTGGGCTTTATCACATTGATGATGAGGGGGTTGGCCTTCGTCACAACTCAGGCGACGCGATTTATTCAAGAGTTTGAAAAGCTGGCCGTCGGTAGCGTAGGGAACATTTGATAAGTTTTTTCAAACCGCGCTCTAAAAAAGGGCACGTCAATGGCGCTCAGGCAAACTATGCGCAGCTATTTGTCCTGAATGGAGATAGGAATTCTTTATTAAAGACCGCTTGTCGGAAGGTGGCGGCTATCTGGGTTATCCCGCTGTCACATTCATTGCAAGGGGCTGTTTGTCCAGACAGTCCCATCGCCCAGAAGGTTACCTCATGACTATGCACAATGATTTCAGCACTCAAGCAAACGTATTGATGTTCGAATTGAATGACGCAACCACTGCGATGATGGGAATGGTGGGGGCGCACCAGACCACAGGACCGGTATGGGTTGCTGCTACCGCACGGCAAAGCCTGTCATTCGGCCGCTGGAGTGCTTTTATCAGACGTTCCGAAATCTATGGCCAGGCTCTTGTCGGGTAGAGGCTTGAACGGTCATGGTTTTTCGCCACCTCGTTTCATACCGATTCAAAGGGCACATGCGCGAACACTCTTTTGAGTTGCCGGAGCAAGTGCTCGCCGAGAACATGGCTGCTTTGCACCTGCTGCAACTGCACTTTGGCGACGCGGAGAGTGGTCTGACTATGCCAAATGCCGCCGCGCCTCCTGAAGAGGTGCTGGCTCAGGCCAGGCTCTTGGGTATTACCGATATCCGTTTCATTCCCGCCAAATAACCCTTCTTTTTACTCTCATCAAAGCTTCTGTCTGATTATTGACATGCTGAGCTACAGGCAGGGTGTCTGAAGCCGCGCTCAAGGCTAAACTGTGCGCGCCGATAGATCTGGCGGCTTTCTTGCAGTTGATATGAATATGCCACTTGCACGGTTTTGCGGGCACCGCGAAGATAAGCGCCTGCTGTCTCTGGTTTTGGAGCTTTCATGAGTGTTCCTCCCTTGGCCCCTGACCGAACGCAATCGAGTGTCAGCGACGATCCTGTTCGCGGCTATCCGGTCATTGTCGGGCAGAGCGCTGCCATTGATTGCGGTGGCGAACCTATCGAAGTAGTCCTCACCGCCATCCAGAAGTGCATGGGAAAAATACCTTGGGCGGTCTACGCCGTCGGTGACCCCATGCACCTGTTAGGGCGCGGCGAAGGCCAGATGCGTTGGTCGGTGAGTGTTGCCAACGACCGGTTTGATGATTTTTGTCGCGAATACGGTTTGCAGCGCTGGGCCGCGGGCAGGGGCGAAGGCGTACTTGCGTGGCTGGTGGCGCCGCAAAGCGAGACAGCCAATGTGGAGTTGGCCGCGCTCGCGCTGCGGCTTGGGAACCGACTGCAGATCGATGCGCTGGCTCGGGCACAGATTACCCAGCGAGTTCTTTACGAAATAACCTACCTGGCCAGTTCGACCCGCGATCGCAGCGCTTTCCTGGAGGGGGTGCATCATCAGCTTGCCTCGCTGATTGACGCAGAGAACTTCTATCTGGCGCTTTACGACCCTGGCAACGACAAAATCACCTACCCGTATTACATCGACATCACGGATGTAGAGGCGTTGGAGTCCGAGGCGTACGAATATCTGGATCGGTCAAGGTTGTCGATGACCGGGTATGTCCTGACCAGCGGTCAGCCGCTGTTTGTCGATGCTGCGGGTATTGAACGGGCGCGACTGCAGAAGCGTTTTTACTGCGTCGGACATCGCCCGGAGTTCTGGATGGGAGCGCCCCTGAAGAATGCCTCGGATGAAGTCTTCGGCATGTTGGCCATGCAGGTGTACGACGTATCCCGGGTTTACAGCGCCGAGGACCGGGCCTTGTTTCTGGTCGTGGTTCGTCATGTGGCCATGGCGTTGGACCGTATCCTGCACCGTGCCGACCTTGAGCGAACGGTCATGCTCCGCACTCAGGAGCTGTCAACGCTCAATGACGCGCTGCGTCAGCAGGTTGCCGAGCGTGAGCGGGCCGAGCATTTGCAAAGTGCCTTGTTTCAGATTGCCGAGCTGTCCAGTCAGCCGGGGGACATGGCTGAACTCTTCCATAGTCTGCATTTGATCGTAGGGGAATTGCTGGTTGCTCTGAACTTCTATATCGCGCTGTTTGACACGTCCACTGCAGAAGTGACCTTTCCCTACTATGTGGATGAGCGTCAGGCCACCCGTCCGCCTTCACGCCGGGGCCAGCGCGGTCTTACCGAATACGTCATACGCGAGCGTCGCGCCTGCCTGATCGATCAGGATGAAACACTCAGACTTGAGCGCTGTGGTGAGATTGAAGTGGTCAGGGAGGGCATCCGCTCTTCCTCCTGGCTGGGCATCCCATTGTTTGACGGCAATGACGTGCGTGGCGTGCTGGCTGTGCAAAGTTACTCGCCGTTGGTGCGTTACTCATTACGCGATCAGGAGCTGCTGACGTTCGTCTCGCGGCATATCGACACCGCTCTGTCTCGGCGTAGCGCAGCTGAAGCGGTGCATACCGCCAATCTGCGCCTGGAAGCACGGGTTCAGGACAGAACCCGTGAGCTGGATTACGCCAACGCCAAGCTCCAGCATGAAAACTCCCATGATTCGCTTACCGGCTTGCCAAACCGCAGTCATTTGCAGCAACGCCTGCAGTCGGCATGGCTGGAGTTTCGTAATCATGGCAGCGAACTGGGGGTGATGTTTATCGACCTCGACCGCTTCAAGCTGGTGAACGACAGCCTGGGACACCATTTTGGCGATCAACTACTGACTCAGGCTGCGGACCGCCTGCGTGGTTGCATGCGTGAAACGGATTTGCTGGCACGTCTGGGCGGTGACGAGTTTGCCGTTCTGGCCGCAGGTGCGCCGCTGGAAGTCACTATCGGAATTGCCGAGCGCATTCTTGCCGCTTTCGATTTGCCGTTTTTCATCGATGGTCATGCGGTGTTTTCATCCTGCAGCATCGGCGTTGTCGGCGCCGACAGCCAGTTTCATCAAATGCCGGCGGATTTGCTGCGTGATGCTGATATGGCGATGTACCGGGTCAAGAACGGCGGACGTGACAGCTACGCGGTTTTCAACCAGGAGTTGCGTCGCGAAGTGTCCGATCAGGTCGAGCGCGAGGGCGCCTTGCGCAATGCCCTCAAGCGTGCGGACGAATTGATTCCCTACTTTCAGCCGATTGTGTGTGTAAACACCGGCAAGCTGCTGGCCCTTGAGGCGCTTATCCGCTGGCGTCAACCCGACGGCAAAATCCTCGCTCCGGGTCAGTTCCTACCGGCTCTGGAAGGCTTGCGCCTGATTGGCCGTCTGGACTTGTACATGTTGCGCTGCGTGGTGGAGATTCTTGCGCGGCCAGGCAATGAGCATTGGCCCACCGTGCACGTGAACTGCTCCAGCTACAGCATCACCCGCCCCGAATTCGCCGGAGAAGTGTTAACGCTGTTGGCGAACTACGAGGTGGCACCTTCCAGAATCTGTCTGGAGCTGACCGAAGGGGCGCTGGTTGCAGAGCCTGAATTGGCCAGGCAATCAATGAAGCAGCTCGCCGACCATGGCATGACGGTGGTTCTGGACGACTTTGGCGCAGGTTTTTCGTCCCTCAGTTACGTCCATCAATATCACTTCTGCGGCTTGAAAATCGACAAGTCGTTTACGCTTGAGCTGACGACCAGCGCTCGTAGCCGGGCGATTGTGCGTGCAATCGTGCGGATGGCCGAGTCCCTCGATTTGACGGTAGTGGCTGAAGGTGTTGAAGATCAGGCAACCCTCGACTTGCTACGTGAGATCGGTGCAGGTCAGGCTCAGGGCTATTTCTTCGCCGTGCCGTTACCGGAAGACAAGCTGCAGCTAAATATCTGATGGACCGGCAAACCTCGGCCAATGCTGGCCGCAGATTGCCGTTTCTTCTCGCTTGAATAGACAGCCGCCGAGTCACAGCCTTTGTGTTCCAAGGCTTGCAGCGCTGCAACCAAAGTGGCATCGGTCTTGCTCTACTTGCTGGGCGTCACAATCGGCAACAGGAGGTGAGCAATGAATACCGCTAGTATCAGTGCGCTCCATCACCTGGTTTCTCAGGCGGTGGGTCGCAAGACTCAAGAGGATGTAACCACAGATGCCTTTTCGGTACCGGTCGGGGCTGCCAGCCCTGTCCCGGCCGTGGATGCTATCGCGCAAAATAATGGCAGCCAGCAGAACGGAGCCTATGACGAAGCTTTCGCCAAAATGCTGCTCAGCCTGAAGACTGCTACACAGAAGGCCGAAACCGAAGCTGAGCCGTCGTTTATCTCGGCAGCCAATGACAGCAACATCGCGGCCCGTGATTCTGCGGTCACCAGTGAAGCTGACGTGGCCGAAGCGGTATCGAAGTTCACTTCGACTCAGCAGGAGTTCAAGGACTACATGGACTTGACGCCTGCGGAGAAGATGCGCGAGCAATTGACCGGGGTCAGCAAGGAAGAGTATGAAGCCATGACGCCTGAGCAAAAGCTCGACGTCGATACCAAGCTTCAAACAGCCTTGAAAGAGCAGCAGCAACAGACGACTGCTGATGTAAACGGAAAAATCCTCGCGGCTCGTCTGGCGCTGGTTTAAACCCGATACCACCAGTACCGGTGACTGCCTGCAGGTGATCGCACCGTGTCCCCGGCACGGCGCTGTCTCGCGGCACACACAGGACCTGTAGGAGTTGCCGAAAGCTGCGATTGCGGTACATCAGGAGAGGCGCTTCGCAGCCTTCGGCAGCTCCTACAGAAATGCATTTCAATCCAGTAGCTTGCAGCCGCGCAATCTACATCTGTTTCACCTCAACTGATCCCGATACGGCAAGTCCGGCCCGACTTTGGTACAGGTCAGCGCTGCGGCCTGCACTGCGAACTTGAGCATCTCATCAACCGTATCCTTGCGCAGGGTCGGCAAGCTGAGCGGATCATCCAGCCCGCGTTCGCTCAGGAAGGTGATCAAGGCCGCCTGAAAGGTATCGCCCGCGCCCACGGTATCAGCAGTTTTCACGGTTTGTGCTGGCACTGACCAGCTACCGTGCTGGCGGGTGAAGACCGTCGCCCCCTGAGTTCCCTGAGTCAGCACCACGAGCTGGCAGCGCTTGCTCAGCCAGCTTTGGGCGATGGTCTGCGGATCTTTATCGGGGTAGAGCAGGCTCAGGTCCTCGTCACTGACCTTGATGATGTGAGCATGCTCGGCGAAAGCGCTGATCTGCTCGCGCCAACGGCTGATATCGGGTGCAGGGTTGAGGCGCACATTAGGGTCGAGGGTGATCAGCCGTTTCCCGCTCTCTCGGGTCACCAGTGCCAGCAGCGTGTCGGCGACAGGCTGAACCACCAGTGAAAACGACCCGACATGAATGCCGCGTACTTGCGGGTCAAGCTCCGGCAGATGCTCCAGTTGCAACTTTCGGTCAGCACAGCCTTCGCCGCGAAAACTGTAGTGAGGCGAACCATCGACGTCCACTGCAACCATGGCCAGCGTCGTGGGTGCATCGAAGCTGATCAGGTAATCGGGTCTTACCCCTTCGTGTTCCAGCACACTGCGCAGCCGTTGGCCTAGATAGTCGGTAGAAAGGCCGGCGAACAGTCCAGCGTCTACACCCAAGCGTCGCAGACCCACGGCGACGTTGAATGGCGAGCCGCCCGCAATGGCCTGAAAGCCGATTTTGTTGAGTTGTCCGCCACCGTCGGGCTGGCTGAAGAAGTCGAACAGTGCTTCGCCACAAACGAGAAACATAGGTGCTCCCTGAAATAATGTCACCGTTGCGGCCTAGATGGCCTGCAACTGGTCACGATACCGCTGATAGACCTGCTGATAGGCAACGACGTTTTGAGCCACGGGCCGGGTTTCGCTGCTGTTATCCAGATTCACGCAGCGGGCGCACAGGCTGTCGAGACTTTCCCCGGCCGGATCGGCGCTGGCATGACACCAGGCTGCCTGGATGGCGGCACCTAAAGCTGCGGCTTCAGCTTGTTCGGTACAGACCACGGGAGTGTCCATGATGTCGGCCACGATTTGCCGCCATACCGGGCTTTTGGCTCCGCCACCAATCAAGCGAATGTTACTGCTTCTGATACCACTGGCCCGCAACAGATCCAGGCCATAACGCAAACCGAAGGTGGTGCCTTCGACGACCGCCCGGCAGAGGTTGGCCTGGGTGAGGTTGGTGGCGTCCAGGCCGAGTATGCTGCCGGTGGCATGGGGCAGGGCGGGTACACGCTCGCCATTGAGAAACGGCAGCATCGACACGCCGTCGGCGCCGATCGGGGCCTGGCTGACGGCCTGGTTAAAGGCCGCGATATCCAGTCCCAGTAGCTCCCGAACGGCGCCCGTCGCATTGGTCAGGTTCATGGTGCAAATCAGCGGGAGCCAGCCCCCGGACGAAGAGCAGAAGGTTGCGACTGACGCCTGCTCACTGACACTTGCCCGGTCGGCAAACGCATAGACGGTACCCGACGAGCCAAGGCTCATGGTGATCGCACCCGGATGAATGTTTCCGGTACCGATGGCGCCCATCATGTTGTCGCCGCCACCGCTGGAGACCAGCGCCTGCGGGTTGATGGCCAGACGCCTGGCGATATCCGGCTGCACAGTGCCCACCGGCTGGTGCGCTTCAAGCAACTCGGGCAGCGCGCGGCTCAAGTTGCCACTGGGGTCAATATGATCGAGTAGTGGCAGATCCCACTGACGGCTGCGCACATTGAAATACCCGGTGCCCGAGGCATCGCCATACTCACTGGCGCAACGGCCGGTGAGCCAGTAGTTGAGGTAGTCATGGGGCAACAGGATTTTGGCGATCCGCTCAAATATCGAGGGATGCTCCTCCTTGGTCCAGAGCAGCTTCGATACGGTGTAGCCCGGCGCGATTGCGATACCCAGGCGCTCCAGCGAGCCGCTTTCGCCGCCCAGATATTCCAGCAATCGATCATTCTGCGGCGCGCTTTCGGTGTCGCACCACAGCTTCGCCGGGCGCAGCACCTGACCGTCATCGTCGAGCAGTACCAGGCCATGTTGTTGGCCTGATACGCCAATGCCGAGGATCTGCTGCCCGGATATTCCGGCCTGAAGAAGCGCCTCGGCAGTCGCCTGCTCGAAGGCTGACAGCCATTGTTCTACGTCCTGTTCACGCCGGCCATTGTGGCCGCTGATCATGCTGTGCGCGGCTGATCCCTGGCCCAGTACCTGACCTGAGGCAGCGTCGAGTACGATGGCCTTGGTGCCTTGGGTGCCGCAGTCGATTCCAAGAAACATGCGCACCTCACACGGTTTTAGCCAACAGGTTTTCCAGGGTTTTGCTGACGCCCAACTGCTTGAGGCTGTTCAGGTTCTTTTCGAAAGCTGCAACGAATTCAGCGGACTGAGGGATGGCCGCGCCAAATATCTCCTCGACTGCCAGCAAGCGCTGCACGATCAATACATCGTCGGCCACCAGTGCCTTGCAGAACTCGGCGCGGGGGTCGACGACCTTGTAGGCAACCCCGTTTTCACCTTCGCTGCCTTGCAGATACAGCGCCCAGGCCGCGACCACCAGGGATGCACGCTCCAGATTGCCCTGATCGACAATCAGGCGATTGATCGTCGGGACGGTGAATTTCGGGAATTTCGAGGAGCCATCGGAGCAGACCCTCTCCAACTGGTCTGCAATCGCCTGATTGGAGAACCGTTCGATCAGCGTGTCCTTGTAGCCTTCCAGATCAATACCCGGCACCGAAGCCAGTTGCGGTGTGACGTCCAGGTCCATGTACGCGCGGATATAGCTGACGAAAAGCGGGTCGTTCATGGTTTCATGAACGAAGCGATAGCCTTTCAGCGCGCCCAGATAGGTAAGCGCCAGGTGGCTGCCGTTGAGTAGCTTGATCTTCATCTCTTCGTAAGGCGTGACGTCGTCGGTGAACTGCACGCCAACCTGTTCCCAGGCCGGGCGTCCATCAACGAATTTGTCTTCCAGCACCCATTGCACAAAGGGTTCGCAGACTACCGGCCAGGCATCATCAATGCCTTTCTCGTCAGCCAGTTTCAGGCGATGGGTTGTGCTGGTCATTGGCGTGATGCGGTCGACCATGGCGTTGGGGAAACTCACCTGTTCGGCGATCCAGTCGTGCAGATCGGGATTACCCTGCGCAGCGAAGGCCAGCAGGGCTTTGCGCGCGACCGCGCCGTTATGCGGCAGGTTATCGCAGGACATCACCGTGAGCGCCGGTATTGCTGCCGCGCGACGTTTTGCCAGCGCCGCGCAAAGCAGCCCGAACACCGTGCGCGGTGCTTGCGGATAGCTCAAGTCGTGCTGGATTTGCGGCAGGTGGATCATGAACTGGCCGTTGCTGTCATCGATGCAGTAACCGCCTTCGGTGATCGTTAGCGAAACGATGCGAATCTCCGGGCTGGCAAGCTTGTCGATAACCGCCTGGATATCGTCTTCGGCCAGCAACATAGCGCTGATCGAGCCGATGATCCGGGTTTCCGTATCAGGCGTGTCGCCCAGTTCATACAGTGTGTAGAGATAATCCTGCCCCGCGAGTGCATCGCGCACGCCTCGGTCTTCCGGACGAAGGCCAATGCCACAGATGCTCCAGTCCAGGCCCTGGCCGCTGTTCATCAACGCGTCGGTGTAAAACGCCTGATGCGCGCGATGGAATCCGCCCACGCCGATGTGGGCAATGCCCTGAGTTGTGGCTTCAGGGTTGTAGGCAGGCAGAGCGATGCTGTCACCGAGCTGAGACAAATTCTGTTTGTTCAATTTCATGACAATAATTCCTGATTTCAGGCTGCGACCGGCAAGGCTTTGGCAATCACCAGTCCTTGAGCGTCGAACAAGTGGCAGTGAGCGCTATCGAGATGGAGCTTCAGCGTGTCGCCGTACTGGCTGGCCAGATCCCCGCGAATACGCATGGTCAACGCCTCGCCCGAGCGGGTCCGTACATGGCAATAGGTGTCGCTGCCCAGACGCTCGCTGATGTCGGCGATGACCTCCATCTGGCAGTCACCCTCTTTGGCGATATTCAGATGTTCCGGGCGAATGCCAAGGGTGACCGGGTCGCCAACGCTCTGCTGCGCATTGCCGAATGGCAGATTGATCCTGGCCCCTGCATCCAGGGTGACTTCGCAACCGCTTGCGTCGATCCGACTGATAATGCCTTTGAGAAAGCCCATCTTTGGCGTGCCCAGAAAACCGGCGACAAACAGATTGGCCGGGTGGTGGTACAGCTCAAGCGGGGAACCGACTTGCTCGACCTTGCCGCCATTCAGCACCACGACCTTGTCGGCCAGGGTCATGGCTTCGACCTGGTCGTGGGTCACGTAAATCATGGTCGCTTGCAGTTCTTTATGCAGGCGAGAGAGCTCCAGGCGTGTCTGCACGCGCAGCGCAGCGTCAAGGTTCGACAAGGGCTCGTCGAACAGGAAGATTTTCGGGTTGCGCACGATGGCGCGGCCGATTGCTACCCGTTGGCGCTGACCGCCGGAAAGTTGCTTGGGTTTGCGCTCCAGTAACGGGCCCAGCTCAAGAATGCGCGCCGCCTCATCGACTTTCTTTTTGATCACAGCTTTGTCACCGCCGGCCAGGTCCAGAGCGAAAGACAGGTTTTTGCCCACGGTCATGTGCGGGTACAGGGCGTAGGTCTGGAAGACCATGGCCAGGTCGCGTTTGGCGGGCGTGACCTGGGTGATGTCACGGCCATCGAGTTCGATGGTGCCGGAAGTCACGTCTTCCAGCCCGGCGATAAGACGTAGCAGGGTGGACTTACCACAGCCCGACGGGCCCACGAATACAACGAACTCGCGATCCTTTACGTCCAGATCAATGCCTTTGATGATCTGATGGCCGTCGAAGCCTTTTTGCAGATTTCTGATGCTGAGGTTAGCCATGGAGGCCTCCGTTCTTATTCTTCGGAATTTCAGAAAAGGTTGACTCTATTCTCGTGGGAGCGACCGGATTGCGCGCCTATCAAACAAATGCAATTACCTGACCTGGAATGCTTTTTACCTGTAGGAGCGCGCCTGCCCGCGATAGCGTCAGCACAGGCGATAGATTCATCGACTGACAGACCGAATCGCGGGCAAGCGCGCTCCTACAGATCCCGTTGCCACGCAATAGCGCGGTGTCAGGCACATTAGTGCAGCTCCTACAGGTAAAGCGTCTTCTGGATTAATCACTTGACGGCACCGAACGACAGGCCGCGCACCAGTTGCTTCTGGCTGATCCAGCCGAAGATCAGGATTGGCGCGCACGCCAGGGTCGAGACGGCCGAGAGCTTGGCCCAGAACAACCCTTCGGGGCTGGAGTAGGACGCGATCAGCGCAGTCAGTGGCGCGGCGTTGGACGACGTGAGGTTCAGTGACCAGAACGCCTCGTTCCAGCACAGGATCAGCGACAGCAGTGCGGTTGACGCCAGGCCGCCTTTGCAGATCGGAATCAGGACCTTGAAGATCTCCTGGCGGGTGCTGGCACCGTCCAGACGCGAGGCTTCAAGAATTTCTCCGGGGATGTCCTTGAAGTAGGTGTAAATCATCCAGACCACGATGGGCAGGTTGATCAGCGTGTAAATCACGATAAGCGCCACGCGGCTGTCCAGCAGGCCGAAGGTCTTGGCCAGCAGGTAGATCGGCATCAGCACGCCGACCGGAGGCAGCATTTTCGTCGAGAGCATCCACAGCAGCGTGCTTTTGGTCCGTTTGGTCTCGAAGAAGGCCATGGAGTACGCCGCGGGCACGGCGATGAGCATGCACAGAATCGTCGCGCTGAACGAGATAACGACCGAGTTCCAGGCAAAGTGGAAGTAGTCGCTGCGTTCCTGGATATGCAGGTAGTTTTCCAGGGTCGGGGTGAAAATGAACTGCGGCGGTGTGGCAAACGCGTCGATTTCGGTTTTGAAGCTGGTCAGAACCATCCAGAAGATGGGAAAGAAAATCAGCGCCGCGATCAGCCAGCATAACGTCCCGAGCAGTACACTTTGCAGGCGTCGGGATTGTTTGAGCGTCATCATGGTTTGGCCCTCAGGACTTGTCGGTGAGGTTTTTGCCGATCATCCGGATCAGGATGATTGCGGCAATATTGGCGATAACCACGGCGATCAAACCGCCCGCGGACGCCATGCCCACATCGAATTGCAGCAACGCCTGGTTGTAGATCAGGTACGCCAGGTTGGTAGAAGCGAAACCCGGCCCGCCGTTGGTGGTGGTGAAGATTTCGGCGAATACCGAGAGCAGGAAGATGGTTTCAATCATCACGACCACGGCGATCGGCCGGGCCAGATGCGGCAGCGTCAGGTGCCAGAAAATCGCGATAGGCCCGGCACCGTCGAGACGCGCGGCTTCTTTTTGCTCCTGATCCAGCGATTGCATGGCGGTCATCAGGATTAGAATGGCGAACGGCAGCCACTGCCACGAGACAATGATGATGATCGACAGCAGCGGGTAATTGGCCAGCCAGTCGACAGGCTGGGCTCCGAACAGCTTCCAGACCGCGGCAAGAATGCCGGACACCGGATGGAAAATCAGGTTCTTCCAGATCAGCGCGCCCACGGTGGGCATGATGAAGAACGGCGAAATCAGCAATACCCGCACAATGCCGCGACCGAGGAACTCGCTGGCCTCCAGCAGTGCAGAAATCAGCACACCCAACACCACGCTGATCAACAGCACGCTACCGACGAGCAGGAGCGTATTGGTCGCGCCGGGAATAAATCCGCTGTCGGTCACGAAGTATTCGAAGTTTTCCAGACCAACGAATTCGTTCTCGCCGGGGTTGAGCAGGTTGTAACGGATCAGCGAAAAGTAAATGGTCATGCCCAGCGGGACGATCATCCACACCAGCAGAAGCAGGACCGATGGGCTGACCAGAAACCAGCCTGGCTTGGTCACGCTGCCTTTAGTCGACAGCTTGTCGCCAGGCGTAGCTGCCTGAGGTGTGATAGTTGAGGTTGTCATGATTGCGATCCTGGGTGCAAAAGGAGAGCGGGGTGTCAGGGCGCATGCGCCCCGACGGATAGTCAGCAGCGACTATTTCTTTGGATAACCCGCTCGCTTCATGTCCCGTTCGGTGGAGGTCTGCGCGTTTTTCAACGCGGCATCAGGCGTTGCCGTGCCCACCAGCGCGGCGGAGAACTGTTGGCCCACCGAAGTGCCGATAGCCTGAAACTCAGGAATGGTGACCAGCTGAATGCCCACATAAGGCACTGGCTTGAGGGTCGGCGCTTTTGGCGTCACAGCCTTCAGCGACTCCAGAGTGATGTTGGCGAAAGGCGCGGCTTTCTTGTAGGCGTCGGTGTAGGTCGAAGCGCGAGTCCCAGGCGGTACGTTGGATACACCGTCTTTTTCGGCGACCAATGCTGCGTACTCTTTTGAGGTTGCCCATTCGGTAAAGGCTTTGGCGTCGGTCTGGTTTTTCGCACTGGTCGGGATTGCCAGTGCCCATGAGTACAGCCATGCCGAACCTTTGTCGGTGACTTCGTGAGGCGCATAGGTGAAGCCGACACTGTCAGCGACCTTGCTCTGGCTCTTGTCAGTCACGAATGAGCCGGCGACGCTGGCATCGACCCAGATTGCGCACTTGCCGCTGTTGAACAGCGCAAGGTTTTCGTTGAAGCCGTTACTCGATGCACCGGGTGGGCCGGACTTCTTCATGGTGTTCACGTAGAAGTTCAGCGCGTCCTTCCATTCGGGTTGGTCGAATTGCGGTTTCCATTGCTCGTCAAACCAGCGTCCGCCAAAGGAGTTGGCGACGGTGCTGATCAATGCCATGTTTTCGCCCCAGCCCGCTTTGCCACGCAGGCAGATGCCGTACTGTTCTTTGGACTTGTCGGTCAGCTTGTCGGCGAACTCGGCGATCTGTGTCCAGGTAGGACGTTCCGGCATGGTCAAGCCCGCAGCCTTGAACAGGTCGGTACGGTAGTAAGTGATTGAGCTTTCGGCATAGAAGGGCAGTGCAAACAGTTTGCCGTCTACCGACAGGCCATCGCGTACTGACGGGAAAACGTCGTCCAGCGCGTAGCTGGCGGGCAGGTCTTTCATCTCCTGCAGCCAGCCTTTGGCGCCCCATAGCGATGCTTCGTACATGCCGATGGTCAGCACGTCGAACTGGCCGCCTTTGGTGGCGATGTCTGTGGTCAGCCGCTGACGCAAGACGTTCTCTTCCAGTACGACCCACTTCAGTTTGATATCGGGATGCTGCTCTTCGAACGTCTTCGACAGCCGCTGCATACGGATCATGTCGCTGTTGTTGACCGTAGCGATGGTGACGTCGCCCGCAGAGGCTGTGGCGCAGAGAGTCAGACAGGTACCGGCAAGCAGAACTTTTGCAGAGGTCTTCATTTATCACTCCTCTTCAGTGCCCGGAGGGCTACAGAAGGTCAGTTATTGTTTTTGTGTCTTCCGGAGGCAAGGAAGATGTACATGGATTACAACGGGCGCCGACGCAGATGACAAATCCTGCGTGACACTTCGACTGATACTTTTCTGCACTGGTCGGCAGGCGAAAAAAATCCATACGAGACTGCCGCAACCGGGCTGCGACAGTCTGCAGCGCAGTCTCAGCGTAGACGCTCGGCGAGGAGGTGGGGTGAATCAGTACAGGTTTTGCTCGGTCAGGCGCTGAACGGCCAGGCGTCGATAGTGCGAAGGCGTCATGCCCTTGAGCTGTTGAAAGCGCCGATTGAAGTTGGAAATATTGTTGAAACCTGATTCAAAGCAGACATCGGTGACTGGCTTGTCTCCGTCGGCCAGCAGCTCGCAGGATTTGCTTATCCGCAGGCGGTTGACGAATTCGACGTAACAACGTCCGGTGGCTTGTTTGAAGACCCGGGAAAAGTACGTGGGCTTCATGCCCAGATAATCCGCGACTTCTTCCAGTGGCAGCTCGCGGGCGTAGTTGGCGAAGATGTAATCCACTGCGCGGTTGGTGCGATCTACGCTGTGCTCATCCGCCATGGGGGCTGAATTACTGCCTGACAGCAACTGGTAGTCGTCGCACACGGCCAGCAGTTCAAGGAGGATGAGGAAATGCCCAAGGCGGCTGATACCTTCGGAGTCAGCGATCTTCTGCATCAGTCGGGTGGCTTTGCGGATGGTGCGTTTACAGCGAAATTCGATACCGTACTGAGCCCGCTCCAGCAAGGGCGCCAGGGTTTTCAGTTCGGCGAATATCTGACTGCCACTGTCCAGCAGTTCATCGGTGAAATTCACCAACATGTCCCGTTTGCTGACCACCTCGTCCTCGGCGACCTGGCTGATCCAGTTGTGGGGCAGGTTGGGGCCGGTGAGGAACAGCGTTTCCGGGTAGAAATTACCGATGTAATCGCCCACAAAAACCTTGCCTGAACTGGCTACGATCAGGTGCAACTCGTATTCTTTATGAAAGTGCCAGCGCACCAGCGGGCAGGGGAATCCATGTTCGCGGTAGATGATAGACAGCCCGTTATGGTCGTCCATCAATTCGTATGAGGGGTCTGTGACCCTTGTTGTTTTTGTCATGGTATGGCCTGTATGCAGGGTGCCAGGCTGCTAATGTGCACTATTTGGGTGGGCGATCAAACCCCGTCAAGCCGACTCAAGCTCAGCTCCCACGGCATTTCCTACAATGGCTTGCAGTGCATGGAATGAAATCATGAAAACCATCCTCCTCATCGGCATAGGCTCTGGCAATCCGGAGCAGATCACTGTTCAGGCAATCAATGCGCTTAACCGCGCCAAGGTGTTTTTCGTTCTGGACAAGGGCTATGCAAATGATGACTTGCTGCGCCTGAGAAGAGACATCTGTGAGCGCTACATCACTCATGATGACTACCGCCTTCTGCAGGTCAGCGATCCGTCACGGGAAGATGATCCCCATTCCTATCAGCGAGGTGTGGCCCTGTGGCATGAGCAGAGGGCGGCACTGTTTCAACGCCTGATCATTGATGAGGTGGAGCCCGGACAAACAGCGGCATTTCTGATCTGGGGTGAGCCAACGCTGTATGACAGTACGTTACGTGTCTTCGAGCTTGTCCTCATGAATGCTCCACAATTGTTTGATTATGAAGTGATTCCTGGCATAAGCAGTGTGCAAGCGCTGGCTGCGCAGCATCGTATTCCGTTGAATCGTATTGGCGAGTCAATCCATATCACCACAGGTCGCAGGCTGGCGCTCGAAGGCGTTGATACGCCCGAGAATACGGTGGTCATGCTGGATGCGCATTGCACATTCGAGCGTTTTCTCAATCAGGGGCTGCATATTTACTGGGGGGCATACCTGGGCACCCCGTACGAAATCCTGATTGCGGGACCTTTGGACGAGGTGTGTGAACAGATCAAAGTGGTGAGAGCTGATGCCAGGCGAGAGAAAGGCTGGATGATGGATACGTATCTACTGCGAAATGATATGTAGATTCTATGTTTTATCTCCAACCTATTGTTTTTTATAGTTAAAGATAATTAATCCAACTGCGTTTACTGGCGAAAGTTTGCGAAAGGGTGTGTGGGGACGGGATTTCACTGTGGGAGCGAATTCATTCGCGAAGGGGTCTGTCTGAGAAGTATCCGGAGGCTGACACACCGCTTTCGCGAATGAATTCGCTCCCACAGGATTTACGCCATCCGTAGGACTGGCATTAGCCGGGAGGACGTCAGAACACCCATCAAACCTTCTTCGCCGTCCCGGCCAAAGCTACGGGACTGCAGACCACCATGGAACTTCCACAGGGCCCTGAGGTGTGCCGTCGACCGTCACACGGGATTGCGATTCTTCGCTTCAATCCACTGCGCCATGTACTGGGTGCTCTTGTGGTGGTGATGACGCAGCATTGCCCCGGTGAAATTGGCGGTTCGGTGGGCTTCAAGGTTTTCGCGCAATGCCTCTATACGTGCAATAAGGCTCGCGCAATGCTGCTGATGCCGGTATCGCGCTTCAAGCAGCGCCCAGCCCGCGCTCTGGGCCTGATGCCAGAGGCTTTCGTCCTGATAGAGGCACACGGCCGCATCGGCGATCTCCGCTGCACTGCTGGCAATGCTTCCCGGCCATGGCTGGTCACCACTCATGGCTTCGGCGCCGATCGGTGTGGTGACGGTGGGCGTGCCGCAGAGCATTGCGTCGACAATCTTGCCTTTGACGCCGGCGCCGAAACGTAGCGGTGCCAGGCATATGCGCGCCTCGGACATGACTTGCAAGGCATCTTCGGCCCAGTTCATCACATGGAACCCCTGAGCGGCGTTGTGCAATGCGGTGGCTTTGGGCGGCGTGTAGGCGCCGTAAATATGTAACTGGGCCTTGGGTAATTGTTGGCGGATCAACGGCCATATTGCGCTCTTCATCCAGAGCACGGCATCCCAGTTAGGCGCGTGACGGAAGTTGCCGATACTCAAGAAATGAGCGCGATCAGCGAAAGGCCGGGCAGTTGTCGGTACGCTGCTGATCATCAGCGGGCACCAATGCAGAATGGCGTCGGGCACGCCAAACCGGCTGGTCAGCAACTGCATTTCGACGTCTGACGTCATCAGGCTGAGGTCGGAGCGGTACAGCGCTGCAACTTCACGCTGGGCCAGATCGCCGCTTGCCATCAGCGTGAAGATGTCATGCTTTGATGAATCAAAAAATTCATTTAAATCATCGGGTTCTGAGCTATTTGTGATGTGTTGCTTGAGCTTGTGATGGCGAGCATGACGCAGGCTTTGCAGGTCTGATGTCTCCAAAATTCGCAGAGCGCCGGGACATTGCTTTTCAACGCGCCAGCCAAACTGTTCTTCAATCATGAACTGATCGAAAAGGACGATATCCGGCTGCAGTTCACGGACGAAAATATCAAAGCTGCTGTTGTTCAGTTCGATGCTCACCTCATCGATGCCCAACCCGGCAAGATCCGCCTTGTGCTCCCCCTCGGTGGCGGGGCTGGCGAAGGTGATACGCCATCCTTGCTCAAGGAAGCACTGAATCAATTGCATGACGTGCCCGCTGGCCGCCGACGATCGGGGCTCGGGCCACACGTAACCAATAATCAGTACGTGAGTTGATGCTTTCAACGCTGGACGTTCCGGCAGTTGCTGCGAGTCATGCTTATCCAAGGATGCTTTTTACCTTGTCGCGCAGCTGATCGATGGAAAACGGTTTGCCGATGCTGTGCATGCCTGCCGGTACATCGATGTTTTCGGCATAGCCACTGGCAAACAGAATGGGCAGCGACGGATAAAGCTCGCGGCTCTTGTTGGCCAGGTCTTTGCCGTTCATGCCCGGAAGACCAAGATCGGTCATCATCAGGTCAATCACGCTTGAACCGTTCTGCAGCACTGTCAGTGCCTCTTCGCCGTCCTCGGCTTCGATCACGTTGTATTCCAGTTCCTCAAGCACGTCGACGATAAGCATGCGGACAATATCGTCGTCTTCGACCACGAGAATGGTGCTGGCGGGGGCGGACATGTGTGAGTTCCTTCAAATAGAGACAATAAACGGCAGCAGTGACGCATGCGGCCGTTGATGAGTAAACAAAATAACGCTGGAAGTTCCCATAGCCAAACAAAGACACCCATTTGAGGGTGTAGTGGCCATTTTGTAACCATTGTGAAGCGATAGGCAGGTTTCTGTCGGATTAAATGTCAGAAAATTCAGCTATCTGTGTCAGAAATGAGAGTCTTTTTCTAAAGTTTACGGCAAACTTCATGGTTTGATGATCACCAAGGATGACCCATGATCCGTCCGTCTACCGTCGATGAGCAACGTTTTCGTAAATTGCTTGGCCGCAACGTCACTCTGCCTTTGAGTGTGGGCGTCATCAGCGCGGTCTTTTTCATTGGCTTGATCAGCTATCTGCTGTCGGTCATTCAGTGGGTCGAGCATACCGACCGGGTGATCAACAATACCAATCGTGCACTGAAACTTTCCATCGACATGGAAACCGGCATGCGTGGTTATCTGCTGGCCGGAGATGAGCATTATCTCGATCCGTACGAACTCGCGAAGCCAGCGCTTGCTGCGGAACTCAAGGGCCTTGAGACCCTGGTCAGTGATAACCCGCCCCAGGTCGACCGGCTCAAGCGCATTCAGGCTTTACAGGAGGATTGGGGTCAATACGCTGAGGAAATGATCCAGCAACGCCGGATCAAGGGTGAATATATTGCCCCTTTGCGTACCGGACGAGGCAAGCGTCTGACCGACGAGGTTCGCAGTCAGTACGAGGAAGTTGTCGCGGTTGAGCAGCAACTGCGTCTGGCGCGCAACGCCGATGTCACCCGCACGACCATCCTGTGCGTAACCCTCTACCTGATTTTCGTATTGAGCGTCAGTGGCTTTCTGGCGTACATCGGTCGCCGGGACTTGCTGGCGCTTTCAAGCACCTATGGCGATAACCTCAAGCTTCAGGATGAAAACGCTGAGCGCCTGAAGAAGGTTGCCTGGCTGCGCAACGGCCAGAGCGAGTTGGCCGAGCAGGTGTTGGGGCAATTGACCCTGAATACCCTGGGCGGCAACGTTTTGCAGTTCTTCGCTCAGTATCTGGGTAGCGTTGTTGCCGCCGTCTATGTACGTCAGGAACACGGCGGGCTCAAGCGTGTGGCGTCTTACGGGTTCTCCCGTGAGCAGGAACAGTACGAACAATCGATTTACAGCGGCGAAGGCATCATTGGTCAGGCCGCGCAGCAAGATCAGATCATTCGCCTTGATGAGGTGCCGGGTGATTACTTCAAAGTGTCTTCCGGTCTGGGTGAGGGCAATCCGCGCAGTATCCTGGTGGTCCCGACCAGCAACGACGACCAGGTCAATGGCGTCATCGAACTGGGTTTCCTGCGGGCGCTGACCGAAAGCGATGTCGAGTTCATGGAACTGATCGCTGACAACGTGGGCACTTCTATTGAGGCCGCCCGTTATCGACAGCGTCTGCAGGAAGTCCTGGCCGAAACCCAGCAGCTCAACGAAGAGCTGCAGGTTCAACAGGAAGAACTGCGTACCGCCAACGAAGAACTGGAAGAGCAATCAAGGATTCTCAAAGAGTCCCAGGCTCATCTGGAAACTCAGCAGGCCGAGCTGGAGCAAACCAACGAGCAACTCGCTGATCAGGCGCAAGTCCTGGCCGATCAGCGCGATGCGCTGGATCGCAAGAACGAAGAGCTGAACATTGCGCAGGTGGAGCTTGAAGCTCGTGCCGATGAGCTGCAGCGGTCGAGCAAGTACAAGTCGGAATTCCTGGCCAATATGTCCCACGAGCTGCGTACACCGCTGAACAGCTCGTTGATTCTGGCCAAATTGCTTGCGGAGAACCCGGCAGAAAACCTCACTTCCGAACAGGTCAAGTTCGCCGAATCGATCTATTCGGCAGGTAATGACTTGCTCAACCTGATCAACGACATCCTCGATATCTCCAAGGTCGAAGCGGGCAAACTGGACATGCGCCCTGAGAACAGCAGCGTATCGCGGCTGGTAGAAGGCCTGCGCAATATGTTCCAGCCGCTGGCTGCCGACAAGAAGCTGGACTTCCATGTGGAGCTGCAGGCCGGTGCGCCGACCATGCTCTACACCGACCGCCAGCGTCTGGAACAGATTCTGAAAAACCTGCTGTCGAACGCGATCAAGTTCACCGAAACCGGCACCGTCAGCATGACGGTCTCGCGCCAGCCAGGTGCGGGTATCGTGTTCACCGTCCGCGACTCGGGCATCGGTATTGCTGCCGAGCAACAGGAAAGTATTTTTGAAGCGTTCCGTCAGGCGGATGGCACCACCAATCGTCGTTATGGCGGTACCGGGCTCGGGCTGTCCATTTCTCGCGACCTCGCGCGGTTGCTCGGCGGTTCGATCAGCGTGACCAGCGAGCCGGGGCAGGGCAGTATTTTCTCGCTGATCCTGCCGGAGCAGTACGTCGAGCCACTGCTGTCAGAGTCGGGGGACGTCCCGGCACCTGTTGCCGCGCCGGTCCTGCCCGTACCACGCCCGGCCCCTGCACCGATCGAGGTGCCTGTCGCTCCGGCCCGGCCGATTGCGCCGACTTTTGCCGACGATCGTGAAAAGCTGCCATCGACCAAGCGCTGTATCCTGGTCATTGAAGACGAGGTGGCGTTCGCCAGGATCCTCTTCGACCTGGCGCATGAGTTGGGTTACCACTGCCTCGTTGCCCATGCGGCCGATGATGGTTTCAATCTCGCTGCGCAATTCGTGCCTGACGCAATCCTGCTGGACATGCGTCTGCCGGATCATTCCGGGCTGACGGTTCTGCAGCGCCTGAAAGAGCTGGCGCCTACGCGACACATTCCTGTGCATGTCATTTCCGTAGAAGACCGTCAGGAAGCGGCCATGCACATGGGCGCGGTGGGTTATGCGGTCAAGCCGACCACCCGCGAAGAACTGAAGGATGTGTTTGCCAAGCTGGAAGCCAAGTTGACCCAGAAGGTCAAGCGCATCCTGCTGGTTGAAGACGACGCGCTGCAGCGCGACAGCATTGCGCGGCTGATTGGCGATGACGACATTGAAATCACCGCCGTAGGTTTTGCCCAGGATGCCCTGGATCTGCTGCGCGACAATATCTACGACTGCATGATCATCGACCTCAAGTTGCCGGACATGCTCGGCAACGACTTGCTCAAGCGTATGTCCACCGACGAGATCTGTTCGTTCCCGCCGGTGATTGTCTACACCGGACGCAATCTGACCCGCGATGAAGAAGCCGAGCTGTTGAAGTATTCGCGCTCGATCATTATCAAAGGCGCGCGCTCACCAGAGCGTCTGCTGGATGAGGTCACGCTGTTTCTTCACAAGGTTGAGTCGCAGCTCTCCAATGAGCGGCAGAAGATGCTCAAGACTGCACGCAGCCGGGACAAAGTGTTCGAAGGGCGCAGGATCCTGGTGGTCGATGATGATGTGCGCAACATTTTTGCCCTGACCAGCGCGCTGGAGCACAAGGGGGCTGTTGTTGAAGTGGCGCGCAATGGTATCGAGGCTATCAGCAAGCTGGATGAGGTCGAAGATATCGACCTGGTGCTGATGGACGTGATGATGCCCGAGATGGATGGCTATGAAGCGACCATCGAGATCCGCAAGGACCCTCGCTGGCGCAAGCTGCCGATCATTGCGGTGACCGCCAAGGCCATGAAGGATGATCAGGAGCGTTGCCTGCAGGCGGGCTCCAACGACTACCTGGCCAAGCCTATCGATCTGGATCGGTTGTTCTCTTTGATTCGTGTATGGCTGCCAAAAATGGAACGTATTTGAGTTGGACAAGCCCAAGGTGAGCATCCAGCCCAAGGTTAAAGGTTCCGCTATGTCTCAAGACAGAAACACGGACATCGAAATACGTCTGTTGATTGAGGCTATTTATCTCAAGTACAGCTACGATTTTCGTGATTATTCCGGCGCTTCGGTAAAGCGCCGGATCAGTCACGCGCTGCGCCAGTTCGACTGCACCACGGTTTCTGCGCTTCAGGAGCGGGTGATTCATGACCCCCAGGCGTTCATGCAACTGCTGCAGTTTCTGACTATTCCGGTCAGCGAGATGTTTCGTGATCCTTCGCACTTCCTGGCCATTCGTCAGGAAGTGGTCCCCTTGCTGCGCACCTACCCGTCGATAAAGATATGGATCGCGGGTTGCAGCACGGGCGAGGAGGTCTATTCCATGGCTATCCTGCTGCGCGAAGAGGGTTTGCTGGACCGTACGATTATTTACGCCACGGACATCAATCCGAGTTCGCTGGAGAAGGCTCAGCAAGGGATTTTCTCGATGGAAAATGTGCGTACCTACACTGACAACTACCAGAAGGCGGGTGGTCAGTGTGCTTTTTCCGATTACTACACCAGTGCCTACGATTACGCGATTTTCGATAAAACCCTGCGCGAGAACGTGACGTTTGCCGACCATAGTCTGGCTACTGACAGTGTGTTTTCTGAAACGCAGATGATTTCCTGCCGCAACGTCCTGATCTATTTCAACAAGAAACTGCAGAATCGAGCTTTTGGTCTGTTCCACGACTCACTCTGCCACCGTGGCTTTCTGGTACTGGGTAGCAAGGAAACACTGGATTTTTCCGATTACAGCAGCCAGTTCGTGCCTTTGGTCAAACCGGAACGGATCTACCGCAAGTCATGAAGACATCTTTTCCTGGGGAAGCCGCGGGGGATCAAGCGTTACCCGTTGTTGATGCCATTGTCGTGGGGGCTTCAGCGGGTGGGGTCGAGGCGCTGCTCAAGGTGTTTTCGCGACTCAGGGTCGGCTATCGACTGCCCATTCTTACCGTGTTGCATGTGCCTGAAGATCGCCGCAGCCAGCTGGCTCAGGTGTTTCAGGCCAGACTGCCGATCAAGGTCAAAGAAGCCGATGACAAAGAGGACATAGTGCCTGGCACGCTGTATTTCGCGGCTCCGGGCTATCACCTGTCGGTGGAGAATGATTTCAGCCTGTCGCTGAGCCAGGAGGATCGTGTATTCCATTCGCGGCCCAGTATCGACATCCTTTTCCAGTCAGCCGCCGATGCCTACGGGCCGCGTCTGGCCGGCTTTCTACTGACCGGGGCCAATAATGACGGGGCCTTTGGTTTGTCGTGTATCAAACTGTCCGGCGGTTTGACGGTAATCCAGGACCCCGACCAGGCTCAGGCGCGCACCATGCCTGAAGCTGCGCTTGCGTTGCATGAACCGGATTACCTTCTGCCTTTAAATGATATAGGCCAATTGCTGGTCGAGCTGGAACGAATTGCATGCTGAATCACATTCAAGCCAAGCTGTTGATCGTCGACGATTTGCCGGAAAACCTCCTGGCGCTCGAAGCGCTGATCAAGCGTGAAGATCGCGAGGTGTACAAGGCGTTGTCCGCCGATGAAGCCTTGTCGTTGCTGCTGCAGCACGAATTCGCCATGGCAATTCTGGATGTACAGATGCCGGGCATGAACGGCTTCGAACTCGCTGAAATGATGCGCGGTACGGACCGCACCAAAAATATCCCGATCGTGTTTGTCAGCGCCGCAGGCAGAGAGCTCAACTACGCGTTCAAGGGCTATGAAAGTGGCGCGGTGGACTTTTTGCACAAGCCGCTGGATATCCATGCAGTCAAGAGCAAGGTCAACGTATTCGTTGATCTGTATCGGCAGCGCAAGGCCATGAAGCTGCAAGTCGAGGCACTGGAGCAAAGCCGCCGCGAGCAAGAGCTGTTGCTGGCGAAGTTGCAGGTGACGCAGAACGAGCTTGAGCACGCCATTCGCATGCGTGATGACTTCATGTCAATCGTGTCCCACGAAGTGCGCACGCCGCTTAACGGACTGATCCTTGAAACTCAGCTGCGCAAGCTGCACCTGGCCAAAGACAACGCATCAGCATTCACCATGGACAAGATGCGGGCCATGGTTGATCGCGATGAGCGCCAGATCCAGAGCCTGATCCGCCTTATTGAGGACATGCTAGATGTATCGCGCATTCGCACGGGCAAGCTGTCGATCCGTACCAGTGCGTTTGATCTTGCCGAGCTGGTGAGCAACCTGCTCGAAAGCTTTTCTGCACAGATCGCGGCGGCCGAATCCAGTGTGACCTTCACCGCAGAAGAGCCGGTGATCGGTGTTTGGGACGAGTTCCGAATCGAGCAGGTGGTTGCCAACCTGCTGACGAATGCGTTGCGCTATGGCGCGCGCAAGCCTATCGAAGTCCGGGTTTATGCCGTTGAAGGGCAGGCGCGGGTCGAGGTGCGTGATCAGGGCATCGGTATCAGTGCGGAAAACCAGCGGCGCATTTTCCAGCAATTCGAGCGGGTCGCGGCCAATCATGCCGTCCACGGCCTGGGGCTGGGCCTGTTTATTTCCGACCAGATAGTCGCAGCCCATGGTGGCGAAATCGTTGTTGAAAGCGCAGAGGGCGAAGGCTCGATGTTCAGGGTTTGCCTGCCGGTCTGAGGACGTGCGTTGCAGGCGTCAGATTTATCCGATCATTACGCAACCTACGGCAACCGCCATGGTCGTAAAGGCAGCTATTTATAGACCGAAGGCAGTCCCATGAGCTCTGATGCAGAAAATGTCGTCCTCATCGTCGAAGACGAACCGCTGATCCTGATGTTGCTTGCCGATTATCTATCGGGCGAGGGCTATCGAGTGTTGCAGGCGGAAAACGGCGAGCAGGCGTTCGAGATCCTTGCGAGCAAACCACACCTGGATTTGATGATCACTGATTACCGTCTGCCAGGCGGGATATCCGGCGTGATGATTGCCGAGCCAGCCGTCAAGCTCCGACCTGAATTGAAGGTTATTTTCATCAGCGGGTATCCGGCAGAAATCGTTGAGTCGGGCAGCCCTATTGCTGCCAAGGCACCGATCCTGGCCAAGCCGTTCAATATGGAAACCCTGCATTCCCAGATCGAAAAGCTGTTGGCCTGAATCGATCGTCTCCCGCGCCATCCCTGACCTTCAGATGGCGCCGAAACCGTCACGCCTCAATCATCTCCCTCACCTTGGACGTCAGATTGTCGAAGGCGAAAGGCTTGGTAATCATCTGCATGCCATCGTCAAGGAAACCGGCCCTGACCGCTGCGTGTTCGGCGTAACCGGTGATGAACAGCACCTTGAGGCCAGGTCGCAGCTGGCGGCCTATCTCGGCTAATTGCCGACCATTCATGCCCGGCAGGCCCACATCACTGATCAGCAGGTCAATGCGCTGCCCTGATTCAAGAATCGGTACCGCCTCAGCGCCAGTGCTGGCTTCGAAAAAGGTATAACCCAGCTCACTCAGTACCTCGCTGACCAACACCCTGACAGCGGCATCATCCTCGACGATCAGTACTGTTTCGCCCTCGTTAGCGAGTCTTTCCGTGCTTTGGTAGATCTGTTCATCTTGAGTTTGCTGGCCTTTGAAGCGTGGCAGATAGAGCTGGACGGTCGTGCCACTGCCAACCACGCTCTTGATCGAAACGTGGCCATGCGATTGTTTGCTGAAGCCGTAGATCATCGACAGTCCCAGTCCTGTCCCCTGACCAATCGGCTTGGTAGTGAAGAAGGGGTCAAAGGCGCGGCTAATGACGTTTTCCGGCATGCCACAACCGGTATCGCTGACGCTGAGCACCACATAATCTCCGGGCAGAAGATTCTCGTGGGCGTTGGTGAAAGACCTGTCCAGGCGCTGGTTGAACGACTCGACCACCAGCAAGCCGCCATCCGGCATGGCATCGCGGGCATTGAGCACCAGATTGAGCAGGGCGCTTTCCAGCTGGTTTGGATCCGCTTCTGCGACCCACAGCTTTTCGTGAAGATGCAGCTCAAGGCGAATGCTTTCATTGAGGCTGCGATGCAACAGCTCGCCCATGGAATTGACCAACTGATTCATTTCCACCGGCTTGGAGTCCAGCGACTGGCGCCGGGAGAAGGCCAGCAGTCGATGCGTCAGGGCCGCCGCACGGTTGGCGGACGTCACGCCCAGGTCGATCAGGCTGTTCAAATCCTCGATTTTGCCGCGTGCCAGTCGCCTGCGCAGCAGTTCAAGGCTGCCGATGATCCCTGTCAGCATGTTGTTGAAGTCGTGGGCAATGCCTCCAGTCAATTGACCGACAGCCTCCATTTTCTGCGATTGGCGCAGGACTTCCTCGTTGTGCTTGAGCTGTGAGGTGCGTTCTTCGACTTGCTGTTCAAGGGTTTCATTCAGGCGGCGTAACTGGACTTCCGCCTGCTTGCGCTCGGTAATATCCGACGTCACGCCGGTCAGCGAGCTGACTCTGCCGTTCTTGGCGCGTATCGCCCGTGCGCGTACGTCGACCCAGTTCAGCGAGCCATCTGGCCACAGGTTGCGGAACTCGATGACGAAGTCTTCCCCGGTATCCAGGCTGCGCTGCAGTGCAGATTGCATGCGCGGCTGGTCTTCGGGGTACACCGAGTCCAGCCAGTCTTCGTACTCGAAGGGGGCGTGCAGATCGCGCCCATAGTGCGCGCGGGAGGTCTCCGAGCATTCCAGCTTGAGAAACTCTGCCTCAAGTTGCCATGACCCCAGGCGTCCGGCTTTCAGGGCATTCTGCAAGCGTTCTTCGCTTTCCAGCAGGTCGGCCATGCGCGCCCTGGCTTCGTACTGACGTCGCCGGCCACGGATTGCGGTGGTGACCAGGCTGACCAGTGTTGCCGGATGGAAAGGGCGCTCAAGGAAGGTGACGTTACCCAGCAACGTTCCGAGGTAGGCCGACGGGTTTTGCTCCGGGCCGCCGTGGTGGGTGAGCAACACGATGGGAATGTCCGACCACGCAGGTTGCCGGGCCAGGCTGTCCACCAGCGGCCCGATCTCGGTGCGGCGCAACGCTTCATCGGCAATGATTGCCACGCCCGCGCCCAGGTTCAGCTCGGCGTTCAACTCCGCAAGATTGTGCGCGACAAGTGCGGGAAAACCCGCCTCCTGCAGAATCATCAGCGCAATCTGACTGTCGCGCCCTCTGGGCGCGAGGATAATCGCTCGCTCCGATAACAGCCCCGGGGTACTCACTACTTTTCATCCCGCATGAGCGGGCTGTCTTCGCCATAGTAGTGTGGGACGCCACGCAAAACGCCCTGAAAGGCTTCAAGCGGGGCACCTATTTTCAGGCCTTGATGACTGATTCGATACTCCCTGATGGTTGATTCATGGGTGCCGGTGCGCTTCTTGATAATCGAAATCGCACGGCGAACCTGGCCCATTGCCTCAAAGTAGCGCAACAGGATGACGGTGTCAGCCAGATAGGTGATATCGACGGGGGCCCGCATGTCGCCCACCAGACCATGTTGCGCGACGGTCATGAATGTCGAAGCTCCTTTACGGTTGAGATACAACAGGAGCTCGTGCATGTGCAGAATCAACGCATTTTCTTCGGGCATGGCTGCCTGATAGCCGTTGATACTGTCAATAACCACTGTTTTGATCTCTTTGGTGTCAACGCTGGAGCGCACCCTGTGGGCAAACTCGCCTGGCGACAGCTCGGCAGCGTCAACCTGCTCAATCAGCAGATTTCCGGTTTTCTGCAGCGCTTCAAGGTCGATACCGACTTTACGCATGCGATTGAACAGCAGGCCCAGTTCTTCATCGAAAATGAAAAGCGCCACGCGCTCACCACGGGCCACAGCGGCTGCAGCGAAGACCATTGAAATCAGCGATTTGCCGGTGCCCGCAGGGCCGAGGATCAGCGTGCTGGAGCCGCCATCAATGCCGCCACCCAGCAACGCGTCCAGTTCTGTTACGCCGCTGGAAATCACGCCGCGGTCATAGTCATTACGGTGCTCCGCAGCAACAAGGCGCGGGAATACGTGAATGCCGTCAGCCATGATCGTGAAATCATGAAAACCGCCGCGATATTTCTGCCCGCGGTACTTCACGACCCGAAGACGACGTCGTTCGGCACCATAGTTAGGGTTCAGCTCTTCCAGGCGGATCACGCCGTGGGCAACGCTGTGCACGGTTTTATCCAGCGCTTCGGTGGTCAGGTCGTCCAGCAGCAGTACCGTCGCGTCATAGCGACTGAAGTAGTGCTTGATGGACAGAATCTGACGCCGGTAGCGCAGCGAGCTTTGTGCCAGCAGACGGATTTCCGAAAGGCTGTCGATCACTACACGGGTCGGCTTGACCCGTTCGACCACTTCGAAAATCTGCCGCGTTGCTTCGCCTAATTCCAGGTCTGACGAGTACAGCAAGCTTTGATGATTTTCGGAGTTGAGAAGACTTTCAGGGGGTGTCAGCTCGAAAATCACAATGTTCTCGTCCAGCTCCCAGCCGTGCGAGGCCGCGCCATCGCGCAGTTCGATGTCGGTTTCTGACAAAGTGATATACAGACAGCGTTCGCCCGCAAGGGCGCCCGCGCGAAGAAATTGCAGAGCTACAGTCGTCTTGCCTGTGCCGGGTTCGCCTTCGAGAAGAAACACGTGCCGACGGGATAGACCGCCTGCCAGAATGTCATCGAGGCCCACAATACCGGTTGCTGCTTTTGATGTAGTCAAGAATCGCCCTCTTGCGACCTTAGGGGTGTGGCATAGCCTTAAAATCGGCTGCTGCGCTGTCAATGCCTGTGACGCAGCTAAATATCGCTTACCCATTACTGGACCGCTGGGCGCGACGAGCGTTCATAGTTTCGCTGCCTGCAGCCCGTTTTAGCGCTGCAATTGCGCGGTGGGTCCGGCAAATGTCACAACCGCTGCCTTACCCCGGTAAAGACTCGCTTGTTATAGTCTGGCGCTTGAATCGGGTTGCCGCCAGAACAACAAAATCCAGTGAGGATCAGCCGTGTCTGACTATCAATCGTTTGTCGTTGAGCTCAACAATCACATTGCCCACGTGCAGATCAATCGACCGGAAAAGGTCAATGCGATGGACGCCGCATTCTGGTCTGAAATCATTGATATTTTCCAGTGGGTCGATGAGACCGATGAGGTGCGTGTTGTGGTCCTCAGCGGGGCAGGCAAGCACTTCTCCTCAGGCATCGATCTGCAACTGTTGGCCTCTGTGGCCAACGAAATGGGCAAGGACCCGGGGCGTAATGCGCGAGCGTTGCGGCGCAAAATTCAGCAGTTGCAGGCTTCGTTCACTGCGGTTGATCGTTGCCGCAAGCCGGTGCTGGCAGCCATTCAAGGCTACTGCCTTGGCGGTGCCATCGATCTGGTGTCTGCGTGCGACATGCGTTATTGCGCTCAGGACGCGAAGTTCGCGATTCGTGAAATCGACATGGGCATGGCCGCCGATGTGGGGACGCTGCAGCGCCTGCCGCGCATCATCGGCGATGGCATCATGCGCGAGCTGGCGTATACCGGGCGCACGGTTGAAGCTCCAGAGGCAAAGGAGATCGGGCTGGTCAATCGTGTCTTTTCCGACTCGGCCAGTCTGCTTGAGGGTGTGTTGGCCATTGCCGGAGAGATCGCTGCCAAGTCGCCAATCGCCATCACCGGTACCAAGGAAATGATCAGCTATATGCGTGATCACCG
The DNA here is from genome assembly GCF_900602065.1 of Pseudomonas viridiflava. Lineage (GTDB taxonomy): Bacteria > Pseudomonadota > Gammaproteobacteria > Pseudomonadales > Pseudomonadaceae > Aquipseudomonas. Next base: position 349,037 of record NZ_UWFN01000116.1, on the reverse strand, counting down.
CGTCGATGACGGGTTGGAACACGTTGCTATCTGGAACGCTGCCATGCTGCAATCAGCAGACTTGAAAACCGCCATGGTTGCTCAGATGAGCAAGCAAAAGCCTGCTTTCGAGAACTAGAGCGAAAGCCAGAGCGAGCATCAGATCAACGTATCAGGGAGTTTTTTATGTCGGGCCCCAGTCGCTGGACCACCGCTGTACTGGATATTCAGATGCCGGGCGGTTGGGCTGTCGTTCACAGCGAGCAAGGTTTCCTGCTGGACAGTAACGGGGCGATGTTCCCCCGGGAATGGCTCAAGCGTCAGGAGCTTGATGTCATCAGCGAGCACGGCATCGGTCATTTCGATGGCGAACCGGTTTATCTGTATGTCCTCAAGGAAGCGGTAGAGGTCGAAGGCTGCAGTTGGCAAGGATTGCGGCAGTTCATGTTGTCTGGCGAGTACGAAGTCTTCCAGCAACTGGGCTATGCCGCGCAGATCAGCACCTGGGCCCGTGAGCACCGGTTCTGTGGCAGTTGCGGACGTCCCACGGTACAAGTCCCGGGCGAGCGGGCGATGTATTGCGAGCACGATAACCTGCGCTTTTATCCGCGTATCTCGCCGAGCATGATCGTCTTGATCACCCGTGGTGACGAAATCCTGCTGGCCCGCTCGCCGCGTTTCGTGACCGGTGTCTACAGCACACTGGCCGGGTTTGTGGAACCGGGCGAGTCTGCCGAAGACTGTGTGCGCCGCGAGGTGATGGAAGAGGTGCAGGTCAAGGTCAGGAACATCAAGTACGTGGGGAGCCAGTGCTGGCCATTTCCCCATTCAATGATGCTGGGTTTTCATGCCGAATATGAGAGTGGCGAGATTGTCCCTCAGGCGGACGAGATCGAAGATGCCCGCTGGTTCAGTATCAATGATCTGCCGCCGTTGCCAGCCAATCGCTCGATTGCCCGGCACTTGATCGAGTTATACCTGGCGCAGCGCTCAGGCGCCCCCGAACCAGTGTTGCCAGGCTAGGCGGGCGGTCAGGCACAACACGACGGTGATGAACACCGGGCGAATGAATTTTGCCCCGCCCTTGATAGCGCTGCGGGCGCCAAGGGCCGCCCCGAGCATCACCGCGATGCCCATGCTCAGACCAATCAGCCAGTCCACCTGCCCGGAAACAATGAACACCGTGAGCGCTGCGGCGTTGCTGACAAAGTTCATGGTGCGTGCCACGCCACTGGCTTTCACCAGATCCAGCGGGTACATCAGCAGGGTGCTGACCGTCCAGAACGCGCCAGTTCCCGGACCCGCCACGCCATCGTAGAAGCCCAGGCCCAGACCTTGCGGGAACTGCCACTTTTTCCTGATCGGTGCATCGCTGTTTACCGGTGCCTTGGGTGTGCCGCCGAACAGCAGGTACAAGCCGCAACCGAAGACGATCACTGGCAGCATCTGGTTGATCCATTCGCCCGGCAGGTACTGAGCAATCACGGCGCCGATCAACGCACCGATGGCGGTACCGATCAGCGCATGGGTCCATTGCCGTGGGTGAAACAGCTTGCGCCGGTAAAAGGTAAAACCCGCGGTGGCCGAACCAAAGGTAGAACTGAGTTTGTTGGTGCCCAACACCAGATGCGGCGGCAGGCCTGCGGTCATCAGAGCCGGGGTGGTCAGCAATCCACCGCCCCCGGCAATGGCGTCGATGAAACCGGCAACAAAGGCAACGACAACAAGCACCGCAAGGGTGCTCAGCTCGACACTCAGTTCAATTGGCATGGGAAGGGCTTACTTGGCAATCGGGCAGAAAGGCTGCTCCGGAAGCTGCGTATATTACTGCAGGAGCGCCGTATCAGGTAGGAGGCAACTTGTTGGCGAGAGGGCTTGCGCTGTGATTCAGGTCTGCCGCCTCGCGAACAAGTTCGCTCCTACCGGTTTGTGTTGAGTCCGGTAGGAGGCAACTTGTTGCCGAGAAGGGTTTGCGCGGTGGTCAGGACAGAAACCCGCCATCCACGTTCAACGCAACACCGGTGGTGTAGCTCGACGCTGAGCTTGCCAGGTACAGCACGGCACCGGCCATTTCGGACGGATCGGCGACTCGCTTGAGCGGGATTTGCTGAAGAGCGGTTTTCAGAATCGCATCGTTCTTGACCAGCGCCGAGGCGAATTTGGTATCGGTCAGGCCCGGTAGCAGGGCGTTGCAGCGAATACCAAAAGGCGCGCATTCCTTGGCGAACACTTTGGTCATGTTGATCACTGCGGCTTTGGTCACCGAATAGATCCCCTGGAAAACGCCCGGAGATACGCCGTTGATCGAGGCCACATTGATAATGCTGCCGCCGCCGTTGTCGCGCATCAGCTTGCCTGCTTCAACCGACATGAAGAAATAGCCACGAATATTCACGTCGACGGTTTTCTGAAAAGCACCGAGGTCGGTGTCCAGCACATTACAGAACTGCGGGTTGGTCGCGGCATTGTTGACCAGAATATCCAGTCTGCCGAATTGCTCGCGGATCTGTGCGAAAACCGCTGTGATCTGCTCCATTTCACCGATATGACACGCAATGGCGGTGGCCTGGCCGCCCTCGGCGATGATTGCCTCGGCGACTTGCTGGCAGCCTTCGATTTTGCGGCTGCTGACAATGACGTGCGCGCCTTGCTGCGCCAGCAATCGGGCGATGGCCTCGCCGATGCCGCGGCTGGCCCCGGACACAAAAGCAATCTTGCCGTCGAGGTCGAACAATTCGGTTCTGGACATAGTGTTTTCCTTGTCTTGTTGAGTCCCAGTCAAAGTCTGGATTTATCGATGACCTGCAGGCTCATTTGTTCGAGCAGTTTGTTCATGTGAATGAACTGTGCGAAACGCTTGTCCTGAGTCTGGCCCTGGAAAAAACGGTAGTAGATTTGCTGCACGATCCCCGCCAGCCGGAACAGCCCGTAGGTGTAGTAGAAGTCGAAATTTTCGATGGTGATGCCCGAGCGTTCGGCGTAGTAGTCGACGAATTGCTGGCGAGTCAGCATGCCCGGCGCATGGCTGGGCTGGCGTCGCATCAACTGGACCGGGGCCGGATCGTTGGCCTCAATCCAGTAGGCAAGGGTGTTGCCGAGATCCATCAGCGGGTCGCCCAGCGTGGTCATCTCCCAATCCAGCACGCCGATGATCTGCAGCGGATTTGCCGGGTCCAGCAGTACGTTATCGAAGCGGTAGTCGTTGTGCACAATTGCCGGCACCGGGTGGTCCGCGGGCATCTTCTCTGCCAGCCACGCTTTGACATGCGTCCACTCTGGCGCGTCCGGCGTACGGGCTTTGTCGTAGCGGTCAGCCCAGCCATGAACCTGACGCTCAACGTAGCCTTCCGGTTTACCCAGATCACCCAGGCCACAGGCCTGATAGTCCACACGGTGCAGCTCCACGAGCCGGTCAATAAAGCTTTTGCAGAGTGTCCGGGTCTGGGGCGCGGTGAGATTCAGCTCCTTTGGCAGGTCGGAACGCAGGATAATCCCCTTGATACGCTCCATGACATAAAAGCCGGCGCCGATCACTGACTCGTCGGTGCAGTGCAGGTACGCTTTCGGGCAATACGGGAACGCGTCCTTGAGCTGATTGATGATGCGGTACTCGCGGCCCATGTCATGGGCCGATTTGGCCTTATGGCCGAAAGGCGGGCGTCGCAGTACGAATTCCTGATCAGGGTACTGCACCAGGTAAGTGAGATTGGATGCTCCACCGGGAAACTGGCTGATCACCGGACTGCCCTCAAGGCCTGGGATATTCGCCTTGAGGTAAGGGTCTATGAGCGCGGCATCCAGCTCTTCGCCTGCGCGGATCTGTGTGGACTGGTCAGTAAGCGCCATGCTTATCCCTTCTGCTTATTATGGTGCGCATAGATCATTGACTAATCGAATGTTGCGAACAACGTGCTGGCTGTCTTATTGGCCGCCGTGTTGCTCGTCGATCATTGCCTTTGATGGCCCGGACACTTTTATGGCTCAGACGAAAAACGGGCAAAAAAAAACCGAAGCGCTCAGGCTTCGGTTTCCTTTTCCGGTCTCATTGATCAGGCCGGGAACAGTTCGCTCAGTTTCATCGCCAGCATCATGTCGCCTTCGGCGCGCAGTTTGCCGCCCATAAAGGCCTGCATACCGTCGGTCTCGCCGCTGACGATGCCCTGCAGGGTTTCGCCGTCCATGACCAGAGTGACTTGAGCGTCAGGGTTTTCGCCTTCCTGCAGTTCGCAGGTGCTGTCTTTGACGATCAGCGAGAAGTGCTTGTCTTCATCGATACGGAAACCGAAGACCAGGTCCAGGCCAGCAGCGGCACTTGGGTTGAACTTGGCTTTCATGGCTTGAACGGCGTCGGCTACGGAGGTCATGGTTCGATCCTTTTTAGTGGTTGTTCTGTAACGGTTTTTGCCAGGGTCATCGATAGGTGATGAGTTCCGGCGTATTCATCAGTTGCAAGTGAGCATGGTTGTTGAAACTCGCCAGCGCGACTTCTCGACCACGGAACTTCAATTGGTTGAGCGAGGTGTTGACGATTTGCCAGTTGAGCTCGAAAGCTTGCTGAGCGGGCATTTGGGTCATCAGGTGGAGCAGGGCGGTAATGGTACCGCCGGAGGTAAACACCGCAATGCGTTCGCCGCTTTGGGCGCGTTCCAGTATTCGTTGCAAACCGGCTTGAACCTGAGCCACGAACGCTTCCCAGCTTTGCAGCTCGGGACTGTCATGCTCGCCGCTGAGCCAGCGTGCGACGATCAAGGAAAACAGGCGCTGAAATTCGGCGCGGTTCTGGGCGGCGTTGCGCATTACATGCAGCGCTTCAGGCTCGTCGCCCAGCATGGCGGGCAGCAACATACGGATCGTGGTTTGTGCATCGAATTCGTTAAAGGCCTCGTCGATCTCCAACTGCGGGGTTTTCAGGCTTGCAGCCCGGAGTTGATCCAGCGTCAGTTCGGCAGTGTGCTGCTGTCGGCGCAAGCCACCGGCGATACAGCGATCAAAGCCTGAGCCTAGCCTGGAGAAATACGCGCCCAGCACTTCTGACTGGCGAACTCCGACAGGCGACAGTACGTCGTAATTGTCGGCACCAAAAGACGCCTGGCCATGTCGTATCAAGTAGATGCTGCCCACGTCCGTATCCCGGTACGTTGAAGTGTTTGCGAGGTTATGAGGATGCCGAAGGCGTGTCAATGAAAAAACATACGCTTGTTTGAATGGTCGATCTCTAAACGATTGGCGGCTGGTCGCCGACAGGCCGCGCCGGTATGCTTGAGTCATCCGCGACCCTTGAATGGTAAGGGCGCCATCGAAGTGAGGAGTCTCTGTGGAGTTTTTAGCCGATTACGCCAGTTTCCTGGCCAAAACGGTCACCCTGGTTGTCGCCATTGTTGTTGTCCTCGTGGCGATTGCGTCGTTGCGCGGCAAAGGCCGCCGTCGGTCGGCCGGGCAGTTGCAAGTCACCAAACTCAATGATTTCTACAAGGCTCTGCGCGAGCGCCTCGAACAGTCGCTGCTCGACAAGGATCGCCTCAAGACCTTGCGTAAAGAGCAGGCTAAAAGCCTCAAGAAAGACAAGAAGCAGGCCGACCCCAAGCCGCGTGTCTATGTGCTGGACTTCGACGGCGACATCAAGGCATCCGCGACTGAAAGTTTGCGCCATGAAATTACTGCGCTGCTGACGCTGGCTACCGAGAAGGACGAGGTTGTGTTGCGCCTCGAAAGCGGTGGCGGCATGGTGCACAGCTACGGCCTGGCTTCATCGCAACTGGCGCGTATTCGTCAGGCCGGTATTCCGCTGACCATTTGCATCGACAAAGTGGCGGCCAGCGGTGGTTACATGATGGCTTGCATCGGTGACAAGATCATCAGTGCGCCTTTTGCCATTCTCGGTTCGATTGGCGTCGTCGCCCAGTTGCCTAACGTCAATCGTCTGCTGAAAAAGCACGATATTGATTTTGAGGTGCTCACTGCCGGCGAATACAAACGTACCTTGACGGTGTTTGGCGAAAACACGGAGAAAGGCCGCGAGAAGTTTCAGCAGGATCTGGACATCACTCACGACCTGTTCAAAAACTTCGTTGCCAATTACCGTCCGCAACTGGCGATTGATGAAGTGGCTACCGGCGAGGTATGGCTGGGTGTCGCAGCGCTGGACAAGCAGTTGGTCGATGAACTCAAGACCAGCGACGAGTACATTGGTGAGCGCGCCAAGACCGCTGAAGTCTTTCACCTGCATTACGTACAGCGTAAAAGCCTGCAAGAACGCATGGGCATGGCTGCCACCGGTTCGGTGGACCGGCTCCTGCTGGGTTGGTGGAGTCGTCTGACTCAACAACGCTTCTGGTAAAACCTTCGAGCGTCGCCTGCAATTTTGCAGGCGACGCTTTTTATTGCCTCGAATAAATCCATGCGCGGTATTTATACAGGTCATTTCGCTTCGCTATATCGCTAAGACTGGCAATCTCTTTGCAATAAGGAAATTGCCCGAAATGCCTAAAACAGCCGACTACCTTGCGAACAATCCACTGCTGGATACCTTCGTTACCGATCACGGTGCGGTCATCAAAAGCCCGGCAAGTTTTGCCAGGGCGCTGATCAAAGCGTACGCCCTCAAACATTGGGCGCTCGATGTTGATCCTGATGCCACTTGCCTGACGACACTTCATTTCAACTCGCCGCCGGCCACTGCGCCTTACCCGGCCGTTGTGCAGCAGGCACTGACCTTGACTGAGGCGCTGCTGAACAACGTACGGCGTCGTTCGGTACTGCTCAGGTGGTACGACTTCTTCCAGCCCTGGCGGCCCGGAGGCATTGAATTGAGACGAGTCGAGAAGCTGCTGCCGAACTTCACCGTGCAAACCTACGAAGCGCTCTACAGGCGAACCAGTCCGCAACGCTATGACGCCTCAACACACACCAGTGTCAGTCCTGATCAGTTCAAGCAATTCATCAAAGACACTGACCTGCGCAGGCTCTACAACAGCTATCTGGAGCAGTTGCTCTCCACTCGTGCGCAGTATTTCCCGGTCCTGGCCAAAGCCGCCTTTGTCAAAGCAGCTTTCCTGCAGCTGCATGAAGAAACACTGAGCACGCCCGACTGGCAACTGGCACTTGAATCCGCGGGGCTCTCGGCGGCACAGCGTTGGGACACGCTCACTCCGGCGAAACTTGCCGAGCCGTTTTCCGCCCCACGTCATGTGGTCGTTTCACCGTTGAAAGTTCATCACTACAGTGCCACTGACATTCTGCTGATCAAGGACCGGCGCAGTCTGCGCACGCTGCTTTACATCCCCGGAAACTCTTCACCCCTGCACGGCTTTGAAAGTGAAAGGAAGCTGTCGCAATGGCTGGCGACCCAGTGCCGGGATCCCGGCAGGCGGCTGGCGCTGGCCGCGCACTTTCAGGAGCGCGACAACAGCGACGGGTTGTTTCTGAGTGGTTTGCACACCGCTCTTGAGGGGGTTGCGGCTTATCCGCACTGGCTTGACAGGGCAACGGGTAGTTGGCCGCCGCGCCAGTACGTGCACGCGGGCAAGCAGATCATCGGTGATCCGTTTGATGCTGTGCGTGACCGCTTGCAGGCACGTTTCAGAGATGATGCCAGGTCGGTCATCCACAGCCGCAATGAAGCTCATCTGGAGGGGCTTGCCGAAGGATTGACTCGCAGTCTTGTCTTTACCGGGTTGATTGCATTGATGGTGCCTGAGGCCGTGCCATTCATTATCGGTCTTTCCGTCACACTGGTCGGCGTTGGAGCGGTTCAAGCGCATCAAGGCAAAACCTTTGAAGAGCGCAAACACGCCGAGCAGCGCATCGCATTTGGTCTCTTCAACGCTCTGCCGTTGGCCGCGGAAGGTTTTGTCAAAGTGCTTGCCAGCCTGTCAGATGCGACATCAATTGAGCCGCTGACCGGTGTTGATGAGCCAGCCCCGGTGGCCGGGAAAGGGTCAGAGCCTATCAGTAGATCGCGTATGCGCTTTGAAATGGCGCCTCCCAACCTGCGCTCACTCGGTTCCGGTCTGCGTCAGTCCTTGAAAACGTTCGAGGCTCCGTCCGCATCAGTGCACGGCGAACCTACTATTCACGGTCCCAACGGCATGCTCGACATCTACCATTCCGATGGACATTATTTCGTGCCGATTCATGACAGGGCATACCAGGTGTGCTGGGAGGAGTCCGCTCGTCAATGGCGCATCACGGCTTCTGACGGAACCGGTAGAGCTGGGCCGTTTATCAAGCAACTGGATACCGATCAGTGGGATATTGACCTCGGCGGCCTCAAGGGCGGGATGGATAATGGCACGGCGCCCGCATCGGTGCCTGGCGTGGCACAACCTTCATTGCATGCACAGGTCGAGTCGCTATACCCAGGCTTCACCTCGCAGCAGACCGCTGACTTTATTGCCGGGATGCGCGCCAACGGCACATCAATCGAAATACAGCTGGCACGATTGTCCATGGATTTTCAGTCGCTGGACCGCAGCCTTGAGCGCTGGGTCAACGGGCCGATGAGCTGGCGACCAGTGACTGAAACCCATTCGATACCGGTGTCCAGTCTGTCCCGTCGTCAAGCGGCTGAAATCATCAAGCGCTGCTGGCAACGACAAACGCCTGTAACCGGCACGCTGGCCCGACATCTGAATGGCTACGCACTGGATTTGTCGGGCCTGGTGATTGGCGATCTGCCTTATTTGCCCGGTGATTTCAGTCATGTAACGGCCATTAATGTCGCGCGAACCTATATGTCGCAACAATCCGTGAGCGCCCTTGTGAGTAAATGCCCTGGACTGAGCTGGCTGAATGCCGAAAACAACTTCCTGTCAGTGATACCTGCAGGCATTCGTAATCTGCGACAGCTGACTCGCCTGACCCTGGCCAACAACCGCATTGTGCTCACTGGCGACATGATGCAAACCCTCAGCGGCCTACGTAATCTGCGCTTGCTCAATCTTGAGCGCAACCCGATCGGGCCACTGCTTGACGTCAGCGCCATGCCGCAACTGCTCAATCTTTTTTTGCGCGGCACCGGCCTTGTGGAGGCTCCCGTCGGCGTCTTCGAAATCCCCGGTCTGGTGGCTTTGGACCTGCGCGGCAATCAGATTACGACGCTGCCTGAGGCTTTCTTCGAGATGCCTGGCGCTGCCGACCATACCCTTCTCGACGGCAATCCTCTTTCCATTGGTACCCGAATCCGTATCGGCACCGTTGGCGGCCCGATGGTGTTTACCGAAGTGGCTGACAATGTAGAGTTCTGGCTGGCTCAGACGCCAGCACTGGAGCGCGTGCATCGTCGCGAGCTTTGGGAGCTGTTCTGGAGCCAGCTGCATGCTGCAGATTTCTTCGAAATCATCTCCCGCTTACAAGGCTCTGCCGATTTCAGCCTCAGTCGTGCAGCCGTCACGCAACGAGTGTGGGATCTACTCGAAGCCGGAGCGCAGGATGAAGCATTGCGTACCCGGTTAATTGCGATGGCGGCGTTCCCGGAAACCTGTGTTGATGGTGCTTCTGTCATTTTCAGCAACATGGAGCTGGAAGTACTGGTGAGTCAGGCACGTTCATTGGCGGGCGCAGGAAGAGAAGGGCCGCAGTTGCTCAAGCTCTTACGCGGCCTGTTTCGTCTTGAGGAGGTCGATGGCATTGCGAGAATGGATGCCGCCGCACGCATCGGGTTTACCGAAGATGTCGAGGTGCAGTTGGCCTATCGTGTGGGCCTTGCCAGTCGCCTTGAATTGCCGATCAAGTCGCGCACCATGCAGTTTTCCACTTCTGCAGATGTTACCGCTGATGCGCTGAACAGGGCCGAACAGACCGTATTGAGTCGTGAGACGCCCGAGGAGCTGACCGCCTTTGCGATCAAGCGTGATTTCTGGATTGAACACTTGAAGCGTCAATACGCCGATGAAGTCCTGGCCTGCCAGCGGGCAACGGCAATTCGCATGGAAGCCCTGGATGATTTGCACAGCGTACGCCCCATGACCGATGCTGTTTACAAGCGAGAAGCGGACGCAATCATGCTCCAGCGGCAAGTAGACGAAGAGCAACTGATGACGCAATTGACCCAGGCGGAACTGGCGGGCGGTCCTGCCGCCAATGAGGTGTGAACCCGCGGGTGTGACCGGAAGATTGCCTGTAGGACCGAATTCACTCGGGAAGAGGCCAGTACATCCGCCACATTTTTATCGTCAGGAATGCCACCTTTCCGGCTAAAACCGGTCCCCCGATATGAAAAAAGCCCAGGCTGGAAATCCAGACCTGGGCTTTTTCAGGCAACGAACGAATTAACGTCTGCGGAACAACGGCAGCGGCTCGTCGGTTGCGGCTTGATACGTCACTGAAAAGTCCTTCAATCCCTCAAGTGCTTCATACGGATCTTTGTCGGCGCGAATAGCGAACGCGTCGAAGCCGCAGCGATGCAGGTAGAACAGTTGATCGCGCAGTACGTCGCCGATAGCCCGCAGTTCACCCTTGTAACCATAACGATCACGCAGCAGGCGCGCGTTAGAGTAACTGCGGCCGTCGGTGAAGGCCGGGAAGTTCAGGGCAATGACCTGAAACTTGTCGACATCGGCTCCGATTTCTTCAGCTTCTTCATCGCTGTCCAGCCAGACACCCAGGCCGCCATCACGGGCAGCAAGTGCGTGGCCATGCTCGCGCCACAGCGAAAGCGGAACGATCAGGTCGTCGCAGTTCGACAATTCGTCAAAGGATGTCTCCTTGGGCAGCAGGTGCCAGGTTTCATCGATGACTTCGTTGTTCTTAATGATTCGCTGCATAGACGCGCTCCTTGAAAGGGTCGATGCCGATACGCTGGAAGGTGTCGATGAAGCGCTCGTCTTCGTTGCGTTTTTCAACGTAAACGTCGATCAGCTTCTCGATCACGTCCGGCATGGCGTCCTGAGCAAAGGACGGGCCGAGGATCTTGCCCAGACTGGCGTCGCGGCTTGCGCTGCCACCCAGGGAGACCTGGTAGAACTCTTCGCCTTTCTTGTCCACGCCCAGAATGCCGATATGGCCGACATGGTGGTGACCGCATGCGTTCATGCAACCGGAAATGTTCAGGTCCAGCTCGCCGATGTCGAACAGGTAGTCCAGGTCGTCGAAACGGCGCTGAATGGATTCGGCAATCGGGATCGACTTGGCGTTGGCCAGCGAGCAGAAATCGCCGCCAGGGCAGCAGATAATGTCCGTCAGCAGACCCACGTTAGGGGTGGCGAAACCTTGCTCGCGCAGTTCATGCCACAAGGTGAACAGTTGGCTCTCTTCCACGTCAGCAAGAATGATGTTCTGCTCGTGAGAGGTGCGCAGTTGACCGAAGCTGTAGCGGTCGGCGAGGTCTGCGACGCCGTCGAGCTGCTTGTCGGTCAAATCGCCGGGTGCAACACCGGTAGGCTTGAGGGACAGCGTGACTGCAACGTAGCCCGGTTTCTTGTGAGCCAGGGTGTTGCGCGTGCGCCAGCGAGCAAAGCCGGGATGTTCCTGATCCAGCTTGGCCAGTTCGGCGCTGAAGTCTTCAAGTGCTTTGTATTCAGGGTCGACAAAGTGTTTGGAGACACGATGCACTTCAGCTTCAGTCAGCGTGGTCTGGCCGCCACGCAGGTGGGCCATCTCGGCTTCGACTTTCTCGGCGAACACTTCAGGGGTCAATGCCTTGACCAGAATCTTGATCCGCGCCTTGTACTTGTTGTCACGACGGCCGTAACGGTTGTAAACCCGCAGGATCGCATCGAGATAGCTCAACAGGTCCTGCCATGGCAGGAACTCGTTGATAAAGGCGCCAACGACCGGTGTACGGCCCAGGCCGCCGCCGACCAACACGCGGAAACCCAGTTCGCCAGCTTCATTCAGGACAGGCTCAAGGCCGATGTCGTGAACTTCGATGGCGGCACGGTCGCTGGTCGAACCATTGATCGCGATCTTGAACTTACGCGGCAGATAAGCAAATTCCGGGTGGAAAGTGGTCCATTGACGGACGATTTCGCACCATGGACGCGGGTCTACCAACTCGTCAGCCGCTACGCCGGCGAACTGATCAGTGGTGACGTTGCGCAGGCAGTTGCCGCTGGTCTGGATGGCGTGCATCTGCACGGTTGCCAGCTCGGCAAGGATGTCCGGAATATCTTCCAGCGCAGGCCAGTTGAACTGAACATTCTGCCGTGTGCTGATGTGCGCGTAGCCCTTGTCATAATCGCGAGCGATCTTGGCCATCATCCGTGTCTGGCGTGAGGTCAGCTGGCCATAAGGCACAGCCACGCGCAGCATCGGCGCAAAACGCTGGATATAGAGGCCATTTTGCAGGCGCAAAGGGCGGAACTCTTCTTCGCTGAGTTCTCCCGCAAGATAGCGTCGGGTCTGATCACGGAACTGCTTTACGCGGTCCTCAATGATCCGCTGGTCGTACTCGTCGTATACGTACATATAGGTCCTGTTCTCAGGCAATTACCACAGCAAATCTGCGCGCACGGCCGCGCACTCCTGACGGAGCCGGGGGAAGATAACAGTTTGCGGATATACACAAAAGTGGCGTTTGCATATATGCAAATAGCTAAAAGTGATAAGCATTTGGTCTGACGTTCATAACCCTGCTTGTGGTATGGACATCCCTCGGCTTTACTGGGGTCGAGTCTGACCTGAAAGAACCTGAGACTCACCGCTTTATCCGTGCCGCCACTAATAAAACAGACAAGAGGCAATGTTCATGAGCAATCATCCCAAAGTTTCCAAGAACGACAGTCATGTTGATGCCTGGGCCATTTTTTTCATCATCATTCTTGTTGTGGGGGCCGCAGTGTTCTGGGTCAGCCATCAATAAGACTTCTCGGAACACATTTGCGGTGCAGACAATCGGGTTAGCGGCCGATAGCTAAGTGGATCTTCGAAAAGATCTTTGGCTATTTATCAAGGCTCGTCTGAATGACTCGACTTTGCTGCGGCGTACTTGTGGTCGCTTTAGGGTGCTGGCTGAACGCAGCCAGCGCCGCCTCAGTAGTTTTTCTGAGTCCCGGACCTGCGTCCGATGGCTACTGGTCGGCGTATACGCGATTGATGCACGCGTCGGCGGCCCAGCTCGGCATAAGCCTCACGGTGCTCTACAGCAACCGTGACACACGGCAACTGGTCGAGCAGGCGAGGGATGCGCTGCAGGGGCCGAGCCGTCCGGACTATCTGGTGTTTTCCAATGAGCTCAATATTGCACCCGAGATTCTTCGCTTGTCACAGAACAGCGAGGTAAAGCTCTTTGCCGTAAACAACACGTTGACCGCTGACCAGTTGCGAATTCTTGGGGATGTTTCGCAACGTTACCCCAACTTTATTGGCAGCCTGGTGGGGGATGATGAGGAGGGTGGCTATCTCACTGCCAAACGCTTGATCAGCCTGCATCCGCCACTAACGGCTGGCAATGTGATTGAGATGCTCGCTTTTTCGGGTACCAACACCACTCCGGTCTCTTTGAAGCGTGAGCAGGGCATGCGTCGGGCGCTGGCTGAGCATCCGCAAGTTCGTTTGCGGCAAATCGTATTGGGCGGCTGGCGACGTGATCGTGCGCTTGAGCAAGCCCGTGTTCTGCTCAAACGCTACCCGGAGATCAGTCTGATCTGGGCGGCAAATGATCAAATGGTATTTGGCGCCATGGATGCCGTACGGGAAACAGCCAGAGAGCCGGGCAGGGAGGTACTGTTCAGCTCTATCAACTGGTCACCGCAATCCCTGATTGCGCTGCAGGAAGGGCGTATCAGTGCCCTGGCAGGCGGGCACTTCATGCTGGGTGGCCTGGCCATGGTCCTTTTGCATGATTACGACACCAGTGAGCCTGCCGCTCGGCCAATTATCGGTGCTCGCCAGGCCCGTGTCATGAAAGAGGTCCGCGTCGGTGATCTGAAACAGATTCACGCTGACAGCGAGCGCGATGACTACGGTGTGGATTTCCGTGCCCTGAGCCTGAAAGGCCAGCCAGCGGGAACTGACTATTCATTTTTGTCGCGTCCGACCGTTCCATAGGTCGCGTTCAGCCTACGGCGAAGTACACAATCAGCTGCACCACGCCAAACAGCGCTGCGGCAAAGAACAGCGTGAACGACAGCCCGATGATTGCAAAATGAATCGGCTTGCCTCGAGTAAAGTCCCGCTCACGGTTTTTCCCGCTTTGCACGCCGAATGCAGCCGCCATAACGCTGTGCAGCATCTGCCAGAACGTCGGTGGCTTGCTGTCCTCAGAGTCTGGCGGTTCAGGTGCGGTTGGGGGGTGCATGTTGCCTCCTGATGGGTATTCACGAGGATAGCCGAGCAATCGAGTCTGGTCAGGCTATCGGCAATGCCCCATCAATCCACCCAGACTTCGACACGTCGGTTCTTGATGCGACCGTCGTCAAGGTCATTGGCCGCCACCGGCATCTCATCACCAAAGCCGACAACCTCTCGCAGCGTGACATTGCTTTTGAGCAACTCCCGTCGCACCGCCATGGCGCGCAAGCGGGAGAGTAGCTGCGCGCGTTGGGGGTCGCTTTTGACATCGCCAAAACCCACCAGCGTGACCCGCTGATCAAGTTTGTCGTGTTGCTTCAGATACTCTGCAACTCGTTTTACGTCGAGCAGCGCCTTGTTATCCAGCGTGGCGCTGCCTTGGGCAAATCTGAAGTTGACCGACAGCCGTTCTGCTTCGCGGGTCAGCGCCTGATATTTGCCGGGCATCTGCGCAGTGGCCTGAACCTTGATGGTTTGCACGGTTTGCGCAACGAAGCCGTTTTGCGCAACGATGGCCTGGCCGTCCGGGCTCTGAGCGAAATTGACTAGCGCGGCCGCCCAGGGTTGATATGTTTCCACTGGGAGGTAAAGGTAAAGACGGCGCGATAACGGGTAATCCTCTGTAGCGATCAGGCTCACGCTGGGGAGCATAGGCCGCGAATCGCCATCGGCCACAGCTACGGCTTTGGAATGACGAACATAGGGCAGGCCAATGAAGCCGATGCCGTTGCGGTCTGTGCTCACTTCATCGGACAGTTGTTCGCTGGACTCGAAGCGCTTTGCAGTTGAGGAAAGTGTCTTGCGGTATTTGAGCAGGACAAGTTCTTTGAAAGTTTCGAAAGTCCCTGACTGCTCGTCACGGGCATAAAGATGGATTTCACCTTCTTTTCCGCCCAATGCCTGCCAGTTGCGGATTTCGCCAGAAAATATACGCGCCAGTTGTTCTGTCGTCAGTTCGCGTATGGGGTTGCCTGGATGCAGGATGACTGCAACGCCGTCAATAGCGATGACTTGCTCGGCTCCGGGGCTTTTCAGGTTGCCGATGTCCGCGAGGTACTGGACTTCCTTATCTTTGATTGGCCGTGACGACGCGGCGATATCAGCTTTTCCCGCCTTCAATGCAGCGAAGCCTGTGCCGGAGCCATGGGCTGCGATTTCGACAGTCAGTTGCTTGCCATCAGCCGCAGTGCCGGTCACCTGGAGTTCGTTGGCTACGGGGCCCGCGCCAGTGTGAATATCACGAGCACCTTGTTTGCGCAGCAGCCCCTCGACAAGGGCAGGGCCGAGCTGGGCGTCGATGGTATTAGAGCCATGAATACGCAGAACCGGGGTGTGATCGGCGGGCAAAGGCAGGCTGGCGGTCGCGTCAAGCGCGAGTAAAGAGAGTACAGCCAGCAACGAAACAGCGCGCAGCATGTGCGGCACCTTGAATATCAGGAAAGTGCCGAGAGATTAAGTCGGATTGATTACCGTGATGTGACAATTGAATTTAGGGGGATGGCGATGTGCTCACTGAAGCCAATGAGTGTTGGAGGCCGGGGCACTGCTGGCGCGGGACCGACTTTAGCCGGGAAAGCTGCTGATCAGATGCCACACATGCAGCAACTGTCCCGGCGTCTTCGCGGCTAACGCCGCTCCATGGGCTTATTCATTACAAATCAGCTCAATTCCAGCCAGATCGGCGCATGATCCGAGGGTTTTTCCATGCCGCGCAGTTCATAATCAACACCGCCAGCCTTGATGCGTGGCTGTAGGCCGTTGGAGGCCATGATCAAGTCGATGCGCAACCCGCGTTTGGGCTGATCCTCGAAGCCGCGGCTGCGATAGTCAAACCAGCTGAACTGATCAATCACTTCCGGGTGAAGGTGTCGGAAACTGTCCACCAGCCCCCAGTTCTTCAGGCGAGCCATCCATTCGCGCTCTTCTGGCAGAAAGCTGCACTTGCCGGTTTTCAGCCAGCGCCTGGCGTTTTCCGGGCCGATGCCAATATCACTGTCTTCCGGGGAAATGTTCACGTCGCCCATGACGATGAGTGGCTGGTCGTTGCTGAAACGGGTTTCCAGCAAGGCCTGAAGGTCATTGTAGAAACGCTGTTTGGCCGGAAACTTGGTCGGATGGTCGCGGCTTTCTCCTTGCGGGAAATAGCCATTCATAACGGTAATCGGTTGGCCGTTATCGTCGGCAAATGTGCCCCAGATGAAGCGCTTCTGTGCCTCTTCGTCGTCCGTCTCGAAGCCTTTGTGCATAGCCAGCGGCATTTTGCGCGAAAGCAGAGCAACACCGTAGTGACCTTTTTGTCCGTGGAAGTGCACGTGATACCCCAAGGCTTCAATTTCCGCCTGGGGGAACTGCTCGTCCGAGACTTTGGTTTCCTGCAGGCCGATAACATCAGGCTGGTGTTTCTCGATCAGCGCCGCCAACTGATGAGGTCGGGCACGAAGCCCGTTGATATTGAACGAAACGATTTTCATGGGCGGGCAGTCCTGGCAAATACAAAAAAGCGATGCTAGCTGACCTGTCGCTTCATCACCAGTGCGGTTAGGTCAGTCTGGGCCAGGTATTGCCGATGGCAGCCTCTTAGTGTGTTCACGAAGGATATTGGAACTGTGGCAGCAGGCGCTGACTCGAACCCTTTGTACCACCGGAGCGCTGCCGTCCGAGCTGCGCCTTGAAGAGAGGTTGTTCCATGCCTGAATCGTCTGCCATCGTGGCTGAAGTTCGTCAGCTCGACAGCGGTTACTCGAGGGAAACCCGCTCGCTGCTGTATCACGCCTATCGCCACGAGCCGGGTTTCGCTTACCTGTTCAATGCCGAACGCAGTGGTTTCGATCAGCGCGTCCGAGCGACCGTCCGCGAACTGGTCAAGCAGCATTTCCTGCAGGATTTACCCGCTATAGGTCTGTTCATCGAAGACCGTTTGGTGGGTGCCGCGCTGATCGCGCCTCCGCAGCGCCGTCTGGGTATCACCGAAAGCTGGGCCTGGCGTCTACGCATGGTGCTCAGTACGGGGTTTAACTGCACTCGACGCTATCTGGAGTATTACAACGCCGTTCTGGCGTGCCTGCCTTCGGAGTCCGTTCATGTTCTGCCATTGCTTGGGGTTCATCCCGAGTTTCAGGGCGAGCACCTTGGCGGACAACTGCTCCAGGCCGTGCATAACTGGTGCGCCGAGGATGAAAGCTCTCAGGGCATCGTGCTCGACACCGGGAATGCTCGTTATCTTGAGTTCTATAAAAGACAGGGATACGAGGAAATAGGTGAAGTTGCTGTAGGGCCTATCCGCGAACACGTGTTTTTCCGCCCAAATCCTCAGGTTTCACTGCAAGAGATGGCGTAAAGGTATGAATTTCTTACTTTTTGGCGGGTTCCAGTGATAACCGTTGCTCGTGTTAGCATTCGCGCCATGAAGTTTCTTGCAAGGTTTACCAGCGGTTTGATACTCAGTATTTCCACTGTTGCGGCGTTCGCCGACGCTCAGTTGGAGGTGAGGGTTTCGCCTGCCAACTCCGAACTCAAAGCCAATATCGAAGGTTATGTGGGCAGCCCGGGCGAGCGTGATGCCGACGGCCTGCAGCACTTCAGCATTGGCGCTGAAGAGCAGGCGCAACGGGCAGCCCAGGCACTCGGCTATTACCAGGCAAAAATCGCCAGTGAAGTGAAGACCGGTAAAGACAAAGAGCCGCGGCTGGTGATGACTGTTCAGCCTGGCGAGCCGATTCGTTTGCGTAATGTCACGGTTCGCATCGAAGGGGAGGCGGCCTCCCTCAAGGCATTCCGGACGCCTCAAGGTGATGCGCTGAAAAGCGGAGCGGTGCTCAACCATGGCTATTACGAAGATGCCAAGCGCCTGATACAGAATCAGGCGTCTCGCTATGGCTTCTTTTCCGGGCGCTTTGTTCAGCAGCGGCTTTCGGTGGATCCGGCAGCGGGTGTGGCAGATATCGATCTGGTTTACGACAGCGGCCCGCGTTACAGCTTGGGCAAGGTCAGCTTCAGCGGCGACGCCCCTTTTGATGATGACCTCTTGCGGCGCATGGTGCCCTTCAAGGAAAACACGCCCTACGACTCTGAGTTGATCGCCGAACTGAATCAGGCGATGCAGACCAGTGGCTATTTCGAAGGCGTCCGTGTAGACGCTACACCGACCACTGCAGTGGGGCAGGAAATTCCTGTCACTGTTCAGCTGGAAACACGCAAGCCGCGCACGATGGGGCTCGGGCTGGGCTATTCCACAGACGTCGGTCCCCGCGGCAAGGCCAACTGGACCCGTCACTGGGTCAACCCCCAGGGCCATAGCTACGGGATCGAGAGCGAGCTGTCTGCACCGCGTCAGAACGTAGGCCTCTGGTATGACGTTCCGCTGGACCCGCCGCTGACCGACAAACTGCGCTTCGCAGGTGGTTACCAATACGAGGAAATCGCGGGCACCGACACTCTCAGCAAACTGCTGACGGTTGGTCCTGAGTGGCACAGCAAGCTGCCCAGTGGCTGGGAGCGAGTCATTTCTCTTAAATGGCAACGTGAAGAATATCGCCTGGGCGACGACTCCGGCCTGAGCACCCTGTTGATGCCAGGCGTCAGTTATTCCTATCTGCGCAGCGACAATCGCATTGATCCGCACAATGGCTATCGCCTGCAGTTCGATGCCCAGGTGGCCAAGGAAGGGCTGATGTCTGATTCGAACCTTTTGCACGGCAATGTGTTGCTCAAGGGCCTGACCACCCTTTGGGATAATCACCGCTTTCTTGCGCGGGTACAGTTCGGTGGCAACGCCACCAATGGTTACAAGTCGATACCGCCATCGCTGCGCTTCTTCGCGGGCGGCGACCAGAGCGTACGCGGTTACGATTATCAGACCCTTTCCCCGGAAAACTCCGACGGTGACCGTATCGGCGGTCGATATATGGTCGCAGGCAGCCTCGAATACCAATACTCGATTGCGGAAAAGTGGCGCGTCGCGACGTTTGTCGACCAAGGCAACTCGTTTGACAAGCTTGAATTGCCAAGTCTCAAGACAGGTGTGGGTATCGGTGTGCGCTGGGTTTCACCGGTAGGTCCATTGCGTCTGGATCTGGCGCACGCGCTGGATGATGACGGCGGCATCAGACTGCACTTCTCGATGGGGCCGGAGCTATGAAGCCTCTGAACTGGCGGCGCTCATTGAAAGTCGCGGGCCTGGTAATCGTCAGTATTGTCCTCCTGCTGTTTATTACCTTGTGGTTGTTGCTTGGGACCGAGACAGGTAGCCGTTGGGCCCTGGCGCGGGTGCCGGGCCTGCAGACAGAAAACTTCAGCGGTCACCTTGCGGGGCAGTGGCAGGCCGATCATCTGCTCTGGCAGCAAGACGCGACACGCATTGAAATCGATAACCCGGCGCTGGACTGGTCGCCCGGTTGTCTGTTGAAAATGACCCTGTGCATTGATCGTTTACAGGCCGATCAGGTTCGCCTGCAGCTGGCTCCGGGTTCGGATACCCGGCAAAGCGGGCCTTTGCAACTGCCCGATTTGAAGTTGCCGTTAGCGATTCGTTTAAGCGATGTGCGCATTGGCAGCCTGTTGCTGGATGGCGCCGAGCAACTAGCCGATGTACGGCTGGCTGCTCACTGGACTGCCGATGGCCTGCGACTGGATGACGTGCATCTGCGCCGTGATGATCTGGTACTGGATCTGGCCGGGCTGCTCCAGCCATCCGGGAAATGGCCGCTTGCAGCAACCGGACTATTGAAGTTACCAGACGTTGATGGCCGCGCATGGGCCCTCAATCTGGATATTCAGGGCAATCTGCTTGAAACCTTGCAGCTCAAGGGCATTAGCAGTGGTTACCTGCAGGGGCGATTGAACGGCGAGCTGGAGCCCCTGGCGGAACACCTGCCTGCGCGGTTGAAAATTATTGCCGAACCTTTCAAAGCGGCCGATTCGTTGCCGGACACGCTGCAACTGAACCAATTGTCGCTTGATGCCCAAGGCGATCTTCAACAGGGTTACCAGTTACACGGAACAGCCAGTCTGCCTGCAGAACAAGGCCCGGTCGCTCTGGTGCTCAACGGGCGCGTCGATGCAAAAGGTGCGGTTATCGAGGCGCTTGATCTGAGTGCCGACGCAGAGCATCGCCTGAGTCTTGAAGGTGGGCTGAACTGGGAGCAAGCGCTGCGTGCCGAGGCAAAAATCGACTGGCTGGACTTTCCCTGGCATCGGCTCTATCCACTGATCGACGAGCCTCAGGTGGCGTTGCGTAAGTTCACCGGAGAGGTGTCTTACACCGATGGCAAATACCTGGGTAACTTCAGTGCCAACCTCGACGGCCCGGCAGGCGCATTCAGTCTGGTCAGCCCGTTTAGCGGGGATTTGACTCAGGTATTCCTGCCACAACTGGAAATGGTTGCGGGTCAGGGCAGGGCGACCGGGCATTTGAACCTGCAATTCGCCGATGGCATCAGTTGGGATACTGCCCTGGATCTGAGCGCACTCGACCCCGCTTATTGGGTGGCGCAATTGCCCGGTACGCTGGCTGGACCGCTGCGCAGCAAAGGTCAGCTCAGAAACGAACAGTTGAGCCTGAACGCGGATCTGGATCTCAAGGGTAAGCTGCGTGGTCAGCCTGCTGTCTTGCAGGTCAAGGCCGACGGGGGCGGTGACAAATGGAATGTGGGTGCACTTGAAGTGCGCCTGGGTGATAACCGTATTCAGGGGGCAGGCAGCTTGCAGCAGCGCCTGCTGGGGCAACTGGACATCAATTTGCCGAGGCTTGGGCAGCTCTGGCCGGGGTTGCAAGGGCAGGTCAAAGGCCGTCTTGATATGGCCGGGACCCTGCAAGCGCCCCAAGGCCAGTTAGCTCTTCAGGGCTCGCAACTCGTCTTTCAGGACAATCAGCTAAAAGCTCTGGCGCTGAATGCCAGACTCGACAACAGTCAGCGTGCAACGGTCGATATCAAAGGCAGCGGCATACAGCTTGGCGACAAGCAGTTGGGCACGCTGGTCGTAGACGCTCAGGGCGATATAAAGCGCCAGCAATTGAAGCTTGATTTGCAAGGGCCGCTGCTCAAGCTGGGGCTGGGCCTGGACGGCAACCTGGACAAGGGCAACTGGCGTGGACGGCTTGCCAGTGGTGATGTGCAAACAGGCGGGCAGCGCTGGCAGTTGCAGCAACCGGCGAAACTGGAGCGGTTGGCCGATGGCAAGCTGAACTTCGGTGCCCATTGCTGGCTGTCGGGTGCTGCCAGTCTGTGTGGTGAGGACCAGCGTCTGATGCCCGAGCCGCGTCTGCGTTACCACTTGAAGAACTTCCCCCTGGAAAGTCTGGCCCAATGGCTTCCTAAAGATTTTGCCTGGAAAGGTTCGCTCAATGCCGACGTGCAACTCGACGTGCCGGCTGCCGGGCCGAGCGGACAAATCACCGTCAATGCCGGTGGAGGAACGCTTCGCGTCAAGGAGAAGGATCAGTGGCTGGACTTCCCTTACGAAACCCTGGTCCTGGTCAGCAAGTTGACACCGAAACTGATCGACAGTCGTCTGGATTTTCGTGGTGAAAAGCTTGGCGCGTTGCAGGTTAATGCGCGGATTGACCCATTGGCAAAAAACAAGACGTTGAGTGGCGACTTCAGCCTGAACGGGCTTGACCTGTCCATAGCCCGTCCGTTCGTACCCATGGTGCAGAAGCTCAATGGTCGTCTGAACGGCAGCGGTCGATTGTCGGGCGGTCTCCTGGCCCCTCAGGTGAACGGCAGCGTGATCCTCAGCGGCGGTGAAATTTCCGGCCCGGAGCTGCCGATAAGTCTGCAGGACTTGCAGATACAGGCGCTGATTGCCGGAGAAAACGTCCAGCTTGATGGCCGCTGGAAAAGTGGCGAGGCCGGTGAAGGGCGTTTGACCGGCGAGCTCGGCTGGAGTCAGGCATTGGTGGTGGACTTGAGTCTCAAGGGCTCTCGTCTGCCAATCACGGTCGAGCCTTACGCCAGTCTTGAAGCTGCGCCTGATCTGAAAATATCCATGCAGGGCGGCCGCCTGGGAGTCTCTGGCAAGGTGCTGATTCCCAAGGGCGCAATTACCATTCGTGAGCTGCCACCTTCTACCGTCAAGCTGTCAGGCGACACGGTGATCGTCGGTCAGCAAACGGAGGAAGGCGCGCCGCCCTTGGCGATGGCCATGGACATCGACGTCCAGGTGGGTCAGGAGAAGCTGAGCTTCACCGGTTTCGGACTGACCGCAGACCTCGCCGGGCGGGTGCATATTGGCGACAACCTCGATACCCGTGGCGAACTCAACCTCAATAACGGTCGATACCGTGCTTATGGGCAACGGTTGACGATTCGCAAGGCGCGGCTGTTGTTTGCCGGGCCGATCGACCAGCCGTATCTGGATGTTGAAGCCATCCGGCAGACCGATGACGTTGTTGCGGGTATTCGCTTATCAGGCAGCGCAGAGCAACCGACGACCACGGTGTTCTCGGAGCCAGCAATGAGTCAGGAGCAGGCGCTGTCTTATCTGGTGCTGGGTCGTCCGCTCAACAATACCGGCGAAGACAGCAATATGATGGCTCAGGCTGCGCTGGCGTTGGGGCTGGCTGGCAGTGAGTCGACCACCGGCAAGCTTGCTAAAGATCTGGGCATTCGTGATTTCGAACTGGATACGTCAGGCTCGGGTGACAAAACCAATGTGGTCGCCAGCGGCAAGATCACGGACAAGTTGAGTTTGCGCTACGGCGTCGGGGTGTTTGAACCGGCCAATACCATTGCCCTGCGGTACATGCTGAGCAAAAAGGTTTATCTAGAGGCAGCAAGCGGGATCGCCAGTTCGCTGGATATTTTCTACAAGCGGGATTTCTGAGTGTTGGAAATGCTGAGCTGAATACGTGGGGCCGGCTTTTCTGATCTATCAGCCTGGAATGCTCTCCCTTGTGGGAGCGAGGCTTGCCCGCGATACAGACGCTGCGGTGCATCATTGGACCAGGTCGAATTCATCAATCTGCACTCTAGGTCGATCAACACTTTCATGGTTAACTTCCGGGTCTAACCAACCCGTGGAAAAAGGACTCAGCTCATGGCTCAAGTGACTCGCAGAGGCAACCCTGTCCAAATCAATGGCGAACTGCCGAAAGTCGGCGCTGCAGCGCCGGCTTTCAAGCTCGTCGGTGCAGATCTGTCTGACGTGACCCTGGCCGACTTTTCCGGCAAGCGCAAAGTATTGAACATCTTCCCAAGCGTTGACACACCTACGTGCGCCACCTCCGTGCGTAAATTCAATGCCCAGGCCAATGACCTGAACAACGCAGTCGTTCTGTGCATCTCCGCAGACCTGCCTTTCGCCCAGGCGCGCTTCTGCGGCGCTGAAGGTCTGGAAAATGTGAAAAACCTCTCCACCATGCGTGGCGGCGAGTTCAAGGAAAACTACGGCGTTGCCATCGCTGATGGCCCGATGGTCGGTTTGACCACTCGTGCAGTCGTCGTACTGGATGAGAACGACAACGTGCTTTACAGCGAACTGGTTCCTGAAATTGGCCAGGAACCGGACTACGATGCTGCGTTGGCCGTACTGAAGTAACACTTGGCAATACTTGGACGGCCTGAATATGTTCAGGCCGTTTTCGTTTACGCTTCAGCTGCTTAACAAAAGTAAGGACTAGGTAAATTGCCGGTAAAGGCGCTTTGCTTGTCACGCATCTGTGCTTATTGTTCACCCTCCTGAAAAGCCCCATCCGCAATGGTTGATTTATTCATGCAATCGTCTGGCCCCCGTAGTTCCCGTCGCTGGCTCCTCAGTCTGTTGGTCCTGTTGATTATCGTCGGCCTGTGCTGGTGGTTGTGGCCGACATCTGCGCCGACCAAAGAGGGCGCAAGCCGCAAGGGCGGTGGTGCGGCGGCTCAAAGTGGCATTGCCCGACCAGGATTTGGTGGCTCAACCGTTGCCGTACCGGTACGGGTTGCGCCTGCGGTGTTGGGTGACTTCCCGATTTACTACAAGGCACTGGGCACGGTGACTGCGATGAACACCATCAACGTGCGCAGCCGGGTCGCAGGGGAATTGGTAAAAATCAACTTTCAGGAAGGGCAGATGGTCAAGGCCGGAGACTTGTTGGCCGAAATCGACCCGCGCAGTTATCAGATTGCCTTGCAGCAGGCTGAGGGCACCCTGGCGACCAATCAGGCACTGTTGAAAAACGCGCAACTGGACGTGCAGCGTTATCGCGGGCTGTACGCTGAAGACAGCATTGCAAAACAGACCCTCGACACTGCCGAATCGCTAGTCAACCAGTATCAGGGCACGATCAAAACCAATCAGGCGGCGGTGGGCGACGCGAAACTCAACCTCGAATTCACCCGTATTCGTGCACCGATTGCCGGTCGCATCGGCCTCAAACAGCTGGACGTCGGCAATCTGGTCGCGGCCAACGACACGACCGCGCTGGTGATCATCACTCAAACCAAGCCTATTAGTGTCGCATTCACGCTGCCGGAGAAAGACCTGTCGGCTGTGATCGCGCGTTATCGCAGCGGCGACAAGCTGCCGGTGGAAGCCTGGGACCGTGGCGACGTGAAACAACAGGCCAAGGGCGTGCTCGCCAGCCTGGACAACCAGATCGATGTCGCCACCGGGACGCTGAAGTTCAAGGCGCGCTTCGATAATCAGGACGAGGTGCTGTTCCCTAACCAGTTCGTCAATGTGCATTTGCTGGCCGACACGCTCAAACAGGCGGTTCTGGTGCCAACGGCGGCTATCCAGTTTGGTACCAGTGGCACGTTCGTCTACGCCATGGACGGTGACAACAAGGTCAAGATCCGCACACTCAAGACTGGCGCCAACAATGAGCAACTGACCGTCGTCAGTGAGGGGCTGGCAGCCGGTGATCGCGTGGTGCTGGAAGGTACTGACCGTCTGCGCGATGGCGCTACGGTAGAAGTGGTTACCGACAGCAAGGATGTGCCGACTACGCCAGGTCAGCAGTTGCAGGGCAAACCGGGCAAAGGCAGTGATGAGTCGGCGTCGGTTGCCAAGGCAGAAAGTACCCGCGCATGAACATCTCCAGACTGTTCATCCTGCGGCCGGTCGCTACGACCCTGAGCATGCTTGCCATCGTTCTGACCGGTTTGATCGCTTACAAATTGCTGCCGGTTTCTGCATTGCCGCAGGTCGATTACCCGACCATCCGGGTGATGACGCTGTACCCAGGCGCAAGTCCGCAAGTGATGACCAGTGCTGTAACCGCGCCACTTGAACGCCAGTTCGGACAGATGCCGGGCCTGAGCCAGATGGCGTCGACCAGTTCCGGTGGCGCGTCGGTGATTACCTTGCGGTTCAGCCTCGACCTGAACATGGATGTGGCAGAGCAATCGGTGCAGGCCGCCATTAATGCCGCAACCAATCTTTTGCCGACGGATTTGCCCGCGCCGCCGGTTTATAACAAGGTCAACCCGGCAGATACCCCGGTCCTGACACTGGCTATCACCTCCAAAACCATGCTGTTGCCCAAGCTCAACGATCTGGTCGACACGCGCATGGCGCAGAAGATCTCCCAGATCAGCGGGGTCGGCATGGTCAGTATTGCCGGTGGTCAGCGTCAGGCGGTCCGAATCAAGGTCAACCCCGACGCCCTCGCGGCCAACGGGCTGAACCTGTCAGATGTGCGCACGTTGATTGGTGCTTCCAACGTCAATCAGCCCAAGGGCAACTTCGATGGCCCGACCCGCGTGTCGATGCTTGATGCCAATGACCAGCTCAAATCCCCTGAGGAATACGCCAATCTGATTCTGGCCTACAGCAACGGTGCGCCGCTGCGCCTGAAGGACGTTGCAGAAATAGTCGACGGCGCCGAGAACGAGCGTCTGGCGGCCTGGGCCAATGAGAATCAGGCGGTGTTGCTCAATATCCAGCGTCAGCCGGGTGCCAACGTCATTGAGGTGGTGGACCGGATCAAGGCACTGCTCCCGAGCATTACCGACAACCTGCCAGCGGGGTTGGATGTCGTGGTCCTGACGGACCGCACCCAGACTATTCGTGCCTCGGTCAAAGACGTGCAGCACGAATTGCTGATTGCCATCGTGCTCGTCGTACTGGTTACCTTTCTGTTTCTGCGTCGCTTCAGCGCCACGATCATTCCGTCGATTGCTGTGCCGCTGTCGCTGGTGGGCACATTCGGCGTGATGTATCTGGCGGGCTTCTCGGTCAACAACCTGACCTTGATGGCGATGACAATCGCCACCGGGTTCGTGGTCGACGATGCCATCGTCATGCTGGAAAACATTTCCCGGCATATCGAAGAGGGCGAGTCGCCCATGCAGGCGGCGCTCAAGGGCGCCAAGCAGATTGGTTTCACGCTCGTATCGCTGACCATTTCCTTGATTGCCGTGTTGATCCCGCTGCTGTTCATGGCGGACGTAGTAGGGCGGTTGTTCCGCGAATTTGCCATTACGCTGGCGGTCGCCATCCTGATATCGCTGGTGGTGTCGCTGACCCTGACGCCGATGATGTGTGCCCGTTTGCTCAAACGTGAGCCCAGGGAGGAAGAGCAAAGCCGTTTCTACCGGGCCAGTGGTGCCTGGCTGGACTGGTTGGTGGAAGCGTACGGCAACAAGCTACGTTGGGTACTCAAGCATCAGCCTCTGACGCTGCTGGTCGCCATCGGCACGCTGGCATTGACCGTGTTCCTGTACATGGTCGTGCCCAAGGGCTTCTTTCCCGTGCAGGACACCGGCGTCATCCAGGGTATCTCCGAGGCACCGCAATCTGTGTCGTTCGCGGCAATGAGCGAACGACAGCAGTCGCTGGCGAAGATCATCCTGCAAGACCCCGACGTGGCAAGCCTTTCATCCTATATCGGTGTCGATGGCGACAACGCCACGCTCAACAGCGGTCGTCTGTTGATCAACCTCAAGACGCATGCCGAGCGCGATGTCACCGCGACCGAGATTATTCAGCGTCTGCAGCCGCAACTGGACAAGTTGTCGGGTATCCGGCTGTTCCTGCAACCGGTGCAAGACCTGACCATCGAGGATCGGGTCAGTCGAACCCAGTATCAATTCAGCATGTCGTCGCCGGATGCCGAACTGCTCAGTCTGTGGAGCGGGCGCTTGGTGGATGCGTTGAGTAAACGTCCCGAACTGACCGATGTCGCCAGTGACTTGCAGGACAAGGGGCTGCAGGTCTACCTGAACATTGACCGGGATGCGGCAAGCCGTCTCGGGGTCACCGTGGCCAATATCACCGATGCGTTGTATGACGCGTTTGGCCAGCGGCAGATTTCCACGATCTACACCCAGGCCAGCCAGTACCGTGTGGTGTTGCAGGCCGCGACGGCCAGCGAGTTGGGGCCGGAAGCGCTGGAGCAGATTCATGTCAAGACTACCGATGGCGCGCAGGTCAAGCTGTCGAGTCTGGCGCATGTCGAACAGCGTCAGGCGCAACTGGCCATTGCGCACCTGGGGCAGTTTCCGGCGGTCATGATGTCTTTCAACCTGGCGCCCGATGTCGCTCTGGGCGCCGCTGTGGAAGTCATTCAACAGGTCGAGAAAGACATCGGCATGCCAATAGGTGTGCAGACTGAGTTCCAGGGCGCGGCTCAGGCCTTCCAGGCATCTCTATCCAGCACCCTGCTGCTGATTCTCGCAGCGGTCGTGACCATGTACATCGTGCTGGGTGTGCTGTACGAGAGTTACATTCATCCGATCACTATTCTTTCGACACTGCCGTCAGCTGCGGTTGGGGCTTTGCTGGCCTTGCTGATCAGTGGCAATGATCTGGGCATGATCGCGATTATCGGCATCATCCTGCTGATCGGTATCGTCAAGAAAAACGCCATCATGATGATCGACTTTGCTCTCGATGCTGAGCGTAATCGAGGCGTAGATCCCGAGACAGCGATCTACGAGGCGGCATTGCTGCGTTTCCGGCCGATCCTTATGACCACCATGGCGGCGTTGTTCGGCGCGGTACCGTTAATGCTGGCGAGTGGTTCCGGCGCTGAATTGCGCCAGCCATTGGGGCTGGTGATGGTTGGCGGCCTGATGCTGAGTCAGGTACTGACGCTGTTCACGACACCGGTTATCTATCTTTATTTTGACCGGATGGGACGCCGCTGGAGCCGCAAGCCGGATTCCAGTGCACGTCTGGAGCAGGCTGACGCATGAACCTGTCCGGCCCTTTTATCCGCAGGCCTGTGGCAACCATGCTGCTCAGTCTGGCGATCATGCTGCTGGGCGGCGTCAGCTTCGGGATGCTGCCGGTGGCACCGCTGCCAAATATGGATTTCCCGGTCATCGTGGTTTCTGCGAGTTTGCCGGGGGCCAGCCCGGAGATCATGGCTTCCAGCGTTGCCACGCCGCTGGAGCGCTCACTGGGTTCGATCGCCGGCATTAACACCATGAGCAGTCGATCAAGCCAGGGCTCCACACGGGTGATCCTGCAATTCGACCTGGACCGCGATATCAATGGCGCGGCGCGAGAGGTGCAGGCAGCAATCAATGCTTCGCGCAATTTACTGCCCAGCGGGATGCGCAGCATGCCGACCTACAAAAAGGTCAACCCGTCCCAGGCGCCAATCATGGTCTTGTCGCTGACCTCCGAGGTGCTGGAGAAGGGCGAACTCTATGATATGGCGTCGACCATCCTTTCCCAGAGCCTGTCTCAGGTCAGTGGCGTGGGCGAGGTACAGATCGGCGGCAGTTCGCTGCCTGCAGTGCGTATTGAGCTTGAGCCACAGTTGCTGGATCAGTACGGTGTGTCACTGGATGAAGTGCGCACAGCGGTGAACGCCGCCAATGTTCGTCGTCCGAAGGGCGCGGTGGAAAACTCCAAATACAACTGGCAGGTCCAGGCCAACGATCAACTGGAAAAAGCATCGGATTATGAGTCGCTGATCATTCGCTATCAGGACGGCGCGGCATTACGCCTCAAGGATGTCGCAAAGGTCAGCGACGGCGTGGAAAACCGTTACAACTCAGGTTTCTTCAACAAAAAACCTGCAGTGCTGCTGGTGATCAACCGCCAGGCAGGCGCCAACATCATCGAAACCGTTGCGCAGATCAAGGCGCAGTTGCCTGCTCTGGAGGCCGTGTTGCCCGCCAGTGCCACGTTGAAAGTTGCGATGGATCGCTCGCCGGTGATCAAGGCCACGTTGCATGAGGCCGAGATGACGCTGTTGATCGCCGTCATTCTGGTGATCCTGGTGGTGTACCTGTTTCTCGGCAACTTCCGGGCTTCGCTGATCCCGACACTGGCCGTACCCGTGTCATTGGTGGGCACCTTCGCGATCATGTACCTGTACGGGTTCTCCCTGAACAACCTGTCGTTGATGGCATTGATTCTTGCCACCGGGCTGGTGGTCGACGATGCGATTGTGGTGCTGGAAAACATTTCCCGGCATATCGACAAGGGGCTGGCCCCCTTGCAAGCAGCCTATCTGGGTGCCAAAGAGGTCGGTTTCACGCTACTGGCCATGAACGTATCGCTGGTGGCAGTGTTCATCTCGATCCTGTTCATGGGCGGTCTGGTGGAAAGTCTGTTCCGCGAGTTCTCCATTACGCTTTCGGCATCGATCATTGTGTCGCTCGTTGTTTCGCTGACGCTGACCCCGATGCTCTGCGCGCGCTGGCTCAAACCTCACGTGCCGGGCAGCGAGAATGCTTTGCAGCGCTGGAGCAGCCGGGTCAACGATCGCATGGTGGCGGGTTACGACCGCAGTCTGGGCTGGGTGATGCGCCATCGGCGGCTGACGCTGCTCAGCCTGCTGGTGACGGTAGTGGTTAACGTGGCGTTGTACGTGGTGGTGCCCAAGACCTTCCTGCCCACTCAGGACACTGGTCAATTGATGGGCTTCGTAAGGGGCGATGACGGGCTGTCGTTCACGGTCATGCAGCCGAAAATGGAGAAGTTTCGCGACGCGATTCTTGCCGACCCGGCGGTGGACACCGTGGCGGGCTTTATCGGTGGTAGCAACGGCACCAACAATGCGTTCATGCTGGTACGTCTGAAACCCGTCTCGGAGCGCAAGCTCACTGCCGAACAGGTGGTGGAGCGCTTGCGCAAGGAAATGCCCAAGGTACCGGGCGGCCGCGTTTTCCTGTCGCCTGACCAGGATCTGCAATTGGGTGGCGGGCGCGAGCAGACGACTTCGGCCTATCAGTACATCCTGCAAAGTGGCGATCTGAATGCGCTGCGTGAGTGGTATCCCAAAGTGGTGGCGGCGCTCAAATCCCTGCCAGAGTTGACGGCTATCGATGCGCGCGAAGGGCGCGGCGCGCAGCAAGTCACGTTGCAGGTCGACCGCGATGCCGCCAAACGCCTGGGTATCGACATGGACATGGTCACGGCGGTACTCAACAACGCTTATAGCCAGCGTCAGGTCTCGACGATTTATGACAGCCTCAACCAGTACAAGGTGGTGATGGAGGTCAATCCTAAGTTTGCGCAGGATCCGGCGACCCTTGAGCAGGTCCAGGTGATCACTGCTGACGGTAATCGAGTACCGCTGTCGAGCATTGCCCGCTATGAGCGCAGCCTGGCAGACGACACGGTTTCCCATGACGGGCAGTTCGCTTCGGAAAATATTTCGTTCGATCTGGCCGAAGGCTATAGCCTTGATCAGGCCACGGTCGCCATTGAGCGTGCTGTAGCTGAAGTGGGTTTGCCTTCGGACGTTATCGCCAAGATGGCTGGCACTGCCGATGCTTTTGCCGCGACCCAGAAAAGCCAGCCATGGATGATTCTCGGAGCTTTGCTGGCGGTGTATCTGGTGCTGGGTATCCTGTACGAAAGCTACATTCACCCGCTGACGATCCTGTCTACGCTGCCGTCAGCCGGGGTAGGGGCCTTGTTGAGCATCTATGTGCTGGGTTCACAGTTCAGCCTGATTTCGCTACTGGGGCTGTTCCTGTTGATCGGGGTGGTGAAGAAAAACGCCATCATGATGATCGACCTCGCGCTGCAACTGGAACGTGACAGTGGCATGACCCCGGTCGAATCGATTCGCGCCGCGTGTCTGCAACGTCTGCGGCCTATTCTGATGACCACCATGGCGGCCATTCTCGGCGCCTTGCCGCTGCTGCTGAGCACGGCTGATGGCGCTGAAATGCGTCGTCCATTGGGTCTGTGCATCATAGGCGGGCTGGTCTTCAGCCAGGTTCTGACCCTTTACACCACCCCGGTGGTCTACCTCTATCTCGACCGTTTGCGCCACCGCTTCAACAACTGGCGTGGCGTGCGTACCGATGCCGCTTTGGAAACTCCGCTATGACCGCACAACAGAAGATCAACCGTCTGAAACACTGGCATGGGCGCACGCTGTGCCTGGCGTTGTCTGTTGCGCTGCTGAGTGGCTGTGCGGTGGGGCCGGATTATGAAAAGCCGCAGATGGCAACGCCCGCGCAGTTCAAGGCGGCAGAGGGCTGGACCCAGGCTTCGCCCAGCGATGCGATTGCCCGCGGCGCCTGGTGGGAAATTTACGGCGACACGCAACTGAACGGCCTGGTCGAGAAGCTCAACAGCTCCAACCAGACTGTGGCCCAGTACGAGGCACAGTATCGCCAGGCCAAGGCGTTGGTTCGCAGTTCTCGCGGGGCCTTCTTTCCGACGCTTGATTTCTCTGCTGGCAAAACCCGTTCAAGCCAGGGCACCGGCAGCAGCAGTTCGAGCCTGAGCAGTTCGAGCAGCGGCATTCGCGATACCTACAACACGCAGTTGGGCGTGAGTTGGGAGGCCGATATCTGGGGCAAATTGCGCCGGGGCCTGGAGGCCGATACTGCCAGCGCCCAGGCAAGCCTCGCGGACCTTGCCGCCATGCAATTGAGCCTGCAGTCGGAGTTGGTGCAGAACTATTTGCAGCTGCGGGTCATTGACGAGCAAAAACGTCTGCTGGAGGCAACTGTCGAGGCGTATCAGCGTTCGTTGACCCTGACCCAGAATCAATACCGCGCGGGTATTTCCGGGCGTGACTCCGTAGCGCAGGCGCAAACCCAGCTGAAAAGTACTCAGGCTGATCTGATCGATCTGGTCTGGCAGCGCGCGCAATTCGAGAACGCCATTGCCGTCCTCATGGGCCAGGCCCCGGCGGACTTTAATCTGGCCGCCAGCACGTCGATCCCCGCGCTGCCTGCAATTCCTTTGGAGTTACCGTCGCAGTTGCTTGAGCGCCGCCCGGATATTGCCGCGGCGGAGCGTTCGGTAATGGCAGCCAATGCCAATATCGGTATCGCCAAAGCGGCGTATTACCCGGACCTGACCTTGAGCATGAGCGGTGGTTACAGCAGCAGTACCTTCTCCAACTGGGTCAGTTTACCCAATCGTTTCTGGTCAGTGGGGCCGCAACTGGCGATGACACTTTTCGATGGAGGTCAGCGTTCTGCGGAAGTGGATCGAACTGAAGCTGTCTACGACCAGACGGTGGCGCAGTATCGGCAGACGGTCCTGAGCGGTTTTCAGGAAGTGGAAAATTATCTGGTGCAGCTCAAAGTCTACGAAGACGAAGCCAGCGTGCGCGCCGAGGCTCTGGACGCTGCCCGAGAATCGCTGCGCCTGACCAGTAATCAGTACAAGGCTGGCCTGATCGGTTACCTGGACGTGGTCAACGTCCAGGCCACCGCCCTGAGCAACGAGCGTAACGTGCTGACCTTGCTGCAAAGCCGGCTGATTGCCAGCGTTCAGCTGATCGCTGCATTGGGTGGTGGCTGGGATGCTCAGCGTGGTCTGGATATACAGGCGGATAAGGATTGAAGGACCGACTCCGCGCAAGTGCTTCAAAGAAGGCTTTGCTGAAAGCCTGTCTAAGTGAGCGCTTTATTGTTGGAGCGAGGCTTGCCCGCGAAAAGACGATAATGAAGGCTATCTGGCTGACTTCGTCGTCTGATTCGCGGGCAAGCCTCGCTCCAACAAGAATCGGTTAGGTTAAAATTTCTAATTGATGGCTATGCGCCATATTTTCGACGAGTGACCGCCACAAGCTGTTGAACTCCCGGTAGAATCGCCTTTTTTGACTGGGCATGGATACGCTCATTTATCCAGGTCGCGGTCATCCATGCTGATTGGCAGTTACACCTCGTCGTTGGTTCTGGTTTCAATCTTCGTCGCCATCCTCGCTTCCTACACCGCGCTTGATCTGGCTGGCCGCATTGCGTCGTCCAAAGGACGGGTTACTGCTCTGTGGATGTCTGGCGGTGCCTGTTCCATGGGCGTCGGCATCTGGTCCATGCACTTCATTGGCATGCTGGCTTTCGATCTGCCGATCGAGCTGGCTTTTGACCTGCCCATTACATGCCTTTCACTGCTGATTGCGGTTCTGTCATCAGGGTTTGCCCTGTGGCTGGTCAGCCAGCCGCAATTGCCTTTGCCAGTGCTGGGCCTGGGTGCGTTGTTCATGGGGGCGGGCATCAGCGCCATGCATTACACCGGCATGGCATCGTTGCGAATGTATCCGGGAATTACCTACGACCCCGCGACAGTACTGGCCTCACTCGCCATAGCGATTGCCGCTTCGGCCGCTGCACTGTGGATTGCCTTTCGTTTGCGCCAACAGACGCCCCATGTACGCGTTGCCCGTGGCGCAGCAGCGGTGGTCATGGGCATGGCAATTGTCGGGATGCATTACACCGGTATGGCGGCGGCGAGTTTTTCTGAGGACAGCTACTGCGGCGAGCTCGCTGACGGTATTCACTTCAACGGCCTGTTTTCATTGGTGCTGGTCGCCAGCCTGGCGGTATTGACCTTCACGTTGCTGATATCAGTCCTCGACGCGAGGCTTGAGGCCAGGACCGCCGAGCTGTCCCAGTCCCTTATTCAGGTCAATCGTGAACTGATGCACATGGCCCAGCACGACACATTGACCGGGCTGCCGAACCGGGTGTTGCTGGCTGAACGAATCGAGCAGGCCATGCAGCGCGTTGACGCCAAAGGCGGTTGTTTTGCGCTCATGTTCATGGATCTGGATGGCTTCAAACCGGTCAACGATGCTTTTGGTCATCACGTGGGTGATCAGCTGTTGCGGGAGGTGGGGTTGCGTTTACGGGCCAATCTGCACCGTCGCGATACCCTGGCGCGCATCGGTGGCGATGAGTTCGTGCTGCTGGTTGAAGTGGATGACATTCAGGATACGGCGTGCATCGCTGCCCGCCAGGTCAGTGTTATTGCCCAGCAGTTCCATATCGCGGGTCAATTGCTGCAAGTGTCGGTCAGCATCGGTATCGCTCTTTACCCGGGCTGCGGGCAGACCCAGGAAGAGCTGTTGATGAATGCCGACGCCGCGATGTACCACGCCAAGGCGGCCGGTAAAAATGGTTACAGCTTCTTCGATAGCACCATGAATACCAATGCGCGCAATCAGCTGGAGCTGCTGCAAGAGTTGCGCATTGCCCTCAAGTACAAGCACTTCTGCCTGTTCTATCAACCCAAGTTTGATGCTGTCAGCGGCGAGCCGGTGGGGGCCGAAGCGCTGTTGCGCTGGAATCATCCGCAGAAAGGTCTGTTGTTGCCTGACTCGTTTATTGGCCTCGCTGAAAGGACCGGCCTGATTGTCAGTATCGGTGAGTGGGTCCTGGACGAAGCCTGTCGCCAGATGCGTATCTGGGCTGACATGGGGTATGGCCATTGGCGTGTCGCGGTGAACCTGTCGACCTTGCAGTTCTGTCACTCCAGTCTGGTCGACACGGTGACCAAGTCGCTTGAGCGGCATGGTTTACCCGCCAATAGCCTGACACTGGAAATCACTGAAACCACGGCGATGAGCGACGCCGATGCGAGTGTGGCGGTACTGCAGCAGTTGTCGGAAATGGGCGTGGATTTGTCCATCGATGACTTCGGCACCGGTTATTCGAGCCTGATGTACCTCAAGCGACTGCCTGCCAACGAGCTCAAGATTGATCGCGGCTTCGTTCGTGATCTGGAGCATGACAGCGATGACGCAGCGATCATTTCAGCCATTGTTGCGGTCGGTCAGGCACTGAACCTGCGGATTGTCGCCGAAGGGATCGAGACAGATCGTCAACAGAGTTTCCTGACGCGCCTGGGCTGTAACGCACTACAGGGTTACCTGTTAGGCCATCCGCTCCCTGCGGAGCGTTTCATGGCAGATATTCATGCGGCTAGAGCTGCTACCGTATTGGCGGGCTAGACTGGTAACCTCGAACCGCTGCTAATACCGCGCTGTCGCGAAGAAAACATTGCATTTGTAGGAGCTGCCGAAGGCTGCGAAGCATTAATCCTGACACACCGCGTTCGCAGCCTTCGGCAGCTCCTACAGATCCAATGTTGCTGTGCCACAGTGCTGTGTCTGGAACATAGCGCAGCCTCTTACAGAGAATACAATTCGCTTCCGAACGTTGAATTCTTGTTAGATCAAAGTCATGCCCCGTTTTACAGGAGACATTTATGGATAAAGTTCTCATCATCACGGGCGGCTCCCGTGGTATTGGCGCAGCCACTGCATTACTCGCTGCTTCGCAGGGCTACCGAATCTGCATCAATTACCTCTCCGATCACCGCGCCGCCAATGAAGTTTGCGAGCAAGTCCGTGCCTTGGGCGCCAGCGTGTTTGCCGTTCAGGCTGACGTCAGCAACGAAGATGAAATTATTCGTTTGTTCGCCCGCGTCGATGCCGAGTTCGGGCCGGTGACTCATCTGGTCAACAATGCCGCAACCGTCGCTCACGCTTCCCGTGTCGAGGAGCTGACCGAGTTTCGCTTGCTGAAAATGATGATGACCAATGTGGTCGGTCCGATGCTGTGCAGCAAGCACGCGCTGCTGCGCATGTCTCCGCGCCATGGCGGCAAAGGTGGCAGCATCGTCAATGTATCCTCGGTAGCATCGCGTCTCGGTTCACCCGGCGAATACGTTGACTACGCGGCTTCCAAGGGCGCGCTCGACACCTTCACCACAGGCCTGGCTCGTGAAGTGGCAGGCGAGGGCATTCGCGTCAATGCCGTCCGGCCGGGCTATATCTTTACTGACTTTCATGCCCTGAGCGGCGACCCGCATCGGGTCAGCAAGCTGGAATCCGGTATTCCCATGGGCCGTGGCGGCGTTGCCGAGGAAGTCGCTGAAGCCATCGTCTGGCTGCTGTCGGAGAAGGCTTCCTATGCGACCGGCACGTTCATTGATCTGGGGGGCGGTCGCTGATTCGCTCAGTTCGCAAGCATTGAGTGAATGATTCGCCCCAGGGTCTGCATGGCTTTATCTGATGCATCGTTCCAGACGCCGCCGTAATTCAAGCGAATGCAGTGGCGGAAGCGTCGGGTGGGAGAAAAGATCGGCCCTGGCGCGATGCTGATGCCTTGAGCCAGCGCTGTCTTGAAAACCTGCAGTGAGTCGACTTGTTCCGGGAGTTCCAGCCACAGGAAATAGCCGCCCGTGGGCTGGCTGACCCTGGTTTGCGCAGGAAAGTAGCGGCCTATGGCGCCCAGCATCGCCCGTTGTTGATCCTCAAGGGCATAACGCAGTTTGCGTAAATGCCGATCGTAGCCGCCATGCTGTAAATAGTCGGCAATTGCCGCCTGAGCGGGCATCGAGGCGCAGAGCGATGTCATCAGCTTCAGCCGCTCGATTTTTTGCGCGTAGCGTCCGGCCGCTACCCAGCCAATTCGATAACCGGGGGCCAGGCTCTTGGCGAAAGACCCGCAGTGCATCACCAGCCCTTGGGTGTCGAAGGCCTTGGCCGGTTTAGGCGCATGGGGGCCGTAATACAGTTCTGCGTAGACATCATCTTCGATCAGTGGGACTTGATGTTCCGCGAGCAAGGCCACCAATGCTTGTTTGCGTGCCTCGGGCACCAGTGCGCCAGTCGGATTCTGAAAGCTGGTCATGCACCAGCACGCCTTGATGGGGTGGCGTTCCAGCGTTTGCGCAAGAATGTCCAGGTCAATACCGTCCCGGGGATGTACCGGGATTTCCACGGCCTTGAGTTTGAGGCGTTCCAGCACCTGCAGGCAGGCATAAAAGGCGGGCGCTTCGATGGCGACAAGGTCGCCAGGCTGCGTGACGGCCTGCAAGCAAAGATTCAGCGCCTCCAGCGCACCGTTGGTGATCAGCAGCTCTTCCATGGGCAGCACCAGCCCACCGACCATGTAGCGCAGGGCGATTTGCCGACGTAGCTGTGGGTGTCCCGGTGACATATCGGTCACCACGACGCGTGGGTCCATGTCCCGGCTGGCGCTGGCAAGTGAGCGAGAGAGACGTTGCATGGGGAACAACATCGGGCTGGGGAACGCTGAGCCGAAGGGCACAGTGTTAGGGTCCTTGATGGAGTCCAGCACCGAAAACACCAGTTCGCTGACATCAACTTCGGTGGACTCGCCGACATGAGCCTCAATGAGCGGCTCGCTGAAGGCGAGGCCCGACTGATCAAGTGCCTTGGCGTTGACGAAATAGCCGGAGCGGGGCCGGGCACGGATCAGCCCGCGGCGTTCGAGCAAGTAATAAGCCTGGAACACCGTCGATGGGCTGATGCCGTGAGTCTGGCTGGCATAGCGGACTGACGGCACGCGCTGCCCCGGCGCCAGTACGCCAGTGCGGATCAGTTCGGCGATGTTATCGGCATACTTTTCGTAACGCTTCATGACGTCTCGCGGGCTATGTTCGATCATGTCGGACGCTCATCTGAATCACTGGGCAGTGAACAACAGAGTGAGCGACGCGACGTGTTGAAAACAGCGCCAGCTTAACGATTAAAAACCGGATCAGATACCATCAGGTCTTCGTATTTACGGGTTCAAATGACGGTCTGCGAATCCTCGTCGTCCCGGTCCACCGTGTGATGCCGCAGATCCCGCGCCTTGTAAATGGTCAGGGCATCGGCTTCCGCTTCAGTGATGGGCACCTTGATGCCATCAATCTCCGCTTCGGACATGTGGGTTGCATCGTTGGTAGTAATCGAAACGTCTGCCGTAGGGCTGCTGTAGCGCACGCCGTCGATCTCGGCCGAACAGTGCGCGTAGGTTGCATCGAATTGCAGAGGCATGGTGATCTCCTTTCACAGGGGCTGCTTGATTTACGACCGTGCGGACAATGGAGTGTTAGCCCGCACTCTTGCCGTCCGTCGCTGTCCATTTATGCGGATCACCCGTGGCACTCACTGGCTTAAGTTGTCGTGGGACCGGCTTTAGCCGGGAAGGCCAGGTCCGCAACGACGAACATGCCGTGGATGTAGAGGCCTGTTTACGGCTAAAGCCGGTCCCGCGCCAACATTGGATAGCGCTTTTCCAGATATTTAAGGAGCAGCAATGAATGCATGGTGGCAAGAAGTCTGGGTAGCGCTTCAAGGGGAATTTTCCGATATCACCGATGCCACCCAACTGACGCAGGTCACGGTCAGGCTCACGCTCGCCGCGGTGCTGGGGGGCATTCTGGGGTTTGAACGTGAACATAAAGGTAAGGCAGCAGGGGTTCGCACTCACATGCTGGTAGCAATGGGCGCGGCATTATTTGTCCTCGCACCGCGAATGGCCGGGGCTGATGACGCTGCGCTGAGTCGGGTTATTCAGGGAATTGTTGCCGGTATTGGTTTTCTCGGCGCCGGGACAATCCTCAAGGACCGTGCGCAAAGGACCGATCAGGTCAAAGGCCTGACGACTTCTGCCGGGCTATGGATGACCGCCGCGATCGGAATCGCGGCGGGTATGGGGCGGGAGGCCACGGCGCTGTTGAGCACCGTGCTCGCCCTGGGGATTCTGAGTCTGATGCCAATAGTCATCGGCAAAATAGACCCCGCCGAGGACAATCCCGATAAAAAGGACGGCTCGGAAAAGCCCTGACGCGAGCGTTTACTCGGGAAAATTCTCACCCAAAATAGCGGGAGGCTCGTTGGGTGGCGGGTCTCCGATAGGGTCCGGTGTCACCTCGGGTGGAGTCGATGGCGGGTCCTGCTCAGGCTTGGGTACCGGCAGTGCCGGGTCATCAATCATCGGATCAGGCGTTTCCGGCGGAATAGGAATGTTCATTGGCGTCACCTCTACGTGCTGGATGGCATAGGGCAAATGCGTTCGCGAAATGACCTTTTTCTGGCCACGCCTGTTTCGACCGCACGCTTTCGCGGATGGCTCACTCGATTGGCAAGCAAGGGATCAATCTGCGTCTAAGCTGACAGTCGTCTTGTGTTGGCTGACTGCAAACCTCTTTGAACTTTTCCCGTCCGGGACTGCTCGGAAACCAGTAGGCCGGATTCAGTGTTTTGACTGTGGCCGCCAGAAAATTCTTGCTCAGGTAGCCAGCGGTACGGCGGCCTGACCATCTTCATGCATGGATTGCACAGGAGCGTCCCCAGGGGCGTGAGGAGTGATGCTCGATGAATGTGACCGCCGATCAACCATACGGCCCGGATTCCCTGGCCAGTGATGTTCCACACCCGACTCGACCCCTACCTTTGACCCAAGCCTTGCAACTGCCGCGCATTGTGATTGAAGACACGACGCCGGTTATCGAGGGCGGGCTTTTTGCTGTCAAAGGGATCA
Organism: Pseudomonas viridiflava; assembly: GCF_900602065.1. GTDB lineage: Bacteria > Pseudomonadota > Gammaproteobacteria > Pseudomonadales > Pseudomonadaceae > Aquipseudomonas. The sequence continues at coordinate 309,414 of NZ_UWFN01000116.1, read as the reverse complement.
TTGGCCAGCCCGTCACGGTGACCAGCAAGGTATTTGCTGACGGTCACGACAAGCTGGCTGTGCAGATTCGCTGGCGCGCGGCTACCGAAGAAACCTGGCAAAGCGCGCCCATGCAGGATCTGGGCAATGACAGCTGGGTCGGTGAATTCACGCCGACTGCTGTGAGTCGATATATCTTCCGGCTTGAAGCCTGGATCGACCAGTTCGCCAGTTATCGCTATGAGCTTGAGAAGAAATTCGGCGCAGGCGTGTCCATCGAACTGGAGTTGACCGAAGGCCGCATTCATCTTGAACACGCCGCAGAGCGCAGTTCCGGTGAACTCAAGGCGCAGATACTCCGCGTTCTGGGTGAGCTGGAGAGCGCAGAACCCGAGGCAAGAGTGGCCCTGCTGCTGAACAGCGAAACGTCGGCCTTGATGAGTCAGGCTGACAATCACGCGTTCCTGAGCCGCAGTGTCGAGTTCCCGCTGGATGTGGAGCGCGAGCTCGCGCAATTTGCCAGTTGGTATGAGTTGTTTCCGCGTTCGATCACCGATGATGCGAATCGCCACGGCACCTTCAAGGATGTGCATTCCCGGCTGCCCATGATCCGCGACATGGGTTTCGACGTGCTGTATTTCCCGCCGATCCACCCGATTGGACGCGCACATCGTAAAGGTCCGAACAACTCCCTGACGGCAGGCCCGGATGATCCAGGCAGCCCGTACGCTATTGGCAGTGAGGACGGCGGCCACGAAGCGATTCATCCGCAGTTGGGCAGCCGCGAAGATTTCCGCAATCTGGTAGCAGCAGCGGCCGAGCATGGCCTGGAGATCGCCCTGGACTTCGCCATTCAGTGTTCTCAGGATCACCCTTGGCTCAAGGAACATCCGGGCTGGTTCACCTGGCGCCCCGACGGCACGATCCGTTACGCGGAGAACCCGCCGAAGAAATATCAGGACATCGTCAACGTCGATTTCTATGCGCCGGATGCGATCCCGAGCCTGTGGTTGGAGTTGCGGGATGTGGTGCTGGGTTGGGTCGAGGAGGGGGTCAAGATCTTCCGCGTGGACAACCCGCACACCAAGCCGCTGCCATTCTGGCAGTGGATGATCGATGACATCCGCAGCCAGCACCCGGACGTGATGTTTCTCGCAGAGGCGTTCACCAAACCCGCGATGATGGCGCGGCTGGGCAAGGTCGGTTACTCCCAGAGCTACACCTATTTCACTTGGCGTAACACTAAAGCCGAGCTGTCCGAATATTTCACTCAGCTCAACGAAGCGCCTTGGCGCGATTGTTACCGGCCGAATTTCTTTGTTAACACGCCGGACATCAACCCGCACTTCTTGCATGAATCCGGACGTGCCGGCTTTCTGATCCGGGCGGCGCTGGCGACCATGGGCTCTGGCCTCTGGGGTATGTATTCCGGCTTTGAGTTGTGTGAGTCCGCGCCCGTGCCTGGCAAGGAAGAATATCTGGATTCCGAGAAGTACCAGATTCGCCCTCGGGACTACACGGCGCCCGGCAATATCATTGCCGAGATTGCCCAGCTCAATCGCATCCGGCGTCAGAATCCGGCGTTGCAGACACACCTGGGTCTGAAGCTGTACACCGCCTGGAATGACAACATTCTGTACTTCGGTAAGCGCAGTGCCGATGGCAGCAACTTCATTCTGGTTGCCGTTAGCCTTGATCCATTCAATGCGCAGGAAGCGCATTTCGAGTTGCCTTTGTGGGAGATGGGGTTGCCAGATGATGCAGCGACTTCCGGTGAAGATTTGATGACCGGACACCGCTGGACCTGGTACGGGAAAAACCAGTTCATGCGTATCGATCCTTCGTATCAGCCTTTCGGCATCTGGCGTATCCAGTCCAATTAACAGGGAATGACCCATGGCAAAGAAACCCAAGAGCGCGGCCTTCATCAAGGACCCGCTCTGGTACAAGGATGCAGTGATTTATCAGGTCCATGTGAAATCATTCTTCGACTCCAACAACGATGGCATCGGTGATTTCCCTGGTCTGATCTCCAAACTCGACTACATCGCCGAGCTCGGAGTGAACACCATCTGGTTGCTGCCTTTTTACCCTTCGCCGCGTCGTGATGACGGCTATGACATTGCCGAATACAAAGGGGTGCACAGCGACTACGGGACCATGGCTGACGCGAAGAAATTCATCGCCGAGGCGCACAAACGCGGTTTGCGGGTCATCACTGAACTGGTGATCAATCACACCTCGGATCAGCACCCCTGGTTCCAGAAGGCTCGTAAGGCGAAGAAGGGGTCGAAGGCACGGGACTTCTATGTCTGGTCTGACACCGACGACAAATACGACGGCACGCGGATCATCTTTCTGGACACCGAAAAGTCCAACTGGACCTGGGATCCAGTCGCTGAGCAGTACTTCTGGCACCGCTTCTACTCCCACCAGCCGGATCTGAATTTTGATAACCCGCTGGTCATGGAAGCCGTGCTTGACGTGATGCGTTACTGGTTGGACATGGGTATCGATGGTCTGCGTCTCGACGCGATTCCGTACCTGATCGAGCGCGACGGCACTAACAACGAAAACCTTCCTGAAACCCACACGGTGCTGAAGCAGATCCGTGCTGAAATCGACGCCAATTATCCAGATCGGATGCTTTTAGCGGAGGCCAACCAGTGGCCGGAAGACACCCAGCTGTATTTTGGTGACACCAAGGGTGACAACGGCGACGAATGTCACATGGCGTTCCACTTCCCGTTAATGCCGCGCATGTACATGGCGCTGGCCCAGGAAGACCGCTTTCCGATCACCGATATCCTGCGGCAGACCCCGGAAATTCCGGCTAACTGTCAGTGGGCGATCTTCCTGCGCAACCACGATGAGCTGACCCTTGAAATGGTCACTGATCGTGAGCGTGATTACCTGTGGAATTACTACGCCGCAGACCGTCGCGCTCGGATCAATCTGGGCATTCGTCGTCGTCTGGCGCCGTTGATGCAGCGTGATCGCCGCCGCGTTGAACTGCTCAATAGCATGCTCTTGTCGATGCCGGGTACGCCGACTTTGTACTACGGTGACGAAATCGGCATGGGCGATAACATCTATCTCGGTGATCGGGACGGGGTGCGGACGCCGATGCAGTGGACCATCGACCGCAACGGCGGTTTCTCGCGCGCCGACCCGGCGAGCCTGGTGCTGCCACCGATCATGGACCCGCTGTACGGCTTTCAATCCGTCAATGTCGAAACCCAGAACAACGACCCGCACTCGCTGCTGAACTGGAACCGGCGCATGTTGGCAGTGCGCAAACAGCAGAAAGCGTTCGGTCGTGGCGTGCTGAAAATGCTGTCCCCGAGCAACCGCCGGATCCTGGCTTATACCCGTGAATACACAGGGGCGGATGGCAAGACCGAGATCATTTTGTGTGTCGCCAACATGTCCAGCGCTTCACAGGCGGCCGAACTGGAGCTGTCAGCCTATGCCGGCACGGTACCGGTTGAAATGCTCGGCGGCAGCGCTTTCCCACCGATTGGCCAACTGACGTATTTGTTGACCTTACCGCCTTATGGCTTTTATTGGTTCTTGCTCGCCGCAGAAAACCAGATGCCCAGCTGGCATGTGGAGCCTGCGCAAAGCATCCCGGATTTCCCGACCATGGTCCTGAAAAAACGCCTCGAAGAATTGCTCGAAGAGCCTTTACGCACAGTGATGGAACAGAATTCGCTGGCGCTCTATCTGCCGAAGCGTCGCTGGTTTGCCGCCAAGGACAAAGCCATCGACAAGGTGCACATCGCCTACGCGGTGCGTTTCGGTGACGCCGCGCATCCGGTTCTGCTCAGCGAAATCGAAGTCACGGCGGGCGATCATCACGCACGCTACCAGCTGCCGTTTGGCATGCTCGCCGAGGACGACATCAGCAGCGCCTTGCCTCAGCAACTGGCTTTGGCCCGCGTACGCCGGGGCCGTCAGGTGGGGTTGGTCACCGACGCTTTCACCCTGGAAACTTTTATTCGTGCGGTGGTACACGGTATGCAAGTGCAAACCGTGCTGCAGAGCAGTGAAGGGGAGTTGCGCTTCGAGCACACGTCGCAATTGCAGCCGCTGGGTTTGAGTAATGAGTCGGAAGTGCGTTACCTGTCTGCCGAGCAGTCCAACAGCTCCGTGGTGGTAGGCAGCAGCCTGGTGCTGAAGATGATCCGCCGGGTCAATCCGGGCATCCATCCGGAACTGGAAATGGGCGCTTATCTGACCAATGCCGGTTACCAGTACATCTCGCCGCTGCTGGGTTCAGTGGTGCGTGTCGGCAATGACGGCCAGCATCATTTGCTGATGATTGCCCAAGGGTATCTGAGCAATCAGGGCGATGCGTGGGAATGGACTCAAAACAATCTGGAACGCGCTGTGCGTGATGAGATGTCCCACAGTGTTTCTGGCCAGGAGCAGCATTACAACGCCTTGCTGGAGCTGAAGGACTTCGCCGGTAATCTGGGGCGTCGCCTGGGAGAAATGCACCAGGTGTTAGCGGCTTCAACGGACAATCCGGATTTCGCGGTTGAGGTCACCAGCGTCAAAGACGGCCAGGCTTCCGGCAAAAGCGTCGCCGCGCAGATGGAGCATGCGCTGCAATTACTGGAGCAGAACAAAGCCGCGCTGGAACCTGTTGATCAGCAGTTGGTCAGTGATTTGCTGGCCAACCGCAAGAAAGTTCTGGCGCATTTGCAAGCATTGGCCAAACGCTCGGTGGGTGGTTTGCGCATCAGGGTTCACGGTGATTTGCACCTTGGCCAGGTATTGGTGGTCAAAGGCGATGCTTATCTGATCGACTTTGAAGGCGAACCTGCGCGTTCGGTGCAGGAACGCCGCGCCAAGTACAGCCCGTTCAAGGACGTCAGTGGTGTGTTGCGCTCGTTTGATTACGCGGCGGCCATGGCGGTACGCAGTGCGCAAAGCGTCGACACATCACCGGAAGCCGGTGCAGCGCGTCGGCGAGTTGCTGAAACTTATTTGAACCAGGCCCGTGAAGCCTTTATCGAAGGTTATCGTTCGGCGACTGCCGGATTGGCCCATGCCTGGAAAGACGCCAAGGGTGAGGCCGCGGCGCTTGAACTGTTCACCCTGGAAAAAACCGCTTATGAAGTGGTCTACGAAGCTGAAAACCGCCCGACCTGGTTGTCCGTGCCGTTGCAAGGTTTGCGTGGGTTGCTCAACCTGTCTGATGGAGAGTCTTGATGAATGCGCCTGACAAAACCGGCGCGGGCCCGCGACTGATGCCCGCCGCTGTAGACATGGATGCATTGATCCGTGCCGAACACCGTGATCCCTTTTCGATATTAGGCCCCCATGGCGATGGTGCTGATGGGCAGATCATTCGTGCTTACCTGCCCGACGCGCTGAGCGTAACGGTGCTGGCCCGCGAAGGAGGGCATGAGCTGGGCGCGCTGGAAATGAGCGCAGTCCCGGGTTTCTTTATTGGGCGTTTTGCTCAGGTTCAACCTTATCTGTTGAAGATTAACTGGGCCGGTGGCGAGCAAATCACTGAAGACCCGTACAGTTTTGGCCCGTTGTTGGGCGAAATGGACCTATATCTGTTTGCTGAAGGCAATCATCGTGATCTGAGCAGCTGCCTGGGTGCACAGTTGACCACCGTCGAAGGTGTTCAAGGGGTGCGCTTTGCTGTCTGGGCACCCAACGCCCGCCGCGTCTCGGTGGTTGGCGGCTTCAACAACTGGGACGGGCGCCGTCATCCGATGCGTTTGCGCCATCCTACCGGGGTCTGGGAAGTGTTCGTCCCGCGTTTGCAGCCAGGTGAACTGTACAAGTTCGAGATTCTGGGCGCGCACGGGATTCTGCCACTCAAGTCCGATCCCATGGCATTGGCGACGACGTTGCCACCGGACACCGCGTCGAAAGTCTCTGCGCCGCTGCAATTTGAGTGGCACGACAACGACTGGCTGCAATCACGCGGGGAGCGTCATGCGGCCAATGCGCCGCTGTCGATCTATGAGCTGCATGCTGGCTCATGGCAGATGGAACAGAACGATGAAGGCCAATGGCGTCAGTACAACTGGCGTGAGCTGGCTGATCGTTTGATTCCTTATGTGAAAGAACTGGGTTTCACCCATATCGAGCTGATGCCGATCATGGAACACCCGTTTGGCGGGTCGTGGGGCTATCAGCTTCTCGCCCAATTCGCACCGACTGCACGTTATGGTTCACCGGAAGATTTCGCGGCGTTCGTCAACGCGTGCCACCAGGCAGAAATCGGCGTGATTCTGGACTGGGTGCCTGCGCACTTTCCTACCGATACTCACGGCCTTGCGCAGTTTGATGGCACCGCCCTGTACGAATATGCCAACCCTCAGGAAGGCTTTCACCAGGACTGGGACACGCTGATTTACAACCTGGGTCGCACCGAAGTACACGGCTTCATGCTGGCTTCGGCGCTGCACTGGCTCAAGCATTACCATATCGATGGTCTGCGAGTGGACGCTGTGGCATCAATGCTTTATCGCGACTATTCGCGTAAAGCCGGGGAGTGGGTGCCGAACCGTTTTGGCGGTCGTGAAAACCTTGAGGCAATCGACTTTTTGCGCCACCTCAACGATGTCGTTGCTCTGGAAGCGCCGGGTACGCTGGTCATTGCTGAAGAGTCTACCGCCTGGCCTGGTGTCAGCCAGAGCACCCAGCAGGGCGGACTGGGCTTTGCCTATAAGTGGAACATGGGCTGGATGCACGACACGCTGCACTATATGCAGCAGGACCCGATTCATCGTGCCCACCATCACAGCGAGCTGAGTTTCGGTCTGATGTACGCCTGGTCCGAGAAATTCATCCTGCCGATTTCTCACGATGAAGTGGTGCATGGCAAGCATTCGCTGATCGACAAAATGCCCGGTGATCGCTGGCAGAAGTTTGCCAACTTGCGGGCCTATCTGACGTTCATGTGGACCCATCCAGGCAAGAAGCTGTTGTTCATGGGCTGTGAGTTTGGGCAGTGGCGTGAATGGAACCATGATGAGCAACTGGACTGGTACCTGTTGCAATACGCCGAGCACATCGGCGTGAAAAAACTGGTGAGCGACCTTAACCGTGTCTATCGCGAAGAAAAAGCCCTGCACGAGCGCGACACCGAGCCAATGGGCTTCCAGTGGCTGATCGGTGACGACGCCGCTAACAGCGTGTTCGCCTACATGCGCTGGAGTAAGGAGGGTGAGCCATTGCTGGTCGTTGCCAACCTCACGCCGGTACCACGCGAGGGTTATCGCGTGGGTGTGCCCTATGGCGGTAACTGGGTCGAGTTGCTTAACAGCGATGCAGAAATGTACGCAGGCTCAAACCTGGGCAATGGCGGCGGGGTGCATGCTGACGAGGTCAAGAGTCATGGTCAGCCCGTATCTCTGTCGTTGAACCTGCCACCGCTGGCGGTGTTGATTCTCAAGCCGAGGGCGAGTGAGGGCTAATCGCTTAATCTGAAAGACCGCGCTGCACTTATCGCGGGCAAGCACCGCTCCCACAGATGGACCTCGATCTCCTGTGGGAGCGGTGCTTGCCCGCGATGGGAGCACCCCGATAATGATAGTCTGCAGATCACCAACTCACCCGCACGCCGGCATTGCCCGCCACCCCGCTCAAATCTTCATCATCCAGATTGCCGCTGTAGTCCACGCTGAGATAAACGCTTACCCCGGGGGATAGAGTGGCGACGATGCCTGCGCCTACATCGGCATAGGTGGATCGGTGCTCGGTCTTGATCGTGTCAGTGTGATTGAACGTGACAGTGTCCGTGCCATCGAAGTTGTGCCACAGATTCGTACGCACGTAGGGCTCGACGGGCAAACCGCTGACCTTGTAAGTGCTTTTTAGACGCGCGCCGAGCCGGGCTGTATTCCAGGCCTGAGAGTCGAACGACACATCTGAAATACCGTCGTTCTGGCTGTGGAGTTTGATGTGCTGACTGATCAATTGCGCTTGCGGTTCGATAACCCAATTCCCGCTCACAGGAAGGGGATAACCCGTTTGAACGGATAACGTCAGGGCATGCCCTTCGGTGTCGATGCGTACACCTCGATCCGAACGGCTGTAGCCATCCAGACGGGTGCCCATGGCGACGGCATCGACATACCAGCCCTTGGGGTCGGTCAGTGTCCAGTAAAGCCCGAGGCTGTCACCTTCGAGTTTCAGCTTGCCGGTTTTACGATCCTGAAACCCGCCCGCGAAGCCCTTTACGTCACCGTCGAGTTGGCTATGCCCGGCAAACAGCCCACCGCGTTGAATGCGGCCATTGTCGTGTTGTACTGCATAAACGTCGTGACCGACTTGATAGCCTTTGAGCGAAGCGTCAAGGTTTGGATTAACTGCACCGGACCAGCTTTGTCTGACACTGCTGCCAAATACCCGCGCCCAGCCCGCCGGAGCCCAACCTGACTCTGTTAACAGGCTCTGCTCACCCTGACGGTCATGGAAAGTGCCCAGCGACATCAGGGTCAGCACCGCAGCCGCCGGAGGTACTACGGCGTAGTTCGGGACTTCGAGCCGGTAAAGGGGGATCGGAGCTGCACCGGCCACTGCCGTCGGTAGCGGTGGTGTGCCGACGGCTGCCACTGGCGCAAATGCAGCTGGTTGCACAGGGGCGGTTGTCGGGGGGATTGATATGCCTGGATTGGCGGGTACCGTGGGCGTGGGTGGTATAGCGGGCTGGGAGGGTTGAGTTGGCGGTAAAGGCTCTGGCGCTTCTGGTTCGGGTACGGCCAGTGCAAGAGGGGGCGCCAGCACGGTTGAGCGCAGGAACCAGCTGTTTTCTGATCCCGCCGTGGCGCCGCCTTTGAACAGGTAATAGTCGTAAGCGCCGACCGACAATGAGTTGCCCAGTGAAAATGCGGTGTTTTCACTGGTGGCGCCGTTAGTGGCCTCTACGACCCGAATACCATTTAGCGCAGTTGCAGCGCCCAGCCCGCCCAGATTGCTGACGTTGATTTGCGTCGTACCGGACAGGCTGCCTTGTGAAACCACTAATCTGTCGCTGGGGGATGCATCGTCAGCCAATACCGATTGCAGCAACAACCTGGCGTTGATGCCTGTGTAGTTGCCGTTGACGGTGAGGGTGTCCGTCGCGCCGTCATTGCGGCTCAAGTCCAGTGTGCCGGCATTGTTCAGCGTTGCTGATTACGCGGCCGTGAACGAGTGGATGCGACCGGAAACCGCCGTCAGGGCGCTACTGGCGTCGACGTTCAATACGCCGGTGCCACTTGCTGTATCCCCGAGTACCATTTCGCCATTGAGGTCCAACAGGCTGCCGTTGTTCAGGTTCACCGTCTCCCAATTTGCGTAGCGAGCCGGGACGGATGTGTTGACCGCGTCGAACGTGAGCAGGTCGGTGCCGACGCCACCATCGAGCAGCGGGTTTGACCCCAGCGTCGCTTCGGTGAGACGGGTCAAGATGGCGCGATCATCGCCGTCCGCCATCAGTACCGCGCCTCGGATAAACCCGGCATCGCGCCAGTTGAACGTGTCATCGCCGAAGCTGGTGCGAATCCCGCCTTTGGCCTCGCCGCCTGAGACGGTGATGTTGTCTTCGCCACCACTGACACTGATCACGCCACCAATACTGCCCCCGGACAAAATGATTGTGTCCCGACCAAACCCGGCCACCAGATTATTGATGATGGTCCCGCCGGACATATCGAACAGGTTGTTATCCAGCTTCATGTCGACCCGGCCGATGGATCCACCGGTCATACGTGCGATGTCGCCGTCCTCGAAAGCATTGCTGATCGCGCCGCCTGTCATGAGAAAGGTGTCCAGGCCGTCGCCTTGAGTGAGTGAACGCATTGTCCCGCCACTCATGAAAAAATCATCAGGATCAAAACTCTGATTCACATCACCAGTGATTTCGCCCGCCGTAATGCGAAAAGTATCCACCCCGGCGCCTTGATTGAAGTCGCCAACGATGCTGCCGGAATTCATCTCGATACGGTCCTGGCCTGCACCGAACGAGACGTTACCAATGATGGAGCCGGTGCCCAGTGAGGGAAAAATCAACGTGTTGTTGCCGCCTGGGTTGGTCAACGGGCCACTGCTGCCGCTGTCACAAATCTGGATGTCGGAGCCGATGGTGGAATTGAGGTCACAGGCCGCATGGGTCGGGTCGGGGAGGAGGGTGAAGGCCAATGCCAATACGATGCCAGTGCAGTCGCCTGCACTGTGATGAAACAGATTCTTACTCATTATTGCGCTCCCTGCTGCGAGGTCAGGGAGGCTTTCACTGCTTCATCAGTGCCCGGCAACCGCGCTGCAACCGGGCCACTGGAGGGCAGTCGACCCGGAGTCCTTGTTACTGTGAAACGACGTTATTTCAAGCGGTAACAAGAAAAGTTAAGAGCACAATCCTTTCTCCGTCAACAAATTGACCAGCAGATGGGGATATGAATGGTTTTTATGCATAACCGCGATTACAAATGCACTTCAACCGACAAAGGCAAATGATCCGAGAGGTGCGTCCACGGTTTGTTGCCCAGGATTCGCGGCTCATGGCTGGTCGCGTTGCGCAGATAGACCCGGTCCAGACGCAGCATCGGGAAGCGCGCTGGGTAGGATTTGGCGGGCGCGCCGTGATGGCGCTCGAATACCTCATGTAGATACTCACAACGGGCCAGGCGTTTGTTGCCGCGCAATTGCCAGTCATTGAAATCCCCCCCGATGATCACTGGCGCATGGTCAGGCAAGGAGTCCAGCAACTTGCAGAGCAGATCGAGCTGCAATTGGCGATGACTTTCAAGCAGGCTCAAATGCACGCAGATTGCGTGGACCTCATCATGGCCAGGCACTTGTAGAACGCAATGCAGCAGGCCGCGCCGCTCGGGTCCGGTGATCGAAATATCCAGATTACGATGTTGCAGGATCGGGTATTTGGACAGTATCGCGTTACCGTGGTGACCGTCGGGATACACGGCGTTACGACCGTAGGCGAAGTCACTCCACATACTGTCGGCGAGAAATTCGTAGTGAGAGGTTGTCGGCCAGTCAGCGTGTCGAGACGCGTGCCGTTCGTGGCTACCCAATACTTCCTGAAGGAAAACCAGGTCCGCGCTGGTGCTGCGAACGGCCTCTCGCAGCTCGGGCAAAATGAAACGGCGATTGAGCGCGGTAAAGCCTTTGTGCGTATTCACCGTCAGCACGCGCAAGCGATGAATATCAGGGATATCAGTCATGTCCACTACATCGGCATTTACGCCAGCTGGATCAGGGGGCACGCGGACGCTCCTATAAACGGGATATGTAGATCGGACTGGTGCATAAAGCACCAGTTCATCTTTTTTATGCCCTGCTAACCTGGGCCTTCGCACGGCGAGACAACAGTACCGTCAGACCCAGTCCGCCAATCGACAGCAGCGACGCGAAGAAGAAAATCCACGAATAGCCCAAACCCAATGCGATTGCGCCCATGATCGGTCCGGCAATCGCCAGCGCCAGATCGAAGAACACTGCGTAAGCACTCAAGCCAGCACTGCGGCTGCTGGACGGCACTTGCTTGATCGCTTCGACGCCCAGCGCTGGATACACCAGTGACAACCCAAGGCCGGTCAGGCCAGCGCCGGTGAGTGCAAAGGCGGTATTGGGCGAAATCCACAGCAACACCAGCCCAAGCGTTTCCACTGCCATGCACAGAATGGCGGAGGTAAAGCCGCCCAGGCGATTGATTGCACCAATGAACAACAGCCGTGCGGCAATAAAACATACGCCGAAGACACTCAGGCACCAGGCTGCACCTTCCCAGCCGCGGCTGACGTAAAACAGGGTGATAAAGGTGGTCATGGTCCCGTAGCCGATCGACGCCAGGGTCAGGCTCAGGCCGTAAGGTGCAATGCGCCCGAACACCGACCAGAAGGGCAGGCGCTCGCCCTTGATCACTGCTGGTGCGGATTGATTGCGGATGACCAGCAGCGACAGCGACGCCATCACCGACAAGGCGATGCCCAAGGTGAAGAAGCCAAGCTCATGGCTCATCAGGTAGCCCAACGGCGCACCGATCGCGATTGCACCGTAGGAGGCGATACCGTTCCAGGAAATCGCCCGGGCCGTATGCTCCGGACCCACCTTGCCGATGCACCAACTGATGCTGCCCACGCCGATCAGGCCTTGCGAGACGCCCAGGAACAGCCGGGAAACGATGAGGATGGTCAGACTGACTTCGGGCAGGTGTTCGAGCAGCGCTGCGGCCAAGGTCAACACGCCGCTGATCGCGATACCCGACATGCCGTACACCACGGCGAGCTTGGTGCCGATGGTGTCGCAGATCTTGCCTGCCGTTGGGCGGCTGAGCAGGGTGGCCAGGTATTGGGAACCGATTACAAGACCTGCGACTACCGCGCTGAAACCCAACTGATCATGCACATAACCTGGCAATACCGCGATCGGCAGGCCGATGCACAGGAACGCAACGAAGGTATAGAACACCACGGAAACGATCTGCAGGGTGATCGTCATGGAGCTGGGCTGTGCAACAGGCGGTGGGGTGGCAGCAGACATTGGGCTCTTTCGCTGGCAGGCGGTAGGGAGTGGCCACATCATGGCCTTGCAGGGAAACAAATGAAAGCATGCTAACGATGTAAACCCGCAACAATTTGTAAAACAGTAATTGCCGGAATTCCCTCGTGGTCATAGGATGACTGACCACAATCATAAAAACAAAGGATCCTCCTGTGAGCAAACCTCTTCTCCTGGCTGCGGCCGTTGTCTACGGATTAAGCATGAACGCCAGTGCCTCGACTTTCGCTTACATTTCCAGCCCGGTTGACGGACTGATTTCGCAGTACAGCCTCGACGAAGCGAGCGGCAAGCTGAGTCTGGTGGAACAGACCAAGGCGGGGGATATGGTCAACCCAATGGCGATCAGTCCGGACGGCAAGGTCTTGTACGCTGCATTGCGGGTCAAACCCTTCCAGGTGCTGGGCTTCAGCATCGACGCCAAAAACGGGCGCCTGAGCGAATTATCCCGTGGGCCACTGGCCGAGAGCCTGGCTTACCTGTCTACAGATCGCAGCGGTCGTTTTCTGATGGGCGCGTCCTACGGGGCTGACGCCATTACGGTTCAGGCTATCGATGCGGCAAAGAAGCCGGATGACAAAATCCAGACCTACAAAACCGGTCCGCATGCGCACTCTGTACGCACCGACCCGAGCAACCGTTTTGCCTACGCCGGTAATCTCGGTGCCGACCACGTACTGCAGTATCGGCTGGACGACAAGACCGGAGCGCTGACGCCAATCGGCAGTGGTTTCGTCAGCGTGCCGGCCAAAACCGGGCCACGGCATTTGGCGTTTTCCAGTGATGGCAAGTTTCTGTTTGTCGACGGCGAGATGAGCGGCACTGTCACTGCGTTCTCGATTGACGACAAAATCGGTGCGTTGACGCAAGTCGCACAAGCCAACGGTATTCCCGAACGTCTGAAGCTGGCCCACGGCGAAGTGCGTGATGCGAGCAACAACGATTTGAAAGACGATCCGACGCCTCGTATCTGGGCGGCTGACCTGCGTCTTTCGCCAGACGGCAAGCTGCTGTTCATGACTGAACGCACCACCAGTTCGGTATCAGCATTCGCTGTCAACGGCGCAACCGGTGCGCTGACCTTCCTTGATAACTACCCGGTGGAAGAGAAGCAGCCACGCAATATCGCCTTTTCGCCAAATGGCAAGTGGTTACTGGTAACCGGTGAAAAGGCCGATAAGGTGGGGGTTTACGGGGTGGGCGACAAGGGCGCACTGAAGCGTGTCAGTGAAGCCGAGTCCGGCAAGGGAGCGCTGTGGATTGAGGTGTTGCAGCTCAAGTAATGCCTGTCTGGAAATGAAAAAAGCCCGGTCAGATTGACCGGGCTTTTTCGTTTTGAGGCTTTTATAACCTGAATGCAGTCCTTTGAATGGGAATGCACTTCCTGTAGAAGCTGCCGCAGGCTGCGAAGCATTTAGCCTGAAAGATCGCCATCGCAGCCTTCGGCAGCTCCTACAAGACCTCTATCAGAACACCACACCCTGGCTACGCAGGTAATCATCGTAGGTGCCGCTGAAGTCGGTTACGCCGTCCGGGGTCAGCTCGATGATGCGCGTGGCCAGCGAGGACACGAACTCGCGGTCGTGGCTGACAAAGATCAGCGTGCCCGGGTAGTTTTCCAGTGCAAGGTTCAGCGCTTCGATGGACTCCATGTCCAAGTGGTTGGTCGGTTCGTCCATGATCAACACGTTCGGCTTTTGCAGGATCAGCTTGCCGAACAACATACGGCCTTGCTCACCACCGGAAATGACCTTGACCGACTTCTGGATCTCGTCGTTGGAGAACAGCATCCGGCCCAGGGTGCCACGGATCATCTGCTCGCCTTGAGTCCACTGGCCCATCCAGTCGAACAGCGTGACGTCGTTTTCGAAGTCGTGGGCGTGATCCTGAGCGTAGTAACCCAGTTCAGCGGCGTCGGTCCACTTGACGCTACCGGCGTCCGGAGTCAGTTCGTTGACCAGGGTGCGCAGGAGGGTGGTTTTGCCGATACCGTTCGGGCCAATGATCGCAACGCGCTCGCCGGCTTCAACCTGGAAGCTGAAGTCTTTGAACAGCGGCTTGCCGTCGAAGCCTTTGGCCATGCGCTCGACGATGACCGCCTGACGGTGCAGCTTTTTAGTCTGCTCGAAGCGGATGAACGGGCTGACACGGCTCGAAGGCTTGACTTCAGCCAGCTGGATCTTGTCGATTGCCTTGGCGCGGGAAGTGGCCTGTTTGGCTTTCGAGGCGTTGGCCGAGAAGCGGCTGACGAACGATTGCAGCTCGGAAATCTGCGCTTTCTTCTTGGCGTTGTCCGACAGCAGTTGCTCGCGGGACTGGGTCGCCACGGTCATGTACTCGTCGTAGTTGCCTGGGAACAGACGCAACTCGCCGTAATCCAGGTCAGCCATGTGGGTGCACACGCTGTTCAGGAAGTGACGGTCGTGAGAGATGATGATCATCAGGCTGTTACGCTGGGTCAGGATGTTTTCCAGCCAGCGAATGGTGTTGATGTCCAGGTGGTTGGTCGGTTCGTCGAGCAACAGCACTTCAGGATCGGAGAACAGTGCCTGCGCCAGCAATACACGCAGTTTCCAGCCTGGCGATACTTCACTCATCGGGCCGTTGTGCTGTTCGATGCCGATACCCAGGCCCAGCAGCAACTCACCGGCGCGGGATTCGGCGGTGTAGCCGTCCATCTCTGCGAATTCGGTCTCCAGCTCGGCCACAGCCATACCGTCTTCTTCGGTCATTTCCGGCATCGAGTAGATGCGGTCACGTTCTGCCTTGACCTTCCACAGCTCTTCGTGACCCATGATCACGGTATCGATCACGGTGAATTCTTCGTAGGCGAACTGATCCTGGCGCAGTTTACCCAGACGAACGTTCGGTTCGAGCATCACTTGCCCACCGGAAGGCTCCAGATCACCGCCCAGGATCTTCATAAAGGTGGATTTACCGCAGCCGTTGGCACCGATCAGGCCGTAACGGTTACCGGCACCAAACTTGACCGAGACGTTCTCGAACAAGGGCTTGGCGCCGAACTGCATGGTGATATTCGCTGTGGAGATCAATTACCTTACCTTTCAATTAGTTACGCGGCTCTGGTTTGTGCCTTGGACCAACTCTGGACCAATATTAAGCTTTTCCATCTCACCCCAATCGCCACTTGAGCTAAGCCAGCGCGCATATGTCGAGAGCAGCATCTGGACTGAGTGTCCGAGCTGTTGGGCGATAAAAGAGGGATTCATTCCAGACATTATGCATATTGTCGCATAAGTGTGACGACAGTTGTAAGGCGGCCGGTGTCGCACCCCTAACTTGACCAGAGTCGGAATCCACTGCTTGTGAAGGTCGGAGGTCTGCCGGATGTGCACAGTGTTCTTGGACGGCGGGAAGCAGTACGGAAAGTCCTTGAGCTTGCCTTTCCCCTGTTTTCTCCGGTCCAGATAGGATTGCGCAAAGCGAAGGGCGTGAATTGCCCGATCGTTAAGCAGCACGTAGCGGTTTTTTCGTGTCTTTGTGCGCTCCTTGATCTCGCCACGAACGATCACCCTGCATACGCGTGCTTGGCGTTTTTCGAAATCAATCTCGTCCCAGCGCAGCGCAATGACTTCCTGCAGTCGCATGCCGGTAAAAAAGGCAAACTCGAAGAACGCCGCATAGATGTGGCTCGGCCAATGCTCGGCAGCGTACAAGCAGGCGATGATCCTATTGGCTTCTTCAATGGCCAGTGGGTCTGGATTAGGTGCCTTCCGCTTTGGCATGTCCAGAAGCTCTGCCGGGTTTTTGTCCAGTAGATCCTCGCGAACGGCATCATCCAAAATGGTTTTAAGTTTGGTGATCGCGTTCCGCTTCACTCCTTGCGAGAACCAATCAATTTTGCCGATGACGCGCCTGAGCATCATGGTGGTGATGGTGCTGACCGGAGTTAGCACCAAGTGCGGCATCCAGTACAGATTCATGGTGCCTACATAGTTGCTACGTGCACCTTCCTCGATCTCTCTCCCATCGAGCCAGAGCTGGACATACTCGCCGAACAGAACCGTCGCATCGGTAGCGATTGCCGAGTCAGGGAACAGCTCGGCGTATTTTTGGTCCGTCATCAGGCCGTGCTTAATCAGGCCGACTACTTGATCTCTAAAACGGGTGGCAGCCTGGATCCCCGCTTTCGTGGGGGGATACGTGAGCGTTTCGGAGCAGCGCTTACCGTTCCAACTGAACCGGAAACGGAATGTCTCGCCCCTGAGATCAAGCCCGGCGGGGAGACCCACAGACTTTCTAGCCATTCGTCATATCTCCTGACGCTGTAAATAATGTGATTTCCGATCTTGTTCCAGACGCCGCTGGGTATTTGCCCGCGGCCGCGCCTTGCCTGGAGCGCTTTAACGGTCGTACCAAGCCGATCGGCCATTTGCTTCTCAGTCAATTTGTCCGGTTCTGGTAAGTCGGTGATTTTCTGTAGGGCGGCCATGATCGCGTCCTCGATTGGTCTGGAGGCGTAATGCTCCGCGCCGCCCCATGGCGGCAGAAGGGGTTATTCCGCGTCGGTTTTCTGCTGGGATTCTTGCCACTCAATCACGTCTGCGCCGAAATCCTTGCTGGTGAACTGGATGCCTCCGAACGGCCAGAAGTAGGTGAAAATGCCAGTGCGCTCGCAACCGGCCAGCACGCTTCCGCAGGACAGGCGAATGTCTATGCGCTCGAGCATGGGGTCTTCGTCTGGATCGGGAGGACACCAGTTGCCTACGAGCTGGCGTACCTGCTCAATCACGGTGTCGATCTCGAACCCGCCGCGAGTTGATCCAACTAGGGCAGCCACCAAGTGCATACCGGTTACCCAGCGATCTTTTCGAACTATTGCGCCGTCTGCTCGAAATTCGTAGTCCTTGACCTTCTCGTTGCGGAACTCCGGCTTTCGAAAATCGAGTTCGGTTACTTCTCTTGGCATAGCGAATCCTCGCCCGCCGATCACCGGCAGGCTTGAAGTAGGGGGAGGGGTTAGTGCTGTGCTTTAATGAGTATGTTGGTGCCAAGGCGCCAGGGGCGGTGAAAGGACACTCTGCATTGGTTAGGTATCTTGTGTTGTTACTCGCATTTCCACTAAATGACGCTCTTGCGTACGAGCCGGCTCGTGCTAACAACAATCTTGCGCATGAACTTGCGGCGTGCAGCGCCTTCTACATGCTCAGCTCAGTAGTTTTGAAGTCACAGAAGCCAGACCTTGCAGAAAAATTTGGACAGATCGGCGAGACCGCAATTGAGTATTCGGCGGCGTTGACTAGCGAAAAGCTTGCATTAGCGCGTGTAGAGATGGCCACAAAGTCAATGATGAAAGACATTGATAATGACGCCGTGAACTATTCCATTCTCTTAAATGAGTACTCGGATCGTTGTGGCGAAGCAGTTTCTGACCCAGTAAAGCGTCTCGAATATTGGCTTAACAAGCAGGACTGATCGTCCGCATAAAGACCCGATGTCATTCCGCCACCCGCTTGAACTCAACAACCCAGACCCACGGGTTGGCGTTCTAGTGTTCAGCACCGTTGATGGACACCCACAACTCTCGCCAAGCATCGAAAGGGTCGGTCCAGTTTCCCGGGCCTGGTTCGGTTTTGAAAGGGTGGAACTCGTACTCGCCGTCGCCGTGATGGATGCGGTTGATACCCTCGGCGACGTAGCGGCTTTCGAAAGCTGTTTCACCTTCGCCATCCCGCAAGCGCTCGACGCGCACGTCAGTGATCTCCAGCAGGATGCGGCAGGCCCAGCGCGGCATGTGGATGCTTGGCCGGTGCCGCCAGATCTTGTTCGGCGCCGCTGCCGAGTAAGCACCGTTGCGCAACCCATTCGGGTAGCTGGTATTTGGCTCATTCGGGGGAGTGCCGTCAGAGGAGTAAACCACGCGCCTGCTGCCGAACCAGGCGCCGGTGTCGTCCTCGGGGTAGGTGTCCTGCCAGTCGCCGGCCTGCCACCAGCTTTCTCGCACCCACAGCCGGTTGCCGGGCTTGCCGTAGGGGCAAAGATCAGCATTGCCGGGCAGTGCCAAAAAGGCAGGTTCAAACCCAGCAGCCAAGCAATCAAGTGCTGCGCGTTTCTTCACCTCTCGCCGCGTGACCGTCTTCCGATCTTCCAGGATGGCGCGCACCATAGGAGCGCTGAACAGTATGGGGCGTTCTTTTGCTTCAGGCATGACTTCGTCCTTACCGCCACAGCGGCTGACTTTAGATTGCTGGTAGAGCCGACTGTCACAAATCGCGACGTTCATCGGCTGTATGTTTGTGGGTCTGGCGAAAGCCAGCTTCACTTAAAGAACGGAGGCCGCTCATGGACTATTGGCGGCCGGTGTCGATGGTCAGGGAGGGGTAATGCGCACCACACAGGAATGCATCTACTGCCACACGCTCGTGGCGGTATTTAGTGCGGCATTCAGGCTCGGTTTTGATCCATATGCCTTAGCAGTTCAGGCGAAGCTGGAGTTGTTAGGCGAAGAGGAGGACTCGCGGAGCCTCATTGCCGATGCTGCTGAGCGAGTAATAAACGAGTCGCTTTTGGTGGCCAGGCTTCGATGCCGCTAGCCGTACAAGCTCGTTCAACTGGGGGATCCCATGCACGAGCTGGCTTTGTGGTTTGTTTTGATGCTGTTCTTCGCCGCATTAGTCGTCGCGACCTTGATCGTCCTGATCTTTGGCGATGATTAGGGCGCGCCGAACTGGATGAGGCGTTCCTATGTTTGAGGCATGAATAATCCTCGCTGGATAAGCGGAATAGCGGTGGTTGCTAATAAAACAGATTGAATCAGGCTGATCAAGTTTGTGTCTTTCATCTGTTTTAACGTCTACAGTACAACTGGCACTGCTGTAACAAATGTGTATAGGTGAATTAGCTATATCGGCTTTCTTTGTTAGTGCTATTTCCTCAAGTGGATAAGAGGTGGCCTATGAAAATCGTTATACTAGCTTCGCTGCTGCTCGTTTCTATTAATGCTTACTCAGCTGGTGCGGGCAGCGGGGAAAAAACCTTTGCTGCAGTCTTCAATCACAAGCAGCCAATTGTTTTGGCTTTGAGCGAAACCTACACCGGCCCTTGTGACGGTCAAGTTAAGGACGCACAGGGGCAAGTTATATCTTGTCCTGGGGAGCGCCCTGTCTGCTACAACGATGGTAGCTGTTCTTGTAAGTCTGATGTGCAGTGTGACTGACGGCTTACCATGCTCGGACGTATGAGTGTCTGCCCACCTAATCGCAATTTCAGACTTGTTTAGGTGGGATTCTCATGCGGCAACTTGTACGTGAACTTCGTGTTTGCTCCAAGGATCGTTCGCCCGGGCAAGAGCTGCCATCGGCGGCGGGCTGACGCTGTTGCCGCACATGTGGACTTGTTGGGTTTTGGTGAACGGCTTGCCGTCGGCGCCCCGATCAATGATGTAGTCAGCCGGGAAGCCCTGGGCTTTGTAGAGCTCGGCCGGTTTCAGCATCCGCAGGCAAATGTCGACGATCACATACGGCGTGCCCTTGACCATCACGGTGACCAGGGCCAAGCGATCCTTGGTGGTAATCGTCGGCGCTGGCTGTCCGCAACTGCTCATGTTCTCAGTGCCGTAGTAGCTGATCAGGAACGCCGCAACGCGCAGCGCACCTTCTTCATGCTCTGGCGAGAGCTTGAAAGAAACCAGCGAGCTCTTGCCGCCACCGCCTGCCGGTACCGTTGGTGCTGGCTTGTCTAGGCCCTGGCCAACGCTTGCGCCGAACTGGCGCTCCATGAAAGCTGATACCAGTCCATGGTGGTTGCCGCCAGCGCTGATGGTGTGTAGCGGGTCTTCCAAATCGCGGGCGTCACAATTGCCGCGCAAGTGCACCAGGTTCGCTGCTACCAGCTGTTGCTGGCTGCCGGTGTTGGTCACAGTAGTCATTGGCTCGTCAGCGCCCTTGGCGTGCGTTGCGCTGAATCCGCCATTCATCTGGGCCATAAACACGCTGGTCAGTGCATGCTTCACGCCTCCAGCAACCACGGTGCCCAGTGGCTGATCCAGCCCTGGAACTATTGGCTGTTGGCCTTCGCGTTCGCCGTACCCGGTCTGAATCAAGGTCGCAGCAGCAACGCCGCGATGGTTCTGGGCGAGCAGGGTGCCCATTGGCTGACCTACGGATGTCGGTTTGCCCGAGTACTCCGGACCAACAGCACCCACCATCACCGGACTGATTAGCGTCAGCTCGCCTCGGTTGGCGCAGGTTATGGTCGGCAGTGGTTCCAGTGGGTCGTTGATGCGATCGCTGCCTTGGTGGGTCGCTGGCGCAATAACCGGGCTGACCACGGAGAACGCGCCGCCTTTGGGGTAGGAGGTAATGGTGCGCAGTGGCTCATGAGCAGATTGCACAGACTCTCCCGACCAGTTGGCGATCGGCACGATAAATGGGGAAGGGCTGTCGATGACGAACTTCTTCATGCCCTTGGCTACGCGGCGCAGGGTGGCGGGTGCCAGATCCTTCTTGCGTCCGAAGATGCTTTTGCCGAGGTCGCTGAAATCGATGCACTCAGCGGCGGTCCGCCATGGCTTCTGGCCTTTGGCAGGCTTCTTGGCGTGTGTCGGTTCAGGCCAGACAATCGGCTGACCGTCACAGCGGGCCAGCATGAACAGACGCTCGCGACTGGTGGGCGCGCCGAAGTCGCATGCCTTAATCACTTTCCACTCAACGACGTAGCCCATGCCTTCCAGCAGAGCCACGAAGCGGCGCCATGTGCGGCCGCGCTGCTTTGGGTCGGGGATCAAAAACTGTTGGCCTACCGGTACGACCTCACCTGGTGCGGCGATCTCGCCGCCAAGTTTCATGACACGCCCGGTGGCTTTATCCCGCTTGGCGATCAGTCGACCCCACTGCAGGATCTGCTTCACGTTTTCCAGGCTGATCACCCGGGGGCGCTTCATCCCTGCCCACTTCAATCCGATCCATGACAGGTTACGAATCTCGCGCTTGCGCGGCTGGCCGCCTGCCGCCTGGCTGTGATGCGTGCAGTCCGGCGACATGTGGAACCAGCCGACCGCCCGACCACCGCATTCGGTATCCGGATCACCTTCGAACACGTCCGTGGTGAAGTGCTGGGCGTGCGGGTGGTTGACGGTGTGCATGCTGATCGCCGCTGCGCTGTGATTCTTTGCCACGGCAACCGCACGACCCAGACCAATTTCCAGTCCGGTGCCAGCACCGCCGCCTCCACAGAAGAAGTCGACAACGATCTCATCGTCTTGCAGGTTGAAACCAAGGCCGTACTGGGTTTTGAAATCGAAGGGGTGTTTATTCTTGTGGACAGACATAACGGCACCTTGCTCAAGTTGACGGGTTAGGTAAGATCGAATCCAACTTATGAAGGAGGGGCCGATGAAAAAGCTTGGAAGCGTGAAGTACACGAAGGGGGCGATCAGTGTCGTTGAGCTGATCGAGACCTATTTGGACGGCACTACCGAACTACTCGGTTATGTGCTTACAGGGCCGGGAGCTGACTCAACATGGATGTACTCCAGTCTTGGCGATGCGATTGCGGCAGCCGATGAGCTTGATCCAGATACTCGCCCCAGCCGAACCCCGCGCATGGGTATGTGATATCCCGCTAATATTTTGAGCGACAGCCAGCCGCGTACCTCGGGCTGGCTTGATTCGTTGAAGTGGGGTATTTGTGGTGGCCCGGCATGGAGCCGGATTACAGGAGATAAGCAATGTTAGAAGATGTGTTTGATCCAAAGGACCAAAGGAATGTCATAGATAAGATTGGTGCTTTCGACGTATTTATCATGTTCGCATGGGGCAATGACGGCTCCATTCCGTCCGCGGCTCGCATCGATGTCGCAAATGCCGATAGAAGTAAGTATTTCAACGCTAGCTCCGTTCGGGATACATGGAGCAGCTACGAAGATGCGGTTGCCAAAACAAAGGGGTATGCAAAGTTTTTCGCTGACGACCTATCTAAGATGAAGCCTGTTTAGTTTTCAGTTTCTAACTAAATAGCTGGTACTGCGTCGTGAAATACATCCATTTGCGTCGCTCCATCCAACCAAGCGGCGTCGATTCGAGCACGGGCCAGCGCGGCATATTTGGGATTCAGCTCGCAGATTATCGACCTGCGACCTTCCTGCATCGACACCAGTGACGTGGTACCGGCTCCGCCGAATGGGTCGAGCACCACGCCACCGCGTGGAGAACCGGCCAAAATGCATGGCCGGATCAGGTCAGGTGGGAATGTTGCAAAGTGAGCACCCTTAAAGCTGTGAGTGGACACAGTCCAAACGCTGCGCTTATTGCGCTCGGTAGGCATGATCGCCAATGCTGAATTCATGGAATCATTATCCTTGATCCGCCCGCGCTGGCGCTCATCTGAGTCGGTGCCATGACCCCAGCCGACGCCGTTGGACTTCCGCGCAACCGCTTTCATGTTGCCGTTACTCTTGGTGCCGCCGTTGGCCCGCTCGCTTCCTATCTGAGCCTGAACCTCCTGCGATAGCCGGGCGTGAGTATTGGGCGAACATGGTTCAAGGATCGCGGCCTGGTCGAAGTAGTATTTCTTCGATTTGCTGAGCAGGAAAATGTACTCGTGCGACTTGGTGCAACGGTCGCGCACGCTTTCCGGCATCGGATTTGGCTTGTTCCATATAATGTCCTCCCGCAGATACCAGCCGTCGTCCTGCAGCGCGAATGCTAAGCGCCACGGCATGCCCATCAAGTCTTTTGGCTTGAATCCTTCTGGCGGCGTTGCTCTCGCGCCCCGTAGCACAGCACCTCTAGTCGCCGTCGAAACCGCGCCATGCTTGCCAGCCTGGTCACCTTTTGCGTAGCCGCCAGATATCGATGCGTAGCTGTCACCCATGTTCACCCAGGCCTTGCCGTCGTCGCGGAGTACTCGGCGTACTTCGCGGAACACCTCTACCAGTCGAGCGATGAATTCAGCCGGCGTTTCCTCCAGGCCGATCTGGCCCTCGACACCGTAGTCGCGCAGGCCGAAGTAGGGCGGGCTGGTCACGCAGGTGTGCACTGATTGGTCTGGCAGCGTCCGCATCATCTCGATGCAGTCGCCGACCAGTATCTGGTGTAGCTGGCTCATATCGAAATCCAGTAGTAGGCGGCGACTTCGGAATAACCGTTATAGCCACGCGGTTTAAAGCCAGGCGCACTGCCGGTCTAAGCTCATATCTCAACCCACGAGGGTTCCGACATGACCGACAAGCACGCAATGGAACTGAAGCAGGCGCTGGTTGCTGTATTCGCAACAGCAGCGAGCATGGGTATCGATATCGACGAGCTGTCAGAGCAGGCGGCGAGTGATCTGGACGAAGAGGAGGCGGGGTGGTTCGATCAGTTCAAGCCAGGTGCGGTGCATGAGATTCGATACTGCCGCGACTTGGTGAAAGGTGATCTTGCTGACACGTAGATTTGCTCGGGTGTGGCGTGATTCGTTGAAGTGGGGTATTGGTGTTGCTCAATCAATGTTTATGTAGGTACATATGGATAACGCCGAGCAATGCCATTACGAGCAGGCGGCGCTTAGAGCAAGGAAAGGCTTTCTGCTGTACGCAGCGCTCGCGATCCTTGCTCCTATTGCTGCAGTCGCAATCTGTTATGTGTTCGAGAGGCCAAGTACTTGGATTGGCCGAGGCGGGGCAATCATGGCGGGTCTCGCCTTTTTGGCCGATATGAAAGCGCGTGATATGGCTGCCGTATTCAAGCCTTCAGGATATGTTGGGGTCTCGTTCACTCCCACACGAACAAAATACCTTCCACAAATATCGATATTCCTGAAGTTATCGGTAGGTCTTGTATTGCTCGGTACGGCAGTATGGGGATTCGGCGATCTGTTGCCAGTTGGTGCGCCGCCCTCTCAGTAAGTCGAGGGGGTCAGGCGGCCTTGCGCATTTCCAATACTGCTTGCCGCGCTGCCTGGAGTTCGCTTGAAAGGATCTCTTCTGCACCCGCGACTGATTCGCCGCCGGGCTTCAGAGGAAATCCAAGGTGCAGATACACGACTCCTTCGTGCTCGAAGAACACGCCGCCACTGAGCCACACGCTGCCCCAGTCGACTCCGAGCAACTTCCAAACATCGTCCTTGCTGATGCGTGACGGGCAGTGTTCTTCCCACAGAGCAACGAGGTGGGCGTGCTCAACCTTATAGGCTGCGCGCGCCTCTTTGGATGCGCCTTTCTCAGGCTTCGGGGCGTTACGCAAAGCCCGGTACCCGTAGGCGTCCGGCCGACGCCAGTAGACATCCAGCTCACGGTTATCGCTGATCTTCACGCCACCGACATAGCTGTCGTTGCCCGAGGACATCGAAGAGCCATGACCGCCGAAGACATCCTTCAGCTTCATGCGCTTTGCATCGAACTCAGCGCGTGTCGCGTCCCACGCCTGGACGGCAGCGAGAACTGAAGGCGCTGTTGTTTTGTAGAAGTAATCGCTCATGGTGATCTCCAGGCATGTGCCGCTCTCCGTGACCGGAATAGCTGGCGGGATTCGTTGAGGTGGGGGGGGCACGAAGGGGAAACCTGCGAAGCTGCAGCGGACCTTATCGAAAATCTTTCACATCGATGAGTACCGAGAATTTGCGTGCGGCATCGTGCATCGGCGTTTGCGTCACGTTACTCGAGGCAAATGATGTCGTTCAGATTTCATTGCTGTTGAGGTAACGGCTGATGCGCGGGTGTGATCAATAAAGATGTCGCAGAGGGCAGGGTTGGGATATCTTCGACGCACTGGCGGGCAGCCAAAAAGTAGCCACTCGCTCGAACGAAGCTGATTCGAGCGCGTTTAGAAAAAGCTTTATGCGAAGGTGTATTGATGGACCAAGATCATATCCTTAAGGTGTTTGATGAGTGTAAAGACGTCTATGATGCCTATGCTAAAACAGTGACCGGACTTTTGGAAAGGTTGCTTGATGCGAAGAATATTTCATATCATTCGATTTCTTACAGGTGTAAAACAGCGAAAAGCTTAATAAAGAAAATTGAAAAGAAACAGCATTACGATAGCCTGGATGATATTACCGACTTGGCGGGTGTTCGTGTTATTACTCACTATGCCGATGATGTCGATGTGGTGGCCTCTCTTGTAGAGCGTGAGTTCAGAATAGATAGAGATAACTCCATTGATAAGCGAGCTGCGCTAGATCCTGAAAAGTTTGGATATCTATCCTTGCATTATATCGTATCTCTTAAAAGAGATAGAGAGAGACTCCAAGAATATTCAGCTTTTAAAGGGAAGAAGCTCGAGATACAGGTTCGTTCGATTCTGCAGCATACTTGGGCAGAAATCGAACATGATATTGGGTATAAAAGCGAGACTGAAGTTCCCAGAGTTATTAGGCGAAAATTCTCAAGATTGGCCGGATTGTTGGAGCTTGCTGATCAAGAGTTTGTATCTATTAGGTCCGATTTGAGCAAATATATTGGGTCAATCACAGATGCAGTGAAGAAACATCCTGATAAAGTCCTTATAGATGCTGTGACATTTGAGAATTTTTGCCTAGAGGATGACTTCAGCAAGAAGATGGACCAGATCATTGCTGATCTGTGTTTTTTTGATTTTTACAAACGGCCGCAAAATACCGCTATTCAACTTAATTCTTTAATGTTTCACGGAATTACTACGATAGAGCGGCTGAAAGAGGCGTTAATTGAGAATGAGGCAGGTATTATGAGGCGTGCCCGTGATGTCGCTGAAAATCGTGATTCGAACCATAGATCCATAGTGTCTCCCGGAATATCAGTCTTCTACCTATCACAAGTTCTCGCAGCGAACACTAAGGACTTAGCCAGAATTGAGAAGTTTCTAAAGTCTCGTTACGGCAGGAATAGCGAGAAAAGCGATGAGGCCTTTAGAGATTATCTGATGCAGTTTAGTGCCGACGATGTGTAGTGGGCGCGCGTGTGGCCTATATGCGGTCACCGTCTATCGCTAGCGGCGACCTCTGAGAAGGCGTGGCCGATTTGACTGGCGAAGGCGTCGCGGTTTAGCTCTTCGAGAAACTCGGTGCTATCAATTGCTGTGGACATGGGCATTTCTCCGAAAGGGCTTTTAGCCCGCTTGGTGGTATGTGGAGTTGAGGTTGGCGGCGACGCTGGTGAACCTTCGCGTTGATCCGCTTCATGCTGCCTTCGCTTGATGCCAAGCCCCGGCCGCGTAAAACAGACTTGCAGCCTGAGCTTCTTCCAGTGAAACCTGAGCCGGTAGAGCGATCCAGCCCGACGCCACCAGGTGGTTCTGGTTACAACTGCCACGCAACTCCAAGTAGTAATGCTCAATGGTATCCGTCAGGTGCTCGACCTTGTAGATGCCCCCAGGCGATATCTCCACCGACTTGACGTACTCAACGCCGCGTTCATCCCGACACATCGCGCTGATGTAGATCGTCCAGCGGTAGGAGAAGTCGAAGAGGGCGTTGGCGATCGCCAGACTGCGGATCTGCCTGTGGCTCTTCCAGTTCACCATGATCTGCAGGCCGCTGGGATCGATGTTCACGACGGCGACGTGGTTGGTGTTGAGCAGGGCGCGGCAACTGCGCTCTGCCCGTGCGAAGCAGTTATTCGCTTTACGTCGCTTCATATCGACGCCGCCATCTTGCGCAGCGTGGCTCGTTCGGTGCGGCCAAGCGCTGGCTTCTTCCGTTTGAGCACCGTCTTAGGATCGATGGTGCTTTTTCGGACTGGGGGCAATGGATGATCCGGAGCGCCCGGGCCGATCTGCATCTGCCCTCCAGATGCGAAGAAGGCAGCTTTCGCCGCCTCCAGTTGAGATTGCCGCTGGTTGGCGGCAAGGATGAAGTTGTCTATCACGCTGCCACCTGCTCCAGGGTTACCCCCGGCATGTTGAATTCCGCGCCTTGCGACTCGACAAGGTCGTCGAGGTTCTGCCAGTTGACCGTGAGGACCGAAATAGGGGCTTGCCCAGCGGCCACGGCTTTCACCAGTGCCTCCAAGCCAGTTACGCGTGCTTCGAGGCGCGTAGGCTTGGGCTGAACCTTGGCGGATGGAACGGCGGTCACTCGCGCAACTGGCGGCGACTTTTCAAGCACCGGCGCTTGCTTTGTAACTACCGCTGGCTGGGTACGCTGAGCGGCTGCCTGTCGCTGAGCTTCCTCATCCTCCAGACGTTTCTTCTCTTCCTGGCGGATTCGCTCGCGCTGGTCTTCCTCTTTCTTTTGCTCAGCCAACTTGTGTTCGTTAATGCGGACCTTGATCAGGGCGACCAGGTCGTCATTAGCGTTCAGCACCAGTTGCTGGATGTCGTTGAACAGAAAGTTGTAGTCAGATGCGTGTTCGGCAAGGCTGGTCAGATTTAAGCGGATGCTGTCAGCTCGCTGGCTTGCATCGATCTTTGCTCGTGAAAGCTCAGTGTCTACAGCGTCCTGCAGGCTCGCGATAGTGCGCTTGTTCTTCATTACGCCTGCGAAATCGACCGGGGTAACTGGCAGAGTCACCCGCCCCAAGGTCTTGTTGATTGCGGCGATGTGGTCAGCCAAGGCAATTTCGGCTTTCTGCTTAATGCTGGTTTTGACCAGCAGTTCTTGAGCCTTAACCAGCTTGTCTACCTTCAGCCGGGTCTCCCGGGCATGGCCACTGATTCGATCCAGCGATGAGAACAGTTCGGCAATCGTCGCGGTTTGAGACAGCGCCTGCTTTTTAGCTGTGGTCACAGCCTCTTCGACATCACCGCACCACTTCACAGCTTTTTTGGCGTCCGCGAAGTCTTGATCGGTTTCCAGCGTGGTTTTCACCGAGTCGATTACGGCCAGAGCTGATTCCTCAAAGACTTTGAGGTTGCTGGCGGT
This sequence comes from Pseudomonas viridiflava, assembly GCF_900602065.1. Classification (GTDB taxonomy): domain Bacteria; phylum Pseudomonadota; class Gammaproteobacteria; order Pseudomonadales; family Pseudomonadaceae; genus Aquipseudomonas. The sequence continues at coordinate 281,118 of NZ_UWFN01000116.1, read as the reverse complement.
AACCATGCCTGTCAGTTCTATTTTCAGCGCAGGCAGTTCATCTGGTGCTTTACCGACGACTATCGAGGGGGCGTTTGCCAGTTCAAAGCTGGCCAAGTCGTGTTCGAACTGTTTCCAGCCTTCAACAAGCTGCGCAGCTCGGCCCGGCACCGGCCGGTATTCCATCGAGACGAAGTTCTGCTCCGTGCCGTCCGAGCAAACGAAGATCACGCGCTCCGCGCCGCTCACAAGCAACTGTTGTTCGAGCTGCCAGTAGTAATGGGGAGCCAGGTCTTGTGCGCGCACTTGGGCAACAAGCGATTCGTTCCAGAGCTTATGCTCAAACAGCGTCTCGCCCATCATGGTTGCGCCGTCCATTGAGGCCAGCAGGTTTCCGCTGGTGCCCACGACCGGATAAAGCTCTTCGCCGATCATGACCTCTACCAAAGGGCGGGCGAGGGCTTCAGTCGCGTGCCCCTTATCGAATATCCGCTGCGTCTGCGGCGTCACGTCTGGCGCAATACCGGTCTTCTTCAGAGTCAGCAGTTCGGTGCGGCTTTGATATTTCGAAGCACCCATCATCGCTGGCGCTTCTGAGGCGGTGAAGTGTTCGGCGCGAAGTGCGAGCCACTCGGCGGAACCCTGGGCTACGTTATGGATTTTCATGCTGCGGCACCTTCGAGTGGTTTCAGTTGATTGATGGCGTCGGTCTGCTCGTCAGTCAGCGTGTACTTGCTGCTGACGGTTGCGATTAGGTGTTCAGGTGACGATCTGCCTGCCTCCACGGCTGTCCGCCACTTCGGCAGGTTTTCAGCCAGTTTGTCGTCGGGGTAAGGTGGAAGGTCGCCGGGCTCAGCGCCGCGTGTCGGCGATACATCCCGAACTCGCGGCGCGCTTTCTTCCAGCTCGTCAGGGCTGTAAACACCGAGAATCACGTCAGGGCAATACAGTCGCGACCAGCGCTTGGTTGCGAGGTAGGCCAGTTGCTGGCGCGGATCGTCAGCCCAAAGAGTGCTGTTGCGCGTCCGGGCCTGAGCGAGCAGAAGCTCAAGAACCCTTGGCTCATCTTCGCCACGGAACGTTGCCCACACCTTCACGCCGAGGCCGTCTTCGTCTTCCAGCCTCCAGCCAGGCTGGCGGTATTGCTTGCCGTCCGAGTTCGTTTTGATTTCGAACTTGCCGATAACCTTTTCCCAGGCACCAAACCATTCGTAATGAAGGCGATCCACGACTGGCGCGCAGGTCGTGATCACTGCGTTGACCAACTGAGCTTCGTAGCCGAGCACGCCATTCACCAGGTGCGTTTTCTGGGCCACAGCGAATGGGTTCATCTTCCATTGCATCGACTGCATCACAACCGCGAGGCAGTCGGCCGAATTGCCGTTGAAGTGCTTCGGCAACGTTGCCCGGCCCAGCGCCATGACTTCAGCCAGGCGCATCATTTTGTCGAGGCTGTCGCCGTCGAGGACCAAGGCACTGGTGCTGGTTGCGGCATGCGGAAGAACATGGAGTTTCGACTCATGCGTGACGGGTGCAACGTTTTGTGCAGACATACGAAATCCTCGCCGCGCTATTCGCAGCCTTGAAAAATAGAGAGGGATTACAGCGGGGCGATTCGATCAGCGAGACACAGGGCCAGCATCAGAAAGGTGAAGCCTGCGAGAACCGGGAACGAGCCTCGCCAGAAGACATACCGGCGTCGGCGTTGATTGGCGTTCATCCCCACCCCTTGATTGGTCGACGCTTCAGCCAGTCCGCCTTGATCGGGTAGGGCAGATCGGCGACACGCATGCCGCGGGGCGGGGAGAAGGTGCCGCGCACTTGAGTGGGCTGGGCACGAGCATTGACCTCTTCGATCTGCTCGTCGATCAGCGACTTCACAATTGGCTGACTCATGCGCACCTCCGCATTCTTGCGAGCAACTCTTCATTTGACCGAGCGCGGATAAACATCAGGCACTGGGTGTAGCGTGTGTACTCTTTGCATTCGATAGCGCTGAGTGCATACGCCATTTCCACCGCCATCTGCGTTTCGCAGTGCAAGCTGTAGTCGTCAGCGTTTTCAATCAGCTTCTGAATCCGCGAGTCGATCATGCCGACCGCAATTTCGTGCTTGGTCAAGCGGCACCTCCTTTTGGTGGGCATATCAGCTCCATCTGAGCGACGCATGCCTGGATGTTTGCTTTCAGCTTCAGCCGACGATTCAGGTCGCGTTCGCGGCGGGCTGTGCGGTCGATAGGGTTGTCGTAGTCGTGCGCGAACTCGTCATAGCGAGGCTTTTCGTTGCCCCACTCATCATGGCTGCGGACAGACGCCCGGCCTTGGGCGCTGTCCTGATAACGCTCAAGGTCGAACTCAGGCATGGTCGCCTCTGTTGGTTGAGATCAAATCCACTCGCTCAGCCCTCGGCCGCTCGCTATTGCCGATGGGCGCGAGGGGAGGACTGACGGGTGGATTCGGGAAGGGATGCCGGTTACGTCTCCGGCGCGGGCTCTCACCGCCGTATTACCTCGTCGTCTGGATCACGCATCAGGTACTCGAATCGCTCAGGCTTATCCGCGAAGGCGGCACCCAGACAACCGTCTCAACTGACCGGCGCTACAATCATGAAAGGATGTACCGTGACGCTCCAGATGCTTCCGTTATGAACCCACGGTTTGCTGGGGTGACGCAGGGGGCCGCTTTCGCGGTGTGTACTCATCCGCATCGGGGTGTGATTTGGCCGGTGCTGATCCCGGCATAACGAGTGTTTAGCGATTTGCGCGAGTTGGGGGATGGTTACCCATGTTCAGATCCGCCACTCGTTGACGCTAACTACGCATCAGTCTGCGCATTCAAATCACACCCCGATGCGCTCTCTCTGAGAGGATCGGGCAGTTAACGTCAGGCTGACGTGGCGCTGGTTGTTTACATGTCGTATGGGGGCTTTTCGCCGAGGCGAGCTTCACGCTCTTTCTGAAACTGTTCGGCCAGATCAAAGGCCATCGTTGCCAGTGGCTGGGTGTGCGATGTCTGCCCGCTGGCGATCAGTCCTACAAAGGCGGCAGTCGCCATCGTTTCCAGATCTTCGTATTCGTTGCGAGTCATGCTGTATTACTCCACTTGAATTCAACAAAGCGTCCGATGCGGGCGCTTAGGTGAATATGTGGTGCCTGTTTTTGACAGGGGCAGGCTCCCTGTTTCCTCGCTTTCCACAGTCGAGGGACACCCATATGCTCCGTCCTCCACAGTCGAAACAAGGAACGTAGTAATGGCGGAATTTATGGTGCGCGTTGAGCTTTTTAGGGCTGAAGGCGACGAGTACAAAGAGCTTCACGAGAAGATGGAATTGCTCGGCCTGAAAAGGACGGTCAAGTTCGAGGATGGAAGTCTCCGCAGGCTACCAATCGGCACCTACTTCGGAATCAGCAACTTTGAAATACACACCCTTCGTGACAAGGTAAGAGCAATTGCAACACCGCTTTCATCTTCGTCTGGCCCGTCGATCCTTGTGTCGGAGTCTCAAACCTGGTCAGCATTTCTTCCGGAGGCCTGAGACGATCCGCCACCGGAGCATTGCCGACCCTTCGGCATCTGACTTACCCAGTAGGCCAAGTAGTTCGATGCGATTGAGAAAGCCTCGTCGAAGCTGACTTTCTCATCCGTCGAAATCTCCTGAACGATCTGACGAAACCGTTCAATCTGTTCTTCGTTCATCTCACTCTCCTGCTTTCCGCGTGGTCCTGAGTAGGGCCACCTGGAGAGCATCCGGCCCACAGCTGGCGGGCCGGTAATCTCTGTTCCTTGCATAGGCCAACGGTCGCTTTCCCGTTGATGCCTTTCAGCGCGACACGGGATCAAGGTCCCAAGGCCAAACGCTTACTCACCACCACGCAGCCTCTCCAGCTGCGCCCTCCGAATGAGGTCTCCTATGCCCAGCGCCGACATGAGGTCGAATCGCTGCGTACCGTTGCGCGGTACGTCCGCTGGCTATGCATCGGCCAGCTCGGCGTCCATCAGGTTGTTAAAGAGCGGTCGGGGCCTTTCAGTCCCTGTCGCTGTGTTACTGCGATGGGTGAACTATCACGCATTGTGTTTATTGCGTCAACACGTAATGTGATTTATTTTGAAAGAAAACACGGTTGGTGTGATTCCGCCAAAATTGACTTACAGCCTGTTTACCTCTGGCGAAGGGTTCGCTATCCTCATCAAATAGCTGGATATATGTACAGTAATATGGAGGGGGGAATGGGAAGCGCGAGCGCAGCACAGCGAGTTGAGATGTCCGGGATAGAGCGGCTCGGCCTGAGGGTTTCGGAAATGATCAACCACCCAGTCGCGCAGATTCAGCGCTGGGTGACGATCCATCGTCTGGATACAGATGGGGATAGTGAATGGGAGGAGGTGATCGGAGTGTTAGCATCTACGGACGAGCTGGATTTAACCTTCGAGGATGACGGTGCCGTGACCGTGAGGTGGGAGCCAGCGCCTATTGAGCATCGCCCAATTGAGTTCGTGGATGAGACAGAAGAAGAGGGCGCGCCTTTCTGAAATGCAACAAAAAGCCCGCTCAGGTGGCGGGCTCACTCACTGCGGCAACGTTAGAAAAGTGGTGCGGGCTGAAAATACAGATCGCCGTCTGCGCCGTTCTTCATGCTGTAGCGATTCCTAAATTCCTTCGCATCTTCTTTGTCTCGGAAGAATCCAGACACGACGGTCATGCCGTCATCGGGAAGGATCACGCCAGGCATCTCGGCAATCCTGTTTTTTACGGAATCCATTTCGGTATCGCTGCCGCAGTCATAGCGAACAGTCCATCCGCCTTTGGCATTCAGCGCGACAGGAATTCCAGAGGCGGAATTCCATGTTGGCTCTACGTCAGATCCGCAGTGCTTGCACTTGACGGCTGCTTTCTTGATCGGCTCTGCGCAAAACGGGCAGTTGCGAGATTCAGCGTTAACTGCAGACGCGCCGCCTGCTGTGGCAGACTTTCCACCCATGAGAATCATTAGCAGGCCGCCAAGGGCAATAAAGCCAGCAACGATCGTGAAGTTCTGCCGCTCAGACATCAGGCCGAGGTTATTGACCCGACCCAGTCCTGAAGCTACAGACACATCCATGCTCATGGCTCCCAGTAGCCCGAGAACTCCAACAATCAGTACCACAATCCCAAATCCACGCACTGCACAGCCCTCCATAGATGAAGGGTGATTCTACCTTGCCATCAGCCGCAAGCGCACGTGACTTACTCCTGTGCCAAATAGCAAGCGTAGAAAAGCCCCACAATGTGGGGCGGCAGCGGCCTTTATATCTTGAGTTGACGTAGCGATCCGACGATGTTTGCCTTAATGCTTCACACCTTCGTCAGTGTGGGTAGGCGTTAAACTGGCCTAATGAATGTTGATGGGAGAGGGCCATAGTTCCGCTCGGCAGACTCAAGAGCGTTTCTCATATTCAGCTCTAGTGCTGGGTAGACTTCCTTAAGCACATTAACGTGCCACTCTTTAGGCAGCGCTCGACGGATTGCCTCGTCGCAAAGAACTGAATAAAGATCAGTCATGTATGCGTGAAATGCCTTGACTCTTTCTATGCGATAATAAACGCGTAGGGTTCTGCTATTGTAGCTATTAGAGATCTGCCTGCCAAGAGTGTTTAGTTGATCCCATACTTTGTCATCCGCTACAAATGTATCCATCATTATGTTTTCTACGAACATAAAGTTAGATATGAGGTCTCGGACTATGTAGCCCCCCAAGCGGCTTGGGTAATAGCTTGATTTAAAATCTGCAACGCCGTGGCCACCTGTATAGCAAAATCGAAAGCGGCAAAGGTCATTTAGGACCTTCAATGCAACTTCGTCTCCAATTCCTACGGACCGAAGGAGTTTATTTATTTCGATGCCGTCAAGGTACTGGAAAGATGCGTCTGAAGAATACTGCACGAGAGCCGATAGCACGAATAGGCGTGTGAGCTGGAGTGTGGTGCGCTCAAGATGTGAATCATAAGGGTTGCCAATTGCTGAGAAAGCTTCATTATAAACTGATTGATTTCCTAACAATATTGCTCTGAGTGCTTCATGTTTAGGTAGAGTGTACTTTCCACCAGATTTATGGGTGCTGTATGCTTTTCCAGGGTTTGAATATCCATGCTCGATAAACTCCCGTGTCATTCGCAATGCATTACGGACATCTCCTGAAGCTAATACCTCTAGCAAGCTGCCAACGTCGGTTCCTAGAACGGAGCTTTGAATCAGTTCGATCAGTACCGCCAAATCTGCAACATGAACTTTCATTCCGTTTTCAGATATAAAGTCCCCGGACTCGCCTGAAATTAAGTTGTTAGCCAAGAAGAATCTTTTAGAAAGTACGGCCTCGATTTTTGGAGGTTCAATTAATATAGGGTCAAAATCGAACGCATTAAATGCGGGCGAATTGCGATGTTCTACATATGTAGAACTTCTAAGTGCTATAACTAAGTTGAGACTTAGCTTTGAGGCAAACGCTACTGCCTCAGTGAAAATGCTTGACTGAAGTCTTTCATCTAGTTGGTCGATGTTATCAATTACGAGAAAAATCGGTGCTTGTGAAGCCGCATAACTGAGAAGTTTGTCTACATACGGCTTAATATTCTCATAGTCTTCAGTTAGCTTGCTGGTGATAAGCTCGTTGAATTTATCGGTGTTCTGTGCGATAAGAAAAGCAGGGCCCTTGCGAATTGCATCTATCTCTTTAAGGTATGCTTTAGCAATGCAGTTGTAGTAATCAGAGAAGAAGGTATCTTCGATTATGTACTCTTTTATGCATTCGTAGATGTAGTCTACTGGTATCTTGTCGTTTGTATATTTTAAAAAGTTTATGGATATCCAGTGAGGATATGCCTTTTCTTTGCTCTTCTCAAAAAAAGACGCTGCAGAGACGTTGCGCGTATAGTGCAAGAACGTTGTTTTTCCGGCCCCGACGCTACCCAAGATGACTATAGCTAGTGGCCTAGATTTACTTTGAAGATTGCGGATTTTCTCTTTCAGAAAATTTGCGTCTTTCCGCTGCATTGGACGTACAGGTTGAGAGCTAAATAGGTGCTGGCTTTTGGATATATGCATGTTTATACGCCTGTCGAATTTTATTTTTTCCGGCGAATTCACGTAGCATCGTTCGAAGAGCTCCGGATCCATCTCGATGATGGTGTCGGAGAAAGACGTAGTTATGGCCGTTTCAATAAGAGGGTAGATAGAGTTCCTAGACTCCGAGTTTGGGCTCTGGAAAAAGTTTCTTAATCTGCGTCCTTCAACTTGATCTTCGCTGTAACCCAAGAGTAGGTTTTCCAAGCTGGAGTTTACGACTGCATTTCGAGACAACAAATCCATGAACTCAGAATAGTCGCTGCTTAGAATAGATTCTAGCGAGTTAAATACTAAGGCGTAGGAGTTGTTAAAGGTGACTTGGTCGGTTCTATTTGCAGGAAAAATAACCCATTGGTTTCCATTAGTCACTACTGCGAATTGCACACCTAACTTACGACAGTAATCTCGTGCTTGAAAAACTGCCTCCTCTAACTCGCCGTGAATATTCGTTTTGGTAAGTTTTAGGCGTCTGTCTTTCGCAAACGTTTTAAATGCCACGCCTATTTTTTTGGCTTCCAGTATGAAAGCAGTGCTTGCAGTACGGACCACATAGTCAGCATAGGTGGTATTGCCGTCCTCGGAGACCCGTTCCTCCACTTGGACATCGTTATGAGTCCAGCCTAGAACGTCAAAAAGGACCTTGTCGATGAGTTTGAGCCTAGTCTCAGCCTCATTCACACCCTCAAAGTCAATTTTTTTTCCGATTGCGAGCAGTTCGGATATTGCATTTGGCATAGATCCCTCTAATATCAAGTCTTCACTGAAGACGACCAAACCTACGAAAGGATGCAGGGATGATGAAAGCGTAAACCGTGTTGGCTGTACCTTCAGTACGTCCCGCTGATGCCTGTCAGAGGCGGGGCTCGCCTTTTATTCGTAGATAGTTCGTTAATATGGCTAACTGCCAGTGTGTCTCGGTCAAGGATAGCCTCAAGCTTGGCTTGTGGCAAAGATCCTTTGAGGGCGGTCTGAGAGGCCTGCCGGACTAATACTTCCTATATCCGCCGACAACGCCAATATCCTCGCTGCCACCACTACTCCCTCCCGACTCCAGCCTGGCTACCGCGTGTCTTGACATATCACACCGGCTGCCCATTCCACACATACAGCACACGAGCCAAGATATGGGTATCGTCGACCCGAATGTCCTCAGGGTCATGGTGTTTGTTGTCCGAGATCATTTTGAAGCGATCCTTGCCTTTCTTCTGCAGGCGCTTAACGTAAAGCATTTCGTCGTGGGAGAAGAGGTAGATGCCGTCTCCCGTGAATTCCCGGATCGTGACGTCAACCAGTAGAGGATCGCGGTCCTTGATCGTCGGGGCCATCGACTGACCCCAGCCGGTGATCATTTTGAGGTGGAAATGCTCCTTGAACGAGACGCCCATCTCACGCAGATGCTTGGGGCTGACCCTAATGTCCTGGAGCATTTCGGGGTATTCGTGCGGTATCTGCCCGCCGCCCATAGCTGCGCGGACATCGTAGTGCGCGATCCACACTTCATCTCCGACTTGGCCTGGCCTGGAGAAGTCGACATTGATGACGTTGCTCGCAGCAACCATGGCAGTGTCTTCTACAGCAGCAGAGATGCGCTGCCTCGTTTCATCAGGCAAATTCTTTCCATGCTTCGCTAGCATTTGCCGAACCAGATCGGCAGAGGAGCCTGGAACACCATTAGGCTCCTCGAGGCTGTTCTCAGGCTCCGGCAAGCCAATCAACAGCTCGGACTTGTCTACACCCAAAGCTTTAGACATTGCTTCGATATCGGCAAACGACGGCTCGCGGCTGCCTGCTTCGTAGTTGCCGACTCGCGATTGAGATTTCCACCCACAGGCGTCTGCCAGCTGAGCCTGGGACATACCTGCATTCTGTCTGGCGCGCTTGATGCGCTTAGCTAATTCGTTCATGCGCGGGATTCAATCACGTATTGAAATACCCGGCTTTCACTTATTGTGATTGCTAATAACACGATACGTGTTTTATCCTGTGTTTAATTATGGAGGAGCACCACATGAATCAAGTCCGAATGATCCGCGAGAGGGCTGGCGTAACTCAGGCAGCGCTGCGCCGGGCGCTCGGCTGGAATCAGTCCCGCCTAGCGAATTACGAGTCAGGCCTTCGCAGCCCAGGGCTTAGCGAGGCGCGCTTGATCGTGAACGCACTGAACGTACTCGGTGCGAAGTGCGTTCTCGACGAAGCCTTTCCTCCAGAAAAACAGCCGTTAACAGCCGCTTAACCCCATTCCAACCACACAAGGAAGCCTTCGATGGCATACGACGATTCGCGCCACGTGAAAGACCGGGAGATTAAGTCCCGCTACGACGATGAGACCTATGAAGCGCTCAAGGCAGTGGCGCGTCTTCACAAACTGCAATTGGCCGTCTTCGTACGCATGTGCGTGGAAGAGAAGCTGGAAAGCATCGTTGAGCAGGATGTTACCGACAAACACCAGATGGCCTGAAGTCCCTGAAGGAGGCCAACGTGCCCGAAAACACGATCTGCCACGGGATCGACGGGAAGCTCTACGAAAAGCTTGAAAGGCTGGCAAAGGCTGCGGGTATGACCCCGGATGAGTACGCCACAAAGCTTGGAGCAGAGCGGATCTTCGAAAAAACCAGGCCCAAGGGAGCCGGAAAAATCCGACACCTGCCCACAACACGGCGTGACCCGCCGCAGGACTTAATAGGCCCTGAAAAAGGAGGGACTGATGAAGGCTCCCAATAGCAAACCCCGAATTGCAGGCACAAAAAAGCCCGGCGGCAACCGGGCTCTTTCAACTGCATTCGTAGCAACTCTGTGAGGCCGATTATGCATACCTCTAATACCGATGTACAGGCCCTGAAGAATCCCGCGCCACATTTTTCGAATCACGAAAACGTGGTGCGCACGATGTCATCGAGCTGCCTTGAATTGGCCAATATGGTCGGGAAGGGCTGACATGCAATACACCGTCACGATTAACCAGGCGAAGGCGTTGGAGTGGGGGCTGAATGCTCAGCAAGCCCTGCTGTTTGCCTTCGTCTACGAGTGTCCGAGTTGGGCCAATCCAATCAAGACGGGTACCGGGATCTACTTCGCGTTGAGCAAGAGCAAGATCGTTGACGAATTGCCGTTGCTGACTGATAAGCCTGACACCGCTTACCGACTTCTGAAAGCCCTGCGAGACGCGGGCTTGATTGAGCTTTCCAGCACGTCGAGCATCACTTTGATTCGTCTCACTGAGAAGGCGAAAGAGTGGAATCGTAAACTGGATGGGTCGGAAAAATATCCGACCTCAGATGCGATTGATGGTCGGAAAAAAATCCGATCTACCTCGGATAAATCTCCGAGCAAGGTCGGAAAAAAATCCGAGCCAAGGTCGGAAAAATTTCCGACAAATCAGGATACCAATAATCAGGGTACCAATCCGGTAACCAGTAATCAGGATTTGCAGGACGGCTCGGACAAGCCGAACCGGTCCAGCGGCTTGGTGCTGGTTGGCGGCATCGAAGCGCCCCGAGTTGAAATCCCCGCCGATATGCCCGGCCCCAAAGATCAGTCCTGCAAAACCTTCAAGACTTGGGCGAACTACGCCATGTCCTACCGCAAACGCTACAAGGCGTGGCCGGTCTGGAATGCGAAGGTGGGAGGGCAGGTCGGCTTGCTCATCGGACGCCTCGGGATCGACGTGGCTCACAGCGTGGCTGCGTACTACCTAGGCATCAACGACGCCCAACTGATCCGCAAATGCCACAGCCTCAACGAACTGCTGGCCAACGCTGAGGGCTACCACACCCAGTGGGTTACGCAGACCCAAATGAACGGCAGGACAGCGCGTCAGCAGGAAGACACACAAGCCAACATGAATGCGGCACAGGAAGCTGGCCGCAAGATTCGTGAGGGAGGGCCGCGCAATGCTTTCCTCTGACAAGGTTGCAGAACTGGCCGGTGCGATCTGCGCCACTGCCGAAACTCTCGGGCAAACGATCAGCGCGACTGCTGCTGAACTGATGGCCGAAGACCTGTCTGTGTATCCGCCCGGCGACATCCGCAAAGCACTTCAGTCGTGCCGCCGCGAACTGACCGGCCGCTTCACCCTGGCTGCTGTGCTGCAACGCATCGAAGCTGAGGATGGCCGCCCGGGCAAGGACGAGGCATGGGCGATCGCCATGACCACCAACGACGAATTCGAAACGGTGGTGCTCACTGACGAGATCCAGCTCGCCTTGGCTGCCGCCAAACCTGTGCTCGATGCAGGTGACAAGATCGGCGCGCGTATGGCGTTCATCAGCGCTTACGAACGTCTGGTCAGTCAGGCCCGCGAGGATCACAAGGCCGTGAACTGGCACGCCTCTATTGGCTTTGACGCCAATCGTCGTGTTCAGGCCATCACCAAGGCCGTGCAGATGCAGCGCATTCCTCAGGAGCGCGGGCAGTTGTATCTGGCTGACCTCAACGTCGTACCAATCAGCCAAGACGGCCAAGCCATCGCAGGGCTTCTCACTGGGCAGGTGACACGGCCCAGCGCGAACGTCCGGGAAAAGCTCAAGGCAGTGAAGGACAGCATGGTTGAGATGAGCCGGGCCAGCGAAGAAAGACGCACCGAGCTGAAGATTCAAGCCGCCAATGATTTGGCTGACCGTCTCGCATTGCTGCAGCAGCAGGCCGAGGATTTGGAATTGAAGAGGGCTGCGCGATGACTGAAAAAATCAGCGTCAACTGCCAGGCCAAGCTCACCGAGGCCATCACAAGCCTGACCACAATGTACCGCGACAAGCGCTTCGTGGTCGTGTCACTGCGCCCGGGCAAGGACCGCACCCTGGATCAAAACGCACTCTGGTTCGCGATGTACAAGCGCATCTCCGAGATGACCCAGATCGGCGACCCCGCCGAGGCGCGCAAGTACTGCAAGCTGCACATTGGCGTGCAGATCCTGCTGAACGAGGACGCCGGGTTTCAGGCTGACTGGTATCGGGTAATGCGTCATCTGTCCTACGAAGCGAAGTTGGACATGATGGGCGGCTGCCATTTGTTCGGGCCTGATGGGTTTCCGGTGACCAGCCTGTTCAATCGCGCTCAGGGCATCGCTTACACCGACCGGATCGTCGCGTACTTCACCCGTCACGGCGTTGTGTTCTCGGATCTGCTGGGTGAGGTGGCGGCATGAGACTCGCCATCAAAGAGCGCAAACCCAAGAAATGCCGTGTTGTTGATTGCGGGGCCTCATTCGTCCCGCAGAGGCTCGGCCAAGCGGTGTGCAGTCCAGCCTGCGCAATGATCGACGCACCGAGACACGCGCCAAAGGCTCGAAAGGCTCTTGCCGACGTCCAGCGCGCGGAGATCAAAGTTCGCAAGGAGAAGCTGAAGAGCAGGGCGGATCACCTCAAGGACACTCAGCAGGCTTTCAACGCTTGGGTTCGCGAGCGTGACGCATTGCTGCCCTGCATCAGCTGCGGTCGTCATCACCAGGGTAAGTACGACGCTGGGCATTACCGGACAGTGGGGAGTAACCCCGCGCTGCGCTTCGAGCCGCTGAATTGCCACAAGCAGTGCGTGCCGTGCAATCAGCACAAGTCCGGGAACATCGTGGAATACCGGATCAACCTGGTGCTGCGCATCGGAGCCGAGAAAGTGGATTGGCTGGAAGGGCCTCATGAGCCCCAGAAATACACCGTCGAAGAATTGAAGGCCCTTACGGCCATGTACCGGGCACTGACCAGAGAACTCAAGAAGGGGCAGGCAGCATGAATATCAACTCAGCACGTCAGGCGTGGCATGACTGCACCTATAACCCTGCACCTGGTCAGTCCTCGGACGTCGTTCAGTTGGGCGTGGTGGTACAGGCAACGGAGCGCGGCCCCACGGCAAATCACGCGATGCACAGTGCTTTGGCCGGTCACATCCAGTCGGCGATCGCCAAGCTTCACCCGCAAGTACGTGTATTCGGTGAGTACATGTACGCCGCAAACCGTGACGACAACATCCGTGAGGCTGCCGAGGAGGTGGTATTCGGCATGGTCGTGTCGAAGTCCAAGCGCATGACGGCAGCAAAGCGGGAAAAGCTGGAGTTTGTGGTTAAAGGGGTGATGCGCCGGTATCAGTACATGCATCAGGGCGGTCAGTCGGCTAATGACGATCCGCTGGCCAGTGCCGAAAAGTTTCGAAGCTGGCTGTGGGCCGAGTATGGATGCAGGATTGAATCATGTGCCTGGGCTAGGGACTGGGAACCGATTATTGCTCTTTCGTTTGAGTGCTGTGAGGACCTTGATCGAATGGCGCTTAGTCCGGTCGGAGCGGTGATTTATCAGATGAAAGCGGCGGCCTGATGTCCCGTTTCGTCCATATCAATATCAGCGCGTATCTATCAGTTGACTTCCCGCACGGCTGAGGGCATCATTTCGCCACATTGAGTATTTTGCCTACGGCAACTTGCTCCAAGAAACCCGCCATTTGAGTGGGTTTTTTTGTGTCATTAAATATCATATGCCCCTTCGTGATTCGGGGGCCCTAGCGTTGCGTGCTACCGTGTCGAGTTCAACCACCGAGCATGGACTCAGGAATGTCAGCGCTAGCCAGAAATCTTGTATTTATCTTATTTCCCGTGTCACTTGCCGCACTGGGCTATTCCGTTCATGGGTTCAGAGATAATCCGGCGGACGCTTCAAATATTTACGGGCTCCCGCCAGTTGTAATGTATTTCGTCATGCTGATGGCGGTTGGTACTTTTTCACTGTGCGTTGCTGGGCTTGGCAAGCTACTGGAGCGTCAGTCGACACTTGGTAGCGGTAAGAAAGTGGTGCTGCGGCTGCTGTGCTATTCGCCGTTGTTGCTGTCAGCATGTCTCACAGCTTTGGTGAGCGCGACATACGCCCTGAACTCGTCGGCCGGCTTCGCTGCACTTGTTCTTTCTCTGACTTCAGCAGCAAGCGTTTTGTATTGGCTGTTACGCGGACCTGCCGCGTTTCAGGGTTAGCTGATTAGCGTTTTTTTTGTGATAAGCCCGGCCAATGCCCTGGGCTTTTTTGTTTCCGATCTCCGCCCGTCGGGCGCTCGGCACTTAGCCGCCGGTAAGGCTCTCCCAATTGTATGCGCAGACCACCTGCGCCCTATTCGGAGAATCATGATGGCGATTGAGAACAACGGGCCAGGAGCCGCTTATCCAGGTCCAGATGAGAAAGGTGTTGATACCGGCGCCGACCACGACTCTGGCCTGGATCAAACGTCCTCCGAGCCGAAACAGGGTACAGGCGAGAAGCCGGAAGACTGGAATCCGCCACCGGGCAACCCCGGGTCGGATCAGGATGCTCAGACAGGTCGCAAAAACGGCGGCGCATAACGCGGCCAAGACATTCGATTCACCGTACTCAAGCCCAGGCACAAACCTGGGCTTTTTCGTTTCCGCTTACTTACCAATTGCTCCAAGCTGGGAGCGCTGCCGTATCTGATTCAACTTCCCTCGGAACCTCTGATCGTCACGTTCAGCGAGGGCCTCTTTCGACCCTGTCGCTCCCTTGGCCGCATCCCCGTGGTCCTTTTATTTTGAGGTAATGATGGATCCTACCGACCTCGGCCCAGGCACAGCTACCTGGCTGGGCGGTACTGGCACCGTATTGCTTGCTGGCTTCCTGTGGCTACGCAAGTTCCTCTCTCGGGACGCAGCGGATCGGGCGATGGATAACGCCGATATCGGCACTGTCCGCCGACTGAATGAGTTGCTCGATTCCGAGCGTGTGGCCCGTAAAGAGGCTGAGGCGCGCGCTGACCAATTCGCCAAAGAGCGTAACGAGCTCGCTGCAGCAGTAGGGCGGATGGAAGGGCGTATCGATGCCCTCACAAGCCAGGTATCTCAGCTCACCGACAAGGTCACGTCGCAGAGCCAAGAGATCTCCCGTCTGCGCACTCAGCTTGGAGGTAACAACTGATGGACAGATGCTCAATGGAATTCATCGCCCGCCGCTGGTGGCGTCGGATCGAGATCTGGGTCATTGCAATCCTACTCGCTGCCGGTTCTGCCTCGATGGGCTTTCAGGTTGCCCAGTGGAAGCTCGGTGACTGGTACGTGCAGCGAGTCGCCGAGGTTCGCCAGGGCTACGACGAGGCAACAGCCCAGCGTGATATGCGGCTGAGCAAGTTGGCCGATAAGACGACAGAGGCTGCGGGCAAGGTCGAGGCGGCATCTGCTAATGCGGTACAGGCAGCCGATACCGCAAGCCAGGCAGCCGACAAGGTCAATAAGGCGGTAGAGCGGGTTAGCCCCTAGCGCCACGATTTGAGATGGCTCAATTTCGTGGCGCGAGTTGATTATTGAGTTGCGGTGTGACTAGTGGGCTAGGTTGTTTAGCTCTGCTGCACGCGCGACCGCTTCCGGCTCTGTTTCGAAATGGTCACCAGTGTGCTCGCCGGTAACAGCGTCAACGATATAGAAGTGGATGGTTTCATAGGCTGGTCTGTAGTCCTCATCCTTCACGATGAAACCCTTAACCGGAGTTTTCTGCTGTGGCGGCATGACTTGATACTTAGGCATGGTGTAACCCCTCTTCAGGTGTGCCGCAGGGTTAGTGCGGCACGGGTGGATCACTTGGCAGTTGTTACCAAGGCAGCTTGGATCTGGTCCGCATACCTGGACAAGCTTGAAAACTCAGAGCCTAAATCGATCGGAGTGCTGCTTGAAGCCCTCGCTGCGATAACTTCAAGAGCGGCCGCAACAGCGTGTAGCCGATAGACGTCTTCGCCCGAGGTCTTTTTCCCTGCCGCTAATACAAGCTTACCTACTTCCGACATGCTGCTCTCCTCGCACTGATTGATCCTCACCAATACCGGCAACCAGCCACTATTTCAATACCACCTTCGTTTCCTGAGATTTCGCCATGACAACCAAGCAACCCGACTGGGAGGCAATCGAACGCGCCTACCGGGCCGGATTGCTTTCTGTACGAGAGATCGCTGCATCCTGTGGTGTCTCTCACACCGCTATCCAGAAGCGGGCAAAGGCCAATAGCTGGGAGCGCGACCTCAAGGCAAAGATCAAGGCTAAGGCTGATTCGCTGGTTGCCAAGCGAGAGGTTGCCACTCAGGTTGCCAGCAAATCAGTGGAAACCGAGCGAGAGATAATCGAGCTCAACGCCGAGGTCATTGCGAACATCCGCATGGCTCATCGGGGGGACATCTCCCGCGGTCGGAGAATGACGAACAAGCTGCTGGATGAGCTTGAGGCCTTGACTGATGAGCAGGGCACCATCAAAGAGTTGATTGCTCAGCTCAAGGATGGCGACCACGACGACGGTGAGGCGATGTCCGACATTCTCGCCCTGGCCAACAAGATGGGCGCTCTTCCATCTCGGACCAAGACCATGAGAGAGCTGGCCGAGACGCTGAAGACTCTGGTTGCTCTTGAGCGCCAGGCCTACGACCTCGACACCAAAGCTGGCGGAAACGACGCCGACGAATTATCGAAACTGATGGACGAGCTATCGAAGGACGCCTGATATGAAGCCCGAGCACTTGAAGCTGCTCCGGGATCGATTCTGGCGGTTGAACAACCTGTACTTCATCACCGACAAGGGTGGGAAGAAAGTCCGCTTCCGGATGACGCAGGAGCAGATTGATTACTTCCAAGGGATGCACACCCGCAACATCATCCTCAAGGCTCGGCAGCTTGGCTTCACGACGCTGGTCTGCATCGTGCAGTTGGATGCCGCGTTGTTTGAGTCAGCCAAGTGCGCGCTGATTGCTCACACCCTGAATGACGCCAAGCGACTGTTCCGAGAGAAGGTGAAGTATGCGTACGACAACCTTCCCGCTGAGATACGCGCTGCCAACCCTGCTTCTAACGATGCTGCTGGTGAGCTTGTGTTCAGCAAGGGCGGATCGCTCTACGTGTCCACATCCTTCCGGGGCGGGACTCTACGGTATCTGCACGTATCCGAGTTCGGGAAGATCTGCGCCAAGTTTCCCCACAAAGCCAGAGAGATCGTCACCGGGGCATTCGAGGCTGTTGCCGCCGACTGCTTCGTTACCATCGAATCGACGGCCGAGGGCCGGGCGGGCTACTTCTTCGATTATTCGCAGAGCGCAGAGAAACAGCAGCTATCTGGTGTTCCGCTGGGCAAGTTGGACTGGAAGTTCTTCTTTTTCAGTTGGTGGCGTAACGGCCTGTATTGGCTCGATCCTGCCGACGTCGTTATCCCGCAGCGGCTGAGCGATTACTTCAACGAACTGCAGGCCAAGCACGGGATAGTCGCGAACCCAGGGCAAAGAGCCTGGTATTCGGCCAAAGAGAAGACACTCGGCGACGATATGAAGCGGGAGTACCCGTCGATACCGGCCGAAGCGTTCCAGCAGTCGGTCGAAGGTGCTTATTACGCCAAGCAATTCACCAAACTCTACACATCCCAGCGTATAGGCGTGCTGCCTGACAACAGTCACCAGCCAGTACACACGTTCTGGGATATCGGCGTGGGCGACTCAACATCCATCTGGTTTGTCCGGATGGTAGGTGAGGAATACCACGTCATCGATTTTTACCAGAACAGCGGCGAAGGCCTGCGGCATTACATGAAGGTGCTCAAGGATCGTGGTTACACCTACGGCGAGCACTGGGGGCCGCACGACATTGAGAACCGCGAGTTCGGCAGCGATGGCAAGACTCGCAAGGACATTGCCCGCGAAGGCTATGAGATTGACGGCCAGATGTACCGCATGACATTCCAGGTTGTGCCGAAAGTGGGCATTGACGAAGGGATTGAGCAGGCTCGCGAGATTCTCGGTCGCTGCGCCTTCGACGAGTCCAAGTGCGAAGAGGGCATCACCTGTCTCGAAAATTACCGCAAGGAATGGGACGACAAGAAGGGCTGCTGGAAAGACAAGCCTCTCCATGACTGGTCATCCCACGCTGCAGATGCATTCCGGTACTTCGCTGTCGCCAAGAGCGCAAAGAAGCCGGTCAAATCAATCAAGATGGGATTCGCACGCTAATGGCAGACGTCACCTACACCCGCCCGGAGTACGACGCGGCACAGTCCCGTTGGCGGCTGGTGCGAGACGTATGCAAAGGTTCCGAAACTGTAAAAGGCCGAGGTGATGTCTATCTGCCGAAGCCCAACGAGCACGACACTAGCAAAGAGAACATCGCTCGCTACAAGAGCTACAAGCAGCGTGCTGTCTTCTACAACGCGACCGGGAGAACCAAGAATAGTCTGGTGGGTGCTGTATTTCGCACCTGGCCGACTCTGACCGCTCCCGGCGCACTGGATTATGTGTCGAAGGACGTCGACGGGCAGGGCGTCAGCATCTACCAGCAGTCGCAATCGGTCATCGGGCATCTGCTCGAAGTCGGTCGCCATGGGTTGCTGGTGGACTACGCCGCCGTCAAGGCTGGCTCAGTGAGCAAGGCAGACGAGCAGGCGGGTCGCGCCAGAGCGAGCATCGCAAGTTACCCGGCCGAATCGATTCGGAACTGGAAAACCCGCAAGGTCGGCGGTCAGCATTTGCTGAGTTTGGTAGTTCTGCAGGAGTCGGTGGACATCGATACAAATGACGGCTTCGGCAGCGAAAAGGTTGTGCAATATCGGGTGCTTCGCCTTGATGACTCCGGTGTTTACACCCAAGAGGTTTGGCAGGAGGGATCGAGCGCTACAGAGATGATCATCCCGCCCTTTACTCCACTGGACGGCGCTGGCCAGCCTTGGAAGGTGATCCCATTTCAGTTTCTCGGCAGCGAGAACAACGACACCAGTATCGATGACTCCCCTCTTTACGACATGGCCGTGCTGAACATCGGCCATTACTGCAACAGTGCGGACTACGAGGACTCAGTGTGGTTCTCAGGTCAGCCACAGTTCTGGATTGCAGGGCTGGACGAGGCTTGGCGCGATCACCTTGAAGAAAACGGTATTTATGTCGGCTCCAGGGCGCCGCTGACGCTTCCGGCTAACGGATCCTGCGGGTTTGCTCAGCCTGAGCCGAATACGCTTGTAAAAGAGGCCATGGACGCCAAGAAGGACGACATGGTTTCGCTTGGCGCTCGCCTGATTGAGCGCGGTAGCGCGGTGAAGACTGCTACTCAGGCCGATAACGACAGCGCCGCCGAGCACAGCGTGCTTTCTCTGATTGTCAGCAACGTCAGCGAGGCTTACTGCCAGTGCCTGATATGGATGACAGCGTTCATTGGCGTCGCTGGTGAGCCGGTCTACAAACTCAACCAAGATTTCAGCCAAGTCAGCTTGGACGCAAACATCATGGCGCAGTTGTTCAATGCAGTGCAGGGAGGCAGGCTACCGGATTCGGACTTCTGGCAATACCTGCGCGACCGTGGAGTTATCGATCCCGAGAAGACCGACGACGAGATTCGCGGCGAACTTGAGGCGAGCACAGCGGGCTTAGGCCTCGACGACGAGGATGATCCAGATGGCGGCCAACCAAGCGCTACTTGATGCCACCATTCGGCATGCTGTCTTTCTGGAGCGGCTGAAAGCAGGGGAGGTGAAGAAGTTCACCCCCTTCCTCAAGGAGATCGACCGGTCGCTGCGTGAGCGCCTTACTAAGTCCGACTTGACCAGCTTCACGCGTAAGCGTCTGGAGAGCCTGCTCGATGAGGCGGATAGCCTGTTGCTTGGCATTTTCACCCGCTTCACTGACCAGCTCACCCTAGATCTGATCGATCTGGCTACATATGAGGCGCAGTTCGAGGCTGCCAGCCTGACCAAGGCGGCACCGGTCGGCGTTAGCTTCGAGGCTGCTTTGCCAGCAGCTACCGCAATTCGTACCGCAGTGCTGAGCAACCCGTTGAGCGTTCGCGGGACGGATGGCGGAAAGCTGCTCAAACCCTTCATCAAGGACTGGACGACGGCCGAGCGCACGCGCATCACTGGCGCTATCAGGCAGGGCTTCTTCGAGGGGCAAACAAACTTCCAGATCATCCAGAAGATTCGCGGCACGAAGGCGCTGAATTACGCCGACGGCATTCTGGCTACGACTGACCGCAATGCATCGACAGTGGTACGAACCGCCATCCAGCACATTGCCAGCCAGGCGCGGATGGAGACGGCCAAGACCAACAGTGATGTTGTGCAGCAGATCGAACTGGTTGCCACCCTGGACAGCAAGACCAGCATTATTTGTCGCAGCTTGGATAAGCGCCGGTTTCCTGTCGATTCGGGGCCTCGGCCCCCGTTTCACCCGAACTGCCGGACCACGTTTGTGATGGTCACCAGATTCAGTGAGATGTTCTCGAAGGGCGCAACCCGGGCATCACAAAACGGGCAAGTAAGCGCTGACCTCGATTACTACCACTGGCTTCAGCAGCAGCCAGCGAGCTTTCAGGATCAGGCGATCGGCAAAGCTCGTGGCGCACTGTTTCGCAATGGCGGGCTGAGCGTGAAGCGTTTCACAGAGTTGCAGCTTGATCGCAACTTCAAGCCGCTGACTCTTACCCAGATGAAAACACTAGAGCCTTTGGCTTTTGAGAATGCGGGTCTGGATGGTTTTGGATAACATCGCCGGTATTTACTAGGGGCGATAGAAACTATGTTCGGCAGTCTGCCTATCGGGGATAGGATCCTGTTGCGAGAAAATCTGATCAGCGTTATGTGCGAATACGACGACCAGATGATTAGAGCAGTTATGGAGAAAGGGGTTTCTGAGAAGATTGATCAGGCGGCTCACCAAGGCTTGATTAATAAGGGCGATGCTTTGCGATACGTCCAACAGCTGACGGGATCGCCGTCTATCCGGGCGTCAGTTAAGGCTCACCGCGACCGCTTCGTAGCTTGGTTAGATACAAACCCGCAGCTAGATCCTGTGTTCATGAGCAAGATCTACTCACTAGAAACTCTTAACTACGAAGCAGTCGTCGAGTCCACTCCAATCTGGAATGCAATTGCCGAAGCCGATGCACAGGGCTGGGCCCCGGCATATAACGAGGATCAGGTCACTTATTTAACAGTGTTCGATTACTAGCTCACTCACTCCATGAAACCCGCTTCGGCGGGTTTTTTTATGTCCGCAGGCAGGGCCTGCACACGTCTCTGGGAGACAAGCAAATGGGTTTGAAATATCAGCTGGACACACTTGACGGTCTCGATGACTCCGTTAAATCGCTCTACACCGAGAAGGAAGGCAAGTTTGTCCTCGGTATTGAAGGCCTGCCGCAACCAGAAGATGTATCCGGTCTGAAGTCGAAGGTGGAAGAGCTGCTCGGCGAGAAGAAAGCCGCTGAGAAGGCTCGCAAGGACGCCGAAGAGCAGGCCCGACTGGAGCGTGAAGAAGCTGCCCGCAAGTCCGGCAACGTCGAAGAGCTCGAAAAGTCCTGGTCTGACAAGTACAACCGCCGAGAAGCTGAGCTGAACGGCATGCTGGAGCAGGAGCGCGGGACGCTGAGCACTCAGATCCGGGATCTGACTGTAGGTCGTACCGCTACTGATATCGCATCTGCTCTGGCAATTCCAGGCAGCGCTAAAGCCCTCCTGCCGCACATTGAGCGCCGTTTGAGCGTCGAGCAGCGGGACGGCAAGCCTGTCGTGGTCGTGCTAGATCAGGCGGGAAAGCTCTCAGCGGCAACGCTGGATGAGCTGAAAGCAGAATTCGCAAACGACACGGCCTTCGCGCCGTTGATCGCGGGTAGTAAGGCATCTGGCGGCGGGGCTGCTGGCGCTGGAGGTGGCGGCGGGGCCGCAAAAGGAAAAATCGGCGGCACCAAAGAGGAACGACAGGCCGCGATCGCGAGCCGGTTCCCGGATCTCCCTCAATCGTAAGGAATAACTCATGTCCCTGTCGCAAATGCAGGTTTTCAACGAATACATCATGCCCGCGACTCTTGAGACGCTGGATCAGTATCTCGTAGCGTTCAACGCTGCCAGCCGTGGCGCGATCGTGCTTTCCCCGGACGGCTTCACTGGCGACTTCTTGCAAGAGTCGTTCTTCCAAACCCTGGCTGCCGCTCAGCGCCGCGTTGATCGCTACAGCGCTAACGCTACTGTCGCTGCAACCGACCTGACCGAGCTGAAGAACACTTCGGTGAAAGTCGCCGGCGGTTTCGGTCCGATCCGCTACGAGCCATCACAGATGACTTGGCTGGAGCGCCCAACCACCCAAGGCATCGAAGTCGCGAGCCGCGCATTCGCAGAAATCCTGCTGAAGGATCAACTGAACACTGCAATTGCTGCCTTGGTTGCCGCGATTACCGCTCAGGCCGCTGCGGTTAACGATATCTCGGCTACTGCGGGTATCACCTACGCAGCCCTGAACAATGCTCACGCGAAGTTCGGCGATGCCAGCCAGAACCTGATCACTCAAGTCATGCAAGGCACCAGCTATCACAAGCTGGTCGGTCAGAACCTGGCCAACCAAAACCAACTGTTCCAAGCGGGCAACGTTCGTGTGGTGGACATCCTCGGCAAGATATCCGTTGTGACGGACGCCCCTGCACTGATGCAGGCTGGTACTCCAAACAAGGAAATCATCCTGTCGCTGGTCCAAGGCGCAGCGCTGGTCCACGATGGCCGCGACATCATCAGCAACGTCCAGACCACCAACGGCAAGGAGCGTATCGAAACCACCCTCCAAACCGATTACACCTTTGGCCTGGGTCTAAAGGGCTACACCTGGGACACCACCACTGGCGGCAAGTCTCCAACCGACGCCGAACTGGCGACCGGTACCAACTGGGACAAGACCGCTACCAGCATCAAGCACACCGCCGGTGTCGCTGTGATCGGTGATGCCTCCAAGTAATCTGATAGCTGGGCCGGGCTTCGTCCCTGGCTTAGCGAGGACTCGATCATGAGCAAGAACATTTGGTACCTGTCCGGTCCATTCCACCAGTACAAGGAAGATGTAAAGGCGCTGGCCAAGGAGCGGGGCTTGCGCATCATTGATGCAAGCGCTACCGAGGACCGCGAGGATGCTGCTCGCGACGTGCCTGAAGTTACGATCAAGGAATCGCCGAAGGTCTTGATTGTGGGTGTCCACGACAGCACCAACATCGAAGTCATCCGCGCCGAGCTTGAGTTGGTCGGCCTGATCGTCGAGTCATTCGCTGATCAGGAGTTGGTGCGGCCCGAAGGCGAGCTTGGCCCTGTTGCAGAGCGCCTGTTTCAGGTGTTCGAGGCAGTGAATGCGGGCGTTCAAGGCTTGATCGACGATCGTGACAGTGAGTTCAAGAAGGCTGAAGCGTTGCAGGTGGAGCTGGACGCTCTCAAACGGGAAGCTGTGACTGAGCCGCGTGATAGCCTCACCATCCCGGAAATCAAAGAGCAGTTGGACGCGAAAGACATCAAGTACACGTCTACTGCCAACAAGGCCGAGTTGCTCGACCTGCTCAAGGCTCAGCCAGCAAACCAGGAGTAACAGATGGCACTCATCATCGAGGACGGCACCGGCAAGCCGGATGCAGACAGCTACTCGACAGCAGAGGAATTGGTCAGCTATGCCGCGCGGTACGGCGTGACCATTCCTGCCGAAGAGCCTGCGCAGGAAGCGCTGCTGCGCCGGGCCGCCTTGGCGATGGATGGCATGAAGTGGAAGGGAAAGCGCCAGAGCAGCGACCAGGCTCTGGCGTGGCCGCGCGAGGATGTGATCATTGACGAAGATATCAAGCCGTCAGGCTACATCCCGGCAAGAATTCAATACGGTCAGATGGCTCTGGCTGCCGAGATACACAAAGACGACATTGATCCGATTGACCAGCGCAAAGGCGCGGTCGTGCTGGATCGTGTCGAAGGCGCTGTGACACGTGAGTATGCCGTGATCAGTAGCACCAGCAGTCGTCTGCTACCCGCTGCGCCGGATCGGCCGAGCGCTACGCAGTTTGCTGACTATCTGCTCAAGCGTGGGTTGTTTGCTATTAGGGCGTAATGCTAGTTTTGCGCTCTCACTTACAGGAAGTAAAAAAATGACATTGAAGCTGAGCTCAGAAGACGCCAAATCATGGGACGCCTATGCAGCAGCAGCGCTTGCTGTAGCTATGCCTGATGCTGAGTCGCCCGAACAGGCAGTCGCAGTAGCGGTTCAGTTAGCTGATTTACTGATGGCAGAAAGGAAGGCTAGGCGGGACGCTCATTTCCGTTCGGATAGCAGGTAATACCGACAAGCAGCCCACCTTTCAGGTGGGCTTTTCACATCTGGAGCCCTCATGTCCTTTTACGAAGAAATGGCCGTGATGGCTCTCGACCTCATCACCGATTTCGGCCAGCCGGTCACCATCCGCGACGTTACGAAGGGTGCCTATGACCCGAGCAAGGGCGGCACGGCACCGGACGCGGTCACCGAACGCATCGCCCAGGGCATCATGCTCGACTTCACGGGTGATGAGTTCCAAACCAATACCCTGATCAAGGTCGGCGACAAAAAGCTGAAGCTCGCCGCGAAAGGCCTTGAAGTGCCACCTACGTTGCTCAGCAAGGTCATCGTGCAGGGCCGCACCTGGTCAATCATCCCGCCGCTGAAAGAGATCAACCCAGCCGGGAAGCCGCTGCTCTATGAGCTGCAGGTCCGATCATGAACAAGTATGCCGGTCAGCAAGGCAGCTTCGCATTGCAGCTCGCCGAGTTCGCGGAACAAGCTAAAGAGGCGGTCGACGCAAGTCTGCGCGAGATCGTTATCGAACTGGGTAACTCACTGATCCGAATGTCGCCGGTCGATACTGGCCGCTTTCGTGGCAACTGGCAGTTCAGCATTGAAGCTCCGGCCGCTGGCACGCTTTCCACGTTGGACCCCACAGGTGCTGACGCAACCGCACGAATTGCGGGTGACTCGATCCTGTTCAAGGCAGGCGAGACTGCTTTCATCGTCAACAACCTGCCATACGCGATCCCTCTCGAATATGGCCATTCCGATCAAGCGCCGCAGGGCATGGTCAGGATAACCCAGGCAAGCTTTCAGCAAATCGTGCTGGAGGCCATCAGGAACAACCAGGTATGAGCCACAAAATCATTCGCTCCCTGTTCGAGTTGCGCCTCGCCGCGTGGGCTGCCGAGCGCGAACTGCGCGTCTCTTACCAGGGCGTGAACTTCACCCCCGCATCCGATGAGACCTACCTGAGCGCTTTCATGCTTCCGGCCGGAACCAACACCAACACGCTGTCAGGCGATCACCGGGTTTACACCGGCGTGTTCCAGATCAACGTCGTGACGCCGGTCGGTAACGGTACCGGCGATGCAGAGGGCCTGGTCGATGAGCTGGCCGATCTGTTCCCGGCCTTTCTCAGACTCAAGCGTGACGAATTCGAGGTGCTGGTGCTCACACCGGTTGAGCCGGGCCCGCCAATCATTGGCGACACGACGCTGACCGTATCCGCATCATTCCAGTACCGCTCCGACACTAACTAATTCGCCCGTTGGGCAAACCTGAACCCGCCATTGAGCGGGTTTTTTCATTTCTGAAAAGAGGAAACACCAATGGCGTTCAAGCTCCCCAACGGCGCGATCATGGAAATTGCATCTGTGTTCAGCGCTGCCGTGCTGGCTACTGCCATCAGTAATGCGCAGCCTGCCGTTGTTCAGGCGGCAGGTCACAGCCTGGAAGACGGCGACATCATTGTCGTTACCTCCGGCTGGACTCGCCTGAATGACCGTGTGGCCCGCGTTGACGCTGCGTTGGCAGACTCGTTCGCGCTGGAAGGCATCGACACCACCAAGACCAATGTCTACACGGCTGGTGCCGGTGTTGGCTCCGTCCGCACTGTGAGTGCCTGGGCGCAGATTGCGCAGATCACCGAAGTCGCAACCAGCGGCGGTGATCAGCAGTTCACCACGTTCGGCTTCCTTGAGGACGATGACGACCGTCAACTGCCGACCACCAAGTCGCCGATCAGCATGACCATCACAGTAGCGGATGACCCGCTGCTACCTTATGTGCCGATCTGCGAGAGCGCAGACGAGGACAAGGAGTCCCGCGTGGTCCGGCTGAAGCTGCCGAATGGCTCCGAGATATACTACAACGCGTATGTGTCGATCACTTCGACGCCGTCGCTGTCTCGCAACAACATCATGACCCGCACCATCACTCTGTCGTTGGCCTCGCGCCCGACTCGTTATCAGGCGGCGGCGTAATCAATGGCGAAGATAAAGATTGCTCAGACTCCGACATTCACGGCGAAGGTCGGCATTCCGCGCGTTGGGGCCGATCCTGTTCAGGTGGAGTTCACTTTCGCTTATCTGAACCGCCTGGAGCTGTCGGCGTTGTTCGACAAGTGGAATCAAGCCCGCGACGCACATGCTGCCAAGGTCAAGGAAGAGGGCATGTCGTGGCAGCAGGCAACGGCCTCCGAGATCGAATTGCAGGTTTCCCAGATCAAGGAAATCGTCACTGGTTGGGCTTTCGACGACAAGTTCGACGATGAGTCCGTTACTGCTCTGGTCACTACTTGCGTCGGCGCACCTCAGGCAGTGCTGGAGGCCTATCAGGGCGCGTACAACCCGGCCCGACTGGGAAACTGACGCAGGCGGCCCGGGCGCTTTATGAGCCTGGGCCGTCCGACGCAGACCTCGCAGCCTTTGGCATGACCAAGGCTGACATTCCCGATCTCGAGTTCGAGGTCTGGCCTGATATCTGGCCTGCCTTCCTCCTGTTCGAAGCAATGTCCACGCAATGGCGCGTCGGGATGGGTGGGCCTATTGGCCTGGACTACACCGCAATCCCGGCTGTCGCCCAACTGCTTGGTATGAAGCCAACCGACACCACCAAAGCATTCCAGGACATTCGTGTCATGGAGGCCGAAGCCATGCTCGTTATGAGCGAATCGAAGTAACGGAGCGCGCATGACAACCATTGCTGAACTCGGTATCAAGGTCGATTCGACCGATGCCGCGCAGGCGAGCTCTGACCTCGATAAGCTTACGGCGGCGGGCGGCCGGGCAGAGAAGGCGTCCGAGGGTTTAGCGAAGGGCGCTGACAAGGCTTCCGAGTCCTTCAAGAAACAGCGGGATGAGCTGTCTGACCTGTTGGGCGAGATTGACCCTACTGTTAAAGCCCTCGGTCGACTCGACGACCTGGAAACGAAGCTTGCCAAGCACAAGGGCGTTGGACTGGATGCCGCAACGTTCAGCGAATACCAGGCGAAGATCGATCAGTCCCGGGCGAACCTTGGGCGCTTTGATGACAGCCTGACCCGTACGGGCAACACCGCAAAGCAGACAGCTGCTGCGTTGCGTGGCGTCCCTGCACAGTTCACTGACATCGCTGTTTCGCTGCAAGGCGGCCAGGCTCCTCTGACGGTATTCCTGCAACAGGGCGGGCAGCTCAAGGATATGTTCGGCGGCGCTGTACCGGCAGCCAAGGCCTTGGGCGGCTACGTCCTCGGTTTGGTCAACCCGTTCACTGTCGCCGCTGCAGCGATTGGCGTGTTGGCGCTGGCTTACTACCAGGGCAGCGAAGAGCAGGAAAAATTCCGCGATGCGCTGGTCACGACCGGCAATTCGGCCGGCACGACGACCGCATCACTTGCTGGGATGGCGAAGCAGGTAAGCGCTACGGTGGGCACCACAGGTGCTGCCGCCGCAGTTCTGGCCCAATTGGCCGGTACCGGCAAGATTGTCAGCAGCAGCTTTGAAGAAATCGCCGTAGCCGCGCTGGCGTTCGAGAAAGCTACTGGAAAGGCGGCAGCGGAAACGGTCGCAGAGTTCGCCAAGCTGGCAGACGATCCGGTCAAAGCCGTCGTTGCGTTGAATGACAAGTAC
Organism: Pseudomonas viridiflava; assembly: GCF_900602065.1. Classification (GTDB taxonomy): domain Bacteria; phylum Pseudomonadota; class Gammaproteobacteria; order Pseudomonadales; family Pseudomonadaceae; genus Aquipseudomonas. The sequence goes on along the minus strand of NZ_UWFN01000116.1, from coordinate 253,393 downwards.
AACTTCCTCACCGCTGCCGTATTCACTCAGATCCGCGCTTTGCAGGAGCAGGGCGATACTTTGGGTGCTCAGCAGGTCGCGGAGGGTGCCTACGCTGATGCTCTGGTGGAGCGCGCTGGAACCATCACCAACAATCTTGGCGCGATTGAATCTGCCTGGGCTGCAGTAAAGAGCGGCGCTAAAGGTGCATGGGATGCCATTCTCGACATTGGTCGGGAAGATACATTCGACGAGAAGTTCGACAAGCTGGCTGACCGCATGGCCACGCTTCGAAACGCTCAAAGCAATCCACTCATTCTTGGAGATAACCCGGACCTCGGCATGCTTGGTCGGGGCGAGTCAGGTGCTCAAAGCGATGTAACGGCGCTGCTGCAGAAGGAGGTCGACGACCAAGCCAAGGCCCGTCAGCAGATGTTCGATGCGCTGAACATCCGTGAAGGGACCAAGGCCTATGAAACGCTCCAGAAGAACCTGGATTCAACAGCCTCCAAGTCGACGAAGCTGACCAAGGCGCTACAGGACAACCAGCGCGAGATCGCTCAGGCACGCAAGGCGGGATTCCAGATCACGGCCGAGCAGGAAGCGGCGCTTGAGAAGCAGACCCGCGACAAGTTCAAGGAAACCAAGAAGGGCGGCAGCACCGCTGTAGACCTGACCGGATTCAACGATGCGCAGAACCAGCTCAAATCGGTCCTCAGCTACTACCAAAATATCGAGAAGGAACTGGACTCGGCCCAAAAGGCCGGTCTGGTATCGGCCGAGTCTTACAGCAGCCAGCGGGTTGCCTTGGTTGAGCAGGAGCGCGTCGAGGTTGCGGCGGCTTATGAGTCTGAAATCGCAGCATTGGAAGCAGCAAAGGGCAAGGCCAGTACATCCGCCGCGCAGCGCATCCAGCTCGATCAGAAGATTGCGGACGCCCGGGCCAGCATGGTCAAGGCCCAGCAGGAAGCTGACACCGAGCTTGAAGTGCTCGCTAATGCCGAGACTGGGCGCTTGGCAAAGCAGCAGCTCGCGATCAGCAACTATACCGACGCACTCAACCGTCAAAACGAGGCTTTACAGCTTGCAGGCGAGCGTGCGGCCGCTGGCGTGGGGCAGGGTGACCGCCAGGCATCGCTGAGCGGTTCGATAAACGGAATCGCAGACAGGGCCAACCAGCAACGTCTGGATCTGGCGCGGGACAAGGCCGACGCCTCGCGCAACATGAGCGCCGAGGAGTACCAGAAGAAGTTGGAGGCCATCAACCAAAGCGAAAGCGACCTCACTGAAACCACGCTCAAAAACTACGACAAGATGTCGGAGGCGCAGGGCAGTTGGAGCAATGGCGCAACGTCGGCTTTCAGCAACTATCTGGAGTCGGCTCGCGATGTTGCTGGGCAGACGAAAAGCCTGTTCACAAATGCTTTCACAGGCATGGAAGACGCGATCGTCAACTTCGCCCTGACCGGCAAAGCCTCCTTCGCTGACTTTACGAAGTCGATTCTGGCGGATATGGCGCGTATCGCGGCAAGGCAGGCAAGCTCTGCGCTGTTGACGGCTTTGGTAGGCGCTGCAACCAATTACTTTACCGGCGGCGGTGGCGGCGCTACTGGTGAGGCGACCGCTGGCGGTGCAGAGCAGGGTGCAAGTGATTTCGGCAGCCAATTCGACGCTAGCAACGGAAATGTCTCATTTCCTCAGGCAAAAGGCGGTGCCTGGAATAGTGGCGTGCAGATGTTCGCCAATGGCGCGGCATTCTCCAACAGCATCGTCAGCAACCCGACCGCCTTTGGCATGGCGGGCGGCAAGACTGGCGTCATGGGTGAGGCAGGGCCTGAGGCAATCATGCCGCTGACCCGAACTGCGGGCGGCCAACTCGGCGTACGTGCTTTGGGCGGCGGGTCTGGTGGTTCGTCGAGCAATACCTACAACTTCCCGGTCGCTGTATCCGTGCAGGTTCCTGAAGATCAGGCGCAAACCACTCAGTCCGATTCCGCTGCCATGGGCAAGGCGATTCAGTCCGTTGCAAAGACCGAGGCTGAGCAAGCCATATCGCGCTCAACCCAGCCGGGCGGGCGTATCTGGAAAATCCTGAACAATCAAGGCTAGGACCGAACATGGCAGATACCTTCACGTGGCGGCCTGATAAAGAGCCGACAGGAACGACCTCGTTTCGGAACAAATCTGCCAGGTTCGGGGATGGTTACGAGCAGGTCGCCAAGGATGGCATCAACAACAAAACCCAGTCTTGGCCGCTCACCTTCACGGGTGACAAGGCCCGGGCGAAGGAAATTGAAGCCTTCCTCGATAAACAGGCCGGCGCTGCAGCATTCAAATGGACCGAGCCGATGTGTGAGGAATTGTTGTTTCGCTGCAAAACCTACCAGCTCCGCAATGTCAGCGCGTCCGTATGGACGGTCAGCGCAACCTTTGAACAGGCCTTCCATCCATGAGCATTCAACCAATCAATATCGGCCAGACTGCGAACGATGGGAGCGGAGAATCGCTGCGCGAAGGTGGGGCAAAGATCAATGCCAACTTCGCCGAGCTGGATCAGCGCACCTCGACAGCTCAGGGGTCGGCTGACGCCGCGACAGCGGGATTGGCCGACAAGGTCGACAAGGTGTCAGGTCTCGGGCTCTCTGAGGCATCGTTCACCCAGCAAGAGAAGACCAAGCTTGCCGGTCTGGAGTCGCCACACTTTCGCGGAACCTTCACCGACCTTGCCGCATTGGTTGCGGGTGTTACCGATGCAGTACCGGGTGACTATGCCGACGTCGATACCGCCGGCGCCGATGCGGTGCGCTTTATCTGGGATGCCACGGATAGCGTGTGGCTGGCTGGCGGCTCTGCTGACCCAATCACCGCCGCACAGGTCAAATCGCTTTACGAGTCGAACCCGGACACTAACCCTTTCACCGATGCCGAAAAGGCCAAGCTGGCAGCTTCGGCTACGACGACCGACGGCCTAACCGAAGGCGCGACAAACAAGTACTGGACTGGAGCCCGGACGCTCGGCACCGCTCTGGCCGGGCTCGTTTTGGATAGCGCGGCGGTCATAGCTGCAACTGATACTGTGCTGAGTGGGCTGGGAAAGCTCCAGGCTCAGATCAGTGCTCACGTGGGTAAAGGTGGCACCGGGCAGCATCCGGTATCTTCCGCAACTACTGCAGGGTTTATGCCTGCCTTTCCATCCCTCACCGATGGCAAGACTTACGGTTTCAAGAATGGTGTTTTTACCGAGGTATCCAGCAGCGGAGGCAGCGGCGCGATATTCGGCGAGATGAGAACTTTGTCTAGCCGATCCATGGTGATTGCAGGCGTGCCGTATGCGGATGGCCAATTAATCGAAGGGGCCGACGTTCTATATCCGGATGCGGTTGCCAACATACAAAGCTCTACGCCATCGGTGCCCGTTACTACTCCGGTGCTGTGGCTATCTGATCCAACGATGCGGGCTTGCTGGGCCTATGATCCGGTAACTAAACAGTTACGCGTTCCAGACTGGAACGGTAAGCAGGCAGGCTCAATCGGCCCTCTGATGTTCCGTCCAGACGGCACACTTGGCTTTGCTCCGGGTAAGGTTCGTCAGGATCAGACGCAAGGTTATCGCGTAGAAATGGCGGGCTACTTTGTAAACGATACGCGCCCCATTGGCGGAGGTATCGCTACAAGCAACAGCGGGAATACGCGACAAGGCCCAGACCCTGTAGGTAACACGATTGCGTGGGGCAGTTCCACTGGCACGGGTAACGCAAACGGCTATCCAGTATTTAACTCGGGTCGGCGTATGACCGATGACGTTAACGGGACGCCTCGCACCGGCACGGAAACTTTTTCAACTCACGGTATAGGCGTGTGGGGCGTTGTGCTTTTCGGCGCGGTTAGCAACGCCGGAGCAGCTGACGCTGCCGTCTTGGCGACGAGTTATGCGAATCAGCAAGCACGTATCCAGGCTCTCGAAGCAGGCGCTCACACTTACGTTTACCCGAACGGCGGCACGCAGGCTGCACCCGCTAACGTAGTGAATAACTCTCGCTATGTGAGCGCCAACCCCTATGGTCTCGCCCCGGTAATTTGTTTGCCTCAAGTTTTCTTAGGTGGCGCATGGGAAACCGTATTTCCGACGGCTTTCGGTAGCACAACTGCGACTTATGGAGTTATCGCCGCGCCTCGGGGTGATAACTCTCAGATTGTTACGCAAACCGGATCGGCTGGCGTGCACTCTGCCGCACGTGTGGGCCAGTTCTCGACTATCGAAACTTATCCAGCAATCCAAACAACACTCCCGTGTCGAGTCCTGGTGGCCAAGGTCTAATCATGCAAGAAAACAACGAATTACAGGTCGAATTGCGAAACGTTGTAGAGCCTGTCTACGCTGTGGTCGGGCAAAGCCACCAGCAGGTAGGCGGCGACCTTCCCGAAGGGTGGGTGATCATGCATTACCAACGTCCGCTTGGTGATGATCAATACGAATCTAACGATTACACAGCCCAGGCTGACGGAACGTGGGCCATTACGGCATCGACTTTGCGAGCCAAGGCCGTAATCGTTGAAGACGATTGGCGCGAGCAGCAAATAATTACCATCAATCGCCAGCTCGAAGCGCTGGAGGAAGCCGAGGCAGATGTTCCGCCTGACGATCTGTTACCCGGAACCAGAACCCAGTGGCTTGGCTACCGAGGGAAGGTTCGAGCATGGAAAGAAGGCCATGCTGACTTCCCTGAAATGAGCAAGCGTCCGATACAACCCTACTGAGGAAGCGCCATGCCGATTACGGCCGATATCCAGACCCTGGAGCCGGGCGCGTGGGTGGAGCTTTTTGAGCTTGATGCCACCGCGCTGGGCGCCGAGCTCTACCGCTTCCACGGCTACCCGCAAGAAGCCTCGATCTTCTGGCAGGGTCACGAGTACTCGCCATGGCCGATCAAGGCTGAAGGCTTCGAAATGACCGGGCAGGGTACGCAGCCTTCCCCGACGCTTTCCGTTGGAAACGTCGGCGGGTTCATCACCGCGCTGGTCCTGTACTTCGATGACTTGGTGGGTGCGAAGCTGATCCGGCACAGAACGCTGGGCAAGTACCTCGACGGCCAGCCCGAAGCGGACCCGGACGAAGAGATCCCGGTGGACATTTGGTATGTCGAACGCAAGTCCGGCGAGGACAAGGAAACGGTTCAGTTTGAGCTGGCCAGTGCGTTGGACTTCATGGGCGTGCAGCTACCACGCCGCCAGATCGTGGCGAACGTCTGCTGGTGGCTCAGCTGTGGCGGATACCGTGGCCCGTACTGCGGGTACAACGGTCCGCCAGTTGCGGATGCAGACGACATCATCGTGACCGATGCTGCGTTCGATAAGTGCGGCGGCAGGCTGACCAGTTGCAAGCTGCGTTTCGGCGCTAACAACCCCCTCCCATATGGCAGCTTCCCGGCGGCCGGCTTGATCAGGTAACCAAATGAACAAGGCAACCATCGCCGCAATTGAGCGGCACGCGCTGGCCGAGTACCCGCGCGAGTGCTGCGGCCTGGTCATCCGCGAGAATCGTAAGCAGCTTTACGTGCCGTGCCGGAATACCGCGAGCAGCCCGAGCGAGCATTTCCGGCTCTCTCCTGAGGACTACGCCGCGGCTGAGGATCGCGGGACCATTCTTGCCGTGATCCACAGTCACCCGGACTATCCGCCGAAACCCAGCGAAGCGGACCGGGCGTCGTGCGAAGCATCTGGCTTGCCCTGGCACATCATTGAAGTCCGTAAGGGCGACGATGACCAGGTGCGCATTGGCGAGATGGCCAGCCTTGAACCAACCGGTTACCTGACTCCGCTTATCGGCCGCAAGTTCGCCCATGGCGTGCACGACTGCCTCAGCATCATCCTGGACTTCTATCGACGTGAGATGGGTATTGAGCTCGGCAACTATGACCGCGAGGACGGCTGGTGGGAGCGGGGCGGCAATCTGTATCTGGAGCACTTGCCCGAGGCGGGATTTGAGAAGGTAGGCGCGCCAGAGCATGGCGATATCGTGTTGATGCAGGTCCGGTCGAAGGTTCCAAACCATGCGGCTATCTACCTAGCTGACGGAGTGCTGAAGACGGAGCCTGAGCACTACCCGGCGCCGGGAACGATCCTGCACCACCTGTATGGCCGGGACAGCAAACGCGACAACTTCGGCGGGTACTGGCAGGAGGTGACTGTCAGCTATTGGCGATACGTCGGGGAGCGGTGATAGAGTCGGCCCAAATCAATTGAGGGAGCGACATGAAGTTATTGATCGGCGCTGCAGTCTTGGCATTGCTTGTAGGGTGCTCATCAAATGCAATCACCGTTCAGCAGGCCGAGCAGGCCTCTGCAGATAAGGTGTTCGCATTTCAAACAAAGCCATCTGTTGAGTTTGGGAAATTGACGGTAGTCCGAGACGGCGGCTTCAATTCCTCTGCTTGTGATTTCGTGGTTTACCTGGACGGAAAGAAAGCGGCGAAACTTGGCTCAGGCCAAAAGGCATCGTTCTTCGTACCGACTGGATCATTGAATGTGAGCGCCGGATTGGAAGGGAGTGGGCTTTGTTCTGGGCAGGCGATGCGTACGGTCGCAGCTAAGTCGGAAGCTGGGAAAGAGAACATTTATCGGATTAGCTCGGATATGTCTGGGATCCATCTTGGTCCTTACGTCGAATACTAATTAGCACTGTTATGAAGCCACCTACGGGCGGTTTTTTTATGCCCGGAGAAAAGTGATGGCCCAAGTAGCAGAGAAAATGCAGACCGTCCTGTTGTCAGGGTCATTGGCGAGGAAGTTTGGTCGTAGGCACAGAATGACAACCAGCGGGCACTACCGTGATGTATTCGGTTACTTTCGGCAGTTCCCAGGATGGGAGCAGCACATCATGGACTCGGCTGCTAAAGGTCAGCGGCTCGCCATATTCAACGGAAAGGAAAACATCTCTAAAGATGGCCTGGCCAAACCTTCAGGTCGCGATGTTATCCGTATAGTCCCAGTTCTTGCTGGCTCAAAGAGAGCGGGTCTGCTCCAAACCATCATCGGCGTAGTGATATTCGTCGCGTCGTTTTTTATTCCTGGCATGCAAGGGTGGGGGCAATCCCTCGGGGCCTCGCTTGCTCTGGGTGGCGCTCTCCAAATGCTCAGCCCCCAAGCAAAAGGCCTTGGCTCTCAAGATTCGCCCAACAATAAAGCCAGCTACAGCTTCAATGGCCCAGTAAATACCACCGCCCAGGGCAACCCGGTACCTCTGCTTTACGGCCGCATGATCGTCGGCAGCGCGGTGATCAGCGCTGGCATATACACCGAAAACCAAATGTAACCTCACCCCCAAATTCATAGCCCGCCACGTGCGGGTTTTTTTTCGCCTGAAGGAAAGTCATGACCGCCCAAGCCATCATCGGTTTTAAGAGCGGCGAGTCTGAAGCTCGCCCGCCAGTGGAAGCGCCGGACAGCCTTCAAAGCATTGCGCGCGCGAAGATACTCGACCTTATTAGCGAGGGGGAAATCCGAGGCCTGGCTAACGGGCAGCAGTCGATCTTTCTCAGCGAAACCCCAATTACAAATGCTAACGGGGTACCGAACTTCAGCGGGGTTAAGGTCGACGGGCGCACTGGAAGCCAGGATCAAACCTATATCGAGGGGTTTCCCTCAGTAGAGAGCGAAACATCGGTAGGCGTTGCCTTGACCCAGCAGCAGCCATGGACGCATGCGATCAGTAATCGCGAACTGTCTGCGATTCGCATTCGACTGGCTGTAAGTCGCCTTTTCGAAACTGATACCACAAGCGGCGATACGAACGGTTATACGGTCAGATACGTTATTCAGCTTTCCACTGATGGAGGGCCATACGTTCAGCAGGTTTCCTCTGCATTCAAAGGGAAGACCACATCTAAATACGAAAGATCTCACCGGATTGAGCTGCCTCCTGCCATATCGGGGTGGACAGTTCGCGTGTTGCGCACAACCCCAGATGCCACGACAGGTTCGATCGGCGATGAGACAAGCGTTGACGGTTATGTCGATATCATTGATGCCAAGCTTAGATATCCAGGATCGGCAATCGTCGGCATCCAGTTTGATGCTTCCCAGTTTTCATCGATCCCAACACGCTCATTCGATTGCTATGGCCGGATCATTAGCGTCCCTTCTAATTACGATCCAGGCACCCGCGCTTACCTTGGCGTATGGGATGGCAGCTTCAAGCCAGCATGGACCGATAACCCGGCCTGGATTTATTACGACCTACTGCTGCATTACCGCTACGGCCTGGGGCACATGCTTAACGCATCCCAGGTCGATAAATGGGAGCTGTACCGAATCGCACAGTACTGCGATCAGATGGTTCCTGATGGCAAGGGCGGCACCGAGCCGCGGTTTGCCTGCAACCTGTATCTGACTGTTCGCGCGGATGCGCTGAAGGTGCTTCAGGATCTTGCGACCACGTTCCGGGGTATCTCGTACTGGGGCGCAGGGTCTGTGCTCACGTCTTCGGATATGCCTGAGGACCCGGTATACACCTACTCCAACGCAAACGTGATCGATGGCAAGTTCGTTTACAGCGGCTCGGCCAAGAAGACGCGCTACACCGTCGCACTGGTCAGCTGGAACGACCCGGCCGACTTCTACCGGCAGAAAGTCCAGTACGTTGACGACCAGGACGGTATTCAGCGCTACGGCATTCAGCAGACTGAGATATCCGCTACCGGCTGTACATCTCAGGCGCAGGCCACTCGCATCGGAAAGTGGGCATTGCTCACCAACCGTCTGGAGACGGAAAGCGTTCAGTTCTCCGTTGGTCTGGACGGGGTTATCGCTCGGCCGGGGCAGATCATCCGAGTCGCTGACAATGATCGGGCAGGTCGCCGTATTGGGGGCCGTCTGCGCTCCTCGACGCTTGAGTCGCTGGTTCTCGATGCTGACGTGACTGCCTACCCACGCGACACCATCACCCTGATCATGCCGACCGGCAAAGCCATATCCCGCGAGATTGCCTCAGTAGGTTACCCGCTGACGTGGGACAGCACCGGCATCACCTGGGACAACGGCACCATCACCATGGATACCACGGGCTTTCCGTCGGATGTCCAGCAGGTGGTTCTGGTTGAGCCGCTGGAAGCTCTGCCGCCGATGCATTCGATGTGGGCTATTGATTCGGCGCAACTGGTAACACAGCAGTTCCGCATCATGTCCATTGCTGAAGACATGTCGGGCGAAAACATGACGTTCGCGATCAGCGCTGTTAAGCACAATGCGAGCAAGTTTGACGCGATCGACAAGGGCACAAAGATCGAGTCTCCACCGATAAGCATCATTCCGCCGAGCGTGCAGCAGCCACCGACAGACATCGTTCTGAGCAATGCGAACTTTGTTGATCAGGGCAGCACAGTCAACGTAATGACAATCCAATGGACGGCGGCAGCCAGTGCGATCGCTTATGAGGTCTATTGGCGCAAAAACGACGGCGACTGGATCTATGCCGGGCGTACGGGTACGAATTCCGTTGAGGTTAGCGGCATTTATGCCGGCCGCTACGTGGCCAAGGTCCAAGCGGTCAACTCACTCAATATCTACTCGATCTTCGCGACATCGGCCGAAACCGTACTTAACGGCAAGACGACGCCGCCGCCGGTCGTGACTTCGTTTGAGGCAACGCCAATCGTTTTTGGTATCGGCCTCAAGTGGACCATCCCGTCCGGTTTCGGAACGGCCGACCTGCAGCGCTCCGAAATCTGGTACGGGACCAACAACGATCTATCGGCGGCAACCAAGTTCGGTGACTACGCCTATCCACAGACAGACCTCACCATCATGGGGCTTGCCAATGGCGTGTCGTTTTTCTTCTGGGTGCGCCTCGTCGACAAGATCGGCAACGTGGGTGCTTTCTATGGCCCGGTCAACGGCCAGGCCAGCAGCGACGCCAAGCCCATCCTGGACTACTTGAACGGCGAGATCACCGAAACGCAGCTTAGCCAGACGCTGCTGGAAAAGATTGAGGCGGACGAGGGCGCAATCGTTGAGGTTGAAGCTCTGCGCAGTGAGCTGGCGGCGATGTACACCATCAAAACTCAGCTCACAGTCGATGGTGTGCCATACATGGCGGGAATCGGCGTAGGTGTTGAGAACGACGAGGGCGAGATCACCAGTCAGGTGTTGATCGCTGCCAGCCGGTTTGCGGTAGTTGATCCGAATTCCGACGAGGTGTTCTACCCGTTTGTGATTCAAAACGGCCAGGTGATAATGAATTCGGCTTTCATTGGGGTGGGTACGATTACCAGTGCGATGATTGGAGAGTTCATTCAGTCGACAAACTTTATTGACGGCGTGAGCGGGTGGAGGCTGAACAAGAACGGTGAGTTGCAAATCAACGGCTCTGGCGGAAAGGGTCGGTTCAGGCTAATTGAGTCCGGCCTTTATATGTACGACCTAAACAATACGCTTCGTATCAGGATGGAGGTTTAATGCCTGTCTTCGAACTATACAACCCCGACGGCAGCCTCCAGTTCGATATGGCGGGTCGTGTTCCAAGGTTCTTAGGCGGAAGGGTAATTACTGCTGCTGGCACGCTCGTCGACCCCGGCCTGCTTACCGGAGCGATGTTCTATACCGTTAACATGGTTGAGGCTGGGCTGACAGATGGGACACCCGCCGTGACCGTTAGCGGTCAAACCCTCAGATGGACAGCGCCCGGTCGCGCGATGTATCTGTCATACGGTGTCTACTAATGGCCCTTATCGAGGTAATCAACGACGCAAATACGGTTCTTGTCGACGACAACTACAGCAACATGTGTCTCGCCCTTAGCAGCTCGCTGCGCCTGACGAACAGTGGGAACACGGACGGATCGGGTGACGGGGACATGAACTCGATTTCGTACACAGCAGCAGCGAACGAGTATCCGCAACTGGTACTGGAGCTTTCAGGGCTGAGGGCTGCACAGATATTCACGTCAAAATCAGGGAATACATGGACATGGTATATCGCATTCAGGATTTCTGATTATGGATCCACGCTGAATTATCATGTGATGACCATTCCGTCAGCAGTGCCGAATGCCAATGGCTTGCTTCAGCTATTCGATGCTTCTGGAAAGCTGGTTTTTGACAGCAATCTAAGATACCTGAAGATTACAGGGTCTTACTCCCCCTCCCAGAATTCAAACATTAACGCCGGGATGGATCCGGCAAAGAAGTATGGCGTTCTTGCTTCCAGTTCTGGATGGAGCAGGATGTTTCAGAGATCCAACCCGCTGGAGCCGGCGCCTCCGTACAGTTTTATCTACTCGAACGCATCCCTAATACATCGCAGGGTGGGCACAAATATCGTTTCGGCAAGCGTTATTCACCAGCAGGGTAATTCAAGGGTAGATAATCCCGGTAGCATGAACTCTCAGGGTACTGCCCGAATACTTCTGCTCGATATAACGAACTTCTGATTTATCAATTTACCGACCCGCCCAGTGCGGGTTTTTTATTGCCTGGAGAAAAGCATGACCGTGACTGAAAAAGATCGCGACGTATTGGCGCGCACGCTGTGGGGCGAAGCTCGCGGAGAAGGCCTTGCCGGGCAGATCGCCGTGGCCTGGACCATTCGAAACCGGGTAGACATGGATCTGCACAACGACGGCAAGCCTGACTGGTGGGGTGAGGGCTATACGGATGTTTGCCTCAAGCCGTGGCAGTTCAGCTGCTGGAACAAGAACGACCCGAACTACGCGTACCTGAGTGGCGCTAAGCCGATCCCCGCTGGGCAATTCGCTCAAGCCCGGAAAGCTGCCGACATTGTAATCGACGGCAAACAGCCGGACCCAACTGGCGGGGCGACTCACTACTACGCAACCACGATGCCGAAGGCACCGGCATGGGCAGCGAAGGCCAAGCAAACTCTGAAGCTCGGCCACCACATCTTCTTCAAGGATGTGCCATGAGCGCAGCACGTCAGCTGTATCTGAAGATTGGCGGCCTAGCTTTGATCCTGCTGGTTATCGTCGCCTCGCTTTACGGCGCTTACAGCCACGGCGTGACCATTACTGATCTGGCCTGGCAGGCGAAGTGGGACAAACAGGGCGAGGTCCAGGCGCAGGCAGTGGCAGCGACAACCGCCGATTATCGAACCGAGGAACAGCGCCGCCAGAATGCGGCCAACCAGGTGGCAAACGATGCGAGACAAGAACAAGCCCATGCGCTCAGCGATTCTGCTGTCGCTGATGCTGCTGGCGACCGGCTGCACATCGAAGCTGGAAAACTGGCAGCCTCCGCCAGTTGCTCCACCGGCGATACCGGCGCTGCCGAACGAGGCAAGACAGCCACCCGCGCCGCCATGGTGCTCTCCGACCTGTTCCAAAGGGCTGACAAGCGAGCGGGAGAGATGGCAAAGGCTTATGACTCAGCCCGAATAGCTGGTCAGGCTTGCGAAGCTGCTTATGATGCCCTTACCCGCAAATAGCGGGAGCACTATAATTTAGCGATTTGCACGGAGGCGCCTGATGGATCGCCAGCTAGCTGGGATTTCAATCTGCATGACCATTGCCTGGGTGGCGGTCGTGCTGATCATCATATGGGCTATGTATCCCGATTAACCCTCGCGGGTGATCAGCTCTGGCCCCTGATTCCGTACATTCCCAACTGCTTTGCTCACTGGATACCACTCGAAATCATCAACCGGTTGGCAACACTCCATCGCGATCTCTGCTGCCCGCTCGGGCGACAAGTCCAGCTCAAGCCATTCGTTCGCGAACTCCGCTGTCAGCACAAGCGGTCGCCGGTCATGGATGTCGACCATGCCCTGGTCACTGGCGGCCGTGATAATCACAAAGCCATCCTCCTCGCGCAGCTCCAGCCCGGGCGTCACTTGAGCCAGCCCACCGTAGAACATCGGCGCCTGGCTTTTTAGCCTGATGAAGTAGGGCTGCTTCCTCTTCGGGTCGTCAGGATCCTTGACCCACTCAAACCAACCATTAGCTGGAACCAGCACACGGCCATTAGGCCAAAGCTGCTTGAAGAACTTTCCCGTCGTTACCGTCTCGACCCTCGCATTGATAGGGTCGGGCCTTTTCCCCTTCGCCCAGAACGGCGACCATCCCCAGCGGACTTTGTCCACGCTCAGGCCTTCCTCCAACCCCCGGATTACTTCAACACGAGCGCTCGGCGCCACGTTGTAGCGTTCAATCGGCCACTCATCATAGCCATTGATCACAGTCTGCTTTGACCCCAGCTCTTTCAGGTAGTGGTCCATGGGTTCGTAGATCGAGTAGCGTCCGCACATGATGTCACCCGTCGAAATGTCCTACATATGAGATTGACCACGGCCGTCCGAAATCGTTAACTGTACGTTCATACAGTATTCACCGTTAGGTTAGCATCATGACCGTTACCGTCCTCGGCCCTGTCTCGACAGGGGGCGAAAAGCTCCCGCTCTTTTCTTTCCATGTGCCTGCAGGGTTCCCGTCGCCGGCCGCCGATCACATCGAAAAGCACCTCTCCCTCGATGAGCTTTTCGAAATCCGAGCGCCGCATGTCTACCTGGTCAAGATCGAGGGCGACAGCATGCAAGGGGCGGGCATCTACAGCGGGGACATCGTGATCGTTGACCGTAGCCTGTATGCGGAGCATGGCGATATCGTCATCGCTGCGCTCAATTCAGAGCCGGTGTGCAAGCGTCTGCACATGCGTGACAACGTGTGCATGCTCACCTCTGAAAACAGCAAATATCCACCACGCCATGTTTTGGAATGCGACGAGTTAGTGATCTGGGGCGTTGTGAAATACAGCGTGCGCGATCATGACAACTCGTGATCCAGTCTTTGCTTTGATCGACTGCAATAGCTTCTATGCGAGCTGCGAGCGGGTCTTTCGTCCCGATCTGGCCAAAACTCCAATCGTAGTGCTGAGTAATAATGATGGCTGTGTCATCGCTCGCAGCTATGACGCGAAGCCTTTTGTGAAGATGGGCGCGCCGTACTTCCAGATTAAGGATGCGCTCCGGCAGAACGGCGTCCAGGCCTTCAGTAGTAACTACGCGCTGTACGGGGATATTAGCGAACGCGTGATGACTGTCATCGAGTCGATGGTTCCAGCCGTTGAGGTCTACAGCATCGACGAGGCATTCGCGGATCTGACCGGCATACCTGGTGACCTGACAGCTTTTGGCCGAACGATCCGCACCGCGGTGCACCGATCAACTGGTATTCCTGTTGGTGTGGGCATCGGTCCCACCAAAACACTGGCCAAGCTGGCCAACCACACGGCTAAACGGCTTCAGTCCTACACGGGCGGGGTAGTGGATATTTGTAACCCGCATAACCGCGCCTGGGTGTTGCGCAACACCGCCGTATCTGAGGTTTGGGGTGTGGGCCGCAAGATGAGGGCTCACCTTGAGGCGATGAACATCCTGACTGCTATGGACCTGGCCAAGGCCGACCCGACAACGCTTGGCAAGAAATTCAGCGTCGTCATCGAGAAGACTGTCCGGGAGCTCTCCGGCATCAGCTGTCTTGAACTGGGCGAGGAAGAGCCACCGAAGCAGGAAATTTGCTCTAGCCGGATGTTCGGCAAGCGCCTGACCACGATCGAGCCTATAAAAGAGGCGGTGGCTACCTACGTCCAGCGTGCGGCAGAAAAGCTGCGGGCGCAGAACTCCCTGTGCAAGAAAATCAGGGTCAGCATCCGAACTGGCATGTTTAACCCCGAAGAGGCGAAGTATGCCAACGGGGCCCTGGTCGAGTTGCCATACCCCACTAATGACGTGCGGTTGATGACCAAGGCTGCGACTGAGGCGGTCAACCGGCTATTCCGACCGGGCTTCAAATACAGCAAAGCCGAAGTGCTGTTGATGGATCTACGGCAGCCTGGCGAATTCACCGATGATCTGTTCGCTCCATGCCAACCGCAAGCGGCGGAGAAGGTGATGGGCGTCCTCGACGAAATTAACCAGAGGTGGGGGCGTGGGACGCTGCGCACCGCGAATGTGCCCTCCGACCCAGATTGGGGAATGCGGCGGGACATGATGAGCCAAAGCTTCACAACGAGGCTCGATCAGCTCTGGACTGTGAAGTGCAATTAATGGAGGCGGGAATGGTCGAGCTTGCTGATGCGGCCCTTGAGCATGTAAAGGCTCAACTCGAAACGCAGGAATGGCTGGAGGACAAGAAAAAGGGGAATTTGTAAGTCGGCAGGACGCCGGGGATGTTGGACCAGCATTTGGACCAATGGTGGGTTTTGTAGGGGGTTGGAGCAGGCTACAACCCCCGTAATTGCGCTCTACAACCCTCAGGAATACCCAATGCAAACTGCATGGTGATATTCGCTGTGGAGATCAATTACCTTACCTTTCAATAACTTGGGATTTGGCTGTAGCAGCCGGTACCGATGTGATGCCCGTTTCCGTCTTTGCCCTGGCGATTTTTATCACGGGCCGAGGGCCATTCCTTGGGCCATATCTAGCCAGCATCTGCGCCCCGTTGGGGTGGATGGCTGGAAATGAATGCGGGATTCATGCCGAATTTGGCGCGCATTGTCGCATAGAGTGAGTGGCAGTTGTATGGCAGGCAGGATTAATCATCCATCGCGTGCGCGCCGTCCCTGATACACCAACTTGCCAATAAAGTGACTGCCACAGGGGCACAGGGCCCAAACAGCGAACGTGCACCACTCGCGGACTGAACTGGCGCTTTGCGGCTGATGTCTAGTAACCATCGCTTCCACATTCGGAAGCTGTCCGAGGAGTACAGCCCGTGAATATTTTTGAAGCCCTGAGAGAAAGTCATGATCGCCAGCGCGGCTACGCCGACATTCTGGTCAAAACCAGCGGCGACAGTGCTGAGCGCGTCGAGGCCTACAAGCAGCTGAAAGCCGAGCTTCAGGCTCATGAAACCGCCGAGGAGCGTTTCTTCTATATCCCGTTGATGGAGCACGACAACGGTGTGGACCTGAGCCGTCATGCGATCTCGGAACACCATGAGATGGACGAGATGATGGAAACGCTGGACGAGACTGAAATGTCCAGCCCGGCCTGGCTGGCTACCGCCAAGAAGCTGTCCGAGAAGGTTCATCATCACTTGAAGGAAGAAGAGCAAAAGTTCTTTCAGATGGCAGGCAAGCTGCTCGATGAAAAACAGAAAGAAGCCCTGGCTGGCAAGTACGTCAAAGAGTACGAAGAACAACTCACTGAAGCCTGAGCCTGCAGAGCAGCGCGCATGCTTCGTCCACGCGCGGTGTCTGGCGGTGTAGAATCCGCCTTTTCATCCTCAAGGATTGTCATGAAGTTTTTAATCCCGGTAATGGCCTTGGCAGTGCTGGCGGGTTGTACTTCGCCGTCCAATCAGGCGCGGGCCGTCGGCCCTTACAAAACCTATTCAAGCCAGAAAGCTGCGGCTGTTGTGGCGCAGTGCATAGAGTACTCCTGGCAGGATGAAGCGCTGATGGGAGCCGAGGCTGATGCTTTCATGCAATCCACCGAGAAGGGCTTTACGGTCTATAACACCGGCGCAGAGTTTTTCGTCGACGTTCAGCCGCAGGGTGTCGCAAGTGCTATCCGTTATTACGCGCCAGCGTCGAATCCGGCAGCAGAACGTCGCGGCGCTGCACTGGCGACCTGTCTGTAAGTTTGCTCGTTGTGGGACCGGCTTTAGCCGGGAAGGCGATGTTCCTGATCACAGTCATGCAGTGAATGCGTCGGCCCTTTCCCGGCTGAAGCCGGTCCCACACCGTGAGTTCTGGCAAAACTACGCAAGTGCGACGCAAAAAAGCCCGACTCACAGAGCCGGGCTTTTTTTCATGCGTATAAGCGACGATCAATTATCGTCAGAACCTGCTGCGCCGCCGCCGGTACCGTTAGGACCGTTTTTGCCGGGAGCGCCTGTCTTGCCTACGCTGCTGCCAGTGGTGCCGCCGTCAACCGACTTACCAGCACCTGAACCTGTTGCGCGACCGTTTGCGTTGGGCGCCGCTTTGGTGCTGCCCGACGCTGGTGCAGGATGGGTGCCTGGTGGTACAGCCGAGCCACTTTGCACGCCGCCGGTTTCCGGTTGCACCGGACCAGTACTGGAGGTACCCGACGCTGCGAACGCGGAACCAAATGAAAGAGATAGCAGGCCTGCAAGTAGAAGGTTAGTCGTCTTTGACTTCATCATGGTACGTCTCCGATTTATGAGCGTTACCTGATATTGGTCAGCCATCACGCATCAAGAGTGCCCTGATGGCGACGAACGGTCATGCCGGCTTATCGCGCTTCAGGGCTCCAGTTTGTTCAGTTCGCAATATTCCGCCCAGCCCATGCCTGCCATTTGCGCTACTTCCTTGTGAACCTCACGGCGCTGACTTTCGTAGTCTTCGGGTGTTTCGGCCGTCAGTTGCAGGGTCAATTCCCAGGCAAACAGACCAAGGCGCTCTGCTTCCTCCTCAAAGGCCTCATGTAGACGCTCCTCACGATATTGCTCGCGGGAAAGCCCGGCGGCTTGAGCGGCCAGGGGGTTCAGCTTATCGAGCTCTTGCTGCAGTTCGGGGCGCTGGGCCAGGAAGGTGTGCAGCGCCAATTGATGCGGATGTTCAGCCAAAGCCATTGGATCTCCGGGATGAGTGTGGTTGGGCCTGTTATCGGACGGCCTGATACAGATGATACTCGTTGGTTTTTTTCCATCCAGTGCTGTGGCACACTCGGAGTCGATATTCCGCTATTTCAGATTGTATTCCGCTATAGCGGAATTATTGTTGCGGTATGAGATTGTCTTACGTTTCGGACATTGCGCTTTGGCAACATAGGATTGTTGGAGCGAGGCTTGCCCGCGAAGAACGATAACGCGGTATATCCGAGTCATCGCGCCGACTGGTTCGCGGGCAAGTCAGATCGCCGCCCGCTCGCTCCAACAGTTTATTCAGTCCTATTTGAGAGGAGAACTTCATGAGCATCACTCGTTATGGCGCAGGTAGCGTCGCAGGTGGCGGTCAGCCACGTCCGTTCGCTCGCGCTGTTGAAGCCGACGGTTGGCTGCATGTGTCGGGGCAGGTACCCGCAGAAAACGGTGAAATCATTGTGGGCGGCATCGTCGAGCAGACTCACAAGACCCTGCAGAACCTGGTCGCGATCCTTACCGAAGCGGGTTATGGGCTGGAAGACGTGGTCCGGGTTGGGGTCTGGCTGGAAGATCCGCGGGATTTCTGGAGTTTCAACAAGGTGTTTGGCGAATACTTCACACCCGAACACGCTCCTGCTCGTGCCTGCGTACAGGCCAGCATGATGGTCGACTGCAAGGTCGAGATTGACTGCATCGCTTACAAGAAAAAAGCCTGAGTTTCAGCACCATTTGTAGGAGCTGCCGAAGGCTGCGAAGCGTTTATCCAGACATACCGCGATCGCAGCCTTGGGCAGCTCCTACAAGTCCGATGATCGCCGCGAGACGGTGCCTTGGGCGCAAAGGCAGTGCTTCAAGAAATATCGCATTGGGTAACTTTCGATGGATAACCGACTATGACCGAAGACACCATCAAGCGCCGTGCCCGTGGGTTGGACCGGGCGTTTGATATCCTCGATTTTCTCAAGGAGCAGGGGACGCCAATGCGGCCTAATGAGATCGCCAGTGGTATAGGCAGTCCCAAGTCGACGGTTTATGAATTGGTCGGCTCATTGCTGGAACGGCGCATTCTTGAGTCGGTTGGCAACGACGGCCAGGTGTATCTGGGACGGCAGCTGTATTTTCTCGGCCAGGCGCATTTGCGCCACTTCGACTTTACCCGCGAGGCGCAGGTCAGCCTCGGCGAAATCGTCAGTCAGACGCGTGAAACCGCGCAGATGTGCCTGCTTAATGGCCGCAAGTACACCGTCGCACTGATGAAGGAGGGCGAGCGGCACTTCCGGATCTCTTCCAATATTGGCGAGAACGCACCGATTCCGTGGACCGCCTCCGGGCGTTTACTGCTTTGCCATTTGAGCGACCAGGAGATTGTTGACCTGATTGACGCTGAAGATTTCATCCTGCCCGATGGTCAGCAACTGCCGCTTGAAACGTTTCTGAGTGAAATTCGCCAGGCCGGCGAGGAGGGATTCTTCTCGTTTGATAGCGTTGCAGACACCTTCACCCATTGTTTCGCTGCACCCGTAAGGGATGAACATGGCGTGTGCATTGCAACGCTGTGCATCGTCGCCCCGCGGGCTGACGCCAAAAAACACTACGCCGACTACCGCAGGGTGCTGATTGACAGTGCCAACGGGCTGGCGCGTCGCATCAACGAATAATACCCGGGAGACCACCATGACTATTGCAGCAGTAGAAAAGGGCGCCGCCGCTCCAGGCGATCATCTGGTGCGTGACGTAAGCCTGCCAGCCCTGGTCATTCACCGTCAGGCGCTGGATCACAACATTCGCTGGATGCAGGCGTTCGTCACCAACAGCGGTGCCGAGCTGGCGCCGCATGGCAAGACGAGCATGGTGCCGGCCTTGTTTCGTCGGCAACTGGAAGAAGGCGCCTGGGGCATGACCCTGGCCACAGCCGTGCAGACCCGTGCTGCCTACGCTCATGGCGTTCGCCGGGTGCTGATGGCTAATCAGTTGGTAGGCACCGCTAACATGGCGTTGATCGCTGATCTGCTTGCCGACTCCATGTTCGACTTCCACTGCATGGTCGATCATCCGGATAACGTGGCGGCCCTGGGCGAGTTCTTCGCTGCGCGCGGGCTGCGTCTGAACGTGATGATCGAATATGGGGTGGTGGGAGGCCGCTGTGGTTGTCGCAGTGAGCAACAGGTGCTTGACCTGGCTGACGCGATTGCAGCTCAACCTGCCTTGGCACTGACCGGTATCGAAGGCTACGAAGGGGTGATTCACGGCGACCAGGCTGAAAGCGGAATTCGGGCTTTTGCAGCGTCACTGGTGCGTCTGGCCGTAGAGCTGCAGGATCGTGGTGCATTTGCGCGGGAGCGGCCAATTGTCACCGCCTCGGGCTCGGCCTGGTATGACCTGATCGCTGAAGCCTTTGACGAACGTCAGGTCCGCGAGCGGTTTCTTGGCGTGCTGCGCCCCGGTAGTTATGTGGTGCATGACCATGGCATCTACAAAGATGCGCAGTGCTGCGTGCTGGATCGCCGCACTGATTTGCACGAAGGTTTGCGCCCTGCAATGGAAGTCTGGGCTCATGTGCAGTCAATGCCAGAGCCAGGTTTTGCAGTGATCGCTCTGGGTAAGCGCGACGTGGCTTATGACGCAGGTTTACCCAGCCCGTTGCTCAGCTACAAACCGGGTGTTTTACCCGCACAGGGCGTGGATGTTAGCGCGTGCAAGGTCACGGCGGTAATGGACCAGCATGCGTTCATGACCGTGGCGCCGGGTTGCGAGCTGAAAGTCGGAGACATCATTGCCTTTGGTTCTTCTCACCCTTGTCTGACCTTCGACAAATGGCGTTGCGGTTGCCTGGTAGATGAAAACCTTCAGGTTATCGAAAGTTTCGACACGTATTTCTAACGCCGGGAGTCGAGCTCAATGAGTGAGCTGATCAGTTATAGCCACCCACGGATCGCCCTGATCGGCGAATGCATGATCGAACTGCAGCAGCACGCCAGCGGTGCTCTTCAGCAGAGTTTCGGTGGCGATACCCTTAATACTGCGGTTTACATGTCTCGCGTGCTAGGCAGCAGCGCTCAGGTGGATTACGTCACCGCGCTGGGCGATGACAGCTTCAGTGACGCCATGTGCCAAGGATGGGCGCATGAGGGTGTCGGCTTGAGCAAGGTGCAGCGCCTGCCGGGACGTTTACCGGGCTTGTACTGCATTCAGACTGATGCCAGCGGCGAGCGTCGTTTCCTGTACTGGCGTAACGAAGCCGCGGTGCGTGACTGTTTCAACACTCCGGATGCCGACGCGGCTCTCGCCGCATTGGCGGATTATGATCTCCTTTACCTGAGTGGTATCACCCTGGCGGTGCTGGGCGAACAGGGCCGGCTACGGCTGTTTTCGGCCCTGGCTCAGGCGCGTGCTTCAGGTACCAGGGTCGCCTTCGACAATAACTATCGGCCACGTTTGTGGGCTTCGGTCGAACAGGCGCGTGAGGCGTATCGTGCGTGTCTGGCTCATGTTGACGTGGCATTGCTCACCGAGGACGACGAGCAGGCTCTATTCGGCTATACCGAGAGTGAGCAATTGCTGGACGCTTATCGTGAGTTGGAGATAAGTGAGGTCGTGATAAAGCGCGGGTCGCGGAGCTGTCTGGTGGTTTCCGGCGGCGAGCGCCATGAGATTGCTGCGCTACCGGTTGAGCGCGTGATCGACAGCACGGCGGCGGGGGATTCGTTCAGTGCGGCTTATTTATCGATACGTTTGCGCGGCGGCAGCCCGGTCCAGGCTGCCGAAGCAGGCCATCGGCTGGCCAGCGTGGTGATTCAGCACCCGGGGGCTTTGATTCCCAAGAGCGTGATGCCGGGTTTGTAGACGAAGTGGGACCTGCTTTAGCCGGGAGAGCTATACCCCTGACAAAGCATGCGGGGAATGTGCTGGCTCCCTCCCGGCTAAAGCCAGTCCTGCAGACTGCATTGCATTCATAAGACGCAGTTGTGCACAGAAACCTTCAATCCCGATAAAACACCTGGACCAGGTGATAGCCAAACTTGCTCTTGATCGGTCCATGCACCGTGCGCAGTGGTTTTTTGAAGATGACTTGATCAATCGCACCGACCATTTGTCCGGGGCGGACTTCGCCCAGATCACCACCGCGTTTACCGGACGGGCAGGTTGAATGCTTCTTGGCCAAAACGTCGAACGCTTCGCCCTTGGCAATGCGTTGTTTGAGTTGTTCGGCCTCTTCGGCGGTTTTCACCAGAATGTGGCGGGCTTGGGCTTTCATGAGTCAGGAGCCTGAAGAAAAATCGGCGGCCATTATCACACAGCCGCCGTTTTAGTTTTCAGGCCATGATCCCATCGGAAGAAATACGCAGATTGCGGCACAACCAATCATCTCTATCATTGCTTCCCGGGGCGTTCTACCGCCAAGCTATGCACATTCATCCTGGGAATCGTCATCCGGGATGAATGTCGCATGCGATGCGGCATCTTTCAGTCAAATCATGTGTGCGGTGTTGCTTATGGATTTCCCGGCGTTGTTGAAGATTCTGGCCAGCCAGGATGGATCGGACCTTTATCTGTCTACCGGAGCACCGCCCTGCGCCAAGTTCAATGGGGTGCTCAAACCGCTGGGCACTGAGTCGCTCAAGCCCGGCCAGGTCGCGCTGGTCGCCGACGGGCTGATGGATGCCGAGCAGAAGCTGGAATTTCACCGCGAGCTGGAAATGAACCTCGCCGTGTCGATGGCCGGAATCGGGCGCTTCCGGATCAATATCTTCATGCAGCGCAACGAAGTGTCCATTGTGGCGCGCAACATCAAGCTGGATATTCCGCGTTTCGAAGACCTGCACCTGCCATCGGTGCTGCTTGATGTGATCATGGAAAAGCACGGCCTGGTGCTGTTTGTCGGGGCCACCGGTTCCGGTAAATCCACGTCCTTGGCGGCGCTGATCGACCATCGCAATCGCAATGCCAGCGGGCACATCATCACCATCGAAGACCCCGTGGAGTTCATTCACCGCCACAAGAAGTCGATCATTAACCAGCGTGAGGTCGGCGTGGATACTCGCAGTTTCCGCGCTGCGCTGAAGAACACCCTGCGCCAGGCGCCGGACGTGATCCTGATCGGTGAAATCCGCGACCGGGAGACCATGGAACATGCGCTGGCTTTCGCCGATACCGGCCATCTATGCCTGTCGACGCTGCACGCGAACAATGCAAACCAGGCGCTGGACCGGATCATCAACTTCTTTCCGGAGGAGCGGCGCCAGCAATTGCTGCAGGATCTGGGCAACAATCTCAAGGCATTCGTTTCTCAGCGACTGGTCAAGACCGTGGACGGCAAACGCCGGGCCGCCGTAGAGGTCATGATGGGCACGCCGACCATTCGCGACCTGATTCAGCGCAATGAGCTCACTGAGCTGAAAGGCATTATGGAAAAATCCGGAAATCTGGGCATGCAGACGTTCGACACTGCGCTGTTCGACCTTGCCGTGTCGGGCGTGATCAGCGAAGAAGAAGCGCTCAAGTACGCCGATTCCCAGAACAACGTGCGCTTGCGGCTCAAGCTGCACGGTGAAGGCGTGACAGCCAACCCGACCGCGGCGCCCAGTGCCCCTGTCGGCACCTCCAGCGTGAATGTGTCGGACTGGGGGTTGGTGGACGAGCGCGATGAGGGTGGCGGGCAGAGTTGAGTCTTTACCCGTACACCGGGAGCATGTAATGGACTGTAGGAGCTGCCGAAGGCTGCGAAGCTTTTATCCTGACACACCGCGATCGCAGCCTTCGGCAGCCCCTACAGGTCCTGTGTTTGCTGCGCGACAGCGCGCTGTCAGAAACGCGAGTTAATCAGGTACTAACGCGCCAGCCACCCGCCATCCACGTTCCACGCCGCGCCGCGCACCTGGCTGCCAGCCTCGCTGGACAGAAACAACACCAGTTCGCCCAACTGTGACGGTGTCACGAACTCCAGCGACGGCTGCTTCTCGGCCAGCAGGTCATGCCTGGCTTGATCCGCATTACCACCAGCCGCGGCTCGATCATCAATCTGCTGTTGTACCAGTGGTGTCAGCACCCAGCCGGGGCAAATCGCATTGCAGGTGACGTTAGTCGTGGCGGTTTCCAGCCCGACGACCTTGGTCAGCCCGATGACCCCGTGCTTGGCAGCAACGTAAGCCGCCTTGCCGGTAGACCCGACCAGACCATGTACCGAAGCAATGTTGACGATGCGCCCCCAGTTTTTACGGCGCATGCCCGGCAGGCAAAGGCGCGTGCTGTGGAATACCGAGGAAAGGTTGATCGCGATGATCGAGTCCCAGCGCTCGACAGGGAAGTCCTCCACCGCGTCGACGTGTTGAATGCCCGCGTTATTGACCAGAATGTCGACGCCGCCGAACTCTCGTTCGGCGTATTCAATCATTTCGACGATCTGCTCGGGCTTGCTGACATCGGCGGGGTGATGACCCACCTTGCCACCAAACTTCGCGACGTCGGCGATCACCACTGATGCGTCGCCGAAGCCATTGAGGATCAGGTCGGCCCCGGCCTGCGCGAGCGAGAGGGCGATACCCAGCCCGATGCCGCTGGTGGAACCGGTGACTAATGCGGTCTTGCCTTTAAGACTCATACTTTTTGCCTCACACAATGCCGGTGGCGTAGAAGGTGCCGATCACCACGAATACGGCGAGCGTCTTGATGATGGTGATGCCGAAAATGTCCTTGTAAGCCTCGCGATGGGTCAGGCCGGTGACGGCCAGCAAGGTAATCACCGCGCCGTTGTGCGGCAGCGTGTCCATGCCGCCGCTGGCCATCGAGGCTACTCGGTGCAGCACTTCCAGAGGAATATTGGCGGCATTGGCGGCGCTGATGAACGTTTCCGACATGGCCGCCAGAGCGATGCTCATCCCTCCGGACGCTGAGCCGGTGATACCGGCCAGCAACGTCACGGTGACCGCCTCGTTGACCAGCGGGTTCGGGATGTTCTTGAGCCAGTCTGCCAGGACCAGAAAGCCCGGCAACGACGCGATAACCGCACCAAAGCCATATTCCGAGGCTGTGTTCATTGCCGCCAGTAATGCACCGCTGACGGCACTTTTGCTGCCTTCGGCCAGGCGACTGCGAATCGCTTTAAAGCCAAACGCCAGAACCATCAGGATCCCGATCAGTAACGCGGCTTCGACGGCCCAGATGGCGGTCAGTTTCGCGATGTCAGTCTGTACCGGTGTGGCCATGCCTGGCAGCGCGAGGGTGTGAGTCTTGCCGTACCACTGGGGAATCCACCAGGTGAACAGCAAGTTCATGACTCCTACAAGCAGCAGCGGGGAAAGCGCAATCCAGGGATTGGGAAGCTTGATGTCCTCGGGCGTCTCCGGCTCGTTGCGCAATTCGGTGCCATAGCCTTCACCGGCCCGCTGGGCTTTGTTGCGTTGCCGCTGCAGGTAAAGCATGCCGGCGCAGAAGACGAAAATCGTGCCAATCACGCCCAGCCATGGTGCCGCCCACGCGGTGGTGTTGAAGAACGTGGTCGGGATGATGTTTTGTATTTGCGGCGTGCCGGGCAGGGCGTCCATGGTGAAAGAAAACGCACCTAACGCAATGGTTGCCGGTATCAGGCGCTTGGGGATATTGCTCTGGCGGAACATCTCCGCAGCAAACGGATACACCGCAAACACCACCACGAACAACGAAACGCCGCCATAGGTGAGCAGGGCGCAGACCAGTACGATCACCAGCATGGCCTGGCGTGTACCGAGCACGCCAATGGCGGCCGCGACGATAGCCCGGGAGAAACCCGACAATTCGATCAGCTTGCCGAACACGGCACCCAGCAGGAACACGGGAAAATACAGCTTGATGAAGCCGACCATCTTGTCCATGAACACACCGGTGAAGGCCGGTGCGACAGCGGATGGATCAGTCAGCAACACAGCGCCGAGGGCGGCGATGGGGGCGAAGAGGATAACGCTGTAACCACGATAGGCTGCGAGCATCAACAGCGCGAGGGCTGCCAAGGCGATAATCACACTCATTGAGTGTCTCCTGGCCTGGGAATCCGGCGAACTCAGAGGCCGCCGAAAGCGCTCTGCATGGATCGCTGAATCCTGTCGGCATATTGTTATTGTTTTCGGCTGCGGTCGTGCCGCAGGAGTGCTTTAGCGGGAATCGTGCCAGATTTTAACTGGTTGATTTATATGGATTTTAAATTTTTCGGTGCGCTGGTAAGGGGTTTTTGTCTCTATAAAGAGACTTTTCATGAGGCCTTTGCGGATGACACTCCTGATATCCCGTATGCGAACGGGCACCGCTCCCACAGAGACCGCGACTGCCCATGGGAATTGCAGGCAACCTGGCAGTCTCTATCAAGAGACATAAGTCTCACTATGGAGACTCGGCAATCCCCAGCGCGGCCATTTTCTTGTACAGGGTCGAGCGGCCAAGCCCTAACTGACTTGCTGCTTCCACGACATTCCCCGCGCACTGCACCAGCGCCTGCTCGATCAATTGGCGATCAAAGCGCTGCCGTGCCTGACTGAAAGTCTCACATGGGCCGGGTTGGCAAGCCCCACCGGGCTGCTGGTTGACAGGCACCAGACTGCCAATCGCCGCACGAATCTCCTTGGCGTCGAGGATCAGGTCATCACTGAGCAGGGCCGCGCGCTCCAGCACATTGCGCAACTCACGGATATTGCCTGGCCAGGCGTGCTGTGCCAGTAACGCCTGAGCGCCAGGCTCCAGTTCGTGCTGACTGCGCAACTCTTCGAGGATCGACTCACTGAGTGCTGGCAGGTCGTCCAGCCGCTCGCGTAACGGCGGCACCTGAATGGGCAGCACGCTCAAACGGTAATAAAGGTCCGCGCGAAACTGGCCGCGCTTGATGGCCGCTTCAAGGTCGGTGGACGTTGCTGCAATCAGCCGGATATCACTTTTGTGTACTTCGTTGGAGCCAACAGGTTCGTACTCTTTTTCCTGCAGGACGCGCAGCAGTTTGCTCTGCAACGGCAGTGGCATGTCGCCGATTTCATCGAGAAACAAAGTTCCTCCCTGGGCGATCTGCAATTTCCCGGGGCGCCCTTTGCGATCAGCCCCGGTAAACGCGCCCGGCGCTGTGCCGAAAAACTCGGCCTCCAGCAACGTCTCGGGAATGGCTGCGCTGTTGATGCTGACAAACGCCTTGTGCGCACGTGGAGAAGCATTGTGAATGGCATGCGCCAATAACTCTTTGCCGGTACCGGTTTCGCCCAGCAGCAATACCGGTGATTCGGCACTGGCACTGCGTCGCGCCCGGCGTTTGACTTCCAGGCTGGCGGCGCTGGTGCCGATGAAGTGCGCAAAGCTGTATTTCGCCTGGCGGGCGCGCAGCAAGGAACGGGTCGAGGCAAGCTCTTCCTGCATGCTCAGATACCGTTTGAGCAGCGGTGACAGCGACTGCAACTCATCAAATAGCGCGAAGCCAATAGCGCCGATCAACCCGCCTGAGTCATCGTGGATGGGTAAACGCATGACCACCAGCGGGTCTTTTGCGGTGTCCATCATGTCCAGCAGGATAGGGCGACCGTTGGTTGCGACCTGACGCAGCAGGCTGCCCGGGATTACCTTTTCACAGGGCTGGCCCAGCGCCAGGCTTGAGTCCTGCAGCCCGAAACGGCGGGCGTAGCGTTCATTGATCCAGACAATCTTCGCGTCTTTATCGACAATCACTGTGCCTTCGCTCGACTGCTCGATAATTTCGAACAGCGAACGAATCGCCAGTTGGCGAACGCTGCGGTAGTCGTTAAGGCTATGGCTCTCTTTCATAGGGTGTTCCGTGGTGTGTCACCGGCGTCTGGCCGTACAGAATGCCCGTTTTTTCAACTGAATCCAGGGTGCGCCGCCGCCAGCAATTCCTTGGTGTAAGGATGTTGGGGCGCGTCGAACAGATCGTGACTGGCGCCACGTTCGACGACTTTGCCGTCTTTGACCACGATGACGTCATGGGCCAATGCTTTGACCACGGCGAGGTCGTGACTGATAAACAGATACGTCAGGCCATGTTTTTCCTGTAACTGGCGCAGCAAGGCCACGACTTGTTTCTGTACTGTCCGATCCAGTGCAGACGTAGGCTCGTCAAGCAGGATCAACGCTGGCTTGAGGACCAGTGCCCTGGCAATAGCGATCCTTTGACGCTGGCCACCGGAAAACTCATGGGGGTAACGGTGTCGACTTTGAGGGTCGATACCGACTTCTTCCAGCACGCGAATGACTTCAACTTCACACTGCAGCGGGTCCATCTCGCTGTGGACTTCAAGCCCTTCGCTGATGATTTGTGCCACTGACATGCGTGGGCTCAGGCTTCCGTAAGGGTCCTGAAAAACCACCTGCATCTGCTTGCGCCAGGGACGCATCTGCTTCTGATTGAGGTCATTCAGGCTCTGCCCCTGAAACCGGATACTGCCACGCGATTCAAGAAGGCGCAGGATTGCCTGACCAAGTGTCGATTTCCCCGAGCCTGATTCGCCAACAATTCCAAGGGTTTTGCCACGCTCAATGCTCAGACTGATGTCATCCACCGCCTTCAGGTATTCCTTGTGATGACGGAAAATACCGCCGCTCAGCGAGAACCATACGCGTAAGTTGTCCACTTCAAGCACCTTCTCCCGACTGTCACGAGGCAGCGGTTCGCCCGCTGGCTCGGCATCGAGCAAAAGCTTGCTGTACGGGTGCTGCGGCTGCTTGAACAAAGAGTGGCAATTGGACTGTTCGACGATTTCTCCCGCGCGCATCACGCAGACTCGCTGAGCAATGCTGTGCACCAGATTCAGGTCATGACTGATCAGCAACAGCGACATGTTCAGGCGCTGTTGCAGCTCTTTCAGCAGCAGCAGGATCTTACGCTGGACAGTGACGTCGAGGGCTGTGGTCGGCTCATCGGCAATCAGTAACTCCGGCTCACAGGCCAGCGCCATGGCAATCATCACCCGTTGCCGCTGACCACCGGATAGCTCGTGCGGATAAGCCTTCAGGCGCTTCTCTGGCTGCTGTATACCCACCAGTTCGAGCAGCTCGACAATGCGTTTTTGCGCGGCCCGGCCAGTCAAACCCTTGTGCAGCAGAAGGGTTTCACCGATTTGCTTGGAGAGCGTGTGGAGCGGGTTCAGCGAGGTCATCGGCTCCTGGAAGATCATCCCGATCTGGTTGCCGCGCAAACGGCGCAACGTGCGGCTGTCTGCGCCTAGGAGTTGCTGGCCCCGATAGAGAATGCTGCCGGTACTTGCCGTGCCGCTGGCGGGCAGCAGTTGCAGGATCGAATGCGCGGTTACGGACTTCCCGGAGCCGGACTCACCGACCAGCGCCAGGCATTCACCGGCGCGGATGTCCAGGCTCAGGTTCTTGACCACCGTCTGCCCGCTGAAGGCGACGCTGAGGTCACGGATTTCAATCAGGTTGTCCGACATATCAAGACCTCGGGTCGAAGGCATCACGCAGCGCCTCACCAATAAACACCAGCAGTGACAGGATCAGCGCCAGGGTGAAGAAGGCTGTCAGCCCCAGCCAGGGGGCCTGCAGGTTCTGTTTGCCCTGGGCAATCAGTTCCCCCAGCGACGCGCTGCCCGCCGGCATGCCGAAGCCAAGAAAATCCAGCGCCGTAAGCGTCGAGATGGCGCCGGTGAGAATAAATGGCAGGTAACTCAGGGTTGCGTTCATCGCGTTAGGCAGGATGTGCCGGGTGATGACCTTGCGATCACTCATGCCCAGCGCGCGTGCGGCTTTGACGTACTCCAGATTACGCCCGCGAAGGAACTCCGCACGCACCACATCCACCAGGGCCAGCCATGAGAACAGCGCCATGATGCCCAGCAGCCACCAGAAATTGGGTTCAACGAAGCCGGACAGGATGATCAGCAAATAAAGCACCGGCAAACCTGACCAGACTTCCAGCAGGCGCTGACCAATCAAGTCGACCCAACCTCCGTAGTAACCTTGTAGCGCGCCCGCGGCGATACCAATCAGGGCACTGATTGCGGTCAGCGCCAAGGCAAACAGAATGGATACCCTGGCGCCGAAGATCACCCGGGCGAGCACGTCGCGGGCCTGGTCATCCGTACCTAACCAGTTCTGCGCCGTTGGCGGGCTTGGGGCAGGGCGGTTAAGTTCGTAGTTAGGGGTGTTGTCACTGAACGGGATGGGCGGAAACAGCATCCAGCCATCACCCTTGTCGATCAGGTCCCGAACGTAATCACTGCGGTAGTCCGGCTGGAACGGGAGCTGGCCACCAAACTCCTGCTCGGTGTAGCGTTTGAGCGCCGGGAAATACAGCGAATGCTGGTAACTGAGCACCAATGGTTTGTCATTGGCGATCAGCTCGCCACCCAGTGTCAGCAAGAACAAACCGCAGAACAGCCACAGTGACCACCAGCCGCGGCGGTTATGACGAAAGCGGTCCAGGCGTCGTTGGGCCAGCGGAGAAAGTCTGCTCATCAGGCATTCCTCGCGCTGAAGTCGATTCGCGGATCGACCAGGGTGTAGCAGATGTCTCCCACCAGTTTTATCAGCAAGCCAAACAGGGTGAAGATAAACAGCGAGCCGAACACTACGGGGTAGTCACGCGAAACGGCGGCTTCGTAGCTCATGCGCCCGAGACCATCCAGCGAAAAAATCACCTCGATGAGCAGCGAGCCTGCAAAAAACACGCTGATGAATGCCTGAGGGATACCCGCTACCACCAGCAGCATTGCGTTGCGAAATACATGGCCGTATAGCACGCGACGTTCGCTCAAGCCTTTGGCCCTGGCGGTCACAACGTACTGGCGAGTGATTTCATTGAGGAAAGAGTTTTTGGTCAGAATGGTCAGGGTGGCGAAACCGCCAATGACCAGTGACGAAACCGGCAGCACCAGGTGCCAGAAGTAGTCGGCGATTTTGCCTACCGTTGTCATCTGTTCGAAGTCTTCTGACACCAGGCCGCGTACCGGGAACCAGTTAAGGGACGTGCCCCCGGCGAACAGCACCACCAGCAGCATCGCGAACAGAAATGCGGGCATTGCATAGCCAATGATGATTGCAGTGCTGCTCCAGATGTCGAAATGACTGCCGTGCTTGACCGCTTTGCGAATCCCTAGCGGGATCGAGACCAGATAGGTGATGAGCGTTGCCCATAGTCCCAACGAAATGGACACCGGCATTTTCTGCAGAATCAGATCGGTGACCGTCGCGCCCCGGAAGAAGCTTTTACCAAAATCCAGCTGCGCATAGCTTTTCAGCATTAGCCACAGTCGTTCATGCAGAGGTTTGTCAAAGCCATACTGATGTTCGATTTCCTTGATCAACTTGGGGTCAAGGCCCCGAGAGGCGCGTGATGGGTTGCTATTAACGGATTCGGCAGCCGCGCTGCCCGCACTGGCGCTTGCGCCGCCGATGCCTTGCAGGCGAGCAATTGCCTGCTCGACCGGGCCGCCTGGCGCTGCCTGTACGATGAAAAAGTTGACCAGCAGAATGCACAGCAGGGTCGGGATGATCAGTAACAGGCGCCGCAATAAGTAGCCGAGCATTCACTTCATCTCCGAGGCGATGGCAGACGCACCGCGTTTTTCTGCGAATTGCTCGTTGGTCAGCGGGGTTGGGCTGACTTCCCACCACGTATCGATGGCCTCGGCGTTGCTGGCCTGGATTTTCGGAATACCAAAACGGTTCCACCACAGCGTCGAGGCGCCGGGCGGGTAATAGTTGGGGATCCAGTAATAGCCCCATTGCAGTACCCGATCGAGGCAGCGAGCGTAGTCGACCATGGTTGATTTGTTGTCGGCACTGACCAGTCCGGCAATCAGGCTATCGACCGCAGGGTTCTGCAGCACCATATAGTTGTTGGAGCCTGGGTCCCGCGCACCTCTGGAACCGAAGTTGTTGTACAGCTCCATGCCCGGTGAGGTTGAGACCGTGTAGCCGGTGACGATCATGTCGTAATCCCGGGCCATGACCCGGTTCAGGAACTGCGCCGCATCGATCCGGCGGATTTCGAAGTCGATGCCGATTTGCGCAAGATTGCGCTTGTAGGGCAGCAGTATTTTTTCAAATCCGGCCTGGCCATTCAGGAACGTGAAGGTGAACGGCTCGCCTTGGGCGTTGACCAGATGGTCGCCTTCGGGGGTCCATCCTGCTGCTTCGAGTAGCTTCAGTGCCTCAAGCTGCTTGTCGCGGATATAACCTGTGCCGTCAGTTTTAGGGGTGTGGAATACTTGATTGAAGACCTCCGGTGGCACTGACTCGCGCAGTGGTTCGAGGATTTTCAGCTCGGCCGGGGTCGGCAGTTCGGTCGCTGCCAGGGAGGAGTTCGAGAAGTAGCTGTTCTGGCGGATGTACGTATTGCGCATCATCTGCCGGTTGGTCCATTCGAAATCCCAAAGCATCGACAGCGCCTGGCGTACCCGGCGATCCTGAAACATCGGCCGGTCCAGATTAAACACAAACCCTTGAGAACTTTGCACAGCACCCTTGGCCAGATGTGCTTTTTGCAAGCGGCCTTCGCTCAGCGCCGGGCTGTCATACAGAATCGAGTAAGCAGTGGCCGAGTATTCGCGGTTGTAATCATAAGCGCCGCCCTTGAGGACCTGGCGTGCTACATCGGTATCGCCGAAGTACTCGACGCTGAACGTGTCGAAGTTATAGAAGCCACGATTGACCGGCAAATCCCTGGCCCACCATTGCGGATCACGAGCAAACGTAATGCTGCGCCCCGGGTCAACCTTGGCGACCTTGTAGGGGCCGCTGCCCACCGGTATTTCAAAACCGCCACCACCGGCGAAGTCGCGACTTTTCCACCAGTGCTCGGGAAAAACCGGCAGCGAAGCGAGGTCCAGTGGCAGCGTCCGGCTTTCGTTGGTCTTGAAGTCAAAACGGATCTGCGTCGGTGATTCGACCTCGACACCTTTGATGTCCTGAAACTGGGTTCGGTAGGAGAGGCTGCCCTGGGTCATCAGCAAGTCATAGGTGTAGCGCACGTCTTCAGCGGTAATAGGCACGCCATCGGCAAAGCGGGCCTTGGGATTAATGAAGAATCGAAGGGACAGGCCGTCTTCACCGCGCTCGATGCGTTCGGCTACCAGACCGTAAACGGTGTAGGGCTCGTCCAGCGAGCGTACCGCTAACGGTGAATAGACCATGCCGTTGAGTTGCGAAACGCCGGTGCCTTTATCCAGATACGGCATCAGGTGATCGAACTGACCTATTTCCTGCGCCGAGCGGCGCATGCTGCCCCCTTTTGGCGCATCCGGGTTCACGTAATCGAAATGTTTGAAATCGGCCGGATACCGTGGGGCTTCGCCATACACCGTTAGCGCATGTTGTGGTGCAGCACACAGTAGTTGAGGGCCGGAAAACAGGACCAGCATTGCCGCGATC
Source organism: Pseudomonas viridiflava (assembly GCF_900602065.1). Taxonomy (GTDB): domain Bacteria; phylum Pseudomonadota; class Gammaproteobacteria; order Pseudomonadales; family Pseudomonadaceae; genus Aquipseudomonas. The sequence continues at coordinate 220,512 of NZ_UWFN01000116.1, read as the reverse complement.
AGCGATGAAGAAACAAAACGCATTACTGGAATCCTGACTGATGCTTTCGGGTGGGCACCAGGGTTGAGAGTGGCGATGATTAAAGTCATACGACAGGCACGGCCAGGCAATGTTCTTGACCGGTAAATACAGGCTTCAACAAGGTACCGGAACCCGGGCATGTTTGTAACCGGATGATGCGCAGCGCACAAACGGGTTATGTGCCAAAACACAGCAATTTGCTTGCCGCTGTAGCGTTGTGTTGCTGATAAACGCCTTCGCGAGGCACGCAGATACAGGTGGGACCGGCTTCAGCCGGGAGGGCGGTGTTTCTGACGATGCAGGTTTGTCGACTCTTCGGACCTCTTCGCGAATAAATTCGCTCCTACCCAGACTGTGTGAAAACGTAGCGAGCGACGGCAAGACAAGGCGCAACGAGCGGAGCGAGTAACAGCCGCAGGCTGGCCCGGAGGGTGAGCGAAGCGAATCAAAACAGGCGAAAAACGGCCGGGGTCGCGTCCGACTCTAGGTGTTCTAAATGAGCATTTTTCGCCTGTTTTTAACGCAGTATTGTGCGCGTAGCACCGAAGGTGCCCAGCCTGCAGTAGTTTTCACACAGTCTGTACCGGATTTGCGCTGACGGTGTCAGGACCTCGGCACCGAACCTGCAGATGCTGGTTGGTATTCCACAAACAAAAACGGCCCACCTGAGGCGAGCCGTTTTGAATGTCAGCAGCGAGAAATCAATCCTGGCGGCTGGTCACTTCCAGCAGGTGATAACCAAACTGGGTTTTCACCGGGCCTTGCACCACATTGATTGGGGCGCTGAACACGACTGTGTCGAATTCCTTGACCATTTGGCCTGGGCCGAACGAACCCAGATCGCCACCTTGGCGGCTGGATGGGCAGCTGGAGTTGGATTTGGCGACTTCCGCGAAATCAGCACCGCCTTCGATCTGAGCTTTGAGTTCGTTGCATTTCTCTTCGCTGGATACAAGGATGTGGCGGGCAGTGGCTTTAGCCATTGGGAATTACTCCTGTCAAAAAAAAGAAAGAGCCTACCGGATTAAGGAACGCATTTCCCGATAAAGTTCAGGCTGATATCCCATGGACGGGGCGAGCGGCGCTTTTTCGCCGCTCTTCTGATCTCATTACCTGTACCGCAGCCTGCTCACTGCGTCGCGTAGCAAGTGCTCGGTCGCATCCCAGCCCAGGCAGCCATCAGTCACCGACACGCCGTAACGCATTGACGCGCTGATCGGCTGGCAGCCTTCAAATAGATGACTCTCGATCATCATGCCCACCAGCGATGAATCGCCTTGCAAGCGCTGAGCAAGCACGTCATTGAACACCTCAGGCTGGCGCAAAGGGTCCTTACCGCTGTTGGCGTGACTGCAATCAACCATGATGCGTTCGGCGATCCGTTGTTTCGCCAGGCTCTCGCGCACTTGCGCAACATGTTGACGGTCGTAGTTGGGGCCTTTGTGACCACCGCGCAGTACGATATGGGTGTCGGGATTGCCTGCGGTTTCGATAACTGCCGGATGCCCCTGACGATCCAGTCCAAAATGACGATGGCCGTGAGCGGCTGACCGCATGGCGTCACTGGCGACCGTAATGCCCCCGTCGGTGCCGTTCTTGAAGCCGACGGGGATTGGCAATCCGCTGGCCATTTCCCGGTGAATTTGTGATTCAGTCGTGCGCGCGCCAATGGCGACCCAACTGAGCAGGTCGTCGAAGTAGCCTGCGGCCATCGGTTGCAGAATTTCCGTCGCAACGGGCAGGCCGAGACGCAGCATTTCGCGCATCAGATGGCGCGAGAGCGTCAGGCCTGCGGCCATGTCGTCGCTGCCATCGAGTTGCGGATCGTAAGCCAGACCCTTCCAGCCGACGGTGGTGCGGGGCTTTTCTACATAGGCGCGCATGACCAGCAGCATCTGATCACTGACCTCACCGGCGAGCGTCGCCAGACGTTCGGCGTATTCAAGCGCTGATTGCGGATCGTGAAGAGAGCAGGGGCCGACAATGACCAGCAGGCGCGAGTCTTCGCCGTTAAGAATGGCGCGAACGGCGCGGCGATGGGCTGCAACCTGTTCGCTGAGTGTCAGGTCCAGTGGCAACTGGGCTTTCAGTTGCAAGCTGCCTGGCAGGCGCTGCGGGGCGGGAATGCTGTCGAGCACGGTCAGGTTGCGGGTCGACAGGTCAGACGGTTTTACGGCGATAGACGAATTCATGATTCTGCTTCCTGGGCTGGCGGGTCTGGCCCGCTCAAGCCCTACTGGGGTGTTCGACAATTTGCCGGGTTGGCGTTCTGGAGTGATTTGCCACCTGTCAGTGACCGAACGGAGGCGGCTTGCTGTCCCGTACGGAGGCTGCTAAATCGCCAGGCAGTGCAGATGTCGGTGCGGTAATAGGTGCTGTAGTTCATGTTCTGTTCCTCGATTGAATTCAAATTTTCAGGGGCGTTAAAAAACAAAACCCCCGGTCGGGAAGCCGACCGGGGGTAGAGAATTCTCTGGTTGGCGTCCCCTTGAAGTGGGCGCCGGATGGGTATCAGGCGCGCCAGTGGCTAAACCAATACCCAAAATAAACGGTGTTTTGCGGAGCAACTATTGCCGATTCACCACGCACGACTGCACGCGCAACCAAGCGACTAACGCTGGTCTGCAACAGTGGCTGTGAGGTGAGTGGCAACATGATATGTCTCCGTTAAGTGATGCGAGCTTACTTCAGCCACGCGGACGAATTCAATCAGAAAAATCAATCAAGGCCATAGGTGGCTATTGCATCGCAGTGCATTTTAGGGAAGGGGGCGCCGTCTGATTGGCCGAGCGCAAGCAGCATTTCCCTGCGTTGCGCTGAACCGTCAAATCGAGCGACGGGTGCCTCTGAGACAGGTCTGTATTGATGGCTGTTTATAGGCGCGTATTGTCACCGGAAATTCGCAACCAAATGTTTAGTGTTGCGAACCGATCCGCGCACCATCCTGCTTATTAAGGTGCGTGAGTCCTACAAGCAACGGCGTCTTTGCTGACGCTGAATGGGATCACTCAGGCGTCGTCCCGGCTTCAGGCGAAGGTGCGGATGGAATGATGCCATCCTTCATCCCCAGCAAAACCGCCACTTTGTGCGCTTCTCCACGACGACCCTTCTTGCGCCCGGCCAGCACCTGGTAAGTGGTAGCCGGATCAATGCAATTCTCTCGGGCAAACTCTTGAACAGATTTCCCTTGATGTTCAAGCCATGCCTTGGCTTGTGCAGCGGTGCGTATTCCGGGCATAGTTCAAAACCGTTCAAATCAGTTTAAATTTATCTAGATTCTACCATTCGTAAGGGTGGGGTCAACAGGATTAAGCATTCAAATGAGTGGAATAGGTTCCCGATTAAGAAAAGAAAGAGAGCGTCTGGGCTTGTCTCAGCGTGCTTTTGGAGAAATCGGTGGAGTGGAAGCTAACGCTCAGGGCAAATATGAAAGTGGTGATCGCGCTCCCAAGGCCGATTACCTGGCAGCCGTCGCCGCTAAAGGCGTGGATGTTCTTTTTGTGCTGACAGCCACCCCCACACCGATCCTTGTCGATAATCTGAGTACTGCCGAGGAGAAAGTATTGGGTAGCTACCGTACCCTGAGCAAGGAAGATCAAGACGCTATCAAGCGATTGACTGTGACCATGGCGGAGCTATCTGCTTCATATGCGATTCAGGGCAAGATCGCTAACCGCAAGGAAGATTGACGCTCTACTAAGTCATAGAATCGCCTGGTAAAAAATTTCATGATTCATGGGCATCGGTGATAGCGTGTCCTTAGTGCCATCGCAGAATCAATGTAGGCCAGGCCTTGCGTAAAGCTGGGTCTGGCCTTTTGTTTTTGCTATGGTGACCCGTATTCGTTATGACCGTTCTGCGAGGTGTCTGCTTGATTAAGGTGCTAGTTGTTGATGACCATGATCTTGTCCGGACAGGCATTACGCGCATGTTGGCTGACATCGATGGGCTTCAGGTGGTCGGCCAGGCCGACTCCGGTGAGGAGTCGCTGAAGAAGGCGCGGGAACTGAAACCGGACGTCGTGCTGATGGACGTCAAGATGCCGGGCATTGGTGGTCTTGAAGCCACACGCAAGCTGTTGCGTAGTCATCCCGAGATTAAGGTAGTGGCCGTTACAGTGTGCGAGGAAGATCCTTTTCCGACGCGTCTGCTGCAGGCCGGTGCTGCTGGCTACATGACCAAAGGTGCCGGTCTGGCCGAAATGGTGCAGGCCATTCGTCTGGTATTTGCGGGGCAGCGTTACATCAGCCCGCAGATTGCCCAGCAACTGGCCCTCAAGTCGTTCCAGCCTCAAGTCAACAACTCGCCTTTCGATCTACTCTCGGAACGTGAGATCCAGATTGCTTTGATGATCGTCGGCTGCCAGAAAGTCCAGACCATCTCTGACAAGCTGTGTTTGTCCCCTAAAACCGTAAATACCTACCGTTACCGTATCTTTGAGAAGCTGTCGATTGGCAGCGATGTCGAGCTGGCTTTGCTGGCGGTACGTCACGGCATGGTCGATGCCAGCGCCTGAAATGAACCCACCGTTTGACCCGAGTGCTTTTCTTGCAACCTGTAGTGGCCGCCCTGGTGTGTATCGCATGTTCGATACCGAAGCGCGTCTGTTATACGTGGGCAAAGCCAAAAATCTTAAAAACCGTCTGGCGAGTTACTTTCGCAAGACCGGTCACGCGCCGAAGACCAGTGCGCTGGTTTCGCGGATCGCCCAGATTGAAACCACGATCACTGCCAACGAAACCGAGGCACTGCTGCTAGAGCAGACGCTGATCAAAGAATGGCGTCCGCCTTACAACATTCTGCTGCGTGATGATAAGTCCTACCCTTATGTCTATCTGTCGGAAGGCAATTTTCCGCGTCTGAGCATTCATCGTGGCGCCAAGAAACCCAAAGGCCGTTACTTCGGGCCTTATCCCAGCGCTGGCGCGGTGCGGGAGAGTCTGAGTCTGATGCAGAAGACCTTCCTGGTTCGTCAGTGCGAAGACAGCTTCTACAAGAACCGCACCCGGCCGTGCCTGCAATATCAGATCAAGCGCTGCAAAGGTCCTTGCGTCGGGCTCGTCGAGCCAGAGGTTTATGCGGAAGACGTGCGCCACTCGGTGATGTTCCTCGAAGGTCGCAGCAACACCCTGACCGACGAGTTGAACGCATTGATGGAAAAAGCCGCCATGAGTCTGGATTTCGAACAGGCTGCCGAGTTGCGGGACCAGATTGCATTGCTGCGCCGGGTTCAGGATCAGCAAAGCATGGAGGGGGGCACCGGTGACGTTGATGTGGTGGCGGCGTTCGTCAATCCAGGCGGCGCTTGTGTGCACTTGATCAGCGTGCGTGGTGGCAGGGTGCTGGGCAGCAAGAATTTCTTCCCTCAGGTCGGGATCGAGGAGGAGGTGGGCGAAGTCATGTCGGCCTTCCTGTCGCAGTATTTCCTGGGAGGTGTCGACCGTGAGCTACCTTCGGAAGTCATCGTCAACGTGCTGCATGACGATTTTCCGACGTTAATTGATGCCATCGAAGAGTCCCGTGGTCGCGAGCTGGTGATCAGCCACCGGGTGCGCGGCACCCGTGCGCGCTGGCAGCAGATGGCGGTGACTAACGCGGAGCAGGCGCTGTCGGCGCGGCTCGCCAATCGTCAGCATGTGGCGGCTCGCTTCGATGCATTGCAAAAAGTCCTCAAACTCGATGAGCCGCCGCTGCGCCTTGAGTGCTATGACATCAGCCATTCCAGCGGTGAAGCCACCGTTGCATCCTGCGTGGTATTCGGCCCTGAAGGCCCCATCAAGTCGGACTACCGCCGCTATAACATTGAAGGTGTGACTGCCGGCGATGACTATGCCGCCATGCATCAGGCGCTCACCCGGCGATTCAGCAAGCTCAAGGACGGCGAGGGCAAGCTGCCGGATATTCTGCTGGTCGACGGCGGTAAAGGACAGATGTCGATGGCCCGCGATGTGTTGAACGAACTGGCGGTGCCTGACCTGATTCTGTTGGGTGTCGCCAAAGGCACGACCCGCAAGGCCGGGTTCGAAACCCTCTATCTGAATGACTCTGCCCATGAGTTCACCTTGCCGGGAGATTCTCCGGCGCTGCACCTCATTCAGCAGATCCGTGACGAAGCTCACCGTTTTGCGATCACCGGGCATCGGGCGCGACGCGGTAAGACGCGGCGCACCTCAAGCCTTGAAGGTGTCGCTGGGGTAGGGCCTACAAGGCGTCGAGACCTGCTCAAACACTTCGGTGGCTTGCAGGAATTGTCCCGTGCGAGCATCGAAGAAATAGCAAAAGCACCCGGAATCAGTAAAAAGCTTGCAGAGTCGATTTATGCAAACCTGCACAGCGAGTAGAATGCCCGCTCACCTCGTAGCAAGTTGTGCCGATGAATATCCCTAATCTGATCACCGTTCTACGTGTCCTCCTGATTCCGATCTTCATTCTGCTGTTTTACTTGCCGTACCATTGGAGCTACATGGCAGCCAGTAGCGTCTTCGCTTTCGCAGCGGCGACCGACTGGCTCGATGGTTATCTGGCCCGTCGTCTGGAGCAGAGCACGCCGTTTGGCGCGTTTCTCGATCCGGTAGCGGACAAGCTGATGGTTGCAGTTGCACTGGTTTTGCTGGTTCAGGCCCACGCCAATCTCTGGCTGACATTGCCCGCTGCGGTGATTATCGGCCGTGAGATCGTTATTTCCGCATTGCGCGAATGGATGGCCGAACTCGGTGCCAGGGCGCAGGTTGCGGTGTCGAACCTTGGCAAATGGAAGACAGCTGCGCAAATGTTGGCGCTGGTCATCTTGCTGGCCAATCCGCCCGCGTTTACGTTCTGGGTGGTGCTGGGTTACGTCCTGTTGATTCTCGCTGCCGGCCTGACTTTGTGGTCAATGCTGCAATACCTGAGGGCCGCGTGGCCGCACTTGAAAACCACGGCAGATAAAAAATAAGTTTTTAAAACAAAGGGTTGACGGCGCGGTTTGAATCTATAGAATAGCGCCCGTCACCAAGACGCGGGAATAGCTCAGTTGGTAGAGCACGACCTTGCCAAGGTCGGGGTCGCGAGTTCGAGTCTCGTTTCCCGCTCCAAGTTTGTACACATTGAGTGTTTGCGGTTTAAGCACTGAATGTTTGAGGCCGAGTAGCAAAATGGTTATGCCGCGGATTGCAAATCCGCTTACGCCGGTTCGATTCCGACCTCGGCCTCCACTATTAAAAAACCCGAAGATTAACGTCTTCGGGTTTTTTATTGCCCACGATAAAACCATTCCTTGTATTTTTAGGCTTTTGAGTTGACTCGTTCATGAGTCTTGCAGTCGCGTGCCCTCTGGCTCACTGCCAGAGGGCTGGACGAGACAGCGAATTATCATGGTGAACGTCAGAGGACAAATGATTATGAAGTACGACGAAAAATTAATTGAAGAGGCCGTGCTCGCACTGTTGGCAACCTTCAGTTTCAACAACGGCAATGCATGGAAAGGGTTCGACTACGAGATCATGAACCGGCTACACGAGCATAGTTTCATCGATGATCCTGTTGGTAAAAAGAAATCGGTCTGGTTAACGGCCGAAGGCCGCGAGCGGGGCCGAGAGATAGCTGACCGGCTATTTGGTACGGGCGCTCAAGCGGGGGCTGCATCCAGTACTGAGAGCTGACTTACAGCGACGATCTCATGTCGGGCGTAGTGAATTCAGTGCCTAAAGTCACAAGGCTATCTCACGCTTTGCTCAGGCAGGAAAGGGCCAGGCGGCGTGTCGGCCGTCGGGACGGTCTGGAAAAGATGGGGTATATGGTGTTTTATGCCGTCGAATTTTCAGGATTGTCAGACAATGAGAATGGATGAGCAGTATTTCGAGGACTTCCGGTGTGTTGTTTGTGACTGTCGACCCTTTGATCCGAGTGAAGGAACCCTCAGCGGCCTTTACGGCATTGAGGATTTGGTAGGTGAGCCGTGCGCAGGCTGTGGCCACGCCATGACTTTTGAAGACCTTGAGGCCATGACGCATGCGGCCGAGCTTCATATGATCAGGTCGCTGTTTGCACCAGGCTGACATTGGTTAACACGCTCACGTCATCGCACTGGCGTGAGCCGTCTGCGGATAACGCGACAATCTCGCCGCCGATATCGCACTTTTTCCCGTTTTCCCGATCTATGTCTGTCCCGGCCGTGCCGATTTCCTGCGCGGACAACTGCAAGACATGGTGCCGATGGATCGCCCGTTACCTGTATTTCTCGTTCGATGGATGCGCCGACCACTGTTGTTGGCGGCGATTTTTTTACTGGGTGTCGGCGGTTGCAGCCAGCAACAGAGCCGCGATATTGCCAGTCAGTTCAGCAAAGGCAAGCCGGACGAAATTTTCCAGACCAGTGTTGATCGCATGGCTACGCTAGGCATGCACGACAACCTGCAAAGCCTGTATCTGCTTATGAACAAGCTCTATCTGCGCAACCCCAGCCAGTGGCGTCAGTCGGGTTATACCGATGCCGTCAGTGCTGCGCGGGCAATCCGTCAGGCCATCGAGCAGCGTCAGCCGCTCCCTGCGCTTGGGGACCGCCGTGATCTGGCAGCACTTAGCTATTCCCTCAGTCCAGAGTTTCGTGGCGACCGTGTTGGCGCTTTCATCTACGCGATCGGCAGCATGCTTATCACGGCGCATGGCGGACGCACCGAGTTTTACGTGACTGACTCAATCAATCCACAATTCGTCAGCAACGCCGCGCGTAATATCGAGAAAGCCACCTGGCTACTCAGTCAGCGCCAGGATGCCAATGGCGTGTTGCTGCTGTTTTCCAATGAGATATCGGACCAATCCAGCAATCTCAGTTTTGCTGTCGAGTTTGGCAAGATCGTCGCGCGCCTTGATCTGCTTGCGCAGATTCTCGATGAGCGCTACCGGCGCATCGGTCTCAATTACGCTCAGAGCTTGTTGCTGATGAATTTCCTGCCGGTGCAGTAGTGGTTCGGCTTGATATTACTGTTTCAGGATGAGCGGCAGATGATTTGAACTGCTGCAACCTCAAGGTGCCGAAACAGGAACACCCATGAGGACAGCGTGATGACTGAAGAAAAGAAAGAACCTAATGAAGAAACCAAGAAAGACGACACACCGGCTCACTCCACCCAGGAAGAGCGGGAACGCCTGAAGGACTTCAATAAGGGCGGGATCCCGCCCGGCGCCTGCTGATCGATCAGCTATTCGTCGTTATTTGTGCCCTATTTCAAGGGCGCAGATAGCGATGAGCCGGTGCCCACAGGCGTTATTCAAACCGCCCCCGCACAATTCGCCCAGTCTTCACTTCATCCGCAAAACCCAGCAAGCTGGCTTCTGAGGTCTGATAGTTATTCACGATCTCCTGCATCGCGTCCGCCTCTGCCTGATTGCCCGCTTCCGCCAGGGCGTTGGCCTTCCCGTGCAGATCAGCAGCCGACCATTTGAGCAGAAATGCCGCTGAAATCAGCGCCTCGCGAAGTTCCTGATTGTCCTTGACCGTGTTCATATTGCTTCCCTGTGTAAATGGAAAAGACTCCGTCTGACTGGAATTGCGAATAGTCAGGATAGTTACCGAGCGGAAATCAACAAGGACCTGCGCGAGAAATGGCGACGCGATAGTCCTTCCACCGCCTTCGCTAATCTCTGGCAGGCTTTGTGATTTAATAGAGCCGTTTTTCAGAAGGAGTAAGTGATCATGGATAAAGCTTTTCGCCAACCGATGTTTATCGTTGGAATACCGCTGACAATCTGCGGGTTCGTATTTGGGCTGAATGGATTGCTGGCAGAGCGTACATTTGCATACATGGCGCCAGGCCTGTTGATTCCAGGACTGGTTTTCATGCTCGTTGGGTGGAAGCAGCGGAATAAGTGATTAGCCAATCGAATCAGGAAAGGGGGGATCTGTCCCAGCCGTCATCTCTACGGATCGACCGGCATCGTTCTGATTATCAGGATTTGACCAGTCAGTTTGAATTGTCGGCAGCTCTCCCTGTCAGCTTTCTTTTAGGGAGGAAAGCTCATGGCAGTCACACTGAAAACGCTCACGGGTGAGGAAATCCCCACCGAACATCGCCGTCCAGGCCTTGATGCTTTGATCGTTGTGCAAAGTCATGACGGATCACTTCATTATCTGGAGTCCGACGAAGAAGCGGCGAATCTAGTGGTAGATCTTCATAAGGAAGATCAAGAGGAGGGCGGCTGAACAGGCATGGCGTACTGGCTGCTCTAGGGCAGTGGACCAATTGGCATTATCACGCCATCATGTCGCGCCTGCGTGGTCGGAGTGAACAAAAAGCCCGGCTATAGCGTCGGGTTTTTAGTTGTCGAGTGCATAAGGACATGGTCATGCGGGTTGTCTCGTTCGTAACTTTTTTTGCTGTAGCACTTGCTGGTTGCTCTGGAATTCCTTCTGTTCCATACGAAGAGCCTGCCCAATCAGAGGGCGTGGCGCGTGTTCGCGTTATCACTAACTCCAGCGTGTATGGAGACAGCATCACTGGCAGCTGCGCCCCGACTACCCGGCATATGATGGCTGACGCCGGACGTTTCGGACGGGATGGGACAGCGAACATCAACTATCCGCAGTTCCCTCTCAAGTCGGCGAACATTGGCATGCCCAATAGAGTTGCGCCCACTCTTGCTGAATACGTCCCGGCAATACGGATGGGCGAGGGCGTGTACAAAGAGATAGTCACCGAGTACCGCGTCAGGGCTGACAAGCCATTCCAGATCGCAACTCTGGGCGCAACCATTGGCAGCTATGGCAGCACTTACTCGTCCTGTGGGGGCCAGGCGCTCGTTTACAAACTGGAACCTGGTAAAGACTACGAAGCGTTGGTCGGGGTGGGTACCAGACCCAACAAAAATGGCGGGCAAGCGGTTGTTTGCATGCTCGGGGTTATCGAACTTTTGCCTTTACCTGGCACTTCAATTGTCATCCCCAAAAGGCTGACGCCTGCAGAGCCGCCGCAGGTGGTCTGCAAAAACTAACATGCACAGCCCGATGCTATCCTCGGGCTTTTCGAAGAGAGATCACAATGCGTTTCTGGGCAGGAACCGTAGTAACGGCAGCTTTGGTAGTGTTGGCAGGGTGCAGCGCTTCTACTGCCCAAAAAATTGATAAATTCGCCACCCTGCGTGCCTGGGAGTTCTACCGTACAGACATTAAGTACGGATATTTTGACGAAAAAACTGGCGTCCGCCTGGCCGGGAATTTTCAGCCAGCGATGCTGCCGTTGAGGATTGCAGACAATGATGAATGGATGGACTTCACCGCTGAAAAGCGCGGCGGCTACATTATTTTTGGCAACCGTTTACAGCGAAAGACATTTCCGACGGGCTTAGAACCCATCGCAGAATTTATTGCCTGGGCTGATCTACCCACGACGCAGCGCACGGTGAGCGCTAAAAAACTAAATGCGAGGGATGAGTTCACCTCCATTAAGGCGCGAGTTGTGACTGAAAACGGCACAGGTGAACCTCTACTGATTTTCAAGAAAAGCTCGCTTTCATTCACGAGTCCGTCGACCTATTCGATAGATCTGCCCAATGCCAGAGAGATGGTGCGTAGAGCCTTTATCTGGAACAGTGCTGCCGAATCGAAAGTACCTGACTGACTGTCGAGCTTCATGCTCGACAACCCTCTACCTCCGTACTTGCTCTGGTGTCATGACGGCGGCGCGTAAGGGCCGGGCATTGACTCGATCATGAACGACCGTGCCTGCGGCAACCTGCTTCAAGAAACCCGCAATCTGGGCGGTTATTTTTGTCTTTAGGTACTCTAAACACCCTGTGTCGTTCGGAGAGCGTTAGCGTTGCGTGCTACCTTACTGAGATCAATGACCGAGCACGGAATCAGGAATGCCAGCGCTAGCTAGAAACCTTGTATTTATCTTATTTCCCTTGTCCTTGGCCGCACTGGGCTACTCCGTTGAAGGATTCCGGGATAATCCTGCGGATGCATCAAGTGCCTATGGGCTTCCACCTGTTGTAATGTATTTCGTCGTGTTGATGGCGGTGGGTACTTTTTCACTGTGTCTGGCTGGCCTCGGCAAGCTATTAGAGCGTCAGTCGACACTGGGTAGCGGTAAGAACATAGTCCTGCGGCTGCTGTGTTATTCGCCGTTGTTACTGTCAGCATGTCTGACCGCTTTGGTAAGTGCAGCCTACGCCCTGAACTCAATGGCTGGCTTCGCTGCACTCGTTCTTTCGCTGATTTCAGCGGCAGGCGTTTTGTATTGGCTAGCACGTGGACCTGCCGCGAATCAGAGGTAGCCGATTAGCGATAGTTTTGTAATAAGCCCGGCCTGACCTCTGGGCTTTTTTGTGTCGCGGATTTATCTGTAACTAGCGAAGTCACGGGGTGACTAGATGTCTGCTTTTAAGCTTGCACTTGTTTCTCGGGCGGTACTGAGCTTGTTTTTTCTAGAAGATTATGGTCTGCCGCAATCCATACCCCATAAGTATTGAACAGCCTTTCCTGAACCTTCAGTAAAAGCGGAGCGGATGCGGGATATTCAGGGGGCATGATGTCGCTTAGTAAAGATCTCAGACTATGGGGCGCTGGAGAGAACTCTACGGATGGATGTTCCGCCCTTAGAAAATCCTGTGCCCCCTGAAGCAACTGATCTTCAGTCATGGATTTGAAAACTGCGGCGCACAAGAACGAAAAAATGAAACATGCTAATAGGACCAGGCTGTTTCCGATTAAAAGCCCGACGATTAGTGGGCTGAGAAAAGCTCGCCCAATGTATGGGAGGGGCTTCAAGCACCTCACCAATGACGTGTGGTTAACAGCCAAGGCTGTGACTGAGGCGGTCAACTGGCTGTTCCGGCCGGATTTCAATCAGTAAAGCCCAAGTACTGATTAGCCAGAGCTTCACAACAGGGCTCGATCAGCTCTGGACCGTTAAATGCAGCTGAGCTGGTTTTTTCGAGTCGGCAGGACGCCGGGATAGGTGTGGAAATCTGGAATTGCGGCAATTTAAACAACAAGGGCTTACCCGATAAAATCGCGGTAAGCCCTTGTTTTAAATGTGGTGCCCCGAGCCGGGGTCGAACCGGCACGTCCAAAGGACGAGGGATTTTAAGTCCCTTGCGTCTACCAATTTCGCCATCGGGGCGGTAGCGCTGAAGAGCAGGGAATATATACATCCAACCCCCTTGAAGCAAGCCCGCAAGATATTGAAATAAGACAAGATCTTGCTTTTGCGGCTGGAAAAAAACGGCTGGCCCTATTCTGCGGTTGGTTGAGGCCCCTGGTTGCGCCAGTGGCGGTGATCAATTACGTGTTAACGACCTGCTTCAAAAATGGCGCTGTGCGGCTCGCCTTAACCTTGATGATCTGTTCAGGCGTGCCCGCAGCGACAATCTGGCCGCCCTGATCGCCCGCGCCGGGGCCGATGTCGATGACCCAGTCACTCTGCGCCACGACGCGCATTTCGTGCTCGACCACTACGACGCTGTTTCCGGCGTCCACCAGGTGATTGAGCTGTTTAAGCAGACGGTCGACGTCAGTGGGGTGCAGGCCGGTGGTTGGCTCATCCAGCACGTACAAGGTGGCGCCCCGCTGGGTGCGTTGCAGCTCGGTGGCCAGTTTGATGCGCTGCGCTTCACCGCCCGAGAGTTCGGTCGCCGGTTGTCCAAGACGCAGGTAGCCCAGGCCGATATCGCGGAGCACGGTCAGCGGCCGCAATACGGCAGGTTGGTCTTTGAACCGTTCAACGGCGTCATCTACGGTGAGCCGCAGTACCTCGGCGATGTTCAAGCCTTGCCATTTGACGGTCAGGGTTTGCGGGTTATAGCGTGCGCCATGGCAGGTAGAACAGGGCGCATAAACGCTGGGCATGAACAGCAACTCAACGCTGACAAAACCCTCGCCTTCGCACACCGGGCATCTGCCTTTGGCCACGTTAAAAGAGAACTGTCCTGCATCGTAGCCCTCATTGCGGGATTGCGGGGTCGCTGCGAAAAGCTTGCGAACCTGATCGAAGAGCCCGGTGTAGGTCGCAAGGTTCGAACGGGGCGTACGACCGATAGGCTTCTGATCAACCTTGACCAGTCGGCGAATGGCGTCAAGGCCCGCGATGACGCTGCCGCTGGCAGACTGTGGCGCATCGTCTTCAAGGCTAGGGGTTTCTGCGTCGTTGTTTTCAGTGGCATGCCCCAGATGGCCGCCTACCAGCTCCAGCAAGGCGTGGCTGACGAGGCTCGACTTGCCTGATCCGGAAATGCCGGTCACGGAAGTGAAGCAACCGAGCGGGAATGCGGCGCTCAGATTGTTGAGGTTATTGCGGGTGACGCCTTCCAGTTTTAACCAGTCCCTGGGCTGACGTCGCTTGGGTTTGCTGGCTTTGCCCGTCGCGAACAGATGCAGGCGGGTTTGTGATGCCTCTACGTCGGCCAGGCCAGCGGGCGGCCCGCTATACAGAACGCGCCCGCCGTGTTCGCCAGCAGCAGGGCCGACGTCGATCAGCCAGTCGGCGCGCCGCATGGTTTCCAGGTCGTGCTCCACCACGAATAGCGAGTTGCCCGCATCTTTGAGGCGCTGCAATGCGTTGAAGAGTGCCTCGCCATCGGCGGGATGCAGTCCGGCCGATGGTTCGTCCAGCACGTAGATGACGCCAAACAGTTGGGAGCCGAGCTGGGTCGCGAGCCGCAGCCGTTGCAATTCGCCGGACGAAAGCGTGGGTGTGCTGCGCTCAAGCGCCAGATAACCGAGGCCCAGATCTGTCAGCGTGCTGACTCTGGCCAACAGGTCCTGAGCAATACGCTGTGCCGCGATACGCTTTTCAATGGAAAGGTCATCTTTGAGCGGTGCGTCTGACGCGGCAACCGGGCGCAGCACCTCTGCGAGCTGCAGGAGGGACATTTGCGCCAGTTCGCCAATATCGAAACCGGCGAATTTTACCGAGAGCGCGGCTTGAGTGAGGCGCTTACCGTCACAGAGTGAGCATGGGCTGCCGATCATGAACTGTGCGACGCGCTTTTTCATCAGTGCGCTTTGGGAATGGGTGAAGGTGTGCAGCACGTATTTTCGGGCGCCGGTGAAGGTGCCCTGGTAGCTCGGCTCCAGCTTCTGCTTCAGTGCTTTACGGGTTTGCGCAGGTGTCAGGCCCGCATACACCGGGGCGGTGGGTTGTTCACCAGTGAACAGGATCCAGTCGCGCTGCTTCTTGGGCAGGTCTCGCCATGGAATGTCCACGTCATAGCCCAGAGTGACCAGGATGTCCCGCAGGTTCTGGCCCTGCCACGCCGTTGGCCATGAAGCAATGGCGCGCTGGCGGATGGTCAGCGAGTCATCCGGGACCATCGACTGCTCGGTGACTTCATAAACCCTGCCGAGCCCGTGACATTGCGGGCACGCGCCTTGCGGCGTGTTGGGCGAAAAGTCTTCGGCGTACAGCATGGGCTGTCCTGCCGGGTAGCTGCCCGCTCGTGAGTAGAGCATGCGGATCAGGCTCGACAGTGTCGTGACACTGCCTACTGAAGAGCGTGTGCTCGGTGTGCCGCGTTGTTGTTGCAACGCGACTGCGGGCGGCAATCCTTCAATGGAGTCCACGTCAGGTACACCGACCTGATCAATCAGCCTTCTGGCGTACGGTGCGACCGATTCGAAGTAGCGGCGCTGGGCTTCGGCATAGAGCGTCGAAAAAGCCAGCGAGGATTTGCCCGAACCCGATACTCCCGTGAATACAACCAGGGCATCACGGGGAACGTCGACGTCGACGTTCTTCAAGTTGTGTTCGCGTGCGCCGCGGACCCTGACAAAACCGCTGTGTTGCAGTGGTTCAGCGGATGAAAGCGGCTTTTGGTCAGGGGGCGTGTGTTGTGAAGTCATCGTCCAGCCTTGTCGTTCAAAATGGCGACGGCAGGGCGCGCGCCTGTTGCAGGAGGGAGCAGATCAGGGTTTGAGCTTGTCGGTGTCGGGCTGTGTCGGGACCTTCGGGGCATGGCCCTGATCGTCCTGCTGATTGCCCGTTTGCGCCTCTTCGGTTCTGGACTCTCGAGTGCGCTGCTGATGGTCGGCAATGTCAGCCGGGCTTTGCTCCGGGTCGTTGAGATTGTTGCCGCGATTAGTGCGTTTGTCATGGGGCATCTTCGATCTCCGTCAGTTACAGAATACGATCAGGCAAGACTGCGGATCGTTCAATCGGGTACGTGGCAATGCACGCAGCCGCACTTCGTCGGCTGGTTCGCACGCAATGACAAGGCAACCTGTCGGCTTGAGAGGGGTCATCGACGTGTGGGTTTTGCTTTTGGCCGGCGTGGTCTCGCAGTCGTCTGGAGTGCTCAGGCGTAGATGTTTTGCAGCCAGTTACATATGTCAGAGTTGTTGGTTTTTCATGTAGGACCGGTCCTACAGTCTCTTCGCCTGTTGTGCCGAGTTCGGTATTGGCGGTTTAATTCCGTGATGTCTGATGAACTAACGGACCTTGTGTGGAGCAAGCAGATCCATGAAAGAGATAGGTAAAAGGCTCCGTGAGGAGCGCGGGCGGCTAGGGCTGTCCCAGCGTGATTTTGGTTTGCTGGGGGGCGTCGCAGCCAATGCCCAAGGCAAGTATGAAGGCGGTGAGCGTGCACCCAGAGCGGATTATCTCGCGGCATTGGCCCGGGCTGGTGTTGATGTTCAGTACGTCCTGACTAATCGTCGGGCAGCACGAGTCAAGACAGACAGCGCGCCAGGCAAACTTGATGATGGACCGGCCAGCCCGGAACTGTTGTTGGCTGAAGTCCAGCATGCCGTCCGGCACTTCGTGTCGACCCTGGAGGAGCTGTCCAGCGGCTACGAAACTGAAGACAGGCGCACCGAGGTTGAAAAGCTAAAGCCTTGATCACAACGCGACATGCTTCTGTCGCTGACTTGCATCCTTTCAAGCGCCGGTTGCGCGTCATGCTTTGCCCGATGACTCAATAGCGACTTTTTCCGCCAGATTCTGCAGATAAGTTGCGAGGGCAACTTCTTCCAGGCGCAAGCCTTTACGTTGCCGGGTTCGCGGTAACAGGGCGAGCTCACCGAGCAGGAAGCCTTCCAGTACCGCCGGATGGATATAACACTTGCGGCAGATCGCAGGGGTGTTCCCCAACTGCCGGGCGACCTCCTTCACCATCTCGACGATATGTTTTTTTGCGTCTGCTTCAGGTTCCCAATGCAGCTTGCGCAGTGTGGCCAATGCCAACGCGCTGCCCGCCCAGGTACGGTAGTCTTTGGCCGTAAAGTCCGCGCCTGTGAGCTGATGCAGGTACGCGTTGATATCCGAAGAACTCACGGTATGGCGTTCGCCTTTGTCGTCCAGATACTGGAACAGGTTCTGGCCAGGCAACTCCATGCAGCGTTTGATGACCTTCGCCAGTCGGCGGTCGGTGACGCTGATCTGATGCTCGACGCCGCTCTTGCCGCGAAACTCAAACAGAATATCGTTGCCACGCACCTCAACGTGTTTGTTGCGCAAGGTGGTCAATCCATAGGAACGGTTGTCCCGGGCGTACTGGCTGTTGCCAATGCGGATCAGTGTCGCATCGAGTAGCGAAACTACAGTCGCCATTACCTTGTCACGGCCAATACCGGGCTCTGCAAGCTGCGCTTCGATTTTCTTCCGGACCTTGGGCAACGCCAGGCCGAATTCGATCATGCGTGAGTATTTGTTCTGATCACGCACTTCCCGCCAGCGTGGGTGATAGCGGTATTGCTTGCGGCCACGTGCATCGCGTCCGGTGGCTTGTAAATGTCCGCGCGGGTCAGGGCAAATCCAGACGTCGGTATAAGCCGGGGGGATGACAAGTGCATTGATGCGCTTGATTTCCGCTTCGTCGCGAATGCGTTGGCCGTCTCTGTCGAAATAGACAAACTTGCCTCGCAGGATCTTTCGGGTAAAACCGGCTTGCGTATCCTCAACGTAATGCAGGTCTGGAGGCAGTTGGTCAACGACAGTCGAATCAGGCATGGCAGCAATCCACAGGGCAGTTATGTGGATTGACCGCAGCGGTTCTCAGGGGTGCCCAGTATTTGTGATCAGGCCAGGACCGCCACCGATTTGATCTGTGCCCAGAGTTGCTGTCCCGGCACTAGCCGCAATTGATCACGCGAGTATCGGGTGATCCGCGCCAACAAAGGCGTGCCTGCCGCGTCCAGGCGGACCAGCACGTGCGCCGTATTGTCTGCGGGGATCTCGCTGATCACGGTGACTGGCAGCCGATTGAGGATGCTGCTCTGGTCGTCCGGGTGCAGGTTGAGGCTGACGTCCCGGGCCTGCACCTTGAAGCGCAAAACCTTGCCTGACGGCAGTGGCGTATGGGCAAGGCGCATGCGCAGGTCACTGTGGGGCAGGGCGACGCTGAGCAATTGATACTCGGCGTCGTAGGCAACGACAGAGCCTTCAATGACCACGCCAGCGTCGTCGCCCATGGCCATGGGTAAGTCCAGTCGCGCCAGGGTTTCGCCAATGGGACCGCTGGCCAAGGCTTTGCCGTCGCTCATGAGGACCAGATGATCGGCCAGACGCGCCACCTCGTCCTGGGAATGGCTGACGTAGAGCATGGGGATCTCCAGCCCATCGTGCAGGCGTTCCAGATACGGCAGAATTTCACTTTTGCGTTTCGCGTCCAGCGCCGCGAGAGGTTCGTCGAGCAACAGCAGGCGCGGGCTGGTCAGCAGCGCTCTGGCGATACCCACCCGTTGTCGTTCTCCACCGGAGAGCTTGTCAGGGCGTCGCTCCAGCAGGTGTTCGATGCCCAGTAACTGTGTGGCGTGGTGCAGGTCGACATGGCGCTGATCGGCCGCAATACGGCGCAGGCCAAACTCCAGATTGCCCCGCACCGATAAATGCGGGAACAGGCTCGCTTCCTGAAAAACATAACCGAGTGCGCGTTTGTGCGGGGGCACGAACAGGCTTTTGGCAGTGTCCTGCCAGACCTCATCGTTGATTTGAATGAACCCTTGCCGAGGTTTTTCCAGCCCCGCAATGCAGCGCAGGCAAGTGGTCTTGCCCGAGCCCGAGTGGCCATACAGCGCAGTCACTCCGCGCCCTGGTAAGCGTAGATCGACGTCTACGCTGAAGGCCGGGTATTCCATCTGCAACCGCACCTGGATCTCGGAAGTCATGGATCAGCTCCAGGCCGCTTTGGTCTTGCCGCTTGAGTAAAGCGCCAGAAGAACCAGGAAAGAAAACACTACCATCGAACCCGCCAGCCAATGCGCCTGCAGGTACTCCATGGATTCCACATGATCGAAGATCTGTACGGAAACCACGCGGGTCTTGTCCGGGATATTGCCGCCGATCATCAACACCACGCCAAACTCGCCGACCGTGTGCGCGAAACCCAGAATCGCGCCGGTGATGAAGCCAGGCTTGGCAAGCGGCAATACCACACTGAAAAAGGTATCCCAAGGGTTGGCGCGCAACGTCGCCGCCACTTCCAGCGGGCGTGTACCAATGGCAGAGAAGGCGTTTTGCAAAGGCTGCACAACAAAGGGCATGGAATAAAGCACCGAACCAATGACCAAACCAGGAAAGGTGAACGTCAGCGTTCCCAAACCCAGGCTTTGAGTCAGTTGACCGACAGTACCGTTAGGGCCGAGCAATAACAGCAGGTAAAACCCGATGACCGTGGGCGGTAGCACCAGAGGCAAGGCGACAATGGCCCCGATCGGGCCTTTGAGCCAGGAGCGGGTATGGGCCAGCCATAAGGCGATAGGCGTGCCGATCACCAACAGAATCAAGGTAGTCAGCGACGCAAGTTTCAGGGTCAACCAGATTGCAGCGAAGTCGGTACTGTCGAGCGGCATTTACAGTTGGTATCCGAAGGACTTGATCACAGCGGCTGCTTTTGGACCTTTGAGGTATTCAACCAGCGCTTTGGCTGCAGCGTTGTCTTTGCCTTTGTTGAGAATCACGGCGTCCTGCTTGATCGGGTCGTGCAACTCGGCCGGTACGATCCAGGCCGAGCCGCCAGTCACTTTGCCGTCTTTATAAATCTGCGACAGGGCGACAAAACCCAGCTCTGCATTGCCGGTGGACACGAACTGATACGCCTGGGTGATGCTTTGACCTTCGACAATTTTGGCTTTTGTCGCATCCGTCAGGCCGAGTTTGGCGAGTACCTGGGTGGCGGCCAAACCATAAGGGGCGGCTTTGGGGTTCGCGATGGACAGGTGCTGGTATTCATTTTTCTTCAGCACGTCGCCTTTAGCGTCGACATAGCCTTCTTTGGCCGACCACAGGGCCAGCGTGCCGACGGCGTAGGTAAAGCGCGAGCCTTTGACGATGTCGCCTTCGCTTTCCAGCTTGGCCGGGGTGGTGTCATCGGCGGCAAGGAACACTTCGAACGGTGCGCCGTTTTTGATCTGGGTGTAGAACTGCCCGGTGGAGCCGAATGCCGCGACCAGTTTATGGCCGGTGTCCGCTTCAAAATCCTTGGCAATGGCCTGAATGGGCGCGGTGAAGTTCGCGGCAACGGCGACCTGTACTTCGTCAGCGAAGGCAGAGCTCATCGCCACTGCGGCGATCACGCCTGCCAGGGATTTGAAGGCGAGATGACGAGGGAACGAGGGCATTGAAAGGTTCCATGTAAAGGCAGGGCATAAAACGACCGGGTACCGGTCGTTCGCTATATATAGAAATATATAGCGATGCCTTGTTCCGTGGGAAGCTAAGTTTATGCCCGGATGAGTTTTTCCAGCGCCTGGCGTGCAATCAGCCGGGTTAATTGTTCAGCACCATGCTCATGTTTGATCCCCACCGACTGTCCGGCCCAGAGGTTCATGAAGTCGCCGTTGCCCAAAGGTTCGGCGATTGCCCGCAAAGGTATCAGCGCACCACCCGCCGACGGGAATGCGGGTGCCAGTGGGCTCATGGGACCCAGTTCGGCCATCACCCGATTGATGATGCCCCGCGCTGGACGTCCGGTAAAAATGTTAGTCAGCGCCGTCTGGCTGCCATCCGCGGTGCGTAGCGCCTTGTAGTGAGGCTTGCTGACCTTGGCTTCGGCACAGAACAGATAGGCTGTACCGATCTGTACCGCGCAAGCGCCGAGCATGAATGCCGCGGCGATCCCGCGCCCATCAGCAATGCCACCCGCAGCAATCACCGGTACGCTGACCGCGTCCACGACCTGCGGCACCAGCGCCAGGGTGCCGATCTGTGTGGTCAGTTCCGTGCTGAGAAAAATCCCCCGATGCCCGCCAGCTTCGTAGCCCATGGCAATGATGGCGTCGCAACCATTTGCCTCTAGCCAGACGGCTTCAGCAACCGTCGTGGCTGACGAGATGACCTTGGCACCGGTTGCCTTGACTCTTGAAAGCAGCCCGGTTTCCGGCAGGCCGAAGTGGAAACTGACGACCTCGGGTTTCAACGTTTCGACCAGTTCGCAACTGGCGAGATCAAAAGGCGCACGACTGGACGCCGGGGTAGGGGCATCAAGGTCAGCGCCCAGCTCAAGGTAATAAGGCCGCAGTGCCTCCTTCCAGTTTTCGTGACTTTGCGGATCATCCTGAGGCGGTTGATGGCAGAAGAAATTCAGGTTCAGCGGTGCCTTGGTGTGTTGACGTATGAGCGCGACCTCGTCGCGGATCTGCTGTGGGGTCAGCATCGCGCACGGGAGGGAGGCGAGACCGCCAGCGCTGCCTACCGCGATGGCCATCGCGGAACCGCCTGCGCCCGCCATTGGCGCGAGAAGAATGGGCAATTCAATCCCTAACAAATCAAGGAAGCGCGTATCAGGCCAGGCGTTCATAAAGGCTCCGTGCGGTTTTTTGGGGAAACGCTATTGAGCGTGTGTGAGCGGCATTTGGCAACCGGTCACTGAGCGTATTTGACATAAGAGACGATCGGTCTAATATTGCCTCCCATGACTATACCCGCATTGAAACGCCGCCCAGGCAGGCCACCCAAGGTCGACAGGGAAAATTTCGAAACCCGCGAAGTGCTGATCCGCTGCGGCACTGAAGTACTGACTGAGCAGGGTTTTACCGCTACCGGCATCGATTACATCCTCAAACGGGTGGGGGTGCCCAAGGGCTCTTTCTATCACTACTTTCCCAGCAAGGAAGCGTTCGGCCACGCCGTACTGGAGAGCTACGCCGATTACTTCTCGCAAAAGCTGGATCGCTGGCTGCTCGATGAAACGCTGACGCCCCTTGAGCGTCTGGTGGGATTTGTGCAAAACGCCAAAGCGGGCATGGCGCGTCATGATTATCGGCGTGGCTGTCTGGTGGGCAATCTCGGGCAGGAAGTCAGCATGCTGCCTGAAGGTTTTCGGGAGGTTCTGGAGGGTATCTTTCGCGATTGGCAAACGCGCTTGAGCGCTTGTTTTCGTGCGGCTCAAGTGCAAGGTGAGCTGGCGCGTCATGCTGATTGCGATGAGTTGGCGGCGTTCTTCTGGATTGGCTGGGAAGGTGCCGTGCTACGTGCGCGTCTGGTTGCCAGTGATGCACCGCTTAACACCTATATTTCGGGGTTTCTTCGCGGGCTGCCGCAATGAACCTTTTCAAGTATTAAAAGACGATCGGTCTAAATTGGAGGCAAGCATGTTCAAAGGCATCTTGATCGAAAAAGACGACACGGGTTATCGCTCGACGCTGGCTGAGGTCAGCGAGGAATCGCTGCCGGAAGGCGACGTGACCGTTGACGTGTCGTACAGCACCCTGAACTACAAGGATGGGCTGGCGATCACGGGCGAAGGACCTATCGTACGCAGCTTTCCGATGGTGCCCGGTGTGGATCTGGCCGGAACGGTGACCGTCAGCAGCCATGCGGATTTTGCGGTCGGCGATCAGGTACTACTCAATGGCTGGGGTGTTGGAGAGGGGCATTGGGGTGGGCTGGCGCAGAAAGCCCGCCTGCAAGGCAAATGGTTGATCCCTTTGCCTGAGGCATTCAGTGCCGCACAAGCCATGGCGATCGGGACGGCAGGTTACACGGCGATGCTGGCGGTGATGGCGCTGGAAAACAACGGAGTGACGCCGGACAAAGGCGAAGTGTTGGTCACTGGAGCCAATGGTGGCGTGGGAAGTTTTGCTGTGGCCATCCTTGCCCGACTGGGCTACCGGGTAGTGGCGTCCACCGGGCGCTTGAATGAAACCTCTTACCTTGAGCAACTGGGGGCGGCCGAGATCATTGATCGGCACACGTTATCGGAACCCGGGAGGCCCTTGACCAAAGAGCGCTGGGCGGGTGCCATCGATTCGATTGGCAGTCATACACTGGCCAATATCTGCGCGGCCACTCGTTATCGCGGCACGGTAGCCGCGTGTGGCCTGGCGCAGGGCATGGAGTTTCCCGCGTCGGTCGCACCGTTCATTTTGCGTGGCATTACCCTCGCGGGCATCGACAGCGTCACCCGGCCTCGCGAGGACAGAGTGGCTGCCTGGGCCAGGCTCGCGACAGATCTGGATCTTTCGTTACTGCCGCTGATCAGCCGTGAAATCGGCCTGGGCGACGTGATCGACATCGCGCCCAGACTACTGGCGGGTGAGGTCCGGGGCAGGGTAGTCGTGGATGTAAACCGCTAGCCGCAACTGAGCCATAGTCGGGCTGCATTCGATCTGTTGGAGCCAGGCTTGCTCGCGATATAGATGACGCGGTCTGTCAGATGTACCGAGGTGCCGGTATCGCGGGCAAGCACCGCTCCCACAGGAAAACCGCGTTTCATCAGCGGCACCTGAGCCATAGTCGGGCTGCATTCGATCTGTAGGAGCCGAGCTTGCTCGCGATATAGGCGACACGGTCTGTCAGATGTACCGAGGTGCCGGTATCGCGGGCAAGCCCGGCTCCCACAGGAAAACCGCGTTTCATCAGCGGTACCTGAGCCATAGCCTGGCTGCATTCGATCTGTAGGAGCCGAGCTTGCTCGCGATATAGGCGACACGGTCTGTCAGATGTACCGAGGTGCCGATATCGCGGGCAAGCCCGGCTCCCACAGGAAAACCGCGTTTCATCTGTGGGAGCCACCGGGGGCTTGAGCCAACTCACTCTCCCGATCCAGCAATTGTTGCTTGCGCTCTACGCCCCACCGATACCCAGAGAGACCGCCGTCACTGCGCACCACTCGGTGGCAGGGAATGGCCACTGCCAGCTTGTTGGCGCCGCAGGCCATGGCTACTGCTCGAAAGGAGGTGGGCGCGCCGATGCGTTGGGCAATTTCCGCGTAGCTCGCGGTACTGCCCGGCGGTATCTCCTTGAGTGCCAGCCAGACCCGCTGTTGAAAGGCTGTGCCGCGCATATCCAGAGGCAGGTCCAGCCCCAGGTTTGGTGATTCAATAAAACCCACCACCCGAGCGATCATCTGCTCGAAATCGTCGTCCGCACCGACCAGGGTTGCGTGGCGGAACTGGTCCTGAAAGTCACGCACCAGCAACTCCGGATCGTCACCCAGCAGGATGGCGCACACGCCGAGCTGACTCTGGGCAACCAGAATCGAGCCCAGCGAGCATTCGCCAATCGCGAAATGTATCTCGGTGTCATGGCCACCCTTTCGATATTGCACCGGTTTCATGCCCAGCAACCCGTCAGACGCCGCATAGAAACGACTGCTGGAGTTGAAGCCGGCGTCGTACAGGGCGTCGGTGATCGAGCCTCCCGAATACAACTGATGGCGGATCTTTTTGGCCCGGTGTGCATTGGCATACGCTTTGGGCGTCAACCCCGTCACCGCCTTGAACACCCGATGAAAATGATAGGGGCTGAGCCCCGAACTCTCGGCAAGCTCTTTCAAACTGGGAGCAATATCTGCGTCTTCGATGCGACGACAAGCGCAGGAGACCAGGGCGGCGTGCATCCGTGCGACATGGCTTTGGTCTGCTGCGGCACGTTTGCTGGGTCGATACCCGGCCGCTTCGGCTTGCTCGACGCTGTCAAAAAATACAACGTTATCGGGGTTGGGCAGGCGCGACAGACTGCTCGGGCGGCAGTAGACGCCAGTGGTCCGTACGCCGTAGACGAACTGCTCGTCTGCTGAGGCATCGCGGGTCAGCACCGCTTTCCAGCGCGGGTCATTTTCGGTTGCCGACGATGATGATTTGTTGCGTGTCATGAGCCGATACCTTGCACGGATACGATGAGCCTCAGCTTATTGGGCGAGTGGACCGCCTGCACTCCGGGTCTTGCGGTCAAATTCGATTCAGTCGGCAAGCATCGGCGGCAAGGTGCCCAGCAGAGAAACCGCCGCCAGTGCGGCCATACCAAACAGGCATTCAAACGCTACGCTGATACGCACCCGGTCTAGCCGCACCGTGCCGCGATTGAGCGCCAGTCGGTTGAACAGTGCGAGTGCGAGCATGCACAACACCATGGCCACTTTGATGCCGAGCACCAGGCCAAAGCCGGACAAAGCGGGCGTCGGCCACGGCGCACCACTCATGACCCGCACGTTGACCAATCCAGTCAGGATAATCAGCGCCACCATGACATAACCGAAGCCGCCAAAGCGCAGCAATACCCCTCGCATATCGACATCCGAGGGTTTACGCAGCAGCGTCAGCAACAGACCTAGACCGCCCAGCCATGCTCCGACCGCCAACAGATGAACGAACTGGTTGAGGATCAGCAACTGACCGTATACACCGTCGAACATCGCCACGTGTCCAATGGGGGCCAATGTCGCCAGCAGCAAGGTAGCGAGCAGCAGATACAACCATGGCAAGCGCTGGTTGCGGACCAGTAAAAGCAGCAGCGCCAGATTCAAAACCATGTGCCAGACCCACAACTTGCCGAAAGCCGTGTGGCCAAGGACCAGTAGCAAGGTTGTCGGGGCCACGCTATCCGCCCAGCTGCCGGCCATGCTCGCAGCGGTCAGCATCAGCCAGGCAATGGCGCTGGCCAACCCGAGCGCTGTAAGCCATCGCAGGACCTTGATCGGCTGAAGGTGAGCTGCGCGAGCCAGGTGAGTGCGCAACAGGAGCTGCTGTGAAAGATAAATCCCGAACAGCATCAGCAGCACCCAGAAGTGCACGAAGCGACACAGGATGAGTGCGGTCTGCATGAATCAGGGGCTTACGGTGAAGCTATAGCTGCCTTCGCTCTTGTGCGTGTCAACGGATACTGCGTGCCATTCGACCTTGTAGTCTCCAGCCGCCAGCGGCGAGGTTGGCGTGACGATGAGGGTTTTCTTGTCGGCGGGATCAGTTGCAATACCAGGGACCGGCTCAACCAGAGTTTTGCCACCCGGGGTGGTTGAGGTAATGCTGACTTTGGTGAATTTTTCTTCAACGCCTTCCGAGAAATGCAGGCGTAGCTCCTTGGGGCTGCTGACGGTGCTACTGGCAGCGGGCAACTGGCTCTCCAGGTGCGCGTGAGCCATTGCATTGGAGGCCGCGGTCAGGGAAGCGAGAAGGGTCAGAGTCGAGAGGAGGTGCTTGAACGGTTGGGCAGACATCAAAAAATTACCTGTTTGCGGAAGCTGGATTATGCGCTGTTGATCGGCATTCAAGGGCCCAATAGACCAGAAACTGCCCGGCGACTCCAGCGTTGAGTACCCCATCAGGATAAAAAATCAAAAAAAAGCCACCGCACAAAAGTGAGGTGGCTATAAAGTTTTAACCAAAGGAATGATGAAGTGGGAGCATCAATCTGGCGCCCTCTGATGCGGATTCAGAGAGCGATCGAATACGTTCTTCATCGCCGCCCACACTATCATCGCTGGAAAGATTCAGACTATTACGATAATTGATAGTGACTATCATCAAACGAAGAGGCGCCGGAAGTTTCAAAGGTGTTAAAAACTCGCGGGCAGGTGAGCAAACCTGTCCTTTCGAATGGGCCTCTGGAGCTTGAACAGAATCGTCAGAATTCTTGATCATTCCTGTATGTCAATAATGTTTGTACTCATTTTTGTTTCTGCCGTATCTCATCGCTTATCGGGCCTCATGTCCCAAGACTGGCCATTCTTGCTGTAGCCTTGTTGCGCGAAAAACGATAAGCAATATTGAAACAGGGGAAAGAAATGAAGTTTCTGAAGTGTAATCTCATCACGCTGGCGGTCTCACTGGGAGTGAGTCAACTGGCATCGGCGGCCACCGTCAGCGATCAGTCTGAAGCCACCGGATTTGTGGAAGGCAGTAGCCTCAACCTCAATCTCAGAAACTATTATTTCAATCGTGATGGCAAGAACCGCAATGGCGATCGCGTAGGCGATCAGAAGGACTGGACCCAGGCCGTGTTGGGTAATTTCAGTTCCGGATTTACTCAAGGCACTGTGGGGTTCGGGGTCGATGCCTACGGATACTGGGGCCTGAAGCTGGACGGCGGCGCCGGGACCAGCGGTACCGGGAACCTGCCGGTGAACCGCAATGATTCACCAGAGAATGAATACGGCACTGCGGGCGGCGCAGTGAAATTACGCATTTCCAAAACCGAATTGCGCTACGGCAACCTGCAGCCAACAGCGCCGGTATTCGCTGCTGGCGGGACAAGACTGTTCCCGCAAACAGCAACCGGTTTCAATCTGCTGAGCAGTGAAATCGATGGCCTTGATCTGGATGTCGGGCACTTCACCGGCAGTAACGGCCCGGTGACGACCAACAATGATCACGGTTTGCATGCGGCCTACGCAGATGTCGAGTCAAGTAGCATTGATTACGCAGGTGGCAAGTACACCATTAACGACAATCTGACGGTCAGTCTCTACGGTTCGGATCTCAAGGATGTATGGCATCAGTACTATGCCAACACCAACTTGACGCTGCCGCTTGCTGATGAGCAGTCGCTGAATCTTGATTTCAATATCTATCGCACCACCGATTCGGGCCAATCCAAAGCGGGTGATATCAGCAACACTACATGGTCGATGGCTGCCGCTTATTCTTTCCTGACGGCTCACACAGTGACACTGGCCTTCCAAAAAGTTAATGGCGATACGCCATTTGACTATGTTGCTTTCGGTGATAATTCGGCCGGTGATACAGCGGATTCGATCTTCCTCAACAACTCCGTGCAGTACTCGGACTTCAACGGTCCGGGAGAAAAATCATGGCAGGCGCGTTATGACCTGAACATGGCGAGTTATGGTGTACCCGGCCTTGGCTTCATGGTCCGTTACGTCAAGGGATATGACATCGACGGCACCAACATGCCCGCCAATACCCAGTATGGCGGTTACGGTGAAGATGGTAAGCACCACGAGACCGATGTCGAAGCCAAGTACGTGGTCCAGACCGGACCTGCCAAGGACCTCGCATTGCGTCTGCGTCAGTCCTGGCACCGGGCAAATGCCGATCAGGGCGATACCGATAACAATGAATTCCGTCTGATCGCTGACTACCCGATCAATATCTTCTGATACCCGGTACCTGTCGCCAGGCAGCCGTAGCGTCTGCCTGGTTTTTATCGGTCTGGTCTTTCACTCATGTCAGCGGCGAGCACTGTGCGTTACAGGCTTCGGCGTTTGCTGATAGAGCGCTGGCGGCACGGCATTCGCGCGGCTGGCGGGAATATTCAGCTTGATGGCGTGAATGATCGTTTGCGCCTGGGCGAGAATTTCGGTGACCAGGGTGGCTGTCGCGTAGTCCCCATAGCGGCTGGCGCGCTGAGTCACAGGCTGAAGCTGTCGGGCAAATGACCCCAGCTCTTGCGCGCGGCTGTGTATGTTATTCAGTCCGTCTGCAAAGGGCACCTCAGCACAATGCTGAATCGGTGCCCGCATCGAAGCCAGCAGCACGCGCTCCGGCATACCACCGAAATCCTTGATACGTGCACACAGGTACTCAATGTGAGTGGTGGTCGCTTCGGCCAAGCGATCAAACGGCTGCTTCATGACGGTAAAGCCCGGGTTACGCAGATGATGCTGAATATTTTTCAACTGATCGAGCAACTCGACATGCGTACTCAGGTGCCGACGCATCAAATCAACCAGTTCAATACGGGCGACTCGACTCAGTGAAAAGTGTGCGCCGTATGCGCTGACACGACAGTCGGTCCAGTGAGTGCGTTCGTGATTCATTGCGTTCGTCATGCTCAACTCCTGCGCGTTTATAGTGCTGAAGTACGCAGATTAATTAAAAGTTCTCGCACGGTCTGTGCTACCTGCAGTCAGCGGATTAGCGCCTGAGTGTGTTCCTTGTATACCTTGGTTTGATCCGGTTGAGATAAACAGGCCCCACTAATACCGGGCAAGGGAATAGTGTGCCGACGGCCCTGGTTAATAAACTTCATCTGAGTGCTTATGAAGGGCGGGCCATTATTGTTCACAACGTGCAGTGGGTGGCTTAATTAAACCCAACACGAAAAAGGCCACTGCAGGGAACTGCAGCGGCCTTTTCTTGCGTCGCTAAACATGAGTCAGGGCTCATGAGATCAACCATTCTGGCAATTGTTACCGCCGCTGATGCGGGTGTATTGCAGGTTGTGCTCAACGCCTTTGCTGTCCAGATACAGCATGTGCGCCTGGACGGGGCCGCAGGTGGTGCTCTCGGCAGAAGTCACTTTGAGGACTTTGGCAATATCCAGATTTTGCGAGTAGTTGTAATCCACTGCAGGGGGCACTGGTGCGTTGTTATTGACGGAGTCGTTAGCCGAAGCAAACACCGAGAAAAACGAAAGGGCGGCGAACAGGGCAAAGTTTTTCATGTGAATCTCCACTGAGTATTAATTCGGAATACCTGCAAAGCTTCAAGGTTTGCTTTGCTGTTGAAATGAATTCTAGGCGCGTTATGGGTCATGCAAAAATGGAGGCTGTCGATAGACGCCATCACTGCAACTGATACTTGGCGGGCGCGATAAGTAAAGGCGTAATAAAACGCTTCTGAAATCTAAAAATTCGATGCGCAACATTTATTCTATCAATGGATCAGATAGCCAACTTCCATCGTCGATTGCATGCTCCTGGCCATCACTTCGCCACGGAGGCTGGCCATGCAAAAGTTCGAAATACTTCGCTCAACCCGTTTCGACAATCTGGTTCATGAATACGGTCTGGACGGCAGTCGTTTGCTCCCTTGGCAAGGCTACCCGATGCCGTTTGCCGGCGGTTGGTGTGTGGTGCGGCCCGGCACTCGCAGTGAGCCGCATACCCAGATCGATCAGGAGATATTCATCGCCATCAAGGGCCGCGCACGGCTGGTGATTGGCGAGCGAGAGCTGGAGTTTGGCGTGGGTGATATCGCGGCGATTCCCAAGCACACCGATCATTACATCATCAATGATTCACCCGAGGACTTTCATTTATACGTGGTCTGGTGGGACATGAATTACGTCAACGACTTCGTCGCTCAGCACAACGAGACTACGGGGTGCCTGAATGACTAGGTTCGTGGTCACCATCACCCCACCGACGCCCAACGGCGACTTGCACATCGGCCATATCGCCGGACCGTTTCTGGGCGCTGACGTGTTCACCCGTGTGCAACGCCAGCGAGGTCATGACTGCGTACTGGTTTCCTATTCCGATGACTACCAGTCTTACATGCTGCGCAAAGGCCTGGAGCAGGGCGTTGACCCTGTCGAGCTGGCGGTGCGCAATTCGGACCGAATTGAAGCGTCACTGGCGGCGATCAATATCAGGCCCGATAACTGGATGCGGCCGCAGGGCAATGCATTCTTCGCTGACGCAGTGCGTGAGGTGTTCGACAAGGCACGCGATGCGGGAGTCATCGAGTTTCGTGATGCCAGTGAAGCGTACTGCGCGAGCTGTGATGTCTGGGGCTACGAAGCCTTTGCCCGTGGACTGTGCAATTACTGCGGTGCCGAATCCGACGCTAGTCAGTGCGAAAACTGTGCTCAGGCACCGGACTCGATACTCATGACCGCGCTGCACTGCAAACTCTGCAGCCAGCCTGTGAAGTGGCGCAACAGCCATCGCGCATTTCTCAAACTGGCGCTGTTCAAACCGGTGTTGCGCGACCGTTTGCTTAATCGCAGATGGCGCAAGCCGCTGAATAACTGGCTGGTCGAGACCCTTGAGCACTTGCACGACTGGGGCGTCACACGGCCCGGCGATGCCGGACTGGACCTGGCCGAGGGTGATTCGTGTCGTGTCCATACCTGGTTCATGGGGCTGGCCGGTTACATGGCTGCGTTTCGTGAACATGCGGCGCAGATCGGCAAGCCACACCTGTTCCAGCAGTACTGGCAATCAGGGCAGGGTACGCTGGTGCACTTTCTTGGTTTCGACTGCGTGTTCAGCCACGCAGTGGTCTATCCGGCCCTGTTATCGGTGCTTGATGAGTTAGACGCACGCCAACTGTTCATGCCCAATCAGTTCCTCAAACTCGACGGCCTCAACCTGTCCACCAGCCGTAACCATGCGATCTGGGTCGCTGATCTGGTCGCTCAGGCATGCGCCGACAGCGCTCGCCTGTATCTGGCCAGCGTTGCACCGGAGGAGTGTGAAGGCGATTTCCGTCTGCAGCATTTCCTGCAGTGGCGCGCGGAGGTGTTCGATGATTTTTTCCCGGCGTTGCTGGAGGCCGGTGCGCGGCAGGGCGGCAGCAGTTGGTGGAACGGGATGTGTGGCCCTGACGCAGGCTTGCTTGAAGCGTTGCGCCTGCAATGGATCAAGGCCGTTCAGCCAGAACTGTTCTCGATGAAAAGCATGGCGGGGGTGCTACTCGACGTGATCGCCATCGCCACAGCCCGCCTGAGCGAAGGGCGGCAGGTCGACCACTTCGCTGCCTTCATCGCCGTAACGGGGCAGGCCCTGATTCCCGACACGGCGGCGCGTGTTGCCGAGGCATTTTCGCTGCCGCTGGACAGAGTCAGCGCGACGATTCTTACCGGCTCGGCCGCTGAATACTGCATCTGAACGGACTCATCACTCATGTTTATGGACTATGACGTCGCAGTGATTGGCGCCGGGATTATCGGCGCAAGTATTGCGGCCCGGCTCAGCAGTGCCGGAATGGCGGTTGCCCTGATCGAAAAAGGCGTGGTCGGTGCTGGCGGGGCCAGTGGCTTTTCGGGTGGTCTGGTGCGCCTGTACGACCCTGATCCGTTGTTGATGGACCTCGCAGCGTTTTCCATCGGCCAGATACACAACGGTATTTTCGCGAGTACTTACGCCAGAGCGTTGCAGCGTAGCGGTGCGATTTACTGCGCTGCGCCCGAGCAGACGGACGCGCTTCAGCGCGCAATTGAACGACACGCCAGCGCTGAATACCCCATGCGCCTGATTGCAACTCAGGAACTCAACGGCATGCCATTCGCGCCGGTTCCGGAAGGTGAGCGGGTCATTCTTTTCGAACCCCATGCCTGCGTCGGTCATGTACGGCTGGCGACGCATCTGCTCGCTGACGTGGTGCGCAGCAACGGCTTGTTGCTGGAGCATTGCGAGGTGCAATCGATTGCTTGCCACTCCCGACACGAGGTTCATATCGGGCTGGGCGCCAGTACGCTGCGCTGCCGTGCATTGGTGGTGGCGGCGGGCGGGTGGAGTCGTCAATGGGTGCCGGAGTTGACGCTGGAGACCCGCTCGATTCCCCTGGCCAGGGTGCTGACCGACGCAGATTGCGATATGCCGATCATAGACGCGGTCAGCCAGAGTTATCTGATCCCGCTGACGCGGCATATCGCGCAGACCGGTTGCGGTTTTCGCGATATTCGAGTGTCCCCGAGTGAGCTGCCGCCCACTGACGCGCGTAATCAACAAGATGCGGCGAGGCGAGTACGCCAACTGACCGGCTGCACTCATTCACAGGTGCTGGATGTGTTGCCGGGGTTCGATAGCTACAGCCCTGATGGCAGGCCTTTGCTTGGATTTATTGGCGAAGACAGCCCGCTGTTTCTGGCCACGGGCATGTCCGGCCTTGGCTTCAAGTTTGCTCCGGGCATTGCCTGTATTGCGTTGGAACAGGTGCAGCGACATCTGCTGAATACACCACTCGATCAAGACTGGTCGGCACTCTCGCCACTGCGAGCCATGCTGCCTGACGCAGCGGTTGGGGTGCAGCCATGAAGAGGCTCAAGGTCGGCGTGTCTGCCTTGTTCGATCCTGCTGACACTCCGCACGCCCGGACCTTTCTGCGGGCGCTGTGTGTGGCGCGCAATTTCATTCCGGGCCTCGCGCACGTGCAGTGGCACTTTCTGGATGACGGTGCCGACCCTGTGCGTGCCGAAGAGGTCGCCCGTGAAATGGTCGCGGCCAGCGTTGATCTGGTGGTTGGGCATTTTTCATCCGACGCGGCGCTCAGTGCGGCGGCGGTTTATCGGCAGGCGGGTATTGCACTGCTGACCCCTGCGGCGACCATCGATTGCCTGACGCGTGACCACCACAACGTGTTTCGCTTCTGCCCATCGGATCGCCAACTGGCCAGGGACTTAGTGGGCTGGATCAGGGCCAAAGGCTGGAAAACCCTTCATGTCGTCGCCGATCAAAGTGCTCATGGGCGGGCGCTTGCCAAGGGTATCGCTCAGGTGGCAGGCGATTACGGCGTAGCGCAGACCGATGAGCGTGAACAGGCGCAGGTGGAGGTTTTTGCCGGACGCCTGCGCAGCAGCCGTGACCATTGGCGGCAACGTCGCGCCAGCGGCAGCCTGAGGCCGCTGATTTTCACTGATGACGCGGCCTCGCGCTGGCTGGGTAACGCCGCCGTCGACGATTCCACGACCTGGGTTATCGGTTTCGGCCATCCCGATGATGACTCAGATCGTTGCCACGGCACCGTCCAGCACCAGGCGCTGTTCGAGACGGCCCCCGAAACCTACTACCGGGAGAGCCTGCTGCTGTTTCACGTGCTGGGAGTGCTGGCGAACCGTGAGTGGCGCCGCGCCGATCTGCTTCAGGCCCTCAATCACACAACGTTCAGCACGCCCTTGGGCGACGTCAGCTTCGATCAAGGTGAGCTCAGAGGCGCCTGTAACCGGCTATGGCAGGTCGGTCCCCACGGTCTGCGCGCGGTAACCGGATCGTGCGCTGAAAACGGGTCCAGCGATTCGACAACGCCCTCAACCCTCATGCCTTCAACACTATGGATGGAACGCAAATGAACGCATCAACACCCGGAGTCGCTCACGCAGACGCCGTATGCATCGGCTTTGGCCCGGCAGGGATCGCGCTGTCGTGCGTATTTGAAGACGCACGGGAAGTTGGCACGCCGCCAGGCGACCTCTCCCTGTGTTTTCTCGAAGCGGCTCACGAGACTCACTGGCATCGTGAGTTGTTGCTCAGTGGCACCGACATCAACCACCACGTCTTTCGTGACCTGGTGACACCGCGTAATCCGCGCAGTCGGTTTTCGTTTGCGATGTACCTCAAGGACAAAGGCCGCCTGTTCGATTTCGGCTTGCTCGGGCGTCCCGCCAGCCGTCATGAGTGGTCGGACTATCTGCGCTGGGTCTCGGCGCAAGTGGACAGCCACACACACTTCAACGCACCGGTCAGGGAAATTCTGCCGGTGATCCGCGATGGCCGCCTCAGCCTCGTGCGGATCGAGACGCAGAAGGG
Source organism: Pseudomonas viridiflava (assembly GCF_900602065.1). Taxonomy (GTDB): domain Bacteria; phylum Pseudomonadota; class Gammaproteobacteria; order Pseudomonadales; family Pseudomonadaceae; genus Aquipseudomonas. The sequence continues at coordinate 186,147 of NZ_UWFN01000116.1, read as the reverse complement.
CAGTTTCGAGACCCGTAACATCGTGCTGTCCAGCGGCAGCACGCCGCGCATACCCGAGCAGTTTTCCGGCTTGCCGGGGGCAACGCTGTTTCACACTTCGCAGTTTCTGACCCGTTTGCAGGCGTTTGGTAACTCCCTGCCCAAGCGCTGGCTGGTACTCGGTTCGGGGCAGAGCGCCAGCGAGTCGGTGCTGGAGCTGATCTCCCGTGACAGCGATCTTCTCGTGCATTCGGTGCACCGTTCTGCGGGATTCAAATTGACCCAGTTGGGCCAGTTCCCCAATCGGGTTTTTGCCCCGGACCACGTCGATTACTTCCACAGCCTGGCCCCTGAGGCCCGCCAGCAGTTTTTGCAGTGGAGCAGTTCGACCAATTACGCCGGGATTGATCCGGATGAAAGCCAGAAGCTGTTTTCCGTGATTTACGAGGACAGCATTGCCGGGCGTCAGCGTCTGCGAACCCATGCCTACAGCGAAATCAGTCAACTGGAAAAAACGCCTGACGGTTACCGGGTCACCCTGACCGATACCTTCAGTTTGCTCAGTCAGGTCGTGGAGGTGGACGTCATCGTGCTGGGCACTGGCTATCAGCAGCCTGTGCTGCCGCCGCTGTTGAGCAACCTGCAGCCCTGGCTCAAGGCCGATCTGGATGGCGGGCTGGTGATCGATCGCGATTATCGCGTGGCCACTCAAGGGCAATGCAACGTGAGGGTGTGGGTCAACGGCCTTTCGGAACGCAGCCATGGCATCAGCGACAGCCAGTCTTTTTCGCTGATGGCATTGCGCGCCGGGCGCATTGCTCAAGGCCTTGAACGGGCTGTACAGGCGCAAACCCACAAACCGCTTCTGGCTGAATGACATGACCCCTACCTACAACAACATTTCCGATATCGTCCACGACCAGACCTTTCTCAACGTCAAAGGCGTTGGGCCTGAGTTCTTTTTGAAGCTGGAATCTCTCAATCCGGCGGGCTCAATCAAGCTCAAGACCGCCGTTGGCCTGGTCGATGATCTGTGTGCTCGTGGCCAGATCAACCCGGATACGGTTCTGATCGAGTCGTCGTCGGGCAATCTGGGTGTCGCGCTGGCGATGATCTGCGCTGAGCGCGGGATCAGGTTCACCTGTGTGGTCGACCCCAACAGCTCCAATCACAACATCCGCTTGATGCGCACGTACGGTGCCGAAGTGATTCAAGTCGATGAGCCGGATGCCAACGGGGGATTCCTCGGTACGCGCATCGCGCTGATACGTCAGAAGGTTGCGGCTGACTCGCGTTACGTCTGGCTCAACCAGTACGAAAACGCTGCCAACCCTCGTGCGCATGCGCGAACGACAGCACAGTCCATCGGCCGGCATTTTGGCCACGTGGACTATCTGTTTGTCGGCGCAGGCACCACAGGCACGCTGATGGGCTGTGTGCAGTATTTCCGCCGCCATCACCCGGCCACGGTGATTGTTGCAGTGGACAGCGTCGGCTCGGTGACCTTCGATACGCCGCCCGGCAAGCGCTTTATTCCGGGTCTGGGCACCAGTCAGCGGCCGCCGATTTTCAATGCCGAGGGCATCGATTATCTGGAGATGGTCCCCGAAGAGCGAACCATCGCCATGTGCCGTGTGCTGGCGCGCAGCAAGGGGCTGTTGGTGGGTGGATCCACCGCCACGGTCATTGCCGCAGTACACGCCTGGCGCGAGCGTATTGAACCCGGTTCTGTAGTGGTCGCGTTGTCGCCTGACTGGGGGGAGCGATATCTCGACACGCTCTACGATGACTTGTGGGTGGAGCAACGCTTCGGCGGTCAGGTTCTGCAGATGAAGCTGGACGACCTGTCGATTGAACCCTCGCTGACCACCGATCTGCGTAGCGAGCGGCTCAAGCAATCGGCGTTTCATGTGGTCGACGGCAAAACCGTTGCGCAGATTCTTGCTGAAGATCCGGTGGCGTGCATCGACGACGTTCAGCAGGCTTATCTGGAGCATCACGCCGGGCGCAGCATTAACCCCGACAGCTATTTCCTGCGCTTCCCGCACGCCCCGGCGAATCGAATTATCGCCTTGCCCGCCAGCTTGTCCGGGGAGCAGCCGGTCAGTGGCATCAAGTGGATTTCCAGCTTCCCCGGCAACATCGACACCGGCCTGCAACGCGCCTCGGCGGTTTTGCTGCTCAACCATGCCCGTACCGGATACGCCTACGCCTGCCTGGAAGCGTCCCGGATCAGTGCGATGCGCACGGCAGCGTCGGCAGTACTGGCCACCCGTTGGCTGAGCAGACAACACAGAAAGATCGCTCGCCTGTCTGTGGTGGGGGCGGGATTCATTGCCAGAACAATCCTCGACATGTTCGTCAGCGATGGCTGGCAGATCGATACGCTTGACGTCTTCGATGTGCATGCCGGTTCAGCGGCCGCGCTGATCGGTCATGCCACTGTGCAGCATGAGCTGGCCTGCCAGGCAGTAGACCTTGATACGGCATTGCAGGCCGACGTCGTGGTGTTCGCCACCACCGCACCGAGTCCTTATGTGATCGAACAGCGATTTCGGCCTGAGCAGATTCTGCTGAACATTTCCCTGCGCGATCTTGGCCCGGAAATCATCGCCGAGGCCAATAACATTGTTGATGATGTCGAGCATTGTCTGAAGGCCGGGACATCGCCGGATCTCGCCGTGCAGCGTTATCAGAGCCGTTCGTTTATCACCGGTACGCTGGCGCAACTCATGCTCGGTGATGTGGAGGTCAGCCCGGACAGGCCTACGATCTTCTCGCCATTCGGGCTGGGCGTGCTCGATCTGGCGGTGGGCAAGCGCGTTTATGAGCGCGCGCTGGAGCAGGGCAGCGCATTGCCGGTCGCAAACTTCTTCTTCGAATCGAAGCGCTGGTGATGCCCATGCCAATGAACATCGACGCGAAACGCATCTCTATCATCGGCATGGGGTCCCGAGGCCTCAGTGTGCTGGAGCAATTGATCCGTGCGGCCCGAATCAATCCCCAAGAGGTTTTGGTTATCGAGCTGTTCGACCCGCAGCCGCCCGGTAGCGGTCTACATGCGCCCGAGCAGCCTGACTACCTGATGCTCAACACCATGGCGGGCCAGTTGTCGGCATTCTCCTCGGCCTTTCCAGTGTGGAAAGCCGGTGATCCTCCTGGCCTGACGTTCTTGCAATGGTGCACCGCTGAGAAGCTACGACTGGATGAGCGTGGCCATGTCAGCAACAGCCACGCGGGAAGGCCCATCGGGTTTGGTGACTTCGTACCGCGCAAGTTGCTCGGTCGTTACCTGCGTGATTGCTACCGCTACCTGTTGCGGTTATGCCCGGCGCACGTGGACGTCCGCCATCACCGGGGCATTGTGACTGGCTGTTGCCCGACGCCTGGTGATCGGGGCTTTTATCTGCACACCGCTGACGGGCAGCGCTGTGAGGCCGATGCGGTTTTCGTGACGACCGGACATACGCCGCAACCTGCCGTGCAATGTACGGGTGATCGCGTCGCGGTTGAGGGGCTGGGATTGAGCGCAATGGACTGCATTGCAGCGCTGACCGAAGGCCGGGGCGGGCGCTTCGAACGGGACGACAGCCTGGCGGGCTGGCGTTACACGCCTTCAGGGCTGGAGCCGCAGATTGAGCTGTTTTCCCGTTCGGGCCTGCCCTTTCATTGCCGACCGCAATGGACTCCGTCAGCGGTTGTGCCGCAGCGCATGTTCTTCACCGCTCAGGCCATCGCAGTGCAGCGTGAAACCTGCTGCGATGGCCGGCTGGACTTCGTTCACCATGTGCTGCCGCTGATCAAGGATGAAATGCGCGGGGCTTTTTATGTCGCCATGGCTCGTCTGCAACAAGCTGAGCGAGCAGAGGACGTTCGCCGGGTACTTCAGGGGGCGAGCAGCGCTGAAGCACGGTCCGAAGTATTCGCAACGCTGGCTGAGGCGTTTGGCGGGTTCGATCCGCAGGACTATTTGAATACCCAAGGCTGGCAGGGCGATCCGCACACTTACCCGCATTGGTTTCGCGAATGGATTGCCAATGATCTGGCCCGCAGCCGCCTTGGGATCGAAAACAGCCCGCTCACGCAGGCGCTGGAGGTCTGGCGTGATTGCCGCGACCTGTTGCGCCTGGCGGTGGATCACAACGGCCTGAGTGATTGCTCGACCCAGGCGTTTTACGGTGAGTGGGCCAGGCTCGGCAATCGTCTGGTGGGCGGACCGCAGAAGGAGCGCTACGAGGATTTGCTGGCGCTGATCGATGCCGGAGTGGTCAGGCTGCTAGCGCCGATGGCTATCAATGAGACCGATAACCTTGAGGTCGATAGCCTGGTCCGGGCCCGCAATGCTCACAGCGGCTTGAGCCAGAACCGTTGCGCCTTGATTGACGACTTGCTGAGGCAGGGATTGATCAGGATGGCTCATCCGTACCCGGCGGATGGCGTCGCCATTGATACCTCAAACCGCGCCATACGGCGTGACGGGACCGTCAACCAGCACCTCTGGGTGCTGGGGCCCGCAGTCGAAGGCAGCCGTTTCTACAACCATTACGTGCCGACACCCGATCCGGCCTGCAAGGCGCCGCTGGAGGCGCATGTTGCGGTGCAGGCCTGTCTCAGGGCGCTGCATGCCGAAGCCCCCGGTTGCGCTGTGCATTAGCCCCGGCGGTTGAACGCCATCACTTGAAACTCTCCGTTAAAAAAGGATTATCTCCATGGTCGAGATCACTTTGCTGACCGCGCTCGCTGGCGCTTTTATCGTGCTGATTATCAGCCCCGGCCCGAACTTTCTGGTCATTACTCAACTGTCATTCAGCCAGTCCAGGCAACAGGGGATCTGTGCCGGGCTGGGCGTCGCGTCAGGCAGCATTATCTGGGCGTTGCTGGCCTGTACCGGCCTGGGTCTGGTGTTCCAGCAATTGCCATGGGCGCAACCCGCGTTGCAGTTGCTGGGTGGCGCGTATCTGATCTGGCTGGGCAGCAAGAGCCTGCGCAATGCTGGCGCACAACCCAAGCCGCGCAACCTTGGCGAACTGGGCATCGGCAGCCTGGGAAGGGCCTACCGCTTCGGTTTGCTGACCAACATGACCAACCCCAAGGCGCTGGCCTTTTACACCAGCGTTTTCACCACAGTGTCGACGCCTGGGTTGCCGACGTGGGTGCGTGTTGCCGGGGTATCAATCATCGCGGTGCTGGCCATTTCATGGTTCGTGCTACTTGCCACGCTGTTTTCCATTCCCGCCGTACAAGCCCGCTATCAGCGCATGAAAAAGACCATCGACATCATTACCGGGTTGTTCATGGTCGCTTTTGGTCTGCGCTTGCTGATTGGTCTGTGGCCGGTCTGATCAGCGGATTTCACACAGAACCCGTGGGACCGAATTTATTCGGGAAGAGGCCATTAAATTCGCCGCCTTTTTGCCGTCAGGAATGCCGCCTTCCCGGACTCTCATTCATTTGAACAAGGACGAACACCATGCAAAGCAATGATTGGCACTATCCCACTTCAATTCGGGTGGGGCCTGGCCGGGTAAGGGAATTGGCTCAGGCTTGCGAAGTCAGCGGCATCCGGCGGCCACTCATGGTGACCGACCGATTCCTCGGTGGTACCGACATGATTCAACAGGCGCTGGCCGACTGCCGCGGAGCACTTGGGCATTGCGGTCTGTTTGATCAGGTCAAAGGCAATCCAACCGGCACTAACGTGGCTGAAGGGCTACACGCCTACAAGGCGGGTGGGCACGACGGGGTGATTGCTTTCGGCGGTGGGTCTGCGCTGGATGCCGCCAAGGCCATCGCCCTGATGTCCGGGCAGACGCGCCCGCTGTGGGATTTTGAAGACATTGGTGAAAACCACTTGCGTGCTGACCCGCACGGTATTGCCCCCATTATTGCGCTGCCGACCACTGCCGGGACTGGCTCGGAAACAGGCCGTGCTGCAGTAATCACCGATGAGCAGGCACGGGTCAAGCGCACCATTCTGCATATCCGGATGATGCCGCGAGTGGCCATTCTTGATGCCAACCTGACCCTCGGTTTGCCGGCTCACCTGAGCGCTGCAACCGGTGTAGATGCCTTGACTCATTGCATGGAGGCGTACTGTTCGCCGGTCTATCACCCGATGGCCGAAGCGGTGGCGGTCAAGGGCATGCAGATGATCAAGCAGTTCTTGCCACAGGTTGTGGCTGACGGCCGTGATGTACAGGCGCGGCAGGAAATGCTCGTTGCTTCCTGCCTGGGCGCCGCTGCCTTTCAGCGCGGACTTGGTGGTGTGCACGCCATTGCCCAGACACTCGGCGCGTTGTATGACCACCACCACGGGTTGCTCAACGCGATTCTGCTGCCTTATGTGTTACAGGCCAATCAGCCCGCGCTCGGTCCGCAAATGGAGGAACTGGCCTTGGCGCTTCGTCTTTCCAAGCCCGGGTTTAATGGGGTGATGGAATGGCTGCTGGCGTTGCGTGAGCAGATCGGCATCCCGCATACCCTTGGCGAGTTGGGTATCGATGAACGTGACGCGGAACTGATTGGCGAAATGGCGTTTGCCGACGGCTGCTCGCATACCAATCCGATCCGCCACTCAGCGCAGACGTATGCAAAGATATTCTGCAAGGCCGTTCATGGCCATTGATCAGCGTTTGATCATCGATGAGGCAACGATCAAACGCCTCGATACAGTCTGGCAGGGCGCTGTCGAGCGGGGGCGGATTGTCGGAGGCGTGTTGTTGCTGGCGCAGGATGGGGTGGTCCGTTATGCATCTGCCCGGGGCTGGGCAGATCGCGAGGCAGAGATTGCCGTCACCCGTGAGCACCGTTTCAGGCTTGCGTCGTTGACCAAACTGATCACGTCAGTTTGTGTTCTGCGCCTGCAAGAGCACGGCATGCTGCGCCTGAATGATGCGGTAACACGCTGGCTGCCGGATTTTGTGCCAAGGCTGGTCAATGGCGTGGCCCCGATCATCACATTGCGCCATTTGTTGTCCCACACCTCAGGGCTGGCGTACGGCTTCGGCTTGCCTCGCGGCAACGCCTACGAGCAGGCCGGAGTCAGTGACGGACTGGACATCGTGGCCTTTGACCAGGCTGAAAACCTCAAGCGACTGGCCAGCGTTCCTTTGCTGTTCGAGCCAGGCAGTGCATGGTGTTACTCAGTCGCCACCGATGTACTGGGGGTGGTCATCGAACGTGTCACCGGCATGACGTTGCCCGAGGCAATTGCCCATTGGGTAACCCGGCCGCTGGGTATGAGCGCCAGCGGTTTCCACGTCGCAGGTCCGCAAGCCCTCGCCAGTGCCTACAAGGATCATGCGGATCTGCCCACACGTATGGGGCGCACTGATGAACTGCTTCTGGAAAACGGCAGGGCCAGAGTTTCGGCCTGCCGTCATACAAACCCGCAAGCGTGGCCGTCTGGCGGTGCAGGCATGGTCGGCAGTGCCGATGATTATTTGCGGTTGCTGGAGTGCTTGCGACAAGGGGGCGCGCCGTTATTGAGCCATGCGAGCACGTCGGGATTGCTCAGTAATGCGATTGGCGATGTGCTCATCGAGGGCAGGGGACCCGGCTGGAAATTCGGCCTCGGTCCTTTGTTATTGACTGATCCGGCTCAGGCCGGGCAACTACAGGGGGTTGGAACCTGGTCGTGGTGTGGCGTGTATGGTTGTCATTATTGGGTCGACCCGCAGGCTGGGGTGAGCTTGATAGCGATGACCAACACCGCCGTCGCCGGTGCCTGGGGCGAGTTTCCGGATGCGCTGGTCGCGGCGATTTATCGCCGCGACTGATCAAGCCCGGGTGAATTGCTTGCGATAGCTGCTGGGGCTGATACCCACCATGTTGCGGAAGTGGCGGCGGAATGACTCCTCGGAACCGAACCCCGCGACGTCCACGACTTCGGTCAGGCGCATGTTGGAAGACTCCAGCAGTTCCTTGGCGTAAGCGATACGTTCGCCCAGCAGCCAGTCATTGGGGGTCAGGCCGGTACTTTCCATGAAACTGCGATGCAGCGTGCGGGTGCTGACGGCCGCGTGGTCGGCCATCTCCTTGATACTGTGCGGGCGTTTAAGGTCACTTCGAATCCAGTCCATCAGCTTGGAAATTGGCCCTTCGCTGGACGACACCAACTGGCGTGAAGCGTATTGCGACTGACCACCTTCGCGATGGGGCGGGATCACCATTCGCTGTGCAACCATGTTCGCGACCTTGGCACCATGATCGTTGCGTACCAGATGCAGCATCATGTCCAGGCCAGCAGCAGAACCCGCTGCGGTGACGATCTGCCCCTGATCGACATACAGCTCATTGGGCTGAATCGTCAGCTCTGGGTACATGCTGGCCAGCAGGTCGGTATAGCGCCAGTGGGTGGTGACGCGTTTACCTTCCAGCAAACCTGCCGCGGCCAGTACAAATGCACCGGTACAGATCGAACAGATGCGTGCACCTCGGGCATGAGCGGCCTGCAACTGGGTAATCAGCCTGGCTGGGACCTCCGATTCGACGCCGCGCCAGCCGGGCACAATGATCGTGTCGGCATTCTCCAGCAGCACTTCGCCCGGAGTAGGCACGATGGTAATGCCGCCTGCGGCGGTAATCTCGCCTTCATCCACCGGGTACGTGGCGAACTCGTACCAGGTGACTCCCAGCTCAGGCCTCTTCAGGGCGAACACTTCTACCGTGCAGCCAAATTCAAAGGTGCACAGCTGGTTGTAGATGAGGGCGACGACGAGATGATTTTTCATGGCACGATGTTACCGGATATTGGCATTTCCGCCAGTAGTGCGGTGCAAATGTACTGGTTAACCTGAAGCCCTGAAATCAGGCGGTTGCCTCAACATTTGCCAGCGGTCGCCGGTGCGATCCAGGGAGTACGTTCGTGTCTATCAACATCGGTATCTACGTCTATGACGACGTTGAAGTTCTTGACTTCGCAGGTCCGTACGAAGTCTTCACCACCGCGACCCGCATGCATTTGCGCAAAAGCCGCGATGACCGGGCGTTGTTCAACGTATTTACCATTGGTCGCACAACCGACCCGATTCGGGCCCGTGCCGGACTTAAAGTCGACCCGGACCACTCGATCAATGACCACCCCGTGATCGACTGCCTGATTGTTCCGGGAGGCGTGGTCAATGCCGAACTGGAAAAGGCTGACGTGATTCGCTGGATCACCGGCCAATGCGCGCCTGAGCGCGTCGTGGCGGCAGTCTGCACGGGTGCCTTTCTATTGGTCAAGACCGGCAAGCTGGCCGGTAAGCAGGTGACCACTCACTGGGAGGACATTGACGACTTGAAGGAGATGTTTCCTTCGGTGGACGTCCTCAGCACGCTGCGTTGGGTCGATGAGGGCGCGTTCGTGACGTCGGCCGGTATTTCCGCTGGCATCGACATGAGCCTGCATCTGGTGGAGCGTCTGCACAGTCGCGAGCTGGCGGAGCGTACTGCGTTGCAGATGGATTTCGACTGGACTGAAAACGACTGACGCTGACTGCGTTAAACATCTGGCTGACGTGGTCGGCCAGATGACTGCCTGCTGACCTTCGTGATACACGCCAGACCTCCCACCGTTTTTCGCAACAAGCTGGCACATCAGGCTTGCGGCGCGCCACTATCTCCCTCCAACGTGCAGTCCAGAGCCTTCAACGCTTACGCTAGAGTGCAGGAAATAATGAATACCCATTTCTTCAAAGTCGTCCAGACCGTTGCTGTCCACGGTTCCTTTTCGGAAGCTGCGGCGATTCTGGGGTGCAGCCAGTCGAACATCAGTTATGCCATCAAAGAAGTCGAAGACTATTTCAATAAGCGCCTGTTCATCCGCAGCCGTGCCGGTTGCACGTTGACCCCTGAAGGTCAGGTCATCAGCCGGACGCTGGACAGTCTGCTGGCGACCCTGGAGCAACTAAAAAAAATGAGCTCAGCGGCAGCGTCACGATTCGTTATTGCAATCATATAGACGAGACGTCGCTGGCCGGGTGTATCGAGACCATGACCCGTTTGCATCCCGGTGTGCATATGAACGTTGTGCATGGCAGCGAACAGCATCCAGGCCTGGACCTGCTGCGCAGGGAGGCGGCGGATATCCTTATTTTGCCGAGTGCTGTGCTGGATGAGCATCATGTTGAACACGTGCGATGGGCAGATGCTTATGTGTTGGTGGCTGCGCGAAGCCGTTCGCTGACGCCGCGTCCGTTTCATGAGCTGTGCGAGAGCGTCCGTTATGTTTCCTGGCGTCATGCCGGTGTGGAGCGTTTGCACGGTCAGTTGGCGGCTGCTCAGGTTCGTCTGAGTCACCGTGGTGAGCTCAGTTGCGTTGCGACGTTGCTTGATCTGGTTGGCAAGGGGCAGTGCATGACTATTTTGCCCAGTCGTTTGTTACCGGAACCGAGCGCTTTGTACGAGTGCGTGCGGTTGCCGGTTGCGGTTGAGCGCAGTATCAGTGTTGTCGCCCGGCCGGGGTCGTTGCTGTCCAATGCAGCTAATGAGGTGGTTGAAGTGCTGAAGAGGTTGCCGGTGGGTGGGTGAGCGGTTTTTGCGTGCATATCCGTTATTGGAGTGATGGCTGCTATTGGCGCTTTTACAGCGCGTCACTTTTGATTCCGGAAGCCGGTCCAGCCAAAAGTAAGCAAACGCAGCAGTATCGAATTCCGGCCGGCGTGGTTTAGCGGGGCGCCCAAGATCAAAATCAAAAGCAGCGGTTGCACCGCGGACCGGTAGGAGCGAACTTGTTCGCGAGACGTCATCACGGCCAACGCTTTTCGTCGTCTGATGAACTGCTTCGCAGCCTTCGGCAGCTCCTACAGAAGCCCGGCAAGTTCGAACAATCAGGTCGGCTGCCAGGCCGCCGCGCTTTTGATTTTGATCTCAGGCGCCCCGTTAAACCACGCTGGCCGAACGCAGATCTGAAACCGTGGGTAACCCGGCAGGACGCCGGGTTAGCCGCATTGGGCCATGGATGGCCCGTTGCGGCGGCCCACGGTTTTAGATCTTCGGGCGGGAATTCCGAGCCTAGGCGAGGGACCGAGTGGTGGGGCAAGAGCGCTTTGGTTACTTTCGCGCTTTTCGAAAGTGACCCGCCGTAAGGGCGGAACAATAAAGCAGCCGTTACCGCGGAAACGGATATGTACATAGGTCAGCTGTAACACAAAGCACGACTATCATGTCCACATAGGCAAGACCAATCACCGCTGGTGCGCCAAGCCATAAATTTCCCGCCAATTTTTGGCCCAACTTGTGCACTAATTTCAAAGTCGCGACTCTGATACCTGTAAGCAGTTGTTACCAGTGCTGGCGACAGAGCATGACGCTCGCTCCAGACCGGGTCACGCCGCTGGATGGTTTCCTTTCGGACCTGCATAGGTTGGATCGCCCGATGGTACGTCTTTGTGCACTATTGCTGGTGTGCCTGACCCAAAGCCTGATTTCAGTGCAGGCTCAGGCCGACGACACCTGGAGTGTCGGCTACCACCGCCTCAGCTTCCCTGATCCGCTCGACTCCCAGCCGATGCAGGCAATCGCGTTCTATCCCTCCACAGCCGTTGAGCAGTCGAGCAGCATTCAAGGTTACACCGTAGAGGCAGGGCTCGAAGCACCCATAGCATTGGGCCGTTTTCCGCTCGTGCTGCTGTCCCATGGCAATACCGGAACCCCCTTGGCACTGCATGACCTGGCCACTTCATTGGCAAGGCAAGGGTTCGTCGTCGTGGCAGTCATCCATCCCGGCGACAACACCAACGACCACAGCAGGCTGGGCAGCGTCAGCAATTTGTACGGGCGCCCCCTGCAAATCTCCGAAGCGATTACCAATGCGCTGCTTGATCCGGCACTGGCGCCTTACATCAGTGCCGATCAGGTCGGCGTCATTGGCTACTCGGCAGGAGGCGAAACCGCCCTGATTCTCGCTGGCGCGCAGCCTGACCTCCAGCGTCTGAAAAACTACTGCACTGAACGCCCGGACGATCGGGATGCCTGCAAGACCGGAGGCGAGTTGCTGCTGGATCGCGACGATCTGCATCCCCAGGCCGATCCGCGAGTGGGCGCGCTAATGTTGATGGCACCGCTGACATTGATGTTCGGCCGCCATACGCTGGCAGACGTGCATGTCCCGGTGTTGCTGTATAGCGGTGACGGGGATGAGCTGCTCGCGGTGGATCAAAATGCAGAGGCGTTGGCGCGTAAATTACCGCAGACGCCGGAGTACAAGCTATTGGCCGGGGCAGGGCACTTCGTGTTCATGGCGCCGTGCAGCGATGAGCTACGCGCGACAGCGCCGGTGATATGCAATGACCGTGAAGGGGTCGACCGGGAAGATATCCATCGCAACCTCAGTGCAGAGGCCGTGCGCTTCTTCGAAGAAGCGTTGGGCATGCCTGAATTGCGCAACAGTGGTTTGCAGACTGCCCATCAAGAACCCTGATCGCGTTTCGCCAAGCGCTGATCAGTCCTGGCCCGTGAGCGTTAGCCCGGCTCCGCCACCAGTGCCCGCAGATAGTCCGCGAAACCGCCAGTGGCACGTGCTTCAAGTCGCGTGCTGGTGGTGACTCTGGGGCGGCAACTCCAGGCGATGCGGGCACCGCTCAGTTCCAGTTGACGAATCAAATGCACGTCCTCATGACAGGCCAGCGGTGGGAATCCGCCTGCCAGTCGATATGCGGCTGCGCTGATGCCCAGATTGGCGCCGTGCACGTGGCGATGGCCGTCACGATGTTGATAGCCCTGCTGATAGCGAATCTGCGCCTCAAGCGGAATGTTGTCCTGCCAGATGCCCGGCGTCACGGTGCCGCACACGGCGTCGGCGTCCAGCGCCAATTGCTCCACCAGCCAGTCTTCGGCGACGGTGCTGTCGCCATCGGTACAGGCAATCCAGCGGGCACCTTGTTCCAGTAATAACGCGGCTCCGGCAGCGCGCGCCTGACCGACGTTGCGGACGCTGACTTCAACGGTCTGGACGTTGTATTGCCGCGCAATCGCGGAGGATTCGTCCGTGCAACTGTCCAGCACTACCAGGACAACAACCTGCTCGGCTGCCAGCGCAGGATGCTCTCCCGCCTTTAATACGGTTTGCAGGCATTGCCCTAGCAACTGATCTTCGTTGTGAACCGGAATGAGTACGCCAATCATCGTAGCTTTTCCTTTTCTGCGACTGATGTTCCATCACGACTCCATACCTCCAGGAGAAAGTCTGCTTCGTGATGGCTGACAAGCCGGGTCATGTCCAGACGGGCTGCAAGCATTGCATGAACCTTCTCCGCATTGAGCGGGCAACCTTCGATGGCTGGCCGCCAATGACAGGCCAGCACTTGACCGTCTTCTGTCAGGGAAGCCAACGCATGATCAATCCAGCGATCCAGATCGTTTTCATCCAGGTAATAACCCAGTTCGCTGAACACGATCAGGTCGAAGCGTGCTTTCGGCCATTGCTCAGGCAGGCGAGCCTGCATGACCTGCACATGGTTGAACGCTGCGAGCCGATGACGTGCCAGTTCAACCGCTGAGCGGTTGGTGTCGCAGACCAGTAACCGGTCGCAACGGGTGGCAAGATCTGCGCTGAGTTCACCATTGGCGCAGCCGGGCTCGAATACCCACGCATAACGCTCGCGGGGCAGGGCGGCCAGGGTTAGCGCCCTTTTGCGGCGTTCATACCAGCGATGCTTGAACGCCCAAGGGTCATCACTTTCCTGAAAAAGCTGTTCGAAATAGCGGTCATCGACACTCACAGGAAAACCACCTCAAAGGGTTGCATCAAACGCTCAAGGACATCAGCCGCCAGAACCGGCTCCAGGCCGATCTGCGGGTCACCTTCCAGCTGGCTGGCGAAGGCGTGGGCAGCGTGTCGTTTGCGGGCGATGGTCTGAGGTGGCAGCGGGATTTTGCGTGCCCGCTCCCAAGGCAAGCGCTCATCTTCGGGGGACGCCCAGTGCCAGGCCCAGATGGGCACCTCATGCAGGCATGCGCCGACAGAATGAGCGGCCCGTGCGCTGGCACGGCCCACCGCTTCATGGTCAGCGTGTCCGTCACTCGCCCAGGTCGTGAACACCACATCAGTAGGCTGCAGATAGCGGGTGATGAAGGCCGTGAGTTGATCTTCCTGCTGAGCGACGGTGGTATCCGCAAAGCCACCCCGGATCCACTTCAGGCTGTGCATGGGCAGATCAAGACGGCGCAAGGCTTCAGCGCTCTCTTGCGGACGAACCACGCTCAAACGTTCGGCCGGCCACGTTGCCGAGCCGGGATGGCTGGCGCTGCCATCAGTCACGGAAATCAGTTTCAGCGGTCGCCCGAGTTGTGCCAGTTGATGCATCAGGCCCCCGCAACCGAGTACTTCGTCATCCGGATGGGGCGCGATGATCACCGCCCGGGAATTGACCGGGACCAGTTCACCTGCGCTGATTGATGGCAGGCCGGCCAGTTTCTTTGAGCCATTCCAGGCCTGTAGAGATGTGCCTCTGCCAACGATAGGGTTGTCTTTGCTCATAGTTGCCACATCCGTGATGGCGCAGGTAATGCTTGCGTAGTGGTTAGATCTGCAAGCGCTGCCAGATCGCGCTCGGCATGGCTTTGGCGCAGGAAGACCGGCAGATCGGCAATCAGTCGGGCAAAATGCGCATCCTTGCAGTAAGGACCTGCACCGAGTGCATGACCAACATGCAGAATGACTTGCTCGGCGCTGTGTTCTATCACCGCCCGGCTGCGACGTGCCAAAAGCTGCGCGTCAGCGGTCGGTGACTGGTTAATGGTCCGGGCCGCATGCTGCAGAGTCGTCCATGCGCTGTGGAGCGCGACGTCCACAGCACCCAGATGGGCCATGGCATGAGGCTCGGGAGATTTGCAGGCCTGCGTTAAAAGGCGCTGCGCCAAGGCTCGGGAAGCGCCGTACCAGCATGCCGCGATACCGATGCCACCCTGCCAGAAGCCGGGTCTGGCCAGGTAATCGCCGGGCTTGCCGACGGCCATGCCCTCAGCGCGGCTGAACTCCACCTCGACGCTGCCGGTAGCGCCCATCCCCACGGCGCGCCAACCTTCCTGAGTAATATTGACGCCGGACTGCCTGAGGTCGACGGCGACCAACTGCTGTTGGCCATCTTCATCCCAAGCCGTCATCAATGCATGGCTGAGTACCGCTGCACCCGAGCACCAGGCTTTGCGACCGTTGACGTGCAGCACATCACCCTTGCGCTGTAGGTTGACCCGAGCCTGGGGCGGCTCAGCCGCCCACATGCCCCAACTGGTTCCCGCCTGCGGAGTTCCAAAGCCGACTTCCTGCATGATGGCCAGCGCGTCGGTGTGGCCCTCATACAGTTTGCACAGCCCCAGATCATGCCCGGCAACACACGCCAACGCCTGCCATCGCTCAAGTATCTGGCCGCTGGCAGGTGAGGGCAGTTGGTCCAGCCCTTCGTCGATCAACGCCTGTAAGCATTCGCCCAGCGCGCGCGTATCGGCATAGCCGTGCTTGCGCCAGGCAAGAAACTCACTCAGCGCCTGGCTCATGGCTGTTCATCGTGCTGCAATTCAAACAGCAACAGCGAGCGGGCGGTGATGGTGTAGTGCTCACCAAAACCAAATTGCTCCTTGGCTTTCATGTCGGGCTGATTGGTATCGATCAGGCAGGTCCAGTGTGCGCCTTCCGGTACTTGCGGCAGGGTGAAGTTGACCCCGTCGTGGTGCGAGTTGACTGCCAGCAGCAAGGTCGCGTCGGCCCCCGGCCGACGAATGCCGGTCTCTTGAGCCCTGCCGTCCATCAGCATGCCCAGGCAGCGTGCGTGAGCATCTTCCCATTGCTCGATGCCCATCTCGTTGCCATCCGGGGACAGCCAGGTAACATCCTTGACGCCGATCTCTTCGTTGTAATCGCCCACAAGGAAACGGCTACGACGCAGGATCGGGTAGGTCTGACGAAGCTTGATCAGGCGTTTGACGAACTTGAGCAACGACTTGCCGTCTTCGTCCAGGTCCCAGTTGACCCAGCCAATCTCACTGTCCTGGCAGTAGGCATTGTTATTGCCGTGCTGGGTGCGTGCGAACTCGTCACCTGCCACCACCATCGGCGTGCCTTGTGCCAGCAACAGGGTGGCGAAGAAGTTACGCATCTGACGAAGACGCAGTTCATTGATTTGCGGATCGTCAGTCGGGCCTTCGACGCCGTGGTTCCAGGACAGATTGTTGTTGCTGCCGTCCTGATTGTTCTCGTCGTTGGCTTCGTTGTGCTTGTCGTTGTAGGAGACAAGGTCGTGCAGGGTAAAACCGTCGTGTGCGGTGATGAAGTTGACCGACGCCTGGGGTCTGCGACCACGCTGGTTGAACATGTTGCCCGAGGCGGTCATACGCCCGGCAAAATCCGCCAACTGGCCTTCATCGCCTTTCCAGAATGCACGAACGGTGTCACGGAATTTATCGTTCCATTCCATCCAGCCCGGTGGGAAACCACCCACTTGATAGCCGCCCGGGCCGCAGTCCCACGGCTCGGCGATCAGTTTCACCTGACGCAGCACTGGATCCTGACGGCAGGCAACGAGGAAGCTGTGACGCTCGTCGAAGCCGTCATGGTAACGGCCGAGAATGGTCGCCAGGTCGAAACGGAAGCCGTCGACGTGCATTTCCGATGCCCAGTAACGCAGGGAGTCGGTGACCATCTGCAGTACGCAAGGGTGGCTGAGGTCGAGGGTGTTACCCGTCCCGGAATCGTTGATGTAGAAACGTTTGTCATCGGGCATCAAGCGGTAGTACGAGGCGTTGTCGATACCCCGCATGGAAAGGGTCGGACCTAGCTCGTTGCCTTCTGCGGTGTGGTTGTAAACCACGTCGAGAATCACTTCCAGGCCGGCATGGTGCATATGCGCGACCATTTCCTTGAACTCGGCAATTTTACCATGTGCGAGGTAACGCGGATCAGGGGCGAAAAACGCAATACTGTTATAGCCCCAATAGTTGGTCATGCCTTTCTGCAGCAAATGCTGATCGTTGACGAACGCATGAATCGGCAGCAACTCGACCGAAGTCACACCCAGCTTGCGAATGTGGTCGATCACGTCGGCCACCATCAACCCGGAAAAAGTGCCTTTGAATTCATCAGGCACCGACGGGTGACGCATGGTGAAACCGCGGGTGTGGGTTTCATACAGGATGGTTTTGTCCCACGGCACGCTGACACGCTGATCGCGGCCCCAGGTATAGGCCGGGTCAATGACTTTGCTCTTGGGTACGAATGGCGCACTGTCGCGTTCGTCAAAGCTCAGGTCGCCATCCGGATGGCCGATGGTGTAACCGAATAGCGCTTCGGACCATTTCAGTTCGCCCACCAGTTGCTTGGCGTACGGGTCGATCAACAGTTTGTTGTGGTTGAAGCGATGGCCGTTCTGCGGGTCGTAAGGACCATAAACACGGTAGCCGTAAATCAGCCCAGGGTGAGCGTCAGGCAAGTAACCGTGATAGATCTCGTCGGTGTATTCCGGCAATTCGATACGTTCAAGTTCAACTTCGCCGCTCGGGTCAAACAGGCACAGCTCAACTTTGGTGGCGTTAGCCGAGAAGATCGCGAAGTTGACACCGAGACCGTCCCAACTGGCGCCCAGCGGGAAGGGAAGACCTTCGCGAATACGGGAAACGCTGGCTTCGACCTGATCAGCCTGTGCGGATGCACTTTTTTGACTTTCTTTTTTTGCGTTTTTGGACTGCGTGTTCATTGTGCGTTCCTGACGGCTGGTGTTTTTTCGGCGCGGCCGAGACCGCAGTCGAAGCAAAGGCGCTTCAACAAGTCGAAGAAATAAGTCTGGATTACCGCAGGTCACACTCGATGCGACGGTGATCCCTGCGGTACGGGGTTCAAGCAGCGTCCTGGAGGAATCAAGGCGCGGGTGGTTTACCTGGTTTTTTGGGTGATGACTTTGCTGCCGGCTTTGCTGCAGGTTTAGCAGGCGCTGTCTTGGCAGCAGGTTTTGCAGGCTGTTCGGCCTGGGTAGCTGCCGGTTTGCTTTTTACAGGAGCCGGTTTTACCGCAGGCTTGTCTGCAGCCTTCGGTGCTGGCTTGGGTGCAGATTTGGCCGCTGGCGCCTTAGCCTTGCTGGCAGCCGGTTTCGGATCTTTAGCACCGTCAACCTTGGGCAACTTCGGCTTGGCAGCCTTGCGTGCCGTGGACTTGTCGGGTGCCAACGCCTCGGCTTCAGCCAGCTTGCGAGCCATTTCCCAATGGCGTGCATCCTGGCCCGAAGGTTTCCCTTCGGATTCCCATATCTGATACGCAAACTCGCGAATTCGCTTTTCGTCGGCACTCATCTCGACACTCCCCAATTACTTAGACTGAATAAACAGATTTACAGAAAATTCCTCGAGCGCTGCGCTAAGCAGCAACTCCTTGTCTGTTGTGACTACGGCGTCTGAAAAAAGTCCCTTCCAACTTCGATTTGCCTCCGCGAACGGTAGAACGACCCGCGTATCCCCCCAGTTTTCAGCATTGATGAATGGAGTTTGGGCTGTACCCAATAGTTCATTGCACAAACGTGGCACAACAACGATAGCCTGTTCTCCGTCAAGGACACGGGCAAATGCCATCACCTGCTCAGCGTGATCACCGACTACCTGCAGCGGCACATACTCTCCGCGACTGAACAGCGCAGAGTGTCTGGCCCGCAGGTCAAGCACTTGATGGATCAGTGCCTGCTTGATCTGGCCATCCTGCCAGGCGCCCAACAGGTCGCTGACGGTGGATGTCTGATTCAGTGTTCGTTGGCGGGCCGCGTAATCAACAGGGCGGCGGTTATCCGGATCCACCAGGCTGAAGTCCCAGTACTCGGTGCCCTGATACAGATCAGGAACACCGGGCGCTGTCATACGAAGCAAGGTTTGCGCCAGGCTGTTCAGCGCGCCGGTGGTGGCAATACGATTGGCCGTGGCTCCCAACGACTGACGCAACGCCAGTCCTTGAGGGCTAAGCAAAATAGCCTGCAGAAACTCACGGCAGGATCGCTCATAGGGTTCATTGGCCGCGCTCCAGCTGCTTTGCAGTTTGGCTTCGCGCAGGGCTTTCTCTTGCCATTTGACGAGACGTTCAGCGTAGTTCTCGAACGCATCTTCCTGCATGTCCAGCGGCCAGCTGCCGAGCATCGCCTGATACAGCATCAGCTCATCGCCGGGACTGATGGGGTTTTCTTCGCCCTTGAGCGGAATCGCCAACTGGCGCCAGCGCTCCACCTGCTCGGCATACCATCCTGCACATTCGCTGAGCACCGCCAGACGTGTACGGGTGTCCTCGCCACGTTTGTGGTCGTGGGTTGCGGTGGTCAGCAGGTTGTCCGGGAAGGCTTCGCTGCGAGCGATACAGGCGTCATGGAACGCCTGAACCGGCGCACTGAAATGCTGCGGATGAAACCCGACATCGTTGCGCGAGAGAAGCACCGCGCTGCGATAGAACGAGGTGTCTTCTACCGATTTTGCAGCCACCGGGGAGGTCAATTGCTGGAAGCGCACACAAGCATTTTTGTTGAGCTTGCGCAGTTTGCCTCGTGGCAATGTGCGCCACGGTTCGCCGCCCAACCAGCGTTGCAGGTAATCCAGCACTGGCCAGTCACCTTCACTGAGCATGCCGCGCGCGCCTTCCAGGGCTTGCTGGAAGAAGCGCTCATCTTCGGCCGAGCGTCCGCAGACACTGATGTAGGTCCGGTAGATCGGGAAATTCACCACCAGTGCAAGCAAGGCCCGGCGAATCGCACCCAGAGTAAGGTCCCTGCTCATCAGGTCGCTACGCGCTACTTGCAGCAAAGACTGGGCGACGTTTTCAAAGTCGCCTGCCAGCGTACCGTGCAGTACCAGGTCGCGCGCTTCGAGTACTTCCTGGTCGAAGTCGGCGGTGCGTTCGCTGATGCGGCTCCAGAGTTCAGCCAGGGGTTCCTGGCCTTTCGGGTCGTGCTGCAACAACGACACCTGATTCATGAACTCATAACCGGTGGTGCCATCGACACCCCAGTCTTCGCGCAGCGATTCATCAGGGCCGAGAATCTTCTCGACGAAGATCGGCAAATGCGCGAGTTCAGCGCCCGCAGGGCGAGCCGCGAGCAGGCCGTTGACCCGTCGACGCAATTTACGGCAATAGCCGCGAGGGTCCGCCAGGCCGTCGATGTGGTCGATACGCAAACCGTCCACCAGACCTTCGCTGATCAGCTCGAAGATTTTGCCGTGGGTGGCCTCGAACACGTTAGGCCGTTCGACCCGCAAGCCGCCCAGTTCGTTGATGTCGAAAAAACGCCGCCAGTTGATGTCATCGCCCGCAGTACGCCAACTCGCGAGGCGATAGTGCTGGGCCTCCAGCAAGCGATGTAAACGGTCAAAGCCCTCTGGTTGACGTGAATCGTAGCGCTGCAATGCCTGGTCAATGACCTTGGCAATCGACTTGTCTTTGACCAGCTCGACGAGGTCGGCACGTGCCTGTCTGGCGCGTTCCCACGCCTGAGGGAACTGATCGAGCGCTGCGAAACGCTTGCTCAGTTCATCCAGCAAAGGATTCTCGTCGGACTCAAGCAGCGGGCCGTAGGTGCCGGGGTTGATCGGGAAGTGGTGTTGATAGTGCTCGATGTAGAACACCCCATGCTCGGGGTCGAAACGCAACGGGATTTCTCCGGCTTGCAACACCGTGCCGTAATCGGTGCTGAGAAAAGGCAGCAGTAGCTGGCCTTTAAGCAGCGGATCCGGTGAGTGCCACTGGATATCGAAGAAATCCGCATAAGGGCTGCGGCGTCCCCATTCCAGCAGATCCAGCCACCATGGGTTGTCGGCGCCACCGACGGCCATGTGGTTGGACACGATGTCCAGAATCAGGCCCATGCCTTTTTCGCGAAGGGCACTGACCAGCCGACGCAGCGCGGGTTCGCCACCCAGTTCCGGGTTGATCACGCGTGGGTCCACAACGTCGTAGCCATGCATGGAGCCAGCGCGAGCCTTGAGCAACGGCGACGCATAGATATGGCTGATGCCGAGACTGGCGAAGTAGGGCACCAGCGCTACGGCGTCATCCAGGGTGAAGTCTTTGTGAAATTGCAGGCGCTGTGTGGCCCGCAGGGTATCCAGACGCGGGTTCATTGGTCACGCTCCGCAGCCTGCAGGCGAGCCTGAGAAAGCAGTTCAACGCGTCGAGCCACAGCTTCATGATCCATAAGTGTCGCGCTTTTTCCGGGAATACGTCTGCGCCAGTTCGGGTGTTGCGGAGTATCACCGGGCAGGTTGAATTGTTCGGTCAGCCCCATGGCGTCTTCCATCGGCAAAAGCACCAGAGGTGCCCGGGTGTGGCCGATGTAGCGGATGCTGGCGTCGATCATTTGTTCGGCATCCGGACGTCCGTCGCTGAAATTAGTAGAGTTCAGGCTCAATACCTGACGCAGCCCGTCGCGTTCACGCATCCGGTCTTCTCGCCAGTGTTGCGCCTGCTGCTCGTCGACCATGCCGAGGCGCAGGTTCCAGTCAATATCGTTTTCAGCCAGCCATCCCGCCAGTGTCGGCAGATCATGTGTGCTGGTGGTGGCCAGCGCCTGATCGGACCAATCGAGAATCGGCTTGAAGTGTGCGTTGTGTTGTTCGAACAGCAGCACCCGCATGCCGAGAATTGCCCGGGCGGCCAGTTTTTCATGCAGTCCTGGAGGAACCGTACCCAAGTCTTCGCCCAGCACGATTGCTTTGTGACGCCACGATTCGAGGCTCAACAGGCGGAGCATGTCGTCGAGCGGATAGTTCAGGTACGCGCCTTCGCTGGCGGGTGAGCCCAGCGGCACCACCCAGAGGCGCTGCAAGCCCATGATGTGGTCAATGCGCAGGCCTCCCGCGTGAGCGAAGTTGGCCCGCAGCATTTCGATAAAGGCTCGGAAGCCATTGCGTTTGAGGCCTTCGGGCGAGAACGCGGAAATCCCCCAGCTCTGGCCTGCACGGTTGAGGATGTCTGGCGGTGCGCCGACACTGAGCGCCGAGAGTAATTCATCCTGACGGCTCCAGGCCTGGCTGCCGGCACCATCAGCGCCAACGGCCAGGTCAGCAATCAGACCGACGCTCATGCCGCTGCTGCGAGCAGCGGTCTGCGCTCGCTCCAGGCCGCGGGCCATCAGCCATTGGGTAAAGGCATAGAAGCCGATTTGCTCGCTGTGGTTGGCGGCGAAGCGGGCAATTGCCTCACTGCGCGGGTTCTTGAATTCTTCAGACCATTCATGCCAGTTGTCGCTCATGCCCAGACGTGGACATTCATCACGAATGGCTTCGAAGCGACAATGGTTTTCAAGTGCTTCGCCGCCGTTGTGGCGGAAGCTGTTGAAGTCTTCATGCAATGGGTGATCACTGCCGCTAAAAGCGTCATACAGCTTGTGCAGTACTTTCCACTTGGCGCTGGCCGCAGCAGGCCAGTCAATCAACGGCAACTCTTCAAGGCGTTTGAGCTCGTCGCCAAGACCTGATTCATCGATAGCCATGCGCAAGGCGCGCTCGCCCAGAATCGTGCCTGGCGAGCAGTACAGGCTGTTGAGGAACAGTCGACTCGACGGCGAGTAGGGGCTGTAACGGTGCGGGTCATTGGCAAACATCGCGTGCACCGGGCTGATCGCGAGCGCGTCGGCACCGCGTTCACCCGCCACGCGGGCCAGGCTTTCGAGGGCTTGTGTATCCCCGAAGCCGCCGTCGCCTTCGCGACGCAAGCCATATAACTGCACCGTCAGGCCCCACGCGCGAGCCACCCGGCTGTCTTTCGCCTGGGCCAGGCTGAAGCAGCTTGCCGGTGCTACGGCAATCGTCAGGTGCTGGCCAGCAATGTTCAGTTGTTGATAGCCGACCGGAGCCAGGCCAGGCAGTGCGGCGTTGGCGGTCAGGTTGGCGTCGATGGTTGCACCGTCTTCCAGATGCAGCACGAACGGGGTGCCGGGTTCGAACCAGGCGCTCAAGTCGAGATTGCTACCATGGTCTACGGTCAGCAATGGCGGTGGTGTCGGTTGATGATGAGCGTTCTTAAGGCGCTGCAGGCTGGCGTCGATCTGCAGGTTGTCATCAGCCGCAAAACCCAGGCAACCCAGCACTTTGCTCAGTACTTCGGGGCTGACGCGTTGCGCGCGGCCGTTTGCATCAATCCAGTCGACCGACAAGCCTGCTTCGGTCGCCAGGTTCTCCAATTGCTCATTGCTCATCCTGTTCCTCCAGAACATCGGTTGCTATCAGGCTGACAATGGCCGTGTATGGATTGAGGATGCCTCGTCGGGAAAGTTCTGCCGCATGTGGCAGGGTTTCAAAAAGAACATTGCCGCCTTTCCACTCGGAGGCGCTGACCGCATGTTCTGTCAGGTTGAGGTCGATGCGCAGGACCGCGCCGTCGCCCATTTGCCAGCGAGCGGAAACCGCACCTTCGCTTAGCACTTCTGCGCCCAGGGCATGACTGCCGGGCAAACGGGGCACGATCTGCTGGTGACGGATTGCCAGCAGCTGGCGATAGAGTTCCAGCCAGCTTCGGTGATCGCTGCCCTTGTCGGTTTCCAGGTACACCGCGTCAAAGGCCGGTTTGGACGCTTCGAATGTCGCCGGGTCATTCGGGTCAGGAATGTGGTGGCGTTTTTCTTCGTCAGCAAAGGCCGCGAAGTCGGCAAACTCGCCACGCCGCCCCTCGCGCACGGCATCAGCCAGTCCGCCGTGATGATCGGTGAAAAACAGAAAAGGCTCGCTGGCAGCCCATTCATCGCCCATGAACATCAGCGGGATCATGGGGGAGAGGAGCCATAGTGCGGTGGCCGCACGTAACGCAGGGCCATGACAGATTTGTGGCAGGCGTTCGCCAAAGGCACGATTGCCGATCTGATCATGGTTCTGCAGGAACAACACGAAAGCACTGGGTGGCAGATGACTGCTGGACTCACCACGGGTGTGGCCGTGACGGGTGGGTTCGCCCTGATAGACAAAGCCCTGGCTCAGCAGCCGGGCCAGCTTGTCAGTGGCCTGATGGGCGAAGTCCGAATAGTAAGCGTCCGTCTCGCCAGTCAACAGCACATGCAACGTGTTGTGCCCGTCGTCGTTCCACTGCGCGTCATAGCCTTGTTCGAGGAGGCTGGCCTGGTTGAACTCGTTTTCGAGGTTCAGCCAGACGTGCCTTGGGGCGTCGATCTGCTCACGTATCTTGTGGGCAAATTCCTGAAGAAAGGTTGCGTCATTGATGGCGTGTACGGCGTCCATACGCAGGCCGTCGAATCGATACTCCAGCAGCCACATCAACGCATTGTCGATAAAGAAGTCGCGTACTTCACGACGGCGGAAGTCGATGGCGTCGCCCCACGGCGTCTTCACGTCATTGCGGAAGAAGCCTTTGGCGTAGCGACCCAGATAATTGCCGTCGGGCCCGAAATGGTTATAGACCACGTCCAGAATCACCATCAGCCCGTAACCGTGCGCGGTGTCGATCAGGTGTTTGAGTTGCTCCGGCGTCCCGTACGAGGACTGCGGCGCATAAGGCAAAACACCGTCATATCCCCAGTTGCGTGTGCCGGGGAATTGCGCAATCGGCATGAGCTCGATGGCGGTGACACCCAGTTCGGCGAGACGCTCCAGATGGGCTTCAACCCCGGCATAACCGCCCAGCGCACCGACATGGAGCTCATAGATAACCGCTTCATGCCAGGGACGACCCTGCCAGGCAGTGTTTTGCCAGTCGTAAGCGAGAGGGTCGACGACCACGCTGTGCGAGTGGACGTCTGAGGATTGAGCGCGTGAGGCGGGATCGGGGACTTCAAGCTCCCCGTCGATGTTGTAGCGGTATCGAGTGCCGGCTGGGCAGCGGGCCTCGAGAATGAACCATCCTTCGTTCTGGGGGAGCATGGCCAGAGACTGGCCACCCTCGAGTTCAACACTGACGTAGTAGGCGTCGGGCGCCCAGAGGGCGAACCGCGTATAGCCAGAATCCAGCAAGACGGCGCCGTGGCGCCAGCTCTCGTCCGTACGCAGAGGCATCCGTTATTCCTTGATCAATAGTGAAGTGCAGTACCCACATTTTTCTTCAGCAGGTCCTGATAGAGCTCTGCGTAGGGCTCTACCGCTTGATGCCAGTTGAAAGGGGCTGCCATTGCCCGGCAACGCATGGCGTTGATCAGTGCAGGGTTGGAGAACACCTTGAAGGCACGGTTCAATGCTTCGGTGTAGCTTTCGACGGTTGACTCGTCGAACAGGAAACCGGTTACGCCATCTTCAATGGTGTCAGCCAGACCGCCGGTGTTGCGGGCGACCGGTAGCGAACCGAAACGCTGCGCATACATCTGGCTCAGCCCGCATGGCTCGTAACGCGAAGGCATCAGCAAGAAGTCACTGCCAGCGAACATGCGACGGGCGTCGGTCTCGTTGAAACCGATACGCACGCCAATCTGGCCAGGGAAGCGTTCCGCCAAGGCGCGCATGGCGTCTTCTTCTTCAGGCTCGCCACGACCAATGATTGCGATCTGGCCGCCATTGTTGACGATGTGCTCGGCGACACCGATGGTGAGGTCCAGGCCTTTCTGATAAACCAGTCGCGAAACGACGGCGAACAGCGGGCCGGTAGACGGCTCCAGCTCGAACAACTCTCGGACGTGATCAGCGTTGATCTCCTTGCGCTGCCATTCGTTGGGCGCAAAGTGGCAAATCAGGTGCTCGTCAGTTGCCGCATCCCAACTGGCGTCGATGCCATTCGGGATACCGCTGAGCTGGCCGCGATTGGCTTTGTGCTGAAGGAAGCCTTCCAGGCCGCAACCGAACTCGGGGGTGGTAATTTCTTTGGCGTAAGTCGCGCTGACCGTCGTGATATGGCTGGAGTAGGCCATGCCGGCCTTGATGAACGAAAGCTTGCCGTAAAACTCCATACCGTCCGCGCTGAGCGCTTCATCCGGAATACCCAGCTCGCGACTGGACGCCGTGCTGACGGTGCCTTGATACGCCAGGTTATGGATGGTGAAGATGGTTGGAGTAGTCTGCCCGCGCCACTTCATGTAGGCAGGAGCCAGACCCGCTGGCCAGTCGTGGGCGTGAACCAGCTCTGGACACCATTGGGTTTTTACCGCACCCGCAGCGAATTCTGCAGCAGCCAGACCCAGACGGGCGAAGCGAATATGGTTATCGGACCAGTCACGCCCTTGATTGTCCGCATAAGGCGTCCCTTCGCGCTCATACAGTTCAGGGCAAATCAGCACATAAATCACCAGACCGTCTTTCATGTCCATACGGCCGATCTTGCAGGGTGGCAGGGCAGCATGACCGCCCAACTGACTGATCACATGGATCGGGTTGCCACTATTCAGCACTTGCGGGTAGCCGGGAATCAGCACTCGGACGTCGTGCAGGTGACGCATGGCTCGCGGCAGTGCAGCAGAAACATCACCAAGACCACCGGTTTTCACCAGGTCAGCCAGCTCGGAAGTGACAAACAAGACTTTGCGTCTATTGCTCGACACTATTGTTGGCTGTGAAACGGCAGGTAGCTGCAGCTGTGGAACGCTCGTCGTAGCGAAGACCGGCAGATGAGTCAGCTCGCTGGCCGGCTGATTAAAACTCTCTCCCTTCTGGGTTTTGACAGCGGCGCTAATCATCGATTTCTCCCATTCAATACAGTGTTGGTACTGCATTAGATTTGTTATTGGCCATGTCCTATGGCCGAGCACACATGCGCTACGCAAGATCAGTACCCATTTACTGTTTGCGTGATTCACGGACAGCTTGGTAGCGCCAAAATGCGGGCATAGCCAACAGCATAGGCGCTCTTAAGAGATGACCTGTGCGCGCAACGGAAAGTTTCGACTTTTTTTGTGGGAAATGTCTGGAATGGGCTTCAGAGGCGGGAGTGCGACGCGTGATAATCCAGAAAAACGAGTGGCCAGGTGACTCAATGCTCTTTGTTAGAGCGAAAAACCTGTCGTGGAGCACGAGAAATACCGATCGTCGGATTGTTTGACGATGATCCTGTACACGCCTCCAGTCAGTGCGTTGAAGGAGACTACGTGAGGCAAGAATGGCTTCCTACAACAGGAAACGCTATTTCATGGTGCATGGGTCGCCTGATCGTAGGGCGCCCGTAGAATTTTCCTGAGAGTTGATCGAAACATTTTCGCGCATGGCGGGATAGAATCAGCGACCCGGCTCGGTCGAGCCAGCAATGCCTGTGATCAACGCAGTTGCAAGAGGACGTAATGGATAGCCCTGAAGTTTTGGTACTGCAAGCCAGTTACACCAACCCGGTGCACGCGCAAGCGATTGGCTTTGTGCTCAATCAGTACGCCGAAGATGTCATGGGGGGCGGTGAATCGTTGTCACTTGATACCCAGCAGCAGGTCGCAATTGAATTGGCCAAGCGACCACATGCGTTCAGCGTGCTGGCTTTTATTTCCGGGGAACCGGTCGGGCTGGTCAACTGTTTCGAGGGCTTTTCAACCTTCCAGTGTCGCCCGCTAGTGAATATTCATGATGTCGCGGTGCTGGGTCAGTACCGTGGCCTGGGTATCAGTCAGAAGATGCTGGCCAAGGTCGAAGAAATCGCGCGCCAGCGTGGCTGCTGCAAACTGACGCTTGAAGTGCTCGAGGGTAACCTGATTGCCCAGGGCGCCTATCGCAAGCTTGGTTTTGCGGGTTACGAGCTGGATCCGCAGATGGGCAAGGCAATGTTCTGGCAGAAGGCGCTTTAATGCAAAGGCCGGCCTGATCACCTTTGCGCTAAACCACTGGCAGGTTTGAACGTTAGACAGGGTGTCGGGTCGGAGCTTTTGACATTCTGCAGCGAATGCGCTGTCGCGCAGCGAGCGTTGAACCTGTCGGACTTGCCGAGGGCTGCGATGGTGGAGTGTCTGTACAAAAGCTTTGTGGCCTTTGGCAGATCCTGTGGTCAATGTTTACCAGCGCAGATGGAGGCCAATGCGTGAAAACACGAAGCGAGAAGCGCTTTGTGGGCTCTATATAAGAAAGGAATTCAGAGGAGGGTATTGCCAGGGGCAAGCCAGCTGATCGGGCTTGCCACTATTCGTAATGCTACGTTACGCAGAGGCAACGAGCGGATGGGGCTCAGGCTTGCAGGGCAGTGCCGGAGTGCATCAATTGCGCTTGTTGCAGCATGAGGCTCAAATGAGCGACCTTGCTGAGCAATTGTTCGCGCTCTTCTTTAAGCTGGCGCAGTTCGTCACGACGGATGGTGACATAGAGAGTTTGTGGTGCAGTTGCCGGTAGTACAGTGCCCATTGCTCACCTCGCAAATGGCGGATTCAACATGAAAGGTCCTGGCAAATGACTATCGATGCGCCGACTCGCCTCTGCTTACCTCTCTATCGGCAGCAATTCTGATTTCTTTTGCGGGAAAATGGAACTTTTTTATTTTCAATTGTCGCGAACGTTTCTTGATCTCAATAATCGTCACATTCGCGCTGGTGTCTATTGGCCATCCTACAGGCCCCGCAGGCTCTGGTCTAGCGGCAAAACAGGGCTTTAAAAATCATGCTCATGGCTGGCTCACAACGAAGTGAGCTGTACAATGAGGTAACATTTTTTGTTTTTGCGAATTACGGAGCACCAGCATGCAACTTGGAATCATCGGACTGGGCCGCATGGGCGGCAATATTGCAAGACGCCTGATGCTCAATGGCCACACTACCGTGGTTTACGATCGTGATGAAGCTTCGCGCAGCGCTCTGGCCAAGGAAGGTTCGATTGCCGTAGCCGATCTGCCCGCGCTGGTAGCGGCCATGGAAAAGCCCCGCGCCGTCTGGGTCATGCTGCCAGCCGGTGAGCCGACTGAAGAGACCATCAATGTTCTGAGTGAATTGCTGGACGCTGATGATGTGATCATCGATGGCGGCAACACCTTCTATAAAGACGATGTGCGTCGCGCACAGGCGCTGACAGCCAAGGGCCTTCATTACGTCGACGTGGGTACCTCCGGCGGCGTGTGGGGGCTTGAACGTGGCTACTGCATGATGATCGGCGGTGAAGCAGACGTGGTTCAGCGCCTCGATCCGTTGTTCGCCACGCTGGCCCCAGGCATGGGGTCGGTAGAACGCACCAAAGGTCGCACCTCTGCCGATGACCGTGCCGAGCGTGGCTATATTCACGCAGGCCCGGCAGGTTCTGGCCACTTCGTGAAGATGATCCATAACGGTATTGAATACGGCATGATGCAAGCCTTCGCCGAAGGCTTCGACATCCTCAAGCAGAAGAACTCCGAGAACCTTCCTGCCGAGCAACGTTTCGATTTGAACATGGCTGATATCGCTGAAGTCTGGCGTCGGGGCAGCGTTGTGTCCTCATGGCTGCTGGATCTGACTGCTGACGCCCTGGCCACCGACCCGCAGCTGGATGCGTACTCCGGCGCCGTGGCCGACAGTGGCGAAGGTCGCTGGACAATCGAAGCCGCGATGGAGCAGGCGGTACCCGTTCCGGTCCTTTCCAGTGCTTTGTTTGCCCGTTTCCGCTCCCGTCAGAAGAGCTCCTATGCAGACAAGATGCTGTCGGCAATGCGCTTTGGCTTCGGTGGTCACAAGGAAGGTCCCAAGTAATGGGATTATCGCGCAGCAGTACCCGGCAAAAGCCTGAAGTTGCGCCACCAACCACGCTGTTCCTGTTCGGTGCCCATGGGGACCTTGTGAAGCGCCTGCTTATGCCGGCGCTCTACAACCTGAGCAGGGACGGTCTGGTTGATGAAAACCTGTATATCGTCGGCGTTGACCATAACGCGATCAGCGACGTCGATTTTGCGAAGAAGCTTGAGGATTTCATCCGTCAGGAGGCCGCCAGCAAGGTCGCCGATGACGGCAAGGATCCTCTCGATCCAGAACTCTGGCGCAAGCTGGCAGGACGGATCAGCTACGTACAGGGCGACTTTCTCGATGACTCCACTTATAGCGATATTGCCGAGAAGATCAAAAGCACCGGTACCGGCAACGCCGTCTTCTATCTTGCCACTGCTCCGCGTTTTTTCAGCGAAGTGGCTACACGGCTGGGCTCCTCCGGGTTATTGAGCGAGGAGTCTGGTTCGTTTCGCCGGGTTGTGATCGAAAAGCCATTTGGCTCGGATCTGCCCAGCGCTGTCGCACTCAATGAGTGCCTGCTCAAGGTCATGACCGAGAAGCAGATCTACCGGATTGACCACTATCTGGGCAAAGAGACAGTCCAGAACATTCTGGTCAGTCGTTTTTCCAACGCCTTGTTCGAGTCGTTCTGGAATAACCATTACATCGACCACGTGCAGATCACTGCGGCGGAAACTGTCGGGGTCGAAACGCGTGGCAGTTTCTACGAACATACCGGCGCACTGCGCGACATGGTGCCCAATCACCTGTTCCAACTACTGGCCATGGTTGCCATGGAGCCGCCGGCTGCCTTCGGTGCAGATGCTGTTCGAGGTGAGAAAGCCAAGGTTGTCGGCGCGATTCGGCCCTGGAGTGAAGAGGAGGCTCTGGCCAATTCTGTCCGTGGCCAATACGCGCAAGGCCGCAAGGGTGATGAGGAGGTGCCGGGCTATCGTCAGGAAAACAAGGTTGATCCTGACAGCACCACTGAAACCTTTGTTGCACTCAAGGTCATGATCGACAACTGGCGTTGGGTCGGGGTGCCGTTTTACCTGCGCACCGGCAAGCGCATGAGTAAACGCAGCACCGAAATTGCTATCTGCTTCAAGCCTGCGCCGTATGCACAGTTTCGTGATACCGAGATTGATCGCATAAAGCCCAACTATCTGCGCATTCAGATCCAGCCCAACGAGGGCATGTGGTTTGACCTGTACGCCAAGCGTCCCGGGCCCAACCTGCACATGGAAGACATCGAACTGGGCTTCGAGTACAAGGATTTCTTCGAGATGCAGCCATCTACTGGCTATGAAACCTTGATCTACGACTGCCTGACCGGAGATCAGACCCTGTTCCAGCGTGCTGACAACATTGAAAACGGATGGCGTGCCGTACAGCCATTTCTGGATGCCTGGAAGAACAACCCTCAGGTCGAGCTGTATGCTGCGGGAGGGGATGGACCCGCCGCTGCGGATACGTTGCTGGGCAAAGACGGTCGAGAATGGCGGGATATCAATGCCTGAAGCGCATCAATCAAACATTCGATTTGTACTGTCGGATATCGACGGCACATTACTGCGACCCGATCACAGTTTGAGCCAAGCGACTATCGACGCTGTGGCCCGGCTGCGTGATGCCGGAATCCACTTTACGGTGGCAAGCAGTCGCCCACCGCGCGCCATGCGCCAACAGATTGAAGCGTTGGGCGTTCAGTTACCTACTGCGGGGTTCAACGGCGCCAATATCGTAGCCCCTGATGGGCGTGTGCTGTTTGCCTACCGTATCGACCCAGTGGCCGCCCGAACCTGTATCGAGTTGTTTTCCCGGTACGAGGTGGCGGTATGGGTATTTGCTGATGATCAGTGGTTTTTGATCGACCCGGAAGGTGCTTACGTCGAGCATGAGCGCACGACGCTGGGCTATGAGCCGGTCCAGGTCGAAAGTTTCGAGCCGTGGCTGGATCGCGTCGACAAAATTGTCGCCGCCAGCACCGATTTCGAACTGCTGAAGCAACTTGAAAGTCGGCTCAATCCGTTGATCGCGGGGCAGGCGCATGCCGCACGTTCACAGTTGTATTACCTCGATGTAACAGCTCTGGACGCCAACAAGGGCAATGCTCTGGTCATTCTGGCCGGGCAGTCGGGTGTCGACATGGTCCACACTGCGGCAATTGGCGACGGGGGCAACGATGTTGCCATGTTCCATAAAGCCGGGCTTTCAATCGCCATGGGTCAGGCTGAAGAGAGCGTGCGCAGCGAGGCGGACGTCGTCACCGGTAGCAACCTGCAAGATGGAGTTGCCAGCGCTATCGAGCGCTACCTGTTGCCACGCTGATTGGCTGTTGATGCTCAACTGATTACGGATGCTTGTTCATGGCCGCGTTGATCGAAGACTACGCACTGCTGGGCAACTGCAAGACGGCCGCGCTGGTTGCCCGGGATGGTTCGCTGGACTGGTTGTGCTTCCCTCGATTTGATTCGCCTGCGTGTTTCGCCGCCTTGCTCGGCGACACGGATAACGGGCGCTGGAAAATAGCCCCAAGCGAACCATTGATCAATACCGAGCGGCGCTATCGTGAAGGCACGCTGATTCTCGAGACCGTGTTTGAAACCTCGACCGGGCGCGCAATGCTGGTTGATTTCATGCCGCAAGGCGAGGGGAGTCATGTTGTACGTATCGTCGTCGGCCTGAGCGGGCATGTGTTTTTTGACATGGATCTGGCTATTCGCTTTGACTACGGCAGCAGCGTGCCTTGGGTTGAAAACAAGGGCGGTCAGACCCTGAGTGCAGTAGCAGGGCCGGAAATGCTGGTGCTGCGGGCACCAGAACCCCTGAAGGCGCTGGACCATCACACCGGCTGCCACTTCCGTATTGACGAGGGCGAGCGCGAGGCGTTTGTCTTGAGTCATCAGGCGTCCTATGAACCTGTTCATGACGGGATCGACGCCGAGTCTGCTCTGGCGGCAACCGAATACTTCTGGCTTGAGTTCTCCGACCGCTGTCCCGACGTCGGGCCATGGACCGCACAGGTCAAGCGTTCGCTGATCACGTTGAAGGCAATGACCTATCAGCCCACAGGCGGCATCGTTGCGGCAGTCACCACCTCGCTGCCTGAGCAACTGGGAGGTGAGCGCAATTGGGATTACCGCTATTGCTGGTTGCGCGACGCGACCATGACGCTACTGGCGTTCATGAATCTCGGTTATTTCGAAGAGGCGGCGGCCTGGCGTGAATGGTTGATGCGCTCGGTGGCAGGTAATCCCGAGCAGATCCAGATCATGTACGGGCTTGGCGGTGAAAGGCGCCTGCCAGAGTTCGAGTTGCCCTGGCTCGACGGCTATGAGGCTTCGCGCCCTGTACGCATCGGCAACGGTGCTGCTACGCAAATGCAACTGGACGTCTACGGCGAAGTCGCCGACGCCATGATTCAGGCGATCAAAGGCGGGTTGCCGCGACCGCCCCGCAGCATTGCCATTTCCAGAGTGATCATGCCGTTTCTCGAAAAAGTCTGGCACTTGCCGGATAAAGGCATCTGGGAAATTCGCTCCGAGCCTCGCCACTTTACCCACTCCAAGGTCATGACCTGGGTGGCGTTTGATCGAAATGCCACGCTACTTGCCGAGTCCGCGCAAAGCGATGAGGATCGTGCGCTGGCGAAGCATTACCGCAAGGTGGCTGACGACATCCATGCTGATGTGTGCCTTAACGGTTACGACCCGGTCATCGGCAGCTTTACCCAAACGTATGGCTCACCCGCGCTGGATGCCAGTCTGCTGCAGATCGCTTTGACTGGGTTTCTGCCGGCCGACGACCCGCGCGTGGTGGGTACTGTTGCGGCCATCGAGAGAAGCCTGATTCAGGACGGCTTGCTGTTGCGCTATGACACCGAGCACAGCGTTGATGGCGTCGCGGGGCACGAAGGGACGTTTCTGGTGTGTTCGTTCTGGTTGGCG
Organism: Pseudomonas viridiflava; assembly: GCF_900602065.1. GTDB lineage: Bacteria > Pseudomonadota > Gammaproteobacteria > Pseudomonadales > Pseudomonadaceae > Aquipseudomonas. Next base: position 152,723 of record NZ_UWFN01000116.1, on the reverse strand, counting down.
GATGTCTATGTGCTCATGGGGCGGGAGCCGGAAGCCGCTGCATTATTTGATCGGCTGTGCGGACTGTGTAACGACCTGGGGCTGCTTGCCGAACAATACGACCCTCGCGAACAGCGCATGCTGGGCAACTTCCCTCAGGCGTTCAGCCATATTGGCATTATCAATACTGCGCTCAACTTGCACCGGGTGGTCTGCCCGGTGAAGTCCCGCGCTGCCGCTGAGGTTAAAACGCCCGCCTGAAGGTGAAGTTGATGCGCTGTTCCCCCAGCAAAGGGTGATGACCGGGTTTGACAGGCAGCACGCCGTGAAAGCGCAGTCGGTCCTCGCCACCCCAGACCACCACGTCCCCGTGCATGAGCGCTATTCGTTGAGGTTTTTCGTTGCGCTGGTGTCCGCCAAACAGAAAGATTGCAGGCAGCCCCAGAGACACCGATACCACCGGCCATTCGTAGTGCTTTTCGTCTTTGTCCTGATGCAGGGACATTTTGGCGCCGGGAATGTACTGGTTGATCAGGCAGGCATCCGGAGCGAAGCCACTGAAGCCGCACAGCTGCGCGGCCTGCTGGGCCAGCACCATGAAAGCCTGTGGAATGTCCGGCCATGGCAAACCACTCTGGGGGTCGGTTGGGGTGTAGCGGTAGCCTGTACGGTCAGTCATCCAGCCGAAGCTGCCACAACTGCTCAGCGCCGCCGACATGGTGAAACCACCCGGCGTCACCATATGCCTGAAAGGTGCTCTGATCAGAATGTCTTCCAGTGCTGCCAGCAATGTATCGACTTCAGGTAACGCCAGGCCGCGCAATACCCAGGAGCAGGGGCCGATCTGTTCTGTGGCGTTGCTTTGCGCAGGCTCCTCGGCGAACAGGTCGAAGGTGGTCGGCGTTGTACTTTCCCGTTTCATGGGGTTATGGATTCCTCAATACTCAGCACTGCCTGAACCGGAATGCCATTTCTGCAGGAATTCAATCGTCCCCACACGCTGATGTGCGACGAGGGGCTGGCTTTAGCCGGGAAGAGGGCGGAGCAGACGTTGAATATTTCCCAGCCGAAATACCGCCCTGACGGTTGAAGCAGCTTCCACGACGAATTCCGACCAGCGCAGCTGGATGGGCTGGAATTAAAGCGCTTTGCTGACCTTCACGTCGCTAATCACATCACCACTGTCACCGTGCATTTTTTGCAGGGCGTTTCTTGCTTCTTCTACGGATGCCGACTGTAATTGAGCGAACTCGAAACGGCGTTCGCCGTTGAGTTTGTAGCTGACAGCAAACTTGGTAGTTCTTGGGGCAGGCGTGTTCACGTTGGCTCCTTCAGTATGGGGACGATCAGCTCAGTCGAGACGTTGAACGACGGACAATTTTGATTGAGTGCGTAAAATTGGTCTTGCGCCCACCGTTGGAATCCATCTTGCGCCCCGCAGTATCGATGGTGATGTTCCAGAATCCGGTACTGGGGACGGCGATCTTGGCCGGAAATTTGTCAAACGCACCGCCGTGATAGGTATGGCGTCCGCCGTTTTTAAAGGTGCGGAAGTTCGAGTCATTCATCAGGCGAATGTTGCAGAGCTGAGAACACTCGATGACGACCAGATCGTCTTCATTGAGGTGCTCGCGCTGGTGTACAAATTTCATGGGTGTCTCCGGCGTAAGGCTTTTTTCGAAAAATCAAAACGATAGCATGACGAGGGTCGGCATTTATCAGCGATTAAGGTTTTAATGCAGTCTTGGCGCTAAAAACGACTTTATCCGGGATTTAATTCCCGCCAGGCTTGTCGTAGGACCTTTACCGGGAGGATTGTATGAAATTGGCTGTCGTAATTTTGGCTCTGGCGATGACTGGCTGTGCCACCGTCGCAGATATCGAACATACCCCAGCGACCATGAACGTGATGTCGGGCAAAACTCCCAAGGAATACACCGAGTGCTTCGTTGGCAAGATTGCCGACAGCCGTAAACCGCCTTTGATTGAGCCTCATCATGACGGCTTGCGAGTCATTGTCGCGCAGAAGTTCAGCAAGGATCCTGCTGCAGTTCTGGACGTCGAAAACCGTTCAGGCGGCAGCACCATCAAGGTTTACGAGCGACTGTCCAATGTGCCGATCCGGCCCAAGGATGTGCAGCACGCAGCGACATTCTGCATCTCGGGCTAACTGCTTTTATTTGCACACCACCAGCACACTGCGATTTTTGTAGTTGCCTACGTCAACCCCGAGGGTCTTGTCACTTTCGGGAGGGCGCGGCGTGCCATCGGTGCCCACGATTTCATAGCCAGTACCGGCGCAAGACGCATCTGCCTTTTCGTAGCAGCTTGCCCATGACATTGCCTCGCCCGAACAGTCGATGTTCAGGCCTTGTCGGCCGTTTTTAAGGTAGGTATTGGAGGCGGTCGCACAGCCGGTAAGGCCCAGTACAGCAATAATGGACAAGACTCTGATCATGTTTTTCGTACTTCTTGAGGGAGACGGGGAGTAGGTTGCGTCAAACGTCGCTGGTGCTATGACTGAATAAGAGAGCCATCGTTCCGACATCATTCAACGCTTTGCGATCAGGCCTTGTTTGATGGGCGTCGACGTGCGGCTTTGGGCTGGTCTTGCAAGACGGCGGCGACTTCAACTGCGGCGTCTTCGCTGGCGAATGGGCCTGCTATCGCTTCCCCTTCCGCAGAGCAGGCCCACCACTGGCCGTCTTGAAGCTTTTTGATCAGGTAACCATTTACGTTTTTTTCTTGTGACATTGCAGCAGTCTCTTTGGCGTGTGTGCAGCCGCACATCATAAAGCCCGGCTTGTATAACTGTCTCCTGCGTCGTGTCGGGAGGGAGTCTGCGTGATATCAGTCAAGGAATAGTCCTACGCGCCGCATGGTGTTGGGCTACGCTTGCATGGGCCATTGAATGCAGTCCCGACTGGGTGAATCAACCCGCCAGGACGGGGACTTTAGCTCGAATGAAGTGTGTTCGGCGGGTATGGCATTGAGCGTTAAAGGGTTCTCTGATGTTCTTAAATCTGAAATCGAGTGGAACTATCTGCTCGAGGATTCCTCTACCATGGCATCGAAAGGCCAGAGGCGGGGCATTGTAAGGTGATCGCCGCCTGATTAGACTGCGCCGCTAACGCCAATAGCCCTCATGAAGGACTTTTATGATCAAGAAATGCTTGTTCCCCGCAGCCGGTTACGGCACTCGCTTTTTGCCAGCGACCAAAGCCATGCCTAAAGAGATGCTGCCAGTGGTCAACAAGCCACTGATCCAATACGGCGTGGAAGAAGCTCTTGCTGCGGGCCTTAACGAAATTTCCATTGTCACCGGTCGCGGCAAGCGCGCACTGGAAGACCATTTCGACATCAGCTATGAGCTGGAAACCCAGATCAAAGGCACCGACAAGGAGAAATACCTAGTTGGTATCCGCAAACTGATCGACGAGTGCAGCTTTTCCTACACTCGCCAGACCGAAATGAAAGGCCTGGGCCACGCAATCCTCAGCGGTCGTCCACTGATCGGTAACGAAGCGTTTGCCGTCGTACTGGCAGATGACCTGTGTGTGAACCTTGAAGGCGAAGGCGTGCTGGCCCAGATGGTCAAGCTGCACAAGCATTATGGCTGCTCGATTGTCGCCATTCAGGAAGTACCTGCGAACGAAACGCAGAAATACGGCGTTATCGCTGGCGAAGAAATCAAGCCAGGTCTGTTCCGTGTAACCGACATGGTCGAGAAGCCAAAGCCGGAAGATGCGCCTTCCAACCTGGCGATCATTGGTCGTTACATCCTGACGCCGGACATCTTCGCGAAAATCGAAGCCACTGAGCCTGGCAAGGGTGGTGAAATCCAGATCACCGACGCTTTGATGAAGCAGGCAGCAGAAGGCAACGTGCTGGCCTACAAATTCAAAGGCACCCGTTTTGACTGCGGTGGCGCTGAAGGTTACATCGAAGCAACCAACTTCTGCTTCGAGCATTTCTACAAGAAAGGCAGCTAAGCCTCTGAGAATTCTTCAGACTTGCTTGTAGGACAAAGCCACCTTCGGGTGGCTTTGTCGTTTCTGGCTGATATGCTGTAGCTCTGCTTAGGAGATTTACATGGCTTACGACTTCGACCTCTTTGTAATCGGTGCCGGTTCTGGCGGTGTGCGCGCCGGGCGTTTCGCTGCAGGTTTTGGTGCTCGGGTGGCGGTTGCCGAAAGCCGTTACCTGGGGGGGACCTGTGTCAACGTAGGTTGTGTGCCAAAAAAACTATTGGTTTATGGCGCCCATTACGCTGAGGATTTCGAGCAGGCCAAAAGCTTCGGTTGGTCAACCGGTGAGCCCGACTTCGACTGGGCAACATTGATTGCCAACAAGGATCGGCAGATCCAGCATCTCAACGGTATTTATCGCAACTTGCTGGTTAACAGCGGCGTTACGTTGCTCGAAGGCCATGCGGCGCTCAAGGGACCTCATGAAGTTGAGGTCAATGGCCAGACTTACAGTGCCGAGCATATTCTGATTGCTACCGGAGGCTGGCCGCAGGTGCCGGATATCCCGGGGCGCGAACATGCCATCACCTCCAATGAGGCGTTTTATCTCAAACAGCTTCCAAAGCGCATCGTAGTCGTGGGTGGCGGGTACATCGCCGTCGAATTCGCCTCGATTTTCCATGGTCTGGGAGCGGATACGACGCTGATGTACCGCGGCGAAATGTTCCTGCGCGGTTTTGATGGCAGTGTGCGCAGCCATTTGCACGAGGAACTGACCAAGCGCGGTATGGATGTGCGGTTCAATTCCGATATCGAACGCATCGAGAAGTTAACCGATGGCAGCCTGCAACTCATCCTCAAGAACGGGGAAGAGGTGAACACCGATTGCGTGTTTTATGCCACCGGACGTCGACCTATGCTCGACAATCTCGGTCTTGAGCACGTCAACGTCAAACTGGACAAGAATGGCTTTGTCGAGGTCGACGATAACTACCAGAGCAGCGAACCATCGATTCTGGCTATCGGTGATGTGATCGGCAGAGTCCAGTTGACGCCTGTAGCGCTGGCTGAAGGTATGGCTGTCGCCCGACGCCTGTTCAGGCCGGAAGATTATCGCGCTGTGGACTACACGCACATTCCGACCGCCGTTTTCAGCCTGCCGAATATCGGTACCGTTGGGTTGACCGAGGAAGAAGCGAAGAAAGCGGGTCATGACGTGCAGATTTTTGAAAGTCGCTTCCGTCCGATGAAGCTGACCCTGACTGAAAACCAGGAACGCACCCTGATGAAGCTGGTGGTCGACGCCAACACTGACGTTGTGCTGGGCTGCCACATGGTTGGTCCGGAGGCGGGTGAAATCATTCAGGGGCTGGCCATTGCCTTGAAGGCTGGCGCTACCAAGCGTCAGTTTGACGATACTGTCGGTGTGCACCCGACACTCGCTGAAGAGTTTGTCACCATGCGCTCCCCGGTTGATCGTTAGGCGCCGGTTGTGTAAATGAAGCTATGCCCGGGATTCAGGATGAAGGCCGGGTAGATCATATATTCCAGGAAGGACACCTGCGATGAGCAGTCAATACTATTGGGCGGCAATGCCATTGACCTTCGATGAGCAAGATATAGGCCCTATGCGCAACATTGACGCGTTGCTGGAGAGCGAGCGTCAATTCCGCAGCCTGGCCGACAACATGAGTCAGTTGGCATGGACTGCGGACTCCGCGGGCAATATTTATTGGTACAACGAGCGCTGGTATGACTATACCGGGGCATCTCTGGAAGCCATGCGGGCGCTGGGCTGGCGCTCGGTTCATCACCCGGAGCATGTTGATCGGGTAACCGCTCGGCTGGTGCACTGCTTCGCAACGGGCTCGATCTGGGAAGACACGTTCCCGCTACGCGGCAAGGATGGTGGCTACAGCTGGTTTCTGGCTCGCGCCTTGCCGATCCGCGATGAGCATGGGCATATCACCCACTGGCTCGGTACTCACACTGACATTACCGCCCAGGTCAATGCAGAAGAAGCGCTTCGTGAGCTCAATGAGAGCCTTGAGTTACGAGTGGCCGAGCGTACCCGTGAGCTGGCCAGTATCAATGAACTGCTGCAAATCGAAATGGCTGAGCGTGAACAGGCGGAAGAAACCCTGCGCCATGCGCAAAAGATGGACGCCATTGGCCAGCTAACCGGCGGTATCGCTCACGACTTCAACAACATGCTCACCGGCGTGCTTGGCGCTCTGGACCTGATGCAGCGACGCATTGCTGCCGGCCGGACAGGGGAAATCGATCGCTACATCAGCGCAGCGATGACCTCTGCCAACCGTGCTGCAGCTCTGACCCATCGGCTTCTGGCTTTTGCCCGCCGACAATCGCTCAACAACAGCGCTGTCGATGTGAATCAGATGGTGGCATCCATGCAGGAACTGCTGGCCCGAACCACCGGGGAAAGCATCGAGTTGCGCATCGAACTGAGCGAGGGGTTGCAGCGCACCAGCACTGACGAACATCAGCTGGAAAACGCCTTGTTGAATCTGGTCATCAATGCCCGGGACGCCATGCCTGATGGTGGTCAGTTAACCGTTGCCAGTGAGCACGTCAGGGTCGAGGGGCGTTCGGGAGAGGTTTCGCCCGGTGAATATGTTCGTCTGAGCGTTCGCGATACCGGGGCAGGCATGTCTGATGATGTTCTGGATCGAGCCTTTGATCCGTTCTTCACCACTAAACCCATCGGGCAGGGAACGGGTCTTGGTTTGTCGATGGTCTACGGCTTCGTCAAGCAGACGGGTGGGCATGTGGTGATTGACAGTGTTGAGGGGCAAGGCACGACTGTTCATCTATACCTGTCCTGTCATCAAGACCTTGACGAGCGCAGCACCGCAATCGTCGCGGGACTGGAAGCGCCGCGTGCGGTCAGTGGTGAATGTGTGTTGGTGGTTGAAGACGAAGAGCCCGTACGCATGCTGGTGGTTGATGTGCTGCACGAGCTGGGTTATTCCACTCTGGAGGCGGGCGATAGCAAGGCTGCATTGCCATACCTGCAGAGTCAGGAACGAATCGATTTGTTGGTCAGTGATGTAGGGCTACCGGGTCTGAACGGTCGTCAGCTTGCCGAAATAGCCCGGCAGTACCGACCCGATTTACGTGTGCTGTTCATGACAGGTTACGCGCCAGAGGCTCAGGTGCGTGGCGATTTCCTGGGGTGCGGCATGGACATGATGACCAAGCCGTTTACCGTGGATGAGCTGGGCTTACGCGTCAGGACCATGCTTGAACACCCCGATCAGCGCTGATCGGGGTGCTGTTTTGAGGCTGAGGTGGTAGTCGACTTTTCGTTTCGCAAGCCTTCAAGCGCCAGTTCGGTCTTGATCAGTATCAACTCCAATACCCGATTCTGCTGTAGCTGGTCAGTCAGCTGTTGACGGGCCTCCGCGCTGTCCTGTTGCGCGAGGCGCGTGCGTTCTTCAAGCACGGTGCAGCGGGTTTTCGTCTGCTGTAACTGTTCCAGGGTGCTGGCAGCTTGAGCCGAGGCTTTGGTTAGCTGGTCATTGTGAGCATTCAGCTCCTGCTGAGCGCTGCGGTTCTCTGCCAATAGTCGCTCATTGTCCCGCGTAAGCCGGGTGATGTCCTGCTGATGTTGCGTTGCCAGGCTTTGCGTCTGACGCAACTCTGTCTGCAGCTGTTGAGCGTGTTCCTCATACCGTCGCTGCTCTTGCTCGCGTTGTTGTTTTGCGGATTCGAGGGCCTTCAGGGTTTTTTCTTCCAGTGAGCGAATCTGCTCGTCTTTGTCTGCGAGTCGATTCGTCAGGTCCTGATTGGCTTGAGTCAGGCGAGCATTCTGGGTTTGCTCCGTCTGCAGTCGTTCGCGGGTGGCAAGCAGTGTCGCTGCCTGTTCCTTCAGCTGCTCGGTCTTGCGATTCAACCGTGCGGTAATTTCCGCGAGCTGGTTGTTTGCCTGGAGCAGCGCTTCATCCTTCTGATGACACGTTGCGTCGAATCGCGACTGAGCTTCATCGACAGTTTCCTGGGCCTTGCCTTGCAGGCGATGGGCGAGGCGAGTGACCAGCTCGGTCAACTCATCATCGATGTCGGAGGGTGTCGTGCCTGCCCGATCGCTTTCGTCCAGCTCTCTCAAATAGCGATGGATCGTGGTTTTTGAGCCCGTATTGCCCATTTCAATGCGTACTGCGTCAATGCTGGGGTGCTCGCCGCGGGCCAGCAGCGCGAGTCTTGCTGTCTGTACCAAAGCCTTGTTAATGCCGCCGCGAGCCATTGCGTGATCCTTTATTTCATACTGTGGTATGTACCCTGTAATTACATACTATTTAAGTCACTATGGCGAATTGATTTTTTGAGCAGGTTATTGGCAGGTTCAGGTTCAGGGCATTGTTTTCGGCGTCTCGCGAGCTGGCCGCGAATCGTAAGTTCGCCCAGGCATGAGATCAGGGGAGGGGGAGGCAGGCAAAGTGCCGAGCTTGAGCCTTGGCGGAGCAGTAGTCCTTCAAAAGCGAAATTACCTTTCCTTCTATTAATAAGCCTCCCTTATAGTCAAAACCAATCGTGCACATGAGGTTTGCCAATGAGCCTACATAGGCCATTATGCGTAAGCTCTGTTTCATCGAATTAACAACCCACTAGGAGATTCACCGATGCCTATCATCAACAGCCAGGTAAAACCGTTCAAAGCCACTGCATTCCAGAACGGCTCTTTCGTAGACGTGTCTGAAGCTGACTTCAAAGGCAAATGGTCTGTCGTCTTCTTCTACCCAGCAGACTTCACCTTCGTATGCCCGACCGAACTGGAAGACCTTGCTGATAACTACGCCGACTTCAAAAAACTGGGCGTTGAAATCTACGGCGTGTCGACTGACACCCATTTCGCACACGCTGCCTGGCACAACACTTCGCCAGCCATTGGCAAAATCCAGTACCCACTGATCGGCGACCCGACTCACATCTTGTCCCGCAACTTCGACGTACTGATCGAAGAAGCTGGCCTGGCTGACCGCGGTACTTTCGTGATCAACCCTGAAGGTCAGATCAAAATCGTTGAGCTGAACGACGGTGGTGTAGGCCGCGACGCTTCCGAACTGCTGCGTAAAGTCAAAGCTGCTCAGTACGTTGCTGCACACCCGGGCGAAGTTTGCCCAGCTAAATGGAAAGAAGGCGAAGCCACTCTGGCTCCATCTTTGGACCTGGTTGGCAAGATCTAAGCCGCATGCATTTCGGTCGAGTCAATCGGCTAGGGGCGTTGAGCTCTTAAGCACGTAAACCGCATCGCCCCAAAAAACGCCCGGGCGACTATCGCCTGGGCGTTGTTTTTTCTACTTCCTGTTTTTCTAATTGCTAAAGGAATCGCCCGCATGTTGGACGCCAATCTTAAAGCCCAGCTGAAATCGTACCTGGAGCGTCTTACCCGCCCGGTCGAGATCGTCGCGTCCCTCGATGACGGCGCGAAATCCCAGGAAATGCTGGCGTTGCTCAATGACGTGATCAGTGTTTCGAAAGGCATCACCCTTAATGACAGCGGCACCGACGTGCGTACCCCGTCGTTCTCGCTCAACAGCCCGGGACAAGACATCAGCCTGCGTTTCGCCGGTATCCCGATGGGCCACGAATTCACTTCGCTGGTATTGGCACTGCTGCAAGTTGGCGGCTACCCATCCAAGGCCAGCGCGGACACCGTCGAACAGATTCGCGCGCTTGAAGGCGAATTCACGTTCGAAACCTACTTTTCCCAGTCTTGCCAGAACTGCCCGGACGTCGTGCAGGCGCTGAACCTGATGGCAGTGCTCAACCCGAACATCAAGCACATCGCTATCGATGGCGCGCTGTTCCAGGACGAAGTCACCGACCGCCATATCATGTCGGTGCCAAGCATCTACCTGAACGGTGAATTGTTTGGTCAGGGCCGTATGGGCCTGGAAGAAATCCTGGCCAAGATCGACACCGGTGCTGGCGATCGTCAGGCACTGAAACTCAATGCCAAAGAAGCGTTTGATGTATTGGTAGTGGGCGGCGGCCCGGCAGGTTCAGCAGCGGCCGTGTATGCCGCGCGTAAAGGTATTCGTACCGGTGTCGCGGCTGAGCGCTTCGGCGGTCAGGTGCTGGACACCATGGCTATCGAGAACTTCATTTCGGTGCAACACACCGAAGGGCCGAAACTGGCTGTAGCGCTTGAAGAGCACGTCAAGCAATACGAAGTGGACATCATGAACCTGCAACGTGCAGACCAACTGACTCCCGGCAAGGACGGCGCTCTGCACGAAGTGAAGTTTGCCAGCGGCGCGAGCCTCAAGGCCAAGACCGTTATTCTCGCCACGGGTGCACGCTGGAGGGAAATGAACGTTCCGGGCGAGCAGCAATATCGCAACAAAGGCGTGGCTTACTGCCCGCATTGCGATGGCCCGTTGTTCAAAGGCAAGCGTGTTGCGGTGATTGGCGGCGGTAACTCCGGCGTCGAGGCTGCGATTGATCTGGCCGGTATCGTGGCTCACGTCACTTTGTTGGAGTTTGATGTGCAATTGCGGGCTGACGCCGTGTTGCAGCGCAAGCTGACCAGCTTGCCTAACGTTACGGTTATCACCAGCGCGCAGACCACAGAGGTCACTGGCGATGAGCAGAAAGTTAACGGCTTGCGCTACAAGAACCGCGTGAATGGCGAAGAAATCACGGTACAGCTGGAAGGTATCTTCGTACAGATCGGTCTGCTGCCTAACACCGACTGGCTCAAGAACAGCATCGAACTGTCGCCTCGTGGCGAGATCATTGTCGATGCGCGTGGTGAAACTTCGATTCCTGGCATTTTCGCTGCAGGCGACGTGACCACTACGCCTTACAAGCAGATCATCATTGCTTTGGGGGAGGGTGCCAAAGCCTCTCTGAGCGCGTTCGATCACTTGATCCGGACCTCTGCGCCAGCGTAAGCACATAATGTTCAGGCAATAAAAAAGGCCTCATGATTATTCATGAGGCCTTTTTTGTTTGTGCTTATAGTGGCGTTGGCTGGATGATCTCTACCCAGTAACCGTCCGGATCCTTGATGAATGCCAGGCTGTTCATACGCCCGTCAGCGAGACGCTTCTGGAAGTCCACGCCCAGTGTTTCAAAGCGTTCGCAAGCAACATGCACGTCAGGCACGGAAATGCAGATGTGGCCAAAGCCGCGAGGGTCAGTGTTGCCGTTGTGATAGGTGAAGGCCGGATCTTTTTCGGTGCCGTGGTTATGAGTCAGCTCCAGAATCCCGGGGATCGACTTCATCCACACTGTACGCGCGGCATCATCTGCAGGGATCTGACTTTTGTCGACCAGTGCCAGGAAGTACAGGCTGAATTCGGCCTCAGGGAAGTCACGCTTTTCAACCAGGCTGAAACCCAATACCCGGGTGTAGAAGTCCAGTGACGCGGTAATGTCCTTGACCCTCAGCATGGTGTGGTTGAACACGAATTGCCGGGTCGCAACCTCAGGCTCTGCAGTTACGCCAGGGAAGGTATTAAGGTCTTGCAAACTCATGGATATCTCCGGTTGAGGTCTTCGGTATGGGCAAATGATACGGGCCGTCCGCGTCGAAGCCAAACCTGCGACGCAATTGATGCGTGACAACCCTTGTTCGCGAGGCGGCGGGCGTTCAGACTTTGCTGCTTAAGTGTTTGGGTGGTGCCTTCATGATTGACCCGCGATACAGATATTCATTCATTGGCTTTTGTCTGGCGCTGGTCGTCGGAGCGGCTCACGCTGCTGACGCGGTCATCATCTGGCCCAGCGGCTGGCAGGTTGAGGAACTGAACACTACTCAGCCCGCTGCCGGGCAGCCTTCGCCACAGTCCCGGCAGCGGGCTGCCAAAAATGACGAGGCTGGTAACCCGGTGATGGTCATGGAGTTGACTGAATCGCGCCTGCAGTCAGGCCATCAGGTGAACGTCGAGGGCGTGCTGCTGGAGATGCGCAAGGCTGTGCAGATGAATTTTGCGCGAAGCGGCTTCCAGAGTGTGTGTACTCGCATACATGCAACAGAGCTCAGCAAGCTTCCAGCAATGGAGACCAGTTGTACGATCACTCAGAACGGGGTTCACGTCATGACTCAGACGCTGGTGGCTGCGGCGACTGCTGATACTGCATGGTCACTGTCATACGCAGGTTCTGCTGCCGGTTACGCGGCTACCCGAGATGAGGCCCTGCAGATTCGCAATACGTTACGGTTGGGCGGGGCGCAGTGAACCTGCGGCGAGCACGAATTTCAGGCAAAAAGAGGCCCGCCGAAGCGGGCATGGGGCGCTAATCCTTTAGCAGCCTCTATAGTGGAATAGGGTCTGTGAAAAAAACGTGAAGCTCATGAGAAAAATCTGGAACGTCCGTACTTATAAATATCGGAATATTCTGACAAGTATCAACGATAATGCTGGTTGTTATTAGCAGCGATTGCTGATGCCCTTTATGGCATATGCCTGTCGGTCCGGGTTATGCGCCGGGCATATACATGCGTAGGGTAGACAGCAGGGAACAGTAGTACACCGTGGGTCGTCGTAACTCTTTCGAAACTATATTGAAGGTAGGGGAAGCTACGCGTAAAAAGCGCTTGCTGGTAAAGAGTTATATCTGGCGTCAGAGAGTTGTCGTTTATAAAAAAACCCTGCAGGTGCAGGGCTTTTTAACAAGCAGAGTTTGATCAGGCGCGAAGCCATGAATCCACGGTTTCAACACCGTATTGCTCTTTCCAGGACTTCAGGCCGCGGTGGTTACCACCTTTGGTCTCGATCAGTTCACCGGTGTGTGGATTTTGATAGACCTTGACGACGCGTGCGCGACGGCGCTTTGGCCCGCCTGCTACAGGCAGGGAAGACGAGCCTTTTGGATCAAGGATCGTAATGATGTCGCGCAGACCTTTGTCATAGCTGCTCATCAAAGCCTGAAGCTTCTGTTCGAACTCGATCTCCTTTTTCAGGCCCGCATCATTCTTCAAGGACTCCAGCTGAGCCAGCTGTTCCTGAAGGGCTTTTTCTGCTGCGCGAAACTCGGCAAGTCTGGACAAATAACATACTCCGACGGTGATTGGCTGTTACCAGCGTCACAAAACGATAAGACAAGCGCTTGGGAAGAGTGCGTGTATTGAAGGCGCCGTAACCGAACCCAAGGTCGCGTTTTCTCCTGAGGAATTAACGCTTTCCTGTCGCTTCGCTTTGATGAAAAAAGGTAGTTTTAATCAGTAGCGTGTAAATCATGCACGTTTTTCTTGTGTTAGAAAATAGTTTTGATGCAATTAACTAGCGGCGAGGATGATTAGAGTCGGCGATCGCGCGACTCGGCTTGTCTTAACACATGAACTCGGCTGTAAGTTATTTCTGATATTAGCGGCTCACGCAAACAGTCTGTTTTGTTCACGCGGTAGTGTTTTTCAGGCTAGAGCCCCTGTTGCAGCGCAGGGTCATCCGGGTTTTGCTGCTCAAGCTCGGCTTGCAGTATCTGCACGTTTTGCAGTTGCCCGGTTTCCTTCCAGTATCGAATCAACATTATTCGGGCCTGGCGATTGGCGGGCTGGCGCTGGAGGATTTCAGCCAGTTGTTTCTGCGCTGCTTCAAGTTGCTCAAGGTCGTGCAGCGCTACCGCCAGATCATAGCGATAACCCGTGTTGTCTGGTTCCAGCTCAACGGCCTTGGCCAGTGCAAGCAGAGCATATTCGCTCTGTTCGTGATCAAGGAGCCACATGCCCAAGGCATGTTGTAGCCTGGAAGACTGAGGATTTTGGGCCAGCAGGCGAGCCAGCAACTGGCGTGCCCGTTCGGTTTGACCTTGTTGGTCGAGTAGCTCCAGATAGGCGATGGACGCTTCGAGATTTTTGGGCTCCAGGTCTATCGCAATCTGCAAGGCGGCCAGCGCAGCAGATTTGTCGCCGCCATGCGCAAGCAGCCGCGCCAGCTGTACCTGGCTGGTGCCCGTAGGGGGTTGTGCTTGCAGGGTTGTCACGCACAGCTCGACACTGTGTTGCAAGGCTGCGTAATACAGGCCCAGCTCGTCCGGCGAGAGGTCGAGCAGCGCCAGCGTGGCGTCGAAGCGAACCGACGGTTCCGGATCCTCAAGCAGAGGCCCCAGCAGAATACTGCGCTTGCCGTCAGGCAGCATTTTTTGCGTGACGCCAATCGCTGCCTCGCGAACCAGCACCGAATCATTCTGCAGTGCCGCATCCAGCAATTTCAATGCTTGAGGGCTTGGGTAGTTTGCGAGTTCGGCCAACAGGCTGGCGCGACGAATATCGGAAAGGTCGGTGCGGGCCAGGTGTTGGTAGAGAACCCTCGCAGCGCCAGGTTTGCCGTTGTGTGCCAGTTCCAGGGCTTCGCCGTAGGTCTGGCTAAGCACCGGTGGAGCAGGCGGGGTTGACCATTGTCGTGTCAGGTAAACGGCGCCTGCCAGCACGATCAGAATTAAAGCGGCTACCAGTCCGATACGGCGACGGGCAGTGGTTTTAGAGAAGTAGCCTCGAACAGGCATGAGCACACCGATATCCATTTCTTTACGGCTTGCAGCTTCGTGGACCGATGGCTTGCTGTCAAACAGTGGATGTTGAGTGGGTGGGTATCGGCAGATGTTCCGTAAAGTCGATCTGCGCGCTCGTAACTTCCGACAACTCTTATCAAACAGCGCTTCATTCTCTGAATCTACGCATAGCCTGTGGGACCGGATTTATCCGGGAAGGCTGCATTCCAGGCGACGATGATACAGCGGATGGTGCTGGCCTCTTCCCGGATGAATCCGGTCCCACAGGTCCAGTGTCTGCCGCGAAACCGTGAGGGGCCATGGACAGCACGGCGCAATCTCCGACAACGCTTATCAAACAGCGCTTCATTCTCTGAATCTACGCATAGCCCGTGGGACCGGATTCATCCGGGAGGCTGCATTCCAGACGACGATGATGTAGCGGATGGTGCTGGCTTCTTCCCGGATGAATCCGGTCCCACAGGTCCAGTGTTTGCCGCGAAACCGTGAGGGACCATGGACAGCACGGCGCAATCTCCGACAACGCTTATCAAACAGCACTGCATTCTCTGAATCTACGCAGAGCCCGCGGGACCGGATTCATCCGGGGAGGCTGCATTTCAGGCGACGATGATGTAGCGGATGGTGCTGGCCTCTTCCCGGATGAATCCGGTCCCACAGGTCCAGTGTTTGCTACAAGACCGCGCGGTGCCATGGACACCAAAAAGCCCCGGTAACGGGGCTTTTTGGCCAACGCTCAGTCCATCAAGCCTGTGGCTGCCAGCCTCCGCCCAATGCCTTGTAGATAGAAACGATGCCGTGATACAGCTCGATTTCTGCCTGAGCCTGCGAGTCCTCTGCTGCCAGGCGCTCGCGCTCCGCATCCAGCAAGACCAGGAAGTCCGCTGTGCCTTCGCGGTACTGGATCGACGCCAGATTCGCCGCCGCACGGCTGGCTTCACTCTGGCGAATCAGAGAGACCAGACGCTGCTGACGTTTGTCGTAGTCGCTGAACGCATTTTCCGACTCTTCCAGCGCCAACAATACTTGCTGCTCATAGTTGGCCAGTGCGCCTTCAGCATCGGCATCGGCGCCCCGGATTCGCGCTCGCACGCTGCCCAGATCAAACGCTGCCCAGGAAATGCTCGGCCCCAAGGACCAGGCGCGGGCGGCGGAAGAGCCGATCTGTGATCCACGTCCCGCCGTGAAGCCCAGAAAGCCACTCAGGCTGACGCGAGGGAACAAATCAGCTGTTGCCACCCCAATACGCGCAGTGGAGGAGGCCAGTTGACGTTCGGCTGAGCGAATGTCCGGACGCTGACGCAGCAGTTGAGTCGGATCACCAATCGGCAGTGCTTTGGCAATGGCTGGCAGTTTCGCCGGGCTGAGATCAACACTCAGGCTTTCCGGACGCTCACCGAGCAGAGTTGCAATGCGGTTGCGCTGACGAACCTGTTCAGCCTGTAGTTGTGGAACCGAAGCTTCGACGGCGGCGAGGCGGGCGTCCGCTCTCACGACATCAAGCTCGTTGCCCACACCGGCATCGCGCAGTTGTTCGGTAACGCCACGGGATTCCTGCTGGTTTTTCAGGTTTTCCCGGGCAATGCCTTCACGC
Source organism: Pseudomonas viridiflava (assembly GCF_900602065.1). Lineage (GTDB taxonomy): Bacteria > Pseudomonadota > Gammaproteobacteria > Pseudomonadales > Pseudomonadaceae > Aquipseudomonas. The sequence continues at coordinate 136,700 of NZ_UWFN01000116.1, read as the reverse complement.
AGTTGCGCACCGCGTAACTGGCCATAGGCATCGACCACTTCTGCGATCAAGGTGACCTGAAGCTGATACAGATTGGCCTCGGCAACGTCCTGATCGGCTTCGCTGGCTTCCAGTTCACGCTGGATCCGCCCGAACAGATCCAGTTCCCATGCCATGTCCAGGCCCAGATCGTAACGTTCGCTGCTGACCCGACGCTCTGTGATACCCGGTTGCTGACCTTTACCGAGATCACTGCTGACCCGGCTGGTCACCACGGGCATGGCGTCGTTGCTGACATCATCGCGGATCGCCCGGGCCGCTTTGAGGCGGGCGAAGGCAACGCGCAGTTCGCGGTTGTCGTTGAGCGACTTTGCCACCAGCTTATTCAGCGTCGGGTCGTCGAATTGCTGCCACCACACGGTTTGCTGATGGCTGCGGTCATAATTACCTTTCTCCGCCGAAGCGACCTTGGCTGCTGCGGTATCAGGTGCCTTGTAATCAGGGCCGACAGCACAGGCCGCCAGCGCGAGAACCAGCAGGCTCGGCATGAACAGCTTTAACGAATTCATCAATGCGCCTCCGGGTTCAGGTTTTGCAGGCTCTGTGCCTTGGCCGCCTTGCGGGCCTCTTTGCGCTCAACGAAGTTACGAATCAGCACGTAGAACACCGGTGTCAGCAGCAAACCGAAGAACGTCACCCCGAGCATGCCCGAGAACACCGCTACACCCATGGCATGACGCATTTCTGCACCGGCACCGCTGGAGAACACCAGAGGCACAACCCCCATGATGAACGCGAAGGAGGTCATCAGAATCGGACGCAGACGCAGGCGGCACGCTTCCAGTACGGCTTCCAGCGGCGACATGCCTTCGGTTTGCTTGTCCTTGGCGAACTCGACGATAAGGATCGCGTTCTTACAGGCCAGTCCGACCAGTACGATCAATCCGATCTGGGTAAAGATGTTGTTGTCGCTACCCGACAGGATTACACCGGTGATGGCCGACAGCAGTGTCATCGGTACGATCAGGATCACCGCCAATGGCAGGCTCCAGCTTTCGTACTGGGCTGCCAGTACCAGGAAGGCCAACAGTACGCACAACGGGAAGACCAGCAGCGCGGTATTACCAGACAGAATTTGCTGATACGTGATCTCTGTCCACTCGTAGGTCATGCCGTTAGGCAGTTCGTCCTTGAGCAGTTTTTCCACGGCGGCCTGAGCCTGTCCCGAGCTGTAGCCCGGAGCCGCAGCGCCGTTGATCTCTGCGGTAATGAAGCCGTTGTAGTGCATGACCCGATCCGGACCTGCGGTGTCGCTGACCTTAATGAAGGTCGCCAGCGGAATCATTTCGCCCAGATTGTTGCGTACCTTGAGTTGCCCAATCTGGTCGGCATCCTGACGGAACTGTTGTTCAGCCTGAACGTTGACCTGATAAGTACGACCGAAACGGTTGAAGTCGTTTGCATACAGCGAGCCCAGATACACCTGAAGAGTGTCGAAAATGTCGCTGATGGCCACGCCGTGGGTCTTGGCTTTTTCACGGTCAATGGCAGCATCGACTTGCGGCACGTTCACGGTGTAGCTGGTGAACAGCCCGGCCAGCTCCGGCACGCTGTGGCTCTTGGCGATGATGTTCATCGTCTCTTTGTACAGCTCGTCGTAGCCGAGGTTGCCGCGGTCCTCGATCTGCAGGCGGAAACCGCCGATGGTGCCCAGACCTTGTACCGGTGGTGGCGGGAAGATCGCCATGTAGGCGTCCTGAATGTCGCCGAACTTGCCGTTCAATGCACCCGCGATGGCACCTGCCGAGAGGCTGGCGTCTTTACGGTCTTCAAAAGGCTTGAGGGTCACGAACACGATGCCAGCGTTCGGGCTATTCGTGAAACCGTTGATGGACAGGCCAGGGAACGCCACCGCACTTTCAACACCTTCCTGTTTCAAGGCAATGTCGGACATGCGTTTGATGACGTCTTCGGTACGGTCCAGGCTGGCGGCGTCCGGCAACTGGGCGAAAGCCACCAGGTACTGTTTATCCTGAGGCGGCACGAAACCAGTCGGTGTGGTGGCAAAACCGAAGTAGGTCAGCACCATCAGGCCGCCGTAAAGCACCAGGGCAATGCCGCTGCTGCGGATTACGCGACCGACGATTCCCACATAGCTGTTACTGGCGCGTTCGAACACGCGGTTGAACGGCCGGAACAGCCAACCACCGAATATTTTGTCGAGGCCGCGCGAGAAACGATCCTTTGGCGCGTCGTGAGCCTTGAGCAGCACGGCTGAAAGCGCCGGCGAAAGCGTCAGGGAGTTGAAGGCGGAAATCACCGTGGAAATCGCAATGGTCAGGGCAAACTGCTTATAGAACTGCCCCGTCAATCCGGAGATGAACGCAGCCGGGATGAACACCGCACACAGCACCAGTGCCGTGGCGATAATCGGCCCGGTCACTTCTTTCATGGCCCGTTTGGTGGCTTCGACCGGGGTCAGCCCAAGTCCGATGTTTCGTTCGACGTTTTCCACTACCACGATGGCGTCGTCCACCACGATACCGATGGCCAGCACCAGTCCGAACAGCGATAGCGCGTTGAGTGAAAAGCCGAACATGTGCATGACGGCGAACGTACCGATCAGCGATACCGGCACCGCAGCCAGCGGGATGATCGAAGCGCGCCAGGTCTGCAGGAACAGGATTACAACCAGCACAACCAGAATCAATGCTTCGAACAGGGTATGGATAACCGCTTCAATCGAGCCGCGAACAAAGACTGTCGGGTCGTAAACGATGCTGAAATCCATGCCTTCAGGGAAGTTTTGTTTCAGCTCGGTCATCTTCGCCCGAACGTCGTTAGAGATGTCAATGGCGTTGGAGCCAGGGCGCTGGAAGATTGGGATCGCCACAGCGGGTTGGTTATCCAGCAGTGAGCGCAAGGCGTATTGGTTGGAACCCAACTCGATACGCGCCACATCACGCAGACGAGTGATTTCGCCATCGGCGCCGGAGCGAATCACGATGTTTTCGAACTCTTCTTCGCTGACCAGACGGCCTTGAGTGTTCACTGACATCTGGAAGCTGGTAGCGCTAGGCGAGGGCGGTGCGCCCAACTGACCCGCAGCGACCTGACGGTTCTGTTCGCGAATAGCGTTTACAACATCGGTCGCGGTCAGATTGCGCGAAGCAGTCTTGTTTGGATCCAGCCAGACGCGCAACGAGTAATCGCCCATACCAAACAACTGCACGTCACCGATACCGTCAAGGCGAGCCAGCTCGTCCTTGATGTTGAGGATGGCGTAGTTGGACAGGTAAAGCATGTCGTAGCGTTTATCCGGCGAGGTCAGGTGGACCACCATCGTCAGATCGGGCGACGCTTTGTCCACGGTAATGCCGATGCGCGTCACTTCTTCGGGAAGCTTCGGCTCGGTTCGGGTGACCCGGTTCTGAACCTGCACCTGCGCGTTATCCAGGTCGGTGCCCAGTGCGAAGGTGATCGTCAGCGTAATCTTGCCGTCGGCGGTGGATTGCGAGGACATGTACAGCATATTCTCGACGCCGGTGATGGCTTGTTCCAGTGGGGCGGCTACGGTTTCGCCGATGACCTTGGGGTTGGCGCCGGGGAAGTTGGCACGAACGACGACGGTTGGCGGTACGACTTCAGGGTATTCACTGATCGGTAACTGGAAGAGTGAAATCGACCCGGCGATCAGGATCAACAGCGACAGCACTGCCGCGAAGATCGGACGCGAGATAAAGAATTGAGAGAAGTTCATCAGTGGTTTCCCTTAACCGCGTGGCGCGGAGATGCCGGCAACTTTTTCAGGTGCTTTAGGCTTCACTTGCGGCAAGTTGCTGGCTTCCAGAGCCTGGCGTTGTTTGAGTAGCGCGGCGAGGGTCTCGGCGCTGGCCATCGGGGTCACTTCCGGGGTAACCGGTTGGCCTGGACGCACACGTTGCAGGCCCTTGACCACGATGGTGTCGTCCTTGGTCAGGCCGCTACGCACGATGCGCAAGCCTTCGACTTTTGGCCCCAGTTCAACCGGGCGGTAAGAGGGCTTGTTGTCCTTGTCCATAACCAGCACGAATTTCTTGCCCAGGTCAGTGCCGACGGCTTCATCGTTGATCAGCACCGCGGAATAGGTGCCGCTGCCAACCAGCTTGACCCGTGCGTACAGGCCTGGGGTGAAGCTGCCATCACTGTTATCGAACACGGCGCGACCGCGGATAGTGCCGGTACGCGGGTTCACCTGGTTGTCGACGAAGTTCATCTGGCCCTGATGCGGGTTACCGACTTCATTGGAAAGCCCCAGGTACACCGGAGTGGTCTGGCCACGTTGGCCTTTGCGAGCCAGCTCGGTGTATTTAAGGAAGACACGCTCATCGGCGTCGAAGTAGGCGTAAACCTTGTCGGTGGAAACCACGCTGGTCAACGGAGTCACGTCGGCGGTGACGATGTTACCGGCAGTGATTTCGGCGCGGCTGACACGACCACTGATAGGCGATGTCACGCGGGTGAAGCTCAGGTTGAGTTTTGCCAGGTCCAGCTGGGCCTGAATGGCCGCTACACCGGCACGCGCTTCTTGTGCAGTGGTGGTGCGCGAGTCAGCCAGTTCGGCGGAAATGGCGTTGTTGGTACGCAGGCGCTCACCGCGCTGGGCTTCGTTGTCACTGCGGGTTGCGGTGGCGCGAACTTGTTGCAACTGGGCTTCCAGGCGGCGGACTTCTGACTGGAACGGGCGGGGGTCGATCTGGAACAGCACATCGCCTTTCTTGACCAGCGCGCCATCAGTGAAGGCTACGGCATCGATCTGACCGGATACCCGAGGACGGATTTCAACGGTTTCGGGCGCTTCAAGGCGACCAGTGAACTCATCCCACTCGTTGACGGGTTGTTCCAAAACCTTGGCAACGCTGACTTTGGCTGCCGCAGGCGCGACCGTCGCTTCAGGCGCTCCGCCGCAAGCGCTTATCACCACCAGCGCCAACGCGGCGAGTGGGAAGCGCAATTGATTGAATTTCTGAGCCATGGGAGTGTCCGCCGGAATATTAAGATGGGCGGATTCTGTTCTTGAGGGTGGTATTGCACGAATCGAATGAAACAAAAGTTAATATCATTCGGAATGATATTGAGTATCTCGCCGGGAGTAATAATCCAGCGGCTCACAGCATTGCGCTGCACGGCGGAAATTTGCAAGCCATTCACTGTAGGCGCTGATATTGCTCGCGATGCATGAGACGCAACCAGTAGCCACACCGCGTAATCGTTCATCGCGAGCAAGCTCAGCTCCCACAGGAGATTGCGCTCTTGCGTAGGACCGGTTAAAGCGGAGCGCGGCCCGGCCGGTCCTTCGGGATTGCAGGCAGACATCGAATCTCCCATATAGACCGGCTCTTCCGTTGGAGCGAGGCTTGCCCGCGAATCAGTCGCTGCGGTGTATCAGCTTTACCGGGAAATCGTTCTTCGCGGGCAAGCCTCGCTACAACGAGGATGGCGCAGTCTGTTATCAGCCCATCAAATCAGAAATCATAAGCCAGCTTGGTGTACCAGTAACCGCCACCGGGGTAGAACGGCGGGTTGCCATACGGTGCCAGGCCGAGGTTGCTGTAGACCGCGTTTTTCGATGGCCGCACGTCAAAGATATTGGTCCCGCCGATGCTTACCGTCAGTTGATCAATGAAGGTGTAGCTGACGTCCAGATCGGTTATCCACTTGGCGCCAAAGCTGCGGTCGCCACTGGGGTTGACGGCGAGCGTCTTGACTGCGCCGTAACGGCTGGTCTGCAGGTTTACCGCCAGGTCGTCGACCTTCCAGTTGGCGCCCAGTATCCATTTGGTTTTGGGTGACGCTTCGGTCAGATCGCCTTCGCGATCACGACCTACCAGAGTGACGCCGGAGCTGGCCAGCGCAGCAGGCGTATCACGCACGCCTTCAATAGTGGTTTTGTTCCAGTTGAACCCCAGGCTCCAGCGTACTTCTCCCCAGGCATCCAGCGGGGTAGTGTGGTCGGCAACGATATCCAGACCCCGCGTGCGGGTGTCAAACGCGTTGGTGTAATAGTTGACCCACGTTCCGCTGGGCACGCCTTGAGCAGTAAGGATGCCATTGATAACCCCGTTGCCCTGATCATAGATGTTGCTGGTCAGTGCAATTCGATCATCAATGTCGATCAGGTAAGCATCCGCTGTAACGCTGGTTCGCGGTGCCGGTTGCCAGGTCAACCCCAGCCCCAGGTTGCGCGATTTCTCCGGTTTCAGGTCATCGCCGCCTAGCGCAGCGGCCAGGTTACTGTCTGACGGGGTCAGGCGGGTGACGGCCGGGACCACGTTGCCGTTCACATCGACAGCGACCCGATTGTCCGCAACCGTATAGCCGATCTGGGTGAGGGAGGGCGCACGAAAACCGGTGCCGACGGTGCCACGTACGGCCACGGTATCGGTCAGTTCGTAACGGGAGTTCACTTTCAGGCCAAAGGTATTGCCCGAGTCATCGTCGTAATGCTCAATCCGTCCGGCGACGTCGAGAAACCAGCGATCCGTCAAATCAAAGCCAAGGTCCAGGTAGCCCGCATAGTTGTTGCGAATCAGGTTGACCTCGTCCTCCGGACGTATGGTCACGGCCGCCTGAGCCCCCGAAGCAGCAGGGTAGGTGCCGGTAATGTACGCCTCCGGATCGCCCGCGAAGGTGCTGAAACGTTCCCAGCGATGTTCCAGCCCTGCTGATACCTGAACCGGCGGGGTCAACTGAAACAGGCTGTCGTAGCGACGGGTGAAGTCCAGGTTGTTAACCCATTGTTCAAAGCGGAAAGTCGCCAGATTGTCGAATTTGGTCGGCGACGCCGTGCCCAGTGACGGGTTGATATTCAGGTCGCTGGAGTGATGAACATTGTTACGTCCGTAGGTAGTGCTCAGGTCCCAGTTCCAGTCGGCGGCCTCGCCCTTGCCACCGAACAGAAACTGGTAATCGGTATCCTTGATGTTGTTCAACGGGTAGTAACCGTCGGGGAACACTTCGGGTACCGAGGCCGTGCCGGTGGGCAGGCGAAAATAGTTGGCCGCCTCTGCGTCCCGCTCGCCATAAGTGGTGAAGGAATACAGCGTCAGGTCTTCCAGCGGCAATTCGGCGTTGTAAGCGAGGTTAAAGGCTTTCAGATCCGGATCGCCGTTCTTGATGGCTACGCGATCCCAGGCCGCTTCTTTTGCCGGGTCGCTGAACGCCCGGACGCTACTGTCCGCCTTGTCGTTCCACGAGGCTTCACCTCTTTTGCGGGCGTCTGCCGAGAAGTGGAAGAAGCCTTTTTCGCCCAGAGTAAAGCCTTGGTCACCTGCGATCTTCAGGGTTTCTCCCGCGCCCGAGAATAGCTTGCCGTAGGTGCTTTCATAGTGCCCGCCGGAATCACCGGACTTGAGAATAATGTTGATCACCCCGGCAACTGCGTCAGAACCGTACTGAGCGGCAGCGCTGTCCTTGAGCACTTCGATGTGGTCCACGGCGCTGACCGGGATCAGATCGATATCCACTGCGTTGGCACCACTGTTATCGATTGAGCCTCGCTGACCCACTGCACCATTGTGCCGCCGCTTGCCGTTAACCAGCACCAGTGTGTAAGCCGGTCCCAGGCTTCGATTACTCAGCGGCCGGGTCACCGAGTTGTAGCCCGCGATATTGGTGCCGAAATTGAAGGAGGGCAGCAGTTTGGCTATCGCCTCAGAGAGTTCTGCGCGGCCCGTTTTTAGCAATTGATCACTGTTGATGATGTCGATGGGCGCAGGACTGTCTGCCACCGTCCGCTGTTGTCCACGAACGCCGGTGGAGATCACCGTAACCGTGCTGAGCCTGGATTCGTCAGTGTCGGCCTCGACGAGCGGCGAGAATGCTCCGAACAACAAAGCTGCGGTGAGTGTTGAAAGTGGAAACGTTTTGGCAGCGCTTGCTGCAAGCGTCTTTGTCATGTCGGGCGGTGTCCATTGAACTGGCACTGGCCCGTGGTGAGGGTGCAGATTAGTTAGCCTGATAGAAGGGTGTGATGCCTGAAACGAGGTCGTCTGCGCTGGATGTTATTTGCATAATAAATACGTTGGAAATGCCATTTTGGAATATTGATATTATTCTTTATCGGCATGACCCGAAGTTGGTATATGAATTAACCTGATATTAGGCGGGGTGAAATGACCTTTCAGGTTGGGTTCTTATGCGTGGGGGCAGGTGTTTTTCATAAGAACGAGCGCTAGTGGCACATAGCCATTCGTCGATTAAACTCAATAGAAATCGAAATTTTGCCGAAACATAAATGAGCCGCGCAACTTTTTGCAGAATCCATGAGTCGGAGCTTTACTTCTGATGATGTCGCATAGCCATTATTTGATTGCGCTTGTGGAGTCATTGTTTGACGTGTGCTGCAAGGGGCCAAAGAAGTCCCTGATTGTTTAGAGAAACGGATTGTTCTCACCCCCATCAAGAAAATATTGCCCACTAGGGCTGTGAGAATTCCATGAACATCCTTGCACCTGCCGTGTACCTGTCTAGCCGCCTCCGTTTTCCCGCAAAATTCGCACTGCTTGCCTTCATAGTCCTGATTGCGCTTTCCCTCCTTGCTGCACGAATAGTTCACCAGATCAATGACAGCATTGATGGGGTTCGTTCGGAGCAACTAGGCCAGCGCTACTTGATGGATGTCACGCCTGTTCTTCGCCTGTCGATGATGCAGCGTGCGCTGACCAACCGACTGCTCAGTGGTGACTCGACTGCACAGGCTGATTTCGCAGCCAACCAGACGAAACTTCAGGACGCTTTTTCAAAGCTTGAATCCACTGACCGGCAATACAATGTGACGCTGGAAACAGGCGACCGCGTGCAGCGGTTGCGCTCGGGGGCTCAGCGACTCGTCGATCAGGCCAAACCCGATGCCAGTCAGGTGAAAGCGTTCGATGAGTGGAACGATCAACTGACTCAGACGTTGAATTTCATCTATTTCGTTTCAGCCACTTCCGGCATGGTGCTGGATGAAGATTACGCGTCGCTGTTCATGATTGACCAAAGCACGCTCAGGTTGCCTCGACAAATCAATATCGTCGGGCAGCTACGAGGCCTGGCCAGTGGGTTGCGCAATGGGCAACCATTAAGTGACAGCACCCGCTCCTCATTGCAGTCGCTGCTAAAGCAAGAAGCCCAGATACGCACAGAGCTTCAGCAGAGCATCGCTCTGTTGCGCCGCAAGGAACCCGCTCTCGCTGACGCCATTCAACAGCCTGTGACCAACGCGCTGTCGAATCTGGACAGTTTTCGCAACGACATTGAAGCGTTGATACGCTCGACGAGCGACACTATCAGCGGCGTGCAAGACCTGCCAGCAAAAGGCAACGCTGTTGTTGCCGACTTGTACAAGGCGCAGGACATGCTTCAGGAGTCACTGTCTGAACTGCTGGAACAGCGAGTCGGCGAAAAATCAGTAGACAGAGCGTTCATATTGGGTGGGTTGGCCCTTATCGGGCTGCTGCTGATCTATTCATTCGCTGGTATTTACACCTCAATGCGTCGTGCCATCGACGGTGTGCTGAGTACAACGCAGCTTATTGCCCAAGGCGATCTCACGGCCCGCGCGAAAGTGCAGGGTAAAGATGAGATGGCAGACATCGGTAACGGCCTCAACCATATGGCGCAAGCGTTCAGCACCTCGCTGGCTCAGGTTGAACAGAGCTCACATTCGGTGTCGGATGCCGCTCAGCGCCTTGGCTTGTCGATTGATCGTGCCAGGCAGTCAATGAGTTCGCAGCAGGGTGAGACTGAGCAAGTGGCCACTGCTATCAATGAGATGACCGCAAGCGTCGCAGACGTTGCGCAAAATACCGAGGGCGCCGCTCGGGCAGCGGAGCAAGCCAGTCAGGCTTCAAATACTGGTCTAGCGGTGATGCGCGACACCCGGCTGACGGTTGAAGAGCTGGCCAGTGAAGTTGAAGCAAGCGCTGAGAAAGTCTCTGCGCTTGCCCTGCACAGCCAGGAAATCGGCGGCGTGATCGAGGTGATCCGCAACATCGCTGATCAAACCAACCTGTTGGCGCTGAATGCTGCCATCGAAGCTGCCCGCGCCGGTGAGCAAGGCCGCGGCTTCGCGGTGGTTGCTGACGAGGTCCGGACCCTGGCATCGCGTACGCAGAACTCGACCGAAGAAATTCGTCGGATTATTCAAGAGTTGCAACTTGCAACGACGGCGGCAGTAGAGCAAATGAAAGCGGGCAGGCACAGAGCTCAGGATTGTATTGCGTCTGCTGACCTGGCGGCGGCCAGCCTTGATGAAATCAATAACGGTGTTGACCGGATTGTCGGCATGAACACCCAGATCGCCAGTGCTGCGGTGCAGCAGCATTCTGTGTCTGAAGACATCAACCGCAATGTGACTGAGATTCGTAACGGGAGCGAGGCACTCAGGGAAGAGATCGAAGATAACGCGGTCACCGCTAACGAGTTGTCGACGTTGGCTGGCGAGCTACGAATGGTGGTGTCACGTTTCAAGATGTAGAACGTGACCACTGGCACTCATAACGCGTAAACGGAGCGATCGCTTTTGCCGGTCGCTGCCTTTATCTGGATAGCAAGAGGTTTCAATCGAGCTATCCCAACCGATTCCTTTTTGCCGTTGCGGTGCCGCATGCTGAATACCCTCCTGGATCGCCCCAGCTCCAAAGATCCTCAAACGCTGATCGAGGTCGAACAGACCATCGTCTCAGGCGTGCGTGCGTTGCGCTTCAGCGAAGATCTTGAGCAACGCTACGAAGCAGAAACACTTGAGCAGCGGCGTCAATTCATCACAATCGTCGGTATTGGAGGAGGGCTGGTTTACAACCTGTTCCTGATCAGCGACTGGCTGACACTGCGCGATGTATTCACCTACGTCGCAGTCGGACGCTTGTGCTTGATTACCCCTTTGTTCATCGTGCTTTTGCTGCTGGTTCAGCGTCTGAGGCAACGCTGGGCGCTGGAAACTGTTGCGGCGACCGGCACAGTACTGGCTTCGTTGATGCCGCTGGTGGTCATGATCTACAGCGACAGCCCCTATCGGCTTCATTACCAACTGGGGATGCTGCTGCTCATGGTGTATTGCACGATGATCCAGCAGCTACCGGTGCGGTTTGCTGCACTGGCCATGAGCGTCATGTTGATTATTCAGTTGGTGACGACCTACATCGCTGATTTCGCGGACTTCCTGATCTGGCAAGCCAATGCGCTGTTATTTGTCGCGACAGTGGCGCTGTTGTTAATGGCGTCTTATTTCCTGGAGCGGGGCAGCCGCATGAGCTACCTGTTCGCCCTGCGGGGACGTCTGTTACAGGTGCAATTGATGGAAATGGCGCGCACTGATGCGCTCACCCAGTTGTTCAATCGGCGCTATCAGGACGAAGTACTGACATCGGTCTGGGAGCACGCCTCGAAGACGCCCACCAAGGTGGCCGTCATCCTGCTGGATATTGATCACTTCAAAGTCTACAACGACAGTTACGGCCACCCGCAGGGCGATACCTGCTTAAGATTGCTGAGCGAAACTATTCAGCAGACCGCAAAAAACACAGGAGCGCTGACGTTCCGTTTTGGTGGCGAAGAGATTCTGGTGTTGATGATCAATGCGGATGCCAACAAAGCCAGCACGTTAGCCGAGGCTCTGCGGGCGGCAGTTGCCAAACTCAACGTTCCCCACCCCGTACTGGGCGATGGTGCCCGAGTCACTATCAGCCTGGGGCTGGCGGTTGCAGTCGCGCCTGAAGTCAGTGCCGGAGCGTTGATTGGTGCCGCCGACGCTGCGCTCTATGCTGCCAAGCATGCGGGTCGTGACCGGCTATGCATGGCGTGATGGACCTCGCCAGCAGTGTTGCTCTCATGCTTTGACGCGGCGCCGTAGCGCAGCAAGCGAATAGCTTTCGGCAGCTCCTTGCCATGCGTTTCAACTCAAGGGTTTACATTTTCTTGTCGGGAGCGGAAGAGGGAGTCACTGACCCCAGAATGGCTTCGCGGCTGGCGGCGAGAATTTCATCAGCCAGTATTGAGTCATCCGGGCAGGCGCGAGACAGGACGATTGCCCCGAGTGCCTGCGCCATTACGGCAAGACGGCGTTTGCGTAATTGGGCAGAGTCCGTATCGTCCGGATGCCCGGCACCTTCTCGCAGCGTCGCCAATTGGGTTTCGATTCCGGCCGCAAACGTAGCCCGAACCTCTTCCTCCTTACGCGCAGCATCTGCGCATAACGCTGCCATCGTGCAGCCGGTGGAGCGGTTGTCACGGTGCTCGCGGGAAAGATAAACCTCAATGAACTCCTGAACTGACGCACCCGCCGTCAGCGCTGCGGACTGGGCGATGCCGCAGCTGGCTGATTCGGCCATCAGATCAGCCTTGGAGCGGAAGTGTTTGTAGAAACCGCCCTGAGTAAAACCAGCCGCCGCCATCAGATCAGCAATGCCAACCCCGTCATAACCGCGTTCCCGAAAAAGGGCCGATGCGGTTTCGACAATGTGCGCGCGATTCGCTTGGGCCTGTTGCCTGGTGACTTTCATCGCTTATCCAACATGGTTTGTACCGATATGAGTGGGACACTATACATTGATGTTGAACGACATCAAACCGTTGACATTTTAGATTGCGACCGTAATCATTGCCTTCATCCACACAGCAGAAGCCAAATCAAATGTCCGACAAAACGTTATTCGAACCCTATGCCCTTGGCGACCTGACCCTCGCCAATCGTGTTGTCATGGCGCCATTGACCCGCAACCGTGCCGGTGCGGGTCTGGTCCCCGGCGAATTGGCTGCCACTTACTATGCCCAACGCGCTTCGGCAGGGCTGATCATCACCGAGGCCACACAAGTTTCAGCGCAGGCTCAGGGCTATCAGGACACCCCAGGCCTTTATACGCCTGAGCAAATCGTGGGCTGGCGCAAAGTTACCGATGCCGTGCATGCCGAAGGCGGACGGATCTTTGTGCAGCTTTGGCATGTGGGCCGCGTGTCTCACGTTGACTTGCAACCGGGTGGCGCAGCGCCGGTCGCGCCTTCAGCGCTCCGGGCGCAGACCAAGGTCTTCGTCAACAATGAATTTGCTGACGTTTCCGAGCCGCGCGCGCTTCAACTCGCGGAGCTGCCTGGCATCGTCAACGATTTCCGTCAGGCAGCGGCCAACGCCATTGCTGCTGGTTTTGACGGTGTGGAAATTCATGGGGCCAACGGCTATCTGTTGGAACAGTTCATCAAGGATGGAGCCAACCAGCGTACTGATGCCTACGGCGGCTCGATTGAAAATCGCTCACGCCTGTTGCTGGAAGTGGTTACGGCCGTGGTTCAAGAGATCGGGGCAGGGCGCACGGGCGTGCGTATCTCGCCGGTTTCGCCTGCCAATGCAATTTCCAGCAGCGACCCGCAACCGCAGTACGAGTACATCGTCGAGCAGCTCAGTGCCCTGGGCGTGGCTTTTCTGCATGTGGTTGAAGGCGCAACGGGTGGCCCGCGTGATGTGGCCGAGTTCGACTATGCCGCACTGCGCAGCCGCTTCAAGCAGACCTATCTGGCCAATAACGGCTACGACCTGAAACTCGCCACTGAGCATTTGAACGCTGACAAGACTGACCTCGTTGCCTTTGGTCGTCCTTTCATCAGCAACCCGGATCTGGTTGAGCGATTGAAAACCGGAGCAGCACTGGCGCAGCTCAACCCGGCCACGCTCTATGGCGGCGGCGCGGCAGGTTATACCGACTACCCGACCATTTCCGGCTGAAGCGCTTATCTACCCAGCCAACATCGACACCCATTTTTGAAGGATTCCCCCATGACAAAGCTTGCGACTGTACTCATCACCGGCGCCTCTACCGGTATCGGCGCCACCTACGCCAAACGCTTCGCCAGCCGTGGTCACAACCTGGTGCTGGTGGCACGTGACAAGGCCCGCCTTGACGCGCTGGCAGCGCACTTGCGCGAAGAGAACGGCGTTGCAGTAGACGTGCTGCAAGCAGACTTGACCCGCGCTGCGGACCTCTCTGCACTTGAAGCTCGCCTGCGCGACGACGCTGATATCGGCATTCTCATCAACAACGCTGGCATGGCTCAGTCGGGCGGTTTCGTTCAGCAGGGTGCCGAGTCGATCGAGAACCTGATCACCCTTAACATTACCGCACTGACCCGATTGGCCGCCGCAGTAGCCCCGCGTTTTGCACAGTCAGGTACAGGCTCCATCATCAATATCGGCTCGGTAGTAGGCTTGGCACCCGAGTTCGGCATGACGATTTATGGTGCTACCAAGGCCTTCGTGCTGTTCCTGTCCCAAGGCTTGAACCTGGAACTGTCGCCCAAAGGTGTTTATGTGCAGGCCGTTCTGCCTGCCGCGACGCGCACTGAGATATGGGAGAGGGCCGGAATCGACGTTAATACCATCGCCGATGTGATGGAGGTTGATGAACTGGTCGATGCTGCACTGGTCGGTTTCGACCGCCGTGAACTCGTCACTATTCCACCGCTGCACGTCGCAGAGCGCTGGGATGCACTGGATGCAGCGCGTCAGGGCTTGCTGTCTGACATCCGCCAGGCCCATGCCGCTGAGCGCTATCAGCCGAAAGCCTGATGGTTCTGGTTTCGTGACGTACAGGCTCCCTGCGAAGTTGTTTGCGGGGAGCACGCGGCAGGGCGCTTTCAAGAACCGCGTACAGGGGACGCGCTTAGCCTGCCGGGAACTCCCCGCACACCATTCGGAATCAGAGCACCATGAGAGCGCTTGTTTTTAAACGCTACGGTAAATCCCCTGATGTCGGCTTTGCTCAGGTTTCCCTTCCAGCGTTGAAACCCAATGAAGTGTTGGTCGAAGTACATGCTGCCGGGATCAATCCTATCGACAACATGATCCCGACCGGCCTCTTCAAGCCCGTCCTGAAGTTCCAGCTGCCCGCCGTTCAGGGCAGTGACCTGGCTGGCGTGATCACCGAGGTCGGTAGCGGCGTGACTCGCTTCAAGGTTGGGGATGCGATCTTCGCCAGCCTGTTCGACCTCGGCAACGGTTCAATCGCCGAGTTTGCGGTCGTGCCGGAAACTGCTGCTGCGTTAAAACCAGCCAACCTGGACTTTGTGCAAGCGGCGTCGATTCCGATGGTCGGGCTGACCTCGTGGCAAGCGTTCAAGGAACGTGCTGATCTTCAACCGGGCCAGAAGGTGTTTATTCCGGCCGGATCTGGCGGCATTGGCAGCTTCGCTATCCAGCTTGCGAAACATCTCGGTGCGAAAGTGGCGACCAATACCAGTACGGCCAATGTCGAAAGCGTCAGCGCCCTGGGGGCAGATGAGGTGATTGACTACAAGAAGCAAGCGTTTGAGACCGTGCTGCGTGACTATGATTTGGTGCTAGGCACACTCAGAGGCGATGTGATCGAGAAGTCTGTCGACATCCTCAAGCCTGGCGGCAAGATCGTTTCGCTGGTTGGCCCTCTGGATAAAGCATTCGCCCGGACACGCGGATTGAATAGCTTGCTTGGCTTCATCTTTGGTCTTATGAGCCGCAAGATCATGCGGCTCACAAGAAGCAGAGGGGTGACCTATTCCTTCCTCTTCGTTCGGCCCGACGGCGATCAACTCGGCGAGATTGGCAAGTTGCTTGAATCCGAACGGGTTCGTCCGGTGATCGACAAGGTTTTTGCCTTCGAGCAAGCAAAAGACGCGCTCGAATACCTGGCCAAAGGGCGTGCCAGAGGCAAAGTTGTGGTCAAGATCAAATGACGGGCGCGCTATTCAATCGGTTCAACCACGCCCTGATCCTCGCCCAGAAACCCGCCGCTCTGGTGGTGCCATAGCCGTGCATAGGTACCATTTTTGCCAAGCAGCTCGGCGTGGGTGCCTTGTTCTATGATGCGTCCGTCATCCATGACGATGAGCCGGTCCATCGCTGCAATTGTGGACAGACGATGGGCAATGGCGATGACAGTCTTGCCCTGCATCATTTCATCAAGGCTTTCCTGGATGGCCACCTCGACTTCCGAGTCCAGCGCGCTGGTGGCCTCGTCAAGCAGCAGGATCGGGGCATTTTTGAGCATCACCCGGGCAATCGCGACGCGCTGACGCTGGCCGCCGGAAAGCTTGATGCCGCGCTCGCCCACCAGCGTGTCGTAGCCGCTATGACCTTGTTTATCGCTGAGCTGGCTGATAAATCCATCAGCCTGGGCATTGGCCGCCGCCGTATGGATTTGCTCGTCAGTCGCATCGGGACGGCCATAGGCGATGTTGTCACGAATGGAGCGGTGCAGCAGGGACGTGTCTTGAGTGACCATGCCGATGGCGCTGCGCAGACTGTCCTGAGTGACGTGCGCGATGTTTTGCCCGTCGATACGAATCTCGCCTTTGTCGACGTCGTAGAAGCGCAACAGCAGGTTGATCAGTGTGGATTTACCAGCGCCGGAACGACCCACCAAACCGATTTTTTCACCCGGACGAATAGTCAGGCTCAGGCCATCAAGCACCTGGCGCTCGCCGTTGTAGTTGAAGCTGACATTATCGAAGCTGACCGCGCCACCGGTGGTCACCAGAGCGTCCGCGTCCGGCGCATCCTGTACCTTGGGGCCGCGGGTCAGAGTGGCCATGCCGTCCTGTACGGTGCCGATGTTCTCGAACAGCGAAGTCATTTGCCACATGATCCAGTGCGACATGCCATTGATGCGTAGCGCCATGGCAGTAATTGCTGCAACCGCGCCGGTACCGACCTGGCCTTGATGCCACAGCCACAGGGCATAACCGCCTGCGCCCATGATCAACGCCACTACCAATGCCTGGTTGACGATCTCGAACTGGCTGACCAGACGCATCTGGCGTAGGCCGGTAAGCTTGAAGTCCTCCATGGCGGCGCGGGCGAAGTGCGCTTCACGTTTGGAGTGTGAGAACAGCTTTACCGTGGTGATGTTGGTGTAGGCGTCCGAAATACGTCCGGTCATCGATGACCGCGCATTGGCCTGCTCCTGGCCGACCTTCCCCAGGCGAGGCACGAAATAACGCATGGCCAGACCGAACAACGCCACCCAGGCAATAAAAGGCAGCATCAGCTTCAGATCGAAAGCACCGGCCAGCGCGATGATCGCGATGAAGTAAACCCCGATCCCCGGTGCGATCTCGATGATCGTGAACAGCACATCGCGCACAGACAGGGCAGTCTGCATCACCTTCGTAGTGACTCGCCCGGAGAACTCATCGGAAAAGAAAGACAGGCTTTGGCGCAACATCAGTCGATGGAAATCCCAGCGCAGGCGCAAGGGCAGGTTGATCGCCAATACCTGATGCTGAACCATCGTGCGCAACGCTACGAGGCCGATGCTGGTCAGCAATACGATGCCGATACCCCACAGCACGCGGCTTTCCTGTAAGGCCGCATCGCCGCCAGCCTGCCAGGTCGACAGCAGGTCCACGACCTGGCCGAGAAACGAAAAGAGCCAGGCTTCGTAAATCGACACACCGGCACTGAGTAACGCAAGGGCAAGGATATAGCCACGTGCGCCCCGTGTGCAGGCCCACAGGAAACGGGCCAGGCCATCAGGCGGTGGCGGTACTTCATCGGGCGGGAAGGGGTCGAGCCATTGTTCAAACGCGCGAAGCATGGTGGTCTCCAAAACGATCCAGTGCGCAGATTCTGGCATTTAAAGGCTGAGTTGAGGGTTTTTGATCGGGGACGTGGATCATCTGGTCAGAACTTTTTCCATGATGATGGTGCGCTCGGCACCGTGAAACTCGTCCCTGATTTTCTGAAAACCCAGCGAGCGATAAAATCCTTCTGCAGTGATCGAGGATGGGACCCGCAACCGTTTCACTCCGTTCAGTGCAGCTGCTGCCTCGAGTGTCGATATCAGTTGCGTCCCTATGCCTTTCCCCTGATGGGCCGAATCAACGAATACACTCCGGACAGTGTCTTGATCGAGGCTGCCCGTTGCGATGACATGGCTGTCGATGCTCGCCACATACACCTGACGGCTGGCTAGAAAGCTAAGGATCGCCGAAGGTGAGAAGCTTTGCTGCACGGACTCAATGATGTCTGGCGAATAATCCTGAGCATTGGATTCGCGCAATGTGGTCACGATAACAAGGCTTATCGCTGTGGCGTCCGCTCTCACTGCTTTTCGAATTGCATAATCCATTGGGTACTCTTTTGCGCAGGCGTTAATGGGTCGTCGGGTAAGGGGTAGCGGGAGAGTGGAAGTGATTGCTACCGGTTCTAACCGGACGTGATCGTCACTTCGGGACGCTTGTGCTATCAATCCTGGCCACCCCAAAAAAAGAGTACGACAGGTCGAGAAATCGCCGAGTCAGCGATTCTGACGCATCGGCATTTTGTCGATGGTCGCGAACACCACGCTGACATCCAGCGGTGCGTGTTGGTCAATCTTGGTGCCGCCGTCTTTACCTACCAGAAGCAGCCGGGTCGGGCCGTCGGGATTAACGCCAAGGGTGCTCAGCAGTGCTGAGGTAGCGCGCGAATCCAGGGCCTGGTCGTTGCGTTTGCCGACTCCATCGACCACGGTGTATAGCACCATTTCGCGCTCGATGAAGGCTTCACGGTTGGCTGGCTGCATCAGGTCTCGCTTGAACTGCAGCCAGGTTGCATCGCTGGCGTTGGGCGCCACCACGATCAGCGGCCGGGATTGCCAGCGCTCATTATCCAGGGGATTGGGCGAAGCGTCGGCCATCGCCTGACTGCCCGCCATACCAAGCAGCAAGGCCAGTGGGGTTATAAAGCTTTTCATTGGCATCTCCTGAGTGGGTATGTGAGATGTTCGACTTCGTTACTGCCGGTCTGATCGGGATGACGGACCAAAGGTCGACGTGTTGTGCAGGCTTAAGCGGCTGCACGAATAAGGGTAGGGGGTTCTACCCTCTGAGCGTTAGCGACATGTCCGGGTACCTGGCGCACATGAAGTCGACAAATGCGCGAACCTTCGGTGCCGTCAGACGCCTGGAGGTGTGAAGTACCCAAAGCGCTGGTTCCACACCGGATACGGCGCCCCACTGCACCAACTCGCCACGTTCCAGTTGGCTCCAGGCGATGGATTGTGGAATGAGGGCAACACCGCCACCGGCGATAGCCGCATCGCGAACCATCAGCAGCGAAGAGAACCTTAGCCTAGGGAGGGGTTCAAGGACTAACAACCCTCCATCCAAACTCCAGTGCGTGGGTTGGAATGAGGAGGTCACGATGCCGGGAACAGGGCGGATTTCGCCGGGCAGCGGCTTGGGGATTTCAGGCGCCGCCACGACTACCAGTCGGTCCCTGGCGAAGCAGCGACCCACAAGGCTGCTGTCAGGGCTCGGGTTGATCCGGATCGCGACATCGAATTGTTCTTCGACAAGGTCGACCAGACGATCCTCAGCCACGACCTCGATCTCGACTTGCGGATAGATCGCACAGAATTCAGCGCCGATGCTGCCCATCGCGAGCTGGGAGAACAAGACCGGAGCGGCAACTCGCAAAAGCCCGCGAGGAACGGACACGCCCTCACGGGCGGCAGTCATCGCTTCAGTCACCTCACTCAACGGCCCTTCAGTTCGAGAAATCAGCCTTTCACCAGCCTCGGTGAGCTTCAGGCCGCGGGCGCTGCGTTCGATGAGCCTTACACCCAGTTGTTCTTCAAGGTCGCTGATCCGCCGCGACAACGTCGCTTTGGAAATACCGCTCGCACGGCTTGCCTTACCCAGCCCTTCATTGGTTGCGACAAGGATGAAGTCGATAAGCGCGTTCAGGTTCATGGTGTTCCAAATATGAAACGAGGTGTCTACATATTGTGGTCTTCGTTTTGTAAGTGCAACGCAATACTGTCCCCTCATCGCAAGACGACATGAGCAACATTCAACGCGCTGTGTTGATCCGGTTGTATGACGCGCTGATTTAGCCCAACCCCCATGCAGGAGTTTCACCATGAGTATTCTCGTTACTGGTGCCACGGGCACTATCGGATCCCTCGTCACTCAGGGCCTCGCTGAGGCAGGCGCTGATGTCAAAGCCTTGGTGCGCCAGGCAGGTAAGCGGGCATTCCCGGCTGGCGTGACTGAAGTTGTTGCAGACCTCACCGATGTTGCCTCGATGCGCCTCGCGCTTTCGTCAGTGCGTACCTTGTTCCTGCTCAATGCCGTCACGCCTGATGAGGTCACGCAAGCCCTCATCACCTTGAACCTCGCTCGCGAGGCCGGTATCGAGCGCATTGTTTACCTGTCTGTTATTCACGCCGACAAGTTCACCAATGTTCCGCACTTCACCGGCAAACACACCGTGGAGCGCATGATCGACAGCCTCGACATACCCACAACTATTCTGCGTCCGGCTTACTTCATGCAGAACGACCGCATGGTTCAGCAGACTATCCAGGATTACTCGGTGTATCCGATGCCCATTGGCTCGGCAGGCGTTTCGATGATTGATGTGCGCGACATCGCCGATGTTGCGGTGGCCGAATTGCTGCGCCGCGACAAGGCACCTGCTGCGCTGGATCGGGTCACTCTTGAGTTGGTTGGGCCGCAAGCACTTACCGGTACCGCGGTGGCGAAGGTTTGGAGTACGGCGCTGAAACAACAAGTCGCCTACGGCGGTGATGACGTGGCGGCTTTCGAAGCACAGCTGGCTTCGTACGGCCCCAACTGGCTGGCCTACGACATGCGCCTGATGATGTCCGGTATCCAGACATTCGGTATGCAAGCCGTTGACGGAACGGTAGAGCAGTTGCAAACGATCATTGGCCATCCGCTGCGCACCTACGAAGACTTCGTACTAGAGGCCGTTGCCGAGGCCTGAACAGGGAGGGGCAACGGGGGCGGTTGTTTGGTGACGGAGTTACGCTTCGAGTGAGTTAGCTCTATCATGAGCCAGCACTCATGCATGCGCCTTTCTGATAACTCGCTGGATACTGCACCCTATGAGAGACCTGCCGCCCACCGCGACCTTGCGCGCATTTGAAGCTGCCACCCGGCACCTGACCTTTACGTCGGCCGCACAAGAGCTACATGTAACTCAAAGCGCGGTCAGTCATCAGCTAAAGCATCTTGAGGCTCTCTGGGGAGTGCAGTTATTCGAGCGTGGCAAGGCGTTACGCCTCACAGCGGCGGGGGCTGCGCTGGCGCCCATCGTGCGGGAATTTTTCATCAGCCTGGAGGCGACTCTGGGTGATTTGCGCGAGCAAAAAGACAGGGTTCGACTCAGCGTCAGCACCACCTATTCCTTCGCGCTCAAATGGCTGCTGCCACGCTTGCCGCGTCTCTCTCGGCAGCACCCCGAGCTGTTGGTCTCGCTGGACACCACGGATAAAGTCATCCACTTCTCTCGCGGCCAGGCTGATGTTGCGATCAGGCTCGGCAAGGGCAATTACCCCGGTCTGCATTCTGAGTTCCTGTTTGGGGAGCAGGTATTTCCTGTGGCCAGCCCTGAACTGTTGCGCCGCGTCGGGATTCCGCAGAGCCCTGCAGAACTGTTGCAGTTCCCGCTGCTGACGCGGGATGGTGCCGAGTTGGTGCCAAAATGGGAGGTATGGTTTCAAGCCGTCGGGCTGGCTTATTTGCCGCTCAAGGAGAGCGTCAGATTTGGCGATACCAACATGACAGTTGAGGCAGCCTTGCTCGGCCAGGGCGTTGCATTGGTGCGCAGCGGGCATGTCGAGAACGAAATCAGCGATGGCCGTTTGGTGCGGCTGTTTGATGTGGCGCTTCCATCGCCTTTGGCTTACTACTTCGTCTGCCCCAAGGGCATCGAATCACAGCCGCACATCGCCAGCTTTCGCCAATGGTTGGTCAGCGAGGCACTGAAAGTCCAACGGCTGGATGAGTGAGTTATGAGTATCCGTTCATGCTGGGATGAGGAGGCTTCGCTTTAGTCCCGGTGCCGCATTGCCTAAAGTGGCGCATGCCTATTCATATCATCCTCCTCGTGCTTTTCGCCGCGCTCCTGCATGCCAGCTGGAATGCGCTGTTACGTAGCGGTGCCGATCGGCTGTGGTCCATGACAGTGATGTGCATTGCCATCGCTATCACCAGTATCGTCGCCGCAGTTTTCATGGTGCCCCCGGCGATTGAGAGCTGGGGCTACGCGGTGCTTTCGGGGGTGCTGCATGTCGGCTACAACCTGTTTCTGGTGCGCAGTTACCGGGTTGGCGACCTGGGGCAGATCTATCCGATTTCACGTGGATCGTCGCCGGTGCTGATCACTTTGGGGGCCGCCGTGTTTGCCGGAGAAAGCATCACGCCTGGCGTATTACTGGGTATTGCGCTGGTGTCAGGCGGGATTATTTCGCTGGCTTTCAGAGGGCGCAGTCTGTCGGTTCCCAGCCTGCCTTATGCGCTGGGAACGGGCGGCTTTATCGCGGCCTACAGCGTGGTCGACGGCATCGGTGCCAGGCTCTCCGGCGCGCCGCTTGCCTACACGGTGTGGATGTGCGCCCTGTGGGGCGTGCTGATGCCGATGGTCTACATCGGCCTGCGTGACGCCCGTAGCTTGTTCTGCGTCCGGTCCGGAACAGTGACCGCTGTGGTCGGCGGGCTGGTCTCCTTGCTGGCCTATGGAATGGTCATCTACGCCATGAACGAAGCGCCTCTGGGCGCAGTATCGGCATTGCGCGAAACCAGCGTGCTGTTTGCGGCGTTGATCGGCTACGTGTTTCTAGGCGAGACGCTTACCGCCCGCCGGATACTGGCGTGCGCAGTGATCGCCAGCGGCATCCTCATCATCGGCTGATACAGCCAACGGCTCAGGAGTTATGTTTAATGGTCAACGTCTCGCAGGCACCGCTGATTCTGATTACGGGTGGAAGTCGTGGAGTAGGGGCAGCAACGGCCCGGCTGGCGGCCGCAAGCGGTTATGACGTCGCGATCAGCTACGTCGCCAACGAGCCCGCAGCGCTGGCTGTGGTTGCGGATGTGGAGGCATTGGGGCACCGGGCGTTGGCGATGCGGGCCGACAGTGCGGATCCCCAACAGGTGGCCGATTTGTTCGAGGCCATCGACCGCACGTTCGGACGTATTGACGTTCTGGTCAATAACGCCGGGATGCTATCACCTCAGTCACGTCTGGAAGACCTCGGCTTCGAGCGGATGCAGCGCATCTTTGCGGTCAACGCCATTGGGCCAATTCTCTGTGCCCAACAGGCGGTGAAGCGCATGTCTTACCGTCACAACGGCCCGGGAGGCGTGGTAATCAATGTCTCATCGGCCTCGGCGCGCCTTGGCAGTCCTAATGAGTACGTCGACTATGCGGCGTCAAAGGGGGCGTTGGAGACCTTCACCATTGGCTTTGCAAAGGAGGTGGCCCGGGAAGGCATACGCGTCAACTGTATTCGCCCCGGACATATCTATACCGAAATGCACGCGAGTGGCGGAGAGCCGGGTCGGGTCGATCGCGTCAAGGACTCGATCCCCATGGGGCGCGGCGGTCAGCCGGAGGAGGTCGCACGCGCGATTCTATGGCTGGCGAGCGCGGAGGCATCATTTGTTACCGGTACATTCCTCGATGTCACGGGGGGTAAATGAGTCTGGGGCAGGCATCAACTACTAGCTGCGTTCGGCTTGCCTCACCTTACGACTCAATCCAGGCGTCTTGCCCGTAATCCGCTTGAACGCACGGCTGAACGCGGCCTGGGAGGTGTAACCCAAACGCTGCGCCACCTCTTCAATCGGTAGCCTTTCGAGGGTCAGCCACTGGCTTGCCAGCCGCATTCGCAGTTCGGTGACATAGCGCAGCGGCGCCATGCCAATCGTCAACTGGAAGCGGTCTGCGAAGACTGAACGCGAGGTATTGCAGTGCTCTGCCAACTGGGCAACGGTCCAGTCACGGCCCGGTTGTTGATGGAGCGCCAGCAGTGCGCCGGCCAAGCGTGGATCGCGCAAGGCGGCGACGAGGCCAGAGGCGTTGCCGCAGGCGCACTCGACCCAGCCGCGAACGACCATGGCAGCCACTACGTCGGCCAACCGCGCGAGGATACCGGCGAAGCCGACACGGGCAGCGCTGACCTCGCGTTCCATGGTGATCAGGATCGGTACCAGCCCGGGGTAACGCTGACCGCCTGCATCGATCAGCATCAGGCCCGGCATCAGTCGGCCAAGGCCATGGATACTGCCCAGCTCAAACTCCATACAACCACTGAACAAAATAGTGCTCGGCGTGGGGCTCGCATCGGTTCCGGTATCCACCGCGCTGACGGTGTCACCCAAGGGCGCGCCGTCTAGACGGTCGATGTCCTGGACAGGCGCGTCCTGATGGGAAAGAAGTTGATGGGCCGCGCCATGGGAAATGAACACGGCGTTGCCGGTAGACAGCGCGTAGGTGCTGCCGTCTTGCATTTGCAGCACCGCATTACCGACGGCCATGAAGTGGAACCAGGCGTGCCCAGGTTTTTCCGCGAAACCCAAACCAAAGGTTGGGCCCGCCTGGATACGCCGGTATTCAACGCCACGCAAGCGCATGCCGCGCAACAGCTCGTTGATGAGGTCCGAGGAGAGAGCAAACTGATCAGCAGGCATGGTTCAGGTGTTTCAGTCAAAAAGTAGAGACTTTGGATCATAGATCATCCAGTTTTCGGCGCCTAGACTTCGGCTCGTAATGAACATTGGGAGATCCGTGCAATGACTGACTGTGTATGTAACGCCATATCCGAGCGCCATTCCGGCATCGACGCGGACGTAGAGCCTGCGACGCCCGCGTGGATGGCCGTCTTCTCGTTGGCGATGGGGGTGTTTGGATTACTGACCGCTGAGTACCTTCCGGCGAGTTTGTTGACCCTGATGGCTACCGACCTGGGAGTGTCCGAAGCGCTGGCTGGCCAGGCGGTAACGGTGACCGCAGTGGTGGCGCTGTTCGCTGGTTTGTTGGTGCCAGGCCTGACCCAAGGCATCGACCGACGTTGGGTGTTGTTGGGCTTTTCCACGTTGATGGTCGCCTCCAATCTGTTGGTCGCCGTTTCCTCCAGCTTCGCGGTCCTGTTGTTGATGCGCATCTTGCTCGGCATTGCCCTTGGCGGTTTCTGGAGCATGGCGGCCGCAGTAGCGATGCGCCTGGTGCCGAGTGCTCTGCTGCCCCGGGCGCTGTCGATCATTTTCAGCGGCATCGCCATCGGCACGGTCGTTGCGGTGCCGATGGGCAGCTATCTGGGCGGGTTATATGGCTGGCGCAGCGCGTTCTATGCAGCGGCGGCGGTGGGCATGGTGACCTTGGCTTTTCAGTCGTTCACTCTGCCGCGCCTCGCGCCGCGCCGGCCGGCAAGACTGCGCACCGTACTCGAAGTGTTGCAGCGCCCGGGCATCGCCATGGGGATGTTCGGTTGCGTGCTGGTGCACAGCGGCCACTTCGCGATGTTCACCTATGTTCGGCCTTTCCTTGAAGGGACGACCGGGATTGGCTCGCAAGGCCTGTCGCTGATGCTACTGGGGTTCGGTGTGGCGAATTTCGTCGGCACGCTGTTGGCCGGCAAGCTGCTGGAGCGCCACCCGCTGGCCACGCTGGTGCTGATGCCCGCACTGGTCGGTGTTGCAGCACTGGCCTTGGTGCTGTTGCCGGCATCGGTGCCGGGGCAGGCGGTACTCCTGGCGATCTGGGGGCTGGCCTTTGGTGGCGTGCCGGTGGCGTGGTCAAACTGGGTCGCCAACGCGGTACCTGATCAGGCGGAAAGCGCCGGAGGCATGGTAGTGGCGTCTGTGCAGTCAGCCATCGCCACAGGCGCCGCCGCTGGCGGTGCAATGTTCAGCCTAGGTGGCAGCGCAGGCGTATTCGTCGCGGCGGCCGTGCTGATGCTGCTGGCCGCGTTGCTGATTGCGCTACGTGTCCGCGTACCTTCTGCTCATGGCGTTCGCCAGCCCAAGCCTGCGTTGCACCTTTAATGGTGCTTTGTTTCAAGGAAGATCAACAGCCTTCCAGACGACGTCTAGAGGCTGTCAGGGTCACCGAAAAACATCTGAATCCGCGACCGCAACCATCGCTCACCCGGATCATTATCCTGCGACCCACGCCAGGCCATGTGCAGTTCGAATGTCTGGGTTTCGATCGGTAATGCCTCGGCCCTTACACCACCAGCGGCTGCCAGGACGGCGGCCGCGTAGTCCGGCACGGTGGCGACGATGTCGGTACCGGCGAGCAGGGTTGCCAGGCCGTTGAATTGCGGTACGGCGAGGACGACGTGGCGTTTGCAGCCGATTTTTTCCAGGTGTTCATCGATAAAGCCACTCAAGTCGCCGGCGAATGAAACCAGTGCATGGGGGCGTGAGCAGAAGTCTTCCAGGCTTAACGGGCCGGGCATGGTATCGGCTCGTAGCAGCATGGCCTTGCTTCTGCGCAAGACTTTGCGCTTGGCGTTTGCGGGCAAGTCGTTGGTGTAGCTGACGCCAATGGATATCTCGCCCGACGCCAGCAACGCGGGCATCAGGATGTAGTTGACCCGGCGGACCACGAGGACGATACCCGGCGATTCCGAGCGCAGACGTTTGAGCAATGACGGCAGCAGGGCGAACTCCGCGTCATCGGACAGGCCTATCCGGAATACGGCTGTACTGGTCGCCGGATCAAACTCCGATGCGCGACTGACCGCCGTTGAAATCGAATCCAGAGCCGGTGAAAGCAGGGCAAAAATCTCTGTCGCCCTGGCGGTTGGCTCCATGCTGCGTCCGGTGCGTACGAACAAGGGGTCGTCGAACAGGCCACGCAGTCGTGACAGGGCCGCGCTGATTGCCGGCTGCCCGAGAAACAGCTTTTCGGCCGCCCGCGTAACACTGCGCTCATGCATCAGGGTTTCGAAAACGATGAGCAAATTGAGGTCGACGCGACGCAAGTCGTTGCGGTTCATGGCGGGAGATCTCAGCCGTTGATCAATGCGATGGTGTGCAAACAGCTGACATTCATCAGCGTTAAGTGAAGCGGGGCGGATGATGCCGACAATCCAGCGGCAATTTTCCTACACATCTGTGGCGTGAATAATACGAGCAAATGCTACGTTTACGCATTCATAAATTTAACCTCGAGCCAGACCCATCGCTTTCAGCGTCGGCGCCGCACGGCAGGTCGATGGAACGAGCGGCTCGCCGACGCGCCTAAGAATCAGTACAGCGATTTTGTCTGGGCAGGCTCTGTGAGGTGACGTGTACGGCAGCGCTATGGGTTGCATTGTATGGCTGACATGCGAACAATGGCCGCCCATGGATGCATAAGCGTCGCAGGATTGATCGGGAATACCCCTGCGAAACCTATGACAATCGATGACAGACATGTCGACTATTAATAGCCACTGATAGTGTTACCGGCAGAGCCCGGATAGAGTTCATGGCATCAAGGTTTTCTAGGCGAGGTTCGAAATGTCCCGCACGATTCGTTTTCATCAGTTTGGTCCAGCCGAGGTGCTCAAGGTCGAAGAGCATCCGGTCGCGTTGCCAGCACCCGGTGAGGTACAGGTACGTGTCCAGGCAATCGGTATCAGCTGGTACGACGTGCTTTGGCGGCAAAATCTGGCTCCTTCCCAGGCACGGCTTCCCGCTGGCCTCGGCCACGAGATGGCCGGTGTGGTCACCGCACTCGGCGACGGCGTGGACGATCTGAAGATTGGTGACAAGGTTGCCAGCTTCCCGTCGGCCGATCCAAACCAGCATCCGGTTTATGGCGAGTTGATCGTCCTGCCCCGTACGTCTCTGACGCGTTATCCCGACGTCCTGACGCCGGTTGAGGCCAGCGTGCACTACACGCCATTGCTGGTGGCTTATTTTGCTTATGTTGATCTGGCGCGAATCAAGCCAGGTCAGACGGCACTGGTGACGGATGCCAGTCACTGCGCAGGCCCATCGTTCGTACAGCTGGGTAAAGCACTGGGTGCACGGGTTATCGCTGTGACCAAAACGGATGATGCTCGTGAGTACTTGCTCTCTCTGGGCGCCGACAAGGTGGTGGTGACTGAAGAGCAGGACTTGCTGATGGCCGTTAACAAGTACACCGATAACCGCGGTGTCGATGTGGTGCTTGACGGTCTGGGTGGCCCGCAAATGTCGATCATGGGTGATGTGCTGGCGCCGCGTGGCAGTCTGGTGCTTTACGGCCTGCAAGGCGGTAATCAGACGCCATTTCCTGCCTGCGCAGCTTTCCAGAAGAACATCCAGTTTTTCGTGCATTGCCTGGGCAACTTCACCGGCAAACCGGAACTGGGTATCACTCAGGATGAGGCCGCGTTGCAACGTGCGCTGCGTGACATTAACCAACTGACGGCCGATCGAGTGCTGGCACCGCTCAAGACCCGTGTCTTCCCGCTCAGTGAAGTGGTTCAGGCGCATCGCTACATGGATGGGTGTCCAATTGGTGGGCGCGCGGTCCTTGAAGTGGAAGATTCTCAGGTCTGATAGACCCGCTTTAATGCAGTTGCACTCAAAATGCCTTCCACTCTGGAGGGCATTTTTCGTTGCGGGCTTTGGTTTTAGACGAGAGGAGATGGCCAGACTATTGCCGGCTTAAACAGTCAGGGATCCAAAACAGCTGGAACTATCTATTATTAAACATCCCGTCAGCATCGTCCCCTTCGAGGGCGATTTGCAAGATGAACTCACGCATTGCATTCGGAAAACTAATGGCTGCCTGCTTTGGACCCTGTATGAACGGCTATACCTCGCGTGTTCGCGAGGCAGCACCGCGCATTTGCGGCGCTCAGGACGGCGCCGGACAGCGGCGTGTATAAACATCTCATTAAACTAACGCGTTTAATAAAATACCTATTAAACACACTAACGCCGTTATTTTTATTCCGGGCGGCTGTCTTGTAATTGTGTTGTTAATATCGATAATAGTTGGGTACTTACCACTCAGGGAATGAGTCATGGTCGCTAATTATTTTTTAATGCTGCCCGATTTGAACATCCGTGCTTGCAGCGTGCGGCGTTGTGGAAAACAAGGAGGTGAAACGGCATGAGCTCTATTCACGAACAGGCAATGAATTACGTCTACCAGCAAGTCCTGCAACGCTTGCTGAGTTATTTTCGTCGGGCAGAGCGCACAGCGTTGCAGTTGCTTATCCAGCGTTTGATCGTTGCGGCTGGTGGTATTGAGCGTATTTCCAGTTTCAACGTGATGGTCCCCTTCAGCGGTGGCAAGGACAGCGCCTATACCGTGGCACTCCTGCGCGCAGCCCAGTTGAGCAT
The DNA here is from genome assembly GCF_900602065.1 of Pseudomonas viridiflava. Lineage (GTDB taxonomy): Bacteria > Pseudomonadota > Gammaproteobacteria > Pseudomonadales > Pseudomonadaceae > Aquipseudomonas. The sequence continues at coordinate 107,612 of NZ_UWFN01000116.1, read as the reverse complement.
CGCCGGGCGCTCGCCTGCGACGTTTAATCTGCGCGTAGCGACCATGCGTCACGCGGGCGTTACGCCCGCGGTTCTGGGGAATATTCAGCGCACCTATTCCGCACTTTTCCTGCACGACGATCCCAGGGTGGAATTACTGGAGGTCGACCACGAGGTTGTCAGGGTATTCGAACCCGATGCGCCGATTTCCTATTCCGGACGGGAGCAGAACCGTTCCGACATGCTGGTCAGCGGCCATGTCTCGGCCGGGGACGGTCGAACCACGTTCTGCAACAGCTGTTACCTGAGGCTCGCCGGCTTCTTTGAGCGAGCCACGACTTGGGGCAGCGGGGTGGATGCCGTGGTCAGTGGCGACTCTCGCAAAGAGCAGAAACAGTACGTCACCTGGGTGATGCGTCTTGCGCCGCGCACGGCGTATCGTTTCAAGGACGGGGCAAGCCAGAGCTTCAATGCCATGCTGAGCGTCATTGGCAGCATCAGCGAGTCCTACCATCAGGAGTTGTATGGAGCGAATGACGACTTAGCGGAGCCGATGAGCGCTCCCGTGAGTGTTACCAGCAAAGCCAGTGCGCCTGCGTTTATTGCCATCTCCGATTTGATCGTCAGTAATGCCGAGGAACACTGGAAGCTGCTCACCGAGTTTCTGGGCTTCCGCTTTGATGATCTGGCCTTCAGCTTCAGCGAGTCCGATTGCGCTAATCCTCTGTTGATGGCGCATATGCGCGGTCTGAAAGTGCAATACGTTCAGGGCCGCAGTTACGCCGAGGGGGTTGCTGAATACCTGCAGTTGGCCAAAACGTTGATGTGCCGCAAAGGGATGCCCAAGCGCCTGATCGATCAGGCCATGAAGCCCTATGCCAGCGAGGAGGGCATTGCCACGCGTCGTGAGCTGGCTGCCACCTTTGCGCAGGAAGGCTTTGGTGTCAGCGAAGCACAGCTGATCTGCCTGCTGTTTTCCCCCTTCGTCAATGAAGGACGGGATCTCGAAGTTTTTCTGCGACGGCTGCATCCAGGCATGCTGGTGGCGCTGCCCGATTTGCACAAAGCCTTGCAGGGCTCGGCAGCGCCTGATCAGGTTTTGCAATGGCTGGGCGACATAAGCGGCCTGACGCTTGAGGGTTTGCAAAGTCTGTATCGCAAACGCCGGGTTGAATTTGACGATCAGGAATCGATCATTGCCCGCGTACGTGCGTCTGACCCTGACAAGGGCCGCGTCATGACGGTTGACCCGCAAACTGGTGGTGCGGTCGCGGAGATACTTTCGGGGCGCTAATTCTCCTGTCATTGCCTGGTATGAGGCGAGGCAGATTCTGGTAAGGCGGATCTGATGCTGAAGGCTCCGCCGATCCATTTCTGTTTGCCAGAGATGAACGGTGCTGGTATCTGTACGCCCATCCAGTATTCGTATTTCAGGTTGTGACCGTCATTTCTTCATCTAACCAATCCCAAAGGAAGCTTGAGATCAGCGCTGAAGACCAGCGCTCGTTAGCGCCTGATCCCTCTGATCAAGCCTGCTATCTCGTTGCTGTGCGGGCTCTGTGCGAATTCACCGCCAAAACCGGTGATCTCGATTTGCGCTTTACTCCTTCGCCTACCGCCCTCGAAGGCATCGCCGGGCATCGCAGCGTGGCTGCTCGACGCGGCGCTGGGTACCAGACCGAAGTCTCTCTTTCGGGTGAGTATCAACAACTCAGAATTCGCGGCAGGGCAGACGGCTACGACCCCGCGCTTAATCAACTGGAGGAGGTCAAGACCTATCGCGGTGATCTGGCGGCTATGCCGGACAACCATCGACAACTGCATTGGGCGCAGGTGAAGGTCTATGGATGGCTGTTGTGCGAGAAGTTGCAGTTATCTGAAGTGAACCTGGCGCTGGTGTATTTCAATGTCGACACCGAGCAGGAAACGCTGATTCGGGAGCGCTTCGCCGCGCCCACCCTGCAGGCGTTTTTTCAACATCACTGCGGGGTGTTCTTGCGCTGGGCCCAGCAGGAGCTGCAGCACCGCGCTGAGCGTAATCAGCAATTGAACCTGCTGAAGTTTCCCCATGGCAGCTTTCGTACGGGGCAGCGTCATCTGGCCGAGTCGGTTTACAAGTCCGTCAGCACCGGGCGTTGTCTTATGGCGCAGGCGCCTACCGGAATCGGCAAGACGATTGGCACGCTGTTTCCGATGCTCAAGGCGGTGCCGACCCAGCAGTTGGACAAAGTATTCTTTCTGACGGCTAAAACCCCGGGCCGCAAGTTAGCGCTGGATGCACTGACGGTCATCCGCACCAGCGCACCGGAGCTGAAATTGCGCGTGCTGGAACTGGTCGCCCGGGACAAGGCGTGCGAACACCCGGACAAAGCCTGCAATGGAGACTCCTGTCCATTGGCCAAAGGTTTCTACGACCGTTTGCCTGCTGCGCGAGACGCGGCGCTGTCTGCCCCCTGGCTGGATCAGGCAGGGATGCGTGAGGCTGCGCTCGCCCACGAGGTTTGCCCTTACTACCTGAGCCAGGAGATAGCTCGTTGGGCGGACGTGGTGATAGCGGACTACAACTATTACTTTGATCTCAGCGCGTTGTTGTTCGGCCTCAGCCAGTTCAACCAATGGCGTGTGGCGGTGTTGGTGGACGAAGCCCACAACATGGTCGAGCGTGCACGGCAGATGTACAGCGCCAGCCTTGATCAGCAGAACCTGAGCGCGCTGCGCCAGACGGCACCCGAGGCTTTGCAGAAAGTGCTGCAGCGGGTAAACCGTGAATGGAACGCGCTGCATAAAAAGCAGCTTGCGCCTTATCAGGCTTACCCCGAAACCCCAGGCAAGTTTCTGCACACCCTGAACCTGTGCGTGGCGGCCATGGGTGATTATTTCAACGATCACCCACATGCGCTTACTGGCACGCTGCAGAGTTTTTATTTCGAGGTGATCGCGTTTGTGCGGATTGCCGAGTTGTTCGACGAGCACTTTGTGTTTGATATCAGCAAAAGGGCGCTGACCAGCAAACGCAGCAGCTCCAGGTTGTGCTTGCGCAATGTGGTACCCGCCCGGTTCATTCGGCCGAGGTTGACGGCGGCGCGCAGCAGCGTGTTGTTTTCGGCAACCCTCAACCCCCGTCACTATTACGCCGACCTGTTGGGCTTGCCCGCAGATACCGCGTGGGTTGATGTCGAATCGCCGTTCAGTCGGGAGCAACTGGACGTGCAGATTATCAGCCGGATTTCCACGCGCTTCACTCACCGTCAGGCGTCTTTGGCGCCGATCGTCGAACTGCTGGCTGAGCAGTTTCAAGCGCGGCCGGGCAATTATCTGGCGTTTTTCAGCAGCTTTGATTATCAGCAACAAGTCGCCGATCTGATGCAGCAACGCTATCCGCACATTCCGCTGTGGCACCAGGCCAGAGGCATGAGTGAAAGCGAACGCCAGGGGTTTCTGGATCGTTTTACCCTCGAAAGCCAGGGGATCGGCTTTGCGGTACTCGGCGGTGCGTTTGGCGAAGGTATCGATTTGCCCGGCGCGCGTCTGATTGGCGCGTTCATTGCGACACTGGGGCTTGCTCAACTCAACCCGGTCAATGAACAACTCAAACAACGCATGGCTGTGTTGTTCGGCGCGGGCTACGATTACACCTACCTTTATCCGGGCATCCAGAAGGTTGTGCAGGCGGCGGGGCGAGTGATTCGTGGTCAGCAAGACAGAGGAGTGGTCATGCTTATCGATGATCGTTTTGCCGAGCCCAGGGTCCGACAGTTACTGCCTGGCTGGTGGCAGTTGTGATTGAACAAGGGCTTATGGATCGATAGCCAAGCAACGAGGTCAAACTGCCAGTAAACTGCCGCGCCGCTGATTATTTATAGCCAGTACAGCAGCCAGCTTTATTTCTATTCCGTTTTTCATGGAGGTTGTATGAGTCTCAGTCCCTTCGCCGGCAAGCTGGCACCGGCTCAGTTGCTGGTCGATATTCCGCGACTGGTAACCGCCTATTACACCGGTCAGCCTGATGCGTCGATCTCGACCCAGCGCGTGGCATTTGGTACTTCCGGCCATCGTGGCAGCTCGTTCGAACTGAGTTTCAACGAGTGGCACGTTCTGGCAATCAGTCAGGCGATTTGCCTTTACCGTCAGGCCAATGGCATTGACGGCCCATTGTTTCTCGGTGCCGACACGCATGCCTTGTCGACGCCAGCCGCGGCCAGCGCTCTGGAAGTCCTTGCCGCCAATGGCGTGCAGGTGATGATTTCCGAAGGTGATGAGTACACCCCGACCCCGGCGGTTTCCCACGCGATCATATGCTACAACCGTGGCCGCACATCCGGCCTGGCTGACGGTATTGTCATTACCCCGTCGCATAACCCGCCTGAAAGCGGCGGCTTCAAGTACAACCCTCCAAACGGTGGCCCGGCTGACAGCCACATCACCAAATGGATTGAAGCCAAGGCCAACGAACTGCTGGCTGAAAAAGTACTCGGCGTCAGCCGCGTCAGCCATGAAAAAGCGTTGCGTGCTGACACGACGCATCGCCATGACTACCTCAACACGTATGTTGCCGATCTTAAGAGCGTGATCGACATGGACGCGATCCGCAGCGCAGGCCTGCGTCTTGGCGTCGACCCTCTGGGCGGCGCAGGCGTGCGTTACTGGTCAGCAATCGGTGAACACTACGGTCTGAACCTGGACGTCGTGAACCAGTTCGTTGACCCGACGTTCCGCTTCATGAGCGTTGACTGGGACGGACGCATTCGTATGGACCCATCGTCGAACTTCGCCATGCAGGGCCTGATTGGCCTGAAGGACAAGTATCAGGTCGCGTTCGCCTGCGACCCTGACCACGATCGCCATGGCATCGTGACGCCGAGCGGTGGTTTGCTCGCGCCGAACAACTACCTGGCCGTTTCCATTGATTACCTGTTCCAGAATCGTCCTGACTGGCGCGCCGATGCTGCTGTCGGTAAAACCGTGGTCAGCAGCGGCATGATTGATCGGGTTACCGCACGCTTGGGGCGCCGTCTGTATGAAGTGCCGGTGGGCTTCAAGTTCTTTGCCGAAGGGCTGTTCGATGGCTCGCTGGGCTTTGGCGGTGAAGAAAGTGCCGGTGCTTCGTTCTTGCGCAAAGACGGTACAGTCTGGACCACCGACAAGGATGGCCTGATTCCAGCGCTGTTGGCCGCAGAAATCACCGCCCGTAAAGGCCGCGACCCGAGCGAAATCTATCATTCCCTGACTCAGGAGCTGGGCGAACCGTTCTCCACGCGCGTTGAAGCCAAGGCCAGCCCTGAGCAGAAAGCAGCACTGGGTAAATTGTCGCCGGATCAGGTCAAGTCGACCGAGTTGGCAGGGGAGGCGATTCAAAGTGTCCTCAGCCACGCTCCAGGCAATAACCAGGCGATTGGCGGCCTCAAGGTCATGACAGAGAATGGCTGGTTTGCAGCGCGCCCATCAGGTACTGAAGACATCTACAAGATCTACGCCGAGAGTTTTGTCGGTGAGGACCACCTCAAGCGTCTGGTCGCGGAAGCTCAGGTGTTGGTGGATGCAGCGATTGCTTGATGCAATAAGTGATCTACAGGAAGGGCGCGGAGTCCATGGATCGTCTGATGTACGTTGAACCTGTGGGACCGAATTCATTCGGGAAGGCGGTGTTTCAGGCGAGACATCGGCTGCAGATGTACCGGCCTCTTCGCGAATGAATTCGCTCCCACCGGTAATCTGGGCAAGACGCAGGCTGAGTGATTGCTGATCAATAGCGCATGTACAAAAAAGCCCGGACTCGTAAGAGTCCGGGCTTTTTCGTGGTGCAGCGTTTACTCAAGACTCAAGCCACGTCGACCAGCACGATTTCGCTGTCTTCGATGGCGGTTACCCGCAGCACACGCTCTTCTTCTACTGCAACGCCGTCTCGGGCGTTGGCTTGCAGGCCATTGACCTCAATGCTGCCGGTAGCGGGTACCAGGTAAGCGCGTCGGCCCGCATCCATGTGGTATTCGGCGGTTTCACCGGCTTTCAGGTTAGCGGCTACCAGACGTGCATCAGCGCGGATCCGCAGGCTCACATCATCACCAGACTTGCCGCTGGCCAGGGTCACGAAGCCTTCGCGGTCGCCTTTTGGAAACGGTTTGGCACCCCAGGAAGGCGCTGCGCCGGTTTCGTTGGGCATGATCCAGATCTGGAAGATCTTGGTCGCCGTTGGCTCCATGTTGTATTCGCTATGGGCGACGCCTGTCCCGGCACTCATGACCTGAACATCGCCAGCCTCGGTACGGCCTTTGTTACCCAGGTTATCTTCGTGAGTAATAGCGCCTTCACGAACGTAAGTGATGATTTCCATGTCCCGGTGCGGGTGTTTCGGGAAGCCTGTTCCGGCCTGAATCACGTCGTCGTTCCAGACTCGCAGTTGACCCCAGTTCATGCGTTTCGGGTCGTAATACTCAGCGAACGAGAAATGGTGATGTGCGTCCAGCCAGCCGTGGTTGGCGCCGCCCAAAGTGTTGAAAGGTCGTAATTGCAGCATGGTGTGGCCTCCTGTGCAGAAGCGGGCAGTGAATGTTTACCCGGGGCTGCTGAACGTTGTTCGGTTGTTGATGGCAGCTATGATTGATCAAATAATTATCGATAAAAAGCGTAAATAATCGCTTTAACCGATCGATTAGTTAGATGTTTATGAGGGGCTTATTCTCCACTCAACCTGCACTTGATCGGCTAATCAACTGATCGCAAAGCATTTACTGGAGCTCAGGGCTGAATCGGGCGACCATAGGGCACTTTTGCTTATCTGTGCCCTGGAGCCTGCGTGCCAGACAAACTGCCTGTTGATGTTCCCGTCGATGCCGAATCCGATTTGCGCCCCCTCAATCAGCTACCCCTGATCAAACGTCTGCTCTCGCGGCTGCTGGGCCGGGGCTTGAGCCGCCTGGGTTCGCAACATGCGCCGTCCTGGACACAAGGTCATGCCGACGGCTATCTCAATGGCCATATGCACGGTGTGGAAGAGGGCTACGCAGAGGGCCATCTGGAAGGCATCGAAGAAGGCCGCAAGGTCCTGGTGATCCGGGATACCCGTCCGATTGAACATCGTGGGCCAAAAGTGGATGACCATCTGTTCGATGATTGGCGACTTCCGCTGACCGCCGACATCAAAAAACGCATGAAAGCCGACGTTGGCCAGAAGTTGACTGCTCATGCACAGCCCAGCGCTGCGCAATGGAAGATGATCTTCAGCGATACCCCGTCAACTTATGTCATCGCCGGCGCCGGGGCAGGCAAGTCGACGTCGCTGGTGCTGCGCATTTTGCTGCTTCACCACTACCTGGGCTTCGAGCTGGGTTCCATGACGGTGGTGACGTTCACTCGCGAATCTCGCAAGGACTTTGTCAACAAACTGGTCGAGGTGTTTGCCTGCTGGGGGCACTCGCTTGACCAGAAACAGGCACGCGAAGTAGTACGCACCTTCCATTCGCGTATTTTGCCGCTGGTGCGCAGCATGCCGGGCCTGGAGAAACTGACGGCGTTCGAAAACCTCGGAACTCAATCCATAGCCGGGCTGGAAGAGGGCGCAGACAGTAATCCATTTGATCTGCGCATCAACGACGCCCAGCGTCAGCAACTCAACCTGTGTTATCGCGACCTGTACGCCAGCGATGAGCGTTTCCGCGACGTCATGGCACCTCTTTACCGTCAGGCGCTGCAGCTCAAGGAGCTGGAGCGTGATCATCCCGATGTACAAAAGCGGGTGACCGTTACCGAACTGTCGGCGCGGCGCGATGAAGAACTGTGCGACATCATCGAAGATCTGTGGATACGTGCCAAAGCCTGGCCCATCAAAGGCATCGAGCCGATGCGACAGACTGTCGAGATCAATGGCTTTGGCTTCCATCTACACGGGTACATTGCAGAGCTCGACGCCTGGGTGGTACTGGGTTTCGATCCGTCCGAAGACCAGCAGATGAAGCGCCAGGGTGCCAAGTTACCTGTCTGGGCTGAATGGGTAATCAAACGCACACTGTTTCAAGCATTCTGCCGCAAGCCACTGATATGGCTGGATAGCTACGAGGCGGGTAGCCGTGTTCTGCAGTCTTTGTCTGGAGCCGCCGTTGCCGGGCCAGGGTTTGATTACAAGGTCAAGGGAGACCTGAGCGCAGCTCCATTACTGGACAGTTTTGTAGCGGCAGCAGGTTTTATCGAGAACCTCGGGCTGGATGTACCGGCCGCGGTGGCCGAAATGAGTTTCGCCAGTAACGATCCCGACCGTTACTTCTTTGAAGCCTTGAGCTTGTTCTGGAAGGCGTTTGAAAATCACTTGCTCACTCAAACACCGCCAGTGATGACCTATAACCGGATGTTTGCCCTGTTTGGCGAAAATTCGCCGGAGAATCTCAAGCTTGTGGGTGATCATCAGCTCAGGCCGCTTTCGCACCTGATGATCGATGAGTTTCAGGACGTCTCGCCACAGATCGTTTCGTGGGTGCGCGCCTGTTTACGGGAGATCCGTCGTCGGGGTTCCGATCTGCATATAGGCCATACCGCCCAGCACGCCTCGTTATTGTGTGTGGGCGATGACTGGCAATCGATCTATGGCTGGCGTGGCAGCTCGCCGAAATTCTTCATGGAGTTCCCCAAGGAGTTTCCAGCGCCTGCGACCACCAAAGTCATGCTCAGTGACAACTACCGCAGTCATCAGCACATCATTGATGCTGCCGAACATATCGTGCGTGCGGCACCTGCCATCGCAGGCAAGAAAGCCAAGGCCAGCGGCGCTGTGCAGGAATTACTGCCAGTCAGAGTGCTGGAGCGCAATGACGAGTCGCTGACGGAACGTCTCATCGAGCACTACAACGACGGCGATTCGATCCTGTTGCTGTATCGCAAGAGCAGCGATAAAGCGTTGCTTTCCGATAAGTTACAGGCGTTAGTGAATGCTGATTATGCGTTACCGCCTCAGGCGCGACGCTTCAAACAGCTGACGTACCACAGCGCCAAGGGCTTGCAAGCGGACGCGGTGTTCCTGTTGGGCGACTGTCAGCATTTGACTCATTCACCGTACAAGAATCAGCTTTATCGTCAGGCCGGGTTGGGCAGTCCAGGAGACGCCGATGCCTTCGATAATGCGCAAAAAGATGAAGTCTTGCGTCTCGCTTACGTGGCGATTACCCGGGCGGTGCGGCACTGCTACTGGTATATCGATGGCAGCGCCAAGGAGGGGGTGAACACGACCCGAGCGTCAGACCGGATACCGGCAGACAAACCGTTTTTCGAGGATAGGCGAGGTTATCAGCCCGAGTAACGCTGATGTGGGGGATTCTATCGATCGTGCAGGAGATTGTCTCTTCAGAGCCCTACAGCCCGCAGAGGCACGAACGATTCAAGCTCCGCCTCAATGGCCTCGATGATCAGTTCCACCTCTGTCGCATTCATGACGGTTGCGCAACGCAGACCGGCAACGGCGATGACCGTCTCGCCACTGGCCCGATCAAACAGACGGGCCACCATGCTGCTGGGAGCGTCCATGGTGGCTTCAAAGCCTACCGGATGGAAATACCAGCGCATTAGCTGACAAGCATTGGGGAACGTGACTTTATTCATGAGACCCACCTCTTTCAAACGAGCACTTCCATAGCTCAAATGGGAGGCAAGGGAGCTGTCGAGACGGCAGCAAAAGCTGAGAGGCCTTGGTATGAAATCAGTAGATTCCTACGTCAGCCGAGGCGCCTTCCTGCAGTATTTCTGAACAGTCCTTACGAAGACCAAAAGTAGCACTCCCACAGCACATCAGCCGAGATTTTTTTACCGTAAATGGAAAATATTTCGATTTGTTGATGTGAGTCATACCCGTTATTCCTAAAGGCTCTTTCGATCGCGCCGCAACGTCGAAAAGGCTATTTCCCCGTCACAGGCTTGTCATGACCAACCCTGACGCGGCATGCTTCGGGTCCGCTTTGTAACCGGATTTTTCTGGATATGGCTTCGGCTCCGCGCACTGCTGATGTTGCTTCCCGGCGTTCCGCAATAGTTCTGGCGCTGTGTCTACCCAGCGATGTCTTGCTGTATCTATTGTTACCCATGCACGTTGAAGCTTTTGGTATCAGCCTGACACAGGCGGGTATCTTGCTGGCGGCAAATCGGTTGGTGCGAATTTTCGGTTACAGCTACGTGGTGCGCTATTACGCACGTAATGGGGATCGTCCTACCGTCATGCTTGCCGCAGCGACGGCGGCGGTCTGCGCGTTGGGCAATGCCTTCATTTCAGGTTTCTGGTGGCTATTGATTCTGCGTCTGGGATGGGGATTGGCCTATGCGGCCATGAACCTCTCAACGCAAGTGCTGGCTACGTCTGAAGCAGCAGGTGCCGCACATCGCTCGGGTCGTTCAAGGGCTTTTATAGCCATCGGCCCCATGATCGCATTGCCTCTGGGCGCGCTCGTCAGCATTGAGTTTGGCCCACGTGTGATATTCATGTTGCTGACCGTTGCTGCACTGATCGGCTGGTGGCTTGCACGGCGCCTGCCTGACAGCCCGCATGCCATGCCTGCCCCCACGGGCCGCCGCTTCAAGGCTCCAGACAGTGTCGCCACCTGGTCATTTATCGAAGGCGTTGCGCTGGACGGATTGTTTATCTTCAGTCTCGCGTTACAGGCGCAGACGGTGATGGGCGGAAATGGCGTTATTGTGGCCGGCGTTCTACTGGCCTTGCGTTATGTTTCTGAGATGGTTCTGAGCCCTGTGGGCGGGCGGGCAGCGGACTATTTCGGCGCGGTTCGCATGCTGGTGGTCTGCTCTGTATTGACGTGTCTTGCACTGATCGCGTTCGGCTCTCACTGGTTGATATTAGGCGCCGGAGGAGTATTGGTTCTGCGTGCCGTGCAACTGCCATTGGTGACGACGCTTGTTGCCCAGCGCAACCCTGGTCCTGAGCGTGTGCAGGCGCTCGCCGCCAATGCGGTATGGCGAGACATAGGTGCAGGCATCGGGCCTTTGTTGGCTGGCTTATTGTTGCCTGTTACTTCTGCCGTATGGGTGTATGCTCTGGCGGGCCTGGCAGTCGCGCTCAGTGCCGTGTTTTGTGGCCTTCGCAAGTAATGGGCGTGAGCAGGCCAAAGTGTTTTATTCAGGAGAAAACACACATCCAATTACACCTTAGTCTTTGATTTTTCCGACTTTCGGTCTGATCGTGTGCAACCTTAAGGTCAATTTTGACTCCTATGGGCACGTCAACAAGATCGAAATATATGCGCGTTAGGCTGTGGGGCGTTTCAGGGACACGCTTCGGAGTGCTCGAAAAAGGAAGTTGTACGGGGTAGCTGACCCAGTCAGGGAAGCATTTCATGCTACGCACCTCACTACTGCACGCCAAAATCAGAGACTCATGAAAATTTTCCGATTCCCTATCCTCAGCCGCCTGCAGCGGCGCTGTGCCTGGTTTGTTGTTCCCGTGGCATTGGTTGCATCGTCCATCGCACTGTTCAGCCTGGGTAAAGGTGTACATGCCGAACCCAAGAACGGTACTCAAACATTAGTGTTCATGCGCCATGCGGAGAAACCGTCCATGGGGCTTGGTCAGCTCAACTGCCAGGGCCTGAACCGCGCCATTGATCTCTCCGAGTTACTGCCGCGACAATTTGGCAAAGCCAATTTCATTTTTGCCGCCAACCCAAGCCGTCATGTGGAGGAGGGTGAGGGCGATCACTCTTACAGCTACCTCCGTCCGTTGATGACGGTCGGGCCGAGCGCCATCAAGCTTGGCCTGCCGGTCAATATTGACTATGGCGCCAATGACACGGGTGCGCTGGCTGATGAGTTGATGCGAGACAAATACCACGACGCGACTATTTATACCGCCTGGTCCCACGGCTACCTGCCGGAACTGATCAACAAGGTTGCCGAAGAAGCCTCTGGTAAGAAAATCACTTTGCTTGATGACTGGACGGGCGATGACTTCGATTCAGTGCTGGTACTGACCCTCAAGTGGGTCAATGGCAAGGCGACGCTTGAATACGAGAACTACAAGCAAGGCCTCAACGACGGTGCCGAGGGTTGCCCGTCCTGAGTTCTTTGATCGCTGAGCGGCGCGGCGACCAAATGCTCTAGCCAGAAATAATACAATGGAGTACAAATGTGCTCCATGAGCACATTATCTCCCAAACGTAGCGCCATCCTGACCTTCATCCGTGATCGTATCGCGCAGCAAGGTCAATCCCCGAGCCTGGCCGAAATCTCCGAAGCCTTTGGTTTTGCTTCGCGTAGCGTCGCCCGCAAGCACATCATTGCCCTGACCGAAGCCGGGCTGATCGAAGTGCTGCCCAATCAGGCCCGGGGGATTCGTCTGGTTCAGGCAGCACCCCGGCCCGAAATGCTGGCCATTCCGGTCATGGGCCGTGTCGCCGCAGGCGTGCCGATCGGTCCGGACGTGGACCACCACGACACCTTGCTGATGGATCGCAGTACTTTCTCCCGCGTACCCGATTACCTGCTGCTTGTGCAGGGCGACTCGATGATCGAGGACGGTATCCTCGATGGTGATCTGGTGGGCGTGCACCGCAGCAGCGATGCCCATGACGGGCAAATCGTGGTGGCACGACTCGATGGCGAAGTGACCATCAAGCGTCTACAAAAGGGCAGCGATACCTTTGTTCTGCTGCCGCGCAATCCGGCGTATGCCCCCATTGTTGTAGAACCGGATCAGGACTTCGCCATTGAAGGTGTGTTCTGTGGTCTGGTGAGGCGTGCATGATGGGCGCCGTGGTCAGTCTCGATGCGCTGCTGGACGAGCGCCGGGTCTGGAAAGGCCGGCAGCCCACAGTGCCCGTCGGCTTGCAGCCTACTGGCCATTCTGCGCTGGACAAGGTATTGCCAGCGGGTGGCTGGCCAGCCTCCGCACTCAGCGAAATTCTCGTGGCGGCCGATGGCAGTGGCGAGCTGCGCCTGCTGTGGCCGACCCTGGCCAGGCTGACCGACAGCGGTGAGCGTGTCGTGCTGGTGGCTCCTCCTTATATTCCATATCCGCAGGCCTGGCTGGCGGCGGGCGTAGACATGCGTCAGGTCAGTCTGGTTCAGGCCAGCGAACGCGATGCATTGTGGGCGGCCGAGCAATGCCTGCGTTCCGGGAGTTGCGGCGCCGTGCTGTGCTGGCCACGCCAGGCAGATGATCGGGCATTGCGTCGCTTGCAGGTGGCCGCTGAAACGGGGCAGACCCTGGCTTTCGCCTGCCGCCCCATTACTGCCATGCACAATCCATCGCCCGCAGCGTTACGCATTGCAATCGATACCAGACCCGAGCAATTACGGGTACTGAAATGCCGTGGTGGCCTGGCCCCTGTTTCCCCTATCCCTTTTTCAACTGACGCCTGAGGTTCCTATGCTGTGGGCCTGTGTCCTGTTGCCACAAATGGCACTGGACGGCGTCATGCGCCGTCGTGCCGAACCTGATGAGCCGCTCGCGTTGCTGAGCGGCACCGCGCAACGACGTATCTTGCAAGCCGTTAACCCGGCGGCCCGAGCTCTGGGGTTACGGGCTGGCCAATCTCTGACCAGCGCGCAGGTGTTGGTCAGGGACTTTGCCACGGTCGAATATGACCCTGCCGAGACCGAGCGCCTGCACCGATTGCTGGCTGCCTGGGCGTATCGCTTCAGCTCGCAAGTCAGCCTCAGGTACCCACGGGTTTTGCTCATGGAAGTCGAGTCCAGCCTCGGCCTGTTCGGGCCATGGCCTGTATTCGAAGCGCGCCTGCGTCAGGAGTTGAGTGCGTTAGGCTTCAACCATCGCATTGTCGTTGCGCCCAACCCTGTGGCTGCGCGTATGCTGGCAAACGCCCATGATGGACTTGCCGTCACCTGTCCCCACGAGTTGCGCCAGAGACTGGAGCACATGCCGGTGGACAGGGTGGGGCTGAGTCGTGAGGTTGCCCTGGCACTTTCCCGTATGGGCTTGCGCAACCTGCGTCAGGTCCTGAGCTTGCCACGCGACACTCTGGCGCGACGCTTTCCCGCGCAGGTGTTGCAGCATCTGGATAACCTGCTGGGCGAGCGTCCGGTTGCGCTGGAGTGTTACGCACCACCGGACTACTTCGATGTGCGTATCGAGTTGAACTTCGATGTCGAGTCACATCAGGCGTTGCTGTTCCCCCTCAAGCGACTGATCGCCGATCTGGCTGCATTCCTGGCTGGACGCGACAGCGGCGTGCAGCGCTTTGGCCTGTATCTGGAACATAACGAAGGACCCGACAGCCTCGTGCCCATTGGCTTGCTCAGTGCCGAACGCGAAGCGGGCATGCTGTTTGAACTGGCCAGAGGCAGGCTTGAACAGATACAGGTGACATCACCGGTACGCGCTGTGCGTTTGCTGGCGCGCGACTTGCCCGCTTTTGTTCCGGTATTTCGAGAGTTGTTTGACGAGCGTCCACAACAGGCATTGCCTTGGGAGCAACTGCGCGAACGCTTGCGCGCGCGTCTGGGCGACGATTCGGTCAATGCAGTGCAGATGCACGCCGATCATCGTCCTGAATGCGCCTGGCAGCGCAATCCTGTAATCAAGGCCAGGCCTCGTGCACCGACAGTCCCCAGGCCTGGCTGGTTATTGCCTGAGCCACAGCCTTTGCAGGGTGTCGGGACGCGGATTCTTGCCGGGCCCGAGCGTATTGAATCCGGCTGGTGGGACGGTGGCGATGTGCGTCGTGACTATTATCTGGTCGAGACCCGGACCGGTCAGCGTGGCTGGGCGTATCGACCTGTTGGCGAGCAGGGTGATCTGTTATTGCATGGCTGGTTTGCATGAAAGATCAATATGCCGAACTGCACTGCCTGACGAACTTCAGTTTTCAGCGGGGAGCATCCAGCGCCCTTGAACTCTTTGAACGGGCTAAAGCCCACGACTATGCCGCGCTGGCGATCACCGACGAATGCACGCTGGCAGGGATCGTTCGCGCCTGGCAGGCCTCGAAAGAAACCGGCCTGCCACTGATCGTGGGCAGCGAAATGCAGATCGACGATGGGCCCAAGGTGGTTTTGCTGGTGGAGAATCTGCAGGGCTATCAAGCGCTCTGCCAGTTGATAACCGTCGCCCGGCGCAGAGCTAAAAAAGGTCAGTATCAACTGTTTCGCGAAGACTTCAGCCATCCCATGCCAGGACTGCTGGCCTTGTGGGTGCCCGACATCGAGCTCCCGGACAGTGACCTGCTTGAGCACGGGCGCTGGTTGGCCAGCCAGTTTGCTGATGTGTTGTGGCTGGCCGTCGAGTTGCATCGCGGACCTGATGACCAGCATCGTCTGGAGAAACTACGGGGTCTTGCGCAAACCCTGAACATTCCAGCCGTGGCTAGCGGTGATGTCCACATGCATGCCCGAGGTCGGCGGGCTTTGCAGGACACCATGACTGCTATCCGCCATCACACTACGGTAGCCGAAGCAGGCCATCACTTGTTCCCCAATGGCGAACGCCATTTGCGCTCACCCAGTGCTTTGGCTGCGCTCTACCCTGAAACGCTGCTGGCTGAAACTGTACTTATTGCCCGGCGCTGCTGCTTCGATCTGAGCCAGTTACGGTACGAGTACCCCCATGAACTGGTGCCATCCGGGCACACGTCCACTTCATGGTTGCGGGAGAAAACCGAGGAGGGGGCGCGCAAGCGTTGGCCATGTGGGCCTACGCAAGAGACAAGGGCGCAGATAGAAAAAGAGCTGGGCCTGATCAGTGAAATGAAATTCGACAGTTATTTTCTGACGGTTCACGACATTGTCCAGTTCGCTCGCGGGCGGGACATCCTTTGTCAGGGCCGTGGCTCTGCGGCTAACTCGGTGGTCTGCTTTGCGCTTGGCATTACTGAGCTGAACCCGGAAAGAAGTAATCTGCTGTTCGAACGTTTCATCTCCAAAGAGCGGAACGAGCCGCCCGATATCGACGTGGACTTCGAACACGAGCGCCGCGAGGAAGTCTTGCAGTACGTGTTTCAGCGCTATGGCCGGGGCAGGGCGGCGCTGACGGCGGTGGCCAGCACTTATCACGGCACGGGGGCTGTACGTGATATCGCCAGAGTGCTGGGCCTGCCGCCCGACCAGATCAACGCCCTGGCGGATTGCTTCAGCAGTTGGAGTGATGAATTACCCACGGTGGAGCGTCTGCGTGAAAGTGGATTCGACCCGCAAACGCCCATACTCCATCGTGTGCTGACCCTGACCCGCGAGTTGATTGGTTTCCCCCGGCATTTGTCACAACACCCCGGCGGCTTTGTGATTTCCGAGCACCCGCTCAACACCCTGGTGCCCGTGGAAAACGCTGCCATGGCTGACAGGACCATCATTCAGTGGGACAAGGACGATCTGGATGCCGTCGGTTTGCTCAAGGTCGATATTCTCGCCCTGGGCATGCTCAGCGCGTTGCGTAGAACCTTTGATCTGGTGCGTCGCTACCGGGGTGATGAATGGACGCTCGCCAAGCTGCCGGAAGATGACCCGCTCACCTACGAGATGATCGGCCGTGCCGACACCGTGGGTGTGTTCCAGATTGAGTCCCGGGCGCAAATGGCCATGCTGCCGCGCATGAAACCCAAGAAGTTTTACGATCTGGTGATCGAGGTGGCCATTGTCCGGCCGGGGCCTATTCAGGGCGACATGGTTCATCCTTATCTGCGCCGGCGCAATAAAGAGGAGGCAGTGACCTATCCGCCCAGACTGGAGAAAGTATTCAAGCGAACCCTGGGCGTGCCGTTGTTTCAGGAGCAGGTCATGGAAGTGGCGATCATTGCCGCTGATTACACGCCCGGTGAGGCGGATGAACTGCGTCGTTCCATGGCGGCCTGGAAGCGTCATGGCGGGTTGGAGCCGCATCGCGTTCGCCTTGCCGAGCGCATGAAAGCCAATGGTTACGAGCCAGCGTTCATTCAACGCATCTTCGAGCAGATCAAGGGCTTTGGCAGCTACGGATTTCCGGAGTCACATGCCGCCAGTTTTGCCTTGCTGACGTATGCCAGTTGCTGGCTGAAGTGCCATGAACCCGCAGCCTTTGCCTGTGCGTTGATCAACAGTTGGCCAATGGGCTTCTACAGCCCGGATCAAATCCTGCAGGACGCCCGTCGCCACCACATCGAAATACGCCCGGTAGATGTGCGCTATAGCGACTGGGACTGTTCGCTTGAGCCTGTCGAACACACCGATCGCAATCGCTCGCTGGCCTTGCGCATGGGGTTACGCATGATCAAGGGCTTTCGGGAGGGCGATGGCCGGCGTATCGAAATGGCCAGGGAGCGGGGCGCATTGCGCGATGCCACCGATTTGAGTCAGCGTGCCGGGCTTGATGGCAGGGTGCTGGAGCAACTGGCTGATTCAGGTGCGCTGCGCGGTTTGATCGGGCATCGTCATCGGGCGCGCTGGGAAGTGGCTGGGGTTGAAGTGCAACGGCCCTTGTTTGGTCCCGAGCAGCGCAGTGAAGAAACACAGGTTTCTCTGCCGTTGCCCACTGTTGCGCAAGACTTGATGGCCGATTACGCCATGACCGGCACCACGCTGGGCCCGCATCCACTCGCCATGCTGCGCCGTCAACTGGCTGCAAAACGTTTTCGCAGCTCAAAAGACCTGCTCGACCTTGAACATGGCCGGACTCTGAGCGTCGCGGGGTTAGTGGTCGGTCGCCAACGTCCAGGAACGGCCAGCGGCGTGACCTTTGTGACACTTGAGGACGAGTTTGGAATGGTTAACGTGGTGGTCTGGCGTGACCTTGCCGAGCGGCAACGCAAAGTGTTGGTGAGTTCGCAGCTGCTACAGGTATTTGGCCGTCTGGAATCACAAAGTGGCGTACGCCATCTGATTGCACAACGGCTCTATGATCTGACGCCTTTGCTGACCGGCCTGGATGTCCGCAGCCGGGACTTTAGATAGCCCCGAAAGATAGCCCCGAAAGATAGTCCCGGGATAGATAGCTCTGGAATCCAGCGCTTGAATGACCGACCAGCCGACTGTGGATACCGACCCCTGCTGCCGACTGACGCCGACCGCACGGTCTGTTGTCATCGCTGTGTAGCGCAGAAGCCTTGATGAGTTGAAATCAAAAAGGCAATTCAGGAGTCGTAGTGACGCTTAACGCGTCTCGGTCGCGGATACGCTTAACGGTGTTTTGCTGGCACTGAGGGTGTTGTTAACGCCATCAAGCAACTGGGAGATAGTCCAGGGCTTGGCGATAAACAGGATATCGGCAGGAAGCTGATCACTACCCGGTGTTCCATGGCCAGACATAACCACAATGGGAATACCCCATTTGGTGGCAACCAGGTTAGCCAGCGCGATGCCATCCATGCTGCCAGGCATACGCACGTCGGTCAGCAGTAGCGAAACATCACCGGCATGCTTTTCGAGGTACTCAACCGCTTGATCGGCATTTTCCACAGACTCAGTCCTGAAGCCGCCCTCAAACTCCAGAATCTCTTGCACAAAGTCCCGGATCATCGGTTCGTCTTCGACGATCAAGATCAGATCCTGGTCTTGTGAGGACTCTTCATACTGCGGTGATTGAGTCATTTTTCCTTTCCTCAGCCTCATACATTAAAAATCGGGAAGCACAGCAACGTGGATCCATTTTGTTGCTCCCCGATATCTGAACAAAACAAACCCGAAAAAATTCATTTTTTTATAAAAAACGACGAGTTGCAGATAACCGGCAGGTTCAGCGATGCTTGAAAAGGACAATTGATGCCTTAAAGCCAGCCTGGCAGGGAAGTTATCACGATTGGAATGTTCCAGAGTCAGTAAATAAAGCCCAAGCGCGCGGACCTGTGAACACGGTCAGAATCGGGCAAAATTATTTACGCTAAATGAACTCCCTATAGGCGTGCACCGTGTCCCTACACCGCACTGTCTCGTGTCAAACATCGGTTTGTGCAGGAGCGCACGAGCAACGCGAGGCCGCGATGGCGGCCCTTGCGATAACTCACTGCAAAGGCGTCGAGCACTACACAGCTAAATGACCTGCGTATACACTCGCGCTTTTGCGAGCAACCAGCACATCCGGGTTTGAATCACCGGGATAGGGCGAACTTGCTGCCTCTCTCGTTAAACGTCCAATAGCGTCTACGCAAGGGTGCCTCAAGAGACCCTGCGCCATACCCTGCGGCTGTAACCCGGAAAACCCAAGTAATGAGAAGTATCTGTAGCGTTTTATCCGGGCTGACCATTTCGGCAGCGCTTGCGGGTTGTATTGCAGCGCCCATCCCCCTGAGTGAACACACCTCGGAACGTTTGAGCCAGCAAGCGCCCATCCGCTTCGTTGTGACTTTCGACGACGGCCCTAGTGCGTCCAGCCTCGCCAACCCGACCCTGGAAGTGCTGCATAGCCTTGCGCAGAATTCTGTGCAAAACGATATCAAAGCGATCTTTTTCGTTCAGACCGGCGTTTCGCGGGCGGGCAACAGCGACCGTGGCCGCAGGATCATGCGCCGCGAAAGCCAGGCAGGGCATATCCTCGGTTTTCACTCGGCAACGCCTGCCCATACCAATCATCGTTCATTGAGCCCTGAAGAGCTGGAGCTCTCCCTGCAGCAAGGCAGTTCGATCATAGCGACAAGCATGGGCAGCCCGCCGACGTTGTTGCGCCCGCCGTTCTGGAACTACGACAGCCGTACATTCGCCGCCTATCAGCGTCATGGCATGCAGGTTTTGTTGACGGACATCAGCGCCAATGACGGCAAGATCTGGGGTTTCAATGCCAGCCCGCGTCGACGCGCGCACATGCTCAGAGAGATGTCCGAGGTGCGCGAGCGAATTGCCAACGGTGAGTTTCACGCGGTAGATGGCGCCATCCCGGTTGTGGTGACGTTTCATGACCTCAATCGCTATACGGCACGGCACACCCGCGAGTACCTGCAGATTCTATTGGACAGCGCTCAGGCAACCGGGCTCAAGGTCGCCCCCAAGCCTTTCTACGACGACCGCGCCGAGTTGCTACGCGCAGCGACATCACGAACGGTGCCGACCAGTGCCGTCGCCGTTCACTTGCCAGGCATGTGGGGCTGGATCTGGGATAACGACTCCAGATAAACAGCGCTTGGCGAACGAGTGACGGAAAACAGAAAGGCGACCACGTGGGTCGCCTTTCTGCTTTATGCCTGTTGCGGTTGACGCAAGTGCTTAGTAACGCTCAAGCCAGTGAGCGTAAGGCGCAGGCAGGGTCCAGGACGCCCGATCGACACCCAGTTCTTTGGCTGCGTAATACGCCCAGTGCGGGTTGGCCAAATGAGCTCGGCCGACCATGACCAGATCAAGCTGACCGTCTTTGACCACCTGCTCGGCGATAGCTGGAGTACCGAAACCCCAGGCTGAGGAAACCGGGATGCCTGCTTCGCGACGTACTCGCTCGGCAATTGGCCCCATGAAGGCCGGGCCCCATGGGATTTGGGTTTCAGCGATGGTAAAGCCGATGCTGACGCTGAGCATGTCCAGGCCTGCGGCCTTGAACTGACGGGTCAGCTCAATGGATTCCACCAGCGTCTGCTCGTCGCGGCCGTCGAACTCTAGTACGCCAAAACGGGCGGTCAGCGGCAAATGCTCTGGCCAGACCTCGCGCACGGCCGCCAGGGTTTCCAGCAGGAACCGGCTGCGGTTTTCAAAGCTGCCGCCGTAGGCATCTTCGCGATGATTGGAGTGCTCGGAGAAGAACGACTGAGCCAGATAACCATGCGCGAAGTGCAGTTCCAGCCATTCGAAACCGGCATCCCGTGCCCGACGGGCTGCGGCAACAAAGTCTTCGCGGACGCGAGCGATGTCATCCAGGGTCATGGCCGTCGGCTGTTTAGGCAGGTTGGCGCCAAAGGCGATGGCGGAGGGGGCAATCGTCTGCCAGCCACGCGCATCATCGGCAGCGATATGATCGTCGCCTTCCCACGGACGATTGGCGCTGGCCTTGCGACCCGCGTGAGCGATCTGAATGCCAGGTACAGAACCAGCCGCCTTGATGGCCTTGACCACAGGCACAAACGCTTGCGCCAGCTCATCGTTCCAGATCCCGGTGCAGCCTGGTGTGATCCGCCCCTCAGGCGACACAGCTGTGGCTTCGACGATCACCAGACCGGCGCCACCACGGGCTATTGCGGCCAGATGGACCTGGTGCCATTCGTTGATCAGGCCGTCAGTAGCGCTGTATTGGCACATAGGCGGAACCGCGATACGGTTGCGCAGCGTGATGTCTTTCAGGGTATAGGGTTGGAACAGGGCAGACATTGAGCGTACCTCGAAGATGGCGTTTCGTTTGTTCGATACTATTCGAACAATGGCTGTTCGGTAAAGCCCCGTGTATGATTCGCCCCATGCGACCATTCAAACATCCCCCAGCCAGCGACTTCGAACTTGAACGTATCTTTCATGCGTTGAGCGACCCGGTTCGTCTGGAGATAGTCCGGCATCTGGGCAGCGTGCCTCAGGCAACTTGCGGCGAGCTGGACGGTGGCCGCCCCAAGTCGAGTATGTCCCATCATTTTCGGGTATTGCGAGATGCAGGCCTGGTCATGACGCAAAGCGCGGGCACGACGCACATGAACTCATTGCGCAGCGACGACATCGACAGTCGCTTTCCCGGACTGCTGACAACGATCCTTGCCCAAAAAGCCTGAAAAGCTTTCAACGATACAAAGGCCTTAAAGATATGGCCGGAGCCGTAAATGAAATTCATACACCAGCGTGAACACCTCAATGAAGACGACATTGTGGTCATTCAGGCTTCACAGACTTGCAACATCCGCCTCATGAGCGATGCGAACTTTCGCAGCTTCAAGAACGGTGGCCGCCACACTTATCACGGCGGTGCTTTCGATACCTTTCCAGCCAAAATCACTGTGCCAAGCAGTGGCTACTGGAACATCACCATCGATACCGTGACCCGCAGAGCCATTAGCGTGACGCGTAAACCGACACTGACACACTCGATCAAGATCATTCGCAGATCGTGATCTCGGAGCGCTTCGGCAGAGCTTTTATATTAGCCTGCAAACTCAAACTCCCTGTGGGAGCGAATTTATTCGCGAAGGGGCCGGTCCAGACAATCCATATCAAGCGTTTGGCAATCAGTTTTCCCGAATGAAGTGGAGCGCCACCCCGGTCGGTCCAACGGGGCCGCCGTCGTGCTTGAGACTATTGTCAGTCTGTGAGCTGTGCTTGCCCGCGATAAAAAACAACTTGGTTCACCTGCACTCCGCGGTGCCTGAATCGCGAGCAAGCTCTGCTCCTACAGAACGCAACATTTCAGTTCAAAAGATCATGCTGCAAGACCTTTCAGGTAGCCGCTGCCTCAGAGATTGATCGGATACTGGGTGATAAACCTTACGTCATCGACGTCACCACTGAACGAGTTGCGATAGGTTGCCTGGCGCACCCGGAACGAAAGGTCTTTAAGCGGACCGCTTTGAATCACGTATGACGCTTCCAGATCGCGCTCCCACTCGTTCTGATTACGCGAGCCATTAGCCAGGCTGATGTTGTCACCGCTGATGTAGCGGGCAAAAACTTCTAGCCCCGGCACACCCAAGGCCGCGAAGTTGAAGTCGTAGCGAGCTTGCCACGAGCGCTCGTCTTCGCGGGTGAACTCGGCATATTGCACATAGTTGGCCATGTAGTCGGTGTTGCCGCCATCGGTGTAAAACACATAGCCGTTTTTGCCAGTGATCGCTTGATAAGCCAGCGTTACCTTATGTGGGCCATATGCGTAAGCGCCCTTGATACTGAACGAATTGCTGTCGATATCCCCGCCATTTTCTGCACCGGTACTCTTCTGGTTGTAGAAGCGAAAATCAGCAGTGAAGGCTTGTCTGGAGTCGATCGGTTTAACCCAGCTGAGGCCCAGATACTTCTTCTTCCACAAGTCTTCAACATCCGACGCGTAAATAGCACCGGTCAGATTCGGCGTGAAGTTGTAAGTAGCACCCACTACATCGGCCTTGGTCATGCCACTGGCGTTGTGAGCACTCTGGCTGTAGGTACTCAACGAGGTCAGGTGTGCAACATCAACTCGCAGGTTGTCGATTTCCTTGCTGCTCAAGTAGAAACCTTCGGTTGTTTCAGGCAGCAAACGGCTGTCACCGGTGGAGTAGACCGGCAAGTTCAGCGTCTGCTGACCGTACTTCAACACGGTCTTTGAAATCTTCACCTTCACTGCCCCGGCGGCACGCGAGTAGTCGTCTGCCGCGTGGTCGACGCCCGCCACATGGTTGCCACTGCTCGGCAGCAAGCCGCTGCCGATTCGGTCCGAGCTGCTGTCGAGCTTCATGCCGTAAAGGCCAATCGCATCGACCCCGAAGCCTACGGTCCCGGGGGTGAAGCCCGAGGTGAAGGTGCCGATGAAACCTTGCGCCCACTCCTCGCGATAGCTCTGTGCATTGGACGCCGCATTACGGAAGTCGCGATTGAAGTAGAAGTTTCGCGCCACGATTTGTGTGGTGCTGTCTTTGAAAAACGGATTGCCGAGAACATCATCCCCCAACGCCGCGCCGGAGATAGCCGCGCACAGCGTTGCACTGCCAAGCATGAAAGCTGACCGCATGGTTTAAACCCTTATCGAAAATAATCAGCAGATGCGAAGTTGAAAAACGCTGTTTTTATTGTGGGCGTCCTTGCCTTTTACTTATGAATGCCTGTTATGCGTTAAATATTATTCGGCAACCTCACACACACTGAGGATGGCCAGGATGTAGACGCGCACCATGTCCAGATAGTCGACTTTATGCACGCGTTCATCCGGCATGGTGTTGAACTTGCCGCCGGGGCCGCAGACCACGCCTTGCATGCCCAGGCGCTGGTAAAAGTGCGCAGCGTCGGTGCCGAAATAGGCGGGCGGGGTGATGATCCCGGTTGGCTGAGGCTCGCCACGTACCTGCAGATAAGCCGCGTTGACCGCCTTGACGATCAGCGAGTCGTGGGACACTTCGAAGGGCGGCATCAACGGCTGGTTATCGCTGTCGTTGATCAAGGTTGCCTGCAGCCCCGGGAATTGTTCGCATAGCTGATCGAGCAGGCGCTGTATGTCTGCCAGCACCGACTCCACTGTCTGGCCAGGGGTGTAGCGAGCCGAACCGCGCAAGCGCAGAAAGTCCGCGACTTGCGGCGGACGCCATTCTTCAAGGTCGCGGCCCAGCGCGCCGCGCACCACGCCGATGTGCCCGCGGTTGACCTTTTCATGTTCCGGCGAGCGGGCACCGCTGAAGGTGATGCCGTTGATCTGCGGGATCAATTGCACCGCAGCGGTAATCACGTCTACGGATTCTTCACGTTTGGACAGGTGACGGGTATCGCCCGTCAGTTCAATGACGAACATCAACGAGCCCACATGCAGGGTGACGGCCTGCAAGTCAGTGGGTTCAGAGTTGATGAAATAGTCCGCTTTCACGCCTTGTTCGATAGCCGCGATGGTGCCGATACCACCCTGCAGTTCGCCAACCACATAAGTGAGAATGACATCTCCCTTGAGCTTGATACCGGCGTCGATCAAGGTTTTCAGCGCACAGAAGTAGGCAGCGTCGCCCGATTTCATATTGGAGACGCCGATGCCATAAATGAACTCGTCATCAATCTTTCCGGCCCAAGGATCCACGGTCCAGCCCTCGGTCACCGGGTTGGTGTCCAGGTGGCCGTTGAACAACAGGCTGTGACCGCCGCCCTGACCCTTGAGCGTGCCGATAGCGTTCAGGCGCTCGCCCGGAACCGGCATCAACTGCGAATCCAGACCCAGTGCCTGCATCTGTGCCGCCATGTACTCAGCCAATTGCCTTTCTTCGGGGGTGGCGCTGTAGCTTTTGTGCTGCACCATGCGCGCCAGAAAATCCAGGCAGTACGCCTCGTCAATGCGTTCGAGTAGCGCTTCAGGCGTCATGCAGGGGCTCCAATTCATTCAAAGGCTGTGGCACTGCATCGAGCAGGGCGCGGGTATAGGGGTGAGTTGCCTGTGCGGCCATGTCGACGGCGGGCAGAATTTCCAGCAAATCGCCGCGGTACATCACGGCGATCCGGTGGGCGATCTGCCGAATCAGGTTCAGGTCATGGGTAATGAACAGGTACGCAGTGCCGTGCTGGCGTCGCAGCTCCAGCAGCAGTTCGATAACCGTTGCTTGCACCGAAACGTCCAGTGCAGCGGTGATTTCATCGCAGATGACCAGTTCCGGGCGGGCGGCGAAGGCGCGTGCAATGGCCACACGCTGCTTTTGTCCACCCGACAACTCGTGGGGATAGCGGCTGGCAAAGTCTTCAGGCAAACGCACTTCGCGGAGCAGACGGGCGATGGCGGCCGTTTCGGTTTCGCCCTCGTTCAAGCCATACAGGCGCAGTGGTCGGGAGAGAATCTGACCGATCGTTTGCCTTGGGTTGAGGGACGCATCGGGGTGCTGAAAGATGATCTGCACCTTGCGCCGATAGTCGCGATCCATTTGTGCGGGGCCGGCGATCGGCGTGCCGTCGAAATAAACCGCACCCGTAAACGGGGTCAGACCGGTCAGGGCCTTGGCCAGGGTTGATTTGCCCGAGCCTGATTCGCCAATGATGCCGAGGATCTCACCGCGCGCCATGCTCAGGTTCATGTCGCGCGCGCCCATGGAGGTCACGGATTTGCGGCGCAACAGACTGTCGAGCATGCCGGGGCGACCATAACGGACGTTGAGGTCGCTGACTTGCAGCAGCGCTGCCCCCGTGGCTTGTTGTTCATCCAGCAGACGTTTGTCGGCGGCTGGAACGGCCGCGACCAAACGTTGCGTGTAA
The DNA here is from genome assembly GCF_900602065.1 of Pseudomonas viridiflava. GTDB lineage: Bacteria > Pseudomonadota > Gammaproteobacteria > Pseudomonadales > Pseudomonadaceae > Aquipseudomonas. Next base: position 81,926 of record NZ_UWFN01000116.1, on the reverse strand, counting down.
GGATCGCCCGGCGCGCTGAAAATAAGCCCGCCGCGTGCCTGCTCGACAATGCGCCCCTGGTTGAGCACACAAACCCGGTCCGCGACGCGTGATACCAGCGCCAGATCATGGGAGATATATAAAGAAGCAACCCCGGTTTCTTCGCGCAGACGGCGGAACAACTGCAGGATCTGCGCCGAGCTGATCACGTCGAGCGCCGTGGTCGGCTCATCAAAAATCAGACATTGCGGGCGACAGGCGAAGGCGGTAGCAATCAGCACGCGCTGTTTTTCACCGCCCGAGGCTTCATGGGGAAAGCGCTTCATCATGGCGGCCGGGTCTTTAAGGTCGACGTCGGCCAGCAATTGCTCGCCCAAGGCCCAGGCTTCGCGGTAACCGAGGTTTCGGTGGCGGGTCAGCACTTCCACGACCTGCTCGCCAAGGCTGAGGGTCGGATTCAGAGAGGCACTGGGGTCTTGAAAGATCATCCCCAGCCGCCCGCCATGCAGTGTTTCCACCTGGCGCTGGGGCATTTGCAGCAGGTTCTCGCCCTGCAGGCTGATGCTTCCGCCAATCTCCCGGGCGTTGCCTGCCAGGTAACGCATGATTGCCCAGCCCAACGTGGTTTTGCCCGAGCCGGACTCACCGACCAGACCGACAACTTCGCCCGCAGCAACGCTGAAATCGATGTTCTGCAACACGTGCAGAGCGCCCGCAGGCAATTGATAGTCGAGGCTGTAGTCAGCCACTTGCAAGACTGTACTCATGAGCGGTGCCCCTTCGGATTAAGGGCATCGCGCAAGCCATCACCCAGCAAGTTGAAACCGATCGCAATAATGGCGATGGCCAGACCGGGCATCAGCATCATCCACGGTGCTTGAAAGAAATAGCGTCGCGCTTCAGCCACCATCAAGCCCCATTCGGGTTGCGGTGGCTGCGCGCCAAGGCCCAGAAAACTGAGCGTCGCGAACAGCATGATGGCGAAGGCTACGCGAATGGTCGCCTCAACAATGATCGGCGCCACGATATTGGGCAGCATCTCCCGCACGACGATGTAGGCGGTGGATTCGCCCCGGGCAATGGCGGCATTCACATAGTCCTGACGGCGAGCGGCGAGGGCGACGCTGCGGGCAATCCTTGCCATGCCGGGTACGAAGGCAATGGTGATTGCCAGTACCGCGTTGAAATCGCTTCTGCCCAGGGTGCTGACAATCAACAACGCAAACAGCAGGGTAGGGATCGACATCACCGCATCCAGCGTGCGCATCAGCGCTTCGTCGATGCGTCCGCCGAGATAACCGCTGACGGTGCCGAGCAATGCGCCGATGAGCATCGCCATGGCGGTCGCGAAGACCGATAACGAAATGGTCGCTCGCGCGCCGATCAGCACACGGCTGAGGATGTCACGGCCCATCTGGTCGGTGCCCAGCCAATGCTCCAGGCTCGGCGCTTTGTAGCGGGCAAGAATCGAAATGGCTTCCGGGTCGAATGGCGCCAGGGCTGGCCCGGCAACCACCAGCACCACGGCGAGCAGCAGGATAAGACTGCCCAGCACGCCCTGAGGCGTCGCCAACAGCCGGTAAAAAACATTACGCATATTGAATTCGCCGGTCGAGATAGGCATAGGTCAGGTCAGCCACAAAGTTGACCACGCAATAAGTAGCAGCAAGGATCAGTACCCCGCCCTGAATCGCCGGCAAGTCGCGGGCAGCGACAGCCACCAGCAGTTCGCGGCCGATCCCCGGGATGTTGAAAATCTCCTCGACCACGACGATGCCGCCCAGCAGGTAACCCACGTCCAGAGCGACGATGGTGATGGTTGGCAGCAAGCCGTTGCGCAGCGCGTGACGCAGCAATACCCGCCGCCGTGTCAGGCCTTTAAGGCGGGCAGCGCGGATATAGTCGGTTTCGAGTACATCGACCATTTCCGAGCGCACCATGCGCGAGACGTGGGCGACCATGATCATCGACACCGTCAGCGTCGGCAGAATCAGGTGGCGGATGCCTTCGACGAAGTTGTCGCCAAGGGGCACATAACCGGTCGCTGGCAGCCATTGCCAGACATCGGCAAAGAGCAGGATCAGCAGCGTTGCGGTGACGAACTCCGGCAATGACACGCCTATATAGGAGAGCACGCCGATGATCAGATCGACCGGACGGCCACGCCTCACCGCGGCAATGATCCCCAATGGAATCGCCACTGCCAGCATCAACAGCAGCGAGCAGGCCGCCAACAGCAGCGAGCGGCCGAGCGCATCAAGCAGCGAACCGAGCACCGGCTGGCCATTGCGCATCGACACGCCCAGATCCCCCTGCAACACAGCCATCAGCCAATGACTGAATTGCAGCCAGGCAGGTTGATCAAGCCCGAGTTTTGTCCGCAGGGCGGCGAGGGCTTCAGGCGTGGCACTCTGGCCCAGCAGCGTCACCGCGGCATCGGCGGGCAGCAACTGGGTAATGGCAAAGACCAGCAGTGAAACGATCAGCAGGGTGTACACGACCAACAGCAAACGCTTGGTCAGATAAGCAGCAGTCACAGGTTTATCCTCGGTTCATCCACGCTTGGGCGCGCTGTCATCCAGCCATGCCTGATCAAGGCGGAATACCGCACCGCGTGGGTGCAGTTGATAGCCCTGAACGTAATTGCGCTGAGCGGCGAGCACATCGAAGAAGGTCGGGATCAGTGAAGGCACTTGCTCGTGCATCAGTTGCTGCGCGGTGGCGTAAAGGGCCGCCCGTTTGACCGGGTCGTCGGTACCACGCGCAGCAGCCACCGCCGCGTCGAACTCGGCGTTGTTCCAGCGGGTTTCGTTCCAGGCAGCGTTCGACGTGTACAGCAGCGAGAACACTGCGTCGGCGGAGGGCTGCATGTTGTAGAAGCCAACGTAGAAGTTGCCCTTCTTCCAGACTTGATCCAGATAGGTGCTGTTGGCCATGGTCGCCACATTGATGTTGAAACCGGCAGGCTTGGCCATCTCGCGTACCGCAATGCCGAGCTGGGTGCGTGTGGACGGTTTGTCCGAGGCAACCAGTGTGATGTCCAGCCCGTTGGGATAACCGGCATCGGCCAGCAGTTTTTTTGCCTGCTCAATGTTGGCTTCGCGCAAGGCGATGTCGCTGTGGTAGCGGTACGCGGCATTGAGCGGGGTGTCGTTGCCGGGCGTACCAAAGCCTTCAGCAACAAAATCCACCAGCGCTGCGCGGTCAACACACAGGGACAGTGCCTGGCGAACGCGAACGTCGTTGAACGGCGGTTGATCGCAGGCCATGTTGATGTTCAGGAATTGACCGGACGCGACGCGCAGGCCTTTGACCCCGCTGGCTTCACTGAGACGGCTGAACTCAGTGGCCTGCGCGGAAAGCATGAGGTCGATGTCGCCGGACATCACCGCTGAGCTTTCTGAAGACGGGTCGGGGTATACACGGATTTCGACACGGTCCAGATGCGGACGCTGCGGGTCGTAGAAACGCTCGTTGCGGGCAACCACGACCATGCGCTCAGGTTCGAACGACACCAACTTGAAAGGACCGGTGCCCACGGCTTCGCGGGAAAGGCGGTTCAGATCGCCTTGCACAATGGCAGCCGGGACGATCTTGGCGTCCGGGTAAGCCAGGCTTACCGGCAGGTCGGCGTACGGTGCGCTGGTGGTCAGCTTGACGCGCAAATCATCCAGCGCCTCTACGCTCTGGATCGGGCCGATGTTGCGCAGGCCGGGTGAGGCCGTTTTCGGATCAAGGATCGCCTGCAGGCTGGCGGCGACGTCCTTGGCCGTACAAGTACTGCCATCATGGAAGAGCACGTTGCTGCGCAGCGTGAACGTCCACTCCGTAAGGCTATCGTTATGGCTCCAGGATTGAGCCAGGTCGGGTTCGGCCTGCATGTCCTGGCTCAGACGCGTCAGCCCGTTGTAAAGCAATTCGCTGAGCAAATACTCAGGATTGACCCGCGCCAGCAGCGGATTGAGCATGCCAACCGCCTGATCGACGCTGATCCGCAGGGTGCCGCCCTTGCGTGCAGCGGCGGCTGCCCAGAGCGTACTGGAAAACGGCAGCATCGCTGCGCCGGTAACAATGGCGGAGGTGGTCAGGAAACGACGGCGGTTGAGCCTGAAAACTGTATTCATGGCGATACTTCACTGGGTAATGAGTGGACGTAGGGCAGCCAAGGTAAAACTAAGCCGATAACCAGTCTTGATGCCGGTCTTCGGGGCTTACAGTGTTCAGTCGGGCTGAGCTGGCGGGGTGAAGTCCGCTGCCAGATAAGCCAGAATCGATTGCGCCAGCGCGACCAGGTCGCCGCGCGTGGTGTATTCGTCAGCGGCATGGATCCGGCTTTCCGGACGGATCAGCCCCCCCAGGAGAATCTCCTGAATGCCGGCTTGCTGTACCCAGCCCATGTCCGAACTGCTCGATGAGCCATAGCACTGGAATTGTTCTTCAGTGAAGCCAAAACCAACCCCAAGTGCCGCCTGCCAGCGTGGCCAGTGCGGGCCTGTAGGGTCGGCAACCGGCGCCAGATGACCAATGATTTCGTGTTCAACGGACAACGCTTCGCTGTCAGCCATGGCGGCATCGATGCATTGCTGCAGTTCCGCCATGACCTGCTCGAATGGCTCCTGCGGCGCATAGCGGCGATTGATCAGGATCTCGAATTGCGCCGGCACGGTTGATCCCTTGCTGCCACCGTGCGCAGCGGCCAGCGTCATGCGTGAAATCAGCGGGGCGCCGTTGTAGTGCGGAGGTGCAGGCATCGGCCAGGCCCGCTGTTGCACCTGCTGCTTAAGACTGTGCAGCGCATTCAGGAGCGGCAGGCTCTGTTCGATGGCGTTGATCGCGTTGACCGGCTCACCCGAATGAGAAGACCGCCCTTTGACGGTAATCTTCACATCGATACTGCCGAAACAGCCCGCCCAGATGCGCGGAGCCGCGCCGCCGTTGAAACTGAGGATATGACCTTCGACCAGTTGCTGTTCAGCCAGATATCGAATGCCGGGGTACAACCCGCCTTCTTCATCAGTGCACAGCAGCAGCGAGGGGCAGTAGCGCAACGGCAAATTGAAACGCTGCGCGGCGCGCAAGGCGGCGAGGGTAGAGGCGATACTGCCTTTCATGTCAGCCGTGCCGCGTCCGATGAGCTTGCCGTCAACCTCGGTCAGTTGCAGTGGCGGCTGGGTCCAGCCGTCGCCGGGCGGTACCGTGTCGACGTGGAAATACAGGCTGCACACTTCCTGATCGCCAGGCTGACGAGCGACAAGATTGACCCGCTCACCATAGGCTTCGCCACTGCGGGTCTGCCACAGCGCCTCGGGCACCGTGACGCGTCGGGTGTTCAGGCCCAGTGGCGTAACCAATTCTTCCATCAGGTCGGCAAAGGCACCATAGCCTGCTCCTGGAGGAAAACAGGTGTCCACGGCGATCATTCGTTGCAGATCGCTGATGAGCGAATCATGATCCGCTTCGATCGACTGGAGTGCCTGTTTCAGCGCTGCATTCGTCGTCATTTTTGCTCTCGATGTATTTCTATATAGTTTATAGTTAAGTATCCACGCACGGCCCGTCAAGGAAAAAAGATGACAGATAGCAATTCGCCGCCCGCATCCGGGAATTTTTCGCGGCTGAGCGAAAACGACAGTGCGCCCCTTTATGAAGTGGTCAAACGGCAGATATCCGAGGCGATTCTGCTCGGCGAGTGGACCAGCGGTACGGTGATACCCAGCGAAAACGCGCTGGCCGCTGATTTCGGCGTGTCAGTTGGCACCATCCGCCGCGCACTGGCCGAACTGGTGTCTGAAGGGATGCTGATGCGCCGTCGCAAGACGGGCACCGTGGTGACTGGCTGGGCGCCACTGCACAACCTGCGCTATTTCTTCCAGTACTTCCGTTTGCACAATAAGGAAGGGGCACTGCTCAAGTCGCGAACTGTATTGCTCGATTATCAGTTGGGCGAAGCCAGTGCGCAGGACGCCGAAAAGCTCCTGATCGAAGCAGGCAGCCCGGTGTATCGATTGCACCGTCTGCGCAGCATCGACGGCGTGGCCGCCATGCACGAGCAGTTCACGATTGTGGCCAGCAAAGTACCGGATTTCCCGGGCCCGGATGAGCTGCCAGAGTTGCTCTATCGCTATTTGCTGGAACAGTACGGTCTGCGAGTTGCCGCCGTGCGCGAGCAACTGACCGCTGGCCTTGCCAATGAAGAGGATTGCCGTCTGCTGGAACTGACTGCGCCCCATGCGCTGATGATCATTGATGCAGTGTCATTCGATCAGGCGGCCACGCCGGTAATGATGACCCACCAGCGTGCGAGCACCGAGCACTTCATGTACGTCAATGAGATCCGCTAGGCCCCAGGTGGAGCCTGAAATGCATATTCTGTAGGAGCTGCCGAAGGCTGCGATCAGTTATGCCTGATACACCGCCATCGCAGCCTTCGGCAGCTCCTACAGGGGGTATTGCAACTCTGTGGTTTGGGCGTTCGTTCAGCCCCTATCCTCGCCATACCAGTACTGCGCTGTAACACCACCGTCCATGAGGATGTCGCTGCCGGTGATAAATGTGCCTTCCGGCCCCATCAACAGCGCGCCCACGGCCCCAACCTCATCGGGGGTGCCGCCGCGTTTGGCGGCACTGGTTTCAATCATCCGCCGATAGCCTTCGCCACGCGGCCCGGATAATTCGTCTTTGGCCAGCGGCGTGAAGATGATGCCGGGGCTGATGGTATTGACCCGCGCGCCGCGTTTACCCCAGCGAATAGCTTGCGCCCGGACACGTAATGAATTGGCCCGTTTGGATATCTGGTACGCGTTGAGTGGGTCCGTCACTTTGTCCGGCTGAAGCATGTCCAGCGCAAGCAGTTCTTCTACCGGTGTCAATGCCAGCGCTTTATCTTCTTCTGCCGTGAGCGCAGGCAAACGGTGCCCGGACTGTGAGGCGATGACGATGGCCGAGCCACCTTTGGCGATGACCTCACCAAACAGCTCAAGCACCAGCGCCGTGCCGTAGAGATCAACCCGCAGAATGACGGCCGCAGGCGCCTGGGAAGGAGAGACCCCGGCCGCGTGAATCACACCAGTGATTTCCCCAAGGCCTGTGGCGGTTTTTACCAAGGCTTCCACCGATGCGCGCGAAGACACATCGACGAGGGTAGTGCTGACTTCAAAGCCCGCATCACTCAATACTTTAGCTGCGGCGTCGGCGTTTTCCTGCTTCAAATCGGCCAGCAATACATGCTTGCCCGCACTGACCCGTCGGGCAATCGCCTGACCAATCGAGCCTGCGCCGATAACGACGGTTACCTGATCCATGCCTGCTTCCTCAAAGTGATAATTCTGAAGCGTTCAGCCCTTGAGCTTTGCTTCGCTCAACCAACTCTCGACGCTGTTCATGGTTTGCCTTTCCTGATCGGCCTGCATCACGAAACCTTCCAGCAGTCGGGCTTTAGGGGCGTGGCTTGAAAGGACCTTCAAGCTATTACCCAGGCCATAGCCTCCATGGGTGATAAACGGAATCAGTGTTTTACCGGCCAGGTCGTGTGCGCTCAGGAATGCGCGAATCACTGGTGGAGCGGTTTCTCCCCAGACAGGGAAGCCAAGTAACACGGTGTCGTAGTGCTGTATGTCAGAAATCTTCACTTCCAGTTCCGGCTCGTAACCCGCGTCACGCTCCTGCCGGGCTTGCTCCACAGTCTTTAGATAATCCTCGGGGTAGGGCGAGGCGGTCCGGATTTCGAACACGTCAGTGGCCAGCGATCGCTGGATCAAGCCTGCGACGACACGCGTATTTCCAGAGCGGGAGAAGTACGCCACGAGGGTCCGCGATCCGTTGCGCTGGACTTCGCCCGACTGGCTATATGCGGACGCAGTTCCACTAAGCGGTAGCGCGGCAAGCGCAATCATCACTGCGCGGCGTGTGGGGTCATAAGTGTCGGTCATAGCGCTCTCTGCAGTTCCAGATAGATGAGCCTGATCGGGAGCGGAGCACCGTGACGGGGAGGGGAAGAGGAAAGCGATATCGCGCTTACTCAAGCGCTTGCGACCCTGATGCATCCGGGCATCAATATAAAAGCCATGTGTAGCGCGCACTAGACTGATAAATCAGCAAAGACTGCTGAGTGAGGTTCATGAGTACATCAATCACCCCGTTATATACGTCCTGCAACTGACTCCGGAGTGGGGGCCTAAACGCACCGGCTTTCCGATGGCGGAGCGGTTTCGTACTTGCCCCAGATACGGCGTAGATGCCTGGCCGAGCCGAAACCTGCGCGTTCAGCAATCGCTTCCATATCAAGGCTTGACTGGGCCAGCAGTTCGCGGGCGACGCTTACCCGTAGCCGGTGTAAGTAATCGAGCGGGCTGACTCCTGCATGCTCATGGAAAAGACGCGCCAGGTGTCGGCTGCTGGTACAGGCCAGGCTTGCCATGCGAGTCACGCTCCAGTCATCGCACGGTGCTGCGGTGAGTGCGTCCTGCACCCGGTGCAGCGCGGGATGCAAGTGGTTGCGGCCGCTGACCCAGGGCGACAGTTGCGGGTCTGCGCCGCCACGCCGCATGTACACGACCATGTCCCGAGCCACCGCGCAGGCCAGTTGTGGTCCTGCCAGTTCGGCGAGCAGATGCAGCATCAGGTCTATGCCCGCCGTGACGCCAGCGCTGCAGCTGATTTGACCGTCAGTCACATACAGGCGGTTTTCCAGGACTCGTGCCGTTGGCGCGAGAACCTGCAACGTCGCGCAAAGGGAGTGGTGGGTGGTGCATTGCCGGCCGTCCAGCAAACCCGCTCTTGCGGCACTTAACGCCCCGGCGCAAATGCACACCAGCCGCTCTGCTGACGGCTCGAATACCCGGCGCAACCAGTCAGTGACTGCGGCGCTGGCTGACTCGAATTCCAGTTGGCCAGCAGGTGACAGGTTTGTTGTGGAACCCACCAGCACGACCATCGTCCCCGGCACCAGGGTCTCCGGCAAGGGCGCAAGACCTGCGAGTGGCAGGCCGATTGATGATTGCAGTGAGGGCACCGGGCTGACGTACTGCAAATCAAAATCCAGCCCGTTCGGGCCTTCAAGTTGCGAGGCCAGGCGCAGTACTTCCGCCGGGCCTGCGAGATCAAGCATCAGTACATTGGGCAGCAGTACAAACAGCACCGGAACGATCATTGTTTAACCTGCCAGTGCCTGGGCGACGGTGGTGATCCGGGCAAAGCGGTCTTCCAGCACCAATTCGGTACGCTCACGAATGTCCGCCGGACTATAAGTGCGGCCCGTGCGTGAGTGAGTCATGGGGAACGTCAGCGTCGCCTCGCTGACGAAGTCGACATTGAAGCCACTGTCCGAGGCGTGCCGCGTAGTGGTTTCACAACACTGCTCGGTACGGATACCGCTGATGATCAATGAATTGATGTTTCTCTCCCTCAGCCAACTAGTCAGTGGGGTGCCTGCGAAAGCGCTGTGCTGACGCTTGTGAATGATCACGTCAGGGTTGATTGATACCTCGTCCAGGGTTTTCACATGGCCCGAAGCCAGGGAAAAGTGTCCCTGCTCCTCAACGTGGAAGACTTGTACCACGGGGATGCCTTGCTGGACACAGCCGTCAATCAACGCCTGCTGATTTTTCAGGTAGCCCGGCAGGTCGGTTTCGGACCAATAGGCGGAGTGGCGGAAGGAATGTTGTACATCAATGACAATCAGGGCTCTGTTGCTCATGGTCTGTCCTCTTGGCTTCTATGGTGTGTGAGCTTCAGAGGTCATGGTATGGGCCAGACAAATGCGGCAACAGACAGCGCTCGGCCGTATGCAGGACGCTTTCGGACATGGACGCGATATTAATGAGCGGCGTGCTTGTGCCGCCGGCAACGCTCCGAACAGTAACGAACCTCATCCCAGCAGCGAGCCCACTTCTTGCGCCAGGTAAAGGGCAAGCCACAGACAACGCAGGCTTTTACTGGCAGTTCACTCTTCTTCAACGCATTGCTCGCATGAAAATCTCAGTCCTTTGCATTGAAATGCACTTCTTTAGGAGTGCGCCTGTCGAGCAGTGAAACTTAGGCCCTGTAGGAGTGAGCTTGCTCGCGATAGCGTCTGGTCAGGCGATAATTTCTCAACAGTTCTACCGCTATCGCGAGCAAGCTCACTCCTACAGAAGAAACGCGTGAATTCCATGATCCGCTGTCAGGCCGCCCGGACAAAGAAGTCGTGTCAAACCAACTCACCCGCATCCAGTTTGGCAAGCAACATCTCGCCACGCTGCCAGAGTGCTTCCTGTTTGGATTCGTCCATGCGGTCGAGATTTTTATAAATCATGCCCATGCGCTGATTACCGCGCAAAACATCGCCGTGACGCATCAGGAAATGCCAATACAGAGCGTTGAAAGGGCACGCATTGTCGGCAGTACTTTCGCTCACTTTGTAGGCACAATCGCCGCAGTAGTTGGACATGCGCTTGATGTACTGACCACTGGCGCAATAAGGCTTTGAGCCGAGATAGCCGCCATCGGCGTGCATGACCATGCCCAGCGTGTTAGGCAATTCGACCCAGTCGAACGCATCCATATAAATCGCGAGATACCATTCGCATATCTGAGGCGGCGCAATGCCTGCCAGCAACGCGAAGTTGCCCGTCACCATCAGCCGTTGAATATGGTGGGCATAGGCATATTCCAGGCTTTGGCCGATGGCCTGGCGCATGCAGTTCATTCTGGTTTTGCCGGTCCAGTAAAACTCTGGCAACGGCCTGCTGTTACCGAAAGCATTACCGCTGGCGTAATCCGGCATCTGCAACCAGTACACGCCGCGGACATACTCGCGCCAGCCGATCAATTGACGAATGAAACCCTCTGCGGCATTCAGCGCAATCCTGCCCGACCAATATGCCGACTCCACATCGCTGCACAACTGGCGCAGATCCAGCAGACCAATGTTCAGGGCCGCACTGATGCGCGCATGGAAAAGAAACGGTTCATCGCTGGCCATTGCGTCCTGATAATCGCCAAAGCCTGCCAGGCCATAGTCCAGGAAGTACTCCCAGAGAGACTGGGCCTCGGCATGAGTCACCGGGTAATCAAAATTATCCAAAGCACCGTAGCGACTGGAGAACCTTTCCCGAACCAGCGTGATCACTTCCTGAGTGATTGCATCCGTAGAGAAACGAGCCGGGTAGGGGGCTCGCACGTTTTTGGGCAGCGCCTTGCGGTTTTCTGCGTCGAAGTTCCAGGCACCCCCGACCGGTGTGCCGTCACCATTGATCAACAACCGGCTTTTGCGGCGCATTTCGCGGTAGAAGAATTCCATCCGCAGCTGTTTTTTACCTTGAGCCCAGTCAGAGAACTCGGCGCGACTGCAGAGAAAGCGCGTGTCGCTGTGCCACTGGACCGGTAAGCCGCACTGCCTGATCGATTGCTCCAGACGCCAGTCACCGGTCTCGGTCAGGTGCAACGTTTCTGGCTGCAACAACGAGTGCCAACGATGCAACTCGCCAGGTACCGAGCTGCTGTTCTGCGGGTCATCGAGCCTGACGTAGTGCACACAAACACCTCGCGCCTTCAATGCCTCGGCGAAATGGCGCATGGCACTGAAAATCAACGTGATCTTTTGCGGGTGATGCGGAACGTGGCTGGCTTCCTCCATGACCTCGACCAGCAGGACAGCATCGTGCTCGGCATCCAGTTCAGCCAGCGAGGCAAGGTCTTCAGATAACTGGTCACCCAGGATCAGACACAGTCGGCGGGTCTTGTTCATCCAAACCTTCTATTCACGGAATTTTCCTCGTGATGTACGGCAAACAGTCACATTTTCTTGTACCAATGTAGTTTCTTGTACAACTTATTCATAGGTTTTTTGTGACGGGATGCCCTCACGTCTGGAGAACAGGGGTGCGTGACGAAATACCGAACGCACGGGCTACAAGGCACTCGAAACATGGGTAGCCATATGACTCAACTAAAGGAACCGCCTGATGCGCCCCCAGACTTCATTTATCTTTGATCTTGATGGCACGCTGACCGACAGCGTCTACCAGAACGTCGCAGCGTGGAAAGAAGCGCTGGACTCAGAAAATATTCCTCTTGCCATGTGGCGCATTCACAGAAAAATCGGCATGAGTGGCGGGCTCATGCTCAAGTCTTTATCACGAGAAACCGGCTTGAATATCTCGGACGAACAAGCGCAACGCCTCAGCGATAAACATGCGCAGGCTTACAAACGGCTTCAGGGGCAGATCATCGCTTTGCCTGGCGCTGTTGAACTGCTGGATGCACTCAGCAAAGACAACCTCAAGTGGTGTATCGCGACAAGCGGTGGAGTAGATACAGCAACCATCAATCTGAAAGCGCTGAAGCTGGACATCAATGACATCGACATCATCACCCGCGATGACGTGAAGTACGGCAAACCTGATCCGGATTTATTCATCGCTGCTGCGCGCAAGATGGACGTGGCCATTGATGAGTGTCTGGTGATCGGCGATGCGATCTGGGACATGCTTGCCGCCCGACGCTGCAAGGCCACCGGCATCGGCTTGTTATCGGGCGGCTATGACATCGCTGAACTTGAACGCGCCGGCGCATTGAGGGTGTATGAAGACCCACAAGACTTGCTTCAGCATCTGGACGAAATCGCCTCGCGGCCATGACGTTTATCAAGGCATTGGCGTTGTAACTTAGTATTACAACAACAATAAAGTTTGCTCACTCCCAGTCGATAACGCGGCTAGAGAGGGCGTTGGTCCGTTTAGCTCTCGACTCTAACAATTCCAGACCCGAGTGCTTCCCATGTCCCAGTTCCTGAATCTGAAGCTCAAATCAAAACTGCTCTCTGCTTTTGGTCTTTGTGCCGTCATCACGGTCGGTGTTGCGGGGCTGGGATACAGTGGGATCTCAACGATCTATGGCCAGTTGCAGAGCACAGTCAGCAATGACCTGGTGTCGATTCAGAAAACCGACTCGGTCAAGGCAAACGTGATCGCTACCCACCGTGACATGTTCAGGGCGATCAATCTGGGGTTACGCAAAGCCACGCCTGAGGAAATAAACGTTGCGGTTTTGTCTTTCCGGGACAATCAGGCCGAGGCTGAACAACAGTTCAAAATCTATCGCGCCACGCCGCTCGAAGCTGATGAGCGTGCCGCAGGTAATGATTTCGAGCGCGACTGGCCAGCGTATGTCGCAGCCGCAGAAAACGTATTCGCGGTGCTAAAAAGTGGCGATGTCGATCAGGCAGCCAAGCTAGGTGATACCGTTGCAACGCCTGCGTATCGCAAGACCATTGGCGAAGTCAAAATCATGATCGAGTCCAATGCCCGCCAGGCGCTTGATGTGGCGACCTCAGGTGAAGACACCAACCACCGTGTGACGTGGGCACTGATCATCGGGGCGCTCATTGCTGCCGGTGCTGCAGTGGCCCTCGGCTTGTGGGTGACACGCATGATCACCAGGCCGCTTTACCTGTCTGTAGAAAGCGCAATCCGAATTGCCCAGGGCGACCTGAGCAAAGAGATAGCAGCAGGCAGCCAGGATGAAACCGGGCAACTGCTCAAAGCACTGTCCAACATGCAGAAAGACCTTAAAGGCACCGTGCAGCAAATCGCCGATGCATCTCATCAGTTGGCCTCAGCCGCTGAAGAACTGACGGCAGTTACTGAAGACAGCACCCAGGGTCTGGTTCGTCAAAATGATGAGATTCAGCAGGCCGCTACGGCGGTCAACCAGATGACCGCAGCGGTAGAGGAGGTTGCCCGTAACGCAGCCAGCACGTCCGAAGTATCCAGCCAGACCGCCGAAGATGCGATCAAGGGGCAGCATCAAGTGCAGCAGGCGGTGACGGCCATGAACACCATGGCGGTGGACATCAATGACTCCACGCAGCGCGTTGAAACCCTGGCCGGTCAGATTCGTGACATCACCAAAGTGCTCGACGTGATCCGCGGCATTGCCGAGCAGACTAACCTGCTGGCTCTCAACGCTGCCATCGAAGCCGCCCGTGCTGGCGAACAGGGCCGAGGCTTCGCCGTTGTAGCGGATGAAGTCCGGGCGCTGGCCCACCGCACCCAAGCCTCTACCGGCGAAATTGAAGCGATGATCAAGGTCGTACGCGCCGGTGCTGATGAAGCCGTGCAGTCGATGGGCAAAAGCCAGTCGATGGCTCAAAGCACGCAGTCGCTGGCAACCGAAGCCGGCCTGGCTCTGGAACGAATCAGCGCGGGTGTCAGCCAGATCAACGAACGCAACCTGGTCATCGCCAGCGCAGCAGAAGAGCAGGCGCAGGTTGCACGTGAGGTGGATCGCAACCTGGTGAACATTCAGGACCTGTCGACTCAAACCTCGGCAGGTGCGAACCAGACCAATGCGTCGAGTCAGGAGCTGTCTCGTCTGGCGATCTCGTTCAATACGCTGGTGGGCAAGTTCAAGCTTTGAAAATGCGGCGGCGACGTTGAGTTGTTGAACAACGTAGATTTTTCGCAGAAGTAGCGGCTCAACCAAAGAGCCGCTACTGTCCGGTCCTTATTTGGGCTCGGCCTTGAACAGCCGTGAAATGTCTATCTTCTCAGCCATTGCCTGATAGCCCGCCCGGTTGGGATGCAATTTGTCGCCAGGCCCGCCCACCGTACTGTCGGGCACAAATTCAGCACGCATGCCACCGGTTGCAGGGTCGAGCGTGGCAGCTTCAAAATCGATCACATCGTCAAAGAGACCGGATGTGCGGATGAAGGTATTCAGCTCTTCACGTTTTGTATTCTGTTCAGCATGACCGTGCGCAGCACTGGTGCTGCCAAGGGCGGTAATCACTGTCGCGCCAATGACTCTGATCTCTGGTCGCTGCGATCTTATTTTGCTTAGCGTTTCGGTCATCGCAGCCTTGACCGTCTCAACCGAGGCATTGCCGTTCTTGCTGAGGTCGTTGATGCCTTCCAGCCAGATAACGGTCGTCACGCCAGAAACGCCCAGAACATCTCTTTCCACGCGCATTTTTGCTGACGGGCCGCCAGCAAAAGGTGTTTGCGGCGAATAGATCGCAGGGCCGGCAATTTGATTGCCTCCAATACCTGCGTTCACGACTGAGACCCTGTCGCCATAAACAGCATGCAACTTCCTGGCGAGGATATCTGGCCAGCGATCATCGCCGTTCAAAGTCGTACCGGTGCCATCAGTGATCGAGTCGCCGAAGGCAACCACGACCTTGGTGTCTTTCGGCGCCATCATGTCGACCGCGTCCAGAAAGTAGGTGGAGGTGGTACTGAACGGGAAGGCGTTTTCGTCCTCGGAATGGCCTACCGAGCCCGCGCCAGGCCGGCTTACATAAGAAGTGTTCAGTGCCTTGGCATGCCATGTCATCGGGCCGCTCTGACCTTTTACATGGAAGCTGACAGCCAGCCTGCGACCTTGAAGGAGTGACAAGTCTTTTGCCTGGGCAAACGGCAGTGTGACGGGATCACTCCAGGCCGATGCACCCGGCGGAATTTCAATGCTGGGCTTGCCTGCAAAAGACACCACCTGGTTAGTGCCGCGCATGACTGCCGAGCTGCCTTGCTGCAAGCCAACGTACACACCGTCAAACGTAATGGGCCGGGTGCCCAGCTCGTTGGACAGGCGAATCCGTGTTTGTCCCGTCCAGATGTCTGGCCGAACCATCAGGCGAAAGGTTTGATCCTGTGCGCCTTGATTCGGCGCAGGAAAAGCGAGACTCAGATCCGGCTGTGCCGAGGGGTTGCCGACCGGGTAGGGCCCCTGAATGGCACCCAACCATGCTGATACCCATTTATTGTCAGTTTGAGCCTGAGCCGATACGGCGAAAAGCGTGGAGATCAGGGCCAGCGACAACCAGGCCTGTTTCATTTTCATAAGGACTTCTCTCTCTTGTTTTTTATACGAGGACAAAATGCATGGGCGCCCACTAGCGCTTCATGCATGACTCGTCGCCTTTTTACGCTTACGCTCCTGAAGCTTACCTTTATTTGCGGAGGCTTCGGGCAGCCCCTGCTGCGGGGCGGATGCCCCGACGAGTCATCTATGGCTTGTCCGAACCGCTTGCGCGTCGCAGAGTAATGCGCGTCAGCTCCGACGGTACGCCCAGCCGAAGGGCGAAGCCGGGCCACAGGGCCGTGCCGTTGTTGACGTATAGCTGCATGTCGCCCACCTGGTAAAAACCGGACACGAAGCCTTCATTCGCGAGGGCGATTACCCGCTCAAGTCCCAGGATCATTCCGCCGTGGGTATGGCCGGACAGCTGAAGGTCCACGCCTTGATTGGCTGAGAGCTGAGCATTCCTCGGCTGGTGATCAAGCAGAATGATCGGTGTATCTTTTGGTGATCCTTTCAGCGCCTGTTGCAGGTCTGGCGCGGGGAAGCCGGTTTTGGGCGCAGTTACATCGGTGACGCCAGCCAATACAATCTGCGCGCCGTCACGCTTGAGCAGCGTGTGACTGTTGGCAAGCGGAATCATGCCTAGCGAGACAAAGTGCTGCATCCAGGCTTCGTTATCAAAGAAATACTCGTGATTGCCGGGGATGACGTACACCCCGTCCGGAGCATGCAGGTTACGCAGGGCATCAATATCCAGCGTCCGGTCGCTGACTGAACCGTCGATCAAATCGCCGGTTACGACGATCAGGTTGACGCCCAGCTCGTTTGATTTGCTGACGACGTCGCGTGTCCACGGCTGGTCAAAAAGCCGACTGATATGCAGGTCCGTGAGCTGCAATATCTGATAACCCTCAAATTGCGGAGGCAGGTTGCGGATTGCGACGTCGATATCTTTGAGCGGCGGCACGCGGACTGCCTGATTGACGCCGATTGCTGACAGCAATAGCGCAGCAGCGCCAATGCCATAGCGCAGGCCAGTCGGGACGGTCAGCCAATGACGTCTAATCAGCATCGTCAGCAGCGTGCCCAGATCGACCAGTATCTGAAACACCGCGATCAACAGGATTGCGCCAAATCCCCAGTTGAAAAGCATCACGATGCTGCGCGGAAACTCCGGCGAGAAAACGCTTCCGGAAGATAGCCGACTGTAGAGATGGTATTGCGAGGCAAGTATCAACAGCAGTGCGACTGCAATTCTTGCTGAAAGAGCCCATGGCATTGGCCAGATAAAACGGATGATGGCGTACAGGCAAGGCAGGCTGAACATGAGGTGAAACATTAAACACAATTCCTTTGGCTATGCTCGTTGCCGGGAGGCAGTCTCGACAGAGTGTGCAGGCCCGTGGGCTCCATGTCTAAGCAGTTTTCGAATGTACTTAAGTGTTGATGGTCCTGGACAGAGGGTGCGGCCAGTAGCGGCGACGTGTCCTAACTAATCGATGACGATAATGATTGCGAGCAAGATCGTAACCGCTTGCCTTGGTCGTTAAGCGTGGGCGCCAGTGGGCAATCCCCACATGCATTCGTGGGGGCATTTGCACCGAACCGGAGGGGTGCGGGTGTGGCTTCAAGTTCATTGTGCGGTCCGGCCATCGTAAACGCGGGCTGATCATAAAGGGGAGCCGGGTGGTTGCGCTCCCTTTAGACATGCGTTTGAGAGTAGTGATATCAAATTGCAGTGGTCAGGTAACCGCCATCCACTGGCAGAACCGCGCCGGTTACAAATGAGGCCGCGTCACTGGCCAGGAAGGCAATCACTTTGGCGACTTCTTCTGCACTTCCAAAGCGCCTCATGGGCGTGCGCGACAGCAGTCGGTCAATCCGGGGCTGATCATCGATTTTCTCGAGCAACGGTGTGGTAATCCATCCCGGTGCCACTGCGTTGACCCGAATGTTAGCGGGGGCGTAGGCCTCCGCAAGGGACTTGGTAATCTGAACGATTGCCCCCTTGGCTGCCGAGTAGGCCACCATTTTTCCGCCACCGAAGTAAGCAAACATCGACGCGATGTTAATGATTGATCCGCCTTGCTTTGCCAGCAACGGATACGCCAGGTTGATGAGTCGATAAACGGCGTTGAGTTGAACCGACAACACCTGGTTGAAGGCCTCCCATTCCAGTTCCTTTTCCCCCAGCGTGCCGCCAGCGGCGGGCACCAGGATATCGAGGCGATCAAGACTTTTGATGACGTTGCTTAACGCTTCATCATCGGTGACGTTCACTTCTCGAAGATCGAGCTGAACGCCCTCAGACACGACGGTTGTGGTTGCGCCTAGCCCGATAGCCACGACCGTTGCGCCGTGCCGGGCCAGATATTCAGCTGTCGCGAGACCGATCCCCGAGGTCCCGCCGCTGACGAGTGCCACCTTTCCTTCAAACAGGTTGCTGATAAACATACTGATCATTGCCTCATAAGGTCAGATAAGTGGTTCGTTACCGTACGTTGACGTCGGGTGCTTACAGACCCAGGAATGAGCCCACATCGAGCGCCACTTGCAGGCCAATAACGAAGCCGTTGTTGCTTAGTTGCGGCGCGCCGGGGTTATAGAAATTATCTGGGTTGATGATGTACTGAACGCTTGGTTCGATAACCAGATGACGGGTCAACGCGAAATGGCCGTTGGCTTCAAGTGCGTAGACATTGCGCTCGCCCATTTGCGGATCGCCACCGGCAGCAACGCGCAAGCGTTGCTGAAACTGCAGTTGGTGAGAGTTGACCTGCAGGTAGCTGGTTTTGAAGTTGAGTTTGTCTCGAGCTCGATCAAATGGGCCAAGGTAGGTCAACCCGGCTTCGGCGAAGTGACTGAAGGGTTGTTTCTCGTCAGCCGCCGCCGACAGCGAGCCGAATACCTGTAGACCCTTTTGCCCTTCACGCCACAACGTCTGGCGGAATTTGAAAAATCCACCGGCTGTGCCGTGGTCGCTTGCGCCTGTCAGAGGGTCGACCTGCCGGGACGAATTGAAATAAGCGTTGAGTTCATATTGGGTGGTGTCCAGACCGGGCTTGCTGCCGATGCCGACCAGAAAACTCGTGCCACTGGCGTCATCGGTACTGAGATCCAGACCTTTACGCTTCTTCAGGTAATCCACTGGATTGGATTCGAACGCGCCCGCATGTAAGTAGAAATAGGGGTTCATCTGGTACTTCAAGTAGCCGCCCCAGGCACCGAAAGGCGGTGGCAACATCCCGCTCGAAGCATCCAGGATCGGATCTGTGCAAGTGACGGCCGTTTCACAGTTGTAGATATAGAAGTACCTCCGGCCGTTGGTACGCCCGATGTGCATGTCTAGTTGACCATCGAACCATTTCTGTTCGTAGGTCAGCAGGCTCAGTTGGTTGCTGGCGATATCGTTGTGCAACGGTGCCCCACCAAAATAGCTGCCCGCAGCACCTTGCCATTCACCCGAGGTAGGCTGGCCTGTGCCTTTATCGAGGATGAACAGGGTCTGTTCGAAATGCAGTGCAGCGCCATCCAGCCCGATGAGTGTGGCCAGATCAAGGTCCGCGCCGACGTACAGATTTCCACTATTACCGAAGCTATGGGGGCGAGGCCCCGTGTCCAGATTCTTCATTGACAGGTTCGTGAACTGCACATGCGGCTGGATGCCATAGCCAGCCAATTGTTCGCCTAGTCCAGCCAGCGGGCCTTCACGGTCCAGGGCCCAGACTTGTGGGTACGCAAACGTCATGAATACACACACGCAGAAACGGATAAGAGCGCTCATGATCCGGTACTCATTTTATTGTTGTTGTGGTGAGTCAATGCCGTGGTGCGGCGTGCTGGCGACTTGCACCGAAAGCCACGCCTGCACAGCGTTACATCGAGTGGGATACCTACAGCGGATGCACGTGGGTCGTTGTTGCTGCCAGTGCTCGGCGTTGCAGCACGGCGGGTGCCGTCTCCTTGAGGAAAAGAGACAGCGTCGCGGCCAGTAAAGCGCCGATGCAGGAGATCCACATCACAATGGAAAGGCCGAATTTATCGGCGGCAAACCCTGCGGCAGTAGGCGCTACGAAACCGCCTATCAGCTCGCCTATACCCATGATCATGCCCAAGGCGGTAGCCATAACTTCTCGCGGGACGGTCTCTGCGGGAATGGTCGCCATGAACAGCGTGAAGCAGCCCAGTCCTGTGTAAGTAAGCACCATCAGTACCCCAAGCACGAGCGACGACGGCGCGTATAAAAGTGCTACAGGACAACAGGCGGCGATCAAAGAGAACAGCACCAGAGTCGGTCGGCGACCTATCCGATCGGAAATACCGGGCACTACAAAACCCCATATTACCCATGCAGCGCCCAGGCAACTCATGATCGCGCCCATGCTCGGCGGGCTGTACCCACGGACGCTGACGAGGAAAGTGGGCGTAAAGGAGATCAGGATGACGAACCACGTTAAAAACACGCAACTGATCAAGGTGCACAGCACGATGTTCCGGCTCTTGAGCAATGTCAGACGATGATGGCCTGTGGGCTTGGCGCCCACCATCGGGGCAGGGCGGGGCTCGTCTTTGCGCACATAGCGCCAAATCAACCAGGCGATAAGGAGTCCGGGCAACAGCGAAACAATGAATGCGTGCCGCCAGCCGTAAGCTTCCGCAAGGTGAATCAAGACCGGTGGACCAATCACTGCGCCCAGAAGTCCCGCTGCCGACCCCTGCAAAAGCCCCATGTTGAGGCCGCGCCGGTGTGGCGATGAAGCTTCGACCATCAACGATTGGGACAAGGGCAGGATTGGCCCCTCGGCCAGCCCCATAATGCCGCGAAACAGCAATAAGCTCAGAAAACCGGAAACCAGACCAGACAAGGCGGAGCAAAGGGAAAACAGGATAACCGCCACAATCAGAAGCGGCTTGCGCACACCGCGCCGATCGGACCAGGCCCCAACCAGCGCGCCTGAAACCGCCCAGGCCAACGCCAGTATCGAGGACAGCATGCCCAAGTGACTATTAGTCAGTTTGAGTTCGTCGGCCATGAACGGAAACAGGAAGGACAAAGCAAGACGATCAAAGAACACAAAACCAAACGTCAGGAACAACACGCACAGCAAGGTATTTTCATAACTGGCTTTATTATTTTTTTGAGCCATGTTGGTTCTCCGAGGCACGGGTTAGCGGAACAGACGATCTACCGTGTCAGCCCCCAGGCCGACTTTTTCGTAATGTTCGCGGCACAGGGCGATGTAGGAGTGCACATCGAAATAGCCGGTGGGTTCGCCTTGATCATCGAGCCAGATCAGCGGACCTTTGACGATAAAAAACACCCGCATGGGCTCCTCGTGCTCATAAGCCACCAGGGTGTGCCCTTCACCGGGCGTCTCATAGACGAAATCGCCAGCGGTCGCGGTCCAGTCGTGTTCCAGGTAGCCCCATTTTCCCGAGAGCGTGTAGGCGAATACCTCGTGCGGGTGATAATGCCGATTGACCAGGCCAGCACGGCTTGACATCAGGATGTCGCACCAGCGGTTTTCGCTTGGGGATATCCAGAGCGGCCTTGAAGACACTGTTTCAGTGAAAGGGACATAGAGCCGCAAATCATCACTGGCGGCATCAGGCAGATAAACCTCAGGCTTCGCGTCGGGCTTGAAGCAGTTCGCAATAGGCTGCAGGTCTTTCCAAAATTCGGTGCGGGCTAATTCGGGCATGTTCGGCCTCTCATTCGTTGGGATACAGAGGCCACTCTAAAGTGAGAACGGTTGGGCCGTTTGGTCGAAACGGACGTCATTGTTGTCCGCATCAGACCAAAATTTAAGCGCTGTCTGCTGGCTGCGTTTTTGTGTTTGCCACGGGTTGACAGAGAGATTGAACGGACGGATAACTGGCCTTGGCATGCCATGGAACAGCCTTGCGAGGGAGTTGCGCAGTTACTAAAACGAGAATAATAAAATGACCAGAACCAGCCCTTTGCTCGGTACCCGGCGTGCAAGTACCGACAATATTCCCCTGGACCAGCGCCTGGCCTTTTGGGAGCAGTACAACGCGTCGACGCTGGTGGGGTTGAAGTGTTCCTCCTTCAGTGAAACCGGCTTCAGTGCGCGGGAAGATAATCTCAGTCTGGATCGACTGCGGGTCGCTCATATCAAGGGCAACCAACACGTTATCGAGCGTGATGTTTCAATGATCCGCTTGGCCCCAAAGGAGTCGGTATTCGTGTCGCTGGTCATGGGCAGTGCTTCGTTTTTCTTTCAAAACGGCACCTGTCATTTACTCGATCCCGGCGAGTTGATGGTGTATCGCACCGATAAGCCTTACCTGTTTGGTTTTTCCGGGGCGATGCACAAGTTTATCTTTGACATACCGCAGGATGTCTTTGCTCTTCACTGTTTACGCAGCTTCGATAAAGCTCTGAAGATTAGCGCACAGACCGGTACCCAGCGATTACTTCTGCGTACACTGAGCGAGCGGGCGAGCGCTTTTTTTGAGCAGCCGCGCAGCGAGGAGGCGGACTGTTTTCAACAGGACACGCTTGAACTATTGGCCAATATCATTGCGGGACAGGTTGGCAACCGACGAATCAACGCACTGGGTACGTCCTACTTGTTGGCTGCCAAACAATGCATCCTCAAGCAGTTAGCTGACCCTACGTTGAGTTGTGAGCGTGTTGCGGCTCAGACAGGAATATCCACACGGCATCTGGCGAGACTGTTTGCGCTGGAGGACACCAAGCCCCATCGTTTTATTCTTGAGATGCGTTTGCAGCGGGCGTTCCAGTTGTTGAGCAGAGGGGAGGACAGGGGACTGGATATTGCCGAGATTGCCTATCGGCACGGGTTCAGCAGTCAGGCACATTTTGCCAAGGCCTTCAAAGCCTACTACAGCCGCACACCGAGTGAGGTGCGCGCATCGCCCAACGTGAAACAGCGTGAGGACCACAATTCGCCACGGCGTCACGGAGCGGCCAACTGAGCACAGCGCCCCTGCCTCATGAGGCAAATCAAAATGCCAGTCAGCTTAACTGACCAGCATCAGACCGTGATCGTGATTGCTGTACTTGCTAGGCAATGATCCTGCTGTTGAGCTTGTTCGGTTCATAAGCCGACAGTCTCGATGGCGCGCAATCGACCGGACGACTCACCGCATCCAGCTTGCACACCTGTTCATATGAAAGGTCTACGGCCAATGCGCCGAGGTTATCGGCAAGTTGTTGCTCAGAGCGCGGCCCTATGATCGGGACTGCCCCGTGGGTATTTGCCCATGCAATAGCAACCTGGCCCGCACTGACGCCGAGTTCACTCGCAATCTCCAGCAATGTATCCAGAATAAGCGTGCGCTGTGCCGAGTTCTCCGCCTGGAATACTTTTCCACCAAAACCTTCGGCCCGACCTTTCTCACCCTGCCGATATTTACCAGTCAGCATGCCGCCTCCCAGCGGGGACCATGTAACGATGCCAAGGCCCAGAGCGTTTGACGCCTGGAAGAGATCAGCTTCGGGGTCACGATGTACCAGGCTGTGCTCAAATTGAGCGGCTGCGATAGGCAGTGCGTGAGTGAGCTCGGCCAATGTGACCGCGCGGGAAAGTCGCCACGCCGGGAAGTTGGAGAGACCTGCGTAAAGGATTTTTCCCGCACGTGCCAGATCTTCGAAGCCTCTGACAATTTCTTCTACCGGGGTCACGCCGTCCGGGTGGTGTGCCCAGTAAATGTCGATGCGATCTGTTTTGAGGCGCTTCAAACTGGCTTCTACCGATGTCACTAAAGCCCGGCGACTGTTGCCTGTGGCAAGCCGATTGGGACTGGCAGCCGCGCTGTTGGTGAATTTTGTGGCGAGTACGAAATCGTCGCGTCGTCCCTCAAGCAGCGTCCCGAGCAACTCCTCGGACTGGCCAAATTGATAAACGTCTGCGGTATCGATGAAGTTACCACCGGCTTCAGCGTAGGCATTGAATATCGCCTTGCTGGAGTCGGGATCCGCTCCGTAGCCCCAGCCAGTGCCGAAATTCCCGGTGCCGAGGGCCAGCTCTGAAACACTGAGCCCGGTATTGCCGAACGTTTTGTAGTTCATTTCTGTCTCCACAGAGTGCGCTCTCGTAGTTGGGTCCACGAATACGGCAGTTGATCGCGCTAAAGATGTGTTGTTAAGGATCGAGCATCAGACTGCGCCATACAATGTCAGCCGGATTTGCAGGGGGGATGGACTCGGATTTTGCTTGAGCTCCAGCCGGTCGTTTCATTTGTCCACTCAACGCTCGTAGCCTTTCCTCTACAGTGCCTGGCGCTCGCTGGCTCCTGGCACTGTCTTCGGTGGGCGACCGAATAACGGGTGGAGATAAGTCAATGGGTGAGATATTTACGAACGCGCCTTCGGGGTTTTCGACACTCTTCACCGGTAAGGCTTCAAGGGGCCGCGCCACGACTGAGTTCTTTGCTTGTACTTCTTCATGTCCCATTTCGTGTTCTGCTCAAAAGCCTGATTACGCCGAGGAAGCCGGTGACCATGAAGTTTTGAAGTTTTGAAGTTCTGAAGTTTTGAATCAGGACTCCAGAAACGCCCGAGCCTTGGAGACGAAGTCAGCGTGGTACTGAAAGATCCCCCCGTGCCCGGCGTCCTCATAAATAATCAACTGAGAGCCAGGGATACGCAGGGACATGTCAGTCGAGTTCACAGTAGGCACCATGATGTCGTTGTCGCCGTTGGCAATCAGGGTCGGAATGCTTAGGCGGCTGAGGTCCTGAGGTGGCTGGCGACCCCATGCAGTGATTGCCTTTAGCTGCCTCAAGAACGCGTGTGGAC
Organism: Pseudomonas viridiflava; assembly: GCF_900602065.1. GTDB lineage: Bacteria > Pseudomonadota > Gammaproteobacteria > Pseudomonadales > Pseudomonadaceae > Aquipseudomonas. Next base: position 57,376 of record NZ_UWFN01000116.1, on the reverse strand, counting down.
CTGGGCCTTTATCACGGTCTTTTTCGCGTTCTTTCAGACGCTTTAAAAAAGCCTGCGCGGCTTGCCTGCCATTGGCCGAGGGAGTGAAGAAAAGGTAGTACTTCGGATCTCGTAAGGTCAGCAACGCTTTGATCATCAAAGGCCACGACACAGACCACACCTTGTCGATACCGATGCCGCCCGCTGGCCCGGTACCCGTAAGAATAAGTTTTCGCACTAGCTCAGGGGCTTTAAGCGCGATGTCCTGTGCGACGAACCCACCCAATGAAAAACCCAGTAAGTCGACTTTCTGGAATCCCATCGCGCGTATTACGGCGATCGCATCATTGGCCATCTCACTGATGGTCAGTGGGGCGGATCCACCAGAAGCGCCGATGCCGCGATAGTCCGTGACGATGATCCGTCGGGTGTAAGCCAGCCCATCGACGATGCGCGGGTCGAAGTTGTCGAGGGTAGCGCCCCAGTGATTCAACAGAATGAGCGGCAGCCCGTCTCTGGGCCCCAAGTCACGGTAAGCAAATGCTGTTCCTTCGACATTCACCGACCGATTTGCAGCGCGGATGAACTCCGCTGGCGATTCAGTGGGATAATTTTTGGCTTCAACGATCATGTGCGCACCATTCGATCCCATACACGCTGAGCGCAGTCTTAGTGACTTGCGTTCGTGCGATTATGATGTCGACCGTAATCAAAGCTGTCAACGCTTTTGATTGCGATCAACATCATAGCGTGCAGCCCTTGATCGCGCTTACTGCCTCATTTGTTGTGCCGCAGAATGGAGAAATTCAACGCAGCTGCCACTGAAAGCCACGCCAGATAAGGCAATAAAATCAACCCTGTAATGATGTCCAACTGCAATGCCATCACGACCATCGTGGCGACAACAAGCCAAAGCAGGATGAGAATCACCATGGCAACGGCGATGCGGTTGGCGCCAAAAAATACCGGTGTCCACAACGTATTCAGCGCAATTTGAGCCGCCCACAGCGCCAGGACAGTCTCGCTGCCGGGGAGTAGCGTCAAGCGATAACCGGCCCATGCGAGCAGTAAATATATCGTGGTCCACGCTACTGGAAACGCCCAGTTGGGCGGCGTGAAACCCGGTTTTTGCAGCGATTCGTACCAGGCGCCGGGCTTGAAAATGATCCCTGTTGCAGCGGCTGCACAGCAGGCGAGCAGAAAAATATAGAAAGTCATAGTGACCCCTTGGCTGAGAAAAATTGATCTGAAAGCGCGATGGCTGTAACTGGGTTGGATACTTGTGCGCTGAAAAAGTCCACGCTGGTTCAGGAATCAGAGACGTCCAGGGCTCGATACCATTGCTCATATGGCGTGTTAGTAACCTTGTATCGGTTGAAGTCTGACGCACCATCCTCCCACCAAACCGGCCCTCGCTCCCCAAGAGCCACCTTGGCTATCTGAACCTCCGATCTCGCTGCCTTCATCTGCTCGGGATCGCCCGAGGCTTTCGCTGCTTTTACCGCTCGCCGGGCCGCCATCAGGTCTGTTACCAGACGCTGTCGCTTGCCTTCATCCAGATTGGGGTTGGAGCAGCGCCACAGTTGTCCGTTGACCACAAAGTAACGACCGTCTGGTGTCACAGGATTCATTTCGGTAACTCCGTGGAGCAATTCTTCATTAGCCTGTGGGACAAACATCAGTGACCGGTGTTCAGTAATATCGACCGTGGCCACGGAGCAAAGGCGTCACAACAAACAGGTTATCTGGAGATGAATACATATCAGGGTCTTGAACCCTGCCGGTCACCTTGACTCGACGCTGCGTCGTTTTTTTGCGGGTCAACATTCAGTTTGTTGACGTCAAAACATAATTATGACCAGCGCAATCCAGTTGTCGGTTTGTCCGCCGATACCTGTTGAAGATATATACGTTGAGGCAGCACTGAGGGCAGGTCCATGTTCAATAAATCGCTTAAAGATGAACTGGCGGCCAGGACGGCCGAAGTCGTGGGTTATAAGGGATTGATTGAAGCACTGGGCCGCTCCATGGCGGTTGTCGAGTTTAGTCTGGACGGCAAAGTCCTTCGGGCCAACGACAATTTTCTTACCGCAATGGGCTATCGCGCAGAGCAGTTACCCGGTAAATCGCATCGGGACTTCTGTACCCCGACGTTGACCCGTAGCGCCGATTACAGTCAGTTCTGGTCGCAACTGCAGGCCGGTAAATTCGTCTCCGGTACGTTCCAGCGAGTCAACGCAGCGGGGCAGAATGTCTGGCTTGAAGCCAGTTACAACCCGGTGCTCGACGAACGTGGCCAAGTGCTGAGGATCGTCAAATACGCGCTGGACGTGACTGAAAAAGTTACCCAGGAAGCGCTGACGCGGGGCAAACTCGCCGCACTGGATCGGGCAATGGCCGTCATCGAGTTCGATCTCGCTGGCAACATTATTTCGGCCAACGACAACTTTCTGCGGACCATGGGTTACGGCCTGAACGACCTCAAGGGTAAGCACCACCGGCTGTTTTGCGAGTCAGACCTGGTCAATAGCACCGAATACAGCGACTTCTGGCGTCGGTTGAATGCGGGTGAGTTTTTCAGCGGTCAGTTCAAACGTCTCGGTAAGAACGGACGAATAGTCTGGCTGGAGGCGACTTATAACCCGGTGTATGACGCCGACGGTAAATTGTCAAAGGTCATCAAGTTTGCCAGTGATATCACCGAGCGTGTCGAGCGCTTTGAAGAGGACTCTCGCGGTGCCTCACGGGCATACCATATTTCTGCGGAGACCGAGAAAGTTGCCGAGCAGGGTGCCCAGGTCATTCAGGAAACCGCCCAGGAAATGCGCCAGATAGCCGACAATATTGGCGCGTCAGCCCGGCTTGTCGGTCAATTGGGCGAGCGCTCCGAACAGATCACAGCCATCGTCAATACTATTCGTGGTATCGCTGATCAGACCAACCTGCTGGCTCTCAATGCCGCTATTGAAGCGGCGCGCGCGGGCGATCAGGGGCGAGGTTTTGCGGTTGTGGCCGACGAAGTCCGGCAACTGGCGGGACGTACCAGTCGCTCGACAGCTGAGATTGCCGAAATGATCGGCAAAATCCTTACTGAAACCCGTGATGCAGTCGCCAGCATGAACGCCACTCAGGAGGGCGCAAAACGCGGCGTTAGCCTGGCCGATCAAGCGGGCTCGGTGATTTTGCAGATTCGCAGCGGTACCAGCGACGCCGTAGAGGCAGTAAGCATGTTTGCCTCCAAGCTCGACGAGTCTGAAGTTATTCCCAAAACCGCCGTCAGTTGGGTCGGGTAGCCTGCACCAAGGCAACGGCGTGCGGCCATTGCGGATTGCTGCCCAGCGGCAATCCGCTTGATCGCTGACCATCACATGCCGATGGCACTTAACCTTTGAGCGCCACCCGGCAGCGCTCAAAGGCACCCTTTATGCAGGCTCGGAAGCGGGTGACAGCTGCTTGATCGAATCCGTCTCGCTGTGTCCCGGCAATGAAGCGACATTGACGGTTCGCGAAGGGAAAGCGAACTGCGCATCCAGATCAGTGACCGCCGTCATGATCTGCAGGTTAATCTCCTGCTGAACATCCATATAGACGTTGTAACTCGCATCCAGGACGATATAGACCGTCTCGAATTCCAGTGCGCTTTCTCCGAAGCCTTTGAAATGACACCTGTCGAAGCGCGCCTTGTCTTCGTTCTTGATGATGTCTTCAACCTTTTGTGTGAGCTGTTTGATCTGTTCTGCTGAACAGTCATAAGTAAGGCGAAACTCAAAGACAATGCGCCGCTCCTGCAGCCGCTTGTAGTTCTGAATGGTGCTCGCAATCATGTTGGCGTTTGCCATCACGATCTGTTCTCCGCCAAGGCTTCTGATCCGCGTCGTCTTTAAGCCGACGTGCTCGACAGTACCGGAGAGCGAACCCACAACGATGAAGTCACCCACTTCAAACGGCTTGTCGACGGCGATGGACAGCGATGCGAATACATCGCCGAGGATGTTCTGAACCGCCAGCGCGACAGCAATACCACCCACACCGAGACTGGCAACAAAGGCTGTGATGTTGACACCCACGTTGGACAGCATGGCCAACAACACGACAGCCCAGAGCAATACTCGGGCACCCCAGAGGCTGAGTGTTGCAAGCGCACCCGCTTGAAAAGTCTGGTTTGCGCTATGACGGGCAAAATAGCGGTGCAAACCCAGCGCCAATGCCCGGTTCAGCCAGAGCCCGACCTGCAAGGCTGCCACAACAAACCAGAGGCTGCTGACCCGGCCGAGCCAGCGCTCAGGCAAATCAAGAATCCCGACGCCAATCAGTATCGAGGCCAGGATCAGCAGTGTATTGCTTGTCCCTGACAGTACCTGGGCCGCGATGTGGTTAAAGTGGCCGTTACCCACGGCCGATCTTGCTTGAATTCTTTTTAAAACGAAGCTGATCGCAGTTCTGGCAAACACGTAACTCAGCGACGCTGCACACAGGGCGAATATCCAGCTTGCCAGCGAAATACCCAGAATCGCGTGATCCGTAAAAAGCCGTGTCAAATCCTCAATCATGAATCCCCCAATAAGTGCTGTGAACGACTGATGTCTTCAAGACAAGTGTTGTTCCTAGCCAGTTAACACTGCCTGATATGGTTTGGGTCAGGCAGCTCTCAGGGGGTTAGTCGGTGTCGAGTCGTGAGCGTTCAATCAATCGGGCTCGACTACCTTAAGGACTACAGGCCGGCTGAGGCTTTGGGCACCGACAATGCGCAAGACTGCTCGTGAACAGGCGCATCGCCGGTATTCAGTGAGGTTCCATCAAGCGGCAGGCGAGATGGACTCGCTAGGGGATTGGACCCATAGGTTCAAGTTCTCGAATCAGCTCAATGAGCAGGCGAAGGCCTACAGGAACCTGCCTGAAACTTGAGTAATAAATGTGAAACCCCGGGTCGTAGTGAGTCCAGTCTTCAAGCACTCGCTGCAGCGAGCCTTCCGCGATCTGTCGCTCGACTACCGAGGCTAGAACGTACATCAATCCAGCGCCGCGCATCGCCATCGTTACACCAACACGGGCTTCATCGATCGTGATGGCTCCGGGAACGTCAATCTCCAGCTGTTGGCCTTCTTTAGAGAATTGCCAATGGTAGATGTGTGCATTGCCCAGACGCACACGTAAACAACGATGATGGTGTAGATCTTCCGGGTGTTTCGGGGTGCCGAATCGCTTGAGGTAATCAGGCGAGCCAACAACTGCCCACGCAACATCGGGAGACAGTCGTCGAGCGATCATGTCTGCGGGAACCGTCCCACCAAATCGAATGCCTGCATCATGCCCCTCGCCGATGACATCGACCATTCGATTGGTCACGGTCAGATCGATCTCAATATCCGGATAGCGATCTACAAAAACCGGAAGCACCGGACCCAGCAGTAGTTTGGCACCGTCGCTCAAGACGTTCAGGCGGATACGTCCAGCGGGTTCATCGCGGAGCCTGTTCAGGGCTTCCAGTGCTTGTCCGATATCATTGACCGGAGCGCTGATCAGGCTCTGCAGTTCCTCGCCAGCCGAGGTGAGCGTCACGCTCCGCGTCGTGCGATTGAGCAGTCGAACGCCAAGCCGGGTCTCAAGTCCTTTCATGGCATGGCTCAGCGCCGACGCACTGATTCCCGCCTCCAGACCAGCCTTTCTGAAGCTTTGATGCCGAGCGATGGCGAGGAAATAAACAATATCTGCCAGATTCGTGCGGCTGAGCTGCATTTGTTACTCCGAAGCCAAAACAGTTAGTTATGGGGAAAAGTCAGCCCAGAGCGGGCAACCGGTCAATGAGCTTATCGAGCGTGATGGGGTAATCGCGAACCCTGACGCCGGTGGCGTTATAAACAGCGTTGGCAATCGCCGCTGCTGCACCGGAAATACCGAGTTCACCGACACCTTTAGCTTTAAGAGGTGTCGCATAAGGGTCCACTTCATCGAGGAAAATGACCTCCTGATGAGGGATGTCGGCATGCACCGGTACTTCGTAGCCAGCTAGATCATGGTTAACAAAAAATCCCAGGCGATGATCCACAATCATTTCTTCCATAAGGGCTGCACCTGCGCCCATGGTCATACCCCCGATGATCTGACTGCGAGCTGTTTTGGGGTTGAGTATTCTGCCTGCAGCACACACCGCCAACTGACGGCGAATGCGAATTTCTCCTGTCGCGGCGTTTACACCCACCTCGACAAAGTGTGCGCCAAAGGTTTGCTGAGCATACTGCTTTGCCAGGTCGCCAAACTCCATAACGTCTTCGGCTGACAGGTCGCCATCCTTTGCTGCCTCTGCCAATGGCAAGTTGTTCGAACCTTCGCGAACGTGGCCGCCAACAAACTCTGTTTTCGCTGGGTCGAGGCCCAGCTTCTCAGCAATGGCTTCCCTGAGTTTAACGCAGGCCGCATAGACGCCTGCCGTGGATGAGGCGGCTCCCCACTGGCCGCCAGAACCTGAAGACTCCGGGAATCTTGAATCCCCCAGGTAGACGTTCACTTTGTCCATTTCAACGCCCATCATTTCAGCAGCAGTCTGGGCAATGATCGTGTAAGAGCCGGTGCCAATATCTGTCATATCTGTTTCGACGGTGACCATGCCTTTACGGTCAAGCCGGACACGTGCAGCCGATTTCGTAGTGGGTGCGCCACGAATGGCGGACGCCACGCCGATGCCTACCCACCAGCCGTCCTGCAGTTCCTTGCCGGGCAGGGGGTTGCGCCGAGCCCAGCCGAAACGATCAGCTCCCGTATTCAGGCACTCGACTAACTGACGCTGAGAAAAACGGCGATCAGGCTGCTCCGGGTCGACCTGGGTGTCGTTGATGACGCGAAATTTCACAGGGTCCATACCCAGTTTTTCAGCCATTTCGTCCATGGCAATTTCCAGCGCCATCATGCCAGGCGCTTCACCTGGTGCACGCATCGCGCTGCCTTCAGCAAGGTCGAGTTCGGCAAGGTATAAACGGGTCATACGGTTCGCACCCGCATACAACGTTCGGGTCGACGCAGTAGCAGCCTCGGTGCGACCACCACGCAGGTTGCCCGACCAACTCTCGTGGCCTATTGCGGTAAGCGTGCCGTCCGGGTTGGCACCCAGGCGGATTCTTTGAATCGTCGCGGGCCTGTGCGTCAGGTTGTTAAACATGAGCGGGCGGGGAAGTGCCACTTTTACAGGGCGCCCGGCCGCTTTCGCCGCGAGAGACGCCAGCACGGCGTCACACAGAATGGTGCCTTTACCGCCAAAGCCGCCGCCAATGTATGGCGAGATCAAGTGAACGCTGTCTTTGGGGATCCCCAGTGTTTTGGCAAGATCTCTGACACCCCAGTTCATCTGCTGAATAGACGTCCATAGCGTCAGCTTCTCTCCCTGCCACTGCGCGATGGTTGCGTGGGGCTCCATCATCGCGTGGGCATGATCCGGGGTGCTGTAATGACCGTCGAGTGCGATAGCCGCTTTTTTGAACGCGCCTTCGAAATCCCCGATTGCCGTGTGTGGAGGAGGGCCGAACGCACCCGGTGCGGGTGTCTTGGCTGACTCTCGTTGCGCGGCCAGGTCGTAGGCCCCAGGCTCCCTGACGTAATGGACCCGAACTAATGCTGAAGCAGCCCGGGCCTCCTCGAACGTGTGCGCAACGACGATTGCTACTGCCTGGTGATAATGATCCACCTGAGGACCGGCGAGGGCTCGATCGACGTAAAACTCGCCCCTGTCCAGTTGACCTGCATTCTCATAGGTGACGATTGCAATAACGCCGTTGGCTCGGCGTGCTTCGCTCGAATCAATTGATGAGATCCGCCCCTTGCCGATTGATGAACCTACTACATAGCCGTAAGCAGGGGGGCTAACAGTGGCCTGTTGTTCGTAAGCATAGGTCGCTGTGCCGGTGGTTTTCAGTTTGCCTTCAACGCGATCTTTGGGTTGTCCAATCACCTTCATTTGATCAATCGGGTTGCTGCTCGCAGGCGTATCAAACTTCATGGGGCTTGCTCCTTGTCAATCGACCGCCATCTAGTGTCTTGGGTGGCTGACGCCAGATGTTCCTCAATAATTCCATCCTGGTGCGAAGCCATAATCGCTGGTGCACTGGATGAAACAGGCAGGGTGGGCTTTTCATGGCTGGAGCCTATGGCACCGGGCTTGCGCTGATAACCGGGGTTTTCAACATGAAGCCATGAGCAGGGCTCAGTAGTACTTCGTCAAGTTCACACAGAAGCTGTGGGACCGAATTTATTCGGGAAAAGGTCGGTACATCCGACACATCACTGTTGTCCAGAATGCCGCTTCCCGGATAAACACGGTCCTGCCAGTCTCGCGGCAAACACCGGGCCTGTAGGAGCTGCCGAAGGCTGCGGTCGCGGTGTGTCAGGAGAAACGCTTTGCAGCGTTCGGCAGCTCCTACAGAAAATGCATTTCAATTCCACGCTGAACAGCTTTCTGGCACATGTTGCGCGTTTCGAGGTCAGAGTTTTGCTCGGTCGTCCTACATCTCGACGAGCGCCCTTACTCCACTTCGAGGTGGATCCCATGACGTTTAAAGGATTGGCAACATGGCAGAGCAACGCACGCATACCGTAATCACAGCACCTGGACAGGTTTCAGTAGATCCCTCAATTCTGAGTGATAAGGCCAACAGCGTCGCCATGCAGGCGGACGGCAAGATCCTGGTTGCCGGCTTCAGTACCTATGTCCTTGGCCGTTTGGGCGATCCTTATGAAGAGCACGAAACACGCGACAATTACTCGGTGATCCGCCTCAATGCGGACGGCACGCTGGACACGACGTTTGGTGACGACGGTGTGTTAATGGTTCAGGCGACGGTAGACCAGGATCAGGGCATCTATATGACGGTGCAGCCGGACGGCCATATTCTGTCAGCCATCGCCGGGCCGATGGGCGTACGTGTTCAGCGATTCAGTGAGGACGGCACCGCGGATACCACCTTTGGTGGCACCGGGGTTGTTGACCTCGATATTCCGCCCGCCGACAACGGTGGACATATCACGGTAAACCCGGACGGGACCCTCTACATCACGGGCATGGAGGGTGACTACCCTGCTGTGGCCAAGCTCAACGCCGATGGTTCAATGGCCACTGAGTTTGGTGATGATGGCAAGTTCACCTTCACCGGTGCAGGTGAGTTCATCGGGATATACAATTCGACGACTGTACAACCGGACGGCAGCTTCCTGTTTGGTGGAAATTACTCGGCAATGAGTGACTACTCCTACAGCATCGTCAGAGTCTCTGCTGACGGCGAACTGGACACCAGCTTTGCTGACAACGGCACTTTGGTGTTCGAACAGTCCTTTGGGCTAGAAGGGCAATCTGCTGTCACTGTGCAGCCCGATGGCAAGATCATCGTTGCAGGCACTAGCACAACCTTCGACGCCGCTACAGTAGTGCGCCTCAACGCAGATGGCAGCTTTGATACCAGCTTTGGCGACCACGGTGTCGTGCACCCGGCATTAGGTGCTAATGAAGGCTACGCTGCGCGTGGCGTCACCGTGCAGGAAGACGGAAAAATCGTGGTGGTCGGCCAAGGTGGTTACGCCATTACCCGGCTTAATGCTGACGGTTCTCTGGACACTACGTTCGGTAGCCAGGACGGCAATCGCCACATCGATGGTTCGACCGGCGCGGACGACCTGGTGGGTAACGATCAGGCTGAAATCATAAAGGGTCTGGGCGGCGATGACGTATTGCAGGGCAACGGCGGGCGTGACGTTCTGATCGGCGGCACTGGCGCTGACATTTTCAGGTTCGACGCGGTCAGCGACAGTTTCCGTACCAGCACCACCACTGGCAGCGACCGCATTATTGATTTCGACGCGACTCAAGATCGTATCGACCTGATTGGCCTTGGATTCACCGGCCTGGGCAATGGTCTGGACGGCACGCTTTCGCTTCAGGTAAACGCTGAAGGTACGCGTACCTACCTGAAAAACTTTGAAACCAACACTCAAGGGCAACGCTTCGAGCTGGTGCTTGAGGGGAATTACCTCGATCAGTTGAACACCGACAACCTGGTGTTCGAACCGGTGAACATCAAAGGCACCGCAGGCGCTGACGTGATCCACGGCTCGGCTATTGCCGAGATAATCCAGGGACTGGGCGGTAACGACTCTATCAATGGCGGCGGGGGAGATGACGTTATCCAGAGTGGTGCCGGTCGCGACATTCTGGACGGCGGAGAGGGCGCAGACACTTTCCTCTACACCTCCATCCGCGATAGCTACCGCACGGCCACGGACAGTTTTTCCGACGTCATCGAAAACTTCGACAAGCGGGTCGATCACATTGATGTCTCAGCGCTTGGCTTTACCGGGTTCGGAGATGGTCGCGGCGATACACTCAAACTGAGTTACAACGAAGAGTTGGGCCGCACTTACCTCAAGAACTACGAAACCAACGAGTGGGGGCAGCGTTTCGAGCTAACTCTGGACGAGCACTGGCCGTTGACGGAGCTGCAAGATACCGTGATCTTTGCGCCGCAAAACGTCGCCGCCGTTTCTACAGAGGTAGAACTGATAGGCGCGCAACCTGTGCCAGCGCAGGATTGGGCTTTTACCTGAGTTTCTATTTTTGAGCTGCTGTTAGCTCTTGTGGGACATAGACCCCCGGTAGCTTTGCCGGCTGCCGGTTTTTTTAGCGACGTGCCTGCGCACAGACGCAAGAAGAACAGATCATCTCAGCGATGGCATCAAGTGTGAAATCCTTAATGGATGCTCTGACAAAGCAAATGTCTGAAGAGGGGCAGCATCCCTGGATTCGGAGCAGGTACTTTGGGCTGGAATGAATCAAGGTGTCAGCGAACCTATAATACGATTTAACATAATATACATTATGCGTACCCATGGGTTTAACCCTGTGGGTGCTTCTGGTGTCGCGTCTAACAAATCGCAGGAATTATCTAATTAATCGCAGGAACTCATTAAAATCAGTCGTTTACATTCGAGACTTAACACTAGGCCTACGCCATTCCTGTGATTAATTTTCATGCTCACATGAATCCGTCTGGACGAAATGAAATCGATGATCCCTACCATTTACCTGAACCGCACAACCAAGCACGGCCTGACTTGCAGAGTCGGTGATGATGTAAACGACAGGGTTGGCAGGCTCGCATTTGGTCGCATGGACAAGAGTGTCGGCTGAATAGGAATCAAGCTCGGTATTTTTTGAGTCAGGCATGGCGCAGAATCTCTAAGCGATAGGTAAATCCAAGAGTAGCAAAGGATTTGAGTTCGGCATTCGACCATTTACTCTTGGTCCACAAACGGAAGGATTGCTCCACGATTTGATAAGCATGCGGCTTAACAAAACCCTAGGTGTGCTGTCCATGGCAAGCGGCGATGTGGTCAACTCCTGCTCAATGACCTAGGTAGTAAGCAACGCCCAATGCAGCGACGCGCAATTGGACCTGCCACTGGCCAGGCAGGTTTGAGATATATAGCGCTGCTGTGCCAGTGGCCACGGGCAGCACATCTAGAGGCGCTCGCAGAAATTGCACAATATCGTACGCTAAGCCAATGTGGCATCCGGCTCAGTCGGAAACCGCATTCAAAATGCCCGCAACCGTCAGTACTCGCTCAACAGAAAGGATGTAAAACTGCCTACCGGTTTGCTCGAACCCTCGTATTGGGGAACGACGAAAATCCATCAGTAGTCCATGCCATCATCTTCAATGATGCCGGCAAAGGTAAGGTCGTTGACTTGGTGGCAAATCGGTAAAACAAGACGTCATCTACCTCGACCTTTATCACTGCAAATTCCGCCCTAGGACGGATGGGGTGACCACCCTCCCCTCAGCCCAATTTCCGCTAATGGGGGTTGGCGGAAATCGGAAATTGGGTGCTTAGGTGTCGCCGGTTACAGATAACTGGAATCCCCTTTTAGGTCGTAGAACGCAGAACTAATATCAGATGATTGCTTCCGTGAATCTGGTTTATGAGCGCGCTATCAGCTGATTGCTTCATATCCTTTCTAAATTTGTCTGCGGCGAAAGCTTCGCCAAATTGATGAAAAACCGCCAAGGCCATAATTTTAGAGGAATATCGTCTGGACTGTGTCTGGCCTGGTATTCAGCTCCGGCTGTGGCCTTTTCCAGTAATCATTGATAATTACAGTCAGGCAGTGACGCAAACAGTTCTTTTCTAATCGATTCCTAGCTAGAGCAACCGATGCTTTTTCAATCGAAAACTGAGGGCTGGCACGGTTATGATCAGCCAGCTAGGCGTCCGATGGGCTCCCTGTCATTGCCACTCTGTAGTGCAAGGTCGAGAAATCTACTTTGCCTTGCGGACCGGCTCCGAAGGATCTCCCGAGCTTCAGTTTCGATGGTGGATTTCAAATGCCACTTGAGCGTTTTGACTTTTCTCCGTCCTTTCATAAGTTTTCTCCGCGCTGGGTTGTTTCAGCCTGACGCTTAAAAATACGGCTAAAAACTCGTCCCTTGCAACCAGCCTGAGATCATCAGAGGCTAGGTACTCAGGATGGTGCCTTGAGGCAGGCCGGCCCTAAGTCCGGGCCGGACTCTACGCAATACTTAGCTAATTTAAAGGGAACGCTCCATTACCCTTTCAGGATGACCTTTATCACGTTACGTCCATTTGAACACGCGCCCATATTCACAAATTCTGCAATTGCAACTTCCTCAATGTAACTCCTTTGGGGAATTGCTTCCATGCAAGCTCCAGTTAGCAAGTCTTACTAAGCTCGCGCATGGGCTGAATTCGATTGGTGACTAACATTTCTTTGAAACGAGCCTTGATAAACTGAAGCCCACCCAGTCTGGCGACAGGTACTGGCTTGATTGGTCATCCCTTAGCGTAACGAACGCCGGCAGTGTTGCGGGCACTTGATCTTGATAAAGCAGTAGCCACTTTCGCTGATATTAATGCCGTGACTTATCTGGTTACCTGCCGCCCCCCGCCCAGATCCCTACATGCGGAACTGCCGCATACGGCTCCTGCCTTGGGTACGTGACGCAAAGCGACCCTCAGGATAAGGATGTGCATTTCTGGGTCTTGGTATATAGAGACAAGGCGTCCGTAGCGTGACCATTGAAGCCGATGACGCTGGTTGCGACGTTTGAGGGCTTGCCGCCATAGACGGCATACCGGCAACTGCCAAGACGTATCAGGTTTCGCGGCAACGCGTGGTAATTGAAGTACCCACGGACAACCCGGTTAGCCGTTCCCGCAATTGCTCCAAGAACTGCTGAGCCTACCATTGCGTCCTGAAACCCACCACACTGTCATCCGCGTAACGCACGACAATCACTGCGCCTTGGGGAGTCCCCCTTGGTCGCAGCCAACCTACGGCCATCCTCCATAACACCCGCTTGAAGCCATTTGCAGATCAGTCCGAGCAGACGCCGGCTGCAATACGGTGTTCTAGAATCATGGTCGATCTCATCGAAGAACGACGTGATATCCGCATCCAATATCCAGTTCACCTTCTGGCCCTTCAGCGCGACCGGCGACGCATCCAGCGGCATGGCTAACGGAATAAATGCAGGTGGGAGCGCCTGGCTTTTCAGGGCTTGCAGACGAATCGATTTGTGGACGAGGTTTGCGTTGAGGCTATGAAGGTCACGATGATCCGCATGTATATCACCCACCTATCAGCCCGAGCATCAAGTGGTTCGATCGCAAAGAGCTAAGCTTGGAGCCAGGATGCCCTTTGGTGACTTAGCGTATGGCAATTCATAGCCTCAAGGGCGCCCTCCCAGGCGGGAAACGACGCAAACCTGATTTCGCTTGACCACCCCCAGAGCTTGGTCATAGACTCAAGTGCATGCGTATGCAATCACCTGAAAAAGGCGGTTTACGCGATACGAAACGGCAGAAACGAGGCAAGGCCTCGATCATCAGCCGACTCAAAATAAAAATAACAGCAGGTGATGAAGATGCAGGCGTCCGCACACCAAGAAACTCCGATATTGCAGGTGGTCGGCCTGCGCAAGTCCTATGGCCCCACGCATGCTTTGGGTGGTGTCAGCTTCGAAATCAATCGAGGTGAGGTGCACGCCCTCCTGGGTGAAAATGGTGCCGGAAAGTCTACTTTGGTAAAGATATTGACCGGAGTGGTCAGTCCTAACAGCGGCTCCATGACGTTCAGAGGGACCCCCTACTCCCCCCGATCGATCCTTCAGGCACGGGCGACCGGTATCACCACTGCGTTCCAGGAGCTGAGCCTGCTACCCAACCTGACGGTGGCCGAAAACCTGGCATTGCCGTGCCTCAAAAAAAACTGGTTCGGATTGAATTCCGACGCCAGAAGCTGTGACACTGCAGCTGCCACGCTGCTCAAGTTTGGCCTGTCCGAGCTCCGTCCGTCCACACTCGTCAGTGACCTGTCCCTTGCAGATCGCCAACGGCTGGAGATTATCAGAGCGCTCAGCCACGAGCCCTCCCTGCTGATTCTTGACGAACCTACTGCGGTTCTACCCTCGACTGACTGGTTGTTTGACCTGATCCGCAAAGAAACCGCCAAGGGCACTGCGGTGCTCTACATATCTCATCGGTTGAATGAGATCCGCCAGCTCTGTAGCCAGGCAACTGTCTTGCGCAGTGGTTGCAGCATCGGCACTACTGACCTTCGTGATACCGACGACGCGAAAATCTTCGAAATGATGGTTGGCCAGCGCATGGCGTCTAAACAGAAACCTTTACGTCGCGATCACGCCGAGACCCAGCAACAAACGCCACGCCTGCGAGTAACGAGCCTCAGTGCCGGCATGGTTAACGATCTTGACCTAGCCCTTTACCCTGGGCAGATTGTCGGCTTGGCGGGTCTCGACGGCCAAGGCCAGAGCGACTTGTTTCATGCGCTTTATGGTCTGATCGCCAAACGAAGCGGCACGATTGAAATCGAAGGCAAGAAGGTCGTCATCAACTCGCCAGCAGCCGCGCTCGCCGCCGGTGTTCAGGTCGCGTTGCTCCCAGAAGAGCGCAAGACTCAAGGGATCTTCGGCGACTTGTCGGTACGGTCCAACATGGCGGTGTCCGCATTGCACCTGATCGGCCTGCTGGGCTTCACCACTCGTAAAAGTGAACGGGAATTGGCCAGAGATGTCTCTGGGCAAGTAGACCTCCAACAGCGCTACCTTGATTTTCAGATCAAAGACCTGTCCGGCGGTAATCAGCAGAAAGCGCTACTTGGGCGAGTGCTCCTGACGAAGGCGAATACGTTGCTGCTGTTCGACCCTACTCGTGGAGTGGATGTAGGCACAAAACAGGCGCTGTACCTCGCGATCGAAGATTTTGCCAGCAAAGGGGGCGCCGTCCTTCTGTACTCCTCGGAGTTGGCGGAGCTAGTGCGGTTGAGCGAGCGATGCCTGGTCATCTATCGAGGCCGTATAGCCGCCGAACTCCAAGGCGAGGACATCGAGGAAACAGCGCTTGTCGCGGCGGCAACGGGGCACCAACGCCATGGCGCGGGGGAAGCCGCATGACAGCGAATAATGTCTCACTCTCGACTCTCGCCAAGAGCAGCGCAGGCACCGCGGCGCTCTTATACATCGTGCTGTTAGTTGCATACGTAAGCATCGAGCGCAGTGCGCTGAGCGTCTCTGCCTTCAGCGATCTGGTCAACAACGCGGCGCCCTTGGCTATCGCCGCTGCCGGCGGGACGCTGATCGTACTGTTGCGCGGCTTCGACCTTTCCGTGGCAGGGATCATCTCGCTGGTGAATGTCATCCTAGCAACACATCCCATGGATGACGCATTGGGGGCTCTTGGAAGCTTGGGACTTGCGTTGTCAGTAGGCGCAGGGGTCGGTCTGATCAATGGGGCGCTCATCGCCTACGGTGGATTCCAATCCATTGCCATTACCTTGGCGACGATGATCATGACGGGTGGATTGGCCCTTGTGGTGCTCGATGCACCGGGCGGGGCTGTCGCTGATTGGCTCAGTGAGAATCTGACGGACACTGTGGCGGGTTTTCCGGTGTCGGGGCTGGTCATGCTGGCAGTGGTAGGGCTATGGGCGATAGCCCGGAAAACCAATTTTGGCGTCTCTCTTTATGCGGTCGGCCAGGATGAACATGCCGCCGCGCTTTCGGGCATTGAAGTGAAACGGACTCGCTGCCTGGCCTTTGTTTTTGCTGGGGCCCTCTACGGCTTGAGCGGCTTCATGCTTTCAGCCCAGACCGCAACGGGCAACCCGACGGCCGGGAACTCCTTGTTGCTGCTGACGTTTGCGGCAATCGCGCTTGGAGGTACTTCGTTTCGTGGCGGCAAAGGTGGCTTGACCGGCAGCATCATTGGCGCAGCCAGCCTGATGCTGCTGCAGAAGCTACTGTTCTCGGTAGGTGTTCAGTCATTCTATATCGGCTTGCTGCAGGGCGTTGTCATGATCCTGGCAGTTGGCCTCATGAATGCGGGTGACAGGTTTGGCGTGAAGAGGGCATGACATGACTGGAATACAGATTAACTCGGCAAAACCCGTGCAGGCGCCTACCGTGAAGGAAGCTACTAAAGACAGCCGCACCTCGGCACGTCTTTCCCGCGAAACATTGAATACTGCAGGCGTGTTCATTCTTTGTGTACTGGCGCTCGTGGCTGCCAAATGGATCAATCCAAACGCTGGGGGCTACCAGCAGTTTGAAACGATTTTGATCCTCTGCTCGTTTCTGGTGGTTGTGTCGTTCGGCCAAGGCCTTGTGGTTCTGATCGGCGGCTTGGATCTTTCGATCCCGTCGGTTTTGACCATGGGCGCAATTCTGACCGCCGTATGGGTGGGCGCGGATGGAAGCCTGTGGAAAATCGTGGCCGTCCTTGGACTCTGTGCCGGAGTGGGCGCCTTAAATGGATTGGGTGTAGCGGTTTTTAAAGTGCCGGCCTTCATCATGACGCTGGCCATGGGCATTATCGTGTACAGCTTGTGCCTTGGCGCTACTGGCGGCTCACCTAATGGGGCCTCGCCCAAAGTCCTGAGCTGGATAATGAACGGACGCATCGCAGGCACTCCGGTGATCGTCATACTCACCCTGATCGGCGCGGTTATAGCATTCATCATCCAATCCCGTACACGCTTCGGTACCCGCCTATATGCGCTTGGCTCAAATGCCGTCGCGGCGAAATTCGCCGGCTTGCACACAACTCGCCTGACGGTGATGACCTATGGCCTCTGTGGGCTACTGGCCGGCATCGCCGGAATGCTGCTGGTTGGATACTCCAATGGCGCGACCTTGCGGATGGGGGAGCCATATCTGCTGCCGTCAGTCGCGGCGGTGGTGATCGGCGGCTCTGCCATCAACGGTGGCCGCGGCAGCTTCGTAGGAACTCTCGCAGGTGCCCTGCTCCTGACGATTCTCGACATGATCATTTCCAGCCTAGGTTTTTCCCAAGGCTGGAGAACTGTCATCTCCGGCGCAATCATCCTGTTCGCCATTTTACTCCAGCACGATGGAGCAATGGATTACCTACGTTCGCTGAAGGGTGTAAGACGTAAAACCTGAGCAATGTCCGTCAACGTTGAAATTCATAACCACTAGAACAACAAAAGGTATGAAAATGAAGAGCGCATTCGAAAAGCAGGCCTCTAAGCTCCGCCGCAAACTGAAGGTTTTATTCCTCGGGGTTATTGCCCCTATGCTGCTCAGTGGCATGGCGGCCGACATCAGCGCGGCTCCGAAAGACCATTACCTCATCTACCTTAGCTTGAGCTATAGCGGCAACGCATGGCAGTCCGAGGCGGCTAACCTAGTCAAGGCGTTAGCTAAAACGCCCCCCTACGACAAGTTGGTGGAGCTCCGGGAGGTTATTTCCGGCACAGATGTCCAAGCCCAGATATCCGCGTATGAAAGTATGGTCGCCGCCGGTGCTGATGGCATCGTGAGCTTCCCTGTTTCGCCGACCGCCCTCAACCGGACAATCAAGAAAGGTTGCGAAAAGGGCACTCTCTTCTACATGTACGACTCGACGGTCACGGAACCCTGTGCCTATAACGTCAGCTACATCACTGCGGGTTTTGGTGAAAACACGGCGCAGGCCCTAGTCAACGAACTTCACGGCAAAGGCAAGATTTTCCTGAGCCGGGGCGTGCCTGGTAACTCCGTCGACAAACGCCACTTTGATGGTGCCATGTCGGTATTCAAGAAGTATCCCGGCATACAGGTGGTAGCTGAATACTACGGTTACTGGGATGACCGCACTACCCAACAAGAGACGGCCAAGGCCCTTGCCGCCCACCCGGATGTCGAAGGCATTTGGGCTCAGGCAGGCGAGAACGGCGCCCTGAAAGCCTTGATTGCCGCGAACCACAAGTTGGTTCCTATCACGGGCGAAAACTCGAACGGCTTCCGCCTTGGGCTGGCCAATCCTGAGTATAAATCGCAAGGCCTGCGCGGCGTCTCCGCCGGTTCACCGCCCGCCGCAGCGGGCCTGGCATTCAAATTGATGATGGAGCAGCTCCAAGACAAGCGCGAAATGAAAACTCATAATATTGAGTATGCATTGCCCTGGGTACCTGCTGACAAAGTCACGGTGTGTGCCGGTGATAAGGTAACGCCCGAGTGCAACGTATTGCCCGAAGGTAAGGTTCCCGACTCCTTTGTAACAGAAGTCTTCGATCAAAACCTGCTTCCCGAAATATCGCTGCAATCCGCCACTGATGGTGTGCCAACGCCAGGCGCCACGATCCAGCCATTACCGGCGGATGCGGCACGACCTGCGGCGAACGAACCCGGGATCAACTGCAGTAAATGTGATGCGCCTGCCGATCTCTATCGCCTGACGAAAGTGAAAGCTTTCGACGCGCGATAATCTGGATGAAGCCTGGGCCCATGGGCTCAGGCTTGCACGGGAGCAATGAAAATGACCATCCAACTCACATCCACGCGTTTTGGAATTTCCGAGCAGGCTTACAAGAAGGTCGACCTCAATCACCTTGAAGAAGTGGGCGTTGGACAAAGAACGGACGACTGGGTTTTCTACGCGGCACGCATTCGACCTTACTACGATCAAATCAATGGTGTCATCGGTCAGCTGGCAGGGCTGCTCATCCTTGGCCAGGCAAAAAGCTGTTTCGAGGCCTACTACAACCTGTCTTCCACACCACTGGATCAGATTGAAGAGTGTCGCGAAGGCTTGCTCAAAATACGACCACCCGCGATAGCCACTGCTCACTATGCGCATTTGACCAAGGCTGCATCGGCAATCGATGAAATCGCCCGGAGCCTGCGCCGCTCGGTCAACAATCCGGACCAGCTCAGGATCGCCATTCCGAGCATGGTTTTGTCCCTTGAAGCTGTGTGCTCAATGTTGCGATGCGCTGCGGACCCCATGGTGCGCCTGCAGACTATCGACTTTGCGGACGGTTGCGCATGCTGCTCACGGTTGGACGAAGCCGATGCCCCGCAAATCCATCTATCTTCACAAAATATATAAAAACAAGAGGTGACCTATGTCCAACAATGCTTACTCCATCTGGGTATTGGAATACAGCTACGTAGAAGATTATGCCGCAAGCGGGATCGTGTACGGCGCGCATAATCAGGGGACTCGAAAGCTTCCATATTGCTACGTGGTCATCAAAGGTCATGGAAGGACGATCATGATCGACGTTGGCTACAACAGCAAAGACTACGGGGCCTACCTAGAACAAAAATTTGGCGTCCTGAACTGGCACTCACCGGCAGTGGTGCTTCCGCAGTGCGGTGTCACCCCGGAGGAAGTAGATACTGTCATCCTCACCCACGCTCACTTCGATCACTTGGGCAACACCGATGCATTCCCCAATGCCACGTTCTACATTCAGGAGAAAGAGCTCGCCAAATGGGTTTGGGTGATGTCCCTGCCCCCCCGCCAGCAACATTGGATGATGGTTGCCACCGACCCTTCGGATGTCCTGCGCGCCGTGACCCTGGCGAAGGACGGTCGCCTGAGATGCATCGACGGCCCGATGGCCGACTTCTTGCCCGGTATCGACCTGCATGTCGCGTACGACAGCCATACCTATGCCTCGATGTGGGTGCATGTGCGCAACGACTTGGCCCCTCAGTCCCAAGACTCATGGGTCTTAGCGGGGGACCTGGTCTATAGCTATGACAACTTTTTATCCGGCTCGGACGTCGTCGATGGCCAGTTGCGGGGAGAGTTGGCGATCACGCCCGTAGGGCTCGCGGTGGGCAGTCAGAACAACTTGGTCATGGCCACCGAAGAAATGCTCAAGTCCGTCGACTACGAACCCAAACGCCTTATTCCGATTCACGAGGAGCGTCTCAAAGACGTGTTCCCCTCGCGGATAACTTCCCAAGGCCTTCGTTTGACAGAAATTTGCCTTGGCCAAAACCAACTATCGAAGGTAACTAACAATGCGTGAACTTGAAACCCTAACTAGAGGCCGGCACGTCGCGATCGTAGGTGCCGGTCTCGTAGGTGCGGGGTGGGCGTTGGTGTTCGCCAGAGCAGGACTCCAGGTCAGAATCTATGACGCCAACCCCGCTATTTCACAAGCCGCGGTACCGCTGATCGCGAAGCAAATTGGCGACCTAACCGAATTCGGGCTGCTCGCCGACTCGGCCGAACAAATCCTCGCACGGCTGACCGTCTGCGACACGCTGGCCGAAGCGGTAGAAGGCGCTGTCTATGTCCAAGAATCCATTCTGGAGCGCACGGATGTCAAGCGGACCCTCATGGTTGCTCTGGAGGAGATTGCCTCCTCTGACCTGATCATCGGCAGCTCCACTTCGGGCATCCCCGCCTCTGCATTTGCGTCAGGGCTGAATATCTCATCTAGGGTCATCATCGCGCACCCGGTGAACCCGCCTTATCTGGTCCCGGTGGTTGAAATCGTGCCCTCCCCGCAGACCGCTCAAGAGGTCGTCAATTTCACTGCTGCGCTGATGGAAGCTGTTGGCCAGAGCGTCGTCCATGTGCACAAGGAAGTTGAAGGGTTCGTGTTGAATCGCCTTCAAGCCGTGCTGCTGCGCGAGGCCTGGGCCTTGGTGGAAGAAGGCGTGGCATCCTGTGAAGACATCGATAAAACCATACGTGACGGCCTGGGCTGGCGCTGGTCGTTCATGGGGCCGTTTGAGACCATCGACCTGAACGCGGTGGGCGGAGTTGCCGACTACGCCCAACGCCTCGGCCCACTCTACCGTAGCATTGCGGACTCGCGCTGCCATAGCCAGGAGTGGAGCCCAAAACTGGTCAAGGAAGTTGAAGGCCAACGGCGTCAGTACCTGAGCCAAGGTGACTTGGAGTCGCGTCGCGCGTGGCGCGATCGGGCCTTGATGGCGTTCAGCGCCCAACGTCGGAAATTGGGACTGCGTTAACGAAAAATGCCAGGGCCCAGGAGGCCCTGGCATTGTCGAGCGCACAGAGAAAGGTGCGGCACCAGCCCGTTCCGGGGCCGGCTACATTACTGCGCAGTCCAGCCGCCATCGACCTTCAAGGATGTGCCAGTGACCATCCTTGCCGAGGGGCCGGCCAGGTAGAGGGCAGCCCCGATGACGTCCTCCATCCTGGCCATATGTCCTACGGGGATCTTGGAGACCAGGAAGGCCTCTTTCTCGGGCGTGTCCACGATCTTGCGGATCATCGGGGTGTCGACGAAGGTAGGGCACAAGGTGTTCACTCGAATGCCACGCGCAGCGAACTCCACGGCCATCGCTTTGGTCAACCCTTCTATCGCGTGTTTCGTCATGCAATAGACAGTTCTATTCGGCGAACCTACGTGCCCCATCTGGGAAGAAACGTTGATGATCACGCCAGCGTCCTTGTCGGTATTGGCCAGCATCTTTTCGACCGCCGCCTGAGCGGTGACGAAGCAGGCCCTGACATTGAGGTTCAACATCGTATCAAGGTGTTCGTCCGTCACTTCCAGCATAGGCTCCGGGTAATTGGTACCCGCGTTATTGACCAGAATATCGAGCACGGGAATCGCATGTATGGCTGCTCGGATCGCAGCACTGTCAGTGACATCACATGCCACCGTCGTGACTTTACCGCCTCGAGCACGAATGATATTGGCAACGGCATCCAGGTTACTCTGGGTCCGGGCCAGCAGCACGACCTCTGCCCCGGCCGCACTGTAAGCCAGCGCCACGCCGGCGCCTATGCCACCGCCAGCACCGGTAATAAGGGCCACCTTTGCGTCCAGCCGAAAGGACGGCATTTCCCAGTTCTCGAACTCACTACTCATTATTGCTCTCCTGAATACCCTCTTGGGAGTCGTACGCCTGAATGCAGAAACGGACAGCACCGAATGGTTCTTGAAGACATCATTCATGGTCATCGCGCATCCCTTTCATACATTCAGCGTCTGCTCCGTGGAGAGGGCCTTGTCTGGCTGGGCCAGGTTGGCGAAGCGTGGTTTTATACGATGCCGAAGGTATAAAACATAAATATCGCAAAGAACGAGCTCAACACCTTGAACACCGTAATCCCGAAGATGAACTTATAGGCCTCACGGTGCGTCAACCCTGTCACCGCAAGCAGCGTGATGACCGCTCCGTTATGTGGAAGTGTGTCCATCCCGCCTGCTGCGGTCGATGCCACCCTATGTAACACCTCCAAGGGGATATGCGCCGCACTGGCTGCAGTCACAAAGGTGTCTGCCATTGCACCCAGTGCGATGCTCAAGCCTCCTGATGCGGAGCCGGTGATACCGGCTAGCAGATTGATAGTGACCGCTTGATTCAACAACGGGTTGGGGATGGATTTCAGCGAGCTGGCCACCGCCAGAAAACCAGGAAGAATGGCGATGACTGCACCAAAGCCATATTCCGACGCTGTATTGAGTGTCGCCAGCATCGCACCGCCGACGGCCACGCGGCTGCCCTCCGCGAGTTTGGCGACCACGGTTTTGAAGGCGAACAGCAGAACGATCAAGATGCCGACTATCAGCGCCGCTTCCACCGCCCAGATCGCGATCATCTTGGACACTTGCGTCTGGATGGGCGCCTTCAATCCCGGAAGAGTAATGTCATAAATGGCCCCATACCAGTGTGGAATCCAATATGTGAAAGCCAGGTTCATGACTCCGACCAACACCAGCGGCAGCACCGCAATGAGCGGGTGAGGCAGCGCTATATCCCCTGGCGTTTCGGGCTCGTTGCGCAGCACAGTGCCATAACCCTCCCCTGTCCTGCGGGCTTTGCGGCGGTGGAAATCAAGGTAGATGAACCCACAGCCGACGACGAAGATGGAGGTAGCCAGCCCCAGCCAGGGCGCCGCCCAAGATGTGGTGCCGAAAAAGGTGGTGGGGATGATGTTGAGAATCTGCGGGGAGCCCGGCATTGCATCCATCGTGAACGTGAAAGCGCCCAATGCGATCGTAGCTGGCATGAGCCGTTTGGGAATATCACTCTGCTTGAACATCTCGGCAGCGAACGGATAGACAGCAAAAACGACGACGAAGAGCGATACCCCGCCGTAGGTCAAGAGTCCGCAAACCAGAACAATCACGGGAATGGCTTTTTCCTTGCCGAGCACATTGATGAAGGCAGCGACAATCGACCGGGAAAAACCCGACATCTCGATCAGCTTTCCGAAGATGGCCCCGAGCAGGAACACTGGGAAGTAGAGCTTGACGAAACCGACCATCTTATCCATGAAGATGTCGGTGAACACGGGGGCCACGGCGCTAGGTTCTGTAAGGAACACCGCGAACATCGCCGCGATGGGAGCAAAAATAATCACGCTGTAGCCGCGATAGGCGACAAACATAAGGCCGCACAACGCAAGCAATGCAATCAAAACACTCATATCTGGACTCACAAAGCCGTACCGCGCTGACGCTCGCTCAAGCGTTGGCGCGGCTCATTTATTTTTATTATTGGGCTACTTATATGTAGCCCCCGCTTTGCTACGATTTACTCAGCGATACCCGCGTACGGGACTTCTTTGTGGCCATATCGGCGTACGCGTATGTTGGCCTGCTCTCCGTGCCCCGCAAAACCTTCCAGCGCACACAGACGCGAGCAGTAAGAGCCGACCAATGCCGAAGCTTCGTCGGTCAATACTTTTTGGTAGGTACAGGTCTTGAGGAACTTGCCTACCCACAACCCGCCTGTATAGCGGGCGGCTTTCTTGGTTGGCAAGGTATGGTTGGTGCCAATGGCCTTATCACCGAACGCGACGTTGGTGCGTGGCCCAAGGAACAGCGCGCCATAGTTACGCATATTTTTCAGAAACCAATCGGGGTCTTTAGTCATTACCTGAACGTGTTCGAACGCCAAATCGTTGGCGATCTGCAGCATCTCCTCGTCACTGTCGGCGACGATGACTTCACCGAAGGTCGCCCACGACTTGCTCGCGATCTCGGCAGTCGGAAGAATCTTCAGCAGGCGTTCGATCTGGTCCAACGTATCGCGGGCTAGGGATAGCGAGGTGGTCAGCAAGATCGCGGGGGAATCGGGGCCATGCTCAGCCTGGCCGAGCAGGTCAGTCGCACAGATTTCACCATCTACGGTGTCATCCGCAATAACTAGCGTTTCGGTTGGGCCGGCAAAAAGGTCGATGCCTACGCGACCGAACAGTTGGCGCTTGGCCTCGGCGACAAAGGCGTTGCCTGGGCCAACCAGTATGTCGACAGGCGCGATGCTCTGGGTACCGATAGCCATTGCGCCGATCGCCTGGATGCCACCTAGGCAATAGATTTCATCAGCCCCGGCCATATGCTGCGCGGCAACGATGGCATGGGCGGGCTTGCCCTGGAACGGAGGAGCGCAGGTGATGATCCGAGGGACACCGGCGACCTTGGCGGTAATGACGGACATATGGGCAGAGGCCAGTAGCGGATACTTGCCGCCAGGTACATAGCAACCCGCCGCATTCATCGGCAGATTCTTGTGGCCCAGGATCACGCCAGGAAGGGTCTCGACTTCAATGTCCTGGATACTGTTGCGCTGGTGTTGGGCAAAATTGCGAACTTGAGTCTGGGCGAACTCGATATCGGCGATGTCACGCTTGGTGAGCTGTGAATAACAGGCATCAATCTCCGCGGCAGTCAGACGGTAGCTATCGCGTTCCATCTTGTCGAACTTCACGGCGAGATCACGGATCGCGGCGTCACCACGGGCCTCGATATCCGCAAGGATAGTCTCAACGGTGTCGCGCACCTGACGGTCCGCAGATTTTACGACTTCCGCTTCAGCGCCTTTTTTCAGCCACTTAGCCATTTGCATTCTCCAGGATTGTTTTTTTCGGATGAGTGCATACGTATGCATGATCATCATAGAGGACTCTTTGGTGGTTTGGAAAGGGGTTGATGGGTAGGATTGCTTTTTTCTTCTCGTGCAGGATCTCTTACCCATGGCTGAATCTGTTCGTCGCCCTGTCACGGCCCACGATGTAGCAAGGCTGGCCGGCGTTTCTCAGTCGGCCGTATCGCGCACCTATACCAAAGGGGCAAGTGTTGCCCCCCAGACGCGAGAAAAAGTCGAGGCTGCAGCGGCAGCGCTTGGATATCGGCCCAATTTTGTTGCTCGGTCGCTGATCACACGCCGGTCGAATCTCATCGGCGTGGTAGTACCGAGCATGGCCAACCCTTTCTACTCGCAGGTGCTGGAGGCACTGTCAAAAGGCTTCGAGGCAGCGGGTTACCGTGTCCTGCTGTTTTCGACGGTGAACAACCAAAATTCCGACCCCATCCTAGAAGAGGTCATGCGTCATCGGGTAGAGGCGGTCATCCTGGTGTCGGCAAGCCTGTCCTCGCACTTCGCCGAGGAGTGCAAAACTACGGGCCTGCCAGTCGTTCTACTCAATCGCAAAAACGACAATGAAACGGTTTCAAGCGTTACCAGCGACAATGTCCAAGGAGGGACAGTCATCGCGGATTATCTGGTGGCCACAGGACACCGATCCATGGGGTTCATCGCCGGAGCCGAAAGCTCATCCACTAGCAGGGACCGTGAGAAGAGCTTCACTCGCCGGCTGGAAAGTCTTGGCTACCCTGCCCCGCAGCGTGAAGTCGGCAATTACAGTTTTGAGGAGGCGATGGCTTCCATGCGACGTCTGATGTCGAGTGAACATCGCCCGGACGGTATTTTTTGCGCTAACGACTTAATGGCAATCGCCGCTCTCAATGTGGCTACCCGGGAGTTCGGACTTACGCCAGGGACAAATATTTCCATCGTAGGCTTCGACAACATCGCCATGGCCGAGTGGCCTCTTGTCGGGTTGACTACCTATCTGCAGCCAATAGATCAACTGGCGCAACGCACGATCGACATTATCAGTGCTCAGCTCCATGACTCAGCAACGCCATCAATTCAGGAAATACTTCCTGGGGGGTTGATCATTCGAGATAGCTCCAAGCGCCCTCAGAGTGGGCTAGTACTCAGGGACGGTTTTACCATATGGCAGCCCGCCCTCTGACATCTGCTCGATGAAATCAAGCGGGCCGGCGGCCCGCTTTTTTGTGCTCGTTGATAAACGATCCGGCCAAGACAAGAAAAACAGTTGTCGTAATGCATACGTATGCATTACGCTTCAAATGCCCTTTCCAGCCAGCGCTGGTTGCGCAGATGCATCACACACAAAAACAATATTCCGGAGGTGGAAAGTGCACATAGGCGTTCCTCTCGAAACGCATCCTCAAGAAACACGGGTTTCAGCGACTCCTGAAACAGTCAGGAAATTGATCGCTCAAGGGCATCAGGTTGTGGTGCAAGCAGGTGCCGGCCTGCTTTCCAGCATTACTGACGATGGCTACCAGGCAGCAGGCGCATCCATTGGCACTGCTGACGACGCATTCGGTGCTCAAGTGATATTGAAGGTAGTTGCGCCTAACGAAACTGAACTGAGTTTGGTGAAAGCCGGCACCGTGCTGATTGGGATGCTGAATCCGTTTGATCTCATGTCAATTACCCGAATGGCCGCGCGCGGCATTACCGCCTTCGCCCTTGAAGCCGCCCCGCGCACCTCCCGCGCGCAAAGCCTCGACGTGTTATCATCGCAAGCCAACATCGCCGGCTATAAAGCCGTGCTGCTCGCAGCCCATCACTACCCGCGCTTCATGCCGATGCTCATGACCGCCGCGGGTACCGTTAAGGCTGCCCGGGTGCTGATCCTCGGCGCAGGTGTTGCTGGCTTGCAGGCCATCGCCACGGCCAAGCGCCTGGGCGCGGTGATCGAGGCCTCGGACGTGCGCCCGGCGGTGAAGGAACAGATCGAATCCCTGGGTGCGAAGTTTCTCGACGTGCCGTTCGATACCGACGAGGAGCGCGAGTGCGCCTTGGGTGTCGGCGGTTACGCACGCCCCATGCCGCCCAGCTGGATGCAGCGCCAAGCGCAGGTGGTGCACGAGCGCGCCAAGAAGTCGGACATCGTCATCACCACCGCGCTGATTCCAGGGCGCAAGGCACCCATCTTGCTGAGCGCCGAGACCGTCGCCCAGATGAAGCCCGGTTCGGTGGTCATCGACCTCGCGGCCCTGCAGGGCGGCAACTGCCCGCTGACCGTGGCTGACCAGGTGCTGGTGCATAACGGCGTGACCATCGTCGGGCCGACCAACCTCCCTGCCCAGGTCGGCGCCGATGCCTCGGCCCTATACGCCCGCAACCTGCTGGACTTCACCAAGCTGCTGTTCGACAAGGAAGGTACGCTTACCATCAACCTCGAAGACGACATCGTCGCCGCGTGCCTAATGTGCCGCGACGGTTCGGTCATCCGCAAGAACGGCTGAGTATAAAAACAATGGAAAACATGCTGATTTCTCACGGTGCCTACAACCTAATCATCTTCGTTTTGGCGATCTATGTCGGCTACCACGTGGTCTGGAACGTCACCCCCGCGCTGCATACGCCGCTGATGGCGGTGACCAACGCGATTTCCGCCATCGTCATCGTCGGCGCCATGCTCGCCGCCGCCCTGACGATAACCCCACTGGGCAAAACCATGGGCACCCTAGCTGTGACATTGGCCGCGGTCAATGTGTTCGGTGGCTTCCTAGTCACCCGCCGCATGCTGGAAATGTTCAAGAAAAAAGCTCCAAAAGCGAGGGATGAGGCTGCCAAACCATGAGCATGAACCTAGTCACCCTCCTTTATCTAATCGCCTCCATCTGCTTTATCCAAGCGCTCAAAGGCTTGTCGCACCCAACCACTTCGCGGCGCGGCAACCTGTTCGGCATGCTGGGCATGGCGCTGGCGGTGCTGACGACCGTCAGCTTGATCTACAAGCTTGGCGCGCTCTCCATTGTTGAAGGCGTAGCCATCACCGGCATTGGCTACGTAATCGTAGGCCTGCTCGTCGGCGGCACCGTGGGCTCGATCATGGCCAAGCGCATCGAAATGACAAAGATGCCCGAACTGGTGGCATTCATGCACAGCATGATCGGCCTAGCAGCGGTGTTCATCGCCATTGCCGCCGTGGTCGAACCGCAATCGCTGGGCATCGTCGCACATCTGGGCGACGCGATTCCTTCGGGCAATCGCCTGGAGCTGTTCCTAGGTGCAGCCATCGGCGCCATCACCTTCTCCGGTTCGGTGATCGCCTTCGGCAAGCTGTCGGGCAGGTACAAATTCCGTCTGTTCCAGGGCGCTCCGGTGCAGTTCGCCGGCCAGCACAAGCTGAACCTGATGATCGGCCTGGGCGCGCTGTTCTTCGGCCTGACCTTCATGTTCACCGGAAGTTACCTGGCCTTCGCCATCATGCTGGCCCTGGCGTTCGCGCTGGGCGTGCTGCTGATCATCCCGATCGGTGGTGCCGACATGCCAGTGGTGGTATCGATGCTCAATAGCTACTCGGGTTGGGCGGCCGCCGGTATCGGCTTCTCGCTGAACAACTCGATGCTGATCATCGCAGGCTCCCTGGTGGGCTCGAGCGGCGCGATCCTGTCGTACATCATGTGCAAGGCCATGAACCGCTCGTTCTTCAACGTGATTGGCGGCGGTTTCGGCGCAAAGGCCGACACAGGCCCGGCAGGCGCCAAGGAAGCCCGTCCGGTGAAATCCGGTTCGGCTGACGATGCGACCTTCCTGCTGACTAACGCCGACACCGTGATCGTCGTCCCGGGTTACGGCCTGGCCGTGGCTCGTGCCCAGCACGCGCTGAAGGAACTGACCGAGAAACTGACCCATGCGGGTGTGACCGTGAAGTATGCGATCCACCCAGTAGCCGGCCGTATGCCTGGCCACATGAACGTGCTTTTGGCGGAAGCCGAAGTGCCATACGACCAGGTATTCGAGATGGACGACATCAACTCCGAGTTCGGCCAGGCCGACGTGGTACTGGTGCTGGGCGCCAACGACGTGGTCAACCCGGCCGCGAAGAGCGACCCCAAGTCACCAATCGCCGGCATGCCGATCCTAGAAGCCTTCAAGGCCAAGACCATCATCGTCAACAAACGCTCCATGGCCAGCGGCTATGCCGGCCTAGACAACGAACTGTTCTACCTGGACAAGACTATGATGGTGTTCGGTGACGCCAAGAAGGTCATCGAAGACATGGTCAAAGCGGTGGAGTAAAAGGTCTCGTGTAGATAGTCCGACATGAACACAGCGCTCTCCAGGCCTTCTGCGCTATTCCAGTTGCTGTTTCCCCATACCCCTATGCCTTGGGTGGCTTCATGGGTACACACTCTGATAGCATTTTGCAGACTGAATGGGGTGCTGCTGTTGAGGTGTTGCTCCTCACCGCCAGGATGAAACTGCCAGTGCGGCGCACTAACCGCTAGAACTCTCAGCATTTTTGATTTCCTTATCTAAAAAATGTGGCTGTCCCCCTGCTCGCTAGTCATAACTGCATTAGCGAGCGCCGAAAGTGGCCACAAGGGTGCCCGCAACTATTAGCCCGGCCGCGGCGATGATTCTCAGGTCTAACGTCAGTACACCGGCAATTACCAAGAGCAACGTCGAGATCAACGGCGCTAAGTACGAGATCGCTCCAAGAAATCCCGCATCACCGCTTTTTGTGGCGAAATCCCAGGCAAAGAAAGCCAAGCCGACCGGGCCCAGCCCTAGCATCAAAATCGCCAGGGCGGCTTGTGCATCGGGTATAACCGTCTGTTCCAGCAGCATGTGGCAGACGAGCCCTCCTAGAGACACCAGCCCACAAATACCGCCAATCACACCTACCGGTGCGCCTTCATAACGCTTGTTGAAAACTGAATAACTTGACCAAACTAGCGCGCAGCAAAACGCCGCAGCGTAGCCAAGCAACGTCTGAGGAGTGAGAGCAATGCTCTCAGGTTGGATTATCAAAGCAGTCCCGACTAAACCTAGGCTGGCTCCTAACAGGAACATCCTGTTGAACCGAACTTTAGCCTTCGCGGTGCTGAATAGCACGATCAGTAGTGGCCACAGATACGCGATCATGCTGGCCTGAGCTGGAGGCGCGGCTTTAAGGGCAAAAAAGTAGAATGCGTGGTAGAAAAAGATGCCAGCGAAGCCAGACAACCAAACCTGCGGCGGCTGTCGCCACGCTCTGAAACCGCCGCGCCAGCCTGAAAGAGCTGTCAGAAATGCTAAGGTAAATGGAATAGAGAAAGATAAAAACAACAGTTCAAACGGAGGCACGCCTTGCGTCCGCGCAGTCAACAACGCCAGTGCAGCCCACATCACGATAGCTAATAGCCCGCAAGCGTTTGCTGTCTTTCGCAAGCCGGTGTTTTTGGTGGGGGTAGCATGCAGCATTTCGGACATTGGAGTGCTCGTACTTTCGGTTGACTACCGAAACGTACGCTTTCCCGTCCTTACAGGGCTTGCGTGATTCTGCTTTTTTTTTGTCGCCGACTGCATACCGGTTGTAGACCCGAAGTAAACATTGCCCTGCGAGTCGGTCAGATGCTCGCACGCCGGAGCTTCGCCGGCGTAACGCCGCGGGTACGTTTCATTGCATGAGTGAGCGCGCTTTGATCGGAAAAACCACTTGCGTGCGCGATATCGCTAATCGGCATGTATCCACTCGAGAGCAGTCTGCTAGCCCTTTCAATGCGCAGCTCGAGCAGGTAAGCGTGGGGCGTCGCCTGCATCAACTGATTGAACAGGTAATTGAGTTTTCTTTCACTGACTCCAGCAGCCTTGGCCACATTCTGGCAGGTGATAGGTTGGTCTAAGTTGGCACGCATAAACGCCGTGGCTTTCAATAACGGTGCTGATTTCGTAATGCACGTCGCTTGTATGTCTGAAGCGATAGAGCTCAAGGCTAGCCTCAGCCAAGCATCAGTGTTGTACGCTCGCTGCTCCTGAATGGCATCCTTGAGGTAGGCGACAAGATGGTTAAAAGACGAGGGCACCGTGAAAAATTGCTCCTCCGCCATACGAGACGTCCAAAAATCGATTCCGTCCCCCCATATGAAATCGGCGGATATATCGGCCACGACGTACTGACTACCTGGAGATGCGCTGAACTCATGACTGGACGCGGCGGGTATCACCACACCCCTGGCATTCGTTAAGTACCCCCCAGAACCATTGACCTCTACTTCCATCGTGCCTGAGGTGGGAATGACCAACTGATGAAAGTCGTGCACATGCAGGCTGGTGCCCTCAGCATATGACTTGAGTGAAACAATTGGGTCCAAAGGCTCTCCTTGGCTATTTCCCGCTAAACCTACCAATCCAATACAACTATAAGTGAATCTAGCCCTTAAAGCAGAGCAGACACAATCATAACTTTGATCCAGTCGGCGCGGCTGAATGGTCATGACCCATACGTCTACTTAAAGGATGTGCTCACGCGGCTGCCGACGCAGCGGGCGAGTGAAATCACTGAATTGCTGCCGCATAAGTGGGTGAAAGGCTAGGACTAATCCTCAAGCCGTTTTTCCATAACGATGGTGCGCTCAGCCCCATAAAACTCGTCGCGAATTTTCTGATAACCCAGCGCAGCGTAAAAATTCTCCGCTGTAATCGACGACGGCACCCGCAAAGCTCCAACACCAGTACTGGCAGCAGTAGCATGAATGACATTCATCAGCTGCCGACCGATACCGCTACCTTGGTACAAAGATCAACGAGAACGGTTCTAACAACATCACGGTCGAGACTTGCAGTGCAGCTAATATTTTCGCCTAGCTAGGCTACGAAAATCTTGCGCTTATCGAGCCGTGCGCTGACGGCTCCAGGATCAAAGCTCCATTCCACCTGAGCGATAACGTCAGGTGAGTAATCCTGTGAGTTTGACTCACGCAGAGCAGCAGTCACTACACGGTTAATCGCTGCTGTATCTCCGCCTTTTGCGAGGCGAACCTGACATTCCATGTTGGGAACCTCAATCTTTATTGATCACAGCCCAGCTCATCGCAACGTGCCTTACCCGGACGCTTACTTGCCAGCAGCGGCGTAACGGCTTAGAACGCCAGTACAATTCCTCTTCGAAAGCACTCCGACAAATGTCAGCGAGTTCGGGGGCATATATGTGTCTGTGTCGGGGGCGCTTACATTAAGGCCTATCTCCCCTACCCGGCTTCAGGGAAACCACGCCCTTAATTGCCACCCAGCGCGAACGCGCCGGTCTGTCAGATCGACATGTCAGGTGGCTGCTGAAGAGGTATTTGACCGTGCTTTAGAGCGTATGCAGGCTGAGAATTGGGCTGACGAGGATGTCAGTCGGCTGCGCACGGCTTCACTCCACTGGTTGCGTCAAGCTTCAGCAACTTTCGATGCTCCGTATCGAGATATGAAGGACCTGCAGGTTGATCTTCGGCATAACAGCCTAAGCATTACGCAAAATGTGTACTACAACTCCGAAGATGAAAAAAGAGCTCACTCAATCAAGCGTCTGCCGATGAAGGAACGCAGTTGATCAAACCCGGGCGGTAGGTTCCCTAAAGCGTTCCGCGTGCGACGTCTAATGTAGTGATTGAACCATCCGACCAAGTCATCTACCCATTCCGCAAAGCCAAGGCATGGTGTGCACTTAAATTTAAGTGTCACCCGTTCTAGCCTTCTGTGCGAATTTGCACACTTTTCGTAAACGTCCGGCCAGCCCCTCTCCTGATCGCCCTCCAAATTAGCCAATACGCGGACACCATCTGCCTTATTGGCCGGGTTCGAAGTGTATGCTCTCCGGCCCCTTGCATTACTCCCGTCATTTTTTAATGAAAAATCCACACGATCTTTAGGACGTTTCCTGCATCAATCACTTTTCACCCTTGGTAGGTTCTTGGATTGCGGTAGGGATGGCAGTTACCTGCCTGTTCCGCTGACCGAAAATAACCTTATAAACGCTTTCCTTTTGGCGAAAACTGCCCCAAGTTTTCAGCTGCTGCCAGTCAGCTTTCGAGCAGGAGGATACGGTTATGAAATTTGGAATCCACAATCCGCCCAAGATCAAATTGCGATCGACGGGCTAGGTCAGTTTTCAATCAGCCACAACAGGCAACGATCTCTCCGTGAAGGTAGGCAGGACATCAACTCATCCGTGCAAGTCACCAACAGCACGGTGGAAGGCGGCATATTCAACAGGAGCGACGTCACCCAACTGGGTTCCCGCCTGAGCACCGGAGCGCAGCTTAACCGGCACACCGTCACTCGGTTGTTTGGTAGTCACGTACATATGCCCGCCGCCTTGACCATACCAATAGAGTTGCTCGCGCCTTACACCTTGAATCGTCTAACTAGGCTTTGCAGTTCTCCCCCGAGTTGAGCCATCTCAACACTGGAGGCCGCGATCTCGGCGCTGGCTGTCGCCGACTGATCGGCGGTTTCACGAACACTCAAAACGCTACGGTTTATCTCTTCTGCCACAGCGGTCTGCTCTTCCGCAGCAGTTGCAATCAACATGCTCATTTGCTGGATGTCTGATACCTGTTGCGTGATGGTTGCCAAGGCGTGCCCGGTATTGCGCACTCCGGTGACGGTCGATTGAGTCTGTTGCACACTCGCTTGCATCATTCGCGAGCTTTCTTGGACGATACTCTGCAAGCCTTCAATCAGATTTTCGATTTCTTCCGATGACTGTTGAGTACGCTGCGCCAGGCTGCGCACTTCGTCGGCGACCACAGCAAAACCCCGACCGGCCTCACCGGCGCGGGCTGCTTCAATGGCTGCGTTGAGCGCCAGCAGATTAGTTTGCCCTGCGACTGTTTTGATAACATCGAGCACGCCGCCGATACGCTCGCTTTCCTGATGAAGGCGGGTCATCGACTCGGCTGACATGCCTACATCGCGGGCCAGTGTTTCTATCTGGGCCACTGCTTGCTGCGATACTTCCAATGCATTGCTGGCCTCGTGGTCGGCTTTTTTTGCCGCACCCGCTGCATCTTCTGAGTTGCGAGCCACCTCCGTCACGGTGGCCGTCATTTCACTCATTGCAGATGCTACGAGGTCGGTTTCGCTTTTCTGGCTGTCGATACCGGCCTGCGTCTGTGTCGTGATAGTCGCCAACTGGCTTGAGGATGCGGCAAGCTGATGCGAGCTGCTGCCGATCTGCGAGATAACGTCGCGCAGGCGTTGAGTCATGTTGTTGATCGAACGCAGAAGCTGGCCCAATTCGTCGGCGCGATCGCTTTGCAGTTCCACGGTCAGATCGCCGTTGGCAATAAGTTCCGAAGCCTGCAAAGCCTGTTGCAACGGGATCACGATTTGGCGGCCGATAATCCAGGAAATCAGCCCCCCCAGTGCCAAGGCAAATAATGTGACGCCCCCAAGAATCGCGATAACGAGATCCACACTCGTCTTGGCGCGAATCTCTTCGGCGGCATACAACTCATTGATTTCATTTTGCAGGGAGGACTGAGATTCATTCAGTTTGAGCACGGATTGCGTGACATCTGCCCTCGCCTGTTCCTGATTGCGTGTACCGATGTAGGTTCGCAGTTTTTCGTCCAAGCGTTTTATTGGATCCCTATCCTCCAGCGGCCAACCACCAGAGCGAATATCATCCAACATGCCGGAGAGTATCTGTTGCATGGTTTTAAGGTTGGCATCGTGCTTGGCAAGCTGCTCTGAGTCCGCCGTCAAGGCATAGACGAAATTGGCGTCGCGCGCGAAGACAGTTTGATCGAACAGACTGCCAAGTTTATTGATCCGCTTCAAGGATTGCCCATCGGCACGTAGTCCATAGAAGCCGGTCAAGGCGAGTAATATGGCCAAAGCCATTAACAATCCGAATCCCAATCCCAGTTTTCTGGTGACCGTCAGATGTTTGAGTGCAAATCCGTGCGACATAGACGACAACCTCGATATTCCAGTTTGTTAAGGGCGTGCTAACGCCTAGTTGGGGATACTTGCTAGGCGAGGAGAATTGAGACGTTCGAAAACACACCTTCATTTGAAAGTAACCCGGACGCATTTATCGCCCTTGATGGCAGCAGCCAGCACGCCCGTGGGCGCGCTGGCCGATTCTCCTAGCTATTCTAGCCCTTCCGGCATCAACCGAACCTCGCGGTCTTGAAGGTGCAGCGGCTTACCGTATGAAACTCAGGCGATGGGAACACTGCAGCGTGGCTGTCGATCAAGCAGTCTCGCTTAATCCTAACTACACCACAAAATGCTGTGTTTGTTTATGCAGCCGGTTCGCCATTTGTGCCAGCTCGCGGCTGGCGGCGAGACTCTGCTGAGCGCCGCTGACTACCTCACCGATGCTGTTGTTGAGCTGAGTGACGTTCTGACTAATCTCGTTGGCGACTGAGGTCTGCTCCTCTGTTGCGGTCGATATCTGCTCGTTGCCAGAGGCAATTTCTTTAACAGCGCTAGTGATAGAAAACAGAGCTTGACCCGCATCGCTGGCCCGCTGAACACAATTCTTAACGTGCTCCCGTGACTCCTGCATTACCGCAACCGCCGCACTAGCGCTGCTTTGAAGTGCCTGAATCATGCTCCTTATCGTCTCTGTCGCAGTATGGGTATTACTTGCCAAGCCACGGACCTCGTCGGCAACAACCGCAAAGCCGCGTCCCGCTTCGCCGGCTCTGGCAGCTTCAATCGCAGCATTTAGGGCCAGCAGATTAGTCTGTGCCGCAATGCTCTGAATCACCCCTAGCACTTTGCTAATTTCACCGCTTTGGGTGTGCAGGCTGTCGATCACATCAGCAGCCTGAGTCACAGAGGCTGATACTTCCTGCACAGACTCAACGCTCGTCTGTACCAGCAGACCACCTTCCTGAGCTTGCCGGTCCGCATTAGCTGCACTGCTTGCGGTAGAAAGCGCATTGCTTGCCACCTCCTGAACCGCCAAGCTCATCTCATGCACAGCGGCGGCGACCATGTGAGTTTGGTCTCCTTGACGCGTTGCTGCTTGGCTGACCTGGTCACTGATCGCGTTCATCTCCTCGGAGGAACTGGACAGCTGTGTCGCCGTCGCGGACAGATCAAGAATCAGGGCCTGTTGATGTTGAATCAAGGAATTGAAAGCCCTGGCGGTATCCGCTACTTCATCCCGACCGACCTCATTGGCACGCAGGGTGAGATTCGAGGTTTGCTGGACCGTTGTGATGACACCACGCAGCCCCGAAAGAGGACGGAGGATGGAGACGCTGATTAGCACAGCTGCGAGCAGCAGGCCCACTAGCGATGCTGCGCCGATTACTAAAAACGTTTTCACCAATTTCTGGTATTGTAAATCAGACGCTACATAGAGCGCCTCGCCCTCACTCAGCTGTAGATCAATCAACTTGGAAAGCTTGGCCCCCAGTGGGTCGAAGGTGTCATAAAGAGTTTTATTAAAACGCTGAGCGTCCATCGTCCGTAAGCTACCGTCGTTTACGGCTCGGATGAACGTCTGGGAGACTTGGTTTACGCTTTGCAGCGTGCCGTCCACCTCGCCGGCCAAGGTTCTCTCTTCATCTGTCAGTTGGGTGTCCCGGTACTCCTTCCAAGCCTCGTTTCCCCACCGCGTCGCGGACTCGAATTCTTGGTTCAGGCGCGCCTCATTGATCAAACTGGCACGGTATTTGTGAAGTGTATCGACCATGGTGACTGCATAGCTGTCCGACACGATCTTCAACTGGCTAATAGGCTTCATCCTGTCGAAGAAAAGGCGTTCAACACTATTATTTATACGTTGTGCGTTGATCGAAGCGATGAGGATGACCGTCATCAGCACCAGAAGCGGCGCTATCACGAGAAGGGCTAAACGGATGCGAATGGTTAGGTTAGTAAACATGTTCTAATCTCGAGAAGAGCAATGGCTTGCTGAAGCATCCGCTCAGTGCTGGTAGCCATAGTCTATAGGTAGAAGTTCTACGTTTTCTCACGTAGGAGCTTTATAGAGCTTCCTTGCACTGGATGGCGCACGTCCTACTTTTCGCTAGCGGCGTCGGCATGCATCATGCCCGCCTCGGGTTGTGACTAGTCGCCAGGGCACTGAAGCCTTATTTACTGGTCAGTTCAAAGCAATTTAAACCGGCCCACGACCCCGCTTAATTTCTCAGCCAACAGCGATAACTCGAGGCCCGATTTACTTGTTTGCGCCGCCCCCTCTGAGGATGGGATCGCTAGATCTCGAATATTTACGAGATTGCGATCAACTTCCCGCGCTACATGCGCTTGCTCTTGCGAAGCGCTTGCTATGACTTGGTTTAGTCCGTTGATCTCATCTACAGCTGTGTTGATTTTGTTCAGCGCTTCGTTTGCGCCTTCAGCTAGTCGATGGGCGGGCGCCCTAGTTTTTTTTGGAATTTATGCCTGAAACAAACCGTAAAACTTTGAGTATTGAATACTTGCCAGATGAAGTTTTTGGCACGCAGCGTCGATATCTTTAACCATTTTAATCAGTTCTACCCGATGAGCTCTCCAAACGTTAGATTGACCGATAAGCGCTGTCAACTCCATTCTCGCCTTATCAAGGTGTACGCCACACTTTCCAAGCACATCAATTAATGGCTTTTCCTGCTCCCAGATCAGTGTTTTAAGCGAGGAGTACTCGGCCTCGTAAAAAAATCTAAACTTCTCACGCTCTAAAGTTGATAATTCACAGTAATATGCTGTCTTCAACACCCTACCTAGCGTATCAGTTCCATCCAGTAATCGACACGAACTATCAAAAATAGTATCGGCTTCGACGATAGACCTATCGATGGCAATCCTAAGTGTCGCCAACAGCTCTGAAATAACCATGACAGCCTCCCTCCCCCTCGGCATAGGAATTATCGACAAGACTTGCCTTTACAAGCTAGAAGATCTGTTGGGCGCTCCCCATACAGCGAGAAATAGTATTTCTGGTAAAGCTGGTAGTTGGTGAAACCGCAAGCCATGGCTATTTCCAATGGTGTCTGCTTGCACTCAGCACTCGCTAACATTTCGCGTGATCTCTGTAGCCGTATCCCTCTAAGGAATCTCATCGGCGTTGTGTTTTTGAATTTCTTGAATCCCATTTGGAGGGATCTAATGCTGATGCCGACCTGTAAAGCAATCTCGCTGACGGTGATATCACGACTCAGGCTCTCAATCATAAACAGTTCAGCCTTTTTTATGGTGTAGGGTGTAGGTATCAAAACCGAGCTCTGGTCATTTAAAATGTGCGAATAATTATTCGCGAAGCCATACAAAACAAAAGCAACTAAACTTTCCTTTAGACCCGCTGTTACCCCCGCAATAGGCAGTGATGCGCTGCTAGCATACGAAATCACATTGTCGACAATATTAGTCATGAAGTCACGCTGAACACTAGTTCCCCTAACACCACTAAAATACACTCTCGCTTTTGGAGGTTGACCTAGCAGCATTGTGAGCCCTTTAAATAAATCCGCGTTATCAATATATACGGTTCTATACTTGACCCCTGGTTCGTAACTCACGCTGTCGCTGTATCGATAATCAGTCAAAGCAACCTGCCCTGGCTTCACCAGCTGACTTCCACCGAAACTTTTCCAACTGATCGCCCCCACTTCAGGCATCATAAACATTACACCGTCCATCTCGCCGAAATTCTCGTATGCCCAGCCTGATCCGCTGCAGGAGGAGCTTACAAATGAATCTCCAAGCATACAAAAACAAGTGGCATAATCAAAACTTCCCTGAGATACCGGTCTAACAACCTTTTTTTCATCACAAACGCTGAGGCGCTCACCCAGTACGTCGATATCTTGAGTTTTCAAGCTAAAGTAATAATGCGCTCGCATTACTTTCCCTCATATAGGTTTCCCGCAAAAACATGATCTGGCCCCTTAATACAAACTGCCTTATAACTGGTAAGCCCACAACAAAAAAAACGCACGCACATTCAAAAACGAAATTTTTTCTTCAGCCAATGGATCACCCCTCTTGTCGGTTATCGTATAACTGCTTCTTGATCTGCTCTCGCACATAGCCTTGTTCATGTACTGGATTTCGTGCTGGCTGGCTGCATGTTTAGCAAATTTCGCTGATAGAAGCCATGACGTCATTAAGTGCGTGAGAATTTCATCCGTCAATCAGTAATCGATGAGTTTCACAGCGTCGCTTAAAATTAATTTTCGTTTTCTTTTAAAAGCTTCGTTTTATTTAAAGGCCTCATCCTTAATGCTTTTTTATTGAGACTTACAAAAAAAACCACGACCCGCATCCTAAAATCTCTTTTGCTGGCCGAATTCTCATGGGATGATCGGAGAGAATTAACGTCATGCGCAATAATCAGCTCAGAGCTTCAGCTTAGGAATTCAAAATCAAATTAGGCGCGGCGGAAGCAGCTGAACAAAGCGTTTAAATAAAGATTTATTTCAAATGAGCACTATTCAGCGCACTTAAAAATACTTAACTCAACCCTTTAGCTATGCCGCAGGTATACAGAAATGGCCTCGATCAAGACAGTTCAAGCCCGCTACACCGCAACCTTCATTGGATTCATTGGGGTGGTGATCGTCCTGACGATCTTAGGCATCAACCATTTCGTGTCTCCTAGGCTGACGGCAACTGATGAAAACATGCTGACCGTCAAGGCCGCCGACATCAGCAATGAGATCAAGACCGAACTTGCCCGTGTGCAGGCGCAGGCCCGGGTAATTACAGAACTCGTGTCGCAGCTAGCCAGCGATGATATAGACCGGCTGCTGCCCATGATGGTCAACCAGTACGGTGAAGCCAAGATATTCGGTGGTGGGATCTGGCCTTTGCCTAATGCACGTACGCCAGGGCGTACCAAGCACAGCACCTTTTACCACCGGGATGCATCGGGCAAGTTGGTCGTCAACACTCACTGGAACTCCGCAGAATCGCTCAACTATTTTGAACAGGGCTGGTATAAGGGCGGCTTGAACTCCCCAGCAGGTCAATGCGCGTGGGCACCTGCATATCAAGATGCGGCCAGCCCAGAGCCGCGCACCAACTGCGCGATGGCTATCACTAAAAATGGCCAACCATGGGGCGTGTCAACTATCGACGTGACACTGGGCTTTTTCAACAAACTGGTCGAAGCCAAGGAGAAGGAAGTAAACGGCCGGATCATGATCATCGAGGCGGACGGCAAGATACTCTCCAACGTGCCGGGTAGCAGTGACAGGATAGTATTGCGCAACATCTCCGAACTGGCAGCACAGTCACCTTTCATCAACGGCATAAAGGCGGCATTGGCCGCCAAAGGCACCGGCACTGCACGCCTGACATATCAGAACAAGGACGGCGAAGAGTCAACCCTATTCCTGATACCGGTCGCGGGCACTCCATGGCTGTTGGCTGTCTCGCAAAATACGGCGCTGCTGCAAAGCCAGAGCGTCGCAGTACTCAAGACATTGGCCTGGCTGCAGATCCCTATGGTTCTGGTGCTGCTGTTGCTGATGATTTTCGCGTTACGCAAGCTGATGAACCGCCTGATAGTGCTCAAAAACAGTATCGATACGCTGTCCGCTGGGGATGCCGACCTGACCCGCCGTATTACCGTTAAAGGCAATGACGAAGTCGACCAGGTGGGAGAGTCGGTCAACCATTTCATCGCTTACCTGCAACGCATGATGCTTGAAGTCAGTAGCTCGACCCGTGACATCGCGAGCGGCATTGACCAATTGCGCAGCCAGGCGAGTGCTACCAATGCGATTCTGATCCGCCACGCCAATGAAACCGATCAGGCGG
Organism: Pseudomonas viridiflava; assembly: GCF_900602065.1. Taxonomy (GTDB): domain Bacteria; phylum Pseudomonadota; class Gammaproteobacteria; order Pseudomonadales; family Pseudomonadaceae; genus Aquipseudomonas. The sequence goes on along the minus strand of NZ_UWFN01000116.1, from coordinate 16,505 downwards.
TGACTGCAATTACCGAAATGTCCTCCACCGCTGACGAAGTGGCTCGCAGCGCAGCACTGACTGCGAGATTCACTCAGTCAGCAAACGAAAACGCCCAGGTTTCCAAATCAGTAGTGGCGGACGCTTCGGACAGCGTGACCGCATTGATCGGTGAAGTCGACTCGGCCACCGGCAAGGTGCAGTCGATGGAGCAGGACGCCAAAAGCATCAACGCAGTGCTGACAGTAATCGGCGAAATCGCTGGGCAAACCAACCTCTTGGCGCTCAACGCGGCGATCGAAGCAGCTCGCGCCGGTGAACAGGGCCGTGGTTTCGCCGTTGTAGCAGATGAAGTTCGCGCCCTCGCCGCCCGCACTCAGGCTAGTACCTCGGAAATAAATAAGATGCTCGGTAACCTGCAGCAAGGCGTAGGTGATGCTGTCGCAGCGATGGAAATAACTCGTCAGAGCTGTCAGGCAACGGCTGGCAAGACCACTGCCGTTACGGCAGGGCTGGATGATATGACCAATTCAGTGGTGCGCATCAACGATCTGAGCACGCAAATCGCTACAGCGGCCGAAGAGCAAAGCGCTGTGTCCGAAGAAATCAGCCGCAACATCATCGCTGTCCGGCACATCGTCGAGGAACTAGTAGAGGGCGGATCCAGCAATGAAAGAAGTACGGTGGCGCTGTCCGAATCGAACAATCGACTGATTGAGCTAGTTCAGCGCTTCAAGGTTAGCTAAATCGGATGTCGAGCCTGCCGTTAACTACACATTACCCTAAGGATGCTCCACGTCCTTGTAAACAGACCTCGCTCGCTTGCTGAGTCGGCGGAAGTTTCAGGGTATAAATGGCTTTGCCAGGGCAAGGTGGACTGCTAAAAAAAGGCCCTATCAAGGGCCTTTGCTTCTGCTAACTGTAATTCACTTAGAAAGCCAAGACTCTACAACATCCGAACCATGCTCATTTTTCCAGGCTTTCAGCAGCTTGTGGTTCCCGCCCTTCGTCTCAACGATCTCGCCCGAATGCGGATTCTTATAAACCTTCATCGCACGTGCCTTACGAGTACCTTTTTCTACAGGCGCAGGCAGGGGCGAAGATTTGCGACGGGTAGCTGCAATCGGATCCAGCAGGCCGATTACGTCACGAAGGCTGTAGCCGTACTCAGCCAACAGACCGAGCAGTTTGGTCTCAAACTCCATTTCAGTCTGGAGCCCAGAATCACTTTTCATCGACTCTAGCTCTGCGAGCTGGGCGGCTAGTTGTTGTTCGAGCTTTCGGTATTCAGCTAAACGAGACATAGTGATCCTTAGATTATGAGCTAGTGCGTCGGGATACTAAGGGATGCAACCAGGTCAGTCATCAAATATCCGAGGAAATCATGAGGGCTCCTTTCATCGCAACGTCTGGCGAAATATCTGAGCACTCTGACTGCTTTGAAAAAATGATCATCAGATGGAAGTATCAATTATGAGTAGATTACGAACACCCGCTGAAGCCAAGCTTTGGTTACAAAGTCATGGGGTTTCAGTGCAGGCCTTCGCGCAGGCCCATGACTTGGATGCAGCTACTTGCTACCAACTGCTTGATGGTCGTAAAAAGGGCCTGCGCGGCAAAGCGCATGACGCCGCAGTCGCACTAGGCATCAAGGAAGACTTGTCCGGGAAAGACATATTAACTCCCACTTCGCACAGTCACTCTGCAATTCGGGGGCCCGGTAACTAGGCTGGGTCTCAAAGTAGGTTGGATGCTGGAGACATCAACACAATTTTTGACGTATTGATTAGCAGGCAACCTTCTTTAGGAATCAATCAAACTTTGCAGACGGTTTTCTACAAATGCCTTAAGGCCAATCACACCCGCGAATGCGTGTTTTCATGACCTCTTGTCACTCTCGAGAGTTGACAAGCCGGTGATGGGTAATGAGCTTCCGACCTTTCTGCTAGATCTCTGTGGTTGGATCTCCGAAGCAGCCTCTGGCGCTGCTCCCCGTCAAGAAAGCCCAACGCGACTGCGAGGGTAGCGTTGAGCTTCACAATATGTGCCGATTGGAGAATAACCAAATTCTGAAGTGAGAGAAAAGCTGTAGCACCGGAGGTATATGCATCGGCTGCGGTGGTCTGATTCATGCCCACCTTGTTCCTTGCCACCGGTAGGTAAACCAATGGCGTGGACTGGGCTCCGAGAGGAACCTTCTAAATTTCCACTCCACTCTGCACGACCGGCGCTCGCAGGTGGTAGGCTGCGGTAGCGCTCATCCATGATTCTCCTTGTCTCGAGGCGTTTATCCTAGTTACCGATACATCTGAGGGCCAATCCGCCGCAGACGAAAGTAATATCCAATTTCCCCTCCCTAAGCGCCTACGTCTTGTTATCGATAACAGGAGATTGAAGCTTCGCTCGCTCCCTGATTTTATCGGGGAAAACGCCATATTTTTGATAAAAATATTTTGAAAATAGATAGTAGTTAGTAAAACCAGCTTTGAGGGCCAATTCTTTGGTTGTCATTAAGTTTAAAGGGTCAGACAATGCCAGGTGGACACTCTCTAACCTGACCCCCCTAATGTATTCAAGCGGCGTCATACCTCTATATTTCTTAAATCCCAACTGTAGCGCACGCACACTCACCGAGGAGTGCTTTGCAATATCACTCAAAGTGATAGGGCACTCCGAATTTTGCATAATAAAGCTGATGGCTGACTTAATCAGCTTGGGGGTAGGCGGAATAACGGTCGAATCATCCAGCAAAAGCTTGGAATAATTATTTGGCAGTACGTGAAGCATGGCAGTGATCAACGCCTGCTGCAGGTTTTTAACCGCTAGCGGTGCCTTCAATAACGGTGCTGTACCTGTTGCACCTAGTAAAACCGAAGAGATCAGGTAACTCAGAAGCGCATTAGCTTCTCTGTTGAGGTTTTGATGATTTTTAAAGCTTATTCTCTGACGTGCGGGAAACCCCAGGCACATGGAAAGTTCTTCGACCAGAATTAAATTCGGAACGAACACCGTGTTGTTTTGAGTGCCCATCGAAAATCCCCCCGACGTTATCAGCTGGCTGTCCAACACTAACACGGAGCCTGTGGTGTGGCTTAGCCTATCTGTTTTTGTCACCCACTCACTTAATCCACACTTCGGCAGGGAGAGCATAAATCCATCAGTTTCACTCGTCATTTCAAACCCCCAACCACTTGACGTGTAGGAAGAGCTGACAAAAAAACTGCCGATAAAACAGATTTTCTTTCGGTAATCAAAGGAACCGTTTTCTCCAGGCCTTATGACTACCGACGTATTATTGTCCGCGAAATGCGCCCACGCCGATTCCGCGCTACTGATAATGATATTTGAATGACTTTTAATCATTGCTTTGAGCCCCCATCAATAAAACAGAAACTAAGGCAACCCAGAAAAGTGTTTTTCTTTTTATTGCTTATCAAGTTTCGGGCGCAATAAATAACTACCAAAGACGTACCATTAGAAAAGCTCTATTTTTAAACTTGGTGTACCCGCGCTTCTCAAGTCATCACCTGCCGACTGATGACGCTCTTCTTCTTGCCCGAACTCGAGGCGCAGTTTATTCAGTGCCTCCTTCAACGATGGCAGGTCTACCATCGATAAATCCAAGGCGCTCAATTGCTTTGCTGTCCGTTCAAAAATGCTGTCACGCTGATGCCGTATCGCCTGCATGCGTTCTATGGACTGTCGAATCACATCTTGAAACTGAACATCTCCCAGTAGCTCACTAATACCCTGCACGAGCTCGGTGTTACATTCTGTCATGACAGCCATCAACGCATTGTAGAACGCCTGAGTTTCCATGTAATTCCCTCCGAGTTTCTGGATGGTTTCAAGAACTCGTTGTGCCTCGTGGGTATCACTTTCCACCCGTTTTCTGTACCCGTCATCAAACCCCTCTTCAAGTGCCGCGCGTGCTTTCAACATCGAAAATTCAATATCTTGCGCGGCACTTGCGGCATCCTGGGCAAGCTTGCGAATTTCGCCGGCAACCACGGCAAAGCCACGACCAGCATCACCGGCGCGGGCAGCTTCGATGGCCGCATTGAGCGCGAGTAAATTGGTCTGGTCAGCAATGGCAGATATCACGGCAGTCTTACCCGTCATGGTCAGAATACTCTGAGTCATGCTGAAGACCTTTTCAAGGTCAGACTCGAGCCTGCCCTTCAACATGCGGACCAGATTCTCGACAGCGCTTGAACGCTCCTTGACTTCCTCTTCAAGGTTCCCGCCAAACTTAGCCTTTTCCAGGTATTCAACCAGTTGGTTTGCCGTAGCAGCCAAACCTCCCACGCGCCCGATGATGTGATGCGCAGCTTCGTTAGTGATGCGAATCACATCATCGAGATTTTTTTGCACCTTTCTCTCAAGTTGCTGATCGGTATTGATGACCTCCGCCAGTTGGTGGCAAAAACGCTGCGACGCAGGCACGGCTGCCCTCAACTGCTCTAAGGATGCAATCAGTTGAGTCGCTTGCGTGCCAATGGCGCTAATGCATGTCCAGAGGAGAACACCCACCAAAAGGCAAAGAACTGCGATGCCCGGCCCGAACAGCTCGATGTTGCCAGGTTGCAGCATCGCAGCTATTGCGCACACCCCGATGACAAGGAGCCCGACGGTTGCAACTTGGCGCAATCGGCTCACTCGGGTTTCAAGACTGCGGCTTGAGTCTGCAGCATGATTCATGTCCATTCCCTCTGCCTCAAGTGCCCGGCAGTACTTGTTTGATCACTTTTAGCAAGTCGCCTCCACTGACGGGTTTTACCAGCCAGCCGGTGGCCCCCAGTTTCTTGGCTTCATCACGTTTAACCGTCTGGCTCTCGGTGGTCAGCACCAAAATCGGAGTGAAACGGAGTACCGTGCGTGCGTTTCGAATGAACTCGATGCCGTTCATGTTGGGCATATTAATGTCGGTGATAATCAAGTCTGGTTTAAGACCGCCCTTGACACGTTGAAAAGCGTCAAGTCCGTCTTTGGCTGTTTCTACGGTGAAACCGGCCAGCTCCAAATTTTGCTTGACGCTCGCAAGCATTACACTCGAATCATCTATCACAAAGATAGTTTTAGCCATGTCATTAATCCTTATCCAATTACGTTGAGTGAACCTTTTAGCCATGAGGCGAACGGCGTATCCGATGGCCAACTGAGCACGTTCAGAGAGGCTGCGGCCATTAACACTTGCAAAGTGGCGGTATGGAGGTGTTCACAGTGTTCAAAATTAAGTTTGCCATTGGGGTGGGCGTGCACCCATGCCAGCAGTTGGTCCGCTTCTTCAATGCTGATGAAGCCTGTAAACGTCGCCTTGTTCTTCTCATAGACAATGCTCATGAAAATAACTCCTTTGGATTGAGCACCATTAGAATAGAACCATCGCCGAGCAGTGCACTTCCCGAATAGCAGTCAATTTTCTCGAGTTCTCCGGGCATAGGTTTGAGAATCACATCCACCACCTCGCTAAAAACGTCCACCAATAGCCCGACCACTTCGTGATTGACTTTTATAACTAACACTGCCAGCTCGCCCTCCTCGTTAACAAGAGGTTCAGCCGTCAGTGACAGCAATGAATGCAAACTGACAAGTGGCACGATGCGGTCCCGCAGAATGACCGTTTTCTTGTCTTTAATGCTATGTATGTCTTTAGTGTTGATTCTTACCGTTTCAACCTCGCCGTCCATGGGCACACCAAATATCTGCTGATCCGCCTCAACGATCATTACGCTGCTTATGGCCATCGACAATGGCAACGTTAGCCGCAGCGTCGTGCCGCGTCCGATTTCACTGGAAAGCTCTACCAAACCGCTGAGTTTATCGATCGCGTTTTTGACGACGTCCATCCCTACACCACGGCCCGAAAGATCGGTCACAACTTCAGCCGTGGAAAACCCGGCGGAGAAGATTAGGTTCAGCGCTTGCTGGCCGGATAAACGTTCCAGTTGATCCTGATCAATCAGCCCTTTTAAAGGCTTTACGCTTTATTCTGGAAGGGTCGATGCCTTGGCCGTCATCGCTGATTTCGACAATGAAGCGGTCCGGTTCCTGACGTGCCCGAATGCTGAGGACTCCGCGCGCAGGTTTGCCTGAACGCGCTCTGACCTCTGGTGTTTCAAGTCCGTGGTCGAGACTGTTGCGCACGATGTGTATCAACGGCTCGGCGAGCGCCTCTACGATGTTTTTGTCCGCTTCGGTCGACTCCCCTTCGATCACCAGCTCAACTTGCTTGTCGAGCTTTCGTGAAATATCGCGAACTAGGCGAGGAAAGCGCTGGAAGATTGACGATATCGGGGTCATGCGCACCTGCATGATGGTGTTCTGCATATCCTCAGCGATGCGATTAATGAGCGCGTACAGCGCTTTTATATCTCGTGAAAGCTCCCGTACACCGACCTCGCTCTCGGCACGGTTGGCAAGGTAGGGAAGCGAATTTTTTGCAACGACCATCTCGCCGATCAGGTCCATTAATACATCGACTTTCGCTTGATCAACCTTTAACAGTTTGCCATTTACCCCCCCCCCATAAGCACGGTCGGTTTTGCTCGATTCGTGCTCGACATCAGTTGCAGGTACCACGGGGGCGTCGGGAGCCGGTAAGCGTGTCAGATCAGGCAACTCGAGACTCTCCAGAGCGAGGATCAATGCCTGTATCTGCGCCGTTGCCTCAGGTGCGGTTTCGATGATCAGCAACACCCATCGCAGTACCGACGCAGACCATTGTTCTGGCGGACAAAGCTGCAACATTGCCCAAGCGATATCATGCAAACGCGCCAAGTCTTTTTTATTGAGCAGATCAATCGCTTCATTGATGAACGCTGCAGACGCCGGACTGCCGCTGCAGTCGCCCTCCGGAATGATCAATGCGGCAGGCGCCACTGCAATGATTTCTACTTGTTCAGGGGTATAGCGAAAATGCTCCTCAATCTCAGGGCGTGGCGACGCAAGCAGCACTCGGAACTCGAGCACGGATTGATAACAGTCGAATGTTGCGAGGGGAGGCCAAGGCGTATCTGCGACGATTTTTCCGGCTATCAGTCCCGGTGTATGGCGCGCGCTGTAAAAGGGGTCTTCGCCTTTATAGAAGCTGTCGGTATCGGGACGATAGATGACAACAAACAGGGCAGATCCCTTCGAGGCTGCACGCCATGCTGCCGCCCTCTCCTCTTCGCGAAATGCCAGGACGTGCTCCCGACTGTCAATCTCGGCGCCTTCAAAGAAACTGGTGCCTTCGTTCAGCGTCTCGTCTGGGTCAGGAACGTCAGGCAACAACGCCCGTAGCAAACCGGCGATTTCCTGAGAACGCGTTACGTGAAACAAAACGAAGAGCCACCTTTCTCCTACCAAACTATGCCGAGGAAATATTTCCCAAATCAAGCCGCGATATCATTTTGGTATCATTTTGTGGCTGAGGTTTTCATCCGTCAATCAAAAAACGATGCAATCAATCTACTTTTGTACAATTAAGTTTCGTTTTTTTTTAAGTTTTCGCTTTTTCTTAAAAACACAACGCCAATTTACATTATTAACCGTTCACTCAGCGCCCAACAAAGCAAGCAGACGATCACTACCTAGCAAACAAAGCGTCGCACGGGTTTGATGCCCCCATTCAAAACCTGGTGCGTTTTTTGTCTGTTTGATCAATAAATATTTGCCACGCTATAAAAATATTTTTTTCTCTATAGCGGCATGCGTCATGGAAGGTACAGAATGGAAATTCTGTCAAAACCACTTTGAGTTAGCTCGCTTAGATTTTTTTGGGCATGATTGCTTTTAAGCTCAAGATAGCTCATCGTTCGTCGATATAATAAATGTCACGTGCTCAGCGTGAAACGCCCCATCATCCAGTGATGCTTCGCCAGGAGAAGATCATGACCAACAGCAATCATATGGTTCGTTCCGGGTTAACCGTTAAGTGGCGGTTGATGCTCTCCACTTTTATTATCATTGCTGCTTTCTTTGGGTTGTCGGCTTATCTTATTTATCAGATGAAAGTGGCGACTGATAATACGGGAGCGTTGTTTAATCAGGATTTCGCTAATATGGAAAAAGTAGACGGTATTGATGGGCTTCTCACCAGGGCGGATATCAATATTCTACGAATGATCGCAATCGGTGATCCCGTGCAGATTCCAGAATGGAAAAAGCAGAACGAAAGCTCATTTCTTCAGATTGACAGTTTAGTTTCTTCGCTGGCAGGGAAATCATCCGGCGCGCCTTCAAGTGATGATGCTGAAAAACTTAAAAGTGATTATGAAAAAATGCGTGATGGTATGCGCCATCAAACGGCTGTTATTGAGTCGGGTGATATTGCTGGTGCTGCAAAGGTTAACCGCGAAGAAGTGAAACCTTTTGCGGAGCGGGTTTTTCAGACGCTTCATTCGATGCGCGAACTGGGTAAGAATCAAGCGGGCCAAAGGTATAAGGAGCAATTAGCAAGCGCTGATTTCACTCGCACAATGGCCTTAGCTACGACGCTATTGATAGTGGTGCTCAGCGTTATTATCACACTATTCACCACGCGTAGTATTATTGGGTCAATCGGCGGCGAGCCTAGTATGGTAGCTGATTTCACTCGCAATATTGCTCAAGGGGATCTCACGAAATCAATCACAGTTTCGAAAGGCGATGAAGGAAGTGTTGCATTCGCAGTAGGCGTAATGCAGCAACAGCTAAGACAAACGCTACAGCAAATCTTTAATTCGTCGGCACAACTCTCTGACGCTGCAGAAAAACTGACGACAGTTACTGAAGTTAGTGCTAGTAGCATGAAGCGGCAAAATGATGAATTGGATATGGCTGCAACGGCTGTGAATGAGATGACCAGTGCCGTCGAAGAGGTGGCTCGGAATGCTGAACATACTGCTCGTTCCTCAGGAAGCGCTACCGGCGCAACCGATGAGGGTATGGCATTAGTTAGGCAGACCTCTAAAGCAGTCGACAATGTGGGGGGCGATATAGCGAAGACGTCGAATTTGCTGGGGGTCTTGGCGGAGCAGTCTCGTGATATAGGTAAGGTTCTAGATGTCATACGGGGTCTTGCAGAACAAACAAATCTACTGGCATTAAACGCTGCGATCGAAGCAGCGCGAGCCGGGGAAGCAGGTCGAGGCTTCGCGGTGGTAGCCGATGAGGTCCGCGCGCTTGCCCATCGCACACAACAATCAACTACTGAGATAGAACGCTTGGTAACTAATGTTCAGAGTGGCACCGAGCTTGCCGTCGGCTCTATGCTCAGCAACACTGAACTTGTAACAAAAACACTTAGCATTGCAGAAGGCGCCAACGAAGCGCTGGGTAGAATTAATTCGGCTGTAAATGAAATCAACGATCTTAACCTTGTTATTGCCAGCGCATCGCAAGAGCAGGCGCATGTAGCGAGAGAGGTAGATCGCAATTTGGTAAATATTCGCGACCTGTCTGCTCAGTCAGCTCAAGGCGCTGCTCATACGAAGGAAGCAAGTAAAGAGCTATCGCGTTTGGCTACAGAACTTAGTGCTATTGTAGGCCGTTTCCGACTGAGCTAATAAGTCAGGATGATTTAGGATTTTATCGATTGGAGACCGTTCTTGAAGCTAACGGCCGGGCAAGATTTGCTAACATCCAGCCCGGTCTTTTTTTTTCCAGAATTAACCAACTATTTGTCCTTGGGTATTTGAGCGTACGCTATAAAAGACTACGGCCGCGCGCCTCCTGACTTGGCGTGACGAGTGGCGGCTTGGCGGTTGGGACGGCAGCGCAAATCCAGAGCATCCTTCGCGAATCCAAGAGCTTGCTTCCATTGAAAATTGCAGATCTCGAAACGCTGCCGCGCGGAGAGGCCGAGTTCTAGCACCTGGTGACGCAGAGTATGGGTGCGTACGGCCAGCTCCATCAAGTTAGTTCACCTAGTTGACCCGTCCAAGGACTTCCCGCCTCTCTGGCGGCAAGTGCTCGAGCGCCTAGCAGCGGTCGAAGTCCGAATTGCACCTAAGTGCGTCAGCTTTTCGATGTTCTCATCCGTAAAAAAGTGCCGGCAGGCAGCCACAATCTCTTGGGGCTTTAATATACTCTGTGGCACCTCGCCAGCCCACTTCGCAGTGACTGTGAGATGCCGTGGGCTCATTGCATAAATATCGGTTAAGCGAGTCTTACTGAGCTCGCGCATGGGCTGAATTCGTCTGATGGCAAAGCTGTATATGGTTGGTAAGCGCCCGGCGAACGCACCTTCAAAATCCAATCATTGTGGGTGATGGTGTGCACGTGACGTGTGGACACCATCGCTTATTGTCAGATCACTATTTCCTGTCAAACGCATCAATCCCGGTAAGTTGAGCGGATACGGAACTCCTGCATTCATTCTCTCCTGCATGTGATGCGCCGATCAAAAGGCGCCAAAACATTACTATTGTTTAAACGGACACGATTGTCCACTTTAATTGAATGCAGATGGTGCGAAAATATGCGATATTAATTGCATGCAGATTGAGCGAAAAGATTCGATCCACAATCGTGCGGAGTTGTTGGCGGCGGCGGAGTCCGCAGTGGCAGTGCATGGCGTCGACGTCGCATTTAACCTGATCGCCAAGTTGGCCGGTGTGGGTCAGGGCACCCTCTACCGTCACTTCCCCAATCGTGACGCGCTGATCCAGGCACTGCTGGAGCGATCCATGGACAATCTGGAGTGCTTTGCAGCGCAACAAACTGATCATGATGCGATGTTTCGGGTGCTCGATTCTACGCAAGTCAGATCGAGAAGCACTTCGCGCTTGCCACCTGCTGCGGCGTCGTCGATCCGAACCACATCGGCTTTATAGCGGCGCGCAGGCGTTTCGCTGAGATGATGAGCCCGCTCCTGGTGCGAGCTATCGAGGCGGGTCTCTGCAAGCCCGCGGTCACGATCATCGATATAGGTTCGCTGGTTGCCATGCTGACCGCGCTTCGAAGCGGCACGGGTGGCGAGACCAGCGTGTCTACCCCCAAGAGGATGCTGGCCTTGATGTTGGACGGTATGCGCCGCACCTGAACTTTCCTGCGGGAATTTACGCATATCCTAACTGTAGACGCCTGCAAGCGTAGCGGCCTTTGCTCCGAATCGCGGAGCGGTCATGACTCATGCAACTCACTGGTCAAGTCGAATGCAAACAGGTGGTCAATAGCAACGCAAACGACTGGTCAGCGTGAATGTAAATGGGCGGTAAGATGCTAGATATTTTTCCAAATTGCGCAGCAGTCAAACAGAGGCGACGAGCTGGCCCCTAGATTAAGCGAGCAGTAAAACTGCTAATTCATTAGCCTAGACCACTCCATACGGGCTCGTATCAGGGGCAGTCTACATCACCCCTCACCAAGTCGCGGCAGTATCGAATCTCATGCACCGCACCTGGCTTGAACTGATCGATCCACCCCGCCTCCTCTTCGCCTAGATCACTCGCCGCCTGCTCTGACAGCTCGTCGATATCGATACCCATGCTCGCTGCTGTTGCGAATACAGCTACTAGCGCCTGCTTCAGTTCCATTGCGTGCTTGTCGGTCATATCGGAACCCTCGTGGGTTGAGATATGAGCTTAGACCGGTAGTGCGGTTGGCTTTAAACCTAGTGGGTATAACGTTTATTCCGAAGTGTCCACTCAGGTCAAAAAAGCCACTTGTATTAGATATGGACCGGCGCTACCAGATACTGGAAAAGACTGCATAGACATGTAGGTGCACGCTGTCAGATGAAGGCGTGCACACCTTGGTAACGGGCTTGAAGATTAGTTCAAGGCTTATGAAGCTCATGAGCTGCCAGCCAGGCGTTACTTTGTTTCAGGCTTTCGGGGCTGCCGGCGCATAGACCATCCATTACCAGATTCATCAATCTGGCGAGACGGGGGCGCCAGTCTGTCTGGGCATCCATTTGCCATATTCCGGCGATGGCTAGAAAAAAGTCGTCGTTAGTAATTCCGCTACGAATCGTTCCGGCCTTTTCATTTGCCCTCAAAAGCAGCTCTGCAGCTGTCTGGACTGGAGCATATCCAGACTTCCCTGGAAACTCGTAAACAGACGCAGCTTGTTGAATCGCAGCAGCGAGACCGGCCTTTGTCATTGCGTATTCAGCGAGACAGTCCATCCACTCTCGGAGGGCTTCCTTAGGTGGCTTTGCCGCGAGTAGCTCTTCCGCCAAGGATGCCACCTGCTGCATTTCGAATTGATAGACCTCGAATACCAACTTCTCCCTGGTAGGAAAGTGGCGATAGAACGTGCCCTGCCCTACCCCTGCCTTCTTCGCAATCGTGCTTAACGGAATCGCAGGATCGATTGTCAGCTCTTCTACCGCGACCGCCAAAATACGTTCCCGGTTTTTCCTGGCGTCAGAACGCATCACCAACTCGTCAGTCATGAACAAGATTTTCCTTAACTGCATTGCTAAGCGGACATTTGTCCGGTACGGTTGCTAATGCGGACAACTGTCCGCTTATACGGCGTTTCTGGAGTTTACTATGAACAGCACTGGCAACACGATTCTGGTTACTGGCGGCACCTCAGGCATCGGTCTTGGTCTGGCCCTCAGGCTGCACAATGCGGGCAACAAAGTCATCATCGCGGGACGTCGCAAGGCTCTGCTCGACAAGATAACGTCGGAAAATCCGGGTGTTGAATCGGTGGTGCTGGACGTATCCGATCCGCAATCCATCCAGCGTAGCAGCGAAGCGCTTACGATCAGCCACCCGAACCTGAACGTTCTCATAAACAACGCCGGGATCATGCTCTGGGAGGATTTGATTGATCCAGGCAGCCTCGGCACGGCTGAAAAAATCGTGACGACGAACTTACTCGGCACGATTCGTATGGTTTACGCATTTACTCCGCATCTGCTCAAGCAGCCCGATGCAACGATAGTGAACGTCAGCTCGGCGTTAGCCTTCGTACCGCTGCCAGCTACACCGACCTACAGCGCAACCAAAGCGGCAGTTCACTCGTTCACTCAAAGTCTTCGAGTGCAACTTGAGGGTTCGTCGGTTGAAGTGATTGAGCTTGCGCCGCCGGGGGTACGTACCACACTGCTTGGGCAGGAAAACGATGAAAACGCTATGCCTCTGGAGGAGTTTTTGGATGAAATCTTCGAACTGCTCAAGCTCTCTCCGACCCCGTCTGAACTCGTCGTTGAACGCGCGAAGCCATTACGATTTGCTGAAGCGAGCGGATCACATGGTGACGTATTGAAAATGCTTGCGGGATACAAACCACCGGCAGAGTGAGACGTTGATTTTGTGGGTAACACTTCTCGCGCTCAGGTAGCCAGGTTGCGTCTGCCTACCTGACCTCGCGCCCACTCCACACCCTCGGTATGCATTCCCTATTTGAATTGATTAGACAAGCCATTCGTCGAAGGCAAGCAACGGCGGTTGACGGTAGAGACTGTCTTCATCATTATATAGCGCACTATACAATAGCGAGCTATATAATGACCTCCAATCGGAAACACGTAGGGATGCAGCTCTCTTTTGCGCTATATGCGGCGGCAAACAGGATGGTGCGATTGCACAAACCTTACTTGGAGCCGTTAGGCCTCACCTTCCCTCAGTACCTGGTCATCCTCGAGCTTCTGAATGGCTCCCCAATAACTGTGGGTGTCCTCGGAGCTCGGCTTGCGATGGATGCTGGAACAATAACGCCATTACTGAAAAGGCTTGAGGGTGCCGATCTCGTCAGTCGCACACGAGATCCTGCCGACGAGCGCCGCGTGATGATCGACCTGACGCCTAACAGCCGCATGTTGGAAGCTGACATCCGGGGAATCACTAGCAAAATTAAGTCAGCTTGCCAGCTTGATGAGCAGGGTATCGATGAGCTTCGACAAACACTCGATGCGCTCGGTCATCCGGCAATCGACTGAATATTTTCACGTTTGCAAAAAGAGGAAATCATGGCTATTTCAACGTCTAGATTCGATGCTGATACAGCAGCAGATGCCACCCTTAGATTTCAAAAAACGGCTCGTACGCGGCGCTCATTCCGTGGGTTTACTGACACTTCTGTGCCCGATCACATCATTCAAGAAGTGCTCAAGGATGCTCAGTGCGCTCCCTCCAACTGCAACACACAGCCTTGGAATGTGCACATCGTTCGTGGCCAGAAACTAAAAGAGCTTTCGCAAGTTCTCCATGCGAAAAATAATGCAGGCGAATTCACCCCAGACTTTTCGTTCGATATGGATGCTTTTTACGGTGTCTATGGAGATCGTAAGAATTCACAAGGCAAAGCCTACTACGAAGCTATGGAGGTGATGCGAGAAGACAAAGACGGGCGCCGGCGTGCGGCAGCCTTGAACTTGTCCTTTTTCAATGCTCCCCAAGCGGCTTTTTTATTCATGCCGGTGTTTGGTGACAGTGTTCGAACTGCTGGTGATGTTGGTATGTACGGGCAGACCTTTCTACTGTCTCTTGCTGCACGAGGATTAGGCGGCATCCCGCAAACCTCCCTTGGTTTCTATGCCGCTACGATCCGAGAAGCGCTGGGCATTTCTGAAAAGATGAAAATGCTTTTTGGGATCTCATTCGGCTACCCGGACGAGAGCGCTCCAGGCAACCGCATGCATATGGATCGTGTGCCGATCACCGACAGCGTGACCTTTCATTGCTGAATGACTCATATCTCCCTGAGGCAGGCGACATGAGTGCAAATCCTGGATTGCAGCGGCTCTTGATACGTTCAACTCATTCGAGCCACCAGCCTAGAAGTCACTGAATTATTAGCTATAGGTAACGAGGTTATTGAAATGAAAATCGGAATTATTGGTGCCGGCAATATTGGGGCTACCCTTGCCCGTAAGCTCGCTGCGTGCGGCCACGAAGTTAAACTGGCGAACTCGAAGAGCCCGCAAAGCCTTCAGAACCTTGCCAATGAAATCGGCGTACGTGCGGTCACTAAGGAACAGGCGGTGTCTGAGGTCGATGTCGTTATCCTTTCGATCCCCTTCGCAAGCTACCCTGACCTCAAACAGACCCTGAGCAATCTTCCGGAAAAAACTGTAATCATTGACACGTCCAATTATTATCCGGGACGCGACGGTGCAATCAAGGAGGTCGATGACGGCATGCCAGAAAGCGTTTGGGTAAGCGAGAAAATTGGCCACCCGGTTGTTAAGGCATGGAACGCTGTCCTCGCCGCGACCCTTGCCGACAAAGGCCAACCAGACGGATCCCCAACGCGCATAGCGCTGCCTGTAGCTGGGGGAAATTTGAAAGCGGAGACGGTCGCGCAGAGTCTTGTTGAAGATACAGGCTTTATCGCACTCGCTGCTGGTGACCTTGAAGACTCATGGCGTCAGCAACCAGGTACACCCGCTTACTGCACCGAGTTGACACTGCCGCAGCTGAAATTGGCGTTGCAAGTGGCGGACAAGGAGAGAGCACCTCAAAACCGAGAGGCACTTATGGCAAGGTTTATGGCGCCGGGGAGCCAGTTCACCCATGAGCAAATTGTTGCTACCAATCGCGCCATGACGGCCTAACATGCGGGATCTTTATTTATTATCCGCCCCGTCAATCAAGGCGCGAAACCAGCATTTGTATCTTATAAAATGAGGCGTCGTGGGAACACCAAGCTAAGGCTTCGTTGAAAAATGAAGCCCTCTCATGGAAAAATCGGCGTGGAAACTTCAGAACGGTCCAAGCGCACCAATCTCTTCCAGCCATCACTAGTAGGTTTTCGGTCAATCCAATCCCATGCCCGCACCTGATGACCGTTGATGCACCAGCCACTCTTCGACTTTGACCTCATGCTAGTCTCAGCTACCCCGCTCGCTTGCCGAGTTGGCGGAAGTTTCAGGGTATAGATGGCTTTGCCAGGGCAAGGTGGACTGCGAAAAAAAGGCCCTATCTATTCGCTGCCAGCCTTTGCCGCGACCGGAGAGGCACCTGGATGGCACCACAGTTTCTTCGCAGCCTCCGGTGAGCTGGCCGACGCAATGGTCAAAGGAAACGAGCGATTGTTTCTGACGCATTTCATTCTTCACCATGCCAGCAACCAAGCGGTGTTCACTGACGAACTGGTAGACCGTTACGTGCGGTCATACTCTAAGCCCCAGACCTTCCACCACGCATTTGAATATTACCGTGCGCTTCCCCAATCGATTAAGCAGAACGAGAAGCTGGTGGCTACTAAGTTGACAATGCCTGTACTCGCGGTTGGCGGTGGGGGTAACGGCGGGTTCGGTGTTCAGCAGCCTGAGAACATCCGCCGCTACGCCACTAACGTTGAATCGCACGTGTTGCCAGATTGCGGCCATTGGGTCCCAGAGGAGTGCGCTCCAGCGTTGAGCCCTTTGATCAACTCCTTCTTGGATCGGCCATAGGGCGGAATGCGCAATGTCTAGCAATGTACGTGACATAGATCATGTAGGCATAACGGTTCCAGACATTGAGGCAGCAACCCGGTTCTTTCACGAGGCCTTCGATGCAGCTATCGTCTACGACACAGTGGTCGATGCCAACCGCGTCGCCCCCCCCCCCCCCCCCCCCCCCCCCCCCCCCCCCCCCCCCCCTCCCCCCCCCCCCCCC
>NZ_UWFN01000115.1 GCF_900602065.1 Pseudomonas viridiflava | reverse complement strand
CTGCAACGGTTTACTGTAACGTTACAGTAAACCGGTAAAAAAGAAGGGGCGAACCCCGTTGTATGCTTGATACCGATATTTCTAAACCACGTAGGGCGGATTAGGCGAAGCCGTAATCCGCCATGAGCCGTCAGCGGCGCATACATGGCGGATTACGCTGCGCTAATCCGCCCTACGTATCCTTACAACATAAGCATATTTGCAATCGGTTGTTGTTAGAACGAATTCCTTGCTCGTAAGATACTGGTCCAGACCAAGCAAGGAATCCGTCATGCCGCGCCACACCCTCCCCCAATTGCCCCCGCGCCGCAGCGTCATCGCCTGTGCGCTGTTGCTGTCGTCGTTGCCCGCCGCCCACGCGCAGGACACCACCACCGC
>NZ_UWFN01000057.1 GCF_900602065.1 Pseudomonas viridiflava | reverse complement strand
CCACGGTGTGCGCCCGTTGCCGAAAAGCCGCGAGGTACTCGCCCCCGTCCAGCCGAACTCAGTGGTCGCGGTCTTGCCGAGAATGATGGCGCCTGCGTTTTTCAGGCGTTGAATAATGGGCGCGTCCTTGAGCGGAACACTGTCCAGACTGGTCAACGACCCTTTGGTGGTCCGCAGACCTGCCGTGGAAAACAAGTCTTTGACGCCGAACGGGATGCCGTGCAGCGGTCCTTGAATGCGACCGTGGCCTGCCTCGTCATCCTGACGACGCGCCTGTTCGTGCGCGGCGTCTGCGTAAACATCGCCGAAGGCATTCAATGTGTGATTGTGGGTTTTGACCGACTCGAGGCTCGCTTCCACCAACGCCACAGACGTGATCGTGCCTGCGTCCAGC
>NZ_UWFN01000056.1 GCF_900602065.1 Pseudomonas viridiflava | reverse complement strand
ATCAAATGCCGAGCTGGTATGACATCAAAGCCATGAGCAGCGAGGCCCGCGCCATTGATCACGACGAGATGGAAGCCTCGGCGCAGCAGGTGTTGAACCTCATCGAGCAACAACGCGACAGCGGCATCGACCCGGCGCGAATCTTTCTGGCAGGCTTTTCCCAGGGCGGCGCAGTGGTGTTGCACGCAGGCTATCTGCGCTGGCAGGGCCCGCTCGGCGGTGTTCTGGCGCTGTCCACTTATGCACCGACATTCAATAACCAGATGACGCTGTCCGCCAGCC
>NZ_UWFN01000143.1 GCF_900602065.1 Pseudomonas viridiflava | reverse complement strand
TTGAGTGCCAGTCTGAAAAAATGTTCACCCAGACGCAGTGATGGCAACATGAAAGTGCGCATTTTACATAGAAAGGTATGTGATCCCCATCAAATAATTCAGGGGCAGCAGAAATGCAAAAGCCCCGGTTAAGGGGCTTTGCAGTAATCACTCGAATGAGGGAGCAGAGTCTTCGAATGACCCTGTTTGGTTACACGTTGAAACGGAAGTGCAGCACGTCACCGTCCCTGACGATGTAGTCCTTGCCTTCCAGGCGCCATTTGCCCGCTTCCTCTGCGC
>NZ_UWFN01000113.1 GCF_900602065.1 Pseudomonas viridiflava | reverse complement strand
GGGTCGACAGCGGGTCCTGCTCGGAAGGCTTGAGCACGAATGTGTTGCCGCAGGCGATGGCCATCGGGAACATCCACAACGGGATCATCGCAGGAAAGTTGAACGGCGTGATCCCGGCACAGACGCCAATGGGCTGGCGTAGCGTGTAGGTATCGACACCACTGGCCACGTTTTCGGCAAATTCGCCCATCTGCAGCGTGCCGATCGAACAGGCATGCTCGACGAAGTCCAGGCCACGAAAGATATCGCCCTCGGCATCGGCGAGCGTCTTGCCCTGCTCGGCACTGAGCACCGCTGCGATGCGTTTGGAGTGCTCGCGGATCAGCGCCTGCAACCTGAGCATGATGCGCATGCGAGCGCCGACGGGCGTGTCACGCCAGGTGCGATAGGCGGCG
>NZ_UWFN01000076.1 GCF_900602065.1 Pseudomonas viridiflava | reverse complement strand
CCCCGGACTATAGCACCGGCCCTGCGGCATAACCACGCAACAACTGTGTGGGAAAGAGGTTCCAGCGTTGTCGACCCAATGGCCATGAAAATCACTCAAGCGCTGCGAATCAACTGCACAGCAACGGTAAACATCATCACCGCCACCAGCACGTCTAGCAGTCGTCAGGTTGCTGGACGGGCCAGCCAGGGCGCGAGCCAGGCTGCACCGATGGCAAGACTCGAGAACCACAGCAGCGAGGCGCTGGCGGCACCGACCACGTAGGCTTCGGGTACGGACTGCTGTGCACCGAGCGATCCGATCAGCAACACGGTGTCCAGAT
>NZ_UWFN01000349.1 GCF_900602065.1 Pseudomonas viridiflava | reverse complement strand
CGATGATTTCCGCGGCGCGTGTCGAGGACGATCATCTGTTGATGCCGTCGGTGCTGCCGGGCGAGCAATTCAACCTGCCGGGCAGCCGCCTGATGGGCTACATCTATAACCGTCAGGGGCAGATGGTCTGGCGTTCGCTGTCCACCGAAGACCTGGACATCGATTACCACCCCAACTATGACGGGCAGGGCAGTCAGTTCACCAAGATCAAGGAAATCAACGGCGACGAGTATTTCGTCTACGACGTCGAGATTCGCCTGCTGGGTGGCCGCAATGCCGCGTTCAGTAT
>NZ_UWFN01000112.1 GCF_900602065.1 Pseudomonas viridiflava | reverse complement strand
AATAACCGTTTAAGTCAGAGCGGTCTGAATTCGAGTAAACAGCGCTGCGACCCTGCTACTGATCTCCGGCACAAACGCAACCAGCGCAACCGCGACCATCGCTGCCAGCAGTGCATACTCGATACCTGACGCCGCCTCCCTGTCCTTGATAAATGAACTGATCCGGGTGTGACACTCAACGTAAAGCGCGGTAAGGAACATCTTATTTCTCCTTGCGCCGGGAATGGCGCGACATGCATGCGCATGTGAAACCGTCTGCACCTACAGCATTGTCTCCAATCCACAAACCCACAATCGTAATAAAGCATTAGTCGAAAAGTGATAGTCGACGTTACACGCGACTTGCTGAA
>NZ_UWFN01000160.1 GCF_900602065.1 Pseudomonas viridiflava | reverse complement strand
GGTGTAGATGTTTTTCCGCGAGGCGTACAGGTCGACGAACGCGTCTTCGCTGCCGGTCGGTGGTGTGATGTTGTGTAACGGGATCCGCTCACTCATGGCGCGATCCTGAGGCGAAGGTATTCACCGGGCCGCCGTCGAGTAGCTTGCAGGCTCCTCGTTCAACTGGCTGATCCACGGATTCAGCAGTGCGACATTGCAGGGTTGGAAGTCCGCCGTGTTACGCGTGACCACGGTCATGCCGTGAACCAGTGCGGTGGCTGCAATCAAGGCATCGCATTCGCTACGTGGGTCGGGAATATGAAGTTGTGCGCACCGTTTGGCAACGGCAGTGT
>NZ_UWFN01000204.1 GCF_900602065.1 Pseudomonas viridiflava | reverse complement strand
GGTCTGGAGGGCGCGCAGGGTGACCAGAAGATCCTGGCCGGGCTCGCTGCTATGGCTGAACGTCTTAAAATTCAAGGTTTTCAAGCTGATGAAAAAATAATCAGCGCGGTCTGGAACGTTGCTCTGGAGAAGTCTGATGCGCTATTCGAGCCTCGCCAGTTTGTCGAACTGCCGTTTTACAACCAGCCGCTATTCGATGAATTGGCCAAAATCGAGTTTCTGATTCATATCATGCCAGCGGGTCGGATGCAGATGGAGGGGCTTGAAGCTGCGCTACTCAAACAGGCCGAGTTGTTGCGTACGCAAAGCAACCCGGATGCCGAGACAAGACTCAGCCGCCTGTGGCACGCCTACGAAACCTACGCCTTCAATCTCGGCGTCGTCCAGAGCCTGAC
>NZ_UWFN01000191.1 GCF_900602065.1 Pseudomonas viridiflava | reverse complement strand
CCTCAAGCCCCACATGATGACCATCGCCAAGGGCCTGACTTCGGGCTACGTGCCCATGGGCGGCCTGATCGTGCGCGATGAGGTGGTGGAGGTGCTCAACGAAGGCGGCGATTTCAACCACGGTTTTACCTATTCGGGTCATCCGGTGGCCGCCGCCGTGGCGCTGGAGAACATTCGTATCCTGCGCGAAGAAAAGATCGTCGAACGGGTCAAGTCTGAAACGGCACCATATTTGCAAAAGCGTCTGCGTGAGTTGAGTGATCATCCACTGGTGGGCGAGGTCCGTGGCGTGGGGCTGCTGGGCGCCATTGAGC
>NZ_UWFN01000111.1 GCF_900602065.1 Pseudomonas viridiflava | reverse complement strand
GTAAACCCACTTTCACCCGAGGTGCCCATGCCTGACTCAGTGCCACAACGTGCCGACTACCCTCACTTTCAGCCGATCATCACGCGCTGGCACGATAACGATGTGTATGGCCATGTGAACAATGTGACCTACTACAGCTTCTTCGACACCGCAGTGAATACCTACCTGATCGAAAAGGGCGGGTTGGATATCCATGACGGTGAAGTGGTTGGGTTTGTGGTGAGTTCGGCGTGCGATTACTTTGCCTCGATCGCTTTCCCTGATCGCATAGACATTGGGCTGCGCGTCGGTAAGTTGGGCAACAGTTCGGTGCAGTACGAGCTGGCGGAG
>NZ_UWFN01000285.1 GCF_900602065.1 Pseudomonas viridiflava | reverse complement strand
AACGGGGTCTGTCTGAATAACCGCAGCGCCTGAATCGTCGGGATGCCGCCCAGACCAAGCCCGGCTCTCACAGATGCCGGTGATCCCTGTAGGAGCCGAGCTTGCTCGCGATGAACGATAACGCGGTCTGTCTGAATAACCGCAGCGCCTGAATCGTCGGGATGCCGCCCAGACCAAGCCCGGCTCTCACAGATGCCGGTGATCCCTGTAGGAGCCGAGCTTGCTCGCGATGAACGATAACGGGGTCTGTCTGAATAACCGCAGCGCCTGAATCGTCGGAATGCCGCCCAGACCAAGCCCGGCTCCCACAGATGCGCGTTTCCCCTGTGGAAGCTGAGCTTGCTCGCGATGGGGTTGCCCAGATATGTCGGGTATATCACCTGACCTTGACGGCGTTCCACAGGGACACCGCTTCAGCGTTGATTGAGCTTCAGGAGAACAATCGGAGAGTTGCCTCAATCCCCAGGCTGGCCTCGTCAGCCGCTGTTTTCTGAATGGCGCGGTTGAACGTGCGTTTGGTTAGCTCTCGCTCAAGGCGTGCCTGGTTGATCCCCGCAGTTCTGCGCAGCCCGTCGAGGTTGGCAATGAATACGCCATATTTGTCGTAGGCACCGACAATCGCAGAGGGCGGAATATCGGTTGCGTAATTGATCTCGACAGGCGCCAGATTCAAGCGCGGGGATTGTGGGTAGCGTGCAGCAAAGTCATTGGCATAAAGGTGATAACCATCCAGCTTGCGCGCGTCGACAAGGTAAGTGTGGCCCCCTTTGGCACCGCCGTAGGTGAAGGCGCCGACATGATCCTTGTCATAAAACACCGAAGTTGAAATGCCTCTGCCGTCCGGGTCCAGGGCGTCGTGACCACCACCAAATCCGCCGCGCACGCCGGTCGCCTGATGGATGTCTTTTTGCAGATCGGCGGCCGGTGTTCGTAACTTGAAACCGTTCTCGAAGATAACCTCTGGGGCGCGGGAATCGCCGCGAAAAACAAAGCCGCGATACACCGTGATGTCATGCTGCTCAATGAACTGCTGTGAAAATCTTCCGTGCTTTTCCACCCATAGCTGCGTGGCCTGCGGACCTTTTTTAAAGTCGGCATTCAGCTTCAATTCCAGCGTGCGCATTCTTGCCGAATGTTTCGAGCGATCCAGGGCATCGATCAAATAGGGCGTTGCTGAAGACGGTAGTTTTTTTGTGTTCAGGATGACTTTGAGTTTCTGTGCAAGCTGGGTTCTGGCCAGCACAGAAAGCCCCTTGCCGACCACTTTCAGCACCAGAGGGGCGATGACCTCCGCGAGCGCACCAATGATGGCCGCACGGTACAAATCAGCCGCCACTTCGGGCAGATCTTCCAGTTCAGCCCTCGCCGCATCGGTGGCCGCAGACGCGACCCCCAGCAGGAAAGCTGCGATCAACCTGAGCGGCACCAGACTGACACTCACCGGCAGCGTGATACCCAGCGACAAGCCCGCCAGAAGATAGCCGCTGAATTCTAGAGCCGAGTCGGCGAGGCGCTCGGCATCCGTCGACACCAACGTATCGATATCGGACAACACGCGTCGATAGCTCTGGTCAAACAGCGCGCTGGCGATGTCGGGGCTCGCATGAAAGGTGATGGGAGCCACCCAGTAATACTTGGTCTCGAACCTGCGGACATATTTGACTTCATCGTTCCCTGGTTTTAGTCGCTGATACAGCGGGATGCGCGCTAATACCTTGTTGCGCAGTGCAGCGTGTCGTTCGATCAATGCACGAAACTGATCAAAGTCACGCGGTATTTCGTAGACCGATCTTTGCTGTGGTTCATTGCCGAGAAATACCAGTAAACCTTCGGTTGCCTGATCTTCAAAGTATTCAGGCGTTGGCAGAAACACAGCCCGTTCCAGCTTCACTCGCGACTTACCCTCAAACTGCACCAGCCGGGGTTCGATCCAGCCGTTCAAGTATTCGTTGGCGAGTGCAATCAGTGTTGTGGTTGAAGCTCTGTGCTCCAGATAACCACGGATGATGTTGTCCAGTTCATGTCGCGTGAGCAGCAGGGAAAGCTCTTTGACGTGAGGGCGATTGAAGTGCGCGTTGACCTCACTGATGTAGCGCTCCTGCAGGTTCACCGTATCGAACAGCTCGCGCAATTCGGGCGGGAACGAAGGGGGCCAGCGGATGCGCAGTCTGGTGGCATCTTTTAGATCGTGCCGAAAAAAGTCGGTGACTATCTGGTGAAGCTCAAAAGTGGCGATCTTGGGGCGGGGAGGGCTGACGCCGATGAGTCCGCTGTGGCGATCGTTTGTGTATTCGACATTGATCTTCATGTTGCTGGTGATCAATGCCTTGTGCGGTTCGTGCATCGTTGAGCGCTTTACTTCTGTGCGAATGAAATCATCGATAAAAGCAAAGGGTGAAAGCAATCGGGGCTGTGAGACAGCGTCGATCAATCCGGCCAGATCATTGGCCAGATGGTCGATATCGGCGGGGACTGTAACGGTGGTGCTCATGTGTCATTCCTTGACAGGTCATGGGCAGTGCATCCATTGCTCTGCTCAGGCTATGGAATATAGAGGTTGGAACTTGGCGCGGTTGTAGGACGTTTCTTTGTTATCGCGGGGTAAAGGCCCGGGATGCAGACGTGTCGTGAGGCCGGGCGTTAGCTATGGAGATTCTATGAATGAGCTTCGTCCATGTAACTTCAGCTAACCAAATAACCCCGTCCTACACCCCTTTCCTGCGGCCTTTTCCCTTTCTTCTGAGTGAAGTTTCCGAGAAAATCCCGAGCCCTTGCGCAGGGGGATTTCGGGCACTAGGCTGCGTCCGTCGTTGAGTATCAGCGATCGGGTTTAGCAGCCTGCTCAGGTTCACCTCCAGCGCAAGTTCCGTCTATGGCGGCTTTGTGCGGGGCACTTTCGAGTGCGCCGGTATTGGGGGTGCCACCGGTCTGCTAACCCGTATCAAAGCCGCCACCTTTTTTCGTTTAGCAGCGTGCATCTGGTGGCCTTACGCATGAGGCATTCCTGATGATCAAAGTAACGCCAGATCCACCACAACCCACGCTCGAAGAATCCCTGCTGCACGTCAGCGACCTGCTGCGTTGCGCAGCCGCCACTGCTTACGAAACCGGCGACAGTCTCAATGGCCCGAAACGCGATTTAGCCTTCTCGGTGGTACACCTGATCGGCATGGCCAAAGCCGAACTCGAACGCTCACTGGCGCGGGTGGAGTCCAGGTAAATCCAGATTGCGAATGAGGACCATTGTGGGAGCGAATTCATTCGCGAAGGCGGCATGGCAGGCGATAGATACGCATTGATCGTGCTTACCTCTTCGCGAATGAATTCGCTCCCACAGTGAGGCGTTCTTCAACATGGACGTCCGGTCAGAGCTTCTTATCCAGCCCAAACCGCTGGCGCAGTTTTTTATCCAGCAAGCCTTTGGGCAGTAACCAGCTCATCAGCGGCAACACCCGCGAGCCATTACCTGAGCGCAGGAGGCGTGGCGGTTCGGCCTGCTGCACGGCGCGCAGTACTTCACGGGCGAAATCGGTGGAAGAGGTCGGGTTATCTTGCGAGGCCTTGGCCCGTGCCCGAATCCCTTCACGTAACGGCCACCATGGTGATTGCTCGTTAATCAGCAATTCGGCTTCATGGCTGGCGTTCTTCGCGAAACTCGTATCGATGGCACCCGGCTGAACCTCCAGCACCTGAATCGAGAAGGGCGCCAACTCCAGACGCAACGCTTCACTCAACGCGTGCACCGCAGCCTTGGACGCGCAATACGCTCCGGCAAACGGCGTGACCAACACCCCGGAGACACTGCCGATGTTCACCACCAGGCCTTTGCTGTGCCGCAGCGCCGGAAAGAATGCACGGGTCACGCCTACGATCGAAAACACATTGGTCTCAAACTGGCGTTGCATCGCCTCGACTCCGCCATCGAGCAGCGGCCCCATGGCACCGTAGCCGGCGTTGTTGATCAACACATCCAGCCCTGCAAAGCGAGCTGCCAATTGCTCCAGTGCCGCGCCGTCATTGACGTCTAACTGGACGCCCGTGAAACCCGCTGTGTTAAGCGCGGCCACGTCTTCAGGCTTGCGTGCCGTGGCCCAGACTTCATAGCCCGCACCTTTGAAAGCATCAGCCAGGGCGCGACCAATGCCGCTGGAGCAGCCGGTGATCAGGACGTTGGGCATTGAATTATTCCTTTGGGTTAGTCCGAAAAACTGCCTTGTAAGTGCTCAGCCCGAAACTCCAGCGTCTGCGGTCGATAGCCTTGACGCAGGGGCGGCAGTGGCAGGCAATCCTGCCATTGGCTGCCCGCCTGCAAATCACCAGGGCCACGATAGCGCGGGCCAGCATACGCGTCGTCGGTAAGATTGACGGTATCGCCAGGTGCATACGCGGCTACGCGCCAGCGCAATTCTACGAGGGGGACCTTGTTGGTGTTATCAATCAGCACCAGCAGCGGCTTGCCGACAGGGCATTGGTCCGGGGCGTAATCCATGCGGATACCAAGATGTTCCAGGCGACGGGTTTCCTGACTGTCTTGCCAGATGACCACCATCGCCACAATCCCCAGGCCAGCAGCAGCCGCCAGCGAGACAGGCAAGGCCTTGGCCGGGTACCGCAGCAACAGAACAAGCCAGGTGATGATAAGCAATGCGCCGAACAGCATGAGTCGCGCCTCGTGAACAGATGAGCACGCATCGTACCGAATGCGGGGTGGGGTGTGCTAATGGTGGTACTCAAACAGTAAAACGTGCTCCCTCAGGGAAAGCTATCAGGGGGTAACTTTGTAGGCTACTTCATACAGGCTGATAGGACTTGCCGGTCAACGTATTCAGGTCACCAAATTCATCGTTCCGCCGTTACACCTCTTATGTAACCTTGGCATGAGAGGCCACCATGAATCTGACTTTTATCGTCGATCAAAATCATTCGTACAGACGCGCAATTGAAATTGCCTATGAGAAAGCCAAAAGCGAGGGAGGGGTTGATGAAATAACCGCGCGGGAGTGTGAGTTTGTGCTCAGTCAGCCAGAGCCCGATTATGTTTATGACGAAGCGAGATTCGATAATACGCTGCATTTGTACGAGGGTTATATATGCCCCGAAGCAGCATTGAGCCCGCGGGATGCTTACGAGCACTCAAAAATAGATGCCCGCAGGTGCGCCGCGGAGTGCGTTGCAAATCAGATGGATAATATCTGGGAGGGCTTAAAAAAGACCATCGTCGGCATTGAATCTGAAATATCAAATGAACTGACCTTCTTAATTGATGAGAAAGGCACCATTAGGCCGATCTGCATTTCACCTCCACTTGATGCGGCGACCGAGAAACAGCTTTTTGAGTTGCTTAATAACCATTCAGAATTCAAGACGGCGGCTGAAGACTATGTCTGGATGTTAGCAGGTTTGGTGGGACGTACGGCAGAGGGGTTATCAGGCAGCTATGCTCGGCATTTTGCCCACTCTTGTTTGCGTGAAGGCTAACCGCGTGGAGAATGCTGTTAGCCTTAAAATTTTAACCGATGATTTTCATCGAGCAAATTTGCGCGATCGACACGGGGCTGATACCGGTAGATGGGTTGCCCCGGACAGAAACCTTCCAGTGGCCGGTATTATAAGTGGCTTGCCATTTTCTGACGAAGTCGAATACCCCGGTAAAAGGAGTCGTTACGTGGCGCCCGCTACAACCTGGAAAACTGACATATTCCACGATGCCTCCCGTGACGGTGACGCGTCGCGATCTAACGTCGCTAGAAGGATTTTGATCATCGGCTCTTATAAAAAAGTCGACTGTAGCCCCCTCTAAAAGCTGACCCGTGGAGTCTCTGATATTCGTCGCCCACATGATTTTGTGGCTGAATGTCGACGTCGAGAAATAGGTACCGGTCTTTGGGCCTTCTGTTTCGATCCTGATATTGTGGGCGTATGGCGCTGAGCCGAAATCAATGTGGAAATATTGATCTGCTTGAAAGGGCACTCCGGCCGGGTGAGAAATTCTGAGTTGAACCTTATCGCCGATGGTGAGTGGGGCCGTGATGATTGGATCTAGCGTAGGTAGAGTTTGCCAACTACCTGCACTGTTATATTCGATATTTGAGTGAGAGCGATTTGTCCCTTTCAGGACATCGTTGATCATGACCTTCTGTCCACGCAACGCAGTAAAGCTATAGTATTTAACATCACTAGCGCTCTCCAGTTTACCCACGACACTATTAATTTTGTCCTGCAGTTCGGTGATTTGGATGTCAGCGGGCTCGGGGGTAACACCTGTCAGATCTTGATGGCTGCTGGTTTCAGCTAAGTTGGCTTGCTGGCTGGCATCCGGGTCACATGCTGGTATGGCTAACGCTGTTGAGCCATATACCCCACTTAACGCTAGAAAAAGTGAGGTCGCGATCATTGTTTTTTTACGGGTGCACTTGTTCATTGTAATTCCTTTTAAATATGTTTTTTTCGCACGACTGTGATTGCCTGTTGATAGGCCAGGCATACTTTTGTGCTTTGAGTTAGTTATGATTGACTAATGAAATGACGTAATCAGTGATTGTGGTTCGCGGTCAATTCTGAATATGTAAGCGGAAGTAAGCTCGGCACATCCTCCATTGACGCACGGAAAACGCTGACAAACGGTTGGCATAAATGCGTACGTATTGCGTCTCTTGATCCCACAGCGAGTGGTGTACGGAAAACAGAGTGAGGTAGTACCTCCGGCGCACAATCTGTAGGAGCGAATTCATTCGCGAAAGCTTTTTGCCGGCCCCCGCAGATGTATTGGATCAACTGGCCTCTTCGCGAATGAATTCGCTCCCACAGGTTCGTGCCAGGCTCAGGCTCACGCTGATTCCGTGGGACCGGATTCATTTGGGAAGGCGTTATTCCTGACGACACAGAGGCGGTGAATGCACCGGCCTCTTCGCGAATGAATTCGCTCCCACAGGTTCGTGCCAGGCTCAGGCTCACGCTGATTCCGTGGGACCGGATTCATCCGGGAAGGCGTTATGCCTGACGACACAGAGGCGGTGAATGTACCGGCCCCCTCGCGAATAATTCGCTCCCACAGGTTCGTGCCAGGCTCAGGTTCACGCTGATTCCGTGGGACCGGATTCATCCGGGAAGGCGTTATTCCTGACGAGACAAAGGCGGTGAATGTACCGGCCCCTTCGCGAATAAATTCGCTCCCACAGGTTCGTGCCAGGCTCAGGCTCACTCTGATTCCGTGGGACCGGATTCATTTGGGAAGGCGTTATTCCTGACGACACAGAGGCGGTGAATGTACCGGCCCCTTTGCGAATGAATTCGCTCCCACAGGTTCGTGCCAGGCTCAGGTTCACGCTGATTCCGTGGGACCGGATTCATCCGGGAGGGCGTTATTCCTGACGACACAGAGGCGGTGAATGTACCGGCCTCTT
The DNA here is from genome assembly GCF_900602065.1 of Pseudomonas viridiflava. Lineage (GTDB taxonomy): Bacteria > Pseudomonadota > Gammaproteobacteria > Pseudomonadales > Pseudomonadaceae > Aquipseudomonas. The sequence continues at coordinate 683,267 of NZ_UWFN01000285.1, read as the reverse complement.
CGCGAATGAATTCGCTCCCACAGGTTCGTGCCAGGCTCAGGTTCACGCTGATTCCGTGGGACCGGATTCATCCGGGAAGGCGTTATGCCTGACGACACAGAGGCGGTGAATGTACCGGCCTCTTCGCGAATAAATTCGCTCCTACCGGTTAATCATCCAGTCTCAATTCATCAAATCGCAGGCCAAAAAAAACCTCAACAACCTACTGCGGATGGGGATACGCAAAAGGTTGTTGAGGTGTACTGCTCGTTGCCGATTGCAGTTAAAACAGCAAATTAACGTGCAATGGTTTGTGTCTTGACGCCGGCTTCCAGTTGAGCGGAACGACCGTAAACGTCTTCATAACGTTCGATGTCGTCTTCACCCAGGTAGCTGCCGGATTGAACTTCGATGATTTCCAACGGGATCTTGCCTGGGTTTTTCAGGCGGTGAACCGAGGCAATCGGGATGTAAGTCGACTGGTTTTCGGTGAGCAGGAACACGTTCTCGTCACAGGTAACCTGAGCGGTGCCCGATACCACGATCCAGTGTTCGGCGCGGTGGTGGTGCATTTGCAGGGACAGGCTGGCACCCGGTTTTACCGAAATGCGCTTGACCTGGAAGCGGCCGCCCATGTCGACGGAGTCATAGGAACCCCATGGACGATAGACCTCAAGGTGGTTCTGAGTCTCGCTGCGGCCTTGCTCATTGAGCGTGTTGACCATCTGCTTGACGCCCTGAACCTTGTCCTTGTGAGCAATCATCATGGCGTCTTTGGTTTCGACCACGACGATGTTGTCCAGACCGATCACCGACACCAGTTTGCCGTTGCCATGAATCATGCAGTTGCGGCTGTCCTGGATAACCACGTCGCCTTTGGTGACGTTGCCGTTGCTGTCTTTTTCCTGCACAGCCCACAGCGACGACCAGCAGCCAACATCGTTCCAGCCAGCGCTCAATGGCACGACACAAGCGCGTTGGGTTTTTTCCATCACGGCGTAGTCGATGGAGTTGTCCGGGCAGCAGGCGAAAGTGGCTTCATCGATATCGATGGTGTCGCCTTCGTGCTTGCTGCGCTCCAGGGTCATCATGCAGGTGTCGTAGATGTCTGGATCGTGCTTTTTCAGTTCTTCGAGGAAGCGGCTGGCGCGAAACAGGAACATGCCGCTGTTCCAGTAGTAACCACCGGCTTCAACGAACTCGGTTGCGCGCTGCTCGTCAGGCTTCTCGACGAAGTGCGATACGCGGCTCACGCCTTCCGGCAGCAGGGCATCGGCAGTGGATTTGATGTAGCCATAACCGGTTTCCGGCTTGGTGGCCGGTACGCCGAACAGCACCATCTCGCCACGCTCGGCCGCTACGGTGGCCAGGGCCAGCGCGCGTTGCAGGGCTTTCTGGTCTTCAATCACGTGGTCAGCAGGCATGACCAGCATCAGCTCGTCGTTGCCTTCGCTGAGCAGCAGCATGGCGGTGATGGCAACGGCTGGCGCAGTGTTGCGGCCAAACGGTTCCATGATCACCGCCTGGGTTTCGAGACCCAGTGCGTTGAGCTGCTCGTTAACGATGAAGCGGTGTTCTTTGTTGCAGACCACGATCGGGTCTTGCATGCCTTCGAACTTCAAGCGTTCGAGGGTTTGCTGGAAGAGGGTGTGGTTCCCGGTCAGCGCCAGAAACTGTTTTGGGAATTGCTTACGCGAAAGCGGCCAGAGTCGTGAACCGCTACCGCCTGACAAGATCACTGGAATCATTTTGTTTCTCCAAGAGCATTTCGAAATAGGGCTGTACGTCGGTCTGTCGTTTCAGTCTTATTGTTGTTCCGTGCCAATCGGTCCGATGATGGATCGGACCGACTGACTAATCCGTAATTAGCGAGTAGCTACTGGTGGTTTGACCCACACCGGAGACAGGCCACTGCCGCTACCGGTGATGTACAGCACGGCGGCTTCGCCACGCTCAAGGGCAACCGGCTTCAAATCAGTCACTTTCTTGTCGCCGTCATACAGCGCCAGGCTGACTTTTACCGGGTTGATTTCACGCTCGCCGGTGCCTTTGGCGGCAACGGTTTTGACCACTTCGGTCTTGCCGTCAGCGGTCTTCAAGGTCAGTGCCTTGTCGCTGAGGTTTTGCACGCGGACCAGCGACTTCTGCTTGTTTTTGAACGGGGGTTCATCAACCAGTTGTGGCTTGCCGCTGGCGTTGTTGACCAGGGTGTAATACTTGTCGCTGGCCAGCTTCACCGGAACGCTCTGGCTGCCCAGTTTTGCGGTGTAATCGCCTTGTGGCATGAAGCTGAAAGCGGTGCTGCCTTGTGGCGCAACTTCGTTCATGTTGGTGTTGCCAACCGAAGCGCTGATCTCGGAACTGCTGGCGTTATAGACACGCACAAAGGTCGAGCCTTTTGGTGCGGTCGGGCCGTACAGCGCGGAGTCACCGGCGAAGGCTTGCAGGGTGAAGAGGCTGATACCGGCAGCCAGTGCGCAGGTTTTCAGCAGGCTTTTTTTGGCAGTGCGAATGTTCGAATTCTGTAAGGTCATTTTGGGTAGTCCTCTCAGTTTTGAGCCTGGTTTGGCAAGTCGGAAGATTTGACGTTCTGAACGACGTTTTGTTGCGTTTTAATCGCATCAGGAGCAGCTTTTTTTAGCTGTGCAATCCACTGCTGATCGAAGTCGGCAAGGTCGTTGTGAACGGGCAGATAACGCTCCGGGAATTCCCAGATCAATACTTGTGGCGGGCTTTTTTTAAAGGCGTCGGTTTGCAGATATTTGAGCATCGGCAGGATCGGGCCGTGGCCGTCTTCTGCGTAGTTCACAACATCACTGTGCAACGCCTCTTTAAGCGCACCGACGAAGTTCCAGTTCGGGTTCGCGCTGTAGCTGGTCCCCACCAGACCGACGGCTACATCACTGTCCGCGAACAGCGCATCGTCGCCTTCAGTCTCGGCTGCTACCGGGTCAGTGCTGCGTTGTTGCAGTTGATCCGGTTGCGGCAACAGGTTGCTGAACAACGGGTCCAGCGGCAGGAAGTTGGTCAGGTCGCCTTTATATGGCGCGGTTTCCTTGGCCTGGGTAACGAACTTTTCAGGTTCGCCGCTCAAGGGCGTCTGCTGTGCGATGACTGCGCCCAACTGCTGCGCGACAACTTCTGCACCCATTGGCGTCCAGTGAGTATCGGTACGCAGGAAGACCTGGCCGTGTTGCTTGGCGCCTTGCAGCGGTGCCAGCAAATCAGGCGCGACCAGACCGGCTTGCGCAGCTTGTGCGTGGAACTGTTGATACAGATCGGTGTGCAACGTGGCGGGTTTGTTGTCGCCAATGTGCTCCGGATACAAGCGGGTTTTGGCAGGCACGATCGCCAGCACCAACTGTGTGCCTTTGGCTTTCAGTTCGTCACGTACGCCCTGGATGATTGCCAGGTTTTCCGCTTCGTTCTTGTCACCGTTGGCGATGGCATCGAACTCTTCATCAGTGAACAGCCACTGGTCTTTGCCGAGCACTACGCCGGGACGACCTTCATTGAACAGCTTGTAATCCAGCGCTGCCCACAGGTTGGTGCCCAGACGCTTGATCGGAAACTCTTCGTCGTAGTGCGTTTCCGCTGCCTTGCTCCACTTGCCGTTAAGCACGGTGGTTTCCGGCGTTGTCGAGAAGCTGGCAAAGCTGCGCAGCGACCAGATGCCGAGGATCAGCAGGATGGCCAGAAACACGGCGATGTAGAGGATGCGTAATGAGCGGGTCATGGCGGGTCCTCAGAATTGGAAGTAAAGGAACGGCGAGAAGCTTTGCGCCGACAGTTTGAGAATCGAAGCAATGAACAGCAGCAGGATCAGCGCGCGCATTGCGTAACGTGGCCAGTCGGCAACCCAGTAAGCAGGCTGCACTTGAGCTTCAGTGCCGACGGTGTAGCCCGGCAGATGAATGCTTTCTGGTTTGTCACCCGGTACGGCTTTGATCATGCCTGGCTGCGCAGTGGCAGGACCGTCGGCTTGCACGCCCAGATCAGGTGTGTTCTGGCTGGTCGCTTTCTCGGCAGGACGGTTGGTGTAGAAATCACGCAGACCGAAGAAGGCCAGAGTTGCGTAAGCCACAACCATCGTCGCTACTTGCAGGCCGGTGAGGCTGGCCTGATTGAGCTCCGAAAGTTTGAAATCACCGAAGCTGAACATCGCGCTGTACATACGGCCGGCAACGTGCAGGTTTTCAGCGCGGAAGATGACCCAGCCGGTTACCACGATCAGGAAAGTCAGGGCCCAGCGCATCACGTTGAAAGTACGTGGCGCGGTGTTGAGGCCAATGGCTTTTTCGATCGCCAGCCAGATACCGTGCCATGCACCCCAGATCACGTAGGTGATGTTGGCGCCATGCCACAGACCACCCAGCAGCATGGTCAGGAACAGGTTGCGATAGGTCGCGAACTTGCCGCCACGGTTACCGCCCAGCGTGATGTACAGGTAGTCACGCAGCCAGGTGGACAGGCTGATGTGCCAGCGACGCCAGAACTCGGTGATCGACTGACTGATGTACGGCTGTTTGAAGTTTTCCATGAAGCGGAAACCCATCATCAAGCCCAGACCAATCGCCATGTCGCTGTAACCGGAGAAGTCGAAGTACAGCTGCGCGGTATACGCCAGCGCACCCAGCCAGGCGTCGCCGGTAGTCGGGTTTTGCAGGGCAAAGCAGTGGTCGGCGACAACGGCGAGGGTGTCGGCGATGAACACTTTCTTGATGAAGCCCTGCATGAAGCGGGTGCAGCCTTCAGAGAACTTGTCCAGGGTGTGGGTGCGGTTGTTGAACTGGTCGGCCAGGTCACGGAAACGCAGCACGGGGCCTGCAATCAAGTGCGGGAAGATGGCTACAAACGCGGCAAAGTCGATCAGGTTGCGTGTGGCGGGTGTATCGCCGCGGTACACGTCGATGATGTAGCTGATGGACTCGAAGACGTAGAACGAGATACCGATCGGCAGCAACACGTGGGTGAGGATGAAGGGTTCCAGACCGACCGACGTCATCATTGCGTTGATGCTGTCGACGCCGAAGTTGGCGTACTTGAAGTAGCCCAGGATACCGAGGTCAACCACCACGCCCAGCAACAGCCAGCGTTGTGCCGGCTTGGTGCGAACACCTGCCGCACCTACTTGCAGGCCGATCCAGTAGTTCCACACCGTTACGCCGATGAACAGCGCGAGGAAGTCCACACGCCACCAGGCATAGAACACATAACTGGCAATCAGCAGCAGCAGATTGCGATAGCGTTGCCCGCTCAAGTAATACAAGCCGAGGAAGATCGGCAAGAACAGGAACAGGAACACGTTGGATGAGAACACCATCCTGATATCTCCGTTTATCCATCAGTCAAGGGCCCAAAGCCCCCCCAAACCCCCCATAAAAATATGGAGGTTGACGCGTTACCTGTAGGAGCTGCCGAAGGCTGCGATAAGGTCGGAACGACCTTCATGCAATTGCCAGGTCAGCGGCTGCTTCGCAGCCGATCGCAGCCTGCGGCAGCTCCTACAGTTTCGTTGGTGTATCAACCGCCTTTGTCGCCCTTCTCATGCTCGGGGTCGTAGACCTTGGTCAGGTCGCCGCCCAGGCGGAAGGTTTTGAAAGGTTGTTTTTCATGCTTGTCTTCGAGCACTTCCGGGCTGCAGGTGTAGAGCGAGCAGTACGGTTCGAGCCAGGCAAATTTCGGATCCTTCTTGAGGTCCGTCATGTCCTGTTTTTCACCGTTTTTAGCAGCGAAGGCTGCCGGGTCTTTCACGCCAGACAGCACGCGATCAGCCAGACGTTTCAACGCACCATTGTTTTCCGGACGCACATCTACGCCGTTGGCCTGCGCAAAGCTGGCGATCATCGCCAGTGGCGGCAACGCGTAGTTGTGATAGGAAAGGGCACGCTGACGACGCTTCATCTCGTTAGGCAGATAACCTTCCGAGTCGACCTGGTTGGCGGCGACTTTGTATTCTTTGATCGCCCAGTCGAACAGGTCCTGACGGTTGGTGGCGACAGCAGTTGCCATCACCGACCATGCAGCCCAGTACGAGTGGTTGTTGATTTTTTCCAGCGGCAGGTTGCTCCAGTCACTGATCACCTGGTCAGCCAGTTTGCTGAACCATGCCTCAATGATTTGCGCGTCTGCCTGACGGTTGGCCAGTGGGTGCGAATCGGAGAACTTCAGGCGCAGGTAAGCGGAGGACATGCTGCCCAGCGCCCATTTGCGCATCGATTTGCCGGTGTGGTTGAAGTCCTTGGACTCCAGCGCATCGGCCTTGGCCCATGTAGTCATCATGTTCAGCGCGCAGTCGAGCTGTTCCGGACGACCATCACGCATGTACTGCATCACGACTTTGCTGACGCCACGCTCAAGAGTGGTGATGTCTTTGGTCGCACTGCGAAAGGCTTCTTCGGACTGTTCATTCAGGGTCGCACGCGCCTTGTCTGAACCTTCGTATTTGCTGCGAAACACCAGCTTGTCGGTGTAAGGCTTTGGAATGGCTTCACAGCTGAAGTTGTGGTCGCCGGTTTTCATTTTTTCGATCGGAGCGTCATAGCCCTTGGGCGGCACGAGGTTCGCGGCGCTTGCGGCTCCCGCTGTGCCGGCCATGATGGCCAGCGACAGAAGGGTAGGTAACATCAGTTTCGGAGTGTGCATAGGTAGCCTCATAACCCGGCTTGCGCGGTTTGCTGCGCAGTGGCTGGGAACACGTTGCGTTTGCATACTTTCGCTTCGACTTTCTGGGGTGCAGTGCCCGCTTCCGGGCCCTGGATTTCCAGTGCGAGCAGTTGCTGGTCAGCCCAGTCTTCATCTGTTCGCAGTTCGAAGGAGAAGCGCCCGTCTGTATCGGATGTTTCCGGTTTTTCGATTTTCAGATCTTCGTGACGACCGTTCATGTACCAGAGCCTGGCTTGCAGGACCTTCACCGAAGTATCGGCGTAACGGATGTCGATCTGGTTGCTGCCGTTGCGGATGTTTTTGATGCCGTTTTTGCCGTTGACCAGTACTTCGTTGGTGCCGGTCTTCAGCGTGGTGCTGGCGCTCATCACTGCAGGTTTGCCTTCGCAGCCGTTATCGAGCAGCGACATCATTTGGCGGTAGATGGTCTCCTGGTCCAGGCGGTACAGCGGCGAGAATTCCCAGATCAGGATTTTAGGTGGACGTTTCTGGAAATCTTCACTGCCCAGGTACTGCAACATCGAACCTTCCAGACCGCCGCCGGGGAAGGCGACGTTGAGGATGTCGGCACCGATGTACTCCTGCAGGAAACCGGCGAAGTTGTAGTTCTTGCCACTGTGACTGGTACCGACCAGGGTGATTTCCGGGTTGCCGGAATCACCGAACAGGTCGCCGTCACCGGCCTCGCCTTTAGGCTCGGTGGTGAACTGGTCCATGTACTGGATGGCGTAGGTGTTGCCGCACAATTGCGCTGCCATGTTGTGCAGCGTACCGGTCTTGCCCATGCGTCCCGAGACGTGGCTTTCGAATTCACGCTTCGGAATGTCGGCGTAGCCCGGAATCTTCTTCACGGTTTCAGCGACGATTTTTGCTGTGCGCTGTGCGCCATATGGCGTCCAGTGCTGGTCGCCGCGGAAGTAGAAATCGTGCGCTTGTTGCTCATTGGTCAGCGGCGACAGGTCTGGAACCCAGTAGCCCATTTTGTCGAAGCGACCGAGCATGGCTTTGTAATTGGTCAGCGCTTTTTCGTAGTCGAACTTGTCGCGCTCAGCCGGGAACAGTTTGTTGCGATCCACCAGACCACGGGTCGGCTGGTAAACCACAACCAGTTCAACGCCTTTGCTCTTGAAGGCATCGTGCAGCTGTTGCATGCGGCGATAGCCTTCAGGCGTAGTGTTGAATTCGGTGCGCAGGTCTTCCTGAGTCCGGAACAGCCAGTCACCTTCTGCCTGTACCAGCGTGGTGAAGTTCTGCTGGTAGCGGGTGGTGTAGTTTTTCGCGTCATGCGCTGCCGGGCACAGCTGGCAGCATGGCTCAGCCGTGAAGTTAGGCGCCTGCACTTCGTCTGCTCGTGCGCCGCTGCTGATTGCGATCAGGGCTGCGGTCAGGCCGGACAGGCTGAGTGACTTGATCAAGTGTGCGTGCATATAAAATACCTTCTCAGTCCTGAAGTTCTTTCTGGCTTTCGACCGGGTCAATCAGCACGGCTTTCTGCTGGCGCACCAGCAGGTCGAGAATCTCGTCCTGACGATCACCCAGAATGCCGTTGAAGCTGATGCCGCTGGTCTTGCTCGGAGCCAGCATCGCCACACGGTAGAGTTCGATACTCAAAGGCGAATCGATCGACAGCGGGCCTGAGCTGTTGCCGGTCAACTCACCCCCTACGACGATCAACGAGACCTTGGTGTCGAACGGGTCAAGGGCGATGTCGCGGTCGGTGTCACTCAGGTCCTTGATGTGCCCGTAGACACCCAGCAGGCCGTTGGCCATAGCGATGTTTTCGTACAGCTTGATGTTCACGCTGTTACGCACGCGGATGCCGTGACGACGATTGGCAATGACCTTGTTACCCCACAGCAGGTTGTCGCCACTTTCGTACAGGGTGATGCCGTCGGTGTGGTTCTTGTAGATCTCGTTGTAAGCCACGATGTTGTTGACGCTGTTACGGTCCAGAACAAGGCCGGACAACTTGTTGTCATGGCTCTTGTTGTTGAAGATGAAGCTGTCGTTCACCTCACGGGAAATAATGATCCCGTGCTTTTTCTTGGTGCCGTAGACGTTGTTCTCGGCAATGATCAGGCCGTGGGAACGGTCATGCGGGTCAATGCCGTAAACAATGTTGTCGCGATACGTGCTGCCTTTGACAACGAAGTCTTTGGTTTCATAGCAATAGAAGCCGTACCACAGGTCAGAGAACTCCGAGCCGACGATCCAGCCGGTCGGGTCTGGCTTGTTCATCTGCTTGACCATGTTGGGCGTGTACTGAGAAATACTCACACCGTAGGACTTGCTCTGGTCGTAGCCCAGGCTGGCCATCTTGGTGTTGATGATGTAAGTCTCGGAACCACCCCACGACAGCAGGAACGGACGGAATTCATCAGGCCTGCGGAAGGTCGCCAGGCTGTTGGTCTTTTCGCGCCAGCCGTTGAGCTGGGTATCGCTCATGAACAGCTTGCCTTCGTTGACCAGGAACGAACCCTTCTCTTGGGACAGGCGCAGCTCGTGCGCTTTCTTGTCGACGTCGAAGGTGGCGTCAGCCTTGACCAGGATTGGCAGGCGGGCAAGGTAAACGCCTGGCGATACTTCGCTCAGGTACTGCTTGGGGACCTTTTTGGCCAGGTCCTGAATGTTCACGTAGCCGCCTTCGATGACGATCGCTTGCGGGATGCCTTGTTGACGGGCAACCCATTCGGCCATCTTGTTGTCACCGCCGACGAACTCCTTCAGGCCGACTTCTTCCATGATCCGGGTGATGCGAACCTTGCCAGGCTTGCTGCGCACGATTTTCTTCGCGGCGGCTTCGGCGGTGTAGCCGGAGATGTCCGGCAACACAGGTTTGTCCATCGCCAGCGTCTCAACCGGAGGGCTGCTGATGGTGTAGCTTTTGGCTTCTTGCAGCTCTTTGACCATGCCAGGGTTGGTCGCCGGGACCGGGTTGACCGGCACAGTGGCGGCCATGGCGGAGCTGGCGAGCAACAGCGCGCCGCTCAGCACTGCGCTTTCGAGCAGTGCATGTGGCCATGCGCGGTTGCGCAGACTGCTTGCTTGACTGTTCATCTCATCGCACTCCTTTCGCGGTTGCATCAGAAGCGCCAGATGACGTCGACGATGGCGCGGTGCATGTAGCTGTCGACTTCGCTGCCATAGGCATCGCCCGGTTTGAAGACACCGGCACGCAGACGGACGAGCGCAGAGGGTTCATCCATCGACTGGCTCAGCGCCGCAGGCAACAGACCGCCTTTGAAGTATTTGGTCACGACCAGGTCCATTTCCTGACCCAGGTCTTTATCGCCGTCGGTGGTCAATGGCAGGGACGACAGAACGCCGCTTTCATCCGCGCCAACAGCGTTGATGCCGGAGGTGCCGATGCGCGCTTTGCCATCGGTGCGGCGGAAGTTGTGATAGATCAACGACGCGTCGTATTCATCCTGCATCTGCCAAGACGCGAACAGCGAGCCGCTTTCCACGTTGGCCATTTCGCCCTGGAACGCTTCACCGAAGCGGTGAATGCGCGAGCGCGTACCGGTCCAGTTCGAGCGGTTGGATTCCAGGCCGTTCTGTTCGTATTCCTTGCTGGCGCGCGAGTACGCAGCGCCCACTTGCCATTGCGGGTCCAGACGGAAACGCAGACCCAGATCAGTGGCCCAGCCATTGACGTTGCTGTTGGTTTTGTCGCCTGCCTGGAATGTGCCGTCCGGCTGTGCGTCGGCAGCGATCTGGCTGCGATCACCGGAGAGCCAGGTCACGCTGCCCCAGTAATTGATCGTGTTGGTGTTGCGGTGGTTGTAAGCGTCGCTGTTGGCTTGCAAGCCGAGCCAGGTCAGATCGCCGTTGGACGTCTTGTCCAGATCGTCGAGGTTTTCGCCCGGCTTCTTCAGGTTGCCGTCGTCCTGGCTGTGGTGTGCGCGCACACCAGCCCATTGGCCTGGCATCCACTGGTAGCTGACGTCGCCGAAGATGTGTTTACGGTCTTCGTCTTGCGGGGACAGTTCAGTCAGGTCTGTACGGTATTCGCTGAAGCGTTGAGCCACACCCACGTCTGCTTTGAGCAGGGTAGTGTCGAAAACCCAGTTCACCGCTTCGATGTTGGTGTCGTGCCACTGGCCGTCGTCGTTGCGCAGACGCTGGCGACCGACCTTGAGTATTTCGCCCGGGTACGCGGTAAAGCCGCTGTAACCGATCCAGAATTCGCGCAAGGCCAGGTAGCTCTTGTCGACTTCGCGCTCGCTGGCATTGCCGCGAGCCTGAGTGGTTTCCTGGGTGTCGGAGTCGGTTTGCTCAAGAGGGTCAGTCTGAATGGTGTCAGTGGCAGTCACCACTTGACCCATTGCATAGCCGCTCCAGGCGCCACGCTCGCCATAGACCCAAGGACGCAGGTCCAGACCGAGACCGTTGACGTCGCCGCCCGAGCGGGTGCCCAGATCACGATCGTCTTCGGCCTGGCCGCTGATTTTCACTTCAAGACCAAAGTTCTTTTCTTCAGTCAGGGCCGCCAGTGTCGGCGTGGCCCAAAGCAGGGTAAAGCCAAGACCCAGGCCTGCGGCCATCAGGGGATTCAACTTCATAGTGGTGCGTCCTCGCCGTCTTCTTCTTTCAGGGCTTGCATGGCCAGCGCGTTCTGGCTGGTGATACCCCGGACGTTTTTCTCTTGCTGCAACAGCCGTTGGGCGGTGGCGAGTTTTTCAGGTGGCAATGCGGTGCTGATTTCCTGCGCGAGCTCAGTGGCAGCCGGCGTCGGCTCCGGAGCTTGCAGCGCCAGTTGGCTGAATACCCAGGCGTTGACCGGATTAGGCAGGGTGCCCCGGCCTTGGGAGAACAGTTGGGCAATGGCAAAGTCAGCGCTGTTCTGGCCGCCGCGTGCAGCGATCAGCAATTCATCCAGTGCTTTTTGCGATTCGACCTTGCCCAGGTAGCCACGGCGGTAGATCTGGCCCAGGTAGTAGTGCGCAGAGAGCTCACCGCCGCTGGCGGCTTTCTTCATGTGCGCTTCGGCTTTGAGTGAATCAGCCGGTACCCATTTGCCTTCGTAGTACAGGCGACCCAGCAACAGTTCGGCGCGGGGTTGATCCGCTGCACGGCCGTTGTCCAGGTATTCCATCATCTTGTCGACGTCGCCCAGTTCGGGGAAGTCGTAAAGCAGTTTGGCGAGTGTCACCCACGAAGCGGGGTAACCCGGTGCAACCTGCTCCAGCAATTGCTGGGCGGTTTTTTCATCCGGGGTGCCGATTGACGCGTCACCCAGAACACGGGCCACGCTGTCGACACGCTGGGCGCCGACACGGCCCACGGAGTAAGCACTTTTCAGTTGCTCGACCACCGCAGTGCGTTGGTCGTTCTGGTCGCGTTTCTGATAGACCGTGACCAGCTCGACGTAGCAGATGTCGACTTTGCTCAGTGCGTCTTTGCAGATTTTCTCGACGTCATCCAGGTGCTGGTCGTAAGTGCCTTGAGTGCGATAAAGCAGCACTTGGGCCAGACCGGCTTCCGGGTAACCCTGTGCACGCCACTCGCTGATCTTCTGCTGGGCATTCACGTTCGGGAAACTGTGCGGGAATTGCAGGTAGAGCATGGCCAACGGCGTCAGCGAGCTGGTATCGCCACTGGCGAAGGCCTTTTTCAGCAGGTCTTCGGCTTCATGGTGCTCAGCTTCGGTCGCGCCAGGCTTGGAGGCCAGCAGGCGCCCCAGACGCGCCTGGGCACGTGGCGAGGTTTCAGCTGCGGCACGGTAAGTGGCTTCTGCTTCCTTGATGCGCTGCGGATCACCGCTCTGCACAGCAATGTCAGCCAGGCCAACCTGTGCATCGCTGTAGCCCAGGTCCGCCAGTTGCCGATAGTTCTGCTCTGCCAGTGCGGTGTCGCCGTTTTTCAGGGCTTCATTGGCCAGGCGTTGATCGGGCAGGCCGGCACAGCCGGTCAAGGCGATGGCAACGGCCAGGCTCAACAGTGTAGGGCTCGACAATCTTTGTAATGGGCTACGCATGTTAGAGACCCGCGGCCATGGCTTTGTCGATCAGCCAGTTCATCGAGGGACCACGATCGCTGGTGACTTCTACCGGACGGCCAGCCAGGGAAGTGTCCAGCACTTCATCAGGCTTGATCTGTACGCGGATATCAGTGGCCAGATCGGTTTCGCTCAGGTTGGCGCTGCTGATGATTTTGCCGCTGCGCACGTTGTCTTCACCGGCCACCTGGAAGTTCACGCGGGTGCCTGGTTTGACGTCGTTGAACTGGCGATAGGTAAAGCGGGCTTCGATATTGGCTGCGGTGTTACGCGGCACCAGTTGGAAGATCACCTGGCCTTTGGCAGCGAACTGACCATCGGCAACCAGTTGCTTGGCGATAACGCAGTCACATGGGCTGGTCAAAGTACCGGCCATTTGCTTGCCATACAGCTCTTCGATTTTCGCAGGCTGCAGGTCGTCGCCGTTCAGGCTGCCTTTGAGCATTTCCAGCATGCTGGTGTTGAACGAAGCCATTGGCGCGCCTTTGGCAACAGGAGCGTTGACGGCTACCAGGCTCTGCACAGTACCTTCGCGCGGCATGGTCACGTCCATGGCAGGCAAGGTCACCAGACCGGCCGAGGAGTGGCTGACGAAGTACAGGCTGTAAACGGTCTTGAAGATGAAACCGAATGCCGCCAGACCGACGATGAAGATGCCCAGGCTGAAGGTGACTGCGCGCAGGCGACCCAGGCCGCTCATGCCGTCGCCGCTGCCTTTGACCTTGCGTGCTTTGGTGAAGTTGTCGCGCTGCAGAGTCGCCAGCACTTCACCCATGCTCACGATGTCGCCGCTCAGGTGAGAGGTGATCAGGTGACGCAGGGTGGCGATGTCCTGTACTTCCAAATTCTGGAACTGGCAGCCCACACGACCGGTGGAAGCATCAATGGAGCGAACCTGCATTTCGACGTCCATGGCCAGGCCAAGGTTGTCGATCAGGAACTGCAGGCGACCCTTGATAACTTCGCCGATTGTCGGCTTTTGTTGGGCCGGGGCGATGAAGCTCAGGCCGCCAGCCGACAAGTCCTCGATGCGTACCAGAGGCGCGTTTGGCGCGCCATTGAGCAAGCGCAGCTTGGCCGGGATTTTGACCCGGGCGTGTTGGCGCTGGGCTTCGGATTCATGTACGACGTTTGCATTCACGGCTGTATTCATGGCTATTTTTCCTACTTAAGCGATTAATCCGTTGGCCCGGTTTAAACCATCGTCAACAGCACTGCGACGAAGATGGTGCCAGCCGAGAAAGTCATGGTTCGGGATGACCAGGTGTTGAACCAACCCTGGAAACTGGCCATGTCACGGCTGAGTTTGGTGTCTTGGCGCGTCCAGGACTGGCGGTCCAGGCGGAAGAAAACGTAAATTTTCATCAGTGCGCCGACGATCTGGTTGTAATAAAGAATCACGGGGTAGGCCGGGCCGATCTTGTGTCCCGAGCAGGACAGCAGAAGGGTCAGGATCAGGCGCGTGATGCCGATCCACAGCAAGTACATGAGGATGAACATGCCGCCGTATTTGAAGCTGGCGATGATCGCGACGGTAAGACCCAGAATGGAGGTCCACATCGACACGCGCTGGTCGAACAGCACGATGCTGGTAAAGATGCCGAGGCGACGAACGCCCAGACCCAGTGCACGCGAGTTCTGACGCAGGTTGTTGCCGTACCAGCGATACATCAGTTTGCGGCTGGCCTTGAGGAAGCTTTTCTCAGGCGGGTGCTCAACGGTGTTGATCGCTGCGTCCGGCACGTAGAACGTGTCGTAGCCAAGGCGCATCAGGCTGAACCAGCTGGACTTGTCATCACCTGTGAGGAACTTGAACGTACCCAGGCGCCAGTGGTGCAGGGAGTCGCTTTCAACGTCGGCGATGAATTCCGGGTCGGTCACGACGGTCGCGCGAAACACCGACATACGACCGGTCATGGTCAGTACGCGCTTGGACAGCGCCATCGAGCACATGTTGATGTGACGCTGAGCAAAGCGCAGTTTGTGCCACTCGCTCATGATGTAACCGCCGCGGACTTCGCAGAATTCGTTGGTGGTCAGGCCGCCGACATTGCCGAACAGCTGAAACCACGGAACGGTCTTGCGCACGACACCTTCAGACAGCACGGTGTCGCCGTCGATCACGGCAACCACTGCGCGGTCATCGGGCATGTGCCGGGAAATAGCCCGGAAGCCGAACGCCAGACCGTCACGTTTACCGGTACCGGCAATCCGTACGAAGTCCAGTTTGACGTGCTCTGGCGGGTTGGCCTTTTCCCACATCGCCTTGACCAGCAGCTCGTCGGACATTTCCACCAGGGAGCAGACCACGGTTGTCGGGAAACCACATTCAATGGCTTCGCGAATCACCGAGCTGTACACCTGAGCGGTGGTCAGTGCATCGATACGAAAGCTGGTGACCATCAGGAACACGTGAGACGGGTCCGCCGATTTGCCCAGCTTGCGCACTTTGCGACGCAAGTGCGGGTAGACGATGTAGAGAAAGATCATGCCGCGCACAAAGTGCGTAGCGCCCATCGAATAGCGCCAGATGCCGACGGCGCCAATCAGGAAAATAAAGTTCTTCGACTGTGAGTCAAAGATACTGGTAGGCAGCGCGGTGGCGAGTGCCCCTAATAAACTCAGGTAGAACAACCAACCTGCGGCCTGTAGAAGGCCATGTTTTAGCCTGTGCATATCTGCATCCGTCTCGGTATCGGGTGAGCCTTTGGGGTGGCCCGACTTGGTTTAGGCAGGCGTGTAACAAGCGCCCTGTTTTTCGTAGCCCGTCCGCGGTAGGAGCCAGCTTGTCGGGGAGAGGACTGACGGTTGTGTAACCCCGTCAGTTGTCTCGCCAGCAAGTTGGCTCCTACGGTTGACCTGCCCCGAAGGGCGCTCTGACAGCCGTTACCAGCAGATACCTTCAGCGCTATCGTTCTGGGCAGTAGTGGTGGTCATGAAGCCGACCAGATCCACAATCTGCTTGCCCGCTGGAGCCTTGTCGGCCAGCGCACGGAAGCGTTCATCACGGTTGCCCAGGATGATCACGTCGGCGTTTTCGATGACTGCATCGAAGTCCGAGTTGAGCAGGGATGAAACGTGAGGGATCTTGGACTCGATGTAGTCCTTGTTGGCGCCATGAACGCGGGCGTATTCGACGTTGCTGTCGAAGATGCTCAGTTCGAAGCCTTTACCGATCAGCATTTCAGCCAGCTCTACCAGCGGGCTTTCACGCAGGTCGTCAGTACCGGCCTTGAAGCTCAGCCCCATCAGCGCGACTTTGCGAGTGTCGTGGGAGGCCACGATGTCGAAAGCGTTCTGTACCTGGGAAACGTTGCTGCGCATCAGCGAGTTGAGCAGAGGTGCTTCAACGTCCAGGCTGCCAGCACGGTAGGTCAGGGCGCGGACGTCTTTTGGCAGGCAGGAGCCGCCGAAAGCGAAGCCTGGACGCATGTAGTACTGGGACAGGTTCAGTTGTTTGTCCTGGCAAACCACTTCCATCACTTCACGACCATCAACGCCGCATGCTTTGGCGATGTTGCCGATTTCGTTGGCGAAAGTGACCTTGGTGGCGTGCCACACGTTGCAGGTGTACTTGATCATCTCGGCAACGGCGATGTCCTTGCGGATAACCGGTGCGTCGAGTTCTTCGTACAGGGCTTGCAGCACGTCGCCGGACGCTTTATCGAACTCGCCGATAACAGTCATTGGCGGGTGATCGTAGTCTTTGATCGCGGTGCTTTCGCGCAGGAACTCAGGGTTCACTGCAACGCCGAAGTCAACGCCGGCTTTCTTGCCGGAGCAGTCTTCAAGGATCGGGATCACGACGTTGGCAACAGTGCCCGGCAGAACCGTGCTGCGCACAACGATGGTGTGGCGAGTGTCTTTCTCGCGCAGTACAAAACCGATCTCGCGGCAGACGGATTCGATGAAATCGAGTTCCAGGTCGCCGTTTTTCTTGCTCGGTGTACCGACGCAAATCATCGACACGTCAGTGGCGCGGATGGCTTCGGAAAAATCCGTGGTGCCACGCAGTTTGCCAGTGCGAATACCCTTGTCCAGGAGCTCGCCCAGGCCAGGTTCTACGATTGGCGATTTGCCGTTATTGATAAGGTCAATCTTGGCAGCAGAGATATCCACACCAACAACGTCATGACCCCGCGCTGAAAGGCAACCGGCACAGACTGCACCGACATAACCCAAACCAAAGATGCTGATACGCATCGTACTCTCCTCGATTTACACGCCATAAGTTGGCTGGATATTAATTTTGGCCAGCAGTTATCGCGCACTCGAAAGTGTGACTTGAAGAAGTCGCATAACAAGTGCAGGCATATTTAAAAAGGTGAGTGCCAGAAGTAACTAAGGCAATCTCAAATACTGCTGAGTCTTGAACGGCAAGTAACCTGGCTGTAACAGCCTCAGGGCCTTGCTCTGGGATGTGGTAAACCACTCCTTTGGTGCTATCGCAAGCTTTCGGCTGACAGGCCCGGACCAGAGCCTTGGCTGTCATGCCTCATTATTGCGCTATGCACTTGAACAGTGCTTTGCCAAACGACTAAGGCGTATAACGGTGATTCAATCTCCTGAGTCTCTACCGCCGCTGAACCTGAGGTCAGTGTATTAAACGGCAACTTCCGGATCTTCTACGTCGCTTGTAAGTGATCTCTCACAAGGATGACGAGAATTGTTACGGGATGTAGGAGCGTCTGGTTTCGGGATAAGTTCCTGGCCACTCGTCCTCTTTTTGAGAATTTCTTTTTTTGGGCGTCAAAATTGCGTAGTTGCAAAGTGATGTCACCTTCGCCGCAGCCCTTAGTTGGCAAGCGCTCCAGATA
The DNA here is from genome assembly GCF_900602065.1 of Pseudomonas viridiflava. GTDB lineage: Bacteria > Pseudomonadota > Gammaproteobacteria > Pseudomonadales > Pseudomonadaceae > Aquipseudomonas. The sequence goes on along the minus strand of NZ_UWFN01000285.1, from coordinate 665,804 downwards.
AGTGGGTGTGAGTGTGCTACTACTGCGGAAAAGCCAAAGGCTAGTACACAAAAAGTTTGTTAATTTTTTGAGAAAATCGCCAACTAAAAAAATGCGTCGGAAAACTGACGACAGTAAGTTGGCAAATCGCAATTTGCACGATGGTTCCAGAGGGGGAGAAGGCGCGATCGGAAGGGGATTCGCGCCTCAGAGGGCAGATTTACGCGTCGGGAGTGTCGCGCAGGAACACTAATTTGTTCGCAGTGGACTGCTCGCTGCTGTAGCAGTAGCCACCCACATCGAACTGTTTAAGTGCATCCGGCGTGTTGATTTTTTCCGATATCACAAAGCGGCTCATCATGCCGCGAGCCTTCTTGGCGTAGAAGCTGATGATCTTGTATTGGCCGTTTTTCAGGTCCTTGAACTCGGTATCGATGATGCGTGCGTTCAGCGCCGAGCGTTTAACCGCTGAAAAATACTCGTTGGATGCCAGATTCAGTAGCAAGTCGTCGCCTTGCTCGGCAAGCGCCTCGTTCAGCCATTCGCTGATACGCGTGCCCCAGAACGCATACAGATCCTTGCCTCGGCCGTTCGCCAGTTTGGTGCCCATTTCCAGCCGATAGGGCTGCATCAAATCCAGCGGGCGCAGCAAGCCGTAAAGCCCGGACAGCATACGCAGATGGTCCTGGGCATAGCTGAGTTCGGCGTCGCTGAGGGTTTCCGCTTGCAGACCGGTATAAACGTCGCCTTTAAACGCCAGCAAGGCCTGCTTGGCGTTCTCGGGAGTAAATGCAGGTGTCCAGCTGCCGAAGCGGGCGGCATTGAGGCCCGAGAGTTTGTCCGAGAGGTGCATCAGCTCGCCGATCTGCGCAGGCGTCAACTCACGCAGTATCTGGATCAGCTCCTGGGAATGGTCCAGATACTGTGGCTGGGTGAAGCGCTCGGTTGTCGGCGGGGTATCGAAATCGAGTGTTTTTGCCGGGGAAATCACCATCAGCATAGGGTCGTCTCCTTTAATCGTCGGGGGATTCTAGGGATTGTTGGAGTCTGACTCCAGCTATGGTGGCGATAGGGCCTGCTGGCTCAGTTCCCTGTGGGAGCGAATTCATTCGCGAAGGACCGATACCTCCCAGCCTTCGTATCGACTGAAACAATGCCTTCCCGAATGAATTCGCTCCCACAGGTTCTAGCCAGCTCCTGCCAAATCAGCCTCCCAATATCAGCTATAGTGCGGCGCTAATCCGGGTTCATGTTCAGGGAGCGAGTGGTGTTGCGTAAGTTTCTAGCAGTTTGCGCGTGTCTGTTCTGGGTGCAGGCCAATGCGGCGTTGCCGCCGGTGGCGACTATTGACCGTAGCCTCTGGCCTGAACGGCTGGAATCTCCCGACCTGTTCGATGTGGCTTCACGCGCGCAGATCCTCGGTTTTGCCCATGAACTCTGGCTCAGCGAGCAGATGGATGAGGAGACCCTCAAGCGCCGCCTGGGGCTCAGATACATCAATGTGCCGTCGCTGAACCTGCTGCGGCAGCGCCTCTGGAACCGCTTGCTGGAGGGCTACCAGAATGCGCAACAGAGCTGCCCTCAGGATGCATCGTTCTGCGTGCTGGTCGAAGACATGGATCAACTGCGTCAGCGCGCGGGCGAGTTCACCATCGCCAGTGATTCGTTCTACGCCAATTGGGCTGCGCCGAGCGCGACCTTTAATGAACGCTATCTCAATGAACTGATGTACCTCGCAGCCCTCTTCCCGCAAACCAGCAGTGAAATCGCCCTTTATAACTCTGACGAGCTGAGCGGCGATGAAATGCCGGATCGCACTTTCCAGCTCAATTTCGAAAGCGGCCCCACGGGCGCTGACGGCGGCACCGACTGGCTGGCCAATTTCATGCGCCAGCAAAAGATGAACGCGACGTTCTTTGTGTTGGGCAAAAACCTGCAGGATCGTCTGGCCGCCACTACCGGCACTGCCTTGCAGTCGTTGTACCGTCTGCAGTGCGTGGGCATTCAGGGGTGGGAGTATCGCTCCCATAGCCAGTGGCTGGAATGGCAAAGCTCCGTGCTGCGCAGTGAGGCCCTGACTCAGCAGTTGTTACCCGACAATTTCATCCCGCTGTTTCGTCCACCCTATGGCCATCGACGTGCCGACAGCGGGCAGTTCTTCCGCGATCAGAACCTGCGGGTTTCACTGTGGAATATCGATGCTCAGGACAGCAATGGCCGTCTGACGTCGGAGCAGATTACTGATCGTGTGGTGACCCTGATGTTGCTCTGGCGACGCGGGACGGTGGTGTTTCACGACGCCAGTGCCAGAGTGCAATCGGCAGTGCCGTTGTTGCTGGCAAACACCGCACAAAGCGAGTTGATTTGGGACGATTGCCACAATATCCCTGAGAGGCCCGCAGAATAAGGGATTGCGTTCATATCAAGGCAGGCAGGGGGAGAATTTTCAGGCGATTTCGGGTGGGGCGGACTTCCGACTGTAAACGGGCTGGCGCGGGTCGCCAAGGGCTATTCGTCATACTGTGAAATAAACTTCAAAAAACTGTCAAAGAGCTTTTTTCTGTCATGTGTTTTGCGGTATTACCACTATCAGACCGCCGAAACCTGCAACACAGGTGGCGTCCTCCAAGACTCCATCTTGAGCAATTCTCTCCTGCCTTAAGGAGAGAGCCCGGCGGCCTTTTCGTGGCGCAGTTTGAGTAATCTGCGTCGCCTGGCTTTTATAAAGGTGAGCGAGTATGGATGATCACGGACGCACCCCTTCTTCTAACCAGCCAATCCTTTACGTGCTCGATACCAACGTACTGATCCACGACCCCAATGCCCTGCTGAACTTCGAAGAACACCGCGTCGCCATCCCCATGACCGTGCTGGAAGAGCTGGACAAGCTCAAAGCCGGTAAACATTCGGTTGCTGCCGAATGCCGTCAAGCCATCCGCCTGATTGACAAGACCCTGGGCGAAGCCACGCCCGAAGAAGTCGAGAAGGGCGTACCGATCGACCGTGGTACCGGCGTGTTCAAAGGTTTTCTGTCGATCATGATGAGCAAGCGCGAGGAGCCCAACAGCCTCCTGCCTGAACACCTGAACGACAACATCATCATCAATCAGTTGATCGACCTGCATGCGCGCGACAAGGACTTGCGTCTTGTGCTGGTCACCAAAGACATCAACATGCGCCTCAAGGCGCGCGCCTGTGGCATCGCTGCCGAAGACTACAGCACCGACCAGTTGGTCGACGACGTATCGATGCTGTCCCGTGGTTATCACAACGTGACCGGCTCCTTCTGGGACCGGGTCAGCAAAGTCGACACCCGTCAGGATCACGGCCGTACCTGGCACCGCGTGCAACTCGCTGAACAACTGCCCGCCGTTCATATCAACGAGTTCATCATCGACGAGCAGGGTTTTGTTGGCTGGGTCAAAGGCGTCAAGGCTGACGAACTGATGATTCTGGACATGCATCAGGAGCCATTGCTGCATCAGGAGGCCTGGGGCCTCAAACCGCGCGATATCTATCAGGGGCTGGCATTGTTTGCCTTGCTTGATCCGGATATCCATCTGGTCAACCTGTCTGGCGCTGCCGGTTCGGGTAAAACCATCCTGGCACTGGCCGCTGCCATTGAGCAGACCATGGTCAGCAAGCGTTATCGGCGCATCATTGCCACGCGTAGCGTGCAGGGCCTGGATCAGGAAATCGGCTTCCTGCCTGGCACCGAAGCAGAAAAAATGGAGCCTTGGCTGGGCGCTATCACCGACAACCTCGAAGCCTTGCACATGGATGACGAAAACACCCATGGCAGCGTCGATTACATCCTCAGCAAAGTGCCGTTGCAGTTCAAATCCCTCAACTACATCCGGGGGCGCAGCTTCCAGCAAAGCCTGATTTTGATCGACGAGTGCCAGAACCTTACGCCGCACCAGATGAAAACCATCATCACCCGTGCCGGCGCTGGTTCAAAAGTGGTCTGTCTGGGCAACCTTGCACAGATCGATACTCCTTACCTGTCGGCCACCAGCTCGGGGCTGACCTACCTGACGGAGCGTTTCAAAGACTTCCCGAACGGCGTGCACATCTCGCTCCAAGGCGTGCCGCGCTCAATCCTGGCCGAATATGCGGAGTCGCATTTGTAAGATTTAAACGATGAATGTTTAACCTCCCGTGGGAGCGAATTCATTCGCGAAAAGGCCGGTCCAGGCACACACGATGTGCTGTCTCAAGGACCCCTTCGCGGATGAATCCGCTCCCACAACTCCTGCGAAATCCCCCCTGTTTTCATATTCGTTCGCGACCAACGGACTGTCATTTCTGACAGTAGACGTGTTCGTCACACAGTGTTTAATTAAAGTGCCTTAAAGCACTGGCGTGTATTAACTGCCGTTTAGCGTGCCGGTAATGCGACGGGTGACAAGGCCTGTAGGCGATTATGGATATCGCGTTTAACGATAAGGAAGCGGAAAAATGGAATATATAGTAAATGGTGATTTTGCAACAGGAGAGTTTGAGCCATGGGAGCAATTTCCCCTGGTTGAAATTCTAACGGAAGGCACACGATCCTATGCCCGGTTCGGCGGAGACGGGAGGCTGATTCAGAGGTGGTTGATACCTGCCCCGCCTCCGAATGGAGCAACTTTTTCATTGGATATAACGTGCAGCGAGGACGCTTTTTTTGAATATATCGAGGCCTCTTTATGGTTCGTGGTAGCAGGTGAGCTGAAACTCCAGCGTTTCAACGTCCATGCAACGACAGAGTGGCGTAGGGCCTCGATTTCATTGAATTTGCCTGCCTCTCTCACAAGGGTAGAGCTCATCTTCCACAGGCAGCCGGGATTCCCGGGAAACATCTCAATCACAAACGTTTCTTTCTCGGATGAGGTCTCAGACGCTGATGTGGGTATTGAATCTCTTCCTGAGGTTCAGAGTTAGAGAGACTTGCGGTGGCCTGAATGAGCGCCTCGTTGCTTAATCCTGCTGGGGCAGATGCATTGGTCTCCACAGTTATTGGTGGTTTTTTCGACCCGCGGACTATCACTTCTGACAGTAGACACTTCTGTTTTTCAGGCTCAGAGTGATGCGTGCCAGAGGGATAAAACTTCAGGCTTATCTGATCTGTATGGGCGGTAGTCTAAGCGTTAAGTGGTCGCGTCATATGGAGCGTAACTTACTAAAGGAGTTGGATTATGGGACGCAATAGGAAACGTGGCTCTAAAGCCGAGTATATTGAAAATGGTGATTTTGAGGGTGGAAAGCTAGATTCCTGGAAAGTCATAAGCGGGTCTGTCACGGTTGAAGAAGAGGATGGGCGCTTCCATGCGTTGCTGGGCGCCGGCAGTAAGCTCAATCAGCACTTCACCATGACAGATGTTCGACCCAGGCAATTCGTCGTCAGTTTTGATATTCGAGTAGAAGGAGGGGTCGAGGAGGCAACCGGGCAAGTACAGTTCATCTGGCAATACGGCACCCGATTCATGACATTCAATCTGTTCGAATCTCCGGAGTGGCGAACAATCACTATTCCGGTCAATATGGTATCGCCTTCGTTTTCCAATGGCATCGAGTTTCTGGTGCAGCGGGGGAGTGTCGATCAGTTATCTGTAACCAACGTTTCAGTGAGGGATCTGCAACTGGACGGCGCGGTATTTGTTTCGGACAAGCCGAAGGATGACGAGGTTAGAAGCAGATAAATACCTCGTGAGTTCTCACATTAAATAGGAGCTGGTGTATTCGCCAAAGCGTCTTGCAGAAGTAGATCCAGGTCGTGCAAGCCCGTCGTCAAGTGGATTTGCTCCTTTGTCAATTGCAAGGTCATCAATCGCCACTTTAGGTTTACAATCCCCGCTCCTGTTCAGGAGTAACGCTGTGCTCACTCATCTCGATTCCCAAGGTCGCGCCAATATGGTCGACGTCACTGATAAAGCCGTGACGTCCCGTGAAGCGGTGGCCGAAGCATTAATCCGTATGCTGCCCGACACCCTGCAAATGATCGTCAGCGGTGGGCATCCCAAGGGGGATGTGTTCGCCGTGGCGCGCATCGCCGGTATTCAGGCGGCGAAGAAGACCAGTGACCTGATCCCGCTGTGCCACCCGTTGATGCTGACCAGCATCAAGGTGGAGCTGAGCGCTGAAGGCGAGGACGCTGTGCGCATCGTCGCCCGCTGCAAGCTGGCCGGGCAGACCGGTGTGGAAATGGAAGCGCTGACCGCTGCCAGCGTCGCTGCGCTGACCATCTATGACATGTGCAAGGCGGTTGATCGCGGCATGGTCATCGAGAATGTGCGTTTGCTGGAAAAGCTCGGTGGTAAAAGCGGGCACTTCATTGCAGATGAAACGGCACCGGAGGCTCCATGAGCATCACCGTCCAGTATTTCGCCCGTTACCGGGAAACCCTGGGGACTGACGGTGAGCAGGTCGACGGCGAATTCGCCACTATCGACGCGCTGCGCCTGCACTTGCTTGAGCGCGATGGCGTATGGCAGGTATTGGCTGAGCAGAACCTGATGTGCGCCCGCAATCAGGAGCTGTGCCAATTGGACGAGCCTTTGCAAGCCGGTGATGAAGTGGCTTTTTTCCCAACCGTGACCGGGGGCTGAGCATGGCGATTCGGGTTCAGGCGGAACAGTTCGATCCAGGCTTTGAAGTCAACGCTCTGCATGCGGCTAATGTCGGCATCGGCGCGGTGGTCAGTTTTGTGGGCTACGTGCGGGACTTCAACGAAGGGCGGGACGTCTCGGGGATGTTTCTGGAACACTATCCCGGCATGACTGAAAAGGCATTGGGCAAGATTGTGCATGAGGCCGAACAGCGCTGGCCATTGCTCCGGCTGGAAGTACTGCATCGGGTTGGCGCGCTGGAACCAGGTGAACCGATTGTGTTTGTCGGCGTTGCCAGTGCCCATCGTCAGGCAGCCTTCGAAGCCTGCGATTTCGTGATGGACTACCTGAAAACCCGTGCGCCGTTCTGGAAAAAAGAGAACACGTCAGAAGGGCCGAAGTGGGTCGAGGGGCGGGAGAGTGATAAAGCAGCGGCGGGGCGTTGGAAGTTAGTCTGAAGTAGATTATGAACTGTAGGAGTGAGCTTGCTCGCGATAGCGGTATAACAGTCAAAATAATTTGTCAGATATACCGCTATCGCGAGCAAGCTCACTCCTACAGTTGCTACCGATGCAGTTAAACCGGCTGTGCTGGCTTACGCACCACCGCACGCAACAGCTCGGTCGGCGGTGTTTCGCAGCTGATCTTGCGGCCCAGTTTCTCTTCAATGGCGGGCAACTGATAAGAGTCATCTTCACCGGCGAAGCTGATCGAAACACCTGCTGCGCCTGCTCGACCTGTACGGCCAATGCGGTGGACATAGTCGTCCGGCACTTCCGGCAGCGTGAAGTTGATCACATGACTGATGCCGTCGATGTGAATCCCGCGACCGGCGACATCCGTGGCGACCAGCACGCGAATCTTTCCTTCGCGGAAGCCTTCCAGCGTCTTGATGCGTTTGTGTTGCGGTACATCGCCTGACAGTTGCGCGGCGTTCACGCCATCACGGACCAGGCGTTCTTCGATACGACGCACTTCGTCCTTGCGGTTGGCAAAGACCATCACGCGCTCCCAACCGTTATCGGTGACCAGGTTGTAGAGCAGTTTGTATTTGTCCGCACCGGCGACCGCGTAGATATGCTGCTCGACGTTCTCGCTGGCGACGTTCTCGGCTTCGATTTCAACGATGGCCGGTTCGGTTGTCCATTGCTTGGCGAGGTTCATCACGTCGTCAGTAAAGGTCGCGGAGAACAGCAGGGTCTGGCGTTCGCCTTTGTGCGGCGTCTGGCGAATGATTGAGCGCACCTGCGGGATGAAGCCCATGTCGAGCATGCGGTCGGCTTCGTCGAGGACCATCACTTCGACCATGTCCAGGTGCACTTCGCCGCGCTGGTTGAAGTCCAGCAAACGGCCAGGGGTGGCGACCAGAATGTCGCAATGGCGGGCTTCAAGCTGTTTGAGCTGTTTGTCGAAGTCCATGCCGCCCACAAACGTCATGACGTTCAGGTCGGTGTACTTGGTCAGGTCCGCAGCGTCCTTGGCGATCTGCACCACCAGCTCCCGGGTCGGGGCGATGATCAGTGCGCGAGGCTCGCCCATGTAGCGCTCTTTGGGCGGCGGTGTCTGAGTCAATTGCGAGATGATCGAGATCAGGAACGCGGCGGTTTTACCGGTGCCGGTCTGCGCACGACCAATGGCGTCTTGTCCTTTGAGCGTGAAACCCAGTACCTGCGCCTGAATCGGCGTGCAATAAGGGAAGCCAAGGTCTTGAATCGCGTGCATCAATTCGGGCGCGAGGGCGAAATCATGAAAGCGGGTTTTGCCTTCCTGAGGTTCGACGACGAAATCTTCCAGTTTCCAGGGAGCGACCACCGGCTTCGGTGCACGCTCGCGACGTGGACGCTCAGGCTTGGGTCTGGCAGCAACGGCCTGATCCGCCGTTTCGGCCTGTGCACTCGGCTCTTTAACGTCTGCGCGGGGGCGGGCAGGTGCTGTGGCTGCAGCGCTGCGGTCCCTTGAGTGGCCTTCAGTCTTGCTTTGCGGGGCAGGGGAAGGAGTAACAGGGCCAGCGGCGAGCGGCTGAGCCTCGCTTTTTCCGAACATCTTTTTAAGTGCTTTGAGCACGGTCATCTCGTCAATTGATTAAGGAATGTACGCCGAGCAGTGTAAAGCAAGAATCGGGCGCGGCGTAGTGTCATGCCAAACGGGCTACATATGCCCAAATTTGTGGGACCGGCTTTAACCGGGAGGGCGGAGTCTCTGACTAGGCAGGTCCTGCGTCTCACCAACAACCCGGCTCTTATAAAACAACAAATAACTATCTGATTTTGAATGCTTTTTACGGTAGGAGCGCACTTGCCCGCGATAGCGTCAGCATAGGCGATAGATTCATAGCTGATGGACCGAATCGCGGGCAAGCGCGCTCCTACAGGTCCCGTTTGCCATGAGACAGCGTGCCGCTCCCAGGGATTTGCGTCCTGCAAGCTCCCAATCAGCTGAGCTTGTCGGTCAGCCAGGCGCGGATGTCGGAAATCTCCTGCGGTAACACTTGGTGTTCCATTGGGTATTCCTGCCATGTCACGGTTACGCCTTGCGCCTTCAAACACTCATATGCGGCGATGCCCATGGATTTCTGCACGACATTGTCGAAGGTGCCATGCAAGCAACACACCGGAATGCGTCTCTGGCTGTCCGAGAGTTGCAGTTGCTCGCCGAATGTCGGGGCATAAGTAGAAAGGGCGAGTACTCCACCCAGTGGACCCTGCCAGCGTTTGAAAGCGGTATGGAGTACCACCGCGCCACCTTGAGAAAAGCCGGCAAGGAAGATTCGCGCCGGGTCGATTCCGCTGTTGCGCTGCCCTTCGATGAGGTCCAGAACGGTCTGCGCCGAAACCTCCAGTTGATCGTGATCGATAGCGCGGGCGGGGCTCATAGCCCTGATGTCGTACCAGCTCGGCATCTCATAGCCGCCATTGATGGTCACCGCTTGAGTCGGCGCCTGGGGCAGGATGAACCGCGTACTCAGTAGCGATTCCTGAAGCGCTTCAGCCACCGGCATGAAGTCATAGCGATCTGCGCCCAGGCCATGCAGCCAGATGACGCATGCGTCTGAAGTATTAACTGGTTCGAGAATCAGCGGGTTGGTCATGAGTGCTCTATCCGGGTGCGCTCGCTCTTTTGCAGTGCGTTAATGCGGTGCGCGCGTTGTTAAAAATGAAAGAAGATGTCGCAAGGTTACAAGTTTTTCTCTTGACCTGTCGCTAATTCGACATCGCCACCATGCTGGTACGGCGTTTGCTATGAAAAACCGGGGAGTGAAGCGCTTACCTCTATCGGTAACACTATTGTGCTATTACCGATACTCAACGGGGGCAAGCACGGAGTCCATGCATCAGGATTCACGGCACGGTTCATCCTGTACCGGATTGGTTCAGGAACATCATGGGGCTTGAATCCTGTGGGCCGTCTAAGATCATGGAGGCGAGCGATGAGATGACCTCACGCCCGGCTCATGAACTGGCCTGAAGTCGGATGACCCAAAAATAAGCCAGCACGGGTCGTCAATGCCTCACAAGGGTGCGACGGGATTGAAGCGCCTAAACAACAAAGAGCAAAACTGGAGGTTTGAATGAAGATGTTGAAATCCACCCTGGCCGTAGTAGCCGCTGCAGCAGCACTCGGTGTTAGCAGTTTCGCTCAGGCGGGCGCAACACTGGACGCCATTCAGAAGAAAGGCTTCGTACAGTGCGGTGTGAGCGACGGTTTGCCAGGTTTCTCCGTTCCTGATGCTACCGGCAAGATCACCGGTATCGACGCCGACGTCTGCCGCGCTGTTGCTGCTGCCGTTTTCGGTGACGCCACCAAAGTAAAATTCAGCCAACTGAACGCCAAAGAGCGTTTCACCGCGCTGCAATCGGGCGAGATCGACATCCTGTCGCGTAACACCACCTGGACCAGCTCCCGCGATTCGGGCATGGGTCTGGTATTCGCTGGTGTGACTTACTACGACGGCATCGGCTTCCTGGTAAATAACAAGCTGGGCGTCAAGTCCGCCAAGGAACTGGATGGCGCGACCATCTGTATCCAGGCTGGTACTACCACCGAGCTTAACGTTTCCGACTACTTCCGTTCGAACGGTCTGAAATACACCCCGATCACTTTCGACACCTCTGACGAAAGCGCCAAGTCCCTGGAAGGCGGCCGTTGCGACGTGCTGACTTCCGACCAGTCGCAGCTGTACGCACAGCGCAGCAAACTGGCCAGCCCGGCTGACTACGTGGTTCTGCCAGAAGTTATCTCCAAAGAACCTCTGGGCCCAGTCGTGCGTAAAGGCGACGAAGAGTGGTTCTCCATTGTGAAATGGACCCTGTTCGCAATGCTCAACGCCGAAGAAGCCAAAGTGACTTCGAAAAACGTTGAAGCTGAAGCCAAGTCCACCAAGAACCCTGACGTTGCCCGTATGCTGGGTGCTGATGGCGCTTACGGTGCCGACCTGAAACTGCCGAAAGACTGGGTAGTACAAATCGTCAAACAAGTCGGTAACTACGGCGAAGTGTTTGAACGCAACCTGGGCGAATCCACCCCGCTGAAAATCAAGCGCGGCCAGAACGCTCTGTGGAATGCCGGCGGCATCCAGTACGCTCCACCAATTCGTTGATTGACCCGGCGCCCGCCAGCCTTCACCGGCTGTCGGGCGCCGTTTTGTTTCATTTTTCCTGGGGCACTTCATGGAAAAGCAAATCGTCGCACCCAAGCAAAAGCTCTCTTTGAGCGACCCAAAAGTGCGCGCGTGGTTATTTCAGATCATCACCGTATTGGCGGTGGTCTCGTTGGGCTGGTTCATGTTCGACAACACCCAGACCAACCTCCAGCACCGTGGTATTACCTCGGGTTTCGGATTTCTTGAACGCAGTGCCGGGTTTGGCATTGCGCAGCATTTGATCGATTACACGGAAGCGGACAGCTATGCCCGCGTGTTTGTCATTGGCTTGCTTAACACGCTGCTGGTGTCGGTCATTGGTATTTTCCTGGCCACGATCCTGGGCTTCATCATCGGCGTTGCACGCTTGTCACCGAACTGGATGATCAGCAAGCTGGCAACCGTCTATGTGGAAGTCTTCCGTAACATCCCGCCGTTGCTGCAAATCCTGTTCTGGTACACCGCCGTCTTCCTGACCCTGCCGGGTCCAAGGCAAGCGCACGGTTACTTCGACATGTTCTTTATCAGCAGCCGTGGTTTGAACATGCCGAGCGCTATCGCCGCCGAAGGTGCCTGGCCATTCGTGACCAGCATCATTGTGGCGATCGTGGCGATCGTGGCGATGACCCGCTGGGCCAACAAGCGCTTTGAAGCGACCGGCGAACCATTCCACAAGTTCTGGGCTGGCCTGGCGCTGTTTCTGGGTATTCCTGCCCTGAGCATGCTGATTTTCGGTGCCCCGGTGCACTGGGAAGTGCCTGAGCTCAAAGGCTTCAACTTTGTTGGCGGCTGGGTACTGATCCCGGAACTGATCTCTCTGACGCTGGCCCTGACGGTCTACACCGCCGCGTTCATCGCGGAAATCGTGCGTTCGGGTATCAAGTCGGTCAGCCATGGTCAGACTGAGGCCGCTCGCTCGCTGGGCCTGCGCCCCGGGCCGACGCTGCGCAAGGTCATCATCCCGCAGGCGCTGCGTGTGATCATCCCGCCGTTGACCAGCCAATACCTGAACCTGGCGAAGAACTCCTCGCTGGCGGCCGCTATTGGTTATCCGGAAATGGTGTCGCTGTTTGCCGGTACCGTGCTTAACCAGACCGGTCAGGCCATCGAAGTAATTGCCATCACCATGAGCGTGTACCTGGCGATCAGTATCAGCATTTCCCTGCTGATGAACTGGTACAACAAGCGCATTGCGCTGATCGAGCGGTGAGGAAACGCGCATGACGACTCATACTTTCAAACCTGATATGCCACCACCGGGCAAAGTGTTCGGTCCAGTGGCCTGGATGCGGCAGAACCTGTTCTCCAGCTGGATCAACACGCTGCTGACCTTGTTCTCGCTGTACCTGATTTACCTGGTGGTTCCGCCGATTCTCAGTTGGGCATTGCTGGACGCCAACTGGATCGGTACCACACGGGCTGACTGCACCAAGGAAGGCGCCTGCTGGGTATTTATCCAACAGCGTTTTGGCCAGTTCATGTACGGCTACTTCCCGACTGAACTGCGCTGGAGGGTGGACCTTACCGCCATCCTGGCAATCGTCGGTGCGGCACCGCTGTTCATCTCGAAGTTTCCGCGTAAAGCGATTTACGCGATTGGGTTCCTGATCATTTACCCGATTGTTGCGTTCTACCTGCTGAGCGGCGGCGCGTTTGGTCTGACCCACGTGGCCACCAGCCAGTGGGGCGGTCTGATGCTGACGCTGGTGATCGCCACCGTCGGTATCGCCGGTGCATTGCCATTGGGTATTTTGCTGGCGCTGGGTCGTCGTTCCAACATGCCCGCAGTGCGCGTGGTGTGTGTGACGTTCATCGAGTTCTGGCGCGGCGTGCCGTTGATCACCGTGCTGTTCATGTCGTCGGTGATGTTGCCGCTGTTCATGCCGGAAGGGATGAACTTCGACAAGCTGCTGCGGGCCTTGATTGGCGTGATCCTGTTCCAGTCGGCGTACATCGCCGAAGTGGTTCGGGGTGGCATGCAGGCAATCCCTAAGGGGCAGTACGAAGCTGCCGCGGCCATGGGCCTTGGTTACTGGCGCAGCATGGGCCTGGTGATTCTGCCGCAGGCGTTGAAGATGGTTATCCCCGGCATCGTCAACACCTTCATTGCCCTGTTCAAAGACACCAGTCTGGTGATCATTATCGGCCTGTTCGACCTGCTCAACAGCGTCAAGCAAGCCACCGCCGACCCGTCGTGGTTGGGTATGGCCACCGAGGGCTACGTCTTCGCGGCCCTGGTGTTCTGGATCTTCTGTTTCGGTATGTCCCGCTATTCCATGCACTTGGAACGTAAGCTGGACACAGGCCACAAGCGTTAGGAGTTTTGACATGAGTGAAGTTATCACCAAGCCTCTGGGCGCCGAAGGCATGATCCGGATGGAAGGCGTCCACAAGTGGTACGGCCAGTTCCACGTGCTCAAGGACATCAACCTGAACGTGCGTCAGGGCGAGCGTATCGTGTTGTGCGGCCCGTCGGGCTCGGGCAAATCCACGACCATTCGTTGCCTGAACCGTCTGGAAGAGCACCAGCAAGGCAAGATCATCGTTGATGGCACCGAACTGACCTCGGACCTGAAGCAGATCGAAACCATCCGTCGTGAAGTCGGCATGGTGTTCCAGCACTTCAACCTGTTCCCGCACCTGACCATCCTGCAGAACTGCACGCTGGCCCCGATGTGGGTCCGCAAGATGCCGAAGAAAAAGGCCGAAGAAATCGCCATGCACTACCTGGAGCGCGTACGCATTCCAGAGCAGGCGCATAAATTCCCGGGCCAGCTTTCCGGCGGTCAGCAACAGCGTGTGGCGATTGCCCGTGCGCTGTGCATGAAGCCGAAAATCATGCTGTTCGACGAGCCGACCTCGGCACTCGACCCGGAAATGGTGAAAGAGGTGCTGGACACCATGGTAGGCCTGGCAGAAGAAGGCATGACCATGCTCTGCGTAACCCACGAAATGGGCTTCGCCCGCACCGTGGCCAACCGCGTGATCTTCATGGACAAAGGCGAAATCGTCGAACAGGCTGCGCCGAACGACTTCTTCGACAATCCACAAAGTGATCGTACGCGTCTGTTCCTGAGCCAGATCCTGCATTGATCGGTTGAGTGATGGACTGAAAAACCCGGACGTTGTGTTCGGGTTTTTTTATGGGGATTGGGGAAGCGACGGTTTCGAGGTTGAAATCAATCTCGACCTGTAGGAGCGAGCTTGCTCGCGATAGCGTTTTAACAGATGAAAATGGATTGGCTGGAAAAACGCTCCGCGAACAAAAATTGGGATAATGGATCATCCCGGTATATCAATTTTCGTCGGCAGATTTTTTTAGGAAAAATAGCTTTCTTCTCATGTAAGGGGAGGGTTTGAGGTCATGTAGGTGTAATGTTGGTTGGCGAATATGCGAAGGCCCGTCTTTTGGATACTTATTAGACTGCTTAGAAAATCCGGCCGTATTTCTTTCCTTCATAGAGTGCACCAATGATGACGGCGGTAACCATTGGTAAGTAAATGGTCAGGAGGATTATGTCGAATATGTGCGGCTCTAGGGTGATGAATTGACATACACCCAGCATGACTAGGCAAGTATAAAAGACGCAGAAAGCTGGTACGAAAAGTACTACCCTCAAGTAGTAAAAAAGATTTTCCCAGCGGGTATAGATTTCAATATCTGGCTCGCCCGGCTTCAACATTGCACGCTTTTCTTCCACGGTGTAGCGATACGGGCGGGGCATAGCGTAGATGTAGGCAAATATCATGTAGCCTGCAACGTTAACTACCACTGGGCTGCGCGTCTCCCCTACAAAATGTAGGTGACCTGTGTCTGCGAAGGTGAGATGTCCGATAACGACTGCTACGTTGTATAGGCAAACGATGAGCTGTTTCTTGCCTGTGTGATTCTTGCCCCCGAGCGCGAATTTAGCCCAGAGGGAGGGTGCGAATAGTAATGCGGTTATGGTTATGTATAAAATGTAAAATTCTATATTGTCCATTGTATATATCCATTTTTAAAATACTGTTTGGTAGGTCTGTTGTTTTTAGAGCTTGGCTATACTTTTTTCTTTTTGTTCCAAAACCAAATTTTGCCTTCAGTGGGGAGCGCATAAGCGTGTTCTAACACCATAAACAGCGACAGCCATCCCATAGGCTCTCGCTCGTATATTCCCAAGAATGGCAATGCTCCCGCGTCGATGAATCGCCAATGTAGATACGTAAAAAATATACTGTATATAACTGCGCCCACTGATGTTGCCTGAGTATAGTTTCTTCCGCTGAAGGAGAATTTTGCCCATAACGCGGGCAAGTACGATAAAAGGCAGCCAGCGACGAAGCAGAGATTGAATGTCGTGCTAGTCATGATTTTTTCCATTTATTGCTCATGTTGTGTGTGGTCGATATGTCGGCACCGACATCAATGCCTAAGGTCCATTTTCGGGTTTGTTTGAGTGCAATTTCTTTGTCAAAGCGAATGTAGCGATAGTTGCTTCCTGCAAGGCATAGGCATGTCCTATTTTTTGAAACCCCATGCTTTAATGTTACGTCTTGTGGGAAGTGCATACATGTATAAAATCGCCATCACCAGCGAAACCCATCCGATGGTTTCAGATTTTATATTGCCTATAAATGGCAGCTGTTCATTTTGTATAAAATTTAAATGAATGAAGAAAAGTGCACTGTTGTAGATTTTCGCAATGAGTGACTTGTTATCAGTATATTTTTTGCCGGAAAAATTAAATCTAGCCCAGAGTGAGGGTAGGAAAAGCAAAAAGCTAAAACAGGTGAATGTAATGTAGAAAACTGTGTTGTTCATTCTTGTTTTTTCCATTCCTGATACATTCCATTGCCGGTCGAGAGATCGGAGGCTCGATCAAATGTTAAGGCTCGATCGTTCAGGGTTTTATAGGCTCTTATATAGTCTGTCTCCACGTATCTGTATAGGCGCAACGTTCCCGGCTTCAGCACTTTGCGCAAGGCTCCGTATCCAGATAACCCTAAGTCTAAAGCGCCGTAAGTCATATTCCCTTCGAACTCAGTTCCACCGAAGGTTTTTGATACGAAGTGATGGAACTGCCTGACATATCCTTGTGAGTCGGTTCTTGCTTCTATGAGGTTGGTACCGTTCTCGTAAATGTTATTCAGCCCGTGCGTTGCCGTTATCAGCCCAAGACCGCAAGCCAAACCATATGAGCCTCCGCACATCGCGACTCCGCCTGTGACTTGCAATATTCCAGCGGCCAACCCGATGTTTTGCTGAAGAGCATCCGCAGTTTTTTTTAATCCACTTCGTTCATCCTCCAGCGCCTTAACCCCCTCCGCAGCGCTCTTCCTCCCACCTTCAACATCCCGAACAATCCCCTGCGCGTAATACGCCACTTCCCTATTAAATTGCAGCCGCAACATTCCATCCTGAATGTGCTGCATGCTCAATGTACAAGCGTGGTTCGTCAGCGCAACAGCGGCCTGTTTAAGCTGCTTGGTCTCGGAAGTGTTTGATTTAGGATCTACCATCAGGACTCACCCCAATAGCTATAACCACTGGTGCCTGCTGCGTGGTGGGTCCAACTAATGTCGCCATAACGGATGGCGAGTTGTTCGACGGGTTCGGCGTCGTTATCGAGGGTGACGTGAGGCGTCTGAACGATCAGGTTATCGATAATTGCGTCCTGGATCTCGACGCTGTAGAACTTCTCTTGGCTGCCATTGGGCGTGGTGCGGTAGAAATCGATCTTGCAGGTAATGGATTCTCGTTGCGCCAAGGCTTGAGCCAGCAAGGGAGAAGACTTGTCGATGTTCTTGGTAATGACGACGGGCATGTGCGTGGCGCGGTCGATGTTGGCGACGTTCGCCATCTGGTGCGTGTAGGACAGCACCATGATTTCATTCAGGTGTGCTTCCTGGCATTTGTTACCCATGGATTCTTGGGTCGAACAGCCTGCGGAGATATCGCCCTGTTCTTTGCCCTTGATGGTCATGTAAATGGGATGAGCCATGGAGTGATCGTCCTGAAATAAATGGACGATCATTTTATGGAGGGGCGTTCAGGGGTTATGTAGGGCGTTTCTGTGATTATCGAAGGGCGTTGCGCGATTGTGGATTCTTGTAGGAGCTGCCGAAGGCTGCGAAATCGATTTGCCTGAAATAGCGCTTTCGCAGCCTTCGGCAGCTCCTACAAAGGATTCTCGGTGCTAAGCAGGGATTTCTCCACGGCCCCACGCGCCATCTCGATCAAGTGCACCACCGAAAACGCCAGGTCGCGTTTGCTGCCGCTCAAGTGATCGGCGGACTCATAGGCGGTGGCGGCTGCGCAACGCAGCAGGTCGGCGGCATGGGCCATGGTTTTGGCGGCTGAATCGGTGTTGGTGTTAAGCATGTACAACTCCTATTGGATACGGAGCCAGCACACCTCGCTACTAAACGAAGGGTGGCGGCTGTGCAGCAGGTTAGTAGACCGGACAATAGGAGAAACCGGCGCACCCGAAGATGCCCTGCGCACAGCCACCATAACAGTGAACACCTGTGCGCCTATTGGTCCGGGCTACTAAACCCGATCGCTGATGTGCAGCGACCGACGCAGCCTAGTGAGCCGGATTTAAAGGCGCAAGTGAGGGACAAGTTTCTCGGAAAGGTCTGGCAGGTGGAAGGGATCAGGTCTGGCAAAAGTGTTACGGCAAGTGCCTTGAGAGCACATTCAGGGCTGCGGAGGTTTTCAGTTGCGCGCTTTCCTGTGGGACCGAATTCATTCGGGAAGACTGATTGCCAGAAGCTGAATATGTATTGTCCGTAATGGCCTCTTCGCGAATGAATTCGCTCCCACGGAGATTGGGTTTGCAGGACAACATAGAGGCTCCCACAAAGAATCGCGATTCGGTTTTAAATCTGTACCCAATCCGAGCGAAACTTGTATTCGTTGCCGTTCTCCAACACGATGCACCTTTTTGGCGCTCTGCGCCGCCTCACTACCTGCCCCCACGAGAATGAAATGACGACCAAGGCGCCATCGGCGAGCACGACCCTGCAAGATCAACCCTCACTGCTCAAAAGCCGCTGGCTGTTGTTGCTCGGCCTGGTGCTGGTGGCGCTGAACCTGCGCCCGGCGCTTTCAAGCATCGCGCCGTTACTCAATGATGTATCTGACAGCCTGGGCATGTCCGCCGCCGAGGCCGGGTTGCTGACCACCTTGCCGGTGTTGTGTCTGGGGTTGTTCGCGCCGCTTGCGCCATTGCTTGCGCGCCGTTTTGGTGCTGAACGGGTGGTGCTGGTCATTCTGCTGACGCTCGCTGGCGGGCTGGCGTTGCGCAGTTTGCTTGGCGAACCCGGGCTGTTCATCGGCAGCCTCGTGGCAGGCGCCAGTATCGGCATTGTCGGCGTGTTGCTGCCCGGTATCGTCAAGCGTGACTTCCCTCGGCAAGCCGGCGCTCTAATGGGTGTCTACACCATGGCGTTGTGTCTGGGCGCGGCGATTGCGGCGGGTTCAACGGTGCCGCTCAGCCAGTATTTCAATGACAGCTGGGCGATGGGGCTGGGTATCTGGTTAGTGCCTGCGGTAATTGCCGCCATTGTCTGGTATCCCCAGGCCCGTGAAGCACACGACAGCAATCGTGCGGTCTATCGCGTCAAAGGTCTGATGCGTGATCGCCTCGCGTGGCAGGTCACGCTGTACATGGGGCTACAGTCCTCGCTGTCGTACATTGTTTTTGGCTGGCTGCCCTCGATCCTGATCGGTCGCGGCCTGTCGCCGACTCACGCGGGGCTGCTGCTGTCAGGCTCGATCATCGTGCAGGTTATCAGTGCCTTGAGCGCCCCATGGCTCGCCACGCGCGGCAAGGATCAGCGCCTACCGATCTTTCTGGTGATGCTGCTGACCTTGACCGGTCTTTTCGGCTGTCTTTATGCACCGCTGGAAGGTTTGTGGGCGTGGGGAATCCTGCTGGGATTGGGGCAGGGCGGCACGTTCAGTCTGGCGCTGGCATTGATTGTTCTGCGCTCGCGTGACTCGCATGTGGCCTCCAACCTGTCGAGCATGGCTCAGGGCATCGGCTACACGATTGCGGCCATGGGGCCGTTCGCTGTAGGCGTCGTGCATGACATGACCGGCAGTTGGGACGCCGTCGGCTGGATATTTGCTGTGCTGGGCCTGGGCGCAGTAATCGCGGGTATGGGCGCGGGGCGCGCGTTGTTTGTCGATGTGACCAGCGAAAAGGTCGAGTAGCAGAATTTGCCCGGTGAATGTCTGTAGTAAAGCGGCCAAATGCCGCTTATCGTGCAGGCACCTTTTGCTCCAATGGACCTGTATGCATGAGCGACGAAGATAAACGCCTGATCAATAACGCGCTGATTACCCGCTTCTACGAGGCCTTCAACCGCCTTGACGCAGAAGCCATGGCCGCCTGCTACACAGATGACGTGCTGTTCAGCGATCCTGTCTTTGGCGAACTGCGCGGCCAGCAGGTCAGCGACATGTGGCGCATGCTCACGTCACGGGCCAAGGATTTCTCCCTGACGTTTGATGGCGTGCGTGCCGACGAGCGCAGTGGCGCTGCACATTGGGTTGCTACTTACCTGTTCAGTCAGACGGGCAACACCGTGGTTAACGATATCCAGGCGCGCTTCGTGTTCCGTGACGGCAAGATCGCCGAGCATCATGATCAATTCGACCTGTGGCGCTGGTCCCGACAGGCGCTGGGAGCCAAAGGCCTGTTGCTTGGCTGGACGCCCTTCGTGCAGAACGCTATCCGTGCCCAGGCGCAAAAAGGTCTTGCGGCGTTTCAGGCCGGACGTTGAGCCTCTGGTAGAATCGCGTCTTTCGCGCCATTGATCTGCTGTCATGCCTGAAGCCTTGCCCTCATCCGTAAACGTGACACCCGAACCAGCGGTCAGCAAACCCTGGTTCGTGTATCTGGTGCGCGCTGAAAACGGCTCGTTGTATTGTGGCATCAGTGACGATCCGCAGCGCCGCTTTGCTGCCCATCAAAGTGGCAAAGGTGCCCGCTATTTTTACTCCAGCCCTGCAGTGGCGCTGGTGTATGTGGAGCAGTGCGTCAGCAAGGGTGAGGCGCTGCGCCAGGAGCGGTTGATCAAGAAGTTGAGGAAGAGTGCGAAGGAGTGTCTGGTGGCGGGGTATTGCTCTGCGCCTTGACCATAATTCTCCGGACGTACGTAATCTGTAGGAGTGAGCTTGCTCGCGATAGCAGTGCATCAGATAAATAATGGGTGTCTGACCCACTGCTATCGCGAGCAAGCTCACTCCTACAGATTTATATCTTTTCAGGCAGTTCAGTTGGAGGTTACGACAGCGGTTGTCTGACACATGGTTGTTCGCAGCCTTCGGCAGCTCCTACAGAAACCTGCGTCTTCGATCTATCGCTGTGATGATCTGCTATCAGGCCTGCCGGGTAGGCTCGCTGCTTCTGGCCGGGTAAGCTGCTGGCTTACCTTCTGTTGGAAAGCCAGCCATGACCGACATCATCCTGCACCATTACCCCACCTCGCTTTTCGCTGAGAAAGCCCGTCTGATGCTGGGGTTCAAAGGCCTGTCCTGGCGCTCCGTCAGTATCCCTTCGATCATGCCCAAGCCCGATCTGACCGCATTGACTGGTGGCTACCGCAAAACACCGGTGCTGCAGATCGGCGCGGATATCTATTGCGACACAGCGCTGATGGCTCGCCGTCTGGAGCAGGAAAAAGCCTCGCCTGCGTTCTTCCCGGACGGGCAGGAATTTACCGTCGCCAGCTTTGCGGCATGGGCAGACTCGGTCATGTTCATGCATGCCGTGAGTCTGGTGTTCCAGCCTGAGTCGCTCGCCGTACGTTTCGCCAAAGTGCCACCTGAAGGGGTGAAAGCCTTCGTCGCTGATCGCGCTGCGTTGTTTCAGGGCGGCAGTGCAACGCGTCTGCCTGTAGAGCAAGCCAAGCATCAATGGCCAACGCTCATGACGCGCCTGGAATTGCAGTTGGAGCGCAACGGCGACTTCCTGTTTGGCGTGCCGTCGATTGCCGATTTCTCCGTCGCACACACCCTGTGGTTCCTCAAGCAAACCCCGGTGACTGCGCCGTTGGTGGATGACTATCCGGGTGTAGCGGCGTGGCTGGGTCGAGTGTTGGGCTTCGGTCATGGCGCGCCAAGCGAGCTGAGCTCGGCCGAAGCGGTAGAGATTGCTCACAACGCGACGCCTGCTGCGTTGCCGGAGGAGCAGTTTATTGATCCCAATGGCTTCAAGGCCGGTGATCAAGTGACCATTTCAGCTGTTGATTACGGGGTGGATCCGGTTGAGGGCGAGTTGGTTTTCAATGGGCGCGAAGAGCTGATCCTGCGCCGAGAAGACGAGCGGGCGGGTGTGGTGCATGTGCACTTTCCGCGGTTTGGTTTTCGAATCGAGAAGCGCTGAGAGAGCCAGCTGTGAATCTACCTGTGGGACCGAATTCATTCGGGAAGGCGGTGCTTCAGTCGATACAAGGTTGTGGATGTACCGGCCCCTTCGCGAATAAATTCGCTCCTACAGGAAGTGAGCTAGCAGGCCAATGTAGAGTCCCACAGGGAGTGTTATAGCCTTTGAGCCTTGCGATCACTTCAACGCCGCCAATATTGCCTCTTCGCTGAAGCCTCTGATGATCGTGCCATTCACATCAATCAACGGGATGCCGCGTCCACCCAGCGCTTCATAGGCTTTGCGGCCCTCATCGGATTTCTCGATATCGTACTCCTTGAACGGGATACCTTTGCTGTCGAGGAAGCGCCGGGTCTGTTTGCAGTAGCCACACCATTCGGTGGCGTACATCACCACCCTGGCTTGCGCCTGGGTTTGCGCGGTGACGGCGTCCGAGGGGTTGAAGAAGTGCTCGATCTTGCCCCAGTTCTGATAAACCACGACCACCAGCATGATCAGAGCGAACTTCTTCAGGGTGCGTAGCCACATACTCGTGTGTCCTCAGCGGCGCTTGAGCTGATCAGTGAGCTGCGTTGGCAGGCCTTTGATGATCAGGGTGCCAGCGGCTTCGTCGTATTCGATCTTGTCACCCAACAAGTGCGCTTCAAAGCTGATGGACAGGCCCTCAGCGCGGCCGGTGAAGCGGCGGAACTGGTTGAGGGTGCGCTTATCCGCAGGGATCTCTGGCGACAGGCCGTAGTCCTTGTTGCGGATGTGGTCGTAAAACGCACGTGGGCGCTCTTCGTCGATCAGCCCGGAGAGTTCTTCCAGGCCCATGGGTTCGCCCATTTTGCTTTGGCTGCTGGCGTAGTCGACCAGCGCTTTGGTTTTTTCACGGGCAGAGTCTTCGGGCAGGTCTTCGCTTTCGACGAAGTCGCTGAAGGCCTTGAGCAGGGTGCGGGTTTCGCCGGGGCCGTCGACGCCTTCCTGGCAGCCGATGAAGTCGCGGAAGTACTCGGAAACTTTCTTACCGTTCTTGCCCTTGATGAACGAGATGTACTGCTTGGACATCTTGTTGTTCTGCCACTCTGACACGTTGATCCGCGCCGCCAGGTGCAGTTGCCCAAGGTCCAGATGGCGCGAGGGGGTCACGTCGAGGGTTTCGCTAACGGCCACGCCTTCGCTGTGGTGCAGCAGGGCGATGACCAGATAATCCGTCATGCCTTGTTGATAGTGAGCAAACAGCACATGGCCGCCGACGGACAGGTTGGACTCTTCCATCAGCTTTTGCAGATGCTCTACTGCGACCCGGCTGAATGCCGTGAAATCTTTGCCGCCGTCCATGTACTCCTTCAGCCAGCCGCTGAACGGATGCGCACCAGACTCGGCGTGGAAGAATCCCCAAGCCTTGCCTTGTTTGGCGTTATAGCTTTCGTTGAGGTCGGCCAGCATGTTCTCGATGGCTTGAGACTCAGCGAGTTCGGAGTCGCGTGCGTGGAGAACTGCGGGCGTGCCGTCGGGTTTCTTGTCGATCAGGTGGACGATGCAATGACGGATCGGCATGGGTTTCTCGGCTGGTTGTGAGCGGAATACTGACGAGCGGCGCTGCTCGATTTACGGCACGCAGTGTAACGCACCCGGACGCGAAACGCGGCTGTACCCCTTGGTTTTAGCTCTCGTGGGGTGTCCGAACCGCTTTTTTTCGGTTCAAACGGGAGAAACCTGTCCAAACGGGTAGGTTAGTGCGGATATTTGCTCGGCTCTGTGCTAGTTTTGCCCCGTCTTGCGCAGCATAGCGCGCCAAGCACCGCAGTTTGTGTGCGTTTGGGCCGAACCAATGCCCGGTTTCAGTATCTACACTTCGCGATTAATCGTGGCTGCTACTGGAGGGTCGGGTTCATGATCCGGCTCCAGGCCGACGCTGCACTCTGCAATCCAAATGAATTTGATAGGGAAGGAACACCACCATGGCTCTGACTAAAGACCAATTGATCGCCGATATCGCAGAAGCTATCGACGCGCCAAAAACCACCGCGCGTAATGCTCTTGAGCAATTGGGCCAAATTGTTGCCGACCAACTGGAAAACGGCGCTGAAATCACTCTGCCGGGCATCGGCAAACTGAAAGTAGCCGAGCGTCCAGCTCGCACTGGCCGCAACCCTTCGACTGGCGCTGCCATCGAAATCGCTGCCAAGAAAGTCATCAAGTTCGTACCAGCTAAAGTGCTGAACGACTCGATCAACAAGTAAGCACACGCTTGCTGTTGAAAAAGCCGTGCACCGGTTAACCGGGCACGGCTTTTTTGTGTCTGTCTATTGAAAATACGGGGCCTGTGGGAGCGGATTTATTCGCGAAGAGGTCGGTACATTCAATGCATATTTATAGTGAGTAACGCCGTCTTCGCGAATAAATTCGCTCCCACAGGTGAGTGGCGGTTGTTTATTTCAACGCCCAGCGCTCCTGACGCCATGCCTCTTGTCTGGCCTTGTCATGAAAGGTCCACGCCACGAAGCGGCTTTGCTTCTGGCCCTGGCCCATCTCGACCACCTGACTCTCGAACACACCGACTTTCTTCAGCGTGCTTTGAATCATCGGCAGGTTGGACGCTTTTGAGACCAGCGTGCTGAACCACAACACCTGTTTCGCCGCTTGGGTGCTTTCTTTGATCAGTTGCGTGACGAAGCCAATTTCACCGCCTTCACACCACAACTCCTGGGATTGGCCGCCGAAGTTGAGGACCGGCAGTTTGCGTTTCGGGTCTGCCTTGCCCAGCGCCCGCCATTTACGCTGACTGCCGCGCTGTGCTTCTTCCAGAGACGAGTGGAATGGCGGGTTGCAGAGGCTCACGTCGAAGCGTTCGTCGCTGTTGAGCAGGTCCAGCAGGATCTGCTTGCGATTGCTTTGCTGGCGCAGTGTGATGGCTTTGCTCAGGTTGTTGGATTTGATGATCGCAGTGGCAGCGGCAACGGCGGTGGTGTCGATCTCCGAACCGAGGAACTGCCAGCCATAGTCGCTGTGGCCAATCAGTGGATAGACGCAGTTGGCGCCGGTGCCGACGTCCAGTGCCTTGATCGAGGCGCCACGCGGGATGACGCCTTCGTTGCGCTCAGCCAGCAGGTCGGCGAGGAAGTGCAGGTAGTCTGCACGGCCCGGAATCGGCGGGCACAGGTAGTCGGCCGGGATATCCCAGTGGGCGATGCCGTAAAACGACTTGAGCAGCGCCCGGTTGAACACGCGCACGGCGGCCGGGTTGGCGAAGTCGATGCTTTCCTTGCCATACGGATTGGTGATCAGAAACTGCCCCAGTTCCGGGCTGCTTTTGATCAGCTTGGGAAAGTCGTAATGGCCTTGATGGCGATTGCGTGGGTGCAAAGTGGCCTTTTCACGGGGCTCGGCAGGTTTGCCTGGCTGCGCCGGTCTGGGCTTTTTGCGGGGTGGTTTTGGGGGGTTCGGGATGGTCATGCCGATGAGGTCTCGTTGAAACGCAAAACCCTGTAGGAGTGAGCTTGCTCGCGATAGCGGTTTGTCAGGCACTAATCATGTGAATGACAGACCGCTATCGCGAGCAAGGTGGAGCGCCACCCCGGTCGCTCCTACAGGGTTCGTTGTCGCCGGCCAGCCTTGGGGAAGGCTGGCTGACTGTTTTATTTACAAACTCGCAATCCGCGCATGCTGCTCGGCCAGTTTGCCCAAAGCCTGCTCAGCTTCGGCCATCTTCGCCCGTTCCTTGGCGATGACCTCAGGCGGCGCCTTGTCGACGAACGCAGCATTGGACAGCTTGCCGCCAACCCGTTGCACTTCGCCTTGCAGACGCAGGATTTCCTTGTCCAGACGCGCCAGCTCGGCATCTTTGTCGATCAGACCCGCCATTGGCACCAGCACTTCCATTTCGCCTACCAGACCGGTAGCTGACAGCGGGGCTTCAGCGCCTGCTTCCAGTACGGTGATGGATTCCAGCTTGGCCAGCTTCTTCAGCAGGTAATCATTCTCTTGCAGGCGACGCAGGTCTTCGGCGTTGACGTTCTTGAGGAACAGTTGCAGCGGCTTGCCTGGGCCGATGTTCATTTCGCCACGGATGTTACGGGTGGCGAGCATCAGGCCCTTGAGCCATTCGATGTCGTCTTCGGCGGCCTGATCGATGCGCGCTTCGTTGGCCACTGGCCAAGGTTGCAGCATGATGGTTTTGCCTTCCGCACCCGCCAGCGGCGCGAGGCGCTGCCAGATTTCTTCGGTGATGAATGGCATGAACGGATGCGCCAGGCGCAGGGCCACTTCCAGTACCCGAACCAGCGTGCGGCGAGTACCGCGCTGACGTTCAACCGGAGCGGTTTCGTCCCACAGCACAGGCTTGGACAGTTCCAGATACCAGTCGCAATACTGGTTCCAGATGAACTCGTACAGCGCCTGAGCCGCGAGGTCGAAACGGAATTGATCCAGTTGGCGGGTCACTTCGGCTTCGGTGCGCTGCAGTTGCGAGATGATCCAGCGATCAGCCAGGGACAGTTCGACTTCTTCGCCGTTCTGGCCACAGTCTTCGCCTTTGTCCAGCACGTAGCGCGCGGCGTTCCAGATCTTGTTGCAGAAGTTGCGATAGCCTTCAACGCGGCCCATATCGAACTTGATGTCGCGACCGGTGGAGGCCAGTGAGCAGAAGGTGAAGCGCAGGGCGTCGGTGCCGTAGCTGGCGATGCCGTCAGCGAACTCGTCACGGGTCTGCTTTTCAATCTTCTTCGCCAGTTTCGGCTGCATCATGCCGGAGGTGCGTTTCTGCACCAGGTCTTCCAGCTCGATACCGTCGATGATGTCCAGCGGGTCGAGGACGTTGCCTTTGGACTTGGACATCTTCTGGCCCTGGCCATCCCGGACCAGGCCGTGCACATACACCGTCTTGAACGGTACTTGCGGCGTGCCGTCTTCGTCTTTCACCAGATGCATGGTGAGCATGATCATCCGGGCAACCCAGAAGAAAATGATGTCGAAGCCAGTAACCAGTACGTCGGTGGAGTGGAAGGTTTCCAGCGCCTTGGTTTTTTCCGGCCAGCCGAGTGTGGAGAATGTCCACAGGCCCGAGCTGAACCAGGTGTCGAGTACGTCGTTGTCCTGTTGCAGCGCAACCTCAGGACCCAGGTTGTTCTTGGCGCGCACTTCGGCTTCGTCGCGACCGACGTATACCTTGCCGGACTCGTCGTACCAGGCGGGAATGCGGTGGCCCCACCAGAGCTGACGGCTGATGCACCAGTCCTGGATGTCACGCATCCATGAGAAGTACATGTTTTCATATTGCTTGGGCACGAAGGCGATGCGGCCGTCTTCAACTGCAGCGATAGCCGGTTCAGCCAACGGCTTGGTGGACACGTACCACTGGTCAGTCAGCCACGGCTCGATGATGGTGCCGGAACGGTCGCCTTTCGGGACTTTCAGAGCGTGATCGTCAACGCTGACCAGCAGGCCGGCGGCGTCGAATGCAGCAACGATCTGCTTGCGCGCTTCGAAACGGTCAAGACCTGCGTATTCGGCGGGCAGGGTGCCGTCTACGGTTTCGTTCAGGGTGCCGTCGAGATTGAACACCTGCGCAGTTGCGAGCACGTTGGCATTCTTGTCGAAGATGTTCAGCAGCGGCAGGTTGTGGCGCTTGCCGACTTCGTAGTCGTTGAAATCGTGGGCCGGGGTGATTTTCACGCAGCCGGTGCCGAATTCAGGGTCGCAGTATTCATCCGCAATGATCGGGATGCGGCGACCCACCAGTGGCAGCTCGACGAACTTGCCGATCAGTGCCTTGTAACGCTCGTCTTCCGGGTTAACGGCAACGGCGGCATCACCGAGCATGGTTTCCGGGCGCGTCGTGGCTACGATCAGGTAATCCAGACCGTCAGCGGTTTTCGCGCCGTCAGCCAGTGGATAGCGCAGGTTCCACAGGAAGCCCTTCTCGTCGTGGTTTTCCACTTCGAGGTCGGAAATAGCGGTGTGCAGTTTGGTGTCCCAGTTGACCAGACGCTTGCCGCGATAGATCAGGCCATCTTCATGCAGGCGAACAAATGCTTCTTTAACGGCTTTGGAAAGATCGTCGTCCATGGTGAAGCGCTCACGGCTCCAGTCAACGGACGAGCCCAGGCGACGGATCTGACGGCTGATGTTGCCGCCGGACTGGTCTTTCCATTCCCAGATTTTCTCCAGGAATTTATCGCGACCCAGATCGTGGCGGTTCAAGCCCTGCGCTTCGATCTGACGCTCTACCAGCATTTGCGTGGCGATACCGGCGTGGTCGGTACCCGGCTGCCATAGGGTGTTGCGACCCTGCATGCGGCGGAAACGGATCAAGGCGTCCATGATCGCGTTATTGAAACCATGGCCCATGTGCAGGCTGCCGGTGACATTCGGCGGCGGGATCATGATGGTGTACGAGTCACCAGCGCCTTGTGGGGCGAAGTAATTCTCGGATTCCCAGGTTTGATACCAGGAAGTTTCAATAGCGTGCGGCTGGTAGGTCTTGTCCATGCGCGGCGGGAACCTATTGCTGTAATTCGGGAAAGCCGACAAGTATAGCGGGGATGAACGGCTGGGCGTAGAGCGGGGCGATGATGGGCTGTAAAAAGACCTGGCATCTGACTGACATTTCACACCGTGGGAGCGGTGCTTGCCCGCGATAAGGCTGACGCGATTCCCTTTAGAATTGCGGTGCCCTTATCGCGGGCAAGCACCGCTCTCACAGAATCAATTTTGATACTGGCTCAGCAACCGCTCCATCCGCGCTTCAAGACGACGTTTGATTTCGGTCTCGATGTGCGGCGCAAAGTCGTCGATGACGTCTTGCATGATCAACTGGGCGGCGGCGCGCAGTTCTGAGTCGAGGTACAACAGCGCGTCTTCTTTGGATTTTGCCTGTACCGGAGCAGCAGCCACGGGCGGTTCAACGGGCTGGGCGACGGGCTCGGGGGTGAGGGTTGGAATCTCGGTGTCATCTTCATCACCGAAATCCAGCTCCTGGCTCAATGCCGGTTTTGCACCCACCACATCGAACAGCAAAGGAATCTGCCCTTCGCCATGAGCGGGCGGTTGCTGTGAGTCATCGCCGAGCAGTTGGCGGATTGACTCTAGGTCGTCCAGCAAGTGGGCGGAGTTTTTCAGAGGGTTTGAATTATCCATCGTGTGCTCAAAGCCGCTGTAGTCGGTGATCTTGCAGAGGATAGCCCTGTTCACGGTAGAAACGAAAACTCTCTCGTGCGGCCAGTCGTATGGCGGGGTCTTCCACCACTATTTCCGCCACGCGGGCGAAACGCTTGAAAAATTCGGGGATGCGCAGGTCGAGGTTGACCAGCAGATCCTGATGTTGCCCCGGGTCTTCACCCAGGCCCAGCACCACCGGTGCGACCTGATCGTCCTCAGCGTCACCGTGGGGGATGAAGGTTTCACCCTTGAAGCGCCATAGCCGCGCATCGAGGTCTTCACGCTGCGCGGCATCGCTGCAGTGCAGGTAAATACGGTGACCCATGCGCCAGGCTTTCTCCGTGAGCTTGCAGGCAAAGTCCAGGCGAGCGGAGGGATCGGGGCTTGGGAGAATGTAGAAATCGACTTGTGTCATGTAGGTTCCAGGTCGGGGCGCCTTTGTCGCTAAACAACCAAATGCAATTTGCCGGGTTGACATGCATTTTCTGTAGGAGCTGCCGAAGGCTGCGAAAGCGTTTGCCCTGACACGTCGCCATCGCAGCCTTCGGCAGCTCCTACAGAGGTAGCGCTGGTGAGTGAAGGCACGGTGTCAGCGACACCGTGCGCAACGCCCCTGTATTCCTTACGCGCCAGCGCGGTCGAGCAGGTATTGAGTCAGCAAAGGCACAGGACGGCCAGTGGCGCCCTTGTCCTTGCCGCCGCTCAGCCAGGCTGTGCCCGCGATGTCCAGGTGGGCCCACTCGTAGGCTTTGGTGAAGCGCGACAGGAAGCACGCTGCTGTGATGGTGCCGCCTTTCGGGCCGCCGATGTTGGCGATGTCGGCGAACGGGCTGTCCAGTTGCTCCTGGTACTCGTCGAACAACGGCAGCTGCCAGGCACGGTCATCGGCGAACTTGCCAGCGTCGAGCAGTTGATTGATCAGCGCATCGTTGTTGCCCAGCAGGCCAGACGTGTGACCGCCCAATGCCACGACGCAGGCGCCGGTCAGGGTGGCGATGTCGATCACGGCCTGCGGCTTGAAGCGCTCAGCGTAGGTCAGCGCATCGCACAGCACCAGACGGCCTTCGGCGTCGGTGTTAAGGATTTCCACGGTCTGGCCGCTCATGGTGGTGACGATGTCGCCAGGGCGAGTCGCGGTGCCGCTCGGCATGTTTTCCGCTGCGGCGATGACGCACACCAGGTTGATCGGCAGTTGCAGTTCCAGCACGGCGCGCAGGGTGCCGAACACGCTGGCAGCGCCGCACATGTCGAACTTCATCTCGTCCATGCCTGCGGCAGGCTTGATGCTGATACCGCCGGTATCGAACGTGATGCCTTTACCGACCAGCACGAAAGGCTTCTCGCTTTTCTTGCCGCCGGAGTAGTTCATGACGATCAGGCGTGGCGGTTGGGCGCTGCCCTGTGCCACGGCAAGGAACGACCCCATGCCCAGCTCCGCGAGTTTTTTCTCGTCGTGAACTTCAACCTTGAGGTTTTTGTGCGCCTTGCCCAGCGCCTTGGCCTGTTCGCCCAGGTAAGTTGGGTGGCAGATGTTCGGTGGCATGTTGCCCAGGTCGCGGGTCAAGGCCATACCGGTAGCGATGGCCTTGGCGTGAGAGGCTGCACGCTCTACATCGGCCACGCTGATTTTGTCGGTCAGTAAGGTGACCTTTTTCAGCGCTTTGGCTTCAGCTTTCTGGCTCTTGAAGCGATCAAAAACATATTCGCCGTCGGCCAGGGTTTCTACCAGCAGGCGAGCTTTGCCATAAGTGTCGCGGTTCTTGACCGCTACCTGATCCAGGGCGATGGCAGCGTCGCTGCCGCCCAGACCTTTGAGGACCGACAACACAGCGCTGACGATTTTCTTGAATTGACGGTCAGACAATTCCGCTTCTTTACCCGTGCCGACGAGCAGAACACGCTCGGCTTTGAGGTTTGGCAGGTTGTGCAGGAGCAGACTTTGAGCAACTTTGCCGGTCAGATCGCCACGTTTGAACACTGCACTGATGGCGCCACCGCTGAGCGCGTCTAGCGCTTTTGCGGCATCGCTGAGCGTGCGACCTTCGCCTACGGCGACTACGAGAGTCGCGGTCTTCAAGGTTTCTGGGCTTACGCTTTTAACAACCAATTCCATGTCGGGGTCCCCGAATAAACGATGAGCTTTCGCGAAATGAATGACGTGCGCGGCAGGGAGCGGGTGCTTCGCATCAACATGCCAACGACAAGGCCCGCAGTTTGACCCCGCCACGGGACCGCTGACAACCCCGGAAAACATGCGAATGTGGCTCTGTGCAGGACGTTTCCGAGAGAACTATCCGGAGCACGCAGTGACAGAGGACCTCATTCACAGGATAATGCCGCATATTTTTTGGCAGAGCCGTGTTGAATCTGCCGCCACTGCTAGTACCTTTTCTTGTCTGGCTGCCTGAGCCTGGCGACCCTGGAGTGTCTGGTTTGATCGTCTTTCGTTATCTGTCCCGAGAAGTGCTGGTTACCCTGAGCGCTGTGAGCGCCGTGTTGTTGGTAATCATCATGAGCGGACGCTTCATCAAGTACCTCGCGCAGGCCGCGTCCGGGGCACTGGATCCGGGCGTGCTGTTCATGATCATGGGTTTTCGTATGCCCGGCTTCCTGCAACTGATTCTGCCTTTGGGGCTGTTTCTGGGGATTTTGCTTGCTTACGGCCGGCTTTATCTTGAAAGCGAAATGACTGTTCTTGCCGCTACTGGCATGAGCCAGCAGCGTTTGCTGTGGATGACCCTGGCCCCGGCGACCCTGGTGGCGCTGCTGGTTGCCTGGCTGAGCTTCAGCCTCGCCCCTCAGGGTGCGACGCAGTTTTCCCTGCTGATCAACAAGCAGGATGCAATGACCGAGTTCGACACGCTGGTGCCAGGCCGTTTCCAGGCCCTGCGCGACGGTACTCGCGTCACGTACACTCAGGAGCTTTCTGATGATCGTTCCAATCTGGGTGGCGTGTTCATTTCGGAAAAGCGCGTGTCTTCCGACAAGAGCAAGGATCGCGGGATTACGGTTCTGGTGGCAGAAAAAGGCCATCAGGAGATCAAACCTGACGGCAACCGCTTCCTGATTCTGGAAAACGGCTATCGCTATGACGGCAACCCGGGTGAAGCCAACTATCGTGCGATCAAGTACGATACCTATGGTGCGATGCTGCCCAAGCCGGACATCAGTGACGAAATCACCGACCGCGAAGCCATTCCGACATCCGACCTGTTCGGCAGTGATGTGCGCCGCAATCAGGCTGAGCTGCAGTGGCGTATCTCGCTGCCGATCCTGGTCTTTATCGTGACCTTGATGGCGGTGCCGCTGTCGCGGGTCAACCCGCGTCAGGGCCGCTATTTGAAGTTGCTGCCAGCCATCCTTCTTTATATGGCGTACCTGACCATGCTGATCGCGGTACGCGGTGCGCTGGAGAAGGGCAAGCTGCCAATGGCTTTGGGTATCTGGTGGGTGCATGTGTTGTTTCTGTTGATCGGCCTCGGGCTTTTGTATTGGGAGCCGCTGCGCTTGAAGATGGCGAGTCGCCGCAGCGCGTCGGAGGTGGCTCATGGTTAAGCTCGATCGTTACATCGGCAAAAGCGTTTTTGTCGCCATCCTTGCGGTACTCGGGATCATTCTCGGTCTGGCGTCCCTGTTCGCTTTCATTGATGAAATGGGCGATGTCAGCGATTCCTATACCTTGCTCGATGCCAGCAGCTTCGTGTTGATGACCGCGCCACGGCGTGTGTATGAAATGCTGCCGATGGCTGCTCTGATTGGTTGCCTGATCGGTCTGGGCAGCCTGGCCAGCAGCAGCGAACTGACCATCATGCGTGCCGCTGGTGTCTCCATCGGCCGCATCGTCTGGGCGGTCATGAAGCCGATGCTGGTACTGATGATCGCCGGTGTACTGATCGGCGAATACGTTGCACCGGCTGCCGAGAATCAGGCGCAGGCCAACCGATCGCTGGCGCAGGGCAGTGGTGATGCACAAAGTGCCCGTCATGGTATGTGGCACCGTCAGGGCGATGAGTTCATTCACATCAACTCGGTGCAGCCTAACGGCATTTTGTATGGTGTAACCCGCTATCGTTTTGATGACGAGCGACACATGCTCAGTGCCAGCTTCGCCAGGCAGGCAACGTTCAACACAGACTCCTGGGCGCTGAAAGACATTACCACCACGTTCTTCCGTGATGGCAGCACTGAAGTCATCAAGACAGCGGACGAGCGTTGGGACGTAGCACTGAGCCCGCAACTGCTCAGCACTGTGATCATGCCGCCTGACTCTTTGTCGATTACCGGCTTGTGGCAATACGCGCATTATCTGGCTGATCAGGGGCTGAGCAATGGCCGCTACTGGCTGGCGTTCTGGACCAAGGTTCTGCAGCCGCTGGTAACGGTGGCACTGGTATTGATGGCGATCTCGTTTATCTTCGGTCCGCTGCGCTCTGTGACGTTAGGGCAGCGGGTATTTACCGGTGTGCTGGTAGGGTTCACCTTCCGCATCGTGCAAGACCTGCTGGGGCCATCAAGCCTCGTATTCGGCTTCTCGCCACTGTTCGCAGTGCTGGTGCCTGCCGCTGTCTGTGCGTTGGCTGGTGTTTTGCTGTTGCGCAGAGCGGGGTAGGTTCTGCTGCTGTGAAAAAGCCGACTTCGTGTCGGCTTTTTTGTGGGTTTGACTTGAAGGTTTGCGGCGAACCCATCGCGGGCAAGCACCGCTCCCACAGGAGAAACGCAATTCCATGTGGGAGCGGTGCTTGGTCTGGGCCGCATCCGGACGATATAGTCACCTCTATCTCGGCTTCTGCTTCGGCACCCGCACCAACTGGCTGTTGGAATACCTGTCGTGCCAGCTGCGATTCTGTTTATCAAACAGCGCCCAGATGAAGCCCAGGCCTACACACAGCCACGATGCTATGGACACCATGAAGCGCAGCAGCGCTTGCAGCAGACTGATGCCGCTGCCATCGGCGTTTTGTACCCGTATGCCCCATACCTGCATGCCCAGCGTCTGCCCGGAGTGAGTCCAGAACTTGGCGAAGAAACCAAATACCACCAGCAGCAAAATCGTCGACAGGAAAGGATCGCCGTCCAGCGAGCCTGATTCCGATAGCGCTTTCAACCGAGCCTCACCCATAAACGCCATCAGCACCAGCTTGTAGATGAAGGCGGTGACCAGCAGCAGGGCAAAGCACAACAGGGCGTCGTAGCAGATCGCAGCGAAGCGGCGGCCGAGGCTCGCAGGAGGGAACTCACCTTGCGGGCGAAGCATGTGTCGGGACATGGCGGTGGCTCTTGGGTATCGAAAGATCAGATTTTACTGACTCGCGGGCATAAAAAAGCCCCCTGATATCAATACCAGAGGGCTTTTTGTTCCAAGGCTTACGCTTCGGCTTGTACTTCGTCAGCCTGCATGCCTTTCTGGCCTTGCACTGCAACGAAAGTCACTTTCTGACCTTCTTTCAGGCTTTTGAAGCCATTGCCCTGAATAGCGCGGAAGTGCACAAACAGATCCGGACCGCTTTCTGGAGTGATAAAACCAAACCCTTTCTCGTCGTTAAACCACTTGACGGTACCGCTCTGACGTGTGGACATTTTCTTATTTCCTTGGAACTTGATTAATGACAGCCTCCCTCACCTGAAAGAGTACTGGGCTGGTTGCAGGAAGTAAGAAGCGTAGAGCGGGTGTAGCAAATCTGGCGCTACTGCCCAGGTCCCGATTCAGCGACCTATGCAAACACAGTTGAGAAACTTTACGCTAACTCTTGTTACAAACACAAGCCCCTGTCCGGGGCCCGTATTCACGAGGTTTGGCGCTGTTTTAAAATATTTACCAGTTGCGCAGAATCGATAGTTTTTTACTGTTGAGCGCACTCTTCGAGTGCGCTGTTTTGGCACTTTCGCCGCTGTTTAGTGCGATAAGAGATGCGGCGGGCTGGTTAACTCAGCCGCCGCATTTTTTTGACGCCGTTATTCAACCGCGGAAGTAACGTTGGGCAACGAAAGGCATTTTGCTAACTCGCATAGGTACTTGCTTGCCTCGCACTACCGCCCAGAGCTGTGTGTCCAGTGCGGTCAATGAACTGTCCACATAGCCCATGGCCAACGGCCCGCCCAATGTGGGTCCGAAACCACCGCTGCAAACAGTACCAACAGAGTTGCCGGAGGCGTCCACGATATCGGTACCTTCACGTACCGGCGTTCGCTCTAGTGGTAACAGGCCAACTCGCTTGCGTGCAGGGGCTGTCTGTTGCTGAGCGAAGATCTGCTCCGCACCGGGGAAGCCGCCAGCACGTGCGCCATCTGCGCGGCGGATCTTGGAGATTGCCCACAGCAGGCTGGCTTCGATGGGCGTTGTCTCGGTATTCATGTCGTGGCCATACAGGCACAGACCCGCTTCCAGGCGCAGTGAATCACGTGCACCGAGGCCAATCGGTGCGACTTCCGGCTCAGCCAGCAGACGCCGTGCGAGGGCTTCAGCCTGATCAGCCGGGACGGAGATTTCGTAACCGTCTTCGCCGGTGTAGCCCGAGCGGCTGACGTAGCAGTCGATGCCCAGTAGCTGGACACTGGCGAATTGCATGAACGTCATTTTGGCGACTTCAGGCGCAAGACGCGCCAGCACCGTTACAGCCTGTGGACCTTGCAAGGCGAGCAGCGCGCGTTCTTCGAACAATGGCTGGATTGCGCAATGGTTGCCCAAGTGTTGTTGCAGGTGAGCCAGGTCTTCGTTCTTGCAGGCGGCGTTAACCACCAGCATCAGTTGCTCATTGCCCAGGTTGGCGACCATCAGGTCATCAAGGATGCCCCCCGTCTCGTTGGTGAACATTGCATAGCGCTGCATGCCCACTGGCAGGTCGATGATGTCTACCGGCACGAGTGCTTCCAGCGCTTTGGCTGCGTCGGCACCCGTCAGGCGAATCTGACCCATGTGCGACACATCAAACAGACCGGCTTTTTCCCGGGTATGCAGGTGTTCTTTCATCACACCAGCCGGGTATTGCACCGGCATGTCGTAGCCTGCGAAAGGCACCATTTTGGCACCGAGTTCACGGTGCAGTGCGTGGAGCGGGGTGGTGAGCAGTTGTTCTGTTGTCATGGTTCAATCCTTTTGAAGAGGCGGATGAAATCCCTGTAGGAGCTGCCGCAGGCTGCGATCACCTGCGTAGCAGGTGCCAGAGGGTCGAAGACCGTTCCGGTCTTTTCGCAGCCTTCGGCAGCTCCTACAAAGGAGTTGCGCAATGAATCACGCCTCTTGATAGCTCTCGATGGACGGGCAGGCACAGATCAGATTGCGGTCGCCAAACACGTTGTCGACGCGACCTACCGGTGGCCAGTACTTGCCGTCGATCAGGGATTCGACCGGATACACCGCTTGCTCGCGGCTGTACGGGTGGCTCCAC
This sequence comes from Pseudomonas viridiflava, assembly GCF_900602065.1. Taxonomy (GTDB): domain Bacteria; phylum Pseudomonadota; class Gammaproteobacteria; order Pseudomonadales; family Pseudomonadaceae; genus Aquipseudomonas. The sequence continues at coordinate 629,692 of NZ_UWFN01000285.1, read as the reverse complement.
TCGCCAACGATTTCCGCCGCAGTGTGCGGTGCGTTTTTCAGCGGATTGTCTTCTTTGTCCAGTACGCCATTTTCGACCGCGCGGATTTCTTCGCGGATCTTGATCATGGCGTCGCAGAAGCGGTCCAGTTCTTCCCTGGATTCGCTTTCGGTCGGCTCGATCATCAACGTGCCGGCTACCGGGAACGACATGGTCGGGGCGTGGAAGCCGAAGTCGATCAGGCGCTTGGCGACGTCATCAACGCTGATGCCGCTGGTTTCTTTCAGCGGGCGCAGGTCGAGGATGCATTCGTGGGCGACCAGACCGCTGCTGCCGGTGTAGAGCACTGGGTAGTGCTCTTCGAGGCGGCGGGAGATGTAGTTGGCGTTGAGGATCGCCAGTTGCGAAGCGCGTTTGAGGCCTTCACCGCCCATCATGCTGATGTACATCCAGGTGATTGGCAGGATGCTCGCGCTGCCGAATGGGGCTGCACAGACTGCGCCTTCCTTGCGAGCCATGGTTGCGTGGCCTGGCAGGAACGGGGTCAGGTGCGACTTCACGCCAATCGGACCCACGCCCGGGCCACCACCGCCGTGCGGGATGCAGAAGGTTTTGTGCAGGTTCAGGTGCGAAACATCGCCGCCGAATTTGCCCGGTGCGCACAGGCCGACCATGGCGTTCATGTTCGCGCCGTCGATGTACACCTGGCCGCCGTTGTCGTGAACGATGGCGCAGATCTCGCGGATGCCTTCTTCAAACACGCCATGGGTCGACGGGTAAGTGATCATGATCGCGGCCAGATGGTCGCGGTGTTCGATGGCTTTGGCGCGCAGGTCTTCGATGTCGACGTTGCCACGGGCATCGCACGCCGTCACAACAACGCGCATGCCAGCCATGTTGGCGGTGGCGGGGTTGGTGCCGTGGGCCGATTGCGGGATCAGGCAGATGTCGCGGCGCTCATCGCCACGGCTCTGGTGATAGGCGCGTATCGCCAGCAGACCGGCGTACTCGCCTTGAGAGCCCGCGTTAGGCTGCAACGAGATCGAGTCGTAACCGGTGGCGGCGCAGAGCATCGCTTCCAGCTCATCGGTCAGTTGCTGATAGCCCGCGCTTTGTTCGGCAGGGGCGAACGGGTGCAGGTTGCCAAATTCAGCCCAGGTGACCGGGATCATTTCGCTTGCTGCGTTGAGCTTCATGGTGCAAGAGCCCAGCGGGATCATGGTGCGATCCAGCGCCAGGTCCTTGTCGGCCAGTTTGCGCAGGTAGCGCATCAGCTCGGTTTCGGAGTGATAACGGTTGAACACCGGGTGGCTGAGGATCGCTGATTCACGCAGCAATGCTTGCGGCAGGCGCGATTCAACGCTTTGCTCCAGTGCGGCGAAGTCCGGCAGTTGCTGGCCTTCGCCTGTGAAGATTGCCCACAGGGTTTCAACCGACGCTTGCGAGGTGGTTTCGTCGAAGGACAGACCCAGACGCTCGCCGTCGATCTCCCGCAGGTTGATCTGCTGGGCACGAGCCTTGGCGTGCAGCGCTGCGGTGTCTGCGCCGGTCTTCAACGACAGACTGTCGAAGTAGAATTCCTGCTCGACGTTCAGGCCCAACTGGCTCAAGCCTTTGGCGAAGATTGCAGTCAGGTGGTGCACGCGATTGGCGATTTGCGTCAGGCCACGCGGACCGTGGTAAACGGCGTACATGCTGGCGATGTTGGCCAGCAGCACTTGGGCGGTGCAGATGTTGCTGGTGGCTTTCTCGCGACGGATATGTTGCTCGCGGGTCTGCATGGCCAGACGCAGGGCCTGCTTGCCATGGCGGTCTACGGAAACACCGACCAGACGGCCTGGCATGTCGCGTTTGAATGCATCCTTAGTGGAGAAGTAAGCCGCGTGCGGGCCGCCAAAACCCAGTGGCACGCCAAAGCGTTGGGCGCTGCCGATGGCCACGTCTGCGCCGAATTCGCCTGGCGGAGTCAGCAAGGTCAGCGCGAGCAGGTCGGCCGCGACGGCCACCAGAGCGTTGGCAGCATGGAAGCGTTCAACCAGTTCGCGGTAATCGAACAGGTCGCCGTTGCTGGCAGGGTATTGCAACAGGGCGCCGAAGAACGGGCTGACGTCGGTCAGCTCTGTTTCGTCAGCGACGACTACAGTGATGCCCAGTGGCTCGGCGCGAGTGCGCAACACATCCAGGGTTTGCGGGTGGCAATGGCTGGAGGCGAAGAACTGGTGGCTGGTTTTGTTCTTGCTCAGACGCTTGCAGAAGGTCATGGCTTCGGCAGCGGCGGTGGCTTCGTCAAGCAGCGAGGCGTTGGCAATCGGCAAGCCGGTGAGGTCGCTGATCAGGGTCTGGAAGTTCAGCAGCGATTCCAGACGGCCTTGGGAAATTTCCGGCTGATAAGGCGTGTAGGCGGTGTACCAGGCCGGGTTTTCCAGCAGGTTGCGCAAGATCGGCGCAGGCGTATGGGTGCTGTAGTAACCCTGACCGATGTAGGTCTTGAACAGTTGGTTCTTGCTGGCGATGGCTTTGATCGACGCCAGTGCGTCCGCTTCGCTCAGGCCCGGTTCCATGCCCAGTACGCTGGTACCTTTGATGCTTTCCGGGATGACGCTGGCGCTCAAGGCTTCCAGCGAATCAAAGCCCAGAGTTTGCAGCATGGCCTGTTCGTCAGCGGCGCGTGGGCCGATGTGGCGGGCGATGAATTCGTTGGCGGTACTCAGTTGGATACGGTCAGTCATGGTCTGCTCCTCAGGCTTCGGCGTTGGCTTTGATCAGGCGGTCGTACGCGTCCTGATCAAGCAAGCTATCGATAGCGCTGGCATCTTGAGGGATGAAGCGAAAGAACCAGCCAGCGCCGAGGGCGTCTTCATTGACCAGTTCCGGGGTGGCGTCGAGGGCCTGGTTGACTTCAACCACTTCGCCATCGAGCGGCATGTTGATGCTGCTGGCTGCTTTTACCGATTCGACTACCGAGGCTTCGGCGTCTTTGGTGTAGGTCTGCAGCTCAGGAAGTTGTACGTAAACCACATCACCCAGAGATTCTTGCGCGTAAGGCGTGATGCCTACCGTGACACTGCCATCGGCTTCGGCCCGCAGCCATTCGTGATCGACAGTGAATCGCAACTCGCTCATAGATACTCCTAAGGTGACTTAGCGCTCGCGGCAGGCGCAAGCATTGATGACAAACACTTAGCAAATATGCGGCCAGTTTTATTTTTGTTATGTAAATCAATCGTTTAAGTGGTTTTCAATATCTGGCATTGACTTGCCGTGTAGCGAAATCGATACGGCATGTATCCGGTTGCAAACTTTCGGCGGATCAGAGCCTTGGCGGCGGCGGGTAAGCCAATGTCGTATTGAAATCGTTACGGTGTATTGAGATCGATACGGTTGTAGGTGCCGTTGCTGGTAGTGGCTGAACGAAGTCCAGTGGGAGCGAATTCATTCGCGAATGGGCCGGTACATTCAATACATCTCTTTCTTCTGGGATTCCGCTTTCGCGAATGAATTCGCTCCCACCGGGATCAACGCTTGCAGGCCAACATAGAGTCTCCCACAAGGTTCTGCGCCACCCGTCCAATCACCGAACCGCACTCACCCCATCCAGTGTCGAGAACGAAGTGTCCTTGGCGGTCAGCAGGAAGTCGCGCATGTAGGGCGCATCCAGCATGTCGGTTCGCACTCCGGCATAGAGTGTAGCGAACAATCCTTTTTCGCCCAGTCGCTTGCCTTTCACATAGCCACGCGAGCTGTATTCATGCAGGGCCCAATGGGGCATGCCACAGACGCCACGGCCGCTGGCGACCAGTTGCATCATCATCACGGTGAGTTCCGAGGTGCGCACCTGCGCCGGTTCGATGTCGGCCGGTTCAAGGAAGCGCGTGAAGATATCCAGCCGATCCCGTTCCACCGGGTAAGTGATGAGGGTTTCCTTGATCAGGTCTTCCGGCACGATGTAAGGCTTGCTCGCCAGTGGATGCTGGTTGGCGACCGCGAGCATGGCTTCGTAGGTGAACAGCGGCACATAGGTGATGCCTACCAGTTCGAGCGGATCAGACGTCACCACCAGATCCAGATCGCCACGGGCCAGAGCAGGCAGAGGCGCGAAGGCAAAACCCGAGGCCAGATCCAGCTCGACTTCCGGCCAGGCGTCGCGGAATTGATCGATGGTTGGCATCAGCCACTGAAAGCAGCTGTGGCATTCGATCGCCATGTGCAGGCGACCTGCTGTACCCCCGGCAAGCCGTGCGATATCACGCTCGGCACCCCGCAGTTGTGGCAGCACTGAGTCCGCCAGTTGCAGCAGACGCAGCCCGGCGCTGGTAAAACGCACCGGTTTGGTTTTGCGCACGAACAACGGCATGCCCATACGCTCTTCCAGTTCCTTGAACTGATGGGACAGCGCCGACTGGGTCAGATGCAAGCGCTCGGCGGCTTCCACAAGGCTGTCGGCTTCACGCAAGGCGTGCAGGGTTTTCAGGTGGCGTATCTCAAGCATCTCGTCTCGCAGACCTATCAGTGCTTCATGAATGGATTTTGTGATCAACACGAAAACAATGAGTTTGTCTCACGTTGGGTCGGCTGTCGACAATAGCGACATATTTCGACAGGAGCTTTTCATCATGGCCTTGGCCCACAATCTTGGATTCCCGCGCATCGGCGCTGATCGTGAACTAAAAAAAGCGCTGGAAGCGTTCTGGAAGGGCGAGCTTGATCAGCAAGGCCTGCGCGACGTTGGCCGGGACCTGCGCGCCGCTCATTGGCAACTGCAAAAAGATGCCGGGATTGAATTGCTGCCGGTGGGCGACTTTGCCTGGTATGACCAGGTGTTGAGCCACTCGCTTGCTTTCGGTGTAGTCCCCGAGCGTTTCGCGGCTACCCGGGACGCCCGGGGCCTGCCGACTTTGAACACCCTGTTCGCTATGGCGAGGGGCGCTGATAGCTGCTGCGGCAGTGCGCATGCTCAGGAGTCGGGCCAGCAGCAGTACGCTCAGGAACTGACCAAGTGGTTCGACACCAACTACCACTACCTGGTCCCTGAATTTACTCAGGATCAACGTTTTAAGTTGAGCTGGGAGCAGTTATTCGAAGAGGTCGATGAAGCCCGCGCTCTGGGGCACAAGGTCAAACCGGTACTGATCGGGCCTTTGACGTATCTGTGGCTGGGCAAGGCCAAGGGGCACCATTTCGACAAGCTGGAGCTGTTGGACCGTTTGTTGCCGGTGTACGGCGAAATCCTCGGTCGTCTGGCCGGGCAAGGCGTGGAATGGGTGCAGATTGATGAGCCGATCCTCACGCTTGATTTGCCTCAAGACTGGAAAAACGCATTCGAGCGCACGTATCACAGCCTGCAGTATTCGCCGCTGAAAAAGCTGATCGCAACGTACTTCAGTGGCCTGGAAGATAACCTGGGGTTAGCGGTTTCTCTGCCGGTAGACGGTTTGCACATAGACCTGGTGCGTGCGCCGGACCAACTGGCCGCGGTGCTGGATCGTCTGCCGACTTATAAAGTGTTGTCGCTGGGCGTGATTAACGGGCGCAATGTCTGGCGTTGCGATCTCGAACAGGCATTGAGCCAGTTGCAGGAAGCGCAGCAGCGCTTTGGCGATAATCTCTGGGTCGCCGGGTCATGCTCCTTGTTGCACAGCCCGGTTGATCTGGGGCGTGAAGACAAACTCGACGCTGAACTGAAGAGCTGGCTCGCCTTTGCTGTGCAAAAATGCGGTGAAATCTCGCTGCTGTCCACTGCCCTGAATGATCCCCAGGCTGCGCATGTACACCGAGCGCTGGCCGAAAGCCGAGCGATTCAGGCCAGCCGTCTGCAGTCACCGCGCATCCATAAACCGCAGGTTCAGGCGCGGCTGGCGGCGATCACCACGCAGGACAGCCAGCGCCAGTCGGCATTTGCCGAGCGTATCGGGCAGCAACGTGACCGGTTGAATTTGCCAGCGTTTCCGACCACGACTATTGGCTCGTTCCCGCAGACTGCGTCGATCCGTCTGGCACGTCAGGCGTTCAAGCTGGGCAAGTTGTCGGCCAATGATTATCACGACGCCATGCGTCATGAGATTCGCCATGCGGTACAAATCCAGGAACGCCTTGGGCTTGACGTTCTGGTGCACGGCGAAGCGGAGCGTAACGACATGGTCGAGTACTTCGCTGAGCAACTGGACGGTTATGCATTCACCCGTTTTGGCTGGGTGCAGAGTTACGGTTCGCGCTGCGTCAAACCGGCGGTGATCTTCGGCGATCTGAGTCGTCCGCAGGCCATGACTGTGGACTGGATCAGCTATGCGCAAAGCCTGACCGACAAGCTGCTGAAGGGCATGCTGACCGGCCCGGTGACCATGTTGATGTGGTCGTTCCCACGGGAAGACGTGTCCCGCAAAGTGCAGGCGCAACAACTGGCGCTGGCGATTCGCGATGAGGTGGTGGACCTGGAGGCGGCCGGAATCAAGATCGTGCAGATCGACGAAGCCGCCTTCCGCGAAGGCTTGCCGCTGCGTCGGGCGCAATGGCAGGAGTATCTGAACTGGGCGGTGGAAGCGTTCCGCCTGTGTGCGAGTGGCGTGCGTGACGAGACGCAAATTCATACTCACATGTGCTACAGCGAATTCAACGATGTAATCGAGTCCATCGCGGCGATGGATGCCGATGTCATCACCATCGAAACCTCGCGCTCGGACATGGAACTGTTGGAAGCCTTCAAAGCCTTCGACTACCCGAATGACATTGGTCCCGGGGTTTACGACATTCATTCGCCTCGGGTGCCGGGTACTGAAGAAATGGTGAAACTGATGCGCAAAGCGGTGCAGCATGTGCCCGCTGAGCGCTTGTGGGTCAACCCTGATTGCGGCCTGAAAACCCGCGCCTGGCCGGAGACCGAGGCGGCCTTGGTAAACATGGTGGCCGCGGCGCGGCAGCTACGTAGCCAACTGGCCTGAACCTTCTGAGTTGAAGGCGTATCCTGTGGGAGAGAATTTATTCGCGAATGCGGTGGTATATACGATAAATAAATATCGAATGTACGGGCCACTTCGCGAATGAATTCGCTCCCACACGTGTTTGCGGGCCCGCACAGAATCTCCCACGGTATGTCCATGCCCTTTTGGCTCGCAGCGAACCTGTGGGAGCGAATTTATTCGCGAATGCGGTGGTGTATACGATAAATAAATATCGAATGTACGGGCCACTTCGCGAATGAATTCGCTCCCACACGTGTTTGCAGGCCCGCACAGAATCTCCCACGGTATGTCCATGCCCTTTTGGCTCACAGCGAACCTGTGGGACCGAATTTATTCGGGAAGGCGGCATTCCAGACGATACACAGGCTGCGGATGTACGGGTCACTTCGCGAATGAATTCGCTCCCACCCGTGTGTTTGCAGGCAAACATAGAATCCCCCCGGTCTTGCGTAATTGCTCGAAAACGACCGCTCAGCCACCTTCATCAAACTGTCACGCAACTGTGGCAGCGCGCTTGAGAAAACTTCATCACACTCGCTGCCTACTGGGGATCTGTTTGTCGGTGTTTCTTAATGCGCGTTCTTCTTTTTCTGGCCGCACTCTTGTGCGGCTTGCCGTCTTTTGCGGCCTCCAAATGTGATGTCAATGTTCCTGTTCAGATAGCCGAACTCAAGGAAGTGCGGCTGGCTTATCAGAGTATCGGCAACGAATCCGACCCCGCTTTGCTGCTGGTCATGGGCCTGGGCGGGCAGTTGATTCACTGGCCTGACGAGGTCGTGGCGGCGCTGTGTCAGCAGGGGTATCGGGTCATTCGCTACGACAACCGTGACGTTGGCCTGTCCAGCTGGAACGCTCCACCGGCCAATGCCAATCTCACCTACGAAGTGCTGCGCTACAAACTCGGCTTGCAGGTTTCTGCACCGTACTCGCTGACCGACATGGCAGACGATGCGCTGGGATTGATGGATGTTCTGCACGTTCAGCAGTTTCACGTACTCGGCGCAAGCATGGGCGGGATGATTGCGCAGCATCTGGCGGATCTGGCTCCTCAGCGTATCGAAAGTCTGACGCTGATCATGACCAGTTCCGGCGCTGAGGGTCTGCCCATGCCTAACGCCGCTTTGCTGCAATTGCTGGCCAAGCGTGGCGCCCCGAACAGAGAGGCTGCGCTGGAGCAGCAGGCCGATCTGCTCGCGGCACTGGGCAGTCCTGAAGTGAAAGACGATCGGGCCATGCTCTTGCAGCAAGCGGCGGCGTCCTACGACCGTGCGTTTAACCCGGAAGGGGTAAAGCGTCAGATTCTGGCGATTCTGGCTGAGCCAAGCCGGGTGCAGCTGCTTGATCGTCTGCGTCTGCCAGTGCTGGTCGTTCACGGCACGGCTGATCCGCTATTACCTGTGATGCATGGCGTGCATGTGGCGGCGCACATCCGTGGTAGCCAGTTGCGGTTGATTCCGGGCCTGGCGCACCGCTTTCAGGAAGCGTTCAAGGCTCCGCTGCTTGCCGCGGTATTGCCTTACTTGCGCGCGCAGCATGACGACGGTCGGAGTATGGCGCAGCTTTGAAACAACACCGGACTTAGGCGTATCGTGGTGGCTTTCTTTATTTAGAGTGAGCCTGCCATGAGCACTCCGTTGAAAATTGATTTCGTCTCCGATGTGTCCTGCCCCTGGTGTGTGGTCGGCCTGCGGGCACTGAATGAAGCGCTGGCTGAACTGGGCACTGAAGTTCAGGCGCAGATTCACTTTCAACCTTTTGAGCTGAACCCGAATATGCCGGCCGAAGGACAGGACCTGAACGAGCATATATTCGAGAAATACGGCTCGACACCTGAGCAATCCGCCGCCAACCGGGAAAATATCCGCCAGCGGGGCGCTGAGCTGGGGTTTACCTTTACTCAGGGCGATCGACGTATCTACAACACCTTTGACGCTCACCGCTTGCTGCACTGGGCCGAACTTGAAGGCAAACAAAAGGCCTTGAAGGAAGCGCTGTTTAGCGCTTATTTCACAGACCTTGCCGATCCTTCCAGCCACCGTGTGCTTGCGGATGTTGCGCAGAGCGTTGGCCTTGATCGTGTGCATGCAGAAGCGATTCTGAGCAGCGATCAGTTTGCAGCCGAGGTGCGCGAGCAAGAGCAATTGTGGGTTTCGCGCGGCATTAGCTCGGTGCCGACCATCGTCTTCAACGACCAATATGCGGTGTCGGGCGGCCAGCCGGTTGAGGTGTTTGTAGGGGCCATTCGTCAGATATTGGGCGAGGGGAAGTAACCCTCCTGTTCAGACCCAGATCCCTGTGGGAGCAGAGCTTGCTCGCGATAAGGCCCACGCGATCTAAAGTGAATTGCATCCAGCCCTATCGCGAGCAAGCTCTGCTCCCACAATCAATCCCGCTCATTCAGTGAAATAAAAGTTGCCGACCAAGGCTCCTTTCGGTTATCAATTTGTACATGATTAGACATGTTCGATTTGATAAAAAACAGCGCGTGGTGGATGAGCTTGCACGACGCATCGAAAGTGGCCAGCTGGAGTCGGGCAATCTGTTGCCGGGCGAGCACTTGCTGGCACAGGAATTCGACGTCAGCCGCGGCACACTGCGTGAAGCCTTGTCCGAACTCAAGCGGCGCAATTACATCGCCACTCAGTCGGGTGTCGGTTCGATTGTGACCTATGACGGCATCAGCCTCGACCAGCGCAGTGGCTGGGCGCAGGCGCTGGCTGATACCGGAGCGAGGGTATCGACTGAAATCCTGCGTGTGGTGGAGGTTGAACGCGCTGACCTGCAAAGCCGTTTCGGTACTGTCCACTTCATCGCGATCGATCGCCGCCGCACGGCTGCCGATGGCAGCGTGGTTTCTCTTGAGCGAGCCCTGGTTCCTGCGGTGGAAGGCCTGGAAAATCTGCCTGCCACGGGGCTCATCGAGGACTCTTTGACGCTGACCCTGGCGGCGTATGGCTTTGTTGGGGATCGCGGTGATCAATGGATCGGTGCCGAACCGCTGACTGCTGATGATGCATTGCTGATGATGCGTGAACCAGGCAGCGTATTTCTCAAGGCCATTCGCACGACCTACGACCGGCGCGAGCGCTTTATGGAGCATGTGGAAAGTTTGCTCGACCCGCTGCATTTCCGCATGCACCTGGCGTTTGGAGGTCAGTCATGAGTCTTATAGATCGCCGCGACCGCGCCTTGGGCGCCTTTTATGGCCTGGCGTTGGGCGATGCTCTGGGTATGCCGACCCAGTCGTTGAGTCGCGATCAGATTCAGGTACGTTTCGGTCGAATCCTGACGTTGATGGCCGCCGATGCTGATCAACCGATTGCGCCGAACATGCCTGCCGGATCGATCACCGATGACACCGAGCAAGCGGTACTGGTCGCTGAACTGCTCGTGGCTGGGGCAGGGCGCATCAACCCGTCCGACCTGGCGCAACGTCTGATCGATTGGGAAGCCATTATGCAGGCCAAGGGCTCTCAGGATTTGCTGGGCCCTTCAACCAAGCGAGCCATTGAAATGATCCTTGCCGGGCACAGTCCGGAAGAGGCTGGCCGTTTCGGTACCACCAATGGTGCTGCGATGCGCATTACCCCGGTCGGCATTGCGGCAGATATCGCCGATCCGCAGCGTTTTATCGCGTCGGTCGTGCAGGCTTGTCAGGTGACTCACAACACGACGTTGGGCATCGCCAGTGCGGCCGCAGTGGCGGCTGCAGTTTCAGCCGGTATCAACGGCGCAAGCCTGAGCGAAGCACTCAAACTTGGTGTGGTTGCCGCCAGACTGGGCGAGCAGCACGGCCATTGGGTGGCCGGCGGGCGTATTGGCGCTCGCATCGAATGGGCACAGCAGCTTTGCGCTGATTGCGAAAACGAGGCACTGCCGGATTTGCTCTATGACGTGATCGGCACGTCAGTGGCATCGCAGGAATCGGTGGTCGCAGCCTTCGCTCTGGCTCAACAAGTCGCGGCGGATCGTCTGTCGGCGTTTGAAGCGCTGTGCATGGCGGCGAGCCTGGGCGGTGATACCGACACCATTGCGGCGATTCTTGGCGCAATTCTGGGTGCCAGCGAAGGTTTGCACGCCTGGCCGCCGGTGCTGATTGAGCAGGTTAAACAGGTCAACACGCTGGAGCTGACGGCACTGGTCGAGGAATTGCTGGCCCTGCGTTCAGTCTGAGGCCGCCTGCTTAAAAACTGAATCAGGGACAAACGCTGATGCTGCGTGGATAACCGCCGTGGCGCAGACGTGTTCAGCTGTTCCGACGATCCATAGGGGACAGACGTGTTATCGATTCTGCATTGCCCACAACCAAAATAAACGGCATTGGAGCCTGGCTCATGAGTTCATCAAACACGACGCAAAACGCAGGACAACTGGAGACCCGCGGCATCGAGCCAGTCCCGGAAAACGAGTGCAATGGTCATCCACTGGAGCTGTTCTGGGTGTGGTTCGCCGCCAACATCAGCATCCTTGGCTTGCCATTGGGAGCGACGTTGGTGGCGTTCCGGGGGTTGTCGATCTGGCAGGCAATCATTGTGGCGATTCTCGGTGCGGCGGGTTCGTTTGCCGTGGTTGGGGTGATCTCCATCGCCGGTCGCCGTGGACGTGCGCCGAGCCTGACTTTGTCCCGCGCCATCTTCGGTGTGCGCGGCAATATTGGCCCGACCATCGTCTCGTTGATGTCGCGCCTGGGCTGGGAAACGGTCAACACCACCACCGCCGCGTTCGTGCTGTTATCGCTGTCCTCGATTTTGTTCGGTACGGCGGTTGAAGCGAAGAGCATGCCGGGCCTGACGCTGGTGTTCATTGCGATTTTCGTGTTGCTCACTTTGTGCGTTTCTGGCTTGGGCCACGCCACATTGCTGGTTATCCAGAAATGGGCGACGTACATCTTCGGTGCCCTGAACGTCGTGGTCGGTGGCTTTCTGATTGCTCATATCGACTGGAGCGCCGTGTTCAGCGCGGCGCCTGCACCGCTGAGCGCGATGATCATTGGCGTGGGCATCATGGCAGCAGGTACCGGCATTGGTTGGGCCAACGCCGGTGCGGACATGTCCCGCTATCAGCACCGCAGCGTCAAAGCCACGCGACTGGTCGCTTCGGCGGCGTTCGGTGCGGGCATTCCGCTGGTGTTGCTTATTACCCTCGGTGGGCTGTTATCGGTGGGTAACGATCACTTGGCTTCGGCGACTGATCCGATCATTGCGATTCGCGAACTTCTGCCCAACTGGATGGCCGTCCCGTATCTGATCACCGCGTTCGGCGGTTTGCTGCTGTCCAATAATCTGTCGGTGTATTCGGCAGGTCTGACCACATTGACGCTGGGTCTGAAGGTCAAGCGGGTTCACGCCGTCATCGTCGACATCGTCGCGATCTTCATCGGCTCGATCTACTTCATGCTGATCGCAGAAAGCTTCTACGGCCCGTTCATCACCTTCATTTCGCTGCTGGCAGTACCGATTACGGCCTGGGTCGGAATTTTCATTGTCGACCTGATGCACCGCCATGTGTACTCGGGCAATGACCTGATGGACGTCTCGCCCAGCAGCGCTTACTGGTATCACGGCGGTGTGGAGTGGCGTGCGCTGGGGGCGTGGGCGCTGGCTATCGTGCTGGGGTTCAGTTTTACCACCGTTGCCACGACAGCCGACAATGTGCTGTTTACCGGTTTTCTGTCCGACTCCTGGCTGGGCCATAACGGCCTGGGCTGGATCGTGACCTTCCTGGTCGCAGGCGGCGTTTATGCGCTGCTCGGCGGTGCCCGTGATCGCCGCGCGTCTTCCGGAGAGGCTCAACATGCCCGCTAGATTGCTGCACACCGGCCAGGTCGTTATCGATCTGGTCATGGCGCTGGACAAGCTGCCAGCCTCTGGCGGTGATGTGTTGGCCAGTTCTGCCCGGTTCGAAGCTGGCGGTGGTTTCAACGTCATGGCTGCGGCCCGCCGCAACGGCATGCCCGTGGTGTATCTGGGACGTCATGGGAAAGGCCGGTTCGGCGATCTGGCGCGTCAGGCCATGACAGATGAAGGGATTCAATTCTCAGCAGTCTGCAGCGAAGAACAGGACACCGGGCTATCGGTTGCTCTGATCGAACCTTCAGCAGAGCGCTCGTTCATCTCTTATGTGGGTGCCGAAGGCGGTTTGTCGACGCGGGATTTGAACAGCGTGACGGTGCAGGCCGACGACTACGTTTACGTCAGTGGCTACAGCTTGCTGCACGAAGGCAAGGTGCAAAGTCTGCTGGATTGGCTGGGGTCGTTGCCGGCCGGTGTGACCGTGGCGTTCGACCCGGGGCCGCTGGTGCATTCACCTGAAGCGCCGCAGGTAAAAGCGCTGTTGCCCCGGCTTGATCTGTGGAGCAGCAATTGCGAAGAAGCGCTGCGTTTTACTCAATGTGAAAGCATCGCTCAGGCGCTCGACCGGCTGGCTGAGTTACTGCCGGAGAACGCCTTGATCGTGGTGCGCGACGGGCCGCGAGGTTGCTGGGTTCGGCATCGTCAGCAAACGCAGCATATCGGAGGGTTCCCGGTTCAGGCCCTTGATACCAATGGCGCGGGCGATGCTCACGCGGGCGTGCTGCTGGCTAATCTGGCGGCAGGGCTTTCATGGGAGCAGGCGGCTTTGCGGGCCAACGCTGCTGCGGCGATTGCCGTGACCCGCTGGGGCCCGGCTACATCGCCGGATGCTCGGGAGGTGGAGGAGTTGGTCGCGCTATCCCGGTAGGAGCGAATTTATTCGCGAAGAGGCCATTGCAGTCGACACATGTGTGTCGTTAAGGAAACCGCTTTCGCGAATGAATTCGCTCCCACAGGGAGCCGGGGCCACAGGACGTTTTTATCCTTCAACCATGAAATCTCACCCACAACGTCACCAGCAACGTCGCGGCGACCAGCCATGCAACGGCAGCCAATGCGAGGGACACCTCCAGCCGCCAGCGATCCACCAGCAGGTACAGGGCCGCCAGATACACGAAGTAGGGGATGATCGACCACATGCCAAACAGGATGGTGGTCTTCAGGTCGTCCAGTGATCGGCCCTTTCCAACGATGTAGTGGGCAATCAGGGCAAAGGTCGGGAACAGCGGTACCAGGCCCGCGATGTAGTAGTTTTTGGTCTTGGCCAGCGCGGCGAGAATGACCACAACGGCGGCGCCGATCAGGGCTTTGAACACTAGATCCACAGAATCCCCTTGCTAAAATTGAAATGCATTTTCTGTTGGAAACGCAAAACCTGTGGGACCGGATTTATCCGGGAAGGCGATATCCCGTCGAGGAAAATGCGTTGAATGTTCTGGCCCCTTCCCGGATAAATCCGGTCCCACGGGTTCCGCGTTTATCCCATGGGCGCGCAGTGACAGGTCCAGGTTGGTTTCACCCCAACCCATACTTTTTGACCTTGTCAAACAGCGTGGTCTTGGCCATGCCCAGCTCCTGGCTGGCCTGACTGAGGTTGCCGCCGCTGCGTTGCAAGGCTTCGGTCAGCAGGTTTTTCTCGAAGGCTTCAACGGCTTCGGCAAAGCCCAGGCTCTGGCTTTCTTCGGGATTGGCTTCGGGGTAGGCATTGAGCTTCTTGAACGCTGGCAGGCCCAGCGCGTAGCGCTCGGCGACGTTGCGTAACTCGCGCACGTTACCTGGCCAGTCGTGACTCATCAGGTTCGATAAAGTCTGCGGGTCCAGTTCCGGTGGCTCGCGATCGAAGCGTAACGCCGACAGCTGCAGGAAATGCTCGAACAACTGCAGGATGTCTTCACGACGCTCTCGCAACGGCGGCAATTCCAGCGTGACCACGTTCAGCCGGTAATACAGGTCGCTACGAAATTGTCCGGCTTTGCTTTGCTCATCAAGGTCGGATTTGGTCGCAGCAATCACCCGGCAATCAACGTCGACACTCTGATTGGAGCCCAGACGTTCCAGCGTGCGCTCCTGTAAAACCCGCAGCAGCTTGATCTGCAGGCTGATCGGCATGCTTTCCACTTCATCGAGAAACAGCGTGCCGTTGTGCGCGTGTTCTATCTTGCCGATGCGCCGCTTGCCTGCGCCGGTAAAGGCGTTGGATTCATGGCCGAAAATTTCGGTTTCGAACAGGGTTTCCGGCAGGCCGCCGCAATTGAGCGCGACGAACTGTTGCTGATGACGGCGACTGAAGTCGTGCAGGCAACGGGCGACCAGTTCTTTACCGGTGCCGGTTTCACCTTCGATCAATACGTTGGCCGACGTGTCGGCGACGTTGGCGATCAGCGCGCGCAGGTTTTGCATGGCGGGCGAGCGCCCGATGATCTTGCCTTCAAGGGAGTCACGCTCGGCCAGTTGCTTGCGCAATGACCAGACTTCCCGCGCCAGGCCGCGCTGCTCAAGGGCGCGACGGGTGACTTCCACCAGGCGCTCGGGGGAGAAGGGTTTTTCCATGAAGTCGTAAGCGCCGTCGCGCATGGCGTTGACCGCCATGGAGATATCACCATGACCGGTAATCAACACCACGGGCAGGCTACGATCGCGGGCCTTGAGGCGGCTGAGCAGTTCCAGGCCGTCGATGCCCGGCAGACGGATGTCGCTGATCACGATCCCGGCAAAATTATCGCCGATTCGCTCAAGTGCTTCCTCGGCACTGCCCACGCCTTCGCTGGGGATATCCTCCAGCGTCAACGCTTGCTGACAGCCGAGCAAAACGTGAGGGTCGTCTTCGACGATGAGTACGGTCAGGTCAGTGGTCATTTGAAGGTCTCATCTTTGGCTTGGTAAACCCTGTAGGAGCTGCCGCAGGCTGCGAACCGCGGTGTGTCAGGTTCATCGCTTTCGCAGCCTTCGGCAGCTCCTACAAAAGCAAAGCCGGTCATACCTGAGGCCCTTTCACCACCGGCAACCACAACACAAACGCTGTACCGCCACTCTCCGGCTGTTCAGCGCTGAGGCTACCACCGGTCGCTGCTGCGAGGCTGGCGGAGAGGGTGAGGCCCAGTCCCAGGCCTTGTTCGCCGGGTTTGGTGGTGAAGAACGGTTCGAACAGATGCTTGCGGGTCTCGTCATCAATGCCGTGACCGTTGTCTCGAACCCGCAGGCAATAACGGCCTTCGATCACCGAACCTTCAAGCCATATTTCCGGCAAGGGCTGTGCGTGCATGGCGTCCAGAGCGTTGCCGATCAGGTTGACCAGAATCTGCTCCAGCCGGGTCTGGTCGATCATCAGTTCCGCGTCGGCATACTGCTGATGCAGTTCAAGGGAAAAGTTTTCCAGGCGAGGGGTCAGTAACTGCAGCGCAGCATCGACGGCTTTGCTGAGTCTGGCCTGGCCCTTGTCATCGCCACGACGGGCGAAAGCGCGCAGGCTGGCGGTGATGCGGCCCATGCGGTCGACCAGGTCGTTGATGGTACGCAAGTTGGTGCTGGCGGTATCCAGAGCGCCTCGTTCCAGGAAGCGCACGGTGTTGCCGGACAAGGTTCGCAGCGCGGCCAGCGGCTGGTTCAACTCGTGGGCAATGCTGGTGGACATCTGCCCGATAGCCGCCAGTTTGCCCGCCTGAATCAGTTCGTCCTGGGCCTTGCGCAACGTGTCTTCCGCTTGCCTGCGCTCGCGAATCTGACCCTTGAGGCGTTCGTTACTGGCGCGCAAGTGTTCGGTGCGCTCGGCGATCTTGCGCTCCAGTTCGTCATTCGCCGCTTGCAGGGCTTCCCGCGCTGCAAGGCGGGTTGAAAGTACTTTGCGCCGTTCATTCCAGGCGATCAGCAGAAACGCGACCAGTGCACAAGCTACAGCGACCAGCATGCCCTGGCTGCCTGCCTCACGGCGCAGGTCTTCGAGTGGCGTCAGCAGCGTCAGGTGCCAGGGGGTATCGCTGAGCTGGCGGGTCTGGGCCAGATAGCTGACCTGTTTGTGTTCAAGGTCGACGCTGACGTTGGCCGGGAAGGTCAGCTTCTCCACGCCTTCTGACAGTAGCTCGCGTTCCAGCGGCACCAGCTCGTTGAGCGGCCACCAGTAATACTGCAGGCTGCGAGCCAGGCGCTCTTTGATTTCAGGGGTGAGCGGCCGGACTGATTTCAGGCGGCGGGCCGGGTCGCTGGAGAGAATGATGATGCCGTTCTCGTCGCTGACGAAGGCTTCCAGTCGAGCACGTTGCCAACGTTGCTCCAGCGCTTCCAGCTGGACTTTGATCACCGCGACGCCGACGATCTTGCCTTTCTCTTCCAGGCCGTGCGCCAGGTAATAACCGGGTTCACCGGTGGTGCTGCCGATGCCATAGAAGCGTCCCGGCAGACCGCGTACCGCGTCCTGAAAATAAGCCCGGAACGACAAGTCTTCGCCCAGATAACTGTCGGCATCGCGCCAGTTGCTGGTCGCCAACACGCGGCCAGTCGTATCGAGCACATAGATTGCGCGGCTACGGCTGCGGCGATTCAGGCCTTCAAGGTAGTCGTTGACCTCGCTGCGCAGCTCGGGCGTCGGGTCGTTGAGCAGGGCTGAGACGCTGGACTCCAGCTCCAGCACGCTGGGTAAATAGGTGTACTTGTTGATTTCACTTTCGAGGGTTCGGGCGTGTAGCTCAAGCTGGCGTTCGCCGCTCTCGCTCAGGGTGCGGATGCCGTAATGCTCACTGATCAGGTAGGCGACGTAACCCAGGCCGAACATCAGCACGATAATCAGTGGCGGCAGAAACAGGTGGCGGATCAGACGGGGTTTCACGGCAAGTGATGGCGGCGCGGCGCGATAAAGGTTGGGGTCGCATTTCATCACAGTCGTCCTGAGCCGAACAGCGGCCCGACTCTTCAAAGAGCCGGGCCGCTGTCGAGTCTCACTTAATGCTGAAGAATTTTGGCGAGGAACTGCTGCGCACGTTCTGAACGCGCACTGACGTCACCGAAGAACTCTTCTTTTTCACAATCTTCAACGATCTGACCCTGATCCATGAAGATCACGCGATTGGCCACTTTGCGGGCGAAGCCCATTTCGTGGGTCACGCACATCATGGTCATGCCCTCGTGAGCCAGTTGCACCATCACGTCGAGCACTTCGTTGACCATCTCCGGGTCAAGCGCCGAAGTCGGTTCGTCGAACAGCATGACGATCGGGTCCATGGCCAGTGCGCGGGCAATCGCCACACGCTGTTGCTGACCACCGGACAATTGGCCCGGATGCTTGTTGGCGTGAGCGGAAAGGCCAACGCGATCAAGCAAGGCCAAGCCTTTTTTGGTGGCTTCTTCCTTGCTGCGGCCCAGTACTTTGATCTGCGCGATGGTCAGGTTTTCAACGATGCTCAGGTGCGGGAACAGTTCGAAATGCTGGAACACCATGCCAACCCGGGAGCGCAATTGCGGCAGGTTGGTTTTCGGGTCGGCGATCGAAGTGCCATCAACGGTGATGTCGCCTTTCTGGAACGGTTCCAGGGCGTTCACGCATTTGATCAGGGTCGATTTACCGGAGCCCGACGGGCCGCAGACCACGACCACTTCGCCTTTTTTGACCTCGGTGCTGCAATCAGTCAGCACCTGGAAGTCGCCATACCACTTGTTAACGTTTTTTATGGAAATCATACGGCGAACCTTTTTTGCAGACGCTTCACCAGCAACGAGGCGGCAAAGCTGATCGTGAAGTACACCAGACCGGCGATGATCAGGAACTCATTGGCGCGGCCAATGATGTCGCCACTGGCCCGCGAGGCGTTGAGGAAGTCCACCAGGCCTACGGTGTAAACCAGCGAGGTGTCTTGAAACAGAATGATGCTTTGCTGCAGCAGCAGAGGGGTCATCTTGCGGAAGGCCTGAGGCAGGATGATCAACCGCATCATCTGTCCGTAGGTCATGCCCAGCGCTTGGGCTGCGCCCATCTGGCCCTTGGAAATCGACTGCACACCGGCACGGACGATTTCGCAGAAGTAGGCCGCCTCAAACATCATGAACGCCACGACGCAGGAGGTGAATGCACCAATCGGCGTGTCTTCCCCGGTAATCCAGCGCAGTACGAACGGCACCGCCAGATAGAACCAGGTGATAACCAGCAGCAGCGGAATGGAGCGGAAGTAGTTGACGTAAGCGCCGGCCACGTTGGCCAACAGCTTGCTCGACGACAAGCGCATCAGGGCCAGAATGGTGCCGAGCACCAGACCGCCGATAATGCCCATGACCATCAGTTGCAGGGTCATGACCATGCCGTTCCACATGCCGGGAATGGCTTGCACGACTCCAGAGAAATCCATGTCCATTATTTGCCCCCCAAGGAGATCAGTCCGGGCACAGCGACTTTCTTCTCGACCAGGCGCATCAGCAGCATCAGGCTCATGTTCAGGGTGAAGTAGATCAGCGTCGCTAATGTGAAGGCTTCAAACAGGTTGGCGGAAAACTCGGCGGTCTGTTTGGTCTGCGCGAGCAATTCCATCAGGCCGATCAACGACGCCACTGACGAGTTCTTGAACACGTTGAGGAATTCGGAGGTGAGCGGCGGAATAATGATGCGATATGCCTGTGGCAGCAGCACGTTCCAGTAGATCTGCGGCAGACGGAAACCCATGGCACGCGCCGCAGATTCCTGACCACGAGGCAATGCCTGAATGCCTGTACGGACTTGTTCGCAAACCCGGGCTGCAGTGAACAGGCCGAGGCAGACGATCACGCTGAGGAACGCGGAAGTCGTCGGGTTCAGGTCTTGCTTGTACCACTCCTGCAAGCCTTCAGGCAGCAGGTCGGGCACCAGGAAGTACCAGATGAACAGCTGCACCAGCAGCGGCACATTACGGAAGATTTCCACGTAAACCGTGGCGATGCCAGCAACCAGACGGTTCGGCACGGTGCGCATGACGCCGAGCACGGAGCCCAGCAGCAAGGCGATGATCCAGGCGACGACGGCGATAGCGATAGTCCAGCCCAGACCTGAGATATACCAGTCCAGATAGGTTTCGCTGCCAACGCCAGTGGACTTGAAGAAAACGCTCCAGTCCCAGTTGTAATTCATCAGGGTCTCCCCTCTGATCGATCCAGATGCAGGCACGACATCCTGAAACCGCTCGACGCGGTTTCAGGGTGTTCTAGTTATTGGCTATCAAGCCTTTTTGTCGTCAGCCGCTTTGTCAGTCGGTTCAGCGATCAGTTTTTTCAGCTCGTCGCTCATCGGGAAGTTCAGGTTCAGGCCTTTTGGCGGGATTGGAGCCTGGAACCACTTGTCGTAGATCTTGTTGATCTCGCCCGACTTGTAGGTCGCAACGATGGCGTCATCGACGGCTTTCTTGAACGGCTCGTCGCCTTTACGCACCATGCAGCCATAGATTTCGTAGGACTGTGGTGTGCCGGTTACGGCCCAGTCAGTTGGCTTCTTGGCTTTGGCCATTTCACCGGCCAGCAGTGCGTCGTCCATCATGAAAGCTACTGCGCGACCCGATTCCAGCATCTGGAAGGATTCACCGTGGTCTTTGGCCGAGATCACATTCATGCCCATTTGCTTGTCGGCATTCATGGCCTTGAGGATGCGCTCGGACGTGGTGCCCGCAGTGGTCACCACGTTCTTGCCTTTCAGGTTGTCGAAATCTTTGTATTCCGAGCTCGCTTTGGACAGCAGGCGGGTACCGATTTCGAAGATGCCAACCGAGAAGTCAACTTGTTGCTGACGTTCTACGTTGTTGGTCGTCGAGCCGCATTCAACGTCAACGGTGCCGTTCTGCACCAGTGGGATACGGGTTTGCGAAGTGACCAGGTTGTACTTGACCTTCAGGTCCGGCATGTCGAGGTCTTTCTTGATGGCTTCAACGATTTTCAGCTGGATATCGTGGGAGTAGCCAACCGGAACGCCGGAAGCGTCAGCGATGTAGGAGAACGGGATCGAAGCGTCGCGGTGACCGAGGGTGATAGTGCCGGACTCTTTGATTTTCTTCAGTGTGCCGGTCAGTTCGGCGGCGAAAACTGGAGAGCTGATCAGAGCAGCAGCAATTGCTGCGCCCAGAAGATGGGGAACGATGCGCATCGGGTATACCTCGGATTGTTTTTTTTATGGGGCCTGCTACCTGGCGGCCCGCTCTTCGGCCCATGCTTCAACAGCAGCCGACAAGAGACGGGCTACGGTCGAAGCAATCGACTGGTAAGTGTAGAGCATGAGGCGTGCCAAGCTGGTGGCAAGTGGCTAACTTGCTGATTTTTATGGATATAAGCTGGTGGTAGGCATCAAGACGGAACGAGGGGCGTCCGGGATGCCGAACTAATCGAGGAGGGTTGTTCGGAAATCCGAATGGCGCACTGACGGTAGAAATGCAAAACCCGTGGGTGCGAATTCACTCGTGAAGGGTCCTTGCAAGACGATAAATATCTATCGTCTGTACCGGCCTTTTTGCGAATGAATTCGCTCCCACGGGTCCAATGCGCTGTCCGATCATTGGAACGGATCGGATGTATCAAGCCGCTGCGAAAGCACCTTTATTGCGTGCCACGGTGTTCAGATACTGCTGAACGCCTTCGCGTTCTTCTGCGGTCATGAACAGGCCGAGTTTGCTGCGGCGCCACAAAATGTCATCGGCGGCGGTCGCCCATTCAGTGCTGCACAGGTAATCGACTTCACGGGTGTACAGGCCAGCGCCCAAATGGTCACCCAGATCGGCGACGCTCTGTACGCCTTCCAGCAGGCGCCAGCTGCGGCTGCCGTACGTGCGTGCCCAGCGTTGTGCGATGTCGCTTGGCAGCCAGACAAAACGGCTGCTCAACGCACTGGCCAACTCGGCCGGGGTGTTCATGTCTTCGCCGCCTGGCAGGGTAGCGGTGGCGGTCCAGCTCGGTTTCATCTGTTTGAAGAACGGCGCGAGTTGCGCCATTGCTGACTCTGCCAGCTTGCGATAGGTGGTCAGCTTGCCGCCGAATACCGACAGAATAGGCGCCTCATTAGCACCACCGGACAGCGATAGCGTGTAGTCGCGCGTGATGGCTGAAGGGTTATCCGATTCGTCGTTGCACAACGGGCGTACGCCGGAATAGGTATTGAGTACATCGTCACGGCTCAACTGCTTCTTGAAGTGGTCATTGGCCACTTTGAGCATGTAGTCCATTTCGCCATCCGTGATTTCGACCTTGTTCGGATCGCCTTGATACTCACGGTCGGTGGTGCCGATGATGGTGAAGCGTTCCAGGTAAGGAATCGCGAACACGATGCGCTGGTCTTCGTTTTGCAGGATGAACGCGTTTTCGCCCTCATACAGTTTCGGCACGATCAAGTGGCTGCCCTGAATCAGGCGGATGCCATACGGCGAATCCAGCTTCAGGTCGTCACGAATGAACTTGGCAACCCATGGGCCAGCAGCGTTGACCAGTGCCTTGGCACGGATCGAGAACAGCGTGCCGTCGGCGCGCTCCATGTGCAGGTGCCACAAACCGTTGCTGCGACGAGCATTCAGGCAGCGCGTCTGGGTATGAATGTGGGCGCCATGTTCGCGGGCGGCCATGGCATTGAGCACGACGAGGCGGGCGTCATCGACCCAGCAATCTGAGTATTCGAACCCACGGGTGATGTTCGATTTCAGCGGGCTTTCGCTACCGAAACGCAGATTGCGCGAACCCGGCAGCTTCTCGCGCTTGCCCAGGTGGTCATAAAGAAACAGACCGGCGCGGATCATCCACGCTGGGCGCAAGTGTGGACGGTGTGGGAGCACAAAGCGCATTGGTTTGACGATGTGCGGCGCTTTGGCCAGCAACACTTCGCGTTCGGCCAACGCTTCACGCACCAGGCGGAATTCGTAATGCTCCAGATAGCGCAGGCCACCGTGGATCAGTTTGCTGCTGGCAGAAGACGTGTGGCTGGCGAGGTCGTCTTTTTCACACAGGAAAACCGACAGGCCGCGACCGGAGGCATCCGCTGCGATCCCGACACCATTGATCCCACCACCGATAACGGCGATGTCGTAGACCTCGGAAAGTGGCGGTGTAGACAGGTTGGAATGGGGCATCGGTGGCCTCCTGAGTTTATTGTTCGGATAACGAATTCGAACATTAATGTTCATTTCCGAAAATCATAGCTCAATAACGCAGGGGCTTCCAGTCGATAGTCATTGAAAATACTGATCGGGAAGGGAGAAAGGAACAAAAGTGAACATGGAAGATGGGCGTAAGTCCCGTGGGAGCGAATTCATTCGCGAATGCTGCATTCCTGCCGACACATGTCTATCGGATGGATGGGCCTCTTCGCGAATGAATTCGCTCCCACGGATTTGTGTTTCGATCGCCAGCGGCTAGATAACTAAACCACTTCCAGCCGAATCTTGTTTTGCGCCAGCAACTGCACCAATGCTGGAGCCGGGGCCTGGTCGGTCACCAGGCAGTCGATCAGGGTGATCGGGCCGAGGCGAACCATGGCGTTGCGGCCGAACTTGCTGGAGTCGGCGGCCAGAATGACCTGGCGGGCGTTGGCGATGATCGCCTGAGAGACCCGCACCTCCTGATAATCGAAATCCAGCAGGCTGCCGTCCTCATCAATTCCGCTGATGCCCACCAGCGCGAAGTCGACTTTGAACTGGTTGATGAAATCAACGCTGGCCTGACCCATCACCCCGCCGTCACGACGCACGTTGCCACCCGCCAGCAGGACGTCGAAGTCCTCTTTGGCGCTGAGCATCGAGGCGACATGCAGGTTGTTGGTGATGATCTTCAGGTTATTGTGGTTGAGCAGGGCGCGCGCGATCGATTCGGTGGTTGTACCGATGTTGATGAATATCGAGGCGTGATCTGGGATTTGTGCAGCAATGGCTTCGCCAATACGCTGTTTTTCATCGCGCATCTGATCCGCACGCATGGCGTAGGCGGTGTTTTCGATGCTTGAGTCATATGCTGCGCCACCGTGGTAGCGGCGCAACAGGTTCGATTCCGCAAGCTGATTGATGTCGCGGCGGATAGTCTGAGGGGTTACGACGAACAGCGTGGCCATTTCCTCGATGCTGACATAGCCGCGTTCACGGACCAGTTCGAGGATCTGCTGTTGACGGGGAGGCAGGTTCATTTTTGTTGAGTGTCCTTCAGGCTGCCAAATGGCGTCCATGATGCCGCAGGCGTGTACTGCCTGTCAGCCGGAAACTCAATCCCAAGGATCCTGCGCCCCGTCGCAAGCGTGACGGTTACTCGTTGTTGTCGTGCGGTTCCCAGTCGCGGGTGCGCGCAACTGCCTTCTGCCAGCCGGCGTAGAGCTTTTCCTTCTCTTCTTCGGCGCATTGCGGCTCGAACTCGCGCTCGATAACGGCCTTGTTCTTCAGCTCGTCCAGGCTGCTCCAGAAACCAATGGCCAGGCCAGCCAGGTAGGCGGCGCCCAGTGCAGTGGTTTCGCGCATTTTCGGGCGTTCAACCGTAGTGCCAAGGATGTCGGCCTGGAACTGCATGAGGAAGTTGTTGGCGACTGCGCCGCCGTCAACGCGCAGAGACTTCAGGCGTTCGCCGGAATCCTGCTGCATGGCGTCGAGCACGTCGCGGGTCTGATAGGCGATGGATTCCAGCGCCGCACGAATGATGTGATCGACCTTCACGCCGCGGGTCAGGCCGAACAGCGCGCCGCGGGCATACGGGTCCCAGTACGGAGCGCCCAGACCGGTAAACGCCGGGACCAGATAAACGCCGTTACTGTCCTTGACCTTGCCTGCGAAGTATTCGGTATCGACGGCATCGGTGATGATTTTCAGTTCGTCGCGCAACCATTGCACTGTCGAGCCGCCGTTGAAAACAGCGCCTTCCAGGGCGTAGGCCACTTCGCCACGCGGACCGCAACCGATGGTGGTCAGCATGCCGTGGGCGGATTTAACGGCTTTCTTGCCGGTGTTCATCAGCAGGAAGCAACCGGTGCCGTAGGTGTTCTTGGCCTGGCCTGGTTCAACGCACATCTGGCCGAACAGCGCGGCCTGTTGGTCGCCTGCGATACCCGCAATCGGAATGCCGCTTTTGCTCTGACCGTAGACCTCGGACGAGCTTTTCACTTCCGGCAGCATCTCGCGTGGAATATCCAGCACGTCGAGCATGCGCTGGTCCCATTCCAGGGTGTGGATGTTGAACAGCATGGTGCGCGATGCGTTGGTGTAGTCGGTGACGTGAACCTTACCGCCGGTGAATTTCCAGATAAGCCAGCTATCGATGGTGCCGAACATAAGCTCGCCTTTGCGCGCACGTTCGCGGCTGCCTTCGACGTGGTCGAGGATCCACTTGACCTTGGTGCCCGAGAAGTACGGGTCGATGACCAGGCCGGTAGTGTCCTTGATGTACTCTTCCATGCCGTCGCGCTTGAGTTGCTGGCAAATTTCGGTACTGCGGCGGCACTGCCAGACTATGGCGTTGTAGATAGGCCGGCCGGTTTCCTTTTCCCAGATAACCGTGGTTTCACGCTGGTTGGTGATCCCGATGGCAGCAATCTGGTTGTGGTGCAGATCAGCCTGAGCCAGTGCTTTGGTCATGCACGCGGTTTGAGTGGCGAAGATCTCCATTGGATCGTGTTCAACCCAGCCTGCTTGCGGGTAGTGCTGAACGAATTCGCTTTGCGCTGTGCTGACCACATTGGCGTCGCGGTCAAAGATGATTGCACGAGAGCTGGTCGTGCCCTGATCGAGGGCAATGATGTAGTTCTTGTTCTGGGAGTCAGTCATGTCGATTGCCTTGTGCTAAATGGGTGAAGTGAAAAACAGGCGAGCGGTTCACGATGAAATCTGGGCTTTGCCTGGAACAGCGTCAGCGTCTTTTACAGCAGCAGTCTCTACAGCAGGAACGGCGCGCGGCAGGTGACGTGCAATGAGCGCACGATAGCCAGCGGCGCCGAGGCACGCACCAAGGATCGGCGCGAAAATCGGAATCAGAAAGTACGGTATGTCACGTCCACCGGTAAACGCGATCTCATCCCAGCCCGCCAGGAATGTCATCAGTTTAGGTCCGAAATCACGTGCAGGATTCATTGCGAAGCCGGTCAGCGGGGCAGTCGATGCACCGATCAGCGCCACCAGCAAACCGATCAGCAGTGGTGCGAGGGCGCCGCGTGGCAGGCCATTGTTGTCATCCGTCAGGGACATGATGACGCACATCAGAATGGCAGTGATCACACACTCTACGAGCGCCGCTTGACCTACCGAAATGGCAGGGTTGGGATACGTGGAGAACGCAGACGCCAGTTCAAGGCTGGCAGCCGAACCGCGAATCATCTGGTGTGTTTGTTCGAATTCGAAGAACAGGCTGATATACAGCAAGTAAACAAGGCCGGCGCCGCAAAAAGCTCCAGCCATTTGCGCGGCGATGTAGAACGGTAATTTGCGCTTTTCGAAACCGGCGAAAAGACTCAGCGCGATGCTGACTGCCGGATTGAGATGGGCCCCTGATACACCTGCGCTCAAGTAGATTGCCATGGCAACTGCCAGGCCCCAAATGATGCTGATTTCCCATAAGCCGAATGTGGCACCCGCGACCTTGAGCGCTGCGACACACCCAGTACCGAAGAAAATCATCAAGGCAGTGCCCAGGAACTCGGCCACACATTGACCTTTCAGCGTTGGTTCTTGCAGTGCGTTAGTCATGAAAACCTCATTTTTTGTTCTTGTGCGGCCCTGTGTGAAATTCACCAGTGCGCGGCTTTTTAAGAGCTCGAGGAAACCCCATCCTCGACCTCTGAATTCGACCCTAAATGGAACTAAAGTTCCAGTGAATCTTCGCAAACGAAAAAAAATAGACAGGAACGAATGTTCTGGTGGGTCTAACCGAACCCGAAGGGATTTTGCGGGTGAGGGGCGGTGGCCGCATTGATCGGAGTTAGGGAAAGGCGTTTGGTGCTGGCTGGAAATTTCTTCCTCTGCCCTTTATTTCCGGGGGTATGTAGCCGGTTAATGGCCTAGAATAATTCGCTTGAACCGGTCGCCATGGCCTTTTGGAGCGCTGCATGACACCTGCATTGGATCTGTTGAAAAAACATCGCGCTGAACATCGAGTACACAGTTACGAACATGACCCCAAAGCCGCTTCCTATGGGCTGGAGGCTGCGGAAAAGCTGGGGCTGGAACCCGCTCAAGTGTTCAAGACGTTGCTGGCAAGTACCGAAAAGGGCGAACTGCTGGTTGCAGTGGTACCGGTCGTTGGCACGCTGGACCTCAAGGCTCTGGCAACGGCTGCAAAGGCGAAGAAAGCCGAAATGGCTGACCCGGCTGCGGCTCAGCGGTCGACGGGTTATCTGTTGGGCGGTATCAGTCCGCTAGGGCAGAAGAAGCGTTTGCGTACGTTCATTGATCAAAGCGCCGAGCAGTTCGCGACGATTTACGTCAGCGCCGGGCGTCGCGGGCTTGAGGTGGAGTTGGCACCTGCGGTACTTGCAGAACATACCGGGGCGATGTTTGCGCCGGTGGGGCGAGGCTGAAGGTTTGTAGCTGCACAGGATCTGTAGGAGCTGCCGAAGGCTGCGATAGCGGTATGACAGGATGAATGCTTCGCAGCCTGCGGCAGCTCCTACAGGAATGCATTTCAATTTATCGGTTTGCATTTGTTTGATCGGAGTGACAGAGCTTTTCCATCGCACTGGAGCATCACTTATGTATCTCGAATTCCATCAGGTCGACGCTTTCAGTGATCGTCCGTTCAGCGGTAATCCGGCGATGGTTTATCGCCTTGATACGTGGCTGGCCGACGAGCTTATGCAACGTATAGCGGCTGAGCACAATCTGGCGGAAACGGCCTTCGTGGTACGGGAAGCGCACGGTTGGCACATTCGCTGGTTTACGCCCAAGACTGAGGTCCCGTTGTGCGGGCATGCAACGCTGGCCGCCGCCCATGTGCTGTTTACTGTTTTCAATGAGCCTTCGGAGCAGCTCGACTTTTTCAGCAAGTCGGGTGCTCTGAGCGTCACGCGTGAGGAGCGGCTATTGCTGCTGGATTTCCCTGCGATGATCCCTCACGAGGTCGGCGTGACCGTTGAGCTTGAGCGTGCCTTGGGCACCAGTATTGTTGATGCGCTGGGCTCGGCGGAGTTGATGGTGGTGCTTGAGTCCGAACAGGCGGTGCGTGAATGCACGCCAGACATGGCGGCGCTGGCACGGTTGCCCTGGCCTGGTGTCATCGTGACCGCCAAGGGCGAACATGCTGACTTCGTCTCGCGCTATTTCGCTCCGGCAATTGGCATTCCTGAAGATCCGGTCACCGGCTCGACCCACTGTGTATTGATTCCGTACTGGGCCGGGCGACTGGGCAAGGACGTACTTGATGCCTACCAATGTTCGGAGCGCGGTGGGGCGTTGTTCTGTCGTCTGGAAGGGGACCGGGTGAAAATCGGCGGCCATGCGACACTGGTGGCGAACGGGAAATTGATGGTGGGATTGGGCTGAGTCACAGCCGATAGCTGGAGTGGGTTGGGCTCCAACTTTCGACGTGGGACCGGCTAGCCGGGAAGAGGTCAGTACAGTCTCTAACAATGGGTCGCCAGAAATACCGCCTTCCCGGCTGAAGCCGGTCCCACGTCGTCTCTCTCTTCCAGCTACATCGCCTGCTGCACCGCAACGCTGCCGGAGGTCGGGAAAAGTACCAGATGCTCGGCGGCCACACGGATGCTCACCTGTTCGCCTGGCTGATAATCCGCATGGCTGGGGAAGATTGCTTCCAACTGGCTGCCAGTAGGCAATTGCAGGCGATACAGCGTTGCTGCGCCCTGGAAGGTTTTGCTGGTGACGCGGGCTTTGAGTTCGCTGTTCGGGTCAAAGACGATGTCATCCGGGCGCAACAACACGTCCACCGCGCTGCCTTTGATGCCGGGATAGGCACGATTGCCCAACAGTACACCCAATTCAGTCTGCACTGATTGTGGGTCAATCATGACACCACGAATGAAATACCCCTGACCGATAAAGCTGGCGACGTAGGGCGTCAACGGTTCGTGATAGAGGTTGTAGGGCGTGTCCCACTGTTCGAGGCGGCCTTCTTTGAACACGCCCACATGGTCACTGACCGCAAAGGCTTCCTCCTGATCGTGAGTGACCAGGATTGCGCTCGTGCCTCGTGCCTTGAGTATGTCGCGCACTTCATGGCTGAGGCGCCGACGCAGTTCGCCATCCAGGTTTGAAAACGGTTCGTCGAGCAGCAACAGCTGCGGTTCGGGTGCAAGGGCTCGTGCCAGCGCGACGCGTTGTTGCTGACCGCCGGACAACTCATGAGGCAGGCGTTTGCCCAAGGCTCCCAGATTGACCAGCTCCAACAACTCGTCGGTGACCTGCTTGAGGCGTGGATGCTTGCGGATACCAAAGGCGATGTTCTCAGCGACGCTCAAGTGCGGGAAAAGCGCGTAGTCCTGAAACACCATGCCGATCCGGCGTTTTTCCGGTGGCAGGGTGAAGCCGGGCTTTGAGATGACTTCGCCTGTCAGGGTGATTTCTCCGGCGTGGACCGGCTCGAATCCCGCAATGGCCCGCAAGGTCGTGGTTTTGCCACAGCCGGATGAACCCAGCAAGCAACCGATATCGCCCGCATTGAGGTGCAGATTGAGATCCTGCACCACGCGTTGATCCTGATAACCGCAGGCCAGGTTGCGCAGGTTCAGCAGCAGTGGCGAGCTCATGCCGGTTGGCAGGAAGGCGCGACGAGGAATTCCAGCAGCGCCTTTTGAGCATGCAGACGGTTTTCAGCCTGGTCCCACGCGACCGAGCGCGGGTCATCCAGCAGGTCGACGCTGATTTCTTCGCCGCGATGCGCTGGCAGGCAGTGCATGAACAGCACGTCTTTGTCAGCCAGATCCAACAATGCGCGGGTCACCTGGAAGGGCGTGAACAAGGCGATGCGCTTGGCGGTTTCTTCTTCCTGACCCATGGAGGTCCAGACGTCGGTACTGACCAGATGCGCACCTGCCACTGCTGCGCGTGGATCGCGCAGCACGGTGACCCGATCTCCGGCCAGTGCCAGGAATTCAGGGTTTGGCTCATAGCCTTCAGGGCAGGCCACACGCAATTTGAAGTCGAACTGGATCGCCGCTTCTATATAGCTGTTGCACATGTTGTTGCCATCGCCGATCCAGGCAACGGTCTTGCCTTTGATCGAGCCGCGGTGCTCAAGGAAGGTTTGCATGTCGGCCAGCAACTGGCACGGGTGCAAGTCATCAGACAGACCATTGATCACAGGTACTCGGGAGTTGGCAGCGAACTCGGTCAGATTGCTGTGAGCGAAAGTACGGATCATCACGGCATCAAGCATGCTCGACAGGACTTTTGCGCAGTCGGCAATGGGCTCGCCACGACCTAATTGGGTGTCACGAGGCGACAAAAAGATCGCCTGACCGCCCAGCTGGATCATGCCCGCTTCGAACGAAACACGGGTACGTGTCGAAGATTTCTCGAAGATCATGCCCAGAACCCGGCTTTTCAACGGCTCAAACAGGACACTTCGGTTTCGCAGGTCTTTGAGCTCTACGCCTCGACGGATCAAGCGCAGGAGCTCTTCTGGCTTGTAATCCATCATCGAGAGAAAGTGCCTGGCGTTCATTATTAACTACCTTTTTTGCAACAGACCGCAGATGCTCAAAGCCGGGTTTTATCGGGAAAACGGGCGAGACCTGCGGCGGAAGCCGCACGGGGGCGACGAATAGGGAAGGCGCGATGGTATAAAAAAATGTCGCCTCTTACCAATAGGATGCTCATGTCCGAACGTTTTTTATTCGCAACAGGGCTGTTTTCTATATTCGGAGCTTGCCTGACATCTCAAGCTGAGCAATGCTCTAGGTGGCGGCAACTGGCCATCCGAGGATTTTCCGAGGGGGGTATTTGTACACTGCCCTTGTGTGAGATTGCAATTACTGCCGATCCTGCAACAGTTGCGCTATTGAGTGGTCATAACGTTGCCCTAATGCGATCTGCTTCACGCGGCGCGCTAGTGGCCCGTTTCATAAATAATCGGCGCAGGTTATAACTGCTCATCGTGTATCAAGGGGTCTGGGGAATGGAATCGAAAGAAAAACAGCTGACGGAACTGCTCGGGCTTACCGCTCGCACCCTGACGCACCTCACTGCTTCAATGACGTCCATGTCCTTCGAGCTCTTGCGCAGTAATGACGAAGTCACTCGGGCCGCCGGGCGGCACATGATTGATCGTATGGCCACCATCAGTTCCGGTCTGGATGAGCACTGGCGTCTGATTGGCGAACTGACTGGCGTTCATCTGGCTCAAGAGCAGATCGAGACAGTCCACGAAATCCAGCTTCAGCGCAAAATCACCCCTATAGGCGGCTGATACCGTTCGCCATCGGCCCGCTTGATGCCTGTCGATTCATGAGACGAACGTCTCTGGCGCAGTCGCCAGCCACGCCCCATAGTTTCGTTTGAGCGATCGCTTCAGGTCGTCCTGACAAAAATATGAGGCTGGCCATGACCAAGACCCTCCACCACCGTGCCTGCCATCTTTGCGAAGCCATTTGCGGATTAAGCATCGAGACCACTGCCGGCTCCGACAATCAGGTGACCATCACCTCGATCAAGGGCGACCCACAGGATTCGTTCAGTCGCGGCCACATTTGCCCCAAAGCTGTGGCGTTGCAGGACATTCAGAATGACCCCGACCGTTTGCGTCAGCCCATGCAGCGCGTGGGCAACCAATGGCAGCCTATTGAATGGCAGGCCGCATTTGATCTGGTCGCCGAGCGTTTGCTGGACATCCAGCAGCGTCATGGCCAAAACGCGGTGGCGGTGTATCAGGGCAACCCCAGTGTTCACAATTACGGCTTGATGACCCACAGCAACTACTTTCTTGGTTTGCTGAAAACCCGTAATCGCTACTCGGCGACCTCAGTGGACCAACTGCCACATCATCTGACGAGTTTCCTGATGTACGGCCACGGTTTGCTGCTGCCTATCGTCGATATCGATCACACCGATTTCATGCTGATCCTGGGCGGCAACCCGCTAGCCTCCAATGGCAGCATCATGACGGTCCCTGATGTTGAAAAACGGCTCAAGGCTATCCAGGCCAGAGGCGGCAAAGTGGTGGTGGTCGACCCACGGCGCACCGAAACGGCAGCGATTGCCGATCAGCACATCTTCATACGCCCGGGAGGCGACGCTGCCTTGCTGTTCGGGCTTCTGAATACGCTCTTTGAGGAGGGGCTGACCCGGGACAGCCATTTACCGGTAGACGGTCTCGATCAGGTGCGTTCAGCCATCGCGGCGTTCAGTGCTGAAGCCATGAGCCCGCGTTGCGGGGTGCCTGCCGAGCAGATTCGCCAATTGGCCCGAGACTTCGCCGCCGCCGATAGGGCTGCGTGTTACGGCCGTATGGGGATTTCTACCCAGGTATTCGGCACGCTGTGTCATTGGCTGGTGCAATTGATCAATCTGGTGACCGGTAATCTGGACCGGGTAGGTGGTGTGCTGTGTACCGAGCCTGCCGTGGATCTGGTGGGATCAACGTCCGGCGGCCATTTCAACCAGTGGCAAAGCCGGGTCTCCGGTTTGCCGGAATACGCTGGCGAATTGCCGGTCGCGGCGTTAGCCGAAGAAATCCTCAGCGCAGGGGAAGGGCAGATCAAGGCGTTGGTGACGGTGGCAGGTAATCCGGTGTCGTCGACTCCTAACGGGCGTCAGCTGGATCAGGCACTGGATGGGCTGGAGTTCATGCTCAGCATCGACCTCTATATCAACGAAACCACACGCCATGCCGACTTGATTCTGCCTTCTACATCAGCGCTGGAAAATGATCACTACGACACCACGTTCAACACCTTTGCAGTCCGCAACGTCACGCGCTTCAATCGAGCTATTCTGGCAAAGCCCGAAGGGGCATTGCATGACTGGGAGATCTTCGTCGGCCTGGCGAAAGCTTTTGCCGCAAGAGCAGGGCGCGAGCTGAAACCGACCATGGCCCCGGCGCAGATGATTGATCGTGGCCTACGCAGCGGCCGTTATGGCGAAGGCTCGGACTACAACCTCTCGCTGGAAACCTTGCTGGATCATCCTCACGGACTGGACCTGGGAGCGTTGAAGCCTAATCTTGCTTCGCGGCTTAAAACAGCTAATGGCCGCATCCAGGCTGCGCCCGAGGTGGTCATGGCCGATCTTGAGCGTTTCGCCATTGCCGCTGCACCTGAGTCCGGCGAGTTGTTGCTGATCGGGCGCCGTCATGTGCGCAGTAATAATTCGTGGATGCACAACTATCATCGGCTGGTTAAGGGCAAGCCGCGTCACCAACTGTTGATGCACCCGGATGATCTGGCCAGTCGCGGTTTGAATGACGGCCAGCAAGTGCGGGTGAGCTCAAGGGTTGGCGTGATTGAAGTGCAGGTGCTGTCGAGTCTGGACATGATGCCGGGTGTGGTCAGCCTGCCTCATGGTTGGGGGCATGCGAAACCTGGCGTGCAGATGGACATTGCCGCTCATCAACCGGGGGAGAGCGCCAATGACCTGACCGATGAGCGAGAACTTGATAGCCTTTCCGGTAATGCGGTGCTCAATGGCGTCAGCGTTCAGGTCGCGGCGGCATGATTGGGGTGTATGGGGAAGGCAGAGCGTCATGCTCGGGTTTCCGTTACAATGCGCCACCGTGTCGACAACTGAGTCGGAAAAGTTAAGCCGAGGTGCTCCATGGATATCATCGAAACGATCAAAGACCAGATTGCCAACAACACCATTCTGCTCTACATGAAAGGTGCTCCGAATGCCCCGCAGTGCGGCTTTTCGGCGAAAGCATCCCAGGCATTGATGGCATGTGGCGAAAAATTCGCTTACGTCGACATTCTGCAGAACCCTGAAATTCGTGCCAATTTGCCGAAGTACGCCAACTGGCCGACTTTCCCACAACTGTGGGTTGCCGGTGAGCTGGTCGGAGGTAGCGACATCATCACCGAAATGCAGGCTGACGGTTCGCTGCAAGAGCTGGTGAAAGGCGCAGCTGCCAAGGCTGCCGCGGGTAATACCGAAGCCTGACAAGAGTCGCGGTTTATGTGCAGCCAGCATGAGCCTTAGCGACAAATAAAAGCCCCGCTTTCTCTCGAAAGCGGGGCTTTTTGTTATCAGGTGTCTATTGAGCGGATACCTGTGGGAGCGAATTTATTCGCGAAAGCGTTATTCCTGACGACGAAGATGCGTTGAATGTGCTGGCCTTTTCCCGGATAAATCCGGTCCCACCGGTCCAGTGTATTGCCATAAAGATGCGTCCAGCAGTGCAAATAAAAGCCCCGCTTTCTCTCGAGAGCGGGGCTTTTTCGTTACCGGCAGATCAGATGAATCAGTCTTCACCCATCTGCGATTGCAGGTAGTTTTCGATACCGATTTTCTCGATCAGGCCCAGTTGGGTTTCCAGCCAGTCGATGTGTTCTTCCTCGGACTCGAGGATGTCTTCCAGCATTTCGCGGCTACCGAAGTCACCGATGACTTCGCAGTGAGCGATGGCTGCCTTGAGGTCGGCCAGGCCTTTTTGCTCGATCTTCAGATCGCACTCAAGCATTTCCTTGGTGTGCTCACCGATCAGAATCTTGCCCAAATCTTGCAGGTTAGGCAGACCCTCGAGGAACAGGATGCGTTTGATGAGCTTGTCAGCGTGCTTCATCTCATCAATGGATTCGCGATATTCATGCTTGCCCAGTTTGTTCAGGCCCCAATCCTCGTACATGCGGGCATGCAGGAAGTATTGATTGATCGCGACCAGCTCGTTTCCGAGGATCCTGTTGAGATGCTGGATGACTGTAATGTCGCCTTTCATTTTTGAGGTCCTGCCAATGGCTTGTATATATAAAAGGCGAGTTTGATCCCCGGTTATTAGCCTGTCAAACCTAAGTTATTGAATAATAAGTGAAATTAAATAGTAATAAGAATGTTTGTGTTCCGCATCTTGGTGCTAAGCGGTTGAATTACAGGCATAAAAAAACCGGACGCTGGGTCCGGTTCTTTGAATTCGGTTAAATCAGGCGGCTGAAAATTCTGCCGGATAGGCTAATGCTGCCTGGCTGCTCTGCAGCTCGGTGAGCGTATCGCGGACTACTTCTTTAGCCAGGCATGCGCATTTTCCGCATTTTGTAGCAACACCCAGCGTTTCACGGACGTCTTTGTAGCTGCAGCAACCTTCGAAGATTGCATCTCGGATTTGACCGTCGGTAACACCTTGGCAGAGGCAGACATACATATATGAGAACCGTCGCTGTAATTTCTCGTTGCCGGGGATACTAATGTTAATGAGAATGCTTGTCAAAACTCATTGAGAAGGTTTCTCTCAGTACCGACGAGTGGCAAAAAATACATTAAGTGACGTTGGGGCGATGTGATGGCTGGCGTCAGAAATGTGCTGGCCTCATCGCGAGCAAGCTCGGCTCCTACAGATACCACTTACCTGTAGGAGCCGAGCTTGCTCGCGATGCAGTCACCGCAAAACCAGCGGGGGGATACCATTCAATCGCCGAAATCTTCCCAGCCACCCATCTGTTTCCAGCGGTTGACGATGCCGCAGAACAGCTCGGCGGTTTTCTCGGTGTCGTAACGCGCTGAGTGCGCTTCACGGCCGTCGAAATCGATACCGGCTGCCTGACAGGCTTTGGCAAGTACGGTCTGGCCGTAAGCAAGCCCGGCCAGCGTCGCGGTGTCGAAGCTGGAGAAGGGGTGGAACGGGTTGCGCTTCATGTCGAGCCGCGCAACTGCGGCGTTGAGAAACCCCAGGTCGAAGCTGGCGTTGTGGCCGACCAGCACCGCACGTTTGCAGCCATTGGCCTTCAGCGCCTTGCGAACACCACGGAAGATGTCATTCAGTGCGGTTTCTTCACTGACTGCCATACGCAATGGATGATCGAGTTTGATACCGGTGAACTCAAGGGCAGCCGCCTCAATGTTGGCGCCCTCGAACGGTTCTACGCGGAAGAAGTGCGTGTGCTCCGGGAACACAAAACCGTCTTCGTCCATGCCGATGGTCACTGCGGCGATTTCCAGCAGGGCATCGGTTGCACAATTGAAACCACCGGTTTCTACATCGATGACGACAGGCAGGTAGCCGCGAAAACGGGCTGCCATCGGGTGGCGTGAACCGCCGCCTTGACCTTCCTGTTCGTCGTCGAAATGATCTTCACTCACGCGTGTTTCTCCAACAGACGCCAGCGCAGTTTTTCACCGGCGCGCAGCGGTATTACGGACAGCTCGCCAAACGGCAGACTGGTGGGCGCGGTCCATTCTTCACGGACCAGCGTAATGGTGTCTTGAGGCGCAGGCAGGCCGTAGAACGCCGGACCGTGGAGGCTTGCAAAGCCTTCCAGTTTATCCAGTGCATTACGTTGCTCGAAAGCTTCGGCGTACAACTCGATGGCGGCGTAGGCGGTGTAGCAGCCGGCACATCCGCAGGCGTTTTCCTTGGCGTGCTGGGCATGCGGCGC
Source organism: Pseudomonas viridiflava (assembly GCF_900602065.1). Lineage (GTDB taxonomy): Bacteria > Pseudomonadota > Gammaproteobacteria > Pseudomonadales > Pseudomonadaceae > Aquipseudomonas. Next base: position 593,492 of record NZ_UWFN01000285.1, on the reverse strand, counting down.
CGAGTCGGTACCCAGGAAGAACTTGGTGCTGCCGCTGGTGGCTGCATCAAGCAATGCTGTCTGATGGGTATTGCGCTTGAGGATCGGCAAGCAATAGAAATGCGGACGAATCCCGCCCACCAGCATGTGGTTGCGGTTGTAGAGCAAGTGGTGCGCAGTGATCGTCGCGCCGACATTGCTCGATGCCTGATTGACGAACTGCACGGCCTCGCCGGTGGTGATGTGTTCAAACACCACTTTGAGCGTCGGGAAACGCTCCACTACACGTGTCAGGTGCTCGTCAATGAACATCTTCTCGCGATCAAACACGTCGATTTCACTGCGGGTCACTTCGCCGTGAACCAGAAGCGGCATGCCAACGTCGGCCATGGCTTCCAGGACCGGGAAGATCTTGTCGATGCTGGTTACGCCTGAATCGGAGTTGGTGGTCGCTCCGGCCGGGTACAACTTAGCGGCGTGGACAAAACCGCTGGCTTTTGCCGTGCGGATATCCTCAGGCTGTGTCAGGTCGGTCAGGTAGAGCACCATCAGCGGCTCAAAGTGGCTCCCTGCCGGACGTGCAGCCAGGATGCGCTGACGATAAGCGTCGGCTTCCTGAGCGTTGCGAACGGGCGGTACCAGGTTAGGCATGATGATTGCGCGGCCAAAAGTGCGCGCAACGTCAGCAACGGTGTGGGGCAAAACAGCTCCATCGCGGAGGTGAATGTGCCAGTCGTCGGGACGCAAAAGGGTCAGGAGGTCGGACATTGGGGATTCCAGGCGGGTCAAACTCGCTGGGAATGCTACCGGAAAAGACTCTCTCAGGCACTCGCTATCAAGTTTTGTAGGAAGTTACCGATAGCCCGTTGTAGGAAGTCTTTTTTGTAATGCGGTCATTTTTTAGTGGAGCCTCCCGTGCGCCAGCGATATCTAGCCCTGCTCAGCGTGTTCGCCAGCTTCCCCGCCATGGCCATGACTTTCCAGACACGTCTGGAAAGCATCGAATGGAAAGTGGAAGGCGATCAGTTCGAGTGTCGCCTCAGCCAGCCCATCACCGATTTCGGTGCGGGTGAGTTCGTGCGCCGTGCGGGTGAGCAGGCGACGTTCAGGATCAAGTCGGCCGGCGGTATGTTGGGCGGTGGTTCGGCGACTTTGCTGGCTGCTGCTGCGCCATGGCAGCCTGGGCGCGGCGATATCAACCTGGGATCGGTCAAGGTCAATAACGGTGAGTTTCCGTTCAGCAGTTCGCAGGTACAGGCCGGTCGGCTAATCAGTGGCCTGATGGAAGGCCGCAGCCCGGTGATCCGTCATTATTCCCGTGATGCGTCCGGTACTACAGAAGTGCGCCTGTTGCCGGTCAAGTTCAACAAAGCCTTCAGCGACTATCAGTTGTGCGTCACCAAACTGTTGCCAATGAATTACGATCAGGTCAAGCAAGGCGAAGTAGGGTTCCCGGGCGGCGGCATCGATCTGGATGCGCAGGCCAAGGCTCGCCTGCAGACGATCGTGGCGTATCTCAAGGCCGATCCGACGGTCAATCACATCGAACTGGACGGGCACTCTGATAACAGTGGCAATCGCCTGACCAATCGTGACTTGTCCCGACGTCGCGCCCTGGCCGTCATGGATTTCCTGAAGGCTCAAGGTATTCCCGAAGAGCAGATCACCTTGCGCTTCCATGGCGAGCGTTACCCATTGGTGCCTAACACCAATAACGCCAATCGTGCGCGCAACCGTCGGGTAAATGTACATCTGGAGCGTATCGCACCCGATGAAAGACCTGCTCCGGTAGCCGTAAACTCCGCCCCAGCCAGGATCTGACGACGGGCGCCACTCGTCGCCAGGTCGACATAATCTGTCGCTTCATCGTCAGAAGCTGTCGCGCTACTGTAAATCACGTCATTTGAGCGGTAGAATCACCGGTTTTCCGTACAACCCGGTGGAGTGATGGCATGGCGGACGTAAACAAGGTAGTTCTCGCGTATTCCGGTGGCCTGGATACTTCGGTAATCCTCAAGTGGCTGCAGGATACGTATAACTGCGAAGTGGTAACTTTTACGGCTGACCTGGGTCAGGGCGAAGAAGTCGAACCAGCACGCGCCAAGGCAAAAGCCATGGGCGTCAAAGAGATCTACATCGACGACCTGCGCGAAGAGTTCGTGCGTGATTTCGTATTCCCGATGTTCCGCGCCAACACTGTCTACGAAGGCGAGTACCTGCTGGGTACTTCCATCGCTCGTCCGCTGATTGCCAAGCGGCTGATCGAAATCGCCAACGAAACCGGCGCCGATGCCATTTCCCACGGTGCTACCGGTAAAGGTAACGATCAGGTTCGTTTCGAGCTGGGCGCCTATGCACTCAAGCCTGGCGTGAAAGTAATCGCCCCTTGGCGTGAGTGGGACCTGTTGTCCCGCGAGAAGCTGATGGACTACGCCGAGAAGCACGCGATCCCGATCGAGCGTCACGGCAAGAAGAAATCGCCGTACTCCATGGATGCCAACCTGCTGCACATCTCCTATGAAGGCGGCGTGCTGGAAGACACCTGGACCGAGCACGAAGAAGACATGTGGCGTTGGACCGTCTCTCCGGAGAAGGCTCCGGATACCCCTCAGTACCTGGAGCTGACCTATCGCAATGGCGATATCGTCGCGCTTGATGGCGTTGAGATGACCCCGGCTACCGTACTGGCGACGCTGAACCGCATTGGTGGCGAGCACGGTATTGGTCGTCTGGACATCGTTGAAAACCGCTACGTGGGCATGAAGTCCCGCGGCTGCTACGAGACACCGGGTGGCACCATCATGCTGCGTGCTCACCGCGCCATTGAGTCGATCACACTGGACCGCGAAGTCGCTCACCTCAAGGATGAGCTGATGCCCAAGTACGCCAGCCTGATCTACACCGGTTACTGGTGGAGCCCTGAGCGTCAGATGCTGCAACAGATGATCGACGCATCTCAGGCTCACGTGAACGGTGTGGTGCGCCTCAAGCTGTACAAGGGCAACGTGATTGTCACCGGTCGCAAGTCCGATGAGTCGTTGTTCGATGCCAATATCGCAACCTTCGAAGAAGATGGCGGCGCCTACAATCAGGCTGACGCAGCGGGCTTCATCAAGCTCAATGCGTTGCGTATGCGTATCGCTGCAAACAAAGGCCGGAAGCTGTTTTAACGTCTGGCCCTGAAATGAAGATGCAGCACCTCACGGTGCTGCATCTGAAATAGGGGTAAGCGTGTGTCTGATTTGTGCAGCGACACCGCAGTAGCGCCTGTTCACAGTCAGATGATGGCTTATTGGTCTACGCCGGTTATGCCTCCTGCTTATAGGCAGGGTCTGTAGTGCGGTAAAAAAACGACAGTCCTCCTGTGTCTTGTTGTGATGTTTAAACAATGAGATAAGTTCGAATCCAATCTTTTTGCTTCTCTCACGCTGAGCGTTAAGCGCTGGGCGCATCGCAGTGCGCTTTCGGTTTGATATCAAGGGCAGTTCGTTAGTTGATGCCCGTAAATATCGTTAAGCTTGCCGTGCATTTTTTACTGGGGTTGGGGTTGCTTTATTTGTATAAAGGCGTCCGGCCTGTCTTTGCTCCCGGGTCATTCCTTGGAATCTATACAGCTTGTGTAGACGGGGTGCTTATAATTCGTGTGTATCCTGCTGTTTACCAAGGATATCCGGTCGCTCTCCGCTACGGTCCGCCGGCGGATAAAGCACCTTGCTGTTGAAGTTAAGGGTCAAGAAAAACAAGATGACCAGAGTAGAGGGGAATGCAATCAGAAACCATATATAGATTTGACGGTTCTCCTCATTGAGGTGAGGGAGTACCGTGGTTGCTGACGCTTCACAAAGCGCCGCAAATATGGCGATGATGCTGATCGGGTTGATAAGTCGAGTTGTTAGCTTCATGGCGTTCTTCAATAGGGGCCTGGTGGTAGGAGGGTTGTAAACAGTTGGAAGTCTGGTTAACGCCATGACGCTGGCGACGGTAACTCATTGACTTGTTTACGCAGTGGATCTCACGGAATGGGGTCGTGTTCATCTGTTTTGAATTCAAATCGATAGGCTTTTCCTATATTCCATACTTGACGTACGCTTAGATCAAGAATTCTGGCGATCTCCGGGGCCGTGTATCCCAGGCTGGAATAATGCATGGCGTGTCCTGCCACCGTGTCATCAATATCAGATGTTTCAGCGCGGTGTGCCCTGCTGATTTCACTAATAGGTCGGCTGAACGTAATTTTCAGTCCGTTCTCGATGGCCAGCTGCTTGATATCCTTTTTATTCATGCGTAATGAATATTGCAGCGCGCTAATACCAGCGCCTTTGGCGAGCAGGATCTTGAGATGTTCTAACTTGGTCAGTTTCTCAGGAGGCGTACTCTCATCAGGTGGCACCGCGCTTTCTTTACTCCCTGTCAAGGCGTGCTGTTCATCTCCTGAAACGATGTCAATAACGCCGCCCAATGCAACGAATTGTTCAACCGCTGCCGCCAGGTCCATGGAGTCAGCGTCTTTAAGACAAGCGCTGGAGGTTTTGGTGTTCATGATATATCCCTTTTTGAACATGGTTGTTCACATGACCCATTCAAAAAGAATTGTCGAGCCTGGGGCTGGCGCGTTCAGCGAAACGCTGGTTCTGACGGGTCATGTTCATATTGCCCGAATCCTTTCGGCTCTCTATTGGAGGGGCGTCCATATAAAGCAACACTGCTTAGTCAGTCAAAGTGGCATCACTGTCAAGTAGTCTTCATAGGTGACCTCATGTAGGGGTGGAGAGTGGGTGCTTCTTGAAAAAGTAACGACTGGTAATAAAATTTGCAAGTAAAAAGATAGTTGTTACATGGATTGATTTTTCAGTGATCGGTTTTTCTTACATTGGGATTTTTATCGTCCGTTAGTGTTGTAGTACATTTCCTGTTCGATAATGGGAGGGTGGATTTGTAGGGGGATATGGTATTTGCTTTCGGCGGGGTTAGCCGTTTTATGTCGTGGCGCGTCGGAAATTTCTTTCGCTGTGCGCAGATCATTCAGCAGTCTTTTGTGGCTTATTAATTTACAAAAGTGCGGTGCATACATACCGCCAAACTATCGCGCCATCGTACTGCGATATTGCGCATGTACACTAGATTCCGAAAAGTATGTAGGAATTTTCGCAAAATATATATATTTACAAATTGGCTGCTTAAAAGTGTGTAGTTTTTAAACGTCGTCGGATGTGGCCCGAAATATCCTGTTGGCACAACCTTGATGCTTAATGAAAGGCGGGCTGACATGTTGGGGGTGGCCATGCCCTGTTTTCAGGTGGCGGTGTAACGTAAATGTAACAGGTTGTGTTTTTGGCGTGACTCGCTGATCGCATAAAAACAATGTCGGCGATTTCGGGCTTGGTGATAGCTATATGCTGGCTCATTTGGGCGAGCTATCTGGGGTCGTTCAGGGTGGGCAGGGATTCAGGGTTAACTTAAACGCTGTGGTATCTATTTATTAGTCCAAAGGGGTATTTGAAAAATGCTTGACCCGATCATAATAATTCTATTAGTTAAATCGCGCTGTTCTGGGTCACCTCTGCACAGGTCAATTAATGTGTCACCTCCCACTTGGTGGTCTTGTGGTGGCTTGTTACGTACCGCCATTAAGACTGTTTTTTGTAGGAATATTCTGTTGTGGGTGTAAGAACGGTCTTTGGCTGTCAGTCCCCAGGGGGTGGCGCCATGCAAAGCACTAAACGACTAAGCTATTGTGCTTACTCTGAAACTTCGAATAGCGAAAATTGGACTGCCCATGAATAAAGTGCTGATCGTGGACGATCATCCCGTCATTCGCCTTGCCGTACGCATGCTGATGGAGCGCCATGGCTACGAGGTCATCGCGGAGACGGATAATGGCGTGGATGCCTTGCAACTGGCTCGTGAGCATTTGCCTGATATCGTAATTCTCGACATAGGCATTCCAAAACTGGACGGTCTTGAGGTCATTGCCCGGCTATCCGCTATGACGTTGCCGTTCAAGGTATTGATCCTTACGTCTCAGGCCCCCGGGCATTTCTCCATGCGTTGTATGCAAGCCGGTGCCGCTGGTTATGTGTGCAAGCAGCAGGACCTCACTGAACTGTTGAGTGCAATAAAGGCCGTTTTGTCCGGCTACAGCTATTTTCCCAATCAGGCGTTGCATACCGTGCGGTCGAGCATGGGTAATGCGAGCGAAGCTGACATGGTTGATCGTCTTTCCGGACGTGAAATGATGGTGTTGCAACAGTTGGCTCGGGGTAAAACCAATAAGGAAATTGCAGATGGAATGTTTTTGAGTAACAAAACAGTTAGCACCTACAAGACTCGTCTTTTGCTGAAGCTCAATGCTCATTCATTGGTGGACCTGATAGAGCTTGCTCAGCGCAATGGTCTGGTCTGAAGGGGCGCGCCGATATTTTTCCGGTGTGTCGGGTCACAGTTGTCACTGATCACTGAAAGCCTCTCGTACATGAGAGGCTTTGTATGAAAGGGCAATGCATGGACGCGTTGGGGCGGTTCAGAGATCGTAGTCGTAATCAGCCAGTTGCCGCTGCAGGCGTCTTTCTTCCAGGAGGTTATCGATCGTGCGCCGTTTGCTGAGATTGGTCTTGGCGGGCTCCACCGGGGCGGGCTCGGTGTCATCTGATTCAACCGCAGTGAAATCGTCGTCTACGTCCAATTGCTCTTTGTCAGTGCTCATAAAGGTGACTCCAGACTTAAGCTGTCGTTGGCGCACCTTATAGCGAGTATCTGCAGGCGGGTAAAAAAGATTTTTTCAATCGATTGAGCGCTTTATTCTCTATTACTCAATCGTCGGATGTCTTGGACTTGTAATCACACAAATCTTCGATCCGGCAGCTACCGCAGCGTGGCTTGCGGGCCTGGCATACATAGCGGCCGTGGAGGATCAGCCAGTGGTGAGCGTCCAGTAAGTAATCTTTGGGCACAAACTTCATGAGCTGTTTCTCCACCTCAACCACATTTTTGCCAGGTGCAAGGCCTGTGCGATTACTGACCCGGAAAATATGAGTGTCTACCGCCATTGCCACCTGGCGGAATGCGGTATTGAGCACCACATTGGCGGTTTTACGCCCGACACCGGGTAAGGCTTCAAGCGCTTCGCGTGTCTGCGGCACTTCTCCATCATGCAGTTGCACCAGCATCCGGCATGTCTCGATGACGTTTTTCGCTTTGCTGTTGTAGAGACCGATGGTTTTTATGTATTCGGAAAGGCCTTCAACGCCAAGCTCGTAAATAGCCTGGGGGGTATTGGCGACGGGATACAGTCGCGCGGTGGCCTTGTTGACGCTGACATCGGTCGCCTGTGCAGAAAGGATCACCGCGATCAACAACTCAAAAGGCGTTGTGTACGCCAGCTCGGTCTTTGGATCAGGGTTGTCCTCGTGAAGGCGGCGAAAAATTTCCAGGCGTTTTGCGGCGTTCATGGACCGAGGCTTTCCTTGGGGGCGATGGCTTGCGAATTAGCGGGTGACAACAGTGCCTGCTCGGCGGCTTGAAGAGTTTGCTCTGCTTGCTGGAGCGCGACTTTAAGACTTGCCATCTGCTCGGGCGAGACTTCAGTTGTCTGGGCCTTGCTGAATGCAGCGCGGGCCACGGCCAACTGGATTTTTGCACGTTTAACGCCGCTGTTATCCACTTTGGGCAACGGCGTCGTTGTCGTTGTTTCCTGTGCGGCTTGCAGGTTGGCCAGGGCTTTCTCCGCAACCTCATATTCCTGCTGCAATTGAACCAGGCGTGCGGCTTGCTCGGCGATCGGTGGATGACCAAATGCCTTGAGCGACTTATTGAGTTGCGCTCTGCTCATTGCCACATTGATTCTGGCTTTTTTCAATGCCTCGTCATTTGTGGCGGTGTCTTGCACGCGAGCCTGCCCCATTGCTGCTCGGGGTGGCAATCGTGAGGCTTCAGGTGCCGCTGAGGGCTTTTGCATGCGCGCCGCGCGTTCTGCATGCCGCCGGTCCTCTTCGTGGCGCAATCGTGCGTTGCGGGACTCGAAGCGACGCCGGGCGTGGTTGCGCTTGCGGCTCCGGGCCTGTTGCTCCTGCACGGTGACAGCATATCCACCGACAATCGGGATGACCGTCGGCGACAGAGGCAGTAAATCGATGCAGTCAACCGGGCAGGGCGCTACGCACAGGTCGCAGCCGGTGCATTCATCAACGATGACGGTATGCATGAATTTCGCCGCGCCGACGATCGCATCGACCGGGCATGCCTGAATACATTTTGTGCAGCCTATGCATTCAGCCTCGCGAATAAATGCGACTTGTGCGGGGGCCGAGCCACGCGCAGGGTCCACGCGCAGTGCCGGAACGTTGAGTAATTGCGCCAATGCCGCAATGGTCTCGTCGCCACCCGGGGGGCATTTGTTGATTGCCTCGCCTTGAGCGATACCTTCTGCATAAGGCTTGCAGCCTGGATGGCCGCATTTGCCGCATTGGGTCTGGGGGAGCAGGGCGTCGACACTTTGAATGAGGTTCATGATCTTGCCGAATAGGCGAACGTGCAGTAAACGGTAAGTGAGCAGGGACACTGTCTGGCGAGCATTCGGGTTCGGCGAACAGCACAAACCCGATAACAGCGGTTAAGGCTGTTATCGGGTTTGTCTCGGATCTTACTTGATGCGCTGGCCTGGTTTGGCACCGCTATCAGGACTGAGCAAGTAGATTTCTTCGCCGCCAGGACCTGCGGCCATCACCATGCCTTCTGATATGCCGAAGCGCATCTTCCGTGGCTTGAGGTTGGCAATCATCATGGTCAGTCGGCCTTCCAGCTCTGACGGGTTCGGGTAGGCACTTTTGATGCCCGAGAACACGTTGCGCTGTTCATCACCAATGTCCAGTGTCAGACGCAGCAGTTTGTCTGCTCCTTCGACGTGCTCGGCTTTGAGGATCAACGCTACTCGCAGATCCACCGCTGCAAACGCATCAAAGTCGATTTCCGGAGAGAGCGGGTCTTTGGTGAGTTCGCCATTGCCCTCGGGAGCAGCACCAGTATCGGTTGCGCTGGCAGTCAGGTCTTCTTTCGAGGCAGCGGTCATCGCTTCAACCTTGACCGGATCTATACGGCTCATCAGGGCCTGGAACGGGTTGAGTTGATGATTGCTCAGCAATGTCTTGTGGTCATCCCAGGTCAGCGGCGCGACATTGAGGAATTTCTCTGCGTCGGCAGCCAGCAGCGGCAGCACTGGCTTGAGGAAAATCACCAGTTGCCGGAACAGGTTCACGCCCAATGCACAGACCGCCTGGACTTCATCCTGCTTGCCTTCCTGCTTGGCCAGCGACCACGGGGCCTTGTCAGCGATATAGGCGTTGGCGCGGTCGGCCAGCCCCATGATTTCACGCATCGCCCGGGCAAAGTCACGGGCTTCATAAGCTTCTGCGATGCCGGGGGCTGCGGCCAGGAATGCATCGGTCAGTTCCGGCGCGGCATTTTCAGCCACGAGTACACCGGCATTGCCTTTGTGGATAAAGCCGGCGCAGCGGCTGGCGATGTTGACGACTTTGCCGATCAGGTCCGAATTGACCTTCTGGACGAAGTCGTCGAGGTTCAGGTCGAGGTCATCGACACCTTTGCCCAGCTTCGCCGCGTAGTAGTAGCGCAGGTATTCCGGCGACAGGTGTTCCAGATAGGTGCGGGCCTTGATGAACGTACCGCGTGACTTGGACATTTTCTGGCCGTTGACGGTCAGGTAGCCATGCACATTGATACCGGTAGGCTTGCGCAGGCCTGCGCCGTCGAGCATTGCTGGCCAGAACAGGGCGTGGAAGTTGACGATGTCCTTGCCAATGAAGTGGTACAGCTCTGTGGTCGAGTCCTTGGCCCAGAACGCGTCGAAATCCAGATCCGGGCGGCGTGCGCACAGGTTCTTGAAGCTGGCCATGTAGCCGACGGGTGCATCCAGCCACACGTAGAAATACTTGCCAGGCTCATCCGGGATCTCGAAGCCGAAGTACGGTGCGTCACGTGAGATATCCCACTGCTGCAGCCCGGCATCCAGCCATTCGGCAATCTTGTTTGCCACGGCGTCCTGCAGGGTGCCGCTGCGTGTCCAGCTTTTGAGCATGGCGTCAAAGGCGGGCAGATCGAAGAAGAAATGCTTCGAGTCTTTCAGGACAGGTGTTGCGCCGGAAATCGCCGATTTCGGGTCCTTCAGATCGGTCGGTGCATAGGTTGCGCCGCACTTCTCGCAGTTATCGCCGTACTGATCCTCAGTGCCGCATTTCGGGCAGGTGCCCTTGATGAAGCGGTCGGCCAGGAACATTTTCTTTTCCGGGTCGAAATACTGGGTGATCGAGCGGGTGGCAATGTGTCCGGCATCACGCAGACGGGTGTAGATCATGCTCGACAGCTCACGGTTTTCATCCGAGTGCGTCGAGTGGAAATTGTCGAAGTCCACCAGGAAGTCGTTGAAGTCGGCGCTGTGTTCAGCCTTGACGTTGTCGATCAGTTGTTCCGGGGTGATGCCTTCCTTTTCGGCGCGCAGCATGATTGCCGAGCCATGAGCGTCGTCCGCGCAGACATAGATGCATTGATTGCCGCGGTGCTTCTGGAAGCGCACCCACATATCGGTCTGGATGTACTCAAGCATATGGCCAAGATGGATCGAACCATTGGCATAGGGCAGGGCGCTGGTAACGAGGATCTTGCGTGGCTCGGACATGGGGCTCGGCTACTTGAAGTGAAACGGAGGTCGGCCACTATAAAGGTCTGAGCGATTTTTTTCACCCCGTGCTGATTGTAGGAATGTGCCTGGTTAACCGTTGAGCATTGCCTGTAGGAGCGCGCTTGCCCGCGATCACGGTAGTTCAGTCGAAAAATTATCGCCCGGTTTGAGGCTATCGCGGGCAAGCGCGCTCCTACGGGAATGATGATTCCAGCGAAACCATGCCGGTGGCACGCAGAAGCGTTAGGATAGCCGCCTGTTTTAGTTTGTCTTTATTCGGGAGTAGCCCATGAGCGCTGTTAACCGCGCAGCGGTGGAAGCCGTCCTTCGCCAATATACCGATCCCTATTTGAATCAGGACCCTGTCAGTGCCGGTTGCGTGCGCGCCATTGAGATTCAAGGCGAGCGCGTCAGTGTCCAGCTTGAGCTGGGTTATGCCGCCGGTTTGTTCAAGAGTGGCTGGGCGCAGATGCTGCAAATCGCCATTGAAGGCCTGGAGGGTGTGGCATCCGCCCGCGTGGATATCAGCTCTGTGATTGAAGCGCACAAGGCCCAGGGGCAGATCCCTGGTCTGGCCAATGTGAAGAATATTGTTGCTGTGGCCTCCGGCAAGGGCGGTGTGGGCAAATCCACCACTGCTGCAAACCTGGCTTTGGCACTGGCGCGTGAAGGTGCGCGTGTCGGGATTCTCGATGCGGACATTTATGGTCCGAGTCAGGGCGTGATGTTCGGTATTGCTGAGGGTACTCGTCCGAAAATCAAGGATCAGAAGTGGTTTGTGCCTATCGAGGCGCATGGCGTCGAAGTGATGTCCATGGCTTTTCTGACTGATGACAACACGCCGATGGTCTGGCGTGGTCCGATGGTTTCCGGCGCATTGCTGCAATTGATCACCCAGACAGCGTGGAATGATCTGGATTACCTGGTCATTGATATGCCGCCAGGCACCGGCGATATTCAGCTCACACTGGCGCAGAAGGTTCCTGTTGCCGGAGCTGTCATCGTGACCACACCTCAGGATCTGGCGCTGCTGGATGCCAAAAAAGGTGTGGAGATGTTCCGCAAGGTCAACATTCCGGTGTTGGGTGTGGTGGAAAACATGGCGGTGCACATTTGCTCGAACTGCGGTCATGCGGAGCATTTGTTTGGCGAGGGGGGCGGCGAGAAGCTTGCATCGCAATATGACGTCGAGTTGCTGGCTTCATTGCCGCTGTCGATGCTGATTCGCGAGCAGGCGGATGGTGGCAAGCCTACCGTGATCGCCGAGCCGGAAAGTCAGATTGCGATGGTTTATCAGGAGTTGGCCCGCCACGTCGGTGCGCGGATCGTATTGCAGGAAGCGGCCAGCCCGGCGATGCCGAGTATTTCTGTCAGCGACGATTAAGGACTGCAGAACTGTGGGAGCGAATTTATTCGCGAAGGGGTCATTACATTCGGCACATGTTTTTTGCCTGAAAACCCCCTTTCGCGAATGAATTCGCTCCCACAGTTTCGGGTGGCGATGCCGCGGGTATTTTCTACAGGCATAAAAAAACCTCGCCGAAGCGAGGTTTTTTAAGCGATTCAGTACAAGTTAGATAACTTGAACTTCTTCAGCTTGCATGCCTTTCTGACCGCGGGTAGCGATGAAAGAAACCTGTTGGCCTTCTTTCAGGCTTTTGAAGCCGTCGGATTGGATAGCTTTGAAGTGTACGAACAGGTCGTCACCGGATTGTGGAGTGATGAAGCCGAAGCCTTTTTCATCGTTGAACCACTTAACGGTACCAGTTTGGCGATTAGACATGGTGTATCTCCTTGGACAAAGTTAACTGCGACTCAGGAAGTGCCCTGGCCGAGACTGAGTGCAAAGAGCAGGAAAAATTCTTGGAGATGGTTGGATCGAAATTCAACATCGTGTAGAGATTCTCAGTGACACAAGCAACACAGTGACGCCACCTTAACGCTTTTTTTTGAACGTGCCAACAGCCAATTGAGGATTATTTCGATTAGTGCGCAAAGCATCTGCCTACTGCGTTCTTCAGCCTTTGAACCCTGCGCCTCGGCCCGGTAAGATGCCGGACATCTTTTTCCACCCAGCTATCAGGACATCGCCATGAGCATCAAATCGGACAAGTGGATTCGCCGCACGGCGCAGGAGCACGGCATGATCGAGCCTTTCGTCGAGCGCCAGATGCGTGGCGAAGGCGCAGACCGACTCATCTCCTATGGCGTGTCCAGCTATGGCTACGATGTGCGTTGCGCGGATGAATTCAAGGTTTTCACCAATATCAATTCCGCTACCGTTGATCCGAAGAACTTCGATGAGAAGAGCTTCGTGGACATCAAGAGTGATGTCTGCATCATTCCGCCCAACTCCTTTGCGCTGGCTCGCACCGTGGAATATTTCCGTATCCCGCGCAATGTGCTGACCATTTGTCTGGGCAAAAGCACCTATGCGCGCTGCGGAATCATCGTCAACGTGACGCCGCTTGAGCCTGAATGGGAAGGTCACGTAACGCTGGAGTTTTCCAACACCACGACTTTGCCGGCAAAAATCTACGCCAATGAGGGCGTGGCGCAGATGCTCTTCCTGGAGTCCGATGAAGAGTGCGAAGTGTCTTACAAGGATCGCGGCGGTAAATACCAGGGCCAGCGCGGCGTCACACTGCCTCGCGCCTGACTGATATTTGTTACCGTTTAGCCTCCCGGAATTGAATTAGTCCTCAATTCGGCACTCTATTGACTGAATCGCTCCTCCTCGCGCCATGTGGGCAGGGGGATAACGCTCAGGAGTGCCTTATGAAGAGACAATCGAATGCCAGCGCCCAGGGGGCTGACCCGCGAGAGAATCATGTGGGTCTGCTCGCCTTGTCGTTACTCGCCTATCCGCAGGCCAATATGGTTGGCGGAGTACCAGGACAACCCGGCCCGGACACGCCGAACGAGTATCCTCAGCCTACCGAGCCGGGGGAGCCGACGCTTCCGGATGAGCCGCCACCGGCTCCAGTCGCCTGACATTCATTGATTGTTCTGCTGGCGCATTCACTGGCCAGCAGGGTGCTGCCTGGATTTTCTGAACGACTGCGATCAAGTGTTGATCCAGACTGAACATGCCAATGTGAATCGTTTCAGCCAGTCGCCCACACCGCTCCGTCACCTACCACGAAAATCTTGCTGTTCTGCTCGCGTTCAACGCTGTAGCCGCCGGTGAATGCGCCGAAAGCGGGTAGCAGGCTTGTGCGCTCGTTCAGATAAAAGCAAGGCAGCCTTAACCTTTGACGGCCGCGCCCCTGCAGGTGATAAACCGGATGCACATGCCCCGCCAGCACATGATGGGTGGGATGTGGCTGAGGCTCGTGTTGCAGCGCAAAAGGCCCCAGCAGCAGGGGTTCTGGTACTGTTTCGATCATCAGATCCGAGGGTGGATCGCCTGCGTGTTTATCGTGATTGCCACGGATAAGCGTAATAGTCAGTTCAGGATGACGCGAACGCCACTCGCCAAGCGCCTGCAGGGTTGATGGGGTGCGCGACTGCCGGGCATGCAGGAAGTCGCCGAGGAATATCAACTGATCGCAGGGATACCGCCGCAGCAACTGATCCAGGCGCTGCAAGTTGTCCTGGGTTGTGCCTTGGGGCACGGGTTGCCCAAGTGCTCGAAAGGCTGCTGCTTTGCCGAAATGAACATCGGCGATGAGCAATGCCCGGTACGCCGGGTAATAAACGGCTTTTTCTGCGAGTAGCCAGATTTCAGCACCGTCCAGATGTACCGCGATATAGGGGCTCATGGGATATCCGGTCCGGCGGCTTTCTCCAGATCGCGAACCATCCTTGCAATTCGGTCAGAGAGTTTTTCCGAGCTGAGGCTTTCGCGCATACGTTCTACCAATAGCGGAAAGGCCATCGGTGTCGCACGCTTCACAGTGTGTAAATCCAGGGTGCGCTGGTTAATGCGCTGCAACGTATGCTCCAGCCTGGCCACGTCCAGCTCTTGTCGCAGAACCTCTTCCTGGGCTTGCGTCAGCAGCAGGTTACCGGCGTCGTACTGTTTGAATACTTCAAAGAACAGCCCACTTGAGGCCTGCAATTGCCGATTGCTTTTAGGGGCACCCGGATAGCCTGAGAAGACCAGCCCGGCAATGCGGGCGATTTCCCGAAAGCGTCTCAGGGCCAGTTCCCCCGCGTTAAGGCTCGCCATGATGTCAGCCAGCAGATGCTCCTCACTGAACAGCTCTGGCTGTAACTGAGCCTGCCAATCTATCTCGGTGGCGCTGAGCAGCTCGAAGCCATAGTCATTCACCGCGATCGAGAACGTCAGGGGGGCATGACGGCTCAAACGCCAGGCCAGCAAACTTGCCAATCCAAGGTGGACGTGACGCCCGGCGAATGGATAGAGAAACAGGTGCCAGCCTTCGCGGGATTTCATGACTTCGGCCAGCAGCGTCTTTTCCCGGGGCAGGGCAGACCATTGCCGCTGAACTTCAAGCAACGGCTTCACAGCCTGCATCTCCGGGCTGGTGAATATTCCGCGTGCGGCTGCATCGAACTGGGTCACCACTGCATCAGCCAGTTCGCTCGACAGGGGCATTCGCCCTCCATTCCAGCGTGGGACTGCGGCCTTCTTGCTGGTTGCCTTTTTTACATAGGCGGTCATGTTTTCCACGCGAACCAGTTCCAGCAGGCGGCCACCAAACAGAAAGCCGTCGCCAGGTTTGAGGCGCGCAATGAAACCTTCTTCGACGCTGCCCAAAGAGCCTCCGCCGCCGCCTTTTTTCCAGTACTTCACGTTGATGCTGGCATCGCTGACAATGGTGCCGATGCTCATTCGATGACGCCTTGCGAGACGAGCATCAGGTACTCGCCATACGCCATTTTCATCCGGCTCTACGCGGCGGTAGTCCGGATAGGCCGTCAGCGAATTACCACCGTGGCGCACGAAGGCCAAGGCCCATTGCCACTCTGCATCGCTCAGATCCCGGTAAGCCCAGGCAGTGCGCACTTCAAGTAACAGCGCGTCAGGATCGAAGCCGCCGCCCAATGCCATGCTGACCAGATGCTGCACCAGTACGTCGAGGGGCTTATGGGGTGATTCTCTCGGCTCGATCATGCGCGCTGCAACAGCGTCATGGGCCGCGGCGGCTTCCACCAGTTCCAGGCTGTGAGTCGGCACCAGCGTTACGCGTGAGGGGCGGCCGGGTGCGTGTCCAGAGCGTCCGGCGCGCTGCATCAGCCGCGCAACGCCTTTGGGCGAGCCGATTTGCAAGACCCGCTCCACGGGCAGGAAGTCCACGCCCAGGTCGAGGCTGGAGGTGCACACCACTGCTTTTAGTTGACCCTCCTTCAGTGCCCGTTCTACCCAGTCCCGGACTTCCCGGGCGAGCGAGCCGTGGTGCAAGGCGATCAAGCCTGCCCAATCGGGTCGTGCCTCCAGCAGTGCCTGATACCAGACTTCCGACTGTGCGCGGGTATTGGTGAACACCAGGCAACTGGCGCTGCTGTCCACTTCCGCCAGTACTTGCGGGAGCATGCGCAAGCCCATGTGCCCGGCCCAAGGGAAGCGTTCGATGGAAGGTGGCAACAGGGTGTCCACTCGTAGCTCTTTGGTGATCTTGCCTTGCACGCTGACGCCGCCTTCGCCAACCAGCACTTCCTGTGCATGTTGTTGATTGCCAAGCGTCGCGGAAACGCCCCACACGATCAAATCCGGATTCCATTGGCGCAAGCGGGCGATTGCAAGCTGTAACTGCACGCCGCGCTTGTTGCCGATCAGTTCGTGCCATTCATCTACAACAACCATTTTCAGTGTCGAGAACGTGCTTTGAGCGTCAGCGCGGGTCTGTAACAGGGTCAGGCTTTCGGGCGTGGTGATCAGTGCAGTCGGCAGGCGTCTGCCTTGTCGTGCGCGTTCACTGCTGCTGGTATCTCCGGTACGCAAGCCGACGGTCCAGGGGATGTCCAGATCCGCCAGCGGCGCTTCGAGCGCTCTGGCAGTGTCGGCAGCCAGCGCGCGCATGGGCGTTATCCACAATACGCTGAGCGGTGTGGCAGGTGGTTTGCGCTTGCGGGGTTTGTCATCGGCTGGCGGCTTGACGGCTTGGGCGAAACGATTGAGCGCGGCGAACCATACGGCGTAGGTCTTACCAGAGCCGGTGCTTGCGTGCAGCAGGCCTGAGTGCCCCTGCTTAACGGCCGACCAGACCTCTTTCTGAAAAGGGAAGGGCTTCCAGCTGCGTTCCGAAAACCATCGCTGAGCGAAATCGGTGGGTCTGCTCATGCGCTGCTGTGTGCTCTGAAAGGGGGTATTTCAGAGACAGCGCAGATGGGGGATTAGTTGTGTTGGTTTAAGAAGGTGCACCCTGTGGGAGCGAATTTATTCGCGAATACGTTATTTCAGACGACAGATATGTACCTGACGTACCGGCCTCTTCGCGAATGAATTCGCTCCCACAGGGTTGGCTTGCAACCCGTTTTCTTACTTCAAATTCCCGCTCAGAAACTGCTGCAGCCGCTCGCTTTTCGGATTGCCCAATACCTCATCCGGATGCCCGGACTCTTCGATCTGGCCCTGATGCAGGAATACGATCTGGTTGGCGACTTTGCGGGCGAAGCTCATCTCGTGGGTCACCATGATCATGGTTCGACCTTCTTCGGCCAGGCCTTGAATCACCTTGAGTACTTCACCGACCAGTTCCGGGTCGAGTGCCGAAGTCGGCTCGTCGAACAGCATGATCTCGGGCTCCATTGCCAGCGCACGGGCAATGGCCACACGCTGCTGCTGACCGCCGGAAAGGAAGGCCGGGTATTGGTCCGCGACGCGTTCCGGCAAGCCAACCTTGTCCAGGTACTTGCGGGCGCGAGCCTCAGCTTCTTCCTTGGAAACACCCAGCACCCGGCGCGGTGCCATGGTGATGTTTTCCAGGACAGTCATGTGGGCCCACAGGTTGAAGTGCTGGAACACCATGGCCAGGCGGGTGCGGATGCTTTGCAGCTCGTCCGGGTCAGCGACACGCATATGGCCTTTATCGCTGACCATGCGCACCTGCTTGCCGTCCAGGCTCATGGCGCCATCGTTCGGCTGTTCGAGGAAGTTGATGCAGCGCAGGAACGTGCTTTTGCCGGAGCCGCTGGCGCCGATCAGGCAGATGACATCGCCGCTGCTGGCTTTGAGCGAAACACCTTTGAGTACTTTGTTATCGCCGTAGCTTTTGTGCAGGCCATCGATGGTCAGTTTGTACATGACAAGCAAGTCCTCAAGGAGAAAGTAGGTAGCCGCTACGGTAGGCTTCGGTGCCTGCGACGTGAGCGATGACCATGCCGGCGGTGGCCATGCGGCGTAACGAGCGCGCATAGAGCAGGCCGGAATTGAGCGTGTGGATCGGCATGACAGCGTCGCTGATCGGGTCAATGACTTCCGCGATCAACTGGCCCGCCTCGACGAATTCGCCGGGCTGGGCACAGAACACCAGTAGCCCGCCAACGGGCGTGGCCACCGGTTCAACCGCCGCCAGTGGCGTGGCCGGGTAAAGCAATTCGGGGGCGACCGAGACGTCACCGCCAATGGCGCCGAAATGAATCAGGTAGTTGATCAGTGCCTGGCAGTCGCGGCTGGCCAAGGCGTGATTGACATCGCCTTGGCCACGCAACTCCAGGGTCACGGAAAAGCTGCCCATGGGAATCGCGAAGCGATCACCAAAGCGCTGCTGCAATTGCCACCAGACCAGCGTGAAGCACTCATCGAATGACTGGCCACCGGAGTCAGTCGCCAACAGGCTGGCCTGGGCACCGAGGTAGCGTGAAAGCATTTCCACCTGCGGCCAGGCTTCAGGCGTGGTGTACAGGTGCTCGACGGACTCGAAGTCGCAATGCAGGTCCAGCACCATATCTGCATCACATGCCAGACGCTGTAGCGTGAGACGTTGCGATTGCAGTTGCGTGGCTGCTGGCTGGGCTTGAAGCGCTTTGTTCAGGCTGCGGCGGATCAACTGGACGTTATGCTGAGGGTCTTCATTGAGTTGTGCTTCAACGTCGTCACCCACGACTACGCCAAGGTCGGCAAACCAGCGGTTGAAGTTCTGTCCGCTTTCCAGTTCGTAGCGGCCCAGCGGAACGTCCATCAGGACCTGTTCCAGGCCGATAGGGTTGGCGACCGGCACGACGACGATTTCACCGAGCAGCAAACCTGCGTTTTCCAGTTCGCTCAAACGCTGCTTGAGGTACCAGGCGACCAGCATGCCCGGCAGCTCGTCGGCATGCAGCGATGCCTGGATGTAGATTTTGCAGGCGCCGTCTTGCGGACCGTAGTGAAAACTGTGGATCTGCCGCGCAGTGCCTGGCACCGGCGCCAGCAGATCGTGGGTGTCATGACGCATGGGCAGGTCCTAGTGAGTCGGGCCGAGAAAGGCCAGCCAGCGACGTTCGGCAAGACGGAACAGGCCGACCAGAATGAACGTGACGCACAGGTAAATAATGGCGGCGATGCCGAACGACTGAAACGTCATGAACGTGGCCGAGTTGGCATCCCGAGCGACCTTGAGAATGTCCGGCACAGTGGCAGTGAAGGCCACCGTGGTCGAGTGCAGCATCAGAATCACTTCGTTGCTGTAGAACGGCAGCGAGCGGCGCAGGGCCGATGGCATGATCACGTATGCGTAAAGCTTCCAGCCGGTCAGCCCGTAGGCTTTGGCGGCTTCGACTTCGCCGTGGTTCATGCTGCGGATCGAACCGGCGAAAATCTCGGTGGTGTACGCGCAAGTATTCAGGGCGAACGCGAGGATTGTGCAGTTCATCGCATCGCGAAAGAACGAATCCAGAAGTGGCTGGGCACGCACCGCTTCAAGGCTGTAGATGCCGGTGTAGCAAATCAGCAACTGTATATAGAGGGGCGTGCCGCGGAACAGGTAGGTGTAGAACTGCACCGGCCAGCGTACCCAACGATTGCCCGATACGCGGGCTATGGACAGCGGAATCGAGACCAGAAAACCGATAGCGATCGAGGCGCTGAGCAACCACATAGTCATGGCCAGCCCGGTGATGTGCACGCCATCGCTATAGAGGAAGGGGCGCCAGTACTCCTGAAGCAATTCGATCATCGTTGAGCCTCCCGGCTGCCTGCGGAATATCGACGTTCCGCCCAACGCAGGGCAAAGTTTGAAGCGCTGGTGATCAGCAGATAGATCAATGCAGCAAGGACCAGGAAATAAAACAGTTGGTAGGTGCTTTTGCCTGCGTCCTGCGCGGCCTTGACCAGGTCAGCCAGGCCAATGATCGACACCAGTGCGGTGGCCTTGAGTAGCACCTGCCAGTTGTTGCCGATGCCCGGCAAAGCGAAGCGCATCATTTGCGGGAATACCACGTAGCGAAAACGCTGTGCGCGACTGAGGCCGTAGGCGGTGGCTGCTTCGACCTGACCGCGCGGGACGGAAAGAATCGCGCCACGGAAAGTTTCAGTGAAGTAAGCACCATAGATGAAGCCCAGCGTGATGACGCCCGCGCTGAAAGGGTCGATTTCGATGTAGTCCCATTCCATTGCGTCGGTCAGCTGACTCAGCCAGGTTTGCAGGCTGTAGAAAATCAGCAACATCAACACAAGGTCGGGAACACCACGAATCAGGGTGGTGTAGAGCTGCGCCGGCATCCGCACGATAGCGGCGCCCGACAGTTTTGCACTGGCGCCGATCAGGCCGAGCACAATGCTCACCAGCAGCGACAGCAGCGATAATTTAACGGTCATCCACGTGCCTTCGAGCAGCAAAGGGCCGAAGCCTTTGAGGCTGAAAGACGAGAGTCCGAGGGTGTGCAGCAGTGTTTCGAACATGGGTAAAGCCTTTGACGGTCAATAAAACAAAACGCCCATGGAAATCGGCGGTGGATCATCGCCGAAATCCATGGGCGTCGGGGTGTTATTTACCGCTATACAGATTCAGATCGCCGAAGTGCTTCTTCTGGATCTCGGCATATTTGCCGTCGTCGTGTAACGCTTTGATACCTTTATCCAGCAGTGCCTTGAGCTCTTTGTTACCTTTCGCGATACCGATCGCGGTTTTTGAAGGCAGCAATTCGCTGTCTACAGGCTCGCTGACTTCGTAATCAGCACCTTGTGGCGACTTGAGGAAGCCCAGTTCGGCCTGCAGCATGTCCTGGATCGACGCATCAAGACGACCGGAAGTCAGGTCAGCATAAACCTGGTCCTGGTTCTGGTAGGCCTGGGTTTTCACGCCAGCCTTGTCCAGCACAGCCTTGGCGTAAGCTTCCT
Source organism: Pseudomonas viridiflava (assembly GCF_900602065.1). Lineage (GTDB taxonomy): Bacteria > Pseudomonadota > Gammaproteobacteria > Pseudomonadales > Pseudomonadaceae > Aquipseudomonas. The sequence continues at coordinate 572,595 of NZ_UWFN01000285.1, read as the reverse complement.
GAATGGTGCCTTGCTCGTAGCCAACGGTCTTGCCTTTCAGGCTAGCCGGGTCGGCGGTCAGGCCTGCACCTTTTTTGAACACCAGCGACGTTGGGCCGGAGAACAGTTCGTTGGAGAAGTCGATAACCTTCTCACGTGCCGGAGTCACGGTCATCGACGAGATAACGCCGTCGAATTTGCGGGCCTTCAGGCCAGGAATCATGCCGTCGAAATCGCTTTCAACCCATTTGCATTTAACTTTCAGCTCGGCGCAGATAGCGTTGCCCAAGTCGATGTCGAAGCCTACCAGGCTGCCGTCAGCGGCTTTTGATTCGAAAGGTGCATAAGAAGGATCCACGCCAAAACGCAGTTCCTTATATTCCTTGGCCATTGCATTACCAGCGGCCAGACAAACGGCCAATGCAGAGAGGGTCAGCCATGCTTTTTTCATCGTTCAGTCCTTAAAACCAAATTGAGCGTTGGGAACACGCGAGGCTTGCTACCGGCGGGTGCCAGACCCTTGAAAGTAGCAATTTCCGAACCAAAGATACGAACGTGCGTTTTAAATGTACGGAGTTGTCGCAATGTTGACTGACGACTTTAAGGTCGCTCCCTGTAGGAGTGAGCTTGCTCGCGATAGCGTCGTGCCAGCAGCATTGAACTTCAACTGGACCCCCAATCGCGAGCAAGCTCACTCCTACAGAAGGTGGCGTCCTGCTCCAACAAGGTGCGCAGCTGTTTTGATGACCCAAAAAAGGGCGGAATCCTACCCCAACAGGTCCTGCAACGTCGACAGGCTATCGGCTTCGGCCACAGATTTATCCTGCCGCCAGCGCAACATGCGCGGGAAACGTACTGCGATGCCGCTCTTGTGGCGCTTCGAGAGTGCGATGCCCTCGAAGCCCAGTTCAAACACGAGGCTTGGGGTAACACTGCTGACCGGGCCAAACTTCTCGATCGTGGTCTTGCGCACAATGGCGTCGACCTTGCGCATTTCTTCGTCAGTCAGCCCTGAATAGGCTTTAGCGAATGGCACCAGTGTGCGCTCGCTTTGTTCGGGCGGACCGTCCCACACCGCGAAAGTGTAGTCGCTGTACAGGCTGGCACGCCTGCCATGGCCGCGCTGTGCGTAGATCAGCACGGCGTCGACGCTGAACGGGTCGACCTTCCACTTCCACCAGACGCCCATGTCTTTGGTTCGGCCGACGCCATACAGCGATTCACGTGCTTTGAGCATCATGCCTTCCACGCCGAGACTGCGGGAGGCTTCGCGCTGCACACTCAGGTCTTGCCAGTCTTTGCCATTGATGACTGGGGAGGGCAGCAGCACCGGGCTTTGGCTGGCTTCGATCACTTTTTCCAGCTGTGTACGCCGCTCCTGTTGCGGACGGCTGCGCCAGTCATGGCCCTGCCATTCCAGCAAGTCGTAAGCGAGCACCACCACCGGCACTTCTTCGAGGATTTTCTTGCCCAGCGTTTTACGACCGATGCGTTGCTGGAGCAGGGCGAAAGGCTGTACAGACGGTTGCGCCGTTGCAAGGGAGGGCGGGGAATCCGCGCTCAGGGCAAACTGCTTATCGGGCGAGAGAGGCTGCTCCGCCGGTTTCCAGACCACGATTTCGCCATCGACGACGGTGCCGTCCGGCAGGCTCTGGGCCAGGCTGTGCAATTCAGGAAACCGGTCGGTTACCAGTTCTTCACCGCGAGACCAGATCCACAAGCGACCTTCGCGTTTCACCAACTGCGCGCGAATGCCGTCCCATTTCCATTCCACCTGCCAGTTATCCACCGACCCCAGCAGCGTTTCAAACTGATCCACCGGCTGCTGCAGGGCATGGGCAAGAAAGAATGGATAAGGCTGGCCGCCGCGCTGCGCATGCTCGTCCTCCGACTCTGCCGCGATCAGTTTGAGAAAGCCCTCGGCACTGGGACGATGGGACAGGTCGGTGTAACCCACCAGTCGTTGTGCCACCCGCTTGCTGTCGATGTCAGCCATGGCCGCGAGAGCGCGAGTGACCAGCAGCTTCGACACCCCGACCCGAAAACTGCCGGTAATCAGTTTGATACAAACCATCAGGCTGACCCGATCCAGCTGCGACCAGAACGTCGGTAGCCGCTCGACCAGTTCTTCAGGCGGAAGTCCCCGCAGCGGTAACAACTTTTCCTCCATCCACACCGCGAGGCCATCATCGGAACTGTGCTCGGCTTCGGGTAACAGCAACGCCAGGGTTTCTGCCAGGTCACCCACCGCCTGATAGCTCTCTTCGAATAGCCATTCCGGCAGCTTGCCAAGGCTCATGGCCTGTTCTCGCAGCAGCTTGGTGGGCACCAGTTGGCGCGGCCGCCCGCCCGACAGGAAGTACACGGCCCATGCAGCGTCCGGCGGTGGAGCAATGGTGAAGTAGTCCCGCATGGCGGCGAGTTTGGCGTTGCTCGACGTAGTGGCATCCAGCTTTGAATACAGCTCGGCGAAGGCTTTCATGCAGAAGCCTCGTCTGGTTTTGCGTCTGAAGTGGCCGGATCTTCCTCGTCTCCGTATTCGGTGACGAAGCCTTGGGCATCCAGACCGGACTCGCGCAGGTAGCGCACCAGCACAGCCACTGAGCCGTGGGTCACCATGACCCGCTCGGCGCCGGTCTGCTCGATTGCCCACAGCAATCCCGGCCAGTCGGCGTGATCGGACAGCACGAAGCCCCGATCCACACCCCGGCGCCTGCGAGTTCCGCGCAGCATCATCCAGCCGCTGGCGAACGCATCGCTGAACTCCCCAAAGCGTTTCATCCACGAGCTGCCACCGGCTGACGGCGGTGCGAGGATCAAGGCTTGACGCAACGCCGGATCGTTTTTCTGGAAATCACCCGCGTATTGCGTGTTGGGGATTCGCACCCCGGCGTCCCGATAAACCCGGTTCAAGGGTTCGACTGCACCATGGACCAGAATCGGGCCTAGCTGAGGATCAATGCCGTGCAGGATGCGTTGCGCCTTGCCGAAGGAATAGGCGAACAGCACGCTGGCTTTGCCAACAGCCGTGTTGGCGCGCCACCAGTCATTGATGCCAGCGAAGATTTCCGACTGCGGTTGCCAGCGATAGATAGGCAAGCCAAATGTCGATTCAGTGATGAACGTATGGCAACGCACCGGTTCGAACGGCGCACAGGTGCCATCCGGCTCGACTTTGTAATCGCCGGACGCGACCCAGACTTCGCCTTTGTACTCCAGCCGCACCTGCGCCGAACCCAGCACATGTCCCGCTGGATGCAGGCTCAGTTTTACGCCGTGGTGCAGCAGGGTTTCGCCGTATGCCAGGGTTTGCAGGTTGATGTCCTGCCCTAGCCGCGAACGCAGAATGCCTTCGCCGGGCGCCGCGGCCAGATAGTGTTCGTTACCGGTTCGCGCATGATCGCCGTGGCCATGGGTGATGACTGAGCGTTCAACAGGGCGCCAGGGATCAATATAGAAATCGCCGGGCGGGCAATACAAACCTTCGGGACGCGCGATAACAAGATCCATGGAATAACCGACTGGATGGGCTTGTTAGTTATGAGGGCAGGGCGGGGGAGGAAGTTCGAAGAACCTGAAGCTGATTGGTGCAACCCTGTAGGAGCTGCCGAAGGCTGCGATCGCGGTGTGTCAGGAAGATCGCAATCGCAGCCTTCGGCAGCTCCTACAGGGGTATTTATTCTACTTCCCTGGCACCAGCGTCAGGCGTTTGCTGCCATAAGCCCGCTCGTAGTTCTGTGTTTGCAGCGGAATGGTCTGGTATTGCGCCTTGAGCCAAGGCTCCATGCTGTTGGTGTAATACGGGCTGGCCGGGTTGCCGGACTGACCGATGTTGATCAGGCTCAGCATCGGTTCAGCCTGGCCGAAGTCGATGATCATGCGCATGCTCGGCACCGCCTGGCTGTCGAAGTTCTGACCCCATGGATACGCCGCGATGTTCAGCGTGTTGTGGTCGCCCCCTGTTGCACTTGGGCCACGATTGAAACTGTTGGCCGCGAAGTCGCTGCTCTGCAGAGTCGAGCGGTGCAACTTGCCCCATTGCCAGGCTTTGCGATCAGCGCCCATCAGGTTGTCACCGGCAGTGATTGCTGCCGCCAGGCTGCGGGCCAGAATCGCGGGCTTGTCTTCTTTCTGCGGGGTTTTCGCGTCATCCCAATACGGACTGTCTTCGCGGCCCAGCAAGTGGTCGGCCTGGGCCGAGTACGACAGGCTGGCGTTCTGCACCAGCGCTTTCCACGCCGGGCTGCCTTCCGGGCCAAGTTCGTCAAGGAAGATCTGTTTGGTGCTTTCCTGCAGGAACAGCTCATAAAGAGCGGCATCAGCAGAGGTCGGGGTGAGCTTGCCGTCGAACGCCATCAACCGGGTAAACGCTTCCCTGGCCTTGCTGCGTTCGGCTTCGGGCAAGGCGTCGATGGCCTGTTTCAGCGGTTTGACCATGCCCGGCGCTTCAAACATTTTTCTCAGCTTGGCGGCGAAAGTCGTGCTCTGGTCGTATTGCATGGCAATGACGCTGCGGGTGTCCTGCTTGCCACTGTTGGCCAGTTCGGCAATACGCTCGGCGCGCTCGGGGGCTTTCCACGAGTTGGACAACTGCATGCCGTAACCCTTGGGGAAGGTGCGCTGGTTGGCAGTAGCGATCCAGCCTTGCTGCGGGTTTTGATCATAAGGGTGCAGCATTGAGTCAGCGAAGCCGTCCCAGTCGTAACGGCTTTCCCAGCCCGGCGAAGGCAGCAGGCCCAAGCCTTCACGGCGGTTCGGATAGCGTCCGGTGACTTGCCAGGCGACGTTCGAGGCATCTGCGAACACCATGTTCAGCGCGATGGCGCGGATTTCACGGCTGGCATCAAACGCCTTGTCGACATTTGGCGCACGGGACAGATCGAAGAACGCGTCCAGACTCTTGTCGTCTTTGAAGTCCGGGGTTTGCATCGCCAGACCCAGGCTGTTGTTCAACTGACCCTCACTCGGGTTGCTGTTGAGCAGCGCGCCGTGTCGGGTTTCGTAAACGGTTTCGCGGACGGGGCGGCCGCCTTTGATGATAAAGGTTTCTTCGTGGGCAGCAGCGGGCAGCCATTTGCCATCGGCCAGATACATGAGGCGATTATTTTCGCGTTTCAGTTTTTCCAGGAACAGGTCCTGGTTGTCGCCCATGACCGAGGCCATCGACCAGCCCAGCTTGCCGTTGAAGCCACTGAGGATCAGCGGCAGACCGGCAACCGTAGCGCCAGCGGCCTGATATTTCGGGGCGCGGATTTGTACGAAACTCCACGCGGAGTTCAATCCGGCAGGCAATTGCACGTCGTTAGCCAGCAAGCTTTTACCCGTGCGGCTGCGTTGCGGCGCAATCCCCCAGTTACTGGAGGCGGCGATCCCCAACATGTTCAGGTCAGTCAATTGTCGGGCGACATTGTTCAGGCCGCTAAGGCCAGGTACCTGTCCGCCAAGGTTAAGCCCCTTGAGCTTGTCGGCTTCGGAAAAAGGCAGTTCCTCATCCGGATAGGTCGGGACCAGCCAGGCCAGTTTGTCGACCCCGACTTTCTGCGCCAGTACCAGTGCGGACAGCTCTTCTTGCAGGTTCGCCGACTGGCTGAAATTCAGCAGGCTGAAGATCAGCGCCGAGTCCTCAGGCTTCCAGTAGTCCGGGCGATAGCCGGAGCTGGCCAGATCGGCTGGCAACTTGTCGCGGTAGCGGAACAGGTAGGCGTTGACGCCGCGGGCGTACACCTCAAAGAAACGCTGCAAACGTGGGGTTGAGGCGCTATAGAGCTCGCTGGCGCTTTTTTTCAGGTTCGCGGCGCGCATCAATCGGTCGATATCCAGTGCGCCCGGGCCTGCCATTTCGGACAGTCGACCTTGGGCCAGCAGGCGCATGGTCAACATCTGTGTGATGCGATCACTGGCGTGTACATAACCCAGAGTAAACAGTGCATCGTGGAAGGTGCTGCTTTCTATCAGCGGCATGCCGAGGTTGGTGCGCCGCAGGGAAACGTTTTGGGCCAGGCCCTTGACCGCAACAGTGCCGGAGGCGGGCAGCAGCGAGTCGCTGTCGCCACCGCCCAACTGGCAGCCTGCAAGACTCAACAAACCCACCGTAGCGGCGGCAGCACCGAACCGGTTTACGACTTTGGAACGGGCTGGTGAGGCCATGGCAAAACTCCTGCGGGGGCTTAACGTATAAAAGGCGCTACGTTAGAGAGCGGGCAAGCACTGCGCAAGCGGGTGGAGGGAGTTTATTTCAGGATTTTTCAAGGTGACTGATCAACGCGCAGATCGTGTGAACAATGCAATTCGTGTGGGACCGGATTTATCCGGGAAGGCGGCAGTAAACTCACAGGCCTCTTCGCTGGTTGTAACGGCCTCTTCGCGAATGAATTCGCTCCCACAGGTTGGGGATGAACTCAGGTTTGCATTGGACCTGTGGGACCGGATTTATCCGGGAAGGCGGCAGTAAACTCACAGGCCTCTTCGCTGGTTGTAGCGGCCTCTTCGCGAATGAGTTCGCTCCCACAGGTTGGAGGTTGGCGATGAACTCAGGTTTGCATTGGACCTGTGGGACCGAATTCATTCGGGAAGGCGGTATTTCAGGCAGTACTTATATTGGCATCTTCGCGAACAAGCTCACTCTTACAGGGGAGGGCGGTGATGCTTATGCCTGCGGTGGATTCACCTGATCAACCAGCGCGTACGCCCGCTTGGTTGCTTCGCGATCACTGACTGCATCGAACCAGCGCTTGAGATGTGGGAAGTCATCAAGGTTCTGCTCCTGCCAGGTATGACGCGCGATCCACGGATAGATCGCCATGTCGGCAATGCTGTATTCATTACCCGCGACGAACTCGCGGTCCGCCACACGCTTGTCCAGCACGCCATACAGCCGGGCGGTTTCATCGACGTAGCGCTTGATCGCGTAAGGAATCTTTTCCTTGGCGAAGCGGTTGAAGTGATGGTTCTGACCCGCCATCGGCCCCAGCCCACCCATTTGCCAGAATAGCCATTGCAGCGTTTCTTGTCGGCCGCGCAGGTCCATGGGGATGAACTGGCCGGTTTTTTCAGCCAGATACAGCAGGATTGCCCCGGATTCAAACAGGCTGACCGGCTCACCGCCATCGGCAGGCGCGTGGTCAACGATGGCCGGGATGCGGTTGTTCGGAGAGATTTTCAGGAACTCGGGTTTGAACTGATCGTTCTGGCCGATATTGACCGGGAAGATCTTGTACGGCAGACCGGCCTCCTCAAGAAACATCGACACTTTGTGGCCGTTGGGTGTGGTCCAGTAATGCAAATCGATCATCAGGAATTCCATTGAATGGCACGGAAGGCCTGTTTTACTCCCTCATGCAGTGACCACACAAATGAAAACGGCCTGCAATGCAGGCCGTTCGAGTATCACAGTCAGCTTACGCGCCGTGGCACTTCTTGAATTTCTTGTCGCTGCCGCATGGGCAAGGATCGTTGCGGCCAACGTCCTTCAACGCGTTGCGTACCGGCTCCTGATGGGCATGGCCGCAGTTTGGACCGTGGACATGTCCATGCTGGTGGTCGTGGTGGGCGTGGCCATGATCGTCATGATCGTGGTTGCAATCTGGGCCATGCACATGGGCTTGCTGGTTCATCGGGGTTACTCCGGAATAAAATCGCCGGGCATTATCTCGCCGTTGCGTCCAATACGCACGTTATGCCGAAACAAAAAGCCGGTCTTGAGTTTGCCTTCGAGCCGATACTGGATCGGCTGATCGGTTTTTTTCAACATTTTCGCGATCTGCTTCAAGTCCTTCCAGAGATTGGTCCGTATTGGCACCACGAAGTTTCTGCGGCTTTGGCCATCGACCACGAACCAGTCGGTGGACTCGCCTTCAGCCAGCACAAGGTCATTGAGCATGATTTTGTAGCGCAGGCTGCGCACCAGCATGCTGCGATCATTCGGGTTTTCTACGCGAAAGCGCAGTTTGAAATCCTGCTGCAGCAGCTTGGCCTTGACCACCTCGACTTTGAGCAAGTGCACCTGAGGGTCCTGATAGTCGCTGACGCGTACCGATGAACAACCGTTCAGCATCGACAGCAGCAGGCCAAGGCTCAGGACTCGTATGACGTGCGCCTGTGAAAACATCTTCGTGCTCCATGTGAAGCCATAGTTTGACAAAGCGACTGCCCATTCCTTTTTCATAAAGCTGCGGCATACTTCTCGCACGTGTACCCAGAGTATGACCAATGAAGCTGTATGAAATTATATTCAGTGGCCAACTGGTCCCCGGCGCCCAACTGGAAAAGGTTCAGGCCAATCTGGGCAAGCTGTTCCACAGCGACGCGCAACGGCTGGAGCTGTTGTTCAGCGGGCGTCGACTGGTGCTGAAAAACAATCTCGACGGCGAGGCGGCAGAAAAATATCGTTCGACCCTGGAGCGCGCCGGAGCGTTGGTCGAAGTGTTGGAAATGCCGTCGTCCAGGCCTGAGCCAGACGCCGGAGCGGGTTCCATTGCTGCTCCACGGCCCGGCCGATTACAGATTACTCCTCGCGACGTATACATGGCTGCTTTCGTGGCGGTCGATGCTCCGGATCTTGAAGTGTGCGAGGTGGGTAGCGATATGCAGGACGTCAAACCCGCACTGGTTGGGCCGTCACTGGACCTGTCCGGACTGAGCCTCGCACCAGCAGGCAGTGAACTGGGGCAGTTGCCGAGCGTTCACTGCGGAGCTGTTCCTGACATTTCACATCTTTCGCTGGAATAGCTGCCACGGCTTCAGCTCATGTAGCTGGCGCAGCATTTCTTGTATTTCTGTTCACTGCCGCAAGGGCAGGCGTCATTGCGTCCGGCCTTCAGGCCGGCAGTTGGATCGATGAAGTACCAGCGGCCCTGATTCTGTACGAAAGACGAGCGCTCACGGTGGCTGTGTTCACCGCTGCCGTCATGCCAGCGGGCGGTGAATGTGACGAAGGCGTGCTCGGGTTTGCCACCAAATACTTCCGAGCTTTCCACTTCCAGTCCCAGCCACGTGCTTTGCAGGCTCCACTGCGTGATTGAGTCGCGATCCAGGCCTGCTTTCTGCACCGGCAATGTGGTATCGAGCAAGTAGTCGATGAGCCCCAGAACATAGGCGCTGTAGCGTGAACGCATCAGTTTCTCCGCGCAGGGCGCGGGTTGGCCTGCGTGAAACGGACCGCAACAGGCGGCTAACAGATCCCCGCTACCGCAGGGGCAAATCGCGCTATTCATGACTTACCACCAGTATTTGCCAAAGTTCTCCGGGTTGGCCCAGAACCTTGCGTTGAGCCAGTCGGGCACTTGTTTGTATTCGCGTAAATCGTAGGTATACAGCGTCAGCACCTGTTCATCACGGGCAAATCGTTCGCTGGCCTGCAGCGCCAGAGAGTAGAAGTCCGTGTCTTTCCAGCCGCAAGCCTGCAGGTCGGCCAGTACCGCAATGCGACTGGCGTTGAGGTTGCGAATGCCGCCAAGCAACTCCAGACCTTCGCGCTTGTTGATGTGCTCCAGGCAATCGACTATCAGGGCCAGGTCGAACCGCTGCGCGGCCAGTTCTGCCGGCAATAGGCCGGGTTTGGCATGGGCAAGCAGCGTTTCGGGGTGGGCTTGCTGGAATGCCTGTAACGCAGGGAACGCCTCGGCACCGATCAACAGCAGGCGTTTGGGGGCCTGCAAATCGAGCAGGGCGGCCAGTGCTTGCTGCGGCGTGCGCGTGGAAAAGCCTTCGCTCATCAATAATCCTCTCTATGGCCTGCAAGACTAGCGTGTGGCGAGGCATGGGCCTAGCCCGTGGCATTTCTGCAGGAGCTGCCGAAGGCTGCGAAATCGGTGTGTCAGGTAGATGGGATCGCAGCCTTCGGCAGCTCCTGCGGAGATTTTATTTGCCTGCAAGATCGGGCAACCCCAATAAAACAAGGCGAAAAGTGGCGAACTGGCACTTTGCTGTCTTTACTTCCTGAGCGGCGGATTGGGCCGAACCCTTGGGAGAAAAATTAATGAGAATAATTCGGACAGCATTACCTCTTATTTTAGTCACCAGTGTTTTGACCGGTTGCGCGGGTCTGCAGAAGACTGACTGGCCGCTCTGTGCATTGGGTGGCGGTGTGGCGGGTGCTGCGGCAGGGGCATTCCAGAGCGCTGCGGTCGCAGCCAGTCTGGGCGGTGCGGTGGGTGTCATGGCTGGCGCGTATTGCTGGGTCCATGGCGATGGCGACGATGATGGCGACGGGGTGAAGAACAGTGTCGACAAATGCCCGGATACACCTAAAGGCGTTGCCGTCGATGCAACCGGTTGCCCGCTGACGCCACCGGCTCCTCCGGCTGTCATTGAAGAGGTGGTGATCGTCAAAGAGGAAGTCATTGTGATCAATGACGTGCTGTTCGAGTTTGACTCTGCGCGTCTGACCGCAGCCGACAAATCGAAGCTCGACTTGATTGCGACTCGCCTGAAACGCGAAGCTCCGAGCGCGCAGTTGCGCGTCAGCGGTCATACCGACAGTGTTGGCAGCGATGCCTACAACCAGAAACTTTCCCAGAAACGTGCTGTTTCGGTCACTGATTATCTGGTCAGTTCCGGAATCCCGCGCAGTGCATTCGTTTCGGTAGAAGGTGATGGTGAAGCCCGTCCGGTTGCTGACAACTCAACCGCCAGCGGTCGTTCGCTGAATCGTCGCGTAGAAATCCTTATCAACCGTTAACGCGGGCGCTCCAGCCGTTGGCCCGGCACCTCTGCCGGGCCAATTCCGATTCAGCCGTTCGGCGGTTGTTCTTCGCGTCAGATTAATTTTCAGCCGTGTACTGGCAAATTTCACAGTGCAAGCGTTTACTGTGCGCGCAGAAAAATTACGCAACGATAAGCGTTTGCAGACATAACAACAGGGGCAGGTTCACGCAATGAAGGTGTTTTGGGGATTGGGAAAGCTGTTGACTGCGGCTTTCTGGCTGGTGGTGTTATTTAATCTGGTAGTGGTACTGCCGACTCCGTTCGCTCTTCTGATCAAACTTGCAGGCAGCCTGTTGGCGCTGACTCATGTCGCTGAGTTGCTGCTGTTCAATGGCAGCCTGCGCGGCCGTCCACGTCCCTGGCGCGACCGCTTGCACATTATGTTGTTCGGAATCTTCCACCTTCAGTCTTTCCCGAAAAATATCCCGGAGGCCGCTCATGCGTAAGCTTTGTCTGCTGGCTGCCTTGTGCAGTCCCTTGGCGATGGCTCAAACCATCAACGTCGACTCGCACTCGCTGATGCGCTTGCCAAGTCAGGCCAGTGTGCTGCAACTGGAGCGTCTGGAAGTTGCCGACTACGGCACTTTGCTCATCCCGTCCGGCCTTACCGAAGTGAAAGTCGATCAACTGGTGCTGGGCCACGAGGCGCGTATCGCCATCGTGCCGAGCAGTCAGCCGCTTAATCTGGTGGTTGGTCATGGTCAGCTTGGCACGGGTAGCCAGATCACTGCTCGCGGTGCGCCGGGTACCTATGAAAAACCGCCTTTGCCGGGTCGTAACCTGACGTTGCGTGTCGAGCATCTGCAGGGCGACGAGTTGTTCGTCGATGCACGAGGTGGCGCTGGTTCGCCGGGCTATGTAGGGCTCGATGGCGCCAATGGCAAAGCACCGGGTTGCACCTGGGGCAGTGCCGGACGCGGTTTTGATGGCGACAATGGTGGCAATGGTCACGACGGTGCTGCGGGTGCGCAAGTGCGTCTCGAACTGCCGCGCGACTACCCGGTCGAGCGCATCAAAGTTGACGTGCAGGGCGGTGCTGGCGGTCTCGCCGGTGCTGGTGGCAAACCGGGCAAAGGCGGTGCATCCAAAGGCTGCATCGTGTACCGGGCTGATGGCGGCAAAGCCGGGCGCGCGGGTGAAGCGGGCCAACCCGGTGCCGCCGGGCCTGCGGGTGCGCTGACGTTGCAGCGGTTGTAAGCTGCTGCCTCGCGAACAAGTTCGCACTTATCACACAACACTAAATTATCTGAATCCAGGCAAAACCCTGTGGGACCGGATTCATCCGGGAAGGCTGCATTTCAGACGCTGATGATGCGGCGGATGTGCTGGCCTCTTCCCGGATGAATCCGGTCCCACAGGTCCAGTGTTTGTGACAAGGCAGCGCTGTGCCCTGGATACCGGGGCAGATCCTGCCGAATAGGGCCGTGTCATGGGGTTCAGGTAGGGCACGTTAGAAATGGGGTCTGGCCGCCGCGATAGCGACCACCGCTAACCCGACCAGCAAGTTGATCCCCACCAGTCGGCGAATCCGGCCCAAGGCTGCAGCACCTTCAGCCCATTGTTCAGCTTCTACCGCCTTGCGCAGTTCCGGCAGTTGCAGCGACTGGATGCGAATGAACAGTGCGGTCATCACGACATAGAGCCCCATCATCACCTGCACGTAGCGCGGCGCGGTTTCGAAGCTGACGAACTGCAACTGGATCATCCCGACGCCAGTAATCGGCAAGACCACCACCACAGCCCAGACCCAGACAAAAAAGCGTGGGAACACTTCCAGCCACAATTTCAGTCGCTGTGGACCCGGCAATGCGCTGACGACCGCTGGTCGCAAGACCATCCAGGCGAAAAACATGCCGCCAACCCATACCAGTGCGGCCAAAACATGCAGGGTGTAGACGAGGGAAAAAGGTGTCATCAGGTACTCCGTTCTGCGCGGATGGAATTTGCGGGGTATGATAGCCGCCTGCTGGAACTACTGAAGATATATCCAGCATTTTGCGCTTTAATTTTTACCCAAGCCTGTACAGTCTGTGTAGCGCCCCGAGCCAACGACCGAACCCATGATCAGCAACGAACTCAAATCCCAGATTCAGGGCGCCTACTCGCGTTTCCTCGAAGCCAAGAGCCTCAAGCCGCGCTATGGCCAGCGTCTGATGATCGCCGAGGTCGCCAAAGTGCTGGGCGATATCGACACCGATGAAGAAGGCCGTCGCACCAGTGACCCTGCCGTTGTCGCAGTAGAAGCGGGCACCGGTACCGGCAAGACCGTGGCTTACGCCATTGCAGCGATCCCGACCGCCAAACTGGCGGGCAAGCGTCTGGTGATCGCCACGGCAACCGTTGCCCTGCAAGAGCAGATCGTCCACAAGGATCTGCCTGACCTGATGCGCAACAGCGGGCTGAACTTCACGTTCTCCCTGGCCAAGGGCCGGGGCCGCTATATGTGCCTGTCCAAGCTCGACATGCTGCTCCAGGAAGGTGACGCCACCAACGCCACTGCGCAGCTTTTCGAAGAAGAAGGCTTCAAGATCGAGGTCGATGAGGCCAGTCAGAAACTGTTCACCAGCATGATCGAGAAGCTTGCCGGTAATAAGTGGGACGGCGACCGCGACAGTTGGCCCCAGGCACTCGAAGATCAGGATTGGGCACGGCTGACCACCGATCACAGCCAGTGCACAAATCGACATTGTCCGAACTTTCAGCAATGCGCGTTCTATAAAGCCCGCGAAGGCATGGGAAAAGTCGACGTGATCGTGACGAACCACGACATGGTGCTGGCGGATCTGGCCTTGGGTGGCGGTGCAGTATTGCCCGATCCGCGTGACACTTTGTATGTGTTCGACGAAGGACACCACTTGCCTGACAAGGCCATCGGCCATTTCGCACATTACACGCGACTTCGTTCTACGGCTGACTGGCTAGAACAGACCGCCAAGAACCTGGCCAAATTGTTGGCTCAGCATCCCTTGCCGGGTGACCTGGGGAAATTGATCGAGCAAGTGCCGGAACTGGCGCGCGAAATCAAGGCGCAGCAGCAATTCATGTTCAGCGCTTGCGAACAACTGGCTGATTTCCGCGCCGGTGAAGACATGCAGGGGCGCGAGCGTCCACGGCATCGGTTCATTGGCGGCGTAGTACCCGAGCATATTCGTGAAATGGGTATCGAGCTGAAAAAGGGCTTTGCCCGGCTCGATGATCTGTTCACTCGCCTGGCCGATTTGCTCAAAGAGGGTATGGATGGCGAGGTCAACATCGGCATTGCCAGCCATCAGGCCGAAGAGTGGTATCCATTGTTTGGCAGTTTGCTGGCCCGCGCCCACGGCAACTGGGAGCTGTGGACAGCCTTCACTGCGGAAGACCCGGAAGACAGCCCGCCCATGGCGCGCTGGCTGACCCTGGCCGACAGCGGTGCGTTGTTTGATATTGAGGTGAATGCCAGCCCGATCCTGGCCGCAGAAATGCTGCGCCGTAATCTCTGGAACGTGGCTTACGGTGCGCTGGTGACTTCCGCGACGCTGACCGCGCTGGGGAAATTCGATCGCTTCCGTATGCGTGCCGGTTTGCCCAAGGTTGCTGTCACGGCGGTAGTGCCCAGTCCGTTTCATCACGCTGATGCCGGTGTGCTGCGCGTACCTGACCTCAAGGCCGATCCGCGTGATTCCGTGGCGCATACTGCCGCGATCATCCGCGAGTTGCCAAGTCTGGTCGAAGGCTCGCGGGGCACTCTGGTGCTGTTTTCTTCGCGTAAACAGATGCAGGACGTCTTTGACGGACTGGAGCGTGACTGGCGCAAGCAGGTATTTATTCAGGGCAACCTGTCCAAGCAGGAAACCCTCAACAAGCACAAGGCCCGGGTCGACGGCGGTGACTCCAGCGTGCTGTTCGGGCTGGCCAGCTTTGCTGAAGGTGTCGATTTGCCCGGCGCGTATTGCGAGCATGTGGTGATCGCCAAGATTCCTTTTGCCGTGCCGGACGATCCCGTCGAAGCAGCACTGGCTGAGTGGATCGAGGCCCGTGGCGGTAACCCGTTCATGGAAATCGCTGTACCAGATGCTTCATTGCGGCTGGTGCAGGCATGCGGTCGGTTGCTGCGTACCGAAGAGGATCGCGGCACCATCACGCTGCTGGATCGGCGCGTGGTGACGCAGCGTTATGGCAAGGCGATTCTCAACGCGCTACCGCCTTTCAGGCGGGAGATATCCTGATTCAAGTTCGCGCCTCCTGCGCCATCGCTTCCATATGAACTCACACTCTGTAGGAGCTGCCGAAGGCTGCGAGGGCGGCATGTCAGGAGAAAATGCTTCGTAGCCTTCGGCAGCTCCTACAGATCAGATGTTTACCGCATGATCGCGATGTGTCGGGGCAGCGTGGCTGACCACCCACCATCTGTTCATAAACCTCAATCGCTGAAACAATGCACACCATTTTTTGATCAGCCAGTCCGGGAGCCAGCGGGTGCAGATTCAGGGTCATTTCGAGCTTAAATTTGAGGCCGTGCGCGAAGCTTTCGCGGCGCTCTTCGAAGACACTCAGGAGCGTGGCGCAGCGCTGTGCATTCAGGTCGGTGGCGAAACGGTCATCGACCTCTGGGCTGGCACGGCGGACAAGGACGGCGCAGAGGCCTGGCATAGCGATACCATCGCCAACCTGTTTTCCTGCACCAAGCCCTTTGCTGCGGTCACTGCGCTGCAACTGGTCGGTGAGGGCAAGCTGAAACTCGACGAGCCCGTCGCCCGCTTGTGGCCTGAATTTGCCGAGGCAGGTAAAAGCACAATCACCCTGCGCCAGTTGTTGTGTCATCAGGCGGGTCTTCCCGCGCTGCGCCACATGCTGCCCGCTGAGGCGCTTTATGACTGGACGGCCATGACCGATGCGCTGGCCGCTGAGCAACCCTGGTGGACGCCTGGGCAGGGCCATGGTTATGCAGCGATTACTTACGGCTGGTTGGTTGGCGAAGTGTTACGTCGCGCCGATGGACGCGGGCCGGGCGAAGCCATTGCGGCGCGGATTTCCCGGCCGCTGAGCCTGGATTTCCATGTTGGCCTGGCTGACGAAGAGTTTTACCGCGTTGCGCATATCGCTCGCAGCAAAGGCAACGCTGGCGATGAATCTGCGCAGCGTCTGCTGCAGACCACCCTGCGCGAACCGACTTCAATGACCGCCCGGGCGTTTACCAACCCGCCGTCGATCATGACCAGTACCAACAAGCCTGAGTGGCGGCGCATGCAGCAGCCTGCTGCCAATGGCCACGGAAACGCTCGCAGTCTCGCCGGTTTCTACAACGGCTTGCTCGATGGCAGCCTGCTGGAGCCCGAGCTGCTCAATGAGCTGACCCGCGAGCACAGTGTGGGTCAGGACAAGACCCTGTTGACTCAGACGCGCTTCGGTCTGGGTTGCATGCTTGATCAGCCCGATGTTCCCAATGCCACCTATGGCCTGGGCCCGAAAGCGTTTGGCCATCCTGGCGCCGGTGGATCCATTGGTTTTGCTGACCCTGATCACGACGTTGCATTCGGCTTTGTGACAAATACGCTCGGGCCTTATGTGCTGATGGATCCTCGCGCCCAGAAGCTGGTGCGAGTGCTAGGTGAGTGTTTGCGCTAAGTTGTCGTCATAAGTGCTTGTTTAATACCGACTGTCAGTTAATACCCCGGAACAGGAACCGTGCGACGGTTTCCTTTTCCAACAGCCGGTTTATGCGTGTTATATGGGCACTGCCAAGTTCATTGTCTGTTTACTATTTTTTGTGGGTCATTCATGTCATCCAATAAAAGCCTCGCAATCGCCCTGTGTCTCGCCGTGACCGGCTGTGCACAAACGCCTAAAAACGATGCTGCCGACGCTGGGAGCCACTGGTGGTCATTCGGCTCCGACAAGGTTGCCGACGCAGCACCTGTACAAGCTCCGGCCAAAGCCCCTGCGAAAGCTCCAACCCCTGAGGCCAAGCCTGCGGCGCCGGTAGCGAAGGCCGAGAGCGGCACTCATTGGTACTGGCCGTTTGCGTCCAGTGACAGCGCGGAACCAAAGGCTGAAGCTGCCGCCAAACCGGCAGAGAAAAGCGTTGCGCCGCTGATCGCCAAGTCCGAAACCGATAGCAAGTGGTGGTGGCCGTTCGGTGGCGAGAAGAAGGAAGAAGCCAAGGCTGTGCCCAAGGTCGATCCCAAGGTGACTCAAGCCTGGCTGGATGACTACGAGCCGCGCCTGCGTCTGGCGATCAAGGACAGCCCGTTCGAACTGGAGCGTCGTGAAGATGTTCTTGTGATTACCGCTCCGGTAGACAGCTCATTCAACCCGGATCGTCCGGCGATGTTGCTGCCCGTGACGTTGGGTCCTATTACGCGTCTGGCCAAGCTGGTTGAAGCCGATCCGAAAACCGCCGTGCTGGTATTGGGTCACGCAGATACCACCGGCGCTGCTCCGGCGAATCAGAAAATCAGCCAGGAGCGTGCCCAGTCGGTCGCTGCCATTTTCCGCCTCAGTGGTCTTGAGCGTAATCGTCTCAGCCTGCGGGGCATGGGTGCGGTAATGCCGCGTGCAGCCAATGACAGCGCTGAAGGCCGCAAGCTGAACCGCCGCGTTGAAATTGTCATGACGCCGGAAAACACCATGCTCGCGCTCATGAGCAAGTACGCCTTGCCGCCAACGCCGACAATGGTTGCCGCCCAGGACGTCAAACCTGCGCCAGCAGTCGCTCCCGCGCCAGCCAAAGCGGCACCGGCCAAGAAAGCCGCGGCGAGCAAACCTGCCGCCAAAAAAGCCGCCCCCGCTAAAAAGGCGACGCCCGCCAAGGCCGCTCCTGCCAAAGCCGCGGTGAAGAAGAAGCCTGCGGCGACTGATCAGGCGAGTAACTGAAACACGCGCTGACCCGCGCCTCAGGGCGTGGTGTCAGGCGACGGTTTTCTTCAATCAAGGAAAGACGTCATGACCCAGTCTCTGGCCGATATGCGCCGTGACTATGCCCGCGATGGTTTGACCGAAGCGCAGGCACCCGATGAACCGTTTGCGCTATTTCATCAGTGGTTCGCCGAGGCGGTGAAAACCGAGCAGGCACCCGTCGAGGCCAATGCGATGACCCTCGCGACGGTCGACGAGCAGGGTCGCCCTCATTGTCGAATCCTGTTGTTGAAAGGGCTGGATGCTGAGGGCTTCACGTTCTTTACCAACTACGACAGTGCCAAAGGCCAGCAACTGGCCGCACGTCCGTTTGCGGCAATGACGTTCTTCTGGCCCACTCTGGAACGTCAGGTACGCATTGAGGGGCGAGTGGTCAAAGTCACCCCCGAAGAGTCCGATGCCTATTTCCAGGTGCGTCCGCTGGGCAGCCGGCTTGGTGCGTGGGCCTCTCCCCAGAGCCAGGTGATCGCTGATCGCGCCGAGCTTGAAGGCATGATCAAAGACACCGAACAGCGCTTCATCGATACTCTGCCGCACTGTCCTGAACATTGGGGTGGCTACCGGCTGTTGCCGGAGCGCATCGAGTTCTGGCAGGGGCGTCCGAGTCGTTTGCATGACCGCCTGAATTATCGCTGGGTGGACACGCACTGGTCGCGAGAGCGCCTCGCTCCCTGACCCTCAGTTTGTTTGAATTATTCGGTTGCCTACCCGTCTTACGGTTACGGCAGCCGGTGCTGTATACCGCCTGAATGAAAACAAATTAGCGAAGAGCGGCAGGTGACAGCGCTGATGGCGCGGAGTCTAATGGCTGCATGTTCTTCTGGAGATACCTTTATGCGTAAGTCTGTTCTGCTGGCCACGTTCACTGCCATGGCGCTGACCCTCAGTGGCTGTATGTCGAACCTGACCGGTGATTCCTATTCCCGTGACGAGGCGCGTACCGTGCAGACCGTTCGTTTGGGTACCATCGAATCTCTGCGTCCAGTCAAGATCGAAGGCAGCAAGACGCCTATCGGCGCAGGCGCAGGCGCAATCGTGGGCGGTGTTGGCGGTAGCGCCATTGGCGGTGGCCGTGGCAGCATCGTCGCTGCTGTCATCGGTGCTGTAGCCGGTGGCTTGCTGGGGTCGGCTACTGAAGAAGGTTTGACCCGTACTCAGGGTGTGGAAATCACCGTACGTGAAGACGATGGCACCATGCGTGCTTACGTGCAGCAAGTTCAGGAAAATGAGATTTTCCGGGTTGGCGAGCGCGTTCGTATCATGACTGTGAACGGCACCAGTCGCGTCTCTCATTGAGTGATTGCAGGACGCTTGTAGCGTCTTGAAACATAAAAACCCGATCCTTGTGATCGGGTTTTTTGTGGCTGTCACAGCAATCACATTCTTTGTAGGAGCTGCCGAAGGCTGCGATGCATTTATCCTGCATACCGTAATCGCAGCTTTCGGCAGCTCCTACAGAATTTCAATTCAAAGGGCTGCACTTTTCCGACTGCTGATCGCCATGACGGCATAACCGATAAAGGCGGCGAGTATCGAGCCGGTCAAAATCCCCATGCGATCAACCCCGGCGTATTCGCTGCTGCCCGGTATGTAAGCCAGTGAGCCGACGAACAGGCTCATGGTGAAACCGATACCGCACAGGATCGAAACCCCCAGCACTTGACCCCAGTTCGCGCCGCCGGGCAGTTTTGCGATGCCAATTTTGATCGCCAGCCAGGTCAGGCCGAAAACACCGACTGTCTTGCCCACTAACAAGCCTGCTGCGATACCCATAGGGACGTGATGGGTGAAGCTCTCCAGCGTGACGCCGCTGAGCGACACGCCTGCGTTAGCGAACGCAAACAATGGAAGAATCCCGTATGCGACCCATGGATGCAGGGCGTGCTCCAGCGACAATAGGGGGGACGAGTCGTGGTCAGCGGTGCGCAACGGGATGCAGAACGCAAGTACCACGCCAGCCAGCGTTGCGTGAACACCACTTTTGAGTACGCAGACCCACAGCAACAGCCCAATCAGCAGATAAGGGCCCAGCTTGCGCACGCCCAGCCGATTCATCGCAATCAGCGCCACGATTGAGGATCCTGCCAGTATCAGCGACAGGTTGGAAAGCTCGCCCGAATAGAACAGCGCAATGACGATGATTGCTCCCAGGTCATCGATAATCGCCAGCGTCATCAGAAACAGTTTGAGTGAAACCGGAACACGCTTGCCCAACAGTGCGAGAACGCCCAGTGCGAAAGCAATGTCAGTAGCCATGGGGATCGCCCAGCCACTCATGGCGGCGGCGTCGCCCTTGTTCAGTGCCCAGAAGACCAGCGCCGGGATCACCATGCCGCCAATGGCTGCGGTACCTGGCAAAATGATTTGCGAGGGGCGTGAAAGATGGCCCTCCAGAACCTCCCGTTTGACCTCCAGACCTATCAGCAGGAAGAACAGCGCCATCATGCCGTCGTTGATCCACAGCAATAGCGGTTTGGCGATTTTGACAGCACCGATCTGTGCCACGACGGGCACATCAAGGAAGGCGTTATAGACCCAGGACAGCGGCGAGTTATTGATGATCAGCGCCAGGGCAGCGGCCGCGATCAATAGCAGACCACCTGCTGCTTCGAGCTGAAAAAAACGAGTGACCGTGATACGCAGAGGCAAGGTTTGCGCTCCCATCCAGCAGAAAAGGAGCGACACCCTAACCCGGACTTCCCGCTGTTAAAACAAAAGTTATATTCGTTTTTGTTATAAGCGGGACGGCCGATTTAGAGTGTTTCCAGGTCTGTCAGTTGGTGCGCTTTTACTGGTGGGAATGCGCTTTTTATGTTGTAGGAATCGTCTGAAATTACAGCTTTGTTCAGGCTTCGATACCCAGCATGCTTCTTGCCAACGCTTCCGCGATTCGGATTCCATCGACTCCTGCGGAGAGAATGCCGCCGGCATAACCTGCACCTTCACCGGCCGGAAACAGACCTTTGACGTTCAGGCTTTGCATCGTCTCATCACGGGTGATGCGCAGCGGCGCGGAGGTGCGGGTTTCGATCCCGGTCAGTACGGCATCATGCAGGGCAAAGCCTTTGATCTGCTTGTCGAATGCTGGCAGTGCTTCGCGAATCGCCTCGATGGCGTAAGCGGGCAGGGCGTCCGCCAGATCCACCAGCTTGACCCCAGGCTTGTAAGACGGTTCGACGCTGCCCAGCTCCTGCGATGCTTTGCCAGCGATGAAGTCGCCTACCAGCTGTGCAGGTGCTTCATAGGTGCTGCCGCCCATAAGGTAGGCGTGGGATTCCAGACGCTCCTGCAGTTCGATGCCCGCCAGCGGGCCACCCGGATAGTCTTCCGGAGTAATACCGACCACGATCCCGGAGTTGGCATTACGCTCGTTTCGCGAGTACTGACTCATGCCGTTGGTGACAACGCGATTGGGCTCCGACGTCGCGGCGACTACGGTGCCGCCCGGGCACATGCAGAAGCTGTACACCGAGCGCCCGTTCTTCGCGTGATGCACCAGCTTGTAATCGGCGGCACCCAGCTTTGGATGCCCGGCGTACTTGCCCAGGCGAGCACGATCGATCAGTGATTGCGGGTGTTCGATACGGAAGCCCACAGAGAACGGCTTGGCCTCCATGTAAACGCCACGACCATGGAGCATGCGGAATGTGTCACGGGCGCTGTGCCCCAGCGCCATGATCACATGGCGCGACTCGATGCGTTCGCCACCGTCAACGACGACCCCTTGCAGCTGGCCATTGTCGATCAGCACGTCAGTCACGCGTTGCTCGAAGCGGACTTCACCACCCAGCGCTTCGATCTGGTGACGCATGTTTTCCACGACGCCGGTTAGCCGGAACGTACCGATGTGCGGTTTGCTGACGTAAAGGATCTCTTCAGGTGCGCCGGCTTTGACGAACTCGTTCAGGACCTTGCGACCGTGGAATTTCGGGTCCTTGATCTGGCTGTAGAGCTTGCCGTCGGAGAATGTTCCTGCGCCGCCTTCGCCGAACTGCACGTTGGACTCCGGGTTCAGCACGTTCTTGCGCCACAGGCCCCAGGTGTCTTTGGTGCGCTGCCGGACTTCCTTGCCACGCTCAAGGATGATCGGCTTGAAGCCCATCTGTGCCAGCAGCAGACCCGCGAAAATCCCGCAAGGGCCGAAGCCGACGACCACCGGACGCTCGGTCAGGCCTTCAGGCGCGTGGCCGACGATTTTGTAGCTGATGTCCGGTGCCGGGTTGACGTGACGATCATCGGCCAGACGCGACAGCAGAGCCGCTTCATCCTGCACCTGGAAGTCGATGGTGTAGATGAAGCACAGCTCGGAAGACTTTTTGCGCGCATCGTAGCTGCGCTTGAAAAGGGTGAATTCCAGCAGTTCATCGCTGGTGATGCCCAAGCGCTGCAAAAGGGCTGGACGCAGGTCTTCGTCCGGATGATCGATCGGCAGCTTGAGTTCGGTGATTCGTAACATGAAAGGATCCAGTTTCCGGGCCGCAGGATCAGCCCGACAGCGCTACAAGAACCGGGGATTATAAGACACATTGAGGGGCGGCGGGGTGGTGGGTTGTCTGAGTTTGATGGTTACGCTATTAGGGGGGGAACACATTTATGCGGTGATTTTTGCGTATATATCCATTACCGCGGTGATGTTTGATATTGGTTGCGCTTTTACAGCGCCTCACTTTTGTGAAGCCGGAAGCCGGCCCAGACAAAAGTAAGCAAAACGCTCATGCCCCACCACTTGGTGCCTCGCCTAGGCTCGGCATGCCCGTAATCCGACATTGCTGCGTGGGGCCGCCGCCACCGGCCATCCATGGCCTGAGGCGGCTAAACCGGCATCCCTGCCGGTTTGCCCCACGCAGCAATATCGGATTACGGCCGGCGTGGTTTAACGGAGCGCTTAAGATCAAAATCAAAAGCAGATCAAAAGCAGATCAAAAGCAGATCAAAAGCAGATCAAAAGCAGATCAAAAGCAGATCAAAAGCAGATCAAAAGCAGATCAAAAGCAGGGCCTGGATACACGCGGTTTTATGTGGGAGCGGTGCTTGCCCGCGATGAACGATTACGCGGTATATCTGACGTACCGCAGCGCCTGAATCGCGGGCAAGCACCGCTCCCACAAGGTCATTGCTAGCCGGAGCGAAGGTAGCAAGTTCACACAATCAGGTCGGCTGTCAGGCCACCGCGCTTTTGATTTTGATCTGAGGCGCCCCGTTAAACCACGCTGGCCGAACGCAGATTCTGAACCGTGGGCAACCCGGCAAGGATGCCGGGTTAGCCGCACCGGGCCATGGATGGCCCATTGCGGCGGCCCACGGTTCAGGATCAGCGAGCGGGTACACCGAGCGACAGCGAGGTGCCGAGTGGTGGGGTAAATGCCTTTTGGTTACTTTTGGGCTGTTCAAAAGTGACGCGCTGTAAAAGCGCAACCAATATCAGCCATAACGCAGCAATGGATATGTACGCAAAAACCCCAGCATGGAAAAGTTGTGCACATACCTATTCCGCGATACGGGAGCGGTAATCCTCGAGTATTAACTCAACCGGGATCAATCATCCCGCGACCCGCCGTAATACCCGCAACCCCGCGCTGTCTCACCGTTGATACGCAACTCAGCGGTCAAATGCTGCACCGAGCCATCCACGCTATCGACACAGCGCTGCGGCGCAACCCAGAGCTCCATCTTGTTGCCGTTGGCCTCACTACTGACGCTGAAACGGCCGTCTGGTAGCTGTTCTTCCACATAAGGCACGGCGATGGAGTCTTTGCCCAGACGCTCAATGACCATGCCTTTACCACTGACGTTAACGTTCCATGCCGGTTTGTTACCGTTGACGTGCAGGGTCAGGCGCTTGAAGTTGGGATCTTCACAGGCCTGGCCTGCACGTTCGACACGGTAGACCTGACGCAGGTCGAGCTGGCCGTCGCTGTTGGCTGCATTACTGGCAACGAACACCCCGCGCAGGTCGGCGAAAACCTTGCCGGAACTGTCAGCCAGGGATGTCGCTTCTTGCAGGATACCGGTGCTGCCGCCGTCCTTGACCACGTAGCGACGCTGCTCATTGCACGGCTGAAACATCAGCTTGCCGCCTTCACCGGTCAGATTGCCCTGCATGCGAATCCAGTTAGCCTTAGAGACAGGGGCTGAACCGGATTGAGAGCCCAGCATCTGGCATCCAGCGAACAGGGGTAACAGAGCAACGATCAGAGCGGTACGAACAGCAAACATTGAGTGGTCTCCAGGCAAGTGTCGCCACGTTACTCAGCCTGTCGCCCCATCACAAGAGGCATCAACCAACGTGATACGTCTGACCCGTTTGCAGTCCCTCGACACTTTTTGCGTAGGCTAGCGCCACATCTGCCGCAGGAACAGGCTTGAAGCCCCGGAAATAGGGCGCGTAACTGTCCATGGCTTCGACCAGAACGTTAGGGCTTACCGAGTTGACTCGCATGCCGCGTGGCAATTCTATAGCCGCAGCGCGGACGAAAGCGTCGATAGCACCATTGACCAGGCTGGCCGAAGCGCCTGAGCGGATCGGGTCATGGCTGAGGACGCCGGTGGTGAACGTGAAAGACGCACCATCGTTGGCAAATTCGCGACCGATCAGCAGCAGGTTGACCTGCCCCATCAGTTTGTCCTGCAAGCCAAGAGCGAAGTCGCTTTCGCTCATTTCGGCCAGTGGTGCGAACTTCACATTACCGGCAGCGCAGACCAATGCATCGAAACGGCCTATCCGTTCGAATAGTTTGCGGATCGAGGCGCTATCACTAATATCCACATGCTCCTCTCCACTGTTACGACCTGCGCGTACGATTTCGTGACGCTGGCTCAGTTCATGGGCAATTGCCGATCCCACAGTACCGTTTGCACCAATCAGTAGAATTTTCATGTCACTGCTCCATGGAGTGCTCAAGGGTGTTGAGTGGGCAGTGTAAGGTGGCTATTTGTGGTCGATAAGAGTGCCAATAGGCAACCTTTGGTTCTCATAGGGAAACAATAGTGAGTGAAATTGATGACCTCGCGGCTTTTGCGGTTTTGATCGATGCAGGCAGTTTTACGTCTGCGGCCGCACGCCTTGGCTGCAGCAAAGGTTACTTGTCCAAACGAATCAGTCAGCTGGAGCAGGGCTACGGGGTGATGCTTTTGCATCGCAGCACGCGCAGCCTGAGTCTGACGTCGGCCGGTGCAGCCTTGCTACCTCAAGGGCAGCAGCTGCTCGCAAGCATGGAGCGGGCTCGTAATATCGTTGAGTTGATGCGTGATGACATGGTGGGGCAAGTGCGTGTTACGGCACCCGTGTCTCTGGGGGAAACATTTTTTGAAGGCTTGTTGATGGAATTTTCTGCCCAGTACCCGCAAGTAAAAGTCGAGCTTGAACTCAATAACGCCTTTCGTGACCTGCGCCGGGATGGCTTCGACCTGGCTATTCGCTCCCATGTCGCAAGTGACGAGCGGCTGGTCGCCAAACCGTTGCTGGCGATGCAGGAGCTCACCTGTGCCAGCAGTGCTTACCTGCAATTGCACGGCCAGCCGAAAGCACCTCATGAACTGCTCGGCCATAGCTGTCTGCTCAACAGTCATTACAGTGGCCGCAACGAATGGCTTTACCATCAGAGCCACGAACTGACCCGGGTTCAGGTCAACGGTACGTTTGCCAGTAATCATTACGGGTTGCTGAAAAAGGCAGCGTTGGTCGGTGCCGGCATCGCTCGATTGCCGTCATACATGGTGCATGCCGAGATCAACGATGGTCGGCTGCACTGGCTGTTCCGCGATTACCAGACCAGTATCTCGCCGCTGTTTCTGGTCCATCCGTATGAGGGGGAGTTGCCCAGGCGCATGCAGGTGCTGGCTGATTATTTGTTGGGCTGGTTTCAACGCAGCAGCGCGGCGCTGGAGCGGTTGGGGGTGGGGGATAGCTGAAGGGGGCTGCCGCATGAATTGGAAGGCTGGACCCTGTGGGAGTTTTTATGTCGAACCAATTCCCGTGGGAGCGAATTTATTCGCGAAGGGGCCGGTACATCCGCAGCAGATGTATTGACTGAAATACTGCCTTCGCGAATAAATTCGCTCCCACAAGTCCAGAGTTTAATGTGATGCATCGCAGCAATAAAAAAACGGCCCGAAGGCCGTTTTTTAATTGCTGCGATGAATCAACCACCCAAGTAGGCATCACGCACTTTCGGGTCGACCAGCAACTCTTCACCCGTGCCCTGCATGACCACGCGACCGTTTTCCAGTACATAGGCACGATCAGCAATCTTCAGTGCCTGGTTGGCGTTCTGCTCAACCAGAAACACCGTTACGCCATCACGACGCAGTTGTTCGACGATCTCGAAAATCTGCTGAATGATGATCGGTGCCAAGCCCAGCGAGGGTTCGTCCAGCAACAGCAGCTTGGGCTTGCTCATCAGCGCACGGCCAATAGCGAGCATTTGCTGTTCACCGCCGGACATAGTGCCGCCGCGTTGGTTGAAGCGTTCCTTCAGGCGTGGGAACAGGTGCAGGACTTTATCCATCTGCTCCTGATAATCACCTTTCTCCGTGAAGAAACCGCCCATGGCGAGGTTCTCTTCCACCGTCAGACGGGCAAACACCCGACGGCCTTCAGGTACTACGGCGATGCTTTTACGCATGATCACCGAGGAGTCCAGACCGACCAGTTCTTCGCCCATATAACGAATGCTGCCGCTATGGGCACGTGGTGAGCCGCACAGGGTCATCAACAGCGTGGACTTACCGGCGCCGTTGGCACCGATCAGCGTCACGATTTCGCCTTGGCGCACATCAATGTTGATGCTGTGCAGGGCCTGGATCTTGCCGTAGAAGGTGGAAACGTTTTCGAATTGCAGCATTTACGCTTCCCCCAGGTAGGCTTTGATCACTTCAGGATTGTCACGGATCTGTTCCGGCGTGCCGTCAGCCAGCGGTGTGCCCTGGTTGATCACCACGATGTGGTCGGAAATGCTCATGACCAGCTTCATGTCGTGCTCGATCAGCAGCACGGTGGCGTTGTGTTCGTTACGCAGCACGCCGATCAACGCTTTGAGATCTTCGGTTTCCTTCGGGTTAAGGCCCGCAGCAGGCTCGTCGAGCATCAGGATGCGCGGTCGGGTCATCATGCAGCGGGCGATTTCCAGTCGGCGTTGCTGACCGTAGGCCAGAGTGCCTGCGGTCCGGTTGGCGAACTCCTTGAGGTTGACCGCTTCCAGCCAGTGCGCGGCATACTCCATTGCCTCTTGCTCACTGCGGCGGAACGCCGGAGTGCGGAACAGGCCGGACAGGAAGTTGGTGTTCAGGTGACGGTGCTGGGCAACCAACAGGTTTTCCAGAGCCGTCATTTCCTTGAACAGACGCACGTTCTGAAAGGTCCGCACCACGCCTTTGCGGGCGATCTGATGACCGGCCAGACCTTGAATCGGCTCGCCGTCCAACAGGATCGTGCCGGCCGTAGGCTTGTAGAAACCGGTCAGGCAGTTGAATACCGTGGTCTTGCCTGCGCCGTTGGGGCCGATCATCGACACGACTTGTTTTTCGTTGACGGTCAGGCCTACGCCATTGACCGCCAGCAACCCGCCAAAACGCATGCTCAGGCCGCTGACTTCAAGAATGGGGCGGCTCATTTGCGCAACTCCATGTGTGGGCGTTGCATCGGCAGGAAACCTTGAGGACGCCAGATCATCATCAGCACCATCAGGGCGCCGAACATCAACATGCGGTAATCGCTGAATTCACGCATCAATTCAGGGAGCAGAATCATCACGATAGCGGCCAGGATTACCCCCAGTTGGGAACCCATGCCACCCAGTACGACGATGGCGAGGATAATCGCCGACTCGATGAACGTGAATGACTCAGGCGTTACCAGACCTTGGCGAGCGGCGAAGAAACTGCCAGCGAAGCCAGCGAACGAGGCACCCAGAGTAAACGCCGACAGCTTGATGACGGTCGGATTCAGGCCCAGCGCACGACAGGCAATTTCGTCTTCGCGCAGAGCTTCCCAGGCTCGGCCTATAGGCATACGCAACAAGCGATTGATAACGAACAGAGCCGCCAGTGCCAGCAGCAGAGCAATCAGGTAAAGGAAGATCACCTTGCTGATCGGGTTGTAGTCCAGTCCGAAATATTGGTGGAAGGTTTGCGCACCCTCAGCTGCACGGCGCTCGAAGCTCAGGCCGAACAGCGTCGGCTTATCGATATTGCTGATGCCGTTGGGGCCGCCGGTGATATCCGTCATGTTGCGCAGGAAAATCCGGATGATTTCGCCAAAGCCCAAAGTGACGATCGCCAGATAGTCGCCGCGCAGACGCAATACCGGGAAGCCCAGCAGGAAGCCGAAAAGCGCTGCCAGCAAGCCGGTCAATGGCAGGGCCTCCCAGAAGCTCAGGCCAAAATAGTGCGAGAGCAGGGCGTAGCCGTAGGCGCCAACAGCATAGAAACCGACGTAGCCCAGGTCCAGCAGGCCCGCCAGGCCAACCACGATGTTCAGGCCCAGGCCCAGCATGACGTAGATCAGGATCAACGTGGCAATGTCCACGGCGCCGCGCGAGCCAAAGAATGGCCAGATGAATGCCAGCACAATCAGGGCTATCAGGCCCCAGCGCTGGGTTTTTGGCTGAGTCAGGAAATCACTGGTTTTTTGCGAGACCAGTGGCTTGCGTGTACCGCTGCGCATGCCGCTGATTTTTTCCGCAAAAAGCACACGCAAGAACATCAATACCGAGCAGAGAGCGATGATGGTCAGGGTCAGCGGGCTGGCGTTCTGCACTTGCAGCGTGACGCCGGAAAAGGCCAGTTTCAGGCCCAGCACCGGATAGGCAACAGCCCACACCAGCGCGGCGCTGAACAGCGCCTGTTTGAGAGACTTGCTCATACTTTCTCAACCTCTGGACGGCCCAGAATACCGGTCGGCCGGAACAGCAGCACGAGCACCAGAAGACCAAAGGCCACGACGTCCTTGTATTGATCGCCGAAGATATCGGCGCCGAAGGCTTCTGCGACACCCAGCACCAGGCCACCTAACATGGCGCCCGGAATCGAGCCGATACCGCCCAGAACGGCAGCAGTAAATGCCTTGAGGCCTACCAGGAAACCTGCGCTCGGGTTGATCACGCCGTATTGCATGCTCAACAGCACCGCAGCGATGGCCGCCAACGCTGCGCCGACAACGAAGGTCAGGGCGATGATGGTGTTTGTGTTGATGCCCAACAGATTGGCCATCTTCATGTCCTCGGCGCAGGCGCGGCAGGCGCGGCCCATTCGCGAACGGGAAATGAACAGGGTCAGGCCGGTCATCGCCAGCAAGGTGACGACAAATACCACCACCTGCATGTAAGAGATGAGGACTTCTTCTGCACCGCCAGGGCCGAAGGAGAAGCTGCCGGGGAGCAGGTTGGGAATGGCAAAGTTGCCAGAGCCCTGGGATAGCTGGACTGCGTTCTGCAGAAAGATCGACATGCCGATTGCAGAAATCAGTGGAATCAGACGATTGCTGTTACGCAATGGACGGTACGCGAGGCGCTCAATGCTGTACCCGTAGGCGCTGGTGACGATGATCGTCGCGGCAAAGGCCACGATCATTAACAGCGGCAGGCTGTGGATACCCATCATGGCCAGACCGGCCAGGGCCATGAAGGCAACATAGGAACCAATCATGTAAACCTCGCCGTGGGCGAAGTTGATCATTCCGATGATGCCGTACACCATCGTGTAGCCGATGGCGATTAATGCATACGTACTGCCAATGGTCAGGCCATTGACCAGTTGTTGCATGTAGTGGAATAACTCGGGCATTTACCGCGCTCCTAAAAACCTGTTCTGCATGCTCTGGCCTGCGCAGGGCTCGCATTCTCTGATGCGTTGCCGATGGCGCGCCAACGAACCGCTGGTAACGGTTTTAAGATTTTCAGGAGGTCACATCGCCGGATCACGGGACGGGACCTTCATTCGTAAAACAAAGCCCACTGCAGATGCAGTGGGCTTCGGTGTCAACGCAAGCAGCTTACTTGGTGGCTTCGGTTTTCGGCTTGCCGAAGTGCCACTCGTAGACCACGAACTGGAAGTTCTTCAGGTCGCCCTTGGCGTCGTAGCTCAGTTCGCCCATTGGCGTCTTGAACGTGCCGGCATGGATGGCGGCTGCCACCTTGTCGGTGTCTTCGGACTTCGCGGCAGCGATACCGTCAGCCACGACCTGAACGGCAGAGTAGGACGGGTAGACGAACGGGCCGCTCGGGTCCTGTTTCTTGTCCTGGAATGCCTTGGTCAGCGCCTGGTTGGCCGGATCCTGGTCGAAGGATTTCGGCAGGGTCACCAGCAGGCCTTCGGAAGCATCGCCAGCGATTTGCGAGATCGAGTCGTTGCCGACGCCTTCAGGACCCATGAAGCGGGCTTTCAGGCCTTTTTCCTTGGACTGACGCAGGATCTGACCCAGTTCCGGGTGGTAGCCGCCGTAGTACACGAAATCAACATTGGCTTGCTTGAGTTTGGCGATCAGCGAGGAGAAGTCTTTGTCGCCCGGGTTGATGCCCTCGAAGACGGCGACTTTCACGCCCTTGCCTTCAAGAGTGGTTTTCACCGCCGATGCAATGCCTTCACCGTACTGCTGCTTGTCGTGAATGACCGCAACGGTTTTAGGCTTGACCACGTCGGCAATATAGTTGCCTGCGGCCGGGCCTTGAGCGCTGTCCAGACCGATGGTGCGGAACACCATTTTGTATCCGCGAGCGGTGATTTCCGGGCTGGTAGCGGCCGGGGTAACCATGATGATGCCTTCGTCTTCATAGACGTCGGATGCAGGCTGAGCGGAGCTGGAGCACAGGTGACCGATCACGAACTTGACGTTGTCGTTGACCACTTTGTTGGCCACTGCAACGGCTTGCTTGGGTTCGCATACGTCATCGTATTCAACGGCTTCGAGCATCTTGCCGTTGACGCCGCCTTTGGCATTGATCTGTTCGATGGCCATTTTGGCGCCGTTGAACTGCATGGTGCCGTATTCAGCGACCGGGCCGGTCTTTGGACCTGCGATGCCGATCTTGATGGTGTCTGCTGCGAACGAATGGCTGGCAACCCCCGCCATAACCAATGCGGCAAACAGCTTGGAAAGCTTCTTGGTACCCTTAGTCATGATGCTCCACTCTTGTGTTTTAATTTTTATAATCCTGATGCCTAGGCAGCGGGACCGGATTTTAAACACCGATCATACCCCCGGCAAACTGTACCGGAACAGTTTAGAGCGCCGGTCATTAGCTTGAATAGCTAGCCGCGGGGGGCAAAAACGATCGATGTCGCTTAATTGAAAGAAAGATACAGAATCATGCGGTTCGACCTGTCGAATCGACCTCTAAACCCCTGCTTTTACTGATCTTCCCTGCAATCAATTACTTGTATCTGGGTTTGTCTCGAGCCAACTCGGCGCTATTATTCGCGTCGATTTTCTTTTCGGT
This sequence comes from Pseudomonas viridiflava, assembly GCF_900602065.1. Lineage (GTDB taxonomy): Bacteria > Pseudomonadota > Gammaproteobacteria > Pseudomonadales > Pseudomonadaceae > Aquipseudomonas. The sequence continues at coordinate 541,585 of NZ_UWFN01000285.1, read as the reverse complement.
GAAACCCATGAGTGAAGAACCAAGCACCCTCTATGCCAAATTGCTCGGTGAGACGGCATCTATTACCTGGACGGAGCTGCAACCGTTCTTTGCCCGCGGTGCCCTGTTGTGGGTCGAGCCGTCGCTGGATTTGATTGACGTCGCGCAGGCCGTTGCCCAGAACGAAGCCGATAAGGTCAGCGCATGGCTCGCTAGCGGACAGGTCGGCAAGGTGGCTGAAGCCAAGGCGCTAGAGCTTGTGGAGCGCGATCCGGTGCTGTGGGCAGTCGTAGTGGCACCTTGGGTATTGGTCCAGGACAGGGCGCCCGCTTAGTTCGTGGTCTTTTTTGGTGCGAATTGCGAGGTTGAGGTGGGAAGTCTGGTAACTGAGCGGGGGCTGGGGTAGCGAAATCTCACATAGCGTTGCGCAGAATCTATTGGAGATTTTATGTCTGGTCTCTTGGCTCAATTCCCTGTGGAAGCGAATTTATTCGCGAAGGGGCCAGTACATTCGCAGCCGTTGTATCGATTGAAGCACCGCCTTCCCGAATAAATCCGGTCCCACAGGTTGATCATGGGCCTGAGATCGTGGCCAGCCTGTGGGAACGGTGCTGATTCGCAAGTCGCTGGCGTTACTTAACGCTGTAATCCGTCTTGCCTGTGTGCTGATTCAGTGAAATAACCCGAGTCTTGCCGATGCGATGACGGTAAATCTCGCGCAGGTATTTAACCGCCTTCTTCACGCTTTCGCGGGAAATGCGGATGTCGTTGATGGAGACAAACTTGGATTTGTCTTCAATCAACTCGCGATATTTCTTCTCGTACATCGGCTTGATTGCATACCAGTTGGTATCGAGGATTTTGGCCGGGTTTTCGTATTCGTTCAGCAATTCATCAATGCGTTCTTCATCGAACTCTTCGCTGATGATGAAATCCAGAATCGCGTTGTCCAGCGTGTCATCGAAACGGTACTGGTTTTTCGCGAAGCAGCGTTTGATGAAGGCGACGATCAAGGTCAGGAAGTCATCCGACAAACACGGGCTTTTCGCGATCAGGGTGGTCAGCGAAAGGTTGGCCGACGCGCCGATTACCAGGGCGTAACGCTTGAGCGTCGTGTTCGGGAACAGGCTGTTCAGGTGCGTCTTCAGACGATTGAGGTCCATGTAGGACAGCTTGTAGTCCTTTGGCAGCGAGACGATGGACACCACTGATGAGCAGTTCTTGAAGAAGTGCAGGTCATGCAGGGCCGCGGCATCGTAGCCAGAGGTCTTGTATTGATCGAGTGCGGCGCGATAGCGCTTGGATTCGATCGGCAGCAGGCTGATGCCTTCAATGGCCTGAGTCACTTTGTTGAAGTGCGGCAGGTCAATGGAGCGGAAGAACAGATCGTCGATGTTCAGGCGTGGCGGCTCTTTCTCGAACACCTTGAACTTGTCCGAGCCGGGAACCGGGCTTTCCGGCACCACGGATTCGGCGTAAGCAATTGCTACCGGGCCGGCCAGACTCATGAACAGGTCGTTGGCATCCAGGCGGATAGTCTCGCCGATGTCGATGCCTGCACGCCGGAAGTAGTTCTGATCGTAGTCAGTCGTCACCGCCTGGGCAGTGAGAATGTTGAAGATCTGCTGCGAGATGTACTGGTTGGCGTGGCGCTCCATGGCGTTCACGTCAATGTTCTCGATGTTGCCGTCATCACTGGCTTCGGCGTAACGCATGATGTCGTTGGAGATCAGCATCATGGCGTTCCACGGGCGGATACGGCCCATCACGCTGGCTTCGCTGCTGTCTTCGTTCTCGAAGTTGTACGAGAAGTCCCATTCTTCAGACAGGTACTTGCACAGCAAGCGTCCGGCGTTGATATGCAGGGCTTCAGACATTTCACTGCGATGATCGGAAATGTTTGGCAGCACGCAAATGCCGCTGGTGAAGATTGGCTCGAACACAAAGGACCGGCCACGCTTACTGTCGTTTTCGTCAGTCGGCTTGGTGTCGAAAGTCTTGTTCATGTACGAGAACTGCTGCGCCAGACCGAACTCCGAGGCCATGCCCGAACCGGTACCGCCGCCTGCACTGAAGATGTAGAAATACAGGCGTGACTGGTTGGCCTTGATGCCGCACGAGTCGATCAGGTATGAGTGGATCAGCTTCCAGTCAGTGCTGGAGAAGTGGTTGGTGTCCTTGTTCAGGATGATCTTGGCCAGATACTGGCCGAGGATCGGGGCGTTGCCCGCACCACCGGCATGGACTTCGGAGAGGTCCATGATTTTCATCTTGCTGTAGTCGTTGATGAAGCCGCTTTTCTCACCTTTGCGGGAAAAGCGGATACGACCGGCAATGTCCTTATCCAGGTCACCGAGCATGACCAGTGGCTCGACCAGGAACACAGGCTTGCTCGCCTTGTTCTGCACCAGTCGCAGGTTGTTGCGGATCCAGCGACCGGGGCTGTAGCGTTTGTCTTCGCTCAGACGGTCTTCGTTTTCGAACTGATTGAGGTAGAACTTGCGGGCGTTGTAGACCAGTTCGGCTACGTCCAGAGCAATGTTCGAACCGCAGCGACCCAGACCGATCAGGCACACAGACGGGAACTGCTGCTCGCTGCGCAGGACGTTATCTTCGATGTGAATGGATTGCGGGAAGACGGTATCGCGCAGACCATCGAGGTTATCCAGGATGCGGTCGGTGTCGGTTTCGGTGAAATACATGTACTGCTGGGCGGGGATCGGCTTGGGTCGATAGTAGGTGCTGGGGAGGCCAGCGGCCTTCTCGGCAACGGCTGCATTCAATGGTCCGGATATCGCACCAGCAGAATCATTTTTATTGGTCATCGTGCGCCATTTGCCTGAGGGAGGCAGCGATACAGTGGCTGTCATCGCGCCATCACGGAAAGAGAAATTACGACTTTACAGTGCGCTATTTTCTGCGGCGATAGGGGGAACCCCTATGCATGAGAAGGGCACTTTCTGTCTGGTCCAGCCAATGAATCGGCGGGCGCGCACAAATCTTTAATGATTTTCAGAGTGCCGGTTGAACCGCCGCTCTGATTTGCTGTCGTGGCCCCGTGCGCTGGTTTCAGCCCACAGGCCCATGGCTCCATTTTTCCGGTGCGGGGGCGTGTGCGATGGTCTTGGCGGCGAGGGCTGTCTTACGCTGATTGAGCTTCTGCACCAGCGGCAATAGTTGCTCCAGAGGTTGCGGCCTGCTGATCAGATAACCCTGAATGTAGTCGGAGTTGTACTTGCTGAGAAACTCCTTCTGTTGCGCGGTCTCCACGCCCTCGGTGACAACTTTCAGACGCAAGGTATGGGCCATGACGATGATCGCCTGAACGATCTCCATGTCCTGGGCGGACCCCGGAATGTCGACGATGAATGAGCGATCAATCTTGACCGTGTCCAGAGGCAGGCGTTTGAGATAGGCCAGCGATGAATAGCCGGTACCGAAGTCGTCAATGGAAAGCGAAACACCCAGGCAGCGAATCTGTTTGAGCAGGCCGATGGTGTTACTGATGTTGCCCATCAGGGCGTTTTCGGTGACTTCCAGCTCCAGCCGCCGGGCGGGAACATTGGCTTGCCTCAAGGCGCGCTGAATGTCGTCGATCAGGTTATCGCGAGTCAGGTTCAGCGCCGAGCAATTGACCGCGATGATCAGGTCTTCCAGGCCATTGCCGCTCAGGCAGCCCAGATCCTGGCAGGCGCGTCGCAACACCCAGTTATCCAGGTCGGCAATCAAGCCGTTGGTTTCCGCTATTTCAATAAAGCGATCCGGGGTCAATAAGCCATGTTGCGGGTGCTGCCAGCGCACCAGCGCCTCCAGCTTGGCCACGTGCCCGGTCCTGAGGTCGACGATTGGCTGGTAATAGACCTGCAGGCCGTTTTCTTCCAGCAGCGCGTTGCGCAGTTCCTCTTCCAGTTGCAGCTCCAGGCTGGCCTTGGTCTTGAGGTTGGGGCTGAAAAAGTGCAGCCGGTTGCGGCCGTTGCCTTTTGACTGGTAGAGCGCCAGGTCAGCGTGCTTGAGCAGTTCATCGCAGGTCTGGCCGTCCTGCGGGAAGACGCTGATGCCGATACTGGTCGTCATGACCATGTGCCGTCCGGCCAGGGCGATGGGCTCCTTCATCTTCTGCATGACACGCCCGGCCAGTTGCTCGGCTTCTTCATAGTTATGCAGGCCGATGAGAATGCAGAATTCATCGCCGCCGAACCGGGACACCACGTCGTCGCCTCGGGTCGCGCTGCGAATCCGCTCGGCAATCGCTTTGAGCAGGTCATCGCCAGCGTCATGGCCCAAGCTGTCGTTGATGCGCTTGAAGTGGTCGATGTCGAGAAACATTACGGCGAGCATGCCGCCGTTGGCGCCGTGCTCGCTCAGTTTCTCGGCGAAGGTCTGATTGAAACCGCGCCGGTTGAGCAGATTGGTCAGCGGGTCGTAATGCGCAACTTGCTGCAGGGACATTCGCGCCTGATCCAGTTGGCTAAGTAGGGCGTTGACGCGGCGCAAGTCGTGCTCTTTGCTTTGCAGTTTCTTGTCGGCCACTGAGGCGCTCAGGCTGCCTGCGATGATCAGCAGGGCAATGATTGCGATGGTCAATCCGAGCTGCATTGCGTTTTCCGGTGCCGCCGATTCGAGTGGCACATTGTCCGGAATCACCAGATTCAGCGACCACATGCCAATCATGTGGGTGCCCAGCAAGCCTGCACCCAGCAGCATGCTGGCGCCGTACTTGAGCATTTGGTGGAAGGTGCCACTGCCTTGCCGCAAATAGCCGGGCATCAACAGGAATACGGCACCACAGAGAACGGACATCAGTATTGAGAGCCCGAACGGGCCGGGCTGGTAGTACTGAATGGCGGACGAGCGTAATGCCGACATGCCAACGTAGTGCATGACGACCACGCCGAGACCGATGCCGATTGCGCTGAGCAGCCATTGGCCTGGCCCGAGTATTTCCTGGCTGATGGCTTTGATCGCGAACGCGCCTGCAATAGCTGCGATAAACAGGGAGGCGATTGTAGTGGGCAGGTCGTAGCTGACCTTCATCGGTGTTTCAAAGGCGAGCATGCCAATGAAGTGCATAGCCCATGCTCCACCCGCGAGGCACAGGGCACCGAGCACTTGCCAGCGCTGCCGACTTTGGTGATTTTCTGAATGGATGATGCGTTCGCCGATATCCAGCGTCGCCAGGCATGCCGCTGAAATGACGCCGAACGATAGCGCCATGAGAAACAGGTTGTGGGTACAGTCCAGCAGCAGCATCCCGTCGTGGGATTGCCCGGACATCAGATACAAACCAAGCCATTCCATAGCGGGCCCCATATATTCAATGCCAGGGTCGCCAGCGTCCAAAGTGGTGGCGAGTCGCTGTCAGTATAGGAGTTGATACAAGCGTGCCAATAGCAAAGGGTTAAGGGGTCCAATCAATTTGGAATTACCTAAATAGCGAATAGTTATAACCATAGACGGCTATGGCCATGCAGGACCATTCCCTTTGCGAATGTTTACAGACAGTTAATGAAAGGCGACCTAGATTAAGTAGCGTTTTCCTCTGCCCGCTACGCTTCGTATAAAAATAAAAAGGGAGCTTCATTATGCAAGGCACCCCGCAGCCGTTGTCCCCACAGGCGTCCAACGCCTGGCGCGTTCTGTTTTTGCTGTTCCTGGCCAATCTGTTCAATTTTTTCGACCGCACGATTCCGGCAATCATCATTGAGCCCGTTCGCATGGAATGGCATTTGAGTGATTTCCAGCTGGGCATCATCGGCACGGCCTTTACGTTGGTGTATGCCATTGCAGGCCTGCCATTGGGGCGTATGGCCGATAACGGCTCGCGCAAGAAAATCATGGGCTGGGGGCTGGCCGTGTGGAGTGGGCTGACGGCCGTTAATGGTCTGGCAGGCAGCTTCTGGACATTTCTATTGGTGCGCATGGGGGTGGGCATTGGCGAGGCCAGCTATGCGCCCGCAGCCAATTCACTGATCGGCGACCTGTTTCCTGCCCATCGGCGTGCGCGGGCTATGGGGATTTTCATGCTGGGGCTGCCGCTTGGGTTGTTGCTGGCATTCTTTACCATCGGCGCGATGGTCAAGGCGTTCGACAGTTGGCGTGCGCCGTTTTTCATCGCCGCTGTACCGGGACTGGTGCTGGCGTTGTTCATGTTCTTCATTCGTGAACCCAAGCGGGGCGCGGCAGAAAATGTGCGGATGTCCGAGGAAAAGATCGAAAAGCCTATCCGTCGCGTACTTTCGATCCCGACGTTTGGTTGGCTGGTGCTGGCCGGGCTGACGTTTAACTTCGCTACTTATGCCTGTAACTCGTTCATGGTGCCGATGCTGCAGCGCTACTTCCTGTTGCCGTTACAAGAGGCTGCGGTGGCGACCGGCATTATCGTCGGCATAACAGGGTTGACGCTGGGCGGCTGGGTGGCTGACAAGTTACATCAACGTTTTGCCAATGGTCGTTTGCTGTTCGCTGCCGGCAGCATGTTGATTGCAACCGTTGCGACAGGGTATGCCCTGCATGCGGGGCGCATCGAGATCGGTGTATTTGTCGCTGTGTTCAGTCTGGGTTGGCTGTTTGCTTACAACTTCTATACCTGCGTCTATACCGCGATTCAGGACGTGGTCGAACCTCGCTTGCGTGCTACGGCGATGGCGCTGTTTTTCGCGGGGCTGTATTTGTTGGGCGGCGGCCTGGGACCGGTAGTGGTCGGCCTGCTGTCAGATCACTTCGCTCATTCGGCCATGGCTGCTGCGGGCGCGGAACAGATGAGTGAGGTCTACAAGGCGGTTGGGCTGCATGACGCGATGTACTTGATCCCGGTAGCGCTGTTCATGACGCTGGTGTTTCTGTATCTGGCTTCGCGGTGCTTCAGCCGGGACGCGGCGAGGATGAAGGCGGGGATGGTGGCGGATGAGCCGGTGGTTGCGGTAGCTTGAAATCTAGAATGCTTAGCCGCTACTGGATTGAAATTCAATTCCTGTAGGAGCTGCCGAAGGCTGCGAAGCTTTTTATCCTGATACACCGCGATCGCAGCCTTCGGCAGCTCCTACAGGCCCCATGTTGCCGCGAGACAGCGCGGGGCAGCTCCCACAGGTTCAAATTCCAACCTGCAGGAGCGAATTTTTACCCAGCCACCAACACCCGAATCGCTTCAAGGCGCAAAGCCGCTTTATCAAGCATGGCCAGCCCTTGCTCACGCTGTTCGCGCAACGCAACCAGTTCGCTGTCACGTACGGTTGGGTTGACGGCTTGCAAGGCGGTCAGGCGAGCCAGTTCTTCTTCGGTGTCCGCCGCCAGGCGACGTTGTGCTTCGGCGACGCGCTCGGCATGTTTCGGGGCGATTTTCGCTTCACCGGCATTGATCTGCGGGTTGAGGGCGTCACGTTGAGCCTGAATGAATTTGTTGGCGCTGGCCCGTGGCACGCTTTCCAACTGGTCGTTCAGGGTAGTGAAGGAAACCCGTCCCGACAGGTCGTTGCCGTTGCTGTCGAGCAGACAACGCAGCGCAGCCGGCGGCAGGTAGCGACCCAGTTGCAGTGAGCGCGGCGCAACCACTTCGCTCACATACAGCAGTTCCAGCAAAACGGTGCCTGGCTTGAGTGCCTTGTTCTTGATCAGCGCCACCGCAGTGTTGCCCATTGAACCGGACAGCACCAGATCCATGCCGCCTTGCACCATCGGGTGTTCCCAGGTGATGAATTGCATGTCTTCACGAGACAGCGCCTGGTTACGGTCGTAAGTGATGGTCACGCCTTCGTCGTCGCCCAGCGGGAAGCTGGCGTCGAGCATCTTCTCGCTAGGACGCAGGATCAGCGCGTTTTCCGAATGGTCTTCACTGTCGATGCCGAACGCATTGAACAGCGTTTCCATGTAGATCGGCAGGGTGAACTGATCGTCCTGCTCAAGAATCGCTTCAACCAGCGCTTCACCTTCGCCCGCGCCACCCGAGTTGAGTTCCAGCAGACGGTCGCGGCCGGTGTGCAGTTCGCTTTCCAGACGCTCACGCTCGGTACGCGCCTCGTCAATCAGCACTTGCCACTCATCGTCGTCACCGCTTTCCAGCAACGGCAGCAGGCGCGGGCCGAACTGGTGTTGCAGGGCGTTGCCGGTCGGGCAGGTATTGAGGAAGGCGTTCAGCGCTTCGTGGTACCACTGGAACAGGCGCGCTTGCGGGCTGGTTTCCAGGAACGGTACGTGCAGTTCGATGGTGTGTTTCTGGCCGATGCGGTCCAGACGACCGATACGCTGTTCCAGCAGGTCCGGGTGGGACGGCAGATCGAACAGCACCAGGTGGTGAGCGAACTGGAAGTTGCGGCCTTCACTGCCGATTTCCGAACAGATCAGCACTTGAGCGCCAAACTCTTCGTCAGCGAAATACGCAGCGGCGCGGTCGCGTTCGAGGATGTTCATGCCTTCGTGGAACACAGTGGCCGGAATGCCGGAGCGCACGCGCAACGCATCTTCCAGGTCCATCGCGGTCTCGGCGTGGGCGCAGATCACCAGCACCTTGACGCGCTTGAGCATTTTCAGGGTATCGATCAGCCAGTCGACACGCGGGTCGAACTTCCACCAGCGCTCTTCTTCGCTGGCATCCGGCTGAGCCTGGAAGCTGACTTCCGGGTACAGGTCGGCGTGCTCACCAAGCGGCAGTTCCAGGTATTCGGCCGGGCAGGGCAGCGGATACTGGTGCAGCTTGCGCTCCGGGAAACCTTGCACGGCGGCGCGGGTGTTACGGAACAGGACACGACCGGTACCGTGGCGATCAAGCAGTTCGCGAATCAGGCGCGCACTGGCCTCTTCGTCGCCTTCATTGACGGCCGTCAGCAGGGTTTCGCCTTCAGCACCCAGGAAGCCATGAATGGTCTTGTGCGCTTCAGGTGACAAGCGACCCTTGTCGAGCAGTTGCTGCACGGCTTCAGCGACCGGGCGATAGTTTTCGCTTTCGGCACGGAAGGCATGCAGGTCATGGAAGCGGTTTGGATCGAGCAGACGCAAACGTGCGAAGTGACTGTCCTGGCCCAGTTGTTCCGGGGTGGCAGTCAGTAGCAGTACGCCCGGGATGACTTCGGCGAGTTGCTCGACCAGCGAGTACTCAGGGCTGGCCTTGTCTTCGTGCCAGACCAGATGGTGAGCTTCGTCGACGACCAGCAGGTCCCAGCCCGCCGCAAACAATGCGTCCTGAGCCTTTTCGTCTTCAACCAGCCATTCCAGCGCAACCAGCGCCAGTTGGGTGTCTTCGAACGGGTTGCTGGCATCGCTTTCAATGAAGCGCTCAGCGTCGAACAGCGCAACCTGCAGGTTGAAGCGGCGGCGCATTTCCACCAGCCACTGGTGCTGCAGGTTTTCCGGAACCAGAATCAGGATGCGGTTGGCGCGGCCCGAAAGCAGTTGGCGGTGGATAACCAGACCGGCTTCGATGGTTTTCCCCAGACCCACTTCGTCAGCCAGCAGAACCCGCGGTGCGATACGGTCAGCGACTTCACGGGCAATGTGCAACTGGTGCGCGATGGGTTGCGCACGAACACCGCCCAGGCCCCAGAGGGAAGACTGCAGTTGGCGGCTGGTGTGTTCCAGCGTGTGATAGCGCAGGGAGAACCAGGCGAGCGGGTCGATTTGCCCGGCGAACAGACGGTCGGTAGCCAGACGGAACTGAATGAAGTTCGACAGCTGGGTTTCCGGCAGGGTGACGGCTTCGTTCTGCGCGTTGAGACCGTGATAGACCAGCAGGCCATCCACATCATCGACTTCGCGAACGGTCATCTTCCAGTTTTCGAAATGGGTGATCACATCGCCCGGCGAGAAGCGCACACGGGTGAGAGGTGCATTTCGCAGTGCGTACTGACGCGTGTCGCCAGTGGCCGGATAGAGCACGGTCAACAAGCGGCCGTCCTGTGCCAGAACGGTGCCTAAACCCAGCTCGGCTTCGCTGTCGCTAATCCAGCGTTGCCCCGGTTGATACTGCTGCGCCATGCTGCCTGTCTCCCGCCTTGAAAAAGCCGACTATGTTAACGGAACACGCTGCCGAGGCCAAAGGAACAGTGACAAAACACCTGTATTTAAACGCGTCCGCGAAAATTTAAGCCTGTTAAAGGCACTAGTTGCCAAAAACAGAGTCGAAAGTTTCTCATTTATGGGGTCAAGTCGATAGAAACCTGGCCGACATCCACTCAAAAGGAGAACTGATAATGTTGCAACCGACGCTTCCCTTGAGTGTGGTGCCTGTGACTTCGCAACTGGATCCGGCCCGGAATGTCCCCGATATTCCGCCTGTCGCACCGGTGCAGCCAAGTTCCAGCGAAACCAACATCGACCTGCGTAACGAGGAAGAAGAGCGCAACGCCTGGCTGCTTCGTGAAGAGCAAGCCCGCCACGAGGAGCAGCAGCGTCGTCGTGAAGAAGGGGCCGATGAACCTGAGCATCTTGCCATTCCTGGCGTTGCCCTGAACGCCGACAACACCGTACCTGTCGTGCCGTTGATGGACGATGAGCCGCGTCAGGGGCTTTGGGTCGACGTGCAGGTTTAAAGCGCTTTTTTTCGCATAGGGCTCATCTCGCGCAATGCCAGGAGCAACGTGTCTATCTCAACGTCAGTGTTTAGATAACTGACAGAAATTCGCGCAATGTTCACCAGCCCTCTGGCCTGCATGTCCAGCGGCGTGTAAGCCACGCCATTGGCGCCGATATTTATTCCTTTCGCGGCTAGCTGCTGTTTAATCTCTACGGCGTCCCAGCCTTCCAGCGTGAATGAAACCAGGCCCGACTGATCCGTTGCTGCGCCACAATCTTGTAGTTTCAGTCCTGTGACTTCTGTCATCCGCTGCCGTAATGACGACGCCAGTTGCTGAATGCGTTGTCGGACACGGCCCACACCCAATGCTTCGACTTCACTCAGTGCGTTATTCAAACCGGCGATCAGCGTCAGCGATATTTCGCTGGTTTCAAAGCGTCGGGCATCGTTGCGCGGGGTAAAGTTTTCGCCGTGTCTGGGCGCAGACAGGACGTCAACAAAGGGCGGCTGGAGTTGTTCGACATAACCCTCGCGGATGTACAGCAATGCCGTGCCCCGAGGGCCGCGCAGAAATTTGCGGCAGGCGCCTTTGAGCACATCGCAGCCCAGCGCCTGAACATCAACGCTGATCTGCCCCAATGCCTGTCCTGCATCGATGAAGTAAGGAATGTTGTGCCGCTTTGCCACTGCACCGATGGCCGCAGCCGGATTGATCAGGCCGCCGTTGGCGGGCAGCCAGGTCAGTGAGATCAACCGTACACGCTCATCGATCATGGCCTCCAGCGCGGGCACCGACACCGCGCCGTTCTCATCACATGGGATTACTTCCAGGCTAGCCCCGGTGGCGAAGGCCTGGGCCATGCAGGCCAGGTTGCCGCCCCATTCGTGACGCCCGACCAGAATCCGGTCTCCGCGCCGCCATGCTCCCAGTGCGCTGAAGGCCATGCCCCACGCCGCAGAGCCGCTGCTCAGAAATGCAATGGAGGAGGGCGTGCAGTTGATCAACCGTGCCGCCGTGTCACGGGCATTCTCCAGCAGGGTTTCGCCCTGTGCAGCAGCTTCCATCGGGCCTTGGCTGGCTTCCCGGTTCATCTGTTCGATCATTGCCGTTATGGTTGCCTGGCTGGGCAGCGACGCGCCGGAGTGATTGAAGTGGATCACCCGCTGGCAACCTGGCGTCGCGGCACGCAGTGTCTCGATCTGCGCGTCGGTCAAGGGCTGAGTCATGGTCTTAGCTCGAAGATGGCATCCGCTTCAACGGCGACGCCTGCAGGCAGGCTGGAAACGCCGATCGATGTGCGTACGTGTCGACCGGCTTCGCCGAGCACGTTGACCAGCAGGTTCGACGCGCCGTTGCCCACTGCGCCCTGACGGGTGAAATCGCTGGGGCAGGCGACAAATACGCCCAACCTTACGACCCGCACCAGTTTTGACAGATTGTCACCAATCACCGAATCCAGTTGCGCCAGCAAACCCAGCGCTGCCAGTGCTGCTGCGGCGATGCCTTGCTCTTCGCTCAGGCTGTCACCCACCCGGCCGACGAATGCGGGCTGACCGTGAAGCATGGGGATCTGCCCCGACACATACAACAGGTTCTGGCTGATCACTGTGCTGACGTAGTTGCCAGCGGGGCCGTCCACAGGCGGAAGTTGCAGGTCCAGTTTTTCCAGTTGTTTACGCAGACTGTTGGTCATGAGTGGCTCTCCATAAGGTGAGCGCACAATGAAAGTCGGCGTTCGCTTCGACAAACTGAAAGATTTCACCCTACGTATCGATATCGCTCAATCATCCTCGCGGCTGGCAGCAACCAGCCAGTCGACGAAGCGCTGGGTCACGCTGCTCAAGGGCGCGTCGCCGGTTACCAGCCAGTAACCAATCTCCCCTTCGTAGATGGCGTTGGGCAGCAGGTGCACCAGCGAGCCGTCTTGCAAGCGTCGCTTGATCAAGCGATCACGGCCCATGGCGATGCCCTGACCGGCGACTGCTGCCTCCACCACAATGTTGTAGTCGTGGAGCATCAGGCTCGACAGCTGGCTGATATCGATGCGCAGTTGTTTCGCCCAGTCCAGCCATTCGAACGGAATGGTCGCTTGTGCAGTGAGCAGTGGACCGGGTGCCAAACCAGGCTGTTTGAAGTCGTGCTGCGCTGCGAGCCAGCGAGTCTTGTAGTGCGGACTGCAGACCGGGAACAGGCGTTCGTCCATCAAGCGCACGCCGTTGACATTGGGCCAGCCTCCTTTGCCATAACGGATCGCAAGTTCAACCTCGCCACCGGCCACGTCTGCCAGGTCATAGGAAGGCACCAGTTCGACACGAACGTCAGGGTTGGCTGAAATAAACCCCGACAGGCGCGGTGCCAGCCACATCGTTGCGAAAGAGGCGAGCAGGCCGATGCGTAAAACGCTGGGTGCCGGTGCGGTGTGACGAATGCTGCGAGTCGCCGCTGCGATGCTTTCCAGCGCCTGACGAACCTGTAGTTGATAGGCACGACCCGTTTCAGTCAGCTCGATGGCGCGGGTGCGGCGGATAAACAGGCGGCACTCGAGGAACTCTTCCAGTTTGTGAACCTGATGACTCAAGGCGCTTTGCGTGACCGATAACTCCCGGGCCGCCTTGATGAAACTCAGATGCCGCGCAACCGCCTCAAAGGCGCGCAGTGTCAGCATGGGGGGGAGGTCGCCATGCAGAGCGGTCTGTGGCGAGGCGGATGCTGTCGTGGTGGGTTGCACGGGGTTCAGATCCTTTGGAAGAAACAGCAAGGTTGTCGATTGTGCCGCCAAAATCCTCCTTGAGCGACTGTCGCAACCCGAACGATGGCCTGACGCAGTGGATCGCTACTGGTCAGGCTCGTCGCGATTGAGCATTATTGGCCCAACTACCCTGTGTTCGAGAATTGCTGGCCATGAGCGGAGACGAAAACCTGATTGACCTGGGCGCCGAGCGCGCCAAGCGGGTACATGACCTCAATGACAAGCGCCTCAACGAAGTGCGCAATGCCTTCGAGCAGGCGATGCCCCTTGAGTCCGGCAAAAAGAAGCCGAAGAAAAAGCCCAAGAAGCGTTAGGCGCTGAGTGCAGGTGAGTTTTCTGCACAGTGTTCCGACGGGCCCTGTAGAAGTGCGCTTGCCCGCGATTGCGTCAGGACAGCCCATGTATTCATCGACCAACTGACCGGATCGCAGCCTTCGGCAGCGCCTACAGTGATGCGGTTGTACACCCCAATACCATTGACCCAAATCAGTTATCTGCGCGCTCACTCAATGAGCGAGCAGTGCTATTGATTTGGGTCAATTTCCGTCTGCCTGACTCTGGTTAATCTAGCCCCATCGAACAAGGACAACACAACGAGCAGGAGGCGCGGTTATGTTTCTCGACAATGTGGTGGTGGCCGGTGTCGTAACCGTTGGCTTGATGCTGGTGTTCTTCGCAGGCTTCGGACTATTCATCTGGAAGGACTCGCAAAAACGCAAATAGGGCAGAGGCCTTCCAATAAAAAGAGCACGCAAGGCATTTTGGGCGACTTCGGTCGCCCATTTTTTTTGCTTTTTTTGATCGGCTCTATCTGTAGGAGCTGCCGAAGGCTGCGAAAAAGGTGGGTCTGATACAACGCCTTCGCAGCCTTCGGCAGCTCCTACAATGGCCCGTATCAGCCGATGCTGATGGCTGGCAGCGTTGTCAATGTCACGGTCTGCTGTTTGCGTGGCGCAAGGATTTCCGCTTCGCCGTCCACAACCAGCTCATCGCGCTGGTTGAATACGCGGGTTGCGATGCGAACGCGGAATTTAGGCAGCTTTTCCAGGATTTCCAGGCGTACGGTCAACGTGTCACCGAGTTTGACCGGCTTCTGAAAGCTCATCTGCTGACCGAGATAAATAGTGCCTGGGCCAGGCAACTCGCAGGCGACGGCGGCGCTGATCAGTGCGCCGCTGAACATGCCGTGGGCGATACGCTCTTTGAACATCGTCGATGCAGCATACTCGGCGTCCAGATGGACCGGGTTGTGGTCGCCCGACATTGCAGCGAACAGCTGGATGTCACGCTCTTCAACGGTCTTGCTGAAACTGGCGGTCTGGCCGACTTCGAGGGCTTCGTACGGCGTGTTGGTAACCTGGGTCATGAGTGATCCTGAAAATTGAATATTGATGTCAAACGCAGCGATGACGATCCGGTGCGCTTATTCCGCCCGGCGCGGTCGTGGCTGTTGCAGTGCCTGTTCCAGCCAGTCAATTACATCACGGGTGACTTCATCACGGTTGGTTTCGTTGAGCACTTCATGCCGCGCTTGCGGGTAGATCTTCAGTTGTAACATTTGATGGCCTGCCGCGACCAATGCGTCGGCAAGATCTTTCAGACGCTTGCCCTCACTCACCGGATCACATTCACCGCCAATGATCAGCAACGGCAAGCCCGGATCGATCTGCGCCAGGTTCGACGGTTTGCTGATTTGCTGCAGGCCGCCAAGCATGTCCAGCCATAGCTGATTAGTGCAACGGAAGCCGCACAGCGAGTCGAGCACATACTTGTCGACCTCGTCAGGGTCACGGCTGAGCCAGTCAAAACACGTGCGTTTCGGTTTGAATGCGTTATTGAACGAGCCGAAGGTCAGCCACTCGATCAATGCACTACGACCGGTTTTGCCCTGGCGAAAGCGCTCCAGGCGGGCAATCTGACGCGCACCGCGATACAGCGTGACCGGCTGGAAGTTGGAGCCGCTGAGAATCGCCCCCTGCAAGCCTGCGCCATGGTGCTGCAGATACGCTTGGGCGATGTAGCTGCCCATGCTGTGACCTAGCAGGAAGACCGGTACGCCAGGATGCCGTTGGCCGATGGTTTGAGCGACGCTGGCCAGGTCACCGACCACTTTGGGCCATCCCTGTTCATCGGCGTAATGTCCGAGCATGCCTTGATCAGCCGTTTTGCCATGGCCGCGCTGGTCGTGGGCGTACAGCGCAAACCCGGCTTCGCCCAATGCCATGCCAAGGTGTGTGTATCGGCCACTGTGCTCAGCCATGCCGTGGGACAGCATGACCACCGCTTTGGGCTCGACATCGGGCAGCCATACATTGACGTAAAGACGGCTTTGGTCACTGGCGTCGAGCCAGAACGGCTGATGTTTCATGACAACTCCCGAAGCTCAATGGTCAGCGTTAAACGTCCTGTTCATGAAGTGTAGAGTGAATGACGAATCGCAAACCGGCCAGCTCTGTAATTCATGGTAATGATGTCGCAGGTCTCTATATTTGCCTTCCACGCTTTAGCTGCTAACGTCCGGCAAGCTCCCGCACCATCACCGCGGGCCAGACCGTCTCAGGTAAGAGGATAAAAACAAATGCAACCTGATTTCTGGAATGACAAGCGACCGGCAGGCTTGGTAACCGGGGTGGATGTTCACGCCTACAAGTCGGTTGTAGAAGTGTTCGAACGCAGCTGTCACAAGTTTGCCGACCGTCCGGCGTTCAGCAACATGGGGGTGACGCTGACCTATGCCGAACTGGATCGTTATTCGGCGTCCTTTGCAGCCTGGCTGCAACAGCACACCGAGCTCAAGCCCGGTGATCGTATCGCCGTGCAGATGCCTAACCTGTTGCAGTACCCGATTGCCGTATTTGGTGCGTTGCGTGCAGGCCTGATCGTGGTCAACACCAACCCGCTGTACACCGCGCGGGAGATGCGTCACCAGTTCAAAGACTCCGGCGCTAGGGCACTGGTGTATCTGAATATGTTCGGCAAATTGGTGCAGGAGGTGCTGCCTGATACCGACATCCAGTACCTGATCGAAGTCAAAATGGGCGACATGCAATCGACCGCCAAGGGCTGGCTGATCAACACCATTGTCGACAAGGTCAAGAAGCTGGTTCCGGCTTATCACTTGCCACAGGCTACCCGCTTCAAGGCCGCGTTGAGTATGGGCCGAGGCCATGAGTTGAACCCGGTGGCACTGCAACTCAGCGATGTTGCGGTGCTGCAATACACGGGCGGCACAACCGGCCTGGCCAAGGGCGCGATGCTCAGCCATGGCAACCTGGTGGCCAACATGCAGCAGGTGCACGCCTGCATGTCACAGCACGGTAGTGACGGCAATCCGGTGTTTCAGGAAGGCAAGGAAATCATGATCGCGCCGCTGCCGCTGTATCACATCTATGCGTTCACAGCGAACTGCATGTGCATGATGGTCAGCGGCAATCACAACATTCTGATTACCAATCCCCGGGACATTGGCGGCTTCATCAAAGAGCTCGGCAAGTGGCGTTTCACTGCGATGATCGGCCTCAATACGCTGTTCGTAGCGCTGATGAACCATCCTGATTTCAAGTCACTGGATTTCTCCAGCCTCAAAAGCACCAACTCGGGCGGCACCGCGCTGGTCAAGGCCACAGCCGAACGCTGGAAAGAAATTACCGGTTGCGGGATCGTCGAAGGCTATGGCCTGACCGAAACCTCGCCCGTCGCCAGCGCCAATCCTTATGGAGAGCTTGCGCGCCTCGGAACGGTTGGCATTCCTGTGCCGGGCACATTGATGAAGGTCATTGATGATGACGGCAATGAGTTGCCGTTGGGCGAGCGTGGCGAGCTGTGTGTCAAAGGTCCTCAGGTGATGCTCGGTTACTGGCAACGCCCGGAGGCGACGGCCGAAGCGCTGGACGCCGAGGGTTGGTTCAAGACCGGCGATATCGCAGTGATAGAAGCTGATGGCTTTGTCAGCATCGTGGATCGCAAGAAGGACCTCATCATCGTCTCCGGCTTCAACGTGTACCCCAACGAGATCGAAGACGTCGTCATGGGACACCCTGGCGTCGCCAATTGCGCAGTGATCGGTGTGCCGGATGAGCGTTCGGGAGAAGCGGTGAAGCTGTTTGTCGTGCCCCGCGAAGGTGGCGTCAGCGTTGAAGAGCTGAAGCTGTTCTGCAAGGAAAACTTCACTGGTTATAAACAGCCCAAGCACATTGTGATACGTGAATCACTGCCGATGACGCCCGTGGGCAAAATCCTGAGGAGGGAGCTGCGGGATATCGCGTAATGCACACCTGTTGGAGCGAGGCTTGCCCGCGAATCGGCCTAAGAGGAATGTCAGGAGCACCGTATCAGCGTCCTTCGCGGGCAAGCCTCGCTCCAACAGGTTCCACGCCATCTCATCGACCAAGTGGCTCTAAACCAGTCATTACAGCCAGATTAGCGACAAATAGTATTAAAGCTCTAAACGTGACTACTATTAATTCTTGAGTCATTTTTGTGACTGTAGGGGCCTTCTTTGCCTCTAGGCGGCCTATTGCAAAGCTGCTACTCTCGGCCCGCTTTTGACCTGTCACTAAGCAACGAAGCGTTAACCGCAAAATTCCAAAACACAAGAAAATCATCGCATTCAAGCGATGTGAAGAATTCGCTGTCGCTGAGGAGCCCGGCTTCCATGATTGAAAACTTCTGGAAGGACAAGTATCCGTCTGGCATTCCTGCCGAGATCAATCCTGACGAATACACAAACGTCCAGGCCGTATTGAAACAGTCTTGCGAGCGTTTCGCCAGCAAGCCAGCGTTCAGCAATTTGGGCCAGACCCTCACCTATGGTGAGATGTATGAGCAATCCGGGGCTTTTGCTGCCTGGATTCAGCACCATACCGACCTGCAGCCCGGCGACCGAATTGCCGTGCAGTTGCCCAACGTCCTCCAGTACCCCATTGCCGTATTCGGTGCCATGCGCGCCGGGTTGATCGTGGTCAACACCAACCCGCTGTACACCGCTCGGGAAATGGAACACCAGTTCAAGGATTCCGGCGCCAAGGCGCTGGTATGCCTGGCGAACATGGCGCACCTGGCTGAAAAGGTGGTGCCTAAAACCGGCGTCAAGCATGTGATTGTCACTGAAGTGGCGGACATGCTGCCACCGCTCAAGCGACTGCTGATCAACAGCGTCATCAAATACGTTAAGAAGATGGTCCCGGCTTATCACCTGCCCGCCGCGATCAAGTTCAATGACGTGCTGAGCAAAGGCCGTGGCCAGTCGTTCACCGAAGCTTCGCCTGCCAGCAATGACGTTGCGGTGCTGCAATACACCGGCGGCACCACGGGCGTGGCCAAAGGCGCAATGCTCACCCACCGCAACCTGATCGCCAACATGCTGCAATGCAAGGCGTTGATGGGCTCGAACATGAACGAAGGCAGCGAAGTGGTCATCACGCCGCTGCCCCTCTATCACATCTACGCGTTCACCTTTCACTGCATGTCGATGATGCTGATCGGCAACCACAACATCTTGATCAGCAACCCGCGTGACTTGCCGGCGATGGTCAAAGAGCTGTCGAAATGGAAGTTCAGCGGTTTTGTGGGCCTCAATACGTTGTTTGTGGCGCTGTGCAATAGCCCGGAATTCCGCAACCTTGATTTCTCGGCGCTGAAGGTCACGCTGTCCGGCGGGATGGCTCTGCAACTGGCCGCTGCTGAGCGCTGGAAGGAAGTGACCGGCTGCGCGATCTGCGAAGGCTATGGCATGACTGAAACCAGTCCTGTGGCCAGCTGTAACCCTAACCAGAAGATTCAGGTCGGCACCATCGGCATTCCGGCGCCTTCGACGTTGTGCAAAGTCATCGACGATGCAGGCAACGAGTTGCCGTTCGGGGAAATCGGCGAATTGTGTATCAAGGGCCCGCAGGTGATGAAGGGCTATTGGGAGCGCCAGGAAGCGACCGATGAAATGATCGATGCGGATGGCTGGCTCAAGACCGGCGATATTGCACTGATCCAGCCTGACGGCTACATGCGCATCGTCGATCGCAAGAAAGACATGATCCTCATCTCCGGCTTCAACGTGTACCCCAACGAGCTCGAAGACGTACTGGCGACCTTGCCAGGCGTGCTGCAATGCGCGGCCATTGGAGTCCCGGACGATAAATCCGGCGAGGCGATCAAGGTCTTTGTGGTGGTCAAACCGGGCATGACCCTGACCAAGGACCAGGTCATGGAACACATGCGCGCCAACCTGACTGGGTACAAAGTCCCACGCAGCGTCGAATTCCGAGACGCGTTGCCCACGACCAACGTCGGCAAGATCCTGCGTCGCGAATTGCGTGATGAAGAGTTGAAGAAGTTGGGGTTGAAGAAGTAAGCAATTCCAATTGCTTGAAGCTCCTCCACACGTTCTGACATGAAATGCAATCACCTGTGGGAGCGGTGCTTGCCCGCGATAGGAGCAACGCGATCTAAAGTGAATCGCGTCCAGCCTTATCGCGGGCAAGCACCGCTCCCACAGGAATCTGACGCGATCCAACAACACCGCACCTGCATCATCCCCGCCAAATCTGCGACAATCCCCGCCTTTGCACCCATCAAAAGACCCTGCGCACCTGATGACCGATCAAACGCCCTCGATTGACCAACTCCTGAAGAACCTCGACCACGCGATGATCAGCGATCGTCATCGCTTGCGCCGCCAGTTGCATGAGCTGCGCAAGAAGCCCGATGAGGCGAAGCTGGCGCAGTGGGGGGCGAAGGTGCAGGCGTCGTGCGCTCAGGTCACAGCGCGGCGTGACAGCGTGCCGGTGATTCGTTACGACGACAGCCTGCCGATTGCTGCCAAGCGCGACGAGATCAAAGAGGCGCTGCTCAAGCATCAGGTGCTGATCATCGCGGGTGAGACCGGGTCGGGTAAAACCACTCAGTTGCCGAAGATCTGCCTGGAAATCGGTCGCGGGCAACACGGCTTGATTGGCCACACTCAGCCGCGTCGAATCGCGGCACGCAGCGTCGGCAGTCGCGTGGCAGAAGAGCTTGGAACGCCACTGGGCGCGCTGGTCGGTTATCAGGTGCGCTTCGAGGATCAGAGCGACAGCAGCACGCTGATCAAACTGATGACCGACGGCATCCTGCTGGCCGAAACCCAGCATGACCGTTTTCTTGAGCGTTACGACACGATCATCGTCGACGAAGCGCATGAACGCAGCCTGAACATCGACTTCCTGCTGGGCTATCTGAAAACCCTGCTGCCACGTCGCCCGGACCTGAAGGTGATCATCACCTCGGCAACCATCGACTTGCAGCGCTTTTCAGAGCACTTCAACGACGCGCCTATTGTGGAAGTGTCCGGGCGTACGTTCCCGGTGGAAACCTGGTACCGCCCGCTGACCTCGCAGCAGGACGAAGAGGGCAACAGCGTTGAAGATGATCTGACCGTAGATCAGGCGATTCTTGCGACCCTTGATGAACTGGCAGCTTTCGAACGCAGCGAGCGCAAGAGCCCTGGTGATGTGCTGGTGTTTCTGCCCGGCGAACGTGAAATTCGTGATGCGGCAGAAATGCTGCGCAAGGCACAGCTCAAACACACGGAAATCCTGCCGCTGTATGCGCGCCTGTCGCCTGCCGAGCAGCAGCGGATTTTCCAGTCACACCCTGGACGGCGTGTGGTACTGGCGACCAACGTTGCGGAAACCTCGCTGACCGTACCGGGCATTCGCTACGTGATCGACACCGGGACCGCGCGCATTAGCCGATACAGCTACCGCGCCAAGGTTCAGCGGTTGCCGATTGAAGCCGTCTCGCAAGCCAGTGCCAACCAGCGTAAAGGCCGATGTGGGCGGGTCGAGCCGGGTCTGTGTGTACGGCTCTACAGTGAAGAAGATTTCAACGGGCGACCGGAGTTTACTGATCCGGAAATCCTGCGCACCAACCTTGCTGCGGTGATCCTGCAGATGTTGCATCTGCGGCTGGGCGAGATCACTGATTTCCCGTTTATCGAGCCGCCAGACGGCAAAGCGATCAGTGACGGTTTCAATCTGTTGCAGGAGCTGTCGGCGGTCAACCGCGAGAACCAGCTGACGCCTTTGGGCCGTCAATTGGCACGCTTGCCGGTTGATCCGCGTATGGGTCGCATGCTGCTGGAAGCGGCGAAGCAGGGCAGTTTGCAGGAAGTGCTGATCGTCGCCAGTGCCATGTCCGTGCAGGACGTACGCGAGCGTCCGCCGGAGCGCCAGCAGGCGGCGGATCAGGCCCACGCACAATGGAAAGACGCAGACTCGGACTTCGCCGGGCTGGTCAATCTGTGGCGTGGTTTCGAAGAGCAACGCCAAGCCCTGACTGCCAGCCCGCTGCGTAACTGGTGCCGTCGTAACTTCCTCAATTACCTGCGTTTGCGCGAGTGGCGCGACGCCCATCGGCAGTTAGGTTTGATCTGCCGTGACTTGCAGCTCACGGTCAACAAAGAGCCAGCCGACTACCCCAAATTCCACAAGGCGATTCTCTCCGGTTTGCTCAGTCAGATCGGTCAGAAAGCCGACGAAGGCGATTATCTCGGCGCACGTCAGCGGCGCTTCTGGATTCATCCGTCTTCGGGCCTGGGCAAAAAACGCCCGCAATGGCTGATGACCGCTGAACTGGTGGAAACCACCAAGCTTTATGCGCGCATGGTCGCCAAGCTCGATTCAGACTGGATCGAGCCGCTGGCCGGACACCTGATCAAGAAAAACCACTTCGAACCGCACTGGGAGAAGAAGCGCGGCCAGGTCGTGGCGTTTGAGCAGATCACCTTGTTTGGCCTGATCGTGGTCGGTCGTCG
This sequence comes from Pseudomonas viridiflava, assembly GCF_900602065.1. Lineage (GTDB taxonomy): Bacteria > Pseudomonadota > Gammaproteobacteria > Pseudomonadales > Pseudomonadaceae > Aquipseudomonas. The sequence goes on along the minus strand of NZ_UWFN01000285.1, from coordinate 519,567 downwards.
GCCGGTGCACTACGGGCCGATTGATCCGGTGGTGTCCCGCGAGCTGTTCATTCGTGAAGGGCTGGTGCGTGGCGAGATCAACTCACGGGCCAAGTGCCTGAGCGCCAACACCAAACTGCTGGAAACCCTCGACGAACTGGAAGCCAAGGCGCGCCGCCGCGATATTCTTGCGGATGAAGACACGCTTTACAGCTTCTACGAAGCGCGGATCCCGGCCGAGATTCATCAGGCTGCGACCTTCGACCATTGGTACAAAACCGAGAGTCAGAAGAACCCGCAGTTGCTGATCATGCGCGAAGAAGACGTGCTGGCGCGTGAAGCCAACGAAGTCACCGCGGCGTATTACCCCGATACCCTCAAGCTGGGTGATCTGACCCTGCCGCTGACCTATCACTTCGAACCCAACCATCCTCGCGATGGCGTGACCGTGCGCGTGCCTGCGCCGTTGTTGCTGTCGTTGCCCGCCGAGCGGCTGGAATGGCTGGTGCCGGGCTTGCTGGAAACCAAGTGCATTGCACTGGTGCGCAATCTGCCCAAGGCGATTCGCAAGAACTTCGTGCCTGTACCTGACTTCATAAAAGCCGCGCTGCAGCGCATTACCTTTGGCGAAGGCTCGTTGCCTCAGGCGCTGGGCCGTGAGTTGCTGCGCATGACCGGCGCACGCGTCAGTGACGAAGCCTGGGCTGAAGCGGCGCAGCAGCTTGAAAGCCACCTGAAGATGAATCTTGAAATCGTCGATGGCAACGGCAAGTTCCTCGGCGAAGGCCGCGAGCTGGACGAATTGACTGCACGCTTTGCCGAGGCCAGCCAAGCGGCGTTGGCCGTGCCGCAATCGGCAAAAGGTCAGCAGCCCGTGGAGGCAAAAGTCTTCGCGCCGGTGGCGGAAAAAACCCAGCAGAACATTGCCGGTCTATCGATGACGGTCTACCCGGCGTTGGTGGAGGAAGCGGGCACGGTCAAGGAGGGGCGTTTCTCGACCTCAGCCGAAGCCGAATATCAGCATCGCCGAGCCTTGCAGCGTTTGCTGTTGCAGCAATTGGCTGAACCGGCCAAATTCCTGCGCAGCAAATTGCCGGGGCAAACCGAGTTGGCGTTGCTGCATCGCGAGTTGGGGCGCGTTGATGCGCTGGTCGAAGACATCCTGCTGGCCAGCCTCGACAGTTGCGTGCTGGAAGGCGAAGCCAATTTGCCACGCGACGGTGCAGGGTTGCTGGCGTTGGCCGAGCGCAAGCGTGGCGCCTGGACAGAACACGCCGAACGTCTGGCCAAGCTGACCCTGGATATCCTCAAGCTCTGGCATGGCCTGCAAAAGCGCTTCAAGGGCAAGATAAACCTGGCTGAAGCCGTGGCACTCAACGACATCAAGTCGCAGTTGGGGCATCTGGTCTACCCGGGGTTCGTCCGTGAAACACCTGCGCAGTGGCTCAAGGAGTTGCCGCGTTACCTGAAAGCCATCGAAATGCGCCTCGAAAAACTTCCCGGGCAGGTTCAGAAGGACCGGGTCTGGAGTCTCGAACTCGCCGGGCTTTGGACTCAATATCAGGCCCGCGCCAGCAAACATGCCCAGGAAGGCAAGCGCGACCCCGAGCTGACGGCGTATCGCTGGTGGCTGGAGGAGTACCGCGTGTCGCTGTTCGCCCAGCAACTGGGGACCAAAATGCCGGTTTCCGACAAGCGCCTGAGCAAACAGTGGGGGCAGGTGGAGGGCTGACAACTACGTGCTGTCTCTGTAGGAGCTGCCGAAGGCTGCGTAGCGTCATTCCCGACACACCGCCTTCGCAGCCTTCGGCAGCGCCTACAGGTCCTTTGTTCAAACTCCCACATATACAGGCCGATATGGCACACTTCGCCCCTTGAACCCCGAGGTGTTGCCCGGCTTCCATCGCGCCAAGGGAGTTCCATAAGTTTGCATTGGTACGTTGGTCCCAATTTGGTGGGGTGACGGCGCCTATGCCCGCGCAGGTCGCTACCTGCATTGATCAATAAGAGAGGAACGACCGTGCACAACGTCGTCATCAGCGGCACAGGCCTGTACACCCCGGCCAACAGCATTTCCAACGAAGAGCTGGTGCAGTCTTTCAATACTTACGTTGCTCAATTCAACAGCGAAAACGCTGTCGCTATCGAGCGGGGCGAAGTCCAGGCGCTGACTGAATCCAACGCCGCCTTCATCGAAAAAGCCTCGGGTATCAAAAGCCGCTTTGTCATGGACAAGGACGGCATTCTCGACCCGCAACGCATGAAGCCGCGTTTGCCCGAGCGTTCCAACGATGAGTGGTCGATCCTCTGCGAAATGGGTGTTGCGGCGGCTAAACAGGCTTTGCTGCGTGCGGGCAAAACGGCTGCCGATGTGGATGGCGTTATCGTCGCCTGCTCCAACCTGCAACGCGCCTATCCGGCGATCTCCATCGAGATCCAGGCTGCGCTGGGCGTTCAAGGTTTTGGCTATGACATGAACGTGGCCTGTTCATCCGCAACGTTCGGTATCCAGGCAGCAAGCAACAGCGTGCAATTGGGCCAGGCCCGCGCAGTGTTGGTGATCAGTCCGGAAATCTGCACCGCGCACCTGAATTTTCGTGACCGCGACAGCCACTTCATCTTTGGTGATGCCGCCACGGCTGTGCTGGTTGAGCGTGCCGATCTGGCCACTTCGGCCTATCAGTTCGATATTCTCGGCACCAAATTGCTGACCAGCTTTTCCAACAACATCCGCAACAATTTCGGCTTCCTCAACCGTACCGCGGAAGAGGGTGAAGGTCAGCCAGACAAATTGTTCGTGCAGGAAGGCCGCAAGGTGTTTCGCGAAGTCTGCCCAATGGTCGCCGAGCTGGTCGGGGCGCACCTTGAGCAGAACAGCCTGAACGTCAGCGATGTACAGCGCTTCTGGCTGCACCAGGCGAACCTGAGCATGAACCATTTGATCGTCAAGAAACTGCTGGGCCGCGACGCGTCGGTAGAAGAAGCGCCGGTGATTCTCGACACCTACGCCAACACCAGTTCGGCTGGCTCTGTCATCGCCTTCCATACTTATCAGGATGATTTGCCGAGCGGCGCGCTGGGCGTGTTGAGTTCCTTCGGTGCGGGCTATTCGATTGGTAGCGTGATCTTGCGTAAGCGTTGAGTGTTGCAGCAGGTCGCTCGGCGCTCCTGACACAGCGCTGTCGCGCAGTAAACGGGAACCAGTAGGAGCGCGCTTGCCCGCGATTCGATTTGTCAGTTGATGAATTTTTCGCCTGTGCTGACGCGATCGCGGGCAAGCGCGCTCCCTACTGGTAATAAGGCTTACCACATCAGATATTAAAATTTTCGTTGATAAGAGCTGCCCGGTGTCTATAAACAAAAAAAGCCCGGCGTGACCCTGGCGAACGGATGATGGGGATCGCCAGTGCAACGTCGGGCTGTGAGGTCTTTGCGGCTTCAAGCGACGGGAGCAATGCCGCTTGAGGCTTGAAGCGTGTGGCAGGGTTGCTTAGAACTTCGCTTCTGCGTCCAGTTGCAGGGTTTTCACGTCGCGATCAGTCGGGCCACGAACCAGGCGGGTGCTGGCGGTGTTATCCGCGTCGGCCAGGAAGTAAGTCGCGCCGACCGAGAAGTTCTTGTCGATTTCGTAACTGACCTTCAGCTTGTGGCCGCGTGCGCCTGTGGTGCCGTTGGCGAAGTCCGAGTCGGTGAATGCGCCGACTACAGCGTTACGCTGAACGTCGCGGTAGTTGTAGTCGATACCGAAACCAAAAACCTTGGTTTTCACACCCGTCAGCCAGGCAGTGTCTTCGCCATCGGAGCTCTTGTCGTTGACAACGTATTGACCATACAGACCCAGCGGAACGCCCAGGCCGCTGATATCAACCTGGCCGAAACCTTCGTACAGCTGGAATTCGGTAGTGGTGTTGCCGTTGACCGCCAGAGCGTTCTGGGCAGCTGTGCTGCTGTCACCGTCGTAACCGTAGACGCTGCCGCCCAAGGTGACTTTCAGGTTGTCGGTCGGTGCGAATTTGGCACCCAACTGACCCGCGTACAGACGAAGGTCATGACGGAACTGGTAACCGTCGCCGTCGATGTTGTCTTTGAGGGTGTAATGCCCGGCGCTACCGAACAGTTCGGTCTTGCCACCCAACGGGAAGCTATAGGTGGCTGCCAGACCTTCCGGGTTGAGGTCGCCGTCCCAGATTACATCGCCCATGTTTACCCACGGCTGGTTCATCTTGCCGCCGATAATGTGCAGGTTTTTGACGGCGGTAGGGGCGTAGTCGACGTAGCCCAGGTCCAGCCACAGCGTTTTTTTGGTGAAATAGTTGTCCAGGTCGACGTTGGTGGAGCGACCGTCGCCATTGCCGCCAGGGTTACCACCAGTGGCAATACGAATGCCGGTGCTCACCTGTGGGTTGATTTCGGTGTAAGCACCCAGGCGAGCGCGCAGACGCTGACGGCTTCGGTCTGTCGAGCTGGCCTGGTCTTCGACTTTAATGTTCTCCTGGCGAACGCGCACGTCACCCTTGAACTGGGTCTTGGTAGCCCAGGCAACTTTCTTCTCAAACTCTGCCTGAGAGGCGGATTTAGTGTTTTGCACATCTGCGAGTGCTTGCTTCTGTGCTGCCTGGTCTTTGGCCAGTTCGGTCTGCAGCTCAGCATACTGATCTGCGTTGATAGAGCCGTTAGCCTTGAGCATGTCCAGCAATTTAGCGTCGACTGCGGCATTGGCAGGAACCGCCATGGCCAATACCAGGCCACCACACAGGGCCGCAGCAGTACGTGTAGAAACAAGACGCATGTTGATCTCCATAACGTGAGTAAGGACGACATCGGGTCATCCTGTAGAAACCGCCCTACAGGCAGGGCGTTTGAGGGTTAGTACCCTCGGTTCTAAAAACAGGCGCCAGTATCGCGATGGGTTATGACAGAAAGGTGGCGCAATGATGGCGCGTCGATGACAATTAAAAGTCTGTAAGGCTTGAGCTAGAGCCTTCGCGGCGCGAATGGGTGAACATTGGAGGCCGATGAGGGATACTGCCGCGTCGTCCGACTTAGCTGGGGAAGTCCGCATGCCCATCCAGAACGCCACCCTCGAAAACGTCGTACCTGCTCAATGGGATGCCTTGGTTCCGGGTGGTCAGCCATTCGTTCGCCATGCCTTTCTCAGTGCGCTGGAAGACAGCGGTAGCCTCGGGCCGCGTTCGGGATGGCAGGCTGAACATCTGCTCAACTACCACAACGGTGAGTTGGTCGCGGCGATGCCGGCCTACCGTAAATGGCATTCCTATGGCGAGTACGTGTTCGATCACAGTTGGGCCGACGCTTGCCGCCGTGCAGGCATCGCGTACTACCCCAAATTGCTGATGGCGATACCGTTCAGCCCGGTGAGTGGTGCGAGGGTTTTGTCAGCCTCGCCGGAGGCCGGAATTGAATTGCTCAATGCCGTGCCGGGCTATCTCCAGGATCAGCAGTTGTCCAGCGCACACGTCAATTTCACCGACTCCCTGGCTGATGCATTTCTGGATGAACAACCGGGCTGGCTGCAGCGTTATGGCTGTCAGTTTCATTGGCAGAATCGTGGTTATCGGGATTTCCAGGATTTTCTCGACGCACTGAGTTCACGCAAGCGCAAACAGATGCGCAAAGAGCGCGAACAGGTGGCTGGGCAGGGCATTGAGTTCGATTGGCTAGAAGGCCATCAGCTCAGCGAGTTGTTGTGGGATTTTGTTTACGCCTGCTACTCCAACACCTACGAGGTACGCGGGCAGTCGCCGTATCTGACTCGGGAGTTTTTCAGCTTGTTGGCCGAGCGGATGCCGGAAGCCATTCGCGTGGTGCTGGCGCGTCAAGGCTCCAGGCCGGTTGCGATGGCTTTCAGTCTGCTGGGCGGGGACAGTTTTTACGGTCGTTACTGGGGATGCCTGGCGGAGTTCGACCGTCTGCATTTCGAGACGTGCTTCTATCAGGGCATGGATTACGCCATTGCCCATGGCCTGAAACGCTTCGATGCAGGCGCGCAAGGTGAGCACAAATTGATTCGCGGCTTTGAGCCGGTCATCACTCGCTCATGGCACTACCTGACCCATGCGGGGCTCAAGGACGCGGTGAGTGATTTTCTCGATCAGGAAAGGGTTGGCATCCTGGCGTATGCCGAAGATGCCAAAGGCGCGTTGCCGTATCGGCAGGTTTGATACGCCAAAACGGTCCCACGACATTGCGCCAATATCTGAAGTTGCGCAGACCAAACTCGGCTTTAATCAAAAAAATGCAACCTACTGGATTGAAATGCATTTTCTGTAGGAGCTGCCGAAGGCTGCGATGCATTCATCCTGACACACCGTGATCGCAGCCTTCGGCAGCTCCTACAGAACGATGTCTGCCGCGAGACAGCGCGGTGCCATGGGCACCGGGGCAGCCTCAATCAATACCCACAAACCCACCGGTCTGATGCTGCCACAGCCGTGCATACAGACCGCCATGGGCCAGCAGCTCGGCATGGGTGCCGCTTTCGGCAATGCGGCCATTTTCCAGTACTACTAGGCGGTCCATGCGCGCAATGGTGGACAGTCGGTGAGCAATGGCGATCACGGTTTTGCCTCGCATCAGGGTTTCCAGGCTTTCCTGAATCGCCGCTTCGACTTCTGAATCCAGTGCCGAGGTGGCTTCGTCCATGATCAGAATGGGCGCATCCTTGAGCAGGACCCGGGCGATAGCGATACGCTGGCGTTGCCCGCCTGAAAGCTTCACGCCGCGTTCCCCCACCTGAGCGTCAAAGCCCACGCGTCCTTCGGAATCTGTCAGCAGCGGGATGAACTCATCGGCGCGGGCCTTGCGTACCGCCTCCCACAATTGCTCATCAGTAGCTTCGGGTTTGCCGTAGAGCAGGTTGTCACGTATCGACCGGTGCAGCAGCGACGTGTCTTGAGTGATCATGCCGATCTGCTCGCGCAGGCTTTCCTGAGAAACGTGAGAAATGTCCTGATCGTCGATCAGAATCCGCCCGTCTTGTACGTCATACATGCGCAGCAGCAGGTTCACCAGCGTCGATTTACCTGCTCCTGAAGGGCCGATCAGGCCAATCTTTTCGCCCGGTTTAATGTCCAGGTTCAAGCCATGAATGATGCCGTTGCCATTGCCGTAGTGGAAATCCACACCATCAAACTTTACCCCGCCTTTATCAACATTCAGACGTGGTGCTGGCTTGCGGTCTGTGACGCTGACAGGCTGAGAAATACTCGCCAGACCGTCCTGGACCATGCCGATATTTTCGAAAATGCCATTCACCACCCACATGATCCAGCCAGACATGTTGACGATACGAATCACCAGACCGGTGGCCAGGGCAATGGCGCCGACCGAGATCATCGACTGGGTCCAGAGCCACAGGGCGAGGCCTGTAGTACTGACGATCAGCACGCCGTTCATGCTGGTGATCACGGTATCCATGGCGGTCACGACGCGACCCGCCAACTGGCTTTTCTCGGTCTGCTCGCTGATTGCTTCACGGGCGTACTGCTGTTCGAAATTGGTGTGAGCGAACAGCTTCAAGGTCGTGATGTTGGTGTAACCGTCGACGATACGGCCCATGAGTTTGGAGCGTGCGTCGGAAGACACCACCGAGCGCTCTTTTACCCGAGGCACGAAATAGCTGAGTGCGGCGATATAAGCAGCGATCCACGCCAGCAGCGGGATCATCAGGCGCCAGTCCGCTTCGGCGAACAGTACCAGCGCGCTGATGGCGTAGATCAATACGTGCCAGAGCGCGTCCACGGCTTGAACGGCGGAATCGCGCAGCGAGTTGCCGGTCTGCATGATGCGTTGGGCGATGCGCCCGGCGAAGTCGTTCTGGAAGAAGCGCACGCTTTGCTTGAGCACGTAGCTGTGGTTCTGCCAGCGAATCATGCTGGTCATGCCAGGGCTAATGGTCTGGTGCACCAGCAGGTCGTGCAAACCCACAAAAATGGGACGCAGGAGCAGGGCAACCACGGCCATCCAGATGAATTCGCTGGCGTGGATGCTGAAGAAATCTTTGTCGGGTGTGCCTTGGGCCAGGTCGATGATGCGGCTCAGGTAGCTGAACAACGCAACTTCGATCAGGGCGCCAATCAGGCCAACCACCAACAGTGCAGCGAAGCTGGGCCAGACCTGGCGCAGGTAGTAAATGTAGAAAGCCAGAACTTTGTTGGGCGGGGCGTCGGTAGGGGCGTCACGGAAGATATCGATCAGTTTTTCGAAACGACGATAGAACATTGGCAATGATGCCCACGGGTTAGGCAGGCTCTCCTTACTGAGCGGATATTCCCCTGATCTGACCGCATGAAATCAGGAATGCTTCGACTGATTTCATGCGGTATGTCTGAGGTTATTCGACGCGCTTGGCAGACTTGATATAGATCGGATCCAGCGGCACGTTTTGCATGCCTTGCTTGTTGCCTGACTGGGCGTTGACGATCTGGTCGACCACGTCCATGCCTTTGACCACTTTGCCGAAGACCGCGTAGCCGAAATCGCGCACGCCGTTGTCTAGCATGGCGTTGTCATTGGTGTTGATGAAGAACTGGCTGGTGGCCGAATTGACTTGCGAGGTACGGGCCATAGCGACGGTACCACGTACGTTATGCAGGCCGTTGTTGGCTTCGTTCTTGATCGGATCCTTGGTTTGCTTCTGCATCATTTGTGCAGTGAAGCCGCCACCCTGAGCCATGAAGCCCGGGATCACCCGGTGAAAAATAGTGTTGTTATAGAAACCGCTGTCGACGTAGCCCAGGAAGTTGGCGGTGCTGATCGGCGCTTTCTGGTCTTCGAGCTGGATTTCAATCGCGCCGAAGCTGGTGTCGAGCACGACGTGAGTCGGCTTGGCAGGTGTTGCAGCCATGAGGTTGGCGGCGAACAACACGGAGCAGGCGGCGATGGCGATTTTTTTCAGCATGGGTCATTAGATCCTGATGGGTGGTTTCGACTGCGATCAATAATGCGGACACATGAAGCGATGCAGGCGACAAGGTAATCACGTTTGGCTTTTTTTGCCCAGCCTGAAAGCGCTTTAGCCAAATGGCCAGGTCGCCTCAGGCCTGTACTGAATCGATGAATTCCAGCGCGATCCGATTGAATTGCTCCGGGTGCTCCAGCGGCGTTGCGTGGCGTGAATCGTTGATCACCACCAGCCTGGCGTTGGGGATTAGCCCCACGTAAGCCTCTTTGAGTGCCACCGGCGTGTAATCCCGGTCGGCAGTGATGATCAGTGTAGGGCAGGTGATGCGCGACAGTTTTTGCTCGACGCCCCAGCCGACAATGGCATCGAAACTGGCCAGGTAGGCGCGCTTGTCGTTCTGCGCAAAACGTTCGGCCATGCGTTGCCGTAACTGCGCCTGCTCAGGTTTGGGGAACAGGTTCTGGCTTACCGCGTTACCCAGCGTCTGCATGCCCAGTAGCCGGGCGAGCACCCAGCGCTTACTGTATTGCCAGACGTCGTTGGCGCTGCGCACTTTCACCTGGGGCGCACTGTTGACGATGCACAGGCTTTTCAGCAGATGTGGATGATCGACCGCTAGCTGAAAGCCGATCATCCCGCCCATGGACAATCCGAGCACATGCACCTGACCCAGATTCAGGTGCTCGATCAGCGCTTCAACGTCGGCGCTGAAACCTCGAATGCTGTAACGCTCCCGGGGTTTGTCGGAGCGCCCATGACCGCGCATGTCCATGGCAATGACCCGATAGCGGGCGGCAAACGCCGGAATCTGATATTCCCAGTCCCGGCAGCTTGAACCCAGGCCGTGCAGTAACAACAGGGGCGTGCCCTGGCCGTATTCTTCGTAATGCAGTGAGCAGCCGTCATGTTCGAAATGGGCCATGGACAGGTCCTTGTCAGGCTTGTTGTGGTGCGGCGAAAGCGGCGGTCAGTGGCGCGGTGTCAAAGGTCTGGATTAACTCGATGAGGATCTGCGTCGCTGGCCCCAGTGGTTTATCTTTGCTGGAGTAAAGATAGAAGGTCGGGTTACGACTGCCACCTTTGTCCATGGGCAAAGCCTTGAGCACACCTTCACGCAGTTCGCGCTCGATGATGTGCCGTGGCAGCCAGGCAAAGCCTAGACCACTGCTGACAAATGTCGCGGCGGTTGCAAGGCTGCCGACCGTCCAGCGCTGCTCGGCACCCAGCCAGCCTACGTCTCGGGGTTGCTGGCGACCGGAGTCGCGGATCACTACTTGCAGCTGGCTTTCCAGATCCTGAAAGTTCAGCTCGCGCTGCAGTTGATGCAGGGCATGTTCCGGGTGGGCGACGGCGACGAATTCCACGTTGCTCATTTCAGTACCCAGATAACCGGGAATACTAAAACCGCTGATGGCCAGGTCGGCGACACCTTCCAGCAAAACCTCCTCGACGCCGGACAGCACTTCTTCGCGCAGCCGCACGCGACAGCCCCGGCTCTGGGGCATGAAAGCGGTCAAGGCACGCACCAGTCGCGCGCTGGGATAAGCAGCATCCACTACCAGGCGCACTTCGGCTTCCCAGCCTTGCTCCATGTGATGAGCCAGGTCTTCGAGCTGGCTGGCTTGTTTGACCAGATGCCGTGAGCGACGCAGCAACACGCCGCCGGCTTCGGTGAGTACGGCTTTGCGCCCGTCGATGCGCAACAGCGGTACGCCCAGCTGATCCTGCATGCGCGCCACGGTATAGCTGACGGACGATTGCGAACGGTGCAGCACCTCGGCTGCCTGGGCAAAGCCGCCGTGATCGACCACGGCCTGCAAGGTTCGCCATTGATCGAGGGTAACGCGGGGGGCTTTCATGTGGTGCTCCTCTTTTGTAGCGCTTTATCCTAATCTGCAATCCCTTCTGGAGACTGCCGATGAACAGAATCTGTTGTGTGTTGCTGGCGCTGCTGCCGTTGACGGCCTGGGCTTACCCCATCGAAGTGGAGAAAAGCTACGAGGGCGTTCAGGTCGACTACACCGCTCACGATACTTTTTACGACACGGGCTCGATCACGGTGAACAACTACGGCGATGTCGATGCCAAATGCAGCGTGGTGTTTCGCAATGGTCCCGAGGCACCTCGCACCCGGCGTATCACCGTCGCCGCGAAAAAAAGCGCTGACGTGACCGCCAAGTTCAACCGCAGCATCATCAAGCTGCGCATCAGTCTGACCTGTAAGGCCGAGTAAAGCTGGTAGCCGTGTGCCGTTTTCTCACTTGAATCGCATTCTGTAGGAGCTGTCGAGCACCGCGAGGCTGCGATTGCGGTGTGTCAGGCAAATCACTATCGCAGCCTCGCGGTGCTCGACAGCTCCTACAGGCAGTCAGGAGATAGGGTTTCAGGGTAAACCAGCTTTTGAACAAAACAAATTATTAGATGCTTTGTAGCAGTTTTTTACGCTTTTTAATCGATATGTTAACGCTTAACCTTCACTCCATCGAACACACACCTCTTCGTTGGAGCCACAGACCATGTCCCGCGTCCTCATCATCGAAAGCAGCGCCCGTCAGCAAGATTCGGTTTCCCGCCAATTGACTCAGCAATTCATTGGCCAATGGCAGGCAGCGCATCCGGCTGATCAGGTGACGGTTCGTGATCTCGCTCAGGACCCGGTGCCGCACTTGGACTCGATGCTGCTGGGTGGCTGGATGAAGCCCGCTGATCAACGCACGGCCAACGAGCAATCAGCGCTGGAACGTTCCGATCTCCTGACCGATGAACTGGTCGCTGCTGATGTGCTGGTGCTGGCTGCGCCGATGTACAACTTCGCGATCCCGAGCACGCTCAAGGCCTGGCTGGACCATGTGCTGCGTGCTGGCGTGACCTTCAAATACGGTGAAACCGGTCCGCAGGGCCTGCTGGTTGGCAAGCGCGCCGTTGTCCTCACTGCTCGCGGGGGTATCTACGCCGGTAGCAGCCTGGACCATCAGGAACCGTACCTGCGTCAGGTGTTGGGTTTTATCGGCATCCACGACGTCACCTTCATTCATGCCGAAGGCCTGAACATGGGCGGTGATTTTGTCGAAAAAGGCATGAACCAAGCCGTGGCCAAACTCGCACAGGTGGCTTGATCTGAACGACTGCTGCGCTCTTCATTATTGAATCAACGGTTGTACCGAATTCCCTTTGGCACCTCCCGCTCCTGGGTGCATGGCCCGATAGGCCCCCGTTTTGGGTGGTCATCGGGCTTTTTCTTGTGCGTATTTTTTAACGCTGGGTTTTCCGAATTACGTTTCCTGTTTTTCATCAGTTTGACTAGACTCGGGTGGTAGCTGAAACGATTAATCCAATTCAGCCCGATACTGCAGCGAACCTAATAATTCCAATAAGGACTACCCCAATGAAACCTCTTGCCTGGCTTTTCGGCCTCAGTGCGATTTCCGTCGTTACACAGGCTGCCGCATGGGACTACGTGCTGCTCGACACCGATAAACCTGCCCAGAATCAGCAAATCACCAGCGCCCAGCTAGGTGTCAAAACCGACAAACCTTTTTCCGTAACGATGCGCACCCTGCATGGCGGGCGTCAGGAAGGCGTCAGCGTGATCGATATCGACAACGGCACGATGAAGCTTTCAGTGGTGCCCACTCGTGGCATGAATGTGCTGCAAGCGTCTGTCGGTGATGTGCGCATGGGCTGGGACTCGCCCGTGCAGGAGGTCGTCAATCCGGCCTTTATCGAACTTAATGGTCGGGGCGGTCTTGGCTGGCTGGAGGGCTTCAATGAGTTGGTGACGCGCTGTGGTTATGAATGGGTCGGGCATCCGGGCATGGATAACGGCGAGCTGCTGACCCTTCACGGTCGGGCGGCGAACATTCCGGCCAGCAAGGTGACGTTGCACATTGATGAGAAGCCCCCTTATGCAATCCGTCTCAAAGGCGAGTTGAAGGAGCAGGCGTTCAAGAAGGTCGACTTCTCGGTACAGACCGAACTGGTGACCGAGGCGGGCAGTACCCGTTTCACGCTCAATGACACGTTGACCAACAACGGGGATTACCCGAAAGAGTATCAGGCGCTGTATCACAGCAACTTCAGCACGCCGTTTCTGGAGCAGGGCGCTCGTTTCGAGGCACCGGTCAAGCAGGTGTCACCGTTCAACGAGAAAGCCAAGGGGGATCTCGGCGACTGGCAAACCTATCGTGCGCCAACGCCAGACTATGACGAGACCGTCTACAACGTAGTGCCTTACGGCGATGCCAAGGGCGAAACCCTGGCTGTCCTGCATAACAAAGGAGGCAGTCTGGGCGTGTCGCTGGGCTTCAATACCCAGCAGTTGCCGGTGTTTTCGCTGTGGAAAAACACCGACACCAAAGGCCAGGGCTACGTGACGGGGCTGGAGCCTGGCACCAGCTTCTCCTACAACCGTCGGTATCAGCGGCCGCTGAATCTGGTGCCGACCATTGGCCCTAAAGAGCAACGCCAGTTTGAGATCAGCTACAGCTTATTGGCGGATAAAGCGGCAGTCGATTCGGCTCTGGGCAAGGTCAAGGATATTCAGGCAGGGCGTGCGACCGAGGTGCGTCAGGAGCCTTTGGTGGATTTGAGCAAGGAGTAGTTGACTGGCTTCAAGCAAACCAACTGTGCCGGAACGTTCGAAAGGCCTCAGTGCCTGAATCGTCCGAATGCAGCCCAGAACAAACACCGCACGTGGGCTACATTCCTCTGTTGGAGCGAGGCTTGCCCGCGAAGAACGATAACGCGGTCTGCCTGGATTAACGCGTTGGCTGATTCGCGGGCAAGCCTCGCTCCAACAGAGGATGGGTTCTCACGCTTATGCGGTGGTGATTAGTCATGCCCATGATTGAAATAGACACCCCAACCACTAACCCGTTAAGGTCGCCGCCTTCAACAGGGGAGCAGTCATGGGTTATCTACTTATCGTGACGCTGATCCAGGCGTTTTCATTCAGCCTGATCGGCGTTTTTCTGGCAGGGCATGTCGACAGCTACTTCGCCGTGCTGATCCGCGTCGTTCTGGCCGGCCTGGTATTCATTCCGCTGACCCAGTGGCGTCGTGTGGAGCCGGGCTTCATGCGTGGCATGTTAGTCATCGGGGCGCTGCAGTTCGGCATCACCTACGTGTGCCTGTACCTGAGCTTCCGGGTGCTGACCGTGCCGGAAGTCCTGCTCTTCACCATCCTCACGCCTCTGCATGTCACCCTGATCGAAGATGCGCTCAATCGGCGCTTCAACCCGTGGGCACTCGTGGCTGCATTGGTGGCCGTGCTGGGTGCCGGCGTGATTCGTTGGGACGGCATCGACGGCAACTTCCTCGGCGGCTTCCTGTTGCTGCAAGTGGCCAACTTCACCTACGCCGCAGGTCAGGTGCTGTACAAACATCTGGTCGCCCGCTACCCCAGCGACCTGCCGCATTACCGGCGTTTTGGCTACTTCTACCTCGGCGCGCTGATCATTGCATTGCCCGCGTTCCTGATGTTCGGCAACCCGCAGCGTTTGCCAGACGCAGCGGATCAATGGTCGGTTCTGCTGTTCCTCGGGCTGTGCTCCACGGCACTGGGCATGTATTGGTGGAATAAGGGTGCGTGCCTTGTGAACGGCGGTACCCTGGCCGTATTCAACGTTCTGCATGTGCCGGTCGGGTTGCTGATCAATCTGCTGATCTGGAACCAGAACGAACCGCTGGAGCGTCTGGCTTTTGGCGGGGTGCTGATTCTGGTGTCGCTGTGGGTTAGTCGGCTGGGAGCGAAAAAAACACAGTTGGCGTAAGTTTCTGTAGGAGCTGCCGAAGGCTGCGATGGCGGAGTGTCTGAACGAATGCTTTCGCAGCCTTCGGCAGCTCCTACGGAACGATCATCTAGGTCTTTGCCAATCCCACCCGCATATCCGACCCACTCGGCTGTTGATACACCCCCAGCCCGAACTCCGGCAGGACCGCCAGCAGGTAATCGAAAACATCGCCTTGAATGCGCTCGTATTCTGCCCAGACGGTGGTGCGGGTGAAGCAGTAGATTTCCAGCGGCACGCCCTGGGACGTAGCTTCCAGCTGACGGACCATGCAGGTCATGTCCGGATGAATATCGGGATGGCTCTTCAGGTAGGCCAGGGCGTAAGCGCGGAAGGTGCCGATGTTGGTCATGCGTCGGCGGTTGGCTGACAGGGCTGCCACATTGCCCTGTGCCTGATTCCAGGCCAGCAGTTCGGCCTGTTTGCGGCTGATGTAGTCGGTGAGCAGGTGGACCTGACTCAGTTGCAACTCTTCATCGTCGCGCACGAAGCGCACACCGCTGGCATCGATAAACAGGCTGCGCTTGATGCGTCGCCCGCCGGATTGCTGCATGCCGCGCCAGTTTCTGAACGACTCGGACATCAAGCGCCAGGTGGGGATGGAAACGATGGTTTTGTCGAAGTTCTGCACCTTGACCGTGTGCAGGGTGATATCCACCACGTCACCATCGGCACCGACTTGCGGCATCTCGATCCAGTCGCCGACCCGCAGCATGTCGTTGCTGGTCAGTTGCACGCTGGCCACGAACGACAACAGCGTGTCCTTGTAGACCAACAGAATCACTGCCGACATCGCACCCAGACCCGAGAGCAGCAACAGCGGCGAACGGTCGATCAGGGTTGCCACGATTATGATCGCGGCAAAGATATACAGAATCATCTTTGCCAGTTGCACGTAGCCCTTGATCGAGCGTGTGCGGGCGTGAGTGGTGCGGGCGTAGATATCGAGCAGCGCGTTGAGCAGCGTGCCGACGGCCAGCGTCATGAACAGAATGGTGAACGCCAGGGCGATGTTGCCGATGACGTTCTGACCGGTTTTGCTGAGGTCAGGCACCAGGTTCAAGCCAAACTGGATGATCAGTGAAGGGACCATTTGCGCCAGCCGGTGAAAGACCTTGTTGTGGCGTAAATCATTGACCCAGTGCAACGCGGGCTGACGGCCCAGTATCTTCGTGGCATGGAGAATCAGAAAGCGCGCCAGGCGCCCCGATACCAGTGCCACGACCAACAGCAGCAACAGCCCGAGGCTGGCGTGCAAAATCGGGTGCTGGTCAAGTACGGCCCAGAGTTCCTGAACGCGAAGCCATAACGATTTAATATCCATGGGGTATCTGAGAATCCTGAAGAAAAAAGCGCGGCAATTAGAACATTCATGGCCCTGATAAAGGGTTACGTTGGCAAATTGCGTAACAAAATCGGCCGTTGGTAGTAAAGAAACTCGGCTCAGGCGCCCGAAACCGTTACGCTATGCGCCGTATTTTTGTATTTCGTCGAGGTAACACCCGTGTTTTCCCAATTCGCCCTGCATGAACGCCTGCTTAAAGCCGTGGCCGAGCTTAACTTTGTCGAGCCAACGCCAGTGCAAGCTGCGGCCATACCTCTGGCGCTGGAAGGGCGTGATCTGCGGGTGACGGCGCAAACCGGTAGCGGCAAGACTGCTGCATTTGTATTACCGATCCTCAATCGCCTGATGGGGCCAGCCAAGGTTCGTGTCGATATTCGTGCCGTGATCCTGCTGCCGACCCGTGAACTGGCGCAGCAGACGCTCAAGGAAGTCGAGCGTTTCTCGCAGTTCACGTTCATCAAGTCCGGTTTGATCACGGGCGGTGAGGACTTCAAGGTTCAGGCCGCCATGCTACGCAAGGTCCCGGATATTCTCATCGGTACGCCGGGCCGCCTGCTGGAGCAACTGAACGCCGGCAACCTGGACCTGAAGAATGTTGAAGTGCTGGTTCTCGACGAAGCTGACCGCATGCTGGACATGGGCTTTGCCGAAGATGTCGAACGTCTGGCCAATGAGTGCGCTAATCGCCAGCAAACCTTGCTGTTCTCGGCCACGACCGGTGGCGCAGGTCTGCGTGAAATGATCGGCAAGGTGCTGAACAACCCGCAACACTTGCAGGTTAACAGCGTCAGTGAACTGGCCTCCGGTACGCGTCAACAGATCATCACCGCGGATCATAACAGCCACAAAGAGCAGATCGTCCACTGGCTGCTGGCTAATGAGACGTATCAGAAGGCAATCATCTTCACCAATACCAAAGCCTTGGCTGACCGTCTCTACGGCCGTCTTGTGGCGTTGGACTACAAAGCTTTCGTGCTGCACGGCGACAAGGATCAGAAAGATCGCAAAGCCGCCATCGACCGTCTGAAGCAGGGCGGTACCAAGGTGCTGGTCGCGACTGACGTGGCGGCGCGTGGTCTGGACGTTGAAGGGCTGGATCTGGTGATCAACTTCGACATGCCACGCAGCGGCGATGACTATGTGCACCGTATTGGCCGTACCGGTCGCGCCGGTGCAGAAGGTCTGGCGATTTCGCTGATCTGTCACGGTGACTGGAACCTGATGTCCAGCGTTGAGCGCTACCTCAAGCAGAGCTTCGAGCGCCGCACCATCAAGGAAGTCAAAGGCAGCTACGGCGGGCCGAAGAAGGTCAAGGCTTCCGGTAAAGCAGTCGGCGTAAAGAAGAAAAAGACCGACGCCAAGGGTGACAAGAAGAAAACCGGCGCCAAGGCACCTACCAAACGCAAAATAGCCAACCGGCCGAAGACCGACGCCCTGTCGCTGGTCAGCAAAGACGGTATGGCACCGCTGAAAAAGCGCAAGACAGAAACGCCTGCTGCTGAGTAAACGGACGTCCTGCCACCTCGCGAACAAGTTCGCTCCTACCAAATAGCGCTGTGTGGGGTAGGAGGTAACTTGTTGGCGAGAGGGCCTGACGCGGTGGCTCAGGCTTTAACTCACTCCACCTTCCTCTCCGCCGTATTCAACTCCTTGAGCCGCTGATCAATCAGTTGGCATTTGTCCGGCAGCTCTGCCGCTTCGCTTTTCAGGTCCATTTTCTGCAGCTCGTCGTTGATCTCTTTGGCCTTGGTCGGATTTCGCTCAGTGAGCTTCTGCACTTCCATCGCCAATTGCTCACGCTTTGCCGTTGCCTCGTCCGGGGTACAGGCAAAAGCGGGGACGACCGTCAGTAAAGTGACTGCCGCTGTCACACTCAACACGATTCTCATAAAGGCCTCCAATTCCATTGGGCTTACCCGGTTGAGCGAGCATTTTTGACAAAAGTTCATCATGACCGCCGAGAGGCTGGTGATGAACGGTGAGCGATGACATGGGTCACACCTTCAGCAACACGCCCGCAGGCCAGATGCCCCAGGGCGTTTACCCACGTTGACTGGAGGTAATAACAATGGACAAGCCTTATGACTGGGACCTCGTTGAACGCTTGCTGCATGAAGTGCAAAACAGCGCCGACGATACCTTCAAGCCCCGTAAGTACGCAGAAGAGCATGCCGCGGCAGCGGCTGCAGCCGGCGAGCCCGTGGGCAATCTGGACCATCTGAAAGCCATTGCGGGTGAATACGAGAAGTTGCTGCTGGACCGTGGATTTATTCAGTCGCGGCCGGAAGAAGAGGGCGGTAACGGCGAAAATTTCATCCTGACGCCGCTCGGCGCACAGTTACTGGCGTTGATCGACAGCAGCATCCCAGGCAATGACCACCCGCGTCAGGTGCTGGATGAGCAGCAAGACGCGCTTGATCCCGCGATCTTTGAAGAGGTTGCGGCCAAAGCGCAGATTGCTTGAGGAATGCCCGCAAGCCGCTGAATTAAACCCATCTCTGTAGGAGTGAGCTTGCTCGCGATAGCGGATGTCCCGTCATGTATCTAGTGACTGCCTGAACGCTATCGCGAGCAAGCTCGCTCCTACAGGGCCCAAGCATGGCGCAATAGCGTGCATGCTCCCTCTTTCATGCTCGACAGATTCAGCTTGCCTGAGCCGCCTTCAGACAGCTCAAGTCCGTAAAGTCCTTTCTGGTATCTGCAATTTTGCCCAGCAGGCGCTGGCGCTGTTCCGGCGTGCTTTGCGCCATCAAGTCCACTAGTAATGAGATGGCTGCTTGCTCAGTCCGGTCGTAAGCCTCGCGATATTCCGGCGTCCAGAAGGTCTCGCGGTCCTGCAGCAGCTTGGCGATCCTTTTGGAGAAGTCCGGCGCTTTGCGGTCCTCAACCGTAGCCACGAACAGCCTTTGCCAATTCGCCCGGTTGTCGAGCCAGGCGCGGTTTTGCTCGCCGAGCGACTCTGACCAGCTTTGAATACGTTGCTGCTGGCTCGCGCTTAGCTTGCCGATCCAGGGGCTCAGGCGTTTTTCCATGCGCTCGGCACGATCGCTGATCTGTTTGGGCAGCGGCTCCTTGAGGAATTCGTTCTCGCGTTTACGCTGGTCTTTGGCGAATGCGTTCTGCATCTCCAACACTTGTTTGTCGTTCAGTTGGGCGAGCAATTCCACTGCTGAAGGCGTTATCTGTTGTGATATCTGCGCAATCGCCAGCTTCGCTTCGTCAGTCCTGGCCTGTAGCCCATCATGGGTGACCTGATTGGTCTCGACCATGCGTTGCAGCCGATCCAGCCAGCCCAGATAACCCGGCAATTGCGTGGTGCAATGCCAGCTCAAGTGTTCTTTGAGGCGCTCGTCAAACCAGTCTTTTTGTGAGGCATTCATCTCCAGATAGTCGCTGAGCGACCAGGGAATGATGATGTCCAGATTGCGGTACGCCAGCCCGATGCGCGTGCAGCCGCCAAGGATGAACAGCGCCATCAACAACGAAATGAAGGCTTTGTACGGGGTACGCATAACGACTCCTCAGTGGACCTGCCTGTTTGTGTAGAGCGGGCCAAAGAGTAGCAGTTCACTGAATCAGAAGAATGAGCGCACAGCCTTGAGGGTGAAGGTGCCTTCGCAGTTGGGGTTGTGCCCGCTATACGCGCTGCAGTCGCTGCCTGTCAGGCTGGAGCCGCTGTAGATCAAGTTCATGTCGAGACCCAGCCACGGGCGGGACAGGTTCAGCGACCAGTCGTTGAAGCTGGTAACCATGCTGCCGTCCGAGATTTGTTGCGGCGTGTCGTACTGATGGTTGGCGTACTGCATGCGGATGCCGAGCCCTAGCTGTTCGATGCCGCCCAAGTCAACGATCAGGGTGCTGTCGCGTCGACCGATGTCGTTGCTGAAGGCTGCACCGACCCGGCTGTCGAGGATGCGCAGGCCCGCATAAAACTCATGGGTGTCGATCTGGCTCGTGTCCGGGTAGCTATAGCGGATCATGCCGAGCTCGTAGCCAAGTGTCTGGTCGAAGGGTTTCTTGAAGCCCATGTAGGAGTCGAGCTCCAGCGTGCTGTCTTCGGTGACACCGACGTTGGGCGACCATTGGCCAAAGTAGAAGCCGCTGTCGTGGGTCAGATCCAGCCCGCCGTGGAATGAGCCTGAGCCGCTCTGCGTGACCAGGCCCTGAGCCATGCTGCGCGTCGGTGAGGTGCCTAATTTCAGGCTGAAATCCCCCAACTCCCGCTCAATCACCTGGGCGGATGCATGCTGACAAACCAGTAAAGCGCTAAAGGTAAGCGCGCAATAGCGAAAATTGAGCATCGTGCTCACTCCTTCATGTTACGGAGGGGGCAGGTTGAAATGGCCATAGGCCCAACGGGAACAGCATGGGGAACCGCGATCTAGAGCCTCGCAGCATACCTACGAAAGTCGTAGAGCGAAGACCGTTCGTCGATCCACGTGAGAATCAGTTCGAAGCGGTCGCCTGAGCCTGCGGGATGATCAAGCCTCGAATAACCACCAACGCCTGATCGAACGAGGGGTAGCCACTCTTGGCTACGTCCAGTTCTGCGTACTCGGCGCGGTAAGCTTCAGATTTTTTCTGATCGGTCATGCTCAGTTGCTGGGAGAGCAGTGCGATAGCCAGCGGGTGCTTCTGATCGGCTGCGTCTTCAAGCAATTCGATGACGCGGGGCTGATCCGATTGTTGGCGAATCAACAGCACTGCCAGGTAAAACTCGGCCTCGCCAGACGCATCATTCACACCTGCACGGCGCAACATGGCCTCGGCCAGTTCGTAATTTTCCCGGTCGGCTTCACTGATCAACAACTTGGCTTGCAGCATGTCGTTCTGATACAGCAAGTGCTCCGCCCGACAATCACTGCCCGAAGGATGGCCGTCATCAGGAACCGTGTTGCAGTGGTGAGATGCGCAACCCGTCAGGTAGATCAGTGCGCCGAACAGCATCCAGTTCTTCATTCGTGCATTCCGCAAAGGCTGGCTTCGAGACATCATCCTGCCCGTCGCCGGACAACTAGGCAATGGGGGAAGGCAATCGGTCTGGCAGTCAGGTTGAAAACGGCTGGTTGCAACGAAGGTTAGCAAGCTCTGGCGTCTTGAGAGCCAAGACGCAAAGAGATCGACAACTGGAGCGGGGGAAGAATTACTTCTTGCCGAGGGTAATCTGTTTGGACGGGCCGAAAGTCTGGCCGCTGACGCCTTTGGCAATCTGCTGAATTTCGCCACCGGACTTGAGGAAAGCAGCAATCTGGGCGTTGATCGAGTCGCTCGTTTCAACGGCTGGAGCTGGCTTTGCTTTCGAGTTGGATGCTTTTACGCGCATGGCTGCCATTAACCTATATAAACTTAATACGGCCAGCAATGGTACACGAATAGCTTGACAATTGCTTGGGAAATATCCCCTTAAAAACAGCGCATAATTATCTGGCTTCAGGGGCTAAATAATTAACGATGTCAGGCTAAGCGGTTGTTTTAACTCATAAGTTATTTTCAATATTATTTTTCCCCGGGTGAAAAACAGGCGTGTAAAGCACGTGCGCACCTGACGAATGGAGCGCCTGTCGAGCACACTGCCATCAGGCAAATGCCTGATTTTTGGGTCTTTTTGACTGCCCGGCGCAGCGACATCCTGCGTCATCATCATTTGACGCAAACTCGGGTAGAATGCCGCCCACGTAATGAGGGTATTTGCACATGGCTTTAATCGGGCGTTACAACAGCTTGCAAGTGGTTAAACACACTAACTTCGGTCTGTATCTGGATGGCGGGGCGGACGGCGAAATTCTGCTGCCTAATCGTTATATCCCCAAGGATATTCCCAGCGAAGATGAAGACTGGCTCAACGTTTTCATTTATCTGGACAGCGAAGACAAGCTGTTGGCCACCACAGAAAAACCCAAGGTTCAGGTCGGTGAGTTCGCCAGCCTGAAGGTGGTTGAAGTCAACAGCATCGGTGTGTTCCTTGACTGGGGCCTGCCCAAGGATCTGTTGCTGCCTTACTCGGAAGAGAAGCGCACCCTGCAGGCGGGCGATTACTGCGTGGTGCATGTCTATCTGGACAAACACACCCGCCGCATCACCGCTACTGCGCGTCTGGACCGTTATCTGGACAAGACGCCTGCCAGTTACAGCGTGGGGCAGGAAGTGGACTTGCTGGTGGCCGAAGCAACCGACATGGGCTTCAAAGCCATCATCAACAACAAGCATTGGGGCTTGATCCACAAGAACGAAGTCTTCAAGTTCATGCGCGCCGGTAAACAGGAAAAAGGCTACATCAAGGAAATCCGCACGGATGGCAACATCAGCCTGAGCCTGCAGCCGGTGGGCGAGCAAGCCGCCAGCAGCCTGAACAGCAAGATCCTTGGCAAGCTGAAGGAAAACAACGGTGTATTGCCGGTCAGCGACAAAAGCGATCCGCAGGTCATCAGTAACCTGTTCGGCGTCAGCAAAGGCAATTTCAAGAAAGCCATTGGCGCGTTGTACAAACAGGGTCAGATCGTGATCCATGCTGATCGCATAGAACTGGTCTGACGTTCATCGGTTAAAGCAGGGACGATGGATCGTTCCTGCCTGGCATGGGGTCCAACCCGTCAATGCTCATCAGGGCGTGCCGCGCCATGCGGATCAACTCAGACAAGGACGCCTTCCATGAAAAGAAACCTCACGGCTTACTTCAGCATATTGCTGGCATTCCTGATTCTGGACGGTATCTGGCTGGGCGTATTGATGGGCCCGAGCTATCGGGCCTGGCTGGGGCCATTGATGCTCGAAAAACCGGTAATTGCACCCGCTGTGGTGTTTTACCTGCTGTACGCCTTCGGTCTGCTCGTGCTGGCAGTGCAGTCAGGGCTGCGTCGCGACAGTGTCAGCCATGCTGCAAAACGCAGTGCGCTGACCGGGCTGGTGGCTTACGGCACCTATGACCTGACCAATTGGGCCACGCTCCAGGGCTGGCCTGCGCAATTGGCGTTGGTAGACCTGGCGTGGGGCACGTTTGCATCGGCGGTGGCGGGGACGGTGGGATTTCTGGTTGCAAGACGGATTGCTTGATGGCTATCGCATCATCGGACTGGAATGCTTTTCTGTCTGGGGCTAATGCAGCAACCACAATACCTGTAGGAGTGAGCTTGCTCGCGATCACGCCGGCTCAGGCGATAAATTCGTCGACCTAATGACCGAATCGCGAGCAAGCTCACTCCTACAGAGTCACTCGTTCGTTGCGCGACAGCGTTACGCAGTTCAAAGCATCAGGGCTGCAGGAAATCCGCAAAGCTCAGATTTGCACCCAGCGGCCTCACATCCTTCAAATAAGAATCCTTGTCCGCGCTCAGCTCCAGGCTGACGGTGGACTTGCGCTGGCCCTTATTGCGGATTACCAGACCTTCCATGTGATCACGCAGGAACACGGTAGTGACTTTCAGGTGGAGTAACTGATCGCTACTCGGCGTGTACAGCAACAGATGCATCCATTCGTATTGACCCACGGCCAAGCGTGGGACCGGCAGGTCGAACCACCAGATGTTCTTGTTGGTGTTCAACGTGGCGAAATGGGTGTTGTTGGTTCCCAGCACGGCACCGCCCAGTTCCTGGTTCCGGCGTGCGATGGCCTGCTTTTTATCGAATTTCATAATGTTCCTGCGGATCGTTGTATTCAGCGCGACGGGCTGTGGCCCGCGCAGCCGGATTGCGTTGCGCATTCTCGTGGGTTGCCGCACAAACTTAAAGGCAAAGTTTCATCAGACCGGCTTATCAGGCTCATGAGCAGCAGACGAACGGCTATCACGCCGATGAAAATAGTTGAAACTCCCCGTAAATGAGGCAGGTCAATCATTACGTCGAGGCAATGACCTCTCATTGATTCCGTGGAGTAAAACCTATGAGCAGCACTGGCGATAAAGTTAAAGGCATGGCTAACGAAGCAGTCGGTAACGTCAAGCAAGGCGTGGGTAAGGCAACCGACAACTCCAAACTGAAAGCTGAAGGCAAGGCCCAGGAAATCAAAGGCGAAGCCCAGCAAGCCAAAGGCAAAGCCAAAGACGCCGTGAAAAAAGGCGTCGACAAGGCATAAGCCTGACCATCCGGGATAATCCTGGTATTGAGCAACGGCCATCCTCGGATGGCCGTTGTCATTTTCAGCGTTCATAAATCAAGGTTTTGAAACCTTTTTCAGGCGGTCCAGTCCACTCAATTAAGGTAAAACGCCATTATCTGCGAACAGCTTGTGCGAGAGACGCAGTGCCCATCAATGTGAATGTGTAAGCTGCCTCAGTTATGTAGCGAAGGAGACGCCATGATTTTCCCGGAATTGCGCCAACTGCCACTGGGCAAGGTGATGGTACGTACAGTCAGCGAGTTTCTCGATGACGAGATGTCTACCTATGCATCGGCGTTGGCCTACCAGATGTTGTTTTCACTGTTTCCTTTCCTGCTGTTTCTGATCGCCTTGATCGGCTTCCTGCATCTTCCGGACTTCTTCTCCTGGCTGCGTCTGCAATCGGAACTGGTGTTGCCACCTCAGGCGCTTGAGCAGGTCAACCCGGTGATCGATCAGCTTCAGCAGTCCAAAGGCGGTCTGCTTTCGATCGGTATCGTTATCGCACTGTGGACCGCCTCGGCGGGCGTGCGTTTGATGATGAGCGCGATGAATGCAGCGTATGACGTCGTTGAAGGCCGCCCGGTGTGGAAGCGAATTCCCCTGTCGGTGGCCTACACCATTGGCATCGCCATGATGATGCTCGCCGTGGCCGCGTTGATGGTCACCGGACCGCAAGTGATGAACTGGATTGCCGCGCAAATTGGCATGGAGGACTTCATCGTTACGCTTTGGACGATCCTGCGCTGGCCGCTGATTGTCATGTTGCTGATGGTCGCCGTGGCTTTGATTTATTACGTCATGCCGGACGTAAAGCAGGAATTCCGCTTTATCACCCCCGGCTCTGTATTGGCCGTTGTGGTGTGGATACTCGCGTCGCTGGGTTTTGGTTATTACGTCAAGACATTTGCCGACTACAACGCGATGTACGGCAGCATTGGCGCCATCATCGTCCTGCTGCTGTATTTCTATATCTCCGCAGCCGTGCTGTTGCTGGGGGCCGAGATGAATGCAGTGGTTGAGCACATGTCGGCTGAAGGCAAAGACAAAGGCGAGAAGGTCGAGGGTGATGGAGCGCTTGAGTCCACTGAGAAGCAGCACGTCTCCGGGCTGGGGCGTGATCATTCGGTACCGTTGCCTGCCAAGGCTGGGGAATTCTGAGCAAGACTGTGGCAGGATGACGTTTTTTCGCTACGGAGTCCCGCCTGTATGATCCGTACCATCCTGAAAATGGGCGATGAGCGCCTCTTGCGCATCGCTCCACCGGTGCCCACTTCGATGTTTGGCAGCACTGAGCTCAAGACCCTGATCGCCGATATGTTTGAAACCATGGAGAGCGTGGGTGGGGTTGGCCTGGCTGCGCCACAGATTGGCGTTGATCTGCAATTGGTGATCTTCGGTTTCGAACGCAGCGAGCGCTACCCGGACGCGGAAGCCGTGCCGCAGACCATCTTGCTTAACCCGGTCATCACGCCGCTGGGTTCTGAGCTGGAAGAGGGCTGGGAAGGCTGTCTGTCCGTGCCGGGGTTGCGCGGTGTAGTTGATCGCTATCAGAGCATTCGCTATGAAGGCTTTGATCCAGACGGCCAGCCGATCCAGCGCGAAGCCCACGGCTTTCATGCCCGTGTGGTTCAGCACGAATGTGATCACCTGATTGGTCGCCTTTATCCTTCGCGTATTACCGATTTCAGCAAGTTCGGCTTCATGGACGTGATGTTTCCGGACATGGACCCGAATGCGGATGAGTAACGCTTAGGCAGTGTGCATCCGCGCTCTGGATTGGAATGCATTTCTTGTAGGAGCTGCCGAAGGCTGCGAAGCATTTATCCTGACATACCGCCATCGCAGCCTTCGGCAGCTCCTACAGGCCAATGTCTACCGTTCCCACTGCATCGCCCCCAGCTCTTTGGTGCGCTGATACCTCGTCAGCTTGTCCGCCAGCACCGGTGGCAATTCGCTGGCTGGCGTAAAGCCTGATCGTTCATAAAACGCCACGAGTTCAGGCTGGCAAAACAGCCAGACCGGCCCGGTTAAACTCTCCAGCGCCTGTGCAATCAATCTTCCGGCAATTGCCTGGCTTCGCCACTGCGGCGCCACGAACAGCCCCGTCAACCAATATCCGTCAGCAACCGGCGTGAGGTTCAGCGCGCCGATGATTTCCTGCTGTCTGGCCACCCACATCTGTGCCGTGCCAGAGGCGCGCATGGGCGAACGATGTGCGCGGTAGAACTTGTCCAGCAGTGGCTGGCAGATCGGCGGTAGCGGACAGAATTCGATGTCGGACATGGGGGCAGGGCGCACTTCGCGGGGCGTCAGGAATGGCGACGTATCATAGCGTCGAATAGGTGTATAACAGAGGCCAGATCCTTGACCCTGGAGCACGCATCATGAGCAAAGGTATGGATTCAAAGAAAGCGGCAAAGAAAAAGCCAGCCAAAACCGCCGATGAAAAACGCGCCGACAAGAAAACCAAGAAGTCCGATACCGGCCTTTTTGGGCATTGATCTCCAAGTCAGCACGCGCACGACAACTCGTTCGACGCCCATCCTGTAGATACTCACCGAGGTTACGAGGCCAGCGATCACGGTATGTCTGATACTCCGCCATCGCTGGCCTCGTAACCTCGGTGAGCTCCTACAGGGGCCGTGGTTGTAAACGATGGACCGCGCATCCGCTGCATTTTTCATCTATGGTTGGGTCAATCGCTTTGACCGGATTTGCCATGATTCAGGGTATCGCCGAACTCCCGATGTACAACGCTCCAGCGCGCGTTGCTGAAGCCAGCGAGGCCTGGCTGGCACGAATCTTTGAAGTGCTTGGCGCGCAGCGGCTGCAAAGCGCCGGACTCGACCTGCCACAACTCTGGTTATCTGATCAGTTACTGCTTGCGCAAACCTGCGGTTACCCGCTGATGACGTTGCTGAGCGGCAAGGTTCGTCTGCTCGGGCGTCCGGTTTACGAACTGCCCCACAGCGCCGATGGCATGCATTGCAGCCTGTTGGTGGTGCGCGCCGATGATCCCCGCCGCGCACTCACCGAGTTTTACGGCAGCCACGCGTTGGTTAACAGCGAAGACTCCAATTCCGGCATGAACCTGTTCCGGCATGTCGTGGCGCCGCTGCAGCGTGATGGTCGGTTTTTCTCACGTGCATCCCTCACCGGTGGTCATCGGCTCAGTCTGCGCGAGCTTAAAGAAGGGCGAGGTGACCTGGCGGCCATCGACAGCGTGACCTATGACTACCTGGCCCGGGATGCCAGCGAAGAAGTCAGCGGGCTGCGTATTCTGGGACGCACCGCGAGTGGCCCATGTCTGCCCTTTATCACCGCCCTCCGCGTTGACGCTGTGCAGGCCGAGGCTATCCGCCTGGCGATGAACCAGGCGCTGCTGGACTTGCCTGATGTCGCGCAGGCACTGGCTATCAAGCGTGTCATGCCCGCCCAGACCGATGAATATCAAGTGTTGCTGGACTATGAACGTCAAGCGAGCGAGCAAGGGCTGCCTTCATTGTTTTTTTAAAGTTTGTTGGCGACAGGGGGGGCACGCGGTTTATCAGGCACACCGCCTATACATGAATACAACTTATCACCGCTTACGGATGTCGATACCTTTCAAACCCCGCTGATCTATAACAACATCACAACTTTCTCGTCAGGCCGGTTCGGCCATCCAGAGGTGACCATGACATCAATCAGAACCCTGCTCGGCTGTTCACTTCTGGCCCTTGGCCTGCTGGGGCAGCCTGCGGTGGCGGCGGACAAGACCGCACCGATCCACTTTGGCGACATCACGTGGGAAAGCGGCAGCCTGATCACTGAAATCCTGCGCACCATCGTCGAAAAGGGCTACGGCTACCCCACCGATACACTGCCGGGCAGTACGGTGAGTCTGGAAGCGGCGCTGGCCAAAAATGATATTCAGGTTATTGGCGAGGAGTGGGCCGGGCGCAGCCCTGCCTGGGTCAAGGCCGAAGCTGAGGGCAAGGTGCACGGCCTGGGCAACATCGTAAAAGGTGCCACCGAAGGGTGGTGGGTCCCGGAGTTCGTGATCAAGGGTGATCCCGCGAAAGGCATCAAGCCGCTGGCTCCCGACCTTAAGTCCGTGTCGGATCTGCCGCGTTACAAAGACGTGTTCAAAGACCCGGAATCGCCGCAACAAGGGCGCTTCCTCAACAGCCCGACCGGCTGGACGTCGGAAATCGTCAATACCCAGAAGCTCAAGGCTTATGGCCTGACCGACAGCTACGTGAACTTCCGCACGGGCTCGGGTGCAGCGCTGGACGCCGAGATCAGTTCGTCGATTCATCGGGGCAAGCCGGTGTTGTTCTATTACTGGTCGCCGACACCGCTGCTGGGCCGCTTCAAGCTGATCAAGCTGGAAGAGCCGCCGTTTGACGCAGAGGCCTGGAAAACCCTGGCGGATGCCAATAACCCTAATCCGCGGGGCACGCGTTCTCTGGAGCCGCGCTTGAGCATCGGCGTCTCGGATGCCTTCCACAAACAGTACCCAGACCTGGTGGAGTTCTTCGAGAAAGTTGACTTGCCCATCGACCTGCTCAACCAGACGCTGGGTCAGATGAGTGAAAAACGCGAGCAGCCGAAGGCCACCGCTCAGGCGTTTCTCAAAGACCACCCCGAGGTCTGGAAGCAGTGGTTGCCAGCCGAGGTTGCCAGCAAAGTCAGCAGCAGTCTGTGAGGGAGCTTTTGGCGATGCGCCACGGGGTGTCGCCTGTCTGCAAATGGTTGAGTCATGAATACTGATGTGATCTTACGGACGGCGCGCATGACACTGCGCCCGTTCACAGGCGCTGACGTGCCGTGCCTGGCGCAGATACTCAGCGATGCCGAGGTGATGCGCTATTCGGTGCGTGGAGTGCTCACTGAAAGCGCGACTGCCGAATTCGTCCAGTGGTCGGTCGAGTCGTATGCACTTCACGGTTTCGGGCCTTGGGCAGTGGTCGAAAGAAACAGCGACGTGTTGATGGGCTTCTGTGCGCTGAATCGGGAGAACGTCGATGGCATCGAAGAAGTGGAGATCGGTTATCGCTTTGCCACTCGGTTCTGGGGCAGAGGCCTGGCCACCGAGATCGTCCGTGCAACGCTGGCGTATGGTTTTGAGACGTTGGGGCTGCGCTCGATCATTGCCATTGTTCAGCCCGCAAACGTGGCGTCAGTGCGGGTGATTCAGAAGGTGGGCTTCAACGCATTCGTACACAGCCAGTACCACCGGTTGGGCGTCAGGATTTATCGCTTGAACCGTGATGAGTGGCTGGCTCGGGAGGCTTCATGACACTGCACAAGTCGGTTGCTGGCAGCCTGTTTATCGTCTTGCTGCTTGGTTCTTTTACGTGCGTCGAACGCAGTGCCCAGGCGTCTGAAGTCGATGACAGTGCCCTGGCATTCGTCGAGGATCGCCATTTGGGGGAGAGTCTTGGCTGGCTGGGTTATCAGGTCGCTTCGCGTACCGCCACATTCGGCAGCATTGTCGAGGCGGTCGGCAAGACCGAAGCGCAGGTACTGGTCAAAGATGAACTGCAACGCCTGCAACCACAATTTCAGGCGCAATGGGACCGCAACATGGCGGCCTCCTATGCCCAGTCCTTCACAGCTGAAGAGCTGCGCGCGCTCAACCGTGGTGATAACCAGCCAATGCTGGCCAACAAGTTCAAAGCCAAACAGAATGACGTCGGTATGGACATGAAGACGCGCTCTGCTGACTTGCTCAAGGAGTTTGTTTCGCAAGCGCTGAACAATGCGCTGGCCAGGTTGCCACATTGATGTTCCTTACTTCCCTATACACGCAGGCAACGAGGTAGAACCATGGACCCATTCATGCAGGCTGCAATCGACGAAGCGCAGCTCGGGCTTGCCGAAGGCGGCATACCTATCGGCTCCGTTATCGTCCATGACGGCCAGATCATCGGGCGCGGGCACAACCGTCGGGTTCAGGAAGGCAGCGCCATCAAACACGGGGAAATGGACGCGCTGGAAAATGCCGGTCGCCAGCCTGCCCGTGTCTATCGCGATGCGGTGCTCTACACCACGCTTTCACCTTGCGCGATGTGCAGCGGCGCCATTCTGCTGTACGGCATCCGCAAGGTCATCGTCGGCGAGAACCAGACGTTCATGGGCGAAGAAGAACTGCTGCGCTCGCGTGGCGTGAATGTGCAAGTGATCGACAACCACACGTGCGTAGACATGATGAAAGGCTTTATCGCCAGCAAGCCCGAGCTGTGGAATGAGGACATTGGGGAGTAAGGCCTTACCGATCCTGCTGGAACATGCAAACGACTGAACTGAGATGCATCTTCTGTAGAGCTGCCGCAGGCTGCGAAGGTATTTATCTGACACACCGCCATCGCAGCCTGCGGCAGCTCCTACAGAAACCGATGCCAACGCTGCCTTCCCGGCTAAAGCCGGTCCTTCAAAAGTGCTTAAAACGCCTTCGCCACTCCAAACAGCGAAACCTGCAGCTCTCCGTTCTGCTCTTCCAGACGCACCGGCGCTGTTCCGCCGGGCATGTTGACCTGAACCAGACCTGCGCTCACCCAACCCGCGTACCAGGCAGCGCAAGCCACAGCGCTGGCGCTGGTGCCGGAAGATGCGGTGGGGCCTTCGCCGCGCTCGAACACCCTGGCGACCAGCTGATTCGCTGACGCTGCCCATGCCCATTGCAGGTTGACGCCAGCCGGGCAGGGTTGCCCCGCGCCCAAGTCCCCCTCGGCAAAAGCGATACGCGTCAACGGTGCATTCAATGCCTGCTCATGCAGTGACTCGAACGAGGGTAAATCTGCCTCTTGGTTAACCAGCGTGACGCAATGCGGATTGCCCACTCGAACAAAAACGCTGTGGTCCCACTTTTGCTCAATCTGCGTCAACGGTTTAACCCGGACAACCGCGCGGCTGTTGAGCTGTGCAGGCTCCAGGCTGGCGCCAAGTGCACCCACAGCGTCCGGACCAAATGCCGGGTTGCCAAGTGCGAGCCAGAAGCCTTGCTCACCATTGATCGTGGTCGGCTCAACGTGAGTCGGCACGGGGGTAACCGCGTCGGATTTATCATGATGAACCCGCAACTCGAAGCCATTGTTATGGACGCAAGCGGAGTCCGTCAGGAACTGGGCAAAAATCGTCAGGCCGTTGCCGCTACGCTCGGCGAGGGTGCCGTCGGTGTTGATAATCAACAGGTCGAAAGGCGCGACCTGCTGAAACGGTCCGACCAGCAAACCATCCGAGCGGTGCGCCTTGGCGCCTTGCGGTCGAGCCTCATCCGGCCAACTGCACAAGGCGCGCACTGCGGCGGCGGTCCACGCGCTTCGGTTCGCCGCTGCGTCTGCAGCGTTATCTGCAATATCGATCCCCAATTCTCGTAAGCCTTGAGGTGTACAGATGGCGTAGATATTGCCGCGAGCGTCGTAAAGCTGACTCATGATGCCGTTCACAGATTGATTCAAAGTCGTCTATTGGGAAGCAGCCCTGGGCACTCAGGCAAGCTTTTTCAGAGGGCGGATACGTTTGTAGGAGTTCTTCCTGAACAGAACGATGCTAATCTCGATTAATACACTGGTGGCAATCTGATCACCGTTTCAGATTAATCCTGGAGGGATACGGATGTCGGTGCAGTTGCGCAATAACGTCAATGTCATGGGCGAGGGGCCTGCAACCCTCGTATTTTCCCATGGCTTCGGATGCGATCAGAGCATGTGGCGATTCATGGCGCCGCTGTTCGCAGATCGATTCAAGGTTGTGTTGTACGACCTGGTGGGTAACGGTAAATCTGATCTGACGGCTTATTACAAACGCAAGTACGATTCCCTGGATGGTTATGCCAGTGATCTGCTGGAGGTCGTCAAGGAATTCGCCGGGCCTGGCCCGGTGATTCATGTTGGCCACTCGGTCAGCTCGATGATCGGTGCTCTCGCTGATTTGTGTGAGCCCGGCCATTTCGCGGCTCACGTAATGGTGGGGCCGTCGCCTTGCTACATCAACGATGGCGACTATGTGGGCGGCTTTACCCGACAAGACATCGTTTCTTTGCTCAGCACGCTGGCGGCCAATTACTTCGGTTGGGCCAGTACCATGGCGCCGGCCATCATGGGCGCACCCGGTCGTCCTGAACTGGGTGAGGAGTTGACCCAGAGCTTCTGTCGCACTGATCCGGTCATTTCCCAGCAGTTCGCCCGTGTCACCTTCATGGCGGATAATCGCAAGGACGTTGCGCGGTTGCCGACCAAAACCCTGGTCCTGCAGTGCAACAATGACTTTATCGCGCCGCTCGAAGTCGGGAGTTATCTGCAGAGGGTAATGCCAGACTGCACCCTGCGGATCATCGACAACATTGGTCATTGCCCACACATGAGTGCGCCCGACGCCTGTATCGCAGCCATCGATGAGTTCATTCGCGCTTCTGGAGTAGTGCCTCTTGCCCGTTGATGTGGAATTGCATACCGATAGCGACCTGCTATTCGAAACCGCCGCGTGTGGTTTGCTGGTGACTCGGGAAGACGGCACCATTCTGCGAGCCAACCAGACCTTCTGCCAGTGGGTGGGTTTGGAACAGGCGAGCCTGGCGGCGTCACGCTTTCAGGATTTACTGGGCGCAGGTGACCGGATTTTCTACCAGACCCACTGGGGGCCGTTGTTGACCGCACGGGGTTCGGTGGCGGAGATCAAAGTCGACCTGAAGCATCATGACGGGCATGCCCTGACCATGATGCTGAGTGCAGTGCGCCGTGAAACCGCTCAGGGTGTCGTGCACAGCCTGGCCTTGATGAGTGGCGAAGAGCGCAACAAATACCAGCGTGAACTGATGGATACCCGTCAGGCCGCTGAAGACCTGCTATTGCAGCAACTGGCCTCGCAAAAGGAATTGTCTTCGGTGCAAAACCGGCTGCGCCTGGCGCAGACCGAAGCGGATATTCGTGCCACGTTCGCCGAGCAAATGGTGGCTATTGTCAGCCATGACCTGCGCAATCCGCTCGCGGCCATCAAGATGGCGGCCGGGTTGATCGGGCTGGAAGCGCTCAGTGAAAAACAGCAGCGCAGCCTGGGTTTGGTCAATCAGTCGGTGGGGCGTGCGCAGCGCTTGATTGTTGACCTGCTGGACTTCACGCAGGCGCGGGTTGGTAGCGGCATTTCCGTGCTGCCCCAGCCGTTGCAATTGCATGAGGTAATCGCCGCCAGCGTCGCTGAGCAAAGGTTGATCTTTCCGCGTCGGGTGTTGGTGCATGAATGTATCGGCGAAGGCCTGTGTACTGCTGACGCCGACCGGCTGTTCGAACTGATCGACAATCTGGTCAGCAATGCTGTGGCCTATGGCTCGGCGACTGAGGCCATCACCATCACCTCGGCATTCGACGCGCAGTGGATCAGGATTGCGGTACACAACTTCGGCCCGCCGATAGCGCCTGAACGCCTGGACGGCCTGTTTGAGCCGATGCCGCATGGCGTGGCCGATGACGACCCAAGCCGCAGCATCGGCCTTGGCCTGTTCATCGTCCGCGAGATCGCCCGCGCGCATTGGGGAGATGTCAGCGTAACGTCCAGTGCCGAAGACGGCACCACCTTCACCATCAACCTGGCGCGACCGGTGGGGTGATGGACCCTGTTGGCGCTGAGCTTGAAGGACCGTGCCAGCCCCTTTCGCCAACAAGTTGCCCCTATCGGTTCAAACCCACACCGTCATCCATGTCGAGGCCAGCAGCAACAGCGCCATGCTGCGGTTGAAGCGTTGCATGCTTTGCGGTGACTGGCAGAAGCGGGCGGCGCTGACGCCCAGCCAGGCCCAGGCTGTCATGCACGGGATGGCGATCACGAAGAATATCAGCGACAGGTACACCACGCGCATGCCCCTGTCCGCGTCAGCACCGGCAAATACGCTGATCACCGCCAGCGCCATCATCCACGTCTTCGGGTTTACCAGTTGCAGGCTGGCGGCGCCGAACAGGCCCAGGCGCGGGCCTTTGTTGTCGATGCCGGTGGGGGTAATGGCGGCGGGCGGTGCGCTGAAAATCTGCCAGGCCATCCAGCTCAGCCACGCAATACCGACCCACGACATGGCGGTCTGAATACCCTGATGACGAGCCAGCACATCACCAATCCCTGTGCCCACCAGCAAGACCAGCGCAGCGGCACCGCCACAGGCGCCTAGCACGATGGGCGCGACCACTGTCCAGCCGTGTCGCGAGCTGTTGGTCATTACCAGAATATTGGTCGGGCCAGGTGTGATGGATGACACGAAAGCAAACAGCATGAAAGGTAAGAACTGTTCCATGAAACGCTCGTCGGTGATTGATCGTCAGTCAATCATCGCCATCGACAGCGCTTCAGTCTGGAAGGTTTGAGCAGCGCTTGCGGTAGTGGGCGGGTGTCATCCTGTACGCCCGCTGAAACCAGCGGCCCAGATGGCTTTGATCGGCAAAGCCAAGCGCGGCTGCAACCTCGGCAGGGGACAGGCCGCTGGCCAGCAGCCGTCGGGCCTTGGCCAGACGCAGCTGGATCAGATAGGCATGCGGCGCGATGCCGAATGCCGCCTTGAATGCCCGAGTCAGACGAAACCGGTCAACCCCGGTGACTCGTGCCAGGTCATCCAGGCCGATGTCCTGATGGCTGTGACTGTGCAGAAACTCACGGGCGGTTTGCGCCACCAGGGGTAAGCGCGGGTCAGGGGATACCTGAGTGCGCCAGCGCAGGTGGCGGGTCAGGTTCGACAGCAAATCATCAAGGGCTGTCTGGCGCACGATGCGCAGTTCGCCACCGTGCAGCATGTTGAACGCGTTGGCGGTGGCCGTGGCCAGACGCACATCATCAGCCTGGGTATCGGCAAAGCTGATCTGGCAGTCGGCCGGGGTATGTTCGAACAGTGCTCGCAATTCCCGGTCCAGCCATTTGGGGTCCACATACAGCGTCAGGTAGGTGAAACCCTCAGGTGCAGGCGCGTCACCGTCATGGATCTCACCGGGCTCAAGCAAAAATATTCGCCCCGGCGTACTGATGCGCTTCTGACGCCGACAATGAAACTGCTGCACACCCTGCTCGGTAATGCCCACCAGGTAGCTGTCATGCCAATGGGGGTCATAGGCATGACCCTCAAAATGCGCACGAATCGTCTCGATGCCGGACTCGTGGTCCTGCTTCAAGTCGATCCAGTTGCTATTGGCCATGGTGAAGTCCTGTCAGAACAGCGAATGTGTTGCAGGTGAAGGATAAGGCTGAACGGTCACTCCGTTTGTTTGATTGTCGTCGTTTGTCATTCCGCGTGTCTGGAAGATTTGTGCAGCCATCAAGGCAGCAGTTCAAAGCGACTGCTGCCCAGACACTCACCGTTGATCAAAACGTCCAGTTCATGCACGCCCGGATAATGCACGCGGGTGGTGAAATTACGGACCTGAAGCTTGCGCGTGACAACCACTGACTTGCCGGGCTCCAGTTCCAGTGTTTTCAGTTTGAAGACCTTGGCCGAGGTGCCACCGGATTTCTTCACGTAATGAATCGCGTAATCAATGATCAGTCGCTGGCTTTTCGCCGCTGTCGACGTCAGTAGAAACGACAGGCTCAGGTTGTCCCCGAGACGAATTTCGCCCGGGGTGACGCTGACCTGTTCAACGCATACCTGTGGCTTATGCCCGGCACCCATGATCGTCAACGCGCGGCGATCACCTTTCTTGATCAGCGAGCGCAGTGCATGGCGGGCAATCCAGGCTGTATGCGGATTATCCAGCGACCAGCTTTCGATCTGTGCGAGCACCCAGTCAGGGTTGTCCTTGGTGATGTCGTTCAGGTGATTGGCCACTGACTTGCGCACGTAGAGGCTGGTGTCGGCTTTGAGGGCGTCGAGAATCGGCAACACAGGTGTTGGATCGACCATCAACGTCTCCAGTCGAAACGACCACGGCAGACGGGGTCGGCTACCTTCGCTGGCGAGCCTGCGCACATGTTCATTTTCGTCCAGCGCCCAGCCTTGCATGATCTGCAGTGCACGCTGGAAGTCCAGCCGCAGGAAGTGCCGCACGGCAAATTCAGAAGAGCCAAACGTGGTGAAGAATTTCAACGCCTGCATCGATCGGTCAAAATCGTGCTGACCGTACAACGCGACATATTCCGGGAGGATAAGGCTGACAAAGCTGCTGTTCAGGCGTGGCGCGAGCGCTTGCAGAATGTCCAGCGCCTCACTGTAATCGGCAGGCAAACCCGCATGCAGACCACGACTGACACGATTGAGGCGTTGCATGAGCGACTGGCTGTCCAGGTCATGAGCGACATGGGCCAGAAACGCCTCGGTGTCGAAAGCGGGGTAGATCGCCCGGGTTTGCTCGGCGATGTGCTGCAGTCGCGCCCGATTGAAAATTTCCTTCAGCGCCGGTGCGGCCTCGGAAGTGTCGGTCATGAGGGGGGGTATCTCCTGATTATTAATGCTGAGAACCTGTAGGCGTTGCCGCAGAGCATTGTGGCAGCGTTACAGTCCAGTGAGGTGTATCAGATGCACTGGTCTTTCTCGCGAACGAGTTTGCCCCGATCAAACCACATGCAAATTACTGGATTGCAATGCATTTTCTGTAGGAGTGCCCCGTCATCCAGACGCAGCGCTATCGGATAGCAAACATCGGGCCCTACAGAAAAAGCATCTGAATTCATATGGCTATTTGCGTTTGATGAGCGCTACCGGGCGGGCTTTGCCGGCACCACTGCACATCCTTGTTACAAACTCAAACCCGCGCCGGTTGCTCATCCACCCTGTTGGAGGCGAACCTAGCGGTGCAATCGCCATCAAAGACCCGGATCGTTACCGTTTTCAACAGAAGGTAAGTGATGAACAGTTTTGCGCGACGTGTTGCACTCCTGACCCTGGGAAGCCTGCTGACAGCCGGCCTGACCAGTGTTGCCCAGGCTCAGACCTTGCCCAGCAGCACGCTCAATAGCGGCAACCCGAATAACAGCCCTATTCACCGTGCCAACCCTAACAGTCGCCAGGGCACTGTCCCTGCCACGCCACCTGTGCGCGGCCCGAGTACGGCCCCCAACCCGCGACCGCCTACGCTGGAAAATGGCGGCATTGGCAATGGCTATCCGACCCGACAACAAGCCCCTCGCCCGGGTGACAGCAATACCGGGCAAAACCGTAAAAGTACTGATTAAGACCCGCAGCCCCCTCAAGCCGGGGGGCTTTTTCATGACATAAGGAATCGTTCATGCATTGCAAAACCTTGATCGCAACGTTGTGTGCAAGCGCCTTTTTGAGTGTGTCACTGAGCGCAGTTGCCGGTCCCGTACAGGACTTTAAAACCGAGCAGGGCACCATCAGCGTTGAAGAAGTGGCCAAGGGGCTCGCCCATCCGTGGGCCGTGGCATTCCTGCCGGATAACAAGGGCATGCTGGTGACTGAAAAGCCGGGCAACCTGCGCGTCGTGTCGCCTGACGGTACCTTGTCCCAACCGCTGTCCGGCGTGCCCAAGGTCTGGGCAAACGGGCAGGGTGGTTTGCTGGACGTTGCCCTGTCTCCGGATTTCGCCAAAGACCGCATGGTGTACCTGACCTTTTCCGAGGTGGGTGACGACGGCAAGGCTGGCACCGCAGCAGGCCGCGGGCGCCTCTCGGCAGACCTGAGCAAGCTGGAAGATTTCAATGTGATTTTCCGTCAGCAACCAAAGCTGTCGGTGGGCAACCACTTTGGCTCGCGGATCGTCTTCGACCGTGAGGGGTACCTGTTCATTGCCCTTGGCGAGAACAATGACCGGCCGACCGCCCAGGATCTGGATAAATTGCAGGGCAAGATCGTACGCCTGTTCGCCGACGGTAAGGTGCCGCCTGACAACCCGTTCGTTGGCCAGAAAAACGTGCGTCCGGAAATCTGGTCGTATGGCCATCGCAATCAGCAAGGTGCCGCGCTCAATCCATGGACGGGTACTTTATGGACCAACGAGCATGGCCCGAAAGGTGGCGATGAGGTGAATATCGTCGAGCGCGCCCAGAACTATGGCTGGCCACTGGCGACCCACGGCATCAATTATTCCGGCGAGCCGATTCCCGAAGCCAAAGGCAAATTTGTTGAAGGCACCATCAAACCGTTCCACGTCTGGGAAAAATCACCGGGCATCAGCGGCATGGCTTTTTACGACGCGTCACGCTTCAAGGCCTGGGACCACAACCTGTTTATCGGTGCGCTTGCATCGGAAGATCTGATTCGTCTGGAGTTTGAGGATGGCAAGATCGTCCACGAAGAACGCTTGCTGGGTGAACTCAAGAAACGCATTCGGGATGTGCGTCAGGGGCCGGATGGTTATATCTATGTGCTGACCGATGAAGACAATGGTCAACTATTGAAAGTCGGGTTGAAGCAGTAAAACCTGCGGACCGTAACGTGTTGGCGAAACGGTGATTCAGACAGTAACTTTTTCATTGTCTGAGCCACCGTTGTTTAGCACGTTCAGTGCTGCAGGTTTATATCAAGCAGGATGAGTAAGGATTACTTATCCTGTTTGTCTTTTACAATGGCGCCGGTTTTGGCGTTGACATCAACGTCCCACTCAACGCCTTGGGCATCGCGCAGTTCAACCTGATAGATATAGTTGCCTTGTGCGTCCTGATCCAGTTCGGTGTCATGGATAGTGAAGCCTGGGTGCTTGTCCTGCGCCAGCTTGTTCAATTTTTCAAAGTCCATGATCGCGCCAGACTTGAGCAGGCCAGGGATTTGATCCGGACGTACGTCTGCCTGGGCAGCGCCAGCAGCGGCAGTAAGGGCAACAGCAGCAAACAAGGCATTCAAGGTTTTCATGGGTACTTCCTTATGGTTGATCTGATGATATTGATCCAGGGGCAACTGAATCGTTCCGTTGCCTGTTGAAGCTAGATTAGCCACTGATACTTAATTCACCCTTAATAATAACCGTGGCCGTTATTGCCGGTTGTTAACCCCTGTCTTCCTGCAAGTTTGCCGGTCCCACGACATCGCGCCATCGCGCAAAACCTGTGGGAGCCGAGCTTGCACGCGATTGGCGCACCGCAGTTTTCAGGCAGTACCACCTCATCACTCATCCAAACCCCTAGCCATTAGCCTCCTTTTTGCTATTCTTCGCGCCCTGCGACGCAGTGTCGCGCTCTCACTCTTCCGTGTCCGGGGTCCTTATGACGGCCATTGCTCGACCACGTCCTCAGCCGCTGTCCCGGGCTGACTACAAAACCCTGGGCCTCGCGGCGTTGGGCGGGGCGCTGGAAATCTATGACTTCATCATTTTCGTCTTCTTTGCGCTAACGCTCAGCCAACTGTTCTTCCCGCCAGAAATGCCCGAATGGCTGCGTCTGCTACAAAGCTTCGGGATTTTTGTGACCGGTTATCTGGCCCGTCCGCTGGGCGGCATTCTGATGGCCCACTTCGCTGACCGGTTGGGGCGCAAGCAGGTATTCAGCCTGAGCATTCTGATGATGGCGCTGCCGTGTCTGCTGATCGGGGTGATGCCAACGTACGCGCAGATCGGCTATTGGGCGCCATTGGTTTTGCTGGCGTTGCGTATCCTGCAAGGTGCAGCAGTGGGCGGCGAAGTGCCCAGCGCCTGGGTATTCGTTGCCGAGCACGCGCCCAAAGGCCATCGCGGTTACGCACTGGGCATCCTTCAGGCCGGTTTGACGTTCGGTTATCTGCTGGGCGCACTGATCGCCACCTGGCTGGCCAAGGTCTTCACCCCGGCTGAAATTCTTGATTACGCCTGGCGTATCCCGTTCCTGCTGGGCGGCGCTTTTGGTGTCCTCGGCGTATGGCTACGTCGCTGGTTGAGCGAGACGCCAGTGTTCATGGCCATGCACGCCCAGCGCGAAGCCGCAACGGAGTTTCCCCTGAAAGCAGTGCTGCGCGAACATCGCCAATCATTGCTGCCCGCCGCATTACTGACCTGCGTGCTGACCTCCGCCGTGGTGGTGCTGGTGGTGATCACGCCGACGGTCATGCAAAAACGCTTCGGCATGAGCGCCAGCGATACGTTTGCCCTCAGCAGCCTGGGTATCGTGTTCCTGAACATTGGTTGTGTACTGGCGGGCATGCTGGTCGATCGTATCGGCGCGTGGCGTGGCGTGATCATCTATAGCCTGCTGCTGCCATTGGGGATCGGCTTGCTCTACGCCAGCCTGATCGGCGAATGGCTGGCGCCGGGCATCGCCTATGCGCTGGCAGGTCTGGCCTGCGGCATTGTCGGCGTAGTGCCTTCAGTGATGGTTGGCTTGTTCCCTGCCGATATACGTGTTTCGGGTATCTCGTTTACCTACAACATCGCTTACGCGCTCTGGGCCAGCACCACGCCGTTGATGCTGATCGCACTGATGCCCTGGAGCCCTTGGGTGTGCGTTGGCTACGTCGCGATCATGGGCGCGGTAGGGCTGGCAACCGCCGCGGTCTATGGTTTGCGTCGCGGCATGAAGGTTGATGCGGTGTTCGTCAGCAACTGACAGCCTTCGCTTTTGTTTGGTCGGGATAAGGCCTGTCTTTATCCCGAGCCGAACGAGAGCGGGGCATGAACCGCTCCTGTCATAACTAGCGCTCTGGTCGGCTCCTTAAGTGCCGAAGTGTAAGTCCCCGAGCGAACTGTACAGTCTGTTGAGCTTTATAAAAAAGCTTTCGGTGCTCAATGTACGGTGAAGATATTTAAATAATCATAAAGTCTGTCGTCCACATCTATTTAACTTGTGGGATTATTCTTGTTGTGCGTGTTTGTAATGGAATTTGCTGTGTGGGTTTTAAGTCGATCAATATATTTGTAACGATTGATTGTAATTGTTATTCCGAATGTTTATCGTTTCTGTCTATACAAGTCATCGCTCTTACATTTCCTGGGCTGTTTTTGAGTTTTATCAGAAATCCACCATGTGTCATGTAGGAATATTCTGCTCAGCGATGTATCGGCTATACGCACCGTCAACACAAGGAAGGTAATCGAAGAATTCTCCTGCGGATTCGATCAGGGAAGAGTGTGTGACTACGCCCTTTTTATCCGTGGAACAGGTTGATGCCCACCTGTCTCAGTGATCTGCGAACCAACAATAAAAAACTGCACACCATAAACACGTCAATAAAAGGGAGTTATGTCATGAGCATTTTGCTTACTCAGGGGGATGATCGCGCGTGGGAGCAATCAATGCATCTACCGCTGGCCGAGGTGGGTTCGGTTTTCCAGCAACTGGTGACCCGACAGGCAGCTACCACCAGAGCCCGGCTTTGTGACCAGCAAGCAGCGCTGCTTGGACCACAAGGCAAGTTATCGATATTCTCCCGGCAAGTTGCGGCTCAGGGGCGCCAAGCGCCAGGGCTCGCTAACATGCCGGAGTTTGACGATGCCGAGCGTCAGCGCCAGGTCGAAAAAGCTGTCGATTTTGCCCTCGGTTTTCACCAGCGCCGGACGCTGAGTGCTAACCCTTTTCACGATCTGTCGCGTTCGCTGCTGTGCTGCATGGTGTTCGATGAACTGGCTGGTTACACGCTGGCTGAGCGTTTTGCTGCTTACGAGGCGTTGCGCCAGCGTGACAGCCAGTACTTCATCAAACTCATCGCCACCACCCGGCACACCGTCGAGCGGCGTCTGGTCTTCACCGGGTTACTGGAGCATTACGATGCGCTGTTACCCATAGAACAGAATATCTATCCCGCCCATTACCGCCGAGCTCAGCAAAAGCATCTGGACCGTGAAGAAGCGGTCTATGGCAGGCTTGAACTGAAAAAAAGCGTGAGTGAGCTGCTTGAAGAGCACACGCCGGAGTGGATATTGACCCACCTGTGTACCAGCACAATCGATATCGATTGAACGCATCAGGACACTGCGCTTAATAATCAAAAGATTGGTTGCGAACGCGTTCGCTCCTACCCCGGCAACTGTTGAAGGCAGGAGGCAGCTTGTTGGCGAGAGGGGCTAACGCGGTTCATCAGGATACCGTTGCTGTATGAACGGCTGTTCACATCACGACACTGACCTTTCCGTCCCCAGACGTGGGTAATCAATCACCACCGGGGCTGCGGAACAGACCCGGTTTCGGCCTGTGGTTTTGGCGATGTACAACGCTTTGTCGGCTTCGTTGAGCCACATGGCTGCGTCGTTGATATGCGGGCCGAACGTCGAAATACCAATACTCAGGCTCAACTGCAAATGGGGCAATTGCGGGTCGCGCAGGTTATGAACATCCCGGCGCAGTTGCTCAAGGATTTCCCATGCCAGGGTTGCGCTGGTATTGGGCAGGATGACGCAGAATTCATCGCCCCCGTAGCGACCCGCCAGGTCCGAATCCCGCAGGTTGGCCACCAGTGCGGTGCTCAGGCGCTTGAGCACGTTGTCACCGATGATATGGCCCTGGGTGTCATTGATCGCCTTGAAGTGATCGATGTCGATCAAGGCAATGGACGTCTGACGCGACAGCAACTGGCTTTTATTGAACTCCAGCTGCAGCAGGTCTTTCCAGGAACCGTGATTGATCAGGCCGGTCAGGCTATCGGTGCGGCTGAGCTTGCCCAGAATGTGCTTATGCTCGCTGAGCTTCACCGCTACCCGGTAGCTCATGTAGCCGACGAACATGGGATAAAACACCAGCACCGGCAGGCAGGCGTAGATCTGCATCGGGGTACTGACGGAGACGAAGGGTTGGCGGAACAGATAGAACGAGACCGCCGCGCCGATGATCTGCGCAACGCAGCCTTGCAGGAACAGGCGTTTGCCGCCTCCGGCCAGGTTATGCATCGCCATCATCGCCAGCACTGTAACGGTGGGCAAAGGGTTGAAGCCCATCGCCCCGGCCCAGAAACCGCCAGCCAGGGAGTCGCAAAGGATATTGCGGCGTTCTGCGTAAAACGGTTGGCGAGAGCGGGTGGCCAACCATAGGGCAATGGGTGGCCAGATAATCGAGTTGCACAGCATTAGCACCCAGACCCACGCCGGTGGATGCAATAGGTACATGGTGGCCGCGACACTGAAAAAACCAATGCCTACGCCAACGCTGCGAACCCAATATATTCGTTTGGCAAAGGACATTCCTTTGCCGTCGTGATTTTTCATGGCGCTCTACCGGGATCGATCTGAGGACCTTCGGGTCTTAGGTCAGAACGAAATATCGGATTTTGGCTCGGCGGCAGTTAATTAGGAAGAGCCTTTTGCCATTATTGAGCAATACCGCCTTAAAAAGTCGCAGGCGGTATTGAATTGCGCCGTTCGTCGCTCATCGAGCCTTCATTTGCATGGCTATGAACGCTGTTGCGATGGCCAGCACCGAGATGAATGCAGCGACATAACCTACATAACTCAGACCCAACTGGTCGATAGCCAGCCCGCCGATCATCGAACCCAGACCGATCCCTGCGTTTGCTGCCGAGACGTTCAATGTACCTGCCAGTGCCTGCGCATGAGGTGCGGTTTTCATCACCCGGATCTGGCAGATCGGGAACAGCGCGGTATGGGCAATGCCCCAGACCAGCAAGACCACACACAGCAACGGGATGGAGCCAGCAGCGGGCACAGACGCCGTCATGCCTACGCCCAGTAGCAGCGCGAAAACGATGGTCGAACCCAATGGGCTGCGATCAACATATCGGCCGCCTAGGGTATTACCGATCAAGCCCACGGCACCGAAGCCCATCAGCCACCAGCCGACCTGTGCAGGGGCGATCATGGCGATGCGTTCCAGCGTGTCGGCCAGATAGGTGTAAGCGGTAAACATTGCGGTAAACAACAGGATCGACAGCAGCAAGTTGACGATGAACTGTGGGTCACCAAGGATTTTCGCCTGCTTGGCCAAACCAACCTTTGCTGTTTTAGCGATAGAGGGCATGGAAACCCACAGCAGCACGGCCATTAACAGCGACAGGATTGTCAGGGCCCAGAAAGCACCGCGCCAGCCAACGGCGTCCGCAAATAACGTACCCAGCGGAATGCCGAACAGCATGGCCGCGGAAATGCCCAGGTAAACCCGCGCCACTGCTTTACCGGCGTTTTGCGGACCGGCCATCAAACTAGCGGTTTCGCTCGCTGTGCCCCAGAACACCGGCAACGCCAGAGCGGGGATGAATCGGGCGAACGCCAGCACCCAGATGTTGCTGGACAGCGCGGCCAGTGCGTTGGACGCCGCGAAAATCAGCAGGATCGCCACAAAGGTCTTTTTGCGATCAAGGTGTGAAAGCATCGCCGTCAATGGCGGCCCGAACAACATCACCGTGAAGGCGAACAAGGTCACCAGCA
Organism: Pseudomonas viridiflava; assembly: GCF_900602065.1. Taxonomy (GTDB): domain Bacteria; phylum Pseudomonadota; class Gammaproteobacteria; order Pseudomonadales; family Pseudomonadaceae; genus Aquipseudomonas. The sequence continues at coordinate 475,250 of NZ_UWFN01000285.1, read as the reverse complement.
AGCCCGCGTCGGAGATTGAAATCCCCAGGTCACGGGCCATGCCCGGCAGCAGGCCGATGATCAAAAATTCAGTGGTGACGATTACAAAACCGGCCAGTGCCAGAATGGCAATCGCCAAATTGGCGCCAGTGGCGCTTGCGCCGCTGGCAGAACCAGCAGCGGTAGTGTCTACAGAAGGCATGGGTTTAACTCGAATTGAAATAATGCTGCTAGCCTATTCGAGAAACCTCTTCTTATCTTTGGTGGTTTTTCCGTGCACTATGGAATTAATTTCACTAGTTGATGCAGGCTTATGATTTCCGCCGACCGCCTCAAAGGTATTTCAACGTTCGTGGCTGTCGCCAATGCGGGCAGTTTCACTGCCGCCGCCGAGCGTTTGAACCTGACCAACTCCGCCGTCAGTAAAAGCATCGCCCGGCTGGAGGGGCGGCTGGGCATGCGCCTGTTCGAGCGCACTACCCGCAGCCTGGCCTTGACGGAAGAGGGCACGGCGTACTATGCCGTCTGTACCCGCATCCTTGATGAGCTGGCCGATGCCGAAACAGCAATGGCCGCGCAGCGCTCGGAGCCTGCCGGGCATCTGCGCGTGGACTTGCCTGCCTCGTTCGGGCGCATTCACGTGTTGCCCTTGCTGCTGGAGTTTGCCGAGCAGCATCCCAAACTCCGCCCGCATGTATCGTTTACCGATCGCTTCGTCGACCTGATCGAAGAAGGCGTTGATGTGGCCGTGCGCATTGGTGGCCCGTCCGCCTGGCCGTCCACCCTGGGCCATCGTTATCTGGGGACCGAGCGAGTGATCTTCTGCGCCGCGCCGGTCTACCTGCACCGCCACGGTACGCCGAAGACTTTTGATGAATTAGCCGACCATGCTTGCGTGCTGTATGGCAAAGACCATGGCGGCACCAGCCCGTGGGTCATCGTCGACGCCACTGGGCAAACCCAGTTGCGCATGATCGAAGGACGCATTGTCGTCGGCAATGGTGAAGCTCAGGTTGCAGCGGTGGTGGCGGGCAGCGGGGTGGCGCAACTGGCGACCTGGCTGATCAAAGACCAGTTGCAGCGCGGCGAACTGGTGGAAATCCTCCCGCACCTCGCCACTGAAGGGCTCGACCTGCACCTGGCCTGGCCTCGTAACCGGGAGTCATTGCCCAAGGTGCATCAGTTGGTGGAAGTGCTGTCGGCGAGGTTGCGGATGGATTGAGTGGGGCAATAGATGCGATTTTTGCGGGAGATTCCAGGTTTGCCTTCAAATTGAACGTACCGGCCTATGCCACGTCATCGCGCCAATATTGGGTACTGCGCAGAACCTGTGGGAGCGGTGCTTGCCCGCGATAGCGTCAGCACAGGCGATATATCCATCGACTGACAGACCGAATCGCGGGCAAGCACCGCTCCCACAGTTTGATCGCATCCTCACATTGAAATCGAGTCGCCACCAACGGCCTATAACCCGCCGACTTTACCAAGACTGCACGATTGAAAGACCCGTTACTTTCCCGACGTAATCCCTTTCAGCAAATCCCCATGCGCCTTGGCGTCTTTCTCCAGTGAGATGACATTGACCATTGCCATACGCTTGCCTGAGGCGGCGGTCACGGTGGTGCTTAATACTTTGCCACCGTCGACACTGCCGGAAATGTCCAGCTGACGAAGGCCCAGACCGCGACGCACTATCTTCTTCACGTCGCCCAACTGTTTGAAGTTCTGATAGCTGGCCTGCTGCTGTTCGAGGGTCGCAGCGATGATGCCGGCGAGCGTCGCCTCATCGTTGCTCGATACTGGCTCGGGAGAGTCGAGTGGCGTTTCAGTCACAATCACTACGCGCTGTGCGGCTTTATTCATGTACAGCGAACCTGTTACCCCAGCAGCTCGGGCCTTGTCGTCGATCTCTGGCATCGGGTTCTTCACGTATTCCTTGGGCAGGTTGAATACCCATTTGCCTTCCAGCATCGATACTTTCTGTTGGCTCGGCGCCTTTTGCTGAGGTGCGGCAGACAGATTCGCGCCCTGGAGACCAATCACCAAGGCGGCGCTCACCAGCAGAGTTTTACAGCTAAAGAACCGCATCGAATGCCCTCGAAAAAAGCGCCGCAATGATCACGGCTGGATGTGCTGGCATCCTGCCTTAAGGGAGGATTGATGTCGAATTTCACCTTGCGCAACACCCTATCCCCGAATTGAAACGCATTTTTTTGTAGGAGCTGCCGAAGGCTGCGAAGCTTTGTCCTGACACGCGGTTCATCAGGCACCCCGCCTCGCGAACAGCTTGCTCACGATCGCGTGAGTTCAGGCGGTATGTTGATCGACTGACAGATCGAATCGCGGGCAAGCGCGCTCCTACAAAGTGAACGTCGCACATCAGTTCGCAAGCAGACAGAGAATTCCCATCGTTTAGCGCCACCTCAATCCACCGGCAGCACCACCTTCACTTCGAGCCCGCCGCTGCTTCGGTTTCTTAACGTCAACGAGCCGCCATGTTCAAGCACCGTGGCGCGGGCGGTTGGCAGGCCCAGGCCGACGCCGCCGGTGTTCTTGTTGCGCGAGCCTTCGATGCGATAAAAGGGCGCGAACACCTGTTCATGCAACTCTGGAGCAATACCCGGCCCGCGATCCAGCACCAGGATTTCAACCCAGCCAGTACGCGAGCTGAGCTGAACGCGGGCTTCGTGGCCGTACTTCACGGCGTTATCAATCAAATTGACCAGCGCGCGTTTGATGCCGATCGGGCGTCCCACGTACACAAAACGATTGGCGCCCACACACTGCACATCAATGCCGGCATCCTTGAAATCATCGACCACCGTGAGCAGCAGTTCAGCCAGATCAAACGCCGTGGGCGGTTCCAGGCGGGCGTCGTCGCGGAAGAAGTCCAGCGCAGAGTTGACCATCGTCTGCATCTCATCCACATCCCGGAACAGTTTGCTTTGCTGCTCGGCATCTTCAATGAACTCCCCGCGCAGCCTCATCCGCGTCAATGGCGCACGTAGGTCGTGGGAAATGGCGGCGAGCATTTGCGTGCGGTCGTTGAGGAAGTGCCGGATTTGCGCCTGCATGGCATTGAAAGCCAGGATCGCCTGACGAATCTCATGGGGGCCAACGACCGGGATGGGCGGCGCGCGAAAGTCTTTACCAAACCGCCTGGCTCCTTCGGAGAAGCGTTCTAAAGGCGTCGCCAGGTGTCGAGTGGCAATCAGCGCCACCACGATAGTCGACAGCAGCGCCAGAAAGATCACGATCAGGTTGCGCTCAAACGGGTCGAGCCCCCAGTTACGCGTCGCCACGGAGAACTGCACCCAAGAGCCGTCGCCCAGCTGGATCAGCAATGCATACGGTCGCCCGGCCTGTTCCGCACCCCAGTCCCTCGGCTCATAGGCCTCGATAATTGCATGGGGCATTTCCAGTAAATCACGTAAAAACTGCTGGCCGTCTTCGAAGCCAGGGTCGTTGGTAGTCGGCAGGTGTGCATCTTCACGGCGAGCTAACCATTGCACGTCGAACACCTTGTCGCTGGCCGCGACGGCAATGCTGTTGCGCTGCTCCAGAGGCGCAGCGTTGATGATGCGCGTGATGGTCGCAGCCTTTTCCATCAGGCCGGTTTCCAGAATCGGCGGCCGCGCCCAGACACCTGCCAGCAACGTAAAGGCGCCATTCAAGGCGAGCGAAGTGAGCATCGCCAGCATGGTGGTCAGGGCGATCCAGCGCGCGACCGTGTCATGGGGGCGATTCCATCTGGCGCGCAATGCCGAGAAAAAAATCATCGCTTGACCACCGACGGACTGAACAGATAGCCGCCGTTACGAATCGTGCGGATCATCGGCTCACTGTGAATATCCGCCTCCAGTTTGCGTCGCAGCCTGCTGACCTGCACATCGACGCTGCGATCAAACGCGTCGTAAGCCTCGCCGCGCGCCATGTCCAGCAGCTGCTGGCGGGTGAGAATGCGCCGCGGGTGTTCGGCAAACACCAACAGCAACTCGAACTCCCCGGTGGACAGCGGGATCATGACTTTTTCCGGTGAGCGCAACTCGCGGCGGGTCACGTCCAGCTGCCAGTTGGCAAACTCAAGGATCGAGCGCGAAGAGTCGCTCGACACCGTTGCCGCTTCCCCCACGCGCCTGAGCACCGCACGCACACGCGCCAACAACTCCCGGGCATCGAACGGCTTGGTCAGGTAATCATCGGCACCCAGTTCCAGACCAATGACCCGGTCACTCAATTCGCCCATGGCCGTGAGCATGATCACTGCAACCTTGTGCCTGGCACGCAATTGCTGACAGAGCACCAGGCCGCTTTCGCCGGGCAGCATCACGTCGAGGATGATCAGGTCCGGCAGACGCCGCTCCACAGCCTGCCACAGCGCAGGGCCATCGGTCGCGACCTCGACGCTGTAGCCATGCTGTTCAAGGAATTTCTGCAAGAGGGCGAGGACTTCAACATCGTCGTCGACCAGTAATAAATGGCTCACAGTAGGCTCGCTGCCGGAATGATGTGCAGCGCCTATCTAAAATCATTCCTGGCGCTACGTCATATATTTCAACTCGGTAATAAAGCGACGGGCGCGCAATAAAGCAGAAATCTTCAGGCAAAAAAGCGCAGGCAGGATCAGCGCCAGTCCTTGCCGAGATCACCTTGCATGCCAACTCTCAAATGCGCTTCGCCTATTGCCCGTTTCACCCTTGCCGGTTTTGCTGTTGTACTCGTCAGCGGTTGCGCCACCGCGCCTTCGCCTGTCGGTCCTTGCGACGATGTCAGCTACACCCTTCATGACCCGGCAGAGCCGGTCAACCGCGGCATCTTCGCCTTCAACCGCACCGTCGATGATTACGCCCTGGCGCCGGTGGCCCGTGGTTATCGCCACCTGCCGGATTTTTTTCAGACCGGCGTTCACAACTTCGTTGCCAACTTCGGTGAGCCCAAAGTGCTCATCAACGACCTGCTGCAAGGTAATGGCGAGCGTTCGGTTGCCACCTTCGGGCGCTTCGTGATCAACACCACCGTGGGCATCGTCGGCTTAATCGACGTCTCGGGCAAGATGGGCATCGAGCGCCATAAGTCAGACTTCGGCCAGACCTTCGGCGTGTGGAATATCGCCAACGGCCCCATCGTCGAACTGCCATTGCTCGGCACCGGCAACCTGCGAGATGCGACCGGCAAAGTGCTGAGCTTCGTGGTCGATCCACTGGGCAGCAACAGCGACACCGTGCAGACCCTGGGCACGATCAATACCGTGGGCGGCATCGTGGATGGCCGCGCTGAAGCCTTGCCGTTCACCGACCAACTGCGCAAGCAGCCGGATTACTACGCGGCCCTGCGTGACACCGTGGCCCAGAAACGCGCCAACTTCGTGGTCGAAGGCAAGTCAGGCGCCGTCGTCCCAAGCCTTTCAACTTGCCCTAGCGGTGAAGCCGATGACGAATAGAACCGAAGCCCTGGTGCTGCACCGCAGAACCCGCAACCCCAACCCCGCGTCGCTGCACAGCCGCGAAATCGAACTGCGCGTGGCCGACGACGGCCGCCATGTATTACTGAGCCGCTACGTCGAGTTATTCAGTCACGATGATGCGGCCTGGTGCACCGTGCGTCATCATCGCGTGCCGCTGGCGAGCATGATTCGCTGGATGATCAGTCATGGGGTGGAAGGGTAATTTTCGACGTGGGACCGGCTTCAGCCGGGAAGAGGTCAGTACATTCGACAGATTCGTATTGTTAGAAAGACTGTCTTCCGGGCTAAAGCCGGTTCCACTGGAATGCATTCCAATCTAAAGGGTTGTGCGATGCTTTTAGACGGTTATGTGTGACACCGCTGGTGTCACTTGGGGCGCTGCTTCACCACCCGTACCGAAATCGGAAACCCGTTCGGTGACATGATTTTTTCCCAGCCCACGTATTCGAATGTAGCCTTCTCGTCGATCAAGTCTTCGTTGCCTACATTACTGGTTCCTATAACGGCGATCCTTTTCGCTTTTCCACACGTGATTACGGTTTTTTCAATCGTATAAATCACGTAAGGCGGCGTGTTCTGAACTGCCTGAAAAAATGAACCGCAGTCACGGTCGACTAAAAACAGCATCGACCTCATCTTTTCTTCCCCGTCCAGATTTTCATGCATGTCCAATTGCCCGATGTCGCCCGCATCCTCATAGCCCAATGAGCGAGCGAGCTTGTACTCGGGCGATTTATGCCACAACGCCAGACTGGCCGCAGCGCTCTCCTTATCCTTGATATCTTGGGCGACCTTGAGCTTCGCTTGAGCTTGACTCACAAGGCTATCCACTTTGGCAAAAAGTGCGTTGCAGCGAGTCGACTCTGCTGCGGTGAGATCGAGACTGCTTGAACTCGACTGCAAGTGGCTCATGTTTGCGCTCTGATCTAATAAGGCTTTAACCACCTGTTCAGGATCTTTTGGGTTCTTACTCCCCTCCAGCCGGGTCATCCTGACTTGCAGGGTTTCACAACGCTCCAGATAGTTGGCAGTATCGGCGTGTGCAAAAGACCTCGCGGCTTGGGCGAAATTGACAGTGCTGACCGCAATCGCAAAAAAGGCGATTAACAAGCGCGAAACCGAAGCAACAACGGGCATGGCTTTATTCCTTTAAAGGTTGAAACTGATCTGCAGCATTCAACGCGGAGGAAATGATCTGCACTCCAGCGGCGCTACTGTATTGAGATCGTCGGGTCTGGTGCTTTCTTTAATCCAAGGCTACTTAACTTTGATCGGCTCAAAGATAGCCCGAATCCCGCGACACTTCGGATAATCCCCACACCCCCAGAAATCCCCCCCGGCATTCGCCCCGGTGCGCGCTACCTTCAGCACCATCACCTTCTTGCAGTGCGGGCAAGCTGGCGCTTTCGGCCCGACTGGAGCCTTGGGCACTGCCTTCGGTTTGGCCTTCCTGACCTTCGTTTCGACAGGCTCAACTGGCTGCGCATCGAGCAACTTATTCTCAACCACCTGCGGCTCGGCGACACGCTCACGCTTGCCTCTTAGCCAAGCAGAAGCACGAGCAAGCAACGTATTGAGTCGAGAGAGTTTCACAGTGATAAACCTGATGGGTCAGAAGCGGGCAGGGCGCAGACTTTACCGTAAACCCTAGGAACGAGCCCACGCATTGTGCTGCCGCAGTAGTGCTGACTGCACGCCCTCCAGCAGTAGCCATTGAACCTGTGGGAGCTGAGCTTGCTCGCGATAAGGCTGGACGCGATTCACTTTAGATCGCATGGCCCTTATCGCGGGCAAGCCTCGCTCCCACAGGTACTGCGCAATCCCAACTATTGGCGCGATGGCGTAGGACCAGACTCAGCCGGGAGGAGGCCAGCCCAGTCACCCTACTTCTCATGGACGCAGGTATTACCAGTGGGATGCGCGTGCTGGACGCAGGCTGCGGAACAGGCGACGTGGCCTTTCTGCTCAGCGGCCTCGTCGGGGAGACTGGAGAAGTCGTGGGCATTGATCACGATGACAACGCGCTCGCTACGGCCCGCAACCGCGCGGGTGCCAATCAACAACCTGCACCCACTTTCATTCAGAGCGGGCTGCTTGACCTCCCTGCATCGGTTGGCACGTTCGACGCCATCGTCGGCCGACGAGTGCTCATGTATCAGGCGGACACCGTCGCGGCCGTCACGGCGTTGGCAAAGCACCTTCGTCCAGGCGGCGTCATGGTCTTTCAGGAACACGACACCACCCTGGCCCCGGCCAGCATCGACGCTTTTACTCTGCACAGGCAAGCCCAAGGCTGGATACAGCAAATGATCGCGCGCGAAGGCGCCGACCTACACATCGGCTTCAACCTGCACGCCATCTTCACCAAGGCCGGGCTGGCCGTCGAAAATGTGCGCGCCGAATGCATCGTGCAAACGCCTGACAACACTTACGCCCTGGGCTACATCGTGCGCGCCTGCCTGCCACGCATCATCGCGCTGGGCGTGGCGACCGCAGACGAAGTCGACATCGAAACCCTGCAACAACGCCTGGACGAAGAACGCACCCAGTCCGAAGGCATCTACATCGGCGACGTCATGTTCGGCGCATGGGCCCGCAAGCCAAGCGCCTGAAAAACACCCACCGCCCCCTGTAGGAGCGCGCTTGCCCGCGAGGCGTCCACCCTGACACGCCACCTCCAACCCGCCACCACCTAAACCATCAGCACCTGACCGCGTGATAAAGTGGCCGCGCTCGAAACAGCGGCTTGGTGCTATCGAGCGCAGTAACGCCAGACAACGAATCATCCAGGATGGACGCATGAAACAGATATTGGTCGCCGCGCTTTTTCTACTCGCGCTTTCCGGATGCGCTATCGGACCGGGCTCCGGCGTTCGGGAAAAAATCTGGTACGCCGAAACAGAGCAGCCGCGAATTGTGCCTTGGCATGCCTATTTGATGTTCGTCGACGACACCCACTTCATCTACTGGCGTACCGTTGAGGACCCCGATGTGGTCCTGAAGAAATTTGACTACTACACCAAAGACAACGGCACCGGCGTGGATACGCCCATCTCGTTCACTCGCACCGGCGACCGCATAACCGCCGAGTCGCGCACCCCGCTCAAAAAACAGAATGGTGAACTCGTCTACACGACCGTGCACACCTTCAATGGACGCTTTATCGGCGACACGCTGGAAATGGATTTCCAGAGAACAACTGTCTGGCCTTCTCGGCCTGCTTTTTCTGAGAGCGTGATTCGATGGTCGATGAAGCGCCTCAGCACCCTGCCAGGCAAATGACGTAAACGTCGGTAAAGACACAAGGGCTCAGGCTGGCGAGGCCCGGCGGCGGGACGCTGATACGTTGAACGCTTGGCCTCTGCTGCTCATGGAACGGCAGATCAGGAGAACGAAGATTGCGCAGTCATGTAGGAGCCGAGCTTGCTCGCGATGACGGCCGCCCATCCAGCGTCAAACCCAGAGCCATAAACAAAAGCTGTGGGGCTGGCAGGGGGAGCGATCAGCCAGATTACCGAGGCCCAGTAATGACTATTCGCTTGAACCTCGAAACCCCGCTCGACCTCAAGGGCCATCGCAAGCCTGAGTATTCAACGCATAAAACTCATGCAGCTTTGCTTGCAGCAGCTGTTTGTCCGGCAATTGAGTTTGATATTCAGCCACCATGGCCGGGGACAGCGAGCGATTCAACGCGTACTCCACCACTTCATCTTCCTTGCTGGCGCACAGCAGTACGCCAATTGCCGGGTTTTCGTGGGGTTTGCGCACGTCACGATCCAGTGCCTCAAGGTAAAAGCCAAGCTTGCCCAGGTACTCCGGTTCGAAACGTCCCACCTTCAACTCAAAGGCCACAAGGCAGTTCAGGCCTCTATGGAAAAACAGCAAATCCAGCGCGAAATCGCGGCTGCCTACCTGTACCGGATACTGTGAGCCAACAAAGCAAAAGTCTCGCCCCAGCTCACCGAGAAAATCCTTGAGGCGCTGCACCAATCCTCGATGCAAATCTGCCTCCCAATGCTCGTTCGGCAAGCCCAGAAACTCGAGCATATAAGCGTCTTTGAAGACGCTGAGGGCTTCGGGATGAATTTGTGACACCGCTGGTGTCACTTTTGCCGGGCTTAGAATACTGCGCTCAAACAAGGCTGTTTTCAGATGCCTTTCCAACTCCCGTTTAGACCACTTCTCCTGAATTGCCATCCGCAAATAAAACTCGCGTTCTTCGGCCCGTTTACTTTGGCTGAGGATGATCAGGTTATGGGTCCAGGGTATTTGTCTCAGCAGTGGTGAGACTTTTTCGTCACCCCGATAGGCCTCGTAAAACTGCCGCATACGGAAAAGATTTCGGCTGGTAAAGCCCCGCATCCCAGGCTGATTCCTCGCCAGATAGGTCGCCAGTTGAGCAACGACGCCTTCACCCCATTCTGCGTTATCAATCTTGTCGCTGATGTAAGCGCCCACTTGCCAATACAACTGGATCAACTGCGTATTCACGGTCTGCAGCGTGGTTTGCTTGGCCGAGTTGATCAGTTGCGCGATCTCAGCGAAACCGCTTTCAAGAGAGCCATCAACAGACGCGATTTGCTTGCTCATTTCAGAAGTCCTGCGGGCGAAAAGGACGCGCAAGATAGGGGGCAAAACGCAGTCTGTCGAACAGCCAAAACCGCTGGCAAACCGCTGTCTGGTCATATCGCGGAGGTGGCAGAATTTTCACAAACGGCCGTCGATAAAGGCTTGTAGCCAAGCGGCCAACCGTGGCCTACACCCACGCATGAAACACCCTACGACGCCTCCGAACGATGCTGATAAATAAACCAGCGATTTCTCATCACGGATATCGCCCTGTAGGAGTGAGCTTGCTCGCGATGGCGCCCGCCCAGCCACCGCTAAACCAACGGCCACACTTTGAACCCGTGGGCCCGGATTCATCCGGGAAGAGGCCAGCCCAGCCGCCGAAATCCATCCCAGACAAACACCCCCTGTAAAACCACGGTCACGACAATCTACCTTCCTCACAACAACCTCAGCCCCGCCAAACCGCCCGCCACCACGACAACCGCCCCTTACCCCGCGCCGAATCCTCAGGCAACTGCCCATGCGGCAACAACCTCGGCATATCCCGCAACCTGATCCACGGCTCACTGCGCCAGTTCAACAGACACACCGACAACTCCGGCCATTGCAGCAGGCTCAAACTCGGCGCGTTGTCATTGCGAGGGACACCATCACGCACACAAGGCACCACCTCATTCGTAATCCAGCGCCGCAACGCACGCTTCTCCGCATGACAGTGATACACCAGCATCTCGTAGATACCCGACTCACTCACCATCAACTCCTCCTCAGCCCCGTAATGAGCACCGAGCAACACCACACGACGCTGATCCTCATCCAGCTTGCGCGTCGTGCGCTCATTCAGCGGCCAACTCATCAACCGACTGAAATCCCGGGCACAGAACCAGACCTGGGATTCCAGCAGGACGGTGCGCAGTGGGCGGTTGTGGCGGTGGAAGGTGGTGGGGGTTAGGGCTTCTGGGGTGGGTTGCCTATCTAGGCTCGGAGAGTCGGGGCTGAACATTGTTGTTATCTCTACTTTATTTAGCTTTTTGAGGGCTAAGGCGTCGGGAGTTAAGAAACCTCAAAAGTAGAAAAGGCCGGACGTATTTCCCTTGCGGGTCTTGTATTGGTCCACTCCCGACATAACAGAGATTTTAGGACGTGCAGCCGGGGGCCGCAGGTACAAAAAGCCGCATTTTATCGGGGGCGGGCAGGCCGCTACTTTTGAGTCGCTTTGAGCGTTTCTTAGGCGCGGTGCAAGGGTAGGGGGCACGGCGCAGGCGGGCAAGGAGCAAGGTTGTAGGGCATTTCTGAAAATGCGTGAAGTGTTACGAAATCACACTCTTTTTGACCATCTAAATGGATCCGTAAATCCGGAATGAGGCCTGCTTGCTTTCATTGCACCCGACCGGGCGGTTTGAAGATCGATCGCGTTGGATTGGCCAGGCAAAAAAGCTGCGCATGCTGGCGTAATGGCCGGCAGATATCGGCCGGAAGCTGCCATCAGTAGCGTTCGAGTGTCGGCCGCTTGATGACATCCGACAAAACCAGAATTCTATTATTTCTAAACTCGCGAAGCTTATTTCGGTAGCCACCGTCAAGGGCTCTCGAGAGAGTTATCGTGATGCAGCGCTTCAATGCCGTAGTGGCGTTGTGATAGCGTGAGTGCTTTGAAATGTGGCCTGTAACCTAACCTAGCCACCGGCGCCGTCACCTAATGAGATCGGAAATAATGGATTTTTTTGCTTTGGAAGAACGTGTGGGGTCTTACGGCTCTGGGGGATATCTGTTTCTTGAGGCGTTCCTTACCAAGCTTCTTCAAATTGAAGCGGCTCATTACGGTCAAGAGGTCCATAGCCTCGACACTCACACATCTCTGTTCGAAGCTGTCGCCCCTAAAGGCATTGGGGATCTATCTACTCCAATTTTCATTGAATATATTTTTACTGCAACTAAAGATAAAGTTAAATCGTTGCTGGACTCTTTTCGAATGCATGGCGAGCCGGGGTTCGGACTGTTAATTATTGCGCCAAAGATGCCAGAGTCAACACTGAGCTACATGCTCCACGAACCTGATGCTCATGGCCGTGCCTCCGTGGTTATCTGGGGGGAGAAAAAAATCAATGACCTGATGCGCAAACATAAAGGTGAGGTAGGCAAGCTCACTGATAGTTTGTTTTCATTACGTTTGAAAATGGCCGTGACTCGTCCAACGAAACCATGGCTGGAAGAGCGAGATAAGCTCATTAAGCTAGTGGCAGATCAGTATCGGTCCGGGAGCTTTTCGTTAGTTCTAGGTGCGGGGGTGTCGAGTAGCGCAGGTTTGCCAGATTGGAACACTCTTCTAAATTCTCTTTTTGTTTCTATGTTGGCTCAAGAAAATATTGGAGGAGATAAAAGTGATACTGCTCAAGTATCTCAGATTGTTTCTAGACTTATGGAGGTTGATGGGCCCTCCGCTCTGATGCTGGCTAGGTATATCAGAAAGGGACTTTCCGTTGGGTCGCCGACTGAACAACAAAATTTCATTGAGGCAATCACTCACCAGCTATATTCTCTACGTAACGAAGATTTCCAGATAGAGTCAGAACTTATTACAGCCATTGCTCGTCTCTGTACGCCTACCAGGACAGGAGCCAAGGTAAAGTCAATCCTCACTTATAACTTTGATGATTTCATTGAGCGCGCTCTGTCAGGACGCGGCCTTGTCCATAAAAGTATTTTTGAGGAGTTTGAAACTCCTAGTGCTGAGGAACTGCCGATTTACCATGTTCACGGTTTTCTTCCTGAAATTAGAGATAAATATTCTAATTTAGATCGATGTACTTTGGTTTTTTCAGAAGAAGGCTACCATCTGATTTATCGCGATTCTTATCATTGGTCTAACTTGGTGCAGTTAAACGGCTTCAAGGAAACATCGTGTCTTATGATTGGTCTTTCTCTCACGGATCCGAATTTGCGACGTTTGTTAGAAATTGCGTCCAAATCCATTGAGAAACCAAAGCATTTTGCATTTATGCGTCGTTTGACCTCAAAAAAATTCAAGAGTGGCGATCGTGGGCATCAACTGAAAATCCCAAGCTTGGTGATTGACCGTTTCTTGGAGAGGCACCACAGCACAAACGAAGAGCTAATGCGGGAGCTCGGTGTAACGGTGATTTGGTATGAGGAGTATGGCGATATTCCTAAAATTCTTAATCGTATCCGCGAGGGCTAAAACTTCGTTACGCCACCCTTTAGTAAAGGGCGATTAGAGAGGTGCAATATATCCATAAAGTGGCCCCTGAAGAGCGATCAAGGTAGATCATGCATCGTGTCCTGTGCAGTGTCAGCTTCTGGCCGTTTGCAGCTTGGCAAGAAGCGCAGCAGTCGGCCTATCTACCGATCAGATGAAAAGAAAACGCTTGGCATCTTCGATTGATAGCCATTGCTTTTTCTTTGCGATTGCCCGGTGAAGCAATCGATGGCAGTTTGCACACAGCAAAGCCATATCCTTCACCTTCGTTTTTGTCTCGCCAACCACACTGAGCGGAATAATATGGTGGCACTCAAACATTGAGATTCTCAGGTCTGGGTCAATTTCTTTTCCATCTGTGGCGCATAAGTCGCACGACATTCCATCTTGTTTTAGTCGCAAGTCAATTAACTCCTTCCGGAGCTTGGCACTACGCTCACGCCGAATATGAACCTTGGTTGCAGACTTGCCCTCCGAAAATTCCACCTCATCCTCTGGCGATGGAAGATCATCGATAATCGCGATGCTTTGGCGAATGACTCTGCCAAGTTCAAGTGTTCGCGATGGATTATTTCCAAGTTCCTCCCAAACTTCTCGGTCAACCTTTGACGTGTTTTTTAGCCCGGATCCGATAGCTACACTGCGAAGATTTTGTAGTTTAAATGCTACGCCGTCGGGATTTCGAAAGGACGGTTGGCGTGCTGCTTTGCTGTGGTGAGGAAATGTTCTTAACAGGTCAGATAGTTTACGTACTCTATGATCTGTGGGGCCAGGGATCTGACCGGAACAGGACTGATAGAGCTCAAGCGCAAGTATTACTTCGTCACGTGTCCAATTAGGGTTTCCGTGCCCGTTAGTTACGGCCATTCCTAATCTCCCAACTTGAAGAGATGCGACGCCTGACCAGTAGCTGCGTGCTGTTGAACTGCTAGGTTTCCTCGGTTCGGCATCATTTCGCCGACCTGTCCCTTGCCGGCGTAGGAATAAACCCCGTGTGCGTTTACCTCGGCTGTGTATCCATATTGCTCACCCGATTCTCCTGAAAAGAGAAACACCACCGGTGCCTTATTCGATGGTGCTATGCCGCTTTGAGAGCTTCCGCCAAACGGGCCATGGATTTCAGTCTGACGGTCATAAGTCTCGCCCTTTGCGAAGTCGAGCTTTGGCGTTTTGCGGAGATCAGCAATCTCGTATTTATGGGCTCGAGAATCTCCGTTTGTGGATCTATCACGAGTGAAATCACGTGCTGCAATGTCTGTCGCAAGTGAAATGATCTTTTTCGCAGGGCAGAGCTTGCCATCGCCGCGTATAGAGAATTGGTGTGCGCTGTTCGACTTCCATCCAGCCCATTCAGGTTGGTCCCTGAATTCTTCATCGAAACGGCCCAGAGCCTGTTCGATCGCTTTTTTCTCAACCGCTGGGATCGCCACTGCGTCGTCCTTGTAGGAAAAATCTCCTGCAACTGTACGAAATGGATGAGGCTTATGGCTACTACGAAGAGCGTCTTGGCTTGAAAAAAGACTGAATACGAATGTTCAATCAATAAAAAAGGGCCACCTTCTCAGGCAGCCCTTTCACTTCAAGCTTGTCAGCGTGGAATCCTTTTTTTTCATTCATGCTTGGACTGGTTGCGTTGATTTACAAGGGGATTTTCACTTTCGTTTAGACTGATTTTTTCAAAAGAATTTGACTAGGGACGGGCAATGCAAAAATGAGTCGACTCCACATCGTGTGTAGCGCGAAAGACCGTGCCAACACCGTTGCGCTGCAGGGCTTTGGAAGGGAGGAGAAAATGAAGAGGGATGTTATATAAGGCAACGTCCTAGACCCACATTTTATGGTGGGTAGGATGGAGAGTGACATCGGTTATGTCTTTCACGCGCCCCTTAAAACAGATCCAGGCCAGTGGGCGGGTTGGTCGCAGACCTTGAAGTTAAAGGACTCGATAAGGAGCTCATATCAGATGGGGAGCTCCATGAATTTGGCCGTTACGGGAACCCTGGTGTACCGAAATGCCCATACTTATAGAGAGGTGGCTCTTGCCATGCCCGGCGGACTTTTGTGATGGCCTTCTGCTTTCAGGGGCAGAGCTGAAATTTCCCGGTTTCGACAAAGCGCTGGAAGTGCAAATCGCCAACGCGAAGAGCCTCAGAAACCACCGCAACAGGATCGATTTCTTTTTTGTGCACCCGAGGTTTAGGTTTAGGTTTAGGCTGGCCAGAGGCGGTCGAGTCGCGGTAAATAGGCATCTGAATCCTCCTGAGGGGATGCCCTTATCTTAAGCCTAACCCCCGGGGCTGGACAACGGCAGCCTCATGAAAGGCAGCTTAAAACGGGCGAACCACCTTGGATCGCCGCTCGTTGCGATGGCGACCTGTCTCCTCTTAGTGGTTCCAATGCCCAATGGCTAGTAATGTATGAAACTTGCGTCAAGTGGAAATTGCATATTTTAATTAGGGTGGACGCTTGGGAAGGCCAGCGATTAGCTTATTTACAGACTGCTTTGTGATAAGTATACGCCCGGTAAGTTCTTGTGGGAGTTTTTGCGCTGTTTTAAGTTTGCCTTGCCTGCAAAGAGCTGCTGCGAAGGAGTGTGTATTTAGCATGGCGTCAACCATGCCTGGTGTATAATACTTATTTAGGATGTGTGCTATTTTTTTTGCATCGCTGGCTGTCATGTAACGTACTTTTCCGACAGGAAAAACGTTTATATATCCAGTCTGAACGAAGAAGCGAGTTATTCCTGCTTTAGATATATGGTATTTTTTTTGGATTTCTGTTTCTGCAATGAGTGGTAAAAGGGTGGGGCGATAGGTTAGCTTATAAGGCTGTACCATTAAATACTTAGGTTTTGGACCGCTATGTGGTTTGACCCCAAATCTATCAAGATCTGCAACCCTGTATAATAATTCCCGACATCCATCGATTAAAGGTCCGCAAATAGGATTGATATCAAAGGTGCGCAGTGAGTTTTGTATGGAGCGCGCTGGTAGATTACACCATTCTGATATAGTCAAAGCGTTGGCATGCGTGGTATAGAATAGTGCTACTTTTTTTGCACTTGCGCGCAGAATTGAGTTTGTGATGCCATCGCTAGCAAGGTCACCAAGTTTTATTAAATTTATAATCGTCGAGCTAGGTAAGCTTAATTTGTCTTTTGCCTCCCGAATAGATACTGTCATTTGATTGTTCTGAGCGTAGCGCTCAGTTTGATTTTCTATATCCGCTCTGTAAAATAGCGGCGAATGGCAATTATTAAGACGCCACTCTGCAGCGGGTTTGAACCCTGCATCAATTAAGGCCTGAGTGGCACTTGTGGCTGGTATATCCAGTAGTTTCGCATACTCGCACGCCGGAATAAATTTTTGGCTGAATGTTTCCACTTCTTGAATGGGCACGAGCATGCATGTATTACTTCGCTTGGCCGAAAAGACGCCTGCTTTTGCATACTCTCTGACAGTATTGTGTTGTAGACCAAGTCGCTTCGCTGCTGAGGCACAGGTTATGTACAAATTTTCCTCATCTGCATCGACCAACTTGAGTTGCTTACGATCAAACCTTTTTCTGCATAAGGCGGGGGCGGTGTTGTGTAGCTTAACTATACGATCGGTGTCTGTGCGGATGAAAACGGTAGGTGTTTTTGACTTCAATACCTCAATGTATGGCACGCGTTGGCGACGCAGAAAAAACCGTGTTGCTCGGGAAGATAACTGAAGGCGTCTGGCAACGGAGTTTACGGACTCGTATTTTTTTAGGAAATCGGTCAATTCGTCCCGACGAATTCTCAGGTTTTGGTTTGGCTTCGATTCCGCATTTAAATACCCAGCTCGGATTAGCTTCTTAAGGTAAAAGAGAGTTACGCCTATAAGCTCTCGAGCTGATTCAAGCTCGATATACTCATTTATATCGGTTTCGAAATTTTTTGCATCTTTTTTCCAGGCCCACGCATATTTCAATAAGGGCAGAAAATGGTCTTTACTTAAGTCTGTTTTCCGGTCTAATTTTGGCCATCTGATCCCGAGGTCGTCTGCCAAGCGCCGAAATATCCGAGATGAAACTGACGAGGCCTCTCTGACCTGGATACGCCTGAGAGTGAATGGGTATTCGGCGCCTTCGAGAGAGGCGGTAGGTAGCGGACAGTAGTTTATATTACTGAAGTCCTTCATAATCCGCCGCGCAAACGGATGCTTAACCAAAGCCAATTTAGCACTGATCACATCGGCGGGCAGGTCTGGGTGGCAGCCGTGTATGCGCATCAGGTAGTCTTCCACGCCGGCTTTGTCATCGGTGATGATGCAGATTGCAGTCTTTAGTATCAGGCGATTTTGCAGGTCATCTGGCCGTGCATTCATCTTGTATTGTAACTGTGTCAGGGTGTTTTTTAGGTTTTCCATAGCGAGGGAGTTTTTGGCGCGGAGGCACTTTAACGTGAATTCCTCGGGCCCTGTATCTACCAATGTACATGGCTCACTGATCAATTCACCTTGGCACGAGCAACGGTTACGCAGCGGGTCAGTCCACCACAATCTTTTCTCGCAGTGTGGACATGCAAATAGATAGCGCCGATGGTGGTAAGGACAGTTGAGACTGAACTTGAAGTCTTTGATGCTGTGTTCGCAGCCCTCACTCCAGCACTCGGAACAATATCCCGTTCCTGTGGATCTGATTAATCGACTCGGTACCAGGGTTCCATGGATTTCGAACGGCATGTTTTCTCGCAGAGGACCAATAGGCTTATAGAAACCATCGAGAAATCGCGCAGAGTAGTTGCCTGCGCGTTGCGCGATCCATTGCACCAGTGGGGCTTCGCGGCTCAGTGTCGACGCTTTAAAACTGATATTGCGTGTTATCGTGCAGAGCTGTGCCGGGATCTCACAACCATGATGCACCGCGAAGCGCTTTAATACACTCGTAGGACTTTCCTCAGGGAGTGGGAAGGGAATGAATATCACATCGCTCATTCTCTTACCCTCAGTTTAGCTAGTTCTTTCTCTGACTCAGAAATCAGATCGCGAGCCTGAGTCAGATCTAATGAAAAAGGATTCCCAGGGTAAAGGTTGAAGAGCAGATCAAGCTGATCACAAGCGTATGAAAAGTCCGCGCGACACAGGCCATGTTCAGCTGTACGTTTTAAGCTGTGCGCCAAGGCACTGTAAATAACTGTACGCAGCCACTTAATATTTCCGCAGGTAGCGACGAAAAGCGGTGCAGCGATATCGGCATCGTGTAGGTGGACCTCATTAAGCATTGGGGATATCTCATTCAGCGTCTCATTAAGCTTTTCAAGTGTCCGGTGATATTCTGAGCTGAGCTGGGCCTCATATGTAAAAAAATTTAATACAACCATGTGCGGATAACGATTAGCGAAAGGCTCACAGTTTGGGGTTTTCGTAATAAAGCGGCACTCCTCGGTGCCGGCCAATACCACAGGTTTTTTCAAGTCATTACAGAAACTTGCGATCCAGCCGAGCGCGGAAGGACGAATTTTTTCTGTCGACGTTGTGCATAGACGCTGGATTTCATCGAGAAACACCACCTCGACGCCAAGGGTGTGCAGTCGTGTTATAAGCATTGCGGTCAGGTGGGCGATGCTCCCCTTGCACTCTGTTACGGATAGCGTGTGTAGCATCTGCTCCACCAATTGTCTGACAGTGGCGGGTTCTGGGACTTCGAAGTACATGACCGTCTTTCTACGGAAGACCCCTTCAGATGATTCTTCTTCATAAGTTCGCTGGTAGTGGGCGATCAAATGTTCGCATAGTGTTGTCTTTCCTGCCCCCGAAGGCCCGCATATAATCGCTGAATTAGGCGACCCAGTAATAAGAGACATTTCAATCGCGTCCTGTACTGTGGAGTACGCTTTCGCAAATCGTGGGAAATAAACAGTCGCGCCTGAGAAATCTTTCAGCAACGCGTTTCTTTCTTGAAGGTTCATGTTATTTCCTCACCACAGTGAACTCATCAGGCGTATCGTCGCGATACTCATGTACTTTGGACGTGGCAGTGGTCGCGGCAGAGGACTGCGGCCGGATAGCGTTTTCTAACTCTACTGGAGTAACATCGCCACGCTCGACCGCGCGGTGGTGTTTCGCACGATCGGATTTGTTATTAATCTGACTGATGTCCCAAAGGATCTGCAGACGAGCCTCATGTGCCGATATGTACACATGGCTTTTGCGTTGTGCACGTTTCAGCTTTTGGATCTCTTGATGAAAGTGCAGAGTTAACCCTTCCTGATATTCCTTATGGACGGGCTGTAACTCTTGGATGTCGGTCGGATAATCAGGATGAACAATCCAAGCCTTGCCCAGATCACAAGGGTCGTAATACAGCATTAGTTTCTTTCTGATCGGGTGGCGTTGAGCAAATGCGCTGACTGCACCTCCGCTCCAATGGACGTTGGAATAGCGGACTCGGCCTTGTGATGACGGCGTCACCATCTCCATGCGCCAGAAGTAGTGACGCAAATCATCCTCGGAATGTCTGCGCGGCTCGAATTCATTTTCCAGGCACTTGGCCCATGCCTCGTTCGGCGACATGCCCAACTCGGAATGCCAATCCTGATGGTAGCTGTCTAACCACCGTGCAAATATTTCTTTCACCTTATCCAGAGTGTAAATCGCGTTCCCTTCTGAGTTGTAGTCTCCCCTCTTAGTGATACTGGAGAAGGTCGTACCACTCATGCAGTGGACAATCTGGGTGGACCAGGTTCTGAAAAAAGCTTCAATGTGCGGTTTTTGATTGGGTTGGCCGGGCTCACAGAAGATAATCTCTGCGCCGAGCATTTCAAGAGTGCGTCGCAGGTTGGCGGCGATCCATTCGGGACCGTTGTCGAAAACGTAGATTTCCCCAACGCCTCCGTAGATATTGTCTGAGCGGATTGAAGATTTCAGCGCCCGCAGTGTGGTATCTAGGGACGGGGGATTGAACGATATGAGCCATCCCACTACGTGCCGAGTTTTGATCTCAAGGAACACTGTCAGATAAGGCCGTCCGATGACCCTGCCGCGGTCATCAACGACAAATATATGAAGTTCCTGTGTATCCGCCTCTACCCGCTCCAGCAATCGCCCTAGTGCAGGTAACGCGGCGCTCCATCGATTTTGCCGCAGGGCTTGCCGACGACCTCGCTGGTTGCACGTCGTATTGAAGGCATCTAGTTCAACGATTATTCTGTAGAGGGTGGTGACGGACGGGACGCGGTATTGCCTTCCGGCAGCTCTGAATCGATTCAAGTCCTTGATGGCCAAGCGGATTGACTCAATCAGCGCTGACTGCGTAAAGGGCGTGGGGACCCAGTAAAACCGTTTCACGTAATCGCGAATCAGGGCCCTGATTTCGTCCGGCTGATGCATGATATGCCGGTGAATTGGCCGATACGTATTTGGGATTAGTGCGATACAGTTTCCGCCAGCCGCAAGGTAGGCTCGCTTCCAGTTACTGACCGTGGCGTAACAGGGGCCATGATGGGGGCCTATGGCGGCGATGACACTCTCGACCAATGTTGAAAACTCGGAACGTGATAGGCGCCCGGCATATTGGTCTTGCATAGTCCTCATATAGGCTTCACGAATTTTAAATTTCGCAGCCCGCTTTTCTGGCAGTCCCGCGATCACTTTCTCAGGGAACACAGTGATGGGGGCTTCCTGTATTTTGATCAGCCTGCCTTGTTCCGCGGCCCGTCTTAGTGTTGGCAACGAATGAGCAACGACGTTGGACGGGCCATTGATGGTCCTAAGTTGTACCTGTTGTTCGTCAATGTCTACAACCTGACAGCTATGGCCGCAGTAGCTGTAATGCTCGCCAATTTTGATCACCACGGGCGCTTTCATCTCAGATGATCTCCACGATCGTGTTTAGGTCTACGGGCTTACGAAGGTCGGTATGGATATGTTGGAAAAAAAGTGCAAATGCGATGTCCTTGAGCGGAATGCCTCGAGCCAGCAAGCTTCGAATCATCATGCGTCCATCGGTTGCTTCACCTAGACGTCGCCGGATGTTTGGCACTTGGGCGGCTGAAGCACCAAAGGCCTGATGGTAAAGACATCTCAAGGTTTCAGTGCTCACCGCTGCCTGATAATGTTCGGGACGAATACACTCAAAAATAAAACCGGCGTGACCGAAACATTGTTTGGTCAAGCTTTGCCGATATTGGCGCCGTGGATCTGTTATCTCATCTGCGCTTTCTACTTGGTAATAAACTCTTCTGTCGTCAGCCAATATCGCTGCAAAATGCGGCCGCACGGTAAGGTCCGCTTCGATGAACTGCACAGCAAACGGACGCGAGACGTAAGCGATGACCTTCGGCTCATATTCCAGATGCAGACAGAATTGAGCTAGCAGACTTGACTCACATGCCACCATTGTCTTGTTTTTTAGAGATGGAAAATGAGTGACCCGCCGATGTGGCTGTCCTGAAGAAAGCGGCTTTCTTGGCAAAAGACATACCTGCGGGGGAAGTTCCAAGGGGCTGAACATGTCCATAGCTCTGAGGTTCTCCCCGGTGCCTTCCTACAGCAGATGACGCACGACCGTATAGCCCGCGCCCAACGCTGCTGTTGAGTTTTCGACAGCGGCTACCAGACGCGCCGCTGCGGATTTGGGTAGGCGAATGGCCCTAGCTCCTTTCGCGCTAGGTTTTGGTCTTGAAACTGGCTGGGCTTAGCAACGTGCGAACCTTGAACTGCTGGCCTTGCGAAGCAAGCTTGTAAACCAGTGGAGGGATTGGGGGGCTGTAAGACTGGGCGAGCCGGCGGCGATCATAGATCCCGCGTTCTTAGGGCATGCGCCTTAGCAACTATTCCTCCAACACCAACCCTCCCGGATTCTTGGGCTGGACCGCTGAGAGCTCATGGAGTTGCTCAGGTCGGTCGGGATGACACGCCCAGCATTGGTCATGATTGGCTAGATCATAAACCAGCAGTATTTGTTCGCTGGACCGGGTTTGCATCGACGGAGACGACAACGCGGGAGCAGTCCACGTCAGGCCACAGGCATGCACCTGATGGCGGTGGTTGGAAGCCCAGGTCACGCGCAGTTCCGAGCTAGTCGGATCCATTGCTTTACCGCGATTGATCAAGAGCGCTTGGACCTGATCACGAACCCAGGCTTCAACCGGTGCCATGCCGAGTACTGGGTGAGGACGGTGGTGATAGCGGTACAGCCAGTCTGTAGTGATCTGGTGTACTTCGCTGAGTTTTTGCGGGGGCGTCTTACGTTGAGAGCAGATTTCGCCAATCTCCCGGTTGAGGGTAATCAGAAAATCCTCGACGTTTACTGTTGTGCCCGGCTGACCAGAATAGTTGAGGTACAGCGTCGCGCCAGAACGGACAATCAAGTGACGGAGCCGGCAGATCAACGGATACGCCCTCTGGTCGACGACATACAATCGTTCCGGGCTGCCGGAGCGGGGGCGGCGTTTCAATGAAATCTTGATGGCATGGATCAACGCCCATGTTTCTTTTTCAGCGGGGGAGAGATCCCACCCCGTGACGTATAAAGCATTGGTCGCCAGAACGACGCCTATGGCAAGGCGTGTCTTCTCTCTGTGTTCGATGGTTGGGTAGTCAAGCTTCAGACTGTCACATTCCATGACTTCGGACCGGTGAAGGTTGCGCGGAAACTTATTGAGCCGAGTTTGGATGCCCATAGCAAAGCACTCCAGTTGATAGCCGATAAAGGGGCTAAGGATTCGACTGTAAATGCGAGGATTACAATACAGTTTATGATCCTTACCTACTTCTGTGGGTGTGTGTCTGTTGAGTTTCTCCAGCAGTCTCCACCTGATGTCCATGTAAGGTTTCCGATCCGCTGATCGATTCTTACAAAGTTTGTAACTATTGAACTACATGAGGAGCCAAGGAGAAGCCGATCACACGAGAAGATTATCTGGCTGAAATAGCGTGGCTGCCAGAGCCAATATTTTGTATGAATGCGAAAACTCGTGGCCTAGAAACGTTGTGCTAGACGCATATGCATTTTTTTTATTTGATAAAATAGTTTAAGTCTTTTTTCTTGCTAAAAATCATTATAAGAGAAAATTATAATTGTTTTCGATATATGTATATGCGATTCCGGTATAACTGACAGCCGCAAAAGGTTGTTTAATAAAACAACACGCTTGTAGCTGCGCACCATGAGACCCTTTGTAAAGCTCGTAAATAAGGCCCGAGGCATCACGTTTTCTAACTACTTGACGGCCAATGCCCGATGCGGGCGTAAGCCGTCCGCAGTTATTTCCTGGGGAGCGACATTTGAGTACGAGGCGCTGGGAATTCGGCGTAGCGAGCGGGTTAGGACATGGGCTGGTTATCTAAATGGCCGGTTGCCCAGAGCACGTTTGCGAGCGGCGCTTTGTAAGCGCTTTACTGTTCTGCTATTGGTCTTAGCGAATCCGCTGTGGACGGTGCTGCCCATTTTAGGCTTAAACGGAGTGCCCCCAACGCAGGGTGACCAGCGTCGGATAAATAGGCTAGCTAGAAGTATACGGATCAACGAGGCACCTTTAACAGAGCAGACATTTACTGCGTTTCAGCGGTTGGTAGCACTCGCAAACTGGCAATCGCTGAGCCTCATGCTCGTGATCCTTGCCAGCCGGTGCTCGCAGTGTGAAACGATCCGGGTATGGCTCAGCCAACGGTTTGCCGTCACGTTCTTGCTCATCTGCCTGGACCGGGAATTGGCCGTTGCCGAGCGATTTCTGTTCCAGATCGTAGACCACTTGGTGCGTCGCGGTGTTTTGGTCCCCATCCTTGCCTGGCCGAAAAACCTTGAGGAGTTCCAGCATAGGTTGACCAACCTGAGGGCGTTGACGAACAAGCTCCACTGCGTTCGACGCGTTTCCGAGGACCACGCCTGTAAATTGCTCAAAGCTTTATTCAGCAATGGAGACGCTACCTGTCCATATAGAAACGATCTAGACGTGTGCACCGGCCGAACATTTCTCGATGTGGACGTCCCCGAGCTGGCACCGCTATTTGAACGATGCCGTAAGCAGGCGCGTTGGCGGGGACACGTGACCTATCATTTTCATGGGCTCAAACTTGATCCGAAAGTAATGCAGGGGTGGGAGCAGTTGGCGGCGAAAGAGTCGGAACTGGCTCGGGCTCGAGGTTCATAGTCCGGTGGGGGGGGCAGATCACCGGCGCCGTTGACCCCCTGATGCAGGTAACGTCACGGTCAAGTCGAAGGGTCAAAACCTCAGGTGCTTTACCTGCAGAGTCGCAGTGACGCTGAGCCCTGCAAAGCGATGGGCTCTAAACTCCTGAATTCGCCAACAAGAGCGTGAAGAACCAGCATTTGCTTTACGGCTAATCCATGCCGTCCCCTCCTTCAAGAAATTTTCTGAATTCTACAGCTAAGGGCTGACCTGCGCCCGCGACCGTTAGAGGCCCCTTGCTGCCGGTGTCTGTTATTCAACTCCGTCTGGCCGATACCTGTCGGCCAGACGGAGAAACTCACTAATTAAAAACTAGTGCAAGCCGTAATGCCCCGATAGCCTGCATGACCGGAGTAAAATCACCCGCGTGGCAAACTCACTTACCGACAGCCTCAAGCGGCGGAAAATAAAATGACTGTCAGCGCAGCGCCCCTTCTCCATTGAAATGTTTCTGCCCCACAAAAGCTTCGATGATTAACACCCCTAATGCGTAAATACTCACTCCAATCCCTGCAAAAAAATTGGGAACCCAGTAACCAAAGATAGGTTGATAAAAAAGCGATGCAACATAAAATCCAGCAGATGGGGCTATGAAACACAGCACTAATGATGAACGTATTGAGAAAAAATAAACCGACAAAAAAAATGGTGCTTTAGACCTAAGCCAGTTTTTTTTCCTTAAGTCCGGATAATAGCCCACTGGAAATACATTTATAACGTGAGGGTGAACCGCCAATATATTGTCATGACTTTTGAACGCTGTGATTTCTCTAAACCGAGTATGGTATAGGCTGCCGAGCCAAAGAAGCATTATTGGGGCGAGCGCGATCTGTAAAGCTTGGATAAAATTGGCCATGGCAATCTGAATCCGAGTACCCGCCAAGCCTATAACAGCTACATCTGGAATTTCGATGCCATACATTCTGACAGGTTGTTTTCTAAGATCAGCGGCAAGAGATCGTAAATCTTCAATCATTAAATCTGGATCCCGCTCCAAAT
This sequence comes from Pseudomonas viridiflava, assembly GCF_900602065.1. GTDB lineage: Bacteria > Pseudomonadota > Gammaproteobacteria > Pseudomonadales > Pseudomonadaceae > Aquipseudomonas. The sequence goes on along the minus strand of NZ_UWFN01000285.1, from coordinate 449,861 downwards.
CATATTTACCAGTATCTATTTTGCGCCAACAGCTACTTTCTGTGCCGTAGATTAATTTTTTAGCTACGGCCGAACTATAATCTATAGCGAGCAACCCTCGACGTGTATTTTTTGCTTGCTCAATTTTCACATCGCTCCACTGTTTCGAAAAGTATTTTAAATCCTCCTTGATAACATTAGCGGCAGCATCGAAGCAATTTGCAGCAACCCTATCCTCATAGGTGTTGTATCCAACGGTAGAAATAAACACCGCACAAGAGGCCAAAGTGACAGGCGCAGCCCAAAATAGAAGTCGCTCATATCGAATACCTGGATTGCTCATAATACTTCCTTTTAACAATCATCAAGGTAGTGGTTACCACTGTTAACTGTGCACCTTGCGTATCAGTTTTCTCACGTTGGTGCACATTAAAGCCGACATGGACGGTTATGCGCTAGTGGCTAGATACGAACAAGGTGGAACGTTCGGCAAGCTGGATCGGCTGCTACCCGCAGTGTATAAAAAGCTGTCGGCCAGCGTCCGCTATGGGTCGATTCTGTTGAAAAAGTCGGTTCTCAGAATGCCGCACCATTTGTCAGTGTACGTGCTTCTTCAGCACGCTTCTACGTGAAATCTCAGCCTGAAGGCTTTGCGAGCATTCAGGATTTTATTCTCCGACGCTTGCTTTTCTGTCTTAAAAAACACCGCCGACTTTTTCAACAGAATTGGTCGACTCCAGCCGGTCGAGGGCATGCAGTGCGTGCCAGTCAAGGCCTGGTCACGTCGAATGCAAATGACTGTTCATTGGCGATGCAAACGGGTCGCCAAGTGGAATGCAATTCTCCAGCTCAAACGATGGTATGTTCAAATGATCAATTGCCTGCGTTGCGCTAACTCGCCCACAGACGACTCTCGTCGGGCTGAACAAATCCTACAAATGTGTTGGGTAATGTCCGCGCTATGTTTGAACCCGAGATAGCTGCTAACAGGGCTGCGATGCGAGCACGGGATATGTCAGTCGAGCCTAGGGCAAAACCCAATGCCTTGCACCCAGTGGCGTTAGTCGGGAGGTTTGTACGTCAAGTGCTGCAGTAGCGCCTGCAACTGAACTAGCTGTTGCGACATTTTACGTTGGTCGCGTTGTGCCTGACGCAACCTGTGCAAATGGCGTTTGGTCTTTTCCCGCTGAGCGCCAAGCTCAAGGACCATCCTCTGATTTTCCTGCTGCTTACCCTGTCGTTCTGTATGCGCTGTTTCGGCTTGGTGTTTTGACGTTTGCAGTGCCTGTTCGAGATGGCGAAGCTCTTGCTGGTGTTGATGCTGTTCGCTGCTCATGCGCTCCAGATCCCGGTACAGTTGCCCCAGTTCCTCTTGTTTGCTTAACAAATGCTCCTGGACCGTTCGTAGTTCCCGCTGAAGGTGTTGGACCTGTGCGTCCTGGCGTTGAGCCTCCTGATTGCGTTGGACCAGATGTTGTTCTCGATAATGAGCCAACGCATCGCGTGCATGCCGGTGTTTGTCTTCCAGGGAGGCTATCTGGGTGGTGCGCTCCGCGAGCAAACGTTCCTGCTGATGATGCGCTTCTCCTAACCGCTGACACTCTCCCTCAGCAGCCTGCAATCGCTCCTGCAATCCGTGCTCCCGAGCCAGTCCGTCGCGGCGGTCCTGGCTCAACATCGCATGAGCGTCCTGTAGCTGTTCAAGCCGGACGCGCTCGATCTCTCTTTGCTGGGCAGCGGTGGCCTGCTGACGTTGGAAACGCTCCCATTCGTCTGCCAGTTCGGTTTGCGCGTTTTCAAGCAAACGCGCAGCTAAACTAGATATTAAGGACTGTAATTCTTCATTCAAGCTAGGCTGCGCCGCAAGAGCGCCGGCGTGGCTGAGTTCTTTGAGATAACGCTGGATGGTGGTTTTCGAGCCGGTATTGCCCATCTCGACGCGCACAGCGTCGATGCTCGGATGCAGGCCGCGGGCGAGCAGGGCTTCGCTGGCCATTCGCACTAAGGCTTTGTTAATGCCGCCACGCGCCATGGCTGCTACTCCGATTATTTCGTGGTGTGTTACAGAGTATGGAAGTACAGCTGTACAAATGTCGCAATGGAGTCTGATTTAGCGACGAGCTGACGTTTGAGAATGCGGAATTCCCAAACGTGACATGCGATTGGGCAGTTTTCCGCAGCAAACGGCGGTATGCGGGGAGTAAATGGCATGATTTCGCCCACGGAGCGGTATCTACAGGCGGCACGGCGCGAAGGCACGCAGCGGCGCTACCACCAAGCTGTCGAGCATTTCGAAAGCGAGTGGGGCGGCTTCTTGCCCGCCTCTAGCGAAAGTGTGGTTCGGTATTTAGCGGAACATGCCGAGCTATTGTCAGTTGGTACCTTGCGCACCCATCTGGCGGCCTTGGCGCAATGGCACAAAAAACACGGTTTTGTTGATCCCACCAAAGAAGCTAGAGTGCGTGATGTGCTGCGTGGCATTCAGGCCGAGCACCCGCGGCCGGTAAAGCAGGCCGAGGCGCTGTCGTTACAGGCGCTGGAGGCTTGCGTCGCGGAACTTGAGGTGGCGAGCACGAGCTTGGATCTTGGTGTGCGGTTACGGGCTAATCGCGACCGAGCGTTGATCCTGCTGGGTTTTTGGCGGGCATTTCGGGCTGATGACCTGTGTCGCTTGCGCGTTGAGCATATCCAGGTGCAGACGGGGGAGGGTTTGAAGTTCTTTCTCGCTACTGGCAAAACCGATCGTGAGAACCGCGGTCGCACGTTCAGTGTGCCCGCACTAAAGCGTCTATGTCCCGTCCAGGCCTATGAGGACTGGCTGCGCATCAGCGGTATTAATGAAGGACCGGCGTTTCGGGCCATTGATCGTTGGGGGCATTTGGGCGCACAAGGCCTGAATCCGAACAGCGTCTCCCGCCTGCTGCGCATGACATTTCTGCGCAGCGGTTTAAGCGCCGAGTACAGCGGGCATTCATTACGCCGCGGTTTCGCAACCTGGGCCAGCCGCAATGAGTGGGGTACGAAGGCATTGATGGATTATGTCGGCTGGAAGGATGTGCAGTCGGCACTTCGCTATATAGACACCAGCGCGCCCTTTGGCGATTTAGCACGATGACGCTTGCCCTGTGTCACTAAGCCCAGAAACAGTCGTTCAGCACAGCACAAACGGCTGACTTCACCCCGGCGAAGAAGAGTAATTGAGATATCTTGTCGAGCTGTCGATCCGCTCAACATTCCAGGGAAGCCAATGCTAATTTCACTCTTGTCAAATGGTCAGCCACAAACGCCAGACCGATTGGAACTGATGGCCCCCTGGTGGAGTTTCACGAAAACGGTCTTGGCTGCGACGGCCCTATCGTTGGTGCGTGACGGACTGATCGGCTTGGACGACCCCATTCCGATCAGCCTTTCACGTTAGGCCAGCTACTGCGGCACGAGGCCGGCTTGGCTGATTACGGAGAACTTGCGGAGTGTCACACCTCCGTTGCTAACGGTGAGCCAGCATGGCCGGCAGATGAAATGATGCGGCGCCTTGACGGTACTCGACTTCGATACACCTCCGGAACCGGCTGGCGTTACTCGAATGTCGGCTATTTACTCATCGGCAGGCTAATTGAACGGCTGACTGATCTGACGCTTGATGATGCGGTGATTCAACGTGCTCTTTCCCCTCTGGGTATCTCGAACGTTCGCTTTGCTAAAACGCGAGCCGACTTACAAACGTCCCCTCTTGGAAGCGCCTCAAATTATGACCCGCATGGGTTTACCATAGCTTGTTGATCGGCCCGATTTCGCAAGCAGCACTCTTTCTGGATCGACTTCTCTGTGCAGACCTCCTCTGCGCGGGCTTGCTCAAGGAAACGCAGACAGCACGAACACTAGGCGGCCCGATTCCCTGGCGCCCATGGATCACCCCGGGCTATGGCCTCGGCTTGATGCACGGTTTGATTGACGGTGGGTATTCTCTAACCACACGATGTTTTCATTTATCCCTATCGACCCCGATGACTGTCATGTGGCGATCTAAGGAGCTTTCGGGGTCTAAACCTACCTTGTCTCGCCGCGTCTACGCGGAGTTATTACGTGGCGCGACAAGCATCGCTGCGCCATCAAACTGAAGGGTGTATGCGATCTATATTTCTAGAATTGCGCCGGCCACCCTAGGTGTGTAAGGTGTAGCCTTACACTTTACATAAAGCGGGCCCAAAAAATGAAAAAGGAAAATACCTCCTTGCACCCGGGAAATTGGGTCCGAGAAAACATCCTCAACCCTCGGAATCTCACGGTGACCGACGCGGCTAAGCTTATCGGTATAAGCCGTCCTGGGGTTTCAAATTTCCTCAATGCAAAAGTATCAGCGACGCCTGATATGGCCGCGCGGCTGGAGCGGGCGTTTGGCGTACCGGCTATAGATATTCTCAACCTCCAGAACTCCTTCGACTCGCACGCCGCCAAGACCGAAGTTGCCGCAGCAAGCGTGCGCGCCTACGTAATGCCGTTTCTTGGAATTTCAGGCAATGACATAACCGACTGGTTTTCTAAGACAATTTTAGCCCGCACCCGGTTATCGGTTCTGCTTCGCACGCTCGTCAATTCGACAGGAGAGAATCTGGAGAAAGTTGACTTTCCCGGAAACGACGACGCAGAGCGCCCTGGCTGGGACGGCTTTATTGAAGGCCCCCTGGGGACGCCATGGATTCCTGCCGGAGCATCGGGCTGGGAGTTCGGGGTCAATGCTGACATCAAAGCAAAAGCTGACGGCGATTTTGCGAAAAGCGTGAAAGCTATCAGTAAGGCTGATCGTCAAAACATCACGTTTGTGTTTGTTACCCCTCGACGATGGCCTGGAAAGGCTACATGGCTTACAGCCATGCAAGCAAAGGGACTCTGGAAGGATGTTCGAGCCTACGATGTTAGTGATTTAGAGCAATGGATGGAGACATCCATTGCCGCGCAGACATGGTTTGCTAATCAAACTGAACGGCCATCGAGAGGCGTTCGAACTCTCGAAAAATGCTGGACTGATTGGGCAAATGTTGCAGAAACACCCCTTCATCCGTCGCTCTTCAGCACCGCGAACGACGTCTGGCGCAGCCGTATAGAATCGTTCTTGTTGAAGCGCGACTCTGAGCCGCTTGTTATCACGGCCGACTCAGTTGAGGAAGCCGTTGCGTTCTTAAGCCAGATATTCAGCGAACCGGAGTTTGACCATCATAAAGACCGCGTGCTCGTGTTCGACGAATGCGGCGTGCTACCAAAACTTGCCCAGAGCACAACCAATTTCATTGCGGTTGCGCACACGCGAGACGTCGAGCGGGAGTTCGGCTCCTATAGCGGGTCGTTGCGTACAATCGTGGTCTATCCGCGCAACGCCGCGAATGCCAATCCGGACATCATCTTAGAGCCACTCGGTTATGAGACTTTCGACAAAGCACTTGAAGCAATGGATAAAGGGCGCAACGAGATAACAAGGCTTGCTAATGCCTCAGGGCGCTCACTCACTGTGCTGCGGCGTATACTTTCGACAATCCCAGCGATCAAAACGCCTGCGTGGGCTGCCAATCATCAAGCCGCCTCTAACCTTGTTCCGCTCGCACTTTTAGGAACATGGGATACGCGTAACGATGCAGACCAAACAGCTCTTTCGCTGCTTGCGGGTGACCTCTCCTTTGATGCACTAGAGAGACGCGTGCAGGAGCTGCTGCAGTTCAACGATTCCCCCGTGTGGTCCCTCGGAAACTATCGTGGAGTGATTTCCAAGATCGACTCGTTATTTGCGATTGCTGGGGCTGTCACCCTAGGTGACCTCAACCATTTTTTCGACATCGCAAAGATTATTCTGGGTGAGGACGACCCCGCTCTCGATCTTCCGGAGAACGAGCGTTGGGCGGCGGCCATCCACGGAAAGAAGCGCGAGTTCTCTTCAGCGCTTCGCGAAGGCATTTCTGAGACGTTAGTTTTGCTCGCTGTTCATGGAAAGCATCTTTTCGGGAAACGCCTTGGCTTTGATGGTGAACTCGCTGCTGCCTGGTTAGTGAGGGAACTCCTTGAGCCGCTTGAGATCCGGAAGCTGGAAGCGAACGATCGCGATCTTCCTCTATATGCGGAAGCTGCCCCCAACGAGTTCTTGAGCATTATTGAGCGCGACCTCAGATCAGAGAGGCCTTGCACGCTCGGACTGCTGCGTCCTGTCGCGGCAGGCCTCTTTGGCTCACCTAAACGAACAGGTCTTCTGTGGGCGCTTGAAGGGCTGGCTTGGAACCCCGCAACTTTTCCTCGGGTCGTCAAAATTCTGGGACGGCTCGCCGAAGTCAAAATTGGCGACAACTGGTCTAATAAGCCAATTGGCTCACTGGGGTCGATCTTCAGAGCGTGGATGCCGCAGACGGCTGCTGACCACGACTCGCGACTGAACGCTATGCGAATGCTACTGGAGAAGCACCCCACAATAGGCTGGGAGATCTGCCTCCAGCAGTTCGGCGATTTCGGGAGTCGCGTCGGAGACTACACCCAAAAGCCTAAATGGAGGCCCGATGGATATGGGTTTGGCGACCCCTTCAGCACTTGGGGGCCCGCCAATGACTTTGTCCGCGAAATGGTCAAGATGGCTTTGACCATGCCGTCCTACACAGCCGACATGATTTGCGACCTCATCACGCGGCTCCACGCGCTATCTGTCGAGGATCAAGAAAACGTCTGGAAAATCATCGACGAATGGCAGCAGGCCGGAGCCATTGACGCCGACATCGCCCGTGTGCGCGACAGAATCCGTGTGACAGTGCTGTCAAGACGCGGCCGAAAGAAGGCGGACGAAGGTGGACAAGCCACCCTTTCGAAAATTGCAAAGGCTGTTTACGCTTCGATGGAGCCGACCGACATCATCAATAAGCACGAATGGCTGTTCCGGCAGGGCTGGGTCGAGGAATCGGCAGATGAACTCTCTGGTGAAGAGCTGAATTTTCAGGCGCGCGAACGCCGGATCGAAAAGCTCCGATTCGAAGCTTTGACTGAGATCGCAGCCAACAGTGGGCTATGTGGAATTTTCAACCTTGCCATGAAAGGCAATTCTCACCGGCAAATCGGCTGGTATCTGGCGCGTGGAATCTTAAACGCAGAGCAGCTTGAAGAGCTGATTCTCCAGTGCCTTAGCAAGGAGAATGACTCCGGCCACAACAGCATCGCAACTGGTGTTTTGGGTGCGCTTGATCAAGATCAGCACAAGGCTCTCTTCGCAAGTTTGCGCGATAAAATGTCTGAGCAGGATGCTCTTCGCATGCTCCTTTTCTCACCCTATCGTAGAACGACGTGGGCACTCGTGGATCAACTTTCAGCTGAGGCGCGTCGTAGCTACTGGCGTGATGTCACACCGGAATTCATATTCGATGCGCCGGATCAAAATAACGAAAGCATCGGGCATCTGCTTGGCGCGAAAAGACCGCGTGCCGCCTTCTCCTCCGTTCACTTCAAGCTTGATGAGGTACGTCCTGAACTTCTGGTTCGGCTGCTTTCCGACATACCCAAAGACGGCAATGACAAGGAAGGCGAGTATCAGCTTCAACGCTATGCAGTCCAGCAAGCCTTCAAGCTATTAAACCGAAATCCCGATGTGCTGCTCGAGGAAAAGGCGGGGCTGGAGTTCATTTTTATTGATGTACTCGCCCGATCACTTCGAGGTGGTGACGGACATCAGATTCCGAACCTGGAACGCTATATCGAAGATCATCCCGAAATGTTCGTGCAGGCGATCGCTTGGACGTACAAGCGCAAGACTCCCGGCGAAGATCCTCCGGAGTTCAGTGCGGAAGATGGACGGGAGGGCTTAGCTCTCAGGGGCTACAACTTGCTGGAAGCTTTGGAGCGCATACCTGGACAGGATGAAGCCACTGAAGAGTTGGCCCGCGAGAAGCTGACCGAGTGGATATCGATGGTCCGCAGACGTTGTTCCGAACTCGACCGCGCAGAAATAGCCGATGTTTGCCTTGGCAAGCTTTTGGCCCGTGCCTCTGAAGGAAAGGATGGAGTGTGGCCCAACGAGGCTGTTCGCAATGTTCTGGAGGACTTGGAATCCGAGGAAATATCGCGGGGCGCTCATACGGGACTGTACAACGCCCGTGGGGCGCACTGGCGGGGCGAAGGAGGAGGTCAGGAGAGAGAGCTCGCAGCCAAGTATCGCAGATGGGCGGAAGCCCTCCACTTTACCCATCCGTTCGTCTCCTCGTCTCTTCTTATATCAATGGTGGAGACCTACGAATATGAGGCAGAGCGGCAGGATACCGAGGCAGGTATTCGACGACGCCTTCGGCACTGACCCTACCCATGGCGTTGAGGTTTTTAAAGTGAAATTTACGTTTCTATGGCTAGTAAAAACTCAAGAAAAAATCGAAAAAACTATCGCGTGTAAGCCTTTTCCTACAAACACAAGACGTGTGAACCTTTGCACGAAGGGATTTGAAGGAAATTGGCCACACTTAAGCAAAAACCAGCTGATCAAAAAACATACAAATGTATATATTCTTCTATGAGGCCCCCCTCAAGGCTGAATAAATTGAGGGGTGCCGGCTTAAACACTTTTTTTATCCACAGGCTTATGCACAAAATAAAAAGATATGCACAAGCAAAAAAGCTGAAAAAACGCTTGATGTCTTCTCTGGCCATCATTAGAGTGTCAACAAGCAGACAGAACGAGGCGATTAGTCAAATTAATGACTGACGCTTGTAAGAGATTGGCTTTTGGCCTAAATGAAAAGTCCCGCGAAAGCGGGACTCAATCGGCCGTAAGGGGGAATGTTGTCGAGACCGCCCCCCTTACGGCTACTCAAGCGCAGAACCTGAGGAGCGAGATTCTATGCGTACGCACACTGTTTGTACAGCATACAACCAGTTGCGGCCGCAGCTTCGGGGTTCATGCGCATTTATCGCCTAAGGAGAATCCTCATGGCAAATGGCAAAACTCCCGGTTCCAATACCGGTAATAACGGCGGCATTTTTCAGGAACAAGGGCCACGCGGCGGCAAGCGTCCCAACTTCACCACTGTTCCTGACAATACGCGCCTACCACCAACTAGCCGTCCGGACTCTACATGGGTTCCTACCCACAGAACTCCAGATAGCAACCGTTAATCTGAAGTAAAAAAAGGCTCCACCTGATTATAGGTGGGGCCTTTTTCTTTGGTAAGAAATTTAGCACACCATTGCTTACACTTGCTCGGCGCATAGGACACAGGTAATCACTCGTGCTTCCGGCCGACGCTTACCGATTGATTTGATGCTGCCAGGCCGAATGTTAACTGACTCGGTGCCGACCTTTTCTTTAAATCAGTATTAAAAGACACACATCCAACCCGCCGCGATAAGTCGGTTAGCGATCTCTGTCGATAAGTCTAGTGACAGCTTCACTATTAGTGATCGGCGGTATTCCGTTCTATCGGGTACTGATGACCTGTAAAAAGGTCCTTACACCTCTAGGGGGGGTAACGCCGTTAGGCGCAACCCGACGCTCTATGCAACGTCTGGGCATCTGAAAGTATGAACGTCCACTATTGTCGCTCAACTCCTAAGTTATGCGACGATTCTCTCGCACTGCTGGGTAAAACGTTGCGGTGTCGCTTTAGTCAGTCGCAGGTGTTTAATTTTCTGCGACATGAAATGCGATAGCTGTGGCTCTGCGACGGATTGGGTGTCTAGTGGTCAACAATTCCCGGACTGAATCGTCGCTAGTTTCGTAGACGCCCGATGGCCACTTCTGGCCCTGAGTGTGTAAAAACGCTTCGCCAAAATTAAAGTGCGTGCGTCTACGTTAAATCTGGAATTTATCGGCAGTCAGCTGAAGTAGATTTCGCAAAAATGCGCGATTTCCAGTCCGGTGATGAGTACCTGTCGCACTCGAAAACGTTTTTACACAGCCTCGGTCGAAAGCGGTAACTCACTCATGTCCGCTTTTGACCGATTCTGTTGAAAAAGTCGGCTTGCTCAAAACGCTCGAATATTGATGGATGAAAACATCTCGTTTGCACGCTGCTACGTGAAATCAGACTCCTGAACCTTTTGTGCAAAACTCAGATTTCAATCTCAGGCGCGTACTTTTCTGCCGTGGAATTAGAAGCCGACTTTTTCAACAGAATCGACCCAAAGCGGTCACGCCATCATTGCTAATGCGCAGGCATGAACACAGCGAAGATCACGAAGAGCCCTCCATAGACCTGATTAAAGTGACGCAATTTCTGAGCCAGCCAAGGCCTCACCTTATGCTCAGAACTCGCTACGCGCAATTCGACTCCAAACTCCACCACGGCATACGTCATCGATAAGGATCACCGATTGGGTAATACTGATGGGCGGTTGTAAGTCCTGTTTGACGCCGCAGCCGTTGACGCCCCGGCTAGTAACGGTGGGTTGCGAGAGGCCACCGGCACCATCAGCATCATCGACTCGACGATCTAGGACTGAGCGTCCTCAAGACCTGTCAAACCTATGTGCGGAGTAACAGTACCCTTCATTAAACCAATCTGAAATTCTATAGTTTCTCCGAATCTGTTCGTAGCTCGTCCTTCACGTGATTACCCGCCGATTGACCGTAATAGGATTTTTGGGTAATGTCAAAAGGCCAGACTACAATGACGAGTCATATTAAGGGTTTTAGGGAGATTGATAATGCAGGAATTAGCTTCTTATTCATTTGTTGCGAAGTTGTCAGGTATTGAGAGCGCTGAAAAACGTTTCCATACCTTAGACGAGCTGTTTGTTGGATGGATGCGGAAAAAGGGTGTGACAGATTTTACGCAAGAAAAAGGAAGATTCCGAAGCAACAATGAAGAGGCCGTGGGAAGTTATACGAGAACTATTGTGGATAACGCGCTGGGCCAATTGTCTGATATTTTAATGATAGATATGGTTCCGAATGAGTATGCGTTTATAACGAGTATAAAGTTTGGTCGGGTTGAAGATGAAGTCTCTGTATATTGCTCGCTGTCTGCAAAGAAACTCTCCCATATTATTTCCCCACTTAAGTTTTATCCTCGCTGCCCCTCGATAATAAGAGATATAATAAATTCATATGATGATTGGGGGCTAGGGGGCGAATCGGTTCCGCTCCCCATGCCGGTTGAGTATTTCGGAGAGGATAAGGGGGTGGTGTTGTGTGAGAGGTTGCTTGATGAAAGCAGGCATTTCCCTATTATGATAGTGTCAACGGATGAAGTAGTTTGGAGTGACTTAGCCGACAGGCTGGCGAGAGATTTGGTAGGGGTCGCCCATGTTGCAACTGTTGATGAACATGCATCGTGGGCTCTTACTGACGAGTTAGGTAAGCAGAACTCTTGTTATCTCGGCGCAGTCCGGCTTTACTGGCCATTAGGAGTGCAGGATGCTCTCCGCTCTACCGTCTGGACTGCGGAGCAGCTTGAGGACAGATTTGGGACGGATGTTGCTGGGGCGAATAAGTATTTATCCATTGTGCGCGAGATGGTCATGGAAACGTCTTCCTTGTCTCTTTCGGTGCCCAAAAGTTTGCGCGAAATCTCGAAGCGCGAATTGCGAGACCGTATTGGTCGTTCGAATGCTCAGCAGCGAGAGGAAGAATTAAACTCTATAATCGACGAAAACAGCACCCTGGCCGATAGTTTGGATGAGGCGAGGGCGGAAATTTCCAGGTTAAAAGGTAAATTGACCTCTCTTTACTCTGTAATGGCTCAGGCTGGCGTTGAGGAAGATGAGGGCGTTGAGAGTGAAGAAGAGAAAAAGCTCTCTGGTACCCATGTTCCATTTGTGCCCGGAGAGGCAAGGTACTACAAGAAGACCAAAAAAAGTGGGCGTGCTGACAATCTGGTTGTCACTAGCGTCTGCAACCATAATTCCTGGAAAACATTGCATAAAGCTATTCAAGCTGAAAAGGGCGTTCTGAAGCTGGAGGGCAGCAAAGATTACAAGACTATCCAACATTGCAACGAATGCACTGGGGGGGGGCTATGGAAGGTTCAATGGTAATACGCTGACGCTCTGCAAGCTCGTGGAGGCCTCGGATAAGGCTCTATGGCGGCATTTCTGGCTGGCAAAAGCACAAATGTTTTTACACCAATTAAATGGCCGCTCCTGGCCGATTCTGTTGAAAAAGTCGGTTCGCCCAAACAGCCTGGTCGTTGACTGGTTAAAACCCCTTTTTTGCACACTGCTACGTGAAATCTGAGTCCGGAAGCCTCTGCCGAAAGTAAAGATTTCAATCTCAGACGCATACTTTTCTGCTGCGCAAACCATGGTCGACTTTTTCAACAGAATCGGCCGTTTGCTGCCTGTCGCGAAGGGCTGCAAACGGCCAAGGCCAGTTGGCCCCTTTTTTATATCTTGAACTCCATGTTTGGCTGAAGACAAAATTGCCAGAGTGGAAGCTTGTCGCCTTTGTATCCGTCAGGAATATGCACTGAAAACACCTCAGGGTTAACCCTGGCATCAAGGGCATATATCTTGCTTTCGTATACGGTATGCTCATTGTAAGCGCTAGTGACCATTGAGCTCAGTGAGCCTAGCATTGCAAATCCCTGGTCTTCTTCCCATGGTACGTCAGGATAAAAATCATATCGAATAGACCTTACTCTTTCTCCATCCATCTCAGCCGAAGGAGCGTCGGTAGTCCAGTCTCCGAATCTAATGAGATAAAACGCAATATGTTTTTCATTTTCCATCAGAATCTCATTGTCATTGCAGTACAACTTGACATCGCCTATTGTTATTGAGGCTTGCCCATCCTCGTTGATTCCTGACTCTTCTTCGGGTTTTGCAACCAGCTCGATGCTCAAGTTCGGCTTAGTGCCGATCATCCTATCCCCCAGCGATATCATTTCACTCTTGGCGTAGCCTTCAATGAAGTTGGTCGTATATTTATTCCGATGTTCAGTCATTGACTCTTTGGACAAGAGTACCCATTTTCTGATTCTGGAGAAATAAATCGCAAACTTTACTGTTGTACCTTGTAGCTGCGCATAATTCTCCAGCCGCTCTACGTAGTCCTTTCGAAGCACATAGTTTTCTTTGGGATCGCCATAATGGCAGTTTTTCACCTCTACAAGAAATCTCGCTCCGTCATTCAAAGCAATAGAGTAATCGGGCGCCTGAACATTCATTCCTGCTGCGAATATTGCACCACTGTCTTCCTGCTTCACCATTGCGCATTTGCCCAAAGCTCCGGCAACATGAGCAAATAAAGCTTCGACTCGCTTACCGTTCAGCAGGTTTTGATTTTTTAGAGATGACTTGAGAGACTTTCCAACTTTTTCTAGGAAGTCTTCAATATCCTCTTCTGCTTCGATTCTGTAATTATTATCCCTGCTTACGGCGGTAAATAGTTCAACTGGATCGAATTTTAATGGATCTCTTGGCATGCGTTTCAAGTATTATTCCTTGTCAAAAATCTAGCTTTGAGCGTCACGTGGGGAGTGAGGCAGGTGTTGAGGATACGTTGCGAGTGTTGGCAGCACTTCCTCCATGCCGAACGGAACGAGCAACATTATGATGAAGCAGATTTGAATCCTATGAGGTACTAGACCGAGATCGGCAGAACTCAACAATGATCCAGCGTAACTGAATCGTTGCATGTTCGTGTCCCTCTCTCCTGCAATATTGCGTGACAAGGCAGGCTTGCCCCTGATCGCTTCTCCAGCGTTACGCGCACCTTCAAACGAGTGCGGTAATGCCGTCCCATCCGAAAATACCTATTGGGTGAAAGTCCCTGCCAAGCCAGCTCTACCTCCATCATCACGTGTGCTGACGCGCTATTCCCACCGTATTGCTGCGCATACCGCATGAACATTTCCATGTTGTGTGGAACCCGAGCCATGTCGATTGAAATTGACTCCCCCTTTTCATAGGCAGAGGACCGCCGGCGCTGAATGGCCGGGATGCTCGGCGTACTGTGGCAGGATTGCTGTATAGGGGCGGGGCGGACGAGTCGCAAGTGGGGCTGCTTCTGGGCATTCGTGGCAACAGTGCGGTGCGGGCGCTGTTGTTAAGGCCGCGTCCGTCGTTGGTTGGTTTGATCCGGCGCTTGTTGTAAACGCGAAGGCCGAGCGTGGGCACGCGACGTAGTGGTATGCGCCTACATCCCATCCTCGGCCCAGCTACGAGGCCGCGTTCACCTGGCGTAGCTGATCGTTGTGCTCATCGCTTTACCAATTCAGTTTGGGCAATTTTTTGAGCGATCAAGTTAGGCTAGAGCGGAATGCCATATTCGCGGAAAATCGCCTCGCTTGCTGCCCTATACGGTTGTCGCGGGTCTAAGTGAGCCCGAGCGTCCATTAGAAGATTTGCAGAAAGGTTTAGCCATTTCTCTCTACGTGTGATGTCGTCCGTATCCTCGGCTATCTCGGCGGCCTCAAGGGCGCGTTCGATGGCTGCTCTGATCATGAGTTGCTTGGCGGCCCGCTGTTCGACAAGGTCATGGCGTAACAGACCGAAGACCTCTATCGAGGTTTCGCCTTTGGGGCTGGGGTTTCCAGCGGTATCGGCTACTGCCCGTACCAAACCGTCATTTAGAAACTCGAGGTGTTGGTCGGGATAGTCATCACAGGGGTTGAGTAACAACGGTTGCTCGTTCACGTTGGGAGCGGTATGGCTACGCCATCGGTGTGCTTCGTCCACTACGGGAAATAGGTTGGCTTTTCCCGAGGACGCTTGATTGGGTACCGCAAACTCCTTGGAGCGTTTGCGATTACAATCGATGCAGGATGGCAACAGATTGCTCCACTCTGCGGCTAACCAATAATACCCTGGCTTGGTAAGTTGGCCGTTGATGACTACGGCACCTTTGGGACGAAAATGCTCAATATCCTCGGGGGAGCCTGCTGCATAGTTGAACTCGCAGTAAGCGCATTTCTTATTGAACATCTCGCGTAGAGTGAGAACGACATCAGACTCTCTATACGCTTTGAACTTTGTTTTTCCACCTGCCGCTTGCGCGACAAGTGCGGCTGCTCGCTCTCGGCTACCTTTTGAATCAGGACCATTCAAACTAGGTGGGCATTCCGCCCGTTCTACCCTGATCATAAGGGTGACTTCCTGTCAGTTCCCAGTTGTGGGGGGGGGGACCGTGTCAGGCTCATCCAGGGTTGCCCATAGCTGTTGCAGACGATGTTGGGCTCCCAACTTTAATTGTTCCGGTAACGCCTGCCGCCTGGCCATTCGTTCAGCAATGTATGCATCTGCTGCTTCGAAAACCAAGCGTTCACGTTCAGTCAAACCTAACTGGCGGCCTGCTTCAAGCTCTTCACGGAGTTCCTCAAGACGCAATTCATCTGCGACAGTTCGCTCCCTTGAGGCAAGCAGTCGATAGTACTCCTCAAACAGGGTATCGATTTCGAGGTCTTCGGCCGAGTTCAGGCCAAAGAAGTCAGAGGTCAGCAATTGACCCACTGTCATATTGCGAGGTGACGGCAGATCGTCGGTTTCTGCGGTTATGACCTTCACTGCGCCACTCAGTGTCCGTTTCAACACCGCTACTTCATCTCGTTCTATACCCCGTAGTGTCAGTGGCTCGTGGCTTGTGGCGATGAATTGCAGGCGAGGGAAGACCTCACGCAGGTGCTGGATAATGCGCATCTTCCACCGTGGATGGAGATGGGCATCAATCTCATCGATCAACACGATCCCTTCAGCGGAGGCCGCATCTTGCCAGCCCCGTCGCAGCACGCTCATGATGTCTAATGCCAACGCAAGTACAGCCTGGTAGCCGCTACTAAGTGCCTCCAGGGTATCGATAACTCCGGCGGACTTTACAACGATTTCGTTATTGTAACGAAAGAACTGAGCGCCATCCGGACGAGGTAGTAGGGCGGACAATGCACGTGCTATCCGGTCGAACTCTTGATCATCCGTGTCGTAAAGCCAAGGGCGACCGTTACTTAGACGTTCGAGCGGGTTGAAGAGGTTGGCAATGTGAACGGATGCGCGAGGCAGGGCCTTGTTTTTATGCGGTGTTAATAACCGAGTTGCGCCATATGCCAGGACCATGACTTTGGGCTCAGGCGGATCAATGGTGATGCTGTTATTTGCTGCGTTAAGCGTCATGACGATGGGTCTGGAGAAGCTAGACAATTGCACGCTGACTGTACCGGTTTCGCAGCCGCTGCGTAGCAGGTCAGACGCTTTGATATCGAGATCGTCAACGGCATCCTGTCCCGCCAGTGCACAAGCAAGGGCTTGAAGGGTTGTGCTCTTGCCTGTGCCATTTTCGCCCAGCAACACTAACCACTTCCCTGATCCTCCTGCTCCCAGTGAGGTCTGTAGGCCTACGTTTTCGCATGACCGGATATTGGTCAACTGGAAGTGTTCGATAAAACGGCTTTTACGGTAGAAGTCATTCGAGATTCGCTCTTCCAATACAGAATAAGACTCCATCCCCACAGTTGTATTAGTGAGACGTTCTGCCGCTAGCTTCAAGTCATCCAGACTTGCAACAAGACTCCCAGTCACTGCGCCCCGGTGGTGCTGCAGTTGTTGCAGTAGCTTGCTCGTTTGCGGACCAGCAGGGGCCTCCTCAGCGGCCCAGGTAGCTACGAACTGTCTGCGCATGGCGGCATACGGACTGTCATCCGTAATCATTGCGCTCAGTAGGTCATCCACCAAATAGGGCGAATCGAAGGCTATCTTTTGTACCGATAAAATCCGTTTCAGGTTTTCTAGATCACGACGACGTGCGTGCACCAACGCCTCCCGGTTGAGCCCGAGTACATCGATCGTCGCCGAGCCCTGAAAGTCGTCACTTGTGACACGACCATCCTCTAGAAAAAGCAGTAACGAAGACGGCTCATCTTCGCAAGGATCGAGCAGTAGCCTTCCTTCTTCAGTCAAGCCTAGGCTGGTCGGATATGGCCCAGCACGCAGTCCTTCGACGGGGAAGCGCGACCCTTTTAAGGTGTTGCAGGGAGAGCAGGCGAGCAGGTAGTTCGACCAGTCATGCGCGAGCCACCAATAGCAGTCGTCTTCTACAGAACCGTCCAGATTGCTGGCACTCTGCCGGGGGCGAAACAACTCTATTTCAGGTTTCTCGACCGGAGTCTCACAGTAGGCGCACTTGCTAGGGAAACATTCGGCCAGCGCCTTTCGTATGTCACTGTTTAACTGCGCTGCATACTTCTGAAACTCAAAGCGTTTCTGCCTCCGTTGTTCTCGCGGTTGAGAGAAAAAATCGGCAGCTTCCTTTCGCAGCATGTTAGCGCGTTCGGAATTTAGGATATCCGGGACGGGACCCCGCTTTAATCGGATCATTTTTTCTTCCTTGATTTTGGGGGCACAACACAAAATTTGGCGGAGTTTGTGTTGTGCCCGCGCCGTTGTGCGAGAAAAGTGGCTCGTTAATTGTGTCATTTTGCCACTAAAAGAAGCGCTTGAGGGGGGGCAGCGCAGATTCGATGCAAGCATCACGCTGAACGGTTAGGGCAACGTCTCGCGTGATCAGTGACAGGCTTGGACAGGCGCCAAGCAGAGCGTGTACTAGTTGCAAATCCTCTATTTGTGACCAGAAATCGTTGACCTTATCGCTCTCTACGATAGGTTGAACTGCGATAGCACTGCTAAATCTGGAGAGCCTCGTCCGATATGGTAAGCGCTCAAAGACATACCACTCATCAAAGGTAAGCGGATGGCGAACACACCTACCGAACTCCAGTATTTAGGGCGATGGTGTCCGCGTATTTTAAGCGGACGCGATCACCCTTATCGCCAGGATTTCCATGCGCCAACGCAGCTCTTACCCCAAACCATTTAAAGCCCAGGTCGTCCAGGAATGCTTGCAACCTGGAGCGACGATTTCCAGCGTAGCCATCCATCACGGCATCAACGCCAACGTGATCCGCAAGTGGCTACCGATTTACCGGGATCAATCACCCGCAACTCTGCCGGCCTTCATCCCCGTACAAGCTGCACCCAAGCGCGCAACAGAAGAGACGGTGATCATCTCACTGGTTCTGGGCGATAAATCCGTCACCGTAAAATGGCCAGCCTCAGATCCGGACGGCTGCGCGTGTTTTATCCGTGGCCTGGCCCAATGATTCGTATCGACTCCATCTGGCTCGCCACCCAGCCCATGGACATGCGGGCCGGCACTGACACTGCACTGGCCCGGGTGGTTGCCGTGTTCGGAGCGGCGAAGCCGCACTGCGCCTACCTCTTTGCCAACCGCCGGGCCAACCGCATAAAGGTGCTGGTGCATGACGGCGTTGGTATTTGGCTAGCGGCGCGACGCTTGAATCAGGGCAAGTTTCATTGGCCGGGCATCCATCTTGGCGCGGAGGTCGAACTCGACCCCGAACAACTCCAGGCGCTGGTACTTGGATTGCCTTGGCAGCGAGTAGGTGCAGGCGGCGCAATTACATTGCTCTAATACCTGGCTTATAGCTGTGACCGGAGGACTGCTTTGGTAAAATCCACGGCATGACTTCTTTGCCCGATCTCGATCAAATGCCCCCTGAACAACTGCGCGCGCTGGCTGCGCAGCTGATGTCCAAGGTCGACACCATGGGCAGAAAGATCCATCGTGATGAGACGATCATCGAGCAGCTCACCCACGAAATCGCCATTCTCAAGCGACACAAGTTTGCTAAGCGCAGCGAGCAGATCAGCCCGGCGCAAGGCAGCTTGCTCGATGACCTGCTTAATACCGACCTCGAAGCCATCGAGGCCGACTTAAAAGCACTTCATCCCGCACCCGCGCAGATAGAACCACGCCAGCAACCCAAGCGTGCGCCGTTGCCGCCGCAGTTCCCGCGCACTGTGATCCATCACGAGCCGGACAACACTCAGTGCGCTTGCGGCTGTCAGCTTCAGCGCATCGGTGAAGACGTCAGCGAGAAGCTGGACTACACGCCGGGCGTGTTCACCGTCGAACAGCACGTTCGTGGGAAATGGGCCTGCCGGCAGTGCGAAACACTGACCCAGGCCCCGGTGCCGCCGCAGGTGATCGACAAGGGCATCCCCACTGCCGGCCTGCTGGCGCAAGTGATGGTGGCCAAATTCGCCGACCACCTGCCGCTCTATCGACAGGAAAAGATCTTCGGCCGTGCCGGCCTTGCCATCCCGCGCTCGACACTAGCGCAGTGGATGGGTCAAACCGGCGTGCAGCTTCAGCCGCTGGTCGATGCGCTGCGCGAAGCAGTGCTGGCCCAGCGCGTAGTCCACGCCGATGAAACACCGGTACAAATGCTGGCTCCAGGAGAGAAGAAAACCCACCGCGCTTACGTCTGGGCCTATAGCAGCACGCCATTCTCGGCACTCAAGGCCGTGGTCTACGACTTCAGCCCCAGCCGTGCCGGCGAACATGCGCGTAACTTCCTGGGCACGTGGAGCGGCAAGCTGGTCTGTGACGACTTTGCCGGCTACAAGGCAAGCTTCGAGCTGGGCATCACCGAAATCGGCTGCATGGCCCACGCGCGCCGCAAGTTCTTCGACCTGCACGTCGCGAATAAAAGCCAGTTGGCTGAGCAGGCGCTTCACTCGATTGGCGGGCTGTACGAAGTCGAGCGACACGCTAAGGAAATGAGCGACGAAGACCGTTGGCGATTACGCCAGGAAACGGCGGTGCCCATCGCTGAAAAACTGCATGAGTGGATGCTGGCCCAACGCGAACTTGTGCCCGAGGGCTCTGCTACGGCCAAGGCCCTGGATTACAGCCTTAAACGCTGGGTAGCGCTGACGCGCTACCTGGACGATGGTGCTGTGCCCATCGACAACAACCAGATCGAGAACTTGATCCGGCCGTGGGCGCTTGGGCGGTCGAACTGGTTGTTTGCTGGGTCGCTGCGCAGCGGCAAACGGGCGGCGGCGATCATGAGTCTGATCCAGTCTGCGCGACTGAATGGGCATGATCCGTATGCTTATCTGAAGGACGTGCTGACTCGTCTGCCGACGCAGCGGGCGAGTGAGGCTGCGGAGTTGCTGCCGCACAAATGGCGTCCATTTAAGTAGCCAAAGAGTGTTCCTGGGTGCTTAAGGCAGTTCGACCAGGACGCCATTGGCATACTTGGCTTCGTCCGGGTTGAACATCCTGATGCGAATACTCACGCGGATATTCGTGCACAGCGATTGCTGGGTGCGCAGCTTTTCTGCGGCTCGATGCACGTAGGTGGCCACCGCCTTCTTGATCGTTTCGACCTCGACATCCTAGGCTGCGCAGTGACCTACCTTCTGGTCGGCTTCAGCGCTGAATCGGTGCTCAAGGCGCGGCCGCGTGCGTCGACGTTCGTCAGCCATTTTTAAGGCAGTGTGATGATCCTGCTAGGCACCATCCTGCTGGCCGAGCTGATTACTGGCAGAATTTGAATCACGGCGCCTAACCGCCTGAGGACACTGCTCTAGAAGAGTGCTTCGTTCGTAATTTCAATCACGGGAGCATTTGATCGGATTCAGAACCTGCGCGCAGAGCGCATGGTTGTATGTTGCAACTAAATATGGTTGTATAGTGCAACAAAATTGGGTGAGGCGTCAGAAATGATCGTTCCTTCAGTTGTGGAACAAGTCCGCTCCGCTTCACGCACAATGGTTCGTGAGCTGGGCTTTATGCGCACTACATTGGCGGGCACGGGGTACTCGCCCTCCGCTGTTCACACCCTGCTTGAGTTAGGCGAACACGGAGCGCTGACTGCGGCTCAACTCGTGCAAGAACTCGGGCTTGAAAAGTCAAGTGTAAGTCGGATGGTTGCGAAGCTCATTCAGTCTGGGGAGCTGGAAGAAAGTCAAGGTGAAGAGGATGGCCGCACGAAACAACTCAGCCTGACTGAGCAAGGAAAGCGCACTCTCGAAGAAATTCATGCTTACGGACAGATGCAGGTCTCGTCAGCGCTGGTTCCGCTCACCCAACAGGAACAGCAGACCATCGCCCAAGGACTGAACGCGTATGCCCAAGCGTTGAAGACATATCGCCAAGAAACAGTTGAAACGGCGGCAGCCAAGATTCAAATCACTTCCGGATATCGCCCTGGCCTGATCGGTCGTATGGCCGAAATGCACGCTAGCTTTTACTCTCGCCATTCAGGCTTTGGTCAGTTTTTCGAGAGTCAGGTTGCAACTGGCGTTGCGGAGTTTGCGGGACGACTGAACAATACGCGTAACGCCATCTGGGTCGCTGAGAGCGCTGGCCGGATTGTGGGATCGCTGGCTATTGACGGAGAGGATCTCGGAAACGATGAAGCCCACCTGCGCTGGTTCATCCTTGACGATGGCTGCCGTGGTGGCGGTATAGGTCGTCACCTTCTCACCGAGGCATTAGATTTCTGCGACCGGCAGAATTTCTCAGCTATACAACTTTGGACATTCAAAGGGTTGGAAGCTGCCCGGCGCCTCTACGAATCCTTGGGTTTCGAGCTAACTCATGAAGAGCAAGGCAATCAATGGGGTACGGCGGTCACTGAGCAACAGTTCACGCGTAAACGCTGAGCAGCATTCTATGAAGAGTCTGCAAACTCGCACAAAAGGCTAGAACTGGTGACCACTTAAATTTAAGTGCACACCATGTCTTGGCTTTGCGGAACTGGGTAGATGACTTGGCCGGACGGTTACAAAGATCCCACCTACTCGGTACCTAGGCCCCTATCGATACACGGGTACAGGTAAAGCTTTGCTGGTTTCAGCCGAAACATTCCGAACGGAGAAAAAACTGGCTACGGCAGGCTACTACTGAACCATCCTGGGCTCTATCAGACGTCGACTTCATAGAACGTTCGCCTTGGATAGCTTTAAACAACATCTTCAAGCCCTGAGGCCTGCCATGCTTAGAAATGCTCCTTTGAGTACAAAGCTGCTGCTTATTTTGATGTTTCCCCTGTTGGGCTTTCTGGTCTTCGCCGGGATTTTTGTAGCTGACAAACGAGAGACACTGAGCGAGATGAACCGAGCGGTCACCGCTACCGGCACCGCGCAGAAACTCAGTGACGTAGTAACCACTATCCAGCGTGAGCGCGGCGCAAGCGGCGTGTTTCTGGGCAGCGGTGGTAAGACGATGCAGGACAAGTTGAAAGTCTTACGCCAAGAAACCGACCGTGCGGTGAGCGCGATGCATGCGCAATCGACCGAGGGTCTTATCGCGCCTGACAAGATGCTGCGCGCAATTGATGGTTTGGCCGGACTGCGTCAGCAGGTGGACACGCTCGCAATCAATAACGGCGAGTCCGGCACCCGATTCACCGATCTTATCAAAAATTTGATCGGCTTCTCTTACTCACTGGAAACCAGCATTGAGGATCCGGAAATCCTGCGTGGGCTGAGTTCACTCAATCAGTTCGTAGACATGAAAGAGCGCTCTGGTCGAGAGCGTGTACTGCTTGGCCTGGCATTCAACCAAAACCGTTTTGATGCGCCGCTGTTGTCACGTTTCAGCCGCAACATGGGCGAGTTCTCCGGCTATTTCGAGGCCTTTCAACGCTGGGCTCCTGCCGTGTTCAAAAATAAGCTGGATGCGGTTCTACAACAGCCCGCATCCGTCGATGTAGCTCGCCTGCAAAAACTCGGATTTGATACGCCTCTAGGCGATCCGCTTAATATCAAACCCGAAGACTGGTTCAACCTTTCCACCAGCCGTATCGACATGATGGCTCAGGTCGAGGCTGAACTGGGCCAGACGGTCGTGAGCCTAGCCAATGTCGCGCGTACCGATGCCCAGCGCAGTCTGTATGTCGCAATAGCCACCGTCATTCTGATGTTGATTGCGGTGCTGTGGCTCGCTTCGGTGATTATTCGCAATATCAAAATCGCTGTGGTCGACGTGAACCGCACCCTTATTTCGCTATCCACGCGTGACCTAACTGCCAGAACCCGTTACACCGGCAGAGACGAGTTTGGCGAGATCTCGCGTAACCTGGATAACATGGCCATACAGATCGGTGAAGTGATCCGTGAGATCGGGAGTGCCACGGCGCAGGTCGCGACCGCCGCCGAGCAGTCTTCGGCTGTGGCCCTGCAAACTAGCAATAACGTCGTCCAGCAGCGTCAAGGCACCGATCAGGTGGTCACTGCCATCAGCGAGATGAGCGCCACGGTCAAAGACGTGGCGCGCAGCACTACCGACGCCGCAGAGATGTCGCAGCGCGTTAATGCCAGCACTATGCAGGGCAAGGCTGAAATCGAGAACACCATCAGCTTGATCAAAGGGCTTGAGGTTCAGGCCGAACAAACATCCCGAATCATTGAGGAGCTCAAGGGTGAAAGCTATTCCATCTCCTCGGTTTTGGATGTGATTCGTGGTGTAGCAGAGCAAACCAATCTGCTAGCTTTGAACGCTGCCATTGAGGCTGCCCGTGCCGGTGAGCAGGGTCGTGGATTTGCCGTGGTCGCCGATGAGGTGCGGAATCTGGCCAAAAAGACTCAGGATTCCACCGTCAGTATCCAGAAGATGATCGCCAATCTGCAATCCGGCTCCGACCGTGCCGCCACTTCCATGCAGGAAACTCTAGGGAAGGCTCAAGAAGGCGCGAGCAACGTAGTGCGCGCAGGGGAGTTGCTAGAAGAAATAGCCGAGGGCATCGCGACCATCAGCGACAGCAACATACAGGTCGCCTCGGCGGCAGAACAACAGAGTCAGGTTGCCGAGGAGATCCACCGCAACGTAAACGACATCAACACTCTGGTTATCCAGGTCAGCGCCGGTGCTGAACAAACCGCCGTCACCAGCCGCGAGTTAGCCCGCTTGGCCGAGCAACAGCAGGGGCTGGTGGGACGGTTCAAGGTGAACTGAGTTACAAGTTTTTTTACCGGATGCTCAAATGCCCGAGAGAATGACTTTCGGGTATTTGAGGATTGGTAGGTGAGAGGGTGACGCGCCTATAAGGGCTACTTTGCTCAACGCGATAAACGAGGCTTTTCATGACGCCGGATGAGGTCAGGCCATGGATTATCAGCCGTCCTACGGCTTTCTGAAGGACTGCTTATACCGTTCTGAGTCATACAAGGTGACTTTGGCAGACGCTTACCATCAAAGCCCAGCGTGGGCAACTGAGCGACTGCTTGCGGTGAGGCGAAACTGGCTGGGTTAGCCGTCGAGTTGGCGAAGCGGCAAGCCGGTTTGCGAAAAAGCGTCAGGTGGAATTGCAGCGTCACAAATGATCTTGGAGTGCGTTCAGCACTTTAATGGTGACGGATCGATAAGCTGGGACAGTATCTGGTTCTGATCAGGGGTGAGGATGCATGCCCCCCAACCCGGCTGTAATCTAGGCATGCTATTCAGAAATAGGCATGCCCCCCCGTCTCACTCCTTAGCGCTATTCATCTATCGGCCCTAAAATGCAGAGACTGAAGACGTCTATCGAACTCAATCGTCGGCTGTACTGCGATCAAACGCTCCAAGATTTTGTGAATACCATAGAGATTGTGAGTGCTCCCCGGACCATAGAGGCGCCATAGCAGGGTCAGGGTTTCGCGAGGAAAACTCTCCGGGCATTTTGATCGCTCTAGGGCAGGTATTCTTTCTCGCTCTTGAACCTGCGTGATGTAGGGGAGTAACTGAGAAAGTGCTTCGGGGAAAGCTTCTCCTGACATTATTACCAGATTAGTGAAATGGCGGGTCAACGTGCTTTCACGCAGCACGCGCTCTCGCGGCCATACTCTTTCAAGGAGGGGGCCGATATTTGTACGCCATGCTTCTGCCGGACCACCTTCAATGTCTGTAACCCACAGGGCAAGTAGCTCAACAACGCCTTCTCGTAATGCCGCTGAACAGTTGCGAAGTGTGTTAGCTACATCTGTAAGGGTGATGCCACAGGCGGAAACATCGAGTTCTTCACGAATGATTGACAATGCAGGAGTCATAATTTTTGCTGCTGCGGCTGTGGTGTCGTGATTCGATGCGCCAACCTCTAACAACCCCCTTAAAATGTGAGCGGAGAACCGTCTCGAGACAGAGATAGATGTACGCCGTTGGTTTACCAATACTGCTCGTAAACCACGGCCCGTAACCGTTGCTTCGCCAAGGGTAGCGTCAAGGGAAGTACAAATTTCATCGTTCGCCACGCTTAGTACAAATGCGAGCGAGTTGACAAAAATTGCTCGTGCAAACGTACCTTGCCTTCCTTCTGCGCGAGCAGCAATAACCATTGCCCTGAGATGGTTCTCGCTAATCGCACCGAGCGTTTGTCGGGCTGCCTCGATATCGAAGAGTAAGGCTCCAGCTAATCTGCCCGCGCTTGAGTTGATAGCTCGTTCATACAGTCGGCCCCCCTCTTCGAGAGGTTCTAAATCCTGGTCTACAGCTATTGCAAATAACCTTTGCCACCATGTTGATAAATCAATACTGGTTTGCCGAGGAACGAATGTATAAAGGGTTGCCAAGCGTTCGATGACTAGGGCAAGAAATCCTGATTCGGCATGCTCCATGCGTTGAAAAACTCGAACCATGAGTTCTGAGGTCGTCTCGGCGTTGGTACTTGGGGGAAATGTCAAAGCGCTTATCAGGTCGTTCCACAACGGTGCATTCACTTCCTCAAGTGGAGCGTTTTTAAGTGTGTCGAATGCGCCCTCGGGATCATCACCACAGTAGGCACTCCAGCCCATTCTTTTCTCGATGTCGAAACTTTGCATGACTGCTTGCGCGATTTCGAGACGTTGCTCGCTATCAGCGGCCATGATCGGCTGAGCATCACCAATGATGGTTCGGACACCGCTTGAGTAATATCTAAAGAAATCTCGCTCTTCCACCTCGCGATCTAGGTAATCGCGACGCAACATTATTGCGTAGAGTTCCTTGGCTCCTGCGTCGGACAAGGCTCCTGCAGCCTCGAACATCTTCAGGCGAAGCCATACGTCTGAGTCACGAGCATGGCCTCTCCAATCGGTTTGGCCACTGTCGATGGTGTAGCGTGCAAAGAACATTTCGCCCTCAGTTAGCACCCGCATCTCAAGCTCTAAGGCCAACACTTTACTGGCATCAGCAAGGCGTTCTCGCATCAACAGAAGAAGTTCACGTTTCACCTGCCAAAACTGGGTAAGTGGCAGAGCGTTGATACCACGAATGGCTTCATCTGCTGAATAGATAGCTGCATTACGATGCGCATGAAGCCATAGTCGTATGGCTAACATGCCTGGTACATACCGCCACTCATCAACAATCTGCCGAACTGCATCTCGATCCGTTTCGGCAACCTTGGGCAAAAGACCCGCGATCAACTTAACGAGGAGCATCGGCCCATCATGATGCTCATTCTGCATGTGAGGTTCCACCGAAGGAACAGCGGAATCATTGATGTCATATTCGGTTTCAAGCGCTCCGCAATCGACGGATGAGGCGACCAGATCCCGTAGCTTTGCGGTCGCTAACTTCATTAACAGCGCCGGCTGTGAATGCGTCAACAAAGCATCTACCAACTCAGCAGCGCCGCCAGAATCTCGCAGGTCAAAGCTGGGTCGAATCAGATCCGTGATTAGTTCAGGCTCCTCGGCTTTTTCCTGGCCTGGCCGGAATGTTCGTGCTCCATCTAGGGTTAGCACAGGGGTAATTAAATCAACTGCTGCGAGAAGGTCTGAATGAAGAACGACCGCGCCACCGAGCCTCTTTTGCAGGCTGTAGATTTGGAGTTCTGACTCCATACGATCAGTACACGACGGATTAGATACCAGGAGGAGCCACGCGCGCGTCCAGAGATCAGACAATTCGTTTACGTGATCTACACGATTGGCTAATGCGATTGCGAGCGCCTTGCCGATCTTCTTCATCCATTTGAGAGCTAGCGAGTATCTATCTCGAGACTCGAGGTCCAGAGCAAGCCACGCGGCCAGTATCCACGGTGCTTGATCTTCGCTCCAAAGCTTCCGTGCAAGGAAAAAGTCGATCCATGCAGAGTCTTTAATTGAGGTGATCGCAATAGATGACAGATCATTTTTACCAATGAAAAGCCAGCAAACCTTGTCGAGCTCTGCTGGGGACATGGATGCGTAAGGTTGGGAAAGAATTGCCGTTGCCCACGTCTGCCTGGTCGAACGGGGGCGCTCTACCAGCTCTGCCAATTGGGCCAGGTCGTCCCATAGCGCTCGATGACCGCGGCGACCTGTCACAGAGTCCACAGTCTTTTCGTAGCCTATCGGTTCTACAGCTAGCGCTTCCCAGCGCGCATCCGAACCGTCTCGGGCTTCAATCGCGTCTAAAGCATAAACGGGGCGCAAGTCCGGAAAACGTTCGCGGTCTGCCTCCAAGACGTTGAGAAAATAGCGTACTGGCGCGTCGCCTGCGCTATACCCCACTAGGACAACCGTTTTGCAGCGACAAAGGTCAAACAGAAAGCGCGAAGCCCATCCTGATCGCATGTAGGCGTCGCCATAGTCAGCACTTGTTACTACGAGGGGCGTCTGGTGCAGCCCGACCGTATCGTCGGCAATACGTCCATGGAGGTGGATGATTCCACGAAAGTCAGCGCTACCTGGAGCAGGGAGATCCTGCCCAGCAAAGCTAAGCTCCTGAATGTTTACGACGCCATCAGCGCTATGAAGTGCTTTTTCAAGCATCGTGTCGAAGTTGGTAGTGACTATCAACGGATGATTATCGAGGTCTCGTGATAATCGCAAGATCGTGTTGTGATTAGTGAAATCGGGGGGCGTAGGTGCCTGCAGGATATTAACCAATGCGCGCGTCATATCCCTTGGATTGACGATTCGACGGCTCAGAGAACCTAGTACCTCTTCGAAGCGGCCAGCTTTCGAAGATGCAAGCTCAGACACACTCTGCTCCAGATTAAGTCGGTCAAAGCATTGTTGGACTAAATCGCCAAAGCCTGGCAGTTGTGGCGCGCTTACACCTGCCCCGCACAAAAAGACAACCTCCCCGGCAAGTAAAGCGTCTACCAGTGTTTCAGGAAATGCAGGGCCTTCGGCAGAAAAACGAATGCTCAAGAGTTAGACCTCCATGTTGTAGTACCGCTTCGATCATTCTTAAAACCAGCATTGGGCGTGTGGTACGCCGTGAGCAGATGAGAAGTTCTTGCGTGACAGGTCATCGTCACGTCCCCATTCGAGCGAGCTTGATGCATTCACTGTGCAATTGACAGGCTGTCCCCTCAGGATGGTGAGTGTTGGAAATGCTATAGCTAACTAGCAGGCCATTCTCTGTTGCTCTGCTTTGGTGCGATGCATGGCGCATAACTCTATATAGATGGTATGTAGCGGTTTCCTGCACCGTCTCCTGATTCTCTCGATAAATATCTGATCCACCAGATAGCTATGTCAACTGTGTTGTACAGACTTAAAACGGCATGTAAAAACACTTGGCCCACGACTTGCTGTAGTGAAACAAAGCAGTCAACGCTGATTGCACATTTACGACAAAAGCGCCGTGTGGCCCCCCGTTTCGACGGGAGGGCGACATGGCGCTTTTTCGTTTACGGAACTTTCAGGTGCTGACGAGAGATTCGAGGGCAAAAATGAGCAGCAAAACTGGACGCAGTGTTTGTCCCTATTGTGGTGTTGGTTGCGGCATCATCGTGCAGGTCCAGGACAAAGTCGTGGTCAAAGTCGTGGTCAAAGTCGCTGGCGACAAGACTCATCCGACCAACTTTGGCCGCCTTTGTACTAAAGACAACACCTGCGGACAGGCGATCGCCAAGTCGGGGCGGATGGAACAGGGCCATAACTGACCTATTTCAACTCCCACGTTATGCCAGCAGGTTGGGAATCAGCCCGTCTGCCGAGATTTCGAATTCCTGAATCTTCGCTTCCAAGCCAAAGCCGTGCAATAATCCGAAGATCAAGGTGGCCAGCTTGGTATTGGGCTGATAACCGAACCAGCGCTGGAGCGCCCCCAGGTTATCGAGCGCCTTTTACACCACGGAAAAACCGATGATGGCGTCGATGACATAGGAGCTGACGCTGATGTCCGTCAGCACGCCAAACAGCAACGTTACCGAATGGCCCACCGCGAAGAGCGTGACGTAGATCCCTACTTCCTTTAGCCGGTATCGATATCTTACGTCCCGCTCGGGTAGAGTCGCCTCGCTCCGTCTGGGCGATTATTATCTGTAGCGAACGTCGGACTGGCGAATCCCCACTCTGTCAATCTCGAAATGGTCCAGCTACCCTAGAATCAAAAAGAGCTCTAAAACATTGCTTACCGGGATCGCATCGGAAATAGCGTCACTAAAGCTTTACCAGTCGCCGCCGAATACCTAAAAAACTAATTGTGTTGGATGCTAATAACTTGCAATTATATGGAACGTTGATGCCTTCAACTATTGTCTTTGGCTTTCTGATTATCGGTAGCGTGTCTATATGCAGTGGATTAACCTTTGCTCGCGATGGGGGGTTACAGGAAAATGCAGATCTTCTAGCTGTCTACCGCGCGGCAGTGGAAAATGATTCAAAATTATCGGCGGCACGTCATGCGTATCAAGCTCAGCGCGAAGCAATACCGCAAGCGCAGTCAGGTTTGTTGCCAAACCTGACTGCTGGAGCGACAACTGAACTGACAACTTTAGAACGTGATGAACCCTCCTTAAGTCGCGACAGAAGCGGCACAACCTTTCGTGCGAATTTAAGCCAGCCGTTGTTTCGGGTTGATCGTTGGTTTCAATTTCGAGCAGCGCAGGCTAGTGTGAACCAGGCCTCACTAGAACTATCTGCAAAAGAGCAAGCATTAGTATTGACAGCAGCCCAGGCCTATTTTGAAACCCTTCGTCAATTGGATGCTTACTCCGCTGCTCAAGCTGAGGAAGCTGCATTGCTGCGTCAGAGGGATCAAGCTCAGGGGCGGCTGGAGGACGGCGCGTCGAGCATTACCGATGTTTATGATGCTCAAGCCGCTTACGACAATGCTCGCGCCAATCGACAACAGACGCAACGAAAATTGGACGATGCATATGAGGCATTGACGCGTTTGACTCAGCGTAATTACACGTCCATTGCGGGTATAGGGCACCAGCTACCAATAGAAGCTCCTATACCTAACGACGCTAACATGTGGGTTGATACCGCCATCAAACAGAACTTAGCGCTTCAAGCCGCAGAGGAAGCGGTGAACTCCGCGGAGCAAACTTTGCATCAGCGTAAAGCTGGACATGCACCTACCCTTGACGTTGTGGCTTCTTATCGCAAGGGGGATAATGATAGCTTTGGTTACAGCAATCCAACTGACTTCGGTCGTAACGGGTTTCGATCAAGTGTAGCGCAAAGCAGCATCGGTGTTGAACTCAGTATTCCCCTGTACTCAGGGGGGATGACTAGCTCTCAGATAAAAGAGGCCTCTGAGCGTCTTTCCCAAAGTCAAGATGAGCAAGAAGATCGTCGCCGTGAAGTGGTTTTGACCACACGCAATGCCTTTCGTGGCATTAACGCCGACATGGAACAAATTAATGCTCGCCGACAAAGTATAATTTCCGGCCAGAAGTCTGTGGAGGCTAACCAGGTCGGTGTGGATGTTGGGTCGCGTAATATCGCCGATGTGCTAAACGCCCAGCGACAATTATACGCAGCAGTGCGCGACTATAACGACGCGCGCTATGACTACATCCTGGATAATCTGACACTTAAGCAAGCAGCTGGAACGCTAAATCCAGGAGACCTGAAGATCCTCGCTACCTATCTGACGCAGGACTACGACCCCACACGAGACTTTTTACCTTCAGGTTTCTAAATTCTCCACATCGGAAGCAGAAAAGCGTTTCAGCTGAGTGTTCTTTAAGAAAAAATGTGTTAAATAGTAGTGTCCAATAGCCACTATTTGGCGCATTTCGCGCCTTGTCCCTCAACAAGATGCTCGCTATGAATGAATCGACAATGGGCGCGCACCTGCCTAAAAAATCTCAGTGCATTGACACCGGCCTAGCTTCGCTGGTCATAGTGGCCCGTTTTCATCAGATCGCAGCATCGCCGGAGCAGCTTGCTCACGAGTTTGGCATTCCTAACGAACTCATGTCGCAGGAGAACTTGTTAATAGCGGCCCGAAAGCTCGGGTTGAAAGCTAAAGCGGCCACGGTCACGGTTGCAAGGCTTAGTCGTACCCCGCTTCCAGCAGTTGTAGCTGACAAGAATGGCAAATTTTTTATAATCGCGCGACTAGACCAAGGAAAAGCGCTGATCCATGACCCCCTCGTACAACGTCCTGAAGTCATTACCCTGCAAGCACTAGAAGATCGTTGGAACGGCCAGCTATTGCTCTTCCGTTCAGAGACGAAGGTGGGAGGAGAGTCCTCGCGATTCGATTTCACTTGGTTTATTCCAGCCATTATAAAGTATAGGAGATTGCTAGGGGAGGTGATGATAGTCTCCCTCGTCCTACAAATCTTCTCGCTAATTACACCTTTATTCTTCCAGGTTGTAATGGATAAGGTGCTTGTTCATCACGGCCTTACCACTCTAGACGTTATCGCAATCGGCCTCGCTGGAGTGATGATATTCGAGTCTGCCCTTTCAGGGCTGCGTACGTATGTGTTTGCCCATACGGCCAGTCGCATTGACGTAGAGCTGGGATCTAAGTTATTTCGACATCTAATAACCTTGCCTCTGCCATACTTTCATGCTCGTCGTGTGGGTGACTCAGTGGCAAGAGTTCGTGAGCTTGAAAACATTCGAAATTTCCTTACTGGCAATGCTATAACCTTAATAATGGATATACTGTTCTCAACAGTATTCATTGCGGTAATGTTCTACTACAGCGGATGGCTGACTCTTATCGTCGTATCGTCGCTACCACTGTACATATTGGTATCAGTTCTAATTACTCCAGTTCTCCGTGAGCGACTAAACGAAAGTTTTGCACGCGGCGCCGAGAACCAAGCATTCCTAGTGGAAACCGTAAATGGAATCGACACACTGAAATCTATGGCTGTGGAGCCGCAGATTATACGTAAATGGGATAACCAACTGTCAGGTTATATTTCCGCGAATTTTAAGACTCAAAATTTATCTATGCTGGCTAATGAAAGTGTATCGCTTATTGGTAAGCTGGTTACCGTCGCAACTCTATGGGTCGGTGCTCGGTTGGTTATTGAAGGGCAGCTTTCAGTAGGTCAACTAATTGCTTTCAATATGTTAGCGGGGCGAGTTGCTCAACCTATTATGCGCCTAGCTCAATTGTGGACAAATTTCCAGCAAACGGGAGTCTCAGTACAGCGGTTGGCGGATATCCTAA
The DNA here is from genome assembly GCF_900602065.1 of Pseudomonas viridiflava. Lineage (GTDB taxonomy): Bacteria > Pseudomonadota > Gammaproteobacteria > Pseudomonadales > Pseudomonadaceae > Aquipseudomonas. The sequence goes on along the minus strand of NZ_UWFN01000285.1, from coordinate 417,811 downwards.
ACACTAAAACTGAAATATCCCAAGCTCCTCGTAGTTCCATGCCTCCACTTAAAGGGCGTATCGAATTTGAGCAAGTACATTTTCGCTATCGTCCCGATGGATCTGAGATCTTGCGAGGTATTAATTTATCCATCACGCCAGGGCAAGTGATTGGCGTGGTAGGGCGCTCTGGTTCTGGCAAAAGCACTCTTACTCGTCTGCTCCAGCGGCTCCACGTCCCAGAACGAGGTCGTATTCTAGTGGATGGTATGGATCTAGCATTGGCTGACGTATCGTCATTACGCCGCCAGATCGGTGTCGTATTGCAAGACAACATGTTATTCAATCGCACCATCCGTGAAAATATCTCCCTGAGCGATGCGGGGGCACCACTAGAAACTGTGATGCGCATGGCGAGTTTAGCCGGGGCACACGATTTCATTCTGGAGTTACCAGAAGGCTACGACACAGTAGTTGGCGAGCATGGAGCGTCGTTATCTGGTGGCCAGCGCCAGCGTATAGCTATTGCGCGAGCCTTAATGGGGAATCCGCGTATCCTGATTTTTGACGAGGCTACCAGTGCCTTGGACTACGAATCTGAACGCATTATACAACACAATATGCAAGCCATTTGTAAGGGGCGCACTGTGATTATCATCGCCCATAGGCTTTCAGCGGTGCGTGATGCAAGTCGCATTGTAGTTGTGGATCGGGGACAGATTGTCGAGCAAGGAACGCACACGGAGCTGTTAACTCATCAAGCTGGTCACTATTCCCGACTCCATCGCTTACAGCAAGGCGAGTTTAATGTTTAATAAAGATGAAGGAAGTCTGGTGCAGCGCTACCGCAGCGTCTGGCGGCAAGCGTGGCGGCGTCGGCGCGAGATGGATGCACCCATTCGCCTTCCTCATGAAGTACAATTTTTGCCAGCTTCAATGGAATTGCAAGAGCGGCCAATTCACCCCGCACCTAGAATATTTATATGGCTAATAATAACTTTTGCATTTTTGGCACTACTTTGGGCAATAGCGGGCAAGGTGGATGTTGTGGCAACGGCCAAGGGGAAAATTATTCCGAGCGGGAAAACCAAGATAATCCAGTCGAGTGAAACGGCTGTGGTAAAGGCGATCCATGTTCGTGACGGCCAATCGGTGAAAGCGGGGCAATTGCTTGTAGAGCTGGACTCAACCTCAGCTGACGCAGACTTAGGGCGCATCAGGAATGAATTACTCGCGGCTCGAGTGGATAGTGCTCGTGCCAGTGAGATGTTGAATGTGATTAGTACCAATAAAACGCCCAAAGCACTAACCGGTACCATCAATGATGCAGACCATCTACATGTACTGGCGGCTGAGCGCTGGTTGCAGGGACAGTATCTTGAGTATCGAAGTAATTTGAGCGTGGTTGATGCTGAAATCAGCCAGCGAGATGCTGAAATTCATTCGGCGCGTGAGCAGGTGGCAAACCTTCAGAAGACATTGCCAATTGCTGTTAATTTAGCTCTAGATTACAAGCACTTACTTGATAAACAATATATTGCTCGTCACGCATACTTAGAAAAGGAGCAAGCGCGATTGGAGTTAGAGCGCCAACTGGGTATGCAGCGTGCCCGCGTAGTTGAGTTGGGCGCCTCACGCCGAGAAGCGGAACAACGTAGAGAATACGTTGTAGCCCAAGCTAGAAGAGTGATGCTCGATATGTTGCAGCAGTCCGAACAAAAAATTTCAGCATTGACACAGGAGATGGCCAAAGCGCGATACCAAGAAGATCTGACTACGCTTGAGGCACCGGTTAATGGCACCGTACAGCAATTGGAGGTTCACACGATTGGGGGCGTAGTTAGCCCCGCCCAAGCGCTGATGGTCCTAGTTCCAGATGGAGAGCTACTTGAGGTCGAAGCAATGCTAGAGAATAAAGATATAGGTTTCGTACATGCTGGCCAAAAGGTGACAATCAAAGTCGAGACATTTAACTTTACTAAGTATGGCACAGTTGGTGGTGAGATCGTCAGCATTTCAAGCGATGCCATTGACGATGAAAAAAAAGGACTAATATATAGCAGCAAAATCCGACTTGACGATAGTCATCTGAGTATAAATGGCGTCAATGTTAATCTTGTACCGGGCATGGCGGTGACTGCGGAGGTTGCAACGGATAAAAGGCGAGTTATTGAATATTTCCTTAGCCCATTACAGCAGCATATGTCGGAAAGCATTCGTGAGCGATAGCCGCAGATGCAAATGGCTATAGAAGTCTATCAGTGGAACCCCATCAATTGCCTTGCCAATCAAAGGACTAGCGAATCACATCATAATGTGATCGTTGTGTGACTGCGGTGCAGTTTAAAGGGGTAAGGGAAATGTGGGCTTAACGATATAAGTGGTTCTGCAGGGGGTAAAAATATGCCAAGTTTTAAAATAAGAAGTTTCGTTCTATTGGTCGTCGTGGGTTTGGTGGCGTTTAAAATACTGGATTTGATCTCGCCTAATTTATTTGTTGATCGCCCCGGATATTGCTCATCAAAGAGTGTCAGCTTTTCAGATGTACAATTTATTAGCGCAGCAAAGGATTTGTTGGAAGAGAATATGGCCAGATCGGGTGTTCTTGTGGGGCCAGATGGGTCGCGTAAATTGATATCATACCGAGATACAGTATACAAAGGATGGGCGCCTTTTGACGCTAATTGCTGCGCTATTGATAGGGCTAATACTTATGGGCTAGTTCGTAGAATTTTCAAAGCGCAAGAAGTGATTGTGTATGTTAAAAAATTTGATGATGGTCCTATAAGGTTTAGCGACAACAAGTTCAAAATAAAATATTCGATCTGTGGGAGATTTTTGGAGTCGGACATTGTTCTAGTGGGAAAGAATTTGACTAATTAGCTCTGTAAATATTGGGGGTTTATATGAATTACAGTTGGAATGAATTAACAATCGATGTTATGACAAATCTTTATCTTTATGGGCTGCCCGGTAAGCCCGAGGATCTAGTCTCTGAGACGTTGATAAGAGATGCCGCGAATATAACTGTAGAAGTTGACGTCGATAGCTATATGGCGAGTGGGCCTGGCAGGTTCGCATTAGGTTCAAACTCAACGCTGGTGGAAAGGTTTTTTGAAGACAGTACTGATCTATCATGGATGGAGCCCGGCGTTCAGTATACAAAACAGATGGTAGCTGCTCATCTTGGTGTTGATTCTTACGGAATATCCACATATCAACTTTCTCTCTCGGACGGGGCTGATGACTATGTACAAAGAACATATGTTTGGAACTCGGGAAGTTTTCAACTTTCTCAAGATGTTAGATTTGTATTAGGCGAAGATGGCACGCCGCAGATCATGAATTACTCTATAGTCCCTAGGGAGCCTGAGAATTTTGATTTTACAGGTGGTGGGACTGTTACACAACTCGCAAATGATATAATAAGACCGCAAATTGACCCTTCCGAAATCGGTAGGAAAGTTATAATAAACTTTACTGAGGAAACTAAGTCTACTAGGGTCTACACTGCGGACGACTATGAAGCAGATGCTTCTGCATATTTAAGCTATCAAGCCCAAGGTGCTTTAAGACTCGCGGCCGCACCGCTTGATTTTTTATCTCTTACGCAGCAGTTATGGGATTTGGATTCAATTAACACTGTCTACCAAGGCAAGGCGGTGATATATGGTTCTAACGGAGGCGATGAATTAACTGCAACCAAATTTGATGATGCGCCGTGGTACACGGAGTTTCCACATCGCTTACTGCTGGCTGAACAAGCGGAAAAGCACGGTGTTGCAATCGTAGCAGGGAACGGAGCTGACTCTCTAACGGGGGGCGCGCGTGACGACATACTATACGGAAATGATGGCGATGATACCCTCGCTGGAGGCGGAGGCAGTGATCAGCTATTCGGTGGTGCCGGAACAGATAAGTATAAATTTAGTAGTTTAGATGCTGGAATGGATACCATTCTTGACGAAGACGGACTCGGCCAAATTTATATCGATGGACAACGATATGCGTCTGCCAAAAGAATCGCCGAAAATTCAAACACTTGGGTTAGTGAAGACGGTAAAGTTAGGTTTACCCTTGTACAAGAGTCATCTTCTTCCACGGAGAAGCTGGTGATAAGTTACGGCCTTGCAAGCTCCATTGTGGTTGATGAATATGTAAGCGGCCAGTTAGGGCTGGTTTTGGGAGGGTACACACCCCCAGAGAATCAGAACGAGCCTGGCCAAAACCCAATTATTGATGGTGATCTAGATGCGTTGGACATGGATCCTGATCAAGAAGGAGTGCAAGAGGACTATGATAAGTGGGGGAATCTAATCGTTGACCCTACTAAGTTTAAGCCCGATGCTGAAGACGTCATATATGATACCGACGGCAATGACACTATCAATACTTGGGGCGGCGATGACTATATTACTGGTGGCCGAGGAGGGGACGATGAGTATAACGCTGGAGCTGGCAACGATGAAGTACACTCGGGTAAAGGAAATGATTTACTGACCGGGGGCTCGGGAAATGATCTCCTGTTCGGTGGGGATGGTAAGAATAAAATATATGGGGAGGACGCATCTGAAAACTTAGCTGTTGGCGGCAGTTCGGACTTCGGTGATTGGTTGGATGGTGGTGCCGGCGATGATCAGCTATTTGGTTCGAATCGCACCGATGTAATTATTGGTGGCGGGGATGCTGACTACATCGAGGGTGGGGGTGGTGACGACTTAATTGTGGGTGACGGATCCGAACCAGGTACTGCAGTACAGTTCGTCACTGATAATGGAAATGGTTGGAATATCTCTCGATCCATAACCGAAGTAGCCGCCGTCGAATTTCATTATCCAGTCGATTTAACAGGCCCTAAAGTAGAAAGCGCCTTGCAAGAAGGTGCTGATACTATTCTCGCGGGTCTGGGGAATGACTGGGTGTTTGGTGGTGGGGGAGACGACTACTTAGATGGTGGTGACGGGAACGATGTGATATTTGGCGGCAGCGGGAACAATCGAGTACTCGGCGGGTCCGGTGACGATCATATTGTGGGTGGATCAAGCGTCAGTGGAGAATACACAGGGTCTAATTTCATAGACGGGGGCGATGGCGACGACTATATCAATGGAGGAGATGGGATAGATAGAATTTTTGGAGGGGCTGGAAACGATAATATTAGGGGTGATAACACCATATCAGGAGCCGGGAACGACTATATCGATGGGGGGAATGGGGCCGATATCTTAACTGGTGCTGGCGGGGACGATACTATTTTTGGTGGGATGGGTAACGACTCTATATATGGAGACTCGTCTAACGGATTGGGCATTCAAGGTGATGACACTATCTATGGCGGCGAGGGCGCTGATCAAATCCTGGGTGGGGGAGGAAACGATACCATCTATGGTGGAAGTGGATCAAACACAATATTTGGGGATATGGGGCCAGTTAATCCACTTGTTGCCGGAGATGATTTCATTTATGGCGGCGATGATTCCGAGACAATTGCAGGGGATGGTGGCAGTGACACCATTTACGGCGGCGGTGGGGATGATTACATCCTAGGTGACAGCATAACTGGGATGGATGTTGGCCGGGGTAATGACTTTATTCACGGCGGGTATGGCAATGACAGGATTATAGGTGGTAGCGGTCAAGATACTATCTATGGCGATGAAGGTAGCGATCATATCTACGGGGATTATTTATACGATACAGGTTCTGGAGAGACTGACACATTATACGGCGGAGGTGGCGATGATATTCTCGAAGGCGGCGGCGGCGATGATATCCTTAATGGCGGCACTGGTAAAAATCAGGTTTATGGTGGGTCGGGTAACGACATTATTGTTAGTGACGGTTCGGATTGGCTTGTAGGGGGCCTTGGAAATGATACTTATTATATAAATGCAAGTTTGGATGGTAGGGCGGTAATTTCTGATGACTTAGGGGAAAATATTCTAGCAGGTGTCACAGTCGATCAAGTTGAGGTAATTCTTGATGGCGGGATATTCGTAGTTGCTCTCGGGGGAAGCAGAAGAGTGGCTCTGGCAAGCGGGAGTAATCTAGACTCGATATTTATCGAGGATGGGGGGTTAAAGATAAGTTTGACCGAGCTAATTAAGACCCAGCAAAATGGAACTGTGCGAACGGGTTATTATGTTGATGGTGTAGGTTACGTTTTCTCTCCTGCTAGCAAGGGTGACGATTTTTCAACTATATACGGGAGCGGTTTTTCAGATGAAATTGAAGGTACCGATCTCCGAGACATAATCTATGGTGGTGGTGGAAATAACATCATACACGCTCAAGATGGGGATGACTTTGTAGTTACTGACGGTGGAAATGATACTGTGCACCTAGGGAAGGGCAATGATGTTGCGTACTCTGGGGCCGGCGACGATAGAATCTTCGGTGGTAGCGGAGATGACCACATCGAATCAGACACAGATAGCGGGGAGTCGAGAATTTCAATGTCTCCCGACGGGTTTGGTTATGTGTATGAGTGGGTACAGAAAATTGCATTTCACGCAGGTAAAGATTTTATTGATGCGGGGGAGGGCGATGATTTTGTCCGAGCGGGAGGGGAGGATGATGTAATTTATGCTGGAAGCGGTAACGATTTCGTTTATGGCGATCTTGCAGAATTTGACAATATTGAATATCAAAGTGGCGAAGATGAAATATATGGCGAAGAGGGGGATGATACTCTGTTCGGTGGATATGGTAATGACAAAGTATATGGCGGCGTAGGGAAAGATACGATCCTTGATTTTTCTAATAATTATTCAGGGGAAACTGATGATGACTACTACGACGGTGGCGATGGAGACGATATATTATACAGCTATTTCGGAAGCGATACGCTGGTAGGGGGTGCAGGCAATGATATTTTAGTAGCAAAGGGAGATAGCGGCGTTGAACTTCATGGAGGGAGTGGAGACGATACGTTACAGTCTTTTGTGGGGAGTGATAGATTGTATGGTGGAGAGGGTGCGGATAAGTTTTATTCGAATTATGGCTTTGATTTCCTCTCCGGTGGCGAAGGGAACGATGTTTATGATATAAGTAATTCGTTAGAGCGTGACGGATCATATAGCTCTTACGGATATGCAACAATCCAAGATACGATGGGGGAAAACGTTCTCGAGAACAGCTGGATTGTAGATGAATATTCGACTGCCTATGGTGGCGGTGCAGCGGTCTACAATGAGGGGGGAGCCATATTTGTCAGCTTTGACTATAAGGACTCGACACATGAGAGCGAAACTCGAGTTAAGCTCTATTCAGCGGCTGAACTTGAACATTTGTTTGTTCGCGGCACCGATGCTGATCAGTTGACTAGTTTGTCTGAACTGGTTACTGAAAATGGTGGTTTCATAAACTCAGCCGTATGGAGCGATGGCGTTGGCTTTACTAGTACAGGCAGTATAAAAAATGACCAGAACCTACTTGGCACAAGTGTTTCAGATCGGTTAACCGGTGGTTCGGGGAATGACATAATCAATGGTCGTCAAGGGGATGATATCCTAGTTGGCGGACGGGGATCGGATACCTACATTTTCGAGTCAGGGTCTGGTCAAGACATAGTATTCAATCATGCTGTTTTAGAGGGTGAGTCTGATGAGTTGCATTTTGGCTCGGAGATATTTGCATCGGATCTCTGGTTAAGTCAAGTTGGAGACTCTCTTATTATTTCTCACTTAGGCTCCGATGATTCTGTAACTGTTGATTCTTGGTTCTCATCAGTAGACAATCAGCTCGATAAAATTGTCACTTCGGACGGCCATGAGCTCGTAGCTAATCAGGTGCAAGGTCTCGTGAATATTATGGCATCATTCGGATCGCCTTCGGGCGGTGAAATAAATCTCACGCAGGAGCAGAGGCAGCAACTTGATATAACTATTTCCACCGCATGGACATGATTCGGTTTCAACGTTAGTAAAGTCAAGGTGGGCATTGTCCACCTTGATCACTCTTCGCAGACATTTACTTGTGTGTCTATTTCAAGGCTCTATTTTCCCGCCTATTTTCAGCTATAAAAAAACCGCGGTACAAGAGGGGGGCGATCCCTTTCACTTTTTACCAAATCAGTCATGGGTGCCAAAGGCGCTTCAGTTGTATTTATGTCCAATTGTTACAGTATTTCAAGGCATTCAAGCTGGCAAGCGTCTTCCTAGGTTGAACTAAACGCCCTGAGTAAGCTTAGACGATTGACCTTCCCCAAATATCCTAAATTAACTCGCTTACTATAATTGCCCTGTAAGCTCCGTTATAGGGGGCTCAGGTTCAATGTAAGCATCTGAAAGATAATCATCACTCCCGCCTAACAGGTCCATAGCGAACCCTGCGCGCGTAGAGCATTAGGCTTAGTTTATTCTCGGCACCTTGGGATCGCCACGTGACCTGGGCCTCCGGTTGAAACCTCCTACAGAGGAGGGGTAGGACGCAGTTGGATCGGGGAAGCCTGTCTACCGTCGCATTAATTTGCTGAGGACAATAATACGCCAGTGGCACATCACCCGTACTGTCAGTCCCATGCTATGGCTCGGGCACTTCTTACAAGCGACATAGAGGATGCTGGTGAGAGGACTCTTGCCAATATAATAGTCTGGCGACCAAGTGAATACGTTTTGAGGTGCAATCGCCAAGCCGGAAGGCGAACGCGTGTATGAGTGATCGCTTCGGCATGAAGTGGTTTTTTATACTACTTGGGTCTCAAAGGCAGGCCGCAGCGGACCAGCAGATCACTCAGTTGGATATCCGTCAACCCGCTCGCCAGGGCGCTGTCCCACTGAGATAGGGTTGCTTGTTTGAAATTTTCTAAGAGCGTTCTAATTACTATGTTTCTCACATCAATGACCCACCTCGCGTGCAGTGCACTTCGCTCTGCAGACGGATGTTTATGATGATGGTTCAGCAGTAGTGATGAAAGGAGGCGTCTTAGCGAAACCATGTTTTGACCGATTTGCGTAGCTCTAGCTCGACGTGACACGGGGCGAAAGCCTGTCGCATGGAGGGTAGGGTTTTCATTGGGTAGTGTCTTATCGTTGAGATAAATCCACGCTAGAGCCAACCAGATCATGGCGCGTGATATCTCAATATCGAGACTAAAACTACGGTTCACTTCACCTTCCGCCTCGTACTCCCGCAACGCCGCGCTTGCGAGCACTGCTTCGCTTTGCGCATCAAGCGCTTCGACCACAGTAGGTGTTAGGCCACTTTTGTGATTCGAAAGAGAGTACGAGAGTATCCTCGATGCGAGATCACGGTGGCGTGTTACTCCCTCGGTACGGTACCCGCTGAGCATCTGGGTTAGCCCTTCAGGAGCAGATTTCTCCAGCTCTGATAAAAAGCCCGAGTGAATTTCAGCCACCGACAGGCTCCGCTCCTCGTACGCCCAGTTCTCCAGAATGAATCGATTGAGAGCAGTATTAATCAGCAGTTTGGCGAACAACCCATCATGGCTAGGTGGCGTGTTTCGGAGATCAGTGCGCCAAGTGCTTTCAGCTACGCTCCGTGTCGTAGATTCAATGATTTTTGCATGAATGGTTTTTATATCTTCGCTGCTGTAGTTCTGAACTTTTTTTCTTTTTTTCTTCGCTGGGCGCGCCTTCTTTTCGGAGGAATACACAAACTTTTGACATTTCCCCAGAACCTCCCAAGCTCCTGACTCCATTACGACCTCTAACCGATCAGTCGTTTCTGCCGCGTCTTCATTTTGGTTAAACAGTGAAAGCAGGTGGGGAAACACCCTCAATTCGGATTTAGGCACACACATCAAAAGCCATTTAAGAAAGTAGTTGCGGAGTTGCATGTCCGACAACATGAAAGGGGCTACGCCCTCATTGGGCACCGTGCGTATTGGTACCTTGGCTTTTAAGCGCGCGTCTTTCGGGCGTACGGTCGAAATGAGCCGACTGTAAGGGATCGCAACCTGAATTTCACTCAGCCATTTTCTGTTGTGAAAGCTCACCAGGCAGATAACACTCTCCAGCAAGCTATGTTCGAGAGTTGTACCCGGAACTTTTGCATGGGGTGGCAAGGAAAGAATTTCGCGGATGACCTTTCGGACGATACCGTCCTCAACGGCCGTCTTAATCTCTCGGTTGGGATACTCTCGCTCCACGCGTTTGAACTCGTCGTCGAGCGCACGCTCGATGGTGCTGAACGTGCGGTCCATTTCTCTCTCCTCAAGCCAACAGTGGGTCGCCCTTTGGGCGGGTTTTGAGATTGTTACGGGTGCGCTGCATCACCCGCTCTCCTTCTTCGGTGCTGCGGTAGGCGGTGATATTGGCACCAGCCAGAACCATGCCTTCGGCTATGGTTTTCACTCGGCCTACCTCTTTATACACGTTGGCCATCTCGCCGATCACTACCTCTTCTGGGTTTTCGAGCAGGGCGTTATGGAGGTTCCAAAGCTGATGGCCTTGACGGATGAGCAGCTTTTTCTTGTCGAGGTAGTCTTTCATTATTCGTCTCTCAATCGTGTCTATGATGCCCTCAGGATGAGAGCGACGGAGAGTGTCAGCCTTGGGAAGTGAAAGGTGAAGGGCGAATCTCCCGCGAAATATGCGACTGACAGCTGCTGGTCGATTCTGTTGAAAAAGTAGATCCTGCTTGGCCTGCGGCAAAATCAGGTCATCGGCCAGCGGGAGGATTTGCAGCATGATGGGACAATTGTCGAGCGGACAAGAGAGACTGTTTTACTCGTTCAACATTGAAGATCACATCCCAGCCAATCACCTCCTGCGCAGCATTGATCGATGCCTTGATCTCAGCGATCCGCGCCATTATCTCGCCGATTTTTATAGCCCAACCGGGCGCCCATCGATTGATCCCGTACTGATGATTCGCCTGTTGGTGGTGGGCTACTGCTACGGCATTCGCTCCGAACGTCGGTTGTGCGAAGAGGCTCATTTGAACTTGGCGTATCGCTGGTTCTGTCGCTTGAGCCTCGAAGACGAAGTCCCCAATCACTCTACGTTTTCCAAGAACCGCCACGGTCGTTTTCGTGACAGCTCTCTGTTTCGCTGGCTATTCAACGAGGTGCTGCGTCGCTGGATGGACGCAGGTCTGGTCAAGGGCGAAGGGTTTGCGGTCGACGCCAGCGTCATCAAGGCAGATGCCAGTCGGCAACGTGGCGTACCTGGCGATGATGAAGTTGAGAAATACGAGCAGGTTCGGGCCAAGCGTCAACGACGCCAAGAGGCGAGGAAGTATCCGACAGTTCAATTCAGCACCTCTTAAAAACGTCACTCAACGCAGTTGGGGATTTACTGGCGTTGCGTAACCCGGTCGGTCAACGCGCAAATTCGCTATGAACAGACGGGGCTAATTGATACGTTGTCGCCGGCGGCACATAGAAAATGTAGAGCTGAGCCAGCTAAGGATATTCGAAGAGGTATAACTGAACTTATCTCATAATGACTATATTTAAAACAATCAGTTAGTGTTCGACTCGACTCCTGGTGCCGACGCGATCTGGCCGGCACTCGACGCGCTTAACAAACTCCGGAACGAATTTGCTCATCAACTCGATAGCGCAAAGACTCCGGCAAGGTTGCTCACTTTTTTGCTGATCGCTGGGGGGTGAGTAACGCTCCCCCTAAGCTGACGTTGATTGACCTTAAGTCGTGGTCAGAGGACAAACTGGCAGAGCAACTGACTGCAGCAATGATGGGTGTGTTAGGTTACTTAGGGACTCTTCGAGCAATTGCTGTCCTCAATGCACCGCAACGTTTCAATAGCTAGAATTGCGATAAAATTTAAAATAGCGTTTGTAGATACAGCGTCATTTCGATATTAAGACACTACCTTGCTTTTGTGAGATAGACTTCGATGAGTAATATGAAAAAGATCACGGTTAGGATTAAGAGATATACCGACAAGCATCGAGGCAACGACCAGTTCGGGATGTTTAAAAGGGTTTGGAATAGAGATTCAGTTGTCACTGCCTACGCGAAATAGATCTATGTGTAACCGTTGTAAATATTTTATACATTTCTTTGTAGAGGTTTTCTGCTAATGTGACTATCTTTGAATCAGTAATGATGGCTATAAATATCATCTGGCGGGGTCAAGTGAATGAAAGGTCGGCGAAAGGTAAAAACGCGCAAATGGCATATGAAGGCTGTTCTCGAAGCCGAGTCCAGAGATCTACTTCGCAACAGATCTGCAGATCAGGAAAGGTTTCTCAATCGCGTATTGGAAAATGGAAGCTTACTGGAACCAATTGGGCGGCTTGCTGGCTGACTTAGGCGCTCCGGAGATATCGATAGGCCGTACTATAGTTAGCCTTAACCGCAATTCGCTAGTAAATCGAGCTGTGTAGGTATTGGCTGAGCCAAGCTTACATAATTAACGTTTACGGATAGCCTGATTGCTAAATTAGAATAAGCAAGCTCTGTCAAGGTTGATCAATTTCCAATGTCTCATCTGTTTTTTAGTAATACATTCCATTCGGTTTTGCCCTTGCTTTCAGGGCTCTCCAATAAATACTGATAGTCCTTGCGAGGTGTTTGATATATGACTTGAGGCGGTTCGTTTTTTGTGTTTTTGATGGTGGCTTTAATTAATCGTTTCACCACCCAACCTCTGCCTGTGCTAGGGCCTGGAGGGAGGATTATAAGTATTTTTTCAACTTCATATTTGAAAGTTTCGTGTTTGTAACGTCTAGCTAGGAAGTCTTCAACTTTCAGGAAGCTATCAACCATAGACATACTGTGACGCTTGCTGTTCGATTCCTTACACCAGTGGAAAATCAAGAATAAAGGTCGGTCCCCTTCATGCTCGAACCTATCGAGCGCGATGCGACCTTCCAAGTCTCTAAGATCGCTGGGCGAGTCCTCGCCACATTCGTCAGCTACTAAGATCATCAGTTCGCCCATTTAAGCTCTCTCTAATAAGCATGAATATTCACAGTATACTGTGAAGACGTCTGTATTGCTCTACCTCACAGTGCCTTTCTGATAGGAGGGAGTGAGTGGATACAGCAATTGCATTTGGTAAGGTATTGCGTGAAGCGAGATTGAATCGGAAGATCACGCAGGAAGCGCTTGCATATCAGGCTGGCCTGCAACGCAACTATATTAGTTTGATGGAGCGAGGCCATCACCAGCCAACATTAGAAACCGTTTTTTCTCTTGCAGAAGCTTTAGACTGTTCGCCGTTGGACTTGGTAAGGCTCACGCTGGAGCTGATACCAGTTAAATAATGCAGCTTCTGCCAGACCTAAATTAAGCCATCATCGGCAAAGTAATCTGATCAAGTGGGCAAGTCGTATGCGTGCCCAACCACCTGAGAACCTTCATATCCAGCCTAAGCTACCACCGACTGCATTTTTACAAAGCAGTACGACGGTGCCTTCGACCATCCCCAGCCACAGATTACGCCAGCTGCATATTGCCACATAGCCTGATCGGACTCATGTGGCAATTTTGCACCAATGTAAGACTTCAGTTCAGAAATACTGAAAAAAATCTAATCTTCGCTGAAAAATAAGGGGAATCAAATCAATCCCAGCTCAACGCCCCACCAGTCTGATACTCAATAACCCGAGTCTCGAAGAAGTTCTTCTCTTTCTTCAAGTCCATGATTTCGGACATCCATGGGAACGGGTTAGTAGTCCCCGGATATTCTTCTTTCAAGCCGATTTGCGAGAGGCGACGGTTAGCGATGAATTTGAGGTAGTCCTCCATCATCGCGGCGTTCATGCCCAGTACGCCGCGCGGCATGGTGTCGCGTGCGTATTCAATTTCCAGCTGGGTGCCTTGCAGGATCATCTGGCTGGCTTCTTCCTTCATCTCGGCGTCCCACAGGTGTGGGTTTTCGATTTTGATCTGGTTGATCACGTCGATGCCGAAGTTCAGGTGCATGGATTCGTCGCGCAGGATGTATTGGAACTGCTCGGCGACGCCGGTCATTTTGTTGCGACGGCCCATGGACAGGATCTGCGTGAAGCCGCAGTAGAAGAAGATGCCTTCCAGTACGCAGTAGTAGGCGATCAGGTTGCGCAGCAGTTCTTTGTCTGTTTCGACGGTGCCGGTTTCGAACTTAGGATCGGAGATCGAACGGGTGTATTTCAGGCCCCAGGCGGCTTTTTTCGCGACCGATGGGATCTCGTGGTACATGTTGAAGATCTCGCCTTCATCCATGGCCAGCGATTCGATGCAGTACTGGTAAGCGTGAGTGTGGATCGCTTCTTCGAAGGCCTGGCGCAGGATGTACTGGCGGCACTCCGGGTTGGTGATCAGGCGGTACACCGCCAGTACCAGATTGTTGGCAACCAGGGAGTCGGCGGTGGAGAAGAAGCCCAGGTTGCGCATGACGATGCGGCGCTCGTCGTCGGTCAGGCCTTGTGGGTCTTTCCACAGGGCGATGTCGGCGGTCATGTTGACTTCTTGCGGCATCCAGTGGTTTGCGCAACCGTCCAGGTACTTCTGCCAGGCCCAGTCGTACTTGAATGGCACGAGCTGGTTAAGGTCGGCGCGGCAGTTGATCATCATTTTTTCGTCAACGGCAACGCGGGCGCTGGCGCCTTCGAGTTCAGCCAGGCCTTCGGCGACGTCCAGTGCGTCCAGTGCTTTTTTGGCACGGATCAGGGCAGGGGAGTCTTTCTCGGTAACGGCGCGAGCTTCGGTGGCTGCGGCGCCACCGGCGCTGTCGAGGCGGTCCATGTTGGCTTCGTTAGCGTGACCGGCGTTGGTTGCTTTGGTGGCTACTTCGCCGTCTTCTTTATCGAATTCGTCCCAGCTCAGCATGGTGGAAGCTCCTGAATTTCAAAGGATGTAGTGCCTGCGTCGAGTGGATGACGCTGGCAACGGAATTTTCGGGTATTACTCAGGATCGACCTGATTGTGATGCAGCGGATCGATCAGTGGATTTGCTGCCGCGGCTGTGGGCCTTACAGGCGAACAAAACGGGGACTCAAGGTGGCTTTCAGGCAAGACAGCATTGCGTGTGCAAAGGGTCATTTGAGTACCTTGGAGCGAGCGCGGGATTATACAGATTTCGCCCGACACTTGTTCATCCGTGACTGCGTTTGAGGAAGGATTTTCGCTTTTTTCTTTTGCATTTGCGGGTTCATTCTCAGCGGAGAAGGTACGGCCGTAAATGCGGCGGAAATCCCTTATGTAGTGTTTTTCATATTTCGAAACACAGCATATAGGTCATGAGGGTGTCCGGCAATGTGTCGTTGCGACGCATTTGCGGTGTGGGATTCTGGCTTGACGGGGGTCAATGTTTCTCTATGCCTTGGATACCGGGGGGTGCGGCGGGGTGGGGGCGTGCGGTGGGGATTTTCAGGTGACCAACGGTTGGTGTGGTGGTGGTCGACTGGGTGGTGTTTGGCTGAGGTTTGCTGTGGCTGTACGGGCGGCTCGCGAACAAGTTCGCTCCTACCGTTTGGCGCTTACTGCGGTTTGGAGTCATACCGCGTTATCGTTCTTCGCGGGCAAGCCTCGCTCCCACAGGTTCGGTGGTGGGCGGGCATTGTGGGAGCTGAGCTTGCTCGCGATGGGGGCGCTGCGGTTTGGAGCGATACCGCGTCATCGTTCTTCGCGGGCAAGCCTCGCTCCCACAGGTTCGGTGGTGGGCGGGCATTGTGGGAGCTGAGCTTGCTCGCGATGGGGGCGCTGCGGTTTGGAGTGATACCGCGTCATCGTTTATCGCGGGCAAGCCCAGCTCCCACAGGGGCGGGTGGTGTGGCAGTGATGCTGCGTCATCGTTCTTCGCGGGCGAGCCTCGCTCCAACAGGTTCAGTGGTGGGCGGGTCTACCGCATTATCGTTTATCGCGGGCAAGCCCGGCTCCCACAGGAGGCGTGCCGGGGTGGACTTGGGTTAGCCGACCTTGAAGAACGCCACTTTCTGGGTGAGGCGGTCTGCCAGTTTTGCCAGTTCCTGGCTTGCGGTGGCCACTTGTTTTGAGCCGGTTGCCGATTGCACGGTTGAGCCGTGGATGCGGTTGATGTTGATGGCGACTTCTTCGGCCACGCTGTTTTGCTGCACCGATGCGCTGGCGATTTGGGCGTTCATGCGGTTGATGGCGCCCACTTCCTTACTGATTTTGGACAGCGCGCCTTGTGCGTTGCGGGTTTGTTCGACGGTGCGGCCGACCAGTTCGCAGTTGTCACGCATGGTTTGCGCGGCGGTTTCAGTGCCACTTTGCAGGGTGCTGATCATGTCCCGTATGTCTTGGGTCGAGCGCTGGGTGCGGTTGGCCAGCGAGCGCACTTCATCGGCGACCACCGCAAAGCCTCGGCCGTGCTCACCCGCCCGCGCCGCTTCAATGGCCGCGTTGAGGGCCAGCAGGTTGGTTTGCGTGGCAATGGAGTTGATGACGTCGATCACGCTCTCAATCTCTTCGCTTTGTTTGGATACCCGTTCCACGGTCAGGGTGGTTTCCGCCAGTGAGGTGGCCAGGTGTTCGATCGCCAGGGTGGTGTCGGCGACCAGTTGGTTACCGCTCACCACTTCGCCATCGGCCAAACGCGTTGCGTCAGCGGCTTGAGACGCGTAACCGGTGACTTCGTTGACGGTGGCTGCCATTTGCGTGATGGCGGTGGCCACTTGTTCTGCTTCACGGGTTTGCAGGTTGATCTGGTCGTTGTTGGTGATCGACGTGGCGGACAGGAGCGTGGACGACTGATTCACTTCCTGGGCGGCCATGCGCACTTGGGTAATAGTGTCGGCCAGGCGGCTGAGGGCGGTTTTCAGTACGCCCATGACGCTGTCGGGGTAGGGCGTGACGATGCTTTGTTGCAGGTCGCCCGCGGCCAGACGCTGAATGGCTTGGGCCACTTCGGTAGGTTCTGCGCCAAGGGTGGATTTGACGAAGCGGATGATGATGACCGACAGGAAGACGCTCAGCAGCAGGGCCACGCCAGTCGCCAGCAACATCAAACCGCGAAACTGGCTGGCGGTGGTTTGCACTTCATTGAGCTGCGATTTGATTGACGCTTCTTCGTGGTCGATCAGGGCGTTGATGCGCTTGAGCCACTCGCTGTAGTCGGCGGATATCTGATTGAGCAGTAATGCCTGGGCGGCCGCGATGTCGCCGCTGCGCCGCACGCTGATCAGTTTGTCGGTGGCGGCGAGGGTGCGCTGTTCGATGTCTTTGATGGCGCGGAGCATCGATTGCTCCTGCGGGCTGACGGTGTTGCTTGCGTACAGTTGGTCCAACGGGGTCGCCGAGTCGACGTAGTCTTTTTGCAGGCGGCTGACTTCAGCGAGGTGAGTTTCAAGATCACGATCATTATTGACCAGCACGGCATCGCGAATAGCGATCGCGCGGTTGTGAACGCTGCCGCGGAAGTTGATGGCGTAGCGCTGCACTTTGGCGGCGTTGTCGCTGACGTCTTCGAGGGTGGAGTCGATGAACCCCACCCGTTGGATACCCACGGCGGTAATTAAAACAAGCAGCGACACGATGGCGGCAAAGCCCAGGCCGATGCGTGATGCGAGGGAGATCGGGTTTTTCATGAGGTGAACTCGTGGGAAACAATCTGCTGAAGCGCGTTGGTGTCAATGCGCCATCTGTTGCGCGTAGCGGGAAGATATCCTCAGGTGGCATGGACGCCCAATTGAGGGTGGCTACGGGATGGATAGTGTCATGCTATGAGATTTTCTAACCCATTCATTTGAATGGATGCGGGCGTTTTCGATGTTATTTCGTAGAGCACTCTGTGGTGAGCTCCTACAGGATTGGGCTTCATTTGGAGGGATCTGTGGTGTCAGATTTATTGGCGGGAGAGTATTTTGCACGTGCTGCGCAGTGGCGGAATCTCAAGTTCAGATAGGTTGCCCGATGCATCGTTCGAATACGTCAGTCAGTGCTGCGTAATCGCAAACCACTGCGTCAATATTCGCTTTTGTCCATTCTTCAGCGTCTACAGCCCACCAACTGATTTCATACCCTGCGTTTACAATGATGTGTTCAAAAAGGATCCGCTGCGTTCTGCCGTTTCCTTCCCTGAAAGGATGGACGACGTTCAAGTCACCGAACATTTCGGCACTCGCTTTAACAAGTTGTGCCCTGTCCATACCTTGAAACCAGTCAGCCTCGGCCAGCAAAGTGAATAGTTTTTCAGCTTCGGGCTCAATGCGACTCGTCGTGCAAAAGTGGGTATCTCCTTTTGAGATGTCCACGGTACGAAGCTCACCAGCCCAGTCGTAGAGGTCGGTAAATAAGCGAAGGTGAAGATTTTTAAGGTAGGAAAGACGATAAGGCGGTGGGGCGAATTCGATGGAGTCCGCCGCTACCTCAGAAAGAGCGCGCTCTGCCTCAGCCAATATGGCGTCATTAGTCAGGCTCAGGCTGTTACGCAAAACCGTTGTACCGGGATAGCAGTATGGATCCTGGCCGGTACCCTATTTGTCGAGCATCAGGTCTGTTTTTTTCGATAGGTTTTTAGCAGTTCTTCACGAGTTGGAAGAGAGCGTTCTGCATCAAGCGGAGTGCTGTCAAAACCTTCCAAACGCAGACTGGCGGCATAGTTCGATTTGCGCGTTTTGGCACAGTAGGCTTTTTTTGCAGCGAGGGAGGGTGTTGGCATGTTGGCGACCTCCAGATTGGAAAGACGCTTAGTGTAGCGGAAGGAGTGGTGTTTCAGCGAGAGGCCGGAAGGGTTTGAGGCTCCCGGTTTGTATTTCGGTAGTTACAGCAGGGTGACCTTATCGCGGGCAAGCCTCGCTCCCACAAGGAATATCATTCCAGAGGGAGAGCGAGGCCGCTTTCAAGATTGCCTTATTGGCAAGCCTCGCAATCCGGCTCGTCAATGGCGCAGGCCTTAGGCACTGGTGCTGGACCGGCTGGTGCTGCTTCGGTTGGACGCGGGGCGGTGATCGCCGAGTCGTCCGGGCCGTGGCCGCCGCTCGATACTGCGTTGAGCTTGCCGGTGTTAACGGTGGACTTCTCGGTGCTGGTCGCGGCCAGGGCGCGGAGGTAGTAAGTGGTTTTCAGACCACGGTACCAAGCCATGCGGTAGGTCACGTCCAGCTTCTTGCCCGATGCGCCAGCGATGTACAGGTTCAGGGACTGAGCCTGGTCGATCCACTTCTGACGACGGCTTGCTGCGTCAACAATCCACTTGGTGTCGACTTCGAACGCGGTGGCGTACAGGTCTTTGAGTTCCTGCGGGATGCGCTCGATCTGCTGTACCGAACCGTCGTAGTACTTCAGGTCGTTGATCATGACCGAGTCCCACAGGTCGCGGGCTTTGAGGTCGCGGACCAGGTACGGGTTGATCACGGTGAATTCGCCCGAGAGGTTCGATTTCACGTACAGGTTCTGGTAGGTCGGTTCGATCGACTGCGATACGCCCGTGATGTTGGCGATGGTCGCGGTCGGTGCGATGGCCATGATGTTGGAGTTACGAATACCTTTCTGTACACGGGCACGTACTGGCGCCCAGTCCAGGGTTTCGTTCAGGTCAACGTCGATGTACTTCTGGCCACGCTGCTCGATCAGGATCTGTTGCGAGTCCAGCGGCAGTACGCCTTTGGACCACAGCGAACCCTGGAACGTCTCATAGGCACCGCGCTCGTCGGCCAGGTCGCAAGACGCCTGGATCGCGTAGTAGCTGACAGCTTCCATCGAACGGTCGGCGAACTCGACAGCCGCGTCGGAACCGTAAGGGATGTGCTGCAGATACAGCGCGTCCTGGAAGCCCATGATGCCCAGACCCACCGGACGGTGACGGAAGTTGGAGTTCTTCGCTTGAGGCACCGAGTAGTAGTTGATGTCGATAACGTTATCGAGCATGCGAACGGCGACGTCGATGGTGCGCTTGAGCTTGTCGGTGTCCAGCTTGCCGCCCACGATGTGGTTCGGCAGGTTGATCGAGCCCAGGTTGCAGACCGCGATCTCGTCCTTGTTGGTATTCAGGGTGATCTCGGTGCACAGGTTCGAGCTGTGAACCACGCCCACGTGCTGCTGCGGGCTACGCAGGTTGCACGGGTCTTTGAAGGTCAGCCATGGGTGGCCGGTTTCGAACAGCATCGAGAGCATCTTGCGCCACAGGTCTTTGGCCTGGATGGTCTTGAACAGCTTGATCTTGCCTGGGTATTCGCTCAGGGCTTCGTAGTACTCGTAACGCTCTTCGAAGGCTTTACCGGTCAGGTCGTGCAGGTCCGGTACTTCGGAAGGCGAAAACAGGGTCCATTTGCCGTCATCGAAGACACGCTTCATGAACAGGTCAGGGATCCAGTTGGCAGTGTTCATGTCGTGGGTACGACGACGGTCATCACCGGTGTTCTTGCGCAGCTCGATGAACTCTTCGATGTCCATGTGCCAGGTTTCCAGGTAAGCACACACAGCGCCTTTGCGCTTGCCACCCTGGTTAACGGCTACGGCGGTGTCGTTCACGACTTTCAGGAACGGTACAACGCCCTGGGATTTGCCGTTGGTGCCTTTGATGTACGAACCCAAAGCACGAACCGGCGTCCAGTCGTTGCCCAGACCGCCTGCGAATTTGGACAGCATGGCGTTGTCGTGGATGGCGTGGTAAATGCCCGACAGGTCGTCCGGAACGGTGGTCAGGTAGCAGCTGGACAGCTGCGGACGCAGGGTACCGGCGTTGAACAGCGTAGGAGTCGACGCCATGTAGTCGAAGGACGACAACAGGTTGTAGAACTCGATGGCACGGTCTTCCTTGGCTTTCTCTTCGATTGCCAGGCCCATGGCCACACGCATGAAGAAGATCTGCGGCAGTTCGAAACGCACGCCATCCTTGTGGATGAAGTAACGGTCGTACAGGGTTTGCAGGCCCAGGTAGGTGAACTGCTGATCGCGCTCGTGGTTGATCGCCTTGCCCAGTTTTTCCAGGTCAAAGGTGGCCAGGATCGGGTTCAGCAATTCGAACTGAATGCCTTTGGCGATGTACGAAGGCAGCGCCTTGGCGTACAGATCGGCCATTTCGTGGTGAGTAGCGCTTTCAGCCACTTCCAGGAAATTCAGGCCTTCAGCGCGCAGGGTGTCCATCAGCAGGCGGGCGGTCACGAACGAGTAGTTCGGCTCACGCTCAACCAGGGTACGGGCGGTCATCACCAGTGCGGTGTTGACGTCTTTCATCGCCACGCCGTCGTACAGGTTTTTCAGGGTTTCGTTCTGGATCAGGTTGGCGTCAACTTCAGCCAGGCCTTCACACGCTTCAGTAACGATGGTGTTCAGACGACCCATGTCCAGCGGCGCAACGCTACCGTCAGCGCGGGTGATGCGGATCGAAGGGTGGGCGTCGACCGGTGCGTCGGTGCCACGAACGGCACGCTCTTTGGAGCGCTCGTTACGGTAGATGACGTAGTCGCGAGCGACTTTCTGCTCGCCGGCACGCATCAGGGCCAGTTCAACCTGGTCCTGGATTTCTTCGATGTGGATGGTGCCGCCCGAAGGCATGCGACGCTTGAAGGTGGCGGTAACTTGTTCGGTCAGACGGGCCACGGTGTCGTGGATGCGCGAAGACGCAGCGGCGGTGCCGCCCTCAACTGCAAGAAACGCTTTGGTGATAGCGACGGTGATTTTGTCGTCGGTGTAGGCGACGACGGTGCCGTTACGCTTGATCACGCGCAGCTGGCCGGGAGCGGTCGCGGACAGATCCTGTTGGGACTGGCTTGTCTGCGGCGCCGGATTCGGCGAGTTCTCGCGAGTTGTGTCTGTTTGCATGGGTGTCTCCACGTTCTCTATGTTTGTTTGGGCGCTGGTTAAGCACCCACCGATCCGGTTTGTAGGCATTCAGTCGACAAGCGTCGGCTGTAACGACCTCAAAACGGAATGGGGATGGCGGATTTCACCGTCCCTGGCTTTGAAGTCAAAAAGGCAGCGAATCGTTGCTCGCTGCCCTGGGGAATCTACTGGATGGTGCCTGTTAAATATTGCAACAAATGCTCGGATTCGTTGCGGTCGAAGGAGGGATGCATGCTCAGGTGTATGGGGCGCTGCTTTGGCTGCTGATTGAGCCGTTGGTTCCACCCTCAAGACCTAAGAAAAATGCTTGAAATCCCTATTCGACTTGTGTTGGGTTTTTACCGTAAAACCCTACATGTAGGGTTGTTGTTGAAGCCGGGCTACAAGATAAAGCGTTTTGGACACCAATTGCAACGCACTACCTGTGGATAAAGCTGTGTGTAATTGGTGTATGAAAGCTCCGTATCCCGTGTAGGCCGCATAACTACTGGACCGAGCCGGCTTTGAGGCTTATTAAGCTTTTTTTACGGTTGTCATTGGATTTTTGCGGGCGCGAACCCTATCACAAAAAATGCCTCTGGCAAGGCCGGTTTGGCATGTGGTGTGCTTGGTAGCAATGGTCGCTAGAATTGTGGGGTTTTGTGGCTTGGCGGATGGTTTGCGCGAATGCGGATGCTCTTCCTGTAGGAGCTGCCGCAGGCTGCGAAGGTGGTTCACCAGACACATTGTTTCGCAGCCTTCGGCAGCTCCTACAGGTTGAACGGTTGCCGCGGGAGAGTGTGGTGTCATGCACGCAGTCGCAGTTCGTGCAGAATGAGAGCCCCATTATCTTCAGGAAACCCAATGGCCCACTCATTATTCAGCGGTGCACTTGAATGCTTCGGCCAAGGCCTGCTGGCGGACGATGACCCGCGTCCAGTGCGGGCGTTGCCGGCGCTCTTGCAGGCCGAAGCGCTGGATGCGCTGTTGCTGAATATCTATGGCGCTGAGTTGCTGGCCAGTCATCGGCCTGTGCTGGTGTCGCAGTGGTCCAAGTACTACTTCATGCAAGTGATCCCGCCGGTACTGGTAGCGGGTTTGGTACACGGCTGGCGCTGGCCGTTGCAGCTTGATCAGATCGCTTTGGCGCTGGACGAGCGTGGTGTGCCGGTCGGGTTGCGGTTTCTTGGCTTGGGCGAGCGTCAGCCTGCGCAATTCAGCAGATTGCTGGATGACAATCTGCATCCCTTTATTGAAACGCTCAGCCGGCAGGGCGATGTGTCGCCGGCCGTTCTGTGGGGCAATGCCGGGGATTACCTTGAGCGCTGCCTTGTGCAACTGGGCGCTTTGACTGACATCTCGCTTGAGGCGGGTTATGGGTTACTGCGCAGTAAGACCCTGAGTGACGGGCGACGCAACCCGCTGTTCAATGCCATCCGCTACGTGGGTGAACCGCCGCGTCGGCAGAGGCGCAGTTGTTGTTTGAGTCATCAGGTGGCGTGGGTAGGGCGATGTGGGCATTGCCCGTTGGGGGATGCGCACTGAGTTTTTTTTGTGGGAGCGGTGCTTGCCCGCGATTCAGGCGACTCGGTCTTCCCGAGAATTGCGTCAGTCTGATCGCGGGCAAGCACCGCTCCCACAAAGATTGCGTCGGCCATGCAGGCGGGGGCTCAAAAACTGCGATGGCGTGAATCACGCTGCTACGGCCACCAGACTCAACACATGCTCGCCCTGCACGCTGAACTGCCCTTCCAGCTCTTTGCCGTTGGGCCATTCGCTGGACAAGTCCGTCAGCAGGCGCAGGCGGGCTTTGCCGTCGGCAGACCAGTGCAGCAGTTGGGCGTCTTCGAAATAGAAGCGCTTTTGCACAATGGGATAGAGCGCTTTGAACAGCGCTTCCTTTATAGAGAAGGTCAGCGTGACGTGCAGGGCGACCTGTTCAGCAGGCCCTGCTGCCATTTGCTGCATTTCCCATGGCGTCAGAATCTCCCCGGCCAGGCGTGTGGCACGTTCTACGCTCAGCAGGTTTTCAGTGTCCAGCCCCAGGCCACGCCAATGCTGTGTGTTGGCGACGATGGCGGCTGCCCAGCCGGTGCTGTGGGTGATGGACCCGCAGGTATCCGTCGGCCAGATCGGCGCGCGGTCTTCACCGATGTCCGGCACCCACTTGCGACCGTCCAGATGCTGCAATGCTGCTCTGGCGCACAAACGCCCCGCGAGGAATTCAGTTTGCCGTTTGGCGACAGAGCGCTGAATGCTGGGCGGAGGCGTGATGACGCAACGCTGGAAGTCGCCATCGGCAAGTTGCTTTGGGTCGAAGTAACCGCTGACCAACGCCACATTCGCCAAGGCATGAGGCAAGGGCCAATGGTGATGGAGGACAGGGCAGCAGGCAGGGAGGTGCGGGGTTTCAGTCATGGACGGCATTTTGCCGGGGGAATGCGGTGCTGGGAAGCGGAGAGCTGAAGCTGACTGCCTGATGTCGCGCCACATGCATAGAACCTGTGGGAAATTCTATGTTGGCTTGCAAACACAATTCCCGTGGGAGCGAATTCATTCGCGAAGGGGCCTCTACAGACAATCCATATTTGGCGTCTGACAACCAGTCTTCCCGAATGAATTCGGTCCCACAGGAGGATTGCATTTCAGTTCAAGTGATTGGGCACTGGCTTGTCGTTAAGCGCCAAAGACCTTCTTCAAAAACGCCTGCATATCTTTCCACGAGCTTTCATCGGCAGCTTTGTTGTAGCCGATGTCCGGGCCGCCGTGTTCGCCGTGGCTGAGGCGGTCGGCGTCGGGGTTGGTGAAGCCGTGTTTGGCGTCGGCGAGGCTGACGAATTTATAGTCGGCACCAGCCTTGTCCATTTCATTTTTGAAGGCGGTTACGTTTTCCGGGGTGACCATGCTGTCCTTGGCGCCATGCTCGACCAGCATCGGCACTTTCACGCCGCCGGGTTGGGCCGGGGTGTTGGTGACCAGTGCGCCGTGGAAGCTGACCACGCCAGCCAGCGGTTCGCCGCGACGGGCTGCATCAAGCACAATCTTGCCGCCGAAGCAGTAACCAATGGCGGCGATTTTTTTCGGATCGGTCTGGGGTTGTTTCTTCAGTTGCTCCAGTCCGGCGTCAAAGCGTTTGTTGGCGGCGTCCCCGTCCTTCAAGGCTGCCTGCATGAAGGCCATGGCGTCTTTGGGGTGTTCGGTGTTCTTGCCTTCGCCGTACATGTCGATGGCCATGGCGCTATAGCCCAAAGCTGCAAGATCACGGGCGCGGCGTTTGGCATAGTCGTTCAGGCCCCACCATTCGTGGACCACAATGATGCCCGGGCGCTGGCCTTTGATGGCGTCGTCATACGCGTAATAACCCACCAGCGGGGTGCCGTCGGCGCTTTTATAGTTGACCTGCTCGGTCTTGATGGCCGCTTGGGCGAGACCTGCCAGCCCCATCATCATTAATGCGATCCAGATACGCATGCTCAGCTCCTTCCATACAACATTGAGAGTGGTGAAGAAGACTAGCGCATTGTGACGGTTGTTTTTTATTGGATGCGGTAGATAGTTGTTCAGCGCGGGTTCAGCAGGTGTTCAGGGCCGGTTCAGGGCGTGCAGACTAGTCTGGTGTCGTACCTGAACAGCGCTTGGCGCGAGAGGACTACACCATGATGACGTTCAACAAGTTTTTCCTGGCTCTGGCTTTTCTTGGCGGCAGCGCTGCGGCGCAGGCGGCGGACAGTGGCAATGAAGCGTCTCGAACGCCGCTGAACAAAAGCGGCGAGCGGGTCGACAGGTTTGGCGAGAGCAGCAAGGCTTACGGCGGGAGTGTCTGGAGCCAGGACTTGAGTCAGCAGGCTGATGATCAGCCTCACGCCGACCGGCTATATTATTCGGCGGCGTATGACAGCCTGTCCGGGACTTATAACGGTGTGCCGGTCGCGCAGAAAACGCTGTCGGGGCACTATGATCTGCACCAGCCTCATTCAGCTGTGCTGAATGCTGAAGAGGGCAGCTCGCAAAGCTGGAAGCCGGTGCAGCAGGTGCTGTGAGTTATGTCCGTGCAAGCAGGAACCTGTTGAAGCGAGGCTTGCCCGCGAAGAACCAAGCGCGGTGGTCTGCCATGCCGCGTCTTGCGGTCCGCATTGAACCTGTAGGAGCTCACCGAGGTTACGAGGCCAGCGATAGCGATCTGTCTGACACTCCGCCATCGCTGGCCTCGTCACCTCGGTGAGCTCCTACAGAATAGGGGCAATCTGGAAGATTACAGTTTGTTTGGTAAGCGTTGGCTCCCACAGGGGGCAGATTGATTTTAGAACGTGAAACATCACCCGGGAGAGCTTCATGAAGTTGCTGGTGGTTGAGGATGAGGCGTTGTTGCGCCATCACTTGCAAACCCGATTGACCGAGGCTGGCCATATCGTCGAGGCGGTCGCCAACGCTGAGGAGGCGCTGTATCAGGTTGGCCAGTTCAATCATGATTTGGCGGTGATCGATCTCGGGTTGCCGGGCATGAGCGGTCTGGAGCTGATTCGTCAGTTGCGGATCCTCGGCAAGGCGTTTCCGATTCTGATCCTGACCGCTCGCGGCAACTGGCAGGACAAGGTCGAAGGGCTGGCCGCCGGGGCTGATGATTACGTGGTCAAGCCGTTTCAGTTCGAAGAGCTGGAGGCGCGCCTCAATGCCTTGCTGCGTCGGGCCAGCGGGTTTACCCATTCGACGATCGTGGCCGGGCCTCTGCATCTGGACCTGAACCGCAAGCAGGCGACGCTGGATGAGCAACCGTTGGCACTGACCGCCTACGAGTACCGGATTCTCGAATACCTGATGCGCCACCATCAGCAGGTGGTGGCCAAAGAGCGGCTGATGGAGCAGCTCTATCCCGATGACGACGAACGCGATCCGAATGTGATCGAGGTGCTGGTCGGCCGTCTGCGGCGCAAGATCGAAGGCTCCGTGGCCTTCAAGCCTATCGAAACCGTTCGCGGCTTGGGCTACTTGTTCAACGAGCGCTGTACATGATTCGTTCGCTGCACCTGCGCCTGTTGATCGGCGCGGCGACCCTCGCGGTTATCTTCATGCTGCTAATGCTGCCTGCCTTGCAGGGCGCATTCAGCCTGGCGTTGCGTGGCTCTATCGAGCAGCGCCTGGCGTCGGACGTGACCACGCTGATTTCGGCGGCGCGGGTCGAAAATGGTCGTCTGTTGATGCCGTCGGTGTTGCCCGGCGAGCAATTCAACCTGCCCGGCTCACGCTTGCTGGGTTACATCTACAACCGTCAGGGGGAGCTGGTCTGGCGCTCGCTGGCCACTGAAGATGAGTACATCGACTACCAGCCGCGGTATGACGGCAAGGGCAGCGAGTTCACCACCATCAGAGAGTCCAACGGCGAAGAGTTCTTCGTTTATGACGTGGAAATCAAATTGCTGGGCGGCCGGAATGCCGCTTTCAGTATTGTCGCCCTGCAACCGGTACGCGGTTATCAGGAAACGGTCACCGAGCTGCGGCAGAAGCTTTATCTGGGCTTCGGCGCGGCATTGATCGTATTGCTGGCGCTGCTCTGGCTGGGGCTGACCTGGGGGCTGCGTGCTCTGCGGGGTTTAAGTCAGGAGCTGGACCAGGTGGAATCCGGCCAGCGTGAAAGCCTCAGTGAAAATCATCCCAGCGAACTGTTGCGCCTGACCGGCTCATTGAACCGCTTGTTGAGCAGCGAGCGCGAGCAGCGTATCCGTTACCGCGATTCCCTTGATGACCTGGCGCACAGCCTGAAAACGCCGCTCGCGGTGTTGCAGGGCGTCAGTGAAAACATCGCCAAACGTCCTGAGGATGTGGAGCAGGCGCGCATTCTGCAAGCGCAGATCGAGCGCATGAGTCAGCAGATCGGCTATCAACTGCAGCGAGCCAGCCTGCGTAAAAGCGGGCTGGTGCGTCATCATGTCCCGCTCAGGCCTGTGGTGGAAAGCCTGTGCAATACCCTGGAAAAGGTCTATCGCGACAAGCAGGTCAAAGTGACGCTGGAGTTGCCGGACGAATGCGTAGTGCCAATGGAAGAGGGCGCGTTGCTGGAGATGCTTGGCAACCTGTTGGAAAACGCATACCGGCTGTGCCTGGGGCAGGTGCGTGTCAGCTTGCGCACTTCCGGCTCCGGGGATGAGTTGTGCGTCGAAGACGACGGCCCTGGCGTCCCGGAACACCAGCGTGAACGTATTCTGCAGCGTGGCGAACGGCTGGACCGGCAAAACCCCGGGCAAGGCATTGGCCTGGCGGTGGTCAAGGACATCATCGAAAGCTACAACGCGCGGCTAACGCTGGATGACTCGCCACTGGGTGGCGCTGCTTTCAGAATTCATTTCTTTGCGGGGTAGGCCCGCTGCTGCGCGTGGGACTGTTGGAGCGAGGCTTGCCCGCGAAGAGTGATGACGCGGTCTTCTCCACCGACCTCATCGACTGATTCGCGGGCAAGCCTCGCTCCAACAGGTCGCCCCCGCCATAAGCGTATTGGCCTTTAACAGTGGGTGGCATTTTGCTGGCTATGTCGGCGGATACCCGCCACTCCTGATGATTTTCTTCCGTCAATCGGCGGAAATCCGCCACCTTTGAGCGGTTCTCCAAACCGCAGCTAAACTCCAACACACCGGTTTACATACGTTTCAGTGTTTTTCGCAAAAGTGGCATGAGCCTTGCGATACGTGTGAGAGGTCTGCCCGTGCAGCTCGACAAAACAAATCCCTCCAGTTGCAGGAGGGTTAGCTCGTTAGGTACCGCGTTCATCACATGACTTGATGGCGCTGGTGCTCTTGAGGATCTTTCCATGACGACTCGTCAGCCCCTGTATAAATCGCTGTACTTCCAGGTCATCGTAGCCATCGTGATCGGTATTCTTATCGGCCACTTCTATCCTGACACCGGCAAGGCCCTCAAGCCGCTGGGCGACGGGTTCATCAAACTGATCAAAATGGTCATTGCCCCGATCATCTTCTGTACGGTTGTTAGCGGTATCGCTGGCATGCAGAACATGAAGTCGGTAGGCAAGACTGGCGGCTACGCGCTGCTGTACTTCGAAATCGTATCGACTATTGCCCTGCTGATCGGTCTGGTTGTGGTCAACGTTGTTCAGCCGGGTGCCGGCATGAACATCGACGTAAGCACGCTGGATGCTTCCAAGATCGCGGCTTATGTCACCGCGAGTAAGGATCAGAGCGTCGTCGGCTTCATCCTCAACGTGATTCCGAACACCATCGTGGGTGCATTCGCTAACGGCGATATCCTGCAAGTGCTGATGTTCTCGGTGATCTTCGGCTTCGCGCTGCACCGCCTGGGTGCTTACGGCAAGCCGGTTCTGGACTTCATCGATCGCTTTGCCCACGTGATGTTCAACATCATCAACATGATCATGAAGCTCGCGCCAATCGGTGCTTTCGGCGCCATGGCGTTCACCATCGGTGCTTACGGTGTGAGCTCGCTGGTGCAGCTCGGCCAGTTGATGATCTGCTTCTACATCACTTGCGTAGCGTTCGTTCTGATCGTGCTGGGTGGCATCTGCCGCGCTCACGGCTTCAGCGTTCTGAAACTGATCCGCTACATCCGTGAAGAGCTGTTGATCGTACTGGGTACTTCCTCTTCGGAATCGGCACTGCCTCGCATGCTGATCAAAATGGAGCGTCTGGGTGCACAGAAATCAGTAGTAGGTCTGGTGATCCCGACTGGCTACTCGTTCAATCTGGACGGTACTTCGATCTACCTGACCATGGCGGCCGTGTTCATCGCTCAGGCGACCAA
Organism: Pseudomonas viridiflava; assembly: GCF_900602065.1. Taxonomy (GTDB): domain Bacteria; phylum Pseudomonadota; class Gammaproteobacteria; order Pseudomonadales; family Pseudomonadaceae; genus Aquipseudomonas. Next base: position 388,424 of record NZ_UWFN01000285.1, on the reverse strand, counting down.
CACCCACATGGACATCACCCACCAGATCACCCTGCTGCTGGTTCTGCTGCTGTCGTCCAAAGGTGCTGCTGGCGTGACCGGTAGTGGCTTTATCGTACTGGCTGCAACCCTGTCGGCTGTTGGCCACCTGCCGGTTGCCGGTCTGGCGCTGATCCTGGGTATCGACCGCTTCATGTCCGAAGCCCGCGCACTGACCAACCTGGTTGGTAACGCTGTAGCCACCGTCGTGGTTGCCAAGTGGGTTGGCGAGCTGGATACCGACAAGCTGCAAACCGAGCTGGCTTCCGGTGGTCGTGGTATCGACAACACCGCTCCAGTAGATGATCTGGGTGTTGCCGAGCTGGCTGAAGAGCCAGTGACCCGCCCGATCCCGACGCGTAAACCTGTTTAACAACAGCCCGCGTTATTGAAAAACCCATCTTCGGATGGGTTTTTTTATGGCTGCGATTTGCTTGGCTACGCTCAAGGCATGATTCGATCCTGTTATGGAGGTCCCATGCAAGGCCCGTTGTCGTCTCTTAAAGTGCTGGATTTCTCGACGTTGTTGCCTGGCCCGTTTGCGTCGTTGCTGCTGGCGGACATGGGCGCCGAGGTGTTGCGCATTGAATCACCCGGGCGCATGGACCTGTTGCGTCAGTTACCGCCCCATGATCAGGGCACATCAGCCAGCCATGCGTACCTGAACCGCAATAAGCGCAGCCTTGCGCTGGACCTCAAGCAGCCAGTCGCAGTGGAGGTGATCAAGCGTCTGGTGCTGGAGTACGACATTGTGCTGGAGCAGTTTCGGCCCGGTGTCATGGAGCGCCTGGGCATTGGCTATGAAGTGCTCAAGGCACTCAATCCTCGGCTGATCTATGTCGCGATCACCGGCTATGGGCAAACCGGACCTTATCGGGAGCGGGCCGGGCATGACATCAACTACCTGGCAGTGTCGGGCATTGCCAGCCACACCGGGCGTACGGACGGTGGCCCGTTGCCGCTGGGCTTTCAGGCAGCGGATGTGGCGGGCGGTTCGCTGCATGGGGTGATTGGCCTGTTGGCGGCAGTGGTAGCCCGGCAACAGACCGGGCGCGGCCAGTATGTTGACGTGAGCATGACCGACTGCGCGTTCAGCTTGAATGCCATGGCCGGGGCAGGGTATCTGGCGTGTGGCGTGGAGCCGCATCGTGAGGCGCAGATGCTGAATGGCGGCAGTTTCTATGACTATTACCGCAGTCGCGACGGGCGCTGGTTTTCAGTGGGCAGCCTTGAGCCTGTGTTCATGCAGGCGTTATGTGCCGCGTTGGGACGTCCCGAGCTTGCGAGCCAGGGGTTGTCGGCCCGCCCTGAGGTTCAGGCCAGTTTGAAGAATGAACTGCGGATGGAGTTTGAAAAACGCAGCTTTGAGGACCTCCAGGCGTGTTTTGCGCAGATTGATGCGTGTGTCGAGCCGGTATTGAGTCTGTCTCAGGCCGTCGAGCATCCACAGTTACAGGCCCGGCAGGTGGTGACTCAGGTGCCGAGGGAGGATGGCACCTTACAAGCGCAAATCGCCTGCCCGCTGAAGTTTTCCGAAGGGTTGGCGGCTCCCCGCCACATCGGCGCACGGCTGGGCGCAGATGGTCAGCAGGTGCTCGCGGAGCTCGGCTATAGCGAAGAGCAGATCGGCGCGATGCGCGAAACCGGCGCCACTCTATGAGTGCAATGAAGTCCCGCCAGGGGCGAACTCATTCGCGAGAGATGGGGCAGGCGGTACATGTTCGTCGCCTGAAAGATCGCCTTCGCGAATGAATTCGCTCCTACCGTTGTAGTTCGTTCCGGGTTGGAGTGCGATGCCTCACTCCACCCGTGTTTCGCCACTGAATACCAGTGTTTCCCGGCAGCTTCGGCACAGGTAGCGGCGGCCTTTGCGGACCATCTGGTGGCGTTGTGGCGAAAACGGGAAGTCGCTTTCCGGGCAGGGGCAGCGGTAGATGTAACGGGTCACGGTGCGGCGTTTGATAGCGTAGGTGTGGCAACGGTTGGGCGGCAACTCGTAGACACCACGCATGATCAACTGCCACTCCTCGCCATGAGGCTGGATGCGGTCGCCGAACAATTGGTGGGCAATCAGGTGCGCGACTTCGTGAGCGACGGTCTGGCGCAGGAAATCTTCGCTGTTTTCCCGGTACAGCTGAGGGTTGAAGCGCAGCATGTTCTCATGCAAATGCGCGACACCGGCTTTCTGGCCGCGCAGCTTGAGGCTGACAACCGGGCGTTTGAAAGGGCGTTTGAAAAAGGCTTCGGCTTGTTGGTAACAGGTTTCGACGCGGGTGTTGAGTTGCTCAGGCATGCTTCATCGGTCTCCAGAGACGCCGAGTATGCCGTATAAGGCCGGGGTATCGAAAACTCAAGCTGCCGAATGGTCGTTATGGCGTAACAGATACCTTTGTAGGAGCTGCCGAAGGCTGCGAAGCGGTTTTACATGACACACCGATTCGCAGCCTTCGGCAGCTCCTACAGAGAGATGTGCCGCATCAGTTTGTGTATTCCGGCCCGACACCGATGCCCCACAGCACCACGGTGAAGGCCATGATTGCCACGAGTACCACCAGGCCCACCGCCAGAATCGAGCTGGAGAACATGAAGCCTTCGTCGGCGGGGACCTTCATGAACGCGGGGACGCCGACATAGAGCAGGTAAACCGTGTAACAGATGGCGGCGGTGCCCACCAGCATGCCCAGCCACAGGTGTGGATAAAGCGCTGCCAGCCCGCCGATGAATAATGGCGTCGCGGTGTAAGTCGCAAAAGCGATACAGCGCGCCAGGCTGGGTGTGGCGTCGTAGGTGCGGGCCATCCAGTGAATGAAGCCGCCCATGATTGCAACACCGGCGAGCATGGCGATGTACGACATGATCGTCATCCAGATCGCACTCTCGTGGGTCAGCATGACGGGGGCTCTGTCACCAATGACCCAACCCATCTGCGTCGTGCCGATGTAAGCCGAAACTGCGGGGATCGCCGCCAGGATCAGCGTATGCGTGAGGTACATGTGGCCGATACTTTCTTCTTTTTCGCCACGGATCTCTTGCCATTCCCGGTCGGGATGTGTGAACAGTCCCCAGACGTGGTGGATCATTTGGATTACTCCTTCCTGTCAGCTGTAGCGCGTTCTGGTAGGAGCTGACTTCCTGACGAGGCGGTGTGACAACTCGGACGCCTCGCGAACAAGTTCGCTCCTGCCTTTTGATGCCAGCTCAGTAGGAGTATAGGAAGCGCAGACGTTGGCTTTAGAGTCATTGGGCATGTCCAGCACCTTGCTTATAGCCCGACGCAACAACGTAACAGGCTTCAGCGACACGGGAATTATGCGTAAAATACCGGCCCTTTCATCCCGTCTTCTCGTCATCGCAACCGGATACCAGCGCCATGGGCACCCTTTCAGTCAATCAGAACAAACTGCAGAAACGCTTGCGTCGCCTGGCGGGGGAAGCCGTTGCCGACTTCAACATGATTGAAGAGGGTGACAAGGTCATGGTTTGCCTGTCCGGCGGTAAAGACAGCTACACCATGCTCGATGTGCTGATGCATCTGCAGAAGGTCGCGCCGATCAAGTTCGATATCGTCGCGGTGAACATGGATCAGAAACAGCCGGGCTTCCCCGAGCATGTGCTGCCTGCCTATCTGGAGACGCTGGGTATCGAGTATCACATCGTCGAGAAAGACACCTACTCGGTGGTCAAGGAGCTCATTCCGGAAGGCAAGACCACCTGTTCGCTGTGCTCGCGTCTGCGTCGCGGCACGCTGTATACCTTTGCTGACGAGATCGGCGCGACCAAGATGGCGCTGGGTCATCACCGTGATGACATCGTTGAGACATTCTTTCTCAACATGTTCTTCAACGGCTCACTAAAAGCCATGCCGCCGAAGCTGCGCGCTGACGATGGCCGCAACGTAGTGATCCGGCCGCTCGCGTACTGCCATGAGAAGGACATTCAGGCTTATTCCGACTTCAAGAATTTCCCGATCATCCCGTGCAACCTCTGTGGTTCTCAGGAAAACCTGCAGCGTCAGGTGGTCAAGGACATGCTTCAGGAGTGGGAGCGCAAGACACCGGGCCGTACCGACAGCATTTTCCGCAGCCTGCAGAATGTCATTCCGTCGCAGTTGGCCGACCGTAATCTGTTTGACTTCACCAACCTGCGCATCGACGAAACCGCTGCGTCGCGGTTTGTGAATGTGGTGAATATCTAAAGACGGTTTCTGTAGGAGCTGCCGCAGGCTGCGAAGCGCATTGGCTGATACTCCGCGATTCGCAGCCTTCGGCAGCTCCTACAGATTTAGTAGACTCAGTGATTCACCGTAAACGCCAGCATCGTTGACAGCTGGCACAACGGCCTGCCGCTTTCGCTTTGCCATTGGTTGAACACTTGCTGGACGATGGCCTGATCGCGTTTGCTGGTAGGCACTTTGTCGACGATCTTCTGTGCGTTGAGCGCGGCCACCACATCCCAGGTGGGGATAAAGGTGTCTTTGCCAACCATGCGCAGAAATCGTGGCGCAGACAGCCCGCCCATCTGGTTGCCGTGTTTGGCCAGGTACTGCCAGAGCCCGGTGATGTCATCTACTGGCCATTGCGCGATGAAGTTGCCGAAGCTGCCGTGTTCCTTTTCGATGTCCAGCACCAGTTGGGCGTTACGCGGCACGCTTTTGAGCTTGCCCAGGTGGCGAATGATTCGCGCGTCCTGCATCAGCCGCTCAAGGTGGTCGGCGCCCATGAGCACGACTTTCTCCGGATCGAAACGGTAAAACACCTCTTCGAAAGACGGCCATTTGGCGTCCACCAGACTGTGCTTCAAACCCGCACGAAAGACCCGCAGGGCCATGGTCGACAGATAACGGTCATCGCTGATGGCTTGCAGTTGTTTAGTGGTTTTGGGTGTTGGCAAATGTGATTCGAGGGCTTTAGCCGAGCCGAAGCGGTTCAGGCAGTACTCATTCAGCCATTTGTAGTCGTGCATTACTGCTCCAGAAAATGATGCGTACAGCCTCAGACTTGGCCTTCGCCCGCAAGTTTGCGGTTTCGCTGAAAAGTCCATCTGATGTACAGCAGGGCGCTGACGAATACGGCCAGGCTGGCAAGCATTTCCAGCACGCCGAACAGTGCGCGGTTGGGATCGAACGCGGCCAGCGCACCTTTGATGAAGTACAGATTGACCACAAAACACAGCCACGAATACGCGCGTGGGCTACGGCTGATGATTCCCGGTGCAAACAACAGCAGCGGCACCAGTTCGATCAGCAGAATCACCCAGGGCCTTGCGCCATGCAGGTCGGCAATCCACAGGTAATAAATGCTCAGCAGCGCGATCAGCCCGAAAAAACTGGTCAGGCTGATCAGGCGGCTGATTTTTACTCGCGGTTCAAGCCACTCCAGCGCAGGCAGGATTTTGGGCTTCTTAGCCACGTGACGGGTCCAGCAGCAGGGCGGTTTTCGCCAGACGCTGACCGAGTGCGCGACACAGCTGGGTTTCGTGCGGGTCCAGCGGACGCTTGCCGTCCGGCCCGGCGTGGTGGCTCGCGCCGTATGGTGTACCGCCGCCGCTGGTTTCCACCAGTGCCGACTCGCTGTAAGGCAGGCCGGTGATCAGCATGCCGTGGTGCAGCAGCGGCAGTAGCATCGACATCAGGGTGGTTTCCTGGCCGCCGTGCAGGCTGGCGGTGGAGGTGAACACGCTGGCCGGTTTGCCCACCAGTGCGCCGGTCAGCCACAGGTTGCTGGTGCCATCAAGGAAGTATTTGAGCGGCGCAGCCATATTGCCGAAACGCGTCGGGCTGCCCAGGGCCAGACCCGCGCAGTTCTTCAAGTCATCAAGTGTGGCGTACAGCGCACCACTTTCCGGGATGCTTGGCGCCACGGCTTCGCATTCGGTCGAGATGGCTGGCACAGTACGCAGACGCGCTTCCATACCGCCCAGCTCGATACCGCGGGCAATCTGCCGGGCCATTTCGCTGGTCGAGCCGTTGCGGCTGTAGAACAGAACCAGAATGTAGGGCGTGCTCATGGCAAAAGCTCCAGGACGTTTTCCGGTGGACGGCCGATCACGGCCTTGTCACCTGCCACCAGGATCGGTCGCTCGATGAGTTTTGGATGGGCAGCCATGGCTGCGATCAGTGCGTCGTCACTCAGGCTTTGGTCTGCCAGGTTAAGGGCTTTGTAATCATCCTCACCGGTGCGCAGCAGTTGACGGGCGCCGATGCCCAGCTTGCTCAGCAAATCGCGCAATTGCCCGGCGTCGGGCGGGGTTTCCAGGTACAGCACGATGGACGGGTTCAGGCCGCGGGCTTGCAGCAGTTCCAGCGCGCCGCGTGATTTGGAGCAGCGCGGGTTGTGATAAAGCGTCAGATCGGTCATTTGAAGGTCGCATCTTGCGTAAGGTGGCGGCTATTCTACCCATCAGACGGCAGCGGCTAAACACCGAGTGGTAATCGGTCGCAGCCTTGAGCATTTGATGACAGTGAGGAACAACATGGCGAGGCGATGGGCGGCAGTAGTGGCACTGGTCGGCAGCGTGTTGCTGACAGGTTGCGGTGTGGATCTGGGGACCGACCAGAACGGCCAGAAAGTTGCCAGCGAGCGTATCGACAAGCATTGGCTGGTGATCAATTACTGGGCTGAGTGGTGCGGCCCTTGCCGGGTTGAGATCCCCGAGCTCAACCACTTGTCCGAGGAACTCAAAGACCAGAAGGTCACGGTGCTGGGGGTTAATTTCGATAACTTGCAGGGCGACGAACTGAAAACCGCCAGCAATGCCTTGGGGATCAAGTTCACGGTTTTGGCCCAGGACCCGGCCGCGCAATACGACCTGCCACCCAGCGAAGCCTTGCCGGTGACGTACATCATCGACGACAAGGGCAAAATGCGTGAGCAGTTGCTGGGCGAACAGACCGCAGCCGGTGTAGCAGCGAAGCTGAAGGCGCTGCGCGGGGAGGGGTGAAATCTCACCCTTAATGATAGGTGAACTCAATGTGGGAGCGGTGCTTGGTCTGGGCGGCATTCCGACGATAAGGCTGGACGCGATCTAAAGTGAACCGCGTCCAGCCTTATCGTCGGAATGCCGCCCAGACCAAGCACCGCTCCCACAGGTAATCATTTCAATTCAGGATTGAGGCGCCTGCTTCAACCCTCTTCCCAGAACCTCAGCGGCTTGCCTTCTGCTGGCCACAGGCGCAACTGGTCGATGGGGGAAATGTCCCAGCGCTGGACTTTGCCAACCGCTTGCAGGAAACGTTGCTCTTGCTCCATCAACGCCGGGGCGCACATTTTGCGGGTGCTGCCGACGACGCCAAAGGTGATGGTTTCATCCTGCAGGGTGTACGAAGCAAACCAGTGGTTGCAGCCTGCATTGCCGTAAGCACGGCCATCGGCACCCAGCGTCATGGTCAGGTGACTGTTGTCGATCAACGGACGTTCGCCGATCCATTCCAGCACGTAGCTTTGATCTTGCTTGATCGGCAGCGGTTTTGCCGCGCAACCGACCAGCAAGGCAGCACCGACGAGAGCTGACAGGGCAACCCGTTTCATGCAGCTTTCTCCTGGCACTTCTTGCACACGTGCTTCTCGCCTTCGGATTTCCAGCCCAGCTCGGCTATGCGTGCTGATGCGGCCGGTTTCTGTGCGGCAACGCCAGCTTTGGCGTCGACCATGAACTCGAAGTCCAGCACTGCGCCACAGCTGTCGCAGTTGACCTTCCATTGATGGATAGCCAACTCGTCGAACACCGGGCCCTTGGCCACGGCAATCCATTGACCCGGCGGGTTGATCAGGTGCCGTACCTTCTCGACCTGCAGGCGCATGTGCAGGGTTTTGCTGCCCTTGATGGTGACGAGCAACTCGTCGCGGTCGTGGATCGAGCCGCCGTTGCCGGTCACTTGATAGCGGCCGGGCGCCAGGGTACGGCACTCGGTCAGGGTGTGTTGCGGGTTGAGCATGCTGTAACGGAAATCGTGTTCGGCCATAAGGTCCTCCAAATTGCGCGCATCCTATCACGCACATGCGGCATTTCTCCCCCCGCTAACTCGCCACCAGATTTTGCGGTGTACCGCTGGCCCAGGCGTCAATGTTGTCCAGCGTGGTCTGCGCGATAGCACCCAAGGCTTCGTGAGTCAGAAAAGCCTGATGAGCGGTCACGATAACATTGGGAAATGTCAGCAAGCGGGCGAGCACGTCGTCTTGCAGCGGGTGGTCGGAACGGTCTTCGAAAAACAGCAAGGCTTCCTCTTCGTAAACATCCAGCCCCAGATAGCCCAGCTGTCCGCTTTTCAACGCCTCACTCAAGGCAGGCGTGTCGACCAGCGCACCACGCCCGGTATTGATCAACATGGCGCCGGGTTGCATGGTCGCCAACGATTGGGCGTTTATCAGGTGCTTTGTTTGCGGTGTGAGCGGGCAGTGCAGACTGATGATCTGAGCTTGTTGCAGCAGTTCTTCGAGGCTCAGGTAGCGAGCCCCGAGCGCCTCGACCTGTGGGTTGGGGAAGGGGTCGTAAGCCAGCAGTTGGCAACCGAAGCCGGACATGATTTTGGCGAAGGTCGCGCCGATTTGCCCGGTGCCAACGATGCCAACGGTTTTGCCCACCAGATCGAAGCCGGTCAGGCCGTGCAGGCTGAAGTCGCCGTCACGGGTGCGGTTGTAGGCGCGATGCAGGCGGCGGTTGAGGGCCAGGATCAGCGCGACGGCATGTTCGGCGACGGCATGCGGTGAATAGGCTGGCACCCGCACGATGCTGATCCCCAGTTTCTGTGCGGCTGGCAGGTCAACGTGGTTGTAACCGGCCGAGCGCAAGGCGATCAAGCGTGTGCCGCCTGCAGCCAGTTGCTCCAGCACCGGGGCGCTGAGGTCGTCATTGATGAATGCGCAGACCACCTCGTGGCCGTCTGCCAGAGCGACGGTTTCAAGGGTCAGGCGTGCAGGCTGGAAGTGCAGTTGCAGGTTGGCAGGCAGACGCGCGGCGAGGAAGCTGTCGCGGTCGTAAGTCTGGCTGCTGAAGATCAAAGTGCGCATCTACGGTTCCTTGTAGTTTGGGGCATGCGAAATGGCGCGATCCCTTGTGGGCGATTCTATGTTGGCTTGTAAACCCAATCCCCGTGCAGACCGTGTGAAAACTACTGCAGGCTGGGCACCTTCGGTGCTACGCGCACAATACTGCGTTAAAAACAGGCGAAAAATGCTCATTTAGAACACTAGAGTCGGACGCGACCCCGGCCGTTTTTCGCCTGTTTTGATTCGCTTCGCTCACCCTCCGGGCCAGCCTGCGGCTGTTACTCGCTCCGCTCGTTGCGCCTTGTCTTGCCGTCGCTCGCTACGTTTTCACACAGTCTGCGTGGGAGCGAATTCATTCGCGAAAAGGCCAGTACATCCACAGCTTATGTGCTGCCTGAAATACCGCCTTCCCGAATGAATTCGGTCCCACAGCAGATTTGCGTTCTCCTGTAGGAGTGACCGGGGTGGCGATCCACCTTGCAGGTCTCAAGACCAGTATTTGGCTGAATCAGGCACTCACCCGTGCTTCATCGGCCAGAGCTTTGATGGCTGATTCCAGTTCGTCCAGTGCTTCGTGGACTTGTGGTGCATTTTGCTTGAGCAGGGTTTCGCTGCGTTGACATGCAGCACGTAATTGCGGAACTCCACAGTAGCGGGTTGCACCATGCAGGCGATGTACGCGTTCGAGCAGGGCTTCGCGATCATTGTCTTCGCGGGCCGCGCGGATTGCATCGCGGTCGCCATCCAGTGAGGCCAGCAGCATGGCCAGCATGTCAGCGGCCAGATCAGGTTTGCCAGCGGCCAGTTTCAGCCCTTCGTTGTGATCGAGCACCAGCAGGTCGGCGCTGCGGTGGTAACTTTCGACCGGCCGCTCCGGGGCCTGATTGCGCAACGCCAGGCCGGTCCATTTGAGCACCACCTGAGCCAGTTGCCGTTCACTGATGGGTTTGGTCAGATAATCGTCCATGCCGCTTTGCAGCAGTGCACGTTTTTCGTTGGCCATGGCGTGGGCAGTCAGCGCAACGATAGGCAGCGACGAACTCTCGCGTTCGATCTCCCAGGCGCGGATCGCTTCGGTGGTCTGCCGACCATCCATGCCGGGCATTTGCACGTCCATCAGCACCAGATCGAACGTCTCGGTCTGCACCAAGTGCAGCGCCGCGTAGCCGCTGTCCACTGCGGTGACATCGGCGCCCATGTCTTCCAGCAGGGTTTGCACCAGCAACAGGTTGGCCGGGTTGTCGTCCACGCACAGCAGACGCGGCGGACGGCTCGACAGTGGCTCTGCTGCATCGCTGCGCTGTGCGCGAGGACTGACCAGTTCGCACAAGGCGCGGCGCAGTTTGCGGGTACACGCCGGTTTGGCCTGCAGCTGGGTATAGACATCCGGGACGGCCAGCTGGAACAGCGCCTGCTCGGTGGTCGGGCAGAGCACCAGCACTTTGCAGTCGAGGTTTTCCAGGTCCCAGATATGCTGGCGCAGCCGTTCCGGTGGCAATTCGTGAGCGGTGATGCCCAGGACGGCGAGGCTTATCGCCGCCGGGGTTTGATGCGCGGCGGTGACGCCGTTGAGCAGGTTCTCCAGATTATTGAACACCAGCGTCTGCAAACCGCAGTCTTCCAGTTGGTGTTCGAGCGCCTGACGCGCCAGATCGTGTTGTTCCAGCACGGCAACCCGTAGCCCTTGCAGTGGCAGGGCAGGCAGGTCTTCGATGTCGTCCTGCGCTTTGGGCAGACGCAGGCTGATCCAGAATTCCGAACCTTCACCGGGCTCGCTGTCGACGCCGATCTCGCCACCCATTTGTTCGATCAGTCGCTTGGAAATCACCAGGCCCAGGCCGGTACCGCCTGGCTGGCGGGACAAGGAATTGTCAGCCTGACTGAAGGCCTGGAACAAGGCGCGCACGTCCTGGCTGGAAAGGCCGATGCCGGTGTCCTGCACGCTGATGCGCAGTTGCGCACTGTCTTCGGTTTCGTCTTCGACCATGGCCCGGGCGACGATGGTGCCTTCGCGGGTGAACTTGATCGCGTTGCTGACCAGGTTGGTCATGATCTGCTTCAGCCGCAGCGGGTCGCCATGCAATGAAAGCGGCGTGTCGCGATACACCAGGCTGACCAGCTCCAGTTGTTTGGCGTGGGCGGCCGGGGCGAGGATGGTCAGGGTGTCCTGCAGCAGGTCGCGCAGGTTGAACGGCACATTGTCGAGGACCAGTTTGCCTGCCTCGATTTTCGAGAAGTCGAGAATTTCATTGATGATGCCCAGCAGGCTGTCGGCAGACTTTTCAATGGTGCTCAGGTAATCGTGCTGGCGGGGCGTGAGTTCGCTTTTCTGCAACAGATGGGTAAAGCCGAGAATGCCGTTGAGCGGGGTGCGAATCTCATGGCTCATGTTGGCCAGAAACTCGGATTTGATCCGGCTGGCTTCCAGGGCTTCTTTGCGCGCAAGGTCCAGCTCGATGTTCTGGATTTCGATGGTTTCCAGGTTTTGCCGTACGTCTTCGGTGGCCTGCTCGACGCTGTGTTGCAATTCTTCCTGGGAGTTTTGCAGCGTGGACGCCATGCGGTTGATGCCTGAAGCCAGTTCGTCCAGCTCCAGGCTGCCTAGCGGCGGCAGGCGGGCCTCCAGATTGCCGTCCTTGAGTTGGGTAACTGCCTGTTTGATCAGGCTGATGGGTTCGTTGATGGTGCGGCTCATGCGCAGCGCGAGCACCGCAGTCAGGCACATGCCTGCCAGGATCAGCAGCAGGCTGAAGAACATGCTGCGATAACCGCGCAGGAGCGTGCTGCTGTGGGTCAGCTCTACTTCGACCCAGCCCAGCAGACGGTCGGCTTCATCGGGGATCAGTTCGCCGGTCAGGTGACGCTGGCGACCGAGCACTGGCAGCAAATAGCGTGTCGCGTCATTACCGGTGCGTTGCAGGAGTTTGGTGCCGCTGCCCTCGGGTGGCGGGTTGATCATGCTCGGCCCCGCATGGGCCAGCGGTTCCCGGTCCTCGCCGAGAAACGATACCGATCGCACATCGTTCTCTTCCAGCGTCTGCACGGCAATCCGCTCAAGCAGTGTGCTGTCTTTGCGATCCAGTGCCGGCGCGGCGAGAGGCGCCAACTCCTGAGCAATCATTTCGCCGCGCTGGAGCAGTTGCGCCTGCAGGTCGCTCAGCTGCATCCAGGTGAAATACCCCCCCAGCAGCGTCGCCATCAGAATGGCTGGCACGATGGTCAGTAGCAGTACGCGGCCTTTGATACCCAGCTTTTTCAGCACACTTGTTTCTCCAGCGGGCCAGAACGGCCGGTGATCTTCACGCGGCTTGAAGGTTGGCGGATGTCAGGTTGATGCGGGCAAGTGTAGCTATTTAACTGAACGCAATCGCGCATATTACCCTTACTCGGTAGAGGGTGGTCTGTATCGTGAGGCAGTGCCTTATTCCATTTGGCGATAATGCCCGCACTTTGCGTGATATGGGCTTTAAGCGTTTGCCGTTATGATAGGCGCCCCCGCAGTCTGGATTGCGAATACGCCATGACCCTGCAGTACCCAACAATCGCCGATTGCGTCGGCAATACCCCGCTCGTGCGCCTGCAGCGCATGGCGGGTAATACCAGCAATACGCTTCTGCTCAAACTGGAAGGGAATAACCCTGCCGGTTCGGTCAAGGACCGTCCTGCGTTGTCGATGATCACCCGAGCAGAACTGCGTGGCCAGATTCATCCTGGCGACACTCTGATTGAAGCGACCTCTGGCAACACCGGCATTGCCCTGGCCATGGCCGCGGCGATCAAGGGTTACAAGATGATCCTGATCATGCCTGACAATTCCAGCGCCGAGCGCAAGGCCGCCATGACTGCTTATGGCGCCGAGCTGATTCTGGTCAGTAAGGAAGAGGGCATGGAAGGTGCCCGGGACCTGGCTGAGCGGATGCAGAACGAAGGCCGGGGCAAGGTGCTCGATCAGTTCGCCAACGGTGATAACCCGCAAGCGCACTACACCAGCACCGGTCCGGAGATCTGGCAACAGACCGGCGGCACCGTCACCCATTTCGTCAGTTCCATGGGCACCACGGGCACCATCATGGGTGTCTCGCGTTACCTTAAAGAACAGAACCCGAATGTACAGATCGTCGGTCTGCAACCGATGGAAGGCGCAGCCATTCCCGGTATTCGTCGCTGGCCGGAAGAGTACCTGCCGCGTATCTATCAGGCCGACCGTGTTGACCGGATTGTCGACATGGCCCAGATCGAAGCCGAAGACACCATGCGTCGACTGGCCCGTGAAGAAGGCATCTTCTGCGGCGTGTCTTCGGGTGGTGCCGTAGCGGGCATGCTGCGCCTTTCCCGTGAAGTCGAAAATGCGGTCATGGTCGCGATTATTTGTGACCGTGGCGACCGTTACTTGTCGACCGGCGTTTACGACGCGCCCAACTGATGGCCAAACATGAAAGAGGCCTGCGCTTCCAGCCAGCAGGCGGCACCCGGGCCAACCAGATCCCGACCGGCAAGAAACAGCGACTGACGATCGAGCGCCTGGCAAACGACGGGCGGGGCATCGCGTTTTTTGAAGGCAAGACGTGGTTCGTAGCGGGCAGCCTTGCAGGCGAAGAAGTCGAAGCGCGGGTACTCAATGCCCACGGCAAAATCGTTGAGGCGCGTACTGAGCGTGTGTTCCAGGGCAGCGCCATGCGTCGTCCGGCGCCGTGTGCGCACTTCGGCCGTTGCGGTGGCTGCAGCGTGCAGCACGTGCCCCACACTGAACAGCTTGCCCTGAAACAGCGCATGCTGGCGGAGCAATTGCAGCGGGTCGCTGGAGTCGAGCCAGAGCAGTGGGCGGCACCGTTGACCGGGTCGGAATTTGCCTACCGCAGGCGCGCCCGGGTTGCCGTACGCTGGGACGTCAAGGCAAAACGGCTGGACGTGGGGTTCCGTGCGGCTGCTAGCCAGGACATTGTGACCATCGATGAATGCCCGGTGCTGGTACAGGCCTTGCAACCGGTCATGATGCAGTTGCCGGGCATGCTGAAAAGCTTCAGCAAGCCGCAGGTGCTGGGGCACGTCGAATTGTTCCACGGGACGTCGAATGCGGTGCTGGTTCGACACACGGCTCCCTTGGCGGAGAGTGATCTCGACAAGTTGAAAGCGTTTTGCCATAACCATGGCGCACAACTATGGTTGCATGGGGAAGGTGATCCGCAACCGGTAGATGCTTCGCAGACGCTGGGCTATCGACTGGAGCCCTGGAATCTGGAGCTTGCATACCGACCGGGAGATTTCATTCAGGTCAACGCAGCGGTCAATACTGCGATGATCGAACAGGCGCTGGAGTGGTTGGCACCCCAGGCCGATGAGCGGGTACTGGATCTGTTTTGCGGGCTGGGCAATTTTGCCCTGCCATTGGCAAAAAGGGTCAAAGAGGTGGTAGCGGTCGAAGGGGTTGCGACCATGGTCGAGCGTGCCACTAGCAACGCAATGAGTAATGATCTGCACAACGTTGAGTTTTATCAGGCGGATTTGTCGCAGCCGCTGGACAAGGCGAACTGGGCAGCGCAAGGCTTTACCGCGGTTCTTCTGGACCCGCCGCGTGATGGTGCTTTGGAAGTGGTGCGCAAGCTCAAGGCGTTAGGCGCGCGGCGGTTACTTTATGTTTCATGTAACCCGGCAACTTTGGCTCGCGACACGGTCGAATTGGTCAATCAGGGCTACAGATTAAAACGTGCCGGCATCCTCGATATGTTTCCACAGACAGCGCATGTCGAGGCGATGGCGTTATTTGAAGCGAGTAAGTAAGCAGCGGCTCAAGGAATCGGGTGCGCAGCTTACATGGAGTCTCGTTTAATCCGACTGGCCCGCGAACACCAGTCCTCGCTTGCCCGGCGAGGAGTGTTCGCTCAAGAAGGTCAGCGACTTCAGGCGCTATTCATCGCGCCTTAGGGAAGGTAAGCAACATGGTACAGGTGAGAGCACACCAGCCGATAAACACAGACGGCAGTATCAATCTCGACGCATGGCTTGATCACGTGGTCAGCGTCGACCTCATAGTGGATCGACAGGCCCTTAAAGAGGCCTGTGAGTTTGTTCGGCAAGCCGAGCAGCAGGACAACGCGGCGAAGAATCTCTGGGCCGAAGGCACGTCCAGTTTTCATACCGGGCTGGAAATCGCCGAGATCCTTGCGGACCTCAAACTGGATCAGGATTCGCTGGTCGCTGCGGTTTTGTATCGTGGCGTGCGTGAAGGCAAGATTCCGTTGCCTGACGTCGAGCAGCGCTTCGGTGCCACGGTCGCGCGGCTGATTGACGGCGTGCTGCGCATGGCGGCGATCAGTGCCAGCCTCAGCCCTCGCCAGTCATTGGTGCTGGGCACTCAGGTGCAGGTCGAAAACCTGCGCAAAATGCTGGTGGCCATGGTCGACGACGTTCGCGTCGCCTTGATCAAGCTGGCAGAACGTACCTGCGCTATCCGTGCGGTGAAAAACGCCGACGAAGAAAAGCGCAATCGTGTTGCCCGGGAAGTCTTCGATATCTATGCGCCGCTGGCCCATCGCTTGGGTATCGGCCATATCAAGTGGGAGCTGGAGGACTTGTCCTTCCGCTACCTGGAGCCTGAGCAGTACAAGCAGATCGCCAAATTGCTGCACGAGCGTCGCCTTGATCGCGAACGTTTCATCAGCGATGTCATGTCGCAACTGGATAACGAACTGCTGGCTACCGGTGTCAAAGCCGATATCAGTGGTCGAGCCAAACATATCTATTCGATCTGGCGCAAAATGCAGCGCAAGGGTCTGGATTTCAGCCAGATCTACGACGTTCGCGCCGTGCGCGTGCTGGTTCCGGAAATGCGCGACTGCTACACCGCGCTGGGGATCGTGCACACCTTGTGGCGGCATATTCCGAAGGAGTTTGACGATTACATCGCCAACCCCAAGGAAAACGGCTATCGCTCGTTGCACACCGCGGTTATCGGCCCGGAAGGCAAGGTGCTGGAAGTGCAGATTCGCACCCACGCCATGCACGAAGAAGCCGAGCTGGGCGTTTGCGCTCACTGGCGCTACAAGGGCACCGACGTCAAATCCGGCTCCAATCATTACGAAGAGAAAATTTCCTGGCTGCGTCAGGTGCTGGAGTGGCACGAAGAACTGGGCGACATCGGCGGGCTGGCTGAACAGCTGCGCGTCGACATCGAGCCTGATCGTGTCTACGTCTTCACCCCGGACGGTCATGCGATTGACTTGCCCAAGGGCGCTACGCCGCTGGACTTCGCTTATCGGGTACACACCGAGATCGGCCATAACTGCCGGGGCGCGAAGATCAACGGTCGTATCGTGCCGCTCAACTACAGCCTGCAGACCGGTGAGCAAGTTGAGATCATCACCAGCAAGCAGGGGACGCCGAGCCGTGACTGGCTGAACTCCAACCTGGGTTACATCACCACGTCCCGGGCGCGGGCGAAGATTGTTCACTGGTTCAAGCTGCAGGCCCGCGACCAGAACGTCGCGGCCGGTCGAACCCTGCTCGAACGCGAGCTGGCGCGGCTGGCCTTGCCGGCGGTAGATCACGAGCGGTTGGCGGAAAAAGCCAACATGCGTGCCGCCGACGACATGTACGCCGCCTTGGGTGCTGGCGATCTGCGTCTGACGCAACTGGTCAATCTGGCGCAACAGCTGGTCGAGCCAGAGCGCGGCAACGAGCAACTGGAACTGATCCCGCGCAAGGCCACCGGCTATAAGCCTGGCAAGCGCGGCGATATCCAGATCCAGGGTGTCGGCAACCTGATGACGCAAATGGCCGGCTGCTGCC
This sequence comes from Pseudomonas viridiflava, assembly GCF_900602065.1. Lineage (GTDB taxonomy): Bacteria > Pseudomonadota > Gammaproteobacteria > Pseudomonadales > Pseudomonadaceae > Aquipseudomonas. The sequence continues at coordinate 371,637 of NZ_UWFN01000285.1, read as the reverse complement.
AGCCACTGCCGGGCGATGCCATTGTTGGCTATATCACTCAAGGCCGTGGCGTGAGCATTCACCGTCAGGACTGTGCATCGGTACTGCAACTGGGCGGCCGTGAGCCGGAGCGGATCATTCAGGTCAGCTGGGGCCCGGTACCGGTGCTCACCTATCCGGTGGACATCATCATCCGTGCGTACGACCGTTCCGGTCTGCTGCGGGATGTCTCGCAGATCCTGCTCAACGAGCGTATCAACGTTCTGGCGGTCAATACGCGCTCGAACAAGGAAGACAACACGGCACTGATGTCGCTGACCATCGAGATTCCGGGGCTGGATGCTTTGGGCCGCTTGCTGGGGCGTATCTCGCAATTGCCGAACATTATCGAGACGCGGCGAAACAGAACGCCTTGATGCAACCGCACTGACGCTTTCGCGGATAAATCCGCTCCCACATAATTACGTTGAACCTGTGGGAGCGAATTCATTCGCGAAGACGTCGGCACAGGCGCCGCTGGATTGAATTGGAAACCCTCATGTATTCGCTCCAAGACCTGCTCCACCTCATGGCCCGTCTGCGTGACCCGAAATACGGTTGCCCGTGGGACGTGAAGCAGAATTACGCCAGCATCGTGCCGCACACGCTCGAAGAGGCTTACGAAGTGGCCGACGCCATCGAGCGCGGCGACTTTGATGATCTCAAGGGTGAGTTGGGTGATCTGCTGTTTCAGGTGGTGTATTACAGCCAACTGGCCAGGGAAGATGGGCGTTTCGAGTTTGACGGCGTGATCGATGGCATCACGCGCAAACTGATCCGTCGTCATCCCCATGTTTTCCCCACCGGCGATTTGTACGCGCCGCTGGAGACTCCGCGCTTGAATGACGAAGAGGTCAAGCAGCGCTGGGAAGAGATCAAGGCGCAGGAGCGCGCTGGGAAAGCTCAGGAGCCGCAGCAGTTGTCGCTGCTTGATGACGTACCTGCCGTTTTGCCCGCGTTATCCCGTGCCGCCAAGCTGCAAAAACGTGCCTCGCAGGTAGGTTTCGATTGGCCTTCAGCGCTGCCAGTAGTCGACAATGTTCGCGAAGAGCTGGATGAAGTGCTGGAAGCCATGGCCGATAACGACGCCGAGAGCATCGCTGAAGAAGTGGGTGATTTGTTGTTTGCTGCGGTCAATCTGGCCCGGCATCTCAAGGTTGACCCCGAAAATGCGCTGCGCGCCGCAAACAGTAAATTTGAACGCCGCTTCCGATTTATCGAACAGGCATTGCGCGACACCCAGCGTCCCATGGAAGATTGCACCCTCGAAGAAATGGACGCTCTGTGGGGCGAAGCCAAACGTCAGGAAAAGAAAGCGCCCAGCTGTGGCTGAGCTGCTGCATCTGCATAAGTGAGTAGACAATGAGCATTTCCCTTCGCGATCAGTTACTCAAGGCAGGCCTGGTCAACCAGAAGCAGGCCAAACAGGTCAGCAAAGACAAGCAGAAAGAACAGCGTCTGGCGCACAAGGGCCAGATCGAAATTGATGATTCGCAAAAGCGTGCCGCTCAGGAAGCCGCGGCTGAGAAGGTCAAGCGCGATCAGGAACTCAATCGGCAGCAGCAGGAGAAGGTCGAGCAGAAGGCCCGCGCCGCTCAGGTCAAGCAACTGATTGAGTCGTCGCGCTTGCCCAAGCTGACCACAGAGGACTACTACAACTTCGTTGATGACAAGAAGGTCAAACGCCTGTCGGTCAACAACCTGATGCGCAGCAAGCTGAGCAACGGCTCGCTGGCGATCGTCACTCATGGTGGGGGCTATGAAGTCATCCCGCGTGAGGCGGCGCTCAAGATTCAGGAGCGCGACCCGCGTCGTATCGTGATGCTCAGCGAGCCGACCGAAGAGAAAGCCGACGGCGATGATCCGTACGCGGCTTACAAGATCCCTGATGATCTGATGTGGTGATACCCGCGTCGTGTCAAAACAAAACCCGCCAAGTGCGGGTTTTGTTTTTCAAGCGATTCTGTTTGTCATCCAGCACGTCAGCGATCACTGACTGCGTTGGTTTTCCTGCGCCTCGAGTTCCATCTTGTAGCGCTGCGCATCGGACTCTACGTGAAACATGCCGACCAGTTGATCCTGCTGGTAGACGTCCCAGATTTGAATGCCGTCGGCAATGCTTTCATGGGAGATATGGGCGTCGTCGCGTTCAGTTACTCTTACGGTCATCGTTCAAACTCCTGACTTGGACTGCGGCGATCTGTCGCAGGCCTCAGTTATAGAATTTGTTAGCTGACTACGTAAATAGTTGGTTTTTTTCATGTTCGGTTGCGGGGCACGGTTGGGTGCTGGGAGCCTTTATTTATAAGGGCTGTGGTGAAGTTGGCAGCTAAATGAAGAATGTTTCATGTGGCGCACATAGGTTCAGGCTGGCCGCATTCCTCCCTGTGGGAGCGGTGCTTGCCCGCGATAAGGGCGACGCGGTTTTTCTGCAAGACCGCAGTGCCCTTATCGCGGGCAAGCACCGCTCCCACAGGGATCGCGTTTCGTCGGCAACACCCACAAAAAAGCCCCGCACGATGGCGGGGCTTTTTGATCGCGGTCGGGGCGGCAATCAGCTGCCTTTGACCGCTTTGCCGTTCACCGTGCCGTCCAGCAGCATGATGTTGTATTCCTTGCCGTCGGTTTCGACCTGTTGCAGGCGAACCAGCAGGTAGTCCCAGTCTTTGGCGAACCAGAGCACGGTAATACGCTTGCTTTGCGTCGGGTCACGTACGCGCTCGACCTTGATGGCGTCGATCTGGCCCGCTTTGGTAGCGACCTTCTCGGAGCCCAGCACGCGGAAATCATAGGTATCAATCTCGTCACCGTCGACGACTTGATAGGTCATGGTCTTCTTGCCAGCCGCCACGTCGTGCTGCAGAGCCAACTGATACGTGGATTTATCCAGTACACCGCGGTTCAGCGGCAGCTTGACGGCGTCGCCGCGATCCGTGCCGGTGATGAACTTGTTGGACCAGTCGAACGCTAGATCAACCTTTTTCGACTTGCCCAGGCCGCCGCGCTCGAAGTTGTAGGTCTGCGGCAGCATGGTGTCTTTGTCGACCTTCAGCGTACTGACTTCGGTCAGGCTGGCGATCATCATGGACGCCTTGAAGTTCAGGGTCCAGACGCCGTTAGGGCCGGATTCCAGGCTACGCGTAGCCGTGCCGCTCATGGGCAATTGTTTCCAGTCGGCAGTGTAGCTGGCGGAGAATGGTTGCAGGTCTGCGGCCTGAGTGACAGGCAGTGCGAGCAGAGCGAAAGCGAACAGCAAAGCGCGACGCATAATATCTCCTAGGGTCGAATCAAGTGGCCATTGGCGGCGATCAACTGCCCGTCCAATAATGCGCCTTCTGTGCCAAGGCTCAAGCGGCCTTCGGCAAACCAGCGAATGGCCAATGGGTAGATATGGTGTTCCTGGACGTGAACACGCTGGGCAAGAGAGCCAGGCGTATCGTCAGGCTCCACTGAAATCACTGATTGTACGACCAGTGGTCCGCCGTCGAGTTCCTCGGTGACAAAGTGCACGGTACAGCCGTGCTCGGCGTCGCCAGCATCCAGCACCCGCTGGTGGGTGTGCAAGCCTTTATAGAGAGGAAGCAGGGAAGGGTGGATATTCAGCAGGCGCCCCTGATAGTGCCGGACGAAGCCAGCGGTCAGGATCCGCATGAAGCCCGCGAGGACAACCAGGCTGGGCTGGAAGGTGTCGATCAGTTCGATCAGCGCGGCATCAAAGGCCTCGCGACCATCGTAATCCTTGTGGTCAAGAACGCAGGTATCGATACCTGCGTCTCTGGCGCGCTGCAAACCGAACGCATCGGCGCGGTTGGAAATCACCGCGCGGATGCGGGCGGGGTTATCCCCGCCCTTGAAGCTGTCGATCATGGCTTGCAGGTTGCCGCCGGTGCCGGAAAGCAGCACCACTACATCGCAGGGTGCGGGCATTAGTGCGCCTTGAGGTTCTTCAGCTCGACTTGCGCAGCACCTTCGGCAGCGTTGGCGATCTGACCGATAACCCAAGGCTGCTCGCCTGCTTCGCGCAGAACGTTCAGAGCCGTTTCAACGTGCTCCTGAGCGACGCAGATGACCATGCCCACGCCGCAGTTCAACACGCGGTGCATTTCGTTTTCAGCGACGTTGCCTTGTTGCTGCAGCCAGTCGAACACGGCTGGACGCTGCCAGCTCGCCACGTCTACCACTGCCTGTGCACCGGCTGGCAATACGCGCGGAATGTTGTCCAGCAGACCGCCACCAGTGATGTGGGCCATGGCTTTGACAGCGCCAGTGTCCTTGATCAGCTTGAGCAGAGGTTTGACGTAGATGCGGGTCGGTGCCATCAGCAGTTCGGTCAGCGGCTTGCCGTCGAGCTGGATGGTTTCGATGTCGGCACCTGCCACTTCGATGATCTTGCGGATCAGCGAGTAACCGTTGGAGTGCGGGCCGGAAGATGGCAGGGCGAGCAGGGCGTCACCGGCAGCGACTTTGGAACCGTCGATGATGTCGGCCTTTTCCACTACGCCAACGCAGAAACCTGCCAGGTCGTAGTCTTCGCCTTCGTACATGCCTGGCATTTCAGCGGTTTCGCCGCCAACCAGCGAGCAACCCGCCAGCTCACAGCCAGCGCCGATGCCGGTAACCACGTCGGCAGCGGTGTCGACGTTGAGTTTGCCGGTAGCGTAGTAATCAAGGAAGAACAGCGGCTCTGCACCGCAGACCACCAGGTCGTTGACGCACATGGCGACCAGGTCGATACCGATGGTGTCGTGCTTGTTCAGGTTCAGCGCCAGACGCAGCTTGGTGCCAACGCCGTCGGTACCGGAAACCAGAACGGGCTGCTTGTAGCCTGCCGGGATTTCGCAGAGGGCGCCGAAGCCACCCAGGCCGCCCATGACTTCTGGCCGCTTGGTGCGCTTGGCGACGCTCTTGATGCGTTCGACCAATGCTTCACCGGCGTCGATGTCTACACCGGCGTCTTTGTAGCTCAGGGAGGGTTGCTTGCTCATAATCCAGGCCTTTAGGGGGGATTCGGGGGATCGACCGTTACAGCGGGGCCTCTGAAAAGCTGCATGCAGTTTTTCGGGCCGCCACCATCGCCAGTCTGCGAAGGCGCGCGATTTTATCAGGCTTGGGCCTTAGCGGCCATCCTTAGGCCGACGGGCTGGCTCATTGAAAGCAAAAAAACTGTGTGTCAGTGTGCTGCCCCAGACTGTGTAAGGTGTAGCCTTCATCTTTAATGTGAATGTTTGGCTGCCTTTTGCGGTCTCACCCACGCCAGTCACTTCGACGCGGTTTCTTTTCTTGCCGCTTTTTTCCGTTCGGGAACTGTCCATGCGTCTTTCAAATCTGTTTTTTGCCGGCTGCCTGTCACTGCTCAGTCTGCCGAGCTTCGCTGAAACCGTGAACAATCTGTATCAAGTCCGTGAACCGGTCAGTGGCCAGTCTCCTGACGAGCGCAGCCGTGCCACTCAGGCTGCACTGGAAACCATGATCCTGCGCCTGACCGGCGACGCTCGTGCGCCAAAGGGTTCTTCTCTGGCCGAACTGCGCAAGCACCCGCAACAGGTCATCAGCCAATACGGCTACGAAGCCGGGCCGCCGGAAACCTTGTTGGTGGATTTCGATCCGGCCAGCACTGACCGTGCGCTGCGTCAGGCTGGTTATGCATTGTGGGGCAGCAACCGGCCAACGATTCTCGGCTGGTGGCTGAACGACGCAACCGAAGGCTCCAATCTGGTGGGCGACGGTCAGAGCTCCGCGGAGCCACTGCGGCGTGCGGCCCAGCATCGCGCCTTGCCACTGCGTCTGCCGCTGGCTGATCTTGAAGAGCAGGGCGTCGGCACTGCCAAGAACATCGAAGGCACTGATCCCACCGCCTTGAAGCAAGCTTCGGAGCGGTATGGCGCGGACGCGTTGCTGGCAGTGCATGCCAAGGAAGACGCCGGGCAATGGCAGGGTAAATGGCGTTTGTGGATGGGCGATCAGCGTGAGCAGGGTACGGCGACCGCCGCCACCTCCGAAGCGTTGGCTGACGCTGTGCTGTTGGCCGTGAGTGAGCGCCTGGCACCGCGCTTTGTCGCCAAGCCTGGCGCCTCCAGCGGTTTGCTGATGCAGGTGCAGGGCATGACCCTTGAGCGTTATGCGCAACTGATGCAATTACTCGAACCGTTTGGCGCACGTCTGAAACAGGTTGAGGGCGATCGCATCATTTATGAAGTGAATGGCAGTGCCGAGCAGCTGCGCTCGCAACTGTCGCTGGCCAAGCTGCAGGAAGTTCCGGCGTCCGAAGCTGCTCAGGCACCGACGGCTCCAGCTGCACCTGAACAACCTGCTCCAGCACCGGCTGACGCTACAGCGCCGGTTCAGGCGCCTGCGCCGACAATCGTTCCGGTGAGCGCGCCGCAAATTTACTTCCGCTGGTGACTTATCGCCGCGGCAAGCTGTCGGTTAAGACAGTGTTTTCGCCCTTCTGACGGTGGCGCATGTCGTGCCTCGTCGGGGGCAGGCAAGGCTCCAATGGGTGCTAATTAATAGTTGAGGGGCTTTGATGACTGACACACGGCGCTGGTTCTGGATTGGCGGAGTCGTTCTGCTATTCCTGTTTGTGTTCTTGCTGCACGGGATCCTGACCCCCTTTCTGGTGGCGCTATTGCTGGCCTATATGGGCGACCCCCTGACCGACAAGCTGGAAAAACTGGGCTTGTCGCGGACCTTGAGCGTGGTGGCGGTATTCGGCCTCTTTACGCTGATCCTGATGGGCTTGTTGCTGATTCTGGTGCCGATGCTCGCCAAGCAACTGTTCCGTCTGTATGAGCTAGCCCCGCAGATCCTTGACTGGCTGCAGCACACGGCACTGCCGTGGGTGCAGACCAAGTTTGGTCTGGCCGATGGTTTCTGGAAGTTCGACAAGGTCAAAGCGGCCATTTCAGAACACATGGGCCAGACCGGCGATATCGTGAGCGCTGTGCTGTCCAGGGCTACAGCTTCCAGCCTCGCACTGATCGGCTGGATCACTAATCTGGTGCTGATCCCGGTGGTGTGCTTCTACCTGCTGCGCGACTGGGACGTGATGATGGCCAAGATTCGTGGCCTGTTACCGCGCCATCGTGAAGAGCAGGTGGTCAAGCTGGCGGGTGAGTGCCATGAAGTTTTGGGCGCGTTCATTCGTGGTCAGCTATTAGTGATGGTCGGCCTGGGCGTGATTTACGCGGCGGGCTTGATGCTGGTAGGGCTGGAGTTGGGGCTGTTGATCGGGGTTATCGCCGGTCTGGCCGCCATCGTGCCTTATATGGGCTTCGTGATCGGTATCGGCGCAGCGCTGGTGGCCGGGCTGTTCCAGTTTGGCGGCGACCTGTATCCGTTGCTGGGTATTGCAGCTGTGTTCATGGTGGGGCAGGCGCTGGAAGGCATGGTGCTTACGCCATTGCTGGTAGGCGATCGTATAGGCCTGCATCCGGTTGCGGTGATCTTCGCGATCCTGGCAGGCGGTGAGTTGTTTGGCTTCACCGGTATCCTGCTGGCGCTGCCGGTGGCGGCGGTGATCATGGTTCTGGTACGCCATGCCCACGACCTCTATAAAGAGTCGGATGTTTACGGTGGCGCGGAAGATCCTGAGTTGTAGGAAGCGACTGGCTCTTGCAAGTGGTCGCGATCTAACTGTGGGAGCGGTGCTTGCCCGCGATAAACGATGACTCGGTGTATTGCTGAACACCGTAGCGTCTGTATCGCGGGCAAGCACCGCTCCCACAAGGAGATTGCAACCTCATGTGAAAAGAGTGCCAGCCCTCAATCATCTCTGAGCATTTCCCCATAGCCGCCAAAGACTCACGCAAACCTTTGATTTTGCTTATGGTCTGGCGCATTGTGCCCCCAGCGTCACGGGTATAAACTTTGCGCACTTTACACAGAGGCCCCTTACGGTTCACTTGAGCCGTTCAGCCAGCATGAAACCTATTCAGCTGCCCCTGGGTGTGCGTCTGCGTGATGACGCCACCTTCATCAACTACTATCCCGGCGCCAATGCTGCGGCACTCGGCTACGTCGAGCGCCTGTGCGAAGCCGAGGCAGGCTGGACCGAGAGTCTCATCTATCTATGGGGCAAGGACGGGGTAGGGCGCACCCATCTGTTGCAGGCCGCGTGCCTGCGTTTCGAGCAAATGGGCGAGCCGGCAGTTTATCTCCCTCTGGCCGAAGTGATCGATGAAGGCGTCGAACTGTTCGACAACCTTGAACAGTACGAACTGGTCTGCCTTGATGACCTGCAAGCCATCGTCGGCAAGCCGGAGTGGGAAGAAGCCCTGTTTCACCTGTTCAATCGCCTGCGTGACAGCGGCCGTCGTTTGCTGATTGCCGCCTCACAGTCCCCGCGTGAGTTGCCCGTCAAACTGCCTGACCTCAAATCTCGCCTGACCATGGCGCTGGTTTTCCAGATGCGTGGCCTGTCGGATGAAGACAAGTTGCGTGCTCTGCAGCTGCGTGCATCGCGACGCGGGCTGCACCTGACCGACGAGGTCGGGCATTTCATCCTGACCCGGGGCACTCGCAGCATGAGTGCTCTGTTCGATTTGCTGGAAACCCTCGATCAGGCTTCTTTGCAGGCTCAGCGCAAACTGACCATCCCCTTCCTTAAAGAGACGCTTGGGTGGTAGACCCTGCGTTGCTGCTGCAAACCGCATCAGCGCTGCGTGTCGCCCAGCGAATTCTGATTATTACCGGGGCAGGGCTCTCAGCGGATTCCGGCTTGCCAACCTATCGCGGTGTCGGCGGTTTGTATAACGGCGAGACCGATGATGGCCTGCCTATCGAGATGGCGCTGTCCGGGCCGATGTTGCGTCGTGATCCTGCACTGTGTTGGAAATACATCGCAGAACTGGGCAAGGCGTGCCTGGGTGGCCAGCCAAACGCTGCGCACTACGCGATCGCAGAATTGCAACGCAAGAAGCCAGACTGTTGGGTGCTGACGCAGAACGTCGATGGCTACCATCGCGCTGCGGGTAGCCCGCCTGAGCGCCTGATCGAAATTCATGGTCAGATGGCGCCGCTGTTCTGCCAGTCATGCGCAGCCGAAGACCCGGAATTGAGTGTGCATTTGCTGCGGCCACTTCCCCCACTTTGCCGGTTGTGTGGTGGCGTTCTGCGACCACCCGTCGTTTTGTTTCAGGAGATGTTGCCTGAGCAAGCGATGCAAACACTCTATGATGAGATGGCAAAAGGCTTTGATGCAGTGTTGAGCATTGGGACTACCGCAAGCTTCCCTTACATCCATGAACCTGTATTCAGAACAAGGGTTTGCGGCGGTTTTACGGCGGAAATAAATTTGACGCCTACTAATCAGACCGCGCAAATGGACGCGTTTTTTGCCTGTCGGGCAGCACATGTCATGGGCGAACTGGTAAGTCACATTTAGTTCGATTGAATTTGCAAATCAGGATGATAGTGGGCATAGTCGCGGCTTCTTAATATTTATCAGCCACGGTCGTGCCCATGCTAGTTCGCTTCGCACCCCTCGTGCCTCTCGCACTTGTTACCCTGCTCATCGGTTGCGCCGCCAATTCACCGGTCTCGCAACAGCAGCAAGTACAGCAACAAACCGCTAAATCAGTCAGCGTTTCCAGCGCTAACATCCGTTCAGACCGCTCGGTCCTGCAGGATGAGCTGGCGACTGAAGCTGAGCTGGCCCGGTTCTCTGACAACAAGCCTTACCAACTGCCGGTTCTGGCCGACAGCATCCTTGAGCGTGGCAAGTCGCTGATCGGTACCCGTTACCGTTTCGGTGGTAGCTCAACCAAGTCCGGCTTTGATTGCAGCGGTTTCATCGGTTATCTGTTCCGTGAAGAGGCTGGCATGAGTCTGCCGCGTTCTTCCCGTGAAATGATCAACATTGATGCGCCTCTGGTTAAGCGCACTGACCTTGAGCCTGGCGATCTGTTGTTCTTCAGCACTGCCGGCCGCGGTCGCGTCAGCCACGCTGCCATCTACCTGGGCGACAATCAGTTCATCCACTCCAGCAGCCGTCGCAGTGGCGGTGTTCGCGTCGATAGCCTGGATGATGTGTACTGGAGCAAGACGTTCATTGAAGCCAAACGCGCCTTGGCCATGGAGTCGCCGACGGCTGCTCCGGCCCAGACGACAGCAATGACCGCAACTACGCTCAAGACTCCTGCGGTCAAGAAGCGCAAGCACAAATAATTAGCGTCCCGTACAAAGACAGGCTATAAGCCTGTCTTGTGCTTTTCGGGCTCCCGGCAAAGTAAGCCGCATCCACATCGGGTTGTTGTTTATGTCGATTACGCTACGCCTTGCGGTCATCTCTCTTGCTGCGTTGCTCGGTGCTTGCGCCAGTGCACCGCCGCCGCAACCACGGGTCGTTCAACGCCCGGTGATGGTTGCTCCTGCCGAGAATCCCAATCCTGCTGCCGAAGATGTGTTGTTCCGTGCCCTCGGGCTGGTGGGGACGCCGTATCGTTGGGGTGGCAACACCCCCGATTCAGGTTTTGACTGCAGCGGTCTGATCGGTTTTGTTTACCGTGACGCAGCGGGCATTGCGCTGCCACGTTCAACCCGCGACATGATTGTGATGCGCGCACCGAGCGTGGGGCGTGAGCAGCTGCAATCCGGTGATCTGGTGTTCTTCGCCACAGGTGGCGGTTCTCAGGTCAGCCATGCAGGTATCTACGTCGGCGAAGGCCGCTTCGTGCATGCGCCTGCAACCGGCGGCACGGTGAAGCTCGACAGCCTCGACAAGCCTTATTGGCAGAAGGCGTATCTGGATGCCAAACGGGTGATCCAGCCTTCGAATCTGGCGCGTAATCAGTAATACAGGTTGCAGATAACGTTCTTCCACTGGTTTCTCATCCCCAGAGTGTCAGCTGGATTTGCACTGACTCGTACATCGTCATCGCGAGCAAGCTCACTCCTACAGTTGTAATTCGATCTTCTGTAGGAGTGAGCTTGCTCGCGATGACGTCAGTGGATTCACCGTAATCTGAAGGCATGCCCCCGATCCAGCGATCCTTGGCGCTAAGGCTTCACTCCCGCCTGCTGGGTCTTCGCCGCCGTCACTCGCCAGATCTTGTTGCCGACATCATCGGCCACCAGCAAACCACCCTGATGATCATTGACTACCCCAACCGGGCGGCCTTGGGCTTTTTCGTCTGCATTGAGGAAACCGCTCAGCAGGTCGACAGGCGCGCCGGCTGGCTTGCCGTCTTTGAATGGCACAAACAACACCTTGTAGCCACTGTGCGGCTTGCGGTTCCAGGAACCGTGTTGACCAATGAAGAGCCCTTCATTGAATGGTGCAGGCAAAGTCTTGCCGTCGGCGAATACCAGGCCCAGTGAAGCCGTGTGCGGACCCACCGCGAAGTCCGGCGAAATCGCCTTGGCGACCAGCTCCGGGTTTTGTGGCTTCACGCGTTCGTCCACATGCTGGCCGTAATAGCTGTAGGGCCAGCCATAGAAGCCGCCATCCTGCACCGAGGTCACGTAATCGGGCACCAGGTCGCTGCCGATTTCGTCACGCTCGTTGACTGCTGTCCACAACTTGCCGGTGCTCGGTTCCCAATCCATGCCATTAGGGTTGCGCAGGCCTGAGGCAAAGATGCGATGGGTCTTGGTGTTCGGATCAACTTCCCAAATGGCGGCACGGCCTTGCTCGGCCTCCATGCCGTTCTCCGCCACATTGCTGTTGGAGCCGACGGTGACGTACAGCTTGCTGCCGTCTTTACTGGCGATGACGTTTTTGGTCCAGTGGTGATTCAACGTGCCGCCTGGCAAATCGACGACTTTGGTCGGCTGGGCGCTGATCGACGTTTGGCCAGGCTGATAAGGGAAGCTGATCAAACGGTCGGTATCGGCAACATAAAGCGTGTTGCCGACCAGCGTCATGCCAAAAGGCGAGTTAAGGTTTTCCAGAAACACGGTGCGGGTTTCGGCGACGCCATCGTGATCCTTGTCACGCAGTAAGGTGATGCGATTGGCGCTGGGCACTCCGGCACCGGCACGGCCCATGACTTTCTTCATGACCCAGCCACGAATGCCCTTGTCATCGTCGGGCTTGGGCGGCGAATTGGTTTCAGCGACCAGCACATCGCCGTTTGGCAGCACGTACAGCCAGCGTGGGTGGTCGAGGTTCTCGGCGAAGGCGGCGACTTGCGTACCCAGAGCGGCAACAGGTTTGCCACCTTGCGGCCAGCCGACGGCCGGGGCAATGTTCACCGTCGGGATCAGGGTTTTGTTCGGCTCGGGCAGTTTAGGCGATGGGCCGGTGCCATCCGTGACTTGCAGGGTAGAGGACTCACCACAGCCCGCCAGGCCAGCGGCGAGCACGAGCAAGACGGCGTAGTGCGGTTTGAGCTTGAACATGGTCGATCTCCGTAACGGGCAGTGGTGCAGTAAGTGGTAGAGGCGTGCACGCGGGTGAGGTTCAACCCCTGTGTTGATTGACGCTCCCACCCCAACGCTCTAACCTGCGCGCTTGTTTCAGGTGCTCGACGTCAGCAGCGTTTCTGCGGGCAGGTCGAGTGAAACAGGGAAGCCGGTGCGCTCGCTTTAGCGCGACCTATTCCGGCGCTGCCCCCGCAACGGTAAATGAGTGAAAATTGCGCAATCTGCCACTGTGCTCCGGCATGGGAAGGCGCGCAACCGGGTCCGCCCGCTCATGAGCCCGGAGACCGGCCTGATCCATCCAACAGCATCACGGCGGGCGATGCTCTGCGCATGACCTGTGGTCGTGCTGTCAGTCTTTGCTATGCCTTCCGTCTGCTTTCGCGTGCCCTCAAGCGGAGAGCTGAGATGAACGAATCCCCTGAACGTGACGAACGCCATCTGGCGCGCATGCTGCGCAAGAAAGCCGTCATGGACGAACGTATTGCCAGCGCCCCTAATGAATGCGGTTTGCTGCTGGTCCTGACCGGTAACGGCAAAGGCAAGAGCAGCTCTGCGTTCGGCATGCTCGCCCGAGCCATGGGCCACGGTATGCAATGTGGCGTGGTGCAGTTCATCAAAGGCAGCAACAGTACGGGCGAAGAGTTCTTTTTCCGGCGGTTCCCCGAGCAGGTTCGTTATCACGTGATGGGCGAGGGCTACACCTGGGAAACTCAGGATCGCCAACGTGATATCGCCGCTGCGGAGGCTGCCTGGGAAGTGTCTCTGGAAATGCTCCGCGATCCGTCCATTGGCCTTGTGGTACTGGACGAACTGAACATTGCCCTCAAACACGGCTACCTGGACATCGAGCGGGTACTCAGCGACCTGCAGGCGCGTCCACCCATGCAGCACGTGATTGTTACCGGGCGCGGCGCCAAGCCGGAAATGATCGACATGGCTGACACGGTTTCCGAGATCACCGTGGTCAAGCACGCCTTTCAGGCAGGTATTCGCGCCCAGAAAGGCATCGAGCTGTGAGCAGACTTTCATGAGTGAGCCGCGTCACTGTCCAGCGGTATTGATCGCCGCACCTGCTTCGGGCCAGGGTAAAACCACGGTTACCGCTGCGTTGGCTCGCCTGCATCGCAATCAGGGCCGCAAGGTTCGCGTGTTCAAGTGCGGGCCGGATTTCCTTGATCCCATGATTCTGGAGCGAGCCAGCGGTGCGCCGGTGTATCAGCTCGATTTGTGGATGGTCGGTGCTGATGAAAGTCGTCGTCTGTTGTGGGAAGCCGCGGGCGAAGCTGATCTGATCCTGATTGAAGGCGTGATGGGCTTGTTTGACGGCACACCGTCCAGCGCGGATCTAGCTCGTCACTTCGGCGTGCCGGTATTGGGTGTGATCGACGGTACGGCCATGGCGCAGACCTTTGGTGCGCTGGCCTTGGGCCTGGCGCGCTATCAGCCTGATTTGCCGTTCGCCGGTGTATTGGCTAACCGCGTCGGCACTGTGCGTCATGCGCAATTGCTCGAAGGCAGCCTGACTGAGGGCCTGCGCTGGTACGGCGCATTGTCCCGGGAAACCGGCATCGAACTGCCCAGCCGTCACCTCGGCCTGGTGCAGGCCAGCGAGTTGAACGACCTGGACCTGCGCCTCGACGCAGCGGCTGATGCCTTGGCCAGTACCTGCGAAGTGGCCTTGCCGCCCGCCGTGACCTTCGCAGCTCCGGAGGTTATTCCGGCCGAACCGCTGCTTGAAGGCGTGCGCATCGCCATTGCTCACGATGAGGCATTCGCCTTCACCTATGGCGCGAGCCTGGACTTGTTGCGGGCAATGGGCGCCGAACTGGTGTTCTTCTCGCCGATCCGCGACAGCGTTTTGCCCGAGGCGGACAGCCTGTATTTACCCGGCGGTTACCCCGAGTTGCATCACGTTGCATTGAGCCAGAACACACCCATGCTGACTGCAATCCGCGAGCACCATCAAGCGGGCAAGCCGCTGCTGGCTGAATGCGGCGGCATGTTGTATTTGCTGAATGCCTTGACCGATGTTGACGGGCTGCGCGTTGAACTGGTCGGTTTACTCGCAGGTGAGGCCGTGATGCAGAAGCGTCTGGCGGCGCTGGCGCTACAAAACGTCGCATTGCCCGAGGGTGAGTTGCGCGGCCACACTTATCACCATTCTTTGACCAGCACCGAGCTGCAACCGATTGCACGGGGCCTGAGCCCTAACGGCGGGCGCGGCGCGGAGGCGGTCTATCGTGAGGGGCGCATGACGGCGTCCTATGTGCATTTCTATTTCCCTTCCAATCCCCAGGCGGTTGCGGCGCTTTTCAAACCATGAGTGATCAAGCGTACAGCGCCGAAGAACGTGCAGCGGTCTACCGTGCCATCGCTGAGCGGCGTGACATGCGGCATTTCAGCGGGGGCAGCGTGGCGCCGGAGTTACTGACGCGCCTGCTGCAAGCGGCGCATCAGGCACCCAGTGTGGGCTTGATGCAGCCGTGGCGCTTTATCCGCATCACCGACCGGGCGTTGCGTGCAAGCATTCAGACGCAGGTGGAGAGTGAGCGGGTTCGTACCGCCGAGGCGCTGGGCGAGCGTGCCGATGACTTCATGAAGCTCAAGGTCGAGGGCATCAACGACTGTGCGGAAGTGCTGGTCGCGGCGCTCATGGACGATCGCGAAAAGCACATCTTCGGTCGCCGTACGTTGCCGGAAATGGACTTGGCGTCATTGTCCTGCGCCATCCAGAACATGTGGCTGGCAGCGCGTGCCGAAGGATTGGGCATGGGCTGGGTATCGTTGTTCGAGCCACAGGCTCTGGCGGATCTGCTCGGCATGCCGGCCGGTGCCAAGCCGTTGGCAATTTTGTGCCTGGGGCCGGTGACCGAGTTCTACCCGTTGCCCATGCTGGTGATGGAAGGCTGGGGCAAAGAGCGTCCATTGAACGAAATGTTGTTTGAAAACCAATGGGGAGTCGGTCAATGAGTGTGGCGCTGTTGAGTGTTGCCGGGGTGGCGCTGGACGCGTTGCTGGGTGAGCCCAAACGCTCCCATCCGCTGGTTGCATTCGGGTGCTTCGCTGACCGCATTGAGCAGCGCTTCAATTCTGCCGGGCGCGGTTGGCGCAGCCACGGTGTAACCGCCTGGGTGATTGCGGTCATCCCGTTGACCCTGTTGGCGACGCTGTTGAGCTGGCTGCCCTACATCGGCTGGCTGGTGGAAATTCTCGCACTGTATTGCGCCCTCGGTTTACGCAGTCTGGGCGAACATGTTGAACCAGTGGCTCAGGCGCTCCGCTCGGACGACCTTGAGGAGGCGCGACGTCGCGTCGGCTATCTGGTCAGCCGTCAAACCTCTGAGCTGGACGCCACCGAAGTCGCCCGTGCCGCCACCGAGTCTGTGCTGGAGAACGGCAGCGACGCTGTATTTGCTGCTTTGTTCTGGTTCGCCGTTGCGGGTGCGCCGGGCGTGGTGTTGTACCGTTTGAGTAATACGCTGGACGCCATGTGGGGGTATCGCAACGAGCGCTTCGAACGTTTCGGCTGGGCAGCGGCAAAGATCGATGACGTGCTCAACTATATTCCGGCAAGGCTGGTGGCGTTGACTTACGCGCTGCTGGGTAAGACCCGTCTGGCCTTGCGCTGCTGGCGTACCCAAGGCCCGACCTGGGACAGCCCCAACGCCGGGCCAGTGATGGCCGCGGGTGCCGGTGCGCTGGGTGTCGAGCTGGGTGGTGCCGCGATTTATCACGGCGAATTGCATGAGCGTCCGCAGTTGGGTGAAGGCCTGCCCGCTGACGCCAACTCCATTGATCGCGGCTGGCAGCTGGTGCAGCGCGGTGTGTGGTTGTGGTTGCTTGTGTTGTGCGTGGGGGCTGAATTTTATGCTTGAGCATGGCGGTCGCCTGCGTAAGGCAGCACGAGAGTACGGCATCGACGAAGCCGACTGGCTGGACCTCTCCACGGGTATCGCACCGTGGGCCTTTCCAGTTCCCGCTATCCCGGTAACGGCGTGGAACCGCCTGCCTGAAGCCGATGACGGTCTGGAACAAGCCGCCTGCACGTATTACGGTGCCGCGCGTGCGCTACCGGTGTCGGGTTCTCAAGCCGCCATTCAGGCCCTTCCGCGTCTGCGCAGCACCGGCAAAGTGGGCGTGCTGTCGCCCTGTTATGCCGAGCATGCCCATGCCTGGCGCAGCGCGGGCTTTCTGGTGCGCGAAGTACTTGAGCATGAAGTGGACTACTTTCTCGACAGCCTTGATGTGCTGGTGGTGGTCAACCCCAATAACCCCACCGGGCTGGTGCTGACTCCAGAGCGCCTTTTGAAGTGGCACGGGCGGCTGGCGGAGCGGGGCGGCTGGCTGGTGGTCGACGAAGCCTTCATGGACAACACGCCGGACCTGAGCCTTGCCGCTCATACGGGGATGGCGGGTTTGATTGTCCTGCGTTCATTCGGCAAGTTCTTTGGCCTTGCCGGTGTGCGGTTGGGTTTCGTGCTGGCCGAGCCACGCTTGCTCAAGTCCCTGGCTCAGGATATCGGTCCCTGGACTGTTAGCGGTCCCGCGCGGATTATCGGCCAGGCGTGCCTCAAGGATGTTCAAGGGCACGCTGAGCAACGCCTTCGTACTGATCAGGCCAGCAAGCGGCTTGCGCAATTGCTCACGCGCCATGGACTGAAACCAGCGGGTGGCTGTGCATTGTTTCAATGGTCAGTCACTGCGAACGCTGAGTTGCTGCATGATTTCTGCGCCCGACGCGGCATTCTGCTGCGCCTGTTTGTCAGTGATAACCCGCTTAACGGCAGCCTGCGCTTTGGTCTGCCTGACGATGAAGCCCAATGGCAACGCCTGGAAACAGCGCTGAGCGAATTCAAACAGAGCCTTCCCAGCCAGGAGCAGCCATGACGACCTTGATGGTGCAAGGCACTACGTCCGACGCGGGCAAAAGCACCCTGGTGACGGCGCTGTGCCGCTGGTTGACCCGTCAGGGTGTTGCCGTTGTGCCGTTCAAGCCACAGAACATGGCGCTCAATAGCGCGGTAACGGCAGACGGCGGGGAAATTGGCCGTGCACAGGCCGTGCAGGCTCAAGCCTGCGGGCTACAGCCGCATACCGACATGAATCCAGTGTTACTCAAGCCCAACAGCGACACCGGCGCGCAAGTGATCATTCATGGTCGTGCGGTGACTACCATGAATGCGGTGGCATATCACGGCTATAAAGAGATCGCCATGAAAGCGGTGCTGGAATCCCATGAGCGACTGGGACGTAGCTACCCGGTGATCATGGTCGAAGGCGCCGGCTCACCCGCTGAAATCAATCTGCGCGCCAATGACATTGCCAACATGGGCTTCGCCGAAGCGGTGGATTGCCCGGTGCTGCTGATCGCCGATATCAATCGTGGCGGGGTTTTTGCTCATCTGGTCGGCACGCTGGAGTTGCTCTCGCCCAGCGAGCAGGCGCGGGTCAAGGGTTTCATCATCAACCGCTTTCGCGGCGACATTGCGTTGCTGCAGCCGGGGCTGGACTGGCTGGAAGCACGCACGGGCAAGCCAGTGGTTGGCGTGCTGCCTTACGTGATGGACCTGCACCTGGAGGCCGAAGACGGTCTTGATCAGCGTCAGACCGACAAGGTCGAGCAAGTGCTCAACGTAGTGGTGCCGATTCTGCCGCGCATCAGTAACCACACTGATTTTGATCCACTGCGCCTGCACCCGCAGGTCAACCTGCAATTCATCGGGGCGGGGCAAGCGATCCCTTCGTCCGACCTGATCATCCTGCCCGGCTCGAAAAGCGTGCGCAGCGACATGGCTTACCTGCGTGCCAACGGCTGGGATACCGCCATCTCCCGACACCTGCGCTACGGTGGCAAGCTGCTGGGGATTTGCGGTGGTTTGCAGATGCTCGGCGAGCAGTTGCATGATCCGTTGGGCCTTGAGGGCGCGCCGGGTTCCAGCGCGGGTCTTGGGTTGCTGGCGATGAGCACGGTGCTCGAAGAAGAGAAACAGCTACGGAACGTGAAAGGCCGTCTGTTGCTGGAAGGCGTGCAGATCAGCGGCTATGAAATTCATGCAGGGGTGACCACCGGCGCAGCGCTGGAGCGCCCGGCGGTGCAACTGGACGATGACCGTTGCGACGGTGCGCAAAGTGCTGACGGGCAGATTTTCGGCACTTATCTGCACGGCCTGTTCGAGACGCCCGAGGCGTGCAGCGCGCTGTTGCGCTGGGCCGGTTTGCAGGACGTGCAGCAAGTGGATTACCACGCCTTGCGCGAACGCGACATCGAGCGCCTGGCGGATCTGGTTGAGAACCACCTGGACGGCAAGCTGCTGCGCGAGTTGTGTGGGTTGGGTGCGGTGGCTTGAATGTGGCTCCCTATCAAACAACACGTAACTTCTGGATTTACGCAAATCCTGTGGGACCGAATTTATTCGGGAAGAGGCCGGTACATCCGCCACATCATCGTCGTCTGGACTGTCGTCTTCCCGGATGAATCCGGTCCCACAGGATCGCGTTTCAATCGAGATGGATGCATTTTTTCTTAAGAGAGACGCCCACACATGCAGCAACTAATCCTCGGGGGCGCACGCTCCGGCAAGAGTCGACTGGCTGAAGGTCTCGCCAGTGACTCTGGGCTGGAAGTGATTTACATCGCCACCAGCCAGCCCGTGGACGGCGAATTGAATCAGCGCGTCGCACTGCATCGCGAGCGTCGTCCCGACACATGGGGCCTGATTGAAGAGCCTGTCGAGCTGGCGCGTGTCTTGCGGGATAACGCCGGCACTGACCGCTGTTTGCTGGTGGATTGCCTGACCTTGTGGTTGACCAATCTGCTGATGCTTGAAAACCCTGAGCGTCTGGCGCAAGAGCGCCAGGCGCTGCTCGACTGCCTCGCGCAATTGCCGGGCGAAATCATTTTTGTCAGCAACGAAACCGGGCTGGGCGTGGTACCCCTCGGTGAACTGACCCGTCGCTATGTCGATGAAGCCGGTTTACTGCACCAGGCTCTGGCCGAACGGTGCCAGCGCGTCGTGCTGACCGTGGCTGGCTTGCCTCTGACACTGAAAGGATCCGCATTATGAGTAACACCTGGTGGCTTGAACCTGCCCGGACGATTGATGTTTCGGCGAGGGAAGAAGCCCTGGCGCGGCAACAGCAATTGACC
This sequence comes from Pseudomonas viridiflava, assembly GCF_900602065.1. Taxonomy (GTDB): domain Bacteria; phylum Pseudomonadota; class Gammaproteobacteria; order Pseudomonadales; family Pseudomonadaceae; genus Aquipseudomonas. The sequence goes on along the minus strand of NZ_UWFN01000285.1, from coordinate 352,106 downwards.
AAACCCACCGGTTCCCTCGGGCAACTGGAGCGTGTTGCGGTGCAACTGGCCGGGCTGCAGGGGCGGGTAAAACCCAAGGTTGATGCCGTGTGGATCGCGATTTTTGCTGGAGATCATGGCGTAGTTGCGGAGGGGGTCTCGGCTTATCCGCAGGAAGTGACCGGGCAAATGCTGCACAACTTCGTCAACGGCGGAGCGGCGATCAGCGTCTTGGCGCAGCAGTTATCGGCGCAACTGGACGTAGTCGACCTGGGCACCGTGACCCCGCTGGATCTGCCGGGTGTGCGTCATTTACGGATCGGTGCCGGTACGGCGAACTTCGCCAAGGGGCCGGCCATGAGCCAGGAGCAAGGCCTGCTGGCGTTGCAGGCCGGGCGCGACAGCGTGCTGCGCGCCAAGGCAGTGGGCATTGAACTGTTCGTCGGTGGCGAGATGGGTATCGGCAATACCGCTGCGGCCAGTGCGGTGGCCTGCTCGCTACTCGACTGCGCAGCGCAGCTGTTGGTCGGCCCGGGTACGGGGTTGAATGCTGAGGGCATCAGCCACAAGACCGAGGTCATTGAGCGTGCACTGGCATTGCATGTCGAGCACGCCGGGGATCCGTTGCAAAGCCTGTTCTGCCTGGGTGGTTTCGAGATTGCAGCGCTGGCAGGCGCGTATCTGGCTTGCGCCCAGGAAGGTATTGCCGTGCTGGTCGACGGCTTTATCTGCAGTGTCGCGGCGCTGGTGGCGGTACGCTTGAATCCTTCGTGCCGTGACTGGCTGTTGTTCGGCCATCGTGGTGCTGAACCGGGCCACCGTCATTTGCTGGAAACCTTGCAGGCCGAGCCGCTTCTGGATCTGGGCCTGCGGCTTGGCGAAGGCAGTGGCGCAGCATTGGCAGTGCCACTGGTGCGTCTGGCCTGTCAGTTGCACAACGGCATGGCGACTTTCGCTGAAGCGGCTGTCGCGGATCGTCCTGCATGATCTTGCATCTGGACATGCTGCGTCACGGCGAGACCGAGCTGGGCGGGGGTATGCGCGGCAGTCTGGACGATGCATTGACTGACACCGGTTGGACACAGATGCGCGCTGCGGTGGCTGAGTCCGGTCCATGGGACCGAATCATCAGTTCGCCGCTGCAACGTTGCGCGCGCTTTGCTGAAGAACTGGCCGAGCGCCTTGCATTGCCGCTGAGCCTGGAGCCAGGCTTGCAGGAATTGCATTTCGGCGATTGGGAAGGGCACAGCGCCGCGCAGTTGATGGAAACCGATGCCGAAGGTCTGGGCCTGTTCTGGAACGATCCTTACGGCTTTACGCCACCCAACGGCGAGCCTGTGATTGAGTTTTCGGCGCGGGTCTTGGCTGCTGTCGAAAAACTGCATCAAGCCTATGCTGGTGAGCGTGTGTTGTTGATCAGCCACGGCGGTGTCATGCGCCTGTTGCTGGCAAACGCCCGTGGCTTGCCTCGTGAGCAATTGCTGCAAGTGACCGTTGGGCATGGCGCGTTATTGGCGATAAGCGTGGCTGATGGCGGGCTCCTGACCGAGCCCCAACCAAACTTGTAGGAGCTGCCGCAGGCTGCGAATGACGGTGTGTCAGGCTAATTGCTTTCGCAGCCTTCGGCAGCTCCTACAGAGACAGCGTTCCAATTTGAGTTGTGGGTTCGATAGCGAGGAAACCTGACATGTTGCCGTTCTGGATTGCCCTGCAGTTCCTCAGCAGTTTGCCCGTCACTTTGCCCGGTATGCCCAAGCCCGAGGAGCTAGGGCGTTCGTTGCTGTTTTATCCGCTGGTGGGCGTGCTGTTCGGTGTGGTGTTGTTGGGCTTGAATACCCTGCTCGGCGACGCGCCTGTCATGCTCCATGCCGCGTTGCTGCTGACCGCCTGGGTGTTGCTCAGCGGCGGGCTGCATCTGGACGGTCTTGCCGACAGCGCCGATGCCTGGCTCGGTGGTTTTGGCGACCGCGAACGCACCTTGACCATCATGAAAGATCCCCGCAGCGGACCCATAGCGGTGGTCACACTGATGCTGGTGCTGCTGCTTAAATTCACTGCGCTGCTGGCGTTGATTGAGAGTCAGAACTCCCTAGCATTGCTGCTCGCACCGGTGCTGGGTCGCAGCGCCATGCTCGGTCTGTTTCTGTGCACGCCTTACGTCAGGGCTGGCGGGCTGGGGCAGGCGCTGGCTGACCATTTGCCGCGCGCTCTTGGCAGGCACATTTTGCTAATCGTTGCAGTGAGCTGTGGGCTGGTCGCCGGGTTCGCGGGTCTCTACGCCCTTGCTGCCGCAGCTGCCTGTTTCTTTTGGCTTAGGCACCTGATGCTCAAACGCCTCGGCGGCACCACCGGAGATACGGCGGGTGCATTGCTGGAGTTGCTGGAAGTCGCGGTGTTGATCGTGTTGGCGCTTGCTGTTTCTAATTGATAATGCAATCCCTTATGCGAGGCTGAAAACGCGATCCTCGTGGGAGCGAATTCATTCGCGAAGAGGCCCGTACGGACAATACATAACCAGCGTCTGGTAATCAGTCTTCCCGAATGAGTTCGGTCTCACAGGGATTGCATTCCAATCCGCGCCAGTTGTGTGTCGGTTGAAAAGAGTCAGCCCGATCAGATTGACACCCTCTGCCCGCAACGCGTAGCTTCCACATATTCTGTTACGGGTATATCCACGTAATTTTTCCGCACGCGTGAGCTGGAGAATAAAAATGACCTCAGTCTGGCGTACCAGTGGCTGGATCCTGTTGGGCAGTGCCTTGATTCTGGCGCTGTCACTGGGCACGCGACATGGTTTTGGTTTGTTCCTCGCACCGATGAGTGCCGACTTCGGATGGGGTCGTGAAGTCTTCGCGTTCGCGATCGCTTTCCAGAACTTGATGTGGGGGTTGGCGCAGCCGTTCGCCGGGGCATTGGCTGACCGTTTTGGTGCTGCCAAAGTGGTGTTTATCGGCGGCATTCTTTATGCGGCAGGTCTGCTCTTGATGAGCACGGCTGACACGCCTTTAAGCCTCTCGCTGAGTGCCGGCCTGTTGATCGGCATTGGCCTGTCCGGTACTTCATTTTCGGTAATTCTGGGCGTAGTCGGTCGGGCGTTGCCTGCTGAAAAGCGCAGCATGGGCATGGGGATCGCCAGTGCTGCTGGCTCATTTGGTCAGTTCGCCATGCTGCCCGGCACCCTCGGATTGATTGGGTGGCTGGGCTGGTCGAGTGCATTGCTGGTGCTCGGCGTGCTAGTGGCATTGATTCTGCCGCTGGTGATGATGCTCAGGGACAGCCCGACGCCATTGGTCGGCGGTGAGCAGACTCTGCGTGAAGCGTTGCACGAAGCCTGCTCGCACTCAGGCTTCTGGCTACTGGCCCTGGGTTTTTTCGTCTGTGGGTTTCAGGTGGTGTTCATCGGTGTGCATTTGCCTGCGTATCTGGTGGATCAGCATTTGCCCGCCAAGGTCGGCACAACGGTGCTTGCACTGATCGGCCTGTTTAATATCTTCGGAACCTACACCGCAGGTTGGCTGGGCGGACGTATGTCCAAGCCACGGCTGTTGACCTTGCTGTATTTGCTGCGTGCAGTGGTGATTGTGTTGTTCATCACGCTGCCGCTGAGTGAAACCTCAGCCTATCTGTTCGGTGTCGCGATGGGCCTGTTGTGGCTGTCCACTGTCCCGCTGACCAATGGCACCGTCGCGACGTTGTTTGGCGTGCGTAACCTGTCGATGCTCGGTGGTATCGTGTTCCTGTTCCATCAATTGGGCGCCTTCCTGGGCGGTTGGCTGGGTGGTGTCGTGTATGACCGGACGGGGAACTACGATTTGATCTGGCAAGTGTCGATACTGCTGAGTCTGCTGGCGGCCGCATTGAACTGGCCAGTGCGTGAGCGGCCGGTTGCCCGGTTGCAGGCTCGTGCGGCATGAGCCGGATGTGGTTCTGGGGCGCGGGGCTGGTGGGCGTATTGACGCTGGCGTTGGTCTGGTGGGCGTGGCAGAACGTCGGTCTGGCTGCCTTGCAGTTGGGTATGGGGGCGTGCCTCTAGGCATTTCTCCGGGCTCGGGTTAGTTTGTCCTCCAGACAATAATGGATGACTGCGCCGCAAAGGCGCTCGGGATGCCCTATGCACATTCGCTGGATTGCTCTGCCGGTTCTCATGTTCGCGTTAGGCAGCACTGCCATGGCCGCTGATTGCCCGGCCTTGTTGCAGGGTGAGTTGCCCAAGTTGCGCGCCAAGGAAAATATCAACCTGTGCGAGCGCTTTGCAGGCAAGCCGATGCTGGTGGTCAATACCGCCAGCTTCTGTGGCTTCGCCCCTCAGTTCAAAAGCCTGGAAGCGTTGAATCAGCGCTTCAAAGGGCAGGGGCTGGAAGTGTTGGGCGTGCCCTCCAATGACTTCAAACAAGAGTCCAAAGATGGCGAAGAAACGGCCAAGGTTTGCTACGTCAATTACGGCGTGACCTTCACTATGACTGAACCGCAGCCCGTCAGAGGCGACGACGCTACTCATCTGTTCAAAGTGCTGGCCGAGCAAAGCAATGCGCCGCGCTGGAATTTCTACAAGTACGTGGTGGACCGTAAAGGCAACGTGGTCGCCAGTTTCTCCAGCATGACCACGCCGGATGATCCGGAGTTGATTGCTGCGGTTGAAAAGGCCATCGCTTCCAAACCGTGAAGTAAGAGCGGCACGAAAAAGCCCCGCAATCATTGCTGATTGCGGGGCTTTTTATTGACCGCAAGACGGCTATGTCAGCCCGTCGCGGTCGATGGATCAGAAACGATAGGTGATCGAGCTACCCAGGCCATGGGCGGTGTTGCGGTAATTCGCGTTGTAGGTGCCTTTAGTCGCACTGTTATCACGAATTTTCGCTTCGTCTTCGCGCAGATACGAGTACGCCACGTCGATGGTCAGGTTGTCGTTCGGGCTCCAGCCAGCACCGAAGCTGATCGCTTTGCGATCACCGGTGGGGATGCGCGGCGAGCGGTTTTCATTATTGGTTGGCGATTGATCCACCGAGAAGCCGGTGCGCAAGGTCCACTCTTTGTTGACCTTGTAGGATGCGCCGATGGCGTGGGCCCAGGTGTCATGCCAGTTCTGAGGTTCGGAGATGGTACCAATCGTCGGGGTCAGCGGGCCAGGGACGCCGCTGTTTTTTACGTCGATGCTTTCCAGACGACTCCAGCGGGTCCAGGTACTGCCCGCATACAGTGTCCAGTTCGCGTCAAGCTCGTGGGTAACCGAGAAGTCAACGGATTCGGGGGTGGTCAGATCAAGCGAAGCGTCGTACTTCTGGCCGTTGAACGGACCGAAGTTGGGGCCAGAGATTTTGGTATCGCCGTCAAGCTTGTATTTAACCTTGGAGTGGTAGGTTGCGCCAACGCGGGTGCTATCAGTGGCTTGCACCAGGATACCGACGTTGAAGCCCAGCGCGGTGTCATCACCCTTTACCTTCACCTTGCCGTCATTCACCGGGCCGGTAACGGGGTTGAGCGCGCGGGAGGTGAGCTCACCATCAATACGGTTGATGGTCGGACCAAAACCAATGGAAACCTTGTCGTTGAAGGCATAGCTGACGGTAGGCTGGAAGGTGACAACCTGGACGTGGCTCTTGTCGGCAAAGTAGCGACCGGCAAAACCGTTTTCGTAATCAGTGACCAGACCAAACGGAACGTAAACCCCCACGCCGAATGCCCAGTGATCATCAATCGGCTTGACGTAATACCCCATCGGAACTCCGACGACTGGCACCATATCGCCATCATTGCTGCCGCCAAAAGAGCTGCTGGCGTCATCAATTTTGGTCTTTGCAATGATTGCCGCGGCGCCAACGCTGACTTGTTCGCGCTTGAGACGGGACATACCGGCAGGGTTGCCGAATACGGTGCTTGCATCATCAGCAGATGAGGAACGGCCCGCAAAACCGGTACCCATTCCGCTGATGCTTTGTTCGTTGATGGCAAAGCCAGCAGCGAAGAGTTGGGAGGCAGCCAGGCTGACAGTGAGGCCGAGTGTGGTCTTGAGCATTACTTTTTTCATTATTAGAACTCCGTGTTGATCACCGCGCGGAAATTACCAACATTTTTCAGAATGCGCCATAGTCCGAATGGCCTGATTTAGAGCGCTTTTTGTAGGACAATCCGATAAAAATGTGGGGATCTGCGTGTATCGTGATTAAGGCGAAAGCCATTCATGCCGGGTGCAAAAGTGGCGTTACGCAGGTTTGCCAAGCGCTCATGAAATCGCGCAATCGGCCTTGCGGTTGAAATATTTCGCGCCACATTTTGGCCATTACACGGGGATCTTCGTCGTTGGGTAGACAAAGACCGTGGGCCTCGACCATCAACCAGGCGATAGCGGTTGAGTAACGCAGATTAACGGTCAGTTCCAGATGGGGGCCGGTGAGAAATGCATGCTGACTGGCAAGTCCTCGAACACGGCTGGCCAATTCCGGATCAAGCGCCAGGTAGTTGTCCCAGAGCTGTCGATGGCGGCCTTCGGAAATACTGTAGAGGCCATGTCCGCGGCGGCTGTCCAGTGCGGCTCCCAGATCGGACTGGCTGGCGGCGACCGCGAGCAGGAACGATTCGGCGCGAGGGCTGTGCCGGTCCAGATAAAGCAGAGTGGGCCGGATTACGTGGCGGGATAAATCTCTGGCGGCAATTCCCATGACATCCTCGGGAAGAAGTGACCGGCGGGCCCGGACGTATGGCAGCGACATTCAGGATCAGGCCCGTCGGAAGCGACCACGGCCGCTTGAGTTGAAGTGTAGTGTCATATTTCGCCTGTAAAGGACTGTATTTAAATTAATTCCTGCCAGTTGTCGGTTTCCATATAACGCTTGGCGATAGGCTGCGAGGCCAATCCCGAGGCGAAAAAAAGCCCCGCCGTTATCGGGCGGGGCTCTTTATACCAGCGTAACGAGGTGGCTCAGGCGGTAAGGGCCTGGCGCGTACGTTCGATCACGGCCTGCAGCGGCTCTGCGCTGGAGTACTGATCGGGGTACAGGCGCTCGGTGTGGCGAGCAATGCCGTGTTCGTTAACGATGGTGAAACTGAAGCAGCCTTTACGAGCGGCCATGATCAGGCAGTTCATTGGTGCAAAAGCGTTAGTCAGTGTATGGATTGCGTGCTGGGTCTGATGATGAGTAGTCATGATTATGGGTGTTTCCTAAAACGACACGGAACATTGCCGTGCAAAAATAAAACGTTCCAGTAAACGCGGGCGATCCTGATCTGCAGGATGCGGCTGGGCGAAGAACCTGTCTGGAACAAAAGCAGCCAGTTGAAGCGCGCTTTATCGTATGGCGCTTGGGCTGACCGGTAGGTACTTAGGAGGGCAGGCAACACAACAAGAGCAAAGGTTCGACGCTCTGGGTGCAGATCCTGATCAATTGCAGGCTGGTTCTGACAGGCCATGGAGATTTGCACTGCCACTCCCGTCTGCGGGTAGTCGGCATGCAGTCCATGTCTGGAAACCATCGAGGTGGTCGATCCCTTGTTGTCGGCAGGTTCCTCGTATCAGGAGGAGCAGTTACCGGGGGACTTTTTCGACCGTAAATTGACTTTCAGCTTGGTACTAACGGCGATGATGATAACGGAGTCGCTCACCCATTGGAAGCCCGCTGGTGAAAAAATGTACAGGGCGGACGCCCGTTCGTCGATGTTTGTACTTTTCCTGTGGCGCCGGTTGAGATCAGCTTTCAATTGCAAGCCCTTTATAGAGCGTTTTTTGAGCGCTGATCGAGGTCCGGAACTGACTTGTGCACATTGGCGCAACTTGCTGCCACATCACTGTCACATACGCGCCTAAGGGCTTGATTTACCGTGGTGAATTATTAAGTCAATGAAAAACATCAAATTTTTTTACTGGTGAAAAAATCGTCAGTTTGAGCGCAAGCCCCATTCTGTATGCGTTTGCGAGGCGTGAAGGGGGGTTGTCCACTGAGTTATCCACAGCTTCTGTGGATTGTCCCAAGCGCTTGCTCTATTACGCGGCTTTGACTGCTTGCCTCTTTACCTCAGCGAGAAAAAGTGTAGAGTTGCGCGCCTCCTGATTTGCCCCCGTTGTGTTTATGAAGTTTCGCCCTGAACAACCGCACGAATCTCAACACGCCGTTACCAGTGAACCTGTACGCCTGTCTTTGCGTGTGGCGTTATGGTTGCTCGATAACCCGCGCCTGAGCCAGAAGCCCAGCATCAAACATTTTGCCGGCAGGTTGCTCAAACAACCCGCTCGCAGTGGCGTGGTGGTTGCGCAAAGCCGGCTGGGCCAGATCCTCTGCAAGGATTGTGGCAACACGCGTGACCGCCGCATCGGGCACGAGCTTTTGCGGCAGGCCGCCCGTGCCGGTGACTGCAGCGCTCAATTCGAATACGGTCGACTGTGTGCCCAGGCACCGATCAACGAGCCGCAACAGGCGCGTCACTGGCTGGAGCTGGCTTCTGCCAAGGGGTCGCAGGATGCCCGGCACTTGCTTAGGCAACTCGACCGGCGTTAGTCCGCGAGCCGCACGCCCGTAATCTGCTGCCGACACCACCCCCGCATCGCGCATAATGCCGCAGCACGAATTCGGCATCTGGAGTCCCTATGGCATTGGATTTGAACAGCCTGCTCCTGGGCCTTGGCGCAGCAGCACTGCCGCTGTTGGCCCTGGCCTGGCAGTTGCAGCGCAAAATCACTCGGCAACAAGCCGACACCGCGTTGCTTGATGAGCGCCTGAGCACAGCCCAGATGGCTCAGGACGGATTGAATGCGCAGCTGGATGCCAGCCGTGATGAAATCAGTGATTTGAGTCAGGCCAATTCCGTCAAGCAAGCCGACCTGGCGGCAACCCGTCGCGAAGTTGAGCTCCTGCGCCGTGAGCGTGATAGCGCCCAGGTTGCTGCTCAGGACTGGAATCACGAACGTGCCGATAAAGAAGCAGAGTTGCGCCGCCTGGATGTGCAGTGCGCGGCGTTGAGCGCCGAGTTGCGTGAACAGCAGGAAAACCACCAGCAGCGCCTGAATGATCTGCAGAGCTCCCGGGATGAACTGCGTGCTCAGTTCGCGGAAATGGCCAGCAAGATTTTCGATGAGCGCGAGCAGCGCTTCGCCGAAACGAGCCAGCAGCAACTGGGCCAGTTACTCGATCCTCTTAAAGAGCGCATTCAATCCTTTGAAAAGCGCGTGGAGGAGAGTTATCAGGCTGAAGCCCGCGAGCGTTTTTCCCTGAGTAAAGAGTTGGAACGCCTGCAACAACTCAACCTGCGGCTCAGCGACGAAGCGACCAACCTTACACGCGCCCTTAAAGGACAGAAAACGCAGGGTAACTGGGGAGAACTGATTCTGGAGCGGGTTCTGGAGCACGCTGGCCTTGAAAAAGGCCGTGAATACCAGACTCAGGTCAGCCTGAAAGGGCCGGATGGGGAGCGTTTTCAGCCGGATGTGCTGATCATGTTGCCCGGTGACAAACAGGTGGTGGTCGATGCCAAGGTCAGTCTTACGGCTTATCAGCAGTACATCAGTGCCGATGACGATGTGATCGGTCAGGCCGCCCTGAAGCAGCACGTGCTCTCGTTGCGCAATCATGTCAAGGGTTTGTCCGGCAAGGACTACAAGCGTCTGGAGGGGCTGCACAGCCTTGATTTCGTTTTACTGTTTGTGCCGATCGAAGCCGCTTTTTCTGCGGCCTTGCAGGCAGAGCCCAATCTTTTTCAAGAAGCCTTTGATCGAAACATCGTAATTGTCAGCCCGACCACCTTGCTTGCCACGTTGCGGGTTATCGACAGCCTGTGGAAGCAAGAGCGGCAAAGCCAGAACGCCCGGGAAATTGCCGAGCGAGCGGGCTGGCTGTACGACAAATTCGTACTGTTCATTCAGGATCTGGATGAAGTTGGTAGCCGGTTGCAGCAACTGGACAAAGCCTACAGCGCCGCCCGCAACAAGCTGACGGATGGCCGAGGCAACCTTGTCAGCCGTAGCGAACAGCTCAAGCTGCTGGGTGCCCGGGCCAGCAAGAACCTGCCAGCCGACTTGCTGGAAAAGGCGATGACGGATGAAGAAGGGCTGCTGAGGTTGCCGGAATAGTTTGCCGTGGTGGGACCGGCTTCAGCCGGGAAGAGATCTGAGCATTTCACTGCATCTTATCGCTGGAAATACTGCCTTCCCGGCTAAAGCCGGTCCCACGACAGCAGAACCAACACCGTCTGTCGCATAACCACGCGAGAGCGACACAAGAAATGTCACATTGAACACATCGTGAAAGATGTTTTTCCGCAAGACTGCGTTCGCAGGCGTAAAGTGTGAGTTGGCACTATTATCTGTAACAAGCGGCTTGAAAATCAGTCGTCGAGTATTTCCCTAAGGGGGCTTTATGGACACTAAGTTGCAAGATTGGCTTCATGATCTCGGGGTTGCTTTAGGCTTGATCGAGCGCCCTAAATTACAACCTGTACCCGTGCGCACCGACGATAAGCGGCGTCGCCAACCTCAGCGTCGTTGATCGATAGACGCGCCATCCCTCCCGGGACGCTTTCGCGTCCCGCAGTAGTATCAGGCTTTGATCTCCTGTAGTCCCTCGTACCTGTCGAGTAGCGTTGGCCCCTCGGGAGCACCAGCTATTTGTGCTGACTGATGAATATGTGATCAATCAGCGCCATCACCGTGGTGGTTTCCGGGTGCTTCAAGGCTTCTTCTTTCTCCCGTTTCTTGAAATTGATCCCGGAGCTGTGGAGCTTTTTGAAGAGTTCGTCGATGTCTTCTTCATCAAGGACCAGGTCCTCAAGGGTCTGATTTTCCCGGATGACTGATTTGTCGACGAGAATCACCCCGAGCGCGTCCACAACGTGTTGTCGAATTTCATTACGATCCATGAAAGCACCCTGTTTTGTCGTTGGAGGATCAGCCCTAACTTCCATAAAACAGAGGGTGTTTCCGTTCGGTTATGCATCGGTGATATCAAGCATTACGGGGGTTGGCACTCTGTCGGCCCAAGCGCGTCCATGCTCCTGCACCAGTTAAGGCTAGCTCATAACTGCCACTATCTCGGTCATCTGTCGTGTTCGCCGACAAATAAAAAAAGGATGCCGAGGCATCCTTTATGAAGCAGTTGGTATTGCTCAGCGATGAGCCACGCCTGGCAAGACACAGAGCATCTCGTAAAGCAGATTTGCGCCCAGTAGAGATGTGTTACCTGTGGTGTCGTAGGGCGGCGAAACTTCCACCAGGTCGCAGCCAATCAGATCCAGACCCTGACAGCCACGAATAATCTCGATTGCCTGAATAGTCGTCAGCCCGCCGATTTCCGGAGTGCCAGTGCCCGGTGCCCAGGCAGGGTCAATGCCATCAATGTCGAAGCTGAGGTAAACCGGACCGTCGCCTACTTTCTCCCTGACTTCAGCCATCAACGGTGCGAGGGATTTGTGCCAGCACTCCTCAGCCTGAACGACACGGAAACCCTGTTTGCGGCTCCAGTTGAAGTCTTCAGCGGTGTAGCCCTGAGCGCGCAAACCAATCTGGACAACGCGATCGCAATCCAGCAGACCTTCTTCAACGGCACGGCGGAACGTGGTGCCGTGGGCAATCTTTTCGCCAAACATGTGGTCATTGACGTCTGCGTGGGCGTCGATATGGACCAAACCTACCTTGCCGTGTTTCTTGTGGATGGCACGCAGAATCGGCAGCGTGATGGTGTGATCGCCACCCAGTGTCAGTGGGATCACGTCGTGGCTGAGGATTTCGTCATAAGCCTCTTCGATGATGCGTACGGCGTCCAGCAGGTTGAAGGTGTTGATGGCCACGTCGCCAATGTCCGCGACTGACAGCGAATCGAACGGCGCAGCTCCTGTAGCCATGTTGTAAGGGCGAATCATCACCGACTCGGCGCGAATTTCGCGCGGACCAAAGCGGGTTCCTGCGCGCAGCGAAGTACCAATGTCCAGCGGTACCCCGACGAATGCCGCATCCAGACCCGCTGCAGTTTGCAGATGCGGCAGGCGCATCATGGTGGCGATACCGGCGAAGCGCGGCATTTCGTTGCCGCCCAGTGGCTGGTGAAAAATCTTGTCCACGAGATTGCCTCAGCGTTGATTTCAATGAGATGGATTTTGCGAAGCCCGTGCCGCAGGAACAATCGCTGAGGCAAAATACTTAGTTCAGGAATTTCAGAACTAAAGGGGTTTTGGGCTAAGATTCAAGACGTTCCGGGTGGTTGTTGGAGCGAGGCTTGCCCGCGAATTGGCGATCACATGCACCGAATTTCGGTGGTCAGCATGATTCATTCGCGGGCAAGCCTCGCTCCAACAGATCCGGTATCACCTCTAGATATATATTCCGGACCCTCCATGCCCAGCGCTCTACCTGACCTCAAACTCCTGCGGATTTTCGCCAGCGTGGTCCGTCATCAAGGCTTCGCCAGTGCCCAACAGGAACTGAATCTGTCGACGTCGGCGATCAGTACTTACATGAGCCAGCTCGAAGCTGCGCTGGGTATCGTCTTGTGTCATCGGGGGCGGGGTGGGTTCAGCCTGACCAGCAAAGGCGAGCTGTTTCATCAGGAAACCCTGCGCCTGCTCGGCGAACTGGAAGGGTTCGAACTCTATGCCGCAGCGCTCAAGGGTGAGCTGCGTGGCACCTTGAATCTCGGCGTGCTGGACTCGACCGTCAGTGACCGGGCTTTGCCGTTTGCCGAGGTGATTGGTGCATACAGTGCAGAACATCCCGCCGTGCATTTGCATTTGTCGGTGATGAGTCCCTACGAGTTGCAACTGGGTGTGCTGGATAACCGCCTGGATTTGGCCATAGGCTCGTTTTCCACGCGTATGAACGGCTTGCTGTATCAACCGCTGTATCGCGAACAACACTGGCTTTATTGCAGTAATCGCCACGCGTTGTTTACTGAGAGGCGGATTCCTGAGCCGGTCATCGCTCAACAGCGGATGGTCGGGCGGGGTTACTGGAGTCAGGCGGAGTTGGCCCGGCACGGTTTCAAACACAGTGCGGCAACCGTGGAAAGTATGGAGGCGCAGCTGATTCTGGTGCTCTCCGGCGCTTACATCGGCTATTTGCCCGAGCACTACGCCCAGTCCTGGGTTGATTCAGGTCACCTGCGGGTATTGTTGCCAGCGACCTTCGGTTATCAGGCGCCGTTCTCCATGATCGTGCGGCGCGGACGTAGCCGTGAGCCGTTGATCCAGACCTTCCGCGACTTGCTTAAAGCGCAACTGAATCCCGTCTGAGGAACCCTGATGTCCCGCCTTCGTTGCGAACGTTGTCTGCGCCCTGAAAGCCATTGTCTGTGCCCGTTGATCCCGCAACTGGATAGCCGCACCCGGGTGCTCATCCTGCAGCACCCCAGTGAGGCGAATCATGCGCTGAATACCGGGCGACTGGCCGCGCTGGGGCTGACCAATGCGCAGTTGGTCGTGGGCGAAGTGTTCGAGCAGCAGGCGTTGTTCAATCCGCCGGGTTATCGGGCCTGCCTGCTGTTTCCAGGGGAGGGCGCGCAGACGTTGGAGGCGCAATCAGTGGACAGTCTGCCACTGCTGTTGGTGGTTCCTGATGGCACTTGGCGCAAGGCGCGCAAACTGTTGCATCTCAATCCACAGCTCGCAGCGTTGCCCAGAGTGACGCTGGGCTCCGTCCCGTTATCTCGTTATCGCTTGCGTAAAGCGCCAGGTCCGGATGCATTATCAACTCTGGAAGCGATCACCCATGCTCTGCAGATCATTGAGGCGCCCCGTTCATTCGCACCTCTGCTGGTGCCGTTCGAATCGCTGATCGACGCGCAGATTGCAGCCATGGGCGAGGAAACCTATCACCGCAATCACGTTGAACCGCGTGACGCCGGGGCTGACTAAAAAACACTTGTCGGCTTTCTCGCTACCCAACTGTAACTGTGTCGTCGGGCTTGTAACGCCTAGACTGTCTTTTTGCTTTAGTCCGGGAAATTTTTCATGCATGTTTCTTCTGGTCGCTGGGTCTATGGCCTTTGTCTGGCGCTGCTGACAGCTTTTTTATGGGGCATTTTGCCGGTCAAGCTCAAGCAAGTGCTGCAGGTGATGGATCCGGTGACGGTGACCTGGTTCAGGCTGCTGGTCTCCGGGGCTTTACTGTTCATCTGGCTTGCAGCCAAGCGCCAGCTGCCCAGTTTTAAAGTGCTGGGTAACCGAGGCAAGGTGCTTGTAGGTCTGGCGGTGTTCGGTCTGGTCGGCAACTACATCCTTTACTTGCTGGGATTGCAGATTCTCAGCCCCGGCACTGCGCAGTTGATCATTCAGGTCGGCCCGATCCTGTTGTTGATTGGGAGCGTCTTCCTGTTCAAGGAGCGTTTTACGATCGCTCAGGGGTTTGGTCTGGCGGTGCTGCTGGTCGGCTTTGCGCTGTTCTTCAATCAGCGGCTCGAAGAGCTGCTGACCTCCATGAGCCAATACACCACGGGTGTATTGATTGCCTTCCTGGCCGCCACGGTCTGGACGTTCTACGGCCTCAGCCAGAAGCAATTGCTGACCGTGTGGAATTCGTTCCAGGTAATGATGGTGATCTACCTGTTCTGTGCCTTGGTGATCACCCCGTGGGCGCACCCGATGGAGGCGCTGCAACTGAGCCCGGTACAAGGCTGGATCTTGCTCGCGTGCTGCCTGAACACGCTGGTGGCCTATGGCGCGTTTGCTGAAGCGCTGGCCCATTGGGAGGCTTCCCGGGTCAGTGCAACACTGGCTTTGACGCCCTTGGTGACCTTCGCATCAGTGGCTGTCGCCGCATGGCTGTGGCCGGATTACGTCAAGAATGAAGAGATTAATGCGTTGGGGTACGGTGGGGCGGTACTGGTAGTCGCCGGGTCGGCCGTGGTTGCTTTGGGGCCTTCGTTGCTGGCTGGCCTGCGCGCGCGCAAAGCCAGGCTGGCCAGTCAGACTTAACGTTTGCCGAGCTCTTCGGCCTGCTTCAGCCATTGCTGGCGTTGCTCTTCACCGGATGTGTGCACGGGAGCAAACTCGGTGAGGCGTTTGGTTTTGATGCCGCAGAAGGCCAGGACAGTGCGGACCATTTGCCGATGCGCCGGAGCGCCATAAATCCAGCGAAAGTAGCGCGGCGGCGTGTCCATAGTGACCAGCAACTCTGCTGTACGGCCTTTGAGCAACTCATTGGCCGGGCTTTTGCGGCCGTGGCTCTTGAAAGCAAAACCCGGCATTAATACCCGATCCAGAAAACCGGTGAGCAAGCTCGGCAGGCCTCCCCACCAGACCGGGTAAACGAACACCAGATGCTCGGCCCAATGGATCTCCCGCTGGGCTTCAAGCAAGTCATGTTCGAGCACCTGGCTTTGCTGATAGCCGTTGTGCAGTACGGGGTCAAAATCCAGCTCGCTCAGTTTCAGCATGCGCACCACATGACCGCCGCTTCGCGCGCCCTGGGCATACGCTTCACCCAGCGCATGCCCGAAACTGGCAGCTTTCGGGGTGCCGAAAATCATCAGGATACGCTTGCCGTCCCCTTCCAGTCGGGTCGCCCCATGCCTGCCCTCAACCATTGCTGCCTGCCTCAAGCATGTTTTCCGGTCGTACCCACGCGTCGAACTGCTCGTCGGTGAGATAGCCCAACGCCAATGCCGCCTCGCGCAGCGTAAGGCCTTCGCTGTAGGCCTTTTTGGCAATTTGTGCGGATTTGTCGTAACCGATATGCGGATTCAGCGCCGTCACCAGCATCAGGCCACGTTCGAGGTGTTCCGCCATCTTCTCGGCATCAGGTTCCATGCCTGCGATACAGTGCTCATTGAAGTTGCGGCAACCATCGCCCAGCAGTCGGATCGACTGCAGCAGGTTGTGGATGATGACCGGTTTGAACACGTTCAGTTGCAGGTGGCCCTGACTCGCGGCGAAGCCAATAGTGACGTCGTTGCCCATCACCTGACACGCCAGCATCGACAGCGCTTCACATTGGGTCGGGTTGACCTTGCCGGGCATGATCGAGCTGCCAGGCTCGTTGGCTGGCAGTTTCACTTCAGCAAAGCCTGCTCGCGGTCCTGAACCCAGCAAGCGCAGATCGTTGGCGATTTTCATCAACGTCCCGGCCAGGGTTTTCAGCGCGCCAGACAAGGCCAGCAGCGGTTCGTGACCGGCCAGTGCGGCAAACTTGTTGGGTGCGGTGACGAATGGCAGGCCGGAAAGGGCAGCCAACTCAGCCGCCACGGCTTCAGCGAAACCGTGGGGTGAATTCAAACCGGTACCGACTGCGGTGCCCCCCTGCGCCAGTTCGCACACGGCGGGGAGGGTGGCACGGATGGCTTTCTCGGCGTAATCCAGTTGTGCCACGTAGGCCGACAGCTCCTGACCGAAGGTGATCGGCGTCGCGTCCATCATGTGCGTGCGCCCGGTTTTCACCAGTTTCATGTGGCGTGCAGACTGCTCGGCGAGGCCCGAGGACAGCTCCGCAATAGCGGGCAGAAGCTGTTCTTTGACGGCCTGTGCGGCGGCAATGTGCATGGCCGTCGGGAAGCAATCGTTTGAGCTTTGTGAGCGGTTGACGTGGTCGTTGGGATGAACTGGCGACTTGCCGCCGCGGCCCTGGCCAGCCAGCTCGTTGGCGCGCCCGGCAATGACTTCGTTGACGTTCATGTTGCTCTGGGTGCCGCTGCCGGTTTGCCAGACCACGAGAGGAAATTGAGTATCCAGATCGCCAGCGAGCACTTCATCGGCGGACTGTTCGATCAGTCGGGCAATGTCTGCGGGCAGGTCACCATTGCGATCATTGACGCGTGCAGCAGCTTTCTTGATCAGGGCCAGCGCATGCAGCACGGGCAGCGGCATGTGCTCATCGCCGATGGCGAAATTGATCAGTGAACGTTGAGTCTGAGCTCCCCAGTAAGCGTCATCCGGAACGTCGATCGGGCCAATGCTATCGGTTTCTGTGCGGCTCACTGGACTCACTCCTTAAGTATTGAATGCGCAGTTTAGGCCCTGTGATCCGATCTGGGTTCCCCCAATCGCGTTTTTAACCGCTCGGACAGTCAGGGGTTGAGCCAAAAGCAAACATGGGCGCAGAATGGTCGGCCTTGGGGTTCTGCCTCGCCTGCTAGAAAGGAAACTTGATGACCCGTCTTCGCGCCATCTGTACTGCGGCTGTTCTGGTATGTGCCAGCGGCCAGGTTCTTGCCGATACCGCCAGCCACAACGCCAGTGCTGAAACCTTCTTGAAGCTGGCCAACGCCGACAAGCTGGGCACCCCGGTGTACATGCAAGTGCAGCAGATGTTTGCTCAGCGTTTCGCCGAAACCAAAGCGCCAGAAGCCAAGAAGGCCGTGCTGGAAACCTACCAGGCCAAGGCCAACGCCGCGTTGGATCAAGCCATTGGCTGGAACAAGCTGAAGCCGGACATGGTCAAGCTTTACACCGCCAACTTCACCGAGAGCGAGCTCAAGGATCTGGTTGCGTTTTATCAGTCGCCACTGGGCAAGAAAGTGCTGACCAAGATGCCTGAGTTGACTCAGCAGTCTGCACAACTGACTCAGGGCAAGCTGGAAAGCGCTGTTCCGGTGGTTAACAAATTGCTGGCCGACATGACCACTGAACTGGAACCGGCCAAGAAGGCCGCTCCTGCTCCTGCCAAAAAGCCCTGATAAGCGAAGCCCGTCATGACTATGCAAACGCGAATCGAGTCAGCGCTGGCTGTGTTTCAACCACTGCATCTGCAGGTACTCGATGAGAGCCACATGCATAGCCGTGGCGAGCAGACTCATTACAAGGCTGTGATCGTCAGTGAGCAATTTGAAGGGCTTAACGCCGTCAAGCGGCACCAGAAGGTCTACGGCATTCTGGGCGGCTTGATGAGCGAGTTTCACGCCCTGGCTTTGCACACTTACACGCCGATCGAGTGGGCGAAAACTGGCGCTGCGCCGGTTTCGCCTGTTTGTGCGGGTGGGGAATGACGTTCTGACAGCGGTTTTGTGTACATATCCGATGTTGGGTAACGGCTGATATTGGTTGCGCTTTTACAGCGCGTCACTTTTGAAAAGCCGGAAGCCGGCCCAGCCAAAAGTAACCAAAAGGCTCTTGCCCCATCACTCGGCACCTCGCTGTCGCTCGGTGTACCCGCCCGCAGATCCTGAACCGTGGGCCGCCGCAACGGGCCATCCATGGCCCAATGCGGCTAACCCGGCGTCCTGCCGGGTTGCCCACGGTTCAGAATCCGCGTTCGGCCATCGTGATTTAACGGGGCGCCTCAGATCAAAATCAAAAGCGCGGCGGCCTGACAGCCGACCCGATTGTTTTCGCTCGCCGGGCTTCCGTAGGAGCTGCCGAAGGCTGCGAAGCGGTGTGTCGGGCATACCGCAATCTGCGTCGTCGTAACCTCAGACGACTCTTCAAACAGCACTTCATTATCTGAATCTACGCAGAACCTGTGGGACCGGATTTATCCGGGAAGGCTGCATTCCAGGCGACGATGAAGTAGCGGATGTGCTGGCCTCTTCCCGGATGAATCCGGTCCTACAGGTCCAATGTTTGCCACGAGGCAACGCGGTGCCATGGACACCGGTGCACAATCTGCGTCGTCGTAACCTCCGACGATTCTCCTAACAGCACTTCATTATCTGAATCTACGCAGAACCTGTGGGACCGGATTTATCCGGGAAGGCTGCATTCCAGGCGACGATGAAGTAGCCGATGTGCTGGCTTCTTCTCGGATGAATCCGGTCCTACAGGTCCAATGTTTGCCGCGAGACAGCGTGGAGCCATGGACATCGGGGCAGCGCTTACAGGGCCGAGGCAATCCTGAAATCGATTTTGATCCGCCTTTGATCTGCTTTTGATTTTGATCTTAGGCGCCCCGTTAAACCACGCTGGCCGAACGCAGATTCTGAACCGTGGGCAACCCGGCAGGACGCCGGGTTAGCCGCATTGGGCCATGGATGGCCCGTTGCGGCGGCCCACGGTTCAGGATCTGCGGGCGGGTACACCGAGCGACAGCGAGGTGCCGAGTGGCGGGGCAAGAGCCTTTTGCTTACTTTTGGCTGGGCCGGCTTCCGGAATCAAAAGTGAGGCGCCGTAAGGGCGCAACCAATATCAGCCGTTACCCAACTAACGGATATTCATACAAGTCCAAGCCGCTGCGCTGTTTGATTCACTCCCCCCAATCCCACCCATCCCCCCATCTTTGCTAGAATCCGCCCCGCGCTGCACACCCTGCGCGTTTTTATTGAATTAATTTCTATCCGGTAGGCCCTTTGCGAGGGTCGCCACCTGGAGATACACATGACCCAACAGCCGATGAATCAGCCGATCGTCGTAGCGGCGCTATACAAATTCGTCACCCTCAGCGACTACGTCGAACTGCGCGAGCCGCTGCTGCAGGCGATGGTCGACAACGGCATCAAAGGCACCTTGCTGATCGCCGAAGAAGGCATCAACGGCACCGTTTCCGGCAGCCGCGAAGGCATCGACGGGCTGCTCGCCTGGCTCAAGAACGACCCGCGCATGATCGACATCGATCACAAGGAATCGTACTGCGACGAACAGCCGTTCTACCGCACCAAAGTCAAACTGAAGAAAGAAATCGTCACCCTGGGCGTTGAAGGTGTAGACCCCAATAAAGCCGTCGGCACCTACGTCGAACCCAAAGACTGGAACGCCATCATCAGCGATCCGGAAGTGCTGGTCATCGACACCCGTAACGACTACGAAGTGTCCATCGGCACCTTCGAAGGGGCCATTGACCCCAAGACCACAACCTTTCGCGAGTTTCCCGAATACGTCAAAGAGCACTTCAACCCCGAGGTGCACAAAAAAGTCGCGATGTTCTGCACCGGCGGCATTCGATGCGAAAAAGCGTCCAGTTACATGCTTGGCGAAGGTTACGGCGAGGTGTTTCACCTCAAAGGCGGCATTCTCAAATACCTCGAAGAAGTCCCGCAGGATGAAAGCCTGTGGCGTGGCGAGTGTTTTGTGTTCGACAATCGCGTCACCGTCCGCCATGACCTGACCGAGGGCGACTACGATCAATGCCATGCGTGCCGCACGCCGATCAGCGCTGAAGACCGTGCAAGTGAACATTACTCGGCGGGCATCAGTTGCCCGTATTGCTGGGACAGCCTGAGCGAGAAAACCCGCCGCAGTGCCATCGACCGCCAGAAGCAGATCGAACTGGCCAAAGCACGTAATCAGCCGCACCCGATCGGTCGCAATTATCGTTTAGAAGACCGCCAGCCAGACGAGGCCTGATCCATGACCACCCGCCTGCTTTATGTGATGGACCCGATGTGCTCCTGGTGCTGGGGTTTTGCCCCTGTGGCGCAAGCGCTGGTTCAACAGGCGCAGGCGAGTGGTGTGACCTTGCATCTGGTGATGGGTGGTTTGCGCACCGGCAGCGGGGCGGCGCTCGATCCGACCACCCGCCGTTACATCCTTGAGCATTGGCAGGCGGTTGAGAAAAGCACCGGGCAAACGTTTCGTTTTGAAGACGCGCTGCCCGATGGCTTCGTCTATGACACCGAGCCCGCATGCCGGGCTATCGTCGCGGCGCGGCATCTTGAGCCGGAGTTTGCCTGGACGCTGGTCGGGTTGATCCAGAAGGCGTTCTACGTCGAAGGGCGTGACGTCACGCGAGCGGCGGTGCTGACTGAGCTTGCCGAACAGGCAGGCTTGCCGCGTATCGAGTTCGCCGCAGCGTTCGACAGCGCCGAGCAACTGGCTGCAACTCAGGCAGACTTCGCTTGGGTACAGGACTTGGGCATCGCCGGTTTCCCGACCTTGCTGGCTGAACGCAATGGCCAGTTGGCGTTGTTGACCAATGGCTATCAGCCGCTGGAGGTATTAGCCCCTTTGCTGGGTCGCTGGCTGGAGCGTGCTGCCAGTGCCTGAGTCTCTCAAGAGCAGCGCTGATCAGGACGACTCCTGTACAACGTTTAACCGTTTGAGCTGGGCGCAGATCCGTCGTCTGGCTTCGCGGCATAAAAAAGCGTTGTGGATTGCCAACGGCGTAGCGGTGCTGGCTACGTTGTGTACCGTGCCGATTCCGTTGCTGTTGCCCTTGCTGGTGGACGAAGTGTTGCTGGGCCACGGCGACAGCGCCTTGAAGTTCATGAATAACTTCCTGCCCGGCAGCCTGCAAAAACCTGTCGGTTACATTGGCTTGATGCTGCTGTTCACCTTCGGTCTGCGCATTGGCGCGTTGGTGTTCAACGTGGTGCAGGCGAAGCTGTTTGCCCGGCTTTCCAAAGATATTGTCTATCGCGTACGGGTTCGTCTGATCGAGCGCCTCAAGCGAATCTCTCTGGGGGAGTACGAAAGCCTGGGAGGCGGTACGGTCACCGCGCACCTGGTGACCGATCTGGATACGCTGGATAAATTCATCGGCGATACCCTGAGTCGGTTTTTGGTCGCGATGCTGACGCTGACCGGTACCGCGTCGATTCTGATGTGGATGCACTGGAAACTGGCCCTGCTGATCCTGCTGTTTAACCCATTGGTGATCTACGCCACGGTGCAGTTGGGCAAGCGGGTCAAGCACCTGAAAAAACAGGAAAACGACAGCACTTCGCGTTTCACTCAAGCGTTGACCGAAACTCTGGACTCGATTCAGGAAGTTCGTGCGGGTAATCGGCAAGGGTATTTCCTCGGCCGACTTGGCGTACGCGCTCGTGAAGTCCGTGATTATGCGACGTCTTCACAATGGAAAAGTGATGCGTCCAATCGCGCCAGTGGGCTGTTGTTCCAGTTCGGCATCGATGTGTTCCGCGCTGCGGCCATGCTGACGGTGCTGTTTTCCGATCTTTCGATTGGCCATATGTTGGCGGTGTTCAGCTACCTGTGGTTCATGATCGGCCCGGTGGAGCAGTTGCTGAACCTGCAATACGCTTATTACGCGGCGGGTGGGGCGCTGACCCGGATCAACGAACTGCTGGCACGTGCTGACGAGCCGCAGTATCCAGGCGGTATCGATCCGTTCGCGGGGCAGAAAACCGTGGGGATTGAAGTCCGTGGTTTGAGCTTCGGTTATGGCGAGGAGAACATTCTCGATCAATTGAACCTGACGATTGCCCCGGGGGAAAAAATTGCCATCGTTGGCGCCAGTGGCGGCGGCAAAAGTACGTTGGTGCAGTTATTGTTGGGGCTGTACACGCCTCAATCCGGGACGATCAGCTTCGGTGGTGCGAGCCAGCAGGAAATTGGTCTGGAGACTATTCGGGAGAACGTTGCGGTGGTGCTTCAGCACCCGGCGTTGTTCAACGATACCGTTCGCGCCAATCTGACCATGGGCCGCGAGCGCAGTGATGACGCGTGCTGGCGAGCGCTCGAAATCGCCCAGCTGGAACAAACCATTCGCGCGTTGCCGCAAGGGCTCGACAGTGTGGTGGGGCGTTCGGGTGTGCGTTTGTCGGGGGGGCAGCGCCAACGGCTGGCCATTGCTCGAATGGTCCTGGCTGATCCGCGGGTCGTTATTCTCGACGAAGCCACTTCGGCACTCGATGCGGCGACCGAGTACAACCTGCATCAGGCGCTGGCACGATTCCTTAGTGGGCGCACGACGTTGATTATTGCCCACCGTCTATCTGCGGTTAAGCAGGCAGACAGGGTGCTGGTGTTCGACGGCGGGCGTATAGCCGAGCAGGGCGATCACCAGCAATTGATCGCTGAAGGCGGGCTCTACGCAAAACTCTACGGGCACCTGCAGCACATTTAATGTTCATGGCCGCTTGCCAATAGCGCGTTTAGGGTCTTTCTTAATAGTAAGTTCTCACTGCAGTAACAGCGCTCGCTCATCTGATTCACACTCGCTTATCCATCTGTATGTGCACTGCCTCGCGATTTCACAATGCGGGGCGGTAGCGTGTTTCAAATTTGATAATTTGCATGACCGGTTTTTTGGATTTGGCCTAGGCTCTGCTCAGGACGAAATAAACGCAGCTTGTTGAGCATCTGGCACCGCTTATGAAAGGGAACCCATGAAGCAAACGCGGATCCTCGAAAAGCCCCGCCTGCTGGGCATCGTATGGCCATTTATCGCCGTTGCGCTGTTTCAGGCCCTGTTGGGCTGCGTCAGCCTTTACATGCTCTCGGCCGTACGCAGTTATGTCGGCGGCGAAAGCCTCTGGTCCAAGGGGCAGAAAGACGCCATCTATTATTTGAATCTCTATGCCAACGGGCACGACGAGATCAATTACCTGCGCTACGAACAGGCCATTTCCATCCCTAAAGGTGGACATACGCTGCGTATCGCGTTGGATAAACCCGTGCCGGATATCGAGACAGCGACAGACGGTATTCTGCAGGGCGGTAATCATCCTGACGATGTGACCGGGATTATCTGGCTGTACGTAAATTTTCGCGAATTTGGCTACATGAAAAAGGCTATCGACCAGTGGCGTCTGGGTGATGAGTACCTGATGCAGCTGGACGATGTCGCGCAGCGGATGCACGAGCAGATTTCATCGGGCGAAGCCACCGATGCCGACATCATTAACTGGCGGGGGCAGATCACTGCAATCAACGAGAGCGTCACGCCGGTAGCGCGTGCATTCAGTGATGCGCTGGGCGAAGGCTCCCGAGGCATTTTGCGGCTGTTGCTGGTGATCAACCTGGCGACGGCGGTGGTGCTGATTATTCTCGCCTTGCTCAGGACTCACAAATTGCTCGCTCAGCGCCATGCCTTTGCCGACGCTCTGCAGGTGGAGAGAGAGCGCGCTCAAGTGACGCTGGAATCCATCGGTGACGGGGTGATTACCACCGATGTTCAAGGTGCCATTGTTTACATGAACCCCGCTGCCGAAAATCTGACCCACTGGAAAAACTCGCAGGCCAGCGGGTTGCCACTCGCCGCGTTGTTCAATCTGCTGGACGAAAATGATCAGAAGGACAGCTCAACCCTCATTGAGCATATTCTGAGCGGCCAGCTCAGTGGTGGCAGTGAGCATTCCAAGTTGATCCAGCGTCTGGACGGTAGCACCGTGTCGGTGGCGCTCGTCGGCTCTCCGATTTTCACCGACGATAAAGTCAGCGGCACGGTGCTGGTGCTGCACGACATGACGCAGGAGCGGCAATACATTGCCAATCTGTCCTGGCAGGCGACACACGATGCGCTCACCGGGTTGGCCAATCGGCGAGAGTTCGAATATCGCCTGGAACAAGCGCTCAATGATCTGGCGCGGCAACCCAGTCAGCACTCTGTGATGTATCTGGATCTCGACCAATTCAAGCTGGTCAATGACACAAGCGGTCATGCGGCAGGTGATGAGTTGTTGCGGCACATCTGCACGATATTGCAACAGGGCTTGCGGGAAGGTGACACCTTGGCCCGGTTAGGTGGGGATGAGTTCGGGATTTTGCTGGAACATTGCCCTCCGGACACCGCGCAAGCCATCGCAGAAACCCTGCGTCAGACGGTTCAGAGCCTGAACTTTGTCTGGAAGGGCAGGCCATTTCAAAGCACCGTCAGCGTCGGGGTGGTGCATATTTCTCATGTTCCCACCACGCTTGAGGCATCGCTGCGCGCTGCAGACATGGCGTGTTATATGGCCAAGGAAAAAGGCCGTAACCGTGTGCAGGTCTACCACGCTGACGATTCTGAAGTGTCGCTGCGTTTTGGTGAGATGGCTTGGGTTCAGCGTTTGCACATGGCGCTGGAGGAGAACCGGTTTTGTCTGTTTTCGCAGCAGATTGCTGCCATTGGTCACCATGGCGCAAATGACAGCGGGCACATAGAAATTTTGCTGCGTTTGCGTGATGAGACAGGCCGCATGATCCTTCCAGAGAATTTCATTCCCGCAGCCGAGCGCTACGGCCTGATGACTTCGCTGGATCGCTGGGTTGTGCACAATGTCTTCAAAATCATTGCGCAATGTCAGGATGATGAAGGCTACAACGGCCCGATGGTGGTCACTGCGATCAATCTTTCAGGGGCGAGTATTGGCGATGAGGCCTTTCTCGGCTATCTGAAACAGCAATTCAAGACCTTCGGTATCTCTCCCTCGCTGATTTGCTTCGAGATCACCGAGACCATTGCGATTGCCAATCTGGGCAGTGCGATTCACTTCATCAACGAGCTCAAGGCTTTGGGCTGCCAGTTTTCCCTTGATGATTTCTGTGCAGGCATGTCTTCGTTTGCCTATCTCAAACATCTGCCGGTGGACTACCTGAAAATCGATGGCAGTTTCGTCAAGGACATGCTCGATAACCCTATCAACCGCGCGATGGTGGAGGTGATCAACCACATCGGGCATGTCATGGGCAAGCGCACGATCGCTGAATTTGTCGAGACACCACAGATCGAAATAGCACTACGTGAGATTGGCGTTGACTTCGCTCAGGGGTATCTGATTGAACGTCCTCAGCTGTTTACGTGTGAAAGCCTTCACGCTCGCCCTTCAAGGGCAGTCCCACTTTTGTTCAGCACGCCAGGAACATTCCGCTAAGCCATTAACTTACTAAAAAGGAGTAACACAGTGATCGATACGTTCAGCAGGACCGGTCCGCTCATGGAAGCCAGCAGTTATCCGGCATGGGCACAGCAGTTGATCAAAGATTGCAGTTTCGCCAAATCCAGAGTCGTCGAGCATGAGCTGTATCAGCGCATGCGAGACGGGCGGTTGAGTCCAAAAATCATGCGCCAGTACTTGATTGGCGGTTGGCCGGTGGTTGAGCAGTTCGCCATTTATATGGCCAATAATCTGGCTAAAACCCGTTTTGCCCGTCATCCGGGTGAAGACATGGCGCGGCGGTGGCTGATGCGCAATATTCGCGTAGAACTCAACCATGCCGACTACTGGGTTCATTGGGCGGAGGCGCACGGTGTCAGCCTTGATGATCTCAAGGCACAGCACGTGTCACCCGAATTGCATGCGCTGAGCCACTGGTGCTGGCACACCAGTTCGTCTGATTCACTGGTTGTAGGTATGGCGGCCACCAATTACGCCATTGAAGGAGCAACGGGTGAGTGGGCAGCGGTGGTTTGCTCGTCCGACGTGTACGCCGACGGCTTTCCTCAGGAGTCACGCAAGCGCGCAATGAAGTGGCTCAAGATGCACGCTCAGTACGACGACGCGCATCCGTGGGAAGCTCTGGAAATCATCTGCACCCTGGCGGGCAATAACCCCAGCGTGCAGCTTCAGACCGAGTTGCGGCAGGCCGTCACCAAGAGCTACGACTACATGTATCTGTTCCTTGAGCATTGCATGCAGCTGGAAAAAGCCAAATCGGTTCGCGCTCGCGTAGCTGAGCTGGAGACCTGATTTTACCCGGCCATTGCCAGGCGGTTGCGCCCTTGTCGTTTGGCGACATACAGCGCGATATCGGCACGCCGCATGAGGCTGTCCGCAGACTCTGCTGGCAACAGCGTCGAACAGCCAAGGCTGATGGTCAGCTCCAGCGAACTGTCCAGGCCTGGATGCCGCAGGCCGTGAGTCGATCGACGCAAGCGCTCACCCATCAAGCCCGCAGCGTCACGATCAGTGTTGGAAAGCACGATCAAAAACTCTTCGCCACCGTAGCGAAAAATCCGGTCGATGTTTCTCAGCTCGCTCTTGATCGCATGGGCGACGGATTTGAGGACGTCGTCGCCTGCTGCGTGACCGTAGGTATCGTTGACGCGTTTGAAGTGATCAATGTCGAGCATCAGTATCGATAGCGGGTGTGAGTGACGCCGGGCAAGCTCGATTTCACGTGTCAGCGTCTGATCCATCGCAATGCGGTTGCCGGTGTCTGTCAGCGGGTCGCGTAACGCACTTTGCATCGCGGCCCGGTAGAGCAGCGCGTTGCGCAGCGGGAACAGCATGCACGTCATGAGAGACTCCAGCGCTGCAAATTCCTGCTCGTTGAAGCGTTTACTCCGTTCGAAAGTAAACAGGCCTACCGACTCGCCTTCATTGCTCAGGTTGTAGCTGACGCTGTGTGGCGCATGTTCACCCAGCTGTAAGTGCAGGTCACTGTCAGCGTATTGGTAGGTCAAGCCATTGACGGGGATCAGGCGTTGAACACCCTGAAAGAACAGGGTCAGGATCCGTTCGGCTTCCAGGCTGGTCTGCAACTGCAGGTTCAGTTGCTGCATCAGCTGTTCCAGATCGACGGGCGGCTGAACGGTCTCCTGAACCTGTCGCTGGTACATGCCCAGGCGTTTCAATTTAGCAGCGTCAAAATCGATGGCGTTAGACGGGGTAGGAGAAATCATGGCTTCATTCCTCAGCGTGCAGTGCTGGATTAGCTGAGTCAGAGCGAAAGTCGTGCCAGTCCTGAAATTTAAATATTATCCTTTAGATTCAAAGGATTGGAGATTCTTGGCGGGGAGATCTGGACTCCTGGTGACATTACCTTGACTTATAGAACTCATTGGTCACCCATCAGCGACGGTTTTCTGTCGTGACGGGTGATGAGGCAGGTGGAATCACTGCGCGTTAAAGGCCTGGCCGTTGACGTCGCTGCTGTCCGGTCCCATCAGGTACAGATAGACGGGCATGATTTCTTCCGGAGTCGGATTGTTCAGCGGGTTCTCTGCAGGGTAAGCCTGTGCACGCATGCTGGTGCGCGTGCCGCCAGGGTTGATGCTGTTGGAGCGTACCGGAGCGACGGTGTCGAGTTCGTCGGCAAGGGTTTGCATCAGGCCTTCGGTTGCGAATTTCGAGATCCCGTAAGCACCCCAGTAAGCCCGGCCCTTACGGCCAACGCTGCTGGAGGTGAACACGACCGAGGCATCCTGAGACAGTTTGAGCAGCGGAAGCAGCGTACTGGTCAGCATGAACATCGCATTGACGTTGACGTGCATGACCCGCATGAAGTTTTCACCGGACAACTGCTCCAGTGGCGTGCGGGGGCCGATGATCGAGGCATTGTGCAGCAGGCCGTCAAGCCAGCCGAACTCGTTTTCGATCATGGCTGCCAGCTCGTCGTATTGATGGGGCAGGGCCGTTTCCAGATTGAAGGGGATAACGGCCGGCTTGGCATGACCAGCGGCTTCGATGTCGTCGTACACCTGAGTCAGGTTGGCTTCGGTTTTGCCCAGAAGCAGCACTGTCGCGCCATGTGCTGCGTAGGTTTTCGCAGCGGCAGCACCAATGCCGCGTCCTGCGCCGGTGACCAGAATGATGCGCCCGGTGAGCAGGTCTGGGCGGGGGGAGTAATCGAACATGGGTTACCTCTTGAAACCGGGTTGTCGGTTTGCGCAAATCCCTGTGGGAGTAGGGCTTGCCCGCGATAAGAGCGCCGCAGACATGAAGTCAATTGCGTCCAGCTTTTTCGCGGGCAAGCCCGGCTCCCACAGGTCCGCGCTTTGCATGCAGTTCTGAAGCGCCTTCAGCAGCTACAAAGCGCGTTATCCAGCACCTTGCGCAGTTCCAGCGGGTGATCCACTACCACGTCTGCGCCCCAATGATCGGGGTTGTCGTTGGGGTGAATGTAACCGTAGCGAACCGCCGCCGTTTTAGTGCCTGCGTCTCGGCCTGATTCGATGTCGCGCAGATCATCCCCTACAAACAGTACGCTTGCCGGATCCAGATCAAGCATCTTGCAGGCAAGGGTCAATGGTTCAGGGTCTGGTTTGCTTTTGGTGACATGATCAGGGCAGATCAGTAAGGCCGAGCGTTGCGAGAGCCCGAGCTGATCCATGATTGGCTGAGCAAAACGTACCGGTTTATTGGTGACGACGCCCCAGATCAGGTTGGCCTTTTCAATATCGGCCAACAGTTCTGCCATGCCGTCGAACAGTTTGCTGTGTACGGCGCAGTCGCGCTGATAGCGCTCCAGAAACTCCAGGCGCAACGCCTCGAACCCTTCAGCGTCAGGCGACATGGCGAATGTCGCGGCAACCATCGCTTTGGCACCGCCGGAAATCTCGTCCCGGATCAGTTTGTCTTCCACTGCCGGGAAACCGCGCTCCGCCAGCATCGCCTGGCAAATGGCGATGAAATCCGGGGCGGTGTCGAGCAGGGTGCCGTCCATGTCGAATAGAACTGCTCTCAAACGCATGTTTACGCCTCCCGGAGCGTCTGGATCATGTAGTTGACGTCTACGTCCGAAGCCAGTTTGTAGTGCTTGGTCAGCGGGTTGTAGGTCAGGCCGATGATGTCTTTGACTTGCAGGCCGGCGGCGCGGCTCCATGCGCCGAGCTCGGACGGGCGGATGAATTTCTTGAAGTCGTGGGTGCCGCGCGGTAGCAGGCCCATGATGTATTCGGCGCCGACGATGGCGAACAGATACGCCTTCGGATTGCGGTTGATGGTCGAGAAAAATACCTGGCCACCGGGTTTAACCATGCGATAGCAGGCGCGAATCACCGACGACGGATCTGGCACGTGCTCAAGCATTTCCAGGCACGTTACAACATCGAACTGCTCGGGCATCTCTTCGGCCAGGTCTTCAGCCGTGATCTGGCGGTACTCGACCTGAACCCCCGATTCCAACTGATGCAATTGGGCGACAGCCAGCGGCGCTTCGCCCATGTCGATGCCGGTTACTGTCGCGCCGCGCAGTGCCATGGCTTCACTGAGAATTCCGCCGCCGCAACCGACGTCCAGAACCTTCTTGCCCGCCAGATTGACGCGCTCGTCGATCCAGTTGACCCGCAACGGGTTGATATCGTGCAGCGGCTTGAATTCGCTGTTGCGGTCCCACCAGCGATGGGCCAGTGCCTCGAATTTGGCGATTTCTGCGTGATCGACGTTGCTCATGGAATGTCCTCTTGAACTCAAAATACGTGCAGCGGGCTGGCGATTGAAAGCGTCAGCCCGGTCTTATTCGGTGTGCCCGGAAATACGCTTGCCCCAGGCCTTGGCGGTGTCGCAGAGCGCCTGCTCATCCATACGTGTCAGGCGGCGATCATCGAGCAGTTGCTTGCCAGCGACCCACACATGGCTGACGCAGTCGCGACCGGTGGCATATATAAGCTGTGAAACCGGATCATAAATCGGTTGGCGAGCCAGGCCGGACAGGTCGAAGGCGACGATGTCGGCAGCCTTGCCGATCTCCAGCGAGCCCACTTCGTCCTGGATACCCAGCGCCCGAGCGCCATTGAGGGTTGCCATACGCAATGCGCGGTGGGCGTCCAGTGCGGCAGCCGAGCCTGCAACGGCTTTGGCCAGCAGTGCGGCGGTTCGGGTTTCTCCGAGCAGGTCCAGATCGTTGTTACTGGCTGCACCGTCAGTGCCTATCGCAACATTGACGCCTGCCTGCCACAGTCGTTCGACCGGGCAAAAGCCGCTGGCCAGTTTCAGGTTCGATTCCGGGCAATGAACGATGCTGGAGTTGCTTTCTACCAGCAACGCCAGGTCGTCATCGTTGATTTGCGTCATGTGGACCGCTTGAAAGCGCGGGCCGAGCATGCCCAGGCGGTTCAGGCGCGCCAAGGGGCGCTCGCCTGTCTGGGCTACAGCTTGCTCGACTTCAAAGGCAGTCTCGTGAACGTGCATCTGGATCATGGCGTCCAGTTCGTCGGCGATGACCCGGATCCTCTCCAGATTCTCGTCGCCGACGGTGTAGGGCGCATGAGGGCCGAACGCGATCTTGATCCGTGGATGGTGAGCCAGATCATTGAACAGTTGCACGCCGATGTGCAGCGCTTCTTCGGTATTGCGTGCGCCGGGAATCTGGAAATCCAGGACCGGCACCGTAATTTGCGCACGGATCCCGCTGTTGTGAACGCGATCAGCCGCCACAGAGGGGTAAAAGTACATGTCTGAAAAGCAGGTGATGCCGCCTTTCAATTGCTCGGCGATCGCCAGG
The DNA here is from genome assembly GCF_900602065.1 of Pseudomonas viridiflava. Lineage (GTDB taxonomy): Bacteria > Pseudomonadota > Gammaproteobacteria > Pseudomonadales > Pseudomonadaceae > Aquipseudomonas. The sequence continues at coordinate 321,467 of NZ_UWFN01000285.1, read as the reverse complement.
TCGGTGCCATCGCGGATGAAGTCCTCGTCGACCCATTTGCTCTCGGCGGGCCAGATATGGTCCTGCAGCCAGGTCATGAGCGGCAAATCGTCGGCCAGACCACGGAACAAGGTCATTGCGGCATGGCCGTGAGCATTGATCAGCCCTGGGCTGAGCAGCATCTCGGGCAGCTCCAGGGTTTGCAGCGCCGGCTGTTTCAGTGCTTCGGCGCGAGGGCCGATGTACGCGATGCAACCGTCGCGGATGCCCAGCCCATGATCCTTCAGTACCACGCCAGCAGGTTCGACCGGCACCAGCCAGGCGGGCAGGAGCAAGAGGTCGAGCGGGGCAGCGGCGTTAGGCATGACTGGGCTTCCAGGGCTTATTATGGGGACGGAGCAGTATACCCGAGCGTCTTCGTCGACGGCTCGCTATAATCGGCCGCTTTTGATATCCGGCTTGGGTTTTTTGAGTATGGGGTGTGCTATGCGCGATCGATTGTTGGCTGCTGAAAAGGTGAAAGCCATCGATTGGCGGGATGACGCTCTGTATCTGCTGGATCAGCGTATCTTGCCGTTCGAAGAAACATGGCTCGCTTACGACAGCGCGGCCGGGGTTGCCGAGGCAATTCGTTCAATGGTTGTACGGGGTGCACCGGCGATCGGTATCAGCGCCGCTTACGGTGTGGTGCTGGGCGCTCGTGCCCGGATCGCCGCGGGAGGTGACTGGATCGCCACTCTGGAGGAGGATTTCCGGCTGCTGGCGGATTCGCGTCCGACGGCCGTCAACCTGTTCTGGGCGTTGAACCGGATGCGCGATCGGCTGCAGCGCCTCAAAGAGGGAGAGAATCCTCTGGCGACACTGGAAGCCGAAGCTGTCTCGATCCATCTCAGTGACCGTGAAGCCAATCTGACCATGGCTCAACTGGGTGCGGACATGATTCGCAAACATCAGGGCAACCTGCAGGCGGTGCTGACCCACTGCAATACCGGTGCATTGGCCACCGGCGGTTTCGGTACCGCGCTGGGCGTGATTCGCGCCGCGCATCTGGAAGGCATGATCGAGCGCGTCTACGCCGACGAGACCCGCCCCTGGCTGCAAGGCTCCCGTTTGACTGCCTGGGAACTGGCTAACGAAGGTATCCCGGTGACCCTTAATGCCGATTCGGCAGCTGCCCACTTGATGCGCACCAAAGGCATTACCTGGGTCATCGTGGGCGCCGACCGGATCACCGCCAATGGCGACGTTGCCAACAAGATCGGGACCTATCAGCTGGCCGTTGCCGCCATGCATCATGGTGTGCGTTTCATGGTTGTGGCGCCGAGTTCGACGATTGACATGGAGATGGCCAGTGGTGAAGACATTGTCATCGAAGAGCGTGATGGCCGTGAGTTGCTAGAAGTTGGCGGTCAGCGTGTCGGCGCCGATGTCGACGCATTCAACCCGGTGTTCGACGTTACGCCTGCTGACCTGATTGATGTAATCGTTACCGAGAAGGGCATTGTCGAGCGTCCGGACACTGCAAAAATGGCTCAATTGATGTGCCGCAAACGTCTGCATTAATCGTTCGGATGCCCCGTGGAAATTTCGTCGCAGGGGCGCTAAGCGGGCCTGTAAGCGTTTCTCAGCCGTCTTGCGACGGACAAGCTCTTTTTCAGGGCTTTCAAAGGATAGGTGCTTAGCGGCGATTGTGGTAACATCCGGCGGTTTCCAGGGACGCTTGCGGTAGTCGTCCCTACTGCGCAGATCCAGGGCATAACTCGTTGATTTGTCGTAAGTCGTTGCCAGGCAAACGTGCCGGTAACGGCGAGCTTCGTTCCTCCCGAATGGATGTACGAAGTTTCACCAGAAAAAGGAATCGAGCTTCTCATGGGCGAACTGGCCAAAGAAATCCTCCCGGTCAATATCGAAGACGAGCTGAAGCAGTCCTACCTCGACTACGCAATGAGCGTAATCGTCGGGCGGGCACTGCCCGATGCACGCGATGGCTTGAAGCCCGTGCACCGGCGTGTGCTGTTCGCGATGAGCGAACTGGGTAACGACTGGAACAAGCCGTACAAGAAATCCGCCCGTGTGGTCGGTGACGTTATCGGTAAGTATCACCCGCACGGCGACACTGCCGTCTACGACACTATCGTTCGTATGGCGCAGCCATTCTCGCTGCGCTATTTGCTGGTAGATGGTCAGGGTAACTTCGGTTCGGTGGACGGCGACAACGCTGCGGCCATGCGATACACCGAAGTGCGCATGACCAAGCTGGCTCACGAGCTGCTGGCTGACCTGCACAAAGAAACCGTGGACTGGGTGCCGAACTACGACGGCACTGAAATGATCCCTGCGGTCATGCCGACCCGTATTCCCAACCTGTTGGTCAACGGCTCCAGCGGTATCGCCGTGGGCATGGCGACCAACATTCCGCCGCACAACCTGGGTGAAGTCATCGACGGTTGTCTGGCGCTGATCGACAACCCGGAAATTTCCATCGATGAGTTGATGCAGTTCATCCCGGGCCCGGACTTCCCGACTGCCGCGATCATCAATGGTCGTGCCGGTATCGTCGAAGCCTATCGCACCGGTCGTGGCCGCATCTACATGCGTGCCCGCTCGATGGTTGAAGACATCGACAAGGTCGGTGGTCGTCAGCAGATCGTCATCACCGAGCTGCCTTATCAATTGAACAAGGCCCGTCTGATCGAAAAGATCGCCGAGCTGGTTAAAGAGAAGAAGCTCGAAGGTATTACAGAGCTGCGCGACGAGTCCGACAAGGACGGTATGCGCGTCGTGATCGAGCTGCGTCGTGGTGAAGTGCCTGAGGTCATCCTCAACAACCTTTATGCCCAGACCCAGCTGCAAAGCGTTTTCGGTATCAACATCGTTGCGCTGATCGATGGCCGTCCGCGAATCCTCAATCTCAAGGATCTGCTGGAAGCCTTCGTTCGTCACCGTCGCGAAGTGGTTACCCGCCGTACTGTTTTCGAGCTGCGTAAGGCCCGCGAGCGTGGTCATTTGCTCGAAGGTCAAGCGGTAGCCCTGTCGAACATCGATCCGGTTATCGCCCTTATCAAAGCCTCGCCGACACCTGCGGAAGCCAAGATCGGGTTGATTTCGACCCCTTGGGAGTCCAGCGCAGTCGTGGAAATGGTCGAGCGCGCTGGTGCGGATTCATGCCGTCCGGAAAACCTTGATCCACAGTACGGGCTGCGTGACGGCAAGTACTTCCTGTCGCCGGAACAGGCCCAGGCCATTCTCGAATTGCGTCTGCACCGCCTGACCGGTCTTGAGCATGAAAAACTGCTCACCGAGTATCAGGAAATCCTCAGCCAGATCGGGGAACTGTTGCGCATCCTCAACAGCGCCGTGCGTCTGATGGAAGTGATCCGCGAAGAGCTGGAACTGATCCGCGTCGAGTACGGCGATGTTCGTCGCACTGAGATTCTTGATGCGCGTCTGGACCTGACCCTGGGTGACATGATCCCGGAAGAAGAGCGCGTCGTTACGATTTCCCACGGCGGCTATGCCAAGACTCAGCCTCTGGCGGTCTATCAGGCGCAACGTCGCGGCGGTAAAGGCAAGTCGGCTACCGGCATCAAGGATGAGGACTACATTGCTCACCTGCTGGTTGCCAACAGCCACACCACGCTGTTGATGTTCTCCAGCAAGGGCAAGGTTTACTGGCTCAAGACCTACGAGATCCCGGAAGCGTCCCGCGCTGCCCGTGGCCGTCCGTTGGTCAACCTGTTGCCATTGAGCGACGGCGAGTACATCACCACCATGCTGCCGGTCGACCTGGAAGCCATGCGCAAGCGGGCTGACGAGGAGGAAGAGGCTGGCATCGAAGGTGAGCTCGACGACGCAGAGAACAGCAACGAGACCGAAGAAGAGCGTAAAGCACGCATCAAGGCTGCAGACAAGAAGAAGGCTCCATTCATCTTCATGTCTACTGCCAACGGTACCGTGAAGAAAACCCCGCTGGTGGCCTTCAGCCGTCAGCGTAGCGTGGGTCTGATCGCGCTTGAGCTGGACGAAGGCGACATCCTGATTTCGGCAGCCATCACCGATGGTGAGCAGGAAATCATGCTGTTCTCCGACGGCGGAAAGGTAACGCGCTTCAAGGAATCTGACGTTCGCGCCATGGGTCGTACTGCTCGCGGTGTTCGCGGCATGCGTCTGCCAGAAGGGCAGAAGCTGATTTCGATGTTGATCCCGGAAGAAGGCAGCCAGATCCTGACTGCTTCCGAGCGTGGTTACGGTAAGCGTACGGCGATCACCGAGTTCCCTGAGTACAAGCGTGGCGGTCAGGGCGTCATCGCCATGGTCAGCAACGAGCGTAACGGTCGACTGGTCGGCGCGGTGCAGGTGCTCGATGGTGAGGAGATCATGCTGATTTCCGATCAGGGCACACTGGTTCGTACTCGTGTCGATGAAGTTTCCAGTCTGGGTCGTAATACTCAGGGCGTCACGCTGATCAAGTTGGCCAGTGACGAAAAACTGGTCGGCCTGGAACGCGTACAAGAGCCATCGGAAATCGAAGGCGAAGAGCTGGTGATCGGTGAAGACGGTGAAATCATTGAAGGCGAAGCGTTGAGCATTGCTGACGAAGACGTATCTGCCGACGAGCTGCAAGCCGACGCTGCTCCGGACGAAGAAGAACCGCAGGAGTAACGCACAGTCTGCGGGAACGCCGTTTTTTCTGTAGGAGTGAGCTTGCTCGCGATAGCGTCAAGGTAGTCGATGAGTATTTACCGGAATGACGCTATCGCGAGCAAGCTCACTCCTACAGGGATCATGTACATCAAGCAACCTCGTGTTGTTTGACAGAAGTAGCCAAAGGCTGCGAACGGTTCTGAACTGTGTCGCGGCCTTTGCCATCTTCGACTCCAAATGACCAAGCCTGAGAAAATCAGAGCGTAGTGAGAGTGGATATGAGCAAGCGAGCCTTTAACTTCTGCGCAGGTCCTGCTGCGCTTCCTGAAGCTGTTCTGCTGCGTGCCCAGGCGGAACTACTGGACTGGCATGGCAAAGGCCTGTCCGTCATGGAAATGAGCCATCGCAGTGATGAGTTCACCTCCATCGCCAACAAGGCTGAGCAGGATCTGCGAGACCTGCTGACGATTCCCTCGAACTACAAAGTGCTGTTTCTGCAGGGTGGTGCGAGCCAGCAGTTCGCCCAGATTGCTTTGAATCTTCTGCCGGAAAACGGCTCTGCCGACTATATCGACACCGGTATCTGGTCGCAGAAGGCTATCGAAGAAGCTTCGCGTTACGGTCATGTGAATGTGGCTGCTAGCGCCAAGCCCTACGATTACTTCGCTATCCCGGGTCAGAACGAGTGGAAGCTGTCCAAGGATGCTGCCTACGTTCATTACGCCCCGAACGAAACCATCGGTGGCCTGGAATTCGACTGGATTCCAGAAACCGGTGATGTACCCCTCGTAGCTGACATGTCTTCGGACATTCTCTCTCGTCCGGTGGACGTTTCGCGCTTCGGCATGATCTACGCAGGTGCCCAGAAAAACATCGGGCCAAGCGGTATCGTCGTCGTGATCATTCGCGAAGACCTGTTGGGCCGCGCTCGTTCGCTATGCCCGACCATGCTTAATTACAAGGTCGCAGCCGATAACGGCTCGATGTACAACACGCCGCCGACCCTGGCCTGGTACCTCTCCGGTCTGGTCTTCGAATGGCTGAAAGAGCAGGGTGGCGTTGAGGCCATCGGCAAGCTCAACGAAGTCAAAAAGCGCACGCTTTACGATTTCATCGACGGCAGTGGTTTGTACAGCAACCCGATCAACAAGTCTGATCGCTCGTGGATGAACGTGCCGTTCCGTCTTGCTGATGATCGGCTGGACAAGCCGTTTTTGGCGGGCGCTGACGATCGCGGGCTGCTCAACCTCAAAGGTCACCGTTCGGTCGGTGGCATGCGTGCCTCTATCTATAATGCCGTGGACATCAACGCGATCAATGCGCTGGTGGCTTACATGGCAGAGTTCGAGAAGGAACACGGCTAATGTCCGAGCAAGAACTCAAGGCGCTGCGCGTCCGCATCGACAGCCTGGACGAAAAGGTCCTGGAGCTGATCAGTGAGCGCGCACGCTGCGCCCAGGAAGTGGCGCGGGTCAAAATGGCCAATCTGGCTGAAGGCGAAGTGCCGGTGTTTTACCGTCCTGAGCGTGAAGCCCAGGTGCTCAAACGTGTTATGGAGCGCAATCGCGGGCCGTTGAGCAACGAAGAAATGGCGCGCCTGTTTCGCGAAATAATGTCTTCGTGCCTGGCACTGGAGCAACCGCTGAAGGTTGCTTACCTTGGGCCTGAAGGCACTTTCACCCAGGCTGCCGCCATCAAGCATTTCGGCAACGCAGTCATCAGCCTGCCGATGGCCGCTATCGATGAAGTATTTCGCGAGGTTGCGGCGGGTGCGGTGAACTTTGGTGTCGTCCCGGTAGAAAACTCCACCGAAGGTGCGGTCAACCACACGCTGGACAGCTTCCTTGAGCATGACATGGTGATCTGTGGCGAAGTCGAGCTGCGCATCCACCATCATCTGCTGATCGGCGAAAACACCAAGACTGAAAGCATCAGCCGTATCTATTCCCACGCCCAGTCGTTGGCCCAGTGCCGCAAATGGCTGGATGCGCATTACCCGAATGTCGAGCGGATCGCGGTCGCCAGCAATGCCGAAGCTGCCAAGCGGGTCAAAAGTGAGTGGAACTCTGCGGCCATTGCCGGTGATATGAGCGCGAGCCTTTATGGCCTGACACGTATCGCAGAGAAAATTGAAGATCGTCCGGACAACTCTACCCGGTTCCTGATCATCGGCAGTCAGGAAGTCCCGCCGACGGGTGACGACAAAACTTCGATCATTGTCTCGATGAGCAACAAACCGGGCGCTCTGCACGAGCTGCTGGTGCCTTTCCATGAGAACGGCCTGGATCTGACGCGTATCGAGACCCGACCTTCGCGCAGTGGCAAGTGGACCTATGTGTTCTTCATCGACTTTGTGGGGCACCACCGGGATCCATTGGTCAAAGCGGTGCTGGAGCGGATCAGTCAGGAAGCGGTGGCGCTCAAGGTGCTGGGTTCCTACCCGAAAGCGGTTCTCTGAGGATTGAGCCGATACCTGCAGGAGCTCACGAGCAACGCGAGGCATCGATAGCGGTTCCCTCGGTGAGCTCCTACAGGGTTTGGGTCAACTCAGAAGATTGCATTTTGTTAACAGCAGCGGCCCTTTATCTCTGACATTGCGCTGTCGCGCGGCGAATAATGGACCTGTAGGAGCGACCGGGGTGGCGCTCCACCGAGCAACGCGAGTCTGCGATAGCGGTGTATCAGACAGGACGCCATCGCTGCCTCGCGGTGCTCGTGAGCTCCTACAGATAATTGTTCCAATTCAGTAGATTGCATTTGTTGATAAGAGGTTAGCGACACATGACTGGCGACTTCCTCGCACTGGCTCAGCCGGGTGTGCAAAAACTTTCGCCTTATGTTCCAGGCAAGCCTGTGAGCGAACTGGCACGCGAGTTGGGCATCGATCCGGCAAAGATCATCAAGCTGGCCAGTAACGAAAATCCATTGGGTCCCAGTCCGAAGGCGCTGGCTGCGATTCGTGACGAGTTGGCAGAACTGACCCGTTACCCGGACGGCAATGGCTTCGAGCTGAAAAAGCGCCTTGCAGAACGTTGTGGTGTGCAGATCGAGCAAGTGACATTGGGTAACGGCTCCAATGACATCCTTGAGTTGGTCGCTCGCGCATACCTGGCGCCGGGCCTGAATGCGGTATTCAGCGAATTCGCTTTCGCGGTTTATCCGATTGTCACCCAGGCCATTGGCGCGACGGCTCGCGTCACGCCAGCCAGGGATTGGGGGCATGATTTGCCCGCGATGCTGGCGGCTATCGATGCCGATACCCGCGTGGTATTCATTGCCAATCCGAACAACCCGACCGGTACCTGGTTTGGTTCGCAGGCATTGAGTGAGTTCCTAGCTGCCGTGCCGGAGCATGTGCTGGTGGTGCTGGACGAGGCTTACATCGAATATGCCCACGGTGCCGACTTGCCCGATGGTCTCGATTACCTGGCTGACTATCCGAATCTGCTGGTCTCTCGCACGTTTTCCAAAGCCTACGGGCTCGCCTCGTTGCGAGTCGGTTACGCCTTGTCGTCCCTGGTAGTCGCGGACGTGCTTAATCGGGTTCGACAACCGTTCAACGTCAACAGCTTTGCGCTGGCCGCAGCATGCGCTGCGCTGGACGACGTCGAGTACGTGACCAAGAGTCGCCAGTTGAACGAAGTCGGTATGGAGCAGATTGAGGGTGGCTTGCGTTTGCTCGGGTTGAACTGGATTCCATCCAAAGGCAATTTCATTGCCGTCGATCTTGGGCGTGAAAGCGCTCCGGTTTATCAGGGTCTGCTGCGCGAGGGGGTGATTGTTCGCCCGGTCGCCGGTTATGGCATGCCTAATCATTTGCGTGTGAGTATCGGTTTGTTGGAAGAAAACACTCGTTTCCTCGAGGCGCTGGCCAAGGTTCTGGCGCGTGATTGATGTCATCTCAGTGAAACCAAACCAGCCTATTATCCGGCGCTTGGTGGTCGTGGGGCTTGGCCTGATTGGCGGATCTTTTGCCAAGGGCATCCGTGAGAGTGGCCTGTGTGGCGAAGTGGTCGGGGTAGATCTCGATCCTCAGTCCCGCAAGTTAGCCGTGGAGTTGGGTGTCGTCGATCGTTGCGAAGACGATTTGGCCATTGCCTGCCATGGCGCTGACGTTATTCAGCTTGCTGTCCCTATTCTGGCGATGGAAAAAGTGCTGGCCTTGCTCTCGACCTTTGATCTGGGCGATGCGGTACTGACCGATGTCGGTAGCGCGAAGGGTAATGTGGTCAATGCTGCGCGTCTGGCCTTCGGTGGCATGCCGTCGCGGTTTGTACCGGGGCATCCGATTGCCGGCTCTGAGCAGAGTGGTGTCGAGGCTTCCAACGCTCAGTTGTTCAAGCGGCACAAGGTAATACTTACGCCACTGCCCGAGACTGATCCCGAAGCCTTGGCGGTGGTCGATCGACTCTGGTCTGAACTGGGTGCAGATGTGGAACACATGGAGGTCGAGCGTCACGATGAGGTGCTGGCAGCAACCAGTCATCTCCCTCATCTGTTGGCGTTCGGGCTGGTGGACTCATTAGCCAAGCGTAACGAAAACCTCGACATCTTCCGTTATGCGGCCGGTGGTTTTCGTGATTTCACGCGCATTGCCGGCAGTGATCCCGTGATGTGGCATGACATCTTCCTGGCTAACCGTGAGGCGGTTCTGCGCACACTCGATACCTTTCGAACCGACCTGGACGCGCTGCGCGATGCAATGGTCGCGGGCGACGGTCGTCAGTTGCTCGGAGTGTTTACTCGGGCAAGGGTAGCTCGCGAACATTTCGGCAAAATCCTTGCCCGGCGAGCATACGTAGAGCCAGCGGCGACGGAGGATATGGTGTTTCTGGCCAGCCCTGGCGGTAGCGTTTCAGGACGGCTGCGCGTGCCGGGTGACAAGTCCATCTCTCATCGCTCGATCATGCTGGGTTCGCTGGCCGAAGGCGTTACGGAAGTTGAAGGCTTTCTTGAGGGCGAGGATGCACTGGCGACGCTGCAGGCGTTTCGAGATATGGGCGTGGTTATTGAAGGTCCGCACCATGGTCGCCTGACGATTCACGGTGTCGGTTTGCATGGGCTCAAGTCTGCACCCGGTCCTATCTATTTAGGCAACTCCGGTACGTCGATGCGCTTGCTGGCGGGGCTACTGGCTGCGCAAAGTTTCGACAGTACCCTGACCGGTGACGCTTCGCTGTCACGGCGTCCGATGGGGCGGGTAGCTGAGCCATTGCGGGCTATGGGCGCAGTGATTGAAACCGCCGCAGAAGGGCGTCCGCCTTTGAAGATCAAGGGCGGGCAAACCCTCAACGGTCTGACCTACGACATGCCAATCGCCAGCGCTCAGGTCAAATCTTCACTGCTGTTGGCGGGGCTTTATGCCCACGGTACAACTACAGTGACCGAGCCAGCCCCGACGCGTGATCATACTGAGCGTATGCTGCGTGGCTTCGGTCATCCGGTGGACGTTGACGGGCCGAAAGTCTCGTTGTCTTCAGGCTCCGGATTGACGGCTGCGCGTATTGAAGTGCCTGCCGATATTTCCTCCGCCGCGTTCTTTATGGTGGCAGCTTCCATTGCCGAGGGCTCCGACCTTCTGCTTGAGCATGTCGGTATCAACCCGACACGCACCGGTGTTATCGAGATTTTGCGTCTGATGGGCGCTGATATTACGCTGCAAAATCAGCGTGAGGCGGGGGGCGAACCGGTGGCTGATGTGCGTGTACGGTCTGCGCCGCTCAAGGGTATCGAGATTCCCGAGGCGTTGGTGCCGTTGGCGATTGATGAGTTTCCGGTGCTCTTTGTGGCGGCTGCCTGTGCCCAGGGGCGCACAGTGCTGCGTGGTGCGCAGGAGCTGAGAGTCAAGGAGTCAGATCGTATTCAGGCCATGGCCGACGGTCTGCTGGCGCTCGGCGTCAGTGTCGAGCCCACGCCGGACGGTATTATTATTGATGGCGGTGAAATCGCAGGTGGTGTCGTACACGCCCATGGCGATCACCGTATTGCGATGGCATTCAGTGTTGCGGCGTTGCGTGCCAGCGCGCCGATTCAGATCCATGATTGTGCGAACGTCGCTACGTCGTTCCCAAATTTTCTCGCGCTTAGCGCTCAAGTCGGCATGCGTGTAGCGCAAGAGGGGCAGTTGTGAAAACTCAAGCACCGGTTATTACCATTGATGGACCTAGCGGTTCGGGGAAGGGCACAGTTGCAGGGTTGCTGGCAAAGCGCCTTGGCTGGTGTCTGCTCGATTCCGGCGCGCTGTATCGTTTGCTGGCGTTTGCTGCCCGTAACCACGGCGTGGACCTGACGAATGAAGAAGCCTTGAAGCTGCTGGCTGCGCATCTGGATGTGCAGTTCGAAACCGGCACCGAAGGCCAGGAGCAGCGGATCATTCTCGAGGGTGAGGATGTTACTCACTCGATTCGTAACGAGCAGATTGGCAGCGGCGCTTCTCAGGTTGCTTCATTGCCTGCTGTGCGTGACGCATTACTGCAGCGTCAGCGTGCTTTTCAGGAGGAGCCGGGCCTTGTCGCAGACGGTCGCGACATGGGAACCGTGGTTTTTCCGGATGCTCCGCTGAAGATATTCCTGACCGCCAGCGCCGAAGAACGTGCCCGTCGACGTTACTTGCAGTTGAAGGCCAAGGGTGATGATGTTAGTCTGTCGAGTCTGCTAGATGAGATAAGTGCCCGCGACGAGCGTGACACCCAGCGAGCGGTAGCCCCGCTCAAGCCAGCGCAAGACGCTATTCAGCTGGATTCAACCGAATTATCCATCGAGCAGGTGCTTGAACGCATTCTGAGTGAAATCGCGCTTCGCGATATCACCGGGTGACAAAGAAGCGTGTGGGAGACCAGAAATAGTCCCGCAGGCTTTCTTTTACTTGAACGAAACCCACGTTGTCTGGAGCGTGGCAGATGGGCGTATCCTTCGCCCTTGATCAACAGGAATTAAAATGAGCGAAAGCTTTGCAGAACTTTTTGAAGAAAGCCTAAAGACCCTCAACCTTCAGGCCGGTTCGATCATCACCGCTATCATCGTTGATATCGATTACCAGGCAGGCTGGGTGACGGTTCACGCCGGTCTGAAATCTGAAGGCCTGATCCCGCTGGAACAGTTCCACAACGACGCTGGCGATCTGACCATCAAGATCGGCGACGAAGTTCACGTTGCTCTGGACGCGGTAGAAGACGGCTTTGGCGAAACCAAGCTGTCCCGCGAAAAAGCCAAGCGTGCCGAGTGCTGGATTGTTCTGGAAGCGGCTTTCGCAGCTGAAGAAGTGGTCAAGGGCGTTATCAACGGTAAGGTTAAAGGCGGCTTCACTGTCGACGTTAACGGCATCCGTGCGTTCCTGCCTGGTTCTTTGGTCGACGTCCGCCCTGTGCGCGACACGACTCACCTGGAAGGCAAAGAGCTCGAGTTCAAGGTCATCAAGCTGGACCAGAAGCGCAACAACGTTGTTGTTTCGCGTCGCAGCGTGCTGGAAGCCGAGAACAGTGCCGAGCGCGAAGCTCTGCTCGAGTCCCTGCAGGAAGGTCAGCAAGTCAAAGGTATCGTCAAGAACCTCACCGATTACGGCGCATTCGTCGATCTGGGTGGCGTCGATGGCCTGCTGCACATCACCGACATGGCCTGGAAGCGCATCAAGCATCCATCGGAAATCGTCAATGTTGGCGATGAGATCGATGTAAAAGTGCTGAAGTACGATCGCGAGCGCAATCGTGTTTCCCTGGGTCTGAAGCAACTGGGCGAAGACCCATGGGTTGCTATCAAGGCTCGTTACCCAGAAAGCACTCGCGTAACTGCGCGTGTTACCAACCTGACCGACTACGGCTGCTTCGCAGAGCTGGAAGAAGGCGTGGAAGGCTTGGTACACGTTTCCGAAATGGACTGGACCAACAAAAACATCCATCCTTCGAAAGTCGTACAAGTCGGCGACGAAGTGGAAGTTATGGTTCTGGACATCGACGAAGAGCGTCGTCGTATCTCCCTCGGCATCAAGCAGTGCAAATCTAACCCATGGGAAGATTTCTCTGGCCAGTTCAACAAGGGCGATAAAATCTCCGGCACCATCAAGTCGATCACCGATTTCGGTATCTTCATTGGTCTGGATGGCGGCATCGACGGTCTGGTTCATCTGTCCGACATCTCCTGGAACGAAGTAGGCGAAGAAGCCGTACGTCGCTTCAAGAAGGGCGACGAGCTCGACACCGTGATCCTGTCTGTTGATCCAGAGCGTGAGCGTATCTCGCTGGGCATCAAGCAGCTGGAAAGCGATCCGTTCTCCGAGTACGTCACTGTCAATGACAAAGGCGCAATCGTTCGCGGTATCGTTAAAGAAGTTGACGCCAAAGGCGCCATCATCACTCTGGCCGACGACATCGAAGCTTCCCTGAAAGCCTCCGAAATCAGCCGTGACCGCGTTGAAGACGCGCGTAACGTTCTGAAAGAAGGCGAAGAGATCGAAGCCAAGATCATCAGCGTTGACCGCAAGAGCCGCGTGATCAGCTTGTCCATCAAGTCGAAAGACGTTGAAGACGAGAAAGAAGCGATCCAGAGCCTGCGTAGCAAGCCAGAAGCCGCTGAAAACACTGGTCCTACCACTCTTGGTGACCTGTTGCGTGCACAAATGGAAAAGCAGAACTAAGTTCTGACTGACCATTAGAAAAAGGGCGACTTCGGTCGCCCTTTTTTGTGGGCGCGATTTGACAGGGAGGCTCCCCATCTTGGTTTGCGTGGTCTATGTTGGCTCGCAAATTCATTCCTGGTGGGAGCGAATTCATACGCGAAGAGGCAGGTAGATCCGCAACTGATGTATTGCTGGAATACCGCCTTCCCGATAAATTTGGTCCCACTGGGGCTCGGTGAGCTTAAGGTCATGACCAGCCCTGTGGTAGCGAGTGGGCGGCATTCCGACTTGTCCGCGATGGCTGCGCATCGGTTTCAGGACGTGCTGTAATTCGGGTTACGGCGACCACACAAAGCTCGAAGGCAAATCCGGGCCGTATCACTTGTATTTCGCGGCCTGGCGCTCGCTGGCTAATATCCCTCGTTTGTGACCAACTCACATAAGTCAATACTTGGGCTGTTCAAATTCATCTGGTCATGCTAAAACCTTCGGAGCGCTTATCTAGCTGCTTGAAAAAGAAGGGAAAAATATGACGAAGTCGGAGTTGATCGAACGAATTGTCACCCATCAAGGGCTGCTCTCATCCAAGGATGTCGAGCTGGCCATCAAGACCATGCTTGAGCAAATGTCCCAGTGCTTGGCGACTGGCGATCGCATTGAGATTCGTGGGTTTGGCAGTTTCTCTCTGCATTACCGCGCTCCACGGGTTGGCCGTAATCCCAAGACCGGCCAATCAGTTAGCCTTGACGGCAAGTTTGTACCGCACTTCAAGCCGGGTAAGGAGTTGCGGGATCGTGTGAACGAAGAGGAAGAAGAGGCTCTTCAGGCCTCCCGATAGGAGTATAGGAGTAAAGCATGCGCATATTCACACGAGTAATCGCGACCGTGGTTGCGCTGGCGCTTATCGTGCTAACGATCGTCTTCATCCTTGAGAATCGGCAGAAGGTATCGCTGGTTTTCCTTGGGAAATCTTCGCCGGAAACGTTCCTGGCCATTCCGGTCATCGCCGCGTTGTTGATAGGGATGCTTATAGGTCCTTTTCTGGGGTGGGCTGCCGGTTTGCGAAAAAAGCGCAGGCTCGTTAACCGTTCTGTCTGAGTTTGCCGCCCCTCTCCGTCACTTCCTTGTCACTCCTCTCCAAAATTCACTTTAGCGCGATTCGCCTAAAGTGATTTTTTTTATGTTCAGTTCTAGTGTTTAGTTACATATTTTTCCCGAACAATAATTGCTGGAGTTTGCAATCTTCAGTCTTTCCTTGTTGGGTGTCAGATGTTTCATGTAATGATGTAGGAGAAGGCTACAAGTATTGTGAGATTAGTAATAAAGCATTGTAGTTCGAAGGTTTAAATGTTTTCCATAACCGGAAATATATCAATCATTACAGGGGGTTGCTGTCTCAAGCTGTTTCGTTAATATTATTTGGTGGTATTTGTCAATGCTTGCGAATTATTTTGTTGGGCTCAGAATACGCCGGTGTAGTTAAGTCTATCAAAGGTATGCTCGCTTCAATAGTTCATCCTTTGGAAGGGTTTTAGTAATAATCCGGCGAGAGAGTATTCATTGAATTATCCAGAAATTATCCATCATGGTGGCGTCAGCAGTATTACCGGCTCATGTCACCAACTACTCGCCGATGAATACAGCAGTGTGCTTATAGATTGCGGGTTACGTCTGGACGGCGAAGCGGAGGGAGACGATTCAGAGAGTTTGACTGATTTCAGTCTGAAAAGCATAAAGGCTCTTATTCTTACTCATGTCCACGTTGACCACGTGGGACGTATTCCTGATCTTTTGGCGGCTGGCTACATCGGGCCCATCATCTGTAGCGAACCTTCAGCCCAAATGTTGCCAATCACGCTTGAGGACGTCTGCAAACATCAGTTCGGCCACGACACAAAGCGGATTGAGCGCTGTCTTGCCCAAGTCAAAGCGCAGACAATAGGCGTACCTTTTGATGCTTGGTATTCGCTCGTCGATACGCCACTGCTTGTTGTCAGGATTCAGTTAAGGCGCGCAGGCCACATTCTCGGCTCTGCCTATGTAGAGTGCGATATCCAATATCCGACTCAACAGCGCGAAAAGCGGATCGTTTTTTCCGGCGATCTAGGCTCCAGCCACAACCCGCTTCTTCGTAAACCAGAATCGCCAACACGAGCCGATGTACTGGTGCTTGAGAGCACCTATGGTGATCGCATTCACGAAAACCGCGAGAGTCGTCAGGCTCGCCTGGAGCAGGTCATCGACAGGGCGTTGGCCGATCATGGGACTATTCTGATCCCGGCTTTCAGCATCGGTCGTACTCAGGAACTGCTGTTTGAAATCGAAGATATTCTGCGCCGCAAAGCACTTGTCGAAGACCATAACAGTGAGTTGGCAAGCGATGCCGCTAGCGGTCTGCCCATCAATTGGCCGCAGTTGCCGATAGTCCTCGACTCTCCGTTGGCAAGTCGCTTCACCGCGGTGTATCAGCAGTTCGCCGACTATTGGAACAGCGAGGCTCAGGAGCGTTTGAGTCAGGGTAGAAGGCCGTTGGGTTTCGGGCAGCTCATCACGGTAGACAGCCACGACAAGCACTTGCAAGTGGTCAATTATCTCTCCAGCACGGGGCGCCCGGCGATCGTTATTGCTGGCAGTGGTATGTGCTCTGGTGGCCGAATAGTCAATTACCTCAAGGCCATGCTAGGCGATCCGCGTCATAACGTTGTGTTTGTCGGGTATCAGGCCAAAGACACCCCTGGCGCCGCGATCCAGAAATATGGCCCTGTCGGCGGTTATGTCGAGCTTGATAAGGATCGCTTCGAGATAAAGGCAGGCATTACAACGGTGGGAGGTTATTCGGCTCACGCGGACCAGCAGGAGCTATTGGGCTTCGTGACAGGCATGGCCGCCTGGCCAGCAGAGATCAGGCTGGTGCACGGTGAGCGGCGCGCCAAAGACGTCTTGGCAACCCTGTTGAAGCGTAAGTATTCGCTGGAAAACAAATCTCTAAAACTGGACATCCCCAAACGCTGAAACTTCGCAGTTATCGGTTTCATATTGGTTTATCAGTTTAGAGGTGTCGGAGGAATGTGGGCTTTAAAAGAATCATGGGCAACGCGAGAATGGTCTGCATCGTTTTTTATCTTTCTTGCAGCCTGTATTTTGATTGCCCTCGGCAGCCTGCGCGAAGTGGTCAGCGCAACGGGCTATTGGTTGTTGTGGGCAGGTGTCGGTTTTTCAGGTGTGATTAATATTGTGCAAAGAAAATGCACGATCAAGCGAGATAAACGATTGCTCTTGTGTTGCGGTGCATTCGTGATAACTCTGTCGGGTTTTGCTCTCGCTGCGGCGGTAAATGCGCACGGGTATACCTTGTATCAAGGTTTTAAGTTGCTGGTGATCTTTTTTATTTTTGGTGTGCTGTATCTCAATGCCGACAAGCTATCCGCCCAGCATCTCTTTGATATAAGCAGAATCGTCATAGTTCTGGGGTTTACGATCTTCATACTGTGTAAATACCTGTTGACCGAATACTACGTGTCCTTCGGGGGACGGCAGGGTAGCCAGTTTGCGTATCCCGGAGTCATGTGGAAAACGGCAAGCTTTTTTTCAGGAATAGTGCTCGTAAAAATTTTGTATGTCCCTCGGAAGAATCTGTTCGATTTTGCAGTGCTAGCGATGGCTGCATACCTGCTGTTGGTTGATGCAAGCAGGACAGGGCTGTTGCTGGAGGCACTTGTTTATGCGTGTTTGCTTTTTTCGAGGTTCCGACTGGTTGCGTTAAAAGCTCTAATTATTGTGATACTGGTGATGGCTGCGTGTTACGTGCTGCTACTCGTCAATGATGGCATCGGCATCGGCAACGGCTTGAATGGTAAATATCCCTTCGTGTTCGATCGCCTGCTAATCGTCGATAAAACCCGCTATCGGCTCTTGTCTGCCGGGCTGGAGCATGCGAGCGAGTGTTATCTCCTTGGCTGCGGATTCGGGAGTGCTGTTGCGGTTAAGGCGGGCGTATCACTCGTCGTTCACAACGCCTATTTGTCTGCTATTGGCGAGTTAGGAGTTGTTGGTTGCGTTGGTTTCACATTGCTTATGTTGATGCCTGTCATATTTTTGTTTGGTCGCCGAGACGCAAGGGTCAGCGATAACGCTCTTCGGGAGGGCTTGGGATTGGCCGCGGCAGTTGGTGGGTTGGCTTATGCGCTTTCAATGATGCTTCATCCCATGAGCTCAGAACTATCAGAGTGGGGTATCTGGATAATCATGATTGCCTGGCAATCAGCAGCGTATTCGTCGAGTGACGCAGAAGTTACTTCTTTTAAGGGCATACGTTGAAGAAGGTAATGAATAACGTAACTTTGCTGTTTGTCGCGCAAGCAGTGGGTTACCTCATTCCTGTGTTTGAAATACCTGTTTTAGCTCGTGCTCTGGGTCCTGAGTCGTATGGGAAGCTAGTATTAGTGCAGGCTTTGGCGCTTCTGGCTTCGCTCTGCGTAGAGTATGGATTTGGTATTAGTGCTGCCAGGCAGGTGGCTTTGGTTTCTGATAACAAAAGCAAAATCTCCACCATTTTTGGAGACGTGCTATCCGCGAAGCTTATGGTATCCGGAGTGGTTGCGTTATTCGTTCTGCCGTGGCTGATGCTAAGTGAGCACGCATGGCTGGAGCCCAATTTAATCGCGTTTGGCGTCCTGTACTTTTTGGCTTTTGGCCTGAGTCCGGTCTGGCTGTTTCAGGGGCTGGAGCGCTTGCGGCTGATCACCTTGGCTGATGTGGTGCTCAGGTGCATTGGGCTGTTATTGCTATTGGGGTTTGTTCGAGACCAGGGTGATTATCATCTGGCGTTAACCTTGTTGGCATCAGTGAGTGTCCTGAACACCCTGGCAGGCTATTGTTTGTGTGCTAAATGGGTGAGCGGTGTTTCCCTTACGTTCAGCGGTGGATTTGAGCAAGTCAAAGCTGGGTTTCATGTCTTTGTGTACAAGGGGGCGGGCAATGTATTAACGAACGCAGGTGCGCCTCTGGTTTCATTGTTCTCAGGTTTACAGGTTCTGGGTTACTACGCCCCGGTCGAGAAAGTTGTAAGGAGCTTCGCTGGGTTAGCAACACCCATTCTGACAGGGATGTTTCCACACCTGAGCAGGCTCGGGATGCATAACGAACGGTCTGCGGTTTGGTCATGCCTGGTAACGACTGGAGCTTTTTTCATCGCCGGACTACTGCTGGCTTTGATGGTCGTTGTCTTTGGTCGTGAAGGTCTGGCTCTGTTGCTGGGTGGAGAGTTTCAGGGCGCGGCTGAACTCTTGGTCATCTTTATCTGGATAGTGCGTTTCAGGCTGGCAAACCAGGCTATGGGGGTGGCGGGATTGATTGTCATGGGCAGGCAAAAGCTACTGGCCCGGCTTACCTTGATAAGTTCGGTCTGTGCGGTCGTCTGCTCGGCCCTGCTGGCCAGTAAGTTCGCTGCGACCGGCGTGATTATTGGATTTATCGGCGCAGAAGTGGTGCTGTTCATTGGTTTGATGGCTGTCTTTTTTAAACTATGGTCCCAGCAGTCTGAAGTGAATAATTGTTCGCGTTGTTAATGGTTAACGGGCTTTTATATGATAACTGTGCTGACATGCACCTATAATCGCGCTCATACATTGGGGCGTTTGTTTGATAGCTTGTGCGCTCAACATAATCAGCATTTTGAATGGGTGGTTGTGGATGACGGCAGCAGCGACGGCACGGAGCAATTATTATGCGACTTCGCCAAGAGTGCCGTCATTGAAGTGGTTGTAGTGAAGCAGCCTAATACCGGGAAGCAATCTGCAATTAATGCTGGCGTACGCGCAGCGTCAGGTAATTGGATATTAATCGTCGACAGTGATGACTTGTTAACGCCCCGAGCCATATGCAAAACCTATGACAGTCTGGACAAGGCACAAGATAAAGCCTTGTTGGGGATGTGTTTTCGCAGGGGGCGTCTCGATGGTCGATTGATTGGTGTGGAGGTAGCTGAGGATGAACCTGGGTTTTGCTATATGCACGCTACTGCCGCGGCGCGTTATTATCAGGGCGATCTTGCTTATGTATTCAAAAAGCAAGCGTTGCTGGACCATCCGTTTCCCGTATTTAAGGGCGAAAAATTCGTCCCTGAGCTGTTGATATGGAATGAAATAGCGGACGCTGGAAAGATAGCCTGTTTCCATCGAGACATCATTTATCTCGGTGAATATCTTGAGGACGGCTATACGAAAAACTTTAAATTTCATCTCAAGCGAAATCCTCAAGGATTCGGGATGTTTTATAAACGGCAGTTTTTTCGCGAACACACTGTGATTCGTAGGTTAAAAAATGGCGTGCGGTTTTTACAGTGCATCTATTACTCAAGGACGCGGGCATGGAACGATTGAAAGTCTTGTACGTAATTACAAGCCTTGGTGTTGGCGGGGCCGAGCGTCAGGTCATGGATATTGCCCGGCACATGACGCTGAGCCATGAGGTGTGCATATGCTTTCTAACCGGTGATCAAGCGCTTTCCGCGGATGGCTTATCGATCCGCGTGGTAGGCCTCGGTATGCGTAAAGGCGTAAGGGGTTTTATCAATGGCTATTCAAAACTGCGTTCACTGGTTTGCGAGTTCAAACCGGACGTGGTCCATAGCCACATGGTGCACGCTAATATTCTTTCTCGTCTGCTACGCCTTGCGGTGCGTTTCCCTGTTCTTGTCTGCAGTGCTCACAATACCTACGAAGGTGGCTGGCTCAGGATGTTGGCCTATCGCCTCACTAACGGCTTGGCTGATCTCACGACCAATGTCAGCCATGAGGCTGTTGAGGCCTTTGAAGTCAAAGGCGCTGTACGCAAGGGGGAAATGCGCGTGGTGCCAAACGGTATCGATACCGATTTATTCAGGCCCGATCCAGAGGCGCGTATACAGATCAGGCAAGCCAACAGTATCGCTGATAGTGATACTGTGATTCTAGCAGTAGGTCGACTGGTCGAAGCCAAAGACTATCCAACACTGCTGCGCGCGTATGCTCAACTGAAAAATGACGGGGCTACCGCCAGATTATGGGTGGTCGGGGAGGGGAGCGAACAGCATAGTTTAGAAAAACTGACGAACATGCTTGGCCTGCATGATGATGTGTTGTTCATGGGTGTAAGGCATGATGTTGCTTCACTTTACAATGCTGCGGATATATATGTTCTGTCTTCCGCATGGGAAGGTTTTGGTCTGGTCGTTGCGGAAGCAATGGCAACCGAACGAGTGGTAGTTGCGACAGATTGTGGTGGCATTAAAGAAGTTGTTGGCTCGAATGGCTTTCTTGTGCAGCCGGGGTCCCCGATATTATTGGCACAGGTTATACACAAGGCGCTTGAACTGTCAGACGCCGATAAAGCTGACTTGGGCGCAAGGGCGCGAGCCAGAATCAAGGAACGCTTTTCTCTGAGTAGCACGGTACTCATGTGGCAGGGCATCTACGCTACGTTGCTCGGCAGGCGTTTGTGAGTGAGTAATTAACAGGCCGTTGTTATCAAAGTCTTTTTCACTGCCTCAGCAGAAAAGACCAGGAAGTTTCTATGAAAGTTGCAATGATCGGCACCTCCGCCGCTTATGTTTTAAATTTCCGTTCCTCACTTATTACGGATCTAGTGGCTGAAAATCATGCCGTTTATGTATTTGCGGTTGATTACTGCACCCGCACGCGAGAGGAAGTGTCACGCTTGGGTGGCGTGCCAATAGATTATTCCTTCAGTCGATCGGGTTTGAATCCCTTATCCGATTTCGTAAATACGCTAAAGCTGTCAGGGCAAATAAAAAAAATCGCCCCGGATGTCGTATTTGCCTACTGCACCAAACCTGTCATATTCGGCGCATTTGCTGCCACCTTGGCTGGTGTAAAAAAACGCATAGGGATGCTTGAGGGGCTCGGGTATGCCTTCACGTATGATCCCCGGGGCAGGGGGCTCAGGAAGGCACTGGTGCGGCAAACCCAGCTGCTGCTCTATCGGCTGTCACTTCCGCTACTGGGCCGTGTCGTATTTCTCAACGCAGATGACCCGAAGGATCTTCTGCAGAAGCACAACTTGAGGGTTAGAAATCTTTCCGTTCTGGGCGCTATCGGCCTGGATCTGAAAGCGTACGGCTACTCAAAACCACCAACCGAGCCGGTTGGCTTTATCTTCATTGGCCGCCTTCTTGCGGAAAAGGGTGTACATGAATATGTAGAAGCCGCGCGTCTGGTCAAGCTGCGATATCCGCTTGCCAATTTCGTCATGTTGGGAGGGCTGGACGAAGGTAATCCGAGTGGGCTTTCTGCCGAAAGACTCGCCGATTTAGTGGCCAAGGGGGTGGTCGTTTATCCAGGCCATGTTGAAAACGTAAGTGAGTGGCTTGGTCGGTCAAGCGTGTTCGTCTTGCCTTCCTACAGAGAAGGTTTCCCGAGGAGCACCCAAGAAGCGATGGCCATAGGACGTCCCGTGATCACCACGGATACACCTGGGTGTAGAGAGACGGTGGTAGAAGGCAAGAACGGTTTCTTGATCCCGCCTTGGTGCGCGTCAGTCCTGGCGGAGAAAATGATCTACTTCATCGAGCACCCCGAACAGATCGAGGTCATGGGGCTGGAGAGCTACGCAATGGCTCGGGAAAGATTCGATATGCATAAGGTGAATGGGAGGTTGATTGAATATTTGGTTTGAGCTCAGCCAGGACCGTTTGCAATCTTCTCAGCAGCTCGCGGCAGTCGTTAGGCGCCAAGTGGAGGTGTCAGTCTAATCGTGCTGTAGGGGTTAATCCGAACGACCTATGCCCAAACAAGGCTTTGGATCTGGTCATCTGTAATCAGTTATCATAGTGAATCGATTTTTTAACCTTGCTTTGATTGAATCCTGAGCCAGGCCTGCAAGTGGATCTAGCGATAGATTCTCTCAATATTTTGCTCTGAGCAGCCGTATGCGCCTTTCCTACCTATCCAACAGCCCCTTGTCTGCATCAGTCGCCAATGCTGTTCACGTCATGAATATCTGCGCTTGTTTTGCTGAGAGCGGGCACGAGGTGGTCTTGCATGCCAAATGCGAGCCTGAGAAGGTTGCCGACCTTTATCAGCAGTATGGGGTGCCAGCAACGTTCCGAATTAGCGGTGTCCCCCCATCCCGGTTCCGGCGTTTGGGCGTTATTGCTTATGGTGCCAAGCAAGCGCTGCATGCTCGGTTTGTTGTTAAACCTGATATTGCTTACGCGCGCTGTCTCCTGTCAGCGGCTTTCGCTGTCGCGCTGCAGATGGAAGTGATTCTAGAGTTACATGAAATTCCCCAAGGGCGGTTATTGTCAGCCCTCTTGCGACGACTACTGGCTAGCCGCCGTGTCCGGCGGGTAGTTGTGATTTCCGGTGGATTGATGGAAGACCTAAAAGCGGCTTTTCCCGAATCACTTGGAAAGGACTGTCTGGTAGCTCACGACGGTGCGAGCGTTCCATCTACTTTCGTGTCAAAAGAACTCCCCCCTACCGATGGATGCCACATCGGATATGCAGGCGGGCTAAGATCGGGTAATGGGGTGGAGCTCATACTGGAGCTGGCCAGCCGCTTTACAGAACACTCTTTCCACATCGTCGGGGGAAGTGATGATGAAATAGGGCTTTGGAAGCAGCGTCAGAGTAGTCCAAATGTGTACTGGCATGGAAGGCTGCCACCCGCCCACGTTCACGGTTTTCTTACAGCTTGCGACATCTTGTTGGCGCCTTATCAGCATGGCCCGAAAACTGCGAGCGGGCGAGATACCAGTCGCTGGATGTCACCCTTGAAAATTTTCGAATATATGGCCTCCGGCGTGCCGATGCTTGTATCGGACTTCCCGGTTCTCAGAGAGGTCCTTGACCAGAAAACAGCGATGCTTTTATCGCCTGAAGATACTTCAGCCTGGGAGCAGGGGATTGCTCAGCTTGCTCAGTCTCCCCAGCGTCGAGCGCAAATGGGGGCGGCGGCCTTCGGGGTCTATCAGGAAAACTATACTTGGCTTGCCAGGTCGCGTTTGGTGTTGCAAGGACTTCAGGTTTGATGTGTTGACGGTGCTTCTTTAGAGGAAGTAGCTCGCAAGCCGGAGGTGGGCGGGTTGGTTGATGTCAAATAGTATCTGTTAGTAGTCAGTCCAGATACGTTGAGTTTAAAATGACCGCCCAGTCGTAGGCTCTACTGTGTAGAGCCTGTCTCGCGTCGGGATCTGACGATCTCGTCGTATTGGTGTACCCTTGCTCCCCCTTGCTTATGTGTCTTCGCGATGACACCGCACCTGTGACAGACAGTGCGTGTTCAGGGCATGTTTTTATCGCTGATATGGAATTTCGACCTGCTCATGACGTTCAATTTGAATGAAGTTCGCCTTGGTATAATCGGCCTTGGCTATGTCGGGCTGCCTTTGGCGGTCGAGTTCGGCAAACAGTTTCCGGTGATCGGCTTCGATATCAGCCAAGCCCGAATCCAGGCTCTTCGGGCTGGACACGACAGTACTCTTGAAGTTGAAGATGTCGAGTTGGAGCAGGCGCATCAGTTGAGCTTTAGCAGCGATACGCAGGCTCTAAGGGCTTGTAATGTATACGTCGTGACCGTCCCCACGCCTATTGACGATCACAAGAAGCCAGACCTGACTCCATTGATTCGTGCCTCCGAAACCATTGGCAAGGTTCTGAAGCAGGGTGATGTCGTCATTTACGAATCGACGGTCTACCCCGGGGCTACCGAGGAAGATTGCGTGCCTGTTCTGGAGCGGATATCGGGCCTGAAATTCAATGTGGATTTCTATGCAGGCTACAGCCCCGAGCGGATTAACCCGGGCGATAAAGAGCATCGTCTTCCTACGATCAAAAAGGTGACCTCTGGCTCTACCGCAGAAGTCGCGGAGTTCGTCGATTCACTTTATCGACGCATCATCACCGCAGGCACGCACAAGGCCTCTAGCATTCGCGTCGCCGAAGCTGCCAAAGTGATTGAGAATACCCAGCGTGATCTCAATATTGCGCTGATCAATGAACTGGCGCTAATTTTCAACAAGCTGGGTATCGACACGCAGGCAGTACTCGAAGCCGCAGGAACAAAATGGAATTTCCTGCCGTTCCGTCCCGGGTTGGTAGGTGGGCATTGCATAGGTGTTGATCCCTATTACCTGACTCATAAAGCCCAGTCTATCGGCTACCACCCAGAGGTCATCCTTGCGGGTCGTCGTCTGAACGACAGTATGGGGGCTTACGTTGTATCGCAGTTGGTCAAGGCTATGCTCAAGCGCCGGTTGCACGTCGAGGGTTCTCGCGTACTGGTGATGGGTTTGACCTTCAAGGAAAACTGCCCTGACCTGCGTAACACTCGGGTCATAGATATCATCCGTGAATTGGCTGAATACAACGTGTCTGTTGACGTCTACGACCCTTGGGTTGAAAGCGCCGCAGCGGAGCACGAGTACGGCGTTTCAACCATCGAAACGCCCCAGAACGGAGTTTATGACGGCATCATCCTGGCGGTGGCGCATGATCAGTTCAAGGCGATGGGTGTTGAGCATCTTCGCTCGCTCGGCAAGCCAAGTCATGTGCTGTACGATCTTAAATATCTTCTTCCGGCTGACCAGACTGATCTGCGCCTTTAGCCCCTTCCATCAATTGATAACTACTCGACCAGGTCAATCGTTTTGCTTCAGGCCGGGATGCGGGTAGTAGCTCAGGTATTTCATGACTAGATTTGAACGCTTGCGTACGGAGCTGGAGCTGGCTCCACGCAGTTGGCTAATCACCGGCGTAGCCGGCTTCATAGGCTCTAATCTGCTTGAGACGCTCCTCAAGCTCGGTCAGAAAGTCGTAGGGCTGGATAATTTTGCTACTGGGCACCAGCGCAATCTGGACGAAGTCAAAGCTCTGGTTGCTCCTGAGCAGTGGGCAGCTTTCCAGTTTCAGGAAGGCGATATTCGCAAGCTTGACGACTGCAAGCGTGCCTGTGAAAGCGTAGATTATGTGCTGCATCAGGCTGCCTTGGGGTCTGTTCCGCGCTCTATAGATGATCCTGTGACAACCAATGCGACCAACATTGACGGGTTCCTGAATATGCTGGTTGCTGCTCGTGATGCGAAGGTGAAAAGCTTTACCTACGCAGCATCCAGTTCGACGTATGGCGACCATCCAGGCCTTCCGAAAGTTGAAGACCTTATCGGCAAGCCTCTGTCGCCCTATGCGGTTACTAAATACGTTAACGAGCTTTATGCCGACGTGTTTGCCCGCACTTATGGTTTCAACACCATTGGGCTCCGTTATTTCAATGTATTTGGTGAGCGGCAGGATCCCGCAGGCGCCTACGCCGCAGTTATTCCTAAGTGGGCGGCGGCGCTTATCAAAGGCGAGGATGTGTTTATCAATGGCGGTGGCGATACAAGCCGCGACTTCTGCTTTGTTGACAACGCAGTGCAAGCCAATTTGTTGGCCGCGACGGCGGACCATGAAGCACGCAATCAGGTCTATAACGTTGCGTTGGGCGATCGAACCGATCTCAATGAGTTATTTCAAGCGCTAAAAATAGCGCTGGCGGAGAATGGCGTAAATTATCAGCGAGAACCCGTTTACCGTGATTATCGCACCGGAGATGTTCGCCATTCCCAAGCCGATATCAGCAAAGCTGCCAGTCTGCTGGGCTACGCCCCGCAATTCAAAATTCAGGCAGGTATTGCTAGGGCAATGCCTTGGTATATCCGTAATGTTTAGGGGCAAGCGGCTTAATAGCCTTCTTGGCCTCCAGGCTGGTTGACGTAATGTTCAAGTTGATCAAAGAACTGATTTCACTGTTGACTCCTCAGCAGCGACGCAGACTGCTGCGGCTGCAGTTTCTGGTGGTGATCATGTCGTTTGCCGAGATTGCAGGCATCGCTTCGATCGCGCCGTTCATGGCCATCGTCAGCGACATGTCACGCCTGGAAGGAACCGGTAAGCTAGCTCAGATCTATGCTGCCAGCGGCTTCAGCACCCCTGCAGATTTCCTGTTCTGGCTTGGTTTGGCGGTGCTGCTTGTGCTCGTGTGTGGCGGCGTTTTTTCGATGTTGACCACATGGCGGTTACTGGTCTACGGGCAGGCGGTGGGTGAGCAAATAAGCAGTCGACTCTTTCGATACTATTTGGGGCAGCCTTGGCTATTCCACGCTACAAATTCGAGTAGTTTGCTTAACAAGCAGATCACTCAGGAAGCATCGCGGGTAACTTTGGGCATTATTCAACCGCTCATGCAGCTGAATGCGAAGATGGTCCTCGCATCGCTCATGAGTTTGGCGATCTTTGTCTATAACCCGATTATCGCTATTGCCGGGTTGTTGATATTTGGGCTCGCTTATGCAGCGCTGTATCGATTTGTACGTCTAAGGCTGGTGCGTAACGGTAAAGAGATATCGGTAGTTCAATCCGAGCGCTTCAAGCTTATCGGGGAGGGATTCGGGGGGATCAAAGACGTGTTGCTGCTCGGTCGGCAAGCCCTTTATCAGGATCGATTCGAGAAAGCGAACCGACGCTACACACGAAGCATGGCCGGTAATCAGGCGATGAGTCAGGTCCCACGTTATGCGATGGAGCTTGTCGCCTTCGGTTCAGTAATCATGCTTGTGCTGTATCTGCTAAAGGTTAATGCCGGTAATTTCGCAGATGTCGTGCCAGTATTGGCGGTTTATGCTCTGGCAGGCATGAAGTTACTTCCGGCTTTTCAGCAGATGTACAGTAGCCTTTCGCAAATCAAAGGCAGCATGGCCTCATTTGAATCGATCAAAAAACCGCTGCGAGAAAGCTATGCCCAAGCTGCCGCAGCAGAATCCGGGCAAGTGACTGAGGTTCATTCGTCGAGGCTGATCCTGAAGGATGGTATTCGGATTCAGGATGTGACTTTCAGCTATCCCGAGAAGTCTTCGCCGGCGCTTAACCAACTGCGTATGGAAATTCCAGCTCGCAAAGTCATAGGATTGGTCGGTTCCTCCGGGTCCGGAAAATCCACTGCCATTGATCTAATTCTGGGTTTGATCGCACCGGATCAAGGTGCCCTTGTCGTAGACGGTATCGAGATCGGTTCAGCAAACCTGCGTACCTGGCAAAACAGTGTGGGCTTTGTGCCGCAAAGTATTTTCCTGACAGACAGCAGTATTCGGGAGAATATCGCTTTTGGCCTCGCTCCTGAGCAGATCGATGAAAGCAAGGTGCAGCGCGCTGTGAGTCTCGCGCACCTGGAAGAGCTTATAGCAAGCCTTCCTGAAGGGTTGTCGACGTGTGTTGGTGAGCGTGGTGTCCAGCTGTCTGGCGGCCAACGTCAGCGTATTGGTATCGCCCGTGCATTGTACGAGGACGCCGATATACTAGTTCTCGACGAGGCAACCAGCGCTTTGGATGGTATAACCGAGAAACTGATAATGGATGCGATCCATGATTTCTCCGGACAGAAAACCATTATCATGATTGCGCACCGACTGACAACGGTAAGGCAATGTGATGTGATCTATTTCATGTCTGAAGGGAAGGTGTCCGATCAGGGTACCTACGACGATTTGATCGAGCGTAACGAAGCCTTCAGACGTATGGCCGTACATGCATGACTTCTTCTCAGGATTTACAGATGTTTAACGATAAAACTATTCTCATTACCGGCGGCACGGGCTCGTTTGGTAAAAAATATGTTCAGACTATTTTGAGCCGTTACACGCCAAAGAAGTTGATCATCTTTTCCCGCGATGAGCTTAAGCAGTACGAAATGCAGCAAACGTTCAATGCCCCGTGCATGCGCTATTTCATCGGGGACGTGCGTGATAAGGAACGTATGGTGCAGGCGATGCGTGGCGTTGATTTCGTCATTCATGCCGCAGCCCTGAAGCAGGTACCTGCTGCAGAATATAACCCGATGGAATGCATCAAGACCAACATTCATGGGGCCGAAAACGTAATATACGCTGCGTTGGAAAACAACGTTGAGCGCGTAATTGCGCTGTCTACCGATAAGGCCGCTAATCCGATCAATCTCTACGGCGCAACCAAACTAGCCTCCGACAAGCTGTTTGTGGCAGCCAACAATATTTCCGGTGGGCATAGCTGCCAGTTCTCCGTGGTCCGCTATGGCAATGTGGTCGGTTCGCGGGGTTCAGTTGTGCCGTTCTTCGAGAAGCTCATTGCTTCCGGCGCTGACTCCTTGCCGATCACTGATGACCGCATGACGCGCTTCTGGATCACCTTGCAGCAGGGTGTGGATTTCGTCCTGAAGAACTTCGAGCGCATGTACGGCGGTGAGATTTTCGTACCCAAGATCCCGTCGGTACGGATCACTGATCTGGCTGAAGCCATGGCGCCGGGTATGCCACAGAAGATCATCGGCATCCGTCCAGGAGAAAAGCTCCACGAAATCATGTGCCCTTCCGACGATTCGCACCTGACTCTCGAGTTCGAAGATCATTACGTGTTACGTCCGACAATTACCTTCAACAGCCGCACGAATGATTTCACCGTGAATAAACTGGGTGAAAAAGGCGTGCCTGTGGAGCAGGGTTTCGAATACAACTCCGGGACTAATCCGCAGTTTCTGGATGTCGCTCAGGTCGCTGAATTCAACAAGTTCGCCGAGGCCTGAACATGATCCCGTATGGTCGTCAGGATATTACCCAAGCCGATATCGACGCAGTCGTTGGTGTTCTGCAGTCAGACTTCCTGACCCAGGGGCCTATGGTCCCACGGTTCGAATCGCTGATCGCTGATTACTGTCGTGTAGAGCATGCGCTCGCAGTCAATAGCGCCACCTCTGCGCTGCATATTGCCTGCCTGGCGTTAGGCCTTGGGGCTGGCGACCTGTTGTGGACTACGCCCGTTACATTCGTGGCGTCAGCCAACTGTGGATTGTACTGCGGGGCGCAGGTTGATTTTGTTGATATCGATCCGCGCACTTATAACCTGGATATGGCGGCGCTTGAGCAAAAGCTATTGGCGGCCGAACGTCTAGGTAAGTTGCCCAAGGTGTTGGTTGCGGTGCATCTATGCGGCCAACCCTGTGACATGGCGCGCATCTATGCTTTGTCTCAGCGCTACGGTTTCAGAGTCATCGAAGACGCATCTCATGCTATCGGTGGCAAGTACCAAGACAAGCCCATCGGTAATTGCGAATACAGCGACATCACGGTTTTCAGCTTTCACCCAGTGAAGATCATTACCACCGCTGAAGGGGGTATGGTTACCACTAACGACTCGCAGCTCGCGCAAAAATTGGGGTTGCTGCGCAGTCACGGGATCACTCGTGACCCGGCACTGATGACCCACGAGACCGATGGTCCCTGGTACTACCAGCAGATTGATCTCGGTTTCAATTATCGGATGACCGAGTTACAAGCGGCGTTGGGTGTAAGTCAGATGGACCGCCTGGACGACTATGTTGCCCGGCGGCATCAGCTGGCAGCACGTTATTGTGAGTTGCTGGGTCACTTGCCAGTCACCCTTCCATGGCAGGCCTCGGAAGGCTATTCAGGCTTGCACCTGTTTGTCATCCGCTTGCAGCTCGACAAGCTGACCGTCACTCATCGTCAAGTCTTTGAATCGTTGCGTGCTCAGGGTATTGGCGTAAACCTTCACTACATTCCGGTGCATACCCAGCCGTACTTCGCGCAGATGGGCTTTGCTCCTGAGGCTTTCCCGGAAAGTCAGAAGTACTATCGTGAAGCTATCAGCATTCCGATGTTCCAGACCATGACCTTTGAACAGCAGGACGAGGTAGTTGCAGCGCTGGGCCGGGCGCTTCAGCGATGAAACTGGCCGTGATCCCCGCCCGCGGTGGCAGTAAGCGTATTGCCCGCAAGAACATCAAAATGTTCTGCGGCAAGCCGATGATTGCCTGGTCCATCGAGGCAGCACTTCAGAGTGGCTGTTTTGACCGCGTGGTAGTTTCCACTGATGACGCAGAGATCGCCGAGGTAGCACGAAAGTACGGAGCTACTACGCCGTTCGTTCGCCCAGCCGCGTTATCGGATGACTATACGGGTACCATTCCGGTCATTGCCCATGCCGTACAGTGGCACTTGGATGTTGGCATGACGGTGACACATGTGTGCTGCGTCTATGCGACCGCACCTTTCGTGAGGGCTGAGGATCTGCTGGCCGGTCTGAGCGTGCTGGACCAAGTAGGCAGTGATTACGCGTTTTCGGTCACTAGTTATCCTTTTCCCATTCAGCGAGCAATACGCCTGAATGAAGCTAGTCGGGTGAGCATGTTCAACCCGGAGCATTTCAATACACGGTCTCAAGATTTGGAAGAGGCTTTCCATGATGCAGGTCAGTTCTATTGGGGCAAGGCGAGTGCCTGGCTACAAGGCAAAATCATTTTCAGTCAGGACTCGGCGGCCGTAAAGCTGGCTCGTCACCGCGTACAGGATATCGATACCCTTGAGGATTGGGTGCGAGCGGAATGGATGTTCAATGCGATGAATGCTGAGGATGCGGCTAAGTGAAGACTATGACTATCGCATTCCGGGTTGATGCTTCCCTTCAAATGGGGAGCGGTCACGTGATGAGGTGTCTAACACTTGCTATCGCATTGCGCCAAGAGGGTGCGGTTTGTTACTTTCTATGCCGGGACTTTTCTGGGAGCCTAATAGATCATGTCGAGCAAAATGGATTTCGAGTTTTTGTGGTCGGCCCTCCCATTTCTCAGAGTGGAGAGCTGAATGAGGCTCCAGGCCCCATTCTTGATCACGCTGATTGGCTCGGCGGTAGTCAAATGTCTGATGCAGAGACCTGTCGAATCATTCTCAAGAATCTAAATTGTGATTGGTTGGTGGTTGATCACTATGCATTGGATTTTCGTTGGGAAGGAAGGCTTCGTCGGGAATGTAAGCGTTTATTCGTGATTGATGATCTTGCAGACCGTCAACATCTATGCGACGTGCTCCTTGACCAAAATCTAGGTACAAGTGATTCTGACTATTCGAGCCTCACTGAACCTGGTACGACTTTATTAATTGGTCCTCATTATTCCTTGTTAAGACCTGACTTCTTTTCCTTCCGAGAGTTGAGTCTGACGAGGCGCGCGATTGGGCAGGTGAAGCCAAAACACATCGTAGTCAGCATGGGCGGTGTAGATGTCCATAACGCAACAGGTCGTATTCTTGAAGGAGTAGGGCAGCTCCGGTTTGATCCGAGACTAAAATTCACAGTGATCCTAGGGCGTTTGTCTCCATGGATTGATCAGGTTCGCGTGGCCGCCGAGTTATGTCCTTCGCTCATTGAGGTCGCTGTAGGCGTGGCGAATATGGCAGAACTCCTGTCGAGCGCTGATTTTGTTATAGGCGCAGCTGGTAGTTCCTCTTGGGAACGTTGTTGTCTTGGGGTCCCTACACTGCTAGTCATCTTGGCTGAAAACCAGCGGCCCATTGCTGAGGCATTAGATGCGGCTGGCGTGGCGCTGAGTCTAGGCAGTCCGGATGACGAGGGTTTCGTTGGGAAGATGACAGCGGCTTTAGAGGAGTGGCTCTCGGACCCAAGACTACTAGATGGATTTAGTCAATCTGCTTCAAGGATAACCGATGGGTCGGGCACAAATAGAGTGGTAAGTGAGCTGATGGTGGATGTATGAAAATTTCTATTCTTTGCAGTTCAAAAAACCATCCAGTTAACGATATGTTGGACCGTTGGAGTGCGAAGCACAGCGCAACGCACACGATCGAGTCAGTGTCGAATCTGAGCGAGTTATCAGGGGGGGATATTCTTTTTTTGATCTCTTGTTCAGAAATTGTTGGCTCTGCGGATCGATGCCGCTATGGAAAGGTTTTGGTTATCCACGCTAGTGATCTACCTCGGGGTCGTGGATGGAGTCCGCACGTGTGGGAGATAATTGGAGGGGCTGATGCTCTAACCATAAGTTTGCTTGAGGCAGAAGACATTGTAGACTCTGGTGCGGTGTGGGCTCGTAAGGTTTTGAACGTTCCAAAACATGCGCTTTACGATGAGATAAATGCCGCGTTGTTTTTAGCCGAAAGCGAGTTGATGGATTTTGCAGTCGAACAGTTTAAGGTTGTAGAAGCCCTGCCCCAAGATCCTAATCTTCCTTCAACTTATTATCGCCGGCGTACGCCGGAAGATAGTGAGATTGATCCTGAAAAAACTTTAGCGAGTCAATTTGATCTAATCCGGGTGTCGGATGCGGATCGATTCCCTGCGTTCTTCAAACTACATGGCCATACTTATAAGCTGACGCTTGAGAAAATGAATCATGACTAGTCCTTTTTCCATTGCCGGGCGTCTAATAGGTCCTGACTATCCTCCATATATCATTGCCGAAATGTCTGCGAATCATAATGGCAGCATTGAGACAGCCTTCCGTATTCTCGACGAGGCTAAAAAAAATGGAGCAGACGCCCTAAAAATTCAGACATATCGCCCTGATACTATTACGCTCGACTCTAATCTCCCTGATTTTCAAATTCACGGTGGTTTGTGGAATGGTAAAACCTTGTATGAGCTCTATGAGTGGGCCCATACTCCATGGGAGTGGCATCGACCTATTTTCGATCACGGAAGGAAATTAGGTATTACGGTATTCAGTTCGCCATTCGACAATACCGCCGTAGACCTGCTTGAGGATCTCAACGCACCGGCTTACAAAATTGCCTCGTTCGAAGCTATCGATCATGCCCTGATCAAATATGTCGCAAGCACAGGTAAACCCATGATCATCTCGACCGGCATGGCTGATGAGCAGGAGATTGCCGAAGCTGTCGACGCGGCGCGTACCGGTGGCTGTAAAGAACTCGCTATTCTACACTGTGTCAGTGGTTATCCTGCTCCCGCAGAAGATTACAATCTACGCACCATTCCGGACATGATGAAGCGCCACGGTCTTGTAACTGGGCTGTCTGATCATACCCTCGACAATACTACCGCTATTACCAGCGTAGCTCTGGGCGCTTCAATCATCGAGAAGCATTTCACGCTTGATCGCAGCGGTGGCGGCCCGGATGATAGTTTTTCACTGGAACCCCAAGAGTTGTCAGCTCTATGCCGAGATAGCAAAACTGCTTGGGCTGCGTTAGGACGTGTGGATTATGGTCGTAAATCTAGTGAGCAAGGGAACGTCAAGTTTCGTCGGTCGCTGTATTTCGTGAAAGATATCAAGGCTGGCGAGGTAATTGGGGCAGACGCTGTGCGCAGTATCAGACCTGGCTTTGGTATGCCACCGAAACATTTGGAGCGGGTAATAGGTTCTGTCGCAGCAATTGATGCTGCGATGAATACTCCTGTGCGCCCTGAGAGTGTCAAATTCAAATAGTGTGTTACTTCTTTTGTTTGGAACCACCGAATGAGCATTGCAGAGCTGGATCATCTCGCTGTAGATAAACACGGGCTTTCAAAAGGAGGCGAGCGTGCTCCGTTATCCCGATTTGATAAAGCTATGCGGCTACTGTTTGGTGCGGAAATCACAAATTATGGATTTGACCGGTTGGTGAAACAGCACCTTTCGTGGCCGACATGGTTACCTTTAGCCGTGGAGATCCACCATGGCTGGTATCTCAGAAATGCGCCACGCCCTGGCGACCTCAAGAAAAACGTACCAGCGATATTGGTATTCAACGCCCGACAGGCAGATGCCTGGAAAACTCAGAGTAGTAAGCCGGTACATATTCTCGGCGCTCCCTTTATCCACTATCGTCGGGCGATGGGCTTGGAAGTGAGTGAAACTGCTCGGGGAACGGTGGTTTTTCCAGTTCACTCGGGAACTGTGGTCGAGGCACAATTCGATATCCTGGCCTACTGTGCTGAGCTAAAAAACCTCCCAGCCGACCGTCATCCGATCAGCATCTGCCTTCACGAGGATGATATAAAAAAAGGAAGGCAGAATGCTTATCTTGAGCAGGGCTTCAACGTCTACTGTTCGGGTGCGCGCCGAGGTGAAGACTTTGCTCAAAACTTCTACGAAATACTCCGCCGCCACAAGTATTCAAGCTCTAATGGGTTGGGGTCATACGTACTCTATAGCGTCGAAATGGGGATTCCGTTTTCCTTGCTAGGGCCGGAAGCCACATTTAATAGTGTTGATTTTGACCACTACGCGAAGGAGCCTGTGGTTTTGAGAGCTAACGAGCTTTTTCAGGAATTCAGTCCGACGATCTCTCAAGAACAACGCGATTTTGTAATCGCCGAGGCCGGGATAGATACTTGCGTACCACCACCTATTCTGAAAAAAAATATTTTGATGTCTGTCTGTTTTAATCCGATGGGTCGCTTGATGCGTAAGGTCCTTAAATGATGCTGTCCCGGCTTAAACTCAAGCTCAAGCGGTATGCTAAACAGGCTTTGTATGTGTGCGGAATTCTGTATGAGCGTGCACTGCACATCGTCAGTCCAAGAGACGCTAAAGATGTCATCCTTGGCGTCGCGGGATATCATGTTTTTTTTGGGTATTATGACGTCACTCCGTTTTCCAAGGATGGCAAAACAGTGCTGGCCTGCAGAACTGATTTAGAATTGATCAGCCCTGGCTCAAATCGTGAAATTGAGTTTGGTTATTACGATCTTGCCAACGGAGGTGGCGAGATTTTCCATTGTTTTGCTAAAAGCGTCGCATGGTGCTGGCAGCAGGGTGCTCGGCTGCAATGGATGCCGGGGCACGATGAAAGACTAGTTTTTTTCAATAGCCGATCTGATAGTGGGCAATACGAGGGAGTGATTTTCGACATTGCTCGGAAACAGACCGTCACGACTCTTATTCGTCCGCTATATGATATTTCTAAAGACGGGAGGTGGGGCTTGTCTCTCGATTTTTCCCGTCTACAGCGCCTACGCCCGGGCTATGGCTATGATGCCTCTGCCGACGTTACGAGCAATAACCCTGTTCCTCCGGGCGCTTGTTTGGAATTGGTTGATATCAAGGAAAATCAAATCGTTTTCAGCTTGGCATACGAAGAGCTTCTTGCCTTCGAGCCTGTAGCAGATATGCAGGGCGCCGAGCATTACATCAATCACCTGAGTTTCAGCCCGTCGGGTAATCGCTTCATTTTTTTTCACATGTGGGTATCAAACGCCAAACGTTCAAGCCGACTTCTTCTGGTCGAGCGGTCATCAGGCTCTGTCACTCTTTTGAACAACTCAGGAAAATGTTCTCACTATGCCTGGAATAGTGATCAAGCGTTGCTTGTTTACTGCGCACCCACGCGCGGAGAGCCGATAGGCTACAACCTTTACGATCTGGACCATCCGACTCAATCTCCGACAAGAGTCGGTCAGGGTGTTCTGATGGAGGATGGGCATCCTTCATTTTTGCCTGAGGGGCGAAGGTTTCTGACGGATACCTATCCAAACCGCTTTGGCCGGCAGACGTTAATGCTTTTTGATATGCCTTCAAGTCAATTGATATGGACCCGATCACTTTTTCGTAGCCGTAAATACAATGGGGAGGTCCGATGTGATCTTCACCCCCGGCTGGATTACACCGCAAAGCAGGTGTGTGTGGATGACGAATACAAAGGTGAAAGAGTGATGAGGATTATCAAGATTGACGTGTGAGTTATGTTGACGTTTCAGCCCGCTTATTAATTGAATTTTAAAGTTTATGGGAGTGCCTATGGTTCAGCAGGCTTACGCGAAATTCTCATGGAGGAGCAGCCTGCGTCGCCTTCTAGCGCCAATTCTCTCTGAACGCGCTATCTACCAGGCAGCCCGCCGAAATATTCGTATTGAACCGGGCGTAATTTGCCCGGATTTCAAGCGAATAGGACCTTTTACGTTTCTCGGGCGGGACGTGACGGTCGGTCCTAATGTTCAGTCTATGGGAGCCTTTTGCTCGGTGGGCGAGGGTGCGTTGATCGGGCCCAATATTCACCCACTTGATAAGCTTACGACGTCGGCGGCTTTCATCGGTGGGGCGTACCGCAGCCAGCTAAAGACGCAACTCAATAATAGGCCCGTACGCGTTGGCAACGATGTATGGATCGGAGCGCACGCCATTATCCTTCCTGGCGTCACGATTGGCGATGGATCAATCATAGGTGCTGGTAGCGTTCTAACAAAAGATGCTCCCCCTTACTCGATATGGGTCGGCAATCCTGCCAGGTTGCTAAGGTACCGGCTCGCGGATGCTACCATCGCTCGTATCCAACAGATGGATATCTACGCAGCGCCTGCCGATGTGCTTTTTACCTGGTTCGAGAAGTCATACGGCCTGGACATCGACGAAGCACTGGATCTGTTCCCCCGTTGAGGCTTCTTTTTGAAAATCAGTTTTTTAGTTTTGTCATTGATTTCCCTTTTTGCCGGGAATGGTATTTTGAGTAAAAGCTCTGAGCTGTCTGGCAGTGGTAAGGTGATACGGAGACGGCGTATTGGTTTTAATCTTCCTGAGCGTAGAGCGCGTATGGCTTTGAGCTCATGATTACCTCTCCCACCGATAGCAAACTTACCATCAGCATGGTTTTGATGACCTATCCGGTCGCTTCTGAAACCTTTGCTGTGCGTGATGTCACCGCGTTGCAGCGTGCAGGTCACGTTGTGGATATCCATCAGCTCTACGCGAGAGGCGAACGCTCGTCACGCCTGAGTTCGCTAATCAAGACACTCAAGGCGTTCGCTAACTTTCCTGCGAAGGCGAACATCATCGCGCTAGTGGCGAAGGTCTTGTTCAGGGGCTCGTGGGGTCTGGCCGATCGCGTTAAATGTCTGCTGTTACTCGGGGCTGCGGTACGAATTGCCGAAAAATTAATTCAGAGAAAACCGGATGTCGTTCACTTGTTCTGGGGGCATTACCCCTCATTAGTGTTGCCTTTACTCGCAGGTCAACTTCCGCATACCCGGCGATCGATGTTTCTGGGGGCCTACGACCTCGAGAAAAAACTACCTCTGTCGCGATGGGCTTACGCTGAGGCTGATGTGTTATTCACTCATGCCAGGGCGAATGTTGAGGATATTCGAGGCTTTCTGGGGCACAACACAACGCCCGTAGTTGTCCATCGTGGTATCGACTTGCAAGCCTATCCGGTCGTTGAGGTTTCTGCGTTTGTAGCCCGTCCGCTACGAATATTTACAGCAGGACGCTTGATTGCCGATAAAGGCTTCGATCGCGTGATTCGGGCCTTTGCTTTGGTGCGCCAATCATCCGCGCAGGCGACTCTCGCTATAGCGGGTTCAGGGCCTGAGTTAGGGGCGTTGCAACGGTTGGCCGAGGGGTTGGGTGTGGCTAATGCCGTAGATTTTGTCGGGTGGTTGAGCGAGGATCAGGTTCGCGAGCAGCTATTCAAAACGCGGGTATTCTTGCTGTTGTCTACCAAGGCTGGCGAACGCCTGCCTAACGCAGTTAAAGAGGGGATGGCCGCAGGTTGTGTTTGTATCAGCAGTCGCTCGCCCGGGATTGAAGAGCTGCTTGATCATGGAAGCAGCGGCTATATTTTTGATGCCGATGATGAGAGCGAGGTCGTTCGTGCCGTACTCTGTGGGCTGAGTGATGACTCTGCTTCCATGGGCTGTCTGGCGGCTGCGACGGTCAGGGAAAATTTTGACGTAAACGTTTCTGCCCGTAGATATGTGCAGCAATGGTGTGCCGAGGGCGTTTGAGTAATGAGTAATCCAGCAGTATCGATTGTCATGCCGTCCTATAACGCGGCGGGGTTTATCCTGCCTTCTATTGCGAGCGTGATCGCCCAGTCTTACTCAGACTGGGAGTTGCTGATCGTGGACGATGCCTCCCACGATGATACCGTCGCCTGCGTGAACGCCCATTATGGCACCGAGCCCCGCGTACGTATTATTACCCTGCCTACTAACCAAGGAGCAGCGGTTGCTCGTAATACCGCCATTGATGCAGCTCGTGGACGGTATATCGCGTTTCTTGACTGCGACGATCAATGGTTGCCACACAAGCTTGAGTATCAGCTGCAATTTATGGCCCGTGAAGGCTGCGCGTTCAGCTTTACAGCCTATGAAAAAGTAAAGGGCAACAACGAAGTTGTTTCTGCTGTGGGAGTGCCAGCTCGCACTACATACCATTCCATGCTCAAGACTTCAGTAGTTGGATGCTCGACCGCGATGTACGATACCCAACACTTTGGCAAGGTGCTGATGCCCTTGGTTAGAATGCGCCAGGATTTTGGCCTGTGGCTTGCGTTGCTGAAACGCGTTCCCCACGGTTGCGGAATCCAGGAAGTGTTGGTGCGCTATAACGTGCGCTCGGACTCTATTTCTTCCAATAAGCGTAGAGCGGCGCTATACACGTGGCGGGTTTATCGCCAGGTCGAAAAGCTTCCGCTGCCTACCGCCTTGTGGTGTTTCGGCAATTACGCCTTTCGGGGTTTTCTTCGCCATCGCTACCCCCGGGTAGCTCAAGCACTGGGCTTCATGCACCTGCCGCACAATTATCGAAGCTCACCTCGATAAGGCTGACTCTTTTCCGTTTTGCTCCAAGGATTCGTAGATGAAAATTACCGTTTTTGGCACGGGCTATGTTGGCCTCGTGACAGGTGCCTGTCTTGCTGACGTCGGTCATCAGGTGATGTGTGTCGATGTCGACCACGCCAAAATCGAAGGGCTCAAGCAGGGCGTTATGCCGATTTTCGAATCTGGCCTTGAAGCGCTGGTCAAACAGAATTACGCCAATGGCACATTGCAGTTCACCACCGATGCGGTTGAGGGCGTCACGTTTGGCGAGTTGCAGTTCATTGCGGTAGGCACTCCGCCGGATGAGGACGGCTCCGCTGACCTTCGATATGTGCTTGCCGTGGCTAAGACGATTGCGACGCACATGACTGATCGCAAAATTGTCGTCGACAAGTCCACCGTGCCCGTGGGTACTGCAGATAAAGTGCATGCCACAATTGCTGGCGTGCTGGCTGAACGAGGTATGGAGCTGCCGTTCGATGTGTGTTCCAACCCTGAGTTTCTCAAAGAAGGCGCCGCTATCGAGGATTTCACAAAGGGCGCGCGTATTGTCGTAGGCACCGATTCTGCTCATGTTCGTGAGCGACTGGCTGAGTGTTATGGGCCGTATACCCGTAACCACGACAAGATGATTTTTATGGATGTACGTTCGGCTGAGCTGACCAAATACGCCGCCAACGCGATTCTTGCGACCAAGATCAGCTTTATGAACGAAATTTCCCACATAGCAGAGCGGCTAGGAGCTGACATCGAACAGGTCCGTCTTGGTATAGGATCCGACCCCCGTATCGGTTTCCACTTTATTTACCCAGGGTGCGGCTATGGCGGTTCCTGCTTTCCGAAGGATGTCCAGGCGTTGGCTCATACGGCAGCACAATTTGGTTATGACGCTGAATTGTTAAAGGCCGTTGAGTCAGTGAACAACCGCCAGAAAGACGTGCTCTTCGACAAGCTGGAGCGAGCTTTTGATGGTCAGTTGGCAGGTAAAACCATTGCTGTGTGGGGGCTGGCGTTTAAACCCAATACCGACGATATGCGTGCTGCGCCTAGTCGTACGTTGATGGAGGCTCTGTGGCGTTCAGGTGCCAAAGTACAGGCGTTTGACCCAGAGGCTCAAGAGGAAACCAGGCGTATCTACGGTGAACGTGCAGATCTGGTACTGGGCGATAGCCGCGAGGATGTGCTGCAGGGAGCAGATGCGTTAGTGATTTGCACGGAGTGGAAGCAATTCCGAACCGTGGATTTCGACTGGCTGAGAGAGAAACTGGCCAGCCCTGTGGTCGTCGATGGTCGCAATATGTATAACCCCAAAGCTGTTAAGGCCGCGGGCTTGATGTACTACGCAGTCGGCCGTGCCGACTCGATCCAGACGGTATAACGGATTTAGCATTTTATGAAAGTGTTGGTGACGGGCAGCGCGGGTTTTATCGGATTTCATGTGTGCCGCCATCTATTGGCGCGCGGTGATGAGGTCGTGGGTGTTGATAACCTGAATGACTACTACGATGTTTCGCTGAAACAGGCGCGGCTCGACCAACTGCTGGGCCATGAGCGATTTGTGTTCCATAAACAGGACATCGCGGACCGTGATGCCATGAAGGCATTGTTCGAGAGCGGTGGATTCAATCGTGTAGTCCATCTCGCCGCGCAGGCAGGGGTCCGGTACTCTCTGGAAAACCCGCACGCCTACGTTGACAGCAATCTTGTAGGCTTTGTGAATGTGCTTGAAGGTTGTCGCCAGCAGAAGATCGAGCACTTGGTGTATGCGTCCTCGAGTTCTGTCTATGGCGCAAACGAAACCATACCTTTCAAAGAGTGCGATAACGTCGACCATCCGGTCTCGCTCTATGCCGCCACAAAAAAAGCCAATGAATTGATGGCACACACTTACAGCCATCTGTATTCGCTACCGACGACCGGACTGCGGTTTTTCACCGTATATGGACCATGGGGCAGGCCAGATATGTCGCCTATCCTGTTCACCAAGGCGATTCTGGCGGGCGAGCCGCTCAAGATTTTCAACCACGGCAAACATCGTAGGGATTTCACCTACATCGACGATATCGTTGAAGGCGTGGTTCGGGTTCTGGACCACGTCTCGATTGGCAATCCCGATTGGTCAGGTTTGTCTCCTGACCCAGCCACTAGCCGTGCTCCCTGGAAGCTATACAACATCGGTAACAGTCAGCCGGTAGAGCTGCTGGATTACGTCGAGCTTATTGAGCAGGCACTTGGCAAGAAGACCGTCAAAGAGTTGTTGCCTCTGCAACCGGGCGACGTAGAGCATACTTATGCGGACGTCAGTGGCCTAAAGGCTGATATTGGCTACCAGCCTTCGGTTTCAGTACAGGAAGGTATACTGCGGTTCGTTAAGTGGTACCGGGATTATTATGACGTCTGATGAAGCGATGGGCCGGTGCCTGATAACAGGTGCATCGGGTTTCATTGGTCGAGCCTTGTTTGATCGCTTGACAGATCAAGGGGTGGCCGTTCGTGGCACCTCTCGTAATCCCTCGCTGGTATCGGGCGATTGGGTCCAGGTGGGTGAGATGCATCGTGCCACTGACTGGTCTGAAGCGTTACGAGGCTGTGATGTCGTTGTCCATGCCGCAGGCAGGGCACATGTGTTACATGAGCAAGGAGCTGACCCCCTTACCGCGTTTCGCCAGGTCAACGTCGATGGAACTCTTGCGCTGGCCCGTCAAGCACTCGAAATGGGGGTCCGGCGTTTTGTGCTCATCAGTTCGATAGGTGCCAATGGCGCTGAAACGATATCAGGACAACCCTTTAGCGAACTCTCCACGCCGCAACCGCAGCAGGCTTATGCACGCTCGAAACTAGAAGCGGAGCAGGGCTTGCGTGAGTTGCTGGCCGGGCAGCCTATGGAGTGGGTCGTCGTCAGGCCTCCTTTGGTGTACGCCGGTGATGCGCCGGGTAACTTCGGCCGTCTTCTAGGTTTGGTATCAAGGCGAGTGCCGTTGCCGCTCGGCAGAGTCAACAATGTGAGAAGCATGATTGCTCTACAGAATCTGGTGAGTTTTCTGGAGCTGTGTATGAGGCACCCTGCGGCTGCCAATGAAACTTTTGTTATCGCCGATGGCGAAGACGTTTCCACCGCGCAGTTGGTTGGGCTGTTGGCGCAAGGCATGGATCATAAAGCGAGGCTTTTGCCTGTGCCTGCAAAAGCGTTGCGCTGGTTGCTGAGTGCTCTGGGCAGAGACGCTTTGGGTCAGCAACTCGTTGGCTCGCTTCAGGTTGACGCTGGGAAGGCCCGTGCGTTGCTTGGCTGGCAGCCTGAGGTCTCAACCAGAGAAGCATTGCGTGACAGTGCTCGACAGTGGCTCAGCAATCGTTCCTGAACAAGGAACCTTACGAATGGCTTCAAAAGGTATTTAGGCTTGATGGATATGAACGTGTGGTGGGTACCTGCCATTTTGGTGTTGGCATTTGTGCTCACCTGGGTGCTGCGTCGTTATGCGCTGGCGCGCAGTCTAATGGACATTCCCAACGCCCGCAGCTCGCATAGCTTGCCAACCCCGAGGGGAGGCGGCGTGGCCATCGTACTCAGTTTCTTGTTTGCGCTGGCAATAGTCGCAGTTGATAACCCGCAGCTCGGGTCAGTGTTTCTTGCGTTAGGGGGGGCGGGGCTGGTCGTTGCGATTCTAGGTTTTCTTGATGACCACGGACATATTGCCGCACGTTGGCGTTTGCTCGGTCACTTCGGCGCGGCAATCTGGGGTTTGTATTGGCTGGGCGGGTTGCCGCCATTCGTATTGTTCGGCGGCACGTTCGATCCAGGCTGGGCAGTACAGATTCTCACCCTTTTTTATCTGGTCTGGATGCTCAACCTCTACAACTTCATGGACGGTATCGACGGTATTGCCAGTGTAGAAGCGATCAGCGTGTGCCTCGGCGCATGCCTGGTTTATTTGCTCTCTGGCCACACCGGGTTGATCGCTCTGCCGTTGCTGCTGGCGGCAGCGGTCGCAGGATTTCTGGTCTGGAATTTTCCGCCTGCGCGTATTTTCATGGGCGATGCAGGCAGCGGTTTTCTGGGAGTCATTCTGGCTTTGCTTTCATTGGTAGCCGCCTGGACAGACCCTTCACTGCTTTGGAGTTGGCTGATTCTGCTGGGTGTGTTTATTGTCGATGCTACCGTCACGTTGATGCGTCGATTGATCCGTCGTGAAAAGGTCTATGAGGCACATCGTTCCCACGCGTATCAATTTGCCTCCCGTCGCTTCGGTCGCCACTTGCCAGTCACCCGTGCCGTCGGGTTAATCAACCTGTTGTGGCTACTGCCTTTGGCATTGGTTGCAGGTGTGTGGAAGCTCGACGGAGCAACTGTGTTGATCATCGCCTATGCCCCACTGGTTATCCTGGCATTCAAGTACAAGGCGGGCACTGCCGAATAATTCAACTCGCAGTTGTAACAAAATTGCGAGACAGGTCGTTTTTCAAACAAGCTTAGCGCCATGAAGTCCGTACAATGCGACATGGAGTCAGATGGGAAGTAGAAGGAAATGATGAATTTACGATCGCTGATGCTGGGGCTGTCACGCAAGAACAAGCGAATAGTGCAAGTCGGTGCGGACATCGTACTGATCTGGCTCGCGCTGGCGTTGGCTTTCGTTGTCAGGCTTGGCTTCGATGCTGCTTATAAGCCCATTACTACGCATTTGTGGCTGTTCGCGACTGCACCCATACTGACGATTCCGATCTTCATCCGTTTCGGCATGTACCGCGCCGTCATGCGCTTCTTCGGCAATGATGCACTCATCGCTATCGGCAAAGCTGTCAGCCTTTCAGCGCTCTTGTTGGCATTGGTGGTGTACTGGTACAGCAACCACAAGGTTGTTGTTCCTCGCTCCATTGTTTTCAATTATTGGTGGCTGTGCATGGTCATGATTGGTGGCCTGCGGCTGCTCATGCGCCAATACTTTCTGGGGGATTGGTTTACGGCTTCCCAGCATGTGCCCTTCACTTCGCGCAGTGACGGGTTGCCTAAAGTTGCGATTTACGGCGCGGGCTCCGCGGGCAATCAACTGGTTGCGGCCCTGCGACTTGGTCGCTT
The DNA here is from genome assembly GCF_900602065.1 of Pseudomonas viridiflava. GTDB lineage: Bacteria > Pseudomonadota > Gammaproteobacteria > Pseudomonadales > Pseudomonadaceae > Aquipseudomonas. The sequence goes on along the minus strand of NZ_UWFN01000285.1, from coordinate 277,801 downwards.
GATGCGGCCGGTTGCTTTTATAGATGACGATGACACCATCAACAAGCGCACAATTGCAGGCCTGCAGGTATACAAGCCTAAGCATATCCAGCAAATGATCGATGTCACTGGCGCGGAAGAAATACTCTTGGCTGTGCCCTCGGCAACTCGTGCGCGTCGTCGGGAAATTCTTGAGTATCTTGAAGGTTATCCACTGCACGTGCGCAGCGTGCCAGGGTTCATGGACCTTGCGAGCGGTCGCGTCAAAGTCGATGACATTCAGGAGGTCGACATCGCCGACTTGCTCGGGCGAGACTCGGTTCCCGCACAGGACGATTTACTGGAGCGCTGCATTACCGGTAAAACGGTTATGGTTACAGGGGCCGGCGGTTCAATCGGTTCCGAATTGTGTCGGCAGATCCTGCTGCTTAAACCTGCAAGGCTGCTGTTGTTTGAGCACAGTGAATTCAACCTCTACAACATACTTGGTGAACTCGAGCAGCAAATCCAGCACAGTTCATTAAAAGTTCAGTTGCTTCCGATACTGGGCTCGGTGCGCTATTTCGAAAAAATGGTCGATGTGATGCGAACCTGGAACGTCGATACGGTGTACCACGCTGCCGCTTATAAACATGTGCCGATGGTTGAGCACAACAGCGCAGAAGGCGTCCTTAACAATGTAATGGGTACTTTGCACACTGCACAGGCAGCCCTGCAGGTGGGTGTCGCTAACTTTGTCCTGATTTCGACGGACAAGGCTGTTCGCCCTACCAATATCATGGGGAGCACCAAGCGCCTGGCCGAGATGGTTCTGCAAGCCTTGAGCCGTGAAGTGGCCCCTGTATTGTTTAGGGGCAGCAGCAATGTCTCTCAGGTAAACAAAACCCGATTCACGATGGTCCGCTTTGGCAATGTGCTGGGTTCGTCGGGCTCCGTTATCCCTTTGTTTCACAAACAGATCAAGAGTGGCGGCCCACTAACCGTGACTCACCCCAATATCACCCGTTACTTCATGACCATCCCTGAAGCTGCCCAGCTGGTTATTCAGGCGGGTTCAATGGGGCAAGGCGGCGATGTTTTTGTTCTTGATATGGGCGCTCCGGTAAAGATCATTGAACTGGCAGAGCGGATGATCAATTTGTCCGGCCTGAGTATCCGCTCCGAGCGCAATCCTCAGGGAGACATTGCTATCGAGTTCACCGGATTGCGTCCCGGTGAAAAGTTATATGAGGAGTTGCTGATAGGCGACAACGTGGTTCCCACCCGTCATCCGATGATCATGAGCGCCCACGAGGATTACCTGTCCTGGGACAGCCTGAAGAACAAGCTCGAGGCTCTGCTGGATGCCGTCGGCGACGACGATTACCACCGTGTGCGGCAAGTGCTGACGGATTTGGTGGTCGGCTATACGCCAGAGGGTGAAATCGTTGACTGGATTCATTTGGAGAAAATGGCCGATCAGTGAGTGGATGCGTTGCTGGCTAGATAAATGCTGGCATGAATGGCAGCGGATAGTTGTTGGCCAATGGCATTAAAAGCCAAGCTCCACTGTCATTCTTTGTGACGCTATAATGCCGAGCATTGTCCTTGATAGTTGTTGCAATTACCTGATTTCTGCGAGCTCGTTAACCAGGGTTACCTTGATTCGCAGAGTTTTAACCTGCCAAAGATGGATTCGTAGAGTTTGTCGGTAATAAAAGCGCTTATTGTGGGGTGAGAAGTTTCAGAAGGATTGTTAACGGTACTCTGTTTGTCGTATAAATTTGAAATAATTATCTTCGCTCGGAAGATGTTGTGATCGCTCGCTCCGTTAAAGTAATAGCAAGATACGCTTAAGCTGTTTGACAGCTCTTCACTCTGAACTAAGTTTTAATGGTGACACACGGAATGTCGCATTCAATCAAACGTTACGGAGTATTCCAGATGCGCAAAACTTTACTTTCCTCACTGCTGTTTGGTTTGTTAGCAAGTACTTCGGTTGCTGTAATTGCTGCCCCTGTCACGCCCGCCGCCAATGCCCCAGTGGGGGCGGTGGTTATGCAGGAGCAGATGACGAATAAGGTCAACATCAACACCGCCGATGTCGATACTTTGCAGAAACAGCTGAATGGAATAGGAAAAGGTAAGGCGGAGGCAATTGTTGCTTATCGAGAAGCCAGTGGCGAGTTCACCTCGGTGGATGAGTTGATTGAAGTCAAAGGGATTGGCAAAGCCCTCTTGGATAAAAACCGGGACAGACTCGCAGTCGAGTAACGTTCGCTAATCCCTCCTGATCAGGCCGGTCCATGACCGGCCTTTCTTTTTCTGCGATTTCAACCTCTTCCCCTTGCGTTCCTGCTGCAGCTAGCCCAAAGCCCATCACGCTTGACATTTAGAATGTCGACCGACATACAATGATTTAAATTATGGCTGTAATATACGATCATCGGCCTTGATAACGGCAGCGCAGCTGCCTTGCGGGCCTGGATTTCTGCACATTGATCAGCATCAAGACAGAGGCACAAAACCTATGAGTGGTCCACGAATCGTCGTGACGGGAATGGGGCTGGTGACGCCCTTGGGTACTGGCGTCGAAGCGGTCTGGAAGCGTTTGCTGGCCGGGCGCTCGGGTATTGTCCGGTTGGGCGAGGATACGGTCGCTGACTTGCCCGGCAAAGTGGGCGGTCGGGTGCCGTTGTTGGTTGATGATTCCGAGGCGGGCTTTGATGCCGACAGTGCAGTGCCCGCGAAGGAGCAAAAGAAGATGGACCGCTTCATCCTGTTCGCGCTTGCTGCTGCGAAAGAAGCGATTGAACAGGCAGGTTGGGTAGCCAAGAGTGAAGAGGCCCAGGAGCGTACCGCGACGATTATTGGTTCGGGTATCGGTGGCTTCGGGGCGATTGCCGATGCGGTACGCACCACTGACAGCCGTGGACCACGGCGGTTGTCGCCATTCACGATTCCTTCGTTTCTGGTCAACCTGGCGGCCGGGCATGTGTCTATCCAGCATGGCTTCAAGGGGCCGCTGGGCGCACCGGTGACGGCCTGCGCTGCTGGTGTGCAAGCGATTGGCGATGCTGCAAGGCTGATTCGTTGTGGTGAGGCGGACATTGCCATCTGCGGTGGCGCGGAGGCGGCTATCGACCGGGTCAGCCTGGGAGGCTTTGCGGCGGCACGGGCTTTGTCCAGTGGCTTCAATGAAACGCCCGAGCGAGCTTCTCGGCCCTTCGACCGGGATCGCGACGGTTTTGTGATGGGCGAGGGCGCTGGAATACTGGTGATTGAGTCTCTGGACCATGCATTGGCTCGGGGAGCGAAGCCGATTGTCGAGCTCGTCGGGTATGGCACCAGCGCGGATGCGTATCACCTGACGGCAGGGCCCGAGGACGGTAGCGGGGCTCAGCGAGCCATGGGCGCGGCGATTCGCCAGGCAGGCATTGAGCCTGGGCAAATCCAGCACCTTAACGCCCATGCCACTTCCACACCGGTCGGTGACAAAGGGGAGATGGCTGCGATCAAGGCGCTGTTTGGTGATCAAAAATCCATCGCGGTGACGTCGACCAAATCGGCGACCGGGCATTTGTTGGGGGCTGCGGGCGGGATAGAGGCCATCTTCACCGCTTTGGCTATTCGCGATCAGATGGCCCCGGCGACCCTCAACTTCGACAATCCCGATGACGCGGCTGCGGGTATTGATATTGTCCATGGCGCAGCGCGCGCCATGAATATCGAGTATGCCTTGTCGAACGGCTTTGGCTTCGGCGGAGTCAACGCCAGTGTAGTGTTCAGACGCTGGCAGGACTGATCAGGATTCGCTCGCCTGCCGCGTTAGCCAGTCTCGGGTAGTGTGCAGGATCCGCTGCGATAGCGCCGGATCCTGTGTGCTGCGTGACAGCATCAGCGCACCGACCAAGGTCGACAGCATCACCACGCTTTGCGCGTCGGCATCCGGTCCGCCCAGAAAGCTTTGCAAGGACGCCAGGCGCGACTCGATCAGCTCATCGGTGATCGGACTGGCTTCCCCGCGCTGGCCCAGCTCTGAGCTCATGGTCGGGATCGGGCAGCCTTTTTCGGGAGCATTGCGATGCGTTTCCGAGAGGTACATTTTGATGAAGGCAGCCAGGCCGTTATCTTCTGCAAATGCCTTGCTGGTGTGGTCGTTGGCTTCGTCTGCCGCGCAGCGCAGCGCCTTTTCCACCAAATCATCCTTGGATTTGAAGTGCGCATAAAAGCCGCCATGGGTCAGGCCCAGGGCTTTCATCAGTGGCTGCAGACCTGTCGCGCCGATGCCGTCACGTCGAAAGCGTGCCGATGCTTCATGAAGGATGCGTTCGTGGGTCTGGGCCTTGTGATCTTGCGCGTACCGCATGCAACTCTCCTCACGCTGTGACCTTTAAATGTTGGTCGACATTTTCACATGGATGAAGGCAAGGCGGAGCGTAAATTTCCTCGGCGGTCGCGCGGCAAACACAGTGCGTGGGATCGGCTTCAGCCGGGAAGGCGGCATTTCAGGCGAGAAAGATGTAGCGAATGTACCGGCCTCTTGCCGGATAAATCCGGTCTCACAAGTCAGGGGTGAACTCGGATGGTTGCGCGTTGCTTGATTGAACCCCGCCTTAAATTTTCCCGCCCTGAGCACGTTTTCTCATTGAATCAGCCCTTTTTCGTGAGCCCAAAACATGCCTCAGTCATTACCCGCGACGGCTATGCCGTTGATTCGCCCGGCCAAGCCATCAGGCGAAGTCTATCGACGTTTCGATGCCCGCCTCGGCGCCTCGATTTCCCTGCGCGCGCTGAATGTTGATCAGGACCTTGAGCGTTTCAATCGTTGGCAAAACAATCCACGTGTTCTGCAGTTTTGGCAGGAGGGCGGAACACTGGAACAACATCGAGAGTATCTGCAGAAGCAGGCCACCGATCCCCATACGCTGACGTTGATCGGGTCCTTCGATGACGAGCCATTTGCCTACTTTGAGGCCTATTGGGCGCTCGAAGACCGGATTGCACCGTTCTGCAATCCAGGAGATTACGACCGTGGCATCCACATGTTGGTGGGCGAAGAACAGCACCGTGGTCCGCACAAGGTCGCCAGCTGGTTATCAGCGCTGGTGCATTACCTTTTTCTCGATGATGAGCGCACTCAACGGCTGGTTTCAGAGCCGCGCGCCGACAACGCGAAGATGATTGCTTACATGCAAAAACAGGGCTTTGAGAAAGAAAAGGAATTCGATTTTCCGCACAAGCGGGCGGCGTTGATGACCCTGGACCGACAGGTTTTTTTTGAACGGTGCGAGTGGCTTTAACAGGCAGGATTCTGTAGGAGCTGCCGAAGGCTGCGATTGGGGCAAAAAAGCTTCGCAGCCTTCGGCAGCTCCTACAGGCGCAGTGTCGATCACGTTCAGCGACGTACGGCGCGCGCTTCCTGGAGAGAGACCTTGCGGCAATGCACCAAGGCATCGCGAATCATGAAGTTCACCAGTGTCGGCGAGACACCTAGCTCCTTGGCAATGTCTTTCTGCGGGACGCCGTGCAGGCGATACATTTCGAATGCGTAGCGCGTGCGGCTAGGCAATTCGGTCAGGGCATCGGCGATGGTTTCCAGCGTCGTGAAATTGATGTGCGAGGTTTCAGGGGACGCGCCGTGGACAACCACATTGAGTCCCTCTTCCTCAGTGCCCGAGTACTTCTGCTCAAGCGCCTGTTTGCGGTAGTGATCGATCGCCAGGTTGCGCACGATCTGGAACAGGTAACTGAGCTGGGCTTTGATTGACGACGTAATTTGTGGCGCGGACTGCAATCGAAAAAAAGCGTCCTGTACGACATCTTCGGCCCGTGATCGGCAACCGGTGATTCGGGCTGCAATCTTGACCAGAATCAGGCGGTTCTCGACGAACGCCTGAAGAAGCGGTGAATCGCACGTACTTGTGGATAGTTGTTCCGGCATGGAAATCACCTTGCAGCAGTTGGGCAGATGAAGCTTTCGTAGGGAAGCCCCCTACACACCGGGCAACAAATTAGGCTTGATGATAATGATTGTCAAATGAGAAGTATATCTGTCGGTATGCTTTTCTCAGCAGTCGGCGTCGCAGGTCTTGTCCTGCCTGACGATCAGCGTCCCTCGTGTTACAAATTATTTTTCACGCCCATCCGTTCTCATTGATGACAGTCCCGGCTACCGGCCAGGCACCCATGCAGCGGGAGGATGACATAGTCGATCTGGCCTTTGAGCGTTCTCACGAAATGGTCATCGGTTTGCAGGCGATTCTCAAGGCGGGCGGCGCTTATGTGGCGCTGGATCCGGAGTATCCGCAGGACCGTTTGCATTACATGATCGAAGACAGCGGCATCTGCTTGCTGCTGGCTGATGCGCATTTGTTTGAAGCGTTGGGTGAGTTGCCGGAGGGAGTCGTGAACTTCACCCTGACCAGTAGGAGCGAATTTATTCGCGAAGAGGCCAGTGCACCCACCGAATCTCTGTCGTCATGAATATCGTCTTCGCGAATGAATTGGCTACAGGTCGCTCGTTTGCTGCGCTACAGCGCTGTGTCAGTGACACTGGACGCCCACCAATATTGGAGGTCGCCTCGCTTCAGCAAACGCCTGTTTAGCCCAACATTACATGCCGACTCAACAGTGCCCGCAACGCCGCGGGCTTGACGGGTTTGGGCAGGTAGTCCAGCCCGGCTGCGTGCACTTGAGCAATCAGTTCCGGGCGGCCGTCGGCGCTGATCACGACACCCGGGACCGGCTTGCCGAGACGGGTGCGCAGCCAGGCCATCAGCTCGGTGCCGGTTTCGCCGTCATCCAGGTGGTAATCCACCAACGCCAGTTGCGGGCGTACGCCTTCATCCAGCAGCGCCTGACATTCCTCGCGGCTGCGAGCGGTCCATACCTGGCAACCCCAACGAGTCAGCAGGCTGTTCATGCCGATCAGAATGCTGTCTTCATTGTCGATACACAGCACCTGCGTACCGGTCAGCGCCGTGCGGTTAGCGTCCGCAGCCACGCTGACGGGGACCGTCTGATGCTGGGCCAATGGCACGCAGACACTGAACACGCTGCCTTTGCCTGCCCATGAACGTACTTGCAAGGTGTGGCCCAGCACACGACACAACCCGTCAGCGATGGCGAGGCCCAGACCCAGACCTTTTTCGGCGCGGGTCTGGTGGCTGTCCAGGCGTTTGAATTCCTCGAAAATCACCCGCTGTTTATCTTCAGGAATACCGGGGCCACGGTCCCATACTTCAAGGCTAAGATAGGTGCCCCGGCGGCGCACCCCCAGTAATACCGGGCCCTTGCCATACCGGAAAGCATTGGTCAGGAAGTTCTGCAGGATGCGCCGCAGCAACTTGGCATCGCTGTCGACCCGCAGTGCGGTGCCGCGTACCCGAAACGTCAGGCCTTGTTCTTGCGCCAGTGCCTTGAACTCCGCGCCCAGGGTGTCGAACAGCGTATTGAGGGCGAACGGTTGGCGATCCGGCGTGATCTTGCCGTTTTCCAGGCGGGAAATATCCAGCAGGTCGCTGATCAAGTCTTCGGCCGAACGTAGCGAACTGTCCAGGTGTTGCACCAGTTGCCGAGCGTCAGCCGACATGCCGTCGTCTTGATGTGAAAGCGCTGCAGAAAACAATCGTGCGGCATTCAGCGGCTGCATCAAGTCATGGCTGACCGCTGCAAGGAAGCGGGTTTTCGACTGGTTGGCGGTTTCTGCGGTGCCCTTGGCTTCGGTCAGTGCCAGGTTTAATTGCGACAGTTCGTGGGTCCGCTCGGCAACCCGCTGCTCAAGGCTTTCGTTGGCACCCTTGAGCGCATATTCGGCATCGCGGAAGGCGGTAATGTCAGTGAAGCTCATGACAAAGCCGCCACCTGGCATCGGGTTGCCGATCAGCTCGATGACCCGGCCATTGGGGAACATGCGCTCTGAGGTGTGGGCGCGGCCTTGACGCATCCAGTGCAGGCGTCGGGCCACGTGGACTTCCGCCTCACCGGGGCCAAGCAAGCCACGTTCAGCGTTGTAGCGAATGATGTCGGCAATCGGCCGGCCAATGCTGATCAGCCCCTCGGGGTAGTTGAACAGCTCCAGATAGCGGTGGTTCCACGCCACCAGTTTCAGAGACTGGTCGACCACGCTGATGCCTTGCGTGATGTTCTCGATGGCGCCTTGCAACAGAGCACGGTTGAACTGCAGTACTTCGGAGGCTTCGTCGGCGATGCGCACCACGTCTTCGAGCTGCATGTCGCGGCCTTCGATGGCTGCTTTCACCACGGCCCGGGTCGATGACGCGCCCAGCACACCGGCCAGCAAGCGTTCGGTATGGGCAATCCAGTCGCCATTGGCGTTCTGGTTGGGGTTGAAGCCTTTGCCTTGTCGGTAGGCAAAGCGAATGAAGCTCTGGCGGGCGCGTTCCTCACCGACAAACCGGGCGGAGAGGTTCAGCAAGTCTTCGACCTGTACAGCCAGCAGCGGCCGGTTGCCGCTGCTGACGCTGGCGTCCTGACCGATGAAGCGGCCAGCCTGCCAGTGCTCCGAAACCCGTGTTTTTGAGATCACCGAGACCCAGCCGAACAGAATGAAGTTACCCGCCAGCGAGAGCACCACGCCTTGAGTCAGGGGCGTAATCGGCAGCCCCAACGGATTGCCGTGCAGCCAGGCCAGCAGCGGGAAGCTTTCCAGCGACCAGCCGAGGCTTTCAGCGGAGATCGGCAAGACCAGTGTGTAGAACCAAAGGAAAATCCCTGCGCCCAGCCCGGCGAAAACCCCGCGGCGGTTGGCTTGTTTCCACCACAGTGCGCCGAACATGGCGGGCGAAAGCTGAGTAATGGCTGCGAAGGCTATCTGGCCAATAGTCGCCAGACTGGCTGTCGAGCCGAGCAGCCGATAGCAGACATACGCCAGTAACAGAATGACCACGATGCTGACCCGGCGTACCGACAGCATCCAGTGGCGGAAGGCTTCGAATGGACGCTCGGCGGTTTTGCGGCTCAGCAGCCAAGGCAGCAACATGTCGTTGGAGATCATCGTCGACAGCGCCACGCTGGCGACAATCACCATGCCGGTGGCCGCCGAGGCGCCGCCGATAAAGGCCAGCAAGGCCAGCGACGGATGTGTGGTCGCCAATGGCAGGCTGATCACGAATGAGTCAGGCAGTACCGAGTCAGGCAGGAGCATTTGCCCGGCGAGTGCGATTGGCACCACGAACAACGCTGCCAGCACCAGATAGGCCGGGAACACCCACTTGGCCAGACGCAAATCCTGCGGGTCGATATTTTCCACGACAGTGACGTGAAACTGTCGCGGCAGGCAGACAATCGCCATCATCGCCACGCCGGTCTGAACCACCATGGACGGCCAGTTGATGGTTTCTTTCCAGTATTCTTCAAGCCGTGGCGCAATCAGGGCTTGATTGAACAGATCATCGAAGCCGTCGTACAGGCCGTACGTCACGAACGCGCCCACCGCCATGAACGCGAACAGTTTGACCAGCGCCTCAAAGGCTATGGCCATGACCATGCCGCGGTGGTGCTCGGTGACGTCCAGATTACGCGTGCCAAAGACGATCGTGAACAGCGCGAGCACCAGCGATACGATCAGTGCGGTGTCCTGCGCGCGGGTGCCGGTGGCATCGGCAACTGCGCCAATCAGGATGTTCACGCCGAGCACAATGCCTTTGAGCTGCAAGGCGATATAGGGCAGCACGCCAACCAGGCAGATCAGCGCAACGACCACCGCCAGGGACTGCGACTTTCCGTAGCGGGCGGCGATGAAGTCGGCAATAGAAGTAATGTTCTCCTGCTTGCTGATCAGGACCATCTTCTGCAACACCCAGGGTGCCAGCAGCATCAGCACCACAGGGCCGAGGTAGATCGGCAGGAACGACCACAACTGCTCTGCGGCCTGGCCTACCGCACCAAAGAACGTCCAGCTGGTGCAGTAAACCGCCAGCGACAGGCTGTACACCCACGCCCGCAACCGGGGAGGCAGCGAGGTGCTGCGCCGGTCGCCGTAAAAGGCGATGGCAAACATGATGGCCATATAAGCCAGGGCGACGGCTGCAATCAGCCCGCTGGACAGCGACATAGACATTCAGAGCCTCAATGACAAGCTGACTAGTCTCGCATGAAGGTTCGGGGGAGTAGGAGCGACTTTAGTCGTGAAGCGGCATAGGGTCGCAGCCTCTGGAGGAACCAGCGCGCAACTACCTGGATTGAAATGGAATTCCATGTGGGAGCGAATTCATTCGCGAAGGGCCAAACCTGAAAAATATCGGTGTCTGGCACACCGCTTTCGCGAATAAATTCGCTCCCACAGGATTTAAGCAATCGGTAGGGCTGGCGTTAGCCGGGAAGAGGCCGGGACACTCGCTAAATATCCTTCGCCACACATACTGCCCTCCCGGCTAAAGCCGGTCCTACCGGCTTCTGTGCGCACCAAATCCCTTACATTCGGAAACGTCCTATCGACATTCCGTCATCTAACGTCTTCAATGTGGCCCAAGTCATTCAGGATCGCGGACGATGAGCCATCAGTCACAATTCTCCCTGCTTGGAAAGCGCCGTTTCCTGCCGTTTTTCATCACCCAGTCCCTCGGGGCGTTCAACGACAACATCCTCAAGCAATCGCTGATTCTGGCCATTCTTTACAAGTTGAACATCGACGGTGACCGTTCGATCTGGGTCAACCTGTGCGCCTTGCTGTTTATCCTGCCGTTCTTTCTGTTCTCGGCGCTGGCCGGTCAGTTTGGTGAAAAGTACGCCAAGGACGCCCTGATTCGCCTGATCAAGCTGGCCGAGATCGGCATCATGCTCGTCGGAGCGGTGGGGTTTCTGTTCGGGCACCTGTGGCTGATGTTACTGGCGTTGTTTGCCATGGGCACGCACTCGGCACTGTTCGGGCCGGTGAAGTATTCGATCCTGCCGCAACACCTGCGCGAAGAGGAGTTGGTGGGTGGCAACGGACTGGTGGAAATGGGCACTTTTCTGGCGATTCTGGCCGGGACCATTTGCGCCGGTGTGATGATGTCCACCGCCCATTACGAGATGATCGTCGCCAGCGTCATGGTCCTGACCGCGTGTCTGGGGTACCTCGCCAGCCACGGCATCCCTCGGGCTGCCGCCGTTGCGCCACAGATGAAGCTGGAATGGAACATCTTCACTCAGACCTGGGCCACGTTACGCCTGGGGCTCGGGCAAACACCGGCGGTGTCACGCTCCATCGTTGGTAACTCGTGGTTTTGGTTTGTCGGCGCGATCTACCTCACGCAGATCCCGTCCTACGCCAAAGAGTGGCTCTACGGTGACGAAACCGTTGTCACCCTGATTCTCACCGTCTTCTCGATCGGTATCGCGCTGGGGTCGATGCTCTGCGAGCGCCTCTCCGGACGTAAGGTGGAGATTGGCCTCGTGCCCTTCGGCTCAATGGGGCTGACCGTGTTTGGTCTTTTGTTGTGGTGGCACTCCGGAGAGATGCCGCAGAACGTCATGGCCAATGACTGGTTAGGCGTGCTCGGTTTCAGTCAGGCGTGGTGGGTGCTGCTGGATATTCTCGGGATCGGGATTTTCGGCGGTTTCTACATCGTGCCGCTGTACGCGCTGATTCAGTCGCGCACCCTGGAAAGCGAGCGTTCGCGGGTCATTGCCGCTAATAACATCCTCAATGCGCTGTTCATGGTGGTATCGGCCATCGTCTCGATCCTGCTACTCAGCGTCGCGAAGTTGTCGATTCCGGAGTTGTTCCTCGTCATCTCGTTGATGAACATTGCCGTCAATGTGTACATCTTCAAGGTGGTGCCTGAGTTCACCATGCGCTTCATGATCTGGCTGCTGAGCCATTCCATGTACCGGGTCAAACACCAGAACCTTGAATCGATTCCGGATGACGGACCGGCATTGTTGATCTGCAACCACGTGTCATTTGTAGATGCATTGCTGATCGGCGGAGCGGTTCGTCGGCCGATTCGTTTTGTCATGTACTACAAGATCTACAACCTGCCGGTGCTCAACTTCATCTTCCGCACCGCCGGGACCATTCCCATTGCCGGGCGCAACGAGGACCTGCAGATCTACGATCAGGCTTTCAAAAAGGTTGCCCAGTACCTGAGCGAAGGCGAGCTGGTGTGCATCTTCCCGGAGGGCAAGTTGACCAGCGACGGCGAAGTCGACGAGTTCAAAAGCGGCATGACGCGCATTCTTGAGCAGACGGCCGTGCCGGTGATACCGCTGGCGCTGCAAGGCCTGTGGGGCAGCTTTTTCAGCCGCGCTCCGGGCAAAGGCTTGTTCCGGCGGCTATGGTCGCGGGTCACCGTTGTCGCCGGTCCAGCGCTGAGCGGTGATGCATCGGCCCCGGCAGCCGCTCGCGAGCAGGTGGTGTTGTTGCGTGGGGAGCTGCGTTAACCCGCGGCTTATCAAATACCGCGCGATCCTTGATTTGGAACGTACCCCCTGTAGGAGCTGCCGAAGGCTGCGATGCATCAGACCTGACACACCGCGATCGCAGCCTGCGGCAGCTCCTACAGATATTCCTTAGCGGTGTCGCACCCCTCGTAGACCACATAACCGTCGCGTCGGCTGTTCCGCCCCCGGCGTCGATGCCAGTTCTCGGCCATTCGTTAAATTTTGTTTCCTTGCCCTCGTTTCCTACTCAACAGGCCACCTTGCTGGCCATTCGATTGACGAGTACGAAACATCCCCCGAGGACACTGGAATGACACAGGCTCTTGTATCTGCCGTGGTTCACGATTTGATCGGGATCGGTTTTGGTCCATCCAATCTGGCACTGGCGATTGCCCTGCAGGAGCGGGGCGAGCGGGAGGGTGCGCTGGATGCGTTGTTCCTCGACAAACAGGCCGATTATCGCTGGCACGGCAATACGCTGGTTACGCAGAGTGAGTTGCAGATTTCTTTCCTGAAGGATCTGGTTACCTTGCGCAATCCCACCAGCCCGTTTTCTTTCGTCAACTACTTGAAGCAGCACGGTCGTCTGGTGGACTTCATCAACCTGGGCACTTTTTACCCGTGCCGGATGGAGTACAACGACTACCTGCGCTGGGTGGCTGCGCAGTTCAACGACCAAAGCCGTTATGGCGAAGAGGTCACCGCAATCGAACCTGTGCTGCACAAACAGCAAGTCGAAGCATTGCGGGTGATTTCCCGTGATACCCAGGGGCAAAGTCACGTGCGGACCACCCGTTCGGTGGTCGTCAGCCCTGGCGGCACCCCGCGTATTCCCGAGGCCTTCTCAAGCCTGAAAAACGACGCGCGGGTGTTCCACCATTCCAGGTATCTGCAGTCCATGGCCCAGCAAACCTGCGCCAATGGCAAGCCAATGCGCATTGCGATCATCGGCGGGGGGCAGAGCGCGGCAGAGGCGTTCATTGACCTCAACGACAGCTATCCGTCTGTTCAGGTCGACTTGATCTTGCGCGGGTCGGCACTGAAACCAGCCGATGACAGCCCTTTCGTCAACGAAGTGTTTTCGCCGGAGTTCACTGACCTGATGTTCAGCCAGAACGGTGCCCAGCGCGAACAGATGATTCGCGAGTATCACAGCACTAACTATTCGGTGGTCGACATCGATCTGATCGAGCGCATTTACGGTGTGTTCTATCGCCAGAAAGTATCCGGCATCGCCCGCCACACGTTCCGCAGCCTGACCTCGGTGCAGAACGCGACGGCCACCGCCAACGGCATTGAGGTGGCGCTGGGTAACCTGGCCAATGGCGAAAGCAGCGTGCAAACCTATGACGCAGTGGTGCTGGCCACCGGTTACGAGCGCCAGTTGCACCGGCACCTGCTGGAACCGCTGAGTGAGTATGTAGGGGATTTCGAAGTAGACCGCGATTACCGGATCAAGACCGACAGCCGCTGCAAGGCTTCGATCTACATGCAGGGTTTCTGCGAGTCCAGCCATGGCCTGAGCGACACGTTGTTGTCGGTGTTGCCGATCCGTGCCGATGAAATTGCCGAATCGCTGTACGCCAACGTTGTGCACACGGGCCGTGATCAATCGGTGCTGGAGCGGTTGTTGGCGGTGGGGTAAATACATCTCAATGAAGTGAAATGGAATCTCTTGTGGGAGCCGGGCTTGCCCGCGATAAGGTCGACGCGATCTAACAGAGATTCGCGGTGTCCTTATCGCGGGCAAGCCCGGCTCCCACAGGTATCGCATTTCAATCAGACGCTGATCAATCCCACTGCGGCGCAAGGCTCGCAGGGCTGGTCAGTCGGTGACCACGATCCAGTGCGGCGATCTGTGCCATGTCCTCGTCGCTCAACTTAAGCTCGCAAGCCTTGAGGTTGCTTTCCAGATTGCTGCGCTTGGTCGAGGACGGGATCACGGCGTAGCCCAGTTGCATCGCCCACGCCAGAGTGACCTGCGCGGTTGAAGCATTCTGGCGTTTGGCGATCTGCTCGATGACCGGGTCCTTGAGTACTTCGCCATAGGCCAGGGTCATGTATGACGTTATCTGGATACCGTGTTGTTTGGCGAAGTCAGCGACCTTGCGGTTTTGCAGGTACGGATGCAGCTCAATCTGGTTGGTCGCGATGTTCTCGGCGCCGACTACATCGATGGCTTCCTTCATCAGGGCAATGGTGAAGTTGGAAATGCCGATCTGTTTGGTCAGCCCCTGCTTTTTGGCCTCCAGCAACGCAGTCATGAATTCTTTGACCGAGACTTTGCCTTCAGGCGAAGGCCAGTGGATCAGGGTCAGATCAACGTGATCGGTCTGCAGTTTCGCCAGGCTTTCCTTCAGGCTCGGAATCAGCTTGTCGGCGGCAAAATTGTCGGTCCAGATTTTGGTAGTAATGAACAACTCATCGCGAGGCACGCTGCTGGCGGCGATGGCTTTGCCAACCTCTGCTTCGTTGCCGTAGATCTGCGCGGTATCAATCACCCGATAGCCGACTTCAAGGCCGTTGGTCACCGAGTCAATGACAACCTGATCCTTGAGGCGAAATGTGCCGAGGCCGAATGCTGGAACGGTCATGTGCGGTGCTCCTTCAATTGATTCAATAAACAAGACGTGAGCGCAGTATCCCGGCTCGAACCGCAGAGAAAAACAGTGGAACGGGTAAGGGATATTTGCCTGTGCGTCACGAATGGGCTTGTGAGGTTGGTCAGTACCAGGCGCGCAGGGTTCAAGATTTAGCTCATCTACCCGCGCATCTCTGTCGCGCAGTACACCCTTGAACTGTAGGAGCTGCCGAAGGCTGCGATCGCTGTGAGTCAGGATAAACGCTTCGCAGCCTGCGGCAGCTCCTACAGGAAATGCTCTTCAACTCGGTAGTTTTTTATGTTTTTGATAAATGCTACGGGGTTAGTCCAGGTTGAGAATCATGCAGGTCGTACTGCCAATGGCGTAGAGCCGGTCGTCCACGTCATACAGCCGGCCTTCAGCCAATGCAGTCGAGCGGCCGACGTGAATTACCTTGCCCTCGGCGCGTACGGGGCCTACGGCAAGGTTCAGTGCCCGGACGTAGCTGATGCGCAGGTCCAGGGTGGTGTAGCCCTGGCCTTTCTTGAGTCGGGTATGAATCGCGCAACCCATGCATGAGTCCAGCAACGTTGCCGCATAGCCGCCGTGGACGCTGCCCAAGGGGTTGTAGTGCCGCTCATCTGGCGTGCCCTGAAAAACAAACTCGCCGGGCGACCAGTGCAGTGGCACGAAATCCATCAGTTCACCAATGGGTGGGCAGGGTAGCTCGCCACGGCCGATACCTTCGAAGAATTCATAGGGCTCAAGTGCGGCCACGTCGGCCATACGCAGGGTGCCCGTTGCGCCCAGGCGATCACGGACGGCTTGTTCTTCTTGCAACCAGAAACTTAGTTTTTCTTCGCGAGACAAGGTTGGCATGGCACGCACTCCACGAGGCTGTTGCGATTTGGATTATGGTCATAATCCTGTGGTTTTATGATGAGCGCAATATGAAGAGGCAACTGCTCGTGAAGGTGTTTGCCGCCAGAGACGGCTCAGGCCATGGTTCGCCGGGCCTCTAAACTGGGGCAGGGGGTGTAGCGCTGTATAAACGCGGCCAATCAGCCCGGCTTTTTGTCGCAATCAGCGGGCTCGCGTTTTACGAAATGCTTGTGCATGTCAGAGGTGAGCGTCTCGATACGCTCGGTCAGCGACTTGGTCAGTTCGGTGAGGCGGGTGTTCTGCTCCAGCAGTGAGAGCATTTGCGCTGCCAAGTCTTCGCGGTGTTGGGCGTCGGCGTCGGCATTGGCTTTGTCCCGCGCTGACTGGCGGGTCTGAGCCAGCAGGATCAGCGGCGCTGCGTAGGCCGACTGGAGGCTGAAGGCAAGATTCAGCAAGATAAACGGGTATAGATCAAACTGAGTCAGGCCGGTGACATTGCACACGACCCAAAGCAGGACGATGACAGTCTGGGCTCCGAGGAAGGCCGGTGTACCAAAGAAGCGGGCAAAGGCCTCGGCCTTGAGTGCAAACCCGTCGTTGCCGAAAGTACTGGCAAGGTGTGCGTGGTGCTTGTGGAAACGCAGATGATCGACAATGTTCTTGCCGCTCGATTCTGATGTTGTGCGCTGTTCAGAGAGGTCGTGTTCAGATCCTGCGGGGTTCATGACGGATACCAGATTGCCGGGGCGTGCGGCCACTATAGGCGCTTGTACCCGCATGCGGAGTCATGAGCTGAACATGAGCTGAATAGGCAGCGCAAATCGGTAGGAGCGAATTTATTCGCGAAGGCGGCCTTGCATGCGCTAGACAGGTATCGACTGTACCAGCCTCTTCGCGAATAAATTCGCTCCCACAGGATTCTCATCAAATTTAGAGACCGTGAGTACTCAATCCGGATGTAACGGCTTGGACAGATGCATGATGCTCGCGTAGTCATAGACGTACTGGCGTCCTGCATGGCTGGTCAGACGTAACTGGTCGATCAGCAGTCGCTCTTTCTTGTTCAGGTATCTCAGCCCAGGGTGGTCACTTGACTTGAGGCGATCACGTTCATGGGCGTCAGGGAAAGCAATGACGTTCGTCATGAAATATCTCCTACTTTTGTGAGTCCTTGCTTCCGGTTATGTAGTCCCGGTCACTTTTTGTGGCGACAAAGCCACCTTACCCAGAAAAAGTTGGAGCGATCAACCCTGCAAATGGATAGCCGGTCACACTATCTGCGTGACCTCGAAGCTTTGTCGGCTGCCGTTGACGTTGATTTCAACTTCATCGCCAGGCTGTTTGCCCAGTAACATCTGGCCCAACGGGGCGCGTGACGTAATAACGGTGAGTGTCTGTTCGCCGTATTGAATCTTCAGACCAGCGGCATCCGGCCCCAGAAACAAGTGCTGTTCAGCGCCAAGGTGGTTTTCCAGCGTGATCAGGTCCCCGGACTGAATGCCCCTGGCCTCGCTGAATGGCAACAGGCTCAGCTTCTGATAGAGGCCTAGTGACAGGCGAATTTCCTCTACACGCCGTGCCTGGCCGGCTGCGAGGTACGAAGCCTCCAGCCCGAGCGTGTCGTATTTGTTTTCAGCAATGTTTTCTTCGTGGGTTGCGGTTTCATAGGCCGTCTGGGCGGCGCGCTGGGCAATATTCAGATCAACCTGCAATTTATCGATGATCAGTTGCAACACGTCTTGCTTGTTCATGATTTATCCGCAGAACTGGAGAACATTGGCACGGCTTTTCTCGCTGGGCGCAGTGCGGTCCTGTTGCAGCCAGAAGTTGCATTTGGGGGCGCTGAAGTTTTTCTGCTGCTGTTCCTGCGCTTGCTCCCATGCCTGGCGAGCCTCACTTTCGCGAATGCTTTGCTCATATTTTTCGAACATGGTTTTTTCCGCAGCGGGCGCAGGGTTGGCGACGGGCGGTGCGCTCAATTGCGCGGCGGCGTTATTGATCACTTGGGTCTCAGCCGCAGGCAGGGCCTTGTAGAACAGCATGCCGGTCAATACCACCGCGATAAAACCGAGCCAGATACCGATGGCGATACAGGCGATCAGTTTCAGTGGTTGAACAGACACATTCAGCTCGCGGCGATTGTGAGTAGGCATGGCAAGTTCTCGGCGTGGACTGCAGATGCTGTGATTGTGCCATGAGCAGAGGCTGGTGAATGCCGGTTGTCTGAAGGACAATCGACGTTTTTTATCATCCAGCCTCAGGGAGCCGGAAATGAAAGCCTCTTGGGATATTTTTTGCAGCGTCGTCGACAACTACGGCGACATTGGCGTGACCTGGCGTCTGGCCCGGCAGCTAGTGGCTGAGCACGGCCTGGAAGTGAGGCTATGGGTCGATGATTTGAGCGCCTTCGTGCGCGTGTGCCCCGGCGCCCAAGCCTCGGCTACGCAACAGTGGCGTGAAGGCGTTAGCGTCCATCAATGGCCGAAAGAGTGGCAAGCCACTGAAATCCCGGATGTGGTTGTCGAGGCATTCGCGTGCCGTCTGCCACCCGCTTATGAAGAGGCCATTGTCCAGTGTTCACCAAGGCCGGTGTGGATCAATCTGGAATACCTCAGCGCTGAAGAGTGGGTGAGCGGTTGCCATGGTCTGCCTTCGGTGCAATCGAACGGGCTGCGTAAATCCTTCTTCTTTCCAGGCTTTCTCCCGACCACCGGTGGTCTGTTGCGTGAGCGCGATTTGATCGCCACACGGCAGGGGTTCCAGCAAAACATGCAGGAGCGCTCGCGATTCTTGCAAGCACTGGGCGTGACGCCTGAAGACGATGCACGATTGATCTCGGTATTTGCCTATGAGAACCCTGGCATCGGGGCCTGGCTGGACGCGTTGGCAGACGATAGCTGGGCGACCCGTCTGCTGGTGCCGGAGGGGCGCATTCTCGGTGATCTGCAGGGCTGGCTGGGTGTTGAACCGCTTCGGGCTGGAATGCAGGAAACGCGCGGAGCACTGACGGTGCAGGTACTGCCGTTCGTCAGGCAGGAAGATTACGACCGCCTGTTGTGGTGCTGTGATTTCAACGTGGTGCGCGGCGAAGACTCATTTGTCAGGGCGCAATGGGCAGGGCAGCCCTTGCTCTGGCACATCTACGAACAGGACGATGATGCCCATTGGGTCAAGCTCGATGCGTTTCTGGAACACTACCTTGCAGGGCTCTCGCCCGATGCTGGCAGGGCATTGACCGGTTTCTGGCACACCTGGAACGCCGGGACGGCCGGCGCTGAAAGCTGGCATGCGCTGCTTGAACACTGGCCCGAGATCACCAACCATGCCGAGCGCTGGTGTCTGCAGCAAGCTTCCCATGTTGATCTTGCGACGGCGCTGGTACTGTTTTGTGGAGTTTCGTATGATACGCGGCCTTGAGATTAGGCTCTGTACGAAAAAGACCTTCGTGTGACACGCGCGAAGCGGTTTCTCGTACAGAGCCTCGGCAAATTCCATCCAAATTCGGATATACGCAATGAAAACTGGTAAAGAACTCAAACCCGGTACCGTGATTCGTCTCGAAAACGACCCTTGGCTGGTTCAGAAAGCTGAATTCACCAAGTCCGGTCGTAACAGCGCCATCATGAAAACCAAGCTGAAAAACCTGCTGACCGGTTACAAGACCGAGATCGTTTACAGCGCTGACGACAAACTGGACGACGTGATCCTTGACCGCAAAGAAGCGACTCTGTCCTTCATCAGCGGCGACACTTACACGTTCATGGACACCACTGACTACACCATGTACGAGCTGAACGCTGAAGACATCGAAGCCGTTCTGCCATTCGTGGAAGAAGGCATGACCGACGTTTGCGAAGCGATCTTCTTCGAAGAGCGTCTGGTTTCGGTTGAACTGCCGACCACTATCGTTCGCGTAGTTGACTACACCGAAGGCTCGGCTCGTGGCGACACTTCCGGCAAGGTGATGAAGCCTGCCAAGCTGGCCAACGGTACCGAACTGCAAGTGGCTGATTTCATCGAAATCGGCGACCGCATCGAGATCGATACTCGCGAAGGCGGTTCCTACAAAGGCCGTGCTAAATAAGCACAGCTTTACCGCAGTCACAAAAAAGCCCGCAGCGATGCGGGCTTTTTTGTGGGCGCTGAATTTATCCTGATACCTCAAAACCTGTGGGAGCCAACTTGTTGGCGAAGCGGCATATCTGACACCGTCTCGCCAACAAGTTGGCTCCTGCAAGAGATTGCGATTACTTCAGATGCACCTTCAGCTCTTGGGACGCCTGCGACAGCGCCGACTGTACTGCCGGAACCTGGCTCACGACGTTGAGCAAACCGTAGTCGTGAATCATGCCGTTGTAGCGTACGGACGTGACGGGTACACCGGCTTGATCCAGCTTGCGAGCGTACGCTTCGCCTTCGTCACGCAACACATCGTTCTCGGCGGTCTGCACCAATGCTGGCGGCAGGCCCTTGAGCTGCTCTGTAGTCGCGCGCAGTGGCGACGCATAAATCTCGTTACGCTGTTTGGCGTCAGTGGTGTAGTTATCCCAGAACCACTTCATCATGTTTCGCGTCAGGAAGTGACCTTCGGCGAACTGGTTATACGAACCGGTATCGAAATTCGCGTCAGTCACCGGCCACAACAGCACCTGGTATTTGATTGCCGGAGTGCCTTTGTCTTTGGCCATCAGGGCAACGACTGCCGCCATGTTGCCGCCGACGCTGTTACCCGCAACAGCCAGACGCTTGCCGTCGACATTGATTTCCTTGCCATGCTCAGCGACCCACTTGGTCGCTGCATAGGCCTGATTGATCGCTGTCGGGTAGTGCGCTTCCGGCGACGGCGTGTAGTTGACGAACACCGCCACTGCACCTGAACCCGCTACCAGATCACGCACCAGACGTTCGTGAGTCGGGAAATCTCCCAGTACCCAACCGCCACCGTGGAAGAACATGAAAACCGGGAGCGTGCCCTTGACGCCAGCCGGGCGCACGATAGTCAGGCTGATGTCCTGGCCGTCGGCCTTGATGGTTTTCTCGCTCACATCTGCTTTCGGCAAGGTCAGTTTGACCCCGGCCTGAGCACCCGTCAGCACTGCACGGGCATCCTTGGGCGACAACTGCTCAAGAGGCTTGCCGCCGCCGGAGTTCAGCGCATCGAGAAATGCCTGAGTGTTGTGTTCCACGGTGCCTGCTGCAAATGCACTGTTGATGGACAGGGCGAGAAGAGCGCCGGTCAAGACTTTGTTCACGGTTTTCATGTTCGAATCCTGAGTATGGGCGGGTGGTTACACAGTTACGTGCAGACGCACATCAACGTTGCCACGGGTGGCGTTCGAGTACGGGCACACCTGGTGAGCGGCTTCAACCAGTTGCTCAGCGTCAGCTTGTTCCAGACCTGGCAGGTTGATGTTCAGGTCGATGTCCAGACCGAAACCGCCAGGGATCTGGCCGATGCCGACATGGGCAGTGATCGATGCGTCAGCCGGGATAGTGCGTTTGCTTTGACCAGCAACGAATTTCAGCGCGCCGATGAAGCAGGCTGAGTAGCCGGCAGCGAACAGTTGCTCAGGGTTGGTGGCTGCACCGCCAGCACCGCCGAGTTCTTTTGGTGTCGCGAGTTTCACGTCGAGGATGTTGTCGCTGGAAACAGCACGACCGTCACGGCCGCCGGTTGCAGTTGCGATTGCGGTGTAAAGAGTATCCATGGTGTCACCTCATTTATGGTCGAAAGATCGTAGTGATCGGAGTGGTCTAAAAGTTGTCTGTTTGCGCTAAATGTTTGCGCGCTAACTGAGTGCGAATTAAATGTATCGCGCAAATATATTGCGCGCAAGCTAATTTTTTAAAATGTTGTGTTTGAGTGCTTCGTGACGCGAGGAGGGGGCGAGAAATTTGGCGGCGGTCATGGTCCTGTGGGAGCGAATTCATTCGCGAAGACGGTATTCCTGTCTATCAATCTATGTCGGAGGTGCCGGCCTCTTCGCGAATGAATTCGCTCCCACGAGATTGCATTTCAGTCCTGCTTTATCAATAGCAGCTCCTGGTTGACGAGAAAAAGCCCCCTCAAGCACTGCCCTGCAAATTCCCGCGCAGCTTGAGCAGTTCGCCTTGCAATGCTTGCAGTTGCTCAATCTTCAGGCCACTGGCTGTCAGAATGCAGCCGGGCACGGTCAGGGCTTTTTGTTGCAGGGCGCGGCCTTGCTCGGTGAGGCGTAGCAGCACAACCCGTTCATCTTCCTTGCTGCGTGTACGGCTGATCAGCCCTTCGCCTTCCAGGCGCTTTAGCAGCGGAGTCAAAGACCCCGGGTCAGTCAGCAGGCGAGTGCTCACTTCACCAACGGTAAGACCGTCCTGTTCCCAGAGCACCATCATCGCCAGGTACTGTGGATACGTCAGGCCCAAGGCCTGGAGCAGTGGTTTGTAGACCTTGGTCATCATCAGTGAAGTTGAATACAGGGCGAAACACAGTTGGTTGTCGAGCTGCAACGCTTGGCAGTTACTGTCGGCAGTGGGGCTGGCGTCAGCGCTCATGGGGTGGTCCTCTCTAGGGTGTGTCATGGCGACAATTTAGTGCTGTGATCTTTATTGCGCCAGATAAATTCCATCCGGTGCTTGCAGGTTGCTGGTTGTGGGCGCCGGATACACGCATGAAACCTGCGCAATTGCGCACATCGGTTATTTGCCTGAGCAGTCAGACTGCGTAGCATGCGCGCATCGTTTGAGTGGGGATCGTGGCGTGATTGAAGTGCTGATGTTTGTAGTGTTGGGTGCCGCGATGGGCACGCTGGGCGGGTTGTTCGGCATTGGTGGTGGCCTGGTTGCGATTCCTGCTTTAGGTGTGCTTTTCGGGCTTGATCAGCAACTGGCGCAAGGCACTGCTTTGCTGATGGTGTTGCCTAACGTGTTGTTGGCGCTGTGGCGCTATAACCAGCGCAATCGTATTTCCCCGCGTAACGCCATGATGCTGATCATCCCCAGTTTCTGCTTCGCATGGCTGACCTCGCTGTGGGCGGTGCGCCTGGATCCGCAACACATGCGTCTGGCCTTCGTCGTATTTCTGATTCTGCTGACGGCTTTCAATCTGGCACAGATGTTCTGGCGCAAAGGTCAGGCCAGTACGGAGTTGCGCCATGTCGACCGCCTCTGGATGTTGGGGATTGGCTCGGGTGTTACCGGTGGTTTGTTCGGTGTGGGCGGTGGCGTCATTGCAACCCCCATTCTGACCAGCTTTTTCGGTGCGACTCAGGTGGTTGCGCAAGGCCTCGCACTGGCATTGGCCGCACCCAGCACGGCAATCACGCTGTTCACTTATGCGCTGCACGACCACGTCAATTGGAGCATGGGCATTCCACTGGCTGTCGGCGGGCTGGCCAGCATCAGTTGGGGCGTGAAGCTGGCGTTTTCGATGCCTGAGCGTCTGCTGCGTTCGTTGTTCTGCGGCTTTCTGGTGATCTGCGCGGTAATTCTGGCGTTTAAGGCCTGAACGCTCAGAGCTTGAAACCTTCGGCGATGTGTTCGGCCAGGCATTCAGTGATGGGCGACACGCTTTTCGGGTTTCGTAGCAGGACGATGCTCGCTGATGGCAGGGGGGGTAACCCTTCGGCTTCACCTAGAATACGCAAGTCCGGTGTCATCAGGCTTTGCATCTGCGCCGTGACCGCCAGCCCTGCGCTGAC
Source organism: Pseudomonas viridiflava (assembly GCF_900602065.1). GTDB lineage: Bacteria > Pseudomonadota > Gammaproteobacteria > Pseudomonadales > Pseudomonadaceae > Aquipseudomonas. The sequence goes on along the minus strand of NZ_UWFN01000285.1, from coordinate 254,310 downwards.
CACCGCCATCAGTGCTGACAAGCTGGCGCTGGTGTAAGCGACGCGGTAGTCACGCTGCGCCGCGTCCAGTGCGGTGCATGCCCATTCACGGCAGAAGCAGTCACTGTTGAACATCGCAATGGGCATCGGGGTTTGTTCGTGTGGACAGAAACCCACAGCCTCAGCCCAGACAAAATGTTCCTGACGCAGAATCTGTCCGGTTTCCGTGCCAGGGCGACAGGTGACAATACTCAGGTCCATGTCCTGACGTTGCAGCAGCGCCGACGAGGATTCGCAGTGTACTTCAATCTGAATCAGCGGATACGCCTGCGCGAAACGCGACAGAATGCCGGGTAGAAAGCGCATGACGTAATCGTCAGGCGTGCCGATTTTCACCCGGCCCACCATGTGCGGTTCACGCAGGGTATTGAAGACTTCGCTGTGCAATTTCAGGATGCGCCGTGCATAACCGAGCAACACCTGACCTTCTGCGGTAAAGCTGACAGTCCGGCCATCGCGCTGGAACAGCGAGCGCTGCAGGATGTCATCCTCCAGTCGCTTCATCTGCATGCTGACTGCGGATTGCGTGCGGTTGACCGCTTCGCCTGCGCGGGTAAACCCGCCGTGATCGGCGATGGCTACAAAGGTCCGCAAAAGCTCCGTATCAATACTCGGGTAGTTGGCCAATACATCAATCTCCCAGATGCAGCCCATAAGAAACATTCGTTGGATTGATCTTAGCGCTGGCGCGAGACTCTAGCCATCCCACATGGAGGACTAGATGATGAAAGGTCAAAAAGGTTATGTGCTGGTACTGAAAACCTTGTCTCAGGATTCATGGATCGAGCGTTTGCTCAAATCTGTCAAAAAACACGCTTCCCGCTGGTACGAACTGCATCGCCAGCGTCGGCAGTTGGCGGCCTTGAGCGACGCTGCATTGAAAGACCTGGGGTTGAGCCGTGCCGATGCTTATCAGGAAGCCGAGCAGCATTTCTGGAACGACCCGATGAAACGCTGACATCAGCGTGCTGTATCGGTTAGCGTTGGGGCTCTTCAGGAGCCCCTTATGCTTTTAGAATTGTCGCTCAAGCAAGCACGTCGATTGGCACTGGCTGCCCAAGGTTTCAACGGGCGACAGCCGTCTGTCACGATCAAGGCAGCACATGTCACACAGTTGGTCGAGCGGCTCGGTTTGCTGCAGATCGACTCAGTGAATGCGCTGGTGAGGTCTCACTACCTGCCGCTGTTTTCCCGACTCGGTAACTACTCCCGGACATTGCTGGATCAGGCCGCGTGGAGTCAGGGGCGGCAGCGTAAATTGTTTGAGTACTGGGGGCATGAGGCCTCGCTATTGCCTGTGAGCCTCTATCCGCTGATGCGCTGGCGCATGCGTCGCGCCGCTCAAGGAGAGGGTATCTACCGCCAACTGGCGACATTTGGTCGAGAGCAACAGCCGACTGTCGCTCGTGTCCTGCAGGCTGTGCGTGAGCAAGGTGCGCTGGGGGCGGGAAGCTTGAGTACCCGTCAGGAGCGCGCCGGTCCATGGTGGGACTGGAGTGCTGAAAAGCTGGCGCTGGAATGGTTATTTGCGGCTGGAGAACTGACAGTCGCAGGGCGTCGTGGTTTTGAACGGCTCTATGACTTACCAGAGCGAGTGCTGCCTGGTGCCGTACTTGATCACCCCGAGATCAGCGAGGATCAGGCTCAGCGTGCCCTGTTGCTGCATGCAACGACCGCGTTGGGAGTCGGCACGGAAAAGGACCTGCGTGATTACTTCCGGCAGGATCCGCTGCCGAGCCGACGTGCTCTGGCAGAACTGGTGGAAGCGGGTGATCTACAGGCGGTTCGGGTTCAAGACTGGCGGCAACCCGCATTCTGTCTCCCGGACAGCAAAGCACCGCGCAAGGTGTCCGCCAGTGCGCTGCTGTCGCCGTTCGATTCATTGATCTGGGAGCGTGCCCGTACTCAACGGCTGTTCGATTTCCGCTATCGGCTGGAGATCTACACACCACAGGCCAAAAGGGTTTACGGCTACTACGTGCTGCCGTTTCTGCATAACGAGCGCATTGCTGCGCGAGTCGATCTGCGCGCCGAACGTGCAGCGGGGCGCCTCGCTGTACACGCGGTGCACGAAGAACAGCCGGGTCTGGACGAAGAGGGCATGCAGGCGCTGGCGCGGAATCTGCGGCAGATGGCCGATTGGTTGGGGTTGGCTGAGGTGCAGGTTAATTGTGCACGGGCGAGTGGCGTGAGGTTGAGGGGCGAGATCGATAGCAATCAGCGGCTTTTGACTTTGTAGTGTCTTTGGGTGAGATACGTTACTAGTACGACAAGGACCAAATATAAAATACCGCCCAAGGCTCTACGGGTGTTCATGTCGAGCGATGTTTCCAAGGGTATCTGGATCAAAAGGTAGCCAATCATGACAGTGTAAACTGCAGAGGTTATCAAAATGATCAATCCCCATTTCGTCCAGAAAAGAACCCGGTCCATGTACAGATCGAATAAATAAATGCTACGCAGGTCAGTCGTACTCAATGCATCTGTTTTTCCGTAAGTCCCGGGGCTCAACGCTGCGTTGCTACGCAGGTGAAAAATTGAAAATACGAGGCCCAGGAATACAATGTATGAACTATCAAGAGTACCCAGGAAAAGAAACTCTCCTTTCATGAAGAAATTTACCTGCGCCAGCGCCATTCCGCAGTTGTAAACAAACCCCACTTTGAATGCCGGCCTGCGGTGCCCTGGTTTAGACAGGTGCTGACCCAGTAAGGCTGACGGCACAAGTAATATTACGCTAAGGCATACATAGCTGATGTGCTGAAGAACTGGATTCATTTTTCTTTTCGCCACTCATCTAGCAGGCTTTTAGTGGTGACTGTGCCTCATGGCTAACGTGCAAGCATGATTGTTCAGCGCAACAGCGGCCTGTTTAAGTCGCTTGCTCTCTGGTGTATCCGCCGCTGTCTTCGGATCGCGCATCAGAACTGGCCCCAGTGGCTATAGCCACTGACGTCGGTTGCACGGTGGGGTCTGCTGATTTCCCCGTGACGAGTTCTGAGTTCTACCGAGAGGTTGAGATGCGCCACAGGTGATCGTCCTGAAATAAGTGGGCGATCAGTTTAGGGAGGGGAGTTCTGGGGTTATGTAGGGCGTTTCTGCGATTGCTGAAGGGCGTTACGCTATTATCACGCCGTGATTTTATTTAGGCGCAGCCGAAGGATGCTATGTACTTGCGTTGTGAAGTCCATTCGCAGCCTTCGGCAGCTCCTGTAAAAACTATCGTCTGACCTGCTTCAACGTCTCGGCAATCAGAAACGCCAGTTCCAGCGACTGGTCCGCGTTCATCCGTGGGTCGCAGTGGGTGTGATAGCGATCTGACAAGCCATCTTCAGTGATCGGTCGGGCACCACCAATACATTCAGTGACGTTCTGGCCGGTCATTTCGATATGGATGCCGCCCGCATACGTGCCTTCCGCCTGATGCACCTGGAAGAACTGCTTCACCTCGCCGAGGATCTGCGCGAAGTCGCGGGTCTTGTAGCCGCTGCTGGCTTTGATTGTGTTGCCGTGCATCGGGTCGGAACTCCACAACACCTTGCGGCCCTCCCGCTCAACTGCGCGAATCAGCTGTGGCAAGTGGTCGCCGACCTTGTTTGCGCCCATGCGGGCGATCAGGTTGAGGCGGCCCGGATCGTTATCCGGATTAAGGATGTCGATCAGTCTGATCAGGTCATCGGTGTTCATGCTGGGCCCGACTTTGACGCCGATCGGGTTGTTCACCCCGCGCAGGAACTCTACATGAGCGCCATCCAGTTGCCGGGTGCGATCGCCGATCCAGAGCATGTGCGCGGAGCAATCGTAGTAATCGTTGGTCAGGCTGTCGCGGCGTACAAACGCTTCTTCATAGTTCAGCAGCAGGGCTTCGTGGGCGGTGAAGAAGCTGGTTTCGCGCAATTGCGGCGAGCTGTCCATGCCACAGGCGCGCATGAACGCCAGGGTTTCATCAATGCGGTCAGCCAGTTGGCTGTACTTTTCGGCCAAAGCCGAGTTAGCGATGAAGTCCAGGTTCCACTTGTGCACTTGATGCAGGTCGGCAAAGCCGCCTTGGGCGAAAGCGCGCAACAGGTTCAGGGTCGCAGTGGACTGGTTGTAAGCCTGAATCAACCGGTCCGGATCGGGAACGCGGCTTTTCTCATCGAAACCGATGGCATTGACGATGTCGCCGCGATACGCCGGGAAGGTCACGCCGTCGATGGTTTCATCGTTGGCCGAGCGCGGCTTGGCGAATTGGCCAGCCATGCGACCGACTTTGACCACCGGGCAGCCAGCGGCGAAGGTCATGACGATTGCCATCTGCAACAGCACTTTGAAGGTGTCGCGGATCTTGGCGGCGGAAAACTCGACGAAGCTTTCCGCGCAGTCTCCACCCTGTAGCAGGAAGGCGCGACCCTGAGTCACCTCGGCGAACTGTCGACGCAACTCTCTGGCCTCACCCGCGAACACCAGAGGCGGATAGCTTGCCAACGTCTGCTCGACCTTTAACAAGTGCGCAGCATCGGGGTATTGAGGTTGCTGCTGAATGGGCAGTGCCCGCCAGCTGTCGGGGCTCCAGGGTTGGCTCATCATGAACTCAAGGTCAGTGCGATCGGACCGGCATGTTAGCAGTTCGCCGAGCCGTCGCCAGTGAACAAGGGATGATCGGAGCCCCGGTGCGGCAATTAAAGAGAAAGAGCGTGACCTTGTTGCTGTGCTTGATCGACAATTCGCTTTTTTGCGCGGTCCGGTGACCGCCTCAACAGGCCAGACTTGGGCTCGCCGTTAGGAGAAGCAATGACTGAGGAGCGGGTGGAGCGGATTCTGGCCGAGGTACACGACGATTTCGGCATGATTCGCGTACTGGAAGTCGACGACTACCGCTTTCTGGAATTCGGCGATGCCATTGAGCAAAGCTGCACCTTCACGGCCGATCCCAGTTGGCTTGAGTACGACTACACCCGGGCGATGCTGATTGGCGCGTTGTGCCACGAAGCCCCTGAGAGCGCGCTGTTTCTGGGCCTTGGGGCAGGGACTCTGACTCAGGCGTGCCTCAAGTTCCTGCCGCTGGAAGATGTCGAAGCCATCGAATTGCGCCCTGACGTGCCGCGTCTGGCTATTGAGTTCATGGGCCTGGATGATGATCCGCGGTTGTACATTCGCATCGGGGATGCGCTGGAACTGCTGGAAACCGCTGAGCCTGCGGACCTGATTTTCGTCGACCTCTATACTGATGTCGGTCCTGGCGTCGGGCATCTGGCCTGGAAATTCCTCGAGAACTGTCAAAAGCGTCTGAATTCAGGCGGCTGGCTGGTGATCAATCAATGGGCAGCGGATGACGGCAAGCCCTTGGGCGCGGCGCTGTTACGTGGCCTCTATCACCGGCACTACTGGGAGCTGCCAGTGAAGGAGGGCAACGTTATCCTGATCGTTCCTGCCGATCTTGATCAGGAGCTGGACATAGCGGCGCTCAACGCCCGTGCTGAAGAACTGGCGCCACGCCTCGGTTACTCGCTGGCGTCATTGATCAAGGATGTTCGTCCGGCAACCTGAAGACAGAGCCTTCAGGCGTTGCCCATGTCCGGACACGGCGAACGACCTTTGGGGCGCATTTCTGTAGGAGCTGCCGAAGGCTGCGATGCTTTTATCCTGACACACCGCCATCACAGCCTCCGGCAGCTCAGGTCCAATGCCTGCTGCGCGACAGTGCTGTGTCACGGATACTGTGGGACTCAGATCACACGCCTTTAAAGACACCAGGCCTGCGCTCCTGCATGGAAAGCAGGCCTTCTTTGGCGTCTTCGGTGTGCATTATCTGGTTGACCATGCCCGGCAGCGCCTGAGCTGCGGCTGTTTCACCTTCGAGCACAGCCTGACGGGCAGACGCAATCGTTGCGCGAATCGCCAAGGGTGCCTGCTCGGCGATGCGCCCGGCCAGAAGCAATGCATAAGGAAGCAGGTCTTCAGGCGCGGTTACTTCCTGAACCAGTCCCATGCGGCAGGCTTCCTGAGCATCGAACTCATCTCCGGTCAGCAGCCAGCGCATGGCGTTGCCCCATCCGGCGATCTGATGCAGGCGCAGCGTGGCACCACCAAACGCAAAAATCCCGCGATGGACTTCCAATTGTGCAAAGCGCGTGGTGCTTGCACACAGGTTGATATCCGACGCGAGCATCAACTCGATGCCCAGCGTCAGGCAATAGCCTTGCGCGGCGACGATGACCGGCTTGGTGACCCTTGGGCCTGCGAACACCCCCCACGGATCACAGCCACCCTCGGGGACTTGCCAGCCGTTGATCAGGGCCGGACCCGCCTCGGCCAGATCCAGCCCGGCAGTAAAGTGTTCGCCGTGAGCAAATACCACCAGTACCCGGGCCTGATCGTCTCGTTCGTATTCTCCGTAAGCCAGGCTTAACTGGTTGAGAAGCTCCAGGTCGAATGCGTTTCGCTTGGCAACACGGTCCAGGCCAATGAGCATGACGTGGTCGTGTAGTTCACGGCTGACGCGGCCTTTCGTAGAGGAAGTCATGTAGGAAGTCCCTGCGCGTGGAGTAGGATCGGAGGCGGACTGTCTGACTGATCGGGTGAACCGTTTAAGCAGGTTCTCCCGTAATACCGGGCCTGTTGCAAAATAGACACTGTTGCTGGTTTGCGCAAAGCCTGTAGGTCTTGGACATCAGCCATGATTAGTGGTGAAAAAAATCCTCCTTTTTTTGCGTAATTCCGGTATAGTGCGCGCCGGTCTTTAACAGGACCCTCGTCAAGGTATTGCAATTCCCCGAAGCCAGCTTCGGCTGCTTGTTCGCTCTGCGGACTATCCTAGGCGATCCATTCATCAAACGTTTTCGCAAATCCCCGCCGACAAAGCAGCCAGGGTGACTTTAGGGTCGTACACGGCACGCGCAGCTTTGGAGCATGGGTCTTTGCGGATGCACTAGAGGCAGACCCATGACCCAGGAAATCGGCGGCTTCGCCGCTCTTGAACTTCACCCTAATATTGTTGCAGCAGTCGTCGCGACTGGCTACGAAGAGCCTTCGGCCATTCAGCAGCAATCGATCCCTATTATTCTTGCCGGCCACGACATGATCGGTCAGGCGCAAACCGGTACCGGTAAAACCGCCGCGTTCGCACTGCCTATCCTGCACCGTATCGACCCGAGCAAGCGCGAGCCGCAAGCACTGATCCTGGCGCCGACCCGCGAACTGGCCCTGCAAGTGGCCACCGCTTTCGAAACCTACGCCAAGCAAATGCCGGGCGTTACCGTTGTGGCTGTCTACGGCGGTGCGCCGATGGGCCCGCAACTGAAAGCAATCCGCAATGGCGCGCAAATCGTTGTCGCTACCCCGGGCCGTCTGTGCGATCACCTGCGTCGTGACGAGAAAGTTCTCGCCACCGTGAACCACCTGGTTCTCGACGAAGCAGACGAAATGCTCAAACTGGGCTTCATGGACGACCTGGAAGTTATCTTCAAGGCCATGCCGGAAACCCGTCAGACCGTTTTGTTCTCGGCTACCCTGCCGCAGTCGATCCGTGCCATCGCCGAGCGCCATCTGCGCGATCCGAAGCACGTGAAGATCCAGACCAAGACCCAGACTGTTACCGCGATCGAACAGGCTCACCTGTTGGTTCACGCTGACCAGAAAACTTCTGCTGTTCTGAGCCTGCTGGAAGTCGAAGATTTCGACGCCCTGATCATGTTCGTACGCACCAAGCAGGCAACTCTGGATCTGGCCAGCGCCCTTGAAGCCAAAGGCTACAAGGCTGCTGCACTGAACGGCGACATCGCACAGAACCAGCGTGAGCGCGTTATCGACTCCCTCAAGGATGGCCGACTGGACATCGTGGTAGCGACTGACGTTGCTGCTCGTGGTCTGGACGTTCCGCGCATCACTCACGTTTTCAACGTTGACATGCCGTACGACCCAGAGTCCTACGTTCACCGTATCGGTCGTACCGGCCGTGCCGGTCGCGAAGGTCGTGCGCTGTTGCTGGTGACTCCGCGTGAGCGCCGCATGTTGCAAGTGATCGAGCGTGTAACCGGTCAGAAAGTCGCGGAAGTGCGCCTGCCGGATGCTCAGGCTGTTCTGGATGCCCGCATCAAGAAACTGACCAACAGCCTGTCGCCGCTGGTTGGCGATGCCGAGTCGACTCACGGCGAACTGCTTGATCGTCTGACTGCTGACATCGGTTGCAGCCCGCGTGCCCTGGCCGCAGCTCTGCTGCGCAAAGCTACCAACGGTCAGGCTCTGACCCTGGCAGCCATCGAGCGCGAGCGCCCACTGGTGCCGAACAACGCACCGCGTGAGCGTAGCGATCGTTCCTCGAGTGACCGTCCAGAGCGCAGTGGTGATCGTGAGCGTCGTGCTCCGGTTCCATTGGCCGAAGGTCGTGCTCGTTGCCGTACCGCGCTGGGTGCGCGTGATGGTATCGCTGCCAAGAACCTGCTGGGTGCAATCCTCAACGAAGGCGGCCTGGCCCGCGAAGCAATCGGCCGCATCCAGGTGCGCGACAGCTTCAGCCTGGTTGAATTGCCGGAAGATGGCCTTGAGCGTCTGCTGACCAAACTCAAGGACACCCGCGTTGCAGGCAAGCAGTTGAAGCTGCGTCGCTATCGCGAAGATTGATCAGCGCTTGAGTTGATCGTCTGAATAAAAAATCCCCGACTGGTTCGGGGATTTTTTTTGTCTGGATTTCCTGTTTCTGTAGGAGCTGCCGAAGGCTGCGATGGCGGTGCATCAGGAATATTGTCTCGCAGCCTTCGGCAGCTCCTACAGATTGACGTCAGGTCTGTGGCCTCACCCAAACCTGTAAATATCCATCCCCAGCGCCCCCATCGTGAAGCCCTTGTGCGCCACGCTGAACTCACCACCGGCACCCCGTGCGAAGTACAGCGGCAGTAAATGCTCGTCACTCGGATGGTTGCGCACCGCATTTGGCGCCTGCGCACGGTAGTCATGCAAGGCGACCTCGTCATTGCTGGCCAGCTTCTCGATCATCCAGTCACGAAACGCCTTGGCCCATGGCTCCACGCTTTCCGGCCCGGCATGCCAGTCCAGTTCACGCAAATTGTGGGTGATGCTACCCGAGCCGATGATCAATACACCCTGATCACGCAGGCTTGCCAGCGCCTGGCCAACCCTTGTTTGCAGGGCAGGACCTTCACGGCTGGGCAGGGAGACCTGGACGACCGGGATATCAGCGTTTGGGTACATCAACGAAAGTGGCACCCATACACCATGATCAAAAGGGCGTTGGCTGTTAGCCCTCGCTGGCAGCCCGGCGGCATTCAGCAGCGCGACGACTTCAATACTCAGCTCTGGAAGACCTGACGCCGGGTACTGAACCGCAAACAGGGCGGCAGGGAAACCGCCGAAGTCATGCCAGGTTTCCGGCTGAGGGTTGGCGTTGACCAGCAACTCCTGACTTTCCCAGTGAGCTGAAACAATAACAATAGCCCTGGGCCTGGGCATCTCTGCTGCAAGACGTGCCAGGGCCGGACCGCTTTCGCCGGGTTCCAGCGCAAGCATCGGCGAGCCGTGAGAGATAAACAGGCTAGGGAACATGTCGAGTGTCCTGAAGGTTAAAGTGGCACCATATTCAGTCAGATCATTGATCTAAATCTAATATAAGTTCTTGGGCATTTTGATCGAACAATCGGGAGTGTGTATGCAGGCCGAATTTTGGCACCAGCGTTGGGCTGCGAACCAGATTGGTTTTCACCAGCGGCAAGCCAATCCCTATCTCAAGACGTTCTGGCCTGATCTGGCTGTCGGGCAGGGCGCTAGCGTCCTGGTGCCGTTGTGCGGCAAGAGCCTGGATCTGCTCTGGCTCGCCGAGCAGGGGCATCGGGTGCTGGGCGTCGAACTGTCGGAAAAAGCGGTTCAGGAGTTTTTCAGCGAACAGCAGTTGGAGCCCGTCATCAGTCAGCGCGGTGCTTTCAGGGTCTATAGCGGCAGAGGAGTTGAGCTGTGGTGCGGTGATTTCTTTGCATTGCGCGCCGACGATGTCGCTGATTGCAGCGCACTTTACGATCGCGCCGCATTGATTGCTTTGCCGCCTGAGATGCGTGAGCGATATGCCGCGCACCTTGCTTTGGTGTTGCCCGCCGAATGCCGAGGGCTGCTAATCACGCTGGATTACGATCAGGCAAAGATTGACGGGCCTCCATTCTCTGTTCCGGACCAGGAGGTGCAGCGATTGCTGGCCGAGGGCTGGGAGCTGGACATATTGCAGACCAGTGATGTCCTCAAGGGCAGCGTGAAATTTGAACAGCGCGGTGTGGAGCGTTTGGAGGAGCAGGCTTATAGGTTAGTTCGACGCTCAAAAAACGCTGATGCGCGGCAAACGATTGACCTGTAGAACTGCCGAAGGCTGCGATGGCGATGTGTCAGGATAAATGCTTCGCAGCCTTCGGCAGGCCCTACAGATTATGTACTCGTATAAAAAACCCGGCACCAAGGCCGGGTTTTTTGTACGTATGGATCAACCGCGGCGGCGCAGCGCCTCGATACGATCTTCCAGAGCCGGGTGGCTCATGAAAAGCGCAGCCAGGCCGCTCTTCAGGCCACCGTTGATGCCGAAAGCTGTCAGGCTGTCAGGCATCTGCACCGGCACGCCCTGTTCGGAGCGCAGGCGTTGCAGAGCGCCGATCATGGCGCTGGTGCCAGCCAGGCGGGCACCGGCTTCGTCAGCACGGTATTCACGTTTGCGCGAGAACCACATGACGATGGCGCTGGCCAGGAAGCCCAGGACCAGTTCGGCAAAGATCGTGGTCACGTAGTAGGCGATGCCCTGACCGTTTTCGGTCTTGAAGATCACCTTGTCGACGAAGTTGCCGATGATCCGGGCGAAGAACATCACAAAGGTGTTCACTACGCCCTGCACCAGCGCCAGGGTCACCATGTCGCCGTTGGCAACGTGGCCGATTTCGTGTGCAAGGACCGCTTTTACCTCATCAGGTGAGAAGCGCTCCAGCAGGCCCTGGCTAACGGCAACCAGTGCGTCGTTCTTGTTCCAGCCGGTAGCGAAGGCGTTGGCTTCGTAGGCAGGGAAGATCCCGACTTCCGGCATCTTGATGCCAGCGTCGCGGGACAGTTGCTCAACGGTTTGCACCAGCCATTGTTCATGACGGGTACGCGGCTGGGTGATGATCTGGGTGCCGGTGCTCATTTTCGCCATCCACTTGGAGATGAACAGCGAGAACAGCGAGCCAGCGAAACCAAAAACAGCGCAGAAGATCAGCAGCTGATTGAGGTTCAGATCAACCCCATTGGCCGCCATGAACCCGTTGAAGCCAAAAAGGCTCAGGGTGATGCTGGCAATCAGCACGACCGCCAGGTTAGTGGCCAAAAACAGCAAAATGCGCATCATGGTTTGGATGTTCTCCTCGTGACGAATATGTAACGCGTTGCGGGGTATATAAGGTGATGTCAGCGCCTATTCAACCCGGCGACTATTTCAAACTGTGTCGCTTTGTGCGAACCAGTAGCATTCGCTTTGGGCAAACAGGTCCCGCCCCAGAGCGGCTGGCCTCTGTCGGGTTTTGCGCGGTTTGATTTTTTTGTGTCACAGCACAGGTGCTGCCGACCAATAGCGATCCCTTTACCCGGCTATCGCTATGACCGCAGAGAGAGAGGGGGGAGTTGCGCCGGGCGTCGTTTTCAGAATCGACGCCTCAGCGCAAACCTCTCAATGTTATTGGCGATACGTCTTGAGGAAGTTACCGATGCGTCCGATGGCCTGATCGAGGTCGTCAAGTCGGGGCAGGGTGACCACTCGGAAGTGGTCTGGCCATGGCCAGTTGAAGGCGGTGCCTTGAACGATCAGCAGCTTTTCCGAGAGTAGCAGGTCGAGGGCGAACTTCTCGTCGTTGTGAATCGGGCAGATCTTGGGATCTATGCGCGGGAACGCATACAGCGCGCCCATCGGCTTCACGCAACTGACGCCGGGGATATCGTTAAGCAATTCCCAGGTGCGGTTGCGCTGCTCCAGCAGGCGGCCGGCAGGCAGCACCAGATCGTTGATGCTCTGGTAGCCGCCCAACGCCGTTTGAATGGCGTGCTGGCTGGGCACGTTGGCACACAGGCGCATGTTGGCCAGGATGTCGATGCCTTCGATGTAGCTCTGCGCGTTGTGTTTGGGACCCGAGATGGCCACCCAGCCGGAGCGGAAACCCGCAACACGATAGGATTTGGACAGGCCGTTGAACGTCAGGCAAAGCACGTCAGGCGCCAGGGAGGCGGTACAGATGTGCACGGCGTCGTCGTACAGGATCTTGTCGTAGATTTCGTCGGAGAAGACCACGAGATTATGCTGACGCGCCAGTTCCAGCATGCCTTCCAGTACTTCTTTGGAGTACACGGCACCGGTAGGGTTGTTCGGGTTGATGATCACCATGGCTTTGGTGTTCGGGGTGATCTTGGCCTTGATGTCGGCCAGATCCGGCCACCAGTTGGCTTGCTCGTCGCACAGGTAATGCACCGGGTTACCGCCAGCCAGGCTGACGGCAGCGGTCCATAGCGGATAGTCCGGGGCGGGGATCAGTACTTCATCGCCATTATTGAGCAGGGCCTGCATCGACATCACGATCAGCTCGGATACGCCGTTGCCCAGATAGATGTCTTCGATGCCGACACCTTCGACCTGCTTCTGCTGGTAATACTGCATGACGGCCTTGCGTGCGCTGAACAGGCCTTTGGAGTCACTGTAACCCTGAGCCGTTGGCAAATTGCGAATCACGTCCTGCAGGATTTCGTCCGGCGCTTCGAAACCAAATGGCGCAGGGTTGCCGATGTTCAGCTTGAGGATGCGATGACCTTCCTCTTCCAGGCGTTTGGCGTGCTTGAGCACTGGGCCGCGAATGTCGTAGCAGACGTTGGCGAGCTTGTTCGATTTGCTGAACTGCATGGTGATTGATCCCGAAAATGGACGAGCCGTAGCGAGTTGTAAACCTGGTTCGCCGGGTATGACGCCGTAAAAATGAGTTTGTATGGGAGAAACGTGAGTGACAGACTGGCGCCTAACGAGGCGCAATGATACGTGCCACCTGATCTGTGGAGAAGATACAGATCAGGCTTTTTCGACTGCGGAGGTGTACCTGTGGAAAAGTTGGATAAAACGCTGGAGGAATGGCGGGCCATGCTTGACCCGGAGCAGTACAACGTTTGCCGTCTCAAAGGCACCGAACGTCCGTTCTCCGGTAAATACAACAGCACCAAAACCGATGGCGTCTACCATTGCATCTGTTGCAATGAGCCGCTGTTCGATTCCACCACCAAGTTTGATTCCGGCTGCGGCTGGCCAAGCTTCTATGCGCCTCTTGAGGGCAGCGCGGTGGTTGAGGTACGAGATGTCAGCCACGGCATGATTCGCACTGAAGTGGTCTGTGCCAAATGTGACGCGCATCTGGGCCATGTATTCCCGGACGGCCCGCCGCCCACTGGCCTGCGCTACTGCATCAACTCGGTGTGCCTGGACCTGGTGCCGCGGGAAGCTTAAAAGGATGTGCCACCCTGCATGCTTAACTTGTGGGAGCCGAGCAAGCTCAGCTCCCACATTGGTTTGCAGTTCAAATCGCGGTCGCATAAGCAGTGCCGCAGCCCAGAACCGCTTATAAGCCCCTATCACTCCCGGAAATTGAGATGCGCGCCAGACAACGGCGCGCTAATTTCATGACCCGCTTTCAACAAGGATCACTGCCATGAGCGCCAATTTGCTGAGCATTCCGGTTACGACGATCAAGGGCGAATCGAAAACCCTGGCGGATTTCTCCGGCAAGGCTGTGCTGGTGGTCAACACGGCCAGTAAGTGTGGTTTCACCCCGCAGTACAAAGGGCTTGAGAAGCTTTGGCAGGATTACAAGGATCAGGGGCTGGTCGTATTGGGCTTCCCCTGCAACCAGTTCGGCAAGCAGGAGCCCGGTAACGAAGGCGCGATTTCCGAGTTCTGCGAGATGAATTTCGGGGTGAGTTTCCCGCTGTTCAAGAAAATCGACGTCAATGGCAGCGATGCACATCCGTTGTTCGTTGAATTGAAAAAGCAGGCGCCTGGTCTGCTGGGTTCAGAGCGCATCAAGTGGAATTTCACCAAATTCCTGATTGGCAAGGACGGGCAACTGATCAAGCGTTTCGCACCGCTGACCAAGCCTGAGGACCTCACCCGCGAAATTGAAGCGCTGCTCAAGTAATCAGTCTGCGGGTAACCATTGGTCCAGCAGGCTGATCAGCTCGGCGCGGCGAAACGGTTTGGCCAGATAGTCACTCATGCCGGCAGCCCGGCATCGTTCACGCTCTTCGGGCATGGCGTTGGCGGTCAGTGCAATGATGGGCAGTTGTGGCCAGCGTCCGCTGTGGCGGATCTGGCGACTGGCTTCGTAGCCATCCATGACGGGCATGTTGCAGTCCATCAGGATCAGGTCAAAGGTGTTGTTCTCAAGTTGATCCAGCGCTTCGCCTCCGTGGCTGCTGACCGTCACCTCGCAGCCCAGTTTGCTTAACATGCCTTTGGCCACCAGTTGGTTCACCGGGTTGTCTTCCACCAGAAGAATTTTGGCCGGGCGCAAACCCTTGCTGTCGGTCGCCTCTGTATTCATGTCTGGCGCCTGGTCCGGCTGCAGGGCCCTGGTCAGGCTTTGATAGAGCACATTGCGCGCCAGTGGTCGGGCATGCTGCTGCAAGGGCGCCAGGGCGCTCACCTGATCGCTGGGCATGAAGTTGCCGTAGGCGGTGACCAGAAGGATAGGGACATCAATAGCCGGGCGCATGCCGAACAGGCACTCCGGGCAATCGGTGATGACCAGATCGGGCCGGGTCTCGGCGCTCATGTCCAGCATCTGCTCATCCATGTTCCAGCGCCGGAAGTCGATGCCCCATTCGGGAAGCAGATTGCCCAGCAGTTCCAGCAGGCCGCTGCTGGCCTTGCTGACGACCACGACGTGGCCCTTGAGCGGCGGCGGGATGACCGCCGCATGATGGATGGGCAAGGGCAGGTCGGCGCAGAACTGGCTGCCGAAACCGGACTGCGACTGAATGCTCAGCCGTCCGGACATGGCCTCACACAGATTATGAGTCAGGGCCAGGCCCAGCCCTGTGCCCCCGAACTGTCGGGTAATTGCCGCTTCAGCTTGAGTAAAGGGCTGGAAGATCCTCGCCTGTGCTTCCTGAGCGATACCGATGCCGGTATCACTGATTTCAATGCGAACACTGTTTTCCTGGGTGTCGGGGTCCAGGTCATTGCTTAATCGCACATCTACACGGCCAAAGCGGGTGAACTTCAGTGCGTTGGAGAGCAGATTGCTGACGATCTGCCGGACACGGGTGGGATCACCCAGAACCAGCGACGGGAATTGCGTATCGATGAAACACGTCAGCTCGACGCCGGGTGCGGCGTTCTGGGACAACAGGTTTGCCGTGTCTTCGACCAGCATGCCCAGATCGAAGGGGATGCGCTCCATCTGCAATTGGCCTGCGTTGAATTTGGACATGTCGAGAATGTCGTTGAGCAGTTCGACCAACACCTTGCCGGAGTCATGGGCAATCGACAGTTGCTGGCGCTGCTCGGCATTCAGCGAACTGTCCAGCGCCAGAGCGAGCATCCCCAGCAGGCCGTTGAGCGGCGTGCGGATTTCATGGCTCATGTTGGCCAGGAACGCGGTGCGGGCCTGAGCCATCTCCAGTGCGGTACTGCGGGCTATCTTCAGCTCTTCATTGGACTTGCTAAGTCGCGCGTTACTGGCCTTCAGCTCAGTGGTGCGGGCAGAGACGATGTCTTCCAGTTCATTGCGATGCGCCGTCAGACGGTCTTCGGCTTCTACTCGTCGCGCCAGTTCCGAGGCGATGCTGGCGAACTGGCGGTTGGCGACATCTACCAGCACGCCGATTTCATCGTTTTCGTGTTTCGGCGGGCAATGTAGCGGGGTAGGTGTCGGGTTGCTTGAGTCTCGCTTGGCCAGGGCGCGGATCACGCCCACCAAGGGTTTGGTCAGCGTCATGTAGAAGAGCAGGGTTAACACACCCGCCAGTATCAGGCTGCGCATGAAACCATTGAGCAGCGTGATGCCGGAGCGCTGCAGGAAGTGGTTGCCGAAGGCAAAGGTGTCGACGTTCAGGCGCAGGGTGCCAATCGATTCATTGGGTAAATGGGCCAGATTCAAGGTGTCTTCGAACTGGCGGCTTTCGCCGAACAGGAAGTCACTGACGATCCGGTAGCGACTCTGCGAGAACGGGCGCTCTACACTGGAAAGCACCACATTGTTGTTATCGGTCAGTCTGGCACCGACTACCGCAGGTGATTGCAGCAGACCCAGCGTCAGTTCCTGAGCCAGTTCGGCGTCGATGTTGTAGGCAATACGCGAAGCGGTGTTGTGGCTGATTTCCAGCAGAGAGCGAATTTCACGATCGATGGAGGCATCTTCGCTGGCATAATCGATGGCAATTTGAAACACGCTTAGCAGCGTTCCCAGAATGAAGCCGAGCAGCACTGTCAGGCGAGCCTGTTTATACGAGAGCCGGTTAGTAAACGCTATGTCCATAAGGGTATTGCCACTTCTCGTTTCCTTCGCGGGGGCAAGCATAGCCGATCGGGGCTGGCTCTCATCAAGCAACTTATAGTTAACTGAATTGAAATGAATGTGGGACCGGCTTTAGCCGGGAAGGCGTCGGCACATTTTTATTTGTACGTGTGACCCGAACTGCTTTCCTTATTTGGCTCCAGCCGTTCTTGCCGTTTACTGCGTGTTAATCAAGGAGCCATTGTGGATTCTCGTTTGAATGCTTTTCTCGAACGCGCCGACGCCGTTTTGGCGCGGCTGGAGCCCTTGCTACCTGCGCCCCGTGAAGCGGTCGACTGGTCCCACGCCATGGCGGCACGTTGGGTTCGCGAAGGCCGTAGCGGTTATCTGTTGCCGCTTGAGGTCAGCCTCGACATGCGCTTGTCTGATTTGATCGGGGTGGATCTTCAGCGTGAGCAGTTGGGGCGCAATACGCGTCAGTTCATTGATGGCCTGCCCGCTAACCACGCGCTGCTCTGGGGTTCGCGCGGGACGGGTAAATCATCGCTGATTCGCGCGCTGCTCGCCGAGTATGCGCAGGCAGGCTTGCGGCTGATCGAGATTGAACGCGACCACTTGGGTGACTTGCCGCGTGTTGTCGAGCAACTGCAAAAGCTGCCGCAGCGTTTTGTGCTGTTCTGCGATGACCTGTCCTTTGAGGCAGGGGAGAGCGACTACCGGGTTCTGAAAAGTGTGCTTGATGGTTCTCTGGAGCAGGCTCCGGATAACGTGCTGCTCTACGCCACCTCCAACCGTCGTCATCTGGTACCGGAAAAGGAGAGTGACAATCTTAACTGGCAGCAGGTTGATGGTGAGCTGCACCCTAGCGAGGCAGTAGAAGACAAGATTGCCCTGTCGGACCGTTTTGGTCTGTGGCTGTCGTTCTATCCCTTCACTCAGGAGCATTACCTGAATGTGGTCGAGCACTGGATCACGCAACTCGCTCTGGCTGCCGGTCTTGCCTGGCAGCGCGATGAGGAGCTGGACAAACACGCGATCCGCTGGGCGACCGGGCGGGGCAACCGTAATGGCCGGTGTGCCTATCAATTCGCACGTTACTGGGTAGGTTTGAAATTGTTGGAGCAACAACCATGATTGATTTGCAAAGTGCTGGCACCGGGCTGGACGGTTACAGCCTGTTGGCCGCTCAACTGGAGTCCCTGCTGGCGGACGAGAAAGACTTCATCGCGAATGCTGCGCAGTTCTCGGCCTTTTTGTACAGCCAGATCGATGACCTGAACTGGGCGGGCTTTTACCTGAATCGTAATGAAGAACTGGTGCTGGGGCCGTTTCAGGGCCAGATCGCCTGTGTCCGTATCCCGTTCGGGCGTGGTGTGTGCGGCGCCGCTGCGCAGAGTCGGCAAACCCAGCGCGTAGAGGATGTGCACGAGTTCCCGGGCCATATCGCCTGCGACAGCGCATCGAACAGCGAGCTGGTCGTGCCGTTGGTGAAAGACGGGCGTCTGATTGGGGTGTTGGATCTGGACAGTCCGAAGGTAGGCCGCTTCTCGGAGCTGGATCAGGCAGGCATTGAGCAGTTGGCAGCGATATTTCTGAAAGCAACTGATTGCTGAAGCCTGATTGGCGCATCGCCTTGGGCGTATGCGCCAATCAACGTTGTATCAGTCGTAGATGACCTTTTTCTTCCATTCCGATTCGGTGTCGTCAGCCTTCAGGCCTTCGGTCAGGGCGTTGTCGTCGTCTGCGGTCGGTGCGATGTTGGTCAGTACCATGGAGTTGGCTCGAGCCAGTTGTTTCTCCATCGCCAGCAAGGCGGCCTGATACGTTACAGGATCAGGCTGGTTTTTCAGGTACTGTACGCCGCGCTCGAAGGCCAGGCGCGCCTGGCCGGGCTGGTCCTGTTGCAGTGCAGCCTGGCCCAGGTTGTTGAAGAACTCGATATGCAGCATCACCAGAATGTTGCGGATCTCGCGAATCCAGTGTTTGGCTTCGCTGGTCTGCAGGAAACCGTCGTGAGCGGCGCGAGTGACCTGACCATGCAGCGCTTCTAATAGAAAGCGTACGTCTTTGGCCTTGGCTTCAGTCAGGATCGGGCTCGCAGGATTGGTCACTGCAATGGCATCGCCCTGGCCGACCAGTGTGTTCAGTTCATCAATGCGGGTTTTGAGCTGTGCGTTGGTCTTGTCCAGTGCCAGCATGCGTTGCGTGACATTGAGCTCAAGGCGGGTCATCAACAGCTTCAAAGCAGGGGTGACCAACTGGCCCGGGAACGTTTCGGAAATTTCAGTGCAGCGACGCAGGCGGTCGCTGAGCTCGATCTTCGTTCGCGCTTTATCCAGCTTGGAGTTTTCTGCCACATGGTTGAGATAGCCGATCGCGATCAGGAGCGCAATGCCGGCTACTACCATCAGGGTAATCATCAGTGGAGTCACCGCGCGAACCTCTATATAGCTGTAGTCGAAAAATTGAAGTGAGTGTAGTGGCTAAGCACTATTGCGCATAGATGCACTGCTTGTAGTTTGTCGGCCAATCCATAAATAGCTGAAGCATACGGCGCCAAGCGGTCGGTTAAAGAAGGCGAAGTCATTGATTTAGATAAATTTTCACATTGGGGTTGACGACCCCTCAATCCATCCATAGAATGCGCGCCACTTACAGCGTAAAGCACCTAGCCAAGCGCAAGTTAAGCAGTGAAGTTGTACGTGTGTCCCCTTCGTCTAGTGGCCTAGGACACCGCCCTTTCACGGCGGTAACAGGGGTTCGAGTCCCCTAGGGGACGCCATATTGCGGGAATAGCTCAGTTGGTAGAGCACGACCTTGCCAAGGTCGGGGTCGCGAGTTCGAGTCTCGTTTCCCGCTCCAGTTTATGCAGTCTTGCTTTAGGGCGAGGCTGAGTGAAACCAGAACCCGGTCTTCGGACTTGGATTTGGGCACTGAAATACACACCATGTGTTTCAGTTAGCGTGTCCCCTTCGTCTAGTGGCCTAGGACACCGCCCTTTCACGGCGGTAACAGGGGTTCGAGTCCCCTAGGGGACGCCATTGCGGGAATAGCTCAGTTGGTAGAGCACGACCTTGCCAAGGTCGGGGTCGCGAGTTCGAGTCTCGTTTCCCGCTCCATATTTAACGAAAACGCCGCTCAATAGAGCGGCGTTTTTGTTTGTGCGTTTTTTGATCTTTGGTTTTCGGCTTATTGGAAGTGCATTTCTGTAGCGCGCTTGCTCGCGATCAACGATAACGCGGTCTGCCTGAATAACCGCAGCGCCTGAATCGTCGGAATGCCGCCCAGACCAGGCCCGGCTTCCACAGATGTCGGTGATCCCTGTAGGAGCCGAGCTTGCTCGCGATCAACGATAACGCGGTCTGTCTGAATAACCTCAGCGCCTGAATCGTCGGAATGCCGCCCAGACCAGGCCCGGCTCCCACAGATGTCGGTGATCCCTGTAGGAGCCGAGCTTGCTCGCGATGAACGATAACGCGGTCTGCCTGAATAACCGCAGCGCCTGAATCGTCGGAATGCCGCCCAGACCAGGCCCGGCTCCCACAGATGTCGGTGATCCCTGTAGCTGCCGAAGGTCACCTATTTGCTGTTGTGAGCTTCATAGGGTTCTTTTTAAGGCGCAGAGGGCATCACCAATACGTCTCACCCCTCCCGCACATCCCGCATCAACAACCCAAACCTCAAATCCACCCCCTCAGGCATCGGTATGTAAACCGTATGGCCATCCCCCGGTGCAACACCGATCGCTTCGCCTGCGACGTTCTGCAAGTACTCCAGATCGAAGTGGATGTTGCCACCGGGCGTCATCAGTTCAAGGTTGTCGTCCAGATTGAAGCGGTTTTTGACCCGGACTTCGGCCAGCCCGTTACGTCGTTCGCCGGTCATTTCGCCGACGAACTGCTGCTTCTCCGAAACCGAGTTACCGTTCTGGTAGTTCTGATATTCATCATGCACATGCCTGCGCAGGAAGCCTTCGGTGTAGCCGCGCTGGGCCAGGGATTCCAGATCGCCCATCAGGCTGCGGTCGAATTCACGACCGGCTACCGCGTCGTCGATGGCGCGGCGGTAAACCTGCGTGGTGCGTGCGCAATAGAAGTGGGATTTGGTTCGGCCTTCGATTTTCAGTGAGTGCACGCCCATCTGCGTCAAACGCTCGACATGCTGTACGGCGCGCAGGTCCTTGGAGTTCATGATGTAGGTGCCGTGCTCGTCTTCGAAGGCGGGCATCAATTCGCCCGGGCGGTTGGCTTCCTGCAGCACAAACACTTGATCAGTCGGCATGCCTTCGCCCAGCGTCGGTTCGGGCTGAAAGGTCTGTACGATCTCGCCGAGCTGATTTTCCGTCGCTGGCTGAGCTGAATATTTCCAGCGGCAGGCATTGGTGCAACTGCCCTGATTGGCGTCGCGTTTGTTGATGTAGCCCGACAACAGGCAGCGGCCGGAGTAGGCCATGCACAGTGCGCCGTGGACAAAAACCTCCAGCTCCATGCTCGGCACTTGCTCGCGGATTTCGTCGATCTCTTCCAGCGACAGTTCACGGGACAGGATGATTCGGCTCACGCCCTGAAGTTGCCAGAATTCGACGCTGGCCCAGTTCACGGTATTGGCCTGTACCGACAAGTGAATCGGCATCTGTGGGAAATGACGGCGGACCAGCATGATCAAGCCGGGGTCGGACATGATCAACGCGTCGGGTCCCATGGCGATCACCGGCTCCAGGTCTTTAAGGAAGGTCTTCAGCTTGGCGTTGTGTGGCGCGATGTTCACCACGACATAAAAGCGTTTGCCCTGCGTATGCGCCTCATGGATGCCGATCGCCAACGTGGCGTGATCGAATTCGTTATTGCGCACTCGCAGGCTGTAGCGCGGCTGACCGGCGTAAACCGCATCGGCACCGTAGGCGAAGGCGTAGCGCATGTTTTTCAAGGTGCCGGCCGGGGCCAGCAGTTCGGGGGCGGGGCTGGGAGCTAAGGAGGTCGAAGCAGCAAGGTTTGGCATGAGTGGGCGTCGGTCGCGAAATCGCGAGGGTAGTCGACTTGCCCGGCTTTTTTATTGATCTGGATCCATGTCTGAACGTCGCTGTAGAGAAATTTCTGCACTTATATAAAGCCGCAAATGCCTTGTTTGCACCATGGGGATGCGCCGGGTGACGAATCGCATCGCATTGAGCAGCCGGTATATCCGTATCTGGAGTCGGGCTTTACAAAGGTTTTTCGGTTTAGGCGCTGGCTGGCACAAACGCTGCATTATCTCCAGTCAGGTCCACCGCGAACGTAGTCGAGTGGACAGCCCCGTCGGTCAACGAAGATCGATCAGCCAACAAGGCCAGGGCACTATGGGTGGATCAGGCATAGAGGCCGGGTTAACCACCAAACGAACAGGCAAAGGCGCCTGAAACCGCAAGGTTTCAGGCGCTTTTTTTTGCTTTTTATTCCGTGATTGGCTTTGGTCGGATGCTATCCATGAACACCAATATTGATTCTTCGAACTCGCTGCAAACCCTGATCGTGATCGGCAATGGCATGGTCGGCCACCACTGTGTCGAGCAATTGATCGCTGGTGGCGCGTTGCAGCACTACCAACTTCATGTCTTCGGCGAAGAGCAGATGCGCGCATATGACCGCGTGCACTTGTCCGAGTATTTCACCGGCCGTGACGCGGAGTCGTTGGCGCTTTCCGATGCCGCGCTATACCAGACGCCCGGCGTCACGCTGCACTTGGGCACTCAAGTGCTGGAAATTGACCGCGAGGGTCACACGATCATCACTGCCACTGGCAGCGTGCATTACGACAAGCTGGTGCTGGCCACCGGTTCTTACCCGTTTGTACCGCCGATTGAAGGTGCTCACGGTGACTCGCGTCTGGTTTATCGCACCCTGGAAGACCTGGACGCGATCCGCACTGCGGCCACTAATGCCATTCGCGGTGTAGTGGTCGGTGGTGGGTTACTGGGGCTGGAAGCGGCGAATGCCTTGAAAAGCCTTGGCCTGGAAGCACACGTCGTGGAGTTCGCGCCGCGCTTGATGCCGGTGCAGCTGGACGAGCAGGGTGGTATTGCCCTCAAGGATCGTATCGAGCAACTCGGGGTTGGCGTGCATCTGGCCCGTGGTACGCAGTCGATCACGGCGGGGGAGGAATATCGCTACCGGATGAACTTCGGCAATGACGAATTCCTCGAAACCGACCTCATCGTGTTCTCCGCAGGTATTCGTGCGCAGGATGCGCTGGCCCGCCAGTGCGGTCTGGACATCGGTCCGCGTGGCGGCGTCAGCATTGATGGCCAGTGCCTGAGCAGCGATCCGGATATCTACGCTATTGGTGAGTGCGCAGCATGGAACGGCAGCATCTTTGGCCTGGTTGCGCCGGGTTATCAGATGGCACGCGCCGTAGCGACGACCTTGTGCGGTGGCGAAGCTGATCCGTTCATGGGCGCAGATATGTCCACCAAACTGAAACTGCTGGGGGTCGACGTAGGCTCCATTGGTGATGCCCACGGCCACACGCCAGGCTCGCGCAGCTATCAATTCATCGATCAGACCACCGCAAGCTATCGCCGTCTGGTGGTCGATGCGTCGGGCAAGCATGTGATCGGCGCGGTGCTGGTGGGCGACAACAGTTACTACGACACCCTGCTGCAATACATGCAGAACGCAATCACGCTGCCGGCCGAACCGGCCAGTCTGATCCTGCCGAGTTCTTCTGGCGCACCCACTCTGGGTCCGGCGTCCTTGCCGGAAACCGCGACCATTTGTTCGTGCCACAACGTCACCAAAGGCGCGATCTGCTCGGCCATTGATGGCGGTTGTACCGATCTGGGTGTGCTCAAGTCTTCGACCAAGGCCTGCACCGGTTGCGGCGGTTGCGCCGCTTTGTTGAAAACGGTGTTTGAACACGAACTGATTGCCCGCGGCGTCAGCGTCGATAAAAGCCTGTGCGAACACTTTGCCTACACCCGTCAGGAGTTGTACGCGCTGGTTCGCGTCGAGGGTGTGCAGACGTTTGAAGAACTGCTTGCCAAGCATGGTCGTGGACATACCGGTTGCGATATCTGCAAACCGGCCGTGGGTTCGATTCTGGCGTCGTGCTGGAACCAGCCGATCATGGACGCCTCGCTGGTGCCTTTGCAGGACACCAACGACACCTTCATGGCCAACATGCAGAAGAACGGCACTTACTCGGTCGTACCGCGTATTGCGGGCGGCGAAATCACCGCAGACAAACTCATCGCCATTGGCGTCGTGGCCAAGAAATACGACCTGTACACCAAGATCACTGGCGGTCAGCGTATCGACCTGTTCGGCGCGCAACTGCATGAGTTGCCGGACATCTGGTCGGAGCTGATCGAAGCCGGCTTCGAGACCGGCCATGCCTATGGCAAATCGACGCGTACGGTGAAGTCCTGCGTCGGCAGTACCTGGTGCCGTTACGGCGTGCAGGACAGCGTGCAAATGGCCCTGACCATCGAGGATCGCTACAAAGGTTTGCGCTCGCCGCACAAGCTCAAGTTCGCGGTCTCCGGCTGCACCCGTGAGTGTGCGGAAGCGCAGAGCAAAGACGTCGGCGTGATTGCCACCGAAAAGGGCTGGAACCTCTACATATCCGGGAACGGCGGCATGCGTCCGCGCCATGCCGAGCTGTTCGCCACCGACCTGGATGACGATACGCTGATCCGCTACATCGACCGTTTCCTGATGTTCTACATCCGCACTGCGGACAAGTTGCAACGTACCTCGGTGTGGCGTGAAAGCCTGGAGGGCGGCCTGGATTACCTCAAGGACGTGATCATCAACGACAGCCTGGGGTTGGGCGCAGAGCTGGAAGCGCAGATGCAGCTGGTGGTCGACCGCTACGAATGTGAATGGGCCAACACCCTCAAGAGTCCGGAAAAGCTCAAGCGCTTCCGCACCTTCGTCAACGACAAGCGTGCTGATCCGGACATTCATTTTGTCGAGGAGCGCGGCCAGCGTCGGCCAGCCACTGCGGCAGAACTGAACCTTATTCCCGTCGTCGAGGAGGCACTCTGATGAGCCTGGCAACTATCCAGCGTAGCGAATCTACCTTTGCACACGACCTGAATGCCGCGTGGCATACGGTTTGCAGCCGAGAAGATCTGGTGACCAACTCAGGCGTGGTGGTCTGGCTGGACGGCGCGCAGGTCGCGCTGTTCTACCTGCCGGACGCCGAGGACGGTCAGCTTTACGCCGTCGACAATCGCGATCCGCAATCCGGGGTCAACGTTATTGGGCGTGGTTTGATCGGCAGTATCAAGGGCGATCTGGTGATTGCCTCGCCGCTGTACAAGCAGCACTTTCGTTTAAAGGATGGCAGCTGTCTGGAATATCCGGAGCAGCGCTTGCGGGTCTGGCCCGTGCGTTTTGACGGCCAGGACGTACAGCTCGCAGTGGAGTGAGTGGTCTGCCCGACGGTTTGGCCGTCGGGCAGTTGTCTGAACATGGAGCAGTAAAATGGCCAAACTGAGTACCGCTAAACGGATTGTCATCGGCTTCGCAATTGCTCCTTTGGCCCTGGCTGGCATGGTTCTCTATGCCTTGCAGGACATGGCGACACTCAAGGATCAGGCGGTGGTTATCGTCAAGGAAGACTGGCCGAAAATCGCACCCATGATGGTCATTGCCACCGGGGTGCGTGATAACGGCAAGAACACCCGTGACCTGCTGCTTAATAAAGACAACCAGCAAACGCACGACGCCATCGATGCCACTAAAAAGCGCATCAGTCAGGCGTTCGAGACCCTTGAGCCTTTGCTCTACACACCTGAAGGCAAAAGCGGTTATCAGGCCCTGAAGAAAAATCGCGAGGCGTACGTGGCCGCTTTTGTTCAAGTGCAAACCCTGATCAAACAGGGCGCAGCCGATGCCGCCATGACTCAATTACAGCAAAAAGTTATCCCTGCCGAGCAGGAAGTCTATAAAAGCCTGGATGAATTGATGGCGTTGCAGGGGCGGGTTTTCGCAGAGCGCGAGCAAGTCGCGCAACGCCTGTACAGCGACGCGCAACGTAATTTGCTGGCCCTGTTGTTGGCGTGTATCACGCTGGTGGTGGCTGCTGCGGTGATCGTGACGCGTAGCGTCATTCGTCCGTTGGGCGGTGAGCCAGATGAGGCCGCGCGGATCCTGAGCCGGATTGCCCAGGGTGACCTGACTATTGCGGTGCCGCTGCTCGCTGGTGACAGCGGCAGCCTGATGATGAACATGCGTGACATGCAGCAGAACCTCAATGAAATGGTCCGCGGCATTGCCAGCTCAGTAGATCGCGTGGCCAGTTCCTCCGAACAACTGAGTGCGGTCAGTAACCAGACCAGTGGCAGCCTGCAGGCCCAGGGGCTGGAAATCGAGCAGGCAGCGGCGGCGGTCAATCAGATGACAGCGGCCGTTGATGAAGTGGCGCGCAACGCGGTCAGTACCAGTGAAGCGTCCCGCGAGTCGGAACAAACGGCCCAGCGTGGCCGGCAACAGGTTCAGGAAACCGTTGCATCGATCAGTACGCTGGCGGACGGTGTCACCGACACCTCCGGGCGTATTCAGCAACTGGCCGGGCGGGTGCAGGACATCAGCAGCGTGCTGGATGTGATCCGCAGCATTGCCGAGCAGACCAATCTGTTGGCGCTCAACGCGGCGATTGAGGCTGCACGTGCCGGTGATGCCGGCCGTGGCTTTGCAGTGGTGGCCGATGAAGTGCGGGCGCTGGCCCATCGTACTCAGGTTTCGACGCAGGAAATCGAACAGATGATTGGCAACATCCGTCTCGATACCGGTCAGGCCGTATCGGCCATGCAAAGCAGCAGCGAGCTGGTGCAGGCCACGCTGTTGATTGCCAGGCGTTCGGGCGATGCCCTTGAGGAAATCACTCGATCCATCTCGCAGATCAATGAGCGCAACATGATGATTGCCAGTGCTACCGAAGAGCAGGCATTGGTGGCGCGAGAGGTGGATCGTAATCTGGTGGGCATTCGCAGCCTGTCCGATCAAGTCTTGCAGGGGGCGCAACACACCAATACGGCAGGGCACGAACTGGCGCAAATGGCCGGCACGCTGCATCAGACCGTAGCGCGGTTCAAGATTCAGGCGGGGTGATGCAGGGCGTGATCCCCTGAATTTAATGCGGGTCTGTTGGAGCGAGGCTTGCCCGCGAACCAGTTGCCTCGGTGTATCAGATGCCACCGCGTTAACGTCCTTCGCGGGCAAGCCTCGCTCCAACAAAAAACCAGGTTCGTTTTATTTGCATATAAACCCATTCTAAAAATGAATTTAGTGAATAAAGAGCTGGGTGTTATGGTTTAGCCCGTTTCAGCGCGGGTTTCGCCACAGGGGTACTGCTTCATGAGTTTCACTTCACTGCATTGGGGGGCTTATCGTCCGCAGGTTGTCGACGGCGAACTGCGCGCGTTGGTGCCGGTGGAGTGGGACAGCGATCCATCGCCTATCGGTGATTCGGTTGCAGCAGCGCTGACATCGCCTACGCGTATCCGACGGCCTGCGGTGCGGCGCAGTTTTCTCCAGGGGCAGGGTGGCAGCCCCGATTTGCGCGGGCAGGAACCCTTCGTCGAAGTCTCCTGGGACGTAGCGCTGGCGCTGGTTGCCAAAGAACTGAAACGGGTCAAATCCGAACACGGCAACCAAGCGATTTTCGGCGGTAGTTACGGCTGGGGCAGTGCCGGCCGCTTCCACCATGCACAAAGCCAGCTGCACCGCTTCCTCAATGGCTTTGGCGGGTATGTGGCCAGCGTCGACAGCTACAGCCTTGGTGCTGGACGTGTATTGATGCCGCACATCGTCGGCAATATGGACTGGCTGTTGGCGGCGCACACCTCATGGAAAAACCTGGCGCAACATTGTGAACTGTTCGTCGCGTTCGGCGGCTTGCCTGCCAAAAATGCCCAGACCAGCCCCGGTGGTGCCAGCGATCACCTGCTGACCAAAGCCCTGCAAGACATGTCGGCGGCTGGCGTGGAATTCGTCAACTTCAGCCCGCTGCGGGATGATCTTGTGGGCCCGGCGCGCAACGAATGGTTGCCGGTGCGACCCGGCAGCGACACCGCTTTAATGATGGCTTTGGCTTACGTGTTGGTCAGCGAAGGCCTGCACAACGAAGATTTTGTGCAGCGTTACACGGTGGGCTATGAGCGCTTCCGGGATTACCTGCTGGGCCGCACAGATGGTCAGCCCAAAGACCCTGAATGGGCG
The DNA here is from genome assembly GCF_900602065.1 of Pseudomonas viridiflava. GTDB lineage: Bacteria > Pseudomonadota > Gammaproteobacteria > Pseudomonadales > Pseudomonadaceae > Aquipseudomonas. The sequence continues at coordinate 226,583 of NZ_UWFN01000285.1, read as the reverse complement.
CAGACCCTGACCGATATTCCGGCTGCGCAGATTGCCGATCTGGCTCGACGCATGGCCAGCAAGCGCACCATGATTAATGTCGCCTATTCCTTGCAGCGTTCGGTGCATGGCGAGCAACCGTTCTGGATGACCGTGACGTTGGCCGCGCTATTAGGCCAAATCGGATTACCCGGCGGTGGTTTCGGGCTTGGCTATGGCTGCATGAACAACACCGGCAGTGGCCGCAAGGCGTTTTCCGGGCCGCGTTTTTCTCAGGGGCAGAATCCTGTCAAAGACTTTATTCCGGTGGCGCGGATCGTGGATATGCTGCTTAACCCCGGTGCTGCTTTCGATTACAACGGCCAGCAACGGCATTACCCGGACATCCGTCTGGTGTACTGGGCGGGCGGCAATATCTTTCACCACCATCAGGACCTCAATCGTCTGCTGCACGCCTGGCAGCGTCCTGAAACCATCATCGTCCATGAGCAGTTCTGGACCGCGCAGGCTAAATACGCCGACATTGTGCTGCCCGCCACGACGGCGCTGGAGCGTAACGATATCGGCAGTTCGGCCTCGGATCGCTTCATGATCGCCATGCAACAGGCGATTGAGCCAGTGGGCGAATCCCGCGACGATTACGCGATTCTGGCCGAGCTTTCGGGACGGTTGGGCTTTGCCGAAGGCTTCACTGAAGGCCGCGATGCGACGGGCTGGTTGCGGCACATTTATGAAGAGTCACGGGGCAGGGCGGGGGAGTTCGGCATTCAATTGCCCGACTACGATCAGTTCTGGCGCGACGGTTTATTCGAAGTCGAGTATCCGCAGCTGGATACGGTGTTGCTGCAAGCTTTCCGCAAGGACCCGGACGCTCATCCGTTGCCAACCCCGTCGGGTCGCATAGAAATTTTCTCCGAGCGTATCGCCGGGTTCGGTTATGCCGACTGCCCCGGGCACCCGGTCTGGCTGGACAAACCGGGCGCAGACTACCCGCTGCATCTGCTGTCGAACCAGCCGAAAACCCGCCTGCATAGCCAATACGATCACGGTAGCTACAGTCGTGCGTCGAAGATCCAGCAACGCGAACCGCTGACCCTCAATACCGAAGATGCACGGGCACGGGGCATTAGCGACGGCGATGTGGTCAAGGTTTTCAATGATCGTGGGGCTTTTCTGGCGGGAGTGATTGTCTCGGACAATATTCGTCCTGGCGTGGTCCAGATTGCCACGGGTGCGTGGTTCGACCCGCTGGTGCATGGCGAACCGGGCAGCCTGGAAAAACATGGCAATCCAAACGTGGTTACTGAGGATGTCGGCTCATCAAGCTTGTCCCAGGGCTGTTCGGCGCAAACGGCGACGGTTGAAATTGTGAAGTGGGAAGGGGTGTTGCCGGGCGTCACAGCGTTTGAACCGCCGGTGATGATGCGGTAAGGATGCCAGGAATACAGACCCTGTGGGAGCGGTGCTTGCCCGCGATAAGGCTGGATGTGATCTGAAGTGAACCGCGCCCAGCCTTATCGCGGGCAAGCACCGCTCCCACATGGGGCCTGCATTCCAATTCAATCAAGTATTAATTCTGATACCGACTTTGCCGCAGACGTTCCAGGCTATTGCTCAGATGCAAGCGCATGGCAGCCCGCGCCGCATCGCGGTCCTGATAGGCGATGGCGGCAAATATCTGCTCGTGTTCGCGGCGCAGAACTTCCACATAATCCGGTGAGTGGGCGTTGCTGAGCTGCATCCGCGAGCGGGGGATGATGCTGCTGCCCAGTTGCTCCATCACGTCGGTGAAGAAGCTGTTGGCGGTACACAGCGATATCTGGTGATGAAACTCGAAATCGGCAAACGCGGTGTCGCTGCCTGGCGGGCAGGCATTGAGGGTGTCGAGTGCCTGACGGATTGCCTGCAGTTGCTCTGGCGTGCGTCGCTCGGCGGCCAGCGCGGCGGATTCCACTTCAAGGCTCTGACGCAGTTCAATGATCGCAATGGCGTCGCGCAACGTGCCGCTGATGCGCTCGTCGACCTGGAAATCATTGGGGCGGCTGGCATCCACTACAAAGGTGCCAATGCCGTGCCGGGTCTCCACCAGCCCTTCGGCTTGCAGCCTGGACATGGCCTCACGCACCACCGTGCGGCTGACGCCTTTCTCCTGAATGATCACCTGCTCGGTCGGCAGCTTTTCCCCGGCCTTGATCTCGCCCTCACGGATTCTGCGCGAGAAGTCATTGACCAATTGCTGGGCCAGGCTGGTACGCCGATCCGGGGTTGCAGGAGGGATTTCCATGTCACTCATTCAAGGTTTCCATTGGGCCGCAGAGTATAACCTCAGCCAGCTGCCACGCTGGCGCCAGCTGGCACTATAATGCTGGTTCTTCGAAAACGAGTCAGCCCATGTCGGACCCAGACCTTTCGTCCCAGAAAAAACACAGACGTTTAGCCGAGACCCTGGTTGACCGCTTTGCTCAGCGCATGCGCGATGGCGTGCTCAAGCGCGGTGAGAAACTGCCCCCCGAGTTGCACATCATGGAAACCGAAGGCGTAAGCCGTACGGTGGTCCGTGATGCGCTATCGCGTATGCAGGCAGCCGGGCTGGTGGAAACCCGCCATGGGGTCGGCACCTTTGTTCTGGACATGCCTGCGCCTGCCGGTTTCGTGATTGGGCCGGCAACCATCGCGACCTTGCCGGACGTGCTTAATCTACTGGAGTTTCGTTTGAGCCTGGAAGTCGAAGCAGCGGGCATGGCTGCACAACGGCGTACGCCTGAAGCATTGCTGGAGATCAAGCAGGCGCTGGATGCTCTGCTGGAAGGCCCGCAGAAGTCCGGGACCACGATCAATGCCGATTTCCAGTTTCACCTGAAAATCGCCAAAGCTTCGGGCAATACCTACCTGATCGATATCATGAAGCACTTGGGTACCAAGCTGATTCCGCGTACCCGGATGAACTCGGCTTACACCGGGCAGAGTGACCGCACGGCGTATCTGGCCGGGATCAATGCCGAGCACCGACAGATTTATCTGGCAATTGCCGCCGGGAATGTGGATGCGGCGCGTTCGGCCATGTACTTGCACCTGAACAGCAGCCGCATCCGTTTGCATCAAACCCAGGCAAGCCAGGAGTTGTACAGCAACTAGCGTTTAGCGAGAACCGGGCAATTACAAGAAGTTGTATTGCACGCCGACGCGCAGACGTAACTGGCGCTTGTCATCTTCGCTGTCGACTTTTATATCGCCGACTTCGAAGAACGGCACCCAGCGTTTATCGATCTTGTATTTGAATACGGCGTTCTGTTCATAGTCAGTCTTGCCGTTGTCGTAGCGAATATAGTCGGCATCAAAGTAGGTGAATTGATATTCATAAGCCCATTTACTGCTTTGCGGTGCGTAGTTAAGCCAGACGTCGTAACGGTTGATGCTCTGGTTGTCCATCGCGTTGTCGGGCATGGCTTCATTGACCTTGTCCCGGTCCAGCTTGATGGAGTCATACCGGTAACGCGCCGAGGCATTCAGGGTGTCGCTGATGCGGTAGGTGGCTTTCAGACCGACTTTGTAGGCAGTGGATTTCTCGATGCTTTCCAGGGCAATAGAAGGTGTCAGCATCCAGTCTGCATTGAGTTTGTACTGATAGGTCATGCCCAGTTCGTGACCGTTGCCCACGGTGTTGTCAAAGGCCACGTCCTGGCGATCGCCAGCAGTTTTATATTTAAGTTCACCTTCAAACCCCAGGCCATTATCAAGCCGTGTACCGAACTTGACCCGGTCGGAGTGCATCCGCGTACTTTCTGCGTATTGATGTCGATAGTTGACATAGCCACTGTCGGCCATGGCGATAGTGGAGGTCAGCAGCGCAGCAAACGTCATCATTGTTTTGGTGGTTTTCATATTTTTTATTCTTGTTAAATGAAAGAGAAGGTTTTATTCACAGCAGATTTCAGGCAGCCGGGTTCCTCGGCAGAAACTGCCGAAGTACGCGACGGGTTAAAACTCCAGTGGTCTTACAGCGCCAGGCAGGCGACCGGTTGTTCGGTGTTATGGGTGTTCATGTCACGACTCGCCTGAACAAGCAGGCGGGTGTATGCGTGTTGCGCCTCATGCCGGGCCAGTTCGCCCGTGTCGAGGACTTCCACGATTTGGCCTCCCTGCATCACCGCCACCTGCTCGCACAGATGAGCAACGACCGCCAGATCATGGGTCACCATCAGGTACGTCAGGCCCTGCTCGCGGCGCAGGTCAGCGAGCAGGTTGAGGATTTCCGCCTGCACCGAAACATCCAGCGCAGAGGTTGGCTCATCCAGCAGCAGAACCCGGGGTTCAAGAATCAACGCACGGGCAATCGCCACCCGTTGCCGTTGCCCGCCGGACAATTGATGCGGGTAACGAAAACGAAAGCTGTCGTTGAGGCCGACCTTGCGCAGAATCGCGCTGACCCGATCATCGCGGTCGCCGATGCGGTGTATCGCCAGCGGCTCCTTGAGTGCCGAGTCGATGGTGTGGCGCGGATGCAGCGAGGCGTAGGGGTCCTGAAAGACCATCTGTACGGTGCGATAGTGCTGCGCATCGAGCCTGCGTTGCACCTGTTGGCCGTTGACCTGCAGGGCGCCGGTCCAGTGCTGATATTGCCCGGCAAGGCAGCGCAGCACGGTAGTTTTACCTGAGCCCGACTCGCCCACCAGACCAAACGCCTGACCTTCTTCGACGCGCAGGTTGACGTCATGCAGCACCTGATTGAGCGCCGGGCCAGTGCCGAAACTGAGGTTGAGTGACTGGACTTCGATCATTGCCATGGGAGGTACCTCAATGAGTCAGCCAAAGGGGATCGCGCTGGAGCACCGGCAGGCTGCTGCGCGGATGGTCCAGGCTCGGCAACGCGGCAAGCAGCCCGCGCGTATAGGGATGCTCCGCCCTGGCAAGGTCGGCAGCCTCCAGCGACTCCATGACCCGCCCGGCGTACATCACCAGCACCCGGTCGCAGAAGTGTTGAACCAAGTTCAGGTCGTGGCTGATGAACAGCAGGCCCAGATCCCGTTCACTCACCAGTTCTTCGAGAATGTTCAGCACCTGGCGGCGTACGGAGACGTCCAGCGCGGAAGTAGGCTCGTCGGCGATGATCACCTGCGGATCCGTAATGACCATCATCGCGATCATGATCCGTTGGCCCATGCCGCCTGAGACTTCATGCGGGTAAAGCTGATAGACGCGCTGCGGGTCGCGGATATGCACCTTGGCGAGCATGTCCAGCGCACGCTCTTTGGCTTCCTGATGCGACACGTTGTGATGGGCCAGATAAGCCTCGGCGATCTGTTCGCCGACCTTCACCACCGGGTTCAGCGAGTACTTCGGGTCTTGCATGATCATCGACATGCGACGGCCACGAACGCCCTGCATTTGTTTCTCGCTGGCGCTGAGCAGGTCGATGTCGTCAAAACGCAGAGTCTTGGCGGTGATCCGTGCGGTGGCCGGATGCAGGCGCAATAAGGCGCGCCCGACGGTGGATTTGCCTGAGCCAGACTCGCCGACAATCGCCAGCTTTTCCCGGCCCAGATTGAACGACACGCCTTGAACGGCCAGAGTGGTCTTGCCTGCGCTGCTGAACTCGACGCGTAAATCGTCGACGGCGAGCTTGCTCTGTGATGCGGATAACTGAGACATGGCTGTTACCTCTTATTAAATTCGCAATCCTTTGAGTGGAATGCATGTCCCCTGTAGGAGCGGGCTTGCCCGCGATGGCGTCTGCACAGGCAACAAATGTGTTGGTTCCAAAATCGCATCGCGGGCAAGCGCGCTCCTACAGGTGGCACGGTACCGAGATTTATTCATTACGCGGATCAAGCACATCGCGCAGGCCGTCACCGAGCAGGTTGAACGCCAGGCTGACCAGCATGATCGTCGCGCCGGGTGCTGCGACCAGCCACCAGCTTTCCAGCATGTAACGTCGACCGCTGGAGATCATTGCGCCCCATTCAGGCAGCGGTGCCTGGGCGCCCAGACCGAGAAAACCCAGCGCCGCAGCGGTCAGAATGATGCTGGCCATGTTCATGGTCAGGCGGATGATCACCGACGACAGGCACATCGGGATGATGTGGCGACCGATAATGCGCAGCGGCGAGCCACCTTGCAGTTTCACCGCCACCACGAAGTCGGCGTTACGCAGCGACAGGGTTTCAGCTCGTGCCAGGCGGGCAATTGGAGGCCAGGCGGTGAGCGCAATCGCGATCACCGCATGCTCCAGGCCGGGACCGAGCGCAGCAATAAAGGCCAACGCCAGCACCAGGCTCGGGAACGAGATGAAGATGTCGGTGATACGCATGAACAGGCTGTCGACCCAGCCACCGAAGTAGCCGGACACCGTGCCGATCAGCAGGCCGATAGGACCCACGATTACCGTTACCAACAGCACGATGTACAGGGTGATGCGCGAGCCATACACCAGTCGACTGAACACATCGCGGCCGTATTCATCTGTGCCGAACCAATGCGCTGCACCGGGAGACTGCAAGGCTCGTGTCAGATCTTGTTGAAGCGGGTCATGGCTGGCGATCCAGGGTGCGAACAGCGCGACGATCATCAGCACTGAAATCACCAGCAATCCGGCCAGCGTCATCGGGTTGCGCAGCAGAAAACGCATCATGCGCGCCGCGCTGCCGGTCAGCGCCGACAGATTCGAAGCGGGTACCGCAGCAGCCATAGGGGTCACTTGAGAAGTCGTCATCAGCGGGTTCTCGGGTCGAAGACTTTATAAAGGGCGTCGCTGATCTGGTTCAGGGCGACAAAGATCAGCCCGATCAACAGCACGCACGCCATCACCGCATTCATGTCACCCAGCAGCAGGCTGCTGGTCAGGTACTGGCCGAAGCCGGGCCAGGCAAATACCGTCTCAATCAGTACCGCGCCTTCGAGCAATCCGCCGTAGGCGAGGGCGACGATGGTCAGCAGTTGCACACGGATATTGCGGAACGCGTGGCCCCAGACAATCCGCCGCTGGGACAGGCCCTTGACCCGCGCCGTAATGATGTACTCCTGAGACAGTTGCTCAAGCATGAAGCTGCGGGTCATGCGGCTGATGTACGCCACCGAGTTGAAGCTGAGAATGACCGCAGGCAACAGGATATGCCGCAGGGCGCTGCGAAATGCCTCCCAGTCGCCGGACAGTGCCGTGTCAATCAGCAGCAGCCCGGTGCGCGTCGGGATCAAACCGTCGTAAGCCAGACCAATCCGTCCCACGCCACCAGCCCAACCCAGCCAGGCGTAGAACACCAGGAAGGCCATCATGCCCAGCCAGAAGATCGGCGTTGAGTAACCGAACAGGGTGAACAACCGGGCGATGTGGTCACCGGCCCGACCCTGATGAGTTGCGGCATAAACACCCAGTGGCAGCCCGGCCAGAACACCGAAAACGATGGCCAGCGTGGCCAGCTCCAGCGTGGCGGGAAACACCCGGGCAATGTCTTCGATGACCAGGTGGCCGGTTAGCAGCGCGTTGCCAAAGTTGCCGTGCAGCAAGTCGTTGAGGTAGCCACCAAATTGCACCCAAAGCGGCTTGTCGAGACCCAGCTCTTTGTAAGCCTGAGCGTAGGTCGAGGCGTCAGCGTCCGGGCCGACGATGGCCAGCACCGGGTCCAGCGGCATGACCCGACCGATGAAGAACGTGAGCAGCAGCAGGCCGAACAGCGTCGCCAGCACCGAACCGCTGCGCCGGGTCGTGCCCGCCATGCGGCTACCCCACAATGAAACAGATGCACTCGTCATAAGAATTCCTGCCTTGCGAAAGCGACTGAGAGTCCGGATCAACGTTGTTTGTAGACGTCGTGCAGGCGTGTCGTGGCGGCACTGTGACCGATGTAATCACGCACATCGGCGTGCACGACAACCTCGTCGGTCATCTGCGAAACCGGCATGATCGCGCCGACTTGCTGGTCATACAGGGTCTGAATGCGTTGATAGAGCGCCAGTTGGCGTTGCGCATCACGCTCCTGTTCGGCCTGCTCGATCAGTTGATTGAGTTCGGCGCTGTAGAACGAAGTGCGCCAGCCCTGAAAGTTGCTCAGCTTTGCCGCTTCGCGGTTATCCGGGTTGTAGACCAGTGCTCGCAGGCTTGAGTGAGGATGGCGTTCGGCACCGCCACCGCCGCGACCGACCAGGATGTCGAACTTGCGATCACGCATGGCTCCGTAAATCTGGTTGCCGGTGCCGGTAATGATCGTGGCGCGAATGCCGGCTTGAGCCAGGGTCGATTGCAGGCTGGTAGCGATGTTGATAAAAGGCGAGTCGGTCAGTGAGCGCAGGGTAATCGTGAAGCCTTTTTCATGCCCTGCTTCAGCCAGCAGACGTTTGGCTTCCTGCACGTTGAGGCGATAACCGGGGTCATCCAGGCGTGCCGCCAGACCCAGTTGCAGCGGGCGCTGGTTGGCGACGCCGTAGTGGGGCATGACCACGTCGTTGATGCCCTGATAGTCGATCAGCAGGCGTATCGCTTTACGCACCCGGACGTCCTGAAACAGCGGTTGCTCCATGCTCAGCGCGACGTAGTAAATAGTGCCGCGAGCGATGGTCTGCACGTTGACTTCAGGGGAGCGGGTCAGGGCTTTGATGTCGGTGGCGGCCATGCCTCTGGCCACGTCGAGATCACCACGTTCGACCATCAGCCGCAGGGCCTGGGATTCGGTCATGTTGCGCATAATCACCCTGCGCATTTTCGCCGGGCCGCGCCAGTAGTTGTCGAAACGCGTCATCAGGATCACGTCATTGGCGCGCCAGATGTCCAGTTTGAAAGCGCCGGAGCCTGCGGTGTGCGTAGTCAGCCACGCCGCGCCCTGATCTTCGCCCTGGGCGTGTTGCAGGGCGGTATGACGATCAATGATGAAAGCGCTTGGCGAGGTTGCGAGAGTATTGAGCACCAGCAGCGGGTCGGTGGGGCGGGGCAGGTCGAGGACGAACGTTAGCGGGTCTTCGGCACGCATCAGCTGTGCGACGTTCTGCGCGGTGTAGCCGTAGGCCTTCCAGGTCGATGCCAGCGCGCGATTGAGGGTCACCACCCGTTGCAGCGACCAGGCAACGTCCTGAGCGGTCAGTGGCTGGCCTGAATGAAAGGTCACGCCGGGGCGCAGGTGAAAGGTGATACGCATGCGGTCGGCGCTGACTTCCCAGCGTTGCGCGAGGGCCGGGATTAGCGTGTCAGGTGCGCTGGCATCTTGCTCAAGCAGCATGTCGTAGACATTGGAATTGACCTCGGCCACTTCAAGACCGGTGGCTGCGGCAGGGTCAAGGGACAGCAGGTTGATCATGCTCATGCCAACCACCAGTTGATCAACCGGTGTTTCACCGCGCGCCATGCCGGGCGAGGTGTGCAGAAGCGTCGCGGTCAGCGCCACGCATAGTAACTGGCGCAGGCGCGAAGGCCAGAGTTTCATAGGGCAGTCCTTTCTTATATTTATTAAGACTCTTGTGCCAGAGGCGCTCATGTCGCCTCTGTGCGGTGCCGCCTGTCAGTAACGCTGGTGCGTGTTGGCCTCGATGTAGTGGAAGTTGATGTCTTCACCCAGACCGGGGCGGTCCGACAGGTGCACGTAGCCTTCGTCATCCATAGGGTCGACCAGCGTATTGAGATAGGCCGGAACCTGCTCGTAATCCAGGAACGGATGCAGCAGGCCGCGCTCATACCAACGGCAGTTGCTGATGGCACCGATCACTTGCAGGTTGGCTGCGCCGTTACCGTGAACCTCGCAATCCATGCCAAACGCCTCGGCCATGTGCGCGACTTTCAGGCATGGGCCAATACCGCCGACACCGGCAACCCCGGCGCGCAGAATATCGCAGGATTTGGACGTCACCCAACTCGCACGGCTGTGATATTTGCCGTCGATGCTTTCCGGGCCCAGTACCGGGATGTCCAGGTTGGCGGCTAGCCAGGCGTAAGACTCGGCGGAGTCTTCGATCATCGGTTCTTCGAACCAGGCGAAGTCGAGCTTCTGCAGTTCGCGGCCGATGTACAGCGCATCGACGCGGCTGTACCAGTGATAACCATCGAGCATCAGCGCGATGTCCGGGCCGACCGCTTCTCGGACCGCGGCGCAGGCCTTTACGTCCATGCGCGGGTTTGGCGCGAAGGAAATCGGTGGCATCCAGGTGTGCAACTTGATGGCTTTGTAGCCGCGTGCGACCAGCTTTTCGGCGAACTGGCCGTATTCGTCCGGGGTAGACAGGCCACCAGGCAAGTCGTCGCCACACATGGTTGAGCCATAGGCCAGCACCTTGTCGCGATATCCACCCAGCAGTTTGTAGACCGGTTGTTTCAGCACTCGCCCGGCCAGATCCCAAAGCGCTTGCTCGACCAGCGCCAGCGCGCGGTCAGTCAGTTGGCTGGCACTACCGCGTTGCCAGTGAGCGAGTTCCTGCCAGATTTTTTCGCGGTTCATCGGGTTCTGCCCGATCAGCACTTTCTTTACGAAGGATTCGATGATGTGCGGACGAATCAGCTCCGGGGCACCGAAGGAATAGCCTTCGCTGCCGTCGTCACACGCGATGCGCAGCATGGCCAGATTGACCGGTTTTTCTTCGCCGGGGTGAGCATGACCGGCGCTGTCGACGGCGCGGCGCGATGGATGGGAAAAGACCTCGACACTGATACGGGTGATTTTCATAGAGAGCTTGCCTTGAATATTGTGATTATTAGCTGGCTTTGCTGTATGTCGTCATACAACGATGGGGCGATTATTTTCCCGGCTGGTTGGGTATGTCAATGGCTATTTGCAGTTTTTATGGGGTGTATGGGTGTTTTGGAGGGGGAGGGGTGGTTCTTTTTAGCGGGAGGAGGTATCTAAAGTCGTCATACTTCGTGGGGGCAGCAGGGCTTGAATTGAAATGCAATTCTTTGTGGGAGCGGTGCTTGCCCGCGATAAGGCTGGACGCGATTTCACTTTAGATCGCGTCCAGCCTTATCGCGGGTAAGCACCGCTCCCACATGGGATCGAGTTTGCTGCGCTACAGCGCTGTGTCAGAAACACTGGGCGACCTCTTACAGGTCATTCATCAGCCCGCAGCTTTCTCCCGCTGCGCAAACGCTGCTTTGCCTACGCCTACCAGTGTCACGTCATTCTGCGGGGTGTGAATGCGTGCACAGAGCACGTTGCGCAGATGCCGTTGCAGTGGGTTACTGCGTGACAGGCCGGGGTTGCCGGACGCTTCGATTGCCAGTTCCACCGCGCGAATCGCGTTGGTCGTCACCAGGTATTTGATCTGCGCGGCATGAGCCGGTGGGGTCAGGCCGGTGGCCGCCGATTGCAACAGGCTGTGGTTGTTGAACAGCAGTGTGTCGATCTCGCCAACCACTTCCTGAAAACGCGGCAACGTCGATAGCGCAGCACCGAGGTTGGACGGTTTGCGCTCTTCGAGCCATTGCACGAACCAGTTGCGGGCCGATTGGGCAACGCCGTCGTAAACCGAGGACAGCAAGACCGACATCCACATGAAACCTGCCGGGTCGAGTTCCGCTTGCGGTGCGCTCCAGGGGCTGACGCTGACGGCGTTTTCCAGTGGCACCAAGACGTCTTCGAAGATCACTTCATGGCTGCATGTGGCGCGCATGCCCAAGTGATCCCAGTCTTCAATGATGCGAATGCCCGGTGTGTTCTTGTGCACGAGCCAGCCGCCCACCAATGGATCGGCATCGTCGCTGCGGGCCCAGACGTTGTACCAGGTCAGGCCGTGGCTACCGGTAGAGTAGATCTTGCTGCCGCTGATGCGCCAGCCTTCGGCGGTACGTCGTGCGGTGGTTGCAGGCAGGCCGCCGCGAGCAGGCGTGCCCAGGTCCGGTTCGACCCGCAACGAGTTGATCAGTGCACCATCACGGACCGCTTCCTTCGCCACTTGCAGGCGTAAATGTTCCGGCCAGCTTTTGCTCTGCTGCAGGCGGGCATGCTGGATGTATTGCATGACCAGAATCAACGCCGTGGATGGTTCGCCCTGAGCGACGGCGCTGATGGTTTGCAGCGCCTGTGGCAGGTCGGCACCGCCGCCACCCAGTTCGGAGGGGACGGTCAGCCCAAGCAAGCCGTGCTCGTGCAGCAAGCGGAAGTTCTCGTGGGGAAACTCGCCGCTGTCGTCATAGCGCTGGGCTGTTGCGCCCAAGGCAGCGGTGATCGATGCCAGCCGGGCAGTGAAGGCCTCGGCGGACTCGATGTCGCTGACGGCAACGGGGCGAAGGGGGAGTGCGCTCATTGATGGGTTTCCTTTATGTACTTGTTGGAGCGAGGCTTGCCCGCGAAGCTGTCACCGCGGTGCGTCAGATATCTCGCGTACCGTTCTTCGTCCGGATGCGGCCCAGACCAAGCCTCGCTCCAACAGGAGTCAGGCCAGCTCCGCAGCTTCTTCCTGCTGCGCATAGCGGTTTTGCGGCACTTGCAGATTGAAGTGCTCGCGCAATGTAGAACCACTGTATTCGCTGCGGAACAAACCACGCTCTTGCAAGACCGGGACCACCAGTTCAGCGAAGTACTGCAAACCATCCGGCAGCAGCGAGTTGATGATGAAGCCATCGGCTGCTTCATGTTCGAACCAGGTCTGGATCGTGTCGGCAACCTGCTCGGCAGTGCCAACGAATTCGCGGCGTGGTCGGGAGAAGAACAGCGCCACTTCACGCAGGGTCAGACCTTCATCCTTCGCCAGTTGTTTGATTCGGTCCGAGCCGCCTTTCTGGCTGTTGGAACCCAAGTCACCCAGTTCCGGGAACGGCGCGTCCAGCGGGTATTGGCTGAAGTCGTGATCATTGAAGGGACGACCCAGCGCAACAATGGCGTCTTCAATGCTGACCAGCTCAACGGCCTGTTGATAGCGGCTTTCAACTTCGGCTTCATCGCGGCCGACAATCGGGCGAATGCCTGGCAGGATCGACAAATCCAGTGCGTTGCGACCAAACCCAACCGCGCGCTTTTTCAGATCGCGGTAGTAAGCCTGTGCCTCTTCCAGCGACTCCGCATGGACGAAAATGGCGTCTGAATATTCTGCGGCGAAGTTGCGTCCATCCTCGGAAGTCCCGGCCTGGAAAATCAGTGGGTGACCCTGCTTTGAACGGGCGATGTTCAACGGCCCTTTGACCGAGAAGAACTCGCCTTTGTGATTCAGCGCATGCAGCTTGCCGGGGATGAAAAACTCGCCGGTCTTTTTGTTGCGGGCAAAGGCGTCGTCTTCCCAGGAATCCCACAGGCCTTTGACCACAGAGACGTGTTCCTTGGCGATGCGGTAGCGCACAGAATGCGGCGGATGCTCACCCTTACTGAAGTTATCGGCGGTGCCGCTGAGCCACGACGTCACGACGTTCCATCCAGCCCGGCCTCCGCTGATGTGGTCCAGCGAAGAGATTTGCCGCGCCACCTGAAACGGCTCGGTGTAGCTCACCGTGACGGTCGCCACCAAACCGATGTTTTCCGTGGTCGCTGCCAGTGCCGACAGGATGGTCAGCGGCTCGAAACGGTTGAGGTAATGCGGGCTGGATTTCTCGTGGATGTGCAGGCTGTCGGCGATGAACACGAAATCAAATTTGGCTGCTTCTGCCAGTTTCGCCTGCTGCTTGTAATAGCCGAAGTTAACACTGGCATCTGCCTGGGCGTTCGGGTGACGCCATTCGCCCCAGCCGTGACCGACACCGTGGACCATGGCGCCTAGCTTCAATTGACGTGGTTCTTTTTGACGAGGCTTGCTCATGAGCGTGCTCCTGAATCGGAAAATAGGGTTGTGTGAGGGTTAATGAGCGGCTGTTTGCACAACCTGAGCACGCGAAGCGTTGAAGCTTTTGTCGAAGCCTTTTGAGACGTCGATCGATTTGGTCAGGATGCCTTCCTGTTGGTAAATATCAGCGGTGACTTGCAGGCCCTTGATCACGTTGTCGTCGATCTCTACCCGGTTCATTTTGGTGGCGTTGGCGATTTCCAGATGAACCTCGATCGGCAGGCCGGTGATCGCCGCCTGAGCCTTGGCGTATTCAGCAGGGTGGGCGTTGCTCCACAGATAGGCGCGTTCAACCCGCGCCACAAAGTCATCGAGTTGCACGCGTTTGTCGGCGATGGCTTTGCTGGTCGCGGCCAGGTACAGGTGGTTGCTCAACAGCTCGCTGCCGCTGATCAGCACCCGGTCATGACTCTGCGTGGTGGCGACTGTGGTGTACGGGTCCCATGTGGCCCATGCGTCTGCGCCGCCGCTGGACAAGAGAATGCGCGATTCACCCGGCAGCAGATTGATGAAGGTGACATCGCTGGATTGCAGGCCTGCCTGACGCAAAGCTCTGATCGCCAGGTAGTGGCCGATGGAGCCGCGCCCGGTGACGATGCGCTTGCCCTTGAGGTCGGCGACTGTTTTGACCGGAGAGTCTTTGGGCACCAGCAACGCGGTGGTGAAGCGGCCTTCGGCGTGGGTAATACTGACGACTTTGAGCGGCGCGCCAGCACCCAGAGCAAACACGTAAGGCGCATCGCCCAAAGCACCGATATCCACGGCGCCGGCGTTCAACGCTTCACCCAGTGGCGCGGCAGAAGGGAATTCGGAAAACTTGATTTCGTAGGGCACGTTTTTCAGTTCGCCCGAGACTTGCAGCAGTGCCTTGATCGTGGATTTCTGATTGGCGACCAGCAAAGGTTCAAGGTCGGCCGCTATTGCCTGTTGGCCGAGGGTTACGCTCAGCAGCGCGCCCAGCAACAGTTTTTTGAAATTAAAGGTGTTCGACAACATGGGTGTATCTCCAGGCTAATAGAGTGCTGGCAAGGACCTCCGCCTGGAGGGGTCGGTCCTGTACTTGAGAGTATCTGGATCGTTTTAAATGACCTGGAACCCATGGGTACCATCACGGGCGAGCTGCTCCACCAGACCGAACTCCCAGTCCAGATAGGCCTGCATGGCTTCACGTGGCGCATCGGTGCCTTCATACGGGCGCCGATAGCGATCGATGCGCGGTGAGGCGAGTTGGCTTTCGCCGGTTTCCAGTGGCAGCCCGGCCTTGATCCAGCTGGCGGTGCCATCCTTGAGCAGGAACACCTGCTTGCCGGTCAGGGCTTCAACTTCGGGCACTGCAAGGCGCGCCAGTCTGCTGCTGCCGCAGGTCAACACGTAGCGCTCGGCTTTAGGGATTTTTTGCAGCGCATCGTGCAACTGAGCGCGCAACGTCCACCATGCGCCGGGAATATGCTGCTTGACGTAGTTGGCGCTGGCAGTGAAATCCAGCACTGCAACGTCGCCATGCTGCTGCCATTCGGCAAGGGTGTGCGGGCTGATTTCTTCCACTTGTGCGGGCGCAGGAATCGGCGCGCTCCATTCGCCTTGTTCGCTGAAGTCGCTGGCTTGCAGGCCATCAATCACAAAAACTTCCCAGCCCAGTTGGGCCAGCCAGGAGGCGGACATGTTGGCGCGCACGCCGTCGTCGTCCACCAGTGCCAGACGCGCACCGCGCACGCTGGCGTAGTGATCGGTTTCCTGTACCAGTTGCCCGCCCGGTGTTGAGCGTGCGTTTGGCAAATGGCCTTTTGCAAATTCTTCCGGGGTGCGCACATCCAGCAGGTAAGTGGTGCGCGATGGGTCGGCTTGCCAGCTGCTCAGTTCACTGGGGCTTGCACGGCGCACGCCTGCCTTGTCGGCAACACGACGAGCGTCGGCTTCTGCAATTTCGCGGGTTTCTTCACTGACCGCAGCAAAGCGACGCGCCTGACCGTGGTCCAGTGTCTGCCCCGCCAGCAGCCAGCCAATCGTGCCGTTGCGCAAGGCGCTCACCTGATTGGGAATGCCAGCGTTGACCAGTGATTGGGTGCCAATGATGCTGCGCGTACGCCCCGCGCAGTTAACGATGATGCGGGTGCTCGGGTCCGGTGCCAGTTCGCGGGCACGCAGTACCAGTTCAGCCCCCGGCACACTGATGCCGCTGGGGATGCTCATGGTCTGGTATTCGTCGTAACGACGTGCGTCGAGCACCACCACGTCGGCTTTGGAGTCGAGCAATTGCAAGACTTCTTCAGCCGCCAGCGAAGGTGTGTGGCGATGATGTTCAACCAGCTCGCCGAAGGCTTTGCTGGGCACGTTGACGTCGATGAACAGTTCACCGCCAGCCTCGCGCCAGCCCTGCAGGCCACCTTCGAGCAGTTTCACATCGCTGTAACCCAATGCCTGCAAACGCTCAAGGGCGCGCTGGGCCAGACCTTCGCCGTTGTCATAGACGGTCACGGCAGTGTCCAGGCGCGGGATGCGCGACAACACTTCCAGCTCAAGCTTGGACAGCGGGATATTGGCGGCAAACAACGGGTGGGCTTCAGCGAACGGTGCTTCCTCACGAACGTCGACCAGGGCGAGTTCTTCATGAGCCAGCAGCGCTTGGCGAATATCGGCGAAGGAGCGGGTGGTCAACTGAGTCATTGTGCGTGGTTCTCTTTTGCAGGGCTCTCTTTGGACAGATCCCAGATGTTGGGCAGAAAGGCGTTGGAATAGCCGGAGATAAATAGTTTTTCAGTGCCGTCGGGTTGATACACCGCCCGCCGCACCGCACCGATGTTGGCGCCATAAACGTGGATGCTGATCGAGACCTGATCGCTGAAAGCATTGCTGACCTGATGCACGTCATTGCTGCGTGGCGACAGGGCTTCGACATGGCCGGGTTCGAGACGAATCGCCGGACCCTCACGTTCCAGTCGGCCGTCCGGGCTGCGGGCGAAGCCTTGGGAATATTCAGCGCCGCGCAACATGCCGATCAGGCCCCACACGCGGTGGTCGTGGATAGGGGTGGTTTGGCCTGGACCCCAGACGAAACTGACAATCGAAAAGCGCTGCCGGGAGTCGGCGTGCAGCAGGAATTGCTGATAGCGCTCGGGGCTTGGGATGGCGTATTCGTCAGGTAGCCAGTCGTCGTAGCTGACCAGTTGACCCAGCAGCTTACCGCCGCGATGCAGCAGATCGCCCTCGCGAGGGTTGCTGTCGATCAGCTCGGCCAGCGCGCCAATGAATTCTCTGAGTCGTTCAGGGTGTCGGGTCTGCGTCATGTCTATACCAGCGCCAGGTTAATGCGTGGCTTAATATAAACATAATGGCTTAGTCTAATATGCGATTATTTTATGATTAGGTTATAACCAAAGGTGCTGAGAAAGAGCTAGCGATATGAAGCTTTAGGATTTGAGTGCTCAATATAGCTATCGCGAGCAAGCTCACTCCTACAGCTGAAACGCGGTCCTCTGTAGGAGTGAGCTGCTCGCGATGGCGTCGGTGGGCCAACGCAGCTGCAATCGTCGAGTTACTCCAGCTATCCACAAACAGCAAATGCCACTATGCTTTTCGCCTATCTCTTATCTGACTCTTTATGTGCGGTCCGAATGAAAATTGATGATATCGATGCCTTTGTGGCGGTGATTCGTTGCCAGTCGATCAGCCATGCGGCGCAATCGCTGGATCTAACTCAGCCGGCGATTACCCGGCGGGTGCAGAATTTCGAGCAGGCGTTGGGCGTCGAGCTGTTCGACCGCAACACCAAACCGCTCAAGCCAACGCAGATGGGCAACCAGGTTTATCAGCGCTGCCTGTCGATCCTGCGCGAGATGGATGCCTTGCGCGAGCTGGTGGCCAGCGATACACCGCCCAGTGGTCTATTGCGATTAGGGGTTCCTCAAACTATCGGCGACGTAGTGCTGCTCGACGCGTTAAAACAAATGCGCAGCGAGTTTCCTGATCTGCGCGCGCAAGTGTCCACAGGCTGGGGCAGTCATCTGGTCAACAAGATCGAGAACGGCGAACTGGACGCGGCCGCGGCGTTGTTCCCGGCGGGCAAGATTTTCCCGGAAAACATCATTGGCGAGTCCATCGGCAAGATGGAATTGGTGGTGGTTTGCGCTCGTTCTGCTTTGCCCAAAGGCTCGGTAAAACTGGCCGATTGTTATCAGCAGGGTTGGGTGCTAAACCCTGATGGCTGTGGTTTCCGCGCTGGCTTGCAACGTACCTTGTCGGATCAGGGGCTGAGCTTGAAGGTCAACCTGGAAACCTTCGGTACTGAATTGCAGTTGGGTCTCGTAGCCGACGGCATGGGGTTGGGGCTGGTGCCACGGCCCTTGCTTGAACGCAGCATCCATCGGGAGCAACTGGCGGTATTGCCGGTCAAGGACTTCAAACCGGTGATGGATCTGTGGCTGATCTACCCGCGCTTCCTGGGCAACCTGCAAGGGCCGGTCAGCTCGTTTGGTGAGCTGGTGGCGCGCTCGTTGAAGCAGGTTAAAGACGCTGCTTGATTGAACGCAAACGCCCCTGAATGTCAGGGGCGTGGTTTTACGGTCGCAGATCTGGTTACGCAGATCAGTGCTTATTGGCCTGAGCAGGCGTGGCCAGCAGTTGCTTTTCCATGTTCCAGTCAAACGGTTCGTCGTTCTGCTCGGCTTCGTAGCGACGCTCTTCCAGCGACTGGTACAGCTCGATTTCTTCGTCAGGCATGAAGTGCAGGCAGTCACCAGCGAAGAACCACAGCAGGTCGCGTGGCACCAGATGGGCGATTTGCGGGTAACGCTGGATCACCTGACACAGAATGTCCTGGCCCAGGTACTGGCTTTCGATAGGGTCTTGCGGCAGCAGGGTCAGCAGCTCGTCGAAGCGCTCCATGAACAGGGCATGGCTTTCCTCGGGAACCTGCTCGGCCTCGCCCAGTGCGACCAGGATGCTGCGCAGGTGTGCCAGCAGGTTCAGTTGGTGGTCGAGATTGGCGTCGGCCATGGGGCAATCCTCAAAGACAAAAAAACAGGCGCGAGAGTATAAAGCTCTGCGCGCCTGCTGTGGTGATGGACTGACCAGTTCCGTCAATCCGTCAGCCCTTAGCGAATTTTGCCTTCGCTCAGGGTCAGCTCTTCCTTGGCAAAATCGTCGACATCAATGACTTTGCGTCGCGCCGCCTCGGCTGCCCGCAGCGTTTCGGCCTCGGCCGGTTGCAGCACACTGGCATTGAGCGCTGCGTCGATGACGTGCTCGCCTGCCACCGGCTTGAACTGCCCGCCCTTGAGGGCCACGTGCAGCTTTTTGTGCAACGGTTGCGCAGCGTTCAACAGGTCGCTGGCGTGTTGCAGTGCGCCGACCGCGTCGTCGGGCGATTGCGGGCGGTAGCAGCCGGCCAGCAACTCTTCCAGGGTAGGATCGCCTTTGGCGCGGCCCAGCACAGCGGCAACCTGTGCATCCAGTTTGTCCGATGGACCTTTGTGACGACGTCCGAAAGGGAACACCACCACGCGTAACAAAACGCCCAGTACGCGGTTCGGGAAGTTGCTCAACAGCTCATCCAGAGCGCGTTCCGACTCACCCAGCGCTTCTTCCATTGCCCACTCAAAGACGGGTTGCAGATGCTCGGGGTAGCCCAGGTCGTGATAGCGCTTGAGGGCCGCCGACGCCAGATACAGATGGCTCAATACATCGCCCAGTCGCGCTGATAGACGCTCACGACGTTTCAGTTCGCCGCCGAGCAACATCATGCTCAGGTCGGCAAGCATGGCGAAGGCCGCGGCCTGGCGATTCAATGCGCGATAGTAGCTCTGGCTCAGGTCATCGCCCGGCGCTTTTTCGAAGCGACCAAAGCCCAGATTGAGAATGAACGTACTGGCTGCGTTACTCACGGCAAAGCCGATGTGTTTGAGCAGCAAACTGTCGAACTCAAGCAATGCCTGATCATGGTCTTCGCGACCGGCCAGAGCCATTTCCTTGAGCACGAACGGGTGGCAGCGAATGGCGCCCTGACCGAAGATCATCAGGTTACGCGACAGAATGTTCGCGCCTTCAACCGTGATGAAGATCGGCGCTCCTTGCCAATTGCGGCCCAGATAATTGTTCGGGCCCATGATGATGCCCTTGCCGCCGTGCACGTCCATGGCGTGGGTAATGCACTCGCGACCACGTTCGGTCAGGTGGTACTTGAGGATCGCCGACAGCACTGACGGTTTCTCGCCAAGGTCTACCGCGTTGGCGGTGAGCATCCGGGCGCTGTCCATCAGCCAGGCGTTGCCGCCGATCCGCGCCAGGGATTCTTGAATACCTTCGAAGGCCGACAGCGGTACGTTGAACTGCTCACGTACCTTAGCGTACTGGCCGGTGACCAGACTGGTGAACTTGGCTGCACCGGTGCCGACGGCTGGCAGGGAGATGGAGCGACCTACCGACAGGCAGTTCATCAACATCATCCAGCCTTTGCCGAGCATTTCCTGACCACCGATCAGGTACTCGAGCGGGATAAATACGTCTTTGCCTGAGTTAGGGCCGTTCATGAACGCAGCGCCCAACGGCAAGTGACGACGACCGATTTCAACGCCCGGCGTTTCCGTCGGGATCAATGCGAGGCTGATGCCCAGATCGACTTCGTCGCCCAGCAAGTGCTCCGGGTCGTAGGCTTTGAATGCCAGACCGAGGAGGGTGGCGACGGGGCCGAGGGTGATGTAGCGCTTTTCCCAGTTGAGGCGCAGGCCGATCACTTCTTCGCCCTGCCACTGACCTTTGCAGATGATGCCTGTGTCGGGCATGGCGCCGGCGTCGGAGCCTGCCAGCGGCCCGGTCAGGGCGAAACACGGAATGTCATCGCCGCGAGCCAGACGCGGCAGGTAGTGGTTGCGTTGCTCGTCGGTGCCGTAATGCAGCAACAGTTCCGCAGGGCCGAGTGAGTTGGGGACCATGACCGTCGAGGCCAGGTCGCCACTGCGGGTAGCCAGCTTCATGGCCACTTGCGAGTGGGCATAGGCCGAGAAACCTTTGCCGCCGAACTCTTTAGGGATGATCAGGGCGAAGAAGCCATGTTGTTTGATGTGTTCCCAAGCGCGTGGCGGCAGGTCCATGGCCTGACCGATTTCCCAATCGGTGACCATTGCGCACAGCTCTTCGGTTGGGCCGTCGATGAAGGCTTGTTCTTCTTCAGTCAGTTGGACCTTTGGATAGCTGAGCAGCAGGTCCCAATCGGGGCGGCCGCTGAACAGTTCGCCATCCCACCAGACGGTGCCCGCGTCGATCGCATCGCGCTCGGTTTCAGACATGGGTGGCAACACTTTCTTGAACCAGCTGAACATCGGCGCAGTGAAATGTTTGCGCCGCAGGTCCGGCAGCGCCAGCGGCAAGGCGACGGCCAGCAGCAGAATCCAGAAGATCGCCATCAACCAGGTCGGCGCATGGCTGATGATGCCCATTGCCAGCAAGTAAACAGCGACTACGCCCAGCGCAGGCATGGGGGCGACGCGGCGGTGCGCGAGCCAGGCGATGCCAATGACCAGAACCACAATCCACAACAACAGCATAAGTAATCCTCCGTGATGACAGCAGCGAGCAGCCACTATCAAGAGCCCGGGCGTGTTCCGTCAAGGACGGTCCCCGAGCGAGTCATGGATAGTGACCCTGGTGGGGGGAGGGAGTTTCACTGCCTAATCCGTTCACCATCTGGAATGCATTCTTGTGGGAGCGGTGCTTGCCCGCGATAAGGCTGGACGCAATTCACTTTAGATTGCATCGACCCTATCGCGGGCAAGCACCGCTCCCACAAGAACAGCATTCCAGCAAGTCAACATAGAGATATCCACACGAAGCACCGCCCACAGGACTGTATTTCAGGTCTATCCTGTCGCCCATCTTCAAGGAGAAAGCAATGCTGAAAATCTGGGGTCGGAAAAACTCGTCCAATGTGCGCAAGGCGTTGTGGATCGCCGAAGAACTGAACTTGCCCTACGAGGCCCTCGATGCAGGCGGGGCATTTGGCTTGGTGGACGGCGCCGAATATCGGGCGAAAAACCCCAACGGTCGTATCCCGATGATCGAAGACGGTGATTTTGTGCTCTGGGAGTCCAACGCCATCGTGCGTTATCTCGCGGCCCGCCATGCACCTGATTCGGCTCTGTATCCCGCCAACCCGCAGCAACGTGCAGTTGCAGACAAATGGATGGACTGGACCACGTCAACCTTCGCCGGCCCTTTTCGCGATGTGTTCTGGGGCGTGCTGCGAACGCCAACCGAGCAGCAGGACTGGGTGCAGATCAATGGCGCGATCAAAACCTTGCAGAGCCTGTTGGTGGTTGTCGATGAGGCCCTGACGAAACAGCCTTACCTGTCCGGCGCCGAATTTGGCATGGGCGACATCCCGCTGGGCAGCTTCATTTACGCCTGGTTCGAAATGCCGATTGAACGACCTGCCATGCCGCACCTCGAAAGCTGGTATGAGCGGCTTAAAGCCCGGCCTGCTTATCAGGCGGCGGTCATGACCGCGCTCACTTGATCGAGTTAGATGAGCCGCGTCGATAGGTACTATCAATAGATCGCGCTGTACTTGAACGGTCCGGCCAAGCACCATTGCGGTGCTGGCTGGAGTTGTAATCATGTGTGTCAGCCCTCATCTATATCCCCTATTTCTTCACTGGTAATTTTTCCGACATGAGTTCTGCTCTATCCATCCGGCAGCTAACCAAAACCTACGGCAACGGTTTCCAGGCCCTGAGTGGTATCGATCTGGACGTCGCTGAAGGTGACTTTTTTGCTTTGCTTGGCCCTAACGGCGCGGGCAAATCCACCACCATTGGCATCATCTCGACGCTGGTTAATAAAACCAGCGGCACGGTGAATATCTTTGGCCATGATCTTGACCGCGAGCCCGCGGCGCTCAAGCGCTGCATCGGCGTGGTGCCCCAGGAATTCAATTTCAATCAGTTCGAGAAAGCCTTCGACATCGTCGTGACCCAGGCCGGTTATTACGGCATTCCGATGAAGATCGCCAAGGAGCGCGCCGAGCAATACCTGACCCAGCTGGGATTGTGGGACAAGCGCGACGTGCCTTCGCGCTCGCTGTCCGGCGGCATGAAGCGACGTCTGATGATTGCCCGGGCGCTGATTCACCAGCCACGTCTGCTGATCCTCGATGAGCCGACTGCGGGTGTCGATATCGAGTTGCGGCGTTCGATGTGGTCGTTCCTCACCGAGCTGAACGAGCAGGGCACTACCATCATTCTGACCACGCACTACCTGGAAGAGGCCGAGCAGTTGTGTCGCAACATCGGCATCATCGACCACGGGGTGATCGTGGAAAACACGGGCATGAAGCAATTGCTCAACAAGATGACCGTGGAAACCTTCCTGCTGGATCTCAAGCACGAGCACAAGGTCGCGCCACAGCTGATGGGCTATCCATGCACGCTGATCGACAGCCATACCCTGGAAGTCCAGGTCGACAAGAACGTTGGCATCACCGCACTGTTCAGCCAGTTGGCGGCGCAGAATATTGAAGTGCTGAGCCTGCGCAACAAAACCAATCGCCTTGAGGAGTTGTTCGTGTCACTGGTGGAAAAAAATCTGGCGAAGGTGGCGGTATGAGCAACGAGACGACTTCCGAGCTGCGCCCCAATCTGGTTGCCCTGAACACTATTGTCTACCGCGAAATACGTCGTTTCATGCGCATCTGGCCGCAAACCTTGCTGCCGCCAGCGATCACCATGGTTTTGTATTTCGTGATCTTCGGCAACCTGATCGGCCGTCAGATTGGCGACATGGGCGGCTTCACCTACATGCAATACATCGTGCCGGGTTTGATCATGATGTCGGTGATCACCAACTCGTATGGCAACGTGGTGTCGAGTTTCTTTGGTGCCAAGTTCCAGCGCTCGGTGGAAGAGCTGATGGTTTCCCCGGTTTCGCCCCACACCATCCTGATCGGCTACGTGCTGGGTGGTGTGCTGCGTGGTCTGGCGGTGGGCGTCATCGTGACGATTCTGTCGATGTTCTTCACTGATCTGCAGGTTCACCATTTGGGTGTGACCATTGTGGTGGTGTTGCTGACGGCGACGATCTTCTCGCTATTGGGCTTCATCAACGCCGTATTTGCGCGCAACTTCGACGATATCTCGATTATCCCGACCTTCGTGCTGACGCCCCTGACGTATCTGGGCGGCGTGTTCTATTCGATCAGCCTGCTGCCGCCGTTCTGGCAGACGGTGTCGCTGGCCAACCCGGTCTTGCACATGGTCAACGCGTTCCGCTACGGCATTCTGGGTGTGTCTGATATCCGCATCAGCATCGCCATGGCGTTCATGGTGATCGCGACCATCGTGTTGTATATCGGCTGCGCGCGGTTGCTGGTCAGCGGGCGCGGGATGCGCTCTTAATAGACTCTGGATTGAAGCATTTTTTTGTGGGAGCAGAGCTTGCTCGCGATAAGGCTGGATGCGATCTAAAGTGAACCGCGTCCAGCCTTATCGCGAGCAAGCTCTGCTCCCACAGGGTATGCACTGTTCCAAGGCAATGTGAAAACACCATGCTGGTAATCTCCAACAACGTGCACCTTCCCGATGCCGAAATCGAATTGACTGCCATCCGTGCCCAGGGCGCGGGTGGCCAGAACGTCAATAAGGTTTCCAGTGCGGTGCACCTGCGTTTCGACATCAACGCGTCATCGCTGCCGCCTTTCTACAAAGAGCGGTTGCTGGCGTTGCGCGACAGCCGGATCACCAGCGAAGGCGTGCTTGTGCTCAAGGCCCAGCAATACCGCACTCAGGAACAGAACCGCGCCGATGCGCTGGAGCGGTTGACCGAACTGATTGTCAACGCGGCCAAGGTCGAGAAGAAACGTCGGCCGACCAAGCCGACGCTGGGTTCAAAGACCCGCCGTCTGGAATCCAAGACCAAGCGTGGCTCGATCAAGGCGGGTCGCGGCAAAGTGGATTTCTGATCAGGCGCTTTGTTGGCGCGCTGCTTTCGCCTGCTTGTACAGCCAGACGCTCAGGGCCAGACCGCTGAGAGAGGCAAGCGCTGCAAACAGGAAGATCGAGGCAAAGCCAAAGCCTGCCGCCACCGCTCCGGCCACAGGGCCGGTGATCCCCAGCGACAAGTCGATGAACAGCGAATAAGCGCCTACCGCTGCGCCACGGCTGGAGGCGGGCACCAAATTTACGGCTTCTACACCCAAGGCCGGGAACACCAGCGAGAAACCAAATCCGGTCAACGCCGCGCCTGCCAATGCCAGCTCCGGCGACGGCGCCATCCACAACAGCAGCAAGCCGAGGCTTTCTACGCTCAGGCAGCCGATCGCCACCTTGAAACCGCCAATACGGTTGATCATGTTGCCGAACAACAGCCGCGCACCGATAAACGACGCGCCGAACAGACTCAGGCATAACACGGCGTTCGGCCAGTTATGGCTGTTGTAGTACAGGGTGATGAATGTAGCGATGGTGCCGAAACCGATGGAGCCCAGTGCCAGGCCCATGCCATGGGGAAAGACTTTACCCAGCACATGGATAAACGGCATGCGCTCGCCATGGACGATAGGCACGGCTTCTTTATTCCAGGCCAGTTTCAATCCGAGCAGGGCAAGCAGGATGATGCTCACGCCCATGCTCCATAGCCCCAACGTGCTCACCAGCAGCACCCCCAGTGGCGCGCCGATGGCCAGCGCGCCGTAACTGGCGATGCCATTCCAGGAAATGACTTTCGCGGTGTTCTGCGAGCCGACGCGGCCGATGCCCCAGCCAATGGACCCGGAACCCACCAGACTTTCGGCACTGCCCAGTACCAGTCGGCCGAAGAACAGGCTGATCAGGCTGACCACAGGCCATGCCTGCAGCCAGCTCGACAGCAGCATGAACACGCCACTCAATCCACATCCGGCAAGCCCGAACAGCACAGCTTTCTTGGGCCCGAGGTTATCGATGATCCGCCCGGCGTACGGGCGACTGAGCAAGGTTGCCAGGTACTGCACACTGATTACCAACCCTGCCGTCACCGCGCCGAACCCCAGATCGGTGTGGACATAACCCGGCAGTACCGCCAACGGGATACCGACATTCAGGTAACCGATGAACGTGAACATGACGATGGAGACGACTTGCAGAGTGACGGCCATGGGGCGTTGCGAATCACTGCGTGGTGTATCAGGCATGAGTAAGCGGTCCACGATAACGGCGGGAAAATCAAACGGGTGCTGCGGATCGAATCGAACCTTAGCAAGCTAACCAAGTGCTCAATGATAGCGGCGAACGAGCGCTGGGCTTGAGGTCTGCTTAAAAAAATTTAGGGCGAAGGTATTCGATCAGGGAGGGATAACGACTTATTGAGGCTGTTCGGGCGCGACCAGTTGGGTCGTCACCAGCGCGGCGAGGGCGTTTTCCTGATTACCAAAGCGGTCGAGCAGGGCTTGCTTCTTTTCCGGGCTCAACTGCGCCCAGATTTTGATCATGAGTTCGGCTGTGCCGATCAGGGTATTGGCTTGTGCTTCGTTGAAATCTTTCATCTGCAGCCTGTGGTCATCGGCATTTCAGACGTATGAAAACACAGCGAGGCTGGTTTCCGATACGTCTGAAAAAATCACCCTCAGTCTTCGCTGGAGGCTTGCTGGCTTTGTTCGGCCTGTACGCCGGCTTTCATTTCAGCCGGTTGACCGAGTTCCAGTTGAGCCAGTGTCGATTGCTCAGGCTCTTTCTGGCCAGGGGGGAAGTTTGGGATTTCATGCATTTTCAATGCTCCTTGCACAAGTTTTTTAGTTGCTGGGCAGAACCAGTGCTTCTAAAAAGCTTGAGCAGGATACAGCAGGAAAAATGACAAACAGACTTTTATCTCGACCGTTGGTCATGTGCGGAAACAAAAACCGGATTTTATTGTCCTGCGTCATGGCGAGTATTTCAGGCCGACAGGTCAGCAACTCGCCGACTTGATTTGTAATGCAATCTTGTGGGAGATCGCCCGGTGTCCCTGACCCAGCACTGTCGCGAAGCAAAAGGGGACCTGTAGGAGCGCGCTTGCCCGCGATGCGGTGGGTCAGCGAAAGATGTGTTGCCTGACCAGATGCCATCGCGGGCAAGCCTTGCTCCCACAGGTTAGTGTCAGCCTTTAAATATCACTAACCTTACTTACGCCCCTCAGCGCTTTTGGCCACCTCATCCGTGCGCGCCGCCATGATGAAGTCATTGCGGTGCAGGCCTTTGATGGAGTGGCTCCACCAGGTCACGGTGACTTTGCCCCACTCGGTCAGCAGACCCGGATGATGACCTTCAGCTTCGGCTATCTCACCCACAGCATTGGTGAACGCCAAGGCAAACTTGAAATTCTTGAACAGATAGATTTTCTCCAGCTGCATTACGCCGTCGCGGATCTCAATGTTCCAGTCTGGAATCTGCTTCAACAGATCGGGCAGTTCGGCTTCGCTGACTTGCGGGGCGTTCGCGCTGCAGGCTTCGCAACTGGCTTGGGAAAGATTGGTCATGAAGGGTTTCCTGTTCAGGCCGCTTGAGTGTTGGATGAAGGGCGGGGCGGGAATTTTGGTGCATGTAGACCCAGCTGCATGGCGTGCTCGACCATCCCCATGATGTCTTCCTGAGCCAGATCGAATAACCGCTTCAGGTCGGGCAAGACAAAATACAAGGGTTGCAGGATATCGATACGGTAAGGCGTACGCATCGCTTCCAGAGGATCGAACGCCTGATGTTCCGGTGCATTCGAAAGGCTGTAGACCGCTTCTTTGGGCGAAGAAAGAATCCCGCCGCCGTAGATTTTCCGGCCTTGGGCAGTATCCACAAGCCCGAACTCAATGGTCATCCAGTACAGGCGCGCCAGATACACGCGTTGCTCTTTGCTGGCGCTGAGGCCGAGCTTGCCGTAGGTGTGAGTGAATTCGGCGAACCACGGGTTGGTCAGCAGCGGGCAATGGCCAAAGATTTCGTGAAAGATGTCCGGCTCTTGCAGGTAGTCCAGTTCTTCCCGGGTGCGAATGAAGGTCGCCACCGGAAACTGCTTGTTGGCCAGCAGCTCGAAAAAAGTCTGGAAGGGAATCAACGCCGGGACTCGCGCCACTTGCCATCCAGTGGTCGCGCCTAAAACGCTGTTGATTTCCGCCAATTGCGGAATGCGTTCACGGGGCAGGGCAAGTTGCTCGATACCGTCCAGGTACTCCTGACAGGCGCGCGCCTCGATCACCTTCATCTGCCGGGTGATCAATGTGTTCCAGACTGCGTGCTCGTCGCTTGTGTAATTAATGAACCCGTGAGCATCGGGTTCACGTGCCACGTATTTCGTATGGCTCATGCTGCTCTCCCTGGGGTTCTTTTTATTGGGTTTGTTACGAACGCCCAGCTTCATCAATAGCGCGTTTCCGGCGCTCGGGATGCCGGCGCCCGGGTGTCACAGGTACTGATGCAGGTGCGCTGTCGTAAAGAAAACTTTACGGAGCAGGCCAATCCCTGATTATCTTGCCGGTGAGCGAGTTTTCCAGGGTTAGCGCTGTAACGAATTCTTGACGATAAACTTCGGCTCATCACAAAAATAACAACAGCCACAGGATTCATCCGTCATGCGCATCAAAGTCCACTGTCAGAACCGCATTGGTATGACCCGCGATATTCTTGACCTGCTGGCCTCTTATGGCGTCAACGTCGCCCGGGGCGAGGTAGGGGGTGAGCACGGCGACGCCATCTATTTGCATTGCCCGAACCTGATCAACCTGCAATTTCAATCACTGCGCCCTCGCTTCGAAGCCCTTGCCGGTGTCTTCGGCGTCAAGCGCGTGGGGCTGATGCCCAGTGAGCGGCGGCATATGGAGCTGGATGCCTTGCTCGGCGCGCTGGAGTTTCCGGTGTTGTCCATCGACATGGGCGGCTCGATTGTGGCAGCCAACCGGGCAGCGGCGCAGTTGTTGGGTGTGCGGGTGGATGAAGTGCCGGGGATTGCGTTGTCGCGTTACGCCGAAGACTTGGACATACCGGCACTCATCCGCCGCAACAAATCGCGGATCAACGGCTTGCGGGTAACGATTCGTGGCGATGTATTTCTCGCTGACATTGCACCCTTGCAGTCGCTTCATGACGACAGCGAAGCGATGGCGGGGGCCGTATTGACCCTGCACCGCGCAGACCGGGTTGGCGAGCAGATCTATCAGGTGCGCAAGGAGGAGCTGCGCGGTTTCGACAGTATCTTCCAGAGCTCCAGGGTCATGGCGGCGGTCGTGCGTGAGGCCCGGCGTATGGCGCCGCTGGATGCACCACTGTTGATTGAAGGTGAGACAGGCACCGGCAAGGAGCTGCTGGCCCGTGCCTGCCATCTCGCCAGCCCTCGTGGTCAGTCTCCGTTAATGGCCATGAACTGTTCAGGTCTGTCTGATGCCATGGCTGAGACCGAACTGTTCGGTTATGGCCCTGGCGCGTTCGACGGGGCGCGGGCTGAGGGCAAGCTGGGTTTGTTGGAGCTGACGGCTGGCGGCACGTTGTTTCTCGACAGTGTGGGGGAGCTCAGTCTGCGCATGCAGGCCAGGCTGCTGCGTTTTCTACAGGACGGTTGCTTCCGGCGCGTCGGCAGTGACGAGGATGTTTTTCTGGATGTGCGGATCATGTGTTCCACCCAGACGGATCTGTCTGAGCTCTGCGCAAAGGGTGAGTTTCGCCAGGATCTTTACCATCGCCTCAACGTCTTGACCCTGCACATCCCGCCATTACGCGAATGCCTGGATGGACTCGGACCGCTGGTGGAGCATTTTCTGGATCAGGCCAGTCGCCAGATAGGTTGCCCGCTGCCAAAGCTGGCGCCTGCCGCCATGGAGCGTTTGAGCCATTACCAGTGGCCAGGCAACGTTCGACAGTTGGAGAACGTACTGTTCCAGGCGGTTTCGTTGTGCGAGGGCGGGACGGTAAAAGCCGAACACATCCGCTTGCCGGATTACGGCGTGCGCGATCCGTTGGCGGCGTTCTCGATGGAGGGTGGGCTGGAAGAGATAGTCGGTCGTTTTGAAAAGGCGTTATTGCAGCGTTTATATGCGGAATATCCCAGCAGTCGACAACTCGGGAAACGGTTGGGTGTTTCCCATACAACGGTGGCTAACAAGTTACGGGATTATGGGTTAAGTAGCTCCAGCAAGCGGGATGATAATTATCGGTAGGAGCGAACTTGTTCGCGAGATGTTGGCATGTCAGCAAATATTTACCTGACACACCGTCTCGCCAACAAGTTGCCTCCTACCCATAGTTGCCTGACGGGATATCACTCAACTATTGCTGCAGCCGTTACCCATCACTTGATAGCCCATCACGTGCTGCTGGCCTTTGGAGTCTTCATAGGTCATGCGCATCGGCACGACTTTGCAGACATCCGGGATGGTGGTGATCGAGATGACTTTGGCAATGTCAGGGTGGCTGCCATACGTGTATTGCTCGACGCGGGCTTGTTGGGCAGCAACTTTTGCTCCGGATTCTTCAGCCATTGCAAATGTACTAAAACCACAGAGCGCCAGAACCAACAGTGAGACTTTCATTTCCTTTTACCTTCTTGAGTTCGAAAGGGGGCACATCGCCTTTGTCGGGCAATGTGTGAAGCGTTTATCAGGGGGTGATTAATAAGTCGTGGGGGACTGTCAGGTATTAATCATGTGCCGTGTGTGGCGAAGTTGATTCTATGCTTGTCACCGAACTTCATATAGGAACACTTTTGATAAAGACTGTTGAGCGAATGGATAACAATCCCTGCGAGGGCCGGGCCAGGGCCCTGCAAGTGTTCGGGGTCAGGGTCGCCAACGCGATGATTGCAGGCTCGGAAGCGCTCGGTAAGACCATCGTCGAATGGTCCCGACGCCGACAGGCGGATACAACAGGGGCATAAAACAACAACTATCCACCGAGGTAACCAAGATGAGTGCAGCTTCCCTGTACCCCGTCCGCCCAGAAGTCGCAGCGAGCACGCTGACCGATGAGGCGACTTACAAGGCCATGTACCAGCAGTCGGTGGTCAACCCCGACGGTTTCTGGCGTGAGCAAGCTCAGCGTCTTGACTGGATCAAACCTTTTACCTCGGTCAAACAGACCTCTTTCGATGACCACCGTGTCGACATCAAATGGTTTGCCGACGGCACCCTGAACGTTGCCTATAACTGCCTCGATCGTCATCTGGAGGAGCGTGGCGACACGATTGCCATTATCTGGGAAGGTGACGATCCTTCTGAAAGCCGCAACATTACCTATCGTGAGTTGCACGCTGAAGTATGCAAGTTCGCCAACGCCCTGCGCGGTCAGGACGTGCATCGCGGCGACGTTGTGACTATTTATATGCCGATGATCCCCGAGGCTGTGGTTGCCATGCTGGCGTGTGCCCGTATCGGTGCGATCCACTCGGTGGTATTCGGCGGCTTCTCGCCTGAGGCACTGGCGGGTCGGATCATCGACTGCAAATCCAAAGTGGTCATCACTGCGGACGAAGGCCTGCGTGGCGGCAAGAAAACCGCCATGAAAGCCAACGTTGACCGGGCGCTGACCAACCCGGAAACCGCCAGCGTGCAGAAAGTGATTGTCTGCAAGCGCACCGGCGGCGACATCGAATGGAACCGCCACCGTGACATCTGGTACCACTCCTTGCTGGAAGTGGCTTCCGAGACCTGCGCACCGAAAGAAATGGGTGCCGAAGAATCGCTGTTTATCCTTTACACCTCGGGTTCCACCGGCAAACCCAAAGGCGTGCTGCACACCACTGGCGGTTATCTGCTGTACGCCGCGCTGACTCACGAGCGCGTATTCGATTACAAGCCGGGCGAAATTTACTGGTGCACCGCTGACGTGGGTTGGGTTACCGGGCACAGCTACATTGTCTACGGGCCGCTGGCCAATGGCGCGACCACGCTGTTGTTCGAAGGTGTGCCTAATTATCCAGACATCACTCGCCTGTCGAAGATCGTCGACAAGCACAAGGTCAACATCCTCTACACGGCGCCGACTGCCATCCGCGCGATGATGGCTGAAGGCACCAAGTCTGTTGAAGGCGCCGACGGTTCGAGCCTGCGTCTGTTGGGTTCTGTGGGTGAGCCGATCAACCCTGAAGCGTGGAACTGGTACTACAACACTGTCGGCAAGAAGAACTGCCCGATTGTCGATACCTGGTGGCAAACCGAGACCGGCGGCATCCTGATCAGCCCGCTGCCGGGCGCCACGGCCCTCAAGCCTGGTTCGGCAACGCGTCCGTTCTTCGGCGTGATTCCGGCGTTGGTGGATAACCTTGGCAACCTGATTGAAGGTGCAGCCGAAGGTAATCTGGTGATTCTTGACTCGTGGCCGGGTCAGTCGCGCTCGCTGTACGGCGATCATGACCGGTTCGTCGACACCTACTTCAAGACGTTCCGCGGCATGTATTTCACCGGTGACGGCGCGCGCCGTGATGAAGATGGCTATTACTGGATCACCGGCCGTGTGGATGACGTGCTGAACGTGTCCGGGCACCGTATGGGCACTGCGGAAATCGAAAGCGCCATGGTTGCGCATCCGAAGGTTGCCGAAGCTGCGGTGGTGGGTGTGCCTCACGATTTGAAGGGGCAGGGCATCTATGTCTACGTGACGCTGAACGGCGGCGAAGTGCCGGATGAGGCGCTGCGTATCGAATTGCGCAACTGGGTCCGCAAGGAGATCGGTCCGATTGCTTCGCCTGATGTGATTCAGTGGGCGCCAGGCCTGCCAAAAACCCGCTCCGGGAAAATCATGCGGCGCATCCTGCGCAAGATCGCCACGGGCGAATATGACTCGCTGGGTGATATCTCGACGCTGGCAGATCCAAGCGTGGTGCAGCATTTGATCGACACGCACAAGACCATGAGCGTGGCCTGATAGTCAGCGCTTGAAAGAGCCCCATTCGGTGTGAGCCGGGTGGGGTTTTTGTTTTTTCATATCGGAGACTGCAGCGACCCAATCGCGGGCAAGCACCGCTCCCACATAAGATCGCGTTTTACGTGTGGGAGCGGTGCTTGCCCGCGATTGGGGCAGTAAAAGGCATAGGTCTGTAACTACAATCGGACCAATAAGGATATATATCGACCTGTTACCCCTCCCAAAGCTCAGGTAACGCCATTCCCGCTTATGGGGAAAAGCATCCCATTTCTGTAGGAATCGGCTACCCAAGCGGGCTGCCAGATACACATACGGCAACGCCACCCTTGCCGTATTACAAGGCTTTGCCAATAATGGGCGCGCATTTTGCTGCAATCACGGGTTATCCCTCTTTTCGCCTTTGCATAACCGTTTTTGGTTGTCAATGCGCATGCCGTGATTTTCAGTGCATTTGTAACTAGTTGTCGCATTGAAGAAATATCGACTTCGAGCGTCCCGTTAAAATGCCGCTCACTCGCCGCAGGCTTGCAGGTCCGGATACCGGTCCCAGTCGCCTGGCGTCTATCTCCAATAGTCCTCTTCGCATCCTGGGCTCTTGCTCACGTTGCCATTTGTCGTGTTTTACCGACGGAGTCCTGACAATGAAAAAGCTCATGCTGCTTGGCGCAATGGCGCTGACCGTTCTGGCGCAGCCAGTGTTCGCAGACGAAAAGCCTCTGAAAATCGGTATTGAAGCAGCGTACCCTCCGTTTGCCTCCAAAGCGCCGGACGGCAGCATCGTCGGTTTCGACTACGATATCGGCAACGCGCTGTGCGCTGAGATGAAGGTCAAGTGCACATGGGTCGAGCAAGAGTTCGACGGTCTGATCCCGGCGCTGAAAGTGCGCAAGATCGACGCGATCCTGTCCTCGATGTCCATCACCGACGACCGCAAGAAGTCCGTGGACTTCACTGATCGCTACTACAGCACTCAGGCTCGTCTGGTCATGAAGGAAGGCACCACGGTCAGCGACAGCCTTGATGAACTCAAAGGCAAAAAGATCGGCGTGCAACGTGGAACGATCCACGACACTTTCGCCAAAAAGGTATTTGAGCCCAAGGGCGCCGAGATCAAGTCCTACAGCTCGCAGAACGAAATCTACCTGGACATCAAGGCCGGTCGTCTGGACGGCACGGTAGCGGACGCGACTCTGCTGCAGGATGGTTTCCTGAAAACCGATTCGGGCAAGGGCTATGCTTTTGCCGGCCCTGCGTTCACCGACCCGGCTTACTTCGGTGACGGCATTGGTATTGCTGTTCGCAAGGGCGACAAGGCCAACGTTGAGCGCATCAACGCTGCCATCGCAGCGATCCGCGCCAACGGCGAGTACAAGAAGATTCAGGACAAGTACTTCGACTTCGACGTTTACGGCAAGTAAACCTGTCGTCACGGATGGCGCAGCCAGAAGCCATTTTCGGTGTTTTGGCTAGCGCCATTTTTTACACCCATGAGGGCTGCAGAACATGTTGAAAGGCTACGGGGCTGTCATCCTCGAGGGCGCAGGGCTGACGCTGCAACTGGCCCTGTCGTCGATGGCGCTGGCAATCGTCCTGGGTCTGATTGGCGTGTCGTTGCGTTTGTCGCCGGTGCGCTGGCTGGCCTGGCTGGGTGACCTGTATTCCACCGTCATCCGCGGGATTCCCGATCTGGTCCTGATCCTGCTGATTTTCTACGGCGGCCAGGGCGCGCTCAACACCCTTGCTCCGATGCTCGGTCACGATGATTACATTGACCTTAGCCCGCTGGTTGCGGGTATTGGCACGTTGGGGTTCATTTTCGGCGCTTATCTGTCGGAAACCTTTCGCGGTGCATTCATGGCCATTCCAAAAGGGCAGGCCGAAGCGGGCCTTGCTTACGGGATGAGTCACTCCAAAGTGTTTTTCAGAATTCTGGTGCCGCAGATGGTTCGCCTGGCGATCCCCGGCTTCACCAACAACTGGCTGGTACTGACCAAGGCGACCGCGCTGATTTCGCTGGTGGGTCTGCAGGACATGATGTTTCTCGCCAAGCAGGCGGGTGACGCGACCAGCGAGCCTTTTACCTTCTTCCTGGCAGTGGCCGCGATTTACCTGCTGATTACCAGCGTTTCGCTGCTGGCCCTGCGTCTTGTCGAAAAACGTTACTCCGTGGGAGTAAGGGCGGCTGACCTGTGATTTTCGACTACAACGTCATCTGGGACAGCCTGCCGCTGTACTTCGCCGGGTTGGTGACCACGCTGGAGCTGCTTGCCATCGCCCTGGGTTTTGGTCTGCTGGCGGCATTGCCACTGGGCCTGATGCGGGTGTCGAAAAAGCCCTGGGTAAATCTGCCCGCCTGGCTCTACACCTATGTGATCCGTGGCACGCCCATGCTGGTGCAGCTGTATCTTATCTACTACGGGCTCGCACAATTCGCGGTCGTCCGCGAAAGCTTTATGTGGCCTTGGCTGTCCAGTGCGACCTTCTGTGCGTGCCTGGCGTTCGCGATCAATACCAGTGCCTACACGGCGGAAATCATTGCCGGCAGCCTGAAAGCTACGCCTGCGGGCGAAATTGAAGCGGCACGTGCCATGGGCATGTCGAAAAGCAAAATGTACCGCCGCATCCTGCTGCCTTCGGCCTTGCGTCGGGCGCTGCCGCAATACAGCAACGAAGTGATCATGATGCTGCAGACCACCAGTCTTGCGTCCAGCGTCACGCTGGTCGACATCACCGGTGCTGCGCGGGCGGTCAACTCCGAAAGCTTCTTGCCCTTCGAGGCGTTTATCACCGCAGGCGTGTTCTACCTGTGCCTGACATTCATTCTGGTGCGACTGTTCAAGCTGGCTGAGCGCCGCTGGCTGGGCTACCTCGCACCCCGGAAGGCCTGACATGCAAAGAACCGATCATGTATTGCCGTGGAGCACTCTCGGCACCGAGCGCCACTTGAGTGTGTTTCGTTTCGGCAGTGGCGAGCGAAAAGCCTATATCCAGGCCAGCTTGCACGCCGATGAATTACCCGGCATGCGCACGGCCTGGGAGCTAAAAAAGCGTCTGGCCGAACTCGAAGAGCAGGGCGCGCTCAAGGGTGTTATCGAACTGGTCCCGGTCGCCAACCCCATTGGGTTGGGGCAATTGCTGCAAGGCGCTCATCAAGGGCGCTTCGAGTTTGGCAGCGGCAAGAACTTCAACCGTGATTTCTCCGAGCTGAGCGAGCCAGTGGCCGAGCTGCTTGAAGGTCAGCTCGGCGATGATCCGCACAGCAATGTGCAGCTGATTCGCCAGGCGATGGCCACGGTGCTGGCGAACCTGCCAGCAGCAGAAAGCGAATTGCGCGGCATGCAGCGGATTCTCCTGAGTCACGCGTGCGTGGCCGATGTGGTACTCGATCTGCATTGCGACGCCGACGCTGCATTGCACATGTACGCCTTGCCGCAACACTGGCCGCAATGGCGCTCGTTGACGGCGCATCTGAATGTGCAAGTGGCCTTGCTGGCGGAAGACTCCGGCGGCAGCTCGTTCGATGAGGCCTGTTCGTTGCCGTGGTTGCGTCTGTCGCGAATTTTCCCGGATGCGCAGATCCCGCTGGCATGTCTGGCAACAACCATTGAGCTGGGTGGTCAGGCGGATACCGGTAAACCTCAGGCCGAAGCGCATGCTGAAGGCATTCTGGCGTTCCTTGCCGAGCAGGGTTTCATTAGCGGTGAATGGCCGCAGGCTGCTCATGAAGCCTGTGAAGGCATGCCATTTGAAGGTACTGAATTGCTGTTTGCCCCGCATCCGGGTGTGGTGAGTTTCCTGCGTGAAGCGGGTGCCTGGGTTGAAGTCGGCGACCCTCTGTTTGAAGTCATTGATCCGCTCTCTGACCGGGTCAGCACGGTCTGCTCGAATACTGCCGGGGTGTTGTTTGCCATCGAGCGGTTGCGTTACGCCCAGCCGGGTTTCTGGCTGGCCAAAGTAGCCGGACGGACTGCCCGGCGTCAGGGTCGACTGCTCAATGACTGACCCATTTGTGAGAACTGAAAGCATGAACAAACTGGAAGTCCAGGACCTGCATAAACGCTATGGCAGCCATGAAGTGCTCAAGGGTGTTTCCCTGACCGCCAAGGCAGGTGATGTGATCAGCATCATTGGCTCCAGTGGCTCGGGGAAAAGTACCTTTCTGCGTTGCATCAATCTGTTGGAGCAGCCTCACGCAGGCAAGATTCTGCTCAACAACGAAGAGCTCAAACTGGTTGCCAACAAAGACGGCAGCATGAGAGCCGAGG
Source organism: Pseudomonas viridiflava (assembly GCF_900602065.1). Classification (GTDB taxonomy): domain Bacteria; phylum Pseudomonadota; class Gammaproteobacteria; order Pseudomonadales; family Pseudomonadaceae; genus Aquipseudomonas. Next base: position 189,784 of record NZ_UWFN01000285.1, on the reverse strand, counting down.
ACCCAAAGCAGCTGCAACGGATGCGTTCGCGACTGTCGATGGTGTTCCAGCATTTCAATCTCTGGTCGCACATGACAGCGCTGGAAAACATTATTGAAGCGCCTGTGCACGTATTGGGCGTGTCGAAAAAGGAAGCGCTGGAAAAGGCCGAGCATTATCTGGCCAAGGTCGGCGTCGCGCATCGCAAGGATGCTTATCCTGGGCACATGTCCGGTGGCGAGCAGCAGCGGGTGGCGATTGCCCGGGCTTTGGCGATGGAGCCTGAGGTGATGCTGTTCGACGAGCCAACCTCTGCGCTGGACCCCGAGCTGGTCGGCGATGTGCTCAAGGTCATGCAGGCCCTGGCTCAGGAAGGCCGGACCATGGTCGTGGTGACGCATGAAATGGGCTTTGCCCGTGAGGTTTCCAATCAGTTGATCTTTCTCCACAAAGGCGTGGTCGAAGAGCGCGGTAATCCTCGTGAAGTGCTGGTCAATCCGCAGTCTGAGCGCTTGCAGCAATTTCTGTCGGGTAGTCTCAAGTAACAAAATGCTTCGTTTTGTCGATGTCTTTCAGGAAGTAACAGTTCATGCTGCGCCGCAAGCAGCATGAACGGATAGCGGTAGATTCAGCCTGGGCGTTGCGATGCCCGCCCCATAAGCTGTGTACACAGTTTTAACAACAGCGACACGTTTCGGATTGCACGCCATGACCGCTCAACGAATTGGTTTTCTTATCTGGCCCAGCACCAAAGCCCTGACTCTGGCGCTGGCCGAGGAAGCCCTGCGTGTTGCTCAGCGCGTTCACCCGGAGGTGCTTTACGAGTTGTCGTTTCTCCAGGCCGAAGTGCCCGCCGAGGGTGCATGGCAATTGCCCGGCGAGCCATGGTCCGGGCGTCTGGAAGGTTGTCAGAAGCTATTCCTGTTGGCGGACGAGCCACCTGCGTCGATAAACCCTGCATTGACGTCTGCGCTCAAGCAACTGGTGCGTTCCGGCTGTGTGATCGGCGGGCTTTCAGCCGGGGTTTATCCGCTGGCGCAACTCGGGCTGCTCGATGGCTATCGTGCTGCGGTGCACTGGCGCTGGCAGGATGATTTCACCGAGCGATTCCCGAAGGTCATCGCCACCAGTCATCTGTTCGACTGGGACCGTGATCGCCTGACCGCTTGCGGTGGTATGTCGGTGCTGGATCTGTTGCTGGCAGTCCTGGCCCGGGATCACGGCGCTGAGCTGGCGGGTGCGGTGTCCGAAGAGCTGGTGGTTGAGCGTATCCGCGAAGGCGGCGAGCGTCAGCGTATTCCGTTGCAGAATCGCTTGGGTTCCAGCCATCCGAAGTTGACTCAGGCTGTGCTGCTGATGGAAGCCAACATCGAAGAGCCCCTGACCACGGATGAAATTGCTCAGCACGTGTGTGTCTCGCGTCGGCAACTGGAGCGGATCTTCAAGCAGTACCTCAATCGCGTGCCGAGCCAGTATTACCTTGAGCTGCGCCTCAACAAGGCACGGCAGATGCTGATGCAGACCAGCAAATCCATCATCCAGATCGGCCTGTCCTGCGGCTTCTCGTCCGGCCCGCATTTTTCCAGCGCCTACCGTAACTTCTTCGGCGCGACCCCGCGTGAAGACCGTAATCAGCGCCGCAGCAGCAGCCCGTTTGAATTGTCGTCGGTGCCCGCAGAGCGGGGTTGAGCCTGCAGGTTTTGCGATCTTCCCCTCTGGGAGATTCTATGTCTGCCTGCAAGGCCTCTGAAAGCCTGGATGAACCCTGGGCTGATCTCGGACCTGTGGGAGCGAATTTATTCGCGAAGGCAATCAAGACTCATAAAGATGCGTCGGATGTACTGGCCTCTTCGCGAATGAATTCGCTCCCACAGGGTTTGGTGGTCTGTCTGTGATTGCTTGCCCGCGGCAAGGTTGAATGCGGTTCACTTTAGATCGCGGTGTCGTTATCGCGGGCAAGCCTCGCTCCAACGGGACCCCGTTCCAAATGATTACTCATCTGTATCTGCAACTCTGCGCCCGCAACGTTTAAACTGCGCCTTTGCGATGGTTAATGTCGCATTGCCGAAAGTCAGCAGAAATCCCGGGTTTGCGCTGTAACAAGTTGTCGCTTGGCGGCAAGGCCGGAGTGAAACCAGTCCTTACAATCTTTCCATCGCTCGCCAGTTTCAGGCAGGCGTTCCTCTCAGGAGACTCCGATGTCCGTTGAGCAAGCTGCGGTGCAACGCGCCGATTTCGACCAGGTAATGGTCCCCAATTACGCTCCAGCCGGGTTTATTCCTGTGCGCGGTGCGGGTTCCCGAGTGTGGGATCAGGCGGGTCGTGAGCTGGTTGATCTCTCCGGCGGGATTGCCGTCAACGTACTGGGCCACTGCCATCCGGCGCTGGTGGGTGCCTTGACCGAGCAGGCCAACAATCTCTGGCACGTTTCCAACGTTTTCACCAACGAGCCAGCGCTGCGTCTGGCGAAGAAGCTGGTAGACGCCACGTTTGCCGAGCGCGTGTTCTTCTGTAACTCGGGCGCCGAAGCCAACGAAGCCGCTTTCAAGCTGGCGCGTCGGGTTTCCCACGATCTATATGGTCCGGACAAGTACGAAATCATTGCTGCACTGAACAGCTTCCACGGCCGTACGCTGTTTACCGTGACCGTGGGCGGTCAGTCCAAGTATTCCGACGGCTTCGGTCCGAAGATTACCGGCATCACTCACGTGCCGTTCAACGATCTGGAAGCCCTCAAGGCAGCAATCTCCGACAAGACCTGCGCGGTCGTGCTGGAGCCCATTCAGGGTGAAGGCGGCGTATTGCCTGCCGAACTCGAATACCTGCAAGGCGCACGCGCACTGTGTGACGAGCATAAAGCACTGCTGATTTTTGACGAAGTGCAAAGCGGCATGGGCCGTAGCGGTCGTCTGTTTGCCTACATGAATTACGGCGTCACGCCAGACATCCTGTCCAGCGCCAAGAGCATTGGCGGCGGTTTCCCGATGGCGGCCATGCTGACCACCGAAAAGCTGGCCAAGCACTTTGCAGTCGGCGTTCACGGTACAACCTACGGCGGCAACGCCTTGGCATGCGCGGTGGGTAACGCAGTAATGGACGTGGTCCACACCCAGGAAGTCCGCGACGGCGTGACAGCCAAACACGCGAAGTTCAAGGCGCGCCTGGAGCAGATCGGCCAGCAATATGGCGTGTTCTCGCAGATCCGTGGCATGGGCCTGTTGATCGGCTGTGTGCTGACTGATGCCTGGAAGGGCAAGGCCAAAGATTTCTTCAATGCCGCCGAGCATGAAGGCGTGATGATTTTGCAGGCCGGTCCTGACGTGGTGCGTTTTGCCCCAAGTCTGGTGATCGAAGACGCAGACATCGATGAAGGTCTCGATCGTTTCGAGCGTGCTGTCGCCAAGCTGACTCAGGCTTGATAGCGGGCTGATTCAACGCAATACCTCCGATGTTTGCCAGCGCGGCAAACGTCGGACACTTTTCTGTGCCATGTGGCTGTGTTCCAGGTGGCGCTTTTTTTCTGTGCCGGGTTTGCCCGGTCTGTGTTCTGGTAAGGAGTGGCACCATGCTCGTGATGCGCCCCGCGCAAATGGCTGACCTGGCCGAGGTTCAACGCCTCGCTGCCGACAGCCCGATCGGTGTCACGTCCCTGCCTGACGATGCTGGCCGTCTGGGCGACAAAATCGCTGCTTCGGAAGCCTCGTTTGCTGCGGAAGTGAGCTTTAACGGTGAAGAGACCTACTTCTTCGTACTGGAAGACAGCGAGAGCGGACGTCTGGTGGGTTGCTCGGGGATTGTCGCCTCGGCGGGCTATTCCGAACCCTTTTATAGCTTCCGTAACGAGACTTTCGTTCACGCTTCCCGCGAGCTGAAGATCCACAACAAGATTCACGTGCTGTCCCAGTGCCACGATTTGACCGGTAACAGCTTGCTGACCAGCTTCTATGTGGTGCCAGAGCTGGTGGGCAGCGCCTGGTCGGAACTCAACTCTCGTGGTCGCCTGCTGTTTGTCGCCAGTCATCCGGAGCGCTTCGCCGATTCTGTGGTGACCGAGATCGTCGGTTACAGCGATGAAAATGGCGACTCGCCGTTCTGGGACGCCATCGGGCGCAACTTCTTCGATCTGAACTATGCCGCCGCCGAGCGCCTGTGCGGGCTGAAAAGCCGGACATTCCTCGCCGAGCTGATGCCGCATTACCCGATCTATGTGCCGCTATTGCCGGACGCTGCGCAGGAAGCCATGGGCCAGGTGCATCCAAGGGCGCAAATCACCTTCGACATCCTGATGCGCGAGGGTTTCGAGACTGATCACTACATCGACATTTTCGACGGTGGTCCGACCTTGCATGCTCGGGTTTCCGGGATTCGCTCCATCGCTCAGAGCCGTCTGGTGCCGGTAAAAATCGATGCTCAACGATCAACTGACACCGGCTCCGGCGGGCGTTTGTATCTGGTTACCAATGGCTTGTTGCAGGATTATCGGGCGATATTGCTGGAGCTGGACTGGGCGCCAGGCAAGCCGGTCGCCCTGAGCCTGGTGGCAGCCGAAGCGCTGGGTGTTGGTGAAGATGCCAGCGTGCGGGTCGTGGCGGTCTGATACGCCCTTTGAATGTGGATTGCTGGTTTAGCGAGTTTCGCCGTTTCCCGAGGGGAACGGCATTGAGGAGATAGCATGATCGTTCGTCCCGTAAGCAGCAGTGACCTGCCAGCGCTGATCGAGTTGGCGCGCAGCACAGGCGCTGGCCTGACGACCTTGCCCGCCAATGAAGAGCGTCTGGCGCACCGGGTCGGCTGGGCAGAAAAGACCTTTCGTGGCGAGGCCGGGCGCGGTGATGCGGATTACCTTTTTGTGCTCGAAGACGATGACGGTCGCGTGGTGGGTATTTCCGCGATCGCCGGTGCGGTTGGCCTGCGCGAGCCCTGGTACAACTACCGGGTGGGTTTGACGGTCAGCGCTTCTCAAGAGTTGAACATCTATCGGGAAATCCCGACGTTGTTCCTCGCCAATGACCTGACGGGTAATTCCGAGCTGTGCTCGCTGTTCCTGCGCAGCGATTCCCGTAACGGTTTGAACGGGCGACTGCTGGCCAAGGCGCGAATGCTGTTCATCGCTGAGTTCCCGCAGTTGTTCGGCAACAAGATCATTGCCGAGATGCGCGGTATGTCCGATGAGAACGGTCGTTCGCCGTTCTGGGAAAGTCTGGGGCGGCACTTCTTCAAGATGGAGTTCAGTCAGGCGGATTACCTGACCGGTGTGGGCAACAAGGCGTTCATTGCTGAACTGATGCCCAAGTTCCCGCTGTACAGCTGCTTCCTCTCTGAAGACGCCCGTAACGTGATCGGTCGGGTGCACGCCGACACTGAGCCAGCGCTGACCATGCTCAAGGCCGAAGGCTTCAGTTATCAGGGTTACGTGGATATCTTCGACGCTGGTCCGGCTATTGAGTGCGAGACCGCGAAGATCCGTGCGGTGCGCGACAGTGCAACCTTGGTACTGGCCATCGGTACTCCGGGTGACGACGCCACGCAATTTCTGATTCATAACCGTAAGCGCGAAGACTGCCGAATCACCGTGGGCGCGGCGCGTTTCGCGGCGGGGACGTTGGTGGTTGCTCCGGCGACTGCCAAACGCCTGCGTCTGAGCGCTGGCGATAATGTTCGGGCGGTTCCGCTGTCCCCAGCGCGGGAGGCTGTCTGATGAGCACCTTGTATATCGCAGGCAATTGGCAGTCCGGGCAGGGCGAAGCGTTCGAATCGCTCAATCCGGTCACTCAACAGGTTTTGTGGTCCGGGCAAGGTGCAACGGCCGGTCAGGTAGACGTTGCCGTGCAGGCGGCGCGTCGGGCATTTCCCGCGTGGGCCAGCCGTACTCTGGAAGATCGCATCGCGGTACTGGAAGCTTTCGCCGCCAGCCTGAAAAACCAGGCAGACGCTTTGGCGCAGTGCATTGGCGAAGAAACCGGCAAGCCACTCTGGGAATCGGCGACTGAAGTGACCAGCATGGTCAACAAGATCGCGATCTCCGTGCAGAGCTACCGGGAGCGTACTGGCGAGAAGAGCGGCCCGCTGGGCGACGCGAACGCGGTGCTGCGCCACAAGCCCCATGGTGTGGTCGCGGTGTTCGGACCGTACAACTTTCCTGGTCATCTGCCTAATGGCCATATCGTCCCGGCTTTGCTGGCGGGTAATAGCGTGGTGTTCAAACCCAGCGAGCTGACCCCGAAAGTCGCCGAGCTGACGGTCAAGTGCTGGATCGAGGCCGGATTGCCTGCGGGTGTGTTGAACCTGCTGCAGGGCGGTCGTGACACCGGCATCGCTCTGGCAGCGAACCCTGGAATCGACGGGCTGTTTTTCACCGGATCAAGCCGCACCGGCAATGCTCTGCATCAGCAGTTTGCCGGTCGTCCGGACAAGATTCTTGCGTTGGAAATGGGTGGCAATAACCCACTGCTGGTCGATCAGGTCGCCGATGTAGAAGCCGCGGTTTATACGGTTATTCAGTCTGCGTTTATTTCTGCCGGGCAGCGTTGTACATGTGCGCGACGTTTGCTGGTGCCGCAAGGTCTGTGGGGCGACGCTTTTCTTGAGCGCCTGGTGGATGTCACCCGCAACATTGAAGTGGGGGCGTTCGATCAGCAGCCTGCGCCGTTCATGGGTTCTGTAATTTCGCTGCATGCGGCCAGTGCCTTGCTGGCGGCGCAGGAGCAATTGCTTGCCAATGGCGCTTCTGTGTTATTGGAAATGACTCAGCCACAGGTTTCGGCAGCGCTGCTCACCCCAGGCATCATTGACGTTTCCGAGGTCAGTGATCCCCTCGACGAAGAGCTGTTCGGGCCGCTGTTGCAGGTGCTGCGTTATACGGATTTTGACAACGCCATTGCCTTGGCCAATGACACTCAGTACGGCTTGGCTGCCGGTCTGCTGTCGGATTCCGAAGCGCGTTACAAACAGTTCTGGCTGGAGAGTCGGGCAGGGATCGTCAACTGGAACAAACAGCTGACTGGCGCGGCGAGCAGCGCCCCGTTTGGCGGGGTAGGGGCTTCCGGTAATCACCGGGCGAGTGCGTATTACGCGGCGGATTATTGCGCGTATCCGGTGGCCTCGCTGGAGAGCAGCAGCCTGACCTTGCCTGCGACCCTGACGCCGGGTGTGCGATTGTCCTGACTGTCGTGCGGTAAACATTAAACCTGTAGGAGCTGCCGAAGGCTGCGATGGCGGAGTGTCAGGATGAATGCTTCGCAGCCTTCGGCAGCTCCTACAGAAAATCCATGTCAGTTCAGTAAGTTATATGTTGTTTGATAGAGCTGCCCAAGGCTGCGAAGCGATGATTGAACCTAACGCTTATAAGAAAAGATCCACGGAGCCGAGCCGATGAAATCATACGAAGTCAATTTTGACGGCCTGGTCGGGCCGACGCATAACTACGGCGGGCTGTCCTACGGTAACGTCGCCTCGCAAAGCAACTGCCAGCAGTCCTCCAACCCTCGCGAAGCCGCGTTGCAGGGCCTGGCAAAAATGAAAGCGCTGATGGATATGGGCTTCACTCAGGGTGTACTTGCCCCTCAGGAACGTCCCGATGTCGCCGGTTTGCGTCGCCTGGGTTTCGCTGGCAGTGATGCGCAGGTGATCCAGCAGGCTGCGAAGCAGGCCATGCCCCTGTTGGCTGCCAGTTGCTCGGCGTCGAGCATGTGGGTGGCCAACGCCGCAACGGTCAGCCCGAGCGCCGACACTGCCGATGGTCGCGTGCATTTCACCGCCGCCAACCTGGCCTGCAAGTACCACCGCAGTATTGAACATCCGACCACCAGCCGCGTGCTGGCCGCGATGTTTGCCAATTCGCAACACTTTGCCCACCACGCTGCGTTGCCTTCTGTTGCCCAGTTTGGTGATGAGGGCGCCGCCAACCACACGCGTCTATGCCGTGACTATGGCGAGGCGGGGGTGGAGTTTTTCGTGTTCGGGCGCAGCGCTTTTGATTCGCGATTTCCTGAGCCGCAGAAGTATCCGGCGCGTCAGACTCTGGAAGCATCCCAGGCCGTTGCCCGTTTGCATGGCTTGAGCGACAGCGCTGTGGTTTACGGCCAGCAGAACCCGGCGGTGATCGATCAGGGTGTTTTTCACAACGACGTGATCGCAGTGGGTAATGGTGAGGTGTTGTTTTATCACGAGGACGCGTTTCTCCACACCGAACGCATGCTGGCGGAGCTGCAGGACAAACTGACCCGTTGCGGCGCGCAGCTCAAGGCAATCTGCGTGCCCCGTGCCGAAGTCTCGGTCGAAGACGCGGTGCGTTCGTACCTGTTCAACAGCCAGCTGTTGTCGCGCCCCGACGGCACTATGTTGCTGGTTGTGCCTGAAGAGTGTCGCGGTAACGAGCGCGTCTGGCGTTACCTGCAAGGGCTGATTGCGGGAGCGGGGCCGGTCAAGGAAGTCAAAGTCTTCGACCTCAAGCAGAGCATGCAGAATGGCGGCGGTCCGGCTTGCTTGCGTCTGCGGGTCGCGCTCAATGAATCCGAGCTGGCGGCGGTCAACCCTGGGGTTATCATGACCGCGCCGCTGTACGATACGCTGACGCAATGGGTCGACAGGCATTATCGTGACCGCATGAGCGAAGAAGATCTGGCTGATCCGCAATTGCTGATCGAATGCCGTGCGGCACTGGATGAATTGACGCAAATCCTTAAACTGGGCGCGGTTTATCCTTTTCAGCTGGCCTGAATTCTGGCGGATGGTGCCTGACACGATCCGCCGTCCTTTCCTCTCTATAGAGAACTCCGAATATGAGCGACACCCTGCAGTTGATCCTTGAAGACACCGATGGCACCCAGCTGGAAACCTCCTGCACCCGCGTTGCCGTTGTCTGGCAGGGCAAGGAAATCTGGATTCAGCACGATGGCCGTGGTCAGTTGCTGATTGGTGTGGATGTCGAAGAAGGCGATGCTGAATACGCCAACTTGCTGCTGCGTCCACTGGCGACCAACCTGGTCAGCCTGCAACTGGAAATGGAACCTGCCGACGTCGGTGAAGACGAAGAGCATGTGCACGGTCCTGACTGCAATCACTAAGTCTCACTGCCACCCATAAGGGAACAGCGCCTATGCTCGCCCTCGGTAAACTGCTTGACCTGACCCTGGCCGGACGTGAACCGGCGGAAAAGACTCAAGTGACAGTCGCCGGCGTGCGACTGCGATGGCTGAGCGAAGGCGCGCTGGAAGTGCGTCCTGCTCAGGATCGGGATAACGGCACGGACTTGCTGTTATCCGCCGGTATCCACGGCAATGAGACTGCACCTATCGAGCTGCTGGACGAATTGATCCGCAGCATTGCCCGCAGTGAATTACAGCCGCGGGCACGTATTCTTTTCCTGTTCGGCAACCCCGACGCCATGCGTCGTGGCGAGCGTTATGTCGAACAGGACGTCAACCGGCTGTTCAATGGTCGGCACGAGCACAGTGAAGGCGCCGAGGCGTTACGCGCCTGCGAGCTGGAGCGGCTGGCGGCGACGTTTTTCAGTGTCCCGGACCGCTACCGTTTGCACTACGACCTGCACACCGCGATTCGAGGCTCGAAAATCGAGCAGTTCGCGTTGTATCCCTGGAAAGAGGGGCGTCAGCATTCGCGTCGGGAGCTTGCGCGGCTGCAAGCGGCAGGCATGACCGCCGTGCTGTTGCAGAACAAGCCCTCCATCGTGTTCAGCGCGTACACCTACGATAAGCTGGGGGCCGAGTCCTTTACGCTGGAACTGGGCAAAGCGCGGCCATTCGGACACAACCAGGAGGTTGACCTCACTCGTCTGCGCTTGCTGCTGGAGCAAATGATCGAAGGCACCGAGCCTGCGGTGCAAGAGAGTCTGGAGGGTTTGCAACTGTTCAGCGTTGCCCGGGAAATCATCAAGCACAGCGATGGCTTCAGGCTGCACCTGCCCCTGGACGTGGAAAACTTTTCACCGCTGGATAAAGGCTATGTTCTGGCTGACGACCTGAACCATTCGCGCTGGATCGTGGAAGAAGAGGGCGCGAGGATCATTTTCCCGAATCCCAAGGTCAAGAACGGCTTGCGCGCGGGCATATTGATTGTGCCGGCTACAGAGGATGGACTGGTTTGAGCCTGACGCGATAATTGCGCCGATATCGGGATTGCAGAGCACCTGTGGGAGCGAATTTATTCGCGAATAGGGCAGTACATTCGATAGATACTTGTCGGTTGTAATGCCGCTTTCGCGAATGAATTCGCTCCCACAGGGTTTGTCGTCAGTCGCAGTTAACCGACTTTCTTCTGCCCTTCGCTGCGACGAATCAAGCGCACTTTGGCGACGGTGTCAGCGCAGGTTTTCGCCGCTTCCTGACCTTTGTGCAGGAAGTGCTCGAAGAAGAATTTCAGATGTTCTTCACCCGCATGGAAATGGTGAGGGGTGAGGACGACCGAGAACACTGGCACTTCAGTTTCCAGCTGGACTTGCATCAACGCGCTGACCACCGACTGGGCGACGAACTCGTGGCGATAGATTCCGCCGTCGACCACCAGCGCTGCGCCGACGATGCCAGCGTAACGGCCGCTATTGGCCAGCAGTTTGGCGTGCAGAGGGATTTCAAAGGCGCCGCCGACTTCGAAGAAGTCGATGTCAGCTTCGGTGTAACCGTGGTTGGCCATTTCAGCGATGAAACCGATTTTGCTTTGATCGACAATATCCTTGTGCCAGCAGGCCTGGATAAAAGCGATTCGCTCGTTTGCGTGATTCTTGGTCTTGCTATCGATTGCGGTGGGTTGCATCTGTTCTGTCTCCTGTCTATAAAAAAACAGGGCGCTTTGGATCGAATGGGAAGGTCAGGCTAAGCCCGGCAGTCATACGAACGAAATCCGCTCGTGACGATGCGCGATGCGTTGCGGTGGTGCCAATCCCGTTCTCTCTTCATCCGGACTATGACCGTCGGCCCTGGAATCACACCAGGTCTGCTGACCTCGCTTTCGCGAGCGCTCGCGGGCTAAACGCATTGCGCGTCATTACCGCCGGTGGGGAATCGCACCCCGCCCTGAGAACGTTGCCACCGAAACATTTCGGCAGCGGGCATTTTTTAACACAGTTTCTCTGAATGTGCTTGGACGTATTCCTACAGTTGCCCTGACTTTTTCTTATAAGTAAGCCTTGGAATTGCACATCAACGCCTTGATTATTCTCATTCCACACCTCACAACTGAGGTTTGTCCTTATCAGGGAGCTTTATCGTGACGGCTATCGACTTGCGCAGTGACACAGTGACTCAGCCAACGCCCGGCATGCGTGCCGCCATGGCGCTGGCGCCGCTGGGTGACGACGTTTACGGCGAGGACCCGACGGTCAATCGTCTTGAAGCCTGGATGGCTGAGCGGCTAGGGTTTGCCGCTGCGCTGTTTGTCCCGACCGGCACGATGAGTAACCTGTTGGGCTTGATGGCTCACTGTGAGCGCGGCGACGAGTACATCGTCGGCCAGCAGGCCCATACCTATAAATATGAAGGTGGCGGAGCCGCGGTGCTGGGTTCCATTCAGCCGCAGCCGCTGGAAAACCAGGCAGATGGCTCGCTGGATCTGGATCAGGTGCTGGCAACCATCAAACCGGACGATTTCCATTTTGCCCGCACCCGTTTGCTGGCTTTGGAAAACACCATGCAAGGTAAAGTGCTGCCGTTGAGCTATCTGGCGGCCGCCCGCAAATTTACTCGCAAGCATGGTCTGGCGCTGCATCTGGATGGCGCCCGGTTATACAACGCGGCAGTCAAACTGGGTGTTGAGGCGCGGGAGATTACTCAGCACTTCGATTCCGTATCGGTGTGCCTGTCCAAAGGGCTGGGCGCGCCGGTGGGATCGGTGTTGTGCGGTTCTCAGGTGTTCATCGACAAGGCTCGTCGCTTGCGCAAAATGGTCGGCGGTGGCATGCGTCAGGCCGGCATGCTTGCAGCGGCGGGGCTGTATGCTCTGGAGCATCATGTTGAACGCCTGGCGGATGACCATGCGAATGCGGCGTTTCTCGGTGCTGCCCTGGCAGAACTGGGCTATTCGGTCGAGCCGGTGCAGACCAATATGGTTTACGTGCAGATCGGTGATCGTGCTCAGGCGCTCAAGACGTTCTGTGCCAAGCGAGGGATTTTGCTCAGCGCGGCACCCCGTTTGCGGATGATCACCCACCTGGATGTTTCCCGCGAACAACTCGAGACGGTAATCACAGCATTTGCTGACTTTTCGCGCACCTGAGGCGCCGATAGTCCAGTAGCTTTGTTCTATCGTACAAACACACTGTACCGTTGACGCAACGCCTATATAATGCGGCCCTTTGCCGTCGCTACGTCACATGACGTTTTGCACTTGCCTCTGGCCGCAGTCTCCGTGGAAGAACCTATGAAAAGCGCAGAAATCCGTGAAGCCTTCCTTGGCTTCTTCGAAGAGCAAGGCCACACCCGTGTAGCCTCAAGCTCCTTGATTCCGGGCAACGACCCGACCCTGCTGTTTACCAACGCAGGTATGAACCAGTTCAAGGACTGCTTCCTGGGCCAGGAAAAGCGAGCCTATACCCGTGCAGTGACCAGCCAGAAGTGCGTGCGCGCCGGTGGTAAGCACAACGACCTGGAAAACGTCGGTTACACCGCGCGTCACCACACATTCTTCGAAATGCTGGGCAACTTCAGCTTCGGTGATTACTTCAAGCGTGATGCGATCACTTACGCCTGGACCTTCCTGACCTCGGAAAAATGGCTGAACCTGCCCAAGGACAAACTCTGGGTAACGGTCTACGCCAGCGACGATGAGGCCTACGATATCTGGACCAAAGACATCGGCGTACCTGCTGAGCGTATGGTTCGTATCGGTGACAACAAAGGCGCGCCGTACGCGTCCGACAACTTCTGGACCATGGGCGATACGGGGCCATGCGGTCCTTGCACCGAGATTTTCTTCGATCACGGTCCTGAGATCTGGGGTGGCCCACCAGGCTCGCCGGAAGAAGACGGCGACCGTTACATCGAAATCTGGAACAACGTATTCATGCAGTTCAACCGCACCGCTGACGGCGTGCTGCACCCGCTGCCTGCACCGTCGGTAGACACCGGTATGGGCCTGGAGCGTGTCAGTGCTGTTCTGCAGCACGTGAACTCCAACTACGAAATCGACCTGTTCCAGAGCTTGCTGGCCGCGGCTGCAAAAGCCATTGGTTGCAGCAACGACAATCAGGCATCGCTGAAAGTCGTGGCTGACCACATTCGTTCTTGCGGCTTCCTGATCGCTGATGGCGTGCTGCCGTCCAATGAAGGCCGCGGTTATGTGCTGCGTCGCATCATTCGTCGTGCCTGCCGTCACGGTAACAAGCTGGGCGCCAAGGGCAGCTTCTTCTATCAGATCGTTGCGGCGCTGGTTGCCGAGATGGGTACTGCGTTCCCTGAGCTGGTCCAGCAACAGGCGCACATCGAGCGCGTACTCAAGGCCGAAGAAGAGCAGTTCGCCAAGACTCTGGAGCAGGGCCTGAAGATCCTTGAGCAGGATCTGGCTGAACTCAAAGGCAACGTCGTACCGGGTGACGTAGTGTTCAAACTCTACGACACCTACGGTTTCCCGATGGACCTGACCGGTGACATCGCTCGTGAGCGCAACCTGACCCTTGATGAGGAAGGTTTCGAGCGCGAGATGGACGCCCAGCGTGTTCGCGCGCGCTCTGCCAGTTCGTTCGGCATGGACTACAACAGCCTCGTCAAAGTCGACGTGGCCACCGAGTTCACCGGCTACAAAGCAACTCGCGGCGAAGCGAAGGTCGTGGCCCTCTATAAAGACGGCCAGAAAGTCGAGCAATTGAACGAAGGCGAAGAGGGCGTTGTGGTGCTGGACACCACGCCGTTCTATGCCGAGTCCGGTGGCCAGATTGGCGACGGCGGCTACATCAGCGCTGATGCGGTTCGTTTCGATGTCCGTGACACCACGAAAACCGGTGGCGCCTTCCTGCATCACGGCGTTGTCGCTTCCGGCACATTGACTGTCGGCGCGTCGGTCAACACCGAAGTGGCTGCCGAGGTTCGCAACGCTACTGCACTGAACCACTCCGCGACTCACTTGTTGCACGCAGCCTTGCGTCAGGTGCTGGGCGAGCACGTCCAGCAGAAAGGCTCGTTGGTGGACAGTCAGCGCCTGCGCTTTGACTTCAGCCATTTTGAAGCCATCAAGCCTGAGCAACTGAAAGCGCTGGAAGACATCGTCAACGCTGAAATCCGCAAGAACACCGCAGTCGAGACGGTCGAAACCGATATCGAAACGGCAAAGGCGCGTGGCGCCATGGCACTGTTCGGCGAGAAGTACGGCGACAGCGTGCGCGTGCTGAGCATGGGCGGTGATTTCTCCGTCGAGCTGTGCGGTGGCATTCACGCCAACCGTACCGGCGACATCGCGGTATTCAAGATTGTCAGCGAAGGCGGCGTGGCCGCTGGCGTTCGACGCATCGAGGCAGTCACCGGCGCAGCGGCGCTGGGTTACCTCAATGCCGCAGAAGATCAGCTCAAGGAAGCCGCGACACTGGTCAAAGGCAACCGCGAGAACCTGTTGGACAAGCTGACGGCTGTGCTTGAGCGCAACCGTCTGCTGGAAAAACAACTGGAGCAATTGCAGGCCAAGGCGGCCAGCGCAGCGGGCGACGATCTGTCTTCCTCTGCACTGGATGTCAAAGGCGTGAAAGTGCTGGCCGTGCGCCTGGACGGTCAGGATGGCAAAGCGCTGCTGGCGCTTGTCGATCAGTTGAAGAACAAACTCGGTCGCGCAGTGATCCTGCTCGGCAGTGTGCATGAGGACAAGGTTGTACTGGTTGCGGGCGTAACCAAAGACCTGACTGGCCAACTCAAAGCCGGTGATTTGATGAAACAGGCTGCTGCAGCCGTAGGTGGTAAAGGCGGCGGTCGTCCTGACATGGCGCAAGGTGGCGGTGTGGATGCAGGTGCGCTGGATGCAGCGCTGGCGTTGACCGTGCCTTTCGTCGAGCAGGGTATTTAAGTCGACCTTCCGGAGCTGCCGCCTAGCGATGCGGCAGTCCGGCGCTTGGATTTAACGTTTAATGGGCGCCCTTAATCGGGCAGAGGCGGCTTTGAGATGGCTTTGATCGTACAGAAATTTGGAGGCACCTCGGTGGGCTCTGTAGAGCGCATCGAGCAGGTTGCCGACAAGGTTAAGAAATTCCGTGAGCAGGGCGACGACCTGGTGGTTGTGCTTTCTGCCATGAGTGGTGAAACCAATCGTCTGATCGACCTTGCCAGGCAGATCAGCGATCAACCGGTTCCTCGCGAACTGGACGTGATCGTCTCCACGGGTGAGCAGGTGACGATTGCCCTGTTGGCCATGGCGCTGATGAAGCGTGGTGTGCCAGCAGTGTCATATACCGGTAATCAGGTTCGTATTCTGACGGACAGCGCGCATAACAAGGCGCGTATTCTGCAGATTGATGACCAGAAGATTCGTGCCGACCTGAAAGCCGGCCGCGTAGTTGTGGTCGCCGGTTTCCAGGGTGTGGACGAGAACGGCAATATCACGACCCTGGGTCGTGGTGGTTCGGACACCACCGGCGTGGCGTTGGCCGCGGCGCTGAAGGCCGATGAATGCCAGATCTATACGGATGTTGACGGTGTTTACACCACCGACCCGCGCGTGGTTTCCCAGGCACAGCGCCTGGACAAGATTACCTTCGAAGAGATGCTGGAAATGGCCAGCCTCGGTTCCAAGGTATTGCAGATCCGTGCGGTGGAATTTGCCGGCAAGTACAACGTCCCGCTGCGCGTATTGCACAGCTTCAAGGAGGGTCCAGGGACCCTCATTACCATTGATGAAGAGGAATCCATGGAACAGCCGATCATTTCCGGCATCGCTTTCAACCGCGATGAAGCCAAGCTGACCATCCGTGGCGTGCCAGACACCCCGGGTGTGGCGTTCAAGATTCTCGGCCCAATCAGCGCCGCGAATATCGAAGTCGACATGATCGTGCAGAACGTTGCGCACGATAACACCACCGACTTCACCTTCACCGTACACCGCAATGACTACCAGGCTGCCTTGCAGGTGCTGGAAACGACTGCGCGTGAAATCAGTGCTCGTGAAGTGATTGGCGATACCAAGATCGCCAAGGTGTCGATCGTGGGCGTCGGCATGCGTTCTCACGCAGGTGTAGCCAGCCGCATGTTCGAATCGCTGGCCAAGGAAAGTATCAATATCCAGATGATCTCGACGTCGGAAATCAAGGTTTCCGTGGTCATCGAGGAGAAGTACCTGGAGCTGGCAGTGCGTGCGCTGCATACGGCCTTTGAGCTGGATGCCCCTCGACAGGGTGAGTGATGTATCGGCCAAGGGCGCAGTCTGACTGCGCCCTTTGTGTTTTTACCGGGCGCAAAACTGTTCTTTTGCGTTCGCCGGTCGATACGCTGGTTACAACCGCGATGAATCGCGGGCGTCGCCTTCGGTTTGCAGACTGTTGTCCCTGAATGTATTGCTTGAGGAGAAAGGTATGCTGATTCTGACTCGTCGGTGCGCAGAGAGCCTGATCATTGGTGATGGAGAAATCACCGTGACCGTGCTCGGCGTCAAAGGTAATCAGGTGCGTATCGGTGTCAACGCACCCAAGGAAGTCGCTGTTCACCGTGAAGAGATTTACCTGCGCATCAAGAAAGAGAAGGACGAAGAACCAAGCCATTAATTTTTATTGAATTTTTGGTTTGCAAACGGGGAAAAGGGTGGTTATTATACGCCCCGTGTTGCGGAGAGCTGGCCGAGTGGCCGAAGGCGCTCCCCTGCTAAGGGAGTACACCTCACAAGGGTGTCGGGGGTTCGAATCCCCCGTTCTCCGCCATTATTTGCGTAGTACGTTGTATCTGGCTTTAATCGGTAAGTTGTTGAATTTACTAGAAAAAAGTTCTTGACCAAAAGATTCGACGGCCTATAATGCGCGGCAACAAATGCACTCGTAGCTCAGCTGGATAGAGTACTCGGCTACGAACCGAGCGGTCACAGGTTCGAATCCTGTCGAGTGCACCATTTAAGAGTTGTTTGCAGTAATGCAGGTAGCTTTGTTGTAACCAGCGGTGATCTGGTTTATCAAGCGCTAATGCACTCGTAGCTCAGCTGGATAGAGTACTCGGCTACGAACCGAGCGGTCACAGGTTCGAATCCTGTCGAGTGCACCAAACACCAAAAAGCCCGTATCGTCTGATACGGGCTTTTTGCTTTCTAGCGTTTGCCCTTCACGCAATCATGTTCGTCAAAGGTCACCTGGCTGCTGCGGCCTTTCTTCTCGTGATAGACATATCGCGTCTCGCCATTTCTGCTCACCACTTTGTCGGGCCTGCCCAGTAAGCTTTCAACATCCTTGCGTGTCATGCCAGGTGGCGTCTGTTGATTGATGATCGCTCTTCGGCGCTGCTCGGCATTCAGGCGGTTGCCGCACCCGTCGTCGCGTTGACCAACGACCACCAGTTCTTTCTCCCGCGCACCCTGTGCTGGCTTGCGGTTGATGGTGTCGGGTTGTCCGGCCCCTGGAAGCAGAGGGACGACAGTGCCGGGCGGGGCGTTGTATGCCTTTTGCAATTGCACGTTGTGATCGCTTGGGCAGCCCAGGGACGTGAAGGTAATGTTGCCATCTGCGTCTTCGCAGCGCTGAACGCTGGATGCCTGGAGAAGCGCGGATGAGCAGAGCAGGGCGAATCCCCAAAGGGCGGCGGGCTTGTAGCGCATTCCGGTGTCTTCCTTGACGGGTTTGGGGGAAGCCTAGCCGGGTCATTTCACTTGAGGAGGTGTTTTCTTGGCGGGATGTGTCGTCCCAGCTCTATTGCCGCATCAATGATTGACTTTGTGTTGCAACCGCTTGTTCTAGCCAGAATTTTGTAGCGTGCAATGTGGCCAAGCGGTGTATGATTGCGCCCGTCAGCCCCGCCGGGGCTTATGGAATACCTCCATGGACTTACCCAGTAGTTACTCAACAGTTTCTTTCAGCAATCATGCATTAACTGATTGATCTCCCGGCGTGCTCCGCTGCTGGGAGTGGAGTTCGCCTATGTCCGAAATCGAAGTAAAAAAAACGCAGGATAGTTTGCAGGATCGTCTGGCTCAGGTTATCGAGCTCCTGCAGCGCCAGCGTGTTGTTGAAGATCTGACCCACCGTCAGGAAGGTCAGAATCAAGACCGCGTAGAAAATCTGGTTCACCGGCAGAACCTTGTCGAGTTGCAACGCAAGCTCGACGACCTTCACTCCGCCGACGTCGCCTACATCCTGGAAGCATTGCCTCTCGAAGATCGTCTGACGGTCTGGCAGTTGGTCAAGGCTGAGCGCGACGGCGACATCCTTCTGGAAGTATCCGACTCCGTTCGGGAAACGCTGATCGCCGACATGGACGATCACGAGCTGCTGGCGGCTGCCAAGGAAATGGACGCCGACGAACTGGCCGACCTTGCACCCGAGCTGCCGCGCGATGTTGTCCATGAGCTGATGGAGGCTCTGGATACACAGCAGCGCGAGCGTGTCCGTTCTGCTCTCTCGTATGAAGAAGAGCAAGTCGGCGCCCTGATGGACTTCGAGATGGTCACCATCCGTGAAGACGTCAGCCTGGAAGTCGTACTGCGTTACCTGCGCCGTTTGAAAGAGTTGCCGGGGCATACCGACAAGTTGTTCGTGGTTGACTACGATGGCGTGCTGAAGGGTGTGCTGCCCATCAAGCGCTTGCTGGTCAATGACCCTGATAAACAGGTTTCGGAAATCATGGCCAATGATCCGGTGAGTTTTCACCCGGATGGCGATGCCTATGAAGCTGCGCAGGCGTTCGAGCGATATGACCTTATTTCCTCGCCGGTGGTGGACAAGAACGGCAAGCTGATCGGCCGTCTGACCATCGACGAAATGGTTGACCTCATTCGTGAGGAGAGCGAAACCGAAGTCCTCAACATGGCGGGTTTGCGCGAAGAGGAAGATATTTTCGCCTCCGTCTGGCGTTCGCTTCGCAACCGTTGGGCGTGGCTGGCAATCAACCTGATCACCGCCTTTCTGGCTTCGCGTGTCATTGGTTTGTTCGAGGGTTCGATCGAGAAGCTCGTGGCGCTGGCTGCCCTGATGCCGATCGTTGCCGGTATTGGCGGTAACTCGGGCAATCAGACGATTACGATGATTGTGCGCGCCATGGCACTCGATCAGGTCAATACCGGTAACACCAAGCGACTGCTGCGCAAGGAGTTGGGTGTGGGCCTTGTGAACGGCCTGGTGTGGGGTGGGGTAATTGGTGTGGTGGCCTATTTGCTCTACGGCAGCTGGTCTTTAGGCGTGGTCATGACCGCTGCAATGACACTCAACCTGCTGCTTGCTGCGTTGATGGGGGTGACCATACCGATGGCGCTTTCCAAATTCGGGCGCGATCCGGCGATGGGTGCAAGCGTCATGATTACTGCGGTGACCGACAGTGGTGGCTTCTTCATTTTCCTCGGGCTCGCAACAATCTTCCTGCTTTAGTTGCTTTTGCTGCATAAAAAAACCGCCCCTTGAGGCGGTTTTTTTATGATTCGCGGAAATGTCTTACAGCAAAGCACTACAAATAAAAAAGCAAATAAAAAGCCGCGAATAAAAAAGCCAGCAATTATGCTGGCTTGAAAACTTCGATCTAGTGATCAGTCTTCGTTGTCAGCAGCCAGCTCGGTGTCGTGTGCAATCAGTGACACCAATGCGTTCTGTTGACGGTGCGACAGCTGACGAAAACGCTGCAGCAATTCACGCTCATGCAGTGACAGCTCAGGGCTATCAAGGCGCAGGCTAGGTTCGTCGCCCAGAGCACCTTCCTGAATCAAGCTTTGTTCGAGGCGAGCAATGATTTCTGAGTTCATGCTGCGATGGTGGTTTTTAGCTACCTCTTGCACACGATTACGCATGCCATCTGGTAGACGTACAACGAACTTGTCAGCCGTGCGGCTGGAATAAGTAGCCTGTTTCATAGGGCTCATATATTTAACCGGTTAGTTCAGGGGAGCGGTTCTTGCAAGTCGCCGCATGGATGTCAATCTGTGACAGCCGTTTTAACGAAATGTTCAACCGTATTCTCAAAGAGGCCAGCATCATGCCCCAATCTGCCGGATCCTTGGCGTCAATTCTGTGACAAATATTGACCCAGATAAAGGCGATTAGCCAGCACCAATTATCAGAATTGCGAGCTAATTTGCAAAGTGCTTATCTGCCCGCTCATCTAGAAGGTTCGAATTCGTGCAGATCCTACCTGGATGCAAACTGCCATGATGGCTATTTGTCAGCGTAGAAGGTTATTGGCGGAATACGAATGCGGGCCGACGGACGTGACCGTTAGCTGCCAGGGCTGGGTTTCAGGTATCGCGGAGATGCGGATCGGGGACCCGCCAGAAGGAGGCAGATCAGCGCAAAACGGGATCAAACTTGAAGCGGCGTCCGAGGATCAGTGCTACGACGAACAGTACGGTAAAGATCCCGGCTGCAATTTTTGCCGCGCTGCTCAAGCCTTCAGCAGTGGCCGGCAACTGGTAATCGACCACGATAGCCAGCAGGGCCAGGATGATGAACGATAAGGCTGACTTGGACATGGCGATTCTCTTTCCGTGGTTTCGTTGGGTCTACAGAGGTTCAGATACGTCTTTTCAGAAGACCCAGCGAGGCTCGGCTCTCACGTTGGCAGAATTCGAAGCGGGTGCCTCGCTGTCGTTGGCGAGGGTGACCGCTTGGGGATGACTGCTGCGATCCGTCATGATCGCCAGTTGCGGAGCCTGACGCAGAAGATGGTGTGGCTGAGCTTGCAGTGCGGTCTGTTCCGTTTTGCCGTCGTCTTGAAAATGAAAAGCCACCAGTGCAACCAGAGCCGCAGCATTCAACACTGAAAGGGCGATGTTCATTTTCATTTACCTCCGACGGAACTTTCTTTAAGAAGGGTCTCTACCGCATGAGGTATTGCAGTCTGCATGCCAACTCCTATTCTTAATTTAATCCTTATAAATCAATGACTTAAAATTGTTTGAGTGGTCGTATAGCATGCGTTTTGCAATGGTGGCTATGTGGTGCATTGCAAAATGCATGGTCATGTCGATTCCCGGCAAAATAAACGGATATGGACCACAGCCGTGTAAGCCAAAGACGACATGACAAAGTGTCCACGTGCCGTTAACATGCACGCCGTCCTCGCTGGCACCAATCGGTGTGCTGGCCCGTTGTCTCAGTAGCTCAATTGGATAGAGCATCCCCCTCCTAAGGGGAAGGTTGGCAGTTCGAACCTGCCCTGGGACACCATATTTAACTTTGGCTACCTGATTGCTCGCCTACCTTGGGTAGCAAATTAGTCACCACTTCTTTTTTGTCTCTTCTTTACTCTGCAAACGTTCTATTCCGTCCCCCGAGCATCGTCACTTCGCCATCATTCACAACAGGTTTTGTCCACAGGGATTGGCTAATTCGTAGCGTGTCTCGCGAAAGACGTCAGGTCTGAGGTCGCTAAACTTCGTTTTGCGGCTTGCGATACCCCCTGTGTCGATGCTGATCGGCTCACCCGTAAGCGCTACAGGAAATCGATTGGTTATGAGTACACCGATCATTCTGCAGGCATGGTAAATAGCGCGTCAGCTTGAAACCGGAAAACGGGCGGCACCGATGAGGAGTTTGATCCAGTCAGCCCGACCTAGTGGGCACGATCCGTATGCCTTAAGGGGCTTACTCACGCGCCTGCCGACGCAGCTAGCACATGGTATCTATCCGTGCTGCCACACAAGTTGCGGCCTACTTACCGACGGAAGACGTGATGCCCGGACGTATAACTTCATCCCGCGCGGATACTGGTACGTCGAACAATTTATCAAAAAGCCATTGGAAGCCTAGGGCGTAAAAGAAGAAAAACACGAACAGTCCCAGATCTGTGATTAATGCAGCCCACCAGGAAATTTCCAGCCACCACGCCACAAGCGGCACCAACAGCAGCACCAGCCCGCCCTCGAAACCCAGGGAGTGGAGCAAGCGTCTGCCAAATGTGCGAGCACGCTGTGGCTGGCGTGCTTCCCAGCATTCAAAAATGTAGTTATAGAACACGTTCCACATCAGTGCGCTTGCAGACAACATCAATGACAGCGCGCCAGCATGGGCCAGACCTTGGTCGTATATCAGCGAGATGCTGGGTGAGAGCACCAGAACTGCGATGGACTCGTAGAGGATGGCCTGGACAATCTTTCGGGTAGAGCCTTGCATGGTGTTCTCCGAAGCGCTGTTAGATCGAATATCTGTGAAGATAGGGTCCCTTACGCGCTACGAAAAATGAGATAAATTGACTGGGCATCAATTCAACTTGTCGAGGAGCTGTGCGTGTTTTCAACCCTTCCACTTAACGCACTGCGCACTTTTGAGGCTGCCGCACGGTTAGGCGGCTTTAAAGCGGCAGCTCAGGAACTTTCAGTCACCCCGGCGGCCATTTCCTATCAAGTCAGAACGTTGGAGACTTCGCTTGGAGCCATGCTGTTCGAGCGATCTGGACAAGGGGTAGTGTTAACCGACAGAGGTGAGCTGCTCTATCGACAGGCCCATGGCGCGTTGTTGGATATTCGGCAGAGCCTGGAAGTTTTCTATCCAGGCTCTGCCAAGCAATCTCTGACCATTTCCACTACGCCCAGCCTGGCTCTGACTTGGCTGATCCCCAGGCTAGGTAGCTTCTATCGCACCTTTGAGCAGTTTAACGTTCGTGTCGATACACGAAACGAATTGGTGGATTTGCTGCGTGACTCCAGCATTGACGTTGCGATTCGGGCTGTGGGTCGTGATGACCCGAAGCTTTTTTGTCAGGAATTGATGGTCGAGCAGTTTTCGGTTTACGGCGCTCCGGGCCTTCTCAGCTCACTGAACGTAAATCGGATCGAATTGATCAATCTGCACTGGCAGATTCCAGGAGGACATTCAGTCAACTGGCGAAGTTGGTGCGAAGCGGCAGGGTGCCAAGCCTGGCTTGAAACCGCTCAAATTCGGGAGTTCGATGACGAGCATTACGCTTTGAATGCTGCGGTCGCGGGTCAGGGGCTGGTGCTGGCAAGCAATGTTCTGGTGGCCGATAGCCTCAAGCGAGCAGAGCTTGTTGCATACAGACCCGACGTGACTCTTCCTGGCCCGCGTTACTTTGCGATGTGCGTGCCAGGGCGAGAGCGGCAGGAGAAAGTAAGTGCTTGTCTAAAGTGGCTGGCAGAGATGGCCGATGCCACTTTGTAGAGCGAACCAAATCCTGATTATTCAGATCTTGGGCGCTATTTCGCACACGTACCTGATATTCCGCAAGAATGTATCCTCAAGGCAGTGGCGCGACCGAAATCTCGCTGCCTGCTTAGCGGGTTGCGTTGGCCAGACCGGTCTCGATGAATCGCACAGAGCTCTCCATGGCGTGCAGACCTTCCGGCAGCATGGAGGAGTAGAAGTGCCAAGCGTGGAACATGGCAGGCCACACTTCAAGATTGACTCGGACGCGGTTGTCAGCCAGATGAGTCGCCAGACGCATCGCGTCACTGAGCATCAGCTCATTTTCACCAATCTGTACCAGAATGGGTGGGAGTCCAGTGACGTCCGCGAATACTGGCGATGCCAGAGGATGGTTAGCAAGCGTGTCTCCCAGGAAAGCTCTCGCGAGGATGTCCAGCACCGGCTTGGAGTTCAAAGGGTCCAGCCCCTCACGATTGCTCATGGACGCACCGGTGTGTTCCAGGTTTGCCCAAGGCGAAATCGAAGAGCCCACCGCAGGTAGCGGAAGCCCTTTGGATTTGGCCGCCACCATCACACTGACGACCATCGCGCCGCCTGCCGACTCGCCTGAAAATGCGATCTTGTTGGCCGGGATTTTCTGCTCAAGCAACCATTCGTAGGCGTGCAGTGTGTCGTCGATGGATGCTGGAAACTTATGCTCCGGTGCGAGGCGGTAATCAGGCATGTAGACACGAGCGCCGAGCATTTTCGCGTAGTTGCCGCCTATCCCGTGGTAGCCGTCTGGACGGCCAACTATGTACGCGCCGCCATGGATGTACATGACAACTGCATCGGTCTTGATTTCATCGGGTGTCACGAGGGTGCCCGGCACTCCACCCATATCGACTGCTTCGAACTTGACGCCTGTGGGCGCTGGATTTTGCGCGAGCATTTTCGCGTAGCTGTCGCGGATGTCGCTCATTTTTGTAGTGGTATCAATTCCCTGCAGTACGGGTACCAAATCGCTCAAACTGTTGGCCCAGGTTTGTACGGCTGCTTCTACTTTTGTATTCATAGTGATCTCAATTGGCGTGGGTCGCTGATTTGCTAATTGAGATATTATTCCTTCAATTGGGGAATAGGGTTCCCCATACAAGGTGCCACGGCGCCCCGGCCTGGAGCGATTGAAACTGTATGGAAATCCACAACCTGAACGACATTGCCGCTTTCGTAAGCTCGGTGAATGCCGGGAGCTTTACCGCTGCGGCCAGGCAACTAGGTCTTACCCGTTCGGCAGTCGGTAAATCGGTGGTCAGGCTGGAGGCTCGATTGCAGGTGCGGTTGCTCAACCGTACAACCCGTAGTCTGAGCCTGACGGATGACGGTCAGGTTCTGTACGAGCGCTGTGTCGGCATCCTTGATGATCTGGACGATGTTGAGGACGCACTGGCTTTTCGACGCTCGACACCTAGTGGCCGATTGCGCATGAGTCTGCCAGTTGCGCTCGGCAGGCTTCACGTTCTCCCTCACATTGAGTATTGCTTGAGGGAGTGGCCTTCGCTGAGTGCCGACGTTACGTTTTCCGACCGACTGGTGGATCTCATTGATGAGGGCTTTGACCTGGCCATGCGTATTGGCCCACCCAAGGAGGATTCTCGATTACTGACCCGCACTGTGGCGTATCAGCAGATGATCACCTGTGCGTCACCGGACTATCTCGCTGAGCATCCAGAGCCTGAAACACCCGAGGGGTTATCCACCCACGAGTGTCTGCATTTTGTTAGTGGAGGAAGACTGCTTCCGTGGAATTTTCGGGTGAACGGGCAGACGCTGACTTTCACTCAGGGTGGACGGCTGCAGATGGACAGTGCTGAGGCGCTGCATCAGTCCGCGATGGCGGGTTTGGGCATTACGACACTTCCTTCGTACGTGGTTAGCCAGGAACTACGCACTGGCAAGCTTGTTCAAGTACTCGCGAAGTACGCCGAGGCAGCAGAGCCTATCCGGATCATCTATCCCAGTAAGCGACATCTTTCTCCCAAGATCCGTCTGTTCATCGACAAGCTGGTCGATGCGTGGTCACCCTGTCCACCATGGGAGCAGCCTCAGGATCAGGCAAATGGCCGCAAGATGGGAAATGCTTAAACTGAGACAGTCGTGGATTTCGCCATCCGTTTGCACGGTAAATGTTCTGTGTAAAAAGCTGGCTTTGGCGATTTGATTACGAAAGCGGGAGTCTGGTTATGGATCCCGCCTGAAGAAGTCATCGGGCAGTCATATCGCGATTCAGGGTGACAATTTGCTCATGGGTGAAGTGACTGCCGGCAGCCATGAACCTGGCCATCAGTGCGTCACGGTTTTGAGGTGCCCGTGCTTTATCTGCAGCCTGCAGCGCCAACTTCAGCTCCGACAATGTCAGTTCGGTACAGTAAGCCGGCGTGCCCGGTTGCTGGCACCACGAATTTTCAAGACTGCCAGAAGCCAGCGCGGTAAAGCCGGTGTCCTCCACAAGATCCTGTGCGATGGCCTCGGCGGTTGTGTCTCCTCCCGCTACAGGCAGGGCGATGCGCGTTGAGGATCCGGCTAGTTGACCTTTGTCGGCAAGGGTCGCTGCGAGGGCGGCGTTCCATGCCTTAACCACCGGACGGCCAATCTGCTCACTTACCCAGACGCTTTCGGGCTTGCCATCATCAACGTCCTTGATCGCCCCATCACGGCCTGGATAGTAGTTGGATGTATCAATGACAACGGTTTTCCTGCTCACACCACTCAACGTTTGCTTTAGATCCGGATAGTTTGCGAAGGGGATGGAAAGAATCACGACGTCTACTCCGCACACTGCCTCTTCCTTGGTCACTGCGTGTGCGCCGATTTCATTGGCAAGGCTTTGAATGCTCTGCGGGCCTTTCGAGTTTGCCCATTTCACTTCGTGGCCGCATGCCGCGAGCTTGCGGGCCAGGGTCGTCCCGATATTGCCTGCGCCGATAATTCCGATTTTCATTTAAATAACCTCCTGACTTGCGGCCAATGCTGACGTGACAGCCTCGCTGGATGTGCAAATGAACTAGCGTGTCGCGCAGACGCTCGGGTGTGTACGCCTGTCGCCTCTGACTCGGTCGGGTACAGGCGTGTCTAGAAAGCCACGAAAAGACCGCCGCGTGCGGACTGTTTTCTGAAATTGCAGGGTATCGTCCATCGCTGTATCAGCATCGAATCTCGCCATTGAAATGGTCATGAATTCCTCTTTGTTCAAGTGTGAGAAATGCTCAGTCGGTTGCCGGATGGCCGAGCGCATCGAGCGTGTGCCGAAGCTCGTCGATAC
The DNA here is from genome assembly GCF_900602065.1 of Pseudomonas viridiflava. Classification (GTDB taxonomy): domain Bacteria; phylum Pseudomonadota; class Gammaproteobacteria; order Pseudomonadales; family Pseudomonadaceae; genus Aquipseudomonas. Next base: position 163,301 of record NZ_UWFN01000285.1, on the reverse strand, counting down.
CCCGTTCATCAAGCTGGCAGGCTGACTTGATTTTGCTGGTGATTCCCCGAATGTCAGCTTCCAGCCTGTGGCTATCAGGCGCCAGATCGATCATCACGCGGCGCTCGTCGGCGGGATCCCGTGTGCGAGTGACGAGTCCGGCAGCTTCAAGCCGCTTCAGCAATGGCGTTATGGTTCCAGCGTCCATCGCCAGGCGGGTTCCAAGAGCTCCCACAGAAAGTGGAGAGCCGTTTAGAAGCTCCAGAATGACCAAGTACTGCGGGAAGGTCAGGCCCAGCGGTTCCAGGTAGGGTTTGTGCAAGCGCACCATCCGATTTGCTGCCGCATAGAGCGCAAACGAGAGCTGCATACCCACATGTTTCCGATTTGAGTCCATTGAATAGCTCACTATTGTATAGTGCGCTATATATTTGGGAAGCGGACTCTGGCTGTCAACCGTCGCTGTCTGTGCGCGACGAATGGCCTGACGGGCTAAGTCCCCTTTGGCTGACCGCCCTGAGGGGATGACGGTGTTACAAGCAGGCGAAGACCGCCTGCCTGGACGCACAAAGCACTCCCCCCAAACCAGTGTCACGCTGCCGGTGGCTTTATCCGCCAGCATTTTCAACAACTCATCAGGTGAGCCGCTCGCCTCAGCAAATCGTAATGGCGCAAGCTCGATAACTTCGACTGAGGGGCCTCTAGTTTGAGTGAATGAACTGCTGCTTTGGCTGCGCTATAGGTTGGCGTGTCTGTGCCTATTTGCCTATTTGTCGATTTATGTATTGCTTATCCGAGTTCAGCCAACGTCGGATAATCCGTGTACCCGCGCTCCTCACCCTGATAGAAGGTGGTCGGGTCTGCGTTATTCAGTACCGCACCTTGTTTGAATCGCTCCACCAGATCCGGGTTGGCGAGGAACGCTGTGCCGAACGACACCAGGTCAGCATTTCCTTCGCGGAGCGAGGTTTCTGCGCGTTCTGCGTCATAGCCCCCGTTGGCGATGTAGGTGCCGCCGAAACGACGTTTCAGCTCCCTGAAATCGAATGACCCTGCACCGAGTTCAACGACGTGGAGATACGCCAGGCCATAGTGGCTGAGCATTTTCGCTGTGTAGTTGAAAATCGCCTGGGGATTGCTGTCGCTCATGGAGAAGTAATTGAAGATTGGCGACAGACGAACGCCCACGCGGCTGGCCCCGAATACTTCGATGACCGACTCCACGACTTCCCTGAGGAACCGGGCACGATTTTCTACAGCGCCGCCGTAAGAGTCGGTTCGGGAGTTGGTGCCATCGCGCAGGAACTGATCGATCAAGTAACCGTTTGCCGCGTGGATTTCCACACCGTCGAATCCCGCACGTTTCGCGTTTTCAGCACCTTGGCGGAAGTCAGCGATTACCCCGGATATTTCATCTACGGTCAGGGCCCGTGGTACTTCATAAGGCTTAAGTCCTTCTGGCGTGTAGATCTCGCCATCAGTCTTGATCGCCGAAGGTGCTACCGGAAGCTGATTGTCGAGCTGTACCAGGGAGTGGGACAGGCGCCCGACGTGCCAGAGTTGGAGAAATATCCGTCCACCTTCTGCGTGCACGGCGTCGGTGACATGTTTCCAGCCGGCGACTTGCTCAGAGGTGAAGATCCCGGGTGTTCTCATGTAGCCCTTGCCTTGAGCGCAGACCTGAGAACCTTCAGTAATGATGAGACCAGCACCGGCACGTTGACGGTAATACTCGACGGCCGCGGACGTCGGGACATCGCCATCCCCGGCACGGCTTCGCGTTAGCGGCGCCATAACCATGTGATTTTTCAGGGGGAGGGCTGCGATCTGCGTGGGAGACAAAAGAAGGTCGAGATTGCTCGTAGTCATGACGTGTCTCTGTATGAGTAGGAATATTGATGAGTGGTTGTCGAAACGGTTATCGCGCTAAGGTCAAAAGCTGCTATTTGAGCCGTCCCTGCTGTCGCAAGCGCGCGCCAATCTGCTGTATTCCTTGTTCACCCTGCGCCAGAGCTGCTTTGCTCGTGTGAACCGAGTAGTGTCCCGTTATCAGGTCATACGGATGCTTTACCGCCGAGCCCATCACGAAGGTGCAATCGCCTTTCGCGATGAAGTTGATGGGGTGCTCCGATTCTTCAAACACGGCGAGTTCGCCGGTATCTATCACTGCACCTGCGTCCACACTTCCTGAACTGACAGCCAGCCAGGCAATGGTGTGACCGGACGGTGGTGTGTAGCGCCAGTGCTCACCGTCTTTCAAATTCACGGCGAGATAGTTCATGTCACTCGGGGCTTCGATCAAGCTTTGAGCATCCCCATAACGGCCCAGAAGCACACGGGCCGGGCCTGCCTGAGGAACTTGGGAGGGTGCGAGATAGACGCTCACGGCAGGCGCGTTTTCCAGCGATGGAGGCAATGCGACCCAGAGTTGGAATCCCTGGATTGGGGAATCGCTCGCTAGCGTAGCGTCGTGCCACACCCCGCTGCCGGCCTGCATCCACTCAACACCCCCGGCCAGCAATAAGCCTGTCGCCCCGGTGGTGTCTTCATAAACTACATCGCCTTGGGTCATGAAGGTAACGGTTGCGATCCCTGAGTGCGGATGCATGCCGAAACTCGACTTACCGCCCCCGGCGTTCAGGCTGAAAATATCCAGGAAAATAAATGGCTTCAAAAGCTCGCCCAGATCACCAGGGCTGACAAGTCGCGTGATGGGGCCATGTGTTCTGCCTTCGGTACGATGGACAATGCTGCGTGGTCGAACTGCGGTGGTGGCGGTCATATGTTTTCTCTCTGAATATCGAGCACCATTGCCCGCAAGGTAACGTCGTCAAGCAGAGCTTCGTTTGCCTGGGGCAGATGCGTTTAATGAGTGAAATGCTCTCGTTGTTGCCGGACTGGGGTTAACTCAGGGATCCGGTAGTTGGAGGTCAATCTCAGCAATGGCTCAAGGATATGTGTCCTTTGATTGCTTTATTAGATGGCATAATTGGATTGAACTGATCCATTTTTTAGCGGAGTGGCGATCACGTGATTGACCTGAATGACGTCGCGCTATTTGTACAAGTAGTACGCAGTGGCAGCTTCGCTGAAGCAGCTCGACAGCTTGGAATGCCCTCCAACACCTTAAGCCGACGCATCCAGCAGCTTGAGGCTCAACTCGGCACGAGGCTTCTGCAGCGCTCCACGCGCAAGCTCACGCTTACCCACTCAGGCGAGGCTTTTCACGAGCAATGCCGTGGGGCAGTGGAAGGTTTGATTAACGCTGGGCAGCAGTTGATGACGGGAAGTCAGGAACCGAGTGGCACCGTTCGTATTGCGGCCATGGCTGATTTCTTCGACTTCTTCCCCATGGAATGGGTGGCCGATTTTCTCGACACGTATCCACGGGTACATCTCGACTTCGTACTGAGCGATGCGCGCGCCGATTTGATTGCCGACCGGATCGACATCGCGTTTCGCGGTGGCGCGTTGCAGGACTCAGGCTATGTCGGTCGTCAACTTCTTGAATCGGGCAACGAGGGGCTGGTTGCCAGCCCCGGTTACTTGAGGAAAAGAGGCGTGCCAGCCACCCTGGAAGACCTCGTCGATCACGACTGTGTGAGTTTTGCTCACCCGAGCGGCGTCACCACCTGGCTTCTTCATGGGCCAGGCGGTGCAGAGGAAGAGGTGCGAATCACTAGCCGCTTCAATGGCAACACCGCCCAGGCCTTGCGTAAAGCAACCCTGGCCGGACTTGGCCTTGCCTTGCTGCCGTCCGCCATGACTAAAGTTGATCTCCAGCAAGGTCGCCTCGTCTCAGTGCTTCCCCAATACCACCGCACCGGGTACGGCCTGCATGTGCTTTATCCCAGTCGGCAGCATTTGCCGTTAGCGGTATCCGCATTCATCGGGTTGGTGATGGAGAAGCTGGAAGAGCAGAAATTTCCCGCGGCGGTTTTTAGTTAACGAACTTTGATCAGGCATCCAAAGAGTGTCTGCCGCTGGGAGTCCTTGATCGGCTGTTGGTCGCCACTCATCAAAGCCCCCACACATCGTCACACTACCGCAGTTGCGATCGCTCTCGAACGCCAGGCAAAAGCCAATACCATGAGCAGTCCAAGGCCTGCCATTGCCGCTCCAGCCAGGGAAATCGCCGGATAACCCAGCCCGGCATTGATCACCGCTCCGCCCAGAGCCGCACCAATGGCGTTGCCGAAGTTGAAGGCACCGATGTTCACCGCCGAGGCCAGGTTGGGCGCGTCCTTCGCCGCTTCCATGACACGCATCTGTAGTGGCGGCACCAGAGCGAAGCTGGCGATACCCCATATCAGGATGGCAACGGCGGCAGGCAGCGGCCAACGCATCAAAACGGTGAAGGCCAGCAGGACGACAATCAGCACGCTAAGCGAAACGATCAGGGTGCGATCTATCGAGCGGTCGGCGGCCTTGCCGCCCCACATATTGCCCAGCGTCAACCCCACACCGAACAGCACCAGCATGGCGGTGATGTACGCGGTAGAGGCGTGAGTCTCGCTGCTGAGGATTGGCGCGATGTAGGTGAAGACGGTAAACATTGCACCCGAGCCGACTACGGTCAGGGCCAAGGCACCCAGCACGCGGCCGCGGCCCAGTACCCTGATTTCGTCCATCACACTGACGCTTTGCGGTGCTGGCAGGTTGGGCAGGGCAAACCACAATGCGGCCATGGCCGCTACGCCGAGGCCGGTAATGCCCCAGAACGCGGTGCGCCAGCCGAACAGTTCGCCAAACCATGCGGCAAGTGGCACGCCGCCGATGGTCGCCAGGGTCAGGCCCATGAACATTGCCGCAACCGCACCGGCACGTTTTTCCGGGGCGACGACGCTGGCGGCGACGATGGAGCCAACGCCAAAGAACGCGCCGTGGTTCAGTGAAGTCACCACCCTGGCGACCATGAGGCTGTAGTAATCGGTAGCCAAAGCAGACATCAGATTACCCAGAGTAAAAATCGCCATGAGTCCGATCAGCAGATAGCGTCTTGGAATCTTGCCGGTGGTCAGGGTCATCAGTGGCGCACCGAGCAGCACGCCCAAGGCGTAAGCACTGACCAACAAACCGGCGGCAGGAATGGATACGCCGAGATCGGCAGCGATGCCCGGCAACATGCCCATGGGGGCGAACTCTGTAACGCCGATGCCGAAGGCACCAATGGCGAGTGCAACAAGGGGTGGGTTTATACGCATGAAAGGCTCCTTATCTATGCCGCCAATGCTACGATCTTGAGTTTTCACGCGGTAGATAGTGTTTTTGGCAATCACCTTTGCGTAGGAAGCACAAATGGATTATCACGGCAGGTCAGGTGAGATGGGCATATTCACCATGGTGGCGCAGGAGGGCAGCCTATCGGCCGCAGCGCGTGCGTTGGGGCTGACACCCTCGGCGGTCAGTCGGATCATCGCGCGTACCGAACAACGTCTCGGCACCCGTCTGTTGTTGCGCACCACTCGGGCGATTACCTTCACTGCCGAGGGTGAGGCTTTTCTGCGTGGTGCCCGGCGTATCCTGGCCGACATGGCCGAGGTCGAAGAGGCCATTGCTGATCAGGGCGTGCCACGGGGGCGATTGCGGGTCAGCGCCGCTCTTGGTCATGGACGTCAGGCCATCGTCCCGTTGGTGGCAGCATTTAGCGCCCGCTACCCGAATATCGTTGTCGACCTCACTCTTGGAGATGAAGTGGTCGATATTCTCGGCGGGCAGGCCGACGTGGCGGTACGCTTTGGCCATCTGCCCGACAGCCCGCTGACTGCGCGAAGAGTCGGCGATACCGGCCAGATAGTGGTGGCATCGCCCGAATATCTGCAGCGCCATGGCATTCCACAGGAACCGGAAGATTTGCTAAGGCACAACTGCCTGCGCTTCAACTTTCGGCGTGCCGAACCCAACTGGCCGTTCCTCCGCAACGGACGGGAGTTTTCCTTGAAAGTCAGCGGCAACATTGAATGCAGCAGTGGTGAAGCGCTGGCGCAATTCGCGCGAGTAGGTGCCGGCATCGCGCGTATCGGTGAGTTCAGCGTGAGGGAGGATCTGCAGCGCGGCGATCTGATACCGCTGTTGGAAGCCTGGAATCCCGGCGATCTGGAACCGATTCATGCGGTTTTCGTCGGTGGCTCGGCAATGCCGGCGCGGGTGCGTTTGTTCGTGGATTTTTTACTGGAACATCACCGGATGTGAGGTGGCTTCTCAAGAGTTGCGCCGCTGCCGGGTGCCCATCCCTGGGCAGCCCATAACGTTAGCTGCTTAAAATCCGATCGTCGCCGAAACCAGATATGTCCTCGGCGTGGACAGCGTCAAGCCTGGTTCGCTGTCATCCGACGCACCTGCTGAACTCCAGAAGCGTTTATCCATGACGTTTTCGATGTTAGCGCGCAGCGTCACGTCCTTGTCGTCAACCCTGAACGCATAGCGGGCGCCTACGTCGAAGCGCTCCCACGAATCGATTTCCTTGGTGTTGGCCTGGTTCAGGTACTGAGAACTGGAGTAAATGCCGCGGCCGGTCAGGGTCAGGCCCTGAACATTCGGCACGTCCCACTCGGCCCCCAGGTTGACGTTATATTCAGGTGTAGCGGGCGCGCGTTTACCGTCGAATGCACCGTTGACTGTGCCAGTCAGTTCGCTGTCGATGTACATCACGCCGCCGAGCAGGCGAAAGCCCTTGAGGGGTTCGCCGAACATGGTCAGCTCAACGCCGGTGTTTTCACGCTTGCCGTTTGGACCAAAGCGGGTGGAGATCTCGTTCCTTTCGTAAGCCGGCTGTTTGATTCTGAAGACGCTGGCGGTGAAAGCGAAGGTGCCCAGGTCGTATTTGGTGCCCACCTCAACCTGACGGCTGAGGAAGGGCGGAAAGATGTCGTCTGCGTTACTTGCGGTAGAAGGAGCAATCTTGCCCTGGCTCAGACCTTCCATGTAATTGGCATATACCGAGAGTTGATCGGTCACTTTGTAGAGGATGCCGCCCGAGGGTGAGATCTTCTCTTCGTTGTAGCCCGTATCACCTTTGACGTTATCGCTCCAGTCATCGACCTCAACTCGTTGCCAGCGGGCACCCAGTGTCAGCAGCAGGCGGTCATCGAAAAAGCCCAGGGTGTCGGACAAGGCCACGCTGTTGTAGCGACTCTCTGTGTAAACCTTTGGGTCTTGTCGTGTGGGATTGCCGGGTGTAGGCGTCGCTACCGGATCGAACAGGTTGCTCGGGGACGCGGCATAGCGAGCGCCGCCATTTTCGAAGTCCATGTAGAAGTAACTGGCGGCCAGATTGACCTCATGACTCACAGGACCGGTCTGGAACCAGTTACGCACACCCGTGGTGGCCGTGCGGACATTTTCGTCACGGGTGAAGTCGCGAGGCTGGACGCTGAAGTCGCCCGCGTCATTGAGGATTGAAACCGCATGGCGGAGAAAGTCGTGGTTACTTTTACGCGCGCCGACGCCGCCATAGACCATGACCGAATCGCTGACGTCATACTCGGCGTTTACTGCGCCGAAGGTATCTTTGGTGCGCGCCTGGCTCCAGGCTTGCGCGTAGTTGCGACGCACGTCGTTGGCGTTGGGCACTTTTGCCGCGGCAGATATTTGCACGCGCTCCTGAGGGGCGTCGGTTTCACGTTCGGTATGCCCAATGTCCGTTGAAAGCCGCAGGCGTTCGCCACGGAAATCCAGACCCAGCACCGCCATCTCCCGGTCGACGCTTTGGTGGTCCCATTCGGTGTCGCCTGATTGCTTGACGCCGTTGAAGCGGATGCCGAACTTGCCTTCGTCACCAAACCGGCGGCCGACGTCGATGGCGGTTCCCAGCTGGTTATTGGAGGCGTAGCTGCCGGTGAGCTCGGTGATGGGCTTATCCGTGGCGCGCTTGGGCACCACGTTGATGCCGCCACCCACGCTGCCTCGCGGTGATATGCCGTTGACCAGTTGACTCGGGCCTTTGAGGATGTCGACCCGGTCAGCCATTTCCATGTCGATGGTGTAGGTCGGCAAAATGCCGTACAGACCGTTATAGGACACGTCGCTGTTGAACAGGCTCAGGCCGCGGATGGTGAACTGTTCGTAACGCCCGCCTGCGGGGTTGGTCGCGCGTACCGAAGGATCGCTGGCGACCAGGTCGCCCAGGGTTCTGGCCTGTTGATCCTTGACCGTCTTGCTGGTGTAGGTGGTCATGCTGAACGGCGTGTCCATGAAGTCCCGCGAGCCGAGCAGTCCTTGCGAGCCTCTGCGGGCTACCTGGCCTCCGGCATAAGCCTGACCATCTGTAGAACCTGCGGCACCCAGAATCGAGGTGGGCGCCAGTTGCAGGCTGCTGCCTTCCGGAGCCGGGATCAAGGTATAGGCATGATCCGCCACTGGCACCAGCTGCAGGCCGGACCCCTGCAGCAAACGTGAGAAACCTTCCTCTACCGCATAGTCGCCCGATAAACCGGCGCTGGTACGACCGCTTAACAGAGCGGGATCGACCGACAGGTTAACGCCAGCCAGACCTGCAAAGCGGGTCAGCGCAGCACCCAGGCTGCTGGCTGGCACCTCGTAAGTGCGACGATCTTCGTCTTGTGCCCAGCTGGAAGAGGCGAAGAACGGACTAGAGCTCAATGTCAGCAACAGGCTGAAATGCAGCAAGGGGCGCAAACGATAAGGCGACGCTGGGGGCATGGAAGTAAGCTCTCGTATTTTGTTCACTTACCCGGGATGACCAGTGAGATGAAAAAAAGGGACAGGGGTTATGCAAGTTTTTACAGAAAGCATTTTTGAACGTTACCCCCTGCGGATTTTCGGGGCTTCGCAGGGCGCTAACCCAAACATGTTCACCAGACATAATTCTGGCTCCAGAAAATTGACAGGGTGCCGATAAACCTTGTGTCGGTGAAACCCATTGAGTCCCCTGCGATGTTGAAACGTAGAGGACGGGTTGGGCTCTCAACCCGCCGATCAGAGCCATGGAGCAGGGCTTTGGTGTAGAATTTGCTTAATGGCGTAGTGCTATTAACTGGTTTTTGCGCGCCAAAAAAAAATGGGCAGCGAAGCTGGACCCGTCTATATGTTTGCCTTTGGGCTCATCTTCTTTCTTCCCTGACAGGACCCCTGATGCTGGCGTACAACCAAAAGAGTTTTCTGATTGTCGATGACTTCTCCGACTTCCGCAGCTCGGTGCGCTCTATGTTGCGCGAGTTGGGGGTGAGGGATGTGGACACCGCCGACACCGGAGAGCAGGCGCTGAAGATGTGTTCGCAGAAGCGCTACGATTTTGTCCTGCATGACTTCAACCTCGGTGACGGCAAGAAAAACGGCCAGCACGTACTTGAAGACCTGATGGTCGACCGCTTGCTGAGCCACGAGAGCGTGTTCGTTATGGTCACGGCTGAAAACAGCCAGGCGATGGTGATGAGCGCGCTGGAGTGGGAGCCGGATGCCTATCTGACCAAGCCGTTCAACCGCGCAGGTCTGGCCCAGCGTCTTGAAAAGCTGGTGCAGCGTAAAGGCTTGCTCAAGCCAATTCTGCAGGCACTGGACCGCGGCAAACCTGCTGAAGTGCTGGCCGCCTGTGTGGCGCTGACCCAGCAGGACCCGCGTTACGCGCCGTTATGTCTGCGTTACAAGGCCGATGCGCTGCGTGACCTTAAACAATATGAACCCCTTGAAGCGTTGCTCAAATCCATTCTTGCCGATCGCCCGGCGCCTTGGGCGTATGCCGCACTCGGCAATTTAATGCTCAAGCGCAACAAGCACGCCGATGCCCAAGCGGTCTTCGATGCTGCGGTGAAAGCGTTTCCCGGCATGCCGATCCTGTACGACGGCCTGGCCGAAGCGCTGGTTGCGCGTGGCGATGTCGTCCGTGCGCAAAAGGTGCTGGAAGACGCCGTGAAGATTTCGCCGCTGGCGGTGCGTCGACAGACGCTGCTCGGCAAGCTGGCGCTGGACAACAATGACTTCGAGGGCGCTTCCAAGGCCTATCGTCAAGCGGTCAATCAGGGCCAGTTTTCGCGCTTCAAAAACCCTGAAACCAACCTCGGTTTTGCCCAGGCATTGATTTCCCGTGGCGGCGATCAGGGGCTTGATGCGCGCGCACGTGTGGAGATCAATCAGACGCTCAGTGAGGTCGCCAAGGAAAACGGCACTGATCAGGGGCTTCAGGTCCGCACGCGGCTGATGAAGGCCGCCAGCGTGAAGCATTCGGATCCGGAGATGGCGGCCAAGCTGACCGCGGATGCCGTCGGCCGGTTGCAGGATATGGAGCAGTTCCTCAGTGCTGACGCAGCACTGGCTGTCGCCTCACAGCTGCAGAACCTGGGTCAGACCGAGGCGGGTGCCAGCGTGCTGAAGAGTTGCGCCGAGATCTATGGTGATGATCCTCTGGTGATGAAGAACATCGCCAAACAAACGGATGATCCGACGATTCTTGGGGCCAACAAGGCTGCCATCGAGCTCAATATTCAGGGCGTTCGCACGTACAAGGCTGGCAATCTGGACGAGGCGCAGGACCTGTTCCGTCGCGCATTGGCGCTGCAGGCCCAGAACATCAGTATCGCCTTGAACCTGGCGCAGGCATTGCTCCACTCCATGGCTTCGGCACCCAGCGCGGCGAAGCTGGAGGAGTGTCGCGGTTGCCTGAAAATGGTCGGCAAGATGCCCGAGAGCGATCCGCGTTTCGAGCGCTATCAAAAACTGCAGAGCAAGGCGTTTGGAGCATGAGCGAAAACGAAGCGAGTATGGATTTCTCCATGGTTATTGCCTCGACTGTGCATGACATGAAGAACTCCCTGTCGACATTGAGCCAGTCCCACAATCGGTGGCTCGAACAGTTGACCGATGCGCAGCGCGATACACCCGAGCACGGTGTTATCGAGTATGAGTTTGCCAGGCTCAACGGCATGCTCGTACAACTGCTGGGTCTCTATAAGCTGGACGTCAATCAGTTGCCGCTGCGTCCTGATTATCATGAAATGGACGATTTCATCGAAGGCCAGCTGGCGCATCATCAGGAAGTGCTGAACAGTCGCGGTATCGTCGCCACCTGTGAAGTGGATGCGCTCATCCCGCTGGGTTTCTTTGACCGTGAATTGATCGGCACGGTGGTGGGCAATATCACCGTTAACGCCATACGTTATGCGCGCAAGACCATTGCCATTACGGTCAGCGAGGAAGAAGGGCAACTGTGCATCGTCATCAATGACGATGGCGCGGGCTACCCGGCCAGCATGATTGAGAAACAGGCCGACTATGCACTGGGCATCAACCAGGTCAGTGGCAGCACGGGGCTGGGCCTTTATTTCGCCGCACGGATCGCCGAGCAGCATCAGCGCAACGGCGTGCATGGGCGGATTGAGCTGGCTAATGGTGGTCCGTTGGGTGGGGGCGTGTTTAGTATTTTCTTGCCTTGATCCTTCCGCTGATTTTTTGACACCTCATTATCGGTTGTCCTGCTCAGAGGCGTCGCAATCGTCGTTTTATTGTCTTCGTCTCTCTCTCTGCCCCGTTACTCCCGGCGCCTTTATCATGCTGCGGTGGGTGCACAGGCCTCCACCGCTGTTTGGTTCGATTATTGCTTCTACCCTTAAACGCGCTGGCATTAGGCTGGCGCGAACCTATTCTGCGGTTCGTTTCGGGAGTTGAGACGATGGAAGACAAAGTAATCAAGTTGATCGAAGAGGCTATGGAAGCTGACGAAGGGACTGTGGCGCGAGGTCAACCACTGGATTGGGATTCTATTGCGGTCGTGGCGTTCATGGCGTTGGCGGATGAGCACTTGGGCATCACTCTGTCCGCATCCAGATTGAGTAACTGCGCGACTGTGGATGATGTCGTTGCACTGGTCATTTCGCAGTAAACCTCTGCTCCCTGAGCTTCGAAGTTGCTCAGGCCCGTTGAAGTAAGCAAGAGGGCGTTCCATGAGTAACATGTCGCCAACTGGCGAAAACTATCCTGTACGCACGATTTCGCAGGTCATAGTCAGTGGCATCGCATGTGCGCTGCCTCCTTCTGTGGCGAAAGTCGCTGACCTGGCCGAAAGGTTCGGCGCAGATGCTATCGGCAAAATCATGAGCAGTACCGGTATCGAGTCTCGTCATGTAGTTGATACTGAGTGCGCATCCGATCTTTGTCTGGTTGCTGCTGAACGTTTGATAAACGATCTGGCGATAGACAGGTCCACCATCGATACATTGATTTTCATCTCTCAGACACGTGATCACGTTCTTCCGGCTACTGCCTGCTCATTGCAGCAACGTCTGGGATTGAATATTTCCACGGCTGCGTTTGATGTCGGCTTGGGCTGTTCAGGTTACGTATACGGTCTATGGCTGGCTTCGTCTCTACTGGCTTCAGGCGCGAGCCAGCGCGTTCTGCTGCTCGTCGGCGATACGATCAGCAAGTTAGTAGGCGAAGACGATCGTACTGTCGCCGCATTGTTTGGCGACGCAGGTTCCGCGACGCTCCTTGATCATGATCCGCAAGCCGATGCCATTCCATTCGTGCTTGGCAGTGATGGACGCGGCGAGAAAAACCTGATTGTTCCAGGCGGCGCTTTTCGAGATCCTGCGGGCAACGACAGGTCAACCTCGGAAGAGGGCGTGCGGGGGCCATTCGATTTGTATATGAACGGTGCCGAAATATTCGCCTTTACGCTGGCGCGAATCCCCGGGATGGTCAAGGCGCTGCACGAAGCCGTTGAGAGCGGCAGTGACGGTGTTGATAAATATGTATTCCATCAAGCCAACAAGTTCATGTTGGAGCATTTGGCGAAAAAAATCGCCATCGCGCACGAGAAGGTCGTGTTGAACATGAAGACGGTCGGCAATACCAGCGGAGTGTCTATTCCGCTGGCGCTCTGCATGAGCAGTGATTCAGGGCCTTATTTAAATGGCCGATATATGCTTGCTGGTTTTGGCGTCGGCTATTCATGGGCCGGCTGTGTTTTATCGCTTGTCGATACCTGGATAAGCCCGGTTGTAATTATGGAACAGCAAGGGAGCGTCAACTGATTGGACGTTAATCCTTTCTCCTTGGGCCGGAAATCGATAATGGTAACGGGGGCCTCATCAGGGATTGGCCGGCAAGTGGCTATCTGGCTCAGTAAACAAGGCGCGAAAATCACTTTGGTCGCCCGCAATCAAGAGCGATTGCAAGAGACCCTCGGTCAGCTTTACGGTGAGGGTCACTGCATTGCTCCCTTTGATTTCCTTAGTGGTGAAGATGTCCCTCTCTGGATGAAAAATCTGGTCAAGTCCAGTTCCACCCCGTTCGATGGTTTGGTTCACGCATCGGGAGTATTGATGCCTATGCCGATAAGGGCACTCAGTCTTGACCACTGGGACACCCTTATGGCCACTAACGTGACCTCAAGTTTTCTGCTAATCAAGGCTTTTCGGCAAAAGGGAGTTTGCAACAGGGGCTCTAGCATTGTTCTGATTTCCTCTGTGATGGCCCGTGTCGCCGAACCAGCGCTGCTCGCTTATTGCGCAAGTAAAGGCGCGATGGATTCTATGGTGCGGGTTGCAGCGTTGGAGCTTGCACGGGAGGAAATCAGGGTTAATTCCGTTGCCCCTGGGGTTGTTAATAGTGAGATGACCCAGAGCCTTGACCAGCTTGTGGGGGAAAATGCGATGTCCGATATTGCCCAGAAACATGCTCTGGGTATTGGCGAGGCTCTCGACGTCGCGTACGCAGTCAATTATCTGCTTTCTCCGGCTGCCAGGTGGGTGACCGGCACTTCACTGGTTGTCGACGGGGGGTACCTTGCGCAATGAATAGTCAAAAGCTGCTGATTGTTGGCGCGGGCGGTTTCGGGCGTGAGGTACACGCGTGGCTTACTGACTGGGTACACGTTAATCCTGGCTGGAGTATCGTCGGATTCATCAACGATGGTGAAGGTTCGTTGAACCGGTTCAATCATTATCCCGACATCATTTCGACCGTGGATGCTTATGTTCCTCAGCCTGACGAGCATCTTGTATGTGCAATCGCCAACCCGGCAGATAAGCGCAAGGTTGTCGAAAAGTTGCTCGCGAAAGGGGCGGTATTTTTTAGCCTTGTCCACCCTTCTGCTGTTATTGGAGCTAATGTCACCATTGGTCAAGGGACAGTCGTATGTCCTTTTTCCTTACTTTCGGTTGATCTAACCGTTGGCGCATTCGTCACGATCAATGTTTCTTGCACCATAGGTCATGACGCTTCTATCGGTGATTTCAGCACCTTGAGCGGACAATGTGATGTAACCGGTGGAGTGGTTCTTGAAGACGAGGTCTTCATGGGCACGCACGCAAGTGTTCTGCCGAAGGTCAAGGTAGGCCGCCAGGCGGTAATCGGTGCCGGAAGTGTGGCGATACGCAATGTCGCTCCCGGCACTACAGTCTTCGGCGTTCCTGCCAAACGTATCTCAGGGTGATACAGATGACCTACCATGCCCGAATCCGGAATATCGAATACGAGTTGCCCTCACACTCGCTGGATAACGAAACGCTCAGCAGGGAGTTTCCAGAATGGGACGTCGACAAGATATTCGCCAAGACCGGTATCGGTGAGCGGCGGATTATCGACCCGTCGGAAACCGCCTCTGACCTTGCCTTTCGGGCATGCGAGAAGCTGTTCCTCAACAGCGACGTTCAGCGCAGCGAGATCGACGCGCTGATTTATTGCACTCAAAGTCCAGATTATCTGTTGCCCGCCACTGCGTGTGTCTTGCAGCACCGTCTGCAATTGCCTACAACCTGTGCAGCGTTTGACTTCAATCAGGGCTGTTCCGGTTATGTGTATGGCTTGGGCATAGCCAAAGGCATGATCGAGTCAGGCCAGTGCAAGAAGGTCTTGCTGGTCACTGCCGAGACTTACAGCCGTTACATCAATCCCCAGGACAAAAGCGTCCGTACATTGTTTGGTGACGCAGCCGCCGTTACCTTGATCGTTGCCGATGAAGGCGAGGGCGGACCTTATCTGGAGCGCTTCCGTTATGGCAGCGACGGAGCCGGTTCGGAGAATCTGATTGTTCCGATTGGCGGAGCCCGTCGCCCGACTGCATCCAATCTGGAACCCGCCGAGCATCGCGACGACAGCGGCAATGTGCGAACTGATGCCGATTTGTATATGAATGGCCCAGCTATTTTCGAGTTCTCGATGACGCGTGTCCCGCAGTTGTTTGCGTCGCTGTTTGATGAAGAGCTGGCTGCCACAGACATGGACCTGTTTGTGTTTCATCAGGCCAACCAGTTCATGCTTGAGTCGTTGCGGCGTCGTTTGAAGTTGCCGGTGGAGAAGTTCGTCACTGAGTTCGAACATAGCGGCAATACGGTATCCTGCACTATCCCGATTGCGCTGAAAGAGTCGCTGAGCAAAGGCGTCATCAAGCCGGGCACGATCATGGCCGCTGTCGGGTTCGGCGTGGGCTACTCGTGGGGGGCGTGCGTAATTCGCTGGTGATCATTCATTGGCAGGCAGTCGCATAAAAAACAGGACCCTTTCGGGCCCTGTTCAGTAACTGCTGATTCAGCGGGTCCAGGCTTCCTGCCAGGTCTGCAGATAGTCAGCATCCATCATCCAGTTCTGCTCAACTTCACGTTTGAGTTCGTCGCCCAGCCGCGCGCAGGTGTCCAATTGCTCGATGTGGGCTTCTATGGCGGTGATCCAGGCCTGAGGTTCATTCCTGACGCGTGTGACAGGAAGGCTGCCCTGATAGCACAGAATGTCGCTGCAGATGACTGGATAGCCGCACGCGCCGTATTCGAGCAGGCTTATCGGACTTTTGCCTTGATTAATCAGATGGTCCTGAGCCGGCGCCAGTGCCAGGTCAAGGTTGAGGCTGGCGAGGCTGCCAGGTAGCAACGAGTCTTGTACAGGGCTGCGTAACTCATGGATGAAAGGGCGCAGGCGCGCGGGGCAAGGACCCATGATGACCCACTCGACCTTATCGGCGAGTTTACGAATCACACTTTCGATCAGTAGCAGGTCTGCGCCTTGATCGGCTGTGCCGACCCAGCCAACACGAGGTTTGTCCCGGGTTCTGCGGATGCTTCTCAGACCTTGCCAAACGACCGGCGAGAGTCTGGTTTCTATGACGCGGATGTCCTCATGCAACCCGGACAAGATTTCAGCAAGGGCGAAGGTCGGTACCGTCACCCGGTCTACCTGCTCAAAGCCCAACTGCAGCGAAGCTTGTATCGCGGCAAACGGGGCCGCTTTTTTGTCCAGCGGACTGAATGACGGAAATTGGTTCAGGTCGTAAACGACGAATGCGTTGATGTGGGTTCTGATTGCGTAGAGGGACAAGATCTCGGTGTCGCTTAGTGGTCGCTGAACGACAATGGTGTCAGCACTCAGGCGAGCAATTTCCGGGATGTTCAGCGATGAATGACACATCACACCATCGATGGCTCGCGTATCTCGCAACAAATTCAGCGGTCCGCTGATGCGACGTCCGCTTTCGGACTGGTCGGCAGGCTGTACTAACACAACCGGTAACGGTCGGTGAATCAGAGGGCGCCACGCCAGCTCGGGGTCGGGCTGAGCCGTAAAGCTCGGTGCTTGCAACGAGAAGTTCAGATTGTACGCAGGGTCCCAAGCCAGATAGTGCAGCCACGTGTCATACAGCGCGCGGGTTTGATCGTCGTATGCCGCATCTGCGGTAGATGGGGTTGTCCCCCCGCGAACCAGGCTTGCGTGAGGTGTCCACAGCACGAGATGGCCACTGTTGCGGATCTTCAGACACAGGTCGACGTCGCTGTAACGTGTCGCAAACAGATGCTCGTCAAGGCCTTCCAGACTGTCGTACAACGCTTTGCGGACCAACAGACAATCACCGCTGACCGCACTGTAACTCTGGTCGCTGATCAGACGCTGCATATAGCCTGCGCCAGTGCTTTCGCTTGCATTGACCGGCGAAGCCGTGCCGCTGAGTCCCAGAATCAGCCCCGCATGTTCGATGCTGCCGTCGGGCGCAACCAGTTTTGCCCCGACCGCACCAACTTCCGGTCGCAATGCGTGGTTGAGGAGATTCTCCAGCCAGTCCGCCTGCACAACAAACAAGTCATTTGCGAGCATTAGCACGTACTCGCCCAGCGCGTGCTGGACTGCCGAGTTTCTGATGGCCGACGCACTCAGGGTTTTGTCATGACGCAGTACGCGTATTTTGCCCGACTGCATCGAGTCAATGCTGAGCAGCCACTGCACTGTTTCTGAACTCTGACTATTGTTGTCGCTGATGATGATTTCGTAATGCGGATAAGTGGTCGTTTGCAGGATGCTTTCTATGCAGGGCAGGAGGGTACCGAGTTGATCCTGCGCTGAAACAATGATAGAGACCAGCGGCAGGCTGGTGTGTCCGTATTTCACGCGGTAGTGGCCGGGAATGATGCCGTGCACCTGACCATTGTCGTAACCGCGCGCGTGCAGGTGGCGCTGCAGCGCCGCGGCCATATCCGGATTGTCACGTTGAGCCGATTGAGCCGCAATCAGTAACGGTTCCGAGGCGTGAGCGAAGGAGCCGAACTGCTCGTGTTCGATCAGGCGCAGGATCAGGTCGAATTCCATTGCGTGGGCATAAACCGGGTTAAAGCCACCGACATTCAATGCCGCCTGTCTGTTGAACAGCCAATGGCGGCTCGTGGCGGCGGGACAACTCAGCAAATAGTCCAGATTGAAGTCGGGTCGGAAAGCGAGAGTGGCAGCCCCTTGATTGTCGAGCGACACTTCATCGCCGAACACCGCATCGCAACCCGGTGAGTCCAGTGCTTTCATGACCGCGCACAACAGGCCGCTGTTGGTGAAGGTGACGCCGGCATCGACCATGACCCACCAGTCATGGTTGTTTTCCTGCATCAGGTTATTGATGACCTCAGGGCGGCTTTCCAGAGTTGCCGACAACCACGGCAATTGGGCTTGCAAGGCACTCTGCGCCTGGCTGTCGTAATCTGCGAGGATAAATACCTTGAGTCGGTCCAGCAGTGGATTTTCTGAGGCGAGGCTTTGCAGGGTCGTCAGTACGTGCTCGGGCTGGTTGCCAAAATCGGAAATCACAATGGCTATCGCCGGGCCGCCGTCTTGAATTGCCAGATAGTCACGGAGCAACTGTTGCTGCGCAGCAGAGGGTTTGTGTTGGTCGAGGCGAGCAATGATCTGTTTATTGTTGACCGCTGCCGCCGGGCGGCGGTCGAAGTAGCTGAGCAACTGCATCTCTTGAACATCGTCACGTTTGGACAACGGCGCGATTTTCACAGTGGTGTTTGAGTCAACAGGACGCATCCAGCCCAGCTCACGAGTGATGCGGTGGAAGCTGGCGTGGCCTTCGCGTGCGAGTGTCGGGTCAGTGACGAACGCCTGGGTACTCTGGTTCCCCGTGACGCGGAAATACGACAACGGGCGCGCGAGCATGGCCAGGTTGCCCTGGCGGAGGAGCTTCACATACAGCGCAACGTCGCCAAACGACCAGATAGGCGTTCCTTCCAGCGACATGAGGTCTGGACCGAAGGGCAGCACATCACTGCGGCGGCACAAGACCGAGCTGGGCTCTCCGATGAAATTTACAGGGGTCTGACAGAGAAACGAAACCAGTTCCGGGCCATTCAACACGACGTTTTGGCCGAAAGGGTAAAGAGTTGAAAGGTTATCAGGCAGGAAGTTGCCTTCGCCATCGATGCGTTTACGTGCAGACGCTACCAGCTTGATATCGGGGCTATCGTGTAGCACGTCGTACAACAGCCGGACAGAGTCCGGGACCAGAATATCGTCGTCGTACAGAAACTTGATGAACTCACCGCGGGCTTCGCGGATGCCTCGTGCCACGTTGGCAGCTTCGCGCAGTGCTACTTCATTTTTGAAGTAACGAATGGGCCAGCGGCTGTTCACTCCGAGTTTTTCGACAATTACCTGGATCGCGTCAGTGGGGCAGTCGTCGCAAACGACGATTTCGACATCATCGTGATTCTGGCGAAGGGCACTCAGTAGCGCCGCTTCAAAGAAATCGGGTTTGTAGGCCGGGATAACAATACTGACCAGGCTTGGATAGTTCATCTGAATACCAGGTAGGAATAGGGTAGAAACGGCAAGCCTTTCAGGCGCACATGCAAACGATCATGCAAACCAAGTGCGTCACTTTCGGCCTATGTACAGAACGGACTGTTCAGTAATGCCGTGCTTCTTGAAGGTGCCGCTGCCAAAGGATTCGGTGCCCAGCTCATCAACCTGAAAGCCACCTTTTTTCAGGCGGGTAATGAAGTCCTGCTTGGCATACAGGCGTACGTGATCGTCTTGGCCAAAGCGTGCCCAGCGCTCATCCACACTCTGTTCGGTCGGATCCTCATCGGTTTCGGTGATGGTCAGCAGCAGCGGTACCATCAGGATGGCGGCGCCACCTCTAGCCAGTACTCGGTGTAACTCTGCTATCGCCAGAGAATCGTCGGAGACGTGCTCCAGCACATGGGAGCAAACGATGAAGTCAAAAGACTCATCGGCATAAATATTCATGTCCATGATATCGACGATATCGTCGGCCAACGGGGAGAACAGGTCGGCGGAGCGATACACGGCATTCGGCAGATTGCGCAGGAATTGCGACAGCACGGGAGCCGGTGCGATATCGAGAATTCTCAGTGGCTTGCCGTCTGGATGTTTCAGTAGATATGAGGCAAAAAGCGCGTACAGGCGATCACGGTCCGAGGCCGTGCATTCAGGGCAACTGTATTGCCCGAGATTGAGGGTTTCGAAATCGTCTGCCGAATAAAATACATTCAGACGATGAAGTATCTTCAGTTGCTGTGGCGAAAACGGGTAGAAGTTGGGGAAGCGGTTTGAGCAGACCGGGCAAGTTCGCATTATTTCTTCTCATTACTGGCAGAGACGAGCACGGCAATGATGCTTTCGAAGGCGTCATCAGTGAGGCTGTCATAAATGGGCAAACACAAAATCTGGCTGGAGATACTGCTCGCGATGGGCAGTCGCCCGGGCTTGGCGGATTCAAGACCGCGATACATCGGGAATTCGGAGATGAGCGGATAGAAGTAGCGACGAACTAAAATCTCCTGATCACGGAACCGCTGGTACAGCGCATCACGCGTTAACGGGAAGCCGGGCTTCACCAAGACCGGGAAATAGGAATAGTTATGCTGATCCTGGGTCTCCCAGATTACCTCTACGTGAGGAATTGCCTGGAGTGCTTCCCGATACAGGGTGTCGATGCGTTTGCGTTTGGCCAGAGCGTCATCAATGTACTTGAGTTGCAGCAAGCCAAATGCGGCGTTCACTTCGCTCATTTTGCCGTTGATGCCTGGTGCGACGACGGTGACCTCGTCTGCGAAGCCAAAGTTTTTCAGGTAGTCGATCCGCTGCTTGGTTTTTGCATCGTGGGAAACGATGGCGCCACCTTCAAAGGTATTGAACACCTTGGTCGCGTGGAAACTGAGGATGGACAGATCGCCATGGCTCAGCAGGCTCCGGCCTTGATGACGTACGCCAAAAGCGTGAGCTGCGTCGTAGATGACTTTTAGGCCATAGCGATCGGCGATCTGCTGAATACGCTCTACATCGCAAGGGATGCCGTAGCAATGAACCGGCATGATCGCGGTAGTGGCCGGGGTGATGGCCTCCTCGATGCGATCAGGGTTCAGGTTATAGGTGTTGGGGTCGATATCAACGAACACCGGTTTCAGGTCGTTCCACAATAGCGAGTGCGCAGTGGCCACGAACGAATAGGGCGTGGTGATGACTTCTCCCGTGATGCGCAGAGCCTGCAGGGCGGTGAGCAACGCCAGGGTGCCATTGGAAAACAATGACAGGTGTTCGACACCCAGATAGTCGGCCAGCTCATGCTCGAGTTGCTGATGAAACGGGCCGCAGTTAGTAAGCTGATTGCTGTCCCAGATTTGCTGCAGATAGGGTACGAACTCCTCCAGAGGGGGAAGCAGAGGACGGGTGACAGGAATCGCTTTACTCATGGGCAAATCTCTAATTATGTGGACCTGGCGGTCTCGGCAGCGCGGCAAGTGGATATGCCGGTCCTGCTCTTTGACATAAAAATGGCAGCCAAAGAATCTAAGCAGAGCAAAGCAAAAAATCGGCCAATGTTGATATGAGCCAAGAGGTGCTGCATGCACTGGGAGCGATGGTGGTAGCCGGGTAGTTTTTTTATCGAATGCTTGAAACTCAGAACACCCGGTGCGTATTTTGTGCAGGTCGCCCTCTGCGACCTGATTGATCAAGGACTGAATGATGACTGGCTACGACGCCCATCTCGCGCAACAGCTGACGGGCATAGATGAAATCGAGTGCGTCACACCCGATTTGAATGGCGTACCTCGCGGCAAGGTAATGACCGCAGCAGGCTTCCTCGAAGGACGCCGTTTGCAGATGGCGCGTGGGGTTTTGCTGCAATGCATCATGGGCGGTTACCCGCCGTCGCGTTTTTACGGAAGCGATGACGGTGACGTGGCAATGGTTCCTGACGCCCAACAGATCCACCGTTTGCCATGGAGTACGGAGCCTCGTGCGTTGGCGATCTGCGATGCCGAGGAGCTTGGTGGCGGGTTTTGTAATCTATCGACCCGTAGCCAGCTCAAGGCGGTGATTGCCAGGTATACCGAGCGCGGTCTGGCGCCTGTTGTGGCGACCGAGCTGGAGTTCTTTGTCTTTGCTCCGAATCCAGATCCAGCCAAGCCGTTTCTGCCGCCTTGCGGGATTGATGGCCGTCGCGAAGAAGGTCACTCTGCGTTCAGTGTCAGCTCCAACAACGGCTTGCGACCGTTCTTCAGCGAGATCTATAAATGCATGGCGGCGCTGGGTTTGCCCCGTGACACCTTCATGCATGAAATGGGTGTGAGTCAGTTCGAGATCAATTTGCTGCATGGCGATCCGCTGCTGCTGGCCGACCAGACGTTTCTGTTCAAGCACCTGCTCAAGGAAGTTGCGCTCAAGCACGGTTTGATCGTGGTGTGCATGGCCAAGCCGCTGGCGCAAACGGCGGGCAGCTCAATGCATATCCATCAGAGTGTGGTCGACTCGGTTACCGGTTCGAACGTATTCAGTGACGAGCAGGGCGAACCTACCGCGTTGTTCCGGCATTTTATTGCCGGTCAGCAAGCCTGCATGGCTGATTTCACCGCGCTGTTCGCGCCGAATGTGAACTCGTATCAGCGCCTGTGCCATCCCTTTGCGTCGCCGAACAACGCCTGCTGGTCCCATGACAATCGTTCAGCAGGATTACGTATCCCGGCCAGCGGCCCATCGGCCAGACGGGTCGAGAACCGCTTGCCGGGCGCCGATGCCAATCCCTATCTGGCGATAGCCGCCAGCCTGGCCGCGGGGCTTCATGGCATTGATCATCAGTTGGAGCCGACGCCGCCGATACAGGGGGACATCCATGTGCCGGATGAATTGTCGTTGCCATGTACCTTGCACGCCGCTCTGGAGCGTCTGAAACGCAGTCAGTTGGCCAAGGAACTGTTTGGCGTTGAGTTCATCGAAGGCTACATCGCATCGAAGACCCTGGAGCTGACCAGTTTCTTCGATGAAATCACCCCCTGGGAAAGGCGCATTCTGGCTGCCCAGGCTTAAGAGTCGTGTTATCGGAGCCGTCCATTCTGACGACTCCTTATTTTTGGAAAGTCGATGCGCCAAATCTGGAAGTCTTTTCAGGGTCTGTATTTCGCCTCCCTGATGATGTTGACCGGCTCCGGTCTTCTGAGTACGTACCTTGCCTTGCGATTGTCCGCTGATCAGGTCGATGGTCTGTGGATCGGTGCGCTGATGGCCGCCAACTATGTGGGGTTGGTACTGGGTGGCAAAGTAGGGCATCGGCTGATCGGGCGTGTCGGGCATATTCGTGCCTACGCGACCTGTGCGGGTATTGTCGGCGCAGCCGTGCTGGGTCTTGGGCTGATTGACTGGCTGCCCGTGTGGCTGTTCCTGCGGATGATCGTGGGCCTGGGCATGATGTGCCAATACATGGTGATCGAGAGCTGGTTGAACGAACAGGCAGCTCCCAAGCAGCGTGGCATGGTCTTCAGCGGTTATATGATCGCGTCCTACATGGGGCTGGTGCTGGGGCAGATGATCCTGGTGGTCCACCCCGGGTTGGGGCCAGAGCTGCTGATGCTGGTAGCGATGTGTTTTGCCTTGTGTCTGGTCCCTGTGGCCATGACCCGTAGTATTCACCCGGCACCCTTGCATCCCGCGCCTCTGGAGCCACGGTTCTTCATCAGTCGGGTGCCTCAGTCGCTGACGACCGTATTGGGGGCAGGGCTGATCGTCGGTGCTTTCTATGGTCTGGCTCCCCTGTACGCAGCGCAACAGGGGCTGTCGACCGAGCATGTCGGTATGTTCATGGCGTGCTGTATTCTGGCCGGCCTGATGGTTCAGTGGCCATTGGGGCTTCTTTCTGACCGTTATGATCGTGCTCAGTTGATGCGAGCCTTTGCCGCCGTGTTGACGGTCGTGGCGTTGCCGTTGGCAGTGCTGCCCAGCATGCCTCTGGAAGTTTTGTTTCTGGTGGGGTTTGTGGTTTCGCTGGTTCAGTTCAGTCTTTATCCTCTGGCCGTCGCTTTCGCCAATGACCACGTTGAAGGCGAGCGTAGGGTATCGCTGACGGCAATGTTGCTGATGACCTTTGGTATCGGCGCCAGTATCGGTCCGCTGGCGGCCGGTGCGCTGATGAAGGCGCTGGGCAGCAATATGCTTTATGCCTTCGTCTGTCTGACGTCACTGTCGCTGGTGTTCCTGATCCGCCCTAAAGCTGTCACTCACTTGCACCAGGTGGACGACGCGCCACTGCATCACGTCGCAATGCCAGACAGCATGTCCAGTTCGCCACTGGTGGTTGCGCTTGACCCGCGGGTTGATGAGCAAGTGGTCCAGGATCAGATGCAGACCACGGTCGAGCCAGCGGCTGAACCCGAGGCTGAAGTTGAACAGCCGGTTGAGCCTAAGGCGCAAGACGAGGCTGTGGTGGATGTGAAAGATGAAGAGATTAATCGGCCTTAGATCGTGGAACCGGCTTTAGCCGGGATTGGGCTGGCACAGCCAACGCATATATGTTGCCAGCAAGGCAGCCTTCCCGGCTGAAGCCGGTCCCACGTCAGCGCGCGATTATAAAAAAGGTCAGGACAAGGTTCGGTTTTTGGGGAAGTCAGTTCAGATTGAGATCTGTGGTCAAACCACAAAAAAGGCGATTACGCTCACCGCGTAATCGCCTTTTTAACAGCTTGAAACCGCTGTCAGAAGTCGTCGTCCTTGTCGAAGCGACGCGCTTCTCGCTGCAGTTGGTACACGAAACGCTCAACCTGACGTTGCACCAGCCCGCTCATGTTGTGAAAGCGAATCCCGGCAAACGTCGTGTTGACCCTTTCTTCGAAGTGCAGATAGCGCAATTCAACCGGAGCAGTCATGGTGCCAAACGGCAACTGAGCCACAAAACGCTCGTACACCTGGCCCAATTGCATGCGCTCGGAAACGTCACCTTCAAAGCGAAGCTTGCAGCCGGTCGCCGAAATATCCAGCAGTTTGCCGCTTAGCGGAAACTTGAGCCGGTCGCCGCCCATCTCGACGCTGACCAACTGGGCGAGCTTCAATGCCGCGCGGAACGCGTTGCGACGTTGATGGTAAATGACTTCCGCAGGCATAGGGCCGCGGTAGAAACGCTCACCGTCGGCCTCATGAATGGTCATCTGCGCGCTGCTTTCCCACGCGATACGTACACCATCATGGAAGCCTTCGACCCGGTAAGCTTCGCCATTGGCCAGGAATTTTTCGCCGTCACGAGGGATCATTTCGTCGAGGGCAATGACATCGCTTTCGCGGTTGACCTCGATCAGATAGCTCTGAAAGCGCTGGGTACGCTCATGAAAAGTAATGATCAGAGGATCATGACTTTCAAGTAGCAGCCGCAAGTTGGCGGCAATTTCCAAAGGCGTATCGAGTACCTTCGGGGGCTGCGGAGCATCTTCCGCACTTGAGCCATTCACTTTTTTCCATCTCCAGGCAAAATACGACAGCAACGCAATGACAGGCATTTTGCCAGCATGCAAAGCGCCTTGATACAGAAAACTACGCTTGGCTTAACGGACGTGGCTTTGCACGTCCCGATGTCGATCCCCGGCTGTCATACAGCGTGGGCATATCGCCGGTCAGTATCCGTAATTGATGCGCAGTAGAGGCCTGCTGCATCTGGATAGAACTGCCGTTTTGAGTGTTGAGTTGCTGGCACTGATTAATCAATGCGCTCAACTCGTCTCCGGCCTTCATCAATTGCTCGCCTACTGACGAGTTGTCGGCGAGTGTGCTGAGGCCCTGACGATCCTGACTCAATCCCAATCCGCTGAGAATCTGGCTGCGCTTGCGGCCATGTTGCTCAAGCAAAATCACCAGTGCCTGCTTTTTGGCAAGCACATGCTCCATTTCGACCATGTCGCGGCCGTGGAGGGCGAGAGATTCGGCCTGCAGAATTTCCAGCAACTGCTGGGCAGGGACCATATCGTCGATCATCAGTTGGAGCAAAGTAGTGTCTTGCATCGCATGCTCTGGTTTTTAAGCGTCCAGAAGATCCAGCGCGAGCGTTGGGCTAGCGCTGAGCTTCGAAATTAAGCAGCTTGCTGGCTACACGGTTGCTGTCCACTTGATAGCTGCCATTGGCGATTGCCAGTTTCAACTCTGCCACACGGGCGCTGTTGACGGTCGGCAGGTCGCCCAACTTATCAGTGATCTTTTGCAACTGTTGAGCCTCACTGCTCAGCTTTACGGATTCACCGGTGCTGCTGGTTTTTTCTGATGCTGCGGTCGCAACCGTTGCATCTGCCTTGCCTGCTTCTTTGGCGCTACCTGTACGGGATGTGCCGCTTACTGCGTTACCACTATTGAGTCGGTTGAAGTCGATTACCATGATAGAAACTCCTCTGGTGTTTGGACGCTTGCCATGGTTTCGACCAAATGCAGAAAAACTTTAGCCTGCTAAGTGAAATCCATTTGCGATATGCGCAGAAATGGACCTCAAACCGCAGACATTGTTTCGCAGTCTAGGAAAAACAAGCGTTTGACGCCAGCGTTCTCTCAGGTCACATAGGTGCCTCCACCTGTCCCGGGCCGGTAATGTTGGCCTTTATGATTCGTTTGGAATTGAGGTTGCGCACCCGTATCTGCTCGTTGAAAGTCCCGTCGGAGAGTGCTTCGCCGGGCATTCGTACAGCAATGGAGCCGCTTCGCGCAGTAATCACCACCTGGTCGCCTTTGCGCACCATCTGCGGCTGCTCCAGAAAATTGGGCGCAATGATTTGATCGATGACCATTGGTCGGAGGATTTTCTGCCCCACGGCCTGATCTTCGGCAGACAGA
Source organism: Pseudomonas viridiflava (assembly GCF_900602065.1). Classification (GTDB taxonomy): domain Bacteria; phylum Pseudomonadota; class Gammaproteobacteria; order Pseudomonadales; family Pseudomonadaceae; genus Aquipseudomonas. The sequence continues at coordinate 137,018 of NZ_UWFN01000285.1, read as the reverse complement.
AAGCCTTGGCCCAGCAGGCCGATGTCTCGCTCGCGCATTGCAATGTCCTGCTCTGTCACGATCGCGTCGCGCTTGAGCGGTCTGACGGCGGTGACGACGTTGCGGAACAGGCGCACTTGAGCGGGTACGAATACGGTCCATGGCGACGAGCCTTCGCAGCGTACGCGCGTTGTGACGCGGCCCACAGGTCGCGGGCTTTCGAGGCTGGCTGTCAATTCCTTGTCACAGAGCGGCATGCGCAGACGCGGGTCCAGTTGCCGTACTTCAATTTCAAAGCGACCTTCGATCTGACTGGTCGCCAAATAGTCTTCAACTGTGAATTCAAGAAACCCCTGAGTGACGCCGATAAGCTGTTCAGGCATTGTAAAACTGTCGGCCCGGCTGTAATTCGCCAAGGTTGTCAGGCACAGCAGGGCCAACGAACAAAGCAGGCTGCGGTTCTTGAAAATCGTGTGTCGGGAAATTGTCGTTTTTGCATTCATGACGTATAAAAAGCAAGGCCCGTGCCGCTTACCTGATCAGGTGCTGTGGCGATGGTTACTTTGATAGGGGAGTCGCAGCATGGCCGGTGTAATGGATTCAGTTAACCAGCGTACGCAGCTGGTTGGGCAGAATCGCCTTGAGCTGTTGTTGTTCCGTCTCAACGGCAAACAGCTTTACGGGATTAACGTTTTCAAGGTGAAGGAGGTGCTGCAATGCCCCAAGCTCACCGTGATGCCTAAATCCAGTCGAATCGTTCGGGGCGTGGCAAATATTCGTGGCGGCACGATCCCTATTCTCGACCTGGCCATGGCGACCGGTTTGCCAGGGCAGATGTCGATTGATAACGCGTTCGTGATCATCACTGAGTACAACACCAAGGTTCAGGGTTTTCTGGTGGACTCGGTTGAGCGCATCGTGAACATGAACTGGGAAGAGATCCATCCGCCACCCAAGGGCACCGGCCGCGATCACTACCTGACGGCTGTAACGCGGGTCGATAACCAGTTGGTGGAAATCATCGACGTCGAGAAAATTCTCGCCGAAGTCGCGCCAATGTCGGAATCCGTTTCCGTTGGCGTGATCGATGAAGAGACCCACCACAAGGCTATTTCTCTGCGGGTGCTGACCGTGGATGACTCCTCAGTGGCACGCAAACAGGTGAGCCGCTGCCTGCAGACTGTGGGTGTGGAAGTGGTCGCGCTCAACGATGGTCGTCAGGCTTTGGAGTATCTGAAGCAGATCGTCGCTGAGGGCAAGAAGCCGGAAGAAGAGTTTTTGATGATGATTTCCGACATTGAGATGCCGGAAATGGACGGTTACACGCTTACCTCCGAGATTCGTAACGATCCCCGGATGCAAAAATTGCACATCGTTTTGCACACTTCCCTGTCGGGTGTGTTCAATCAGGCTATGGTGAAGAAGGTCGGTGCGGATGACTTCCTCGCCAAATTCCGGCCTGATGATCTGGCGGCGCGGGTTGTTGACAGAATCAAGGCAGCGGACATCAGCTAGGGGCGTCGCTCCTGGTGGTTTTACATGATTTGAGAGGCGGCATTTTGGCTACGGGTAATTTGGATTTCGAGCAGTTCCGGGTATTTTTGGAAAAAGCCTGTGGCATCCTTTTGGGTGAAAACAAGCAGTACCTGGTTTCCAGTCGCCTCAACAAGTTGATGGAACAAAACGGCATCAAGACGCTTGGTGAGTTGATTCAACGTATCCAGACACAGCCACGCAGCGGTTTGCGTGAGCAAGTGGTGGATGCGATGACGACTAACGAGACCTTGTGGTTTCGCGATACCTATCCGTTTGAGGTCATGAAGAACAAGGTTCTGCCGGAGGCGATCAAGGCTGCCCCCGGTCAGCGTCTGCGCATTTGGTCGGCAGCCTGTTCTTCGGGGCAGGAACCGTACTCGCTGTCGATGACCATCGACGAGTTCGAGCGCAGTAATCCTGGCCAGCTTAAATCTGGCGCGCAGATTGTTGCCACCGATCTATCGGGTCTGATGCTCACCAACTGCAAGTCAGGCGAATACGACAGCCTGGCGATCGGGCGAGGCTTGTCTCCAGATCGGCTTCAGCGCTATTTCGACGTCAAGTCGCCGGGGCGTTGGGTTGTGAAGGCGCCGATCAAGAGTCGGGTCGAGTTCCGCGCCTTCAACCTGCTCGACAGCTATGCGAGTCTGGGCAAGTTCGATATCGTCTTTTGCCGCAACGTGCTGATCTATTTTTCGGCCGAGGTGAAGAAAGACATCCTGCTGCGCATTCACGGCACGCTCAAGCCGGGTGGCTATCTGTTCCTGGGTGCTTCCGAGGCGTTGAACGGTTTGCCGGATCACTACCAGATGGTGCAGTGCAGCCCGGGGATTATTTACCAGGCTAAATAAGCATCTGTGCTGTTTAAAGAAGAGACCTTCGGGTCTCTTTTTTGTTGGGCGCTGCCCCTGTGTCCATGGCAGCACGCTGCCTTGCGGCAAACATGTGGCCTGTAGGAGCTGCCGAAGGCTGCGATCGCGGTGTGTCAGGATAAATGCTTCGCAGCCTTCGGCAGCTCCTACAGAAAAAGCATTTCAATCCAGTAATTTGCATGTTGTTTGATTAGAGGCGGCAATTTGCTGTTTTGACGCTGCCCACAGTCCAACCGGCATATCGCATCATCGTTTTTCGCGAGCAAGTTCGGCTCCGGCGGGCAGCGCTAAGCCTGTGGGAGCCGAGCTTGCTCGCGAAAAACGATGATGCGGTCTGTCTGAACGGAAACTGGCAACTTTACGGCGTTCACCTTGCCGCTTATGCCACTTCCAGCGGAAATGACTTGCCGCTTTTCTGGCATTGCCACTGCCTGCCATCCCGGCAACCCCTTGAAACACGGCGTTTCTCAGGTTGGCACGCTGATTGCTATGTCTCTATCAAGAAAATCTGGTCAACCGGTAAAGGTTTCCCGAAATGAGCATCAGCTTCGATAAAGCGCTAGGCATTCACGAAAAGGCACTGAGCTTTCGCGCTCAGCGTGCCGAAGTGCTTGCCAACAACATCACCAACGCCGATACGCCTAACTACAAGGCCCGCGATCTGGACTTCTCGTCCGTGCTGGCCGCAGAAAGCGACAAGGCAAAAAACGGCAAGTTTGGCCTGAACATGACCAATAACCGTCATATCGAAGCTGAAGGCCTGGGCAACACAGACGGTACCTTGATGTACCGCACACCGTCTGCTCCGTCGCTGGATCAGAACACCGTAGACGCTCAGGTTGAAGGCGCCAACTACGCGGAGAACTCCGTGGGTTTCCAGGCCAGCTTTACCCTGCTCAACAGTAAATTCAAAGGGCTGGTTGCAGCCCTTCGCGGAGAGTAATTCATGTCTCTAGCCAACGTCTTCAATATTGCCGGTAGCGGCATGAGTGCTCAAACCACTCGTTTGAATACCACCGCCAGTAACATCGCCAACGCCGAAACCGTGTCTTCGAGCATGGATCAAACCTATCGCGCCCGTCACCCGGTGTTCGCGACGGTTTTCCAGCAAAGCCAGCAAGGCGGCGGTTCGCTGTTTCAAGAGCAGGGCGAAGCCGGGCAGGGCGTTCAGGTAAACGGCATTATTGAAGATGCCTCCAACCTGGAAGCACGCTACGAGCCCAACCACCCGTCTGCCGATGGCAATGGCTACGTGTACTACCCGAACGTGAACGTCGTTGAAGAAATGGCCGATATGATTTCTGCCAGTCGTTCGTTCCAGACCAACGCGGAAATCATGAATACCGCCAAATCAATGATGCAGAAGGTCCTGACCCTCGGTCAGTGATAAAAGGCGAACAACATGGCCATTGAAAACGATGTATCAACGAATTTTGTAAATAAATTGCAAAACCCTGCCGCATCTTCTTCGTCGAAGAATGACGCGCTGGGCAAAGATGCTTTCCTGCAGTTGCTGGTTACCCAGATGAAAAACCAGAACCCGCTGGAGCCACAAGACAACGGTGAGTTCGTTGCCCAGTTGGCGCAGTTCAGCAGCCTGGAAAGCATGCAGAACCTGACGACGACAGTTGACAGCATTGCTGGCCTGTATCAATCGTCGCAAGCACTGCAGGCGTCTTCGCTGGTTGGGCGTTCGGTCATCGTCAATGCCGGTTCGACCACCGTCGATACCACCAAAGGCATGACCGGTTCGGTCGTTGTGCCGTCGGCGAGTTCGGTCACAACTGTGAAGATTTATGACCCGCAGTTGAACCTGGTCAAGACCATTGACATGGGCACCCAGTCTGCCGGTAACGCAAGTTTCACCTGGGACGGCACTAATGAAGCCGGTGAAAAAGTGGCTGCAGGCAACTACAGCTTCGTGGCTAACGGTTCTCTGGAAGGCAAGTCGACTTCGTTGGCGACTTACCTCCCTGCAACGGTCAATAGCGTAACGACCGGGGTTAACGGTGCAGAAATGGTACTCAATCTGGCCGGCGGCCAAAGTATCGGTCTGTCCCAAGTAAAAACTATCGGAATTTAGAGCCGACTCGACGGCGAAGGAGTGTTACATGTCATTCAATACCGGTCTTAGTGGGCTCTATGCGGCGAACAAAAGCCTCGACGTGGCGGGCAACAACATTGCCAACGTGGCGACCACCGGTTTCAAAGCTTCCCGTGTGGAGTTTGCCGACCAGTACGCGCAATCCATCCGCGGTACTTCCGGCAACACCAACGTCGGCAGCGGCGTAAGAACAGCAGCGGTGTCCCAGCAGTTCACTCAGGGCACCCTGACCACCGGCACCGCGAACAGCCTTGACCTGGCGATCAACGGTAACGGCTTCTTCATGCTCAGCAACAATGGCGAAAGTCTGTATACCCGTGCCGGTGCATTCCATACCGACAAAGAAGGCTTTATCGTCAACAGCTCGGGCATGAACCTGCAGGGTTACAACGTTGATGCCAACGGCAATGTGGTAACAGGTGTTTTGTCGAACCTGCGCGTCGACTCCTCCAACCTGGCACCTAGCCCTACCAACAATGTAACGATTGCGTCGAACCTGAACTCCACTGAAGTGGCGCCGACCGTCAGTCCTTTCAGCCCGTCCAATACCAAGTCTTACAACAGCACGTTCAGCACGCCGGTGTATGACTCTCAGGGTAATGAGCACTCGCTGAACCAGTATTTCGTGAAGACTGGCACCAACACCTGGGATATGTATACCCTGATTGACGGTCGTACCATCGACAGCCCGGAAACGACCAGCCCGGACGTGGTAACTCCGGATGTAACTACATTGACCTTCGACTCTGCCGGTAAACTTACCAGCTCGGCAGTGAAGTCGCCGATACCTGTCCCGCCAGCACTGGCCAACGTTTCGGTCAATACTGACGGTACTCTCCAGATCAACAACTGGAAGCCAGCCCTCAACACCGGTACCGCAACGGTTCCGAACTGGGTTGGGAATGGTGCCGTTGCTGCAACGGGTGGTATTGAGCTGGACATGTTGGCCACCACTCAAACCGCTTCGGTGTCGGGTGCAATCACCAAGAGCCAGAATGGCTATGCAACAGGCCAGATCAGCTCGATGAACGTCGACTCCACTGGCAACATGTTCGCGACCTACACTAACGGTCAGTCGAAAGTGATTGGTCAGGTTTCCCTGACCAACTTCGCTAACGTTCAGGGTTTGTCTCCTGCGGGCGGTACTAACTGGCGCGAAACCTTTTCCTCGGGTGTAGCGGTCACTGGCGCTCCTCAGTCGGGTACTCTGGGCGACATCACCGGACAGGCGCTGGAAGATTCCAACGTGGACCTGACGATGGAACTGGTTAACCTGATCAAGGCGCAAAGTAACTATCAGGCGAACGCGAAGACAATTTCTACCCAGAGCACCATCATGCAGACTACCATTCAGATGACGTAATAAACGTCGCTGTATAAGCTGCTCAGAAGCCCCTTTTCGAAGGGGCTTTTTTATGGGGCTTTAAATAATAAACTCGGTCCTACAGTCAGTAGAAAATTCCGGATGCGTCACTCAATGACCTTGGAAATTTCCCACGCACGATGATGTGAGAATAAAACTTCCTCAATAAAAAACCGATCACGGTAAAAAGGGAGTTTTCATGTCGTTCAATGTTTCTATTGGTGGGATAAAAGCAGCAAATAAAAGACTCGAAGTCACGGGCAATAATATCGCCAACGTCGGCACTGTCGGATTCAAATCATCACGGGCGCAGTTTTCTGCGTTGTATTCATCCTCGTATCTTGGGAGCGGGCAGAACTCGGTGGGTGATGGGGTGCGGCTGGCCTCCGTCAGGCAGAACTTCAATCAGGGCGAGAGCATGACCACTTCAGGGAGTCCGCTTGATATGCGGATTCAGGGCAACGGTTTTTTTGTGGTCAGTGATCGTGGCTCTCTTGCTTACACCCGTGCGGGCGCCTTCCTCAAGGATGCGCAGGATTATGTCGTCGATGACGAGGGAGGGCGTCTGCAGGGGTATGCCGCCAATGACAGCGGCGAAATCATGACAGGGGTGCGTGCTGACCTGAAAATTGACACGTCGAATATCGCACCCAAAGCGACTACGCGGATTGCCGGAAATATCAACCTGGACGCTTCACTGGCTTCGATGGCGCAGGTGCCGGTATTTGACCCGGGAAATCCGGCGACCTATACGCGCATGACCAGCCGGACGATCATGGATGAAGGTGCCGATCCATTGCCGCCCGAGGCGCACGAGCTCAAGCAATACTTCGTCAAGACTGAAGATAATCAGTGGTCAATGCACGTGCTGATTGATGGGCGTAACCCAGTGAATCCGGGCAGTATCAGCCCGCAGCAAGTGACGCTGAACCAGGCTGCGGACGGCACCTTGCGCTTTTCTGGCAATACCCAGCACATCAAAAAAATATCGGATACCGAGTTTTCATTGCAGGGCTGGCGGCCGGCGAAGCAAGTCGGCGGGGCCTGGGTGGCCAATGGTTTTGCCAGTGGCGGGGCGGTGTCATTGCCTTTAAGTGACGGTCCGATGAGCGCCCTTGATGCTGGCGATCCAGTGATTGAGAGACCGGTACCGGTGTTCAAGGCAGCTGACGTAAAAACCTATAACCGGGTGTTCTCCAGCGTGATTTTTGACAGTCAGGGGAAGCAACATGAGCTGAACCAGTACTTCGTCAAAGACGGGACGAACAGTTGGCAGATGCATGTGCTGGTCAACGACCGCAACCCTTTGAACCCGGAGTCTAAAGAGCCGCTGACGGCCAATGCGGTATTCAATGCTGATGGTTCGTTGCGGTCATTGACCGGCTCGCCGGGTTTGATGAATGGCGGCGCCAATAGCTTGCAACTTGAGGGGTGGGTGCCCGCGATGGCTCGCGATCCCAGGACGAGTCGCGAACGCTGGATCTCCAATGGCGCTGCAGCTGCCGATGGCGGCATTGCCATCGATTTGACCACTCTGCGTCAGCACAATGCGCCGAGCAGTCGTTCGTCACAGCAGGTTGATGGTCACCCGGCAGGGCAGTTGAACGCGTTGATCATTGGTCGCGACGGGATTCTACGTGGCGGATTCAGTAACGGCCTGACCCGCAATATCGGTCAGGTGATGCTGGCCAATTTCGCTAATCTGCAAGGATTGCAGCCTCAAAGTGATACGCGCTGGACCGAGACCGTTGCCTCGGGACCGGCAGATTACGACGCGCCGGGCGCGGGTGGTCTGGGCGGGATTATCGGAGGGGCGCTGGAAGGCTCCAACGTCACCCTGGCTGACGAGTTGATCGCGTTGATTCAGGCGCAGACAGCCTATCAGGCTAACTCGAAAGCGATTTCCACCGAAGTGACGTTGATGCAGACGTTGATTCAGTCAACTTGATCAAATCGAGCAGTCTGACTTTATAAAGGAGCCGTTAAGTCGTTTCCAGCCCTTGCCGGGGCTGGTTTGCGCGCAGACGACCCGGTCTGCGCCTTGCCATTTGTAATAGCGGGCGTTTTTGGCCTGGCTGGCGGGCGTGATCATCATCAGGGTTATGGCGATGATCAGGGCGTAACCTGCATGAGTTTTCATGTCAGTGTTCGGGCGCTCTATGGGTTGCGTTGAAGCAAAGCCTATCACTGCGCGGGTTTGATTCGGAGTCATTTTCTGGCGCAGGTTTAATCTTTGCGTAGTTTTTTTGGCGGCTCAAACCGCTTCACTCTCGAAATGTGGCAATCCTCCGCCACATTCCGGCCATGGACTTCAGTCAGCGCCGCTAGCGTGTCCGTTTTTGCTGAACAATCAGTGCTTTGTATCGCGCCTGACAAGTTGGTCCGGATATTGCTATCTCCCTGTTAGAACAGCTACAGGCGGCAAGCGTCTGTCAGAGGAGGATGACTGTGGACAAGTTGCTTTACGTCGCGATGAGCGGTGCATCTGAAAACGCCGTTGCGCAAAAGGCTCATGCCAACAACCTGGCAAACGTATCGACCAATGGCTTCATGCGTGACCTGGAACAGGCGCGTTCGATGCCGGTATTTGGCGAGGTTCAGCCTTCGCGTGCCTATGCCATGAGCGAACGTCCCGGTACTGACTTCAGTGGCGGAGCATTGATCGAAACCGGTCGCGAACTGGATATCGCGGTCAAGGGTGATGGCTGGATCGCCGTTCAGACTCCTGATGGTGGTGAGGCTTATACCCGTAGCGCAGGCATGAATATTGACGCCGTGGGTGTGCTTCGTGCTGGCAACGGTTTGCCGGTCATGGGCAATGGCGGTCCTATTGCCGTGCCGCCTCAGCAACAAATTGAAATCGGCGCCGACGGCACCATCAGCGTTCGTTCGCTGGGTGAAAGCGCTCAGGTGATGGCCCAGGTAGACCGCATCAAGCTGGTCAGACCTGACGTGTCCACCATGGAAAAAGGTCCTGATGGTTTGATCCACCTCAAGAGCGGTGCCGCTGCTCCGGCAGATGCCAACGTTCAGGTCGAGTCGGGCTTCCTGCAGGCCAGCAACGTTAATGCCGTGGAAGAAATGACCGCCGTGCTGGCGCTGTCCCGCCAGTTTGAATTGCACGTCAAGATGATGAAAACCGCCGAGACCAATGACGAGTCCGCGACTCGCATCTTGCAAGGCTAACGATTGATAGCTTGCGTCGATGATCCGACGCTCGAGGAGATTCAAGAATGCTTCCAGCACTGTATGTAGCCAAAACCGGTCTCGCCGCTCAGGACATGAACCTGACGACCATTTCAAACAACCTGGCCAACGTGTCGACCACAGGCTTTAAAAGTGATCGCGCTGAATTCCAGGACCTGCTTTATCAGATCAAGCGCCAGCCGGGTGCTCAGTCGACTCAGGACAGCGAATTGCCGTCCGGTCTGCAGCTGGGTACTGGTGTGCGCATTGTCGGCACGCAGAAGAACTTCACTGCCGGTAGCCTGGAAACCACCGACAACCCGCTGGATCTCGCGGTCAACGGTCGTGGTTTCCTGCAGATCATGCAGCCGGACGGCACTATCGCCTACACCCGTGACGGTACTTTCCACCTGGACGGCAACGGCCAGATCGTGACCGCCAATGGTTACGCGCTGGAGCCTGCCATTGTGGTTCCGCAAAACGCCCAGACCTTCACGGTCGGTCAGGACGGCACCGTGTCGATCACCCTGGCGGGTGCGGCTGCAACGCCACAGATCATCGGCAACATCCAGACTGCTGACTTCATCAACCCGGCCGGTTTGCAGGCTCAGGGCGGCAACCTGTTCCTGGAAACTGCCTCCAGCGGTGCACCGCAAGTCGGCACGCCTGGCTTGAACGGTCTGGGTACTACATTGCAGAACACCCTGGAAGCTTCCAACGTCAGCACCGTTGAAGAACTGGTGAACATGATCACCACTCAGCGCGCTTATGAGATGAACTCCAAGGTTATCTCCACCGCTGACCAGATGCTGCAGAACCTGACGCAGAATCTGTAACACCTTGATGCACCTGTTTGACCTGTTGCTGTACCCGCTCAATTCGACGAGGCGTCTGCCTGACGCCTGCTACACCGCGAGGTTTTAAGTGTCATGAAACGGCTATCTGTTCTGCGGTTTTCAATGTTGGTGGTGCCTTTCTGTGGAATCGCTCTGCTGGCAGGCTGCGTTGCGCCCAATGCCAAACCTAATGACCCTTATTACGCGCCGGTGATGCCGCGTACACCGCTGCCCGCAGCCGCGAACAACGGTTCGATTTATCAGGCAGGTTTTGAGCAGAACATCTACGGCGATCGCAAGGCTTTCCGCGTGGGCGACATCATCACCATTACCCTGTCGGAGCGGATGGCAGCGAGCAAGGCAGCCAGCTCGGCCATCACCAAGGACAGCACCGCCAACATCGGTCTGACCTCTTTGTTCGGTTCCAGTCTGGTCACCAACAACCCGATTGGTCGTAACGATTTGAGCCTGAGTGCAGGCTACAACGGTGCGCGCTCCACTGAAGGTGATGGTCGGGCTGCGCAGAGCAACAGCCTGACCGGTTCAGTCACGGTCACCGTGGCTGATGTAATGCCCAATGGCATTCTCGCGGTTCGTGGCGAGAAGTGGATGACCCTGAACACCGGTGATGAGCTGGTGCGCATTGCAGGTCTGGTTCGCGCTGACGACATCGCCACTGATAACACCGTTTCGTCCACTCGCGTGGCCGATGCGCGCATTACGTATTCAGGTACTGGTGCATTTGCCGATTCGAGCCAGCCAGGCTGGTTTGACCGGTTCTTCCTCAGCCCGTTGTTCCCTTTCTGATAGCGGGATAAACATGATCAATCTCAAGCAACTGCTCGCGGCCGCACTGTTGTTGTCCACCGCGTTCGGCGCTCATGCCGAGCGCCTGAAGGACATCGCCAGTATTTCCGGCGTACGGGCCAACCAGTTGATCGGTTATGGCCTGGTAGTGGGGCTCAATGGTACGGGTGACCAGACCACACAGACCCCGTTTACCTTGCAGACCTTCAACAACATGCTGGCTCAGTTCGGCATCAAGGTGCCAGCCGGTTCCGGTACCGTGCAGTTGAAGAACGTTGCGGCGGTGGCGGTGTACGCCGATCTGCCTGCATTCGCCAAGCCGGGGCAGACTGTAGACATCACCGTTTCGTCGATTGGTAACTCGAAAAGCCTGCGTGGCGGTGCGCTGTTGATGACCCCCATGAAAGGTGTCGACGGCAACGTCTATGCGATCGCTCAGGGCAACCTGGTCGTGGGCGGTTTTGATGCCGAAGGCCGAGACGGTTCGAAGATCACCGTCAACGTTCCGTCGTCCGGTCGTATCCCGGGCGGCGCCTCGGTAGAGCGGGCTGTACCAAGCGGTTTCAACCAGGGCAATACCCTGACGCTGAACCTGAACCGTTCGGACTTCACCACCGCCAAGCGCGTGGTGGACAAGATCAATGATCTGCTCGGCCCGGGTGTTGCCCAGGCGCTGGACGGCGGTTCGGTGCGTGTGACTGCGCCGCTGGATCCGGGTCAGCGTGTCGACTATCTGTCGGTGCTGGAAAACCTCGAAATCGATCCGGGTCAGACCTCAGCCAAAGTCATCATCAATTCGCGTACCGGTACCATCGTGATCGGTCAGAACGTCAAGGTTTCGCCTGCGGCTGTGACGCACGGCAGTCTGACAGTGACCATTACCGAAGACCCGATTGTCAGCCAGCCAGGACCGCTGTCCGGTGGTCAGACGGCTGTGGTGCCGCGCTCCAAGCTGAATGCGCAACAAGAGCTGCACCCGATGTTCAAGTTCGGTCCTGGAACCACCCTGGACGAGATCGTCCGTGCGGTTAACCAGGTGGGCGCTGCGCCCGGCGACTTGATGGCAATCCTTGAAGCCTTGAAGCAGGCCGGCGCGTTGCAAGCCGACCTGATCGTGATCTGAGGACGTTGTCGATGGATATGCCCAAGGGCCCGATTTCTTCAGCAGTCGATTCAGGTGCCTACACCGACCTCAATCGCCTGAACTCGTTGAAAACCGGTGATGTGAACAGCGATGCCAACCTGAAAAAGGTTGCGCAGGAGTTCGAGTCGCTGTTCGTCAGTCAGATGCTCAAGGCGATGCGTTCTGCCAACGAAGTGCTGGCCAAGGACAACCCGATGAATACTGCCGCAACCCGGCAGTATCAGGACATGTATGACCAGCAGCTCTCTGTGACGTTATCCGGTCGCGGTAACGGTATCGGGCTGCAGGATGTGCTGATGCGTCAGTTGTCCAAGACTCGCAACATGCACACGGCTGCAACTGCTGATGCGGCAAAGGGCGATGCTTCGACTGCTGCGAACGGTCTGGCTGCCAGCGTTCAGCAGCGGCCGTTGTGGGCAACCCGTTCGGCGGCGAGTGACAAGTCCGCCGTTGTCGCCGAAGGGCGCAACGATATGGCTGCACTCAATTCCCGGCGTCTGGCGTTGCCGAGCAAGCTCACTGATCGGCTGCTGGCGGGCATCGTGCCATCTGGCGCTACCGAGTTGTCGCCTGTTGCCCGCCCTAATGTGGCGAGCAAAAGCAGCGGCAACGGCGACTGGACAATGGACCCGAACCTGGCTCCAGCGACACCGCAATACGTGCGCAGCATGGCTCAACCGCCACTGGCTCCGGCCAAGCGCGCGTTCGGTAATTCTGACGAGTTCATGGCGACCATGTTGCCACTGGCCAAGGACGCTGCTGCGCGCATCGGCGTGGATCCGGCGATATTGGTGGCGCAGGCTGCGCTGGAAACCGGCTGGGGCAAATCGATCATGCGTCAGCAAGACGGTAGCAGTAGCCACAACCTGTTTGGCATCAAAGCCACGGGTAGCTGGAACGGTGCGCAAGCCCGGGCAATTACCAGTGAGTTCCGTGACGGCAAGATGGTCAAGGAGACGGCGGACTTCCGTTCCTACGACTCCTTCGCAGACAGCTTCCATGACCTGGTAAGCCTGTTGCAGAACAACAATCGCTATAAAGAAGTGGTTAATTCTGCCGATAACCCGGAACAGTTTGTAAAAGAGTTGCAGAAGGCTGGATACGCTACGGATCCAGACTATGCCAGCAAGATTTCGCAGATTGCGAAACAGATGAAGAGTTACCAGAACTACGCCGCCGCTACGGGCTCTTCCACGACTTTATAAGGTTTTAATCATGTCGCTGCTTTCAATTGGGTTGTCCGGGATTAACGCGAGCAGTGCCGCGATCAATACCATCGGTAACAACACGGCTAACGTGGATACCGCGGGTTATTCGCGTCAGCAGGTGATGACCACTGCATCGGCACAGCGCAATATCGGTATCGGTGTTGGCTTTATCGGCACAGGCACGACCCTGTCCGATGTACGCCGCATCTACAACAGCTACCTTGATGCCCAATTGCAATCCAGTACTGCACTCAGCGCGGACGCGGTCGCCTATTCCGGGCAGGCCAGCAAGACCGATACTTTGTTGTCTGACAGCACGACTGGCGTGGCGGCGCAGTTGTCGAAGTTCTTCACTGACCTGCAAAGTGTCGGGACATACCCTACGCAGTCAGCGGAGCGTTCTTCGTTTCTGACTCAGGCCAATGCGCTGTCGGCGCGCTTCAACTCAGTGGCTGCGCAGCTGTCTTCGCAGAACGAAAACGTCAACGCGCAACTGAATACGTTCACGACTCAGGTCAACGAGTTGACCACGACCATTGCCAGCCTGAACAAACAGATTACCCAGGCGTCTGGCGGCAACACTTCGCCAAACAGTCTGCTCGACTCGCGCAATGAAGCGGTACGCCAACTCAGTGGCCTGGTGGGCGTTAAAGTCATTGAAACCAATGGCAACTACGACGTTTACACCGGTACCGGACAATCGCTGGTCAGCGGCTCGTCGGCCTACAAGATGTCGGCTACACCGAGTAAAGAAGACCCGCTGCAATACAACGTGCAGATTACCTATGGCAATACTGATACCGATGTCACGTCGGTGATCTCGGGCGGCTCGATCGGTGGTTTGCTGCGTTACCGTTCTGAAGTACTGACGCCTGCGACCAACGAGCTGGGCCGCGTCGCTATTGTCTTGTCCGATCAGATCAACAAGCAGTTGATGCAAGGCATCGACAGCAAAGGCAACTTCGGTACTGCGTTGTTCAACAGCATCAATGATGCTGCCCTGATCACCCAGCGCAGCACCGGTGCAACGACTAACAGCGCGGGTTCAGGCAACCTGAACGTGACGATTGGTAATGCCAGTGCGTTGACCGCTGACGATTACGAAGTGACCTTCACCGGTCCTACTGACAACGACTACCTGGTGCGCCGTTTGCCTACGGGTGAGTCTGTCGGTACGGGTTCGCTGACCGACAATCCTCCCAAGCAGTTCGAAGGCTTCAGCCTGAGCCTTAATGGCGCAGGGATGAAGCCGGGCGATGTGTTCAAAGTGACGCCTACGCGCAATGGCGCTTCGGGCCTGGCTGTGGCGCTGACCGATCCGAAAGACATCGCTGCTGCTGCGCCGCTGACGGCGACTGCGGGTGCGAGCAACTCCGGTACCGGTGGCTTCACTCAGCCTTCGATCACCAGCCCGGTTGATATCTACAATACGACGAAAATGACCGACTGGAAAAACGCCGTCCAGAGCAATACGCCGATGCGTCTTGTGATGGGTACGGTCACCAGTGGCGTTCAGAGTTACTCGTTGGTCAACGCTCAGGGCGCTCCTGTGCTGGATCAGAACGGTACGGCCATTACCGGCACGATCATCCCTGGCCAAAGCAACAACCTCAAGCTCAACGTGGGCTATACAGACAACAGCACCACTCCGGTTTCGCAGGCCGCACTGACCATTGAAATGTCGGTGTCCGGTACGCCGCAGCCCAATGACACTTTCAGCATTGCCATGACGGGCGGGGGCTCTTCGGATAACCGCAACGCTACGGCCGCAGTGGCCTTGCAGACCGCCAAAACGGTGGGTGTGAACAATGGCAACGTGGGCACCAGCCTGTCCGGTGCTTACGGTGATCTGGTGGCCACGGTGGGTACCCGGTCAAGTCAGGGTAAAAGTGATGTCACCGCTACCGCTGCCGTTCTGACCCAGGCCAAGTCCGCACGTGACTCTGTTTCGGGTGTGTCTCTGGACGAAGAAGCGGCCAACCTGATCAAGTATCAGCAGTACTACACCGCGTCGTCGCAAATCATCAAAGCAGCGCAATCCATTTTCACCACACTGCTCAACAGCCTTTAAGGAATCGTAAATCATGCGTATTTCTACTACTCAGTTTTACGAAGTCTCGACTCAGAACTATCAGCGTAACTATGCGAACGTTCTCAAGACTGGCGAAGAAGTCTCCAGCGGTGTGAAGCTCAATACCGCAAGCGATGACCCGGTGGGTGCTGCTCGCGTCCTGCAATTGTCCCAGCAGAACTCGATGCTGACGCAGTACAAGTCGAACATTAACGTTATCAACACAAATATCGACAACTCTGAAACGGCGCTGAGCAGCATCGGGTTGGCTATCCAGTCTGCTCGTGAGCTGATCATCAAGGCTGGCAACGGTTCGTACACTGACTCGGACCGTGTTTCCACCGCGGGTGAACTCAAGCAAATCCAAAGTCAGATTCTGGGCTTGATGAACACCCAGGACTCCAACGGTCAGTACATTTTCTCCGGCACCAAGTCGTCGACTCCGCCTTATTCGATGAACTCGGACGGGACGTATACCTACAACGGTGATCAGACGACCATCGACCTTGCTGTGGGTGATGGCCTCAAGCTGCCCAGTAATGTCACTGGCTTTGAGGCCTTCGAAAAGGCCGTCAACACCACCCGTGTGTCGTCTACCGTCAGTGCCGGTGCCAATGACGGCAAAGTAGGCCTGACCAGTGGCCTGGTGAAGTCGACCTCGGCTTACAACGACAGCTTCCAGGGCGGCGAGCCTTACACCTTGACGTTCACCAGTGCCAACACGTTCCAGATATTTGACAGCACCGGGAACGACAGAACCAGCGAAGTATCGACGACGGGTAACTTCGACTACAGCACGTTCGAGAACCAGACCTTCACGTTCCGCGGCGTGGAATTGAATCTGAACGTCAACCTGTCGGCTGCCGAAAAGGCCTCTGCGGGCGCTGCCGGTGGGGTGTTGACCGGTCGCAGTTTTGAGGTAGCGTCAACCCCGGACAGCGTGACTTCTATCCGCAACCCGGGCAATACATCGAGTACTGCCATCACCAAGTCAGTGGTGGGTTCGAGCGCTGCGGACAAGGCTGCTTTCAACACGTCATTCCCAAGCAGCGGCGCAACGCTGCGTTACTCCACTGCCAACGGCTATGAGCTGTACGCTTCGCCTTATGAGGCCGGCAAGACTCCGGTTGCAACTGGCGTGGTGACGGGCTCTACTGTCAAGGTGGCCGGTGTTGACTTCACTATTGCGGGTGGCCCGCCAAACGACGGTGATATTTTCATCATCGAGTCCGGTACGCACCAAACCGAGAACGTACTTAACACGTTGACCGCTGCTATCAACGCGATCAGCACGCCGTCCGACGGTAATCTGGTGGCGACCCAGGCACTGAATTCGGCATTGACCTCGGCGCTCGGCAACATCAGCAGCAGCGCTGAACAGGTAAGTACTGCAATCTCCGCTGGGGGCGCGCGCCAGAACGCTGCGATTGCACAAGGCACGACCAACGATATGCTGCTGGGTAACAATGAGGTCGAGTCAGGCAAAATCGTCAATACCGACACGGTCGAGGCGACTACCCGTCTGACCTTGCAGAAGACCATGCTGGAAGCATCGCAGATGGTGTTCACCCAGCTGTCCAAGTTGAACCTGTTCAGCCAGATCTAAACGCTGGCTACGAGCAATGACCGTTTTATTTTAGCGGTGAGGGAGCCAGGTGATAGCCTGACTCCCACCGCTCGTGAGTCTGCACAGTGAATTCAAATCCCCTCGTAAGTCTTGTTATTCCCGCCTTTAATCCCCGCTATTTCCGTGCAGCGTTGCAGAGTGCCCTGGCTCAGGTTTACGAGCCTCTGGAGATAATCGTCTGCGACGATTGTGCTTCAGACGAAATCAAAGGTATCTACGACGAACTGACAGAGTCCTCAGTCATCGCAACGCGCTACCTGAAAAACCCCCAACGGTTGGGTTTTCAGGGCAACTTGCTCAGGTGCCTGGACGAGGCAAGCGGCGAATACATCAAGTTCCTCTGTGATGATGATCGTCTGGACATCAATTGCATTGCGCGTCAGGCGCCTATGCTTGACCGCCTTGAAGATGTGCAACTGGTCGTGAGCCGTCGCCATCTGGTTGATGCTGAAGATTATATTTTGCCAGCGCGGATGGAGAACGTGGGCCTGGTGCCGTATGACGCTCTGTTCAAGGGCGAGGACATGCTGGCGATCCATGAAAAGACGCCACGCAATTATCTGGGTGGTTTCAGCGGCGCTTTGATGCGCACGGCAGATGTTCGTCAGTATTTACCTTCTCTGGCACAGCCGGGTCAGGGCTTTGTGGGGCTGCTTGATTTTGCCCTGTTCAACTGCCTGCTGCGGCGCGGCAATCTGGTCGCGCTGAACAGCACTGACAGTGTGGAGCGATTGCACCCCAAACGTATCAGTCAGCAACCGGAGTTGGTGAGCATCACCACAACCGAGTGGGGCTGGCTTAATGAAATGCTCAAGGTACGCAGCGGGGAACAGGCCCCTGCGTCGGGCTGGGTGCGCTTTGCTTCCCTGAAAAATGTCCTTGCTGACGCAGATTGGGAGTGGGATGAGGTTGGCCTCTACGGGCTGATGGCCTCTCGGCAAGGGATCATGAACAGCCGGGCGGGCAGCGATACTGATAGCTACGCTGAATTTTACGCGGCCTGGCTAGCCTGCCGAGTGTTCACGCCCTGGCAGAAAAAGTACCTCCCGCGCCGGGTTGCCAGTTGGGCATGGCAGCCAAGAATCGTACCGGTGATCATCGATCCGCATGGGGATTCGGATGCGCTGGACCTGACACTCAAAAGTATTGCCGACCAAGCGTATCGTGCTGAGTCCGTTGTCGTATTCACCGACGTTGTCAGTGCAATGGATACCCAGGTCTTGCGTTTGCCATTGCAGGCCAGTCTCGGCCAGCAACTCAATGATGTCTTGCCGTTACTGGAAAATGCTGACTGGATCTATCTGTTGCGCGCCGGAGACCGGCTGACAGAAGCTGCCCTGATGGTACTGGCTGAACGCATTGCGCAGAAACCGGGCCTGTTGTGTGTGTATAGCGATGAAGGCGCGTTGCATGAAGGTGACGAGTCTCAAGTACCGGTTTTCAAGCCCGACTTCAATCTGGACCTGATGCGTGGCTACCCCTATGTCGGGCGTACTCTGGCATTCGAACGACGTGCCTTGATGGATATGGCGGGTTTCGACGCTGTGCACGGCGAACTGGCACCCCATGACGTGATCTGGCGTATGGTGGAGAAGACAGGGCCTCAGACCATTGAGCACATTGCCGAGATTCAGGTTGAGTCGCGGCTGGCGCTGACTGACTGGCTGTCACTGCCTGAAGTCATTGAGCGCAGTGAACCGCTGGTAGCGGCGCATTTGCAGCGTTTGGGCATCAAGCACGCCATTCATCATGATCAGATGCCGCTGCTTAATCGCATTGAGTATGTGCACGACTTCAGTCCGCTTGTCTCGATCATTATCAGCACCAAGGACCAATTGGCCGCGTTAGAACGCTGCGTCGACAGTTTGCTCAGCAAGACCGCTTACGTAAATTATGAAGTCCTGATTGTCGACAAGGCCAGCGAAAGCCAGGAAGCCTGTGCCTGGTTTGCAGCCATGGGGGCGCTAGGGAGCGACAAACTGCGGATATTGCAGGCGCCCGATCCCGAGAACGATGCCGCCACGCTGAATTTTGCTGCGCGGCAGTCGCGCGGAGATTATCTGCTGTTGCTGAGCCCACACGCGGTGATCTTTGATGCTCACTGGCTGGACGGCTTGCTTAACCACGCGCAACGACCAGAAGTGGGTATCGCCGGGAGTCGTGTGCTCGACCCGCAAGGCGCGATCATTTACGCAGGTATGGTTCTGGGTATGAACGGGCTTGCGGGCAGGCCTTCGGTCGGTCAGCCCGCCATGTCTACCGGGTACATGCAGCGTTTGCAGCTTGCACAGAACTGGAGTGCCCTCAGCGGAAACTGTCTGATGGTACGAAAGGAAGTGTTCGACGCTGTCGGAGCGATGGATGAGTCGGTTTTCACTCAGGGCCTCAACGATCTCGATCTGTGCATGCGCGTCGGCCGTGATGGATACCTGATCGTCTGGACCCCGGCCTCTTCAGTCATGCTCATCGAGCCCGCCGCGTTGCCGCGTACGGAGTCATCGAGCGCACGATTGAAGCTGGAGCAACAGGAGTTCTACCTCCGTTGGCTGCCACGCATCGCTCGTGACCCTGCTTACAATCCAAATCTATGCTTGAACGAATCGTTGTCATTCAGTATCGAGCAGGGCTTGCGTGCTGGATGGAACCCATTCATCACGCGCAATTTGCCGTCCATTCTGGGCATGGCCGTCAACTCTTCGGCGGTAGGGCATTACCGGGTTAGTCATCCCCTGCAGGAGCTTCAAGCGGCAGGACGGGTGATAGGGCGAATGAGCTACGAGTCGCCGTCGATCATTGAAATCGAGCGCCAGTCGCCGGACGTTATCGTCTTCCAGGGGCGCTACACCGAGGCCAAGGTTCCAGATATCTACCAGGTCAAAACGTACTCCAGCGCAATGCGTATCTTCGAGCTGGATGATTACATTGCCGACGTTCCGGAAAAGAATGAACACCGGCGCAATATGCCGGACAACATTGGCGCCATGTTGCGCAAAGGGATCGCAGGGTGTGATCGGGTAGTGGTGTCGACTCATCCGTTGGCACAGGCATTGTCCAGCATGCACTCGGACATCCGCGTGGTTCCCAATATGCTGGCTACTCAGCTGTGGAGCACGCTTAAGAAGAGCCAGCGCCGCACCTCTGCGAAGCCTCGCGTCGGTTGGGGAGGAGGCACTAGTCACCGTGGGGATCTGGAGCTGATTGCCGACGTCGTTCGTGAACTGGCCGATGAAGTGGATTGGGTCTTCTTCGGTATGTGTCCGGACTTGCTCAGGCCTTATATCCACGAGTTTCATTCGGCGGTTGCTCTCAGCAATTATCCGGCGAAGCTAGCCAGCCTCAACCTTGATCTGGCCTTGGCACCGCTGGAATTTCACATCTTCAATGACTGTAAAAGTAACCTGCGGCTACTGGAATACGGCGCCTGCGGTTATCCGGTGATTTGCTCTGATACCGAAGCGTATCGCGGCCATTTGCCTGCGACCCGTATCACCACCAACAGCGCCCAGGAGTGGCTGCAAGCCATTCGCATGCACCTGTCTGATCCCGATGCCAGCTATCGTATGGGTGATGAATTGCAGGAGACAGTACTGCGCGACTTCATGTTGCGCGGGGATAACCTTCAATATTGGGCCAATGGCTGGCTGCCGGATTAACACCCACTATCGACTGGCCACGGCACCTTGGGTGCCGCAGCTACTATGTTTTCGCTTCAGCTTCGGCGCGGGATGAGAAGTCCCGGTTGAAGGTGCCATTGGTTCGCTATAGGAACGGCTATGCAAAGCAAAATCGGGAAGGAAGCTGCACCTTTGAACGCTCGTCTGACAGTGGTGTTGCTGGCTGAGGATCAGCCGGACTTCCTGCGTCGCGCGTTGAAGTACTACAGCAGTTTTGATTGCGCGGTGATCGTTCTGGACGCCTCACCTCACGCTGCGGCCGCTCATGACCAGGGGCACTCTTTTGAGTATGTCCACATCGCTGGTCTGGGTGGGGAGAGCTTGAGTAGCAAGATTGCCCAAGGCGTTAAAAGAGTCCGCACGCCGTTCATGGCATTTGCTCCCGTCGACAGTTTCCTGATCAGGGATGGGCTTGATTCGGCGGTGAGTTTTCTTGAGGCCAATGATGGATACAGCGCTTGTCAGGGCTATAGCCTGAGTTATCAGGCGCATGCGACCCACGTGGATTATTTCCGCCGGGACCGCAAAGTCGACGAGGATTACCCGTCCACGCTCGCTGGAGAGCGGGTGCAAGATTTTCTGGCGCAAAGCCTGTCGCTATTCAACGCGGTGACCCGTACTGACCTGGCGTTGAAGTGGTTTTGCGCGGTTCCTGCGAATACCCCAATGCATTGGCAGGAAGTGGGCCACATGAGCTATCTGGCGGCCGCAGCCAAGGTGCGTATCCTGCCGATACCCTACGCGTTGCATAGGGCTCAGGACAGGCAGCACCAGTTGAACTTCAGCAGTGCGTTGCAGGGGGCGCTTAGCCATGTTGACCCCAAGGCCCGTGCAGAGCGTGAGGCCTTCACTGATGTATTGTCGGGAATTGTCGGTGAAACCTCGGGTCTTTCGCGCGAGCTGATCCTCGATGCTTTCAAAGCGATGGCCGATACCTTGGCCCGTCGACCGTTTCAGGCTGCAGATAAAATTGTGAGCTCTGCGTGGGGCGTTGCTGCCGAGGCTCCTGATCCTCAGTTCGAGCCTCGACAGTTCATTGAAATGCCTTTTTATAATCAGTCGTTTTTTGACGAACTGGCTCGAATCGAGTTCCTGATCCACGCAATCCCGGCTGGCAACATCCAGCTAAAAGAGCTGGAAGGTTTACTGCTGAAGCAGGCGGAATTGACCAGCGTCCAGAACAACCCGGACGCTCAGCCGTTGCTAAGTCGCCTCTGGCAGGCTTACGGTCTATATGCTTTTAACTATGGAGTGCTTCAGCGCTTGCTTGATGCGTTGATCAAAGCGGCTGGTGAGGAAGAGGAAATTGAGGTGCTCACCAGCTGGGCTCAGAGACTGCAGGCATTGTCGTCTCAGGATAACGGCGAGCTGCTGCACGGAATGGAGTCTGGTCGTCTGCTGCGCTGGCTGGAGTCGCGCAGTCCAAAAGAGCCTGAGTTGAAAAAAATCAGCGCCAAACTCGCGAAAAATCCGAAAGGGTCGCAGATTTGCCTGCTGTTGCTTGATATGGACGCGGATGTCTTCAAGCTGCAAGCCACCTTCGACAGTTTGATCAATGGTCACTACCGATCTTTCAAAGTCGTGGTGTTCACCACGGGCGAATTGCCTTCGGTAACCACTGTCCAGAACACGCTGCATTTTGTGCGTGTCACTGAAAATAACTACGTCGACAAGATCAATCAGGTGGTCAAGCAATCAACGAGTGACTGGGTCATGCTGGCGCGAGCAGGGGAGCAGTTCACCACTGCCGGCCTGCTTCAGGCCAGTGTCGAGCTGGTAGACGCAGAGCAGTGTCGCGCAGTGGCCGTGGACGAAATTCATCGTCAGGCAGACGGGACTCTGGCTCATGCGCTGCGTCCGGGCTTCAACCTGGATTTGTTGCAAAGCGTGCCTGCGCTCATGGCTCGTCACTGGTTGGTGCGTCGTGAGCTTGTTGAGCAGATCGGCTACTCGCGTGAATTCTCCGAGGCTTTGGAGTTTGACCTGTTGCTGCGTCTGATAGAGGAGGGCGGCATGAGCGGGTTGGCGCACTTGAGCGAGCCAGTGCTGATCTGCGACGCCCCCGAGCTTAAAACCAATGACGATGAGCATAAGGCGCTGACTCGCCACCTTGGCAAACGTGGTTATCAGGCCGAGGTCAGTTCGGCACTGCCTGGCACTTACAAGATCGACTACCGTCACCAGCAGCGGCCGATGGTCTCTATTCTGATCGAGAGCCGGGATAATCTGCCGGAACTGCAACGTTGCCTGCTGAGCATCTTGCAGCGCACCCGGTATCCACGTTATGAAGTGTTGATCTGCGATAACAACAGCAGCTCGGCACCGCTTTCGGCGTGGCTCGATCAGCAGGAGCAGGCATCCAGTCGCGTACGAGTGTTCCGCAGCGACGAGCGCGTCAGTTCTGCAGTCCTGAACAACCTGGTCAGTCAGCAGGCCGCGGGTGAGTACCTCGTTTTGCTGGATGCGCAAAGCCAGATCGTCAACGTGGGCTGGATTGAGTCACTGCTTAATCAGGCTCAGCGTCCGGAAGTCGGTGTGGTGGGGGGCAGGTTGATCGACCCTGCGGGCACCATCACTCAGGCGGGTTTGATTCTGGGGCTCAATGGCGGAGTCGCCTCGGCGTTTGTCGGCGAGCCGAAAAGCGCCAGGGGCTACATGCAGCGTCTGGTGGTCGAGCAAAATTACTCAGCGGTGTCTTCGGCTTGCCTGATGATCGGTAAAGAGCTCTACGATGCGTTAGGTGGCCTTGATGAGTCTGCATTCGCAGAGCATCTGAGCGATGTTGACCTGTGCCTAAAAGCAGGCCAGGCCGGCTATCTGACCGTCTGGACGCCACATGTCCAGGTGGTTCATGACGGAGCGCTGAACGCTACACGTGAAGCGCAAGAAGCTTTGAAAGACAAATGGTCGACGCAGTTCGCTCAGGACGAGGCGTACAACAGTCACCTGAGCCTGAGCGGTTCTGGCTTCGGTTTGAAAGCTTTCTAAGGCGCGTCCTCCTGCTGATCCGGTGCGCAGTGTGCCGGATCAGTGTCCGTTTCTCTCGTCGTTGCGTTGACTGATTCACGGTCAGGTCGATGATCCGACTTTCATCCCGCCACCACTCCTGCAGCCGCCTTTTCTAGTGACCTGCGGGTCATAAAGTGCATCTTCACTGTATCGTGTGACGGGGATTGCCATGCGGCCGACTTGCTTAACGTGCCCATCGCCCTGAAAATGCACACAAATAACCTCTTTTGGTAGTGCCCTGATTTCTGTGGGACGAATATTGACCTGTTTACTAATCGGGAAACCCTGATGATTGGCATAAAAAGCATAGCGAGTTATGTGCCCACCGCTGGCGTGGATAACTACGCTCAAGGTGCCAAGTTCGATAAGGATGAGGATTTCATTCTTGGCAAGATCGGCTCAACCTTCCTGCCACGTAAAGACGCGGCACAGGAAACTTCTGACCTGTGCGTCGAAGCGGTCAACAAGCTGCTGGCCAACAATCCGCAACTCAGCCGTGAAAGTATTGATGTCCTTATCGTCGTCACCCAGAACGGCGATGAGGAAGGTCTGCCGCACACCGCAGCCATCGTGCAGGACAAGCTGGGCTTGTCGACCAATGTCGCAGCTTTTGATATCTCCTTGGGTTGTTCGGGTTATGTCTACGGTATCTACGCGATCAAAGGCTTCATGGAGGCCGCTGGCCTGAAGAATGGCCTGTTGGTAACCGCCGACCCCTACTCGAAGATCGTTGACCCCGAGGATCGAAACACCACCATGTTGTTTGGCGATGCCGCCACGGCGACCTGGATGGGTGAAGATGCCATCTGGAAACTGGGCAAAGCCAAGTTCGGCACGGACGGTTCCGGCGCGCCGCATTTAAAGGTCAGCAACGGTGTGTTCTTTATGAACGGTCGCCAGGTTTTTAACTTTGCCCTGCTGAAAGTGCCCGCGCATTTGCACGAGTTGCTGTCGGAGTCCGGCTTGCAGCCTGATGACATCGATGCGTTCTGCATTCACCAAGGCAGTGCGGCCATTGTCGATGCGGTGGCTCGTCGCTTTGAAGACAAGCCTGAAAAGTTTCTCAAGGACATGGTCGAGACGGGCAATACTGTTTCCTCCAGCATTCCGCTGCTGCTTGAAAAGCATGTGCTGGATTCGACCTGGACCCGTGTTGCGTTGAGTGGTTTTGGTGTAGGCCTGTCCTGGGGCTCGGCGATTATTTATAAAGGCTGAGTCAGCCTGTAGAAGTAGCTCGCGAGTGCTGCGAGGTGATGAAGGCGCTTTACAGTCAGCCTGAACTGCGAGCGCTCATAGCGAGAGGGTTGTTTGAGCTTTGATAGTAGGGCGCTTATGGGGCAATCCCGTAGGCGCTTTTTTGATTAAAAGCTAAAGTCTTTTCTGTTGGTTGTTCTGATAAGCGGCTAAAGACGTCTGAAGCCGAACAAATTGTTGGCGTCATTTCCTTGTGTGTCTCGCGCTAAGCCCTTGTTTTACGAGGGGTGGCCGTCTGCTAGTAATTTTTTTCAAAAAAATCCTCAAGCAAGTTGCTACCGCGACGATAACTATTACGAAGGTTCTCTAGGCACACCCGGCGCTTGCAGGGGCCGGAAGCCCGCAGTACTCAACCAACGAGGAATTCATCATGGCTTTAACAGTAAACACCAACGTTGCATCCTTGAACGTTCAAAAGAACCTTGGCAAGGCATCCGACGCTCTTTCGGTTTCGATGACTCGTCTGTCCTCCGGCCTGAAAATCAACAGCGCTAAAGACGACGCCGCCGGCCTGCAGATCGCTACCCGTATCACTTCGCAGATCCGCGGTCAGACAATGGCGATCAAAAACGCCAACGACGGTATCTCGATCGCTCAGACTGCTGAAGGCGCTCTGCAAGAGTCGACCAACATTCTGCAGCGTATGCGTGAACTGGCTGTTCAGTCCCGTAACGACAGCAACAGCGCAGACGACCGTGACGCTCTGAACAAAGAATTCACTCAGATGAGTGAAGAGCTGACCCGTATCGCCAACAGCACCAACCTGAACGGCAAGAACCTGATTGACGGTACTGCCAGCACCATGACTTTCCAGGTTGGCTCTAACAGCGGCGACTCGAACCAGATCTCCCTGACTCTGAGCGCAAGCTTCGACGCCAGCACCCTGGGTGTCGGTTCGGCAATCACCATCGTCGGTTCCGACAGCGATACTGCAGAAACCAACTTCTCTGCTGCAATCGCTGCAATCGACTCGGCTCTGTCGACCATCAACGCCACTCGTGCTGACCTCGGTGCTGCACAAAACCGTCTGACCAGCACCATCTCCAACCTGCAGAACATCAACGAAAACGCCAGTGCTGCACTGGGTCGCGTACAAGATACCGACTTCGCTGCTGAAACTGCTCAGTTGACCAAGCAACAAACTCTGCAACAGGCTTCTACTTCGGTTCTGGCTCAGGCCAACCAGCTGCCTTCCGCTGTACTGAAACTGCTTCAGTAATATCGGCATGAGCTTTAGCGGGGGAGTGCGTTTCGTACTCTCTCGCTTTTTTACTTTCAGAGGTTTTGGTTATGGATATGAATGTAAAGCTGAACCTGTCTTATCCTGCCGCTCAACCGGCACCGCAGTCTGTGGTTGTGGATAAACCGGTAGAGAAAACTTCAGTTGCAGGTGTTTCTGCTTCGGCTGAAAGTAAAGGTTCGCAGCAACAGGGGCAAACGCCCGATGACGAGCGTGTCAAGGCTGCGGCGGAGGACATTCAAAAGTTCTTCCAGTCGGTCAAGCGCAATCTCGAATTCTCGGTTGACGAATCCTCTGGCAAGGTTGTTGTCAAAGTTATCGCAAGTACATCCGGTGAAGTGATTCGACAGATTCCCAATGAGGAAGTGTTGAAACTCGCGGACAGCCTGAGTGACGCAGGCAGTTTGTTGTTCCGCGCCGAAGTCTGATAACTGGCACGAAATTTGTTGCAGGTTTGTTGAGTCAATCATGGGTCAAAAGGCCGGCAACACTCTCGAAGGGAGATGCACATGGCAAGTCCAATTAGTTCAACGATCGGCGTGGGTTCAGGGCTGAACATTGGCGATATTGTCAAGGTTCTGGTCGATTCCGATAAGGCTGCCAAGCAAAATCAGATCGATAAGCAGACGGCTAAAACGACGGGTTCCTTGTCGGCAGTTGCCAAGATCAAATCCGCTTTGACTGCATTTCAGGACTCGATGAAGGCCCTGAATAGCACCACTGCACCCGCATTTCTGGGTTATGCCGCTACCTCGTCCGCTGAGACAGTGGTTAAAGCAACCGCGAACAACACAGCAGTCAACGGCACTTACACCATTGGTGTTTCCAAATTGGCAACGGCTTCCAAAGTCGCTACCGCTGCATTGACGGCCGCTCAGACCAGTGCCATTCCGAGTGGTGATATAACCATCAGTCAGAATGGCACTAATCATAAAGTGACTCTCGAAGCCGGCGGGACGTTGGAAGATGCCCGTAACGCGATCAACAAGCAGCTGCAGACTGCGGGCATCAGCGCCAACATCATTACCGACGGTGACGGTTCGCGTCTGGTATTCAGCTCAACGACCACCGGCAAGGGCAGTGATATTTCGGTTGTCGGCAGCGGCAACGTTGGCACGCTGCTGGATATCGATGGCACGAAAACCATGTCGGACACCGCCGTGGGCGGTGTCAAGGGTGCTGGGGCCATTTCTGCAGTGGCCGGAGATGCCGAATTTACAGTCGACGGTCTTGCGATCACCAGTAAAAGCAACACCGTTTCCGGCGCTATTTCCGGCTTGAGCTTTGATCTGTTGACTGCTGGTAGCAATGGCGCTCAGGTTTTTTCGACCATTACTGTTGCGACTAACACCGATGGTTTGAAGACTTCGCTCAATACCTTCATGACTTCGTACAACACGTTGGTCAACCTGGTAGGTACGCTGACTAAAGGCACCACTGACTCAGAAGGTTTGTTTGTACCCGCTGAGTTGACCGGTGATTCAACCGCAGCCGGCATGCTCTCCGCTATCCGCGATCAGATCGCTACCGCCACCACCAATAGCGGTCTTGGTTCGTTGGCGCAGCTGGGTATCACCACCCAGAGCAACGGTACCCTGTCCATGGACAGCGCCAAGTTCAATGCGGCGATGAACGACAAGAAGATGGCAGGCCAGGTGCAGTCGCTGTTCTCGGGCGATACCGGATTGTTGGCAAGGATTGGTAAAGCCATTGACCCCTACGCCGCGACCGGTGGGATTCTGGCAACCAAGACTACCCAGTTGACCAAAACCCAGAATGACCTGACCAATCAGCAGGAGGCACTGAATCGTCGAATCGCCTCGCTGACTGATTCGTTGACGAAAAAGTACAATGCCATGGACCTGGTTGTTGCTCAGCTCAAGGCAACTGCGTCGAGCATTACCTCGATCTTTGAGGCCATGAACGCTCAGAAAAACGCTTCGTAAGTAAATGAAGCATCAGAAACCCGACTTCGTGTCGGGTTTTTGCTTTAGGCTAAAGTTTTTTGACCGGGCGTCGATAGCTTGGTTATGTGCATCCCGGAGTTGCTACGAGGTTATCTATGAATCCCATGCTAGCGTTGCGTCAATACCAGAAGATCGGTTCTCAGGCACAGACCTCTGAAGCCAGTCCTCATCGCCTTGTGCAAATGTTGATGGAAGGCGGTCTTGACCGCATTGCCCAGGCTAAAGGCGCGATGGCGCGCAGGGATATTGCGAGCAAAGGCATCTTCATCAGTAAGGCCATCGGGATTGTCGGTGGTTTGCGCGAAGGTCTGGACCTGGATAAAGATCCAACTGACGCACTGAGGAATCAGGATAACCTCTACCACTTCATGATGAAGCGTCTGGCGGAAGCCAACGTCAAGAATGATCCGAAAATGCTCGACGAAGTCGCAGGCTTGCTGATTACGGTCAAAGAGGGCTGGGACGCAATTGCTGATCAACAAAATCAATAAGAAGCTGTTGTACTGAGGATATTCACATGAGTGCTGCACTCAAGCGTATCGAAGAGACTCGCGAAGCGCTGGTTGGTGCTTTGGCTGAGCGCGATTGGGAAACCATTGGCAAGCTGGACCTGGCGTGTCGTGCCTGTGTCGAAGATGTTATTAGCGAAGATATGCCGAATGAGCCAGAGTTGCGTAACAACCTGGAAGAGTTATTGACGGTGTATCGGCAGCTGATTGACACTGCAACGGGTGAACGTCAGGCAATTGTCGACGAAATGACGCAAATCAGCCAAGCCAAAAATGCAGCAAAGGTTTACCATCTGTTTGATTCGTGACCGGTTGGTCAAAATAAGCTTTACGCCATAAATTTGACTGTTTACGGTATTTTGACTTAACTAGCGATGTTTACTATTTTCTGGTTCTCGGTATAAGCAGTGGCCGGGATACCAAGCTGCCCCATGTATGGGCATTGAGTTGACTAGGGAAGTTGCTATTGCATGTGGCGTGAAATCAAGATTCTCCTGATCGATGACGACAGCCAGCGCCGCCGTGATTTGGCGGTAATTCTGAATTTTCTTGGCGAAGAAAATCTTTCCTGCTCAAGCCAGGATTGGCAGCAGGTTGTCGGTTCTCTAACGTCCACTCGCGAAGTACTTTGCGTGCTTGTCGGCACCGTGAGTGCGCCGGGCAGCCTTCAAGGACTGCTTAAGACCGTCGCAGCATGGGATGAGTTCCTTCCTGTTTTGCTTTTGGGAGAAAATTCTTCTTCCGCTGAGCTCCCTGAAGATTTGCGCCGCCGCGTGCTCTCCACGCTGGAGATGCCTCCTAGCTACAGCAAGCTGCTGGATTCACTGCACCGGGCTCAGGTTTACCGCGAAATGTATGATCAAGCGCGTGAGCGTGGTCGTCATCGCGAACCTAATCTGTTCCGTAGCCTGGTGGGCACCAGTCGCGCCATTCAGCATGTCCGGCAGATGATGCAGCAAGTTGCCGATACCGACGCCAGTGTGTTGATCCTTGGTGAGTCGGGGACAGGCAAGGAAGTGGTTGCGCGCAACCTGCACTATCACTCCAAGCGTCGCGATGCGCCGTTTGTACCGGTCAATTGCGGGGCGATACCGGCAGAGCTACTCGAAAGCGAACTGTTCGGTCACGAGAAGGGCGCCTTCACCGGGGCTATCACCAGCCGTGCCGGGCGTTTTGAGCTGGCTAATGGCGGTACGTTGTTCCTGGATGAGATCGGCGACATGCCTCTGCCCATGCAGGTCAAGTTGTTGCGGGTTCTTCAGGAGCGCACGTTTGAGCGCGTCGGCAGCAACAAGACGCAAAGCGTGGACGTCCGGATTATCGCTGCCACCCACAAAAATCTCGAAACCATGATCGAGATTGGCAGTTTTCGTGAAGACCTTTACTACCGCTTGAACGTCTTCCCGATCGAAATGGCCCCGTTGCGTGAGCGCGTCGAAGACATTCCGCTGCTGATGAATGAATTGATCTCGCGCATGGAGCACGAGAAGCGCGGTTCGATCCGTTTCAATTCTGCGGCCATCATGTCGCTGTGTCGTCACGGCTGGCCGGGTAACGTTCGTGAGCTGGCCAATCTGGTCGAGCGTATGGCGATCATGCATCCCTATGGTGTGATTGGTGTCGCTGAGCTGCCGAAGAAATTCCGCTACGTCGACGACGAAGACGAGCAGATGGTTGAAGGTATACGCAGCGATCTCGAAGAGCGTGTTGCAATCAACGGCCACACGCCTAACTTCGCCAATAGCGCTGTTCTGCCGCCAGAAGGCCTGGACCTGAAAGATTATCTGGGTGGATTGGAACAAGGTCTGATTCAGCAGGCGCTGGATGATGCAAGCGGTATCGTGGCTCGTGCAGCAGAACGCCTGAGGATCCGTCGTACAACACTCGTCGAGAAAATGCGCAAGTACGGCATGAGTCGCCGTGAGGGCGATGAACAGGCGGATGATTGACGCATACATCGCCTGAATAAAGCCAAGCCCCTGAATTATCAGGGGCTTTTTTTTCGGCACGAGGATTGCTAAGTCTCCTGGAACATACCGTTTTTACTGACGGTTCGCCACGCGAGAGATTATCCATGTCCCAGGCCGCTCAGCAGATGTCTTCCGACCTAGCACTCCAGGTGCCGCCGTCCCTCGAGCTGGAAAGTCGTCAAGGGCTTGAACAGGCGTTCCAGCTGTTCAACCAGATGTCGTCGCAGCTGACAGATTCCTACAGCTTGCTGGAAGCAAGGGTTACAGAGCTCAAAGGCGAGCTGGCGGTGGTCAGTGCGCAGCGTATGCAGGAGCTTGCAGAAAAGGAGCGACTGGCGTTCCGGTTGCAGAATCTGCTCGACCTGCTACCTGGCGGCGTGATCGTGATCGATGCCATGGGTGTCGTGCGTGAAGCCAACCCTGCCGCGGTGGATCTGCTTGGACAACCCTTGGTGGGCGAACTCTGGCGGCATGTCATCAGCCGCTGCTTTGCGCCGCGTGAAGACGACGGCCATGAAATATCTCTCAAGGATGGGCGTCGCCTGTCCATTTCTACGCGTTCGCTGGATGCAGAACCCGGTCAGCTGGTTCTGCTCAATGACCTGACCGAAACCCGTCGTTTGCAGGGGCAACTGGCGCGCCATGAGCGCCTGTCGTCGTTGGGCCGAATGGTTGCTTCATTGGCACATCAGATCCGCACGCCACTGTCTGCCGCGCTGATCTATGCCAGCCATTTGACGGAGCAGCAGTTGCCGGTGGAAACCCAGCAACGTTTTGCCGGGCGGCTCAAGGAGCGCCTGCATGAATTGGAGCATCAGGTTCGCGACATGCTGGTCTTTGCTCGTGGCGAGTTGCCGTTGACTGACCGCATCACTCCGACTGAGTTGTTCCAGGCGCTGCAGTCTGCGGCGCAAACGCATACTCAGGGGCTGTCGGTGCGTTGGCAGTGCGACGGTGTTGAGGGGCAGCTCTTGTGCAACCGCGACACGCTGGTCGGGGCATTGCTCAATCTGGTGGAGAATGGCGTGCAGGCCAGTACCGGGCGTACTCGTCTGAAAGTCCACGCCTACGCACGTGGTGATGTTTTGCGGATTTGCGTCAGCGATAACGGCAGTGGCATCGACGCTGCCGCTTTGGCTCGCATCGGTGAGCCTTTCTTTACCACCAAGACCACGGGCACCGGTCTGGGTCTGGCGGTGGTGACGGCGGTGACCCGTGCGCATCAGGGCGGTGTGCGCTATCAATCCCGCGTCGGGCGCGGTACCTGTGCAATTGTCACACTGCCACTGGTTCCCGCTGGCACTGCGAAGGGAACTTGCTGATGGGTATCAAGGTATTGCTGGTCGAGGATGACCGCTCATTGCGAGAGGCGCTGGGCGATACCCTTGAGTTGGCCGGGCATCTTTATCACGCCGTCGCTTGCGCCGAAGACGCGCTGCTGGCTGCTGCTGATGAGTCTTTCAGCCTGGTGATCAGCGACGTCAATATGCCGGGAATGGACGGGCACCAATTACTGGCACTGCTGCGCGAGCGTCATCCGCAGTTGCCGGTCCTGTTGATGACGGCTCATGGCGCAGTGGAGCGGGCGGTGGATGCCATGCGTCATGGCGCAGCCGATTATCTGGTCAAACCGTTTGAGCCCAGGGTTTTGCTGGGGCTGGTTGAGCGTCATGCGTTGGGGCGTTTGGGGCCTGCGGGAAATGAGGGCCCTGTTGCAGTCGAGCCGGCCAGCGCGCAGTTGCTCAATCTGGCCAGTCGTGTGGCAAAAAGCGATTCGACCGTGTTGATTTCCGGTGAGTCCGGGACGGGCAAAGAAGTGCTGGCGCGTTTTATCCATCAGCACTCGCCGCGCGCGGATAAGCCATTTATCGCAATCAACTGCGCTGCGATTCCAGACAATATGCTTGAAGCCACCTTGTTTGGTCACGAGAAGGGCTCTTTCACAGGCGCTATTGCGGCTCAGGCGGGCAAGTTTGAACAGGCAGACGGCGGGACTATTCTGCTCGATGAGATTTCCGAAATGCCGCTGGGGCTGCAGGCCAAACTGCTTCGTGTTCTGCAGGAGCGGGAAGTGGAGCGGGTCGGCGGCAAGAAGACCATTACTCTGGATATCCGGGTTGTAGCCACCACGAACCGTGATCTCGCCGGTGAAGTTGCGGCCGGTCGTTTCCGTGAGGATTTGTTTTACCGCCTCTCGGTGTTCCCGCTTGCGTGGCAACCTCTGCGTCAAAGGACTGCCGATATTTTGCCGCTTGCCGAGCGTCTCTTGGCCAAGCACGCCAATAAAATGAAGCACGCGCCTGTCCGGCTGTCCGCGCAGGCGCAAGCGTGTCTGGTGGGCTATGCCTGGCCGGGCAATGTACGCGAGCTTGATAACGCTGTGCAGCGTGCGTTGATTCTGCAGCAGGGTGGCGTCATTCAGGCTGACGATTTTTGCCTGACGGGCCCGGTGGTTTATGCCGCTGCGCCGACGGGGTCGGCCGCCGGTTCGCTGACGGCTGCTGTCTCGCCCGGCACCGGGACGGCGCCATTGGAGTTGGCAGGTGCTGATTCGGCTGGAGCGCTGGGCGACGACCTGCGACGTCGAGAGTTTCAGATGATCATTGATACGTTGCGGGCCGAACGTGGCCGCCGCAAAGAGGCTGCTGAGCGCCTGGGTATCAGCCCCCGTACCTTGCGCTACAAATTGGCGCAGATGCGTGATGCGGGGATGGATGTAGAAGGTTATTTGTTTGCGACCTGATGTTTTGCCGACCGCTGCCGATACTGTATCTCCAGACTGCGTGGATTTGTCGCAGATTAATAAATCAGTGACTTGGCTGGCCTCAACTGAGTCCCGTAAATACTGATTCAGAGCAAGGTTTGGCATAACTAACACATAGATTGATGTAGCTTGATGGCTAAATGCTGCTACGCAGCTGGCACTCTTGTTGCTTTGACATTAATGACCGCTGACTCGGTGTCAAAAATTTGCGGCCCTTATGAGAGAAACGTCCATGAGCCAAGGTGTTGAATTTAATCGCTTGATGTTGGACATGCGTTCCATGCAGATGGACGCCATGGCTGCGCCCAAGGCAGCAGCCACGCCGCAAATCGGCTCCAGCAGCTTCGCCGACATGCTTGGTCAGGCCGTTAACAAGGTCAATGACGTTCAGCAGGCTTCCAGTCAGCTGTCCAGCGCTTTCGAAATTGGCAAGAGCGGCGTCGACCTTACCGACGTGATGATCTCGTCGCAGAAAGCCAGCGTGTCTTTTCAGGCCTTGACCCAGGTTCGGAACAAACTGGTTCAGGCTTATCAAGACATCATGCAGATGCCGGTTTAAGGACGTATTGAGTCATGGCAGAAACACTCGCCGATAGCGTTCCGGCCAAGACAGGCGCTCCTTCAGGCAAACCGTTGTTCGGTCTGGCCTTTCTGGAAAACCTCTCCGAGATGACCATGCTGCGTCAGGTGGGCCTTATGGTCGGCCTGGCTGCCAGCGTCGCCATCGGCTTTGCCGTGGTGCTCTGGTCGCAGCAACCTGATTACCGTCCGCTTTACGGCAGCATGGCCGGGATGGACGCCAAGCAGGTCATGGATACGCTGACAACGGCCAATATTGCCTACACCGTCGAGCCAAATTCCGGCGCTTTGCTGGTCAAGGCCGATGATGTGCAGCGCGCCCGTATTCAACTGGCCTCTGCCGGTATCGCGCAGACTGATGCCAATGTCGGCTTCGAGATTCTCGATAAGGATCAGGGGCTGGGCACCAGCCAGTTCATGGAAGCCACGCGCTATCGCCGTGGCCTCGAAGGTGAGCTGGCGCGGACTATTTCTTCCCTGAACAACATCAAGGGTGCCCGCGTGCACCTGGCGATCCCGAAAAGCTCGGTGTTCGTTCGTGACGATCGCAAGCCGAGCGCTTCGATTCTGGTTGAGCTGTACCCAGGTCGTTCGCTTGAGCCAAGTCAGGTCATGGCAATCGTCAATCTAGTGGCGACCAGTGTTCCTGAGTTGACCAAGTCTCAGGTCACTGTGGTCGACCAGAAAGGCAATCTGCTTTCTGATCAGGCGGAAAACTCCGAACTGACCATGGCGGGCAAGCAATTCGACTACGCCCGTCGCATGGAAGGCATGCTGACTCAGCGCGTGCAGAACATTTTGCGTCCGGTGCTGGGCACTGATCGCTACAAGGCTGAAGTGTCGGCCGACGTGGATTTCAGTGCTGTTGAATCCACCGCAGAAAGCTTCAACCCTGATCAGCCTGCGTTGCGCAGTGAGCAGTCGGTCAACGAACAGCGCTCCAGCAGTTCTGGGCCTTCAGGTGTGCCGGGAGCATTGAGCAACCAGCCGCCAGGGCCAGCAACCGCGCCGCAGACCGCCGGCGGTGGTGCAGCGGGTGCTGCCGCAGCCATTGCTCCGGGCCAACCTTTGTTGGATGCCAACGGTCAGCAGATCATGGATCCAGCCACTGGTCAGCCAGCCTTGGCGCCATACCCGGCTGACAAGCGCGTGCAGTCGACCAAGAACTTTGAGCTGGACCGTTCCATCAGTCACACCAAGCAACAGCAGGGACGTTTGAATCGTCTGTCGGTTGCCGTGGTGGTTGATGATCAGGTCAAGATCAACCCGGCCAACGGCGAAACGACCCGTTCACCATGGAGTGCGGAAGATCTGAATCGCTTCACACGCCTGGTGCAGAACGCAGTCGGTTTTGATGCCAGCCGTGGCGACAGCGTCAGCGTGGTCAACGTGCCGTTCTCGGCGGAGCAGGGCGAGCTGATTCCGGATATTCCGTTCTACTCGCAGCAATGGTTCTGGGACATCGTCAAGCAGGCCATGGGTGTCATCTTCATTCTGGTTCTGGTGTTTGGTGTGCTGCGTCCGGTGTTGAACAACATCACCAATGGCAAGAGCAAAGAGCTCGCCGGTTTTGACGACGGTACGGGTGGTTTTGGTGGCATGGGTGGCGGTTCTGATGAGCTGTCCAATGACCGTGTCAGCCTGGGCGGCCCGCAAAGCATTCTGTTGCCTAGCCCGACCGAGGGTTATGACGCACAGCTGAATGCAATCAAGAGTTTGGTGGCTGAAGATCCGGGTCGTGTGGCCCAGGTTGTGAAAGAGTGGATTAACACTGATGAATGATCGAGCCGTCGTAGCCAAACTGAGCAAAGTCGAGAAAGCCGCCGTATTGCTGCTTTCCCTGGGTGAAACCGATGCTGCGCAGGTTCTGCGTCACATGGGCCCCAAGGAAGTTCAGCGCGTCGGCGTGGCGATGGCGCAGATGCGTAACGTGCATCGCGAGCAGGTCGAAGAGGTGATGACTGAGTTCGTCGAAATTGTCGGCGATCAGACTAGCCTGGGCGTCGGCTCGGATGGCTATATCCGCAAAATGCTGACTCAGGCATTGGGCGAGGACAAAGCGAACGGCTTGATCGACCGGATTCTGCTGGGTGGCAACACCAGCGGTCTGGACAGTCTGAAGTGGATGGAGCCACGCGCTGTGGCCGACGTTATCCGTTTCGAGCACCCGCAGATTCAAGCCATCGTGGTTGCTTACCTCGATGCTGATCAGGCGGGTGAAGTGCTCGGCCATTTCGATCACAAGGTACGGCTGGATATTATTCTGCGGGTGTCTTCGCTCAATACCGTGCAGCCAGCGGCCCTTAAAGAACTGAACCAGATTCTCGAGAAGCAGTTCTCCGGTAACGCCAACACGTCGCGTACTACCCTGGGTGGTATCAAGCGTGCTGCAGATATCATGAACTTCCTCGACAGCTCCATCGAAGGCGCGCTCATGGATTCGATCCGCGAGGTCGACGAAGATCTGTCGACGCAGATCGAAGACCTCATGTTTGTCTTCAACAACCTTTCGGACGTGGACGACCGTGGCATCCAGGCGCTGTTGCGCGAGGTTTCTTCGGACGTGCTGGTACTGGCCCTCAAGGGTTCCGACGAGGCGATCAAAGAGAAAATCTTCAAGAACATGTCCAAACGTGCCGCCGAACTGCTGCGCGACGATCTGGAAGCGAAGGGCCCGGTCCGCGTCAGCGACGTGGAAACCGCGCAGAAAGAAATCCTCACTATTGCTCGCCGTATGGCCGAAGCAGGGGAAATCGTTCTGGGTGGCAAGGGCGGCGAGGAAATGATCTAGTCTGTTGACGTTCCGTCGGAGAAACTGACCGGGGACGCGTTCCCCGGTGTCCACCGTCTGGCCTGGCAATTCTTACCTGCCATGCGCCTGCGCTGAAACAATACAGACTCTAAGGCACTATCCATGTCCAGCTCCAACAAAGAACCGGTCAGCGAGCTTATCCGCGCCAAGGACGTCGGCGGTTTTGACGTCTGGTCGCTGCCCAGTTTCGATCCCTATCAAGAGCCTGAACCCGAGCCCGAACCGGTCATTGAAGAGCCGGTTGATGCCATCGAAGAAGTCCCGCTGGAAGAAGTTCAGCCACTGACCCTCGAAGAGTTGGAGAGCATCCGTCAGGAGGCTTACAACGAAGGCTTTGCCACGGGCGAAAAAGAAGGCTTTCACAGCACTCAACTCAAGGTCCGCCAGGAAGCCGAGGTTGCGCTAAAGAGCAAGCTGGCGAGCCTTGAGCTATTGATGAGTCAGCTGTTCGACCCGATTGCCGAGCAGGACAAGCAGATCGAGCGCTCGGTCATTCATCTGGTCGAGCACATTGCCCGCAAGGTCATTCAGCGTGAGCTGACCACCGACTCTCGGCAGATCGGCAATGTATTGCGCGACGCGCTGAAGCTTTTGCCTATGGGCGCAAGCAATGTGCGGATTTTCATCAACCCGCAGGACTTTGACGTGGTCAAAGCCCTGCGTGAGCGTCATGAAGAAACGTGGCGCATTGTTGAAGATGAAACGCTGCAGGCCGGTGGTTGCCGGATCGAAACGGAACACAGTCGGATAGATGCGAGCATCGAAACCCGTCTTACCCTGGCCATTGCCAAAATGTATGACCAGATGCACGAGCAATCACTGCATCCGGCGAGCCCGGACCTCAGCCTGGAGCTGGAGGCCGAGCCGGTTGTGACTGGCGCTGTCAGTCCTGACGTCGAGAAGTCCGATGCGCCTTGATCGCACCAGTTTCGGCAAGCGCCTCGGGTCTTATGCCGAAAACGTCGAATTGCCCGCTCAGCCAGTCGTGGAAGGTCGCCTGCTGCGCATGGTCGGCCTGACGCTGGAGGCCGAGGGTTTGCGGGCGGCGATGGGCAGCCGGTGCGTGGTGATCAACGACGACAGCCACCACCCGGTGGAAGTTGAAGCCGAGGTGATGGGTTTTTCCGGCAGTAAAATCTTCTTGATGCCTGTAGGCAGTGTGGCTGGTCTTGCCCCTGGTGCCCGAGTGGTGCCTTTGGCAGATACCGGTCGCTTGCCTATGGGCATGAGCATGCTGGGGCGGGTGCTCGACGGTGCCGGTCGCGCCCTCGATGGCAAGGGCGCCATGAAGGCTGAAGACTGGGTGCCTATGGACGGTCCTACGATCAACCCGCTCAAGCGCAACCCCATCAGTCAGCCTCTGGACGTGGGCATTCGCAGCATCAACGGATTGTTGACGGTGGGGCGTGGTCAACGTCTCGGGCTGTTCGCTGGTACCGGCGTCGGTAAGAGTGTTCTGCTTGGCATGATGACGCGCTTCACCGAGGCAGACATCATTGTTGTCGGCCTGATCGGTGAGCGGGGTCGTGAGGTTAAGGAGTTCATCGAGCACAGCCTGGGTGAAGAAGGGCTCAAGCGTTCGGTGGTGGTTGCGTCTCCTGCGGACGACGCGCCTTTGATGCGTTTACGTGCTGCCATGTATTGCACGCGAATCGCCGAGTATTTCCGCGACAAGGGCAAAAACGTCCTGTTGCTGATGGATTCTCTGACGCGTTTTGCTCAGGCTCAACGGGAGATTGCCCTGGCGATTGGCGAGCCTCCTGCGACCAAGGGTTATCCGCCGTCGGTATTTGCCAAACTGCCCAAGCTTGTGGAGCGCGCCGGTAATGCCGAAGCGGGTGGTGGCTCGATCACAGCGTTTTATACCGTGTTGTCTGAGGGTGACGACCAGCAGGACCCCATTGCGGACTCTGCGCGTGGCGTACTGGACGGCCATATCGTGTTGTCCCGTCGCCTTGCTGAAGAAGGGCACTACCCGGCGATCGACATCGAGGCCTCTATCAGCCGGGTCATGCCCGCAGTGGTCACCCCTGATCACATGAATCAGGCGCAGCATTTCAAACAGTTGTGGTCACGCTATCAACAAAGTCGCGATTTGATCAGTGTCGGCGCTTATGTGGCGGGCGGTGATCGGGAAACTGACCTGGCGATCCATTTGCAGCCCGTGCTTGTGCGCTACCTGCGCCAAGGGCTCAATGAAAATGAAAGCATGGAAAACAGCAGTGCGCAGTTGGCGGCAGTGTTCAGCCCGGCCGCGGGTGGTTGATAGACCATGGCCATAAGTCGCGCAGCGCGCCTGGCGCCCGTGGTGGATATGGCCGAGAACGCGGAGCGCAAGGCTGCCCAGAGTCTGGGGCACTTTCAAGGGCAGGTGCGCGTGGCCGAAGGCAAGCTCAACGACCTTGAGCAGTTTCGCCTGGACTACCAGCAGCAATGGATCGACAAAGGCGCCCATGGCGTTTCCGGGCAATGGCTGATGGGTTATCAGCGCTTCCTTACTCAACTGGACACCGCTGTAGATCAGCAGCGTCGAAGCCTGGCCTGGCATCAGGACAACCTTGATAAAGCGCGCGGCACCTGGCAACAGGCGTACGCCCGGGTCGAGGGTTTGCGCAAACTGGTCCAGCGCTATATCGACGAAGCACGACAGCTGGAGGACAAGCGCGAGCAAAAACTACTGGATGAGCTTTCGCAGCGCCTGCCAAGGCATGCGCCGTTTTAACCGCAGAGTTCGTTCGGGTATACCGCAAATTATTGAACTGCAATGCAGCTCCCACAGAGAAAATTGCAGATATCACCAGCCAGTGCTAAACCTTGATTACGTGACGCACGCCTTACTCAGGAATTTTACATGCCGGTCACTTCTGAGCTTTCTCCTGACGGTCAGCAACTGACCATTTTCATTTCCGGGCGATTTGATTTTGCTTCCCATCAGGACTTCCGCGAGGCCTACGAAAATCTGGGCAGCGAGCTGCGTTATGTCGTTGATCTGCGTGGCACCAACTATCTGGACAGTTCGGCACTGGGGATGCTGCTGCTATTGCGTGATCACGCGGGTGGCGAGCGCTCACGCATTCGTCTGCTCAACTGCAGTGCTGATGTCATCACCATCCTGACCATTTCCAATTTCTCGAAGCTGTTCCAGATAGGTTGAGTGAGACCTTGCCATCCTCCAGCGAGTCCTTGTGCATCCTGATCGCTGACGACAACGCCAGTGATCGCCTGCTGTTGTCCACTATCGTGGCTCGCCAGGGCCATCGAGTACTGTGCGCTGCTAACGGTGCGGAGGCGGTCGCACTGTTTGAGGCTGATCGGCCGCAGATGATCCTGATGGACGCAATGATGCCGGTGATGGATGGCTTCGAAGCCG
Source organism: Pseudomonas viridiflava (assembly GCF_900602065.1). Classification (GTDB taxonomy): domain Bacteria; phylum Pseudomonadota; class Gammaproteobacteria; order Pseudomonadales; family Pseudomonadaceae; genus Aquipseudomonas. The sequence continues at coordinate 97,137 of NZ_UWFN01000285.1, read as the reverse complement.
CCCGGCGCATCAAGGAGCTGGCCGGTGAGGCGCTGGTGCCGATTATCTTCCTTACGTCTCTGACGGAGGGGGCGGCGCTGGCTCGTTGCCTGGACGCCGGGGGCGACGACTTTATTGCGAAGCCTTACAACCAGACGGTCCTGAACGCCAAAATCAATGCCATGAATCGCCTGAGGTTGCTGCAGGAGACTGTTCTGCGGCAGCGCGATCTTATTTCCCGGCACCATGATTACCTGCTGAATGAGCAGCGAGTCGCCAAGGAAGTATTCGATCAGGTGGCACATTCCGGCTGCCTTGACGCGCCCAATATTCGCTATCTGCAGTCGCCTTACGCGTTGTTTAACGGTGACTTGCTGCTCGCTGCCTACACGCCAGCCGGGCATATGCACATGTTGCTGGGGGATTTCACCGGGCACGGTTTGCCCGCTGCGGTCGGTGCAATGCCGCTGGCAGAGGTGTTCTACGGTATGACGGCCAAGGGCTTCGGTCTGGCCGAAACCCTGCGTGAGATGAACGCCAAGCTCAAGCGCATCCTGCCAGTGGATATGTTCTGTTGCGCAACCCTGCTCTGTATCAACTTCCAGCAACAACAGTTTCAGGTCTGGAATGGCGGTCTGCCCGACGGTTATCTTCTAAGTGCTGCGACCGGAGAGTGCACCGCCCTGGTGTCCCGGCATCTGCCGCTTGGCGTGTTGGACTCAGCGTCGTTTGATGATCACACCGAGGTTCACCCCTTTGCTCCAGGGGATCGGGTCTTCCTGCTGTCCGACGGGGTGATCGACACCAGTGACAGCAAAGAACAGCTGTTCGGTGTGCAGCGGTTGCATGAAGTATTTGCTGCCAATCGCGAACCCCGGTTGCTGATTTCGGAAATTCAGCAGGCGCTGGATGCCTTCGGCGGTCAGGCCCGTGATGACGTCAGCATGGTGGAAATCATGGCTGTCGAGCAGGCTGATCTGGGCGCACAGGCCGTGACCTACTCAGACAGCGGCACCTCCACGCCGCTGGACTGGTCATCCACGTTCGAATTCAGGGCTGCGACCCTCAGGCGTTTCAATCCTTTGCCTTACTTGTTGCAGTTGCTGCTAGAGGTGCATGGCCTGCGCAGTCAGAGCGGTGCGCTGTACAGCGTGCTGACTGAGCTTTATAGCAATGCGCTGGAGCACGGCGTCTTAGGTCTGGATTCGGCCCTGAAAAGTAGCGCTTCAGGATTCGCCAGCTACTATCAGCAACGGGCGTCGCGTCTGGCTGCTCTGGACAGTGGCTATATCCGACTGCATTTCAACGTCACGCCCGAGGGTGAGGGTGGTCGTTTGAGTGTGCGGGTGGAAGACAGTGGTGAAGGTTTCAATGTTGATACAATTCTTGCATTGCCGCCAGTGGTCGATGAGCTGTACGGTCGCGGTCTTGCGCTGGTGCGGGAACTGAGTGAGAAGGCCTCGTGGTCTACGGACGGACGGACCGCACGCGTTGAATTCTGCTGGGGAGCCAAGGCATAGAGCCCCCGGATTCTTGATCATGGAGTGAGCAAGGTGTCGGTAGTTCATCTGGATTACAGCGTATTGATTACGTTGCAGGAAGTCATGGAAGACGAGTATCCGACTCTCCTTGATGTGTTTATCAAAGACGCTGAGTACCGTATTTCCCGTTTGCGCCAGCTTATGGGGGCGTCGGCGTTCGACCTGCAGGAGCTGAGCCTGATGGCTCACAGCTTCAAAGGCAGCAGCAGCAACATGGGCGCAATGCGCCTTGCCGACTTGTGTCGAGAGCTTGAAGATCGCAGCCGCCGCGACGAAAGTTCTGGTCTTGACGAGTTGCTGGCAGCGCTTGATCACGAATACAGCACGGTGCGCCGGTTATTCGACGCGGAGCGCCAGTTTTTTATCGCGCACCCTTGATTCAGCCTTGTTGTTATCCGGCCCATTGTCTGGCCCGTATCTTGCTATGTTCTCTGTAATCAGCTGTTTTTGCGGAGATCGACATGCCCCTTGCCACCAATGCTCTTCTTCAAGCCACCCCTGCGGCGGCGTCGAAGACCAGTTCAGCCAATAACACAGTCAAGCCGGCCGACAGTGGCAAAGACGACAACTCGAGCTTCTCCGACGTATACGCCAAGCAGGCTCAGGCCAAATCGGCTTCCGGCAATGATGCGCCGGTCAAAGCCAAACCTGCTGCTGAAAAGGACAAATCCGTAGCGGATAAGGGTGCTGCCGACAAGGGCGACACTGCCGTTTCAGAGTCGACGACTGTTGCCGATAGCGGCAATGCCTTGCCTGTCGAGCCGGTTGCCACTGAAGATCAGGCCCAATCGAGTGATGAGCAGGTCGATCCGGCGCTCGTGGCGTTGACGCCCGAGCCGACGGTTGACCCTGCTCTGGATCCTGCCTTGCAGGCACTGGCAAGCCAGGCCATCGCTCAGCCTGATGCCGATAAGTCAAAACTGGAAGCCGCTCCAGCCACGCCTGCTCAGATGGTGCAGGTCACCGACCCGGCGCAGGCGTCTTTTGACCCGAACGCCGATCCGCTCGACGACATGCCAGCGCTGCAGTTTGCTCTTGAGAGTGCGGCCGCCAAGGCGCAGCAGGCTCAACAGTCGCACAACGCGGCTGCTCAGGCTGGCAAGGGCGCGAAGGCCGATAATGCCGCGGCAGATCCATCACAGCTCGCCAATAACCTGGCAGCGCTGGATGACCAGCGGACCGTCTCCGATGACCCGAGTACCGAGAGTAGCGACAAGTCTTTTGATGGATTGCTGGACAGCGGCCTGAAGGATGTCAAAGGCGCTGCTGGCGATACGCGCGTGGATAACTTTGCCGACCGTCTTGCTGCTTTGAGTCAGGCTGCACAACAGCCTCGTGCGGCCGCGCCCGCGGTACCACTGATGAATCAGCCGCTGGCCATGCATCAAAGTGGCTGGAGCGAAGGCGTCGTAGAGCGTGTCATGTATTTGTCGAGCCAGAGTCTCAAGTCGGCTGATATCCAGTTGGAGCCTGCCGAGCTGGGACGCCTCGATATTCGTATCAATATGGCGCCGGATCAGCAGACTCAGGTGACCTTCATGAGTGCTCACGTGGGTGTGCGTGAGGCGTTGGAAAGCCAGATGTCACGTCTGCGTGAGTCCTTTTCCCAGCAAGGCATGGGGCAGGTGGATGTGAACGTGTCTGACCAGTCTCGCAATCAGCAGCACCAGGCTCAGCAGCAAGAGCAGGCAAATAATGCTCGTGGTGTTGGTAACGGTGGCTCGGGCGGGAATGGTCTGGATGGTTCAGTTGACGGTAACGATGCTGATGCGGGCCTGGCAGTGAGTCAGCCCGTTCAGCGCGTAGTCGGCACCAGTGAGATTGATTACTACGCTTGATGGTCGAGGGCTGTCGTCCAGCAAGCGCCTGAAATCTGATCGAGCAACGCGCAATCTTTCAGATTGAACGCTGCCTGGTAGATGCTCACCGAGGTTACCAGGCCAGCGATGGCGGAGTGTCAGACAAGCCGCTATCGCTGGCCTCCTAACCTCGCTGGGCTCAAATTCGATGTTTGCTTCGCGACTGCGCTGAGCCATGGACATCGCGCTATTTCCTGCAGCGCAACGGGTGCTGCAGTGTGCTGGAAATATATAAACCCTTGAAATATCCCGTCACTAAAACTCCCTTCCTGCTCATCCTCTCCCAACTCTGGCATAACACTTGCTCTCCCTCTGTCACGCATTAGCGAACCCCCCGAATAGTGACGGATTATTGGCATGGCGAAGAGCGACGAAGTTAAAGAACCTGGCTCAAAAGGCAAACTCAAGCTCATCATCGCTGCGGTTGTGGCTTTATTGCTGGCAGTTGGCCTTTCAGTAGGCGCGACATGGTTCTTCATGCATAGCTCCGAGCCTAAAGTGGATCCGGCAGCAGCTGCTGCGGCGGACCCCAATGCAAAGCATCCAGCTGTCTTTGAGGCGATGACCCCGGCGTTCGTGGTCAACTTCAACTCCAATGGTCGTCAGCGCTATATGCAAGTCAGCATCACCATGCTGGCGCGCAATCAGCCCGATCTGGATGCATTGAAAGTACACATGCCAGTCATTCGCAATAATCTGGTGATGCTCTTTGCAGGTATTCCCTTCGACCAGCTAGCCTCACCGATAGGTCAGGAAATGCTGCGTCAGAAAGCGACGGCCAGTGTTCAGGAAGTCGCTCAGAAAGAGCTGGGTAAAACCGTGATCGAGCAACTGCTTTTCACTAACTTCGTATTGCAGTAGGAACACGACATGGCCGTGCAAGACCTGCTGTCCCAGGATGAGATCGACGCGCTGTTGCATGGCGTGGACGACGGTCTGGTTGCAACCGAGAATGCTGCTGAGCCCGGCAGTATCAAAAGCTACGACCTGACCAGTCAGGATCGGATCGTGCGGGGTCGGATGCCGACCCTGGAAATGATCAACGAGCGATTCGCCCGTTATACCCGTATCAGCATGTTCAACCTGTTGCGTCGTTCTGCTGACGTGGCGGTGGGTGGCGTGCAGGTCATGAAGTTCGGCGAGTACGTGCACTCGCTGTACGTACCGACCAGTCTCAATCTGGTCAAGCTCAAGCCGTTGCGGGGCACCGGGCTGTTCATCCTTGATGCCAAACTGGTGTTCAAGCTGGTGGATAACTTCTTCGGCGGTGACGGTCGTCACGCCAAGATTGAAGGGCGTGAGTTCACGCCAACCGAACTGCGTGTGGTGCGCATGGTGCTGGACCAGGCTTTCATCGATATGAAAGAAGCCTGGCAGGCGATCATGGAAGTGAACTTCGAGTACATCAACTCCGAAGTGAACCCGGCCATGGCCAACATCGTTGGTCCAAGCGAAGCGGTTGTCGTCTCGACTTTCCATATCGAACTCGACGGTGGTGGCGGCGACCTGCACGTTACCCTGCCTTACTCGATGATCGAACCTATTCGGGAAATGCTCGATGCGGGCTTCCAGTCCGATCTGGATGACCAGGACGAGCGCTGGATCAACGCACTCAAGCAGGATGTGCTCGATGTCGCGGTACCCATGAGCGCGACGGTTGTCCGTCGACAGTTGCTGTTGCGCGACATCCTGCACATGCAGCCGGGCGACATTATCCCAGTAGAGATGCCTGACGAGATGGTGATGCGTGCCAATGGCGTGCCTTCATTCAAGGTCAAGCTGGGATCGCATCAAGGTAATCTGGCGCTGCAAGTCATCGAGCCGATAGACCGGCGTTGAGTTTTTCCACCGCCGAAAATTTTTGTGCAACTGAATCAATGTTCACCGAGGACAACCGATGGCTGATGAAAACGATATGACGTCTGATGATGATCAGGCGTTGGCCGATGAGTGGGCTGCTGCACTGGGTGAGTCCGGTGAAAGCGGTCAGGACGACATCGACGCTCTGCTCGCGGCAGACGCCGGTAATTCGGCGGCTTCCAGCCGTATGGCCATGGAAGAGTTCGGCAGTGTGCCCAAGAGCAATGCTCAGGTAACTCTGGATGGCCCGAACCTTGATGTGATTCTGGATATCCCGGTGTCTATTTCCATGGAAGTAGGCAGTACGGACATCAACATCCGCAACCTGCTGCAGCTTAACCAGGGTTCGGTGATCGAGCTGGATCGTCTGGCGGGTGAGCCGCTTGATGTGCTGGTCAATGGCACCTTGATCGCGCACGGCGAGGTGGTGGTGGTCAACGAAAAGTTCGGCATCCGCCTGACTGACGTGATCAGCCCGAGCGAACGTATCAAGAAGCTGCGCTAGTGAAGGTGATGAAAGCGGTCACCGTTTTGCTCGCCATGCCGCTGAGTGCTCTGGCGGCCGAGCCTGCAGTACAGGCGGCCGCTCCTCAGGCAAATGCTGCGTTGTCGTCAGGTATGGGTGGGCAGGTTGTGCAGCTGCTGTTCGGGTTGCTATTGGTGGTCGGCCTCATCTTTGCTTTGGCCTGGCTGATGCGTCGGGTTCAGCGCGGTGTGCCAGGCAATGCTCAGGTTATTGAGTTGGTCGGTTCGCGGGCCATTGGTCCCCGCGACCGTCTGGTACTTGTCCAGGTGGGTGAAGAGCAGATTCTGCTCGGCGTCACGCCTGGACGAATCACCCCGTTGCATGTGCTCAACCAGCCCGTGCAGGTGCCGGAGCGCCAGCCAGTGAACTCCGAGTTTGCACAACGTTTGATGGACTTGATGGGCAACAAGGTTCAGAAGGATAAGAAGTAATGCTGCGCATTCTGTTGACGCTTGTGCTGGTGCTGGCAGCGCCTTTGGCGTTCGCCGCCGATCCGTTGTCGATCCCGGCGATTACCCTGTCCAACGGTGCGGACGGCCAGCAGGAGTATTCGGTCAGCCTGCAAATTCTTCTGATCATGACGGCGCTGAGCTTCATTCCAGCGTTCGTCATGCTGATGACCAGCTTTACCCGAATCATCATTGTTTTCTCGATTTTGCGTCAGGCCCTTGGCCTCCAGCAGACGCCGTCCAACCAGATCCTGACTGGCATGGCGCTGTTTCTGACCATGTTCATCATGGCGCCGGTGTTTGATCGGGTGAATCAGGATGCTTTGCAGCCGTATCTGGCTGAAACGCTGACGGCGCAGGATGCAGTGGCTCGCGCACAAGTACCGATCAAGGATTTCATGCTGGCGCAAACCCGTACCAGCGATCTTGAGCTGTTCATGCGCCTGTCCAAGCGCACTGACATTGCCTCTCCGGATCAGGCGCCGCTGACGATTCTGGTCCCTGCTTTTGTTATTTCCGAACTCAAGACTGCCTTTCAGATCGGTTTCATGATCTTCATTCCGTTCCTGGTCATCGACCTGGTGGTCGCCAGCGTATTGATGGCGATGGGTATGATGATGCTGTCGCCGTTGATCATTTCCTTGCCGTTCAAAATCATGCTGTTTGTGCTGGTGGATGGCTGGGCGTTGATCGTCGGCACCCTGGCAGGCAGCTTTGGTGGTGTATGACCCGTCCTGATCAGGAGTCTGTGCGATGACGCCAGAAGTAGCTGTCGACCTGTTTCGTGAGGCGTTGTGGTTCACCACGTTACTGGTGGCGATTCTGGTAGTGCCCAGCTTGCTCTGCGGTTTGCTGGTTGCCATGTTTCAGGCCGCCACCCAGATCAACGAACAGACGCTGAGCTTTTTGCCGCGTCTGATCGTTATGCTGATCACATTGATCGTGGCCGGACCCTGGCTGCTCAAGGTGTTCATGGAGTACATCCTCGCGCTGTACACCAGTATCCCGACCGTGATCGGCTGATCTCGTGGAACCGATGCTGGCCCTGACCAACGGGCAGATCGGCACTTGGGTCGCGAGCTTCATGCTGCCCATGTTTCGAATTACTGCGCTATTGATGACTATGCCGATCATCGGTACAACGCTGGTGCCTGGCCGTGTGCGCCTTTATCTTGCGCTGGCTATTACTGTCGTTGTGGCGCCTGTTCTACCGCCTATGCCCGAGGTCAACGCGCTCGACCTGACGGCGCTGTTGCTGATTGGTGAGCAGATCATCATTGGTGCGGGGCTTGGGCTTTGCCTTCAGTTGTTCTTTCATTCGTTCGTTGTTGCCGGTCAGATCATTTCGACGCAAATGGGTATGGGCTTCGCCTCTATGGTGGACCCTACCAACGGCGTCTCATCGGCGGTCATCGGCCAATTTTTTACCATGCTGGTCACGCTGGTTTTTCTCGGTATGAACGGCCATCTCGTGGTGATCGAAACCCTGATCGAGAGCTTTACGACGTTGCCAGTGGGCGGTGGTTTACTGGTATCCAATTTCTGGGCGCTCGCCAACGGTCTGGGCTGGGTCATGGCCGCGGGTTTGAAACTGGTGCTGCCGGCGATTACCGCATTGCTGGTCGTCAACATCGCGTTTGGGGTCATGACTCGTGCAGCGCCGCAGTTAAACATCTTTTCCATTGGTTTCCCGCTGACGTTGGTCTTGGGTATGGTCATCCTGTGGATCAGCCTTGGCGACATTCTTAATCAGTACCAACCGCTGGCGACTCAGGCGCTGCAGACGTTCCGTGACATGGTGAGGGCTCGCTAACATGGCCGAGAACGAGAATGGTCAGGACAAAACAGAAGACCCCACGGAGAAAAAGGTCCGTGATTCTCGGGCGGAAGGCCAGATTGCTCGTTCCAAAGAGCTGAACACGCTCGCAATCATGATGGCGGGAGCGATAGGGCTTTTGGTTGAAGGTGCGGATATTGCGCAGGCGATGTCCTACATGATGACTTCGAACTTCACCATCACCCGTGAGGTGCTCATGGATGAGGGCTCCATGGGGCGGATGCTGCTTGCCACCGGTAAGCTTGCGCTGGTCGTCATGATGCCGTTTCTGCTGGTCATGTTAGCCGCGGCTGTTATCGGGCCTATCTCTTTGGGTGGATGGCTGTTCGCAACGAAATCATTGTTCCCCAAGTTCAGCCGAATGAATCCGTTGGCCGGACTCAAGCGCATGTTCTCTCCCAACGCGCTGATTGAATTGCTCAAGTCTTTTGCCAAATTCGTCATTGTGCTGATTGTTGCGCTTGTAGTGCTGAATATGGAGAAGGCCGCGCTGGTTTCCATCGCACATGAGCCCTTGGAGCAGGCCATCATCCACAGCCTGCAGGTGGTTGGCTGGAGTACGTTATGGATGGCCTGTGGGCTCATTTTCATTGCCGCAGTGGATGTGCCGTTCCAGTTGTGGGAAGCGCACAAGAAGCTTTTGATGACCAAGCAAGAGGTGCGCGACGAGCATAAAAACTCCGAAGGCAGTCCCGAGATCAAGCAGCGTATTCGCCAGCTTCAGCGCGAGGCGTCGCAACGTCGCATGATGGAGTCCGTTCCGCAGGCCGATGTGATCATCACCAACCCGACTCACTTTGCCGTCGCACTCAAATACGACCCCGAGCAGGGTGGGGCGCCTATGCTCGTGGCCAAGGGTGTCGATTTTGTCGCCCTGAAAATCCGCGAGATTGGCGCGCATCATCAGATTCTCATCCTTGAGTCTCCTGGTCTGGCGCGTTCGATTTATTACAGTACCGATCTTGATCAGGAAATTCCGGCCGGTTTGTACCTGGCAGTGGCTCAGGTGCTGGCGTACGTTTATCAGATTCGTCAGTACCATGCGGGGCAGGGCAAGCGCCCGGATCCGCTGGGCGATATCACCATTCCGCCGGATTTGCAGCGGGATTCTTGAGTTGAGGCAGTGATTCTTGGGTACATATCCGTTACCGCGTTAAGGGCTGATATTGGTTGCGCTTTTACAGCGCCTCACTTTTGAGAAGCGCAAAAGTAAGCAAAGCGCTCTTTCCCCATCACTTGGCACCTCGCTGTCGCTCGGTGTACCCGCCCGCAGATCCTGAACCGTGGGCCGCCGCAACGGGCCATCCATGGCCCAATGCGGCTAACCCGGCGTCCTGCCGGGTTGCCCACGCTTCAGAATCTGCGTTCGGCCAGCGTGATTTAATGGGGCGCCTCAGATCAAAATCAAAAGCGCGGCGGCCTGACAGCCGACCTGATTTGTGAACTTACCGATGTTCTGTAGGAGCTGCCGAAGGCTGCGATGCGGTGTGTCAGATGACGTATGCGTTGGCTGTGGTGACGTCTCGCGAACAAGTTCGCTCCTACCGGTCTGGTGAGCGCTCTCTGCTTGTGATCGGTTTTTGATCTGCTTTTGATTTTAGGCGCCCCGTTAAACCACGCCGGCCGGAATTCGACCTTGCTGCGTGGGGCAAACCGGCAGGGATGCCGGTTTAGCCGCCTCAGGCCATGGATGGCCGGTGGCGGCGGCCCCACGCAGCAAGGTCGGATTTCGGGTATGCCGAGCGCCAGCGAGGCACCGAGTGGTGGGGCAAGAGCGTTTTGCTTACTTTTGCGCCTCAAAAGTGAGGCGCTGTAAAAGCGCAACCAATATCCGCCGTTACCCAGCAACGGATATGTACACAAAAATCAGCACCCCCCTCCAAAAAAATCTCACACTTTCTTACAGACCCCGCCCGCTATTTCATCACCGATTCAACAGTTGGAAAGCTTCTTGCAATAGGTCATGTCAGGTCGCCATCGGCGTCAAAGTTTTGATTTAGCGTGCAGGTGAATAATCGGTGGATCGCTCTCAGTTAATTAGCAGCGCACGCAGTAACCTGGCTGGCCTCGGCCGTGGCCAGCTAGGCGTTCCGCTGTTGCTGTTGGTCATGATGGCAATGATGATGTTGCCCATCCCGCCGTTCCTGCTGGACGTATTCTTCACGTTCAACATCGCTCTTTCCATCGTCGTATTGCTGGTCTGCGTCTACGCGCTGCGTCCTCTGGATTTCTCGGTATTTCCAACCATCCTGCTGGTTGCCACGCTACTGCGACTGGCGCTTAACGTAGCGTCCACCCGCGTGGTGATGCTTCATGGTCAGGACGGTCACGCCGCTGCCGGTAAGGTGATTCAGGCCTTCGGTGAAGTGGTGATCGGCGGGAACTACGTCGTCGGTATCGTTGTGTTCGCCATTCTGATGATCATCAACTTCGTGGTAATCACCAAAGGTGCCGGTCGGATCTCTGAGGTAAGCGCCCGTTTTACCCTGGACGCCATGCCCGGCAAGCAAATGGCAATCGACGCCGATTTGAACGCCGGTCTGATCGATCAGCCTGAAGCCAAACGCCGCCGTCTTGAAGTCGCCCAGGAAGCCGAGTTTTACGGCTCCATGGACGGTGCGAGCAAGTTCGTTCGCGGTGACGCCATCGCCGGTCTGTTGATTCTGTTCATTAACCTCATTGGCGGCATGTTGGTGGGGATGCTGCAACACAACATGACATTCTCCGAAGCCGGCAAGATTTATACATTGCTGACCATCGGTGACGGTTTGGTGGCGCAGCTGCCGTCGCTGTTGCTCTCGACCGCCGCGGCCATCATGGTGACCCGTGCTTCCGGTTCGGAAGAAATGGGCAAGATGATCAACCGCCAGATGTTTACATCCTGGAAGGCTCTGGGTGTGTCGGGCGCGATCATGATTGTCATGGGGCTTGTGCCAGGTATGCCGCACTTCTCCTTCATCAGTTTGGGTCTGGTTGCCTGCGGTATCGGTTACCTGCTCTGGAAAAAAGAGAATCAGGTTAAAGTCCTGGCACTTGAAGAGGTCAAGCGTCAGCAGGAAATGTTGCCATCGCCGACCCGTGTTCAGGATTCCAAAGAGCTGGGCTGGGACGACGTGACGCCTATCGACATGATCGGTCTGGAAGTGGGCTATCGCCTGATTCCGCTGGTGGACCGTAATCAGGGTGGTCAGCTCCTGGCGCGAATCAAAGGCGTGCGTAAGAAGCTTTCTCAGGAGCTGGGCTTCCTGATGCCGACCGTGCATATTCGCGACAACCTGGACCTTGCGCCGAGCGCCTATCGTTTGACGCTGATGGGTGTCACGTTGGCAGAGGCGGAAATCTATCCGGACCGCGAACTGGCGATCAACCCGGGGCAGGTGTTTGGTTCGCTCAATGGTATTACCGCCAAGGACCCGGCGTTTGGCCTGGAAGCGGTCTGGATTGAAATCAGCCAGCGCAGTCAGGCTCAGTCGCTTGGATATACCGTGGTTGACGCCAGTACGGTGGTCGCGACCCACCTCAACCAGATTCTCTACAAGCACTCGCATGAGTTGATTGGCCATGAAGAAGTGCAGCAATTGATGCAATTGCTGGCTAAAGGCTCGCCTAAGCTGGCTGAAGAGCTGGTTCCAGGCATCCTTTCGTTGTCGGCGTTGCTCAAGGTGTTGCAGGCGTTGTTGTCTGAACAGGTACCGGTTCGGGATATCCGCACGATTGCCGAGGCTATCGCCAATAACGCTCAACGGAGTCAAGATACCGCCGCCTTGGTGGCTGCTGTCCGGGTCGGATTGAGCCGCGCAATCGTGCAAAGCATTGTAGGCATTGAGCCGGAGCTGCCAGTTATCACGCTGGAGCCAAGGTTGGAACAGATATTGCTCAATAGTCTGCAGAAGGCTGGTCAGGGTCAGGAAGAAGGCGTTCTTCTTGAGCCGAGCATGGCAGAGAAGCTTCAGCGTTCGCTGATCGATGCCGCCCAGCGTCAGGAGATGCAAGGCTTGCCAGTGATTCTGCTGGTAGCAGGCCCGGTCCGGGCAATGCTGTCACGGTTTGGACGACTGGCTGTACCGAATATGCACGTGTTGGCGTATCAGGAGATTCCTGACAACAAGCAAGTAACCATCGTAGCGACTGTCGGGCCTAACGGCTGAGGTAGTGAGTCATGCAAGTTAAGCGATTTTTCGCCGCCGATATGCGTCAAGCCATGAAACTGGTTCGTGATGAGCTGGGCGCTGAAGCGGCCATCATCGGCAACCGGCGAATTGCCGGTGGCGTGGAGCTGACTGCTGCCCTGGATTACAAGCTGTCCGCGCTGGCGCCACGCGTCCCTAATATCGAGCTTGAAGACGAGCTGCGTAAAACCCAGTCGCGTATCGTCTCTGCTCAGGCAGAACTGAACAATCGTAGTGACAGCGACGGCGCGACCAATCGCCAGTTGTTTGCCGGTTTGCCATTGAGCGCCGCTGACACTCACATCGAGCCGACGCTGGAAGAGCCGCCGCGTCCCTTTGTGCAGCCACAGGCCGCACCGGCTGCGCCAGCAGGTAATCAGCGCGGTTACGACTCGATGCGTTTTGAATTGAACGGCCTGCGCGAGCTGCTGGAAGTCCAGCTTGGCTCCCTGGCATGGAATCAGTTGCAAGGCAGCCGTCCGGCACAGGCCAATCTGTGGCGCCGTCTGCAACGTGTCGGCTTGTCCGGCCCGCTGTCGCGCGATCTGCTGGAAATGATCCCTGATATCGACGAGCCGCGTCAGGCCTGGCGCATGCTCCTGGCGCACTTGGCGCGCATGATCGAAGTGCCTGACGTGGAGCCGCTTGAAGAAGGTGGTGTGATCGCCATGGTTGGCCCTGCTGGCATGGGCAAAACCACGACGCTCGCCAAACTGGCGGCGCGCTACGTACTCAAGTACGGCGCACAGAATATCGCTTTGGTCAGCATGGACAGTTTCCGGATCGGTGCTCAGGAGCAGCTCAAGACATTGGGTCGCATCCTCAACGTGCCGGTGACTCATGTCGATCCTGGCCAGTCGCTGGCGCAGGCGCTTGATCCGCTGCTGCGCAAGCGTGTCGTGTTGATCGATACCGCGGGCCTGCAAGCCAGTGATCCGGCGTTGCGTATGCAGCTGGAAAGTCTGGCAGGGCGCGGAATCAAGTCTCGTAATTATCTGGTCCTGGCAACCACCAGCCAGAAACAGGTGCTCACTGCGGCTTATCACAGCTACAAACGCTGTGGTCTGTCGGGATGCATCCTGACCAAGCTGGACGAAACTGCCAGCCTGGGTGAAGTGCTCAGTCTTGCTATCAGTCATGAGCTGCCGGTGGCCTATCTGACTGATGGCCCACGAATTCCTGATGATCTTCACCTGCCTCGCAGGCACCAACTGGTGTCGCGTGCGGTCAATGTGCAGATGCAAGAAGAGCCAAGCGAAGAGGCCATGGCGGACATGTTCGCCGACCTTTACCACAACCCCAACAAACGGGTCGGTTAAGTGAAGCGAACTAATGGACGTTACCTGCATCGATGGTCTGCCCGGCATGGCTCTTCACTGAGCGTGTCGCCCGCAATCTGGCTACGGTCTACGCAAGACAAGGTAAAGAAATAACATGGGCAGCATGCATCCCGTACAGGTGATCGCGGTGACCGGCGGCAAGGGTGGCGTCGGTAAGACTAACGTGTCAGTGAATCTTTCGCTGGCCTTGGCCGAGCTCGGCCGGCGCGTCATGCTGCTGGACGCCGACCTTGGCCTGGCGAATGTCGATGTCCTTCTTGGCCTGACGCCTAAACGCACTCTTGCTGATGTGATCGAGGGGCGTTGTGAGCTTCGCGACGTCTTGTTGCAAGGTCCGGGCGGGATTCGAATCGTGCCTGCCGCTTCCGGCACCCAGAGCATGGTTCATCTGAGCCCGGCGCAACATGCCGGCCTGATCCAGGCGTTCAGCGATATTGGCGACAATCTGGATGTGCTGGTGATTGACACCGCCGCCGGGATTGGCGAGTCAGTGGTCAGCTTCGTCCGCGCTGCTCAGGAAGTGTTGCTGGTGGTCTGCGACGAGCCTACTTCGATCACTGACGCTTATGCGCTGATCAAGTTGTTGAATCGCGACTACGGCATGAACCGTTTCCGGGTGCTGGCCAACATGGCGCAGAGCCCGCAGGAAGGTCGCAACCTGTTTGCCAAGCTGACCAAGGTGACCGACCGTTTCCTTGATGTTGCCTTGCAATATGTTGGCGCCGTGCCTTACGACGAATGCGTGCGTAAGGCCGTCCAGAAGCAACGTGCCGTATACGAAGCTTTCCCACGCTCTAAATGCTCCCTGGCGTTCAAGGCTATTGCGCAGAAGGTCGATACCTGGCCACTGCCTGCCAACCCTCGCGGGCATCTGGAGTTCTTCGTCGAGCGACTGGTTTACCAGACAAGCGCAGGGCCTGTTCAATGACCGCGAGCGGCTACCAGATGTACAGCAAGGCTTCCAGAAACTCGCAATATGAGTTGATCGAGCGGTATGCTCCGCTGGTCAAGCGCATTGCTTACCACTTGCTGGCGCGTCTGCCTGCCAGTGTTCAGGTCGAAGACCTGATTCAGGCGGGCATGATCGGCTTGCTGGAAGTGTCCACCAAGTACGATTGCACCAAGGGCGCCAGTTTCGAGACTTATGCCGGGATTCGTATCCGTGGTGCGATGCTCGATGAAGTGCGCAAAGGGGACTGGGCGCCACGCTCGGTGCACCGCAATACGCGCATGGTCAGTGACGCAATTCGCTCAATTGAAGCTAAAACAGGTCGCGACGCTAAAGATCACGAGGTTGCGGCCGAACTCCAATTGAGTCTCGATGATTATTACGGGATTTTGAACGATACCTTGGGCAGTCGCCTCTTCAGTTTTGACGACCTGTTACAGGACGGCGAACATGAAGGACTGCATGAGGATGGCGCAAGCGGTTCGCTTGAGCCGTCACGCGACCTGGAGGATGAACGTTTCCAGGCTGCGTTGGCAGATGCAATTGCCAACTTGCCGGAGCGTGAACGTCTGGTTTTGGCGCTGTACTATGACGAGGAGCTGAACCTCAAGGAAATCGGTGAGGTCCTGGGGGTCAGTGAGTCGCGAGTCAGCCAGTTACACAGCCAGTGCGCCGCTCGTTTGCGGGGGCGTTTGGGAGAGTGGCGAGCGCGTTGACAGGCGGTATGCGTCCTTGGTGATGGCGTGTCGCGTGTGAGCAGGCTGTGCAAAGCGTTACGTGGGACAGTGGACAAGGCTGGAGCCGTACAGGCATTCGCTCCACGGACTGTAAAAGCAATAGCTTTGATGCAGCCCGTGGATTTGCTGTGCGGTTTCCATAGTTGTTGATGTACCAAGCCCGTCGTCGTTTTCGTACAGCCGATGTGAGCTGTGCCGGTATTGATTGAACAGCGCGTTCAGGTGCTGAACGCGTCAAAGACTGCTTGGAGGTCGAATTGGACAAGAACATGAAAATCCTCATCGTTGATGACTTCTCAACGATGCGGCGGATCATTAAAAACCTGCTGCGTGATCTGGGCTTCACCAACACGTCCGAAGCCGATGACGGGCTTACCGCGTTGCCGATGCTGGAAAGCGGTTCCTTTGACTTTCTGGTAACGGACTGGAACATGCCTGGCATGACGGGTATCGACCTGCTGCGTAAAGTGCGTGCCGATGAGCGCCTCAAGCACCTGCCGGTGTTGATGGTGACCGCAGAAGCCAAGCGCGACCAGATCATTGAAGCGGCTCAGGCCGGCGTCAATGGTTATGTCGTCAAGCCATTCACGGCTCAGGCGCTGAAAGAAAAGATCGACAAGATCTTCGAGCGCGTCAATAGCTGATGTATGCCGCGAGGGCTTTATGGAGAACAACGAAACGTCAATGGGCGAGTTTGAAGCGACCCTGAAGAAACACGCTAGCGAGCTGGTGACGAGCCTTGAAAAAGGCCGTTTCGGCGACGCGGTGCAATTGATCCACGAGCTCAATCAGGCTCGGGATCGCGGTCTCTATCAAGAGATCGGCAAGCTGACTCGCGAGCTGCACAGTGCGATCGTCAATTTTCAGATTGACCCGAACATGCCGCAAGCCGAGGAAGTGTCCCAGATTACGGATGCCACCGAACGCCTGTCGTATGTTGTCAGGCTCACGGAAAACGCAGCTAACCGCACCATGGATCTGGTCGAGGAAAGCACCCCGCTGATACACGGTCTGAACGACGAGGCCAAGGCCTTGAGTGCGGACTGGGGGCGTTTCATGCGCCGTGAAGTCGGCGCTGAAGAGTTTCGTGAACTGGCGCGGCGTGTCGATGGTTTCTTGACGCGCAGCGAACAGGATACCCATAAGGTTTCCTCCCACCTCAACGATATTCTGCTGGCTCAGGACTTCCAGGACCTTACTGGTCAAGTGATCAAGCGTGTCACGCAATTGGTCACTGAAGTGGAGAGCAATCTGCTCAAACTGGTGCTCATGGCCAGTCATGTAGACCGCTTTGCGGGCATCGAACATGACGATGAATCCATCCGCGCAGAAAAAGATCCACAAAAACATATCAAACAGGGTGAAGGTCCGCAGATTCATGCCGATAAACGGGAAGACGTTGTGTCCGGACAGGACGATGTAGACGATCTGCTATCGAGCCTGGGCTTCTAAGTCTGGTCTGTTGACGGTTAATTTTAGGGAGCACCCCAATGAGCTTCGGCGCCGATGAAGAGATCCTTCAGGATTTTCTGGTAGAGGCCGGCGAAATTCTGGAGCAGTTGTCTGAACAGTTGGTCGAGCTGGAAAGCCGACCGGATGACGCAGATCTGCTCAATGCAATTTTTCGCGGTTTTCACACTGTAAAAGGGGGCGCCGGCTTCCTCCAGCTCCATGAGCTGGTGGAGTGCTGCCACATCGCCGAAAACGTGTTCGACATCCTGCGTAAGGGTGAGCGTCGCGTTGATTCGGAATTGATGGACGTGGTCCTGGAAGCGCTGGATGCAGTCAACGCCATGTTCAGCCAGGTGCGCGAACGTAGCGAAGTGACTCCGGCCACACCGGAGCTGCTTGCGGCACTGGCGCGGCTGGCTGAGCCAGCATCGGCTGACGAAGCTCCTGCGGCTGAAGCCGTGGAAGTAGAAGAGGCACCTGTTGAAGCTGCCGCTGAGGCCGCTTCAGACGAGATCACCGATACCGAATTCGAGCACTTGCTTGATCAGCTCAATTCCGCGAAAGAACAGCCAGCGGCTGCTGCCGCGCCGTCCACTGGCGCAGCGGCATCCGATGAGATCACCGATTCGGAATTCGAATCGCTGCTCGATCAACTACACGGTAAAGGTCAGTTTGCAGCCGATAGCGCAGCGCCTGCTGCCGTTGCTCCAGCCGCAGCGCCTGCCGGCAAAGCTGAGAGCGGCGACATTACAGACGATGAATTCGAAGCGTTGCTCGACCAACTGCATGGCAAGGGTTCGTTCGATCCTTCCGCTGCAGCGGCTCCTGCTCCTGCTGCGGCGGCACCAGCTGCCAGCGCATCGGCTGGAAAAGGTGACGAAATCACCGATAACGAATTTGAAGCATTGCTTGACGAGTTGCATGGCAAAGGCAAGTTCGAGCCTGACGTAGCTGCGGCGGTTGCTGCACCTGCTGCGGCCGTATCTGCGCCCGCCAAGCCAGCAGCGCCGGCGGCCAAGCCTGCTCCGGCTGCAGCAGCCAAACCGGCAGCCGCACCAGCGCCCGCCAAGGCTGCTGCACCTGCTCCCGCGCCAGCCAAACCGGCTGCGCCACCGGCCGAGAAGCCGGTCGCCTCAGAAGCGGAAACCACCGTACGGGTTGATACCGCGCGCCTGGACGAGATCATGAACATGGTCGGCGAACTGGTGCTGGTGCGTAACCGTCTGGTGCGTCTGGGGCTCAACAGTGGCGACGAAGCCATGTCCAAGGCGGTTTCCAACCTTGATGTGGTGACAGCTGACTTGCAGACCGCGGTGATGAAGACCCGGATGCAGCCGATCAAGAAAGTGTTTGGTCGCTTCCCGCGACTCGTACGCGACCTGGCTCGTCAGCTCAAGAAAGAGATCAACCTGGAACTGGTCGGTGAAGAGACTGACCTGGACAAGAACCTCGTTGAGGCGCTTGCCGATCCGCTGGTCCACTTGGTGCGTAACGCAGTCGACCACGGTGTAGAAACCCCGGAAGAGCGCGAGGCGTCAGGTAAACCGCGTGGCGGACGTGTTGTTCTCTCTGCCGAGCAGGAAGGCGACCACATCCTGTTGTCGATCTCTGATGACGGCAAGGGAATGGACCCCAACGTCTTGCGTGCCATTGCGGTCAAGCGTGGCGTGATGGACAAGGACGCCGCTGATCGCCTGAGCGACACCGACTGCTACAACCTGATTTTTGCGCCAGGTTTCTCGACCAAAACCGAGATCTCCGACGTGTCGGGCCGTGGTGTGGGCATGGACGTGGTGAAAACCAAGATTGCCCAGCTCAACGGTACGATCAACATTTACTCGACCAAGGGTCAGGGTTCGAAGATCGTCATCAAGGTGCCGTTGACCCTGGCAATCATGCCGACCCTGATGGTGATGCTGGGCAATCAGGCCTTCGCATTCCCGCTGGTCAACGTCAACGAGATCTTCCACCTGGACCTCTCGACTACCAACGTCGTTGATGGCCAGGAAGTAGTGATCGTTCGTGATAAAGCGTTGCCGCTGTTCTACCTCAAGCGTTGGCTGGTCAGTTCGGCCGTCCACGAAGAGCAGCATGAAGGGCATGTGGTGATTCTTTCGGTGGGCACTCAGCGTATCGGCTTCGTTGTCGATCAGTTGGTGGGCCAGGAAGAAGTGGTCATCAAGCCGCTGGGTAAAATGTTGCAGGGGACACCTGGCATGTCTGGCGCCACCATCACCGGTGACGGTCGCATTGCCTTGATTCTCGATGTGCCGAGTATGCTCAAGCGGTACGCCGCACGGCGTATTTGATTCTGGTGTCACGGGCAGAGCACTGTCCGTGACACCTGGTCAGGCGGTGTCGAAAACGCTGCGAATGGATGCGAGGCAATAACAATGACGAGTCGCAGACGCAGCTGACAAATGAGCGTGTGTGCCTCGTGACCTTTTGAGGCCTGCTTCGATCGGTTTTCTGTCGTTGGGCGAAGCTCGCTTCGACGGCGCGTCGCAAAGCGCAGCAGTTTCCGTGCAGCCTGTAATGGAGTGTTTATGGTAGTCAAGGTATTGGTGGTGGATGACTCCGGTTTCTTCCGCCGCCGCGTCACGGAAATTCTTTCTTCAGACCCAAACATCAAGGTTGTCGGTACCGCGAGCAACGGCAAGGAAGCGATTGATCTGGTGCTGTCGCTCAAGCCTGACGTGATTACCATGGACTACGAAATGCCCATGATGGACGGCATCACTGCTGTTCGCCAAATCATGCAGCGCAGTCCAACCCCGGTGCTGATGTTCTCCTCACTGACCCACGAAGGTGCCCGCGTCACGCTGGATGCACTGGACGCCGGTGCGGTGGATTTCCTGCCCAAGAATTTCGAAGACATTTCGCGTAACCCGCAGAAGGTCAAGCAACTGCTGTGTGAAAAGGTCCACAGTATTTCACGCAGCAATCGTCGTGGTTTGAGCGGTTCGGCTCCGGTGGCAACGCCAGCCGCCGCCCCGGTTTCAGCTCCGTCTCATGCCCCGACTCATACACCCACCGCGGCGCCTGCCACCGGCAGAACATCCAGCCCGGCTCCAGCGCGTCCGGTAACCCCGCGTGCGGCACCTGCGCCAGCTCCGGCGGCCAGCAGTTCACATCCGCCATTGTCAGGCACGCCCAAGCGCAAGGCTTACAAGTTGGTCGCTATCGGCACCTCGACGGGTGGCCCGGTAGCTTTGCAGCGTGTGCTGACTCAGCTGCCTGCCAATTTTCCTGCGCCTATCGTGCTGATCCAGCACATGCCTGCAGCGTTCACCAAGGCATTCGCCGAGCGTCTGGACAAGCTGTGCAAGATCAGCGTCAAAGAAGCGGAGGATGGTGACATTCTGCGTCCTGGCCTCGCGCTGTTGGCCCCAGGTGGCAAGCAGATGATGATCGATGGTCGGGGAGCGGTGAAAATCCTGCCGGGCGACGAGCGTCTGAATTACAAGCCTTGCGTGGATATCACCTTCGGTTCGGCGGCCAAGTCCTATGGCGACAAGGTGCTGGCGGTCGTGCTTACCGGCATGGGCGCGGATGGTCGTGAAGGGGCGCGCCTGCTCAAGCAAGGTGGCAGCCACGTCTGGGCTCAGGACGAAGCGAGCTGCGTGATCTATGGCATGCCAATGGCAATTGTCAAAGCTGACCTGGCGGATGCGATTTACAGTCTGGACGATATCGGCCGGCACCTTGTTGAGGCATGTGTCTGATGGATGTTTTGAGTCTGATCGGTCTCATCCTCGCGTTCGTTGCAATTGTCGGCGGTAACTATCTGGAAGGTGGGCATCTGTCCGCCTTGCTCAATGGTCCTGCAGCATTGATCGTCATCGGCGGTACGCTCGCAGCATCGATGCTGCAGGCGCCCATGAGCGCTTTCAAGCGTGCCATTCAGATTGGTATCTGGATCCTGTTTCCGCCGCGTATTGATCTGGCCAGCGGTATCGACCGGGTCGTCAACTGGAGCATGACCGCGCGTAAAGAGGGGTTGCTGGGGCTTGAGTCGGTTGCCGATTCCGAGCCTGATACCTACGCTCGCAAAGGCTTGCAGTTATTGGTCGACGGTGCCGAGCCACAAGCCATTCGCAGCATCCTGGAAGTCGATTTTCTGACCCAGGAGCACCGTGATGTCCAGGCCGCCAAAGTGTTTGAAAGTATGGGCGGCTATGCGCCGACCATCGGCATCATCGGTGCGGTCATGGGCCTTATTCACGTCATGGGCAATCTGGCCGATCCGAGTCAGTTGGGCAGCGGTATTGCCGTGGCGTTCGTAGCCACTATTTATGGCGTGGCCTCGGCCAACCTGATTCTGTTGCCGGTTGCCAACAAGCTAAAAGGCATTGCCTTGCGCCAGTCGCGTTATCGCGAAATGCTCCTTGAAGGCCTGCTATCCATCGCCGAGGGTGAGAACCCGCGCTCCATTGAACTCAAGCTGCAAGGCTTCATGGAGTAATACGCCATGGCTCGACGTCGTCGACCCGAAGAGCACGAAAACCACGAGCGCTGGCTGGTGTCTTACGCGGACTTCATCACGCTGCTGTTTGCCTTTTTTGTCGTGATGTATTCGATTTCGTCTATCAACGAAGGCAAGTACAAGATCCTTTCCGAGGCCTTGGTCGGTGTATTCAACGACTCCGAACGCAGCATGAAGCTAATCCCCATCGGTGAGCAGCGTCCGTTGTCGGTCAAGCCTGCCGAACCGTTGGTCAAGGACAGCGAGCAAGTCGATGCCGGCATCGGCCAGGACACCACTGATCCGCTCAAGGAAATTGCCGACGATGTACGTGCGGGCTTCGGCGACCTGATCAAATCCAATCAGATGACGGTGCGCGGCAACGAACTGTGGATTGAAATCGAACTCAGCTCAGGCTTGCTGTTCGGTAGCGGTGACGCCATCCCCAGCGACAAGGCGTTCACGATCATTGAAAAAGTCGCGAAGATCATCAAACCGTTCGACAACCCGATTCACGTCGAAGGTTTCACCGATGACCAGCCGATCAGCACCTCGCAGTTCCCGACTAACTGGGAGCTCTCTTCGGCGCGCTCGTCGAGCATCGTGCGCATGCTCGCGATGGAAGGCCTTAACCCCGCCCGCATGGCTTCGGTAGGGTACGGCGAATTCCAGCCAGTGGCTTCCAATGCGACGGCCGAAGGGCGTGGTCGCAACCGTCG
Source organism: Pseudomonas viridiflava (assembly GCF_900602065.1). GTDB lineage: Bacteria > Pseudomonadota > Gammaproteobacteria > Pseudomonadales > Pseudomonadaceae > Aquipseudomonas. Next base: position 75,255 of record NZ_UWFN01000285.1, on the reverse strand, counting down.
GGTGGTGCTGGTGATCTCCCGTAATCTGGACGTGCGCCGTAGTCTGACCGCTTCAGGTTCGGCCAATGCGCAACCGGATGCTGCCTTGCGCCGTGCTGGCACACAAACTGCACCTGCGCCTGTCAACCCGGCGGTTCGCAGCAATACCGTCAATTCTTCGTCACCCGTACGATAGTCGTTTCTCGGTATGGCCACGCCATTACGGGAGGAAGAGCACACATGAGAGTCTGGGCAGTAGCCAATCAAAAAGGTGGCGTGGGTAAAACCACTTCGACCATCGCGTTAGCGGGGCTGTTGGCCGATGCGGGCAAGCGTGTGGTTGTGGTCGATCTCGACCCCCATGGCTCGATGACCAGTTACTTCGGTCACGACCCCGACCTGCTTGAACACAGCGTCTTTGACCTGTTCCTGAACAAAGGCAACATTCCCGATGGCTTGCCCGGCCAACTGTTATTGCCGACCAGCGATCAGCGCATTTCATTGCTCCCTTCGAGCACTGCGCTGGCCACGCTTGAGCGCCAGTCACCCGGTCAGAGTGGTCTGGGGCTGGTGATCGCCAAAAGCCTGGCGCAGCTCTGGCAGGATTTCGACTATGCGTTGATCGACAGCCCGCCCTTGCTGGGTGTCTTGATGGTCAATGCATTGGCGGCGAGTCAACAACTGGTGATCCCGGTGCAGACTGAGTTCCTTGCTGTCAAAGGTCTTGAGCGCATGGTCAATACCCTGGCGATGATCAACCGCTCACGTAAAGTCCCGTTGCCCTACACCATCGTGCCCACCTTGTTTGACCGGCGCACACAGGCGTCCATGGGCACCCTTAAATTGTTGCGTGACAGCTTTCCCGAACATGTCTGGAAAGCTTATGTGCCCGTGGACACCCGTTTGCGCGATGCGAGCCGCAAGGGTGTCACGCCTTCTCAGTTCGACAACAAAAGCCGTGCGGTGCTGGCTTATCGGGCTTTGCTCAAGCATTTGCTGTCCGAGCAACTCGTGGCGCAGGTGGCCTGATATGAGCACGCAGTCTTTATTTTCGACAGGCACTCAGAACCATTCAAGTCGGGGCTTACATTGGCCGATAACTCATTCAAGCGGTAATCGCGTCAATCATTGTGTGGCACCTGTATGAACCTGAATCGGCCTGTAGAGATAGCAACACGACCGCAGTTGGCATTGCAGTCTTATCTGGATGCGCTGCTTCAGGACGCCACTGAGGATATGCCCGAAGTATTGCCGGACGAACCGAAGCTTGCGGAAGATGATTTTGAAGCAGCGGTGCGTGAAGAGCAGGAGCATGACAAGCGCATGCAGGCTCTGGCGACACCGATTGCTGTGGCCGTTGCTGCACCTGCGACTGTTGCTGTACCGGTTGCAGTCGCTGCGCCAGTGGTCGTGCCGGTTGTGGCCCCCGTGGTGGCGCGGGTTGAAGTTGAAGTGGTGCCGGAAGTCGTTCCGGTGCAAGAGGTTGAGTTAATCGAGCCGGTTGCCGAAGTACATCTCGCAACCGCCCAGCGCACACCGACACCGCCGCCTACCAGCGACGGCCGGCCTGCCTGGGCAGAGGAGCCCTTCGAATGCCTGCTGTTTGATGTTGCCGGTTTGACGCTGGCCGTACCGCTGGTGTGTCTGGGTTCGATTTATCCCTTGGCCGGACATGATTTGACGCCGCTGTTTGGTCAGCCGGAATGGTTCCTCGGAATCCTGCCGAGCCAGAGCGGCAACCTGAAAGTCCTGGATACCGCGCGCTGGATCATGCCGGATCGGTACCGCGATGATTTTCGTCAGGGCTTGCAGTATGTAATTTCGGTTCAGGGTTACGAATGGGGGTTGGCGGTGCATCAGGTCAGCCGCTCGTTGCGTCTTGACCCGAGCGAGATCAAATGGCGTACCCAGCGAGGGCAGCGTCCCTGGTTGGCGGGCACAGTGATAGAGCACATGTGCGCCTTGCTGGATGTTTCAGAGTTGGCCGAGCTGATTGCCAGTGGCGCGGTCAAGCAGATGCACAAAACCAAATAATCAAGAGGGGGCGTAGAGCACGTCTCCTGCACAGCACACACGCGAGGGGTTGGGGTTATGAAGAAGTCGTCCGCACAAGGTTCCGAAGATCCTATTCTGCAGTGGGTTACCTTCCGCCTGGATAATGAGTCTTACGGCATCAACGTGATGCAGGTCCAGGAAGTGCTGCGCTATACCGAGATCGCGCCAGTACCGGGTGCTCCAAGCTACGTGCTGGGGATCATCAACCTGCGCGGTAACGTTGTGACGGTGATCGACACTCGTCAGCGTTTCGGCCTGGCACCGGTTGAAGTCAGCGACAACACGCGTATCGTGATCATCGAAGCCGACAAGCAAGTGGTCGGGATTCTGGTCGACAGCGTTGCTGAAGTGGTTTATCTGCGTCAGTCTGAGGTGGAAACTGCACCTAACGTGGGTAACGACGAGTCCGCCAAGTTCATTCAGGGCGTGTGCAACAAGAACGGTGAGTTGTTGATCCTTGTTGAACTGGACAAGATGATGTCTGAAGAAGAGTGGTCCGAGCTGGAGAACATCTGATTGATTCTTGAGGTAGCTGTCATTTTCCTGGGGGTTCTCTGGGTAGTGACCCTGGGTTTGTTCATCACGTACACGAAGCGCCAGCGCCAGCTCGACCTGAAGAGGGAAGAGCTGGACGCTTTGCGTGATCAGCGCTTTCGGGAGCTGGCCAGGCGTGTGGATCATTTCCAGAGCGGTACCGTCAAGATGGGTGAGGCTTTGCACGAGTTGCGGGCAACTGTCGGGCCTCTGCCTGACAAACTCACTGCGTTGGAACAGCGCGACCCGTCGACGTTGTCTTTTGCTCAGGCAGCGCGCCTGGTCGGCATGGGCGCCAGCGTCGACGAACTCACCCAGGCCTGTGGTTTGACTCAGGCAGAGGCTCAGTTGATGAGCAAGTTGCATAGTCATAATCAGGGGTGATACCGGACGTTCCTCCATCTTGTGGGTCATATCCGTTTTTGCGGTGATGGCGGATATTGGTTGCGCTTTTACAGCGCCTCACTTTTGAAAGGAGCCCAAAAGTAAGCAAAAGGCTCTTGCCCCACCACTAGGCACCTCGCTTAGGCTCGGTGTACCCGCCCGCAGATCCTGAACCGTGGGCCGCCGCAACGGGCCATCCATGGCCCAATGCGGCTAACCCGGCGTCCTGCCGGGTTGCCCACGCTTCAGAATCTGCGTTCGGCCAGCGTGGTTTAACGGGGCGCCTCAGATCAAAATCAACAGCGCGGCGGCCTGACAGCCGACCTGATTGTGTGGGTTTGCCGGGCATCTGTAGGAGCTGCCGAAGGCTGCGAAGCGGTGTGTCAGACGAGACCTTTGTTGGCTTTGCTGACGTCTCGCGAACAAGTTCGCTCCTACCGGTCCGAGGCGCTATCGCCGTTTTCATTCTGCTTTTGATCTGCGTTTGATTTTGATCTTAGGCGCCCCGTTAAACCACGCCGGCCGGAATTCGATATTGCTGTGTGGGGCAAACCGGCAGGGATGCCGGTTTAGCCGCCTCAGGCCATGGATGGCCGGTGGCGGCGGCCCCACGCAGCAATGTCGAATTACGGGTATGCCGAGCGACAGCGAGGCACCCAGTGGTGGGGCAAGAGTGTTTTGCTTACTTTTGCGCTTCACAAAAGTGAGGCGCCGTAAGGGCGCAACCAATACCAGCCTTCACCCCAGCAACGGATATGTACGCAAAAGTAGCTTCACCACTTCGGCGTAATATCCCTCTCCACCGGCGGCGCATCCGGATCCTGACCCACCGGAAACTTGCCCTTCAAATGCCAGGCAAACGCAATGATCTCCGCAATGGTGCGATACAGCGGCTCCGGAATACTGTCGCCCAACTCCATGCGCGCCAGTAACTTGACCAGCTCGGCATTCTCATAGATAGGCACTTCATATTCCCGGGCGATAGCCAGAATGGCCTCGGCCAACTGATCGTCACCTTTGGCACTCAAGGTCGGCGTATGCGTGCCGTCGTACGTCAGTGCGATGGCCTGACGCGGATTTTGGTCAGCTTGGCTCATCAGGCGTTCTCGTCGATCCAGCGTTGTTGAAGGGTCGTGCGCGGGCCTTGAGGCGGCACGCCTTGACTGCAGGCCAAGTCACCCACCTCAAGGCCGGAGGCAATCAATCGATCGCGCAAGTAACCCAGTTCTTTGCTGATCAATGCCGCACTGTCAGCACGCTCTGCCCAGAGCTGGCTCGATAGCTTGCCGCGCAATAATTGCGCCTGGACCTGAAGTGCACCGAGAGGCGCCAGGTCAAAAGCCAGATCGATTTTCCAGAGTTTTTCCATGGCGTCTTTGGGCTCGCTGTCTTCCTTGTCCTTGCTGCTCTCCTTCTCAGGCGTGTCCTCGCGCTGCAGCTTGACTTGCATGGGCACGACTTCCTGGCCGTTGCGCATCGGGATTTCCATCTGCCAAGTGGTCAGTTGATTGCCCTCAGCAGTGGTTCGGGTCTGTTCCAGACTCGCCAACTGATGGCTTTGAACGCGTGAAACCGCCGCTGCCGCGAATTTCAGTAAAATTTCCAGATCATCTTCTTTACCGCCTTTCACTGCCCGCGAAGGCAGCGGGAAGTGGATCGGCAGTGGCGGCGGTGCGACCAGCCCCATGGTTCCCAGGGCGCTGCGCAACACGCCGGGCATCGTGCGGGTCAGCATGTTGGAGGCGGCGGCCGCGTCGTAGCTGGCATTGGCGGGCAAGCCGGGCAGCAACTGAGTGATGAGCTGCAGCAGGTTCGCCTTCATGTCCGGCATCGCCATGGGGTTGAGGCCGGCCAGTAATCTGGACTCCATGAACAGGCCGCTGGCGTTGATCGCTTGAGCCACGACACGCGGGTTGCTCATCTGTTCGATGTCCGGCAAGTCCGCCAGCAACTGCTGGATACTCGCCTGGAGCGGCGAGGCGGGGGCAGAGGTCGTCGGGCTTGCAGGTGAGAGATTGCGCAGCGCGTTAAGCAAAACGTCCAGCGAGCCTTGGCGGTTTTGTTGAGTGGTGAGTTGCTGGGTCACTGCCAATTGATCAAGGTTGTTCGGCAGTGGCACGAAATTGAGGCTCTGACTGCCTTGGACCTGAGCGCTCAGCAGTGCGCCCGGGCGCAACGGCTGAGGGCTTTCGATGCTGAGGCTGGTGCCAACCAATGCAGTATTGAGCAGGATCACGATCGAACGATAAAGCGCCGGCTGAGTACCGGGCTGAGTGCCCGGCAACGCCGGAGCATTGGGCACGCCGGTTTGTGGCGCACCCTGACCGGTCAACTGGCTGACTGCATTGGCGACCACCTGAGTGGTGAGCACCCGGGCCTGTAGCAAAGTGCCTTGCGGCAACTGATCGGTATCGATACTGGTTTGCAGATTATTCAACGCAGTATTGACCTGCTGCAAGGTCATGGTCAGCGCGTTAGGCGAAGCTTGAGACACTGAAAGCGTGGTGCCGGGCGTCAGGGGCAGGGGGCTGGTGACGCTGACGCTTGTCTGGCCGCCGTTGCTCAAGGCCAGTTTTATCAATAATTGAAAGTTCTGTTGCAACTGCTTGAGGGTTATCACCTCGGCCGCGACTGTCTCTCCCGGCTTTATAAGGTTTTCCAGCGGCTGAAGTAGCTGAAGCACCTGAGCCGGGGAAAGCCCTGCGCGGCCCAGAGCGGCAGCGGCTGTTGTCGGTTGGAGGCTGGTGATATCACCTGTCATGGAATAGCGACCTGTTGAAAATGCCCTCTCGTGGCGGGCGTGCCATGTATAATGCGCGCCCATCGTAGAGCGGTAGTTGCACAATGTAACGGCCGTTTTAAAGCTGACTTGAACAGCCATTTCTTCAGACCGCACGTTCTCTGCTGTGTTCTGATGCGACCTGCGCAGCACCGGGAACCCTGGATGACTCGTTCCATACCTTTTCTGCAAGCCTGCGACCTGGCGTGTGAGCGCGACTGGCGAATGCTTTTCGAGCACCTCGATGTGCAGGTTAACGCAGGTGACATGCTGCAGATCAGCGGTCCCAACGGCAGTGGCAAAACCAGCCTGTTGCGCCTGCTGTCGGGGCTCATGCAGCCGACCGCCGGACAGGTACTCGTTAACGGTTTGCCGTTAAGCGAGCAGCGTGTCGAACTGGCGCGCAATTTACTCTGGATCGGCCATGCTGCCGGCATCAAGGATTTGCTGACGCCGGTGGAAAATCTTGCCTGGCTGTGCGCCCTGCATCGTCCAGCCGAATCAGCGGCAATCTGGCAAGCACTCGAGGCTGTCGGGCTGCGGGGGTTTGAAGATGTACCGTGCCATACGTTATCGGCCGGGCAACAGCGTCGGGTCGCGTTGGCGCGTCTGTACCTGGAAAGCCCGCCAGTCTGGATCCTCGACGAGCCATTTACAGCGCTGGACAAACAAGGCGTCGCTCAACTGGAAGAGCATCTGGCCGGGCATTGCGAGCGGGGCGGCATGATTGTGTTGACCACCCACCACACCCTGAGTCGTACACCGCCCGGTTATCGCGATATTGATCTGGGGCAATGGGCCATATGAGTCATGTGTTTACCCTGCTGGTCGCACGCGAAGCACGTCTGTTGTTCAGACGTCCCGCCGAACTGGCCAACCCGCTGGTATTCTTTGCGATTGTCATCGCCTTGTTCCCGCTGGCCGTCGGCCCGGAGACGCAACTGTTGCAAACCTTGTCCCCAGGGTTAGTCTGGGTAGCGGCCCTGTTGTCAGTGCTGCTCTCGCTGGATGGTTTGTTTCGTAGCGATTTCGAGGACGGTTCGCTGGAACAGTGGGTCTTGTCCTCGCATTCACTGGCGCTACTGGTTCTGGCGAAAGTGCTGGCACATTGGATCTTTTCCGGTCTTGCGCTGGTATTGTTGGCGCCGCTGCTGGCGCTGATGCTCGGCCTGCCGACTCAATGCCTGCCCGTGTTGCTGTTGTCCCTGCTACTGGGCACGCCGGTATTGAGCCTGCTCGGTGCTGTGGGCGCGGCGTTGACGGTGGGTCTGAAGCGCGGCGGTCTGCTGCTGGCGCTGTTGATCCTGCCGTTGTACATCCCGGTATTGATCCTGGGAAGTGGCGCGTTGCAAGCAGCGCTGCAAGGTATGCCTGCGACCGGCTACCTGCTCTGGCTAGGCAGCCTGACCGCGCTTGCAGTGACCCTTACACCCTTTGCAATAGCCGCTGGCCTGAAGATCAGCGTCGGCGAATAAATGAGGTTTGTCTGAATGGCCGCTTTAGCCAGCAGCAAACCCGAGCGACACCGTAGAAGGCAGCTTGATGAAAGGCAGCGTAATGAAAGAAAACGCTAAAAGCGGGTTGAGTTGGGCGTGGTTCCACAAGCTCGGTTCTCCAAAATGGTTCTATGGCATCAGCGGGCGTCTGCTGCCGTGGTTGAGTATCGCCGCGGTGTTGCTGATCGGTATCGGCGTTGTCTGGGGGCTGGCCTTCGCGCCACCGGACTACCAGCAGGGCAACAGTTTCCGGATTATTTACATCCACGTTCCTGCCGCCATGCTCGCTCAATCCTGCTATGTGATGCTGGCGGTCTGCGGCGTCGTGGGCCTGGTGTGGAAAATGAAGCTTGCCGACGTCGCCTTGCAAAGTGCAGCGCCCATCGGCGCCTGGATGACGGCGTTGGCATTGGTCAGCGGGGCTATTTGGGGTAAGCCGACCTGGGGATCCTGGTGGGTCTGGGATGCGCGTCTTACCTCGATGCTGATTCTGCTGTTTCTATACTTCGGTCTGATTGCCCTGGGCAACGCCATCAGTAATCGTGACAGCGCCGCCAAGGCTTGCGCGGTGCTGGCAATCGTTGGCGTCATCAATATCCCGATTATCAAATATTCAGTTGAATGGTGGAACACCCTGCATCAGGGCGCGACGTTCAGCCTGACCGAAAAACCGGCCATGCCTGCCGAAATGTGGTTGCCGCTGCTGTTCACTGTGCTGGGGTTCTACTGCTTCTTTGGCGCCGTGGTTCTGCTGCGCATGCGCCTTGAAGTGCTCAAGCGTGAGGCCCGGGCCAGTTGGGTCAAGGCTGAGGTGCTCAAATCCCTCGGGCAGCCACCGGTAAACGGAGCGGCACAATGAAATTTGATTCATTCGGTGAATTTCTGGCCATGGGTCATCATGGCCTGTTCGTCTGGTCAGCCTACGGCATCAGTTTTGTGGTGCTGGCGATCAATGTGGCGCTGCCTTTGCTGGCACGTCGGCGTTACCTGCAACAAGAGGCGCGTCGCCTGCGCTGGGAGAACCAGAAGTGAATCCGCTGCGTAAAAAGCGTCTGTTGATCATCGTTGCGATTCTCGCAGGTGTCAGCATCGCCGTAACTCTGGCTTTGAGTGCCTTGAAAGAGAACATCAACCTGTTCTATACGCCGACCCAGATCGCCAATGGCGAAGCGCCGCTGGATACCCGTATTCGCGCTGGCGGCATGGTGGAAAAGGGCTCCCTGCAACGTTCTACCGATTCTCTGGACGTGAAGTTTGTCGTGACGGATTTCAACAAGGCCGTGACGATCACCTACCGTGGCATCCTCCCGGACCTGTTCCGCGAAGGGCAGGGCATCGTTGCCCTTGGCAAACTCAACGCAGACGGCGTGGTCGTCGCCGATGAAGTGCTGGCCAAGCACGATGAAAAGTACATGCCGCCGGAAGTCACCAAGGCGCTCAAGGAAAGCGGGCAGCCAGCACCGATCTCCTCAACACCATCCAGGCAGGGTTGAACCATGATTCCTGAACTCGGCCATCTGGCCATGATCCTGGCGCTTTGCTTCGCCGTCGTGCAGGCCAGCGTGCCATTGGTGGGCGCATGGCGCGGCGACCGCATGTGGATGAGCCTGGCGCAGCCCGCCGCGTGGGGGCAGTTCAGCTTTCTGGTCTTCGCTTTCGGTTGCCTGACCTATGCGTTCATGACCGATGATTTCTCCGTGGCTTATGTGGCTGAAAACTCCAACAGCGCTTTGCCCTGGTATTACAAGTTCAGCGCGGTGTGGGGTGCCCACGAAGGTTCGCTGCTGCTGTGGGCGTTGATTCTGGGTGCTTGGACTTTCGCTGTTTCGGTGTTCTCCCGTCAGTTGCCGCAAGTGATGCTGGCTCGTGTACTGGCCGTGATGGGCATGATCAGTGTCGGCTTCATGCTGTTTCTGATCCTTACGTCCAACCCGTTTTCGCGGATCCTGCCGCAAGTACCTGCCAACGGTCGCGACCTGAATCCGCTGCTTCAGGACATTGGCCTGATCGTCCACCCGCCGATGCTGTACATGGGCTACGTTGGTTTCTCGGTGGCCTTCGCATTCGCCATTGCTGCGTTGCTTGGCGGGCGTCTTGATGCGGCCTGGGCGCGCTGGTCACGTCCATGGACCATCGTCGCCTGGGCATTCCTGGGGATTGGCATCACGCTGGGTTCATGGTGGGCGTATTACGAACTTGGCTGGGGTGGCTGGTGGTTCTGGGACCCGGTGGAAAATGCCTCGTTCATGCCATGGCTGGTGGGCACTGCGCTGATCCATTCGCTGGCCGTAACCGAAAAACGTGGCGTGTTCAAAAGCTGGACGGTCCTGCTGGCCATCGCAGCGTTTTCCCTGAGCCTGCTGGGTACATTCCTGGTTCGCTCCGGGGTGCTGACCTCTGTGCATGCCTTCGCTTCCGATCCGGAGCGCGGCGTGTTCATCCTGATCTTCCTGCTGTTCGTGGTCGGTGGTTCGTTGACCCTGTTCGCCTTCCGCGCGCCCGTGGTCAAGAGCCATGTCGGCTTTGGCCTGTGGTCCCGGGAAACCCTGTTGCTGGGTAACAACCTGGTGCTGGTGGTGGCCGCTTCGATGATTCTGCTAGGCACCCTGTATCCGCTGGTACTCGATGCCATTAGTGGGGCGAAGATGTCGGTAGGCCCGCCGTATTTCAATGCGCTGTTCGTGCCGTTGATGGGCCTGCTCATGGCGGTCATGGCGATTGGCGTACTGGTGCGCTGGAAAGACACCCCGGTCAAATGGCTGGCCAGCATGCTTGCGCCGGTGCTGATCGGCAGCGCCGTACTGGCGGTGGTTGCCGGGTTCGCCATGGATGATTTCCATTGGGCCGTCATGGCCACCTTCATGCTGGCCGCCTGGGTGTTGCTGGCGGGTGTGCGTGACCTGCTCGACAAGACGCGTCATAAAGGTCTGATCAAAGGCTCTCGCAGCATGACCCGCAGTTACTGGGGCATGCAGCTTGCCCACATCGGCATCGCGGTGTGCGCGCTGGGCGTGGTGTTGTCGAGCCAGAACAGCGCTGAGCGGGATCTGCGTCTGTCGCCTGGCGAGTCCATGGAGTTGGGCGGTTACACGTTCGTGTTTGAAGGTGCCCGGCACTATCAAGGCCCTAACTTCACGTCTGATCGCGGCACCGTACGTGTGCTTGAGGACGGCAAGCAAGTGACCATCCTGCATCCGGAAAAGCGCCTGTACACCGTGCAGCAGTCGATGATGACCGAGGCGGGTATCGACGCCGGTTTCACTCGCGACCTGTACGTGGCCATGGGCGAACCGCTGGGTGATGGCGCCTGGGCAATACGTGTCCACGTCAAACCCTTCGTGCGCTGGATCTGGTTCGGTGGATTGATTACCGCGTTAGGGGGCGTACTGGCGGCGATGGACAAGCGTTATCGGGTCAAGGTCAAAAGCAAGGTGCGCGATGCACTGGGCCTGGAGGCTGCGGTATGAAGCGCTGGGTTCTTGCTATTCCATTGGTTATTTTCCTTGTGGGCGTGGTGTTTCTTCTTTACCCGGCCCTGTACAAAGATCCTTCAGAACTGCCGTCCGCATTGATCAACAAGCCGTTTCCGGAGTTTTCCCTGCGTGAAGTGCAGAGCGATAAAGTTCTGACTCGTGCCGACCTGCTGGGTAAGCCAGCGCTGGTCAACGTCTGGGGGACCTGGTGCGTGGCGTGCCGTGTTGAACATCCGGTGTTGAACAAGCTGGCGCAGCAGGGCGTGGTGATTTATGGCATCAACTACAAGGACGTCAACGCCGACGCCCTGAAGTGGCTCAAGGATTTCCACAACCCGTACCAACTGAACATTCGTGATGACGAAGGCAGCCTGGGTCTGAACCTTGGGGTTTACGGTGCTCCGGAAACCTTCCTGATCGACAGCAAAGGCATCATTCGTCACAAGTTCGTTGGTGTCGTGGATGAGACCGTGTGGCGTGAGCAACTGGCCGGTTTGTATCAGGGATTAATTGACGAGGCTAAACAATGAAGCGCCTGTTTGCCGCTTTTGTTTTAAGCCTCGGTCTTGCCAGCGTGGCGCATGCAGCGATCGACGCCTACGAGTTTCGTGACGACGCCGAGCGTGCGCGTTACGCCGAGTTGACCAAAGAGCTGCGCTGCCCCAAGTGCCAGAACCAGGACATTGCCGACTCCAATGCGCCCATCGCTGCTGACTTGCGCAAAGAGATTTTTCGCATGCTTGGCGAAGGGCGGACCAATCAGCAGATCATCGACTTCATGGTCGATCGTTACGGCGATTTCGTCCGCTACAAGCCTGCGCTGACTGCCAAAACCTGGCTGCTGTGGTTTGGCCCTGCCGTGCTTTTGGTGGGCGGCATGGTCGTGATTGGTGTGATTGTCGTGCGTCGTCGTGGCCAGAGCCGCGAGGAAAACGATGTGCTTTCCGACGAGGAGCGTCAGCGCCTCGCAAATCTGCTGGATAAAAACCGCGAATGATTGATTTCTGGCTAGCTGCCGGCCTGCTGTTGCTGGTGGCCATGAGTTTCCTGCTGATTCCTGTACTGCGTGGCCGTCGCGCGCAAAGCGAAGAAGACCGCACCGCGCTCAACGTTGCCCTGTATCAGGAGCGAGTTGCTGAACTGCAAGGCCAGCAGGAGGAGGGCGTGCTGTCCTCCGCGCAGATGGACAGTGGCCGTGCTGAAGCTGCTCGTGAGTTGCTGGCCGACACCGAGGGCGCTGAACCGCTGCGTACGTCCCGCCTGGGCAAGACCTTGCCTCTGCTCGCCGCATTGCTGGTACCGTTGATGGGTATTGGTCTGTATCTGCACTTTGGTGCCAGTGACAAGGTCGAGTTGACCCGCGAATTCGCGCAGCCACCCGGCTCGATTGCCGAGATGACCAACCGTCTGGAACGCGCCGTCAAAGCCCAACCGGACTCTGCTGAAGGCCTGTACTTTCTGGCTCGCACCTACATGGCTCAGGATCGCCCGGCTGATGCCGCTGCAATGTTCGAGCGTGCAGTTGCGCTGGCGGGTCGTCAGGCTGAGTTGCTCGGCCAGTGGGCGCAGGCGCTGTACTTCGCCGGTGGCAAGAAGTTCAGCCCGCAGGTGCAGGCACTGACTAACGAAGCGCTGCAGGCTGACCCGAAGGAAGTCACCAGCCTCGGCCTGTTGGGGATTGCTGCTTTTGAAAGCCAGCATTATCAGCAAGCGGTAGATTACTGGAAGCGTCTGTTGGCCGTGCTGCCGCCGCAAGATCCATCCCGGCAAGCGCTGGAAGGTGGTATCGCTCGGGCCAGTGAAAAACTTGGCGAAAGCGCTGCCGACACGGACCAGCCTGCTGCAGCTAGCAACAAGGCAGCATTGATCAAGGTGCGCGTGGATCTGGCCGCTGATCTCAAGGCTAAAGTAGCGCCGGGCGATAGCGTATTCATCTTTGCTCGCGCAGTCGGCGGGCCTCCTGCGCCTCTGGCGGTGAAACGGGTGACGGTCGCTGACTTGCCTGCTGAAGTCGCATTGGGCGATGCCGACGCCATGATGCCGCAACTGAAACTGTCGAACTTTCCGGAAGTCCAACTCGTGGCGCGGATATCCCGCGCAGGTCAGCCGACCACCGGCGAGTGGATCGGCCGCAGCAAGCCTCTGGCCAGTAACACTAAGGCCTTGCAGGCGCTGACCATCGACAGCCCAGATCAGTAGAGAGCACGCCTATGTATCGCGCAGCCGCACGTATTACCTTGTTGGGTCTGGTTATGGGCTTGAGCGCCTGTGCGGTTCAGCCCACCGGCCCGCGCAGTCAGGAGCCGATCCCGACGTTGCCGGGCAAGTCGCAGCCGGGTACACCGAGCACGCCAACACCCACGCCGGTCCCGAAAGCCCCCGCCGCAGGTCCAAAGACCTCCAGCAACTTCGCCCCGCCACCGGGGGGCAACAGCCACTGGGACGCACGCTTGGGTGTACATGTGCTGGACGATGAGACAGACACCTTCTACCGCCAGCGCACCTATTACCGCTGGAACAACGGCTGGACCTGGTCAACGAGCCGCAATGGTCCTTGGCAGGAAACCGATTCCAGTGGTGTTCCAGCTGGGTTGGGGAAACAGTTCGGGAATTGAGCTATCAAAACGGCTCCTGTAGGGAACGGATGCACAGTCCTTGCAGGGGCCGATCTGTGTCGAGGCGCAAGTGCAGGCAATAAATTCAGCGGCTGACTGACCGAATCGCGGGCAAGCGCGTTCTCATCAAACAACAGCAAAATACTGGATTGAAATGCATTTTCTGTAGGAGCTGCCGAAGGCTGCGAAGCATTTCTCCTGGTACACCGCGATCGCAGCCTTCGGCAGCTCCTACAGGTCCTATGTATGCTTCGCGACAGCGGTGTGTTGTGGACACAAGTCGCGCTCCTACCGTGCGGTTGTGTTTCTTCAGACAAAAAAACGGCGACCTCAAAGTCGCCGTTTTCAGTTCAATTCAGATAAATCACTTGCCCGGATAAATCTGATCAAACACCCCACCGTCATTGAAGTGGGTTTTCTGCACGGTGCGCCAGTCACCAAAGGTCTTCTCTACAGAGAGAAAGTCGACCTTCGGAAAGCGATCAGTGTATTTCGCCAATACCGCTGGGTCGCGTGGACGCAGGTAGTTGTTGGCGGCGATTTCCTGACCTTCCGGGGACCACAGGTATTTCAGGTATTCCTCAGCGGCCGCGCGGCTGTTCTTCTTGTCGACGACTTTATCGACAACGCTCACTGGCGGTTCGGCTTCTGCGGACACGCTCGGGTAGACCACTTCGAATTGATCACGGCCGAACTCGCGGGCGATCATTTCTGCTTCGTTTTCAAAGGTGATCAGTACGTCGCCGATCTGGTTGGTCATGAAGGTCGTGGTTGCGCCACGGCCGCCCGTGTCCAGAACCGGTACGTGTTTGAACAGGTTACCCACGAACTGCTTGGCAGCGGCTTCGTCACCGCCGTTTTTCAGGGTGTAGCCCCATGCCGAGAGGTAGGTGTAGCGGCCGTTACCCGAGGTTTTCGGGTTTGGCACGATGACTTCCACGCCGTCCTTGATCAGGTCGGGCCAGTCTTTCAACGCTTTTGGGTTACCTTTGCGGACGATGAACACGGTGGCCGAGGTGAACGGTGCGCTGTTGTTCGGCAGGCGGGTCACCCAGTTTTTGGGAACCAGCTCGCCATTGTCGGCCAGGGCATTGATGTCGGTGGCCATATTCATGGTGATGACGTCAGCAGGCAGTCCGTCGATGACCGAGCGCGCTTGTTTGCTGGAGCCACCAAATGACATCTGCACAGTGATGTTTTCTTTGTGCTCGGCTTGCCAGTGCTTCTGGAACGCAGCGTTGTAGTCCTTGTAGAAGTCACGCATGACGTCATACGACACGTTGAGCAAGGTCGGGGCGGCCTGAGCCGCGCTGCCGAAAGCCAGGCCAGCGGCCAGTAACGAAGCGGCGAAAAGTTTGTTCACTGCGCAATTCCTTTTTGTGGATGTACAGACATTGATGGCGTAATGCCCGCGACTATAGCCGGGCAGGCATACGCCCTTAAAGACTTAAAAGGCATTTGCTTATGCCTTATTTTCAACCCGCGGGAACAGCGCGTTGCCGCAACGCGAGCAAAACGCCGCGCCGTGTTCATGGCTGTTCTTGGCGCACACCGGGCAATCGTGTTTGAGCTGTTCGCCGCGCATGGCCGTAGCCAGCTCGGCAGTGAAGATCCCGGTGGGCACGGCGATGATCGAGTAACCGGTAATCATCACCAGTGCCGAGAGCATCTGCCCGACTGCAGTCTTGGGCACAATGTCGCCGTAGCCCACGGTGGTCAGGGTGACAATGGCCCAATAGATGCCTTTCGGAATGCTGGTGAAGCCATGCTCGGGACCTTCGATCACGTACATCAGTGTGCCAAACACCACCACCAGTGTAGAGACGCTGAGCAGAAACACGATGATCTTCTGTTTGCTGCCACGCAGTGCTGAAAGCAGGTAATTGGCCTGTTTTAGATAAGGGCTGAGTTTGAGCACACGGAAAATCCGCAGCATCCGGATTACCCGCACGATTAGCAGGTATTGGGCATCGCTGTAATAGATCGCGAGGATGCCAGGCACAATGGCCAACAGGTCCACCAGCCCGTAGAAGCTGAATGCGTATTTCATCGGCTGTGGCGAGCAATACAGACGCAGCAGGTATTCAACGATGAATACCGCAGTGAACGCCCATTCCGCGTATGCCAGCCAGTTTCCATAGTGGGTATGGACGGCGGGAATGCTGTCGAGAACGACGACAATCAGGCTGCAAAGGATGACCACCAGCAACGTTTTGTCAAAGCGCCTTCCGGCAGGGGTATCGGTCTGGAAGATGACAATGCGTAACTGTTCGCGGCGGCTGATGGTGCTGTCCATGGTGGATTCCGAATTGAAGATCGGAGCAGTCTACGCAGATTTTCAGGGGCCGGCCTGCACTCAGAGGTTGGCCATGGTCTCAAGCTCATGATGGACCTGTGGGACCGAATTTATTCGGGAAGGCGGTATTTCAGACGATACATAAACTGCGGATGTACCGTCCCTTTCGCGAATGAATTCGCTCCCACGGGAGATTGCACACAAACATGAAATCTCCCATAGGTGCATAAGCCCGTTACTAAACCCTGAACTGCCGCAACAGCCCGTTCAACTGCTCGCTCATCTCCCGCAAGTGCGCGCTCGCGCCGGTGGACTGCTCGGCTGCCATGGTGGTGCTTTGCGACAGTTGCGCCGCCTGAGTAACGTTCTGATTGATGTCTTCGACCACATGGGATTGCTGCAGTGTGGCGCTGGCAATCGATGCATTGAGGCTGTTGAGGTTGCGCAACGCCTGGCTGATCGACGTCAGACTTTGCCCGGCTTGATTGGCCTGCTCAATGGTCAACTGTGATGAGCGGCTGCTGTCGGCGATGACTTTGACCGCTGCATCAGAGTGCGTCTGCAGGCGTTCGATCATGCCCTGAATTTCGGCCGTCGACTTTTGGGTGCGTTGGGCGAGCAGGCGGACTTCATCGGCGACCACCGCAAAGCCGCGACCCTGTTCCCCGGCGCGCGCGGCCTCAATTGCGGCGTTCAGCGCCAGCAGGTTGGTTTGTTCAGCGATCGAGCTTATCACTTCGAGAACGCCACCAATCTGGGTGCTTTCCGAAGACAGCGTGCGAATGACTTCAACCGCCTGATTGATTGTCCCGGACAGGTGATCGATCTGACGCAGGCTGCTGTCGATATTGACCTGCCCTTGGTGCGCCTGGGATTCGGCATCACGCATCTCGTTGGCCGCGTGCTCGGCGTTCTTGGCAACGTCCTGCACGCCATAGGTCACCTCGTTGACGGCGGTGGCCACCAGCTCCATTTGCTGGGACTGTTGCTGGCTGCGAGCCTGAGCTTGTTCAGCGCTGATGCCCAGATCTGAGGACGCTTTTTCGAGGCCGTTGGCAGACGCTTGCAATTGGGTGACGACGCCGCGCAGCTTGGCGGTGAAGGCGTTGAAATGTCTGGCCAGTTGAGTGATTTCGTCGTTGCCCTCTGTTTCCAGGGTGCGCGTCAGATCACTTTCACCACTGGCAATGTTGGCCATGGCTTGTACGGAGTCACGAAGCGGACGGACGATGCTGCGCGCGATGAGGATCACCAACAGCGCCATGACTGCGATGATTGCCAGGCTGAACAGTGCTGCATTGATTGTCTGCTGCTGAAATTCTGCTTTTACGTCGTCGACGTACACACCTGAGCCCAGAATCCAGCCCCAAGGCGCGAACAGTTTAACGTAGGAGATTTTTCGCACTGGCTCACTGGCGCCTGGCTTGGGCCAGCGATACTGGATCATGCCTGCGCCTTTTTCCTTGGCCACGGCAACCATTTCGTTGAACACCGCGAAACCGTCCGGGTCCTTTATCGCCGACAAATCCTGACCGACCAGCTTGGCATTCATGGGGTGCATGATCATCACTGGACGCATATCGTTGATCCAGAAGTAATCGTCCTTGTTGTAGCGCATACCCCGAATAGCATCCAGCGCCTGTTTCTGCGCGGCATCGCGGGTTAGCGTGCCTGCGGTTTCAAGGCCTTGGTAATACTCAAGGATGCCGCTGGCGCTCTGCACCACATGCATGGTCTTTTCCGCCTTGGCGGCATAAAGATCCGTATGCACTTGTTTGAGCATGGCGGCTGCCAGGATAAACAGCATCAGTACGGAGACGACGAGGATCAGCCAGAGTCTTCGGCTGATGGATAAGCTGCGCATAGTCATGACCGGTTGCTCCGTTTTATTTTTTTATTGTTTCGAACGCTTTGCGCCATGGGTTCGCTGGGAAGGCGAGTCCTGAGCCGATGATAGCCTTTTGATGCTTGCCGTCTAGCCTATCGCTACTAAAGTGGATGTCGGCGCTGAAAGGATAAACCTGAGTCGGCGGTAGGAATTTTCTCTAAATATTGTTCGGTATAGCGAAAGGCTTACACGAGGAGGGGAATTTCGCTCTATGAACTGTCACATTTGAGCGCTAGATTGGATCCATCACCGCAGCGAAGGAAGCGCTTCGGGATCAAGGATGATCGACCATTGCCAGGACGGCTACTGACAGGATGTCGGAATGGTCATACAAAAAACCCGCTTCGGCGGGTTTTTTGTTGTCTGCGAGAAATGGAGTTGTCTTTCGTACATCCCTTTGCAGGAGCTGCCGAAGGCTGCGAACAGCAGTGTGTCAGGAGCAGTGCCTTCGCAGCCTTCGGCAGCTCCTACAAGAACTATTCAATCCGGAGCGCAGCCTTTGAGCACCAGCCGGATAATCGTCTGGGTCGCTGCTTCGTAATCGCTGTCATCCAGCTTCGTCTTGCCGGTGACGGTCGATATCTGCCAGTCGAAATCGGCGTAGGTCTGGGTCGCGGCCCAGATCGTGAACATCAGGTGATGAGGGTCCACGGGGGCAATCAACCCGTCGTCTATCCAGCCCTGGATGCACTCGATATTGTGTTTGGCCTGGCCGTTGAGTTGCTCCACCTGCTGCGCAGACAGGTGTGGCGCGCCATGCATGATTTCGCTGGCAAACACCTTGGAGGCGAAGGGCAGGTCGCGAGAGATGATTATCTTCGAGCGAATGTAAGCGCTGAGCACCTCGGCAGGTACGCCATCGCGATTGAAGGGCGTGGAGGCCCGCAGGATTGGCTCGATGATGCTTTCGAGCACCTCGCGATAGAGGTTTTCCTTGGACTTGAAGTAGTAATAGACGTTGGGCTTGGGTACGCCAGCCTTCGCTGCGATATCGCTGGTTTTACTGGCGGCAAAGCCTTTGTCGGCGAACTCCTCACTGGCTGCACGCAGGATCAGCTCTTTGTTGCGCTCGCGAATACTGCTCATAAACCAGAGGTTTCCTTGCCCGATAGGCGGTTGCGCATGGTAGCACCGGCTTCACGGGCCTCTCAAGATTAGCCATTTGCGCAATGTTGATGGTGAATCAATTGCGCAACGGCACCTCTATAGTGATCACTTACGATTGCTCAAGGATATTGACCGTGGCTGCT
This sequence comes from Pseudomonas viridiflava, assembly GCF_900602065.1. Lineage (GTDB taxonomy): Bacteria > Pseudomonadota > Gammaproteobacteria > Pseudomonadales > Pseudomonadaceae > Aquipseudomonas. Next base: position 56,506 of record NZ_UWFN01000285.1, on the reverse strand, counting down.
GGAAGCTTGCTGACCCTACTGGATGACATCGCGACGCTGCTCGACGATGTCTCTCTGGCTGCAAAGAAAACCGCCGGGGTGCTGGGGGATGACCTGGCACTCAACGCGCAACAGGTCACCGGTGTTTCTGCCGACCGCGAACTGCCCGTGGTATGGGCGGTGGCGAAGGGATCTCTGATCAATAAAGCGATTCTGGTGCCTGCCGCATTATTGATCAGCGCCTTCGCACCGTGGGCGATCTTGCCATTGTTGATGATTGGCGGCGCCTACCTGTGTTTCGAAGGTTTCGAGAAAATCTCTCATAAATGGCTGCATCCCGAGACCGCGCAGCAGCGTCAGCAACGCAAGGAAGCTGCGACTGATAAAAACGTGGACATGGTTGCCTTCGAGAAGGAGCGCATCAAAGGTGCGGTCCGTACGGACTTTATTCTCTCGGCAGAAATCATCGTGCTGGCACTTGGCGTCGTGTCCACGCGACCGTTTCTGGACCAGGTTGGCGTGCTGGTGATCGTTGCGGTGTTGATTACCTTGGGCGTTTACGGCCTGGTGGCGGGCATCGTCAAACTGGACGACCTTGGTCTTTATCTGAAGAAAAGCGCCAAGTCGGCCGTTCAACGTTGTGGTTCAGCATTACTGTGGCTGGCGCCGGTATTGATGAAAATCCTTTCCATCGTCGGCACTGCCGCGATGTTCATGGTCGGCGGCGGGATTCTCACCCATGGTGTGCCTGCTGCTCATCACTGGATTGAGGGCGTAACAGAGCATGCGGCCCAAACGGTCGGTGGTTTTTCGATGGTTGTGCCTACTCTGCTGGACGCAGTCGCCGGTATCATCGCAGGAGCATTGGTCCTGCTGCTGGTCACAGTGGCGGGGAAAGTCTGGAAACTCATCCGAGCCTGATGGCGGGTCGACTTGAATGAATAGCCCATTGTTTTCAAGTGTTGTCGCGTATGCCCAGCAATGTGAGCGCCAGTTGGTAGAGATCCTGCATTTGCGGCCCGGTCTGGATCGCAAGCAGGTGTCGGCCTGGGTCGATGAACAAAGCCACGCTCAAACCGAGAGTGATCCATTGGAGTTGCTGCGTGCGATCAACTCGAAAGTGCGGGCGGGTAAGCCGTTGCCGTGGGAGTAATACGCCAAACCTTGTAGGAGCTGCCGCAGGCTGCGATTCAATATGCCTGACATACCGTTTTCGCAGCCTTCGGCAGCTCCTACAAATGCGTGCACGGATCAGAAGAACACTTTCACCAGCAAACTTGCGGTGTTCTGGTTGGTATCAAAGAACTTGGTGTCTTCAATGCCGTATTTGTCTGACCAGTAATCGTATTCAATACCTACATACAGTTGGCGCTCAGGCAAATTGATTGCCTTGCCCAGGTCATATTTGATCTGCGGGTTGAAGTGCACGTTGGATTTGTATTCGCCGTTGTGATCGGACTTGTTGTCCACCACCCAGTCAATGAAACCGTCGATCAGGATGTCGGATTTACCCACCGGGATCGTGTACGACCAGACGGGCGTGACCTGCCAGGCGCCGTAGCCCGCGCGGTGACCATCGGTGTAACGCTTGTAGAAGTTCAACTGGAAGTAATCAAAGCCCGGGATGTTCAGGTCAAAGCCTGGACCGATCAGGTAGGACTCGTTGTCGCCTTCGCCGAACTCGTAAGTGGCCGCCAGCAAGACATCGGAAATCGGGCCGAACTCGAATTTCTGACCAAAGATCTTGCCCATGGACAGGCGCGGGGAGATCTCGCCGTAGTAGGTGTTATCGCCGTTGGTGGCGTCGCCTTTACCGTTGTAGAAAATCTTGTCGATGAACAGAAAGTTATCGCCGTATTTCCAGCCGTCAGCATGTTCGAAGGTGAAGGTTTGCTGATTTGACGGGTTGACTGTGAAGTCGCGACCGTTCAGATAAGTCAGGCTGTTGCTCTGCCATTGCAGCAAGCCGTCGGCCATGCTTTGCCCGGACGCCAGCAGGCTGCCGGCAACTATCGCGCTGGAAATAATACGGTTCATTCAATGCTCCCCTGATGGATCGATATGGTCTTTTTGGGTGCTCTTTTGTAGGCACCTTTTTCGCAGTTAAAACATGTCTGTTTGGTCAACTTTGACTACATAGCAAGAGCTGAGCCAACGCTGATTGAAAAGCGCACGAAAGTGCTATCGGCTGCATTTTTTGCGGTCGATTGAGGCTTTTTTCAGAAAACATGACACTTGACCGGTCGGTCAGTAAGTTGTCTGTTCAGTCAGCATCGCAACACGGCGGGTTTTAACGCGGCGGCGGAGGATATTGGCTGGGGAAGTTTCGTGCAAGTGCTCTGGGACAGGGCAGGGCGAACAATTGTGGGGCGTGGATGGAGGTTGTATGCACTCACTGTAGGAGCTGCCGAAGGCTGCGATGGCGGTGTACCAGGAAGATTGCCATCGCAGCCTTCGGCAGCTCCTACAGTTAGTTCGGCCAGAGATCAGTGGGTCTGCGCACCTGTGGTCACCCACGCTCCAATCAACTCCCTTTCCTGCTGAGTCATCTGGGTGATGTTGCCCAGTGGCATGATCTGCGAGGTGACGGCCTGGGCCTGAATGCGCGGCGCCATTTGTTTGATCTGTTCTGCGGTGTCGAACATCACACCGGCAGGCGCAGTGCTGAACAACTGGCTGGTGGGCCTGGCAGAGTGGCATACCGTACAGCGTTCATGAATCACGCTCTGCACCTTGCCGAAGTCTACGCCTTGATTAGCCGCAGCGACGTCGGCAACAGGTTCCGCAGGTGGCGCTGGCCGAACTTCGTCATGGCGATAGCCGCCGACTGCTGTACCCGGCAATGGTTGATACTCGATCCTGGCTGGCGCAGGTTCTGGCATTGGCGCAGGGCCGGTGACGTAAGCCAGACAAATCATGCCCAGAGCCGCGACTGGCAAGGTCCAGGCGAATTTATGGCTGTTGTGCCGCGTATTGAAATAATGGCGAACCAGCACCGCCAGCACGCCGATCCCGGCCAGGATCAGCCAGTTATACGAGCTGCCGTAAGTGCTCGGGAAATGGTTGCTGATCATGATGAACAGCACCGGCAGGGTGAAGTAGTTGTTGTGGCGTGAACGCAGCAGGCCCTTGGCGGGTAATGAGGGATCCGGTGTGCGGTTCTCGGCAATCGCTGCAACGAGGGCCCGTTGAGCGGGCATGATAATGCGAAACACGTTGCCGACCATGATCGTGCCGATGATGGCGCCGACATGCAGATAAGCCCCGCGACCGCTGAACACTTTGCTGAAACCGTAGGCCGCAGCGATCACCAGTACAAACAGAATCAGCCCGAGCAGAGCGGGGCGTTTGCCCAGCGCCGAATCGCAGAGAAAGCTGTAAACGAACCAGCCGACAAACAGCGAACCCAGCCCTAGTGCTACGCCTTCAATGCCCGACAGGCTGCTGCCCGGTGCAAGCAGATAAAGGGTCGGGTTGGTGTAAAACACCACGCACAGCAGTGCAACGCCCGACAGCCAGGTGAAATAGGCTTCCCATTTGAACCAATGCAGGTTCTCCGGCATGGTCGGCGGTGCGAGTTTGTATTTTTCGAGATGGTAGATGCCGCCACCGTGAATGGCCCATAAATCCCCGGACAGACCATCGCGCGGATTGACCCGGTTCAGGTTGTTCTCCAGCCAGACAAAGTAGAACGATGCGCCAATCCAGGCGATGCCGACAATCATGTGAATCCAGCGCACGCTGAGATTCAGCCATTCCATCAAATGTGCTTCCACGGTATTACCTCAAACCTGCGTCACTTGCCGGACGCTCAGGCTGTTACGGGTGGGGGTCGAGAACCAACTTCTGGCTCTCAGCGAAAAAATGCTCATCGCAGTTATTGCCAGTTCCACTGCGATCAACCACCAGGAAGTCATCCCGCTTTTCGATCGTCAGCACCGGATGGTGCCAGACGCCGCGATGGTAATTGACACCCTGCCTGCCATTGGAAATGAAGGCGCGGGTCAGCTCTGATTCAGGTTCATCGCCAATGGGCGCGACCACGATCAGAAAAGGGTTGCCGAGCAGCGGCACAAACGCCTGACTGCCCTGCGGATGACGCTCCAGCATGCTGATGATCAACGGCATCTGCAGCGCCTCGGCGCGAAAAATGCTGATGATTGCCTTGTCGTCCGGCGTCGCGGTTTGCACCTCGGCCAAGCGATGAAAGCGCTGGGTCGAGCCATTGTTGATCATGAAATGATCGCTGCCGTCGGTTTCAATGACATCACCGAAGGGGGCGAAAGCTTCTTTGGTCAACGGCTCGATGGTGAGTGTGCGCATGCTGGGTCTTCTGTTCTTTTGGAATTGATCAAAGCCCTGTAGGAGCTGCCGAAGGCAATACAACTGACAGACCGCTTTCGCAGCCTTCGGCAGCTCCTACAGGTAATACGTTATTTCGAGACTTTACCCAACACCCGAAGACGACTCACGCCACCATCCGGAAATACATTCAGACGGATATGGGTGATCGGGCCCAGTGCTTTGATCTGCTCGGCGAACTCGTGTTCGGCGTGCATGCTCAGTTTCTGGCTTGGCAACAGTTCGCGCCAGAACAGGCTCTGGGTTTCGATCTGGCTGTCGGTGCCGCCTTTGACGAAAGCGCCCTGGATCGAGCAACTGTCCGGATAGTTACCTTTGAAGTGCAGGGTATCGACGACGACTTTTTCCACTTCACCGGCGTGGCCCAGAGCGATGATCACCCAGTCGTTACCTGGCGTACGACGACGTGCAGTTTCCCAGCCATCGCCCATGTTCACGCCACGCCCTGGATTGAGGATGTTGCTCATGCTGCCGTAATGTTCATCGGAGCATGCCAGGGCGCGACCGCCGTTAAGGGCCGAGACCAGATCGATCTGCTCGGTTTCGCCTACAGCTGACCAGTCACGGAACGGCACGCCGTACACGCGCAGACGTGCAACGCCGCCATCGGGATAGATGTTGAAGCGCAGATGGCTGAAGGCTTGTTCGGCGTTTATTGCGTGGTAGTGATGGCTGTCGCCGTTCAACTCTACGGCGGACAGGATTTCAGTCCACTGAGTGTTCTCGTCCGGATCGCCACTGGCCAGGAAGCACGCTTCCAGCGAGGCAGAGGGCGGGTAGTTGCCGGTGAAGTACGACGTATCGATATCCACACCCTTGATCGAACCCGGCACGCCGAGGCGGATCACTGCGCTGTCATAGCCCTCGAAACGCTTGCGACGCGATTCCCAGCCATCCATCCATTTGCCGTTGTCGTCAAATACACCTTCTTTCCACACCGCCGGAGTCGGTTGGAAAAGGCGATTGGCGTCGGCGAACCAATCGTCGGTCACGGACAGGATTTTAGTGCCCAGGCGCGCATCGGCCAGGTTGACGAACTTCTCGAAGGGTGCGGCGTAAGCTTTCATTCTTTTAGGTCTGCCTTTTGATCAATGGCCTGGGTAGGGCGGTTAGAGGGCTTGCAAACGAAACAGGGCAATCTTGTTGATCTCGGCCAGCGCGCACGCAAATTCGGCGTCGACCGTATTATCGATGCGGGTCTCAAAGGCTGCGAGTATCTGATGCCGGTTACTGCCTTTGACCGCCATGATGAACGGGAAGGCGAATCGGGCTTTGTAAGCGTTGTTGAGTTCGGTGAAGCGTTGAAACTCTTCAGGTGTGCACTGGTGAATACCGGCACCTGCCTGCTCGTTGGTGCTGGCTTCGGTCAACTGGCCTTGCACAGCAGCTTTACCGGCCAGATCCGGGTGAGCATTGATCAGTGCCAGTTGCTGCTCATGATCGGCGTCGAGCAGGATGTGGCTCATTCGCACATGCAGGGTTTCTATATCGTCCAGCTCATCGACTGAGCCTTGATCGTAAGCGGCGGCTGCGACCCACGGCGAATGCTCGTAGATATCAGCAAAGGTGGCAATGAACTCATCGCGGCCCTGCGTCGACGGCTTTAGTGTCGTGAAATGACTCACCGCGCTGTCTCCGGCTGATAGGGATGTTCGGTGTGCCAATGGCGGGCGATGTCGACCCGGCGGGTAAACCAGACCTGCTCGTGGCTTTTGGCGTATTCGATGAAACGCTTGAGTGAAGCCAGCCGTGCCGGACGACCGATCAGGCGGCAATGCAGGCCGATGGAAAGCATTTTCGGCGCCTCGGCGCCTTCGGCGTACAGCACGTCGAAAGCGTCTTTGAGGTACTGGAAAAACTGATCGCCATTGTTGAAACCCTGCACTTGGGTGAAGCGCATGTCGTTGGTGTCCAGGGTGTACGGGATCACCAGATGCGCTTTGCCGGCCGGGTTGTTCGGCTCCCAATAGGGCAGGTCGTCGTCATAGGTATCGCAGTCGTAAAGGAAACCGCCTTCTTCCATGACCAGCCGCCTCGTGTTGGGGCCGGTGCGGCCGGTGTACCAGCCCAGTGGACGTTCGCCGGTGATCTCGGTGAGGATGCGGATCGCCTTGAGCATATGCTCGCGCTCCTTGGCTTCATCCATGTACTGGTAGTCGATCCAGCGATAGCCGTGGCTGCAAATTTCGTGACCGTCGGCGACCATGGCGCGGATAACATCCGGATGACGCTGGGCAGCCATCGCCACGGCAAAGATCGTCAGGGGGATATCGAAGTGTTTGAAAAGCTTGAGGATGCGCCATACGCCCGCGCGGCTGCCGTACTCATAGAGCGATTCCATGCTCATGTTACGCTCGCCCTGCAAGGGTTGAGCGGCGACCATTTCGGACAGGAATGCTTCTGACTCCTTGTCGCCATGCAGGATATTGCGTTCGCCGCCTTCCTCGTAATTGAGCACAAAGGACAGCGCGATACGCGCATTACCCGGCCAGCGTGGATGGGGCGGGTTGCTACCGTAACCGATCAGGTCGCGAGGATAGTCAGCGCTCACTGCAGTCTTCCTTATGTGCGGGGTAACAGAGACGATAACGGGATTGTATACAAAGCGTCTGACCGTTTGTAATTCTGTTCCGAAGGCCGCTGGCCTTGATTACTTTGCTAGCGACCTGCAAGAAACTTGCCTGACTGGTCAGAATATCGCGGGAAAAACCAATTAATTCCTTGAGTCCCGTTGAATCGGGATTGCGCAGGGTTTGAGTGGGGCTGTGCATGAGCGCGGTGGTTTTAATTGTGTACAGCTTTTTACGAAAGTGTCTTAATTCGGCATCTTTCCGTGGTCGTGGGCACTCAAATGGTGCGGTCACCGAATTTTCAATTCTCAGAATGGAGCGCTGATCTGCAATGGGTAAATTGACGACGCATGTTCTGGACGCTGCCCATGGTTGCCCCGGCAGTTCCATAGACATTGAACTGTACCGGGTTGAGGGCTTGAACCTTGTGAAAGTGGCTTCTGCCACAACCAATGCCGACGGCCGCTGCGATGCGCCGCTTTTGCAAGGGGACGCTTATCGGTCGGGGGTCTATCAACTGCAGTTTCACGCCGGCGACTACTACAGGGCGCGGGGCGTAACGCTGCCTGAGCCCGCTTTTCTGGATGTGGTGGTGTTGCGCTTCGGAATCGACGCGGCGCAGGAGCACTATCATGTGCCACTGCTGATTTCGCCCTACAGCTATTCGACCTACCGTGGCAGTTGATCATTTGCCGGACCCAGCAGGGTTGCTTTAGCCCCGCAATGCCGCCTTCATTGTGGCACGGTTAACCTTTTTAAATGCGACTGCGGTTCTTGATAAATATGTAGTCCCTTTTCAGGCCCGCGCTTCTTCAAGCTCCAGCGACTTTGATCAATGGAGCATGACCCCGTGAATGACTCACAAACCACAGCCATCCCCGCAACCCGTGACGAATGGACCGGCCTGGTCCGCGACCTGGTGGTATTCGACAGCCTCCCGCCGAGTTTCCCCGAAGACCTGAATCAATCCCGGATTGCTGAGCATCTGCAGCGCATTTTGAATTACGTGGGGAGCGCCTGTGAGCAGCGCGACGCCCTTGATATCTACCAGAACTGGCGCAGCCGCTTTCACGCCGCTGCACGGGCAGTCAACAGTCTGTTGGAGGCGCTGGGTCGTGTCGATCACATAAGCGGCGACGTGTTGCGGGCACTCAAAACATCGCTGGTTGAACAACGTCAGGCCGCAATGCTGGCTCAAGCACAATTGCAGATATGCGAGGGCACACTGAGCCCGGCTGATTTGCAGGCGCTTCACTATGCGCTGGGGCTTGCCGATGAGCCCGAAGACGACGTGTTACACCTTGAGGTCGGCCTCGGTGACCCGGATGAACCTGTCGTTTTCAATGGTGCGTTTATTGTCAGCACAGAACAGGCCCTGAAGAATCCGGCGCTTGATGAGCCAGCCTTGTTGTTCATGCCGGGGCTGGAGGGTGGGCTGCAAAAATTTGCCTCGTTGCAGGATTTGAAAGAACAACTGGTATTCACGTTGAGGGCGGGCGACGAAATCAGTCTTTGGCAGCATGTCAGTGACGCAGAGCGTGCATCCGCAATGGCTGCGCCGATCAAGCTGACTACCCGGGTCATTACCATGCAGCCTGTTCTCTATGGCGTGAACCGCCAACTCAGGGTGTTTGAAGCTGATAGCCAGGCTCAACAGGCGCGGACTGGCGAGGTAAGCATGGCACAGCGAGACACGCTGGCCAGGCTGTATCGGGCGCTTGCCCACAACGTGGGCGTGGCGCTCGACGAAACGCGCGAGCGAGCCATCGACCTGGTTGCCGAGCAGCAGAGAACGGCCGAGTTGGTGGCGCAGTTACCCGCCTGGTTGCTCAACGCATCGTTGGACGTCCGACAGGACTATGCACAGAAGCTGGTCGCATTTCACGCGGCGGCGGCGCGGCTGGAGTCCAGTCTCGAAACGCGATTGCCGACCTTCGAAGTGTTTACCGCGCGGTGCGTGAGTGCGCGAGTCAAACAGGATCTGGGGCTGGAAATCGATTCGGATCAACTGGTGATCGATCTCCCGAAAAGCGTCCACAAGCACGTCGACATCGATCCGCAGTATGGCAGCCCGTTGCATTACAAGCCCTGGACGGCCAGCGAGGCACGGGTTCAGTCGAGCCTGTCAGAGTTGGCCCGTCAGAATTTCGATGGCAAGGACGAATACACCAAAGCCCGCATGAGCATGGTACGAGTGTCTTATCCGCCGTCGCCAACACTATCAGGCTTGCAACGAATCAACGGTGATTACCTGCTCAGGATCGTGCCGCAGCTTGACGTCGCCGGGCAATACCGCACGTTGCTCCGCTCTGTGTTCCGCCTGCGTTCACCGGCCTCTGCCAGCGATGCTGGATTGATGCTCGACGCGTACGAGCAGCAAATCGTGCTCGACGGTTTTTGCGCCCGACAGCGCGGGCGTTTGAGTGTGGCGGGGTATTCACTGCTGACCCAGGCCGCGCGAGCCAGATCCACGTCGGCACTGAGCGTTGCCGGGGTTTATGTCAGTCGACTGGTGTTCAAGCCCGGTCAGGCCGTCACAGGGGCGCGCAGCACCCGGACATTACAAGGTTTGAGCGTCATCGAGCATCCGGCCAGTGGCAAGGTTCTGGTCTATTTGCCGAACGTGCCGGACGGTGAATGCTTCATAGAGACCGACAGTGTGCAGGATGCTCGCCAACGTCTGATCAGCAGCTTGCTACATCTGCCTGCCCGGGTCGCCTGGCTGGCTTCCTGCGTTGAAGAGGCCGGCGAGCATAAGGCCGCAGAGGCCTACATCCATGAGGCATTGCGGCGCGGCTTCGAGGGCTTCATCGCGATAGTGCCTGCCCTCGACCTGTTGCTCAGCGAACAGCAACTGCATTTACGTGAAGACCTGTTGTATGAGCATTCCCGCCGGGTAGCGCGCAGCAATCATGATCTCAAGGGCGAGGCCAACGAGCGCCGCAACGCGGTGTACCTGCTGTTTTTCAGAGGTGTGATTTCCTTCGTTCCGGGGCTTGGTGTGCTGTTCAGCGTGCAGGATGGGTGGAGCGATGGTCACGCCTCAGCGAAGGCGTTTCGTGAAGGTCAACTTGACGAGGGACTGCTGCTGGCAGGGAGCACCTTGATTTCAATGCTGGACGTGTTGCTTTCAGTCATCCCCGCAGGTTCCACCGTGACCGCGCTCGCAATCCTTGCGCGTCGTGCTACCCGCTTGCGTCAGGCCGCCGGGCTGACCCGCCCGCTGCCCTCGATGGTCCGACGCTCTTATGTCATCAAGCCCTTCATCGGCTATGAAGCTGATGTGTCCCTGCTCAACGCAGTGCCGCAAGTGGGACGCGATGCCGGTACCTGGCTGAAAGACGGTGAGCTTTTTATCTATCGTCAGGGCCGGGCTTACCGGGTCTACCGCCGACCGGGGGAGCAGACATTGCGCCTTAAAAAGAACGCTACGCACGGCTACGAAGCACCTGTGCAGCAGTTTGGCGGGCAATGGGTCTACCACACCGATGTCGGCCTCAAGGCGGGCGGACGTTCGTTCGTCGCTGAAATACTGCTTGTCGAGGCCCGTGGTGGTGGCGTTTTCAACCGCAAGCACGCCCGAGAACTATTGGACCAGTTTGCTTTTCCCGCCGATCAGCAACAGCGTATGGAATTGCTGGTGGCCGAGCATTACCGCAAGACCAAGTCCTTGCCTGACTGGGCTGAGCAATACCGCCGACCGCCAGAGCCCCTGGCCGCAACTGCACCGGTCAAGCGCAAGGAGCCTGATTCGCCACAGGTCGAACCTGACCGTCGTCCGCCACAGCCTGTTGCCGGTCCCTCACGGCCGGACGCCAGTGTGGACGCATGGAAGGGCTGGGAAAAAACAGTCGACAACCTAACTGTCATGGACCAGGTCAGTTTCAACCCGCCTGTCTTTCGGCTCGATTTCACTCACGACTATGACCTGATCCGTATCGGCCAGAAGTTCTACGAGATACTGCCTGCTGGCGGGCAACGCCGGACTAATACCGCGTTCATTCGTAACCCATCCACTCAGGCTCCTTGCCGCAACTTTGCGGAACTCGGTGAAGTGCTTCGGCGTAACCCCAACGCTCAGCCATTAATGGCAAAGTATCAGCCCGCGACTGGCCAGTGGGCGGTCGAAGGGCCGCTGTTCAACAGGAGAATCGAGACCTATGTCGCTGACGCACGCCCGGGGTTTACCGACATAACAAATGTTGTCCTGGCGCAAAAGCTGTTCGAACTGGCTGACACTTCCACCTCGGCTATCACTGCAACGCGGATGATCAACCTGAAGGCAACCCTGAATGCCTGGCGAGCTGGCCATGGCGCCCCACTCGCGCATTTGAATGACCCGTTGCTGATGCTTAACAAAGCGCAGTGGGTTCTGGAAAGTGGCGCGCGTCGGCGCTGGAATATCAGTTACGAGAGCTCGCTGCATACTTTTGAGCGTCTTGATTTTGCGACCGATAATCCTGTGACGGTCGAATGGCTGATCAGGCTCGTTTCCGATTCGGGGCCCGGAGCAGGTTCGACCGGGCTTCGGGGGTTGATGAGCGACGTATTGGGCCGTAACGGCTACACAATTATTCACAACGAATTGAAAGCGGGTGGACGTGATTTCATTGCGTTTCGGCGAGCCGGGCAGGATGAGATTTATCTGCTTTATCTTCGCCGCGCGCAAAACTCGAGGCTGACGACAATCTCAGCCGCAGAGCCCTTCAGCTCCACGCAAGGAGACGATCTGGTGGGGCTTCTGACGGCAAATTATGCCGGTCAACCCATCGCGCAGATCCTGGAGCAGGCTGCGCAACAAGGCAAAATCATCAAGCTTGTAGGAGGAACCAATACTGTCAGCCAATCCAGTCATGGGACGCAGGTCTTCATCATGCGCCTTTCCGATGACTTCTCGATAAGCACACGCTGAGAGGGCTGGGGGCAGGGGCATCGCGTCGTGCTGGCGCGATGTTAGCCCCCGCGACTCAAGACGTTCGTGCGCTGTGCACCATTTCCCCGGCCGAGTACGTTTCGCGTACCGTTCGGTCATCCCCCAGTGTCATCAGCACAAACAGCGTCTCGGCGATGTCCGTGGTCTGTTTCAGGCGGTAGGACAGCAGCGGCGTGGCGTTATAATCCAGCACCAGAAAATCGGCTTCATTTCCCACCTGCAAACTGCCAATGCGGTCATCGAGGCGCAACGCCCGAGCGCCGCCCAACGTAGCCAGATACAGCGATTTGAACGGGCTCAGTTTCGCACCCTGCATCTGCATGACTTTGTAGGCTTCGTTGAGGGTTTGCAGGATCGAGAAGCTGGTGCCGCCGCCGACATCAGTGCCAACGCCGACGTTGACCTTGTGCTTTTCCGCCATGGGCAGGTTGAACAAACCGCTGCCCAGAAACAGATTTGAAGTAGGGCAGAAGGCAATGGCCGAACCGGTCTCGGCAAGGCGTGCGCATTCGGCGTCGCACAGGTGCACGCCATGGGCAAACACCGAGCGTTCGCCCAGCAGTTTGAAATGGTCATACACATCCAGATAGCCGCTGCGTTCCGGGAACAGCGCTTTCACCCACTGCACTTCCTCGACGTTCTCACTGATGTGAGTTTGCATATACAAGTCGGGATATTCACGGAGCAACTGCCCGGCGCGTGTCAATTGTTCTGGAGTACTGGTCGGCGCAAAACGGGGCGTGACCGCATAGTGCAAGCGGCCTTTTCCGTGCCAGCGTTCGATCAATGCCTTGCTGTCTGCGTAGCCTGATTCTGCCGTATCAGTGAGGTAGTCCGGCGCGTTGCGATCCATCATCACCTTGCCTGCGATCATCCGCAGGTTGAGCTTTTCTGCGGCTTCAAAGAAAGCCTCGACCGACTCTTTGTGCACGCTGCCAAACACCAGTGCGGTGGTGGTGCCGTTACGCAGCAATTCCTTCAGGAAAATGTCCGCGACCTCGGCTGCATGGACCGGGTCGGCAAACTGTTTCTCGCAGGGGAAGGTATAGGTGTTTAGCCAGTCCAGCAGGCGCTCGCCGTAGGAACCGACCATGCCGGTCTGGGGCAGATGGATGTGGGTATCGATGAAGCCCGGGGTGATCAGCGCGTCCTTGTACTCAGTCACTTCGACGTCGTCACCGAGTGTTTTCAGCAGTTCGGTTGCGTCGCCAAGGGCGCAAATCCTGCCGTCCTCGACCAGCATCAGGCCATCAGCGAAGTACTGGTAAGACGCCTCGATGCCGACTTCAGCTGGATCGTCGATGCTGTGCAGGATGGCGGCTCGGTAGGCTTTTTTACTCGGGTTCATAGAGGTCCTGTCAAACAAAACGCAACGATCTTAATTGGAATACTTTTCTGTAGGAGCGCACGAGCAGCGCGAGGCCGCGATGGCGGTGTATCAGACAGAACGCTACCGCTGCCTCGCGGTGCTCCTGAGCTCCTACAGGAGACATGTTTGTTACATCTGGCTGCGGCGTGAAACCGGCAGCAGTTTGGCAACGGGTTCGGCGCTCGCGCTGTGCTGGCCGAAATTGACGTTGTAGGTGGCGATGATTTCGGCGGCAATCGATACCGCAATTTCGATGGGTAACTTGCCTTTGACTTCGCTAAGGCCCATCGGGCAGCGCATGCGCTGCACCAATGCTGGATCAATGCCGCGATCCCGCAGCCGATGCTCGAATTTGACCCGCTTGGTCTTCGATCCGATCAGGCCGAAGTAGGCAAAGTCGCCACGCTTGAGAATCGCAGCGGTCAGTTCCAGATCCAGTTGATGGTTGTGGGTCATGACGATGCAATAACTGCCCTTGGGCAGGTCATCGATTTCGTCCAGTGGGTCCTCTGTCAGGACCTTTCGCACGCCAGTGGGGATCTGCGCGGGAAACTCCTGTTCTCGGGAGTCAATCCAGCGTACCCGGCACGGCAAGCTGGCCAGTAGGGGGACCAGCGCCCGGCCGACATGACCGGCACCGAACACCGCGATCTGCGCCTGTGGCTGGCCCATGGGTTCGAACAGCAACACGTTTACACCGCCACAGCATTGACCCAGGCTCGCCCCGAGGCTGAAGCGCTCCAGTCGAGTATTCTGGTGGCCGCTGACGAGCATTTCCCGGGCAATTTCCATGGCTTTGTATTCCAGATGCCCGCCGCCGATAGTGTCGAAGATTCGCTCGGCACTGACCACCATCTTCGAACCGGCATTGCGCGGCGTTGAGCCACGCTCTTCTATGATGGTGACCAAGATGCAGGCTTCACCCTGGGTTTGCAGGTCGGCGAGGGCGCTGATCCATTTATTCATGTTGAACGCCCTCAATCGGGTGGGGACTTTGTGGGAGCGAATTCATTCGCGAATGCGTAGTGTCAGGTACCGACGATGTTGAATGTGTCATCGCCTTCGCGGATGAATCCGCTCCCACAGGTGGCTCGACATTTTTGGTCTTACGCATCTGCTCACACCCCCACAACACCCGTTCCGGCGTCGCAGGCGCATCGATCCTGGGTTGATGGCGATAGTCGCCCAGGCTCGCCACCGCATCCTTGATCGCGCACCATGCCGAGATGCCAAGCATGAATGGCGGTTCACCCACAGCCTTGGAGTGGAACACGGTGTCTTCCGGGTTCTTGCGGTTTTCCACCAGTTTTACCCGCAGGTCCAACGGCATATCCGAGACCGCCGGAATCTTGTAGCCCGCCGGGCCATTGGTCATCAGCTTGCCTTTGTCATTCCACACCAGCTCTTCCGTCGTCAGCCAGCCCATGCCCTGAATGTAGCCGCCTTCGACCTGACCAATGTCGATGGCCGGGTTCAAGGACGCACCGACGTCATGCAGGATGTCAGTGCGCAACATCTTGTATTCGCCAGTCAGGGTGTCGACGATTACTTCGCTGCAAGCCGCGCCAAAGGCGAAGTAATAGAACGGTCTGCCACGCGCCTGACTACGGTCGTAGAAGATCTTCGGCGTTTTGTAATAACCGGTGCTGGACAGCGAAACCTGGCCCATCCAGGCGAGTTGCGCCAGGGACTGAAATGACAGCACTTGCTCGCCAGCGCGCACATGGCCATTGCGAAACTCGACGTCTGGCTCTTCGACCTTGAAGTGTTTTGCCGCAAATTCCACCAGGCGCTGCTTGAGAATTTCTGCCGCGTTCTGCGCCGCTTTGCCGTTCAGGTCTGCACCGCTGGAGGCGGCCGTTGGTGAGGTGTTGGGCACTTTGTCGGTGTTGGTCGCAGTGATCTGAATCCGCTCAATGTCGACTTGAAACACCTCAGCCACCACTTGCGCGACTTTGACGTTCAAACCCTGGCCCATCTCGGTGCCGCCGTGGTTCAGGTGGATGCTGCCGTCGGTGTAAATATGAATCAGTGCTCCAGCCTGATTGAGAAAGCTGGCGGTGAAGGAAATGCCGAACTTGACCGGGGTCAGCGCCAGGCCTTTCTTGAGGATCGGGCTGCTGGCATTAAAAGCTTTTATCGCTTCCCGACGCTCGTGGTATTGACTGCTTTGTTCCAGTTCGGCAGTCATTTCTTCCAGCAGGTTGTGCTCGACGGTCTGGTAGTAATGGGTGACGTTGCGCTCGGTCTTGCCGTAGTAATTGGCTTTGCGCACTGCCAACGGGTCCTTGCCCAGGTAGCGGGCGATGGAGTCCATGACCTCTTCAATAGCGACCATGCCTTGCGGGCCGCCGAAGCCGCGATATGCAGTGTTGGACGCAGTATTGGTCTTGCAGCGATGGCCATTGATCGTGGCATCACCCAGGTAATAAGCGTTGTCAGCGTGGAACATTGCCCGGTCGACAATCGAGGCTGAGAGGTCCGGCGAGTAACCGCAATTGCCTGCCAGCTCAAGTTGAATGCCGTGGAGGCGGCCATGGTCATCAAAGCCGACGTCGTACTCGATGTAGAACGGATGGCGCTTGCCGGTCATCAGCATGTCTTCGACACGCGGCAGACGCATTTTGGTCGGCTGCCCGGTCAGGCGCGCAATCACCGCACACAGGCAGGCGGGGCTCGCCGCCTGGGTTTCCTTGCCGCCAAAACCGCCGCCCATGCGGCGCATGTCGACGACGATTTTATTCATCGAAACGTCCAGCACTTCAGCGACCAGTTTTTGCACTTCAGTGGGGTTCTGGGTCGAGCAGTAAACGATCATGCCGCCGTCTTCGGTGGGCATCACCGAGGAAATCTGCGTTTCGAGATAGAAGTGCTCCTGGCCGCCGATGTGCAGATTGCCCTGAATACGATGCTCGGCAGCGTTCAGCGCCGCGCTGGAATCACCGCGCTTGTGAGTGTGGCTGTCGAGCACGAAATGCTTGTCGCGCAACGCCTGGACTACATCCAGAACGGGCTCCAGATCTTCGTATTCAATTACCGCCGCCATGGCCGCCTGACGAGCGATATCGAGGCTGCGAGCGGCAACAGCGAGCACCGGCTGGCCGACGAACTCCACCTTGTCGATGGCCAGCAATGGATCGCCGGGCAACAAGGGACCGATGTCTTTCAGGCCGGGGATGTCTTCGTGGGTGATGACAATCCGTACGCCATCAAAGGCGTAGCAAGGGGCGGTATCGACGCTGAGGATCCGCGCATGAGCACGGTCTGAAAGGCGTGCGTACACATGCAACTGATTAGGGAATTCAAGGCGGTCATCGATGTACACGGCCTCGCCGGACACGTGTTTGTCGGCACTGTCGTGTTTGACACTGCGGCCAACGCCGGTGGTCAGGTCCTGCTGAAACAGGGCGATCATTTCGGCCTGTGACTTGATGACTGAATGGTTAGACATAAGCCGTCACCCGCGTCTGGAGGTGGGGCGTTTGCAACTCGATGAAGTATTTGCGCAACAGGTTTTGTGCGCTGAGCAGGCGATATTCCTTGCTGGCGCGAAAGTCTGACAGGGGCGTGAAATCTTCCGCCAGTGCCTGACACGCGTGTTCGACTGTTTCAGATGTCCATGGCGCGCCCTTTAATGCTTTTTCGCAGGCGGTGGCGCGCTTGGGAATTGCCGCCATCCCCCCATAGGCAACTCGCGCATCAACAATGCTGCCGTCCTCTACGTGCAGATTGAACGCCGCGCAGACTGCGGAAATATCGTCATCCAGCCGCTTCGAGACTTTATAGGCGCGGAAGGCCTGCTGCGCCTTGGCTTTGGGCACGATAACGGTTTCGATGAATTCGCTTTCCTGCCGTGCCGTCACCCGGTAATCAATGAAGTAGTCTTCAAGCGCCAAGGTGCGGCGGGTGTTGCCCTTGCGCAGCACAATCTGCGCGCCCAATGCGATCAACAGGGGAGGAGAGTCGCCAATCGGTGATGCGTTGCCGATATTGCCGCCCAGCGTGCCCTGATTGCGGATCTGCAACGACGCGAAGCGCTGCAGCAGTTCACCGAAGTCAGGGTACTCGGCGCTTAAGGCCGCGTAGCAGTCGGTCAGCGGCGTGGCTGCGCCGATTTGCAGTCGATCGTCAAAGTGCTCGATGCGTTTCAGTTCGGCGACATTGCCCACATAAATCATCACCGGCAGCGGCCGGTGGAACTGAGTGACTTCAAGGGCCAGATCGGTCCCGCCTGCCAGCAGTCGCGCCTGTGGGTGGGCTTCATACAGTTGCGCCAAATCAGCGACGGTCTGCGGCACCAGACAACGCTTGTCGCCGTCATTCAACTCGCCGGTTTGCGTGGGGGCAATGCTGCGCAGCCGGGCGATGGTCTGCGCCTCGCGCGCATCGAACTGGTCAGGCTGACGTTGGCTGCACGACTGCTCGGCGGCATCGAGAATAGGGCGATAGCCAGTGCAGCGGCAGAGGTTGCCCGCCAGCGCTTCGTGGGTTTTGTGACTGTCGGGCTGTGCGCTGTTCTTTTGCAGGGCGAACAGCGACATCACAAAGCCAGGCGTGCAGAAGCCGCATTGCGAACCATGGCAGTCGACCATGGCCTGTTGAACGCTGTGCAGCTTGCCTTGATGCTTGAGGTCTTCAACGCTGATCAACTGCTTGCCGTGCAAGGACGCCACAAAGGTCAGGCAAGAATTGAGGCTGCGATAACGCAGGCGGTCATCACCCTGTGCATCGGTTTCAAGTTCGCCGACTACCACCGTGCAGGCGCCACAGTCACCACTGGCGCAGCCTTCTTTGGTACCAGACTTGTGCAGATGTTCGCGCAGGTAATTTAGAACCGTCAGATTGGGGTCCAGGCTATGTTCGGTGCGCAGCTCATTGTTCAAGAGAAATTGGATCACGGAAGGTCCTCTACGCGTTACTGCTTGTCATCGAACATGAGGTCGAATTTATCAGGTCTGACTTTTCGGTCAATTTGTTTCTGACTCTTAAGTCAGGAAGTGTCGTTTTTAGAACGAGTGCCTGGTATTAAAGCGCTGCCAATGCGACGAACTGACATGATCTGTTGAACGTTTTGCTTATTTCGTGCCAGTTTCCACCCGTATGGCCCTGCGCCATTGGCTTCCGTTGAGATACACTGCGCCGCTTGGTTATAACCAGCATTTGGGATCGACATGACGTTCAAGGCTCCGGACAGCCTCGCCGAGCAAATTGCTCACCACCTTGCCGAGCGCATCATTCGTGGCGAACTCAAGCCCGCGGAGCGCATTCAGGAACAAAAAGTCACGCAGGCGTTGAACGTCAGCCGTGGCTCGGTGCGCGAAGCGTTGCTGATTCTCGAGCGCCGTCATCTGGTGGCGATTCTGCCGCGCCGTGGTGCGCAGGTTACAGTGCTCAACGCGCACAACGTGCAGAGCCTATGCACGCTGATGACTGAATTGTATGTGCTGCTGGGCATTGCGGTGGCTGAAAAGTGGCAGCATCAGAGCGATCTGGCCACGTTCCTGCAAATCCAGCAGCGGTTGATTGCCAGTTATGAGCGACAGGACGTTAAAGCCTTCGTTGAGGACAGCTTCAACGTGATGCGCGCGGCCTATCCGTTTGCCGACAACCCATACCTGCAGGAAACCGTCGACAACCTGCAGCCGTCCATGAGCCGCAGCTATTACCTGGCGCTCGATCAGCGCAAGGCCGAGATGCTTGACTACCTGACCCTGTTCGAGCAGTTGCTGGAAGCGGTCGTCGCCCGTGATACGGCGCGGGTTCGCAGCGTATTGACCGATTACGGCCAACGCAGCTGTCAGTTGGTGCTCTCGGCTCTGGAAGCGGGCTGATCCCATGCGGCTGAAGTGCATCAAGCTGGCGGGGTTCAAATCCTTCGTCGACCCCACCACGGTGAACTTCCCCAGTAACATGGCGGCCGTTGTCGGCCCTAACGGCTGCGGCAAATCCAACATTATTGACGCGGTGCGCTGGGTCATGGGCGAAAGCTCGGCCAAGAACCTGCGCGGCGAGTCGATGACCGACGTCATCTTCAATGGCTCCACCAGCCGCAAGCCGGTCAGCCAGGCGAGTATCGAACTGGTCTTTGATAACTCCGACGGCACCCTGGTTGGCGAGTACGCGGCCTATGCGGAGATTTCCATTCGCCGCAAGGTCACCCGCGACAGCCAGAACACCTATTACCTGAACGGCACCAAATGCCGTCGGCGAGACATCACCGATATTTTCCTCGGCACCGGTCTGGGCCCGCGCAGCTATTCGATCATCGAGCAGGGGATGATCTCGAAGCTGATCGAAGCCAAGCCTGAAGACTTGCGTAACTTCATCGAGGAGGCGGCGGGTATCTCCAAGTACAAGGAGCGCCGTCGCGAGACTGAAAACCGTATCCGCCGAACCCACGAAAACCTCGCGCGCCTGACCGACCTTCGTGAAGAGCTGGAGCGCCAGCTTGAGCGTTTGCATCGTCAGGCTCAGGCTGCCGAGAAGTATCAGGAATACAAAGCCGAAGAGCGCCAGCTCAAGGCGCAGTTGTCGGCGTTGCGCTGGCAGGCGCTGAACGAGCAGGTGAGTCAGCGCGAGGCGGTGATTGGCAATCAGGAGGTCGGTTTCGAGGCCCTGGTCGCCGAACAGCGCAATGCCGATGCCAGCATCGAGCGTTTGCGTGACGGTCATCACGATCTGTCCGAACGCTTCAATCTGGTTCAGGGGCGTTTCTATTCGGTGGGTGGTGATATTGCCCGCGTCGAGCAAAGTATCCAGCACGGTCAGCAACGGCTGCGGCAATTGCAGGATGACTTGCGTGAAGCCGAGCGCGCCCGCCAGGAAACCGAATCGCATCTGGGTCACGACCGCACGCTGCTGGCGACTTTGGGCGAAGAGTTGGAAATGCTTGAGCCCGAGCAGGAAATGACCAGCGCCGCCGCCGAGGAATCCGCCGCGTCGCTGGAAGATGCTGAAAGCGCGATGCATGGCTGGCAGGAGAAGTGGGACAGCTTCAACCTGCGATCCGCCGAGCCGCGGCGTCAGGCAGAAGTTCAGCAGTCGCGCATCCAGCAACTGGAACAAAGCCTTGAGCGCCTGGCTGAACGCCAGCGACGTCTGGGCGAAGAATTGCAATTGCTCAAGGCGGACCCGGAAGACGCGGCGATTCTGCAGCTGGACGAAGACCTTGCCACCCGGGAAATGTCTCTCGAAGAGCTGCATCTTGGCGAGGAGCAAGCGGTCGAGCGCCTGGAGCACCTGCGCAACGAGCTGCAGCAGGCCAATCAGGCACAGCAACAGGCTCAGGGCGAATTGCAACGGCTAAACGGTCGTCTGGCCTCCCTCGAAGCCTTGCAGCAGGCCGCGCTTGACCCCGACACCGGCACGGCCGAATGGCTGCGCGATCATGATCTGGCGGAGCGTCCCCGTCTGGCTGAAGGCTTGCGGGTTGAGCCGGGCTGGGAGTTGGCGGTGGAAGCCGTGTTGGGCGCCGATCTGCAAGCGGTGCTGGTGGATGATCTCAGCGGCCTGGATCTGGCCGGTTTTCAACAGGGCGATCTGCGTCTGGTCAGCGCCAGCACCGAGGGCACGCGGATCCCCGGCAGTCTGCTGGATAAAGTCGACAGCGACATGGATCTGACGAGTTGGCTCGGACTGGTTCGCCCCGTGGAGAGCCTCGACGAAGCGTTGGCCCAGCGCGGGCAGTTGGCTGCAGGACAGAGCTTGATCAGTCGCGATGGTTATTGGGTTGGTCGGCACTTCTTGCGGGTGCGCCGCGCCAGTGAAGCGCAAAGCGGTGTGCTGGCGCGTGGTCAGGAGTTGCAGCGGCTGGAGCTGGAGCGTGATGAGCGCGAAGCCACACTGGCCACGCTTGAAGAGCAGTTGTTGACCCTGCGCGAACAGCAATCGAAACAGGAAGAGGCCCGGGAAGAGTTGCGCCGCCGGGTGCAGGATGAAACCCGTCAGCAAAGCGAACTTCGTGCGCAACTGTCGGCCGCCAAAGTCAAGGTCGAACAGCTCACCTTGCGTCGTACCCGACTTGATGAAGAACTCGCCGAACTGGGCGAGCAGCGCGCCATGGAGCACGAGCATCTTGGCGAATCCCGCCTGCAATTGCAGGATGCGCTGGACACCATGGCGCTGGACACCGAGCAGCGTGAACTGCTTCAGGCTCAACGTGACAGCCTGCGCGAGCACCTTGACCGCGTGCGTCAGGAAGCCCGTCAACACAAGGACCACGCGCATCAACTGGCTGTGCGCCTCGGCTCGCTGAGGGCGCAGCACGATTCGACTCGGCAGGCGCTTGAGCGTCTGGAGATGCAGTCCGAGCGTCTGACCGAAAAGCGCGAGCAGCTCGATTTGAATCTGGAGGAGGGCGAAGCCCCGCTGGAAGAGCTGCGCCTGAAACTTGAAGAATTACTTGAGCGGCGCATGGCGGTGGACGATGAAATGCGTACAGCCAAGAATGCGCTGGAAGATGCCGATCGCGAATTGCGCGACGCCGAGAAGCGCCGCACCCAGGCCGAGCAGCAATCGCAGCTGCTGCGTGGTCAGCTGGAACAGCAGCGGATGGAGTGGCAGTCCCTCACGGTGCGCCGCACCACCTTGCAGGATCAGTTGCTGGAAGACGGTTATGACTTGCATGGCGTGTTGGCGACGCTGACCGCCGAGGCCAACGAAAAAGACGCCGAAGACGAACTGGAGCGCATCGCCGGACGTATTCAGCGCCTGGGCGCGATCAACCTTGCGGCCATTGATGAGTACCAGCAGCAGTCAGAGCGCAAACGTTATCTGGATGCGCAGAACGCGGATCTGGTCGAGGCCCTGGACACCCTCGAAAACGTTATTCGCAAGATCGACAAGGAAACTCGAAATCGCTTCAAAGAGACCTTCGATCAGATAAATAGCGGAATTCAGGCACTTTTTCCAAAAGTTTTCGGTGGTGGCTCAGCTTATTTGGAACTGACGGGCGAAGATTTACTCGATACAGGGGTAACAATCATGGCGCGCCCGCCGGGCAAGAAAAACAGCACGATCCATTTGCTGTCCGGTGGCGAGAAAGCGTTGACCGCTTTGGCGCTGGTTTTCGCGATTTTCAAACTCAATCCGGCACCGTTCTGCATGCTCGATGAGGTGGACGCGCCGCTGGACGATGCCAACGTTGGACGCTATGCGCGATTGGTCAAGGAGATGTCGCAGACCGTGCAGTTCATCTACATCACGCACAACAAGATCGCCATGGAAATGGCTGATCAACTGATGGGTGTGACGATGCATGAGCCGGGTTGTTCGCGGTTGGTGGCGGTAGATGTCGAAGAGGCAATGGCGCTGGTCGATGCTTGACCATCGTGGGTTTGACGGGGCAGAAATGGCCAGTTAATGGCTCTCAATGAACAACTCTGTGCGGTAGATATCGCTTTGCGCGCGAACCAGATGTAACAGACGGTGTAAAGTTACCTTTGGTCGTGCTAGTTTAATGTCCACTTTTTCTTTTTGCGTGGGCAAATTGCTAGTCAGAACATAGACTTGGCACCACGTTTTAAAGGGGTTTAGGCCCTTATTTTCAGCATTCTTCACTAGAGGCACTGGATTACATGGAAATCGGTCTGCGCGAGTGGCTGATCGTCATCGGCATAATTGTCATTGCCGGTATTCTTTTTGACGGCTGGCGCCGTATGCGCGGCGGCAAGGGGAAATTGAAATTCAGGCTGGACCGCAGCTTCTCGAACCTGCCGGACGACGACGAAAGCTCGTCCGCCGAGTTGCTGGGACCGCCGCGTGTACTGGATACGCACAAAGAGCCGCAACTCGACGAGGAAGATCTGCCGTCGATGAGCGCAACACCGCGGCAAGGCAAACGCAGTAACAAACGCAAGGATGAGCCGCAGCAAGGCGATCTCAACCTGGACATGGACGGTCCGAGCCTGTTCACCGGCCGTGACGATGATTTCCAGGACGACAAGCCTGCACAGCGCATCACTGAAGACAAGGACTTGGCGCCGGTCGAAGAAGTGCTGGTGATCAGTGTTATTTGTCGCGATGAAAGTGGCTTCAAAGGTCCTGCGTTGCTGCAGAACATTCTGGAAAGCGGTCTGCGCTTTGGTGAGATGGACATTTTCCATCGCCACGAAAGCATGGCAGGTAACGGCGAAGTCCTGTTTTCCATGGCCAACGCAGTCAAGCCCGGCGTGTTTGATCTGGACGACATCGACCACTTCAGCACCCGTGCCGTGAGTTTCTTCCTCGGCTTGCCAGGTCCGCGTCATCCGAAACAGGCTTTTGACGTCATGGTTGCCGCTGCTCGCAAGCTGGCTCATGAGCTCAATGGCGAACTCAAGGATGACCAGCGCAGCGTCATGACCGCGCAGACCATTGAGCATTATCGTCAGCGGATCGTCGAGTTCGAACGCCGCGCATTGACTCAGCGTCGTTGATTTATGCTTGGGTAAACATCCTGTGGGAGCGAGTTCATTCGCGAGAGGTCGGTAGATTCAACATCATCGTTGACTGATCTATTGCATTCGCGAATGAATTCGCTCCCACGGGTTATGCCCTGATAGACCGTACCAACATCTGAGCAGCCTAGGCTGCTCTTTTGCTTTTGAAGAGAACACCGCATGAAAGCCGCCGAAACCCGAATCCTTGAATTGCGCGCCGAACTGGATCAGCACAACTACCGCTATCACGTTCTCGACGAGCCCAGCATTCCGGATGCCGAGTACGACCGGCTGTTCCATGAACTCAAAGCCCTTGAGGCAGAAAATCCGCATCTGGTGACGCCGGATTCGCCTACCCAGCGGGTGGGCAGCGCGGCGCTGTCGGCGTTTACACAGGTGCGCCACGAAGTGCCGATGCTCAGCCTGGGTAACGCCTTCGAAGAAGTCGACATGCGGGAGTTTGACCGCCGCGTAACGGAAGGGCTGGATCTGCCTGTGGGCGATCTTTTCGGTAACGGCGCGAACGTGCAGTACAGCTGCGAGCCGAAGCTCGACGGTCTGGCGGTCAGCTTGCTGTATCGCGACGGTGCGCTGGTGCGTGGTGCGACACGTGGTGACGGTACTACCGGCGAAGACATCAGCATCAATGTGCGCACCGTGCGCAACATCCCGCTGAAGCTGCACGGTACGGGCTGGCCTGACGTGCTGGAAGTACGTGGGGAGGTGTTCATGTCCAAGGCGGGCTTCGAGCGGCTCAATGCGACTCAGGCGGAAATCGGCGGCAAGACCTTCGCCAACCCTCGGAACGCAGCGGCAGGTAGCCTGCGCCAGCTGGACTCGAAGATTACGGCCAATCGTCCGCTGGAATTCTGTGCGTATGGTCTGGGCCAAGTGTCTGCGGAAATTTCCGACACTCATATCGGCAACCTGAACCAGCTCAAGGAATGGGGCATGCCGGTCAGCCGTGAACTGAAACTGGCGAACGGCATCGACGAATGCCTGGCGTATTACCACGACATCGGCGAGCGGCGTCTGGGCCTCAGTTACGAAATCGACGGTGTGGTGTTCAAGGTCAACGATCTGGCTTCACAGCGCGAATTGGGTTTCCGTGCCCGGGAACCGCGTTGGGCCATCGCTCATAAATTCCCGGCGATGGAAGAGCTGACGGAGTTGCTCGACGTCGAGTTTCAAGTAGGCCGCACGGGCGCTGTTACGCCGGTGGCACGCTTGAAACCCGTCAAGGTGGCCGGTGTGACAGTCGCCAACGCCACGCTGCACAACATGGACGAAGTGGCGCGCCTGGGCTTGATGATTGGCGATACCGTGATTATTCGTCGCGCAGGGGATGTGATCCCGCAGGTCGTTCAGGTGGTGCTGGAGCGTCGACCCGAAGACGCCCGTGCGGTGGAAATCCCGCAAACCTGCCCGGTGTGCGGTTCTCATGTCGAACGCACGCAACTGATCAAACGCAGCAAGGGCAAAGAGACGGTCAGCGAAGGCGCGGTGTATCGCTGCGTTGGTCGTCTGGCCTGCGGTGCGCAACTCAAGCAGGCGATCATCCATTACGTCTCTCGTCGGGCGATGGATATCGAAGGTCTGGGCGATAAAACTATCGAGCAATTGGTGGACGAAAAACTGATCGGTTCGCCAGCCGATCTGTACGCACTGACGTTCGATCAGATCGTCGATCTGGAGGGCTTTGCAGAAATATCCAGCAAAAAACTGCTCAAGGCGATTGAAGACAGCAAGCAACCGACACTGGCGCGTTTCATCTACGCGCTGGGTATCCCCGATGTGGGCGAGGAGACGGCCAAGGTGCTGGCCCGCTCACTGGCCTCTCTTGAGCGAGTCAAACAGGCCTTGCCTGAGGTGCTGACCTATCTGCCGGATGTGGGCCTGGAAGTGGCTCACGAAATTCACAGCTTTTTCGAAGACGAGCATAACCAGAACGTCATTGACGCGCTCTTGGGCGAGCGTGGCCTGCAATTGCAGGATGAGGGCGAACTGGGCGCTGAATTCGCTGCCAGCGCGACGCTGGGCGGCATGATCGACAAACTGAACATCCCTTCGGTGGGCCCCGGCGCCGCGCAGAAGCTGGCCGACAAGTTTGGCTCGCTGGAAGGCATCATCAACGCTGACTGGCTGGACATGCGCCAGGCCTTGCCGGAGAAACAGGCCAAGGCGGTCCGGGAGTTCTTCGATAAACCGGAGAACGCCGAGCGCGGCATGGCCATCGAAGCCCAGTTGAAGGACTTCGGCATGCATTGGCAGAGCGAGAAAAAAGTCGTCGAAGGCTTGCCCTTGACCGGTCAGACCTGGGTCCTGACCGGTTCTCTGGAACTGATGAGCCGCGATGTCGCCAAGGAAAAGCTCGAAAGCCTGGGCGCCAAGGTGTCCGGTTCGGTCTCCGCCAAAACCCATACCGTGGTTGCTGGTCCGGGTGCAGGATCGAAGCTGACCAAGGCCAATGAGCTGGGTTTGAAGGTGCTGGATGAAGAGGCGTTTGTCGGATTTTTGGCTAAACATGGTATCGCGGTGGATTGAACGGCCATGCGCTTGCATTGCGGCGTAAGGGCTTTTTGTGGGATGCCCGTGTTTGCCTGCAGACTGATGTGCGATGCAAATCCTGCGGGGCCGAATTTATTCGGGAAGGCGGTATTTCAGACGAGACACAGGCTGCGTATGTATCGGCCCCTTCGCGAATGAATTCGCTCCCACGACGTTTGCGCAGTCCCTTTATCTGTGGACGCCCCCACGGGGCGTCATCGCCCAGGCGACCGATGTTTCAGCAACGATCCACGTCACGCATCAACTCCACGGAACGACCACCACCGGCGGTGATCTAGTGCTTGCTGGCCCACCAGGAGATCGCCATGTACCGGTTTTTCGAGCAACTCAGTTCGCGCATTGCTGCACCCTTTGTCGGCGAAACCCGACGTAACAGTAAGGTCTGGCAATGCCGGTGCGGCCAGTCAGTATTCTTTCCCAATACCCGGTGCCTGGCCTGCTCGGCGGCGCTGGGTTATCTGCCGGAGCAGGGGCGAATTGCGGCCCTTGAGCCCGGTCCCGATCAAGATACCTGGCGGTTGAGTGACGAACCCGGAGCCGGGTTGTATCGGCGTTGCGCCAACCTTGATACTCCTGCTGCCTGCAACTGGCTGTTTCCAGCCTATGACAGCGGCGAATTTTGTATCGCCTGTAGCCTCAACCGAACCATTCCAGACTTGTCGATCCCGGAAAACGGTGAGCGTTGGTGCAAAGTAGAAACGGCCAAGCGCCGACTGGTTGCGCAGTTGATCTCTCTCGGGCTGAAAGTCGTCCCCAAAACCCAGGATGAAGAGCGTGGGCTGGCGTTTGAATTTTTAGGCGTCGACCTGGAAGGCAATGCACCCACCACGGGCCACGCCAATGGGCTGATCACTCTGGACATAAAGGAGGCTGACGACGCGCATCGCGAAAAAATTCGCGTGCAGATGCACGAGCCTTACCGAACGTTGCTCGGACATTTTCGTCATGAAGTGGGCCATTATTATTGGGACCGTCTGGTTGCCAATACCTGGTGGCAGGACGGGTTTCGCAACCTGTTCGGCGATGAGCGCGCCAGCTATGCCGAGGCGCTGGATCATCACTATCAAAACGGTGCGCCTGCTGACTGGCAGCAAAATTTTGTCAGCGCTTATGCCACTATGCATCCTTGGGAGGACTGGGCTGAAACCTGGGCGCATTACCTGCACATGATGGATGCGGTCGATACGGCGCTGGGTTTTGGCATGAGCGCCCGTGACATGGATCTGGATTATCAGCCGTTTCCGCTGGAGACACTCTACGACCCCCAGCACCCCGGTGGGCCGGCCTTCCTGTCGTTCGTCAACGCCTGGATCGAGTTGGCGGGCATGCTCAACGAACTGTCACGCAGCATGGGGCAGCCGGACTTTTACCCTTTCGTTTTGCCACCCGCGGTGATCACCAAACTGCATTTCATTCACTTGGTGATTCAGGATGCGGGTGGTAAAGCGGATGAGGTGTTGCAAGCGCAGTAGGGACTTGCGCCATCACGCAGATCTGTAGGAGCTGCCGAAGGCTGCGATGCGGTGAGTCAGGGAGAATGGTTTCGCAGCCTCCGGCAGCTCCTACAGATTGAGTTATGGCAACGAGTTGCTCACTCCAAGACTAGACCTTCAGCACCAACTTCCCGAAGTTCTCGCCCTTGAACAACTTCTGCAATGTTTCGGGAAAGGTTTCCAGTCCGTCAACGATGTCTTCACGACTCTTGAGTTTGCCCTGGGCCATCCATCCGGCCATCTCCTGGCCTGCAGCGGCGAACTTGCTCGCGTAATCCATGACCACGAAGCCCTCCATGCGGGCCCTGTTGACCAGTAGCGACAGGTAATTGCTGGGTCCCTTGACCGGCGATGTGTTGTTGTACTGGCTGATTGCGCCACAGATCACGACTCGCGCCTTGGGTGCCAGGCGGCTGAGCACCGCATCAAGAATGTCGCCACCCACGTTGTCGAAGTAAACGTTCACGCCATTGGGGCATTCACGCTTCAACCCTGCCAGCACATCTTCGCTCTTGTAATCGATAACGCCATCGAATCCCAGCTCATTGATCAGCGACTCACATTTCTGCTTGCCGCCAGCGATGCCGATGACGCGACAGCCTTTCAATTTGGCGATTTGCCCGGCCACGCTACCTACTGCGCCCGCCGCACCGGAAATGACTACAGTGTCGCCACTTTGCGGCGCGCCGACATCCAGCAGGGCGAAATAGGCGGTCATGCCGGTCATGCCCAGGGCGGACAGATAACGGGGCAGCGGGGCGAGGTTCGGGTCTACCTTATAAAAGCCTTTGGGCTCACCCAGAAAGTAATCCTGAACACCCAGCGCACCCTGGACAAAATCACCCACGGCGAACTGATCATTTTGCGAGGCAATAACTTCGCCGACGCCCAGCGCCCGCATTACGTCACCGAGGCCGACTGGAGCAATGTACGATTTGCCCTCGTTCATCCAGCCGCGCATTGCCGGGTCCAGCGACAGATAGTGATTTCGGACCAGAATCTGCCCACTGTTCAGTTCACCGACCGGTACTTCCTGATAGGTGAAGTCTTCGCGGCTTGCTTCACCGACCGGGCGTTTAGCGAGCAGGAATTGGCGGTTGGTCTGGGGGCTCATGGCAGCTCCTTGTGAAGGTTAAACGTTTATTGAAGTCTCTGAGTCGGTGCCCGGCAAGTGAAGATCAGTTTGCGAATACGATTCGATCCAGTTCGATGATGAGGCGCCGTATATAAAAGGCTCCGTTTTTTCAAGCACGGAAGGTAATTCCAGTGTGATTAATGTGTAAGTTTTTACGGGTGTGTATGCAAGTATGACTAAATCGCTGTTTGGAAATGTGCAGTAAGATTTGCGTGGTATTGCAGGGTGTTGTGACCTCTTCATTTATGGAAAAGTGCCGCTCCCCGAGTGGGGGGCACACTATTTAATGGAGTCATACATGAAGAAGACAATAAGCTCTCTTGCCGCGCTGGTCATGGCGGTTTCGTTCGCTACTCAGGCAGTCGCTAATCCTGCGGATCCTCTGCATATCTCCGGTGACTATACCTGCACAGGGTTCGATAGCCATGACGGCGCTTTCAAAGGCGCCTTGACGTTAAAACTGGACGAGCAGGCCAGTCATTTTCAGCAGGGCTTTGGTGCTTATCAATTCAAGCTGGACGTTGATATCAATGGGGATGCCTCAACGTTCTCTGGGTATGCCGCAGCACAGGGGCATACCCTGGCGATGTATTTTGCCAACGACAGCAAACAGGCACCCACGGATCGTGGCGTCGGCTTGGCATTGATTAGCCATGATCAGGATTCAGGCGGAAATTATATTACAACGTTACACAAGTCTTATTACCTGCCGGATTACATGCGTACTTCAAAAGAGGGGAAAGGGCCCGGTGGGCGAGGCACAGAAGTCTGCACTAAGGTTATAAAGCGATAGTTGGCGATACAGGCTTCCACCTCAGAGGGGGGGCCGCTGCTTGATCAGGAATTGCTGAATAAAGCTTAAGGGGTAGGCTCACCGCTGCCGGTGTGCAGAGGGATGACAAGACGCTCGATATTCCAGGGTAAATAGTTATGCAGGTAGATCAATAGCCGAGACTGATCTACATTGGTCGCATTGCCTGAAACTTGAGTTGCCGTAATGTCTTCCATCTGTATGCCTACCCTCTACCCGAACGTCCTGCGCCCTGGAGATGCAGTCGCCCTGGTTTCACCGGCTGGCCCGGTCGCGGCTGCGAAG
Source organism: Pseudomonas viridiflava (assembly GCF_900602065.1). Lineage (GTDB taxonomy): Bacteria > Pseudomonadota > Gammaproteobacteria > Pseudomonadales > Pseudomonadaceae > Aquipseudomonas. The sequence goes on along the minus strand of NZ_UWFN01000285.1, from coordinate 26,583 downwards.
GTCGAAAGTGCGGCCGAGGTTCTTAAGGGCTGGGGTCTCAAACCTAGAATCTACCCTCACGCACTGGACACTCATTCCTTCTATGCCGGCACAGATGAACATCGGCTTGCTGACTTCAATGCTGCGCTGGCTGATCCGGAAATTCGCGCAATATTCTGTAATCGTGGTGGCTATGGCGCACAACGTATCGTTCAACACCTGGACTTCGATGCTGTAAGGCGTGATCCAAAGTTGGTGATCGGGTTTTCCGACATCACGGCTTTTCACGCTGCGCTCTGGGAGCACGCCCGACTGGCAACCCTCCACGGTCCGGTGGCCAGCCAGTTGGAACGGGGAGGCGTATTCGTCAGTGGCCTGCGGCACGCGACCATGAGCACCGAACCGGTTTTGGTGACAGCCAGTCCAGCCGAAGCCACTTTTGATGTGCGCACGCGGGGCAGCGCCCGCGGCGTATTGCTGGGCGGCAATCTGAGCATCCTGAGCAGCAGCGTGGGCACTGATTACATGCCGGATCTGAACGGCGCCATTCTGTTGATCGAAGATGTGAGCGAAGCCGCCTACCGCGTCGACCGTCTGCTTACCCATCTGCTTAACAGCGGCGCTTTAGAGGGCCTGGCGGGGGTCGCTGCAGGTCAGTTCAGTGAGCCAAAGGGCTCTACAGGTTCGATCACCCACTCAAGTGTATTGATGGAACGACTTGGCGATCTGGGCATTCCTGTGTTGGGTGGCCTGTCTATCGGTCATGACGCCGTCAATTACGCAGTGCCACTGGGCGTAGAGGCCATTCTTGACGCAGATGCCGGTACGTTGCGCGTAGGTGCTGCCACTCGCTGAACATTGCCTTGCACATGTTCAGCGCTCGAACTTTGGTCATTGCTTCAAATTGGGCTTTTATCAGGCGTTCGAGCAGTCGGGGCGAGCGGGTTTAGCTGAAAATTTCAGTGTCGTGGACTGGATGTGGTCAGCGAAGTATGCCGAATCCATCCTGAAAACGACTCCGGTATAGCTATTAGCCATTATCTCGGCGTCAATCTCTTGTACATCTCCTCGGCCGTTGCGAATCTGCACGATTATTGAATGGCGTGATGAAAGGTCCTGATTCAGTGGCCTTCACGCCTTGAGTGATCGAACGGAGATGAGCGCTATGATTTCGGCCGTGCAAGCTCGCGTAGCCAACCTCGGCATGGCAAAAAAACTGGGCGTTGGTTTTACGCTGGTTTTGCTCCTGACTGCGTTGGTGGCGGCCATTGGTGTCTGGTCGCTTAAAAGTATCAGCGTGCACTTCGATGGGTTGAAGCAGATGTCATCCCTGAACAGCGGGCTGCTCAGGGTTCGATTGCTTGAGCAGGAATACGCTCTGCGTAGCGACCCTAAGTTGGTTGAGCAACTGCACACTGGCGTCGATGAGTTGAATGCACTGGCTGAACAACTGAAAAGCCAGTCCCCCGCCAGCGAGTCGCGCATGACCGAGGTCCAGCAGACGCTGGTTGCTTATCGCAAGTCCTTCGATCAATTCGTCGATATTAGCCAGAGCAAGGATATTGCTCTGGAAATGGCCAGTTGGTCAGTCTCAAGTGTTGCCAACAATCTGGACGTCTTGCAGGCCGGGCTGGCAGATGACGGCGCCTATGGACTCAAGGACTCGAAGGGCGAGCAGGGCTCGGAGTTCATTGAGCAGGCCAATCAGGTCAGTCAGGTCTCCAGATTGATGATGCAGGCCATGGACGAGGCTCGCGTGCGCCTCGACAAAAGTCGCAAGACAGGCTCGGGTGACGAGATTAAAACCGGCCGGATCGAACAGGCCGATGAGGCCAAGGCGTTGGCTGAAGAACTCAAAGGGGTGGTCAAGGATGAGGGGTACCTGACGGTGCTGGGCGAGGTCAGCACGCATATCGTCAACTTCACTGAAAAGCTCAACGAGTACACCGGTCTGCTTGCCAGCGAGGCGCAGGTCTCGCTGCAGTTGGCAGCCAATGCAAGGCAGGTCGTCGAGCAGGTCAAACAGGCCTACGCTGCCGAAGATGAGTTCATGCAGACTCAGCTTGGCATCAACACCCTGCAGATTATTGGTTCCTCGGTAGTAGCTTTGTTGGTGGGAGTCATTGCGTCGCTGTTGATCACCCGCCTGATTGTTCGGCCGTTGCGCAGTGTGATTGCCATTGCGCAGCGCATTGCTGCGGGTGATCTGAGCGGTAGCGTTGATGTACAACGTCGGGATGAAATCGGCCAATTGATGCTCGCCATGCAGCAGATGGGCGCCGGGTTGAGCGGCATTGTCCGGGGGCTGCAAGCAGGCATCGATCAACTGGCCGGTTCGGCGAACGCTCTTTCGGCCGTGACCGAGCAGACCCATCGCGAAGTCAGTAGTCAGCAGGAGGAAACCGACCAGGTTGCGACCGCCATGAACCAGATGACGGCAACGGTGCATGATGTCGCTCGCAACGCCGAGGAAGCGGCGTTTGCTGCACAGAGCGCCGACGATAAAGTTAACAGCGGTCAGACCGTGGTACGCCAGAGCCTGCAGCGTATCGAGCAACTGGCTAGTTCGGCGGCATCAGCGAGCAGCAGTATCGAAAAGCTGAGCGCCGAAATCCAGAACATCGGCACTGTGTTGGGGGTGATCAAAAGCGTAGCCGAGCAGACCAATCTTTTAGCGCTCAACGCCGCCATTGAAGCTGCGCGCGCGGGTGAGCAGGGAAGGGGTTTTGCAGTCGTTGCCGATGAAGTGCGGGCGCTGGCCAAGCGTACTCAGCAGTCCACTGAAGAAATCGAACGCCTAGTCAGCAGCCTTCTCAGTGGTGCGTCCACTTCTGTGGCACAGATCCAGAGCAGCGGTGAGCTGGTCAAACTTGCGGTCAGCGATGTGCTGCAAACCGAAAGTGCACTGGGCAGCATTGCGTCGGCAGTGTCGATGATTCAGCAAATGAACCAGCAAATCGCAGCCGCGGCACAAGAGCAGACTTCAGTGGCTGAAGAGATCAACCGCAGCGTCACCAGCATTCGCGCGAGCGCTGATCAGTCTGCCTTGGCCATGCAAGGCAATGCGACGTCGAGTGTCGAGCTGGCCTCGCTGGGAACCGAACTGAAAGGGATGGTTGGGCATTTCAGGTTGTAGGGTGACTGAGTTTTTGCGGGCCTGTAGGAGCTGCCGAAGGCTGCGAAGCACTTAGCGCTGATGCAGCGCCATCGCAGCCTTCGGCAGCTCCTACAGGTCGCATGTATTCGAAGCGACCGGCTTCTACCTGCCTCTACCGGCGTGAACGCCCATTCAGGATCACCAACGTCAGAACCCCCGCCACAATCCCCCAGAACGCAGAGCCAATGGAGAGCAGGGTCAGTCCCGAGGCGGTCACCATGAAGGTGATCAGTGCCGCTTCGCGCTCTTTGGGTTCGTTCATGGCGACTGTCAGGCCATTGATGATCGAGCCGAACAGCGCAAGGGCGGCAATCGACAACACCAGCTCCTTGGGAAACGAGGCAAACAGCGCGGCTAACGCTGCGCCATAGATCCCTGCAATGGCGTAGAACACTCCGCACCAGACTGCAGCCGTGTAACGCTTGTCACGATCTTCATGAGCATGGGCTCCGGTACAAATAGCTGCACTTATAGCGGCGAGGTTTATCCCGTGGGAGCCGAACGGTGCCAGGACCAGTGAGGCGATGCCGGTTGCTGAAATCAGCGGCGAGGCCGGCACGTGATAACCATCCGCGCGTAACACTGCGACGCCCGGCATATTCTGTGAAGTCATGGCGACCACAAACAGCGGAATACCAATGCTGACGGTCGCCGCCAGGGAAAACTCTGGCGTGGTCCAGACGGGCATCGCCACTTCAAGTTTGAACCCGCTGAAATCCAGTAAGCCGAGCCATCCGGACAGTGCCGTACCCACCAGCAGAGCGGCCAGCACTGCGTAGCGTGGGGAGACCCGCTTGATCAGCAAATAGGTAAAGAACATGCCCAGTACCAGCGCGGTGCGGTGTTGGGCGGCGACGAAGATTTCACTGCCAATCTTGAACAGGATGCCTGCCAGTAAAGCCGCTGCAAGGGATGCCGGAAGCTTTTTTACCAACCGGTCAAAGCTGCCGGTCACGCCGCAGATGATCACCAAAACTGCGCAGGTAATGAAGGCGCCGATCGCTTCGGGATACGCCACGCCGCCCAGGCTGGTAATCAGCAGCGCTGCGCCGGGGGTCGACCATGCCACGGTGATGGGTGTTCTGTAGCGTAAGGACAGGCCGATGCTGCACACGGCCATGCCCATGAACAATGCCCAGATCCACGAAGAAATTTGCCCACTGGTGAGCCCCGCGGCCTGGCCAGCCTGGAACATCAGCACCAGCGAACTGGTGCAGCCCGTCATCATGGCAATGAAGCCTGCGACGATGGCGGCGGGCGACGTATCGGCGAGAGGGCGCAGACGAGTGGGGTTTGAAGCGTTCATCGATCCATCCTTGAGCGTGTGCAACGGCAGGCAGCAAGCGTAAACGTAGTGCTATCAGAGTGTTGCGATACAGCGGCATTCGTAAACGTGAGTACAGTTACGATGTACTCAGGGCGATCGTTCAGCTCAGCAACAGAGAACCCGCAGGACCGGCTTTAGCCGGGAGGGCAATACTTCTGGCGAAGGATTATCTGCGAATGGACCGGCCTCTTTCGGCTAAAAACGAGGCCTACAGGTCCGGTGCTGGATTTTCAATCATCCTCACGAGAAACAGGCCGTGCGCCGCTCTGCAACGTCTTGCCCAGCGCCTCGTTGACTTGCAGCCAACCGTCGACCGCCTCGCGACCCGCCTCGGCAAACACGCGCTGCAACAGCTTCACCTGTTCGCGGCGCAATGCCTGTTCGAACTTCACGCCTTCGTCGGTCAGGCCGAGTAAACGCTTGCGCTTGTCGCTGTCCGGGGCGGTGCTGTGTACCAGTTCCATAGCGATCAGTTGGCGCAGCGGTGCATTCAGCGCTTGCTTGCTCACGCCAAGCACACTGAGCAGCTCTTTCACGCTCAAGCCGGGGTAGCGGGCAATGAAAAAGACGATGCGCTGATGCACGCGGCTGAAGCCTCGTCGGGCAAGCATTTCGTCGGCTTTGGCCGTGAATGCCTGGTAGCCGAAGAAGAAAGCTTCCATGGCGACTTGCTGAGATGCAGAATTTTTAAGGTCAAGCATATTGACGTATCTAGGTCCGGCGTCGTAATTTCGGTCAACCAGTTTGACTTATTTCCAATTACTTCGGCTAGCGGTGATCTCAATGGCTTTCTCCGAACGCGTGTCCCGGCTTAAAAGTTCTCTGATTCGTGAAATCCTCGCCGCAGCGCAGCGTCCGGAAGTGATGTCCTTCGCGGGTGGCCTGCCTGCCGAAGCGATGCTGCCTCGGGTGGAGTGGGCGGACATGCCTGTTGCGCTCGGCCAATACGGCATGAGTGAGGGCGAGCCCGGATTGCGCGAGGCCTTGGCTGCTGAGGCGCGGGCGATTGGTCTGCAGTGCGATGCCAGCCAGGTGCTGATTGTTAGCGGTTCGCAGCAGACACTGGATCTGGCCGCCAAGCTGTACATCGATAAAGGCACGCAGATCGTGCTTGAGGCGCCGACTTATCTCGCGGCGCTGCAAATATTCCAGTTGTTTGGTGCTGACTGCCTGACCGTCCCGCTACAGGCCGACGGCCCTGATTTACCTGCCTTGCGACAGCAACTGGAGCAGCACAACCCTGCGTTCGCTTACTTGATTCCGACCTTCCAGAACCCGTCCGCAGTGCGTTACAGCGAAGCCAGTCGTGAGGCGGTCGCGGCCTTGCTCGATGAGTTTGGCGTGACCCTGATCGAAGACGAACCCTATCGTGACCTCACTTTTGATGGGGGCAGTGCCAGACCTATCGCCAGCCGTTTGCAAAAGGCCAGTTGGATCTACACCGGCACCGTGTCGAAAACGCTGCTGCCGGGTCTGAGGGTCGGTTACTTGATCGCTAGCCCGGATCTGTTCCCGCATCTACTGCGTTTGAAGCAGTCGGCGGATTTGCACACTAACCGGTTGGGCCAGTGGCAGGCGCTGCAATGGATTGGCACCGAGCACTACCGTGAGCACTTGTCTGAGTTGCAGAGCTTCTACCGTCAGCGTCGGGATGCATTTGAGGCTGCACTGAAACGACATTTTGCCGATATAGCTGACTGGAACCGTCCGCAAGGTGGTCTGTTTTTCTGGCTTACGCTCAAGCAGCCAATGGACACACGGAGCTTGCTCGACGAAGCGCTGAAGCAGGATGTGGCGTTCATGCCGGGGGAGCCTTTTTTTGCTGATCCGGATGCCAACCTTGGCTACCTGAGGCTGAACTTCAGTCATATTGATCCGGCCCGTCTGGACGAAGGCCTGAAAAGATTGGCAGCGGTCGTGCGTCAGGCCCGTTTAGAGCAAGTCGCGTAATGGCGTGGACCAGGCGAAGCATTGAAGGAGAAGGGTATGTATAAGGTTTACGGCGATTACAATTCGGGCAACTGCTACAAGATCAAGCTGATGCTTAGCCTGTTGGGTGTTGAATACCACTGGGTGCCGGTGGACATTCTCAACGGTGAAACCCAGACCGCCGCGTTTCTGGAAAAGAACCCCAACGGCAAGATCCCTGTGCTAGAACTCGAGGACGGGACTTGCCTGTGGGAGTCCAATGCGATTCTCAATTTCCTGGCCGATGGTAGCCAGTACCTGCCGGGTGAGCCGCGGTTGCGTACGCAGGTGTTGCAATGGCAGTTCTTCGAGCAATACAGCCATGAGCCGAGTATTGCCGTAGCACGCTTTATCCAGTTTTATCTGGGCTTGCCTGAAGAGCGGCTTGAAGAGTATCGCTCGCTGCACAAGGCCGGTTACCGCGCCTTGGCGGTGATGGAGCAGCAACTGAAGCGCACGCCGTTTCTGGTGGGGGAGACCTTCTCCATCGCCGATATCGCGCTGTACGCCTACACCCATGTTGCCCATCAGGGCGGCTTCGATCTGACGCCTTACCCAGGCATCGTGCAGTGGCTGGAGCGAGTGAAGGCGCAGCCCGGCTATGTCGGCATGCTGGATTGATCGTCAGTGGCACCAGAAGAAACCGGTCACGCAACATGACCGGTTTTTTTATGTCCGATTGTTTTAGCAGGCTGAAATCGCTGGGTCGGGCTGGCACTGGCCGTTAACCTTCGCGCCGGTCGGGGCCAGTTTTGCCAATTCATCACAATCACTCTCGGAAAGGAGTTCCACATGCGCTTTTCAATGATGGCCGTTTTGACTTTTATGGCGCTGGGCATCGGCTGCTCCGCTTCTGCCCAGACAGCAGATTGCAATGCCAACCAGGCGGCCATGAACCGCTGTGCAGGTCAAAAGCTGGCTGCGCTCGATGCTGAGTTGAACAAGCAGTACAAGGCGCAAATGGCCTATTTGCAGAGCCCGGCAAAAAAACAGGCGCTCAAGGGCGCGCAGCAGAAATGGATCGCTTTTCGTGATGCGGATTGTCTTTATCAGGTCGGCAAGGCTGAGGACTCCGGCTCGATCTGGCCGCTGCAGCAGTCTCAATGTCTGGCCGAACATACTCAAGTGCGGGTCGAGCAGCTGAAGGCGTATTCGACGTGCCGTGAGGAAGGCTGCCCGAACTGATGTCGGGCAGTCAGCATTGAGTCAGACGGCTGCGAAGCGCTGATTCAGATAGTCGATGATCACTTTGGACTCGTACATCCAGGTGGTCTTGCCGTCCTCTTCAATACGCAGGCAGGGCACTTTGATCTTGCCGCCTTCATTGAGCAGTGTCTGACGATCCTGTTCATTGTTCTTGGCGTCGTGCAATGCAACCGGGACATTGAGTTTATGCAGGGTGCGGCGCGTCTTGACGCAGAACGGGCAGGCATTGAACTGATACAGGCTGAGGTTCTTTGCCGATTGCTCGACGGCAGCCTGAGCCTCGGGCGTGCGTTTTTTCTTCGCCGGGCGGGTGATGAAGTCGATGAAGATGACCAGTTGGCCCAGACCAACCCTTAATGCCTTGATAAACACGTGAAGACCTCGCAGAAGACAGGCGTGAAGTGATCGCCCCTGCCCGGCGAATGTTCAGCCGGGCAGGGCGTCAATCACTTGATGAGGCTGAGGAACTCGCCGCGGGTTGAAGCGTTATTGCGGAATTCACCGAGCATGACCGAGGTGATCATTGAAGAGTTCTGCTTTTCAACGCCGCGCATCATCATGCACATGTGCTTGGCTTCGATCACCACCGCCACACCCAGCGCACCGGTCACCTGCATGATCGCTTCGGCGATCTGACGGCTGAGGTTTTCCTGGATCTGCAGGCGGCGAGCATACATGTCGACGATGCGAGCGACCTTGGACAGCCCCAGTACTTTGCCATTGGGAATGTAAGCAACGTGCGCCTTGCCAATGAACGGTAGCAGGTGGTGTTCACACAACGAATACAATTCGATGTCCTTGACCATCACCATTTCGCTGGCATCGGAGCTGAACAGGGCACCGTTGGTGACCTCTTCCAGAGTTTGTTCATAACCGCGACACAGGTACTGCATCGCCTTGGCAGCGCGCTTGGGAGTGTCGAGCAGACCTTCGCGGGAAACGTCTTCCCCCAGTTGGCCAAGGATCGCGGTGTAGTTCTGTTCCAGTGTCACAGGGGCTGTTCCGTAAAAAGTAATGCCGTCAGCAACAGCGCCGTAACGATAACGAACATTCGTACGCCACAATGAGACAGATCGGCAAAAGATGCAGGGCGTGCCTGCGTTGCGCGACATAGTAACGTAGGACAGGCGGCAGTTGTATCGCTTGATGTCGGGAGCTTGTCTTTGTGTCCGATGTAAGTGACCTGTGGATTGCCCACCCACAAGCTGGAGGCTACTTGGTATTGGGCAGCAAACGTACTTCTACTCGTTGCCCCAGAGCGCGCGCCGCACTGGCCAGTGTTGCCAGGGTCATCCCTGAATCGCTCTCATCAAGGGCACGGTCAACGACTGTCCTGCTGGTATGCATCCGTTCGGCGAGGTCTTTCTTGGTTACTTTCTGACGTTTCATTGTCTCGGCAAGCTGCCAGGATATAACTCGTTTAAGCGCAGCAGCGGTTACCTCTTCGGCAAGATCCTGTTCTAAGAGGAAATCGTCGAAGTCAGACCCTATGTGCTTGTTCATATTTGCTCCTTACAGCCGCGATTTGCGTTGTCGTGCGGTCGTTAACTCGGTCAAGGGCGTTTTCTGGCTCTTTTTGACGAAACCGTGAAGCAGCACCATTTCGCGAGCCATGACAGTAAACAGCACTCGAGCGATGGTATCCCCTAGGTCGATCCTGACCTCCCATAGGCCCGCTTCAAGTTTTCTCACGATGGACATTCCCACCGGCCAGCCCATCTGGACTGCTTTGATATCAACGCCAATCAGCCGTTTGTGATGACGTGGAAGATCTGTTAGCCACCCGCGAACCTGCTCATTGCCAGTGTCTGTGCAGAAAAAACGTACGGCGAGAACAGGCGTGTCTTCGGACATGAAGGTCTAGTGTACCTAAATAGGTGCATATGGCAATCGCGGGAGCATCGACTTGGGCACTCTACCCAGCGGCACCTGTTTTCAAGCGATAGATATGTATCTATTTCCTTACCAGGCCCTCACCAACCCGCTACAGACTTAACACCCCTCGCAATGTCTGAATGAGCAGGTAACAAGTACCTGTCGCATGAGAGAGTGAATTGATGTCTGGTCGAATGTTGAAAGTGGCAATGGTGGTTGCAGTGCTGTCTGCAGTTTCAGGCTGTTGGCCGTTCTGGGGTCCAGGCGGACCCGGCGGGCATGGAGGCGGGGGTGGGCATGGCGGCGGTCACTACGAAGGTGGTGACCGCGGTGGTCCAGGCGGTGGCGGCCCTGGCGGGCGTGCGTAACGCCCTCTGGGTTGATTCGGGCTGCGACGGACTATTCGTCGCGGCCCTCCATCATGGTCCGTTTGAGCATGACGTACACTGCACCTGCGCCGCCATGTTTAGCCTGGCACGAGCAGAAGCCCAACACTTGCGCGTGTTGGCGCAACCACGTGTTGACGTGGCTTTTGATCATCGGCCTCTTGCCATCCAGGCGCACTGCCTTGCCATGGGTAACGCGCACGCAGCGGATTTCCAGTTTGGTCGCTTCTGCAAGAAACTCCCACAAGGTTTCCCGTGCGACCTCAACGGTCATGCCGTGCAGGTCCAGGCTGCCTTCGAAGCTGATCTGGCCAAGCTTCAGCTTGCGCATCTGGCCTTCCTGAACGCCATCGCGCGACCAGCTGAGTACATCCTCTGGTCCGACATCGATCACGAACTGATCAGACAATCCGTCGACTCTTGTTGAGTCGGTGCGCACAGTGGCGGACTGGCGCAATTTGGCCAGGAGTTTGCGGTCGGTTTTCGGTTTGCCTACATCGGCATATTCTTGCTTGATGGGCTTGACGCCGCGTAACTCGTTTTTGAACAGGGAAAAGTCGTCGTCTTGCATGTCAGCCTCCGCGAAGGAGGCTAGTTTAACCAAGTCGCGGTGGGAGCGCTGGTGTGATCCCGATATAGGTCACACGACATCACATGCACGGCATATCAGTCATGCTTCTTCATCAAATGCGGTGACATGTTCAGCCCATTCCTGCGGCGTCGGCCCAGTCGGCACCGGCGCCATAGCCAGACGCCTGAATAGAGGACCAATAGCCCTGCAAACACAACCAATGCTGCGCCAAGCGGGCTGGCGTTGAGTTCACCCAGCGCTTGAGGGTGGCCGATCAGGCTGGAAACACCTGCCATCGCCAGCAACACGCCGAAAGTCGCCAACAGGGCAGCAATGGCTGAACCAATGCGGACGCCCCAACTCCCCGATCCTTTTGGACGCAGGCGACGGGCATCAAAACCGTCGGATACTTTCATTCTGATTTCCTCCAGAGTATCGGGGTCTGACCCGGATAAGCGTCAGCGGGTTCCCCCAGTCAGGGAATCGGAGGCAAATGGTGGGTATTAATGGATAGGCGGTAATGTGAACAGCGTCACATGACCGCGCAAACGACACAGCTATGGACAGGCAGCCAGACGTGGGGCAGTCCGGCATTGAGCGATCATGCTCGTAGCCGGGCAGGGCAGATAATTCAAGAGGTGCAGCGATTCAGATCAGGTCTTTGGTAAGGGCAAGCGTCGCGAAGTTATCGTTCATGATCGCCATTTCAGTGCGATGAACGATATGTGCGCTCACGACACCATCCGGGCTTGGCAGGTCGCGCGTCGCACAGGCATCGTCTACCAGGGTGCAGCGATAGCCATAATCCTTTGCCGCACGCACCGTGGTGCTGATGCTTGAGTGGCTCATGAAGCCGCAGACAATAAGGTCCAGATGACCAAGGCTTTGCAGCAAATCGTCGAGCCCGGTGCCGTTGAAGGCGTTTGGCAGGCGTTTTTCAACCACCTGTTCACCTTCGAGTGGCTTCAGGTCGGGCATGAATTCACCGCGCTCACCTTGAGGGTCGAACAGGCCGCCCACAGTACCGAGGTGGCGGATGTGCACAATCGGGTTCTTACCCGCGCGAGCTGCGCTGACCAGTTTGTAGATATTGGCTGCCGCCTCATTCACGCCGGTCAGAGCCAGCGGACCACTGAGGTATTCTTTTTGTGCATCGATAATGATCAGCGTGGCATTGCTCAAAGTGGCCGCTGCATAGCCACGGCCGCTGAGTTGAAACATGGTCTTTGGATCGGACATCTGGGGCTCCTTTGTGTGGGGCTTTTGCGACATTCTCCTCCGCTTGAGCGGTTCTGGGAATGGCGGCGATGAGAAGCTCCGGTTTCTCTGGCCTTTAGCGGCATAGATGTTTCTCGGCGGCCAGCATTATGCCTTGATTAAAAAGCTGCGTATTCAAAACCATCGTCGAACGTGAGGCAGGTCAGTAATGGCACTCGGGCATCGTGTGTTACGGTCATGGCTGCTAGAATCTCAAGACGTATTCCAAGGAGCTTGCCCCAGTGATCACATCCCGCTTGCGCACTGTGCGCGACCATATCCGTTGGGCGGTCAGTCGCTTTCACGAAGAAGACCTGTTTTTCGGACATGGCACCGATAACGCCTGGGACGAGGCGCGCCAGTTGGTTCTGGGTGCACTCCATCTGCCTTGGGAAATTGCCGACAGCTATCTGGATTGCCGTCTGGAGCTTGATGAAATCTCCGAGCTGCAGCGTTTGATTGCACGCCGTATTGACGGGCGTGTGCCAACCCCTTACTTGTTGGGCGAGGCGTGGTTCTGCGGCATGTCGTTCATCGTTGATGAACGGGTATTGATCCCGCGCTCACCGATTGCCGAGCTGATTGAAAACCACTTCGCGCCTTGGCTGGCGGATGAGCCGGCACGCATTCTCGACTTGTGCACGGGATCCGGTTGCATCGGTATTGCTTGCGCTGACGAGTTTCCAGAAGCCGAAGTGGTATTGGCCGATCTGTCTTTCGAAGCGTTGGAAGTTGCCAACCAGAACATCGAGCGCCACGGGGTGGATCAGCGTGTCTACACCGTTCAGGGCGATGGCTTTGACGGTCTGCCAGGTCAGCGCTTTGACCTGATCGTCTCCAATCCGCCTTATGTTGATTCCGAAGATTTCGCAGACATGCCGGATGAGTACCAGCACGAGCCGGAACTGGCCCTGGCCTGCGGCAGTGACGGTCTGAATCTGGTACGGCGGATGTTGAGCCAGGCGGCAAATCATCTGACCGAGAAGGGTCTATTGATCGTTGAAGTGGGCAACAGCCAGGTTCACGTCCAGGCGCTGTACCCGGAAGTTGAATTTGCCTGGCTGGATTTCCTGCGCGGCGGCCACGGCGTGTTCATGCTCAGTGCTGCCCAGTGTCGCGAGCATCAGGCACTGTTTGAATCACGGGTCTGATTGATCAAGACAGAAGGCGCTCGCGATGAGCGCCTTCGGTTTGAAGATTAGCGGTGCGTTGCAATCCAGATCAACAATCCGGCCTGGAAGACTGCAAACGTTACCAGGCAGGCGATGGTGAAGCGCAAGCCGCTGTCTTCACGCTTGTACTTGCCGACCCGATCCTCGTGCTGACGGATCAACACTTCTTGCTCGATCATTTTTTTCTCGGCGTTTTCGAGCATCTGTGATGCTTCGAGAATCTCGATAATCTGAATCTTGTCGTTATTCCAGGTGCTGTGCAGGTTGCCCACCTGGACTTCCTTGAAGCTGCCTTTCATGTGCTGCGCGTCGGCGTAGGCGACTTCGAAGCCCTGAGTCTTCAGAAAGTGGTCGCGACGCAGGCGAGTGTCTTCGTTCAGGCCGTCCTTACTGGGTAGAGCGAAGGTTTCGACCTTGTAACCCGACCATTTTTTCTGTGCCCAGTGGATGCCTTGAGCGATCAGAAAGCGTCCGATACCCCGGTTCCACGGTTCGATCTGCAAGCCTGAATCCGGGCCGAAGCGCACGATATGCTTTTCATGATCCACCCAGACGTCCAGATGGTTCTGCTCGCGACGCACCCGTTGCCCGGGCAACTGGATGTTCAGGCGCAGCAGGCTCACTTCCTTGCTGTGACGTTCGGCACGGCCAAACTGCACAAAGCGCAGCGGACGGCCGCCCGTAGCACGATCGGTCTGCAGCGGGGCCAGACGCAGCATCAAAAAGTGTTCTGGCTTGACGTCGTCCCACAGTTGCGCAGGCGCTGAAGCTTGCGCTTCAGCGACTTCGGTATCTTCAGTGGTTTTGGGTAGCGCGGTTGTTTCTGTCATGTTTACGGCAATCCTGTCCTTGACCCTGTGCAGCAAACACAGCGCCAGCAAATCCCTATCGGCCGTTTTTACGAGTCCTGAAGGGTCTCCATGATTTCCTGACGTCAAATTTCCTTGATCACGCCGCAGGCACCGCTTCGATAAAGCGCAGAATTCGAGTGGAAAGCTCACTCGACAGAGGGAGCTGCGGATTCTTGTAAGACGCCAACTGACGTTTGATGTCGTTCGGCACGATGCGCAAGACGTGATTCATGCCCTCGATCAAGGCCAGCTCGGCATCGGGTTTGGCCTTCTTCAATAACTCTGCGTCACCGACACCCACCTGAATGTCATGGCGACCCTGCACGATCAGTGCGGGGACCTGCAGTTTGCCGAATGCGGCGGCAGGGTTTTGCCGGAACAGTGAAATCAGATACGGCTGAACGCTGGGGCGGAATACAACTTCCAGTTCGGCGGGCACGTCGTTGTCGGTCTTGCCGGCCTTTATTTCATCAATCAATTGATTGCTGCGCTGCAACAAAGGTGGCGGCAAACGGTATTGCAACTGTTCACGCAATACTTCGTCCACCGGGCGCCCGGTCCCTGCTACTGATATCACCGCAGCGGCCCCGGCTTTTTCAGCGGCCAGGGACGCGACCAGCGCGCCTTCGCTATGGCCCAGCAGGATCAATTGACCCAGGCGCGGGTCGGCCTTGAGTTTCTGGCCCCACGCCTCGGCGTCGGCAACGTAGGCTTCAATGCTCAGATTGCGCTCGTCAGGTGTTGCGGCCTTGCTGGCGGCGACACCTCGCTTGTCGTAGCGCACGCTGGCGATGTTGTGTTTGGCGAGGATGCGCGCCAGCCGTTTCATGCTGTCGTTGCGCCCGCCGTCCGGGTTGTTGCCATCACGATCGGTAGGGCCGGAGCCGGCAATGATCAATACCACCGGCACCGGGGCGTTGGATCTGGGCAGCAACAAGGTACCTGCCAACTCGCCTGTCGGAGTTTGCAGGACGATGGGGCGCTGCAGGACTGACGGAGTGGCCGCGTGAGCAAGCCCGGTGAGCAGGGGAAGAATCAAAGCGATAACGCGTAGCATCGTTGGGCCACTATCTGATGGGATGCCGATTGGACGCGGCCAGACGAATAAGGTTCGAGGATGAACTACGCGAGCAGCCTGCGTATACTGGCGGGTCTGTTTTTATCGATCTGGTTTTTTCGCTGATTTATCGGAGCGTCCGCATGTCCGGCAACACCTTCGGCAAGCTGTTCACTGTCACCACTGCTGGCGAAAGCCATGGTCCGGCGCTGGTTGCCATCGTTGACGGCTGCCCGCCGGGCCTTGAGCTGTCGCTGCAGGACCTGCAAGTTGATCTGGATCGGCGCAAGCCTGGCACCAGTCGGCACACGACCCAGCGTCAGGAAGCCGATGAGGTGGAAATCCTCTCCGGCGTGTTCGAAGGCAAAACCACCGGCACCTCGATTGGCCTGCTGATTCGTAACACCGATCAGAAGTCCAAGGACTATTCGGCGATCCAGGACCAGTTCCGTCCAGCGCATGCCGATTACACCTACCACCATAAATACGGTGTTCGCGATTATCGCGGCGGCGGTCGCAGTTCTGCGCGGGAAACGGCCATGCGCGTTGCCGCCGGGGCTATCGCCAAAAAGTATCTGGCGAAGATGGGCATCGTGGTCCGCGGCTACATGAGCCAACTGGGACCGATTGAAATTCCTTTCAAGACCTGGGATTCGGTTGAGCAAAACGCGTTCTTCTGTCCCGATCCAGACAAGGTTGCGGAGCTGGAAGCCTACATGGACCAGCTACGCCGCGACCAGGATTCGGTCGGCGCGAAGATCACCGTTGTTGCCGAAGGTGTGATGCCCGGTCTGGGCGAGCCGATATTCGACCGTCTGGACGCCGAACTGGCTCACGCGCTGATGAGCATCAACGCGGTCAAGGGCGTGGAAATCGGCGCCGGTTTCGCCAGCGTTGCGCAGCGTGGCACCGAGCATCGTGACGAGTTGACCCCCGCAGGTTTCACCTCGAACAATTCGGGCGGGATTCTCGGCGGTATTTCATCGGGGCAGCCCATTGTTGCGCACCTGGCTCTCAAGCCGACCTCCAGCATCACTACGCCAGGCCACTCGATCGATGTGCACGGCAATCCGGTGGATGTGATCACCAAAGGGCGTCATGACCCTTGCGTAGGCATCCGCGCCACACCGATTGCCGAAGCAATGATGGCCA
The DNA here is from genome assembly GCF_900602065.1 of Pseudomonas viridiflava. Lineage (GTDB taxonomy): Bacteria > Pseudomonadota > Gammaproteobacteria > Pseudomonadales > Pseudomonadaceae > Aquipseudomonas. Next base: position 10,625 of record NZ_UWFN01000285.1, on the reverse strand, counting down.
TCGTGCTGTTGGATCATCTTCTGCGCCATCGCGGTCAGAATGCCGATGTGCAGGTGACAACGCCCGTGCTGGGTCAGCTGTAATGCCCGATGGCGTTGCAGCTGCCAGGGCCAACTGACGTGACGCATCCCCCCGCTGGACAGCTGCCTTATTGGCGGCTGTCCAGTTTTTACGTGTTTTACTTCGCTTTACTGGGCTCCACAGCACCGTTTCTGCCGTTGTATTTCAGTCATCTCGGGTTTTCCAGCGCGAGAATCGGTGAGCTGGTGGCGATCCCGATGCTGATGCGCTGTATTGCGCCCAATCTCTGGGGTTGGCTGGGGGATCACACCGGGCGTCGTCTGATCATCGTGCGCTTGGGCGCCATCTGTGGATTGCTCGCTTTTTCCTTGATTCTGGTTGAGCAAAGCTATGCTTGGCTGGCGATGGTCATGGCGCTGCACGCCTTCTTCTGGCACGCAATCCTGCCGCAATTCGAAGTCATTACCCTGGCGCATTTGCGAGGCCAGACGTCCCGCTACAGCCAGATTCGGTTGTGGGGCTCCATCGGTTTTATTCTTACCGTAGTCGGCGTGGGGCGTTTATTCGAGTGGTTGAGCCTCGACTATTTCCCTTATGTGCTGGTAGCAATCATTTTCGGGATTGTCATCAGCAGTTGGTGGGTGCCCAATGCGCACCCCGTCGTGTCGACGACTCATCCGGAAACGGGTGGTTTTTTCCGGCAACTGAGGCAGCCAGGAGTACTGGCTTTCTATGCCTGCGTCGGGTTGATGCAATTGAGTCACGGCCCGTATAACACCTTCCTGACCCTGCACCTGGACCAGCTAGGTTACGGTCGCGGATTGATCGGGGGGCTCTGGGCGGTCGGCGTGGTTGCTGAAGTATTGATGTTCATGGCCATGAGCCGGGTATTGCAACGCTTCTCGGTGCGCCAGGTATTACTGGTCAGTTTTCTGTTGGCCTCGTTGCGCTGGTTACTGTTGGGCAATTTTGCCGACCATCTGTCAGTGCTGCTCTTTGCCCAATTGCTGCATGCCGCCACATTCGGCAGCTTTCACGCGTCTGCCATCCACTTCGTGCAACGTAGCTTCGGCCCGCAGCAACAAGGCCAGGGGCAAGCGCTGTACGCGGCGCTGGCCGGTACGGGCGGTGCATTGGGGGCGCTTTACTCCGGCTACACCTGGAACTTCCTTGGTGCCGGCTGGACATTTACCATCGCCAGTGTCGCGGCATTGGCCGCTGCCGTCATGGCGGCTACACGAATGAAAGAGGAGCGGGCATGAGCCGCGAACAATTGAGTCAGGCAATTATCGACGCCGGACGTTTTCTATACGGTCGCGGCTGGTCTCCCGCCACCAGCAGTAACTATTCGGCGCGGCTGTCAGCCAGCGAGGTATTGCTGACCGTCTCTGGCAAGCACAAAGGGCAGCTGGGCATCGACGACGTCCTGGCCACCGATCTTGACGGCAATAGCCTGGAGCCGGGGAAAAAACCTTCGGCGGAAACCTTGCTGCACACGCAACTCTACCGCTGCAAGCCGGAGGTGGGGGCCGTACTGCACACTCATTCGGTCAACGCGACCGTTCTCTCTCGTCTGACCGAGGCAGATCACCTGGTCTTCGAAGATTACGAACTGCAGAAAGCGTTCAGTGGCGTTGTCACGCATGAATCACGGGTCGTGGTGCCCATCTTCGACAACGATCAGGACATCGCGCGTCTGGCGGCTAAAGTGCAGCCCTGGCTAGATGCGCATCCCGATTGCGCCGGTTACCTGATTCGCGGCCATGGTTTATATACCTGGGGCGCGAAGATGAGCGATGCGCTGCGGCAAATCGAGGCGTTTGAGTTTCTCTTTGAATGCGAACTCAAGACCCTGGCCATACTGAACCGATAACGTTTTAGCATTCAGCCCGAGCGACCTGTAAAAGTCGCGGGACAAACCGAACCGAGCCGAGGAGCGCAGCCATGAGCAGCCTGTATGTTTATCACCAGTCCAGCCCTGAGCAGCCACATAAAGTCCTGACCCATGTCGAAGATATCGCTTCGACCCTGGCCGAGCATGGCGTGGGCTTTGACCGCTGGCAGGCCGCTACGCCGATTACCCCGGGTGCCAGCCAGGAAGAAGTGATCAGCGCCTATCGTGTGCAAATTGACCGGCTCATGACCGAGCGCGGTTATGTCACTGTTGACGTCATCAGCCTCAACAGCGATCACCCGCAAAAAGCCGAATTACGTGCCAAGTTCCTCGATGAACATCGGCACTCCGAAGATGAAGTGCGTTTCTTCGTCGCCGGGCGGGGTTTGTTCACATTGCACATCGGTGAGTATGTCTACGCCGTACTGTGCGAAAAGAATGACCTGATTTCAGTACCCGCGGGCACTCCACACTGGTTCGACATGGGCGAGAATCCGCATTTCGTGGCGATTCGTCTGTTCAACAATCCTGAAGGCTGGGTCGCGAATTTCACAGGCGAAAAGATCGCCAGTCAATTCCCGCAGCTCGACGATTTATAGGATTCGGTTTCCATGACAATCAAAGCGGTCCTGACCGATATCGAAGGCACTACCAGCGCGGTCAGTTTTGTATTCGACGTGCTGTTCCCGTTTGCGGCGAAGCATTTGCCGGATTTTGTTCGCCAACAGGCGTCACGCCCTGATGTCGCCGCGCAGTTGCAGCGGGTGCGCGAGGACAGCGCGGAGCCGGACGCCGATGTCGAGCGCGTCATCGTGATTCTGCTCGCGTGGATAGCCGAAGATCGCAAGGCGACCCCGCTCAAAGCGTTGCAAGGCATGGTCTGGGAGCAGGGCTATAACGCCGGTCAGCTCAAGGGCCATGTTTACCCCGATGCAGTCGAAGCACTCCAGCGCTGGCATGAGCAGGGTTATGGCCTTTATGTTTATTCCTCGGGCTCGATTCAGGCGCAGAAGCTGATTTTTGGTTGCGCCGAGGCAGGAGATCTTTCAGGGCTGTTCAGTGGCTATTACGACACCACCTCCGGTGCCAAGCGTGAGGCGCAGTCGTATCGCAACATCACCCAGGCCATTGGGCTGCCAGCCGGGGAGATTATTTTCCTGTCGGACATCGTCGAAGAGCTGGACGCCGCAAAGGCCGCAGGAATGGCTACTTGCGGGCTGGTGCGGGAGGGCGGCAAATTGCCCGGGCACATCAACGTGGTGAGCTTCGCCGACATCGACCTGTCTGCATTCTAACGGCGAGGGAGTGCTCCCCTTGTAGGCATCTTCGGGCCGCACTCTGCTGATTCGAAGGGGGCCGTGAGTTCAGTTGAGTAAGCCCCATCCTGCGGAAAAGTAGGATGGGGCTTTTATTTGGGTAGGTAACACCTTTTTATTTCGAGTGTTGTTCTTCAACACTTTTAATCGTGTAGTTTTCTGATTGATCCAGCTCTGGCGCAGCCTGACCAACAATCAATTCAATCCTGCGCCGTGACTGGACAGAGGAGCGAATTGCGATGGGAAGTGCAGAGTCAATCAACTCGACCGAAAATCCACTCATACAACAGATGGTCAGAAGCATTCATGAACTGGACAGTCATCAGGCCATCGAAAATGCGCTGGAGTGGTTGCGGCAGGAATGTGAGTGTAAACGGGCGATATTTTGCCAGTTCAGAGGCTCGATGCTACTGACGCTGGTGACCTCCAATGTCGATGCTCGATGGAGTCAGGACTACCGAAGGCAACTGCTGCTGATGGAGGATCCGGTGGTCAACCATTACCGCGAACAATTAGGGTTTGTCGACTGGAAGGCCGCATTCAAGCGTTATCCGGCCCCGGCCAGTTATGACCTGGCGGTGGAAAAGTATGAACTGACACCCGCGTGTTCCTATGGGTACACCAGTCCGGCCCGCAGCTTTCAGGGCGTCACATCGATTTGCTCGCTCAATGGTTTGAGCCGGGGGCTTAAAGGCGCAGACAGGTACCTGCTTTCCAGTCTGGTGCCTGTACTCCATCTGGTCGGCAGAGGGACGAAGTTGCGTTCCAGAGGGCTGAGCGACAAGGAAATCGAGATACTTGAGTGGGCTCGCGACGGCAAGACAGCCTGGGAGATTGCCACGATTCGACAGGTGTCTGAGGCCACCGTCAAATATCACCTGAAGAGCATCTACAGCAAACTCGGGGTTTCCAACAAGGCACAAGCGGTAGGCGAGGCGTTATGTCAGGGGATTATCAAATGAATGACACCTGTGACCTGAACCGTAGCCGTAAGGTTTACTGCTGAGGTCTCGGCTGCGGGCGAAACGCTCAGGCAAAAAAAAGCCGTGAAAGCCAACAGGCAGTCACGGCTAAACAAAGGGAGCGAAGCGTTTGAATCGGTGCAGCGTGAAACGGACAGTTAAAACTCTCGAAGCTCTGGATCAACAGACCCCGGATCAACGGGTGTGATACGTCGGCAAGTCAAAGCGATGCTGGCTTTGCAGCATGGAAATTGCCGGCAGGTCACTTGCCTGGCCAGCCAGGTCACGGCGAATGGCGCTGATTACCCACTCAAGTTGCACCGGCGTGTGAAGCTGGGCGTAGGACACAGAGCGGCGGATTTGCTTGCCCTCATTGTTGCGCAGGGAGAGCAGCACACCACCATCTGGGCGGGCTTGAGTGGTGACGTCGAATTCGGAAAATACGGAAGCGAATTTTTCTTGGATAAAAGTCATGTCTAGCGGCTCCATTGCTCATGGGATAACAAGCTTGGTAGTACTAGTGCAGTGACTGTGCCAGTATTTGAATAAAAAAATTTCCTTTAAAAACAATATCTTACGGTGATCACGTTTTTTCGGATTCGTGCAATCTGCATGAATGGCCATCGGGCATCCTGCATTTTGCGGTTTTTTTCAGGTTTTTTTCAGCGGCGAGGGAACTTTGCTGCGCAGAGCAGAAAGGATTCAGCGGGTAGGTAGTGGCATGTTGCGTGAATACTCCGACCGCGCTTTCCGGATTTTATTCGGGTATTCAATAAAAAAGATGGGACGAACGTCTCATCAGTCGATGAACGGTGTGGGTGGCTCTCCACCTTGACCCGTGACGAACGGCTCTGGAGACTTGTGGTCATTAATAAACTGAAGGAAGTCATCATGCGGATGCTCTTCTTATATCCAGACTGCAGGAGTCACCCATGTCAGACCACCCCACCAGCAACCAGCCTGTGCAAATGAACGACGAGGAAGCTCTGGAGTTCGCCGAGCAGGTTTTTGATGTTGCCCGTCGCGGTGACGCGGTGATGCTGGACAGGTTGCTTGAGAAAGGTCTTACGCCTGATTTGCGCAACCACAAAGGCGACACGCTGTTGATGCTCGCCAGCTATCACGGTCATCAGGATGCGGTACAGGTTTTACTCAAGTACCAGGCGAACCCGGAAATCCGCAATGACAATGGTCAGAGCCCCATTGCCGGTGCCGCGTTTAAAGGTGACCTGGCCGTCGTCAAGCTGCTGGTCGATGCAGGTGCTGAAGTCGAGGGTGCTTCCGCTGACGGTCGCACGGCATTGATGATGGCGGCCATGTTCAATCGGACCGAGATTGTCGACTACTTGATCAGCAAAGGCGCCAATCCCAATGCACGTGATGCAAAGGGTGTGACTCCGCTGGCTGCCGCGCAGACCATGGGCGCAGCAGACACCGCCGCGCAATTGGCCCGACTTGCCGGCTGAAACGTAATACCGCCTTAAGTGATAGAGGCGCGAAGGATTTGTCGGTATCCTTCGCGCCTTTATTTTGCTCGACATCAGGACCTCCCATGAAGAATCAACTCATCGAATTAATCGGCAAAATCAGTTCGGGGTGCATGGGGGATCAGGACATCGAACGCGTCGCCGATGAGGCCGCCCAGGCGTACGCGGACCCTTCGGCATTTCTGGTGGCCAATCCCGATATCAATTACGACGACACGTTCCCTATCCCGTTGGGCGAATGGGTCGTGGTGGGGAGCCTCCCGGACACCGTTCTGTTTCAGGCCGACACTTACGTGGACCTGTTCGCCCAGATCGTCGACTCATTCGGGAAAGATGTCGCGTTCAACATCAAGCCTAAACAATTGGCAAAGGTTGATGCCCTGGTAGCGCTCAACCGCATTCAGATCCAGTTGGGCAGCATGAATAAGGAAAACGGCGGCTATGTGCTGATGAATTTCAGCCAGCCGTTGGACGATGAACTGCAGACAGTGTTGGTCTATGGCAACGATCAGGCACGGGTGCTGGAGTTGTGTGCCGCATTGAACATTCACGCAGCGCCTGCGCTGGAGGCACTGCGCAGTCTTTAAGCATTAGCCCAGCGCTGTATCGAGGAACATCATCACCGCAAAGCCGCCCATCAGCCCCAGCGTTGCTGAAGTCTGATGGCCATTGCGGTGGGTTTCCGGAATGACTTCGTGGGATACCACAAAGATCATCGCGCCCGCAGCCAGACCCAGGCTGACGGGGTAAGCGATGGCAAAGCCGCTGGATATCCCCAATCCGATCAGCGACCCGATAGGCTCCATCAAGCCGGAGCCTATCGCGACCAGCATTGCCTTCATGGCAGACAAGCCGGTAACGCGCAGCGCAAGTGCGATCGCCAGACCTTCGGGGATGTCCTGAATTGCAATAGCAGTGGCCAGCGGGATACCGACTTCCATATCGCCATTGGCGAAACCGACACCAATGGCCATGCCTTCAGGCAGGTTGTGCAAGGTGATCGCCAGCACGAACAGCCAGACCCGGTTGATGCGCTCTGAATGCGGCCCCTGCCGGCCAACGCTTTCATGTTCATGGGGCGTAAATTTGTCCAGACCGAGCATCAGCAGCACGCCCAGCCCCAAACCGACGACCACGGTGCCCGCAGCGAGTGGCCCGCTGTCGGTTATCTCACGAGCAGCAGCGAGCCCCGGCAGGATCAGTGAAAACGAGCTGGCCGCAAGCATCATGCCTGCGGCGAAGCCCAGCATGACGTCCTGGGTCCGCTGGGCAACATCTCTTAGCGCCACCGCCATGACTGCGCCCAGCGCTGTCGCGGCGAAACCGGCTGTGCCGCCCAGAAGCGCATAATGCAGGTTGTCCTGATTGGTGCCATAAACAGCGTTGTAGCCGCTGGCAATAAACAGCCCGAGTACGACCAGTATCACCAGCAGAAACCCCAGACTGAGCAGGGGCGTGGACTGAGCATGTGCCAGCCACGAGGCCCAGAGCGATCTTGGTTGTGCGGGTGTTTGCATGACTGGCTGACCTGTCTGGAAAATCTGAACGTCAATGCGTAAATGCGGACGTGACTCGATTCGGAACGCAAAAATATGCCGTTGGTTCAACGGAACCCTGTAGGAATGCCACTATCCTAAAGGGGCAATTATTCAATCTGGAGTGACATCATGGGTTCTACGTTTAATAGTCTGGTAGGGCTGATCATATTGGCCCTCGATATCTGGGCCGTCATCCACGTATTGAAAAGTGGCGCCGAAACCGGGATCAAAGTCCTCTGGATATTGCTGATCGTGTTGATGCCTGTGCTGGGTCTGGTCATCTGGGCTCTCGCTGGCCCGCGGGGTAATGTGCGGATTTGATCGAGCTTGAGCCATGGGCTATGCCGCGCTTTTCAATAGCGGTATAGGCCATGGTTCAAGTGAAGATCTGTTTATCAGGCGATTTTTTGAATCGGGTCGACGGCAACCTTCGCTAGTCGCGCGGCTTTCCGGATATCAGCCAGTTGCAGCCACTCAGTGAGCAAAACGTCCAGGTCTTCGCGGTCGGCCTGATCGCCGAAGACGTCTTTCCAACTGATGACACTTTCAGCCTGTGCTTGCAGACGTTTACGGGTGCGTTTGAGTTGTTTTTCTTCGCTGGCAGCCAGCGCAGTGACGCGAGCACGTGCATCGTGGAATAGCGCTTGCAATTCCAGTTGAGTCAGGCCTTTCAGACGCGGGTCGTTGCCGCTGTGAACGCGGGAATAGAACTCGGCATAAGTATTGGGCACCCAGGCCTTGAGCTCTGCCTCAATGTCCCTGACCTGCTGGGTAAGTAGTTCGGTTTCCTTGAAACTGAATAGCTTGCCTTTGCGGTCGATCACACTGGCGCGCCAGCGCAGCAAGTTGGCGAGGGCTGCCGGTGCATAGCCGATATGGCTGGAGTGATCGGCAGAGCTCATTACGGTTTCGGCAAACGATACCCGATCGGGCATGTCGCCCTGCAACTGCAATTCAGCCGCGTATTCGGCGCAAATCAGTTTTTCGATCATTGCGCAGCCCGGTTGCCACAGCACCATCGCTTCCGGGCTTGCGCCGGGTTTGCGCGGTATGAAATGCCGTTGCTCGCCGTGGTGCTCGTAATCGTCGCCTTCCATATTGACGAGGCTGGCAACGACGCCTCCCATACCCACTAAGCCTAATGGCCCGGCGGCAACGCTAAGCACGGCAGACGGGATCAGGGTTTTCCACTCAGAGTCCAGCCAGGTGAAGGGCACGCCGGGGACGGGGTCATTGTGGTTGACCATGCGGTGGTGAGTGAGGCCTTTGGCTTCGCGGACGAAAGTGGCGTCAGCGGCTCGGGGGGCGCCGAAGGTGTAGAGGATGACTTCGGGTTTTTCCGGAAAGCGTCGAATCCACTCCGCAGCCAATAGTGCAATCGCACCGCCTAGGCTGTGGCCTACTACGATAACTGTATGTTCCTTGGTGAAAAACGCCCTCAGGTACCGATCAAGGAAGCTTTTTGCTGAGGTAAACGCATCATGAAAGCCTCGGTGAGCTTGGCCCGGGCCGTCACTATAGGGAATCTGCCGCGCATCTGCGTCACGTAATCCATCCCCTAAACCGGCGGTGCCGCGTATGGAAATCAGCACGACTTTATCGTTGTGGGTGATAAAAGCCTGGGTGTCGGATTCGTTGTGCAGGAAGTGTGTGTTCTCCGGGTAGTCCCAGCCCTGCTCCTTTTCTTCGGTATAACGAACGTTGTCCCAAGGCACGATCTCCAGACGTTTGGAATACGGCACTTCCTCGCAGAGCAAGTGAAAAGGCCCCGCATTGTTAAATCGTGTCGGTTTCTTCAGATGCGCCAGCTCGTTGTGCAGGACCTGGCCAATCGAAGCAATCCGGTCGCCGTAGTAGGGCGGCGGTGCAGGCTGCTCGTCATGCTCACGCTCCTGATTGAATGGTGCATAGACAAAGGTGCTCATCACCGCCAGGTGATAACAGTTCAGCGCGCAAAAGGCCTTGGCCCGGGAAAAGATCGGGCTGTAAGCGCGCAAGGCTTTGACTTCAATCACGTGGTGTCGGCAGGGCGCTAATGGAATGCCCGCCTTTTCCTCTATGCCACGCTTTTTAAATAGCGCTTTGCATTCCGCCACCAGAAAAGGGCTGGGGAAGTGTTTGTCGATCGTGTGCTCGGGCAAATGCGCTGCCGCTGAATTGAGCACGAAGTCCCTTATCTGAACGTGATAGTAGAGGGCGTCTTCTTCCTTGGCGCGCACTTGCGGTAAATGCGGATCGCCGGGTTTGCGGTGGGCAGCAGGGGTTTGCTCGGCGGCAACCTGTATTGCGGTCAGTGGTATTTTGAATTTATCGCGTGACTTCAACCTGTCGTACCACGGATCTACTGCGCCTTCGTAGGGAGAAGACAAGTCGAGGAATAAAGGCCCAAGATAGTAATCATCCACGCGTGCAAATCCGTCGATGTCCGTCTCGCCCCTATAAGCTTGACCCTGGCTGTCATACGCCATGAAGCTTAATCCGGCGTAAGGTTCTCCCTTTCCGTGCTCGTCAACCAAACGGAAGCTGGCCCAATGTCCTCTTATGGGACATGTTTCTTGTAACCGCGGACCTATCATCGGCATTTGTTATTGCTCCTTGCAATTGGGATAGACCGTACAGGTCTGTCCGTTCATTTCGAAAGTTTTAAACACGGGTGGGGATTGGCACTTTATCCATCCACCCTCTTTGGGGAGGCATGGTTTCCAACCATTGTCGAACTTGATCCATGTCTGGTCGTAGTAGGGCCGTTCCTCGGTACTTACGTTTATATTGAGATGCACGGTTTTGTTTGCCAGCTCTGTTTTGTCCAGCTCCAGTCGTGCGGATCTACACCGCATCAGTTTGTCTATGCCGACATTCAGTGAGCTCTCTTTGAATGTGAAGCTACAATCTGCGTTCACATTGATAGTATTTACCTTCCCGAAGGAGAAGGTTTTGTCGGTGCCGTTTTGGCTAATTAAAAAATTACCGTCCGCATAAGTTTTTTGCCATTTCTCTTTTCCGTACCGCACATTGATTTCCAGCTTCACTCGCCCAAGCCTCATCCCGCACAGACCCTTGTAGTAACTCAGCGGTATTTCAAAACTAAACGCCTGAGGCTGCGCCTGAATCTCGGCGGTGTATCGCTGCGTATGACGCCGGGTGATGGTCTTGCCGGGTTCAAATGATTGTGTCTGACAACTGGCTTTACCCGGTTCATGGGGGCTATAGAAAGCAATGGCATCAATGCCAAACTCCGCAGGCAGCTGCCCCTTGAACGTAAACGTATCCCAGCCGCGACGGCTGGTGGCTGAGACTGCGGCCTCCTTGACAAGTGTTGCGACTAAATCACAGGCACTCAAGCTCAGCGTTAATACGCCAATACCCAGTATCCGAAGTGCAGTGCTGATTACCTCGGCAGATGTTCG
>NZ_UWFN01000110.1 GCF_900602065.1 Pseudomonas viridiflava | reverse complement strand
CAGCGAGACATGACGCTGACGATCATGCACCTGGTGGAAATGGCAAAAGTCATGGTCGACAACACGATAGAAAACCTGCAAACCCAATGACCACGACCTGAGCTGAACTGAAAACGACGTACCTGTAGTCAATCCTGCCATGCGCGACGCACAGCACTTGCCCTTGGCAGGCGGCCCTCCCAGAATCGGAAAAAAGCCCGATCAAAGGAACAGACGCCATGATGCACGCAGACTTGATTGACCAGGAAGGCCTGCTCGGCCAACTCAGGGCCCTGGGG
>NZ_UWFN01000242.1 GCF_900602065.1 Pseudomonas viridiflava | reverse complement strand
CTTCCTGACCGCTGAGGATGTAATCACGCTCGGTGTCGCTCAGGCGTTTCTGATCACGAGGGTGCTTGTACAGCAGCAACCACAGACCGCTCCAGATAATGCCCAGTCCGCCGACGATCAGGAACGCCAGCTCCCAACCGTTGTGCAGGATGGCCCACACCACCAGCGGTGGCGCCAGCAAGGCACCGAAGGACGACCCGATATTGAACCAGCCGATGGCGACCGAGCGCTCCTTGGCCGGAAACCATTCGGTGGTGGCCTTGACGCCCGCAGGCAGCCCCGCTGCCTCGGTCAGGCCGAGCAGGCCGCGAAAGATCGCAAGAC
>NZ_UWFN01000109.1 GCF_900602065.1 Pseudomonas viridiflava | reverse complement strand
GGGCAGTTGATGGGCGACGCCCGTTTTCAAATCCGGTAACAGGAAAGCGTTTCCCTCGCCGACGTCATTCCGTTATCACTCGTCCCCGGACGGCTTATGGAAAGCACGTCCGATCTTACTTTCCGCACTGAAAAGGATTTCAGGCATGCACACCGTTTTTTCCGTAGCGGCCCTGACAGGCGCTTCAATGTTATCGCTCTCCTTCATGCAGGCCCATGCGGCCGGGCTTTCTGACGGCAGCAAGCCATTTGATCAGTATCACTGGGTCACGACCCACAATTCGTACGAAAAAATAAACCAGAACCTCAAGGAAATGCCCCAGCAGTTATCAGA
>NZ_UWFN01000106.1 GCF_900602065.1 Pseudomonas viridiflava | reverse complement strand
CGGCGACCTGGCTCGTTATCGCGCCGATGGAAACATCGAGTTCATTGGCCGCAACGACACTCAGACCAAACTGCGTGGCTTGCGCCTGGAGTTGGGTGAAATCGAAGCGCGGCTGCTTGAACACTCGGCCGTGCGTGAAGCCAGCGTGATCGACATCGACGGACCGACCGGCAAGCAGCTGGTGGCCTATCTGGTGCCGAACGATTCGGATCAGGGATCAGGGGGCTTGCGTGAGGCCCTGAAATCGCAGCTCAAGTCCCACCTGCCGGATTACATGGTGCCCGCGCATTTCGTGCTGCTCGACGC
>NZ_UWFN01000159.1 GCF_900602065.1 Pseudomonas viridiflava | reverse complement strand
ATCCCGAACTCAGTAGTGAAACGATGTATCGCCGATGGTAGTGTGGGGTTTCCCCATGTGAGAGTAGGTCATCGTCAAGATTAAATTCCAGAACCCCTGATCGCTTACGCGTTCAGGGGTTTTGTTTATGCGCGAAGAAAATACAGGTTCACCACGACCAGGTAGGACCGAATTCATTCGGGAAGGCTGCGTGTCAGGCGATGCATAAGCTACGGCTGTACCGCCCCCTCGCGAACAAGTTCGCTCCTACCCGTCCAGCGTTCATGCGCCAACCTCGGTAGGCCAGCGACAATTCACCCGCAAATTCCCTCCTACACCCCCTCCGTTTTGCTTTAAGGTTCGGCTACAGTTTTTCCACGCCGCACTCTCCAGCCAAGGAAGCATTCATGCCTGTAACAACCTCTCTCAGTGCCGGTTTCATGGTGGTTCACGGCAACCGCCTTGATGATCTGCGCAGCCTGGTTGTTTCCTGGATGCGTCGTTACCCGCTTGCGCCTCTGGAAAATGAAATCGCTTTGGTACAGAGCAACGGTATTGCCCAGTGGTTGAAACTGGCTCTGGCCGAAGATGCAGAGGACGACGATCTGGGTGGCTGTGGAATTGCCGCAGCAATCGACGTCCAGCTACCCGGCAGCTTCATGTGGCAGCTGTATCGATTGGTATTGGGCAAAGATGAAATCCCGGCCGCGTCGCTGTTGGACAAGGCTCCACTGACCTGGCGTCTGATGCGTCTGCTACCCGCCTTGATCGACCAGCCACACTTTGAGCCGCTAAGCCGCTTCCTGACCAACGACTCTGATCTGCGCAAGCGCTATCAGTTGTCCGAGCGCTTGGCCGACCTGTTCGACCAATATCAGGTGTACCGCGCTGACTGGCTGGAAGATTGGGCAGCAGGCCGCCACCAATTGCGTAACGTCAGAGGCGAAGCCAAGCCGTTGACCCCGGCGAATTGCTGGCAAGCTGAGTTGTGGCGTGCGTTGCTCCTGGATGTGGGCACTGAAGGCATGGCCCAAAGCCGGGCGGGTGTGCATCAACGCTTTATCGAACGCATCACCCATATGAATGAAGCCCCGGAGGGTCTACCAGCTCGGGTTATCGTCTTCGGTATTTCCTCTCTGCCCGCTCAGGCCTTGGAAGCATTGGCCGGTTTAGCACGATTCAGCCAGGTGCTGCTCTGTGTTCACAATCCTTGTCGCCACCACTGGGCTGATATCGTCGCCGACAAGGATTTACTGCGTCATCAATACAAGCGTCAGGCTCGCAAAACCGGAATGCCTGTTGTGCTTGATCCACAGGCGCTGCATCAACACGCTCATCCGCTGTTGGCCGCATGGGGCAAGCAAGGTCGCGATTACATCAATCTACTGGATAGCCACGATGATCCCGGTAGCTACCGTTCTGCGTTCAAAGATGGACGCATTGACCTGTTCAGCGAGAGTGATCCGCATACGGTCCTCAATCAGCTACAGGACGACATTCTTGAGCTAAGGCCGCTCGATGAAACCCGAGAACTCTGGCCCGCTGTCGATCCACTGCAAGATCGCTCGATCCGCTTCCACGTCGCCCACAGCGCCCAGCGTGAAGTTGAGATCCTGCATGACCAATTACTCGCCCGCTTCAGCAAAGACCCCAATCTGCGTCCCCGCGATGTGATTGTCATGGTCCCGGATATCGACAGCTACGCGCCGCACATCCGCGCCGTGTTTGGCCAGATTGATCGCGAAGACCGCCGCTTTATCCCATTCACCCTTGCCGACCAAGGGCAACGCGGTCGCGAGCCATTGTTGATTGCTGTCGAGCACCTGCTGAAGATTCCCGACAGTCGTTTCCCGGTCAGCGAAATCCTCGACCTGCTGGACGTTCCTGCACTGCGCGCTCGATTCAAAATCAAGGAACGCGACCTGCCAACCCTGCACCGCTGGATCGAAGGGGCAGGCGTACGTTGGGGGCTGAATGCCGAGCAGCGGGAAGGGCTAGGTTTGCCCGCCGCGCTGGAGCAGAACAGCTGGCATTTCGGATTGCGCCGCATGTTGCTCGGCTATGCAGTTGGTGCCGGTGCTGCCTGTGACGGCATAGAACCCTACGACGAAATCGGTGGTCTCGACGCAGCTCTGATCGGTCCGCTGGTGGCGTTGATCGACGCGCTTCAGGTTGCCCACAGCGAGCTTTCCTCGCCAGCGGTAGCGACGGAGTGGGGCTTACGCCTGCAAGCACTGATACAGCTGTTCTTCCAGGCTGACAGCGAGCACGACGATTACCTGCTCGCGCAACTGGAGCAATTGCGCGAGACCTGGCTGGAGACGTGTGAATCGGTTGGCTTGCAAGACGAACTGCCACTGACCGTCGTACGTGAGGCATGGCTGGCAGGTCTTGATCAGGGCCGCCTGTCGCAGCGCTTTCTCGCAGGCTCGGTCAACTTCTGCACACTGATGCCGATGCGTGCGATTCCGTTCAAGCTGGTGTGTCTGCTCGGCATGAACGACGGTGATTACCCTCGCGCGCAGCCGCCGCTGGACTTCGACTTGATGGGCAGCGATTACCGTCCCGGTGACCGCTCACGTCGTGAAGACGATCGATACTTATTACTCGAAGCACTGCTCTCAGCACGGGATCAGCTGTACATCAGTTGGGTGGGCCGTAGCATTCGCGACAACAGCGAGCGGCCGCCATCCGTGTTGATCGGCCAGTTGCGCGATCACCTCGCCGCAGGCTGGAGACTCCAAGATGCCCAAGAACCCATGGACAGCAAAAAGCGCGATCCGGGGCAGCAGCTTCTGCACGCACTGACTCTCGAACACCCGCTGCAGCCCTTCAGCGCGCAGTACTTTCACGAGAACACAGGCTTCTTCAGCTTCGCCCGTGAATGGCAGGTCTTGCATGAGTCCAATGTCACCGTGCCGACAACCAAGCCACTCCCTGCCCACGAACAAGACGAGCCACTGAACCTCGCTCAACTGCAGGACTTCCTCAGAAACCCGGTCAAACACTTTTTCAGCCAGCGCCTGAAGATCTACTTCGAAATCGCCGAAGCTCCGCTGGCTGACGAAGAACCGTTTGTGCTCGATGCGCTTGAACGTTATAGCCTCAGTGACAGCCTGCTGAACGCCGCGCTCACTGGCTCGCAAGACATTGACGAGGCACTGCACGCGCAGGCATTAAAACTTCAGGGCAGCGGGCTGTTACCCATGGCCGGTTTCGGCAGCAGCCTGCGAGAAGAGTTGATCGAGCCTTTGCCTGACTTGCTGCAGCGTTATCAGAGCATCCTTCATAGATGGCCTGAACCGCTCAGCAGCGCTCTGCCGGTCAGTTATGCCCATCAAAACATACGTCTGGAAGGCTGGTTGGGTGGCTTGCATGGCAATGCGCAAGGTGAGTACTTGTTGGTCACCGCGATCCCCAACTCCATCGGTTCGAAGAAAAACCGTAAATGGCATCGCCTCATTCGCCCTTGGGTTCTGCATCTAGTGGGTTGCGCGTGCGGGCTGCCGCTGAGCACTGCACTGGTAGCCAGCGATGAAACGCTGTTGCTGGACCCGCTGGATAAATCTATCGCCACAGCTGCACTGAATGACTTGCTCACGGCCTGGCTGAGTGGCATGCAGCGACCTTTACCGGTCGCAGTCAAAACAGCGTTCGCCTGGCTCGGTCAGAATGACGAAAGCAAAGCCGAAGCGGCGGCACGCAAAGCCTATGAAGGCGACGGGCAAACCACCGACGGCGAGCGACGCGAAAGCACTGCGCTGGCCCGGCAATTTCCGGACTTCGATGCCCTGATTGACAGCGAAGAATTCGCCGGTTGGTGCGATGCGCTCTACAAACCGATTTTCGAAGCGCCTTGGCAGTCTTTGTCCGGTGAAGGAGCCAGCGCATGACCGATATTCAGAACACCGCATCCCTGGCCCTGCGTTTCCCGCTGCGTGGCAGCCAGTTGATCGAAGCCAGCGCCGGTACCGGCAAGACCTTCACCATTTCCGCGCTTTATGTGCGACTGGTTCTTGGCCATGGCGGTGACGCGTCCGGTTTTGGTCGGGAGCTATTACCGCCGCAGATCCTCGTCGTCACCTTCACCGATGCTGCGACCAAAGAGCTGCGTGACCGGATTCGTATTCGCCTGGCTGAAGCTGCACGCTTCTTCCGTGAAGAAATCAGCGCGCCTGACGAGCTCATCAATGAGCTGCGCGAGCAATTCACGCCCGAGCAATGGCAAGCCTGTGCCAGCCGCTTGGACATTGCAGCACAATGGATGGACGAAGCCGCAGTATCGACCATCCACAGTTGGTGCCAGCGCATGCTGCGCGAGCATGCATTCGACAGCGGTAGTCTGTTTACCCAGACCCTGGAAACCGACCACAGCGATTTGCTTGGAGAAGTGCTGCGTGATTACTGGCGGTTGTTCTGCTACCCCATGAGTGGCGATGCCCTGAATTGGGTACGCGCAAACTGGAGTGGCCCGGCCGCCTTGTTACCTCGGGTACGCAGCCTGTTTGGCAGCGACCGGGCTATACCGACGCAAGATCCTGCCGAGTTGATCGCTGCCTCTCTGCAACAACGTCGCGAAGCGCTCAAAGCACTTAAATCTCCATGGACTAACTGGGCGGCGGAGTTACACGCCATCTGCATCGACGGCGTGGCCTGCAAAGTGGTTGATGGGCGCAAGATGCAGGAGCGCTACTTTCGACCTTGGTTTGAAAAGCTCACCGCTTGGGCTGCTGATGACGAACTGGAAGAACTCGATCTGGGGACCGGCTTTACCCGGCTGACGCCCGACGGCATCGCCGAAGCCTGGAAGAGCGATCCGCCTTCGCATCCTGCTTTCGAGGCGATGGTCGAACTAAAAGTCGCGCTCGATACCTTACCGACACCCGATGCCGCAGTGCTCGAACACGCTGCCCACTGGGTCGGTATGCGCTTCGAAGCAGAAAAGCGTCGTCGTGCGGAAATGGGCTTTGATGACATGCTGCTCAGGCTCGACGCTGCGCTGCAAAGCTCAGGCGGCGAGCGGTTGGCAACGCTGATTCGCGAGCAATTTCCGGTTGCCCTGATCGACGAGTTTCAGGACACCGACCCGGTGCAATACCGGATTTTCGAGAGCATCTATCGCCTCGAAGAAAACGACATCGAAACCGGGCTGTTCCTGATCGGCGACCCCAAACAAGCGATCTACGCGTTCCGTGGTGCCGACATTTACACCTACCTGCGCGCAAGGCAGGCTACGGCCGGGCGTTGGCACACGCTGGACACCAACTACCGTTCCAGCCATTCCATGGTCGAAGCGGTCAACCACGTGTTTCAGCGTGCCGAGCAGCGTCCGGAAGGGCGCGGTGCATTCCTGTTTCGCGAAGGCGACAAGAACGATGTGCCATTCTCGGATGCGCTTTCACAAGGTCGCAAAGACGCTCTGCAAATAGACGGCATGCCTATGGCTGCCCTGAATGTCTGGCAACTGGCGAGCGATCAGCCGGTCTCCGGCGTCAGCTACCGCCAGCAACTGGCTGCCAGTTGTGCCAGTGAAATCGTCCGGTTGCTCAACGCCGGGCAACAAGGTCGCGCCGGCTTCGCTGCTGTGGAAAAAGGCATGAAAGGCCTGCTACCTGCCGACATCGCGATTCTGGTGCGTGACGGCAAAGAGGCTCAGGCGGTGCGCGGTGAATTGTCGGCCCGTGGCGTGCGCAGCGTTTACCTGTCCGACAAGGATTCAGTGTTCGCAGCCCAGGAGGCGCATGACGTACTGGCCTGGCTCAAGGCCTGCGCCGAGCCGGATTCTGAACGTACCCTGCGCGCGGCTCTGGCGTGCATCACTCTGGCGTTGCCGCTGGCAGAACTGGAGCGCTTGAATCAGGACGAGTTAGCGTGGGAAGCGCGGGTCATGCAGTTCCGCGGTTATCACCAGATCTGGCGCAATCAGGGCGTGCTGCCGATGCTGCGCCGCCTGCTGCACGACTTCCATTTGCCGCAGACTCTGATCACCCGAAATGATGGCGAGCGTGTCCTGACCAACTTGCTGCACCTGTCCGAATTACTGCAGCAAGCCGCTGCCGAACTGGATGGTGAACAGGCGTTGATCCGCCATCTGGGCGAGCATCTGGCGATGTCCGGTCAGGCGGGTGAAGAACAGATTTTGCGTCTGGAAAGTGATGAGCAACTGGTCAAGGTCGTGACCATCCACAAGTCCAAAGGCTTGCAGTATCCGTTGGTGTTCCTGCCGTTCATTTGCTCCAGCAAACCGGTAGACGGCACGCGTCTGCCGCTGCATTTCCACGATGAAAACGGCAAAGCACAGGTCAGCCTCAAACCGACCGCAGCACTGATCGAACAGTCCGACAACGAGCGTCTGGCCGAAGACCTGCGCTTGCTTTATGTCGCCCTGACTCGCGCCGAATACGCCTGCTGGCTGGGCGTGGCGGACCTCAAGCGCGGTAATTCCAGCAGCTCGATGCTGCATCGTTCGGCCTTGGGATACTTGCTGGGCGGAGGTCTGCCGTTGGCCGAGTCGGCAGGTCTGAACTCATGGTTGCGTGATCTTGCCGAAGGCTGCGACAGCATCATTATCGAGGCGGTCCCCGCGCCAACGACGGACACCTTCAGCCCGCCACGCAACGAAGCAACCTTGCTCAAACCGCGCATGCCCAAACGCCGCGCTGCCGAGAATTGGTGGATCGCCTCCTATAGCGCATTGCGCATCGGCGACACGATCACCGCTGGCAGCGATAGCGACGAATCACCAGACAGCCCGCAAGCGCAAAAACTGTTCGATGACGAACGCCTCGACCCCGAAGCGCCGCGTGAAGTGCTGGTCAGCGGTGGTGATATCCACCGTTTTCCACGCGGACCGAACCCCGGCACGTTCCTCCACGGTTTGCTCGAATGGGCGGGTAACGAAGGTTTTGCCACAGCGGTCAGCGAGCCTCAGGGGCTCAAGGATGCCGTTGCCCGACGCTGTAACCGACGTGGTTGGGAAGGCTGGATCGACACCCTGACTGGCTGGCTGACCCAGGTTTTGAATCTGCCGTTGTCGCTGGCCAGCGACAGTGTGCCGATCTCTCTGGGGGAGATGGACCAGCCCAATCAATACCGCATCGAGATGGAGTTCTGGTTCGCCTGCCGCAAAGTCGACGTCGCACAAATGGACGCTTTGGTACGTCGCTACACCCACGATAATGCCCCGCGAGCCGCAACAGAAACGGTTTCCCTGAATGGCATGTTCAAGGGCTTTATCGACCTTACCTTTGAGCATGAAGGCCGTTACTACGTGGCGGATTACAAATCCAACTGGCTCGGGCCTGATGATGAAAGCTACACCCTTGACGCCATGACCAGCGCGATCCTGGAAAACCGTTACGACCTGCAATACGTGCTCTACCTGTTGGCGTTGCATCGTCAACTCAAGGCGCGACTCGCGGATTACGACTACGACCAACACATGGGCGGCGCGCTGTATGTGTTCCTGCGTGGCGCTTATTCATCCAGTCAGGGCGCCTGGTTTACCCGGCCGCCTCGGGAGCTGATCGAAGGTCTGGATCTACTGTTTCAAGGCAAGTCAGTGAGTGAAGAATTCGTCCTGACCGGAGAACCCGCATGAGTCGCTCATTCGCTGAACTGCTGCCCACGCCGCTGGATGCTCAGAGCCTGGCTGACCTCGCGCCGCTGACCAACGTTCGCGATCTGCTGCTGTTGCTTGAGCGTTGGGTCGAGCGCGGCTGGTTGCGGGCGCTGGATAAAGCGTTCGTTGCGTTCCTCAGTGAGCTGGATCCGTCGGCTGACTCGCTGGTACTGCTGGCAGCCGCGTTGACCAGCCACCAACTCGGTCACGGTCATGTTTGCCTGGACCTCTACGAAACCCTCAAAGGGCCGGACTTCGCGTTGTCATTGCCTCCCGAAGGCGATGTGCAAAGCGGCCCCATGCTGCTGCCGTCGCAATTGCTGGTGGCGCTGGATGGCGGCGCATGGTGCCAGGCACTGCTGGCCAGCACGCTGGTTGCCCGGGGTGAGGACTGCAGCGAAGGCGCTGCCAGTAAACCTTTGGTGTTGTCCGACCGGCGTTTGTATTTACGCCGTTACTGGACGTACGAGCGGCGTATCGGCGCGATATTGCGTCAGCGGCTTGCACAACAGGAGGCCGTCACTGATGACCTCGCCCAGCGTTTGAATGTGCTGTTCCCGCCAAGCTCCACGCCTGATGCACTGATCGACTGGCAGAAGCTGGCTTGTGCACTGGCGACTCGCGGTGCATTCAGCATCATTACCGGCGGCCCCGGCACCGGTAAAACCACCACCGTCGTTCGCTTGCTCGCGTTGCTGCAAGCCCCAGCCGTGCAGGCGGGTCAGCCGCTGCGTATTCGTCTGGCGGCGCCCACCGGCAAGGCCGCGGCGCGTTTGACTGAGTCCATCAGTCAGCAAGTGCAGAGCCTGACGGTCAGCGAAGACGTGCGTCAGAAAATTCCTGCCGAAGTGACCACCGTGCACCGTTTGCTGGGCAGTCGTCCGGGCACGCGGCACTTCCGTCATCACGCCGGGAATCTGCTGCCACTGGACGTGCTGGTGGTCGATGAAGCATCAATGATCGACCTGGAAATGATGGCTAATCTGCTGGAAGCCCTGCCGCCTCATGCACGGCTGGTGCTGCTGGGTGACAAGGACCAGTTGGCTTCCGTTGAAGCGGGCGCGGTGCTGGGCGATTTGTGCCGCGATGCCGAAGCAGGGCTGTATAGCCCACAAACCCAGCGCTGGCTCGAAGCGATCAGCGGCGAAGATTTGAGCCGTGCTGGCTTGCAGCAGGGTGATGAACAACAGCATCCATTGGCTCAGCAGGTTGCGATGCTGCGTTACTCGCGCCGCTTCGGTGAAGGCAGCGGCATCGGGCAACTGGCTAGGCTGGTCAATCAGCAGCAGCCTGAACAGGCACGTGATCTGCTGGCTGCACGAAACCATAAGGACCTGCACGCACTCGCGCTCAAGAGCGAACAGGACCGCTCACTGGAGCGGCTGCTACTCGACGGTCTCGATCAAGGTCCGGAAGGCCCTAAGGGCTACCGACATTATCTGGGCGTGATGGCTGCGCAGCGTCCACCACAGGATGCCACGCTGGAAGATGAATGCTGGGGCCAATGGGCGCGAGCGGTACTGAATGCATTTGATGCGTTTCAGTTGCTGTGCGCTGTGCGCAAAGGGCCGTGGGGCGTTGAAGGTTTGAATCGGCGCATCACGACTGCGCTGTTCGAAGCCCGGCTGATTGAAAGCGATCAACATTGGTACGAAGGTCGCCCGGTATTGATGACCCGCAATGATTACGGGCTTGGTTTGATGAACGGCGATATTGGCATCGCCTTGCGCCTGCCCGAGCGCGATGGGCCGGAGGCGGGCAAGCAGGTGCTGCGTGTGGCCTTCCCGCGTAATGACGGCAGTGGCGGCGTGCGTTTTGTTTTGCCGAGCCGGCTTAACGACGTGGAAACGGTTTACGCCATGACCGTGCACAAATCCCAAGGCTCGGAGTTCGCCCATACCGCGCTGATCCTGCCCGAGGCGCTGAACCCGGTGCTCACCAAAGAGCTGATCTACACCGGCATCACCCGCGCCAAACACTGGTTCAGCCTCATCGAACCTCGCAAGGGGGTGTTCGAAGAGGCGCTGCGCCGCAAGGTGAAGCGCTTGAGTGGGTTGATGCTGGAGCTGTAAAAACCACCTATATCAACCAACGCATCACGATCTGAATTTATATCGAATAATGGGACCGATCAGCATGAATCTGAGTCTGACGCGAACTTGTGGGAGCGAATTCATTCGTGAATGCGGACGAACAGCCGATGCGTATCTATCGCCTGTACCGGCCTCTTCGCGAATGAATTCGCTCCCACAGGTCCGGTGCTAGCAACGATCTTCCACACCTGTGCCAGTCACCCAATAGACTTATCCAGCCCCATAAACTGCATCACCCTTTCGCCCGCCTGACCTGCGCGAATGGTCTGCGGTCCGGCATCAGCCTGGACCACGCCGTTCTCCATGAAAATCACCCGGTCGGAGATAGACATCGCGAAGTCCATTTCGTGGGTGACGATCAACATGGTCATGCCTTCCTTCGCCAGGTCGCTGATGACCTTCAGCACATCGCCCACCAGCTCCGGGTCCAGCGCAGAGGTGGGTTCATCGAACAGCATGATCTGCGGGTCCATTGCCAGGGCGCGGGCGATGGCGACGCGTTGCTGCTGCCCGCCGGACAACTGATGCGGATACTTGTGTGCGTGGGCCAACAGGCCAACCTTGTCCAGCAGTGCATAACCGCGTTGCTCGCTGATCACCCGGTCTCGTCCGTGATAACGCGGGGCGAGGGTGACGTTGTCGAGGATCGTCCGGTGCGGGAACAGGTTGAAGTTCTGGAACACCATGCCGATGCGCTGTACCCCGCGTCGGATCTGCGCATTGTTGGGCTTGTCGCCGGCATGAATAAAGCTCTCGCCAAACAGAATGATCTCGCCGTCATCAATACTTTCCAGACCGTTGACGGTACGGATCAGCGACGTTTTACCCGAGCCGGACGGACCAATGATGGAAATTACCTGCCCGGCATTCACGTCCAGATTGATGCCCTTGAGCACTTCATGTTTGCCGTAACTTTTATGAATCGTGTGCAGTTGCAGCGCTGGCGCGAGCCCGTTTTCGACCGGAGCGGCTGCTTTCGAAACGGCCACCGGAAGGCTGGCCCTTAATTGCTGCACGCTGGCGTCATCCAGTGTTTGCGGCTTGCGGTTGTTCAGCTCCAGGTGTTGCTCAAGCCAATGGAACAGCCAGCCGAACACCGTGACGATCATCACGTAGTACACCGCTACCGCTGACAGCGTTTCCATGACCAGAAAGTTTTGCGCGTAAAGGCGTTGGCCCACGGTCAGCAACTCGGTCAGGGAAATCACCGAGATGATCGAGGTGAGTTTCACCACGGTGATGTATTCGTTGATCAGCGTTGGCAGCGAGATACGAAACGCCTGCGGGATCACGATCAGCCGCTGCATACCCAATACGCCAATACCCAGCGCACGTCCGGCTTCCTTCTGCCCCTTGGCCACTGAAATCAAACCGCCCCGGTGGATTTCCGCCATGTAGGCGGCTTCTGTAACCACCAGCGCAAACAGACCGGAATAGAACGGATCGGAGAATACCTCACGGGTGAACGGCAGCATTTGCGGCAGGTTGTAGACGAAGATCACCAGCACCAGCAGCGGAATGCTGCGGAAGAACCAGATATAAAGCGACGCCGGAACACTCACCCAGCGCGAGGTTGACAGCTTGGCCGAGGCGAGCAGAAAGCCCAGCAGCATGCCGATGAACCAACCCAGCGCGCTGAGTTGAATCACCGTGATGCACGACTTCCAGAAGTCCACCATCGAGAACAGAGAAAAAAAGTAGGACCATTCGAATTGCATGTACACCTCAAACCGTCGGGCTAGACGGAAAACTCACGCCGGACGCGACTGTGGGACCGAATTTATTCGGGAAGACGGACTTTCAGGCGCTACATCTCTAGCGTTTGATATGTCGCTTTCCCGAATGAATTCGGTCCCACAAGGTCGGCGTTTCACCAGCGGTTTGCCGCCGTAATCAGAACTCAGTTACCCGGCGCTTCCAGGTTGTATTTCTTCAGCAGCGCGTCGTATTCGCCGGATTTCTTGGTCTCGTCGAAGGCCTTGAGCAGCGCTTGATACAGCTCCTCGTTGCCTTTCTTCACATAGATGCCCAACGTCTGCTGATAGATCGAGTGCTCGGTGCTGACCACCACGCGGCCTTTGGTGCGTTCGGCGATCATGCCGGCGGCGCCGTCGATTTCGACTTGTGCCTGAACGTTGCCGGACAGCAGTGCCTGAGTCACTTCAGGTGCTGAAGGGAATTCGCTGACGGAGATCGCGCCCTTATTGTTCGGTACGCAGTGATCCACTGAGAGCTTGTTGAATTGCGCAACCCAGGTGGTGCCTTTTTCCAGCCCGATCTTCAGGCCGCAGAGGTCTTCCGGGACCTTGGGTTTGATCTTGCTGTCCTTGAGCACCATGATCGCTGCGCCGGTTTTGGCGTAAGGGATGGTCTGCGCCTGGGTCTGACGTTCCGGGGTGATGTACATGCCGGAAATGATCGCGTCGTAGTGACCCGAGTTCAGGCTGAGGATCAGGCTGGAGAACTTGGTGTCGACGAAGTCCGCCTTGAGGTTCATGTGCTTGGCGAGCATGTGCGCCAGCTCTGGGTCGGAGCCGACGACATTTTTCTTCTCGTCATAGGATTCGAACGGTGGATAAGTGATCTCCATCCCCACTTTGAACACGCCCGGTGTCACGGTAGTGGCGGCGTGTGCCAGCGTCGCGCCGAACACGGCGGCGGCAAGCACGGTCAGGCGGACAGCAATGTTCTTTTTATTGCGCATCGTCGAGGACTCCAAAGTAGAGAAAGGTAAGGCACGGTAGAGTTGGGAAAAAGGGTTTAGTCGGGCAATTCAGAGCGGTTCTGAAGCCTGGTTTTTCAAGTGGCCAAAGCTCGAAGGCTTGCGGGCTTTTTCATAAAGCTTCAATTCGCCGTTCTCCACTTTTCTGCGCAGGTACTGATAGGTTTGCAGTGCCTGGCCGAACATGTGTTCGCCAATGGTGATCTCCTCGTAATCCTGTGCGCCAGCCTTGGCGAACTGCGGCAACGGTTTGATTTGCGTATGAAAATCGCAGGCGTAGAACAGTGGAAATGAATAGCGCTCTTCGCTGACGGTTCTGACCCGATGGGCTGTTGCAACGAACGTACCAGCGGTCATCACCTCAAGCATGTCGCCGATATTGACCACGAACGCGCCTTCCACAGGCGGCGCGTCGATCCATTGACCCAGATCGTTCATCACTTCCAGGCCCGGCTTGTCGGCCAGCAAGATCGTGAAGCACTCGTAATCGGTGTGCGCACCAATACCGGGCGCGTCCTGTGCGGCGTCATCGAATGGGTAATGGATCAAACGCAACTTGGAAGGTGGTCGAGTGACCATGGCATCGAAGTAACCCTCTTCCAGACCGAGTGCCAACGCGAAGCCATCGAACAGCCGCCGACCCAGCGCGAAAACCGCAGCGTAATAGGCTTGCACCGCTGGCTTGAAGCCTGGCAGGTCCGGCCATTCGTTGGCGCCGATCAGGGGAGTTTTGGCGATCACCAGGGGGTCTTCATCACCCACTTCAAAGCCGATATCGAAGGCTTCCTTGTGATCCGGTTTACCCTTGGCGTACACCTCTTCACCTTCCGGTACGAAGCCTTTATGGCTGCGCGACGTACCGATGTAGTGCTGCATCTTGTAATCCAGCGACTGAGCGAACAGGTCCTTGGCCGCCTGACGCAGACCATCGATCAACTGCGTATCGATGCCATGATTCTTGATGTACAGAAAGCCGACTTCCCGCGCCGCTTTGCCGAGCTCTTCGGCAACGGCCTGACGCTCGGTGATGTCGGCGCTGAACAGAGCAGCGATGTCGACCACCGGAATGCTGTTGAAGTTGGCGATGGCTTGAGAGTGATCGGGCATGACAACAGGCTCCATTAGCGGTGGGTGGATTGAGTGAAGCGCTGGAAGTGTTCGCGTTCGGTCTTGCCCATCCAGGTGTTCAGCGACCACAGATCGGCCACCGGGACATTGGTGAAGGGCAGGTGGTGCAAGTAGCCATCGGCACCAAACTCGGGTGTCAGCGTGGTGACTTGATAGCCGCGCTCCTGTTGCGAGCGCCAGATCGCTTCCCAGTGTTGCTGATGGAAGGCCAGTTCTTTTGCGTATTCCGGTGCGGCGGGGTGCGGGACTTGCGGGCCCTGGTCATAACCAACCCGGGCCTGAATGTGATGGACGCGCTCGACGAAGGCGCTCAGGTCGTCTTCGGGGTCATTGAGCAGACGCTCGCAGGTCACGATCCAGTGGCTGATGTCGCTGGTGAAGCGCAAATCAGGCAATTGTCGAATCAGCTCAAGCGTGACCCACGGATTGAACAGCGACCGTGAGCGGTGAGTTTCGAACGTGCATAACTGACCGTGCTTGCGCGCTAGTTCCAGAGCCTGACCGAAGAACTCCACTTGTTGTGGTAATTGCCAACGATCGTTCCCCGCCAGTACGTTCACGAAGCGCGGCGACAGTTCGCTGGCCCAGCCCAGTTTTTTGTCCAGGTCAGTGAGGTGTTCAGCGACCGTGGCTGATTGTTCGGGCAGCACGTCGTAAGCGGTGAAGACGGTGCTGATATACCCCACCCGATTGTTACGCAAGAACGCCGCAAACTCGGCCCGCTCGGCGGCGGCCAGTGGGAGTCGAGCTTCCATACCGTCGAAACCTGCTTCAAGCAGTTCTTCCAGGGCCTGAGTTTTACTCGCGGTATAACCCCAGAGGGTGCGGAATATTTCCAGCTTCATCGATCGACCTCAAAGATTGCACGGGCGTGTGGCGCGGCTTGATCTTAGGTGGGCGTCATGATCGGGAAGAATAGGAAAGCTCAAATCGATAGTTCAGAGATTTGTGAAGTATCAGCGGCTAGCGCCTATCCATTGTGGGTGGCCGTGATCTTGAGCTCATGAGGAACCTGTGGGACCGAATTCATTCGGGAAGACGGTATTTCAGGCAATACATCAAGCAGCGGATGTACCGGCCTCTTCGCGAATGAATTCGCTCCCACGGGGATTTGCGTCTGGCTCCGAACCTGTGGGACCGAATTCATTCGGGAAGACGGTATTTCAGGCAACATATTAAGCAGCGGA
>NZ_UWFN01000105.1 GCF_900602065.1 Pseudomonas viridiflava | reverse complement strand
GTGCTGATGAGGTACGCAGGCTCTGACCACTGGTGTAGTGCCAAAGTGCCGCATTGCGGGTGCGAACCTTGTAAACCTGACGGAACAATACACGGTCTGTGGATTTAGCAATGCACATCTGTGCTTTTTTTTCGGCTAAATCGAATTTGGTTCGTATCCAGCGTGCCTGCGTCCCGTTTCAGGAGGCAGTCCAGCCTGTCAGAAGGGGTTTGAGGGCCATCGGGTGCAAAGATTCGGCGGTCCCGAAAATAAAACCCGAAAGCCAGACAGCACAAAGGAGAGCCGGGG
>NZ_UWFN01000220.1 GCF_900602065.1 Pseudomonas viridiflava | reverse complement strand
GGGTGGCGTAGATCAGGGCCAGGCCGCTGCCGACGGTGCACAGCAGGGCCATGATCGGGATGCGCAAGGCGCCTGCCATGCCGCCCACGCGCTGTTCCAGCCAGCCTTTGACATCCGAGCCGAACAGCACCAGCAGGCAGCCCACCAGCGCGAGAGCGATTTCTGAAAGGTTGCTGCGACTCCAGCGTGACACGGTGGCGAGCAGATCGAGTACGAGATCCATGCAGGGTCCTTAGATCAGAAAGTATTGCAACAAGTCATTGAGGAAAAGCTGGCCTTGCGGCGTCGCTGCCAGGCGTGTCGGATCGGTCTGCAAC
>NZ_UWFN01000314.1 GCF_900602065.1 Pseudomonas viridiflava | reverse complement strand
CCGCTGGTGCTGATCAGCAGCTATCGCCTGACCCGCTCCAAGGCTCCGCACTGGGTGATGGTCACGGACTGTGACGCCGATTTCGTCTATCTGCATGACCCGGATATCGATCACAGCCTGCACCGTCAGGCCATCGACTGTCAGCATTTGCCGGTGAGCCACGCTGACTTCAATCGCATGAGTTGCTTCGGGACTGACAAGCTGCGGGCAGCCGTGATCGTTTACCCGTCGGGACCTGGAGAACCTGATTGTGCGCAGGTTTCATGAACCGCTATGGCTTTAATCCTGACGCGCGGCTAGTGTGTGCG
>NZ_UWFN01000104.1 GCF_900602065.1 Pseudomonas viridiflava | reverse complement strand
GCTTGATGGGCCTGTTGCTCCAGGTGCAGTTGCAACTGCGGGTCGATGTGCAGCTGCCCCGCCAGGTCATCCAGGTAATTGCGCTCGGCGCCCTGCTGGTCGTCCACCAGCATCACGCTGGCCAGGTACACCTCGGCCGCCAGCGCCGGGTCGGCGGCGAACTCGGCAAAGTCCGCGGCATCCAGCGGCTTGGCGACTTCAGCGCCGAGCCACTGCTGCAATTGCGGGTCGTCAGTATGCTTGCCCAGCTCATTGGAAATCAGTTGCTGCTCTTTTTCATCAATGTGGCCGTCGGCCTTGGCGGCAGCGATCAGTGCGCGCAGCACTGCGTGGCTGTGCGCTTCGACTTGCGCGCCCGAGAGCTGATCGGCTGTCTGGAA
>NZ_UWFN01000102.1 GCF_900602065.1 Pseudomonas viridiflava | reverse complement strand
CCGTACATCGTGTTCCCGGGTGAGTTCGTCGCCAGGGAGCGGGTAGTAACCCAGGTGTCACGCGAAGACGGCAAGCGGCCGTTGTTCATTCTGCTGGACGCCACCTGGACCGAAGCACGCAAGATGTTTCGCAAAAGCCCGTATCTTGAGAAGTTTCCGGTGCTGAGCCTGGAGCCCGAGCAGATATCCCGCTACCGACTGCGGCGGTCCAGGCGCGATGACCATTTTTGTACGGCGGAAGTGGCTGCGCTGTGCCTGGAATTGGCCGACGATGTCAGCGCCAGTGGCGTGCTTGATGCTTATCTGGATGTGTTCAGCGC
>NZ_UWFN01000150.1 GCF_900602065.1 Pseudomonas viridiflava | reverse complement strand
CCGCGGAAACGCCAATAGTTTGTAAAATTCTCTGGGTTGGTCAACTGCAAGAAGCCGCGGCCATACCAAGGGGCATACCAGAGCGTGGAACCGCTACCTTCCGACAGCAAACCCAACCATTGAGTTTCCTGGATCGCGTTACCATAGAACGATGCGAGCCGCAGAGGCGAATTGATGCCGTATTTACGCGTCATCCGATTGAGTCCGATCCGTTGACTCACGGCCACCGAGGTGGGTGCGGTCAGATCTGTCTGAACCGCCTCCCACAGATAAGTGCCAGAG
>NZ_UWFN01000127.1 GCF_900602065.1 Pseudomonas viridiflava | reverse complement strand
CGCTTGGGTAATGCTCGCAGGTGTGCTCTGTGACCTATCGATCTTCCGAAGCGCCTACGCCACAAAAACGCCAAGCAACCTCAAAACATTCATCAGCCAGGAATTCGGTGAGGGCAAGGGAGCACTGATGTGTCCCCACGACCGTTTGCCGGTCGGCATGGAGTTTGTGCCCAAATTTGCTCTCAATGACGCTCAGATTCTGGGGATTCTGGATGGTTTGTCCAGGCAAGCACTTGAGAGCTAAGTGACGAAGCTCGAGGTGGAATTCACGGCGGAGCTGGGAGCTGAGTACGACTAGAACCTGAAAGAGACGCTGACTTCACTGCGAGGCTAGCTACGCGATCAATAAGGGTGGGAC
>NZ_UWFN01000031.1 GCF_900602065.1 Pseudomonas viridiflava | reverse complement strand
CGCTACAACCGTCGCATTCACGGCAACACGCCGATCAAAGTGAGCGGCCCGGCCGCTGGCCATAAGTGGCTCAAAACCGAAGCCGACAGAACCGGCACCCGCGTGCTGGGCACCTTTCAGAACTGCGCCAACGGCAAGACGCGGTGGGGCACTTACCTGACGTGCGAAGAGAACTTCACCGACTGCTACGGCAGCAGTAATCCTGATCAGGTCTTCGATGCCGGCATGAAGCGCTATGGCGTGACGGTCGCCAGCCGGGATAACAACTGGCACCTGTACAACCCGCGCTTCGACGTCGCCAAGAACCCCAACGAGATAAACCGTCACGGCTGGGTGGTCGAGATCGGTCCGTTCGAGCCCGACTCCATGCCGGTCAAACGCACCGCGCTGGGTCGCTTCAAGCACGAGAATGCCGCCTTTACTC
>NZ_UWFN01000101.1 GCF_900602065.1 Pseudomonas viridiflava | reverse complement strand
GTCCTGGCGTGGGTGTTGACTACTACATCTGGGCGCTACAGTTATCCGGGTTAGGTACGACGCTGACGGGGGTCAACTTCCTCGTGACCGTACTGAAGATGCGTACCCCAGGCATGAAACTGCTGGACATGCCGATCTTCACCTGGACCTGCACCTGGGCAAACATCCTGATCGTGGCTTCGTTCCCGATCCTGACGGCTACCCTTGCGTTCCTGACGCTTGACCGCTACCTGGACTTCCACATCTTCACGAACGAAATGGGCGGTAACCCCATGATGTACGTG
>NZ_UWFN01000099.1 GCF_900602065.1 Pseudomonas viridiflava | reverse complement strand
TTCATGTAGTTCTGCAGAAAATCCCACAGCGCGCAGGGACGATGCTAGAAGTCGTCAGGGCCGAGCAACGAATGAAAGTTGATCTGCCTGTCTTCATAACGATGGCGGAGCAGCAATCCGTGGCAGGAGCCGTAACGATCACGGGTGGTAATCATGTAGGCATCGAACTCGTAGAACGGTGCGATGAACTCGTCTATCACGCCTTCCTTTCGATGGCGTTTGTAGTCGAAGATCGTGACCAGACCTGTTCGGCGGTTCAGCTCCCAGAGTGGGCCCTTGGGAGGACGGAACCAGATGCGGGGGCAGTAGTTGATGACGATGTGGCCGATGAGCCAGAAGAGTAGGGGAATGCCAAGCACTAATGGATACAGGCCGGCTAGTAGCT
>NZ_UWFN01000157.1 GCF_900602065.1 Pseudomonas viridiflava | reverse complement strand
GAACATGAGTGTGGGAATGCGGCGTAGCGTTCGAGGCATCGCTCACGACTTCGCCATGCAGATCATGGGCGTGGTCGTGATGGTGGTGATAAATCGCCAGACTCTGCGCGTTCTTGCCGAACAGCTCGACGAACGCCGGGTCGCCGCTGAGCTGTTCCGGGTGTCCGGAGCAGCACACGTGGCTGTTGAGGCACACCACCTGGTCGGTGGTGCTCATCACCAGGTGCAGGTCGTGAGACACCATCAGCACGCCGCAGCCATGGCGGTCGCGCAGGCGCGTGATCAGGCTGTACAGCTCGGCCTGCCCGGCCACATCGACGCCTTGCACC
>NZ_UWFN01000325.1 GCF_900602065.1 Pseudomonas viridiflava | reverse complement strand
CCTGTAATGATCGTCGGCAGCGTCAGATGTGTATAAGAGAAATCGGTATAGCCGCTGATGCAGAGCTGCTGTGCAATTTCCTTGTTGGTACATCCTTGAAGCAAAAGCGCCAGGACTTCCTGTTCTCGAAGAGTCGCCCACATGGTATTCCCTCTTGTTGTCACTATGCCCACGGATGAACGTGTAAGATGCTTCCTACAACTGCCATCCACGACCTCAAGAGCAAATCGGCTTTGATGCCGTTTTGTTTAGCGTTATTTTTTATATTGGAAATTACAGGAAAGCTC
>NZ_UWFN01000098.1 GCF_900602065.1 Pseudomonas viridiflava | reverse complement strand
TCGAACAAGGTCCTAACGGCCCGCTGGTACCAGAGCTCAAAGAGATGTTCCCGGATGCTCCTTACATCGCTCGCCCTGGTCAGATCAACGCTTGGGACAACGAAGATTTCGTCAAAGCGATCAAGGCTACCGGCCGCAAGCAACTGATCATTGCCGGTGTGGTGACTGATGTATGCGTAGCCTTCCCGACGCTGTCGGCACTGGCTGAAGGGTTTGATGTGTTCGTGGTGACTGACTCGTCCGGGACCTTCAACACTGCGGTGCAGCAAGCTGCCTGGAACCGCATGACCCAAGCGGGCGCGCAGATGATGAACTGGTTCTCGGTGGCCTGTGAGCTGCAACGCGACTGGCGCAACGATATCGAAGGCCTGGGCAACCTGTTGTCCCAGCGTATCCCGAACTACCGCAACCTGATGAACAGCTACTCGGCGCTGACTGCTCGTTGATCGAGTTGTAGTGAGCAAATAACAAAGCCCGCTTTTTAGAGCGGGCTTTTTTGTGGCTGTTTTCCGATCCGTACGCCTTTTCCCTGACACAGTGCTGTCGCGCAGCAAACTTGGACCTGTAGGAACTCACCGAGGTTACGAGGCCAGCGATAGCGGCGTGTCAGGCAAACCTCCATCGCTGGCCTCGTAACCTCGGTGAGCGACAGGATTGAGATCAATCTGGGAGAGTACAGGTAAGGATGAAAACTTGCCTGAAAAAGCCGGGCGGCCCTACGATGCATGCCCCACTGCCCCGTGATCACAATCGCCATGAACGAGCACACTCCCACCCTGATCGGCCAGACTATCGAGCTGCGCCCGCTCACTGAACATGATGCCCCTGCCCTGCTCCGCGCCGCAGCCGATGGCGAGTTGTGGAACATGAATATGACGGTTATTCCGGGGCCGGATACGGTCGATCAGTATCTCGACAAAGCCATGCAGGGCCTGCAATCCGGGACTGTTATGCCATTTCTGATTGTTCGGCGCGAGACGCAGGAAGCCTTGGGCAGCACACGGTTCTGGAAGATTGATCGAGCCAACCGAAAGATGGAAATCGGTCACACATGGCTGGCTCAATCCGCGCAACGTTCGAGCGTAAATACCGAGGCGAAATACCTGCTACTTTGTCACGCCTTTGAGGTGATGAACGCGGTACGGGTGCAGTTCACCACTGACGAGCTCAACGAAAAATCACGCGCTGCGATTCTGCGTATTGGTGCCACTCAAGAAGGCATCGTGCGCCACGAAAGGATCATGCCCGATGGCCGCAAGCGTAACTCGGTACGTTTCAGCATTATCGATACGGAATGGCCCGAGATGAAACTGGCTTTGGAGCAAAAGCTGGCGAGTTATTCACAGTAAGTTCTGTAGGAGCTGCCGCAGGCTGCGAAAGCAATCTCCCAGCCCCTCAGCCATCGCAGCCTGCGGCAGCTCCTACAAGGATCACGTTTGCCTCTGCAACGCCTGCATCTGTACATGCAATGGGTGATACGACGCGCGATGACCCTCGCCATCCGCATAGCCGAATACACCAGCGGGACAGTATCGGCCGTCGTCCCAACCGGGATAATCCAGAAATGGATACCAACACAGCGCCTCAACCACGACGCCCCTCTGTTGCGCGAGGGCAATCTGCTCGCTGATGTAACTCAGCCATGGCACACGCTCATCACTCTCCGCGCCGGTTTCTGAAATCAGCAGCGGCCTTTGATAGCGTTGCTGCAACTCCTTGAGCATGCCCGCCAGTGGACGAAAATGACGATCGCCCCGCAGGATCTTCACGCCATTCAGGAACCATTGGTTATGCGGGTAAAAATTGGCACCGATGATGTCCAGATACTCTTCACGCCCACCCAGCCCGGGCCACTGACGCCCCGCCAACATGTCCCACGTTTCAAACTGCGAAAGCCGATGACGCTCTGCGTTGTTGACCTCATCGGTCCGACTTGAAGCAGCCCTGACGTTGATCAACGGCTCGCATTGCACAAACCGCGCGGCAGGCACCTGCTCACGAATGGCTACGGTAGCTGCAATACTTGCGCGCACCAGTTGATGCTTGAGTTCCTGTCCTCGCCCACACATGCCTGGGTTGAAATAGCCGACCTCGCCACCCGCCCAGCTCCAGAAGGACACTTCGTTAAGGGGCGAAAAAAATGGATCATCAACCCCCTCCTCCTTCATCAACCTGGCCACAGCACCCGCGAACCGGGCAAAACGCTCGACGAACTCCGGACGCCAGATATCCAGACCGTCGGGATAGCCGTAATGACACAGGTCCCAAACCACCTGAATGTGATAATCCCTGGCAGCCCGCAACATCGGCAAAAAGCTGCTCCAGTCGTAGTGGTACGGCTGCGTTTCAATCAAATGCCAGCGCAGCCCGTCTCGTGCGCAGCCAATGCCCAGCCCGGCGAGTTGAGCGTAGTCTTTATCAACCCATCTGGCGTGTCCCGTCATGGTGAGTAAATCCAGCCTCAAACCGTCCTTTCGACGCTGAGTCGAGCACTCATAACCGGCCATCAGAAATGAACTGAAAAGGCGCTTGTTTTTCATGTTGCGCCCCCTGACGACAGTGCCGTCAGGCGACCCATCATCCGGCCTCCACCGCAGACGCAGCTACCCGTGCTTGCTGCTCGATACGCTGATACAACGCCAACGCCTGGCCCACCACCTGATCCATGTTGTAGTACTTGTAGGTGCCCAGCCGACCGAGGAACGTCACGCCCGGTGTGGCGTCGGCCAGCGCGCTGTAGCGCTTGTACAGTTCGGCGTTTTCCGGCCGCGGAATCGGGTAATACGGGTCACCTTGCGCACAGGGAAATTCATAGCTGATGCTGGTCAGAGGGTGCGCCTGGCCCGTCAAATGTTTGTACTCGGTAATCCGGGTATAGGGCACGCTCTGATCCGGATAATTAATCACCGCGACAGTCTGAAACTGCCTGGTCGGCAAGGTCTCGTGCTTGAACTGCAGACACCGATACGGCAATCGCCCGAAGCAGTAATCGAAATACTCATCGACGGGCCCACAGTAGATCAACTGCTTGTAGTTGACGCGCTCACGCACCGCTGCGAAATCAGTCTCAAGCAACAGGTCGATACGCGGGTGATCAAGCATGTGCTCGAACATTTGCGTATAGCCGTGCAGCGGCATTCTCTGGAAAGAGTCAGTGAAGTAACGGTCATCCGTATCGGTGCGTGTGGGGATCCGTGACGTGACCGACTTGTCGAGTTCCGATGGGTCCAGCCCCCATTGTTTGCGGGTGTAGCCACGGAAAAACTTTTCATAAAGCTCACGGCCGATCTGATTGATCACCACGTCTTCAGAGGTGCGGATATCGGCAACAGGCTCGGCGCGCTCCGCGAGAAAAACCTCTGCTTCATGTTCATCCATCGACCGACCGTACAAGGTGTTCAACGTCGTCAGGTTGATCGGAATCGGCAGTAGATGTTCATCCACGCGGGCGAGCACGCGATGCTCATAAGACCGCCACTCAGTGAACCGTGACAGGTAATCGACAATACGTTGCGCATTGGTGTGGAAGATATGGGGCCCGTAGCGATGCACCATGACGCCGGCAGCATCGAGATGGTCATAGGCATTACCGCCAATGTGCTCGCGGCGATCGATCAACAGCACGTTTTGGCCAAGGCCCTCAGCCAGACGCTCGGCAATCACCGAACCGGCAAACCCCGCGCCGACGATCAGGTAGTCATATGCACGCTTGTTACTCGCCTGTGAAGGTCCTTTGCAGGCCCTTTCAATCGTTACCTTAGGCATTCGATGTGCTCCTTCATCACTGCGCAGGTTTTATCCCACGACATACCATCAAGCACCGCGTCAGCGCGCTCAGTGAAGGAGACGTCTGCCCTGGATAGCAGGGCCGCGTTTATGGCGACAATAAAAGTCTGCGCTGAGTCCGCAATCGATACCACGCCTGAATCGCCATAGCCGTTGACCACATCGCGAATCGCCGTCGATACCACAGGACAGCCGCCCGCCAGGTATTCAGGTGTTTTGGTAGGACTGATGAAACGTGTCGATTCGTTGATCGCAAACGGCATCAATGCCACGTCCCATCCGGACAGATAAACCGGTAACTCGTCGTAACGCTTGGCTCCCAGGTAGTGAATATTGGGCTGACGCGGCAGCGTATCGGGGTCAATTTTCACCACAGGGCCGATCAATACGATCTGCCAGTCAGGCCGGAGTGTTGCCAGTTCGCTGACGAGATCAATATCAAAACGCTCGTCAATGACGCCAAAGAAACCTAATCGCGGATGACCGATATCAGCTTGATCGGCAGGCTCGGGCAATCTGTCGCGAGCGGCCGCGAAATGCGTAATGTCGACACTACTGGGGACTGCATGAGCGTTTTGATGCTGACGTCGTTTGGCCTCCCAAAGGCTGTGACCGCCCGTGAATACCACGTCGGCCTTGGCCATCAATTGCCGCTCCTTGACGATAAGATCCGGCGGTGCGCCCTTGAACGCCGACAGCTCATCCATGCAATCAAAGATCGTCACCTGAGCCTTCAAGTGCTCAGTAAACGCAAGGCTCATGGGCGTCAGGTACCACAGCAGCAGTTCACGCGAAGCCTGCCCGGCCAACCAGGCATCGAGCAACTGTCGCTGGGCATCCGCAATCTGTTGCGGATCCATACCCCACGGAAGGCGCGGCACCATGACCGTAATCCCGTTGACCGGCCGGGATAATTCCAGCTCAGGTTGCTGGGCTTCAGCGAAAATCGGTTCTTCGAAAAACACCACGTCGTAGTCCTTGGCCAGACGCGACATGACGTGTTGCGGACGCTGATAGACGAACCCCCAACGCAAATGAGAGAGGCACAACAGTAAAGGCCTGGCCAGCGCGGTTGCGGTGGAGCGGGCATCAAGCCGGGCGGGTAAAAGATGATCAGGCTGCTCTAGAAGATTCATCGCGAATTCCTTTTTAAAATCGGAATCGAGACTGAAGCCCATGAATCCTCTGGCTTCGACCACACTCGGTTGCATTACCAAATGCGGCGGGTGATCAGGTCACCCTTTTGCGCACTTCTGAAACTTGGAGGTGTGCAGCTCATCCAGCGTTCAACGGCGCTGCATGTAAAGCCGATGAACTGCACTGACCGGTCAGCAACACACCTTGAACTCCTGCGCAGCGGGAGCGCCCATACCTTCACATGCTTCGAAGTCGCCGCGCAGGCCAGGAGACGAACAAGAACATGTCCGGCAGTTTGAAGTCGCCGCTCACAGGTGATCGAACGAGGACAGCACATGATCCTGGTAACCGGCGGTGCAGGCTATATCGGCGCTCACGTAGTGCTTGAGTTAATGGATCACGGCGAAGACGTGGTGATTCTCGACAATCTCTGTAACAGCGCTCGCTCGGTGCTGAAACGGATTGCCCGTGTCAGTGGTCGACGTCCAGGCTTTGTACTGGGCGACATCAGAAACAGCGGGGTGCTTGCCGCTCTGTTCGATAACTACGCGATTGATGCCGTCGTTCATTGCGCCGGGCTCAAGGCGGTGGGGGAAAGCGTGCGTGAGCCGTTGCGTTATTACGACACCAATGTTGGCGGCAGTGTGACCCTGTGCCAGGCGATGGCCAATGCCGGTGTCTTCACGCTGGTATTCAGCTCCTCGGCGACCGTCTATGGCGACTGCGCGGTGATGCCCATCGATGAATCCTGCAAGACCGGCCCGCCCTCGAATCCTTACGGGCAATCCAAACTGATGACGGAAAACATCATGAAAAGTCTGGTGGTTTCCGACAGCCGCTGGTCAGTGGGTTTGCTGCGTTACTTCAATCCGATTGGGGCCCATGACTCAGGGGAGTTAGGCGAAGCCCCAACCGACATCCCCAACAATCTGCTGCCCTATCTGCTGCAAGTCGCCAGTGGGCAACGTCCGGCACTGAGCATCTACGGTAACGACTACCCCACCCCTGATGGCACAGGCGTTCGTGATTATGTGCATGTCATGGACCTGGCTGAAGGTCATGTCAAAGCTCTGGAAGCACTGCGTTTGAAGCCCGGTGTTCATATCTGGAATTTTGGCACCGGCCAGGGATATTCCGTGCTGGAAGTCGTCCAGGCGTTCGAGCGGGTCAGCGGGGTGAGCGTGCCGCTGATTTACGAACCGCGCCGCCCAGGCGATATCGCCCGCTGCTGGGCGGCCCCTGACAAGGCTTCGCTGGAGCTCGGCTGGAGCGCTAAACGCTCACTCGATTGCATGCTGACCGATGCCTGGCGCTGGCAGTGCCGCAGTCAGCCGACGTCGATTACGACGCTCGCCAGTTAAGCGAGCTTTGTTGCACGGTTTAACAAACACCATTGATTACAGGTCAATGCACTGGCAGGGTATGGCACTGATCAGACATGTCGCGCCCATTGCGCTCACGTTATCGCTTCGAACAATCAAGAGGTTCGTCCATGAGCAAAGCACCTTATGTTCCGCCCAAGGTTTGGAAAAACGAAGCGTCCGGCGGACAGTTCGCAAGCATCAACCGGCCTGTCGCCGGGCCGACCCACGACAAGACGCTGCCCAAAGGCAAGCACCCGTTGCAGCTCTATTCGCTGGCTACGCCCAACGGCATCAAGGTCACCGTCTTGCTGGAAGAGCTGCTGGCATTGGGGCACACCGATGCCGAGTACGATGCCTGGCTAATCCGCATCAATGAAGGTGATCAGTTCTCCAGCGGCTTCGTCGACATCAACCCCAACTCGAAGATACCGGCACTGGTGGATTACAGCGCAGAACCAGCCATTCGCGTATTCGAATCGGGTTCGATCCTGCTTTATCTCGCCGAGAAATTCGGCCGTTTCCTGCCCACCGATCCGGCTGGCCGCACTGAAACCCTGAACTGGCTGTTCTGGCAAATGGGCGCAGCGCCTTACCTTGGCGGTGGCTTCGGACACTTTTACGCCTACGCGCCAGAGAAGCTCGAATACCCGATCAACCGTTTCGCCATGGAAGCCAAACGTCAGCTGGACGTGCTGGATCGCCGCCTGAGTGAAAGCGCCTATCTGGCAGGCGACGAATACACGATTGCCGATATTGCAGTCTGGTCGTGGTACGGCCAACTGATACTGGGTGGCCTGTATTCGGCGGCTGAGTTTCTGGCGGTGCATGAATACACCCATGTACAGCGCTGGGCGCATGAGATCGCCAAACGGCCCGCCGTCATCCGTGGCACCCGGGTCAACCGCACCTGGGGCGATGAAGCGACCCGCGTACCGGAACGGCACGACGCTGCGGATCTGGATTGACGAACCTGTGGGAGCAGAGCTTGCTCGCGATGCAGGCGCTGCAGTCTATCAGGCAGATCGCATTGTCGTTATCGCGAGCAAGCTCTGCTCCCACAGTTGA
The DNA here is from genome assembly GCF_900602065.1 of Pseudomonas viridiflava. Classification (GTDB taxonomy): domain Bacteria; phylum Pseudomonadota; class Gammaproteobacteria; order Pseudomonadales; family Pseudomonadaceae; genus Aquipseudomonas. The sequence goes on along the minus strand of NZ_UWFN01000098.1, from coordinate 100,439 downwards.
TCACCGCCCACAGGCATCGAGCAGACGACACAAATGCTGCTAATGCACCGGCCCGTTCGCGAATGAATTCGCTCCCACAGGTTTTGCGCCCGGTTCAAGCTCATGACGCTCCTGCGGGACTGTCGGGTTGGCGCTGCACGTAAACCTGTGGGAGCAGAGCTTGCTCGCGATGCAGGCGCTGCAGTCCATCAGGCAGATCGCGTTGTCGTTTATCGCGAGCAAGCTCTGCTCCCACAGTTGATCAACGCCCGCAGGCATCGAGCAGACGACAAAAATGCTGCTAATGCACCGGCCCTTTCGCGAATGAATTCGCTCCCACAGGGTTGCAGGCAGGTATGGAGTCGCCCGGATAATCCGCATTTCAGGCGACTCACATCACTGCGTTTTACCTCAGCCTTTCGCCGCCATCGCCGTGACTTCCACACGCATGCCTTCAACCGCCAGCGCGGCGACACCCACGGCGGCGCGCACCGGCCAGGGCTTGGCGAAGAAGCGTTTGTAGACTTCGTTGAAAGCGGCGCGATCAGCCATGTCGGTGAGGTAGATGGTCAGGTGCAACACCCGGTCCATTGAGCTGCCGGCTTTTTCCAACGCTACTTTCAGCGCTTGCAGCGTGCACTCGCTCTGCAGCGTGATATCGCCCAATTCCAGACTGCCGTCGGCGTGCGTCGGAATCTGCGTCGAAACCAGCAGCCCGCCAAAACCTGCGACGTCAGAAGAGATGGAGTCCGAATCAGGATCAGGGACGAAAGTGATGTCGTGATTTGCCATGAGGGTCTCTTGTCGGAAATAAAAAGGTCACTTGCGAAGCGACGTCTTTTTTGCGAGACCAGTTTACAGTCGGCTTGAGGTAAAACGCAGCCATGAAAAAACCCGCCGAAGCGGGTCATTTTTCATCAATACCATTCCAACATCCTGTCGGTAGCCGTCCCGGCAATGGTGGTCATCCTTTACCTCCGAAGCGCTTCCTGCGTTTCGGTTGATGGGTTTAGATTGCGCTTACCCCACCGCTGCGTAAATGGACAATCGCCATTACGCTTTGTAAGCCTTTCGCCATTAGCAGCGGAATCAGATGACTTACAGACGTCAGATTTGAGGGCGACGCCCTTAAGAATCCTCCCGATCCCAGTAAGGCGGCGTGCCGATGGCATTCAAAAAGTAATCCCACACCACCCTGACTTTCTGTGAACGCAGCCGATTCTCTGGCGATATCAGGTGAATCTGGCTCGGTGAAGGTTCCACGGAACCCTCCCACTCTGGCAACAGCTGGATCAGCTGTTTAGTTTTGAAGTGCGCCTGTTTGAACAACCACGACGGGAAAAATACGATTCCCCGGCCCTCCAGCGCCGCTTCCATCAACACCTGGCCGTTATTGCTTCGCAGCGGGCCATCGACGTCAATCGTCTCTACGGCATCGTGCCCTGGGTGGCGGAAATGCCAGCGTTGTATACCGCTCACGCCTTTATAAACGAGGCAAGAGTGATTGCGCAGATCCTGCGGCGAAGCAGGCACCCCGTGTTTTTCCACATAGTCGCTACTGGCGCACAGCAGGTAGCGCTGGTCGCAAATTTTTCGCCCGATCAAACCCGAGTCCTGCAACTGCCCAACCCGGAAAATAATATCGGTACCCTCCAGCACGGGGTCGATAAACGCATCGGTGACGTTCAGCTCGACGCTCAGCCTGGGGTATTTTTCATAGAGGCCATTCAGGAGCTTAACGATGTGCAAATGGCCGAACGCAACCGGTGCGTTGATTCGCACCAGGCCGTGAATATCTCCCACCTTGCCGGTCACTTCTTCATCAGCTGCGTCGAGCAAATCCAGTACTTCGCGAATCTGCGCGTAGTAGCGTTCGCCCGCATCGGTGAGTTTCACGGCGCGGGTATTTCGATACAGCAGTTGCTGCCCCAGCTCTTTTTCCAGCGCCGCAATGAAGCGCGACACTGAAGAGGCAGGCACCTGAAAGTGCCGCGCCGTTGCGGAGAAGCTACCCGTGACGGCAACCATGGCGAAAAATCTGTGGGACTTCAGGTGCATGGGAGCCTGCTCTGATCGAAACGTAACGATGACCTGAAATAAGATCTATTGTGGGAGCGATCACCAGGAATACTACTCAGTGTCGGCCTCCGCATTTAAAACCACCCATTGCTAAAACAGCAATAGTCTTTTGCTTTTAGCCTCAATTGTGGCTGCTACAGCAACAACCTACCATGACGGTGACTTTCATCCGCCGAGAAAGCCCTGCGCTTGCGGGCCTCTCCTCGGGACCTGATTCCCGTCCATGGAGACTTAAATTTATGACCGACCTCTTTGACACTTACGACCTGAGCGGCCTGACATTGAGCAACCGATTCGTCATGGCGCCAATGACTCGTTCCCGCGCGCCAAACGACATTGCCAACGAGCAGATTGCGCTGCATTACACCCAACGCGGCACCGCTGGCCTTATCGTTTCCGAAGGCACGCCCATTTCCCGCGAAGGCCAGGGCTACCTGTTCAACCCCGGTATTTTCACCGAAGAGCAAATTCAGGGCTGGAAGCTCGTGACTGATTCTGTACACAGCGTTGGCGGCAAAATGTTTGCTCAGCTCTGGCACGTCGGTCGGGTCTCCCATACCTCGATTCAGGTCGATGGCAAAGCCCCGGTCAGTTCCACCAACAAGCCTGCTGAAGGCGGCAAAGCATTCGGCTACACCGAGAATGGTGAGCCTGGCTTTGTCGACACCTCCATCCCGCGAGCGCTGACCACCGATGAAGTCGGTCGAGTCGTTGAGGACTTTGCACAGGCCGCCGCGAATGCTATTGCTGCCGGTTTTGACGGTGTGGAAATCCACGGCGCAAATGGCTATCTGCTTGAGCAGTTCCTGAACCCGCTGGTTAACGATCGCACGGATCGATATAGCGCCAAGAATCTCGATGATCGCCTGCGATTCGTGTTTGAAGTGGTCGATGCGGTCAGCGCCCGGATTGGCAAGAATCGAGTAGGCATTCGCATCTCACCTTACGGCCAGCTGTTCGATATGCCGATCTATCCCGAGATCGACGAAACCTATGCAGCGCTGTGCTCCGGCATGAACGAGCGCGGCATCGCTTACGTGCATGTCATGGACCAGACGCACTTCTTCATGGCCGGTGAAAGCTCTGCCGCACAGGAAAAAGCGCTGCGTGAATTGCTCAAGGAGTGCAAAGCCAGACTGGGCAACACGGCACTGATCATCGCCGGTGACATGACCCTGGAGCGCGCTCAGGATCTGGTCGATGCCGGCCTGATCGACCTTGCCGCATTCGGCCAGCCGTTCATTGGCAACCCGGACCTCGTCGCCCGTCTGAAAAACGGCTGGCCGCTGACCACGCCGGATCGCGACACCTACTACGGTGGCGACGCCAAAGGCTACGTGGATTACTCGCCGTACGAACCGGCCTGAGGTAGCAAACGAAGGCTCTGTGGGAGCGGATTTATCCGGAAAGGCGATACGCCTGACAATACACATGCGTCGGCTATACCGGCCTCTTCCCGGATGAATCCGGTCCCACTGAGTTGCGTAGACACCTGTGGGAGAGAGGCTTGCCCGCGATGATACGCCTGACAATACACATGCGTCGGCTGTACCGGCCTCTTCCCGGATGAATCCGGTCCCACTGAATTGCGTAGACACCTGTGGGAGCGAGGCTTGCCCGCGATAAAAGCGCTGAGGTTTATCAGATAAACCGCGGCGGCCTTATCGCGGGCAAGCCTCGCTCCCACAGGTGTGATGTAAGCCGCGATTGTGGAGCAACCACTCATTCCACCTTCGCCAGACCCGCTGCATCGTAGCGCTCACGGGCTTCACGAAAGCCTTCTGCATTGCCCGCCACCCACATCCACAACGGGATCATCTGCCTGAGCAGCCCGCGGCCAAGTTCGGATAACTCGTAGTCGACGCGTGGCGGAACTTCGTTGTGATCTCGACGCAAAACCAGACCGTCCCTTTCCAGTTGGCGCAAGCTGCGGGTCAACATCCGCTGTGTCACGCCATCCATGCGTCTGGCGATTTCCGCGTGTCTCAATCGCCCTTCAACACCCAGTGTATGGACGATGCCGAGTGACCAGCGATTACCGGCGTGGGTCAGCACCTCTCGCTTCAAACCGTCGTCTTCTGCACTCAGCGCTTCGCACGCCGCTTGCGATTGCCTGATGATTTCTTCGTTGTTCATTCGCCCCCCCCCAGGATCACTCGTGTGCCTACTTATGGCCGCGTCTCAATGGTGACAGGATAACAACCACTCACTTATTGATCCGCGATCCGGAGGAAATTCATGCAACTCACTACCACCGTGAAAACCGAAAATATTCTTGTGCTGGGTGCTGGTGAACTGGGTACGCAGGTCCTGCGTGAACTGGCTTCGATGGCTGCTGGCAGGGAGAAAACACACATCAGCGTGCTGCTGCGTGCCTCGGCCATTACCACTCAAGACGTCATGAAAAAACGCGCCCTTGAAGAATTCCAAAGCCTTGGCATCCGCATTGTGCAAGCTGACGTGATTAACGATACCGTCGAGAAGCTTGCCGAGTATTTCCGGCCATTTGATACGGTGATCAGTTGCGTCGGGTTCATAGCAGGCGCGGGCACCCAGTTGAAACTGACACACGCGGCACTCAAGGCTGAAGTGAAGCGCTACGTGCCTTGGCAGTTTGGCGTGGACTACGACGTAATCGGCAAAGGCAGCCCGCAAGACCTGTTTGATGAGCAGCTTGAGGTGCGCGAGCTGTTACGGGCACAACGCACCACCGAATGGCTCATTATCTCAACCGGGATGTTTACCAGCTTTCTGTTTGAACCCGTGTTCGGCGTCGTCGACCTGGCCAAAAACACTGTTCGTGCATTGGGCACTTGGGACACACAGGTCACCGTTACCACGCCCGAGGACATCGGCAAGCTGACTGCGAACATCATCTTTACTGAGCCACACCTGGCTAATCAGGTGATTTTCGTCGCAGGAGACACGCTGAGCTACCGGCAATTAGCTGACACCCTTGATCAGAAGCTTGATCGCACCCTGTCGCGGGTGCAATGGAGTGTCTCTGAACTCAACGATGAACTCGCAACTGCACCTGACGACTCGATGCGCAAATACCGGGCAGTGTTCGCTCATGGCAAGGGCGTCGCCTGGGATAAAACCCAGACTTTCAACGCCGCGCATGGCCTTGATCTGACCACAACGGCAGACTGGATCGAGCAGAATTTACTGCCTGGCAAGCGCTCTTCTGTGTAGAACCTGCCGCAGAAGATCATGCCCGCTGACAAGCACGATTCCCGCCAGCACCAGTGCTGCCCCCAGTACAAACGAGGACTCCAGCGTCTCATCCAGCAGCCACACGCCAAATACCACACCGAACAGTGGTGTCATGAACGACAGCACGCCCAGACGGGAACCGAGGTAGCGGCCCAGCAACCAGAACCAGGCGAGGAAACTCAGGAACGAGACCCCGATGGTCTGATAAGCCAGGCTGCCAATCGCGACAGCAGTCAGGTGGACGCTGCTTTGTCCACTGACCAACGCCATGAATGCGAGGATTACAAACGCCCCGGCCAACTGATAGAAAAGTGTTAAAGGCGCCGGGGCATCCGACAATTTTGAGCTGCGGATTGTAAGCGTGGTGCCCGCCCACAATATCGCGCCCAATAAGCCCAAAGCATCACCAATACGCTGATGCACCACGTCGACACCGGGCGCCGCCGGAGCATAAAAAGCCAGGACAACACCAGAAAAGGCGATCAGGATTCCAATCCATTGCAAGACAGTCAGGCGTTCGCTCGCAAAGCGAAAGTGCAGGCCGATGGCGACGAATATCGGCGCTGTGTAAAGGAAGATCACCATGTGCGCGGCCGAGGTGTAGCGCAGACCTTCGCCCACCGCGAGATACTCCAGCGCAAACAACGCGCCGACCATGAGGCCCGCCTGCCAGGTGCCGGGGCGTTTCATCTTCCGCCAGCGCAGCATCAACAGCACGCCGACCATCAGCGCAGCAAAACCTGAACGCAGGGCAATCTGCAGAATCGGCGCTATGTCCGGTGCTGCAACTTTGATTGCGACTTGCTGAAGGCCCCATACGATGCACAGCACGGTCATCATCACCGCTGCCTGCCCGTCGATAGGCTTACGAATGTTCACAGCACTCGATCTCACACATGATTTGATCGGCGCATTATGACGTTTGGCGACGGCAAAATGTTGAAACATCTGAATGGGTTTGTCTGTGAAGGCCCCCTGTTTCACCGCAACCTGACGTGCGACCGGCGATGCCTACCCCCGATCAACCCGCCCCGCATAACATCCTCTTCTGGCGTTATGGACATGAATGTAGCTCACCTCAGGGTTGGCAAATATCTGCTCAATCACCGCTTCTATCGCGACGCCCTCCACTACATCAGCCTCGATCATCATCCCGTCGGCGTCATAGCCTCTGAGCGACAACAGGCGAACACGCATGGACTCAGGCACTTGATTGATCGCGTCGTAAGTCTGGCTCGCGCCTTCGCGTATGAAAATCGCATGGGTCGCTCGATAAGGCGTGGAGGCCGGTTGGCAAACGTGGTTCAGCAACAGGACGGTCTCTCCGATCTCCGCATCCAGCAATTCGATGCGGTCAGGGAAGCCTGGTTTTTTGTCGACGTGGTAACGCTTCACACCGAGCGCTTTCAAGGCCTCATCAGACAAACCAAAAAACGCCTGGAAGGGTTCCGGGGGTAGACCTGTTATTCGAAAATTCATACTGAGCTCCTCTCGGGATAGAACCTGCATCTAAGCCGCTATCCAGCAGGATCACTACCCGCTTCTTGCTGACGAATTCGAATTGCAATCAAAGTGGCCTGTCGCCTTTCGCGGCTTTTCCCCACGCTTGTGTGATAATCCCCGACTCGCTCACCTTCCCCCGTACAGAGAACTGCGCATGTCCTACCGGGCACCCCAGGACCTGGCTTTAGACCTTGCACTTTCCGCACTGCTCGAGACGCAGGTGCGCGACGGCCATTACGCAAGCATCGATGACGCGCGCCAGGCCGCTCTGCGAATCATGCAAGTCCGGAAGGCCGGGGGGCGGGATGTGACAGCCGAACAGGAAGACGAAACAGCGCTGCATGACTCCATGGACTTCGCCCGCCTGGCCCTGTCGGCGGTAAGCGGTGTCGGGGTCTGGACCTACGAAGTGTCCAATGACTGTTTCTACTGTGACGCGGGCATCAGCGAGTTGTACGGGATCGACCCGGTGCAGGCTGCAGCGGGTATCAAACGTCAGGACTTTCTCGCCAACGTACACGCCGATGACCTGGCAGCACTACGCAAAACCATGGCGGGCGGGTTGGTCAACAGCGGCGATCTCGAGCTGGAATACCGCATCATTCATCCTGACGGCTCAGTGCGCTGGGTACTCTCTCGCGGCCATACCTACTTCAACAATGCCGGCCAGCCTGTGCGGCGTACGGGTGTCGGCATCGAGATGACCGCCCAGCGTTTGCTGGAGCAGCAACTGCGACAAAGCCAGAAAATGGAGGCCGTGGGTCAACTCACGGGCGGCCTGGCTCACGACTTCAACAACCTGCTCACCGGGATCATCGGAAGTCTGGAAATGATCAGGCTGCGGGTTGCCCAGAATCGCGCTGGCGAAATGGATCGCTACCTCGATGCGGCACAGGGTGCCTCTCGACGGGCTGCAGCGTTGACGCATCGATTGCTGGCTTTTTCACGCCGCCAGACGCTGGAGCCCAGCGCCACCGACGTTAACCGTCTGGTCGCAGGGATGCTTGAGCTGATTCGCAGCACCATAGGCCCTTCTATTGATGTGCAGGTCTACAACGAAGCCGACCTGTGGTTGACTCAGGTCGATCCCAACCAGCTGGAAAACGCCCTGCTCAACCTTTGCATCAATGCCCGCGATGCCATGGCTTCGGGGGGCAGCCTGACCATTCGCACCGGCAACTGCATCCTGCAAGCAAAGGCTGCCGCAGAGCACGAACTGCCGGTCGGCGAGTACCTGACCTTGAGTGTCAGCGACACCGGCAGCGGCATGAGCAGCGACGTGATTGCCCACGCGTTCGACCCGTTCTTCACCACCAAACCCATGGGCGAAGGAACGGGCCTGGGCCTGTCGATGATCTACGGTTTTGTGCGGCAATCCGGTGGCAGCGTACAGATACATTCGGTGATAGGCGTGGGCACCACCATGACCTTGTACCTGCCGAGGTCGCGCGTAGAAACCATAACCCCAGACACGCCATTTGCTCCGCCCTCTCTGCCTGCGACCGGAAAAGGCGAAACGGTTCTGCTGATCGACGACGAACACACCGTGCGCATGCTGATCCGCGAAGTGCTCGAAGATCTGGGCTACACCGCCATTGAAGCGGCCGATGGCGCCAGCGGCCTGAATGTACTGCAATCCAGCCAGCAAATTGATCTGTTGGTGACCGATGTCGGCCTGCCCGGCGGCATCAATGGCCGACAGGTCGCGGACGCGGGACGCAGCCTGCGCCCCGATCTCAAAGTCCTGTTCATCACTGGCTATGCGCACAACGCGCTGGGCTGGGGAGACCACCTGGAACAAGGCATGCACCTGCTGACCAAGCCGTTCTCGATGGACGAGCTGACCAGCCGCATCAAAAGCGTGATCAGCGACTGACGTTTACGCCACGCTTTACCTAACCTTTACCGAATCCAGACCTCCGTTTACATGAAATGGGTGTTTCATACGTCCATGGCGATCCCCCACATTTTCGCCAAAGGAGACACCATGTTTTCGAAGATGACCCAAGTCCTGATCCTGTCCGGTAGCCTGCTCGTTGCCGGAGCCGCCACCGCCAATGAACGTGACGTGATCGTCCCCGTCATCGCCGGTGCAGCCGTGGGCGCGGTATTGGCCACTGTGATCAGCAACTCAAGCCGGGACCATGACCGCCCGCGCTATCAGCAATACCGGCCACAGCCGCGTTATCAACCGCAATATCAGGCCGTACGCTACGTTCCGGTGCGCCCGGTTGAGTACCGCCGCTATGACCCACCGCGCCGCGGCTACTACGATCATGGCCCCCGCCGCGACTACGACCATGGCCGCGGCTATGGTCGCTGGTAACTCCTGAGCGTGAAGAGCCGCCGGCATTTGCCAGCGGCTTTTTTTCGCCTCTGCATTCCGTCGTTGGTAGTGCCTGTGTATGATCGCCACAGGCCAATGCTGCCTGCCGCTCGCTCCCGATGGGAAAGGTGAAAGCATGTATTTTTTCCCGAACCCTGTCGCATCTCTTGATAGTCCAGGTTTGGCAACGCGAGCACCAGAATGCCTCGACTACTGGAGGAACGATGTTTTCAATCGAACAAGCCAAACAAATGGCCAAGCGCCTGCGCGCCGATCTGGCCACGTCCGGTCAGGACACTTCCCACTCCGCGGCACTTGAACTGGTCGCCCATCAACTGGGCCATAAAGACTGGAACACTGCGTCAGCGCTACTGCCTCAAGAAGCCGCCCAACCGGGCATAACCTTCGAAAAACCAATCCCTATCCTGCGATCATTCGACGAAGCCAAGGCACGCGAGTTTTATCTCGACTTCCTCGGTTTCAGCGTCGAGTTCGAGCACCGGTTCGAAGCAGACTTGCCGCTGTATCTGGGGATAACCCGCAACGGCCTGCAACTGCACCTTTCCGAACACCACGGCGACGCCAGCCCCGGCGCCACAGTCTTCATCCCCACGCAGAACATCGAACTGCTTCGTGATGAATTGCAGGCCAAGCGTTATGGGTTCGGACGGCCGGATATTGTCGAGCAAGGCTGGGGTAAAGAGCTGCAGGTTTATGACCCATTCGGTAATCGTTTGAGGTTCTGCGAGGGGTAACTCTCTGCTCAGAGTCTGAAGGCTCTGCGCCCTTGGCAGGAGCGAACTTGTTCGCGAGGCTTCGGTTCTGCGAACTCAGGAATATCGTCTCGCGAACAAGTTCGCTCCTACCGGTTTTGCATTTCAGCTCGAGGCAGTCGTTCAGGAAAGCATCTTGCCGGGATTCATCATGCCGCTTGGGTCCAGCGCCTGTTTAAGGGTGCGCATCAGTTCCAGCTCAAGCGGCGCTTTATACAGTTGGGCTGCCTCACGTTTGGCCTGACCCAGGCCGTGCTCAGCGCTGATGCTGCCTGCGAACGCCATGGTCGCCTCGTAGATGACATGCATAATCGCCTCAGCCTGCGCCTTGAACGGAGCATCCTCGGCACACGGTGGTTTGCTGATGTTGTAATGCAGATTTCCGTCGCCCACGTGCCCGTAAGAAACGATTCGCACGCCGAGAAAAGCCTCCGACAGCTTGCGATCCGTTGCCTCAATGAACGCTGGGATACTGCTGACAGGTACGCTGATATCGTGTTTCAGGCTGGGCCCTTCATGGTTCTGGGCTTCCGAAATCCCCTCGCGCAATGCCCACAATCCAGCAACTTGCGCCTGGTTACTGGCAACTACCGCATCTAGAGCTTCACCGTGTTCGAAGGCTTCGCCGAGGCCGGTTTCCAGCATTTCTGCCAATGGCGCATCGACCAGGGTGTCGCTCAGTTCGATCAGCACGTACCAGGGATGAATCTGACCGAACAGATCACTGCACCCAGCCACATGCTTGAGAACGAAGTCCACGCTTTGCCGCGACATCAATTCGAAACCAGTCAGACGGTCGCCACACAGCGCGCGCATGCGCCCAATCAAATCAACCGCCGCCTGAGGACTGGGCAGCGCCACCCACGCCGTGGTCAGACTGCGTACGGCGGGAAACAGCTTGAGCACCGCAGCAGTGATAATCCCTAACGTGCCTTCAGAGCCGATGAACATATGCTTGAGGTCGTAACCGGTATTGTCTTTGCGCAACCCCTTCAAACCGTCCCATATACGGCCGTCCGGCAGCACCACCTCCAAGCCCAGCGTGAGGTCGCGCATGTTGCCGTAACGCAACACAGCGGTGCCGCCAGCATTGGTAGCCAGGTTGCCGCCAACCGTACAACTGCCCTCGGCGCCGAGTGATAGCGGGAACAGCCGCCCGGCTTCTGCGGCAGCTTCCTGCAGGCGCTGCAGAATGACGCCGGCCTCGACCGTAATGGTTTCGTTGGCCGGGTCGATAGCGCGAATCGTGTTCATGCGGGTCAACGACAGCACTACCTGAGTGCCCGAATCGTCGGGTATCGAACCGCCACACAAACCGGTATTGCCACCCTGCGGCACCAGCGCAACACCGGCCTCATGGCATAGACGTACCACTTCGGCGACCTGAGCGGTGGTGGCCGGACGAACCACCAAAGCAGCCTGCCCCCGATAGGCGTTGCGCCAATCGCTGAGATAACTGTGCATGTCTTCAGCATTACTGATCAAACCCGCAGGGCCGACGACCTGCTCAATGGCCTGCATCAGCGCTTCGTTCAATTGGCGCATTTCACGCTCCTTGTTATTTGAGTCCAGCATTCAAGACGGCATCAGCCTAGTAGTTATCGTACAACCTGAAAACCACTAATCACCTGAACTGAACCCAAGCCCTGAGCAGCCCCCACGGTCCTGCAGCAAACACTGGATCTGTAGGAGCTGCCGAAGGCTGCGATCTTCGGGTTGTCGGGATGAATGCTTCGCAGCCTTCGGCAGCTCCTACAAAGAATTAAATAATCTGACACGTGCTGGCGATGCGGTCTGTCATTAACTCGCGACTGCCAGCCGAGACATAAATCCAGGGTCAGATCGGCACAATGGACGCGACGAACAAGCCACCCAGCAACACGGCACTCAACCCACCCGCCGGCAACGTTATCGCGTCACCGGGGCTTACGGTGGCCATTCAGCTAGCTCACTACCTGACATCCGTGCCGGGATAGAGCTCCGGATTTGGCTGGTACTTAGGATCCTCGAAGCGACTGTTGCTGTAATGCGTTTTGGCCGTTGGCCCGTCGCCGTCGTAAGTCACGCTGGGGTTAGGGGTGAGATGCCAGCCGGTCCCGTCTCTGTCGCGCTCGATCAGCGAGGGGTACAACGTGCAGGTGCCTCCTGAACCGGAGGTCAGCCTGAATTGATAATAACGCCCGGCCTGGGGGGTGAACTTTGTTGTGACGTAGCAAGACTGGGTGCGCGAACCCTCCCAGAACATGCCCACCTTCGTTTCGATACCAGGCCGGATTCGTGTCTCAAAATAGTCCCACGTCAGGTCTTGTCCTGCTTTGGGCATCCCCTCATCCTGCGTATGAGTGAACGGAAGCGGCCCTCTGCGTATGACGCCCCCCGAACGCACACCGTTTTCGTATTGATAGATATCGGCATGCTGAGTGAAGTTGACGATGCGTATCCAGGCAGGATTGGCCTCGTTTTCAGGTGCGGTGAAGTAGTTTGTGTGAGGGAGAAATTGGCATCCTGCGAACAACGGCAGGACCAGCAAGCAGAGCGTAGAGCGAATTGACATAGAGCCTGTCCTTTGCAGAGTCGTGGTAAAGACCACAAGAACAGAGATGTATTCCGTAAGCGGCGCGAACGTTACTAGAGGCCGTCGACTACGCACTGGATCGCTTTTTTTTTTTGCGGCCAGTTAATGCCTGAGGATCAGCTGACCTGAAAAACAGGAACCAGCCCAACGTTCGTAGGTGTTCAAGAAGGGATTTTTCGCCCAGAGCTGCTTAGCAAATGCTTAGAAATAAATCATAGCGTGAGTGTTGCCTGTACTCACGGTGTATTGAGTGAAGCCTGCCGCAGATGCTTGCTCTTTTCGGGTACTCAGTAGACTGTCAGGTATTTCAATAAGTATCTTTACCTTTCCAGAGGTGCCGAGAGTTTTGCACAACGTTATGATTTTACTGGACTTGTTTGAAGTAGCCCAAAATACTTTATAACTCCAGTTTTTTGCTGAGCCCGACTCAAGGAGCATATCAAATATTGCATCTTCCGCATTACCGTCATTTAGGTCGATTAGGGCGCAAATGATGTTTGAATTTTTTTCGAAAATCTGGCTCATGGTGTTGCCTGCCTATTTAGGATTTTTTGTAAATGGGTCTGCGTCTGGCACGCCAGAATCTACAGGTGATGATCCCGGCGTTGTGTTTGAAATTTCATAAGCCCTGGCTTCTAATTCTTTATAAAGCTTTGGATTGTCAATAACCTCTTGGACCTCCCCAACAGGAATGAGACCACCGTCTCGCCTGACCAGATATTGAGATGCCCAATATCCAATGACCAACGGTTTTTTGAATGTTTCATCCATCGTGACTCCGCGCTCAGAACGAGAGGCTATTTTTATCGAAGCGCCGGGGAGAAGATAACCACCAAACTTGCTTTCCATGGCCGCACTGGAAATCTGTTGTCTTATGGCTTGAAGTTGTTGTTGAGTTTTTAGACGTTTAATTAATTCAATGTCTGCCTGCAATGCGGCAAGCTCAGGATCCTTGCTTATTACGTCAGACTCATTAGGTGCAGTCGGTAAATCGCCAACATTTGAACCGGTTTTTAGTGCGACCTGAGTATTGAGATTGCTTATGAGCGCATCATAGCTGGCGGAAGAAGTACTGACGAGGTCAGGGGTGCTTGCGGGAGCACCTACATTCAGTGACCCTCCGGAGACAGCGCTGAATGTAAGTGAAACCGTCGCTCCAGTAATGCTGAAAACACGAGTGATGACTCTTAACATCGGGGGAGAAGACGTTAATTTCGAGGCACGACTCAGCCAGGCTTTGTTAAGGGGCGCGCTGGCCCATGCTCGAACAATTTCATCCATTTTTTGGTTAGGTAACCCCAGGCTTGTAGCACCTTTTAGAACTACAGACCCTGTCGCGCCTTGCGCTCCAGCGGCGGACAGTGCAATGGGCACGGAAGCGAGCGGGAGCGCAAACCCCGCTGATCCGCGACTGTCAACGGTGAAGCTATAGCTGGGAAATGCTGCCGCGGGAGGGTGTGCAAAAGACGGCCGGTTTTCAGACGCTCCACGTGAGTAATATTCGTTGTAGTAAGTCGTGCTGATTGGAATGTAATTGTCCCGGTTGACAAGTGGCAGGAAACCTTTTTCTTTCCAGGTTTCAATTTCAGCATCAACGGATTGATGTGACAGATAAAGATCGCCGGGAAGTATGTACTCTTCCAAGGGATAAATCGGCATTACTTGTGCAGCTCGAACAGTCATACTCCAATCTTTTGCAACCTGTTCAAGATGCTGTTGAGGCAGCTTCGATTGACACGCTGCCATTACAAGGCTGTTCGCCGCAAGAAAAGCCATGATCAAGATTCTTGGGGGCATAGAAAACTCCCGAGGCGCAGAAAGTTAAGCCAGACGTTGACTGTAAACTTCTTGAAACACTCGGGACGGCGGAGTGGTTTAAAAAAAGAAGACTGCTTATTCTTATAGCCAGGAAAAATAAAAATGCAAGCTCCATCAATGCATCCTTAAATACTCCTCCGGTTTGAATCCTATCGCACGGTATCCAAACGCCATCGGTCTTGGAAATACCTGTGTCAAGGTGACACCCGAGTTGGAGACCGACTTCACCGACCCCGTAACGCCTGGGACTCCCGGTAAAATAGCTTTAGACAGCCTGTCAACCTCATTCTCTTTTTCATCTATTTGCTGGGCAAGCGCCTTCATGGCCTCTGTCTGAGCTTCCACATTAGACTCATGCTTACCTTGCGGCGGAGTAACTTCACCCTTCATGATTTTTAGCTGATCGCGCAAGTCTTTGAGCTGGTCAAACCGTTCAACCAGTGCCTGGGTGTTGACTGAGAGATTCGACGCCTTAGCAGCCGAGCTTACAATGGAAATATCTATGGCATTCGCATAATAAACTTCCGTCACAACGAGTAGCTCAGGCAAGGAGCGATGACCGCTCTTGTCGCTGACGGTCTGAACATTCATCATTCGCTCTAAAATAACTTGCACATCTTTAACCCCTCCAGCCGTGCTGTAGCTATAACTATTTAAGGCTGACAGGAGGTAATGTAAGTCAACCCTGATAACCGTGGCACTAGGAATCGAAACCGTCATCCGATACTCATCATTTCCCACCAGACTCCCCAATAGGCCAGTCACTCCGCTCAATATATTACCGCTAATGCCCGACTCGGTGAGTGATCCAAACTGAAAAGCAGGGAACGCCATGACGCGATTGACTCTGAAATCAGCATCTGTATAGCCACTGCATTTGAAGTGTGAGTATTTTATTTCAGTGGGCTGCCATGGAGTGAATGGTTTCCCTCCGACTGACTCGCCACCATTAGGCTCGTAGCCAGAAACGGGCGGAATTTCCGGTGCGTTCCGGAGTGACAAATACAACTGACAAAGATCAAGCGAACCGATTCTAACAATGTATTTAGTGTAAAAAACCGCAGGCTTTTCCTCAAACCAATTAATTTTATCAGGATAAGTAGGAACCAGGAGCATATTCCCTGGATATAAACTCTCTTGCAAAGGATAGATCGCTCGAACGCCAAGGTTCTGTATACTTTCCGACCAGGCTTTCAACATGGTCCCCGCTTCTGGCTTCGAAGCTCCGCGCCACCACATAATGGTCACAAACCCTGCGATCACAATCGAAAAAGATATAAAAATTTTGTAGCGCATAAAACCTCCATGGAGCACGAGGTAGCACGAGCGACCTGATTCCGTCATGAACCGAAAAATCCTGAATTGAATAAATCAACGATTGCTGACCACTGCCACCCGATCCTCGTGAAGACTTTGAAGTTCTCTTAAATAGCCCGCACCCAAAACAAAACGACCCATAACCGCCTCCATGGATTCGTTATATTTAATTCGCCGATACTCTGAAAACACTCCAGCGGCGCGGAAAATCTAGCGGGGTGGAAGAAGAAACATATCAATGGCACCTGAACCGGTCGCTTGTAAATAGTACCTCTTGCCAGACTCCATGTACTTTTCTATCGGCGGCTGCCCGACGATATAAATAAATACATTCATCCACGTTTCGCCCGGACTGCCAGAATACAACTTCCCCTCTCCACCTTTCAGCTGTGCCTCGGTCCTAGCCAGGCTCTGTGTCTCAAGATAAAACACAACGTCCCGACCAGCTTGGTTTACCAAATAAAATTGCGCAGCCTCCACTCCGGTCGAAGGAATATCTAATGATCCCTCCCCACTTGAAGCTGCACGCATTGAAAATAGTAAAACGACAAACAATCCATAGGTAAATGTTTTCATGGAGCCTCTCCTTCTTTGCCTGCCTGAGAGCGTCCAAGCATGTAACCTGCGACAGTGCCAAACAACCCCATTGCGGGAGCAATTTGCTCGCTACTAAACCCAGCCGTAATAATAAATAATGTCGAGACAACGATCAGCGTCACCGCCATCAACTTGATAGACTGCTCAGGTTGAAAAGAGATAAATCGCATCAAATACAGCTCAGCTAAAAACACCAACAAACCAAAAATCAATACGCTTGAAGACATCCAGAATTCATAATTGCTTAACCAGGTCACTGCTGAGACATTAGGCTTTTGCGGAGCCGCCGCGGCAGCATTTTGCACCGCAGCAGACACAGAATTCTCTCTTGGTTGCTCGGCAGAATACGCCAATACCTGCCCGCCCAACAAAAAAGCGAGCATAACGGCCGCAAACCTTAATCGATACCTTGGGCTTCGCATGTTCAGCTGCTCTAGACAATACGTATTAATGTAAGATTATTGAAACACTCAACATAGCCGGATTTTTTTCCACTAAGACGGCCCGTTAATAACACATAGTAAACCGCACCTACAATGTCAAGTAATCTGCCAAAATCTCATCGCTAACCGCTCCACAAAAGACGATGTAGAGGGAATCAGTAAACTTAACGATAGCAACCTAACATTAACAACTGAAACGAGGAGCGTGACGCCCCAGAGAATAGTGAAATGAATTAGTCAGTTACTGGAATAAATACTCAACCTCCTGACAAATTAATCACCATAGGCACCAATCGGATGCTATTGGCCGAGCGCATTTTCACAACGCGTTGATGTCCGCATTGGGTCGATAGACGTCAACAGAACCTCTTCGCGTAATCAACAGCCCGGCCCAAGTGGTAGGATCCCCCCATCCCCGGACTGCCCCGAGTGATGCACCCATGCTCCTGAATATAGAAATCCGCAGCTACGAGAGTGAAAACGCTAACCACTCCCATGACCACGCTCAGTTGGTCCTGCCAATTCGTGGCCAAATGGAAATCGATGTGGACGGTCGCGGCGGGAGCATTGATCAATCATTGGCAGCCCTGGTCAGGCCGGGGTCGGTGCACTCCCAGCTAAGCCACGCAGGAAGCCGTTTTTTGGTGTTCGACTGCGCGCCGGCACTGCTGGAAACACCCCAGATGGCGCGTCTGGCTCAGAAGACATACGTGCCTATTTCCGCTGCAACACGGCGGCTGATCGAGTTCGCCGATCTGATTGGCAAAAAGCAACTGGCCTTGGGCACTCCACAATTAGGCGCGCTGCTTCTCTCATCCCTCGGCCCTGACACCTTCAGTTCCCCATCCGCCATCGAGCAGTTGATCGCCCGTTTGCGGGCGAACCCAGGTGCAAACTGGAGCAACGAGGTCATGGCCCAGGTTGCGAACATGAGCATGAGTCAATTACACCAAAGATTTCGGCAGATGTTTGGGATGAGTCCTCAAGCCTGGTTAACGGAGTTACGCATCCAGGAAGCTCAGAGATGGCTGCGTGGCACTTCATTGCCGATAGTCGAGATTGCCTTGCGTACAGGTTTTTCCGACCAGGCATCGCTGACCCGAACCATGCAACGTGTGAGCGCCACCACTCCGTCGGTTTATCGCAAAGCACAAAAACATTCCGGGTAAAAAATCCCACAGCTACTGACAATACTCCCGCAGTTCAGCGCTTCAGACTTTCCCCCTTCAAGCTATGGAGCGCGGGTGGAATGTTTACTGATCGATCGCTGTTAAAGGGCATCGTTTACGGAGTTTGCGCGGGGCTGTGCTGGGGAGTGATTTTCCTTGGGCCACAGCTCACCCAGGGCTCGAGCGGTCTGCAATTCGCGGTGCTCAGATTCCTCTGCTACGGTGCGATTTCGGCTGCTCTGCTCATGCCCCGCTGGCGCCGGGTTTGCGCCAGTCTTACCCGAGCCGACTGGAAGTCACTCTTCTGGCTCAGCCTGATCGGGAATCTCGTCTACTACACGTTGGTGGGCACCGGCGTGCAGCTGGTGGGCATTGCGACGACGTCTCTGATTGTCGGGCTCATCCCTGTGTTTTTAGCCTTGGCAGGTCGGCATGACGCAAACGCCGTCTCCTTGCGCAAACTCTTACCCTCCCTGTGCTGCGCAATGGCCGGCGTCGTACTTATCAGTTGGCATGCACTGATCAATGGCGATGCGCCTGAAACATCAACAAGCATCGCCGGTATTCTGTGCGCGACAGGGGCGTTGGTGACGTGGAGTTGGTTCGCCGTCGGCAATGCCCGACGGCTGATTCAGCTCAACAGCATTTCCTCCAATGACTGGGCACTGCTGACCGGTATCATGACGGGCGCTCAGTCGCTGCTTTTGGCGGTGCCTGTCCTGGCTCTTCAGGCAGATACCCATGGCAGCGACGAATGGCTGCATTTTTTCCTGGTGGCCTGTGGCGTAGCCCTTTTGTCTTCGGTTGTGGGGGGCGCGTGCTGGAATCAGGCAAGCCGGCTTCTACCGTTGGCACTTAGTGGGCAAGTACTGGTGATCGAGACACTGGCGGCGCTGGCTTTTGGATTTCTATGGGAGCATCGGTTACCCGACACGTACGAGATGGCGGCCATTGCGCTGCTGGTAGCCGGGGTTGTCTGGTGTCTAAATAGTCATCGTGCTCCCCTGCACTCACAAGCTGTTTAGCTCCGACACTGACCCCGAACGCAAGCTCGAGCAGCGGCAATCGGCCAGGAGCCGTCATTGAGTCCGATCCCTACGAAATGACTTTCTTCCTGGGCATGTTCACTTGCAAGGCCGTCCCGTCAAAGTTAAGGTCGGTCTTATGATTACGCCACGCTTCGAATCGACCACAACCTTCACGACCGCCACGGGCGGGTCGTGGGAGGTTGTGTGAGTTAAAACAGTACACGATCCCTAAAGACCCGCCAGCAATGGACCGGGTCTTTTTTTTGCCCCGGTTTGCTGGCACCCACGTAAGGAAACGCACATGTATGCACTTCTGATTCTCGACATGCAGGTAGGGCTCGTTCACGGCCCGGATAGACCTTGGGCGGGTCAAGCGCTTATTAATACATTGAATGGACTCATGAGAAGTGCGCGTGAAACAGGCGCACCTATCTTTCTTGCCCGCCATATAGGTCCGGCGGGGTCTCCGATTGAGCCGGGTAGCCCGCTCACCGAGATTGTTCAGGAGTTACAGCTAATGGGTGACGAAGTGATTTTCGAGAAAGAACGCCCGAATGCCTTCGCTCAGACTGACCTGGCAGCTCAGCTACGCGAGCGCGGCTGTGAGGGAGTCGTTGTTACAGGCATGAAAACTCAATACTGCGTAGACAGCACTTGCCGGGCTGCCCGCGATTGCGGCTTTGATGCTGTGCTCATCGCCAACGGACATACTTGCTCCGATACTCCATGGCTCAAAGCAGAGGCCATCATTGCCCACCATAATGCAACATTAGCCGGGCCATTCTGCCGAGTCGTCCGGGCCGAAGAATGGAGTTTCTAGTCAAGTCCCATGATCGACTCGGTACAGGGTCGATCAGTCCTTGGTGCTTTCCATGCTACAGGCCTCTGGACCGTTAGCTGATCTACATGAATGACCGCTCTGGGTCGATAGCAGTCCTATAGCAGGTCATCTCCACGACTCAGTATCACCCTTCTAACTCTCCAGCCAGCGCCCATAGAGTTTGGGAAACTGTTCACGCACCCAATCAACAAAGACCTCAACCTGTGGGGGCAGATGCGAGCGACTCGGGTACAGCACCGACACCGGCCTTGGGTGTGGGCGATAGGGGCGCAGCACTTCAACCAGTCTTCCGTCTGCCAGAAAACGGTCCAGCGTTATGCCTGGAGCCTGAAGAATGCCGAAGCCTGCGACTCCACATTCGACATAGGCGTTGGACTCGTTGACGGTAATGCCTTGGCGACTGACGTGTGATCGCTCGCGACCGTCATCCATAAATTGCCAGGCCTGTGGGCGTTGATTGTGTCCTGACAGAAAAGTCACGCCACGGTGTGCGTTCAAATCTTCCAGGGTTGTGGGCTCGCCATATTCCGCGAGGTATCGCGGTGCCGCGCAGGTGACCATGGTCGCCATACCGATGCGGCGGGCCACGAGGCTCGAACTGGGTAACTCACCGATCCGCAATGCACAGTCCACGCCCTCTGCGACCAGATCGACAGTCCGGTCAGTAACCCCTATTGCCAGCTCGATTGCAGGGAAGAGCCGGGTAAACGTACGCAAGCTTTCGATGAGGCCAGGTCCGGAAAACGCAGTAGGGAGATCAACCCGCAGGCGACCACGCAAGGTTGAACGTGGAGACGCGAACATTGCCTTGGCACTCGCGACTTCACCAAGAATCGATTTGACACGCTCGTAGAACTGCTCCCCCTCCGAGGTAAGTCGCACCGTACGGGTGGTGCGCTGAAACAGACGTGCGCCAAGCGAGGTTTCCAACTCCTGTATCGCTCGCGTGACCTGCGGACGGCCGATCTGCATGGCATCGGCCGCGCGGGTGAAGCTGCCAAGTTCGGCCAACCGGGCGAACACCTGCATGGACTGGAGCAGTTCCATAACGTCTCCTCACTTGTGCTTTTTGTTGCCTATCAGGCGCAAGATCACACTCTGATTGTTATCTCCATAAATAACAATCCTGTGCCGGGCCAGGCATTTATCGCACAGGCACGCTTGATGACAATGTCGCCAACAGCTCATCCCATTGGAGATACCCCCATGAAAGCATGGCTTCTGAAAGACTTTGGTCTCGATAATCTGGCCCTCGGCGAAACGGCTACGCCTGAACCCAAAGCTGGCGAGCTACTGGTGAAGGTCGGTGCGGTGTCGTTGAATTTTCGCGACAAGGCCATCGTCGATGGTTTCTACGAACCTCATTTGGTGCCGAAACCGCTGATCCCGGTCAGCGATGCTTCGGGCACGGTCGTTGCCGTGGGTGAAGGCGTAAGCCGGTTCAAGGTAAGCGACCGCGTTAACTCGCACCTGTACTCGCGCTGGATAGACGGTGAGCCAGGGCCGGACGAACCCGCTTACTGCTTTGGCATGCCCCTGCCCGGTGGCTTGGCCGAGTACATGATCATTCACGAAGACAGCGCCGTGCCTGCGCCGGACAACATGTCCGACGAAGAAGCCTCGACGCTTCCCATCGCAGCGCTGACAGCATGGTTCTCATTGGTTGATTACGGTCAGATCCAGCCAGGCCAGACCGTTCTGGTACAGGGCACCGGCGGCGTGTCGATTTTCGCCGTGCAACTGGCAACCGCACTTGGCGCCAAGGTAATCGTCACCTCCAGCAGCGACACTAACCTTGAAGCAGTGAAGAAGCTGGGCGCCGTGGCTGGCATCAATTATCGGACCTGTCCGCACTGGGAAGAGGAAGTGCTAAAACTCACCGATGGCAAGGGCGTCGACCTGCTGCTGGACGTCGCCGGTGGCGAGGGCTTGAACCAGTCGATTTTAGCGACCAAAGCCGCTGGCAAGATCGCGCAAATTGGTTTCCTGACCGGGCAGACCACAACGCTGAGCCTGATGCCGTTGATCTTCCGCCAGACCACCATCCGAGGCATCGCCGTGGCACCTCGCTCGGCGTTTGATCGCATGAACGCATTCCTCAACAAGCACGCGATCCGCCCTGTGATCGACCAGATCTACTCGTTCGACGACGCTCACAAAGCGTTCGAGCATCTGGCAAGAGGCGCCTTCGGCAAAGTGGTCATCAAGGTTTCCTGACTCAGTACGTAACGCCAGAATGGCGGCCAGCGTGCGACGGGTGGCTGTAGTAGTCACGCAGCGGTGGCTGCTCGTACGATAGAAGCTGGGATTGGCCATGCCAAACACTACCAGCTATCGGGGCGTAGACTACCAGCCGCCAATACTGACCGGCAGAAATCGGCCAGAAACAGTCATGGAGCAGAATCGGAGGGTAATGTAGAGGCGGGCCCTGCAAAGTGTGGAGACTTTCCGAAATACTCGATCAGGAGTTCGGTGAGAACACGGATCTTTCGCGCGGGATGCTGACCAGGAGGGCGGACTAAATATGCTCCAGCGGGAGGCGGTGGATAACTCGTCATAATGGGCACCAGTGCCCCCGAAGCAAGACTGTCATGGGTGAGGCTATCAGGCAAGTAAGCGACCCCAAGCCCTGCTACGGCGGCGGCAACTAGCGCGACGCCGTTGTCGGCCTTGAATCGCCCCTGAGGGCGAACTGAAATAACCTTGCCGCCATCCATAAACTGCCAGGCTTCCGTGCTCTGCATCAGGGCTTGATGGGAGGCCATTTCCTCCGGCCGATGTGGTGAGCCATAGGCCTTTATATAGCCAGGACTCGCGACCAATTGGACTGCGATCGGGCCCACACGTCTGCCGATAAGGTTTGAGTCAGGAAGGTATCCAACCCGTATGCCACAGTCGTATCCCTCGGCAATAAGATCTACAAAGCGATCGCTATAGCAGGTCTGAATATTCAGCTGTGGGTGTCGCCGCGCCATCTCTGCCACCACCGGGGCGAAATGCGTCGGTCCGAAAGACAGCGGTGCGGCAACGCGCAGACGACCACGCAGGGGGCCCGCGGGCAGAATTGCTTCCCGTGCCAATTCAATCTCGGCACACACCTTGGCGGCATGTTCCCGAAACGTAGCTCCGGCTTCTGTCAGCGCCGCGCCACGGGTGGACCGTGTCAGCAGTTGCACGCCAAGCTCCGCTTCCAGGCGCGCCAGCCTGCGACTGACGATCGACTTGGATACTCCAAGCCGAATTGCAGCAGGCGAAACGCCTCCGGCATCGGCAACCTCGACAAATGTCTGTAGCTCTTCGATATCCAACCCGGCGTTCCCCTTATCGCGACACAGCTAGTCGAGTGATGCTACTACCGGCTCGCCAAAGGGAACAGCAATATGCCGCTCACAGACAACGACGACCCTGACGCATGGCTTGTTAACGGCCCGCCCCTTACTCGCAGCATTGTCGGGATCGTCGCCTGAGCGAGTGCGATTTCCATCCCGGTGCACGCGTGGATCACATTTATAACGAGGATTTGCCATGACGAGCGAAACGATCCGTAACCCCCACACCGACCAACTCCTGACACCCGATAACTCGGCGTTTGTCATCATCGACTACCAACCGATCCAGGTCTCCTCGATCCGCTCGATGCCGCGCGAGGAACTGGTGTTCAACATCACAAGCGTCGCCAAAGCGGCGGTTAACTTCAATCTCCCCATCATCCACTCGACCGTCAACGTCGGCACCGGTCGCAACAAGCCGCCTATTCAGCAACTGCAAGAAGTGCTTGGTCACTTGCCTACCTACGACCGCACCTCGATCAATAGCTGGGAGGACAGCGAATTCAAGCAGGCAGTCAAAGCGCTGGGCCGCCGCAAGCTGATCATGACCGCGCTCTGGACCGAGGCCTGCCTAACGTTCCCTGCGCTGGATGCGATCCAGGAAGGCTACGAAGTATACGTACCGGTCGATGCGGTCGGCGGCACATCAGTTGCCGCGCACGAGGCAGCGCTGCGCCGCATGGAGCAGGCAGGCGTGAAACTCATTAGCCGTGTGCAAATGTACTGCGAGCTTCAGCGCGACTGGGCACGCGAGACAACTGTCCCAGGGTTCATGGGTGTCTTTGACAACTTCGACGGCTTCAATCCCGAAAAAGGCAATGACCAGGCCAAAAAGTAACTCTCCGGCTATCGTCCGACCACGTCGGCGGTAGCCAGCATTTGCGCCGCAACTCTGAAGGAAAAGATAAGAATGAGCGAATTACTTGTCGTTGTCGGACTTAAAGCCAAACCAGATAAGGAAGACCAGTTGCGCCGTGATCTTTCAGTTCTTGTGGAGCCCTCGCGAAAAGAGGATGGCAATATCAGCTATGACCTTTTTGAAGATCAGAATGAGCCCGGACTGTTTGTCTTTGTCGAGGAGTGGTCGTCAACTGATGCACGCAAAAAACATCATGAGTGCAGTTCACATATTCAGAATTTTCATGCGGGTGGTGTGAGCAACGTCGATACAACCAGGTTCGCGCATATACTCAAGCGTGTAGCGTCGACAGGAACAAGCAGCGAGAAACGGTCATGTTTTGAAGCTGCGTGGGCTCACGCGAAGGGCTATACATGACACGAGGAGGACAAGCTATCGCACAAGCTGGCTTGCCTGAACCGATTTGAACTGCGACTCCCTGTGGTGGGCCATCTTCAAGGCGCAACCTACGCATTGACATATCGGTAAATCTCGATATCATCCGCTCATGGACCTACTCGAAATATTCAAAGCACTCTCAAATCCTGTACGCCTTCAAATCTTGAAAGGCTTGAAGGACCCCGCAAAGAACTTCCCTGCTCAGGATGAAGGTGACGTTCTCACGGTTGGGGTCTGTGTCAGCAGCATCCAGGAAGGTGTAGGGCTGTCGCAGTCGACGGTGTCTGGTTATCTAGCAACTCTGCAACGAGTTGGCCTGGTCGAGGTCAGGCGCATCGGTCAGTGGACTTACTACAAGCGCAATGAAGCAACCATCAGTGCGCTGGCCGAAATCGTAGGGAAAGATCTGTAATTTTTTACCAACATATATCGAGATATCTCGATATACCTTTTTATCGATATGAGGATCTGATCATGAAAGCGATGATACTTAAATCATTTGGCGGACCGGAATCGTTCGAACTCGACAACGTGCCCAAGCCAGTGCCGGGTGTTGGAGAGGTGCTGGTGCGGGTACACGCCACCTCCATCAACCCTTTGGATTTCCAGGTTCGACGTGGCGACTATGCTGACTTGGTGCCACTGCCGACGATTACCGGACACGACGTATCGGGCGTCGTCGAAGAAGTCGGCCCAGGTGTGGAGGCTTTCGCTCCAGGAGACGAAGTCTGGTACACCCCGCAAATATTCGGCGGCCCAGGAAGTTATGCCGAGTACCACGTCGCGGCCGAAAGCATCATCGGGCATAAGCCGCCATCACTGAGCCATCTTGAAGCGGCAAGTCTTACTTTGGTTGGCGGGACTGTGTGGGAAGCCCTGACCGTGCGAGCCGCGCTCAGAGTGGGGGAAAGCATTCTGATACACGGCGGCGCGGGAGGCGTAGGTCATGTAGCGATCCAGGTGGCAAAAGCTATTGGAGCGCGGGTCTTCACGACCGTGCGCGAAGCAAACTTTGAGTTCGCGCGGAGCATGGGTGCCGATGTACTCATTGACTATGGAAAGGAGGACTACGTCGACGCCATCCTGCGGGAAACCGGAGGCCGGGGCGTGGATGTGGTGTTCGACACCATAGGCGGCGACACGTTGTCGCGCAGCCCCGATGTGCTCGCTCAACTGGGCCGCGTGGTCTCGATTGTGGACATAGCAAAACCGCAAAACCTCGTGCAGGCCTGGGGGAAGAACGCCAGTTATCACTTCGTATTCACACGACAAAACCGCGGCAAACTCGATGAGTTGAGCACGTTGATCGCTCGCGGTCAGTTGCGGCCGCATGTGGGCGCGATCTATTCACTTGCCGATATTGGGCTAGCCCATGCCCGGTTGGAGAGTCCGAACAATGGCCTTCAAGGAAAAATCGCGATTGCCGTTGAGCCATCGCTCATTTCGTGAATGCTTACTTCCAGCTGTTTAAGTCATATCAGAGGAAACGCCATGATTTATGAGATTGCTCTGCTCCCCGTGCACAAAGAACGCATTGAACACTTCAGAAGTGCCTTCGCCGAGGTCGCGCCTTTGCTCACCCGCGCAAAGGGTTACGGCGGCCATTTGCTCGCGCAAGGGATCGAAACCCCCGAGCAATTCAACCTCATAGTGCGCTGGGCCTCACTTGAGGATCACACGCCGGGCTTCGAAAAGAGTGAAGACCATCAGATGTTCATGCTGAGCCTGGAGGAATACTTTTCGGAAGAACCGAAGGTCTACCATATTGAAGGGGCCGCTTTTTAAGTGGGTCGATTTTTCAGTAAAAGCGTCTGTGTGAGATGAATAATTTGTTCGAGGGCGAGTTCTTGCCTGGTTCGCCACATTTTTTGTTTTTTGAATGACCGCTTCTGGCGGACTGCTGCCTGTCAGGAGTGCTGCAACCGGCCAGAAGCAGCCACCCAGCAAGCTTTGCAGACTAGACGCTACGCCAAATCAGCAACGCACAAACCGCACTCGGTGAGTTGCTTGACTGCTTCGACCTTGAGATCTTCGGGTTAACTCTGGTTTCTGATGGCACCTCCTGAGGGGCCTAATCAAGAGGCTTGGAGGTGTCTACGAAACCAGGGGCGATTCAGTGTAATCAGTACTCATCGGGGTTGCCCCCGAAACGTTGCCTTTATCTCTTCGTAGGTGTCCATCGTCCTTTCTTACCTGAGCGCAATTTTCCAGCGAGCCATGACAGCGTTATCGCCGGAATTGAGAGCAAGGCCGCATAGATGATACCGACAGCTAGCAAGGGGGATGATGTACCAGAAATCGCCAAAACCACCGGGATCTGAGAGAGCATTACGATTAAGCCTGCGGACCACTGTGAGCTTCTTAGAACGGCTCCAAGGATCACTGACAAAGCTAGCGCGGCGGGATAGATGATGGTCCAGTAACTAGCCAGGTCCCAAGGCTCCTCAGCCCCTGTGATTGCTGAAACAACAGTCCAAAAAAACAGGGACACAACGCAGGTAACAATGAATGCCATGAACAACTCCCAGACCTTCGGGGTAAGTCGGCTTTGGTTGTTATTGTAATTGTTGTCCGGTGACCAAAACCAAAATAACAATAGCCAGCCATGAGTTTTCTAGCCTCTAGCCCACGTCGTCGGCGTTCAAGCCCCGAAGGTTTAAGCGAACTACCGAATAACGTTACCCCGGTTACCTGACCTCTGGCTGTTGCCGTCTCAGGACTCTCCGCCGAGCTGCGCCAGACTGGCCGCCAGCTCATCCTTGCGGAACGGTTTATTGAGGCGCGGGATATCTGCGTCAAGCCCTTCACGCTCGGCATAGCCAGAGACCAGGAGGATCGCAACCTCAGGCCGGGCCGTACGCACCACCCTGGCCAGATCGGTGCCACTCATGCCAGGCATGAGGTGATCCGTCACGATCAGGTTGAACGGCTGCCCCGCGTCCAGCAGTTGCACTGCTTCCTCGCCTGAGGCGGCTTCGATCACGCGGTAGCCCAGGTCGACCAGCATGTCCGAAGTGCTTGCGCGGACAAGTTCTTCATCGTCGACCAGTAACGCGACGCCACGCACCGATTGTCGATCTGGAGTTTCGACAGTGCGCAAGGCCGCTGTCGGCACGTTCATGCTGCGTGGAAGCCAGAGCTCCACGTTTGTCCCCAGACCAGGCGAGCTCTGAATCGTCAGCGCGCCGTTCAGCTGGGATGCCAAGCCATGCACCATCGAAAGACCCAGACCAGTCCCCTTCCCGACGCCCTTGGTTGAAAAGAACGGTTCTACCGCCCGAGCGAGTGTGGCCGCGTCCATCCCTGTGCCGGTGTCCGCGACAGACAGGCAGACATATTCGCCAGCCGGGAGCTTCGAACGGTGCCCCGTGCAGACAACCTCCGTTCTTGCAGATATCCGCATCGTCCCTCCCTCAAGCATCGCGTCGCGCGCGTTCACCGAGAGATTGAGGAGTGCCATTTCGAGCTGGTTTGGATCCGCCATCGCCGCAGGCAGATCCTCTGTTGCATCGACGACTACCTTGATTTGCGGACCGGTAGTGCTGGCCACGAGATCGCCCATGTCGCTCACCAACTTCGACACATCGACCGGGACGGCCTGAAGCGGTTGACGGCGCGCGAAGGCAAGCAGCCTCTGCACAAGCGTCTTGGCACGATCGGCAGATTGCAAAGCGCCGGAGATCAGCCGCTGCTCTCGCTCGCCACCTACGTTTCTTCGTTGAAGCATGTCGAGCGTGCCGACGATCGGGGTGAGCAGGTTGTTGAAATCATGGGCTACACCGCCGGTAAGCTGCCCCATCGCTTCCATCTTCTGACTCTGGCGCAACGCCTGCTGAACCTCTTCCCGCTCGGCGATGGCCCGGGCGATCCTCGCTTCGAGCGTGGCATTGAGTTCCCGTAACTCCTCCTCGGCGGCCTTGCGGGCGGTGACATCAACCGCAGTGCCGGTAAAACGCAGGCAGCGGCCGGCCGCATCGAACACGGCCCGCCCCTTGGCCGCCACCCAACGGACGATGCCGTCTTCCCGGCCAATCGTTCGATAGTCCACTTCGTAGAGCGCGCGGCGGTCAGGGTCGACTGCCGCCTCGAAGGCTTCAATCGTTGCCTCTCGATCTTCGGGGTGCAGGCCGTCATAGAAGTCATGCAACGTGATCGGCACGTCAGCCGAAATGCCGAACATCGCCTTGGTTTGTGGCGGCCAGATCAACGTGTCATGAACGAGATCCACGTCCCAGAAGCCAACATCAGCGCTTTCGACGGCCAGGCGCAGTCGCTCCTCGCTCTCGCGCAGGCGCGCCTCGGCCCCCACTCGCTCGACATAGGCCCAGCAGCGCTCGACGACTTCTCTGACCAGGGATATTTCAGAGGGCGACCAGTCCCGAGGGTGATTTTGATGGACCGCCATCATTGCCGTCAGCCGACCATCCCGGACCAGCGGGCAACAGATGATCGCGTCGATACCAATGGCATGAAAGGTCTCAAGCCCCCCGCTACGGCCAATCTCTGCGCTGACGTCGCGAATGATCAAGGTGCTGCCAGCGCGCATATCATCCGCAGCCCGAGGGCCAAAAAGGTCGAGGCTATAGGTTCCGACAGAGCTCTGGACGCCGGGCGCATTGTAGTCACTGCGAATCCAGAATCGGTCATGATCGATATCAACATCCGCGTAGGCGCAGCGCGAGACGTTTAGCTTTCGTCCAAGCAACTCGGTCGCGGCAAGCATCGCGTCTTCAGCTCGATGGATGCTGAAAAGCTGGCTGTCCAGCTCATCAAAAAAGCGCAGTCGTGCCGTGCTCTCTTGCAGCGCCGCTTCTGCATGGTGCTCGGCCGTGCGGTCACGGAAGATCTTCATAAAGCCGCCGTGATTCATAGCGAGCGGCATCATCAGTCCCGAACCCCAGAAGCGCGTACCGTCCTTGCGAACGTGCCAGCGTTCGTTGACAGCCCGACCTTGCTCTTTGGCGAGTTCGAGCTCGCGCTGGAACACACGCGCGGCCTGGTCATCGTCTGTATAGAAGAGATCGCCCTCGCGGCCCACTGCCTCATCGACGGAGTAGCCGACAACACGCTGGGCACCGATGTTCCAACCCGTCACCGCGCCTTTCGCATCAAAGGTGATAATCGCAAAGTCTTCCGCACCCTCGACGATCTGGCGGTAGCGCGCCTCACTGATCTGGATCGCGGCCTTCGCTTGAGCACGGTGCACAACAAGCCCGACCGTGTGGACAACAAAGTCGACGATCTCGATATCCGACGACAGCGGCTCGCGTGGTTCAGGGTGGAACATGACAAAAGTGCCGAGCACGACGCCCTGCGCCGAACGGATCGGGATGGACCAACAGGCGTGCAGGCCATGGGCGATGGCCAACTCCCGTAGATCGGCCCAAAGCGGGTCATTCGCGATATCGGCCCCAAACACCGGCTCGTTCCTGAGCGCCGCACGGCTGCAGGAGCCAAGACTCGGGCTGATGATGCTGCCTTTGACGGCGCCGTTGAATGCGTCGGGAAGGCTCGGCCCTGCGAAATGCTGCAGTTGCTGACCCTCCTCGTTGAGGAGCAGGATGCTGCCCAGGAAACGAGACGTGGACAACGCTTCCACCTCGCGGACGATTGCATCCAGTGCGAAGTTGAGGGGTGTCTCTTCTACAGCCAGTTTCAGGATGCGGTTTTGTGCGGCCCCGAGTGCGGCAGCGCGATTGCGTGCCTGAGTAAGACGCGCATTCTCGATGGCAATCGTCGCCAGACGCGCCAGGCTTTCCAGCCGTTTTATCGTATCGGGGTCATGGGTACGAATGTCAGACCAGTAGGCGCCAAGTGCTGCGACCGCTACAGGCCTGCCGATAGGCACCATGACGAGGCTACGCACGAAAGTCGGCGCATAGGCGTCCTGCGGGATCCGCGGATCGAGCCGGACGTCACGGATGGCGACCGTCTCACCGTGATGCATAACCCACCCTGAAATGCAGTGGTCAGCCGGAAAAGTCTGGCCTTGCCAGAGCGGAGAGACCGCATCTTCGGCCACATAAGAACAACGCCCGTCATGTTCAATAACGACTGCGATGCCCTCGGCTCCGACAGCAGCACGCGCCGTGTCACGGAGCACGGCGACAACCTCGTCCACAGATGCCGCCGCAGCCAGTCGCTCACTGGCATTCAGCACATGGGACAAGCGCTCATCACCGCCTAACTCTACCGGAACAGATGGCAAACGGATCTCCCAATGGCGCCCACAGAATCTTTATTCCACGGACGGCTTCACAATGAATGATGCCAAAGAGACATTGTATAGGGCATCTCGTTTCGGCATGTTTCAATTTTAGTTTTTCGGCAATGAGACCACCAAGTATCCCGCTGACGTATTTGCCTCAAGCCACCTCAAGTGCCGCAGCGATAGCCTTGTTGAAAGCCGGAATATCATCGGGCGTACGCGAGGTGATCAGCGTCCAGCCATTGGCCCCGCACTGCTTGACCTCGACATCAACCCAACCGGCAGCACCGGCGTTTTCCAGATCAAGCTTGACGCTCGGATAGGAAGTGAGGGTCTTGCCAGTGATAACGCCAGCATTAATCAGCAACCATGGCCCGTGGCAGATCGCAGCAATTACCTTGCCCGCGTCGGCGAACTCCTTGGCCAGACGCTGGGCGTTTTCATCCAGTCGCAAAGTATCGGCATTGACCGTACCGCCCGGAATAACCAGCGCATCAAAATCCGCCGCTTTGAGCCCGGCCAGTGCAACCTGAGATTCGACAGTACGATCTTTCTCTGTGTCCTGAACAAAAGTCTGCACAGTACCGCCGTCGCTTGAGCCATGGGTGACCGAAGCCCCCTGCGCCTTGAGAGCTTCCAGCGGTTTAATCAGCTCATCGCGCTCGATCCCCGTATTAGCGGTGATGAACAGTACTTTTTTGCCTGCCAGTTGATTACTCATAGTAGTCACTCGGTCCTCGTATCAAGGTCATAAAAATCAAGCGTGCGGTTGATGATTCAACCCACTCGTTGAAGATGGGAGGCCAGAGCGGTTTTGAAAGTTCAGCCGGATTTGTCGTGACCACGCCTGGTCTGAATGAAGACCGGAAAACAGGGGATTTCACATTTGTGTGCGAGGAATCGAACAGGCCGAGATTCAACAGGAAAGGCAGCGTAATGCTGCCCTCACGTCAATGACCCACAACCATTGCACCGGACTGCCTGTCCCCTGCTGCAAAACCATGAACTCGCGCCCGCGATGCAATCAGCAGACTCAGCAATATCAACACCACCAAGACCCAGGGAAAGGCACTCACGCCCCATTGGCCGAGCAGAACACCGCCCAGTAGCCCGCCGCCTGCGATGGCGCTGTTCCACACAACTACGTTCATCGAAAGCGCGACGTCAGCGCCCTTGCCTGCCGAGTCGGCAAGTGCGGTTTGCAACAGCGTGGCGGCGCCACCAAAGGTCAGGCCCCAGATAAAGACCCCGAGATAAATAGCCGAGGCTGAGGCTGAAAAGAAGCCGAAGAAAACCGAAACCGCCGCGAAAGTTGCGAGGCTGACCAATACGCTCTTTCGCAAGTGACGATCAACCAGCCGTCCCGTGACCCAGATGCCCGCCAGCGCGGCGACACCAAATGCCAGCAATACCAAATCGACGTCACTCGCCAACCCGGCATTGGCCACAAACGGCGCAACGTAGGTGTAGAGAATGTTGTGAGCCAGCATCCATGTGAAGACGACGCCGAGCACCGAGCGCACACCGGGCGTGAAAAACACCTCGCGCAGTGCCATGCGCTGTGAAGAGGATTGGCCAGGGTAATCCGGCACCTTGATCAGTACCCAGACGATCAGCAGCAGGGTCATTCCGGACATCAATCCAAATGCCATGCGCCAGCCCATAAATCCACCCAGCCAGGTGCCCAAAGGTACGCCCAGCGACAAGGCGATGGGCGTTCCCACCATGGCTACTGCCAACGCACGGCCCTGCAATTTCGGAACAACCATGCGACGCGCGTAACCCGCAATGAGGCTCCAGGCCAGCCCCGCAGAAACGCCCGCGAAAAACCTTGCGACCAGGGTCAGCCAATAATTGGAAGACACTGCGGTGATGGAATTAAAAACCAGAAAACCGACAATCGTCAGCAGCAAGACGGTTCTGCGGCGCCAGCTCTGGGTGGCGATGGTCAGCGGG
Source organism: Pseudomonas viridiflava (assembly GCF_900602065.1). Taxonomy (GTDB): domain Bacteria; phylum Pseudomonadota; class Gammaproteobacteria; order Pseudomonadales; family Pseudomonadaceae; genus Aquipseudomonas. The sequence continues at coordinate 67,985 of NZ_UWFN01000098.1, read as the reverse complement.
ATGGCTGCCAGCAGCGACCCCAACGCGTAGACCGTCACCATCTGCCCTGCAAACGACGCAGAGACGCCCAGACCACTGCCGATCTCGGGCAGCAAACCCGCTGGCAACGTTTCAGTCACGATGCAAATGAACCCGGTCATAGCCAGTGCCAGTAAAGCTCCGAGCGGAAGTTTGTCGCGCTGTATCTCATCCGTAGTCATTCGATTTCACCCACTAATATACTGATCGGTATAAATATAGGGAGCCGCACCCGGGTAGTCAACGACTTATGTATCGATTAGTATTTAAATGGCTTATTTGATCAATCTTGAGGAAATCCGGCATGGCACAAATGGGACGTCCGCGCACGTTTGACCGTGACGTGGCAATCACTCAGGCACTGCATTTATTTTGGGAGCATGGATACGACGCGACATCGCTCAGCCAGCTGAAGGCCAACATCGGCGGAGGCATCACCGCGCCCAGTTTTTACGCAGCGTTTGGCTCGAAACAAGCCCTGTTCAATGAGGTCATGGAGCGTTACCTCACCACCCATGGCCGCGTGACCGACAGCCTGTTTGATCCGGCTCTGCCGCCCAGAGAGGCGATTGAACTCACCCTTCGCCGCTCAGCGAAAATGCAATGTGAGCCCGATCATCCCAAAGGCTGCCTGGTGTCGCTGGGTTTGATGAGCGCCTGCACGGACGAAAGCAAAGCCATTTCGGAGCCTCTTGCACGGGCGAGAGACTTGAACCGAGCGGGTTTGGTGGCCTGTGTCGAACGCGCCATTGCTGCAGGCGAACTACCTGCGACGGTGATACCGGAGACACTGGCAGCAGCGTTCGACAGTTTCATGCTGGGCCTGTCGACACTGGCGCGCGACGGTATTTCTCATGCCACGCTGGATGCCAGCGTCACGCAAATAATGGGCCTGTGGGACAGCTTGCGCATTGCGACCGATGATCAATGATCCCGGACGTTGAACGGCAAGGCTCATGAGACAGCAATGGTTTTGTGAGCGGCACTTCACCTGTGCACAAGTCTCCACAGTGGACCGTCTGGAAGCGCTGCTACATCTGCCCCTACAATGACCCCGCCCCTGCCCACAGAGAATCCCGCAATGTCTGCCTCTCTGACTCGTCCCTCTCCCGCCCCGTTCTTGGCCCCCGGTGAAACCGTGGTGCTATTCGACGGGGTCTGCAAGTTATGCAATGGCTGGGCGAAATTCCTGATTCGTCATGACCGTCATCAGCGAGTCAGACTCGCCACCGTGCAGTCACCCGAAGGGCAAGCGTTGCTTGCATGGGCAGGTTTGCCACTGGATGCGTTCGACACCATGGCGGTCATCCGGGATAACCATTACTGGGTGCGCTCGGAGGCCTTCTTCGAAGTAGTTGCGCAACTGCCAGCGCCATGGCCCGTCTTGCGCCTGTTTCGGATATTCCCGCGCCCGCTGCGGGATTGGGCCTATGACCGTATCGCATTCAACCGCTACCGCCTGTTTGGAAAATATGATGCGTGCCTGATGCCTACCCCAGACCATCAGCGACGTTTTCTCAAGGCCCAACCATGAGTCGCCTGCACCAAGTGCACTGGCTGGCCCGCGGCAGCCTGGCGTTCATGTTCGCTTACCACGGCCTCGTGCCCAAACTCATCACCCTAAGCCCCGGTGAACGAGTACTGCTGCAAGCCCACGGCCTGGAGAACTTCACCTGGTTGCCGCAAGCCGCCGGGGTAGCTGAACTGGCAATGGCTGCGCTGCTGCTACTGGCTCCGAGAATGAACTGGCCACTGATACTCGCCGGAGTCGTGTTGCTGGGTTTGCTGGTGGATGTGGCTGTGATGCAGCCTTTGATGCTCATTGATGCGTTTAACCCGGTGACAGTGAATGTGGCGGGGATGGCGCTGTGTGCGATTGCATGGGTTACGCGGGTGGGTAGAGAGGGTTGAGGTTGGGCGGAGGGGAGGGGCTGTGTGGGTTTAATGCTCAGTTCCTGTGCGGAAATAGGTGATAGAACGCTTATAGCCGATAGCAGCCTTCAGTGAAAGGCTGCCATCGGCCAAAAGAGCGGCCTCTCGTAATCGACGGTTCAAATCCTGAACTGCTAAACCATGAACGATGAAGACAGGTTTCTTATCGCCCCCGTTCGGGCCTAGCCGTGCAAACTAACGACGCCATCCAGTGCCAACCGGCTCGTTACCCTTTGCCCCCCAAGGGCTAACTGAGCAGCAGGACTTGACTACGCTTCCCCACTGTCAGGTAGCTCGACCTCAGTGACGGGCAGCTTCGGCACGTGCGGCAGCTCAGGAAAGCTCACCTTACCGATAGTAGTTAAAAGTGCTTTTCTACATTCAGCCGCATAATTTTCATCGCGTTCATCTTTTAGGTATTTAGCGACCAGAAACAGATCAGGCGTAAATACGAGCGCAGTAGAACTAGTTGCGGTGGCTGAGATACACTTGGCAGTGAAAGGCTCTGGCCTTTCCTCAACAGGCTGTAATCTGTATGGATTTCCAAAAAGTACCGACTTAGCTGGCTCATTCACTTCATCCCGCTCAAAATCCTCATGAACATTCAGTGCCAGCTGCCGAAGTTTATCTATGTTTATAGCTTTATTGTCCTTACCTTCGGCTTCTCCAATCAGCCTGCCTTCCTTCGACTCAAAAACGGCGTCGAACTCAGATTCACCGTTATCAAATTGCGTGACATTGAACCCAATAACTTTCAATGCGTCTAGAATAGCTAGTTCAAGGGGCTTGCCTTTTTCAAATAAAAGATTTCTTAGGCGTCCTAGGTCACCTGCTTGATCCATCACGGCATCTTTCTCAGCTTGTATTTGCTCAAGACTTTGCTCTAGAAATACTAGTCTTTCAGCTGCCAAAATTTCATCGTTTAATTTATACCTGGGATTTTTTGCCCAATCTGGTTCTGGCGTTAAGTCGGAAGAGGCCCGAAGGGACTTTTCCATCGACACAACCGCTTTGATCATCCTAGATGCAAACTGCTCAGCTTCTAGAGTCCAGTCGCCCTCATTTTCTCCTCCATCCTCATCAATAAAAAACGAGTCGGAATAAAAATCAATATCTGGGAGACATAGCAGCACTCCGTTTGAGTTGTTTGACCGATTGACGTTTCCTACTACCTTGTTACCATGTTTGGTTAGCAGAATTGGTGATGGTGCGCCTTCGAGAATGACCTTGTACGAAGAATAACTTGAAAAGTCATGCCAGTAGGAAGAAACAATTTCAGAGCTTTTCTCCGCCAGCTTGATTTCTTTACCTTTAGAAGCAATCGGCTTCAGATCTAAAGGAATCGCCTGATAGTTATTATAGTTAGTTACGATTCTCGTAACTTTTTGATTTCGGCCCGTTCCAGAGTATTGCTTCTGCCCCGTAGCAATGCTAATCGGGGTAAGATCACTCAAAAACACTATCACCAGCTTGCCATGTTCAACAGCCGCTTTTATCTCCCTTCGCCAATGCTCGGACTGGCTTTTTAGCTTGAATGATTGATCGTCCGAAAGGCAAGGCTTGCCTTCGAAAGTACTTTCGGCCCGATAGATATACTCTCGAATATCCGGTTTAAACAGGATAATATCCCAATCCAAGAGAGAGGTATCAGATTCAAATTCGCAGAATATGGCGCTATCATCAGCTAGTGAGAGTCCAATGGTTAATATTTTTTTCTGTGCCATAAACTATTCAGCGTCCTCGAAATGCGCCCAATTATAGGCGGTGACTTAATTTGTTATTAATCGTACAGCATCTTGATAGACATCGACCGGGTATCCATATGGAGAATCAGGGCCAGACCAATGTCTTTTATATGTGACCTGCCCTAATTTCCGTTCTCTTTATTCTCGAAACTCATCAATGAGGCGTTCAGTTCATACTCTTCTTCTGCCCCATCCCATTCATTTAAAAATCAAACCGCTGATCAAACACCTTCTGCTCACCCACCGCCACGCTGCATTGGCGCGCCACTTCTACGGGGATCACTTTGCCCAGCAATGGCGTCAGCGCGGTGTAGAACGCTTTGTCGCACTCTGCGTCTTTGCTGAAGGCTTGGGAGTTGCCGTTGGCGTCGGCGGTAATTCGGCAGCTTTTGACCAGGTCGGCGGGCAGGTCTTTCACGGCCACCGGTTTGGAGCCTGAGCCTTGCAGTTCGATCAGTTCGTCACATCCGCCTTTGGCCTGTCCTTCCTTGATGGATTTGGTGAAGGCGACACGCTGGTAATCCGTGCCGGAGAACAGCACCTGATCGTTGACGGTCACGCGGTACTGTGACGGTTTGAACGCGACGGTTTTAATGCAGAACTGCGTGGCTACCGGCTTGCCGTTGACTTGAGTCGAGGCCGATTTACAGCCAGGCGTGGCTTGGTTGAAGGAGGTATCAGGGGAACTGGCGCAACCGGCCAGCGACAGCACGCAGATACCGAACAACATTCTTTTCATGAGACTTCCTGTACTCAAACAGACCGCCTCCAGCAGGCGGTTCCGGCCACAGATCATATCAGCGACCTGTCCGTTGAGGGCATCTCAGGATTTAACGTAGACACTGGCTATCACCGCTCCCCCAGATACTCATAGCGCCTCTGAATTCGTCCCACCTCTCCCGACTTGCGCAACGTCTCCAACGCCTTCGTCCACCTCGTCACCACTTCATCTTCACTGTCGTGACTGAACGCGATGTACAACGACGAGCGATACACCTCGACCGGTATTCGTCTTAGCGTGCCGGGCGGGATTTTCAGTTGGCGGCTGTAATAGGCCACTCCAGCGTCGGTGTCGCCGACGATCAGGTCGGTGCGCCCGGCGAGCAGCATGCGGTAGAGCTGGGCGCTTTGGGTGGCGGTTTTGTCGAGGTTGGTGAAATTCAGGGATTGCAATGTGTCGGGCACCAGGCCTGCGTGTCGGGTGGTGACCATGGGCGCCTGACGCAGTTGTTCGAAGGTATTCAGCGGCTCGGCATTGGCCATCTGGTAGGGGTGGATGGACTCCTCCACGATGGGCCCGACCCATTTGTACAATGGCTCGCGCTCTGCGGTGCGGAACATGGAGTACATGATGGTTTTGGGGCGGGAATTCAGTGCGTAGCTGGCGCGCATGCTGGGCAGCAGCACCACCTCAAATTGATCGCCGGTCAGCGCCATAATGGCCTGAACGATTTCGGTGGTCATGCCGGTGAGTGTGTTGTTTTCCAGATAGTTGTAGGGCGCCCATTCTTCGGTGACAACCTGATACGGCCCGGCCTTGGCGGGCATGCCGAGGGACAGGCAGAGACATAGCAGAGCTGCGCTGAATATCGAATGTCTCACATGGTCTGCCTGGTGAGCGGTGCACGGCACGGGTTGGCCTGGGCGGTAAAAAGAAGCATAGACCGTAATAGGCAGCAGACCGCCTGGCAGCTGCAAAGACGAGACTTGTCGCGCAGAATTTGCGAAAAATGTGTGGCCGTCGCCCGAACAGCGTGTGGAGCTCAGTTCGCCTAGCCCCTGCCTCGCCCATACTGACCCGGCGTCGCACCCATTATCGATTTGAATACACGGGTCAGGTGGGGCTGATCTGCAAACCCGGAAGAGATCGCCACGTCCGCCAGACCGACACCGCTTTTCAGCAGTTTATGGGCCTTACGCACACGTGCCTGGAGTTGGTAGACATGCGGGGTCACGCCGCACGTCTGGCGAAAAGCTCTTAGCAGCTGGAAAGCCGGTAGGCCAACGACTCTCGAAAGGTCGTCGAGGGTCACTTTGTCCGAAAGGTTTTCGTCGAGATAGGCTCGCGCCAGAGAGATCGCCGCAGGCTCGGCGAACCCTGACTCCGGCAGTTGAATCAGACAGGTGTGATGAGCGAGCAAACGGATGATCATCGCCGTGATTCGCGACTGGCGCTCAAGCGCCGAGCAGGCGGTTTCCGAAAGGCGATGAAGCTCCAGCAAACTGCCACTCAGTACCGCGTCGTCGACCACCGGGCTGGTGAAGGTTGGCAGCGCAGTGATGCCAAAATTATCTCTGGCCACTCTGAGGAATACGTCTGGGTGAACATGCAGCGTCCGGCATAACCAGCCGCCCACATCAGGGCGCCCGCAATGCAGTTCGTCGGGGTTGATCAAGACGAAACTGCCGCGCTTGGCGATGCCGTCCGATCGTAATGTCTGCAGAAAAACGCCGCCCGCCAGCACGATTCCCAGGCTGAACTCCTCATGAGTATGCCAAGGGTAGCGATGGTCGAAATAAGCGCCTTTCAGCAGTTCGGCGTCATACAGATCAGCCATCGTCCAGACGCTGACTGAGTTTTTTCCTGACCCGGTGTCGAAATCATCATGCACGGAAATTCCCCGAAGCTGTTGCAGGCCTGCCAGCGGAACAATTGTACGCAAATATTTAATGCGCAAATTTAAATTTTGCAGGATTCTTCAAGACTCGACGAATGGTGATCACTAAGGTGCTCATCCATATAGATCAGGAACCGCATCCATGGCGCGCACGCTGGGGCAGTCATCGAATAGAGACCAGGGCGTCGAAGGACAAGCGCCATCGGCAATCCTGTGCCAGCAGAGTTCTCCCGCATTTGTGGCGCTCCGGGGTGCAAAGCCAACGGCAAATCTGACTTACAAGGCTCTCGTTCCTGACCCTCACGCTGGCTCCGCTGTCGCGGCGGTGGTTCATGAATTGCGCCAGCCCCTCGCGTCGATGCTGTGCAATATTCAGGCATCGATTCGCTGGCTGGACCGGGATGAGCCGCAGGTGGCCGAAGCGTTACAAGGCCTGAAAGACTCTGCGGAACTCGCCAGGCAAATGGGCCAGATCAGTAGCGCCTTGCTCGAAACTTATTCCCGGCGTGTGAGCACATGTTGCGACGTTCCGCTGGATTCACTCGTGGCCGAAGTCACGGCGGGATTTGCCGGAGAACTTCAGCAACACGGCATTTCCATCCAGCTCGACCTTCAGCCTGGCATCAGCGTTCAGGCAGACCACACGCAGCTCTATCTGGTGCTGCGTAACCTCGTGTCTAACGCCATCGATGCCATCAGCTCCCAGCCATCAGACCGTCGGCAGATCTGCCTCGCAGCCTATCCCATGACGGACAGGACAGTGATCTGCGTCATCGACACCGGTCCGGGCATCACCGAGAGCTATCAAGCTTTCATCAGTGAACCGTTTTTCACCACCAAAGCCAACGGGATGGGCATGGGGCTTTCCATCTGCGAAACGATTCTCTCGCGTTACGACACAGCGCTTCGACACACGGTCAGCAGACGTGGCGAAACCGTTTTCATGTTCGCAATCCCCGCACCGGGCCAGTGTGGAAAGTCGACGCCGGTCTCATCGAACATAAAATAAATTACTGAATTTAAACGCTTTTCTGTAGGAGCTCACGAGCACCGCGAGGCAGCGATGGCGTCCCGTCTGATACACCGCTGTCGCTGGCCTCGTGACCTCGGTGAGCTCCTACAGGCTTCAATGTTTGCTGCGCGCTGAACGACGAGGCGCACTAGCCAGGCAATGTCAGCCTGAACACCGTTCCCACACTATCGCTCGTCACGCTCACATGCCCGCCATGGGCCTGCATGATTGAGCGCACGATGGCGAGACCCAGTCCTCCCGAGTCGCCAGGCTGATTACGTGAAGGATCACAGCGATAAAACCGCTCGAACAGATGGGACAGATGCTCCGCGCCGATAGGCTCACCCACGTTGTGAACATAGATGTCAATGCCAGTGGCATTCAGTGTGGTGCCGACAGTCACGGCGGTCTGTGGCGTGGCGTAGCGCAGAGCGTTGGCGATCAGGTTGGCCAGTGCTCGGCGCAGTAACTCGGGGTCGGCAGTTAGCATGCCCTGACTGTTGTTGATCAGCGTGATGCCACGCTCTTCGGCGGTGCCTTCGAAGTAATCGCACAGTTGCGTGACCAAGGCTTGCACGTCAACCGGCTGACGAGCGATCGAGTTTTTTGGCTGCTCGGTGCGAGCCAGGAACAGCATGCTGTCGATCATCCGCGCCAGGCGTTCGTACTCTTCCTGATTGGAAACCAGCAGGTCCTGATAATCCTCAACCAAGCGGCTGCGCCCCAATGCCTGCTGGGTCTGGCCCATCAGGTTGCTGAGCGGGGTACGCATTTCATGAGCGAGGTCCTCGCTGAAACGTGTGAGTTGCGCAAAGCCGTCTTCCAGGCGGGCAAGCATCTGGTTAAGCGCATGACTTAACGCAGTCAACTCGCCCACGTCCTTGAACTCATGCAGGCGTAAATGCAGGTGTTGTGCATCGATGGCAGCAGCGCGGGTCGCCAGTTGCCGTACTGGGCGCAAGCCACGCTGGCTGACCATCCAGCCCAGCAGAAATGCCAGCACTGCGCCTACCAGCAAGGCCATGTAGATTTTCATGCGGTAGGCGCTGAGCATTTGCTCGCGCTCATTCACCAGCTTGCCCGCAATCAGCGTGAGGTGCCTGTCTGTGCCTGGCACGTCGAACCACGCCAGTCGCAACGACTCATCGCCCGGGCTATCCCCCAGCTGTGGCGAAGGTGCTGGCGGCAAGTCGGGCACGGGCAACGACAGCGGGTTTACATCGATGAGCAAATGCCCAGCGTCGTCGACGATCCACAACACGTTATCGCGGTTGCCGAGCATGTTTTCGTAAAGCTGCGGACGCTTGCGCAAGGCCTCAATGCTGTCGCTGTCGGTGATGAGCGCCTGCATGCGCTGTACCCGCCCGAGCAATGCCTGGTCATCTCGCCAGGTGATTTCGCGCTGCAGGGATTGATACAGGTAAAACCCTACAGCGCCCAACAGCAGCACGCTGACCAGGGCGAACATCGACGCCAGACGCAGGCTCAGTGTGCGTGGCAAGAAGCTCATGGCTGCAGTTCCAGCAGGTAGCCGATGCCGCGCACCGTGTGGATAAGTTTGGCCTGATAGGGGTCGTCTACTTTGGCGCGCAGACGACGGATTGCGACGTCGACCACGTTGGTGTCGCTGTCGAAATTCATCTGCCAGACGTGAGAGGCAATCAGCGCCCGAGAGAGGACTTCGCCTTCGCGACTGAGCAACAGATGCAGCAGCGCGAACTCCTTGTTGGTCAGGCTCAGGCGCTCGCCATTGCGGGTGACTTTGCGCTTGAGCAAATCCAGATGCAGATCGGCGATCTGAAACTGTTCGACTTCACGGGGCGGACCGCGACGCAGCAAGGTGCGAACCCGAGCCAGCAGTTCCGCATAGGAGAAGGGTTTCACCAGATAATCATCGGCGCCCAGTTCCAATCCTTTGACCCGGTCTTCCACGGCATCGCGCGCAGTCAGGAACAGCACCGGCGTCTGATGTTTACGACGAATGATCTGCAGCAGTTGCCAGCCATCAAGGCCGGGCAACATGACGTCGAGGATGATCAGGTCGAATTCGCTTTCCTGAATAAGATGCAGGCCGTCCAGACCATTCAGGGCCACTTCGACCAGATAGCCGGATTCCCCCAGCCCTTTGCGCAGGTAATCCGCTGTTTTCGCTTCGTCTTCTACAACCAGGATACGCATTGAGTCCTCCGGTACGGGTGCCTAGCGTAAGCCGATCTGCTCACCCATCTCATTACAAATACGTAATCCGCAGGCAATCAGTTTGTGCGGAAGGCTTGGGCAGTATGGCTGGCAATTGCTCAGCCGAGCCTGAACCGGAGATTTGTATGCTGATCCGAAGCGCTGCCCTTTCATTACTGACGTTGGCCTTGGGGTCTGGCGTTGCACTGGCCGACGTGCCGAACGTTGCCCAGCGGCCGGATGTGACCCTGAAGCTGGCCAATGATCTGCTGAACGCGACTCTGGCGGCTTGCCACGCCGAAGGCAAAACGGCCGTTGCGGCGGTGGTGGATCGCGGCGGCAATCTGGTTGCTGTGCAGCGCGATGACAACGTCGGCCCCCACAACACCCTTGCTGCGCAACGTAAGGCGTTTACTGCACTGTCGACCAAAACCCCGACGCGTCTGCTGTCGGAGCGCGCCCGCAATAATCCTGAAGCCGAGAACCTCAACACCCTCAATGAGCTGTTGCTGCTAGGCGGTGGCGTGCCTTTGAAAGTGGGCGAGCAAGTCATCGGCGCCATCGGTGTTGCGGGTGCAGGCGGAGCGGAGACGGATGAAGGCTGCGCATTGAAAGGCATCGACCACGTTTTACCCAACCTCAAATAACAGGAAACATCACATGAAACTGCTGAAGACATTGATTGCGGGCGCTGTATTGAGCGGCCTTTCTTCTATTGCGCTGGCCGCAGGTAATCCGCTGAGCGTACACGTGCTTAACCTGCAGGACGGCTTGCCCTCTTCGGATGTAAACGTGACGCTGGAAAAACAGGAAGGTCAGGGCTGGAGCACATTGAACAAGGGCGTCACCAACGAGCAGGGCCGGATTACCGGGCTGTACCCCGAAGGCAAGGCGCTGGAGAAAGGCACGTATCGCGTTACGTTCAAGACGGGTGAATGGTTCCAGAAACACCAGACGGCAAGCTTCTTCCCGGAAGTACCGGTGATCTTCAATGTGGACGGCACCTTGCCGCATTACCACATCCCGCTGCTGATCAGCCCTTATGGGTTCTCGACGTATCGCGGGAGTTAATAAGCGCATTACGGCGTCGGTATGTCTGACACGGCTACAAGGATTGCCGATATCCGTGGGGCATCGCATTCCCTCGTAGGAGCTGCCGAAGGCTACGAAAGCGTTATGTCTGACACACCGCTGTTCGCAGCCTTCGGCAGCTCCTACAGGGATCGACGATATCTGTTGGAGCGAGGCTTGGTCTGGGCGGCATTCTGACGATTCAGGCATATCACGTAATCGTTCAGCACGGGCAAGCGCGCTCTTACAGTGTTGCTCACGGATTAAATACAAAGTTATGGCGTCAACAAAACGTCAAATTATCGTATTCGTTACACATATCAGTTTTCCAGCCGCCGAACGGGCGACGGTTTCCCGACACACGGTCACAACTTTTACGCTTCTCCGGGTCATATCAGAGTGCTGGCCGATTGGTTCTTGGCAGCCCTGTGAATTCAGTCCGCTACCGGAGATAAGTCCATGATTTATAACGTCCAAAATTTTGGCGCCAAAGGAGATGGTGTCACGGATGATACCGCTGCCATACAAAAGGCCATCGACGCAGCCGCCGCAGCGGGTGGCGGGCAGGTTTACATTCCACCGGGCACGTTCATCGTCAGCGGTGGTGAGGAGCCTTCCGACGGTTGCCTCATGCTCAAAAGCAATGTGTACATGTATGGCGACGGGATGGGCGTTTCCAATATCAAGGTTGCGGACGGCTCGGACACGAAGATCACCGGCATCATCCGCTCGGCCTACGGCGAAGAAACCCACGATTTTGGCCTGAGCAATCTGACGCTTGATGGCAACCGGGACAATACCACCGGCAAAATCGACGGCTGGTTCAACGGTTACATTCCCGGCCAGGAGGGCTACGACTCCAACGTCACCCTGGACGGTGTCGAAATCAAGGACTGCTCGGGTTACGGCTTCGACCCGCACGAACAGACCGTCAATATGGTCATCAAGAACAGCGTGTCCCACGGCAACGGCCTGGACGGCTTTGTTGCCGACTTCCTCAGCAACAGCACATTCGAAAACAACGTCGCCTACGACAACGACCGCCATGGTTTCAACGTCGTCACCAGCACTCACGATTTCACCCTGACCAATAACGTTGCCTACAACAATGGCGGCGGCGGTATCGTCGTGCAGCGTGGCAGCGAGAACATCCCCTCCCCCAGCAACATCGTTATCACGGGTGGCGAGGTTTACGGCAATGGTGCCGAAGGCGTGCTCATCAAGTTGTCCAGCGATGTGACCCTCAGTGGCGTGGATATCCATGACAACGGCAGCGCCGGGGTGCGTATCTACGGCAGCAATAATGTCGAAGTGACCGACAACACCCTCACCAATAACGCGCTGAAAGGCGCGGTACCGGAAATCATCATTCAGTCCTACGACGATACGTTGGGCGTCTCCGGCAAATACTTCGACGGCAGCGACAATACGATTCAGGGCAACACCATCACCGGCAGCAACCTGTCGACCTATGGCGTGGCGGAGCGCAACGAAGACGGCACCGACCGTAACGCAATCATCGGCAACACCATTGGCCACACCAGCAAAGGTGACACGCTGGTATACGGCGACGGCAGTTACGTCAGCGCCACCGTGCCAGTGGTGACGGTTCAGGGCACTGAGGGCAATGACACCCTGATCGGTAGCAGCGCCAACGAAATCTTCTACGGCGCTGCGGGTAACGACACGATCAACGCAGGGGCCGGTAACGACATTCTGGTCGGCGGTGCAGGCATCGATAAACTCACCGGGGGTGCGGGTGCTGACACGTTTCGCTTCGCCAGCCAGTCCGACAGCTACCGCAATGCCACGACCAGCTTCGATGACACCATCACCGATTTCGATGTCACGCAGGACAAGATCGACATCGCCGACCTCGGTTTTACAGGGTTGGGCAATGGCCGCGGGGGCACCTTGCAGGTCAGCTACAACGCCAGCAACGACCGCACCTACATCAAGGACTACGATGCTGACGCCGCAGGCAATCGCTTCGAGCTGATTCTCAACGGCAACCTCACCAGCACGCTGACGGCCGATAACTTCATCTTCAACCGGACAGTCACCGGCACCAACGGCAACGACTCGTTGCAGGGCACCGATTCGGCAGACACCCTGCTCGGCCTCGCCGGTAACGACAGCCTGGTCGGCGGCGCGGGTGATGACAAACTCAACGGCGGCGCGGGCATGGACACGCTTAGCGGCGGTGCCGGAGCGGACACATTCGTGTTCTCGGACCGGATGGACAGCTACCGCAACTACAACACAGGCGGCGCCAACCTCGGCGATCTGATCACCGACTTCGATCGCACAGCCGACAAGATCGATGTATCGGCGCTGGGCTTTACTGGCCTGGGCGACGGCAAAAACAACACCCTTTATCTGGTGCTCAACGACGCCGGGACCAAGACCTACATCAAGTCGCTGGACGCGGATGCCAACGGTAACCGTTTCGAAATCGCGCTGGACGGCAACTACCTCGACAAGCTGACCAGCGCCAACTTCGTCTTTGCCACCACGCCAACGACCAACCATGCCCCCGTGGTTGCAACCCCGTTGCTGGATCAGAACGCGACTGAAAATACCGCCTTCAGCTATGTCGTACCTGCCACCAGTTTCACGGACCCGGACAACGACAGCCTGAGCTACACCGCGTCTCTTGCCGACGGCAGCGCCCTGCCCGACTGGCTGACCTTTGACGCCGCCAGCCGCACGCTCAGCGGCACACCGGACAGCACCGCGTCGGGCAATTATTCGGTGAAGATCACCGCGACTGACGGCAGCAACGCCACGGTCAGCGACAGTTTCACGCTGGCGGTGCAGGACGTCCCCGCCGCGCCGATCATCATCAACGGCACCCCCAACAACGACACGCTGACCGGGACGGCGGCCAACGAGCAATTGCTGGGTGGCGCGGGTAACGACACGCTCAATGGCGGCGCGGGCAACGATATTCTTATCGGCGGCGCAGGTTCAGACAAACTCACCGGGGGCGCCGGGGCGGACGTCTTCCAATTCACCTCGAAGATGGACAGTTACCGCACCAGCACCACCAGCGCCAGTGACCAGATCCTTGATTTTGATGTGGCCGCTGACAAGATCGACGTCTCCACACTGGGCTACACCGGCTTGGGCAATGGTCTGAACGGCACGCTGCAGATGGTCTACAACGCGTCGAACAATCGCACTTATCTCAAGGACAACACGGTCGACGCCAACGGCAACCGCTTTGAGATCTCACTGGCGGGGAATCTGGCCAACAGCCTGACGTCCAGCCATTTCGTGTTCGCCGACCAGAACATGCCAAGCAACGTTGCGCCTGTAGTGGTGATCCCGCTACTGGACCAGAACGCGAGTGAAAACACCGCGTTCTCATACACCGTGACCAGCAACAGCTTTGCCGATGCCAACAAGGATCAACTGAGCTACAGCGCAACGCTCGCGGATGGCACAGCCCTGCCTTCATGGTTGAGCTTCGACGCAGTCAACCTCACGTTCAGCGGCACGCCTACCAGCACTGCGGCGGGCAATTACGACGTATTGATCAAAGCGACTGATCCTGCGGGCGCGTCGGTGAGCGACAATTTTGCACTGGTCGTCGCAGATGCCCCTGCCAATACCATCGCGGGCACCGACAACGCTGAAACCCTGACGGGCACAGCTGGCGCGGACCTGATACTGGGCCTGGGCGGCAACGATACGATCAGGGCCAATGCCGGGGCGGATATCATTGACGGCGGCGCCGGGCGTGACTCGCTTTACGGCGGCACCGGCGCGGATACCTTCCGCTACAGCAACGTGCTCGATAGCTACCGCGACTACGACGCGGGAGGCGTCACGGCCACCGACACGATCTATGACTTCACCCAGGGTGTGGACAAGATCGATGTCTCGGCTTTGGGCTTCCTTGGGTTGGGCGACGGCAGCAACGGCACGCTGTACATGACCCTCAATGCGGCGGGCGACAAGACTTACGTCAAGTCCAGCGAACCCGACGCCGACGGCAATCGCTTCGAGATCGCCCTCAGCGGGAACTACCTCAATACCCTGACAGCTGACGACTTTGTCTTCGGTGAACGCGCTCAGCAGGACATCCTCTACTTGCCAACGCTCGGTCAATCCAACGCGCGATTGCTGCGCATGACCGAGGACGATGATCAGTCCGGCACGTCCATGCTGGTCAACGACCTGAGCAAGTACACCACCTATGACGTGCGCAGCCAGTTCAACGATGCGGATGGCAATGGCATCGACATCGCAGTCGGTGGCAGCACTGTGAACGGCATGTCGACGCTAGGCGCCGAAGAGCTGAAATTGTGCTGGTGGCTGACCGATACCAATGAGCCAGGCCCGGCGTTGTTGCGTGCCGTTGCGCTGCTGCAGAACCAGCTTACTGAGCTCAAGGCCGTCGATAACGTCAAGATGGGCATCATCTGGGGTCAGGGCGAAGAAGCTGCGCAAGAGATTGGCCGGGCGGCGGACAAACAGGCAGCGGCTGCCGACTACAAAGCGGCAACGCTGGCGGTGTTTGACTACCTGCACTCGCAGTTGGGGAGCTTCGATGTGTACATCATGGAGACTGGTCATTACGACCAGGACGCCGCCCGTGCGCGGGGTTACTCGGAGGACAAGATCGCGCAGATTGTTGAGGGTGTGGGCTATGTCCGCGCCTCTCAGGAAGCTATTGCGGCTGAGCGTACCGACGTCAAACTCGCCGTTGATTACACCGACTTGCCATTGCGCCACGAAGTCGACCCGCTGGTTTACCCCGATGATGTCTGGCACCTGCATGAAGAATCGGCCGAAATCGTCGGGCAGCGTCTGGCTGACTACATCGCCGATGACTTGGGTTTCAAGGGCAATCCCAATGACAACAACAGCGTGCAGGACATCTTCGACAACGCTCATAACGAAGGCGGGATGATCTTCGGTACCGATCAGGCCGACACGCTGGTTGGCACCTCGGGCAACGACACGCTGGACGGCGACCTGGGCGCTGACACCATGACTGGCGGCGATGGCAACGACATTTATGTAGTCGACAATGCCTTCGACAGCGTTGTGGAAACCAACATCTCGCCTGCGCAGATCGACACCGTGCAGGCATCGGTCAGCTGGACACTGGGTAACAACCTGGAAAATCTGGTGCTGACCGGGGTCTCGGCTATCGATGGCACAGGTAACGCCGTACGCAACTTCATCACCGGCAATGCCGCCAACAACATCATCGACGGCGCTGCGGGTGCAGACAGCATGAGCGGTGGCAATGGCAGTGACACTTATTACGTGGACGACACGAGCGACAACGTGATCGAAACCAACAGCGACAAGGTGTCGGGCGGTACTGACAGCGTACACAGCAGCCTGGCGACCTACACGCTGACGGCGAACGTTGAAAACCTGTACATCGATAGCAATGCAGCGGCCAATGGTATCGGCAATGCGCTGGACAACACGCTATTCGCGGGTGCGGGGGACAACGTGCTGGACGGGCGTGCCGGTAACGATACGGTGTCATTCGAGCGAGCATTGGCGGGCATCACCGCGACGCTGTCGACCTCGGCGCAACAGAACACCGTCGGCTCGGGATTCGATACTCTCAAGGGTATCGAAAACCTGACAGGCAGTGCCTATGCCGACACCCTCTCCGGCAACAGCAGCGCCAACGTGCTGAATGGCGGCGCGGGTAATGACACGCTGGTGGGCGGTTCAGGTAATGACCGGTTGATTGGCGGGGAAGGCACGGACATGTTGACGGGCGGAACAGGCGCTGACACTTACGTCTTCGGTTCGTTTTCCGAGATGGGCACAGGGGGCTTGCGGGACGTCATCAGCGGCTTTAAAACCACCGAAGGCGATCAACTGGACTTCACCGGGCTGGATGCCAACCCACTGACCACCGGGATGGACGCCTTCAGTTTCATTGGCAACAACGCCTTCGACAGTACTGACGCCACCGGCCAGCTTCGTTTCGCCGACGGCATCCTTTACGGCAGCCTCAATGCGGACGCCACTGCGGAGTTCGAAATCCAGTTGGTCGGAGTCAAGGAGTTGCACGCCAGCGACTTTACGGTCGGATAGCTGTCCTTAAATGCATTTCCTGGAGGAGTGACCGTGTTCGCGATCTGGCGCGAAGCGACAGCAATGGCCGCGACTCGTTACATTTGCTGAATCGGGTCGCCAGATTTACGACTGATGCGCCCCCGTTCGCGAACACGTTCACTCTTACCAGGTCTGCGTTTCAATCCATTATTGAAGTGATGTTTGATGAGGGGGAGCTTGCTCGCGATAGCGTCGGGTCGGTCGTTACTTGTCGAAAGAAAAATCGCATCGCGAGCAAGCTCACGCCTACAGGTCCAATGTTCGCTACGACGCGTCAATGCCCCCGGAAATCTGCAAGTGATTGAGAGCATCAGAGGTAGAGCGCGTAAATAGAGAGGTCGCGGGTATACAGGTCCCGGGCGCGTATCGCCCGAGACCTGCCATTCACCGCTTTTACTTACAGAAAGGTAAACACCGACTCGGCAGACAGACGCGACTTCGGCAACTTGGCGTTGAAGTCAGTCTCGCTGCGATAGCCCAGGCTGACGATCACCAGGCTGCTGAACCCCTTGTCACGCAGACCGAGCTCTTCATCGAGCTTCTTGAAGTCGAAACCTTCCATGGGCGTGGCGTCCAGACCCAGCGAAGCCGCGCCCAGCAGCAATGTACCCAACGCCAGATAGGTTTGTTTTTCCATCCAGTGCTGCACGTCCTTGAGGTCGTAGCGATGCATGTCCACATAGCCACGACGCAATTTGTCCTGCCCAGCCCTGGCTTCCGGGTTCTGAAAACGGCCATCCAGTTCTTCTTGATCGATCACCGCCTGCAAGTGAGCTTCGGCCATTTCAGTACGCGTGCAGAGCACCACAACGTGGGAAGCATTCAGGATCTTGGCCTGGTTGTAGGCAAAACCATCCTGTGCGCCTTTGGCGATCCGCGCCTTGCCTTGTTCGTCAGCAGCTACAACGAAGTGCCAGGGCTGCGAATTGACCGATGACGGGCTGTGGCGCAATTGGTCGAGCAATGTATCGATACTCGCCTGAGGAATTTTACGGGTCGCGTCGTAAGCTTTGGTGGTGTAGCGGCTCTTGGCGAGGCTGGCGAGTTCCATGGTGTTCTCCGGTTAAAGATGCTTAGCGGGTTGGTGCTGGCGCTGCGTTGATTTTTACGCGCAAGAGGCTGTAAGGCTTCTGGCGCAGATCTTTACCGTCGTGGAAACCGGCCTGGCGATGCAACTGGTTGGCGGTGAAATACAGGTAGCCATCCGGGCCTATGGACAAGGTATCCGGCCACAACACTCGAGCATCGTGAACGATGGTTTGCCAAGTGCCATCCGCAAGGCGTTTGCGAATACCGTTGTGCTCGTAATCACTGGCATATACCGCTCCGTTCGCGTCGGCTTCGAGGCCGTCGGAAGCACCTTTTTCGCCTAGATCCTGAACAGCGGCGTCCAGTGCTTTCTCGCTGACGCTTGCATCACGCAAGAGCCTGGTCGGTACGGAATACAGATGACGGCTCGACAGCGGGCTGAAATATAACGTCTGACCATCTGGCGACAGTGCGATGCCATCGGAGGCAACCCCCAGCGCTTTCTTCTTGCCATCAGCGCCCGTGGTCATAACCGTCTGCCCTTCGACGACCGGGATGAACGACGGATCAACCGATGTCGACTTAGCACCGCTCAAACGGCGTGTCGCCTTGCCGCTCGCGATGTCCATGACAATGATCGCGCCGGGCCCACTGACGGAGGAGTCAGTGACATAGACCGTGCCTTCTTTACCAGTACGAAAATCGAAGCGCATGTCGTTGACGTAAGTGCTTGGCAGGATGACGTTGGCCGGGAAGACCAGCGTTTTCACAACCTTGTTACTCGCCAGATCGACCGCTACCAGCTTCGCGCCTCCAGGCTTGGGTGCAGCGAACCCGGGGGCAGCAGTGTCCAGCAACCACACGCGACGCTGCCCGTCAGCCACTACGCTCTGCACACTGATCAGCCCCTTGGCCGGGTCCTTGGGATCTTCCTGGTTGATCTGTGCATTGGGCCAAGCCTGTACTTTGCCGTCCCGAATTTCAGCGACCGTAAAAGGCACGTCATCGCCCCAACGCGGGAAGTTGACGAAAATACGTCCGGTTTCGCTCACGGTCACGCCCGTGGGCATAGCGTCGTGGAAAGCGAAGACTTGCTGCAATTGGCCAATGGCCGCGTCGGCCGGCGCGTTTGCTGGAAAATCGGCAGCCTCTGCCGCCAACGCTGTTTGAGCATTAAAGGCCACACCAAGTGCCAAAGCGGAAACAGCAAAAAAGGACTTTTTGAACATGGACATTCTCCGGACTGCCTGTCGGACACAGGCAGCCACTGACGGATTGATGAAAATCAAAAGCCTTCGAGGACGATCTTGCCTTTCGCCTTGCCGCTTTCCACGACCGCGTGGGCACGGCGGAGGTTGGCCGCGTTGATCGTGCCGAAATGCTCGCCAAGCGTGGTTTTGAGCACGCCTTGATCAATCAGGTCTGCAACGCGATTCAACAGCTCATGCTGCTTGATCATGTCAGGGGTTTCGAACAACGAACGGGTGAACATCAGCTCCCAGTGCAGCGACAACGCCTTACGCTTCATCGGTACAACGTCGAGGGTTTTCGGGTCGTCGATCAGAGCCAGCTTGCCTTGTGGACGCAGCGCTTCGATCAACTGCGCGAAGTGGCTGTCGGTGTGGGTCAGGCTGGCGACATGAGTGACCTGACCAACGCCAATCTGCTCCAGCTGCGCCACCAACGGCTTGCTGTGATCGATAACGTGATGCGCGCCGAGCTGCTTGATCCACGCTTGAGTTTCTGGGCGCGAGGCAGTGCCGATAACGGTCATTCTGGTCAGTTGGCGGGCCAGTTGAACGAGGATCGAACCCACGCCGCCCGCAGCACCGATGATCAACAGGCTCTCGCCTTCACCACCACCCTCTTCAACGCCAAGGCGATCGAAGAGCAATTCCCAAGCGGTGATTGAAGTCAGCGGCAACGCGGCCGCGTGGGCGTTATCGATGGATTTCGGTTTATGGCCGACGATGCGCTCATCCACCAGATGGAATTCGCTGTAGCTGCCGGGGCGCACGATTGAACCGGCATAGAACACTTCATCACCGGGTTGAAACAGCGTCACGTCACGGCCCACTTCCCGCACCGTACCGACGGCGTCCCAACCGACAACTTTAGGTTCAGTGGCAGCCGAACCCGCACGGATCTTGGTGTCTACCGGGTTGACCGATACGGCACGCACTTCAACCAGCAGGTCACGAGGACCGGGCGCAGGTTTAGGCAGGTCCATGTCGAGCAACGCATTAGGGTCTTCAATAGGCAGACCGTGTTGGGTGAAGGCGATGGCTTTCATGGGAATTCCTTTGAACGTGGTTTTTCAAAACGTGGGGCCATACTCACCTTCTCTACCGCAAAGAAAAACCCCTAAAATGCGCCAACACTTT
This sequence comes from Pseudomonas viridiflava, assembly GCF_900602065.1. Classification (GTDB taxonomy): domain Bacteria; phylum Pseudomonadota; class Gammaproteobacteria; order Pseudomonadales; family Pseudomonadaceae; genus Aquipseudomonas. Next base: position 47,899 of record NZ_UWFN01000098.1, on the reverse strand, counting down.
CACAGCTGGAGTGAAGATGATTCGTATTGATGATCTGGCTTTGTTTGTGCGGACAGCCGCTTTAGGCAGCTTTTCCAATGCCGCGCGTGAGGTCGATCTGTTGCCAGGCCAAGTGGCGGCGGCGATCAAGCGCCTGGAGCGCGAACTGGACGTGCGCCTGTTCGCTCGCTCCACACGAAGCCTGCGCCTGACGATTGAGGGCGAGCAGTACTTGCCCAATGCCCAATCCGTGCTCGACACCTTGAAAGACGGCCGTGAGAAGCTGCGCCGCGAATCTGCCGAGCTACAGGGCGTGCTACAGGTCGCCGCGCCCTCGGATCTGGGCCGTAACGTGTTGCTGGGGTGGCTGTCCGAATTCCGTCGCGAACATCCGACGTTGTCGATGCGTCTGTTTCTATCTGATCAGGTTGCCGACATGTTCCGCGATCCGGTAGACGTTGCGATTCGCTACGGCCTGCTGGAAGACGCCAATTACATCGCCCTGCCGCTGGCAGCGTGGAATCGGCGGGTGCTGGTTGCGTCGCCCGATTACTTGCAGCGCCATGGCAGGCCCCAGACGCCCGACGATCTGCTGCGTCACGACTGCTTGCTCTACACTCTCGGAGGGCGGATCTACGATAAATGGCGAGTCGGTGCGCGAGTAATCTCGGTGTCGGGTCCGCTGTTTTGTGATGATGCCGATGTCGCGCGGCGCTGGGCCGTTTCTGGCGAAGGCATTACCTACAAATCGTGGCTGGACGTCAGTCAGGACATCAAGGCTGGCAGCCTGGAAATCCTCCTGCCGGATTATCCCGGTGAGCCTGTCCCGCTGAATCTGGTCTGCCCACACCGCAAACAGTTTTCACCTGCTATTCAGCAATTGCATTCGTTGTTGAAAGGCAAGTTCGCGGAGCTGGAGAAGGAACTGCCTGGATTGATTTGAGGTAATAGAAATCAAAGCCGGATGCAGGACCTGTAGGAGTGAGCTTGCTCGCGATTCAGTTTTTTGGCCGACGAATTTATCGTCTGAACTGACGCCATCGCGAGCAAGCTCACTCCTACAGGAACCTCATTTCAAATCAGATTGTTATGTGTTGGCTCCTACAGGGGGAATGCATTTCAACGCCACAATCCTTGCGTCCCACCCAACAGGCTGAGCCCCATCCATGCAAAGAACCACCGAACGACTGCTACTCAGACCACCCCGCCCATATGACCTGGCTGCAATGTTCGCTATCTATAGCGACCCAGCCACCAATGTGTTCAATCCCAACGGCCCGATGAAAGAGCTCGCGCAGGCGCAGATATTTCTGAATGCCTGGATGCGTCACTGGCAGGAACAGGGATATGGCTGGTGGACGGTGGCAACTCGCGAAGCGCCGGATAAGGTCATCGGCTTCGGCGGTGTGGCGTTGATGAAGTACCTCGACGTTGAGCGGGTCAACCTCGGGTATCGCTTCGGTGTTCCGGCGTGGGGCAAAGGTTATGCGACGGAGTTGGCCAGCGCGGCGCTGGGGTATGCGTTTAACGAGCAGAAGCTACCGAAGGTATACGGGCTGGTTCGGCCCACGCATCAGGCCTCGATCAGAGTGCTGGAAAAGATCGGTATGCAACGTATTGATGTGCTGGACGATGTGCCCGGGCAAGCGCCCAGTCTGGTGTTTCTGGCTAACAGGATTTGACGTCGCGGCAAGCCTGAGGCTTGCCGACGACACTCAATGCATCAATGCATTTTGCTGTGATCATGCATCGCGCCATGATCCGGCGCATTCAACGCACGAGCAGTGGCTTCAACCGCGATCGACTGTTTAACACCCTTGCCATCCTCGACGATCAGCGTCAGCGGGACTTTATCGCCCTCTTTCACCTGCCCCACCAGATTGATCAGCATGACGTGATAGCTGCTTGGGTCCAGCACCACAGGCTTACCCGCAGGCAAAGCAACCGACGTCACTTCGTGCATGCTCATCACATCGTCTTTAATGCTCGATTGATGAATCTGCACGATTTTGGCCACCGGTGACTGAGCCTCAAGCAACTTGCTGTCGGTACTGGCCGTCAACGTCAGAAAGGCCCCCGTGGACGCCTGCCCCGGGACGGTTGCACGCACCCACGCATCTTCGACCACCGTTTGCGCCGAAACCTGAGCAGCCATGCCGATTAGCGAAAGCCCCAGCAGCGCGTGTTTGAGGAATTTTTTCGGGCGTTCAAGGTTCATCAGCAGACCTCCATGACAGTCAGCAGATCTTCTGTGCACTGTTGGGCAGAAAGGGAGTGAGACAGGCCAAGGCGCAGCACGCCACGGGTGTCGTAAACGTAACTGGTCGCGGTGTGGGACATGGTGTAGGTGTCGCCCGTCGGGATTTTCTCGTAGAAAACACCAAACTCTTTGGCCGTTGCGGCGGTTTCTTCAAGAGTGCCGTACAACGCCACAAAGGTCGGATCGAAGGCTTTGACGTAGGCATCAAGCATTGCCGGTTTGTCGCGTTCCGGATCCACCGTAATGAAAATAACCTGGAGCGTATCGCCATCCGGGCCCATCAGTTTCTTGATCTGAGCTGCTCGCGCCAGCGCAGTGGGGCACACTGCCGGGCATTGAGTGAAGCCGAAAAACACCATCGGCATCGTGCCGCGAAAGCTCGACAGGGTTTTCACATTGCCCTGCGGGTCCTTCAGTTTGAAGGTCCGGCCAAGGATCTTGTCGCTCAGGTCCTTACCGTACTTGAACGACAGTTTGTTGGAATCACCGCAACCTGCGAGCGCGCCCAGACTCAGCACGCCCATGCCGCCGATGAGCTGGCGACGGGTCAGTAATGTGTTCATGTCTTACCTCTTGAAAAACAACGGAGTCAGATCGCTGTTCCCGTTATTCAAAATTCTCTGTGCCGCTAAAGCCGCGTAGGTTACCTGTGACATTTCCTACAGTCGCTGTAGTAATGTCAGAAAATGCTTCACGGCACATCCTGCCCAGTCGCCGTCAGCCCTGGCTGCGCACAAAGGCGACAGACGGCGCTCTGTACGTGACGATGACGTCGCAGATAACCAGCACCAGCAGGCTCAAGCCCAACACCGGCAAGCAAACGCCGAGCGTGATCGCCACCAGCGGCCAGGCGACTCGGGCAGCAAAACCTGATTGCCGCCACGCATCAATTAGCGTCGGCTGCCGTGTGAGGGTTGGCCTGCGTCGCCACCACATCAGGTAACCAACGATCACCATCAACACCAGACCGCTGGCAAAAAACACCAGAATCAGTTGATTGGCCAGACCAAACAACACGCCCATGTGCGCGTCGATCCCCCAACGGGTCAGTTTGGCGGGTACTGAGTACTGGGAAAATTCAACGTGATCGACCACCGCAAGGTTATTCGGATTGATCGAGACAACATCAACCTGAGTCGGCCAACTGCGATCAATTTCAGCGACCACCCAGGCTTTTTCCGGTTTGCTCGACGGCCGAATCTCAACCTTGGCAGCCTCGATATTGGCACTGCGCGCAGCGGCCAGCACGCTATCGAACAACGCAGGATCCAATGCTGTACCTGAGACAGAAGGCGCCATGTGCATGTGATGCTCGGCGTGTTCGTCCATAGGCATGCTCATGTTCATTGCTGTATCAGCCGGTTTTGCCAGCGTCGTCGCAACGCTGGGCGTTGACCAGCCGTAGTAAGCGCGCAGCACACCAATGTTGTCACCGGCGTATTGCGACCAGGTCAAACCGGTCGCCGAGAAGAACAGCAAACCCAGCATCAGCCAGAGCCCGGCACTGGCATGCCAACTGCGCAAACCACTGCGCAGGGTCCTGGCGCGCTTGCGTCGCACCGCCCACAACACAACGCCCCCCGCTGCAGCGACCCACAGCCAGGAAGCGGCCAGTTCGCTGTAGATCCGGCCAATATCACCGAGCAGCAGACTGCGGTGAAACTGATCGATCCAGGTGCGCAGCGGCAATATCCCGCTGGTCCCGTAGACCTTCATGTCCCCCCGAATCTCGCCACTGACAGGATCAACGAACAGTGCCCGATGCTCGGACTCGCCGAGACCAGGCGCGTTGAACATGACACGGGTGGTATCGCCCTGATTGGGCGCAGGACGTACCGCCGCAACCGTCGCCCCCGGACCGGCAACGGCCTGCGCTCGACGTACCTGCGCTTCAAGGCTCAGTGTCGGGCCATGGGTTTCAGTGTGCAAAGCCTGGGCGTACAGCTGTTTTTCGAGCTGCGGCGTCAGGGCATAAACCACCCCGCTGAGCGCCGCGACCAGAATAAAAGGGCCAATAAACAGGCCGATGTAAAAATGCAGCCTTTTCACCAGAGCGACAAAAGCGCCTGACGATGGCTGTGCAGGTAAAGCGGACATAAGGCTCACCAACGGTTAAACGCGCTCAGCCAGAGCAGGCTCCGGCGAGGCAAAAAATCGATATTGGTTTTTTAACGGCGAGTGGATGCCGTCAAGGAGCCTGCGGGTTGAGCCCGGGGAAACACTGGCGTGAGGCACGGCCTGACCAGAGCGACGGGAAGATGAAACGAGGGTTACGGGTGCGGATCAACCAGCCCAGGGCGACGAAAAAAATCATCGCCAGAGTCAGCGTCCCCGCAAACGAACAGTCGCCGAACAGCGACTGCATGCTGCCCGGCATGGCCATGTTTTTCGCAGACATGTCCATTGAGGCATCCATCGACATCTCGTGATGCATGCCACTCATGGCTGAAGCGCCGTGATGTTCATGGTGGGAAGGTGCTGCGGCGGGCTTCCCGGAAAACGCCCCCATCATCTGACCATGACTCATGGCGCACGCGAGACCATTGAACAGGATGAAGGCGTACAGCATCCAGGCAATGGGTGAGCGATGGGTTCGGAAGAAATTCATGGCGGCTAATTTAGCATTTCAACCGGGGGGAAGACAGGACACAGGTCAATGGGTGATCACACTCTGTGTTGGAGCGAGGCTTGCCCGCGAATGGGGCGACGCGGTGTTGCAGTTATTCCGCGCCATCGTTCTTCGCGGGCAAGCCTCGCTCCAACCAGATTGCGATCACCTCAAATACATCACCCAGAAACAGATCAGCATCAGCATTCGCTAGGCCCAGCGGCAAAATCACCAAGGCGTATGAGCACATTTCCGCAACAAAGTTCACGACTGATAACGATTTGTATTTGCTGTCGCATTCACACCTTGTTAGGATCGCGTCATCTTGCGCTTCACTGTAGTTCGGCAATGTCTTGAACATTTGTGTCAAAACATCATGCCAGGTGATCTCGTGCGCTTATTTTTTGCCCCCCTTTCAGGATCACAAAAATGTCCCGTCCCGCCCTATCAGCCTTGACCATCGCTCTGGCGCTCGGTTTATCCGCTTCAGCTCTCGCTGCCCCGGTCCGTCTGGACCTTCCGGCCCAACCGTTGGCGACATCCCTGGCTCAGTTGGGCAAAGCGAGCGGCATGACGGTGACATTCGATCCGCAGTTGGTCGCAGGCAAGCAAGCGCCAACAGTGCGTGGCGATCTGGAGCCAGCCCAGGCTCTGCAACGCCTGCTGGAAGGCAGCGGCCTGACGGCCAGCGTGGAAGGTAACTCGGCACGCGTGATCCAGCCGACTCAGGGCGCTATTGCTCTGGACGGCGTGAACATCAACGCTGACTACGGTCTTGCGGGCGTAGCAACGACTGAAGGCACCAACTCGTATACGACCGGTTCGATGAACACCGCGACCAAGTTGCCGCTGTCGATTCGTGAGACGCCACAGTCTGTGAGTGTTATTACTCGTCAGCGAATTGAAGATCAGGGCATGAATGACGTGAACGACGTCGTTAAATATGCACCGGGTGTGACGTTGCAGAAGTTCGGTCAAGACCGCCAGAAATTTATGGCACGTGGTTTTACCATCGATAACCTGATGTACGACGGGCTACCGAGCAGTCTTGGTACTTTTACACAGGACACTATTTCCGAAGCTGACCTGGCTATCTATGACCGCGTTGAGGTCGTACGCGGTGCGACTGGTTTGATGACCGGTGCCGGCAGCCCGTCGGCAACTCTTAACCTGGTACGCAAGCGGCCTACCGCGACTCCCCAAGTTAGCGTTACTACCAGTGCCGGCAGTTGGGATCGCTATCGCACCGAAGTCGATGCATCCAACAAACTCAACGATTCCGGCACAGTCCGCGGACGAATGGTTGCAGCCTATGAAGACAACAAAAGCTTTGTTGACGAGCGTGATAAACAGCGCCAGACCTTTTACGGAATTATCGAAGCCGACCTGAACGATGCAACTACCTGGACTTTCGGTGCATCCAAACAGAAAGACGACGCTACCTCAGATTGGGGCAGCCTGCCGTCGGGACCAAATGGTGAGAACCTGCACTTATCGCGCTCGACTTTCCTGAGCGGAGACTGGGCTTATTGGAACAGAGACAACGTCACCGCCTTCACTGATCTGACGCATCGCTTCAACAACGGCTGGAATGCCAAGCTGGCAGCCGCGAAGATCTGGGGCGAATCAGATACCTTCTCCAACTATCTGTTATTCGGCGGCCCGACTGGATACACCCAAGGCGCGGGCACGTATCAAACCACCGATCTACAGACCAACCTTGATGGATCCCTCAGCGGCCCGTTCCAGTTATTTGGTCGTGAACATGAACTGAGCATCGGCGCTAGCCGTCGCCAGGAAAAGTTTGATCAGAAAGGCGGCTACTGGGATGCTTATTCAGTGGATCCGTTCAACATAAATCCCGGCACAGTTCCAAAACCAGGAATCGGCACGCGCCAACCATCCTCCAGTCGCTACACAGCCACAGAGGAAGCTTTTTATGCGGTAGCTCGATTCAATCCGATTGATCCGCTACACGTGATTATTGGCAGTCGTTTGAGTTGGTATGACTACGATGACCGCACCGCCACCGGCGATTATAAAGTCACTCAAGAAGTCACTCCTTACGCTGGCGTTATCTATGATCTGAACGACACGTATTCGGTCTATGCCAGCTACACCGAAATTTTCAAGCCGCAGACTGATCGAGACCTTTCCAACTCTGTTCTGGATCCGATGACAGGTGAGAGCTATGAAATCGGCCTCAAAGGTGAGTATTTTGACGGAGCGTTGAATGCATCGGTAGCACTCTTCGACATGACTCAAGAGAACCGTGCATATCCGATCAATCCTCAACCAGCCATATGTACTCAACAAAGTCGTACCTGTAACGAAGCGGCAGGTGAAGTCCGCAGCCGTGGTATCGATACGGAAATTAGCGGTGCTCTTACCCCAAATTGGCAGTTCTCTGCTGCTTATACGTTCCTGTTGAGCCAGTATGTGAAAGATTCAACAGCAAGCAACGAAGGCAAGATGTTTGCTCCGAATCAGCCCAAGCATTTGTTTAAGGCTGCAACCAGTTACAACTTGCAGGGTGCTTTGAGCAAAATGCGCATCGGTGCAGACGTTCTAGCTCAAAGCGACACCTTCGAACGCGTTGGTACTGGTTACGCTACTCAGGATGCTTACTCGGTTGTAGGCTTGATGGCAGGTTATAAGTTCGACGAGCACTGGGATGGTCGCGTCAACTTCAACAACGTGTTTGATACCAAATACTGGCAGGGCATCCCACAAGGCTCGGGCAGCGGCGTATATGGCGACCCACGCAACCTGATGTTCTCGGTGAAGTGGACTCTTTGATAAACGCTGATGTGGTTGCCCTCTTCAAGGTAACCACTGACTGATCCGACGCCATCGCGAGCAAGCTCACTCCTACAGGGGATCACATTTTTCCTGTGGGAGCGGTGCTTGCCCGCGATAAGGGCGATGCGGTCTGACGGAAAAATCGCGGTGTTCTTATCGCGGGCAAGCCTTGCTCCCACAGGTTATTGCAAGCCGATATAGATCTCTCCCAAGCTGCATTCCCATTCAAAGCTGCGCTTCAACGGCTGCCTTATCAATCACCGACCACACCTCAACAATCCTCCCCTCCCGAAACCGGTAAAACACGTTCTCGCTGAACTGCACTTTCCGGCCATTCACCGGCAGGCCCATGAACTCCCCAATCGGGGTGCAGTTGAAATCGAGCCGGGCGGCGATGTGTTCGGGGTCGGCGATCAAAAATCGAATGTGGAACTGCAGGCCCGGAATCTGCCGGTAGTCTCGTTCGAGCATTTCGCGGTAGCCACTCAGGCCTACGCGCGTGTCGTTGTAACGCACATCCTCATCAACAAACTGCCCCAGCGCATTCCAGTTCTGTTTGTTCAAACAGTCGATATAACCTCGGTACACGTCACGCAGATCACTGCTCATGAAATATCTCCGGCAATAAAAAGCCCCGACCTGATGACTCAGCCCGGGGCTTTTCGGTTCAAGCGTCTACATCAGGCAAGGTCGAAGCGATCAAGGTTCATCACTTTGGTCCAGGCCGCGACGAAGTCACTGACGAACTTCTCCTGCGCATCGCCCGCGGCATATACCTCAGCCAGAGCACGTAACTGGGCGTGGGAGCCAAACACCAGATCGACGCGAGTACCGGTCCATTTGACGGCACCGGTCTTGCGGTCACGGCCTTCGAACTCATCCTTGGCATCCGACACCGCGCGCCACTCAGTGCCCATGTCCAGCAGGTTAACGAAGAAGTCGTTGGTCAGTGTTTCCGGGCGCTGAGTGAATACACCATGGCGGGTTTGGCCGACGTTGGTGTTCAGCACACGCAGACCGCCGAGCAGCACGGTCATTTCCGGTGCGGTCAGGTTCAGCAGTTGCGCCTTGTCGACCAGCAATGCTTCGGACGAGGAGCCAAAGCGGCCCTTCTGGAAGTTACGGAAGCCATCAGCGACAGGCTCCAGGAAACCGAACGACTCAACATCCGTCTGTTCCTGCGAGGCGTCGGTACGACCCGGCGCGAAAGGAACGGTGATGGCATGGCCGGCGTTTTTCGCCGCTTGCTCAACACCCGCAGAACCGGCCAGCACGATCAGGTCGGCGAGGGAGATTTTCTTGCCGCCTGCTTGCGCGCTGTTGAACTCACTCTGGATGCCTTCCAGTTTTGCCAGCACGTGCGCCAGTTGCTCGGGCTGGTTGGCCTGCCAGAACTTTTGCGGCGCCAGACGCAGACGACCGCCGTTGGCACCGCCGCGTTTATCGGAGCCACGGAAGCTGGAGGCTGCTGCCCATGCGGTGGAGACCAGTTGCGAAATGGACAGGCCCGAAGCCAGAATTTTTGCCTTCAGTGCGGACACATCGCTGTCATCAACCAACGCATGATCAACGTCAGGAATCGGATCCTGCCAAAGCAGTTCTTCCGCCGGCGTTTCCGGACCGAGATAACGGGACAACGGCCCCATGTCACGGTGAGTCAGCTTGAACCAGGCGCGTGCGAATGCATCGGTCAGTTGATCCGGATTGGCAAGGAAACGACGGGAGATCACTTCGTAAGCCGGATCAAAGCGCAGCGCCAGGTCGGAGGTCAACATGGTGGGGAAGTGGCGCTTGGACGGGTCATGTGCGTCAGGAATCAGACCGGCCCCTGCGCCGTCCTTAGGACGCCACTGATGGGCACCCGCCGGGCTCTTGAACAGCTCCCACTCGAAACCGAAGAGGTTTTCGAGATAGTTGTTGCTCCACTGGGTTGGCGTGGTGGTCCACGTTACTTCAAGACCGCTGGTGATGGTGTCGCCACCTTTACCGGTACCGAACGAGCTTTTCCAGCCCAGACCTTGTTCCTCGATGTCTGCCGCTTCGGGTTCTGCGCCGACGTTATCAGCCGGGCCAGCACCGTGGGTTTTACCGAAAGCATGACCACCAGCAATCAGGGCCACGGTTTCTTCGTCGTTCATCGCCATGCGGCCGAAGGTTTCGCGGATGTCCTTGGCCGAAGCCACTGGATCCGGGTTGCCTTCCGGGCCTTCCGGGTTCACATAGATCAGGCCCATTTGCACGGCGGCCAACGGGTTTTCCAGATCGCGGCCCGGCGCATCGTTGCGGCTCTCTTCAGTGCCGTGCTTGCCGGCATCGGCCACCAGCACGCCTTCGCCCTCGGGTTGAGCTTCCTTGCCGTAGCGCGTGTCGCCGCCCAGCCAGGTTTTCTCGGAGCCCCAGTAAACCGCCTCTTCCGGCTCCCAGACATCTGCCCGCCCACCAGAGAAACCGAACGGCTTGAAGCCCATGGTTTCCAGCGCCACGTTGCCGGTCAGGATGATCAGGTCAGCCCAGGAAATCTTGCGGCCATACTTCTGTTTGATGGGCCAGATCAGACGACGCGCCTTATCCAGGCTGACGTTGTCGGGCCAGCTGTTGAGTGGCGCGAAACGTTGTTGACCCGCGCCTGCACCGCCACGTCCGTCAGCCGTGCGATAGGTACCGGCGCTGTGCCAGGCCATGCGAATGAACAGCGGGCCGTAGTGACCAAAGTCGGCTGGCCACCAATCCTGTGAATCGGTCATCAGCGCGCGCAGGTCTTGTTTGACGGCTTCCAGATCCAGACTCTTGAAGGCTTCGGCATAGTCGAACTTTTCGCCCATCGGGTCGGACAGCGATGAATGCTGGTGCAGAATCTTCAGGTTCAGTTGCTTGGGCCACCAGTCACGGTTGGTTGTACCGCCACCCGCAGCTGCGTGGTTAAAGGGGCATTTCGATTCAGTCGACATGTTTTATTTACCTTTGGTCGATTCATCCGCTACCGGGTCAGGTCCAGACCTCGAATAGCGATGTGGGTCATCACGGCACAACGTGCATGGCCAGCTCTGGATCAGGTTCGTACTGCCGCCACGCGGAAACTCTAAATAACAGCTAACAACTCAACGGAGCCAGAACAAGCCTAGACGCGAGTTGAGGAGAGAGCTAATAAGCTAAGTCTTGGGTGTTGATAGACATACTCTGTTAACCGATAGATAAAACTTGAAGGTATGGGCTTTTTTTGAGCATTTCTCTGTGGGGAATTCTATTTTGGCCTGCTTGCTCTGGGGTCGACGAGGTAAATCAGGCAGACCGCATCATCGTTCTTCGCGAGCAAGCTCAGCTCCTACAGTTGATCGTGAAGTCTGTGGCTAACTAGCACCCTGCGGGAAACGCTGCGGGTCGGAGAAGCTTGCCAGCAGGTGGTCATAAACCAGGCGAACACGCGGGGCTACAGGGCCGCGTTGCGGACGATAGACGAACAACTCCCACGGCGGCGGAGCGATCTGAGGCACCACCTCTACCAGCTTGCCCTCTTGCAGATAGGGTTCGGCCAGATAGCGGGGCATTTGCGCATAAGTCAGCCCCGCCAGAACAATTTCCCGCTCGGCTTCTGGATCGTCGCAGGTAAAAGCTGCTGACTCCGGCATGAACGTCTGCCCATCGGCGAATACCCAAGGCCACGGCCGTCCGGTCTTGCGGTCGATCAGCACCGACAACGGACGCTGTTTGAGTTCATCCAGGGTCAAGGGCTGCCCCATTGAGGCCACCAGTTGCGGCGCGGCCACTACATGAAACGGAACAGTGCCCGCCGCTCTCGCGATATAGCGCCGGTCGCGGATGTAACCCACCCGAATGCCGATATCGACCTGAGCCTCAACGGCGTCGGTCATTTCATCATCGAAGCGCACGTCGATGCGCAGTTCGGGGTGCTTGCTCATCAGGGGTTTGAGGAATTCCAGCAGGTAAAGCCGGCCGATGGCATGCGGCGCGGTAATGCCCACGCGTCCGGCCAGGCCGTTTTCCTCAATGCCGGTGTGGCGGGTGAACAACTGATCGAAGCCGCTCAGGGTTTCCCGCGCCTGCCGTACGAGGTCTTCGCCGAATGCGGTGATGTGAATCTGCCGAGTGCTGCGGTGGAACAACATTTCGCCGAGGGTGTTTTCCAGTTCCTTGATAGCCCGGGTCACGCTCTGCGGCGAAGTGCCCAGGCGACTGGCGGCCTCACGGAAGGTGTCCGATTCGGCTGCGGCGCAGAAGATTCTCAGCATTTCGACGCGGTTGAGCATGGCAACTCCTGATACATGTGGATGCTAAACCTGTAGGAGCGCGCTTGCCCGCGATCGCGTCAGCACAGGCGATATATCCATCAACTGACAGACCGAAATCGCGGGCAAGCGCGCTCCTACAGTCCAATGTTTGCGTCGCGACAGCGTGGTGTCAGGGACAGCGGAGCGGCTTCTACAGGCAAAAGCAATTCAGAACGAAATGGGTCATCACTGACCAATTGTTCCAATTTATGGAATTCCTAAATCCTATCTCTTCCATTTATCGATAGGAAGAAGCCGATCACAATTGATTTCGAAAGCGGTTATTCATCTCGACATCAACTCAAAGGTATTCAGAACATGAGCAATAACATCGAAGGAAAAGTTGTCGTCATCACCGGTGCCAGCAGCGGTCTGGGCGAAGCCACTGCACGTCATCTTGGCGGTCTGGGGGCGAAGGTTGTATTGGGCGCTCGTCGCAAGGCGAACCTGGACACGCTGGTCAGCGAGATCACTGCAGCAGGCGGCAACGCCGTTGCCTACCAGACTGACGTGACCCGTAAAGAAGATGTGGATGCGTTGATCAAAGGCGCGCTGGATACCTTTGGCCGGGTGGACGTGTTGATCAATAACGCGGGTGCCATGGCGATCGCGCCGATGTCGGAAGGCAAGACCGATGAATGGGATCGCATGATCGACATCAACATCAAAGGTCTGCTCTACGGTATCGCAGCAACCCTGCCAGTATTCCAGCAACAGAACAGCGGCCACTTCATCAACATCGCTTCGGTTGCGGGTATCAAGGTCTTCAGCCCGGGCGGCACTGTTTACAGCGGCACCAAGTTTGCCGTGCGGGCAATTTCCGAAGGGCTTCGTCATGAAGTCGGCGGCAGCATCCGCACCACGACCATCGAGCCAGGTGCAGTGGACTCGGAATTGAAGCTGGGCAGTTCGCACCAGGCCAGTTCTGAAGCGGTGGGCGAGTTCTACAAACAGGCCATCCCTGCCAGCTCCGTGGCCCGCGCCATTGCCTTCGCCATCGAGCAACCGGCCGACGTGGACATCAACGAAATCGTACTGCGCCCGACTACGCAGGATTTTTGATGAGTAACATTCAATGAAAGACCTGTAGGAGCTGCCGAAGGCTGCGATAGCGGTATGTCTGGTACACCGCTATCGCAGCCTTCGGCAGCTCCTACAGGTGGGTTGCATTTCAACTCGAAGCAATGAGCCCTAAACCGGCTTATCCAGCGGCTCCCCCACCGTTTTACCAGCCCCCTTCCTGAGCGAACTCTGCTCTTTCATCGCGGCGATTTCCCGCGCCGCCTGAGCCTGGTCGAATGAGCCGTCCCATTTGGCGATCGCGATAGTGCCGATGCCGTTACCGATCAGGTTGGTGACTGCCCGTGCTTCGTTAAGGAAGCGGTCGACACCCAGCAACAACACCAGGCCTACCAGCGGAATATCGCCAATCACCGACAACGTTGCTGCCAGGGTGACAAAGCCTGCGCCCGCAACGCCCGCCGAACCTTTCGAGGTCAGCAACAGCACGCCCAGCACCACCAGTTGATCCATCAAGGTCAGCGGCGTGTTGGTCGCCTGAGCCACGAAGATCGCGGCCATCGTCAGATAGATGCAGGTACCGTCGGAGTTAAAGGTGTAGCCAGTTGGCAACACCATGCCCACCACCGATTTCTTGCAGCCAAGCTTTTCTAGCTTGACCATCATTCGCGGCAGTACCGCTTCGGTTGAACATGTCCCGAGGGTGACGAGGATTTCATCCTTGAAGTAGCGCAGGAACTGCAGCAACGGCAAGCCTGACCAACGTGCCACGCTGCCCAGTATCACGACGATGAAGAACAAGGTCGTGACGTACAGGGCGATGATCAATTGCCCCAGGGACATCAACGTGCCAATGCCGTACTTGCCGATGGTGAACGCCATGCCTGCACCCGCGCCCAGCGGAGCGAGCTTCATGACCATCGCGACGATCCGAAACAGGGTTTGCAGCAGCAAGTCGATGACGTTGACCAGCGGCTTGCCGGTTTCCCCCAGCTGCACCAGCGCTACGCCCATCAAGACCGAGACCAGAATCACCTGCAACATTGCGCCTTTGGCAAACGCGTCGAACAGCGTCGTGGGGATGATGCCCATGAAGAACTCGATGACCCCACCCTGTGCCGCAGCGGCCTGGGTGTAACCATTGACTGCGCTGGCATTGAGGCTGTTGACGTCGATATTCATGCCGACGCCTGGCTTGAGTACGTTGACCACGACAAGGCCGATAACCAGCGCCAACGTCGATAACACCTCAAAGTAGATCAGCGCCTTGCCGCCAATACGGCCGACCTCCTTGATGCTGCCCATCTTGGCAATGCCGACTACGACGGTGCCGAAAATGATCGGCGCCAACAGCATTTTGATCAGCTTGATGAAGCCGTCGGCAAGCGGTTGCAGCTTGGCGCCGATATCAGGAAGGAAGAAGCCGATGGCACCGCCAATCACGATGCCGATCAACACCTGAACGTAGAGCTGGCCGTACCAGCGTGTGGGTGTGCTGCTCATGAGAACCTCGATCTTGTTGTTGTATGAGGAATTTCAGCAATCCGTGCCTCTGTAGGAGCTGCCGAAGGCTGCGAATCGCGGTGTGTCAGACACACCCTTTTCGCAGCCTTCGGCAGCTCCTACAGGGATAAGGGTTAATTCACTATCAAGCGCCCTCGCCCAGCTCGCGCATCACGGCATACAGCGCGGACTTGGCTTCGAAACCGACACCCGGGATGTCCGGCAGGCCTACATAGCTGTTCTCGACCTTGATGCCATCGGCGAAACCACCAAATGGCTGGAACACGTCCGGATAGGACTCGTTGCCGCCCAGATGCAGCCCTGCCGCGATGTTCAGCGACATCTGGTGGCCGCCATGGGGCACGACGCGGCGCGATGACCAACCCAGTTCTTTCATCACGTCGAGGGTGCGCAGGTATTCCACAAGACCGTAAGACAGCGCGCAGTCAAACTGCACAAAGTCGCGATCAGGGCGCATGCCGCCGTGACGCAGCAGGTTGCGTGCATCCTGATGGGAGAACAGGTTTTCACCGGTGGCCATCGGCAGGTCGTAGTGGTTGGCCAGTTCAGCCTGAAGCGCGTAGTCCAGCGGATCGCCCGCCTCTTCGTACCAGAACAGGTTGTAGGGTTTGATGGCTTCGGCATAAGCAATCGAGGTTTTCAGGTCGAAGCGACCGTTGGCGTCCACGGCCAGACGACGGCCATCGCCGACCACTTCCAGCACAGCTTCGATACGGCGGATGTCTTCATCCAGCGGCACAGCACCGATTTTCATCTTCACCACGTCGTAGCCGCGGTCAAGATAGCTCTGCATTTCGGCCTTGAGCTTGGTCTGATCCTTGCCCGGATAGTAGTAACCGCCCGCTGCGTAAACCCAGACCTTGTCATCCGCAACGCCATCGCGATAACGATCGGCCAACAAGCGATACAGCGGTTTGCCTTCGATCTTGGCCACCGCGTCCCACACTGCCATGTCGATGGTCCCGACTGCCACCGAGCGCTCGCCGTGGCCGCCTGGCTTCTCGTTGGTCATCAGGGTTTTCCAGATGGCAAACGGGTCAAGGTTGTTATGTTCCTTGTCGATCAGACTTTCAGGGTCCGCTTCGGCGATACGCGCCAGAAACCGGTCCCGCATCAGCGCACCCTGACCGTAACGCCCATTGGAGTTGAAGCCGTAGCCGATGACCGGCTTACCGTCACGGATAACGTCCGTGATGACGGCAACAACCGAGCAGGTCATTTTTGAAAAGTCGATGTAGGCGTTGGCAATAGGCGATGCGATAGAAACGGTTTTCTCGCGAATGTCCACGATGCGCATGGGGTAAGTCCTCTCTGATTATTAGGTTGTTGCCAGTGCGAGAGAACTCTAGGGCTAGCAGCCCGGGCGCAGCCAATGCTTATAATCGAGCACCTCATGCACAGGTGGCATTGCCCATGGAACTCGCTTGGCTGGAAGACTTTGTTGCGCTGGCAGAACTGGAAAACTTCTCTCGTGCGGCTGACTCACGCCATGTCACCCAACCGGCGTTCAGCCGCCGGATCAAATCGCTGGAAAACTGGATGGGCGTTGAGTTGTTCGAACGCACCACCCATGGCGCGACTCTGACCGATGTGGGTCGGCAGATGCTCGGTAACGCGCAGGACATGACTCGCCGTCTGCATCAAATGCGTCTGGACGCCCGCGAGCTGGCAGGCAAACAGCTGCGCACGCTGTATTTCGCGGCGACTCATTCACTGTCGTTCACGTTTTTCCCCGGCTGGATCAGAAGCATCGAACGGGAAGCACCCATCGAAGGCGTGCGCCTGCATTCGGACAACATGCGTTCCTGTGAACAGATGCTGTTGAACGGCGAGGTGCAATTCCTGCTGTGCCATCATCACCCGGACGTACCGCCTCGTTTTGCCAGCGAGCAGTTTCTGGGCAAACCGGTGGGCGTTGATGTGTTGTTGCCGCTGTGCGCGCCGGGGCAACGCAGCCCGGCGTCGAATCAGCCGCTGGATTATCTGGGCTACACCGCAGATTCCGGGCTAGGCAGGATCATCAACTGGCGGCTCAATCGCTCGCAACCGGAGCAGCCCTTGCAAACTCTATTCAGTTCACACCTTGCAGCGGTATTGCTGTCGATGGTCCAGGAAGGCAAGGGAATGGCTTGGTTGCCGCGCACGTTGGCAGAGTCAGAAATGAGCCAGAACCGGTTGGTGCGGGCCTTGGAACAAACCTGGGACATCCCGGTGGAAATCCGCCTGTTCCGCGCCCGCACGCCACTGAGTGATTTCGCCGAAGCGTTCTGGAATGGGTTGGGGTAGAGAAAACAGGCGTCCGAGAGATTGCGGAGGAGTGGCGATCCAGTGTGGGAGCGGTGCTTGCCCGCGATAATGTTTTGGTGATCTGCCTGTCAGACCGCGGTGCCTATATCGCGGGCAAGCACCGCTCCCACAATGGATCGCCGTCACCGGCACATACCCATGCGGCAGCAGGTTAATCAACTGAGGTACTATCGACGGCTCTTTGTAGCCTGGGTGCATGTGCCGGATGTCTTCAACTGATTCCCTTCCCGCTGTTCTTGCCGGTCCGCTGCTGCGTCGCCTGGAAACGCGACGTCTGGTGATGTGGCTGGTGGGTTCGCGGCCTTTGACGTTGACGCTGCGCTTGCCAGACCGTGATTACCCGTTGAATGAGCAGCAATGTCAGGTCGTTGCAGTAGGCCGCAATGCCTTCATTCACTTGATCGACGTGCCGCTGGATGACGCCCTGCCCTGCGATGTCGCCATTGCCTACGACCTGTTGATTGACGGCCAGCAAGGCATCGCTGAATGGGCACCGCATTTGCTGTACGCCGACCGATCCCTGCCGGATTTCGTACTGCGCAACACCATCGAACAACTGCTCCACGGCTCTTGCCGTAAACCGCATCACGCTGCGGAAGAAGGTTTGTTGTGCGCCGACCGTCTGCTGGCGGCCAATCCGGATGCCGAACATCGTCCGGCGCTGTTGATGATGAGCGGCGATCAGGTCTACGCCGACGACGTGGCGGGGCCGATGCTGCGCGCCATTCATGCGCTGATCGAACGGCTGGGGCTGTTCCATGAGCACCTGGACGGCGCAGTGGTCGACGACAGCGCAGCGCTCTACAACCATCCGGCCAGCTACTACAACCGTGCCGATCTGTTACCTGCACTGAAGAGCAACGACACGCTGCGTGAACGGTTCTTCGGCGGTGCGCGCAAGCCGATTTTCACCAGCAGCACGGCGGATAATCATCTGGTCACGCTGTCTGAAGTGATCGCCATGTACCTGCTGGTCTGGTCGCCAGTGCCATGGACGCTGATCGCTCCGAAACCGCCGCTTTTCGAAGCTGGCGAGCAACCGCGCTACGAACAGGAACAGCAGCGTATCGACGCTTTTGTCGATGGTTTAGGCGGTGTATCACGGGTTTTCGCACATTTATCGTGCCTGATGATCTTCGACGACCACGACGTGACAGACGACTGGAACCTCTCGGCGAAATGGGAAGAAACCGCCTACGGCCACCCGTTTTCAAAGCGCATTATCGGTAACGCACTGCTGGCTTACTTGCTGTGTCAGGGCTGGGGCAACAACCCGGATGCGTTCCCTGATCTACTGGAAAAAACTCAACAGCTGACCCGGCAAACATCCGATGGCTATCTGCAGAGCGAAACGCTCGACAGCCTGATTGGCACGCTGCTGAAATTCCAGCAATGGCATTACGTGCTGCCGACGTCTCCCGCGCTGGTGGTGCTTGATACCCGCACCCGACGCTGGCGCAGTGAATTCAATCTGCACCAGCCTTCCGGCCTGCTCGACTGGGAAGCGCTCAGTGAGCTGCAACAGGAACTGCTGGATCATCCTTCAGCGATCATCGTTTCACCCGCGCCAGTGTTCGGCGTGAAGCTGATTGAAACCGTGCAGAAAATCTTCAGCTGGTGCGGGCATCCGCTGCTGGTCGACGCCGAAAACTGGATGGCACATCGCGGCGCGGCGCAGGTCATCCTGAATATCTTTCGACATTCGCGGACCCCGGGCAATTACGTGATTCTGTCGGGCGACGTGCATTACTCGTTCGTCTACAAAATCCTGATTCGCCATCGAACTGCTAACCCGCATATCTGGCAAGTCACCAGCAGTGGTTTGAAGAATGAATTCCCGCAAAGCCTGCTGGACTGGTTCGACCGCCTGAACCGCTGGTTGTACTCACCCCGCTCGCCGCTGAACTGGTTTACCAAGCGACGCCTGATGCGGGTGTTGCCGCGGATCCCCGAGCACAGTAAAGCAGGGGAAAGACTGTGGAATTCGGCGGGCGTGGGCCAGGTGTTTTTCGATGCCAAGGGGCGGCCAACCGAGATTTATCAGCTCAATGCCAACGGGCGTGAGCCGACACGGTTCATTGAGCCAAGCGACAACGTCTAGCCGCTGAAGGATTTGATCAGCGCGTCACGACCTTTACTGGTGACGTTCAAGGCGCGGGAGTCGAGCTGCCGGGTGGCCCAGCCACGTTTGAGCATCAATTCCAGAATGGCGGCGCCCAGCGCGCCGCCGATATGCGGTGAGCGCTCGCTCCAATCCATGCACGGATAAGCCAGTCGCCTGCGCTGAGCGCGTATGGCATCAACATCGACGCCCAGCTTCAACAGTCGCTCGACGCCCTTTTCGGTGAGGACGTAATCCCTGCCCTGCGCCTCGATCCAGTTGGCTTGCAGCAAGACATCATGAAGCCTGACCGCGACCTCGCCCGCGCAGTGGTCGTAACAGGTTCGGGCGTGCCTGAGTGCGGCCGGCGTGCTGGGCTGGAACGCTGCTGGCCGCTGGTCCGTGAGCGACAACAGTGACTCAAGCGCACGCGCCACCCGGCTATTAGCCAGCCGGTAATAGCGATGTCGCCCCTGCACCAATTGCTCGACCAGCCCGTGCTCGCGCAGACGCGAAAAATGATTGCTGGCCATGGAGGCTGTCACGTCGGCAACTGCAGCCAACTCAGTGGCGGTGCGCGCCCGGCCATCGAGCAAGCTGCACAACATGCGCGAGCGAGCCGGATCAGCAATGGCTCCCGCCACTTCGGCAAGCGAAACCTCTGCGCAGTCAACATCCATAGTTCAGCCATCCCTGAAGCATCGTTTTAGGCGCTCATCATACTGAGATTCACCGCACCTTTAGGGATTGAGTCATGAAGCAACCGGGTTTCTTTGGCAGCAAAGTCGTGGCTGCCACGTTTGTAATGGCTGTGTTTGGCTGGGGTATTGGTTTCTACGGACCACCGATTTTTCTCTATGCCGTGTTGCAGCGCACTGACTGGTCGGTGTCACTGTGCTCAGCGGCAGTGACGTTGCACTTTCTCGCGGGCACCCTGGTAATCGTCAATCTGCCTCGTCTCTACAAACGCTTTGGCCTGGCTAGCGTGACCGTGTCCGGCGCGACGGTACTGGCATGCGGAGTGTACGGCTGGGCGATGGCGGATCAGCCTTATCAGTTATTCATCGCGGCGCTGCTCAGCGGATTGGGATGGGTGACCATGGGCGCAGCAGCGGTCAATGCGGCCATCGCACCGTGGTTTGTCAGCAAGCGCCCCGCCGCACTGGCCATGGCTTACAACGGTGCGAGCATTGGCGGGGTGATTTTCTCATCAGCGTGGGTTTACCTGATTAACCAGTTCGGTTTCGGTCAGGCAGCGCTACTGGTGGGGTGCGTGTCGATCAGTGTCATTGGCCTGCTGTCGTTCAAGGTGTTTGCCCTGCGCCCAGAGCATCTCGGTCAATATGCAGACGGGGCTGACCAAGCTCCTGCCGAGACCATCAACCTGGCGACATCCCCTCCGACCTCGCTGTGGCGGAATCGTCAGTTCGTGACCTTGGCAGCGGGTATGTCATTGGGTTTGTTTGCCCAGATCGGTTTGATTACGCATCTGTTTCTGGTACTGGCACAGTACTTCACCGAACAGCAGGCAGGGCTGGCGATGGGGTTGGCAACGGCCAGCGCCATTGTCGGCCGTACGCTGGTCGGCTGGCTCATGCCCGTCCACGCAAACCGCCGCACTGTGGCGTGTCTGAGTTATGGCATTCAGCTGTTGGGTTGCATCGTGATGCTAGGTGTTGGCCTATGGCCCAATCTGATCTGGTTGGGTGTAATCCTGTTTGGCGCGGGCATCGGCAACGCGACTTCATTGCCGCCGCTGATTGCCCAGGCGGAATTCCCACGCCAGCACACCCAACGCGTCGTGGCGTTGATCGTGGCAACGGCGCAAGGCTGTTATGCGTTTGCCCCGGCAATTTTCGGCGTGGTGAAGTCGTTGAGCGAGGGAGCTAATAGCGGGGTGTTGATATTTACTCTGGCGGCGGCGATTCAAGGACTGGCGATAGTGGTTTTGCTGGCGGGCAAGGTTCGACATTCCTGAGTTGGAATGCGCCCCCCCCTGTGGGACCGAATTCATTCGGGAAGGCGGCATTCCTGACGACAAATATCCTGTGGATGTACCGACCCCTTCGCGAATGAATTCGCTCCTACAGGGTCCGAGTGTTTTCAGCGTGATCATTCGTTCAATCGATAGTCACCATCAAAATTCGCAAGTTCTGGTTTTTCCGGCAAAGGAGGAGGATGGCCACATACCGAAACCGCTTGTGAGGAATACGCGATGAGACTTTCAACCCTGCTGACACTTGTCGCCGTATTGACCGGTGGTGCCTTTGCACCCGCCTTCGCTGCAGAGCAAGCGGCCTGCCATTTCCAACCGGTTGCCGACAGCAGCACCGGCCTGCAGCACTCACAATCGGTCGGTGTGCTGTATAGCGAAAATACCGTCAGCACACTCGCCTACCTTGAGCAGTACCATTCGGTTGCCGTGAGCGGTGCAAAAAATACAGGGCTGGATTCGCGTATTCGCGAAGCCTTCGTTAACAGCTCCGACCCGAAACTGGCCATTGACTGGCTGAAAGGCTCACTGCAAAAAGAATTCGCCTCGGTGACTGTCTACGACAACCTTGATGCGCTGATGCAAGCCAGACCTGACGTGGTAGTGATGCTCGACACTTACAACCGTCTGGTGACCCAGCGTAATACCCAGGTGGAAGCGCGGTTTGTGGCGAAATTTTACGACACCAATCTTCAATACATCGGCAAAGCCGAGGGTTATGGCGGTAAGGAAATGACGTCGATTTGGGTGCATGACAAAGCTGCCGCTGAAATCGCTGCGCAGATTGATCAGCAACGTGTGCTGCAAGTGAATGCGTTGAAACAGTTCGATGCTTCGTTGAAGGCGCTGGTGATTTCGGGGCAGGTTGCTGTTAACTGAGTTAAAAACACTACGACCTCTGTAGGAGCTGCCGAAGGCTGCGAAAGCGTTTCGCCTGATAGATCGCAATCGCAGCCTTCGGCAGCTCCTACAGTGACAATGTCTCTACCTCATTGCAGCGACCCCGCCACCGCGCCGCGTATCGCATCCAGCAACATCGCAAACGCCGGGTTGTCATTATCCGAGCGCCAGATCAGGTGCAGCTCACTTTGCACGCCCTCGCCCAGATCGATGTCGCGAAACGTCACGCCTTTGAACACCACGCTCGCCGCACAGCGCGGCACCAGCGCCAGGCCCATGCCGGCGTTGACCAGCGCCAGAATCGTCAGTGACGAACCCAGCCATTGCACGTACTGCGGCGCCACCCGCGCAGAACGGAACATGCCGGTCAGCAATTCGTTGAACGGCGGATAAGCGGCGTGGGAGTACATCAGGAACGGCTCGGCATCCAGATCGGACACTGACACCGTTTCAGCGGTGGCCAGCCTATGCGTGCTGGGCACCGCCAACACAAACGGCTCACGCACCAGGCACTCGGTGGCAAACCCCGGTTGTAGCAACGGCGAACGCACAATCCCCAGATCAATGCGCCGCGCCCGCATGGCTTCGTGCTGCTGATAGGTGTTCATTTCTTCCAGTGAGATTTTCACTTGAGGCTGTTTGAGCCGCGCCTCGGCAATCACCTTGGGCAGAAACTCATACACCGCACTGCCGACGAAACTGATGGTCACCGAGCCAATATCACCTTCAGCAAAACGCTTGGCCGATGCAGCCGCTTGCTGAGCACGCTCCAGCAGGTTCTGCGCCTCCACGAAAAACGCCCTCCCTGCCGCCGTCAACGCCACGCTGCGAGTACTGCGCGTAAACAACGCCACGCCCAGATGATGCTCCAGCAACTGAATCTGCCGACTCAAGGGTGGCTGGGTCATGTTCAGGCGCTCAGCGGCGCGACGAAAATTAAGTTCGGTGGCGACAGTGGTGAAACAGCGAAGCTGGGCGAGCTCAAACATTGATTCATTCCAGGTATCAATCAAGTGCCAATCTAGATTAGACCGGAACAAAGACTGCGTCCATGATCGACTCGTCCCCAAAAAAATAATGATCGGGAGTCGCCTCAGTGAACACAGTCCATAGTCCGACGGACGCCTCAGCGCTTGCCCGGGCAGCCGCCAAGGTCAAGCGCCACGTCCTGCCTCTGTTCGTCATCATGTTCATCGTCAATTACATTGACCGGGTGAACATCGGCTTCGTCCGTAGCCATCTGGAAACCGACCTCGGTATTGGCGCAGCAGCTTACGGCCTGGGCGCCGGGTTGTTCTTCGTCGGCTACGCGATTTTCGAAGTGCCTTCCAACATGCTGCTGCAACGTTACGGCGCTCGCGCCTGGCTGACGCGGATCATGTTCACCTGGGGCCTGGCGGCAATGGCCATGGCCTTCGTCCAGGGCGAAACCAGTTTCTATGTGCTGCGTTTTATCCTCGGCGCGGCAGAAGCCGGCTTCTTCCCCGGCATCATTTATTACTTCACACAGTGGTTGCCCGGCGCAGACCGCGGCAAAGCCATGGCTATTTTCCTGAGTGGCTCGGCCATCGCTTCGGTGATCTCAGGCCCGGTATCGGGAGCGCTGTTGCACATCAGCGGCATGGGCATGCATGGCTGGCAGTGGATGTTCCTGATCGAAGGCTTCGCCTCGGTGGTGCTCTGCGCATTCGTCTGGTTCTGGCTGCAATCTCACCCCAGCGAAGCCAAATGGCTGACCACTGAAGAAAAAGACGCGCTGATTGGTGCGATTGCCGAAGAGCAACGTGAGCGCGAGGCATCGCAGACCATCAAGCCGTCGATGTTCAAGTTGCTGGCCGATAAACAGATCGCACTGTTCTGCTTTATCTACTTCTCCATCGCTTTGACTATTTACGGCGCTACTTTCTGGCTGCCGAGCATGATCAAGAAGATGGGCAACCTGGGTGACTTCCAGGTCGGTCTGTTCAACTCGATCCCGTGGATTATTTCGATCATTGCCATGTACGGCTTCGCAGCCATGGCAGGCAAATGGAAATACCAGCAAGCCTGGGTTGCAGTGACGCTGGTGATCGCCTCGTTCGGCATGTTCATGTCCACCACCGGTGGCCCGGTCTTCGCGTTCGTAGCCATCTGCTTCGCAGCAATCGGCTTCAAGGCGGCTTCGGCGCTGTTCTGGCCAATCCCGCAAGGCTATCTCGATGCACGGATCGCAGCAGCAGTTATCGCCCTGATCAATTCCATCGGCAACCTCGGCGGCTTCGTTGCGCCTACCGCGTTTGGCTTCCTTGAACAAACCACCGGTTCCATCGAGGGCGGCTTGTACGGCCTGGCGATTACTTCACTCGTAGCCGCAGTGGTGATCTTCTTCGCCCGCACCAAGCCTCGCGGGGATACGCCAAGCGTGCTGGGCGGCAAGCCTGACGACGCGAAAAAAAACATGGATAAGCCTCAAGCCCTGACATCGGGAGCAGCCTCTTGAAAATCAAACGCGTAACCGTCACCCCAATCGCCTTTCGCGACCCGCCCCTGCTCAACGCCAGCGGCATTCACGAGCCTTTTGCACTGCGTTCGATCATCGAGATTGAAAGCGACAACGGCTACATCGGTTTGGGCGAAAGCTACGGCGATGCTCCAGCGCTGGCGATCCAGCAACAATTGCAGAGTCAGTTGATTGGCCTGGACCCATTCAACCTCAACCAGTTGCGGGCCATCGTGCAAGCAACGGTAGCAGCCAACAAACCGGCGAGCATTGCCGGTGCGGAACTGGCCCCCGGCTCTCACGCCAGCAAAGCGGTGAGCAATGCTTATTCGGCTTTCGAAGTAGCGTTCCTGGATTTGCAGGCCCACTACCTGAACGTTCCGCTCGTGGATTTGCTGGGCGGAGCGATTCGCGATGAGATTCCGTTCAGCGCCTACCTGTTCTTCAAGTACGCCCAGCATGTGGATTCGCCTTACAAGCCGGACAATTGGGGCGAGGCGCTGAATGAAGAACAGATCGTTGCCCAGGCCCGGCGAATGATCGAGGAATACGGTTTCAAGAGCATTAAGCTGAAGGCTGGGACGCTCCCCCCAGAGCATGAAGTGTCCTGCATCAAAGCACTGAAAAAAGCCTTTCCCGGCTATCCATTACGCATCGACCCCAACGGCAACTGGTCGCTGGAAACCTCGATCCGCATGGCCGAGCTGCTAGGCGATGACCTGCAGTATTACGAAGACCCGACGCCAGGTCTTGAGGGCATGTCCGAGCTGCACAAGCGCACCGGTTTGCCACTGGCAACCAATATGGTGGTGACGGACTTCGATGAGTTCCGCCGCAGCGTCGCGTTAAACAGCGTGCAGATTGTGCTCGCTGATCACCATTACTGGGGCGGTCTGCGCGACACGCAAGCACTGGCGAAAATGTGCGACACCTTTGGACTTGGGGTTTCGATGCACTCCAATTCACACCTGGGCATCAGTTTGATGGCGATGGCGCATGTAGCGGCGTCCGTGCCGAATCTGGATTACGCCTGCGACACCCATTACCCGTGGCAAGAACCGGATGAGGAAGTGATCAAGGGCGGCAAGCTGCCGATTGTCGACGGCTGCGTGAAAATCACTCGCGCGCCAGGGCTGGGTCTGGAGCTGGATCGGGATCAACTGGGCAAGCTGCACGATCAATATTTGACCTGCGGCATTCGCCAGCGCGATGACGTGAAACAGATGCAACGCTACAAGCCAGACTGGAAAGCGGTTAAGCCGCGGTTCTGATCTACCCTGGCTCACCAGACATACCTTTGGCCCGACACTCCCCCTGTGCCGGGCTTTTTTTACTGCCAGCGATTTATGTAGGAGCTGCCGAAGGCTGCGAATCGGTACATCTGACACACCGCAAATCGCAGCCTTCGGCAGCTCCTACAAAATCAGCGGATCACGCCAATGCGGGCGCAGCCATTCTCACATCCCGGCGCGCCAGCACCAGGTAGAACGCGCCGCCCAGGAAGCAGCCAGTGAACCAGGCAAAGTTGGCAATTGGCTTGAACCACGGCACGAAGGTAAACAGCAGACCGACCAGCGTGGCAGCCAGCAACGCTTTGATCGCCACCGGGTTGAAGCCATTGGTGTACCAGTAGCGGCCAGCGGGGGTGTCGTCGAACAGTGCATCCACATCGATGTACTGCTTTTTGATCAGGTAGAAATCCACCAGCAGGATGCCGAACAGCGGGCCGATAAAGGCCGCCAGCACGTCCAGGGTGTAGTGAATCACTTCCGGGTTGTTGAACAGGTTCCACGGCGTGATAAAGATCGAGGCCACTGCCGCGATCATGCCGCCCGCACGCCAGCTGATTTTGCTCGGTGCACAGTTGGCGAAATCAAAAGCCGGCGACACAAAGTTGGCGACGATATTGATGCCAATGGTTGCGGTCACAAAGGCAAACGCGCCCAGCAATACCGCGACGGTATTATCGATGCGTGCCACGGTGGCGATAGGGTCATGAATCATTTCGCCGAACACCGGCAAGGTGCCGGAGACGATCACTACCGTCACCAGTGAGAACGCCAGAAAGTTCACCGGCAAGCCCCAGAAGTTTCCGCGTTTAACGTCAGCCATGCTGCGGCAATAGCGACTGAAATCGCCGAAATTCAAAGTAGGTCCGGAGAAGTACGACACCACCAGCGCCGTTGCCATCACCACCTGACCGAAGGCCTCCCAGCCGCTCAAGGATTTCTCCGACAGCGTGAAGCTGATGTTGCTCCAGCCTGCTTTCCAGACAATCCAGCCAGCCAACAGAAACATCACTGCATAGACCACCGGCCCCGCCCAGTCGATGAAGCGACGTATCGAATCCATGCCGCGCCAGAACACAATGGCCTGCAGCACCCACAGGGTCAAAAAGCCCATCCAGCCAAGATAAGACAGACCGGCGAAGTGCACCTGAGCGAGGCTTTCCATGGACGGAAAGAAGCGCAGTACGACGATGACCAGTGCGCTGGACGCCAGATAGGTTTGCACCCCATACCACGCAACTGCGATCAAGCCGCGAATCACCGCCGGAATGTTTGCGCCGAACACACCGAACGCCAATCGGCAGATAACCGGATAAGGCACGGCTGCTTGCTGACTCGGCTTGGCGAGCAGGTTGGCGATGACCTGAATGATGCAAATCCCGACCAGCAAGGCGATCAATACCTGCCAACTGGCGAGCCCCAACGCGAACAGGCTCGCGGCGAAGACGTAACCGCCTACGCTGTGCACGTCGCTCATCCAGAACGCGAAGATGTTGTACCAGGTCCATTTCTGCTTAACCGGGCCGAGATCTTCGTTGTACAAGCGAGGGCTGTAGCCCTTTGGAATTTCTGGATTCATCGCACGCACTCTCCCTGGATCGATGCCGCTCCGGAGACTGCATACGGAGGCTGGCGTTATTTGTATACGATCTGAAAGGCATGATGCATGCCAAACACGGCCAAGACGCCCAAAAGGCAGGTGATAGAAGTGTCCGGGCACCTCAGGCGACGAACCGGCCTCTCTTCAAGTGCGCAATTAAAGTGCGTAAATGCGCAGTGTCAGTGCATACAATCGGCATTACCACGGCTGTAAGCGGTGATGGCAAATCGTCTAGACTTTGTATACGATCAGCCCCACATTTACCGGTTAAAGCGGCCTTATGAATCCTCTCTTCCTCGCTACCCCTGCGATGAGCGACTCAACACTGAGCCGCGATGAACAGATCTATCAGGACATTCTGGAAGCCATCGTCGAGCACCGACTATTGCCAGGCACCCGTTTGCCCGAAGATGCCTTGGCGGAAGTGTTTGCCATCAGCCGGACCGGTATTCGCAAAGTTCTGCAACGGCTGGCACTGGAGCGGCTGGTGACGTTACGCACCAATCGCGGCGCGGAAGTTGCGCAGCCCACCGCTAAAGAAGCTCAGGATGTGTTTGCTGCCAGGCAGTTGATCGAGCCGGCGCTGATGCCGGCCGTGGCCGAGCAGATTGACGCGGCTCAACTGAACACACTGCGCACGCTGGTCGATGAGGAACACCAGGCCCAGCGCGACGGTTTGCACAGCAAAGCCATTCAGCTGTCTGCGCGCTTTCATGTGCAGTTGATTGCGCTGGCGGACAATCAGGTACTGACCGAACAGGTCGCCCAACTGACCACGCGTTCGTCGCTGATTATTGCTGTTTATGGTTCACGCCACAGTGTCGGCTGCGATTGTGGCGATCATGCTGAACTGCTCGGGCTGCTCGAAGAAGGCAAAGGCGCTTCGGCGGCGCAATGGATGGGCAAACATCTGGCAAGCATTCGCGCCAGCTTGCAGGTCGATCAGGTAACGCCGGTCGAGCCGGACTTCAAAACCATTTTCAAGCGTTGATCCGCGAGTCGAGCCTTACATGAAAATCCAGGTCATCAACCCCAATACCAGCCAGAGCATGACCGCCAGTATCGGCCGGGCTGCCCGGGCGGTGGCACGGCCCGATACTGAAATCATCGCCTGCTGCCCGGACGCTGGCCCGGAATCCATCGAAGGTCATTTTGACGAGGCCATCGCCGCCGTCGGCGTGCTGGAAGAAGTTCGCAAAGGCGTTGCTGCGGGATACGACGCACACATCATCGCCTGCTTTGGCGACCCGGGTTTGCTGGCGGCACGTGAGTTGGCACGCGCACCGGTGATCGGCATCGCCGAGGCGGCCTTTCATGTCGCCAGCCTGATCTGTACTCGCTTCGCGGTGGTCACCACCCTCACCCGCACACGGATCATCGCTGAGCATCTATTACGCAACTACGGCATGACCGAGCATTGCACCTCGGTGCGCTGCGTTGATGTGCCTGTGCTGGAACTGGAAAGCATGGGTGAGCAGGCCCTGGCGGAACGCATTGCCGAACAGGCGATATACGCACGCGACAACGAAGGCGCTGGCGCGATCATTCTCGGGTGCGGCGGCATGGCGGACCTGCCGGGGCTGGTCAGTGAAATGACAGGCTTGCCGGTGGTAGACGGCGTCGCCGCCGCCGTGAAACTGGCAGAGGCATTGGGTGAACTTGGGCTCGCTACCAGCAAACACGGGGATCTGGCCTTCCCGCTGGCCAAGCGCTTTACTGGGCGCTTTGCGCATTTCGGTCGTTAACCAGGTCCGGCCCTGTCAAAAAATACAAATGACTGGATTGAAATGCATTTTCTGTAGGAGCTGCCGAAGGCTGCGAAGCATTTCTCCTGATACACCGCTATCGCAGCCTTCGGCAGCTCCTACAGGTCCTATGTTTGCCGCGACGTCCTGTCTGATGCACTGCCATCGTAGGCTCGCGGTGCTCGTGCGCTCCTACAGCGTCTAATGTCCGCTACACAAAACAGCTGCTCCCACTGAGCACTAATAAAGATATATCGATAGACCGTATCGATATAAGAAGTTATTAAAAACGTCGTTATGCTGCCCGCCAGTTTTTTCTGACAGTCGCCCTTTTTGTTGTGGGAAGCAGTAATGGATTTTGGTGGTTTGGGGTTGGTGGTTGCGGGCCTGGTGGTGGGCTTCATCGTAGGCATGACGGGCGTGGGCGGCGGCTCGCTGATGACGCCGATCCTGCTCTGGTTCGGCGTCAACCCGGCCACGGCCGTTGGCACTGACCTCTTGTATGCAGCCATCACCAAGTCAGGCGGTGTCTGGGTTCATAAAAGAAACGACAACATCGACTGGAAAATCACCGGCTGGCTGACCATGGGCAGCGTCCCGGCGGTGCTGCTGACGCTGTGGTTCCTCAGCACCCTGCACGCGGCTCCAGACGCCATGAATGCGGTGATCAAGCAGGCACTGGGTGTCGTTCTACTGCTGACCGCGGCGGCGGTGTTCTTCAAAAAGCGCCTGCTCGCATTTGCCCACAACCGGGCAGGTGGGAACTACAACCCAAGCGGCAAGAGCCTGAACGCACTGACCGTGGTAACCGGCCTGATTCTCGGCACAATGGTCGCACTGACATCCATTGGCGCCGGTGCGCTGGGTACTGTCGCGCTGTTTATCCTTTACCCCTTCCTCGCCACTCGCCGCCTGGTCGGCACAGAAATCGCCCACGCCGTCCCGCTGACACTGGTTGCAGGTCTGGGTCATGCCGGTATGGGCAATATGGATTGGGGAATTCTGGGGTTCCTGCTGCTGGGTTCGCTGCCGGGAATTTATCTGGGCAGCCATCTTTCCGGCCGGGTCTCGGACGACATCCTGCGTCCATGCCTGGCAATCATGCTGGCGTTTATCGGGTACAAGCTGGTCTTCTGATTCACGACTTCTGTAGGAGCTGCCGCAGGCTGCGAATGGCGGCGTTTCAGGATAAATCCTTCGCAGCCTTCGGCAGCTCCTACAGAAAATGCATTTCAATCCATTAGCTTGCGTGTTGGCTACCAGCGATAACTCACCGATCCAATCACACTTCGCTCATCGCCATACCGGCAGGTTGTGTTGCAGTACAGGTATTTGCGATCCGCGAGGTTCTGCGCCTTGGCGGCCACTTCCCAGTGCTTGCCGATTTCATAACTGACCAGCGCATCGACCAAGGTGTAAGCACCGATTTTGCCTTCGTAATCTGTCGGCGTAGCGCGGGTCGTGCCGATGTAACGAGCGCCCGCAGCCACGCGCATTTGCGGAATACCGAATGCGCCCAGACGATAGCTCGCCCACACGCTGGCGCTGTGATACGGAACACCTTCGATACGTTTGCCGACGTTAGTCGCCGCCTGATCTTCGATGACATGCGAGTCGGTATAGGCATAACCGGCTGTGAGCGTCAGGTTGTCAGTGGCCTCTGTCTTGGCCTCCAGCTCCAGCCCCTTCGAGCGGGTTTTCCCGTACTGCACATAGGTCGCGCTGGCAGCATCGTAGCTGAGCGCATTGTCCTGAGTAAGCTGATACACAGCAGCGCTGAGCATCGTCTCGGTGCCGGGCGGCTGATAGCGCAGGCCCAACTCGTACTGTTCACCCTCAAGCGGCGCAAACGCGTTGCCAAAAGCCGGGTTGCTGACACTCGCAGGCTGGAAGGACTGGCTGTAGCTCACATAAGGAGCCAAGCCGTTTTCGGCGAGGTAAACCAGGCCGATGCGCCCGGTAGCCTTCTTGTCATTGCGTGACTGGCGGCTGTCATCAGCATGACTGGTGGTTCGACTCTCCGCCCAATCCTGTCGGCCACCCAACAGCAGCACCCATTTTTCGTCGAAGGTAATCTGGTCTTGCAGGTAAACACCTGACTGGGCGCTGTGCAGATCCGAACCACTGTCTGCGGCAGTATTAGCGCCGACACCGGTATACACCGGGTTGGCGAGATTCAAGGGTGGCGCGAACTGCGCCAGCGTGCCGCTGATGTAGCGATGCGAATCATAGGTCTTGTGGTAGTAATCAACGCCGGCGAGCAGAGTGTGTCTCCAGTTTCCGCTCTCGAAGGTGTACTGCACATTGTTGTCAGTCGTCCAGCCGGTCGAACGCTCTTCTCGCTCGCTGTAACGTCGAAGCAGATTAGAGCCGACGATGGAGAACGGAATCAGATAATTCCAGTCAGTGTTCGCCTGAAAGTAACGCAAGCTGTGATTGACCTTCAGGTTCTCATTGAAGTCGTGGCTGAACAGGTAACCCAAGGTGTCCATACGATTATTGAAATGGTCGTAGCCTGGCTCACCGGTGAATTGATCACGACCAATCTTGTACCCCGGAGTTGAGCTGTAAGTCGTCATGCGGTAACTGGTGGGAGGCGCGAAACCAGTATAGGTTTCCTGATGGCTGGCCAGCACGGTCAGAGAGGTATCGTCATCGGGACGCCAGGTGATGGCCGGAGCGATGTAACGCCGATCATCATCAACGTGGTCGACCTGGGTATCACTGTCGCGCCACAAGCCGGTCAGGCGGTAACTGAACTGGCCCTGATCGTCCAGCGGGCCACCGAGATCGAAGGTGTACTGCCGTCGATTATGGTTGCCGAATTCCACGCCAATTTCATGCAAGGGGGTATCCGTCGGACGTTTACTGACGGTATTGATCATGCCACCCGGCGACAGTTGACCGTAAAGCACTGACGAAGCGCCTTTGAGCACTTCGACACGTTCAAGACCATAGGCTTCAACGCTGCCGTCGTAAGGGTTGGACTGTAATTTCATACCGTCGCGAAGGATGCCGCCAGTACCCGCGCCTACGTTGAAGCCGCGCAGCGTGTAATCATCGGCAGTGCGACTGAAGCCGCTCGGCTGACTGGTAAAACCCGGGGTGTACTTGAGCGCGTCAGAAATATTGTCGCTCTTGCGTTGGTCCATTTCGGCACGTGTCACCACCGACACTGATTGCGGGGTTTCCAGCAATGACGTATCGGTTTTGGTTCCCACACTGCTGCGCCGTGCGACGTACCCCGCTTGCTCGCCGTTGCTGCCATCTCCCGCAGTAGCAGCATTGATGCTGATCGCCTCCAGCGTCATGCCTTCGCTCGGCACAGGCTGCACGCTCAATGCGCCGCTGGCGGTGATCTGCAAGCGCAGACCGCTACCCTGCAACGCACGCTCAACCGCCGCCGCAGCACTCATCCGGCCGATCACGGGCGCAGAAACGCGCTGGGCAACATCAGCGGGGATGAACAAAATCTGCCGCGAACTCTGCTGGCCGATCTGAATGAGCGCGCCGGTCAATGGCCCGGCAGGTACAGAGAAGTCATACAGAGCTTCAGCAGCCTGAGCGCTCACCGAAACGGCAACCGCCAAGGTCATGAACAATGGAGTAACAAGTGATGGACGCATGGACGATGCTCAACCTCGCTGGCAAAACGGAGCGCGCAATCTGGCGCCTTTACCTGTTCTGTAGAGTGAGGTGGCGATTTGTTAAGGGCTCCTGTGATTTATTTTTCAGCAGGCGTATCAGACCCGATCAATCCGGGTCCATAGCCCCCAATAGTGATCGATGCGCAGCGGCAGAATATCTTTCAAGGCTGCCAGTGCCTGATCGCTGTTATCCAGATTGAATACGCCGGAAATACGCAGCGACGCCGCAGCATCGGAAACCTGCAAAACTCCGCGCCTGTAGGGACGCAACCTATCGACGACCTCTGCGAGGGATTGATCGCTGACCTCCAGTAACCCACGCACCCAGGCACCGGGGTCTGTTTGACTGACCGGCAATGGATGGACACCCAGTCCATCAAGACGCGCGCCCTGCCCGGCCGTCAGAACCAGCGTCTGACGTTGCGAGCGGATCTGTGCAGTGCCGGCTTTCAGCCAAAACTGCGTGTGATCCTGATACTGGCTCAGCACACACTGGCCGGAAGTTAACTGCACGCTGCCGTCACGGCACCCCAACTGGAAGGGCCGGTCTTGCGCTTCGATACGCGCCATGAGGCCTCCACGCAGCAAGCGCACAGTGCGCATGCTCGCGGTGAAACTCACATCGATAGCACTTTCTGCGTTCAGGGTCAGGCTGGAGCCATCGACCAGAACCAGTGTCTGGCGCTGCGCATTGGCGGTCGCGACATCCGCTGTGAGCCTGTCCAGCGGCATGCCAGGCCAGGTCAACAGTCGTGCGGTCAGCGTACAACCGCCGACCGCTAGCGCTCCACGCAGTAGATGACGACGACTCGTTCCGGCGCTCAATACCTGACGGGCACGACTGCCAGACAAATGCGAGAACGTCTGATCAAGCCGGGTACGCAGAACGTTCCATGCCGCAGCATGGGATTGATCAGCCGCAAGCCAGCGCTCAAACGCACGAAGTTCCCCCTCAGAGAATTGCCCTGAGGCCTGGCGCGCGTGCCATTCGATGGCCTGTTCGAGGGCCGCAGGCAGTTCGCTCATCGTTGGACCGCACAGATGGCTTTGAGACCCTGGACCACATATTGATGGACCCGGGGTGCTGACACGCCCAACTCGGCCCCGATCCGGGCGTAGGTCCAACCGTCCAGTTGGCTGTATAGAAAGGCAGCCCTGGCCTTGGAGGAAAGGCTGTTGAGCAAATGATCCACCTCCAGCAAAGCTTCCATCATCAGGTAACGTGCTTCGGCAGACGGCTCAAATAGCTCGGGTTCGGCGGCCAGCGATTCGAGATAAGCTCGCTCCAGGTCACGCCGACGCCAACTGGCGAATATCAACCTCTTGGCAATCGTCGTCAGCAAGGCTCTGGGTTCACGAATCGCTTGCGTATCGGGTAGCGCAACCACGTGTGCAAAAGTTTCGGCAGCCATGTCTGCGGCGTCATGGCGACAGCCAATTCGCGCGCGCAGACGCTCCAGCAGCCAGCCATGATGCTCGCCAAACAGGTGAACAAGCGCAGCATTACGACGTTGCAGAGTGTGAGACATCTCGATTGCCAATGAAAATCATTAACAAATGATGCAGGCTTGTAAATGGCTTGGCAATACGTTTGAAGCGGCGAATGACAGCGGACATTTGCCCAAGCCTGTTTATCTGCAATGCTGTT
The DNA here is from genome assembly GCF_900602065.1 of Pseudomonas viridiflava. Classification (GTDB taxonomy): domain Bacteria; phylum Pseudomonadota; class Gammaproteobacteria; order Pseudomonadales; family Pseudomonadaceae; genus Aquipseudomonas. The sequence goes on along the minus strand of NZ_UWFN01000098.1, from coordinate 13,711 downwards.
ATTACACGCATGCCTGGCGGTACCGCTGATGACTGAAGCCTTTGCCCCCTTTCAGGATCTCGCCACTTTTCTACTGCCACACACCGTGGCCGAAAAAGTTGACGGTTCCCATGATGCCTCCCACCTGCTGCGAGTGTGGAGCAACGTCTGCGCGATTCGCGATGTAGAGGGCGGCGATCCGGAGATCCTGATAGCTGCCACGTTGTTGCATGACTGCGTATCCGTGGAGAAAAACTCTCCCTTCCGGTCCAGTGCGTCGCGGCTCGCTGCGGCCAAGGCTGCGGATCTGCTCACCGAAATGGGCTGGGCGGAAGAGCGCATTGAATCAGTTGCTCATGCAGTCGAGGCACACAGCTTCTCGGCAGCAATCACACCTGAAACACTCGAAGCAAAAATCCTTCAGGATGCTGACCGGCTCGACGCACTGGGTATGATCGGCGTAGCGCGGATGTTCTACGTTTCCGGGCGAATGGGCAGTGGCCTGTATGACCCAGAGGACCCCCACGCATCAAACCGTGATTACGATGACAAGCGTTTCACCGTGGATCATTTCCATACCAAGCTTTTCCAGTTGACCGATAGCTTCCAGACGGAGACAGGCGCTCGTCTGGCGCAGATCAGGCATGCACGCATGAAGCGCTTTCTGGATGAACTGATGCAGGAAGTGGGTGCGCCGAAAAAAACTGAATTGAACGACTCATCGGAAATTTGACGTCAAACTTAGCGATGTCACAAAGACATCACAGAACTGCCCTATAACCCAGTCTCCGATGTTTCTATCGATTGGGTTTTAGCCTCAGTGAAAAAATTATTGCCTGCCATTTTGCGTCGACGCTCCGGGACCACGGTCTTGCGGCGCTTCAAGATCACTCAGCGTCTGGTGCTGTGTTTCGGCATCACCTCATTGCTCACGGTAGCGTTGGGGGCATTCTGCCTGTTCCAGATGCAGGAGATTCGCAAGCAAGGTGAAACGGTAGAAAGCGGCTCGCTGCCCAGCATCGCCATGGCCGATGCGCTGGCGATCACACTGGTCAAAATGCGCAGCGAAAGCATTCGTCTGATCGCCAATGCTGACGACCCCGGCGCGGTGGTTACCAGCAAGATCAACGTCGAAACACTGAAGAATGATGCCGAAAAAGGCTTCGCCGACTATCTCGCTCACGTAAAGGACGCCACCGAGCGAGATTCTCTCGTGGCCTTGCAGGACGCTTACAAAGCATTCATCCCCGGCCTTTATGACGAGATTGCGCTGATCGAGCAGCGCAAGATTGAAGACGCCCGCATGCTGGCCAATACCATGCTGTCCCTGCAAGGCGACCTGATGGACATGCAGGTGCAGTTACTACGTGAGCTCAACAAGCAAAGCGCGGCTACCGCCGTCGAGAAAGCCACCGCCAGCTACGCCCAGACGCGCATCATCGCCCTGAGCGCGATCGGCGTGGTCCTTGCCTTGACCTTGCTGCTGGCCTGGCGCTTGAGTGTCAGCATTATTCGTCCGGTACGTCAGGCCTTGAAAATCGCCAGCACCATTGCCGATGGTGACTTGAGTCCGCAGACAATCCCCGAGGGCAAGGACGAAACCGCTCAGCTGTTGAACATGCTCGGCCGGATGCGTGGCAATCTGCACTCGACCATTGAGCAGATCTACGCCGCCGCGAACCAGCTTTCGCAGTCGGTGCAGGAGATGAGCAGCATTGCCGAGTCAGGTGCGGAAAACCTGAAACTACAGAACAGCGAAATCGAACAGGCTGCTGTTGCGGTCAATCAAATGAGTCAAGCGGCGATGGAAGTTGCCAGCAATGCCAGCAACACCGCGACCGAATCCCTGGCCTCTAACGAAGCGGCGGCCAACGGCAAGTTGCGCCTGGCCGACACCATTGGCTCGATCAAAGAACTGACCGGCAATGTACTGGACACATCACATCAGGCTGAAGGGCTTGCCGAGCGCACGCTGAGCATCAGCAAAATCCTCGATGTGATCCGCGCCATCGCCAATCAGACCAACCTGCTCGCGCTCAATGCTGCGATCGAAGCGGCGCGCGCGGGCGAAGCTGGACGCGGGTTTGCCGTGGTTGCCGATGAAGTTCGCTCGCTGGCACAGCGCACCAGCGCGTCAACCACAGAAATCGAAGGGCTGATCAACAGCGTGCAGCAAAGTACCCAGGAAACCGCCCAGGCACTGCGGCTGACGGCCAATCAAGCCAACGTGACACTTGAGCAAGCCGCCGCCACCGGCGAGGCACTGACGGTGATCATCAGTTCGACCTCTACCATCAATGACCGCAACCTGCTGATTGCCAGTGCAGCCGAGCAACAGGCACAGGTAGCCGGTGAAGTGGATCGCAACCTCAGCAGTATTCGCGATCTGTCCACCCAAAGCGCATCAGGCGCACACCAGACCACGGCGGCCAGCAACGCTTTGTCGGTGCTCGCAACAGATTTGAACCTGATGGTTCAGCGTTTTGTGCTCTGATTGCATCCACACAGCATGCCTGGGGCAGTAAATTTATTTGCTGTCCCCCGTTTATTCGCAATGGCACATTGCTTCAATATTGAAGCGACCCGAACCCTCGGGGCAGATTGCCAAAAAGGATATGAGCATGCTGAAAGCCGCTGTATGGACTGCAACACTTGCCACCCTCACCTTCGGATCGCTGGTGCAGGCTGATGTAAACGTCAAACTGGGTAGCCGGGAACGCGTGACCCAACTCTTCGCCTTCCCCAACAACTGCAACGTCATCTGTTATCGCAACTGGACCTTGGAACAGACCGTCGAGCATTACCTGACTCAAAGCGTGCAGCGTGATGGCTATAGCGGCAAAGTCAGCGTGACCAGCGATGGCGATGTTATCTACGCGCAGATCAGCGGTGTACCTGACGGTTATGACAAGCCCCTGACCCAACTGCTGGACGCGGGCGATCTCGCCTACAGCGGCGCGCAAAAACTCCTGGCCTCCGGACCGGACAAATGGCAGTACAACTGGTATTTGTTCCTGCCGTTGGGCATGGCGTTGGAGAACCGCAAGAGTGTCGAACTGCTGCATTTCCCACCCGACTATTCGCTGACCCAGGCTCAGGATTATCTGAAGTCCAATACCACCGACCGCTGGGCGCAGTTGCTGTCTTATAACGGCATCCCACTGGCACAGACTCCGGCCTATCAGACCATCATCGATATCGCGCCGATTGCAGCGCCTGCCTCGGCGGGTAGTTCACTGGAAGGCGTATACAGCTTCTTTCAGGATTACCAGACCACGATGGTCAAACAGTTGAGCCAGAGCACTGGCGGTGCATCGTTGCCGATGGTTGCGTTCGGCGCTCCGGTGCGTAACTGGATCAAGCAGCAATATTCAGCCAGCGTGCCGGTGCTGGGGCTGGCGACGATCAGCCCGACGCCAGGGCAAACCGTACCCGTGCTGGGTTCCAACCATCCGAGTTACATCTGGTACGCGGCTGACAAATCCAACTATGGTGGCGACGAAGCCAAGGCAGATGCGGCCGGTCTGGCGGTCATGGGGCAGGACTTGAGCGCTGCCTGTTGGCAGGCCGGGATGGGCCAGAAGCCGGGTGCAGATCCCAAAGCGACATTGAGCAGTTGCACGCAGAACTGGCAGGTCACCAATAAAATCAAAACCTGTGTGCTGTTCTACACCGACGTGCGCAAACTGAGCCAGGCCGACGCCGACGCCAAGTGCACATCCGGGACGGTATCGCGCTCACTCAAACAGCTGCAGAAGCCGCTGACAGCGCCAGCGGTTCATCCGTATATGTAAACGCGAACATCGCTCCTGCGGGTAAATGAGATCACCAGTGGGAGCGAATTCATTCGCGAAGGGGCCTGTACATTCACAGGATATTTGTCGTCAGGAATGCCGCTTTCCCGAATGAATTCGGTCCCACAGGTTTTGCATCCAAACGGATTACTTACTCCCCCAACGGACGCAAACGGTACTGCGGCGGCAGTTGTTCGAAGCCGCTGATCGTCGCATTCAGGCTTTTCCAGCGGCCGTCCTTGATGCCGTAGATGCAACCATGGATCGAGAGGCTCTGCCCGCGATGCCAGGCGTTTTGCACAATGCTGGTATGGCCGACGTTGGCCACTTGCTGAATGACATTGAGTTCGCACATGCGGTCAACGCGTTCTTCTTCGGTAGGCAGCTTGGCCAGGGTTTCGCGATTTTCGTAATACAGATCGCGAATCGAGCGTAACCAGCCATCGATCAGACCCAACTGGCGGTCCTGCATCGAAGCTCTGACCCCACCGCAACCGTAATGGCCGGTCACCAGAATGTGTTTGACCTTCAGCACGTCGACTGCGTACTGGATCACTGACAGGCAGTTGAGGTCGGTGTGCAGCACGACGTTGGCGACGTTGCGATGCACGAACAGATCACCCGGCAACATGCCGACGATCTCGTTAGCGGGTACGCGGGCGTCCGAGCAACCTATCCACAGGAATTCCGGGGTCTGCTGGCGCGCCAGCTTGGCAAAAAACTCAGGATCTTCCTTGGTGATCGCGTCTGCCCAACGTTCGTTGTTGTCGATCAGGTCTTGTAGCTCGTTCATGTGTCATGCCTCGAAGATGTGCCAGCTTATGACTGGGGCTCGGCGATTCGGGTCACTACTCATTTTCCGCCTCCGCTCGTGCAAGCAAAAGGAATCTTCAGGATAGGTGCCGGTCCACCTTTCACGCCCCTGAATAACGAGGATTCGCCATGAATGATTCCCGCCGCCCTTACGGTGCAACCCAACCCGAGCCCATTGACGATAACGAAGATCGAATGGGCTCAATGCGTGAGCTGGATTTCGACGACAAAGGCGACGATGCGCGCATCGGTGACTTGATTCCTGAAGATGAACTCAGCCACGAAATTCCGGAGCAGCGCGTACGCGAAGCAGGTTTAACCGGCGCGTCGACCCCAGATCATCACCCGACTGACGACGATCTGGACCCTGAAATCCTGATCCGCGAAGACGGCGCTCGCTCGGCCGAAGAAGAAGGTGAAGACAGCCCCGCCGATTTCAGTCTCACAGTAGTGGACGAAGATGACATTGGTGGTGGCGATGGTCTGGATGAGGCCGAGTTGGGCCGTCTGGACCCGCTGGATGGCAAGCCTGAGAAAAGCGAATAATCTCAGGCGTCCGAAACCTGCAGGACTGGCCGGGCGGCGCTCCGCTTTAGCCGGGAGAGACTTATTCTGCCTGCGGATATCGAGGTAGATGCCGGACGCTCTCCCGGCTAAAAACGGTCCTACGAAATGGCGTCGCCTCCGTGGGAGCGAATTCATTCGCGAAGAGGCCGGTACATCCGAAGTCTATGTATCGCCTGGAATACCGCCTTCCCGAATAAATTCGGTCCTACCGGGAAGTATGTCTGGTCAGCAGTACGGGTTACTCGAACAACGTACACGCCATGACGAGCGCATCTTCGCGGCCGCCGGCAACAGGGTAGTAATCACGTCGGCGGCCGATTTCGTTGAAGCCGAAGCGCTCGTACAACCGATACGCTGCGCGGTTGCTGTCACGCAGTTCAAGGAAGCATTCCCGGGCGTTCAACTGATAAGCCCGTGACATAAGATGTTCGAGTAAACGCAGCCCCAGACCGCGGCCCTGGCTTTCCGGTTTGACGGTGATGTTGAGCAAGTGCGCTTCGTCGATGATGACTTGCACCACGCCATGCCCGACCTGTTGGTTGCCTTCGAACATCAGCCATATTTCGTAAGACTTGAGACCGTCGAGAAAGATGCCGCGTGTCCACGGATGGCTGAACGCTGCGTATTCAATCTTCAGTACAGCGTCCAGATCCGCTTCGGTCATCGGGCGGAAGGTTATTGCGTCACTCATCTATCGGTTTCCAGCGCGCCATCAGCCGACGCATGGCTTTCCAGACATCGGCCTTGCGTTGCGGCTCGTCCATCAGTAATTCAAGACCCGGCAACGCCCAGGCAGAACCTAGGCCTTCAACCTCGAGTTCACTGTTATACGCCTCGGCATTGGCCTCCCCGGCAAAACGCACCGACGGTAGGCCAATCAGCCACAAACAGGCACTGGGCGCCTCTTCCAGCCGGGCTGAGACAAAACCCTGCACGAAATCACGCGCCGCTTCAGGCCCCTGATCCATCTGGCCACGGCTCAACAACGGCCAGCGCACCGGCTCGCCGATGATCTGCGGGCTGTCCGGCAGACCGGCGGCACGCAGCATGTCCTTGAGCAGCAGATAAGCCGGATCACGACTCTGGAAGGGCTGACCTGTTGGCAACTCCACCAACAGCAGGCAACGCCCGGCGCGTAACAACTGCAGTGAAAAGCGCGGTGGCGACACAACAGCAGCCTTGACCGGCGCGGGAGCAGCCTCGTCTTCGGCGACCGCAGGCTTGCGGGTATTGGTGGCCGCAGGTCTCGGCACTTCGATCTTTGGCCGTGCGACAAGTGCCGGACTCGCCGCAACGGCGCTCGCCACCTGATTGACCGCAGCTTCGGGCACCGCAATATCCGCCACCGGTTCAACCTGTGGCGCAAGCGGAGCAAGCAGTTCCGGACGTGACGGAGCCGCAAAAGGCAGTTCGGTGCGCGGCAGCCAATTGACCACCTGCATGGCGGTCAAATAAGCGCGGCGGCGGGACTCGTTGAGCAAAGGTCGGCCACCTGTGGATAAGTTAGGACGGCGATTCTACAACTCTTCGCACTTTCCCGCCGCAGTTGATCGTCAGGAGGTGAAATCCGAAGCCCCGGATGCAGTACAATCGCCGCTTTTATTTGCCAACAGTCGGCCTTCCAATGATCGAACCTAAGCGCGTCTTGCGCGCACTTGCCGAGCACTGGGCGCTTCTTGAGCCGCTGTGCGAACATTTCGACCAAGGCACCCTGAGCCTGAGCGAATTGCGCTTGCAACTGGCCGCACAGCAACTGGACAGCACCCCGCAGGACATCACCAACCTGCTGGATGTGTGGATTCGCCTGGATATCCTCGTACCGGTGGCGAAAAGCCCCAACCGTTTTGAACTCAATGCGCAGATTCATGACTTCCTGTCCTATCTGCGCCGCGAGCACCGTTTGGGCCTGTGCCTGGAAATCGAAGCCTACCTGCGCCATCTGGAGCGGCTGGCTGGCTATATTCAGGACGCCTTTGATATCCGCGACGCCAACGACCTCGCCCGGCAGCTGCGTTTGTTGGACATGCGTGTGCGCGACGTGCTGAAAAAGCTCGCAAACGACGAACAGGCATTGGTGGGCGTTGCAGACCGGGCCAAGACCAGTGATCGCCAGATCCCGTTGCGTCAGCGTTATGCAGAAGTGCTGGCCACCTGGGACGAATACGTCGAGCCGATGATTCAGTTGGTAAACGCTGACGGCGCTTTCGAACAAGGCGTGCGCAAGGTCGAGAACGTGTTGCTGCGCTTGCTGACCGAACAGCAACGCCTGGGCCAACTGGTCGACGACGATATGCTGCTGCGCACCCACGCGCGCATCCTCGAAATGCAGACCAGCGCTCAGTTGACGCTGCGTCATGCCCGCGAACTGCTGCTGCCGCTGCGTGAAGAAGCCCGCCGCCACAACGCAGTCACCCGTGGCGCGGCGTTGGCCCTGTCGGCTATTCGCCGCAAAGGCATTGATGCCGTCCCGCAAGCGGCCATGCCGATGTTCACACGACCGCAGAGCACCTTTCTCGGCAGCGCGAGCCAGGTCGAGGCCTACGTGTATGCGCTGGCCCGCTTCGAACCAAAACCGGCGAAGTTTCCCAAGGCAGGCGGCGGCAAACGCAAAGGTGATTCACCGCAAGCGCCGCGCACGGTCAAGGAAATGCTCGAACGTTGCGAGGACGCCTTGCCAATGCCGGACTTGATGGTCTGGCTGCTTGAGCAGGAGCCTACCGGCGCTACCGACGAATTGCTGTACTGGTTCTCGCGCCTGTCCCGCGAAAAACGCTTCACCCGCGAACGCCTTGAGCGTCGTGACTACTTTACCCAGGAGCATCAGGTCAGCCTGCGCTCCTTCGCCCTGCTCTCCAGCAGTGATGAGCAAACGGGGAACCCAGCCAATGCATCTTGATCTATCCGAAATGTCCCAGCTCGCGCCGATCTTCCGCGAGCTGTTCAAAGGTTTCCACATCAGCCGCCGTGATCCAGAGCTGTACGCGCAGTTGTCCAACGCTCAGGACCAATACCGCACGCTGTTCAAAGCGCTGGGGTTCGAACTGGTCTGCGATACACGCGGCTTCTATTACTTCGTCCCGGACCAGGCCGCTGCGCAGGTCAACAAGACTGCACAACGTCTGGCGCTGTTCACGTTCATTCTGGTTGAACACCTTGCCGACCAGGGTCGCGACCCGGTCGCCGTGCTGGATGGCGGCAGCCTTGGCCGCGATGAGTTGCCGTCGATGCTGGAGAAGTACCGCGACCTGTTCTTGCAGGCCGAAGTGCAGACCCAGGACGAGCTGGAAGAGAAAATCATGCGTCGTATGACCCAACTGGGTTTCGCCGCGGAGGAAACCGGTATCTACCGCTTCCTGCCGCCGATGCACCGCTTCCTCGACGTCTGCCTCTCGGTACAACAGGACCGCGACCTGGCCGCCAGCCTGCACAGCGTGCTGCCGCTGCCAGTGCCGGTACTGATTGACGACGACAGCGATGAAAAGCTGCTGCAAACGGCTGACCCGCTGGATCTGGCCGAATTCGAAGACGTGGAAGAGACCGAAGAGCAGGCCCTGGCCCGCGCTATCGCTGACGAGCAACAGGAGATGGATGCATGAGCCAGGAACGCTACGGCATCCGCCGCTTTGCCCTGCTGAACACGGCCGGTTACAGCCTCGGGCTGTTCCCACTGGAGCACCCGTTGTCGGTGTACGGGGCCAACAACCTCGGCAAGAGCGCCTCGATCAACGCGCTGCAGTTCCCGATTCTGGCGCGCATGTCAGACATGAGCTTCGGCAAGTACAGCCTGGAGCAATCGCGCAAGTTCTACTTCGCCTCGGACACCAGTTACATTCTGGTTGAAGTTTCCCTGCCCCATGGCCCGCACGTCATCGGTGTGGTCGGACGTGGCCCGGGTGGCGGTTTCGGTCACCAGTTCTTTGCCTATGCGGGCAAACTGGATCTGGGGCACTACCAGAAAAACGACACCTGCCTGCGTCAGAAAGAGCTGTTCAGCAACCTGGAGAGCCAGGGCCTGAAAGCTTACGAACTCAAGCCTGATGAGCTGCGTCGTTTGCTGGTGGGCGGTCACACGTCGATTCCATTGGACCTGACGCTTATTCCGCTACGCTCCACCAGTGAACAGAGCCTGAAGACTTTCCGCGCACTGTTCATCAACTTGCTACACATGCGCGAAATCACCGCAGCCAAGCTCAAGCAACTGTTCCTCGACGCGTTCGAACACAGCCTGCGTTCCGGCAGCGTGGATTACATCGCCGCGTGTGAAGAAGCTTTCCGCGACGTGCGACGTATGGAGCAGGACTACAACTCGCTGGTCAAGGCGGGTCCATTGGTCGAAGCTCTGGCGGCAGGTGTCGCTCAGCGTGATCTGTTACGCGGCAAGCTGCATCGCCTTTCGCCCCTGCTCGACTCGTTGCTCGGCACCTGGATGGATTACTCCACCGCCCGCAAAGAAGAGCTGGTTATTCAGGCCGAGCATTACCGCAGCCAACAGGATGAACTGCAGAACGATCAGCGCGGCGGCACTCAGGAGTTGATGCGTCTGGAGCGGGAAATCAGCAGCATTCAGCGCTGGATCGGCGAACTGGCGGTCCTCAAGAATCGCTTCGCGCTGGTCGACGACGCCAAAGTGCTGGAACAACAGTTGCTGGCCGCCAAGGATGCTCACGATGAACTGGCCGGTGCGTTGGCGCAATCCCGTCAATTCAGCGCCGAAGATCTGGACGAGCGTCTGCGCGATCTGGAAAAGCGTCTGAAGTCGGTGAAGCAGCAACTCGATCACGCAGACAACAACAGCTATGCGCGCCTGCGCGAAGAGTTCTCGCAGCCGGATGTAGAACGCTTGATGCGCCTGTTCAACAGCGCCCTGTTCAGCTTGCCACTGGGTGAGCAAGGTATCGCGCTGGATGATGGTGATGCTTGGGTCAAATCTCTCGAAGCCATCCTTGATAGCTTCAAAGGCGACCAGTTCCAGGTGCCGGGTTTGTCGATCAACCTGACGAACATTGAGCCGCCTGCCCTGCAAGCGCTGGCCGATCGCGCCGCGTTGCGTGATCAGAAAGAACGCCTTGAGAAAGAGTTGAAACAGCTCAAGACCCAACAGGCCGTCGCCTCTGACCGCGCAGCGAGCAAGACTCAGACTGAGGCCTTGTATCAGCAGGTGCTGGACGCACAGAAAGCGCTGGAAGACTTCCGTCGTTGCCAGACGTTGAGCGCCGAAGAGCCCGAGAAACACGAACAACTGGCACAGATGGAAGCGGCACAGGATGAACTGAAGCGCTCCAGTGATGCGTTCACCGAGCGCGTCCAGCAACTGTCCGCCAAGCTGCAACTGGTCGCACGTCAGATTGGCGACCTGGAGTCCAAGCAACGCACGCTGGATGACGCCCTGCGCCGTCGTCAGTTGCTGCCAGCCGACCTGCCGTTCGGTACGCCTTACATGGACCCGGTGGATGACTCACTGGATAACCTGTTGCCGTTGCTCAACGATTATCAGGATAGCTGGCAAGGTCTGTTGCGCAGCGATGGTCAGATCGAAGCGCTGTATGCCCAGGTACGCCTGAAAGGTGTCGCCAAGTTCGACAGCGAAGAGGACGTCGAGCGTCGTCTGCAACTGCTGATCAATGCTTACGCACACCGTACCGATGAAGCCCTTACTTTGGGCAAGGCGCGCAGGGCAGCCGTGACCGACATTGCGCGCACGTTGCGTAACATCCGTAGCGACTACGACAGCCTGGAGCACCAACTGGCCCTGTTCAACCGTGAGATCAACAAACGTCAGGTTTCCAACCTGGCCAGCTTCCGCATCGTGCTCGCTCCCAACAAGGAAGCGCTCAAGCACATTGACCAGATTATCCACAGCGCTGGCCAATACGAAGAAGGCGAAACGCTGTCGGTGTTCGACCTGAGCCAGAGTGCCGAACAGGACAACAAGAACGAAGAAGCCAAGGAGTATCTGGCGCGTCTGGTGGCGGCTAACCACAACCAGCTCGGCCTGAAAGACCTGTTCGAACTGGCCTTCGAGATCACCAAGGTCAATGGCCAGCCAGTGATCCATACCGACATCGATGGCGCCGCCTCAAACGGCACCACGATGACCATCAAGGCGCTGACCAACATGTATTTGTTGCTGCACTTGATGGATCGCGATCAGGCCGGTCGTGTGCGCCTGCCTTACTATCTGGACGAAGCAGCAGACATCGACGAGAAGAACCAGGCGGCACTGCTGGAAACGAGCCTGCAACTGGGCTTCGTACCGATTCTGGCAAGTGTGAAGCCGCAGGTTTCAGCCCACGTCGCCATCGATCTGGAAGGCGGCAGCGGGCCTAACGGCATCTACATTGATGAGGCGGACTGGAAGTACATCCGTCGCCGTGATGAGGTGAAGGCGGCTGTTTCTGAAGTCGCTGAGGAAGCGGCTGAATAAGCTGAGTCCGCATGAACAAAAAAGGCCGCATGAGAATGCGGCCTTTTTTGTGGGCGTTGTTTTTGTGGGCTTAGTGCGGCGTTCGTTAAATCTTGAACTTGCCCACCATCTGATTCAACTCAACCGCCAGACGCGACAGCTCCTGACTGGCGGCATTGGTCTGATGAGCGCCATCGGCAGACTGCAGCGACAGATCACGGATGTTGACCAGGTTACGATCCACTTCGCGGGACACTTGTGCCTGCTCTTCTGCGGCGCTGGCGATGACCAGGTTACGGTCGGAAATTTCACCCACGCTGCGGGTGATTTCCTCAAGAGCATCACCAGCGCTGCGAGCAACCTCCAGAGTGCTTTGAGCGCGGCTGCTGCTGTTCTGCATCGACGCCACAGCCTTGCTGCTCCCTTGCTGAATACCACTGACCATCACTTCAATTTCTTGCGTGGACTGCTGAGTGCGATGGGCAAGCGCCCGGACTTCGTCAGCCACAACAGCAAAACCGCGACCGGCTTCCCCGGCACGAGCAGCCTCAATGGCGGCGTTGAGGGCCAACAGATTGGTCTGCTCAGCGATGGCGCGGATCACGTCCAGAACCTTACCGATATCTTGAGTCTGGTCAGCCAGACTGCGGATCTGCTCGGAAGTCACTTCGACGTCGTTGGTCATTTGCTGGATGGCGTTGACCGTTTCCTGAACACGCTGGCGACCTTGCATGGCCGAGGTGCTGGACTGTTGCGAAGCAGTCGACGTGTTGACCGCGTTGCTGGCGACTTCTTCGACGGCTGCAGTCATCTCGTTGACCGCTGTAGCGGCTTGTTCGATTTCGTTATTTTGCTGCTGCAGCGATCGCGAACCTTCCTCGGTCACCGCATTGAGCTCTTCAGCGGCTGAGGCAACTTGAGTTGCCGAGCCGGAAATTCTTTGCAGCGTATCGCGCAGGTTGATCTGCATGGTTTGCAGTGCTTGCTGCAGGCGGGTGACTTCATCACGACCACTCACCTGAGCCGTTGTAGTCAGATCGCCACGCGCCACGTCTTCAGCGGCACGCACGGCCTCACTGAGGGGACGAACGATGCTGCGTGTCAGGATTACGGCCAACAGAACGGTCAGTGCAGCGGTCAACACCAGAACAGCAATGATGATGTTGCGTGCACTGGTGTACTCACTCGCGGAGTCCGCAACGGCAGCGTCCGCGCCCTTGCTGTTAATCTCCAGCAGGCCCTCTACCAGAGGCGCCATCTGGTCTGAATACTTCTTGAGTTCACCACTGATCAAACCTGGAATTTCAGCGTCACGTTTGGCCAGTGACGCTTGGCGCAGTTTGTCCTGAGCCACCAGATAGTTAGCCAATGCTTCTTTGAACTGCTGAAACTTGGTGCTCTCCTCCGGGCTACGAACCAAAGGCGCATAAGCAGCGACGATGTTGTTGGCCTTCTTGGTCAAGACTTCAAGGCGAGCCTCGGCCTTGTCGATGTCCGCCTGTGTGCGGTTGACCATGATCAAGTAGGACATGGTACGGAATCGCGATGTGGTGTCTGCCAACTCACCCAGAAGCCGAGTGGACTTCAGCCAGCCGCCACCGAGATCAGTGGTGTTTTTGTTGAGGCCGGACATTTTGTCGAGGCTCATGACACCGAGAAACAGGACGAATAAAGCCATGAGGGAGAAACAGAGAGCGGCGCGAAGGGCAATTCCGAGATTACGCAGTGTCATACGGCTGAACTCAAAGAGTGATGTTAGCTAAGTATCGGCTGCGATGCGGGAAGATGAAGGTGTGTCCGTATGTTTCATTTAGCAGTGGTAGGAGCGAACTTGTTCGCGAGGGGGCTGTACATCCGCAGCTTATGTATCGCCTGACATACAGCCTTCCCGAATGAATTCGGTCCTACCCGATCGCGGTATACCTGTAGGAACTGCCGAAGGCTGCGAGGCGGTGTGTCAGACAGAACGCGGAGTCGCCTATTGCGGGCAAGCGCGTACCTACAGCTAATCCTTTTTTCTTCGCGCATAAACAAAACCCCTGAACGCGTAAGCGATCAGGGGTTCTGGAATTTAATCTTGACGATGACCTACTCTCACATGGGGAAACCCCACACTACCATCGGCGATACATCGTTTCACTACTGAGTTCGGGAT
>NZ_UWFN01000097.1 GCF_900602065.1 Pseudomonas viridiflava | reverse complement strand
GCCAGGAGGTCGATGACCGCTGGCGGCTGGAGATCCATCTCCAAGAGCAATAAAAGAGGGAGTTCCCGGCCTGCCTGTACCAGGGCTCCCAAAACGGGGTGAAGCCAGAGGCTTCGGTGTTAAAGAGGGGATTCTCGGCCTGCCTGTACCAAGGTCCCCGAAACTGGGTAGCACCAGGGTTATTGCAGGGCGCGTGCCAAAGTTTGCAATTGGCGCGGTAAAAGATTGCAAGAAAGCGCAAAGCCCCGGAATCCGGGGCTTTGGTGGTTTCAGCTTTCAAGAATTTTTTAGCGATAGCGATCTTTCAGGTCTCAAGTCAGTGCCCAATGCCGGTTCATGGAGCGTTGAAGCAGTGCACAACCTTCAAATCTTGTGAGGATCCAAATGTGGGAGGGGGCAAGCCC
>NZ_UWFN01000146.1 GCF_900602065.1 Pseudomonas viridiflava | reverse complement strand
CGATACCGGCTCGAAACGTTTGGCAAGACTGCCGTCATCGACCGCTGGCAGTGGCGAAATCAGAACGCTGGCTGCGGCTTCCTTGTTGTCAAAGATGCCGCTGACCTTGCCCCAGAACCCGTCATCGCGTTTGACGCCGACCTGCTGCGCTTCGCGCGGGGCGGGTACGTCCCACTGAGTGTTGTCGTTGACCGCAGACAACAGCAGTTTCACCGGTGAGTTGCGCACATCGCTGAGCAATGACAGTTGCTGTGTGGCGTTGGCCATGTCTGTGAAGCGACGAACGCCTACGCTGTCCACCATCGTGT
>NZ_UWFN01000348.1 GCF_900602065.1 Pseudomonas viridiflava | reverse complement strand
GCTGGTCAGGCGCCAGCAGATACGGCGTGCCGTGCAGAAACAGGTTGTATTCGCCCAGCGATTCGCCATGGTCGGACAGATAGATCATCGCGGTGTCGACCTTGTCCTGATGAGCGCGCAATACGTCGATCAGTTTCGATAGCACGTGGTCGGTGTATAGCAGCGTGTTGTCGTAGCCGTTGACGATACTGTCGCGGCTGCAGTTGTTCAGCGCGTTGCTTTCACACACCGGCGTGAATTTTTCATATTCCTTCGGATAGCGCTTGTAGTATTCCGGCCCGTGACTGCCCATCTGGTGCAGGACCAGCACCGTATCCTTGTCCAGACTGTTGATGAAGCCTTCCAAACCCTGCAGCAGAATCTCGTCGCGGCATTCGTGGTTATTGCACAGCAGCGGGTCCTTCAGGTTGCTGACATCCTGAAAGGCGACACGGTCGCAGGTGCCTTTGCAGCCGGCCTGATTGTCGCGCCACACCACC
>NZ_UWFN01000045.1 GCF_900602065.1 Pseudomonas viridiflava | reverse complement strand
GTGCAGTCCGGCGTGAAAATGACCCGCCTGCCGAAGTAAACCCCGACCATCAGGCCCTGTTCATGCGCGAATCAGGGCTGGGGGAAGATCAAGTACCAGAAGATCGCCGATTCGCGGGTCTGCGGATCAATGCCCCTGTAGCGCATGTGGTCCACACCGCCGACCACGAATCCACACTGCTCATACAGTTTGCAGGCCGCCAGATTGTTGTTCTGGGTTTCCAGCATGATGCCGGGAAGGTTGCGCTTGCGACTCCAGAACTGGGCGACGTCCAGCAGTGACCGCGCTACGCCATGGTCAATGCTGGAC
>NZ_UWFN01000014.1 GCF_900602065.1 Pseudomonas viridiflava | reverse complement strand
GTTCGAACACATGCGAGAGCACGGCGCGTTCGCGTTGAACTGGCAGGCCAACGGCTTGCATTACGGCATCCCGATTGTCATCGACCAGTGGCTGCTGGAGGGCCATGACGTGCTGATCAACGGTTCCCGTGCGCACCTTGAGCGCTCGCAACGCCGCTATCCCAATCTGCTGGCGGTGCTGCTGACTGTGGATCAGGACGTCTTGCGTCAGCGTCTGCTGGCGAGAGGCCGGGAAAGCCTGCCGGAGATCGGGGCACGGCTGGACCGCAATCAGCAATTTGCCGGTGATCTGCTGGCCAGCCACCCTGGCGTCTATCCGCTGGAC
>NZ_UWFN01000044.1 GCF_900602065.1 Pseudomonas viridiflava | reverse complement strand
GGCGCCAAGGCTTCGGACGAAATGCTCGGTACGTTGATCGATACCTACGCCTGATTCCCCTGAGGCATGACATTTAAAATGTGGGAGGGGGCTTGCCCCCGATAGCCATAGGTATCTACACAACACTGTACCGCCAACGCTAACCACGATGCGAAGCGAGCCGCTCTTGATCTTGATCTTGATCTGCTTTTGATCTTAGGCGCCCCGTTAAACCACGCTGGCCGAACGCAGGCTTGAATCCGTGGGCAACCCGGCAGGACGCCGGGTTAGCCGCGCTGGGCCATGGATGGCCCATGGCGGCGGCCCACGGATTCAAGCCGGAGTGAGGGCACACCGAGCCTAAGCGAGGTGCCGAGTGTTGGGGCAAGAGCCCTTTTGGTTACTTTTGGGGCTCTTTTCCAAAAGTGACCCGCCGTAAGGGCGGAACCATAAGCCGCCGATACCTGAATAACGGATATGTACACCGACAAACCGCTATCGGGGGCAAGCCCCCTCCCACATTTTAATCCGTGCCCTACCTGAAAAA
>NZ_UWFN01000262.1 GCF_900602065.1 Pseudomonas viridiflava | reverse complement strand
CGGTCGGCCTCCTGCAGGATTCTGGCTTCCAGGGTCCTGGGCGTTATTTGTGCCGAGAAGCTGTGCGCCTCGATAGCGTGAGCCACCGAAGCGATGCTTTCTTCACCCCAGCCCATTTCGGTCAGCAACTCGCTGGCTCGGGCAGCTGCGAGTCGTGATGCTCGGGAGCGAAAGGGCGAGTTCTTTTCGACCGCCACGCAGTCATGCAGCAGCGTGGCGGCCACCGGCACGCGGGCGTCACCGCCTTCATCGTCACGAATGGCGCAGACGTTTCTCCAGACTCTCAGCAAATGCGAGACGTCATGCGAACCGTCGATCTTCTCGGCGTGGGTATGCGGAATCAGCATCCGAGCGAGATCCTCGAACGGGGCGAAACGGTTTTCGAGCATTGAACTCTCCAAGTGCGACTGCTATTTGAGCATTGTAGAAAATCACGTCCCAGCAAGGCAGTGATAAAAGGACATGGA
>NZ_UWFN01000131.1 GCF_900602065.1 Pseudomonas viridiflava | reverse complement strand
GCCAATTTTTGCGCCGCACCATAAAATCGCACGAACGTTCTCTCCTGCTACATCAGCTCGCGGAAGGCCGGCAAATAATCGTGGTAAGTTCCCACAGCGCTCAGGTGCGCGTTGGTCAGCGGCTCGGCGAACCAGCGGTCGTAGCCGGCGTAGCCGCCCCAGCTTTCCTTGAGTTTCTGGTAGTCCGATCTCAGGTGCGCGAAGATGCGGGCCTTCTCGGCGCGTCGGTGGCGGGTGCTGGTTTTGCTGGCGTAATTATCGGCCAGCATCTGGCGGTGCTTGACCAGCAACGTCAGGAAATCCTGGCGGCGCGCGTTGTTGCGCACGTAGCTCTCGCGCATCTCCGGCGTGCCGTACAGTTCCAGCC
>NZ_UWFN01000055.1 GCF_900602065.1 Pseudomonas viridiflava | reverse complement strand
ATTTCCCTGACCGTGCTGATTCAGGGCTACCTGATCGGCATCGTGCTGGCGTTTGCCCTGACCACGCTGGCCGTGTCCACCCAATTGGGCCGCGACCTGCTCAGCACGCTGACCGCCATGTTCAACCCGCTGCCGGCCATTGCCCTGCTGCCTTTGGCGCTGCTGTGGTTCGGGCTGGGGCAGAACAGCCTGATATTCGTGCTGGTGCATTCTGTGCTGTGGGCGCTGGCGCTCAATACCTACGCAGGCTTTCTCGGTGTTTCGGAAACCCAGCGCATGGCCGGGCGCAACTATGGCCTCAAGGGGTTGCGCTTTGTCTGGCACATCCTGATTCCCGCTGCGCTGCCGTCGATTCTCGCAGGCCTGAAAATCGGCTGGGCCTTTGCCTGGCGCACCCTGATCGCCGCCGAACTGGTCTTCGGCGCAT
>NZ_UWFN01000023.1 GCF_900602065.1 Pseudomonas viridiflava | reverse complement strand
GTCATCGATGGCTTCATAGTCCAGCCACAGCTTGAGCTTGCCGCTGTTCTGGTACCAGTCGTCCATGAAGCCTTCGCGGCTGTCAGCGGGCATCAGGCGCAGGAAGTTCTGCTCGGCGCCGTTGCGGATCAGGTCGAAGTACAAGCGCGTCTGAGCCTGGTGCGACACATTGCCGAACACATCAAAGTTCACCGCCAGTTGATAGTAGGTGCGCTCCAACAACGGATAATCGAACAGCCACATCGTCTGCGGTACTTCGCCGATCAGGCCTTTGCTCACCGCCGCGCTGTCGAAATGGCGGAAGACGGTCAACAGTGCGT
>NZ_UWFN01000043.1 GCF_900602065.1 Pseudomonas viridiflava | reverse complement strand
CACCCGTAAACGTCTGCAAGCACAGGCTGAAAGTGTCATCAGTTGGAAAGACGTCTTCGGCGATCAGGCCGACCGCGAAGACCTGGACGTTTTGCTCACTGAGTGGCTGCAACTGGCTGATATACGGAAAGCCGCGCGACTGGCCAAAGCCTCGTACGACTCCAATCAAAAAATCGCCTGATTTAACGGACTATCAAAGGAATCCGCGTCATGACTCTAGCTCAGAGCGCCAATGCTTGCAGTGCATCCAATAAACCGAAAATAAACTCCGTTCCTCAGCGCAATGTAGTCGCGTATGACGAACTGGAGACTCAACTGAGAGTCTGTGATGACTTCGCTTCAGCTCGCCTGCCCGCCAGCCACAATCCACTGGTGTCCGCCGCGTCGCGCCTGCTGTCAAATCTTGCCCGCCTCAAGCCCCTCGAGGATCCTGACCACATCAAAAACCTGCGCAGCCGATTAGCCAAACGAATCGTTCGATTTACCCGTCAGGCAAGTCGGGCCGGAGCAGATGCGAAAACTGTCAAGGTCGCGTCCTACCTGCTGTGTACCGTTGCCGATGAAGCGGTACTGACCAGCGACTGGGGTAGTGAAAGCGACTGGGCAAATAACAGTCTTTTGCATGAGATTCATGATGAAGCATCAGGAGGCGTACGATTTTTTCAGTGGCTCGAGCACTACATGCGGCTCGCGTCAAACAGTGTCGAACTGCTTGAGCTGATGTACCTGTGTCTGGCGCTGGGTTACCAAGGTCGCTATGCCGCCATCGAGCACGGGGACAAGGAGTTGCTTCGGCTGCGTCATGCACTGTTTCAGTGTATCCAGCGCCAGCGCGGAGAGATCGCCCGCAATATTTCACGCGTTCCGTTGCCACAACGACATGAGCAACGCCGTCAGGTTCTGCTGATCCCCGGCTGGATACCGTTAATGCTGACGCTGTTCAGCCTGACGCTTGTGTATTCAGCCTTCGTCTGGATGCTCGACCAACAACGCGAGAAAGCCCTGATCCCCTTCCAGCAGTTTGATGCCTTGTCCGCCGGGCCCGGCATAGTTTGAGATTGAGCACGATGAAAACCTTCTTCACCACACTGGGAGGCGTGCTCCGTCGCGCCTGGGTCTGGAGCTTGCTGTTGCTTATGGGGGGCGGGCTGCTGATCTGGTTTGTCGGCCCACGCATAGGTGTTGACGAGTACCGACCGCTGGCCGATGCCTCTGCGCGCTTGGTAACCCTGTTGATACTGGCATTGGCCTGGGGGCTGTTTGTAGTTTTCAGCGACGGGAAACCAGTTCTGCACACCGGCGTATCAGCAACTGACAACGCGCCGGAAAAGCCAGCCACCCAACCTGACCACAAAGGGTTGCGTCTGCGCTTCAAGCAAGCACAACTCACGTTGTCCCGTGCGCGTTTGTACCGTGGTCGTAGTGAACGCTGGCGCATGGGGTTGCCCTGGTACTTGTTGCTTGGCCCCCAAGGCAGCGGCAAAACCAGCCTGCTCGAATACTCGGGCCTGAACCTGCCGCTCAATGCGCGCCAGAACAAAGACATCGCACCACCCGCGCCGACCGCTGATTGTGACTGGTATTTCGCCGAGCAAGGTGCCGTGCTGGACGTCTGCGGGGGCTATCTGACTCAAGACGATAATGCCAACGCCAGTGGCTGGCAGACCCTTTTGAAACTGATTGCCCGGCATCGTCGCAGCAAACCGCTCAATGGCGTGGTTATCAACCTGCCGGTCGATCTGCTGCTGGCCGAGGATCAGCACCCTCTTGATCAACTGGCCGATCACGTCCGCAGCCGTCTTGAGGAAATTCATCAGCGTCTACACAGCCAATCGCCTGTTTACCTGGTGGTCAGCAAAGCCGACCAGGTTCGTGGCTTCGACTGTTTTTATAACGATGCTGACCCGGCGCAGAACAGGCAGCCGCTTGGGGTCAGTTTCGGCGTTGCAGAAAGCCTGGACGCAAAAGTGCTGAGGCTGAAGTTCGATGAATTGCTGAGCCATATCGGCAGCCAGATCATCAAGCGCACGAGCAGTGAAAGCCAGGCCAAACGTGTTGCCCAAGTTCTGGATTTTCCTCGGCAGCTCGCCATGATCGTAGCGCCGTTGGCGGGCTTCATGGACAAAGCGTTCAGCGGCAATCGCTTTCAGCCGGGCAATCCGCTACGCGGCGTCTACCTGACCAGTGCGCCCCATATATTCCAGGCAAAGACCTCGGTCACTACGTCAACCGAGGGCACCGATAAAGCGACACCTCGCGGCACGCGCAAAACCGGAAAAATGCACGGCCCGACGCGCTTCATTCACGACCTGTTCAACCAGATTATCTTTGCTGAGACGGGGCTGGCAGTGCTGCATCAAAAGCACATTCGCAGACTCCGCTGGCGGCAACTGGCAATGTGCGGCGCAGCGCTGGCCTGTCTGGGGACGGTGACTACCATGTGGGCGAAAAACTTTGCTGAAAACAGCGAGCGCCTCACGAGCCTGAACCGACTGGGCGAGCAACTGGCGCTGGATCGCCTGACGCCAGGCCCGGCAAATGAAGCGTTTGCAACGCTGCCTCGACTTGAACGCAGCCACGCCGCGCTAGCGTTGTTCGCAAAGCCAGCGTCCAGCCTGCAAATGCTTGATCAGCAGGACGCCACTCTGCCTGCCCTGATCGACGCCTATCATCACGAACTGAAAAGCCAGTTACTGCCGCGCATCGCTACGCAATTGGCAAACCGGCTGCGTGGGGACTTGAACAACCGTGAACAACTGGGTAACAGCCTTCGAGCTTATTTGATGCTTGATGACTTAGAGCGCCGCGATGCTGATTTCATGAATGCACGCATTAGCCATGAATGGCGTGCGAGTTACGCCGCGACACCCAACGATCAGCGGCAACTCGGCAATCACCTTTCGCGCCTGCTCCAGCGGCCAGTGCGAATATCGCTCGACACAGCCCTGATCGAACAGGCCCGGCTGGCACTGAGTAATACTCCCGTGGCGGAGCTGACCTATCAGGCCCTGAAAGAGAAAAACCGACACTTGCCTGAGTACCATTTGAATCGACAGATAGATCCCTATGGCGTTGTGTTCAGTGCTGACACTCAGGCGATTCCGGGTTTCTACACGAAGAAAAGCTATCAGCATCATTTTCTGCTGCAAGGCATGTTACTGATTCAGGAAAGCTCGCGAGACGATTGGGTAATGGGTGAAGACAATCAGCTTGGCCTCGGCGATACACAGGCGCTGATGGTTGAACTGGAGCAACTTTACTTGCGCGACTATGCCGACCACTGGAGCCGGGCAATCAGTCAGGTTGCGCTGGTTCCACTGAGTAACGCGGGAGAAGGCGCGGAGCTGGCTTCACGGCTGACGGCTGCGAACTCGCCGCTTATACAGTTGCTGGTGGAAGTGCGAGCGAACACCCGGTTTGAAGCGCCAAAAGCAGACGCTAATGAGCCAGCTCAAGCGGATGCGAAAACCTTAACGACGTTAGCAAAAGCTGCATTGCCGGAGCCGTTGCCGAACAACGGAAAAATGGCATTGCAGCGTCGATTTGAAGCGATGCATCAATTACTGGATGACGACAACAACCCGACACTTGAACTCACCGCAGCACTACAAGCGTTGAACACCCTGCATTCACAATTAGCCACGGTGGCACGCTCTAGCCACCCGGAACAGGCTGCGTTCGAACTCGCCAAATCGCGCATGGGTGCCCAGCTGGATGGTATCGGCATAGTGCGCAGTTCAACGTCTCGTCTGCCGCAGCCGCTGAGTGGCTGGCTAGGCGCGATTGCCGATGACAGCTGGCGCGTGCTGCTGGATGACACCTACGCTCACATCAACCAGCGCTACCAAAGCGAGCTTTACAGCGTCTATGAAAAGGCTATCGCCAAGCGGTACCCGTTCATCGCTACCAGCGAAAGCGATGTCGCCATGGCTGATTTCCGTGAGTTCTTCAAGGCACAGGGGCTTGCCGAAAAGTTCTTTGATGCTTACCTGAAGCCATTTATCAAAAGCGACAGTACGCAGTACCGATTGCGCAGCGTGGATGGCCGTACCTTGCCGATATCCATCAATACGCTTAGTCAGTTGGGCCGTGTTCAGACCATTCGCCGCAGCTTCTTCAACGAAGACCCGGAACGACCGCATTTCAAATTTCGCCTGGAGCCCTGGTCGCTCGATCAAAACCTGAGCCGCGCCGACTTTCAGTTTGGCGATAAACAACTCGAGTATCGTCACGGCCCCATCGTACCCCTCGCCCTGCAATGGCCCGCCGAAGGTGATAACAGCAGCGCCAGTCTGATCGTCGAACACACGAGTGGCCGTCGTGTGGGCTATCAGGAAAACACGGGACCGTGGTCACTGTTCCGCCTGGTTGAACGCATGGAAACCGAGCACCACAGTGGCCGCGACGTACTGATGCTCAAGGCCAACCTGGAAGAACGCAGAGTGAATTACTTGCTGATGAGCCAGCGCTCGCCGAACCCGTTTGAGATGGGCGATTTACGGGCATTCAAGCTTCCGGCAGTGCTTTGAGAACTGGAAGTCAGGCATACATTCAGCTACTTGTCGCGCAGCAACAGCTCTTACAGGAATGTGACGTGGGACCGACTTCATCCGGGAAAGGGACGGTACATTCCATGCAACTGCAGCAGCAGACATACTGCTTTCCCGAATGAATTCGGCCCTACCGGGTCCGGCGTACGTCGCGTAGCAAACAGACAATTTGTAGGAGCTGCCGAAGGCTGCGATGGCGGTGTGTCAGGATAAATGCTTCGCAGCCTTCGGCAGCTCCTACAGGAATGCGGATGACGTGGGAGCGGATTTATCCGGGAAGCCGGGTCCGGCGCACGTCCCGCAGCAAACAGATAACTCGCAGGAGCTGCCGAAGGCTACGAAGCGAGCGAATCAATCAACCTGCCCAAACACCTGACTGGGCCGTCGCAATGTCGGGTCAAACGGGTTGATCCTGGCGCTGATAACCGCTGCTTCACGCTTGAGCAATTCCACCACGGTCAATAAACGGTCGGGGCCGAGGCGGTCGCTGATGGTGGCGACGCTGAGGGCGGCGACCGAGCGCCCTTCACGGTCGAAGATCGGTACCGCGAGACCCGCCATGCCCGGCAGTGCGCCGGTGTTGCGGGCGGCGTAGCCGAGGCGGCGGACGTTTTCCACTTCTGAGCGCAGGAATACTTCGTCGTAAAGGTGAAAATCCTTCAGGCGTGGCAGGTTATAGCGGATCACCGTGTCGCGCTCTTCTTCTGGCAGATAGGCGAGAATCGCCAGGCTGCCCTGCCCCACGCCCAATGCAACCCGGCCACCGATGTCGCCGGTGAAGGTGCGTATCGGATAAGGGCCCTCGCTGCGATCCAGGCAAACGGCATCGAAACCACTGCGGGCCAGCAGGAACAGCGAATCCCCCAAAGAGGCCGACAGGCGCAGCATGCTCGGGCGCACCACGTCGCGCAGATTGCTGGTCTTGCCTGCCTTAGCGGCCAGGGCGAAGAACTCGATGCTCAGGCGATAGCGCTTACTGCGCTGATCCTGCTCGACCATGCCTTCATCCATGAGGCTGCGCAGCAGACGGTGAGTCGTGGGTTGCGAGAGGCCGACTTGCTGGGCGAGTTGAGTAACGCGCTCGCCATCCTCGGAGCAATCACCCAGGCAGCGGAGCACTGCAAACAGCCGCGATACTGCCCCGACGCCGGTATCCTTGGGATTTTCATTCCGCTCAGTGGAATTCATATGATCACTTATCAATAACTAATTCATTGAACGAAAGAACTGAAAGAAATATACCATCCAGTGAAATTCATCCTTTCGCCCATCCTAGTCTTCGTCTTAATCTCAGTCCACAGGGCGATTTGAACAAAACCTGGTAGCCGACTCAGAGCGAGCACCAACGTCCACAGCAACTGCAAGATTTCATTTCGCATCTGCCCATAACAAAAACGCACCGCAACGCTGTGCGTGATGAAAAGGTGGAACGCAGCTATGGCTTTTTTGCAGCTTGAAGGTCTCTCCAAACGCTACGGCAGTATCGACGCCGTGGTCGCCACGAATCTGGCGGTGGAGAAAGGCGAATTCGTTTCTCTGCTGGGCCCCTCCGGCTGCGGCAAGACCACTACCCTGCAAATGATCGCCGGCTTCGTTGAGGTCAGTGACGGACGTATCGTCCTTGATGGCCGCGATATCACTCATGCCAAACCCAGCAGCCGCGGTTTGGGAGTGGTGTTCCAGAGTTACGCCCTCTTCCCGCACATGAGCGTTGCCGACAACGTCGCCTTTGGCCTGCGCATGCGTAAAGTACAGGCCGCAGATATTCAGCGCCGCGTGGCAACCGTGCTGGAACTGGTACGTCTGAGCCAACATGCACAGCGCTACCCACGTGAGCTGTCGGGCGGGCAACGGCAACGGGTTGCCCTGGCGCGGGCGCTGGTGATTGAGCCACCGGTATTGCTACTCGATGAGCCGCTGTCCAACCTCGACGCCAACTTGCGTGAAGAGATGCAGTTCGAGATTCGTCGTATTCAGCGCGAAGTCGGCATTACCACCTTGATGGTGACTCACGATCAGGCGGAGGCGCTGTCGATCAGCGACCGCGTGGTGGTCATGCAGGCCGGGCGCATCACCCAGATCGACGAACCCTACAAGCTCTACGAACACCCGCGCACCCGGTTCATTTCCGGCTTTGTTGGCAAGGCCAACATGCTGCCCGGTGATCTGGACAGCGAAGGTGCTGCGCAAGTGCGCCAGGTGCCTGGCGACGGCGCGCTGACCTTGAGCTTGCGCCCGGAAAAGATCGATCTGGTCGCCGCAGGTACCGGGCGCTTGCAAGGCAAGGTCGTCACCCGCTACTTCCTCGGCAGCCAATGGCTGTATCGCATCGAAACCGCCATCGGCGAGTTGACCGTGGTCCGTCGCAACGACGGCGACGCGCCGATGGAAGAAGGCACCGCAGTGGGCATGGACTGGCAAGCCGGATTGCTGCGCGTACTGGACGCCGACGAGGTGCACCCATGAGCCTGCTCAGTGATATGCGCCGAGGTGGCCGCGGTTACCTACTCTCGGCACCGGCGCTGGTGATGTTCACCTGCTTGTTGCTGGTCCCGCTGGCATTGACCCTGATCCTGTCGTTCAACGTCTTCGACTATGAAGTCGGGGTCAAAAGCGATTCTTACACCCTGGCCAACTATGGCGAAGTACTGACCGATTCGTACTTCTACGAAATCTTCCTGCGCACCTTCTGGATCAGTGCACTGGTGACCCTGCTCTGCGTGGTCATCGGCGTCCCCGAGGCCTATATCCTGAGCCGCATGGGCACGCCCTGGCGTTCGATCTTTCTGATTCTGATCCTCACACCGCTGCTGATTTCCGTGGTGGTTCGCGCCTTCGGCTGGAGCCTGTTGCTCGGCGCCGATGGCCTGATCAATCAGGGCATACAAGCGCTGGGCGGCCAACCGATCAAGATGCTCTACACCCCTTTCGCGGTGATCATTGCACTGGTGCACGTGATGCTGCCGTTCATGATCATTCCGATCTGGACCTCACTGCAGAAGCTCGACCCGGCTGCTGAACAGGCCGCTCTGTCCCTAGGCGCCAGTCAGGCCAAAGTGATGCGCTTGGTGGTTTTGCCTCAGGTCATGCCTGGCGTGTTGTCCGGCACATTGATTGTGTTTGGCTTGTCGGCCAGTTCTTTCGCCATCCCCGGCCTGCTCGGCGGACGCCGCCTGAAAATGGTCGCCACGGTGGTCTACGACCAATACCTCTCGGAGCTGAACTGGCCCATGGGCGCGACCATTGCCGTAGCGCTGTTGCTGGTCAACCTGTTGGTCATGTTGTCCTGGAACCGCATGGTCGAAGGCCGCTACAAGAAAACCCTGGGGGAATGAGCCATGTCTAAAAACGGTCCTTTGGCCCTGTCGTTTCACGCCCTGGTCGTGGTGTTCATGCTCGCGCCGCTGGTGGTGGTCTGTCTGGTCGCGTTTACACCGGAGAACACCCTCAGCCTGCCGACTTCAGGCTTTTCCCTGCGCTGGTTCCGGGCGATTTTCGAGCGCGCCGACTTCATCGATTCGTTCTACAACAGCCTGATTCTGGCCTTTGTCGCCGCCACACTGGCGACGATTATTGCCGTACCCGCAGCACTGGCGATCACCCGTCACCAGTTTCCGGGGCGCAATTTTCTCAATGGATTGTTCCTCTCGCCGATCATCATTCCGCATCTGGTCTTGGGCGTGGCGATGCTGCGCCTCTTTGCCCTGATGGGCGTCAACGGCAGCTTCTTCTGGCTGACCCTCGCCCACGTGGTGATCATTACGCCGTATGTCTTGCGCCTGGTGATCGCCGCAGCCATCGGTATCGACCGCAGCGCCGAACAGGCCGCTGAGTCACTGGGCGCCAGCCGCTTCACGCTGTTCCGCAAAATCACCTTGCCGATGATTCTGCCCGGCGTGGCCGGTGGCTGGTTGCTGGCCTTCATCAATAGCTTCGACGAAGTCACGCTGTCGATCTTCGTCACCTCGCCGTCTACACAGACCCTGCCGGTGCGCATGTATGTCTACGCCACGGAGTCCATCGACCCGATGATGGCCGCCGTTTCCGCGCTGGTTATCGCCCTGACCGCCGCCACCATGATCATCCTCGACCGGGTGTATGGCCTGGATCGGGTGCTGGTCGGCAAACATTAATTCGAGGCCTGGAGCGCGAACCTCATGGCATTGCTCAAACGTTTGGTCGAACACGACCGTCCGGCGCTGGCCTTCACCCTCGACGGCCAGCCTGCCAGCGGCTTGCAGGGCGACACCCTACTCACGGCGGTGTTGACCAGCAGCGAACACCTGCGCGGCAGCGACTTCAGTGCCGAGCCTCGCGCCGGTTTCTGCATGATGGGCGCGTGTCAGGATTGCTGGGTGCGCCTGGGCGATGGTCGCCGGGTACGCGCCTGCTCGACATTGCTTGAAAATGGCCAGGTCGTCAGCCGTGATCCGGGACGGCAGCTATGAGTACGGATACCGCGCAATCAGTGGTGATCGTCGGTGCGGGTCCTGCAGGCATTCGCGCTGCGCA
Source organism: Pseudomonas viridiflava (assembly GCF_900602065.1). Taxonomy (GTDB): domain Bacteria; phylum Pseudomonadota; class Gammaproteobacteria; order Pseudomonadales; family Pseudomonadaceae; genus Aquipseudomonas. The sequence goes on along the minus strand of NZ_UWFN01000043.1, from coordinate 150,895 downwards.
AACCTTGCACGCTTATGGCGTAAAAGCGTGTTTGCTGGACGAGGGCCTGCGGGGCGGCGGGCAAATATATCGACGTCAGCCCGAGAACTTCCGACGCGAACCTAAAGCACTGTATGGCTTTGAGGCGGGCAAGGCCGTCGCCGTGCATCAGACCCTCGACGAACTGGCGAAGCACATCGACTATCGCCCACAAACACTGGTGTGGAACGCCGAAGAACAGAGGCTCGACACCTTGCAGGAAAACCGCGCGGGGTACATCGATTACAGCCGACTGATCATCGCCACCGGCGCAACCGACCGCATCTTGCCGGTACCCGGCTGGACGTTGCCGGGCGTGTACAGCCTGGGCGCGGCACAGATCGCTTTGAAATATCAGGGCTGCGCCATCGGCGAAAAAGTGGTGTTTGCCGGGAGCGGTCCGCTCTTGTATCTGGTCGCTTACCAATACGCCAAGGCCGGGGCCGACGTTGTCGCCGTCCTGGACAGCGCGCCCTTTTCCGCCCAGTGCCGGGCATTGCCCGCACTGCTCGGGCAGCCGCTGACCCTCGCTAAAGGGTTGTACTACCGCGCCTGGCTGACGGCCCATGGCATTGCCGTGCATCAGGGCGCGACCTTGCAACGTGTCGAAGGCGACAAGCGCGTCAACAGCGTGCAGTGGCAAGGCAGCGGCGCAGTGCAACAACTGGAGTGCGATTCCGTGGCCTTCGCCCACGCGCTGCGCAGTGAAACGCAGCTGGCTGACCTGCTCGGCTGCGAGTTTCAGTGGAGCGAGCTCAATCGTGCGTGGCTGCCCACGCGTGACGACGCCGGGCGCAGCACTGTCGCAGGCGTTTATCTGGCCGGTGACGGCGCGGGCATCATGGGTGCTGACGCTGCAGAAATGGCCGGCGAACTGGCCGCCCTCACACTGCTGGAGGACAGCGGCCTGGTCGTCGACAAAGCCCGCAGCGAACACTTGAAGAACATGCTGGAGCAGATCAAGCGCTTTCGTCATGGGCTGGAAACTGCATTCCCCTTCCCCGCTGACTGGGCCAAGAAAGTCCCGGACGAAACGATCATCTGTCGCTGTGAGGAAATCAGTGCAGGCGATATCCGTACCGTGGTCGACGAAGGCCATTGGGAGATCAACCGGGTCAAAGCCATGTGCCGGGTCGGCATGGGCCGTTGCCAGGGCCGGATGTGCGGGCTGGCGGCAACGGAAATCGTCGCGCAGTGCAGTGGCCGAGACCTGCAAAGCATCGGTCGGCTGCGCGGGCAGGCCCCCATCAAACCGTTGCCATTTGGTGTGGAGACGTCGTCATGAGCGCAATCATCGAAAGCGATGCGCTGATCATTGGCGGCGGTATTGTCGGCGCATCAGCCGCTTTGTTTCTGGCCATGAAAGGCAAACGCGTGACGTTGCTGGAGCGCGATTTCTGCGGTTCGCATTCCAGCGGCGTCAACTACGGTGGCGTGCGCCGACAGGGTCGTCCGCTGAGCCAGTTGCCTTTATCGCAGCGCGCCCATGGCATCTGGAGTGGCTTGCGCGAGCTGATCGGCATCGATGGCGAGTACCTGCGTTCCGGCCACTTGAAACTGGCCCGCAGTGGCAAGGATATGGACGCACTGCGGGCTTACGCCGATGCCAGCCGTGGTTTTGGGCTCGACCTGCAATTGCTCGATCGCGAGCAATTAAGGGCGCGCTTTGCCTGGGCGGGTGATGTGGCAGTGGGTGCCTCGTTTTGCGCCGAAGACGGTCATGCCAACCCGCGGCTGGTCTCTCCGGCATTTGCCCGGGCGGCCCGGAAGGCGGGTGCGCACATCCATGAACAAGCCAGGGTCGTAGACGTCAATCATGACGGCGGAGCCTTCGTGGTGCGCACCGCTAACGGCCTGAACCTGCGTGCACCCTGGCTGCTCAACTGTGCAGGCGCATGGGCCAGCGATCTGGCGGCGCAATTCGGCGAACCGGTGCCAATGGTCTCAGGCCACCCGGCCATGCTGGTCACCGAGCCGCTGCCGATGTTCATGGACGTCAGCACGGGTGTCGAGGGCGGTGGTATCTATGCCCGGCAAGTAGCCAGAGGCAATTGTGTGCTGGGCGGCGGTCAGGGCTTTGCGCTGGATCCGACCCGCGCCAGGCCGGGGCAAGCCGCCGTGGTCGATATCCTGCGCAACGCGGTGGAGCTGTATCCGCCACTGGCCGGTGCACAGGCGATTCGTACCTGGAGTGGTACCGAAGGGTACTTACCGGATCGCGAACCGGTGCTCGGCCCGAGCTTCCTGCAACCTGGCCTGCTGCATGGCTTCGGTTTTGCAGGTTCTGGTTTTCAGATTGGCCCGGCCGCGGGCGAAGCCCTTGCCGAATGGGTATGCACCGGTCAGTCGACGATTTCCCTGGAATCATTTTCCATCCGCCGTTTTCAACAGACTGCCCAAACCTGTAAAACCGTTAACCATTGATTTCATCCCTTTGCACAGAGGAAGGTCGCTGCAATGAAGAACGCAAAACGTATCGCATTTACCGGCTTGTCGTGCCTGCCCCTCGCGGTGATGCTCGCCTCTTCCCCGGCCCAGGCCGCCACCACGCTTTATCTGGGCATGAACGGCGGGACGATGGAGCGCCTGTATGCCGATCAGGTCCTGCCTGCTTTCGAGAAAGCCAATAACGTCAAAGTGGTGATCGTGCCAGGAACGTCTTCGGACATTCTCGCCAAGGTTCAGGCGAGCAAAGACAACCCGCAGATGCACGTGATGTTCCTCGATGACGGGATCATGTATCGGGCGATTTCCATGGGCCTGTGCGACAAATTGCAGCCAAGCCCGTCGCTGGCTGATCTGCCTGCCAAGGCGAAGATCAAGGACGAAGCGGCAGCGGTGAGCCTGGGCGTTACCGGGCTGGCGTACAACACGAAAATGTTCAACGAAAAAGGCTGGGCAGCCCCGACCTCGTGGATGGATCTGGCGGACAAGAAGTTCAAGGAGAAAGTAGTATTCCAGTCCATGGCCTCTTCCACTTTCGGCCTGCATGGCTTCCTGATGTTCAACCGTATTCAGGGCGGCAGCGAAACGGATGTCGAGCCGGGCTTCAAGGCATGGCCAAAAACCGTTGGCCCTAACGTGCTGGAGTACATTGCCAGCTCGGCGAAGATTTCCGAGATGGTGCAGACCGGCGAAGCCGCGTTGTTCCCGCTCACGCCGACCCAGGTCACTGCATTGAAGATCAAGGGCGTGCCGGTAGAGTACGCGCCTCCTAAAGAAGGCGGCGTGGTGTTGAACGTGGCCGAGTGTGCGATCGCCAAAAACGATCAGCCGGAACTGGCGCAGAAACTCGCTGCTTATCTGCTGACCCCAGAAGCTCAGGCGCCTGCGCTGGAATTTGGTGACCAGATCCCGTCCAACCCGAAAACCCCGACCACGGACAAGACCCGGGGCCAGGTTGAGGCGATGAACAAATATCTGGAAACGGCGGTGACCATCGACTGGGACCAGGTCAACCTGACACGCCCGGAATGGAATGCGCGCTGGAACAGGACAGTGGAGCGGTAAACCAAATCGCGAGCAAGCTCAATCCTGCAAGCCGTATCACCATCTGTAAGAGCGAGCTTGCTCGCGATGGCAGGAGATCTGTTAAGAAGGTGTCGTCTGACCTGACGCTATCGCGAGCAAGCTCACTCTCATCAAACCACACGTAACTATCTGAATTCACGAAGAGCCGGTCGGTCCCACCAGTCCTCTGTTTGCTGCGCGACAGCGTGGTGTCAGGGACACAGGGGCGACTCCTACAGTTACTGCGTCAGGTCAGCCAGCACATCGCCAATGGGTGGATTAAATCACCACCCCGGATCTTCCCGTAACCCACCCTGATAGCCTTTGATACCAAATGTTTCAACTATCCCATCCCTGAGCAGTCACAACCTTATCGCCTCGTCTTTGCGAGGCCCCGTTGTGAGACTTCAGGCCGGATGAGCTTCATTCTTTGCATGACCGTACTAGGCGCGTTGCTGATGATGCTCGCGCTGACTTCTTCCTACTTGCGCTGGTTGCCCGTCACCACCTCCGCAGTGTGCCTCGCATTCGGCTTTGCGATCGGTCCAGCCGGGCTGGACATGCTGAATCTGGACTTCAAGCAGGCTTCAGGCTGGCTGGAGCGGTTGACTGAAGTTGCCGTGCTGTTTTCGCTGTTCAGCACCGGAATCAAGCTTCGCCAGCCACTGAACAGCAAGGCCTGGCGCTCCGCCTACTGGCTGGCTGGGCCTGTGATGCTGGTGACTATCGCCGGTACCGCCATGGCGGCGCATTACCTGTTCGGTTTGTCATGGGGGATTTCGATTCTGCTGGGCGCAATGCTTTCGCCTACCGACCCGGTGCTCGCCTCACTGGTGCAAGTCAACAGCGCACAGGACTCCGACCGCCTGCGCTTTGGTCTGTCCGGTGAAGCTGGCCTCAACGACGGAACGGCATTTCCATTCGTGATCTTCGCCCTGTTGTTTTTGACCCATGGTGCCGGTGATATGAGCTGGGTCCAGCACTGGGCGATAAAGAACCTGCTGTGGGGCGTGCCAGTGGGGTTGCTGATCGGCTATGGGCTGGGCCGAGGTGTCGGGCATTTGATGATCTACCTACGGATCAAGAACGCCGACAGCGACACATCCCCCAATGACTTTCTGGCCTTGGCGTTGATTGCCATTGCCTATGTGGTGGCCAACGGCCTGGGCGCGTTCGGATTCCTGTCAGTGTTTGCGGCTGGCCTCGGTTTACGTCAGGCCGAGGCCCAGATCACCCGCTCCGAAGTGCCCGCTGAACACCTCGCGCAACCCGTTATCGGGCACATGAGCGGCAGCGTCGAGCGGGCCACGGTTGCCGAGAAAGAGGACTTGAGCGACTCGCAAATGGCTGCCGGCGTCATGATGGGCGACATGCTGGCGTTTAGCAGCCTAGTTGAGAGATCGATGGAGGTGTTGTTGATTACCCTGTTGGGGGCCTCTCTTTCCCTTTATTGGGATTGGCGTGCGGTCGGTTTGGGACTCGCGCTTTTTTGCGTCATCCGCCCCGTTGCCGTGTGGTTGTTGATCAGCCGTCGCTTGCTTAACAAGCGGCAGAAAGCGCTGGTGGGCTGGTTTGGTATTCGTGGCATTGGCAGCCTGTTCTACCTGTGCTTTGCCCTGGGCCACGGGCTGCCGGAAGAAGTCGCGCAGGCCAGCATTGGCCTCACGCTGTCGGTGGTAGCCCTTAGCATTCTGCTGCACGGGGTCAGTATCCAGCCGCTGCTGGAGCGTTATGAACGCAGCATTCAAGTTGAAAAACCCTGATTCCCCCTCATTCGAATGTTTTTTAGAACCTTTTATGAACCATTCAGTTAAGGGGTAGCCAAACTTCCAAGTCCGTGCATTTGCATGAATAAACGCTTTTTGCTCCGCGACGTAATAGCTAGTTGATTATCCACGTTGGCGTGTAGCGCTTAGAAGGCAGGAATGAAAAATGCGCATCCTCCTGATAGAAGACGATCCAATCCTTGCAATGATTGCGGCGGCCACACTAAGTGCAGAGCATCAAATCATCGGGCCGGCCCACGATGTCTCCCATGCGATGAAACTGGCCCGCGAACAGCAAGCTGATGTCGCTTTTGTCGATATCAATCTGGGCGGCCATGACGAGGGCATTGCCCTGGCGCGTCGCCTGCGTGATCAGCACGGCATCAACTCTGTATTTATCAGTGGTCAGGTCCAGACAGCGCGCGCCAATGCCGATGCCGCACTTGGCCTGTTACGCAAGCCCTACGCCCCTGGAGACCTTGCACATTGTGCGCAGGTGACCGAAGCATTGCTCGATGGCAGCCCCTTCGGCAGCCTGCCTGCGCACAGTGCGCTGGAAATTTTCCGCAATGCACCGCTGCGAAAGCCAATGGTCAGCCCTCATGAAATCAGAACCTGAGGGGCTGGATCAGCCATGCATGCTCGGTGAACTCGAGTTTCGTGAGCTGGCCGACCACGCACCCGTGATGATCTGGCGGGCCAGAAGCGATAAGCATTGTGACTGGTTCAACAAGCCCTGGACTGACTTTACCGGCAAGACCCAACAGCAACTGTGCGGATACGGCTGGAAAGACGATGTTCATCCTGATGATCTCGATAAGTGCGTTGACGCCTACCATAAAGCGTTCGATGAACGAGCCCCTTTCAAGACGCCATATAGGGTAAGGCGTCACGACGGCCAGTATCGCTGGATGCTGGACAGCGGTGCGCCGTTCTACCGTGACGGGCAATTCGCCGGTTACTTCGGCAGCTGCGTCGACATCACCGAGCAACGGGAGATGGCTGACAACCAGCAAATGCTGCTTGCTGAGCTCAATCATCGGGTCAAAAACAACCTGCAACTGATCATCAGTCTGCTGCAACTTTCAAGCCTGCGTGCGCAAGGCGACGAAGCCAAAAACCTGATGCAGTCGGCCATTACGCGAGTGGTGGGTGTCGGTGCCGTACAGGAGCAACTGCATCGCAGTAGCCGTAATCAGGTTGATCTCGCCCAGTTACTTCCCGACCTGGCCCAACGCCTGATCAACACGCAATACAACCGCTCAATCACGCTGAGCCTGCAGACCCGACCGGTTTATGTATCGCTGCAGATGGGCTCGAATATGGGCCTGATCCTTAATGAGCTGCTCGACAATGTCATCAAACACGCTAATGGCGGCAGCGTCGAATTGCAGATAGCCCCCATCGACGCAACCACTGCGCGCATCTGCGTGAGTGACGATGGCCCAGGCTTCAACGAAACCACACTGAAAGCCTTCATAAGCCCCGGCAGTGCATCGGTTCTCAGTCTCGTTGACGCCTTATCAAAACGCTGCGGTGCCAGCGTGCTCCGCAGCAACAGACAGCTAGCTACCGGCCAGGGCGCGCAGGTTGAGCTCACTTTCGCGCATCAACAAAGCCTCTGACCAAAGCGCTTTAGCCCGCGGTCTGCAAGGGCTTCAGGGCGACGATTGAGCATGTCGATGAGTTCATCGGAACAAGCGATTGGACTGCGGCATTTCGACTCAGTAGCTTGCTTACTAATTCAGGTGCCCCGCAGATCATCCCGGTATCCCCGGTTTGATTGCTATAAACCGGACACCTCTCGCCTCTGAATTACAGGAACCTGCGCACGTGACGTACGCGACGCTGCGCAACCAGACCGGACGCTAAAGAACCCTACTATTGACTGGTGACTGCCAGCGACGCGTGCTTATGCGCGCGCCCCGTATTGTCACTCTGCTTGAGCCAGAACCATGTCCGTGAATACCCCGCAACAGATCGCCGAACTGACCGTCGAAGCTGGCGTGAAAAAAGCGCACCTCCCCACCCTCTCTATTCTGATTCTGGGCTTTCTGGCGGGCGCGTTCATTTCCATTGGCTTTCTACTCGATATCCACGTCAGTACCATGATTCCCGCTCAATGGGCCTCGTTTGGCAATCTGCTGGGCGCAGCGGTGTTCCCGATTGGTCTGATTCTGGTGATTCTCGCGGGTGGTGAACTGCTGACCGGTAACATGATGAGCCTGCCCATGGCCATGTTCGCCGGGCGTATCCAGCTTTCAGCCGTAGCGCGCAACTGGCTGCTGGTGACCCTGGCCAACCTGCTGGGCGCTCTGTTTGTCGCGTTTTTCTTCGGTCATCTGCTGGGTTTGACCGAAGGCCCCTATCTGGCTAAAACAGTCGCTATCGCCACGGGTAAAGTCAGTGCTGACTTTGGTCAGGCGTTCATTTCCGGCATCGGCTGCAACTGGCTGGTGTGCCTTGCCGTGTGGCTGTCCTACGCAAGCAAGGACGTTGCAGGTAAGATTCTCGGCATGTGGTTTCCGGTCATGGCCTTCGTCGCGATCGGTTTCCAGCACGTCGTTGCGAATATGTTCCTGATTCCCGCCGCAATCTTTGCTGACGCGCTGAGCTGGACGCAGTTTGTAGAGAATTTTGTCGCGGTATTCCTCGGCAATGCGGTAGGTGGCGCAGTATTTGTAGGTCTGGCTTACTATGTTTCCTATAACCAAACGCTGACATCGGCCGATAAACCTGTAGCATCGACGGCCCGCTCGCAAAAAGTATGAAACTTGCCATGAACAGTGCTGTTAAAGGACTGTTGGAGAATGTGTTGAGAAGGTGGAAATGTCAGACCGTATCCTGATGGACAGCTTTGCACGCAAGGTCGATTACCTGCGGATGTCAGTGACAGACCGTTGCGACTTCCGTTGTGTGTATTGCATGGCCGAGGAAATGACATTCCTGCCACGCCAGCAGATTCTTTCTCTGGAAGAGATTTACCAGGTTGCCGAGCAGTTTGTCGCACTGGGCACCCGCAAGATTCGCCTTACCGGTGGTGAACCATTGGTACGATCCGGGATTGTCGGCCTCTGCCAGCAGATCGCCGCCCTGCCCGGCCTGCGCGAACTGTGCATGACCACCAATGGTTCGCAGTTGGAAAAACTTGCACAGCCGCTGTTCGATGCCGGGGTGTCCCGACTGAATATCAGCCTGGACAGCCTTGATCCGGCGCGCTTCAAGGAAATGACCCGTACTGGCGAACTGAGCAAGGTGATCGCCGGTATTGATGCCGCCAACGCGGCAGGTTTCGTGCACACCAAGCTCAACTGCGTGGTGATGCAAGGTCGCAACGATCACGAAATCAACGATCTGGTGGCCTTTGCCATCGACCGCAAGCTGGATATCTCCTTCATTGAAGAGATGCCGCTGGGCATTATCAGCGACCACAGCCGGGCCGAGTCCTTCTATTCGAGTGATCAGGTGCGCGAACGTATTGCCGAGCGCTACACGCTGATCAATTCCACCGAATCGACTCAGGGACCTTCGCGCTACTGGCGCCTGGCGGAGGCACCGGATATTCGCATTGGCTTCATCTCGCCCCACAGCCACAACTTCTGCGCGACCTGCAACCGCGTGCGCCTGACTGTTGAGGGCCGTCTGTTGCTGTGTCTGGGCAACGAACATTCCGCCGACCTCAAGGCCGTGCTACGGGCTAATCCGGGCCAGCCGGAAAAGCTCGAAAAAGCCATTATCGACGCCATGCAGCTCAAACCCTGGAGCCATAACTTCAGCGTTAACGATGAAGTGCAGGTGGTGCGGTTCATGAATATGACGGGTGGGTAAAAAAGCCCCCCTGAGCTGGCATTCAATCTCTAACGAAGCAAACATTGGCCTGTAGGAGCTCCTACAGGTCCTCTATTAGCATTTTGTCCTGTCAGCCCTCCCTCACCATCCCCTCAAACGCTTCTTCGATATCACTGACATTGCCCGGTCGCACCAGGCGACTCAGTTCGACGCCGTCGCGCATGAAGATCAGGGTTGGCCACAGTTTGATTCTGAATGAACGCCCCAGAGGCCGTCCGCTGCCGTCTTCGATTTTGAGATGACGAACATCCGGATAATCCGCCAGGACCTTGTTGACCAGCGGTTCAGCCGCTTTGCAGAAGCCGCACCAGTCCGTACCGAACTGAATCAGCGTCGCGCCGGCATAGGCATCGACTTCGGCGCGACTCGGCGCTGTTGTAGCGTAAGGTTGACTGCTCATTGGTAAATCTCCGGCCCGTTCAAATGACCATCATGGCCGTGACCTGATGATCGATATGTCACGTTTGAACGATCTTCTTCAGTGAAGTTCGAGGATCGCAGGCCTTACCAGCAGTGTTCAAGGATTACACCTGCATGCCATCCCGGGCCACGATCACGTGCTGCGGCAACTCATGCCCATGGTTCATCAGCCATGCGTCCAGCGTATGCCCGACGTGGGTCAGCACCGCTTTACCCGGTTGCAGTTGCTCGACGGCCTGCAGTGCAAGGTTCAAATCATTGTGATTACGTGGTGCTTGAGGTTGCGGCGGCATCGAGCAATCGAGAACCAGCACATCCAGTGGCTGACGTTGCAGATACTCGGCTGTCGCGTCAGGCAGACCAACAGTATCGGTGAGATAGGCGATACGCCTGCCCTCACCCTCCAACAGGTAGCCCAGGGTGGGTCTGGAATGCACCAGCGGCATAGCGGTGACCGTCAGCGTGCCAAGCTGCCGCGTTTCGAATGCGCTGAACGGCTGACTGAAGTCGAGAATGCCGGGATGTTTGTACAGATCGGCCAGACCTTCCGGATCCTGCGGGCCATGCACGGGGATTATCAGCCCCTGGCCCCAGCGCAGATGCAACAGGCCCTGCGCGTGATCGGCGTGGTAATGAGTCTGCAAAATGCCGCTGAGGGTGTGCGGTGCAAAGCGCTCAGCCAGATCGGTCAGCCCACTGTCGATCAGCCAGCGTTGATCGCCACATTCAATCAGCGCGCTGCAAGGCAGACGCCGCAATTGATGGTTGGCCTGCGCCGCCGCACAGGCCGGGCACTGGCAGCCGTAAACCGGAACCTGACGGGCATCGGCGGTGCCCAGCAATGTCAGGCGCATGCGTGCTCGCGCGCGATGCGTTGCAACAGGCGCTCGGTGGTTTGTGCCAGCCCCCCCGAGTTGTCCAGCACGAACACCGCAGGATCATCAGCGAGCAATTCCACGGTGAATCTGGAGTTGCGTTGCAAGCGGGCTTCGATGTCAGCCAACGACTCTCGACCCCGGGCCAACAAGCGCTGGCGCAAGATATCGTCACTGACCGTCAGCAAGACGGCCAGTAAATCGGGATAACGCTGCCGGGCCTGAGGCAGATGCGCCCGGGAACCATTGACCAGTACGTCCAGCCCCTCTTCCAGCCATTCATCAATGTGCCTGGGGATGCCGTAATGCAAGCCGTTGGCCTGCCAGCTCAAGGCGAAATCGCCCTGAGCCTGCATCGCCAGAAACTGCTCGGCCGTAACCGCCTGAGCCGCCTCGCCCACGGCTTCCGCCGAGCGCGTAATCACCCGCTGCACAACCCGGCAACCGCGCCGGTGCAGCTCATCGCGTGCGCTGTCCAGCAGGCTGTCCTTGCCCGAACCGGACGGCCCGATGAGATAGATCAACCTGCCAGCCATCAATACACCCTCTTGCCCTGTCGCCAGACCTGCTGAATAACCGGTAACGTACCGTCAACCCGACCACGATCAGCCCGGACGTGAACCAGATCGGCACGCAACCCGACACGAATTTCTCCACGATCGTCCAGCCCGGCAGAAACCGCCGGGGCCCGACTGACCATTGCCAACGCTTGTGGCAGCGTGCAGTACTCGCCCTGCCCGGCCAGCGTAAACGCGGCCTGCAACAGGCTGGCCGGATAATAGTCGCTGGAGAGAATATCCAGTAGCCCTTCTTTTGCCAGATCGACGGCTGCCACGTTACCCGAGTGCGAACCACCACGTACCACATTGGGTGCGCCCATCAACACGCTCATGCCCAACCGTCGGCAGCCCTGCGCGGCCTCCATCGTCGTAGGGAACTCGGCAATGCTCATGCCGTAGCCCGCCGACTCTTCCACGTGGGCCAGGGTCGCGTCGTCATGACTGGCGACCGACAGCCCGCGCGTCAGACAATCCTCAACGATGGCGCGACGAAAGCGGTCGCTGTATTCCCGGGAATTGGCCACCTGTTCAACGATGAACTCATCCATCTGCGCCGTCGTCAGGTGGTATTTGCCCATGTAGTACTCGCGGTACTTGGACTCCAGCGCAAACTGACGCTGGCCCGGCGAGTGATCCATCACTGAAACCAGCTGCACCAGTGGCTGCTCCACAAGATCGCGGAACACGCTCAAGGTGTCCGGGTGACAGACTTCACAACGCAAGTGCAAACGGTGCTCGGCACGGGTCAGACCTGCGGCGTTAGCGCTGGCGATGGCTTCGAGCATGGCGGGCAATTGCTGCATGCGCTTGCCTTTGGGGTTCACGTCACCGATAGACAATGCGTCGAACACCGTGGTGATACCGGAGGCAATGATCTGCGCATCGTGGCTGAGCACAGCCGAGGCCGACGGCCAGTCCACACCGGGGCGCGGCGACAGGTGCTTTTCGAGGTTATCGGTGTGCAGTTCGACGAGGCCCGGCAGCAGGTAATCACCCTGTAAGTCCTGGGCCTGAGGCAACTGGCTGCGGCCGGTCTGCATGTCGACGATAAGCCCGTCGCGCAGGACCACGGTACCGTTGAACACCTGATCAGCGGCGACAACCTGAGCATTGGTCAGAATCTGTTCGGTCAGCATTGCAGCAACTCCTTGGCGGTCAGGTCCACCGGGGTCATGTCCAGATAACGGTCAGCAACCGCCTCACGCGCAGCGCGGTCGTGGAAGATGCCGATCAACGCAGCTCCGGCGCTCTTGGCTTCATTCATCAGTTCCAGCACCACCTGGCGATTGCTTTCGTCTAGCGACGCGGTGGGTTCATCGAGTAACAGCACGGGCCACGGCACCATGAAGCCCCGGGCAATATTGATCCGTTGCTGTTCACCACCGGAAAACGTCCCGGGCGCCAATTGCCACAGGCGTCGCGGAATGTTCAAACGCGTCAGCAGTTGTTCGGCACGGGCTTTGGCATCCGCCTTCGACCAGCCCCGCGCCAGTGCGGGTTCCATCACCACATCAAGGCTGGCAACCCGGGGAATCACTCGCAGGAACTGGCTGACGTAGCCCAGCGTCTGACGACGTACGGCCAGGACTTGTCGGGGTTGTGCATTGACCAGCTCCAGCCACTCGCCGCCATGCTGGACGCGGATGCTGCCACCGGCAGGCAGGTAATTGGCGTACAGGGTGCGCAGCAAGGTGCTCTTGCCTGCCCCTGAATCGCCATGCAAAACCAGGCATTCGCCACCGCGCACCGCGAAATTCAAGCCGCGCAGCACATTGAGCACCACGCCATTCTGCTGGTGCAGGGTGAAGGTTTTCGAGAGGTCGCGGACCTCGATCAGGGTACTCATGAGACGTCCTCCAAAAAGCGGTTCACGGTTGCAGCACCGAAGACACCAGCAGTTGTGAATAAGGATGCTGGGGGTCATCGAGGATCTGGTCGGTCAAACCGGTTTCCACCACCCGCGAGCGACGCATCACGATCAAGCGGTCGGCCAGCAGTCTGGCGACGGCCAGGTCATGGGTGACGATGACCACCGCCAGGTCCAGCTCTCGCACCAGCGCACGCAGCAAATCCAGCAAGCGCGCCTGCACCGACACATCGAGGCCGCCAGTCGGCTCGTCCATGAATACCAGCCGCGGGCTGGACACCAGATTGCGGGCGATCTGCAACCGTTGTTGCATGCCTCCGGAGAAAGTCTTCGGCAGGTCGTCGATACGCAGCGGGTCGATTTCCACCTGGGTCAGCCAGTCGATACCGGCCGCACGCAGTTCCTGATAATTGCGTACGCCCTGGGCCATCAAGCGTTCGCCGATGTTGGCCCCGGCGGACACGCCCATGCGCAGACCATCACGCGGGCTTTGCTCGACGAACCCCCATTCGGTGCGCAGCAAGGTGCGGCGCTGGGCTTCGCTGGCGCTGTACAGGTCCAGTACCTGACCGTCTTTGCCGCGGTAATCGATGCCGCCACGATCCGGCGGACAGCGGCCACTGAGCAGCGAGAGCAAAGTGGATTTACCGGAGCCGGATTCGCCGACGATGCCCAGCACTTCTCCCGGATACAGCTCGAAGTTGACGCCCTGGCAGCCCTTGTCCGGGCCATAGAGTTTCGTCAGGTCACGAACAGTGAGCAGCGGCTGCGAGCTCTCTGGCAGCGCCCTGATGTTGTGGCTGGCTTGCGCGCTGGTCATTGGCCCGCCTCCTGTTGCTGGATAACGCGCTGAGCGCAGTAGTCGGTGTCGGAACAGACGAAGCTCTGGGTCCCTGCATCGTCCAGAATCAGCTCATCGAGATAAGAGTCGTGGCTGCCGCAGATGGCGCAGTTGTGCTCCCAGCTCTGGATCTGAAACGGATGGTCCTCGAAGTCCAGGCTCACGACTTTGGTGAAGGGTGGTACGGCGTACAGACGTTTCTCCCGCCCTGCCCCGAACAGCATCAACGCCGGACTCATGTCGAGCTTGGGGTTATCGAATTTGGGGATCGGCGAAGGGTCCATCACGTAGCGCTCATCGACCATCACCGGGTAGGCGTAGCTGGTCGCGATATGGCCGAAGGTGGCGATGTCTTCGTAGAGTTTGACGTGCATGACCCCGTAATCATTGAGCGCGTGCATGGTCCGGGTTTCGGTTTCCAGCGGCTCGATGAAGCGCAATGGCTCAGGAATCGGCACCTGATACACCAGAATCTGCTCGGCGCTCAGCGGCGTTTCCGGAATCCGGTGACGGGTCTGGATGACCGTGGCCTCAGGTGTTCTCTCAGTGGTTTCGACACCGGCAGTGCGAGCAAAGAAGCGCCGGATCGACACTGCGTTAGTCGTGTCGTCCGCCCCCTGGTCAATGACTTTGAGCACGTCTTCAGCGCCCAGAATCGCCGCCGTCAGTTGCATGCCGCCCGTGCCCCAGCCATAAGGCAGCGGCATTTCACGACCGCCGAATGGCACTTGATAGCCAGGAATCGCCACTGCCTTGAGCAAGGCGCGACGGATCATGCGTTTGGTCTGCTCATCCAGATACGCGAAGTTGTAGGCCTCATCACGCTGGGGCTTTGGCTGAGGCTGGGAATGGGCCTGCTGATAAGCATTCATGGTTTGAGCTCCTTGTGTGCAGGCGCGCGCAACTTGCGGATCAGTTCCAGTTCGGACTGGAAGTCGACGTAGTGAGGTAGCTTCAGGTGCGAGACGAAACCCGCCGCCTCGACGTTGTCGCAATGGGCGAGAACGAACTCTTCCAGCTGCGCCGGAGACTGGATTTCTTCGTTGAACTCTTCAGCGCGCAACGAGCGATCCACCAGCGCCATGGCCATCGCCTTGCGCTCTGCGTGGCCGAACGCCAGACCGTAACCCCGAGTGAATTGCGCCGGTTCAGTGGCCGAACCGACGAACTGGTTGATCATTTCGCACTCGGTCACTTCGATAGCGCCAATGGCAATCGGGAAACCCAGTTCCTCCGGCTCGATCCAGACCTCGACTTCGCCGATACGAATTTCCCCGGCGAACGGGTGATTGCGCCCGTAACCGCGCTGGGTCGAATAACTCAGGGCCAACAGAAAACCCTCATCACCACGGGCCAACGCCTGCAAACGCTGGGCTCGATTGGCGGGATACTCCAGCGGCTCGCGGGTGATATCGGGAATGGCTTCGCTGCTGTCAGCTTCGTTCTTCATCAAGCCTTCTTTGGCCAATAACCCCAACACACGCGGGCATGGCTCAAGAGCAGCATTTTCCTGCACTTGCGGCCCCGGAAACTCACCGTCGGCCAGCAAGGTGAAGTCTAGCAGGCGATGGGTGTAGTCGAACGTCGGACCCAGCAACTGGCCGCCGGGCAAGTCCTTGAAGGTCGCGGACAGACGACGGTTGAGCTGCATGTCCGAGGTGTCGATCGGCACGCTGGCACTGAAGCGCGGCAGTGTCGTGCGATAGGCGCGCAGCAGAAAAATCGCTTCGATCATGTCGCCTGCCGCCTGCTTGATTGCCAGTGCAGCCAGTTGTTCGTCGTACAGCGAACCTTCGGTCATGACGCGAGCCACTGCCAAAGGCAGTTGCTGACGAATCTGCTCGACGCTGAGTTCGGCAATGGAGGTGTCGCCCCGGCGTTTTTTTGCCAGCAGGCGGTGGGCATTATCGATGGCCTGTTCGCCACCCTTGACGGCGACGTACATCAGGCACGCTCCTGTGCAGATTGGCAGACCCGAGTGCTGCGCGGCAGCCCCAGCAAATCGCTGCTGGCGAGAAAAAACACATCCAGGCCACGGGGAAAATCGTTGTGCTGTTCGCGCTGGTTCCAGAACGTGTCGTTCAATGGCAGGGCGACTTTGTTTTCGCTTTCGATGCCCGGTCCCTGCCAGCTCATTGAGCTACCACCGCCGAGGCTCGGTAGCTGGATCAGCAACGTGCAGGACTGGTCCGGATAACGGTCGTTGCCCAGGTCGAAGCCGGACAGGTCGTGCAGCTGGCTTTCGTCGAGCAAGGCGAAACGTGCATGGCGGCGCTCGGCAACAATCGGGCAGCCGCAATGAAAGGCCAGGTTGGCGCGGATCGCCGGGGTATCGAAAGCCGGAGCCAGCCACAGAGCGGTGTCGATATCCAGCAAGGCAAGGCACAAGGCATGGGTGGCTGAATCAAGACCGGTAAGTGCGGGCGGTCGCTGGGCCGCCTGCAAGGTGTGGATGACACCTGGACCTGCCAGCGCTTTGAGGGCCGCGCGAAAACTGCGCTGGGCGTCGAGCACCGGATCGGCGAAAGCCGGTTGCAACAGAGCTGCATTCATCAGTCTTCTCCTCTGACCAGGGTAAAGAATTCAACTTTGCTGGCGGCGGTTTCGGCGTCTTTTTCAGCGCGACGTCTGGACTGGGCCTGGGCCAGCGGCTCGATCAATTGGTCGAGCCAGTGTTGCTGCTGAGGGCCTTGCAAATGGGCATCGGCCAGTGCCGCCAGCTCGGCGCGTGGCTTGTCGCGCCCGGCCAGATAGCTGTAACCGGTGCGTCCATCGGCCAGACGCACCACGCAGCGAGTGACGCTCATCTCACCGACGTTGAACGGCGCACCCGTGCCACCCATGCGGCCGCGAACCAGGGTCATGCCGATTTCCGGCGCACGAATCAGTTGGTATTCAGCGTCACGCAAGGCCGACTCGTGGCGGCTCAGCTCGTCGCCAGCCGCTCGGGCAAGTACACCGATCCAACGTTGACGTGCGGCTATTACGGGGTCTGTAGCAGGGTTCATAAAAGGCATCTCCATCAGACGATGAACTGGTATTGGAAGCGGTCGGAACGACTGGTGGAGCGGGACAACTCCACCGGATGACCGCTGCTGTCGCGGGAAACGGTGAGGACCGTGAGCACCGGTAAATGGCGAGGCATCATCAACAGGTCAGCCTCTTCGCGGCTGGGCAAACGCGCGCCTACCAGGCTCAGGGTCCGCGTCAACGGCAGGTCACGCTCAGCCAGAAACTGGCGCAGCGAGCCGCGCTTGTAACTGGCGAGCAATTCGCTGCGGGTGGCGCAAAAACGATGGCGAATCAAACTCACCGGGTGGCCGTCGAGTTTGCGCAAGGTGTGCAGTTCGATCAGCGGCGCGTATTGATCAAGCAGCAGATGTTCGGCGTCCTCGGCGCTGGCCGGGCACTTCTGGCGTTGCAACAGGGTGGCGTCGACGCCAACGCCTTGCGCTGACAGCGACTGGCTGTAAGCACTGTCAGCCCTCATCGGGTAGATCAGCGGACGCTGCAGCACCTGTGTGCCTTTGCCCTGACGCCGCAACACACTGCCCTCACGCACCAGTTCATCGATGGCACGGCGGATGGTGTGGCGGTTGACCTCAAAGCGTGCGGCGAGCTGGACCTCAGGGGGCAAGTAATCCCCGGCTGTATAGCTGCCCAGCTCGGCGCGCATGATGTTGGCGAGCTCCAGGTACAGCGGTTCGGCTTGTTGTCTAGACATGTCCATCGCTAAAGAACCTTCCTTAATCAACATATGGATGACTTCTGTAGGAGCTGCCGGAGGCTGCAAAACGGTTTCTCTGACACCTCGCGATTCGCAGCCTGCGGCAGCTCCTACAGGGCCAAAGCGTTCCATACGGTTAAATAAACTGCTTGCGCAAACGCTGGGACACGATGTCGATGGAGCTGACCACGACGATGATCACCAGCAACACGGCGCAGGTCTGGGTGAACTGGAACGCGCGGATGTTTTCCCAAAGGATCACGCCGATCCCGCCTGCACCAACCATCCCCACCACCGTTGCCGAGCGCACGTTGGATTCGAAGCGGTACAGCGCGTAGGAAATCCACAGCGGCATGACCTGCGGGATCACCCCGTAAATCACCTCCTGCAAAGCGCTAGCGCCGGTTGCTCTCACCCCTTCCACCGGGCCTGGATCAATGGCCTCCACCGCTTCGGCAAACAGTTTCGCCAGTACGCCCGTGGTGCTGATCCACAGCGCCAGAACACCGGCAAAAGGACCGAGCCCGACCGCCACTACGAACAACATGGCGAAGACCATTTCATTGATGGAGCGGAACGCGTCCATGACCCGGCGCAGCGGCTGGTGAATCCACCAGGGGGTGATGTTCTCGGCACAGAGAATGCCCAGCGGCACCGAACAGACAATCGCCAGCACCGTGCCCCACAGTGCGATTTGCACCGTGACGATCATTTCCTTCAGGTACGAGCGCCATTCGTGAAAGTCAGGCGGGAAGAAATCGGAGGCGAAGGTCGCCATGTTTCCCGAGTCGCGATACAGCGCCACGGGATTCATTTCGGCACCCTGCCAGGCCCAGGCCAGCACCGCGAGGAACAGGCCCCAGCCCAGATATTGTGGCCAGCTGCGCTTGCCCGCCGCCTGGGTATACGCCGCGTGGGTGGTCGTGCTCGTCATAATCGGATCTCGTTCAGCAGAAGGTGGGCGCACCCGAAAAGGTGCGCCGCGGATCAATCAACCAGCGCTGGCCGTGTTTTTCTTCTCAAGCTCGGTCAGGCGTTCCTGCAACTTGCTCAGACCGGCATCAATGTCCTTGAGGCGCTTGGCTTTCTCGTCGGCATTCAGGCTGGTGCTGGCGAGGGTTTCGGTGCGCTGCTTGAACAGGTCCAACTGACGGATCGGCAACAGTTGGTCATCACTGGACTTGAGGAACTTGCCCAGTTGCATGCCTTTGAGCACCGCTTTCTCTTCGTCGGTGTTGCCGTAGTCAGCGAAGAACTCACGAATCTTGTTTTTGTTCTCGTCCGACAGGGCTTTGCTCCAGACCATCGGGTCGGCAGGGATCAGCGGGGATTTCCAGATCACCTTGAGCTTGGCAGCCATGTCCGGCTGGGTGACTTCCAGACGATCCCAGCTTTCGGTATTGAAGGTCGCAACATCCAGTTGGCCCTTGGCAACACTCAGGGCATTCACTTCGTGGCTGGAGTTCAGCGTGCGTTTGAACGCTGTAGCCGCGTCGACGTTGTTCTTGGCAAACACGTAGTAACCCGGCACCAGGTAGCCGGAAGTCGAGTTTGGATCGCCGTTACCGAAGGTCAGGGTCTTGGCATTTTTGAGCATGTCTTCAACGGTATTGATCGGGCTGTCCTTGCGGGCAATGATCACGCTCCAATAGCCCGGCGCGCCGTTGGCCGCTGAGGTCTGGGCGAAGATTTCACCGTTGGAACGGTCTACCGCTTCCATCGCCGCCTTGTTGCCCAGCCAGGCCACATCGACCTTGTTGAAGCGCATGCCCTGGATCAGGCCTGCATAGTCCGATGCGAAGGTGGCGTTGATCTTCAGCCCGGTCTTCTTGCCCATGTCATCCAGAAACGGCTGCCAGATGCTTTTCAGGTTCTGCGAAGACTCGGTAGACATGATGCCGAAGTTGATGACTTTCTCATCTGCGTGAGCAGTGCCCAGCAGACAACTGCCCAGCAACGCGGCAGACGCAACGACGCGACCGATACGGTTCAACATGGAAGCACTCCTCAGTTTGGGTTTGGCTGTTGTTGTGTTGGTGTACAGCTGGAAATCAGGCGCGGTTAACCGCGAGCCAGCACCAGTCGGGGCGCTGCACCGGCGCGGCGACCTTCATCGGCAATCATCAGACTGGTGTCGACGTCAGCACCGTAGAGATCGTTGAGGAACTGGCTGCTGAGGTTTTGAGCATCGCCATCGAAATGAATGCGCCCGCCCTTGAGCGCCACGGCGCGGGGGCAGTACCGCACGGCGTAATCCACTTGATGCAGGGTGACGACCACGGTCTTGCCGTCGGTACGGTTGATGTCGGCGAGGATTTCCATGACCTTGCGTGCGGACTCAGGATCCAGCGAGGCGATAGGTTCGTCAGCGAGGATCACTTCGGCGCGCTGGGTCAAGGCCCGGGCGATTGCCACGCGTTGTTGCTGGCCACCGGACAGGGTCGAGGCGCGCTGAGCAGCCAGATCCACAAGCCCGACGCGGTCCAGAGACTGCAAGGCGCGTTGTTTCTCCTCAGCATTGAACAGGCCCAGATTGCCGCGCCAGCCGGGCATGCGGCCCAGGCAACCGAGCAGCACGTTGTCCAGCACGCTGAGGCGATTGACCAGATTGAACTGCTGAAAGATGTAGCCGATGTCAGAGCGCAACTTGCGCACTTTGCCGTTGAGACGGCCTGCGGCCTGCACTTCACGGCCCAACACCTGCACGCTCCCGCCATTGCCACGGTCACAGCACGCCAGACCGGCGAGATGACGCAGCAAGGTGGATTTGCCAGAACCCGAAGCGCCGATCAGCGCGACCATTTCGCCGGGTTGTATAGACAATGCCAGATCAACCAGCGCGGGCTTGCGGGCAAAAGTCTTGTTCAGACGCTCGACATGGATGGCTGGGTTCATGGGCTTCTCTGTCGGTTGTTGTGAGTTGCAACTGACAGTAGGCCCGCGGTGTTTCAGTGGGGTGAATCGAACGTGACGGTTGGATAACCGTTTTGTGAAAGGTTGAGGTATGGGAGCGGTAATCCGTCGTACCTGTCAGCCCCGGTCGCTCTTTCGCGGGCAAGCCCGGCTCCCACATGACACCGCGCTATCTCGCAGCAAACATGTGGCCCTGTAGGAGCTGCCGAAGGCTGCGATCGCGGTATGCCCATAGAAGTGCTTCGCAGCCTTCGGCAGCTCCTACAGAAAATGGATTTCAATCCGGCAGTTGCAGATTGTTTGATAAGAGCTGGGCCTGTCGCGAGTATCAGGCAGGCCGCAACCGGCCAGTTCGGCTGCGGCACTGCCCGGGCATGATTAGATCCGGAACGTCCCCACCAGATGCTGTAAGCGCGCCGCTTGTTCTTCCAGATACGAGCAGGCATCCAGGGTCAGTTTGAGGTTCTCGACGCCTTCCTGGTTGAGGGTATTGATCTGGGTAATGTCGACGTTGAGCGACTCCACCACCGCCGTCTGCTCTTCGGTAGCAGCCGCCACCGACTGGTTCATATCGTTGATTTCATCGATACGACGCGTCACGCTGCTCAGCCGTTCGCCCGCCTGATTGGCGACAGTCACGCTGCTTTCACTCTGGCGCTGACTCTCGGTCATGGTGACCACCGCTTCGCGCGCGCCCACCTGCAGTTCCTCAATCATCTTCTGCACTTGCTGTGCAGAGTCCTGAGTCCGGTGCGCCAGGTTGCGAACCTCGTCGGCGACAACCGCAAAACCACGTCCGGCCTCCCCCGCCCGTGCCGCTTCGATGGCCGCGTTAAGGGCCAACAGATTGGTTTGTTGGGAAATGCTGGTGATCACTTCCAGAATCTGACCGATGTTGACGGTCTTGCCGTTGAGGTTTTCGATGTTGGCGCAGGACTCGCTGATCTTCGCCGACAGCTCGTTCATGGCGTTGATCGTCTGTTGCACGACTTTCTGACCGTCACCGGCCAACTGGCTGGCATCGGCAGACTGCTGGGAGGTACGTGCTGCGTTCTGGGCAATTTCCTGAGCAGCAGCGCCCAGTTCGTTGATCGCCGCCGCAACACTTTCAGTGCGATTGGCCTGCTGATCAGAGTTAGTCATGGATGAGTTGGAAGCTTTGACTACACGCATCGCCACGTCACCCAACTGACCGGCAGTCGACGCCACCTCACGGATAGAGCCGTGAATACGCTCGACAAAGCGGTTAAAGGACTGTGCCAGCTCACCGAACTCGTCTTGAGTGGTGATCGCCAGACGCTTGGTCAGGTCGCCCTCACCGTCTGCGATGTCACGCATCGCACGACCCATCTGATGCAGCGGTTGCATCAGTACACTGATCAACATCCCCAGCAGCAGAATAATGATCACCACGGAAATCACCATGGCGGTGATGGCCGAGGTGCGGAACTCGCCAAGCATCGAGTACGCCGCATCCTGATCGAGGACCAGCGCAACGTACCAGTTGGCTGAGGAAACACCTTCAACCTTGGTCAGCGACATAATTTCTGCCTTGCCGGCCGACTGGATTTCGCTCACGCCCGCGACGATTTTCGGGGTGTCGGATGGATAAGCTTCGCTGATGTTTTTCAGAATCAGTTTGCTGTCCGGGTGGATCAGGATCTTGCCATCGCCGCTGACAATAAATGCATAACCATGCCCGCCGAAATTCAGCGAGTTGATGGTCTTGGTAATGCTGTCCAGAGAAATATCAGCACCGGCGACGCCAATGAACTGATTCTGATAGTTGACCGGTGTGGCCAATGTCACGACCAGCTTGCCCGACGAAGCAGCAATATACGGTTCGGTCACGATAGTGCCGGGCGCATTTTGTGCGGCCTTGTACCAGCCACGGGCGCGCGGGTCATAATCCGCCGCGCGATTGCCCGCAGGCACGGAAAACATTACGCCGTCAGTGCCACCGAAATAACTGAGCTGAAAGTTGTCGGTATAAGCCGCAATACCAATTGAACGCTGCAAATCAGGAATCGCTTTGCCGTCAGCCGAAATGCGCTGCGCCATGGACTGCAGCAGCTGCGTGCGGCTGTCCAGCCATGTCTGGATGTTCTGGGTCGTCAAGCCGCCGAGTTGTTGCAGTTCAGCGAACACATTCGACTTTAAAGTCTGGCGTTGTCGATAGTCGTTAACAACGATAAAACAGGTAAAAGCAACAACGACCACCAACGCGGCGGCGAGCAGAATTTTTCTGCTGAAACCCAGACTTTTCATCATGACAGGTACTTCCATACAAAAGAGTTACTACGGCGCACGCTTGTTCACTGAAACAGTGAACGCAATGCCGCGTTTGTACTGACTCTTTATGTAAAAGGATAGTGGCCGGAACAAATATATTTATTGGATCCAAATTGTCGGACGTATGACAAGTTAGTTCGCGATGAATGGTTACATATACTTTGTTTTAAGGCCTAAAGATTTTACAGGCTCTGCCGAAGGCGGCAAATATCAGAGTTTCAGACAACATTCAGTCTTGCAGATTAACCCCAATCCTGTAGGAGCTCACCGAGGTTACGAGGCCAGCGATGGCGGCGTGTCAGACAAACCGCTATCGCTGGCCTCGTAACCTCGGTGAGCTCCTACAGGTCCACTGTTTGCGTATCAGGTATACAAGGCAGGATTACCGTAAGTTAGTCTTCACTAACTCGAGCACCTCGTCACCTCGTCCGCCCAATACGGCGCGCATCATGTACAGGCTGAAACCTTTGGCCTGGGCCAGTTTGATTTTCGGCGGGATACCCAATTCCTGTTTGGCGGTCACCACATCGAGCAATACCGGGCCAGGATGATCAAACGCTTTACGCAGCGCAGCGGGCAGATCTTCGGCGCTCTCCACACGAATACCCAGAATGCCCGCCCCCAGCGCAATACCGGCGAAGTTGGTTTCAAACAGATCGGTGCCATGAGGAACATAACCGCTGGCTTTCATTTCCATGTCGACGAAACCCAGCGAGCTGTTGTTGAACACCACCATTTTGATGGGCAGATCCAGCTGCCGCACGCTTAACAGATCGCCCATGAGCATCGACAGGCCCCCATCGCCACACAGCGAAATCACCTGACGATCAGGATGGGCTGCTTTGGCCCCCAACGCCTGAGGCATGGCATTGGCCATCGAACCATGGTTGAACGACCCTAGCAGACTGCGTTTGCCGTTCATGTGCAGGTAGCGTGCAGCCCACAACGTCGGCGTCCCCACATCGACGCTGAAAATCGCATCGGCATCCGCCTGCTCATCAATCAGACGGGTCAGGTACTGCGGATGGATCGGGTTACCCGGCGACGATGGCGTGGCCAGATCATCCAGCCCTTCCCGCGCCTTGGCGTAATGCTTGAGCGCCTTGTCGAGGAAGCGGCGATCTTCATGACGATTCAGTTTGGGCAGTAGCGCTGCTAGCGTTTCCTTCACGCCGCCAGTCAGTCCCAAAGTAATCGGCGTGCGTCGCCCGAGGGCGGTGGGATCGATATCGATCTGGACGATTTTAGCGTCGGTCGGATAGAAATTCCGGTACGGGAAACTACTGCCCAGAATCACCAGCGTGTCGCATGACAGCATGGCGTGGTAACCGGAGCTGAAGCCGATCAACCCGGTCATGCCAACGTCGAACGGGTTGTCGTATTCCACGTATTGCTTACCGCGCAAGGCATGCACCACTGGCGCGCCCAGCCGGTCGGCCAGGGCAACCATTTCGTCATGGGCTCCGGCGCAACCGGCGCCGCACAACAGTGTGACGGCTTTGGACTCGTTAAGAATGTCGGCCAGTTGCTGAATGTCCGGCTCGCTCGGCGTGACGCTGGGTGGCGCGGTCGCTACCCACTTTGCAAGTGCATCAGGGGCCTCGCTCAGCGCGACGTCACCCGGCAAGACGATAACGGCGACACCACGCTGACCAATCGCGGCGCGCATGGCTCGCTCCAGCACTCGCGGGAACTGTTCCGGCGTGCTGACCAGCTCGACGAAGTGGCTGCACTCCTTGAACAGTTCCTGAGGATGGGTTTCCTGAAAGTAGCCCAGACCTACTTCTGAAGACGGGATATGTGCAGCGATGGCCAGCACCGGCACCTGATTGCGATGGCAGTCGTACAGGCCGTTGATCAAGTGCAGGTTGCCCGGTCCGCAGCTACCCGCACAGACCGCGAGTTTGCCGGTGCTGGCTGCTTCAGCACCGGCGGCAAAGGCTGCGACTTCTTCGTGACGGGTGTGCATCCAGCGGATGGAACCGAGCTTTTCCAGGCTATCGGTCAGGCCATTCAGGCTGTCGCCGCTCACCCCCCAGATCCGGTTGACGCCAGCACTGGCGAGGGTTTGAGCGAGGTGGTCGGCAATGGTTTTGGACATGCTGGTTTCCTTGTCGAGACAAATGGAAAACGTAGCCAGTGTCTTGGCACGCATCAGTGATCGACCGGCTGTACGGCGTACAGTTCAGCTGGTGACAGAACACAGATCAATCTGTGAAGAGCAATTACCTGTGGGAGGCATATGTTGGCCTGCAAGGATGCACAGATCCTGTGGGAGCCGAGCTTGCTCGCGATAAGACAGCACGCGATATACCTGATAACTGCGGCGTCCTTATCGCGAGCAAGCTCGGCTCCCACATAGACCGCGCTATTCCGTAGAACCAGATTTAGCAGACATAGAATCTCCCACACAAGACAGCAGTCAGCAGAAGAGACAGTGCCTAAGCTGAAAACCTATACATGAGGCTCACCCGGTTTAGCCGGTGCCGCATATTGCGGTTTGAGCTTGCCGTCCTTGTCCAGCAGCCAGGCGTCAAGGATTTCCCTGACGACGGGGCCCGCGACCCGACCGCCCGCCTCGCCGTTCTCGATCATGACCGCGACCACAATCTTCGGGTGATCAGCCGGTGCAAAGCCGACAAACAAGGCATTGTCGCGGTGGCGTTCGAGGGTCTTGGCGCGGTCATAACGCTCGCCCTGCTTGATCGCCACCACCTGTGCCGTACCACTTTTACCGGCGATGCGGTATTGCGCGCCTTGAGCCGCCGCACGGGCAATGCCGCGCGGATCGTGCATCACCATCTGCATGCCGATG
Source organism: Pseudomonas viridiflava (assembly GCF_900602065.1). Taxonomy (GTDB): domain Bacteria; phylum Pseudomonadota; class Gammaproteobacteria; order Pseudomonadales; family Pseudomonadaceae; genus Aquipseudomonas. The sequence goes on along the minus strand of NZ_UWFN01000043.1, from coordinate 125,442 downwards.
TTGACCTGGTTCCACTCGTTGGGATCGTGCAGCACGATGTTGGGCATCGGGTGTTCATCCACCGGTGCACGGTCGCCCACTTCCATGGCCAGGTGCGGGCGTACCCACACACCTTTGTTGGCGATCAGGGAGGTGGCCTGAGCCAGTTGCAACGGCGTGACCTGCATGTAGCCCTGACCGATACCGAGAATCACGGTCTCACCCGGGAACCAGGTCTGGCGCCGCGTGGCCCGCTTCCACTGGCGCGACGGCATCAACCCTGCCGACTCTTCAAACATGTCCAGCGAGACCTTCTGACCCAGGCCAAACATGGTCATGTAGTCGTACATGCGATCAATGCCGAGCTTGTGCGCGACGGTGTAGAAGTAGGTGTCGTTGGAACGCATGATTGCGGCGTCCATGTCCACCCAGCCATCACCGCTATGGTTCCAGTTGCGGTACTTGTGATCGAAGTCCGGCAACTGGAAATAGCCGGGGTCGAAGACTTTGGTCGAGGCGTTCACGACACCGGTATCAAGCCCGGCGATTGCTACTTCCGGCTTGATCGTTGAACCCGGTGCATACAGGCCGCGCAGCACGCGATTAAACAGTGGCCGGTCAATGGAATCGCGCAGCGCGGCGTACTCCTTGAAACTGATCCCGGTCACGAACAGGTTCGGATCGAAGCTTGGCTTGCTGACCATCGCCAGCACCTCGCCCGTCGCCGGGTCCAGCGCCACGACTGAACCACGGCGATCACCCAGCGCCTCCTCTGCGGCTTCCTGCAGATGAATATCGAGGCTCAAGGTGATGTTCTTTCCGGGTGTCGGATCGGTGTGTTTAAGCACGCGCAATACCCGTCCCTGCGCGTTGGTTTCCACTTCCTCATAGCCGACCTTGCCATGCAGCTCGGACTCGTAAAAACGCTCGATACCGGTCTTGCCGATGGACTGAGTGCCGCGATATTCAACGGAATCCAGCTGCTTTGCTTCTTTCTCGTTGATTCGTCCGACATAACCAATGGAATGGGCAAAGTGCGCCCCCAGCGGGTAGTGCCGGACGAACTGCGGTTCAACGTCGATACCCGGCAACAGGTACTGATTGACGGCCAGTACGGCAATCTGCTCTTCAGTCAGCTCGTACAGCAGGGTCACAGGCTCGAACGGATGACGCACTTGCTTGAGGTCTTTGTCGAAGAGGATGCGCTCTTCCTCGGGGAGTTTGAGCAAGACCATCACTTCGTCGATGACCTTGTGCCAGTCCCCTGCCCGCTCGCGGGTCAGCGTCATGTTGTAGCTGGGCCGGTTATCCGCCAGCACCACACCGTTACGGTCATAGATCAGGCCGCGCTCGGGCGCGATTGGCAGCACGTGCACGCGGTTGTTTTCGGAGATTGTCGAGTGGTAGGTGAACTCAGTGACCTGCAGGAAATACATCCGCGCAACCAGGCACGCACTCAAGACACCCACGAGCAACGCGCAAGCGATCAGCCGCCGGTTAACCAGCCGCGCATCTTTCTCGTGGTCTTTCAAAGGAATTGGATCGGGCATTTCTACTGCTTCTCGATGGATGACTAAAACGGATGCTGGCCGCACAGCAAATAAATTGTGAGGAAAGATTTCCACGCACGACAGGGTGCGCACGATACCAAGAAGTGCCTGTCTAGTGAGGATTGTCTTGTCCGACCGGCATGAGCGGTCGTGAATGAGCGGTAGATTGTTACTTCTCGCGCAATAGTAATTTGTGAAATCAGTGCGGCGAAACGTTTAGCAACATATTTATGATGGCGGAACGTGCGGAAAAGATGACGCGGAATCTGGCTGTTGCGTGCTGAGCATGCACTACACGCTTGCGGCCTTGCCAGAGACTTAATGTCACACCCTCGCGTGAGCTTTCATTTGTCCCCCAGTCGGACAAACACCGTGTATTGACCGCGAAACGTCAGCTGTGGATGGGACACGTTCCTGTCGCAAGCGTTCGCAGGAGCCTTTAATGACTGACCTACCTCCCAAAGGCCTGACCCGCCGCCAACTGCTCGTGTCTTCCGCTACCACCCTGGCAGCCGGTGCCGCCGCCAGCGCCAAGGCCGCCACCCTGACCGGCGTGCCGCAATGGGTGCCTTTTGACCATAACGGTCCGATGCATTACGAAACACCCGGCTGGCAATTCTTTACTGCCGAAGAAGCCCGTGAAGTCGAAGCCATTGTTGAGCGTCTGATCCCTGCGGATGACCTCAGCGTCAGCGGCAAAGACGCCGGATGCGCTGTATTCATCGACCGCCAGTTAGCGGGCGAGTACGGCACTTTTGATCGCCTGTACATGCAGGGCCCGTTCGCAAAGGGCACGCCCATGCAGGGTGATCAATCGCCATTGGTGCCTCGCGAGCGCTACCGCCTTGGCCTCGCCGCGCTAACTCGCTACTGCCAGCAGCAGTTTCAGAAAAACTTCAGTGCCCTGAGCAATGAAGAGCGGGACAAGGTGCTGACCGATCTGGAAAAAGGCGCTATCGAGCTGGAAGGCATCGACGCCAAGCTGTTCTTCCAGCAGGTGCTGGGCAACACCATGGAAGGCTTCTTTGCCGACCCCGTGTACGGCGGCAATCGCGACATGGTGTCGTGGAAAATGATCGGTTTCCCGGGTGCCCGTTATGACTACCGCGATTACATCGGCAGGCATAACCAGAAGCTCGACCTCACACCGATATCGATCATCGGCAGCTCCGCCTGGCAAAAGAAGGGTTAATCGACATGGCTAGAAAACTACCTTCCACCGATGTGGTGGTTGTCGGACTCGGCTGGGCCGGATCTATCATTGCCAACGAACTGGCCGATGAAGGCTTGAGTGTTATTGGCTTCGAACGCGGCCCGTGGCGCGACACGGCAGCGGACTTCAACATCGCCTCCGCCACTGACGAATTGCGCTATGCGCGCCGTCAGGATCTGATGCTGCGCACCAAACAGAACACGTGCACCATCCGCAACAACGTCACGGAAACAGCCTTGCCTATGCGCAGCTGGGGTTCTTTTCACCCTGGTAACGGAACCGGTGGCGCAGGCAACCACTGGGCTGGCATTGCCTTTCGCTTTCAGCCTGAAGAGTTCCGCCTGCACAGCCACCTGACCGAGCGTTACGGCAAAGAGCTGCCCGCCGAGTTGACCCTGCAGGACTGGGGCACTGACTGGGAAGAAATGGAGCCGTTCTACACCAAGTTCGACCGTCTGGCCGGAGTTTCCGGCAAGGCTGGCAACATCAAGGGGGTGATTCAGGAAGGCGGCAACACCTTCGAAGGTGCGCGCTCGGAAGAATACCCGAACCCGCCTACCGAGCAGACTTACGCGCCGGTATTGTTCGCCGAAGCGGCGAAGAATCTGGGCTACAAGCCCTTCCCCGTACCCTCGGCACTGGTTTCCCGGGCTTACACCAACTCGCTGGGCGTGACCATGGGTGCCTGCACCTTCTGTGGTTTCTGCACCAACTACGGCTGTGCCAACTACTCCAAGGCCAGTGCGATCACCACGGTACTGCCGGTGTTGATTCGCAAGCCGAACTTCACCGCCAAGACCAATTGTGAAGTGCTGCGCGTGACCATGGACAGCACCGGCAAGCGCGCCACCGGGATCATCTTTGTCGATGCCAACGGCGAAGAGTTCGAGCAACCTGCCGATCTGGTCGTAATCAGCGCCTTCATCTTTGAAAACGTACGCCTGATGCTGCTGTCCGGGGTTGGCAAGCCTTACGACCCGGTGACCAACACCGGTACAACCGGCCGTAACTATGCCTACCAGACCGCCAACAACGTGCGTCTGTTCTTCGATGACAAGAACTTCAACCCGTTCATCGGCGGCGGCGCGATTGGCATGGGCATTGATGAATTCAACAACGACAACTTCGACCACTCCGGTCTGGGTTTCGTCGGTGGCGGCAGCACGCGAGTCACGCCTATTGGCGCAGCGCCTATCGAATCGCGCCCGGTACCCCCCGGCACACCGACCTGGGGCTCGCAATGGAAGCAGGCGACCGTCAAGAACTACGCCAACAGCATGTCCATCGGCTGTGAAGCGAGCAGCTACTCGATCCGCGGCAACTACCTGTCGCTGGACCCGACCTACAAGGACCCGCTGGGACGCCCCTTGCTACGCATCACTTTCGACTTCCCGGAAAACGACCGCAAGATGGCCGCGTACGTGACCGGCAAGGTCCACGAGATCGCCAAGAGCATGAACCCGGTGCAAATGGTCGACAGCGCCCAGACCGGGCACTGGAACAGTTCGCCGTATCAGTCTTCGCACATTGTCGGTGGCTTCATCATGGGCGCGGACCCGAAGACCAGTTCGGTGAACAAATACCTGCAGGTCTGGGATGTACCGAACCTGTTTGTGGTGGGCTCTTCGGCCTTCCCGCAGAACCCTGGCTACAACCCCACCGGCACCGTCGCGGCACTGGCCTTCAAGGCGGCCGATGCGATTCGCACCCGATACCTGAAGCGCCCAGGGGAGATGATCCCGGTATGAAGACTCTTCTTTCTGTCTGTGTCGGCGTACTGGGCCTGACCCTTAACGTCGCACACGCCGGCACCGGTGCCGACTCGTACAACCTGGTGGAACAAGGCCGTTATCTGACCACTCTGGGCGACTGCACGGCGTGCCATACCTTGCCCGGCAAACCGGCCTTCTCCGGGGGCGTAGTGCTTGATACGCCGTTCGGCAAACTGCTGGGGGCGAACATCACGCCTGACCCGGTCACCGGCATTGGCCGCTGGACATTCGAGGATTTCCAGAACGCCATGTCCAAAGGTCACGGCCTGGACGGCAAGCGTTTGTACGGCGCCATGCCCTACACCGCTTACACCAAAGTGACGCGTCAGGATAACCAGGCGATCTGGGCCTACCTGCAAACGCTGGATGCGGTGGAAAACAAGGTTGAAACCAACCAGTTGCCCTTCCCGTTCAACGTGCGCACCAGCTTGCTGGCGTGGAACCTGATGAACTTCAAAGAGGGCGAATTCAAAGCCAATCCGCAGAAGTCCGAACAGTGGAACCGCGGCGCTTATCTGGTGGAAGGTCTCGGGCATTGCGGCACTTGCCACACGCCCAAGGGCCTGACCGGTGGCGACAAAAACGACCAGTTCCTGACCGGTGCCAACCTGCAGAACTGGGTCGCACCGAACATCACCGCCGACGCCCACAGCGGCATTGGCAAGTGGACCGAGGAAGACATCGTCAAGTACCTGAAGACCGGTGCCAATCGTTTCGATATTGCCTCCGGCCCTATGGCAGAGGAAGTCGAGCATTCATCGCAGCACTGGAAGGACGCGGACCTGATGGCCGTGGCGGTGTACCTCAAGGATGGCGCGAAACCGGCTGCACCGCCCAAAGCCCTGGACGCGAAAGATCCGGCCATGGTCGCAGGCAAAACCATCTATGCCGACCGCTGTTCGGCGTGCCACGTAGGCAATGGCGAAGGTACAGAGAACCTGTTCCCGAAACTGGCTATGGCCCCGCTGGTCAACAGCGCAGATCCGTCGTCGATGATTCGCGTAGTACTGGCGGGCAGTCGCGCCGGAGCCACCGATGCTGCGCCGACCGCCCCGGCTATGCCGGCACTGGGCTGGGCGCTGTCCGATGACAACGTCGCTAACGTACTGACCTACGTGCGCAATAGCTGGGGTAATGCCGCCCCTGCGGTGTCCAGCGCTGACGTGAAGGCGGTCCGCGAGGCGCTGCAACCGAAATAACCGATTCACCTCCCCTTTGCCCGGCCTCTTCGTGTCGCCGGGCATTTTTTTGCCCGGGTGAAGCTCAAGGAATCCCGCAGATCCTGTGGGAGCGGTGCTTGGTCTGGGCGGCATTCCGACGAAAAACGATAACGCTGTGCATCTGATTCACCGCATTGACTGATTCGCGGGCAAGCACCGCTCCCACAAGTTACTGCCACATCAAACAGTAATCAGGTCAGTCTGGCTGGATCTACTTCGTACCGCGCCGCCATGATACTGCCCGGCCTCGTCATGTCATCTTTTGCCCGAGTGAAGCTCAAGGAATCCCGCAGATCCTGTGGGAGCAGAGCTTGCTCGCGATGCATAAGACGCAGCTAGATGACATACCGCGTTATCGTTTATCGCGGGCAAGCACCGCTCCCACAAGTTACTGCCACATCAAACAGTAATCAGCTCAATCTGGCTGAATCCACTTCTTCTCGCGCAGCCATGATCCGCGGCAGATTATCCTCGATCCAGTTCGCCAGACCTTCGACCTGCTGTGCCACTTCTTCACCCAGCGGTGTCAGGCGATATTCGACATGGGGCGGTACCACCGGCAGCGCCTTGCGCTCGACGAAACCATCACCCTCCAGATGCTGCAGCGTCTGCGAGAGCATTTTCTCGCTCACCCCGCCAATCTTGCGACGCAGCTCGCTGAAGCGGTGCATGCCGCTGCGCAGCACCACCAGCACCAACACCCCCCAACGGCTGCACACATGATTGAGTACAACCCGCGACGGACAATCAACCGCCATCAACTCGCCCGCCCGAACTTCCATCGCGGCTGCTAGCAATGAACGGCTTTGCTGCTCTGACCCATTCATGACACTTACCTTTTTGTACGTACTTACGAAAGGTTAGCATCATGTTTATGCTCTGGCTTCCCTTAAATACATTCGAGGAACCGAGCATGTACGTCATCACCGGAGCCACCGGCCAGTTAGGCCGTCTTGTCATTGAAAAACTGCTCACCCGCGTACCTGCGGAGAAAATCGTTGCTGCCGTGCGCAGCCCTGAAAAAGCGGCCGATCTCGCTGCATTGGGCGTACAGGTGCGTCACGCCGACTACTCTCAAGCCGCGACACTGGACAGCGCATTCAAAGGTGCCGAGAAAATTCTGCTGATTTCATCCAGCGAAGTGGGTCAACGTACCGCCCAGCATCAAGCCGTCATCGACGCGGCAAAACGTGCCCGCGTAAAACTGCTCGCCTACACCAGCGTTCTGCATGCTGACACCTCATTGCTGAGCCTGGCAGAAGAGCACCGCCAGACCGAAACTGCGCTGCGGGCGTCCGGTATACCGTTCGTGCTGCTGCGCAACGGCTGGTACACGGAGAATTACACGGCAGGCATCCCTGCGGCGCTGGAACATGGCGCAGTGTTTGGCAGCGCGGCTGATGGCCGTATCAGCTCGGCAGCGCGCGCCGATTACGCAGACGCAGCCGTTGCAGCATTGACCTCGGCCGAGGATCAGGCTGGTCGCGTCTATGAACTGGCTGGCGACGATTTCTATACGCTGAGCAACTTTGCCGCAGAAATATCGAAGCAGTCAGGCAAAACCGTGCCTTATACCGACCTGCCACAGGCTGACTTTCAAGCCGCACTGGTTCAGGCAGGCTTGCCAGGTTTCGTTGCTGATCTGCTGTCAGACTCGGACGCGGCCGCCGCCAAGGGCGCACTGTTCGATGACAGCCGCCAATTGAGCGCCTTGATCGGCCGCCCGACTACGCCGCTGGCCACCACCGTCGCCGAAACACTGAAAAATTAATGACACAGATGCTCGCCCTGTATCGTCAGGGCGAGCACTGGTTCACGGATCAACCACCCAAACTGCCATCACTGAACAATCAAACCGAATGATTTTTTTCGACGGTTGTCCTAGAGCTACGAACAGAGCATTACGCACTGAGCCCTAGGAGCTGTATATGAAGAGCAAATCACTCGTCGCCTGTCTGGCAATTCTTGGCTGTGTATCTCTGACCAGCCTGTCAGTCCAGGCTGCCGATGCCCCTGAGCCGACCATCGAGAAGTCCAAAGACAACATGCATGAGCTGGAGCTCGGCTCCCGCGCCCCTGAAAAATTCCGCCGCACCGAAGAAGGTCTCAAAGACTGGAGCAAACGCGGCCTGAAAGAACCGGCCAAAGAATCCCAGTGGGTGCAGATCCACGATAAATATGTGCAAGTACAGCTCACCAACGGGCAGATCACTGAAATCGTGCCGGTGAAAAAGTAACATCACCGCAACTGCAGGTCAGGCCCCGGTATCTTGCGGCAAACACTGAACCCTGTAGGAGTGAGCTTGCTCGCGATAGGTTTTTCCTGTCGATAAATTATCGCCTGACCTGACGCTATCGCGAGCAAGCTCACTCCTACAAAACCGGGTTAAAACGTCAAGATTGCATCTTTGGTTGATGGGCGCTGCCGTTTGGCTTAAAGAAAAACCCCGCCCGACGCTTCTATGCGCTGCCCGTTGATCCACTTGCCGCCATCCCCCAGCAGCATGCTGATCGCGGCACCGATATCGTCCGCCTCGCCCACCCGGCCCAACGCGGTGCTGGAAGCAATCATCTTGTTCACTTCAGCATTGTCTCGCACCGTGCCGCCCCCGAAATCAGTAGCAATGGCACCTGGCGCGAGCACGTTTACATTTATTCCACGGGGCCCCAGCTCTTGCGCCAGATAACGAGTCCAGACTTCAACCGCGCCTTTCATTGACGCGTAGGCGGCATAGCCGACCATGCTGAAACGCGCCAGCCCGCTGGACAGGTTGATGATTCGTCCACCGTCGGCAATCAGCGGCAATAGCTTCTGAGTGAGGAAGAATGGCCCTTTGAAGTGCATGTTCACCAGTTGGTCGAACTGAGTTTCGGTGGTCTGGGCGATGCTGCCGTAAATGCCGGCACCGGCGTTATTGACGAGAAAATCAAACTGCCCCGCATTGAAGACCTCTTTCAACACTTCTTTTAATTGGGCGGCGAACGCGTCAAAGCTGTCGCTCTGCCCGACATCCAGCTGAAGCATCCGGGCCTTGCCGCCCAACGCCTGGATTTCATCCGCTACCGCCTGAGCGTCAGCCTGGCGGCTTTGATAGGTCCCGATAATGTCCACGCCCTGCGCGGCGAGGTGCAATGCCGTGCTTTTACCCAAGCCACGACTGGCGCCCGTGATGATCGCGATTTTTCTGCTCATGGTGATGCCCTCAGTTCAGGTTGAAGTGTTCAGCGAGTGAGGAAAAGTCTATTGTTCGCGGGATATCAGATAAATGGTAAAAACCCGAAATCAATGGTCGAGCACGACGAACAATAAAGGCGTGTCCTCATGAACAAACTGGAGCTGTTGCGCTCGTTTGTGCGCGTTACCGAGCTGTCGAGTTTTACCCAGGCCAGTGAAGCGCTGGGGTTGCCGCGTTCGACGGTTTCCGAGCAGGTACGGGCGCTGGAGGAACTGCTCGGCACCCGCCTGTTGTTGCGCACCACGCGTAAGGTGCAGGCCACTCCGGACGGCGCCGTGCTGTATGAGCGCAGTAAAGAGATGCTGGCGCAGATGGACGAACTGGAGGGGCTGTTCCGTAGCGACGCGATGCTCAGCGGGCGTCTGCGGGTCGACATGCCCACTGCAATGGCCCATAACATCGTGCTGCCGCGCTTGCATGAGTTTCTCAGCGAACACCCCGGGATCGATCTGGAGATCAGCAGCACCGACCGCCGCGTCGATCTGGTCAGGGAAGGCTTTGACTGTGTGCTGCGCGTCGGCGACTTGCCGGACACCACGCTCGTCGCGCGAAATCTCGGTGACCTGGCGATGGTCAATTGTGTCGGTGCCGGTTACGCCCGTGAGCATGGCGTCCCACAGACCCTGGCCGACCTGCAGCACCACCGGCTGATCCACTATGTGACGGTGTTTGGTGGCAATACCGCGCTCTTTGAATATCAAGAGCAAGGCAAGACCCAGACCCTCGCCATGCCCCGCAGCGTTACCGTTAATAACGTTCAGGCGTACGAAGCCGCCTGCCTGGGCAATCTGGGTATCATTCAGTCGCCGCGCATGGGCATGTGCAAACATTTACTCAGCGGGGACATGGTCGAAATCCTCCCGGATCATCGTCCACTGCCCATGAAAATCTCCCTGCTCTACGCCCATCGTCGACATTTGCCGGAGCGCTGCCGGGTATTCATGGACTGGTTGCAGAACCTGATTGCCGAACGCAACACGCACTGGAAGAATCGCCAGCCCTCACCCGTGTGACGGTAAGGCCAGGAGCACGCTATGGAACTGCACATTGTCATTAAAGGCCGCAAGGATCTGGCGAACCAGCTCTATGAGCAATTGCGCGACAGTATTGAATGCGGACGGCTGGCAGCGGGTGTGCAACTGCCACCCAGCCGCTTGCTGGCGACACAACTGGGCTTGTCACGCAAAACCATATCCGACACTTATTCACGCCTGACCTACGAAAACTTTTTGGTCGGCAAGATCGGCAGCGGCACCTTCGTCAACCACCTGCCGACGCCCCAGTCACGCAAGCAGGAAGCCTGTGATCTGGCCAGCGCCGAAGTGCTGGCCAGGTGGCAAAACCTTGATCTGGGCCTGCGCCACCCTACCCGCGAAGAAACCCGACGCGGCGACTTTATTGGTGGCGCGATCAGTCGCAGTCACTTCCCTAACGAAGAATGGCGACGCTGTATTCAACACGGCCTGCGACAGATGGCCAAGGCCCCCGGTTTGTACAGTCAGCCGCAAGGGCTGGAGATTTTGCGCAAGGCTATTGCCGGGCATATCGCCTTTGCCCGCGGCGTGCGCTGCGTAGCGGATGACGTTGTGGTGTGCAACGGCGCGCAGCAGGCGCTGGACCTGATTTCACGCGTGCTGACCGAGCCTGGTTGCTGTGTTGCGATGGAAGATCCGGGTTATAGACCGGCCCGTCTATTATTCTCGGCCCAAGGGGCTACGGTGGTTGGCGTGCCCGTGGACGAACACGGCATGCAAGTGGATGCGATCCCCGAAGATGCACGGCTTATCTATGTCACGCCGTCGCATCAGATGCCTTTGGGCATGCCCATGAGCCTCGTGCGCCGCAAGGCATTGCTGGAAAAAGCGCGGCGCATTGGCGCGATCATCATCGAGGACGATTACGACAGCGAATTCCGCTACGAGGGGCAGCCCACCGATTCGCTGCAGAGCATGGACCCTCACGGAATAGTCGCCTACGTCGGGACGTTTTCGAAAACTCTGCTGCCGGAACTGCGTCTGGGCTATGCCGTGTTGCCCGCGGCAATTTACGCCGCGGTCATCAAGGCCCGCCAATTGACCGACTGGCATACCAGTACCCTGAACCAGTGGGCGCTGGCCAAGTTCATTGACGACGGTTTACTGCCAAAGCACATCCGTCGCTGTTACGGGATTTATGCGGGACGACGAGAGCGTATCCTGGCGCGCTTCGCAAGTGATTTGTCACCCTGGTTCGAAGCCATTCCGGCGACAGCGGGTTTCCACATGGCGCTCTGGTGCAAGATCCCGATGGATGTTGAGCAACTTATCCAGCAGGCCCGGCAGCACGGTGTCGGCATTTACTCTCTGGCCCCGTATTACCAGTCAACGCCTGGCCGCCCTGGCATCTATCTGGGCTTTGGCGCCATAGAAACCCTTGATATAGACCCGGCACTGGACCGCTTGCGGGAGTTGCTGCTGACGGTGTGACGATGGGCAAGGATGCGCTAGTCTCCGGAAACGCTATCCTGAGAAGCGGACCGACATCCCGGGGAACATCAGAACGGTAGGAGCTGCCGAAGGCTGTGATCGCGGTGCAGCAGAGAAATAGAATCGCAGCCTTCGGCAGCGCCTACAGGAAATTCATTTCAACTCAAAGGATCGACACAGCATGAGCCAACAACCACAGGCCCCCTACTTCTGGCGGGACGATCAGTTGCCTTTTATCGAGGCGCGTTCGGTGGGTGATGGGCGCAAGTTGTGTTACGCCAAGCATTCACATGAAGTGTTTTCCATCGGTGCGATCACGGCCGGGCAAAGTACTTATCTGCATGAGAAGAGCAGCCAGCAGGTGCGCGCGGGCACGGTGGTGCTGATGAACCCTGGCGACGTTCATGCCTGCAACCCGATTGCCGACCAGCATTGGTCGTACCTGATGCTGTATGTCGATACCCAGTGGCTGACCCGCCTGCAACACGAACTGGGCCTTGATCCCAACCATGACTTTCAGCCTGTTGCGCAAACCCACAGCACAGTGCCCGCGCTGTTCACGAGCCTGAACAATCTCTATGCAATCCTGATCGACAGCCAGGCCGATGTGCTGCACAAGCAATGCACAACCGTCGCGTTCTTCAGCCAGATGCAACACACCCTCGGCACCGCGCCGGTACGCCCGGAACTGGCGACGCAACGGGTCGAACGAGCCGCGCAGTACATCAACGACAACTTCAGAAAGCCCATCACGCTGGACGATATGTGCAATGCGGCGAGCCTTTCCGGCTCCTACCTGATCCGCGCCTTTGAACAGCGCTATCACATGACGCCTCACGCCTACCTGATCAACCGGCGCATCCAGCACGCCCGCACCCAGCTCAAAGGCGGCAGGCTGATCGCCGACGTCGCGCAAGAACTGGGGTTCGCCGATCAGGCGCATTTTCAGCGGGCCTTCAAGAAACATCTGGCCGCAACGCCGGGGCAATACCGATTGCAGTAATGGCTAGTACGCCAACAGATAGACGGCGCACCCCACAAGAAGCAGCGCCATGCTGCGGTTGAAGACGCGAATCCCCAGTGCGCTTTTCAGGTAATGGCGCAAGAAGGTTCCCGCGAACGCCCAGCACGCCAGTGACAAATAGCAGATCACGAAATAGATCGCCGCGAACTGCCAGATCAGGCGAGTCTCGCCACTGGCGACAAAGGCTCCCATTCCAGCGATGCACGCCAGCCAGGCCTTGGGGTTGAGCCACTGCATGACCGCCCCCACCAGCATCGAAGGCTTGTCACCTTCGCGCTCAACGTCCAGCCTGCCGTCGTCCAAAGCAAGCTTCCAGGCCATGTACAACAGAAAGGCGACCCCGGCCCACTTGATTGCCAGAGTCAGAAACGGCAGATGCATCAGGGTTTCATGCAGGCCGAAGCCGATCAGGAGCAACAGCAGCGTGAAGCCCAGCGTCGCCCCGGTGACGTGCAGCAGCGCCGAACCAAGACCGTAGCGAGCACCGGAACTCAACGCGACGACGTTGACCGGGCCCGGGGTAATTGAAGAGGCCAGCGCAAAGGCTGCCATGGATAACAACACACTCATCTGGATACCTTTAACCTGATCTGAAATGACGTGATCAAAGTAGGGATCAGACCTGACGGCGTATTGAATAAAATCACCCACTGCGCAGCGCCCACTGACTCTGGCGACAGGAATCAGGCAGAATGGCTCGCATTGGACAGGCGGCTCATACAAGCCAGCCGTCAGATGCCTTCATTTGCAGAGCGCAACCCATGAACAGTTTTGAAGAATCGATCATCGCCGCGGCTCAGGACGCGACGCCGAATAATACAGAGGCAGAGCGGGAAGCAGCCAAAGCGGCGGCCATTGAAGCCGTTGCTGAGATCATGCAAACCACCACCGGTTTGCAACGCACCCTGGCGCTGGCTGCCCTGCTGGACTCCTATTCCGAGTCAGATCCGGAAGACGAATAAAAAATACGCGACAAACGCAGATTTTTTACGCAAAATATCAAATAGCCATCACCGAATACCGATGGTTCACCTTGACCTGGACGTCAATGCCACTGGCCCCTGACTTCCGGAGTTGCAAGTTTGAACATCGAACATCTGAAGAATATCCAGGGTGATCTGCAGCGCACTGCCGATGACCTTGAGACTGTCTCGCTGAACCTCTCAGGGCACCTGATCTATCTGCAGCACTCCGTGCGCCCACTGGATGTCGCGGACGTCATTGCGCAGATCGACAAGTTGCAAGCCTCCGTCGACGACTTGCGCACGGTGGCGCAAAGCATCGACTGCTGATCAATCCCGAGCCTGGGACAGCGGCCTGGCGACCTCCTCCAGCGATTTGCGTTCCGATGCAACGCCCCAGACGGCCTGCACCACTGCGGCTATCAGCATCAAGGCCGCGCCAATCAAGTAACCGATCAACACATTGCTGCGGTCTTGAGTCTGAATCAGCTCACCGAACAGCGTCGGACCGATAATGCCCCCAAGGCCGGTACCAAACGCGTAAAAAACGGCAATCGCCAGCGCGCGAATCTCCAGCGGGAAGGTTTCCGCCACGGTCAGATACGCCGAGCTGGCAGCCGCCGAGGCGAAGAAGAAAATCACCATCCAGGCCACGGCTTGTTGTGTCACATCGAGCATGCCTTGCTGAAACAGGTACCCGCTGATGGCGAGCAATACGCCTGACACTGCGTAAGTCAGGCTGATCATCACTCTGCGGCCAACGACATCAAACAGTCGCCCGAGCAACAACGGGCCGCAGAAATTACCCAGTGCCAGCGGCAGAACGTACCAGCCGACCTGATCAGCGGGCACGTTATAAAAATCAGTCAGCACTAATGCGTAGGTGAAAAAGATCGCGTTGTAGAAAAACGCCTGGGCGGTGAGCAGCGTCATACCCACCAGTGCCCGCTGGCGAAAGCTGATAAACAGGGTGTGAAAAATTTCCCTGATTGGCGTGTGATCCCGTGCGTGCAGCCGCAACGGTTTACCGGTCAGTGGCGGAAGTTCATGGCCTTGATCGCGAAGCCGGTTTTCGATCTGCTCGACAATCCGTGTGGCCTCCGCCGCCTGGCCGTGAATCAGCAACCAGCGCGGGCTTTCCGGCAGCCATAGACGCATGAACAGAATCAACAGCCCCAACGCCGCGCCAATCGCGAAACACAGCCGCCAACCCAGATCGCCACCTATCCAGGCGGGATCAAGCAACACGATCGAACCACCAGCGCCCAGGGCGGCTCCCAGCCAGAACGTGCCGTTGATGGTCAGATCGACCCAGCCCCGATAGCGCGCCGGTGTGAATTCCTGAATCGTCGAATTGATCGCAGTGTATTCGCCGCCGATGCCCATTCCCGTCAGAAAACGGAACAGCAGGAAACTACCCAGGCTGAAGGAAAACGCTGTCGCTGCGGTAGCGCCGACGTACAGCAGCAAGGTGATGAAGAACAGCTTGCGACGCCCAAGGCGGTCCGTCAGCCAGCCAAACAGCAAAGCCCCCAGAACTGCACCGGCGATATAGACCGCGCCTGCCAGACCGATATCGCTGTTGGACATTTGCAGCGCCGGGCTGCTTTTCAAGGCACCCGATACCGAACCTGCCAAGGTGACTTCCAGGCCATCGAGCAACCAGGTGATTCCGAGGGCGAACACCAGCAGCGTGTGAAAACGCCCCCAAGGCAGGCGATCAAGACGCGCGGGGAGATCGGTTTCGAAAATCTGGCCGGAATCAGGTGGAGTCTTCAAGGTTATGCAGTCCTGTTTGGACCGGCCTTAGCCGGGAAAGCTGCCTGTCAGACGACACACATGTAGTGACTACACCGGCCTCTTCCCGGCTAAAGCCGATCCCACGTCCATACGTCTAAGCCAACAGACACTTTTCTGAGCCAGGCAGTTCGACCCAATAGCTTTCAACTCACCCAGAACCACATCAACGTCAGGTTGGCCACCGAGATCAACCCGAACAGCCCCCACGCGGCTATTTTCACCAGACGAGTGTTGACGAACGGCCCCATCAATTGCCGGTCGCTGGTGAAACGGATCAAGGGCCATAAGGCAAACGGTAACTGCAGGCTGAGCACCACCTGGCTGAGGACCAGCATCTTGCCCACCGCACCGTCGCCCAACCAGATCACGCCGATCAACGCTGGAATCAAGGCCAGTGCCCGAGTGATCAAGCGTCGCTGCCAGCAGGGAATTTTCGCCTGCAAAAAGCCTTCAAGCACGACTTGCCCGGCGATGGTCCCGGTGAACGTCGAACTCTGCCCAGCCGCCAGCAATGCGATGCCGAACAAGACGCTGGCGACCGCTCCGCCCACCAACGGATCAAGCAGGTGGTAGGCGTCCTGAATTTCCACCACATCGGTATGCCCGCTCTTGTGGAATGCGGCTGCGGCGAGGATCAGGATCGCGGCGTTGATCAACAGTGCCAGGCTCAACGAGGCGATGGTGTCCAGACGAGCAAACTTGATCGCACTGGCTTTACTGGCGAGATCACTGCCATTGACCCGGGTCTGCACCACCGACGAGTGCAGATACAGGTTATGCGGCATCACCGTCGCACCGAGAATGCCAATGGCGAGGTACAGCGGCTCCTGACTGCTCAGTACGTCCCAACTGGGCTTCAGGCCCGCCGCAACGTCCGGCCAGAACGGTTTTATCAATATCAGTTCCACCGTGAAGCAGGCGCCAATCGTGGCGATCAACCCCAGCACGATTGCTTCGAGACGGCGAAAGTTGGCGCCTTGCAAGGCCAGCACGATCAACGTGTCGAATGCTGTCAGCACCACGCCGGTCGTAATGGAAACGCCCAACAGCAGATGAAATGCCAGGGCCGCGCCCAGCACCTCAGCCAGATCGGTGGCGAGAATCGACAATTCCGCCAGCAGCCACTGTCCTTTGGCGACACCGGGGCTGTAACGCGATGCAGACAATTGCGCCAGGTCGCGCCCGGTGGCGATTCCCAGACGTGAACACAGGTTTTGCAGGACCATACCGGACAAACTGGCGAGCACCACGACGAACAGCAGCGCATAGCCAAAGCGCGAGCCAGCTTCGATGGCGGTGGCCCAGTTACCGGGATCCATATACCCAATGGAAACCAGCAAGCCCGGGCCGACGAACAACAACATCTTGCGCGCCAGCGAGGCATTGGCCGGAATGGCAACGCTGTCGGTAACAGCCGAGGGGCAAAACGGAGCAGTGGCAGTGGTGGGTAATTTGAACTTCACAGGAACCAGATGAGCAGCTGAGCGGAAGGCCAATCTTAAAGACTCAATACACATCTTGATACAGTCGAATAGCAACCCTCCAATCGGTCCCACGTCTTCCACATTTCCTGTAGGAGCTGCCGAAGGCTGCGGTCGCGGTGCAGCAGAGGAACCGAATCGCAGCCTTCGGCAGGTCCTACAGGGATATGCGAAAGACTCGGTTTATTCAGCAGGTAACGCTAACAAAGACAATTTTCAAGCAATAAAAAACCAAAAAAGGCTAACAACATTTAAGCTTAACAATTATTACCAATTGTAAAAGCGCTACCATATGCCATCAAAAAATAATGGAAGCCTGCGTATGTCCACCCCTTCTACCGCCAGCAGTCCGGCGGACGAGATCGCCGTCGACGGATCCGATCCGGTCCGCGCTGCTCATATTTCTGCGCGAATTGATCGCCTGCCCGCCGTTGCCACAGTCTGGAAACTGGTAGCCCTGCTCTCTATCGGTGGTTTTTTCGAGCTTTATGATCTGTTCCAAACCGCGTACATCAGCCCCGGCCTGCTGCGCGATGGCATCTTTGCGACAGGTGCCCAGGGCGTGTTCGGTTTTTCCGATCAGGCTGCCTTTGCCTCGGCGACCTTTCTCGGCCTTTTTCTGGGTGCCAGCCTGCTCAGCCCGATTGCCGACCGGTTCGGCCGAAGAGCGATTTTCACCTTCGCGTTGATCTGGTACACGATCGCCACAGTATTGATGGGCATTCAGACTGATGCGCTGGGCATTATCTGCATGCGTTTTCTGGTGGGGATCGGTCTGGGCATAGAACTGGTGACCATTGATGCTTATCTGGCGGAGTTGGTGCCCAAGCGCATGCGCAGCTCGGCTTTCGCTTTTGCCTTCTTTATTCAGTTCCTGTCGGTGCCCGCCGTTGCGCTGATGTCATGGTGGCTGGTGCCACAAGCACCCTTCGGTATTTCCGGCTGGCGCTGGGTGGTATTGGCCAGCGCAGTGTTCGCGCTGTTCATCTGGTGGCTGCGTTCACGCCTGCCCGAATCGCCGCGCTGGCTCGCTCAACATGGGCGTTACGAGGAAGCCGAACGCATCATGGATGACATCGAAGCACGCTGTCAGCGCGATCATGGCAAACCACTGGACGCCCCCGAACCGGAAGTTGTCGCGGTATCGGGCAAAGGGCGTTTCGCTGATATCTGGCAACCGCCTTACCGCCGCCGGGCATTGATGCTGATCGTGTTCCATGTGTTCCAGGCGATCGGCTTTTTCGGCTTTGGCAACTGGCTTCCAGCATTGCTGTCCGGCCAGGGTGTCAGCGTCACCCATAGCCTGGGTTACGCGTTTATCATCACCCTCGCCTACCCACTGGGCCCTTTATTGTTCGTGAAGTTTGCCAACCGCTTCGAGAACAAATGGCAGATCGTCGGATCAGCGCTGGGCTCGATGATCTTCGGCACCCTCTTCGCTTTCCAGTCTTCGGCAACAGGTCTGGTGTTCTGCGGCGTAATGATCACCTTCTGCAATGCATGGCTCAGCTTCAGCTACCACTCCTATCAGGGCGAGTTGTTCCCAACCAATATCCGCGCCCGCGCAGTGGGGTTCTGCTATTCATTCAGTCGCTTGTCGACGGTGTTCAGCAGCCTGTTGATCGGCTTCTTCCTTGATCACTTCGGTACTCCGGGCGTCCTGGCATTTATTGTCAGCAGCATGTTGATCGTGATCATTACGATCGGTAGGTTCGGGCCACGAACCCGTAATCTGGCGCTGGAGAATATTGCGCACCGCTGATATATAACTGCGCCGTTGCAAGTCCGATCATCGCCTCACCCGAACACATCGTGCCAGGCTGCTTCAATAGAAATATGCCTGGCCAACTAACAAAGAGGAGGCATGCCATGGCCGGTTCCCGCCCGGAAAACCCCGAAGTCGCGATTACGGAAGTGCAGCGTCCCGAAATATTACCTGACCCAGCGATCGACGAAGACGATCCAGATGCGGGCTTTGAACCCGGAACCGAGTTGCTGCCAGAAAAAGGTGATTTTCAGCGAGTAAAAACCCGCGACTGATCGCGGCACGTTGCCCCCGTTGCAGGCGCAACAGGCCGGCGGACCCAGGGGCACCGCCGGCCAATGTCTTCAACTTTGCAGCCACTCTACGTTGGTTATACCGAAGTGTTCCGCGTAAGGCTTGGAAACGCGGGGGACTTTTTCCGTTCGATATTTTGGAATACGGGCGATACCTGCATCCACACTGGCATGATGCCATGCTTCGGAATTATCCATGTGCTCTGCACTGATGTAGAAAGACTTGAACGCGCCGTTTAACAAATAATCGATTCTGTAGTGTTTGTACTGTGACATCCAGGCAGCGCCTCCTTTTGGTTTGCTTAGTGCAGTAGATGACCTCCCGGCTTTGCAAAAAATTCACTCTTTTTTCACAAATCGCGACCAAGCAATCTTTCGCCCTGTGGCACGCTGCCTTATATCCTCATACGCTTGATTTAACGAAAAAAAGATGCTTATCGAATACCCAGGCGCTTGGCAAGCCGACTCAAGTTTGCGCGATCAACGCCCAGCTCCCTCGCCACTTCTGCCCACTTACCATGATGGCGAAGTAATGCCTGCTCAATTAACTGCTGTTGATAGGCATCCACGGCTGTCTTCAATAAAACCCCGGGTTGCGTATTTGAATCCGCAGGCAAGTGCAGTCTTTCTTGTAGTTTTGTGCTCACACTAACAGTCTCTTCTTCCAGGCCTAGTGCTTGCGCTTCGACAGTCAGAATACGCGGGCGCTCGGCGCTCAACGACAGAGACTTGAGCACAGCGCGACTGATCAGATGTTCCAGCTCGCGAACATTCCCTGGCCACGTGTGCCCCAGCAATAATTTCTGCGCCTCACTGTTGAGGCGCAAGCTACGCAGGCCCATGCGCGCACGGTTTTCTTCCAGGAAATAGCCCGCCAGCAGTAATACGTCACGGCCGCGTTCGCGCAGCGGCGGAACCAGCAGCGGATAAACGCTCAGCCGGTGGTACAGGTCAGCACGGAAGCGACCGGACCGAACCTCTTCGGCAAGGTCGCGATTGGTGGCGGCAATGATCCGTACGTCCACCTGGTGCTCCTGATCAGAACCGACACGTTGCAATTGACCGCTTTGCAAGACACGCAGCAGCTTGGACTGCACCGGCAAAGGCAGCTCACCCACCTCATCAAGGAAAATGGTTCCGCCGTCGGCCAGTTCAAATTTTCCGGAGCGCCCATTGACTGCCCCTGAGAAAGCCCCTTTGACGTGGCCAAACAGCTCACTTTCCACCAGCATTTCCGGGAGTGCCGCACAGTTGAGGCTGATCAGTGGCTTGTGGGCGCGGGGTGAACTCAGGTGAATGGCTTCGGCCACCAGTTCTTTACCGACCCCGGTTTCTCCCGTGATGAGTACCGATAGCGCGCTGTTACCGACTAACTGAATCTCCTGAATCATTCGTTTGTGAGCCGGGCTCTGCCCAATCAACTCTCGCGGCCCGCGACCGCCAGCAGCACGCTTGTAGACTTCGGCCAACTGGCGTTGATCTTCGAAACCCCGTGCCAGCTGGTTGATGCGTTCACTGGCCATCACAGTTGCGGCGGCCAGTCCGGCAAACGCCTCAAGATTATCCAGATCAACCTGATTGAAGCTCGACGGGTCCAGCGAATCCAGGGTAATCAAGCCCCAGGGCTTGTCCTGAAAATAAAGCGGACACCCCAGACAATCATGAACCTCCAGATGCCCCTGATGGCCGTCGACCAGACCGTCATAAGGATCTGGCAAATCGCAGTCCATCGAGAAACGCGTGGGTGCAGGGTTTTCCAGAAGTATTTTCAGCCGGGGATGTTCATCGATCCGAAAGCGACGTCCAAGGGTGTCCACGCTCAGCCCCTCTACGGCCAGCGGTACCAGCACCTCCCCTTCAAGTTTGAGCAGGGCCACCGCATCGCAAGGCAGCAACTGCCGCAATGCGTGGAGCAATCGCCGATAACGCTCCTCATCAGGCAGCTCGCGGCTCAGGTCGGCCACTAGCGGAACGAGGGCGCTCAATAGCGGATTGCTCATCATGATTGCGTTCCATCGGCTGAAAAAACGCGGTCATTATGACTCGCAGCCTTATCGAATAGACAGTGGCTCCGCCGTCCCCGTCGAACAATGCAAGCGCTCAAGCTGAAATGCATCTTCTGTCGGAGCTGCCGAAGGCTGCGAAGCGCACGACCTGATACACCGCGATCGCAGCCTTCGGCAGCTCCTACAGATCCATTGTTTTCCGCGAGCAACGCGGTGTCATGGAAATAGAGACCTGGGCCAGGCCCTGTAAAAACGGTAAACAGGCATCAGGATTGAGCCATCCGTTCCAATTGGAAATATCGGCTCAGTTGTAAGTTTAATGAAACACCCACCTTGTTTATCAAGGCTTGCAGGCCCGGGAAAGTTTCTGACGCCAGCGCCATGACGATATAACCGGAGCTGTTTAATTTTATTGAGGTGGCGAAATGAATATTCCGTTTCATAGTGCGCTCAACCCCGGCAGGAGTGCACAGACATGGCCAGAATTCAGGGAAGAGTTCAACACACTACTCCCCAAACTTTCACCCCGTTAGTTGTCGATCTCGACGGCACGTTACTGCGATCCGACTTATTGATGGAAACAGCGATGACATTCATTCGAAGTCATCCGCTGCAGATATTCAAACTGTTCGGATGGTTATTGAAAGGCAAAGCCGCCCTTAAAGAAGGGCTGGCGCTCAATACCCAGATTGACGTGACGGTGCTGCCGTATGACCCGCAAGTGATCGAGCTGATTGAGGCCGAGCGGGCCAACGGACGGATGATCGTACTGGCCACCGCCAGTCACGACAGCCTGGCCAAGCGCATCGCCGAACACTTGCAGCTCTTCGATCTGGTGGTAGCGTCCAATGCAGACCGTAACCTGTCTGCCCACAAGAAGCGTGACCTGCTGGTGGGGCATTACGGACAGAACGGCTTCGATTACCTTGGCAACTCGATGGATGACCTGCCCATCTGGGATGCGGCCCGCGAGGCGATAGTCGTCAACCCGCTGTCCGGGGTGGAGAAAAAAGCCAAGGCCCAGGGCAACGTAAAAAACGTCATTCACTCCAATACCTCCAGCCTGCGTGACTGGCGCAAAGCGTTACGCATGCACCAGTGGATGAAGAACGCACTGATCTTCGTCCCGTTGCTCGCCGCACATCAATTTGGCAGAGCAGACCTGCTGCTCAACGGCGTATTGGCCTTTCTGTTCTTTGGCTTGTGCGCTTCCAGCGTCTACGTACTGAACGACCTGCTGGACCTTGCTGACGACCGCCATCATCAGACCAAACGCAAGCGCCCCTTCGCCAGCGGCAAGCTATCGATCAAGGCCGGGCTAATGGTCGTGCCGCTGTTATTGATCGCAGCATTCGGGGGGGCCGCGTTGCTGCTGCCCTGGCAATTCTCTGCCGTGCTGGCGGCCTATTACGGGTTGACCCTCGCGTACTCCTTGAGCCTGAAACGCCAGATGGTGCTGGACGTGATCGTCCTGGCGATGCTCTACACCGCCCGGATTCTGGCAGGTGCGGCCGCATTCAGTTTGCCCCTGACCTTCTGGATTCTGGCTTTCTCGATGTTCATGTTCCTCAGTCTGGCGCTGGTCAAACGCTACGCCGAACTGCGTGAGGCCCGGGCCAAGGACCTCATGGACAAGGCTCGTGGTCGCGGTTACTACCCCGGCGACCTGGACATGATCGCAGCGCTCGGCGCCTCATCCGGACACCTGGCGGTGATGGTTCTGGCGTTGTACATCCACGAAGGCTCGACCGTGGCGATGTACGGCCATCCTCATGTGATCTGGCTGGCCTGCCCGCTCCTGCTGTTCTGGATCACCCGTGTGTGGATGCTCACCCATCGCGGCCTGATGAACGATGACCCGGTGGTGTTCGCGATACGCGACCGCATGAGCCAGGTGATCGGTGCCCTCTTCGTTCTGGTTTTCTGGATTGCAGCATGACTGAACCCTTGTATTCCTGGGGCAGATACCCCCGCACCGCGCAACACGGACATACCTGTCCATGGATAGACGGCCTGACTGATCACCTGCACAACGTCATCGACCAGCATCAGACCAGCCTGCCCTACGGTAACGGCCGCAGCTATGGCGACAGTTGTCTGGCCACCAGTGATCAGGTGCTGCACATGCGAGCGCTGGACCGCTTTATCCGGGCTGACTGGAGCACCGGAACCATCCGTGTGGAAGCCGGCGTGACCCTCGCGGAAATTCTGGCGGCGGCGATCCCCCGCGGCTGGTTTTTACCGGTGACGCCAGGTACCCAGTTCGCCACCGTTGGCGGTGCCATTGCCAATGACGTGCATGGCAAAAACCATCACCTGCGAGGCACGTTCGGTAATCACGTTTTGCGTTTTGGCCTGCTGCGTCACGGCGAAACGGCGCGAATCTGTTCGCCGATGGAAAACACCAGACTGTTCAGCGCCAGTATTGGCGGCCTGGGCCTGACCGGCGTTATCAATTGGGCCGACCTGCAACTGATGCCGGTACGCTCCAGCCAGATCGACAGTACCGTGGTGCGCTTCGCCAATCTTGCCGAGTTTTTCAGCCTGTCCGCCGAACTCGACCATCAACACGAGTACAGCGTCGCCTGGGTCGATTGCCTGGCCAAAGGTGCCGACACCGGGCGCGGTGTGTTCATCGTCGGTGACCATGCCCGTTATGGTTCCCTTGAGGTCGAGCGCAGCAGCCGCCTGAAAATGCCGGTCACTCCACCCGTGTCGCTGATCAACAACCTGTCGTTGCGCGCGTTCAATTCGCTGTACTGGCGCGCCCATCCGGGCAGGCGCACAGCCCGGCGCAGCGCCTACGCGCCCTTCTTCTATCCGCTGGATCGCATCCTGCACTGGAACCGCATCTACGGCCGCCAAGGGTTTCAGCAATACCAGTGCGTGATTTCCGATGCGAACGCCGAAGAGGCGATGGCTGAGCTGCTTGGGGTCATCGCTGCGTCCGGGCAGGGTTCATTCCTGGCCGTGCTCAAGCGTTGCGGCGATATCGCCTCGCCCGGCCTGCTGTCGTTTCCCCTACCCGGCACCTCGCTGGCGCTGGACTTCCCCAACAGCAGCGATTTAAGACACGTCTTGTTCCCACGTCTGGATGCGATTGTCCGGGCCGCGGGCGGTCGTCTGTACCCGGCCAAAGACGCGCACATGAGCGGCAGCGACTTCCGTCAGGCGTATCCCGCCTGGGAACGCCTCGAAGCACTGCGCGATCCCTCCCTGATGTCCCGCTTCTGGCAACGAGTGATTTTATGAAACGAGGCACCTTATGAAACGAGTGTTAATCATCGGCGCGACCTCGGCCATTGCCACTGCCTGTGCTCGATTGTGGGCCAGTGAAGGCAGCGACTTTTTCCTGGTCGCGCGAAATGCCGACAAGCTTGAACAGACAGCGGCCGATCTCAAGGGCCGTGGCGCCAAAGCCGTTACCCTGCACGAAATGGACGCCACGGACATTGCCTCCCACCCGGCCATGTTGGAGAGCTGCCTGCTGGCACTCGGGCAGATCGATGTTGCACTGATTGCCCATGGCACCCTGCCCGATCAGAAGGTCTGCGAGCAGAACGTGAGCGTCGCCCTGCAGGAATTTGCCAACAACGGCACTTCGGTCATCGCCTTGTTGACCCTGTTGGCCAATCAGTTCGAAACCCAGCGATGTGGCAGCCTGGCCGTTATTTCTTCAGTCGCGGGCGATCGCGGCAGGCCGTCCAATTATCTGTATGGCTCAGCCAAGGCTGCCGTTTCGACGTTCAGCGAAGGCTTGCAGGCACGGCTTTTCAAAGTCGGCGTGCATGTCCTGACGATCAAGCCCGGTTTCGTTGATACGCCGATGACTCAGGGTCTGGCACTCCCGGCAGCGTTGTTGGCACAGCCTCAGCAAGTGGCTGAACGGATCGTCGCCGGCATCGCTCGCAAGGCGCCAACTCTCTATACCCCCGGCTTCTGGGCGTTGATCATGCTGATCATCCGCTCCATTCCACAGCCAGTGTTCAAGAGGCTGAACCTATGAACGAAACGCTGTTGCTGTCGGGCTGGCGGTATCGTGCCGTGGTGCTTTCGGTCGTGTGTTCTGCGCTGGGTTATCTGGGCTTTTCCCTGTGGGGCGGCTGGGAAGCCGTCAGCAAGGCGGTGGGTGAAGTCGGATTGCTCGGCATCGCTATCGCACTGGCGATGTCGGCGGCCAATTACGGGCTGCGTTTCTTGCGCTGGCAGACGTACCTGAACGTACTCGGTCATCCTGTGCCATGGCAGCCCAGTCTGAAAATCTATCTGGCGGGTTTTGCCCTCACCACCACACCAGGCAAGGCCGGTGAAGCCTTGAGGGGCGTGTTGCTCAAGCGCTGGGGCGTGCCGTATCCGCAGAGCTTCGCGGCGTTTTTCAGCGAGCGTCTGTCAGACCTGTTTGCCGTGGTCCTGCTGACCCTGTTCGGCCTGTCGCTGTACCCGGCGTCACGCCCGATGATCGTGGTCGGTGTGGCGCTGGTGTGCATCGGCTTGCTGGTGCTTTCGCAACGGCGTCTGCTGGAACGCATCGCAGCGGCAATCCCGGCCGGGGGCGGAAAACTGTTGAGCCTGGGTCGTCATCTGCTTGAGGTTTTGCTGGCAGCCCAGCGCTGTCATCGCCTGAGTCTGTTACTGGGCGTGACCTCGCTCAGCGTTGTCGCCTGGAGCGCTGAAGCCTTGGCGTTCCACTGGATCCTGAACTGGATGGGGGCCGACATCGAGCTGACCTTTGCCGTGTTTGTCTATGCGTTGGCGATGCTGGCCGGGGCAATCAGCTTCATGCCGGGTGGGCTGGGAGGTGCCGAAGCGGTGATGGTCGGCCTGCTGGTATGGAAAGGCATGTCCAGCGCCGATGCGATTGCCGCCACGGTGCTGATCCGCCTCGCGACCCTGTGGTTTGCCGTGGCGATTGGCGCGGTGATGCTAATGCAACTCAAGGGCGGCGACGCGCAGGATCGAACCGTGATTGAACAATCAGCAACGGATTAATTCACCGTACAGGAGTCACGCGATGGTCCAGGGAAGTCACCGTCATTCGTCAAATGCAGTTGCCTTGCTTTTGCTCTGTGCCGCAATCGTTACCAGCTTCATTGCTTCCAGTGGCCCGATTCAATGGATGGACAACGGCGTATTTCTCGCCGAGGCGTCCCAAGGGCATTACTTCAGCCGATCCCTCGGCCCGCTGGATCACCCGTTGTATCAATTCATCAACACCCTGGTCTTTGACCTGTTCGGCCCTCAGGTGCTGAGTTTGCTCAACTCCATCTTGCTGTTGCCGCTGGCGTGGATCATCTATTCGCTGGCGATGAATGTCGGTACGAGTCAGCGCCAGGCATTGCTTGCAGCGGCTGCAACGATCCTCGCTCACGGGGTGTTCTGGGTGTCGACCAAGGCCGAGGTCTACATCCTGAATTCACTGTTCGTGCTGCTGGCGTATCAGATCCATCTGGATCAGAAGCCACGCTTCGGTGAGGTCGGCAAACTACTGGTCATCGGCCTGCTAACAGGGCTGGGCGCTGCGATTCACCAGTTGACATTCGTTGTCCTGCTGCCGCTTTACCTGCAACTGTTGTATCAGCACAAACTGCGCACAGTGCTGACCATTCCGGGCTTCGCTCTGGGGTTTTCGGTGGCCTTCCCGGCGATTGCCCATGACCTGCAATCCGGCATGAGCCTCATCGACATCGCCCACCGCTACCTGACCGGCTCATCGCTACAGGCCGAGACGCCCAACTGGGAAGGCAGCCTGCTGCGCTTCGATGACATGTGGCATGAAAAGAATTCGGTTTTCATTTTGCTACTCTCACTGATCGGTCCGCAGGTGCTCGGGCTGGTTCTGTTTCCTAGGGACAATCGCTTGCGCCTGCTGTGGTGTGCCGCGGCGCTGAATTTTGTGTTTGCCGTGTCTTACAACGTCACCGACCGCTTCACGTTTTTTCTGCCTGGAGTGGCACTGCTGTGCATCCTGGGCGTCATCAGCCTAGGTCGATTGCTGCCACCCAGTCGTAGCGGCCAGTCGGTGCTCAACCTGTCGGTGCTCAGCTCGCCGGTTGCAATTCTGCTGGTTTACTCGCTGTACGCGGCGGGTGTTATTCGTTTGCCGGTACACAGTGAGTCGTTGCCGTTTCGCGACGACATTCACTACTTTATGGCTCCGTATCTGCCTGATCGCTCGGCCGAACAGTTTGTGCGTGTCTATGAAAAGACCGCACCGCCAGGCTCGCTGATCATCGCCGACTGGACCCCGATGGGCGCTCTGCGCTCGGCTCAGGCCAGCGGTGCATTACCGGGCCGGACGCTGGAAATGTGCGAGGAAGTGAATGACATCAAGGTGTTCCTCACCGGTCCCGGCGCGTTTCTGACACGCACCAGCTACTGCACAATGATTAGCGAACGCTTCGTGCTGGAGAATGCCGTGGTGGGGTATGCGTTGCAGAGTCGGTGAGCACATAACTACTGAATTGGAATGCGCCTTACCTATGGAGGCTGGGCTTGCCCCGATGACAGTCACCCTGGTGTCCGCGGCAAACACGGGACCTGTAGGAGCTGCCGAAGGCTGCGATCACGGTGTGTCAGGAAAAATGCTTCGCAGCCTTCGGCAGCTCCTACAGAACATGCATTTCAATCCAGTAGTTTGCATGTTGTTTGATAGGAGGAGCGCTTGCTCGCGATGAACAATAATGCGGTATTTCATAGAGTCCCAGACCAAGCTCGGCTTCTACAAAAACCGCATCTACATCACCCCGTCAAGGCTGCCATAACGTTTTCTCGCCATCGAGCTTACGGTCCAGAAAGCTCGCCGCGCTGATCAATGCCAGATGACTCAGCGCCTGAGGCGTGTTGCCCAGATGGTGTCCGTAGCTGTCGAACTCTTCAGCGTAAAGCCCCAGAGGATTGGCATAGCGCAACAGTTGCTCGAACTCCAGATGGGCTTGCTCGACCCGTCCCGCACGCGCAAGGCATTCGACGTACCAGAACGAACAGGCGGTAAACGCCCCCTCTTCACCGGCCAGACCGTCGTGATGATCATCATCGTTACGATAGCGATAGACCATGCCATCACGAACCAGTGTGGCCTCGATGGCGTCCAGCGTCGCCAGCCAGCGCGGATCACTGGCACCGACAAAACGCACCAGAGGCATCAGCAGCATTGAGGCATCGAGGTTGCGACTGCCTTTGTGCTGCACAAAATGCCCCAGATCTTCATTCCAGAAGTTCTTCCAGATGTCGTCGTGGATGGCCTGGCGCTCCTTGTCCCAGCGGTCGAATGGCGCAGGCAACGAACGCTTGAAAGCAAGACGCAATGCACGGTCCAGCGCTACCCAGCACATCAGCCGGGAATGCAGAAAGTGCTTGTCATCACCACGCATTTCCCAGATGCCGACATCCTTGTCGCGCCAATGCTCGCAGACGTAATCCACTTGCCGGGTTGCGTGCTGCCAGCCCTCATAGGAAATCGCCTCGCCGTATTTGTTGGCAAGGTACACGGCGTCCATCAACTCGCCGTAAATATCCAGCTGGACCTGTTTGTACGCCTCGTTGCCGATACGCACCGGCAACGCGCCGCCATAACCCGTAAAGTGATCGAGGTGCTCTTCGGGCAGTTCTTCACGGCCATCGAGGCTGTAGAGGATCCCGAGTTGACTGGAGTCTTCGCAACAGTCGCCGAGACGTCCACGCACCCAGCGCATGAAGCTGTTGGCCTCTTCGGTATACCCCAGGCGCATGAACGCATAAATCGTGAACGAGGCATCGCGGATCCAGCTGTAACGGTAATCCCAGTTGCGCTCCCCGCCGGGCGTTTCCGGCAGGCCGAAGGTCGCCGCCGCGACAATCCCACCGTGCTTGCGTGAGGTCAGCAACTTGAGGGCAAGCGCCGAACGGTTGACCATCTCCTGCCAGCGACCGCGGTATTCCGACTGTTTGCTCCAGCGCTTCCAGAACGCCAGGGTGTCGACAAAATATTGCTGGCATTGCCCGGCGTTGACCTGCGGATCATCGATACCGCCAAGAATGAACTCCACGAACTCACCTTTTTTCAGGACGAATTCGGCAGTCGCGGCCTGCTCATTCACCTGCAACGGCACATTCGCCGAGAGGCGCATGCCCGGTTGACCATTCGCCTCAAAGCACACATCGTCGCCGCCCAGCCTGACGGTGGTGTCTGCCCGGCTGTAATCCAGTCGCACCCGGCACTGCATGCGTATCGTCGCACTGCCATAACGCACCTGCACGCGGCGCACTATCCGCGGCAAATCATCCTCGCTGTCGCCAACCGGCATCAGATCAGTGATTTCGACCACTGCGTCTTCATCGATCCAGCGGGTTTGCAGGACGTTGGTATCGGGCAGATAAAGCTGCTGACGCCGGGCGTTGGGCAAGTCCGGCGCGAGCTTGAAGATGCCAGCCTTGTTGGTGTCCAGCAGCGCACTGAAGATTGACGGGCTGTCGAAGTCGGGCCAGCAGCAGAAATCAATGCTCCCGGTATCCGCCACCAGTGCTGCGCTGCGCATGTCACCGATGATGCCGTGGTTCTCGATAGAGTTTTGCGGTTCTTCCGGGAAATCAGCCATTGTCTCGAAACTCCGGATAGAGGCTCATGCCGCCGTCAATAAACAGCGTGGTGCCGTGTACATAATCGGACAAGTCCGAGGCCAGCCATACCACTGCATTGGCCACATCCTCGGCATCGCCGACCCGACCGTAAGGGATCAGTTTCAAGAGTTCAGCCTCTTTGTCGCCCGCCATGGCCTCTTCGTTGATTGCCGTACGAATCGCGCCCGGCGCAATGCTGTTGACGCGGATGCGCTGCTCGCCCATTTCCTGAGCAATGCTGCGCATCAGCAGGTCGATACCCCCTTTGGACGCGGCGTAATTGGCATGTCCCGCCCAAGGGATCAATTGGTGCACGGAGCTCATGTGAATGATCTTGCCCATGGCCCGTGAGATGTCAGGACGCATACCTTGGCGAATGAACTGACGCAGCGCGGAACGTGCACAAAGGAATTGTCCGGTCAGGTTGACGTCGATGACCTTGTTCCAGTCGGCGAGGCTCATGTCGACGATAGAGGCATCTTTTTGCAGCCCTGAATTGGCCACAAGAATGTCCAGATGACCAAAGTGTTCGAGTGTCTTGACGAACAGGTGCTCGACTTCTTCTTCCTTGGACACGTCGGCCCCGATCGCGACCGCCCTGCCGCCTGAGGCGATGATTTGCTCGGCCAGTTTTTCGGCAGGTTCGGCCTGGGAGTTGTAGTTGATGACGACTGCAGCCCCCGCCGCTGCCAATGCTTTTGCAGCCCCTGCGCCGAGGCCGGAGCTGGCCCCTGTAACCAATGCGACTTGGTGTTCCAGTGAGATATGCATGGATTCGAGCCCTCTAGGTCAGCATGTAAAGCTGACCGACAGGGTTCTGTCGAAGTTCAGTGCGGTAATGGGTGTGCAGTTGTAAAGAGCTGTTTCTGTGAGGGCTGCGCGGGTGAACCTGTCCGTTGCTTCGGTAATGGACACGTACGCCAATTCATCAGACTAAAGCCCTACCCCGCATAGATGCTCTGCAGCAAAGCATCATGCTCCCCAGCCTCGTGCATCACCATACTCGGCAACAGCGCCTGAGCCGACCTGGCGAGTTCATCCACCAGCGCCACCGACACATCAGAAAGCGGACTGGCAAAAGCAGATATCAAACCAAAGAAAAACGGAATATTGCACTCGATCGGCCGCACCACTACACCGCTGACAGGCACACCCAACGCCGTGAACGGATCCACCAGTGCAACCCCCAACCCGACGCGGGCCATCTGCATCGCAACCAGGGAAGTATTCGTGTCGAGCATATGTGGCGTCTTGCCGCCCGCGTCCTGAAACGCCTTGTCGATGCGACGCCGGAAACGAAACGGATTAGACATGGTGATCAATGGATGCGCAGCCAGAACATCCATAGGCAGCACATCGTAATGAGCCAACTCCGAATCAGCTGGCAGAACAGCCACACACGGCGACTCTCCGATCCAGTGGATGTCCAGACCACGATGCTCAAGCGGCAAGCTCACCGCCCCCAGATCCATGGTCTTGGAAAGTACCGCCTGGACTACATTTTCCGGAGACATGCTGTGCAACTGGATATGCTGCGGCTGCAGCGCCTGTGGCAACCGGGACAAGGCCAGCGGAAGCAAGCCCGCAGCCAGCGCCGGAATTGCCACCAGCTTGATCTGACGGTTCTCGTCCTGAGCAATATGCTGGGCACGCTGGCGGATATTGCGTATGCCCAACAGGGCACTTTCTACCTCGGCGTACATCATGAAAGCCTTCTGGGTAGGCGTGACCTTGGGTCCGCTGCGCTCGAAAAGCGCAAAACCGAGCTCCTGCTCAAGCTCCTGAATGACCCGGGTCACCGAGGGTTGTGAACGACCGAGCATTTTGCCTGCTGCTGTAACACTGCCAGCCGACATGACCGCCGCGAACGCTTCCAGTTGCCGCAAATCCATACACACGCCTTGTTATGAACGATGAAGATCAGATACCGCCCGACGCTAACCCACACCGGGAAGCGGCCAAGCCTAACCTATCGAACACAACCCGCCTACTTGGCGGTAATAGAGGCTAGCGGTTGCACGGACGCATTCTGGCGGAAAACTTACTGTTCCAGTGCCGCATTCATCCAAAACAAAATGCCCTCTGAGCATGCTCGGAGGGCACATTAAAACAACTTACCGGTTCGCACTTCTTATGAGTGCTCTTAAAATAGAATAACCACTAGTGGATACACCTGCCCTTCAGTGGGAGCTAACTCATTCGCGAAACGGACCGTATAGTCACTGCATATCTATCGTTGTCCCGGCCGTCTTCGCGAATGAATTCGCTCCCACTGAAAATGGCCGCGAGTTCACATCAATACGAGCCTTCTGCAACCCGAACGCCTGGCTGACGATCAGCCTGCCCCCACGCATCGCGCAGCGTTTGCAGGACATCGCTCATGAACTGCTTGTCGGCCGCAGCCTTCTTGCCCACCCAGCCGTGACCACGACGGTACATCGACAACCGGGCGCGCATGTTCGGGTGGCGATTAACAAACTCTTCTTCAGGCACGCCTGACGCAAGAGGGTCAATGCGCACCTCGCCTTCTTCACACACCCACAATATATGGTTATCGAGGCTGTCTTTACGCGCAGCAAACAGCTCGGAAAGTTCATCAATCGTTGGTTGGTTATTCAAGTTCATGTGTAACTCCTTGACCGCTCGTCATCTGATTAATTAGTCAGCTCAAACACATCATCAAATCGGCCAATGGGTTCATGTCGCTGCAGATAAACGAAACACGACGTCCGTTCATACACCTGCAGATCGGCCCTTGACTAGATGTATGTAGCCTTGATGAAAAGCTGCTACAAGGCAGCGTCACAACGAGAAGAGAGTTAGCGAATATCCGAGACCAACAGCGACTCTGACAGCAGTCAACCACAAGCCTCATGAGGACGTATCGCCAGCACCTTCACGTCAAATAACGCTCATGCCAGGTCAGCTTCATCAATCTGCCTTGTGGGCAGCACACATCCGGGAACATCACGACGGCTCGTCGTGCATGTCAAGAACACCCTTTCCAGTACTCCCGATCAGGGAGACAACTGCATAATGCAAGTCGAAACGGCATGCGTCAATGGTTATGTAGTGATTATTTTGGAGCACTACATATTTCTGATTCTGACCGACCGGTCACCGAAACGTGGCGGTCTGTCAGGCTTCGCGGGGATTTGTCTCAAGCATCAAGTCGACTTTCTCGAGCAATGCACCTAGCTTGAAGGGTTTGATGATCATGTCCATGCCCTGCCCCAGAAAGCTCTGCCGGTTCACGGCATTCTCTGCGTACCCGGTCATGAACAACACCGGCAGGCAAGGTCGCCAGGCTCTGGCCCGATCTGCCAACTCGCGGCCGTTCATATGTGGCAAACCGACATCTGTGAGCAGCAGGTCTATCGATGGATCGTTTTCCAGTATCGAGAGCGCCGTAGCAACGTCCGATGCCTGGGTGCAGCGGTAACCTGTATCGATCAATAACTCGTTGACGAACATTCGCACCGAAGCAGTGTCTTCCACGATGAGGATGTGTTGCCCCGCGCCCTCTCGTGGCGCGGCAGCGGGTGGCAGCTCGACCGGCACAGAGTCGATTCCGGCAGGCAGCATCAGGGTGACTTCCGTTCCATGACCTGCAACGCTACGGATCACTACATCGCCCCGCGACTGCCGGGCAAACCCGTAAATCGTCGAGAGCCCCAGCCCCGTGCCTTCACCAATAGGTTTGGTGGTGAAGAATGGGTCGAATACTTTATCGATGACGCTGTGTTCGATACCAACCCCGTCGTCTTTAACGGATAGCGCGAGGTACGGACCGTCCGCCAGCCTGGCGTCACCCTTGGAATGTGCAGCGAAAGTGGTCACACGGATCGTGCCGCCCTTAGGCAATGCGTCGCGGGCATTGATGACCAGGTTCAGCAAAGCACTTTCCAGCTGGCTGGAATCCACCAGCGCGATGGCCGACTGAGAAGTAAGGTCCAGCGTCAGCGCGATGCGTTTGCCGATGGTGCGCCGCAGCAAGTCTTCCAGTGATCGAATGTGTTGGTTGATATCGATCGGCCGGGCGTCCAGCGGTTGCTGACGGGCAAACGCCAGCAGGCGGTGGGTCAACGCAGCAGCGCTTGAGGCCGAAGCCAGCGCTGCTTCGGCGTAGCGCATGATTTTCTCGGGACGGTTTTCCTGAGTACGCTTCTTGATCAACTCGATCCCGGTAATGATTCCGGTCAGCAAATTGTTGAAGTCGTGGGCGATGCCGCCGGTCAGCTTGCCAATCGCATCCATTTTTTGCGCCTGAAGCAACTGCGCCTCAGTGCGCGCCCGTTCGGCCACCTCGTGGGCAAGCCGGGTGTTGACGTTGTCGAGTTGCTTGAGGTGTGACTGCTCACGCTGCCGGTGCTCTGTCACGTCCTCGATGAACACCAGGCTCAACTGCGGCGTGCGATAAGGCGATATCTGCCACTCGGTCTCACGCAGTTCGCCTCTGACCAGCATGCGCAGTGTGCCTTGCCAGCGTTCGCCCGCCAGCAAGCCGGCGCGCAGTTCCTGAATAATCTCATCCTGGCCGTCAGCCAGGGAGCCGAGCATTGTTTGCTGAGCGACGCTTTGCTGAATCAGCAGTGCGAAGGCGTGGTTGCACTCATGAACCTTGAGCTGCGCGTCCATAACGGCAATGGGCGCAGAGATGTTGACGAAGATTTCCCGGAAACGCGCCTCACTTTCGCGCAAGGCGTATTCGGTGTCTCTTACCCGCAGCAAGGTGCGCAATGTAGCCAACAGCACATCCGGGTCTACCGGGTGCACCAGATAGGCATCAGCGCCCGCCTCTAGCCCGGTAACAATGTCCGCGGTCTGAATGGACGCAGCAGACACATGCACTACCGGCAGCAACGCGGTACGCGGCTCCGCACGCAACAAACGAACGATGTCGAAGCCACTCATATCCGGCAGGTTTACATCAAGAATCAGCGCATCGGGCACCTGCGCAGCGATCTGCTCCAGCCCTTCGGTACCCGTGCCGGCCTCCGAGACGATAAAGTCGTGGCGCTCCATGCGCCGACGCAACGCGTAACGTGTGGCCGCGTTGTCATCGACGATCAGTAACCGCAGCTCACGCTTCATCGGGGTGCCCTGCAGCAATGGCCAGCGGAATGATGACGAAGAATGTCGACCCCAGGCCCGGCTCGCTCTCAAGCCCTACCCGCCCGCCAAGCAACTCTGCGAAACGTTTGCACAGCGACAAGCCCAGGCCCGTACCACGAAGCCGTTTCTGCAAAGGCGAATCGATCTGGGAGAAGTCTTCGAAAAGCGCGCCATGCATTTCCTGAGGGATGCCTACACCGGTATCACTTACCGCGAAGCGTATTTCGTTCTCGCTTTCCAGGCGGGCGGACACCCGCACCTCGCCACGCTGAGTAAACTTGAGGGAGTTGGAAATGAAGTTGCGCAGGATCTGCGCAAGCTTTTTGTCGTCGGTGTACAGGCGCGGCAAGCCCACCGGTTCTTCGAAAATGAGGTCAACGGAAGAGGCATTTACAATAGGTCGGAACATCCCGCGCAACGCCGAGAACAAGTCGAACATGTCAAACCAGGCTGGGGAGATAGAGATGCGCCCGGCTTCAATCTTGGCCAGGTCCAGCAAGTCATCGACCATATCGCTCAGCTCGCGCGCCGCACCACTGACGAATCCGACTTGTTTGTGCTGCTCTTCACTCAGCGGCCCGTCGATTTCGTCCTTGAGCAAACTGGTAATACTCAGGATCGAGCCCAAGGGGGTACGGAACTCATGACTCATGTACGAAAGGAAGCGGCTCTTCAAATCAGAGGCCTGACGCAGTTCATCAGCCTGATTGTCCAACTCGGCGTACAGTGCCAGCACACCCTGATTGGTTTCTTCAAGCTCGGCACGCAAGGCCTCCGCCTCCGCGCGCAGTTGCTGCAGCTCAAGGGACTGATCGGTAACAGTCGAATCAGGCATTGAACGCCTCCAGGGTAATGGCCAAAACGGTGACGTCATCGCGACCGCGGCAATAATCGCGGTGCAGCACAGCAGCGATAATCGCAGGATGACGATAGATCAGACCCGGATAATCACGCAGGTTCCAACGAGATTGCAGGCCGTCGCTGAACATCACCAGCAACTGTCCTGTCGCCTGCAAATGCTCGAACGCCTGCGCCTTTCTGAACTGCAGCCCGACGATCCCCGGATGCGATACCAGCCCACGGGTTTTATCATCGTCAATCAGGGTTGCGCCGATATTGCCGATCCCCACAGAACGCAGCCCACCGCTGCCAGCGTCGAATTGAACGACTGCTGCCGCACCGCCACGCGTGCCCTTCATGGCGTGGTGCATATCGTCAAAAATCTGCTCGGCCGAATCGAAAGGCCGCCGCTGAAACTCCACCTCGCCCGCACGGGCGGCGATTTCCGCGTCCTCGCCATGACCCAGACCATCAATGACCAACACGCTGATCCGCGGCCCGTCTATCGCCAGCGACCAGACATCACCGCAGGCCGGATCATCATGCAGCGAATGCTGGCTGATACCGACGCGCAGATCCCGGACCTTGTCTTTGCGGGGATAAAACCGGGTCAGAACCACTGCGCCACGGGCATCGGCATGAACATCAAAGACGTCAGCCTGGCGCTCCATTGCGCCCAGGCCGATACCTTGCGTGCCACCGGTCGAGAAACCGTCGCGCAGACAGTCATGCAGGTCAAAACCCGGGCCGCGGTCCACGGCAATAATTTCGAGACCCGACAGCGCAGGCGAATCGAACACCCGCAGGTGTAACTCACCACGACCTGCATGTTTGAGGATGTTACTGGCCAGTTCCGTGGCCACCAACGCGACGCGTCCGGCATCCACCTCATCGAACGCAAGTGCTTGCGCCAATTGCTGAGCGGTTCGTCTGGCGTGCCCTACCTGGCTGCTGTCTTCGATCAACAAAACCTGCGTCAGGGTGCTGCGCAGATTCAAGTCCATCGGGTAATCGTTATTCGGGTACCGGCACCGGGCGCGGTGTCCAGTTCAAACTCTTCCACCAGACGTTTTGCGCCCGTCAAACCAAGCCCCATGCCGTTGCCGGAAGTCCAGCCATCAGTCATTGCCAGTTTCAGATCAGGGATGCCCGGGCCTTCGTCGCGGAAGGTAATCCGCAAACCGGTGCGCAGGCCATCTTCGATAATCTGCCAGTCCATGTCGCCGCCGCCACCGTAGACCATGGTGTTACGGGCCAACTCACTGACGGCGGTGACCATCTTGGTCAGATCGATCAAGCGCATGCCGCATTCCTGAGCCAGCTTGCGCGCGGTCTGGCGCGCAAGTACGACATCCTGTTCGATCAGCACAGGTTGCGTGCCGCTGCTACGCACGGTCATTGCGCGTGTACTCGCTCTTGTAGCAGTTTCATCCCGCGCTCCACGTTCAACGCGGTGCTCACACCCGGTAAGGTCATGCCCAGTTCGACCAGCGTGATCGCCACAGCAGGTTGCATACCCACCAGTACGGTCTCGGCATCCATGATCCGCGACAAGCCGGAAATGGTGCCGATCATGCGCCCGACGAAAGAATCGACGATGTCCAGCGCGGAGATATCGATCAAGACACCCCGTGCAGAGGTTTTGCTGATGCGCTCGGACAGGTCGTCCTGCAGGGTCAGCGCAAGCTGATCGTGCATGTCGACCTGAATAGTGACGAGCAGATAAGCACCCATCTGCAGAATAGGAATACGTTCCATGGACTTATACCGCCTTGGTGACGGTCAGCCCCAGGCGCTTCAGCGACAGAGCCAGCGCATCGGCGAGGTTAGCCTTGGTCACGACGCCCTGCAGGTCCAGCCCCAGATGCACAATGGTCTGTGCGATTTGCGGACGAACGCCACTGATGATGCAGTCGGCGCCCATCAAACGGATAGCGGTTACGGTTTTCAGCAGATGCTGGGCGACCAGCGTGTCAACGGTTGGCACCCCGGTGATGTCGATGATCGCGATTTCCGAACCGGTATCGACGATGCGCTGCAACAAAGACTCCATGACCACCTGAGTACGCTGCGAATCCAGGGTGCCGATCATTGGCAAAGCCAGTACGCCGTCCCAGAGTTTGACGACCGGAGTCGACAGCTCCAGCAACTCTTCTTGCTGACGCTTGATCACGCTCTCACGCGACTTCTGGAATGTGCGGATAGTGTGCATGGCCAGCGCGTCAAGCAACTCGGACAGCTCCAGCAACTGTTCGGCATAAGTCGCCGGATCAGCCTGATATTCGCGCTGCAGCAAAGCAAACAAAGGCCCTTTGAAGGAAAAAATAAAGCTGGCGGTCTGCTGTGAGTCCTGACCAAGCAGGGCGCGGCTTTGAGAAAGCTTTTCGAGGAACTGGCGAATTTCATCCCAGTCACTGCCTGACAGTGATTGATGACGCCCCTTCTCTGCCACAGAAACAACCAGGTGGAAGAAATCTGCCATCTGTTGTTTCAGGTCATCGTCCTTGATATTGCGAGTGGCACCGATTGCTTCCAGCGCTGCAACCCATGCGGCTGTCAGCTCTGACTGGGACTTCTTGATCGCTTCAACGGTCTGCTGTTGCACTGCTGCCATGTTGTTTGAACTCCTGGCTGATGCCGGCAAACCTGATCACTCAGGCATGCGATATAAATATGAAAAAAGGGGGCGAGGCTCGCTATGCGGCGATTCTCTACCATTCACCTTGAAATGCAAGCGACTGCTACTGGCACATTGCTTATTGTTTTTCGTCAAGCTGTATAGACGCCGATTTGCTCGAAGAAACCAATCGAAATGGGGGTTTTATGGCGTCAAAAACATCCATTCGGGGGCGATGGCTATGCCTGAGCCTCATCCCACCTCGCCAAATACGTCGACAATCTGATCAATCACCGCCCTGACCCGCGCGGTGTGTCTTAGATCCTCATGAGTCACCAGCCAGACATCATAAGTCTCTTGCCGTTGCCGGTCAGGCCACAACCGGGTCAGCCCGTCGCGCTCACCCAGGCACACCGGAATTTCGCCGATGCCGATCCCGGCAGCGATTGAACGTCTCATCATCAAGCCGGTATTCACCGTTGCAACCAGACGCCCATGGGTAACCGGCTCAGAAACGATAGTCGGTTCACGGCCACTTTCCAGATAGGGCTGAAACATGATCAGGTCGTGCCCGGCAAAGGCAGCACCTTGTTCGGGCGAACCCCGACGCTGCGCATATTGCTCCGAAGCGAACAGCCCTACTGGCCAGCGGGCAATACAGCGGGCAATCAGGTCAGGGTTTTCCGGCTTGACGTTTCTGATCGCAATGTCGGCTTCGCGTCTGGACAGGCTGAGCATTTGAATCGAAGCATCAAGCCGGACTTTCACGTCAGGGTGCTGCAGATGCAGGTTGGCGATAGCGGGAATCAGAAAGTCGATGGCCAGCGAGTCGGTAGAAGTGATGCGTACCTCTCCTTTCAGTCGATCATCAAGCCCCTGAACCTGACGCTGAAGCTCCAGTGCCGAACGCTCCATTTTTTCCGCCGAGCGAAACACCGCCTCCCCCGCGACGGTGAGCACATAGCCTTCCGAGGTCCGTAAAAACACTGTGGTGCCCAGGGCTTTCTCCAGCGCCGCAATTCTGCGCCCGACAGTGGCCTGATCCACATTCAGCACGCGCGCCGCGCCGCGCAACGTGGACTTCCTGCACACAGCCAGAAAAATTCGCGTGTCGTCCCAGTTCAAGAACCACCTCAATGATGCATTTATGCATCTTACACAAGAGAATTAACTGCAAGATTGCATCAATCATCGCCGTTACTATGGATTCAGCCAAGCACTTCGCAGTGCTCACTTTGATTTCCAGAATTCATGGGAAAGGACATTCCACCATGCACACCACCACTGACACCCTTGCACCCCGGGGCAATAGCGTCTGGCTGCATATCCTCGCGGGCCTTAGCGCCAGCCTGGTCAGCATTGGCCTGGCGCGATTCGCCTATACGCCGTTGATTCCTTCGTTAATTCACGCCCAGTGGTTCTCTGCGTCGGATGTGATTTATCTGAGCGCAGCCAACCTGATCGGTTATCTGATCGGCGCGCTGACGGGCCGCCCTATTGCTGCTCGACTGTCCAACGGGCATTCGCTGCGACTGATGATGCTGATTGCCACCGCGTCGTTCTTTGCGTGCGCTTACCCGCTGTCCCTCGCCTGGTTTTTCAGCTGGCGCTTGTTGTCCGGTATCGCCGGCGGCGCAATCATGGTGGTGGTGGTGGCCGCAACGGTGATTCCTCACGTGCCCGTCGCTCGCCGAGGGTTGGCCAGCGGCGCAATCTTTATCGGTGTCGGCCTGGGCATCGCCGGTTCCGGCACGCTGGTACCGTTCCTCTTGTCCTTGGGCTTGCGCGATGCCTGGATTGGCCTGGGCCTGGTTTCCCTCGCACTGACCGCAATCAGTTGGTTCGGCTGGCCATCGGCAAGTGCTACCGCAGCAGCGTCGGCCTCAAGCCCGGAGCCCCATCAATCGCAGCACAGCCGCATGGATCCAGGGATCTACCTGTTGTTCGGCCAATACGCGCTGATGGCCATCGGTCTGGTGCCAGCCATGGTATTTCTGGTGGATTACGTGACGCGGGGGCTTGGTCTTACTGCACATGCCGGTGCAGTGATCTGGGTCATGTACGGCGTCGGGGCTATTCTGGGGCCCGTGGTCTATGGCTTTCTGGCGGACCGTCTGGGCGCGCGCACTTCAATTCGTGTGGTCTTGGCAGTACAGGCAGTGGCTGTCGCGCTGTTGTGCAGCACCAGCAGTTTTGCCCTGCTCGCGCTGTTGGCTGTGATCATTGGCTCGTTCCCGCCCGGCATCGTGCCACTGGCGCTGGGCCGGATCCACGAGCTGGTACCTCGCCACGACCAGCAGCAAGTGGCCTGGAGCCGTGCGACAGTGTCCTTTGCGACGTTTCAGGCGCTGGGCGGTTATGGGTATTCAGTGATTTTCAACGCCAACGACGGCCACCACGTCATGCTCTTTGTGATCGCCGCATCGGCTATTGCGGTGGCTTTGGTGGCTGATTTTGTTGCGGCGTTGATTGCCAAGAGGTAATCGGCTTTTTATCAGCTTCACATTTATCAGATTGGAATGCGTTTTTGGGAGCGGTGCTTGCCCGCGATAGGGTTTGCAGATCATCGCGGGCAAGCACCGCGCTCACAGGTTTTGCGCAATCCGTAAAACCGGCGGCCGGCGCGCCTGCGTCTACAGGTAATCGCATTTCAGCCCACGTCAAAACGCCTTGATCACCTGCCGCTGCTGCCCAAGCCCTTCAACACCCAGTGTCACCACATCCCCGGGTTTGAGAAACAGCGGCTCAGGTTTATGGCCCAACCCAACTCCGGCGGGGGTACCGGTGCAGATCAGGTCGCCGGGTTCCAGTTCGATGAACTGCGACACATAACTCACGACAGTCGCCACATCGAAAATCTGGTTAGCCGTGTTGCCATCCTGATGGCGTGTGCCGTTAACGTCCAGCCACAACGCCAGCTTGCCGGAATCAGCCACTTCATCCGCGGTCACCAGCCAAGGGCCAACAGGCGCAAAGCCGGGGAAGCTCTTGCCTTTGGTCCACTGCCCGCCCCGTTCCATCTGGTAACTGCGCTCTGAAAAGTCATTCACCACGCAATAACCGGCGATGTGCTTCAAGGCGTCAGCTTTGTCGATGTACAGGCCCTGAGTACCGATGACGATCCCCAGTTCGACTTCCCAGTCGGCCTTCACCGAGCCGATCGGCAAGCGAATATCGTCGTTGGCACCGGAGGGATGGCACGCCTTGAGGAACATCACCGGCTCTGCAGGGATCGGCAAATTGGTTTCAGCGGCGTGGTCGGTGTAATTGAGCCCGATGCAGATCACCCGCCCGCCTTTACTGACGGGTGGGCCAACCCGCACATCGGCAGCAACCAACGGCAAGGACGCGCTATCGACAGCGCTCAACCGCGACAGGCTTTCGCTGGAAAGTGCAGCGCCGTCGATATCATCGAGGTGAGCAGAGAGGTCACGAATATCACCGTTGGAGTCGATCAGACCCGGCTTTTCAGCACCCGGCAAACCATAACGAACCAGCTTCATAGGGGTATTCCTTGTCAGTAGATAGGCGCAGCACACTGTAATCTCAAGGCGTCAATGGCTGGGCACTGCTGGCGATGGCGGGCCTGCGCACCAGGACCACCAGCAAAATCGCAAACAGGCTCAACAATGCGAGTGCTGCACAGCCTACATCAATCGCCAGATCCAGGCCCCAGCGCGTCGCAGCCCTGCCCAGCGACATCGCCACCACGCCCTGCATCAGATACGCCACCAGAAACAACGCAGACAACGTGCCTGCCCGATGATGAGCCGGTGCATGGGCGTTGATCAGATTCAGACCGCCCATGAACAGCAGGCTGTAGCCAACACCACTGCTGGCGCTCGATAACAGGAAGACCGCCAGTGCATGGTCAGAAGTTGCGAGGATCAGCAACAGCATGCCCATGCAGGCGAATGCACCGCCAATGATGATCGCGACATGGGCAGACAAGCGCCGCGCGACAATGCCGGTCGCACCAGTGACAATCGCAAACACCGAAATGGCTGCGCCGTTGACCAATGCATTGCTGGACCCGATCAGGTCGTGGGCAATCTGCGACCCCAGAGAGAGCATGGTCGCCCCCAGCGAATAACCACTGAGCACCGCGGTGACTGCCACCAGAAACACCCTGCGCAGCGGTTTATGGATGCTCGGCAAGCGCGGTTTCCAGGCCTGCCTGCTTTCTGCGCGTGTATGCCGGGGCAGGAACCAGGTACCGAACAGCGTCGCAATCAACACCAGCACTAACAGCAGGAAACTCGAGCGGGTCGGCAGCGGCGCGTACTGAATCAAC
Source organism: Pseudomonas viridiflava (assembly GCF_900602065.1). Lineage (GTDB taxonomy): Bacteria > Pseudomonadota > Gammaproteobacteria > Pseudomonadales > Pseudomonadaceae > Aquipseudomonas. The sequence goes on along the minus strand of NZ_UWFN01000043.1, from coordinate 83,215 downwards.
GCGCCACTGAGGATCAACGCAGCGGCCAGCCCCAATGCCTGCGCTGCGGTGGTAATCGAACCGGCCTGTTTAGCCTGCCCCGGCGCACTGAACTCCACCACTGCGGCGGCTGAAGGCCCGGCAGACAGCCCGATGCCGATCCCCATGAACGCCCGCCCGATCAGTAGCCAGGTCACGTCGGGAGCCACAGCGAATAGCAACACGCCCAGCAATGATGACCCTAACCCCAGCAGCATCGCGGCCCGCCGTCCGATGTAATCAGACAGATCACCGAGCACAATCAGTGTCGCCACCACAGCGATAGGGAACACTGCGAAGATCAGCGTCGTGACGGTCGGTGTCAGCGACCATTCCCGGGCATACAGCGGGTAAGTCATGGCAGGCGCGGCACTGGTCCACAACGTGTGCATGACCACCGCTGCAGCCACCCAGAAAGAACCCCGGCGACCCAGCGTGTAATGTCGAAAATTCATGGGGCAGCCTCAATGATCAATGCGTTCATCAGACGCCAGGGAGCATTGAGAGGGATTGTTCCGCTGTGCTTATAAGTCAGCGCAAATCCGGTAGGAGCGATTTCATTCGCGAAGAGGCCAGTACAGCCGACAAACCTGCATCGTCACAAACACCGCCCTCCCGGCTGAGGCCGGTCCTACGTCCATCGGCTCAAATCCCTGTGGGAGCCGAGCTTGCTCGCGATAAGGCACATGCGATCTAACAAGAATCGCGTCCAGCCTTATCGCGAGCAAGCTCTGCTCCCACAACTGGCTTTAGCCGAAGAGGTCCGAACAGTCCCTACATCTTTATCGTCAGTAATGCCTCCTTCCCGGCTGAAGCCGGTCTCACGCTGTGAACTGTGGAGACCGCATTTACTGCACAAAAAAAAGGCGCCCCACCGAGGTGGGGCGCCTTTTTGACCCGCCGAACTTACTTGGCAGTCAGTGCCGTGTAGCTGTTCATCAGGTTGCGGTAGTTAGGAATGCGTGGCGACAGCAGGTTCGCCAGGCCTTCCATATCGTTACGCCAGTCAACCTGCAGCTCGCACGCTACGGAGAACCAGTTCACCAGTTGTGCACCGGCAGCCGTCATGCGCGCCCAGGCAGCCTGTTGCACGGTTTCGTTGAAAGTGCCCGACGCGTCAGTCACGACAAACACTTCAAAACCTTCAGCCAGCGCCGACAGCGTAGGGAATGCCACGCATACGTCGGTCACAACACCGGCGATGATCAGTTGCTTGCGGCCGGTGGCTTTTACCGCCTTGACGAAGTCTTCGTTATCCCAGGCGTTGATCTGGCCTGGGCGCGGAATGTACGGCGCGTCCGGGAACAGCTCTTTCAACTCTGGAACCATAGGACCGTTCGGACCGTTTTCAAAGCTGGTGGTCAGAATGGTCGGCAGCTTGAAGAACTTGGCCAGATCAGCCAGGGCCAGCACGTTGTTCTTGAACTCGTTAGGCTGGAAATCCTGCACCAGCGAGATCAGGCCAGTCTGGTGATCGACCAGCAAAACAACCGCGTCGTCTTTGTTCAAGCGTTTCCAAGGGGTAGCAGTACTCATGGGGGTAACTCCTTCAGGTTTTCAGAGTAACGTCATCGCCGTAGTGGCAGATGATCAGAATGCGAAACATGAACAGCCAAACGCGCCCCAGAAACCCTGGAAGTCGCTGACCGGTACGCTGGACATGCGAGCGCGCTCGTGGCTGTGGGAATGCACGACACAAGGGCCGCTGCATTGGTGAACTTGCGCCACCAGCGGCGAATTGGGACGCCAGTGACCTGGCACCTTGACCACCGGCGACCAGTCCGGCAGGACCGGGACCTGAGGCGGCGCGAGTTTTTCGAAGTCGCCGCTGCCGTACACCACCTTGCCGTCCACCACGGTCAGCACTGACTCGATCCACTTGATCGACTCTTCTTCAACGCTGAAGTAATCCGCCGAGAGCGCGACCAGGTCAGCCAGTTGGCCTACTTTGATCATGCCCTTCTTGCCTTGCTCGGAAGAGAACCAGGCGCTGCCGTGAGTGAACAATTCCAGCGCGGTGTCACGCGACAGGCCTTCTGGATACAGCTCAAGCCCGCCAACCGTGCGACCGCTGACCATCCAGTACAGGGAAGTCCACGGGTTGTAGCTGGAGACTCGTGTGGCGTCGGTACCGGCACCGACCGGAACGCCCTCAGCCAGCATGCGTTTGATCGGCGGCGTGTGTTCGGCCGCCTTTGAGCCGTAACGCTCGACGAAGTATTCGCCCTGGAAAGCCATCCGGTCCTGAATCGCGATACCGCCATTCAATGCACGAACCCGCTCGATATTTTTCGGCGTGATGGTTTCGCAGTGGTCGAAGAACCACGGCAGATTGTTGAACGGGATCTCGCGGTTGACCTTCTCGAACACATCCAGCATGCGCGAGATGGATTCGTCATAGGTGGCGTGCAGGCGGAAGGGCCAGCGGTTTTCGACCAGATGGCGCACCACAGGCTCCAGATCTTGCTCCATGCCGGGTGGCAAATCTGGGCGCGGCTCGAGGAAGTCTTCGAAGTCCGCCGCCGAGAAGGCCAGCATTTCCCCGGCGCCGTTATGGCGCAGGAAATCGTCGCCCTGATGCAACTTGACCGAGCTGGTCCAGTTCTTGAAGTCCGCCAGTTCTTCTTTCGGCTTCTGAGTAAACAGGTTGTAAGCGATGCGCACGGTAAGGTGCTTCTCGCGAGCCAACTGTTCAATTACTGCGTAGTCATCCGGGTAATTCTGGAAACCACCGCCGGCATCGATGGCGCTGGTTACACCCAGTCGGTTCAGCTCACGCATGAACTGACGCGTCGAGTTGACCTGATACTCCAGTGGCAACTTCGGCCCTTTGGCCAGCGTCGAGTAAAGGATCATCGCGTTAGGCTTGGCCACCAGCATGCCGGTCGGATCGCCATTAGAGTCACGAACAATTTCGCCACCCGGCGGGTTCGGCGTATTGCGGGTGTACCCTGCGACGCGTAGCGCGGCACGGTTGAGCAAGGCGCGGTCGTACAAGTGCAGAACGAATACCGGGGTATCCGGTGCGGCCTGGTTGAGCTCTTCCAGCGTCGGCATGCGTTTTTCAGCAAACTGGAATTCGTTCCAGCCACCCACCACGCGCACCCACTGCGGGGTCGGCGTGCGGTCGGCCTGATCCTTGAGCATGCGCAGCGCGTCGGCCAACGAAGGCACACCCTCCCAACGCAGCTCAAGGTTGTAGTTCAGACCGCCACGAATCAAGTGCAGGTGGGAGTCATTAAGGCCCGGGATCACCGTGCGTTTTTGCAGGTCGATGACCTGGGTTGCACTGCCACGCAGCGCCATGACTTCAGCGTCAGTGCCAACAGCCACGAAACGACCACCGCTGATGGCGACAGCGCTAGCCTTGGGTTTTTCACGATCGACAGTATGCAGTTGACCGTTGTAGAGAATCAGTTCGACGTTCATTGCAGTTCCTTCGACAGATTTTTGAGAGGCACCGGCATAGCCAGCGAAGGGAAAAGACGGAAGGATTGCCGCAGCGGCACTGAGCAACGTGCCTTTGGCCAGAAAGCGGCGGCGTTCCTGATCGGGGTCATTATCGTTGCTCATGGCATCACTCCACAGGAGGTTGTTTTTGCCCGGCGTTCAGCCACGGTGCGAACAAACGGGTTGCGGCGGGCATCATCAGATAGCAGACCAACAGAACGATGGTCACGGTGACCAGTGCGGTGCTTACAACGTAGTTGGCAAGCAACGGACTCAGGGCGAAAACCGGACCCCAGATCAGCGGAATCAGCAGGGTCAGCGGACAGATCACCAGGAACGTCACACATGCCTGCTTCCAGCGTGGAGGCTGGGGCGCAGACGCCTCGGACGCCGGCGTAAACCAGAATTCGTTGTGCGGATTGACTTCGGTCTGGTCGCCATCGGCGAGCATTGGATGGGCTTCCTTGACCAACTGGCTGCGTTCTTCAGAATCCAGCCAGCGCTGCATCGCATCGGTCGAATGGAAGCGTAGTACACAGGTAAACAAGTGCAGGCCACCTGACTTGCTGCGAATGACGTCGACGCCCAAATGGCCTGGGTATCCGGATGCGATCCCGACAATGCGGCGCAACCACGCTTCGTAGTCAGCTTCCATCCCCGCGCGAATGCGGTGCTTGATCACCAGCGTCACAACCTCATTGAATGCTGGCTGGCCGACCACGACCGCTTCCTCGGCCAGAGAGTTTGAATCAGGCATAACGAACCACTCCTTTGAAACGTGCGTTAACCGCGAGCCGTCCAGGCCCGGCGATAAACACAGAAGTAAAAATGATCAGTAGCAACCAGCCGAACTGCCCCTGCTCCAGCGTCCACTCCGGGTGGACCACGATCAGCGCAACCAGCAACAAAAACAGAATGGGCAGGCAGGCAAGACGCACGAAGATCCCCGCCGCGATGAGCAGCGGGCACAGAACCTCGGCAAAAATCGCGAGAATCAGGGTCAACTGCGCTCCCATGTGGAACGGGTCTTCGATAAGCGTCAGCTGGTTGTTGAAATCGAGCAGCTTGGGCAGACCATGCACGGTCAGGAGAAAGGCAGCAGCGCTGATCCTGAGAAACAGCAAACCGAGGTCGGTGGCCCGGTTTTCAAGGGAAAAGTTTTCTAATGTCGAATCAATCATCACGCACCCACGAATTTGGAAAGTGGCCAAGACAGCGGGGCTGCATGTACTGGCCAACTCTGGATTCGATAGTGCCGCGTCAAAGCCAAATGATAATTGAATGCTTGTGCTTTATTGGATCAGCCGTGCGCAAAACACGGCCAAGGGTGTTCGAGATAGCGCCCCCCCCATGTGGGAGCAGAGCTTGCTCGCGACGAGGCTGGACGCGATTCACGTTAGATCGCGTCCAGCCTCGTCGCGAGCAAGCTCTGCTCTCACATAGACCGCTCCTCAACTCACGTCAGGGGTCTTGGACATGTGCTGGCTGATGCGTGAGCGCAACCAGCGTTCGGCGGGATCATTGTCGTGCACCCCGCTCCAGACCATCGACAACTCGGCCGGGACGATCGGGAATGGCGGATCGTCTGCACGCAACGCGCAGCCTTCCACCAGTGCACAGGCAGCGTAATCCGGCACAGTAGCGATCAGTTCGGTCCCAGCCAGCAAGGCACGCAAGCCGTTAAACTGCGGCACGCCCAGCACCACTTTGCGGGTGCGCCCGACTTTGGCCAGATCCAGATCGATGTTGCCGGACAGGTCTCCGGAGAACGACACCATTGCGTGAGGCCGTTCGCAATACTCGTCGAGCGTCAGCGCACCAGGCCGGGAGTCGCCGCGCAGCACCTTGCAGTCGATGTCGCGCAACTTCTTGCGCTTGGCATTGGCAGGCAAATCCGTGGTGTAGCTGACGCCCACCGATATCTCTCCCGAGGCGAGCAATGCGGGCATCAACAGGTAGTTGGCACGACGAACCACCAGGATGATGCCAGGTGCTTCTTCCCGCAACTGATGCAGCAAGGGTGGCAGCAGACCGAACTCGGCGTCGTCGGACAAGCCGATACGGAATACGTCACAACTGGTTGAAGGATCGAAATCCTTGGCGCGGCTGACCGCACCGGAAATCGTATCCAGCGCAGGCTGGATTTCCTTGAGGATGTCCAGCGCTCGCGCCGTCGGCTCCATACCGCGCCCGCTACGCAACAGCAGCGGGTCGTCAAACAGATCGCGCAGACGAGACAACGCAGCACTGACGGCGGGCTGCCCCATGAACAACTTTTCCGCGACCCGAGTCAGATTGCGCTCAAACATCAATGCTTCAAAAATCACCAACAGATTGAGATCGACTCGGCGCAGGTCATTGCGATTCATGGGAAAGGTCCGGATCTGAGGGATGAAAATAGCCAAGGCTTACCTGATGGCAGGTAAGCACGGTTGCCGACATCCTGCCTTGTAGTTTTGTGCTTTATGTTGTCTGCAGTCGCAATTCCCGCAGAACATCACACCGCATCCCTGACACCGCGCTGTCGCGCAGCAAACATTGGTGTCTGTAGGAGCTGCCGAAGGCTGCGATCGCGGTGTGTCAGGAGAAATGCATCGCAGCCTTCGGCAGCCCCTACAGAAAATACATTTCAATCCAGTAGTTTGCATGTTGTTCATCCCATGAAAACATTTGCGCACACCCAATCAATTCCTCCCTACCCTAACCTGCCAGCCTGTGCACCTCATCGATAAAGGGCAGGCTCATGCACGTTCGTTTCACACTGGTTGCCGCGCTGGCAATCCTCGGCTCCACCAGAGCGCTGACGGTCAGCGCTGAAGAACATGGGTTCGTAGAAGATACGACCCTGAACCTGCTCTCGCGCAATTTCTTTCTGCACAACGACTACCGCACCGGCCATAACGGGCAAAGCTATCGCCAGGAATGGGCGCAGGGTTTTATCGCCAATCTGAAATCAGGTTTTACTCAGGGAGACGTCGGCGTCGGTATCGATGCTCACGCTTTTTATGGACTGAAACTGGACGGTGGACGCGGACATGCAGGTGCCGGTCTGCTGCCGCTGGACAGCGATGGTCGTGCTGAACACGACTACTCCAGCGGCGGCGCAGCCCTCAAGCTGCGCTATTCGAAAACGACGCTGAAGTTTGGCGAGATGGAGGTTGAAACACCGGTATTCGACACCGCAGACAAGCGCTTGCAACCGGAATACGCCACCGGCTTTTTCCTCGACAGCGAAGAAGTTGAAGGGCTGCGAATGGTCGCTGGACACTTCACGGCTTTCAAGAATCAGAACGCCTCAAGTACCCAAGACGACTTCGACGGTTACGGCGCAACCACGCGCCATAACAGCATCAGTCTGGCCGGGATCGAGTTTTCAGGTGACGGCCCATTGGGCGGCTCGATCTACGCGTCGCAATTGTCTGATACCTGGCAGCAGTACTACGGCAACCTGCACCTGAATCAAGCGCTTTCAGCCGACAGCTCATTACTGCTGGACAGCAACGTTTACCGGACCCTGGACACTGGCAACGCAGATGCCGGATCGATCAATAACACCGCTCTCAGCCTGTCGGCGAAATACCGCTTTGGCAGCCAGGCACTGACGTTTGCGTGGCAGAAAATCGACGGCGACAGCCCTTTCGATTTCGTGGGAGGCGACTCCATTTATCTGGCGAACTCAATCAAGTACGCAGACTTCAATGGCGCCCATGAACAATCGTGGCAAGCACGATACGACCTGGATTTCGCGACGCTGGGGGTACCGGGGCTCAAGTTCATGACCCGCTACGTCACCGGTGACAAAATCGATGGTACTAAGGCCGCTCAAGGCGGGGCCTACAATCCGTTCGACGAAGATCGCGGGCGCTACCAGCCCATTCAGGGCAAGGGCGGGCGACACTGGGAACGCGACATTGACCTCAAGTACACCGTGCAGTCGGGACCGGCCAAAGACCTGTCGCTGAATATTTCCCATGTCTCTCATCGAGCCAATACGGCGCAGGCCGGGGACGATATCGACCGGCTCTATCTGGTTATCGAATACCCGTTGGACCTCCTCAACTGATCAACCCGCCTGACGGCCTTGCGTAGACAGGGAGCGTCTCCAGTTGAAAGGCGTCAGGCCTGTGACCCGGGTAAACACACGAGTGAAATGAGACTGATCGGCGAAACCACAGTCAAGGCTGATACGAGAAATGGAAATACTGGTCTCGGTCAGCAATGCCTTTGCCTTGTCGAGGCGGACTTGCAGGAACCAGTCCCGTGGAGAAAAACCGGTATTTTTCTTGAATGCCCGGGAAAAGTGGCTGCGTGACAACGAACACTCGGTAGCGATCTGAGCAATGGACAGGCCGCGATCCATATGGCTGGACATCATTTCCTTGGCGCGGCGCTCCTGCCAGGGCGACAGGGCGACCTTCTCGCAAGGTTGCGGCGCGGCCTTGGGTGTTTCGAAGCGCGTAGACAAATGCGAACAAAGCACCAGCATCGCACGCTCGACAGAGTCGTCATGATCAGCCTGACGGTCACGCAGGGCTGGCAGCAGCGAGCAAATCAATCGGTAGGCCAACGGATCAATGCCCGGCGTTGTAACAGTGCTTTCCAGCAGTTTCAGACTCGCTTCGCGGGAGGCGTCAACCGATGCAGACTTCATCAGTTCTTCTACAGCGGACGACAAGGTGTCGAAAGATGGAACCTGGCTGACGGCCGCTTGATCGATATGACGGATGGATAACGGGCTGAACGCGTTCATTACAGACTCTCCTGCTCAGAGGTGTATGGCAGGGATCGAGTCTGGTGATGGCGGGCCTTAAAGTCCTTTGCAAAACATTAAACGTTCTGAAGCGAAGGTTAATCAGCGCCACCGCCCCCTCAGGCTCACAGGCAGGTTAAGAACGCTTCAGACGATGCCAAAGACTTGAACGCCATCGAGGCCTAACGTGAGGGCTCAGCTTTAAACCCTTGTCTATTCCCCCCGGAGAAGATCATGCCTACGATTACCACAACTGACGGCACCCAGATTTACTACAAGGATTGGGGCAGCGGCCAGCCCATCGTTCTGTGTCACGGTTGGCCGTTGACTGCCGACATGTGGGAATACCAGATGAACTTCCTGGCCGAAAACGGCTTTCGGGTCATCGCCCATGACCGTCGTGGATTCGGCCGTTCCAGCCAGCCATGGACAGGTTATGACTACGACACCTTCGCTGACGATCTGCAGGCGCTGATCACTTCGCTGAATCTCACCGACGTGACGCTGGTGGGCTTTTCAATGGGCGGTGGCGAGGTTGCGCGTTACATCGGCCGTCATGGCAGCGAGCGCGTCTCCAAAGCAGTACTGGTGAGCGCGGTCACGCCATTGATGATTCGTCGCGAAGATCACCCGGAAGGCATGGACCCGTCTATTTTCGACGGTATCCGCTCGGGCGTACTGAATGACCGTGCAGCGTTCCTGGATGCTTTTGGGCCGATCTTCACGGGCAGTGATCAACCGGGTTCTTCGGTAGGCAAGCCCATGCTGGACTGGACGCAGGGCATGGCGCTGCAAGCCGGCATCAAAGGCACTCTGGACTGCGTCGGGGCATTCTCGGAAACTGACTTCCGTCCGGATCTGGCGAAGTTTGATGTGCCGACGCTGGTCATCCATGGCGACGGTGATGCAGTGGTCAATTTCGACGTCACCGGCAAAGCGGCTGCCGCGTTGATCCCGGGCGCGCAACTCAAGGTTTATCCCGGCGCACCGCATGCGGTGTACTTCACGCACAAGGATGAGTTGAACAAGGATTTGCTGGAGTTTGCTCGGGGTTGAATCAGCCAGGAATCTGATGATCGCACCGCCGTTATCGTCGGATGCCGCCCAGACCAGGCTCGAATCCTGCGGGGAAGATGAATCCCCCCTGCAGGAGTGCGATCTCACATGGAAGATTCCATTCTTGCCCGCAAGCTGAAGTGCGACGTAGAACCGGCTTTAACCGGGAAGGCGGTATTTCTGACGGTCCTTGTTCAGTGACTGTACCGGCCTCCTCCCGGCTAAAGCCGGTCTCACGTGATTACTGTGTACGGTGCCAGGCCTGGGCGGCATTCCGATGATGCAGGCGCCCAGGTCTCATTGCCCTTGCCTCACCACCGGCAAGGTAAACACAAACACCGCCCCGCTCGACCGCCCGGAAAACGCTCGCAGCATCCCGCCATGGGCGTCGATGATTGACCTGCAGATCGCCAGCCCCATGCCCATGCCTTTTTCCTTGGTGGTGAAAAACGCATCGAACACCCGCTCAAGGTGCTCCGGATCAATCCCGAAGCCATTGTCCTCGACACTCACCACAACGTATTCACCGGCCACGGTATCGCAGCTGATCGCCAGTCGACGCGGCCTGTCATGGAGATCGCTCATAGCATCCACAGCATTCATGATCAGATTCAGGATCACTTGCTGCAACTGCACGGCATCCCCTTCCACCTGCAGCTGAGGTTCACTGACCGCCTTGTAAAGCAAAACCTGACGCTGCTCGATCTCACTGGCAGTCAGCAATACGACTTGTCGAATTACTTCGTTGATGTACAACGGCTTACGATTGAGCGGTGCTTGCCTGGCCAGCGACTGCAACGCACGGACGATATCGGCGGCCCGTTTGCCATCACTGACGATGTCACCCAGCCCGGCCAGCGCCTCTTCTACTACCGGCACGTCCCGACTCAACCAGCGCACGCTGGCGCTGGCATTTGAAACAATAGACGCCAGCGGCTGATTGATTTCATGAGCAATCGACGCCGCCAATTCACCCATGGTCGTCGCCTGAGACACCCTGCCCAATTCCGCCCGGGCAGTACGCAGCGCGGTCTCAATATGCTTGCGATCGGTAACGTCGCTGACCACGCCGACAAAAAACTGATCTCCGTCGGGCTCTCCGAGCAATTCAATGTGACGAACCGCGCCATCCGGCCTGACAATACGGAACGTGTGCTCAAACGCACTGGAACTGCGCAATGCCCGAGACAACATCAATGAGAAGGCTTGCAGGTCCTCGGCGTGAATCATCGGTTTCAGTTCGGGCAGTGAAGGCGCAATGGCAGTCACCGGCAACCCCCAGACCGCAAACAATTCGTCGGACCATTGCGCCTCATCGATGATTGGATCCCAGCGAAAGCTGCCCGACTGACTGATACGCTGACCCAATGCCAGAGTCGCCTTGCTGGTTCGCAGTGCAGCTTCAATCTCTTTGCGCCGACTGTTTTCTTCCAGCAGTTCAGCATACAAACGAGCATTTTCCAGCGAGATAGCGGCCTGTCCGGCGAGCAACTCAAGCACAGCGGTACGGCTGGCAGTGAAGACACCCGGCGCCAGGTTGTTTTCCAAGTACAGCACACCCACCACCTCGCCCTGCTTGACCAGTGGCAGGCACAGCACGGAACGTATGAGGCGATCCCGGAAGTACTCGTCTTCACTGAAGGCATGCGGCTGCATGGCGTTATCCATCACAGTCAATTGTCCGGTACGCATGACCGTATAAAGCATCGACAGCGGTAGATCCCGGCCAGAAGGCCGCATCACCGACAAATCAATATCGATGCCCGAATCGTTTAACTTGCCGGTAGCCCTGACCTGCGGTGCATCATCTTCGACAAGTAGCAGCCGTGCCTGCTGCGCCCCTGCATGAACAACCGTGTGGGTCAGCAGGATACCGATCAGCCGGTCCAGAACGATCTCGCCGGACAACGCCTGAGACGCCTTCATGACCGAGACCAGATCCAGTGACTCCTGCCCCACGGAAATACTGATCGAGGGCCGCGACAAAGATGCCTGCGCACGAAGAATGCCACCGCGCGCTTCGAGACCCGCCACTTTGCCCGACGCCCCCCAGCGGTGATAGCAGTCGCGCGCATTGCGGTAATGACTGCGTGCAGAGGTGTACAGCCCGCGAACATGATGAAATTCGCCTGCCAACTCATGGGCCAGCGCCTGCACATGGACGAAGCCGCCGTTGGCGGCGGCGGTGATCGCCTCTTCATAGAGCGTCATTGCCGCAAGATCATCGCCCTGCACACGGGCCTTTTCTGCTCGAACCAACAAGGCCTTGTCCTTGAAGTTCTGCGGGTTGAGGGCCGCCCACTGCTCCAGTTTTTCCAGGTGCGGTGCCATGCGGTCGAGCACTCCCTCGGCGCCCGCCCCGTTACGGCACCCGGCAGCCATATTCAACACGCTGAAAAAATGCAGATCGAACAGGTGAATATGTGCAGGCGTCGACCACGCAAGGCCACAGGCCTTTTCCAGACACTGCGCCGAGCCGACGAAATCGCGATAGATATATTTGCAGATACCTGCAAACAACCATCCCCAGAATGCTACGGGTGTCATCGCGCTGTCGCGCGCCCCGATCACCCCGTCAGCGCCCAAGGGGTGGCCCTGACGCAACGACCGGATGAAACCGGCGAAGGTCATCAACGCATCTTCCACATCGCGAAAACGCACGCGCCGTGCGAAGTCCAGCCCGCTCTCGATTTCCTCCTCGATTCTTTCGAGGTACTCGCCCATTACCAGCAGGTTTGACACGACATGCACCGAGGCATAGCAACTCATGGTCAGGTTGCCCGCGTTGTAACTGCTGGCAAACGCTGATCGGGAGTAGCCCAGCGCATGCTCCAGCGGCTGGGTCCAGACGCAGACCTGATCCAGGGCAACCAGCGTTGCGCTTTCGGAGCTGGCATAGCCGTGACGCAACACCAGTGTCCGCGCCAACTGCGCATAGGCCGCGGCGTCTTCATAAGCTCCATACTGGTGAGCCAGTGCCACGCCAAACCACCCAAGACCATGGGTCGCAGCCGGACAGACGCCATACTCGAGGGACAACAGGACCATCTCGCACGTCAGAACAAACAACAGGTCATCGTCGATAAACGAAGCCGGGGCGATCATGCTCGCCATCAGGCCCATGGCGGCCTCATAGGACACGTTGCGCATCTCAGGCAAATCAGCCAGCGCGCTGATCTGCCGGTTGCCCAGCACGTCCAGCAAAAAGCGATAGCGCTGCTCGACTTCCCGATCATCGATCTGCACGGGGATATGGATGCCAAACATGCGCAGGCCTTCACCCGCGGTCTTCGCCGCGTCCTGATAACTGCACGTCAGCATCTGCAATTCGACTTTGAGTCCGTACACCTCTGCGCGAGGCACATGAGACTGAACCTGAGAGAGCAACTCGTCTATAACCTGGCTCGCCCGCTCGAACTGCCCATCCAGAATCAGACACTGGGCGTGCACCATGCCCAGCTCGCGACTCAGCTCGGCATCGTCCTGCCAGCGACAATCGATGATCAATGATCTGGCGGTCACCAGATAACCCAACGCAGAGTGAATCGCCGCAGACTCCATGGCCTGTTGCGCGGCCTGTACCAACAACGCACAGAACAGACGCCGCTCGGTGTCGTCGACTGGCTCAAGCTGTATGCGCTGCAAGTGGCCGGTAATGCGGAATATCTGATCTGCACGCCCTCGCCCCTCAAGGTCGGCGATCAACAGACGGGCAATCCGTGCATGCTCAGACGATCTGGCAGCCAAAGGCGTCAGCTCATACGCCGACTCCTGCACGCGGTCATGGTAGAACGCGAATCCCTGATGGTCCTCGACCACCAGCCCGGCCTCTATGGCGGGGGTCAGATGGGCGCGCAGAAATGGTTCATCCGCATGGCTTATGCGGGCCAGGGTCCGTAAGTCGACGCTTGCCCCCACGCACGCCATCTGGCCAAGCACACGCCGGGTTTGCGAGGGAAGACGGGCAATCCGGATCACCATCAGATCGATGACGTTCTCGGCATGTCGATGACCACGAATACGCTCCTCATCCCATCGCCACTGGCTGGCCCGAGGGTCAAAACGGATCAGTCGTTCCTCCAGCAAGGTGCGTAACAACTGACCGACAAAAAATGGATTACCGCCGGTTTTTTCGTGAACAAGCACCGCCAACGGCTTTATCAGCACAGCCTCGGCCCCCAGGGTCAAACCAACCCACTGCGCAACTGCATCCAGATCCAGTGCTCCCACCTGGATCTCGGTGAGCCTCGCAGGAGCCCGGCGCAACAGCCTGATGAAGTCGCCTAACATCGCGCAGTCATCGGCCTGGCCGTCACGGCAGGCAAGTATCAAAAGAATGTTTCGGTATTGCCCGGTACTGAACGACGAGATGAAGGACAGGGTTGCGTCGTCAAGCCATTGCAGGTCATCAAAGAACAGCACCAACGGCCGCTCGGGGCTGGCGAAACTGTTCAGAAAACGCTGCAGCACGTAATGGAACAAATGCCTGGTTTCATTGGCGGGCAAATCCGGCCCCGGCGCCTGCGGGCCGAGAATGAACTCTATCTCGGGTACCAGATTTGCAATCAGGCGACCATGACCGGCAACCGCCAGCGCAAGCTTGTCACGCCACAGCTGCAACTCTTCCGGGGTTTCACCCAACACGCGCATGATCAACGAGCGCAACGCCTGAGCCAGCGAAGCGTATGGGCTATTGTGGGCTGTCTGGTCAAATTTCCCGGACGCAAACAGCACTCGGCTCAAGGCAAGGTCCTGATGCAACTGACGAACCAGCGTGGATTTACCCGCGCCGGTTTGGCCTGACAGCAGTACCAGTTCACACAGCCCCGACTCGGCCACCCGGCTAAACGCCGCGTGCAGCGCCTGGTGCTCAACAGGCCGCGTCAGCAAGACCTGTGATTCACTGCCCTGTCGGCAATCCTTGCCGGCAGGTTCAAACGCAGCGATGTGCTGGAACTCGCTCCACTGCGTCAGGCATTTGCGCAAGTCAGCTTCAAGGCTACACGCCGTTTGATAGCGATCCGCGGGACTCTTGGCAATCAATTGCACAATCACCTGACACAGCGGCACAGGAATCGAGTCGCGAAATTGCCGAGGGGACGGCGGCTGACGAGCCACGTGGCAATACACCCACTCAACAGCATCACTGGCCTCAAAGGGCAATCTGCCGGTCAGCAGTTCATAGAGCGTCATGCCCAATGCATAAAGATCGCCGCGCTGATCAGCCTGCTGCCCGACACGTCCTGCCTGCTCGGGAGACATGTACGCCAGCGTTCCGCAGATAGCATCGTCGACAGCAGCAGGAGTGCCGGACTGGACCTCGGTACTGACACCAAACCCCGTCAGCCGCACGATGCCATCGGCGCCCTGGATCAGATTGCTCGGTTTGATATCTCTGTGCAGCAGGCCGCTGCCATGAGCCTGCCCAACGGCCCGGGCTGCACCCAGTGCCAGGCGCAGAAAGCGATCAATGGAGATTCTACCGTCAGCGAGTTCATGAAATGCCTGACCGCCAGGGTCATCACATACCAGCAGCGGACCTTCGGCGGTATGCACAACAGCTTGCGGGACCAGCGCCCATTGCGGCGCAAGCCGGGCCCCCAGGGAATACTCGCGCTCGATGCGTCGCCGACTGCTCTCCACCTGGCGCGCCGAGGAGCGAAAAATCAGCCACTGGCGGTAGCAGCCCTGCACATGGACGCGATAACGATCAATCTCGCCGTCAACAAAGAGCAAGTCCCAGGACAAAAGCGCCAGCCACTGAGGCGTATAGCCTTCGGCCTGAGGGTCGGCGTGTGCCTGAATGCTAGAACCCAGCGCTGCCCGGATGCTACTCATAAAGAACCTTTACTGGAGTTCAAATGCCAGCTTTATCGAATCGAGCAACGCCTCCTCGGAAAAAGGCTTGCGCAAAAACCCCAAAGCACCGGCTTCGAGTGTCCGCCGGATGGTTCCTTCATCGTCCTGGGCTGACATGCAGAACACCGCGACAGGTTTGCCCGCGGCCTTCAGTTGCTGAAGTACCTCCAGCCCTTGCATGCCTTTCATCATCAAATCGAGTAATACGCAATCCGCCTCATCACTTGCCGAAGAAGCGAGAAACTCTTCTCCCGACGCAAAGCCCACGGAGGCATAACCCAAAGACTTGAGAAGATTACCAAGACCATTTCGCACGGACGCGTCGTCATCAACAACGCAGATGAGGATCATAAGCTGAACTTCATGACAGTAAAAGTAATAGAAACAGAGACTACGCCACGCCGCTCAAAAGCGTGATTGACTCTATGTATAATTGTGCTGTTATCAATCAGCTCACCAGACTTAATTGTTCGTGCATCTTGACCAGGTCAATCAAGGTGCGCGCTTTCATCTTCGTCATAATGTGCCGCTTATGAACTTTTACAGTGATTTCACTGGTGCCCAGATCACTGGCAATCTGTTTATTCATTTTGCCGGTGACCAGCAGCGTCATCACTTCCCGCTCACGTGGCGTCAGGGTATCGAACCGGCGCCTGACGCTTTCGACATGCAGGCGACTGACCAGTTCGCCTTCATCATGCTCAAGAGCCTGGCGCACGACCATCAGCAGATGGTCCGGCTCGAAAGGCTTGGTCAGGAACTCGTGCGCCCCCGCCTTGATGGCCTTTACCGACATCGGAATGGTGCCAAAACCGGTCATGAAAATAATCGGAAAACGATGGCCTCGACGCAGCAGTTCCTCTTGCACATCAAAACCGCTGGAAGCCGCCAGGTTGACATCCAGTAGCAGGCACGTCGGCTGATCTTCGAAACGTTGCTGGAGAAACTCCTGGGCGCTGGCAAAACACTCGGCATTGATGTCAGCAGAATTCAGCAGGCGAGCCAACGACGTGCGAATCGTGCACTCATCGTCAACGACATAAACCTTGGGTGTAGCGCTCATATACAGATTTTCCGAAACTTGATGCTATTGGCTTGTCGCCAGAATTCTTTGGTGATTGAGATGAAAGTAGTCAGAATCGTGCTGGCTGCCTGGTGCCCGCCAGGTTGCAACCGATGGTATCGATACGGGGCTCGGCAACCGTGCAGCGTCGTCCAGCCTTTCAGTACCATGCCAGATGCCCTGCTGTGAACCATTATCGCCCGACCGCTTGCCGACTGCTTCCTTGAGCCAGCTACGGGTGGCACGTAACAACCGGTAAAACCGGTAAGGCCCTTCAGCCACTACCAGCAGCAGAGACTTCTGCGCCAGGCTAACGATGCAGTCCATCACTCGCCCTTTTGGCAACGTTGAGGTCTGCGCCATTTCGCACGCCTGCGCAAGGGTAAAGCGCCCCTCCAGCTGCCCCAGACGCTCCAGCACCGCACACTCATCCGGATTGAGCAAACGATAGCTCCACTCCATGGATGCCACCAGTGACTGATGCCGATCCGGGGCACTGCGCAGACCACCGGACAATAAATGCGGGCTATGCTGCAGACTTTGCACCAACTCGAACAACCCCAGAGTGGCCGCCCTGGCAGCAGCCATTTCCAGTGCCAGGGGGATACCGTCCATTTGACGGCAAGCCTGCGCGATCAAGTCAACACTCTGCTCGTCCAGCGTTTGAAGGTGTTCTGCAGGGAAAAAGGAGTCCAGCGCGCGCAGGCGAGTCATGAACAATTGTGCCGAACTGCTTTGCAAGATGGCTTCCCGACCAGCGCCCTGCTCCGGGACGTCCAGGGGGCTCACGTTAAGCGTGCGCTCGCCGCCAATACGCAGCGGCTCACGACTGGTGACCAGAATACGCAACGATGGGCAACTGCTCAGCAAGTGCTCACTGACCGCTGCAACCGCTTCGATCAGATGCTCGCAATTATCCAGAATGACCAGCCGGTTCTGCTGATCCAGGCACTCGACAATCGATTCGATCAGCGCCTGGCCAGGTAACACCAACAGGTCCAGCGCAAAGGCCAGCGACTCGACGATACGCTCAGGGCTGACCACCTGCGCCAGCGGTACGAAACAGACGTGCAGGCTTTCAGTCAGGGACAAGTGGTGAGCCACCGCTACCGCCAGTGACGTCTTGCCGATCCCTCCCGAACCTACCAGGCTCACCAACGGATCAACCAGCAACGCCTCGCAGACTTCTTCCAGGGCCTGTTCGCGGCCGATCAACGCGACGTTATGGGGCAAATCAATTTTACGCAGCATCGCGCCGCCGAAGCCGTTGCCGCAGGGTGCATCCGTATGATCAGTTGCGGATGCAAGCGCAGAATCATCCTCCCCCCCTACCAGCATGTAACCACGGCCGGGAATGGTCCGGATCAGATCGCGGTCTTCACCCAAGGCTTTGCGCAACGCTGACACGTGCACCTGCAGGTTATTTTCTTCAACCACGGTGTCTGGCCAGACCCGCTGAAGAATCTCGTCCTTGCTGACCAGTCGGCCCGGACAGGAGATCAACAGTTCCAGAATATCGAACGCACGAGTGCCTACCCGCAGCGGTACGCCGTTTCTGAACACTTCTCTTAATTCAAGAGAGACGCTGGCTTGACCGAGACTGATCATTTTTATTCACGCTGTCCGTCGGGTGTCAGTAAGTATCCGGCGCAGGGATCAATCGCGATCAACGGGGATTTATCACTGGCGGCTCAGCGTATGTAAGCAGCTAAATCATTCTACCGATACTATCTATAAGGATAGGAACCAGACTAAATCAATAAACTTTAGTTGCGACTAAGCACAATCATACAAGTGTATGGGTTGAACTTGCAGATGAAGCACTATCATAGTAGCCATCCGCTATAAAATGTAACAATTGAGCAGACCTGAGAACTTGTACGTCTGTGCCCTTATCAAGACCGCGATAAAGTCCTTACTATTACCTGGCTGCCGATTTTCGCTGGAGCGTTGATGGACAAGTTGTCAGCACTGAAAATGTTCGTCGAAGCCGTAGACGCCAAGGGCTTTTCCGCTGCGGCGCGCAAGCTGGACCTCGCGACCTCTTCGGTCACCCGAATGGTCGATGCACTGGAGGCGGAGCTCGGCGCCGTGCTGCTCAATCGCTCGACGCGTCAGGTCACCCTGACCGAAGCTGGCGCCCGTTATTACCAGAAAGCCCGCAAAATCCTTGAGGATGTAGCCGATGCCGACGCACAGATCATGGATCGCGGCGACGAGCCGGTGGGTCAATTACGAGTCTGCGTGCCGGTCGAGTTCGGACGACGTCTTATAGCGCCGCATCTGGGGCGTTTTCTGGCCCGCCATCCGCACCTGGAACTGGACTTCAACCTCAGCGATGACCTGGACGACCTGCTGGGCGGGCGTTATGACGTGGCGATTCGTCTGGGCGCAGCGGCCCCCACCGATGAGCTGGTGTGCCGCAAGATCGGCGAGTTCAGCCGCTGGGTGGTCGCGAGCCCGGAATATCTGGCTGCACGCGGCCACCCCGTCAAACCTGACGACCTGCTTGAGCACGACTGCATGCGCTTCAGCTACGCCGCGCACCGGCAGGTCTGGACCTTCTTGCGTGGCGACGAAGCCCGGCAGGTCGAGGTCAAGGGTCGCCTGAAAAGCACTAATGCCGATGTACTGCGCAAGGCGGCTCTGGCAGGCGCAGGGGTGGCCTTACTCGCCGACTGGCTGGTGAGCGCAGACGTAGAGCAAGGCACACTGACCCGCGTACTCAGCGCCTATGAAATCACCCCGGACCGGGCGCACTCAGCCATCAACGCGTTGTATTTACCCAATCATCGTGGCTCCAGGCGGGTGAACACCTTCATCAACTTTCTCAGCGAAGTCCTTGGTACGACGCAATGAACACCGGCGGTGCCTTTTGCGCAACGCTGTGTTGCGCAAGCCACCGATTCTGCTCAGCCCGTGGCTCCCTTAAAGTTGCAGCCATACCAAGCCGTTAGCCAGTCGCTACGGACTGACCCCATCCAGACCGAACATGAGCCAACCCATATGAATCTCTCAGCAGCGTCACCCGCTCAAACGCCACAGCACACCCTGACTCGCGGCCTCGTGCTGCTTTTCGCTTTTTGCTGCGGCGCCATTGTTGCGAACATTTACTACGCCCAGCCCATCGTTGAGCTGATTGCCCCCGACGTGGGTCTGTCAGCACACAGCGCCAGCCTGATCGTATCGCTGACCCAGATCGGCTACGCCCTTGGCCTGCTGTTCCTGGTACCTCTGGCAGACCTGCTGGAAAACCGCAAGCTGATGATCGGCACCGCAGTCGTGGCAACTGCCAGCCTGTTGGCCGCCGCATTCAGCGAGCACGCCAACGGGTTTCTGATGATTTCCCTGTTGATCGGCTTCAGTTCGGTATCCGTGCAAATGCTAGTGCCGCTAGCGGCGCATCTGGCCCCCGAAGAAACCCGCGGGCAAGTGGTCGGCAATATCATGGGCGGTCTGCTACTGGGCATTCTGCTGGCGCGACCGCTGTCCAGCCTGATCGCCGACCATTTCGGCTGGCGCGCAGTGTTCATGACCGCGTCGGTGGTCATGCTGGCGATCATTATGGTGCTGGCCCTGACCATTCCCAAACGTACGCCGGATCACAAAGCCTCTTACGGGCAACTGCTGGTTTCGCTGCTGACGTTACTGCGCACCCACTCGGTGTTGCGTCACCGGGCGCTGTACCAAGGCCTGCTGTTTGCTGCGTTCAGTCTGTTCTGGACAGCCGTGCCGATTGAGCTGTCGCGTACGTTCGGCCTGTCGCAAACCCAGATCGCCCTGTTTGCACTCGTGGGTGCCATTGGTGCCATTGCAGCCCCTGTAGCCGGGCGTCTGGCCGATGCCGGTCACACCCGACGTGCATCCTTGATCGCCATGAGCCTCGCGCCTGTCGCTTTTTTGATTGGGCTGAGCCAGCCGGGCTACAGCGTGATTGGCCTGGCCATTACCGGAGTATTACTCGACTTCGCGGTGCAAATGAACATGGTGCTGGGGCAACGCGCGGTGTACGCCCTTGACCCGGCCAGCCGTGGTCGTTTGAACGCCTTGTACATGACCAGCATTTTCGTCGGCGGAGCTATCGGCTCGGCCCTGGCGAGCAGCTTGTACGAACAGAACGGCTGGCATGGTGTTGTACTACTGGGTGCAGGCTTGCCGCTGGTGGCGCTTGTTGTGTTTGTGGTGGCTGGCCGCCGGAAAGATTGATGTCCGGGGAATACCCTCTCCTGTTGGAGCGAGGCTTGCCCGCGAACCAGATGACGCAGCCTTCCAGACCTGCCGCGTCGCCTGGCTCGCGGGCAAGCCTCGCTCCAACAGTAAATGCGACCTCATGCATGGAGCATTACTTGCCTGCTCATCCCCCTTCAATCCAACACAATCACCGCACCACGTTGATGGCTGCGCCACACACTGGGCGTTACCCCCACCAGGCGGGTAAATACGCGGGTCAGGTGCGGCTGGTCCGAGAAGCCACACGCCTGAGCAATGTTGACCAGTGACAGCACAGGATTCGCCATCAGCAACTCTTTGGCCTTCTCCACACGCATCTGCAACAACCAGGTGTGCGGTGCCACGCCTGTGGCCTGTTTGAAGGCTCGGGAAAAGTGGCTGCGACTCAGCGAGCACTCCTGGGCAATTCGCTCGACAGACAGATCGCTCCCCAGGTTGCTGGCAATCATTTCTTTGGCCAGGCGTTCCTGAAGCGGCGTCAGCGTGGTAGTGAACTTGCCGGCAGTCGAGGCAATACGTCCATATCGAGTGATGGAATGCGCGCACATTGCCAACAGTATGTGATCGATAAACAACTGGTTGGCAGCGGCAGGATCGCGCAGCGCCGGCAACATCGCCTGAGCCAGGTGGTACAGCACCGGGTCCTGACCACCTTGTTCATAGCGAAACCCGCTGATTAACCGGCCACCATTTTCCCGCTGATAATCATCAAAGGTCTGCCGCGCAATATTGAAGCGCAGATTGTCATAAGACGCCCGGTGCTGGCAGCGCAGTTCATCCCCCATGAACGGCAAGGAAACGCTGCCCTGGCTGTACCCTCCGGCATAACTCAGACGCCGGCCTCGCCATAGCCGATGCTCGGCAAAATCCTCAAGCTGGACAATGATTGAAAAGGCATCAAGGCAGGGAATGTCGATGATCTTCTCAGGATCCGGGCGCGCGTCCACCACCCGCGTGGCGGAGAACTTTTCGCTATGCAAATGGGCAATCGCAGGGGCGCTCAAAATGACTCCTTCGGCTCATGGCGGATGGACTCGGTCACCCTACCCTATTGGCAAAGCAAAAAAAATCCGGAACCGACTCGAGGCTTGAACAGCTCGGTCAGATTCCGGACGCAGCAGGTAACGCGGGATGTTTATTTCAGCAACGGCACCTTGGCAGCGCGTTGATAAGGCCCGTATTCCACCGGTACCCATTCGAAATGTTTGTCCACTGCATTGATGTGACCGATACCCGGGAACGGCAGGTGTGCAGCCGCGGCCCAGATTTTCTGCTTGGCCACCATGCTGAACACCTGATCGCGACTGGCAATCGCCTCCTTGGCATTCACATCAAAGCTGATCGAAACTTCCGGGTGATCAAACTGCACGGCGAGGTCATGGACAAGGTCGCCCATGAACACGATGCTTTGGCCTTGCGAGCTAAACAGGTACGTCGTACTGCCCGGTGTGTGACCTGCTTCCAGCGCGGTTTTAACTTCAGGCACTGGCGAGTCACCCGGTGTGAAGGTCTTGAAACGACCCGACACGAGGTATGGCGCGATCGATTCCTGAGCAATTCTGAAAAACTCCCGCGCCTTCTCGGGTGCCCGGCTGATCGCCGTCGGGTCCAGCCAGTAATCAGCTTCAGGCTTGGCGGCGTACACCGTGGCATTGGCGAAGATCGGCTTCTTCTGAGCGTCCACCAGCCCGCAGACATGATCAAGGTGCAGGTGCGTCAGCAGGATGGTGTCCACATCGGCCGGGTTATAGCCGGATGCCTTGATATTTGCCGAAAGAAAACCGGCAGTCTCACCGATACAGGCACCCGCGCCAGTGTCGACGAGGATCAGGTGTTTGCCAGTATTGATCAGGAAAGCATTGAATGCAGTCTGCACACCCGGCGTCTCGATCGCCCGGCGCGCCAGCAACGCGCGGATCTGACCGGGACTCAGGCCCTTGAGCAAATCAGGGGACAAATCGTTGTAACCATCAAACAACGCGGTGACTTCGTAATCGCCGACCGCCAGACGCTGATAACCCGGTACCTGGGTTTTCTGCTGAGCCGGAACCTCAGCGCTGGCAATACCGGAAAACAGCATCAGACCCAGACTCAGGCCGCGCAACATCGGTGAAATGGACAGGGGCATGGGCGTTCCTCAAGACGAATATCCTTGTGTAGAAGCTGCGGTAAATGCGAGAAAGCACTCTCGGCTAAAGCCGGTCCTACGGCAGCCCCTACCTGTAGCCCGGATCATGGCGGGCTTGATGTGTCTTGAATTGCACCGTTGTGCTTGTTCAGTCAGGCGACACAAGCGATGGACACTGGGCCAGCGTTTCCTTGAGGAATTCAATCAGCGCCTGCACCGGCCGCGCGGCCTGGCGATGCTGCGGATACACCGCAGACAAGGCCAGAGGCGGTGTGCGGAACTCATTGAGCACGCGAACCAGATGCCCGGACTTCAACGCCGAACCGACAATGAACAGCGGCAGATAAGTGATACCCAGCCCGCCAATGGCAGCATCGCGCAGCAGTTCGCCGTTATTGGCCCGCATACGCCCGCAGAGGCTGACAATCAGCGGTTTACCGTTACGTTCGAAGCGCCACTGCACCTGGCGGCTGTGGCCATAAGGCAGGCAATCGTGGTCTTTGAGTTCTTCGGGTTCGGCAGGCGCACCGCGTCGTTCCAGGTAGTCAGGGCTGCAACAGAACACCCTTTCGATCGTGGCAATGTGGCGGGCAATCAGCGTTGAGTCCTCCAGTACCCCGATGCGCAGCGCCAGATCGTAGCCTTCCCCGAGCAAGTCCACGGAGCGATCACTCAGGTCAACTTCCACCGACACCTCAGGATAGCGCTGCAGGAATACCGGCAGTAATGGGCCCAGATGCTCAATGGCAAACGACAGCGGCGCAGTCAGGCGAATGGTGCCTCGCGGCTGAGTGTTCTGTCCGGCTATGCTCTGCTCCGCCTGCTCAAGATCAGCGACCAGACGCAACGCCGATTCGTAATACGCCTGCCCCAGCGGCGTGACGTCCAGCCGACGCGTCGAACGGTTGAGCAAGCGCACGCCAAGCCGCTCTTCGAGCTGCATCAGGCGGCGACTGATGAATTGTTTGGACAGCCCCAGTTGGTCCGCAGCCGCCGTAAAACTGCCGGACTCCATCACCTGGGTGAAAATGCGCATATCTTCGAACGGGTTCATTGTCGCTCACCGGTTGACAGTCAGACGCTTTCTACCAGCTTTATCAGCTCGATGCACCCGCTTAATCTGCGCTCACTGCATTTACCTCGCCGTCCTTTCTTTCCACAGGATCAGACCATGCCCGCATTTATTCAAAGCTACCCGTTGATCTGCAGCATGCTGCTGGTCCTGCTTGATCTGGCCAGCTGGAATCTGGTGCCCTATCAATACCGCCTGCAGCGGGTTGCAGTGCGGCTTGCGTTGTTTCTGGTGTACAGCGTGGTGATTATCAGCGCGGGGCTGAGCCCACTGGACAGTGCTCCGTGGGAGGACGACAGCGCTCGCCATCTGGCCGCCACCGCACTGGAAATCGTCTGGTGGATTCTGGCGGCGCGGACGCTGACCGAAATCATCGGCGTTCTGCTGATGCGCCGTATCGGTCATAGCGGCCGCTTGCTGCAGGAAGTGATTGGCGCGGTGATCTTCCTGATCGCCATTGTTGCTGCGGCAGGTTACGTGATGCAGTTGCCCGTCAAAGGTCTGCTGGCAACATCCGGGGCGATGGCAATCGTGGTCGGTCTGGCGCTGCAAAGCACCCTCAGCGACGTCTTCTCCGGGATCATCCTCAACACCACCAAGCCCTATCAGGTCGATGATTCGATCAGCATCGACGGGGTTGAAGGCAAGGTCGTTGATATCGACTGGCGTGCCACTCACCTGCTGACCGGCACAGGCAGCACGGCAGTGATCCCCAACTCGGTCGCCGCCAAAGCCAAAATCGTCAATCTCAGCCGCCCCAAAGATATGTTCGGGGTGTCGATCAACATCATGGTCTCGCCACACATTCGCCCTCGTCGCGTGCTGGATGCGCTGGACCGTGCGCTGCAAGGCAGTAGCGCGCTGCTGCCCTTCCCCAAGGCCCGCGCCGTGGTCAAGGAAGCCAGCCCGACGACCATCGAATACACCGTCACCGGGTTCATCAAGGACCTGGACAAGAAAAGCGAAGTGCGCAATCTGCTGTTCGACCTTGCCTATCGTCACCTCGAAGCGGCTGGCATTGCCTGGCAATCGGATGTGCTCGCCGAACCGGTCTCCCGCGCTCGCACGTTGCTGGACGAAGTGAAAGTGTTCCGCGCCCTGAACACTGAAGAGAAAAACCATCTGGCACAAAGCATGGTTGCCAGGGAATACGCTGCGGGTCAGGTGATCATTGAGGCAGACGAAGTGACAGACAGCCTGCTGGTGATTGCCACAGGCGTGGTCTCTGCCGAGGTGTCCGACGGTAATAATTTCATCGAAGCCGGACGCATGGGCCCGAGTGAAGTGATGGGTGAGCAAAGCATTCTGAATGACACCCCGTCCGAAGCCCGCTTTACCGCCCTGACCTCGTGCGTGGTGTACCGCATTGACAAGACCACAGCCCGGGAAACCATGGAACTGGAAGGCCAGATCAAAAACGCCCTGAAAAAACTCCAGGCCGTGCGCCAGCACAGCAGCCAGTCACTGCTGACCGAGAAACCGGCGGCCATCAAGAAAGGCAGTTTTCTGGGGTGGCTGCAGAAGCGGTAAGGTGTCCATTGCCCTGCGCACTCTGTAGGAGCTGCCGAAGGCTGCGAAGCAATTTCCCTGACACACCGCTTCGCAGCCTCCGGCAGCTCCTACAGAAACCGTATCAACCTGATCCTCAGGCCTTGCGCACAGCATCCTTCCAGACCTGCGGCCCGTCAAAAAACGCATGGGCGTTGCTGACCAGCGTCTCCAGGTGGTAACCGCCTTCCTGCACGATCACGCATGGCAGGCCCAGGCTGCGAATCCGCTCACCCAGTTTCGCGAAACCTTCACGCGTCACGGCCACCTGGCTTTGCGGGTCCAGCTCGTAGATATCGAACCCCAAAGACAGCACCAGCACCTGCGCATCAAAGGATTTGACGGCGGCCAGTGACTGTTCGAGTTTGTCCATGAACACCGATTCGGGTGAGCCATGAGGCATGGGGAAGTTCACGTTGTAACCGACTCCAGCGCCCGCGCCCTGCTCGTCTTCGAAACCGGCCACGCCCGGATAGAAGTTCTCTGGATCACCATGAATGGACACATACAGCACATCGTCGCGCTCGTAGAAAATCTCTTGAATGCCCTGACCGTGGTGCATGTCGGTGTCCAGCACCGCAACCCGCTCAAATCCGTCGCGCAGGACCTGCGCCGCAACCGCCGCACTGTTGACGTAGCAAAAACCACCCGCGGCTTCGGCCCGGGCGTGATGCCCTGGTGGGCGGCAAAGCGCATAGGCTGCCGGCTCGCCGTCAAGCACTGCCTTGGCAGCAGCGACAGCGCTCTGGGCTGACCAATACGCCGAACGCCAGGTACTTTCCCCCACCGGGCAACTGCCGTCCGCCAGATAACGTGCGGCCTTGGCGAGTATGCCGCGCAACGCATTAGGCTCACGGACGAAAATGTTCGACATCACCTCGTCGCCCCAATCTTCGGGCATCTGCTTCCAGTCTGCGTGAGCGTCTTTGAGGAAGGTCAGGTAAGCGGCACTGTGCACCGCCAGTAACGGATCGAGACCGAAATCATCAGGTTGCCGAATATCAAACGCCAGCCCTTCGACGGCCTGCAAAAGATTCTGAGCCCGCTGCGGGACCTCCTGAGGCGTACGCATTTGCCCGCGGGAGTAATAGCTTTTCGGGAAGTGCAGCAATTGTTCCGGATGAAAGAAGCTGAGCATGGGATGGTCCTCATTCAATAGGTCGAGCCGGTCAGGCTTCGCGCGCTGTTTCCAGTGTGAATGCCGTAGCGTGTCGCTTGGCCAGCGCCAACACACAGATCAGTGAAGTGCCCGCGATCAAGCTGTAGAACACCGCCATCGGCCACCATTGACCAGGATAGGAATGGGCCAGCCATGTGCCGATCAGCGGCGTCAAACCACCGGCCAATGCACCGCACACCTGATAGGCCAGAGAAATCGCGGTGTAGCGAACGCGGGTTTCGAACATGCCGCTGACGTACCCGGCGATCACCGCGTAGAACGACGCCATGCACACCACCGCCAGGGCAATGCCGAGAATGATCAACGGCGCCTGCCCACTGCTGACCAGGATGAACATGGGATACGGCGAGGCCATTGCCAAAATCGTCACGCCACACAGAAAACGCGTCGCACCGATTTTTTCCGCAACCCATGCCGCCACCGGCTGAATGCAGAACTGGATGATAGCGACAACGAACAGACACTCCAGAATCAGTGAACGCGGCAAGCCCAACTGCTGGGTGCTGTAAGCAATCATGAAGGTATTGGTGAAATAGACGCCGGCAATGCCCAGCGTGTTGGCGCCAATGCACAACAGCAAAGGACGCCATGAAGTTTTCAGCACCTCAAACACCG
Organism: Pseudomonas viridiflava; assembly: GCF_900602065.1. Taxonomy (GTDB): domain Bacteria; phylum Pseudomonadota; class Gammaproteobacteria; order Pseudomonadales; family Pseudomonadaceae; genus Aquipseudomonas. The sequence continues at coordinate 56,246 of NZ_UWFN01000043.1, read as the reverse complement.
GTGCCTGTGCTTTGCGTCCAGACTTGGCGACCTCCAGCCGTGCCTGTTCTTTATCGTTGAGGAATTCAGGCGATTCATTAACGCCCAGACGAATTGCCAGACCAACAATCAGCAAGGCTGCGCTGGCCAGAAATGGCAGACGCCAGCCCCAGCTCATCAAGTCTTCTTCGGGCAAGCGAGTCACGGCGCTAAACGCCAGCAGCGAAAGAATCAGGCCTGCCGGGCTGCCCAGTTGTGCAAACGACGCGAAGAAGTTACGACGGCCTTTGGGCGCATGTTCGCCCGCCATCAATACCGCGCCACCCCACTCCCCGCCAACGGCAATGCCTTGCACCACGCGCAGCAGGATCAGCAACACCGGAGCCGCAGCACCGATTTGCGCATACGTTGGCAGCAAACCGATACAGACCGTCACGACGCCCATCATCACCAGCGTGATGACCAGCGACTTCTTGCGACCGATACGATCGCCAATGTGCCCAAAGACAATGCCGCCCAACGGTCGGGCGAAGAAGCCCACGGCGAATGTCCCGAAGGCCGCCATGGTGCTGAAGAGTTTGTCTTCGGACGGGAAAAAGAGCTGACCGAATACCAGAGCGGCAGCGGTGGCATAGATATAAAAGTCGTACCACTCGATCATCGTACCGATGAATGCGGCGGCGGCAGCCCGGCGTGGCTGCGCAGAAGCGGGAGGCTTCATGAATCAACTCCATTGGTTAGTATTTTTGGCAGGAGAAAGGGGTATTTCAGAGGCGCTCTGTCGGCGACTATGGACGGATTTTTTGCTCGGGAGGCATAATCAGTCAAATTTCTATTTGTTATTCGAACTATAAGCCGAAGTTATTATTGAGGCCGCTCGTGACAGACTCCTCCCGCGATATCCCTTCATTGCTCAACGACCGGCTTGACTGGAACCTGCTGCGTACCTTTCGGGTTATTGGCCAGGAACTGAGCATCAGCCGCGCCGCGGCCAGAATGCACCTGACCCAACCGGCGGTGAGCCAGGCCCTCAAGCGGCTGGAAGAACAACTCGGCTGCCAGCTCATTGCGCGCCGGGGCCCGCGTTTCGATCTGACCGAAGCCGGGGTGAAGATCTTCGCCCTGGCGGGTGAGATCTACGGCCAGGTTTCTCAGGTGAGCAATACCTTGCAAATGCCCGGTGATGAAGTAATCGGTAAGGTCCGTCTACTGATGATCAGCCGCATCGTTTCAAGCAACTTCGACAACTTCCTGACCGAGTTCCACCGAGAACATCCCCGCGTAGACCTCGAAGTTGACGTGATGCGCAGCTCTGACATTGTCAGTGCTTTGCTGGAGAGAACCGCGACAGTAGGCTTGAGCCTCAATCGACGCCCACAACCGCGGCTTGAGCAACGCCTGTTTCAGCGCCAACGCTATGTGTTTTTCTGCGGGCGAAATCATCCTCTGTATGGTCGCACCGACCTGAGCCAGAGCGATTTGCAGTCAGAAAACTTCGTCAGTTTCACCAGCGATCAAATCGGCGGAATGCTGTCGCCCCTGACCATTTTTCGCGATCAACAGGGGTTCAGCGGCAGAATTGTGGCGTCCTCTTCCAGCCTCGAAGAAATTCGCCGGTTGGTCATCGCGGGGATTGGCCTGGGATGCCTGCCCGAGCATGTCGTGGCAGATGATGTGGAGCAGGGATTACTGTGGCGAGTACCGCCACTGGAAGGTGTTGCGGATGTCGACATTCACCTGCTGTGGAACCGTGAACAGCGCATGAGTCGGGCTGAAACGGTGTTTATCGAAGGGTTGGCAGCGCGGCTGGGGAACACGTGAAGAAGGTTTATCTTCCTGCTGAGCAACGCCGCGCTTTTCTTCGAATGTGGTGCAAGCCCCCGCAATCAATTTTTATTTCTGCACTCATTCAATGCCTGGTACTTGACCGTGTTCAACTTCCCGCTGGAGTCCTTGTAAGTCATCAGTTGCGGGTTGACGCCGCACGTTTTGCCAGCTGAAGACGTGCGAATAACTTTTTCGACGTCCAGCTTCATACCGTATTGATAATGAACGACACTCGGTGCTGTTTGATTGTTCTGGGCCGCATAATTCGTGACGAACGCCTGGTGTTCCTTGATCACTTTGTTAGTTGCCGGATCATGTTCGGTAGCGGCATAAGAAGTCACGGGCATAAGCACTGCGAGGGCAAGCATCAACGTTTTAGTCATTCGCATTTTCTGTGTCTCCGTTTAGTAGGTGACTAAAAACTAACAGCCCGCCACTAACAAGGACGTTGCGCAAAAATGACGATTTGGAAATATTGAAGAAGCGCTGAAATCAGGCGAACGACTTTAATGACAGAATTGTCATTATTCACTCACCGCCCTGTTAATTTCGATAATTATACTGAGCGCTAACACTGAGGAGCGTGATGCAAACGGCGTCAAGACTTCACAGTGACTGCCCTCAAACAGCACGGTATTCACAATGAACATCATCAGATCAATCGCCCTCACACTAGTCGCCTTATCCTCTACCGCAGCACTGGCCCACGATGGAAGTGAACGTGCCAGCTCAGCCGCTGAAAAAATCAAGATTGCCCAGGCATTGCAATTTAACGATCAAATCAACAGCGAGTCGTCGCGACTTGTAAATGCCGAGAAACAGACCCCGGTTAATGAACCTGAAAAAGGTTAAACATCAACTTCGGCTCCACTCCATTCACCTTTAGCAGCTGACAAGCTCCTTTGGTCAAGGTGAATCTTTAGCGCCCTTCGGGGCGCTTTTTTTGCCAATTAATCCAGACAACTAAAAACCTTTAAAAACTCACTTGCATCGCAAGATCGTTTCCTCCTGTCAAACAACACAACCCTGCAAATTAAAATGCATTTTCTGTAGGAGCTGCCGAAGGCTGCGAAGCCTTCATTCTGATAGACCGCAATCACAGCCTTCGGCAGCTCCTAAAAGGTCCAATGGTTTCCGCTAGATAGCCAGTCGCTATAAAAAAGCCCGCAACAGTCACCTGTCGCGGGCTATTCATTTACAACACTGACGCTACGTCTGCTCTTCCTCTCGACGGTGCGCCCACTGGTACAGCGCCGGCAACACCAGCAAGGTCAGCGCGGTCGACGAGAGTATTCCGCCGATCACAACCGTTGCCAGCGGACGCTGCACTTCAGCCCCCGTGCCAGTCGCCAGCGCCATCGGAATGAAACCCAGAGACGCCACCAATGCGGTCATCAGCACCGGTCGCAAGCGTGTCAAAGCACCTTCGTTAATCGCATCCCCCAGTGACCGCCCCTCCTCGCGCAGATTGCGGATGAACGAGATCATCACCAGACCGTTCAGCACTGCTACACCCGACAACGCGATAAAGCCAACCCCCGCCGAGATGGACAACGGAATGTCCCTCAGCCAGAGCGCCATGACGCCGCCGGTCAAGGCGAAAGGAATACCAGTGAACACCAGCAAGCCGTCCTTCAGGTTGTTGAACATCATGAACAACAATGCCAGCACCATCAGCAACGCTACCGGCACGACGATCTGCAGGCGCTTGGCGGCGGATTGCAGTTGTTCGAACTGGCCGCCCCAATTGGTCCAGTAGCCTGCCGGGATCTGCACATTACGCTCGATGGTCTCGCCCGCCTCTTGCACAAACGAACCGAGGTCGCGGCCGCGGACGTTGGCACTGACGATGACCAGACGCTTACCGTTTTCCCGGCTGATCTGGTTCGGACCCAACACCAGGTCCAGGCTCGCTACCTGAGACAGCGAAATGAAACTGATCTGCTGATTCACGCTGCTTGCCGTCGCGGGCACCGGGATGAGCAAGCTGGACAACCCGGCCACGTCCGTTCGCAACGTTTCCGACAGCCGCACGACCATGTCAAAGCGACGATCACCCTCATAAAGAGTGCCCGCCTGCCGCCCGCCTACCGCGATGGCAATGGCATCCTGAACATCGCCCACATTGAGGCCATAACGTGCGGCCTTGTCACGATCAATATTGATCGTCAGTACGGGTAAACCAGTGGTTTGTTCGACTTTGACCTCGGACGAACCCGGCACTTTCTGCAAGGTCGCGGCTATTTTCGCAGCAGTCTGGTTCAGCACCGCCATGTCATCGCCAAACACCTTGACCGCGACGTCACTGCGCACACCCGAAACCAGTTCGTTGAAGCGCAACTGAATCGGCTGTGACAGCTCATAGTTACTGCCCGGCACTGTCGCAGCAGCCTGTTGCAACTCGGCAATCAACGCCTCACGAGACTTGCCCGGATCTGGCCACTCGCTTTGCGGCTTGAGCATGACGTAACTGTCGGAGATGTTTGGCGGCATCGGGTCGGCAGCGATCTCTGCCGTACCTGTTCGGGCAAACACACGCTCGACTTCCGGCATTTTCTCGACGATGGCTTTTTCAAGACGCTGTTGCATGTCCACCGATTGAGTCAGGCTGGTGCCAGGCACCCGAAGCGCCTGCAACGCAAAGTCGCCCTCACTCAAGCTCGGGATAAACTCGCTGCCCATGCGGCTCGCGGTAAAACCGGACAGGACAATCAACACAACAGCGAAGGAGAACGCTATCGAGCGGTGACTCAGTACCCACTTCAACACCGGGGCGTAACGCAGACGCGCGGTGCGCATTACCACGCCCTCTTCTTCCTTGACCTTGCCCGTAACGAACATGGCAATAGCCGCCGGTACAAAAGTCACCGACAGGATCATCGCGCCCAACAACGCAATCACTACCGTAAAGGCCATCGGGTGGAACATTTTGCCCTCGACACCGGTCAAGGCGAAGATCGGCAAATACACAACCATGATGATCAACTGGCCAAAAATCAGCGGTCGACGCGCTTCTTTGGCCGCTGCAAACACCTCATGAAAACGCTCTGAACGGGTCAACATCCGTCCGTATTTCTGCTGTGCGTGAGCGAGCCTGCGGATGGCGTTTTCTACGATAACGACCGCACCGTCGACAATGATGCCAAAGTCCAGCGCACCGAGACTCATCAGGTTGGCGCTGACTTTGTTGGTAAACATACCCGTAAACGTGAACAGCATGGCCAGCGGAATAACCATCGCGGTGATCAGCGCGGCACGGATATTACCGAGAAACAAAAACAGAATCACGATGACCAGAATGGCCCCTTCGATGAGGTTCTTCTTCACCGTGGCAATGGCTTTTTCAACCAGGTTGGTGCGGTCGTACACCGTGATTGCTTCAACGCCTTCAGGCAACGAACGGTTGATATCAGCCAGCTTGGCGGCCACCGCCTGCGAGACCGTGCGGCTGTTTTCGCCGATCAGCATGAACACGGTACCGAGTACCACTTCACGGCCATTTTCGGTCGCGGCGCCGGAGCGTAGTTCCTGACCGATACCTACATCGGCCACGCTGCTGACCCGGATCGGCGTGCCCTGAACGTTGGCGATGACGATGTTGGCGATGTCCTGCACCGTGCCCAACTGGCCCGGCGCGCGAATCAATAACTGCTCGCCGCCGCGTTCAATGTAACCTGCGCCGATATTGGCGTTGTTGCGCTCCAGCGCCGCAACCAGATCGTTCAGCGTGAGTTTGTAGGCGGCCAGCTTTTTCGGATCTGGCGCGATCTGATACTGCTTGGCAAAGCCGCCAATGGTGTTGATCTCCGCGACGCCTGGCACGTTGCGCAGCTGCGGCTTGATGATCCAGTCCTGAATCACCCGCAGATCCGTCGGCGTGTAAGGCGTGCCGTCTTCCTTCAGAGCGCCCTCTTTAGCCTCCACCGTCCACAGGAAAATCTCACCGAGCCCGGTGGAGATCGGCCCCATCACCGCATCAACACCCTCGGGCAACTGATCCTTGGCGATTTGCAGACGCTCGCCGACCAACTGACGGGCGAAGAACAGATCAGTGCCGTCTTCAAAAATCACCGTGACCTGAGACAGTCCGGAGCGCGACAGAGAGCGGGTCTGCTGCAGACCCGGCAGGCCTGCCATGCTCGTCTCGATCGAGAAGGTCACCCGTTGCTCTGTCTCCAGCGGCGAAAAACCGGGCGCCGAGGTATTGATCTGTACCTGTACGTTGGTGATGTCAGGCACAGCATCGATGGGCAGTTTCTGATAGCTGGCAATGCCGAGCCCTGCCATGAGCAACACGGCAAGCATCACCACGATGCGCTGCTCGATTGCGAATTGGATCAACCGTTCAAACATGACGTTGTACTCGTGCGAGGCCTATCAATGGGAGTGCTCAGCGGAGCCTTTACCCAGCTCGGACTTGAGAATGAAGCTGCCAGCCGCCGCGACCTGTGTGCCCGTCGTCAGGCCTTGAGTAATTTCCACGTACCCGCCGTCGCGCCTGCCGACTTTCACCGGGCGCAGTTCAAAGCCTTCAGCGTTGCGCACAAACACCGAGGTCTGGTCTTCAACGGACTGGATGGCTGATTCAGGCAGGCTCACGGCCGCGTTGGCTTTCTCGGCGGTCACATCAATCGAGACAAACAGGCCTGGACGCCAGGCACCTTCAGGGTTGGCTAAAACCACGCGCACCGCAGCCGCCCGGGTCTGTTCGCCCAGCAGGTTTCCCACATAACTGATGCGGCCTTCGACCTGAGCATCGAGGTCTGGCGCGCTGACCGTGACCGCTCGGCCCACCACGACTTTGTTCAGGTCTTTGGGCGCGACGCCAAACGTCGCCCAGACCCGCGATAAGTCGGAGAGCGTGAAAGCTGAAGTGGTGTCGTTAACCACCTCGCCTATCGCCAGATGCTTCTCGACGACCACCGAGTCAAACGGGGCAATCAGCTCGTATCGATTACCTGCGGACGACTTCAGACTGGCGCCAATTGCACTCAGCTTCTGCCGTCCGTTGGCGTAACTGATGTCTGCTTCCTGATACGCCTGGCGCGCCAACAGGTAATCCTGCTCGGCAGAAATCTTGTCTTCCCAGAGTTTTTTCTCTCTTTGCATGGTCAAGCGGGCAAGCTCTAGACGGCGCTGGGCTGCGCTCAACTCGCTGCGCTGATCAGAGATTTGCTGGCTGGCAATTACGGCCAGCACCTGGCCTTTTTTCACCGACTGACCGAGGTCAACCTTGACCTCTTCAACGACACCGCCCACCCGGGGGACAACATGGGTAGTGCGGTCTTCGTCAAAGCGAATTTCACCCGGAAAAGTGACAGAGGTACTCATTGACCGCGGTCCAGCAACAGCCAGTTCTATGCCCGCTGACTTGATCTGTTCAGCGCTGAGTTCAAGCTTGCCTTCCTCTTCATGAGAGTCGCCCGCTTCAGCACCGTGACCTTTTTCACCATGCTCTTCATCGCCATGGCTTTCATCACCATGCTCTTCGTCAGCATGGCCTTTCTCATCAGTCTTGCCGTCGCTGTGGCTGTCGTTCTCGGCGTGCCCCTTCTCGTCCGCATGCCCTTGTTCTTCCGAGTGTTCGTGCTTTGCGTCCTTGGCCGCTTCCGCAGCAACGGGAAGCCCCTGATTACCCAACGTCAGACTGCCAAGACCGATGATTGCGACCACCGCCAGGGCAATGTTCATACTTCGTTTGTTATCCATGGATGCTCCCGGCGATCACGTACGGATGTACACAGCGATGCCCGATAAATGCGAAAAGTGAGGGTTAAGGAGTGGCAGTGAACGCAGAGAGGTCGCCGTAGATGCGCTCGACCGTCACTCTCGCGTCCGTGGCAATGGCCAGCGATTCGAGGTATTGGCTGCGGGCAGCGATCAACGTGCGCTGCGCATCGAGGACTTCAAGAAAGCCGAACTTGCCCATCTCGAAACCACGGGTAGCCGCATCCACCGCGCTTTTCGCCGAGGGCAGAATCACCTGATTGAAGGACTCGACTTCTCTGCTCGCCGTCGACCATTGATCGAGTGCCGCCTGGGTCTGTGTCCGCAATCTGAGCTCTACCGCGTTGCGTAAATCACGGGCCTGATCTGCCCGACGCGAGGCGGCCAGAACATTGCCCTGATTACGGTTGAACAGCGGAAGCGGTGCCGATAAACCAACGACGTTGACCCGTTCACGGTCTTCGCGGCTGTACTGGCTGCCGATACTGACGGTGAGATCCGGTACACGCTGGGCTCGCTCCGAACCCAGCGCCGCATCACGCTGCTCGATCTGGGCATGGGCCAGACGCAGCTCGGCAGATTGATTGATCGCCGTGAGCATCCTGGCCGCTGACGGGGATTTGCCCGGTGACAGGTCGGCGTAATCCAGTCGATCAAACGACGAAACAGGCGAGCCGGTGGTGCGCGCCAGATCACGATAGCTATTGGTTTTCAGGGTTTCGGCGCGACGCACCAACAGGTCCGTTTCGGCCAGTTGTACCTGCGCACGCGTCACCTCGACGGGCGAAGATTTGCCCGCACGCACACGCCCGTCGGCCACTTCCAGACCACGCTGAGCAAGTGCCTGGGATTGTCGTGCCAGTTCCAGACCTGTTTGCGCGCGCACTGCAGTAAAGAACGCCTGAACGACTTCGGCACGCAACTCGTTGCCACGCCGTTCCAGTTCGATCTGCGCAGCATCCTGCGAGCGGCTGGCGGCTTCTACGCGAGCGCCGCGCTTGCCGCCCAGCTCCAGTGCCTGACTGAGCATGACCGTGGTGGTGCTGGTGTTGCGACGAGTGTCTTCTACTTCCCAGGACAACTCCGGGTTGGGCATCAGACCAGCCTGCTGCTTATCGCCCTCAGCTATGCCGATTTCCCATCGCGCGGCGGCAAGCTCAGGGTTTTCCGCGAAGGCGGCCTCAATGGCCTGAGACAGACTCAGGCTTTGCGCAAGCGCAACACCCGGCGCAACGAACGACAACAGGGCGAAGAGTCCCCCGACTGCCACTGCATGCGCCATGGAAAAAGGTCTATAACCGTGCGCCCCACGGGTTTTCCAGCTGCTCCTGTGCATTGTCCGAACCACCATCAAGTTAGATGCGGGGACTTTATGCAAAGGGAGTTAGCAACAGGATTGCTGAAAAATGACAATCCTGACATTTAACAAAAATGGCCGTGCATCTTGATTACACTGCGCTACGGCATGCTTGACCCTGAAGCTGCTACAGACTCCAGAATCCGCCGCATCCGGAATATTCCGACAAGGTTGCACTCAAGCATGCACCTGGGAACCCGGATATAGCCCACCCCATAAACACAGGAAAACCCTATGCGAATCCTTGTCGTAGAGGACGAGCCGAAAACTGCCGAATACATGCATCAGGGCCTGACCGAGAGTGGCTATGTCGTTGACCTGGCCGTCACGGGGCTTGACGGGCTTTATCTTGCCCAGCATCAAACCTACGACCTGATTATTCTGGATGTGAACCTGCCTGAAATGGACGGCTGGGAGGTGTTGACCCGGCTGCGCAGAAACAGCAATGCGCGGGTCATGATGGTCACCGCCCGAGGTCGTCTTGAAGAAAAGGTGCGAGGCCTGGAGATGGGCGCTGATGACTATCTGGTAAAGCCGTTCGAGTTTCCCGAGCTGCTGGCCAGAGTTCGCACCCTGATGCGCCGCAGCGAGCAACCTGGCTTGCCCGAAGTGCTGCGCGTCGGCGACCTTGAGCTGGACCAGGGACGACACCGTGCTTTCCGGGGCACGCAGCGTATCGACCTGACCACCAAGGAATTCGCCCTGCTCCACCTGCTGATGCGGCACAGCGGCGAAGTCATGTCTCGCACCCAGATCATCTCGCTGGTATGGGACATGAATTTCGACTGCGACACCAACGTCGTCGAAGTCTCGATACGTCGTCTGCGGGCAAAAATCGACGAGCCCTTTGAACAGAAACTGATCCATACCCTGCGCGGTGTGGGCTATGTCCTGGAAGTACGTGAATGAAACCCACGCGTCTTTCCACTCGGCTGGGCCTTGCCGTCACCGCAATGAGTGCTGTGCTGGTATTGGTCATGGCAGCGTTTGCCTACGCCTCCATTTCCCACCAGCTGGATTTGCGTGCGAGAAACGGCCTGAAGGAAAAACTGGAGCAGATCGAGCACAGCCTCTCCGAAGGCTTCAACGCCCCGGCGGACGTCGTGTTGGCCCCGCACCACCTGCGTGACCAGATAGTCGGTCATGACGACCTCACCCTGGCGATCTTCGACACGAGCGCTTCTGGAAAACGACTGCTTAGCCTGGGTGAGGACGAGCAAATGGTTCTCCCCCTCCCCGTCGCCGGGGAAAGTCAGGGCCAGTTCCAGCGAGTGGAATCGGCAGCAGGACACGAAATACTGATTGCCGACAAACATGTACGTCTGAAAGGCGGCCAGACGGTCCTGGTACTGCTCGCCCTCGACAGAGAAAGCGATGCGCTGCTGCTCGGCGCCTATGTGAAATCCACGCTCATTGCCTTGCCGCTTATCCTGCTGCTGGTGGGCGGTTGCGCGTGGTGGATCGTACATCGCGGGTTGAGACCGCTACGCGCCTTTCGCAAGGTTGCGCACAAGGTATCAGCCCGGGATTTATCACACCGCATGAAAGCCGCCGGGCTGCCTGACGAACTCCGCGACCTGGCCCACGCCGTCAATATCATGCTCAACCGGCTGGCTGAGGACATTCAGCAACTGGCGCAGTTTTCCGATGATCTGGCCCATGAACTGCGCTCGCCGATGAACAACCTGATGGGCAAGGCGCAAGTGACGTTGTCCAGAGAACGGCCACCCGAGGAATACAAACAAGCGCTGGAGTCGTGCACTGAAGAGCTTGAGCGTTTATCGCGGATGGTCTCGCAGATGCTGTTTCTGGCCAGCGTGAGCCAACCCTCAACGCTATTGGCCTTCACCACAGTCGATCTGGAGGAGGAAGCCAGCAAGGTCGCCGAGCTGTTTGCCCTGTCGGCAGAAGAAAAAGAGATGTCGCTGGTGGTTCAAGGCAGCGCCACAACGCTGGGAGAACGACTGATGATCCAGCGGGCGATCTCTAATCTAATCTCCAACGCCATCCGCCACGGCACACCCGGCAGCACAGTAAAGGTCATCCTCGACAGCCACGCCGACGAGGTAACCGTTGCTGTGAGCAACGCGGGCGAAGGCATCGAAGCCGAGCACTTGCCGCGCCTGTTTGACCGTTTCTACCGGGTACACGCCAGCCGTTCGCGGCAACAGGGCGGCACCGGTCTGGGGTTGGCGATTGTTCGCTCGATCATGAGCGTCCATCAGGGTCGGGTAACGGTAGAAAGCGAGCTGGAACGGACCACGACGTTCAGGCTGGTTTTTCCGCGAGCGAAGTAAGTCATCAGCAAGCCGTGCCTGCTAGCGCAGGCCGAAACCCAACTGCTGCAACGCCCTGACCAATTCTTCACGCCCATGCAGGCTGGAAATATTGCGCAAGCGATTCACGACTTGCTCCGACCAGCCCGCAGCCTTCATCCCCTCCTGCTGATAAAAAGCGCCGAGGCGCTGATCATATTGCTCTACCGAGGACTGTTCCGACTCCGCGCTGTAGCGCTCGTGGTGCAAGACCGCCGCCTGGGGCAAGCGCGGTTTTACCTGTGCCGGACGTTCAGCGTCGGGATAACCCACACACATGCCAAACACCGGGTACACCTGAGGTGGCAGCTCCAACTCCTTCGCGACACTTTTGATGTCATTGCGTATTGCACCGATATAAACGCTGCCCAGTCCCATCGACTCCAGTGCAACCACCGCGTTCTGGGCCGCCAACGACGCGTCGATAGTGCCCAACAACAGACTCTCGATATAAGGCAACGCCTGGAGCTCGACGCCAGCGCGTTCCGCCACTCGGGAAACTCTGGAGAGGTCGGCGAGCCAGACCAGGAACAGCGGCGCCTGGCGAATGTAGGCCTGATTACCGGCAAATTCCGCGAGAAGCGCCTTGCGCGACGGATCCTGGATGGCGATCACGCTCCAGACTTGTAGATTTGATGACGTAGCCGCTGACTGCGCTGCTGCGATCAACGCCTCAAGCGTTCCTTCAGGCAGTGGCTTGTCGTTGAAAGCGCGGACGCTGCGATGGTTTACCAGTTGGTCAAGAATTGGGTTCCAGTTTTCGGGGATCGCTGTGTTTGTATCTGCATCGCCGTAGCGCAGGGCGAGGCCTTGTTGGGTTGCTTGTGTCATGAAAATCTCCAATAGGACTCGACCGGGCAGAGCCTTTGATGGACGGGTGTTTTTAATCTGGAGATAAATTAGCACGCGATGAAAAGCGTGGTTAGACGATGTCAGGGGGTGGCAACAGCGAATGGTTGCTACAGCGTGAGACTGGTTGGGGAATTACGTTCCACTTGACCACCCATTTGAATTCGACCTTACCATGCGAATACATCGGACTTGACCAGCATGGTGCGTCTTCCTGACTAGCAGGAGTCGGCCAATAGCAGACGGTGGACCTTGAAAAAATCAGGCGTGACTTCAGGAAACCGGCAGCAAAAAAAAGCGCGACCAGCGAACACATGTGATAGTGGCGATCAGTTTTGCACGTTATCCAAATATGGGTCGTCGAAGGTACCGCTCGATCAGATCCTCAACTTTATAGATGGAGTTGTAGCCACCTTGAAAATTCTGGTTCAGCCCGCTGAGCTGTAACGTCCGACCATCTTCGACGGTTACGTGGCCGGTACCTTCGCGGCCCCGACCAAGCTTTGTTAGCGAGAAATGGCTCAAAGCGCTCTCGAAGAGCACGCAGAACTCATCTGGTACTAGGCATGCTAGCTGCCAATCTCCGAAGCTATAGCAGGCATTCTCGAGTGAAATCCCTTTCCCGGAGAGAAACAAAATTAACTCTTCAGATAGCGACCAGTCAGGGTCTGCGAAGAGGGTAAGATCCAGCCTGTTCAACTGAGACAGTTGATACATTGCATTGGCTGGTCCGTCTGAACAGTCCATGCAAGCGATAGAAAATGGCAGGCGACCAAGAGCTATACCGGCTTCTACCTGAGGGCGAGGAAAACAAAGAGCGTTATCCAGGTACTGCTGTGTCGGGGCAGAAAGACCCGAGGCGCCAAAGAAATTTGCCACAACGGATGACCAAAATGCCCCGCTCGGGCCAACTAAATATGCTGTGATAAGCGGGCTCTCAATCTTTCTGGTAACTGCTCTATCACCGGCGGCGCCAAGAATTGTTCCAGTAGCGGAAAATCTCTTAGCACTCTTCACGTTTCCACCAAGTAGCTTCGCACCTGCGTCTTTCAATGTAGCCATCAGCCCAGCTTGAAAACCACGAACGAAAGAAACAGCGGTATCGTCAGGCATTTCCATTGATACAAGCATGCCGATCGGCCGGCCCCCTGATGCTGCAATGTCAGAGAGGTTTATTGCTGCGGTATAGCAGCCCCAAACTTCTGGCGAGGCTTTGCCGAACCAGTCTGCAACAGGGGTTGGGCACGGATCCATTGACCACAGCAGTGTCCCTTGCGGAACCTGGAGAAGCGCACAGTCGTCATTTTGCGAGCTTTGATTCCCGGACACGTCAGGCAAAATCACCTCTTGGAGGAGGCGAATTTCACCGAGATCAGAAACGGTTGGCTCTAGCTGCTCCATATTTTGGCGCCCATCTTTTGCAGCCCAAGCAAGGTCCATATCGGTTCCATTTCCGACATACTGCTCAGCCCAAGTACGACTAAAAAAAGACTTACAAAATAGTGACGTTCTGCAGATTTATGCTCGTCCTCCATATACTCATTACAGTATTGGTTCAGCAACTCATTAGCTGAGTTTCGAACAACTCTCAAGCAAGTGTATACACGAACGAGCGCATCTTTTTGAAGCTCATGAAGCTCGCCTAGCTTAAGGAGGAAGCACTTGAAATCGTCCACCTCTGGAAGTTGCAATCCGTGGTCACATAGAAAATCTTCGAACCGCTCATAGGCGGCTACGGAAAGATGCAGCGAGATTTTATTTTTCTTTGTTAAGCCAGCCAAAAATTCATGGAGCAGCATAAATTTCAGCGTAGCTTCCATAAGGACAAAATCCTTGGCCGGATGCCCGTAGTTCACCCATCCAAAATCAATCAGCTCCGTCCGGGTAGGATCCTCAGAATTGACCATCAAATTACGAGCGTGTAAGTCTCCATGAACAAGATACGGCACGATCTTAAAATTGAACGCCGCTAGAATATCATCATGATATTTAACTATTTCTTGCGCAACCTTCTGAAGACCAATGTTAGTCACCTGCCCACCTCGCATCGCCTTTAGGCGTTCAAGCGGCATGGCAGATCGCTCCACGTACCTCTTATAGTCGCTATAAAATAGATACTCCTCCGGAGCTGTTGGATTGGGATTTTTCCCTATAAATTTGAACGCTGAAACAAGGGCACTTTCACAACTCTCCGTGCTGGTATCGCTTAGAAAGAAATTGCGGAATTCTATGTGATTGCCCACCCGCGCCAGATCGCAGATCAGCATACCAAGGTCTTTATCAAGTAACTCGTATTTCGTTACTGCAGTTGCCATTTGAGCCGTGCTTGCTTTAAATGCAGACGCATGCTCTCTTTTTGTATTTTTGATATTTTGAAATTTCGCAATGAAACGCCTGGGGTAATCCAAGTTCTTAATTCTTACATCAAGATAAAATACTTCGCTGCCGCTTTTACCAGCCCGTTCTACCGGAAAGAGTGTTACGCTCTCGAGTTCTGTTTCATCTGGTGCATCGCCTAAGTATCTTTTCGTAAACTCAACCATGAGGTGCTTACGGTCTGCTAAATCTTCGCGATGCTGCTTCAGATTCTCTTTAAATCGATACTCGAATTTTATCAAAGATTCGACATCTTGCATGTCGGAAGTCATGGATTAATTCCTTCCAGTGACTTCAGCAGGGATACTTCTCGACCAGCCTGTCGCCAATCCCACTCGCCAATCTCTAGCGCTGCTGCGACCTTCTTTCGAAGCGTTTGGCTGGGGAGGGGTTCGGTGAGGTTCCAGCTCGTAAAACCGTGTTCAGCACTCCCCACCAATGCATAGGGTTGCTTATGAGGAATGCCCTCATAGAGCAGCTCCAATGACGCGCTTTCGAAGCTGCTAGTGCTTTCAATAAAGCTGCGACCATTGATGTGCCCTGCATTCGGTAACACGTGCAGATGCGCGTGGTAAATCCCGCATCCGCCATCGCTAGCGCTCAGTGCACCATGTTCAAAAAGAAGGCTGTCACTAAGCCGCCGCCCTAACGCCTCATGGGCAGAGTTAAGCAAAGCTGTCAGCTCGATTCCTGCAGACACGATTCGGCCGCGGGCCTGAGCCAAAGTGCAATCATGATCTCGCGGGACGACTAAAAAGTGCCCCTCTACAAGCTGACCGATACAAGGGAATGCAACAAACGATTCAGTTTCTGCTATGACCCTACTACGGAGCTCCGGATAGAGCCGAGCAAAATTGGTGTCTCGGGCTCCTTGCAGTTCACGACAAAAAACGCAGTCATTTAGCATTACGCACTCCTTTCAGCCCACATGTTGATGAGAGGCACTTTCGGCCGGTAAGTCTAATTCGCTTCGAATGACCTCTACTATATCCTCTCCCACTTACTCTAACCGAAAGCCCCTTCCAGCTCATGCACAACGCCTACGCATTGTGCTATCGAAACAGCCAGCATGAGTTTTGGGCAGCGTTTCAGGGTGCTGCACCATCAAAAGGTGCTCCGGTGCATTTCCCGATTGGATCAACTGCAGCCCTGAAGGGCTGGATGACGTACTGAACTAGCGGCGCTCGTAGCGTTGCTGTCCTGATACAGGCCAACCACGGAGGGAGTTTACAGGCTGTTATCGCCCATGGGCAGTTTGCTGCCACCAGAGTCAGTCTAGGCTCCCCTATAGCATGAATATCGGGCCCGTTCCCGATTATTTACCTTTGACAGCCATGGAGAGGGGGGCACATTCGGGACTAATGCTTAAGCGTGTGGGGCGTGCGCACCTGCTCGTACGCCCCGCATACCAATTAGACTTCGCGCATTCGACTTTCCAGCTCGCCTTTCGATATGCGGTCACCGTCCGCTTCTGACCGATTTCTGCCGCTATAGAACACGTAGTCTGCTAGTCAAACCCAACGCAAATGATTGGCCAAGTCCACGCAATTACACACTTGGCCCCAAAACGAGCACATGCTCACGCTCCCCCCCTGCAAGCATGCTTGTTTGCTGGATTCCGCCTCGTTTCGTACACCGCGCTCATCTGGGGATCAACGAATGTCGGCACAGGTCCAGAGCCTGCCTCCCTCCCCTTCAAATGCAACAAAAAGCACGCGGGAAAACAGTGGCAAGGAAATCAAGAAGGGAGCTTGTGGACCCGGCAGACGCGGCGGATATGCCGGTCACCGTGATCGATGTCGCGAAAGCTGCAGGCGTATCGCCCATCACCGTCTCGCGCGCCATTAACCGGCCTGAATTGGTCAGCGACGCGACCCGTGCTCACGTGCTTGAGTTCGTCAGGACGATGGGCTACGTCCCGAATCTGCTGGCCGGCAGCCTGGCAACCAGCAAAAGCAAGCTGGTCGCGATACTTCTTCCGACCATCTCCCATTCGATTTTTGCCACGGCTGTGCAGGCGATGATGGACCGCCTGACCGATGCGGGTTATCAGTCGCTTCTGGGCCCGACAGGCTACTCGCCCGAGAAAGAAGAAGCCTTGCTGGAGGCTATTCTGGGCCGCAGACCCGATCCGGTTACACCGTGTCGCCGCACGCTTCCACTCCGCCGAATATCTGATACGGTGATTTGCGAAGTTTTGTCGGCTTGTTTACCGGAGCGCCCATGGCGATTGTCTTTCCCACTGCACATCTTGAAGCGAAGGAACGTTTCGATTATTGGCAAGATGTCGTCTGCTCGACTTATACGCCCACAAAAAACCGCCAGTTAACGAATGAACTGTTCGACGGCTCACTGGACGTTGCGACCAAAGGCAGTGTGTTGTTCAGCCGGATTAAATCCATGCCGGTGGAGTACAAGCGGCCTCGAGACGATCGTGGCAACGGCACGCTTTTCCTGACCCTTACCTTGTGCTCTGAGGCTTACATCAGCCAGTCAGGCAGGACTTCGCGTCAATGCCCTGGAGACATCGTTTTATACGACAGCGCTCAACCCTTCACCTGCAGCCTGCCCGCTGGCGACGATCAGATAGTGCTCGCGGTGCCTCGCTCGCTGTTGCTGACTCATATTCCTCAGTACGAACGCTTTTTAAGCCGGACACTGGGCAGCCACTCCCCGCTAGGCGGCCTTGCCCAATCGATGCTGCTGGAGATGTGGCAGGCCGAAACCCCAAACGCTGCGATCAGCGATCGGCTCAATGGCGCGCTGCTGGATGTGCTGTCCAGCGCCTTCGAGACAGCCTACGGCTCCGAAACGCCTAAGCAAGCATCACACCGGCACAAGCAGCTTGCTGGGGTGAAACAGCACATTTTGTCAAACCTCAGCCAGATCGGGTTGAGCGTAGAAAGCATCTGCAACGCGGTGCACATGTCGCCCAGAACATTGAACAGACTCTTCGCCACAGAAGGAACCACGGTTATTCGCTGGCTGTGGCAGCAGCGACTTTGCGCTTGTCATGATGCCCTGCTGAAAAAGTCGTTCACGCACGTCAGCGATGCCGCATTGAGCTTTGGTTTCAGCAACCTCTCGCACTTCAGCCGGGCCTTCAAACAAGCCTATGGCATCTCCCCCCGGCAGTTGCTGCATCAGGCCTGATCCCACTTGGCATTCTGAGCACAGCACCTGGCATTTACGGCAAAGCGACCCTCTTCTTTCACGCGCACCATCAATAGCGCCCACTGAAACTCGCGCCGACTGAAAGCAATCAATGATTCAACTTAGCCAACCCGATGGTGAAAACATGGCTAACGCCCCGGATAAAACCCTGCGCCTGTTATTTCCTCAATGGCAAGGCGGCAACAATGCTCCGTACTTCTTCGGCGCCCAACTGCTGTCATGGCTCGCCCCAGAGGCAAATGGCCCCGTAGAGGAAGTGCGTGTCGCGAAGCCAGATGGCAAACCGCTAAAAAATGAAAACGGTATCGTTGCTCGCCAGGTCTTGCTTGAGCAATTGAGTCATGCACAGCGACTGATCGAGAAACATCAACCTGACCGCATGATTGTTCTGGGGGGCGACTGCCTGGTCGACCTTGCCCCGTTCGCCTATCTCAACGAACGCTACGGCGGCGATCTGGCGGTGCTATGGGTTGATGCCCATCCGGACGTGCTGCCCCCCAAAGAATTCGAACACGCACATGCCATGGTGCTGGGCAATCTTCTGGGTGAGGGCGATCCGGACTTTGCCCGCGCAGTGACGCGTCCGCTGAAACCCGCGAATGTCATGTACGCCGGCCTGCAGCAAACCATGGATGTCGAAACGGCAACCATCGAGCGCCTCGGCCTGCGCAGCGCGAGCCCTGCAGACCTGGCGAACACCAGCGAGCCGGTGCTGAAATGGCTCAAGGAGACTGGAGCCAGGCATCTGGCCATTCACCTCGACCTCGATGTGCTGGACCCGAGCATCTTCCGCTCTCTGCTTTTCGCCAAACCCGACGTTCCGGTTGATACGTTCGAAGGTATCGCTCAAGGCAAGATGACCATGGATCAGGTCGTGCGTCTGTTGCGCGATGTGGCAAGCGTCGTGGATGTGGTCGGAATCGGTGTTGCAGAGCATCTGCCCTGGGATGCACTGGCGCTGAAAAATATGCTGGCGAGCCTGCCGTTGCTGGGCAACGTTTGCCCGCGAGTTGATACCTGACCTGTAGAGTCGCGGCGCCTGTATCGCGGGCATGCATCCACAGAAGTCCAGCGTCCTTCGGAAGCTTTGAGTTGGAATGCATTTCATGTGGGAGCAGAGCTTGCTCGCGATAAGACCGCTGCAGATATCAGGTCTATCGAATTCTGTCTTATCGCGAGCAAGCTCTGCTCCCACAAGTCCAGCGGTATACCGGCCTCCTTGTAACGAGTTCGCGGAAATGGTGCCTGCTGGCCAACATATGCACCACTCCCCCTAAACGGCTACCCTGTTGAATTGCCTCAGGAGGAACAGCCCATGATCAAGAAAGTCGGCCCCACTGAAATCAAACCCAAACACCGCGCAGCCTGTCATTGCGGCGCGGTGGTGCTGGAGCTGGATTTACCGAATGGCATTGTCGACCCCAGGCGTTGTGATTGTTCGATGTGCCGCCGTAAAGGTGCCATCGTTGCCACAGTTGCGCTGGACGGTATCAAGGTTATTCAAGGCCAGAGCCAGCTCAAGCTTTATCAGTTCAACACCCGGACGGCACAGCATTATTTCTGCGGCAACTGCGGTATCTACACCCATCACCAAAGACGCTCCTCATCGGACCAATACGGCTACAACGTTGGCTGCCTCGAAGGCGTGAATCCTTATGACCTGGGGCAGGTGAAGACCAGCGATGGCGTCAATCACCCTGCCGACCGTGAACCACCGACCAACGCACCGGGCTGAATGCGTTGGCTCATCGAGTAGAGAACCAGTCGCTGGCCTCTGTTGCACCTCACTACGCCAACCGTTCTGCTTGCGACACCCTTTCTGGACGGATCTTGAACCAGATGGAGTACATCGCAGGTAGAAAGACCAGTGTCATGACGGTGCCCCCCAGGGTGCCGCCAATCAGGGTGTAAGCCAGGGTGCCCCAGAACACCGAATGAGTCAGCGGGATAAAGGCAAGGATCGCTGCGAGTGCCGTTAGCAAGACCGGGCGCGCTCGCTGGACGGTTGCTTCAACCACCGCATGGAACGGATCAAGCCCTTCTTTTTCGTTTTGGTCGATCTGTCCGATCAGGATCAATGTATTGCGCATCAGGATGCCGGATAGCGCGATCAGCCCCACAAGTGCATTGATCCCGAACGGCTGGCCGAACAAGAGCAACGTCGGCACAACGCCAATCAGCCCAAGTGGCGCGGTCAGAAATACCATCACCATCGCCGACATCGAACGCACCTGCAGGATGATGATCAGTAACGTGATCGCAATCATGATCGGAAACAGAGGTGCCAGCGCCACAGTCGCCTTCGCTGACTCCTCGATAGAACCGGCTTGCTCAATACGGTATCCATCAGGAAGGCTGGCGATAATGGGCTGCAGATCTTTCATGATCGTGGCGGATACGTCCGGCGGCTGCAGATTCTCTGCGATATCCCCCCGTACGGTGATGGTCGGCACACGGTCACGGCGTCGCAAAATGGGGTCTTCCATCCGCACCCCCACTTCACCAATCTGGGACAGGGGAACGCGCTGACCTGCCGAACCCACAAGCGTGAAGCCCTCGATCTTCGCCGGGTCCAGACGGATATCGCCTGCTGCCCGCCCCATCACTTCCACCGAGCGGATGTCTTCGCGCACAGACGTAATGGGGACACCCGAGAGCAGAAACTGCAATTGCTGGGCAACTGCGCTGGACGTCAGCCCGACTGCCTGCAAGCGATTCTGATCCAGAGAGAAATGCAGGGTTGGCGTGCGCGGTCCCCAATCACTGTTGACGGTCCTCATCATCGGGCTCGCCATCAAGACGGTTTCTACCTGCCCGGCGATCGCACGCAGCGTGTCGGGGTTCGGTCCCATGACCCGGTAAGCAACAGGAAAAGGTGAATAAGGGCCGAATACCAGCTGCGTCACCCGCACCCGCGCCTCGGGCGCCAGGCCTTGGGCAACCGCTTCTCGAATAGTGTGCTTGAGAGACTCGCGGGCCTCCTGACTGTCGGTCAACACCACGATTTTGGCGAACGATGGATCAGGCAGCTCCGGTGCCATTGCCAGGTAAAAACGCGGCGAGCCCTGACCGATGTAAGACGTGACGATCTTCGCGGCTTCCTGCTTTTGTAGCCATGTTTCGATTTTCGCCGTCGTGGCGCTGGTTTGCTCGATAGAGGTGCCATAGGGCATCTGCACTTCGATCAACACCTCTGGACGATCCGAAGTCGGAAAGAATTGTTTTTTAACCAGCCCCATGCCGATGATCGCCACGGCAAATGCCGTGATAACCGCGCCTGCCACCCACCATTTCCGCGCAATGACGCGGGTCAGGACTCGTCTGAAACGGTTGTAGTGCGCAGTGTCATAGATAGCGGCATGCCCGCCTTCGACCGGTTTGATCTCAGGTAGCATTTTCACGCCCAGATAGGGCGTAAAGACCACCGCGACGACCCACGAAGCGATCAGCGCAATACCCACAATCCAGAACATATTGCTGGTGTATTCACCCGCCGTTGACTGAGCAAAACCGTTAGGCATGAAGCCAACGGCGGTCACCAGCGTACCGGCCAGCATCGGCGCCGCCGTGTGGCTCCAGGCATACGCTGACGCCTTGATGCGGTCATAGCCCTCTTCCATTTTCACCACCATCATTTCGATGGCAATAATGGCGTCGTCTACCAGCAGCCCCAGTGCGAGGATCAGTGAGCCAAGGGTTATACGGTCAAAGTTCTTGCCCGAGGCCTCCATCACCACGAAGACAATAGCCAGGGTGAGCGGCACAGCGGCGGCAACCACAACGCCCACTCGCCAGCCCATGCTGAGAAAGCAGACCAGCATCACCACCAGCAGCGCGACAAAGAACTTGACCATGAACTCGTCAACGGCCGAACTGATATTGACCGACTGGTCGGTGACCTTCGACAGCGTCATACCCAGCGGCATACCTGCATTGATTTTCAGCGTCTCGGCATCCAGCGCTTTACCGAGGTCCAGACCATTCCAGCCCTCGCGCATCACGATCCCCAGCAAGAGAGCCGGTTCGCCCTGATTGCGAACCATGAACGTCGCCGGGTCTTCGTACCCGCGCTCAACGCTCGCAACATCTGCAAGCTTCAGGGTTTTAGCCTGAACGACGATGGGCGTATTACGAATTTTCTCAAGCGTGTCGAAGGCTCCGTCCAGACGCAAAAACACCTGCGGCCCGCTGGTTTCAATCGAACCGGCAGGTGTCAAAACGTTCTGGCTGTTGAGTGCCGAAAAAATGTCCTGGGGCGAGATGCCCAGCGTCGCCAGCCGCTCATGGGAGAACGATACAAAGATGCGCTCCGCCTGCTCCCCAATGATGTTGATCTTCTTGACGCCAGGTACGTGCAACAGACGCTGACGCAATGATTCGGCGTCGCGGACGAGTAACCGCTGAGGCTCCCCTTTTGCCTTCAGGGCAAAGAGCGCGAACGTCACGTCCGAAAACTCATCATTGACCATCGGACCGATAACACCGGCAGGCAGGGTTCGCGCCGCATCACTCAGCTTTTTTCGGGCTTGATAAAACTCTTCCTGCACTTGGGAGGGCGGGGTTTTATCCAGGAGTGAAACCATGGTGAACGCCAGACCTGGACGGGTGTAGGTCTCACTGCGGTCATACCATTTAAGCTCCTGCATGCGCTTTTCGAGCGGCTCTGCGACCTGATCCTGCATCTCCTGCGCGGTAGCGCCTGGCCAGGCAGAAATAATCGTCATCTGCTTAACGGTAAACGGCGGATCTTCTGCACGTCCGAGCTTGAAAAACGAAAGAGTCCCCGCCACGCCTATCAGAAAAATCAGGAACAGCGTGATGGACCGTTCGCGAACGGCAAGTGCCGAGAGATTGAAACGCCCGCCACTCATTGCTTGGCCCCGGCAAAAGCATTGGAGCCTGCTTGCAGCACCAGCACCTCTTGACCGTCGTGAAGCAAATGCGCACCCAGCGCCACGACCTGTTCGCCGGGCTTGATACTGCCGCTGACTCGCGCCGACTCATCAGTTAAACCAAGCAACTGAATGGCGCGCCACGACACCTTGGCGGGTACGCCTGAGATGACCCAGACACCCGGCCCCTTGCCTGGGTCATGGATAGCCGCAACAGGAACCGCAAGCGTTGGCCCGGCCGCCGCTTCATCCGCGATGCTGAGGGTTACCGTAGCACCCAGAGGTGCATTGGCGTGTGCGCCTTCGAGCACGTACCGGGCTTCGAAAGTACGAGTGAGCGGATCAGCAGCGTCAGAAAGAAGGCGCAATTTTGCAGGGATAACGTTGGTGTCATTACCGTACAACTTTGCCTGGCCTTGACTCCCCAAAGCCGGGCGCAATGTTTCGGGGAGATAGACGACGGCCTCCCGCTGACCCGTTTTCGCCAGCCGGACGACCGCCTGGCCTGCACTGACGACCTGCCCCGGTTCGGCCAGTGTCTCTACGACAACGCCGTCGGCATCGGCCAGCAACGCCGCGTAGCCCGCTGCATTGCGAGCGACGTTGGCCTGGGCTTGTGCTGCACTCAGCTCTGCCTTGGCAGTGTCGGCCAAGGACTTGATCCGGTCGTAGGACGACGCAGAAATGGCCCCGGAAGCAATCAGGTTTCGATTTCGGGCTTCGTCAGCGGCTGTTTGCCGCGCGCGCGCCTCGGCGGCCGCAACAGCTTGCTGTTGAGCGCGAAACTGGAGATCAAGATCGACAGGGTCCAGGCGCATCAGCACCTGACCACGCTTGACGGTTTGACCCGTATCAACCAGGCGCTCCAACACTTTTCCGGACACCCGAAAGCCTAAATCGCTCTGAACGCGAGCCACCACCACCCCTGTGAATGAGCGAGATGGATCAACAGCACTGGTGACAGTCGCGGCCCTCACCAACGGAGGTTGATTGCGCGGGTCGCGTACGTTCGAGGACTCGCCGCATGCCGCCAACAGAAAAGGCAGCAAGCAGACGACAAGGATTGCGGGGCTGGACCGGAACATGGGATCCCTTACTTCGGTAAGTGAGCAGGAATCCAATTCTCTAGCTAGTGACCAATTTAGTCAATGGTCACAATTCAGGGTGCAAGACTTCGCAGTACCAGCGCGGACAGAAGCACAGGGGCCGTCGTCACGATGTCCAGGTTGTACTGCAATTGCACGGGACTGATATAGGGACGCATCACCAGATGAATGGCTTGAACCGCCTCGTCCAGCGGGGTCTTGCGCTCAAACTCTCCCGACTCCCGCCCCTCCAGCACAATCTGCTGGATAAGCACACGCAAGCGTTCGTTGTGCGCGGCAGCTGAAGGCCACTGATCACGTGCCGCAACAGCGGCAATGTCATAGAGTTTGCGGTCGTGAAAAAACAAGTCACTACCGGCCTCAACCAATGAGCGGAACAGGCGCCGCAGCTTCTCTGACGCCGTGGGCGCATCCTTGATCGCAGCATCCACAATGCCCATGATCATCCCGAGGCGACTGGAACAGATCACCTCACCGATGGCCTGCTTCGAATCGAAGAACTTGTAGATATAGGCCTTGGAAAAACCGATCGCTTTGGCAAGGTCGGAGACGGTGGTCTTCTCGTACCCGTAGTGTCCGAAATGTTGCATAGCCGCTTCCACGACCTGATCACGAACGCTGTGATCAGATGGCCCGCGGGGCGGCGGGGTCTTGATTGAATTAGTCATATTTCCAGCTTAGCTCTGTGAGCACTCATTGACAACATGTGACCGAATCGTAATATAGTCACGAACAGATCAGCTCAAGAAAATTAAATACGGCTGTATGGCTGCTACGTACGCTCAGAAGTACCGGGCTGTATCAGGGTTGCGCAGCAGGCCAAGATTAACATCGTCCAGACACCCAGGCATTGCAACGCTACGGGACTCGAATACCCACTCGGGAATTCCGCCTGGGAGGTTCAACAACCCGTTACTCACAGCAGGTTCTCGAGATCCACTATGGAAACCAGGCAAGCGTCATCAGTTACCGAAATGCAGGCGGCACACTCCAGCCAACCGCTGACCGGCAAAATTGTGGCATTGCTGGCCGGCCTGGCGGCTATCAGCATGCTCTCCACCAATATCATTCTCCCGGCGTTCCCGGCGATCGCCCGAGAGCTGGGCGTCACCGAACGCGATCTCGGCCTGACGCTGTCCAGCTTCTTCATCACATTCGCACTCGGCCAATTAATAGTGGGGCCACTGGCCGACCGTTACGGGCGAAAAAAACTCGTGCTGGGCGGACTCTTGATCTTTGTACTGGGTACCGTCATCGGTGGTCTCGCCAATACGCTCGATATGCTGATAGCAGGACGCGTTATCCAGGCCTTGGGCGTGTGCGCAGCCTCCGTGCTGTCACGCGCAATCGCAAGGGATCTGTTCCAGGGCGAGGCTCTTGCCCGCGCCTTGTCCCTGACGATGATCGCCACCGCCGCTGCTCCAGGTTTCTCGCCATTGGCGGGCAGCGTGCTGTCCGATACCCTCGGATGGCGTGCAATTTTTATTCTTGTTGGCCTCGCCGCCACTGCACTTGCTTTCTTTTATGTCAGGGGTTTGGGAGAAACGCATCCCGTCGAGCGCCGGGTAGCGCATTCAGCCAGAAGCGTAATACGTGACTATCGGAGATTAGCGCTGGATAAGCGGTTCATCTTGCCGGCACTGTCGATGAGCCTCTTGATGAGCGGATTGTTTGCCTCGTTTGCTGCAGCCCCCGCGATTTTAATGAAAGGGATCGGTCTGACCTCATTGCAGACCGGACTGTACTTCGCGTCTACCGTATTTGTCGTATTCGCAGCGGGCATGGCAGCACCCCGCCTCGCGCACCGCTATGGTCCTCGAAACGTAGCGTCGGCAGGAATCATCTGTGCCATGACTGGCGGCAGCCTTCTGCTCGCTGGCCCTGCCAATCCGAGCCTGGGCTGGTACGCACTTTCGATGGTTACGTTCCTGTGGGGAATGGGCCTGGCCAATCCGCTCGGAACAGCACTCGCCATGGGGCCCTTCGGCAAAGAGGCGGGACTGGCATCGGCGCTGTTTGGCTTCATTTCCATGGGGGCGGCTGCAATCACCACCTGGCTGGCCTCCGTGTTGCCGTACACGCCGGTGACAACGCTGGGTGGTATTCAGCTTACGGCATGCCTGATTGCACTGGTCCTGTTCCATAGAAGCAGGCCGTGAAGCCCGGTCGCTGCACCACCATCGCAGCGGCCCGGATTCAAGCAGGAGATTCAAGCAGGAGATTCAGCGCTGGAAAGGATCAATTTTTCCCGTCGAAGTGTCTCCCAGAACTCTTGAGGAACTTTGACGCTCATCGATTCAGCGTTCGCTTTGACCTGACCGGGGACCCGAGCACCAGGAATGATGGCCGAGACTATTTTTGGTGCCGCCGCAAATTGCAAAGCAGCGGTGCGTATATCGATGCCAAACCGGTCGCACACGGTTGTTAGCCTGGCTCGTTTTTCCAGGACCCCATCGGGCAGTTTTGTGCTGAAGTTATAACGATTGCGGCCGCCAAGAAAACCATCATTGAGCGGTGTACCCACCACGACTGATATTCCCTTGCGTGCCAAAGCAGGAAAGGTTTTTTCAACCGCAAATGCGTGATCAATAATTGAGTACTGACAGGCCAACAACACAATGTCTGGAGTTGGAACACTGGATTGAGCGGCGAGTACTGCTGCGTCAGGCGCATTGATACCAAACCCCCAGGCGCCAATAAGCCCCTCCTCTCTCATGGTGGTCAGTTCTGCCATGGCGCCTCGGGTCGCTATCTCATAGTTCTTTTGCCAGGTGCCTGGCAGTTCAGTGTTATCCGGCCCCAGGTCATGAATATAGACGATGTCTATTTTCGCTAACCCTAATCGTTGCAAACTGTCTTCTACTGAACGACGTGTACCCGCAGCGGTGTAATCATATTCGTAGCGAAACGGCAGGGGCTCCGTCCATAAGGAGTCGTCTACTTTAGTGCCGGGGCTCGGTTTGAACACTCGCCCGACCTTGGTCGACACGAGATATTCGTGACGAGGTTTACGCCTCAAGAACTGGCCCAGTCTATGCTCGCTGAGTCCATAACCATAAAAAGGCGAAGTGTCGAAGTACCTCACCCCTGCCTCCCATGCCTGATTCAGTATTGCCTGAGCCTGATCATCGCTGATGGGCGCGAATATATTGCCTATTTGTGTACCGCCCATGCCAAAGCGAAAAGGCGTGCGATAACGCATCCCCTCGGCCCCTGCATTTACCGGTAACGCGGAACTCTGACGTGGCCCTCGGGTTGGTAATACATAGCCGCGCTCCAAAGGAGAAGACTGGGCCACTGCGGATGCAGGCGTGGTTTGATCCCCCGACGCAATACCTGGAAGTGCAGCCAGCGCAACAGCGCTGCCCGCAAGCTGTATAAATTCCCGACGCTGCATAATGGACATCCCCGAAATAAATAGTGCGACTGCCTTGGTCCCTGGCCTGTAAATGAAACTTTATCAATGCCGAACGGCGGTTCGGCATCTGAATAGATACTACTCATCGCCCCGTCGTTTTGAAGTACTTACAAAAAGGTAAGCGCAATGATTGATACAAACATTTTTGGGTTTTTGTAAGTTTATATGTCGAGAACTTCGACACCTTATAACTTAGGCATCGAATACGACGTCGTTTTCTGACGTCATCAACTCCTGACAAAGTCCAGAAGGACGCGTAAAGAATCTTACCGCCCTGAACGTTAACGTCGCCCCCCCTAAAATCAGCGCTTTATTTCATATTTGTAATTTTTCAACCATCTCGCCGTTACCTTTAATTCGTCAAGATTACGCCCCACTGGCAGCGCTCGGATTTATATAAAAAGCCAGGTCGACACATAAAAATCTGCCGATTTGAACGGAGCGAATATGACTGACCTCAAGAAAATAACATTGGCCGTTTTATCGGCCACAGCCAGTGTTACACCGCTTGCTGCCTTCGCCGAGGAACAAAAAGAAGGGTTCATCGAAGGCAGTACGTTGACCGTGCTCAATCGAAGTTTCTACATGAACCGTGATCATCGCAAAGGCGAGTCAAGCCCCACCGGGAATGGCTACTCCGAAGCCTGGGCACACGGCGTTATCGGCAAATTCGAATCGGGTTTTACTCAGGGTGCGTTCGGCATCGGTATCGACGCTTTCGCAATGCTGGGCATCAAGCTCGATACCGGGGATGGCCGAAACGGTGGACGCAGTTCGTTCGATGTTCTTCCGGTCGATGGTGACGGCAAGGCCGAGGACGACTACAGCAAAGTCGGCGGAGCGCTGAAAGCCAGAGCGTTCGATACCGTGGTGAATGTCGGGGATGTCTTTCCATCAACCCCGGTGGTTTCGTTTGGCGACTCGCGACTCCTGCCTGAAAGCTTTCGCGGCGTAACGGCGACCAACACAAGTATCAGCGGTTTAACCCTTCAGGGTGGCCGCCTTCACTCAATGAGTCAGCCAGCCTCCAGCAGCATGCGCGATAACTTCGCCACGTTTTATGCAGGTTCGGTGAACGCGCCGTGGGTCGCCTACTTTGGTGGAGATTACGAAGCCACCGAGCGGCTGAGTCTCAGCCTGTATACCAGCCGACTGAAAGACGTCTGGGACCAGACGTACGCGTCCACCTCGTACACGCTGCCCCTCTCTGATGAGTTGGCGCTGACCGGCAGCCTGAACTATTACAACGCCACCGACGAAGGCAAAAAACTCCTCGGTGAATTCGACAATGACATCTGGAGCGCAAAAATCGGACTGCAATACGGCGCCCATACGCTGGCCCTCTCGCATCAGCGAAATGAAGGCGACGATGACTTCGACTACCTCAGACAATCTGACTCGATCTACCTGGCGAACTCTATCCAGTACAGCGATTTCAACTCGCCGAAAGAGCGCTCGTGGATGGTCACGTACAACCTCGACATGACCACGTTCGGGGTGCCAGGCCTGTCGTTCATGACGCGTTACGGCAAGGGTACCGATGCCGACTATTCCAACGCGAACAGCACTTATATGCGCCGGGACTCTGATGGCAACCCACTGACCGATCAGAAGCGCTGGGAGCGGGATATCGAAGCGAAATATATCGTGCAGACCGGCAACCTGAAGGACCTGTCACTGCGCGTGCGACAGGCCACCACCCGTGCGACGGCATTTGAGTCGGACCTCGATGAGGTCAGGGTGATTGTCGAGTACCCGTTGAGCGTTCTGTGAAAAAGAACGTGAGAGTTTAGCAACACCGCCTTGGAAGCTCCCGCTCTGCAATCAAGGTGTTTCAGGCGCTCTCACGAGCGCCTTTTTTTGTCAGCACCTTCTGCAGCACTGAAAACATTGGCCCTGTAGGAGTGACCGGGGTGGCGTTCCACCTTGCTCGCGATTCGGCTTCCTGGTCGACGAATTTTATCGTCTGAACCGACGCTATCGCGAGCTACTGGATTGAAATGCATTTTCTGTAGGAGCTGCCGAAGGCTGCGAAGCATTCATCCTGACACACCGCGATCGCAGCCTTCGGCAGCTCCTACAGGTCCTATGTTTGCCGCGAGACACATCCATTGATCCGGCGCAGCCTGTGAATCACGAAAAGCGTCTAGGCTGCAGGTTACCCCTCGTCTAACAAGGCCACTCTCATGCCTCCTGCGTCATCCGCAAGCCTGCCCGTACGCTCCGAATCGCTGCACATGGGATTCGTCATCGCCTGGCTGTTCTGCGCCCTCTTCTACTTTGTGCAATACGCACTGCGCTCAGCTCCGGGCGTGATGATGCCGGAACTGACCGAGGCGTTTGGGCGTGATGTAGTTGCGGTCAGTGCGCTGGTCGGCCTGTATTACTACACCTACTCGATCTTCTCGATTATTGCCGGTGCTGCTCTGGATCGGTTAGGCGCCAAATACGTGATTCCGGCCGGCATTTTGATGGTCGCAGTGGGCGCCGCCCTGTTCGGGCTGGGAGAATTGCAGGTCGCGCAAGTCGGTCGTCTGCTGCAAGGTGCCGGTTCGGCCTGCGCGTTCATCGGCGCGGTGTATCTGGCGACCCATGGCTTCCCACCTCGTTATCTGGCGACTGCTGTTGGCTTCACTCAGTGCTTCGGCATGATGGGCGGCTTTGCCGGACAATTTGCCGTGGGGCCGATCATTCACGGCACTATCGCGTGGCAGCAATTCTGGTTCATGGCTGCCGGCTGCCTGTTTGTCATCGCGGTATTGGTGTTGTTCATGACGCCCAAAGGTCACGATCCACGGCCTGTGGGGAGCAGCAATTCACTGGGCTCGGTGTTGACGCCCTACAAGCAGGTCTTGAGTAATCCGCAGTCGTGGCTGTGTGGTTTTACGGCAGGCCTGCTGTTTCTGCCGACGACGATCGGCGACATGATCTGGGGCGTACCGTTTCTGCGCGACGGCCTGGCGGTCAGCTACAGCGAAGCGGTGAACCGCAGCAGTATGATCCCTCTGGGCTGGGTGATTGGTTGCCCGCTACTCGGCTATATTTCCGACCGCATTGGCAGACGCAAACCGGTACTGATCGGCGGAGCGTTGCTGATGCTGATCGCCAGCGCGGCGATCCTGTATTTGCCTGCTGGCATTGCCCCGCCTTATCTGTTCGGTTTGCTGCTGGGTATCGGCTCCGGTGCCGCGATGATTCCTTACTCAATCATCAAGGAAGTCAACGCCGACAACGTCAAGGGCAGCGCAACCGGCGCCATCAATTTCCTGGTCTTCACGTTCAGCGCCCTGTTAACACCAGTGTTTGGTTATCTGCTGGCCCGCATGGCCATGGGCGGCGCGTTGACCTTGCCAATATTCCAGGCGGCCGGTGCCTGGTTGCTGGGCGGTATCGTGCTCGCTATCGTACTGGCCCTGTTGATTCTGGAAACCGGACCACGAGGGCGGCAAGTCGCTGGCTAGACGGATTACCTGAACCCTTCGACAGGCCTCGGTTCGAACATTCGGCTTGAATGACGGCCCCATGCGTATATGATCAGAGCGTGGTTGTACGATGACATATGACGCTAAGCATGCCTTCATGTTTTTCAAAAATAAAATGACGAGCGATCCACTATGACTCAAAGCAAAGCCGAAGTACTGGTCTGGGGCCAGATGCACGCCTCTCTCACACAGGCACTGGCCCGGGACTTCACCGTGCACAACCGCTGGGAGATCGCCGACCTGGAAACCTGGCTCTCCACCCACGGCGAAAAAGTTCGCGCCATCGTTACCAGCGCAGTCTATGGCACCGATAATCAGGTGCTTGATCGTCTGCCCAACCTTGAAGTCGTCACCAGCTTCGGCGTTGGTTACGACGCGATCGACACCGACTATCTGGCTGGCCGCGGCATCAAATTCAGCAACACCCCGGACGTCTTGAACAAAGCCGTCGCCGAGACAGCCCTGGCGCTGATGCTTGCGGTAAGCCGCAAGATCAGCGAGGCCGAACGTTTCGTACGGGCGGGTAAGTGGCCTGACGGCAAATTCCCGCTTGGTCGTGATCTGGCGGGCAAGACCTGCGGTATCGTCGGGCTGGGGAAAATTGGCAAAACCATCGCCACTCGCGCAGCGGCGTTCGACATGAACATCGCGTACTTCCGTCGCGGCCAGGCTTATCCGGATGTGTCCTACACCCACTACGCCGACCTCCACGAACTGGCCAAAGTCAGCGACTACCTAGTGGTGATCGTGCCGGGCGGTGCCGATACCGAGAAGCTTATCAGTGCCTCGGTGCTCAAGGCGCTGGGTACCAATTCGTTCCTGATCAACGTTGCGCGAGGTTCGGTGGTCGACGAGAAAGCCCTGATCGCCTCGCTGCAAGCGGGTGAAATAGCCGGTGCAGCACTGGATGTATTCGAGGACGAACCCAACGTGCCTGCCGAGTTGATCAGCCTGGATCAGGTTGTGTTGACCCCGCATATCGGCAGCGGCACTTATGAGACCCGCCAGGCCATGGCCGACCTGGTGTTCGCCAACCTGAGTCGTTATATCGATGAGGGCAAGCTGGTTACGCCGGTGCTGGGTTAAGCATCTTCCGATGACGCGGTGTACCTGATAAACAAAGCCGCCTGCTTCGCGAGCAAGCCTCGCTCCGACTGGATGAGTGATCACCTGTGGGAGCCGAGCCTGCTCGCGATGAACGATGACGCGGTATGCCTGATTTACCCAGTCGCCCTTCGGGGGCAAACGCCCACAGGTTGGCCCTCGTACCTATCGGATTTGCCTACTGTTTCACGCATTTAACGATCGTCAGCCGTGCAGGCTCGCCAAAATCGCCTATCGTTTTGTTTCAGGTCGAAAAAAGGTGAGTTCTCCATGGATATTGAAACGCTGTTCACCAAGTTACCCAGTCTCCCCAGCATTCCCAAAGTCGCGCAGGACTTGATCCAGCAGTTCGACAGCCCTTCTTCCAGCCTGGAAAGCATCGCTCGCAACATCGAAAAGGATCCGGTGATTTCGGCGAAAATCCTGCGCCTGGCCAACTCTTCCAGATTTCGCGGTTCACGTGAGTCATCAAGCATTGAAGACGCGGCGATGCGTCTGGGGTTTAACACGCTGCGTACGCTGGTGCTGGCTTCGGCAGTGACGGGAGCGTTCAAGGCCGGGCCAAGCTTTGACCTGAAAGGGTTCTGGCTGAAGAGTTTTCAGGTAGCGGGTATTTGCCGGATTCTGGCCAAACAGAGCGG
This sequence comes from Pseudomonas viridiflava, assembly GCF_900602065.1. Taxonomy (GTDB): domain Bacteria; phylum Pseudomonadota; class Gammaproteobacteria; order Pseudomonadales; family Pseudomonadaceae; genus Aquipseudomonas. The sequence continues at coordinate 23,999 of NZ_UWFN01000043.1, read as the reverse complement.
TCAGGACGCGGAAATTGCGTTTACCTGCGGCGTGATGCATGACATCGGCGAACTGTTGATCCAGACCGGCGCACCCGAAGTCGCCGAACGGATCAATGCAGGGAGCAAAACCGGGACGCCCGGCCGTGCCGCCAATGAAACAATGCAGTTGGGTTTTGGCTATCCCGAAGTCGGTGCCGAACTGGCTCGGCGCTGGCAGCTACCGGTGGTCATTCAGCAAGCCATTGCCTATCAGGCGAAACCGCTTCAGGCGCCAGCCAACTCTCCCCTGCCCCGTATTGTGGCTCAAGCGATGCTGATTTCCGATGCGCTCGAAGCCCATGGCGGTGCGACACCTGAAGCGCAACAGGCAGTCACCGGGCCGCTGACTGAGGGTGTGGACCTGGACGCTCTGTTCGCCGCACTGCCCGCCGTGCTGGAGGCGGACAAGGCGTTTGCAGAGTTGTTGAATTGAGATGAGGCTCTATCCAGATGCCTACTCTGGACCAGGCATCAATGTCACTAAACTCCTTGAATGTATTGGCAAGCACAGCAGGGAATCAGCAGCATTTGCGGTGCTCTTGAGTTTGGTTCCGTCCTGACGGCCGGGTCACTTTTGTTTCGACAAAAGTAACCCAAACCATTTGCGCTGATGTCAGCCCCCGCCCTGCGGGGGTTCCTTCGACTCCGGTGCCGTGGTGTGGGCACGCGCCGACGGGCCATCCATGGCCCAACGGCGCTCGCTCGGCACCCATGCCGAGCGACCCACACCACAACACCTCCGCTCAGCCTTCCGACGCTAGTTTGGCGGTATCTCTAAAATCCTTACACGGCAAAAAATTCTAAAAGCAGATGCCAAAGGATTACTTCCCACTTAACCCCGAAATCAGCGCCTTGTTGAACCCCACCGGATCTTCCATCTGCGGGGCATGCCCCATCCCCGGGAACTCAACCAGTTTTGCGCCAGGAATCATCTTGGCGACCTCTTTACCCAGCACCTTGTAATTACCCAGTTTAGCCTTGAGCTCCGGCGAGACGATGTCACTGCCAATGGCGGTGGTGTCTGCATCGCCAACCATCAGCAACGTCGGGACGCTGACTTTCGGGAACTCGTAAAACACCGGCTGGGTGAAAATCATGTCGTAGATCAGCGCCGAGTTCCACGCAACCACTTCCTTGCCCGGACCGTTGCTCAAGCCCGCAAGCATGTCCACCCACTTGTCGTATTCAGGCTTCCAGCGGCCTGCGTAATAGGTGTTCTGCTCGTATTTGCGAATACCTTCGGCGGTGACTTTCAGCTCACGCGCATACCATTGATCCACGGTGCGATACGGCACGCCCAAGGCTTTCCAGTCTTCCAGGCCAATCGGGTTGACCATGACCAGTTGTTGAGTCTGCTGCGGATACATCAAGGCATAGCGAGTGGCGAGCATGCCGCCGGTGGAGTGGCCGATGATGGTAGCCTTGTCGACGCCCAGTTTGGCGAGTAGCGCGTGGGTGTTGGTCGCCAGTTGCTGGAAGGTGTATTGGTACTGTTCGGGTTTGCTGGAAGTACAGAAGCCAATCTGGTCTGGCGCGACCACGCGATAACCCGCGCTGCTCAATGCCTTGATGCTGTCTTCCCAGGTTGCGCCGCAGAAGTTTTTGCCATGCATCAGCACCACGGTTTTACCGTTGGCTTTGCCTTGGGCGGCGACATCCATGTAACCCATTTCGAGCTTTTTACCCTGGGACTCGAACTCGAATTTGCTCAACGGATAAGGGTATTTAAAACCCTCAAGTTGCTTGCCGTAGCTGGGTGTGTCAGCCATCGCCCCGACGGGCAACGTCAGCGCCAGCATGAAACCGGCAATATGTGCAGCGCGCATGTGCAATCTCTCCTGAGCTAAAAATATTCAGCCCAAGGTGATACACCGCGCCTCGTGTTGCGGGCAAGCAATGAAACATGAAGTAAGAGTTATGTACGGCTCCCTGCTCTTAAAAAACAGGGCGCCGTAACGTAACCAGCCTGGGCCTGGGATCAGAGAATATCCAGCGGATAAGTCACGATCACCCGATGCTCATCGCTGTCACGTTGAGTCGTGACCTGAGTGCGAAGCGAGGCATGACGCAACTGAATGCCAAGCTTTTTCAGCGGCCCCGATTGCACCACGTAACCCAGTGTCAGGTTGCGCTCCCACTCTTTGCGATCGCCGTCCGGCGTGCGGATGTTCGAGCCGCTTTCGTACATGCCCAGGAACGTCAGCCCCGGAACACCGACCTGCGCGAAGTCGTAGCCGTAACGAACCTGCCAGGTGCTTTCACCGGCACGCTGGAATTTGCCGATCATCGACTCGGTCATGAAGTAGGCACTGGAACCATCACCCTGATTGAGCCAGACCGCATCGCTGTCACCGCTGACCTGCTGGAAGCCGGCAGACAAGCTGTGACCCGCGATCATGTAGGTGAACAGCGCACTGGAAAGACGACTGTCAACTTTGCCTTTCGTTACGCCATCGCCGTAATAGCCGAAGGTGTAGAACGCCGGATCATTGCCATTGGCGCCATCAGAGCTGTTGTCGAAGTAACGCAGGTCCGAACGCAATACACCCGGCCCCACCGGCATGTCGTATTTCAAACCCAGAAAGTGCTGTTTGTAAAAGTCTTTCAGGTTGCCGTAGTAATACTGGACGGTCAGGTCTTTCGACGGTTTGTAATCCACACCGCCGTAATAGAACTTATTGACGAACTCGCCGCTGACCGCGTTGTTTGCACCAGGAATCGACATACCCATCTGGTCACTCGACCCACGGCCTTTTACATGTTCCAGCTGGCCAAGGGTAAAGGTGAAGTTGTCCAGATCTTTGGACTGAACCTGACCGCCATTAAACGTCTGTTGCAACATGCGATCAGTGGAAATCACCACCGGCAGCATCGGCACCAGTGTGCCGTAGCGGAACTCGGTTTTGGACACCAGCGCCTTGGCGGTCAGGCCAATGCTGCCAAACTCATCCACCGCCCGACCATCGCTGTCGGTGGGGAACACGTTACCGTTGAACGCCGTGCTGGTCGGGTTGTAGTGACGGCCTTTGCCGGAATCCAGACGAATACCGAGCATGCCCAGTGCGTCTACGCCAAAACCTACAGTGCCCGGCGTATAACCGGAACGGAAATCGAAAATGAAACCCTGGCCCCACTCCTGAGTGTAATTAGGATCCGCAGTACCACTGCGGTTATCCGCGTTACTGAAGAAGTTACGCGCCAGCACACTGGCCTTGCTGTCTTCGACAAAACCGGCACTGAATGCCTGTTGGGCCATGACCATTCCACAAATACCAGCCACCACGCGGGGTGAGCGATAAATAAGCTCCATCGAGATATCCTTAGCTGTAAGTAAGTGTTGTAAGCAGTCAGGAGTGGGCAGTGAATTTCTTATTATTTCGGAGCAGTAGATTGAGCAGTACTTAACAACTTGACGGGCGCCAGACGAACTAAAACCAGTAAGGCGATAACACCCAGCCCGGCGCACATCAGCAGCCCTGTCCCCACAGAGCGCGCCAACGCATCACGCGCCAGTTCCAGTAGGTGGTGATTGTCACCCACGGCAACCGAAGTCGAATTGAGTAGAACCTGAGGGTCGATATAACGCGCCAGCTCTCCCCCCTGGCCCGCAGCCAGAAACACTCGATTCAAATGGCTCACGTACAGCAGGTTGACGAGCACGCCCATGGCCGCTGTGCCCAGCAATCCACCGACCAGTCGCAATGACTGAGTCAAGGCGGTGGCGATGCCGAGAAACTGCCGCTCAGCCAGGGTCTGAGTGAAGACGGTCAGGTTTAGCAAGATGAACCCCAAGCCAACACCCGCCAGCAGAATCAACATCAGCAACGTATTGAAAGAGGCCTGTCGCCCCGCCAGCGACAGCCCGACACAGGCCAGCAGCAAGGCAACGAACCCCGCCAGCGGCAACACATTAGGGTTGCGCAGCCGCGTCACGATACGGCTGTTGACGATCGCGCCAAGGGTGATGCTCAACGCCAGTGGCGTGATCAACAAACCAGCGTCCTTGGGCGAATAACCGTAACTGCCCTGCAGCAGCAACGGCAGATAAAACAGCAAGGTGAACATGATCGCCCCGGCCAGCATCGACAGCAGAAACAGAATGCGCAGGCTAGGTACGGCGAACATCGCCGGAGGCAGCAACGCGGATTTGCAGCGGCGCTCCCAGAACCAAAGGACAGCGACAGAGAGCAGGCAAATCAAACCCAGCGTGGCGCTTAACGCCGTGCTGGAATGCCCCATCCACTCAGCCCCCAGTTGCAGGCTGCCCAAGGCCAAGGCAATCAACAGAGCGCCAAACCAGTCCAGACGAATGCCCGTCACCTGCACCGGCCGGTAATACGGTAGATAACGCCAGGCAAAAAACAGTGCCAGGCAACCCAGCGGCAAGTTGAGATAAAACACCGAACGCCAGCCATAGGCCTCGGTCAGAAAACCACCCAGCCCTGGACCAATAGCGTTGACCACGCTGAATAACGCGCTAAGCATCATCTGCCAGCGCAGTCGCTGCCGGGTGTCCGGGAACAACTCCGGTATACAGGCGAACGCGGTACCGATCAGCATACCGCCGCCGACACCCTGCAATGCACGACCGATGACCAGCACCAGCATGTCGTTGGCCAGAGCGCAGACCAGCGAAGCCAGGGTAAAGACGATGGTTGCGGCGATCACGAACGGCTTGCGGCCGTAGTAATCGCCAAGCCTGCCGAACACCGGGATGGTGACAATCGAGGTCAGCAGATAACCCGTGGCGACCCAGGCGTAGAGCTCAAACCCTTGCAGCTCGGCGACGATGCTCGGCAAGGCGTTGCCGATCACCGTCTGGTCGAGCGCCGAGAGCATCAGCACCAGTGAGATCCCGAGCATCGCCAACAAGGCTTGCCGGAAACTCAGCGCGCTCACTTGGGTCGTCATGCTCGCGCCTCAGCCCAATGCTGCAACGGCGGTGGCGATTCGCGAACAGCCCTCTTCCAGGGTTTCCAGCGCAGTGGCGATGGACATCCGGAAGAACGGCGCCAGGCCGTACGCCGTACCGGCCACGACTGCCACGCCCTGACTTTCGAGCAGGTACATCACCGCATCGGTGTCGGTTTCCAACGTCTTGCCATCGGGCTTGGTTTTACCGAGCAGCGCGCCGCAGTTCACATACAAGTAAAAAGCGCCGTTGGGTTTAAGGCAGCTCAGGCCGTCGATGGCGTTGATCAATTGCAGGCAGCGGTCACGACGTTGCTGGTAGACCACGACACTTTCTTTGACGAACGACTGATCACCGTTCAGCGCAGCCACGGCAGCTGCCTGGCTGACAGAACTGGCGTTGCTGGTCGACTGCGACTGCAAGGTCGCCATGGCATTGATCAGGTCAGCCGGACCGGCCGCGTAGCCGATACGCCAACCGGTCATGGCATACGTTTTGGAGACGCCATTGATCACCAGCACGCGATCACGCAGCGCCGGTTCAACGGTCAGGATGTGAGCGTTGGGGGCGTCGTCAAAGCGGATATGTTCGTAGATGTCGTCGGTCATCACCAACACGTCGGGGAAATCCAGCAACACGTCGGCCAAGGCCCGCAGTTCCTCAGCGCTGTAACTGGCACCGGTCGGGTTGCTGGGTGAGTTGATCAGCAGCCAGCGAGTACGCTCGGTAATTGCGGCACGTAATTGCTCTGCGGTGAGTTTGAAGCCGTTTTCTTCCGGGCAGGCCAGCGTCACCGGCTCGCCTTCGCAAGCCAATACCATGTCCGGGTAAGACACCCAGTACGGCGCTGGAATCAGCACTTCATCGCCTGCCCCGAGGGTCGCAGCGAACGCATTGAAGATCGCGCTTTTGGCACCACTGGTGACAACCACTTGCGACGCCGAGTAATCGAGGCTGTTTTCGCGGGCCAGTTTGGCGGCGATGGCTTGGCGTAGTTCAAGGGTGCCCGCGTTCAGGGTGTAGCGGGTTTCGCCATTTTCGATGGCGGCGCTGGCGGCTTCGCGAATGTGTTTTGGGGTATCGAAGTCGGGCTCGCCGACGACCAGGTTAATGATCGATTTGCCCTGGCGACGCAGTTCGTTGGCACGGTCGGCAGCAGCGCTGCTTGGCGAAGGTTTGATGCGTTGCACGCGGGCGGCGATGCGGGAGGCGTTCAAGGTGGTGATCCTCGGAGGTGACATTCGAGGCTCTACGTTACGAGGCTGCATCCTTGAGCAGATAAGACAGTTTCGTTCTGGGTTAATAGGAAGTGCTTATGACCGGGCATGGATCACCTATGCACCAAAATGGAACGACTGAGTCTTTACTGTGCTTTGCGCAGGCACAATTGCGCGTAACGCGCGTGGTCATAGCAAAGGCTTATAGGTTAGAGGTGGACCTTGGGGGATGCGGATCTACACAACGTCTTTATTTGTGTACATATCCGTTGTTTTGGTTACGGCTGATATTGGTTCCGCCCTTACGGCGGGTCACTTTTGGCAAACGCCCCAAAAGTAACCAAAAAGTCTGTGCCCCACCACTCGGCACCTCGCTGTCGCTCGGTGTACCCGCCCGCAGATCCTGAACCGTGGGCCGCCGCAACGGGCCATCCATGGCCCAATGCGGCTAACCCGGCATCCTTGCCGGGTTGCCCACGCTTCAGAATCTGCGTTCGGCCAGCGTGGTTTAACGGGGCGCCTGAGATCAAAATCAACAGCGCGGCGGCCTGAAAGCCGACCTGGTTGTGTGAACTTACCGACCCTTTGTAGGAGCTGCCGAAGGCTGCGATACGGCGTGTCAGGCACACCGTAATCGGCGCCGTCGTAACCTCCGACAACTCCTACAGGTTCGAGGCGTCACCACTGCTGCCTTTGATCTGCTTTTGATTTTGATCTTAGGCGCCCCGTTAAACCACGACGGCCGGAATTCGATATTGCTGCGTGGGGCAAACCGGCAGGGATGCCGGTTTAGCCGCCTCAGGCCATGGATGGCCGGTGGCGGCGGCCCCACGCAGCAATGTCGGATTACGGGCATGCCGAGCGACAGCGAGGTGCCAAGTGGTGGGGCAAGAGCGTTTTGCTTACTTTTGTCTGGGCCGGCTTCCGGATTCATCAAAAGTGAGGCGCTGTAAAAGCGCAACCAATACCAGCCGTTACCCCAACAACGGATATGTACACAAATAAAGAAGTTATGCAGATACCTATGCCGTCGAGGCCCGTCGCATTCGATGGCCTGTCTTTTGCTAACACCCAACAGATGTCAGCCCACCATGAGCCCTCCTCTTGAACCTCCGTCGCCTGAAGTACTTCGTAAAGATCGTCGACATCGGCAGCCTGACCCAAGCCGCTGACGTCCTGCATATCGCCCAGCCAGCCCTTAGCCAACAGCTGGCAACCCTTGAAGCCGAACTGCATCAGCAACTGCTGATTCGCACCAAACGCGGAGTGACGCCGACCGAGGCTGGCAAGGTCTTGTACGGCCATGCACAACACATCCTGCGCCAGTGCGAACAGGCGATCAGCGACGTCAACGACACCGGTCATGCGCTGTCCGGCCAAGTGTCAGTGGGCCTTGCGCCGGGCACCGCTGCGTCTACTTTATCGCTACCTCTGCTGCGACGGGTTCGCGAGCGCTATCCGGGGATTTTGCTGTACCTCAACGAAAACTTCGGCACCACCCTCAGCGAACTGATCATGAATGGCCGCATGGACATGGCCGTGCTGTATGGCGGTCGCGAAGTGCATGGGCTGAGCTTCGTGCCGCTGCTGCGCGAAAACCTGTACCTGGTCAGCGCTGAAGAACAGTTAGGCGAGCGTGATGAAATCGCTCTGGCTGAGCTGGCCTCCATGGAGATGCTGCTGCCCCGCCCTTACAACATCATGCGCAAGCTGGTAGACGAAGCTTTTGTCAGCATTGGAAAGAGCGCAAACGTCGTCGCCGAAGTGGAATCGTCGGCCACCCTGACTTCGGCGGTGGCTGAACGCTTTGGTTCGACCATCCTTCCCGAGTCGGCCGCCAAAGTGCTGGTCGCCGCCACCGGGGCGCGCATGTTGCGCATCGTCGAGCCGGATATTCAGGCGCCACTGGCTTTGTGTCTGTCGGGTCATTTGCCGCTGTCGGTACCCGCTCAAGCGGTCAAGGCGATCCTGCTGGAGCTGGTCGCAGAGATGCGTGCTCAAACCGTTTCAGCGTCATAAGCGTGCCTTATCACCCCACAGCCAAACCGTCTTGGCGGTCCTTCGCAGCCCTCGTTAGATTGAACTTCATTCAATACGGCAAGCTGCAAAGGTAAAGGCAAGGGTATGGATCAAGAACGCATCAAGGCACTGATCGAGTTGCTGGCCGAGTCCGACCTGATCGAACTGAGCCTCACGGAAGGCGACAGCACGCTGCGCCTGTTCAAGGATGCCGCGAGTGGCACCGTGCAAAGTACGCCTGCAAAAAATCTGGCTGCCAAGGCGCCGAAGGCAGCGCCGAAAACAGCAGCCAAAGCATCCGCTCCGGTCGCACGCAATAACGAGGTCAAAGCCAGCCTGTACGGCGTGCTGCACCTGACCCCTGCCGCCGGTGAAGCGCCTTTTGTGAAAGTCGGCGACACCGTTGAAACAGGACAAACCCTGGCAATCCTGGAAGCCATGAAAATGTTCCACCCGCTCAAAGCCCCTCACGCTGGCGTGGTGGAGGCGATTCTGGCAACCGGCGGCACCGAGGTTGAATCCGGCCAGCCCTTGTTCCGCTTAGGTTGATTCCGACTCGAACTTTTTCAGGTGTTCCCAATGTTCAATAAAGTGCTGATCGCCAACCGTGGCGAAATTGCCCTGCGTATCCAGCGCGCCTGCCGGGGTCTGGGTCTGAAAACCGTGGTGGTGTACTCAGAGGCTGACCGCCATGCGCAGTACGTGATTCAGGCTGACGAAGCCTTGTGCATCGGCCCGGCCGCGCCGACCCACAGTTACCTGAACCAGTCAGCCCTGCTGTTTGCCGCGCAGGTCAGCGGCGCTCAGGCGATCCATCCCGGCTACGGTTTCTTGTCAGAGAACGCCGACTTTGCAGAACGCATTGAAGCAGCAGGTCTGACGTTTATCGGTCCCAGCGCTGAATGCATCCGCACCATGGGTGACAAGGTCGCCGCCAAGCGGGCCATGCGCGAAGCCGGTGTGCCATGTGTTCCAGGGCCAGACTCAAGCATGTCCAGCGACCCGCAGGCGATTCTCGCCGTGGCCCGTGAAATCGGTTTTCCGGTGATCGTCAAAGCCGCTGGGGGCGGCGGCGGCCGTGGCATGCGCGTGGTCCAGCAAGAAGCGGAATTACTCGACGCTATTGCCCTGACCCGGGAAGAGGCCCGCTTGGCCTTCGGTAATCCCGAGCTGTATATCGAGAAATTTCTCGGCCACCCGCGCCATGTGGAAATCCAGGTGCTGTGCGATGCCTATGGCAATGCGGTATGGCTGGGCAGTCGCGATTGCTCACTGCAACGTCGCCACCAGAAGGTCCTCGAAGAAGCCCCGGCTCCGGGGATCGATCCACAACTAATCGCACATGTGGGCGAACGCTGTGTGAAGGCCTGTCAGCAGATCGGTTATCGCGGCGTGGGCACCTTTGAATTCCTTTATGAAGACGGCCAGTTCTTCTTCATTGAAATGAATACACGTTTACAGGTCGAGCACCCGGTGACCGAGATGACCACCGGCATCGATATCGTTCAGCAGCAAATACGCATGGCCCGTGGTGAACCTCTGGAATTACGTCAGGCGAATATCGTCGCCAGCGGTCACTCGCTGGAGTGCCGGATCAACGCCGAGGACCCGCTCAGCTTCATGCCGACGCCGGGGCAAATCACCCGCTGGGAAGTCCCTGGTGGTTTCGGCGTGCGCGTCGACTCCCACGTCACCACGGGCTATCGAGTGCCGCCCTACTACGACTCGATGGTCGCCAAGGTCATCAGCCATGGCGCGACCCGGGAAGAAGCGCTGGCACGCATGCGCCTGGCACTCAGCGAGCTGTACGTCGAAGGCATCTCCACCAACATCCCCTTGCACCGGGAAATCCTCGACGACCCGGCGTTCTGTGCCGGTGGCGTCGACATTCATCATCTTGAGCACTGGTTAAAGCAACGGAGCCCGCAATGAGCATCGCTCTCCCGGACACACGTCCGACCATCAGTTTGCTGGGGACCACTGCCCTGCTCTTCGAAGCGCCCGGCAGTCTTGATCTGGCCCCGCAACAACGCATCTGGGCCATGGCGCAGATGACTGAGCAATGGCCGGAAATCCGTGAATCGGTGCCGGGCATGAACAACCTGATGCTGACCTTCAACGTTCCGCCGCGCCACCTGAGCGCCTTGACCGAGCGTCTTCTGCAGGCTTGGGAAGCCAGCGAACCGCTGCCGCTTGAGGGCCGGATCATCGAGTTGCCGGTGGTGTATGGCGGAGAGTTCGGTCCGCACATGGACGATGTGATCGCCCACACCGGGCTCGATATTGAAACCATTGCGCACCTGCACAGCGAACCGCTGTACCCGGTGTATGCCCTGGGCAGCCATCCAGGCTACTGCTATCTGGGCGGCATGGATCCGCGCATTGCCACCCCACGGCGCAAAGTGCCGGTGCTGAGTATCGGCGCAGGCGCGGTGTCCATCGGTGGCGTGCAGACCGGTGTTTCTGCCTCCGCAGGCCCGAGCGGCTGGAACACTATTGGCCGCACCGAAATGGTGTTTTTCGACCCTGCTCAATCTCCTCCGGCGTTGTTGCAGCCGGGGGATCTGTTGCGCTTTCGCATCGAGAGGATCGTTCGATGATCGAGATTTTATCCGCCACGGCCCTGGCCACGGTTCAGGACCTGGGCCGCATTGGCAGTCTGGGCTATGGCGTGGGTACTTCCGGCGCCATGGACACGCTGGCGGTAGCGACCGGCAATATTCTGCTGGGTAACGCCGAAGACGCAGCTGCCATCGAGATTCCGGTATTCCCCTTCGAAGTGCGTCTGCTTGAAGACTGTGCCTTTGCCGTGACCGGTGCCGCCAGCGCGGCAAATCTGGACGGCGTCAGCTTCCCACCGAACTGGGTAATGCAAGGTTTGAAAGGCCAGACGCTGACAATCAATCAGCCGGTTACTGGCTGCCGCGCGTATCTGTGTCTGGCCGGTGGCGTAGACGTACCGGTGGTTCTGGGTTCGCGCAGCACTCAGTTGCGCGGCGAATTCGGCGGCTTCCAAGGCCGCGCCTTGCAGCAAGGTGATCAGTTGGCTGCCGCTGCGCCGGGACTGCTCGCCCGCGCTGTAGATTTTGGTGTACTGAGCCCGACTCATGCACTGCCGCTCAGCGTTGACGGTGTTGTCGCCATGCGCGTACTGCCCGCTGCGGAATATCAGGCATTCACGGCTGATTCCCGCGCCTCGTTCTGGAGCGATGACTGGAAGATCACCTCACAGAGCAACCGTTACGGCTTCCGTCTGGAGGGCACGCCGATCCTGCCCGAGCAGGCCATGGAAGTCCGCTCCCACGGCATCGTGCCTGGCGTGATTCAGGTACCTCACGGCGGCCAACCGATCATTCAGATGCGCGATGCTCAACCCAGCGGCGGTTATCCGAAGTTCGGCACTGTGATCGAGGCTGACCTGTGGCGTCTGGGTCAGGCAGCGATTGGAAGCCGGATTCGTTTCATCGAATGCAGTTACGACCAGGCGCTGGATGCTCTTGAGGAAAATCAGGCTTATCTGGCTGAAGTGCGACGCCTTGTGGCCCTGCAGAATCTGGCCCGGCGCTGAGGAACGAAACATGAACATTGAACAGATTCGCCAGTTGGTCGCTGACCTGACCACCGCCGGTTTGTCCGGTGCAGAAATCGATAAACCGGGGTTCAAGCTGAGCTTGAAGCGTGGTATTGCCGGGGAGTACTCCAGTTCGACTGAGGCCTCGGAAAACCAGCCTGAGCCGAACGCGCTGCAGATCAAGGCTAGCGGTGTAGGGAGGTTACTGCTGGCCCATCCGGACGACAGCATCGTGCTCGCGCCTGTCGGCAGTGACATTCAGCCCGGTCAACTGGTTGCGATTCTGACCGTTGGTACTTTGCTGCTGCCGGTGCGCAGTCAGCATGCCGGTCAGGTTTGCAGCGTGCTGGTAGCCAATGGCGCGACCGTCAGTTACGGCCAGCCGTTAATCAACCTCTTACCTTTCGACGCCGACGCGGTGCAACCATGAAGATTGATTTGAACGCCGACATGGGCGAAGGCTTTGGTGCCTGGCGCATGGGCGAAGACGAAGCGCTGATGGAGATCATTTCCTCGGCCAACGTCGCCTGTGGCTTCCATGCCGGTGATCCATTGATCATGAACAACACGGCGCTGCTGGCTAAAGCCAAAGGCATCGATCTGGGGGCTCACGTCGGCTTTCCTGACCTGATGGGTTTTGGCCGTCGGCAGATGAATATCGAGATCAAAGAGCTGTGCACCTATGTGACGTATCAACTCGGCTCGCTGGCCGCCATCGCCAGAGTCGCCGGGCACCACATGACTCACATGAGCTTTCATGGCGCGCTGGGCAACATGGTCGCTGCCGATGCCGACATGGCGGCGCAGTTGATTCGCACAGTGGCAGCGTTTGATCCCGAGATCATCGTCAGTTCATCCAGCAGCCGCGCCATTGAAACAGCTGCGAGCCAGAACAATTTGCGCGTCGCGACGACCTTTCTGGCGGATCGCGCCTATGACGACGACTGCCTGCTGGTGCCGCGCAAGATCGCCAACTCGGTAATCAAGGACCCTGCCGCCGTGCTGCAACGGGTTCGCCAATTGCTCGAATACGGCACGGTAACCAGCCTCAGTGGCAAGGTGATCAAGGTCAGTGCGTGCTCGATATTGCTGCATGGCGACACCCCCGGCGCAGTCGAACTGGCGCGAACCGTGCGCACTGAAATCGAATCAGCGGGTGGGCAGATCGTGCCGATCAGCAAACTGATGGCGTGAGTGTGGGGTAAACAGTGATTTCGCTGACTGGCGCAGAATCTGTGGGAGCGGTGCTTGCCCGCGATACATGAGACGCAGCTAGACGACATACCGCGTTATCGTTTATCGCGGGCAAGCACCGCTGCCACAGATTCTGCGCTATTCCGCAGGTGAACATAGAATCTCCCGCAAGGATTGCATTGCAACTCAAGCCGTTCCAGGCGCACCAGACGTCATAAGAGACGCTTATAGCCACACAGCCATTCCGTCTTGGTCGCCAGGGTTTGTGCTGGATAGAGTCGATACATCAGCAACACCAGACCGTATTTAACGTTCACCGGACAGACCGGTGAACCAATGGATTCAGAGGTAAACGCAATGCCATTTTCCGATTACAAAACCGCGCTGGTCACCGGCGCTTCTTCCGGTATCGGTGCCGCCGTGGTCGAGCGCCTGTGCCAGGAAGGTATTGAAGTTCATGCCATTGCCCGCAGCGCCGACAAGCTCGCCGAGCTGGCGGCACGCACCGGTTGTATCGCCCACGCCATCGACGTGACCGACCTGCCGGGCCTGACGGCGCTGTTCGAACAACACAGCTTCGACATTCTGGTCAACAACGCTGGTGTGGATCGTCCGGGTTCAATCCTTGCTGCGGACGCTGAAGGCATCGACTTCCTGATCGACGTCAACCTGCGCGCAGTACTGCATCTGGCCCGTCTGGCGCTGCCCGGCATGGTCGAGCGTGACAGCGGCCATATCATCAACATCAGCTCCATCGCCGCGGCCTACAACTTCGGCGGCAACTCCACATATCACGCGACCAAAGCCGCTGTGAGCATGCTCTCGCGCCAGCTGCGCATTGACGCATTCGGCAAGCGTGTGCGGGTCACCGAAATCTGTCCGGGCCGGGTTGCCACTGACATCTTTGCCCACGTGCATGGCGACTCAGAAGAAACTTACAAACGCTTCGTCGAAGGCTTCGAGTTGCCGGTGGCTGCTGACATTGCCAATGCCATCGCCTTCGCGATCGCAGCGCCGGTTGCAGTGAACATCGGCCATATGGAAATCACCCCGACGCTGCAAGTCCCCGGCGGCCTTTCCACCGCCCGCCCGCAGGACTATCAAGGCTGAGTTTCGCTCAAGCGACCAGAACGGACTGATCCGTCAATGCGCTCTTTTGGCCGGGCCAATGCCTGGCACTTTTTCTGCCCCTACCAATGCCGATAGGGATTGACTATGAATGACTTCGATCTCGCCCCGATCCTCACCGGCGAATACGCCGAGCTGATCGTCAAGGGCATCGAAATGACGTTGCAACTGGCGCTGTTCGCCTGGTGCCTGGCCATGCTGCTCGCGCTGGTTCTGGTGACAGTGCGCCTGACCGGCAACAAGTACGCCAATGGTCTGGTGGCGGCCTATGTTTCCTACCACCGCAACGTGCCGACACTGGTGCAATTGATGCTCTGGTATTTCGGTATTCCAACCTTGCTGTCGACCTCCACTCAGGTCTGGCTGGCGGGTTACAACACTGAGTATCTGTTTTCGGTCATCGCGCTGGGCCTCTGTCAGGCCGCCTACTTCAGCGAAGACATTCGTAGCGGCCTGCGCGCCATCCCATCCGGACAAACCGAAGCATCACGGGCGCTGGGCATGGGCTACGTGCGCTCGATGCGTTACGTGATCCTGCCGCAGGGCGTGCGCAACTGCCTGCCATCGCTGATCAACCACACCGTGCTGCTGTTCAAGAACACCAGCCTGGCCATGGCCATTGGCGTGATGGAGTTGACCTACGCCACTCGCGAAGTCGAGAACTACACGTTCCGCACCTTTGAATCCTTTCTGGTCGCCTCGGTGGTGTACCTGGCCTTTTCGCTGCTGCTGATGGGCTTGGGTGCCCTGCTGGCCAAGCGATTCAACAAAGCCCTGGCGAGGTAAGCGAGCATGTTCGATATCTTCACGATCCTTCAGCAGAACTGGACGCTGTTCCTCATCGGCCAATACCCGCACGGGCCACTGGGCGGCCTGGCGGCAACCTTGATTCTGGCGATTCTGGCGCTGATCTTCGCCTTCCCGCTCGGCCTGTTGCTGGCAATGGCACGGATTTCCCCATGGGCACCGCTGCGCTGGTTCTCCACCGTATGGGTTTACGTACTGCGCGGCATCCCGCTGCTGATGGTGATCTTCTGGACCTACTTCCTGGTGCCGCTGTTGATCGGCCACAACATCACCGGTTTCACCACCATGCTGTGCACACT
Organism: Pseudomonas viridiflava; assembly: GCF_900602065.1. Lineage (GTDB taxonomy): Bacteria > Pseudomonadota > Gammaproteobacteria > Pseudomonadales > Pseudomonadaceae > Aquipseudomonas. The sequence goes on along the minus strand of NZ_UWFN01000043.1, from coordinate 8,831 downwards.
GGTGATTTACCAGAGCGCCTACCTGAGCGAAATCATTCGCGGCAGCATTCAAGCCTTGCCGAGCGGCCAATACGAAGCGTCCCGCGCACTGGGCATGGGCTATATGCGCACTACAATCTGGGTGATTCTGCCTCAGGCGCTTTATAACGCCCTGCCCAGCCTGCTCAGCCAGTTCATTTCCATCATCAAAGAAACCTCGTTGGGTTACGTGATCAACGTGCAGGAAATCACCTTCGCCGCCAATCAGGTCAACAACCAGCTGCTGACCAAGCCGTTCCAGGTGTTTTTCATCCTTGCTGTCATCTACTACCTGCTGTGTTTCGCCCTGACTCATCTGGCCGACTGGCTGGAGCGGCGCATTGCCCGCAAGCGTCTGGGCACCGTCACCGCTGCCGCCGTCGACAGCCCTTTGCTGACCCCCATTAATTGAAGAGGGCTGACTCATGCGTCCAATGATCATGTTTTCCAACGTCAACAAGTGGTACGGCGAGTACCAGGCGCTGACCAACCTCACCGCGCAAGTGAATACCGGTGAAGTGGTCGTGCTGTGCGGGCCTTCGGGCTCGGGCAAATCAACCCTGATCCGTACCGTCAACCGCCTGGAAGACATCCAGAAAGGCCAGATCCTGTTCGACGGCCAGGACGTGAACGGCACCGATGCCAACGTCAATCGCCTGCGCAGCCGGGTAGGTTTTGTGTTCCAGAGCTTTAACTTGTTCCCGCACCTGTCGGTGCTGGATAACATCATTCTGTCGCCGACCAAGACCCTTGGCCTCAAGGGTTCTGCTGCAAAAGAACGCGCCATGCAGTTGCTCGACCGTGTGGGCCTGGCGCACAAGGCCGGGGCTTATCCGGCGCAACTGTCCGGCGGCCAGCAACAGCGCGTGGCGATTGCCCGCGCCTTGGCCATGGAGCCACCGGTGATGCTCTTCGACGAACCCACCAGCGCCCTCGACCCGGAAATGGTCGGCGAAGTGCTGAGCGTCATGAAAGGCCTGGCCAAAGACGGCATGACCATGATGTGCGTGACCCACGAGATGAATTTCGCCCGTGAAGTCGCTGACACCATCTGGTTCATGGACGCCGGGCAGATCCTGGAAAAAAGCGACCCAGAGAGCTTTTTCAGCCAACCCCAACATCCTCGCGCCCAGCGTTTCATCGCTGACTTGCGAGCGCACTGATTTTTAAAAACTGCCGCTGGACCTGCTCTTAACTCATCCTGAATTTCTGGAGTTTCCCATGCGTATCAAGCATCTGTTCGCCGCTGTAGCCTTGAGTCCTTTGGCAGTCACCGTCGCCCATGCCGACCAACTGAGCGACATCATGGCCAGGCAGTCGTTGAGCTGCGGCGTGTATGCCGATGTCCCGCCATTCTCCGCACCGGATCCGAAAACCCGTGAGCTGGTGGGCATGGACGTGGACCTGTGTACTGCCTTGGCGAAGAAGCTCGGCGTCAAGCTGGAGCTTAAGCCGATGTCGGTGGAAGCGCGTATTCCGGAAATAAAAATGGGCCGCGTCGACGTGCTGTTCGCCAATCTGGCGTACACCAAAACCCGCGCCGACCAGATTCAGTTCAGCGATCCGTACTACATCGCCAAGGAAACCCTGGTGGTTCACGCGGTCAATGCCGACAAGGACAAGGCGTTCTTCAAGGGCAAGCGCATCAGCTCGACCAAGGGCTCGACTTCCGAACAATCGATCCGTATCGCAGAAGCCATTCCTGTGACTTTCCAGGACACAGGCTCAGCCTACATGGCGTTGCAGCAGAACAAGGTTCTGGGCCTGGTCACCAACACCATGACCGCGATCAAACTGGTCAATCAGGCCAAAGCATCCGGAATAGAATTGGCCATCGCCAAAGAACCCATGGCCCTTGAGCCAATTGGTGCCGGTATGCGCAAGGACGAGCCGGCCTTCCTGGCCAAGGTCAACGAATCGTTGAAAGCCATGGACGACGCTGGCGAGATCGACGCCATCTGGGAACGCTGGATCGGCCCGAACACCGAATACAAAATGGTCCGCGAAGACAAAGTGCAGAGCCTGAACGCACTGAAGTTTGATCCGTTGCCTTGATGGGCTGATCGTTGCGAATGACCTGTAGGGGATGTGCCTGCTGACTCAATCCCACGAGAGATCCAGGTTGACCTGCAAATGCAATTCCTGTGGGAGCGAATTCATTCGCGAAGGGGTCGGTACATCCTCAACCGATCTATCGCCTGGAGTAACGCCTTCCCGAATAAATTCGGTCCCACAGAGTTTTGCGCAATTCTGCGAGATGCAATCAACCTGATGGGCCAATCACTTACCGATACCCACGCGCCTGCAAATCAAACAGCTCGGCATAGCGGCCACCCGCCGCCACCAGGCTGGCGTGATCACCCCGCTCCAGCACCCTGCCCTTATCCAGCACCACGATGTGGTCCGCGTTACGCACACTCGAAAAACGATGAGAAATCAAAAGCGTCATACGGCCTTTGGCGTATTCGCGGAAGTGATCGAACACCGCCGCCTCTGCCCCGGCATCCAGTGCAGCGGTCGGCTCGTCCAGAATCAGAATGTCTGCGTTACGGCGCATGTACGCCCGGGACAATGCGATCTTCTGCCACTGCCCGCCTGACAGTTCCTGCCCGCCTGCAAACCACCTGCCCAGTTGCGTGGCATAGCCTTTGTCCAGACGCTCGATGAACTCCGCTGCCATGCCCTGACTGGCTGCATCGCGCCAACGATTCTCTTCGCCAAACGCATCAATATCGCCAACACCCAGGTTTTCGCCGACGACGAACTGATAGCGAATGTAATCCTGGAAAATAACCCCGATGCGCCGTCGCAACGCATCTTCGTTCCAGTCATTGAGATCGCTGCCATCGAGCAGAATACGTCCTTGATTGGGCCGATACAGACGGGTCAGCAGCTTGATCAGCGTCGTTTTGCCGGAGCCGTTTTCGCCGACCAGCGCCACGCTGCGACCGGGCATCAAATGCAGGTCGATATTCTCAAGCGTTACGTGACTGGAGCCCGGATAACTGAAGCTGACACCTTCAAACCGCAAACCATCGCCAGGCGATATACCTGCGGTCACATGACCGGTTTCCACCGGCACGGGTTGCCCAAGGTATTCGTACAGATCAGCCAGATACAAACCGTCCTCGTACAGCCCGCTGATTGCGCTGAGGCTGCTGCTGACCGCGCTTTGTCCCTGTTTGAACAGCACCAGGTACATGGTCATCTGCCCCAGGGTGATCTTGCCGTGTACCGCGTCGATCACGATCCACGCGTAGGCCAGGTAGAACGCGCTAGTGCCCAAAAGTCCCAGCAGGAAGCCCCAGCCATCGCGACGCAGGGTGAGCTTGCGGTCTTCGGCGTACAACCGCTGGAAGGTGTCGCGATAACGCTGCATCAATAAGGGACCAAAGCCGAACAGCTTGACCTCCTTGATATAGGTTTCGTGAGAAAGCAGCGTCTCGATGTAGTTCTGCTGACGGCTTTCCGGAGCACGTCGGGTGAACAGGCGGAATGCATCACCGGAGAAGTGCGCCTCGGCGAAGAATACCGGCAGCGCACCAATCACCAGAATCAACAGCGCCCACGGCGAAAAGTGCACCAGCAGAATGCCAAAGCTGATCAGCGAAATCAGGTTCTGAATCAGCCCGAGGGATTTGGTCACCAGTGCAAGGGGTCGGGTCGAGGCCTCTCGACGAACCCGCACCAGTTTGTCGTAGAACTCGGAATCCTCGAACTGGATCAGTGACAGGGTCTGGGCCTTTTCCAGAATCAGCGTGTTGACCTTCTGACCCAGTTGCACGCGCAGCAGCGATTGCTGCACGGACAAGGCGCGCTGAGTCCCGGCCAGCAACGCCAACACCCCGGCTTCCATCAACACATAACGCAACACCGGCCACAAAGGCGCCTCACCAGCAGCCGCGTGCAGTTGCATGGCGGCGACGACCGCATCGACGATGCGCTGACCCAGCCAGGCAGCCAACGCAGGCAAAATACCGGCCATCAGCGTGGCGACGATCAGACCCAGAGACAGGCCACGGGAAGTGGTCCAGACCAAACCCATAGCACGGCGAGCCTGATCGAGAAAAGCGGTGAAGCGACTGACAACAGGCATGCGTGGGGGGACTCTGGATGGCTGAAATGAAAACTTGCTGGCGGTGACATTTGGATCTCACGAGCACCAAACCACATACAAACTACTGGATTGAAATGTATTTCCTGTAGGCGCTGCCGAAGGCTGCGAAGCATTTATCCTGACAGATCGCGATCGCAGCCTTCGGCAGCTCCTACAGGTCCTGTTTTTGCTGCGCAACAGCGTGATTTCAGGTACATCGCGGCAGGTACTGAACTTGTTAACGGCTAAGCTCACATCATAAGCTCTGAGGACCTGCGACATGGAAGACACCTATGATTTACAGCGTTTCGTCGACGCACAGGACCCGGTGTTTGCACAGGTGCTCAAAGAGTTGGGCGCTGGTCGCAAACACAGCCACTGGATGTGGTTCGTGTTCCCGCAGATCATCGGCCTGGGCCACAGTGACATGGCGCGCCGTTTTGCAATTACTTGCCTGGACGAAGCCCGGGCCTACCTTGCGCACCCGGTTCTGGGGCCGCGTCTCGAACACTGCGCGAAGCTCATCGAACCCCAGGTCCAATGGACCGCACGACAGATATTCGGCTCGCCGGACGACGTCAAACTGCAGTCCAGCATGACCCTGTTCGCGGCGGCAGCGCCTGAGCGCGAAGTGTTTCAAGGCGTCCTCGATACGTTCTTCGATGGCCGCCAGGACTCATTGACACTCGAAAGGTTAAGCAAAAAAAACATCTGAACTATCAGAAAGCCATTAATGTCATAGCGCTATCACTCTTGGAGCGCTATATGGCAATTAGCCGACATTTCGAGATTCGTTACTGGATCCACGGACAACTAAAACTGTTCGTACAAATTGACTCACAAATGACCGACAGCGATGCCTGGTACTACGCCTGTCTGCACGCAGGCATCGGTGTGTTGCACAATCTGTCTCCACCTCCCGAGGAAATCGTCCTGCTCAAGCATCACGCGCAACGTGCGGGGCTGACCGAGGTCAGTTGGCAGGAACTCTCCTAACGTGCCCGCTGTACGCAGCGTTCACGTCGATCATCGACACGCTCGGCAAACCAGGCGGTCGTCAGATCACGGGTGATCTTCGGGCTTTGCAGCGTGATGCCCGGCAGGATCGCCCGGGGCAACGGCTTGCCTGCTGTCTGCTCGGCAAGCTTGAATACCCGCTCGTACACTTCAGTCTCTTGAAACTCCAGTGTGCCGCCCTGTTTGAGCTGGCTGAAAATCGCCGAATTGCTCATGTCCAGACGCTTGCCCAACGTGCGTATAGCCAGCTCGGTGGCGCCCGGCGAGGTCGAATCGTAGCGAATCAGGTCACCGTCCAGCGCCAGCTTGATGCCCGTGGCGCGGCTGACAGCACTTTGAAACGCCGCATTGCGACTGGCGTACCAGCCAGCATTGAAGTCGGCGAAGCGATAAAGCGACTGCGGATAGTCTGCCGGGTAGCCGAGCAAATGGGCGATCCCGAAATACATACCGCCACGTCGCGTGAAGACCTCACGACGTATCGTCCCGTCGACAGGATAGGGATAGCCCCTGGCCTGTTTCTCGGCGAAAGCGATGCTGACCTGCATAGGCCCGCCGGTGTGCACCGGGTTCAGGCTGCCGAACAGGGTCTGGCCCATCGGGACCATGCCGATGAAGTCATCAAACAGAGCGCTGAGGTCCTTCTCGGTACGCGCCGCCTCCAGCCGTGCGGCGTAGGTTTTGCCGTTGGGCGAACGGATCTTCAAGGCACGGTTGATGAGCACTTGCGGGATGTGCAGTCGCGCGGCACGGCGATCGATTTCACCGCGAGCGATTCTTGCCATTCCCGGCACGGCCGGGTCGACCTGATAAGTCGACTCCTGCTCGGTTACTGCCAGCACCGAGCACAGGTTTTCCGTGCTGGGCTCCAGTTCCTGCGCCGTGAACGCTGTCTGGATATCAGCGGCCCAGCCTTCCCGGTCCGGGGTTTTGGCGGGCATCAGACGCACGATCTGAGCGCGTATCTGCCCCGGCGTCAGTTCAGGTGCCTGCTGGCTGCGCTGTGTGCCGCACGCGGCGAGCAACAGGCCGCCCAGCGCAATCAGGAGCGGCTTGAGTAGGTCTGGAATACGGATCGAGAACCCGAAAACCGGCAGCATTGATCGATTCAAAAGCATGCTTCCCCTGGGGCTACTGAAAGTGGAATCAGCCTGATGGCGACTGTTTCGAACTCAATAGACCCGCGCAGAGGCGTGAATGCTCGGAGATTTAGCGTATATCCATTAAGGATCGCTCAGAACACCGACCATTCAATACGCGAACTGAGCTTTTCCAGTGCTGCCATGCCCGCAAGCGAGTTGCCCGCGGCATTGAGCTCCGGAGACCAGACGCACACCGTGAAACGCCCCGGCACCACCGCAACGATGCCGCCACCTACCCCGCTCTTGCCGGGCAAACCGACTCGATAGGCAAAGTTGCCTGCCTCGTCGTACAGCCCGCTGGTGGCCATGATCGAATTGAGTTGCTTGGTCTGTCGCGCACTGAGGATTTGCTCACCGCTGTGCACGCAATAGCCTTGATTGGCGAGGAAGCCAAAGGCACGCGCAAGATCGACACAACTCATGCTCAAGGCGCAGTGATGGAAATAACTGCGCAGTACCGCCTCCACCTCGCCATGAAAGTTGTCGAAAGACTTCATCAGGTACGCTGCCGCAGCGTTTCGTGAACGGTGCTGGTATTCGGATTCGGCGACTTTCGAGTCGGAAATAATCTCCGGATTGCCGCACAGGCGACGCACAAAATCACGCATGGACAGCGCTGGGGCGGCAAACCGCGATTGGTTGATATCGCAGATGACCAAGGCACCGGCATTGATGAACGGGTTGCGCGGTTTGCCTCGTTCGAATTCCAGCTGCACCAGCGAGTTGAACGGCTGGCCGGAGGGCTCATGGCCCAATCGCTGCCAGATGTCCTCTCCGGAGTGGCCGATGGCTTGAACCAGACTGAAGACCTTGGAAATACTCTGGATAGAAAAACGCGTCTCTGCGTCTCCCGCGCAATACAGCTCACCGTCGTTGCCATAAACGGCAATACCCAATTGATTGGCAGGCACTTCGCCCAGCGCCGGAATGTAATTGGCGACTTTGCCCATACCAATCAAAGGACGTACTTCGTCGAGTATCTCGTTCAGCAGCTTCTGCATGGATGTGCTCATTGTTTGCGGGACCGCATGCTAGACGATCAGCGCGCGTGGCGCATCACACACGACGTGATTGAGCGGTGAGAACTGCCGGTGCTGGAGGCTGCCCGGCAAAATGAAAAGACTCAATATATCGGGCAAAAAAGCCGCACCGTTTATTCACGTCCCCACCAGCGGCGTTTATTACAGCTTCGATGGAAAACTAAAACCTCCTTTATTGGCCAATGGATAAATCATGCCCTGATCGACAATGGGCAGCCTGCTCGAATCGGGATGTGTGCGTTATATGCGCCCGTTCAATGTTCGAAAAAGCCGCTCCAGAAACTTCGCCACCTATTAAAGTGCGTACGCTGTTTCGCATTAATAACCTACTCACCACTTTATTATTCCAGGCGAATCTAAAAATCTGCACACGTAAAAAAAATGGCGTCAAATTAGCTCGATATGCCGATGTGAGCTGTTTAACAATATGAATAAATATTTAATTGCACCCCGTTCAATTCAAAATATTCAGCTACCATGCGTCGTTACCGGCAATTTGCCACTGTCTCGCATCTGTGGTGTGAGGCGCCTACCCACAAGCTCATTCCCTATCACTGGTGAACCCTATGGCCGTAATCACGTTGTCCAGCAGCTTTGATTTCACTGAGGATCAGGATTGGGAATGGGGGATAGAGGATGCGACGGCGACGTCTATAACAATCACCGACGGGGTTCACACCCAGACGTTCGCTGGAAGTTTTAGATATAACAGTGAAGGCGACGTCTCCGGCACGGCTACCGGTTCAACTTATTCGGTCAATGGCACGCTGATCTATACGATTACCGGCATGTCTAAAGATGCTGCGACACTGGCGGACTTCGCGACGACTCTCGGCGATACACAGCAAACTTATGCGTTTGTATTGAGTGGCAATGACACTGTTAACGGCAGCGCCGGGAACGATGTTCTGCAAAGCTACGCAGGTAACGACATTCTTGACGGGAAGGCAGGTGCCGACATCATGAATGGTGGCGCGGGCAATGATACTTACATCGTCGACGACGCCGAAGATGTGGTATCAGAGACTGGCATCAGTGCCAGTGCAGGCGGTATCGATAACGTCAGATCTTCAGTGAGCTTCGAGCTGACTGACAACATCGAAAACCTGACGCTGACCGGCAGCAGTAACCTCGATGGAACCGGCAACAGCCTGGCCAATATCATCACCGGCAACGACGGCAATAACATCCTTAACGGCCTGGACGGTGCTGATACATTGATCGGCGGCAAGGGCGATGACACCTATGTAGTGCAATTGACGGCCACCAATACCCTGCAAGACACCGTCACCGAACTGGCAGGCCAAGGCACCGATACCTTGCAGGTGACCGGCGGAACCGGCGGCCGCGCAGCGGTCACCCTCGCGTTGGCGGCAACGCTTGAAAATCTCGACGCCAGCCAGACCGAAGCCCTGCTCAACCTGACCGGCAACGCCTCCAATAACATCCTGACCGGCAACGCCGGGGCCAACGTTCTCAACGGTGGGCTGGGCGCTGACACCCTGATTGGCGGCCAGG
>NZ_UWFN01000148.1 GCF_900602065.1 Pseudomonas viridiflava | reverse complement strand
CTATTGGACCTTGCGGCGCGGCATCGTGCCCTTGCCGCTCGGCTTCGGCACCATCAGCCAGGCGTACGACATCAACGACCGCGGCGAGATCGTCGGCGCGATCGCCGCGGCCGAGGGCGCCCCTGGCGCGCGGCGCTGTGGCCGTCGTACACCGCCGTGCCGATCGACCTGAACACGCAGCTGTACCGGGCGCCGGCGGGCCTGGAATTGCGGGCGGCCTACCGCATCAACGAACGCGGTGACATCCTGGCGGACTCGAACGCCGGCCTGGTCTTGCTGCGCCCCGGCCGGCGCGGCACCGACGCGCCGGTGCTCGGCCCCATCATCGGCCTGCCGGCGGTGGTGGATCTCGGCCAGGATCTGACGATGACGCTCAATTTCTCAGACAGCAACACCGCGCAAACCCACACGG
>NZ_UWFN01000040.1 GCF_900602065.1 Pseudomonas viridiflava | reverse complement strand
TTTCCGGCGCGGATCATCAGCCCGGTGCTGTACGCATGGAAGACGATATCGCTGTGCCCGCTCAACTGAGCCCGGAGCCTGTCGCTGCTGCCCAGGCGTCTCACGAAGGACTCGCCCAGAACCGTGTACCAGCCCACACCCTTTATATGGTCCAGCAGGCGAAGGCTTTCTATATGCGGTCCGGGATCGACCATCAGCCCCACATACTGCTGGGCGAGCCGATACTCCCACGAAAGATACTGATGTCCGTCACAGGGAAGGATGCAGGCCAGACCGCCGAACCCATGTTCGGCCTGCACTTCGCTGCTCAGGTACCGGATCCAGCCTTCATAGTTTTTCAGGCCGTCGGGCTCGGTCAGGTACGACCAGGGCAATAC
>NZ_UWFN01000167.1 GCF_900602065.1 Pseudomonas viridiflava | reverse complement strand
TCCAGTACCCGTCCCAATGGGTCGAAGATCTCGACAGAGATCTGATGCGTGCCCCGGTCAATATTGCTCAGTGGAAACACCGGGCTGCGTCCCGGCTGGCCGACGGCAACCCCGTCCAGCAAAAGACGATAACTGTGGCCGGGCTGTAATACCGGATCGCTGGTCACCGTCACGATCAGGTCGCCGCTGGGGCTGCTGATCGCGGCATCCGGTTCAGGCACAAGCACTCTCAGCAACTGGTAGTGGAAGATCGCAGGCGGCTTGTTCTCGACGGGTTTG
>NZ_UWFN01000222.1 GCF_900602065.1 Pseudomonas viridiflava | reverse complement strand
TTCGGACTCTTCCAGCGCCACGCGGCGGCTCTCCCGGGTCAGCACCACCCACCAGGCCAATACACCGGCGAAGACGCAGCAGGTCAGGAACGCCTTGAGGAACGCCAGCATCAACGTGTGGTGTGCCTGTGGCGATTGGTCGGTGAGGCCATGTGAAACCTGGCTGTAGATCAACGCCAGCGCGCCCGACAGGCCGAGCACCAGCACGCTCAGCAAACCCAGGTACTGCATGAGGCGGGTGTGCAGGTAGCGGCGGGGCAGGCGAGGCAGCAGGCGGCCGATCAGGTCTTCGAACTGCATGGACAGTCGCGAACGGGTCTTGCACTGATCTCCGCAGCGGGCGTCCAGCGAGCAGCACAACGAGCAGATCGGCGAGCCGTAGGCCGGGCACCAGGCCATGTCCGGGGATTCGAAAGCGATGTTGCAGACGCCACACTGCAGGC
>NZ_UWFN01000259.1 GCF_900602065.1 Pseudomonas viridiflava | reverse complement strand
GATGGGAATGACCTTCACGCCGGGCACCTCGCTGGCCGAGGCCAACCGCCTGGGCGCGCTGGCCGAGACGTTGATCCAGTCGGTGCCGGAAGTGATCAAGGTCGGCCGCCGCACCGGCCGCGCCGAGCTGGACGAGCATGCGGAAGGCGTGCATTCATCCGAACTCGACGTCGACCTGAAACCGTCCGAGCGCACGCGCGAGCAGGTCATGGCGGCGATACGCGCCCAGCTGTCGTCGATCTCGGCGTCGGTGGCGATCGGCCAGCCGATTTCGCACCGGCTCGACC
>NZ_UWFN01000166.1 GCF_900602065.1 Pseudomonas viridiflava | reverse complement strand
GGTAGACCGCGTCATCGTTCATCGCGAGCAAGCTCGGCTCCTACAGGGGTATTCGGTGTTTTCTGTGGGAGCTGGGCTTGCCCGCGATAAGGGCGCTGCGGTGTATCTGGTAAACCGCGTTATCGTTCATCGCGAGCAAGCTCGGCTCCTACAGGGGTATTCGGTGTTTTCTGTGGGAGCTGGGCTTGCCCGCGATAAGGGCGCTGCGGTGTATCAGGTAAACCGCGTTATCGTTTATCGCGAGCAAGCTCGGCTCCTACAGGGGTATTCGGTGTTTTCTGTGGGAGCTGGGCTTGCCCGCGATAAGGACGCTGCGGTGTATCTGGTAAACCGCGTTATCGTTTATCGCGAGCAAGCTCGGCTCCTACAGGGGTATTCGGTGTTTTCTGTGGGAGCTGGGCTTGCCCGCGATAAGGACGCTGCGGTTCATCAGGGCAACCGCGTTATCGTTCATCGCGGGCAAGCGCGCTCCTACAGGATCACCATCAGAAATCCTTACAAAGGCGCAAGCCGTCATAGATCGCCGCATGGGTATTACGCTGTGCCACGCAGTCACCGATACGAAACAACAGGTACCCGCCACCCGGCTCGCTCAGACACGGTTGCGGCTGAATGGCGAACAAGGCTTCGATATCGATCTGGCCCTTGTTGCGCGAGTCGGCTTTCAACGCGTAATACAGTTCTTCGTCAGGACGCACGCCGTTTTCGACGACCACCTGATCCACCACCCGCTCTTCTTTGGCGCCGGTGTATTCGTTCTCCAGCACGGCCACCAGCTTGTCGCCTTCGCGGTAAACCTTCTCCAGCATCATGTCGCCGGTCATGATCACTTCTTTGGGATACATGCTGCGGTAGTAGGTCGGGAACGACGTACCGCCAATCGCAACGCCCGGTTTGATGTCGTCGGTGACGATTTCTACCTGACAGCCCTTATCGGCAAGGAAGTCAGCCGCCGACATCCCGGTGAACTCACAGATGGTGTCGTAAACCAGCACGTTCTTGCCCGGCGCAACCTTGCCGTCGAGGATGTCCCAACTGCTGACCACCAAACCTTCAGCCGCGCCCCAATGTTCGTTCTGCTCCAGAAACGGATGACCGCCCACCGCCAGCACGACGATGTCCGGACGCAGATCCATGATGGTCGCCGGATCAGCAGCCGTCCCCAGACGCAGATCGACTTTCAAGCGCGCCAGCTCCAGCTGGAACCAGCGGGTAATGCCTGCAATCTGGTCGCGCTGCGGGGCTTTCGAGGCGGTGGTGATTTGCCCGCCGATGAATTCCTTCTTCTCGAACAGCGTCACGTCATGGCCGCGCTCAGCCGAAACCCGCGCTGCTTCCATGCCCGCAGGCCCGGCACCGACAATCACCACCTTGCGTTTTGGCCCGGTGGATTTTTCGATGATGTGCGGCACGCCCATGTATTCACGGGAGGTTGCGGCGTTCTGAATACACAGTACGTCGAGGCCCTGGTATTGGCGGTCGATGCAGTAGTTGGCACCGACGCACTGTTTGATCTGGTCAACCTGGCCCATCTTGATCTTGGTGATCAGGTGCGGGTCAGCGATGTGCGCGCGGGTCATGCCGACCATGTCGACGTAACCGCCTTCAAGAATCCGCGTCGCCTGATTCGGGTCCTTGATGTTCTGCGCGTGCAGCACAGGCGCCTTGACCACCTCCTTGATACCGGCCGCCAAATGCAGAAACGGCTCCGGTGGATAACTCATGTTCGGAATAACGTTGGCCAGCGTGTTGTGGGTATCACAGCCCGAACCGACCACGCCGATGAAGTCGATCATGCCGGTCTGGTCGTAGTACTTGGCGATCTCCTTCATGTCTTCGTGGCTGAGGCCATCAGGGTGGAATTCGTCACCACAGATACGCAGGCCCACGCAGAAGTCCGGACCGACCTCTTTGCGCACCGCCTTGATCACTTCCAGGCCAAAACGCATGCGGTTTTCGAAGCTGCCGCCCCATTCGTCTGTGCGCTTGTTAACCCGCGGGCTCCAGAACTGGTCGATCATGTGCTGGTGCACGGCCGACAGTTCGACACCGTCCAGGCCACCGGCCTTGGCTCGCGCCGCAGCGCTGGCGTAGTTGCCGATCACCCGCCAGATTTCTTCCGGCTCAATGGTTTTGCAGGTTGCACGGTGGACCGGCTCGCGGATGCCAGACGGCGACATCAGTGTCGGCCAATGATCGCCATCCCAGCGAGAGCGACGACCCATGTGGGTAATCTGGATCATGATCTTGGCGCCGTGCTTGTGCATGGCGTCCGCAAGGTTCTGGAAGTGCGGGATGATCTTGTCGGTCGCCAGATTGACCGACTTCCACCAGCCTTGCGGGCTGTCGATAGCGACGCTGGAGGAGCCACCACAAATCGCCAGACCAATACCGCCCTTGGCCTTTTCCTCGTAGTACTTCACGTACCGGTCGGTGGTCATGCCGCCATCGGTGGCGTAGACCTCGGCGTGAGCAGTACTCAGTACGCGGTTGCGAATCGTGAGCTTGCCGATCTGGATAGGCTGAAACATCGCTTCGAAAGCCATAACACGATCCTCGACTTACAGCGGCTTGACGATGAACAGGCCATCGTCGTGGCCTTCTTCAGAACCGCCATACACTTGCTCGGCCACGGTGCGAATCGGGCTGCCTGCTGCGGCGAGAATCTGGTCCATGGCACCGGCAAACCAACCCGTGAACATGTAATCGACCTTGCGGCCGACTTTGCCGTAGACGTACACAAAGCAGGAGTGCTCAAGCTTGACGCTGGCAGTACCTTTTTCCAGATCGATGTCCTGAATCTTGAACAGGCCCCAGCCGCGCTGCGACAGACGTTTCATGTAGTGTTCGAATACCGCAACGCCTTCCAGACCGTGGCATTCAGCTTCTTTCTCACACCAGTGCCAGGCGGATTTGTAGCCAGCCTTGTAGAGAATGTCGGCGTAAGCATCAGCGCCCAGTACTTCTTCGATGCCCATGTGGTTGTTGACGAAAAAGTGGCGTGGCACGTACAGCATCGGCAATGCATCGGAGGTCCAGACGCCGGTTTCGCTGTCGACTTCGATAGGCAGTTGCGGGGCGATTTTAGCCATGGGGTCAAACTCCAGATGTTCGGGGTACGCCCACTGCGCGAAATGGCAGCGGGGTGATCAATTCAGTAAAGGTTTTGCTCGTGACCGGGGTGTTACTCGCCCCAGACATCTTTGAGCACGTTGACCCAGTTCTCGCCCATGATCTTGCGCACCGTGCGCTCGGAATGGCCGCGCTTGAGCAGGGTCTCGGTCAGGTTCGGGAACTCGCCAACCGTGCGGATACCCAGCGGGTTGATGATCTTGCCGAAGCTGGTCAGGCGGCGTGCGTAGCCTTTGTCGTGAGTCAGATACTCGAAGAAGTCCTGACCGTGGCCTTGAGTGAAGTCGGTCCCAATCCCAATGGCATCTTCGCCGACGATGTTCATGGTGTATTCGATGGCTTCGGCGTAATCGTCGATGGTCGACTCAATGCCTTTGGCCAGGAACGGCGCAAACATGGTCACGCCGACAAAACCGCCGTGATCAGCGATGAACTTCAGCTCTTCGTCGGATTTGTTGCGCGGGTGCTCTTTAAGACCCGACGGCAGACAGTGGGAATAGCAGACTGGCTTTTTCGATTCGAGGATGACTTCTTCGGAAGTCTTGGAGCCTACATGGGACAGGTCGCACATAACGCCGACCCGGTTCATTTCAGCGACGATTTCGCGACCGAAACCGGACAACCCGCCATCACGCTCATAGCAGCCGGTGCCCACCAGGTTCTGGGTGTTGTAGCACATCTGCACGATACCCACGCCCAGCTGTTTGAAGATCTCGACGTAGCCGATCTGATCTTCGTAAGCGTGAGCATTCTGGAAGCCGAAGAGGATGCCGGTCTTGCCCAGTTCTTTCGCCTTGCGGATGTCGGCGGTGGTCCGCACCGGCATCACCAGGTCGCTGTTTTCACGCATCAGCTTCTGACTTTTGCAGATGCTGTCGATGGTCGCCTGAAAGCCCTCCCACACCGACACGGTGCAGTTGGCCATGGTCAGACCGCCTTTACGCATGTCTTCGAACAGCTCACGGTTCCACTTGGCGATGATCAGCCCGTCAATAACGATGCTGTCGGCGTGTAATTCGGCTGGGCTCATCAGGCTGTCCCTTTATATAAGTGCTGATTAGGTACTGGTGCGTCGAATCGTATGCCGACGCTATTGGGGCCAGCATATGCCTGAGGGTCGAGCGAGCCGGGTGCAAAAACGACAGGGGGTTTGCCGAAAGCGTCAAGAAACGACAAAGGGCGACAGGACGCTGCCGACGTGCATCTCGCCAACCTGTTCTTTAGGGCGCGCTTAGGCCAGAATCCAGCTCATCAAATGGAGTGGAGAGACTCGATGAACAAGGTTTTCCTGGCTTTGCTTCTTTTAGCGTCCGGCATCGCTGGCGCCCACGCGGCACAAAACCCCGACGTATCCCCATGCGATGGCGTCGAAGAAGACCAACAGACGCTTGAGTGCTCGAAGTACAGCCGGGACACGGCAGAAGAACTGCTGAAAGAGAACTTCCAGAACCTGTTGCAGCGGGTTAACACTCAGTTCGGGGCGAACAAGTCCCAGGCCAACGCCTTCGGCGAAAAACTCAAGGCTGCCCAACTGGCGTGGGAAAAACTTCGCGACGCCGATTGCGCAGTGGAAGTGTTCCCGGCTGCGGCTGGCAGCAAAGCCTTTAACATCGCTCAGAACGACTGCCTTGCACGTACCAGCGATGAGCGCTCCGAGTATCTGGAATCGATCGCGCAGGAATGAACACCGCAATGAGCTATGGTGTCTGCCTTATAACCCAAGGCAATGACGTAAAGGCTCTTTCATGATTATTTGTGGTGTGGAAATCAAAGGCAGCGAGGCTATTTTTGCATTGGCGACACGCCAGCAAGGTGGCCTTGAACATGTGCCCCTGGCGACCAAGAAGCTGGCGCTCGAAGATGACGACGAGTCCGCCAACGTCAAAGCTTTCGCGACGCAGATCGCCGGCTTCGTACGTGAAAACGGAATCAGCCACATCGTCATCAAAAAGCGCAGTAAAAAAGGCGAATTCGCCGGTGGCCCGACCACCTTCAAGATTGAGACGGTCTTTCAGTTACTGCGCGATTGCGAGGTCACCCTGCTGTCACCGCAAACCATCAACGCGCAGAACAAAAAACACGACTTCGCCTTGCCTGCTTCGCTGAACAAGTATCAGCACGAGGCTTACAAGGCGGCGTGTTCGGGGTTGATGAAGAGTAAGTAGAACTACGGCGCTTGTCTTTCGTAGGAGCGCGCTTGCCCGCGATGGCGGCGTATCAAACACCTGATCTGTTGCAGACAGACCGCCATCGCGGGCAAGCGCGCTCCTACGGGTCCGGGTTTCATGGGGCAAACAAAAACGGCCGCGATCATTACTGATCGCGGCCGTTTTGTGTTTTCAGCGGGTCAATCGGTCAATTCAACACAGCCTTGCCAGCCCGCTCGCCCTTGCGACGACGGGAAACCAGAACGCCGGCAGCAATCACCAGAATGCTCAGCAAGCCCGTCGCGATGATCTCCACGCGGTGCGACTCCTGAACCAGCATGATGCCCAACACGCCCACGATGAACACGATCACCGCCCAGGTCAGGTACGGGAACAGCCACATCCGGAACGACAGGGTTTCACCCGCTGCGATGCTCTTCTGACGCATGCGCAGTTGGGAAACCGCGATCACCAGGTACACCAGCAGCGCGATTGCACCGGAGCTGGCGAGCAGGAATTCAAACACTGCTGCCGGAGCCACATAGTTAGCGAATACCGTCAGGAACGCAGCTGCAGTAGACAAGATCACCGCCCAGTGAGGTGTGCCGCTTTTGCTGGTACGCGTCGCAACTGCAGGGGCATCGCCGCGTTTGCCTAACGAGAACAGCATGCGCGAAGCGGTGTACAGGGCAGAGTTGAGGCAGCTGGTTACCGCAATCAGCACCACGATATCCACAATCAACTTGGCATTCGGGATGCCCATCATGTCCAGCACAGTCTGATAGGAACCCACTTCAGCCAGGCGTGGATCATTCCACGGTACGAGCGAGACCACGATGAAGATCGAAACCAGATAGAACAGACAGATCCGCCAGATCACCGAGTTGGTGGCCTTGGTGATCTGTTTTTCCGGATTTTTTGATTCCGCAGCCGCGATGGTGACGATCTCGGTGCCCATGAACGAGAACATGGTCGTCAGCATCGCGGCCAGCACGGCGCCCATGCCGTTAGGCAAAAAGCCTTGGGTATCGAACAGATGGCTGACGCCGCTGACCTGGCTGTTGGGCAGCAGGCCGAAGATAGCCGCCACGCCCAGCGCTACGAAGCCGATGATCGCCAGCACCTTGATCAAGGCGAACCAGAACTCGAACTCACCGTAGTTCTTCACGCTGAACAGGTTGGTTACCGTGAGCAGCAAGGTGATGACCAACGTGAACACCCAGATCGCGATGTTCGGGAACCACGCATGCAGGATCGTTGCGGCCGCGTTGGCCTCCAACGGGATGACCAATACCCAGAACCACCAGTACAGCCAACCGATCGTGAACCCGGCCCAATGCCCGATGGCGCGATCAGCATAGGTCGAAAACGACCCGGTATCCGGTGCCGCTACTGCCATTTCGGCCAGCATGCGCATGACCAGTACCACCAACGTACCAGCAGCCGCATAAGCCAACAGAACTGCCGGACCGGCCTCGGCAATCGCATGCCCGGAACCGACAAACAGACCGGCGCCAATGACACCAGCAATGGACAGCATGGTGATGTGCCGAGGTTTGAGCCCCTGATTGAGCTCTGAAGCATTAGGGATGCTGCTCATAAAACTACCTTTGCGTGCGGAGCGACTGCCTGACCGTCTCCGTAAAAGGAAAGAAACGGGGCGTTTTTTATTCTTTACGCAAGTTTTGCGCCAGAACAGTTCAAAAACGACGTCGCTCATGGAAACGTTAGCGCTAGAGCAATCGGATTACGCAGGTGAAGAATCGTTTCAGCCAAGCAGTGACACGTTTTGTTACCGATGTGCACAGGCTTGCTCAACGGAAATGCACCAAAAATACACAACATGTTTAAGTGCGCACTATTGGAGTGCTCTGGGTAAGCACGAACGAAAATAAGCACAAAGCGGCAGGACAAATCATTCAGTTGATGGCTCTCTTGCGACATGCATGTACCCCTCTGTGGGAGCGAATTCATTCGCGAAAGCGTTCGCGAGACGCTGATGTATTTCCCTGAAAACCGCTTCGCGAATAAATTCGCTCCCACAAGGTTTCGGTTTGCACAAAGACATCGTGCATCGGTGAGCAAATGCTGAAAGGTGTCGATACATGGCTTAACAAATGCTTCAGGCCGACAGCGACATTTTGCGGTAACTCATGTCCAACAGCAGTCGTCACTACCAGCAGCTCAATACGTCCCGCAATTGCAACGGAGCAACACCCATGCAGATGTACAAAAAATTCCTGCTGGTCGCAGCCGCCACACTGGCTTTCACTACCAGCGCCTTTGCGGTGGAGACATTGAAGTTCGGGGTCGAAGGGGCTTACCCACCGTTCAACGGTAAGGATGCCAGCGGCCAGGCAGTGGGCTTCGATGTCGAAATCGGCCATGCACTGTGCGCAAAAATGAAAGTAGAGTGCGAAGTCGTGACCACCGAATGGGAGGGCATCATCCCGGCCCTTAATGACAACAAGTTCGACTTCCTGATTTCCTCAATGTCGATCACCCAGGAGCGCCGCGAGCTGGTGGACTTCACCGAGCCGTACTACTCCAACAAACTGCAGTTTGTTGCGCCAAAAGGCACCGAGCTCAAAACTGACAAGGATTCGATTCACAACTCGCTGCTGGGCAAGACCATTGGTGCGCAAGCTTCTACGTTGTCAGCGTCGTGGCTGCAGGAAAACCTCGGTATGGATATCACCCTGAAGCTCTACGACACCCAGGAAAGTGCCTTTGCCGATCTGGCCGAAGGGCACGTGGACGCGATCCTCGCTGACAAATATGTCAGCTACGAATGGCTCAAAGGCCAGGCCGGCTCAAGCTTCGAGTTCAAAGGCGACCCGGTTCTGGATAACGACAAGATCGGCATTGCGGTGCGCCTTAACGATCCACTACGCGCCCGACTCAACCTGGCGATCAAGGAAATCATCGAAGACGGCAGCTACAAGAAGATCAACGACAAGTACTTCCCGTTCAGCATCCTGTAATTGAAGGCTCTGGCTCAAGCCTTTGCGGTAAATTTTTCAGGGCCCGGACGTTCATACGCGTAGACGGCTGATCACCACGCTGTTATGAAGGGGGCTGGCGTTTAAACCGCCAGCCCCTTACACGCTTGAACGCGATAGCTGACCATGGCCAACGACCCCGCTTTGCACGACGAACAGCTTCGCAGTCGCTTCCGGGCACTGGACAGTTTCCTGTTTGCCTGGCAATCGCTATGGCGGCCCAAGCCATTCACTCACTTGCATTTGCCTTGGGAACGCCAGTATCCAGAAATGGCTGAATGGCTACGTCAGCGCTCGCTCAGCCAGGCCGAGGTTGCCCACAACCACCCCGACCAGTTGGCAGCACCCTTCCCTTTCCCGCAATTGGCGCGTGAAGCCCGGGAACTAAGTCAGTTACCGGCACTGCCCGCTTCGGCACTTACCCCGGCAGCGCCGCGCATGAGTGTCGACGTGCCAGGACGCAAATGGCAGCAGATCGAAGCATTTGCCAGTTGCCTCAGCTTCGAGCGAGAGCCTTCCCATTGGCTGGACTGGTGTTCGGGCAAAGGTCATTTGGGGCGTCGTTTGCTCGAAACTGACCAGGCACTGACCTGCCTGGAACGTGACCCGGCCTTGGTCGAAGCGGGGCATGAACTCAGCCAGCGTCTGAAGCTCAAGGCTACGCATGTACAACAGGACGTCATGGCCGACGATGCCTGGCGCCGGCTGCAAGCCCATCACACGCCCGTCGCCCTGCATGCATGCGGGGATCTACACATTCAGTTGATGCGTCTTGCCAGCCAGGTCGGCTGCACTCAATTGGCTATCGCGCCATGTTGTTACAACCGCATCGAAGCCGAACAGTATCAGCCGGTATCCAGCGAAGGGCAGGCATCAGCCTTGGGGTTGTCCCGGGAGGATCTCGGCTTACCTCTGAGCGAGACCGTGACTGCCGGAGCTCGCGTTCGTCGTCAGCGCGACCAATCCATGGCTCGCCGACTGGCTTTTGATTTACTGCAAAGACGCCTGCAAAACAGCGACGCTTATCTGCCGACTCCTTCACTGCCCAGCGCTTGGCTGGATAAGTCTTTTGAAGACTATTGCCGCGATCTTGCAACACTCAAAGGCTTGCCCGACCCAGGTATTCAACATTGGTCCACCCTTGAAGCTGCGGGCCAGGAACGCCTGGCACAGGTGCGGAATCTGGAATTGGTTCGCAACTTGTTCCGTCGGCCTCTGGAGTTATGGCTGGTGCTCGATCAGGCGCTTTATCTGCAAGAACAGCACTACCGTGTGAGCGTCGGCACCTTCTGCGAAAGCAACATCACCCCACGTAATCTGTTGCTGATTGCAC
This sequence comes from Pseudomonas viridiflava, assembly GCF_900602065.1. GTDB lineage: Bacteria > Pseudomonadota > Gammaproteobacteria > Pseudomonadales > Pseudomonadaceae > Aquipseudomonas. The sequence continues at coordinate 64,003 of NZ_UWFN01000166.1, read as the reverse complement.
AGCTGCATTGACGCGGATCAACGGGATAGCCTGTGGATAACTCTGTTGATGAAAAATCACGGGGCAGGTGATTTGCTTAGCAAGCTACTTATCCGAACGGTCAGAAGTTAACCTCAAACAAGACTAAAAAACCTTCTAAAACATAGAGTTAAACTCAAACAAGAACATTTCCATAAATTTCATTCCATTTGGCTATTTTCCCTCACCCATTGTGCATAAAGATTTGAGCACAAGCGGTAAAGAAGGCCGCCAGGCACAGTGCTGCAATGTCATCAGGATGCTCACTGGCATCGCCCGTTACGCCGACCGACTACTGAGGAAGGAAACGTCTGATGAAAAATCTTGAAGCCGCCAAAGAACTGCGCAAAGCAGATTTGCACACGCCCAACAGCCTGGGCGAAGAGGCACGGCGTGATCTGTCCGCTGAACTCAATACCTTGCTGGCCGATATCTTCGGCCTGTACCTGAAAACCAAAAACTTCCACTGGCACATGTCCGGCCCCTACTTTCGCGACTATCACTTGTTGCTGGATGACCAGGCTGATCAAATTTTCGCCACTACCGACGCCATCGCTGAACGCGTCCGCAAACTGGGCGGCACCACCTTGCGCTCGACCGGGCACATCCAGCGTCTGCAACGTATTGCCGACAACGACGCTGACTTCGTGACACCAGCCGACATGCTCGCGGAACTGCGCGAGGACAACATGCAACTGGCCAACTACATGCGCGAAACCCACGCGCTGTGCGACGAACACAACGATGTCGCCACCGCCAGCCTGCTGGAAAACTGGATCGACGAAGCCGAACGTCGTATCTGGTTCCTGTTTGAGTCAGGGCGTACCGCGTAAGCCCTGTGATGCGAAGGGCTATCGGAGACACTTTGTCTGTCTGCTGACGCTATTCCTGTGGGAGCGAATTCATTCGCGAATGGGCCGGCACATCCACCGCCTATGTACCGCCTGAAATACCGCCTTCCCGAATGAATTCGGTCCCACAGGTACACCATGAGCTTGAGATCATGGCCAACCTTGTGGGAGCGGTGCTTGCCCGGAAGTGCCCACCGAATTCCTCTGTTGCCCCTCCCCCCCGCGGTCTTTAAACTTACGCCTCATTTAAGCGAGAGCAGGGTCGATGTCCACGGTCTTTCCCGAAGATTCTGTCGGTCTAGTCACGCCGCAAACGGCACATTTCAGCGAGCCTCTGGCACTGGCCTGTGGCCGCTCGTTGCCTGCCTACGATCTGATCTATGAAACCTATGGCCAACTCAACGCAGCGCGCAGCAACGCCGTGTTGATTTGTCATGCCCTTTCCGGTCATCACCACGCGGCAGGCTACAACAGCGTCGATGACCGCAAGCCCGGTTGGTGGGACAGCTGTATCGGTCCCGGCAAGCCTATCGACACCAACCGGTTCTTCGTCGTCAGCCTTAATAACCTCGGCGGCTGCAATGGCTCAACAGGCCCGAGCAGCATCGACCCGGAAACCGGCAAGCCCTTTGGTGCCAACTTTCCGGTCCTGACCGTAGAGGACTGGGTACACAGCCAGGCGCGGTTGGCCGATCTGCTCGGTATCGATCAATGGGCAGCGGTAGTCGGTGGCAGCCTGGGCGGCATGCAGGCGCTGCAATGGACCATGACTTACCCGGATCGGGTGCGACACTGTCTGGCAATCGCCTCGGCCCCCAAGTTGTCGGCGCAAAACATCGCCTTCAACGAGGTTGCGCGTCAGGCCATCCTTTCGGACCCGGAATTCCACGGCGGCGACTTTCAGGAATTTGGCGTCATCCCCAAGCGCGGCCTGATGCTGGCGCGGATGGTCGGGCACATCACCTACCTGTCCGATGACTCCATGGGCGAAAAATTCGGGCGTGGCTTGAAGAGCGAGAAGCTCAACTACGATTTCCACAGCGTGGAGTTTCAGGTTGAAAGCTATCTGCGCTATCAGGGTGAAGAGTTCTCTGGCCGCTTTGACGCCAACACATACCTGTTGATGACCAAGGCGCTGGATTACTTCGACCCGGCAGGCGCGTTCAACGACGATCTGGCCGCGACATTTGCCAACGTGACGGCAGACTTTTGCGTGATGTCGTTCACCACCGACTGGCGCTTCTCACCTGCCCGATCCCGGGAACTGGTAGATGCGCTGATGGCAGCGAAAAAGAACGTCTGTTACATGGAGATCGACGCACCTCAGGGCCATGATGCGTTCCTGATCCCGATCCCGCGCTACCTGCAGGCTTTCTCCAGCTACATGAACCGAATTGTACTTTGAGGACGCCATGAGAGCCGATCTTGAAATCATCCAAGAATGGATCCCTGCGGGCAGTCGCGTACTCGACCTTGGCTGCGGCGACGGCGAACTGCTGGCCTGGCTGCGCGACAACAAGCAAGTCACCGGCTACGGCCTTGAGAACGACGCCGATAACATTGCTCGCTGCATTACCAAGGGCGTCAACGTCATCGAACAGGATCTGGACAAGGGCCTGGGCAACTTCGCCAGCAACAGCTTCGACGTCGTAGTCATGACCCAGGCCCTGCAAGCCGTGCACTACCCGGACAAGATTCTCGACGAAATGCTGCGCGTGGGCCGCCAGTGCATCATCACGTTCCCGAACTTCGGTCATTGGCGCTGCCGCTGGTATCTGGCGACGAAGGGCCGGATGCCGGTTTCTGACTTTCTGCCTTACACCTGGTACAACACGCCGAACATCCACTTCTGCACCTTCGAAGACTTCGAAGAGCTGTGCCGTGGACGCCATGCAAAGGTCATTGATCGGCTGGCAGTAGATCAACAGCATCGGCATGGCTGGGCCAGCAAACAATGGCCTAACCTGTTAGGTGAGATCGGTATCTACCGGGTCAGCAGCCCGGGGTTGCAGGAACACAAGATCGCGATTTGAGGTAGGGCGGTAACGCTGGCCCTGTAGGAGCGAGCTTGCTCGCGATAGCGATAGACCAGTCAATACATTTGGTGAATGGTCTACCGCATCGCGAGCAAGCTCGCTCCTACAGGATCGCATTTCAATTCATAGGTGGAAGAAAACCCATGCGTCGCCTGGCAATCATGTTGATGTGCGCCCTTAGCCTGTCTGCGGTTGCCGCAGACTATGCCAAGCCCAACCGGCAGGAGACCTTTGGCGACGTGACGGTCTATTACAACGCGTTCGCTTCAAGCACCTTGTCACAGGAAGTGGCCGCCGCATCGAGCCTGACTCGCAGCAAGCAACTGAGTGTGCTGAATATCACCGTACTCAAGGCGGGCAAGCCATTACCATCGAGCGTAAACGGCACCTACAAGGACCTGAGCGGACGCCCCAAGCCGCTGACTTTCAAGCAAGTCACGGATAAAGGCTGGATCAGTTACATCGCACAGTTCCCGGTTAAACAGGCCGAAACCTACACCTTCAACATTGATGTAAGAGCCGGGAATGAAGAAAGCCATTCCTTCAGCTTCAATCAAGACATTTACCCAGGCGAATGATGAATTTCCCTCAGCTCGTATTGGCCAGCCACAACGCTGGCAAGCTCAAAGAACTCCAGGCCATGCTCGGCGACAGTGTGCAACTGCGCTCCATCGGCGAATTCAGCAGCGTGGAACCGGAAGAAACCGGCCTGTCGTTCGTTGAGAACGCGATCCTCAAAGCCCGCAACGCAGCACGGATTTCGGGCTTGCCGGCGCTGGCTGATGACTCGGGCCTGGCAGTGGACTTCCTCGGCGGTGCGCCAGGGATCTACTCCGCCCGCTACGCCGACGGCCAAGGCGATGCTGCCAACAACGCCAAGCTGCTCGATGCACTCAAGGATGTGCCTGAAGAGCAACGCGGCGCTCAGTTTGTTTGCGTGCTGGCGCTGGTGCGTCATGCGGACGATCCACTGCCAATTCTCTGTGAAGGTTTGTGGCACGGGCGCATCCTGACCGCCGCCAGCGGTGAGCACGGTTTCGGTTACGATCCGCTGTTCTGGGTGCCGGAGCGCGATTGCTCCAGCGCAGACCTGAGCCCTGTAGAAAAGAATCAACTCAGCCACCGCGCGCGCGCCATGGCGATCCTGCTTAAGCGTCTGGGCTTGAAATGACCCAGGAAACGCCTGCAACAACGCTGTACCTCGGCCAAACCGGTTTTACCTCAACCGGGCCGAGGGCTGCACTGCCGCAACTGCCGCCGCTGTCGCTGTACATCCACATCCCGTGGTGCGTGCGCAAATGCCCGTACTGCGACTTCAACTCCCACACCGCCAGCCCGGTGTTGCCAGAAGCCGAATACATCGACGCGCTGCTGGCCGACCTTGATCTGGATTTACCCCATGTGCACGGTCGAGAGCTGAGTTCGATCTTCTTCGGTGGCGGCACCCCAAGTCTGTTCAGTGCAGATGCGCTGGGCCGCGTGCTCAAGGGTGTCGAGCAGCGGATTCGTTTTGCCAGCGACATCGAAATCACTCTTGAAGCGAATCCCGGCACGTTCGAGCAGGTCAAATTCAGTGCTTATCGCGGGCTGGGTATCAATCGTCTGTCCATCGGCATTCAGAGTTTTCAGGAAGCCAAACTCAAGGCGCTAGGCCGTATTCATAACGGCGATGAAGCTATTCGTGCCGCAGACATGGCGCGTCAGGCGGGCTTCGATAACTTCAACATGGACTTGATGCACGGCCTGCCCGATCAGTCGCCTGAGGATGCATTGGGCGACCTGCAACAAGCCATCGACCTGAAACCGACACATCTGTCCTGGTATCAGCTGACGCTGGAGCCAAACACGGTGTTCTGGAATCAGCCGCCGACGCTGCCCGAAGACGACATCCTGTGGGACATCCAGGAGGCAGGCCAGTTGCTGCTGGCGCAGAACGGCTACGCGCAATACGAAGTGTCGGCCTATGCGCAACCCGGCCGACCGGCGCGGCATAACCTGAATTACTGGAGCTTCGGTGATTTCATCGGCATCGGTGCCGGAGCCCATGGCAAGCTCAGTCATCCCGACGGGCGCATAGTGCGTACCTGGAAGACCCGTTTGCCGAAGGATTATCTGAATCCGGCCAAGCCATTCAAGGCCGGCGAGAAGCTGCTGAGCATTGAAGAGCTGCCTTTCGAATTCCTGATGAATGCGCTGCGCCTGACAAATGGTGTAGACGCTGCATTATTTCGTGAACGTACGGGTCTAAGCCTCGATTCGCTGGCCAGCGCACGCCAGCAAGCCGAACAACGTGGCCTGCTGCAAGCTGATCCGACCCGCTTGGTCGCAACGCCGCAAGGCCAGTTGTTCCTCAACGACCTGCTGCAATACTTTCTGATCTAAGGACCCTGCATGGATTTGATACTCGACCTGCTCGCCACCATCTCCCGTTGGAGCCGCAGCAACCTATCGGAAATATCCCTCGCCTTGGTGGGCTGTTTGCTGGTGCTGTTTGGCTCAGACTTCAAGGGCTGGGTCGAACAGCGCATCAGTAGCTTTGCAGGAGCCTTGCGCATCCCGCTGATGGCCTTGCTGGTCACCATCGGCAGCGGCGCGGCCCTGATCTACGCCACACCGTGGGTCATTCGCGGCCTGAGCCAGTTCAACAACTACAGCCTGGCGCCGGTGTTGTTGGTGGTGCTGGTGTTGATCGGGGTTGTTGCGGATCGTAAGTAACTCACCCTGTAGGAGCTGCCGAAGGCTGCGAACGACCGGGAACCGGTCGCTGCGGTTTCGCCATGTTCGCAGCCTTCGGCAGCTCCTACAGAGGGATTGGTATTAGTTAATCCACCTTCTCGAACTTCAAATCCCACACCCCATGCCCTAAACGCTCGCCGCGGCGTTCGAACTTGGTGATCGGGCGCTCGGCCGGGCGCGGCACGCACTTGCCGTCTTCAGCCAGGTTGCGATAACCCGGTGCGACATTCATCACTTCCAGCATGAACTCGGCATACGGTTCCCAGTCAGTGGCCATGTGCAGAACACCGCCGACCTTCAATTTGCTGCGCACCAGCTCGGCAAACGCAGGCTGCACGATACGGCGCTTGTGGTGACGGCTCTTGTGCCATGGATCCGGGAAGAACAGCATCAGACGGTCAAGGCTGTTGTCAGCGATGCAACGGTTGAGCACTTCAATCGCGTCGCAATCGTAAACCCGAACGTTGGTCAGGCCCTGAGTCAACACACCATTGAGCAGTGCGCCAACGCCCGGGTTGTGAACCTCTACGCCGATGAAATCCTGATCCGGCGCAGCCGCTGCCATTTCCAGCAGCGAATGGCCCATGCCGAAGCCGATTTCCAGAGTACGCGGTGCCGAACGGCCAAACACCTGATCGTAGTCCACTGGCGCGTCGGCCAAAGGCAGCACATACAGGGGACGGCCTTGGTCCAGACCGCGCTGCTGGCCTTCAGTCATACGACCGGCGCGCATCACGAAACTCTTGATACGGCGGTGCTGGCGCTCTTCGCCTTCTTCGGCAACAGGCAGCTCTGGGTTTGGAACGTCTGGATCAGTCATCAACGGGCTCTTATAAAACGATACATAACTTTGTGGACTGTAATGCAATCTAATGTGGGAGCGAGGCTTGCCCGCGATATGGGCGACGCGATCCAAGATGAACCGCGTCCAGCCTTATCGCGGGCAAGCCTCGCTCCCACAGGGGGTCTTTATCAGGCTGCCTTACCGAATCAACCCATCCAGCGGCGAAGATGCGCTGGCATACAGTTTTCTTGGCATACGGCCTGCGAGGTAAGCCATACGACCGGCAATAACGGCGTGTTTCATGGCTGCGCCCATCAGGATCGGGTCTTGAGCGTGGGCGATGGCCGAGTTCATCAACACGGCCTCACAGCCCAGTTCCATGGCAATAGTTGCATCGGAAGCCGTGCCGACACCGGCATCGACCAACACCGGGACTTTGGTTTCTTCCAGGATGATCTGCAGGTTGTACGGGTTGCAGATGCCCAGCCCGCTGCCGATCAGGCCAGCCAGCGGCATGATGGCGATGCAGCCGATTTCCGCCAGCTGGCGCGCAATGATCGGGTCATCACTGGTGTAAACCATCACGTCGAAGCCTTCCTTGACCAGCACTTCGGCAGCCTTGAGGGTTTCGATCACGTTAGGGAACAGGGTTTTCTGATCCGCCAGAACTTCCAGCTTGACCAGATTCTTGCCGTCGAGCAGTTCACGGGCCAGGCGGCAGGTGCGTACAGCCTCGATAGCATCGAAGCAGCCTGCGGTATTCGGCAGAATGGTGTAACGATCCGGCGGCAGGACATCCAGCAGGTTCGGCTCGCCCGGGTTTTGGCCCAGATTTGTACGGCGTACTGCGACGGTGACGATCTCGGCACCCGACGCTTCAATGGCCAGACGGGTCTGCTCCATATCCACGTACTTGCCGGTGCCCACCAGCAGGCGCGACTCGAAAGTCCGACCGGCCAGAACAAACGGCTTGTCGCTGCGAACATTGCTCATTGGAAATCCTCTTGGAAGTTGAGGTCTTGCAGTTGAATCAGAAAATGTCGAAGCCTAGCCGCCGCCAATCGCGTGGACGACTTCGACCTGATCGCCTTCGTTCAGGGCCGTGGTCTCATGCTGGCTGCGTGGCACGATATCCAGGTTCAGCTCGACTGCGACACGACGCCCGACAAGATCAAGGCGGGTCAGCAATGCCAGAACGGTCGCGCCGTCGGGCAATTCAAAGGGTTCACCGTTCAACTGAATGTGCATGCGCGGGAGCAGCCATCATTTTTGGGGGCGAGCATTCTAGCCCGATCAGCCTGTATGACCAAGGTAAAGCCACGCCATTCGTCTCGGGCGATCTGCTGATGTCCCGTTGGAGCGAGGCTTGCCCGCGAATTAGTCGACACGGTTCGTCAGATGCACCACGTTATCGTTCTTCGCGGGCAAGCCTCGCTCCAACAAATAATTTCAATTCAAAAACGGGTCGATCAAACCCCACCCAAACGCCACGCGGTCAAACCCAGCAACGCCCAGCCCACCAGAAACGCCAGCCCACCAAAGGGCGTGATGATCCCCAATTTGCTGATACCGGTCAGGGTCAACAGATACAGGCTGCCCGAAAACAGCACAATTCCCAGCGCAAACGAGAAGCCCGCCCAGGTCATGAGCCTGCCCGGAAGCTGAGCGGCAAGCACCGCCACGCCCAGAATCGCCAGCGCATGGATCAGTTGATAGAGCACGCCAGTATGAAAAATCGCCAGATACTCAGCGCTCAGGCGGTTCTTGAGGCCATGCGCAGCAAACGCTCCCAGCGCAACGCCGGTGAAGCCAAAAAACGCGGCCAACATCAAAAAGCTACGAACCATAACTAACTCCGTTCAAAAATCGTCCAAAGGCGCACGGTCTGTATAATGGCCCGCTCAACGGGTTCGGCCAAGCCATCTCTATGCTGCGTTCATTAGTACGTCGTCTTATCAAAGCCCTGCTCCTGTTTGCTGCGGGCAGCGTGTTGCTGGTCCTGATCTTCCGCTTCGTGCCGCCACCGGGCACGGCGTTGATGGTTGAGCGCAAGATTGAATCATGGGTCGATGGCAAGCCTATTGATCTACAGCGCACCTGGCAGCCATGGGACAAGATTTCCAACGACCTGAAAGTGGCAGTGATTGCAGGCGAAGACCAGAAATTCGCTGAGCACTGGGGCTTTGACGTCGAAGCCATTCAGGCGGCCATTGCCCACAACGAGATGGGCGGCTCGATTCGCGGTGCCAGCACTCTAAGCCAGCAAGTCTCCAAGAACCTGTTCCTGTGGTCGGGTCGCAGCTATCTGCGCAAAGGCCTTGAGGCGTGGTTTACCGGGCTGATTGAAATCCTCTGGTCCAAGCAGCGGATCCTTGAGGTGTACCTGAACAGCGTCGAGTGGGATGACGGTGTGTTCGGCGCTCAAGCGGCTGCGCAGCACCACTTCGGCGTGAACGCCAGTGCGCTTTCGGTACAGCAGGCCAGCTATCTGGCAGCGGTACTGCCCAACCCCCGCGTCTGGAGCGCCAGCCGTCCGACCAGTTATGTTGCGGGCCGCGCCAGCTGGATTCGTCGCCAGATGCAGCAGCTGGGTGGGGATGATTATCTGCTCGGGTTGAATAGCAGCAGGAAGTTATAGCCGGCGGACTCGAACCGGTAGGAGCGAATTCATTCGCGAACGGCTGCGCAGCAGTCGTAAATCTGGCGACCCGGTGCCAGCATGGCACTGAGGCGCGCCCATTCAATACCTGTAGGAGCCGAGCTTGCTCGCGATGAACGGTAACTCGATTGGCCTGATGGACCGCAGCGCCAGCATCGCGAGCAAGCTCAGCTCCCACAGGGACCAGATCCAGACACACAAACAAAAACGCCCTGGCCGGTCTCCCGGTCAGGGCGTTTCTTTGTCAACTTAGCTTTAAGCGGCTATCGACAACTTGAGCTTGTTCATCGCACTCTTTTCAAGCTGACGAATACGCTCGGCGGAGACGTTGTACTTCTGCGCTAGGTCATGCAGCGTAGCTTTCTCTTCAGCCAGCCAGCGCTGATAGAGGATGTCACGGCTGCGGTCGTCCAGCACCTCCAGCGCCTGATGCAGATTGGCGGTGGAGTTGTCAGTCCAGTCGGAATCTTCCAGCTGACGTGCCGGATCGTAACGGTGGTCTTCCAGGTAGTTCGCTGGCGACTGGAACGCGCTGTCGTCGTCGGCTTCAGCAGCCGGGTCGAACGCCATGTCGTGCCCTGTCAGGCGACTTTCCATCTCGCGCACTTCACGCGGCTCAACGCCGAGGCTTTCAGCCACGCGATGAACTTCTTCATTGTTCAGCCACGCCAAACGTTTCTTCTGGCTGCGCAGGTTGAAGAACAGCTTGCGCTGGGCCTTGGTGGTCGCGACTTTCACGATGCGCCAGTTGCGCAGGATGAACTCGTGAATTTCCGCCTTGATCCAGTGAACAGCGAACGAAACCAGACGCACACCCATTTCCGGGTTAAAGCGTTTAACGGCCTTCATCAGGCCGACGTTACCTTCCTGGATCAGATCTGACTGAGCCAGGCCGTAACCGGAATAGCTGCGTGCGATATGCACAACAAAACGCAGGTGGGCGAGGACCATCTGCCGAGCCGCCCCCAGATCCTGCTCATAATAGAGACTCTCAGCCAGTTCACGCTCCTGCTCCGGGGTCAGCAAAGGAATGCTGTTCACCGTGTGCACATAGGCTTCCAGGTTCGCACCCGGGACTAAGGCATACGCAGGTTGCAAAGAAGTGGTCATACGAAATGTTACCTCCGTCACATGACTCGTGCAGTTAAGCACTGCGAAATTGACCCGGGAACCGCTAAACAAGTTCCCTGCGTAAATAAAGTCAATACATGAAGAAAAATTTACCGAGGTGCCAGCTCTCTCAAATGGCGTGCTACTGCAATCCAAGCACCGATATACCCTAACAACACCGCTCCAAGCAAGAGTGATAGACCATCGGACGCCGGTACGCCAGCCAGAGAAAAGTCACTACCGTACAATCCGGCCAGGCCGATAACCGCGTCGTTGAGCCAGTTCAGGCCGTATGCCAGCACGCCCCACGACAGGAAACCCGCGCCAAGACCGTACAGTGCGCCCATATAAAGGAAGGGCCGACGTACATAACTGTCCGTGCCGCCTACCAATTTGATGACCTCGATTTCGGTACGACGGTTCTCAATGTGCAGACGTATGGTGTTACCAATAACCAGCAACAGCGCCGCAACCAATAGCACAGTCAGACCAAAGACAAAGCGGTCGCCCAGTTTGAGAATCGCTGCCAGCCGCTCAACCCAGACCAGATCCAGCTGCGCCTGCTCGACGTTAGGCATGCCTGCCAACTGAGTACGCAAGGCCTCCAGTGCAGGCTTGTCTACCTCGTCCGGCGTGACCAGCACAACACCCGGCAGCGGATTTTCCGGCAGCTCTTTCAACGCTTCGCCCAGCCCGGACTGCTGTTGAAATTCAGCCAGTGCCTGCTCGCGACTGATGTATTCAGCCTCGGCAACACCCGGCATCAGGCGAATTTCGTTCCGTAATTTTTCGCCCTGGCTGGCACTGGCATCCAGCTTCAGGTAGATCGAAATCTGTGCCGCACGCTGCCAGGAACCGCCCAGGCGCTCGACGTTGTTGAGCAACAACGACAAGCCCATGGGCAGGCTCAAGGCAATCGCCATCACCAGACAGGTGAAAAAACTGCCAATCGGCTGCTTGCCCAGGCGACGCAAGCTGTCGATCAAACTGGAGCGGTGCGCTTCCAGCCAGGCATTGAACAGCGTGCCGAAATCCGGGCCGTCATCATCGTGGCTGTTGTTCTTGGGCTTTTTCGGAGCAGGATCGGCGGCTTTCGGCGATACGCGCTCGGAAACCTTAGGTGAACGTGTTGCACTCATACCCCAGCCTCCCCGTCACCGATCAGACGACCGCGTTGCAGCGTGAGCATGCGGTGACGCATACGGGCAATCAGCGCCAGATCGTGACTGGCGATCAGCACACTGGTGCCGAGACGATTGATGTCTTCAAACACACCCATGATTTCCGCTGCGAGACGTGGATCGAGGTTACCGGTGGGTTCGTCGGCCAGTAGCAAGGCCGGGCGATGGACGATAGCGCGGGCGATACCCACCCGTTGTTGCTGACCGGTAGAAAGATCACCCGGATAAAGCTCGGCCTTATCCGACAACGCTACGCGCTCCAGAGCGGAGTCCACACGCTTGGTAACCTCCAGCTTGGACAATCCCAGAATCTGCAGAGGCAGGGCGACGTTGTTGAATACCGTGCGATCAAACAGCAATTGGTGATTCTGGAACACCACACCAATCTGCCGACGCAAGAACGGTATCTGCGCGTTGCTGATCTGGCCCAGGTCCTGACCTGCCAGGAGCAACTTGCCGGAAGTCGGGCGCTCCATGGCCAGCAGCAGACGCAGCAAGGTACTTTTGCCCGCGCCGGAGTGACCGGTCACAAACAGAAACTCACCACGACGCACTCGAAAGCTCAGCTCATGCAAGCCGACGTGTCCGTTCGGATAGCGTTTACCGACCTGTTCGAAACGAATCATGTGCGCTCGCGCTCCGCAAACAGGGCCTGAACAAACGGCTCGGCCTCAAAAGTACGCAGGTCATCAATGCCTTCACCCACGCCGATATAGCGGATAGGCAGGTCAAACTGTTTGGCGAGCGCAAAGATCACGCCGCCTTTTGCCGTACCGTCGAGCTTGGTCAGTGCCAAGCCGGTCAGGGAAACCGCCTGGTGGAAATGCTTGGCCTGACTGATCGCGTTCTGTCCGGTACCGGCGTCCAGCACCAACAGAACCTCGTGAGGTGCATCGGCGTCCAGTTTGCCGATCACCCGGCGCACCTTCTTCAATTCTTCCATCAGGTTGTCTTTGGTTTGCAGACGACCGGCGGTGTCAGCGATCAGCACGTCGATACCGCGGGCCTTGGCGGCCTGCACGGCGTCGAAGATCACTGAAGCGGAGTCGGCACCGGTATGTTGAGCGATGACCGGAATCTTGTTGCGCTCACCCCAGACCTGCAGTTGCTCGACGGCAGCGGCGCGGAAGGTGTCACCGGCGGCGAGCATGACTTTTTTGCCCTCTAGCTGCAGCTTCTTCGCCAGCTTGCCAATCGTCGTGGTTTTGCCCGCGCCGTTGACGCCGACGACCAGAATCACGAACGGCTTGCGCGAAGCATCAATAATCAGCGGCTGTTCAACCGGCTTGAGCATTGCGGCCAGCTCGCCTTGCAGGGACGTATACAACGCCTGAGCGTCAGTAAGCTGCTTACGGGCGACCTTCTGGGTCAGGCTTTGAATGATCACGCCTGTAGCTTCGACACCAACGTCAGCGGTCAGCAGTCGGGTTTCGATTTCTTCGAGCAAGTCATCGTCGATGACTTTCTTGCCCAGGAACAGGCTGGCCATGCCTTCGCCGATACTGGCGCTGGTCTTGGACAAGCCTTGTTTGAGGCGTGCGAAGAAGCCCGCTTTGGTGGCCTCGGGCTGTGCCGGTGCCGGTGCCGCCGGGGCTTCGATGATCGGCGCAACGGCTGCAGCAGCGGCAGGGGCCATGGCAGCAACCACAGGCGGAACCACCGGCTCAGGCTGCGGCTCGGGTTCTACGGCAACCGGCTCTGGCTCTGGCTCTGGCTCTGGCTCTGGCGTGATCGTGGACTCCGGCTCGGCAATCGGCACGTCAATACGTGACAATTCGGGCTCAGGTTGCGCAACAGAGGTTGAAGCAGGAGGAGCGATAGGCGGCGTGACATGCAGCTCATATTCATTGACCAGCGCCACCGGTTCCTCGGCGACCGGCAGGGTCAGCCATGGCTCTGCCGTGGGTTCGCCCGGCTGGACGTGCTCGACTGTCGGCTCTGCACTGACAGTTTCCGGCGCTGGGGCCAGCGCAGCAGGTTGCTGCAGCTCAGCGGCCTCTGGAATCGGTTCAACAACCGGCTCCGGGGCTGCAGGAGCCAAGTCTTGTGGTTGTTCGACCGTAGTTTCCTGCGGCTTCTTGCGCAGCCAACCGAACAGGCCTTTCTTCTCGCCAGCCGGGGCTGGGTTCTTCTTGTCGTCGTTGGAACCAAACATGGAGGACGGCTATCTCAAGGTAGCGACGCGCCAGAGCGGCGCCTCTGAAAAATTCTGGTATGCGAAACAGACTACATTTCGGTCTGCTTGTTCATCTGCTGGTCGAGCATAAAATCGCAGCTGTCTGTAGGAGCGAGCTTGCTCGCGATCAATTTATCAGGCGAATTTTTTATCGACTGGCTCAGCGCTGTCGCGAGCAAGCTCGCTCCTACAGGGAGTCGGCTTACGAACCTCTCCGAATCTTTGTCATGGTCGGCAGCAGAACAGGCCGCTATCCTAACACCCCCGCGCCCGTGGACGCTAAGTTCAAACGGGCCGTCTTACAGGTTCAAATTACGAATGAATGCTCTAGCCCGCCGTGCCGCAGGCCTGCTGTTCGGCACAATTTGTCTGCCATTCGGCGCAATGGCCGCCGATCCGCAACCTACCCATGAATTCACCCTCGCCAATGGCCTGAAGGTCATCGTCCGCGAAGATCATCGCGCGCCGGTTGTGGTGTCGCAGGTCTGGTACAAAGTGGGCTCCAGTTACGAGACCCCGGGCCAGACAGGCCTGTCCCACGCCCTTGAACACATGATGTTCAAAGGCAGCTCGAAAACCGGGCCGGGCGAAGCCTCGCTGATCCTGCGGGATCTGGGTGCTGAAGAGAACGCTTTCACCAGCGACGACTACACCGCGTACTACCAGGTACTGGCCCGTGATCGTCTGGCCGTGGCCTTCGAGCTGGAAGCCGACCGCATGGCCAGCCTGACGCTGCCTGCCGACGAGTTCAGCCGCGAAATCGAAGTCATCAAGGAAGAGCGCCGTCTGCGCACCGACGACAAGCCGACGTCCAAAGCCTTCGAGCGCTTCAAGGCCATGGCTTATCCGGCCAGCGGCTATCACACGCCGACCATTGGCTGGATGGCAGACCTGGACCGCATGAAGGTCGAAGAGCTGCGCCACTGGTATCAATCCTGGTATGTGCCGAACAACGCCACACTGGTGGTGGTCGGGGACGTCAAGCCGGATGAAGTCAAAGCCCTGGCTGAACGCTTCTTCGGGCCGATTGCGCGCCGCGATGTGCCGCCGTCGAAGAAACCACTGGAACTGGCCGAACCCGGCGAGCGCCGCATCACTCTGCATGTACAGACTCAACTGCCAAGCCTGATGTATGGCTTTAACGTGCCGAGCCTGGCCACCGCTGAAGACCCGCGCTCGGTCAACGCGCTGCGCCTGATCGCGGCCTTGCTGGATGGCGGCTATAGCGCACGCATCCCGACGCGCCTTGAGCGCGGCGAGGAACTGGTCTCCGGAGCCGGCTCGAACTACGACGCTTTCGCGCGCGGTGACAGCTTGTTTATGATCAGCGCCACGCCCAACACCCAGAAGAAGAAAACCCTCGCTGACGTTGAAGCCGGTATCTGGCGTTTGCTCAACGAGCTGAAGACCAAGCCGCCGACCAACGAAGAACTCGAACGAGTACGTGCTCAAGTGATCGCCAGTCTGGTTTACGAGCGCGACTCGATCACCAGTCAGGCCAGCACTATCGGCGAGCTGGAAACCGTCGGCCTGTCGTGGAAGTTGATCGACGAGGAACTGGCCGCGCTGCAAAGCGTAACCCCGGCAGACATTCAGAAAGCCGCCAGCACCTACTTCACCCGTGAGCGCCTCAGCGTTGCGCACGTTCTGCCTGAGGAGAAAGCAAAATGAGTGAGCGCAACGGCCCACGTAAGATGCTGTTTGGCCTGCTGTTGACCACCAGCCTCAGTGTTTTCGCTACACAATCGGCGCTGGCTGAAGAAGCCGCCAGCAACGCCGCGCCTGCCCGCCCCGCTCTGGAATCATTGAAAGAGCTCGACGGCAAGGCTCCGGCACGTCGTGCGCTGAACATTCAAACCTGGCAAACCGCAGAGGGCGCCAAAGTCCTGTTCGTCGAAGCTCACGAGCTGCCGATGTTTGACATGCGTCTGACCTTCGCCGCTGGCAGCAGCCAGGATCAGACCCTGCCAGGGGTCGCCGTCCTGACCAATGCCATGCTCAACGAAGGTGTGAAAGGCAAGGACGTGACCGCTATAGCCCAAGGCTTCGAAGGCCTTGGCGCTGACTTCAGTAACGGCGCTTATCGCGACATGGCAGTGGCCTCGATCCGCAGCCTGAGCGCGACAGACAAGCGCGAGCCAGCGCTGAAGCTGTTCTCCGAAGTGGTGGGCAAGCCGACCTTCCCTGCTGATTCGCTAACTCGCATCAAGAACCAGTTGCTGGCCAGCTTCGAGTACAAGAAGCAGAATCCGGGTTCGCTGGCAGGCGAGGAGCTGTTCAAGCGCCTGTACGGCAATCACCCTTATGGCCATCCGAGCGAAGGCACGGCTGAAACCATCAAACCCATCACCCAGGCTCAGCTCAAGGCGTTTCATGCCAAGGCTTATGCCGCCGGTAACGCGGTGATTGCGTTGGTGGGTGATTTGTCCCGGGACGAAGCGCAGGCAATTGCAGCGCAAGTTTCCTCATCGCTGCCTAAAGGCCCGGCACTGGCAAAACTGCCAACGCCTGCCGAACCCAAAGCGGGCGAAACTCACATCGAGTTCCCCTCTAAACAGACTCACCTGATGCTCGCGCAACTGGGCATCAAGCGTAACGACCCGGATTACGCAGCGCTGTCGCTGGGTAACTCGATCCTCGGTGGTGGTGGCTTCGGCAGCCGTTTGATGACTGAAGTCCGTGAAAAGCGCGGCCTGACCTATGGCGTTTCGTCGGGCTTCACCCCGATGCAAACCCAAGGGCCGTTCATGATTGGCCTGCAGACCCGTGCCGAACTGAGCGAAAACACGCTGAAACTGGTGCAGGACATCGTTCGCGATTTCCTCGCTAACGGCCCGACCCAGAAGGAACTGGACGACGCCAAGCGTGAACTGGCCGGCAGCTTCCCGCTGACCGCCGCCAGTAACTCGTCCATCGTCGCGCAATTAGGCGCCATCGGCTTCTATGATTTGCCGCTGACTTTCCTCGAAGACTTCATGACCCAGTCGCAGGATGTGACCGTCGAGCAAGTCAAAGAGGTGATGAACAAGCACTTGAGCGCTGACAAGATGGTCATCGTCACCGCCGGGCCGACGGTTGCGCAAAAGCCGCTGCCGCCGCCCACCGACAAACCCGCTGAACGCCCTCTTGGGGTCCCGGAGCATTAATGGCCAATCCACGCCCGAAGGGTCATAACGGCCTGGGCCAACTGCGCATCATTGGTGGCGAATGGGGCAGTCGTAAACTGACGTTCCCTGACGCCCCGGGCCTGCGCCCGACACCCGATCGCGTTCGCGAAACGCTGTTCAACTGGCTGGCAATGGACATTGCCGGTGCCAAGGTACTGGATGTTTTCACCGGCAGCGGCGCGCTGTTCTTCGAAGCGCTGTCCCGTGGTGCAAGCAAGGGCCTGGCGCTGGATAACAGCGCTGCAGCGATCGCCAGCCTGCGTCAGAATCTGAGCATGCTGAACTGCACCACTGGCCAGGTCTCGCAAACCGACTCGTTGCGCCACCTGGAAAACCAGGCCGCCGAGCCATTCGATTTGGTTTTCCTCGACCCGCCGTTCCACCAGAACCTGCTGGCTTCGGCGTGCGCACTGCTGGAATCACATGGCTGGCTGGCAGAAAACGCCTGGGTCTACACCGAAAGCGAAACCCCGCCTTCGACTACCGGCTTGCCAGGCAACTGGCGTCTGCACCGGGAGAAGAAAGCCGGGCAGGTTTATTACGCTCTATGGCAGCGCGGGTAAATCTGCTCGACGTGAGTGACGCCTGACCTGTGGGAGCGAATAGGCTTGTGCAAACGATGAATCAAGATCGGATGTACCGGCCCATTCGCGAATGGGCTCCACGGGATTCGCACTCATCTCCAGGTCACCGCCATCCGGTGGGACCGAATTTATTCGGGAAGACAGCATTCCTGACAAAGCAGGTGCTGTGCATGTACCGGCCCCTTCGCGAATGAATTCGCTCCCACTGGGATCGTGTTTGCAGCCCAGCACAGATCTCGCCCAGTTAATCAGCCAAACCACTTATCCCTCGTCCCTACCGCTGAGCAAAAATTCTGCTCACGACTTCTATCACTTGTGGCAACGTAAGCCTCATACGCAAACGCAATCTGCCGAGAGAGGACAACCGTGCTCACACGCCCCGCTCAATCCTCCTTCGCCAACCGCTTCATTCCGGCCTCGGGCCTGGGCAATCCTCATTTGCAGACCTTGTGGGGTCCGCTGTGGCGCAAAAAGACGCGGATCGAGCGTCAACGCGAGCGCATCTGGCTGGCCGATGGAGATTTCCTTGATCTGGACTGGTTTGGCCCGCACGAGTTGAATGCTCCTCTGGTGCTGGTCCTGCATGGACTGACCGGCTCATCCAACTCGCCTTATGTGGTCGGCCTGCAGCAGGCGATCGTTCAGGAAGGCTGGGCCAGCGTCGCGCTCAACTGGCGGGGCTGCTCCGGCGAGCCAAACTTGCTGTCGCGCAGCTATCACTCTGGCGCCAGCGAAGATCTGGCCTCGGTCATCGCTCATCTGCGCGCCAAACGCCCACTGGCACCGTTGTACGCAGTCGGTTACTCGTTGGGCGGCAACGTACTCCTCAAATATCTGGGGGAGTCAGGCGTCAACAGTGACCTGCAAGGCGCAGTGGCGGTGTCTGTACCGTTCCGTCTGGATGAGTGCGCCGACCGCATCGGCATGGGCTTTTCCAAGGTCTATCAGCGGCATTTCATGCGCGAAATGGTCACCTACGTGAAGGACAAGCAGCGGCACTTCAAGGATGAAGGGATCAGCGAAGGGCTCGCCGAGCTGTCAGCTTTGGGCTCGCTGGAGAACATGCGCACGTTTTGGGATTTCGATGGCCGGGTGACCGCTCCGCTGCACGGTTTTGCCGATGCCAAGGACTACTACCGTCGTGCGTCCAGCCGCTATTACCTGGGAGAAATCCGCACGCCGACGCTGATTATCCAGGCGGCAGACGATCCGTTCGTGTTCAAGCACAGCTTGCCGGAACCGACAGAACTGTCTGCCAGCACCGAGTTCGAGCTGCAGGAAAAAGGCGGGCATGTGGGATTTGTCGACGGCTCGCTAAAGAATCCGGGTTATTACCTCGAAAGACGGATTCCATTGTGGCTGACGAACGCGCATGGGACGTTCGTTTAGCAAACACATCCCCTGTAGGAGCCGCCGAAGGCTGCGAGGCATTCATTCTGATGCACCGCTATCGCAGCCTTCGGCAGCTCCTACAGGTCAAATGTTTTGCCGCGATACAGCTCGGTGCCATGGACACCGCGGCAGCTCATCTTTATTTCGTTCAAGCCCCCGTCGCAACCTCACGCGCCGGATCAGTAATCCACTCACTCCACGACCCCGCATACAACCCGCCCAACGGATAACCCGCCAGGCACAGCGCGAACAGGTTGTGGCAGGCCGTTACGCCGGAGCCGCAATAAGCAACCAGACTCTCAGGCGGGCGCCCTTGAAGCTTTTCGGCAAACCGCTGCTTGAGTTGCTCAGGAGGTAAAAAGCGTCCATCAGGGCCAAGGTTTTCGTTGAACGCCGTACATTGCGCGCCAGGGATATGCCCCGCGACCGGATCAATGGGCTCCACTTCTCCGCGAAAACGAGCTTCGGCGCGGGCATCAATCAGGGTCAATTCTGGTTTGTTGAGACGCTTCTGCAATTGATCGGCACTCAACACCAGCGAGTCATCCGGCTGGCCGTTAAAATCCCCCGGTTCTTTGCCTGGAGGATCAAGGCTTAATGGCAACCCCGCAGCGTGCCAGGCCTTCAGCCCACCATCGAGAATAAATACCCCGTTACGCTTGCCCAACCAAGCCAGCAGCCACCACGCCCGGGCGGCGTAGGCACCCGGACCATCGTCATAAAGCACAACATCGCTATTGGCGTTGACGCCCCAATACTGCAGGCGCTCAACCAGTTTTTGTGGATCCGGCAGCGGATGGCGGCCGGTTTTACCCTTGCTGACCGGACCGCTGAGATCCCGCTCCAGATCGGCGAACGACGAGCCGTCGATATGCCCGTCGGCATAACTGCGCTGGCCGTAGGAGGTATCTTCCAGAGCAAAACGACAATCGAGAATCACCAGCCCAGGCTGCTGCTGGCGAGCGGCCAGTTGCTGCGGGCTGATCAGTTGCGCGATGGGCATGACAGGCTCCTGTGGACAATTTTGAATATTCAGCATTGCTGCAATTCGTTCCGGCTAACGACGTTCAGACCCCGTCCGCCAGCGCTTGATGCAACGGTACATAAAATTCTTCGCACAGCGCATTCACTTCCTGTTGCGCCTGCGCAGTTACATAACCTGACTCAAGCATCAGTACCTGATAAACGCCACGGCGAATCGCATCTTCACTCAAATGAGTGCTGTTTTCCCGCGTAGTACAGAGGAAGCGTACCCAGGACGTGAGAATGATCCAGGTGTTGAGCGTCAGCGACTCAATCTGCACCTTGTTCATGTGCAGGATGCCAGCCTCAACAAATCCACCGTAAATGGCCATGGCCTGAATCAGACAATGCTGGGAAAAACGTCGGTAGCGGGCGGCCAGATCAGGGTCAGCATCCAGCAAATGCTCCAGATCACGGTGCAGAAAACGATAACGCCACATGCCGTCGAGGATTTCCAGCAGGTAATACCGCTTGTCTTCGACACTGGGCAGACGGCCTTTGGGCGGGCGCAGAAAGGTGTTCACCAGCACTTCGTATTCACTGAAGAGCTCGGCGATGATCGCCTGCTTATTGGGGAAATGGTAATAGAGATTACCGGGCGACATCTCAAGGTGAGCGGCAATGTGGTTGGTGCTGACACTGCGCTCGCCCTGCTGATTGAACAGTTCCAGACTGTTCTGCACGATCCGTTCACGGGTTTTGATACGCGGGGTCATGCTCAACTTGATCGCTCGAGTGTTATAGGTATCGAGCGATCTTAACGCAAGCGTGATATCCGGGCATCACCTGCCCGGATATCACTTTCCCTCAAGGGCGTTTGCCAATTTCCACTTGCTGCGCGGTCCACGGCTTGACCTGCTCGCTCAGCGTCAACCCCAATCCTGGCCGGGTCGGCACCAGCATGCGGCCATCACGGGTTCCCAGGCGCTCATTGAACAACGGCTCCAGCCACTCGAAATGCTCAACCCAGGGTTCAGTCGGGTAAGCCGCCGCCAGATGGACGTGCAACTCCATGGCGAAGTGCGGTGCCAGCATCAACCCGGCCTGTTCTGCCATGGCCGCTACTTTCAGATAAGGCGTAATGCCGCCTACACGCGGCGCATCGGGCATGAGGAAGTCAGCGCCGCGCAATTTGATGAACTCGGCGTGCTCGGCCACGCTGGTCAGCATTTCCCCTGTGGCGATTGGCGTGTCGAATTGCTGAGCCAGTGCGGCATGGCCTTCCGCGTCGTAACAATCGAGCGGCTCTTCGATCCAGATCAGGTTGTACTCTTCAAACTTGCGGCACATGCGCTGGGCCGTCGGCCGATCCCACTGCTGATTGGCATCGACCATCAGCGGGAAGTTATCCCCAAGGTGTTTGCGGATGGTGCTGACGCGCTCGATATCCACAGCCCAGTCCGGCTGACCGACTTTCAGTTTGATACCGCCAATGCCCTTTTCCCGGGACAGATCGGTGTTTTTCATCAACTGATCCAGCGGCGTATGCAAGAAGCCGCCGGAAGTGTTGTAGCAACGTACAGAATCGCGTTGCGCGCCGAGCAAGCGTGCCAGGGACAAATTGGCGCGTTTGGCCTTCAGATCCCAGAGCGCCACGTCGAAGGCCCCAATGGCTTGAGTCGACATGCCGCTGCGGCCCACCGATGCACCCGCCCAGCAGAGTTTGGTCCACAGCTTGGCGATATCGCTGGGGTTCTCACCGATGAGCGCCGGAGCGATTTCCTGAGCGTGCGCAAACTGGCCAGGACCACCGGCGCGCTTCGAGTAACTGAAACCCAGCCCGCTATGGCCATCAACGGTTTCGATTTCCACGAACAGCATGGCGATTTCGGTCATCGGCTTCTGCCGCCCGGTCAATACCTTGGCGTCGCTGATCGGATTGGCCAGCGGCAGGAATACCGATGAGACCTTCACCCAGGCAATCTGGTCGTGATCGGCGGACTTGATGTTTTCTTGTTGGGTTTGCATAGGGGCTTCCTGAGTTCGGCTCGCACCAGAGCTTCGTGGTTAGGCACGAGCAAATGCAGAGAATAATGATTGCGCAATCATTCAGACTTCAAAAAAATCTCCACGCCCTGATGCGGCGGGAGAACTGAGCCGATACTACTATGATTGCGCAATCATTCAATAGCACCGTTCATTAATTCAGATGCCAGTGACTTCAGGTGGTGGCGCGGTCGATGAGGGTGAAACCGGTATCGATCCGCAAGGGATTTTCTGCGCCAGCGGGGTAGCCGAAGCGCTCCAGCAGGGCCTGAGCGGCGAGTTGGCCGATACGCAAACCATCGACGTTGACCGTGGACAATGCCGGATAAACCTGTGCGGCGCTGCTCAAGTCACCGAAGCCCATCACCGCCAAGTCTTCGGGCACACGCAAACCCCGGCTGGCCGCTTCAGCCAGAACACCTTGCGCGATAGTGTCCGAGCTGCAGATAACAATTTCAGGGCGCTCTTGCTGGTCGAGCAGGCGACGCAAACCTTCGCGGCCGATTTCAAGTGTGGCTGGCGGCGCAAGCACTTCAACCGGCACATCACGAACGCCATGGCGCTCCAGCTCAGCCAGCAGGCTTTTGCAGCGGCGCATACCACGGGGGTCGCTGATGGTAACTACCGAGAAACGCCGATAGTTTTTCTCCAGCAGATGCCGCGCCACGGCCTCGCCCACCGCTTCATGGGAAAAGCCCACCAGCATGTCGATAGGCGCTTCACTCAAGTCCCACGCCTCGACCACCGGAATGCCCGCCTGGGCAAGGCGCATCCGACTTGCCTCAGTGTGCAGCGTACCGGTTAATACAATGCCGTCAGGCCGCCGCCCCAGGACCGCCTCAAGCAGCCTCTCTTCCTGCTCGGCGGAATAACCGGTCAGCCCCATCATCGTCTGATAGCCCGCTTTGGTCAGGGAGTCCATCAGCGCCTGTACCGTGTCGGCAAAGATTGAGTTGGCAATCGTCGGCAGGAAGATCGCTACCAGGCGGCTCTTATTGCTGGCCAGCCCACCGGCCAACATGTTCGAAACATAGCCTGTCGCGCGCACAGCCTCGCGCACCTTGTCGCGAGTCTTCTCGCTGACCAGCTCAGGCCGGTGCAATGCCCGGGAAACCGTCATCGGCGAAACGCCCGCCACCTTGGCGACATCAATCAGGGTCAGGCTCGCGCCTTTGGGCAAGGATGCGATGGTAGATCCCGCAGGAACGCCATCTGATGATTTCGACATGAATGTTTCCGGACCGCTGCGCTAGACCGGCAAAGATACCGCCAGACATTATCAAACGCCAAACACTGTAGGACTGGTTTCGCCGGGAGGACGATACTTCTGATGGATTGAATGCTGTGAATGTAGCGCCACCCTCCCGACTAACGCCAGTCCTGCGGATGTCTCGACGCAGCGGTATTTGACTTTCTAGAGCAACAACTCTAAAACCAGTGGATAACTCCAAAAGGAATTGCCCACATGCCTGCCGAACTCGCTTGGTTAACGGACCGCTCACAACCGTCCAACGAACTTGAGCGGGTGTTTGCTGAGCAACGCAAAGCCTTCGCCGCCAATCCAATGCCATCTGCTGGCCAGAGGCTGCAATGGCTTGCCAGCCTGCATGACCTGCTCTGTGCCGAGCAGCAGGCGTTGATCGAGGCAATCAGCAGTGACTTCAGCCATCGCAGCGCTGATGAGACGTTGCTGGCCGAACTGATGCCCAGCCTGTTCGGCATAAAAGACGCCCGTAAAAATCTGAAAAAGTGGATGAGGCCTTCGCGCCGCAAGGTAGGCATCGCCTTTCAGCCCGCGTCCGCCAAGGTGGTGTATCAACCTCTGGGGGTAGTCGGCGTTATCGTGCCCTGGAACTACCCGTTGTTTCTGGCCATCGGCCCAATGATCGGAGCGTTGGCAGCGGGCAATCGGGTGATGCTCAAACTTAGCGAATCAACACCTGCCACCGGCGAACTGCTCAAGCATCTGTTCGCTCGTGTGTTCCCGGAGGACTTGGTCGCTGTGGTGTTGGGTGAAGCGGACGTTGGCATCGCATTCTCAACATTGCCGTTCGATCATTTGCTGTTCACCGGCGCAACCAGCATTGGCAAGCATGTGATGCGAGCGGCTGCGGAGAACCTCACGCCGGTCACGCTGGAGCTTGGCGGCAAGTCCCCGGCCATCGTGTCCCATGACGTGCCGCTCAAGGACGCAGCCGAGCGCATCGCCTTCGGCAAGACGCTCAATGCCGGGCAAACCTGCGTCGCGCCTGACTACGTCCTGGTGCCGGAAGATCGCGTCGAGGCATTCGTTGATGCTTACAAGACCGCAGTACTCGGGTTCTATCCCACGCTGACGGACAACCCGGATTACACGGCAATCATCAATCAACGACAGCTCAGTCGCCTCAACCACTATCTGGCCGATGCGACTGACAAGGGTGCGAAAGTTATTTCCCTTTACGAGGCAGGTCAGGATCGACGCATGCCGTTCAGCCTGTTGCTGAATGTCAGTGATGACATGCTGGTGATGCAGGACGAGATTTTCGGCCCGCTGCTGCCCATCGTGCCCTATTCACGGATGGATCAGGCGTTCAGCTACATAAACCAGCGCCCTCGCCCACTGGCCTTGTATTACTTCGGCTACGACAAAGCCGAACAGCAACGCGTGCTGGAACAGACACACTCCGGTGGTGTGTGCCTGAACGATACCCTGCTGCATGTCGCCCAGGATGATTTGCCATTCGGCGGCGTCGGTCCTTCAGGAATGGGTCATTACCACGGGCATGAAGGCTTCATGACGTTCAGTAAGGCCAAGGGCGTGCTGATCAAGCAGCGCTTCAACGCTGCACGGCTGATCTACCCTCCGTATGGCAAGGCTATTCAGCGGCTGGTCTACAAGCTGTTTATTCGGTGATGACTAACCTATCTGTAGGAGCTGCCGAAGGCTGCGATCGCGGTGTGTCAGAACGAATGCTTTCGCAGCCTTCGGCAGCTCCTACAGGGATCATTTCAATTCAATAACGGTTCACTCATGAACACCCAGCACAACCTGAGCCGCCGAAACTTCCTGCAAGTCAGCCTGGGCGCCTCTGCGTTTCTGTCCACCGTCGGCCTGACGGCAAGCTTGAGTGGCTGCTCAGCGACCGCCCCCGCTAACGGTTTTAGGGTCCTGCGCAGCAGCGATCTGCCGTTCCTGAGAGCACTTGTCCCGGTGCTGATCAATGGCAGCGTGCAACCCGCTCTAGTACCGCAGGCCATCAATGACACCCTGCAATGCATCGACAAAGGCCTGAGTCACCTGTCGCCGGCAATGCTCAAGCTGACTCAGCAACTGCTTGATGTGCTGACCCTGCCGCTCACCCGCGGACCGCTGACCGGCGTATGGGCAGCCTGGGGAAAAGCCAGCAACATACAGATTCAGCACTTCCTTGATCGCTGGCAAAACAGTTCGCTGGATCTCCTGCGCCAAGGACATGCCGCACTGCTGCAACTCACTCTAATGGCGTGGTACAGCACCCCTCAATCCTGGGTGCATTGCGGTTATGCCGGCCCACCGAAAATCTGAATCCATAAAAACAAGCACCGAGGTGGTATGCCTGTACCTGATCCATTCCGCGAAGGCCTGGCCCGTGGCTGGCAAACCTACGACGGATCTCGCCTGGACAAGGACCTGACTCTGGAGGCCGACGTCGCGATCATCGGCAGCGGTGCGGGCGGCGGGACCACGGCTGAAATCCTCAGCGCGATGGGCCTCAAAGTGTTGCTGATCGAAGAAGGCCCGCTCAAGACCAGCAGCGACTTCAAGATGCTCGAAGACCAGGCTTATTCAACGCTGTATCAGGAAGGCATCGGGCGCATGAGCAAGGACGGCGCGATCACTATTTTGCAAGGCCGCGCAGTGGGCGGCACGACGCTGATCAACTGGACCTCAAGCTTCCGCACGCCACCGGCCACGCTGGAGCACTGGGCCAGCGAGCATGCGGTGAAAGATCACAGCGCAGGACAGATGGCTCCCTGGTTCGAGAAAATGGAACAACGACTCAGTGTTGCCCCATGGATCATGCCGCCCAATGCCAACAACGACGTGATCCGCATCGGCTGTGAGCAACTGGGCTACAGCTGGCATGTAATCCCGCGCAATGTGCTGGGCTGCTGGAATTTGGGCTACTGCGGCATGGGCTGCCCCAGTAACGCCAAGCAATCAATGCTGGTGACAACGATTCCGGCAACCCTGGATAAAGGCGGCGAGCTGCTTTATCTGGCGCGTGCCGATCGGTTATTGCTCCAGGGCGACAAGATCACCGAACTGGTTTGCCTGGGCATGGATGAGCGCTGTGTCTCGCCTAATGGCCGCACGATCCACGTCAAAGCGCGCCACTTTGTCCTGGCAGGTGGGGGCATCAACAGCCCGGCACTGCTGATGCGCTCCAAAGTGCCCGACCCGCATGAGCGCGCAGGCAAGCGTACATTTCTGCACTTGGCGAGCTTCTCCGCAGGGTTGTTCGATAAAGTCATCAATCCGTTCTACGGCGCACCGCAGTCCATTTATTCAGATCACTTTCAGTGGGCAGATGGCATCGCAGGGCATATGTCCTACAAGCTCGAAGTGCCGCCGCTGCATCCGGCGCTGGCCAGCACTTTGCTCGGCGACTTCGGTCAACAGAACGCCGAGCGCATGGCGCAATTGCCTCACACTCACATGATGCTGGCTCTCATGCGCGACGGCTTTCACCCGGACAGCGTGGGAGGCGCGGTGCAGTTGCGGGGTGATGGAAGCCCGGTGCTGGACTACCCGATTTCACCCTACACCTGGGACGGTATCCGCCGCGCGTGGCACAGCATGGCCGAGATCCAGTTTGCCGGAGGCGCGCGCTCAGTCATGCCGATGCACGCGGACGCCCGCCATGCCAAAAACTTTGCCGAAGCGCGGATGATGATCGACAGCCTGAGCCTGGAGATTTTTCGCACCCGACTTGGCAGCGCTCATGTGATGGGTGGTTGCGCCATGGGCGAAGATCCCCGACAAGCGGTATGCGATAGCCTGGGTCGGCATCACCACCTGCAGAACCTATCGATTCATGACGGCTCGCTGTTCCCGACCAGCATTGGTGCAAACCCGCAACTGTCGGTCTACGGGCTGACGGCCAAATTGGCGACTGCGCTGGGTGAACGCCTGCTGAGCTGATTGCGCCTGTAGGAGCTGCCGAAGGCTGCGATGGCGGCGGGTCAGGATTAATGCTTTCGCAGCCTTCGGCAGCTCCTACAGGGATACGGTTTACCCGGCCTTAGCGCTCAATTTCAATGACAATACGACCTTTGCCTTCGGCATGCCGACTTGGCCCACCGGGAATGCTGCGCTACCATCCGACTCCCCAAAGGACTCCGACCAGGACGACGCGATGAACCGAGTGTTGTATCCAGGCACCTTCGACCCTATTACCAAGGGACACGGCGATCTGGTCGAGCGCGCATCGCGCTTGTTCGATCATGTGATCATTGCCGTTGCCGCCAGCCCCAAGAAAAATCCGCTCTTCCCCTTGGAACAGCGTGTGGAGCTGGCCCGGGAGGTCACCAAACACCTGCCAAACGTCGAAGTGGTAGGTTTTTCGACGCTGCTGGCGCACTTTGCCAAGGAACAGAACGCCAATGTGTTTCTGCGAGGTCTGCGCGCCGTTTCCGACTTTGAATACGAGTTCCAGTTGGCCAACATGAACCGCCAACTGGCACCGGACGTCGAAAGTCTGTTCCTCACGCCATCCGAACGGTATTCGTTCATTTCCTCGACGCTGGTTCGCGAAATCGCGGCATTGGGCGGCGATATCACCAAGTTCGTGCATCCAGCTGTCGCTGAGGCGTTGACCGAACGCTTCAAACGCTGAGCTTTTCGGCAACGCCCGGGTGCATCGAAACGACTAATGCGGCACAATTCGCCGCATTGGATTTCATATGCCCCGGCATCGACCGCGGCAGGAGTGTTTCATGTCCCTGATCATCACTGACGATTGCATCAATTGCGACGTCTGCGAACCCGAGTGCCCGAACGAGGCGATTTCTCAAGGCGAGGAGATCTACGTGATCAACCCGAGCCTGTGCACCGAGTGCGTTGGCCATTACGATGAGCCGCAATGTCAGCAAGTCTGCCCTGTGGATTGCATCCCGCTGGATGAAAACCGCGTCGAAAGCAAAGACGAGCTAATGAACAAATACCTGATCATTACCGGCAAGGCTTGATCCTTCGGCATCGCTGACAGGCTCATGCCTGCCGACCAAAGCGAGCCTGGCATGATCCCAGAACACCGTCACCACCACTGTCTATCCAGCATTTTGTTGCTGCTTTGCGCGCTGTTCGCGCAGCTATCCATCGCAGCTGAAACACTGTCTCCTAGCCCGGAGCGGTCCGCTATCGCCAGCCCGCATCCGCAAGCGACTGCCGCTGGTCGGGAAGTCATGGTCGCGGGCGGCAATGCGTTTGATGCGGCCGTGGCCGTCAGCGCCGCACTGGCTGTGGTGGAACCCTACGGTTCAGGGTTGGGCGGTGGCGGTTTCTTCCTGTTACGCCAAAGCGGACCGGAGACAGGCTATGTATTTCTGGACGCCCGGGAAAAAGCCCCGCTCAACGCAACTTATGATCTCTATCGCCGTGACGGCAAGGTAGTACCTGCCCTGTCTCTGAACGGCCCGCTGGCAGCCGCCATTCCGGGATTACCTGCTGCCCTGGTCGAACTGGCTGAACGCTACGGCAAGCTGTCGCTTAAGGTTTCCATGGCGCCAGCCATTCGTCTGGCCTATCAAGGCTTTCCGGTCGACAGGATTTATCAGCAACGCGCCACTGCTCGCCTGACGGCCCTGCGAAAGGACCCTGAAAGCGCCCGCCTCTTCCTGCGCGACGGCAATGTCCCGGCTGCGGGCACGATCATCCGGCAGCCGGAGCTGGCCGTGACGCTCAATCGACTGGCTGACAACGGTCGCGATGGCTTCTATGCGGGTCTCACCGCTCAATCAATGGTTCACGGAGTAAGGGCAGCCGGTGGCATCTGGAAACCAGAAGATCTGGACCAGTATCAGATCGCGACCCGCGCACCTTTACGCTTTCGCCTGGATGACCAGCGAGAACTGATCAGCGCGCCGCCCCCTTCTGCGGGCGGCGTGGCGCTGGCTCAAAGTCTGGTGATGCTGCAACAGCTACCATGGCAGGCGTCGGACAAAGTGCAGCGCGCCCATTACGTGCTTGAGGTGCTGCGGCGCGCTTATCGTGACCGGGGGTTACTGGGCGACCCTGACTTTGTCGCCAACCCTCTCGATCGCCTGTTGGACCGGCGGTATCTGGTGCGTCTGGCGCAGGGCATTGCGCCTCATGACGCAACGCCCAGCGCCAGCCTTGAACCGGCGCCGCGCTGGCGTGAAGGCGAGCACACAACCCACTTTGCCATTCTGGACAGTGACGGCAACGCAGTTGCGGCGACGTTATCGGTCAACCTGCCATTCGGCGCAGCCTTCACCGTCCCGGGCACCGGCGTAGTGCTGAACGACGAAATGGACGATTTCGCTGCCGATCCCCAAGGCAGCAATGCCTATGGATTGGCAGGCAGCAGGGCCAACTCGATTGCCGCGGGCAAGCGGCCGTTGTCGAGCATGAGTCCAAGTTTCCTTGAAAGCCCTGATGAATTCGCCGCATTTGGTACGCCGGGCGGTAGCCGCATCCCAAGCATGGTGCTGCTCTCGATGCTGCAATACCTGGACGGTCAGCCCATTGCGAACTGGCCAGCAGTGCCGCGCTATCACCATCAGTATTTGCCGGATGTCGTTGAGCACGAGGCAGATGCATTCACTCTGGAAGAAATGAACGCGCTGCGATCTCGCGGTTATCAGTTCAAAGAAGTCCCGCGCGGCTACGGGAACCAGCAAGTGCTGCGGTGGGATAAAGCAGGCAAACACGTTGAAGCCGCCAGCGACCCGAGAGGCCTTGGCGTGTCAGAAACGTTTGATCCTAAGGTCATGCAAACCGCGCCCTGAATGGGCGCAGTACGCAGGTATTACTCCTGCTTGTTGTAGCCATCGCCGGTGCAACCCAGACAGCGCACAAACGCAGCTTTACCGGGGTCGACCACCAACGCCTTGCCCGTACGACCAATACCACCGCCCATTGCGGTGAACGGCAGTGCAATAACAAACAGGCCTGCCCCCACAATAGTGGCGGCTACCAGCAGCGGACGCGCAATCAGCAAGTCGCCAATCATGGCGTAGGCCGGGGGATTCTGGATGCTGTAAACCGGATCACCACTGCCGTGACTCACAGTTTCATTAGCCATTGCTGGCATCACCTGCAAACCAAAAGTCAAAGCCAGGCAGGCTGCGATCAGTCGAAACGGCTTCATGGCATGGTCCTTCACGTACAGCGGGTTAGGTTTGGTTAACTATAAACAGGGATGTCGGTTAAGCAAGTGGGGCAACACAACAGCATGTTGAACGCGGAATATCTTGTGGGAAATTCTATGCTGGCCTGCAAACACAATTCCCGTGCAGACTGTGTGAAAACGTAGCGAGCGACGGCAAGACAAGGCAAAAACAGGCGAAAAACGGCCGGGGTCGCGTCCGACTCTAGTGTTCTAAATGAGCATTTTTCGCCTGTTTTTAACGCAGTATTGCGCGCGTAGCGACGAAGTTGCCCAGCCTGCAGTAGTTTTCACACAGTCTGCGTAGGAGCGAATTCATTCGCGAAGGGGCCGGTACAGACAATACAGATTCAGCGGCTGGCAATCAGTTTTCCCGAATCAAGTGGAGCGCCACCCCGGTCGGTCCCACGGGTCCGCCAGCCTGTGGAGGCTTGCCTGCGAAAAGCGCTAGACGCGATTCCTGGAGAGACCGAGTCGCCAAAATCGCGGGCAAGCACCGCTCCCACAGGATTTACATCGCACTCAAGCTTGAATGCAAACATCGAATCGCCCACCTGCCGAGCATTTACCCGCATCACTTCTGACACTTGGGGCAATACACGCTCGCCCGCTGCCCCAGCTTGATCTCACGCAAGGTGGTACCGCAGACCTTGCACGGCAACTCACCCCGGCCATAAGCGAACAGCTCTTGCTGGAAGTAACCGGGCTGACCATCGCCACCTATGAAATCACGCAGGGTCGTACCGCCACGCTCGATGGCTGCGGCGAGAATGCGCTTGATCTCAACCGCCAGTTTCACGTACCGGGCACGCGAGACGGTTCCGGCTTCACGACGCGGATCAATCCCGGCCGCAAACAACGCTTCCGTGGCATAGATATTCCCCACACCCACTACCACAGCGTTGTCCATGATGAACGGCTTGACCGCGATGGACTTGCCCCGCGAGCGCTCGAACAGACGCTGACCATCGAACAGATCGGTCAGTGGCTCCGGCCCAAGGCGAATCAGCAGCTCATGGTTGAGTGGATCCAGACTCCAGAGCATCGCGCCAAACCGACGCGGGTCGGTATAACGCAGCGCCAGGCCGGACTCCAGCTCGATATCCACGTGTTCATGCTTGAGCGCGGGCAAACCAGCCTCGACCAGCCGCAAATTGCCTGACATACCCAAGTGGCTGATCAAGGTCCCAACTTCAGCCTGGATCAGTAGGTACTTGGCGCGTCGCTCAACGACAACGATCTTCTGGCCGGACAGGCGCACATCGAGGTCTTCGGGGATCGGCCAGCGCAGACGCCGATCACGCACAATGACGCGGCTGACTCGCTGACCTTCGAGGTGAGGCGCGATACCGCGGCGGGTGGTTTCAACTTCTGGTAATTCAGGCATGGGTAACTCGGTGATGCGCGAAGCGATACAACAGCACGCGTAATCAGCGCGCAGAGAGTTCGCGAATGCTTTCTTTGAGGTTTTCGAAGTCGTAGTCCGACAGACCGACATAGTCGAGGATCAGGTGCCCGATGGCATTCCATTCGTGATCTTCATCCTCGTTGCCGAGCACTTTGTGGGACGCACAAATATGCTCGGCCATTTTCAGCACTGCCAGGAGATTTTTCAGCTGTGCATTGCGATTGGAGTCATCCTGAAAAATCGCCAGCGCATTATGGTGATTGGCAATGGCGTTGGTCACATGTTCAGGCAAGCGCCAGGATTTGGCAGTGAAATAACCGACAACGGCGTGGTTGGTATCAAACGCCTCGTTCTCGGTATCGACAACACGGTATTCCGGGCTTGCGTTGGTGTACGCCCGCTCCAGCACCTCCATATAGTCCGGAAAGCGCTTGAGCATCAGCGGGATGCCGCAGTCATGAAACAGACCCAGCGCGTAGGACTCGTCGACTGTCTGCGAGCCGATACGCTTGGCCAGCGTCAAACTCGTCATCGCCACATCCTGAGTCGAATCCCAGAATCGGTTCAGGGTGACGATGGTTTCATCGCTCATTTCACCCTTGATCGACTGCGCATTGATCAGATTGATGACAGAGCGAATGCCCAACAGGTTGACCGCTTTCTGAATCGAAGCGATTTTGTTGGCAAGGCCATAATGCGCCGAGTTAACGATTTTCAGCAGCGCACCGGACAGGCCCGGGTCCTGTGAAATCAACTTCGCAATCACGTCCAGATCCGGGTCAGGCATGTACTGCTCCATCTGCAAATCCACCATGATTTGCGGCTGCGGCGGCACACTAATGCCTTGCAAGGCCTTCTGGATCTGCTCGGACGTAAGCTCTTGGGACATAAGTACACACTCAAGGACAGACCTGGATTCTACTCCTTCATACCTGTCGCTTTACAGTCACCGACGCACACGGCAGGCGCTTTCAGAGCGTCAATTAATCCACCGCTAAGGCAGCAGACCTCGCAAACCTTTAAAAGATATCGATATATGCAGCGATTTTCTTCGGTGAAGATTCTGTAGAAATTCATTTCAAAGGCAATAATCGCGCACCCTGTGCAACTGAGCCCTGGATCACGCAACCGCTAGCCGGTTAATTCACAACAGCGCGCCCTTGAGCAGGAATGACGCGCTATAATCCCGCTCTTTTTTCCGGAGCGACGTCATGTCCCTGCCTAGCTTGCGCCTCAAAGCCAACGCCGACCGTCGCCTGCGCGCCGGCCACCTGTGGGTCTACAGCAACGAAATCGACGTCGCCGCGACCCCGCTGCATGGCTTCGCTGCTGGCGATCAAGCGGTGCTCGAAGCTGCGGGCGGCAAGCCACTGGGTATCGTCGCGATGAGCCCGAACAACCTGATTTGCGCACGCCTGCTGTCGCGCGACGTCAAGTTGCCACTGGACAAATCTTTGCTGGTGCATCGCCTCAACGTGGCGTTGTCCTTGCGCGACCGCCTGTTTGATAAGCCGTTCTATCGCCTGGTCTACGGCGACTCGGACCTGCTGCCCGGCCTGGTCGTTGATCGTTTCGGCGACATTCTGGTGGTCCAGCTGGCTTCTGCCACTATGGAAAATCACAAGGAAGACGTGGTGGCAGCACTTGTTCAAGTGCTCAAGCCAAGCGGCATCCTGTTCAAGAATGATTCGGCCGCGCGCGATGCAGAAGGCCTGAATCGCTACGTCGAAACCGTCTTCGGGCTGGTACCGGAGTGGGTAGCGCTGGAAGAGAACGGCGTGAAGTTCGAAGCACCAGTCATGGAAGGTCAGAAAACCGGCTGGTTCTACGACCACCGCATGAACCGCGCGCGTATTGCTCCTTACGTCAAAGGCAAACGTGTTCTGGATCTCTACAGCTACATCGGCGGCTGGGGCATTCAGGCAGCGGCATTCGGCGCTACTGACGTGACCTGTGTTGACGCATCTGCATTTGCGCTGGATGGCGTGGAACGTAACGCCGCCCTGAACGGTTTTGCAGAAAAGCTCACGTGCATCGAAGGTGACGTGTTCGCCGCCCTGAAAGAGCTGAAAGCGGGCGAAGAACGTTTCGACGTCATCGTTGCCGACCCACCGGCCTTCATCAAACGCAAAAAAGACCTGAAAAACGGTGAAGCCGGCTACCGTCGTCTGAACGAGCAAGCCATGCGTTTGCTCAGCAAGGACGGCATCCTGGTCAGCGCGTCGTGCTCGATGCATCTGCCGGAAGATGACCTGCAAAACATCCTGCTGACCAGCGCTCGACACCTGGACCGCAACATTCAGTTGCTGGAACGCGGCGGCCAGGGCCCGGATCACCCGGTTCACCCGGCAATCGCAGAAACACGTTACATCAAGAGCATCACGTGCCGGTTGTTGCCGAATAGCTAAGCAAGGCACGCTATTGCTCTAGAGCTGCCGCGGTGTCCATGTCACCGCGCTTTCTCGCCGCAAACAGAGGACGTGTGGGACCGGATTTATCCGGGAAGCGGCATTCCTGACGATAAAATTCAGCGAATCCAAAGACCTCTTCCCGAATAAATTCGGTCCCACGGGTTAGGCATGAATTCAGCTGATTACGTGTTGTTTGATAAGAGCCGCAGGCTGTGAAATCGCCCTGTGAGGCCAGCCCAGCTTTCCCAGCCTGCGGCAGCTCCTACACATCAAACCCGGCAGCATCTTCCTACCGCAAGTCAGAATTCCGTCACCGTCACACCCCGGCAATGAACCCGAACGGTTTTTGACGGTCAGTGTGTGGGGATAAAAAAGGATGGCGTTGCTGGCGTTGAGCCCCAATAGGCTCATGTATTCCCCTTCTCGCCCATGCCGATCATCCATCGCAGTTGCAGCGCGTTTGCCCTGCAGGTCACTGCCCCATCTTTACCGGCCCGACCATCGGCGCCTTTATCTTTCCTTTTATCGAAGATAACCATGTCTATGTCTCGTCATCTTTCAGCATTCATTTCTCGTCTTCCTCGTGTTTTCAACTACCGCACTCTAGGCGCTGGATTGCTGATTGCTGCTTGCAGTACAGCCCATGCGGCAGAAACCAAACCCAATGACCGCTGGGTCAGCGACAGCCTCAATACCTATGTGCGCAGCGGCCCCACCGACGGTTACCGGATTGTCGGCACCCTCAAGTCAGGCCAGAAGGTTGAGTTGATCAGCACCCAGGGCGAGTACAGCCAGGTGCGTGAGGGTGGCAACTCGGTATGGATTCCGACAGCTGACCTGCAAAGCGAACCCGGCCAGGCCGAGCGGCTGCCTGAACTGGTTCAACAAGTCGCAGACCTGAGCGGCCAGCTCAAAACCATCGACGATGGCTGGAAGACCCGCGTGCAAGGCATGCAGGAAACCCTGGACACCCGTAAGAAACTGATCGACGAGCTGGAGGCCCGCAGCAAAGATCTCAACGAGCAGCTCAGCGCATCCCAATCGGAACTGCGCACCACCCAAGCCAAGTTGGGCGACGAGAACAACCTCGTGCTCATGCGCTACATGGTTTACGGCGGCAGCATCGCTGGCGCCGGCCTGTTGGTCGGCCTGATCATCCCGGCCCTGACCCGCGGCCGTAAGAAGAATGATGGTTGGGTTTAAATTTGCGTAACGACAACTGACGTCATCGCGAGCAAGCGCGCTCCTACAGGATCGAATTTCAACTGTAGGAGCGCGCTTGCCCGCGATGGCATCGGAACAGACACATAAAGAGCCAGTTCAGAGCCACAGAATCCAGCATCACCGCCTAACCTTCCTGTCTCAAACCAGAATGAAGGGCATGGTATGACCGATTCATGTCGTGGCTCGAAATTACGTCAGGGTCGCCATTGCGAGACAGGTCGTATTTATCTGCTGACATCCGTCACTCAAAACCGAGACCCCATTTTTTCTGACTGGACAATGGGGCGACTTTTGGCAAGCGAGTTCCGCAAAGCACAGGATCAAGAGCTGGCGAACTCTTTAGCATGGGTGGTTATGCCGGATCATTTCCACTGGCTTATAGAATTGAAGAGCGGCGATCTAGGTGACTTAATGCGCCGAGTTAAATCAGGCAGCGCTCTCGCCGTCACCAGAGCAAAAAACCACCAGTTCAAGCTCTGGCAAAAAGGCTACCACGATCGAGCAATCCGACAAGAAAGCGAAATCATCCAGGCAGCGCGCTACATCGTCGCCAACCCCATTCGTACAGGCCTGGTAAAGCGCTATGGTGACTACCCGCTTTGGGATGCCATATGGCTGTAGTCATCATTCATCCATAAATCCCACCCTTAACATCCCTTATCCCCCTCACAGGTGTAGAATCGGCGCTATTCATCGCCATTCATCCCCGGCGGGTTTATGAGCTCAGGCCGAGCGCACGGCGATCCCGTGGCGTCGGTTTCCCTCGCAGCAAGCGGTCACTGCCGTTTGTTATGTGAAGACACTAGAAGCTCACTCCCTCTTGTTTACCTGATTAGCCGCCCGGAGTGCTCCATGCCTGATTACCGCTCTAAAACGTCCACCCACGGCCGCAACATGGCCGGCGCTCGTGCCTTGTGGCGCGCCACCGGGATGAAAGACGCAGACTTCAAGAAACCGATCATTGCCGTTGCCAACTCATTCACTCAGTTCGTACCGGGCCACGTGCACCTCAAGGACATGGGCCAACTGGTTGCCCGTGAAATTGAACGTGCCGGTGGCGTTGCCAAGGAATTCAACACCATTGCCGTGGATGACGGCATCGCCATGGGCCACGACGGCATGCTGTATTCGCTGCCGAGCCGCGAGATCATCGCCGACTCCGTGGAATACATGGTCAACGCCCACTGTGCCGACGCCATCGTCTGCATCTCCAACTGCGACAAGATCACCCCTGGCATGTTGATGGCTGCTTTGCGCCTTAACATCCCGGTGATCTTCGTTTCTGGCGGCCCGATGGAAGCCGGTAAGACCAAACTCGCCTCACACGGCCTGGATTTGGTCGATGCCATGGTCATCGCGGCCGACTCTACCGCCAGCGACGAAAAAGTCGCCGAATACGAGCGCAGCGCTTGTCCGACCTGCGGTTCATGCTCAGGCATGTTCACCGCTAACTCGATGAACTGCCTGACCGAAGCACTGGGTCTGGCACTGCCGGGCAACGGTTCGACACTGGCCACTCACAGCGACCGCGAGCAACTGTTCCTGCAGGCTGGCCGCACCATCGTCGATCTGTGCCGTCAGTACTACATCGAAAACAACGAAGCCGTCCTGCCGCGCAACATCGCCAACTTCAAGGCGTTTGAAAACGCCATGATGCTAGACATCGCCATGGGCGGGTCGACCAACACTATCCTGCACTTGCTGGCGGCGGCTCAGGAAGCCGAGATCCCCTTCGACCTGCGTGATATCGATCGCCTGTCGCGCAAGGTTCCTCAGCTGTGCAAAGTGGCGCCGAACATCCAGAAGTACCACATGGAAGACGTACACCGCGCAGGCGGCATCTTCAGCATCCTCGGCTCGCTGGCCCGTGGCGGCCTGCTGCACACCGACCTGCCAACCGTGCACAGCCCGTCGATGGAAGAAGCCATCGCCAAATGGGACATCACCCAGACTGACGATGAAGCTGTGCACACCTTCTTCCGCGCAGGCCCGGCAGGTATCCCGACCCAGACTGCATTCAGCCAGTCGACCCGTTGGGAAACCGTGGATGACGACCGTGAAAACGGCTGCATCCGCAGTTTCGAGCACGCCTACTCGCAAGAAGGCGGCCTCGCCGTGCTGTACGGCAACATCGCGCTGGACGGCTGCGTAGTGAAAACAGCGGGCGTCGACGAGTCGATCCATGTATTCGAAGGCAACGCCAAGATCTTCGAAAGCCAGGACAGCGCCGTGCGCGGCATCCTTGCTGACGAAGTTCAGGCAGGCGACATCGTGATCATCCGTTACGAAGGCCCGAAAGGCGGTCCGGGCATGCAGGAAATGCTGTACCCGACGTCGTACCTGAAATCCAAAGGTCTGGGCAAAGCGTGTGCGCTGCTCACTGACGGTCGTTTCTCGGGTGGTACTTCAGGCCTGTCCATCGGTCATGCTTCCCCGGAAGCAGCCGCTGGCGGCGCAATCGGTCTGGTGCGCGACGGTGACAAAGTGCTGATAGACATCCCGAATCGCTCGATCAATCTGTTGATCGACGACGCAGAGATGGCCGCGCGTCGTGCAGAGCAGGACGAGAAAGGCTGGAAGCCGGTTGAAGTGCGTCCACGTAAAGTGACCACAGCCCTGAAAGCCTACGCCCTGCTCGCCACCAGCGCCGACAAAGGCGCGGTGCGTGACAAGGCGTTGCTGGACAAGCTGGTGCCGTAAGCTTTTTCAGTGACCACAAAAAACCCGGCAGCGATGCCGGGTTTTTTGTTGTTGGGCTGCCCGGAGCAACACAAAACCTGTGGGAGCGAATTCATTCGCGAAAGGGCCGGTACAAACGATACAAATCCGTCGCTTGGAACACCGCATTCGCGAATGAATTCACTCCCACAGGGGGCACGTCATTCTGTTATTTACTGAATCTCATCCGGCTTGACGATCACCCAGTTCTTGTCCGCCGTTACCGGCAACCCTTCTTTGGCCTGAGCCTCTGCGTTGCTTTTGATCATGCCGTTCAACTGGGTCATGTACTTGTCTTTGCGGTTGATCCACAAATGAACGCCGCCCTTGTTGACGTCTACGCCGTGGAACAGCATGTAGCCATCGCTGGTTGGCGTATCACCCGCTACCAGCACTGGCTTCTTCCATTGATTGATGTAGGTCAGGATCGCCGCCTGCTTGCCCGCCATCCAGGTCGCTGGAGTCCAGAGATAAGGCGTCAGCTCAAGACCAAGGTTGGCCTTCTCGTCATACTTGCCCGCCGTGATCTGCTTGCGTGCGGTGGTCAGTTCGCCGGTCTTCTTGTCCTTGAGCAGCATGGTCACGCCAATCACGTTTTGCGGTTTGACGTTGTAGCCGTATTTGGTATCTGAGGCGACCATCCGCACCAACTCTTCGGACGCGGCGGTCATGACGTAGACCTCAATGCCGTTTTCCATCAGCTTGTTGAACAGCTCTTTCTGGCCGGTAAAGATGCGTGGCGGCTCGACATCGAGCTTCTTGACCACATCGCCATCGTAGTAAGTGGCCGGGATCGGTTTACCCAAGGCCATCAGCTCATCGACATAGCCTTTAAGCTCTTTGAGGGTAAAGCCCGAGAACACTTGAGCGACCCATGGGTAGCAGACCATGTCGTCGACTTCACACAGGCGGTAGTAGTAACTGAACAGGCTTTCCTTGTGATCCGCCGTGTCTTTGAAAGGCATCAGCTTGAGGGACGGATCAAGTTTTTCACGAGTGATCAGCCCTTTGCTTTCCATGTACGGCAGCAGCGACTCTTCGAGGTCGAAGCGGTAGCTGGTGTTGTCCATGTCGAAAACCGCGTAATTGCCCTTATTGGCATTGGCGGCAATCATTGCATCGAGCGCTTTTGCCGCGGGCTCAGGCCAGTGCTTCAACTCGGTGGCGGCAAACGCCTGCCCGGCCAGACCCAGGCAGAGCGCGGCGGCAAGCAATCGTGGAGCGAACTTCATCGTGGTATCCCCCTGAACGTTAAGAGGATCGACCGTAACAAATTATGATGACTGATTGGGGATGCCAGCGACTGTGTACGTCCCGAGGGCGTCACACTGGAAGCGATTCGCGACGCAGATTTCCGATTACGACACTTTTGTGACCGTCAGAAATCCTGTGGGAGCGAATTCATTCGCGAAGGGGCCGGTGCAGACGCTGAATTTATCTCGGCTGAAATACCCCTTCCCGGATGAATCCGGTCCCACAACTCCGCAGTCAACCGGAAATTAGTGCCGCTCCCAAACCTCAAAGCTATACGCAGGCTTGTCATCTGCCGCCGGGTTCAACACCTCGGACACCAACGCCCATTCGGCCAGATCAAACTCCGGAAACCACGCATCGCCTTCGGGGCTCAACGCCACACGGGTCAGGTACAAGCGATCTGCCTGAGCCAGACCCTGTGCATATAACTGCGCACCGCCGATCAGCATCACTTCCGCAACGCCCTGCTCCAGGGCCCATTCTTCAGCGCGAGTGACAGCAGACTCCAGCGAAGTGAACACTTCAGCGCCCTCCAGTTGCAGATCCGCCTGGCGCGTGACCACCAGATTCAAGCGTCCCGGCAGCGGCCGGCCCAATGAATCCCAGGTCTTGCGGCCCATGATGATCGGCTTGCCCAGGGTCGTGGCCTTGAAATATTTGAAATCCCCCGGCAAGTGCCAGGGCATGGAATTGTCGACGCCAATCACTCGGTTCTCACCAAGGGCGGCAATCAGGCTGAGCGGAAGTTGATTTTTCATGGCGGCGAGAATAACAGACGCTGACACTGAATTCGTAGCGGCCGATTTGCTCGAATACAGGGCGCAGAGGTTATGCTCTTTTACTGATTCATTCGACGAGACGCTGTGTGACTGCTCTGACTCCCCTCGATACTCTATGGCTGACTGAAGCCGTGCGTCTGCGCGAAGAACAGGCCGGCCCGCTGGAAGACCTTGAAGCCAACCGTCGCGCCCGGGCCAACGGTGGCGATCTGACTAATCGCGTGCAAAGCCGGGCCCTGTGGCTGGCCGAACGTGACGGCATGCGCGCCGCACTGCCGCACTGGAAACAAGGCGCGCGCCTGGCGCTGATCGCATTGGCTATTTTCTCGGTGCTCAGCGGCGCCGGGCTGGCATTCGCTGCAATGGGCGACGGCCAGACGCCGGTCAATGTGTTCTGGGCGCTGGGCAGCCTGCTCGGGCTGAACCTGATTATGCTGTTCAGTTGGGCGATGAGCTTCGGCGTCGCCGGACAAAACACGGCGAGCCTTGGACGTATCTGGCTATGGCTCAGCGAAAAACTCGCCCGCGATGCTCAGGCCGCCCAGCTTGCCCCTGCGCTAATTGTGCTGTTGCAGCGCAAACGCCTGAATCGATGGGTGCTAGGTGCGATGATCCATGGCTTATGGCTGCTGGCACTGGTCAGCGCGCTGGTGCTGCTATTGATGCTGATGGCAACCCGACGTTATGGCTTTGTGTGGGAAACCACTATTTTAGGCAGCGACACCTTCGTCAGCCTGACCCAGACCCTCGGCATTCTCCCGGCCATGCTGGGCTTTACTGTGCCGGACGAGTCCATGATCCGCGCCAGCGGCGACAGCGCCCTGGTTGTTGAATCAGGTCGTCAGGCCTGGGCGGCATGGC
Organism: Pseudomonas viridiflava; assembly: GCF_900602065.1. Lineage (GTDB taxonomy): Bacteria > Pseudomonadota > Gammaproteobacteria > Pseudomonadales > Pseudomonadaceae > Aquipseudomonas. Next base: position 23,270 of record NZ_UWFN01000166.1, on the reverse strand, counting down.
TGGTCGGCGTGCTATTGGTCTATGGCATCGTGCCGCGCCTGATCCTTGCGTTGGTCTGCGTGTGGCGCTGGCGCATGGGCCGGGCGGCTTTGAGTCTGGACCTGACCTTGCCCGGTTACAGCCAGCTTCGCGAACGCCTGATGCCCAGCAGCGAGAGACTGGGGGTCAGCGACGCTGCGCCAGAGCAACTGCATCAAGTACAGCCCAATGGCGCAGCGCAACACAGCGACGGCGCATTGTTGGTCGCTATCGAACTGGACGATGAACAGCCATGGCCGCCGTTATTGCCTGAAGGCGTGGTTGATGCAGGCATTCTCGACAGCCGGGAATCCCGACAAAAACTGCTTGATCAACTGACCCGCTTTCCGCCTGCTCGGTTGGTGATTGCCTGCGACCCTCGGCGCTCACCTGATCGCGGCAGCCTTGCACTGGTTGCCGAACTGGCTCGCTGTGCGGGCGCAACACGGGTCTGGTTATTGCCCGCCCCTGCTGGCCAGAGCCTCAACCCGCAAAGGCTCGGCGACTGGCACGCCGCACTCCAGCAACTGGAGCTGACCTGCAGCGACAGCGCGCCCCTGAACTGGCTGGAGACAGGTAATGACTGACAAGGACAACATCCGCCCACTGAAGCTGGCGGTGGTCGGCCACACCAACGTCGGCAAGACTTCGCTGCTGCGAACCCTGACTCGCGATGTGGGCTTTGGCGAGGTATCCCATCGTCCAAGCACCACACGCCATGTGGAAGGGGCACGGTTATCCGTGGACGGGCAGGCTCTGCTTGAACTGTACGACACGCCGGGCCTGGAAGACGCCATCGCGTTGCTGGACTTTCTCGAACGCCAGGACAGACCGGGCGAGCGTCTGGACGGCCCGGCGCGGCTTGCGCGGTTTCTGGAGGGCAGCGAAGCGAGGCAACGTTTCGAGCAGGAAGCCAAGGTCATGCGCCAATTACTGGCTTCGGACGCAGGTCTGTACGTGATCGACGCCCGGGAGCCGGTACTGGCCAAATATCGCGACGAACTGTCGATTCTGGCCAGCTGCGGCAAGCCGCTGCTGCCCGTCCTGAATTTTGTCAGCAGTGCAGAACACCGGGAGCCCGCATGGCGCGAGGCACTTGCACGACTGGGTCTGCATGCGCTGGTGCGCTTTGACAGTGTCGCGCCGCCGGAAGACGGCGAGCGGCGCCTTTATGAAAGTCTTGCCCTGCTGCTGGAAAACTCCCGCGGCCAACTGGAACGGCTGATTCTCGATCAGGAAGCTCAGCGCGAAGCGCGTCAGCAAAGCGCCAGTCGCTTGATCGCGCAGTTGCTTATCGACTGCGCGGCCTGCCGCCGCAGCGTTTCAACCGAATCGGGCCATGAGCAACAAGCTATCGATGAGTTGCGCAAAGCGGTGCGTCAGCGCGAACAACGCTGCGTGGAGGAGCTACTCAAGCTGTATGCGTTTCGTACCCAGGACGCAGCGGCCAGCGACCTTCCGTTACTGGACGGGCGCTGGGGTGACGACCTGTTCAACCCGGAAACCCTCAAGCAACTGGGCGTACGGGTTGGCGGCGGAATTGCGGCAGGCGCAGCAGCGGGTGCGGGAGTCGACTTGCTGGTGGGCGGACTCACCATGGGTGCGGCGGCTTTGGCTGGAGCGATTGCCGGTGGGGCATTACAGACTGCACGCAGTTACGGCGGGCGCTTGCTTGGCAAGATCAAAGGTCAGCGCGAGCTTACGGTGGACGATGCCGTACTGCGCCTGCTCGCCTTGCGTCAACGCCATTTGCTGATTGCCTTGGGCGCCAGAGGCCATGCCGCCATGGAAAGCATCCAGTTGACCACACCACAGGATAAAACCTGGCGTGAAGGCAAACTGCCCGACGCGCTGCAAAAAGCCCGCGCTCATCCGCAATGGTCGTCGCTGAATCCGGGGGCAAAGCTGAATCAGGCTGAGCGGCAGGAGCAGATAGAGGAACTGGCGAAAGTGTTGGCGCAGAGCTGATTGCTGGGGTTCCAGCGGAGGACTCTTTAATTGCCTGCACGCACAAACCCTGTGGGAGCGAATTTATTCGCGAAGGGGCCGGTACATACGCGGCCAATTCTGGGCTCCGAAATATCGCTTTCCCGAATGAATTCGGTCCCACAGGTTCATCATGAGCTTGAGATCACCGCAAACCTGCCCAGACCAAGCACCGCACACAAGGTAATCACGTCCCCAAAGCTCTATGCCCACCAGTCGCCTTGGTAATTTTTGATTACTCGATTTCCCCGGACACCGGTATCATCGCGCGCCCGATACACCCGGAACCGTATTGCTCATGAAACCGACCTTGATCGCCGCCGCAGAAATCGACCGTATCGATACCTGGGCCAAATACTCCAGCCATATGTGCGGAGGCTGCATCTCCAGCTGCTGCACGCTGCCAGTTGAAGTGAAGATCAAGGACTTGATCCGCATCGGCATCGTCGATGACTTCGAGCGCGGCGAACCGGCAAAGAACATCGCCAAGCGTTTGCAGAAGGAAGGGATTGTCGAGCGCTACAACCAGAAGTCCGAAATCTTCACCTTGCAGCGCATGAGCAATAACGACTGCCTGTATCTGGACCGCAAGAGCCGCCTGTGCACCATCTACGACAAACGTCCGGACACTTGCCGCAACCACCCCAAGGTTGGCCCGCGTCCCGGCTACTGCGCTTACAAGCCCAAGGCCGTAGTGCGTCAGGACACCGGCACGCTGAAGAACAACACCAGCACGCCATTTCCGAAGTTTTAAGATTGCCAATATGAGACGGTGGCGCTGACACTGCGCCATAACCCTACGAACACGGACATCTGTGGGAGCGAATTCATTCGCGAATGCAGTGTGTCAGTCACAGATATGCCTCAGGACTGGCCCTTTCGCGAATAAATTCGCTCCCACAGAGACCTGGGCAGCTCCGACAAAATAAGTGATCACCACACAAACAAAAACGCCCCCGACCTTGCGGTCGGGGGCGTTTTTTCAAGCCTGATTAAAAACTAATCAGTTCTTGGCTTTCTTGGCAGCGCGGGTACGCTCGCTTTCGTCCAGGATCTTCTTGCGAAGACGGATGGACTTAGGCGTTACTTCGCACAGCTCGTCGTCCTGGATGAATTCCAGAGCCTGTTCAAGGGTGAACTTGACAGGTGGAACCAGAGCGATGGTTTCGTCTTTACCCGAAGCACGCATGTTGTCGAGCTTCTTGCCTTTGGTTGGGTTGATACCCAGGTCGTTGTCGCGGCTGTTCAAGCCAACGATCTGACCGCAGTAGATCTCCTGACCGTGTTCAACGAACAGCTTGCCACGAGCCTGCAGGGTTTCCAGCGAGTAGGTCAGAGCCTTGCCGGTTTCAACCGAAACCAGAACGCCGTTCTGACGGCCCGACACATCGCCCGACTTCATGGTGTCGTAACGGTCGAAGATCGAGGTCAGGATGCCTGCACCGGAGGTGAGGGTCAGGAACTCGTTACGGAAACCGATCAGACCACGAGCAGGGATGTTGTACTCAAGGCGCACACGGCCCTTGCCATCCGGAACCATGTTGGTCAGATCGCCTTTACGCAGACCCATTTGCTCCATGATGGAACCTTGGGATTCTTCTGGCAGGTCGATGGTGACGTTTTCAAACGGTTCCTGCTTCACGCCGTCAACGACACGGATGATCACTTCCGGACGACCAACACCCATTTCGAAGCCTTCGCGACGCATGGTTTCGATCAGTACCGACAAGTGCAGCTCACCACGGCCCGAGACCTTGAACTTGTCAGCGGTGTCGCCTTCTTCAACGCGCAGAGCAACGTTGTACAGCAGCTCTTTGTCCAGACGTTCCTTGATGTTACGGGACGTCACGAACTTGCCTTCTTTACCGCAGAACGGCGAGTCGTTGACCTGGAAGGTCATCGAAACGGTAGGTTCGTCAACGGTCAACGGCACCATTGCTTCCACGTTCAGCGGGTCGCACAGGGTGTCGGAGATGAACAGCGAATCCATACCGCTGATGCAGACGATGTCGCCAGCTGCTGCTTCTTCAACGTCGATGCGGTGCAGACCGTGGTGACCCATCAGCTTCAGGATACGACCGTTACGGCGTTTGCCGTCGGCGCTGATCGCTACAACCGGGGTGTTCGGCTTGACGCGACCACGAGCGATACGGCCAACACCGATAACACCCAGGAAGCTGTTGTAGTCCAGAGCGGAGATTTGCATCTGGAACGGACCGTCACGGTCAACAGACGGCGCAGGTACGTTGTCGACGATCGACTGGTACAGCGGGGTCATGTCTTCAGCCATTTCAGCGTGGTCCAGACCGGCAATACCGTTCAGGGCCGAGGCGTAGACGACTTTGAAGTCCAGCTGTTCTTCGGTAGCACCCAGGTTGTCGAACAGGTCGAAGATCTGATCCAGAACCCAGTCCGGACGCGCGCCTGGACGGTCAACCTTGTTGATAACCACGATTGGACGCAGGCCGGCTTCGAAAGCCTTCTTGGTCACGAAACGGGTTTGCGGCATAGGGCCGTCTTGTGCGTCGACCAGCAGCAGCACGGAGTCAACCATCGACATTACGCGCTCAACTTCACCACCGAAGTCGGCGTGGCCCGGGGTGTCCACGATGTTGATGTGGTAGCCGTTCCAGTTGATGGCGGTGTTTTTCGCCAGAATGGTAATACCGCGCTCTTTCTCCTGGTCGTTGGAGTCCATCACGCGCTCGTCGTTGAGCTCGTTACGCTCCAGAGTGCCGGATTGGCGCAAGAGTTTGTCTACCAGGGTGGTTTTACCATGGTCAACGTGAGCAATGATGGCGATGTTGCGTAGATTTTCGATCACTTGTGTATCTCGATCAGAGGATTCGGTTAGCTGAATACTGCTAAACAGCTATTTATAACGTCAGAGTCGGCCAAAGCCGTTACGGCTAGACGACTGGCGTCGGGGGGCCGGTGACGCAAGCCACAGGCAAACAGCCCCGGGCACTTAGCTCGGTCTATAAACGCGCACATTGGCATACCCCTCACTGAGCAAATGGTGAGCATGCAGGCGACTCATGACGCCTTTGTCGCAATACAACAGGTACTGGCGCGTGTTATCCAGTTCCTTGAAGCGGCTGTTCAATGCATAGAACGGCAACGCCTGTACTTCAATGCCAGGCAACACCAGCGGCTGATCTTCCTGGGCGTCCGGGTGACGGATGTCGACGATGACCTGCCCTGCCAGTGCCTGACTGACTTCTTCTATCTCGATGCTCCGGCTCAGATCGTCAATCACCCGATCGATCGAAACCAGTTTGGCGTTCGCAAGCGCTCGCTCGAGAACCTCCATGTCGAACTGTTGCTCTTCGTACTCAACGCGGTTGCGCTTGGCGTTGGTCTTGGGGTTGATCGAAATCACCCCGCAATACTCAGGCATGTGTCTGGCGAAATCGGCAGTGCCAATCTCGACCGCCTGATCGACGATGTCCTGCTTGTGGCTGGTGATCAAAGGACGCAAGACCAGCTTGTCAGTCGCGGCATCAATCAACGACAGGTTCGGCAACGTCTGGCTGGCAACCTGTGAAATCGCTTCGCCGGTAACCAGCACATCGATATCAAGACGGTCAGCGATAGAGGATGCAGCGCGTAACATCATACGCTTCAAAACTACACCCATATGACTGTTATCGACTTTCTGCAGGATTTCTCCGAGAACTTCCTCGAAAGGCACGCTGACAAACAGCACACGCTGGGAGCTGCCGTACTTCTTCCAGATGAAATGTGCGACTTCCATGACGCCCAGTTCATGGGCACGCCCGCCCAGATTAAAGAAGCAGAAATGCGCCATCAGCCCGCGACGCATGACCTGATAGGCCGCCACAGTCGAATCGAAACCACCGGACATCAACACCAGGGTCTGTTCGAGGGCGCCTAACGGGTATCCGCCGACACTGTTGTGCTGGCTGTGAATCACAAACAACCGTTTGTCGCGAATTTCCATTCGCACCACGATTTCCGGCTTTTTCAGCTCGATACCGGCCGCGCCGCACTGTTTGCGCAACTGGCTGCCGACGTATTTCTCGACATCCATAGAGCTGAATGTGTGCTTGCCTGCCCGCTTGCAGCGCACTGAAAACATCTTGCCCGGCAGCAAATCGGCGTAGTGCAGTTTGCACTTGGCAACGATGTCGTCCATATCGCCCAGCGGGTATTCGGCCACCTGAAGAAAATTGGCGATGCCCGGCATGCAGCTCAGGCGGTCGGTCATGTCCTGCAGGACCTTGGCGTCAGTCAGTTTCGTCTGAACCTCGAGGTTGTCCCACGACCCGTCCACCACCAGTACCGGGTCCAGATCACGGAGCACGATGCGGATGTTCTTGGCCAGCTGGCGGATGAATTGCTTACGCACCGGCGGGCTTTTGATGATGATCTCGGGGAAGACTTTTACGATTAGTTTCATGAAAACAGCGCGCGAGGTGCCAGCCGAAAAAGAGGGGGCGGGATTATAGCGGAAATTGCTCAAGGTTTAACCAGTTATCGTGCAACCAATCATCAGCGCACCAAAAAAGACCCGACCCGCAATATCGAGCATCATTGTGGTGCGCTAATTTTTCAAATAATCGAATTTATGCCTGAAAATGCGAGCGTTTCGGGCACAAAACCCATCTCGGGGCACTGGCATGCAATTTGCTCCCTTGTGAGGCAGGTTGCCTTGGCAGAGTATCTGCGCCGGCATCACCCAAATTCTAAGGGCCCAAACCATTAAATAGGCCCGAAGCCACCCGGAGGACACCATGTCGAAGTCGGTTCAACTTATCAAAGATCATGACGTTAAGTGGATTGATCTGCGCTTCACGGACACTAAAGGTACACAGCACCACGTGACCATGCCGGCTCGCGATGCTCTGGAAGACGACTTCTTCGAAGTCGGCAAGATGTTCGACGGCTCCTCCATCTCTGGCTGGAAAGGCATCGAAGCCTCCGACATGATCCTGCTGCCGGACGACGAAACCGCCGTTCTCGATCCGTTCACCGAAGACCCAACGCTGATCCTGGTTTGCGACATCATCGAACCTTCGACCATGCAAGGTTACGATCGCGACCCACGTGCAATCGCCCACCGCGCTGAGGAATACCTCAAGTCGACCGGTATCGGTGACACCGTATTCGCCGGTCCAGAGCCAGAGTTCTTCATCTTCGACGAAGTGAAGTTCAAGTCCGACATCTCCGGCTCCATGTTCAAAATCTACTCCGAACAAGGTTCGTGGATGTCCGATCAGGACATCGAAGGCGGCAACAAAGGCCACCGTCCAGGTATCAAAGGTGGCTACTTCCCGGTTCCGCCATTCGACCATGACCACGAAATCCGCACCGCAATGTGCAACGCTCTGGAAGAAATGGGCCAGACCGTAGAAGTTCACCACCACGAAGTGGCCACTGCTGGTCAGAACGAAATCGGCGTGAAATTCAACACGCTGGTTAAAAAGGCTGACGAAGTTCAGACCCTGAAATACGTTGTTCACAACGTTGCTGACGCTTATGGCCGCACCGCTACCTTCATGCCTAAGCCTCTGTACGGCGATAACGGTTCGGGTATGCACGTTCACATGTCCATCTCCAAAGATGGCAAGAACACCTTCGCAGGCGAAGGCTATGCCGGCCTGTCCGACACCGCTCTGTACTTCATCGGCGGCATCATCAAGCACGGTAAGGCACTGAACGGCTTCACCAACCCTGCTACCAACTCCTACAAGCGTCTGGTTCCAGGCTTCGAAGCTCCAGTAATGCTGGCGTACTCGGCTCGTAACCGTTCCGCGTCGATCCGTATTCCTTACGTCAACAGCCCTAAAGGCCGTCGTATCGAAGCTCGCTTCCCGGATCCAGCTGCCAACCCGTACCTGGCTTTCGCAGCACTGCTGATGGCCGGCCTGGACGGTATCCAGAACAAGATCCACCCTGGCGATGCTGCTGACAAAAACCTGTATGACCTGCCGCCTGAAGAGGCCAAAGAGATCCCACAAGTTTGCGGCAGCCTGAAAGAAGCCCTGGAAGAGCTGGACAAAGGTCGTGCGTTCCTGACCAAAGGCGGCGTTTTCAGCGACGACTTCATCGACGCTTACATCGCTCTGAAAAGCGAAGAAGAAATCAAAGTACGCACCTTCGTACACCCACTGGAATACGAGCTGTACTACAGCTGCTAATCCAGTCGCGTCAGGCATTCTGACGCACTAAAGAGGCCTCCTTCGGGAGGCCTTTTTTATGGGCGGGATTTAATAGGCGATATCTATTTGTTGCCACGCACGCCGCCAGCAGGTGCATGCTGTCGATTCGCGAACACCGCCCCCTGTAGGTGCTCGTGCGCTCCTACAGGTTCAGCATCAATGCTCCGATTAATTTGAGAGAAAAAAGAGATATGTCCAATCCAGCATGCTTGCTTTTTCTCTGCGCTGCGCTCACCAGCCTGACCGCCTGCGCGGGCACACCCGTGACTTCGCCCGCACCGCTTGCACCTTTACTGACAACGATCAGCGAACGCCTTGCCATCGCAGACCAGGTCGCGCTGACCAAATGGGACAGTGGGAAACCGATACAGGACAGCCCTCGCGAAGCACAGGTCATCGCAGCCGCCGCAAAGCTCGCACCGACATACAACCTGGATGCGCAGGAAGTCAGCCAATTCCTCGCCGCACAAATTGAAGCGAACAAGCTGGTGCAGTATGCACTGCTCGCCCGGTGGCACGAAGCGGGTAAGGCGCCAGACACGCCAAGACCAGATCTGGTCGGGCAAATTCGGCCCCAGCTGGATCAACTGCAAACGCGATTGCTGCGCGAATACTCAGCCTTTGCGATGTACCGTCAGGACCCACAATGCCCGAACTGGGTGATTCAACAGTCCCGACTACAAGCGAAAGATCCGATTCATGACCTGGCGCTTACGCGAGCAGTCGGCGAGTTGTGCGTGACAGGTAAATGATCATCAACCGCTTCAGCTGATTTATGTTCTATGCTGCGCGCAACCCACCGCTACCCGCAGCCAAGCCATGGAGCCCGCATGCGCCTAAGCCTCATCTGTCTGCTGCTGTTGATCGCCTTGCCCGCAGCGGCGCAGATTTACAAATACACCGACGCCAACGGTAATGCTGCGTTCAGCAATACGCCGCCCGATGGCGTCAAGGCTCAGGTCGTGGAGCTGCCGCCACTCAACAGCGTCGACACCCAGAAAATGGCTACCCCGGTAGCACCCCCGCAAAACCCGCCACCCTCAGCACAGACACAAGTGGCCTACCCGACGCTGGCGCTGACCGACTTGCCCGCTGATGAAGCACTGCGCGCCAACAACGGTACGTTTACCGTCGGGGTCGCTATCCAGCCAAGACTGCTTCCGGGGCACTTGCTGCAATTACTGGTGGATGGAAATCTCTATGGTCAGCCAGGGAATGTGCCGCGCCTGCAAGTCGTCAACATTGATCGTGGCGAACACAGCTTTGCCGTAGTGGTGCTGGATAAAGGCCGCATCATCCAGCAGAGTCCAACCATCACACTGACGGTGCAGCGCGTTCATGTCGGCAAACCTTAAATCACGGACATGGGTCTGCGCACTGTTGGGCTTACTGATCACGCTGCCTGCTCCGGTGCTGGCAGATGTCTATACCTACACGGATGCGCAGGGTAATAAAGTCTTCACGGACCAGCCTCACAAGAACGCCAAACGCGTCGAGATTCTGCCCAGCAACAGCACCAGCGGCTCGCCGCCACCGCGCACCGTGCAAAAAAGTACACCCACCAGAGACAAGCCCCGGCCGATGTTTCGTTACGACCTGCTTCGGGTTCTCGTGCCAGAACCGGACGCGACCGTACGCAGTACAGAAGGGGAGATGATTGCCACCATCACCAGCGATCCCGCGTTGCAGCCAGGTCATACCTACCAGCTTTTGCTGGATGGCAAGCCAGTCGCCCAAGCCGGGCGTAGCCCTGTTTTCCCGCTGAAGAACATCGACAGGGGCACGCATCAGATCGCTGCGCAGATTCTCGACGATAAAGGCCGAGTGCTGGAAAAGACGCCCAATCAACCCTTCCACATGCAACGTATTTCACTGGCCCAGAAACGTCTGGCCAACCCCTGCGAAACCGCCGAGTACGGCGTGCGCCCTGAGTGCCCCCTCAAAGACAAACCCAAAGAAAAAAGCAGCATTCTGCCTTTCTTTTGATAGAGCACCTCTCTCCAAAACATCAAAGCCCTATATTGGTGCAAGATATTGCAAGCAAGTCGGCCGGGAACCCCATTTTGGTTCGAAAACGATACCCTTCGATGAACCAATCAAACGCACTGTCCAAAAAAAGCCCGGTTTTGCAGTTTAAACGCTTCTTTTCGGAGCCTTGGTTTGGTTTTTGCAACTTGGCTATAACAGCACCCTATCTGCACTGGATACAAATGTATCAGTGGCGTTACCCACGCTGGAGAAGACCAACCAGCGCCTGCGATTCGAGGCTCACCTGGAATCGCAATGAGCCAAAAGAGGTCAAAGACTTTAATGACTATCAGCGACGCGCTGCACCGTTTGTTACTCGATAACCTGACCACTGCCACCATTCTGCTCAACGCCGATCTGCGCCTTGAGTACATGAACCCGGCAGCGGAAATGCTGCTGGCCATCAGCGGTCAGCGCAGCCATGGGCAATTCATCAGCGAGCTCTTCACTGAATCTGCAGAAGCGTTGAGCTCTCTGCGCCAGGCGGTAGAACAAGCGCACCCTTTCACCAAGCGTGAGGCCATGCTCACAGCCTTGACCGGCCAGACCCTGACGGTCGACTACGCCGTGACGCCCATCCTCAGCCAAGGCGAAACCTTGCTGCTGCTAGAGGTCCATCCACGGGACCGCCTGCTGCGCATCACCAAGGAAGAAGCCCAGTTGTCCAAGCAGGAAACCACCAAGATGTTGGTGCGTGGCCTGGCTCACGAAATAAAGAACCCACTTGGCGGGATTCGCGGCGCAGCGCAACTGCTGGCGCGGGAGCTGCCTGAAGAGAGCTTGAAGGACTACACCAACGTCATCATCGAGGAAGCCGACCGCCTGAGAAATCTGGTGGATCGCATGCTCGGGTCAAACAAACTGCCGTCGCTGGCCATGACTAACGTGCACGAAGTGCTTGAGCGTGTCTGCAGTCTGGTCGAAGCGGAAAGCCAAGGGTGCATCACTCTGGTGCGCGACTATGATCCAAGTATTCCCGATGTATTGATCGACCGTGAACAGATGATTCAGGCCGTGCTCAATATCGTGCGTAATGCGATGCAAGCCATCAGCAGCCAGAACGAGCTTCGCCTGGGCCGAATCAGCCTGCGTACTCGTGCGATGCGTCAGTTCACGATCGGTCATGTGCGTCACCGGCTGGTCAGCAAAATCGAAATCATCGACAACGGTCCTGGAATCCCCGCCGAGCTTCAGGAAACCATTTTCTACCCGATGGTCAGTGGCCGTCCTGACGGCACTGGACTCGGTCTTGCGATAACGCAGAACATCATTAGTCAGCACCAGGGGCTGATCGAGTGTGACAGCCATCCTGGCCACACCACCTTCTCGATCTTCCTGCCGCTGGAACAAGGAGCAGCTTCGACATGAGCCGTAGTGAAACTGTCTGGATCGTAGATGACGATCGTTCCATTCGTTGGGTTCTGGAAAAAGCCTTGCAACAAGAAGGCATGACCACACAAAGCTTCGACAGCGCCGATGGCGTGATGAGCCGCCTGGCCCGTCAGCAACCGGACGTGATTATCTCTGACATCCGCATGCCGGGCGCCAGTGGCCTGGACCTGTTGGCGCGAATCCGCGAACAACACCCGCGCCTGCCGGTCATCATCATGACCGCTCATTCAGATCTGGACAGCGCTGTTGCCTCTTACCAGGGCGGCGCGTTCGAGTACCTGCCAAAACCGTTCGACGTCGACGAAGCCGTTTCTCTGGTCAAGCGTGCCAACCTGCATGCCCAGGAACAGCAAGGCATGGACGTTGCTCCGACACTGACCCGCACCCCTGAAATCATTGGCGAAGCGCCAGCGATGCAGGAAGTGTTTCGCGCCATCGGTCGTCTCAGCCACTCCAACATCACCGTGTTGATCAACGGCGAGTCGGGCACCGGTAAAGAACTGGTTGCTCACGCCCTGCATCGTCACAGCCCACGGTCAGCCTCACCGTTCATTGCATTGAACATGGCCGCCATTCCGAAAGACTTGATGGAATCGGAACTGTTCGGCCACGAAAAAGGCGCGTTCACCGGAGCAGCAAACCTGCGTCGCGGGCGCTTTGAACAAGCGGATGGCGGCACCCTGTTCCTCGACGAAATCGGCGACATGCCTGCCGACACCCAAACGCGCTTGCTGCGTGTTCTGGCTGACGGCGAGTTCTATCGCGTGGGCGGTCACACGCCGGTCAAAGTTGACGTGCGCATCATTGCGGCGACTCACCAGAACCTGGAAACACTGGTGCAGGCTGGCAAATTCCGGGAAGACTTGTTCCACCGTCTGAACGTGATTCGCATCCACATTCCACGCATGTCGGATCGTCGTGAAGACATTCCGACCCTGGCCAAACACTTCCTCAGCCGTGCGGCTCAGGAACTGGCGGTCGAACCGAAACTGCTCAAGGCGGAAACCGAGGAATACCTCAAACACCTGCCTTGGCCGGGTAACGTGCGTCAGCTGGAAAACACCTGCCGCTGGATCACCGTCATGGCCTCTGGCCGTGAAGTGCACATCAGCGACCTGCCGCCAGAGCTGCTGAGCCTGCCGCAAGATGCAGCGCCAGTGACCAACTGGGAACAAGCGTTGCGCCAATGGGCCGATCAGGCTCTTGCCCGCGGTCAATCCAGCCTGCTGGACAGTGCCGTGCCGACCTTCGAACGCATCATGATCGAAACCGCCCTCAAGCATACCGCTGGCCGTCGTCGCGACGCCGCTGTGTTGCTGGGCTGGGGCCGTAACACCTTGACTCGCAAGATCAAGGAGCTGGGCATGAAGATCGATGGTGGTGACGATGATGAGGGCGATGAAGGCTGATCAAGCCTTTCGTTCCTCCGAAAGCCCAGCGTTGCGCGAGCAGCTCTGGGCTTTTTGCATCCACACCACTGGATACTGACCCCGATTTGATTCCGTGGGAGCCGAGCTTGCTCGCGATTGCGAGCTCACTGGGGCCCCTCCTGACTGCATTGAAACGCATGGCCCTGTAGGAGCTGCCGAAGGCTGCGAAGCATTCATCCTGGCATACCGCATTCGCAGCCTTCGGCAGCTCCTACAGGGCCATGCGTTTGCTGTTATGGACACTGGCCGCTCTCCCACAGGTCAGCATCTACTGATGCGAACGTATTTGTTCAGATTTACCGAACAATCATGCCAATTCCCGCCTGTTTATCCCCCGCGCTCAACATGTGAAAGTAACGACACATTCAGAACGGAGGTGGACCATGACTCAGAACAACCCTCGCAAAGTCGCCATTGTCACCGGAGCCTCACGCGGTATCGGCGCTGAAATCGCCAAGCGTCTATCAGCCGACGGTTTTGCCGTCGCCGTGAATTACGCCAACAGCGCAACCGAAGCCGAGACGCTGGTCGCCAGCCTCATAGCCGACGGCGGTCAGGCGATCGCCATCAAGGCCGACGTCGCCAGCACAGCCGATGTGCGCACCCTGTTTGATCTGACCGAGCAGCAATTGGGTAAAGTCGATGTGCTGGTCAACAACGCCGGCATCATGAAAACCATGCCCATCGTCGACACCAGCGACGAACTGTTCGAACAGACTTTCGCCATCAACACACGAGGCACCTTCAACACGCTACGTGAAGCCGGGGAGCGAATGAACGATGGCGGGCGGATCATCAACTTCTCCAGCTCGGCGCTGGCACTGAACATTCCCGGCTACGCGATCTACAACGCCACCAAAGCTGCGGTTGAATCATTCACTCATGTGTTCGCCAAGGAACTGCGCGGGCGCAGCATCACCGTCAATGCAGTAGCGCCCGGTCCAGTGGCTACCGAGCTGTTCCTGAATGGCAAAACTGAAGAGCAGATCAAGAACTTCGCAAACATGCCGCCGCTGCAACGCCTGGGTCAGCCAGAAGACATAGCCAATGTCGTGTCGTTTCTGGCCGGGCCAGACTCAGGCTGGGTCAACGGGCAGATCCTGCGTGCCAACGGTGGGTTGGCGTAGATCGATGTGAGCCGAGTTGCTAACTCAAACCCCTGTCGGAGATTCTATGTTGGCCTGCAAACACAAATCCGTGGGAGCGAATTTATTCGCGAAGGGCAGGTGCATCCGCAGCCTTATATAGACCGCAACACCGCCTTAACGAATGAAACCAACCTATAGGCAGCGCTTGCCAGCGATGAAAGGTGACGCGGTTTGACTGGCAACCGCGTACAGGCTTATCACGAGCAAGCTCGGCTCCCACAGAATCTACGCAACTCTGTGGGACCGAGGTTAGATGGTCTCACTGACCTAGCGCACCAAATGCAGGAACTGCATATGCCGCTCGTACTGGTCGAGGATGTCGTTGATGACCTGCTCTTTGGTGTAGCCCACCAGGTCGTAATCCTGACTGCCCTCGCTCAGGTGCACTTCGGCGCGGTAATAGCGACGATTGTTCAGCTGTTTGGAGCCCATCCCGCCACGCGCAAACGACGGCGTGAAGAAGCCCTTCATCATCACTTGATAAATGAACGGCCGCTCTTCGCCATGGCCAATTTCCAGGCTGACGCTGTCATTGGCCGGGTCAGGCTGAGTCACAACGTTCAGACCCTTCTCGGCAAACACAGCCGTAACGTCTTCGATCGCCGGACGCACAGTCTGGTCGAGGAAGCGGTACACCTCGTCTCGCGACGGATAATGCACGGCCTGGCTAAGGCGCTGACGCCAGCCACCACGTCGAGCCCCGGATGCCGGAGCCAGCGAGTACAACTGCGCGATCTGTCGCTGGGATTCCATGAAGAACGCCTTGTGCAGGCCCCACATCATCAACAGCAAAATCAGTGAGAACGGCAGCGATGTCAGCACCACTGCTGACTTCAACGCATCGATACTGCCGGAGAACAGCAGCCCGCTGGTAACTAGTGCAGTCGCCACACCCCAGAACACCCGTAGCCATTTCGGGCCGTCTTCATCCGGGTTGCCGCCTTTGGCGGATAGTGTCGAAAGCACGACGGTGCCCGAGTCCGCCGAAGTGACGAAGAACACAAAGCTGATGAACACCGTCACCGCAATAACAGTTTTGCTCCATGGATAGGTTTCCAGCAGCAAATAAAGCGTGCGTGACGGATCATCAATAGCCGACTGCCCCAGCGCGACCATGCCATGGTTGAGCACCTGATCGATGGCGCTGTTACCAAAAATAGACATCCACGCCAGGGTGAAGCCCAACGGAATCAGCAGCACACCGAACACGAACTCACGGATGGTCCGGCCACGGGAAATACGCGCAATGAACAGACCTACGAAAGGCGACCAGGCAATCCACCAGGCCCAGTAAAACACCGTCCAGCCACCCAGCCATTCGCTCGGCTCGTCGTAGGCATACACATCAAAACTCTTGGTGGTGATCGCCCCGAGGTAATCACCAATGTTTTGCACCAAAGTGTTGAGCAGGTGCTGCGTCGGGCCAGCAAACAACACAAACAGCAACAGCGCACAGGCCAGCAGCATGTTGATGTCAGACATGACACGCACGCCTTTGTCGACACCTGCGATCGCCACCAGAATCGCCGCGCCCATCATCAACGTGATCAGCCCGACTTGAATCCATTGGGTATGGGGAATATCAAACAGGTAATCCAGCCCGGAATTCAGGTGCAATACCCCAAACCCCATGTCAGCACCGAGGCCAAAAATCGTCGCGATGATGCCAAAGCCGTCAACCGCATAACCAATAGGACCATTGATGCGTTTGCCGATCAGCGGA
Source organism: Pseudomonas viridiflava (assembly GCF_900602065.1). GTDB lineage: Bacteria > Pseudomonadota > Gammaproteobacteria > Pseudomonadales > Pseudomonadaceae > Aquipseudomonas. The sequence continues at coordinate 7,360 of NZ_UWFN01000166.1, read as the reverse complement.
TACAGCGCCGAGCGCAGCGCCAAGGGCAAATTATGGCGATAAGCGAAGTACGCGAGCGCCATGCCCACAAACGCAAACACACCCCAGCCGTGCAAGCCCCAGTGCAGAAACAGCAACTGCATCGCCTGCCGCGCCGCCTCAGACGTACCCGCTTCGCCCTGCGGTGGCTGCAGCAAGTGCGTCAGGGGTTCCGATACACAGAAGAAGAACAACGTGATGCTGATCCCGGCAGCGAACAGCATGCCCGCCCAGGACAGATAACTGAATTCGGGTTCGTCGTGGTCGGCACCGAGCTTGATCTTGCCGTAACCAGACAAGGCGGTGACCACCACGAAGACCAGATAGATCGTCATCGCCAGCATGTAATACCAGCCGACCGTATTGGCCGCCCAGTTCTGTGCCGCCAGCAACCACTGGCCAGCGGCCTCCGGGAAGGAAATGACTGACACACCAAACAGCAAAATAACCGTCGCCGCGAAATAAAACACCGGCGGATTCATACGAACCATACCGCTGGACTGGCTAGCAGGTGCACTCATGAGCAATGCACCTCAAGGTCGTAGGAAAAGACGGCAACAAACGGATTAAGCAAGGGTAAGCCTCCTGTTATGAGCGGGCAGCGAACCACCGGTTTTAATTGAACAAGCGTTCAATTAAAACATGGAAGCCCCGCGACGGCTAATCGCGGGGCCGATGGATGCTGGCTCAAGGGAGCTTATGACGCCCGGTTCACGGGAATCGTTCCGTGGTGGGGCCGCTTGTCGGGTTGGGGAATTCGAGGTACCTGAGCGGCTACCACTTCCACTCAGCTTCGCGGAATTCAGCGTGTGGGATCACGGTCTTCAGGAAGGCAACGAAGTCATCGATTCTGGCTTTTTCGAGGTGGACTTCGAAGCCTGCCAAGGGATCGGCATGAAAGCTGGGGACGACCATTTTCCGCTTACGATCAATGAAGACGAGGTCATAGCGCGCCCAGTCAGTGGCATGGTGCTCGACGGGGTTCTCCCAATTGAGCAGCTTAACTGCCGCAGCTATGGAAATACCCGCCGGCCCCGCAGCGATCCAAATCAGGCTTGGGTCTATTGAGATCATGGAGAGGATGGCAACGAAGGCGAAGATGGCGAGGCCTTTGAAAAAGCGTCCCGCGTATTTTGGATAATATAGCTGGCAGGCCATACTTCCCCCTAACTCATTTACATGATATTCAAATACTGTCTTTTGTCTAACACCAAAGGACCAGAGATATGAGTAGATAAAAACGGAGATTATACCACCACTAGTAAGGGTCTCTCTCGCTCCATCACTAACATCCCCTTGCCACCCATAAGCAAATAAGATTATCGGAATCACAAACAGCACACCCATTCCGATATCCGCAGGCAGAGTAGGTCGTGCGTGCGCTCTTACCTTCCAGACCAGAGGAGCTTTGCGAACACAAGGCTTGCTCTTAACCCTTTTTTTCAACTTCGACATATAGCTATCCAAAATCGATACTTAAACTAGCAACTTACGACCATACCTCCCCTTCCATTGCCCCCCAAAATATGCGGACCAAAATACTAATACCCAGCATCCCCCTCTTCAAAATCCACCGTGGAAGGGGCGTAATGCTTGCAAGCTCTAATAAACTCATCAAACCGCTGCTTGGGCAAAAAAACCTCGAAATACATGTAGTTTTGTTCAAACGGAATATCGGGATGGTATCTTCGCTGAAGAACCACGAGACTTCTCTTTCGATCCGCCACTATCAACTGCACTCTCTCCCACTCAAAACTGCCGCTATCAATCTCATTCTCCCAGGCCAGCAGCTTCAAGGCAGCCGGGATGGTAATAGCGCCGACGCCGACCAAAGCAAAAATCATCATTGGCATGATTGAGATTATGGCCAGCACGGTGACCAATACAAAAACCGCAATGCCTTTGAATATCCAACCGGCGCACTTTGGAAAGTACAGCCAATAGTCAACTTCTCCACCCTTCTCAGAAATACGGTAGGAATAGAAGGTCTTTTGTCGAACGATTACAATCCACATGAAAAAAACCAGCGCCATGCCAAACGCACCTGAATTTATAAATGAGTGCCTTGTATTTTCGTTCTCATGAAAAAAAACGCCGTAGATACAAAAAATGAACGGAAATGCTCCAAGGACCGCCATTCCAACATCCATAAACATTGTCGGATGCGCATGAGCCTTTATCTCCCAGCTCATAAAGATAGCGCTCACTTCCTTCTCCAGAGATAGATCTGCTTCAACGGAAGGCTCCTGTACCTGTGCATTCTCTTTCAGACTCATCACGTGACTACCCTATCTAAAATATATCAGTGCCCGAACTGAACTCATCATATTGTGGGACTGCTTGCTAAGGGTCAGGACAACCGACGAATTTGGTGTATGACCCAGCGCTTTCGCTAGCAAGTTCGGCTACCACCCAGTGCTCACCGCTAGACGACTGAATCATTACAACGGCAAGGGAAGCAGCAAGGCGTCCGCGCGACCGCCTAAGGATTCAACCGTCAGGGAGTTTAGATTTGCACCGACCACTCGACTCTCGCTGCCATCAGTCTCTCCCTCTGGAATCAGTTCAATCTGATAGCGATAGCCTTTGTCGCCCTCTCGGATGGGCAAAGTTTGTGCTGAGTACCAAACTTGTAGTTCCAGGTACTGCGCACTTTCAGTGAGCGGAACCCAAGTTTGCCAAATAACATCTTCGTCCGCTGGAGGCGAGATTTTTTGCGGCGGCTCGTTGAAGCGGGTCTGAGTTTTGAGCAGCGAAACTCTTCGCCACTGAGCAACGGCCTCAACTGTGCCATAGCCACTGAAACAGTCCTTCAAGCTGTCGCCTAGTCTCTCTACCGGAAAGCCAGGAAACGGTCGGCCGGTTGCAGTCAAATTCACATGCGCCAACTCGCCTCGAATGGCGCCGGGCAATCGCAACTGCACCCAGGCGCCGTTTTGGGTCTCAGTTGGTAGATAACCAATATCAGGGAAGTAATGTTGGCTGGCATGGAATGTTGGCTTTATGAAAAGCGCCGGAGCAAGTTGAATTTCAAGGAACGTTTGATTCTCCTCATCTTTGCTCTCAAAGCACTCATCCGGGTAGCGAGACCAGTGACATTTGCGAAGCCAGTGTCCCACGACATCTCGCTTCAAATAGTTGAGCGTCAGAGTTGATAACAGGTACACCAACCCAATCAATGCTGTGATACCAAAGAACCAAGGACTCATGACCAAGGCAGCTAGTGTTCCGTTACCCACTAATGCCGCAATGCCAGCTAACAACTGAGCCCCACCCACCATTGCAAATCCAAGGACAGAGATCTTCTTTATATTCATTACATCTTTATCCAACGCTGAGTCCGTATTCAGGTAATCATCATCGATATCCCACCACTCCAAAGACGCAGCTATCACAGCAAACCCGCCTAACCCAACCAACCTCGTACCAAATCCTTTTATCAATTTCCCCCAGTCGGATTTACCCGCTCGAGTCCAGTGAGCTGCAGACTTCTGGGTAATTTTGATGGGTTTCGAGTCGCTACCAAAAATCTCCAGCCCCTTCATCGCCCCCCACCCAGTCTCGACAAACACAGCCATCAACGCATTCCCGGTATAGGCCGCAGCCGACGCTACCTTCGCCCAATCCTTCTTGCTCAACTCACCATCCCGGCTGGCCGTCTCGTAAGTAACGAAGGTGTTAAGCAGGTTGATGGCCGCAATACCCCAAGTGATAGCGCCAGCGTTAAGACCGTGTTCGGCGCTCCAGGCTTTGGCCTGTTTGCTCCATGCCTGGGTGAGCTGGCCGTGTGCGGCGAAGAAGTTCACGATCTTGGACTGCATGACTTGACCGTAGCGCTTGCCGCGATAGTCGAACAGCAACGGCTCGTTGAGCCTCTGCCGTGTCAATTGGTGCTGGATGTTTTGCATGATCGACGCGAGAGCACGGCGGTCGTATTGTTTGGCTTGGTAGAGCCAGCGATATTGAGCGGTTTTGTAAAGATCACGCCCCTTTTTGAGCTCAGCCTCCCAGGCCGCGTGTTGTTTGATGAAAGCCTCGTCGATCTGCAGTTTCTCGGGGTGGTTGAGCAGCACATGGCCCATGAGCAGGTTGCGCAGTATCAAGGCAGCGTTTTGATTGATGGCACCGCCGGCCAGACGACTGTCGACCGGGAAGAACGCCAGCTGGATGTTTTCCAGGGTCGCCTTTCCTGCACCTTTGGCGAGATCGACCAAGGCATTCAGGGTCATTTGCGCCGGTTCGCTCAGCGCCTTGATCCAGGGTTTTTCTGCCAAGGCATCGTGGGTGAGAAATCCGTTCAGTTCCCCTGCCCGCCCTACCAATGCCGTGACATCGGAAATGCCCTGCATCACGCGATTGGCTTCATTGGTCATGGCATCTTTGATCAGATGGGAGAAGCCGAAACGAGCATGGCCAAACAGGGTTTTGCTGTTCTCTTCTTCCTCTTGCAGCCAGCGAGAAAAGCCAAGGTCCTGACTCAGGTTGCATAACAGGTCGGATACAACATCCAGCAAACACAGCAGCGAGGTTGAATGAGTGGTGTCAATGAACAGCCGAATCGGATCGGTGCCGATATAGGCGACTAATGCCTTGATGTCATTCTGGGTTTCAATGACGTGCGCACGAAGGGTCTTCAGTTGCGCATTCCGGGTGTCGGAGTATTCCCGCGCCGCTTGCAGGTCGACCTCGCGACGCCACTTGCTGCGGTCCTGCCAGCTTTTGCGCAAATCGGGATTCGGCAAACTGCCGTAATTAGCCTTGAGCTCATCGCCCAAGGCTGCAGAGGGCAACTCAATAAGCCCCAAAACCTGACCATCAGCACTTTGCTTGAGGTCATCCTCCACCTGAAGCTGCTCAAAGTATGCTTCCACATCCCGGATGTACTGCCGGGTTTTCGTTTCATCCTTCAATACCGAAGCAGGCAGCAGAGACTTGTCCCCCGCGGCACCGCATAGTTTCTCCACGACACCCGCGATATTCAGCGCGTGCTCATGCTCCAGCTGAAACTCATGAAGCGCCGCCTGATCAGTTGCAAGCTGCATACTCAGGTCTTCGAGCATTGCCAACGGATCGTCCAGCGCGATCAGTACCGAACTGAATTTATCCTCGACGCCACCGGTCCAGAGCACATCGGCGGCCAGGGCAACAGATGGATACTTGCCTTCTTCGTCTGCCACCGGAGGATGGGCTGAATCAGCAAAACGGCCGTCATGATTGACGGGATGAGGATCCACGTCTGCCACTACCCGCTTGCTCAGTCGGGTCAACGGCAGCGCATGCCAGGCGGTCATCTGTCGGCTGTAGTCGCCTAAGTCCAGTTCACGCAGCCATGAGGCACGCTTTACACCGCTGGCACTTATCAACTGGCACATGCGCCAGGTCCATTGATACGGCGAGAAGGCCATACGCAACTTGTGAGTGCGGGGATAAAGCAGGTGGCTGCGGCTTTCACCTGAGGCAGACCGGGTATCTTGCCCAGCATCGCTCCAGACAATCCGCGTCAGGCTGGCGTCCTGCGCGCTGAAACGGTACTCGTGCAGCGCTTCGTCCGTCTCGTCGTAGACATACACAAATCCATCGCGCAGCTGTCGCAAGGTGTAGTTGCGGCTTTGCAGTTTGGGAGGGCATTTCCATTTGCCCTCCGCACTCAAAGGCGTGAGCCGGCCGGGATCGACGTCATAGCGGGATCGGTCCAGCGCATAGCGCATGGGCACAATGGCGATGTCCGGACCTTTGAACGGGCAGACGCCCGGATTAGCCATGGGCCTATTGGAGAACCGAGCGTTGCGACACTGCTGAGGGTTGCCGTTTTTATCAGCCATGAGCGTTATCCTTTTGCGCATAGCGGTGCGCGTCGAAAGCTTTGATTCGTGCTTCGGGAGACAGGCGGGCGTGTTCTGGATCGAGGGTTAGCCATTTTCGGTAATGGCCATGCGGGCTAGTGGCGAAGTCCTGACCATCATCGGCGCAGGCCTCAATCCAGATAACCAGACCACGCTCACTGACAAGGCCCCACTCCAGACCTGCATTCAGACTTGAGTCCAACCAATCAGTGATCTGCGCGCCGCTCATGTCGAAAAAGAACGAAGGGTTTCGCTCACTGATCCACGCGTGAACACGCCCAAGAAATCGCCAGTGTTGGGTTCGCTCAAGAGCGAGTATTTGGTCGGGGCCCAGCAGTGCGCAGCGGTGGTCCCAAGGCGATCCGTTATGGCGTCCGCTGAATACCTGCCAGGAAGGCTGCGAACGTGATTCCCAAGCCTGCTTTGGCTTGGCTACCCACCAATGCTGGATGGGGCCCAGATGCAGGGTTTCTGACCCGGAAAAGCTCGACAGCCAAAAGTGCGCCACCAGCGGATCGGCAAAACGCAGTAAACCGCTCCCGCCGTTACAGTCAGGAGGGCTGATAAAACGTCGAAGGTGGCTGGCGACTTCCTCAATCGAGGCCTCGCAAAAAATCAGCGTTGAATCTGTCCAAAGCGCCTCATCAACGAGCCAGTTCGACAGGAGCGTACTGCCCGGCACAGGCTTGACCAGAATCGGCCCGAGGTCGTAAAGGTCTTTCCAGCGAGTCCCCAAATACAACGGGGCGATTTCAAAGATTTCATGACGCTCATAAAGGCTGACCAGCGCGCCTGGCCTTAATGCGCCGTCGATCAACAAATAATTGGCCTGGGAAGGGACGGTCATGGCTGGTCTCCCTGCGCCAGCTCTTCCGCTTTGGCGGCCTCGCAGGCCTCACAACGGGCGGGAAGAATTTCGAACTCATCACGGAGGGCTTGAACCGATACCTCCATCACCGGTGTGGAGGGACCGCCCGGAACCGCTACTCGTTTTTCGAGAGGTACGGGTGGGACCGGAACGGCAGGCATCCCCGGCAAAGGAACTCCACCCAACAGAATCGGTACGCTGGTAAAAATCCCCGCTGGCGTAATCGATATCCAATGACCACCCGCCTTGATAGTCGTACTCAGCGTGGCGTCTATGACCATGTTTTGCCCGGCGGCCAGGTGGATTTCCTGGGCCGCGCTGACCAGATGATTGGCCGCTTTGATGTGCTGATTACCGACCACCGTCAAAGAGTCATCGGCCAGCACCTGGATTTTGCGTGACCCATGAGTGAGATGGTGTTCTTCGCCATGCAGCTCATGGCTGGACAACCCGGTGACGTTGACCTTGCGCTGGTTATCCACCTGGATCGACTGATCATTAAGTACATGCTCGGACCAGTCGCGTTGGGCGCGGATGGAAATGGACTCGGCACCTTTGCGGTCTTCGATGCGCAGTTCGTTAAAACCTGCGCCGCCCGGACTGCTCTGGGTTTTGAGTACGGTCTGGGTGT
>NZ_UWFN01000036.1 GCF_900602065.1 Pseudomonas viridiflava | reverse complement strand
GTACACGCGGCTCGGCGGCCCACAGTGACGTGGAAACCGAGAGCAGCAGAGTGAGTAGCATGCGCCGCATTATGAAGGTCCTCATAAACGAATCGACAGACCATCTGCCAGTGACTGCCTGTAGGCTCGCCAGGCTGGCACGGTTCCCATCAACAGCGCGCAAGCGAGGATGCCACCCAGCAATGTCCATTCATATTGGCCAGGTGGCATAGGCGAGAGGTACAAACCGTAAGTATTTATTACGTAATCCTGAGACACGAAGATACCGATATAGAGCAGTGCAAGGCCACTGATAACACCCGCCAGCGCCAGCGCGAAGGCTTCGAGTATCAGCAGGCTCGCGATGTGCCAGGGTCTGGCACCAACCGATCGCAGGATCGCCATCTCGCGGCGGCGTTCGTTGAGGATGGTG
>NZ_UWFN01000066.1 GCF_900602065.1 Pseudomonas viridiflava | reverse complement strand
ATGTAATGTCGCCGGGCAGTCCGTTGCTGTTTACTTATCTGCAAATGGTTGAAGTGCTGCGCGACACCAGCCATGTCCGCGATTATTGCGCGGCCGAATGGCTGCATCAGGTCAGCGACGCGGGGTTGTTTACCCGCAGTCATACTCGTCAGCGTCTGCATCTGGAGTTTGCGTCGTGGGTCGAGCGCATGCGCACCCCGCAGCCGTCGCGCGTGGCCATACGCGAATTGCAGCAGGCGATGGGCGATGAAGTGCGTCAGTATTTCGAGATTGATGCGCACGGCTCATTCAGTACCGATGTGCTGGTGCTGTGGGCCGAGCGTTAATCTTTTTACGGCTTGAAACGTTATAAACGGGCGCTGTCCGAGGCGTCGATGAAAAATCGAGGAAGTTATGAG
>NZ_UWFN01000077.1 GCF_900602065.1 Pseudomonas viridiflava | reverse complement strand
CGCCTGCGCCGACAGGTAGATGGGCTGGTCGGGCCATTTGCGTTCGGCGTGTTCCACTGCCTGGACCATCAGTTCATGACCAATGCCCTTGCTGCGAATCGAGGGTGCCGTGACCACGCGGCCGATGGTCACGTCGCCTCCCTGCTGGATAGGGTCGAGCAAGCGCAGGTACGCGACCAGTTGGTCTTCCTGCCATGCCATCAGGTGGCAGGTGTCACCTGTCAGGTCCTGTCCGTCGACGTCCAGGTACACACATTGCTGTTCCACCACGAACACCTCGGCGCGCAGTTTCAGCACGGCGTAAAGCTGCTGGATGTTCAGCTCGGTGTGGTGTTTGC
>NZ_UWFN01000030.1 GCF_900602065.1 Pseudomonas viridiflava | reverse complement strand
GTTCATCGCAGTGTCACAAAAGGCCTGTAGCGTGCTTTGGTATTTCAGAGAGATCACCATGCTCGCGCCGGTCCTCAACCCGCAACCCTCATTCTCCGCCCTGCTGTTCGGCCTCAGCGGTTGCCTTGTGGACTTTGGTGCGCAGGCAGCAAGCCCTGCTGCCGACCGGGAATGCAATCATGCAGAGGCGACACCGGGTGCATTGGATGCCCTGCGAAGACTGCGTCAGCAAGGCCTGCCCTGTGCATGGCTGGACGAGTTGCCGGACACACTTAGTAATAATCTTGCTGAACCCTTGAATGACTGGATCATGGCCGCGCCGCGTCCCGTCGCACAGTGGCCTGCGCCAGACGCCTGCTGGACCGCCTTGATGGCTCTGGG
>NZ_UWFN01000213.1 GCF_900602065.1 Pseudomonas viridiflava | reverse complement strand
GGCCGACCTGCATATTCAGTTGCAGTCCAACCTGCGTCTGGGGCTTTCGGTCTTTCTCAGCGGCGACGAAGAAAGCGCGCGGCAATTGCTGCGTGAGAAGCGCCGTTTCAGGGCTCAGGAGCGTCGCCTGGCGCACGCGCATGTGAGCCGTCTGCGACATAAAGTCGTGCAAAGTATCGAGACCAGTTCTCTGCACCTGGAACTGATTGCCGACATGAAGCGCCTCAACTCGCTGTTTTGCAGCAGTGCCTACGTGGTGCTGGAAACGTCCGACACCGGGGCCTTGT
>NZ_UWFN01000170.1 GCF_900602065.1 Pseudomonas viridiflava | reverse complement strand
GTCTGGTACCGGTCAAGGTCGAGACAGCGCACAGCAGTGACGTGGGCAAGGGCGGGCGTCTGTATCTGGTTGCCAATGGTCTGCTGCAGGATTACCGCGCGGTGTTGCTGGAACTCGACTGGGCACCCGGCCGGCCGGTGGTTCTGAGCCTGCAGGCCGCCGACGCGCTGGGTGTGGGTGAAGGTGCCAGTGTGCGCATCGTCGCGGTCTGAGCCGGACGTTCGATTGCGGATTAGCCCGTTTCAAGGCTCTCGATGAGCCGCTGAGGAGATAACATGATCGTTCGTCCCGTACGCAGCAGCGACCTGCCCGCGCTGATCGCGCG
>NZ_UWFN01000064.1 GCF_900602065.1 Pseudomonas viridiflava | reverse complement strand
TTGATGGACCGCCTGCGCGCCACCGGCGTGATCCGCGTCGGCGTGGCTGATCAGCATCAGATCAAGTTGGCGTACGCCGGCCTTGCGTATGGCGGGCAGCACGACGCGCTGCCCGATGTCGAATTCACCGAAACGTGGCCCGGCGTCATAGAGCAGGGTGTGGTGTCGGGTGCGCAAAAGAATCGCCAAACCCCGCCCCACGTCAGTTGCAACACTTCGACTTGCCCGTGCGGCACGCTTTTCAGCGGCGGGAACACGCAAAGCAGCAACAACGGCCAACCC
>NZ_UWFN01000302.1 GCF_900602065.1 Pseudomonas viridiflava | reverse complement strand
GGCTTGCCGTTCTCGTCGAGCATGGCGCGGATACGACCGAAGTTCGAACCGACCAGAACCATGTCGCCCTGACGCAGCGTACCGTCCTGAACCAGAACCGTCGCAACCGGGCCACGGCCCTTGTCCAGACGGGACTCGACAACCACACCACGGCCAGGAGCCGAAGGCGTTGCCTTGAGTTCCAGAACTTCGGCCTGCAGCAGAACGGCTTCGAGCAGTTCGTCAACGCCGGTACCCATCTTCGCGGAGACCGATACGAACGGCGTATCACCGCCCCACTCTTCGGATGTCACGCCATGAAC
>NZ_UWFN01000331.1 GCF_900602065.1 Pseudomonas viridiflava | reverse complement strand
TTCGCTGATCGCTTGAAAGTGGAGCTGATCGGCACCAATCTTGAAGTGATCGACGGCAAACTGACCGGTTTGATCGAAGGCAGCAATTGCCGTTGCGACTCCAAGGTTGCGCGACTGGAAAGTGTTTACGGACCGCTCAATAAATTCCGCCTGCGCGCCTGGGGCGATACGCGAGGCGATCACGAATTGCTCGCTGCAGCGCAGGATGCACACTGGCGCCACTTCCATCCGACGTGGCGAAAAGGGCGTTACAAAGGTCCCATTAACGCCAAGTTACACAATCCAGATGGCAAAGATGGGCCAACACGGTAAGGCTGTAACACTTTTATCCGACTTCCGTAGTCCACATGG
>NZ_UWFN01000163.1 GCF_900602065.1 Pseudomonas viridiflava | reverse complement strand
GGGGTGGCGTGTCCCGATCTATCTGGGGCCGGATGAGGTGGTGCCTTATCGCGAGCAGTGATGGGCCATCCATGGCCGCCCGGAACAGGGTGAATCAGAACGTGTATTTGGCCGTCAGCGTGAAGTTGCGCGGATCGCCATAGGTGTCGGTGGAACCCCATACCGAACTGGTACCGATCGCTGCGTAGTAGACCCGGTCGAACACGTTGTTGGCGTTGACCGCCACGCTGATGCCTTTGAATGTGTTGTTCAGACGGCCCAGATCGTAATGCACGGCCGCGTCATACACGGTGTACGAACCGGAGTGGCCGTCCGCCTTGTCACGCACAAAAGCCAGGCTGCCAAG
>NZ_UWFN01000034.1 GCF_900602065.1 Pseudomonas viridiflava | reverse complement strand
CGTTCGACCGGCGCGATGCCATGACCGGGTCGCCATTGCACGACGCTGCCATTGGCGACGGGTGCCTGACCCACGGCCGGCAGCAAACCCAGCTCCACCGCCCGGCCATCGAGCAGGGCATTCCCGGCCTCAATGGCATAGCTGCCGTGCTCGGTAAACCGCAGGCGCTGTGGGCTGGCGGCTTTTGCACGGTAGAACAGGCTGAGGTCTTCGGCCTGCGGGCAGTTGACGGTCATACTCAGGCGACGTCGGCTTCGGCCACGCTGCCGCCCTTGCAT
>NZ_UWFN01000054.1 GCF_900602065.1 Pseudomonas viridiflava | reverse complement strand
GCGTCGCCCTCAAACCCGAAGCCTTGAGCTTCGTTCAGGCCGCGAGCCTTGGCGTGCCGTACACCACCGCCTGGGATGCTCTGCAGCGCAGCCTGGTAAAAATTGAAGCGCGCCTGCTGGTCATCGGTGCCAATGGCGCGGTCGGCAGTGCCGCCATGGCGCTGGGCAAGATTCTCGGTGCTCAGGTGCTGGGTGCGGTGCGTCGTCCCGAGCAACTGCAAGCGCTGGAGGCCGACGGCTTCGCCGGACTGTTGCTCGATACCCCGGAGAGCCTTGGCAGTCAGGTCAACGAAGTCTTCAAAGGTGGCGCTGACGTAATCTTCGACACCACCGGCTTCTGGCTGCCCGCCGCCGTCCC
>NZ_UWFN01000035.1 GCF_900602065.1 Pseudomonas viridiflava | reverse complement strand
CCCTGATCATCCCGCGCTGGAAACCGTTTTCAGCTCGCACCTGGCGGCGGTGCTGCTGTCGATGGCGTTGCAGGCCAAGGGTATCGCCTGGCTGCCGCAGAGCCTAGCGGCACCGGAGTTGGCGTCGGGGCGTCTGACGCACAGTTCCGTAGCCCTGCCAGACATCCAGACCGAAATCCGGGTATTCAGGGCAATGATTCCGCTGGGGGATTTTGCAGAGAAGTTCTGGGCGGGGCTTGAGCGTTGATTGGGAGGCGTCACCACGTCTTCGACGTAGCGCTGTCGCGCAGCAAACTTGGTGGGAGCGGACTTGTCCGCGAAGGCCAGTACATCCGACGAATATTCATC
>NZ_UWFN01000033.1 GCF_900602065.1 Pseudomonas viridiflava | reverse complement strand
ACGCACCATGACCATCACGACGGTGAAGACGATGATCACGATCACGACGCCTTCGATTCGATCTCCATCAAACTGACACAGGCCGATGAAGCTGTATTGCTCAAGGCGCTGAACCAACTGGTCGTGCAGCACGGCATCCTGCGGGTCAAAGGCTTCGCGGCGATTCCCGGCAAGCCGATGCGCCTGCTGATCCAGGGCGTGGGCACACGTTTCGACAAGCATTTCGACCGTGCCTGGCGCACCGACGAAGAGCGCCTCACCAATCTGGTGCTGATCGGCCAGGAACTGGACGCCGCCGCGCTGGAAGCTCAACTCAACGCCGCGATCGCAGG
>NZ_UWFN01000016.1 GCF_900602065.1 Pseudomonas viridiflava | reverse complement strand
GGTTGGTGAGGCTGTCCCGATTGGCGATATGAAACAGGCTCAGTTGCATCGAAGAGGTAAAACGTACCGACAATGCCGTGGCGTAGATCGACAGCGAGGTTGCGATCAGCACATTGGCGATGCCAAACATATCCAGCACCTCCCTGCTCAGCCCGGACGAGAGTCCCATGTGACGGCGAAACGCGAAACAGCCGACAGCCGCCATCAGGATCGACCGGCTGTAGGCCAACCGTCTGAACGTGGCCAGTTGAAAGGTAAAGGCGATGATTGGCACGACGCA
>NZ_UWFN01000248.1 GCF_900602065.1 Pseudomonas viridiflava | reverse complement strand
GTATCCGAAGTGCAGTGCTGATTACCTCGGCAGATGTTCGGATGCTCATGAATGCTTACTCCGTACAGCCGGGGTAAACGGTGCAGGTATGTCCATTCATTTTGAATGTTTTAAAGGTTGGTGGAGATTGGCAGCGATTTGATGTTTCAGTCTCTTGGCAGGGTTTCCACCCTGAATCGGTAGTTATCCAGCGGTTTTTCATCGATGGTTTTTCCTCCGGATCAATATCGATCTTCAAATTGATAGTCTTGTTATTGAGGTCTTTCAAAGCAAAATCACCAAATGAAGCGCGACAATTTAAAATTTTCTCCAGTTCGCCAAAACGTGAGCGGGCTTGGCTTTGTTGAAACCACCAACTGCACACCCCTGTTCGGTCAAAGGTGCCGAGATCATTAAACATGACAGTTTTTTCTGAACGGTTCCGTGTGACATAGAAACCGCCAAGACCGTAAGTTCGTTGCCAGTCAAGTGGACCGTGACGCCCATTAATCTCCAACTTCACCCGCCCAAGCCTCATCCCACAAAGACCCTTGTAGTAACTCAGCGGTATCTCAAAACTAAACGTCTGAGGCTGCGCCTGAATCTCAGCGGTGTACTGCTTCGAGTAACGCCGAGTAATGGTCTTGCCGGCCTCAAATGACGGCGTCTGACAGCTGGCTTTACCCGGCTCATTGGGGCCATAGAATGCGATGGCATCAATGCCAAACTCCGCAGGCAATTGTCCTTTGAACGTGAACGTATCCCAGCCGCGATGGCTGGCGGCTGAGACTGCGGCCTCCTTGGCTAGTATGCCCACCCAGTCGCAGCCGCTTAACGTGAGTAAGGCCACACCCAAGGCGGCGCGTCGGGTAAACGTTTTCATGGCTCCGTCCTCTCTGTATCTAACGCGGCAAATGCGCGTTTAACCCGGGCAAAGTGCGCCTCAGGCGTTTCCCCGGATTGTTTTGTCCACGCGGCATGCGCTGCTCGTTCGGTGTCGAGCTTGTGTTCGGCCAGAAAGCGGATTTGTTCCGGATCGTTCCAGCCCAGTTCGGTGGCGAGGTCCAGTTGTTGTTTGATCCACACGTCAAAGGGGTCAGAGATGGGCAGGCTGGCGGTGGCGAAAGGGTGGTATTGCCACAGCCATTTCTTGATCGCCTCGATCTCGATAGCTTCACTTATGGCAGCTGATTCCGGCACGTCGAGCCAGGGCGTGGCGAGCGGTGTCGGGGAGGGGCCGGGCTGTGGGTTTTCGAATGCCTGCCACTGTTCGCCATCCCAGCTCAAGGCCCCGGCTAAAGGACCCAGCAGTAATGGGATTTGTTGTGCGGTCAGGGCGCCTAGATGTCGGGCAATGACCTGATTGTCCTGGAAGCGATAGAACCAGCGCTGGCCGTCTTCGTTGATGACCAGTCGCTCACGCCAGTGTCGGGTGATTTCATTCAAATCCATGTTTGGGGCACTGGCGAGCCAGCCCCAATTGAGCATCGGGTTCTGCAGCAGATAGCTGACAGCGGCTATCGATGTACCCTCAATACGGATAAGCCAAGGGCTTTGCTCCAGCAAATCGTCGAATTCGCTGTCCTGAAATACACGGATGTAGTCATGAATGGGTGCCAGTTTGAACAGGGTCGCGATGACTTGTGGGCTGTGCAGGGTGTCAATAATCAGCAGCAGTTGGCGTTGCTGGCGCGTTTGTTCAGCGAGCCAGACGGCAGGTTGTATGTGCATCGGGGCAAGTTCCTGTGCAGCGTTCAAATCAGAGGGACGGCTCATGCGCGGTTTGCCTGTGCTCGGCGGGCTTCGCAGATCAGGCAGCGGCCTGTGCCGGGCCGGGACTCAATATTCGCCAACGCCTGCTTCGGCACCGCCCCCGGCAAACCCGCCACCACGGCCCCCGGCAATCCAGCAGCCATTACCTGTACCCCCGAACCTACCGCTGCCGCAGCACCGCCGATGGCCATCGGGATGTTCGAGGCCACCACCGCGCCGTTCAGCCAGACGCCTCCGGGGTTGAGGGTGAGAGTGCTGCCACCCGCTGAAAGGGTCAGTTCGGCACCGGCTTCGATGACGACTTTGCAGCCTGCCTTGAGGTGAATTTCCTGGCCTGCGTCGACGTATTGGCCGATGGCGGTTTTCACGTGCTGGCTTTGGCCAATGTCCAGGTGGTCAGTGGCACCGACTTTGGTCATGCGGCTGGCTTGGGTAGTGCGGTGTTCTTCGGCCCTGAGTTCGCTGTAGCTGTTGGCGATCACGGTGTCGTGGCGTTCATTGCCCACGAGGGTGGTCTGGTCGTGCTTGATGACGTGTTCCCAGTCCCGCTCGGCCTGAATGAAGATTTTTTCCGCGCCTTTACGGTCTTCGATTCGCAGTTCGTTACTGCCTTCGCCGCCGGGGTAGCTCAAGGTTTTGAACACGCTTTGGCTTTTGTTGGCGGGCAGCGGGTAGGGCGCGATATTGCGCGCGTTGACTACGCAGCCGGAGATGTAGGGTTTGTCCGGGCAGCCTTCCCAGAAGGACACCGCGACTTCCATGCCAACACGGGGGATGACCGTGCTGCCGTAAGCGTCGCCCGCCCAACTCGACGCTACGCGCATCCAGCAACTGGTGTGGTCGTCGGCGCGGCCTTCGCGGTCCCAGTGAAACTGGACTTTGACCCGGCCGTGTTCATCGCAATGGATCTCTTCCCCGGCAGGGCCGGTCACAATCGCTGACTGGCTGCCTTTGACGCTGGGCGTTCGATGAGTGAAGGGCGGGCGGAAATGCACTTGCCAGGGCGTCGCTTCAAACGTGTTTTGATAACCCTGAGTGAAGCCTTGCTGCCGAAGGTTTTGTTGGGCAGCAAACTCTTCCATCACCTGCGGCTGCTTGCCGTGATGGCTGACACGGGTCAGCAGCCAGAGCATGTTGTTGTCAGCGCTCGGGTGCTGTTTCAGGTCAAGGAAGTGACCGCTGCGCAGTTGCGTGACATCGCTGCTGCCGCTGGCCAGTTGGTAGTCACTGCGATGACGCTCCAGCGCGCGTCTGACCAGCAGCCGCGCCCGGTCGTCATCGGCGTAGTCGCCGGGGAAAGCGTAGTCCTCCAGATCCGGTTCGTCTTTGCCCGCCTCGGGATGATCGCCCCGGTAACCAGACTCCATCTGCCGGGTTGGTTGCTCGAAGTTGTAATCCCGTCGCGAGACCCGGGAGGTGCGCGTCTCAAGCCGGACGTTGAACTGTTTGATGGTGGCTTGTGCGGGCACGAGCCCGGTGTCGGCGTTGAACAGGTTGGGAGGCAGTTTGGCGAATCCGGTCTGGTCATCGCCAAACACCAGTACGTGCCGGGCTTCGCTGTGTTCGAAGTGGTAATGAATGCCTTCGGCAGCACACAGGCGCTGAATGAAGTTCAGGTCGCTTTCGTTGAACTGCGTGCAGTATTCCCGGGCCGGGTACAACGTCGGGCCGAAGGCAAAACGATAGTCGCCAAGAAGGATCTGATGTTCTTCCAGCACTTGGGCAACAATCTGCGGCACGCTTTTTTGCTGGAAAATACGCTGGTTGAAGCGGTGTTGCAGGTACGCCAGCTGCGGCACCAGCGTTACGCTGTAGCGGGTCAGGCGCTTGCCGCGCTCATGTTGGCTGATGCTGTGGATCTGCCCGTGAATACCGGTGCCGTCTGCGCCAATACAAAGAAACGCGGTGCGATGTAGAAACCGCGCCAGAGGCAGGTTGGGATTTTCGCTGACCAGATCAATCCGGATTTCGTACGGCTGGCTGATGCATTCACCGCCTTCGAACTCCAACACCTGAAAGTCGTTTTCGATGGAGGGCAGTTTCAGGGTAAATATGTTCGCAGCCGATCGTTTTGAGTTCAGCATCCGGGGAGTCCTTTGTTTGATGTTTGCCAGAGATCAGAGAGCGGGTTGTTGGCCGGGGATGGCATCCCATGACCAGTGCTCCCCGGAGCTGCTCTGGATGTGCAGCTGGTTGAACGAGTGGTGACTGGCGTAGAGCGCGAAAAAGTGGCTCAACACATTGCCCAGCAGAAACCACTGCGCCTCGACCCCGGCGTCTTTCGGGCGTATTTCCAGCAAGGTACGGGTGCCACGAACGGGGATACCCCGCTTGAGGTAATCAATATTTTGATGACTGACTTTGTGCAGTGCGTCGAACAACTCGTCACTGACATGCCGTGCGTTTTGGTCATGGAATGCGGGCAGGTCGTATGTGCGCAGAATGTCCTTGAGTGCTTTCACGTTCTCCAGCGAGATGTAATTCAAGGACATGCTGCTGATCACTTTCCATAAGTGATCGCTGTGCAGGGGCGCAGTGTGACTGGCAGTTGCCAGTCGGATGTTTCTGAACCCCACTGACTCCGATGCGCCAGAAACAGGCACGCTGATATCGCCAACAACCAGTTGGGCGGGCAAGTTGCTATTGGTGCAGGTCAGGTCAATAGAGACGGTTTCATCCACGCCATCGGCCACTTGAAAGCAGATGCTCAACGAGGTTTCATCCACTAGGGACGGCTGCCGGTTGAGGTGGTAAAGAGCGGCGGTTGGAGAACACCCGTGGGTAGAGACCCCCATGGCGGACTCAGATGCAAGGTATTCACGGTGATGACTTTGCCCAGGCTTCCAGCCAACGACTTTTTCAATGCCGAAAATCTCGCAGGTATGGGATGTCATTTCCGCTGGAACCAGCGGGTATTCCTGCTGGCCTGCCTTGAGTGAAATGGGCAGGGCGTGGTGGCGAAACAGATTAACGACCGGCGTGCAGTGCAGCTGTATGTTTTCGAGCTCTGGCCGAGGCGCAGTTTTTGGGTACTTGCGGAAGTCGAACTGCAACTCCATGGCGCTCGCCTGGGCAAGTGTTTCATCATCCAGCAGATTGAGCGCACCGAGGCCCGATACGTCCACGAACAGAAATTTATCCCTGAACGCAAAAAATTCTTGAAGTAGTCGATAGCCCGGTTGCGGGGTGGTAGCGCCCGTAAGCAATGCTTCATCGTCGGCAAAACCCACCGGCTTGACGTGGGAAGGATCAAGCCGGATTCGAACGGGCTGGCCTGCGCTGTCATTCACCGGTTGACCGGTACGGGTCAAGGGCCTCAGCTCTGCCGAGAGTAGTTGCTGCAACAATCCCCTGTACAGTTCGCCCGTAACTGAAGGGCTGCCGGCAAGATGCAGACGCAGTTGCTGTATCTGTAATTCACCAAGATGGCCGTCCGACGTTAACTTGATTCCTAACTTCAGTGTCGCACCATCGCCCCTGTCGAAGTGCTCCAGTCGGTGCAGTTCAAGAGACATGACATGGGTGTCGAATACTGTCCGGAAACAGCAGGGGACACCATGAACCGGTATGGATTTGACCTCGCTGTGTCGGGGTATGAGTCGGGATGGGCCGGATTGTGAAAGCGGATCAAACTGGATAATGCTCATGGACGGCATCGGTCGCAGGTAATTGCCCCATAAGCGATGGATCAGGCCGTGGGTAATAGCCGGGAAGTCGTCGTATATTGTCTGCCGCAGCCGTGCGGTCAGGAATGACACACCTTGCAGAAGCCGTTCTACATCGGGATCCGCGGTGCCTCTACCTATGAAGGGTGTCAACGAAGGTTGGCGTTCACATAGCACGACGGCTTGCTGACGGAGGGCGGTGAGCTCGCTTTGGTAATAGTCTTTGAACGACACGTTTCTGAGCCCGCGATTGTTTGAGTATGTTGATGTGGAAGGTGAATATGTTTTGGTTTGATAAAGAAATATCGCACCACCCATTGGTAAATAGGTTATGGCAGTGTGGCGATATTATTTATTGCAAGAAAATACCGTCGGTGCGTGGTCAGTCATAATCAATGAGTCGTCAGAGTATGTATGTAGGTGTGCGGCGGTAAAGTTGTAGGAGTGTTCGTAAGTGGCTGTAGTTGTTATGTCTGTTGATGGCTATGTTTGAAGTTGTCTATATCAGTTAGATGTTTATGGTTGTTGTTTAAATCGTTTAATCATGTTTAAGCTTTGCCTGCAGTTCCTTCGAAGCATTTTCGTTTTGCGGACATCGCGCGATGTATCCAGCGCCCCAGCCGAGACAAACCCCGACACACTCATCACGATCAACGGCCCTCAAGAACCCTTCGGCCAAGCCGATGCGCAGTCAACTGCGTTACGAGCCTTTCGTCCGCAACGTTACGTACAGGGAAGTCAATATTTTCGGTTTGCGCAGCGCCGCAAACCTTCCCCTTGAGGTACTCGTTTTATGGCTAAATCCCTTCGACTCCAGATTCTGGGCATGCTGGGCGGCAGTCTGGTGCTGGTGCTGTTGATCGCGCTGGCCTGTTTCCAGTTCCTTTCCAGCAATGTGCAGGCCTATCGCGGCTTGCTCGAGGGCCCTGTGCTTGCGTCGCAGTTGGTGGACGAAGCCAATCTTGAATTCAAGACCCAGGTGCAGGAATGGAAGAACGTGCTCTTGCGCGGCAAGTTGCCAGCGGATCGCGACAAGTTCTGGGGGCAGTTCGAGGCGCAGGAGCGTCTGGTTCAGAGCGCGCTCGGGAAGCTGGAGCGTGTGCAGGGTGTACCGGAGTCGACGTTGACCCAGGTGCAAAAACTGATGGGAGAACACAAGACTCTGGGTGCTGCTTATCGCAAGGGGCGTGATGCCTTCATTGCGGCGGGCGGCGACCCGGTCGCCGGTGACCTTGCGGTAAAAGGCGTTGACCGTGCAGCCAGCGAGCAGATGAGTCAACTGGTGGACACCCTGCGCAAGAACAGCGGCGAGCAATCGGTGCTGATCAGCAACGCAGCCGACCGGACGATATTGTTCGGTGCCCTGATCATGCTCGCGTCCGCGGTATTGGTAGGCGTGCTGACCTGGTGGTTGGTCAATCGCAACCTTATCGCGCCAATCCGCATGCTTATCGACTACGTGTCGCAGTTAAGCCATGGCAAGTTTGCCGAGCGAGTCAATATCACTCGTCAGGATGAGCTGGGTCATCTGGCTGTGGCGGCCAATATTTTGCGGGACTTCCTGGCGGATACATTCAATCGCCTCAAGCGCAGCACGACCGATCTGGACACGGCCGGCAACGAGTTGAAGTCCATCGCCACGCTCATGGCGCAAGGCACTCACGAGCAGTTCGAGCGTACAGACCAGGTGGCTACGGCCATGACGGAAATGTCGGCGACGGCTCAGGAAGTCGCAAGGCATGCCGCTCAGGCTGCCAGGGCGGCGGATGATGCGGATCATCATGCCCGGGAAGGCGACAAGGTCATGCAATCGACCATGACCACCATCAATCTGATGCGCAGCGAAATCGGCAATACCGCCAACGTGATTCAGCGACTTGAGACCGACAGCGTGCGCATCGGTAAGGTGCTCGAAGTGATCCGTGGCATCGCTGATCAGACCAATTTGCTGGCGTTGAACGCGGCCATTGAGGCGGCGCGCGCCGGTGAGGCCGGCCGTGGTTTCGCGGTGGTTGCAGACGAAGTCCGTACACTTGCACAGCGCACTGCGGTGTCTACCGCCGAAATCAACCAGATCATCGATTCGGTGCAGACCGGTGCCAGCGACGCGGTTATTGCGATTCAGGGCGGTCAGGCCCGCAGCGAACAGAGTGTCGAGCAGGTGAACAACGCCAGCGCCACCTTGCACCGGATTACCACGGCGGTGGAGGCGATTCGCGACATGAACCGGCAAATTGCCACGGCGGCTGAGGAGCAGACTTCAGTGGCTGAGGACATCTCGCGCAATCTCACTGAAATTACCGCCATTGCCAGTACCAATCAGGACAACGTGAAACGTACCCAGGCCGCCAGTCATGATCTGCACGGGTTGTCTGTGGGCTTGAACGATGTTATTTCGCGATTGAGCGCCTGACATCGGTCCCGGCTTGTATTACATCGCCCGCACCGGCACCATTCATGGCATTCGGCCGGTCGGGCCTTGGTATTACGATGGACAGTAGCGGGCGATGAGCAGCGATTTTAAGGAGTGGCCGGAGGACAGCGAGCCGCTGGAATTCCCGGCAAAAGATACCGCTGAGCGTTTGCAACTTGCGCTGGATGCCGACGCCATCGTCGGCACTTGGGTGTGGCATGTGCAGGATAACCATGTCATCGGTGACGAGCGCTATGCTGCTGCATTTGGCCTGACGCCACGGGAGGCTGTGGAGGGCCTGCCGCTGGAGAAAGTCACGGCCTCGATTCATCCTGATGACCGTGCGCGTGTCGAAAGCGAAATCGGCATCACCTTGCTGCGCGGTGGCGCATTCAGATGCGAATATCGCGTGCTGCACCGTGATGGCAGCTATCGCTGGCTCGAAGCCAAAGGCCGTGTCGAGTTCGATCAGGACGCCAGGCCCACCCGTTTTCTGGGTGTGCTTATGGACATTGAGTCGCGTCGTGCGGCGGAAGTTGAGCGCGATCGCATTACCGCGTTGCTGCGCACGTTTACTGCCGCAGTTCCTGGTGTTGTGTACGCCAAGGATCGTCAAGGACGCATGCTGGTTGCCAATCACGGCACCACGCAATTGATCGGCAAGCCACCCGGGTTTTACATCGGCAAGACCGACCTCGATTATCTCGAGGACAAGGATCAGGCCCGGGTGATCATGGCGACCGACCAGCGCATCATGAACGGTGGTGTGTCGGAGCAGGTTGAAGAACAGGTCCGGCTGGCGGACGGTTCGGCAGCGACCTGGTTGTCGGTCAAGGCGCCGCTGTTCAGTGAGTCCGGGGAAGTCATCGGGCTGATCGGTTCGTCCATTGATGTCACGGCAAGGAAGCAGGCTGAAGCTGCCGTTCAGGACCTCAATCTGACCCTTGAACAACGCATCCGTGAAGCGATCAGCGAGCGCGAAGTGGTTGAAGAAGCACTGCGCCAGTCACAAAAAATGGAAGCCGTCGGGCAGCTCACCGGTGGCATCGCCCACGACTTCAACAACTTGCTGGCAGGTATTTCCGGCAGCCTCGAATTAATGCAGATGCGCCTTGGGCAAGGCCGGGTCGCGGATGTTGATCGTTATCTGGTGGTTGCTCAGGGAGCGGTGCAGCGGGCGGCGGCGCTGACCCATCGCCTGCTGGCGTTTTCGCGCCGTCAGACCCTTGCGCCGATCCCCACCAACGTCAATGCTTTGATCATGGGGATGGAGGAGTTGATCCGCCGTACCGTAGGTCCTTCCGTTGATATTCAGGTCCGTGCCGCCGCCGATCTCTGGACAGCCTTGATCGACCCCGCCCAGTTGGAAAACTCTCTGCTCAACCTGTGTATCAATGCCCGGGATGCCATGCCTCATGGCGGCAGCATTCTGATCGAGACGCGCAATGAAGTTCTGGATGAGAACAGCGACCTCGATCCTGAAGTGCGCGGCGGTGATTACCTGAGTATTCGCGTGACTGACAGCGGCTGTGGCATGACGGCAGACGTGGCGGCCAAAGCATTCGAGCCGTTCTTTACCACCAAGCCGGTGGGTGAGGGCACGGGGCTGGGTCTGTCGATGATCTATGGTTTCGCCCGGCAATCCGGGGGGCAGATCCGGATTCGCTCCGAGGTCGACCAGGGCACGATGGTGTGTCTGCAGTTGCCACGTCACGAGCGGGAAATCGAGGCTGCACAGTTTCCGGCGCCGGTCAGTAGTGGCGCATTGTCAGGGCAGGGTGAGACTGTTCTGGTGGTCGATGACGAGTCTTCGGTACGCATGCTGGTCACCGAAGTCCTGAGCAGTCTGGGCTATGTGGCCATTGAGGCTGCTGACAGCCTGGCCGGGCTGCGCATTCTGCAATCGGACGTAAGAATCGATCTGCTGGTAACCGATGTCGGTCTGCCAGGCGGTATCAATGGGCGGCAGATGGCTGATGCCGGCCGGGAGTGTCGGCCAGGCCTGCCGGTCTTGTTCATCACCGGTTACGCAGAAACCACAGTGCTCGACAAATGCCACCTTGAGCCGTTGACCGATGTGCTCACCAAGCCCTTCGCCTTGGAGGCCCTGGCTTCCAGAATCAGGGAATTGATCAAGGCTGTTTGATGAGTCATTGATGGGGCTGTGCGCGAGTGTTTGAGTTTTCCAGCTACGCAGGTTTGTTCATTGCCGCATTCGGTGCGGCGACGCTATTGCCGATGCAGTCAGAAGCGGTGCTGGTGGGCATGCTGCTGTCCGGGCATTACGTCGTTGCGACGTTATTGTTGGTCGTGACGGTGGGCAATGTGCTGGGTTCGCTGGTCAACTGGCTACTGGGCCGTTCGGTCGAGCGGTTTCGCCACAAACGCTGGTTTCCGGTCAGCGAGGCTCAGCTGGAAAAAGCGCAAAGATTTTATCTGCGTTACGGACGCTGGTCGCTGCTGTTGAGCTGGGTGCCCATCATCGGTGATCCGCTGACCATGGTTGCTGGCGTGATGCGGGAGCCGCTGTGGAGTTTTCTATTGATCGTGACCTTGGCCAAAGGTGCGCGGTATTTGCTGCTGACAGCGGTGACTCTGGGATGGGCGTGATCAACAGCGCTCTATGCGTGATGATATCAATGAGCCATACTTCGTAACTGGTCTTCCCATTCCCGCTATTTAGCGTAGAGAACCGTTTTATGAAGCTGCTTGCCGTTGTGATCGTCGCACTCCTGTCCATGGCCTCCGTAACCGCGCTGGCGCACAGCGGCGGCACCGACTCCAAAGGTTGCCATCGCAATCACAAGACTGGCGATTATCACTGCCACTGAATACCTTGATCTCGTGGGACGACGCCCGGTCCCACGCCGTTAAATACGGTGACGTGTTACTGCGCCCCGAACACCCCCGTCCAGTAAATCCCGGCATCACTCTTGGGGTCTACCGCGTAGGCGGCGCCCAGTTCGTGGAATGCAGGGTTCATGAGGTTGGCGCAGTGACCAGGGCTTGCCAGCCAGCCATCCACGACTTTGCGCACATTGCCCTGTCCGGCGGCGATGTTTTCGCCGATCTGCTGGCCTGAATAGCCGGCCAGTTCGGCCCGGTCACCCGGCATGCGGCCGTCGCGGTCCATGTGGTCGAAGAAATTATTGTTGGCCATGCCCCGGCTGTGGTTTTCCGCGGCCGATGCCAGGGCTGGGTTCCAGGTCAGCGGGGTGGTCGCGGCAAGGGACTGAGTGCCGCATTGTCGCGGCTGAGCCCTTGCCGAATTGATCAGTGCCAGTAATTTCTGGCCTTCCGCCTGCCAGTCGCCAAGACGGGCAGTGAGCAGTGGCCGGGCCAGCACTATTCGCCAGTCGCGACCTTCGCGGCTGACACCGATATCGACAAACTGCGGGTCGAGCACCACTCTGCAGAAGCTTTCCTGAATCGTGCTCATGGCTGATTGCGCATCACGAGGACCGGACAGGCTGATGGCTTGTACGTTGACCATCGGGTAGGTGGCGCGAGCCATGGCCTGTTGCAGGTCCACCGGGCTGGTAGCGGAAAGCACCAGTCGGGTATCGACGTTCAAAGGTGGCAACTCTTGTGAAACCTGATCGCCGCAACGTTGAGATTGATTGCGGAAGCTGTTGATTGAATCGACCAGTTGTGACTCTTCGGACGCCACGGCGGTGGCGGTGAATACCAATCCCAGTGACAAGGTGGCAAAACGCAAAAAAGATAAAGTAACGCGCATTAATGTCTCCTTGAACTGACCGCGCCCATAATGCGCGATTTTGCGCTGTGCTGCGAAATGCCATTTATCGAAGCAATATTGAGGGTGAAGAGCGCTGTCAGTTCAGTCCCGCTGGTTCACAAGGGTCAGAAATTGGCTTTAAGGGCGTCCAGTCCGCCTTGATAGACCTCTTGGAACAGTGCTTCGGCCTCTGCATCAGAGATCCCGTCGGGGGTGAAACTGCCGGACCAGGTAACGACTGTCTCATGATCGCCATTGCCAGCAACCTGCACCGTAGCGAGGTAGTTAGTCACCGGGAATGGGCCTTTGACGATCGAATAGCTGTAAGTGCGGTTGGCTTCATCGAAGGTTTGCAGCTTTTCGACAATTACTGCGCCGTCAGCGGTAGTCAGCGTGCGTAGCCGCCCACCTTCGCTGGCTTCACTGCTGGCAATGAACGGCAGCCAGTCCGGCAGAGACAGAAAACCGCCGACCAGTTGCCAGACTTTATCGGCAGATACGGGTACGCGAATGTTTGCAGAGGCTGTTGCCATGGTCATTGCTCCAGAAATGAATGAGGGGATAGTAAACGCAATTGCATCGTGACCGACACTGTGGCGGTGGAATCGACCCGTTGAGTCCCAAAGTCTGCACCGCCTGAAATCGGTGACAGGTGGGGTGCTGGATCGGTCCTGCGAGGGCTGTCTGCCGCTGTCGGTTGGCATGCAGCGATGCCGCAGTTTAACCTTGTGCGAAATTTAAGAGCTGTCGCCTATGTCGTTTTCGCTCATCATCAACGGTTTGCCGACTACCTCCGGGCAGTCTCATGCCCCTGCGCCTGAAGTGATAGCCCCCTGGTGGAGCTTCACCAAAACCGTACTGGCCGCTGCCGCGCTGACGTTGGTTCGCGACGGTCAGGTCGGCCTGGACGATCAGGTTGCCGAAGGCTCTTTCACCCTGCGCCAACTGCTGCGTCATCAAGCCGGGCTGGCCGACTACAGCGAGCTGGCTGACTACCACACTGCAGTGGCGAGCGGTGAACCGTCCTGGCCTGCCGACGAGATGCTCCAGCGGCTGGATGCCACTCGTTTGCGGTACACGCCCGGGGAGGGCTGGCGCTATTCGAACGTCGGTTATCTGCTCGTCTCCCGTTTGATCGAGCGGCTTTCCGGTCTCCCGCTTGAAGACGCGCTCGCTCAGCGCGTGCTGTCTCCTTTGGGCGTTACGCGGGCGCGTATTGCGCGGGCGGGCGAAAATCTGCAAGGCGTGTGCGCAGGTGTTGCTCCCGGCTACGACCCCGGCTGGGTCTATCATCGCTTGCTGATGGGGCCGGTGACGGAAGCGGCGCAGCTTCTGGATCGCTTGCTGGCTGGCGAGCTTCTGCCGCAAGGGCTGCTTGAGGAGATGCAAACAGCCCTGGTACTGGGCGGCCCGATAGCGGGGCGCCCGTGGCTTTCCCCAGGATATGCGTTGGGATTGATGCAGGGTGGCGTCGCAGGCGGCCTGACGTTGGCCGGGCACACCGGCGTTGGGCCGGGCAGCGTGGTGGCCGTTTACCGTGGCACTCACGGTGGGGCCACTGCAACGTGCGCGGTGTTTCACGAAGACCAGGCCGAGGCCGTGGTCGAAACGGAAATGGTCAGGCGTGTCACGTCAGCGCTGGGCGTGACAACGTCCTGACATTAAGCTTTCGGCTCCATCGCCATGAACATTTCCTGTTTTTTGAAGCGACCGCTGTTCTGGAAGTCTGCGATCACCAGACCCTGGCGGCCGGCGATCTGGCTGACGATCTCGCGATTGATCTGGCCGTTCTTCTCATCTGCCAGGTAACTCTCAACCGACATCCAGCGGGCCTCGGCGATTTCGTCGGTGTCGATGACGTTGATCGTCTGCGTCAGTGGTTTCAGTCGGCAGATGAAATGGATGTTGGATTTACCGAATTCATAAGGATGACGGGTGGTGAAGCCCAGAATGGATTCGAAGCTGGCCTCGACACCCGTCTCTTCCAGAACCTCACGGACGATGGAGTCCTGAATTCTTTCGCCGTGATCGACATGACCGCCAGGCAAGTTGAAGCCGGTACGGCCCTGGTCTCTCACCACCAGAATTTCGTTGTGCTGATTGATCAGGATGGCCCCGGCACCGACGATATGCGTCGGGGTAAAAGGCACGTAAGTCGATTCCTGTGGTTTTCTGACCAGAGTCAGGGTTTCAGGCAGGCAACTGTGAAACGCAAAACCGTGGGCGACGAACTGCGCGATGCTGCCGGATCGGCTGACAGGCAGAGTAATCCACGCGAGGCCCTTGTTCTCGCGCTCCATGAACACCAGCAAGCCTTTAATGGCGATTTCAAGGTCGGCTTTTTCGTAAGAAAAAGAATCCGGATCGATGATCACGCCGTTGTAATCGTTCAACTCATACTTCATTGAAAATCCTGGAAAGCTGGGGTCCGTGGGGCAGTTTAATCCTGAGCATTGATTTGCTTCCACTCAATGCCAAAACGCGCCAGATATTTTCGCAGGCGATCCGCGTCATTGGGGTTCGCCTTGTTCCTGCGTGACACGCCAAACAGCTTGCGTCCGGCGTCTGACAGGCTCTGAGCGCTGCGGCACACATCAATGACTGCTTCGAGTTGCACGCGATCAAAAAGGTCCAGTTCCAGCTCTTCATCCAGCAGTGGCAATGGGTTGTCCGCTTCCACCGTCAGGGCCCAGGCGTAACGCAGGCGCTGGATTTTCTCTTCAACCTGAGTCTCGTCAATCCGCCCTCGGCAGCGCGTAACAAGCCTTCACGAGCGGACAGGCGCCGGTGAATGCGCCCTTTATATGGCCAAATAACGTCGACATTGCACCGTCACCCCCGCAAGGTTGCGCAGTTGACCTCCACAAAGCGCCCTTCGATCTGATGCCGGCTGCGCTTGAGTTCGTAGATACGTCTCGCCAGGAAAGATTTCCCTGCACCCGTAGGGCCGATCAGCAACATGGGTGCTCTGGAGCGCACCGCGACCTGTTCGATCTGCTCAATCGAGCGGTTGAAGGCGGCATTGCGAGTGGCAATCCCTGACTTGAGGAATGCGAGACCTTCCAGCCGTTTGTGGGTGAACCGCGAGGCAATGCGGTCGTAGCGCGAAAGGTCAAGATCAATCAGGGAGTAGGTGCCGCTCGCTCGCTCTTCGTCGCTATGTCGACGTGCCGGTGAGGTCTGAATCAGTCGGGCGGGCAGGTAACGCGCTTCAGTCAGCAAGAACCAGCAGACATGCTGTTTGTCTGTTATTTGTCTTTAAATACAGGAGTTAAAATTAATAACCAATAAAATCAAATAGATATCGATTGATTTTGTGAGGTTTTTGAGGCTGGCACGCAGCCTGAAGTAACCTGCATAACGCCAGGCAGTCAGGCGTGTAGGCTAGTGACTTGAGCGAAGCATCAAGTCAGCGGCCTTTTAAGTAGCTGCCTTGAACAGCAGGCCTGAGCAGCGGCCATTGAACAGAAGTAGAGATCATGCAGAAGAACACGTTTCAGGTACTGGAAGTCATCAACGGCAAGCCCCTCAAAATGTGGACAGAAGGCGTTCCGGTAGAGAGCGACGCCCGGCAGCATTGTTCGCGGCTTGGGCAATGAAGAGGCGTTCTGCTCTTGCAGTCATGGGGCAGGGCGCATCATGAGCAGGACCAAGGCCAAAAGCACATTCACGATTGAAGATCAGATTCGCGCCACCGCGTATGTTAAATGCCGTAAGGATGCTGCCGTGATTGACGAGATTCCCATGGCTTACAAGGACATTGACAAGGTCATGCACGCCCAGCGTGAGTGGGTGGAAGTGCTGCATACCTTGCGGCAGGTGGTCTGTGTCAAAGGATAGATTTTATGAGCAGTGTGATGACATTTGAGACGTTGCGAGGCTGGAATTATCAGCTGACAGACCACGAAGCCAGGTGTGTCAGGGAGATCCAGGAGACTCATGATGCGGCCAGGGCTTTGGTAGAGCTGAGCCGGTTTGGCAATGGGTTTGTGCGCGAAGCGGCGGTGGAAAGGCTCGCCGGGCAGGCTTCATCAGAGGCGTTGGTCGCGCTACTGGAACGACTCAACGACTGGGTGCCTCAGGTCCGGCTGCAGGCGCAACGGGCGGTTGAGCAGTTTCTGGTGGCCGAACGGGCAGAACTGTTGCTGCAAGCGTTGGCGCCGCTGTTGTCGCTGGGCCACAAGCAGCGTGTCGATCATCGTCAGACGTTGCTCAAAGCGCGCAGTCTGTTGTCGATGCCGCAGATGCGTGAGCAGGTTGAGTCGGCGTTTGGTGGTTGTCGTGGCGAAGCGGGCAGGTTTTTGTTTGACCTGCTGCTTGAGAATGCCCCGGATCGACCTGCTTTCCTGGCCGCTGCGCTGGCTCATGAGGATGTGACCGTGCGGCAGAAGGCGGTCAGTGNCTGTGCCGACTTGTCGACGGCCGACGCGGTGCCATTGCTTGAACGGGTATTGCAGTCTTCGGCGGCAAGTCTGCGGGTTCAGGCGCTGCGAGGATTGTTGACGTTGCTGTCGGACCCGGCAGGGCACGTGAAGGCAGCGCTGCTTGATGGTTCGTCTGCGGTGCGCTGTCTCGCGCGTTGGGCTGCGCCGCGTTACGGAGTCGATAGCCAGCAAGTCCTGCTGGCGAGACTGACCGGGGCGCTCCCGGTCAGCAGGCGCGAATGGCTGGGGCTGTTAGGGCTGGCGAAGGAGTTGAATCATTCGCTACCTGATTCGGTGCTGCGTGCCGCGCTCGACTCGCCGGTGGCTGTTGTGCGGGTGCAGGCCCTGCAATCGCAGGGTGATGCTGGTCTGAGGCAGCAACTCGCGGCGCTGGATGATCATGCCGAGAAGGTTTTCAGGTGCGCAGTGCAGCTCTTGAGTCATCAGCCGTGGTCGCTGTTCGATGTTCAGCTGGAGCAGCGCCTCGACGATGGTTGGCAGGAACTGAGTGATGAGCGTCGCGCCGCGCTACTGGGTCTCAAGCCCGTGTGGCGCCAGTTGGATTACTTGCTGTGCCGTTACGCGCAGGCCTCTGATGAGGCTGATTGCTGGCTGAAGCAAATCGCTGTCTGGTGTGATGCGCAGTATACGCTGGTCGATCCTGTGACGCCAAAAGCACATCGAGAGGTGTTACTGCAGCGTTTGCAGGCCATGGAAGATTCAGATGAATTGAAGTCAGGCACGGTACGTCGCCTGCGTTGAAGGTGAGGGATAGGGTCATGGAAATGGGACATGCGCTTGCGCATCCACTTGGCAGTGCCATGCGTGAGCGGGTTCTTGAGGCCCAGGGCTGATTGCACTGCACACGTTTATCACCGCCGAGCTTGGGCGTCTGGTGCCGGGCTTACCGCGAACCCATGAAGACAATGGGTTGCTGGACGGATCCATCGACGGAGGGCCGAGCGACTTGCATTGTCAGGCAGCGCGGCTTTTTCAAGTCGCGCTGCCTGACGCGCTGTTTACAACCGGAAGCGACTGACCAGATTGTTGAACGAGAGCGCCAGGTTCGACAGTTCCTGTGTCGAAGCATTGGTCTGATGGGCGCCTGCGGCGGTCTGGGTCGACAGGTCCTGGATGTTAACCAGATTGCGGTCCACTTCCCGGGCCACATTGGCCTGTTCTTCCGATGCGCTGGCAATGACCATGTTGCGCTCGTTGATTTGCGAAATGCCTTCAGCAATCTGTTCCAGCGCTTCGCCGCTGGCCTGGGCCAGGCCTTGGGTGTCATTCACCAGCGACTGGCTTTTACCCATCGCACGCACGGCCTGGTCGGCGCTCGTTTGCACCGAGTTGATCATGCCTTCGATTTCCCCGGTGGACGCTTGCGTGCGTGCTGCGAGTGCGCGCACTTCATCAGCTACCACCGCAAAACCCCGGCCTTGCTCGCCAGCGCGGGCGGCTTCGATAGCGGCATTGAGCGCCAGTAGATTGGTCTGTTCGGCGATCCCGCGAATCACATCCAGCACCTTGCCGATGTCCCGGACTTGCACCGCCAGGTCTTCCACCATGGTGGTCGACGCCGCGATTTCGGTGGTGGCGTTGTTGATCGCCGTTACCGCTTCGCGGGCTTTGTTACGCCCTTCAGTGGCTTGCAGGCTGGTCGACCTTGAGGCTTCGGAAGTGGACACTGCGTTACGCGCCACTTCCTCGACGGCTGAGGTCATCTCGGTGACGGCGGTGGCCGCCTGTTGAATCTCGTCGTTCTGACGTACCAGACCGCGGCTGCCGTTGTCGGTCACGGCAGTGAGCTCTTCGGCTGCCGACGCCAGTTGGTCGGAGGCGCTGGCGATTTGCTGGATCGTGGTTTTAAGGCTGGTCTGCATGTCGCTCAGCGCGCCGAGCAACTGGCCTGCTTCATCGCGACCGGTGCTGACGATATGTTGAGTCAGGTCGCCGTTGGCAATGCGCTGGGCGCTGGTCACAGCGGTAGCGATAGGGCGGCTGATCAGGCGGCTGATGAACAGACCCAGTCCAAGAGCTGCGATGAATGCCAGAGTAATGCCGGTGTACAGCGCGGTTTTGGCGGACGTCTCCATCACCTCGGCTTCCACTGCGCCTTCACCGATCTGACGGTTGTTGGAGTCGATCATGATCGTCAGTTCGTCCATGACGACACGATATTTTTTCTGCAGGTCACCAAAAAGCACGGTGCGTGCGCTCTCTACATCTCCAGCCTTTATGAGCGTCAGGTATTTCTGCACGACCTCCTGATAAGCCGGCCAATCCTTATCCATCATGTCGCCTGCTGCGCGTTCATCGTCAGCCAGAGGCGTTTTTCGGTAAGTTGCGAAAGCTTTTTCGCTGGCCAGTTGGTTGGCTTTCATAGAAGCCAGGTATTCGTCTTTTTCGCTTTGAGGTGCATTGGAAACGGTGGCGATGTAAAGACGAAACATGTCGCGCGTTTGCCCGACAGCTTTTGTTTTGGCTTCTGCGGTGTTGGCGACCGATACCAGATTATTGGCGAATACCAGTTTCAGGCTGTCCGACATTTGCGAAACACCACGGGCACCCAATACGCCCACCCCCAGTGTGATAACGGCGCAAAGCCCAAAAGCGGTGAGTAGTTTGGTCGAAAGTTTTGCATCGTGAAGCCAGCTCATCGGCGCGTCCTGCAGAGGTTGTTTTTAGATAACGACGTTGTGAGGTCAGCCCGCTCAATCCTGAAAAGTTGAGCAGGTTGTCATATCTCTATCGGCAGCGCTGTCCAGTTCTGAAGGGTTACTTAATGTTGCGCCGGTTGTTTTTTATTTCTGCGAGTTAGTTGCGTGATTAGCTTGAAGTCTTTGATTTCGGGCCTTTCAGGAGATAAAAAAATTATCGAACAGCACATATGTTCAATAATATTAGTTGATTAAGTGATATGGGATTTACGTCTGTAAGTCTCATGTTGTATGACGATTGTCTGTGTATGGGTCTGTAGGAGCGGCTTCAGCCGGGAGTGCGCAAAAACAGTCACCAAAATTTCTTCGACAGAAATACCGCTCTCCCGGCTAAAGCCGGTCCTACGGGATTGGGCAGGGCCTATGGAGCAATTCCCTTGGCAGGCCAGGCCCGCCGGGAGTTTGTGTTGACGGGGCCTGCGACAATTGCTCACCGAGTATTAGCACCAAGGGAGTACACATTTGGAAATCATTCGTAGATAATAATATTTCCTATTCGTCTCCGGAATTTTCCCAGGTGTTCATCCCAACACGTCGCGCCTATTGCGTCTCTCTTGCTTTCGGCTGTGTGCTGCTACCGGCTTTGTCTCAGGCCGAGGAAGCCGTTACCGAGCTGCCGGCCACTGATATTCAGGCCTCTGGCGATACTGTAAGCAGCCCTTATGTTCGCTCCACCAGCAGTACAGCCAGCAAGTCGGAAGTGCCGATCAGGGATGAAGCACAGTCAGTCAACGTCGTCACTCAACAGACGCTGGACGATTTCCAGGTCAAGTCGCTGGACGATGCAATGAAGTTTGTCAGCGGTGTGTCGCAGTCCAACACGCTGGGTAACTCCAAGGACGCGCTGATCAAGCGTGGTTTCGGTACCAACGACGATGGCAGCATTCTGCGCGACGGGATCCGTTCGGTAGTAGGCCACAATCTGGGCGCTACCACGGATCACGTGGAGGTCTTGAAGGGGCCCGCGTCGCTGCTGTACGGCGCAATCGAACCGGGCGGTTTGATTAACGTTGTCAGCAAGCAACCGGAATACACCCGCAGCACGACCATCACCGGCTCAGGTTACAGCGAAGGTGGCGGGACGTTCAGTGTCGATACCACCGGCCCCATCGAAGACACCGGGCTTGCCTACCGTCTGGTGGCCGAACGTGGCCATGAGGATTACTGGCGCAATTACGGGGTCAACGAGCACACGCTGGTGGCGCCTTCTTTGAGCTGGACCGGCGAGCGCGCCAAGCTGACCCTGGCTTACGAGTACAACGATTACTCCAGCCCGTTTGATCGCGGTACCGTGTTCGCCAACGGCAAGCCTGCAGCAGCAAGCTACAAGGACCGTTTGGACGAGCGCTGGGCCAAAACCGTGGGCATCAGTGAAACTGCCACTGCGAAGTTCGAATATCAGCTCAACGATGACTGGAAGACGCGGGCTACCTATGGCTGGAACAATGATCGTTACAGCTTCGCGATTGCCCAGCCGATGGAGTTAGTGGGCGGCACGCTGAGTCGCCGTGCCAATGGTGCGCACTATGATTACGAAGCGCGCTATGCGAGCCTGGATTTTATTGGGGAGCAGCAGATATTCGGTCAGCGCCATGACATTCTCGTAGGCGTCGACAACGAGACGCTCGACAAGCTTCGTGGCAAAGCTTATCGAAATGCGCTAGGGCTTAACGGTGCGGGGTCGATCAATATCAACAACCCGCAATACGGCGGGCTGGCTGAACCGAGTACTGTCTACAATGTACAAACAGACACCCGTGACCAGCTCAAGTCTACATCCCTGTATTTCAAAGATAACTGGCATCTGAATGACCAGTGGATTCTAGTGTTTGGCGGGCGTCAGCAGCACTATGACCAATATGGCGATCAAGGTACGGGGACTGTTTATACAGTTAATCGCGACGACAACGGCGATGCGTTCATCCCGTTTGCAGGTATCGTCTATCAGCCTACCGAGTCACTTTCGCTTTACGGAAGTTATAGCCGGTCATTTGTGCCCAACGAAACGGCAGCTGATACGTCGGGCAATACCTTTGATCCGACAGAGGGCCGCAGTTACGAACTTGGAGCCAAATACAGTCCTTCGAATAGTCTGAACGTGAATGTCGCGATATTCGATATCGTGAAGAAAAACATAGTAACTACTACTACAGTCGGCGGAGACAGCTTTAGCCAGCTGACCGGCAAGGCCGGTTCCAGAGGTCTGGAGCTCGACGTTACAGGCAGGCTGGCCGAACGTTGGGACATGATCGGCACCTATGCCTATACGCACACTGAAGTACTCGACGATCCGGCGAATGAAGGCAAGCGTCTGAGCAATGCGCCGATGCACACTGCCAGCCTGTATCTGACTCACCACCTGACCTTTCCTGAGCAGACCGGACAATGGCACGTCGGTGGCGGCGCGCGTTATGTCGGTGAGCGTCCAGGCGATAACGCAAACAGTTTCTGGATGGAAAGCTATACCGTAGCCGACGCGTTTCTACGCTGGGACCTCCCCACCAAGGACTATAAAACCCGCTTGCAGTTGAACGTCGATAACCTGTTCGATAAAGAGTATTACCCGTCTGGCACGGGTAGCAGCGACTTGCAGATCAACGTTGGTGCATCGCGCACAGCGCGCCTGACTGCGAGCGTTACGTTCTAACCGAGGCTGGAACATGAAGCACTGCCGGATTAATCCGGCAGTGCTTCAAACGTCTTAAGCTCTAACGCTTCTGGTAGCCTGCCGAACTCATCATCAATGATTTCAGGCACTCCCCATGTTCACCCTTCGCATCATGACCCTGGACGATTACGACGCGGTCATTACCCTGATGAAAAACACTCCCGGCGTTTCGGTCAGAGACGCTGACTCTCGCGAATCGACTTCAAGGTATTTGCAACGCAATCCCGGCATGAGTTTCGTCGCCGAAATGGATTCCACCATCGTTGGCTGCGTCATGTGTGGTCATGATGGGCGAAGGGGCTACCTGCAGCATTTGTTGGTACTGGAAAACTATCGTCGGCAGGGCATTGCCAATGCATTGGTAGAGCGGTGTCTTTCAACCCTTGAAAGCCAAGGGATACTCAAATGTCATCTTGATGTACTTAAAACCAATCACGCCGCCGCCCATTACTGGAGTACACAAGGCTGGCAACTTAGAACGGACATTGACCGGTACTCTTTCATTCGTTCCGGCGGCATCAACGTTTGATGCACGAGGGGCGTGCTAGAGCAGTTGGCACTTAACTGATAATCTGCGCCGCCCTTCAGATCGGCCAGCAATGGCCGATGCAGTAGCCTTCGTTAAAAATAGATAAGGATGTTGTCTGTGAAACGTGCAGTGATGTTGCTGGCTCTGAGTTTGAGCCTATCGTTGACCGGTTGTATTTCGTTCACCCCCAGTGGTCCGATTGGTGATCCGGTTAGCCCGGCAAAGGTGACCTCCACACGTTCGGCGCAAATGGCCGATGTGGTGATCAGTTCGCCAGACCTCAAAGATGAGCAGCGCCAGAACATCAGCCGCCAGTTGACCGAACAGATCAGCCGTTACGTGGAAAAGGGTGGTTACTACCAGAGCGTCATCGCGTTCCCGGCGCGCATGGGCGAGCAGGATGTACAACTCAAGTTCAACCTGACCTCCCTCAAAGGCAAGCGCACGCCGCACCCGGCCTATATCCCTGGCGCTCTGCTGACCCTGACCATCTGGATCTGGGTCAATGGCCCTGTCTATGTCGACAGCTACGACCTTGCTGGCGAACTGGTGGTTGAAGACCGCAATGGCAAAGTCCTTGCGCGCTCGGAGGAGAAGGTCAACGAGAAGAAAAATCTGGGTATTTATAACGGCGAATACTGGGCGCCTAGCCTAGGCCGTTTCCAGCTGCGTGACATGATTGGCAGACTGCTGGACAAGACCAGCGCGCAGTTGCCTGCCGCGAAAACGGGAGCGCAATAATATGCTGCGTTCCTTTTTGTTATTGGTGACCGTGTGCCTGTCGCTGACAGGATGCCTGAGCTATTCCCATCACGATCTGGCACAGGTAAAGCAGTGGCCACTCACAGCCCCTGCCGCTGATGCCAAGCCTTCTGTTTACGTGAGACTCAACAGCGAATACCTGCTCAATAACCGACCACGGGCTGGCGGTGTTGATACGGCTCGCTGGGAGAAAATCCTCGTAGACAGTTACGCCGCCTCGGGTGCTGTCGCCTCGGCGACGGCCACGAAAACCCAGTCCGATGTCTATGTGTCTGCGACACTGACCAATCATGAGAAGGGCAGCATGCCCCTCGCATTCATTTCCGGTTTTACCTTTACGCTGATCCCGACCACCTTCGACAACACGCTGACGTTGAAGACCGTCTACAAGGACCGGGATGGCAAGGTACTGGGGCAGGTCGAGAAGAGCGAGACCATCACGACCTGGATCCAGCTGGTATTGATTTTTGCGACCCCGTTCAATGCCTCGCTGGATGACACCATCAAGCACCTGAGTCAAAGCTCCATTGAGGAAGCGGTGCGACTCAAGCTGCTTTGAGCTGGCTGTAGCGACAAGCAAGTCTCTGAAAGCGGCGATGCCGGCTGGTCATTCTGATGAGTCGCTATCGCCGCTTTTGCGTTTGAAAGCAGGGAACCAACGCTCTAGCCTGCGGTTCGAACCCATACATTCTCAATCAGGGACATCAACCCCATGCTTAAAACTCTTGCCTACAGCCTGATGCTGGCTTCCACCCTTGGCCTCGCTGCCTGCGATCCGAAATCTGAAGACAAGGCGCAGGAAGCTCAGCAACACGCTGAGAAAGCACAGGACAAAGCCGCCGATGCGGCGAAGGAAAATGCCAAGGCGGAGCAAGCACAGGCCGAGTCTAAAGAAGCCAAGGCAGAAGAAGACAAGACCTTCGTGCCAACCACCCAGGTTCCGGAATCACTCAAGACGCCTGAGAAAAACTGATAATCGCTCCATCAGACAGCGGCTGTCTGTAGGAGCCGAGCTTGCTCGCGATGAACGATAACGCGGCCTGATCGAACCAGTGCCGTGCGTCCATCGCGGGCAAGCACCGCTTCAAAGCCAGGCCGCGTTTTTTATCGCCTGCCTCCACCAATACCTCCGCAGAATCAGGCAATCACTCCGAAGGATCGGACTAATTCACCGCTGGCAGATCGTCCTACTCTGAACGTGCATCGAGCCACCGGCTCATCACTCGGACAAGGACAAAAATCATGTCGAACATCAAAGACAAAGTGGTTGTTATCACTGGTGCAAGCAGCGGTATTGGCGAAGCCACGGCCAGGCTGTTGGCAGAGAAGGGCGCACGTGTCGTGCTTGGCGCGCGGCGTACCGAGCGGCTCGAAGAACTGTGCAAAGAGATCGTGGCCGCAGGCGGCAGTGCGCAGTATCAGGCAGTCGATGTCACCGACCGGAGCAGCGTGCAGGCCTTCGTCGACCAGGCCGTTAACACGTTCGGGCGCGTCGATGTGATCGTCAACAATGCCGGGGTCATGCCGTTGTCCAGGCTGGATGCGTTGAAAGTCTCGGAATGGGACCGGATGATCGACGTCAATATTCGTGGCGTGCTGCACGGTATTGCGGCGGGGTTGCCGCTGATGCAGAAACAGCAATCCGGGCAATTCATCAACATTGCGTCCATTGGTGCCTACACCGTCAGCCCGACTGCTGCCGTCTACTGCGCAACCAAATTTGCTGTACGGGCGATTTCCGAAGGCTTGCGTCAGGAGGCGGGCGCAGACATTCGCGTCACGGTGATTTCGCCAGGCGTTACGGAGTCGGAGTTGGCGGACAGTATTTCCGATGAAGGCGGACGAGCCGAAATGCGCGAGTTTCGCAAGATTGCCATCCCTGCACTGGCCATCGCCCGGGCAATTGCCTATGCAGTTGAGCAGCCCGCCGACGTCGACGTTAGTGAGTTGATTGTTCGCCCAACCGCCAGCCCATACTGATTCGCCTGGTCTGCGTCCCGCCATCAAG
This sequence comes from Pseudomonas viridiflava, assembly GCF_900602065.1. Taxonomy (GTDB): domain Bacteria; phylum Pseudomonadota; class Gammaproteobacteria; order Pseudomonadales; family Pseudomonadaceae; genus Aquipseudomonas. The sequence goes on along the minus strand of NZ_UWFN01000248.1, from coordinate 40,291 downwards.
GGTTCGCTGGACTATGTTTATCCTGCAAACCCTTGTTCTTAAAACTTGTACGATGACTTAAGCCGAGGTACAACGAGCGTCCCGTCCAACAATAAAACAACGGAGATGCACGATGGATTCATCGCAACGGGATACAAGTGCCGACCATGGCCGTAGAAACTTCCTCAAAACTTCACTGGCGGTATCGGCCGGTGTGGCTGCCCTTGGCAGCGCTGCGTTGCCTCGTCTGGCGAGCGCGGAGCCACTGAGTCAGCGTTATCCGGATCCACTGGTCAATATCCTTGATGACAGCTTCATGGAGTTGCGCATCTTCAATGCCAGCGTTGAGCGCCTGGCCACCGGCTTGCGTTGGGTAGAAGGTCCGGTGTGGGTCGGTGACGGCCGCTACCTGCTGGTCAGCGACATCCCCAACAATCGCATCATGCGCTGGGACGAAGTGACCGGAGGCTTGTCGGTTTATCGCGATAACGCCAATTTCTCCAATGGCATGTGCCGTGATCGCCAGGGCCGCCTGTTGGTCTGCGAGGGTTCGACGACCTCTAAAGAAGGCCGCCGCGTCACTCGCACCGAGTACAACGGCAGCATCACCGTGCTGGCCGATAACTACGAGGGCAAGCCGTTCAATTCGCCTAACGATATCGTCTGCAAACGTGACGGGTCGGTCTGGTTCACCGATCCGCCATTCCAGACCGGCAATAACTATGAAGGCCACAAAGTCACCCCGGAACTGCCTCACGCGGTGTATCGCATCGACGGCGCTAACGGCAAGGTCACTCGGGTGATTGACGATCTGGCAGGTCCGAACGGCCTGTGTTTTTCGCCAGATGAAAAAATCCTTTATGTCGTTGAGGGGCGGGCCAAGCCCAATCGCATCATCTGGGCAATTGCCGTGAATGAGGACGGCACACTGGGCCTGCGTCGCAAGCACATCGAAGGTCTGGAGTTCGCCGGCATCGACGGTATCAAGTGCGATGAGAGCGGCAATCTGTGGTGTGGCTGGGGCAGCAACAGTGACCCGAAAGCAGATCCGGAAAAACTCGATGGTGTGCGTGTATTCAACCCGGATGGCAAAGCCATCGGGCATATCTCCCTGCCCGAGCGTTGCCCGAATCTGTGCTTTGGCGGTCGTGAAGGCAATCGACTGTTCATGGCTGGCAGCCACTCGATCTACTCATTGTTCGTGAACACCCGCGGCGCGACCTTCGCTTGACGGGATAGAAGCTGCTGCGCCTTCGCGCAGCAAACAGCGACCCGTAGGACCGGACAGTCCTACGCAACGCCTGTTTATCCAGTGGGTTATGTTTTGTTTGATGAGAGCTGCCGAAGGCTGCGAAGCAAGCGTCCTGACACAACGCCATCGCAGCCTTCGGCAGCTCCTACAGGCAATGCATTCCAAATTGGACGGATTGACTGCTGTTCGACAGCCCCCCGTTCAACCCCTCATCACTTCAACACCAGCAACCGGTAAACCCCCGCGTCACTTTCGATGCCGTGGGTGTCATGGGTGAAGCCCGGAAAGGACGTATCAAAACTCTCCAGCGCTTTCAGGTAGGCCAACAATGGCCCATCGGCAGGCCCTGCGTTTTCGCCGGGCATCAGCAGGGGAATACCTGGTGGATAGGGCACGATGCCGGTCGCCACGACACGCCCCGCAGCCTGCTCCAGGGTCACCAGTTCAACCTGGTTCTTGACCAGTTTCTCGTACGCCTGCACCGGGCTGAATTCCGCTTGTGGCAACATGCCGAAGGCCTGCGCCATGGTTGCGGTGGTGCGATGTTTCTTCATGGCGGCGAAGATTTCTTCGGCCAGATCTCTGAGGCCCATGCCGGTGTAGCGTTGCTGGTTGGCCGCCAGCAAATCGGGCAGGCACAGTTCCAGTTCGAGATTGCTGTCGTAGTCGCGTTTGAAATCCAGCAGCGCATTGACCAGCGTTCCCCATTTACCTTTGGTGATGCCAATGGAGAACAGGAACAGGATGGTGAAGTCGGTGGTTTTTTCCACCACGATGCCCTGGCGGCCCAGGTACGCACTCAGCACGCAGGCCGGTATGCCGAATTCGAGTAACTGGCCATCGTCGCCCATGCCCGGGCTGAGTACCGAGACCTTGATCGGGTCGAGCATGCAGTAGCCATCCTCGATGTCGCCAAAGCCATGCCAGACTTCGTCAGGGTGCAACACCCAGCAATCAGGATCGCTCTTGAGTACGACCGGGTCGACCTGGTGAAACGGTACGGCGGTACCCTTCACGCGAACGCTAGGTGGCTGCCAGCACGAGAAGAACCAGTCATCCTCCTTGAGCATCTCGCTTTTCATCCTCGAAATGACCTGGCGGAAAGCGATTGCCTCCTCGATGGATTCAGTGGTCAGGATCTCGCCGCTGGGCGCTTCCATCATGGCCGAGCTGACGTCGCAGGAGGCCATGATCGCGTAATTGGGCGACGTCGAGGCGTGCATCATGAATGACTCATTGAAGCGCCCATGAGGTATCGGATTGCGTCCGTTGCGCACATGGATCATTGAGGCTTGCGAGAGTGCTGCCAGCAGTTTGTGCGTGGACTGCGTCGCAAATACCGTCGGCCTCGATTCATCATGATCGTCAGGGCTACCGTGCATGGCGAAGCGGTCACGGTACAGTGGGTTGAAGCGCGCGTAGCCGTACCAGGCTTCATCGAAGTGCAGGCGGTCGACACTTTGCCCCAGCAATTCCTCAACCCGGGTCACGTTGTACGTCAGGCCGTCGTAAGTCGAGTTGGTGACGATGGCGTGGATCGGCGTCGGGTCGATGCCTTCGCGGACCAGCGGGTTATTGGCGATTGCTGCCTGCACGCCCTCACGACTCAGGGTCTGCGGCAGGATCGGGCCAATGATCCCGTAGCGATTGCGGGTTGGCACCAGATAGGTTGGAATCGCGCCAGACAAGGTCATCGCATGCTCGGCGGACTTGTGACAATTGCGGTCGCACAGGGCAATCTGGTCACGGGTCACGCTGGCCATGAGGATGACCCGGTTGGAGGTCGATGAGCCGTTGGTCACGTAATAGGTGCGATGGGCGCCAAAGACCTTCGCCGCGTAACGCTCGCCCTGACCGATGGGGCCGCTGTGGTCGAGCAGCGAACCCAGCTCGCCGACTGAAATCGACAGGTCGGAGCGCAGCAGGTTTTCCCCGAAAAACTCATAAAAGGCGCGGCCCGCAGTACTCTTCAGAAAGGCGGTGCCGCCCGCATGGCCCGGGGTGTGCCACGAATATTCATAGCTGCGGGCAAACTTCAGCAGGGCGCCGAACATCGGTGGCAATACCGCCTGGCGATATCGTTCGATGGCGGCGAGGATCCGCCCGCTGAGAAAGCGACTGGTGTCTTCAGGCAACCAGATGAAATCGTCGGCATGCTGCATCACCACCAGCGGAATATTCGAAGCGGTGCTGCGATCGCTGATCAGAAACACCGGGACCCGCGTGTTGCGTTCGCGCAGATTGGTCAGCAGTTTGATGCATTCTTCATGGTTGTCGCTTTTGTCCATTTCCCAACTGAGCAATACACATTGAACAGCCGGGTCAGAGCGCAGAATCGAGTTGGCATCGGCCAGACTCTCGGAAACCAGCACGCTGATCGAGCGCTCCTCGACGTCACTGAGCAGTTGATTCAAGGCACGGCCAAACACCGTGCGTTTGTCGGGTGCGCTGCTGACCAACAGCGCAAGCATGCCGAGCAGATGGCGGTATTCGGTCATGGTCTTGCCTCCAATGGCGTGGAATTCAGGCTGTTCACAGGGATGGGTTCTGCGTTGAGGTGCTGAGCGCTCACGGTCTGTACCGGCACGCTGTTGTTGATCGCTTCCAGACGAATCAACCGATTGTTGACGAAGCCGAACAAGGTGTAACCGAAGATGGTGGCCACGCCGCCGAGCATCAGTGCTTGCGCGCCGGAGCTGTACAACGCCAGGTAGCTGTAAGCGGCCGCAATGGTTGCCACGATGTTGGTGATCAGCGCTGTGTTGGGCGGCACGTTGGAGACTTTCTGCATCGTCAGCAATGCCGCCATCGAGAGGATGTACGGCACCAGATTGGTCACCACTGCCAGATTGACCAGCGTGTCGAACTGTTTACTCAGGTCCGGGCTTATCGTCAGGAAACCGAGTGCCGTCTGCGCCGCCAGTAATATCAGCATGCCGATAATCGGGGTGCCAGCCTTGTTGGCCTTGGAAAAAATGGGGATGAAGTAGCCGGTGTCTGCCGAGCTTTTGAATACTTGGGCGATGGTGAATTGCCAACCCAGCAAGGAGCCAATGCAGGCCAGCACCATCAGGCCCATGACAATGCTGCCAATCATGGGGTTGAACATCTTGGCGAATACTAGACCGAATGGCGCGGTAGAGGCCGCCAGTTCCGGGTTATCGACAATACCGGCGATCACGTTGGTGGAGACGATATAGATCACAGCGGCCCCCAACGTACCGCCCAGGACCGCAATCGGGACGTTTTTTTCCGGATTTTCCACTGCGTCGGTGTTGGCGCAGGCCGACTCCAAACCCAGAAATGCCCAAAGGGTAATCGCCACTGAGGCACCCGCGGCTTCAAACCATCCTTTGTCGTGAGGGTTCCAGCCCGCGGCGTAGATACTGCTGTCGAACCAGAACCAGCCAATAGTCGATACCAATACAACGGGTGCAATAACTCCCCAGACAGTCACGGCGCCTATCTTGCCGGTGATGCTGGCGCCGCCAAAATTGGCAAAGGTGGTGATCCATAACAAGGCAATAGTTGCCAGCCCGACTTGCATCGAATCAAGTTGCACATTGAACAGCACCTGGATGTAGCCAACAGCGGTGATACTGATCGCCACATTAGCAATAAGTAGCGATAGGCCATAGGTGTAGTTGGTCAGATAGTTACCCGCTTTGCCGAAAGTATATTCAGCGTAACCACCCATGCCGCCGGTCTTTCGACTGAGCATGCCGCAACGGGCGAATGCATAGGCCAAGGCCAGAGAACCAGTGGCGGTGACAAGCCAGGAGAGAATCGATATTGCGCCAACTTCTGCAAGTTTGGAGGGGAGTAACACAATGCCAGAGCCTAACATGTTGACGGCAGTCAACATTGTTAGTTGGCTAACGCTCATTTTCTTCGCGGCTGACATTCCATTGCCTCTATGAGAGAAAAACGGGAAGTCTTAGCTATAGCAGAGCATTGACGCGGTGCAAGTAATTAGTCGGTTAGTGGGAGAGGGGTCTTATTAAATAACGACAATCTGGAAGTTAACCCAAACCGCCTGGGAACGCCCCCGACGTCCAGACGCGGCGCGGATTTCCTGTCAAATAAAATGCAAATCACCGAATTGAAACGCGCTTTCTGTAGGCGCTGCCGAAGGCTGCGAAGCATTTAACCTGACATGCCGCCATCGCAGCCTTCGGCAGCTCCTACAGGGCCCGTGTTCGCAGTTGGTGCCACGGTTGATAGATCAGCGTTTCGCCAGTTCGTGCTTGATGCATTGCTCGTAGTAAGTCTGTTTGATGGCCGCAGGTTTTAGCCGTGAGGCGCTTTTGTAGGTCTGTTCGGTAATGCCCATGGCCGTCATGCGCATCCAGGGCTGGTTGAACTTGCGGCCCTGAAGTTTCTTGCGTGCACCGTAAAGGGTGATGCCGGCCAGTTTCGATTCCTGAGCGCCTGCCGCGATACCCGAACCCCATGTGCATATCGAACGGCCGCTTGAGGTGACGTCTTTGGCGTGGGCCACCCAGGAAACGCTGGCCAGCGCAAACGTCGCTACGGTTAATACAAGAATCCGCATAAATGCCAGCCCCTAAGCTTCTGAAAAGAAAGCAAGTTTGCCAAGCTCGGCTGGAGGCGAGGGGCCAGCAATTGGTTTTATTTAGGGGCTAAATCAGCCAGGGCTTTTATGTCAGTTGAAATGCCTGGTGATGGCATGCGGCGCATCGGGTACGTCCATATTGATCTTGCGCCACGCGGCTTCGGCAAAGCTGTAAACCGAAAATGCGATCAGACCCAAGGCCACGATCATCAGGACTATGCCGCCTGCGGGTAGATCCTGCAGGCCGTTGAGCGCATCTTTCAGGCCGGGCGGGTGCATGGCCTGGTAGCTGGAACCGCTGATGGCCAGCAATGCAGCAATTTCGATAAACGCCACGCCACGGGCAATCAGGCCAAAGCGCGATACCGGGCGCACGTAACGCATGACGTCTTCGTCGGCGTCGAAGTACTTTTCAAAGCTGGCTTTCCAGCCCTTGATGATATGGGTGATACCCACGCCGAGCGGTATCAGCGCGGCCAGGTACACAAGGATATTCGAATGGTCCCAGGACAGAATGGACGCCAGCAGGTCCTGGGTTTTGCCACCTGAATCGCCAGAGCTCTTGAGTGCGCTGATTAACAGTCCCAGCGCGAAGAACGCCAGTGCGCCATAGGTCACGCCACCCACCAGCAACCCCGTGCGGATCACCAGGCCTTTGACTTCCGTCCCGTGGTGGTCCACATCACGTGTGGCTTGCAGGACTCGCCATGCAGCAAAGGCCAGCAGGCCGACCACCACAATCGCGACCATGACATTGCCAAAGGGCTGGCGCAACAAGGCTTCGAGGCTACTGTGACTGTCTTTTGGCTGTGACGACCCTTGGGCGGCAAGCAGGGCGAAGATACCAATGATCAGATACACGACACCGCGAGCGGCATAGCCGCTTCGGGCGAGAAGAGTGAGGCTGCGTTGCGGGGACATAAAGGGTTTCTTCCTGAAAAAGTGATACAGGAGCAGACCGGCTCCAGCGTCAGGCGTTCGCTCTTTTATCGTCTGTTACGAGGCGCGCCATGACTCAAAGGTCTGCCAGCTCCACCACTTCGACCCGGTCCCGGTGCACCTTGGCGCGATACAAGGCTTTATCTACCGAGCGCAGCACTTTTTCAAAGTCGTTCTGGTTGTCCAGTGCCCGGGTATATGCCAGACCTGCGCTGAATCTGATAGGGAACGGCAAGCCGGTGTCGACCTCAAGCGCTTCGCGCAAACGGCTCATGAAATGCTGAGCGTCCTCGATGCTGGAGCCCGGGAATGCCAGTAGAAACTCTTCACCGCCCCAGCGTGCGAACACGTCAGTCTTGCGCTTGAGTCGTGAGACCGTACTGGCGAACAGGCGCAAACCGGCATCACCCGCCGCATGCCCGTGGTGATCGTTGATCTTCTTGAAGTGGTCCAGGTCAATCATGGCGATTGCCAACGGATAAAGCCGGGGCGAGCGTGACAGGCCGTTCTCGTCGAAAATCGTCGAGACCACACCCCGTCGATTCAACGCTCCGGTCAGAATGTCGGTAATGCTCATGTTAACGATGTGCTGACGTAACTGTTCCTGAAGCATCAGCGCAAAGCACAGGGTGAACAGGAACGAGACCATGAAATCCATGGCCAATGCCATCAACGAAAACATGTCGGGTTCATCGAAAGCCAGTGGCGGCATCGGCTCAACCAGCAGTGCCACCGTGTTGTAACCGTGAAACGCCAACAGCGCGACGTGTCCGGCCAGCAGGCCCCATGCCCCGCGAAAGCGCTTTCTCAGAGGCAGTGTCACGGTCATCTGAATGCCGATGGTGATAAAAACCAGAAACAGAAACCAGGGCACGATCCAGGACGTGTGCAACAGCACGCTGGTACCGAGGCCGTACGCCAGCGGCGGGGCTATGAAAAGACAGGCCTGGCGCCGGATGCTCCCAGGGCTTTCAGCCAGTTGATACAGGGCCAGGCTGTGAGCGCCAATCGCAAACAGCAGCAGGATGGTGTTCAGCAGAAAAGCCGCAACAGGGCTAAGTACGCCAAGCCAGGCGTAGTCACCACTGACAACACCCGGTTGCAAAAGGGAGACGATCCGGTACGCCGCCAGCAGCAGGTCGCCTGCTATCCACCAGAGCAATGGTGTATGCCGCTCGCCGACGCCGAACCATGACAGGCAGAGCATCAGCGTGGTCATCAACCCGAACGGGATAATGATGAGCAGCAACGTGACAGGATCATTCAGAAGCATGGACTGCAGCTTTCAGTTGCCAGAGGGTCAGGTCGGCATGATCGCATATCCACAAAACCAGAGGGCAGTGCGGTTCCCGGCAGGGTGCCGAGAACCGACGAAGGTCCGGCGTATCAACGGTGCTTCAACCTAACGGCTACACGCAGCCGCAATGGCTTTACCCAGCGCCTCGGTATTGCCCTTGCCGCCGATATCAGCCGTCAGCGGTGCATTTTCCGGCCCCATGGCCAACACGGTTTCAATGGCATTGAGCACCGCTGCTCCCGCTTCCGGGTGGCCGAGGTGTTCGAGCATCATCGCCCCGCACCAGATCTGGCCGATCGGATTGGCAATGCCTTTGCCTGCGATGTCCGGAGCTGAGCCATGCACAGGCTCGAACAGGCTCGGGAAGTTGCGTTCAGGGTTGATGTTGGCCGAAGGGGCGATGCCAATAGTGCCCGTGCAGGCCGGACCCAGGTCAGAAAGAATATCGCCGAACAGGTTGCTGGCCACGACGACGTCGAACCAGTCCGGGTGCAGCACGAAATTCGCCGTGAGAATGTCGATGTGATACTTGTCGACGTTCACCTCCGGGTATTTCTTGCCCATCTCCACGACGCGCTCGTCCCAATACGGCATGGTGATCGCAATGCCGTTGGATTTGGTCGCGGAGGTCAGGTGCTTTTTCGGCCGGCTCTGGGCCAGCTCATAGGCAAACTTGAGGATACGGTCGACGCCCACCCGGGTCATGACGGTTTCCTGCAGGACGATTTCCCGGTCGGTGCCAGGGAACATCTTGCCGCCGACACTGGAATACTCACCCTCAGTGTTTTCGCGGACGACCCAGAAATCGATATCACCCGGTTTGCGATTGGCCAGCGGCGCTTTAACGCCCGGCATCAAACGGCAAGGGCGCAGGTTCACATACTGGTCAAACTCGCGACGGAACTGCAGCAGTGAATCCCACAGGGAAATATGATCGGGCACGACGTCCGGCCAGCCCACCGCGCCGAAGTAAATCGCATCGTAGCCTTTAAGAATCTCGAACCAGTTGTCGGGCATCATTTTGCCGTGGGCTAGATAGTAATCGGCACTGGCAAAGTCGAACCAGTCCCACTGCAACTCCAGATTATGCTGTGCGGCCACCACATCCAGCACGCGTACGCCTTCGGGCATGACTTCCTTGCCTATGCCATCGCCAGGGATGACGGCAATTTTGTAATGGGGCTTGCTCATGAGTTTCGACTCCAGGGTTGATGGTGGACGAAGCTCAGTGTATGCAGTGTCTCTGACTTAATAATTAGTCATTTGCGAAAGCCATTCTTAGATTCAAGGAAACAATCGATGAGCATGATCGATGACCTGAGCTTCTTCCAGCAGGTTGCGACGCGGGGCAGCCTGACTGAGGTGGCGCGGCAACTGGGGTTGTCGTTGCCAGCGGTAAGCAAGCGCCTGAGCCAGCTGGAAGCGCGCCTTGGCGTGCAGTTGCTGCAACGCACGACGCGCCGGTTATCGTTGACTCCCGAAGGTGTGCTTTATCTGGAAGGCGGACGGCCGATCCTGCGTCAGCTCGACGAACTGGAAAGCGCACTCAACAATCGCCAGCCGACCTTGCAGGGACGCTTGCGAATCAACGGCACACTGGGTTTCGGGCGACGGCATCTGGCCCCGGTTGTGTCGAGCTTCGCCCGGTTGCATCCGGCGCTGGAGATTTCTCTGGAGCTGACCAGTCAGCCGGTGAGTCTGCTGGATGATCAGTTCGATATCGGTGTCTTCATGGGCGAGCCTCCCGATTCGCGGCTGATCGGCATTCGCCTGCTGGAAAATCCACGGATCCTCTGTGCGTCACCCAATTATCTGGAGGGCAGGCCACCATTGAACCGGGTGGCTGATCTGGCTGAACACAACTGCATCTTGCTGCGTCAGTTCGGCAGTGACTACGCGATCTGGCGCTTTCGCAAGGAGGGTCAGGATTACGCCCATAAAGTCAGCGGCACGCTGTCGAGTAACGATGGCGAGGTGGCGTTGAATCTCGCGCTCGACGGGCATGGCCTGATCCTGCGTTCGCGTTGGGATGTGCAGGCGCATCTGGAAAGCGGACGGCTACAGGCGGTGCTGGAGGATTATCAGCCGCCACGGGGCGATATCTTTGCGGTCTACCAACACCGACGGCATATCCCGCAGCGCATCTCGCTGTTCACCCAATACCTGGCTCAGGAACTGGCCCGGCGCCTGCCGTTTGCCGATCCAGGGTGAATGGCGCACCTTGGCCGACTGTAGGAGCCGAGCTTGCTCGCGATGAACGATGATGCGGTCTTGCCTGAAGCTGCGGTGTTCTTATCGCGAGCAAGCTCGGCTCCCACAGATTTACCATAACCGCAGATCATGTCAGTAATGATTATTCGTGCATTGCCGGATTGCCCCGGGCTCTTGTAACGTCCAGCCGACCCGCTCGGTCACTATAAAAATTCAAACCTGAGCATGCATGAGGGCTTTTACAGGGTGTTCAGGAAAGGTTTTTGAAGCTGCCGATCATTTCTACGTTCAGGAAGATTTGCCATGAAAACCGTTTCATTGGGTTCAGTCTTATCCCTGTTGTGCATGTCGGTGTCGTTCGCGATGTCAGTCTCGGCAGAAGAAATCACCTTTGTTTCCCAAGGCGGGGTGTACCAGGAGGCCCAGACCAAGGCGATCCTCGACCCGGCAGCCAAACGCCTGAACATCACCATCAAGCAAGATAGCGTTCCCGATGCCTTACCCATGGTCAAAGCCCAGGGTTCAGCAGGCAAGCCGGTCTGGGACGTCATCGATACACCGCCTTCCAACTGCATTCGTGGCGGCAACGAAGGGCTGATCGAGAAACTCGACCTGAGCAAAATGCCCAATGTTCAGGCGATGCCGGAAGCCTATCGGACGCCTTACTCCGTCGCCTATGAGTTCTATTCGTCGGTGCTGGGCTATAACACCAAAACATTGACGAAGCTGCCGCAGAGCTGGGCCGACTTCTGGAACGTGAAAGAATTTCCGGGCACTCGTTCATTGCGCAATGACCCGATGGGGACCCTCGAAGCAGCACTGTTATCGGACGGTGTGCCTCGCGACAAGTTGTACCCGCTGGATGTCGACCGTGCCTACAAGCGCCTTGAGCAGATCAAGCCGGATATCGCTGTCTGGTGGAGTTCGGGCGGGCAGTCGGCACAGCTGCTCAATGATGGTGAAGTCGACATGCTGATGATCTGGAACGGCCGCGCCAGTGCGGTGCGCAAGGACAATCCTGACGTCGCGTTCACTTATAACGACGGCATCCTGCAAAACACCCAGTTGTGCATCCTGAAGGGCGCTCCGAATTACGCCACAGCGGTCAAGTTCGTCAACGAAGCGCTGTCGCCGGATCTGCAAGCTAACCTGCCGTTATACATCGACTATGGCCCAGGCAATCCAGCGGCGTTCAGTACCGGGAAACTCAGCGCAGAACGGGCCAAAGAGCTGCCGAGTTCGCCGGATAACGCTGCGAAGCAGGCATTGATGTCCGAAGAGTGGTGGTCATCGCCTGCGGGTATCGCGGCCAAGGATCGCTGGCTCAAGTTTGTTCAGTAGGCTGACCTCGTGAAGGCGATCGACTATCTGATTCTTGGCGGCGGTTCTGCAGGCTGCGTGCTGGCGGCGCGGCTGTCCGAAGACCCTGGCAAGCACGTATGCCTGATTGAGGCGGGGCGTGATATCTCGGCGGGCAATATGCCTGCCGAAATTCGCAGCCGTTACCCAGGACGCGCTTATCTGGACACGCGCAACATCTGGAATCAGTTGACGGCGCTGATGGGCAAGCGTTCCAGCGAGCGCCGATACGAACAGGCACGTTTGTTGGGCGGTGGCTCGGCTATCAATGCGCTGATGACCAACCGCGGTGCTCCCGACGATTACGATGAGTGGGAGCGACTCGGCGCCAGCGGCTGGAACTGGGACAGCTGTCTGCCGTACTTTCGCAAACTGGAAACGGATACCGATTTCGACGGACCGTTGCACGGCAATCAGGGGCCAGTGAGGATTCGTCGCACAGCTCAGGCTTTTCTTTCACCCTTCGTCAAGGCCGTCATGAGTGTGTTGGGCGAGGGTGGGCTGGCGACAAAGCCGGATCAGAACGGACCTTGGGAGCCCGGCGTGTTTGTCGGCGCGATTGGCGTCAGCCCTGAAGGCGAGCGAATTCCCACCTCCGTGTGTTATCTCACCGATGAGGTACGCCAGCGCAGCAATCTGAATCTGCGCACTGAATGCCTGGTCGACCGTGTGCTGTTCAAGTCTCATCGGGCTGTGGGGGCAAGGATTGTCGATGCCGATGGCAGCACAAGTGATGTTTTTGCCAAGGAGGTTATTGTCTGTTCCGGGGCAATCCACAGCCCTGCGGTGTTGATGCGCAGCGGTATTGGCCCCGCCGATGAGCTGATTCAACTGGGGATTTTTGTCGTGGCGGATCGTCCAGGTGTCGGCGGCAATCTCATGGAGCACCCGTCGATTGCGGTCTCAGCCTTGCTCAACAAAGCGGGCCGCACTGCGTTCGTCAATGAACATCACGAGCAGGCTATCGTGCGTTTTTCCTCGGGCCTGCCGGACACCGTGCCGTGCGACATGCACGGCGCGATTCTGTCACGCTCCGGTTGGCATTCACTGGGCTATCGCCTGGGGACGATGTTCTTCTGGGTCAACAAATCGTTTTCCAGAGGTCGCCTGCGTTTGCGGTCCAGTGATCCGGCTGAGGAACCTGAGGTGAGCTTCAACATGCTCTCCGATACCCGGGACCTGGAGCGCCTTAAACAGGCAGTGAAGTTTGGTGCTGCGACGTTGTCAGCGTCTTCGCTCAAGACCCAATGCAGCGTGGTTTTTCCGTCCAGCTATTCGCCTCGAGTGGCCAAAGTTGCGCAGCCAGGTGTGCTCAATGGCGTGCTGCGCGGTGCCTTGAGCTTGCTGCTGGATGTGGCGGGCCCGCTCCGGGCGTGGCTGATTCACCGCTTGGTCACCCAAGGGATCACGCTGAAGAAACTGGTTACCAATGACGCGGCATTGACTGAGTTCGTGCGGCGCAATCTCGGCGGTACCTGGCATCCTTCCGGCACCTGCCGTATGGGTCGCGTCGATGACCCGCAGGCCGTTACCGACAGCGATGGACGAGTGATCGGTGTCAGCGGGCTGCGTGTGTGTGACGCTTCGTTGATGCCTTCGATTCCGTGCGCCAACACCAACGTGCCGACGATCATGATCGCCGAACGCATGGCTGATTTGATCAAGGCTGAAAGCGCGCAGCAAACATTGCACTTGTAGGTGCGACGTTGGACCTGCTTCAGCCGGGAAGGCGATGTGTCTGACGATACAGGTTTGTCTGCAGCACCGGCCCGGTTGCGAATGAATTCGCTCTCATCAAACGATATGCAAGCTACTGGGTTGAAATGCATGTTCTGTAGGAGCTGCCGAAGGCTGCGAAGCATTTCTCCTGACACACCGCGATCGCAGCCTTCGGCAGCTCCTACAGGTCATATGTTTGCCGCGAGACAGCGGCACCCAGGTGCTCCCACAGAAATGGAGCTGATGGGCGACGTGGGACCGGCTTTAGCCGGGAAAAGGCCAGTACAGAAGACACATATGCAGTGTCAGGAGTGGAGCCTTCCCGGCTGGAGCCGATCCCACTCGAGTTTTACCGGTGGAAGCCCACGATCGCCTTGGTCTCCAAAAACGCTTCCAGCCCCCATTCGGCATATTCCCGGCCATTGCCCGATTGTTTGTAGCCGCCAAAAGGCGCTCCGGGGTTCCAGTCGGGATGGTTGATGTACACGCCGCCGACCCGCAGTTGCAGGGCTATGCCCCGCGCCCGCTGCAGGTTGGAAGACTGCACGTAGCCGGCCAGACCAAACACGCTGTCGTTGGCCAGCGCTACCGCATGTTCATCGTCGTCATAGGCCTGAATCACCAGCACCGGGCCGAAGATTTCCTCACGCGCGATGGTCATGTCCGGCGTTACCCCGGCGAATACCGTGGGTTTCACGTAATAACCACGTTCCAGACCTTCAGGCCTGCCCAGACCGCCACAGACCAGTTGCGCACCTTCTTCAATGCCAATCGCGATCATGCGCTGAATGGCCTGAAACTGTCGTTCGCTGATCACTGGCCCCATTGTCGATTGCTCATCCGTAGGCGCGCCGACGTGATGGGCGAGGGCGGCGCGACGCGCAATTTGCACGGCTTGATCATGCAGCGTGGCGGGCACCAGCATGCGGGTGGGGGCGTTGCACGACTGGCCACTGTTGCCAAAGCAGCCGTTGACGCCGGAGGTCACAGCTTTCTCCAGATCCACATCATCAAGGAGGATGTTGGCCGACTTGCCGCCCAGTTCCTGATGCACGCGTTTGACCGTTGGCGCTGCCAGGCGCGCGACTTCAATGCCCGCGCGGGTCGAACCGGTGAATGACACCATGTCCACGTCGGGATGGGCTGCCAACGCTGCGCCTACGGTAGGGCCGTCGCCATTGATCAGATTGAACACCCCGGCCGGGACGCCCGCTTCGTGCATGACTTCAGCAAACAGCAGTGCATTCAGTGGTGCAATTTCGCTGGGTTTGAGGACCATGGTGCAGCCCGCGGCCAGTGCCGGTGCGACCTTGCACACGATCTGATTGATCGGCCAGTTCCATGGCGTGATCAGCGCAACGACACCCACGGGTTCCAGATTGATCAGGGTGTTGCCGTTGGTTTTTTGAAAGGCAAACGTGTCCAGCGTGCGCAGTAACTGTTGCAGGTGACGTTTGCCGATGCCCGCCTGCCAGTCATAAGCCAAGGCTTTGGGTGCGCCGACTTCGGCCATGATCGCCTCGGCAATCTCGTCATAACGCTGCATGAACACGTCCAGCACCTGTTCGAGCAATGTGATTCTCTCGGCCGGTGAAGTGCTGGCGAACGCTGGAAATGCACGCCGTGCAGCTGTGACGGCAGCCTCCACATCGGCCTGATTACCCATGGCAATCTGGCTGAACGACTGTTCAGTCGACGGATTGATCACCGGCAACTGGAGGTCGCTCGCCGGGCTGACCCAGCGGCCATCGATATAAAACTTCAGGGTGTTTTCGATCATCTGGCACGGTCTCATCAAGGCGAGCGATAAAGGGGGCGAGCAGCGGGTTCACGGCTTCTGAAAACTGCACCCGGTCGCTCGCAAGAATAAGCACCTGTTTACGCATCCGGCAATTTACTAATAGTTGTTTCAGGCATAAGCTCAGGTCATGTCTAATCTTCGTCGAAAGCTCCCCAGTTCCAGTTCTCTATTCGTCTTCGAGGCGGCTGCGCGGTGTGGCAGCTTTACACGGGCGGCGGATGAGTTGTGCGTCAGCCAGCCAGCGGTCAGCCGCATGTTGTCCCGACTCGAAGAGCATCTCGGCGTACAGCTTTTCGAACGCACTCGCGGTGGCGCGAGACTGACCGAAAGCGGCAGCATTTTGTACCGCAGGGTGCAGGAAGGCTTCAGCACTATCGAGTCGGCGATCAGCGAAATTGAATCCCGTGCCACTGGCATAGAAACGGTGACACTGTCCGTTTCAACCGCATTTACCACCCATTGGTTGATGCCGCGCATGAGCCGTTTCAGTCAACGCTTTCCCAGTGTGGACATGCGTTTTCAGTTGATGTCCGGGCGGATTGGCGGCCCGTTGGTGGACGTGGATCTGGGCATGCGTTACATCGATGCAGGCAGCCTGAAAGCCACGGATACACTGGTTCTACCTGAAATAACCTTACCTGTCTGCAACCCGCTTTACCTCAAGCAAGTGCTGCGTGATGAGGCTAAAAAGCAGTCCCCCACGCTGATCTGCATGGACAATCAGGATCGCGACTGGACGCTGGAATTCGGTTCGTCAGGGCGCACGGAAAATGCCTTGATATTCTCTGACTATGCGGTGGTCGTGCAGGCTGCCTTGTTGGGGCAGGGGATGGCGCTGGGCTGGTTGACGGTGGTCTCGAACAGCCTGGTAAAAGGTGAGTTGGTGCCCGCCACCGAACAGATCCGTATCTCGAATCGGCGCTGTTGTCTGGTCACTCCGGCGAATCGTCCGGTGCGTCCGGTGGTGGAAAATATCCGCGACTGGATCATCGAAGAGATGCGTTCCGATATCGCTCAAGTGCACGAGCTTTACCCGGATTTAGGCCTGGAAAAGCTGCTCTGATCAAGGGTCTTATTCAAGGTGTGCCGCGCATCCTGAAAAAACCGTAGGTTATGCTTCGAGGCGCGCTCAAAACGGAATATTTCACGAGAAGTCAGGGCAGATAATACCTCTGGCCAGACAGCTTTCCCCTCATGAATAATCTTGCGGAGCGCCTTATGTCATTCAAGCAGTTCAAAGCCCTGACGTTCGATGTCGTCGGCACCCTCATTGATTTTGAAGCCGGCATTCTTGCTCATGTGCGTGAAGTCGCGGGCGAAGCGGGTAAAAACCACAGTGACGACGACATTCTCAAGGCGTATCGCGAAGCGCGTGCCTCGACTGATTCGGGGTGGTGGCCGGATGACCTCGAACGCTGCTACCACGTCATCGCTTCGAAGCTGAATCTGCCGGATAACGATGACTACGCCAAAGGCCTCAGCCTGGCGGTGAAGAACTTCCCGGCGTTCCCGGATTCGGTTGAGGCACTGAAACGCCTGCGCAAGCATTTCAAGTTGGTGGCTACCACCAACTCGCGGATCTGGGCACTGGATTTCATGGCCAAGACTCTGGATGAGCCGTTTGATGTTCGCGTAACCGTGGACGATGTTCGCTTCGAAAAACCCGACCCGCAGTTTTTTGCCTACACCCGTGGTGTTCTGGCAACTCAGGGCATCCTGTTTGAAAACATCCTGCATGTCGCGCAAAGCCAGTACCACGATATCGGCGTAGCAATGCGTCTGGGGTATCAGACCTGCTGGATCGAGCGTCGCTTCGCACAGAAGGGCACCGGCGGCACGCTGGAGTCCGAACGAGTAGAACCGCATTATCACTTCACTTCGCTGGCGCAACTGGCCGACGCAGTCGAGAAAGAACTGGGTTGATGACCTGGACGCCCAGGCTTCTGCGCGGGCGTCGTCTCTCTTTTTAGCCGGATGCTGGTCATGACTGTACAGAGCTTGTGGGCGGCAACCGCCCAACCTTGTCCCGCCCTGCAATCCCTTGAAGGCGACCGTCAGTGTGATGTGGTGATCATCGGTGCAGGCTATACCGGTCTGTCGGCGGCACACCATATCGCCCTGAGCGGTCGCGAGCCGTTGATTGTCGAGGCCAACACCCTGGCCTGGGGCGCCAGCGGGCGTAATGGCGGTGTCGTCTCGCCTAAATTCCGGGTAGGTTTCCCGACCCTTATGGAGCGCTTTGGGCGCGACATTGCGTTACAGATGTATCGCACGGGTTATGCGGCGGTAGACAGCCTGATCGAGATGGTCGACACCCTCGGGCTGACTGGCGCTCAGCTCAACATGGGTGGGCATATCGCTGCTGCACATAATGTTCACGCCCTCAGCGGGCTGGAATCCACTGCGAACTGGATCAAGCGCGAAACCGGTGGCGCGTCCTCGGTCATGATCAGCGCCGCACAGGTGCAGGAAATGACCGGTTCCACGCTCTTTGCCGGTGGTCTGCTGACACCAAAGGCAGGCGGGATTCATCCCATGAATTACGCACGTGGCATTGCGCAAAGTCTGACGGAGCGGGGTGTCAGGTTGTTTATCAATAGCCCGGCCGAAAACGTGCGTCATGAGGCCGGTCGTGTGATTGTGCAAACGCCTCAAGGTCGGGTCAGTGCCCGTCAGATTATCTATGCCACCAACGGGTATTCCGATCAGACGCACGTCACCGATACCTTGCATCGACGTCTTATTCCGTTTCGCAGCGCAATCATTGCCACCGAGCCGTTATCGCCTGATGTGCTCGCGCAGATCATGCCCGGCGGGCAGGTGTGTGGTGACACCAAACGCATGTTGCGCTGGTTTCGGGTAGTCGGTGACAGGTTGATCTTTGGCGGGCGCGGGGCGTTCGGCAAGAACGATTCGCAGAGTGCTTTCCGGACCCTGCAACGCAGCATGGGCGAGGTCTTTCCCGTTCTGCGGGACTGCAAGGTCGAGTTCCGCTGGTCCGGTCTGGTTGCCATGACGCTGGATTATCTGCCCCATGCCGGACAGCTGGATGAGCGCAGTTTTTACGCCATCGGCTACAACGGTGGTGGTGTCGCCATGTCAACCTGGATGGGCACTCAGTTGGCGAAGATGACCGCAGGTGAGAAGGTCGAGCTGGGCTTGCTCAGCGGTGACAAATTCAACCCCATTCCCCTGCATGCCTTCCGTGCGCCCGGTGTTCGCCTGGCGGCGGGATGGCAGCAGTTTCTGGACGTTATTGGCCGGTGAATGGCCGCAGAAAGGATCTGCTCCTACAGATCCAGTGTTGTTACAGATCCAGTGTTGTCAAACCGCCCTGACCAAGCTGCGCAACGGCACGGTGCTTTTCACTACCGGTGACTTGATCACGATGTAGCTGAAGTATTTTTCGATGCCGATATTCTTGTCCAGGATCGACTCCATCAGCTCCTGATAATGCTGGATGCTGCTGCACAGGAAGCGCACCAGATAGTCGTAGCCGCCGCTGATCAAATGGCATTCGAGCACTTCATCGATGTTGCGGATGCTGGATTCGAACTTCACGAAGTCGCCGCGCTTGTGGTCCGAGAGGGTGACTTCGGTGAAGACGGTGACAGAATTGGCAAACTTGGCCAGGTTGACGTGCGCTTCGTAGCCGCTGATGTAGCCTGCCGACTCAAGACGCTTGACCCGCTGCAAGCAAGGACTGGGAGACAGGCCGACGGCTTCGGCGAGGCTGACGTTCGTCATTCGCCCGTCTTTCTGCAGTTGGACCAGGATGTTGATGTCGATACGATCGAGCTTGGTTGCTGCGTCCATGGTTCAGTCCTCGCAATTTCAAAATCCTGGCTGTCACGCCTCAGGCATGCAGCGCTTTTTGATGCGCATGAACGAGGTCTGCCAGGCTGGCGTATTCACAGCGCTTGCCGTCCAGAGCCTGCGGTGAATGATTCCACGGCTGGCTATGACCCCGTTGCAATGTACATACCGGAAAATCCACCCGCTCATTCCAGGGATCATCCGTTTCCGTACTGCGCACCGGTAACAGTTCTGATCGCTCCAGCTCCAGCTGGAGTAACGCGGCATCCAGACTCATGTGCCAGTCGTTGCTGCTGGGTTCGATAACCGCATCGAACGTCACCGGCAGTCGGCTGGTCAGCGAGCTCACATCGATACCGTGTGGTGGGGCAATCAGTATCAAACGGTAGAACTTGCTCAGGTACTGCAAAGCACCCGGAACATCTTCAAATATGGGCCAGTGGTCAGAAGAGCTACTGAAAGCAACACTCTGATCCCAGTCAGGAATGGTATGCAATTGGTGAGCCAGACGTTGGTACAACTGACCGTGGAAAGCCCTTGGGCTGACGCCTGAGGTACTGGTGATCAGCTCTTGGGCTGCGTGTCGATAGGCCTGTAGCAGTTGCTCGTCACTCGGGGTGTGGGTGCTCTGCACCGCCAGCGGTCGAAGTCCTTCCAGGATGCCCCGTTCTCGATCAACCAGTGTCCCAAAGGAAAAACCAAATGCCTTGTACTGGGTGACTTTCATGATTCGCTCCTGAGTTACAGCTGTCGGTTCCGTCATGGTTCAGCCCGGCTCTGGTCCGGGTCCCGGCGCTGCAAGGGCAGGCCGGGCCAGGTTGCGTACCGCGTCATTTCAGCAGGCGGCAGCCAGTGCGGTGTCGAGCATCTGCAAGGCTTCTGCCACTTGTTCAGGTGTCGTCACGAGGGGGGCGAGGAAGCGCACCACGTTGCGGTGCACGCCGCACTTGATCACCAACAACCCAGCGTTGCGGGCTTCGTCGATGACTTTCTGCGCCAGCGCGGCATCCGGACTCTGCTTGCTGTCGGCGGCAACCATTTCGATGGCTTGCATGAAGCCCAGACCGCGTACATCACCAATGCGCGGGTAGCGGGCTTGCAGGGCCAACAGGCCTTCGCGTAACTGTGCTGCCAGTTTCTCGCCCTGGCTCAGCAGATCCTGCTCTTCGAACAGATCCAGCACCGCCAGTGCCGCAGCACACGCCACCGCGTTACCGCCATACGTGCCGCCCAGGCCGCCGGGTGTCGGCGCATCCATGATCTCGGCGCGGCCCGTGACCGCAGACAAAGGCATGCCGCCCGCCAGGCTCTTGGCGACCGTTACCAGATCAGGTTTGATGCCTGCGTGCTGAAAGCCGAACATGGTGCCGGTACGCCCGAAGCCAGCCTGGATTTCATCGAGGATCAACACAATGCCGTGCTGGGTGCAGCGCGCTCGCAAGGCCTGCAGGAATTCATTGGACGCGGCGATGAAACCGCCGTCGCCCTGAACCGGCTCGATGATGATTGCGGCCACACGATCAGGTGCTACATCAGTGGCGAACAGCTCGTCCAGTTCGGCCAGTGCGTCATCGCTGCTGATGCCGCGATACGGGTTCGGGTAGGTGGCGTGGTAGATCTCGGCCGGAAAAGGCCCGAAGTTCTGTTTGTAGGGCTGGCTCATGCCGGTCAGGGTCACACCCAGCAACGTCCGGCCATGGAAGCCGCCACGGAAGGAGATCACCGCAGTGCGATTGGTATGGCCACGGGCAATCTTGATCGCGTTCTCGACTGCTTCGGCGCCCGAGGTGAACAGCACGCTTTTGTAGTGTTCATCGCCGCCAATCAGTTTGTTAAGGCGGGCAGCGACCTCGATGTAGTTGGGGTAGGCCACGACCTGAAAACTGGCATGTGAAATCTCGCCCACCTGACGACGCACCGCCTCAACCACCCGGGGATGGTTGTGACCCACGTTGAGCACGCCAATGCCGCCGACGAAGTCCAGGTAGCGCTTGCCGTCTACGTCCCACAGTTGCGCACCTTCAGCGCGAGCTGCCACAACCGGATGAGCCGTAATGATGCCGCGCGGGACGTGTTGCTCACGCAGGGCGAGCAGGCGTTGGTTTTCAGTCAGTGCAGAATTCATCTCAATCTCCGTGAACGCCGGGGTGGCAGGTGATGTGTTCAGGATAAGCACTGGCCAGAACCACAAGCACTGAAGTTGCCCGGGCCAGCGCTGTGATCGACTGTTTTAGGGGGAGGTTGCGAAATATTTCACTGTGGGGTGTTGCCGGGGATCCTGTGTGAAGCTCAACCCCCTGTGGGAGCGAATTCATTCGCGAAGAGGGTGGTGCATACGGCAGACATTTATCTGCTGGAATGCCGCTTTCGCGAATGAATTCGCTCCCACAGTTCCTTGACGAAGGTGATTTCTCAACTCGTAGCCCGCGGCACCACAATAGTGTCTTCCGGGTGCAAACGCATCAGCAGCGGAGAGCCAATGGGCGGAAGGCTCAGGTTGCCTTCGTGATGGCTGGGCTGACGCAGGCTCACGGTCGGGCCGCCTTCAAGATCGACGAACACCTTGAGGCTTTCGCCCTGGAACACGATGTCCGAAACACGTCCGCGCAGGTGATTCCACTCGGGGCCTGAACTGTCGTTGTCCAGTAACAGTTTTTCCGACTGTAAGGCGAGGAACACATCCCCGGACGGCGGGATTGGACGGGTCGTGCGCAGCGCCGTCGCGCCCAGGTTCAGGCCGCTTTCACTGCGTTGCAACGGGATCAGCGTGCTTTCGCCAATGAAGCTGGCGACGAAATCATCGGATGGATGATCGTGCAAGCGACGCGGCGTATCGACCTGAACCAACTGGCCGCCGCGCATGATCGCAATGCGGTCGCTCATGGTCAGGGCTTCACGCTGATCGTGGGTCACGTAAATCATCGTCGCACCGAGGCGTTTGTGCAGGGCGCGCAATTCGATCTGCATGGTTTCGCGCAGTTGTTTATCGAGCGCGGAAAGCGGTTCGTCCATCAGGATCAGCTTGGGTTCGAAGACAATGGCGCGGGCCAGTGCTACCCGCTGGCGCTGACCACCCGAGAGTGCCGCAATCGAGCGGTTTTCGTAGCCGGTCAGCTCAACCGTTGCCAGCGCCTGCTTGACTCGCCCCAGGCTTTTTGACGCGCTTTCACCTCGGGCACGTAGCGGGAAGGCAACGTTCTCGCCCACGGTCATGTGCGGAAACAGGGCGTAGTTCTGAAACACCACACCGATCTCGCGCTTGTGCGGCGGCATCAACGTCACGTCGCGCTCGCCAAATAAAATGCTGCCGGAGCTGACCCTGATGAATCCGCCGAGAATGCTCAGCAACGTAGTTTTGCCCGAACCGGAGGGGCCCAGCAGGGACATGAACTCTCCCGCTTCGACCTTCAGATTCACATTGTTCAACGCCTTGAGGCTGCCGTAATCCTTGCAGACCTGATTGACGCTGACCGATTCAAAACCTTCGTTGAAATTCATGAAGCGTCCTCCCGTGCAGAGCGAGTGTCTGCATCCATCTGAACACAGGCGCTGGCCGTGTTCGTGCCGTTTTGAGCCGCCGGGAAAACAGGATCTGCTGCCCGGCAGTATCTGTCGCTAACGCTGGCCGTCAGTCCAGGCCGCCGATATGCCAGGCTTTGACTTCGAGGAACTCGTCGAGGCCGTACTTGGATCCTTCGCGGCCGGTACCTGACTGCTTCATGCCGCCAAAAGGGGCGACTTCCATGGAAATGATCCCGGTATTCAAACCGACCATGCCGAACTCCAGGCGCTCGCCCACACGCCAGGCGCGGCGCATGTCCTGGGTAAAGTAATAGGCGCCGAGCCCATAAGGAGTTGCATTGGCCAATGCCAGTGCTTCGGCTTCGTCCTTGAAACGGAACAGGGGCGCAACAGGGCCAAAGGTCTCTTCGCTGGCCAGCAGCATGTCGGCCTTGGCGTCGCGCAGAACGGTCGGCTGGACATACAGACCGTCGCCCTGAGGTGCGCCGCCGATCACCACGCTTGCGCCTTTTTCCAGCGCATCGCCGATATGACGGGCCACTTTGTCGACTGCTGCGGCGTTGATCAGCGGACCAATCGTGACGCCGGTTTGCAGGCCGTCACCGACTTTCAGCTCGGCGACTGCTGCGCTCAGACGTTCTGCGAAGCGGTCATAAATACCGTCCTGAACCAGAATGCGGTTGGCGCAGACACAGGTTTGCCCGGCGTTGCGGAATTTGCTTTGCATGACGCCGGCGATCGCCAGGTCCAGGTCGGCATCATCGAAAACGATGAAAGGGGCATTGCCACCCAGCTCCAGGCTCAGGCGTTTGATCGTGCTCGCGCATTGGCTCATCAGCAGTTGCCCGACCCGAGTCGAGCCTGTGAATGACAGTTTGCGCACTGCGGGGTTACTGGTCATTTCACCGCCAACCCCGGCAGGCAGCCCCGTCAATACGTTAAACACACCTGCGGGAATACCGGCGCGCTCCGCCAGTACCGCCAGCGCCAGAGCCGACAGCGGCGTCATTTCCGAAGGTTTGACCAGTACCGGACAGCCCGCCGCCAGCGCAGGCGCGCATTTGCGGGTGATCATCGCGTTGGGGAAGTTCCACGGCGTAATGGCGGCCACCACACCAATCGGCTGCTTGAGCACAATGATGCGTCGGTCAGCCACCGGCGAAGGAATGGTGTCGCCGTAGATGCGCCGTGCCTCTTCGGCAAACCATTTGACGAAACTGGCACCGTAGGCAATTTCGCCTCGGGACTCCGCCAGCGGTTTACCTTGTTCTGCGGTCATGATCAGCGCCAGGTCTTCCTGATTGTCCATGATCAGCTTGAACCAGGCCTCCAGCAGCTTTGCACGCTCGGCAGCGGGGACCTCGCGCCAGGTCACGAAGCGCGCTTCAGCGGCGGCGATGGCGCGGCGGGTTTCAGCGGCTTGCAGCGCGGGAACCCGGGCAATCACGCTACCGTCGGCGGGATTGGTAACGTCCAGCGTCGCGCCGTCATCGGCATCGATCCACTCGCCATTGACGTAGGCGCGCTCGACAAAAAGAGAAGGGTCACGCAGGGTATTTTTCAACATGATCAATGTGCCTTGAAGGTCCGAACGGTGGACTCATTGTAAAAATGTCTGCCCAGCGACCGATGCCGAGATGGCCACTGGAACGGGCGATAGATGCTGAATTCGAGGTGCTGGCGGCAGATGTTGCTCTTGGCCGATCCCCTGTAGGAGCTGCCGAAGGCTGCAAGGCGGTCTGTGAGACAAATTGCCTTCGCAGCCTTCGGCAGCTCCTACAAGATGGTGTTGTCAGCTTGGCTTGTTGCGCCCGGCAATCACCACCAGCAACAGCGAAGCCAGAATCAGGATCGAGCTGATCGCCGCAATTGTCGGGTCGATTTCATCGCGCAGGGCCGTGAACATCCGTTTGGTCAGGGTCTGGTTGTCACCCCCGGAAATGAACAGTGCGACCACTGTTTCATCCAGCGAAGTGATAAAAGCGAACAGCGTGGCGGAAACCAGGCTCGGTTTGATCTGCGGCAGGGTCACCGCCATGAATGCGCGGAAGCGATTCATGCCCAGGCTGCGGGCGACCATCTCCTGCGACATGTCGAAATTACGCAGGCCAGCCAGCAATGCGATGATCACGTACGGCAGCGCCAGCATGATGTGCGCCAGAATCAGGCCGGTCATGGAACTGATCAGGCCTACTCGGGCGTAGACGAAAAACACGCCGGCTGCGATCAGAATGATCGGCACCATCATCGGCAGCAGCAGGATGATTTGCAGTGTGCGCACCACCTTCAGGCTGGAGCTGTTGATGGCGTAGGCCGCGGCCATGCCAATCGGCAGGCTGACCAGCGTAGTGACCGCCGCGGTGATCAGACTGACGCGTGCCGCCGACATCCATTCGGCGCTCTGGAAAAACGCCGCGTACCAGCGCAGCGACCACTCTTTGGGCGGGAACTGCAGGAAGCGTGCTTCGGAGAACGACATCGGCACCACGATCAGCACCGGCAGGATCAGGTACAGCAGAATGGCTGCCACCAGCACCGTGAAGAGCAGGTGGGAGAGACGGACCTGACGCAAATAGGCAACCAGTTTCATTTAGCGCGCTCCCAGGATGCGTTCAATCGGGATGAACTTGTTGATACCCCAGAAAATCAGGAACACCACAAATAGCAGCACCAGACCCACGGCGCTTGCGGCCCCCCAGGCGTGGTAAAGCTCGACGTTACGCTGTACCAGCATCGACACCAGGATGGTGCGTCCGCCACCGAGCAGTTCGGGGGTGATGAAGAAGCCCAGACAAATCACGAAAACCAGAATCGAACCGGCCATGATGCCGGGTGCGGCCATGGGCAAAAACACCCGGCGGAAGGTGTAAAACGGTTTGGCCCCAAGGCTTTCCGAGGCTTGCATCAAGTCTTGCGGGATTTTTTTCATCACCGAATACAGCGGTAAGACCATGAACGGCAACATCACGTGCAAGGTGCCGATGACCGTACCGGTGGTGTTGTGCATCAGGTTCAGCGGTTGATCGATGATGCCCATGTCCATCAGCGTCTGGTTGACCAGCCCGCGACGTTGCAGCAGGACCAGCCAGGCATAGGAGCGCACCAGCACGCTGGTCCAGAACGGGATGATCACGCAGATCAGAATAAGGTTTGCCCAGAAGCCGTGCAGGCGCGATGCGGCGTAGGCGATGGGGAAGCCCAACAGAATCGACAGAACGGTCACGATGAAGCTGATCTTGAAAGTCAGCACGAACGTGTCCCAGTAAATCCGCTCTTCGAAGATACGAAAGTAGTTGGCGAGAGAGAAGCCTTCTTCGGTCTGCACCGACTGAAAGGCCAGCCAGCACATCGGCAGAATCAGCAGTACCGCCACCATCAACAGCGCGGGGGTGAGCAGCAGCATCATCGAGGTGTTTTCCTTGCGCTCTTCACGGGCAAGGGCATCGGCGCTGGTCAGCGGTGGCTGTTGGTTGTCGTTATCGGATTCTGGCAGGGACTTGGCGAGATAAGCATTGGACATGTCTTTCTCCCGTCACTGGCTGAAGCGCTGAAAGGCGCAATGCTTGAGTGTTGGCATGTGAACGACTCCCGAAGGGTGGGGGCAGATGCTGAAAGCAAGCGTGTTTCATGTCCGGTCGCTCTGCGGGACCGTGCAATTTCTAATGTACCCAGATGCGGGCAAATGAAGCCGCTGAAATGACCTGCGCCGAAGTGCTTTATTGCGTAATGGAGGGCGCTGGCGGCATCTCCTGCGTCGAGGCTTCTGGCACGGGATTGGTACGGTGGCTCAGACGCTGCCGCGTGCCAGGTTTGACGCGGTGGTTCAGACCTGCCGCGGACCAGCCAGGAGGCAACTTGTTGGCGAGGGGTTGACGCGGTGGTCGTGCCAGCCGCCTCGCGAACAAGTTCGCTCCTACCGGTTGAGCGTTCCGGCGTTATTTCTTCTGCACAAACGACAACCAGCGCTCTTCAGCCTTGATGCCATCTGCAGACGCCCACCATTTGGCTGACAGCAAGGCCTGGCGGGAGATGTTTTCCGGCGCTGAAGGCAGCTTGGCGGCACGTTCTGCCGGGATCGTTCCGGTCTTGAATGCTTCAGGGTTGAGCGGGCCGTAATCGATGATCATCGGCAGCGCGGCCTGCAGTTTGGCGTCAATGGCTTCGTTGACGAACTTCATGGCCGCAACCTTGTGCGGTGAGCCTTTGAGTACGCAGAGCGAGTTGGTTTCGAGTATGCCCTGGTTGTAGTCGAACGCGACCGGTGCGCCGTCAGCCTGTACTGCGGTGATGCGGCCATTCCACGCCTGGATCATGTCCACCTCGCCGTCGCTGATCAGTTGTGCGGACTGCCCACCTGATGTCCACCATGTGGCAATGTGCGGTTTGATTTCTTCGAGCTTCCTGAAGGCCCGCTCTACATCCAATGGGTACAGTTTGTCGGGCGCGACACCGTCGGCCAGCAGGGCGATTTCCAGGGTAGGGCGCGGCAGGTTGCGCAATGAACGCTGCCCCGGGAATTTCTTTGTGTCCCAGAAATCCGCCCAGGTCTTCGGCGCCTTGTCGCCCTTGAATGCGTCAGTGCGATAGGCGAGTACCGTGGAGTAGCTGATGTAGCCGACGCTGTAGTCATCCTTGAGGTCCGCAGGCAATTGCGCTGCGTTAGGGATCATTGCCAGGTCGAGCTTCTCGAACAGGCCTTCCTGCTGGCCACGAACACAGTCGCCAGTCGGCAGGTCAACCACGTCCCAGGTGACTTTGCCGCTTTCGACCTGGGTCTTGATGATCGGATAGGCTTTGGGTGAGCTGTCCTGTTTGAGGGTCAGGCCGAGTTTCTTCGCAGCGGGTTCCAGGATCGCTTTGCTCTGGGCTTCCTGATAGGCACCGCCCTGAGACACGAATGTGATGTCCTCTGCGAACGCCATGCTGGCGCAGCCGGTAAGAATCGCCAGGCTCGCCAGCTTGAAGGTACGGATACTGGAAACTGTCATGTAAAGGACTCCCGATGGTTGGCAGATTTCGTAAGCGAGCTGGGGATTTTTGTTGCAGGTCGCTCTGCGGGACCGTCCAGTTAATGTACTGGCATGTCGGGAAATGAAGCGGGCACAAATGCGCTGCGCAAAAGTGCTTTATTGCGAAAAAGGCAGGGAGTGCGGCATGTCGTGCGCTGTGCAGAGGTAGGAGCCGACCCTGTAGGAGCTGCCGAAGGCTGCGATGGCGGTGTGTCAGAACAAATGCTATCGCAGCCTTCGGCAGCTCCTACAGAGAGGTGTCAGCCTGCAGCTTTAAGCACCGACACCGGATAAATCGCCGTAAAGGCGCCGTCATCAACACTGATCGCCCGGCAATCAACCCCATACACATGAGCCAGGTTTTCCGGAGTCAGGGTGCTGCGGGTCGGGCCGCTGCAGTGCACATGGCCGTGATGCAACATCAGGGTATCGTCGGCGTAGCGACTGGCCAGATTCATGTCATGGAAAATCGCCAGAGTGACGATGTTCTCTTTGCGGGTATAGGTGCTGACCGCATCCAGAATCTGCAGTTGATTGGCCAGATCCAGTGCCGAAGTGGGTTCATCGAGCAGCAGCAGGCGCGGGCTGCGCACCAGCGCCAGCGCCAGAGAAATCATCTGCCGCTCACCGCCGGACAATTGCCCCGGCTGACATTCGGCAAAACGCTGCAAACCCAGCAGCTCAAGCATCTCGCTGGCTTTGCGCTGGGCATCCTTGCCGGTTGCCCAGCCGCGTGAGCTGCCGTGCTGAGCGAGCAGCAGCAGTTCGTAGGTAGACAGGCGTACATCCAGATGCGCCAGGTCCTGGGCGACATAGCCGATCAGTTGGGCGCGTACCGCAGGCGATGAACCCAGCAGATCGATGCCGTCGATGGTTGCCGAGCCGTGCGCCTTGGTCAGCCCGCACAAGCCCTTCATGAACGTCGACTTGCCTGCGCCGTTGGCACCCAGTAGCGCCAGTGTGCGGCCGGCTTCGGCTTGTACGGCCAGCCCGTCGAGAATGGTCCTGCCGTGAATGGTGACGCGGTAGTCAGCAGTGGCGAAGCTCATCGGGATGTCAGTCTCCGGTCACGCAGGATAAGAATAATGAAGAACGGCAAGCCAATCAGCGAGGTAACCATGCCGATGGGCAGTACCGCGCCCGGCACGATCAGCTTGCTGGCCAGCGAGGCGAGGGTGACGAAGATGATCCCGCAGGCGATGGTCACGCCAATGGTAAAACGCTGGTCTTCACCGACCAGCAGGCGCGCCACGTGCGGCGCCACGAGACCGACAAAACCGATGATACCCACCACTGAGGTCACGGCGCCGGCCAGCAACGCTGCCAGCATCAGCATCACGGTGCGAATACGCCGTACCGGTATGCCGAACACCACAGCCTGTTCGCCAAAGCTGCGCAGCGCCGTCAATGCCCACGCCTGAACGAGCACCACGGGAATGGCGATCAGCGCGATGATGGCGCACAGCGTGACCTTGTTCCACGTCGCATGCAGCAGCGAACCCATGAGCCAGAACACAATGCTTTGCAACTGATCGACGCTCGCCACGTACTGCACCAGACCCAGCAACGAGCTGAACACGAAGTGCACCGCGATACCCAGCAGGGTGATGGCTTGCAAGCCAACGTGACCACGGGTCAGCAGCAGGATGATGCCCACTGTCAGCAACGAAAACAGAAAGGCATTGCCCGTAACCAGCAAGTCGGCACCAAACCCCGGCAATGCGTTGCCCAGCGAAAAGTTGAAGGCCAGCGCCAGTGAGGCGCCGAATCCCGCTGCCGATGAGATACCCAGGGTAAAGGGCTCGGCCAGCGGGTTATCGAGTACCGTCTGCATCATCAGCCCTGCCAGAGCCAGGCAGGTGCCCGCGAGCACTGCCATGAGCGTCATGGGCATGCGCAGTTCCCAAAGGATGACGCGGGTGCTGGCATCGACACTGTCGGGCTGCAGCAACCCGCTCATGGCCTGGCCGAACGTCAGCGTTCCGGAACCGACGATCAGGTCGGCAATAAAAGCCACCACAGCAATCACCAACAGGCTGATCAGCAATACCGTGCGTTTCCACACGGTATGGGTGTAGCGGGTCTGATAGCTGCTGGCGTCAGATGAAGCGTTACCGATAGAGGTCGTCATGAGTGCGGGTCATTTACCGGTTGGCAGGCGCAGGCGCGTACAGAATCGCAGGGACTGCCTTGATACCGGTCAGCCCGAACAGCGCTTTGAGGCTGGCAGCGGCGTCGAGCTGTTTGGCACTGTCCGGATAGAACGCCTGATTGAGGTTTTCTACCGCCAGGATGTTCCAGCTGCTGGCGTAGAACTGGTGGTAGACACCATAAACCCGACCGTTCTGGCTGGCCTTGAGCTGGGCGAAACCAGGGCGTTGCTCCAGCAGTTTCAATTGGCGCTCGATCGCGTCGAGTTTGACGCTTTCACCGAAACCGAAGGGTGGCGACACCGAGGTGTTGCCCGGGAACTGGGTGCCGGTCATGACATACACATCAGGCTGTTTGCCCAATACGGTTTCCAGGGTTACGTCACCTGTGGCGCCCGGCAGCAGTTGCGAGCCGAGGTTCACACCACCTGCGGCCTGTACCAGCTTGCCCCAGTAGACGTCGCCGTGCGTAAAGCAGCATGCCGATGCGCCGCCCTGGCCAGCTTTGGCTTCCACGAACACCAGCGGCTTCTTGTTGTGCTCCTGGGTGATGGCTTCGACTTTGGCCAGTCGGGATTTGTAGAAGTCGATGTAGGCTTTGGCTTCTTCTTCGCGGTTCAACACCTGACCAAGCAGGGTCACGGTTTTCTGGCTGTTGACCACTGGGTCCAGATCGCTGTCGACGAACAGTACCGGGATCTTCAGAGCGGCCAGTTTCTGTGCCACACCGGCATTTTCCAGCGAGGCGCGTGCGCGGGTCTGGAACACCAGCAGGTCCGGGCGGGCCGCCACAACAGCTTCGAGGTTGAGATCGCCGTCGTCACCGAACTTCATGTCGGTGGCCTGATTGGCGGTTTTTGGCCATTGGCTTTCGAAGACCTTCCAGGTGTTGGGGTCGGAGCGCTTGACGATGTTGTTCCAGGCAACGATGCGCTGGAACGGATCGGCGCGGTCGAGCAGGGCCAGGGTGAACAGATCACGGCCATCCTGTAGCACAATGCGTTTGGGTTCGGCAGGGATGTCGACCTGACGGTTGGCGAGGTCGGTTACGGTGACTGGATAGGTGGTTGCGAAGGCCAGGGTTTGACCGGCTAGCAGCAGGCTGACACCGGCCGCGAGATGTTTGAACAGGCGCATTGAATTACCCATACCGAGAGGTGAGGACGAATCAGCCGCAGGCAGCACGACATATCCGCCGTAAAAAAGTGCGCACAGGGTAACGGAATTGTTCTCATTCGTCAGGTTTTAGCATTCACGCTGGGCAATGAGCCTCTGCCAATTTGAAATGCATTTCCTGTAGGAGCTGCAGAAGGCTGCGAAGCATTTCTCCTGATACACCGCGATCGCAGCCTTGCAGCTCCTACAAGATCAAGCTTGCAGGCAATATGGATTCAGCCAGCATGCCCTCAATCACTCCGCCAGCAACACCGCCGCATCAAACCCCATCCGCAAGTTGCCCCAATGACGTCCGTCAAAGAAGAGCGGAACATCAATCTCGGTCATGATCTCCCCGGTATCGCGCAGGTACGTCTGCAGCAGGAAACGCTGGGTGTTGCCCGCTGCACGCAGGCCGATCGGGTCCGCGAACATGCGCTTGTTGCGGCACACAGGCAAGTCAATGGCGCGATCACCCGTTGGCTGCTTCGATACCCAGCTGTTATTCACCGGGCAGTAACCCTTGGTGTCGACAATGAACGAAACCTTGCCGCCTTTTGTACCCTTGGTCAGCTTGTCGCATTCCTCCTGGCAGGCCTGGGCGAAGCGCTCGGTATAGCTCGTCATGTACTGTTTGGGATCAGTGCCGGGGATCAGCTTGTAATTCTGATCAAACAGATTCAGCCCGCCACGGTGCAGCTCGGCAAGGCGCTCCTGCAGCAGATCACGGCACTGACTGGCGCGGGTAATCGCCGCATCCAGGGCGCCATGCCCCAGCACAAACTTGCCGAGCATGGTTTGCACTCGCTCCGCGACGCCTGACAGGTCCCGGGTTGCCGTGGCGGAGTGTTGCATGCGCTGATCAATAGACTGGCTGTCGGCGTAGATCTGCGTCACACGATCATTGATGCCGTTGTTGCTCTCCGCGAACTGCAGGATATGTTCGGCGATGTCGGCAAGCTTGCCGTTGGTGGACTCGAAGTCGCCAATCATCGTCTCGAAATGCCCGGACGCGCGCTCAACGACTTTTTGCGTCTCCCGCGCGCTGTGGCTGATCTGGGTGGTCTGCTCATGAGTGGAACTGACTTCTCTGAGCATTGCGTCAATGTTCTGCGAAATATCGTCGGTGGCTTTGCTGACGTTCTGCGCCAGTGTGCGAACCTCATCGGCGACGACCGCAAAGCCTCGACCACTTTCTCCGGCACGGGCCGCTTCGATAGCCGCATTGAGCGCGAGCAGGTTGGTCTGCGAGGAAATCTGCTGGATCAGGCCAACGATGGACTTGATGCTCGACGAGCGCTGATTGAGTGCAGAAACCAGCGTGCCGAACTCGTTAAGGCTGCTGGAGATTTCGCTGATGTTGCCGGTGACTTCCAGCAGCTCGGCGTACGAGTCGCGGGCCATGCTCAGGTTTTGTGCGGTGGTGCTGGAGATGCCTTGGGTTTGCTGGGAAACCTCCTGGATATTGCCCACCGCCATGTTGCTTTGATCCATCACTTCCTTGGCAAAACGTGCCTGATGGGTTGCGCTGTCGCTGGAGTCACTGATGTTTTTCAGCGAGCGTGCCGACTCTACGGCGATGTGCACCGTCAGCGCCTGCACGTTGCTGATGATTTCCCGTTGTTTGCCCAGAAAGCGGTTGCAGGTGCTGGCCAGTACGCGTATCTCGTCGTGGGTCAGCAGTGGCAGATCTCTGGACAGGTCGCCTTCACCGTTGGCGATCTCTGCGAGGGCATTGGTCATGTGAGTCACCGGACGCACGATCAGGTGGCGGAAATACCAGACCATGAAGCTGACCATGAAAAGGGTGAACAGCGTACTGAACAGAATCGCATTGCTCAGCCCGCTCAGGCTGCCCTCTACCTGGCTCAGCACGGCGGCATCCAGTTGCGCGCCGCGCAGTTGCTGAACAATGTCTGCGCGAATGCTCAGGGCTATCCAGTACAGCAGACCGCTGACGGCGACCAGCAGAAAAAGGCTTGAGAGCTTTTTGGTCAACGAATCGAAAAATTGCATTTCGATGGACTCATACAAGGCCTTGAACATCCGCATGCCGCTGCTCCTCTGCAAGTTTATAAATTATTCTTTAATAGGTAGTCGTCGACCGCCGGGGGCAAAGCTTTAACGTGACCTGACCGGGCGCGATCTATGCGCGATTCTTATGTGTCGACGATAGCCTTGCTGGCCACTCGGTTTCGGCCTGATGCCTTCGCCTGATAAAGCTGCTGATCGGCCCGCTTGATGAGCGCCGTGGTATTGGCATCCGTGGCATCAGCCACGCCGATACCAATGCTGACGGTGACTTGCCCAACGAGGTCAAAAGTCGACTCGGCGACGGCCTTGCGAATTCTTTCGGCGACAACTTCCGGGCTTTCGTCGCCGTCCGCTTCAGGCAATAAAACGGCGAACTCTTCTCCGCCATAACGGGCCACGAAATCAGTGGCGCGGGTGTTTTCCTCGATCAACTGTGCCAATTGGTGCAGCACGTCATCACCGGTGGCATGGCCGTAGGTGTCGTTGACGTGTTTGAAGTGGTCGGCGTCAATGAACAGCAGGGCAAAAGGCCGTTTTGTACGCTCGAACAGTTGGCTGTACTCAACCAGCTTTTCGTCGAACCGGCGTCGGTTGTAGACCCCGGTCAGCGCATCGTGGGTCGCCATTTTCAGCAGGTCGGCGTTGGCCTGGGTAAGTGCCGCGGTGCGTTGTTTGACGGTGGCCTCAAGCGAGGCATTGGTGTCTTTCAGCTCGCGTTCCTTGTCCAGAAGCGATTCGGTCATGCTCTGGATGGACTGGCCCAGTTGGGCAATTTCCCGTACTGAATGTTCTTGAGGAAATTCAGCGCCAGGCTGTTTGGCCTGTATCCGTTTGGCTGCTCTGGCCAGTTGCTCGATCGGGCGGCTCATGTGCTGGGCCAGATAGTAGGCCACCACGCCAAAGGCCAATGCAGCGAGAACACCGAGTATCAGCAGTTTGTAGAGCAGGATTCGCGCAGGCTGCAGCGCTGTATCCAGAGGCTGGCGAACCACGATATACCACGCCAGATTGGCGGAGGGTGGAGTAGGGACCTTCAAGACGCTGGACAGGTAGTTAGCGTCTTCAGACCATTCCGGCGCGCCAGCGGCTTTTCCCGGAGCTGAAGGTTGTTGTGTCGCGAGCAGTTCGGGGCGCTTTTGTCCTGTCAGTTGCTGGGGGTAGAGCACCGTCCCGTCGCCATTGACGATGAGCACTTCAAGGTCAGCGGTGACTCCCTCACGCAAAATGGCCGATTCCACGATCCGGGTCATCCAGTTCCAGTGCACATGGGCACTGAGGACTCCGACCACCGTGCCGTCAGCGGTGCGTATTGGCGCAGCAAAGTCGATGAAGCGCAGCAACTCACCACTGGCGTCGGCGGGCAACAGCTTGGCCAGCAAGACCGCTTCATGAGGGTCGCCGGTATACGGGCCTTGCAGGCCGGCCTTGAACCAGGGCCGCTCAAGCACTGACTGATTGAGCAGCAGGCCTTTTACGCCTTGCCGGACTTTACCGCTGGTATCGGCAACGCCCATCCAGGCGTATTCGGAATGGGACTGGGTGCGCAGTTCCATCGACGGCAATATGTCCGGGTCATCCAGGTTGCCGCGCACCAGATGCGGTTCGCGGCTGAGCAGAAATATCTCCAGCTGACGCTCACGCAACTGCGTGCCCAGCATTGTGGCGGCTGACTTCGCAGTGCTGAGCAGTGAGCTGCCGCTGGCTTGCTTGATTTGCTCGGTAGCGATATGGCCAACATAGAAACCCACGCTCAGTAAGGCGAGCAGCGACAGTCCGGCGAACCAGAGTGTCAGGTGGCTGCGCAAGCTGGCTATTATCATGGGTGATATCTGGCTATATGGAATCACGGCATGTTATGCGCAACTTGCATCAGCCGCCAGTATCACTTTAGTCCGTTAAAAGCTGACTTGAAGCAGGTACTCCCTTAGTCGCTGCTGAAAGTGCTTTATGACGCTGCTATTAGATAGAAACGCTTGCACTGTCGTGACCTCCCAGCGCTGGCCTTCATCGCCAAAACGCACAGTAGCGAAGGTGTCAGACGGGACTTCGGCCACAAAGAACCAGGTGTCCAGGCCATTCAACCCCTGGCCGGGGTAAACCTGCGTCCAGACCACGCTGGCGGGGTCAATCGTTAATCCGAACTCTTCCTCTGTTTCGCGTATTGCGCACTCCAGCGGCGTTTCATCGCCTTCGCGACCTCCGCCGGGAAGGTCCCAAAGGCCGGGCCAGGGAATGTCGGGTTTTTCATCCCGCTGGTAGATCAATATCTGACCTTCGCAGAGAAGGGCGATTTTGGCTCCGGAAAACGGTGCATGTTCGGGCATGGACAACCTCCTGAACGAGGGCAGTGACAACAGTAGAGGACTGAATTAATCAGAAAATAATCGATAATCGCACGCTTTTGTTTTTCATGGCCGATCGTTTAGATCAGGAATTTATCCATGGTTTTGCTGTTGATAGCGCGTGATGGCTTCTTTTTCGAAGATTTTGACGATAAATACACGTGAGCTCTGTCGTGCAAATGCCCTATCAGGTTAATTTTTTGATATTGACCGAATTAACCGGTTAGTACATTTTCCATCTCATAAACCTTGGCCATCAGTGCCGAGGGACAATAAAAACAATGGAGACACCCTCATGCGGCCGCAATTGTTCATCCTCGAATTTCCTGGCGCTTCGACATCGTTTGCACGGTCGATGTTGTGCGATGCACGCGTGTGCACCACGTCTCAGTCAGCGCCAAACCGGTAGTTGCCTTCGCCGCGCTACGCTCATTGCGTCGGGTTCAGGGTTTCTGCGAGGTATCAATAATGAAAAGAATAGTCGGCCTGTACTTCAAACTGCTCAAGCTGCTGATTGTGTTGTGCATGATCGCCATGCTCTTGCTGGTGTTCGGTAATGTCGTGCTGCGCTATGCCTTCAATTCGGGCATCAGCGTGTCGGAAGAACTGTCGCGCTGGTTGTTCGTCTGGATGATCTTTCTCGGCGCGCTGGTAGCGCTCAAAGACCGTGCCCATATGGGCTTCGACAGCCTGGTCCGGCGTTTACCTGCTGGCGGCAAGCGTTTCTGTCTGGTGGTGGGGCACCTGATGATGCTTTACATCTGCTGGCTGGTGTTCATCGGCAGTTGGCAGCAGGCGGTCATCAACCTGGACGTGGTCGCACCCGCGTCAGGTTTATCCATGGCGTTGTTCTACGCAGCGGGTCTGGTGTTTGGCGCCAGCGCTGCGGCGATTCTGGTGTACGAGTTGTACCTGGTGCTGACCGGCAAGCTGGCGGATGACGAGTTGGTAATGGTCACGGACAGCGACGCCGCCGAGGAAATCAAGCAGATCCATAGCCAGCAATCGCCTGTTGAGAGAACCCACCCATGACTCTGGTTATTTTTCTTGGTTCGTTGATCGGCACCATGGCGCTGGGCATTCCGATCGCGTTCGCTTTACTGCTGGTCAGTGTCGCGCTGATGGTGCAACTCGACCTGTTCGACGCACAGATCATTGCGCAAAACCTGCTCAATGGCGCTGACAGCTTTCCCTTGATGGCCGTCCCGTTTTTCATGCTGGCGGGTGAAATCATGAATGCGGGTGGTCTGTCCAAACGGATCGTCAACATTGCCATGGCGCTGGTGGGGCACAAGCGCGGTGGTCTGGGGTACGTGGCCATTCTTGCCTCGTGCCTGCTGGCATCGCTGTCGGGGTCCGCAGTGGCCGACGCGGCAGCGCTTGCAGCGTTGCTGGTGCCGATGATGGTGCGTGCCGGGCACAACCGTGCGCATTCGGCGGGTTTGATCGCGGCTGGCGGCATTATCGCGCCGGTGATTCCGCCGAGTATTGGTTTCATTGTGTTTGGTGTCGCGTCCGGCGTTTCGATCTCCAAGCTGTTTCTGGCCGGGATCGTGCCAGGGCTGATGCTCGGTGCATCGTTGGCAGTGGCGTGGTGGTTCGTTTCCCGCAAGGAAAATATCCAGCCGCCTCCAAAACAAAGCGCCGCGCAAATCATGCGTGCGCTGATCGAAGGTTTGTGGGCGCTCGGCTTGCCGCTGATCATTATTTTCGGCCTGAAGTTCGGCATCTTCACGCCGACCGAGGCGGCCGTAGTCGCAGCTGTGTACTCGCTGTTTGTGGCGTTGGTCATTTACAAGGAGTTGAAGATCAATCAGCTGTACGACCTGATTCTGTCGTCCGCCAAAACCACCTCTGTAGTGATGTTCCTCGTCGCCGCCGCCATGGTCTCGGGGTGGCTGGTGACGATTGCCGAGCTGCCTGATCAACTGGCTGGCGTGCTTGAGCCGTTCATGGACAACCAGACGATATTGCTGATCGTCATCATGCTGCTGGTGATTCTGGTCGGCACGGCCATGGACATGACCCCGACCATCCTGCTGCTGACCCCGGTGCTGATGCCAGCTGTGGTGATGGCCGGTATCGACCCGGTGTATTTCGGCGTGCTGTTCATGATCAATTGCGCCATCGGGCTGATCACGCCTCCCGTAGGCACGGTGTTGAACGTGGTCTGTGGTGTTTCCAAAATCAGCATGGATGAGATCATTCGGGGCGTCTGGCCGTTCATGCTGGCGCAGTTTGTTGTGCTGTTTCTGCTTGTGCTGTTCCCTTCGCTGGTGCTTGTACCGTTGAAGTTTTTCACCGGCTGATACCGGTGTGCATTCCCGTAACTCGACTTCTAAAAACAATATGGAGAGTGACATGCAAAAACTGATGAAAACCCTGTTGGCCGGGGCCTGCGCCACAGGTCTGCTGCTGGGCAGCATGGCCAGCCACGCGGCTGAAATTCGTGAGCGCACGCTGCGCTTCGCGTTCCAGAACGTACAGGAACATCCACAGGGGCAGGGGGCTCAGAAGTTCGCCGAGCTGCTGGCAGAAAGTAGCGGTGGCAAAATCAAGGTCAAGCTGTTTCCGGGGGGCACGCTGGGCGGTGATGTGGTGACGGTTTCTGCATTGCAGGGCGGCACACTGGACCTGACCGTGCTCAACTCCGGCATTCTGGCTGCTCAGGCACCGGACTTTGCCATGCTCGACTTCCCGTTCCTGTTCAATAACATCGAGGAGGCCCACGCCGTTATCGATGGCCCGGTCGGTCAGAAGCTCGCCGCGCAACTGGACAGCAAAGGGCTGGTCAGCCTCGGCTACTGGGACCTAGGCTTTCGCAACGTGACCAACAGCAAGCACCCGATCAACAAGCTGGAAGACATGCAGGGTCTGAAGATCCGCGTGATCCAGTCGCCGATCTATCTGGACACCTTCAACGCGCTGGGCGCAAACCCGGTAGCCATGGCGTTCCCTGAGGTCTACACCGGTCTGGAGCAGGGCGTTATCGATGGTCAGGAGAACCCGTTGACGGTGATTCAGGGCAGCAAGTTCTACGAGGTGCAGAAGTACATCTCGACGACCGGGCATATCTTCAATCCGCAGTCTTTCATCATTGGCCAGAAAACCTGGAGCAAGCTGAATGACGATGAAAAGAAACTGGTGAAAGACGCTGCGGTAAAAGCTCAGCAGTATCAACGTGAAGTGACTGCAAGCAGCATGGACAAGGCTCGCGGTTATCTTGAACAGCAGAAAAACGTAGCCGTGAACGACATTTCTGCCGAAGAGAAAGATCGTTTCCGTGAGCGCGTTCAGCCGGTCATCAAGAAATACTCGGAAAAACTTGATGGCGGGCTGGTGAAGTTGATGTACGACGAAATCGCCAAGGTGCGTGCCGGGCAATAAATCCTGGCGGATGAGCCATAAGCCGGCAACGTCGCTTATGGCCGCCGCTTGAAGTGAATTACGCATAATCCCGTCACGCGATTCCCGTGACGGTTAACCATGTTGAACCGGTAATGCGGGCCTTTTCAGGTCGCGCATGACTGTGCTCGTCCAACTGAAATGGGGATAACAAAAATGGCTAAATTAAATACCCTGGCAGCGAACGTTCTCGGTTTCACCACCACGGCATTGGGGCTGTCGTTGATCGCGCCGGGTGGCGCAATGGCCGCGGGTTTCGCTGAAGATGCCAAGGTCACTCTCGGCCTGCGCAACTTCTATATCAATCGCAACTTCGTTGACCCGACTAACCCGCAAAGCAAAGCCGAAGAATGGACACAGAGTTTCATTCTTGATGCCAAGTCCGGTTTTACTCAGGGCGTGGTGGGTTTTGGCGTTGATGTGCTGGGCATGTGGTCGGTGAAGCTGGACGGCGGTGGCGGCACTTACGGTACAGCGTTGTTGCCACGCCACAGTGACGGGCGCCCGGCAGATGATTTCGGCCGGCTGGCGGTGGCGGGCAAGGCGCGGATCTCGAAAACCGAATTGAAGGTCGGGGAGTGGATGCCGGTGTTGCCGATCCTGCGTTCGGATGACGGCCGCTCACTGCCTCAAACCTTCCAGGGCGCGCAGATCACCTCCAATGAAATCGATGGCCTGACCCTTTACGGCGGCCAGTTTCAGGGCAACAGCCCACGTAACGATGCGAGCATGGAGGACATGAACTTCGGTGGTGGTGTGTCTGATCGATTCAACTTCGTCGGCGGCGAGTACAAGTTCAACCAGAATCGCACCATGGTCGGCGTGTGGGGCGCGGAACTTAAAGACGTCTATAACCAGCAATACCTGCAATTGGTGCACAGCCAGCCGTTGGGCGACTGGACGCTGGGGGCGAATCTGGGGTTCTTCAAAGGCGGGGAAGACGGGCGCGAGTTGGCCGGTAATCTGGATAACAAGACGTATTCGGGGTTGTTCTCTGCCAAGTATGGCGCTCATGTGTTCTACGTGGGTCTGCAAAAAGTCAGTGGCGACACCTGGATGCGGGTCAACGGCACCAGTGGCGGCACGCTGGCTAACGACAGCTACAACGCTAGCTTCGATAACGCCGAAGAGCGCTCCTGGCAAGTTCGCCACGATTATGACTTCGTCGGGCTTGGCGTCCCGGGCCTGACCTTGATGAACCGCTACATTAGCGGCGACAACGTCAGAACGTCGGCCACCAACGACGGCAAGGAATGGGCGCGGGAAACCGAGCTGGCCTATACCATTCAAAGCGGTGTCCTGAAGAAGCTCAACCTCAAGTGGCGCAACTCCACTATGCGCCGTGATTTCAGCAACAACGAGTTCGACGAAAACCGCCTGATCATCAACTACCCGTTGTCGATTTTGTAACGCTACAAATATCAGATTGGAATGC
The DNA here is from genome assembly GCF_900602065.1 of Pseudomonas viridiflava. Lineage (GTDB taxonomy): Bacteria > Pseudomonadota > Gammaproteobacteria > Pseudomonadales > Pseudomonadaceae > Aquipseudomonas. The sequence goes on along the minus strand of NZ_UWFN01000248.1, from coordinate 290 downwards.
AAACCTTCTGTGGGAGCGCGGCTTGGTTTGAGCGGCTCCCACAGGGTTTTACGTCTGGCTCAGGTCACTGGTAGGAGCGAATTCATTCGCGAAGAGGGCGGTTCATCCGCAGCGTTTGTCTCGCCTGAAACACCGCCTTCCCGAATGAATTCGGTCCCACAGGGTTTTGCGTCTGGCTCAGGTCACTGGTAGGAGCGAATTCATTCGCGAAGAGGGCGGTTCATCCGCAGCGTTTGTCTCGCCTGAAACACCGCCTTCCCGAATGAATTCGGTCCCACGGGGTTTTGCGT
>NZ_UWFN01000173.1 GCF_900602065.1 Pseudomonas viridiflava | reverse complement strand
CCTGAAGTCAGCGCATAGCCCGGTTGCCCATCAGCTTCGTACCAGTACGTCGGTCAACGAAATGCAGCGTGAAGATTTTCTGGCTCTGGCCGCAGCACTGCGCCAGTTCAATGCGTACGAGGCTCAAGTGTCCATGGTAGTCGCAGCTGCTCAAGCAGGTGGTGACTACCGTGAAAGCCGCGCGAGTGAATAAAACCCGATAACTCAACATGATTAATGGACGCAGCGTATCGTGATGGATGCAATTCCGCCTCAGGTGCATCCATATGAAAGATTTCGGCGCGCGACTGAAAGAAGAGCGCCAGGCATTGGGGCTATCGCAACACAGATTTGCCG
>NZ_UWFN01000004.1 GCF_900602065.1 Pseudomonas viridiflava | reverse complement strand
CTGAAAAACTGATCATGTTGCGGGGATTGGCAAGCACGCCGCTGATGCCCAGCACCAGCGTCGGCCCCAGAAAGAACGTACCCCCGAAGGCCAGCAGGAACTGGCTGAGGTACATGTTCGACTGGCGGGTAACGTTGGTCGAATGGCTGTCCATCCACGCCCCGACCGCCATCATCGCCAGCGAGATCAGCAACGGCTTGATCAGGTGCGCCGGATTGATGGTCAGGGCACTGACCACCAGCCCCGCGACACTGCCTAGCAGCATCACCAGATAAAGCGTGTGCAGTTGCTGACTGCCCATGTTCAGGGCCTGAAGAAAGCCTACCGCCCCCACCGATTGTTCCGACAGCACGATGCGAAACAGGATCA
>NZ_UWFN01000155.1 GCF_900602065.1 Pseudomonas viridiflava | reverse complement strand
CTCTCCGGCTATAACGCCGACTACGTGACCACCGTGTGGACCGGCTATGACCAGCCGGAAAGCCTGGGCCGTCGCGAGTTCGGCGGCACGGTCGCGCTGCCGATCTGGATGAGCTACATGGGCGCCGCGCTGAAGGACAAGCCGCTGCACACCCAACCGGAGCCGGAAGGCATCCTCAGCCTGCGGATCGACCCGATCAGCGGCCGTGCGGCGTCGCCAAGCACGCCGAATGCGTACTTCGAGTTGTTCAAGAGCGAAGACACGCCGCCGTCGGTCAACGAGCTGGGTAATGGCGTGGCACCGGGCAGCCCGTTACCGGCAGATGAAGCGGCGCCGATCGATCTGTTCTAGCCAAGGCCTCAAGCCAATGAGGCCTAAATG
>NZ_UWFN01000024.1 GCF_900602065.1 Pseudomonas viridiflava | reverse complement strand
TAATTGTTTACAATTTAACAGTAATAGTTGTCATTCTTTATAGCGTTAGTGTTCTCCCTAAAAATGAGACGGCGGATCTTACTGAATAGTGCGTACTTTGACAAGTCAAAGGCAGCCGGAAACAGACGCTATCGGGGGCTCGGGTCAGCGCGTCCGTTCTACGGCAAGATTCTTCGGCAGGCGGCGCATCACTTCCACTGCAAAGAGCTGGCGGATTATACAGGCTGAAAAAATAACCTCAACCGGTTTTTCGTTCACGTTCTGTTTATTGCTCCGGACCGCCG
>NZ_UWFN01000039.1 GCF_900602065.1 Pseudomonas viridiflava | reverse complement strand
CACGCTGACCTGGCAACTGAATGCTGATGCGCAACAGGCTCAGTTCCCTGCTGTGACGCTCGGCGCGTCCAAACTGAACGAAACGCAGCGGTCGTCCACCCGTGGCGCGGTCGGTCGGCAACGGCGACAGGCGCAGCATCTGAAAATTCTCAGGCACCACGTCTTCCCACGGTTGTGGCGGTGCGGGTGCAGCGGCTTCTGCGCTGTCGGGTGCAGCAACGGTTTCGGTCATGGCGGTATCAGTCATGGAGGCGGTCCTGTCCATGGCTTTGTGCAGCAAACACAAAGCCAGCAATTCGCTATCGGCAGTCTTTGCCCAGACTGAAGGGCAAAACCGCGGGTTTGCAGATTACTGGCGTCAAATCTTCCGTCAGGCCGGCGGCAAGGCCTGGAT
>NZ_UWFN01000017.1 GCF_900602065.1 Pseudomonas viridiflava | reverse complement strand
CTGTTGATGTTGGTGTTGATCTCGTCAGCAATGTAGGTCGCCAGCTCTTCCATCCTATCTGGATCTTTGCAGACGGCAGGTTCCACTTTTGGCTCAGGCTGCGTCTCTGGCTCCTTACCGGCTGTTTCAGGATCTACCAAAGCATCCGCCGCCAAGGCTTTTTCCTTGAGCTTGGGATCAGCCAACAAGGTCGCCATCTTTTCATCGTCCAAAGAGCCATCTGGCCGGAAGGCCCCCAGCGCCATGAAGTCAATGATCGTTGCACCGCCAGCGTCCCCCATGAGGAATCCACCACCGACGTCGATTGAGCCTGTGATGAT
>NZ_UWFN01000070.1 GCF_900602065.1 Pseudomonas viridiflava | reverse complement strand
CGTTTCCGGGTTACGCTCCAGACGCAGGCTTCTTTCCAGATAGTCGCGAGCCTTGCCCCAAAGCCGGCTTTGCAGGCAGATACGACCCAGGCTCAGCAGCAGGCTCGGATCGCTCGGATGGTGCTTGAGCCAACCTTCTGCGGTCTGCAGCTGCTTAGCCGGATCACCGCCACGTACCAGCCCGTACAACCGGGCCAGATGGCTGCTGTAGTCGCGCTTGAGAGCAGAGCGCAGCACTCCTTCAGCCTGCGCCTCGGCGCCGAGACGACGCAACTGATCGGCATACGCCAGTAT
>NZ_UWFN01000219.1 GCF_900602065.1 Pseudomonas viridiflava | reverse complement strand
ATACAGGTTGCCACGGCTGGCGACGTTGAACGTGCCGTCGTAGCCGCCCAGGGTCACCACTTCATCGGTGCCGGCATTGCGCGGTGACATTTGTTGGCGCGCCGCCTGCAACTGCACGCCCCACGGGCCGTTTATGCCCAGGTAGTGGACGGCCACCGCGTTGCGCCGGCCGTCGTTGCCGGTGTCTTTGTTTTCCAGGGTGGAGGTGAGGCCGGAAACGCCCACTTCGGATTTCCAGTCGCCCAGGTCCAAGGCCTTGGCCACGCGCAGCACCATGG
>NZ_UWFN01000225.1 GCF_900602065.1 Pseudomonas viridiflava | reverse complement strand
GTCACCCAGGCCCTGATTCCAGTCCGTTACGGTGGTGTCTTTCCACTGCAGGCCGGTGGTGGTGATATTGCGTTCGGTCGGCATCACCAGCTTGGCATCCAACACGGTGTTCTCGACCGTCGGCTTGCGGCCGAGCACGTCGGTCTGGGCTGCGCTGGCCGTGCCTTCACGGCTGGACTTCTCGTGCGCCAGCGATACATCCGACGTCGCCCAACCCCAGCGACCCTGGTGAGAAATCGACCAGTGATCGCGATTGTTTTCCTGCTCGCGCGTCGCCCAGTTGGCGCTCAGGCCATCGCCGTTC
>NZ_UWFN01000050.1 GCF_900602065.1 Pseudomonas viridiflava | reverse complement strand
GCGTGGCGCCTGCTAATGCTGTCCGAAGGCTATGGAAATCTCAGCCATGCTCGGCGCCTGGTCACGCTGGACGAAATCCAGCCGCCTGAGGATCTTTCTCCGGCCGTTTTACTCGACGTGCTGCAGGACCTGCATGCACGCAAAGTCGTTCGTTTGGGGGAAGGGCAGTTGGAAGTCTTCGAAGTGGAGAAGCTGCGCAAGGTGGCGAATTACTCCAAGGCCAGTGCCGTGTGTTGAAGGTGCGCCCGACGCTGATCGTGCCCGTGCTCTGCGTGGGCATGCAGCCCATGACGCTCCGCGTCACATCAACAAATGATCATCAGCGCATCAAGTCACTTCGATACTGCCC
>NZ_UWFN01000009.1 GCF_900602065.1 Pseudomonas viridiflava | reverse complement strand
ATCCGGGCGATGAACAGCGCCAGACCCAGTCCGATCAACAGCGCAGCGACCAACACCGCAATGATCGAGATGCGCTCATTTTCATACAGGGCCGCGCCTTTCTCGCTGGCCGTGGTTGCGCCTGCATCATTGAGCTCGACCATTCTCTGTAGCTGGTTGGTCGCTTCATCGAAGTGCAGCTTGGATTCGCCCTTCAACAACGTACGAGCCTGGTTCTCAAGACCCTGGCGTGACAGGTCGAACAGCTCTTTGCTGACCACAAGGTACGCTGCCCATGCGGTGGTCACGGTGTTGAACAACTGACGATCCGTGTCGTTGGACAGCAGGTGTTCATAGG
>NZ_UWFN01000010.1 GCF_900602065.1 Pseudomonas viridiflava | reverse complement strand
CTGTCCAGCCGTTTCCCGCTCTTGAGCTGGAAAGCCGTCACGGGCTGGAACAGGCGTTTTCGCTTTTCAACCAGATGTCGGCACAATTGACCGATTCCTACGGACATCTGGAGGCACGCGTGACTGAACTCAAGGGTGAGCTGGCGCAGGCCGGTGTTCAGCGTCTTCAGGAGCTGGCAGAAAAAGAGCGCTTGGCCAACCGCCTGCAGAACCTGCTTGATTTGCTTCCGGGAGGCGTGATCGTCATCGACGGCATGGGTGTGGTCCGCGAGGCCAACCCTGCTGTAATCGATCTGCTGGGTC
>NZ_UWFN01000183.1 GCF_900602065.1 Pseudomonas viridiflava | reverse complement strand
AGGCGCAGCTGTCGGCACCGGGCTTTGAGCTGTATGGGCATTTTCAGCCGCTGAACCCGTTCGCGTTTCAGGGCCACAACATGGACTTCGGCTGGAGCCTGACCATGTTCCAGAACGACGACATGGACCTGATCGCCGAGAAGACCAATCCTGAAAACCCCAATCAGGTCTGGTATCACGGTCAGTGGGTCGAGATGACGCGCACCGAACAGCAGATTGCGGTCAAGGGCCAAGCGCCTGTCACGCTGAGCCTTCTGGAATCGCCGCACGGCCCTGTCGTCAACGACGCGATGGGCAAGAATGCAGGACAGGTGCCCATCGCCATGTGGTGGTCGTTCCTGGTGTCGGACAACCCGGTGCTGGACGGTTTCTATGAGGCTAACCGCGCCGACACGCGAGAGAAGATGCGCAGCGCGGCCGAGAAGATCCAGGCGCCCGGCCTGAACATCGTCT
>NZ_UWFN01000124.1 GCF_900602065.1 Pseudomonas viridiflava | reverse complement strand
GGGGGGGGGGGGGGGGGGGGGGGGGGGGGGGGGGGGGGGGGGGGGGGGGGGGGGGGGGGGGGGGGGGGGGGGGGGGGGGGGGGGGGGGGGGGGGGGGGGGGGGGGGGGGGGGGGGGGGGGGGGGGGGG
>NZ_UWFN01000078.1 GCF_900602065.1 Pseudomonas viridiflava | reverse complement strand
GGTAATGGAGCTGGTGCGGGCTTTCGCTGTAGGTCATGACCACCATCGGCATCAGCGAGGACAGCACAGTGCCGACCGCTGCGGTTGTTTCCAGCGCACGACGAGACGTCATGCGCTGGATCTACAACAGCAAGGCGATGAACATTGGGGTAATCACGCACAGTCGGCCGATTGCGACGTAGAAAAACATGTCGCGCAACATCAGCCAGTCGCTGAGCAGGTACAGGTTGTAGATCAGGCCGCCACCGATGCCGACTACCGTGATGAATCGACGGCGTTGTTGCTGGGTATCCGCTTCGTAACGTCGTTCGAGTTCAGGGCTGAACCGCAGCTTGCCCACTCCAGAGGCAATGGTTCGCTCAACCTCGGCAAGGGTCTGCGAGTCTTCCAGCGTTGGGCGATCAAGGGCGGGAGTGAGCATGTGGCACCGGGTTCATCACATCGAATCCATTAGGAC
>NZ_UWFN01000255.1 GCF_900602065.1 Pseudomonas viridiflava | reverse complement strand
CTGCATGCCTACATGCGGTGGGGGTTGATGCGTCTTGAATCGGCCCACTGCTGCTAAGCTTATCCACAATTGCTGGGACAGAAATCAGCAATCCGTCCTGGGTCAATTTTCAATCGGCAGGGTGGGTCAGTTTTCAATCAGCGCCAACAACCTCCTCAGCAAATGCCAAAATAACGGAGCCAGCGATACACGCCAGAAGCCTGCTACCTTGGTCGATAAATTGAAGGTCGATATCGCTGACGCATTTCCCACTCGCCAGCGGACACGTCATGCACCCAAGAGCCCTTATC
>NZ_UWFN01000372.1 GCF_900602065.1 Pseudomonas viridiflava | reverse complement strand
CACAGGTCCTGCAGGCTGTCGGGTTGACCCTTGGCCGTCGACCAGCACCACGCCGCCTGAATTGCCGCGCCCAGCGCAGCGGCTTCTGCCAAGCGTGTGCAGATCACTGGCGTATCCATGATGTCAGCCACGATCTGCCGCCATACCGGACTCTTCGAGCCGCCGCCGATCAGGCGGATGCTCTCGCTTTTGATGCCGCTGGCGCGCAGCAGATCAAGCCCGTAGCGCAGGCCGAACGTCGTGCCTTCCACCACTGCCCGACACAGGTTTCCCTGGCTCAGATTGGTGCTGTCCAGACCGCGAATGCTGCCGGTGGCGTCGGGCAGGGCG
>NZ_UWFN01000007.1 GCF_900602065.1 Pseudomonas viridiflava | reverse complement strand
GACTTCTTGTTACCGCGTGTTAGTGCAAAGTCCTGCCTTTTACTCAGGCCAAGGACTCGCCCATGTTCAACCCCGCCAATCGCGCCTCGTTCACGCTGGAAATCGCCGGGTTTGAGCATGACCTGAGAGTGCTGGCCTTTACCGCCAAGGAGTCCATCAGCCGTCCGTTCAGCGTACGGATAGAGCTGGTTAGCGAACGCGCCAATCTCAAACTGGAAGACCTGCTGCACCGCCTGGCATTTCTCAAGTTCGACGCCGAAGGCAATGGCCTTCACGGACAGATCGGCGAAATCGCTCAGGGTGATTCCGGCAAGCGCTTCACCCACTATTTCATCCAGTTGGTGCCCAGCCTTAAACGTCTGGAATACCGCAGCAATCATCGGATCTTTCAGGGCAAGACGGTCCCGGAAATCATCGCGCTGGTCCTCAAGGATCACGCCATCTTTAGCAACGACTTTGCCTTCAAGCTACGCGAGCCCTGCAAGCCTCGCGACTACTGCACCCAGTATCAGGAAACCGATCTGCATTTCGTGCGCAGGTTGTGCGAAGAAGAGGGCATCCACTTTCATTTCCAGCACCGCCCTGACGGGCATTTACTGGTGTTTGCAGACGACCCCATTCAATTGCCGGTGCTCAAACCGGCGGTCGCGTACGTGCAGAACAGCGGGTTGGTCGCAGAAGCTTCGGTTATCAATACCTTCAACGTGCGACTCGCCACGCGTTCGGGCAAGGCCAGCCACCAGACCTATCACTTTCAGTTGCCTCAGGTGGACCTGCTCAGCAGTGCGGGCGGTGATGGGCGTAAGGAGCTGGAGGATTATCAGTATCCAGCGCCGTTTACCGATCGGAGTGTTGGCGCTCGGCAAGCGCAAAAGGTGCTTGAGCGAAACCGCGGTGATGTCCGGTTGGCCAGTGGTTCGGGTGATCAAAGTGCGTTGGTCAGTGGCCACTTGTTTAACTTGGAACATCCAAATCCGGAGTGGAGCCAGCAATGGCTGCTTACTTCGGTGTTTCACGAGGGCAAACAGCCGCAAGTGCTGGAGGAGTCGATGCCTCGGGCGTCGGGGGCGTTTACCCAAGGGTATCGAAACCGTTTTGAAGCTATCCCTGGCAAGGTGGTTTTTCGTCCACCGCTCAGGCACCGCAAACCAAGGGTTTTAGGCAGCCAGCACGCGGTGGTGACTGGTCCACAGGGCGAAGAGATTTACTGCGACGAATACGGGCGGATCAAGGTCAAGTTCTTCTGGGATCGCGAGGGTGGTCGCAACGAGCACTCCAGTTGCTGGCTGCGGGTCGCCACCGGCTGGGCGCATGAGCAATATGGCACTGCAATGATTCCGCGAGTCGGCATGGAAGTGATTGTGGGTTACTTTGAAGCCGATCCGGACCAGCCTTACGTGCAGGCCTGTTTACCCAATGCCGGTACGCGAGTGCCGCTGAACCTGCCCGCGCAAAACACCCAGACCGTACTCAAAACCCAGAGCAGTCCGGGCGGCGCAGGTTTTAACGAACTGCGCATCGAAGACCGCAAAGGTGCCGAGTCCATTTCCATCCGCGCCCAACGCGACTGGTCCGAGCATGT
>NZ_UWFN01000201.1 GCF_900602065.1 Pseudomonas viridiflava | reverse complement strand
CTCTGAGCCTGCGCCCGGCTTGTTGGCGTTCATATTAAGCACCGGATCGGCCTCACGGTCGTACTGGGCCAGCTGCGGGCTGGCAGGATCTTCTCTGGGTACTTCGTTTGTCAGGATGAAATCGGTTGTCATGTCGGCCACCTCTTTTGTCTTGCCAAAGAAAGTGGACGTGCCTGAACGCCGAGGGTTCGATTCAGGCGACGAGCGCGTCTATGCGGCGCGTTTGCTGCCGTCTGTAATCTTCATGATACAAAAAGACACAATTGGCACAGATCTTCCAAGTGGAACGGCCGTGCCATGAACCATTGGCACGCGCTGCACACAGGAGG
>NZ_UWFN01000003.1 GCF_900602065.1 Pseudomonas viridiflava | reverse complement strand
GTAGAACAACGGCGCCGAGCGCCACCAGCCGCCGCCACCCTGGTACGCATACACGCGGTTCGGATTCTTGCGGTCGGCCGCCAGGCGGTGGCTCGTGCCCGGTTCCACGGCCGGCAGATTGGTGTAGGTCCAGCTCGCCCCGCTGTCGGTGGTGTAGGCCGGCACGGAATCGGACGGCGCCCAAACGATGTGGCCCGGCTTGGTGACCGCCAGCGTCGAGTCGCCGCCCTGGTGGGCCATTCCGTCGGGGTGGTTGGCGGCGAAGGCGGTCCAGGTCAGGCCTGAATCGGTGGAATAGGCGCCAGCGACGTTGGGGTGGTCCCAGGTGGTGGTACCGATCGTCGCGATATAAGCCTGATTGGACCACGCCATGTCGGAGCTGTTGCTGTTGCTGAACCAGTTCTTGGGGCCGCGCGTCGGGGCCTTGGTG
>NZ_UWFN01000195.1 GCF_900602065.1 Pseudomonas viridiflava | reverse complement strand
CCGCCTCGGACTGGCGCAAACCACGCCGGGCGCCGCGCAACTGTCGCGCGCCAACGGCCGGCTGGAACTCTCGGCCGGCAATCCGGATGGCGAGCGCGCCTCGGTGCTGGTGCATGGCGACGGCGTCCGGACCGATTTGCGCCGTCAGGAGGCGTCGCTGGCCGGAGTGAACGCCATGATCGTCGGCCACACCCGTTTTCAGCTGGCGCCGGCCGGCGACACCACCAAGATGCCGCTGTCGGCGTTCCGCCTGGACGCCTACGGCAACGTGGTGGTGCGCATCGACTATGCCGGCGGCGCCCCCCGGACCGGGGTCGACGGTAACGGCAGCTCCGCGACGTTCACCCTCCCCGCCGCCCAGGCGGCGCTGATCGAGGCCGTGCCCCCCGCCAC
>NZ_UWFN01000020.1 GCF_900602065.1 Pseudomonas viridiflava | reverse complement strand
CCTTCGGCACCGCCCACTCGTCGACATCGATTTCGGCCGCGCTGGGCATGGCGCAGGCGGCCAAGATCAAGGGCGAGCACCGCCACGCGATCGCCGTCATCGGCGACGGCTCGATGACCGCCGGCATGGCGTTCGAAGCGCTCAACAACGCCGGCGTGCAGGACGACATCAACCTGCTGGTCATCCTCAACGACAACGACATGTCGATCTCGCGAAACGTTGGCGGGCTGTCTAACTATCTGGCCAAGATCCTTTCCAGCCGCACGTATGCAAGCATGCGTGAAGGCAGTAAAAAGGTGCTTTCGCGCCTGCCCGGTGCCTGGGAAATTGCCCGTCGCACCGAGGAATACGCGAAAGGCATGCTGGTGCCCGGCACGCTGTTCGAAGAGCTGGGCTGGAATTACATCGGGCCTATCGACGGTCACGACCTGCCGACCCTGATCGCCAC
>NZ_UWFN01000008.1 GCF_900602065.1 Pseudomonas viridiflava | reverse complement strand
CAGCACCTACGAAGCCCCTGCGCAACTGGTCGGCGACTTCATCGCAGGCAAGGCATCCACAGCGCTGGGCAGCGTCGAGCCTTCGTACAAACCGGGCGTGAAGCTGGTGGATCTGGCCGAGGCGCTGCCCGCCTTTGCCATTGAAGCTATTCGTGAAGCGCTGCCAGCCTTCGACAAGCAGATCAAAGGCTTCTCGCTGCACGACGCGGTACTGACCGGCATCGAAACCCGCACATCGGCACCGCTGCGCATCACGCGTGGTCCGAACATGCAGAGCCTCAACACCAAGGGCCTTTACCCGGCCGGGGAAGGCGCGGGTTACGCAGGTGGCATTCTGTCCGCTGGCGTGGACGGCATCCGCATTGCCGAAGCGCTGGTACGGGACATGTTGGGCATCGAGGGCTGAAACCCTTGGACCGGGGTCACGGACGCCTTGCCATGCAAG
>NZ_UWFN01000236.1 GCF_900602065.1 Pseudomonas viridiflava | reverse complement strand
CGATGCTCGAAGAAAGCCCGGCGCAGGCAACCAAGGCGATTCTCGCCGCCGCTGCCCAGGGCAACGTCGAGGCGCACGCGCTGTTGGGCCAGATCCTGCTCGACGGCAGCGGCATTCAGCGTGATCAGGCGCTGGCCATGACCTGGTTCGGAATCGCCGCCAACCAGGGCCATTCGATGGCCCGCAACATGCTGGGTCGCTGCTTCGAACATGGCTGGGGCTGCACGCCCGATCTGGTCCAGGCGGCGCTGCATTACCGGCTGGCTGCCGAACAGGGACTCGATTGGGGGCTCTACAACCTGGGCAACCTGCTGGCAACGGGACGTGGCGTCGAACAGGATCACCGACAGGCCATGGAC
>NZ_UWFN01000108.1 GCF_900602065.1 Pseudomonas viridiflava | reverse complement strand
GCCATAAGGTTCTTACCGTGAAAAAAACAGTATCCGCACTGGGCCTGACCGTGGCCGCCGCACTTTATGCAGCGTCGGCATCGGCCAATACCGGCACAATCAACTTCGAAGGCAAGATCACCAGCAGTACCTGCCCGATTGAAGTCGTCAATCCCGGCGACGGCGCAGTGGGCAATCTGGTGAAAATGGGTTCGGTCGACGCCAGCCGTTTTACCAGCGTGGGCCAGGAATACAGCGGCAAGCGATTTGCCCTGCGCATCGACGATAAAGGCAGCTGCGGTCTGACCGGCGTCGATGACGTCGCCAAGGTGACATTCAACGGTACTGCTGACACCTCTGGCAGCTATTTTGGTGTTACCCCTACCTCGGATAGAGCGACCGGCGTGGCCATCG
>NZ_UWFN01000187.1 GCF_900602065.1 Pseudomonas viridiflava | reverse complement strand
CAGTACCGCCTCGATCTGTTCGCGGGTCAGGTGCGGATTGCGGTTGCGATTGAGCAAGCACTCTTCAGTGGTGATCAGTGTGCCTTCGCCATCCACATGGATCGAGCCGCCTTCCAGCACGAAGCCTTGGGTGGCATAACGTGGGCAACGCTCGATTTCCAGCACCTTGCTGCCCACTTGCGAGTCCAGATTCCACGGCGCGTACAAGCCGCCATCGAAGCCGCCCCAGGCATTGAACTCCCAGTTCACGCCACGCAGTTCGCCACGGTCATTGATGACGAAGGTCGGGCC
>NZ_UWFN01000193.1 GCF_900602065.1 Pseudomonas viridiflava | reverse complement strand
CTTCAACACCGACCGCACGCAGACCGAAGCACGGGTGATCGACTTGTCCGCCGGCGGCCTGGCGTTCACCGCCACCCAGCCGCTGACCATCGGTGAGGTGCACAAGGGTCGCCTGCAGTTCGTGATCGACAACCTCGGTCTGGCGATGGATGTGGAGCTGCAGATTCGCTCCTACGACCGCCAGACCGGCCACACCGGCTCCCAGTTCCAGAACCTCGATGCCCAGGATATTCCCACCCTGCGCCACCTGATCACCTCGCACTTGTCCGGTGACATCGTGACCATGGGCGACGTACTCGCCACCCTGCAACGCGACAACTTCACCAAGGCGCGCAAGGTCAAGGACAGCGGCAGCGGCATGACCGCGTTCGGTCGCATG
>NZ_UWFN01000149.1 GCF_900602065.1 Pseudomonas viridiflava | reverse complement strand
CCTGTGCAGCGAAGACAGCGATCACCTGTCCAGCCATGCATGGGCCGAAGCCTGGATCGATGATGCGTGGTATAGCTTCGACGTGACCAATCAACTGGCTATTCCCGAGCGCCATTTGAAACTGGCCGTCGGTCTGGACTATCTCGATGCGTGTCCGGTACGCGGGATGCGGCGTGGAGGCGGGGCAGAGCAGATGCACGCCAAGGTGGTGGTGTCGCCGATGGTGAGTGTGCCGAAGACCAAGGCAAGGGTTCAGGGTCAGGCGCAACATCAATAACCCTGCACCTCCGATCCTCATATCAGGCAGCGCACTCATAAACGTGCCCTGTCTGATGTTTTCCCGGATGTATTCACGCATTTGAATATTATTCCGCCGGGTCGTCCGTAATGTCATACAG
>NZ_UWFN01000067.1 GCF_900602065.1 Pseudomonas viridiflava | reverse complement strand
GGTGAGTCGGCGGGATATGCCTTCTACCACGCCTTATCATTTGGCGACCTGTTATCAGGGGCTGATCCAGCATCTCGGGTGACCTAAAGGGCCTCTTCGCGAGCAAGCCCGCTCCCACAATTGGGGCCGAGTACATTGGCTATCAAGGCGTACCGACTCGATAACCAGCCCTCAATCATCCCGAGTCAGTACTTCCAACAATTCGATTTCAAAACGCAGATTGCTGTTGGGCTTGATATGCGCGCCCATCGACCGCTCGCCATACGCCAGGTGTGCCGGCACGAACAGCGTGCGCACCCCGCCCACCTGCATACCCATCAACCCCTGGTCC
>NZ_UWFN01000240.1 GCF_900602065.1 Pseudomonas viridiflava | reverse complement strand
TTCCTATGCAACGCTTTAGCGGAACTCTTCAATGAGCAGAATTTTCAACGCACAGATGCACGCCTGGTTACAGGTCTTCGCCTGTGCGGCACGACACCTTTCCTTTACGCGCTGCGCCGAGGAGCTGCACGTCACGCCGGGCGCCATCAGCCAGCAGATGCGTCAGCTTGAAGAACGGCTGGGCTTTGCGCTTTTCCATCGGGTCGGGCGCGGCCTGGAGATGACCGCCGAAGGGCAGCGTCTGGCAGTGGTGGCCAACGAGGTGCAGAGCCGCATCAGCGAAGAGTTGCGCCTTTTGTATTCCGGTCGGATCGGCGGGGTGTTCAAG
>NZ_UWFN01000001.1 GCF_900602065.1 Pseudomonas viridiflava | reverse complement strand
CTCCCCCTCTCCGCGTATCAATATCCTTTACGGCGCCAACGGCAGCGGCAAAACCAGCGTACTGGAAGCTATCCATCTGCTGGGCATCGCTCGTTCGTTCCGCAGCAGCCGTCTGCTTCCAGTCATCCAGTATGAGCAACCGTCTTGCACGGTCTTCGGTCAAGTCGAGCTTGCCCAAGGTGGGCATAGCAGTCTGGGTGTAGCGCGTGACAGACAAGGTGAATTCCAGATCCGCATCGATGGGCAGAATGCGCGCAGTGCTGCACAGCTTGCTGAAATTCTGCCGTTGCAGCTCATCAATCCGGACAGTTTCAGAT
>NZ_UWFN01000378.1 GCF_900602065.1 Pseudomonas viridiflava | reverse complement strand
GGATTATTAGCAGAAGAACTTAATAAAGCCAAATTTTTTATTAACTATTTTTCAAAGTAACAGCTTGTCGGAACTTTCATTTTTTAACACGGTCTGTAAATGGTTAAAACTTTTGAAAGTCAGGTTTTGGCCAATGAATACGGGGTGTTGAGGTGCTGATAGTAGCGCGGTTGCGACAGTTTTCATAGGCTGTACATGCGCTGTAACTGGGCGTGATGGCAAAAAGTTACAACAAAAAAACAGCGGCGTCGGTCCGGGTCACTACAGCAGATTCCTGACGCCTGTTAAATGACAGTAATAG
>NZ_UWFN01000079.1 GCF_900602065.1 Pseudomonas viridiflava | reverse complement strand
GTTCCGCTGCATTGTCGAGCAGGTAAGTGTCGTCGCCTTTGCCGCCCACGAGTGTGTCGATGCCGGTTTTACCGTCGAGAAGGTTATCCCCGTCATTGCCGGTAATGACGTTGTTGGCGGCGTTGCCCGTGAGGCTGATCGCCAGATTTCCCGTAGCAGATGCGTCCAGATCTTCCAGGTTGGCGCCCAGTGTCACTGCGGCAGTACCGGTGAAATTAACCAGCCGATCAGCACTCAGTTTGAGCAGGTCGTGATCACCTTCACCGGCTTTTTCGGTAATAACGTCTTCCAGTACCAGTGTCGCTTTACTGCCAATACCTTTGGCCAGCAGGTCGACAATGTAAGTGTCGTTGCCTTTGCCGCCGATCAGTGTGTCGATGCCAGCGCCGCCGTTTAGCGTGTCGTCACCTGCGCCTGCAGTCAGGATATTATTGGCGCTATTGCCCAGCAGCACGTTGTCTAGCTCGTTGCCACTGCCGTTGATTGCGGCAGTGCCGGTCAACGTCAGGTTTTCCAGATTGGCACCCAGGGTCCAGTTCATTGAAGATCTGACGGTGTCATTCCCTGAGTCAACTCCTTCGATGACCTGATCTTTGGGATTGTCGACGATGTAAATGTCGTTCCCTGCACCGCCCACGAGTACATCAGCACCGATACCTCCATCCAGAATGTCATTGCCTGCACCACCGTCGAGGGTGTCGCTGCCTGTGCCACCTGTGAGCGTGTCATTACCTTCTTCACCACTGATTATTATCGGGCTCGCGCCTGTCCAGATGACGGTGTTGTCGTTAATGTCGCCAGTCAGGGAGGTGGAGTTGCCATTGGCGTCGAAACGCTGACTGTGGATGTCGCCAGAAATATTATTGTTATTACCGTCGCGCTCTGAAGATAACTCTTCCCAGGTAATCACGAAGCCGCCGTCATCAGTGGCGTTTACTACTGGGAACAAGTCGTCATCATCACTGGTGACCAGCATTTGCGCACCGACTTTGACGCCGTTCTTATCGTAGATTTGCGCATACAGATTGGCATCGCCCGTGCGGCTCACCTCGTCTGAGGTAGCCCAGGTAATCACGTAACCGCCACCTTTTAGAGCCGTAATCGCAGGCTCGCCCTGGATCTCTTTGGTCGCGGTATTGACCAGTGTTTCGCCGCCCAGCTTCACGCCTTTGTCGTTGTAGCGCTGCATGTAAACATTACCGGTTACGGCTTCGCCATTTTTATAAATGACGCTGACCCACGTCACCACCATAGACCCGTCGTTGAGGGTGGTGATGTCGGCGCCATACTGCTCGCCAGCCGTTGAGGTGTTGACCAGAACGGTTTTGCCGTCCAGCGCGCCTGTGGCCGTGTAGCGTTGCAAGTAAATGTCGATATTGCCGGTGGATTCGGTTTCCCGTTCCCACGCGATTACGAAGCCACCATTGGCGAGGTTGGTAATGCTGGGTTCTTCAGCATAAATCGCGTTGTCTTTGGTTTGCGTATCGACGGGTATCGGTTGGCTCAGTGGCAGGTGAGTAACTGAATCGAATATCTGCATGAAAAGCTCGGAGCCGATGGTCTCGAAACCGTTCTGCGTCAGCTCTTCTGCCCAGGACACGACAATGTTGCCGTTAGCCAGAACATCCAGTGCTACGTCCTCGAAGTTCACGTTTGAACTGTCATCGGTCGGCACGATTGTGATCTGCGTTCCAATTTCCACGCTGTCATTGTCGAATTGCTGCACGGTCAATGTCTTGCCAGACGTCGTCCATCCAACCACGTAACCGCCGCTGTCGGTCGCGGCTACGGTCGGATTGATACCCAGAACATTGTTTGAGTTGGAATCAAGCAACAGGCGATTGTTGAGCAAATCATGGTCTTTATCGTATTGCTGAAGATGAATCTGCCCGGCCTGTTCCCAGACCACTACATAGCCTCCGTCACTCAATGAGGTCGAGTTGGGCTCCATCGAGACGACTGCGCCGGTTTCGTTGTCATTCTTGCCATCACTGACGGTGATGGTCGCACCATCGCCAAACACCACTTTTTCGATGCTTACCAAAGTGGTGTTCTGTGTAGCCTGGACGACCACATTGCCTTGGCCATCCTTTGTAAACGTGTAGCCGGATGTGTTGATCAACCCTGCCGTGTCCGTCCCTGCGGCACCATCTAGAGTAACGTCATCAGTACCATTCCAGTTCAGGGTATTGTCGGTGTCGTCGCCTGTGATCACAGTAGTAGCGGAGCCCACTGGCACGTTATCCGGGCTAACCTTCTGGACGTGAATCTCTTTGCCGCCAGTACTGGGGTTATACGTGTCCCAACTGACAACTACAGTGCCATTGGCCGTTACGCTGATCACCGGCGTGTCCTGCAATTGCTCGTTGGCAGTTGCTGCGCCGATTTGTACCGGCGATAGATCTATTTTGTTGCCGTTGGCGTCGAAGCGCTGAATAAATACACCGGCACCGCCTTGTGCGAATTCATTCCATGCAACGACATAGCCGTCGTTATCAGGCAAGGATGCAATCGTGGAGCCGTTGATGGACAGGGTGCCAACGATTTCTACAGGCGCACCGACAGGTTTGAATTCAGTGTCGTAGAGTTGGGTCACGATGACCCGGTTCGGTGTGCTCGTGCCTTGAGTGACCTGGCTGAAAACGTAGCCACCGGTCACTGGCGTTATGTCGAAATAAGAAGCGTTGCCGAAGGTGCTGGTCAGCGTCTCCAAAGTCTGGGCAGAGCCAGCAACCGTTTTGCCGTTGGCGTCCACCTGGCTGATCTGGAACCTGGCGGTATAGGTAGGCTGATTACCATTGATCCCATCGTTGTAATGCTGGGTTGTGTACGTCAGCCAGTAACCGCCATCGCCTCTTGGAAGGACGGTTATATCGTCTGCCTCACCCAGATTTTTGTCGCTGTTGACTAATGTTTGTACGGCACCCGGCTTGCCATTGGTGTAAACCACTGCCTTGATAACAGACAAGTCCCGCTCTTCAGCGCCTGATTGATCTTCGTGGGTCTCGCCCCACGTCACGATATATTTGTTATCGGCCAATACGGTGACCTGCGCATCTTCCAGTTCAAACCCGGCGCTGGCGACTTTTATCGCGGCTCCGCTGCTGGTGCCGCTGGCATTGAACAGTTGGGTGAAAACCGTTGATGTATCCGTGGCGTCGTTTTCAGATGTCCACGACAGGATGAACTGACCGTCGGCCAAGGCAGTCACGGACGGATCGTCCGCGTTAGGCGTGAAGATATTGGTGCTCTGCATAACATCGCCGTTGGCCGCGTACCGCTTGACCACTATGCCTTCAAAGCTGTCGTCATCGACGGACCATGCGATGACGTAACCACCATCGCTTAGTGAGGTTGAATTGGGGCTCTCCAGGTTGCCCTTGGCTAATGTTGTGTCGATTTCACGGGTAGCCGTTACGGTGCCATCGTTGAATTGTGTGACGCGTTGGCTGTAATCCCCATCATCTGCTGCGACGACCGATCCTCCCTGAGCAGTTATGACAATGCTCTCACCATCATTGCTGAATACGTAATTTGCTTGATTCCCTGCAACTGTCGTCGTTGTGCTCATGATCCATTTCCCTGAAGCATAGAAGGCGCGGCCAGTGACCGTGATGATGTGAAAAAGGGGGAAGGTTGCCGAGCAGCAGTCTTGCTAGACGTGGAAGGCGGCATTTGTATCAAAAACTTACGGCTTTATATCAATCTGGATTCCGCATGGCAATACGCCATCCTGACAGGGGTGAGAGCTCCTCAGGACGCGTGTTATCAGTTGCATATCAGAGGGTTATATTTTTACACAGGGGGGCGGCTCTTGTTGGGGGCTGCGCCAGCGTATTTGGCTCATTGATCGCCAGGTTTTTGCAGAGCAGCGCGGCACCAGCGACACCTTGAGCCACGTTCAGCCCGTGTTAAGGAATTTTCAAGGGCTACCATGCTCTAATCCCGTCACAGGTCCGCGGACTTGCTGTTCATAGAATTCAGGAGCTTCTCCATGTTTATCTCGCGTCGTTTGATCGTTGTCGCCACTGCTGTGGCCATGCTCTCCGGGTGTGCGTCGCAGAATCCGTATGACAATCAGGGCCAGGCGCAAAGCTCTGGCGGAGTCAGCAAGACTGCGAAATACGGTGGTCTGGGCGCATTGGCGGGCGCGGTAGCGGGGGCGGCCATCGATCACAATAATCGCGGCAAGGGGGCCTTGATCGGTGCCGCCGTAGTGGGTGCCGCGTCAGCCGGTTACGGTTACTACGCTGACAAGCAGGAAAAGGCACTGCGCGAAAGCATGGCCAACACGGGTGTCGAGGTTCAGCGTCAAGGTGATCAAATCAAGCTGATCATGCCTGGCAACATCACGTTCGCAACCGACTCTTCGGCCATCGCCAGCAGCTTCTATTCGCCGCTGAACAATCTGGCCGGGTCACTGAAGCAGTTCAACCAGAACAACATCGAGATTGTCGGTTACACCGACAGTACCGGTTCTCGTCAGCACAACATGGACTTATCCCAGCAACGCGCTCAAAGCGTGAGTACATACCTGACGTCGCAGGGCGTTGATCCTGCCCGTCTGTCGGTGCGTGGTGCGGGCCCTGATCAACCGATTGCCAGCAACGCCGACGTCAATGGCCGTGCCCAGAACCGTCGCGTTGAGGTCAACCTCAAGCCGATTCCGGGTCAGCAATATGAGCAATACCAGCAGTAATCCAAAGCGGGTATTGATGACCGTTTGACCCTCATAGCGCAAATAGTAATGCTTCCTATTTGCGCTATTTCATTAAAGCTTTTATCCTTGCGCTCCGAGCGGCTGACGCCTTGTCACTGACAGGTAGGTCCAGCCGCCAGCAGCATGGATGAAACGGATGAACTGGAACGGTATCAACTTGCGGTGGGCTTATACCGATCTGTTGCTCAGCCTGAGCCGGCAGACGCGTTGCGTGCACAGCGCCTACGATATTCTTCACGACGCCTTCATCCGCTACATGCTGGCCAGCCAGCGAATCACTATCGAGCAGCCCAACGCCTACTTGCGCCGTGTTGCGCATACCGTGCTGATCGATCACTACCGCGACGCCTCTCGGTACCTGCCCCTTTACGATGATGACGGTGCATGCCTGACGCATGACAACGTAAACGAAGAGTTCGCGCCATCAGCCGAGCACCTCGCTGATTTGCAGCAGCGTCTGGAAGCCTTGCAACGCATTCTGGATTGCCTGCCGCCGCGTTGCCGTGAAGTGTTCTGGCTGGCCCGTATCGAGGGTCACCGCCAGGCGCATATTGCCAGCCTGCTCAATATAAGCCTGAGCATGGTTGAGCGGCACCTGATGCGTGCCTTGCTCGACCTGCGAGCCGCCCGCGAAGCACTTTGCCCGTGAGTTCGCCCCGGGAGCAGGCGGCGCGCTGGTTTACCCGTTTGCTCGACGTCCCTGAAGATCATCCTGATCGCGCACGCTTCGAAGTATGGCTGCGTGCGGATTCCCAGCACCGGGTTGAATATCAGGCCTTCTGCGAGTTGTGGGGCGATTTCACCTCAACCCGTAAAACCCAGTCGCTGGCCCAGTCCATGGAAAAGCGCAGAAGTCGCCGCAGCTTCATGCGCACCGGCTTGCTGGGGCTGAGCGGTTTACTCGTCGCCGGTCTGGCGTGGCGGTACGGCAGTCGCAGCGGGGCTTACGAACAACAGTTTTTTACGCGCCGTGGCGAGCAACTCAAACAGCGTTTACCCGATGGCAGCGAGATTGTTCTGGGGGCCAATACTCGTGTGCAGGTGCGCTACGAAGGGCTGCAGCGGCAGGTTTTCCTGATGCAGGGCGAAGTGATTTTTGACGTGGCCCATGCTGCCGACCGGCCGTTTATCGTAGACGCAGGGCTGGCGCGGGTAACGGTGCTGGGCACGCGTTTTGTGGTCAACAGGCTTGATGATCGTCTGCGGGTCAGCGTCGAGCGGGGCAAGGTCCAGGTCGACGGTAACGCAGCGAGTCTGCAACTGACTCAGGATCAAGTGGCCGAAATTCGGCGCGACCAGCCACTGCAACGCCTGGTCATTCCCGCGACCAATGCGTTTGCATTCGAGCGTGGCCGATTGATCTTCACGCAGGCGGATCTGGCCGAGATCGCTGAAAGCATTTCTCGCTATCGCGAACAGCCGGTACGCAGTATCGCGGGCAAGAAATCACCGTTGATCACGGCAGTCGTGCAGCTTTCCGACATCGACAGCTTCCTGTCGGCATTGCCGATAATCGCGGCCGTCGAGGTTGAGCAGAGTAACGGCGTTACCCAGCTACGTGCACGATAAGGGAAGGCCGAAAATAATTCTCGTTTGCACATCAGGATTTTTAGCCGTTACCGCGTCATTAGGTATCTGCTGCCTATAACGAGAAACCTCATGTTTTGTCATCCCCTGAAGAATCTTGCGGTTGCCATGTCTCTGGCCTTGGCTGGCCACGCAATGGCTTCGCCGGTTTCCCTTGATCTGCCTTCGCAACCTCTGGCGACATCGCTCAGGCAGTTGGGAGAAAGTGCGGGCCTGACCATTGCGGTCGATGACAGTATTGTCGCCCAGCGCAATGCACCTGCTATCAAGGGTAATCTTGAGCCCCTTGATGCACTCCAGCGTTTGCTCGACGGCAGTGGCCTGACCTATCAACAGCAGGGTTCGACGCTGATCATCTCGCCGCGTAACGATGCAGCCATTGAGCTGGGCGCGACCAGCATTCAGGGGCAGGGCATGGGGGAGGCAACCGAGAACTCGGGTTCGTACACCACCGGCCTGACCAGCGTTGGCTCCAAGACGCCGACCAGTCTGCGTCAGACACCGCAGTCGATTTCGATTGTCAGCCAGCAGCTGATGGCCGATCAGCAGATGACGGATATCAACGATGCGATGCGGGCGACACCGGGCATTACTTTGCAGAACGACACCTACCGGACCTCGTATATTCTGTCCCGTGGTTTCAAGCTGGAAAACTTCCAGCTGGATGGTGCTGCTCCCATGGCGCAGGGCAGTTCGGTGGGAAGTTTCTATTCCTCCAACATCTATGACCTGGCTGAGTTCGACCACATTGAAGTTTTACGTGGCTCGGCTGCCCTGTTCGGCGGAACCGGTGATCCGGGCGGCATCGTCAACATGGTGCGCAAGCGCCCGCTGGATGCATTCCAGCTGAAGCTGACCGCATCCGCAGGCAGTTGGGACAATTACCGTCAGGAACTGGATGTCACCGGCCCCATTGCCTTCGACGGGAAGTTGCGTGGCCGTATGGTGGTTGCCAATACGGATCGACAGTACTTCATCGATAACCGCAGCACGGAAAAACCTCTTGTTTACGGGGTGATGGAAGCTGATGTCACCGAGGACACGATGCTCACTGCCGGATTCCGCTACAACAAGTCTCACGAAAATGGCACGCAAACATCGGTGCCCCGGTATCTGGACGGTTCCGATATTGGCTTGTCTCGCAGCGCCAGCCTCGGCACAAAATGGGGTTATACCGATGTCACGGGCCGTGAGGTGTTTGCCAAGATTGACCACAAGCTTTCGGACGACTGGAAGGTCAATATCTCCTATACCGACCTTTGGGATGTCGGTTATTTCAAAACCTCGACAGTGCTTGGGGTAGGTGTCAATCCTGCGACGGGCGCAGGTTTGAGCTGGAACAGCACGACCTCCAAACAGGAAAACCAGCAGCGGATGTGGGATGTCAATCTGGCGGGCAAATTCGAGCTGTTCGGCCTTGAACACGACGTAGTGGTGGGTGGCGATTACCAAGAAATCAACAGTCGGTGGCTCGGTGCTGCTCGCGTTTCAGGCGGTGCTTTGAATCCCCTGGATCCTGATAGCACACCGTTCCCGGAGCCAGCGGACAACACCAATTACAGCCGTGACTACAATCCCAACGATCAGAAGCAATATGGTGTGTATGGCAGCTTGCGCTTGCAGTTGGCAGAGCCGTTGCACTTGATTCTCGGCGCCCGCGTGCAGCGCTTTAAATTTAATCAGATTTATCAGACTCGAGCGGGAAACACCTGGACAACCCAGTCGGATATTCCCTTGCGCGAACCCACCAAGGTCACGCCTTACGGCGGTCTGGTGTATGACCTCAATGACGAGTGGTCGGTGTACGGCAGTTATTCTGAAATCTACAAGCCACAGGCCAGCTTGCGAGACGGTCAGGGCAACGTACTGGAGGCCATGCAGGGCAAAACATACGAGACAGGCCTGAAAGGCGAATTGTTTGGAGGAAGCGTCAACACCAACGTCGCGTTGTATTACACCACTCGAGAAAATCAGGGCGTCCGTGACCCAGGCTATCCACAAGATGATTTCGATTTTGCAGGCAGTTGCTGCTACGTCAGCAATGGCAAGGTGGTGAGCAAGGGCATCGATATGGAGGTATCGGGTGAAGTCATGCCGGACTGGATGTTGATGGCTGGCTACACCTTCAACATGAACCGCAATAAAGATGCAGATGCGCCACTCAGTACCATGACGCCCAAGCACCTGTTCAAGATGTTCTCGACCTATCGCTTGCCCGGCGTTTTTTCAGATTTCAAGGTGGGGGGTGGTGTAAACCTGCAAAGCTCCAATTACTTCAGTGGCGAGGTTACGTCTAATGGTGCGAAGAATGCCTACGATTTCAGTCAGCCGGGCTACGCCGTGTGGAACGCGTTGGCCGAGTACCGTGTCGACGAGCACTGGACGGTGACCTACAACGCCAACAACATCTTCGACAAAAACTACTATGCGACCGTTGGATCGACGTCCGCCACCAACTGGTACGGCGAACCGCGCAACCACATGCTGACGTTGCGTGGCACGTTCTGGTAATAGAAGTAGGAATACTTATCTGGATCGACGTTTTATCCGCGCTGTCTCGCGGCGCTAATGGACTTGTAGTGACCGGGGGGGCGGTCCACTTTGCTCGCGATAGCGGCCATCCAATGACTGACAGTCCGCTATCGCGAGCAAGCTCACTCCTACAGGGTGTTATGGTTTCGCGTCACCCGGATACTCGCTGTGCAACCGCGCCAACAACTGATCCTTCTCCTCCCACAGCTTATTAATCCACTGCTGGAATTCCAGACGGTATTCGCCGTCCTGATCGTAGTTCTTGCCAATGAAGTGCGGCGGGATCTTGATCTCTTCGAAATGCGCGACTACTTCCCGAACATTGCCGCATAGCAGATCCCAGTAGCCTGGCCGACCCTGCGGGTAGTGAATCGTGACGTTAATGATCGACTCCAGCTGTTCACCCATCGCATCCAGTACAAACGCGATTCCGCCTGCCTTGGGTTTGAGCAGATAGCGGAACGGCGATGACTGCGCGGCGTGTTTGCCGCTGGTGAAGCGGGTGCCTTCAGCGAAATTGAAGATGCCTACCGGGTTATTGCGAAATTTGGCGCAGGTGCGGCGGGTGGTTGCCAGGTCCTTGCCTTGCTTCTCCGGGTGTTTGGCCAGGTAGGCTTTGGAGTAGCGCTTCATGAACGGGAAGCCCAGCGCCCACCATGCCAGACCAATCACCGGCACCCAGATCAACTCCTGCTTGAGGAAAAACTTCAGCGGGCGAATCCTGCGGTTCAGGACGTACTGCAACACCATGATGTCGACCCAGCTCTGGTGGTTGCTGGTCACCAGATACGAGTGTTCGTAATCCAGGCCTTCCAGCCCGCTCAACTGCCAGCGAGTGTGCCCGATCAGGTTCATCCAGCGATTGTTATTGGCGATCCACGCTTCATGAATATGGCTCATCAGCCAGTCTGTCACGCGTTGAGCGGCGGGGAAGGGCAGGCAAAGTTTGAAGATGGCGACGACAAACAGCGGCGTACAACAAACAATGGTGTTGAGCGCCAACAGCAGCGAGGCGATGACGCCGCGCAATGGGGCAGGCAGAAAATCCATACCGGAAGGGCTCCAGAAGATTATTCGGATGCTGTCGCCTGGCAGGCGACAGCACCGTGAGTGTGAGGCAGCAGTGTGTCAGGAAAGGGTGTCGGCCTGAATTGCCGTCAACGCGATGGTGTAGACGATGTCATCCACCTGTGCGCCGCGGGGCAGATCGTTCACCGGTTTGCGCAGGCCTTGCAGCATCGGCCCGATACTGACGCAGTCGGCACTGCGCTGTACGGCTTTGTAGGTGGTATTGCCGGTGTTCAGGTCGGGGAACACGAACACATTGGCGCGACCGGCTACGGCGCTGTCGGGTGCTAATTGCCGGGCGACGTTCTCGTTGGCAGCCGCGTCGTATTGCAGCGGGCCGTCGATCAGCAGGTCGCGCTGAGTCTCCTGCGCGAGTTGGGTGGCCTCGCGGACCTTCTCGACTTCTTCGCCGCTGGCCGAGTTGCCGCTGGAATAGCTGATCATCGCGACCCGCGGTGTAATCCCGAAGGCGACTGCCGAGTTAGCGCTTTGCAAGGCGATTTCCGCTAGCTCGGTGGCGCTTGGGTGCGGGTTCATGATGCAGTCGCCATAGACCAGCACCTGATCCGGGAACAGCATGAAAAACACCGATGACACCAGCGTGCAGCCCGGTGCGGTCTTGATCAGTTGCAGGGCCGGGCGAATGGTATTGGCGGTGGAGTGGATGACACCGGAAACCAGCCCGTCGACCTCGTCCAGCGCCAGCATCATGGTGCCGATCACCACCGTGTCTTCCAGTTGCTGCTCAGCCATCGGCGCATTGAGGCTTTTGCTTTTACGCAACTCGACCATCGGTGCTATGTAACGCTCGCGAATC
The DNA here is from genome assembly GCF_900602065.1 of Pseudomonas viridiflava. GTDB lineage: Bacteria > Pseudomonadota > Gammaproteobacteria > Pseudomonadales > Pseudomonadaceae > Aquipseudomonas. The sequence goes on along the minus strand of NZ_UWFN01000079.1, from coordinate 43,872 downwards.
AGATCCGGATCAAGAATTTCCAGGCCCGGTGGCAGTTCGATGCCTTGCGCCTTGGCCACCGAATGTACTTCTTCCGGCTTGGCCAGCAACACACAACGGGCGATACCGCGTGCGTGACAGATCGCGGCGGCCTGAATGGTCAGCGGCTCACTGCCTTCGGGCAGCACAATACGTTTGTTGGCAGTCTGGGCGCGCTGGATCAGTTGATAGCGGAATACGGCTGGCGACAGTCGCAGTTCTCGCGGGGTCCCACAGCGCTGGTGCAGCCAGTTGGCGTCCAGATGACTGGCGACGAAATCGGTAATGATCTCGGCTCGCTCGCGGTCATCAATGGGGATTTCCTTGTTCAGCTGATTGAGCTGAGTGGCCGTGTCATAGGAACCGGTGCTCACCGACAGAACCGGCAGGCCCGCCTGCAAAGCCCCGCGACACAGTTCCATGATGCGCGGGTCAGGCACGGTGTCGCTGGTCAGCAGCAAGCCTGCGAGTGGCACGCCGTTCATGGCCGCAAGGCTGACGGCAAGAATGATGTCATCACGATCGCCGGGCGTCACGACCAGCACGCCGGGTTTGAGTAATTCCACGGTATTGAGCACGGTGCGGGCGCAGATAATGATTTTCGACATGCGGCGCTGATCGTAGTCACCGGCATTGATCACCTGTGCGCCGAGCAGTTCTGCTACATCGCGGGTACGTGGCGCGTTCAGCTCGGCCTGATAGGGAATGCAGCCCAGCAAACGGAAGTCGCCGCTGCGCAACAGTGGCGAATGCTCTTTGAGCCGTGCGGCGAACGCTTCCATGCTTTCGTCAGTGCGGACTTTATTGAGAATCACCCCCAGGACTTTCGGGTCCTTGGGACCGCCAAACAGCTGAGCCTGCAGTTCGACGCGGCCCGAGAGTTCAGCCAGCACTTCGTTTTCCGGTGCCGAGACCAGAATCACATCCGCATCCAGGCTCTTGGCCAGGTGCAAATTGACCCGGGCCGCATAGCTGGCGTGCCGGGTCGGCACCATACCTTCGACAATCAAGACGTCTTTGCCGACCGCGGCCTGCTGATAGAGGCTGATGATCTCTTCGAGCAGCTCATCCAGTTGACCGTCACCGAGCATCCGCTCCACATGAGAAAGGGCCAGCGGTCGTGGCGGATTAAGGCCGTGCGTACGGGCAACCAGTTCAGTGGAGCGCTCCGGGCCAAGATCACCAGGGTGCGGTTGAGCGATAGGTTTGAAAAAGCCGACTTTCAACCCGGCGCGCTCAAGGGTGCGAACCAGACCCAGGCTGATGGATGTCAGACCCACACCAAAGTCTGTGGGGGCAATAAAGAAAGTCTGCATTCAGGGTTCTCGCTTGAGCAGTACAAGGGCCATGGCGGACGTAAACACGCCATTGACCGGTAAACAGGGCGCTGTCGTTTCGCAGCGTCTCAACGGTGGCTAAGGTTATCGTTATCCGAGGCCTGCGCACACCAGCCACAGCGAAAGCCTTGACCTATTTTTTGCAGGCGCTGGACGGGATCGAGCACCCAGGCACGTGATTGCCAGGGCGGTTGATGGCGCAGGTGTTGTGTGTGTCCGCACGACAACACCGCCACCCAATGGCCCTCTTCGTCCTGCCGGAAATCAGACACCGTCACGTTATTCAATATGGGCCTTCTGCCTCCGTCTGTCAGAGTTGCGTTCGCTTTCGGGCGATGGCTTGGTTAAACTTGATCGTTCTTCAATCTTAAGCAAAGGTCTTGCCCCATGCCGATCGCCGCCAATAAGGCTGTCTCCATTGACTATACCCTGACCAATGACGCTGGTGAGGTCATCGACAGTTCCGCTGGCGGCGCGCCGCTGGTTTACCTGCAAGGCGCAGGCAATATCATTCCTGGCCTGGAAAAGGCACTGGACGGCAAGAACGTCGGTGACGAACTGAAAGTCGCTATCGAGCCGGAAGACGCCTACGGCGAATACTCCGCAGAACTGGTCAGCACCTTGAGCCGCAGCATGTTCGAAGGTGTCGACGAACTGGAAGTCGGTATGCAATTCCACGCTTCCGGCCCTGACGGCAGCATGCAGATCGTCACCATTCGCGACCTGGACGGCGACGACGTCACCGTTGACGGCAACCACCCACTGGCCGGTCAGCGCTTGAACTTCGAAGTCAAGATCGTTGATATCCGTGATGCCAGCCAGGAAGAAATCGCCCACGGTCACGTGCATGGCGAAGGTGGTCACCACCATTGATTTGAGCTGCTAAGCTCAGGTAGCTGAAAAGGCGCCCAGGCAGGTTCTGCGCGAACAACTTGGTTCACGCAGCCTGGTAGGCGCCTTTTTTGTCCGCTGGATTTGAGGGGGAGTGGGTCATGAGTGCGTTTCACGACATTAAATTGAAGGATCTGGATGGTCAGGAGCTTTCTCTGGCGACCTTCAAGGGACGAGTGGTTCTGGTCGTCAATGTCGCTTCAAAGTGCGGGCTGACGCCTCAGTACGCGGCGCTCGAGAATCTCTATCAGCAATACAAGGACAAAGGTTTCAGCGTGCTGGGCCTGCCGTGCAACCAATTTGCCGGACAGGAGCCAGGTTCTGCGCAGGAAATCCAGGAGTTCTGCAGTCTCAACTATGGCGTGACGTTCCCGTTGGGCGAGAAGCTTGAGGTGAATGATCCTCATCGTCATCAGCTTTACCGCTTGTTGGCGGGCGAAGGTGCCGAGTTTCCCGGGGATATCACCTGGAATTTCGAAAAGTTTCTGGTCGGTAAAAATGGTGCAGTACTCGCACGATTCTCGCCGCGCACAACGCCCGATGATCCGGCTGTCATTCAGGCCATTGAGAAAGCGTTGGGCTGATGCCGCGGGGCTTCTGTCTGGGCTTTGATGCTGCATCTGTGGGACTGGCTTTAGCCGGGAAGGCGGTATTCCAGAGCAAGCAGATGCAGGGAGCGTACCGGCCCTTTCGCGAACAAGTTCGCTCCTACCGGTTTGACGCGAGGTCAGTGTTTGCCGCGAGGCAGCGAGCTCCCGAAAGGGATGGGCATCGCTGAGCCGCTTCTCAATCCAGATCACCCAAATCAATAGTGCTGTCACTCGCTTGATGCCGCGCCCTATTCTTGGCGATTCGTAACGATCCCAAGGAGCCTCGCATGCCGGTTAAAGCCCTGTTCAAACCCTTCCGTCTAGGCAGTCTTGAACTGTCGTCGCGTGTTGTCATGGCGCCGATGACGCGCTCTTTTTCCCCCGGTCATGTCCCCAACTCGAAAGTGATCGAGTATTACCGTCGCCGTGCTGCGGCGGGTGTTGGTCTGATCGTCACCGAAGGCACGACCGTCAATCACCACGCCTCCAACGGTTACCCCAACGTCCCCCAGTTCTTTGGTGAGGCGCCGCTGGCCGGCTGGAAGAAAGTCGTCGATGCGGTGCATGCCGAGGGCGGCAAGATCGTTCCGCAACTGTGGCATGTCGGTGCAGTACGTCGTTTGGGCACCGAGCCGGATGCCAGCGTGCCTGCCTATGGGCCTATGGAAAAGCTCAAGGAGGGGCAGGTCGTTGTTCATGGCATGAGCAAGCAGGACATCGATGATGTTATCGCCGCGTTTGCCCAGGCCGCGAAAGATGCGCAAACCATTGGCATGGACGGGGTAGAAATCCATGGTGCTCATGGCTATCTGGTCGATCAGTTCTTCTGGGAGGGCAGCAATCAGCGCAGTGATGAGTACGGTGGCAGCCTGGCCAACAGGTCGCGGTTTGCTATCGAGCTGGTCAAAGCGGTGCGGGCTGCAGTGGGGCAGGACTACCCGATTATTTTCCGGTTTTCACAGTGGAAGCAGCAGGATTACAGCGCCCGATTGGTGCAGACGCCAGAAGCGCTTGGAGAGTTTCTCAAGCCGCTCTCGGACGCCGGAGTAGACATTTTCCACTGCTCGACGCGGCGTTTCTGGGAGCCGGAGTTCGAAGGCTCTGACCTGAACCTGGCAGGCTGGACGCGCAAACTGACCGGCAAGCCGACTATTACCGTAGGCAGTGTCGGGCTGGATGGTGAGTTCTTGCAGTTCATGGTCAACACCGACAAGGTTGCTCAGCCCGCCAGCCTGGAAAATCTGCTCAAGCGTCTGGACGCTGATGAATTTGATCTGGTGGCCGTGGGACGTGCGTTGCTGGTGGATCCGGATTGGGCTGTAAAAGTCCGCGAAGGACGCGAGCAAGACATTCTGCCGTTCAGTCGCGAGGCTCTGAGCACGCTGGTCTAGCGTTTGAGTTTCAACTCGGCACCCCGAAGCGGTTGAGCTTTCGCCGGTTCGGGCGCAGGGCAGGCACTGAGCATTTTCCGTTCGAACAGATCAATAATCGCGCCCCAGCCCTGACGGCTCGCGTGCTGCCGGGCATTGAGACGCACACGCCTCAAGGTTTCGCTGTCTTCCAGCAGCCAGCAGGCCGCATCAATAAAGGCCGCCTCGTCGCCTGGCATGGCCAGCGCGCCGTTATGGCCGTGGCGAATATGTTGCCCTGCCGCAGCCTCGTCATAAGCCACCACGCCCAGCCCCGACGCCAGAGCTTCCAGCACGACATTACCAAAGGTCTCGGTCAGGCTTGGAAACAGAAATACATCCCCTGATGCGTAGTGCTCGGCCAGCGCGTCACCGCGCTGAGTGCCACAGAAGATAGCGTCCGGGAGCTGTTGTTGCAGCGCTGCGCGTTGCGGGCCGTCGCCCACGATCACCAGTTTCAACTGGCGCTGCGGATACTTGCTGCGCAAAGCTTCAAAACTCGACTTGAGCAGACTCAGGTTTTTTTCCGGCGCGAGCCTGCCGACGTGTAGCACGGCGATATCCCCAGCCCCCACTCCCCAACAGTCGCGTAGCGTCTGCGAGCGTTTCGACGGATGAAACAACCCGCTGTCTACGCCTCGTGAAAGCAGTTCGATACGCTCGAAGCCTCTTCTCTCAAGGGCGATTTTCTGGCTGATGCTGGGGACCAGCGTCACTTTCGAGCGGTTGTGGAACCAGCGCAGGTAATGAGTCAACAAACGGTTCATGAAACCCATGCCGTATTGCTGTGTGTACTGCGCAAAGTTGGTGTGGAAGCCGCTGATCACCGTAATTCCCAACCGTCGCGCCGCGCGCAACGCCGAGAGCCCCAGCGGACCTTCAGTGGCGATGTACAGCACGTCCGGTCGCTGCCGCTGCCAACGGCGCAGCAGCTTGTGCATCGACGACTGCCCCCATTGCAGGCCCGGATAACCCGGGATCGGCCAGCCTCGACAGAGCATCAGATCATCGGCGGCCAGCGCTGCATCGTCAGCCTGACGCGGCCGCACCAGTTCAACCCGATGCCCGCGCAGCCGCAGCCCGTCGCACAAACGGCCCAGGGTATTGGCAACGCCATTGATCTCGGGAGCGAAGGTTTCGGTAATTAAGGTGATGTGAAGAATTTGGCTCATGACAGCCAGTGTCGGCCGCAATGATTTCATTTATGTGGCGGTGGGGTGATGGATTTGTGACAGGGTGTATGAATTGAAATTTACTTCTCTAGTAGCCAGCGTGTTGGCGAGGCTCTGGTTATAAGTAATCAACCCTAATGCTTCGTCAATAAGTCTGGTTTCATCAAACAATATTCAAACCGCTGATGAGATGCATAGTCTGTAGGAGCTGCCGAAGGCTGCGATCAGATTTCCCTGATGCACCGCTATCGCAGCCTTCGGCAGCTCCTACAGGTCAAATGCTTGCTACGCGATAGTTCTGTGCCAACCTCTTACAGATATTGCATGACTCGATAAAAAGTTCGCCTTCAGCGCGTAGTAGACAAAACAAACGGCAAAATCCGCGATTCGCCAATTGTTTCCAGTGCCGCTGGCTTGGGCTTGGGCTTGGGCTTGGGCGGGCCGCTGATTGGATTGAGGCTGGTGAGTTGCAGATGTGATCGTGGTTTCGTCAGGCGACACAACGCGGCGGGCTGCGCTTCGATCTTTTGAGCAGATGTCGATTTGGTTACACCGTTCAGGATCTGCGCGAACCCTCCGGAGTCTGCTGTTGAGGTTTTTTTCTGCCCGGTCTTAGTATTCGGGTGAATGGTAGTTGGCTTGATTTCCATGTTTTGCTCACTCCTTGTTGTATAGCTGTAATAGCAACAGGAGGGCCAGAATCTTCCGTGTAGGAACTGGTCAGGTTTTAGCATCAATAAAACAGGACGAGATAGAAAACGGAATTATGCTCCTACATAAACGTCCTACGGAAAGCGTTTTGTAGGACGCCTGCAGGTCATTGCCATCAAGGGGCAATGGTTGCCGGGCAAGTTTAAAGCTTGCTTTTTCAGGTGGGTGAGAAGTGTTTAATTGTGCTGTAGGTTTTTTCTTTTTAAATTATTAATCAGTTAACTGGCTTAATATTTATTTATGGGTGGGCGAGGATAAAAAGGCCCTGTTGAGGGCCTTTTTATAATTTCAGACTTTCTGCGTCAGTAACGCTTCTTCGCCTCGCTCCCGCACCCAGAATAAAGTTGCCCCGGCGACAGCGGCTGGCATCATCAGGATGTTGACCACCGGGATTAGCAACGCCACATAAACAATGCCGCCGAAGCTCAGGCTCTGCCAGCGTTTGGCGCGCAGCCAGGCGAGCATTTCGTTCCAGCCCAGCTTGTGGTTGTCCGCCGGATAGTCGATGTACTGGATGGCCATCATCCAGACGCCGAATAGCAGCCATAGCGGCGCAGCGATCAGGTTGACGACGGGGATGAACGACAGAATGAACAAGGCTAATGCACGAGGCAGAAAGTAGCCAAGCTTGCGCATCTCCCGGCCGAAGGTGCGTGGCACCATGGCGATCAGCTCACCCCAACTGAACGGCGGGAAATCATCGGTTCCACGCACCACCACTTCGACTTTTTCTGCCAGAAAGCCATTGAAGGGGGCCGCGATGATGTTGGCGAGCATGGTGAACGTGAAGAACACCATGAAGATTACCAGTGCGACGAACAGCGGCCAGAGGATATAGCTGAGGAAGCTCAACCAGCTCGGCAATTCAGGCATGAACGTATCAACCCACATGCCGAACTGATGCATAGCCAGATAAATCAGGCCGGCAAACAGCAGCAGATTAATGGTCAGCGGTAGCAGCACAAATAGACGCAGGCCTGGGCTTAGCACCAGTTTCAGGCCTTCGCGCAGGTATTGCGGACCCGAGAGAGCGGGAGCAGGCATGGCAGCCTCCGAATGATGGAAAACGGGCCGACCTTACCGGCTTTGCGTGATCGGTGAAAGTGGCGTGACAGCAGACATTCGCAGTAACAATCCCATGAGCGTAAAGTCTGCGGACAGGCTGAAGTCCGGGGCTTATCGGAATAGGGATTACCTATGAGGTGGATTGTGAAACGATATTTCCTTAATCTTTGCAGCCCCGATAGGCTGGCCACCAATTTCTCAACCTATCCTTTTCAATTTTTATTTTTCAGGGAGACATCATGAGCGTACTGGTAAACAAACAGGCTCCGGATTTCGATTCAGCAGCAGTGCTGGGCGACGGCTCCATCGTCGACAGCTTCAAACTGTCCTCGCTGCGCGGTAAATACGTTGTGCTGTTTTTCTGGCCTCTGGATTTCACCTTCGTATGCCCTTCGGAAATCATCGCCCACAACAACCGCATCGTTAAATTCCGCGAGCTGGGTGTTGAAGTGGTTGGCGTTTCCATCGACTCGCAGTTCACTCACTACGCATGGCGCAGCACCCCGGTAGAGAAGGGTGGCATCGGCGAAGTCGAGTTCACCATGGTCGCTGACGTGAAGCACGAAATCACCCGCGCTTACGGCATCGAGCACGATGCTGGCGTTGCACTGCGTGCATCGTTCCTGATCGACCGCGAAGGCGTTGTTCAGCACCAGGTCGTTAACAACCTGCCGCTGGGTCGTGACGTTGAAGACATGATCCGTCTGGTTGAAGCGCTGCAGTTCACCGAAGAGAACGGCGAAGTTTGCCCAGCCGGCTGGCGTCCAGGCCAGAAAGGCATGAAAGCTGACGCTAAAGGCGTTGCTGATTACCTGGCCGAAAACGCTACTAGTCTGTAACCCGTTGCTGCGGCTTCGGTCGCAGCTTCACATTTTTCAGGATTGTCGTGTTTCTGAGCCTTCCCCAAGTGCTTATCGATGATCCTTTTTATTCCAGCCGGTGCGACCACGGCGTCAATGGTCGGTCGATAGGAGTCTGTCATGTCTGATGTACGTCATTCCCGAGTAATCATTCTCGGCTCCGGCCCTGCCGGTTATAGCGCTGCGGTATATGCCGCACGTGCCAACCTCAAGCCTTTGCTGATCACCGGCATGCAGGCTGGCGGTCAGTTGACCACCACCACCGAGGTCGATAACTGGCCCGGTGATGTGCACGGCCTGACCGGCCCGGTGTTGATGGAGCGTATGCGCGAACACGCCGAGCGTTTTGAAACCGAAATCGTCTTCGACCACATCAATGCTGTAGATCTGGCTGGCAAGCCGTTCAGCCTCAAGGGCGACAGCGGCACGTACACCTGTGATGCGTTGATCATCGCTACCGGTGCCAGCGCTCGTTACCTGGGCCTGCCATCTGAAGAAGCGTTCATGGGCAAAGGCGTGTCGGCCTGCGCGACGTGCGACGGCTTCTTCTATCGCAACAAGCCAGTTGCCGTGGTTGGCGGTGGTAACACTGCCGTTGAAGAGGCTCTGTACCTGGCGAACATCGCCAGCAAGGTGACCCTGGTTCACCGTCGCGAGACGTTCCGCGCCGAAAAGATCCTGATCGACAAGCTGCATGCGCGGGTTGCCGAAGGCAAGATCGAACTCAAGCTGAACGCCACGCTGGATGAAGTCCTGGGTGACAACATGGGCGTGACGGGCGCACGTTTGAAGAACAACGACGGCAGCACTTCAGAGCTGAAAGTGGATGGCGTGTTCATTGCGATCGGCCACACCCCGAACACTTCGCTGTTCGAAGGCCAACTGGCGCTGAAAGACGGTTACATGGTTGTGCAGGGCGGCCGTGAAGGCAATGCCACTGCAACCAGCGTTGAAGGTGTGTTTGCGGCGGGCGACGTGGCTGACCACGTTTATCGTCAGGCGATCACGTCTGCTGGCGCAGGCTGCATGGCTGCACTGGATGCCGAGCGCTATCTGGATGGCCTTGCGAACGCGTCGTTCTGACAGCGGTTGCATGGCCATAAAAAAACCGGCTCAGGCCGGTTTTTTTATGGGGGCTGTGTACCTATCTGTAGGAGCTGCCGAGGGCTGCGAGACGGTCTCCGTCATTCGCAGCCCTCGGCAGTTCCTACAAAATGTGTGTCGGTCAGGCCTTGCGCTTAAGCGGTTCACCCGCAAACTTCACACCCGCCAGCCCATGGGCGATCAGCGCGCGGATATTACCGTGGTCGCTGCCTTCCGGTGTGGCAACTACCGAACGGTAGTGCTCGCCAAAAGCCAACAGCGCGTGTTCGTCACTCAGGCCTTCCAGCAACGCCAGGCCCAGCGTCTTGCAGGAGCCTTCGTTCTGGCCAGCAGCATTTTCCACGCCGCCGTTGGTGAACGCCTGGGGCTGGTAGTCATAGCCAGCGGCAATGAATGCCAAGGTGTCAGCGAAGAGATGTTCGCCGCTGTCGAGGCTGGCGCGCAGGGTGTTCAGATCATTCATGCTTGGTTTCCTTGGCAAACGCCGCTTGCTGCTCGACGCTGGCTTCTTTCTGGTATTGGGCTTTCCACTCGCTGTACGGCATGCCGTAAACGACTTCGCGAGCGTCATCGAGGCTGATCTCAATGTGTTTTTCGTCTGCGGCTGCCTTGTACCATTTGGACAGGCAGTTACGGCAGAAGCCGGACAGGTTCATCAAGTCGATATTCTGCACATCCTTGCGGCTGTCCAGATGGGCGACCAGTCTGCGAAAAGCAGCGGCTTCGAGTTCAAGGCGTTCTTGGTCAGTCATGTTATTCCTGCCATGTTGAATGGGGGAGACGATACAGGGTAGCAGCGGCTACCTGAGTGATCTTCAGATCCCTTTTTTGAGGTGCCGGCCGCCGTTAACGACCACGCTGCTTCCAGTGCTGTATTGCGTATTCAGCAGATAGAACACTGCATCGATCAACGGTTGTGATCCCGGCTCGAATTCCAGCAGGGCCTTCTTGAGAGCCTGATTACGATAAGCCTCGTCGCTGTTTTCCTTGAGGATCAGCAAGCCGGGCAGGATGGCATTTACGCGAATATCCGGCGCGAACTTTTCTGCGAAGGACAGCACCATGTTCTGCAGCGCGACTTTGGTGGCCGCGTAGGCGATGTGGCTCTTGCTGCCGCGCGATGAGGTTTCATCGCAGATATGGATGATGTCCGACTTTTTACTCTTTGCCAGAAGTGCCGCCAACTCGTGGTTCAAGTGATAGGGCGCTTCTACATGGAGTTTGAACATGGTGTTCAAGTTGTCGACGCTGTCATCAAGCCACAGCGAGGCGTTATGAATGACGGCTCTAAGCCCTGAATAGTTGGATTTCAGGTGCTCGACAAGCGCCATGCGGTCTTCTGCGCGCAACAGATCCGTCTGAAAGGAAACAATATTTGGATGTTCGGGGGTGTGCGCAATGCTACGGCTGGCGTTGACAACGAAATGGCCCGCTTTGGCCAACTCGATCGCCAGCTCAAGCCCGACGCGCTGACTGGCCCCGGTAATCAGGATTGGATTATTCATTTAGCGACTGTTCAGCTTTGCTGGATGCATGCGTTCGGGGATGTCCTCACGAGAACGCATAGCATACCGAAGTTTGTCGCGGCAGGGGCATTCCGGACCAGGCAGCCTGTGGCGGCCCGGTCGCTGACTGATCAGTTGCTGCGTACAGACTCGGGTTGCGGCTGTTCTGGTGCCGGTGCCGGGTTTAGCCAGCCTGCCAACAAATGGGTCGACAACGGGATAAACCAGAAAACCATCAGTGGCGTGAGTATCAGCGTGCTGATCATGATGCGTGGAACCAACTGCAGATCGTTGAGCAGCGGGCCGAGCACGAAGTTGAACAGCAGCGAGACCGGGAAGAAGGCGAGCCAGATCGCAACCGCCTGTTTCCAGCGCGGCGGACGTTGGCCGACAGAGCCAAACCAGCCATCGATACCACTGACGCGGTGTTCCGAAGGTTGTGCGAATAAACCGCTGCCACGCACCAACCAGGAGCTTCGCGACTCGGAATGCTCCCAGGCGTGCATGGTTTCAGCGTTGGCGAAACGGAAAATAATCTGGAATTCATCGTCTCCGGGTGGCGGGGCGAGCACGCCTGAACCCAGATAACCGGGGAAGTCTGTGGCCAATCGTTCGCCTTCATGCAGCCAGGCGATCAGTTCCTGATAGCGGCCATGGGCGACGCGACGCGCAACCAGCAAGGTGACAGGGGTGGTAGACATTATGTATCTCCGATAAACGAGTGAGATTCCCGGGTAAGGAAGTCACATGACGCAGCACCGGGGTGTTGGGCGGCGTCAGCTTCGTTGTTAAAGCAAGCAAGGATTATTCCTGAAATCGGTAAATAAGCCATAGGCCATCTGCAAATCACTGATGAATAGCCGGTAGTGGTCGTGGTTTTTGACGAAATACCCCCTTCGCAGGCGTACAATGCGCCGATTGTTTCCACGCGATCCTTGTCATGACTGAATCCCCTATCAGCCTGGAGTCGTCTACCGGCCTCAAGCAAGAAGAGCTCTTCCCCATTCGTGAAGTGGCGCGCATCACGGGTATCAACCCGGTCACGTTGCGTGCCTGGGAGCGCCGCTACGGTTTGATTCAGCCCACCCGCACCGAAAGCGGCCATCGCCTGTATTCACAAGCCGACATTGATGATGTGCGCAGCATCCTTGGCTGGATCGAGCGCGGCGTAGCAGTCAGTAAGGTCGGCAAGATTCTGGCGAAGACCAATGACGTTCGGCTGCAGGCATCGGCACTCGACAGCGATGTTCTGCCGGGCGATTGGGCGCAGCTTCAGCAGCAGATCAAACAGGCGGTAGGGACGTTCGACGAGTCTCGGCTGGAGCAGCTTTATGGGCGGGTGTTTGCCAGCTACCCGATGACCGTGGTGTTTGAAGAGATTTTTCTGCCCGTCTGGCGTGAATTATTGCTTCACCATGATCAGTTCGGTCAGGTCAGCGAATGGCTGTTTCTGGACAGCTTCCTGCGGGCGCGCGCGTTGCAGCGTCTGCACTTCAGCCGCAACGCATCTACGCACAAGGTTCTCGTTGCTGCGGTGCCTGGGCAGTGCCGAGAGCTGGAATTGTGGGTTGCTGGCTTGTTGATTGGCAGCCCGGATCTGGATATCCAAGTGCTTGCTCTGGGCCAGCCGCTGGAAGAGCTGACACTGGTGTGCGGCAAAGTCGAGCCGCTGGCAGTGGTGCTCTACAGCAACCATCCGCCTGCCGTCGATTTTTCCCGTCGTTTGAAGCGTCTTGCTCTGGCACTGGATTGCCCGCTGTTGCTTGCGGGCGAAGGTGCTGATCTTGCCCGTGAGCTGCTGGAGGGCTCGCCCGTCGCGTGTCTCGGTAGCGAGGGGCGTTCCATGCAGCGTGGGCTACAGCTGTTTCTGAAGGGGCGTCTGGACAGCTGAGCCTGTCGAGCTCAGCGATGCATCGTCGGGTAGATCTTGCGATGCTGCTGGAGGATGTACTGGCGCAAGCGCTCAGTGTCTTCCTTGTTCTGGTCGTTCAGACGGTAGGCTGCCAGTCCCGATTCGGTGAGGCGCTCGAAAGTGCCCCGCATGGCGATCGGTGCATGCCCTACTGGCGCGAACCAGGCGGTGAAAAGCTTCGGGGGGCGGGTGGTTTTGCGATGTTCCAGCAGCACACCCTTGAATGAAACCTCATGCACCCACAGCGCGGTCATCGCACCTTTCTCTGTTTCCAGAGGTACCGGCTCGGGCAATGTCAGACGCCACGGACGAATCCGCGGGCCTTCTTCAAAGATGGAAGGCGCGCCCAGTTCCAGATGGAGAGCGTGGAATTCATCTTCAACCAGGTGCAGTGGAAAGGTCATCTGCTGGTTGTCGAATTGAGCCTGAATCGTAACCTGCTCATGCGCCGCAAGGCGTGTCAGCAAATCCTGGATTTGCCTTCCGCCGTTCACAGTCAAGCTACGTGTCGCATCTCGCACGTTCAGCTTGGGGTTGTGCTGCATGTTCTGGATGAAATCCAGCTCAGCCTGAGTCAGTAAAGATTCATGGGACATGATGGAGCTCGAAGGAACCCGTTATTGAAAAAGCAGACCATAAATTCAACAATTTGTTTCGCCCATTCGTCACTTTTTCAATGACGCTATTTCTTCTCGCGCCTGTTTCAGCTCTGCCTCCAGCTCTATCACACGCTGTTCAGCCTCGACCTGTTGCGTGACGTTCTTCTGGATACCAATGAAATAAGTCAGTTGATCCGCTTCGTTGAACACGGGAGTGATCGATAACTCATTCCAGAACAGGCTGCCGTCCTTGCGATAGTTGCGCAGGATCTGGCGGCACGGCTGTTTGTTGATCAGCGCTTCGCGGATCAGGTCCAGCGCTGCTTGCTGGCGATCATCGCCCTGCATGAAACGGCAGTCCTGATACAGGATATCGTCCACTGCGTAACCCGTCAGCGTCTCGAATGCCTTATTGGCATAAATGAGGATATTGTCCTCGCCTTCCTGCTCGGCGACGACAATGCCGTCATTGGAGGCATCAACTACTAGTTGCAGCAGTTTTGCGTTGATCATGAAAGGTATCCGGAGCAAAGAAGCAAAGCCATCATTCTAGGTCATGCGGCCACTTGGGGCATAATGCCAAACGTTTTTTACGTTGCTACAGGATGATTCATGAAAGTCGCCATTATTTCCGGTTCTGTTTATGGATCGGCTGAAGAAGTTGCCCGCCATGCCGGGAAAATCCTGCGTGATGCCGGTTTTGAGGTCCTGCACAATCCCCGTGTAAGCCTTGCCGAGCTGCAGGCATTCGAGCCCCAAGCCCTGTTGGGTGTGACATCGACCACTGGAATGGGCGAATTGCCCGATAACATTCAGGCCATCTATTCGCAGATTCGCGATGTATTGCCTGCCGCCTGGCGCGGCCTGCCGGGTGGGGTTATCGCCTTGGGAGATGCCAGTTACGGGGACACTTTCTGTGGTGGCGGAGAGTTGATCCGCGAGCTGTTTGCCGAGCTGGGTGTGACTGAAGTCCTGGAGATGCTGCGTCTGGACGGTAGCGAGAGTGTTACTCCGGAAACCGACGCGGAGCCTTGGCTTGCAGCGTTCATCGAGCTTTTGCGCGCCTGATCCCGTAAGCATCCCCGGCGCACAACTGGCCGCATTGCGGCAAATCATCCCGCTACGTTATCGCGCACTATTCAGCATCGGCTGTGTTGATTGTGACCGGCGTGAGGGAGGATGACACTGACGGCCCGCAACCTTTGCCGGAGTCGATCATGAGTCATGCGATACGTTTTGAAGACAAGGTAGTCATCGTCACGGGGGCCGGTGGCGGCCTTGGACGTGCTCACGCGCTGCTGTTTGCCCGCCATGGTGCCCGGGTGGTGGTTAACGACCTCGGCGGTTCAGCTCACGGCGAGGGTGCCAATGTTTCGGCAGCTGACCGCGTCGTGGCTGAAATTCGTGAAGCCGGTGGCACTGCTATCGCTAACCACGATTCAGTGACCGATGGCGACAAAATCGTCCAGCATGCTCTGGATGCCTTCGGACGTGTCGATGTTTTGGTGAATAACGCCGGGATCCTGCGTGACAAATCCTTCGCCAAAATGGACGACGCCGATTGGGATCTGGTTTACCGGGTGCATGTCGAAGGTGCCTATAAAGTCACCCATGCCGCCTGGCCGCATCTGCGGGAGCAAAACTATGGCAGGGTGATTTTCACGTCCTCCACGTCCGGTATTTATGGCAACTTTGGTCAGGCGAACTATGCGATGGCAAAACTCGGCCTGTACGGGCTGACGCGCACCCTGGCGCTGGAGGGGCGAAAGAACAATATTCTGGTCAATGCCATCGCACCAACCGGCGGCACCCGTATGACCGAAGGGCTGCTGCCACCACAGGTGTTCGAGTTGCTCAAGCCGGAACTGGTCAGCCCTTTGGTGGTGTACCTGGGCAGCGAACAATGTGATGAAACGGCCGGTTTGTTCGAAGTCGGTGGTGGCTGGATCGGTAAGGTCCGTTGGGAGCGAAGCCTCGGCGCAGACTTTGACCCACGCGCAGGCTTCAGCCCTGAAGATGTCGCGAGTCAGTGGCAAGCGATTAACGATTTCACTGACGCAGTTCATCCGAAGGACAACGTCGAAGCGCTCAAGGAAATGATGGCCAATCTGCAAAAATATACTGCGTAATGCCATTGAACTGTGTGGGAATTAAAGCCGGGCACCTTTGTGTGACCGGCTTTATTTGTAGGATTGTCACCGTTCAATATGTAGGCCTCGTCTAATTATTCGCAAAAAATTGTGGGCGTTGACTGTTTTAAATCAAGAAAATACATTCCATGGATCACCTTGTACTCCCCCGCCGCAGCGGTGCCGGGCGAGAGATTCAGGCTATTCCTGAAGCACAGGTTTGAGGCGGGTTGGGGCTGCCACTCCTGAGCAAGTGAAGTGCCAGCCAGTGGTAGCAGGGTGGCAAGCATTATCAACTTCAATAGTTTGTTTTTCATAACATGACTCCTGTGATTTAAAGTTTTTTCTGTGACAGCGCAGGGGGCTTTGCGTATTCGGATACTTCGTTTAAATACACTTCCTTGTAGGGCCGGATCTTTGAGTTTTGTAGGCGCTTTCTATTCGTTGCGTAGCCCCTGTCTTGATTTTTTAGAATGCTTCTGTTGCCCATAAAGTTTGTAGTGCTGGCCCCGATAGTTAGGTTGGCACAGGAACTTTATTGCAGGAGCATTGATCATGAAAATTTGGGGAGACCTCGCGCCCTTCACAATCAAAGAAGTATTTACCCGGAAGCCAGTCGCTGATCGGCCTGTCGATGTCACGCGCATGCTGAATGAAATTGGCGAGAATGGTACCGCGCTAAACACGACAAGAATGGGCATAGGTCAGTTGAAGCCGCTGTTCAAGGACTTCAATCCCGAGAAAATAAGCCCGACGAATCTCGCCAAGGTAGGCAAGACACTTTATTCCTATGGATTGATTGATAACCTGACTGCCGACTTGCTCGGGAGAGCAGCGGTTGAGTTTGATAAATATGGCAAGGCCGTGAAGCCCGATGACGAGATGAACTCGCTGGAGTTTTTTGCGAGGCAAATCGATGAGATGAAAACCAGGTCTTATACGGGCGATCGGTACGCAAAGATGTTGCTACCCGATTACATAAGAGCGGTGCATGTTCTCAAGTGTCTGCAACACTTTGGCGCCTCGGGAGAAGGCTTCGACAGCATCGCGCGCAAACGCATGGAGGCTAATGGTGACATCCCCAAACAAAAACCACTGAAGCCCATTATGTGATGGCAAAAAAAAGCCGCTGCACGGCAGCGGCTAAATAATACGCAGATCCAGGAGCTTCAAAATCAACGTGGCCGGGATGATAGTGATTGGCAGATCGCAGAAAAAGAGGGGTTTGCGAGATGGAGTGTTACAGCAAGCGTAATTGTCGGGGATGGATACCTCTTATTACAACCGGGTCACTTATAAGAGCCAACCCGCTATAGGCACGTTCTTTTCTGTACTGACGAGAACCCCCCAGCAGGCATTAAAGCTGCTGACCCTTATTACAAATGACAGGGTTCGTGACGTGCACAGGCTTAGGGTTGAGGACTCCGCGCTTGGCTATGCGCAAATCACATCCCGGATTTTCCTAATGAATAGCCCGACCGTGAGGTAACTGGCCCAGCCGTTCGGTGAGTCGTAAGCGCTGAACCGCGTCGTCACTCAGCATCAACGCGTGCTCCAGGTCGTAACGCTCGGCCTGCGGGCATTCCAGACTTCGGTACAGGCTGGCGCGGGCCAGATAATCAGCGGTGGTTGCCGGGCCCAGTTCCATCACTCGATTGGCGTCCTTGAGGGCGGCGAGAAAGTCATCGTTGATTTGATGCAGATGGCGCAGGTTGCGTGACATGCGTTGCAGAATATTGATAGGGGTTGCTCGCGTCATGTGTTCGGCGCGCAATTGCATCTCAGGCCCGAATTGCCGGGCCAACAGCTCACGACAGTCCTTGGGGTATAGCCTGCGCCCGCCGCAGGGGTCCAGCAGGTGGTCAGCACCCGGGACACGCACCAGAAAGTGACCGGGGAAGTTCACGCCTTCAAGTTGGATGTCCAGACGCCTGGCCAACTCCATGGCGACTAACGCCAGGCCTAACGGCTGACCTCGACGCCGTTCCACAACTTTATGCAGCAGTGCTGACTGGGGCTTTGGCGGGTTCCAGTCGTCCTGAGCGAAGCCCAGCGTATTGAGTTGCCGCAGTAATGGCTGTGCCAGTTCGGGTACGGGTAAAGCCGGTAGAGCTGCCCTTGTCTGGCGCAACAGATCATCCATGAGACCTTGTATCAGTTCGGGTGTGAACGGCTGATCATGCTCGGCGGATATCCACAGCGCGGCTTGGAAAACATCGCACGGTTCTTGTTGCAGGCAGGCCAGGCAGTGTTGACGTGGTGTCATGTAGCTCTCCGAGCAGACCTTGGCAGTCATGACCTGTTTTAGACCCACTGGTGCCATTCGTCCAGCTACAAATAGGGCTGCCACAGTGTTTCCGGGCTATGTCCCGAGCGGTCCATCATTTTTTTTCGCAGCGCCTATACTCGCTTTAGAAAAAACATACCGGAGCACCGTTGATGTTCGCACTCATGCATACATCACGCGTCGAGTCGCTGCATCTGGTCGTCGACCGGGAAACCGGCCTCAAGGCAGTGATCGCGATTGATAATTGTCGGCGGGGGCCGGCGATGGGGGGCTGTCGCTATCTCTCCTATCCGGATGAAGAGAGTGCGATCGAGGATGCTATCCGCCTGGCCAGAACCATGAGCTACAAAGCCGTGCTTGCCGGCTTGCCGTTAGGGGGTGGAAAAGCGGTCATCATGCGGCCTGCGCACCTCCCAAGCCGTGCGGCTTTGTTTGAAGCGTTCGGGCGTTTTATCGAAAGTCTCAACGGGCGCTATATCACAGCCTTGGACAGTGGCACCTCCAGCGCCGATATGGACTGCATCGCGCTGCATACCCGACACGTCACCAGCACCAGCGAATCAGGTGATCCTTCATCGCACACGGCTATGGGCGTTTATGCCGGGATTCGAACCACGGCGATGGCCCGGTTGGGGAGCGATAACCTTGAAGGTTTGCGCGTGGCGATACAGGGCTTGGGCAATGTGGGCTATGCGCTGGCTGAGCAACTGCATGCTGCCGGTGCCGACCTGTTGGTCAGCGATCTTGACCAAGGGCGTGTGCAACTGGCCATGGAGCAGTTCGGCGCTCATCCGATTGCGTGTGAAGCGTTGCTCAGCACACCGTGCGATATTCTCGCGCCCTGTGGGATCGGCAGTGTGCTCAACAGTCAGACGGTAGCCCAACTGCGCTGTGCCGCCGTGGCTGGCGGGGCCAGCAACCAGCTCAGCAGTTTGCAGGTGGCTGATCAACTGGAAGCGCGCGGCATTCTTTATGCTCCCGATTACGTGATCAATTCTGGCGGGCTCATTTACGTTGCCCTGCAGCACACCGGAGAAAGTCCCGGCACCATCACGGGACATCTTTCGCGCATTGGCCAACGACTGACTGAAGTGTACGCGCACGCTCAGGCAGAAAAGCGTTCACCCGCGCGCGTGGCAGACATGTTGGCTGAACAGTTGTTGAAGGTGGGGGAGGGAGTCTGATTTGTATGCCACGAAGCATGGCCCTCATGCGCATTTCTGTAGGCGCTGCCGAAGGCTGCGAAGCATTCAGTGCTGACACGCCGCCATCGCAGCCTTCGGCAGCTCCTACAGGTTCAGTGTTTGCAGCGCTACATCAAGGCGCCGTGAACACCGGTAAGGTGACTGTACATTCAACAATTTGCATCGTTAGCTATACCGCCTCCCCGGATAAATTCGGGCCCACGTTACTGTGCGAGGGATGATCGTAAGGCCTACTTCAACACCGTAAGCAACGGCGAATACTGTTTAACTTGCGCGCCAACCGGTTTTGATAAAGCCTGCAGCGCCCGCTGCGTATCGCGCAAATCATAAAGCCCGGTTACACGCTTCTGCCCCAGCGCGTCGTCGCCGATCACTATCCAGCCACGCTGATATTTGCGTAATTGCTCAACGACTTCGAGCACCGTGGCGTTCTCGAAAAACTGCTGGCCGCTGACCCAGGTGGCCACTTCGTCGGGGGCGATTGTGCGTTGCTGAGCGCTACCTTGGGCGCCATCAAGCCACAGTCGTTGACCTGCGCCAAGGCGGTATGGTGTGCCCCTGGAGTTGACCCCGACGGCACCTTCCCGGACCTCGACTTTAATGCCGGCATCACTGCGTGCAACATCGAACGAGGTGCCCAGCACCCGGATGACTACGTTATCGGCATCGACCTGAAACGGCCGTTTTGCGTCATGCACCACATCAAACAGCGCTTCGCCGCTGCGCAAGGTGATCCGTCGGGTGTCACCGCTGTAGTTCACATCCACTGCACTGCGCGCAGCCAGCGTCAACTGGCTGCCATCCGCCAATTGCACGACACGGGTTTCGCCTGTACCGGTGTGATAGTCCGCCTGCCAGTCCGGATTGTTCAGCCATGCGGCGCCCAGCGCGATGAAACAGACACAGGCGGCCGCAAGCATCGACCGGTTGCGGCGTGACGGTTTGAGTCGCGTGACCTCGGTTGGTTTCGGCCAGTGTGCAGTGGTAGAAGGCTGCTCGATGGCTGACCAGGCGCGATTGACTTGAGCCCAGGCGGTAAGGTGCTCCGGGCTGGCGTTCAGCCAGTTATCGAACTCCTCGAAGCGCTCGGGCTCAGCCTGCAGATCCAGTAACCAGTCACTGGCCTGTTCCAGGCTGGCTGTGGAAGGCGTCAACTCATGCACGTGGGCGCTCCTTGCGTTGAGCCATCTGCGCTGACGGTTCAACTTCGATACTGGAGGCCAACTGAACCACAGCGTCACGCACCAGACGGTGGGTCATGGACAGCGAGATGTTCAGGTGGCTGGCGATTTGCTGCAGAGTATAACCACCCAGCCGGTGCATCTCGACGGCGATGCGCATTTGTTCGGGCAAGTCAGCAAAGGTCTCAGCAACCCGACTGATATCAGCCTGGTGCAAAAACTGTTGCTCGGGGGAGTGCAGTTGCCCGGGTTGCATCCATTGTGGCGGGCTTTGTTGCTGACGACTTTCACTATTCTGTCGGCGCATGGCATCCAGAGCCAGATTGCGCACAATGCGATAGAGATAAGCCGCTGGCTGTTCCAGTGCTGTGCTGGTGGGCTCGCTGAAACGCAGGAAGGCATCCTGCACCACATCCTCGGCGCTCGCGCGATCACCCAACACGCCTTTGGCATAGTTGATCAGCGCAGGACGATGGGCGAGATAGAGGCTAAGCCTGGCGGCTTGATCGGGCACGGCAAAACGCTCTGAAAAGCAAAGTTCGCCGCCCATGGCAGCCACCAATAATGTGTTGGCGAGGCTAGCATGAATGAGACTGCTTCTCAATTGCTTTGATGTTGACGCGCCATCTAATCGAACAAAGTCTTTTAGAGAAACCGCTATCGCTACCTGGCATTACTCGTGAGCGCTTATCAAACAATGCAAATCACTAATTGAAATGCGCTTTCTGTAGGAGCTGCCGGAGGCTGCGAAGCATTTATCCTGACATACCGCTATCGCAGCCTTCGGCAGCTCCTACAGATCCAGTGTTTGCTGCACGCTGATCAGCCTTCCTGACCCAACTCAGCCAGTGCGCCTGCGTTGTTCTTGAACGCAGCGGCAAAGACGACACGGTTCTTGGCCATGAAGATGCTGGTGTCTTCAGCTTGTTTTTCGGTGAGGCCCGGCACGTTCTTCATCAGAATCTCGGTCAGCGACTCTGCCAGTTCGAGCATCTGGTCGTGTGCATCGGCGAGTTTACGATCCACGAATGTAGTCTCCAAGTCGCGGGTACTGCGATATAGGGTTTCAACAGCCATGTCAGGCCTCGTAATCAGGTGCAGTATTGGAGGGGAACGCCCCCGGTGTGCGTGTGAAGCAGAGCAAATGAATCAGCCGATCTGCGCTGCTGCATAATTGGTGAAAATACCACTGGTTGTTTATACAGTGCAAAGCATAAGCCAATCGCTCTGGATTGAATAGTGGCTAACCCGCATCTTTTTTACTCTTCTTGTGTGCCTTGCGACAACCCGCCGCGCTCTTAAGTCTGGCAAATGGCCTCGTTCCTGCTTGAGAATCACGCGCGGCAATGCTTCACGCACAAAGCGGCATTATGTTGACCTGGTAGTGTTGCTCAATTTTTGTACAGGATGAGTTAGAGATGTCAGAACTGAAATGGGCTGAAAAGCTACGCAAGACCCTGCACGATCAAGCGGATTCGCTTGGCAATCTGTGCGTAGAGGCTTTCCATTACCTGGCTCTTTTCGGGATTGGGGCGATCACCGCATACGGCGCAATTCTGGCCTTCATAGAGATGATCGGCAAAGGCAGCGTCAGCGTTGATGACATTCTGCTGCTATTTATCTACCTCGAACTCGGGGCGATGGTAGGTATCTATTTCAAGACCAACCACATGCCCATCAGGTTCTTGATCTACGTGGCAATCACGGCGCTGACGCGGTTGTTGATCAGCGATGTTTCCCACCATGCTCCGCCGGATCTGGGGATCATCTACTTGTGTGGCGGGATTCTGCTGCTGGCGTTTGCGATTCTGGTGGTGCGATTTGCTTCGTCACGCTTTCCGTCGGTGAAGGAAAAGACGGAAAGCTGAGCATTCGGTGGGGTGTGTATCGATGACTCTACGGTGGGAGCGAATTCATTCGCGATTGGGCCAGAGCAGGCTAAAGAGGTGTGTCGTATGAGAAGACCCCCTCGCGAATAAATTCGCTCCCACAGGGTTCTATAGAAAAGTACGAGATTATTCAGGCCCGCTGGCGGGTCTCGACAGTAGGGCCTTAAGCTCTGTTGAAGTGAAGGTCGCCGCCATCGAAACCGCGGTGACTCGGCATCAAATCCCCACCGACACGGTCGGGCGGGTGGCCATCAGGTTGGCTAGCTTCGAGGGCGGGGGCGCGAGGCGTTTCACGTCGCCGTCGGTCATCGCCGCCAGAATCTTGATTGCGCTGTGACCTTCTTCGATCGCGATGCCGAATTGCACGCTTTCTATCAGCCGTTGCAAGCGCTTGGGATCATTGCGCTGGGCGGCGCTGATCAAGCGTTTGGCGACCACGCCAGTCTCGTTGGACAACGTCAGCATGATGCTGCCGTCGAGGCCTTGAATGCTCAGGTTCACCCGATAGTCAGGATGGAAAGCATCGGTAATCTGCTGAAAAGGATTATCCATTTTCGGTACCTGCCAGTTGGGTCTGCATAAATTGACTGGGGGTTTGTCCCTTTAGTTCTCGACAATTAAGTGATTAATCTGAAAAAGATCCTGCGCTTGCCGTTGTTACAGAATGATGGCATCTTTCGCGTTAATGATAATTTTTCGTGTTTAAGAAGCATTGCCGCATGCGCGACATTCCTGCATCCGATGACGACTTGATCCATCGTCATCGGCAATTTACTGAGCTCTACAGCGACCACCATTCCTGGTTGCATGGATGGCTGCGTAAAAAACTGGGTTGCTCGCAGCGAGCGGCCGATCTTGCCCATGACGCTTTCATCCGTGTGTTGACGCTTGCCGAGCCGCAGAACCTCAAAGAGCCTCGTGCATTTTTGACGACCACTGCCACGCGTCTGCTCATCGATGGTGCCCGACGTCGCAAGATCGAACAGGCTTACCTGGACGCCCTCGCGCTGGGTGCTGACGAAGCCAATATTCCCAGCCCCGAAGCGATTCACAGCGCATTGCAGATACTCGAAAAAATCTCCCGGATGTTGGAAGGGCTGCCCGCCAAGCCACGTGAAGCGTTTTTGCTCAACCGTCTGGACGGCTTGAGTTACAACGAAATCGCCACGGTGTTGGGTGTGTCCGCCAGCATGGTCAAGCAGTACATGGCCAGCGTGTTAGTGCATTGCTATAAAACTCTGCACGGTTCGGGCCACTTGTCATGAACGCGGAGCACGAACCGTCGGAGTCGATGATCGGGCAGGCCGCGCATTGGCTGGCGTTGCTGCATGATGACGCCGTCAGCAACGCTGATCGGCAGGCATTCAACGCCTGGCGCCACGCCGATCCAAGGCACGCACTGGCCGTCACCCGCATGCAGGCGGTGATGGGCAGTTTCGAAAAGTTGCCAGCCAAGCCCGCCAGAAAGGCATTGGGCAAGGTTTTTCCTCCCGCAAAAAGCAGGATTTCGCCGCGCCCGTTGCAAGCTATTGCCTTGTTGGGCGTGCTGTTTTTTGGCTGGTTGAGTGTTAATGAGGCGCCGGTATGGCTGGCCGATGAGCGCACAGATACCGGACAGAGGCGAGACATATTGCTGACCGACGGTAGCGAGTTGAAGCTCAATAGCGGCTCTGCGCTGGACGTGGAATTCGACGAACGGCGGCGTGTGATTGAGCTGTATCGCGGCGAAATGTGGGTGCAGGTGGCAAAAGATCCGCAGCGGCCGTTCGTGGTCAAGACCAGTCAAGGCACCATAACGGCGCTGGGGACGCGCTTTGTGGTGCGTAAAGGGCAGGACGGTTCGGTTCAGGTCAGCGTGCTTGAATCGGCAGTTGCCGCCAATGCTGATCGTTTGACTGACGTTCGGGTTAACACGGGCCAGCGAGCCACGCTCAAGGATGGCGTTGTACAGGCACCTGACGCGATGGGTAACGATGACCCGGCTGCCTGGACTCGTGGCTTGCTCAAAGCGGATGACCGACCACTCGGCGAAGTGCTGCAAGCGCTCGGAGCCTACCGGCGTGGCGTCTTGCAGTTCGATGAGCAGGCGCTGCAAGGGATTCGGGTTTCCGGCGTGTTCCGTCTGGACGATACCGATGCGGCCCTTGCCACGCTGGCTGACAACCTGCCCATCAAGGTTGAGCGCTTTACCCCGCTGTTCGTCAGGATAAAGCCAGCCAATTAAGCGTGGCACATGCTTCAGGCGCTGGAACGAAAAAGGGCGGGCCTGTTTTTCAGGCCCGCCCTTTGTTCAACATATAGTCAATCAACTGAGTTCAGCGTGGTTCAACCCAGTTGAGCAACGCTTTTTTCCTGTTCCTTTTCCAGAAACTCTTCCTGCAACAGAGCGTCGGGGTTTTCCGATTCAATCGTTGTGTCGTCAACGATTGGGGCACCTGCGCGTTTTTTGCGCAACTTGCCGAATAGATGTTCAAGAGCATGATCAAGTTTGACTGCGGCACCATCCACTGCCTGATCCAGGGTGTCTGCCTTGTGGGTTACCGAGATAGGCTGGTGACCCTTTGGTCGGGCTTCCATCTGGCAGCGCATGTCATGCGGGCCCGGTTTGTCGCCGTTTTCATCGCGGATGTGGACTTCAATGCGAGTCAGATCCTCTTCGTAACGTTCGAGCGTGCTTTCTACAGTGGTACGGACCCACTCCTCCAGTCGGATACTGCTTTCGATGTGGTTATCGCAATTGACCTGGATTTGCATAGTTGTTCCCTTCTAAGGCTTGCTCTTGTGAGATCGGACGAGCTCCTTTTCAGGAGGTTCATTTTGTCTGGCCTCAATCACAGTGTTGGCGCTTATCGAGGAACAATTCAACCCCGGCGTGAAAGAAATATTTCGCGGCAAAAAAATAAGTCCCGATTATTTGAATGAAAATCCATCTCATTCACTGTCTGTTTTTCGCCGGTGTGCGTCATGGCTAGGAGTACCTAACTTCCATGCCAAGGATTGTCCATGTCACGCGCTGTCCATTCTCTGCAACCACTGGCTTTGGCCGTCGTCATGGCGTTTGCCATTGCGCCGCTCCATGCTGCTGAAACCGTTTCGGCCTCGCAGGCCTCCGTACGAAATTTCTCGATACCGGCCGGTGATTTAAGCCAGGCGCTCAATAGCCTGGCCGAGCAGGCGAATCTGGTACTAGCCTTCGACCCGGCGCTGACCCGGGGCAAGCACAGCGCTGGCCTGCAGGGTGAATTCGATACCCAAGTCGCGCTGGCGCGTGTGCTTGCCGGCAGTGGTTTGCGGGCCACGGCGTTGTCGTCCAGTCGCTATCGCATCGAGGCTGCGCCCGAGTCGGTTGCGGGTGCAATGGAGCTGGGCGCTACAGATATCCAGGGGGCCTGGCGGGGCGAAACGGCCTCGGGGCCGGTGTCTGGTTACGTGGCTACCCGTGGTCGTACCGGGACCAAGACCGACACGGCGTTGATTGAAACCCCGCAATCGATTTCGGTGGTGACCAAGGACCAGATGACTGCGCAAGGCGCCCAGAGCCTGAACCAGATCCTGCGCTACACGGCAGCGGTTGTGCCCGAAACGCGCGGTGCGACTGCTTCACGCCTGGACCAATTGAGTATCCGAGGCTTCTCGCCCGCGACTTACCTGGACGGTTTGCGCATGCCGGGCAGCCGCGATGCTTCCCCGCAGAAAGACGCCTTCGACCTTGAGCGCGTTGAAGTTCTGCGTGGCCCATCTTCAGTGCTGTACGGGCAGGCCAGCCCTAGCGGTGTAGTGAACATGGTCAGCAAACTGCCGACCGAGACACCGTTTCATGAAATCGGCTTGACCTACGGCACCTTCAACAAAAAACGTACGACCTTCGATTTCGGGGGGCCGATCGATGATCAAGGGGTTTATTCGTATCGTCTTTCCGGTTTGTACGACGATGCCGACGGGCAGGTCGAGCACACTGAAACCCGTCGCCAGTCCATCGCCGGTGCGTTTACCTGGCGTCCGAGTGAGGATACTTCGCTGACGCTGCTGGCCAATTATCAGGCTGATCCGAAGGGGGCGTCGTATGGGGCCGTTCCTGCGTTTGGGTCGGTGTTGAGAAGCCCGACAGGTCGGGACATTGACGTCGATTTTTATGATGGCGAGAAGGATTTCGAGAAAAGCGACCGTAATTATTACGCGCTTGGATATCTGTTCGAGCATCATCTGAATGATGTCTGGACGATCCGTCAGAACACTCGGTACATGCGCAGCGAGGGGCTCTATCGCAGCGTGTACAACAAGTCGCTGCAGGACGATTTCCGCACCTTGGATCGCAGCGTCATCGCGACAGATGTGAACATCGATTCCTACACAATTGATAATCAAGTTCAGGCGAAATTCGCCACCGGGCCGTTGCAGCACACCGTACTGTTTGGTGCCGATTATCAGAACACCAGTACCGATACCAAGGCGTCCAATTTTCCAGACACGTTATCGCTGGATATCTTCAATCCGGTCTATGGCAACCCCGTGACACTGCCCCCTTACGTCTCCGACGCCACAGGCCGCAGCCAGCAAAAGGGCCTCTATCTGCAAGAGCAGATGAAGTGGGACAAGTGGGTGTTCCTGGCCGGTGGCCGTTACGACTGGGCTGACAGCACCAACAGTTCGCAGAACATCGCCACCAAAGTTAAAACCAAAAGCTCAACTGAAGCCGAGGCGTTTACCGGACGGCTCGGGCTGGTCTATCTATTCGATAACGGCTTGGCGCCCTACATCAGCTATTCCGAATCCTTTGAGCCGCAATCGGGCACCGGTCTAGGTGACAAACCGTTTGATCCAACCGAAGGCACGCAGTACGAATTGGGTATCAAGTATCAGCCGCCTGGAAGCAACAGCTTCATTACCGCCTCGATTTTTGATCTGCGTAGAACCAATGTGCTGACCCCTGACCCGGATCCAGCGCCTCGGTGTAACGGTGCAAGGTGTCAGGTGCAATCCGGTGAGGTGCAGTCGCGGGGTTTCGAGCTGGAAGGCAAGGCTAGCTTGAGTGATAACCTGGACATCACGGCGGCCTATGCGTATCTGGATAACAAGACTACCCAATCTAACAACACCGTCAGGGTGTCACCAGGAAGTGGCATCGCCAATGGCCCTGTCGAGTCGGCTGAGGGCAAGACGTCGGTGGCGATTCCCCGTCATACCGCCTCCGCCTGGGTTGATTACACCTTCCGTGATGGCCAGATGAAAGGCTTCGGGGTTGGCGGTGGCACGCGTTATGTCGGCTCGACCTGGGGTGACACAGCCAACTCGCTGAAGGTGCCTGGCTACACTTTATTCGACGCATCAGCGCACTACGATATTCCAAGCCTCTACAACCCGATGGACAACCTGCGGCTGGCGCTGAACGTCACCAACCTGGCCGACAAGGAATACGTCGCGTCCTGCAGCGGTTATGGCTGGTGCTGGTATGGCTCGCAACGCACCGTGCAGGCCAGTGCGACGTATCGCTGGTAAGACCATCATTGTGGGAGCCGGGCTTGGTCTGGGCGGCATTCCGACGATGCATGAGACGCGGCCACAAGCCACACCGCGTTATCGTTCATCGCGAGCAAGCTCGGCTCCTACAGGGTAATGCGATCACTGTGGGAGCCGGGCTTGCCCGCGATGCAGCCAGTAGCCACACCGCGTTATCGTTCATCGCGAGCAAGCTCGGCTCCTACAGGGGAATGCGATCATTGTGGGAGCCGGGCTTGCCCGCGATGCAGCCAGTAGCCACACCGCGTCATCGTTCATCGCGAGCAAGCTCGGCTCCTACAGGGGAATGCGATCACTGTGGGAGCGAGGCTTGGTCTGGGCGGCATTCCGACGATGCAGGCGACGCGGTGTATCAAAACGCCACAGAAGTCTGCACATACACCGTGCGTGGTTCTCCGACGTATTTGCCTCGGTTGTTGTCGTCAAACGAGCGGGTGAAGTACTCGTGGTTGAAGATGTTCTTCACCCCGACCGCGATGTTCAAGTCGGATAGCTGCGGGCCAAAATCGTAAGCGGCACGGGTGCTGAACAACATATATCCGGGGATCTGGCCTGCAGCGCCGTTGGCTGTTTCTGTGCGGGTGTTGGCATTGTCGGCGAATTGATCGCTCTGGTACGAACTGTCCAGATTCAGCTTCCACTGGCCTTCGGTATACGCCACGCCAAGGGTGCCTTTGTGTTTCGACGCAAACGGTACGCGGTTGCCCTTGTTCGGGCCGTCTTCGCGAATCGTCGCATCGACAAAGGCATAGGTGGCGTACACATCGAAGCCTGCCAACGCCGGGTTCAGTCCGGCCAACGCATAGTTGACGCTGGTCTCGATCCCCTGATGACGGGTTTCGCCACGGGCAATAACGCTGCTGTCGGTCTGATTTGTTTCGTACTGGTTATCAAAGTTGATCAGGAATGCGCCGATCTCTGCACGCAGGTTGCCGTTGTCGTAGCGCGTCCCCAATTCCCAGGTGCGGGCTTTCTCGGGTTTGACTTCACCCCCGGCAATGCGACTGGACATCTGACTGTACTGCACGCTGCCGAATGAACCCTCGGTGTTGGCATACAGGTTCCAGCTATCGGTCAGGTGATACAGCACGTTCAAAGCGGGCAGGGCGGTGTTGTAGTCGCCCTTGTATTTGAGGTTGTTGAAGTTATCGGACTGCGCCGTGTCGATCCTTTCGTAGCGAATGCCCGGTGTGATGGTCCACTTGCCAATATCGATGCGGTCATCAATGTAGATTGCATTGGCTTCAGTCGCGCCACGGGTATCGCGGTCGTAACGGCTGCTGGTGGTCGGCAACACATTGTTCACGGTGTTTTCGCGATAGCGCAATTCGTGCCCGGCTTCGTTGATGTAGCGATAACCGACGCCCACTTCATGCCAGCTTTCGCCCAACGCAAACCCCTGAGAGAAGCGCGTCTCCAGGCCACGTACCCAGTACTCGCGAGGCGACAGTGAAACGAAGCTTCCTTGCTCCAGGTAGCCGCTGCGCAACGTCTTGGTGAAGAAGGTATTGGCGGTGAAAACCCGCGCATTTTCTTCGTAGCGATAACCGAAGTTGACCATAGTACGACGGCCCCAGAACTTGTCTTTCAAACGCGTCGACTGATAGGGATCTTCCTTGTAGTCGGCGACGTTCAGCCCGCCCGGCATATCCGCTTCGCCTTCGTAGTACTGAGCCATGGCGTTAACACTGTTGGCGTCGTCGATCTGGTATTTACCCTTGAGGATCAAGTCGTCGATCTGGGTATCGCTGTGCTCGCGCCAGTCGCCGCCACGCACGCCGGTGTACAGAATCGCACCTCCCAGACCATTGTCGGCCGTGCCACCCGCCAGCACGTTACCCGTGGTCTTGAAGCCGTCGTGGCTGGAGGAAGGACTGGTTTCGGTCTGGAAACCGCCTTTGAGCGTTGGCTCATCGGGGATGGCGCGGGTCACGAAGTTGACGACCCCGCCGACGTTCTGCGGGCCATAACGCACCGCACCGCCACCGCGGACCACGTCCACCGCATCCATGTTGCCCATGCTGATCGGCGCGAAGGACAGTTGCGGCTGACCATAAGGTGCGAAGGGCACCGGGATGCCGTCCATCAATACCGTCGAGCGCGATGCCAGACGTGGATTGAGGCCACGGATGCCGAAGTTCAGCGCCATGTCATGGCTACCGGTGCCGTTGTTTTCCGGGGCGTTGACGCCAGGAATACGATTGAGTACTTCCCGTGCAGTGCTGGCGCCCATCCGCTCGATTTCTTCGCGGCGGATCACGTCCCGCGCCCCAGGGTGCTCGAAGACATCAGTCTGTTGCGCTTCGCCCAGCCAGTCACCGACGATGGTCGACGCCCCAAGCTCAACCGGGCCGTTGGCCTGCGCGCTCACTGGCTGCAAGGTGAAGCCGTCCTGCCCATCGGGATTGGCTTGCAGGCCTGTGCCTTCGAGTAACGCTGCCAAACCCTGTTCTGGCGTGTATTGGCCCTCCAGCCCACGGCTTTGCAAACCGCTGGTGACTTGCGAGCCGAAAGAAATCAGCACGCCTGCTTCACGACCGAACTGATTCAGCGCGTTCTCCAGCGGGCTTGGGGCAATGTGATACGTCTTGCTGTCGGCCTCTGCCGCATGCACCAGCGGCACGCTGCACAGGGAAAGACCGGCACCAAATACGATATGCCGCAACGAGCGAGACAGGGGAGACAAACGGCTGGGGCGAACTGACATACAGGAGTCCTTGGGCGAGAGGATTAAGGTGCTTTCCCTGTCTGTCACGCGAGGAGTCGAAAACGGCTCAGCGTTTTTGAAAAATAATTAAATGCTCTGTTGGAGCGAGGCTTGCCCGCGAATCTGCCGCTGCGTTGCATCAGGCACTGCGCGTTATCGTTCTTCGCGGGCAAGCCTCGCTCCAACAGCTGTTCAGTGTTGGCTAAACCCGTGCTTCGACACTCACCCAATACCGGGTAAACCGCTTGACCCGCACCGGCAGTGCCACCTCCAGCAAGTCCAGAATTCGTTCGCTGTTGGCCAGTGGATAACTCCCTGAAATAAGCAGGTCAGCCACTTTCGCATCGCATTGCAGGTGGCCACGACGGTAGCGGCTCAGTTCGGCGAGGAAATCCTGCAGGCGCATGTGCGCTGCGACCAGCATGCCATCGGCCCAGGCGCCGCTGTTGGCGTCCAGCGCCTTTACCGGCTCCCATGCATTGCGGTTGAACACGGCCTGCTGCGCGGCCTGTAACTGCAAGCCCGGGCCAGTGAAGGTCGTCGGGTTCAACTGCACTGCGCCGCTGAATACGGCCAACTGTGTTTTGCCTTCGAGCTGGCGCACGTCGAAACGGCTCGCCGCCGATATAGGGTGAACGCTGCCCTCGGCCGTGGTCAGTTTCAGCGGCCGGGGATCGTCCGCGACTGTCAGCATTATTTCGCCTTGCAGCAGTTTGATAAGGCGCTGTTCGGCATCGAAACGCAGGTCAATGGCGCT
The DNA here is from genome assembly GCF_900602065.1 of Pseudomonas viridiflava. Classification (GTDB taxonomy): domain Bacteria; phylum Pseudomonadota; class Gammaproteobacteria; order Pseudomonadales; family Pseudomonadaceae; genus Aquipseudomonas. The sequence continues at coordinate 13,027 of NZ_UWFN01000079.1, read as the reverse complement.
CGCCGTGTTCAGGTGGATTTCGCTGCCGTCGTCGAGTGCGATCTTGCGTCGCTCGCCAACACCATTATGGTAATCGGCGAGCAGCGGTTGCAGCGAAAGCTGATCGCGCAAGCCCCAACCTGCAGCGGACCCCGCGCCCAGCAGCAACAGCAATTTCAGCGCCTGGCGTCGGCTACTGGACCTCGGTGCATTAAGGGCGGCATGCGCCAGTGGCGACGACAGCCCGCTCAAGCGCTGATTGACCCGCTGAATATGGGCCCAGGCCCGTTGGTGCTCGGTATTGCTGTTCAACCACAACTGCCAGGCCTGCTGGCGTAGCGGGGCGAGGGCACCGCTCTGCATTTCGATCAGCCAGCTCACCGCCTGCTCGGCCACCGCTGGCGCGATATCTGATTTGTTCAGGGATTCGTTGTTCGGATTCATAATGCGAAGTAGCAGCGCAACAGCGCCTTGCTCAGATGCCGTTTGACCGTGGCGATGGAAATGCCCAACTGTGTGGCGATTTCACCGTGGCTCAGGCCGTCGACTTGCGACAACAGGAACGCCTGCTTGACCGCAACAGGCAGGCCATCGAGCAACTGGTCCAGTTCCAGCAATGTTTCCAGAATGATCGCCCGCTCTTCTTCCGAAGGCGCGACACACTCCGGCATTTCTGCCAGCGTCTGGTAATAGGCGCGTTCAAGGTCCTGACGGCGGTAGTGGTTGAACAATACGCGCTTGGCGATGGTGGTCAGGAACGCTCTGGGTTCGATAATCTGCGGCGTATCGCGAGCCAGCAGGACTTTGACGAATGTATCCTGAGCCAGGTCCGCAGCGCTGTGCGGGCAGCCCAGCCGACGCCGCAACCAGCCCGTCAGCCAGTTGTGATGGGCGTGATACAGTCCTTCGACAGTTTCGTTGAGCGCGTATTGGGCGAGGGGCATGACTGCTGCAGTCCGCAATGAACCATTTAATTGCGCGGATTCTGGCAGACTCTTTTGCGTATGAGAATATTTATCATTAATATTGCGTTCTGTTCGTGCGGGACATCAAAGAATATCCTGCTCGATAGCCTCCCGATCAGGATATCCCCATGCCGATTCAACGCCCATGTTTCACTGAGCGCTGTCCTTTACTGACGATTGCTCATTGATGAACGACGCGACCATGGACGCTCCTCAAACCCGTAAACGAACCCGTAAAGCCCAAGCTGCCGTGGTTTCCCTGGCTTATCGGCTGGCGGTCACTTCACGCATTGTCGCCGCACTGTTCGGCGGTTATCTGATTGCAGCCCTGAGCAGCGTGTGCATCACCCAATGGCTGCCGATGCCCCGCGCCGATGCGGTTGTCACCGGCATGATGTTGTCGTTTGTGGCCTATCTGTTGGCGGTGATCTGGTGCTTTGCATGCCGTACGGCGTGGCGGGCATGGGCAGGTATTCTGCTGCCTGCGGCCATTCTGGCGGCTGTTTTCGGTCTGGGACGGTGGTTGTCATGAAGGAAGGTTTTCGTCAGGCAATGGCCTGGCTGCACACCTGGATCGGACTGGTATTCGGCTGGCTGTTGTTTGCGATCTTCCTGACCGGGACCCTGTCCTACTTCAAGGAAGAAATTAACCGCTGGACCCATCCGGAAATTCCGGCGCGGGTGGTAAACACCGAGGCCAGTGTTGATCGGGCCCAGGCTTACCTGCAGCAGAACGCTGCGAACGCTACACGTTGGTTTATCGATCTGCCCGATGAGCGCGAACCTGCTCTGGGGCTGATGTGGCAGACCGCGGCGCAAGAGGGCAAGCGCGGCGCGTTTACCCGCAAGAACCTGGACCCGCAGACCGGCGAAGAAATCCAGACGCGCAGCAGCATGGGCGGCGAGTTTTTCTATCGGTTCCACTTCCAGCTGCAAATGCCGCATCCATGGGGCCGCTGGCTGTCGACCATTGCCGCCATGTTGATGTTCATTGCGCTGATCACCGGGATCATTACCCACAAGAAGATTTTCAAGGAGTTCTTCACCTTCAGGCCGCGCAAAGGTCAGCGCTCCTGGCTGGACGGGCATAACGCAATTGGCGTGCTGGCGCTGCCATTTCATCTGATGATTACCTACAGCAGCCTGGTGATCTTCATGTCGATGGTCATGCCCGCCAGTATCGTCGCCTCGTATGGCAAGGACACCCAGGCGTTCTTTGCCGATATCTTTCCGAATACCAATACTGCCAAGGCAACCGGTACGCCCGCGCCCCTCGCACCTCTTGCGCCGATGGTGCGTGCGGGTGCGCAGCAATGGCCGGACAAAGAGGTCAGCCGGCTGGTGGTCTATAACCCGGGGGACGCCGCCGCAACAGTCGTGGTGTCTCCGGGCGCAGGCAGCAGCGTCATTCATGATCCGGGTGCCAACGTCGTGTTCAACGGGGTGAGTGGTGAAGTGCTGACCTTGCCGACTCAGCGCTCCGTACCGTTGCAGGTCTATGGTGCGATGTACGGGCTGCATCTGGGGGAGTTTGCCTGGCCATTGTTGCGCTGGCTGTATTTTGTGTTTGGTATCGCCGGGACGGCCATGATTGGCACCGGGTTGGTCATGTGGCTGGCCAAGCGTCAGGTCAAACACGCCAAGACCGGAGTGTTGCCCTTTGAGCTGCGGCTGGTGGAAGTGCTTAACATCGCAGGCATGGCCGGGTTGATGCTTGCCGTCGCTGCATTCTTCTGGGGTAATCGCTTGCTGCCGGTCGGGCTTGCCGAGCGCAGTGATTGGGAGATCAACCTGTTCTTCAGTGTCTGGGGCCTTTCGGTGCTGCATGCGCTGCTGCGCAAAGGCCGTCAGGCGTGGCGCGAGCAGTTGATGTTGGGCGCGGTGCTGTTTGCCGGTTTGCCGTTGCTGGATATCGTTACCAGCGGCCACTACTTGCTGGCCTCAGTGCAGAAACAGGATTGGGTGCTGGCGGGTTTTGATCTGACCGCTTTATGTACCGGCCTCTTCATGGCCTGGGGCGCCAGAAAATTTCGCCCGGTACGGCCGATAGCCACGGCTGCGGTTGAACAACATTCACGGTCAGCCCGACTTGAAAGTGAGGTTCACTGATGTTGCTGGCGACATTACTGTGTTACGTGGGCTTCACGGCGCTTTGCCTGTCCATGACCAAACACTACGGTGAGCTGCTGCACAGCAAGCTCAGCCCTGCTCGCAGCCGCTTGCTCAAAGGCTTCGGCTGGTTGTGCCTGGCGCTCTCGCTGTGGGCCGCACTGGCTTCCACTCCCTTGGGTATGGGCCTGGTGCAATGGTTTGCGGCGTTGATGGGCAGTGCGCTGCTGCTGGTGTTCCTGATCCCGTTTCTGCCACGGCTGGTGTTGGTGCTGGCCGCAGCCGTGGTGTTGGTCGGGCCGCTGATTTTTATTAATCAGATGCTGGCGTGACCCTGTAAACGTTAGAACTGTAGGAGCTGCCGAAGGCTGCGATGGCGGTATGTCAGGTTGAATGCTTCGCAGCCTTCGGCAGCTCCTACAGGAATCCGGAAAACGCCAGTCGATATTCCCCTGGCGTAGCGCCCATCGCCTGCCGAAAGCGATTGTTGAAATGGCTGGCACTGGCAAAGCCGCATTCCAGCGCAATGGTCCCAAATGCCATCTGCGTAGTACGCAGCAACTGGCGAGCGTGGTTCAGGCGTCGGGCCAGCAGGTATTGATGGGGCGGCAAACCGAAGCTTTCGCGGAACATCCTTGCGAAGTGATATTCGGACAAAGCGCACAGCCCGGCCAGTTGCCCAAGGCTCAGCGGTTCGGCGAGGTGAGTTTCGATGAACTCCACCAACTGTCGACGCTGATGCGCTGCCAGGCCGCCTTTCAAACGTAAACCGTCACGCATGCCGACCTGATCAAACAACGCACGGCTGAGCATTTCGTGAGCCAGGCTGCTGGTCAGCAAGCGTTCGCCGGGCTCATTCCAGTTCATCTGGATCAACTGACGAAAGCGCAAGGCCTGCTCAGGGTCATCATGAAACGTGTTTTCGCGCAGTTGAAGCTCACGAGGCTCGCGGTCCAACAGGGTGATGCAGCCCAGGGCGAATTGCTCGGGGCTGATGTAAAGGTGCGCCAGACGAATTTCGCCGTTGATCACCCAGGCTGATTCATGCCCGGCGGGCAGGGTGCAGAGTTTGTCGGGGCTGCCTTTCTGGTCTGGCCTGTCGCGACGAAACGTACCTGTGCCGCCGTCGATGTAACACGACAGCGTGTGGTGGCTGGGGCCGTGATACTCCTGCGAGTCGTGGCGGTTGTTCCACAAGGCCGCGACCAAACCATCGCCCAGCACCGCGCTCTGCTCAAGACGAGCATGGGGTGAGCTGTTCAGGGCCTGAAAGACCTGGATGGATTCGATGGCTGGCATGGCTCGCATCCTACGCCTTACAAAGCTCTCTGCCAGCCACCGCCGAAGCAAATGCGCAAGATTATGCAAATGACCGGTTCATACTCGCCGCAGACTGACGCTTCACATTGGGAGTCGCGTCATGAACATTTCGCTTTATTTGCTTACCGTCCTGATCTGGGGCACCACCTGGATCGCGCTGAAATTGCAGCTCGGCGACGTGGCAATTGCGGTCTCCATCGTTTACCGATTCGGCCTCGCAGCGCTGGTGTTATTTGCGATGCTGTTGCTCAGCGGCAAGCTGCAAAAGGTCAATCAGCGTGGGCACATGCTATGCGTTGCCCAAGGGTTGTGCCTGTTCTGCATTAACTTCATGTGCTTCCTGACCGCCAGTCAGTGGATCCCCAGCGGACTGATCGCCGTGGTCTTCTCCACTGCGACCCTGTGGAATGCACTCAATGCGCGGGTGTTCTTCAAACAGAAAGTCGCCCGCAATGTGCTGGCGGGCGGCGCTCTGGGACTGACTGGTCTGGGGTGTCTGTTCTGGCCTGAACTGTCCGGTCACAGCGCCAGCCAAGAGACACTGATGGGCCTGGGCCTCGCTTTACTGGGCACCATGTGTTTTTCGGCGGGCAATATGTTGTCGAGCATGCAGCAGAAAGCGGGCCTGCGGCCCATGACTACCAACGCCTGGGGCATGTTTTATGGCGCAGCGATGCTCAGTCTGTATTGCTTGCTCAGCGGCACGCCGTTCGGGTTTGAGTGGACGACCCGTTATGTCAGTTCGTTGCTGTATCTAGTCATTCCAGGCTCGGTGATCGGCTTTACCGCCTACCTGACGCTTGTCGGCCGCATGGGCCCGGAGCGTGCAGCCTATTGCACGGTGCTGTTCCCGGTGGTGGCGTTGAATATCTCGGCTTTCGCCGAACGCTACCAATGGACCGCCCCCGCACTGATGGGGCTGGTGTTGGTGATGCTGGGCAATGTGCTGGTGTTCAGGAAGCCGAAGGTGGTGGTGCCGGTGGGGGCGAAGCTGGCTTGAGGTAAGTGAAATGCATTATCTGTAGGAGCTGCCGCAGGCTGCGAAGCGTTTTTCAGGTATACCGCAATCGCAGCCTTCGGCAGCTCCTACAGGGCTACATCAATCTTTCCAGACCTGCGGATTCACCAGGTTTTGCGGCTTCTCACCGAGCAACGCGGCGCGCAGGTTGGTGTAGGCAAGATCCGCCATGGCCTGTCGGGTTTCGGTAGTGGCCGAGCCGATGTGTGGCAGGGTCACGGCGTTTTTCAGGCTGAACAGCGGCGAGTCGCTGAGCGGTTCTTTCTCGTAGACATCCAGCCCTGCACCGCGAATGGTGCCGTTCTGCAAGGCCTCGATCAGCGCGGTTTCGTCGACAATCGGGCCACGGGCAATGTTGATCAGGATTGCGCTGGACTTCATCAAACCCAGTTCACGGCTGCTGATCAGGTGTTTGGTCTTTTCGCTCAACGGCACTACCAGGCAGACGAAATCCGCCTCGGCGAGGAGTTGATCAAGGCTACGGAATTGCGCGCCCAGCTCTTGTTCCAGCTCGGTTTTGCGGCTGTTGCCGCTGTACAGGATCGGCATGTTGAAACCCAGACGACCACGGCGCGCAACCGCTGCGCCAATGTTGCCCATACCCACGATGCCCAGCGTCTTGCCATACACATCAGTGCCGAACTGCGCGGCTTCAACGCTGCGTTTCCACTGACCGGCCTTCGTCCAGGCATCGAGTTCAGCAACCCGGCGGGCGCTGCTCATGATCAGGGAAAAGCCCAGGTCGGCGGTGCTTTCAGTCAGCACATCCGGCGTGTTGGTGAGCATGATGCCGCGTTCGTTGAAGTAGCTGACGTCGTAGTTGTCGTACCCCACCGAAATACTCGACACCACCTCCAGCTGAGTGGCGGCTGCCAGCTGTTCGCGCCCTAGCTGGCGACCTGCGCCGATCATGCCGTGGCACTTGGGCAGAGCGTCATTGAACTGTGCATTCAGATCGCCCAGCTTCGGGTCGGGCACGATCACGTTGAAATCCTGTTCCAGCCGTTCGGCCATTTCGGGGGATACACGGCTGAAGGCAAGTACGGTCTTTTTCATGGGGTAGCTACTCTCGCACGCTTTTTATAAAGGGTTACAGATGAGTAGCACGCTAACATTCCCGTCATCAAGCCGTAAACACCGGCCATAGGGGCTGACGAGCAGCGCGAGGCTGCGATGGTGCTGTGTCAGATAAAACGCTATCGCAGCCTCGCGCTGCTCGTCGCTCCTACAGGGAATGCATTTCAGGGATCAGGCGATGGAGCGCATGGCGTGCGTATGCAGGTCGGCTTCGTGGGCGGCCAGAATGTCCGGCAGCGAGCCGCGCAGGTATTCCACCCACGTCTTGATCTTCGCATCCAGGTACTGACGCGACGGATAGATGGCGTACAGGTTCAGCTCCTGGGAGCGGTATTCGGGCAGGACCCGTACCAGCGTGCCATTGCGCAGGCCTTCGATGGCGGAATAGATCGGCAGAATGCCCACGCCCATGCCGCTGCTGATGGCCGTCTTCATGGCGTCTGCCGAGTTGACCAGAAATGGCGAGGTATGGATTGTGACCATTTCCTGACCTTCAGGGCCATCGAACAGCCATTTTTCCAGCGGGAACACCGGGCTGACCAGTCGCAGGCATGCATGGTTGAGCAGGTCAGTGGGCTTGAGCGGGATGCCGAAGCTTTTGACGTACTCCGGCGATGCACACGCGATGCTGTAAGTGATACCCAGGCGCTGCGACACAAAGCCTGAATCCGGCAGTTCACTGGCCAGCACGATGGACACGTCATAGCCTTCTTCGAGCAGATCCGGCACGCGATTGGCCATGGTCAGGTCGAAAGACACGTCCGGATGATTGCGTCGGTAACGGGCGATGGCATCGATCACGTAATGCTGACCGACGCTGGACATCGAATGCACCTTGAGCTGGCCGGCTGGCCGCGCATGGGCATCGCTGGCTTCGGCTTCGGCTTCTTCCACATACCCCAGAATCTGTTCGCACCGCAGTAGATAACGCTTGCCGGCTTCTGTGAGCGCGATTCGGCGTGTGGTGCGGTTGAGCAAACGGGTTTGCAGATGGGCTTCGAGGTTCGAGACGGCGCGCGAAACGTTGGCGGTAGTTGTGTCGAGCTGGACGGCCGCGGCCGTGAAGCTTCCCGCTTGCGCCACACAACTGAACGCACGCATGTTTTGCAGGGTATCCATGGGCAGTTCTCTGGAGAGATAGCAAATTGTGACACGAAGTAACTGACCCATGTCAGCATACCTGAGGATTATCTCCGTTTCTGTAACAAAGAATCGCACTTCTCCCGGCTTATCGGCGTTCGTGGCGGACCCTAGAATCGCGGCACCTGGGTCATTTTCACCTTACGTCGGGAAGTACCGTTGTGCGTCGCATCATCAGAAGGGCCGCGCCCTTCAGTGTCTGGGCTTTAACGTTAGTCATCAGCGGCTGCATCGGAACCGGCGGGATCGCACCACAAGGCAAGGCTTTGCCTGTCGACAGCCTGGCCACCGACGCTGCCATCAGCAACGCTGAGCGGGATGCGCACTGGCCAGCCGCTCAGTGGTGGCGCGCCTATAACGATCCACAGCTCAATCGCTGGATTGACCTCGCTGCCGCCGGTGCGCCGAGCCTGGCCATGGCTGCAGCGAGGGTTCGTCAGGCCAAAGCCATGGCGGGCCTGGCTGAATCCGCCGAGTCGTTGCACATCAATGGCGAGGCGTCGCTCAAACGTCACGATTGGGCGACGGATCAATTTTACGGCCCCGGCGCGCTCGCCAATACCACCACATGGGACAACAATGCGTCGCTTGGGCTGAGCTACTCGCTGGATTTCTGGGGGCGTGAAAGCAACGCGACCGAACAGGCGCTTGACATGGCTCACATGAGCGCAGCTCAGGCCCGTCAGGCGCAGCTGGAACTGCAGGACAACATCGTGCGCGCCTACATTCAGCTGTCGCTCGATTACGCTCAGCGCGACATCGCTGAAGCCACGCTTGCGCAGCAGCAACAGATTCTCGATCTGGCGCAGCGTCGTTTGAAGGGCGGTATTGGTACCCACTTTGAAGTCAGCCAGGCTGAAACGCCTTTGCCGGAAACCCATCGGCAAATCGACGCGCTGGATGAAGCCATTGCCCTGAGTCGCAATCAACTGGCGGCACTCGCGGGTAAAGGCCCGGGGGAGGGCGCGAGCCTGCAGCGGCCAATACTGGCGCTCAATACTGTTCTGAAACTGCCTTCTGCCTTGCCAGCACAGCTGCTCGGTCAGCGCCCGGATGTAGTAGCCAGCCGCTGGGCGGTCGCGGCTCAAGCGAGAGGCATTGATGTGGCGCATGCAGATTTTTATCCGAACGTCGACCTGATCGGCAATCTTGGATACATGGCCACTGGCGGCGGCATGCTGGAATTTCTCGCGGGCAAAAAATTCAACTACAGCGCAGGTCCGGCTGTCAGCTTGCCAATCTTCGACGGTGGGCGTTTGCGGTCGCAACTGGGGGAAGCATCGGCGGGTTATGACCTGGCGGTGGCGCAGTACAACCAGACGCTTGTCACCGCCCTCAAGAGCATTTCCGATCAGTTGATCCGCCGTGAGTCCATGGACAAACAGCAAGCGTTCGCCAGCGAATCGGTGGCTGCCGCGCAGAAGACGTACGACATTGCGGTGATTGCGTATCAACGTGGCCTGACGGATTACCTCAATGTGCTCAACGCTCAGACCTTGTTGTTTCATCAGCAGCAGATTCAGCAGCAAGTCCAGGCCGCCCGCCTGACGGCTCATGCCGAACTGGTCGTGGCGCTGGGCGGTGGGCTGGGTGCGGGCAGCGATACACCGGCCGAAGACAAAACCCAGGCGCCGAAAACTCCGGCCACGCTGGCGGTGTTTGACCGTTGAATATCTCCTGTCGGAACGCGGTCCCCCGTGGGAGCGAATTCATTCGCGATGGGTTCAGTACATCCAGCAGAGATCTATCGCCTGAAATACCGCCTTCCCGGATAAATCCGGTCCCACAAGTGCTACGTCCGGCTCATATGACGTGCAGCCGATATGCTCTCTGTAGGAGCTGCCGAAGGCTGCGAAGCGTTTTTTCAGGCATACCGCAATCGCAGCCTTCGGCAGCTCCTACAAGGTCCGTGACATCTTGAACCGAATCACCCAACTCCCATGGCGTCGGGAGTTCAATAACTGGGCGCGCAGCGACGGGGTGACCTGGATCTACATCTTCAAGGTCCTGATCGCGGCATTCCTCACTTATTGGCTGGCCTTGCGTCTGGAATTGCCGCAGCCGCGCACGGCGATGATTACCGTGTTCATCGTCATGCAGCCGCAGAGCGGTCATGTATTTGCAAAAAGCTTTTATCGTTTGCTCGGCACACTGGCCGGTTCGACGGTGATGGTCGTGCTCATGGCTCTGTTCGCGCAAAACTCCGAACTGTTTCTCGGCAGCCTGGCGCTGTGGGTCGGCTTCTGTTCGGCAGGCGCTGCCCGTTACCGCAACTTTCGCGCCTACGGTTTCGTGTTGGCGGGCTACACCGCTGCGATGGTCGGGCTGCCTGCCTTGGCGCACCCGGAAGGCTCGTTCATGGCGGCCGTGTGGCGGGTGCTGGAGATCAGCCTCGGCATCGTTTGCTCCACGGCCGTCACCGCAGCGATCCTGCCGCAAAGCTCAGGCGCAGCGATGCGTAACGCACTGTATTCCCGCTTCGGCATATTCGCCCGCTTCGTCGCCGATGGCCTGCGTGGCGTTAACCCTCGGGATGCCTTCGAAACCGGCAACGTGCGGTTCGTCGCCGAGGCGATTGGCCTGGAAGGGCTGCGCAGCGTCACGGTTTTTGAAGACCCGCACATGCGCCGTCGCAACGGACGGCTTAACCGCCTGAACAGCGAGTTCATGGCCATCACCACGCGCTTTAACGCCTTGCATCAGCTACTTGAACGCGTGCGCGGTGATGGCGTCAGCCGGGTAGTCATCGCTGCGCAGCCAGGGCTCACTGCCCTGGCCGAGTTGCTCGACGGTTTCGCCAATCGATTTCTGACTCCCGAGGATGCATCGCAACTGGTCCAGCAACTGGAAGCGTTCAAGGCTGATTTGCCAGCGCGGGTGCGTGCTCAGCGTACGGCTCTTGAGGACATACACCCCAGCGAAGCCGAACTGCTGGATTTCCACACTGCTTATGAATTGCTGTACCGCTTGGTCAGCGACATGCACGACTACGCCCAGACCCACGCCTCACTGGCCGATCACACACACATCAGGGAGAAGTGGGAAGAAGAGTTCCTGCCCAAAACCAGCTGGATGGCGGCAGCGGCAGCAGGTATTCGGGCAACGTTCATTCTGGCGATCATGAGTGTGTATTGGGTGGCGACCGCCTGGCCCAGCGGCGCGACCATGATTCTCGTGTCGGCGGCCACGGTCGCGTTATCGTCCACCACGAACAACCCGCGCCGCATGTCATTTCAGATGGCCTGCGGCACCTTGCTCGGCGCCGTGCTGGGCTTCATCGAAACCTTTTTCATCTTCCCGAACATCGACGGCTTTCCACTGCTCTGCCTGTGCCTTGCGCCGGTGTTCATGCTCGGCGCGTTCCTGGGTTCGCGGCCGCAATGGTCAGGCTACGGATTGGGCTTGCTGATCTTCTTTGGCATCGGTTCGGTGCCGGATAACCTGACGATCTACAACCCCTACACCTTCATCAACGACTACATCGCCATGGTCCTTGGCATGTTGCTGTGCGCCGCGGCGGGGGCGATTATCCTGCCGCCTAACGCGCGCTGGATGTGGCGACAACTGGAAGGCGATTTGCGTCGCCAGGTGGTGTTCGCCATCAGCGCGCCGTTGAGTCGCCTGGGTTCCAGCTTTGAAAGTCAAACTCGCGATCTGATGCATCAAGCCTACGGGCTGGCAGCCGGCAAGCCACAGGTGCAGCGTGAATTGCTGCGCTGGATGTTCGTGGTGCTGGAAATCGGCCACGCGATTATCGAGCTGCGTCGCGAGCAGGAAATGCTTCCGGTGCATCCCGCCTATGCCCCGTGGCAGTCCTGGCGTGTCGCGATCCGGGTCATGGGCCGGGCGTTGATTCGCCTGTTCATACAGCCCGATCACAGTAACTGGCAGCGCGCATTGGCGGCTGTCGATCACGCCATCAACCGTGTGCAGAACAGCGACGAACCCTTTGCCCCGCACTTTGATACGTCTGTTCTGCGCAGGGTGAAAAGCTACCTGCACTTCATTCGTTCGTCATTGCTCGACCCGCAATCACCACTGGCTGCCTATGCCCTCACGGGCCAGCCGCAAGGATTGATCCATGCCTCGTGAAATCGCTTTTCATGGCCTGTACATGCCCAGTGTGACGGTTCTTTTTCTAATCGCCGTAGTGATCGCCTGGGCACTCGACCGGCTGCTGGCGGGCTTTGATCTGTACCGGTTTTTCTGGCACCCGGCATTGCTGCGGCTGAGCCTGTTTACCTGCATTTTCGGCGCGATGGCGCTGACTGTTTACCGTTGATTCTTGAGTAGCCCTGATGAAAAAGCTCTTCAGTCTTATCGCCACGTTACTGGTCCTGGCCCTTGCCATCTGGATTGGCCGCACCTTGTGGGTCAATTACATGGACACGCCCTGGACCCGCGATGGCCGGGTGCGCGCCGATATCATCAACGTCGCCGCCGATGTCAGCGGCACGGTGGTTGATGTGCCGGTGCGTGATAACCAGCGGGTGAAGAAAGGCGATCTGCTGATGCAGATTGATCCCGAGCATTACGAGGTGGCCGTCAAGCAGGCGCAGGCACTGGTGGCCTCACGCAAGGCGACCTGGGAGATGCGCAAGGTCAACGCCAAGCGCCGTGCCGACATGGACAACCTGGTGATCTCCACCGAAAGCCGTGACGACGCGAGCAACATCGCGGTGTCGGCCCAGGCTGATTATCAGCTGGCACTGGCCGGGCTTGAAGCCGCCGAGCTAAACCTGCGCCGCACGCGGGTGCTGGCAGCGGTAGACGGCTATGTCACCAACCTGAATGTGCATCGCGGCGACTATGCACGCATCGGCGAGGCGAAGATGGCTGTGGTGGACATGAACTCGTTCTGGGTTTACGGCTTCTTTGAAGAAACCAAGCTGCCGCATATCCGCGTCGGTGACCCTGCGGACATGCAGCTCATGAGCGGTCAGTTGCTCAAAGGTCACGTGGAAAGCATCGCTCGCGGCATCTATGACCGTGACAATCCGGAGAGCCGTGAGCTGCTCGCCGACGTCAACCCGACCTTCAACTGGGTGCGCCTGGCGCAACGCGTACCGGTGCGTATCCATCTGGATGAAGTGCCCGCAGACGTGCTGCTGTCGGCGGGCACTACGTGTACGGTGATCGTGAATCCAGAGGCTGGGCGCTCCGACGGATAACGATGACTCGGTTCAAGGCTGCACACCGAGTCGTCTGCATCGCGAGCAAGCTCAGCTCCCACAGATGCCGGTGATCCCTGTAGGAGCCGAGCTTGCTCGCGATGAACGATAACGGGGTCTGTCTGAATAACCGCAGCGCCTGAATCGTCGGAATGCCGCCCAGACCAAGCCCGGCTCTCACAGATGCCGGTGATCCCTGTAGGAGCCGAGCTTGCTCGCGATGAACGATAACGGGATCTGTCTGAATA
>NZ_UWFN01000018.1 GCF_900602065.1 Pseudomonas viridiflava | reverse complement strand
GATGCCCGGCATTGAATTTGGACATGGCGAGAATATCGTTGAGCAGTTCCACCAGCACCTTGCCCGAGTCGTGGGCAATCAACAGTTGCTGACGCTGCTCGGCCGTCAGCGGGCCGTCCAGCGACAGCGCGAGCATGCCGAGCAGGCCGTTAAGTGGCGTGCGGATTTCATGGCTCATGTGCGCCAGAAACGCCGAGCGCGCATGCGCCATATCGAGCGCGGTGCTGCGTGCAATCTGCAGTTCCTCGTTGGACTGGCGTAGTCGGATGTTGCTGGTGCGCAATTCGTTGG
>NZ_UWFN01000019.1 GCF_900602065.1 Pseudomonas viridiflava | reverse complement strand
TTGTCAGGCTTGGCCTCAAGGTCAATGCGCAATTGGCAGGTCGATGAGTCCGGTAATAAAACCCGCAAGTTTTGCGACTCATCGACGTCGTTGAGAAAAATCATGCCCTCACCCACCACGCCTGTCAGGAAGCGATCGCCGTTGCCGAATACCGAGGCACCCTGGGGCAACGGCTGGCCCTGCGAGTCATGCGCGGTGAGCAGCACACGGCGCACCTTCACCACCTCGAAACCCACGGCATTGAACGACCCGCGCCCTGCAGCCAGCACCTGGGTGCCGTTCCGCAGGCCGACACGCTTGGGCAAGGACTGGGTCTGCACTTCGACCCGGCTGTTGGTGTAGGCCGGCAAGCCTGCGATCACCGCCTGGCCGCGGAAGTCCGTCCACACCGGGCCTTGTGGGGTCTCGACTTTCAC
>NZ_UWFN01000181.1 GCF_900602065.1 Pseudomonas viridiflava | reverse complement strand
ACATCCGACACATATCCATCGCCCGACATGCCGCTTTCGCGAATGAATTCGCTCCCACCTCAGATCGTTACCTGAGCTCGATTTTTCGGCGTCAGGCAAAAACCTGTGGGAGCGAATTCATTCGCGAAGGGATCGGTACATCCGACACATATCCATCGCCCGATATGCCGCTTTCGCGAATGAATTCGCTCCCACCTCAGATCGTTACCTGAGCTCGATTTTTCGGCGTCAGGCAAGGCCCTGTGGGAGTGAATTCATTCACGAAGGGGTTGGTACATCCGACACATATCCATCGCCCGACATGCCGCTTTCGCGAATGAATTCGCTCCCACCTCAGATCGTTACCTGAGCTCGATTTTTCGGCGTCAGGCAAGGCCCTGCGGGATATCAATAAAGCCTGTTACAACCGCACACTCGCAAACGTCGATTCATTGCGCGCCTGGCTCAAGGCTGACAGTGGCCCAGACAGCGGTGCGAGCACCATGGCTTGCGGGATCGGCATCATCGCGACTTGCTGGGTGGTGTTGGAACCTACGCGCTCGTCACGCGGCGGGATGCCGAAGTATTCGCGATAGCACTTGGAGAAGTGCGGCGTCGATACAAAGCCGCACACCGAAGCCACTTCGATGATCGACATCGGCGTTTGCTTAAGCAGCTGCCGGGCACGGATCAGGCGCAATTTGAGGTAATAGCGCGACGGCGAGCAATGCAGGTATTTCTGGAACAAGCGCTCCAACTGACGACGGGAAACTGCGACATAAACCGCCAGTTCATCCAGGTCGATCGGCTCTTCAAGGTTGGCTTCCATCAGCGCCACAATCTCCTGCAGCTTCGGCTGATTGGTGCCAAGCATGTGCTTGAGCGGCACGCGCTGGTGATCCTGTTCATTACGAATGCGTTCGTAGACGAACATTTCAGAAATCGCCGCCGACAGTTCACGCCCGTGATCACGGCTGATCAGGTGCAGCATCATGTCCAGTGGCGCGGTGCCGCCGGAGCTGGTGAAGCGGTTACGGTCCAGGGTGAACAAACGGGTGCTCATGGCAACACGCGGGAAAGCTTCCTGCATCGAGGCCAGGCATTCCCAATGCACGCTGCAATCGAAACCATCCAGCAGGCCAGCACACGCCAGCGCCCAACTGCCGGTGCAGACCGCACCAAGCCGACGCGACTGGCGCGCCTGGCTCTGCAACCAACTGACGTGTTCACGAGTTACGGTGCGTTGAATGCCAACGCCGCCACAGACGATCACCGTGTCCAGCTCTGGCGCCTTGTGCATGGCTGCATCCGGCGTGATCTGCAGACCGTCGCTGGCCCAGACCTGGCCGCCGTCGGCGCTCAGTGTGGTCCAGCGATACAACTCGCGGCCCGACAGCTGATTAGCCATACGCAGAGGTTCAACCGCTGATGCGAGAGATATCAGAGTGAAGTTATCCAGCAGCAGAAAGCCAATGGATTGTGGTGCGCGATTCTGGGGTTGGGCCCCGGAGTTGAACGAAGTCATCACAGTATCTCCTCACACAAAGCGGTTGGAGGCCTCAGGCGGAGGCTCTTGTTATTGCCCCATACGAAGCAGGGCTTTGTGATGACAACGCAAATGCCATGCCTAAAGTTGAATGCTCATTCAATAACCCCTGAAAACGACGTCGCGATGCGTCTAGTCAGCAGCGACCCGAGTTGTCGATTAACGACGTCTGCACGCGTTGCGACCCGTGCTGTGTATGGCGGGTGAGCAATTCGGTAGCACTTGTGTGAAGGGATAAACGAGGCGTTGTATCTGGATGTCACGCAATGCACGGCACAGCACGGCCCCAGTGCCAGCTGGACATAGCACCGCGCCACATTCATTGGCTTTCGCGCCAAAAGGTGGCGGTAATTCGAGGGGATGTTCGATAAGTGCGCACCTTTCAATCCCCCCCCATCGTATGCCTTTGTAGGAGCGCCGAAGGCCGCGAATGGATTGTCATGATGACACCTGTTCGCAGCCTTCGGCAGCTCCTGCAAAGACTGATAAGCGTTGACCAGGGAACATAACACCCAAATGACCATCCAAAACCACCGTGATGAGTGGTTCAAGGGCTAACGGCGAGCGCTGCCGCAGCTGCTACGCTCTTGCTGTTACCCGCCGTGGATGCACGCATCATCAGGCTTTTGCAGGGCCTGTGGCATCCCGTAACGACACGCACATCCCCGCCTGCGTCATCTGCGATTCATCGAGTCACGGAATGATGGCTTATGCCGTTTTTTGCCGCGTTCGCGCAGCAAAAGCAGGCTTACGGCATGGAAAAAACCTGTAAGCGACGTCACCAGCACTGGATACGACGCCCTGTGTACTGGTTACGACGCCCCCTGTAGGCGTTTGATTTTTGCTGTTACATGATCCGTATCGACTCGTTCGCCAGCGCAGTGGAAGAGCCTTGATCAAACGCCTTGTACTTCAGCCAAAAAAACACCAACCGCGTCAGCTTGCGAAGCTGATAGCGAGAAAAAAACACCAAGGGAGTCCGCTAATGAAAGGTTCTAAATCGTTGCTACTGGCTGTTGCGCTGGGCTTACCGATGCTGGCACAGGCCGCTGAGCCTGAGCAGTGCAGCACGGTCAACTTTTCGGATGTCGGCTGGACAGACATCACTGTCACCACCGCCGTCACCAGCGCCGTTCTTGAATCCCTCGGCTACAAAACCAAAACCACGATGATTTCCGTGCCAGTCACTTACAAGTCTCTGGCCGACGGCAAGAACATGGACGTGTTCCTTGGCAACTGGATGCCGACCATGGAAAACGACATCAAGCCGTATCGTGACGCAGGCACCGTCGAGACCATCCGCGCCAACCTGGAAAACGCCAAATACACCCTGGCCGTACCACAAGCGCTCTACGACAAGGGCCTGAAAGATTTCGCCGACATCGCCAAGTTCAAGAAGGAACTGGACGGCAAAATCTACGGCATCGAGCCGGGTAACGACGGCAACCGTCTGATCCAGAGCATGATCGACAAGAACGCGTTCGGCCTGAAAGACGCCGGCTTCAAAGTCGTCGAATCCAGCGAAGCGGGCATGCTTTCTCAGGTTGATCGTGCTCAACGTCGCAAGTCCGATGTGGTGTTCCTGGGCTGGGAACCGCATCCGATGAACACCCGTTTCAAGATGCAATACCTCACAGGCGGTGATGACTTCTTCGGCCCGAACTTCGGTCAGGCCACCATCTTCACCAATACCCGTAAAGGCTACGCCCAGGAATGCAGCAACGTCGGCCAACTGCTGAAAAACCTGTCGTTCACCCTCGACATGGAAAGCACCCTGATGGGCAAGGTTCTGGACGACAAACAAAAGCCTGACGCTGCCGCCAAAGCCTGGCTCAAAGCCAACCCGCAAGTGCTCGACACCTGGCTCGCAGGCGTCACCACCATTGATGGCAAACCTGGCCTGGAGGCAGCAAAAGCCAAGCTGACGAAGTAAGCAGACAAGCAGGCGGGTACGCCCGCCTGTTGTCCCCCTTTTCTCCCGCAAGCGGACAATCGATACCATGCTGACAGATCATAAAATTCCCTTAGGCGAGTACATCGCGGCCTTCGTAGACTGGCTGACCCAACACGGCGCCAGCACTTTCGATGCAATCGCGTCATCGCTTGAAACCATGATCCACGGCCTGACGTTTGCGCTGACTTGGTTCAACCCCTTTGTGCTGATCGGCCTGATCGCCCTCCTCGCGCATTTCATTCAGCGCAAATGGGGCCTGACCGCATTTGTCGTGGCGTCGTTTCTGCTGATTCTGAACCTGGGTTACTGGGATCAAACCCTGGAAACCCTCGCCCAGGTGCTGTTTGCGACCTTCGTGTGCGTCATCATCGGTGTGCCGCTGGGCATTGTTGCCGCCCACAAACCGATGTTCTACACCGTGATGCGCCCGGTGCTGGACTTGATGCAGACCGTACCGACCTTCGTTTACCTGATCCCTACCCTGACGCTGTTCGGCCTGGGCGTGGTGCCCGGTCTGATTTCAACGGTGGTCTTCGCCATTGCTGCGCCGATCCGGCTGACGTATCTGGGTATCCGTGATGTACCCCATGAATTGCTCGACGCCGGTAAAGCCTTTGGCTCATCGCGTCGTCAATTGCTGACCCGAATCGAACTGCCTTACGCCATGCCGAGCATCGCCGCCGGTATTACCCAGTGCATCATGCTGTCGTTGTCGATGGTGGTGATTGCCGCACTGGTGGGCGCCGATGGCCTGGGCAAACCCGTGGTCAATGCATTGAACACTGCTGACATCTCCCAAGGCTTCGAAGCAGGCCTGGCGATCGTATTGCTGGCAATCATGCTCGACCGTATCTGCAAACAACCCGAAACCAAAGTGAGGGCTGACGCATGAGCATTATCAAATTCGATAACGTCGACGTTATCTTTGCCAATGATCCTCGCGAAGCACTCAAGCTGCTCGATGAAGGCTTGACCCGTGATCAGATCCTGAAGAAAACCGGCCAGATCGTCGGTGTCGAAAAAGCCAGTCTGGACATCGAGAAAGGCGAAATCTGCGTACTGATGGGCCTGTCCGGTTCGGGCAAGTCCAGCCTGCTGCGCTGCATCAACGGTCTCAACACCGTGAGCCGCGGCGCGCTGTATGTCGAGCACGAAGGCTCGCAAATCAACATCGCCAATTGCACCCCGGCCGAGCTGAAATTGATGCGCACCAAGCGTATCGCCATGGTCTTCCAGAAGTTCGCCCTGATGCCTTGGCTGACGGTGCGCGAGAACATCAGTTTCGGTCTGGAGATGCAGGGCCGCCCCGAGAAAGAACGCCGCAAGCTGGTGGATGAAAAACTCCAGCTGGTGGGCCTGACTCAGTGGCGTAACAAGAAGCCCGACGAGTTATCCGGCGGCATGCAGCAACGTGTTGGCCTGGCTCGGGCGCTGGCCATGGACGCTGACATTCTGTTGATGGATGAACCCTTCTCGGCACTTGACCCGCTGATCCGTCAGGGGCTGCAGGATGAATTGCTCGCACTGCAAAGCCAGTTGAACAAAACCATCGTGTTCGTCAGCCACGACCTCGACGAAGCGCTCAAGCTGGGCAGCCGGATTGCGATCATGAAAGACGGCCGCATCGTGCAGTACAGCGTGCCGGAGCAGATCGTTCTCAACCCCGCCGATGAGTATGTGCGTACCTTCGTCGCACACACCAACCCGCTCAACGTGTTGTGCGGCCGCAGCCTGATGCGCACGCTGGACAACTGCACCAAAGTGAATGGTTCGGTGTGCCTGGACCCAGGTGCAGACTCATGGCTCGATCTGGCCGAAGGCAACACCATCAAGGGTGCACGCCAGGGTGCCGGTCAACTGGACCTGCAGAACTGGACGCCAGGCCAACCGATGGAAACCCTGGACCGCAAACCGACCCTGGTGCACTCCAACATCGGCATGCGCGACGCCCTGCAGATTCGTTATCAGACGGGTAACAAGCTGGTGTTGCAGGATGGCAATCAGGTGGTCGGGATATTGGGGGACAGTGAGTTGTATCACGCGCTGCTGGGCAAGAACCTGGGTTGAAGTAACAGCACCGCATTCCCCTGTGAAATGCGTTTCCCCCTGTGGGAGCGGTGCTTGCCCGCGATAAGAACACTGCGACCTAAAGTGAACCGCGTCCAGCCTTATCGCGGGCAAGCACCGCTCCCACAAGGGAAATCACATTCCAGAGATAGACCTCCACACATGTGCATCTACAAGGCTTTCCGCACGCCCATCATTTTTTATTGATTGAACGTTCAATAAAAAATCTTTAGACTGGCTGAGCCTTTTTGGGCAGAGCGATCAGTCAGGCGAATCAGGAGATTTAGCGAATGCCCAAGGTCGGTATGCAACCCATCCGCCGTCAGCAGTTGATCCAGGCCACGCTTACCGCGGTCGATCAAGTCGGTATGGGCGATGCCAGCATTGCGCTGATTGCTCGTCTGGCAGGCGTCTCGAACGGCATCATCAGCCACTACTTTCAGGACAAGAACGGCCTGATCGCAGCCACCATGCGCCACCTGATGAATGCCCTGATCCTGACCGTACGCGAGCGTCGTCAGGCCCTCACCGATGACAGCCCCAGGGCGCATCTGCAAGTGATCATCGAGGGCAACTTCGACGCCAGTCAGGTTAATGGCCCGGCGATGAAAACCTGGCTGGCCTTCTGGGCTACCAGCATGCACCACCCGTCATTGCACAGGCTGCAGCGGATCAACGATCACCGCCTGTATTCGAACCTGTGCTGTCAGTTCCGCCGCGTATTGGCACCGGAGCAAGCGCGTAGCGCGGCCCGCGGTCTTGCGGCACTCATCGACGGTTTATGGCTGCGCGGCGCGCTGTCGGGCGATGCGTTCGACACCGACCAGGCGCAGCAGATCGCCTACGAATACATGGATTTCCAACTGGCGAAAGCGGTGAGCTGAAACGTTTCACATTTGATGAGGCGAGCACCGAACGACTACGCACCAATGTTGCCCAAATCCTTAAGGCAACCTGACGTGAGTCATCGCCAGCCACTCTGAATTTGCGAGGACTTTATGGCCCGTTTCGAACAGCAAAAACTTTACATCGACGGCGGCTATGTAGACGCCACCAGTAATGCGACTTTCGACGCTATCAACCCGGCCAACGGTGAGCTGTTGGCCCAGGTCCAGCGCGCTTCCAAAGAAGACGTTGAACGCGCCGTAGTCAGCGCCGAAAAAGGCCAGAAAATCTGGGCTGAAATGACCGCCATGGAGCGCTCGCGCATCCTGCGCCGTGCCGTGGACATCCTGCGTGAACGCAACGATGAGCTGGCCGCACTGGAAACCCTGGACACCGGCAAAGCCTTCTCCGAAACCAAGTACGTCGACATCGTGACCGGCGCCGATGTACTGGAGTATTACGCAGGCCTGGTACCCGCCATCGAAGGCGAGCAGATTCCGCTGCGCACTTCCTCGTTCGTCTACACCCGCCGCGAGCCGCTGGGCGTGGTTGCCGGTATCGGCGCATGGAACTACCCGATTCAGATCGCCTTGTGGAAGTCAGCTCCAGCGCTGGCAGCCGGTAACGCGATGATTTTCAAGCCGAGCGAAGTCACTTCACTGACCACCTTGAAGCTGGCTGAAATCTACACCGAAGCAGGCGTGCCTGATGGCGTGTTCAACGTGCTGCCGGGCACCGGCGCTGAAGTCGGCAGCTGGCTGACTGAACACCCGCGCATCGAGAAAATCTCGTTCACCGGCGGCGTGCAAACCGGCAAGAAAGTCATGGCCAGCGCTTCGGGTTCGTCCCTGAAAGAAGTGACCATGGAACTGGGCGGCAAGTCGCCGCTCATCATCTTCGACGACGCCGATCTGGATCGCGCTGCCGACGTTGCGATGATGGCCAACTTCTACAGCTCCGGTCAGGTCTGCACCAACGGCACTCGGGTCTTTGTACCCAACGCCTTGAAAAGCGCGTTTGAAGCAAAAATCCTGGAGCGCGTGAAGCGCATCCGTGTCGGCGACCCGGAAGACGAAAATACCAATTTCGGCCCGCTGGTCAGCTTCGCCCACATGGAAAACGTGTTGGGCTACATCGCCTCCGGCAAAGAGCAAGGCGCACGCCTGCTGGCCGGTGGCGAGCGACTGACCGAAGGTGAACTGGCCAAGGGAGCTTATGTCGCTCCAACGGTTTTCACTGACTGCACTGACGACATGAAAATCGTCCAGGAAGAAATCTTCGGCCCGGTGATGAGCATCCTCGGTTACGACACTGAAGAAGAAGTCATCCGCCGCGCCAACGACACTGATTTCGGCTTGGCGGCAGGCATCGTCACCAAAGACCTCAACCGCGCTCACCGCGTGATTCACCAGCTTGAAGCCGGCATTTGCTGGATCAACGCTTGGGGCGAGTCCGACGCGAAAATGCCGGTCGGCGGCTACAAGCAATCCGGTGTAGGTCGCGAAAACGGCATCAGCTCGTTGGCGCAGTACACAAGGATCAAGTCCGTTCAGGTTGAGTTGGGCGATTACGCTTCGGTGTTCTAAGTTCGCCGATCGTCGTCTGGGCGGACGCCTCGCGGATGAATCCGCTCCCACAGGGAAATGCAGTACATCTGTGGGAGCGAATTCATTCGCGAAGGGGTCCTTCCAGCTAGCGCACTTGCATGGGGTGCAAGGGGTCGAGCGCTCATTGCTCCCCCGCTCCACAACTTTTCAAAGAGGGTGCAGTAATGTCCCAGGAATTCGATTACATCATCATCGGCGCAGGTTCGGCCGGTAACACCTTGGCAGCCCGTCTCACCGAAGACGCAGGCGTCACCGTTCTGCTGCTGGAAGCCGGTGGCCCGGACTATCGTCTGGATTTCCGTACACAAATGCCGGCTGCTCTGGCATTCCCGCTTCAGGGCCGTCGCTACAACTGGGCCTACGAGACCGATCCAGAGCCACACATGGGCGGTCGTCGTATGGAATGCGGTCGCGGCAAAGGCCTGGGCGGCTCGTCGCTTATCAACGGCATGTGCTACATCCGCGGCAACGCGATGGACTACGACGGCTGGGCGAAGAACCCTGGCCTGGAAGACTGGACCTACGCCGATTGCCTGCCGTATTTCCGCAAAGCCGAAACCCGTGACATCGGCGCCAACGACTATCACGGTGGCGACGGTCCGGTCAGCGTGACCACGCCGAAGACTGGCAACAATCCGCTGTTCCACGCGATGGTTGAAGCGGGTGTGCAGGCCGGTTACCCGCGCACCGATGACCTCAACGGTTATCAGCAAGAAGGCTTTGGTCCGATGGACCGCACTGTGACGCCTAAAGGCCGTCGCGCCAGCACCGCTCGCGGTTATCTGGATGAAGCCAAGAAGCGCTCGACCCTGACCATCGTCACTCACGCGCTGACTGATCGAATCCTGTTCGACGGCAAGAAAGCCGTGGGCGTGAGCTACCTGGTCGGCGACAGCGATGCGCGCATCGAAGCCAAAGCGCGTAAAGAAGTCTTGCTATGCAGCGGCGCGATTGCCTCGCCGCAGATTTTGCAACGCTCCGGCGTAGGCCCTGCTGAAGTGTTGAACGCACTGGATATCCCGGTGGTTCATGACCTGCCAGGCGTCGGCCAGAATCTTCAGGATCACCTGGAGATGTACCTGCAATATTCTTGCACCCAGCCTGTTTCGCTGTACCCGTCGCTGCTGTGGTGGAACCAGCCTGCAATCGGCGCCGAGTGGATGTTCCTCGGCACCGGTATCGGCGCCAGCAACCAGTTCGAAGCGGGCGGTTTCATCCGTTCGAGCGAAGAGTTTGAATGGCCGAACATTCAGTACCACTTCCTGCCCGTAGCGATTAACTACAACGGTACCAAGGGCGTGAAAGAGCATGGTTTCCAGGCTCACGTGGGCTCGATGCGTTCCCCTAGCCGTGGTCGTGTGCAGGTCAAATCGAAGAATCCACGCGACTACCCGAGCATCCTGTTCAACTACATGGCGAGCGAGCAGGACTGGCAAGAATTCCGTGATGGCATCCGCCTGACCCGGGAAATCATGCAGCAGCCTGCGCTCGATCAATACCGTGGCCGCGAAATCAGCCCTGGCATTGAAGTGCAGTCCGATGAAGACCTCGACACCTTCATCCGTGAACACGCTGAGACGGCTTACCACCCATCCTGCTCGTGCAAAATGGGCACTGATGAAATGGCCGTGGTTGATGGTGAAGGTCGCGTGCACGGCATGCAGGGGCTGCGCGTTGTCGATGCGTCGATCATGCCGCTGATCACGACAGGCAACCTGAACGCGCCGACGATCATGATCGCCGAGAAAATCGCCGACAAGATCCGTGGTCGCGCGCCGCTGGCTCGTAGCACGGCTGATTATTTCGTGGCGGGTGACAAGCCTGCGCGTGGCAAGCCGATGCGGGAAGTGAGCCGTACTGCGCAGTAAAATTTGAAATACGGTATCCGTGGGAGATTCTGTGTTGGACTGCTAGCTCAAATTTCCTGTGGTAGCGAATTTATTCGCGAAGAGGCCAGTACATCCTCAGCCTTGTATAGACTGAAACACCGCCTTCCCGAATGAATTCGGTCCCACAGGTCCATCATCAGCCCGAGATCATGGCCAACCTGTGGGAGCCGCGCTTGATCCCGACATGGCCACAGGCCTAATCTAACGCCATCGTTTTCAGCGCTACACCGCGTCGCGCCCTTCGCGAATGAATTCGGTCCCACAGGCCCATCATCAGCCCTAGATCATGGCCAACCTGTGGGAGCCGCGCTTGATCCCGACATGGCCACAGGCCTAATCTAACGCCATCGTTTTAAGCGCTAGACCGCGTCGCGCCCTTCGCGAATGAATTCGCTCCCACGGTTGAAATGCGATCCACCTGTGGGAGCGAATTCATTCGCGAAGACGCCAGACCAGACAACGCCCAATCCCCCGCTTCACCCGAACAAGGATGATTCTGCATGTTCGATTTTTCCGCTCAGCTCCAGCAGCGGTTTACCGCCTTGCAGAGCCGTGCCCAGTTCTTCTCCGTGCGTTATGTCCGCCAGACCAGCCAGCACTTGTGCGTGCGCAAAAATGTCGCCGAACCGCCGCACTTGAGCACTGACGAAGGCGCGATGCTGACCGTGCGCCTTAATGGCGTCGAAGCTTACGCAGCAACCCGGGATATTTCGCAACGCGGTTTGCAAGCCGCGCTGGAACAAGCCGAAGCCCACGCTCGCAGGCTCGCCCCTCACGCACTGCTGAACCTCAGCGATCAACCAGTTGCGACCGCGCAAGCTGACTACCTGTCGCCGCATTTGCAGGACGCCTTCCCGCCATTGAGCGACTGCCTCCAACTGCTGATGACCGAGTCCAGCGCCGTGCCCAAAGACGAGCGTTTGGTGAACTGGCAAGTCACCCTGGGCCTGGAAAACGTCGAGCAGATTTACCTGAACAATGCGGGCGCACAGATTCGTCGGGCGCAGCGTTTTGTTTACCCGGGCATGACCGTCACCGCCTATGACGGCAGTGACAGCCAGACCCGCAGCCTGGGCCGGGATAACTTCGGTCAGCAAGGCGGCGCGGAAGTCATCGCCAATTGCGGACTGGTAGGCGCGGCCAGCAAAGTCGCCGATCAGGCGTTGCAACTGATCATGGCCCCCAACACACCTAACGGTCCTCGGGACTTGCTGTTAACGCCCGACCAGATGATTCTGCAAATCCATGAGTCCATCGGCCACCCGCTGGAGCTGGACCGCATCCTCGGTGACGAGCGTAACTACGCCGGGACCAGCTTCGTCAAAGCCAGTGACTTCGGCCATCTGCAATACGGCTCCGAATTGCTCAACGTGACCTTCGACCCGGACATCCCAGAGCAGTTGGCGAGCTACAGCCACGACGATGACGGCACACCCGCCAGCAAACAGTTCCTGATTCGCAAAGGTGTACTGGAAAGACCGTTGGGCGGCGCACTGTCGCAATACCGCGCCGACTTGCCAGGCGTCGCCAACAGCCGCGCGTGCAACTGGAACCGCCCGCCGATTGATCGCATGGCCAACCTCAACATCGAGCCTGGGGATAAGTCCCTTGATCAGTTGATCGGCAACATCGAACACGGCGTGCTGATGTCCACCAACCGTTCGTGGTCCATCGACGATGCGCGCAACAAATTCCAGTTCGGCTGCGAGTGGGGCCAGTTGATCGAGAACGGCGAACTCAAAGGCGTGGTGAAGAATCCGAATTACCGGGCGATTTCCGCGCAGTTCTGGAAAAACCTCAGCGCCGTGGGCGACGCCAGCACCTTCAAGGTACTGGGCACGCCCAACTGCGGCAAAGGCGAACCCAATCAAGTGGTACGCGTCGGCCATGCCTCGCCCGCCTGCGTATTCAAGCAAGTCGATGTATTCGGAGGGGATGCCTGATGTCGCATCAACAGCAGTTTCAGGCACTGGTCGCAGCACTCAACGGCGCCATCAGCGATCAAGAACGCTTCACCCTCGCCTACAACGCCGAGGAGTCGGATTTCATCCGTTTCAATCACGCCAAGGTGCGTCAGGTCGGCCATGTTCAGCAGGCCAGCGTGACCCTGAAACTGATCGACGATGAACGCCACGCAGACTTGCAACTGACCCTCAGCGGCGACGGCGAACTGGATCGTCAGCGCTTGAGCGAGGCCTTGCAACAGTTGCGTGAAACCATCGGCCTGCTGCCTAAAGACCCGTACCTCAAACCCAACACCGAAGCCTGGCACAGCACCAATGTTCAAGATTTGGCGTTGCCGGACAGCGAGCATGTGGTCGGACAAATCGCACGGCTTGGCGAAGGGCTGGATCTGGTCGGTTTCTACGCGGCGGGACCGCTGTATCGAGGCTTCGCCAGTTCATGGAGCGCGTTCGGCTGGCATCAGGCCAACAGCTTCAATTTCGACTGGAGCCTGTTCCACGAGAACGGTCAGGCGGTCAAAGCCAACTATGCCGGGCACGACTGGAGCGACGAAGGTTTCGCGCGTCGTTTCGAGCTGGCTCGCCAGCAACTGGAGTTTCTCGGCAAGCCGTTGAAAACCCTGGCACCGGGTGAGTACCGTGCGTATCTGGCACCGGCAGCCATGGATGAAATCATCGGCATGCTCTGTTGGGGCGGTTTCTCTGCGCAGTCACTGGCGAACAAGACCAGTCCGCTGCAACGGCTGTACAGCGGCGATGCACAGTTCAGCCCATTGGTGAGTATCGACGAGCAGGTCAGCGATTCATTGTCGCCCGCGTTTTCCGGTGAAGGCTATCCACGTCGGGACCTGACGTTGATTCGTGAAGGCAAAGGCGTCGATCAGTTGGTCGGTTCTGCCAGTGCGGCTGAATATGGCTTGGCGGCCAATGGCGCGGAGCCATGGGAAGCACCGAATTCATTGAGCATGGCGGCGGGAAATCTGGAGCTGGAGCAGGTTCTGGAAAAGATCGGTACTGGTCTGTACATCGGCAATCTGTGGTACCTGAACTACTCCGACCAGCCTGCTGCGCGCCTGACCGGCATGACCCGTTTTGCGACGTTCTGGGTTGAAGACGGCAAGATCCAGGCACCGGTCAGCACCATGCGTTTTGACGACAGCGCGTACAGCCTGCTGGGCAGCGCGCTGGAGGATTTGACCAAAGAGCGGGAACTGATTTTGTCCACAAGTACCTATAGTCAGCGCCAGACAGCTTCCAGCCAGCTACCCGGTGCGTTAATCAGCAAGTTGACGTTGACGCTGTAAGGGCCGCTGAAAAAACACCGTGGAATGATGCCTTTGTGGGAGCGGTGCTTGGTCTGGGCGGCATTCCGACGATAAGGCTGGACGCGATTCACTTTAGATAGCGTCGCCTTTATCGCGGGCAAGCACCGCTCCCACAGGGATCAGCGCCAAATCGGTTCTAGCCTACAAACTCAACAAGGACCCACATGCCGACCACCACACCGCTTCTGGATGAAAAAACCCTGCGCTGGCTGCCTTGGGTAGTCGCTATCGCGTTCTTCATGCAGAGCCTGGACGGCACGATTCTCAATACCGCGCTGCCCTCCATGGCCCGCTCGCTGGCTGAAGACCCGCTGCGCATGCAGTCGGTGGTCATTGCCTACATGCTGACCATCGCTTTATTGATCCCCGCTTCCGGCTGGATCGCAGATCGGTTTGGCATCAAACAGATTTTCTTCAGCGCGATCCTTTTGTTCAGTTTTGGCTCGCTGCTGTGCGCCGTTTCCAACTCGCTGGGCATGCTGGTTGGCGCACGGATTGTTCAGGGTTTAGGCGGCGCGTTGATGCTGCCCATCGGACGGTTGATCGTATTACGCGCCTATCCACGATCAGAGCTGGTGCGGATCATGAGCTTCATCACCCTGCCCGGCCTGTTGGGTCCCTTAATGGGCCCGAGCCTGGGTGGCTGGATGGTCGAATACCTGAGCTGGCACTGGATCTTCCTGATCAACATTCCCGTGGGGATCATCGGTTGCTGGGCCGTGCACCACTTCATTCCGAACCTGCAAGGCGGCGGCCGTACAAAATTCGACGGCATAGGCTTTGCGCTGTTCGGGGCCTCGATGGTGCTGATCACGATTGCCCTGGAAGGCCTTGGCGAATTGCATCTGCCTCACTTGCGTGTGGTGTTGCTGTTGTTT
Source organism: Pseudomonas viridiflava (assembly GCF_900602065.1). Taxonomy (GTDB): domain Bacteria; phylum Pseudomonadota; class Gammaproteobacteria; order Pseudomonadales; family Pseudomonadaceae; genus Aquipseudomonas. The sequence goes on along the minus strand of NZ_UWFN01000181.1, from coordinate 305,350 downwards.
GCCGGCTTCGGTTGCCTGGCGGCGTACTGGTTGCGCGCCGGGCACGTTGAGTCGCCACTGTTCGCACCGTCACTGTTCCGCACCCGGACCTTTGCCGTGGGCATTCTCGGTAATCTGTTTGCCCGTCTCGGCAGCGGTGCACTGCCCTTCCTGATGCCGTTGCTGCTACAAGTGGCGCTGGGTTACTCACCGTCACAAGCAGGCATGAGCATGTTGCCTCTGGCCGCTGCTGCGATGTTCGCCAAGTCGGTGGCGCGCTGGCTGATCGAACGGCTTGGCTATCGCATCATCCTCACCGGCAACACGCTGATGCTGGGGATTCTGCTGTCGAGCATCGCCTTGGTGGATGCGCAAACGCCGTATTGGGTGTTGTTGGTGCATCTGGGTCTGCTCGGTGCAGTCAACTCGTTGCAATTCACAGCGATGAACACCGTCACCCTGATCGATCTGGATGACGCCAGCGCCGCCAGCGGCAACAGCCTGCTGTCGGTAGTGGCGCAGTTGTCCCTGAGCTTCGGTGTAGCGTGCGCGGCAGCGTTGCTGGGCGGATTTACCGAACAGGTATCGACCGGCGAAGTGAGCAGCGTGCTGGGCGCATTCCAGCTGACCTTCCTGACGGTGGGTGTGATGGCGATGCTGGCGGCGGGGATATTTCTGCAGTTGCCCTCCAGAGAAGCTAAACCGGCGGCGACTTGAAATACACTCTCTGTAGGAGCTGCCGAAGGCTGCGAAAGATTGCTCCTGACACACCGAGATCGCAGCCTTCGGCAGCTCCTACAGATCCGGGGTGCTACACCACCCGGCGGGAGCGCGCCTGATGGCTCTGTGACCTGATACACTGCGCGACATTTTGTTTTGCAGGCCCATACCGTGACTAACACCGCTTTCAATACTTTGCCCCTGTCCGCCGCCATGTTGGCTAACCTGGAGTCCCTTGGTTATGCCGAGATGACGCCGATTCAGGCGCAAAGCCTGCCGGTGATTCTCAAAGGTATGGACCTGATCGCTCAGGCCAAAACCGGTAGCGGCAAGACCGCAGCCTTTGGCATCGGCCTGCTTAACCCGATCAACCCGCGCTACTTCGGCTGTCAGGCGCTGGTGCTGTGCCCGACCCGTGAACTGGCTGACCAGGTGGCGAAGGAAATCCGTCGTCTGGCCCGCTCGGAAGACAACATCAAGGTCCTGACATTGTGTGGCGGCGTTTCGTTTGGCCCGCAGATCGGCTCGCTGGAGCACGGCGCGCACATCATCGTCGGCACTCCGGGCCGCATTCAGCAGCACTTGCGCAAAGGTTCGCTGGTACTGGATGGCCTGAACACGCTGATCCTCGACGAAGCCGACCGCATGCTGGACATGGGCTTCTACGACGCCATCGCCGACATCATCGAGCAAACTCCGAAGAAGCGTCAGACCCTGCTGTTCTCCGCCACTTACCCGGTGGGCATCAAGCAGCTGTCGTCCAAGTTCATGCGTGACCCGCAGACCGTCAAGGTCGAAGCGCTGCACGCCGACAGCCAGATCGAACAGATTTTCTACGAGATCTCCCCGGAAGATCGCCTTGATGCCGTGGTGAAAGTCCTCGGTCATTTCCGCCCGCAATCCTGCGTAGCGTTCTGCTTTACCAAGCAGCAATGCCAGGAAGTGGTCGATCACCTGACTGCCAAAGGCATTTCCGCCGTGGGTCTGCATGGTGATCTGGAACAGCGTGACCGTGATCAAGTGCTGGCGATGTTTGCCAACCGCAGTACTTCGGTGCTGGTTGCCACTGACGTTGCAGCACGTGGTCTGGACATCGACGCGCTGGACATGGTGATCAACGTCGAACTGGCGCGTGATTCGGAAATGCACATTCACCGCGTCGGCCGTACTGGTCGTGCCGGTGAAAAAGGTATTGCAGTCAGCCTCGTTGCACCATCGGAAAGCCAACGCGCCCGTGCCATCGAAGAACTCCAGAAAGCTTCGCTGCGCTGGGAACAGCTCGACAGCCTGAAGAACGCTGGCGGCTCGCAACTGATCCCGACCATGAGCACGCTGTGCATCGGTTCGGGCCGCAAGGACAAGCTGCGTCCGGGCGACATTCTCGGCGCGCTGACGGGCGAAGCCGGTATTCCGGGCGCTCAGGTGGGCAAGATCGCGATCTTCGACTTCCAGGCTTATGTAGCGGTTGAACGCGGCGTCGCCAAACAGGCGCTTGAGCGTTTGAACAACGGCAAGATCAAAGGCAAGTCGCTGCGCGTCCGGATTTTGTAAGATCTAAAGCCAAACGCAGGACCTGTGGGAGCGGTGCTTGCCCGCGATAGGAACGACGCGATCTAAAGTGAACCGCGTCCAGCCTTATCGCGGGCAAGCACCGCTCCCACAGGGGCTGTGCCTTAACCCTCCCGAGGAAATCGCTTTGCCCGTTACTGACGTTGTGATCATTGGCGCTGGCGCCGCAGGTTTGATGTGCGCGCTGACCGCTGCTGGCCGTGGCCGCAAAGTGATGCTGATTGATCACGCCAACAAGCCCGGCAAGAAGATCCTCATGTCCGGTGGCGGACGCTGCAATTTCACCAACATGTACACCGAGCCGGCCAACTTCCTCTCGCAGAACCCGCACTTCTGCAAGTCGGCGCTGGCGCGTTACACCCAGTGGGATTTCATCGGTCTGGTGGGCAAGCACGGCGTGCCGTACCACGAGAAAAAGCTCGGGCAGTTGTTCTGCGATAACAAGTCCAGCGACATCCTCGAAATGCTCCTCGATGAATGCAGGCAAGCCGGTGCCAGTTTGCACATGGACACGTCCGTGCAGCAGATCGAGAAAACCGAGAGCGGTTACAGCCTGACGACAACGCTGGGCAGCATCAGCTGTGAATCATTGGTCATCGCCACCGGCGGGCTGTCGATCCCGACTCTGGGCGCGACCGGTTTTGGTTATCAGGTAGGCAAGCAGTTCGGTCACACCTTGCTACCGACGCGTGCCGGACTGGTGCCGTTCACCATCACCGACCAGCTCAAAGAACTGTGCACAGAGTTGTCCGGCACGTCGGTGGATTGTCTCGTCAGCTGCAACGACACAAGCTTCCGCGAGAACATTCTGTTCACTCACCGCGGCCTCAGCGGCCCGGCGATTTTGCAGATTTCCTCGTTCTGGCATCCCGGCGACGCGGTGGAAATCAATCTGCTGCCCGAGCACGACGCTGCTGGCTGGCTGGCAGAGCAACAAGCCGAGCGGCCCAACAGCGAACTGAAAACCCTGCTGGGAGAGATCTTCACCAAGAAGATGGCCACCCTGATCGCCGAGCAGTGGTTCGTTTCCAAGCCCATGAAGCAGTACACCCACGCCGAGCTGGCCGACATCGCTACCAGGCTGGCGTCCTGGCAGGTAGTGCCTGCTGGTACGGAAGGCTATCGGACCGCAGAGGTAACGCTGGGGGGTATCGATACACGCGAGGTGTCGTCCAAGACCATGGAGTCCCTGAAATCACCGGGGCTGTATTTTATCGGTGAAGTGCTGGACGTCAGCGGGCATCTGGGCGGCTTCAATTTCCAGTGGGCGTGGGCCTCGGGGTATGCGGCTGCGCAGTTTGTTTGATCTGGAATGCAGAGCCCTTTGTGGGAGCGGTGCTTGCCCGCGATAAGGGCGGCGCGGTCTGAGAGATAAATCGCGGTGTTCTTATCGCGGGCAAGCACCGCTCCCACAGGATTTGAGCTACGCCTTCAAAATCTGTATCTATCGAATAAATCTCGCTAACCGGATGTACAGATGCGGCCAAGGCCTGTACATATCCACTCTGCATTGATCAATCGTGAAACAGCTCCTTTATGGCATCGAAATCTCTTCGTCATACCTTCCGCCGTCTGTGGGCGCTGGATAAGTTCAGTTACAGCGTTCGTGTCTTCATTGCGCTGACCGGCAGCATGGCGCTGTGCTGGTACCAGAATGAAATGGGCCTGCTGATCCCGCTGTTCCTGGGAATTATCGCCTGCGCCCTGGCCGAGACTGATGACAGCTGGCAAGGCCGCCTCAATGCACTCGCGGTGACGCTGGTGTGTTTCAGCGTCGCCGCCATGGCCGTCGAGTTGCTGTTCCCCTACCCGTGGATATTTGCCATTTCCCTGGCGGTCGCCAGTTTCGCGCTGACCATGCTCGGCGCGCTGGGCGAACGCTACAGCGCGATTGCCTACGGCACGCTGATCCTTTCGGTGTACACCATGATCGGCGTCGATCAGCGTGGCGGCGAAGTACTGGACTTCTGGCACGAACCGATGCTGCTGGTCGCGGGTGCGGCGTGGTACGGCTTGCTGTCAGTGTTGTGGCAGATGCTGTTTTCCAACCAGCCGGTGCAACAGGCACTGGCGCGGCTGTTTCGCGAGCTGGGTCAGTACTTGAAGTTGAAATCGAGCCTGTTCGAGCCGATTCGCCAACTGGACGTCGAAGCGCGTCGTCTGGAGCTAGCCCAGCAAAATGGCCGGGTCGTCGCGGCCCTGAACGCCACCAAGGAAATCATTCTGCACCGGGTCGGCAACGGTCGGCCCGGTTCGAAAGTCAGCCGCTATCTCAAGCTGTACTTCATCGCGCAGGACATCCACGAGCGCGCCAGTTCATCGCACTACCCTTACAACTCACTGGCCGAAGCATTCTTCCACAGCGACGTACTGTTCCGCTGCCAACGTCTGCTGCGCCAGCAAGGCTCGGCCTGCCAGGCATTGTCCGAGTCGATCCAGCTGCGCCAGCCGTTCGTTTACAACGACAGCTTTGCCTATGCCATGGAAGACCTGCGCGCCTCGCTGGAGCACCTGCGCATCCAGAGCAACCCGGCGTGGCGTGGTCTGCTGCGTTCCCTGCGCGCACTGGCCAATAACCTGGAAACTTTGGACCGCCTGCTCAGCGATGCAAGCAACCCGGACGCCGTGGCCGACGCGACTGACAGCTCGCTGCTGGACCGCTCGCCGCGCACCCTCAAGGACGCCTGGGCGCGCCTGCGCCTGCAAATGACCCCGACGTCGTTGCTGTTCCGCCACGCCTTGCGCCTGCCGCTGGCGCTGGTGGTCGGCTATGCCATGGTGCACCTGATTCACCCGTCCCAGGGTTACTGGATCATCCTCACCACGGTATTCGTCTGCCAGCCCAGTTACGGCGCAACCCGCCGCAAACTGGGCCAGCGGATCATTGGCACGGCCATCGGCCTGACCATTGGCTGGGCGCTGTTTGATCTGGTTACCAGCCCGATTCTGCAATCGATGTGTGCGGTGCTCGCCGGTGTGGTGTTCTTCGTCAATCGCACCACGCGCTACACGCTGTCCACCGCAGCCATCACCATCATGGTGCTGTTCTGTTTCAACCAGGTTGGTGACGGGTACGGCCTGTTCCTGCCACGCCTGTTCGATACCCTGCTGGGCAGCCTGATCGCAGGCCTCGCGGTGTTCCTGTTCCTGCCGGACTGGCAAGGTCGACGCCTGAACAAAGTGCTGGCCAATACCCTGACCTGCAACAGCATTTACTTGCGCCAGATCATGCAGCAATACGCCAAGGGCAAGAGCGACGACCTGGCTTATCGCTTAGCGCGGCGCAACGCCCACAACGCCGATGCGGCGCTGTCCACCACGCTGGCCAACATGCTGATGGAGCCTGGCCATTTCCGTAAGGAAGCGGACGTTGGTTTCCGCTTTCTGGTGCTTTCGCACACCTTGCTCAGTTACCTGTCAGGGCTGGGCGCACACCGGGAAACGCAGCTACCGGCCGAAGTCCACGAGCAGTTGATCAACGGCGCGGGCACGACGCTGGCGGCCAGTATCGATGAAATCGCCCAAGGCCTCGCCGAGAAACAGCCGGTGGCTATTCACAGCGACGCTGAAGAGGCGCTGGCCGCTGAGCTTGAGCAAATGCCCGATGAACTGGATGAAAGTCAGCGTCTGGTGCAAACCCAACTGGCATTGATCTGCCGTCAACTGGGGCCGCTGCGGACCCTGGCGGCGCACTTGATCAAGGCACCGGCGCCTGTTGCTACAGACCATGTCGCTTGAAGATCGCCGCGTAACTGCCGTCAGCTTTCATGGCGGCAATTTCCCGATTGAAATCTTCGACAATCCCCTGATGCTGCGGATTCTTGAGGCTGACCAGAATATGCAGGCTGTTCTCGCTCAATGACTTGGACAGGAACTCAAGCCTGTCGCGAATACCCTTTGACTCCGCTGCCAGGTAATAGCGCGCGACGAATTCATCTTCTACCGCCAGGTCTACCCGCCCCGCCGCGACCATGCGCAGCGCCATGGAGAAATTGCTCACAGGCACTTTCTCCAGCAATTTGTCGTTATCAAATTCGGCGGAATAGCTGTAGCCACGCACGACCGCAATCGGCCGCTCGTAAAGCTGGCTCAAATCCTGAAACTGAACGCTGGACCGGCTGCGCTTGAGGAAACGCACGCGGTTGAGCAGGTACTCTTCGGAAAATTGACCGATACGCGTGCGTTCGTCGCTGAACCACGCGTTGATCAGCACATCGTAACGCCCTTCCTCGACCCCGAGCAGCGCTCGCGCCCAAGGTACCTGAGCGTAGTCAGTGCTGTATCCGGCCCGCTGCAGTGCAGTGCTGACCAGATCAGTTGCCAGACCGTTGTTGAGCAATGACGCTTCTGTAAAAGGAGGCCAGGAATCAGCCACCAGTCGCAACTTTTCCCCTGCATTGGCCTGAGCCGTCAGCAGTAATCCCAGTAAAGCTATGGCTCTAAGCACACACGACATGCTTTTTTCCCTGAGACGAGCATTGCCCGGATGATGACAGACGAAACCCCGAGTAAGCGGCATCCATGCTGGCATGTAGCCTCATTGAAGCTGCATATAACCCTTTTCACAACTCACACATAGATGACATTACGTGCGGCGCTTCGCAAAAACCTCAAAGGGTTATCGGCCAGCTTCGCGAAACATTCATAGGACCATCTTTGCAGGCGCTTATGGGGTATATGACCGGATGAGGTAGTATTCGCTCAACGTTTCTTCACCGAGTCAGCGAAATGCCAATCAACTGGATCTGCAAACACCACACCGACCTGAGCAAGGAGCAGCTTTACGCCATCCTGCAATTGCGCGCCGAGGTGTTCGTGGTTGAGCAGAAGTGCGTTTATCTGGATATCGACGGCCAGGATCTGATCGGTGATACATGCCACCTGATGGCCTGGCAGGAAGACAAACTGGTCGCCTATCTGCGCTTGCTTGACCCGATCCAGCAAGGCGGTGACGTGACTATCGGCCGCGTAGTGACTGCGCCTTCGATCCGCAGCCGCGGCATTGGCCACGAGCTTATGGAGCAGGCGCTGGAGAACGCGGAGAAAACCTGGCCCGACCAGCCGATCTATCTGTCAGCCCAAGCGCATCTGCAGCGGTATTACGCCCGGTACGGCTTCGAGCCGGTAGGCGAGGTGTATCTGGAAGACGAAATCCCCCACATCGGCATGCGCCGCGATCTGGAATAGCGATCATGTACGGCGGATTCAGGGGTAACCCAGCACGGCTTTGATCTGCGCCAGGTTGCCCGCAATCCAGCTTTTATCTATCGCGCCCCAGCTACGAATGCGGTATTGCCCTGCATGATTACGGGCGCCATCAAGCTGTTCGAACTCACATTCGATATCAAGATCAGCCAGCGCGGCAATCGTGTCCTGCGCCGTACGCCGTGGCATGCCGGTGACATCGACCAATGCCGGGACGTTAGCGGCCAACTCACTGTCGATCAGATACGCCACGTACAAACGGCGGTAGAAACTGCTTTTGGTTTTGCTGACTTCCATTGAAGTGAGGGCCTATTATCTTGACGGTGAGGGCATGGCGGGTGATTGACCTGTGCAGACTGTGTGGGAGCGAATTTATTCGCGAAGGGGGCATAGCTCAAAGAGATTCAGCGACTGAGGCACCGCCTTCGCGAATGAATTCGCTCCCACCGGAATGTCGCTCATCCTTGGTGCTACTGCATATCCCGCCAGGTCAGGTAAATCCGCAGATCAAACTCCAACTGGTGATAACCCGGCTGCATGTGCTCGCACAGCTGGTAAAACGCCTTGTTGTGATCGGACTCCTTGAAGTGCGCCAGTTCGTGCACCACGATCATTTTCAGGAATTCCGGTGGCGCTTCCTTGAACAGCGAGGCGACGCGAATTTCTTTCTTGGCCTTGAGCTTGCCGCCCTGCACGCGGGAAATCGTGGTGTGCAGCCCCAATGCGCGATGAGTCAGATCGAGCCGATTATCAAACAGCACTTTGTCGATGTTCGGCGCGTTTCGCAGGTACTCCTGCTTGAGCCCCAACGCGTAGGCATACAGCGCCTTATCGCTCTGGACCTCATGACGACCGGGGTAACGCTGCTGTAAATACTCACCCAGTTTGTTGCGGGCGATCAGCTGCCGCACCTGATCCTGAAGCGCAGGAGGATAGGCCTGAAGGTATTTGAGAGGAGCAGTCGCCGATGCAGTCATGAGCCGTAACGCTGATTCAAAAGGCGCCAGTGTACATAAATCAATGCTGTTTCAGGCTCTCCCAGTCGAATACCTTCGGAAAGCGCAGGGCGTCGTCGGCCAGCATGGGCCGTCCGACCAGATACCCCTGAATCAGCTGACAACCGTTTTCAGCCAGCCACTGATATTGCTCGAGGGTCTCGACGCCTTCAGCGATCACCAGCACATCAAGGTTACGGCACAGGTCGATAATGCTGCGCGCTACAGCGGTATCGCGCGGCGTTGTCAGCATGCCCGCGATGAAGTGCCGATCTATCTTGAGCGTATCGATATCCAGGTTACGCAGATGCGTCAGCGAACACTCGCCGACACCAAAATCATCCAGCGCCACACTCACACCGATGTCATGCAGATGGCGGATCTGATTACGGCTGTGGGACAGATTGTGTACCAGCGATGCTTCGGTGAGTTCAACCTCCAACTGGCCCGGCTTCAGATCGTAACGCTGCATGGCGCGGCGCAACTCTGAGGCAAGGTTAGGCATGCAGAACTGGGTGGGACTGATGCTGATGCTCAGCACCAGCCCGGCATCAAAAACCTCATTGCAGCGGCTACGATGCTCGGCGCCTTGCTCGAAGATCCAGCCGCCCAGCTTGTTGATCAGCCGGGTCTCTTCCAGCAACGGGATGAACACGCCCGGCGGCACATCCCCGGCGCTCGGATGCTGCCAACGCAATAACGCTTCGAAACCACGCAACTTGCCATCAGCGATGGATACCTGCGGCTGATAGACCATAGAGAAATCCTGGCCATCGATAGCGCTGCGCACACTGTCTTCGAGCATCAACCTGGAACGCGCCCGGCCGTTCATTTCCTGATCGTAGAACCGATACTGCTGACGACCGGCCCGTTTGGCCTCGTACATGGCGATATCTGCCGCACGCAGCAAGCCGTCGAGATTGGACCCGCAATCGGGATAGGTGGCAATGCCGATACTGGCGCCAAGCGTGACATCCAGGCCGTCGACCTGCCTGCGGACTGACACCCGCTCAATCAGCTTTTCCGCCACCTTGGCAGCCTGCTCAGGAAAATCCAGACCGTCGATGACCACGGTGAACTCATCGCCGCCCATGCGCGCGAGCACGTCGTATGGCCGCATACAATCCTTGAGCTGCTGGGAAACCCAAAGCAGCACTTGATCGCCTGCATCATGCCCCAGGGAATCGTTGACGCGCTTGAAGCCGTCCAGATCCAGGTACAGCAACACCAGGAATCGCCCGGCCTGCTCGTTGCGTAACAACAAGCCTTCTACGGCCTGATAAAAGCCTCGCCGGTTAAGCAAACCCGTCAGCGCATCAGTAACGGCCTGCTGCTCCAGTTGCTGATAGAGATCGCGGACCACCGACATGTCCAGAATGCTGAACACCATGGCCTTCTGCTCTACGGGCAAAGGCGCGCACGACAATGCCACTGGCAGCTTGCAGCCTTCATGGGTACGCAGGACGGCATCGTGCAGACGGTAGATTTCAGCGTTGCGATAGTGACGATAGAACCCTGACTGCGCCCAGTCAGAGACCTGCGGCTCGATCAGATAATCAATCACGTTGGTACCTCTCAATTGCTCGGCATTGGCACCGAGCAACCGACAGATAGCCGGGTTAGCGAAATTGATGAGTCCGGCCTCACTGACGACCAGAATTCCCTCATCGATGTTGTCCAGCACCGACGCGTTGAAGGCCCGGGCAGTTTCCAGCTCTCGGGAGATCCGTTGCAGGGCACGCTGATTCTGCTGCTGCTCAAGCAGAGCCTGAACTTTGGGCCTGAGTACGTTGGGATCGAAGGGTTTGAACAGGTAGTCGATTGCGCCGCTGGCGTAACCACGATGTACGGCGTCCTGAGACTGCTCGTTGGCAGTCAGGAAAATGATAGGGGTCAGCCGCGTTCGCTGGCTGCCGCGCATCAGGCGTGCGACCTCAAAACCGTCCATGCCCGGCATCTGCACATCAAGCAGTACCAGATCGACCTCGCGCTCCAGGAGCACGGTCAATGCCTCGATTCCTGAGCTCGCAGTCACGATGCACCAGTCCTGTCTCTGCAGAACAGCACGCATCGTCACCAGATTCTCTGGATAGTCATCAACAACCAACAAAACAGAACAGCCATCACCCGGCTTGGTTTGCGCGCATTCCATGCAGCTTCTCTTAAGTAGCACGACATCCAGGGACCGTCGCGTTGATTTCCAATCAAGATAACTCTAGTCGGCTCTGACGGAAACTAAAGCTGGCTTTGTGACACCGTTCGCTAAAGTTCACATCCACCCGACTAACGGTCATGTCCTACAGGCCAGTGAGTACATGCCCTACAGCCAATGTGACAGCACTTTGACGTCACTCGTTCGACAATTAATCATTAACAGAACGTTATTGAGAACGTATAACAACAACCCGCAAAGGCTTGACATAGACGCCTCTTACTGGCAATGCGACATATTGGAAAACATCACATGGTAGACATGGCTTCGTGGAATCTGAGCATTCCTGTGGGTTCGCCCCCCAAAACCATCGAGACAGCCCAGCTGAAGAAGGGCTATGACGGCAAGTACTTTCGGTCTGAGTCGGGTTACATCTTTTTCTGGTCACCCGTCACCGGCTCAAAAACTGCCAACGCCAAATACCCGCGCAGCGAACTTCGAGAGACCTGGGCCGACGGTACGTTACATAACTGGATGTATCCGCAGGCCGACAACTTTCTCGACGCGACACTGGAAGTTAATCAAGTCCCCTCTTCCGGCAAGATCGTGATTGGCCAGATACATGCCTACGAAAGTACCGAGCCGATGCTCAAAGTTGAGTATCAGTACAAAGAAGACACTAAGTCCGGAAACATCGTTGCCAAAGTCCGCAACCGTTATGACGATGATAAAAGCCGCGTCATTCCGATAGCAGAAGGTGTGCCGCTGAATGAGCGGTTCAATTACAAGATCCACCTCAGCCCTGGTGGCGACCTGAGTGTCAGCGCCAGAGGAAAGAACTGGAGCAGCCCGATCAGCGCCACCTGGCGAGACAAGCCGCTGTACTTCAAGGCAGGAGTTTACGTGCAAGACAACAAGGGTTACAGCAGCGAAGGCGGTAAAGCCACTTTCTATAAGCTGGACATTGATCACAACAAGATTTAGTGCTGCTGACACTGCAGCAGCGGCAAACGCAGTCCTTGTAGGAGCCAACTTGTTGGCGAAGCGATAGCAGTCATTACACCCACCCGACGCTTCGCCAACACGTTGGCTCCTACAGGTTATTCTTTCAACATCTACCGTGCAGCCTTGAACTCTTTCTCAGCCAGCTCAAAACGCTCCTGCATACCTGTCGACGGACCTTTGCCAATCAGGCTGAACACCACGATGGCGATGCTGGCGAACAGGAAGCCCGGGATAATTTCGTACAGACCCCAGATCCCCAACTGCTTCCAGACGATCACGGTGATTGCGCCAACCAGCACGCCAGCAAGCGCCCCGTTACGCGTCATGCCTTTCCAGAGCACCGAAATCAACACCACCGGACCAAATGCAGCGCCGAAGCCAGCCCATGCATAGCTCACCAGCCCCAGTACACGGTTGTTCGGATCGGCGGCCAGCAAGATAGAGATAATCGCGATCAGCAACACCATCGCACGGCCGACCCAGACCAGCTCCTTTTGCGAAGCGTTTTTACGCAGGAAGGCTTTATAGAAGTCCTCGGTCAGCGCGCTGGAGCACACTAGCAGTTGACAGCTCAGCGTGCTCATCACCGCGGCCAGAATCGCCGAGAGCAATACGCCAGTCACCCAAGGATTGAACAGCAACTTGGCCAGTTCGATGAAGACCCGCTCCGGGTTTTCAGTGACAGGCCCGGCGACCTCGGGATGCGCCGAGAAATAGGCAATGCCGAAGAAGCCCGCCGCCACGGTGCCACCCAGACAGAGGATCATCCAGGTCATGGAAATGCGTCGTGCGCTGGCAATCGACTTCACCGAATCTGCCGCCATGAAGCGCGCCAGAATGTGTGGCTGACCGAAGTAGCCCAAGCCCCAGCCCATCAGGGAAATGATGCCGATGATGCTGGTATTGCGGAACATGTCGAAGTTGGCTGGATCCTTGGCCTCGATGGCAAGGAATGTCGCGTCAACGCCACCGGTGGCCAGCAGCACAATGATCGGCGTCAGGATCAACGCAAAAATCATCAGTGTTGCCTGCACCGTGTCAGTCCAGCTCACTGCGAGAAATCCACCTACAAACGTGTAAGCGATGGTTGCGGCAGCGCCGGCCCACAGCGCAGTTTCGTAAGACATACCGAAGGTGCTTTCAAACAGGCGTGCACCGGCAACAATGCCCGAGGCGCAATAAATGGTGAAGAACACCAGAATCACCACCGCAGAGATCACGCGCAGCAAGCCACTTTTGTCTTCGAAACGGCTGGTGAAATAGTCCGGCAGCGTCAGAGCATCGCCGTTGTGCTCGGTCTGTACACGCAGGCGACCGGCGACAAACAGCCAATTCAGATAAGCACCGATAATCAGGCCGATCGCGATCCAGCTTTCAGACAGGCCCGACATATAAATGGCACCCGGCAAGCCCATCAATAGCCAGCCGCTCATGTCCGAAGCACCGGCCGACAACGCCGTAACGACGCTGCCCAGACTGCGGCCGCCAAGAATATAGTCCGACAGGTTGTTGGTTGAGCGATAAGCCATCAGGCCTATCAGCACCATTGCTGCGATATAGATCACGAAGGTGATCAAGGTAGGGTTGCTGACACTCATGGGTATTTCGCCTTGGCATTGTTTTTATTTAGCGAGACCGGCTTTGACCGGGAGGTTTACAGCCAAAGCGCAGAAAAAAGTGGCAGATTTTCTGGCCTCACTCCCGACCAACGCCAGTCACGCGAGAACAATTCTTGGTCGCACATGCGACATCGCGACGCATCCTATTCAACAACTCATTGGCGGTGCAACCCATTTACGGCCAAAAAGTTGCACCTCGACGTTATCGCCACCCGATTACCGCGAATCCTGCCCCGTTCCAGAGCGCCAGCCGCCTTTCATCTGAACATCGGCACTGCGTTTGTGCAGCACAGAACATCAAAGCCGGACCGCCTGGCAGGTGCCGAAAATATTCAGCAAAAAAAGGGTTGCACCCGGTTGCACCCTGACCGGCTCATGGCTAATCTTGTCCGACAACCAAGGCCACATTGCAGTGGCATGATGAGGACAGCACATGGCGACCACCACCCTGGGTGTCAAACTTGACGACCCTACCCGCGAGCGATTGAAAGTAGCCGCTCAGTCCATTGACCGGACTCCGCACTGGCTCATCAAACAGGCGATTTTCAATTACCTGGAAAAGCTCGAAGGTGGTGCAACCCTTTCCGAACTCAATGGCACTGTTGGCAAAGACAGCGATGACCACGGCGAATTGCCGGTGGACACAACTCACCAGTGTTTCCTTGAGTTCGCAGAAAGCATCCTGCCGCAATCCGTGCTGCGCGCTGCAATTACTGCAGCCTATCGCCGACCGGAACCGGAAGTGGTGCCGATGCTCATCGAGCAGGCGCGCCTGCCGGTACCGATGGCTGAAGCGACCAACAAACTGGCTGCGACCATCGCCGAAAAGCTGCGTAACCAGAAGAGCGCTGGCGGCCGTGCCGGGATCGTTCAGGGCCTGCTGCAGGAGTTCTCGCTGTCGTCTCAGGAAGGTGTAGCCCTGATGTGCCTGGCCGAAGCGCTGCTGCGTATTCCCGACAAAGGCACCCGCGACGCATTGATCCGCGACAAGATCAGCACCGGCAACTGGCATCCGCACCTGGGCAACAGCCCATCGCTGTTCGTCAACGCCGCCACCTGGGGCTTGCTGCTGACTGGCAAATTGGTCGCAACGCACAATGAAGCCGGGCTGACATCGTCCCTGAGCCGGATCATCGGCAAAAGCGGCGAACCCATGATCCGCAAGGGCGTGGACATGGCCATGCGCCTGATGGGCGAACAGTTCGTCACCGGTGAAACCATCGGCGAAGCATTGGCCAACGCCAGCCGCTTCGAAGCCAAAGGCTTCCGTTACTCCTACGACATGCTCGGCGAAGCAGCACTCACCGAACACGACGCACAGAAATACCTGGCCTCTTACGAGCAGGCGATCCACTCCATCGGCAAAGCGTCCCACGGGCGTGGCATCTACGAAGGTCCGGGCATCTCCATCAAGCTCTCGGCACTGCACCCGCGTTACAGCCGCGCCCAGTATGAACGCGTGATGGAAGAGCTGTATCCGCGCCTGCTGTCGTTGACCCTGCTGGCCAAGCAATACGACATCGGCCTGAACATCGATGCCGAAGAAGCCGACCGTCTTGAGCTGTCGCTGGACCTGCTTGAGCGCCTGTGCTTCGAGCCTCAGCTGACCGGCTGGAACGGTATTGGCTTTGTGATCCAGGCTTATCAGAAGCGCTGCCCGTATGTGATCGACTACGTGATCGATCTGGCCCGCCGCAGCCGCCACCGCCTGATGATTCGCCTGGTAAAAGGCGCTTACTGGGACAGCGAAATCAAGCGCGCCCAGGTTGAGGGTCTGGAAGGCTATCCGGTCTATACCCGCAAGGTATACACCGACGTTTCCTACATCGCTTGCGCCCGCAAACTGCTGTCGGTGCCGGAAGTCATCTACCCGCAATTCGCGACGCACAACGCTCACACCCTGTCGGCCATTTACCACATCGCCGGTCAGAACTATTACCCCGGCCAGTACGAATTCCAATGCCTGCACGGCATGGGCGAACCGCTTTACGAACAAGTCGTGGGCAAGGTCGCCGATGGCAAGCTGAACCGACCGTGTCGCGTATATGCGCCGGTAGGCACTCACGAAACCCTGCTAGCTTATCTGGTGCGTCGCCTGCTGGAAAACGGCGCGAATACTTCCTTCGTCAACCGTATTGCCGATCAGTCGATTTCCATTCAGGAACTGGTCGCTGACCCAGTGGCCAGCATCGAGCGCATGGCGACTCAGGAAGGCGGCTTCGGCCTGCCGCACCCGCGCATCCCCTTGCCGCGCGATCTGTATGGTGCCGAGCGCGCCAACTCCAGCGGTATCGACCTGGCCAACGAACATCGTCTCGGCTCGTTGTCTTCTGCCTTGTTGGCCACCGCGCACAACGACTGGAAGGCCGCGCCAATGCTCGGCTGCCCGGCAAGTGAGGGCACGGCTACCCCGCTGCTGAACCCATCCGATCTGCGCGATGTAGTCGGCCATGTGCAGGAAGCCAGCCTGGAGGATGTCGACAACGCCCTGCTCTGCGCCCTGAGTTCCGGCCCGATCTGGCAAGCCACCCCACCGGCTGAACGCGCTGCGATTCTGGAGCGCGCCGCCGACCTGATGGAAGCCGAGATCCAGCCACTGATGGGCCTACTGGCTCGCGAAGCAGGCAAGACCTTCGCCAACGCTATCGCAGAAGTCCGCGAGGCGGTGGACTTCCTGCGCTATTACGCGGTGCAGGCACGCAATGACTTCAGTAACGACGCGCACCGCCCGCTGGGTCCTGTGGTCTGCATCAGCCCGTGGAACTTCCCGCTGGCAATCTTCAGCGGCCAGGTCGCCGCTGCCCTCGCTGCCGGTAACCCGGTGCTGGCCAAACCTGCTGAGCAAACACCACTGGTTGCCGCACAGGCCGTTCGTATTCTGCTCGAAGCCGGCATTCCGGAAGGCGTGCTGCAATTGCTGCCCGGCCGCGGTGAAACCGTCGGCGCCCGTCTGGTCGGTGACGATCGGGTCAAAGGCGTGATGTTCACCGGCTCCACTGAAGTCGCTCGTCTGCTGCAACGCAACATTGCCGGTCGCCTTGACGCTCAAGGTCGCCCGATCCCGCTGATCGCGGAAACCGGTGGCCAGAACGCAATGATCGTCGACTCCTCGGCGCTCACAGAACAAGTGGTCATCGACGTCGTGTCCTCAGCCTTCGACAGCGCCGGTCAACGTTGCTCGGCCCTGCGCGTACTGTGCCTGCAGGAAGATTCCGCCGACCGCGTCATCGAAATGCTCAAGGGCGCCATGGCTGAATGCCGTCTCGGCAACCCGGAGCGTCTGTCCGTAGACATCGGCCCGGTGATCGACGCAGAAGCCAAGGCAGGCATTGATAAACACATTCAAGGCATGCGCGACAAAGGCCGCACGGTCTATCAGGTTGCAATCGCCGACAGTGACGAAATCAAGCGCGGCACCTATGTGATGCCGACGCTGATCGAACTCGAAAGCTTCGACGAGCTGCAACGTGAAATCTTCGGCCCGGTGCTGCACGTAGTCCGTTACAAGCGCAAGGAACTGGACCAGTTGATCGGTCAGATCAACGCCTCCGGTTACGGCCTGACGCTCGGCGTACATACCCGTATCGACGAGACCATTGCCAAAGTGATCGACAACGTCAACGCGGGCAACGTTTACGTTAACCGCAACATCGTCGGGGCTGTGGTCGGTGTGCAACCGTTCGGCGGTGAAGGCCTGTCGGGCACAGGGCCGAAAGCCGGTGGCCCGCTGTATCTGTATCGCCTGCTCTCAACCCGTCCGGTCGACGCCATCGAGCAATCGTTCGTGCGTGGCGATGCACTGGCGGCACCCGACACCCGCATGCGCGATGCCTTGAGCCAGCCATTGCAGGCGCTAAAAACCTGGGCAACCAGCAATCAGCAAACCGAGCTGGATCAGCTCTGCAGCCAGTTTGCCGTGCAATCGCAAAGCGGCGTGACTCGCCTGTTGGCGGGCCCTACCGGCGAGCGTAACAGCTACAGCATCCTGCCGCGTGAACACGTGCTCTGCCTTGCTGAAGCGGAAAGCGACCTGCTTATTCAACTGGCCGCCGTTCTGGCCGTAGGCAGCAGCGCGGTCTGGCCGGACAACGCGTTGAGCAAACCACTGCGTGCCCGCCTGCCGAAAGAAGTACAGGCGCGGATCAAGCTGGTGGCCGACTGGACGAAAGACGAGGTGCTAATCGACGCTGTTCTGCACCACGGCGACTCGGATCAACTGCGCGCTGTTTGCGAGCAAGTGGCCCAGCGGGCGGGCGCCATCGTTGGCGTCAACGGGCTGTCCCATGGCGAAACCAACGTAGCACTGGAACGTCTGGTGATTGAACGTGCACTGAGCGTCAACACTGCCGCTGCGGGTGGTAACGCGAGCTTGATGACCATCGGCTGATGGCCTGACTGGCAATAAAAAAGAGAGCTTCGGCTCTCTTTTTTATTGCCACAACTTTAAAAACTTGACAACTAAGCCGCTTATTGATTCGCTATAAAAACAGATTTAAACCGCTCGCAGAAATTTAACTAAATACCTCACCAAACATCTCAAAATCACTTCACCAATACGGCATTAAAAAATCATTGCACTCTCTAACACTCTGTGATTAAACGCCTCTATCGACTGATTAATTCCATCTTTCGAACCATATATAATTAACGCAAACAGAGATTAGAAAATGACAATCTTACACAATCAAAGAACTGAGTTTGATCCTGCTTTTGGTGTTAATGGCAAACTTGAAGTCCGTCCGCCTGGCAATTTTCGTAACGACTTGTCGAACTTGGCCATGGACGCGTCCGGCCTGCGCTTGATGATTTATGGAGCCTACGAACGTGAAACACCGAACCTGCCCATTCCGGGCGTTGCCTCCCTTTACCTCAACGGTAACTTCGACACCCGCTTCGGCGACAGACAGGACGGCCTGACCATCGCGCCACCGAGCATCCTGGCACAGAGCGCAAGCGGTTTCGCCAGGCTGAACGATGGATCATTCTTTATCACCGGATCAGCTTCGCAACAACTTCCGCTCCTCCGATACGATCACGAAGGGAGACTCATGTACTTCATGGATCTGGCCGAGGGTCCGCAATACTCCACTCCCCGTCTACTGGGTATGGATGAAGCAGTCTTACTGGCCAGCTCGGACCGTAATGGTGGCGTGATCTATTGCCGTAACTACGAGACAGAAGAACCTTATTTTGGTACTGGCGGCAAAGCAACTTTCCTGACGGGGCATAGTTATGTATCTACCTTGCACATGGCGCGCAGTCGTGACGACTCGTTTTACCTGGCCGGGGAAGTAGACAACGATGGTTATATTCTGCGCATGACCCGTACAGGCGAACTCGATCAGGGCTTTGCCGAGGGTGGTGCGTACCGGGTCAGGATGGTGGATGCTCGTTACAACGCTTGCCGCAGAGTGATTGAGCTTCCTGATGGCAAAGTCCTTGCCTTGATCAACGGCTCCGGCTCCGATATTGGCACGGCCAGCCACATGATTCGCTTGACCGCCACCGGGCGAATCGACCCTACATTCAATCGCGGCGAACCCTTGCGCGTGCCTGGCGAAGTCGGCGAAGACATGACACTGCAAGCTGACGGCAGAATCCTGGTGGCTAATCGCGGCGTGATGACTGGCAACCAACTGACCCGCTACCTGCCTGATGGCTTGCTGGACACCGAGTTCGGCAACGAAGGGACGGGCACAATCACGTTTACCAACGACCAGATCGGTTTCGTCAAAGGCGTAATGGTTCAGCCTGACGGCAAGATCCTGATTGGCGGAACATCCGGGTCGACCACTACGCTGCTGAGGTTGCTGGCGTAAGACCTCACGGATAAATTTAATGGTTTGAAATGCATCTTCTGTAGGAGCTGCCGAAGGCTGCGAAGCATTTCTCCTGATACACCGCGATCGCAGCCTTCGGCAGCTCCTACAGGTCCAATGCTTGCTTCGCGACAGCGCTGTGTCAGGGCACAAAGCGATTTCCTACAGAATGCGAAAAACTCACAATAAACGATTCATAAAGTCCAGTACTGGACGAATCAGGTCTGCATATAGGTCAGCCCGGAGAGCAAAGTAATACCGGCGAGAGGATCCGTGATTGAGTATTGAAACTGCAATAACGACCCAGCGTTTGCATCAATTAGATTCTGCGGTACGGGTTCCGTCAGCGGAAAAACAGCATTCGTAATGGTTTTCGTAAACTCCGGACTCAGAAACCCTCGAATAAAGATTTTTACATCATCGCCCGAACGAGCGGAGTTAATAACCAGCGCTACGCCCCCAACAGTGGTCGGAAACTCCAGCCCCGGTGGATCAACGTCATAGATTCGCGCCTTTTTTATATCTCCAACACTTGTCATGATCAAACTCCTGTAAAGTTCACGCCGGACTATCCGAACGCATTCCGAGCATAACGTGGCGTGCATTAACGTGCAAAAAAAGCCACGCCCGACTTTCAGACATAAATCTCTTAAATAACAACCGGCTAGCCCTCACTTAGAAGAATTGGCTACTTTACCGATGCCAAACTAATCTATGATTCAGAAGCCCCCCGCTCACCTTTAATAAAAATGCTCTTTCTTATTTCAGGTTACTTGCGCCCTGTAGATGCTCTAAGGGTCGCGTTTCTTGCAGCTATCTCTATTTTTCTATACACCGGACGGGGAACTGGCTTTTAGGATGGAAGGCGGTTTCATGACAACCAGGCATCAGTGACTGCGCCGGACTCCCCCCGGCTGAAGCCGGCCCCACGACGACGCGGGGGTGGGATGCGGGAATATCCCACAGCAACCTGGTTACTTTCGCTAACGAAACGCCTTGGAAATTGGGCGTTTCCGACAGGCTTGTCCCTTTCTTCTGCGTGAAACTTCCTAGAGACTCCTGACCCCGTTGCGTGGGTGTTCTTGCCTCTCTAGGCTGCGTCGGTCACTGCTCATCAGTGATCGGGTTTAGCAGCCTGATGAACGCTTACCACGCAAGATACAACGCTATGGCGGCTTTGCGTGGGGCACTTTCGAGTGCGCCGGTTTTGGTAAGTGTTTCCCGGTCTGCTAACCCGCGACAAAGCCGCCACCCTCAATTGTTTAGCAGCGATTGCGAGTGGCTCAATCAAGGTACACTTACGATGACAAAAGTAACGCCAGACACATCGCAAACATCACTCGAAAAATCCTTGCTGCATATCTCCGAACTACTGCGTTGCGCAGCAGCGACCGCTTACGAATCCGGCGACAGCCTCAACGGCCCGAAACGCGACCTGGCCTTCTCCGTCGTTCACCTGATCGGCATGGCCCGGACAGAACTGGATCGCTCATTGGCGGGAGTCGAAGCTCGATAAATTCCAGCCAGACAGGCCATCTCGGCAACAAGTTGCCTCCTACCTGACACGGCGCTATCTCACAACAAACATTGGACCTGTAGGAGCTGCCGAAGGCTGCGATCGCGGTGTATCAGGAGAAATGCTTCGCAGCCTTCGGCAGCTCCTACAGAAAATGCATTTCAATCCATTAATTTGGTTTTTTTGATGAGAACGAACTTGTTCTCGATAAGTTTGCAGCACCGCCGATGAGCAGCGCACGCCCCAAACAGACTCGCGTGCTGCTTTCCCCCACCATCACCCAAATCAATCATCCTGTGCAGCCCAAAAACGCGCGCCTAGACTCAACCCATTCCAACAAAAAGGTACAGGGTCATGTCCGAGTCGCTGCTCAGTTCCCGCAATCTGGCGTTCGAACTTTACGAAGTACTCGACGCCGAAGCGCTGACCCAGCGTGAGCGGTTTGCTGAACACAACCGGGAGACGTTCGACGCAGCGATCGGCACTGCCCGTACCATCGCTGAAAAATACTTCGCGCCGCACAACCGCAAGGCTGATGAAAACGAGCCACGCTTTGAAAACGGCGAAGCGGTGCTGATTCCCGAGGTCAAGCCTGCCGTTGAGGCGTTTCTTAAGGCGGGGTTTCTGAACGCCGCACGCAGCTTTGAAGACGGCGGCATGCAGTTGCCGACGCTGTTATCTCAAGCCTGCTTTGCACATTTTCAGGCAGCGAATGCGGGCTCTACGGCTTACCCGTTCCTGACCATGGGTGCTGCCAACCTTATAGAAAGCTTTGGCAGTGACCAGCAGAAAAAGCGCTTTCTGCAACCGATGATCGAAGGTCGCTTCTTCGGCACTATGGCCTTGACCGAACCCCACGCGGGGTCATCCCTTTCAGATATTCGCACCCGCGCTGAACCCCACGAGGACGGCAGCTATCGTCTACGCGGCAACAAGATTTTTATCTCCGGCGGCGATCATCAGTTGTCAGAGAACATCGTTCACATGGTGCTGGCCAAACTGCCGGATGCACCTGTCGGGGTGAAAGGCATTTCACTGTTTATCGTGCCCAAGTTCCTCGTCAACGAAGACGGCAGCCTCGGCCCACGCAACGATGTAATTCTGGCCGGGCTGTTCCACAAGATGGGCTGGCGCGGTACGACCTCAACAGCCCTTAACTTTGGCGATAACGGGCAGTGCGTCGGCTATCTGGTGGGCAAACCTCACCAGGGTCTGAACTGCATGTTCCAGATGATGAACGAGGCGCGTATCGGTGTCGGCATGGGCGCCGTCATGCTCGGTTACGCGGGCTATCTTTATTCGCTGGACTACGCTCGCGAGCGGCCACAGGGTCGTCTGCCAGACAGCAAAAACCCGGACAGCGCGCCAGTGCCCATCATCCAGCACGCCGACGTGAAGCGCATGCTGCTGACCCAGAAAGCCTATGTAGAAGGCGCTTTCGATCTGGGGCTATACGCGGCAAGGTTATTTGACGACACCACCACCGGCGAAACCGAAGAGGCTCGCCAGCGGGCTCAACAATTGCTGGACTTGCTTACGCCCATCGTCAAAGCCTGGCCGTCGGAGTTCTGCCTGAAAGCCAACGAGCTGGCGATCCAGATTCTGGGAGGTCATGGCTACACCCGGGAGTATCCGGTGGAGCAGTATTACCGCGACAACCGCCTGAACCCGATCCACGAGGGCACCAACGGTATTCAGTCGCTGGATCTGCTGGGCCGCAAGCTTGCGCAAAATGGCGGCGCGGGCCTCAAGCAATTACTGCGGCTGATTGCCGATACCAGTCAACGCGCCCAGCCCCATGAAGCACTGACTGAACTGCGCCAGCCACTTGAGCAACTGGTGGCGCGCCTGCAAGCCGTGACCCTCGGTCTGCTGGGCGACCTGGCGCAGGGAAAAGTGAACACGACCCTGGCCAATTCGGCGCTGTACCTCAAGGTGTTTGGCCATACCGTGATCGGCTGGCGCTGGCTGGAGCAGGCGATACAGGCGCAACAGGGCCTGGCGACGGGCAACCCGGCAGACCAAGATTTCTATCAAGGCAAACTCCAGGCTGCCCGATACTTCCTGACCTGGGAAATCCCCGGTTGTCATCACGAACTGGCGATCCTCGAAGCTCGTGACGGGACTTGCCTGAGCATGCACGAAGACTGGTTTTAGGGGGACACCGCGTAAATCTGCGGGAGGCGGGTTCGCTCCCGGGGGCATACCGATGACGCCGTATGCCTCAAGTTAAATGCTTTTCTGTAGGAGCTGCCGAAGGCTGCGAAGCATTTATCCTGACGCACCGCAATCGCAGCCTTCGGCAGCTCCTACAGAAAATGCATTTCAATCCAGTAGGCGAAGCGGATTTCCTGACTGTGCAGGTCCGACGCCTCGCCAACAAGTTGGCTCCTACGCGTCACCGGTTGCTTCGCGACCGCACGGTATCAAGGCCACACGGCAGCCCTCCTACAGCTCAAGCCATCTATTGAACGCCCCGTTCAAGTAATCAACAGCAATGCTTTGACAGCCAACCAATTCAACAGGTTAGAATCCGTTGGCACGGTGACTGCATGGTCATTCGCCTGCCTCTTTCTTTTTTTGATCATTTTTCTGCCTGGAGTAATGCCCTTGGATGCCACGACCATCAACAGCCTGTTCTTGATCGGCGCGTTGCTGGTGGGTGCAAGCATTCTGGTCAGCTCGCTTTCTTCGCGTCTGGGCATCCCGATTCTGGTCATCATCCTTGCGGTCGGCATGGTCGCGGGCGTGGACGGCGGCGGGATTATTTTTGATAACTACGCCACCGCCTATCTGGTGGGCAACCTAGCCCTGGCAGTGATTCTGCTCGACGGCGGCCTGCGCACAAGGGTCTCCAGTTTCCGCGTCGCGTTGTGGCCAGCGCTGTCCCTGGCGACGGTCGGAGTCCTGATTACAACGGCTCTGACAGGCATGGTCGCGGCCTGGCTGTTTAATCTGAACATGATTCAAGGCTTGCTGATCGGCGCCATTGTCGGCTCCACGGACGCTGCCGCGGTGTTCTCGCTGCTGGGCGGCAAAGGCCTGAACGAGCGGGTCACCGCGAGCCTGGAAATCGAATCCGGCAGTAACGACCCGATGGCGGTGTTCCTCACGGTGACGCTGATCGGCATGCTTGCCAATGGCCAGACCAGCCTGGAATGGAGCCTGTTGACCCACCTGATTCGCGAATTCGGCATCGGCGGCGTGATCGGTCTGGGCGGCGGCTGGGTCATGTTGCAGCTGGTCAACCGCATAAATCTGGCTGCCGGCCTGTATCCAATTCTGGTGATCGCCGGTGGATTGGCGGTCTTTGCCCTGACCAACGCCGTCCACGGCAGCGGTTTTCTGGCGGTTTACCTGTGCGGACTGGTGATGGGCAACCGTCCGATCCGCAGCCGCCACGGTATTTTGCACATGCTTGATGGCATGGCATGGCTGGCGCAAATCGGCATGTTTCTGGTGTTGGGCCTGCTGGTCACGCCACACGACTTGCTGCCGATCGCGATCCCGGCATTGGGTCTGGCGCTGTGGATGATCCTCGTCGCACGACCTCTGTCGGTCCTGGTCGGCCTGTTGCCGTTCAAGGCATTCCACGGCCGAGAAAAAGCTTTTATTGCGTGGGTCGGTCTGCGTGGCGCTGTACCGATCATTCTCGCGGTGTTCCCGCTGATGGCTAACCTTCCAAATGCGCAGCTGTACTTCAACCTGGCGTTCTTTATCGTCCTGGTCTCGCTCCTCGTGCAGGGCACCAGCCTGCCGTGGATGGCCAAGCTGCTCAAAGTCACGGTTCCGCCAGAGCCGGCGCCGATTTCCCGGGCACCACTGGAAGTTCATGTCACCAGCGAATGGGAGCTGTTCGTCTACCGCCTCGGCGCTGAAAAGTGGTGTATAGGCGCCGCCTTGCGCGAGCTGAAAATGCCTGAAGGCACACGTATCGCAGCCTTGTTCCGTGGCCAGCAACTGCTCCACCCGTCGGGTAGTACAACGCTGGAAGTGGGCGATTTGCTGTGCGTCATCGGCCACGAACATGACCTTCCGGCCTTGGGCAAACTCTTCAGCCAGGCACCTCAGCGCGGCCTGGACCTACGTTTCTTCGGCGACTTTGTGCTGGAAGGCGACGCGCAGCTCAGCGCCGTTGCGGCTTTGTATGGTCTGAAGCTGGATGGGCAGGACGGGAACATGCCGCTGAGCCAGTTCATCGTGCAGAAGAATCGTGGCGAGCCGGTTGTCGGTGACCAGATCGAATGGAACGGAACTATTTGGACAGTTGCGGTGATGGAGGGGAACAAGATCCTCAAAGTCGGCGTCAGATTCCCGGAAGGAAGCAACCCGGGCCCTGGGTTGTTCCTCTAAACTGCCCTTCTATTCGATCAGCTCGACCGGTGTCTATGTTGCCCCTGCGTACTTTTTTTGCTGCCATTGTGCTCGGCCTTTGCCTGTCTTCTTCCCCGGTATTCGCCGCCGACCCGCCCACACGCGAGTCGGTTCAGCAGAGTCTGGACAAGATCGCCGACCGCAAACTGCCGGACGCCGACCAAAAAGCCCTGCAGCAAGTGCTGGAACAGACGCTGGGCTTTATCGACAGCAAGCGGGACTACGAACAGAGACTCACGGCGCTCAAGCAACAGTTGGCCAATGCGCCGAAGCAGATTACGGAAAATCAACGAGAACTGGCTCGGCTGAAGGGCAGCAGGATGATCCCTGTCGCCCAGCGTTACGGCAGCCTGGATGTTCCGCAACTGGAAAACATGCTCAGCGAGCGCAGCACTCAGCAAGGCGAGCTGCAAAAAGCCTTGAGCGATGCCAGCAGCATGGTGATCACCGCGCAGACCCGCCCCGAGCGGGCTCAGGCCGAGATCAGCAACAACCAGAACCGTATTCAGCAGATCAACTCCATCCTCAAGCTCGGCAAGGACAACGGCAAAACGATCAATGCCGACCAACGCATCCTGCTCAACGCTGAGCAGGCGTCGATCAACGCGTTGAACGTCTTGCGTCGTCAGGAACTGGCCGGCAACAGCCAGTTGCAGGATCTGGGTAACAGCCAGCATGACCTGCTGGTGGAAAAGGTCAGCCGCCAGGAGCAGGAAATCCAGGAGCTGCAAACCCTGATCAACGACAAGCGTCGCGCCCAGTCGCAACAGACGGTGACGCAGCTGTCTCTGGAAGCCCAAAAAGCCGGAAGCAGCAGCCTGCTTGCCACCGAAAGCGCTGCCAACCTGAAGCTGTCCGACTACCTGCTCCGTGGCACCGACCGTCTTAACGAGCTGACTCAGCAAAACCTCAAGACCAAACAACAGTTGGATAATCTGACCCAGACCGATCAGGCTCTGGACGAACAGATCAACGTGCTGAGCGGCAGCTTGTTGCTGTCCAAGATTCTCTATAAACAGAAGCAAGCGTTGCCGCACCTGCAACTGGACAAAGGCCTGGCCGACGAAATCGCCGACATTCGCCTGTATCAGTTCGAGGTCAATCAGCAACGTGAGCTGATGAGCAGCCCGGTCGCCTACGTTGAAAAACTGCTGGCCACCCAACCGCCGGAAGACATTACCCCGCAACTGCGTAAAACCCTGCTGGACCTGGCCGTCACGCGCAGCGACCTGCTGGAACGTCTGAACCGCGAGCTCAGCGCGCTGCTCAATGAATCCATTACATTGCAGCTCAACCAGAAGCAGTTGGTCAGTACGGCGATCAGCCTGCGCTCAACGCTGGATGAGCAGATGTTCTGGATCCCCAGCAACAAGCCGCTCGACATTGAGTGGTTTCAGGGCATCTGGCCGCGCCTGCAAAAACAGGTGGCTACCTTGCCGGTGGCCTCAAGTGTCAGCGAGTTGAGCGATGGCCTGACCCAGCGCCCGCTGCTGTTCCTGCCCTTGCTGCTGTTGATTGGCGTGCTGACCTGGAGACGCAAAGCGCTCTATAACAAGCTCAACAAACTGCATGCCGACATCGGCCATTTCAAGCGCGACAGCCAGTTGCAGACACCTCTGGCGATTCTGATCAACATCCTGTTGGCGATGCCAGTGGCATTGGCGCTGGCGCTGTGTGGTTACGCCTTGCAGATCGATGCGCGAGGGCAAAATGCCAACCTGGGCGAAGCCTTGCTGCAAATCGCACTGGCATGGCTGGTGTTCTATACCGCTTACCGGATTCTCGCGCCGGGTGGCGTAGCCCAACTGCATTTTCGCTGGGAAAAAGCTCAGGTGGAATTCCTGCAGCGCTGGATACGCAGACTTGGCCTGGTAGTGCTGGCACTGGTGGCGGTGGTCGCCGTGGCGGAGCATCAACCGGCAGCGCTGGCCGATGATGTATTAGGCATTGGCGTGGTGCTGACTTGCTACGCGTTGATGGCCTTGCTGCTCTGCCGCTTGCTGTTGATCAGCCCGAGCAATCACAACGCCTCGCTGTTCCGCAAAACCATGGGTCTGGCCTTCACCGCGCTGCCTATCGCGTTGTTTGTCGCGGTCTGCTTCGGCTACTACTACACCGCACTGAAGCTCAGTGACCGGCTGATCGACACCTTGTATCTCATGATGCTCTGGCTGGTGATCGAAGCGACTTTCGTACGCGGGCTAAGTGTTGCTGCACGCCGTCTGGCCTATCAGCGGGCGCTGGCTAAACGTCAGGCCGCCAAAGAAGCTGGCGATGGTGACGCCGTCGTGGAGGAACCCACACTCGACATCGAACAGGTCAACCAACAGTCGCTGCGTCTGATTCGTCTGGCGCTGCTGGCCGGCTTCGTTGCCGCGCTGTACTGGGTCTGGTCGGACCTGATCACCGTGTTCTCGTATCTGGACAACATCACCCTGTACGAATACACCAGCGGCACGGGTGCAACCATGAGCATGGTGCCGATCAGCCTCGGCGACATGATCGGCGCACTGGTGATCATCGGCATAACCTTCGTGCTGGCGGGTAACCTGCCCGGCTTGCTGGAAGTGCTGGTGCTGTCACGCTTGAGCCTTGCCCAAGGCAGTGCTTACGCGACCACCACGCTGCTGTCTTACGCCATTGCCGGTATCGGCTTCGTGTCTACACTGTCAGCGCTTGGCGTGAGCTGGGACAAGTTGCAATGGCTGGTGGCGGCACTGTCGGTGGGTCTGGGTTTCGGTATGCAGGAAATCTTCGCCAACTTCATCTCCGGCATCATGATCCTGTTTGAACGACCGGTGCGGATTGGCGACACGATCACCATCGGCAACCTGTCGGGTACAGTCAGCAAGATCCGTATCCGCGCCACGACCATTACCGACTTTGACCGCAAGGACATCATTGTCCCGAACAAGACGTTCATTACCGGGCAACTGATCAACTGGTCGCTGACCGATACCATTACTCGCGTCACGCTCAAGCTCGGCGTGGATTACGGCTCTGATCTGGACCTGGTTCGCACGCTGCTGATCAAGGCGGCACGTGATAACCCACGTGTTCTGAAAGATCCTGAGCCGATCGTGTACTTCCTGAACTTCGGCGAAAGTACGCTGGATCATGAGCTGCGCATGCACGTGCGTGATCTGGGCGACCGTAACCCGGTGCTCGACGAGATCAACCGCTTCATCAATAAAGAGTTCAAGAAGCAGCACATCAACATCTCGTTCCGGCAGATGGAGGTTTACCTCAAGAACCTGCACGGCCAGGAATACAAACTGGTGCCTACCGACGAAGAGCCAAAGCCGAGCGGGCCACTCAAGCTGGAATCTGCGGAGCCGGTCAAACCTGCACCGAAAGACCAGCCGGAGCCACCGGAGCTGCGGCTGGATTGATGACGTGAGCAGCTCGGCCATCTCCGTGGGAGCTGAGCTTGCTCGCGATGAACGATGACGCGGTATGGCTTCGATCCCGTGATGTCGTGGGACCGGCTTCTGCCGGGAAGAGGCCCTTACAGTCGCCAAAAATCGCGCGGCAGAAACACCGCTTTCCCGGCTAAAGCCGGTCCCACGTCATCAGCCCCCACAGGGATTGCGTACCTCCTGCCATAGTGTCTTTTGACCTACTGAAGGCAACCCAGCAGAATACTCGGACATTCTGCTGGAGAAGGCCTGTGAAAGCCCTCGACGAACTGACCTTCGACAATCGCTTTGCCCGCTTGGGCGATGCGTTCTCCACTTCGGTTCTGCCAGAGCCTATTGCCGAGCCGCGACTTGTAGTCGCCAGCGATGCAGCCCTGGCCCTGCTCGACCTCGATCCCGCGCAAGCCGAGCTGCCGCTGTTCGCCGAAATCTTCAGCGGCCACAAACTCTGGGCTGATGCCGAACCGCGGGCGATGGTTTATTCGGGTCACCAATTCGGCTCCTATAACCCACGTCTGGGCGACGGCCGCGGCCTGCTGCTCGGCGAGGTCTATAACAATGCGGGCGAGCACTGGGATCTGCATCTCAAAGGGGCCGGGCAGACGCCCTACTCGCGCATGGGCGATGGTCGCGCCGTGCTGCGCTCATCAATCCGTGAGTTTCTCGCCTCCGAAGCCCTGTTCGCACTGGGTATCCCGAGCAGCCGCGCAGGCTGCGTGATCGGCTCAAGCACACCGGTATGGCGCGAAAAGCAGGAACGCGCCGCAATGGTCTTGCGTCTGGCGCAGAGCCATGTGCGCTTTGGCAGCTTCGAGTACTTCTATTACACCAAACAGCCGGAGCAGTTGAAGGCGCTCGGCGAGCATGTTCTGACGATGCATTTCCCGCACTGCCTGGAACAGAACGAGCCCTACCTGGCAATGTTCAAGGAAATCGTCGAGCGCAATGCCGAACTGATCGCCAAGTGGCAGGCCTATGGCTTCTGCCACGGCGTGATGAACACCGACAATATGTCGATTCTGGGCATCACTTTCGATTTCGGGCCTTTCGCCTTTCTCGACGATTTCGACCAGAACTTCATCTGCAACCATTCTGATCACGAAGGCCGCTACGCCTTTAGTAATCAGGTGCCCATCGCCCAATGGAACCTGAGCGCATTGGCCCAGGCTCTGACCCCTTTCATCAGCGTCGAAGCCTTGCGTGAGACCATTGGCCTGTTTCTGCCGCTCTATGAGGTCCACTATCAAGATCTGATGCGCCGTCGCCTGGGCTTGATCAGCGCTGAAGACAACGATGGAGAACTGATCAGCGGATTGCTCAAACTGATGCAGAACGGCGGTGTGGATTACACCCTGTTCTTCCGTCGCCTTGGCGACGCCCCAGCCGCCGAAGCACTGCGTGTACTACGCGATGACTTCGTCGACATCAAAGGCTTCGACAACTGGGCCGAACACTATCTGGCGCGTATCAGCCGTGAAGACAGCGGCACCGATCAGCAACGCCAGACGCGCATGCACGCGGTCAACCCGCTTTACATCCTGCGCAATTACCTGGCGCAACAAGCCATCGACGCCGCCGAAAACGGCGATTACGAAGAAGTCCGCCGCCTGCATAAAGTCCTCAGCGATCCGTTCAACGAACAACCGGGCATGGCTAGCTACGCCCAGCGGCCGCCGGAGTGGGGGAAGCACCTGGAGATAAGCTGCTCGTCTTGAGGGTGGGGGCCGGTTTTGTGTTCCCGGCCATGGAGGCCTCGCCATTGAAGGCCTCGTCGAGAATGCCGGGCTTTTTCTTGTCCCCGGGAAATCCATAGCGGGCGAGAAACTCAAAAAGCGATAACAATTCAAAGTCGCTTTTTTTATCTGTGGAGTTTGGGTCGCTGGCTTCTTTGATTTGGCGCTCTAAACGGCTCTCGTAAATATCGGGGTACTGGGCTTCTTCTATAGGCTCAAGCGTCCGATAGTGCGCCAGCACCTCGGTATAGAACATTGGGGTTCTCCCGTTATTGGCCGCCGACTCCAGGCGCTCTGGGCCCCATAAAGCGTCATTCCATTTGCCTTCAATTTCACACACCGCACTACACGCTGCACTTCTCTCGTCCATCGTATACGGTCCCTCATCGTCATAAACAATCAGGTTCAACTGCGCTCTGGAAAGCCCGTCAAAAGGATTTTTAGCTCCCACGTGGTTGTGAGCATAACGAGCGACAAACTCAGCGGCTTGACGGGCCCTCTTCAACAATTCAGGGTCGTCAGTTTCGGGAAGTTCAATCTTGTAATCGGCTCTGTCCAATCGCCAGTCACTTTCAGCCATTTTGTTCAAGATACGACTGGCTTCAGCCCCTAACTGCCGGCGATCCATAGTTTTGTCTCTATGTTCAGCACGTATCGCACTGTCCGCAAGCTGCCGAGAAAGCGTCGACAATGTCGCATTGGCAGATGATGCATCACGGGTTATTGGTTCTTTTTTTTGAAGGGATGCTGATGCTATATCACTGGTCTGTCTAGCCGAGTTGATATGAGCGCTACTGGCACTGGAAACAGTATTAATCATGACCTAGCCTCTAAGCGATAAGATGTGACGATCAAGCCGTCTGGCCACCAGAACTAAATAACCGCCCTGCGACCAGACAGCACACTGACCTAGACTTTTATCTCATGGTGAATTCCACAGCCCAATTGTGATTGGATTGATTAACAGCGGTAATTCTCACTTCACAACGTGCACCCCCCATCTCCTCGACACTTTTATTCCACCTTGGCGTACCGTTACGGCCAGGGAGTTTTAAATAGCTGGTTTTAAACCTGCAGGACTTTCCCCCGATTTTGTATTGAAAAATGACTGGCGTCACATCAGGGGTAGGTCCTCTGACCTTAAAGACTTTTAAGGACCGCGGACCGACACGCGCCGGCGGCTTAGGGTCAGAATGTGCATAAGTATAGGCACTGATACTCACCGGATCATATATTGCAGTTTGGTCCGAATTATTCTTGAACGTCACGGTAGCCTCAGGCCCCGCAAGAGCAACACCTGAAACAGCGGCGATAGAAAGCGACGCGAACGCCAACGCATTAATTAATTTCATTAGTTATTTACCTTTATCTGTTATTAAAACCTGAGAAAAAGGTAATCATCAAACACAGAAAGTCACAACCATCCGAACGGATAGCCACGAGAGAAGGCCCGCTATTGCTGGGCATTAAAGGCAAGAAAATATCAATTTTCCGAATATTCTTTATTTACTGTAAGAGCTGTCCTACATAACGCAATGTATATCTACCGCATTTTTCATGCGACCTCTGTACCAGCGCAATAGCACTGCAAACTCCTACAAGAAATGCATTTGGCTGGATGTATTGCAATTTATCTGAAGAGACCAATCCTACAGCTCAAGCAACCACCGCAACCCCATCGCCACATGCTGCTCGGTACTGTCGATCAATGGCAACGGGCTTTTAACCCCGTCGAGCAGCAAGCCGATTTCGGTACAGCCCAGAATTGCCGCCTCCGCGCCCTGATCGCGCAACTGTTCAAGCACGCTCAGGTAGTAATCCCGAGCCGGTTGATTGAATTGCCCCAGGCATAACTCGGCAAAGATCACTCGATCAATCTCGGCCATAGCCTGAGCGTCAGGCAGCAGGCATTCAATGTCGAAGCGCTCGGCAAGGCGGTTGCGATAGAAGTCTTCCTGCATGGTGAAGCGCGTGCCCAGCAGTGCGGCGCGGGACACGCCGGAGGCTTGCAGGGTCTGGCCGACCGCATCGCCGATGTGTAGCAGAGGAATGTCCACCGCAGCCCCAATGGCTGGAGCGATTTTGTGCATGGTGTTCGTGGCCAGTAGCAGCGCGCCTGCGCCGGCACGCTGCAAGCCCTGCGCGACCTGAGCCAGTTGCTCACCTGCAACGTGCCAGTCACCCGATTTCTGCAAGGCAGCGATGCCCGCGAATTCGACTGAATGCAGAAGGATCGGCGCCGAATGGAGGCCGCCCAGCGCATCCCGAACGCCTTCATTGAGCCATTTGTAATAGGTGGCGGTGGATTCCCAGCTCATTCCGCCTATAACGCCAAGCGTTTTCATGTTTTGCTCCGTCACTGAATCATTAAAACCAGACTAGGGGCATTAATCCCCCCAAACCAGTTACAGCCAAGTGGGAACCGAGCAGTACAATCTGCGCATCACTAGATTTTGGAGGAATCATGTCCGACCCCATGCTGATCCCCTGCCCGCACTGCAACGGGCTTAATCGAATCCCGAACGAGCGCCTGGGCGACCATCCCAAATGTGGCCGCTGCAAACAGCAGGTCTTGCTGAGCACGCCGTTCAATCTGACCCAGGGCGATTACGCCAGCCAGATCAAAGGCGACTTGCCGCTGTTGGTGGATGTCTGGGCCGAATGGTGTGGCCCGTGCAAGTCCTTCGCGCCGGTTTTCGAGCAGGCGGCCAATGAACTGGCAGGGCGCTGCCGACTGGCCAAGCTGGACAGTGAAGCCAATCAGCAATTAGCCGGGCAATTGGGCATTCGCTCGATCCCAAGCCTGATTCTGTTCCGCAACGGTCAGGAAGTCGCTCGTCAGAGCGGCGCGTTCCCGTTGCAGCAACTGCTGGCGTGGCTGAAAAGCCAGGGTATCTGAGTCGATCTATGGCAAGGCAGCGACTACGCCTTGCTGATTTTTCCGTAGGGGATTTCCGAAACCGCGATTTGCCCCTCCCGGCTGCGTTATTCAGACCTAGGATTTGAGTCCGACTCGCTTAACGGAAGCAGATCCATGTCCTATGTAGTCAGGGAAGACGATCCAACCACCACCGGTGGTTTTGTATTGAGTGCATCGGCGACGCAACTCATGGACCAGCGCAGACTTGCGCGGATGGGCGACCCCGTCTGGTGCCCGGCCTGCGCAACGGTCGGCTATATCGCCCAGGGCAACCCGACTTTCATTGATGAATACATCGCCGTCGCAACCCATGGTCACCACGTCAAATGCGACTGCGCGCCCGGTAGCCATCAGTTGATCGCGACACAGCAAAGCCTGGCAGCAGACATGGATGCAGCAATTGATATCCCGAAGGGCCTGGCCAAACGGGCGAGGCTTGTGGCGGACAGGATGAATGCCGCCGTTAAAGAGGGAGTGAAACCTGGCGAGCTTCGCTCAAGAAGCAAAACCTGACGTATCAGGCGAAAACACTTTCTGTAGGAGCTGCCGAAGGCTGCGAAGCGTTCCATCCGGTATACCGCGATCGCAGCCTTCGGCAGCTCCTACAGGGCTTGATTACCTATGCATTGGTCTCCAGCAAATGATGAAGCTCCACGAACTGCTGGGTCAGTTTGTGGCGGGGTTCAAGGTAGATCAAAGGTTTGCTGGCTTGATGTGATTCACGCATCTTCACCGAAGCATTCAAATACACCGGCAATACCGGCAGCCCTTCTGCAATCAGTTCGTCGAGGATCTGCTGCGGCAGGCTGGCGCGAGGCTGGAACTGGTTAACGATGATGCCTTCAACTTGAAGGTCTTCGTTATGATCTTCACGAAGCTCCTCAACTTCTTTGATCAGGCCGTACAGCGCCTGACGAGAAAAGCTGTCGCAATCGAAAGGAATCAGTACTCGATCTGCGGCGATCAACGCTGAAACGGCGTAAAAATTAAGCGCAGGAGGCGTATCTAAATAAATCCGCTCGTAGTCCTCATCAAGTTCGTCCAGCAACTTCCGGAGCTTGTTGATCTTGTGCTTGGCCTCAAGCTTGGGCTGCAAGTCCGCCAATTCCGGGGTCGCCGTTACAACGTGGAGGTTATCGAACGGAGTTTCGTAGATATCCACCTGGTTTTTCTTGGCGAATGGACCTGACGAAAGGGTCTGCTTGAAAAAGTCCGCAATGCCCATGGGGATGTCATCACCCGTCAGACCGGTGAGGTACTGAGTCGAGTTTGCCTGAGCATCAAGATCGATCAAAAGCGTCCGATACCCTTCATTAGCACTGACGGCTGCCAGGTTACAGGCAATGCTGGACTTGCCAACGCCACCTTTCTGATTGAAAACCACCCGACGCATGAGTTGACCTCCTTGGTCCCTGAATTGACTACAGGGGAAATAGTGGATGGCTGGAGTCTATGCAATGCACGTGACAAGGGCGAGTGCTACAGCCAGCCGCTAGACAAAATCCGGCTGGAAAAGTGGCAAATTTCTGCATATTTGTTTTTTACAAATTGCTACTCCTCATCCTCATCGGGATAATGCCCGACGTTTGCCCGGAAATGCGCACGATCCCGGCAAATTGCCAGCAATATCGCAGTAAGCAGTAGCCCGCAGGGGCGGGAAGATAATCCATTGATCACCTTTAACATCGCACAATGGCGCGCCTGGGCACCGGGGTTGACTCAGGTCGACGATTGGCAGCAGTGGAGCCAGCATCCCATGCCGTTGCAGAGCAGCGATGAGGCTCCTGACGTGTCATTCCTGCCCGCCATGCAGCGGCGACGCCTCGGTCGCCTGGCACGCATGGCGTTTGCCGTAGGCTGGCCATTGGCTGAAGGCTACGAGCGGTTGCCCCTTGTGTTCGTCTCACGCCATGGTGAAACGCCGCGCACGTTCGAAATTCTGCGAGACGTGGCGGCCAGCCAACCGCTGTCCCCGACCCAGTTCAGCCTGTCCGTGCACAACGCGGTCATTGGCCTGTGGTCGATCATGCGGGGCGAAACCAGCGAAATGACTGCCCTGGCTGCGGCTGGCGACGGGCTTGAGCACGGCGCGTTCGAAGCGGCCGCACTGCTCGCCGAAGGTGCGCCTGCGGTATTGCTGATCGTGACTGAAGAACAACCGCCCCACGCCTATTCAGACTGGATAGATGACGTGCCCTTCCCTTATGCCGTTGGCTTGTTGCTGACATCGGGAACGGACTGGCAACTGACCTTGCAAGACAGCAGCGACAAAACGGTGCCCTGCAGCGAATGGCCCCATGCCTTGAATCTGCTGCGAGCG
Organism: Pseudomonas viridiflava; assembly: GCF_900602065.1. Classification (GTDB taxonomy): domain Bacteria; phylum Pseudomonadota; class Gammaproteobacteria; order Pseudomonadales; family Pseudomonadaceae; genus Aquipseudomonas. The sequence goes on along the minus strand of NZ_UWFN01000181.1, from coordinate 270,005 downwards.
CTCAACACCCAACAGAACACCTGCCAACACCCTTGGAAAAACCGGTTATGGAACTGGCAACGCAACCACTGAAAAAGCGTCAGGACGCCTATTACTGGCGCCTGTTTGCTACTGCAATGTGTTTTGCCTTGTTCGGGCTGGGCGGCTTGTGCCTGCGTTTGCTGTATTTCCCCCTGCTGCGCTGTCTGCCAGGCGCTGCCGAGAAAAAACGCCAGCAGGCCAGAAGGACCATCAGCCGTTTGTTCTGGGTGTTTATTCAGCGAATGGCCCGCAGCGGCGTGCTGACTTATGAAGTAGAAGGCGCAGAACGGCTGGGACGCCCCGGGCAGATGATCATTGCCAACCACCCGTCACTGATTGATGTGGTGTTTCTGATCGGGCTGGTGCGCGATGCCAACTGCGTGGTCAAGCACAGCCTGTGGGAAAACCCCTTCACATGCGGCCCGGTGCGGTCTACCGGCTACATCAGCAACGACGGCAGCGCCGAGATGCTCGACACTGCGGCAGATGCCTTGCGCAGCGGTCAGACGCTGATTGTTTTTCCGGAAGGCACTCGCACTCAGCCAGGCTGTGCGCCGCAATTTCATCGCGGCGCAGCGGCAATTGCGCTACGAGGTGCCTCAGTGATCACTCCGGTCGTCATTCAGGTCAGCCCGACGACGCTGACCAAGGCCGAACCCTGGTATCGCATCCCTTTGCGTCGTGTGCACTTCAGTTTGCGCGTCGGTGCCGATATAGATCCACACGCCTTTGCTGCGCTTGGCCCGGCGCCGGTTGCGTCGCGCAAGCTCAACGATCACCTGCATCACTACTTCATCAGGGAGCTCGCCTCAGATGAGCGATCTACATCAAGACATTAAACAGCTGATCATCGACGCCCTGGGCCTCGAAGACATCAGCACTCATGACATCGGCAACGACCAGATCCTCTTCGGTGAAGGTCTGGGTCTTGATTCCGTAGACGCCCTGGAACTGGGTCTGGCCATCCAGAAGCGTTACGGCATCAAGATCGACGCGGACGCCAAAGACACCCGAGATCATTTCACTAGCGTGGACAGCCTTGCGGCGTTCGTCAGCGCACGACAAGCGGCTTGAGGATTTGACATGCAAACCCGTGAAGACATCTTCGAAATCCTGCGCGATGCGTTGGTAGAGCTGTTCGAACTTGAGCCTGAGCGAGTCACTCTGCAAGCCAATCTGTATCAGGATCTGGAAATTGACAGCATTGACGCCGTGGACCTGATCGACCACATCAAACGCAAGACCGGCACCAAAATCGCCGCTGAAGAGTTCAAGGCCGTACGCACCGTCAATGACGTCGTCGAGGCGGTTTACCGTCTGGCCAACACCGCCGAATGAAACGGCTGATCGGCCTGGGTCTGTTGCTGGCAGGCGTGCTGTACCCGTTCGCGGTTTACTACGGCACCGAACACTTCGCACCCTGGCAGTTTGCCCTGCTGCTGGGTGTCTTGTGGCTGGGACGTGCGCTTACCGCTGGCAAGCGCCCCGCCACATTGATCACAGCCCTGATCGCCATTGGCTTTTGTCTGTTGTTGGGGCTGCTGGGCAGCCCGCAGTTGCTGCGTTGGTACCCGGTGTTGATCAGTGCCTCGATGCTGAGTCTGTTTGGCATGAGCCTGATGTATGGCCCACCGATCGTTGAGCGTCTGGCGCGCCTGAGCGACCCGCATCTGCCCGAAAAGGCTATTCGCTACACACGTCAGGTAACGGTCGTGTGGTGCTGCTTTTTTCTGGCGAACGGGCTTATAGCCGCGGGGTTGACGTTGTGGGCTCCGTTGTCCTGGTGGGCGTTGTACACCGGGCTTGTTTCATATGGATTGATGGGTCTGCTGTTTGCAGGCGAATGGTTAGTCCGCCGCCGAGTAAGAGGCGCGGCATGAAATGGAATGCATGAACCGGATGGCTGTTGACTGGATAAAAACCGAACGCCTGTTGCTTGACCCGCAGTCAGCCCGCGAGCTGACGCAGGCCCCGACGCTGAACCATGCGCAATTCTGTGAGCAAGCGTTGAGCGTCGCTGCGGGCTTGCAAGCTAGAGGCATCAAGCGGCTGGCGGTGCATCTTGAAGATGCAGGCGAACTGGCGATTGCCTTGTTTGCGGCCTGGCGCGCCGGTGTCAGCGTACTGCTGCCCGCTGATTTGCAGGCTCAGACGCGTGAACGCTGGTCTGGGCATGTTGATGCCTGGCTGACCGATCACCCCGCTGACAGCAAACTGCATGAGCTGCATGCCGAGCCACTGCAGCCTGCGCTGCTGGACCTCGATGAGTGTCGCCTGAGTCTGTGCACATCCGGCTCAAGCGGTGAACCCAAGCTTATCGAAAAGCGCCTGCGCCAACTGGCCAACGAGATCGACGCACTGGAACAACTGTGGGGCGCCGACCTTGGCGCGGCATGCATCATCGGCAGCGTCGCGACTCAGCACATCTACGGTCTACTGTTCCGCGTGCTGTGGCCCTTGAGCGCGGGCCGTTGCTTCGTGCGCAAACAACTGCCTTTCCCCGAAGACCTGCAACGCGCCAGCCGCGAATTCCCGCATTTTGCCTGGGTTGCAAGCCCCGCGCTGCTCAAACGCATGGGCGACAACCTCGACTGGCCAAGTCTGGGCAAAGTACGCCGGGTGTTCTCCTCCGGTGGCGCACTGCCAACAGAGGCAGCCGTCAGCCTTCACCAGCGTCTGGGCCAGTGGCCAACTGAAATCCTCGGCAGCTCGGAAACAGGCGGGATTGCCTGGCGCCAGGGCGAGAGCCTGTGGCAAGCCTTCGCTGGTGTCGAGTTGGGACAGGACACAGAGGGAGCCCTGCGCATCAGTTCGACCTACATGCCTGCTGGTCACATCGAACAGACCGCAGACGCTGTTCGCATGACCGATGACGGCCGCTTTGAGTTGCTCGGACGCCTGGATCGTATCGTCAAACTCGAAGAAAAACGCATTTCCCTGCCGCTTCTGGAACAAGCGCTGATCAGTCATGAATGGGTCGCTGAGGCGCGCCTTGCCGTGGTGCAGGAAAATCGTGCCTCGCTTGGGGCTTTGTTGGTACTCAGCGCCAGCGGTTTGCACGCCTTCCGCAATCAAGGGCGACGCCATCTGACACAAACGCTGCGCCAGCATTTAAGCGGCCATTGCGAAGCCATCGCCCTGCCTCGCCGCTGGCGCATGCTGCGTCAGTTGCCCCTGAACGCGCAGGGCAAGCTACCTCAAGCCGACGTTCAGGCGCTGTTGATGGCGCCTCGCGGACAAGAACCGGAAGTGCTTGAGCAGCGCAACGTTGATGGCGAGTGGCATCTGCAATTGAGCGTACCGCCGGACCTGGCTTACTTCAGCGGGCACTTCCCGACGGTGCCGGTACTGCCAGGCGTGGTTCAAGTGAACTGGGCAATGGCGTTGGGTCAGCGCCTGCTGGATCTGCCGCCAAAATTTGCCGGCATGGAAGTACTCAAGTTCCAGCAACTGGTTCGCCCCGGCGACCAGGTCAGCCTGACCCTGCGCTTCGACGCCGAACGCGGCAAGCTCTACTTCGCCTTCCGCAACGGCGACGCAGCGTGCTCCAGCGGCCGGATATTGCTGGAGGCGGCGGATGTTTGATTTAAAAGCGACCACGGACGCTTTCCTGCCGCTGCACTGTCACGCGACAAACATCAACTCTGTAGGAGCTGAGGAGCACCGCGAGGCTGCGATAGCGGCTTGCCTGACACACCCTTATCGCAGCCTCGCGGTGCTCGTCAGCTCCTACAGGAAACTCATTCCCTGTCATAAGTTTGATTTAAACCCGAGCGCTCCCACAGAATCCCCAGCGCATTCGACAACCCGGGAACAGGTAACTACGCATGCATAACCCCTGCGCAATTATCCCGGTGTTCGACCATGAGCTGGCGGTGCCAGCAGTGGTTGATGCAGTGCTCGCCGCTGGTTTGCCGTGTGTTCTGGTGGACGACGCCAGCAGCCCGTCTTGTGCCGCGGTACTGCGCGAACTGGCGCAAACCGAAAATGTTTATCTCGTCACCCTGCCGGTCAATCAGGGCAAGGGCGGCGCGGTCATGGCGGGTTTCCGCGAAGCCCAGCGTCTGGGCTTCAGCCACGCGCTGCAAGTGGATGCTGATGGCCAACACGATCTGGCTGATCTGGCGCTTTTTCTTGAGGCATCCCGCCAGCAGCCCAACGCACTGATCTGCGGTTACCCGCAATACGATGCAAGCGTGCCTAAAGGCCGTTTGTATGCGCGCTACCTCACGCACTTCTGGGTGTGGGTCAACAGTCTGTCCCTGCAGATCAAGGATTCGATGTGTGGCTTCCGGGTCTACCCGCTGACGCCCGTCCTGCATCTGATCAATACCGTGCAGGTGGGCAAACGCATGGACTTCGATTCGGAAATCCTCGTCCGCTTGTCGTGGCTCAATCAGCCGATGGTGTGGCTGCCGACCAAGGTGCATTACCCGCAGGACGGCCTGTCGCACTTCCGGCTGTTCCACGACAACGCACTGATCTCGAAAATGCACACCAAGCTGTTCTTCGGCATGTTGGGGCGTTTTCCGTTGATCCTCTGGCGGCGGTGGTTGCCATGAGCGGTGTGTTTGCAAGAAATCCGGCAGGAGCTGCCCCGGCGTCCATGGCCCCGCTCTGTCTCGCGACAAACACTGGATCTGTAGGAGCTGCCGAAGGCTGCGATAGCGGTGTATCGGAATGAACGCTTCGCAGCCTTCTGCAGCTCCAACAGGGGGACGCAGCGATGAGCGATAAGCACTGGGCCAAACACGAAGAGCGCGGCAGTTTCCTGCTGATGAAACTCACCGCCTGGGGTGTACGTCATCTGGGGCGACGGGTGCTGAGCCCGGTGCTGCATGGCATCGTGCTGTATTTCTTCCTGTTCGGTCGCCAGGCGCGCAAAAGTGCATGGGAGTATCAGCAGCGGCTGGCCGAATGGAGCGCCAGACCAGAGCTGATGCCTACGCATAAAAGCGTGTTCGGCCAGTTCATGGCGTTTGCCGACTCGCTGCTGGACAAGCTCGACGTCTGGAATGGCAAGCTGCGCCTGGAGCAGATCGAAATCGTTGATCCCGCGCTGCTGCGCACTCAGCTACGTGGTGAGCGCGGTCAGATGCTGGTGGGTGCGCATCTGGGCAATCTGGAAGTGTGCCGTGCACTCGCCGAGCTGGGCGAAAAAGTCACCATGAACGTGCTCGTCCATACCAAGCACGCCGAGCGCTTTAACCGGCTGCTGGGCGAGGCAGGTGCGACCAATCTGCGCCTGATTCAAGTCAGCGAACTGGACCCTTCGGTGATGCTGCAACTGAGCCAGCGCCTGGATGACGGGGAATGGCTGGCCATCGCCGGTGACCGCGTGGCGCTGCACGGCGGACGCAATGCCCGAGTCGACTTTCTCGGTGCCAAGGCTGCTTTCCCACAGGGCCCGTGGCTGCTGGCCGGGCTGTTGAAATGCCCGATCAACCTGATTTTCTGTCTCAAGCGTCCCAGCGGTTATCAAGTGACGCTGGAGCCGTTTGCCGACGCCATCGAATGGCGGCGCAGTGACCGGCAGCAAGTGATTGCAGAACACGCGCAGCGTTATGCCGACCGCCTCGGCCATTACTGCCTGCAAGCTCCGCAACAGTGGTTCAATTTCTACCCTTTCTGGAAGTCCGATGACGAATCAAGTTCCTGAGCCGGTTACCTTCGGCGAGCGTGCATTGCAGATCGAAGACGTGCTGGCCCTGGCCAACCGCCAAGTGCCTACGGCCCTGCAAAACGACAGCGCCTACCGTCAACGCATCGCCAAAGGCGCGCAGTTCCTCGACTCGTTGCTGGACAAGGAAGGCGTGATCTACGGAGTGACCACCGGCTACGGTGATTCCTGCGTGGTGGCTGTGCCGTTGCAGCATGTGGAAGCCTTGCCACGTCACCTCTACACCTTCCACGGTTGCGGACTCGGCAAGCTGCTCGACGCCCAGGCCACGCGCGCCGTATTGGCTGCGCGCCTGCAGTCGCTATGCCACGGCGTTTCCGGGGTGCGTATTGAACTACTGGAGCGGCTGCAGGCGTTTCTTGATCAAGACGTATTGCCGCTGATTCCTGAAGAAGGCTCGGTGGGCGCCAGTGGCGATCTTACGCCGCTGTCCTACGTCGCAGCGACCTTGTCCGGCGAACGCGAAGTGATGTTCCGCGGCGAGCGACGCCTCGCCAGCGACGTGCATCGCGAACTGGGCTGGGAACCGCTGGTACTGCGTCCCAAGGAAGCCCTGGCGCTGATGAACGGCACCGCAGTGATGACCGGCCTGGCGTGCCTGGCCTTCGCTCGTGCAGATTACCTGCTGCAACTGGCAACCCGTATTACCGCGATGAACGTGGTCGCGCTGCAAGGCAACCCGGAGCATTTCGACGAACGTCTGTTCGCCGCCAAACCCCATCCGGGCCAGATGCAGGTTGCAGCGTGGTTGCGCAAAGACCTGGCCATCGACGCACCGACCGCTCCGCTGCACCGTCTGCAAGATCGCTACTCGCTGCGTTGCGCCCCTCACGTGCTGGGCGTGCTGGCTGACAGCCTGAACTGGCTGCGTTCGTTCATAGAAATCGAGCTGAACAGCGCCAACGACAACCCAATTATTGACGCCGAAGCCGAACGCGTACTGCACGGCGGCCACTTCTATGGCGGGCATATCGCCTTCGCCATGGACAGCCTGAAAAACCTCGTTGCCAACGTCGCCGACCTGCTGGATCGCCAGCTCGCGCTCCTCGTCGATGAACGTTACAACCACGGTTTGCCGAGCAATCTGTCTGGCGCGCCAGCGGACCGGGCGATGATCAACCATGGCTTCAAGGCTGTGCAGATCGGTACCAGTGCGTGGACCGCCGAAGCCCTGAAAAACACCATGCCGGCCAGCGTGTTTTCTCGCTCGACCGAGTGTCATAACCAGGACAAAGTCAGCATGGGCACCATCGCTGCCCGCGACGCCATTCGCGTCCTGGAGCTGACCGAGCAGGTTGCCGCTGCCACGCTGATCGCCGCCAATCAGGGTGTCTGGCTGCGCAGTAAAGCCGCCGATGCGCGCCCTCTGCCGCCGGCACTGGCCGCCATGCACGAGCAACTGGCTGTGGATTTCCCGCCCGTGATCGAAGACCGTGCGCTGGAAGGCGAACTGCGTCTGTGCCTGCAACGTATCGCGGATCGCCACTGGAGGTTGCATGCGCAGTAAAGGCGTAATCGACGTCGACACCGAAGTTCTGGTGCCCTTTTTCGACGTCGACTCGATGAACATCGTGTGGCACGGCCATTACATCAAGTACCTGGAAGTCGCCCGCTGCGCGTTGCTGGACCACATTGGCCATAACTACACGCAGATGCTCGAATCCGGTTACGGCTGGCCGGTAATCGACATCCAGTTGCGCTACGTGCGCGGCGCGGTATTCGGCCAACGGCTGATCGTGCGCGCCAGTCTTGTCGAGTGGGAAAACCGCCTGAAGATCAATTACCTGATCAGCGACGCCGAAACCGGCGAGCGCATGACCCGCGCCAGTTCGATCCAGGTAGCGGTAGACATCGAAACCCGCGAGATGCAGCTGGCGTCGCCGAAAGCTTTCACCGATGCGGTTGAGAGGGTGTTGCCATGAATCTCTGTTCCGAAGCAGGTCTCAACCCTGTGGGAGCGGTGCTTGCCCGCGATAAGGCTGGACGCGGTAGACCTGATATATGCGGCGCCCTTATCGCGGGCAAGCACCGCTCCCACATGAACCTCATTTCAACCATAGGTCGTGTGGTTTGCCTTCTGGCCCTGCTCTGCCTGTCGCCACTGGCCCAGGCCTTCGACCTGCAACAGCTCAGCGATCAACTGGCAAAACCGGTCGTGGTACGCGGCAACTTCATCCAGGAAAAACACCTGCGTGCCCTGCCCACACCGCTGATCAGCAAAGGCCGCTTCGTACTGGCCAAGGAATTCGGCCTGTTGTGGCTGCTGAATACGCCCCTCAAGCAGGACTACCGAATCAGCGCGGCAGGCATAGCCCGACGCGACGCCGCCAATGGCTGGCAATTACTGCCGAACAAAAGCGCGGGCGCTGAACAGAACCGATTGTTTCTGGCCGTCCTGCAGGGCGATAGCAGTGGCCTGCAGCGCGACTTCGAGTTGCAGCTCAAAGGCGACGCCAGCGCCTGGCAACTGACGTTGACCCCTCGTTCACTGTTGCTGCAGCAGGTGTTCAAGCAGATCAATATCGAAGGCGGCGAACTGGTGCAGCGCATCGAGCTGCTGGAAACCCAAGGTGACAGCACGCTACTGAAGATGGTCGATAGCCAGAGCGTGCCTGCTTTGAGTGATGCGGAGCGTGCTGATTTTGCGAATTGAACGCCTGTTGCCACGCCTGTTCCTGATCATCCTGCTGGCGGTGCTGGCCCTCGCTGGCTGGCAGTGGCGTGACGGAGCGCCGCTGTCCGCCAACCTCATGGAACTGGTCCCCGGCAGCAGCCCCGATGCGCTGGAGCAGCGCGCCGAACAGCGCATGCAAGAACCACTGAATCGCGAAATGCTGGTATTGGTCGGCCACACGGATCAACAACAAGCCATCAACCTGGCCAGGCAACTGGGCGAGCAATGGCAGGCCAGCGGCCTGTTCGACAAGGTCCAGTGGAGCCTGCAGGCCGACCTGCCCGCGCTGCGCACGCAACTGCTGCAAGGCCGGCTGGCGATGCTGCCGACAGCGGACCGTGCACAGTTGATCGAGCATCCTGAGACTTTTATTCAGCAACGTGTGCAAAGCCTGTTTGACCCGTTCAGCGGCTTCAGCCTGGTGCCCAGTCAGGACGATTGGCTTGGCTTGACCGGTCGCATACAGAACGGCATGCCACAGCATGGCTCGGTACACCCGGACATCGGCAGCGGGGCATTGATTGCTAGCGCTGACGGTAAGAGCTGGGTATTGCTGCGAGCACGCACTCAAGGCGATGCGTTCGATATGCAACTCCCGCTGCGGGTAGCAGACTTGCTCAGCGCCTCTCGCCAACAAGCGGCGCAGGCCAACGGGCAGCTATTGGCAGCCAGCGGCCTGCTGTATGCAGCCGACGGTCAACGTCAGGCCAGCCGGGAAATCACTTGGGTGGGTGGCGGTGCTACAGCGGGTATTTTGCTGTTGCTGCTGCTGGCTTTCCGACGCTGGCGCGTGCTGCTGGCGTTCGTGCCAGTGCTGGTCGGCATGCTATTCGGCGCCGTGGCCTGTGTCGCATTTTTTGGTCACATGCACGTGATGACTCTGGTGCTGGGGTCGAGCCTGATTGGCGTGGCGGTGGATTATCCGCTGCACTACCTGTCCAAAAGCTGGAGCCTGAAACCCTGGCGCAGCTGGCCCGCCTTGCGCCTTACCCTGCCAGGGCTGAGCCTGAGTCTTGCAACGAGTTGCATCGGCTATCTCGCGCTTGCCTGGACGCCCTTCCCGGCACTCACGCAAATCGCAGTGTTCTCTGCGGCAGGCCTGATTGGCGCGTATCTCACCGCCGTCTGCCTGTTGCCCGCGCTGCTCAACACTACCCAATTGCAGCCTGCTCAATGGCCACTGCATCTGGCCGAACGCCTGCTGAGCTGGCGCGAAGCTTTGCTGCGCCGCATCGGCACGCCCGCCCTGCTCGCGCTGTTGCTGATGTTCTGCGCGGCCGGGCTTTGGCAACTGAACACCAAAAATGACATCCGCCAATGGATATCGGCACCGCCACAGCTCACCGAGGAAGCACAGGCCATTGCGCGGATCACGGGTTATCAACCCACCAGCCAGTTCTTTCTGGTTGAAGGCAAGGATCAGCAAGAACTGCTGGAGCGCCAGAAAGCATTAACAAACCGCCTTGACCAACTGGTGAATCTGGACGAACTGAACGGTTACCTGGCGCTGAATCAATTGATCGCATCGCCTTCCGACCAAGACGCTGTGCGCAAAGCTTTGAACACCTTGCCCGAACACTGGCAAACGCTGATTGACCTCGGTGTTCCCGCCAGCGCTCTGCAATCTGAACTGGCTCAGTTGCAGGCATTACCGGTCACTGATATCGACGCAGCACTTGCTGGCCCGTTGGGTGAGCCATGGCGGGTGCTGTGGCTGGGCGCCAGCAAAAACGGTGTCGCAGGCATGGTCAGCCTGCAGGGTTTGAACAGCGCCGCCCTGCTACGTTTGCAGGCCCAGGACTTGCCGGGTGTGCGGCTGGTGGATCGTCTGGGGCAACTCAACGGTGTATTCGCGGCCACCCAGATCAGCGCCGCTGAATTGAAACTGGCGTCCTGCGTCCTGATCGTGTTGCTGCTGATCGCGCCATTCGGCTTTGGCGGCGCATTGCGTATCGTCGCTCTGCCGTTGCTCGCGGCGCTGTGCAGCTTGGCCAGCCTGGGTTGGCTCGGTCAGCCACTGACCCTGTTCAGCCTGTTCGGTCTGTTGCTGGTGACTGCGATCAGCGTCGATTACGCGATCCTGATGCGCGAGCAGATCGGCGGCGCAGCGGTCAGCCTGCTCGGCACTCTGCTGGCAGCCGTCACCACCTGGCTCTCGTTCGGTTTGCTGGCCGTGTCCAGTACGCCAGCGATCAGCAACTTTGGCCTGTCAGTGAGCCTCGGTCTGGCGTTCAGCTTCATGCTTGCACCGTGGGCCGCCAGTCGCCACAGCCAACCTGCCGCTGAAAGTGAGGCTCACTGATGATGACCGCGCTGTTCTGGCTGATGGCTCTATTGATGTTTGCCGTAGCGACTCGGCTTGGGCGCTATTTCGGCTTGATCCCGATCGTCAGTCAGTTGCTGTTGGCCACCTTCGCCCTGCCGCTGATCATGCTGTTCTGGATTGAACCCCACTGGCAATTGAGCGGCGCGCAACTGGTTGCGCCGGTGTCGCTGAAAACCCTGTACGGCCTGAGTTTCGCCATCGTTTTGGGGCATATCCTCAGCGACGTCATTGACGTGAAAATGGATCGCCAAAGCCTCAAGGTCGCCTTGCCGAGTTTTGCCGTGCCGTTCGTGGCCGGGCTGGTTTGCGCGATGTGGTTTTTGCCGGCTCAACCGTGGATCAGCTCGCTGGCTCTTGGCCTGGTGTTCGCGATTACCGCGATCCCGGTGTTGTACCTGTACCTGCGTCATATCGATTACCCGCCAGAAGCTACCCGACGTCTGGTGCAAACCGCGATCCTTATTGACCTGATGTGCTGGAGCCTGTTCGGCATCGCCCAAGGCAGCCTGAACATCAACAGCTTGCTGCTACCCCTGCTCGGCGCGTGCGTGCCTTTGCTGCTTCGCGCCCTGCGACTGCGCCAGCCGATGGTTTACAGCGTGACGTTTTTCGCCCTGCTGGTCGTGGCCGAGCATTACCGGCTCAATGCGCTGATTTTCGGTATTGGCTACCTGCTGTGCATGGCGCGACTCAAGCAACCGTGGGTATTGCCGATCAACCGCGCGTGGTTCATGCGCCTGCAAACCTGGCTGGCCATCCCGCTGATCCTGACCTTCGGCATCGTGCAGATCAATGTGCACAGCGCCATGGGCAGCCTCGGCTGGGTACAGCTCGGCGCACTGATTTTGCTGCCGATTGCCAGCAAGATGCTCGGCAACTGGCTGGGTTTGAGCTGGGCCACGCCCTCCTTCGCCGGTGCCAGCCGCTGGCGCGAAAGCGTGCTGTTGAATATTCGCGGCCTGAGCGAAATCGTCTTTCTCAATATGCTCCTGCAACAACAACTGATCAGCCCGACGCTGTACTTCGCGCTGATGCTCATGAGCCTGCTCGCGACGCTGATCCCTGCCCTGCTGGGCATGGGCCGCGCACCGGTTCTGCCACCCGTTAACGCTGTCGATCAAGTAAGGAAGTCGTATGCCAATAACTGATAGGGAAAGTCGTACAGTCATTGTGATTGGCGCAGGCCCTTCCGGTGCGATCGCCGCAGCGCTGCTCAAACGCAATGGCCATGACGTGCTGATCATTGAACGCCAGCAGTTCCCCCGTTTTTCCATCGGTGAAAGCCTGCTTTCGCACTGCCTGGACTTCGTCGAAGAAGCCGGCATGCTCGATGCGGTTAAAGCCGCGGGCTTCCAGAAGAAAAACGGCGCTGCATTTGCGTGGCGTGATCAGTACAGCGCATTCGACTTTGGCGACACCTTCAGCGAAGGCCAGCCATCGACCTTTCAGGTACAGCGTGGCGAGTTCGACAAGTTGCTGGCCGATCAGGCTGCCTTGCAGGGTGTGGAGATCCGCTATCAGGAAGAAATTATCGCGGGTGATTTCGACAGCCCTCGGCCGGTACTGAGTGTGCGCCGCGAAGACGGCAGCGAGTACCAGGTGCAGGCGCAATTCGTGCTGGATGCCAGCGGTTATGGTCGGGTGTTACCGCGTTTGCTGGACCTGGAAGCACCGTCGAATTTCCCGGTACGCCAAGCGGTCTTCACCCACGTCGAGGATCACTTCCCGGCGTCCTTTGATCGCGAGAAGATCCTCGTCAGCATCCATCCTGAAATGCGCGATGTATGGTTCTGGTCGATCCCGTTCAGCAATGGCCGGTGTTCCATGGGCGTCGTCGCGGCCTCGGAGCGCTTCAAGGACCGCCCTGCAGACCTGGATGCCTGCCTGCGCCAGTTCGTCGACGAAACTCCGCACCTGAAAACACTGCTCAAGGACGCCGTGTGGGATACCCCGGCACGGACCATCGGCGGTTACTCGGCCAACGTCAAAACCCTGCATGGCCCGGGCTTTGCCCTGCTGGGCAATGCCGCTGAGTTCCTTGACCCGGTGTTCTCCTCGGGAGTGACCATCGCCATGCGTTCGGCAAGCATGGCGGCAGGCGTTCTGCATCGCCAACTGCAAGGTGAAACGGTCGACTGGCAAACTGAATTCGCAACACCGCTCAAGCGTGGCGTAGATACCTTCCGCGCCTATGTGGAAGGCTGGTACGAGGGCACCTTCCAGGATGTCATTTTCTACCCGGAAAGCACGCGGGATATCCGCCGCATGATCTGTGCAATCCTCGCTGGCTACGCTTGGGACCAGCGCAATCCGTTTGTCGCGGAACCCAAGCGCCGCCTGCGCATGCTGTCTGAAATCTGCGCGAGCACACCTCAATGAGCGGGCCTTTCCTGAGCGACAAATACGTCGAAGAAACCCGTTTCGGCTTGTGGTTCCTGCGCAGCCACACCTGGCAACACCGCGTGCTGCGGGTGGCAATCGACGACCTGCGCAGCCTGTTCGACGGCGCACCGCCGAGCCAGCCGGTGCTGCTCGATGCGGGTTGTGGTCAGGGCAAGTCATTCAAGCGACTGTGCGACGTGTTTGCGCCATCACGCCTGCTGGGCGTAGACGCTGACCCGGAGAGCCTGACCATGAGCCGTGCAGAAGCCCGTGCTCACGGTATTGACGTCGAATTGATCGGCAGTGACTGCGCCGCGCTGAAACTGGCAGATGCCAGTGTCGATATCCTCTTCTGCCATCAGACCTTTCACCATCTGGTGGAGCAGGAGCAGGCCCTCGCCGAGTTCTACCGGGTACTCAAACCCGGTGGTTACCTGCTATTCGCCGAATCCACCGAAGCCTATATCGATACGTGGGTTATCCGCTGGCTGTTCCGCCATCCAATGCACGTGCAGAAGAGCGCCGAACAGTACCTGCAAATGCTCCGCGACCAAGGCTTTCAGTTTGGTGCACAAAATGTTTCTTACCCGTATCTTTGGTGGAGCCGCTCCAGCGATTTCGGTTTGCTGGAACGTCTGAAACTGCGTAAGCCAGCACCCGTCGGCCAGCGTGAAGAAACGCTGGTCAACGTGGTGGCGCGCAAGCCTCTGGAGGGTGATAACACATGATTCGCGCATTGCTGATCGCCTCAATCCTGCTGCTGACCGCCTGCGCCAGTAGAGCACCGCTGCCTGTGTCGGTCCCCGATCTGCAGTTGCCGATGCAACTGCACGTGCAGCGTCAGCAGGCCGATCAGCGTCAAGACTGGTTGCTGGTGATTCAGCAGGAAGCCAACGGCTTGCGCTGGTCACTCATGGACCCGCTGGGTATTCCGTTAGCGCGTCAGCAATTGATCGAGGGTCAATGGCAGGCCGACGGTCTGTTGCCGCCCAACGCCGAAGCCCGAGAGTTGTTTGCTGCATTGTTGTTTGCCCTGACACCGGACAGCGAGCTGAATCGCAACTACCCCACGGCGCAGCGCCGGGGGACGCAGCGCATTTTTCATGAGCGATGGGGCGTGGAATACAACAGCGCGGACACCTTCCGATTGATCGTTCTGACCGGCAAAAACGACAGAATCAACTATGGCATCAGCCCGTTGAACAGCGAGGCCGTGCAGTGAGCGCTTACCTGAACGCCCTGGGCCTGATCTGCTCGTTAGGCAGTGGTCGTGAAGAAGTCGCGCGACGGCTGTTCGCCGCGGACACGTCCGGCATGGTCGAAGAAGGTGGCTGGGTGCCGGAACGAGTCTTGCCGGTGGGCGCCGTCAAAACAGCGTTGCCGCCCATCCCTGAGTCCCTGGCAGCCCACAACAGCCGCAATAACCGGCTTCTACTGGCGGCGGCACTGCAAATCGAACCGGAAATCCGTCAAGCCATCCAGCGCTATGGCAGCCATCGCATCGGCGTGATTCTCGGCACCAGCACCTCGGGCATAGATGAAGCCGGGCGCGGTATTGCGGCCTGGTTGAGCGACCAGCAATTTCCCGTCGATTACCACTACCAGCAGCAAGAGCTCGGCGCGGCGGCAACGTTCCTCTCGGAGTGGTTGCAGCTAAGCGGCCCGTCCTACGTGATTTCCACGGCCTGCACTTCCAGCGCACGCGCGCTGCTCAGTGCCCGGCGTGCATTGGATATCGGCCTGTGCGACGCAGTGCTTTGCGGCGGGGTCGATACGCTGTGCAAGCTCACGCTTAACGGCTTTTCTTCGCTAGAAGCGGTTTCGCAGCAGCGCTGCAATCCGTTTTCGCGCAATCGTGACGGGATCAATATCGGTGAAGCCGCCGTCCTGTTTCTGATGACCCGCGAGGCCAGCGGCGAGCACTCGATTGCCTTGCTGGGTGCAGGCGCAACCTGCGACGCGCACCATATTTCGGCGCCGGAACCCAGCGGACGCGGTGCCCGTGAAGCCATGCAACAAGCATTGGACAATGCCGGACTGGCAGCCGCGCAGATCGGTTACCTGAACCTGCACGGCACGGCGACGCCACACAACGACGCGATGGAAAGCCTGGCGGTCAACGCCGTTTTCCCTGACGGTGTGCCCTGCTCCTCGACCAAACCCATGACCGGCCACACGCTGGGCGCAGCCGGCGCGCTGGAAGTCGCGTTCTGCTGGCTGAGCCTGGCCACGGAAAACATAGACCACGCGCTGCCCCCTCATGCCTGGGATGGCCAGCCCGACCCAACGCTACCGCCCTTGCAGTGGACGAATACACACACCCGTCTGGCGCAGACACCAAAGCGCTACATGATGAGCAACTCGTTTGCCTTCGGTGGCAACAACATCAGCCTGATTATCGGAGACGCCTCATGATTGCCTGGCCGCTCGCCGAACTGCTGCCGCATGCGGGTGACATGATCCTAATCGATGAGGTCCTGTCGTTCGACGAAGAACAGATTCACACTCGCCTGACCGTCACGCCCGGTGGCCTGCTCAATGACGCCAACGGTAATATGCCCGCCTGGGTCGGCATTGAATTGATGGCCCAGAGCGTCGCCGCTTACGCTGGTTGTCAGGCACGCCTTCAGGAGCAGCCGGTGGTACTCGGCTTCCTGCTCGGCAGCCGTAAGTTCGAATGCAACGTCGACCACTTTCCCGCTGGCAGCGAATTGACCATTCACGCGCTGCGTTCTCTGCAGGACGACAGCGGCATGGGGGTTTTTGAATGCCGTCTGACCGGCCCGGCCATTGAAGCTTTCGCCCGCCTCAGTGTGTATTGCCCGCCCAACCCCGATCAATACCTGAACGAAGGAGCCCGCACATGACTGACTCGATACTGGTCACCGGCTCCAGCCGTGGCATTGGCCGCGCTATTGCGCTGCGTCTGGCGAAGGCGGGTTTCGACCTGATTCTGCATTGCCGTAACGGGCGCAGCGAAGCCGAAGCGGTCCAGGCTGAAATCGTTGCGTTGGGCCGTCAGGCGCGCATCCTGCAATTCGATGTGGCCGACCGCGAAGCGTGCAAAGTCATTCTGGAAGCCGATGTGGAAACACACGGTGCGTATTACGGCGTCGTACTCAACGCAGGCCTGACTCGGGACGGCGCATTTCCGGCCCTCAGCGACGATGATTGGGACGTGGTGCTCAGAACCAACCTCAATGGCTTCTATAACGTGCTGCACCCGGTGATGATGCCGATGATACGTCGCCGTGCGGCAGGCCGAATTGTATGCATCACTTCGGTTTCCGGTTTGATCGGCAATCGCGGGCAGGTCAACTACAGCGCGTCGAAGGCCGGTGTGATCGGTGCCGCCAAGGCGCTGGCCATTGAGCTGGGCAAGCGCAAGATCACCGTTAACTGCGTCGCGCCCGGGCTGATCGATACCGCCATGCTCGACGAAAATGTTCCTGTGGATGAATTGATGAAGATGATCCCCGCGCAGCGCATGGGCACCCCTGAAGAGGTCGCGGGCGCGGTGAATTTCCTGATGTCCGCCGAAGCCGCGTATATCACTCGCCAGGTGCTGGCAGTCAACGGAGGCCTGTGCTGATGAAGCGCGTCGTCGTGACCGGCATGGCCGGGATTACTTCATTGGGCAGCGACTGGGCGAGCATCGAAGCCAACTTCAATGCCAACCGCAGCGGCATTCGGCGCATGGACGAGTGGGATCGCTTCACGGAGCTGAATACGCGACTGGCTGGCCCTATCGATGATTTCGCCGTGCCGTCCCACTGGACTCGCAAGCAACTGCGCAGCATGGGCCGCGTCTCCCGTTTCGCGGTGGGCGCATCCGAACAGGCGTTGATCGGTGCGGGCTTGCTCAACGACCCGATCATCCGTGACGGACGCATGGGCACTGCGTGCGGCTCATCCACGGGCAGCACCGAAGATGTAAAAGCCTTCGGCAACATGCTGCTCAACTCCGTGGCCGTGGGGCTTAACGCCAACTCGTACGTGCGGATGATGCCGCACACCACGGCAGCGAATATCAGTATCTTCTTTGGCCTGACCGGCCGGTTGATTCCGACTTCCAGCGCCTGCACCAGCGGCAGCCAGGGCATCGGTTATGCCTATGAAGCGATCAAGTTCGGGCGTTTGCCATTGATGCTGGCCGGCGGGGCCGAAGAGCT
Organism: Pseudomonas viridiflava; assembly: GCF_900602065.1. Lineage (GTDB taxonomy): Bacteria > Pseudomonadota > Gammaproteobacteria > Pseudomonadales > Pseudomonadaceae > Aquipseudomonas. Next base: position 252,750 of record NZ_UWFN01000181.1, on the reverse strand, counting down.
CTGCCCTACCGAAGCAATGGTCTTCGACGCGCTGTATGCCACCAGCCTGAAGAACGATGCACCCCACACCAGCCCGCGCCCTTACGACACCGGACGAGACGGTCTGGTGATTGGCGAGGGCGGCGGCATGCTGGTGCTTGAGGAGCTGGAACACGCTTTGGCCCGTGGCGCGCACATTCACGCGGAACTGGTAGGCTTCGGCAGCAACGCTGATGGGGCACACAGTACCCGGCCTGAGCAGGCAACCATGCGCCGAGCGATGGAGCTGGCGCTGGAAGATGCCAACTTGCCCCCCGAAGCCATTGGCTACGTCAACGGCCACGGCACTGCAACCGAGCAAGGCGACATCGCTGAAACCCTCGCCACCAGCAGCCTCTTCGGCTCGCGCATGCCGATCAGTTCGCAGAAAAGCTTTTTCGGCCACACCCTGGGAGCCTGCGGCGCACTGGAATCATGGTTCTGCATCGAAATGCTCAATCGCGATCGCTACATCCATACGTTGAACCTCGATGAGGTGGATCCGCAGTGCGGCGATCTGGATTACCTGCGTGGCGAACCCCGGCAAATGAGCCACGAATACGTCATGAACAACAACTTTGCTTTTGGCGGGGTCAACACGTCGTTGATTTTCCGTCGCTGGTCCTGATTCATTCATTCACTCTCAAGGAAAGACCGTTATGCAATTGAAAACCTGGATCGCCGCTGCTGCCATCGCCCTGTCCGTATTGCCAGGCGTCAGCCAGGCTCGCGACACGGCGCTGTTTCTGCCGTTTCAGAAAGTCATCAATGACATGACCGCCGCTGGCAAAATCGACGGCAGCGTTAAGTTCTATCTGGCGGGCGTGCCACCAAAAGGTAAGGTCACCGTCGTCAGCCCGGGCGCCGTGACCAACAAGAAAACCAACGCCTTCAACAAGAGCGACACAGAAGCCTGTGAGTGGGTACTGCAATCGGCCATCCTGCAAATGTACGGCGCCGCGAAAAACGCCAACGCCAACGCCGTGACCAACATCACCAGCTACTACAAAAGCATCGAACGCAAAGACCCGGTGAACTATGAGTGCCACGCGGGCGCGTTCATTGCTGGCGTTGCGTTGAAGGGTGATTTGAGCAAGGTGGATTAAACCCAAACTGCTGATATTTGTAGGAGCTGCCGAAGGCTGCGAAGCACGCACCCTGACACACCGCGATGGCAGCCTTCGGCAGCTCTCATCAAAAAAATACAACCATCTGATTTCAAATGCTTTTCTGTAGGAGCGAGCTTGCTCGCGATAGCGTCAGGTCAGACAGTAATTTCTCAACAGGTCTACCGTTATCGCGAGCAAGCTCACTCCTACAGGGTCCACGCTTGCCGCACGACAGCGCTGTGTCAGGGACGCTAGGCAGTCCTCTGCGGGAGAGTCTGGACTACAACTGAAAGCGCCCGACCATGGTTTTCAGGTCGTGGGACAGCCCCGACAGAGACTGGCTGGCCGAGTCGATCTGCCCGGCACCCTCCGAGGTCTGGATCGACAGGTCGCGGATGTTGACCAGATTGCGGTCGATCTCTCGCGCCACCTGAGCCTGCTCTTCTGAGGCACTGGCGATCACCAGATTCCTTTCGTGAATCAGCGAGATAGCCTGGGCAATCTCATCCAGCGCACCACCGGCGGTTCTGGCCATGTCCAAAGTCGTGAGCGCCTGCTCATTGGTGGCCTGCATGGTATCAACGACCTTCGCTGTACCGGCCCGAATCGCCGCGACCATTTGCTCGATTTCCTGAGTGGAGGTCTGAGTACGCCCCGCCAATGCGCGCACTTCATCGGCAACGACAGCGAAACCTCGTCCGGCTTCTCCCGCACGCGCAGCCTCGATTGCGGCGTTAAGCGCCAGCAGATTGGTCTGCTCGGCCACGCCCCGAATCACATCCAGAATTTTGCCGATGTCTTGGGAATGCTCGGCCAGCTCACGGACCTGCGAGGAAGCATCCTCGACACGCTGCCCCATACGTTCGATGGCCTGAATAGTCCCGTCGACGCGCTGGCGACCCATTTGCGCGGTCGTTGTCGAAGCACTGGAAGCATCCGCCGTGGAGACAGCGTTGCGGGCTACTTCCTCAACAGCCACGGTCATTTCGTTAACCGCTGTAGCAGCCTGCTGAATTTCGTCGTTCTGGTTATGCAGATCACCGGAAGTCTGAGTGGTGATCGCTGTCATTTCTTCGGCAGCAGTAGCAAGTTGGTCGGAAGAGTTACCGATAAGACGCAGGGTATCCATCAAGGCTTGCTGCATGTCACCCAAAGACTTTTGCAGATCGGCGGCCTCATCCTTGCCATCGACCTCGATAGTCCCGGTCAGGTCTCCGCGGGCAATACGCCGGGCGGCACCGATGGCCCCATTGAGTGGTTGCACAATGCTGCGCGTCAGCAACCAGGCCAGCCCGACGGTCAGCGCAAATACCAGCACCAGCACGCTCACGGTGGTCTGCATCGCGGTGTCATAGCGTTGCTCGGCCTGCTGGGTGTAGAGGCTGCCTTGCTCGAGGTTGATCTTGACCAGCTCGTTGAACAGATCACCGGTCTGGTTGGACAGATCCTGGATGGTGCCGTTGAGCAGCGCGGTCATCCCTGGAATATCGCCCTGCTCGGAAAGCTTCTGATAGCTATCCAGCGCCTGTTGATATTGGGCCACGACGCTTTGCATCTTCGAAAAGGAAGTACGAGCGACTTCGGGTACGATCGGGGTATATCCGTCCAGCGCCTTGCTCAATTCGCCGCGCAGAAAGACCAGGCGTTGGGTGGATGGACCCAGGACGGCGGGATCACGGTTGATCATCAACCGGAACGTGAGCACCCGAATGCCCAGCGAGTTGTCACGAATACTGCCCAGCCATCGGGTCCCCGCGTGCGACACCTGCTCGGTGTGCACAACGGCCTCGCGCATCTGCGTGATCTGGTGCATGGAGAAGATGCCGAAGCCAAGCATCAACACACTGATTACGCCAAAACTCAGAAAGGCACGTGTCGAAATACGTATCTGCCGAAGAGCCATAAATCACCGAAAACTGGAAAGGTCTTTAACCTGTCTCGACTACGGGCAGCAGAACTTGACCCTCCAGCTCACAATCGGTGGCTATTTGTCCTCCGCCCGGCGCGTCACCAACTCAACGAACGCCATGGCCATGGGTGATTGCTGATCCTTGCGCTGCACCAGCCAAACCGCACTGGTGGCGTCCGGGTCAAGCAAGGTTCGGTAGACCACGCCGTCGATGCGCATGCGTCGGTATGAGGCTGGCAACACGGTCACGCCAAGGCCCGCCGCGACCAGGCCGATGATGGTCATGACCTCGCCCGCCTCTTGGGTAATCAGTGGGCTGAAGCCCGCAGCTCTGGCCAGATCGACAAGCTGTGCATACAAACCGCTGCCATAGGTGCGTGGGAAGAACACAAAGGGCTCATTGGCCAGCTCTGATAAATGGATGCCTTGGTCACTGCCCTGCGCCAAGGGGTGGTCGGCGTTGATGATTGCCACAAGCGATTCGCGTAGCAGTTCATGTACGACCAGTGAATCCGGTAAAGCCAAGGGGCGCATGATGCCCACCTGAATCGACTCATCCTCCAGTCCGGCAGCCACTTCCTTGCTGTTCATTTCCTGCAACGACAGGTGCACGGCTGGAAAAGTCTGGCGAAACGCGAGGATCGCCTGCGGGATACTCGACGTGAACGGCGCCGAGGTCGTAAAGCCGATCTTCAGCTCACCCAACTCCCCCAATTGCGCTCGCCGGGCGACATCCGCAGCTTTATCGACCTGCGCCAGCACCAGCCGGGCTTCATCCAGAAACAACCGCCCCGCCTCACTCAACTCCACGCGCCGGTTGGTACGTTCAAAAAGACGCGCGCCCAGTTCCTGTTCCAGCGCCTGGATCTGCTGGCTCAACGGGGGTTGGGATATCCCCAGAACCAACGCGGCGCGACCGAAGTGCAACTCCTCGGCAACCGCAATGAAGTAGCGCAGATGACGTAATTCCATGGCCTTCCCAATGAGTCGTTTTACCTATCAAACAGGTCGAACAATATATTGGAAAGAATGATTAGCGAGCTATATTCTTTTTTCTCATTGCCCGCCAGACGCTCTTTGAGGCCCACCGTGAACACTGTCGTCAGCCCTTCTACTCCGCACACCCAATCGACAACGATTGAAGCGGCCATCCCCCTGGGTGACGTTTACATCGAGAAAGACACACCGTTGTTCATGCGCACGGTGCTCGCGCTGTTCGCCGGCGGTTTCGCGACGTTTGCACTGTTGTACTGCGTGCAGCCGATGATGCCGGTGCTGTCCCGGGAGTTTTCGATCAATGCGGCACAGAGCAGTCTGATTCTTTCGGTATCAACGGGCATGCTGGCAATCGGCTTGTTGATCACCGGGCCAATTTCCGACCGGCTCGGGCGTAAGCCTGTGATGGTGCTGGCGCTGTTCTGCGCCGCGATCTTCACCCTCGCCAGCGCGTTGATGCCCAGCTGGGAAGGCGTACTGATTACACGAGCCTTGGTCGGCCTTTCCCTCAGCGGGCTGGCGGCGGTGGCGATGACTTACCTCAGCGAAGAAATCCACCCTAACCACATTGGCCTGGCCATGGGGCTGTATATCGGTGGCAACGCGATTGGCGGTATGAGCGGCCGGGTTATCACTGGCGTATTGATCGACTATGTCAGCTGGCACGTGGCGTTGATGGTGGTAGGCGTTTTGGCACTGATCGCCGCGGCGGTGTTCTGGAAAATCCTTCCGGAATCGCGCAACTTCCGCGCACGCTCGTTGCAACCGCGTAGCCTGATTGACGGCTTCGTCATGCAGTTTCGTGATGCGGGCCTTCCGCTACTGTTCCTCGAAGCGTTCCTGCTGATGGGCAGCTTCGTGACCCTGTTCAATTACATTGGCTATCGCTTGCTGGCCGAGCCCTATCATTTGAGTCAGGCGGTAGTCGGGCTGTTTTCTGTGGTGTATCTGTCCGGTATCTACAGCTCGGCGAAGATCGGCTCGCTGGCTGACAAACTGGGCCGCCGCCAGGTGCTGTGGGCGGTGATCGTGTTGATGCTGGCTGGCATGGCGTTGACCATGTTCGAGCCATTGGCCCTGGTGATCATTGGCGTGTTGATGTTCACCTTCGGCTTCTTTGGTGCGCATTCGGTGGCCAGCAGCTGGATCGGCCGACGGGCAATCAAAGCCAAAGGGCAGGCCTCGTCGCTCTATCTGTTCAGCTATTACGCGGGTTCAAGCGTGGCCGGGACGGCTGGCGGGGTGTGCTGGCATTACGGCGGGTGGTACGGCATCGGGTTGTTTATTGGTGTGCTGCTGTTGATTGCGCTGGGTGTGGCACTGAAGTTGGCGAAGTTGCCGCCGTTGCAGGTAAAGACACAAATATAAGCGCTCTCTGTAGGAGCGGCCGAAGGCTGCGAACGCGGTGTGTCAGGCATCCACTTTCGCAGCCTTCGGCAGCTCGTACAGGGTCAGGGCATCAACCGTGATATTGCGCCGACAACTCGCGCACAGCGTCGATGAAAGCACCCGCATGAGCCGGATCGACTTCAGGGGTGATGCCGTGGCCGAGGTTGAAGACGTGGCCGTTGCCACTGCCGTAGCTGGCGAGGATTCGCGAGACTTCGGCGCGTATGGCTTGCGGGCTCGCGTACAGCACGGATGGGTCCATGTTGCCTTGCAAGGCGACTTTGTCACCGACACGACGGCGGGCGTCACCGATGTTGGTGGTCCAGTCCAGGCCCAGTGCGTCAGCGCCGGTTTCAGCCATGCTTTCCAGCCACAGACCGCCGCCTTTGGTGAACAGGATCACCGGAACCTTGCGACCGTCGTGCTCGCGGATCAGGCCGTTGACGATCTTGCGCATGTAGGCCAGCGAGAACTCCTGATACGCCGCATCGGAAAGGCTACCGCCCCAGCTGTCGAATACCTGCACCGCTTGTGCGCCCGCAAGAATCTGGCCGTTGAGATAAGCGATAACCGAGTCAGCCAGCTTGTCGAGCAGCAAGTGCATCGCCTGCGGGTTTTCGTAGAGCATCGCTTTGGACTTGCGATGGTCTTTGGACGAACCGCCTTCCACCATATAAGTGGCGAGGGTCCAAGGGCTACCGGAGAAACCGATCAGCGGCACACGACCGTTCAACTCGCGGCGGATGGTGCTGACAGCGTCCATCACATAACCGAGGTCCTTTTGCGGATCAGGGATCGGCAGGGCCTCGATGTCGGCCAGGGTGTTGACGGTTTTCTTGAAGCGCGGACCTTCGCCCGTTTCAAAGTACAAGCCCAGCCCCATGGCATCGGGAATGGTCAGGATGTCGGAGAACAGGATCGCCGCGTCCAGATGCGGATAACGATCAAGCGGCTGCAGGGTGACTTCGCAGGCGAACTCCGGGTTCATGCACAGGCTCATGAAGTCCCCGGCTTTGGCGCGACTGGCACGGTACTCCGGCAGGTAGCGACCGGCCTGACGCATCATCCAGACGGGGGTGACGTCCACGGGTTGCTTGAGCAGGGCACGAAGGAAACGGTCGTTCTTCAAGGCAGTCATGTCGGCATCCGCAAAAAAAGTGCGGGCATTTTCTCAGACGTGGACGCAAAAGGCACGGCCAGAGCCGTGCCTTTTATCTATCGGGTCGATTTGTCGCAGCAGTAATGCTTATCAAACATGCATAACGGTCTGACTCAAGCGCACTCTCTGCATAAGCGCGCGGAGATTACGATGAGCCGCCAGATATACCACTGTCGCTGCAGCGCACCGCTGGTGCGCTATTTAAGGGCTGCCGTTCTGCCGCGGGCCAGTCCTGCGTAACCTAACCAAATTTGAATTTGTGCCATTCCATGATTTCTTCAAGGACCAGCACACCCTTGTTATTGGCAGGATGCCTGACTTTCAAACGCCACGCGCCTGCCCCTTTACTCCCAGGTATCCCGGTAAGTCTGAACGTGAATAGCAACTCCTTTGCCGCATTCTTCCCTACCGTTTCAAACCCGTGACACTGATTGTTCGTCGCGAAATCTACCTTGATCTTTTCGATGCACTCCAGGACTGCGTCCCGAATGTGCGCATCTTTTTTCTTGAGAACCTTCAGCTTCGCAAGAACCTCACCAGTGGGTAAATCCAGCCTGAAGGCAACTTCACCTCCCGCGCCTCCTGGCGGATGGTAGCGCCACACATTTTTCTCATCAGGGAACATCGGCGTTTTGCCGGGAGCATCCGGGTTACGAAGATCAACCATCCTCCATACCATGTTCTTATGGTCGGCTACGACGGGATACGCTCTGCCGTCGCGCACCAGATAAAAACTGCTTGCGCCACCACTGACCTGCTCATGGACACCCTTGAAAAAACCATCGGTGCGCAACATCAATCTTTCCGGCAATTGCGGCAGAGCGGTCCTGGCATCGAAGTTCAAGACACCCGTTTGCCTGTCTATAAAAGGTTTGATTTTCCCGGGTTTTACCTTTGAAGCTGCCGAAAGCAAAAGCGTATCGATAAGCAACAATGCGGCTTCTATGAAATAACCTGCTGCTTCGCCGCTCTTTCCGCCGACGGCCTTGTGTATGCCTTGAGATATGACATACAGACTGCGCAGTGCGGCAATAGGCAGTGCAATTTTAACGGGTAGAAAATTCAGCGCTACTTCAGCAGCAATGCTGATGACATCCCAAGCGCTCTGCCAGTTCTTTTCGCTGGTAGTTGTGGTTTGTACATCGACGCTCTCAAGAACCCTTGCAACTTTCTCTTCATACGCGCCTTCAAGAAAATTACGGCTGTAGACCTCAGTCTCAATGTCGATAAAGCGCCAGCTACTGCCAAGCAGACTTTCGATCTGGGCACGAGACTGGGGCGCAATCAGACTCATCAGATAATCCTGGTAGTCAGGGCGATGCAGCAGTGCGCGCAACGCTGCGAAGTTGCTGAGTTTATGAAAGCACAGACCATCTGGTGCCGAGGGGGTGTAGACCACCAGCGGAGAGCTATTGAAGGTGAATGAAGGCCTGATAATCAACAGCCCGTCCAGAGGCACGCCGCTGAGAGTGATTTTTTCAACCTGAATCTGATGACCTTCCACCCATGCGCGCTTATCACCATCAACCGGGTTGTCCAGAATGGCCTCTACCCACTGGTAACCCAAGGCTGTCTGATCTACAGATGACTGACCGGCAGTGAGAAAATCCCCGGCTATCTTTGCTTCAAAGGCATCCATGCGCATCTGCGCCTGCATCACCTGCGCGAAGTGCTCTTTACGCCATGCCCCTTCGGCAGAGGTCAACAAACGCGCTTTCAAGACGGCTGTATAGTCTGCGCCTACATTGAGATCACGAATCAGATCATAGATGTACTCAGCAGTCAGGGCGCTGATAGGTTCACCTTCAACATTCTGAACAGTAGCTGTCGTCCGAAAGCTGAAATTCGTGGCCGAGATATTATTCAGGCTCAAGTCCGTGAGGCTATGCTTTTGAAACTTAGGCGTAACCTCAGCGCCCCCAAAATAGAACCCCGGTGTAACAACCGTTCCAATTATCTCGGTGTGCCGTGTAACCACAATCACCTCATCGGGCTCAAGCATCAGCCCATGATCGATGCGTAGCCGCTCACTCAGTTTCTCACGGGCATAGTCACGTATCTGCCTGGGTTCGCCATACCCCTTGACTTCGGATGAACCGGACGCTCGGGCTTCGAGTAGCGCCAACATGGCATCCCGCCAGGCAAGTTTGTCAGCGGCTGAAGCGCGCTTAAGCCAGTCAGGTAGAAAATCCCCTTTCACACCAACGGCAAACCAGCCGCCATTGTCATCAATGGCTAGCCTGGCTACGGCTCTGCGCAAACCGCTGACGTCATCGGCGGACTCCAGTCCCAGTAAGGTGCGCTCGTGGGCCTGTAACTGAGAAATGATTGCCAGGTAAAAACTATCGGTATCCGACCCGGCAGGTCTGACCTTCACAACGTCCTCGTCACCTCTCCCATAAAGACCTTTTTCGCCGTACACCAATACCACGGGGTCGCCTTGGCCTGGAGGTCGATATTTGTGTTCCGAGTAGTGAGTCACCACCAGACCTCGGCCCAGCCGGGCGGTCAACAGGCGCCCTGCATAGAAACGGGCCATCGTATCGCTCTCGTCACCGTAGACCCGTGTATGCAGCAGTCCGTCAATAGCTCGATAGTGACTCCACTCCAGAAATGACCCGCTCAGAGCCTCGGCAAAGACATCCGGCATTACTTGGTCACGCAGCAGTTCGTTTTCCTCGACCTGAGTCAGCGGCAGGGTATGCAGCAGCGTCACCAATCGCTCGACCGGCAACTGCGGATTGAGTACGTGCAGGATCGATAACGATAGCGACCACTCTTCTGGCGATGGCACCCAAAAAGGCAGGTAGTGGTTCAACTCAGCGCCTGGTGATTCAGATTTCGAGACATGTGCATCCGCCATCAATGCCTCGAACAGTAGCGCACGCTCCATTCGTGCCGCTCTTGAGATTTGCCCACGTAACGTCGCGATTCGGCTCTCGACACTAATATCATCGCCATAGCGACCGATCTCGGATGTTGAAGGAATCTGGCTGAATAACACCCAAAACAACGACTCAGTGAGGTAAGTGAAGCTACTGCCCGGTGCAGAGTAGGTGCCATCATCGCGCTGCACGAAGGTGATCGTTTGCTCAACAATCATCCAATCGTTGCCTTTGAGGTAGGAGGCCAACGTCTCACCTTCGTTATCGACAACAACGATGCCCATGTTCACCGGCCACTGAGGCAGCCAGGTCAGCATGGCGAACAGCAAACCGTCGCCACCTTCAGGGAAATAGTTATCTTCGGTAAATCGCTCGGCGAACTGGTCAAGGATTCGATCAGCACGCCGGCGTGCGATGTGTTCACGAATTGAGCTGATGCTCGGTTTGAATGTCCTCTGCGCTTCGGAACCTGAAGGCGTGGCAGAGGCAGGTTGGGCTGTATCTCGAAACATGGCTATTTCCTTATAGCGACATGTATGAAAAGGAAATCTGTACGACAGCGTTTCCCGTTAAGTCAGGCACAGATCCTAGCCCGCCCGTGGAGCAGAAATACCTCGGGGAAATAAACGGCAAAGCAGTCGGCGAGCCAGCCTCTGATGGCGCGGATCAACAAAAATTGGCGTGCAAAGCTGGAGAGCCTGGCCCGCCGTCGTCAGCGGACAAACAGGTAAGAATTTTCATGTCCCGCGACGAACAGGTCGACTTGTTGCAAAGATTGAAACCATAAGGGGAGCAAATTGCTTGCTCCCCTCATGCGGCGGCCGAACTTACGGGCCTGGCTTTGACGATCAGGCCTTGAGCGCTACACAGTTGTGATCAGCGAACCTGCATGGCCCTTCAGCAGGGATCGTTCACGGCGTGTTTCAACATTCCGCTCCAGGCCCGTAGTGTCTTAAAGCTGCAGATCAATGAGAACTCAAGACCCTATCAAACACGAGAACGCCTTTCTCCCTTTCCTTTAGTTGCAAGCGCCACGGCCCTCTGCCTTTGCTGCTTGGCATTCCCGTTAAATCAAGCGTGAAAATTTTCTCCTTCGTAACTGGATCCTTGTAACCGTGAAACTTGCCACCGCCTCTCTCCGCGTACTTTTCGGTGACCTTTCTTATGCTTTCCCGGAGCTTTTTCTGGATATGCTCATCAGCCTTTCTGAAGACCTTCGCGCCTTCAAAACCTGTCAGGTCAAGCGTGTAGCGCTCGGTACCTCCCAGCAACCCCAACCTGGCATGTACCCATTTTCCTTCCTTGAAAATGACCGGCATTTGGTAATAGGCGTCCGGTCGACGAGGGTCAACCAGCCTCCAGGTGGAAAAGTCCCGGTCATAACGAACGGGATAAGTCTTTGCGCCGTGTACCACGTAGTAGCTTGAGGCATGGCCTTCCCGGCTCAGCTCATGGATGCCGTTGTATCGACCGTCGGTGCGCGACGTCAAACCCTTCGGATTTTTCGACAAGGCCTTTTTCGGGTCGAATATGGATGGCGTGGAGGGTATTCCCGTCGATCCGGGCTTAAGCCCTCTGGATCCTCGTAAGCCATAGGCCAGAAATCCAATGGCCTCGATGAAACGCGTTCCGGCACCCGACAAATCACCTTTCAGGACATGCTGAATACTTTGCAAGGCGGCGTATATGCTGCGAAATGACGCAATAGGTAGCGCTACTTTGAACGGAAGAAACGTCAGCACAATTTCGGTCACGATTCCGGCAATCTGCCAGACACTCTCCCAATCCCCCTCGGACGTGCTGTTCGTTTGTTCATCGACCGCCGCAAGGACACGCTCCACTTGCGCGACATAGGCTGACTCAAGGAAATTTCCGGTACATGGCTTGATGCTTATTTTGGCCAGCTCACGTATACCGCTTGCTGGAGACACGCGTTCAACCAATGCATACCTGACACCCGCCTGGTCGTCAGGAGCAGCCATATTTATCACGTAACTCCGCCAATCGGTGGAGCCAAGCAAGAGCTCTCGCAATGCAATAAGACTGTTAAACACACGAAAGCATTTTCCATCCGGTGCCAGCGGGGTAAACACCACAAACTCAGAAGTGCGCCAGTCAGACGGTCCGATAATCAACAGGCCATCTAGCTTGTAACCATTGATGAACACCTGCTCAGCCTGTATCTGGCCACCCTCCACCTGTGCCCGACGATCATCATTGACAGGTTGATCCAGCACGGCCGCCACCCAGGTGTAGGCAAGATCATCCTGCCCCGGAGTTGCCCCTCCCTGCTGAAGATAATCCCCGGCTATTCGGGCCTCCAGGGCGTCCAGGCGCATTTGCGCCTGTAGAACCTGCACATAGTGCTCTTGGTGCCACTTGCCCTGAGATGACGACAGCAAATAGTTTTTCAGGAAACTCGAATAGTCGTTGCCCACATCCAGATCACGCACCAGACCATAGAGGTAATCAGCACTCAAGGCGTTGATCGGGTTCCTGTTTGCGTCAAATGCACGCCCCGTGAAGCGCAATTCCAAGTCCGTAAAAGACACATTCTGCAAGCTCAGATCAGTCAGGCTGCGAGTCCGCGTTTCGATGACTTCCTCTCTTCCCCGCAAGGGTGGTACGGGGAAGAGAGGCGGGACATAAGTCGATTTAGTACCGGTCGTCTCGATCCAGATATCATCCGGATTCAGATCCAGACCGATATCGACTTTCAAACGCTCCTCAAGCTTTTTACGGGCGTATTCACGCAACTGCCGAGGTTCTCCATACGTAGCGACATCAGGAAAACCAGGCGTTTGCGCCTCGGTCAATGCCTGCCAGTACACCTGCACCGCCGTTCGCCAACTGAGCTTGTCGGCCCGTGAAGCTTGCTTGAACCAGCGCGGCATAAACTCGCTGCTGACCCCGTCTGGATCTTGCGGGGCAAACCAGCCTCGGCTGTCTTCAACAGCAAGTGTCGCGATAGCCCTGCGAAAGCCCACTACATCGTCTTCAGAGTGTATGCCCAGCGTCGCGCGCTCAGTAGGTTGCAACAAGGAACTGATCGCCAGGTAGAAACTGTCAGTACCTTTCAAATACCTGCCCACCTTACCCGTGCTCACCTGCAGAGCGCGATAATCGCCGTTAGCGAAACACTGCAGCACCACAGGATTAACATCCGGCCCGGCAGCCTGATATTGCTCGTCATCCGGACCAATGATTATCAGCTCGCGACCAAGCCGGTTCATCAACAACTTCCTGGCCAGATCGCGAGCCAAAACGTCGGTATCCGGATTAAAGCTTCGAGCATGGAACAGTCCGTCAATGGCCTGGTCGCGGGTCCATTCTGCGATTGAGGTCGCTAACGCCGCCATGAAGTCTTCGGGTAATTCACCGCCCTCAAGAAAGTCAGCCTTCTGAGTTTCAGTCAACGGTGTGCCAAGCAGCAGATCGGTCAGGCGTGCTACAGGCACCTGCGGGTTTTGCATTAGCAGAGCGACCAGCACCGGAGACAGGTCGAGTGAGGCGACGGAGCGTATCGGCAGATAGGGATTAGGGCGGTTGAACGGCTGGTCGCTTTTAACGACATAGGCTCCGGCCAGCAACGCGTCAAAAAGCAACGCACGCTCTGACCGAGCCAATTTTGCAACTTGGTCGCGGATCAACACCACAGGATCGACGATCAGGTTGGTGATAAGGGATTCATCGTCGTCATAGCCAAGCTCCGAGGAGTCGGGCAACTGATCAAAGATCAAGCGCAGTAGCGGCTCTTCGGCAGGAACGGGCTCATTATCCACCCCGGCGTACGTGCCATCGTCGCGCTGCACCAGCATGACGCTGTGGTTGACGATACTTTCATCATCACCCTTCAGGTAGCAGGCAACCTCGTTTCCTTCGCCATCGAGAATCTTGATCTGCGTGTCTCCGGGCCATTTCGGCAAGCAGGTCAGCATGGCGAACAACAAACCATCGCCATCATCAGGGAGGAAGTTTTTTTCATTAAAGCGCTCGACGATTTGATCCATGATTTCATCCGCCTGTTGACGCGCGCGATGCTCGAGGATTGCGACAGTGCTCGGTGTGAAGCGCTTCGGTTCTTCGGTGTTTGAGGATGTTGATGGAGCTGCGGGCTTACCTTGGGGCATGGCTATTTCCTTATAGCGACATGTATGAAAAGGGAATCTGTACGCGAGCGTTTCCCGTTAGTCAGGCACAGATCCTAGCTCGCCCGCAGAGCAGAAATACCTCGGGGAAACAACCAGCAAAGCAGTAGGCGAGCCAGCATCTGATGGCGCGGATGAGGTAAAAGAGGCGGATGAAGCTGGAGGGGGTATTAGCGCCGGGGTCTGGTTGGAAGCGACTTCCGCCGGTGGGCACGGTGCCGATTTGTTGCGGGGTTTGAAGCGGGGGCGAGAATTATGTGAGAGCGGAGCTTGCCCGCGATCTGGACGCCGAAGCCCTTCAGACCCAAAGCGTTATCGTTCATCGCGAGCAAGCTCGGCTCCTACAGGTTCGTGGGAGCCGAGCTGCTACATCAAACGCCCAGGTAGTCCAGAATCCCTTCTGCCGCGTTGCGGCCTTCGAAGATTGCGGTCACTACCAGGTCAGAACCGCGCACCATGTCGCCACCGGCGAAGATTTTCGGGTTGCTGGTCTGGTGTTTGTACTGCGCCTGTTCCGGGGCGATAACACGGCCCTGGCTGTCGGTCTGAATAGTGAACTGCTCGAACCACGGTGCCGGGCTTGGACGGAAGCCGAACGCGATGACCACGGCATCAGCCGGGATGATCTCTTCCGAGCCGGGAATCGGCTCAGGGCTGCGACGGCCACGGGCATCCGGTTCGCCAAGACGAGTCTCGACCACCTTCACACCTTCAACCTTGTCTTCGCCAACAATGGCGATCGGCTGACGGTTGTAGAGGAACTTCACGCCTTCTTCCTTGGCGTTCTTCACTTCCTTGCGAGAACCCGGCATGTTTTCTTCGTCGCGACGATAAGCGCAGGTCACCGACTTGGCACCCTGACGGATCGAAGTACGGTTGCAGTCCATGGCCGTGTCACCACCGCCGAGGACGACAATCCTCTTGCCCTTCATGTCGACGAAATCTTCCGGCGACTTTTCAAAGCCCAGATTGCGATTAACGTTGGCGATCAGGAAATCCAGTGCATCGTGCACGCCAGGCAGGTCTTCACCGGCAAAGCCACCTTTCATGTAGGTGTAGGTGCCCATGCCCATGAACACGGCATCGTATTCTTCGAGCAACTGCTCCATGGTCACGTCCGTGCCGATTTCGGTATTGAGACGGAACTCGATACCCATGCCGGTGAAGACTTCGCGACGATGGCTCAGTACGGTTTTTTCCAGCTTGAACTCGGGGATGCCGAACGTCAGCAAGCCGCCGATTTCCGGGTTCTTGTCGAACACCACCGGAGTCACGCCGCCACGCACCAGCACGTCGGCACAGCCCAGCCCGGCAGGACCGGCACCGATGACCGCGACGCGTTTACCGGTCGGCACCACCTTTGACATATCTGGACGCCAGCCCATGGCAAACGCTGTGTCGGTGATGTATTTCTCCACCGAACCAATGGTCACCGCACCGAAGCCGTCGTTCAGGGTGCAGGCACCTTCACACAAGCGGTCTTGCGGACACACACGACCGCAGACTTCCGGCAGGGTGTTGGTCTGGTGCGACAGCTCGGCGGCGGCCAAAATGTTGCCTTCGGCGACCAGCTTCAGCCAGTTGGGGATGAAGTTGTGTACCGGGCATTTCCATTCGCAGTACGGGTTACCGCAACCCAGGCAACGGTGAGCCTGATCGGCTGACTGTTGTGGTTTGAAGGGTTCGTAGATTTCCACGAACTCTTTCTTGCGCTGACGCAGCAGCTTCTTCTTCGGATCTTTACGCCCGACATCGAGGAATTGAAAGTCGTTACTGAGACGTTCGGCCATTTGGTGCCTCTTCGGGCAGCTTCAAGCGACAAGCTTCAAGCTGCAAGAAATCAAATTCTGTTCAACCCACTTCAGCTGCAAGCTTGTAGCTTCAAGCTTGCAGCTTGTGGCTGCAGTTACTGCGGATTCGCGCGGGTGCTGGAGAGCAAGGACTTCAACGAAGCTGCCTTCGGCTTGACCATCCAGAAGCGGCGCAGGTAGTCGTCCAGGTTTTCCCAGACGTTACGGCCCCACTCGCTGTCGGTTTCCTCGACATACTCAGCCAGTACACGCTCCAGATGGCTGCGATAAGCTTCCATCGCTTCGCCGCTGATCCGCTGGATTTCAACCAGTTCGTGGTTAACCCGGTCAACGAAAGTGTTGTCCAGATCCAGCACGTAGGCGAAACCACCGGTCATCCCGGAGCCGAAGTTATAGCCGGTCTTGCCCAGTACGCAGACGAAACCACCGGTCATGTATTCGCAGCAATGGTCGCCCGTGCCTTCCACGATGGTGTGAGCACCGGAGTTACGCACCGCGAAACGCTCGCCTGCAGTACCGGCTGCGAACAGCTTGCCGCCGGTGGCGCCGTACAGGCAGGTGTTGCCGATGATGGCGCTTTCCTGGGTTTTGAACGGGCTACCTTTTGGCGGAACGATCACCAGCTTGCCAGCGGTCATGCCTTTGCCGACGTAGTCGTTGGCGTCGCCTTCCAGATACATGTTCAAACCACCGGCGTTCCACACACCGAAGCTTTGACCAGCCGTCCCTTTGAAGCGGAAGGTGATCGGTGCCTTGTTCATGCCCTGGTTGCCGTGCAGCTTGGCGATCTCGCCGGAAATCCGTGCGCCGATGGAGCGGTCGCAGTTGCAGATGTCCAGCTCGAACTCACCACCGCTCAGGCTTTCGATGGCCGGTTTGGCCATTTCAACCATGCGCTCGGCCAGCAAGCCTTTGTCGAACGGCGGGTTACGATCTACCAGGCTGAACTGAGGTTTGTCAGCAGGGATGTGGTCGCTGCCCAACAATGGCGTCAGGTCCAGATGCTGCTGCTTGGCGGTTTCGCCCGGCAGGATGTCGAGCAGATCAGTACGACCGATCAGCTCCTCCAGAGAACGAACGCCCAGTTTGGCCAGCCACTCGCGGGTTTCTTCAGCCACGTAGGTGAAGAAGTTGATCACCATGTCGACGGTGCCGATGTAGTGATCCTTGCGCAGCTTGTCATTCTGAGTCGCAACGCCGGTGGCGCAGTTGTTCAGGTGGCAGATACGCAGGTATTTGCAGCCCAGCGCGATCATCGGTGCGGTACCGAAACCGAAGCTTTCGGCGCCGAGAATTGCAGCCTTGATCACGTCCAGACCGGTTTTCAGACCACCATCGGTCTGCACCCGAACCTTGCCGCGCAGGTCGTTGCCGCGCAGGGTCTGGTGGGTCTCCGCCAGGCCGAGTTCCCATGGAGCGCCCGCGTATTTGATCGAAGACAGCGGCGATGCACCGGTGCCGCCGTCATAACCGGAAATGGTGATCAGGTCAGCGTAAGCCTTGGCCACACCGGCAGCAATCGTACCCACGCCCGCCTCGGCAACCAGTTTCACCGAAACCAGCGCCTCCGGATTGACCTGTTTAAGGTCGAAAATCAGCTGCGACAAGTCTTCGATGGAATAGATGTCGTGGTGCGGCGGCGGCGAAATCAGGGTCACGCCCGGCACTGCATAACGCAGCTTGGCGATCAGACCGTTCACTTTACCGCCCGGCAGTTGCCCGCCTTCACCCGGCTTGGCGCCTTGAGCGACCTTGATCTGCAACACGTCGGCATTGACCAGATACTCAGGGGTTACGCCGAAACGGCCAGTAGCGATCTGTTTGATTTTCGAGCTGCGGATAGTGCCGTAGCGCGCAGGGTCTTCACCACCCTCACCGGAGTTGGAGCGTGCGCCCAGACGGTTCATGGCCTCGGCCAGCGCTTCGTGAGCTTCCGGCGACAGTGCGCCCAACGAGATACCCGCCGAGTCAAAGCGCTTGAGGATTTCCGCCAGCGGCTCGACTTCGTCGATGGACATCGGGGTGTCGAGGGTCTTGACCTGGAACAGGTCGCGAATCATCGATACCGGACGCTTGTCCACGAGCGAGGTGTATTCCTTGAACTTGCTGTAGTCGCCCTGCTGTACAGCGGCTTGCAGCATGCTGACCACGTCCGGGTTGTAGGCGTGGTATTCGCCACCGAACACGAACTTGAGCAGGCCACCTTGCTGGATCGGCTTGCGCGGGCTCCAGGCTTCGTTGGAGAGCAACTTCTGCTCGGCTTCGATATCGACGAAGCGCGCACCTTTGATGCGGCTTGGGACACCACGGAAGCTCAGGTCGCAGACCGCTTCGGACAAACCGATGGCCTCGAACAACTGCGCGCCACGGTACGAAGCGATGGTCGAGATACCCATCTTCGAGAGGATCTTGAGCAAACCTTTGGTGATGCCTTTGCGGTAGTTCTTGAACACCTCGTAGAGGTCGCCCAGTACTTCACCGGTGCGGATCAGGTCGCCCAGCACTTCATAAGCGAGGAATGGATACACCGCCGACGCACCGAAGCCGATCAATACCGCGAAGTGATGCGGATCACGAGCGGTGGCGGTTTCAACCAGAATGTTACTGTCGCAACGCAGGCCTTTTTCGGTCAGGCGGTGGTGCACAGCGCCTACAGCCAAAGAGGCGTGAGCAGGCAGCTTGCCCGGAGCGATATGACGGTCAGTCAGCACGATCTGGGTACGACCGGCACGCACGGCTTCTTCAGCCTGATCAGCGATGTTACGCACAGCCGCTTCAAGGCCGATGCTTTCTTCGTAGTTCAGGTCGATGATCTGCCGCTCGAAGCCTGGACGTTCCAGGGTCATCAGCGAGCGCCACTTGGCCGGGGAAATGACCGGCGAGCTGAGGATCACGCGGGAAGCGTGCTCAGGCGACTCCTGGAAAATGTTGCGCTCGGCACCGAGGCAGATTTCCAGCGACATGACGATGGCTTCACGCAGCGGATCGATCGGCGGGTTGGTGACCTGCGCGAACTGCTGACGGAAATAGTCGTAAGGCGAACGCACGCGTTGCGACAGGATCGCCATCGGCGTGTCGTCACCCATGGAGCCAACCGCTTCCTGGCCTTGCTCACCGAGCGGACGCAATACCTGATCGCGCTCTTCGAAGGTGACCTGATACATCTTCATGTATTGCTTGAGCTGGTCGGCATTGTAGAAAGCCGAACCATGGTCGTTGTCTTCGATGGTCGCCTGGATACGCAGGGCGTTCTTGCGCAGCCATTGCTTATACGGGTGACGCGACTTCAGGCGGTTGTCGATGGCGTCGGTGTCGAGGATCTGGCCGGTTTCAGTGTCCACGGCAAAGATCTGGCCCGGGCCTACACGGCCCTTGGCGATCACGTCTTCTGGCTTGTAATCCCACACGCCGATTTCCGACGCCAGGGTGATGTAGCCATTCTTGGTGGTGACCCAGCGCGCCGGACGCAGACCGTTACGGTCAAGCAGGCAGACCGCGTGGCGACCTTCAGTCATCACGACACCAGCCGGACCATCCCACGGCTCCATGTGCATGGAGTTGTACTCATAGAACGCCCGCAGATCGGGATCCATGGTTTCAACGTTCTGCCACGCAGGCGGAATGATCATGCGCACGCCGCGGAACAGGTCGATGCCGCCGGTGACCATCAGTTCCAGCATGTTGTCCATGCTTGAGGAGTCGGAACCCACGCGGTTGACCAGCGGGCCCAGCTCGTCCAGATCCGGAATCAGTTCGTTGGCGAACTTGGTGCGACGGGCCTGCGCCCAGTTGCGGTTACCGGTAATGGTGTTGATCTCGCCGTTATGGGCGAGGAAGCGGAATGGCTGTGCAAGCGGCCATTTCGGCAAGGTATTGGTCGAGAAGCGCTGGTGGAACACGCAAATCGCGGTTTGCAGACGCTCGTCGCTCAGGTCCGGGAAAAATGCCGTCAGGTCGCGCGGCATCATCAGACCTTTGTAGATGATGGTCTTGTGAGAAAAGCTGCAGATGTAGTGATCAGTGTCTTCAGCGTTGGCGACCGACGAACGGCGGCGCGCGCTGAACAGCTTGATTGCGAATTCCTGATCACTCAGGCCTTCACCGCCAATGAACACCTGCTCGATTTTCGGCAGACGCTCCAGCGCCAGACGACCCAGCACGCTGGTGTCGATAGGCACCTGGCGCCAGCCGACGAGTGTCAGGCCAGCGGCAAGGATTTCGCGATTCATGTTCTCGCGGGCGACATCGGCTTTAGCGTCGTCCTGATTGAGGAACACCATGCCCACGGCGTATTGACGCGGCAGCTCGTTACCAAAGTGCTCTTTGGCAACCGCGCGCAGGAACGCGTCCGGTTTTTGAATCAACAGCCCGCAACCGTCACCGGTCTTGCCGTCGGCGTTGATCCCACCACGGTGGGTCATGCAGGTCAGGGCTTGGATAGCCGTCTGCAACAGGTGATGACTGGGCTCGCCCTGCATGTGGGCAATCAGGCCGAAACCACAGTTATCCTTGAATTCATCTGGATGGTACAGACCTGCTTTCATAGACACTTTCTCACCAGGCTGCCTCCATGAGAGGCAAATTTCTTTTCAATTCAACCAGTTACCTCTCGCGCTGAACGTACGCCAGCTTAGCGGGAGCAAAAGGGAGGTCATTGTACACAGCGACACAAAGCCTCACAAATTTAACGACGAACAGTCGTAAATTCGTGTCGCATTTATGAACGTTTATAGCTGGATGCTGTGCTAGCCGAAAGACTTTTTTATCATTCTGACCAGAAGCGTTCTGAATACCGAAGGTGCCTGTGATGCAGACACCACAAGACGCGCTGCCAGTGGCAGCACGCTCAGGAGGTCAATCAGGTTGCTGGGTGAGCGGCCGGGGTAAGGCCGCTGCGACTTCAGCGAGCTGCGCCGAGTTCCTGTTGGATACTGGCGACAGTACGAGGCCAAGGTTTACCAGCCTGAACCTTCGCTGGCAATCCCTTGATAGCTGCAAGGGCAGCTGCGCGATCAGAGAAGTTGCCGTAAGTGATCACATACAGCGGCTTGCCCTGAAGCGTTTTCTTGAAATAACGGTACTCGCCACCTTGCTCTGCGACGAACGCCTGGGCAGTGGTTTCGGAGCTGGTGCCCAGAATCTGCACGACATAACGACCCGGTTGCTGACTGCCGTACCAACTGCTACCGGCTGCAGGTTTGGCAGCGGCGGCGGGTGCTGGCTTGGCGGTTGCGACCTGCGCCGGAGCCTGAGCTGGCGCTGCTGGCTTCGGAGCGGTCGCAGCGGGTGCGGCTGGCTTCGGAGCAGTAGCGGCCGCTGGCGGCGCAATAGAAGAGCGAGGCGTGGAAGGTGCAGCACCGGCCGGCACACCGGCAGGCGGCGCGGTGGTGGTCACGGTTGGCGGCTGATCAACCGAACCAACCGGCACACCATCATCGTCGCCATCACTTGCGCCAGCCGCTTCAGCCAGCGGGCCACGCATAACAGGTTGAGAGTTGCCCACCAGTGGCAACGGCATCGGCTGCGAGTTACCCGCGAACTCGATAGCCGGGCCACCGTTGTTGGACTGCTGGGCGCTTGGCGTGCCCTGCCCCAGAGGCAATTGCGCCTGAGAGTTGGCAGGCTGCGTCGCTGGGGCACCGGAATTGCCGCCGCGGCCAGGAATCAGCACTGCTGCCAACACCCCGACTGCAACCACAGCACCCAGTGCCATTACATATTTCTTCGGCATTTTGAATCCCACACTTGGGCGTTTGACCGCCGAACGGCTGGCGATCATCGCCTCGATCATTGAGTCCCGGGCAACCTGATTGATAGCGCCAGGCCATCCACCGGAATGCTCGTGAATATCGGTTATCTGCTCGGCCGTGAACAATTCGATGCCTTGTCCGGCACCTTCCAGTCGTTGCTCCAGATATTCCCGTGTTTCGTCTTCCGTGTAAGGTGCCAGCTCGATGACGTGATAGCGCTCGCCCTCGGTTTCAGCCTCTGCACACAGCTGATCGAGTCGATCGATCAGCGAGGCTTCACCGAACAGAAACACATGCGGACGGCCTTCAGGACTTCCATCGGCCAGACCAAGCAGTGCTTCGAGTGCAGATTCGCCAAGTTGTTCGGCATCATCGACCAACAAATAGACTTCTTGCCCGGTCAGCGCCAACTGCACGATCTGAGCAAGAATGGCATGCATCTCTGGCTGGGCGACATTCAGCGCCTGGGCAACCTGACGCAGCAGGCCGGACGCATCGCTGGCGCCGCGCGCCGAAATCACTACGCTCTGAACCGATTGCTTGTTGGTGCTGGCAACCAGCGCCTGACGCAACAATGTCTTGCCGCTGCCGTTTGGCCCGGTCACAACCAGCAACAGCTGGCTGTAACGCGCCAGATGATGCAGTTGCCCCAGTACCGGCTTGCGCTGGGCAGGGAAAAATTTGAAGCCAGGTACCCGCGCCGCGAAGGGGTCATGACTCAACTGGTAATGGCCGAGGAAGGCCTCGTCGGCGTGCAAGCTACTCGTCATGGATTTTCATTAACCTCTGAGCTGATCCACGAGGGCGCGGTAATCCGCCGCCAGCGTGGCCTGTAATACTTCTTTTGGATATTCGTCGGTGATCACGGCTTCGCCCATACGGCTAAGCAGGACCAGACGCATACGACCATCCAGGACTTTTTTGTCGACCGCCATGTGCTCAAGGAAATGCTCCGGGGTCATTTCCTGCGGCGGCACCACCGGCAAACCGGCACGCTGCAGCAGGCGGATACCGCGATCGCGTTCCTGTTCGCTGATCCAGCCCAGACGGGAAGACATTTCCAGCGCCATGGCAGTGCCTGCACCCACCGCCTCACCATGCAGCCAGACGCCGTAACCCATATGAGTTTCGATGGCATGCCCGAAGGTGTGGCCGAGGTTCAGCGTGGCACGCACGCCGGTTTCTCGCTCATCAGCACCGACGATCAAGGCCTTGGCAGCACATGAGCGCTCAATGGCGACAGTCAATGCGGCCTGATCCAGCCCGCGCAACCGGTCAACGTTTTCTTCCAGCCAGGTCAGAAACGGTTCATCGCTGATCAGGCCGTACTTGATGACCTCGGCAAGACCTGCCGACAGCTCGCGCTCAGGCAAGGTGTTGAGGCTAGTGGTATCGATCAGCACGACACTCGGCTGATAGAAAGCGCCGACCATGTTCTTGCCCAGCGGATGGTTGATACCGGTCTTGCCGCCCACCGACGAATCGACCTGTGACAGCAAGGTCGTCGGGATCTGAATGAAATTCACCCCACGCTGATAGCACGCAGCAGCAAAGCCGGCCATGTCACCAATGACACCGCCACCGAGGGCAATCACCGTGGTACGACGATCATGACGGGCACCGAGCAGGCCATCAAAAATGGTTTGCAGGGTTTCCCAGTTCTTGAAGGCTTCACCGTCGGGAAGAATGACGGGCAAGACGTTATAGTCGGCCAGCGTGCGGGTCAGTCGCTCAAGGTAAAGCGGTGCGACGGTGGTATTGGAAACAATCGCCACTTGCCGCCCGACGATATGCGGAGCGAGTAAATCCAAACGATCCAGCAAGCCTTCGCCGATGTGAATCGGGTAGCTGCGCTCGCCAAGCTCGACCTTAAGTGTCTGCATGTGTCCCCACGTTGATTACCGTATACGTCGCCGTGAGCGCTTTTGGCACTCACGCAAAATGTGGCTCAAGGCAGTGCCTCGTCCTGTTTTTTTATTGGTCGCCGAGGATAGCGCATTTCTGCCTGGGCTTTAACGGGGAGGAAGCTCCGCCAAACGCGCAAGGATATCAAGAACCACCATTCGTGGCGGCCGCTCATCGGTTTCAACCACCAGATCGGCGATCTCCCGATAAAGCGGGTCGCGCATCTCCAGCAGATCACGCAAAACCCTGGCTGGATCAGCAGTGCGCAACAACGGTCGGTTACGATCACGGGCAGTACGCCCGACTTGCTGCTCTACCGAGGCATGTAGATACACGACACGCCCGCCCTGGTGCAGGGCCTGCCGGTTTTCGCTGCGCATGACCGCACCGCCGCCGGTCGCGAGGACAATGCCGTCCACGCTACACAGCTCAGCGATCATCGCCTGCTCACGGTCTCGGAAGCCCGGCTCGCCTTCCTTGTCGAAAATCCACGGGATATTGGCACCCGTGCGCAGTTCAATTTCCTTGTCGGAATCCTTGAACGGCAGGCGCAGCTCTTTGGCCAGCAAACGGCCGATGGTGCTTTTTCCAGCCCCCATCGGCCCTACAAGTATTAAATTTCGCACAGAATCAACGACTCACAGCAATCGCCTGGTTGTTCATGATACGCGGAGTGAGGAACACCAGCAGCTCGGATTTTGCCTCCGAGACCACATCGCGCCGGAAAAGGCGGCCAACATACGGCACATCGCCAAGAAATGGCACCTTATCGACAACTTTACTTTGCGTATTGGAGAACACACCACCAATTACGATGGTTTCGCCGTCGGCAACCAGCACCTTGGCGTTGACTTCGTTTTTGCGAATAGGCGGCACACCCAGCACGGTATTGAGGTAATCCGGCTCATCCTTGGTGACTTTGACTTCCATGATGATGCGGTTGTCCGGGGTGATCTGCGGAGTCACTTCCAGCGACAGCGAGGCCTCTTTGAAAGACACGGTGGTAGCGCCACTGGAGCTGGATTCCTGATAAGGAATCTCGGTGCCTTTCAGAATCTTCGCGGTTTCCTTGTCCGAGGTCACGACCTTGGGCTGCGAGACGATTTCGCCGTTACCGGTCCTCTCCATGGCGCTGAGTTCAAGGTCAAGCAAAACGTTATCGGTCATGAACGCGATACCGATGCCGGAGGTTGCGTTGGCTGCGCCCAGATCGACGAATGGCACATTGGAAGTCAGCGCATCTCCCGTGTTACCGGCTTCGTCACCATTGTCATCCAGGCCATAACCACTCCACTTGTGGTTGTTGTTGCGGTTGGTGTCGCCCGCCCAGCGCACCCCGAGCGCCTTGTCGTAACCGACGTTGGCCTCAACAATTCGCGCTTCGATCATCACCTGACGCACCGGAATGTCCAGCTGGGAGACGATACGGCGCAGTTCGTCCAGACGGTCCTGAGTCTGGTAGGCAATGATGTTGTTGGTGCGGTCATCCACGGTAATCGAGCCGCGCTCATCGATTTTCGACTCGGCACTGGTCACCGACTGGAACAGCTTGGCGATATCCGCAGCCTTGGCGTAGTTGACCTGTAACAGTTCACGGCGCAGCGGTGCCAACTCGGCAATCTGCTTGAGCGACTCAAGTTCCTGACGCTCGCGAGCCGCGATTTCGTCGGCCGGTGCCACCAGCAGCACGTTACCGATCTTGCGTTTGTCCAGGCCTTTGGTTTTCAGCACCAGGTCCAGCGCCTGATCCCAGGGCACGTTCTGCAGACGCAGCGTGATGCCGCCTTGCACCGTGTCACTGGCCACCAGGTTGAGGCTGGTGAAGTCGGCGATCAGCTGCAGCACCGAACGCACGTCGATGTCCTGAAAGTTCAGCGAGAGCTTTTCACCGGTGTAGACCAGTTTTTCAGCATTGCGACGGTCCAGATCCTCGTTGGTCAACGGACGCACACTGATGGTCAGTTTGCCCTCGGTCTGGTAGGCCGAATAATCATACGGCCCTGAAGGCTCAATGGTGATACTGGCCTTATCGCCGGTAGCACTGGCATTGACGAACTGCACCGGGGTGGCGAAGTCCTTGACGTCCAGGCGCACGCGCAGCTTTTCAGGCAATTGGGTTTTGGCGAAATCAACACGAATTCTGCCGCCCTGCTCCTGAATATCAGGGGCGACGCTGGAGTCGGTCAGATCAATGATCACATTACCTTCACCCAACTCGCCACGCTGGAAATCGACATTCCTGATTGCCTTGCCGACGGGCGCATAGGCCTTGGGCTTCGCCGGGGTTGGTGGTGGCACGGCAACCCGTGCGGCGCCCTGTGCAGTGGTCGGCTGCGAGGCCTGTGCCGCTGCGGCACCCTGGCCAATCACGACAAACAGATTATTACCGTCAACCCGCGAGCTGTAGGGCGCGAGCGCCGTCATGTTGATGATGACCCGCGTGCGATCCTGAGCCTGAACCACCACCACGCTACGGGCGTTACCACTGCCCAACTCACGGCTCTTGGTCGCCAACTGACTGGTAACTCCCGGCAGATCCAGTGCGATCCGGGCTGGCTGCTCGGTGGTGTAGCCTTTGGGCGCTGGCACTGGGGAGTCGAAACTCAGCTTGAGTTCGATCCTGTCTCCGGGCAATGCAGCCACATCCAGCGTTTTAAGAGTGGCGGCCTGGAGCACCGGCGAAATCATCGCAATCCATAGCGATACACCGATAGCCGAAAGAATCCTGGTCATGATCATTTTCCGTCCTGCAAACCCGAGGGTGTTTTGCGTGCTTGGCTGTGCTCGTTTCATGAGCGTTCTTTCAGGGAAATACTGCGCGGCCTTTCCAACCATGCCCCCTCTCCGTCAGGAACAATTTCGACGACATCAACCCGAGACTCATCGACTGAGACAATCCGGCCATTGTTACGCCCCAGATAGTCGCCCACCTTCACCCGATATACGCCTCCAGCGCCTTTAAGCAAGGCAAAGGTCCCGGTGTCATTAGCCATCGTACCGACCATCTCAAAGGTTTCGATATTGAAACCTTCCAGAAACTGCCTCGGCCGGGTCTCATCAGGTGCAACCAATCGCGAGCCTTTCAAGCGATTGACCAGATCAGCCTTTATCGGTGGCTGAAACGGGCTGCGCATATTAGCCGCGTTATAGGTGAACGCTTCATACGGACGAAACTTGGGCAGCGGCTCGATAGTGCCCGTAGGGCGGGCACGCGCCTCATCCATGAAGCTTGTCAGGTCGGCGAACGACGAGTCACCGTTGCAACCGGCCAGGCTGATCAACGCCACACTGGCGCACAACAATCGCGCCCGCTTCATTTCTTGAGCCCCTCATCGTTGTAGCGATAGGTCTTGGCAAGAATGTTCATGCGCAACCTGGAGGGATTGGAAGCGTCCACAGGTTTGATCTCAAAGTCGTGCAGGGTCACGATCCGCGGCAAGCTCGCGACACCACTGACAAAAGTTGCCAGGTCGTGATAAGCGCCTACCACGGTGATCTGAATCGGCAACTCGATGTAAAACTGCTGAGCAGCCTCGGGCAGCAATTTGATTTCTTCGAACTCCAGTCCGCTGCCCAACCCCGTCCGGGTGATGTCCTCAAGCAGGCCAGGCACCTCGGTGTCGCTGGGCAATTGCCTCAGCAAAGCGCCGAAAGTGTTTTCCATCTCCGTCATCTGCACTTTGTAAGGTTGCAGGTTCGCGGCCTGGAAGGCCTTGTTGGTGAACTGCTCCTTGAGCGTGCCCTCATTGGCGCGTGCAGCATCGAGCTGACTCTCAAGATCCTGAATGTAGAAGAAGTAGCCCAGAGCGAGCACCAGCACCATCAACAACATGCCAGCCACGACCTTGACCGCAGCAGGCCATGAGCCAAGGTTGTTGACGTCAAGGTCGCCAAGGTCGATCCGGCGCAGCCCTTCCAGCGACTCAGAAAGATTCATGGCTTGGCTCCATCAATGCCCGGCTGGGTCTGGCGCACTGTCAACTGGAACACGTTGGCCTGGTCCAGCGCGCCAGCGGTGGTTGCCTTGACTTCAGTCAGGCTCGGCGCTTCAAGCCAGTCGGAGGCGTCCAGATTACGCATCAGGTCCGAGACGCGATTATTCGATTCGGCCGCGCCAGTGATACTGATGAGGTTGTCAGCCATCTTCACGTTCGAGAAGTACACCCCGTCCGGCAGAGTACGCGCCATCTGGTCAAACACCCGACCGATGATCGGACGGTTGCCCTGCAGGTCCTGGATAATTTTCATACGCTCCAGCAACTGTTTGCGCCTAGCTCGCAAATCACTGATCTCTCTGATGCGCTCATCGAGCTGGACGACTTCGTTC
The DNA here is from genome assembly GCF_900602065.1 of Pseudomonas viridiflava. Taxonomy (GTDB): domain Bacteria; phylum Pseudomonadota; class Gammaproteobacteria; order Pseudomonadales; family Pseudomonadaceae; genus Aquipseudomonas. The sequence continues at coordinate 225,344 of NZ_UWFN01000181.1, read as the reverse complement.
TGAATGAATGCATTACGCGCCGCCTGATGGGTAATCGCGCTACTCAAATACTGATCGACCATGAACAACGCACCGACCGAAGCGACAAATACGCCAGCCAGAGCAATGAGGAAACGCTTCTTGCGTTCCTCGCGGAGCTGTTCACGCCAGGGGAGAAGGTTAATCCGGGCCATCAGTCGAAGCTCCTCAGGGCCAGACCGCATGCGATCATCAAAGCAGGTGCGTCACTGGCAAGGGCGCCAGCATTGACCTTGGCCCCCAACGCCATGTCCGCAAACGGGTTGGCAACCAGGGTCGGCGTGCCGATGCGCTGCTGAACCAAGTGATCCAGGCCGGAAACCGAGGCGGTGCCACCGGCCAACATGATGTAGTCGACCGAGTTGTATTGCCCTGCGGCGAAGAAAAACTGCAGCGACCGGGCCACTTGTTGCACCACGGCGTCCTTGAACGGCTGCAAGACTTCGGAGATGTAATCATCCGGCAGACCGCCCTGCTTCTTCGCCAGCCCGGCCTCTTCCACTGACAGGCCATAACGGCGCTGAATCTCTTCAGTGAGCTGACGCCCACCGAACAACTGCTCGCGGGTATAAATGATGCGGCCTTTGTGCAACACGCTCAGCGTGGTCATGGTTGCGCCGATGTCGACGATCGCCACGGTCAGTTGATCATGACCATTGCCCAACTGCGCCGCCAACAAACCAAAAGCGCGCTCCAGCGCGTAAGCCTCAACATCGACGACTCGCGCGGTGAGGCCCGCGAGTGCCAGGGCAGCTTCGCGCACCTCGACATTTTCTTTGCGGCAGGCAGCCAGCAGGACTTCGACCCGTTCAGGATTGCGTACCGAATAGCCTTGAACCTCGAAATCGATTGCGACTTCTTCCAGCGGATAAGGAATGTACTGATCGGCCTCGATTTTCAGCTGGTTTTCCATGTCGTCGTCGGACAGGCCAGCATCCATTTCAATCGTCTTGGTGATCACTGCCGAACCCGCCACGGCAACCGCCACAGATTTGACGCCTGTGCGGGCCTTGATCAGTACGCGCGACAGCGCATTGCCGACACCTTCAAGCTCGGCAATATTCTTTTCGACCACGGCATTCGCCGGAAGCGGTTCGACCGCGTAAGACTCGACCTTGTAGCGTGTGCCGGAACGACTCAATTCAAGGAGCTTCACCGATGTAGAGCTAATATCGATCCCTAGAAGGGTGTTGGCCTTCTTACCGAAGAGTTCGAACACAACCTGTTTCCTATGAGTTTCCGTCACTTACGGATTATTTGTTGTCCAACGCCACCGTCGGCATTCTTGACAGTAGCGCAAATAACGCTCGGGGACGAAAAATGCTTATAATGCCCAGCGTTTTTTTCGTTTAACCAAGCTTCAAGGCGTGTCTGTTTGTGTGTGTCCGCGCTTAACTCATTCTTTTTTCTGTTCTTTATTCTGGAAACCTAAAAGCCTTGATACGCCTGCTGAAGTTTTTGTGGTGGTCTCTCGTTGCCGTGTTCTGTGCGCTGTTACTCGGCCTCAGCGGTGCCTTCCTTTACCTGAGTCCGAACCTTCCGTCTGTTGAAGCGTTGCGCAGCATCCAGCTGCAAATTCCTCTGCGCGTTTACAGCAGCGATGGCAAGTTGATCGCGGAGTTTGGCGAAATGCGCCGTACCCCGATCCGCTTTGCCGAGATCCCGCCGAACTTCATCAACGCCTTGCTCTCGGCCGAAGACGACAACTTCGCCAATCACTACGGCGTCGACCCCGGCAGTTTGATGCGTGCAGCTTCGCAACTCGTGAAAAGTGGCCATATCCAGTCGGGTGGCAGCACCATCACCATGCAGGTCGCAAAGAACTATTTTCTGACGAGTGAGCGCAGTTTTTCGCGCAAAACCACCGAGATTCTTCTTGCTCTGCAAATTGAGCGCCAACTGACCAAAGACGAAATTCTTGAGCTGTACGTCAACAAGATCTACCTGGGCAATCGGGCTTACGGGATCGAAGCGGCGGCGCAAGTGTATTACGGCAAATCGATCCGCGACGTAAGTCTTGCGCAAATGGCGATGATTGCCGGCCTGCCCAAAGCACCTTCGCGCTTCAATCCGCTGGCCAATCCAACTCGCGCCAAAGAGCGTCGGGACTGGATTCTGGGCCGCATGTACAAGCTGGGCAAGATTGACCAGAACGCTTATCAGACCGCCCTCACTGAACCGCTTAATGCCAGTTATCACGTACCAACGCCGGAAGTTAACGCGCCTTACATTGCCGAAATGGCCCGCGCGGAAATGGTCGGTCGCTATGGCAGCGACGCCTATACAGAAGGCTTCCGCGTCACTACAACCGTACCGAGCGACCTGCAGGAACACGCCAACACTGCTGTCCAGGAAGGCTTGATCGAATATGACCAGCGCCACGGCTATCGCGGCCCTGAAAGCCGCTTCCCGGGCATGACCCGCGAAGGCTGGGTGCAAGAGCTGACTAAACAACGTCCTATCAGTGGCCTGGAGCCAGCCATCGTCACCCAGGTCGACAAGACCGGTCTGCGCGTCCTCACGCGTACGGGTGAAAAAGAAGAGACTGTTGATTGGGCAAGCATGAAATGGGCACGTCCGTATCTGAATACCAACAGTCTGGGCGCTAACCCAAAACAGCCTGCTGACGTAGCGCATGTCGGCGATCTGGTTCGCCTGCAACGTCAGGAAAATGGCTCTCTCAAGTTCAGTCAGATTCCTGCCGCACAAAGCGCACTGGTTTCCCTTGATCCGCAGAATGGTGCGATTCGCGCGCTGGTCGGTGGCTTCGCCTTCGAGCAGAGCAACTACAACCGCGCCCTGCAAGCCAAGCGTCAGCCAGGTTCGAGCTTCAAGCCGTTCCTGTACAGCGCCGCACTGGACAACGGCTACACCGCGTCGAGCCTGGTGAACGACGCGCCAATCGTGTTCGTTGACGAATACCTCGATAAGGTGTGGCGTCCGAAGAACGACACAAACACCTTCCTCGGCCCGATCCGCCTGCGTGAAGCGCTGTACAAGTCGCGTAACCTGGTGTCTATCCGCCTGCTGCAACAACTGGGCATCGATACGTCAATCGACTACATCACGCGCTTTGGCTTCAACAAGAGCGATCTGCCGCGCAACCTGTCGCTTGCACTGGGCACAGCAACCCTGACGCCGATGGAAATCGTCACAGGCTGGTCGGCGTTCGCCAACGGCGGCTACAAGGTTAATTCTTACCTGATCCAGAACATTGAAAGCCGCGATGGTGTGACCTTGTTCGAGGCCAACCCGCCAAGCGTGCCAGCGGTCGACAACCAGCCTGCTCCACACGCCAACACGGTAGCGGTACCCAATGGCCCGGCGTTGATTACTTCGTCTACAGAGGGCCCGGCGCAACCCGCCGCACCCGTTGACCCTCAAGCGCCAGCCATTGCACCGCGCATTGTGGATGGGCGCACCACGTTCATCCTCAACAGCATGCTGCAGGACGTCATCAAGCGCGGCACCGGTCGCCGCGCCCTGGCAATGAACCGTCCGGACATCGCAGGCAAGACCGGCACAACCAACGAATCCAAAGATGCCTGGTTCACCGGTTACAACGCCGATTACGTGACCACCGTCTGGACAGGCTTCGACCAACCCGAAAGCCTGGGCCGTCATGAATTTGGCGGTACCGTTGCCTTGCCGATCTGGATGAACTACATGAGCGCCGCGCTCAAGGACAAGCCACCGCATCAGCAGGCTGAGCCGGATGGCATCCTGAGCTTGCGTGTTGACCCGATCAGCGGCCGCGCAGCAACGCCGAGTACGCCTAACGCGTTCTTCGAGCTGTTCAAAAGCGAAGACACGCCACCGAGCGTCAACGAACTGGGCGGCCAGGCACCGGGCAGCCCGCTGCCAGCGGATGAGTCAGCGCCGATCGATTTGTTCTAGCCCTGGTGGGAGCGAATTCATTCATAGGCGTCGGCTGTACCGCCGCCTTCGCGGATGAATCCGCTCCCACAAGTCATGTGTCTGGCTAAACTGAGGGTACGACACCTTCCCCCGGTGGGAGCGAATTCATTCGCGAAGAGGCCTTACATTCAATGCATATGCGTTGCCTGTACCGCCGCTTTCGCGGATGAATCCGCTCCCACAGGGAATAGATCGCCAATCCCGACCACAAAAAAACCCTGCATCGCTGCAGGGTTTTTTTGTGTTTCTGAATCAGCGATTAGCCGTTAAAAACGTCATCAACGCTGGTCAGCGGGTAGTGCTTTGGATACGGCAGGGTTGCAACACCGCTCTCGATGGCTGCCTTGGCAACAGCATCAGCGATCAAGCCCAGCAGACGGGAGTCCATTGGTTTCGGGATGATGTACTCACGACCGAATTCCAGCTTGATACCGCCGTAGGCGTCGCACACTTCCTGAGGCACTGGCAGTTTGGCCAGTTCACGCAGGGCATTGGCCGCGGCGATCTTCATTTCTTCGTTGATGCGCTTGGCGCGAACGTCCAGAGCACCACGGAAGATGAACGGGAAGCCCAACACGTTGTTGACCTGGTTCGGGTAGTCGGAACGACCTGTCGCCATGATCACATCGCTACGGGTAGCGTGAGCCAGCTCTGGAGCGATTTCTGGATCAGGGTTCGAGCAAGCGAACACGATCGGATCCTTGGCCATCGACTTCAGACCTTCAGCGCTCAGCAGGTTCGGGCCGGACAAGCCAACGAACACGTCTGCGCCGTCAAGGGCGTCAGCCAGGGTGCGCTTTTCAGTCGCGTGAGCGAACACAGCCTTGTACTGGTTCAGATCGGTACGGCCGGAGTGAATCACGCCGGAACGGTCGATCATGAAGATGTTTTCGATGCGAGCGCCCATGCTCACCAGCAACTTCATGCAGGAGATGGCCGCAGCGCCAGCGCCCAGGCAGACGATCTTGGCGTCAGCGAGGTTTTTGCCGACGATTTCCAAGGCGTTGATCATGCCGGCAGCGGTAACAATCGCAGTGCCGTGCTGGTCATCGTGGAAAACCGGGATGTCGCATTGTTCGATCAGCGCTTTCTCGATCTCAAAGCACTCAGGCGCCTTGATATCTTCGAGGTTGATACCGCCGAAAGTGATAGAGATGCGTTTTACGGTGTCGATGAAAGCCTGTGGGCTTTCCGAATCAACTTCGATATCGAATACGTCGATACCGGCGAAACGCTTGAACAGAACGCCCTTGCCTTCCATCACTGGCTTGGAAGCCAATGGACCCAGATCACCCAGGCCAAGGATTGCGGTGCCATCGGAAATAACTGCTACCAGGTTACCTTTGCCGGTGTACTTGTAGGCCAGCTCAGGGTCACGGGCGATTTCACGCACAGGCTCCGCGACACCAGGGCTGTAAGCCAGGGCCAGGTCGCGAGCGGTTGCGGTGGGCTTGGTGAGTTCTACGCTCAGTTTCCCTGGACGAGGATTGGCGTGATATTCAAGCGCGGCAGTTTTCAAATCAGACATGTGGGCATTCCGCTTTTTTTACTGTGGGACAGACGGACCGCCGAGGATACGCAAGATGCAAAGTCCTAACAAGACTGGCCAGTCACAACTGTCAATAGGCGAGGACTAAGACTTTACGCTTAGAGGCGAGGAGCTTGAAGCGCTAGCACACCGCCTTGCCAACAATCTGGCGGGCATCCAACAACATGTAACTGACTGATCGGGAATGTTTTTTCTGTAGGAGCGCGCTTGCCCGCGATAGCAGTGGTTCAGTCGAAAAATTATCGCCTGACCGAATGCTATCGCGAGCAAGCTCGCTCCTACAGTGGGTTCAGCAACTAATCAGAGGGCTGACAGATCAAGCATTGCAGGATGGGTAATCGGCATCATCCAGCGTGCCTGGCCCTCTTTGAGACCACCGCGACGAGATCGGTCAACGACCCAGCCACGCGCCTCAATACGCTGGCCTTTCATACGATTCAGTTTTTTGGGGTCGAACTGGCTGACCAGATCAGGGGCGATACGCAGCACCAGCGAGCCTTGCAATTCAATCCACATGCCGCCGCCATTACGCTGTACATCGACGATTTGCCCGGAGACCAGCGCAAAACCGCCTTTATCGATCTGGCTTGCCGGTTGCACCGGCGAGTTACGCCAAAGACCAAGACCTGCCTGACGGGCGGCCCGCTCAGCAGCCTGCTGGCAATCCACCAGCGCTACGTTAGGCGATACGGCGACCAGATAACCCAGCCCCTCGCTCAACAGCTGCGCTTCGAGATTCGCGCCTTTGCGATCATAGACATTGGCAAGCACACGACCATAGTGATCCTTGCCCTGCTGACCCACACGCAAACTCACCGCGCCGTCGCTTTCGTCCACAAGGGTTTGCAGACGGCGCTTGGCAGCTTCGGCAAAAGGCTCGGCAGAGCGGCCTTTCTTGCCAGTCTCGGGCGTATTAAGGCCAACCATGCGAACGTTACGACCATCGACCAGGCGCAAGGTATCGCCATCAACCACCCGCTCGACCTGCGCAACAGGGAGCGAAGATGGCGCCGGGCACAAAGCCTGAGCGACGGGCAGCCAAATCGCGGCCACAAAAAAGGCGCCCGCAAGGGACGCCTTTTTAAGCAGCCTGGAAAAATCCATTGGACCTTCCAGAACGACCGACCTTACTTGGCAGCAGGCTTGGTCGCGCCGAACGCACCGAAGCGCGACTTGAACTTGTCAACACGGCCGCCAACGTCAAGAGTCTTCTGCTTGCCGGTGTAGAACGGGTGGCATTCGTTGCAAACGTCCAGGCTCAGAGGCTTGGCGAGAGTCGAACGGGTTTTGATGACATTGCCGCAGCTGCAAGTAGCGTCAATGGCTTCGTAAACTGGATGGATATCAGCTTTCATCGGTACTTCCTCGGGCTAGCGTGCCGCCATCCAACACTATTGTCGAATACCGCACGTAAATAGGCCGCGAATCTTACCAGACAATGCAAATCGCGCAAGCAAACCTTTAAGCCGGTCGTCCGCTTGCGTCTGCTAAGATCGCGCATCCGTCACATACCGTAACAGGGAAACCCCGCGTGCCCGACGCTATTCTGCGCCTTGCCTTGCCTTCGCCACTGCGGCGTCTGTTCGACTACCGAGCCCCCGCCGGAGTGCTGCGCAGCGCCTTGCAGCCGGGCATGCGCCTGCGAGTGCCCTTCGGCCGTCGGGAAATGATCGGCATTCTGATCGAGATCGCCGATCACAGCGAAGTGCCCGCAGACAAACTCAAGCCCGCCATCGCCCTGCTCGATGAGCAAGCACCTCTGCCGCCCTCACTGTTCAAACTGTGCCTGTGGACCTCTCAGTATTATCAGCACAGCCTCGGCGACACCTTGAGCTGGGCGCTGCCGGTACTGCTGCGCCAGGGTGAACCGGCGGAATCGCGCCAGGATCGATTCTGGCAGGTCGCGCCAAATGCCGGCGTGGACGACCCGCGGATCGCCCGGGCACCCAAGCAGCGTGAAGCCCTGATGACGCTAGCCCAGCATCCTCACGGCGTTGCCCATCAGGTGCTCAGCAAACTGATGCTTAATAAAGAAAGCCTGAACCTGTTGCTGGCCAAAGAGCTGGTGCAGGTCGAAGTGCGCAGCCATGCACCGTCGGCGCGGCACGAGCATTGGCTGGCGCAGCCGGAACTGCCGCTTAACACCGAACAACGCGCCGCCTGCGAGGCGATTCGTGCAGGGTTCGACAGTTTTCACGCATTCCTGCTAGCAGGCGTTACAGGCAGCGGCAAGACCGAAGTCTATTTGCAGTTGATCCGTGAAACCCTGGAAGCCGGTAAACAGGCGCTGGTGCTGATCCCGGAAATCAACCTCGGGCCCCAAACCCTGGCTCGCTTCGAGCAGCGTTTCAACGCACGCATCGCCTTGCTGCACTCTGCAGTCAATGACCGTGACCGGCTGGATGCCTGGCTGGCGGCACGGGACGGCGAGGCCGACATTATCATCGGCACCCGCTCGGCGCTGTTCACACCGATGAAGAACCCCGGTCTGATCATCATCGACGAAGAGCACGACGGCTCCTATAAACAGCAGGAAGGCCTGCGCTATCACGCCCGTGATCTGGCACTGGTGCGCGCCCGCCAGGAAAACATTCCCATCGTGCTCGGCTCGGCCACGCCCTCGCTGGAAAGCCTGCACAACGCTTACACCGGTCGTTATGGCCTGTTGCGCCTCAACCAGCGGGCGGGTGGCGCGCAGCAACCGAAATTCATGCGCCTGGACGTGAAAAGCCGGCCGCTGGACAGTGGTATTTCCGGACCGATGCAACAAGCTATCGGCCAGACCCTGGAGGCTGGGCAACAAGTACTGGTCTTCCTCAATCGTCGAGGTTTTGCACCGACACTGCTGTGTCACGACTGCGGCTGGCTGTCGGGCTGCCCACGCTGCGATGCGCGAATGACCGTGCATCAGCGCTCCGGCGAGTTGCGCTGCCACCATTGCGGTCATGTCGAACGCGTGCCGCGCCAGTGCCCGTCATGCGGCAAAGTGGATTTACGTCCGGTTGGCGCAGGCACCGAACGTGCCGAAGAGCGTCTGGCCATTCTGTTTCCGGATTACCCGGTACTGCGGGTCGACCGCGACAGCACTTCGCGCAAGGACGCTATGAATCAACTGTTCGCAACCATCCAGCGTGGGCAGCCGTGCATTCTGGTCGGTACGCAGATGCTCGCCAAAGGGCACCATTTCCCGCGTGTAACCTTAGTGTCGATTCTGGATGCAGATGGTGGCCTGTTTTCCGGGGATTTCCGCGCCAGCGAGCGCATGGCGCAGTTGATAGTCCAGGTCGCAGGCCGTGCCGGACGCGCTGAAGAGCCTGGCCGGGTCATCATCCAGACGCATCTGGCGGACCATCCGCTTCTGATTCAGCTCACCGAACAGGGTTACTTTGCCTTCGCCGAGCAAGCCTTGAGCGAACGTCGCGCTGCGGGCCTGCCGCCTTTTGCGCACCTGGCTCTGTTACGGGCAGAAGCGCACAAACCCGGTCAGGCCGAAGGTTTTCTTGATGAGGCCTGCGCCGAAGCCGAGCAATTGCTGGTCGACATGAGTCTGGGCGGTATTGAACTGCTGGGCCCGGTCCCGGCGCCGATGGAACGTCGCGCCGGTCGCTATCGAGCCCAGTTGCTGCTGCAGTCCAATGCTCGCGCGCCTTTGCACAAACTGCTCAGCGCCTGGCTGCTGGCCCTTGAGCAAATGCCGAGTGGCAGGCAGGTCAGATGGTCACTGGACGTGGATCCGGTGGATTTGTATTAGCCCTGACACCGGCGTTAAGAAATTTAACCCGATGGGTTGAAATGCTTTTCTGTTGGAGCGAGGCTTGCCCGCGAAGGGGTCGGCACATTCAATAAATCTTCGCCAGCTTGATATCGCCTTCGCGGGCAAGCCTCGCTCCAACAGACCGTAATTTACAACCGCACATCCAACGCGGTTGGCAAGGTGGCTCCGGCAACGGATAATGCCCAGTTTTTCCACCCGCGCATCCAGGCGCTGCCGCGCTTGCGGTCGAAAGAGAGCATCATGAAAGACACCATTCGCCAGCTGATCCAACAAGCCCTGAGCCAACTCGTCACCGAAGGCGTCTTGCCAGAAGGCCTGTCGCCAGTGATTCAGGTGGAGAATGCCAAGGACAAGACCCACGGCGACTTCGCCAGCAACATCGCCATGATGCTGGCCAAACCAGCCGGCATGAAGCCCCGTGATCTGGCCGAAAAGCTGATCGCCGCGCTGCCTGCCGATGAGCAGATCAGCAAGGTTGAAATCGCCGGTCCCGGCTTCCTGAACTTCTTCCAGAACACTCAGGCTCTGGCCGCACGCCTTGACGCTGCGTTGGCCGACGCCCAGCTCTCGGTGCGTAAAACCGGCCCTGCGCAGCGTACCGTGGTCGACTTGTCGGCTCCGAACCTCGCCAAGGAAATGCACGTAGGTCACCTGCGCTCGACGATCATCGGCGACGGCGTTGCCAGCGTTCTGGAGTTTCTCGGCGACACCGTTATCCGCCAGAACCATGTGGGCGACTGGGGTACGCAGTTCGGCATGCTGCTGGCTTATCTGCAAGAGCAGCCAGCCACCAGTGACGAGTTGTCAGACCTGGAAGACTTCTATCGTGCAGCGAAAAAACGCTTCGACGAATCAGAAGAGTTCGCCGACCGCGCCCGTGGGCTGGTGGTAAAACTGCAGGCCGGTGACGCTGAATGCCTGAGCCTGTGGACCAAGTTCAAAGACATCTCGCTGTCGCACTGCCAGAAAGTCTATGACCTGCTGAACGTCAAACTGACCCCGGCAGACGTGATGGGCGAGAGTGCTTACAACGATGATCTGGCCAACGTAGTTGCCGATCTGAAAGCAACCGGCCTGCTGGTTGAGAGCAACGGCGCGCAGTGCGTGTTCCTCGAAGAATTCAGAACAGCCGACGACACCCCGCTGCCAGTGATTGTGCAAAAGGCCGGTGGCGGTTATCTGTACGCGACCACCGACCTGGCTGCGATCCGTTATCGCAGTAACGTGCTCAAAGCCGATCGCGCCTTGTATTTCGTTGATCAGCGTCAGGCGCTGCACTTCCAGCAAGTCTTCGAAGTTGCACGCCGTGCAGGCTTCGTCCACGAAGGCATGCAACTCGAGCACATGGGCTTCGGCACCATGAACGGCGCCGATGGCCGTCCGTTCAAGACCCGCGATGGCGGCACGGTCAAACTGATCGACCTGCTTGAAGAAGCCAAGGAACGTGCCTACACCCTGGTGAAGGAAAAGAATCCGGAGCTGCCTGAAGAAGAACTGCGCACCATCGCCAAGGCCGTAGGCATCAGCGCGGTGAAGTACGCCGACCTGTCCAAGCATCGGGCCAGCGACTACAGCTTCAACTTCGATCAGATGCTCAGCTTCGAAGGCAACACCGCGCCATACCTGCTGTATGCATACACCCGCGTTGCAGGCGTGTTCCGCAAGCTGGGTACGCCGTTCGATGCCACCAAGGGCCAGATCGTCCTTGAAGCACCACAAGAGCAGGAGCTGGCTGCACGCCTGGCGCAGTTTGGGGAAATCCTCAACAACGTCGCTGAAAAAGGCACGCCTCACGTCCTGTGCGCTTACATTTATGACCTCGCCGGCCTGTTCTCCAGCTTCTACGAGAACTGCCCGATCCTGGGTGCCGAGAATGCCGAACAACAGCAGAGCCGTTTGCGCCTTGCTGCATTGACCGGCCGCACCCTCAAGCAAGGCCTGCAACTGCTGGGTCTGGAAACTCTGGAGCGCATGTAAGTTGGCTGCTGCGAAAAAGAAACCTGCTCCCAAGCGCGGCGCCAGCCGTTATCAGGCACCCGCGAAGAAGCCGATTCCTGGATGGCTGTGGCTGGCAATCGGTCTCAGCGTCGGTGCCTTCGTCGTTTTCCTGATGAAGCTCGAACCGGGCGGCGATGACATCAAGCGGGTCCGGGCCGATGCCAAGGCAGCAAAAATCGCCGAGGCGAACAAGACGCCTCCAAGCCCGACCGCGCCAGTGAAGCCCAAGTACGACTTCTACACGCTATTGCCGGAGTCGGAAGTCATCGTGCCTAACGAAGCCGTGCCGGAGAAAACCCCGCCACCGGTGGTTGCGCCGGTGACACCTGAGCAAGCCGCGAAGATCGACACTGCACGCGCTCAGGCAGCGCTCAGCGGCCTGACTCCGCCACCGGCACCGCCTGTGGCGAAACCGGCAGCGGTCACGCAGTTCTTCCTGCAGGCGGGCTCGTTCCGCAAGAAAGAAGACGCCGACAAGGTGCGCGCGCAGATCATCCTGCTCGGCCAGAGCGCAGCCGTTGAGTCAGGTACGGTCAAAGATGAAACCTGGTACCGCGTGCTGGTTGGCCCGTTCAGCAATCGTGAGCAACTGACCGTGGCCCAGAAGCAGTTGGCAAGCGGTGGTTTTAGTAACTTGTTGTTGCAGCAGCGTAGTAAATAATCTGCGAGAGAACACAACCTGTAGGAGTGAGCTTGCTCGCGATAAGGTCGGCACGACCTTCAAACAATGGTGGATTCACCATTTCACGACTGCTTTGCAGTCGATCGCGAGCAAGCTCACGCCTACAGTGGACGGCGCCACTCATCCCTCACGGTTGAAATCCCCTCCCACACCCCCATATGAGTTTTCACCAGGGCATTTTCGCCCCGCTGTGTGGAGACTCTCCCTTGACCACCATCGTTTCAGTGCGCCGCCACGGCAAAGTCGTCATGGCTGGCGACGGCCAGGTTTCTCTAGGCAACACCGTCATGAAAGGCAACGCCAAGAAAGTGCGTCGTCTGTACCACGGTGAAGTGATTGCCGGCTTCGCTGGCGCCACGGCCGATGCGTTCACTCTTTTCGAACGCTTCGAAGGGCAACTCGAAAAGCACCAAGGTCATCTGGTGCGTGCCGCCGTTGAACTCGCCAAAGACTGGCGGACCGACCGCTCCCTGAGCCGTCTGGAGGCCATGCTGGCGGTTGCCAACAAAGACGCGTCGTTGATCATCACCGGCAACGGCGACGTTGTTGAACCCGAAGACGGCCTGATTGCCATGGGCTCGGGCGGTGCTTTCGCCCAGGCTGCGGCTCGCGCCCTGCTGCAAAAAACTGACCTGTCGGCGCGTGAAATTGCCGAAACCGCACTACATATCGCTGGCGATATCTGCGTGTTCACCAACCACAACATCACCATTGAGGAGCAGGACCTCGCTGAATAAGCCTCGCCCTGGCCGCTGCAACCAGCGGCCATGCCGAACCTGAATCAGCTGGAGGACCGCCAAATACCATGTCAATGACTCCCCGTGAAATTGTCCACGAACTGAACCGCCATATCATCGGCCAGGACGATGCCAAGCGCGCCGTCGCCATCGCCTTGCGTAATCGCTGGCGCCGGATGCAACTGCCTGAAGAGCTGCGTGTTGAGGTTACCCCCAAGAACATCCTGATGATCGGCCCGACCGGTGTCGGTAAAACCGAGATCGCCCGTCGTCTGGCCAAGCTGGCCAACGCGCCGTTCATCAAGGTCGAAGCGACCAAATTCACCGAAGTCGGTTATGTCGGCCGCGACGTTGAGTCAATCATTCGTGATCTGGCCGACGCGGCGATCAAGCTGCTGCGCGAACAGGAAATCATCAAGGTTCGCCACCGCGCCGAAGACGCGGCTGAAGACCGCATCCTCGACGCCCTGCTGCCGCCTGCTCGCACTGGCTTTCAGGAAGAAGCCGCGCCGAGCAACGATTCCAACACCCGTCAGTTGTTCCGCAAGCGCCTGCGTGAAGGTCAGTTGGACGACAAGGAAATCGAGATCGAAGTCAGCGAAGCCGTTGGTGTTGATATCTCTGCCCCGCCAGGCATGGAAGAGATGACCAACCAGCTGCAAAGCCTGTTTGCCAACATGGGCAAGGGCAAGAAGAAGAGCCGCAAGCTCAAGGTCAAGGAAGCGCTCAAGCTGGTACGTGAAGAGGAAGCAGGTCGCCTCGTCAACGAAGAGGAGCTCAAAGCCAAGGCGCTGGAAGCCGTCGAGCAACACGGTATCGTGTTCATCGACGAAATCGACAAGGTTGCCAAACGCGGCAATGTTGGCGGTGCCGATGTATCCCGCGAAGGTGTACAGCGGGACTTGCTGCCGCTGATCGAAGGCTGCACGGTCAACACCAAGCTGGGCATGGTCAAAACCGATCACATCCTGTTCATCGCTTCCGGTGCGTTCCACTTGAGCAAGCCGAGTGATCTGGTGCCAGAGCTGCAAGGCCGTCTGCCGATCCGCGTGGAACTCAAGGCGCTGTCGCCGCAGGACTTCGAACGAATCCTCAGCGAGCCGCACGCGTCCCTGACCGAGCAATACTGCGCGCTGCTGAAAACCGAAGGCTTGAACATCGCGTTCGAAGCCGACGGCATCAAGCGTCTCGCCGAGATTGCCTGGCAGGTCAACGAGAAGACCGAGAACATCGGTGCGCGTCGCTTGCACACCTTGCTTGAGCGTCTGCTTGAGGAAGTGTCGTTCAGCGCCGGTGATCTGGCGACTGATCCGGATGCAGCGCCGATCCGCATCGATGCAGAATACGTGAACAGTCATCTTGGCGAACTGGCCAAGGATGAGGATCTGTCGCGGTATATTCTTTAACGCCGGACGCTCCCCCCCGTGGGAGCGAATTCATTCGCGAAAGGGCCATCACATCTTGCATCATCAGTGCCTGACACGACGCCTTCGCGAATGAATTCGCTCCCACGGTAATACGTTCGAACGTAACGGCCTTTACATGACCCGAATCCCCACCGCAATCCAGCTCCATAAAGCCTCGAAAACCCTGACTCTCAAGTACGGGCCGAACGAGGAATATCACCTGCCTGCAGAATTCCTGCGGGTGCATTCGCCGTCTGCCGAGGTTCAGGGCCATGGCAAGCCGATTCTGCAATTCGGCAAGCTGGGGGTTGGCCTGACCAAAGTCGAACCCGCCGGACAATACGCACTGAAATTGACCTTCGACGACGGTCATGACAGCGGATTGTTCACTTGGGAATACCTCTACGAACTGGCGCAACGCCAGGAAGACCTGTGGAGCGACTATTTGCTTGAGCTGAAAAACGCAGGCAAATCCCGCGACCCTTCCGAGCAAGTCATTCGGCTGATGCTCTAACCCTCGGCCCAGAGCCGCCCGGCGTTTTAGGACGCACTTTCTAATTCCTTTTGCTTGAATGTGCCGCGCAGCGGCCAATGACGGGTGCTGCTTGCGATTTTTCGCAATCTCGCGTAACCAATGGTTTTGGCAAGTTCCCTGCACCCTCGAATGCAGTTGAAAGGTTTGCAAGAAGTCGTCGCAAGGAGCGCAACTCTTCACGCGTCCACCGCGACGGCCACCTCTTAAGGGATAAGCGGTTTAGCCATCATCGGTCACCCGAGCAGTAGTACCGGCATCTGCCTGTGTCCACTGATTCACAGGGAAGCGGTACTCACCTCAGGACAATGGAGCGTCGTGAATGAGTAGCAGAAACAACGATGAGCTGCAGCAACAAGCCTCGGAACACACACTGGGTTTGAATCCGGTGGTTGGCCTGCGGCGCAAGGATTTGCTGACCACCGCCCGCATGGTTCTGCGCCAGGCGTTGAAACAACCCTTTCATAGCGCCAAACACATCGCGCACTTGAGCGTCGAACTCAAGAACGTGCTTCTGGGTAAATCAGCCCTGCAGCCTGCTCCGGAAGACAGACGCTTCAACGATCCGGCCTGGAGTCAGAACCCGGTTTACCGCCGTTACTTGCAGACCTATCTGGCCTGGCGCAAAGAACTGCATGACTGGATCGGCGACAGCAATCTTTCCCCTCAGGAAATCAGTCGCGGGCACTTCGTGATCAATCTGATGACCGAAGCCATGTCGCCCACCAATACCGCGGCCAATCCGGCAGCAATCAAACGCTTCTTCGAAACCGGCGGCAAAAGCGTTCTCGACGGTCTTTCTCACCTGGCCAAGGATCTGGTACACAACGGCGGCATGCCCAGCCAGGTCAACATGGACGCCTTCGAAGTCGGCAAGAGCCTGGGCACCAGCGAAGGCTCGGTAGTATTTCGCAACGACGTGCTGGAGCTGATTCAGTACAAGCCCATCACCGAGCAAGTGCATGAACGCCCCCTGCTGGTAGTGCCGCCGCAAATCAATAAATTCTATGTGTTCGACTTGAGCCCGGAAAAAAGCCTGGCGCGTTTTTGTCTGCGCAGTAACGTGCAGACGTTCATTATCAGCTGGCGTAACCCGACCAAGGCTCAGCGTGAATGGGGCTTGTCGACGTACATCGATGCGCTGAAGGAGGCCGTCGATGTGGTCACGGCCATCACCGGCAGCAAAGACGTCAACATGCTCGGCGCTTGCTCAGGCGGCATTACCTGCACTGCGCTGCTCGGTCATTACGCCGCATTGGGCGATCAGAAGGTCAATGCGCTGACGTTGCTGGTCAGCGTGCTCGATACCACGCTGGACACCGACGTCGCGTTGTTCGTCGATGAGCAAACGCTGGAATCGGCCAAGCGCCACTCGTATCAGGCGGGTGTACTCGAAGGCAGCGACATGGCCAAGGTATTTGCCTGGATGCGCCCCAACGACCTGATCTGGAACTACTGGGTCAACAACTACCTACTCGGCAACGAGCCACCGGTGTTCGACATCCTGTTCTGGAACAACGACACCACGCGCCTGCCCGCCGCCTTCCACGGTGACTTGATCGAGATGTTCAAGAACAATCCGCTGATCCGCCCCAATGCGCTTGAAGTGTGCGGTACGCCTATCGACCTTAAACAGGTCACCAGCGATGTTTTTTGTCTGGCGGGCACCAACGATCACATCACGCCGTGGGGCTCCTGCTACAAATCAGCACGACTGTTCGGCGGAAAGACTGAATTTGTGCTGTCCAGCAGTGGCCATATCCAGAGCATTCTCAACCCGCCCGGCAACCCCAAGGCCCGCTACATGACCAACAGCGAGTTGCCGGTCGATCCGAAGGTCTGGCAGGAAAACGGCACCAAGCACACCGATTCCTGGTGGCTGCACTGGCAGAACTGGCTGAGCGAACGCTCCGGCAAACTCAGAAAATCCCCGGCGATTCTGGGCAGCAAGGCTTTCCCGGCCGGGGAAGCTTCACCGGGGACCTATGTGCATGAGCGCTAAGGGCTGATGCGACGGGTGGGAGTCAGGAATGGCTGCCGATGGCCGTTACAAAGGAAGGAGCTATCTCGCGGCAGACAGAAAACCTGTAGGAGCTGCCGAAGGCTGCGAAGCATTTTCAGTCCCTTTCGCAGCCTTCGGCAGCTCCTACAGTAATCACTGACATTCCACATCGGCGCCCGGCCTCGGGCGATCTGGTCAAAGCGCAGGACAGCTTTCCCAGCGGTTTAACCCACAGGGCTTCGCGCATGCCGCAACCGTTTATTTTTCGCACCATTGATCTGGATGGCCACAGCATCCGGACTGCTGTACGCCCCGGCAAGAGTCACCTGACTCCACTGCTGATCTTCAACGGTATAGGCGCCAACCTGGAGTTGGTGTTCCCTTTCGTTGACGCGCTGGACCCGGACCTGGAAATCATCGCCTTTGATGTGCCCGGTGTCGGCGGCTCTTCGACGCCCAGCCGTCCTTACCGGTTTCCCGGTCTGGCGAAACTTGCTGCACGCATGCTCGACTACCTGGACTACGGTCAGGTCAACGCTATTGGCGTTTCATGGGGCGGCGCTCTGGCTCAACAGTTCGCTTACGACTACCCGGAGCGTTGCAAAAAGCTGGTGCTGGCGGCGACGGCTGCGGGTGCAGTGATGGTCCCGGGCAAACCGCGAGTGCTCTGGTTGATGGCCAGTCCCCGGCGTTACATCCAGCCGTCTCACGTCATTCGTATTGCGCCGGAAATCTACGGCGGTGCTTTCCGGCGTGATCCCCACCTGGCCGCCAACCATGCCGCGAAGGTCCGTTCGTCCGGCAAGCTGGGCTATTACTGGCAACTGTTTGCAGGCATGGGCTGGACCAGTATCCACTGGCTGCACAAGATTCATCAGCCAACACTGGTGCTGGCGGGCGACGACGATCCGCTGATCCCGCTGATAAATATGCGCCTCCTGGCTTGGCGGATCCCCAACGCCCAGCTACACATAATCGATGACGGTCATTTGTTCCTGATCACCCGCGCCGAAGCAGTCGCACCCATCATCATGAAATTTCTCCAGCAGGAACGTCAGCGCGCCGTGATGCATCCGCATCCGACACCCAGCGCACACTGATCATCACAGACACACGAGGATTCCCGGAACTGCACCAACGCTTCACCGACTGCGCCGTTTGAATGGAAGTTGTACGGCGCAGAACGACGCATGCCCTCAAGGGACGCGTCTGCACAGATGTATCGGTCGATGGCACAACGAAGGAGTGTTGCCCCCATGCGAGAACGATCAACAAAAGGCGCCGAGACCACACCGGCGACTTACATCAATGCACAAAGCGCGATTACTGGCCTGCGTGGCCAGGATTTGTTTTCGACGTTGCGCAAGGTCGCCGCCCAAGGCTTGCAGCATCCATTACGCAGCGCCCGGCACGCGCTAGCCCTCGGCAAGCAAGTCGGCCGAGTCATGCTGCTGGGCGAAACGCCCTATCAGTTACCTGCGCGCGACACCCGCTTCACAGACCCGACCTGGAGCCTGAACCCGCTGTATCGTCGCGGGCTACAGACTTATCTGGCATGGCAGCATCAGGTCAGACACTGGATTGATGAGACCGACCTGTCCAAGGATGATCGCGAACGAGCGCACTTCATCTTCTCGCTACTCAACGATGCTCTCTCCCCCTCCAACACCTTGCTCAACCCGATGGCGGTCAAAGAGCTGTTCAATAGCGGCGGCAATAGCGTGGTCAAAGGCCTTGGTCACATGTTCGATGACCTGCTCCACAACAACGGCTTGCCCCGACAAACCACCAAAGACGCTTTCGAAGTGGGTCGCACAGTGGCGGCAACCCAAGGTTCGGTGGTATTTCGCAACGAACTGCTGGAGCTGATCCAGTACAAGCCGATGAGCGAAAAACAGTACGCCAGGCCGCTGTTGATCGTGCCGCCGCAAATCAACAAGTTCTATATCTTTGATCTGAGCCCGGCCAACAGCTTCGTTCAGTATTGCCTCAAAAATGGTTTGCAAACGTTCATGATCAGCTGGCGTAACCCGGATGTGCGGCATCGAGAGTGGGGGCTTTCCACCTACGTTCAGGCCACAGAGGAAGCAATGGCCGTGTGCCGGGCCATCACCGGCGCAAAAGAAGTGAATCTGGTCGGTGCCTGTGCTGGCGGGCTCACGATTGCTGCGCTGCAAGGACATTTGCAAGCCAAACGCCAGTTGCGCAAGGTCGCCAGCGCCACCTACATGGTCAGCCTGCTGGACAGTCAGATCGAAAGTGCCGCGACGTTATTCATCGATGAAACGACCCTGGAGGCGGCCAAGCGGCGCTCCTATCAACAAGGTGTGCTGGACGGCCGGGACATGGCGAAAATCTTCGCCTGGATGCGCCCGAACGATCTGATCTGGAGTTACTGGATCAACAACTATCTGCTGGGCAAGGCACCGCCCGCTTTCGACATTCTGTACTGGAACAACGACAGCACTCGCTTGCCTGCTGCGTTGCACGGCGACCTGCTGGACTTCTTCAAGCACAACCCGCTGACTCACCCTGGCGGGCTGGAAGTTTGTGGCACGCCTATTGATCTGCAGAAGGTAACCGTGGACAGCTTCAACGTCGCGGGCATCAACGACCACATCACCCCTTGGGATGCGGTCTATCGCTCGACCCTGCTGCTGGGCGGCGACCGACGCTTTCTGCTCTCCAACAGTGGTCACGTGCAGAGCATTCTCAACCCGCCGGGCAACCCCAAAGCCAACTACGTCGAGAACGGCAAACTCAGCAGTGATCCACGGGCATGGTATTACGACGCGAAAAACCATGAGGGTAGCTGGTGGCCAACCTGGCTGGAATGGATACAGGCCCGCTCAGGCACCCAGCGCGAGACCCAGATGGCGTTGGGCAACGCTACTTACACGCCCATGGAGGCTGCACCGGGGACTTATGTGCATGTTCGGTAAAGTGCCCGACACTAATCCCTTGTAGGAGCTGCCGAAGGCTGCGAAAGCGGTGTGTCATGAATGCCCGATTCGCAGCCTTCGGCAGCTCCTACAGGTGTATACATTTCCCTTCGAAATCATCTGCCAACAAGAAGACCGGATGAAAACCCGCGACCGAATCCTTGAATGTGCCCTGACGTTGTTCAATCAGCAGGGTGAGCCTAATGTTTCCACGCTGGAAATTGCCAACGAACTAGGGATCAGCCCCGGCAATCTTTACTACCACTTTCACGGCAAGGAGCCGTTGGTGCTCGGCCTGTTCGAGCGTTTCCAGGCAGAGCTTTCGCCACTGTTGAACCCACCCGAAGATGCACAACTGGCCGCCGAGGATTACTGGTTGTTCCTGCACCTGATCGTTGAGCGGTTGGCGGCTTACCGCTTCCTGTTTCAGGACTTGTCCAACCTGGCGGGGCGATTACCCAAACTGGCTCGCGGTATTCGCAACCTGCTCAATAGCCTCAAGCGCACACTGGCGTCGTTGCTGGCTCGCCTGAAGGCTGAGGGCCAGGTCGTCAGCGATACCCAGGCCCTGGGGCAACTGGTGGAGCAAATCACCATGACCCTTCTGTTCTCGCTGGACTACCAACGGATTCTGGGTCGCGAAGCTGAAGTGCGGGTGGTGGTCTACCAGATCATGATGCTTGTCGCGCCACACCTGACGCAGGGTTCACGGCATGCGGCGCAGCAATTGGCGATGCATTATCTGGAGAATTGAAATGCATTTTCTGTAGGAGCGAGCTTGCTCGCGATAGCGCCAACACAGTCGATATATTCATCGACTGACAGACCGCCATCGCGAGCAAGCTCGCTCCTACAGAATCTGTGTTCGCCTCGGACCGGGGGCATAAAAAAGCCCGACCTGCTTTTCGCAGGTCGGGCTTTTGCATTACAGCCCTTGAATCAGGACTGGCCGGCCGGTGTCGACGGTGCGGTCGATGCCGGTGCTGCGGCGGTATTGGTCGCAGCGGGTGCAGGTGTTGCTGCTGGTGTGGCAGCGGGTTTCGGAGCCGGTTTGGCGGCTGCCTTCGGTGCCGCTTTCGGTGCCGCAGGTTTCCTGGCAGCGGCCGGTTTCTTCGCCGCAGCCGGTTTGCTGGCTGCTACAGATTTGGCTTTGGTCGCTGTTTTAGTAGCGGCCTTGTTCGCCGCAGCAACGGGTTTGGCTGCCGCGGCCTTGACTGCCGGTTTGGCTGCTGCGGTTTTCGCGGCAACTTTATCGGCGGCCTTGGCGACTGGTTTCGCAGCTGCTTTTACCAGCGGTTTGGCGGTGGTTTTAGGGGCAGGCTTCGAAGCCGCTGCCTTGGTGGTCGATGCTCTGGAAACAGGCGCTTTTGAAACAGGAGTTACCGACGCACCTGTCAGCTTCTCGATCTGCTTGGTCAGCAGATCAACCTTGCTGTGCAACGCTTTGACTTCGTTGCGGCTCGGTACGCCGAGGCGCGAAATGGCGCTGTTCAGACGCTTGTCGAAAGCCCCTTCCAGCTCACTCCATTTGCCCAAGGCGAGGTCTTTGACATCACCCACGCGGGACTTCGCAGCCTTGGCAGAGTCCTTGGCCGAATCGACTTGTTTCTCGACTTCGACCTTGGTCTGTTTTTCAGCTTTTTCGCCATCTTTAACCAGCGTTTCAAAAAGCTTACTGCCGTCATTACTGATCTTGGAGTAAGCGCCTAAACCAGCCAGCCAGATTTGGCGGGAGTACTTCTCGACCTCGCCAATCCAGGAGCTGCCTTCTTTCTCGATTTTTTTCTTGCCAGCCATCCTGCTCTCCTTATTGTTTACGCGCGACACGTTCAAGCAATGCCGTCAGCTCATCGAGCTTAGCAGAGAGTGTGTCCACATCATGTTTAGACGGTATGCCTATGCGATTCAAGGCGCTGGCGACCCGCCGATCGAATGCGCTTTCGATTTTATCGAGCTGCAACTCGACTCGCCCCTTGACCGATGTCAGCTCGCTTTTAGCGGAATCGATCTCGCTGTTGGCAGCATCAACCTTGTCGTCGATCACCTGCTTGGCTTTCTTCTCGGTTTGCTCGCCAACTTTGACCAGCTCCTTGAAGTACTCAGCGCCTTCCTGACCCGCCCAGGAGTAGGCGCCCAGCCCCGCAAGCCAGACCTTGCGGGCATAAAGGCGGACGTCGGAGACCGACTTGGTTTCTACGTCTTTGACTTTTTTCTTCAACGTAACTTTGGCCATGATGAACCTCACGCTCGAATGTTTGAGGATCGCCCCCAGGGACAACGGGGCATGGACACGAAATTAGCCGGAAAAATTAGAATGCTCACCCTAGGTTTGGGTGATGTTGAAGGGGTGTAGGAACGGGGAGTAGGAATTGGCTGAGTTTGCCCCTGTGGGAGCGAATTCATTCGCGAAGAGGCCAGTACATCCAATGCATCTTCATCGACTGAAATACTGCTTTCGCGAATGAATTCGCTCCCACGAGATCTGCGTCTTTTGTTTAATCGGTGGTATGACTCAAGCAACCAGCGCTTTATCCAGTTGCCGCTCGACCTCTGCCTGAATCTGCCCGCTCATGGCTGACAGGAAAAAATTCAGCTCCAGGTTAACGCGCACCAGCGCGTCCTCGACATCAACAGTACCTTTGGCGCCCTTGCCCTCCAGCTTGACGACGTCGCCGTTCCATTCGTGTTCGATACCGTATTTGTCGGCCAGCTTCTGGACCAGCAACTCGGCCTTCTCGCGAGCCTTTTCCTTACCCAGCGAATGCGGGCGTTCAACAGTAATTTTGGCCATCCAGGGGCTCCTCCAGCGCAAGGTCAATCGTGGGGCAACTATACCAGCCACCCCGGATGAAGAAACTGTTGGCGGTGAGCCTTGTCAAGACAAAGCCAGCCACGACGATTAGAATGGCAACACTTTATTCCGGTGAACGCGATATGAATGATCCGCGCAAAGGCAGCGATGCCGAACCTACTACTCACTTCGGCTACAAAAACGTGCCGGAAAGCCAGAAGGCCGAGAAAGTTGCGGAGGTGTTCCACTCCGTCGCAGCCAAGTACGACCTGATGAACGACCTGCTGTCCGGCGGCATGCATCGCCTCTGGAAGCGCTTCGCAATCGAACTCTCCGGCGTTCGTACCGGCAATCGCGTGCTGGATATCGCGGGCGGTACAGGCGACCTGACCAGGAAGTTTTCTCACTTGGTCGGCCCAACCGGCGAAGTGGTGCTGGCTGACATCAACGCGTCCATGCTCAAGGTCGGTCGCGACCGTCTACTGGACCTGGGCGTGGCAGGCAACGTCAAATTCGTTCAGGCCGACGCTGAAAAACTGCCGTTCCCTGACAACCATTTTGACTGCGTGACCATCGCTTTCGGCCTGCGTAACGTGACCCACAAGGAAGATGCGCTGCGCTCGATGCTGCGTGTACTCAAGCCAGGCGGTCGCCTGCTGGTGCTCGAATTCTCCAAGCCGACCAACAAGCTGATGTCCAAGGCTTATGACGCCTACTCCTTCGCGTTCATGCCGTTGATGGGCAAGCTGGTCACCAATGACTCGGAAAGCTATCGCTATCTGGCTGAATCGATCCGCATGCACCCGAATCAGGAAACCCTGAAGTCGATGATGGTCGAAGCCGGTTTTGACCGTGTGACCTATCACAACATGACCGCAGGCGTCGTGGCACTGCATCGCGGCATCAAACCCTGATGTTGCTCAGCGGCTTGCTCGCCAGCGTCGAGCACGGCATCAACCGCGTGTTGCGTCTGGACAGCACCGCATTGCCACGCCTTGAGCGTCTGTCGGGCAAAGTGATTGCGGTGGATTGCCGTAACCCGTCGCTGACGCTGTTCATCATGCCCAGCGATGAAGGCCTGCTGCTGGCCTCTCACTGGGAGGTCGAGGCCGATTGCACACTGCGCGCGCCTGCGGCCAGCCTGCTGAGGCTGGCTGTGAGCCAGGACAAGAGCGCGGTGCTGCATGGTCCCGATGTCGAACTGGACGGCGACAGTGGTGTGCTGCTGGAACTGGTCGGAATCCTTCAGGATCTCGAACTGGACTGGGAATACGAGCTGTCCCGCTGGCTCGGCCCGGTAGCCACTACGTTGCTGGGTGATCACCTGCGCAGCCGCGCACGCTGGAGCAAAGACAGCTTCACCAACCTCAGCCAGAGCCTTGCGGACTATTTGAACGAAGAGTCGCGCACCCTGGTGGGGAAACACGAAGCCGAAGCACGTTTTGCCGAACTAGACCGGATCAAACTTGATCTGGAACGCCTTGAGGCGCGCTTTGAGCGTCTCGCCCAATCCTCTGACTCCAGCGATAACGCATGAAGCTGCTTGCCGTCCGCCGTTTGTTTCGTATCCAGCGTGTCGTGATCCGCTACCGTCTCGATGACTTGCTGTTCGCTCTGCCGCTGCCTTGGTGGATGAAAGCCACGCGTTTTGTCATGCCGTGGCGCTTGCTGCCGCGCAATAACGCCGAGTTGCCTAGAGGGGCGCGCCTGCGTCTGGCGCTGCAGGATCTTGGTCCCATCTTCATCAAGTTCGGGCAAATACTGTCTACCCGTCGCGATCTTCTGCCCGAGGACATCGCCGACGAACTGATGCTGCTGCAGGATCGCGTTCCGCCGTTCGACCCACAAGTGGCGATCAAACTGATCGAGGAACAACTGGGTGCGAAAATCAGTGAGGTGTTCAGTCGTTTTGACGTAACACCGCTGGCCTCAGCTTCGGTGGCGCAGGTCCACGCGGCGCAACTGAAAAGTGGCGAGGAAGTGGTAGTAAAAGTTGTGCGTCCGGGCCTCAAGCCGGTCATCGGCCAGGACCTCGCCTGGCTGTTCATTCTGGCCCGTACCGCTGAGCGCATGTCCGCTGACGCCCGTCTGCTGCACCCGGTCGACGTGGTTGCCGACTACGAGAAGACCATTTACGACGAGCTGGATTTGCTCCGCGAGGCGGCCAACTCAAGCCAGTTGCGTCGTAACTTCGAAGGCTCGGAACTGCTTTACGTGCCTCAGGTGTACTGGGACTGGTGCCGCCCGAAAGTGCTGGTCATGGAGCGCATCTACGGGATTCAGGTCAACGATTTGGCCACCCTGGCTGACCAGCGCACCGACATGAAATTACTGGCCGAGCGTGGCGTGGAGATTTTTTTCACCCAGGTATTCCGCGATAGTTTCTTCCATGCCGACATGCACCCCGGCAATATTTTCGTCAGCACGGTCAACCCGTGGAGCCCGCAGTACATTGCCATCGACTGCGGGATCGTCGGCAGCCTGACGCCGGAAGATCAGGATTATCTGGCTCGTAACCTGTTTGCCTTTTTTAAACGTGATTATCGTCGCGTTGCGCAGTTGCACATTGATTCGGGCTGGGTGCCTGCGGAAACCAAACTCAATGAGTTTGAAGCTGCGATTCGCACCGTATGCGAGCCGATTTTCGAGAAGCCGCTCAAGGATATTTCCTTCGGCCAGGTACTGATGCGCCTGTTCCAGACTGCCCGGCGCTTTAACATGGAAGTCCAGCCGCAGCTCGTTCTGCTGCAGAAGACCCTGTTGAACATCGAGGGGCTTGGCCGTCAGTTGTATCCCGATCTGGATCTGTGGAGCACCGCACAGCCGTTTCTGGAGCGCTGGATGCGTGAACGCGTCAGCCCGAAAACGTTGTTCGGCAATCTGCAGTCTCAGGTCGAGCAAATACCTCACCTGGCCAACATGACACGTGACCTGCTGGAGCGCATGTCGCAACCGCACAAGGCCGATCCGCCGCCGCCCTGGCGCGAGCGCGGTGATGGCTGGGCGTTGCGCTTGCTGGGTTCAGTGTTGCTGGGCGGCGGTGCGGTAATGGCCTCGACGCTGTTCGCTGAAGGCACTGCACTGGTGGCGCCGATCGCCTGGCCCGCCTGGATCATGCTGGTGGCTGGCCTGTATCTGGTCATCCGCCGATAGCCAGCAGCGCTGACCGCTGGCACACTGTTGAATCCGCCGAGGCCTGAAGCCCGGCTGCCGGAGTAGATATGAAAGACTGGCTGGACGAAATCAAGTGGGACAGCGACGGTCTGGTGCCTGCCATTGCTCAGGATCACAAGACCGGACGCGTTCTGATGATGGCGTGGATGAACCGCGAGGCCCTCAGCCTGACTGCCGCAGAGAATCGTGCAATCTATTGGTCGCGTTCGCGTGGCAAACTCTGGCGCAAAGGCGAAGAATCGGGCCATGTGCAGAAGCTGCATGAGCTGCGTCTGGACTGCGACGCCGATGTGATCATCCTGATGGTCGAGCAGATCGGCGGCATCGCTTGCCATACCGGGCGCGAAAGCTGCTTCTACCGCGTCTATGAAGACGCCACCTGGAAGACCGTTGAACCGGTTCTGAAAGATCCTGAAGCTATTTATCACGCAGGACACTGAAACATGACTGATACCTTGACCCGCCTGGCCGAAGTGCTGGAGTCGCGCAAAGGTGCCGCTGCCGACAGTTCTTATGTCGCCAGCCTGTATCACAAGGGATTGAACAAGATTCTGGAGAAGGTCGGCGAAGAGTCGGTCGAAACCATCATTGCAGCCAAGGATGCCGCTGTCAGCGGCGATTGCAGCGATGTCATCTACGAAACCGCTGACCTCTGGTTCCACAGCATGGTGATGCTTGCATCACTCGGTCAGCATCCACAGGCAGTGCTCGATGAACTGGACCGTCGTTTCGGCTTGTCCGGGCATGCGGAAAAAGCCGCACGCACCGCTGACTGACTTTCACTTTTCGAGCTTGAAATTTCTACGAGGATTGCTTCATGGGTATTTTTGACTGGAAACACTGGATCGTCATCCTGGTTGTCGTGGTACTGGTATTCGGCACCAAAAAGCTCAAGGGTCTGGGCAGCGATGTCGGTGAGTCGATCAAGGGCTTTCGCAAAGCCATGAACGACGATGAAAAGCCTGCCGAGCAACCACCTGTTCAGCCGCAGCAACCGCCGCAAGCTGCGCCACAGGGTTCGCCCCTGAACCAGCCGCACACCATCGACGCGCAAGCGCATAAAGTCGAAGAGCCAATCCGCAAAGACTAGGTCGTATTGAATGTTTGGTATCAGCTTCTCTGAACTGCTGCTGGTCGGTCTCGTCGCCCTGTTGGTGCTTGGCCCCGAGCGTCTGCCGGGTGCTGCGCGTACTGCCGGCCTCTGGATCGGTCGGCTCAAGCGCAGTTTCAATGCGATCAAACAGGAAGTTGAACGCGAAATAGGCGCCGATGAAATCCGTCGGCAACTGCATAACGAGCACATCCTGTCGCTGGAAGAAGAAGCGCGCAAGATCATGTCGCCGCAGCAGCCCCCGGCCAATCCGGCTCCTGCAACTGAGCAGGCGCCCGCTGAACCGGTGGTTTCGACCATCCCGAACACGCCGTCCGTGACACCTGCCACTGATCTGGGGCCGGCCGCTCCGGCGGACACTACGCCCGCTGCTGAACCGACGCCCCATGTCGAGACTGAACCTGCGCACGTGTCGCCAGCAGCGCCATTACCCAACGCATCTTCCGCCAACGATTCGTCACTGCCACCGCGAGCCCCATGAGCGATATTCCGGAAAACGACCAGCAAATGCCGCTGGTCTCGCACCTCACAGAACTCCGTTCGCGCCTGCTGAAATGCGTCCTGGCGATCTTCGTGATCTTTGGCTGCCTGTTTTACTTCACCCAGAAGATCTACACCTTCGTTTCGGCACCGCTTCGGGTGTTCCTGCCCGAAGGCGCGACGATGATTGCCACCGACGTGGCGTCACCGTTCATCACGCCGTTCAAGCTGACCATGATGGTGGCGCTGTTCCTGGCCATGCCGGTGATCCTGCACCAGATCTGGGGCTTCATCGCACCGGGCCTGTACAAGCATGAGAAGCGCGTCGCGGTGCCGTTGCTGGTGTCGAGCATCATCCTGTTCTATTCGGGCATGGCGTTCGCTTACTACCTGGTTTTCCCGCTGATTTTCCACTTCTTCGCCAGCGTGACGCCTGAAGGCGTTTCGATGATGACGGACATCGCCAGCTATCTGGACTTCGTCATGACCCTGTTCTTCGCCTTTGGCGTGGCGTTCGAGATCCCGGTAGCCGTCGTGCTGCTGGTCTGGATCGGCATCGTCGATGTGAAGTATCTGAAGAAGATTCGCCCTTACGTCATCATTGGCTGCTTCGTGGTCGGCATGATCCTGACCCCGCCGGACATCTTCTCCCAGACACTGCTGGCTGTGCCGATGTGGTTGTTGTTCGAGATCGGGGTATTGTGCAGTTCGCTGATCACCAAGCGCGGTGATCATGCCGATGACCAGCCCGAAGAAGACAAACAAGACCAGCCGCCCGCGACTCAGCCGTGAATCTGCTGCTTCTCGAAGACGCCGATTTCGTAGCGGCTGACCGGGTCGTACTGCGCGACCGGCGCCTCAAGCACATGCAAGAGGTGCATCGCGCAGAAGTCGGCGACACCTTGCGCGTAGGCCGTATCGACGGCCTGCTGGGCAGCGCTGAACTGCTGCGACTCGAAGCACATGAAGCCGAGTTGCGCGTTAACCTCGACAGCGCCCCGCCCGCCAAACTCCCCTTGACCCTGTTAC
The DNA here is from genome assembly GCF_900602065.1 of Pseudomonas viridiflava. Taxonomy (GTDB): domain Bacteria; phylum Pseudomonadota; class Gammaproteobacteria; order Pseudomonadales; family Pseudomonadaceae; genus Aquipseudomonas. The sequence goes on along the minus strand of NZ_UWFN01000181.1, from coordinate 197,200 downwards.
TGGCCCTGCCCCGCCCGAAAATGCTGCGTCGGGTGTTTCAGACGGTTGCGACCATGGGTGTGCCCAAGGTCATTCTGCTCAACAGTTATCGTGTGGAAAAAAGCTTCTGGCAGACGCCATTCCTTGAGCCCCAAGCCATTCGCGAGCAACTGATTCTCGGCCTTGAACAAGCACGCGACAGTGTGTTGCCAGAGATCATTATCGAAAAACGCTTCAAGCCGTTTGTCGAGGATCGCCTGCCGCAATTGGCCCAGGGGACTCTGGGTCTGGTCGGACATCCCGGCAACTTCGCCGCGTGCCCACGCGCCGTTACCGGGCAAGTCACCCTGGCCATCGGCCCCGAGGGCGGATGGATCCCCTATGAAGTCGACCTGCTCAGCAAAGCAGGCCTGCAACCGGTGCAACTTGGTGAGCGCATCCTGCGGGTTGAGACAGCGGTGACCGCGCTGTTGGCCCGATTGTTCTGACCGACAGCAACGTGGAGCCTGTAAGAGCTGCCGAAGGCTGCGAAAGCAATCGACCTGATACACCGTGATCGCAGCCTTTCGACAGCTCCTACAGATTCAGCGTTTACTGAGACACGACGCCCCCTTCAGTTCGACTTCTCCCTGCCGATGCATGTTGTAGGAAAATACCTATAACAAGTTCATCCCAAGGAGTTCCGCATGGGTTTGCTCGGCAAAAGTCTCGGCAATATGAGCGTCCGTCTAAAACTCGGGCTTGGTTTCGGCCTGGTTTTACTGTTGACCGCATTGATCACAGTGACCGGCTGGCTCAGCGTCGGAGCACTGATCGAACGTGGCGACAAGCTAGGAGCGATCGCGGATGTCGCCAACCAAACCATGGAGCTGCGTATCCGCCGCCTGGTCTATGAGCGTCAGTACGACGCTGAAGCTGCTGCAGCCATGAATGTCACCCTCGATAAAGTCGACGCCAGCATCAAGAAAGCGCGCAGCATGGTCGTCAGCCTCGATAGCCAGCAGTGGCTGGAAGAGCAGCAACAATCGGCCAATGACTATCGCAAAACGTTCAACGAAATGAGCAAGGCCATCACCGCCCGTGAAGCCAGCCGGAGTTTGATGGGGGATGCCGCCGACAGAGCTGTTGCCGAAATCGACAAAATCGAAGCAGCTTTGCTGCAGGGCGACAGCATTGTGCAGTTCAACGATGCCGTCGGCGTCAGCAAACTGATCCAGCAAGCCCGCTTTCAGGTCCGGGGCTACACCTACAGCGGTAAACCGGAGTTCGAAAAGAACGCCAGAGCCGCCATCGATGAAGCGCTGGTCGGTATCAATACGCTGGCAGGCAGCATCCCGTCGACCTACTTGTCGGGCCTGCAGGGCGCCACAGCCGGTTTGAAAGCCTATCAGTCAGCGGTGGATCAATACCGCGACGCACAGGCCGCCAGTAAAGAAGCGCTGGCAACCATGACCAAAGAAGGTACGGACCTGCTCGACCTGAGCGCAAAACTTAACGGTGACCAGTACCTGAAGCGCGAAGCGGAGAGTTCAAAAGCCAAATCGACCCTGACGCTGGTCACCGTCCTGGCCCTGCTGTTCGGCGCGATCGCGGCCTGGATCATCACCCGTCAGATCGTCGTTCCATTGCTGCAAACCCTGAACATTGTCGAGCGCGTTGCCAACGGCGACCTGAGCCATGATCTGATCGTCGATCGCCGTGACGAGATGGGTCAGTTGCAGAACAGCATTCAACGCATGACCGTCAATCTGCGCCAGTTGATCAGCGGCATTCGTGACGGAGTGACACAAATCGCCAGCGCGGCAGAAGAGTTGTCTGCGGTGACAGAGCAAACCAGCGCCGGGGTCAACAGCCAGAAGGTCGAAACCGATCAAGTGGCCACCGCAATGCACGAAATGACCGCCACTGTGCAGGAAGTCGCACGTAACGCCGAGGAGGCGTCTGAAGCGGCCGTCGCAGCCGATCAGCAGGCTCGCGAAGGTGATCGAGTGGTTAACGAAGCGATTACTCAGATCGAGCGTCTTGCCTCGGAAGTGGGCAACTCCACCGAAGCGATGAACGAACTCAAGCGCGAAAGCGACAAGATTGGCAGCGTGCTGGACGTGATCAAGTCGGTTGCACAACAAACCAACCTGCTTGCCCTCAACGCCGCGATCGAAGCCGCACGTGCGGGCGAAGCCGGACGTGGTTTCGCGGTGGTCGCTGACGAAGTGCGCAGCCTTGCCCAGCGCACTCAAAAGTCCACTGAAGAGATCGAACAACTGATTGCAGGTCTGCAGAGCGGCACTCAACAAGTGGCCACGATCATGGATAACAGCCGCGAACTGACCGTCAGTAGCGTGGAGCTGACTCGCCGTGCCGGTAGCTCACTGGAAAACATCACCAAAACCGTTTCGGCGATCCAGGCGATGAACCAGCAAATTGCCGCCGCGGCAGAAGAACAGAGCGCCACCGCCGAAGAGATCAACCGCAGCATCCTTAACGTGCGCGACGTCTCTGAGCAGACCTCGGCAGCCAGCGAAGAGACCGCAGCGTCCAGTGTTGAACTGGCGCGACTGGGGAATCACCTGCAAGTGATGGTGAGCAAGTTCAAGGTTTAATGCCTATAGGCTTTTATGTGGGAGCGGTGCTTGCCCGCGATAAGTTTTAGGTGATTGACCTGCAGAATCGAGTTGATCTTATCGCGGGCAAGCACCGCTCCCACAAACAGACCGCGCCGTGTCCGGAAATGGCGCGTAACTCCATTCACACACTTCACTCAGAATCCCCCTACGACCTGTTCAGGTCGCGCTCTTCTTCCTCCAGCCGATGCGCTGACAACGTAGGCCCTGGCTCGCCAGGCCCTACCTGTTTCGCACATTTGCAGGAGCTTTCCGATGTTTCGATGGATCAATCACACACTTGGCAATGCCAGCGTAAAACTCAAGTTATCACTGGGTTTCGGCCTGGTACTGATGCTCACGATGGCGATTACCCTGACGGGCTGGCATGGCCTGGACACCATGATTGAGCGCTCGGAGTCCCTGACGTCCATCGGGCTGCTGAGCAACATGACCAAGGATTTGCGGACTGACCGCATCATCTATCGCCAGAAAAACAGCTCTGAAAACGCGAACAAAGTGGTCAATCAGCTCAATGGGCTAGAGAGCCATCTGACCACCTTGCGTAAAGAGACCGACGACAGCACCAGCGTTAACCTACTGGCCGGGCAAAGCAAAATCGTCGCCGACATGGAACACACCTTCACGACGCTCAGTGAAGAGAACCAACGGCGAGACCTGTCCCGAACCCAGCTTGAGCAACAATCGGAACAAGCGGTGCAGGCCGTTGCGCTGGTCGAGAGTGAAGTACTCAAAGCGGTTAGCCAGGAACAGGACAATGGCGAACGGCTGGAAGAGTTCACTAACATCTCGCAACTCAAGCAGCAGATTCAGAATGCTCGCTTTCAGGTGCAGGCCTACACCTTCACTGCGCACGAGGCCTACGAAACAGCGGCTATCGCGGCTATCGACGAATCATTGAAAGAGGTGCAGCAGATTGGCCAGGATCAGGCCGACACCAGCCTGAAAGGCCTGCAATCAGCCAAAGAGGCCCTGGAGCGCTATCGTGCCCAGCTCACGCAGTTCAAGGACATTCAGGTCAAAGTGGAAGCCGCTCAGGAGACGCTCGAAGACCTGGGTGACAAGATGCTGAGCAGTGTCGCCGAACTGCTTGCCCTGCAAAGTCAGCAACGCGACACAGAGGCTGGCGCTTCACGTACCACACTGAGCAGCGTGGCCACACTGGCCATGCTGCTTGGTTTGCTCGCCGCGTGGGTCATGACGCAACAGATCATCGCCCCGCTGCGCGAAACCCTGGCAGCCGCAGAACGCATCGCCAAGGGCGACTTGAGCAAGGACTTGCAGGTTCAGCGCAAGGACGAAATGGGACAACTGCAAGACAGCATGCAGGCCATGACGCTCAGCTTGCGGCAGTTAATCAGCGGGATCAGCCAGGGCGTCGCGCAGATTACCGATGCGGCGCAGCAACTGTCTGCCGTGACCGAACAGACCAGCATCGGGGTCAACAGCCAGAAGGATGAGACCGATCAAGTCGCTGCGGCCATGAACGAAATGACTGCAACTGTGCATGAAGTAGCGCGCAGTGCTCAAGATGCCTCCCAGGCAGCCGCTCAAGCCGACCAGCAGGCCCGGGAAGGTGATCAGGTCGTCGGTCAGGCCATCGGGCAAATTGAGCAGTTGGCAGAGGAGGTCAAGAAATCCACTCAGGCCATGAATCTGCTGAAGCTGGAAAGCGACAAAATTGGCGGTGTGCTGGATGTCATTAAATCAGTCTCGCAGCAAACCAATCTGCTAGCGCTTAACGCCGCCATTGAGGCAGCGCGTGCCGGGGAAGCGGGACGAGGCTTTGCAGTGGTTGCCGATGAAGTCCGCGGTCTGGCGCAACGCACCCAACAGTCCACCGAGGAAATCGAAGAGTTGATCGCAGCGCTGCAGAGCGGCACTCAACAAGTGGCCACGACACTGGATAACAGCCGCAGCCTGACCGACAACAGCGTGCAACTGAGCCGCCGCGCAGGCAGTGCGCTGGAGCAGATTACCCGCACTGTATCGACCATTCAGGACATGAACCTACAGATCGCCACCGCCAGCGAAGAACAAAGCGCCGTGGCCGAGCAGATCAACCGCAATATTATCAGCGTCAGGGATGTTTCAGAGCAGACGGCTGCGGCAAGCGATCAAACGGCTGCGTCCAGCCTCGAACTGGCGCGCCTGGGCACGCATTTGCAGGGACTGGTGGCGAAGTTTCGGGTGGGCTAGCGCGTTTATCTGTTGGAGCGAGGCTTGCCCGCGAAGAACGATAACGCGGCGTTTCAGGCACACCGAGGCGATAGATTCGCGGGCAAGCTTCGCTCCAACATGTTCAGCGAATCACTTGCGGCTGGCGATGATGTACACAGCGTGGATGATGCCTGGGAAGTAGCCGAGGATCGTCAGCAGGATGTTCAACCAGAACGCGCCGGCGAAACCAACTTGCATGAAGACGCCCACGGGCGGCAGCAGAATTGCGAAAATGATGCGAATAATGTCCATGGGTTAACTCCAGATTAAATGGCTCTCGTAAGCCACACAGCGAATGGACCCATGGGCGATGAAAGAGGTTCCATTTTGATCTGGCAACAAGCCATTACCTAACGTAACTGGGTGCCCAACGCTATCGATCAAGCCCGCAGCTTGCCTGCAGTTAAATTCCCCCCAATAAGAAAACCCCGCCTAGGCGGGGTTTTGCAGACTGTTTCCCTGACATCCATTTCTCCCCACCATCCTGGCAGGCATCCTTACGTGTCCGTGTTATTTGTTGCGCTTCCTGCGCTACGTCCATAGAACAAAGATTAACTTTGGATCCATTACAGCGATAGAGGCGAAACAGCACCACGTACTGTAAGCAAATGCTTACAAAGCTTTTGTCGTCAAAATTGCGCCGCATCCAGCAGGAACAGCGACTCACTTCCCGCCTTGACCGACGCGCTCAACGAGTGGATACGCGGCAACAAGCGAGCAAAGTAGAAACGCGCAGTACCCAGCTTGCTGGCGTAGAAATCTTCCTGCGCCTCCTTACCCAGCGCGGCTTTGGCCATCATCGCCCACAGGTAAGCGTAAGTGGTGTAGCCAAACACATGCAGGTACTCGACTGAAGCTGCACCGATCTCCTGAGGATTATTGCGGGCGCGATCGAGAATCCAGTGAGTCAACTCGTCCAGCGTGTCGAGCGCCGCACCCAATGGCTTGGTGAACTCACTCAACGACGCATCAGAGCCAGCGATGAATCCACGGACCTCATCAGCAAACAGCGTGTAATACGCCCCACCACTGCCCACGATCTTGCGACCGACCAGATCCAGAGCCTGAATGCCGTTAGTGCCTTCGTAAATCTGGGTGATGCGCACATCACGCACCAATTGCTCCTGGCCCCACTCACGAATATAACCATGGCCACCAAACACCTGTTGACCGTGAATGGTCGTTTCCAGCCCCATGTCGGTCAGAAATGCCTTGGCCACCGGCGTCAACAACGCCACCAGCTCATCAGCCCGCTGCCGCGCGACATCGTCTTCGCTGAATTTGGCGATATCCAGCTGCATGGCCACGTAAGTGGAGAACGCACGGCCGCCTTCGTTGAGTGCCTTCATGGTCAGCAACATGCGCCGGACATCGGGGTGCACGATAATCGGGTCAGCCATTTTTTCGGGCTGTTTAGCACCCGTCGGTGAACGGCTTTGCAGACGATCACGGGCATATTCGATAGCGTTCTGATAGGAGCGCTCGCCCGAGGCCAGGCCCTGGATACCGACACCAAGGCGCTCGTAGTTCATCATGGTGAACATCGCCGCCAGGCCTTTGTTCGGCTCACCGATCAGATAACCCGTCGCTTCGTCGAAGTTCATCACGCAGGTGGCTGAGGCCTGAATACCCATCTTGTGTTCGATAGAGCCGCAGCTCACGGTATTGCGCGCACCCAGGCTGCCATCGGCATTGACCATGAACTTGGGCACCAGGAACAGCGAGATGCCTTTAGGCCCAGCAGGAGCATCCGGCAGTTTGGCCAGGACCAGGTGGATGATGTTTTCGGTCAGGTCGTGCTCGCCACCGGTGATGAAAATCTTCGTACCGCTAACTTTGTACGAACCATCGGCCTGAGGCTCGGCCTTCGTACGAATAATGCCCAGATCAGTACCGGCATGCGCTTCAGTCAGGCACATCGAGCCAGACCAGGCGCCGGAGTACATATTGGGCAGGTAAGCCGCCTTGAGTTCTTCGGTGGCGTGGGTATTGATCGAAACACATGCTCCCGACGTCAGCATCGGATACAGACCAAAGGCCAGGCTTGCCGAGTTGAGCATTTCCTCTACTTGAGCCGAAACGGCTTTAGGCATGCCCATGCCGCCGAAATCAGGATTACCGCCAACGCCTACCCAGCCGCCTTCGGCATAGGTTTGATAGGCCTGTGGAAATCCAGTGGGGGTGGTGACGGCAGTATCGTTCCAGCTGCAGCCTTGTTCATCACCATTGCGGCTCAGCGGCGCGATGCTCTTGCTGGTGACTTTGCCCGCTTCCTCCAGGATCGCTTCGACTGTCTCGGCATCAACGGTTTCGGCCAGCGCTGGCAACTGCGCCCAAAGCTTCGAGACCTCGAAGACTTCATTAAGTACGAAACGCATATCGCGCAGGGGCGCTTTGTAGTCAGCCATGGCAAACCTCACTGGGACAGGAGCAGTACGTCTGAATGAAGGAATCGCGCGATGAATGCGCGAAGTCAGTGTCGATGGGACGAGTGTACTCCAACGCCGTTAGAGACACATAGGGTCGATATATGACCAAATTACATGCTTAAGTCACACCAATATACAGCAACCGTCAGAGACCCACGACTGTCTGTGCTCATGCCATTTTCTGAAGGAGCCGCCCTGCTGTCCCTGACACCGCGCTGTCTCGCAGCAAGCATGGGATCTGTAGGAGCTGCCGAAGGCTGCGATAGCGGTGTATCAGGAGAAATGCTTCGCAGCCTTCGGCAGCTCCTACAGAAAATGCATTTCAATCAATTTGCATTTTGTTTGATGAGCGCGTGCGGAAAAAATTAAGCAGCTGCAGTCCGCACAGCACCGCGCTTGGTGCTCTGCCCATGGGACATGACGCAGTTGCGGCCTGCGCCTTTGGCGGCATAGAGCGCCTGGTCGGCCGCCTTCAGGACTTCTTCGGGGGTACGGTGCTCCGGCAGACGCTCGGCTACACCAATACTGACAGTTACCGACACACTGGTCGCAGGCCCCGCACCTCGCCGCTGACGACCTTGCTGATCGTCTTTAGGGCGATTATCCGGATTGCGCAGCTGGATTTCATAGTTGGCGATCAATTCGCGAATGGCTTCCAGATGCGGAATACATTCCTCGATGGACTTGGCGGCGAAGACGATGGCGAACTCCTCCCCACCATACCGATAAGCCTTGCCGCCGCCGTTGGTAATCCTCGACAGCTTGCTGGCCACCAGACGTAGCACCTGATCACCCACGTCATGGCCATGGGTATCGTTGAATTTCTTGAAGTGATCGACATCGCTCATCGCCAGAACATAGTTACGCCCCAGGCGCTGCATGCGTTCATTGAGAGCCCGACGCCCAGGCAAGCCGGTCAGCTCGTCGCGGAATGCCATTTGATAAGCCTCATGGGCGACACCCGCTGCAATCATCAACATCACCTGGCTGCACATGATGTTCAGCGTGAACGGCAAAATGAAGGTTTTCGGCAACGCCCAGAACAATCCCAGCAACCCGATCAACTGCGCGGCATGCAGCGGCCGGGGCTTGCGTACGTATTGCGCAATCAACAGACCGAAGGCAATCAGGAAGGACAAATAAGACAGCTGAATCAGGCTCATCCACGAGCCATGCAGCGCTGGCCAGCGGATTTCCGCCAGTGAAGCCAGCAACGCCGCGGGGTAGCTCTGCTCAAGCCCCAGCGCAACCGCGCCAACGGCGACCAACACCGCAAGCCGCGCTATCAGGTCCTGTACCAGATGAGTTCGCTCCTCCCAGGCGGCGTAAACGCCATAAAGTAGCGGCAGTAACAGGCACACCAGATGGAACACGACCGCTGCGTCTTCACGGACAACACCGTTGTCGCGGAAATAATCGGTCTGGGTATCGAGCAGAAAGTAAGCGATATACACGGTGATCATCAGGAACAGCTCGCGCTGACGCCGATAGACACAGCAATACGCGCCGCCCAGCAGAAGAACCAGCGTAGGCAGAACGTTGAACAGGGACGTGAAGAAGACGTTCAAGTCTTTGACATAGGCGGCCGCCAGCCCCGCAAGCAATAAAAATAGCGACGGCAAAAAATGACTCAAACGTGCAGCAGAAGAACGCAACAAAAGGGATGTCTCCTACCCATCGCAGGGTAAAGAACTCAGTAGCTGGCATTGTGCCTTCATCCGCTCGGATATGCATTCAGAAGAACTAAATAGCAGGCTACTTTCTTTAACGGCAGCAATCCGGAAATGTTTATTGGCAGGAGATGAAGATCGCGTGACGGCTCAGATAACCTGAATGTGCACTGATCCTGTGGGACCGGATTCATCGGGGAAAGCGGCGGCATAAACGACGATGATGCACTGGATGTACCGGCGTCTTCGCGAATGAATTCGCTGCCACAGGAGATATATCCCCCACTCTCCCAACCAACAAAAAAGCCGCTTCCCCCGAAGGAGAAGCGGCTTTGAGTGAAACCGACGAAGCTTAGTAAGCCAGGCCGAAATCCTCTTCTTTCATGTCCATCAGGTTATTGGCACCGGACAGCATGGCGGCTACGTGTGAACGGGTGCGTGGCAGGATGCGCTGGAAATAGAAACGCGCAGTCTGCAGTTTGGCGGTGTAGAACGCCTCTTCGCTGGTGCCGGCCGCAAGTTTCTCGGCCGCCACACGGGCCATGTCAGCCCAGAAGTAAGCCAGGCAGGCGTAACCGGAATACATCAGGTAATCCACCGAGGCAGCACCGACTTCTTCACGATCTTTCATGGCGGCCATGCCCACTTTCATGGTCAGTTCGCCCCACTCCTTATTCAAAGCCGCGAGCGGAGTGATGAACTCCTGAACGGCTTCGGCACCCTCGTTGTTCTGGCAGAACTTGTGGACGATCTTGGTGAAGCCCTTGAGCGCTTCGCCTTGAGTCATCAGCACTTTACGGCCCAACAGGTCCAGCGCCTGAATACCGGTGGTGCCTTCGTACAGCATCGAAATACGGCTGTCGCGAACGTTCTGCTCCATGCCCCACTCGGCAATGAAACCGTGTCCACCGTAGATTTGCACACCGTGGTTAGCGGACTCAAAGCCCACTTCAGTCATGAACGCCTTGGCAATCGGCGTCATGAATGCCAACAGCGCGTCAGCCTGCTTCTTGTGCTCGGCATCCTGACTGTACTTGGCGATATCCACCTGTTTGGCGGTGAAGTACACCATGGCACGGGTGCCTTCAGAGAACGCTTTCATGGTCAGCAGCATGCGACGCACATCGGGGTGAACGATGATCGGGTCGGCAGCCTTGTCCGGCGCTTTCGGGCCAGTCAGCGAGCGCATTTGCAGACGATCACGCGCGTATTTCAGGCCGCCCTGGAAACCGATTTCGGCGTGGGCCAGACCTTGCAGTGCAGTCCCCAGACGCGCAGTGTTCATGAAGGTGAACATGCAATTCAGGCCCTTGTTCGCAGGACCGATCAGGAAGCCGGTGGCCGCGTCGAAGTTCATCACGCACGTCGCGTTGCCGTGAATGCCCATCTTGTGTTCAAGAGAACCACAGGTCACAGCGTTGCGCTCGCCAACACTGCCATCAGCATTCGGCAGGAATTTCGGCACGATGAACAGCGAGATGCCTTTAGTACCCGCTGGAGCATCCGGCAGGCGCGCCAATACGATGTGGACGATGTTGTCGGCCATGTCGTGCTCGCCAGCCGAAATAAAGATTTTGGTGCCGGTGACACGATAAGAGCCATCAGCCTGAGGTTCAGCCTTGGTGCGCAGCATGCCCAGGTCGGTACCGCAGTGGGATTCGGTCAGGCACATGGTGCCGGTCCATTCGCCCGACACCAGCTTGGTCAGGTACAGATGCTGCTGTTCTTCGGTGCCGTGTTCGGAAATGGTGTTCATCGCGCCATGGGACAGGCCTGGGTACATGCCCCAGGACCAGTTGGCTTCGCCGACCATCTCACTAACCGCCAGCCCCAGGGACTCAGGCAAGCCCTGACCACCGTGCTCAACGTCGTGCGCCAGGCTTGGCCAGCCGCCTTCGACGAATTGTTTGTAAGCCTCTTTGAAGCCGCTCGGCGTTTTCACGCCCGACTCGCTCCAGGTACAACCTTCCAGATCACCCACACGATTCAGCGGTGCCAGCACCTGCTCACAAAACTTGGCGCCTTCTTCAAGAATGGCGTCGACCATATCTGGAGTAGCGTCCTGGCAAGCCGGCAGACTTTGATAATGCGCTTCGTAGCCGAGCAGTTCGTCACGAACGAAGCGAATATCACGCAAGGGGGCCTTGTAATCAGGCATAGCGATAAACCTCTGCTGATGAAACCTGGAAATGTATGACCGATCGGTCGCTGCGGGAACGTTCCCCAACCACCGGACAATCTCGGATGCCTAGCGGTCAAACAGGTGTTTGAAACATACGTTTACGCCCAAACCTTGTCAAGCATGCGTCCGCAACCTTTCATCTAGAGATGTTTTGCAGGGCGCACAGACAGAGGCGTACAGCACAGCACTCGCCGTTCGTCGATGCCATGAGTCTAGTTGAGAGAGGCTGACTTGCAGAGGGTGAACAGAGGAAATAGAAGCGGGTGATAGCGGGGAATTCAGCGCATGCCGTGCGCAGATCGCACGGCAATGAAGAGTTACAAAACGAGGGGTAAATCAGGCGTATGTATCAATCAAGCGTAAGTATCAATCAAAGTGCCGAGCATTTCGTCGCTGGCCTTTTGCACGGCTACACCGGCTTCAACCTGGTTTTTGCCAGAAGCCATTTCAACCAGATTAGCGGACAGGTCTGAACGCTGAGAGCGATCAACCGAACGCAGGTTTTCCAGCTGGAAGTCCGAAGACTGGCTTCTGCCGGAGACTTCAATGTTGCTGCTAGCGATTTGGGTAGCCGCCTGATCGACACGCGACTGCCCAACTTCCATAGCGCTAAGGCCTGGATACAGCGTGTTGTTCATGGTGATTTGCATAAATCGATCCTCTGTTCGTAAAGCGAACACGGGCTTATTTAAGCAGTAAACCCGGTGAAACACCCGACAAAAAGACTAATGGCACAAAGCCTCTTCATAGGCTTAGCCTTTCTGGCTTGGCCAGTTTACTGTTTCGGCCCGCACAACTTTGATCAATTTTTGTGCAGTAGCGCACATTCTAGCCACACCGACTCCCTGTAGGAGCCATCGGAGGTTACGACGGTCGCGAAGCGGTGGGTCAGACAGACCGCAATCGCAGCCTTCGGCAGCTCCTGCATAAACCACGCAGCGATCAATCCAGCAACTCCAGATGCAGATACTCCGCCACCGCATCAGCGCCTGCTTTCTTCAATTTAGGCACGCGCCCCAGACACGGCGCAGGCAATCGCTCCGCAAGAGTCGCCAGATTTTCTTCAAGCCGTGAGGTTTTCGGATCGATGATATTGGCCACCCAACCGGCCAATTGCAGCCCATCTGCAGCGATGGCCTCGGCAGTCAGCAACGCATGGCTGATACACCCGAGGCGCACGCCGACGACAAGAATCACGGGCAATTGCAGACCGATGGCCAAATCCGACAGATTGGCCTGATCCGCCAAGGGCACGCGCCAGCCGCCCGCCCCTTCGATCAGGGTGAAATCGGCATTGCGGGCCAGTAGTAAACGCATCGGGCCAAGCAGCGCCTGCACCGTCAAGGCGATACCCGCCTCACGGGCAGCCAGATGAGGCGCGATGGCGGGTTCGAAGGCAAACGGGTTGACCTCGTCATAACCCAGCTTCACAGAACTCTCGGCCATCAATGCAAGGGCGTCCGGGTTACGCAGCCCGTCCGGGCCAACCGCACAGCCCGAAGCCACCGGTTTACCTGCCAGGGTACTCAGCCCACTAGACCTTGCGGCATGAAGCAGGCCCGCAGCAATGGTGGTTTTACCGACATCGGTGTCGGTGCCTGCGATGAAGTACGCACGGCTCATCTCGGCAATCCCTTTTTACATGGTGAACTCAGGCGGTTTTTTCCAGCACCGCGTAGACGACCTGGTAGGTCGCCGGTAAACCTTGCGGCTGACGATAACCTTCGTACGCCTCAATCAAGGCTAGTAGCCGTGCGCGTCCGGTCAAACCGCCTGGGCGTCCCGGGTTCAGATTGTGTGCACCCAACGCTTTCAGTTCGTGAGTCAGGCTCCGCAGATCCGGGTAGTGCAGGACATGAGGCCTGACCTCAATAGAGCGTACGCGCATACCACTCGCTGCGCACAGCCGCTGATAATCATCGAGTTGCCGGAAGCGGTTGACGTGAACCATACCGTCGACCGCCTGCCAGCTGTCGCGCAGTTCATAAAGGGTGCCTACACACAGACTGGCAAAAGCGAACACCCCACCGGGTTGCAGCACGCGACGGGCCTCACCCAGCACAGCAGCAAAATCGGCACACCACTGCACCGCGAGACTGGAGAAAATCAGCCCGAAATGCTCATCCCGCAGCGGCATGCGCTCTGCATCGCCAACCACAAAATGTTCAGCGCCACCGAGCGGTCGTGCATGGCGCAACATGCCTTCGGCAATGTCCAGCGCAACCCCTTCGGTACCGTCATACGCCTCGGCCAGTGCCCGGCTGAAATAGCCGGTGCCGCTGCCAAGATCCAGCCAGCGACCGGGACTCAGCTCGGCAGGGAGACGTGAAAACAGTTCGCCGCCCACTGCGCGCTGCAACTCGGCAACGCTGTCATAACTGCCCGCCGCACGGGAAAAAGATGCAGCCACCTGGCGTTTGTCTGGCAAACCGCCTGGCAGCTTTGGATTGGAAAGATCAGTCATCACCGGACTCATGAAGAAACGCGTGGATCGCCGCTGCGACACCGTGAGGGTTTTCCAGCAGGAAGGCGTGGCTGGCCTGTTCGATCACCCCCACCTCCACGTCGGGTAAAAGCGCCAGCAGATCGCTCGCAGCTTCGGCCGGAACAAAGGCATCCAGTCCTGCGAACAGGTGCAACTGCGGCCCTCGAAAAGTCTGCAACGCGCTTCGGGTATCGAGTTGCTCAAGCAACTGCAGGCCATGCACCAACGAATTGACCGAGCCGTGCGGTGCACCAGCCTTGAGCAGGCGCGAAATCGCACGAGGATCTTCAGCACCTTGCGCGCAAAGCAGGCTGAAGCGCTTCAAGGTCGCGTCAGGATGATCGATGCACCCGGTCAGGAATGCATCAAAATCTCCGGCAGGCATTGCATTGGGCCAGGCTCCGCGAGGCACAAAGCTGGCGTTGCTGGCCAGCGTCACCAAGCCACAGCAACGCTCACCTCGACGCGCCGCCAGCTCAGCCGCGAGCATGCCGCCCAGCGACCAGCCACCCAACCAAGCGTCATCAGGCAACGTCGAATCCAGTTCATCGAGCCATTCGCGAGGGTCGCTGCTGTCCAGGTCTGGCAACGGCTCGATTTCCACCCGCAAATGATCATCCAGGCCACGTAAAGCAGCAGCCAACGGTTCCAGAGGCGATATGCCCAAGCCCCAGCCCGGCAACAGAATCAACCGATCACGCATGTTTTGGCTCCACCGATTCGCTCGAACCCAGCAGCGGGTAACACTGCGCCAATGCATTCAACAATAGCTGCACTTGTGCGGAGCTGTGCGCGGCAGACAACGTCACACGCAAACGCGCACTGCCTGCGGGTACGGTGGGAGGACGAATCGCGGTCACCAGAAGACCGTGCTCACGCAGCATCTCCGAAAGCCGCATCGCCTGCCCGGCATCGCCAATCAGGATCGGCTGGATCGGCGTGAAGCTGTCCATCAACGTCAGGCCAATCTGTTCGGCCCCGGCGCGAAACTGCGCGATGAGTTGCGCCAGATGCTCACGACGCCAATGCTCGGTGCGCAGCAGCTCAAGGCTTTTCAGGGTTGCGCAAGCCAGCGCGGGCGGCTGACTGGTGGTGTAGATGTAGGGGCGGGCAAACTGAATCATGGTTTCGATCAACTCGTCGCTTCCCGCCACAAAAGCCCCGGATGTGCCGAACGCTTTGCCCAGCGTGCCGATCAATACCGGCACCTCATTGATGCCTAGACCGAAGTGTTCGACGATGCCCCCGCCATTGGCGCCCAATGGGCCGAAACCATGAGCATCATCGACCATCAACCAGGCACCCTTGGCTTTCGCGGTTTGAGCCAGCGTCGGCAGGTCGGCGATGTCACCGTCCATGCTGAACACGCCGTCGGTCACCACCAGCGTATCGCCAACGGCTTTCTCCAGACGTGAACTCAAACTCTGTGCATCGTTGTGCAGATAACGGGAAAAGCGGGCTCCGCTGAGCAAACCGGCATCCAGCAACGAAGCGTGATTGAGCCGGTCTTCGAGCACGGTATCGCCCTGCCCCACCAGCGCGGTAACTGCGCCGAGGTTGGCCATGTAGCCATTGGAAAATAACAACGCACGGGGTCGGCCGGTAAGCTCGGCCAACGCTTCTTCGAGCGCGTGATGCGGGCTGCTGTGGCCGATCACCAGATGCGAAGAGCCACCGCCGACCCCCCATTTATCTGCGCCAGCCTGCCATGCAGCAATCACCTCAGGATGATTGGCGAGCCCCAGATAGTCGTTATTACAGAACGCCAGCAACGGCTTGCCGTCGACCACCACTTCAGGGCCTTGCGGGCTTTGCAGCAAAGGGCGCTGGCGATAGAGATTGTCAGCACGCCGGGAAGCCAGACGTGCGCTCAGATCGAAAGACATGGGGGCCTCGAGGATGCCGTGTGGAGAACCATGTGGGAGCGGTGCTTGCCCGCGATAGGGTCAACCAAAATCGCGGGCAAGCACCGCTCCCACAGGACCGCGCACCAAAAGAAATCTGTGCGTCAAACCACAGCGTTATAAAACTGCTCGCTGCTCTTCTGTTCGACCAGCGCCTGCTCAATCGCGGCTTGATGCACTTCATCGGCGTGCTCTTCGCGAGCTTCCGGCTTGATGCCCAACCGCGAGAACAACAGCATGTCCTTGTCCGCCTGCGGGTTGGCGGTGGTCAGCAGCTTGTCGCCATAGAAAATCGAGTTGGCACCGGCAAAAAACGCCAGCGCCTGCATTTGCTCGTTCATGGCTTCACGCCCTGCCGACAGGCGCACGTGAGACTGCGGCATCAGAATGCGCGCCACGGCAAGCATACGAATGAAATCAAACGGGTCGATGTCCTCGGCATTTTCCAACGGCGTACCGGCGACCTTGACCAACATGTTGATTGGCACCGACTCAGGATGCTCTGGCAGATTGGCCAACTGGATCAGCAAATTAGCGCGGTCATCCAGGGACTCACCCATACCCAGAATGCCACCCGAACAGATCTTCATCCCCGAATCGCGCACGTAAGCCAGGGTCTGCAGACGCTCGCTGTAGGTGCGGGTGGTGATGATGCTGGTGTAGAAATCCGGCGAGGTATCAAGGTTGTGGTTGTAGTAATCCAGACCGGCTGAAGCGAGCGCTTCGGTCTGTTCCTGATCCAGACGCCCCAGGGTCATACAGGTCTCAAGGCCCATGGCCTTCACGCCTTTGACCATTTCCAGCACGTAAGGCATGTCTTTGGCCGATGGATGTTTCCAGGCAGCGCCCATGCAGAAGCGAGTCGAACCAATGGCCTTGGCGCGAGCGGCTTCTTCGAGAACCTTCTGTACTTCCAGCAGCTTTTCTTTTTCCAGACCGGTGTTGTAGTGACCCGATTGCGGACAGTACTTGCAGTCCTCCGGGCAGGCGCCCGTCTTGATCGACAGCAGCGTCGAAACCTGAACGCGATTGGCGTCGAAATGAGCGCGGTGCACCGTCTGCGCCTGAAACAGCAGGTCATTGAAAGGCTGTACGAACAGCGCTCTGACCTCAGCTAAAGTCCAGTCATGACGCAAAGTGGCGGTAGTGCTGGCGCTCATCGGGCGGTCCTCGGTTTTTCTGCTCTGTATCTTTTGGTTAACAACCTGCGACTCGACCCTGCTTGCGCAGGCCAAAAGTCCACAGGCGCGACATGGATGTTTCATTATGTTTAAGGAAGAGCCATGCCCTGTCAACCAAATCCTACCTTTCAGGTTTACATCTGGTTAAAAAACAACCAGACCTGTTTGTTATGCGACGAATCGACAGACACGGTTTATGCAATCTGCACTGCCTGCGAAACCGAACTGCCCTGGCTCGGCGACCAATGCCAGCAATGCGCGCTGCCACTGGCGATGTCAGGCCTGAGTTGCGCGCAATGCGACCGGCACTCCCCCGCCTTCGATGAAGTCGCAGCGCCCTGGCTGTATGAATTCCCCATCGACAGCCTGATCACGCGCTTCAAGCACCAGGGCAATTGGCCAATGGGACGCCTGATGGCGCAATTGCTCGAGCAGTTTCTGCAGCATCGTTTTGAGGAAAACCTGTCCCGCCCGGACTTCCTGTTACCCGTGCCCATGGCCGTAAAACGCCTGCGCCAACGCGGTTACAACCAGGCTGCGATGCTGGCGGACTGGCTGGGCGAGCAACTGCAAATCCCCGTCCCCGACCGCCTCGTGCTGCGTACGCTTGAAACTCCCGCCCAACAGGGCCTCGACGCAAAGGCCCGCAAGCGCAACCTGCGAGATGCGTTTGTCGTGGTCGATGAAGAAAAGATTAAAGGCAAGCATGTGGCGTTGGTGGACGACGTGCTGACAACTGGTTCAACGGCGGATGTGATTGCAAAGCTGCTGATCAAAGCCGGGGCGTGTCGGGTGGATGTTTATTGCCTGGCGCGGACGCCCAAACCGGGGGATTGATTACCGTCAATAGAGAACGACATTTGTAGGAGCTGCCGAAGGCTGCGAAGCATTCATCCTGACCCACCGCCATCGCAGCCTTCGGCAACTCCTACAGGTCCGATGTTTACCGGGAGGTAACATGCGTAGCGTGCACATCCGCCAGCACCTACAAAAACACCAATGCCTTACACTGCCCGCCATCATCACGACCCAAAAGCAGCCCTCATGCCCCTACCCACTCTGCTCACTCAACACATGGTCCGTCGCCCGCAACGCATTGCGCTGTTGCAGCACATTGCCGAGCAAGGCTCGATTACCCGTGCTGCCAAGAGTGCGGGGTTGAGCTACAAGGCTGCGTGGGATGCCATTGATGAGCTGAACAATCTGGCGCAAAAACCGCTGGTGGAGCGCAGCGTGGGTGGCCGGGGCGGTGGGGGTGCGAAGCTTTCGGTGGAAGGTGAACGTGTGCTGCGGCTGTACCAACGCTTGCAGGCACTTCAGGCTCAAGTGCTGGAAGCCACCGAGGAAAGTGGCGACCTGGATTTACTCAGTCGCCTCACCTTACGCACCAGTGCTCGCAATCAGTTGTTGGGGCGTATCGAGAGCATTACCGCTCACGGTCACAACGATCTGGTTCGCCTGCGTCTGGCGGGAGATGTGTTCATTGATGCGCAGATTACCCACGACAGCACGCTAAGGCTGGATTTAACGATCGACACCGACGTCGTCGCGCTGATCAAGGCCGGCTGGCTGGAGCTTAGAGCTGAGGGTAGCTCAGTAACAAATGGACACAATTGCCTGAGCGGCACGATAGAAGACATTACCGACGCAACCAATGGCCCAAGCGAGGTGCGCATTACCCTGCCCAGCGGGCAGATTCTGTGTGCGCTCGCAGAGCCTGCGCAGCTTGCGGCCCTTAAGTTGAAGTGCGGCAGCCCTGTACAGGTTCAATTCGCCCCATCCCTCGTGCTGCTGGGCACACCGCTGTAAGCGCCGCTGCGTCATCGAGGCGACACAATTTCGTCATATGCGCTCACTAAGGTGTCTGCCACACCTGCTGGGAGCCGTGTTGATGAAACTACTAGAAGAAAACCAAGCTACAGACCTCGAACAAATGGTCGGCCTGACCCGCCGTGGCTTCATCACCGCAGGCGCCCTGTGCGGCGCAGCGATGTTTCTCGGCGGCGGCCTGTTGAGCCGCACTGCGTTGGCCAAGAGTGTCAGCGCCGCATCAGGCAAGCTGCTCGGCTTCGACAGCATCCCCGCCGCCACGGCTGACAGCATCAGCCTGCCACCGGGCTATACCTCTTCGGTTCTGATCAGTTGGGGTCAGCCGCTGCAGGCTGGCGGTCCGGCATTCGACCCTAGCGGTAAAGGCACTGCTGAAGCGCAGGAAGTGCAGTTCGGTGACAACAACGATGGCATGAGCCTGTTCCCGATGCCGGGTCATAAAGACCGCGCGCTGATGGCAATCAACAACGAATACACCAACTACCGCTACCTGTTCGATCACGGCAAAGAACCGCAATCTGCTGAAGAAGTGCGCAAAGCGCTGGCCAGTGAAGGCGTGTCGGTAATCGAAGTGCAGCAAAAGAATGGCAAATGGCAGTTCGTGCAGAACTCCAAATACAACCGCCGCATTCACGGCAACGCCCCGATCAATCTGAGCGGCCCGGCCGCCGGGCACGACTGGCTCAAGACCGCCGCCGACAGCACCGGCACCAAAGTCCTCGGGACATTCCAGAACTGCGCCAACGGCAAAACACCGTGGGGCACTTACCTGACATGCGAAGAGAACTTCACTGACTGCTTCGGCAGCAGCGACGCCGAGCAGAAGTTCGACGCGGGCATCAAGCGCTACGGCGCGGTCGCCGCCAGCAAAGACATCAACTGGCATCAACATGACCCGCGCTTCGATCTGGCCAAGAACCCCAACGAGATCAATCGCCACGGCTGGGTTGTGGAAATCGATCCGTTCGACCCGAAATCCACCCCGGTCAAACGTACTGCACTGGGCCGCTTCAAACACGAAAACGCTGCTTTGGCCGAGACCAAAGGCGGTCGCGCTGTGGTGTATATGGGCGACGACGAGCGTGGCGAGTTCATCTACAAATTCATCAGCCGCGACAAGATCAATCACAAGGACCCGAAAGCCAACCGCAACCTGCTGGACCACGGCACGCTGTATGTCGCGCGTTTCGACAATGGTGACGGCAACCCGGATCGCCCGAAAGGTACCGGCGAATGGATCGAACTGACCCACGGCAAAAACGGCCTGGACGCAGCTGCCGGATTTAATAACCAGGCTGAAGTGCTGATCCACGCACGTCTTGCAGCAAGCGTCGTGAAAGCCACGCGCATGGACCGGCCGGAATGGATTGTCGTCAGCCCTAAAGACGGTCAGGTTTATTGCACGCTGACCAACAACGTCAAACGCGGCGATGACGGGCAACCGGTCGGTGGGCCTAACCCTCGGGCGAAGAACCAGTACGGGCAGATTCTGCGCTGGCGCGAAAATGAGGATAACGCTTCGGCGATGGCCTTCGACTGGGACCTGTTTGTGGTGGCGGGCAACCCGACTGTCCACAGCGGCACACCACAAGGCGGGTCGAGCAACATCAACCCGCAGAACATGTTCAACAGCCCGGACGGCCTGAGCTTTGATAGCGCCGGTCGTCTGTGGATCCAGACTGACGGCGACTCCAGCAACAAGGGCGACTTCGCGGGCATGGGCAACAACCAGATGCTTTGTGCTGACCCGCACAGCGGCGAAATCCGTCGTTTCATGGTCGGACCGATCGGTTGCGAAGTCACCGGTATCAGCTTCGCGCCGGACTACAAAACCATGTTTGTCGGCATCCAGCATCCCGGTGAGAACGGCGGCTCGACCTTCCCTGAGCATCTGCCCAACGGCAAACCGCGTTCATCGGTAATGGTGATCACGCGGGATGATGGTGGGGTGATCGGCGCTTGATGTTGTTCTGGATTCTGCGGTGTCACGAACACCGCAGAATCCAGAAACGAATACAAACCCTGTGGGACCGAATTCATTCGGGAAGACTGATTGCCAGACGCTAAATATGTATTGTCTGGGCCGGCCCTTTCGCGAATGAATTCGCTCCCACGGGAATTGGGTTTGCAGGCCAAGATAGAATTTCCCACAGGTCGTATACCAGGTCGTTAAAGCTGTCGCCGACTAATCTATCAACCCATTCACGTCATAAAACGGATACGGCCCCGGGTACTCGCCGAACACGGCATTGTGAGTCACCAGCCCTTGTTCTGGATGCCAGCGATGCAGCAGATAACCCGCCGGTTCCAGATTGAAATGCGCCGGAGCCTCTTCCTGTAGATCAAGCACGATCTGGTGGGAAGTACCGGGACAAATAGCAGCCAGGCTGCCGCCAAAACGCCGCTGCATCGGACGATGCAAATGCCCGCACAGCAAGCGCTCGACCTGCGGGTGGCGCGCAATCACTGTTTCAAACTGCACAATGTTTCTGAATGGCTCGCGGTCCATATGGCCGATACCGGTGATGAACGGCGGGTGATGCAAAACCAATACGGTCGGCACATCCGGGCGGCGCGCCAGCAACTCATCGAGCCAGAGCAACTGACACTCCGTCAGTTGTCCGCCGTGGGAGCCGGGAATGCTTGTATCAAGCCCGATCAACCGCACGGGATGCTCCTCCACGACCCAATCCAGTGGCGCATCGGATGAAAGGGGCAGGTACGTCTGGTTGGCAAACTCGGCCAACAAGTGCTGACGATCATCATGATTCCCCGGCACCAGATAGAACGGCATGTGCAGCCGTTTGAGCTCTGGATGCAACACGGCGTATTCATCCGCACGACCGAAGTCCACCAGATCGCCACTGATCACCACGATATCGGGACGCGGCACGCTGGCGTTCAGATGATCCACAGCACGGCGCAATGCACCCAGGGTATCGACGACGCCATAGGTCAGTTTCTGACCAGCTTTAAGGTGCAGATCGCTGATCTGCGCAATGAGGAATGGGTGGTTCAAAATTAGATCTCAACAAAAAACTGAATCAACAGAAGTGGAACGCAGTCCTGTGGGAGCGAATTCATTCGCGAATGGGCCGGATCTGCGAAATATCATTGCCTGACACACCGCTTTCGCGAATGAATTCGCTCCCACAAGATCTCCACTTGCCTCACAAAATCAGGAGTTCAGGGTAAACAACACCTGCGGCGCAACGGCCAGGCTGATCAGCGCACCGGGGTTGTGGATAACATTGTCAGCGCTGTCCACAAGCAGAGGTTGAGGCGCGCCAACATCCACCAGCAAACGGCTTTGGGCACCTTGAAAGAACTGCCCCACCAAGCGACCACGCAGATGACTCTCACCGTCCATCACCCGCAAATGCTCGGGGCGGCAGTACACCGTCGAAGGCAGATTTGCAGCCGTCCACGGCAACTCGCCGCCACTGACTTTCAGCCCCTGCGCCGTACGTTCAACCACTGAAAACGCATTGAGATTGCCGACAAAACTGGCGACGAAGGCATTAGCGGGCTGTTGATAAATCTCGCGAGGCGTTGCCAGTTGCGCGACACGCCCCTTCTCCATCACCAGAATCCGGTCGCCCAGCGCCATGGCCTCGCCCTGATCATGCGTTACGAACACCGAAGTTATCCCCAACCCGCGCAGCAGGTCATTCAGCTCGTTGCGCAAACGCTCACGCAATTGCGCATCCAGTGCCGCCAGCGGTTCATCGAGCAGCAAAACCCGGGGACGTGGGGCCAGCGCGCGGGCCAATGCGACCCGCTGACGCTGGCCGCCGGACAGTTCGTGAATGCTGCGCTTGCCGTGCTCCTGCAAACCGACCAGTTCCAGCAACTCGTCGCAGCGCTTGTTGCGCTCAGCGGGCGACATGCCGCGAATCTTCAGGCCGTAAACGATGTTTCCGGCCACATCCAGATTGGGAAACAACGCGTAGTTCTGGAACACCATGCCCACGTCACGCTTCTCGATAGGCAGACGGGTGACGTCGTTATCGCCGAAAAAGATCTGCCCGACGTCGGTGCTTTCCAGCCCGGCGATCAGGCGCAACGTCGTGGTTTTACCGCACCCCGACGGGCCGAGAATTGCGAGGGTTTCGCCGGGCTCGATTGTCAGGTTCAGATCATGCACAGCGACGGTGCCGTCAGCGAACGCCTTGCGGCAGCCCTGCAAACGAATAGTGGTTCCGGTCATCGACTCTCTCCACGGGAAAGACGGGCGCTGATGGCCTGCAACGCAATCAACAGCGGCACGATCATCAACAGAAAAATAAGGGTGTTGGCACTGGCAACTTCCAGCCGCGCAGACGCGTAGCTGTCGGCGAGACCTACCGGCAGGGTTTTGGTCATCGGCGTGTGGAGCATCCAGGTCAGGTTGAACTCACCCAACGACAAGGTGACGACCATCAACACCCCGGCCAGAATCCCGGCTCGGCAGTTAGGCACCACGACGCTGAAGAATCGCTTGAACGGTCCTGCGCCCAGACTGGCCGCAGCCTCTTCCAGCACCGGCAGTTGCTGACGCTGCATGACAGCCATCACCGGACGAACCAGAAACGGCAACGTGAACAGCACATGGCCCACCAGAATGAACAACCAGCTGCTGCGAAACCCGCCGAACTGGCCGTAGGTCAGCAGCAACGCCAGCGCGCTGGCCAGACCGGGCATGGCCACCGGCAAGACCATCAATTCCTCAAAGGCACGGCTGAAGCGGTTGTTCATCCGCACCAAGGCATACGCAGCCGGTACGCCAATCACGCAGACGCACACCGCACAGGCCACTGCCAGTTGAATCGACAACCAGACCGTCGGCGAATAGGCCTGCCAAACCTGAATCAACCAGTCGAAGGTCAACCCACTCGACACGCCTTGGAAATAATTGCGCGTCAGGCCGGCGAGTAATGACAACAGCACCGGCACCAACATGAACGCGCAGACCAACAGGGTAAACAGCAGTTGCATGACAAACAGCGATGAGCGCTTCACAGGACAGTCCCCGAGTTTTTCACCAGGCGCCGAGCCAGCAGCAACACGGCCCAGGTCAACGCGCCCAGCACCACGGACAGCGCAGCTGCAACGGCGAAGTTGGCGTAGTTGGTGAACACGTTGTAGATCGCGACGGGCGTGACATTCAGACGTGTGCCCAACGTGAACGCCGTACCGAACGCGCCCATTGAAGTCGCAAAACAAATCGCTCCGCAGGACACCAACGCTGGCGCGAGGCCCGGCACGATCACGTCGCACACCACTCGCCAATGACCCGCGCCAAGAGAATGCGCAGCTTCTTCAAGGCTGCGATCCAGACTTTCACACGCAGCCATCACGGTGAGAATCACACGCGGAATCGAGAAGTACAGGTAGCCCAGAAAAAGCCCGGTCAGCGAGTACGCAAAGATCCAGCGCTCACCGGCCAACTCCATGCCCAGCATCGCAAACAAGCCTTGGCGACCGGCCAGCAGAATCACCAGAAACCCTACGACCACGCCAGGAAACGCCAGCGGAAAAGTCAGCAAAGCCACCAGCGCCGAACGACCAAAAAAACGCTGCCGGGCGAGGAATACACCACTGATACCGCCGACCAGCAAAGCCGCCAGCGTGACGACAATTGCCAACACGCAGGTCTGGGCAAGACTGCCCAGATACTGCGCACTGCTCAGCACCTGCCAGTAACCCGCGCTGCCGTCGCGGCTTTCGCCGCCCAGCAAAATCAGGTGCGCCAAGGGCAGCAGCCAGAACGCAAACAGCATGGCGGCGGCCGGAGCCAGCGCCCAGGCCGCGGTCGGGCGCAGGCGCAAAATTGCGCGCCTGCCCGGCTTCACGCCCTGAGCTTTCAGAACCGAAGCGGTCACTTACTTGACCTCACTCAGATAGCGCACTGCGAATGCTTCCTGCACGGCGGCCATGTGTTCGTAATCGACAACGCCAGCCCGGGCGTAATCGCTGTCCGGCAGGAACTGCGCGGCAACATCGGCAGGCATTTTCACGTCACGCACCGGACGCAAATAAGCCTTGGCCCACAGCGACTGGCCTTGATCGGACAGGGTGAAATCCAGCACCTTTTCAGCGTTGGCGCGATGCGGCGCGTTATCCACAATGCTCATCACGTACGGCACGCTGATGCTGCCTTCCTTGGGGATCACGAACGCAACGTTGGCTTTGTCTTTGTAGCGAGCGCGATAGGCGTTGAAGTCGTAGTCGACGAGGATCGGCAACTCACCCGACAGCACACGGGCATAAGCGGTTTGCTTCGGCACGATCGGCGAGTTTTTCGCCAGCTTCTGGAAGTAGTCGATGGCCGGTTTGAAATCATCCAGCGTGCCGCCCATGGCCTGGTTGATCGCCACCGCAGACACATAACCGACAAAGGCACTGGACGGATCCAGATAACCAACCATGCCTTTGTACTCAGGCTTGAGCAGATCGGCCCAGCTTTGCGGCACCGGCAAACCGCCCAGTGCATCGACGTTGACCATGATGCCCAAGGTGCCGGAATGGATTGCGAACCAGTGGCCCTCAGGGTCTTTCAAACCAACAGGAATCTGATCCCAGCCTTTTGGTTTGTAGCTGCCCACCACGCCCGCTTTCTGCGCCTGCAGGCCGAAAGTCACGCCGTAATACACCACGTCGGCAACCGGAGCGGCTTTCTCGGCGACCAATTGTGCCAGCGACTGGCCGGAGTTCTTGTTGTCCAGCGGCACTTGCACACCAGTGGTCTCGGCAATTGCCTTGAGTTGCGTGCCCCAATCCGCCCACTCTGGCGGGCAGTTGTAACAGATGGCGGTTTCAGCGGCCTGAGCCAGGCTGGCCGCACCGCACAGCAGCAGCGCTGCCAGGGTTTTACTGAAGCGGATCATGAAGCATCTCCTCGTAGGGCTGAGTACTTTCACCCGGCCGGATATGGCAAGGCAGGCAATGGGAAATCGGAGCGGCACCGGCGATTTGCGCCAGCAGTTGATCGATCACGGTGCTGGCCAGCTCCGCGATGGGTTGCACGACGCTGCACAGCGTCGGATGCATCTGGGCGCCGAGGGCGATGCCATCGAAGCCAATCACTGAAAGCTGGCCGGGCACGTTCCAGCCGTTGCGGCGCAGTTCGGCGATCAGGCTGATCGCCAGCAAATCGTTGGAGCAGACCAGCGCGCTGGGCCGATGGGGGCCGCGCAGCAAAGGCTCGATAGCGGCGAAATCGGCCTGGGTATGCGCAGGCATTTCAATCACCGGCAGGCTGTCCAGACCTTGCTCTGCCATGGCGTCGCAATAACCGGCGTAACGCAAACGGGCGCGGTCCGATTGCAAGGCAGGACCGGCCACCATGCCGATGCGGCGATGCCCGGAGTCGAGCAAGTAGCGCGTCGCCAGCGCCATACCCGCGCGGTTATCCACAGACACAGCGCTGTAATCAGGATTGCCCGGTTGGTGATAGGCCAGCACGAACGGCGTGTCTTCGCTGACCAGGCTTTGCAGGACCCGATTGCTCTCGGCGTCGGTTACGGTCAGCACCAGCCCATCGACGCGCTGACGCAGCAACTCTTCAACAACGGCGCTTTCCCGTTCGCTGCTGTAATCGGTCGTCGCCAACAGCAGGTTGTAGCCCTTCAAGCGCGCAGCACGTTCCATGGCCTGGAACTGTTCGGCGAAGACCGGGTTAAGCAGGTTGGGCACGATCACACCAATCAGATTGGTGGTTTGCAGACGCAGCTGACGCCCTAGGCGATTGGGCCGAAAACCCAACTCGCGGGCGGCAGCAAACACCTGATCGCGAGTAGTCGGGCGCACGACGTCAGGGGACGCAAAAGCCCGTGCGGCAGTTGCCCGCGAAACGCCTGCCAGTCGTGCAACTTCTTTCAAATCACTCACGTTCGCTCGCCTTGAGATCGATCTCATTGGCGGCGACATTAACGATTCAATATTTCGTTACAGCTAACAGGTGATGACAGTTTGGTTGCAGTGCGCAACTTTGCGGCGAAGCTAAAGCCCCATGCCCTGCCCGTCTGCGCTACCATCACGGGCCGACGCGGCAGCCTGCTGCGCGCAGGAGTTAGCATGGCCCACCCGTTCGCAACACTTACGCCAGACCTGGTCCTTGATGCCGTTGAAAGCATCGGGTTTCTCAGTGACGCCCGCATCCTTGCGCTCAACAGCTACGAGAACCGCGTTTACCAGGTCGGCATCGAAGACGGCCAGCCGTTGATCGCCAAGTTCTACCGACCGCAGCGCTGGA
The DNA here is from genome assembly GCF_900602065.1 of Pseudomonas viridiflava. Classification (GTDB taxonomy): domain Bacteria; phylum Pseudomonadota; class Gammaproteobacteria; order Pseudomonadales; family Pseudomonadaceae; genus Aquipseudomonas. The sequence goes on along the minus strand of NZ_UWFN01000181.1, from coordinate 170,463 downwards.
CCAACGAAGCCATCCTTGAAGAACACAGCTTCACCTTCGAACTGGCGAACGTCGATATCCCGGTCGTCGCCCCCATGGTGCATAACGGGCAGACGCTGTTCGAACACGCAGGGTTTCGCTTCACCCTGTTCCCCCGTCGCGGCGGCCGTGCGCCAGAGCCGGGCAATCTTGATCAGTTGTATCGTCTTGGGCAGTTGCTCGGGCGTATCCATGCGGTGGGGGCGACCAAGCCTTTCGAGCATCGCGAAGCGCTGGCCGTGCAGAACTTCGGTCAGGCCTCGCTGGATTTCCTGCTGCAGAACGACTGCATACCGCGCAGCTTGCTGCCTGCTTACGAGTCAGTGGCGAAGGATCTGCTCAAGCGCGTTGAAGATGCTTACGCGGCCACGCCGCATCGGAACATCCGCATGCACGGTGACTGTCACCCCGGCAACATGATGGCGCGCGACGAGATGTTCCACATCGTCGACCTCGACGACTGCCGCATGGGCCCGGCTGTACAGGACATCTGGATGATGTTGGCCGGTGATCGCCAGGAATGCCTCGGGCAGTTGTCGGAGTTGATGGACGGCTATAACGAATTCCATGACTTCAACCCACGTGAACTGGCCCTGATAGAACCGCTGCGCGCCTTGCGCCTGATGCATTACAGCGCCTGGCTGGCCCGCCGCTGGGACGACCCGGCATTCCCGCACAGCTTTCCGTGGTTTGGCACCGAACGTTATTGGGGGGATCAGATCCTGGCCTTGCGTGAGCAGCTATCGGCGCTTAACGAGGAGCCGCTGAAGTTGTTTTGAATGAATGTTCGCTCTGCGCTGTCTCGCTGCAAACAACCGGCCTGTAGGAGCGAGCTTGCTCGCGATTGCGGCAGCACAGGCGATATCTTCATCGATTGACAGACCGAATCGCGAGCAAGCTCGCTCCTACAGGTCCTGTGTTTTCTGCGCGACAGCGCGGCGTCGAAGCTCCTACAAATGAAAGAAAACAAGAATCCACAACCTGCCAACAGGACCCACCATGCCAGCCGTCAACCCGCAACGCGGGTACATTCTCGGGCTCAGTGCCTACACCATCTGGGGTTTGTTTCCGCTTTACTTCAAAGCCATCGCCGACGTTCCATCGGTAGAAATCATCGTCCATCGTGTGCTGTGGTCGGCGTTGTTCGGCTCACTGTTATTGATGTTCTGGAAACACCCCGGCTGGTGGCGTGAACTGCGCGACAATCCCCAGCGCCTGGCGGTACTGGCTTTTAGCGGCTCGATGATCGCCATCAACTGGCTGGTGTATGTATGGGCGGTGAATAACGAACGCATGGTTGAGGCCAGCCTGGGCTACTACATCAACCCACTGGTCAACGTACTGCTGGGGATGCTGGTACTGGGCGAACGACTGCGGCGTTTGCAATGGATCGCTGTCGGTCTGGCTGCGACGGGTGTGGCGCAGCAACTCTGGCAAGTCGGCAGCCTGCCATGGGTGTCGCTGGTGATTGCCGGTACTTTTGCGGTGTACGGCATTGTCCGCAAGAAAGCCCCTGTCGCCGCCCTGCCCGGCCTGGTGGTGGAAACCTGGATACTGGTGCCTATCGCCGTGGGCTGGCTGCTACTCAATCCAGCCGCCTACACGTCACAAGCGGAATTCTGGACCACCAGCGAAGCACTCTGGCTCGCCGCCGCAGGCCCGGTGACGATCTTGCCACTGGTTGCCTTCAACGCCGCAGCCCGCCATCTGCCCTACACCACGCTGGGCTTCCTGCAATACATCGGCCCGACATTGGTGCTGGCGCTGGCAGTGCTGGTCTTCAAGGAACACCTTGCGCCAAGCACCATCGTGACCTTCGCATTCATCTGGGCGGGGCTTGCGATTTACAGCGTGGACGCGTGGATAACTTCACGGCGCAGGGCTTGATCATTTATTGATCAATAGTTTGCAGGCCTTGAGCCACATGGCCTGCAAACGGTTCTCCCAAGGTTATCCACAGGCAGGCTTATGGATAAAGTGGATAACCTTCCCCTGTAGGAGCTGCCGAAGGCTGCGATGCGGTTTCCATGACACACCGCGATCGCAGCCTTCGGCAGCTCCTACAAAAACGGTAGCGTCTAGAGATCCGTGCGCAACACCAGGTCCACCATCAGGTCATCCGCCAAGGTTTCCAATGCCTGTTGCAGGTCATCCAGTGCCAGCAACTCAGGTACACCCAGCACCGCTTCGGCTTGAAACAACAACTCGCTGCTCATCGGGGCAGGTTTGACTTCAGTGACCAGCCTTTCAACGTTGACGCTCTGTTCTGAAAGCAATCGAGTGATGTCGCGCACGATGCCAGGCCGGTCGTTGCCTACCAGCTCCATACCAATGTGTTTCCACGCGCCAGGAACTTCGATGGCGGTTTCGGCGAACAGCACGCGTATGCCTCGACTGGATAACTCAACCAATGCGCTTTTCAATTCTTCGTGAGAGTCCGCAGGCACGCTGAGCCGCAGGATACCGGCGAACTGACCTGCCAGATGGGACATGCGACTCTCCAGCCAGTTACCGCCGTGGTCAGCGATGCATTTGGCGATAGCTTCAACCTGGCCCGGCTTGTCGGGGGCAAATACCGTGATAACGAGATGATCCACTGCTGACTCCTTATGGTCTTGAATCCGCGCCAGCCCGAAGGGCCGCGACAACGAAACCAGTATAGGCAAGGCTGCCTGTCACGCACCGGCATGGCAGCGCTGCCATTTTGTGTACGATTTCCATTTTTATCTGGAACAATCGGCAATATCCTTGAGAACATCTTGATCCTGATGATGACTGGCCATGAAATTTCAGTCGCGAAGTGACATATTCAGTCTCGTTTCCACCCGGCGATACCATCATGTAGTATCCCGCCTCGCGCACTACATGATGTTGACCCTAACAACAGAGCGCCCCCTCCGGGCGTAAAAAGCTGAGCAGAGTGAGGCAAGTGCAATGACTGAACACGTTCAAGTCGGTGGCCTGCAGGTCGCCAAAGTCCTGTATGACTTCGTGAATAACGAGGCGCTTCCCGGGACCGGTCTTGATGTTGCTGGCTTCTGGATGGGCGCAGACCAGCTGATCAATGAGCTGGCCCCTAAAAACAAGGCACTGCTCGCTAAACGTGATGACTTGCAGGCGCAGATCGACGCTTGGCACCAGTCTCATGCCGGACAGGCCCACGACGCCTCGGCTTATAAAGCTTTCCTTGAGCAAATCGGTTATCTGCTGCCAGAAGTGGCGGACTTCCAGATCACGACGCAAAACGTCGATGAAGAAATCGCTCGCATGGCTGGCCCACAGTTGGTGGTGCCGGTGATGAATGCCCGCTTCGCCCTCAATGCCTCGAACGCCCGCTGGGGCTCGCTGTATGACGCGCTCTATGGCACCGATGCCATCAGCGAAGCCGACGGCGCAGAGAAAGGCAAAGGCTACAACAAGGTTCGCGGTGACAAGGTGATCGCCTTCGCCCGCGCCTTCCTAGACGAAGCCGCGCCACTGGCCGCTGGCTCCCATGTCGACTCCACCGGTTACAAGCTGATCGACGGCAAGCTGGTGATCAGTCTCAAAGGCGGCAGCAATACCGGCCTGCAGGACGACGCGCAGTTGATCGGTTATCAAGGTGACGCATCAGCACCGACCGCCGTGTTGCTCAAGCACAATGGCCTGCATTTCGAGATTCAGATCGACGCCTCCAGCCCGATTGGCCAGACCGATCAGGCCGGGGTTAAAGACGTGCTGATGGAAGCCGCCCTGACCACCATCATGGACTGCGAAGATTCCATCGCCGCCGTTGATGCCGACGACAAGGTCGTGGTGTACCGCAACTGGCTGGGCCTGATGAAAGGCGATCTCGCCGAACAGGTCTCCAAAGGCGGCGAAACCTTCACCCGCACCATGAACGGTGATCGTCACTACACCGCGCCCAACGGCGGCGACGTGAAGCTGCACGGTCGCTCGCTGCTGTTCATCCGCAACGTGGGTCACTTGATGACCATCGACGCGATCCTCGACAAGAACGGCCAGGAAGTACCGGAAGGTATTCTGGATGGTCTGCTGACCAGCCTTGCGGCGATCCACAGCCTCAATGGCAACACTACACGCAGCAACAGCCGCACGCGCTCGGTCTACATCGTCAAACCTAAGATGCATGGCCCGGAAGAAGCGGCGTTCACCAACGAATTGTTTGGTCGTGTCGAAGACGTTCTGCGTCTGCCACGCAACACCCTCAAAGTCGGGATCATGGACGAGGAACGCCGTACCACGGTCAACCTCAAGGCCTGCATCCAAGCGGCCAGCGAGCGCGTGGTGTTCATCAACACGGGCTTCCTCGACCGCACCGGCGATGAAATCCACACCTCCATGGAAGCGGGTCCGGTGGTGCGCAAAGCGCAGATGAAAGCCGAGAAGTGGATCAGTGCCTACGAGAACTGGAACGTAGACATTGGCCTGAGCTGCGGTCTAAAAGGGCGCGCGCAAATCGGTAAGGGCATGTGGGCCATGCCGGACCTGATGGCGGCGATGCTCGAACAGAAAATCGCGCATCCACTGGCCGGTGCCAATACGGCCTGGGTTCCATCGCCGACGGCCGCTGCGCTGCATGCGCTGCACTATCACAAGGTCGATGTGTTCGCCCGTCAAGCTGAACTGGCCAAGCGCACTCGCGCTTCGGTGGATGACATTCTGACCATCCCGTTGGCGCCCAACACCAACTGGACTGCTGAAGAAATCCAGAACGAACTGGATAACAATTCGCAGGGCATCCTCGGTTACGTGGTGCGCTGGATTGATCAGGGCGTGGGCTGCTCGAAAGTGCCGGACATCAACGACATTGGCCTGATGGAAGACCGCGCCACGCTGCGTATCTCCAGCCAGCACATCGCCAACTGGCTGCGCCACGGCGTGGTCAACGAGACGCAGGTAATGGACAGTCTCAAGCGCATGGCACCAGTCGTTGACCGGCAGAATGCGGGGGATTCGCTGTACCGTCCGCTGGCACCGGATTTCGACAGCAACATCGCGTTCCAGGCGGCGGTTGAACTGGTGATCGAAGGGACCAAACAACCTAACGGTTACACCGAGCCGGTCTTGCACCGTCGGCGTCGTGAGTTCAAGGCGAAGAACGGGTTGTAGGTAACAGATTGGCTGCGGGATTTTTTTCCGCGGCCAGATTGACTCTGTGCTCCTGACACTGCGCTATCGCCTGGCAAACAAGTGACTTGTAGGAGCTGCCGAAGGCTGCGATGGCGGTGCGTCAGGATAAACGCTTCGCAGCCTTCGGCAGCTCCTACAGAGAGGCTTGGCAACCCTCACTCCACCCCCAACTCCTTCTTCACCAGTTTCACCAGATGCTTGGTGTTGATGGGCTTGAGCAGGAAGTCCAGAACGCTCAGGTGCATGGCGTCGATGGCGTCGCGCACATTGGCGTCGCCGGAAACAATGATGATCGGCAGCGAAGCACGCTCGGAATCGCGGACCTGACGAATCAGATCCAGACCGTTGCAGGGCGCCATGCGCAAGTCGGTTATCAACAGGGCGATGCTGTCCCGGGTGCGTATCAACTCCATGGCGCTGTTACCGCCCGCGGCCGTCAAGCAACTGATGTCATTGAGGCTGAGGATCTCGGCCAGCAGTTCACGTGCGTCCCGATCATCGTCCACGATCAGCACCCGTTGCTCCGAGCTGGACGGCGGCGCGAGCATCACTTCATTCAGAGCTTCGCGCTCTTCATCGCTCAAAATATCGTAATCCAGCATACCCGCCTCATTCCCTTGCACTGACTGACAAAAACACCGGGCTTTACCCGGAGATATCTCTGTGCTTTTGCAGGCGTCCTTGCACTTACCCGAACGCCGTCCAAGGCATCGTACAACTATGTACAGGTGCTTTTTACACCATGACGGGAATAGTCAGAAATCTTTTTATTGCCGTAAGACTTACGTCCAATGGGCACTACCCCTCAAGCGGTCGACCATAGCTGTCAATAAAAACAAAGCGGTGCAGGTCATGAGTAGAGCCGATGCATTCACCCAGGCCGGGAAAACAGCGGTGTTGCAGAACATTCACGGCACCATGCAGTTCCTGCAGAAATTCCCGCCATTCGACCATATGGAGAACGCACATCTGGCGTACCTGGTCGAACAATGCCAACTGCGTTTTTACGCCGCCGATGAAAGCATCATCAAGCCTGGCGATGGGCCAGTAGAGCATTTCTACATCGTCAAACAAGGACGAGTGGTCGGCGAGCGTCCGCACACAGCAAAAGGTGGAACGGAAACCACTTTTGAAATCACTACCGGTGAATGCTTCCCGCTGGCTGCGCTACTCGGTGAACGGGCGACACGCACCGAGCATTTGGCAGCCGAAGATACCTTCTGCCTGCAACTGAACAAGCAGGCGTTCATCAAGCTGTTCGCGTTATCCACAACCTTCCGCGACTTCGCCCTGCGGGGTGTCAGCAGCCTGCTCGATCAGGTCAATCAGCAAGTCCAGCAACGAGCGGTGGAAACCCTTGGCACTCAGTACTCACTGAACACCCGGTTGGGTGAATTGGCCATGCGCCATCCGGTGATGTGTACGCCGGATACGCCGATGCGTGAGGCGGTGAAGATGATGCACGAGCAGCAAGTCGGCAGCATCGTGATCATCGATCAGCATCAGGCGCCACTGGGCATCTTCACCTTGCGCGACCTGCGCGAGGCCGTCGCCGATATCAGCGTGGATTTCAGCCAGCCGATTCAGAGCCGCATGATTCAAGCGCCCTTCCACCTCAGCCCCGACGCCAGCGCTTTTGATGCAGCGATCGCCATGACCGGCCGACACATCGCGCACGTCTGCCTGGTCCGGGACGGTCGCTTGTGCGGCGTAGTGTCCGAGCGGGATCTGTTCTCTCTGCAACGGGTCGATCTGGTTCATCTGGCGCGCACCATTCGCACAGCGCCACGCATCGACAGCCTGTGCAATTTGCGCGGCGATATCGTGCAACTGGTCGACCGCATGCTGGCTCATGGCGCGTCGTCGACCCAGATCACTCAGATCATCACCTTGCTCAACGACCACACCGTATGCCGTGTGATCGAGCTGACGCTGCAAGAGCGTGGCGACCCTGGCATACCCTTCAGTTGGCTATGTTTCGGCAGCGAGGGGCGTCGCGAGCAGACGCTGCATACCGATCAGGACAACGGCATCCTGTTCGATGCCAAGGACGCCGCTGAAGCTGAGCGTATTCGCGGTCTACTGCTGCCGATTGCCGAGCGCATCAACCAGAACCTGGCCCTGTGCGGATTCACGTTGTGCAAAGGCAACATCATGGCCAGCAACCCGCAGCTGTGCCTGTCCAGAGCTGAATGGTCCCGACGCTTTGCAGCGTTCATCCGCGACGCAACACCGGAAAACCTGCTCAACTCCAGCATCTATTTTGACCTGCGTGTAGTGTGGGGCGAAGAAAGCGGCGGCGAGCAATTGCGCCAACAGATCCTCGACCAGGTTGCCGACAACCGTCTGTTCCAGCGCATGCTGGCAGAGAATGCGTTAAGGCAGCGCCCGCCCGTGGGACGCTTCAAGGACTTCGTATTAGCCCGCAAAGGCAGCGACAAGGACACCCTGGACCTCAAGACTCAAGGCCTGACACCCTTCGTCGATGGCGCGCGCGTGCTGGCGTTGGCCAATGGCATTGGCGTCAACAACACCCTGGAGCGCCTGCGCCAGTTGGTTGCTCGCGAAGTCATCGACGCTCAGGACGGCGCCGCCTATGAAGAGGCCTACCACTTCATTCAACAAACGCGCATGCAGCAGCACCAACTGCAAAGCAGGCAGAACCTGCCTTGGTCCAATCGTATCGACCCAGACACCCTCAACCATCTGGACCGGCGGATTCTGCGTGAATCATTGCGCCAGGCCCAGCGCCTGCAAACCAGTCTGACGCTGCGTTATCAACTATGAGTCTGTTATCCGGCTTGAACCTGTTCCAATGGCTACGTCCCCGGCCACCAAAACCGACGCTGGAAAAGCGCGATCAACAGCGTCTGGCGAACCTTGCGCCAGCAGCATCACTGAGTGAGGATCCGTTGCGCCAGCAACGCTGGGTCGTGGTCGATCTGGAAACCAGCGGCCTGAACATGAACCGCGATCAGGTGCTATCCATTGGTGCCGTCGTCATCGAGGACGGGGCCATTGACCTGAGTCAGCAGTTCGAACGAACGCTGCTGTGCCCCAACCATAAAGTCAGCCCCGCCGTGTTGATTCACGGCCTTGCACCCAGCGCGATTGCGGCGGGCAGCGAACCCGTACAGGCCCTGTTGGATTTCATAGAGTTTGTCGGCGAAAGCCCGCTGCTGGCGTTCCATGCGCCGTTTGACCAACACATGCTGAGTCGGGCACTGAAAGACAACCTGGACTACCGGCTTGAGCATCACTTTCTCGATGTAGCTGAAATCGCGCCGATGCTTTTTCCACAGGCTGGTTTCCGTAAAGCCGGGCTCGATGACTGGACACAGTTCTTCGGGCTGCATGCAGAAGAACGCCACCACGCCAGCGCCGATGCATTGGTGACAGCAGAGCTGGCGCTGATCCTGTTCAGCCACGCCCGTCGCCAGGAGATCGACAGCCCCGCCCGCCTCGACCAGAGCCTGAGCCAATGGCGTCGACGGCAACAGAGTCATTCGTTTTAATACCCGCTCCGAAGGGCTTAGGTGATCCGTTGGAGCGTGGCTTGCCCGCGAATGCAGGCGCCCCGGTTTATCAGGTCTACCGTGTCATCGTTCTTCGCGGGCAAGCCTCGCTCCAACAGGGTATCGCGTGGTACCAAATATAAAACTTGTGCACATAGGCTGTTAGCGGCTCTGTGGATAACATGTTCGCTTATCCCTGAGCCCTATACAAACCGGGGCCTCCAACCAGCCGATCAAAAAACAACCAGCATAAGCTACGGTTTTTATTGGTTTTTCATTGTGGATAAAGCATCCACTAAGCAACTCGCTCATCCACAACTACCCACAAAGTCTGTTGGCGCTTCTGTGGACAAGTTGTTTGCTTACCTCTGCAGGCCATGTATATAGAGGCCTGCAAGCAAACGATCAAAAAACGATCAATTACTACAAAAAAGCTGGAATCCCCTTCTGTCAACCTTGAAAGACGAGGCTTTCAGGAGTTTTCCACAGACCACAGGCGATCTCTCCAGAGTTGCCCCCAAAGTCTGTTGGCGCATCTGTGGATAAGGTGTTTGTGTTCGGCTACAGGCCTTATATTACGTGGCCCACAAGGAAATGATCAATTATTGATCAATAGCCACAAAAAACTGCCATTCTGAATAAGTCACGGTTTTTATTGGTTTTTTACCGGGTGAACAATCGACTTCCCCACAATTGCTGTGGGTGGCCTTGTGGATAAGATGTTTGCTGAAGCTGAAGATGTACAGCTGGCTTGCTCAGGAGGGGATTTGATCAAATTTCGAGCTAAAGTTACCCGTGGGAGCGAATTCATTCGCGAAGAGGGCGGTACATCCGACGAATCAACTGCGCCTGGCAGATCTTCGCGAATGAATTCGCTCCCACAGGCATTTCACCGCTACTAATTAAGCAGCGGGCATCACTCGTGATTAACCGCCACGCCCTTCAGGTAAGGCGCGGGCTCGGCGCCCATGTTTTCGAGCATGCGGGCGCTGTACCAGTCGATGAAGTTGACCACACCGAACTCATAGGTCTTGGAGTATGGACCTGGCTGGTAGGCGTCAGAGTTGATCCCGCGCTGGTTCTCTTCAGCCAGCCGGCGATCCTGATCGTTGGTCGCGTCCCAGACTTCGCGCAAGCGAGCAACGTCGTAGTCCACGCCCTCAACGGCATCCTTGTGTACCAGCCATTTGGTGGTAACCATGGTTTCCTGGGCGCTGATCGGCCACACGGTAAACACGATGATGTGGTCGCCCATGCAGTGGTTCCAGGAGTGCGGCAGGTGCAGGATGCGCATCGAGCCCAGATCCGGGTTGGTAATCCGGCCCATGAGTTTCTTGCTGCCCTGCTTGCCGTCCATGGTCATGGACACGGTGCCTTTGAGCAGCGGCATGCGCACAATACGGTTACGCAAGCCGAAGCTGGCGTGGGCATAAGGAATCTTTTCAGCGTCCCAGGCCGCAGCAGATTCGGCGACATGATCCTTGAACGACTGCGTGGCACGTGGATCGGTGACGTCATCCCATTCCAGCAAGGTGTTGAGCAGTTCCGGATGTGAGCCGCTGCAGTGGTAGCACTCGCGGTTGTTTTCCAGCACCAGTTTCCAGTTGGCCTTTTCCATCAAGGTGGTTTGCACCGCCACCTTGGTGTTTTCCATGTCGTACGGTTCCATGTAGTGCTTGAGGGTCTGCAGGAACTCGTCGATGGCGGGCGGGTTTTCCGCGAGGCTGATGAAGATATAGCCGCCCGCGGTTTTCACGTTGATGGGCTTGAGGCTGAAGTTCTTCATGTCGAAGTCATCGCCCATTTCGCTGCCCGCATATAACAAGCGACCATCAAGCTCGTAGGTCCACTGGTGGTAAGGGCAAACCAGTTTGGCGACTTTGCCCTTCTCCTTGGTGCACAGACGCGATCCCCGATGGCGGCAGACGTTGAAGAAGGCATTGACCGCGCCATCCGGACCGCGCACCACAACCACCGGGTTCTTGCCGATCTGCAGCGTCAGGTAGTTACCCTTGGCCGGAATCTCGGCGGTCATACCTGCGATCAGCCACTCTTTGTGGAAGATCTCCTGCATGTCGATTTCAAACAACCGCTCATCACTGTAGAAAGGCTGCGGCAGCGAATAGGTGCGCTCGCGGTTCTGCAGCATTTCGGCAGTGGCCTTACGTGCCGGTTCCAGCGGATCGCCCAAGCTCAAGGTTGCGGTGACGTCCATCTTTTGAAGTCCTCATGACCATACGGTTTATGGTCGGCGAATGTGGCTAATACGGTTCTTTGTGGCGGTTGGCACGCAAGACGACGGTTGTTTTGCCGTTCATGCTTTTTGATCAACATTTAGTGACGAGTGTGGAGTTCGGAGCAGACATGACCTTATCCATGGGCGACATGGCCGAATCCGTTTCCGACGCGCTAATGCAGGTAGTCAGGGGCTGGTCGCGATAAGTACGCCGATGTCGCTGGCAGGTAAGTGGGTGTCCTGCGCCTTACGCAGAATTCGCATCATGAGGCCGGACGTCGGCCGTTGGAGATTCAGCATGTCCCAAAGCTTCCTGAGCCCGGTAAATACCCAGACATGGGCCAATGGCCGACACCTGGTGCGCGTCGTCAAGGTGATCCAGGAAACCTGGGATGTGCGCACCTTCTGCTTCATGGCCGACCAGCCGATCATGTTCTTCTTCAAACCCGGCCAGTTCGTGACTCTGGAGCTTGAAATCGAAGGCGTGCCGGTGATGCGCTCGTACACTATTTCCAGTTCGCCTTCGGTGCCTTACAGCTTCTCGGTGACCATCAAGCGCGTACCCGGCGGCAAGGTCTCCAACTACCTGCATGACACGCTGCATGAAGGTCAGGAGCTGGCGGTGCATGGACCCGTCGGGCTGTTCAATGCCATTGACTACCCGAACCCGAAAATTCTCTACCTGAGTGGCGGGGTCGGGATTACGCCGGTGATGTCCATGGCGCGCTGGTTCTACGACACCAACGCCAACGTCGACATGGTGTTCGTACACAGCGCCCGCTCACCCAAAGACATCATTTATCACCGCGAGCTGGAACACATGGCGTCGCGGATCGACAACTTCAGCCTGCACCTGATCTGCGAGAAGCACGGTCTGGGCGAACCCTGGGCCGGTTATCGCGGCTATCTGAATCAGAAGATGCTTGAGCTGATGGTGCCGGACTTCATGGAGCGCGAGGTGTTCTGCTGCGGGCCGACACCGTACATGACGGCCGTCAAACGCCTGCTGGAAGCCAACGGTTTCAACATGGCGCAATACCATGAAGAATCGTTCGGTGCGACGCCTCCCGAAGCGCGTGCCGATGCCGTGGAACAAGCCGAAATCGCCGCCGAAGCGCCTGAAGTGGACGCCTCGGATCTGCATCAGGTGGAATTCACCGACACCGGCAAGAGCATCCGCGTGGCACCGGGCGAAACCGTCCACGCCGCCGCCGCCAAGCTCGGCCTGATGATCCCCAAAGCCTGCGGCATGGGCATCTGCGGGACCTGCAAGGTGATGAAACTCAGCGGCGAAGTGGAAATGGAGCACAACGGCGGGATCACCGAAGAAGACGAAGCCGAAGGCTACATCCTGTCGTGCTGCAGCATTCCGAAGGGGGATGTGCGGATCGAGTATTAATCGCCTGAGCGGCTAATACTGAGCGCATCCGCCGCTACCCTGCATCCCCTTGTAGGAGTGAACTTGTTCGCGAATCGTCGGTGCGGGCAGCCGATGAGTCGGCTATTGAATCGCCTCGCCAACAAGTTGGCTCCTACAAAGAGCGAGTATCGCGCTTACAAAATAAAGCGCGAAACCATGCTACTGAAGACATCAGACCCACTGCCGGAGGTCCAGCTATCTCACCCTATACACTCGTATACGTGAAACATTGACTCGCTCACCACTAGTATCGCTGACCGCATAATAGTGGACCGTAGATCTGCCCCCATCCGCAATGAACTCCTCAAAATAGGACATGGGAACGTTAAACGTCACGGGAACCGCGCCAATAAAAACTTTGGTCTCAGAGTAGTGACTATATTTACCATCGTAACGCGTTGTAATTCTGTCACCCGTCTTGATACCGGGATAGTCAACAAGAAGGGATGCGCCCTCAGCAGGAAGATCCGCGACCACGATATATTCAGAATCAGGTTCCCCGACAGCCTCCCGAATAGTTGGCATTGTCAGCGGTTCTGGAACTGAATCAGTCACGGCATAATCCACAGCCTTGGAAAGGCCGATAATAGTGTCGTCATCCCCATAAAGAAAGTATTGAAAAGACACATACCGCTTTCTACTGAAATACGCCCTAGGAACACTGAAGACCAATGAAATCGCTCTATCTGGAACTATTTTGACATCATCATAATTAGGTGGAACAAGGCCCCAAGCCTGAACTTTATCACCTGCTTTCATGCCTTCATATTCAACTACCAGTGTGACACCCTCCGGTTTGATCTCGCCAAATTTTATGGTGCCTTGACGATCAATCAACTCTGCCTCTTTGATGAAAGGTGTTTTCAATTTATCAGGCCGCTTCATACTCATGACAGGTCCCTCTTCACGTGACCCCCATCAGGGGGATTGGAGCTTAGCCGTAAAACTGTTACTGCCGGCACGCTTCAATTTTATGAGATAGGGTAACGCACGTCACTGTCATAAATAACAGGTCAAACAACTCAGGCCACTCAATAAAACATCCTAAAAGCTTATAACTTTCAGACTGTTAAAGTTAATCATTCACTTTTTGCTATTTAGATTATTACAAGACGGTCTAATACAAGCATTCAGCAGCCGCTGAATAAATAGCTTCGGAGGGCGAGTGGTGAGATTCCGACTTATCTGAGGTGAACGATAACTCGGTGCATATCTGTGTATAGCGTCGCCCTTATCGCGGGCAAGCACCGCTCCCACATTGAATTTGACTTCATCAGGAGAGCGGTGCAGTCCTTACAAACTAAACCGCGAAACCATGCTGTTCAGGTCAACCGCCAGACGCGTCAACTCACCACTCGCAGCGCTGGTTTGCGCCGCGCCGTCGGAAGACTGGGCCGACAGGTCGCGGATGTTGACCAGGTTGCGGTCCACTTCACGAGCGACCTGGGCCTGCTCTTCTGCGGCGCTGGCGATGACCAGGTTGCGCTCGTTGATTTCCACGACGGCGGTGTTGATGGTGTCCAGCGCCAGGCCCGCGCCTTTGGCGATGTTCAGGGTCGACTCAGCACGCTCGGTGCTGTTGCGCATCGAGCTGACAGCCTGTTCGGTGCCACCTTGAATACTGCCGATCATGCGTTCGATTTCACTGGTCGACTGCTGAGTGCGATGCGCCAGCGCACGCACTTCGTCAGCCACCACAGCAAAGCCACGGCCTGCTTCACCCGCACGCGCAGCTTCAATGGCGGCGTTAAGGGCCAGCAGGTTGGTCTGATCGGCCAGACCGCGAATCACATCCAGCACCTTGCCGATGTCACGGGACTCCTCAGCCAGATTACCGATCAGGTCCGCAGTGCTTTGCACATCACCGCTCATGCGCTCGATGGCATTAACGGTTTCCTGAACCAGATCACGACCGTCACCCGCCGATGCAGTGGCGTTTTTCGAGGCTTCGGAAGTGCTGACCGCGTTACGCGCCACTTCTTCTACGGCGCTGGTCATCTCGTTGACAGCAGTGGCGGCTTGTTCAATTTCGTTGTTCTGTTTGGAGAGCCCACGAGCGCTCTCGTCGGTGACCGCGTTAAGCTCTTCAGCAGCAGAAGCCAACTGAGTGGCGGAACCGGAAATACGGGTCAATGTGTCGCGCAGCTTTTCCTGCATTTTCTGCATGGCAGCCAGCAAACGACCGGCTTCGTCGGTGCCGTCGACTTTGATGGGACGAGTCAGATTGCCTTCGGCAATGGTCTCTGCCGCTTCAAGCGCCGACGCGATTGGACGGGTGATGCTATTGGTCAGCAGCCAGGCGAACAACATGGTCAGGACCGTGGCGATGATCAGCAGGCCGACGACCAGATTGAACGCTGATGAGTACTCCTCAGCAGCAGCGTGGTTGGTGACGGTCAATTGCCTGGTGTTGAGCTCGGCCAGTCTGGCCAGGACCACATTCATTTTGTCTGAGTTGGATGCTGACTCCGCATTGAGCAGCCTGGCCATCTCATCGACCTTGCCTGCACGGCTCAAGGCGATGACGCGCGCTTCGATTTGGCGGTACTCGCCCAACAACTGCACAAACTCGTTGTAGGCTGCCTTCTCTTCCGGGGACTCGATCAGTTTTTCATAGACCGCTTGGGCTTCGCTGATCTGCTTGTTGCGCGCGGCAAACAGTTCAATGGTCTTGTCCTGAACATCCTGTTCGCGATTGGTCAGCAAACGATAGGATAAAACCCGCATGCGAATACCCGCCACGGTCAGGCCGTTAAGGCTCTGAATACTGGGTACGCTGTTTTGCGCAACCTGATCGCCTGCTGCGCGGATCTTGCTCATTTGCATCAGCGCAAATACACCAAGGATCAGCATCAGGGTGCCAATCAAGGCAAATCCGAGGAACGCGCGCGGCGCGATATTCATTGTTCGTAATGACATGTTTGTTTCCAGAAGAGGAGGAGCATTCCCTGCGAAAAGGAGATTTGAAACGCTTGCAATTCCATGCCTATCGGTCGGCAAGCCAAAGTCTTGAGGTGAGCGATATCAAATCGATACGTGGCAGAAAGTCGCAGCCTTTTTAAAATGCGGCAGAGGGCCATGTAAGTCATTGAAAGGCAACGTTTACGGGACTTAGCCCTGAAAACTCGGCAATTTCTAAGCTCGCATATTTCTTCGTTCGTCACGGACTGACGAGCAGCAGGAACCAGATCGGCAAATCACAGTCAACTGGGCCTGTTTATGCACTTGCCTTCAGGGAGGACGCCAGCGCGCCAAAACGCCGTTATTTAAGCGGCTTAACTGGTATGCGCAGTGACTTTTCTTTAAGGTGTGCGCCCGTTGAAATTTGCTTGAGAAATCAAAATGTTGGAAGCATCCCTTAGCCAGTTGGAACAACTTGTCACTGACCTGGTGCAACAGAACCAGCAGTTGCAGAACACGAACACTCAGCTCAGCGCAGAGCTGGCCCAAGCCAAGGATGACAACGACAGTTTGCAACTGAGTCTGATGGAGCAGGAAGAGAAACAAGGCGCCACCGCAGCGCGCATTCAAGCGCTTGTTGATCGCGCCACCAGCGCAAGCGCAGTCAGCGCATGAGCACTGACAGGAACGGGGTGACAGTCGTTTCGATTCTCGGCAACGACTACTCGATCAAGGCTCCTGCTGGTGAAGAGCAGACCTTGCAGCAGGCCACCGCATTGCTCCGTGCATCGCTGGCCGATACCAAGCGCAAATACCCGACGCTGATCGGCGACCGCTTGCTGGTACTGGCCGCCTTGAACCTGTGCTCGCAGCAAATCGAACTCAAGCAGCAGCACCAACTGGAACTAGACCGCTGCCGGGAGCAGGTCGATGCAACGGTGGATGCGATTTCCAGGACGATTGCACAGAACTGACCACCGCCCTCTTCTGATTGGAATGGGGCTAATTTGTGGCCGATTCTATGTTTCCCTGCTAGCTCAACTCCCTGTGGGAGCGAATTTATTCGCGAAGGGGCCAGTACATCCACAGCCTTTGTATCCACCGAAAGGCCGTCTTCCCGAATGAATTCGGTCCCACAGGTCTCATTCCAAGAGGGCTTCTGCGTTACGCCCCCATCACCAAGCGGATATCCGCCGCCAGCTCGCGCACGCGGTCTTCCTCGGTGTCCCACGAGCACATGAAGCGTGCACCGCCGTTGCCGATGAAGGTATAGAAGCGCCAGCCTTTAGCCGTCAGTGCCGCGATGGCTGGTTCTGACAATTGCAGGAACACGCCATTGGCCTGCACCGGGAACATCAGCTCAACACCCGGGATGTCCTGAACCAGCGAGGCCAGCAATTGCGCGCAATGGTTGGCATGACGAGCATGCTTGAGCCAGGCATCGCCTTCCAGCAGGCCGACCCACGGCGCCGAAAGGAAGCGCATTTTCGACGCCAGTTGCCCGGCCTGTTTGCAGCGATAGTCGAAGTCTTCGGCCAGCTTGTGGTTGAAGAACAGAATCGCCTCCCCCACCGCCATGCCATTCTTGGTGCCACCAAAGCACAGCACGTCGACACCGGACTTCCAGGTCAGCTCAGCCGGTGAACAGTCCAGAAAGGCACAGGCATTGGAGAAACGCGCGCCGTCCATGTGCAGGTTCAGATTGAGCTCTTTACAGGTCGCGCTGATCGCCTTGAGTTCGTCTGGCTGGTAAACACTGCCGACTTCGGTGGCTTGGGTCAGGGTCACGACCCGAGGTTTCGGGTAGTGAATATCCTGACGTTTGAGCGCTACTTCGCGGATGGATTCCGGCGTGAGCTTGCCCTGCTCGCTGCGTGCGGTCAGCAGCTTGGAGCCGTTGGAGAAGAACTCCGGAGCGCCACACTCGTCAGTTTCGACGTGGGCCGTCTCCGAACAGATAACGCTGTGATAGCTCTGGCACAGCGACGATAGCGCCAGCGAGTTGGCAGCCGTACCGTTGAAAGCGAAAAAAACTTCGCAGTCAGTTTCAAATAATTTACGGAATTGATCCGAGGCGCGCGCGGTCCATTCGTCATCGCCATAAGCGCGCTGATGGCCGTGGTTAGCCTGTTCCATCGCAGCCCAGGCTTCAGGACAAATGCCCGAATAGTTATCACTGGCAAACTGCTGGCTTTTATCGGTCATGGCCGAATCCTTGTCATTGATTATGCTGCGCACTGTAGCGAAGATCGCAGGGTTTGGTCATTAGCTGCCTTGTTGCAGATTTGCTTTGGTAGGAGCGCGCTTGCCCGCGATGGCGTCAGGTCAGCCGACAAAGATATTGATTGACCTGACGCCATCGCGGGCAAGCGCGCTCCTACAGGGCAGGTATTAAAACTGCCCCGTGGCGAAGAAACCCCAAAACGCTGGAGAGATATGGATCTGTCGAACCCGCCTTACCTGCCCGGACGCGACAAGGCGCTGGACCTGCTCAAGTGGCTGGCGATGCTGGCCATGGTACTCGACCACTTGCGCTATGTCGGCTGGTCGATAGACCTGCTGTATGTACCTGGCCGCTTGGCCTTCCCCTGGTTCTGCCTGGCGATTGCGGCCAATCTGGGACGCAAATCCGCGCTGTTTCCTGACCCCAAAGTGCAGTGGCGTTATCTGGGATGGATGCTCTTGTTTGCTGTACTGGCCGAACTCCCCTATCGGCTGTACATGGCGGAAGACGCCCACACGCTGAACGTATTGCCGACGCTGGTGCTCGGTTTGCTAATCGCCCAGGGCTGGCGGCACCGCCTGCCGGTTACGCGGGTAATGGCGCTTGGTTCGCTGCTGATCGCCGCTATATTCCACAAATATCTGATGTTCGGTTTCTTTGGCACGCTGCTGCCGCTGGCGCTCCTGCTTGTGCTACATCGGCCGCTCTGGTTCGCCTTGTTGCCGGGCGTGATTTGCGTGGCGAGCAATGCCTGGCCGCAGATGTTTGCTGGGGCCGCTTGGGGTGATCCGATCTCCATTGGCTCACTGGTTGCCTGCCTGATTGCGCCCATGCTGGGGCTGGCATTGCTGCGTCGCCGCCTGACATTCCCGGTCAAGCCGATGCGGCGCTGGGCATACGCGATCTATCCCGCGCACTTTCTGGTGCTGTTGGGGTTGCGGGAGTTGTTGGTCACTTAACGATAGCGGACTTTACCGCCGGTGAAGCTTTGTTCATGCTCCTCAATTTAAGGGTGGCATGGGTCTCGATCTCAAGAATGCCTGCGGCCCGTTCAAGCATTTGTCAGCAGAGCTTCTGTAGCATGTAAGCTGGCTGACGATCAGCAATATGATTAATCTTCATTCCGTATCAGTCGCACACTTAACTCGCTATAAAACCAGGACCGCTTTCGTTAGTCCGTGCGAGGCATTCGCGGAAAGTTTAGAGGCGGATAAGTCTAAGACAAATAAGAGATGACCGGCGGGCAGCAGCACTACTGAGCAAGCAGCACTGCTGCCACCTAATGTTCAAGGTGTTGAAAGAGGATATCTTACATTTAACCTATACATCGTGGAGCCTCCAGCGCCTTTCACCACGCTCTTTTGCGACAGTATTGCCGCTTTCTCCATTATCTGTAAAAATATTTCATCTCCAGTGTTTAGAGCTGCAAACTCAAAGTCCTCCATTTCGGTAGAAACAGTGGAACCCGGCGCTTTCACCGCCACATATATAAGTGCCATGACGCATCTCCTTACGCATTAATATAATCAATCAACTTCTTCGCTACCTAATTAAGCTAACCCTGCTAACTCTGCTCGTCTACTGTAAGAAATGACAGGTTTAACTACCGTTTGTCGCTAAAGTTTCACCACTGAGTGTTGTCGCATGTTTAAGCCGATGATCACGTGCGCTGCCTCTGGCCTCGCTGCTGGTACTGGAGCGCCCGTGGTGGATGGTGGTCCTGCCCGGTCAGGTATGTGTCGCGGGTAACGCCTGGCCGCAAATGTTCGCCGGGGCGGCGTAGGGTGATACGATCTCCATCGGCTCAATGCTCGCCTGCCTGTTAGCACCCATGCTCGGGCTGGCCTTGTTGCGCCGTCGTTTGAACTTCCCTGTCAAACCGATGCGGCGTTGGGCCTATGCGATTTATCCCGCGCATTTTCTGGTGCTGTTGGGATTGCGGGAGTTGCTAGCGACCTGAACAACACCGCCATCCTTGTGGGACCGAATTCATTCGGGAAGAAGGCATTGAATCAGATACAAATATTGTGAATGTACCGGCCCATTCCCGAATGAATTCGGTCCCACAGGTTTGCCCCACAAATAACCTGTCGCCTGAAAAATCCCTGTAGACAAAACGCCACTGGCGCCCTTATCTTCTGCGCTGGCCACCGCAGTGGCCAACGTCGCTCGGACGGTTCCGGGCGCTTACGTATCTGAGGCCTCCATGGCAGACTTACCTTCGCCGCGCCGTTTTGCGCGCATCGATCGACTCCCCCCGTACGTCTTCAATATCACTGCCGAGCTGAAAATGGCCGCTCGCCGTCGTGGTGAAGACATCATCGACTTGAGTATGGGCAACCCCGACGGGCCAACCCCACCGCATATCGTCGAGAAACTCGTTACCGTTGCCCAACGTGAAGACACTCACGGCTACTCGACTTCGCGTGGCATTCCGCGTCTGCGTCGGGCGATTTCCAACTGGTACAAAAAACGCTACGACGTCGATATCGACCCGGAGCAGGAAGCCATCGTCACCATCGGCTCGAAGGAAGGTCTGGCGCACTTGATGCTCGCCACCCTCGATCAGGGCGACACGGTGTTGGTGCCCAATCCGAGCTATCCGATTCATATCTACGGCGCGGTGATTGCTGGCGCTCAAGTACGATCAGTGCCGCTGATTCCCGGTGTGGACTTCTTCGCTGAGCTGGAAAAGGCCATCCGTGGTTCGATCCCCAAACCAAAGATGATGATCCTCGGCTTCCCGTCCAACCCAACCGCGCAATGCGTGGAGCTGGACTTCTTCGAGCGCGTGGTGGCTCTCGCCAAGCAATACGACGTGCTGGTGGTTCACGATCTGGCCTACGCCGATATCGTTTACGACGGCTGGAAAGCCCCGTCGATCATGCAGGTGCCGGGCGCCAAAGACATCGCGGTCGAGTTTTTCACCCTGTCCAAAAGCTACAACATGGCGGGCTGGCGGATCGGCTTCATGGTCGGCAATCCGGAACTGGTCAACGCGCTGGCACGAATCAAGAGCTACCACGACTACGGCACGTTCACTCCGTTGCAGGTCGCGGCCATCGCGGCACTGGAAGGCGATCAGCAATGCGTGCTGGATATCGCCGAGCAATACCGTCAGCGCCGCAACGTGCTGGTCAAGGGCCTGCATGAACTGGGCTGGATGGTGGAGAATCCAAAAGCATCCATGTACGTCTGGGCCAAGATTCCACCTGCCTACGCGCATCTGGGCTCATTGGAGTTCGCTAAAAAGCTGCTGGCTGAAGCCAAGGTCTGCGTGTCACCAGGCGTCGGTTTTGGCGAATACGGCGACGACCATGTGCGCTTCGCGCTGATCGAAAACCAGGACCGGATTCGTCAGGCTGTGCGTGGCATTCGCGGGATGTTCCGGGTGGATGGGCAGTTGCCCGGCAAAGCCGTGGTCTGATTGCGACATTAGCGGAAAAAAATCCCCCGGCATCCCCGGGGGATTTTTGTTTGTGAACAGCGGCTCTGTAGGAGCGCAGCTTGCTCGCGATCGGCTGCGAAGCAGTCGTAAATCAGTATCCACATTTATCCTGACACACCGCAACCAGCCGATTTGTGACCGCTTCGCGGTCAATCGCGAGCAAGCTACGCTCCTACAGATTCAAGCCCTTATCACTCTATTTACTCTTCCCCAGGATGCCATGTCGTAAACGCGCCTTTGCGTGGCGTGCGCAGGCATTTGGCGTCTTTGGTCCGGCCCTAGTATCGCTGTCAAAGGGCCCGGCTTAGATGCTGCGGCTCTACCGATAAGTCAGGCGCTACGCCGCCGCTGGGAGAACCGCGATGTTCAGCAAGAACGACCAAATCCAAGGCTATGACGATGCACTGCTGGCCGCGATGAATGCCGAAGAGCAGCGTCAGGAAGATCACATCGAGCTGATCGCCTCGGAGAACTACACCAGCCAGCGCGTGATGGAAGCCCAGGGCAGCGGCCTGACCAATAAATACGCCGAAGGCTATCCGGGCAAGCGCTATTACGGCGGTTGCGAGCATGTGGATAAAGTTGAAGTGCTCGCTATCGAGCGCGCCAAGCAATTATTCGGCGCTGATTACGCCAACGTCCAGCCACACTCCGGCAGTTCGGCGAACGCCGCGGTTTATCTGGCATTGCTGCAAGCAGGCGACACCGTGCTGGGCATGAGTCTGGCACACGGTGGTCACTTGACCCACGGCGCCAAAGTCAGCTTCTCCGGCAAGCTCTACAACGCGGTGCAGTACGGCATCGACACCACTACCGGACTGATCGATTACGACGAAGTCGAGCGCATTGCCGTTGAATCGCAGCCAAAAATGATCATCGCCGGTTTCTCGGCCTATTCGAAAACCCTCGACTTCCCGCGCTTCCGGGCCATCGCTGACAAGGTCGGCGCTTACCTGTTTGTCGACATGGCTCACGTTGCCGGGCTGGTCGCGGCCGGTCTGTACCCGAACCCGCTGCCGTACGCAGACGTGGTAACCACCACCACTCACAAAACCCTGCGCGGCCCGCGTGGTGGTTTGATCCTGGCCAAGGCCAACGAAGAGATCGAGAAGAAGCTCAATTCGGCGGTATTCCCCGGTGGCCAGGGCGGTCCGTTGATGCACGTGATCGCCGCCAAGGCCGTGTGCTTCAAGGAAGCCATGGAGCCGGAGTTCAAGGCGTATCAACAGCAAGTGATCGATAACGCCCAAGCCATGGCGCAAGTGTTCATCGACCGTGGCTACGACGTGGTCTCCGGTGGCACCGATAACCATTTGTTCCTGGTCAGCCTGATCCGTCAGGGCCTGACCGGCAAAGACGCCGACGCCGCGTTGGGTCGTGCGCACATCACCGTCAACAAGAACTCGGTTCCCAACGACCCGCAATCGCCATTCGTGACCTCGGGTCTGCGTATCGGCACCCCGGCCGTCACCACCCGCGGTTTCAAAGTCACCCAATGCATCACGCTGGCCGGCTGGATCTGCGACATTCTCGACAACCTCGGTGATGCCGACGTCGAAGCTAATGTCGCCAGCCAGGTTGCAGCCCTGTGTTCCGATTTCCCGGTTTATAGCTGAGTCAGGAGTAGTTATTCATGCAGCATTACTCAGGCTTCGGCCTTCTCAAACACTCCCTCAGCCACCACGAAAACTGGCAGCGCATGTGGCGCACGCCGACCCCGAAAAAAGTCTACGACGTGGTTATTGTCGGCGGCGGCGGGCATGGTCTGGCGACGGCTTATTATCTGGCCAAAGAGCACGGCATCACTAATGTGGCCGTGGTCGAGAAAGGCTGGTTGGGCGGCGGCAACACAGCGCGTAACACGACCATCGTGCGCTCCAACTACCTGTGGGATGAATCGGCGCATCTGTACGAACACGCGATGAAACTGTGGGAAGGCCTGTCTCAGGACCTGAACTACAACGTGATGTTTTCCCAGCGCGGCGTGTACAACCTGTGCCACACACTGCAGGACATGCGTGACTCCGAGCGCCGGGTCAGCGCCAACCGCCTCAACGGCGTGGACGGCGAACTGCTCAATGGCAAACAGGTGGCGGACGAAATCCCGTACCTGGATTGCTCGAAAAACACCCGCTACCCCATCATTGGCGCCACTGTGCAACGGCGTGGCGGCGTGGCCCGTCACGATGCCGTGGCGTGGGGTTTCGCCCGTGCCGCTGACGCCTTGGGCGTTGACCTGATCCAGCAGACCGAAGTGACCGGCTTCCGCAAAGAAAACGGCGTGTGCATCGGCGTAGAAACCAACAAAGGTTTCATCGGTGCCAAGCGCGTCGGTGTAGTCACGGCCGGTAACTCCGGGCACATGGCAAAACTGGCCGGCTTCCGTCTGCCGATCGAATCCCACCCGCTGCAAGCGTTGGTGTCCGAGCCGATCAAGCCGATTATCGACAGCGTGATCATGTCCAACGCGGTACACGGCTACATCAGCCAGTCCGACAAGGGTGACCTGGTGATCGGTGCCGGTATCGACGGCTGGGTTGGCTACGGTCAGCGCGGTTCGTACCCGGTGATCGAACACACGATTCAGGCCATCGTCGAGATGTTCCCGGTGTTGTCCCGCGTGCGCATGAACCGTCAGTGGGGCGGCATCGTCGACACCACCCCGGACGCCTGCCCGATCATTTCCAAAACTCCGGTCCCGAACATGTTCTTTAACTGCGGTTGGGGCACTGGCGGCTTCAAGGCCACGCCGGGTTCGGGCAACGTCTTCGCGGCAAGTCTGGCCAAAGGCGAAATGCATCCGTTGGCCAAACCTTTCTCCATCGACCGTTTCCATAACGGTGCGTTGATCGATGAACACGGCGCAGCGGCTGTCGCCCACTAAGAGGAGCAATAACTATGTTGCATATCTTCTGCCCTCACTGTGGCGAACTGCGCTCTGAAGAGGAATTCCACGCTTCAGGTCAGGCCCACATCCCGCGTCCACTGGACCCGGCGGCCTGCACCGACGAGCAATGGGGCGACTACATGTTCTTCCGCGATAACCCGCGCGGGCTGCATCACGAACTGTGGATCCATGCCGCTGGCTGCCGTCAGTACTTCAACGCGACCCGCGACACCGTGACTTACGAAATTCTCGAAACCTACCCGATTGGCACAAAACCGCAGTTCAAAAACCCTGCGTTTGAGAAGACAGCCAGCGGCGAGGGAGACCAGGTATGAGCCAGACCAACCGACTGCCCAACGGCGGCCGCATCGACCGCAGCAAAGTCCTCAACTTCAACTTCAACGGTCAGACCTATCAGGGCTTTGAGGGCGACACGCTCGCCGCAGCTCTGCTGGCCAATGGCGTGGACATCATCGGTCGCAGCTTCAAATATTCTCGCCCTCGCGGCATCTTCGCGGCAGGTTCTGAAGAGCCGAACGCGGTACTGCAGATTGGCGCTACCGAAGCCACGCAGATCCCGAACGTACGCGCCACGCAACAGGCGCTGTATTCGGGCCTCGTCGCGACCAGCACCAACGGCTGGCCGAGCGTGAACAATGACGTGATGGGGATACTCGGCAAAGTCGGCGGCAAGCTGATGCCGCCGGGTTTCTACTACAAAACCTTCATGTATCCGCAATCGTTCTGGATGACTTACGAGAAGTACATTCGTAAGGCTGCTGGCCTTGGTCGCTCGCCGACCGAAAACGATCCGGATTCCTACGACGCCATGAACCAGCACTGCGACGTGCTGATCGTTGGCGGTGGTCCGGCGGGTCTGGCTGCAGCACTGGCTTCGGCCCGCAGCGGTGCCCGAGTCATTCTCGCCGACGAACAGGAAGAGTTCGGCGGCAGCTTGCTGGACAGCCGCGAAAGCCTTGATGGCAAACCGGCTGCTGAATGGGTCGCCACCGTTATTGCCGAGCTGAAAGGCTTGAAGAATGTGGTCTTGCTGCCACGCGCTACGGTCAACGGCTATCACGACCATAACTTCCTGACCATTCATGAGCGGCTGACCGACCACCTCGGTGATCGTGCGCCTATCGGTCAGGTACGTCAGCGCATGCATCGGGTTCGCGCCAAACGTGTCGTGCTGGCCACCGGGACTCACGAACGTCCGCTGGTTTACGGCAACAACGACGTGCCGGGCAACATGCTGGCCGGTGCGGTTTCCACGTATGTACGTCGTTATGGCGTAGCGCCGGGCAAGAAACTGGTGCTGTCCACCAACAACGATCACGCTTACCGCGTCGCGCTGGATTGGCTCGATGCCAGTCTGCAAGTGGTGGCGATTGCAGATGCTCGTCACAACCCACGCGGCGCGCTGGTTGAAGAGGCTCGCGCCAAAGGCATTCGGATTCTGACCGGCAGCGCCGTGATCGAAGCGCGAGGCAGCAAGCACGTCACCGCCGCTCGTGTGGCGGCCATTGATGTGAGAGCGCATCGAGTAACCAGTCCCGGCGAATGGCTCGAATGCGATCTGGTCGCCAGCTCCGGTGGCTACAGCCCTATAGTTCACCTGGCGTCACACCTGGGCGGCAAGCCGGTCTGGCGTGAAGACATCCTCGGTTTCGTACCGGGCGAAGCGCCGCAAAAACGCGTTTGCGTCGGCGGCGTAAATGGCGTCTATGCATTGGGCGACACGCTTGCAGATGGTTTCGAAGGTGGCGTGCGCGCCGCCAGCGAAGCCGGTTTCAAAGTGGTCGAAGGCGTTCTGCCAAAAGCCCTGAGCCGCGCTGAAGAGCCGACCCTGGCACTGTTCCAGGTGCCGCATGACAAACCTACAGCCCGTGCGCCGAAGCAATTTGTCGACCTGCAAAACGACGTCACCGCTGCCGCCATCGAACTGGCGACCCGCGAAGGCTTCGAGTCGGTGGAACACGTCAAACGCTACACCGCGCTGGGCTTCGGTACCGATCAGGGCAAGCTGGGTAACGTCAACGGCCTGGCCATCGCAGCACGCTCGCTGAACGTTTCCATCCCGGAAATGGGCACTACCATGTTCCGCCCGAACTACACGCCCGTGACCTTCGGCGCGGTAGCCGGTCGTCACTGTGGGCACATCTTCGAGCCGGTACGTTTCACCGCCCTGCACGCCTGGCACCTGAAGAACGGTGCCGAGTTCGAAGACGTCGGTCAGTGGAAACGTCCGTGGTACTTCCCGAAAGCCGGTGAAGACATCCATGCTGCCGTGGCTCGCGAATGCAAAGCCGTGCGTGAAAGCGTCGGCCTGCTGGACGCTTCGACACTCGGCAAGATCGACATTCAGGGCCCGGATGCACGTGAGTTCCTCAACCGCATCTACACCAACGCCTGGACCAAGCTCGACGTGGGCAAGGCGCGCTATGGCCTGATGTGCAAGGAAGACGGCATGGTCTTCGACGACGGGGTTACCGCCTGTGTCGCCGACAACCACTTCATCATGACCACCACAACAGGCGGCGCGGCGCGCGTGCTGCAATGGCTGGAGATCTACCAGCAGACTGAATGGCCTGATCTGAAGGTGTACTTCACTTCCGTGACCGACCACTACGCAACCCTGACCTTGTCTGGCCCGAACAGCCGCAAGCTGCTCAGCGAAGTGACCGACATCGATCTGGACCGTGAGGCGTTCCCGTTCATGACCTGGAAAGAAGGTCTGGTCGGCGGCGTTCCGGCACGGGTGTTCCGCATCTCGTTCACCGGTGAACTGTCTTACGAGGTCAACATCCAGGCTGACTACGCCATGGGCGTGCTGGAAAAGATCATCGAAGCCGGCAAGCAGTACAACCTCACGCCATACGGCACTGAGACCATGCACGTACTGCGCGCCGAGAAGGGTTTCATCATCGTCGGCCAGGACACTGACGGCTCGATGACTCCGGACGACCTGAACATGGGTTGGTGTGTTGGCCGCACCAAACCGTTCTCGTGGATCGGTCAGCGCGGCATGAACCGTGAAGACTGCGTGCGTGAACAACGTAAACAGCTGGTCGGCCTCAAGCCGGTTGATCCAACCAAATGGCTGCCAGAAGGCGCACAACTGGTGTTCGACCCGAAACAGTCGATCCCGATGACCATGGTCGGTCACGTGACCTCCAGCTACGCGGCCAACTCGTTGGGTTATTCGTTCGCGATGGGTGTGGTCAAGGGCGGCTTGAAACGCATGGGCGAGCGGGTGTTCTCACCGCAGGCCGATGGCAGCGTGATCGAGGCCGAAATTGTGTCCTCGGTGTTTTTCGATCCGAAGGGTGAGCAGCAGAACGTTTGATGGGCCGCGCCCTATGTAGGAGTGAGCTTGCTCGCGATCGGCTGCGAAGCAGTCGTGAAAATGGTGCATCCACCATCGTATAAAAGTCGTCCCGACTTTATCGCGAGCAAGCTCACTCCTACAGGGGTCCAGTTCACCGCTACAACAGAATTCAGAACAGGTGCTCTATGACCACAGCCAACGTTTACCAGCAGCGGCCAACGACCGGCGAGAAAGCCGAGTCACCGCTGTTTCACGCCGACCTCAATAGCCTGGTCGGTAAAGGTCGCGCCAACCCTGGCGTGACTTTGCGCGAGAAAAAATTACTCGGTCACCTGACCATTCGCGGCGATGCTCACGATCCTGCTTTTGCCGCAGGTGTCCACAAGGCCCTGGGCATGGAACTGCCTGGCGCGCTGGCGCTGGTGATCAGTGGTGACAGCTCGATTCAGTGGCTCGGCCCGGATGAATGGCTGCTGATCGTGCCAAGCGGCGAAGAGTTTGCCGTGGAACAGAAGCTGCGCGCTGAACTGACCGGCCTGCACATTGCTATCGTCAATGTCAGCGGGGGGCAATCGATTCTTGAACTGAGCGGCCCGAAAGTCCGCGAAGTGCTGATGAAGTCCACCAGCTACGACGTGCATCCGGACAACTTCCCGGTGGGTAAAGCCGTCGGCACCGTGTTCGCCAAGTCTCAACTGGTAATTCGCCGCACGGGCGAGGAAACCTGGGAGTTGCTGATCCGCCGTAGCTTCTCGGATTACTGGTGGATGTGGTTGCAGGATGCGAGTGCCGAGTATGGCCTGACCGTTCAGGCTTGAACCCCCTGCCACTCCCTGTAGGAGCGCGCTTGCCCGCGATAAAGTCGGAACGACTTTCAGACAATGGTGCATTCACCATTTTCACGACTGCTTCGCAGCCGATCGCGGGCAAGCGCGCTCCTACAGATCAAAAAACACCAGGAGTTAATGAATGAGCCGCGCCCCCGACACATGGATTCTGACCGCCGACTGCCCAAGCGTGCTGGGCACGGTGGACGCGGTGACCCGCTATTTGTTCGAGCAGGGCTGCTACGTCACCGAGCACCACTCTTTTGATGACCGGCTTTCCGGCCGCTTCTTCATTCGTGTGGAGTTTCGCCAACCCGACGGCTTCGACGAACAAGGTTTCCGTGCCGGCCTGACGGAGCGTGGTGAAGCGTTCGGCATGATCTTCGAGCTGACCGCGCCGAACTACCGGCCAAAAGTCGTGATCATGGTTTCCAAAGCTGATCACTGCCTGAATGACCTGCTCTACCGCCAACGCATCAACCAACTGTCCATGGACGTGGTCGCGGTGGTGTCCAACCATCCGGATCTGGAGTCGCTGGCGCGCTGGCATGAAATTCCGTACTACCATTTCCCCCTGGACCCCAACGACAAGCCCGCTCAGGAAAGCAAAGTCTGGCAGGTGATCGAAGAGTCAGGTGCCGAGCTGGTGATTCTTGCCCGCTACATGCAGGTTCTATCGCCGGATCTATGCCGCAAGCTGGACGGCAAGGCGATCAACATTCACCACTCGCTGCTGCCGGGTTTCAAAGGCGCCAAGCCGTACCATCAGGCCTACAACAAAGGCGTGAAACTGGTGGGCGCCACCGCGCATTACATCAACAACGATCTGGACGAAGGTCCGATCATTGCCCAAGGGGTAGAAGTGGTCGATCACAGTCATTACCCCGAAGACCTGATCGCCAAAGGCCGCGACATCGAAGGCCTGACGCTGGCAAGGGCGGTGGGTTATCACATTGAGCGGCGTGTGTTTCTGAACGCCAACAGGACGGTGGTCCTGTAAACGACGCATCCCCCCCCTGTGGGAGCGAATTCCTTCGCGAATGCGGTCGTACAAACGACGAATCTCTATCGGATGTACCGGCCTCTTCGCGAAGGAATTCGCTCCCACAGGGGCTGTATACAACGATCCAAAGCAAACACCCCAGAGCAATCCCTGCGTTGCTTGTAACACCCAACAAAAGCAGCGCATTTCTCCGCGACATAACAACAAAATCGAGGTGAAAGAATGTCTGACAATCGTGGTGTGGTGTATCTCGGCGCTGGCAAGGTCGAAGTACAGAAAATCGACTATCCCAAAATGCAGGACCCGCGTGGGCGCAAGATCGAACACGGCGTCATTCTGCGCGTGGTTTCCACCAATATCTGTGGCTCGGATCAACACATGGTTCGCGGCCGCACCACTGCGCAAACCGGTCTGGTACTGGGCCATGAAATCACCGGCGAAGTGATCGAAAAAGGCACTGGCGTCGAGAATCTGAAAATCGGCGATCTGGTATCAGTGCCCTTCAACGTCGCGTGCGGGTTGTGCCGATCCTGCAAAGAGCAACACACCGGCGTGTGCCTGACCGTCAATCCGGCTCGCCCGGGCGGTGCCTACGGTTACGTCGACATGGGCGACTGGACCGGTGGCCAGGCGGAATACGTGCTGGTGCCGTATGCCGACTTCAACCTGCTCAAGCTGCCGGACCGCGACCGGGCCATGGAAAAAATCCGTGACCTGACCTGCCTCTCGGACATCCTGCCCACCGGTTATCACGGCGCAGTCACAGCCGGTGTAGGCCCGGGCAGTACCGTGTACATCGCTGGCGCTGGCCCGGTCGGTCTGGCCGCTGCGGCATCAGCTCGTCTGCTGGGCGCGGCAGTTGTCATCATTGGTGACGTAAACCCTGCTCGCCTGGTTCATGCCAAGGCTCAGGGTTTTGAAATTGCCGACCTGTCCCTCGATACCCCGCTGCACGAGCAAATCGCCGCACTGTTGGGTGAGCCTGAAGTGGACTGCGCCGTTGATGCGGTAGGCTTCGAAGCGCGTGGCCATGGTCATGCGGGTGTGCAGCATGAGGCACCGGCAACCGTACTCAACTCGTTGATGGGCGTGGTCCGTGTAGCGGGCAAGATCGGTATTCCCGGGCTTTACGTTACGGAAGATCCGGGTGCCGTCGACGCTGCAGCGAAAATGGGCAGCCTGAGCATTCGCTTCGGTCTGGGCTGGGCCAAATCCCACAGCTTCCACACCGGCCAGACGCCGGTCATGAAATACAACCGCCAGTTAATGCAGGCCATCATGTGGGATCGCATCAAAATCGCTGACATCGTTGGCGTCGAAGTCATCAGCCTCGACGACGCGCCACGTGGTTATGGCGAGTTCGATGCGGGTGTGCCGAAGAAGTTTGTGATTGATCCGCATAAGTTGTTCAGCGCGGCGTAGGGCCAACCCCGCCCCTGTGGGAGCGAATTCATTCGCGAATGCGGTGTGTCAGATCTGGATATATTTCCGGGCTGCCCCCTTCGCGAATGAATTCGCTCCCACATATCGTCTTTCAAACCAGATATCTGCGCATTTACTCACCAGACAAGCGCAAGGAACATTGCCAACCCATTTAAGGTCAAACACGTGTTTCTACCGGCTGCTGCCGGATTTTTCGTTTGAGGGGTTTGTTGCAATGAAGATTTCACGCGGTGTAGCACTGGCAACCTTGATGGCCATTGCGGCTGGCCCGGTGTTCGCTTTCAATCTGAATGACGCGGCCAATGCCGTTTCCAACGCGACCAGTGGCAATCAGAAAGCCACCGCAGCGCCTGAAGCTGCGGGCCTGCTCAATCTATTGGGCTCAAATTTAAACGTCACTCCCGAGCAAGCCGTCGGTGGTACCGGCGCATTGTTGGGTCTGGCAAAGAACAAACTCGCCGGCAACGATTACAGCCAATTGAGCAAATCGGTGCCTGGCCTCGATCAACTCACTGGCAATAGTGCTTTGAGCAGTCTTGGCAGCCTCAACGGTTTAGGCAGTGTGTTGGGCAACTCGGGCAACAGCGCTGAAAGCTCGGTGCTGAACAGCGCGTTGGGCAACGTACAAAGCATGGGTGATGTGAACAAGGCGTTCAGCGCTTTGGGCATGGACAGCTCAATGGTCAGCCAGTTTGTGCCGCTGATTCTGCAATACCTGGGTCAACAAGGTGCCGGCGGTTCGGCACTGCAAAGCCTGGGCAGCGTATGGGGCGCAGGCAGCTGATTCAGCGCTGATCCTTCAATCCTGGGACGCATCGCTGCGCAAGGTGGCGATGCGTGCGTTCTTTTCCTGCCACAACTGATTGACCCAGCCCTGCACCTTCTCGCGAAACAGCGGATCATTTTCGTAGTCGCCCTGCCACAGCGCAGGATCAAGCTCACGAGTCTGGATGTCGATGATCACCCGAGGCACGTCACCACACAGCAAGTTCCAGAACCCCGGTATGCGCTCGCCCGGATAGACCACCGTCACGTCCAGGATCGCATCCAGCTTTTCGCCCATGGCCGCCAGCACAAACGCCACACCGCCCGCCTTCGGCTTCAGCAGGTGTGAGTAGGGCGAGCTTTGTTCTGCATGCTTGGCAGCCGTGAAGCGCGTCCCTTCCAGGTAGTTGACCACGGTCACCGGCTGATTTTTATACAGCTCACAGGCCTGACGGGTGATCTCAAGGTCATGACCTTTAAGCTCAGGGTTCTTGGCCAGGAAAGCCTTGGTGTAGCGCTTCATGAACGGGTAATCCAGTGCCCACCAGGCCAGGCCCAGCAGTGGCACCCAAATCAGCTCTTTCTTCAGGAAGAACTTGAAAAACGGTGTGCGCCGATTTAGCGCCTGAATCAGCGCCGGAATGTCTACCCATGACTGGTGGTTGCTGATGACCAGATAAGAAGTGTCGCTGCGCAGGCCTTCGTCGCCACGGATTTCCCACTGGGTTGGAATGCACAGCGAGAAGATCAGCTTGTCGACTTCAGCCCAGGTTTCAGCAATCCATACCACCGCTTGCGAGCAGCTCTCGCGTAACTGACCGCTGAACGTCAGCTTGAGCAGGCCGAAGATCAGTAACGGCCCGATCATGACCAGCGTGTTAAGCAACAGCAGCAGGGTGACAAAACAGCCAGTGAGCAGGCGACGCATACGGATCTCTGGAGGACTACAAGGGCCGCCATGATAAAGAGCAACAGCGCCTGCGCCAAATCCGCTTGTCGCGGACAAATGTTTCACAAGGTTACGGATAAGCTCTGGCCTGCGAACGATGTGTGATCGCGATGTCTAAAATCGCGAATGAATATCCTGTAGGAGCTGCCGAAGGCTGCGAAACTATTTACCTGACAAACCGATTCGCAGCCTTCGGCAGCTCCTACAGAACCGCGTAACCCAAAAAAGGTACCCACCCAGTGAAATCAACTCTGGCGCTATTGTCCCTGTTGGCATTGCCTGTCATGGCTGCCGAGCCGACGCTGTATGGCCGTTACGAAAACATCAAGGTCGCGGAAATCGGTGAAACTTTCAAAGCCAAGATGGACACCGGGGCGTTGACCGCCTCGCTGTCGGCCAAGGATATCGAGTTGTTTACCCGCGATGGCGACGACTGGGTACGTTTCCGCCTCGCCACCAAAGGTGCCAGCAACAAGGTGTATGAACACAAGGTTGCGCGGATCAGCAAGATCAAGAGCCGTGCCGAGGGTGACGACGAGGATGAAGATCTCGATCCAACCAAACGCCCCGTGGTCGATCTGGAGTTGTGCCTGGGCAACGTGAAACGCACCGTCGAGGTGAACCTGGTAGACCGCAGCCACTTCAACTACCCGCTGCTGATCGGTGCCAAGGCCTTGCGTGAGTTCGGCGCAGCGGTGAACCCGGCGCGGCGTTATACGGCGGACAAGCCGGATTGCTGATCACCACGGTATGACGCGACCTCCTGTAGGAGTCGCCCGGTGTCCCTGACACCACGCTGTCGCGCAGCAAACATGAGAACTGTAGGAGTGAGCTTGCTCGCGATTTCGGTCTATCAGTCGGTGAATATATTGCCTGTGCTGACGTAATCGCGAGCAAGCTCACTCCTACAGAGTTCCGCGTTTGCTGTGCGAAGACGGCGCAGCTCCCACAGATATATTCCAGCCTCAACAAAAAACGGCGCCCTTGCGGGGCGCCGTTTTTGTTTACCCGCCTTGAATCAGGCGTGAACCAACGCTGGCGCTGGTTCGCGTACCACCGGCTGCAAAGGCAGCAACGGTGCATGCGGATCAGCCGCGACAGACTCGCGCCATGCCGCCAGCCATTCAGGGTGGTTCTCGCTCCAGACTTGCTCATGCAAGCGGCCCAATGCAACCGGATCGCTTAGCAGCATCAGGCGGTCATGGTTGCTGAGCTTCTCAGGCCCGACTGCCAGTGCGTGGCGAACACGCTCCATCCGTACGAACTCGATGGGCTCGGCGATCCGGTGACGCGAGGTCGCCAGGGCGCAGGCCAGCGCGTTCTGCTGCGGATCAACCACGGCGCGGATGAAGCCTTGCTTCAGCGCGTGCCAACGGTTCTCGTGGGTGTACAGATCAGTCGAGACCAGTTCTTGCGGCGGCGTGTGCTCTTCCGGAATCAGGAAGAACTTCTCGTCGCGAGCCTTGAGACCCAGACCGGTACGGCTGGAAATCACCGAAACCGGAATCGACAACATCAACGAACCGACGATTGGCGCCAGCCACCAGAGGAAGCTTGGGTTCAACCAGGCGACCAGCAGAGCCCAGCACGCACCCAACAAGGTTTGCGGGCCATGACGCTTGACCGCTTCAAGCCAGGGCGTGGAGTCGTCGTCACGTTGTGGCGAGTTCCAGGTCGCAGCCCAGCCCAGGAACGCAGCCAGTACGAAACGGGTGTGGAACAGCATGCGCACCGGAGCCAGCAGCACCGAAAACAGCATTTCCATCAGCATCGACAGGGTGACTTTGATCTTGCCGCCATAACCCACTGCGCCCTTGGCCCAGATCAGAATGATGCTGAGCAGTTTAGGCAGGAACAGCAACACGATGGTCGTCGAGAACAGCGCAACGGCTTTTTCCGGGTGCCATTGTGGCCACAACGGATACAGCTGACGCGGTTCAAGGAAGTAGGTCGGCTCCATCAGCGTGTTCACTGCCAGCAAAGCCGTGGACAACACCAGGAAGAAGAACCACAACGGCGCCGACAGATAAGACATCACGCCCGTCAGGAACACCGCGCGGTGAACCGGGTGCATGCCTTTTACCAGGAACAGCCTGAAGTTCATCAGGTTGCCGTGGCACCAGCGACGGTCACGCTTGAGTTCGTCCAGCAGGTTTGGCGGAAGCTCTTCGTAGCTGCCCGGCAAATCGTAGGCAATCCACACGCCCCAGCCAGCACGACGCATCAGCGCAGCTTCAACGAAGTCGTGAGACAGAATCGCACCGGCAAAAGCCCCCTTACCCGGCAACGGCGCCAAGGCGCAGTGCTCGATAAACGGCTTCATCCGGATGATCGCGTTGTGGCCCCAGTAGTGGGATTCACCCAACTGCCAGAAGTGCAGACCCGCGGTGAACAATGGACCGTATACGCGAGTAGCAAACTGCTGCATGCGCGCATAAAGGGTGTCCATGCCCGAAGCGCGTGGCGCGGTCTGGATGATACCGGCGTCTGGCGTGGCTTCCATCAAGCGCACCAGACTGGTCAGGCATTCGCCGCTCATGACGCTGTCAGCGTCGAGCACGACCATGTAACGGTAATCACCGCCCCAACGACGGCAGAAGTCGTCGAGGTTGCCGCTTTTACGTTTTACGCGACGGCGACGACGGCGATAGAAGATCTTGCCGAAGCCTTTGGTTTCGCGACAGACATCCAGCCAGGCCTGTTGCTCGGCCACGCAAATGTCAGTTTCGTTACTGTCACTGAGGACGAAGAAATCGAAACGATCCAGATCACCGGTAGCCGCAACCGACTCGAAAGTCGCTCGCAAGCCAGCGAATACACGGGGTACGTCTTCGTTGCAGATCGGCATGACCAACGCGGTACGAGCGCCCTTTTCAATCGGCTCATTACCTGCACTGGCACCCGAGATACGGTATTTATCACGGCCGGTCAGCAATTCCAGGAAGCCCATCAAGGCGGTCCAGAAACCTGCCGAAACCCAGCAGAAAAGAATACCGAACAGCAACAGAATGCTGGTCTGCAAGGCATAGGGCAGAACCTGCCACATGGTCTGTACGAAGGTCTGGTGGGTGATTTCGTCCAGCGAAACCAGCGACCAGCCCTGATACGGCAGAATGCCTTTCATGTACCAGCCAGCCACGATGGTCTGGCCGAGCATGAGGATCAACAGGATGTAACGACGAATCGAACCCACGGTGCGCCAGCGCGCCTTGGGCAGATCGCGTTCAACTTTAGGCTCGACCGGGTTACTGCGGCCCGTCAGACGACGCCACATGCGAACCAGGATATTGGTCCGCCATGGTTCCGGCACAACCTTGGTGCGATTGATCGGCGGGGTAGCTTTCAGGCAAACCCGGCCATTCGCATCGAGGACGAGCATCTCGGCCTCTTCCAAAGCCTCGGCCGTGGTCAGCGTCAGGCGGCGACCCACCGAAGCCTGAGCGGCTTCGGCAGGGTCGTTGACTGGTTGAGCAGACAAACGCTCGTGCAGTTCGGCGAACGAGTTGCAGCCAGCCAGCTCGGCCCGCTGCTCATCGCTCATCGGAAGGTGCGCCAAGTACTCGCTGAGCGATACTGGCACCGGTACGGAATTACTCATCGGCTGGCAACTGGTAGCTCCAGGTCTCGGTCATGACTTGCAGCGTCTTGGCCGGTTCTGGATTGGTGGGCGCAGCCTCGGCTTCTGGCTGCTGGGTCTCTTTGCCGTCTTTGTCTTTCGCGACATCAGCCTTGGCTACGTCTGCTTTGGCAGCATCAGCTGGCTTGGCGGCGTCCGCTGGCTTGGATGCATCGGCTTTGGCATCTGCAGGCTTGGCTGCATCAGCCTTGGCTACGTCGGCTTTCGGATCTTTCGCGGCGTCTGCAGGGGCTTCTTTCTTCGGAGCCTCTTTAGGCGCTGCTTTTTTCTCGTCGCCGATGTGCGCTTTGGCAGCAACCAGTACCGCAGGTTCCTTGCCTGGCTCAGCCGGGATTTCACGCAGCAGGTAGGCCTGCATCTCGATCGGCTTGTTAGCGTCTTTGACCTTGACCCGCAGCGTCAGGCGATAGCCTTTGGTCACCGGGTTGTAGCGCAGGTTGTTTTCAACCAGCTCGGTATTGGTGTCGGTGGTGACCTGGCTGCGGATGGTCTTGTCTTCAGGCATCGAAGCGAGGATAGGACCCACGAAGTCCACCTGGAACGCAACGCTGCCGTCCAGCTGACGAATCAGGTTGGACTGACGAATGTCACCGGCGGAACGCAAGGTCTGCTTGACCCAACCCAGATCAGGCGAGTGAATGGCTTTCTCGTCCATGGTCCAGTGAATGCGGTAGTTGAAGTCAACTGGCTCGCCCGGTGCAGGCAGGGTGTCCGGCTTCCAGAACGCAACGATGTTGTCGTTGGTTTCATCGGCAGTCGGGATCTCTACCAGATCAACGGTACCTTTGCCCCAATCGCCTTTAGGCTCGATCCACGCGCTTGGGCGTTTGTCGTAGCGATCATCCAGGTCTTCATAGCTGCTGAAGTCACGACCACGTTGCAGCAGACCGAAACCACGCGGGTTCTCTACCGAGAAGCTGCTGACAGCCAGGTGTTTAGGGTTAGTCAATGGACGCCACAGCCATTGGCCATTGGCTGCCTGAATCGACAGACCGTTGGAGTCATGCAGCTCGCGGCGATAGTTCTGCACACGCGAAGGCTGGTTGGCACCGAACAGATACATACTGGTCAGCGGCGCAACACCGAGCTTGCTGACTTTGTCACGCAGGTACATGCGCGACTGGACGTCAACCAGGGTATTGGTGCCTGGACGCAGGGTCAGCTTGTAAGCACCGGTCGCGCGTGGGGAGTCAAGCAAAGCAAAGATCACCAGATGATTGTCATCGGTGCCCGGCTTCTCGATCCAGAACTCAGTGAAACGCGGGAACTCTTCGCCAGACGGCAGTGCGGTATCGATCGCCATGCCACGAGCCGACAGACCGTAAACCTGACCTTTACCGATCACGCGGAAGTAGCTCGCGCCCAGCATGGTCATGATTTCGTCTTGTTTGTCGTCTTTGTTGATCGGGTACAGCACTCGGAAACCGGCATAACCCAGTTTCTCGGTCGCCTTAGGGTCGAACTTAACGTCGCCAAAATCAAAGCGGCTTGAGTCGTACTTGATCTCTTCAACGGTAGTCGCGGTGACTTCGTTGATTTTGACCGGAGTGTCGAAGTGCATACCCTGGTGATAGAACGAGACTTTGAACGGCGTTCTGTCGCCAGCCCATTCGGCACGGTCTTCACGGAAACGGATTTTCTGATAGTCCGCGAACTTCATGTCACGGAACTCGGCAGGCAGATTGCTGCGCGGGGCTTCGTACTTCTTATCGGCCAGTTCTTTCGCTCTGCTCGCGACGTCATCAAGACTAAACGCCCACAGTTGAGTGGCACTGAACAGTGAGATCAGGGCTGAACTTGCCAATAGCGCGCTACGCAACCGCTTGCCAGGTGTCTTTACCGCATTACAGGGACTAACAATCACGAGCAACCCTCGCCGAAAACAGATGAAGAAACCAACGGCCAGCTATCAATTGCCGGGTTGGCGAGCATTGTTCCGACTCCGAAAGAACCTAATGATTCCCCAAACGGTGTCGGACCAGCTTCTGACCTTGCCAAACGGTGCCACAAACGCGGATACCCGGACGGCGCGATTATCTAGTAGCGCGCGCCACAACGCACCATCTCAGGTGAAGTATTTATTGCTATACAGCCTAATAAATCCGGGGAAAGTACGCCAAACCAGCAGTTTAGCCTTCCAGCAAAAAAGTCACCGGGCCATCATTCACCAAATGAACTTGCATGTCTGCACCAAATTGGCCCGATTCAACCACTGAATGCGAGCTTTTTGCCTGCTTCAGTAAATAGTCGAACAACTCGGCACCCAAGGCCGGCGGGGCAGCTTTGGAGAAGCTCGGCCGCATGCCACTTTTGGTATCGGCTGCCAAGGTGAACTGCGAAACCAGTAGCAAACCGCCTGCGACATCCCGCAAGGAAAGGTTCATCTTGCCATCAGCATCGCTGAACACCCGGTAGTTAAGCAGCTTATGTAGCAGCTTGTCGGCACTGGCCTGAGTGTCTTGAGGCTCGACGCCCACCAGGACCATCAGACCTTGGTCGATAGAACCTACGATCTGCCCGTCAACTTCGACGCGTGCGCTGCTGACGCGTTGTAGCAAGCCTTTCATGTATCAAATTCCCTCGCTCACTGTTGGAGCGAGGCTTGCCCGCGAATCAGTCGACACGGTATCTCAGATAGATCGCGCAATCGTTATTCGCGGGCAAGCCTCGCTCCAACAAACAGCTTCAAGCCTCTTCAGGCGGCAAATCCAGCAAACGGGCGGCAACCTGTGCGGCGGCGCGGACCAGCGCGTCGGTGATGCCCGGCTCCGAGGCAGCATGCCCGGCGTCACGAATCACCTGCAACTCGCTGTTTGGCCAGGCCTGGTGCAATTCCCAGGCATTATCCAGCGGGCAGATGACGTCATAACGACCGTGCACGATGATGCCCGGCAAATGAGCAATCTTGGGCATGTCGCGAATCAGCTGATTCTCTTCCAGGAACGAGTTATTGGTGAAGTAGTGGCATTCAATGCGCGCGATGGACAGCGCACGCTGAGGCTCGGAGAAGCGGTCGACCACTTGCGGATTGGGCCGCAGCGTAGCTGCACGGCCTTCCCAGGTAGACCAGGCTTTGGCGGCATGCATCTGGGCAATCTGGTCGTTGCCGGTCAGGCGCTTATGGAACGCGCTCAGCAGATCACCGCGCTCATCCAGCGGAATCGGGGCCACATAATCCTGCCAGTAATCCGGGAACATGCGACTGGCACCAGCCTGATAGAACCATTCGATCTCTTGCGGACGCGCCAGAAAGATACCGCGCAGGATCAACGCATGGACACGATCCGGATGAGTCTGGGCATAGGCCAGCGACAAGGTCGAACCCCACGAGCCACCAAACAGCACCCATTTATCGATGCCCAGATGCTCGCGAATCCGCTCCAGGTCGGCGACCAGATCCCAGGTGGTGTTGTTCTCAAGGCTCGCATGCGGCGTCGAGCGACCGCAGCCGCGCTGGTCGAACGTAATGATGCGGTACAGATTGGGATCGAAATAACGACGGCTTTGCGCATCGCAACCCGCGCCGGGGCCGCCATGAATGAATACCACCGGCAGACCTTCCGGTGATCCGCTTTCATCGACATATAGAACATGCGGCGCCTCCACAGCCAGATCGTGCCGGGCGTAGGGTTTGATCTGCGGATACAAGGTCTGCATAGGTGCTCCGTGAGTGCGATTCGGGGTCTTCTATTATTTTGCCGCTGGCCATCATAAACCCGAAACGAGGAATGTTCATGCTGTCGCTCACAGCTCGTGTCGAGAGTGGAACGATCAATGCAAGCGGTTTGCCAATTGCCCAAAAGGGCGAACCAGAGCGACATGAGCCTGTCGAACCGACGGACGTGTCGTGGTTAATTCAGGAATTTGCAGGAAAAATTTGCAGACACGCCCTACAGTCAAAGAAATCCCATCCTTCATTCGTCTGACTACTTGAGGTCGTATCGATGTCTCAGGAACCACTTGTTCGTGACGCTGAAGTGGCCGCATTTCGCGCCGCTGTTCTCGCCAAACTCACCTATGCGGTGGGTAAGGACCCTGACCATGCGTTTGAGCATGACTGGTTCGAAGCCGTAGCCCTCGCTGCTCGCGACCACATGGTCGAGCATTGGATGGACCACACCCGGCAGATTTATCGCAAGGTCCAGAAACGGGTGTATTACCTGTCGCTGGAATTCCTTATCGGCCGTTTGCTGTACGACAGCCTGAGTAACCTCGGCCTGTTGGAAGTCGCCCGAGAGGCAATGACTGAACTGGGCGTCGATATTGAACGCATCAAGTTGCTGGAGCCCGACGCGGCGCTGGGTAACGGCGGTCTTGGTCGTCTGGCAGCCTGTTTCATGGAAAGCATGTCGACGCTCGGCATCGCTGGCCATGGTTACGGCATCCGTTACGAGCACGGCTTGTTCCGCCAGGCCATCGTCGACGGCTGGCAGCAGGAACAAACCGAGAACTGGCTGGACTTCGGTAACCCGTGGGAATTCGAGCGGCCAGAAGTGGTGTACCCGGTCGGTTTCGGCGGCAGTGTCGACACCCTGACCAATGAGGACGGTGAACAGCGTCAGGTCTGGCGTCCATCTGAAACCGTCCGTGCCATTGCTTACGACACGCCAGTAGTGGGATGGCGCGGTAAAAGCGTGAACACCCTGCGTCTGTGGCGTGCCCGCGCAGTAGGCGATTTGCACCTGGAGCGCTTTAACGCCGGTGA
Organism: Pseudomonas viridiflava; assembly: GCF_900602065.1. Classification (GTDB taxonomy): domain Bacteria; phylum Pseudomonadota; class Gammaproteobacteria; order Pseudomonadales; family Pseudomonadaceae; genus Aquipseudomonas. The sequence continues at coordinate 130,021 of NZ_UWFN01000181.1, read as the reverse complement.
CCACTTTGGTGCAGTGGCCGAGGTGGTGCGCGCAGAAAGTATCTCGCGTGTGCTTTACCCGAACGATGCCACCGAGGCCGGTCAGGAATTACGTCTGCGTCAGGAGTATTTCTTCGTCTCTGCATCGCTGCAGGATTTGCTGCGTCGCCATCTGAACATGCACGCGACACTGATGGATCTGCCGGAACACGCGGCTATCCAGATGAACGACACGCACCCGTCCATTGCCGTGGCCGAGCTGATGCGTCAGTTGATCGACAACCATGGCATCGCGTGGGACGCCGCGTGGAAGATCACCGTGGGCACCCTCGCCTACACCAACCACACCTTGCTCCCCGAGGCGCTGGAAACCTGGTCGGTCGGCCTGATGGAGCGCATGTTGCCGCGCCACATGCAGATCATCTACATCATCAACGCTCAGCACATCGACACCCTGCGCGCCAAAGGCATTCACGATTTCGACGTGCTGCGTGCTGTGTCCCTGATCGAGGAAGAAAATGGTCGCCGCGTGCGCATGGGCAACCTGGCGTTCCTCGGCTCCCACAGCATCAACGGCGTATCGGCGCTGCACACCCAGTTGATGCGCAAGACGGTTTTTGCCGAACTGCACAAGCTGTATCCAGACCGAATCAACAACAAAACCAACGGCATTACCTTCCGCCGCTGGCTGTTCCAGTCCAACCCCAAGCTCACGCAAATGCTCACCGAGTCGCTGGGCGACGACGTGCTGGACAGTGCAGAAACGCGCCTGATCGAACTGGAGCCGTTCGCTGACAAGAGCTCTTTCCGTAAGCAATTTGCGGATCAGCGCCTGCACAGCAAGCGTGCGCTGGCGGCGATCATCAAGGAGCGTCTGGGGATCGTGGTCAATCCGGCAGCGATGTTCGACGTACAGGTCAAACGGATTCACGAATACAAACGTCAATTGTTGAACCTGTTTCACACCGTTGCCCTGTATCAGGCTATCCGCGCTCAACCGGGCACCGATTGGGTGCCGCGCGTGAAAATCTTCGCAGGCAAGGCCGCAGCCAGCTATCACTCGGCCAAGCTGATCATCAAGCTGACGAATGATATTGCTCGCACCGTTAACAGCGACCCTACCGTACGTGGCTTGCTCAAAGTCGTATTCCTGCCTAACTACAACGTCAGCCTGGCGGAAAGCATTATTCCGGCAGCCGACTTGTCGGAGCAGATTTCTACTGCCGGGCTGGAAGCGTCAGGCACCAGCAACATGAAATTCGGCCTCAACGGCGCGCTGACCATCGGCACGCTGGACGGCGCCAACGTGGAGATGAGCGAGCAAGTGGGCCTGGAGCACATGTTCATTTTTGGCATGACCGCTCAGGAAGTCGAAGCCCACAAGCAAGTCGGCGACTTCAGCGCTTACGCTGAGGCCGCAGCATCGGGTCGGCTCAACGATGTCCTGCAAGCCATTCGTGGCGGCGTATTTTCACCGGATGACCCTAACCGCTATGCCGGCCTGATCGATCAACTGCTGGCCTATGACCGCTTTCTGGTCTGCGCCGACTTTGATTCTTACTGGGATGCCCAGGCCAGGGTCGAAGCGCACTGGCATGACTCGAAAGAGTGGTGGCGCTCTGCGGTACTCAATACGGCGCGCATGGGCTGGTTCTCGTCAGACAGGACGATCCGGGAATACGCGGGGGATATCTGGAACGCGCTGGATTGATGGCGTGAATTGACTGTTGGAGCGAGGCTTGCCCGCGAAGGACGATAAAGCAGTCTGCCTGCTGTATCGCGTTGACTGATTCGCGGGCAAGCCTCGCTCCAACGGTGGATCGCATCCCACCCCGCGACCATTCGTTTCAGCCACCGTTTCAGCATTTTCCGGCTACGCTTTGCCAACGCGTGAACTCAATGGGTGATAACCCAGTCTTATGGGCAGTATTACGTCTCGACTCGCGCTAAACTGCGCGGGTTTTTTATTCCCCCTATTCGGAGCTATCCATGTCCCGCGTTACCCTGAGTCGCTATTTGATTGAGCAGACCCGCAGCAACAACACTCCTGCCGATCTGCGCTTCCTGATCGAAGTGGTGGCGCGAGCGTGCAAGGAAATCAGCCACGCCGTTTCCAAAGGCGCGCTGGGCGGTGTGCTCGGCAGCATGGGCACTGAAAACGTTCAGGGCGAAGTGCAGAAGAAGCTCGACGTGATCTCCAACGAAATCCTGCTCGAAGCCAACGAATGGGGTGGTCACCTGGCTGGCATGGCGTCCGAAGAAATGGACAACGCCTACCAGATCCCGGGCAAATACCCTAAAGGTGCGTACCTGCTGGTTTTCGACCCACTGGACGGTTCGTCGAACATCGACATCAACGCTCCGGTCGGCACTATCTTCTCCGTACTGCGTTGCCCGAACGAATACCTGAGCCAGAACGAGCCTTTGAATGAAAAGGCCTTCCTGCAGCCAGGTACTCAGCAAGTCGCCGCCGGTTATGCCATCTACGGTCCACAGACCATGCTGGTGCTGACCCTGGGCGACGGCGTCAAAGGCTTCACCCTGGACCGTGAAATGGGCAGCTTCGTACTGACCCACGAAGACATCAAGATCCCGACCTCTACTCAGGAATTCGCGATCAACATGTCCAACCAGCGTCACTGGGAAGCTCCGGTTCAACGCTACGTTGACGAATTGCTGGCGGGCGAAGACGGTCCGTTGAAAAAGAACTACAACATGCGCTGGGTTGCTGCGATGGTCGGCGACGTGCATCGCATCCTGACCCGCGGTGGTCTGTTCATGTACCCACGTGACAGCCGTGAGCCTTCCAAGCCGGGCAAATTGCGCCTGATGTACGAAGCCAACCCGATGTCGTTCCTGGTTGAGCAAGCTGGCGGCGCGTCCACTGACGGTCATCAGCGCATCCTCGACATTCAACCGGACGGCCTGCACCAGCGTGTTGCGGTGTTCCTAGGCTCGAAAGAAGAAGTTGAGCGCGCGACCTCGTACCACAAGGCCTGACCGCTATGACTGCCCCTTGGCTCTCTCTGCTGGAATGGTGGTTCGGCTCTGCCGAGTCGCCCTCCGAAGCAGCGAAAGCCAAGGGCAAGTTGTGGTTCGGCAAGGATCAGGCTCAGGACACCGAAGCGCAGACGCGTTTTGGTGATCTGGTCGAATCCGCGCTTTCAGAAGGCTTGAAAGAGTGGACTGAAAGTCCTGAAGGCTGGCTGGCGTTGGTGCTGCTGCTCGACCAACTGCCACGAATGATCTATCGCGACACGCCCAAAGCCTATGCTGGTGACCTGCGAGCGCAGGCATTGGTGACACACGGCCTGAAACTCGGCCGCGACCAGCATCTGGATCCGCTGCAACGCACCTTCATCTACCTGGTGCTGGAGCACTGCGAAAACATCGACGCGCAAAATGACGCCGTCGCCCGCTTCAAAGAACTCCTCCCCCTGCTCCCCTCCACTGACCGCGAATACTTCAACAGCAGCCTCGATTACGCCGAGCGTCACCGTGACGTCATCGCCCGCTTTGGCCGCTTTCCGCATCGCAACGAAATCCTCGGTCGTGTTTCAACTCGCGAAGAAATCGATTTCCTGAAAGAGCCTGGCTCCAGTTTTTAGGGTCAATGCCCCTGTAGGAGCTGCCGAAGGCTGCGAAATACATTATTTCTGAGACGACGCCTTCGCAGCCTTCGGCAGCTCCTACAAAGGCATCACAGCACTGGATTTATTCCCCGACGGAACCAGATCGCCATTTTCTCTTCTAAGCTCACGGTATTACGCCAGCATCCGTGCCCACTCGACCGTTTGCTGCGGCGTTGCCCTTTCCGTTCAGGAGCTTCATCCATGTCTCTGCGCTCTCTAGCGTTGTTGTCGTTTCTCGTATTGCTGACCGCATGCAGCAAGGTTAATCAGGAAAATTACTCGAAGCTGTCCGCCGGTATGCCCAAGGCTGAAGTTGAGCGCCTGCTGGGCAGCCCGACTGAATGCTCCGGCGCGCTGGGCATGTCCAGTTGCACGTGGGGTGATCAAAAGAGTTTTATCAGCGTGCAGTACGCCGCTGACAAGGTCGTACTTTTCTCGGGTCAAGGTTTGAAATAAGAAATGATCAAATTACTCGTGCGTTTTGGTCTGGTAGTAATGGCCAGCTTTCTCGCAATCGGTTTTGCGCACTCTGCTGAAAACCTTGAGCCAAGAACCGTTGGCACTGTTGACCTCAAGCAATATCAGGGCACCTGGTACGAAATCGCCCGACTGCCAATGTTCTTCCAGCGCAACTGCGCGCAATCCGAAGCGCATTACTCCCTCAAGGAAGATGGCAACGTTGGCGTAACCAACCGCTGCCGGACCCTCGAAGGTGAGTGGCAGGAAGCGACAGGTACAGCCACACCGCAAGTGCCGGGCAAGACCGACAAGTTGTGGGTGGAGTTTGATAACTGGTTTTCGCGCTTGATCCCCGGCGTCGCCAAAGGTGACTACTGGGTGCTGTATATCGGCGACGGCTACAAGACCGCTGTTGTGGGCAACCCGGATCGCAAGTACCTGTGGCTTCTGTCGCGCACGCCGACGATTTCCAAAGAGGTGAAAGAACACTTGCTCAGCCAGGCCCAGCAACAGGGTTATGACACCACCAAGCTGGTTTGGCGGGTTGAGGACTCGAAGATCGGGAAGTAGACGCACGTCATAAACAAGCCCCTGTGGGAGCGGTGCTTGCCCGCGATTTAGACACCTCGGTGTATCAGGTACATCGGGTAATCGTTCATCGCGGGCAAGCACCGCTCCCACATAGGCCGCATTTCAATTCAGAGAAATGCGTTTTGTTTGGTAGAAGTGAAGAATATTTACCCCAACAACTCCCGCAGCACCTGCGCAAACTCCCGTTTGCTCTGCTCTTCCCCGGCGTGATGCCCTTCGCGTATCACCCACTTGCCGTTGACCATCACATCGCGGATCTGCCGATCACTGCCCGCAAACAGCCAACGGTTGAGAATCGCGTCACCCGATGCCGTGGCGATGTAAGGGGCATCGCCATCCAGTACCAGCCAATCGGCGCGACGCCCCACCTCTAACTGACCAATCGGCTGCCCCAAGGCCTGAGCACCACCGGCCAGCGCAGCATCAAACAGCGTCCTGCCGACCATGGGTTGATCACTGCGATACAGACGGTTGCGGCGCTGGTCTCGCAAGCGCTGACCGTATTCCAGCCAGCGCAACTCTTCGACGACGCTCAACGAGACATGGCTGTCTGAACCGATCCCCCAGCGTCCGCCTTGAGCGATGTAGTCCACCGCCGGAAAAATACCGTCGCCCAGATTCGCCTCGGTGGTCAGGCACAACCCCGCGACCGCCCCGCTTTGCGCCATGAGCGCCACTTCATCAGGCTGCACATGAGTGGCGTGCACCAGACACCAGCGGTCATCCACTGGAGCGTTTTCGTACAGCCATTGAACTGGCCGACGGCCGCTCCAGCTCAGGCAGTCATCGACTTCCTTTTGCTGTTCGGCGATATGAATATGCACCGGGCATTGCTGATCACTAGCGGCCAGCACAGTGCTGATCTGCTCAGGCGTTACCGCACGCAGCGAGTGAAAACACAGGCCCAGTTGCTGCGCTGGTTGCGCGCGCACTACGGGTTGCAAACGGGCTTGCAGATCAAGGTAGCTGCCGGTGCTGTGGATAAACCGCCGCTGACCTTCGTTCGGCGCTTGCCCGCCAAAACCGGAATGGCTGTAGAGCACTGGCAAAAGCGTCAGGCCGATTCCAGCAGAGCTTGCCGCCTGACTGATTTGCAGCGCCAGCTCTGCAGGATCCGCGTACGGCTTGCCGGTGGTGTCCTGATGGACGTAATGAAATTCGGCGACCGACGTAAAACCGCCTTTAAGCATCTCGATGTACAACTGACGGGCAATGACGCCCAATTGCTGCGGGCTGATCTGTCCAACCAGGCGGTACATCAAATCGCGCCAGGTCCAGAAACTGTCATTCGGATTGCCCGCCACTTCCGCCAGCCCGGCCATCGCCCGCTGGAACGCGTGCGAATGCAGATTCGGCATGCCTGGCAGCAATGGTCCTTTGAGCAACTCCGCACCTGAAGCATCAGCCTCCGTAGCGACATGAGTGATCACGCCAGCGGCGCTGACCTCAATGCGAACATTATTGGCCCAGCCGCTGGGCAACAATGCACGCTCGGCAAAGAAGGCGGACATGGCTTGGCATCCCTCGAAAAGTGATTTGTATATACATATACAGACGTTTGCACGCTCGGTAAACTCCGGCAAGCTTGCCGCCGAACAGGTTAATGGTTAGCGTGAACGCACGTTATTCAAGTCGATGCGCTGCAAGATCAGCGCCGACCCGCACTGAATCACCTTCGAAAAGGATTGCCCCAAGTGCCGACTCCGCCCGCCACTTCTCCATTGGCTGCCCAGATGGGCGACAGTCCGGCCCCGCTGTACGCCCGTGTGAAGCAGATGATTGCTCAGCAGATTCAGTGCGGTAACTGGCCGCCGCATCACCGCGTGCCGTCCGAAAGCGAGCTGGTAACCCAGTTGGGCTTCAGCCGTATGACCATCAACCGCGCCCTGCGTGAAATGACCGCCGAAGGCCTGTTAGTGCGCATGCAAGGCGTCGGCACTTTCGTCGCCGAACCCAAGAGCCAATCCGCGCTGTTTGAAGTTCATAACATTGCTGACGAAATTGCTGCTCGTGGTCATCGTCACACCTGCAAGGTCATCCTGCTGAAAGAAGAAGCTGCTGGCTCCGAACGAGCCCTCGCGCTGGACATGCGTGAAGGTCAGCGGGTTTTTCATTCGCTGATCGTGCATTTGGAAAACGATCTGCCGGTGCAAATCGAAGATCGTTATGTCAACGCCTTGGTCGCACCGGACTATCTGAGCCAGGATTTCACCCAGCAGACGCCTTACGCCTATCTCTCGCAAGTCGCGCCATTGACCGAGGGTGAGCATGTGGTCGAGGCGATCCTGGCTGAACCCGATGAATGCAAACTGTTGCAGATCAGCCCCGGCGAGCCTTGCCTGTTGATCCGCCGTCGCACGTGGTCCGGCCGCCAGCCAGTGACCGCCGCGCGCCTGATCCACCCCGGTTCCCGTCATCGCCTGGAAGGACGTTTCAGCAAATGAGCCAACTGACTGTTTTACGCGCCGCTGACTACCCGAGCATGCCCTGGAAAAACGGCGGCGGCAGCACGGAAGAAGTGACCCGCGATGCGGGCGAAGGACTGGAAGGTTTCGGCTGGCGTCTGTCGATTGCCGATATCGAGCAGTCCGGCGGCTTTTCCCTGTTTCCGGGCTATCAACGTATCATTACCGTACTGCAAGGCGTGGGCATGACGCTGGATATCGACGGCAAAACGACCGAGCCACTGTTGCCGGGTGATCCCTTCGCATTCAGCGGCGACAGCCAGGTCAGTTGCACATTGCTCGACGGCGCGATTCGAGACTTCAACCTGATCTACTCGCCGGACCGCTATCGCGTCAGCCTGCAGTGGGTGGACGTGCTCAAACCTCAGCGGCTGTTCAGTTCAGCGTCTACCCTGTTGCTGTTCAGCGCGGCAGAACAGATGGCCGCGAACCTGGCCGAGCATCCGCCACAACTGCTGGAAAAGCATGACTGCCTGCAACTGGAGAATGAATCTGGCGCGCTGCTGGAGGTTGTGCTGTATGCCCCCCGTGCGAGCCGCTGCTGCTTGATTGAGCTAACCAAAATCCAGAACACGTGAAACTTACTGACAGACCACGCACCTGTGGGAGCGAATTCATTCGCGAAGAGGCCAGCGCTTCACCGAAACATTTCGGTCGACTGCAAACTAGCTTTCGCGAATGAATTCGCTCCCACAGAAGCTCGTTCCACGCCATTTACAACGTTTCCCCAAGGACGCTCCCACCGCCAATGACTGCCTATAACAACAAAAAAGAAACCCCAAGAGCCATCGCCATTCTTGCCAGCTTCCTGGCCTCCGAATCGGCCGGTGGGATTGTGTTGATGGGTGCAGCACTGGCTGCCTTGATCGTCGCCAACTCCGGCCTGTCCGCTGGCTATTTCGCGGCACTGCACAGCGTGTGGCTGGGGCTGTCTGTAGAGTTGTGGATCAACGACGGACTGATGGCGATCTTCTTCCTGATGGTCGGCCTGGAAATCAAACGTGAAGTCCTCGCCGGCGGGCTGGCCACCTGGGGTCAACGCGCCCTGCCCGGCTTCGCAGCGGCCGGCGGCATGCTGGTGCCAGCGCTGATCTACATCGCAGTCAACTGGGGGAACCAGGAAACCATGAGCGGCTGGGCGATCCCCGCTGCTACCGACATTGCATTCGCGCTGGGCGTGCTGTCACTGCTGGGTAAACGCGTGCCGACTTCCCTGAAAGTCTTTCTCGCCGCGCTGGCAATTCTCGACGATCTGGGCGCCGTCACCATCATCGCCTTCTTCTACAGCAGCGGCCTGAACATGCCGATGCTGCTGGCCTCATTCGCCACACTCGCCGTTCTGATCGTAATGAATCGCCTGCGCGTGCGTCGCCTGTTGCCGTACTTGCTGCTGGGTGCGGCTCTGTGGTTCTTCGTTCTGCAATCGGGCGTTCACGCGACCTTGGCCGGTGTCGCTCTGGCGCTGTGCATTCCTTTGGGCAAACCTGAAGAAGAGTCCCGCTCGCCACTGCTGTTCCTCGAAGAGAAGCTGCATTACTGGGTCGCGTTCGCCATCGTGCCCATCTTCGGCTTTGCCAATGCCGGTGTGTCGCTGTCGGGGATCTCTCTGCAAAACCTGATTGATCCTGTACCGCTGGGCGTCGCGCTGGGCTTGTTCTTTGGCAAGCAGATCGGCGTGTTCCTCGCCGCAGTACTGGCTATCCGCTCCGGCTTAGCCTCGTTGCCGGAGGGCAGTAACTGGGTGCAGCTGTATGGCGTAGCGATCCTTTGTGGCATCGGTTTCACCATGAGTCTGTTCATCGGCAACCTCGCATTCCCCGGTTCGGCACACCTGATCGACGAAGTAAAAGTCGGCGTATTGATGGGCTCGGGGCTTGCTGCAATCGCAGGCGTCATTCTGTTGCGCAGCCGAATCAGCAAGGGCTGAAAATTTATTTTCAAATCGCTGCATCCAGATGGGTTTCTCGCGGGTAGTACAGATAAGCAGCCGGTTTGGCTGTTAAGCGAAAACCCAAAACTGGAGATGTCTGCATGAACGCAAAACGCTTGCTCTGCCTGACTGGTGCTGCACTGGCTTTCACTTGCCTGGCGCCCTCTGCCTTCGCTCAAAGCAACCTGCCGGAAACCGTGCGGGTTCCAGATGGCTTCAAAGTCAGCATGGAAACCACCGGTGTCGGCGAAATCACTTACGAGTGCCGCGCCAAAGCCAATGCTGCCGAAGGCATGGAATGGGCATTCGTGGGTCCTAAAGCCGTGCTCAATGATCGCAGCGGCAAGCAAGTCGGCACTTACTACGGCCCGCCTGCTACCTGGGAAGCCAAAGACGGTTCGAAAGTGACCGGTACTCAGCTCGCCGTGGCCCCATCCAGCGCTGGCAACCTGCCGTATCAGTTGGTCAAAGCCAACCCGGCTGACGGCAAAGGCGCAATGACCGGCGTTGCTTACATTCAGCGCACCGCGCTCAAAGGCGGCGTGGCGCCAGCCAAAGCCTGTGCCGAGAGCAATAAAGGCGCGAAAGAAATCGTTAAATACCAGGCCGACTATATCTTCTGGTCTGCCAAGTAATTAGCGCGAGCCTGCGCAGGAACTGGTCTATGCTCCTGCGCGGGTGCTCCGATTCAAATCGGGGTAGAAGTACTCTGTAAACGGCGTATTGAATTGTCCTCCCACGAATCCCTGTTTGATTACGAAGCTGCACTGGATGCCTGCGCCCGAGGCGAACGGCAGGCGCTTGAGCGGCTGTATGCTCAGGAAAGCCCTCGTCTGCTCGGTGTTGCGCAACGCCTGGTGCATGACAGCGCATTGGCGCAGGACATCGTGCACGACGCTTTTATCAAGGTCTGGACCGGGGCGGCAAGCTTCGACAAGACCCGGGGTTCGGCCCGTGGCTGGATATTCAGCATCACCCGAAATCTGGCGTTGAACGCCATTCGCAACAATGCCCGTGAGGTGCAGAGCGAAGATGAAGACGAGCACGGTGAAGCCCAGGCAACCCTGGAAGGCTGGAACGAAACGGTGGACAGTTTTGACTGGCGGGTGAATCCGGGGCGGATCGACTTCTGTCTGGAGCAGCTTGAACCGGTGCGTCGCAACTGCGTGTTCCACGCGTACGTGGACGGCTATTCACATCAAGAGATTGCGCAAAAAATCGGCGCGCCGCTGGGCACTGTCAAAGCCTGGATCAAGCGCAGCCTGAATGCATTACGGGAGTGCATCGGATGAGCAACAGCTCGGGCACTGAACCCCAAAAACCGCTGAACGAGTTGGCGGGCGAATATGTGCTGGGCACCTTGTCTGCCCAGCAACGCATGGAAGTAGAGCGTCGGCTGCCCAACGAACCCGCCTTGCGGGCTGCGGTCGACGCCTGGGAAGAACGTCTGCTACCGCTGACAAACATGGTTGAACCGCAAAGTCCGCCAGCGCATCTGTGGGCGCGCATCGAGCGCAGCCTGGATGATCTGCTTGCGCCGCAGAAAACCATCAAGCGTGATGTGCAGAGCTGGTGGAACAACCTGTCGATCTGGCGTGGTCTGGCCGGTGCCGGGCTGGCGGCGTCATTGGTGCTGGGCATGACGCTGCTCACCCAGTCCCGCTCAACACCGTCGCCGTCCTATCTGGTGGTGCTGGTCGCGCCGCAGGACAAAGCACCGGGCTGGGTGATTCAGACCAGCAACTCCACAGACATCCAGCTCATCCCCCTGAGCGTTACCGAAGTCCCCGCCGACAAGGCGCTGGAGTTCTGGACCAAGGGTGATGACTGGCAAGGCCCGGTGTCTCTAGGGCTGGTCAAGCCAGGGCAGACCCTGCAAGTGCCACTGGATAAACTGCCGCCGTTGCAGCCTAACCAGCTGTTCGAGCTAACGCTGGAACAGGCCACCGGCTCGCCGATTGGCAAACCTACCGGGCCGATACAGTTCATCGGGCGCGCGGTGAAGGTCATCTGACCCAAATCGCGCACCAATTTGTTACCGAGCGCCCCAATACGAAGCGAGTCGTAACGGATTCCGTCGGCTTGGTCTTCGGGCTTCTTCCTGATCGCTGATCCTTCTGGGCTACTGTCACGGCACCTCGTCAACCCGCTTCCGCACTCGCGCTCTTCCGCCTTCTGGACATGAATATAACCTTCTGAATTCAAAGATTTTTCTGTAGGAGCAAGCTTGCTCGCGATCACGTCAGATCAGTTGCTAAAACATCGACTGACACGACGCTATCGCGAGCAAGCTCGCTCCTACAGGGTCGTGTTATCAGCGGCATTACGATGGATTTCAAGAGTTGGTATTTCAATTGCATATGCTTGTACATACAAGTAAAGCCAAGTGCATTGAACTGATCGCTGAGGACTTCTTTCGTGACCGAGAATAACCAACACTGGACCCGCTACCGTGACGTCGAAGTTCGCGCTGCTCGCGGTACCACCCTGACCGCCAAGAGCTGGATGACCGAAGCGCCGTTGCGCATGCTGATGAACAACCTTGACCCGGAAGTGGCCGAGAACCCGAAAGAACTGGTGGTGTACGGTGGCATCGGTCGCGCAGCGCGCAACTGGGAGTGCTACGACAAGATCGTCGAAAGCCTGACCAACCTGAATGATGACGAAACCCTGCTGGTTCAGTCCGGCAAACCGGTCGGCGTGTTCAAGACTCACAGCAACGCGCCTCGCGTGTTGATCGCCAACTCCAACCTGGTGCCGCATTGGGCGAGTTGGGAGCACTTCAACGAACTGGATGCCAAGGGCCTGGCCATGTACGGCCAGATGACTGCAGGCAGCTGGATCTACATCGGCAGCCAAGGCATCGTCCAAGGCACTTACGAAACCTTCGTCGAAGCCGGTCGTCAGCATTACAACGGCAGCCTCAAAGGCAAGTGGGTATTGACCGCAGGCCTGGGCGGCATGGGTGGCGCACAACCACTGGCTGCCGGTATGGCCGGGGCCAGCTCGCTGAACATCGAATGCCAGCAAAGCCGCATCGATTTCCGCCTCAAGACACGTTACGTCGATGAACAGGCTACCGATCTCGACGACGCCCTGGCGCGCATTGCCAAATACACCGCCGAAGGCAAAGCAATCTCTATCGCCTTGTGCGGCAACGCCGCAGAAATTCTGCCGGAAATGGTTCGTCGCGGTGTACGCCCGGACATGGTCACCGACCAGACCAGCGCCCACGACCCACTCAACGGTTACCTGCCAAAGGGCTGGACCTGGGACGAATACCGCGCTCGCTCTTTGACCGAACCGGCAGCAGTGGTCAAAGCCGCCAAGCAGTCCATGGCTGAACACGTCGAGGCGATGCTGGCCTTCCAGAAGATGGGGATTCCGACGTTCGACTACGGCAACAACATTCGTCAGATGGCCAAGGAAGAAGGCGTAGCCAATGCGTTCGACTTCCCGGGTTTTGTCCCGGCCTACATTCGTCCGTTGTTCTGCCGTGGCGTAGGGCCTTTCCGCTGGGCCGCGCTGTCGGGCGATCCGGAAGACATCTACAAGACCGACGCCAAGGTCAAAGAGCTGATCCCGGACGATGCGCACCTGCACAACTGGCTGAACATGGCCCGCGAGCGCATTGCCTTTCAGGGCTTGCCAGCACGTATCTGCTGGGTTGGCCTGGGTCAGCGCGCCAAACTCGGCCTGGCGTTCAACGAAATGGTCCGCAGCGGTGAGTTGTCGGCACCAGTTGTGATCGGTCGTGATCATCTGGACTCCGGCTCGGTCTCCAGCCCGAACCGTGAGACAGAATCCATGCAGGATGGCTCCGATGCCGTATCCGACTGGCCACTGCTCAACGCCTTGCTCAATACCGCCAGCGGCGCGACCTGGGTTTCGCTGCACCACGGCGGAGGTGTCGGTATGGGCTTCTCGCAGCATTCGGGCATGGTGATCGTGTGTGACGGTAAAGACGAAGCAGCCGAGCGCATCGCCCGCGTCCTGCACAACGACCCGGCCACGGGCGTGATGCGCCATGCGGATGCGGGTTATCAGATCGCGATCGATTGCGCGAATGAGAAGGGCTTGAACCTGCCGATGGTGGGGAATTAAGGCTAGGGTGTGCCAACGATGCAATTGAATTGAAATGCATTTCTGTGGGAGCGAATTCATTCGCGAAAGCGGTGTGTCAGGCGACGATACCTTTTTCAGGTAGGGCCTCTTCGCGAATGAATTCGCTCCCACAGGATCTGCATTCAGTGTCCGAGCGCGCAGTGTTAGTGAACTGACCACCCCAAAGGACCGTCAAGTGTCCTGCAATCAGGCTTCTGGCCTTTTGATCTGGAAACTGCCACATCCATTCGCGAGGAGCGTCACGCAATGAAAACCAAGAAGGCTCTGCTGTCCACGTTGATTTCACTGGGTTTGCTCACCGGCGCTGGCGCGAGTCAGGCAGCGGGTTGGTGTGAATCCGGCAAGCCGGTGAAGTTCGCCGGTCTCAACTGGGAAAGCGCAATGTTGCTGACCGACGTGTTGCAGGTAGTCCTGAACAAGGGTTATGGCTGTGAAGTCGACAGCCTGCCGGGCAATTCCATCACCATGGAAAATGCCCTGAGCACCAACGATATTCAGGTGTTTGCCGAAGAGTGGGTCGGTCGCAGCGAAGTGTGGAACAAGGCTGAGAAAGCCGGGAAAGTCGTCGGTGTCGGCAGCCCGGTCAAAGGTGCCGTCGAAGGCTGGTACGTGCCACGCTATGTGATCGAAGGTGATGCCAAGCGCAAGCTGGAAGCCAAGGCTCCGGACCTGAAGTCCATCAGCGATCTGGCCAAATACTCGACGCTGTTCAAGGATGCTGAAGAACCTGCCAAAGGCCGTTTCTACAACTGCCCGGCTGGCTGGACCTGCGAGCTGGAAAACAGCGAAATGCTGAAAAGCTACGGCCTGGAAGACAAGTACACCAATTTCCGCCCAGGCACTGGCCCGGCGCTGGATGCGGCGATTTTGTCCAGCTACAAACGTGGCGAGCCGATCCTGGCTTACTACTGGTCGCCGACGCCTTTGATGGGTCAAGTAGACATGGTGCGCCTGGAAGAGAAGGATGGCGTTAACAAGACCATCGAGATCAAGGTCGGCCTGTCCAAGACCTTCCACGAGCAGGCGCCTGAGTTGGTGTCGGTCATGGAAAAGGTCAACATCCCGATCGATCTGCTCAACCAGAACCTGGCCCGCATGACCAAAGACCGTATCGAATCGCCGAAACTGGCGAAGATCTTCCTCAAGGAACACCCTGAAGTCTGGCATGCCTGGGTGAGTGAAGAAGCGGCTAAAAAGGTGGATGCTTCGTTGTAACGCAATCCCCTGTAGGAGCTGCCGAAGGCTGCGAAGCGATGTACCTGATGCACCGTCTTCGCAGCCTTCGGCAGCTCCTACAGAATTGAATTCCAGTTCAGAGAGCACCTTATGTTCCCCGAAAGCTTCACATTCTCCATCGCCAATCTGGTCAACGACTGGGTTGATGCGCTGGTGACCAATTACGGCGATGTGTTCCGACAGATCTCCGACACGCTGCTGTGGGCCATCGTCAACCTGGAAGGCCTGCTGCGCATGGCGCCGTGGTGGTTGATGCTGGCAATCGTCGGCGGCATCGCCTGGCACGCCACGCGCAAGATTACGACCACTGCCGTCATTGTCGGCCTGCTGTTCCTCGTGGGCGCAGTCGGGCTGTGGGACAAGCTGATGCAGACCCTGGCGCTGATGCTGGTCGCCACGCTGATTTCGGTGATCATCGGCATCCCGTTGGGCATTCTTTCGGCGCGCAGCAATCGCCTGCGTTCGGTGCTGATGCCCTTGCTGGACATCATGCAAACCATGCCCAGCTTCGTTTACCTGATCCCGGTATTGATGCTGTTCGGCCTGGGCAAGGTCCCGGCGATTTTTGCCACGGTTATCTACGCCGCGCCGCCGCTGATTCGCCTTACCGATCTGGGCATTCGCCAAGTGGACGGCGAAGTCATGGAAGCGATCAATGCGTTCGGTGCAAACCGTTGGCAGCAATTGTTCGGCGTGCAACTGCCGCTGGCGCTGCCGAGCATCATGGCCGGGATCAACCAGACCACGATGATGGCCCTGTCGATGGTGGTTATCGCCTCGATGATCGGCGCTCGCGGCCTTGGCGAAGACGTGTTGGTGGGCATTCAGACCCTGAACGTCGGACGCGGACTGGAAGCCGGGCTGGCTATCGTGATTCTCGCAGTGGTCATCGACCGCATCACCCAGGCATACGGCCGACCACGGCATGAGGCGAACAAATGACTACCGAGCAGCCCAACAAAATCGTAGTCCGCAACGTGTTCAAGATTTTCGGCAACCGTCCTAAAGACGCGCTGGAAATGGTCAGGCAGAACAACAGCAAGGATGACGTGCTGGCAAAAACCGGCTGCGTGGTCGGCGTGAATGACCTGTCGCTGTCCATCGGCAGCGGTGAAATCTTCGTGATCATGGGCCTGTCCGGCTCGGGCAAGTCTACGCTGGTGCGCCACTTCAACCGGCTGATCGACCCCACCAGCGGTGAAATCCTGGTCGATGGCGAAGACATCCTGCAGTACGACATGGAAGCCTTGCGCCAATTTCGTCGCAAGAAAATCAGCATGGTGTTCCAGAGCTTTGGCCTGCTGCCGCACAAGACCGTGCAGGACAATGTCGCCTACGGCCTGAAAGTACGTGGTGAGAGCAAAGAGTACTGCATCGAACGCGCCCGGCACTGGATCAGTACCGTGGGCCTGCAGGGCTACGAAAACAAATACCCGCATCAGCTTTCCGGCGGCATGCGTCAACGGGTGGGGCTGGCACGCGCATTGGCGGCAGACACTGACATCATCCTGATGGACGAAGCATTCAGCGCGCTCGATCCGTTGATTCGCGCGGAAATGCAGGACCAGTTACTGGAGCTGCAAAGCAGCCTGAAGAAGACCATCGTGTTCATCACCCATGACCTCGACGAAGCCGTGCGCATCGGTAATCGCATTGCGATTCTCAAGGACGGACAGTTGATCCAGGTGGGCACTCCGAAAGAAATCCTCTACTCCCCCGCCGACGAATACGTTGATCGTTTCGTGCAGCGGCGCGCAGTGACTGTGTAAGGAAGCGTGCAGATGTCGCCCGTCGAACAAGTGGTGATTGGTGAAGGTCCGGTCCGTTGGCAGGACGTGGTTGCAGTCGCTCGCCGAGGTGCGCAACTGGCGCTCTCGGCCAGCGCCTGGGCGCGGATCGACAACGCTCAAGCCATCGTCGAACGCATCGTCGCCAGCGGCGAGCGTGCTTATGGCGTGAACACCGGGCTGGGCGCGCTGTGCAATATTTCACTGCAAGGCGAACAACTGAGCCAGCTGTCACGCAATACCCTGCTGAGCCACGCGTGCGGTGTCGGTGTAGCGCTGTCAGACGAGCAAACCCGTTCGATCATCTGCGCGGCAATCATCAATTACAGCCAGGGCAAATCCGGGCTGCACCGGCAAGTCGTCGAGGCGCTGCTGAACCTGCTCAACCGCAACATCACACCGTACGTGCCGTCCCAAGGCTCAGTGGGTTATCTGACCCACATGGCGCATATCGGCATTGCCTTGCTGGGCGTGGGCGATGTGAGTTATCGCGGCCATGTCATTCCAGCGCAGCAAGCGCTGGATGCCGAGGGCTTGAGCCCGGTCATACTCGGTGCGAAAGACGGATTGTGCCTGGTCAACGGTACGCCATGCATGACCGGCCTGAGTTGTCTGGCGATTGCCGACGCGCAACGTTTGACACAGTGGGCGGATGTGATCGGCGCCATGAGCTTTGAAGCACTTGGCGGCCAGATCAATGCCTTCGATGCCGAGATCATCGCGCTCAAGCCGCATCCGGGCATGCAAATCGTCGGCAGCAACCTGCGTGGTTTGCTGGATGGCAGTGAGGTGGTGGTCAACAGCCGTGGCATACGGACTCAGGACGCGCTGAGCGTTCGCTCGATCCCGCAAGTGCATGGCGCGACCCGCGATCAGTTGGTACACGCAACCCGGCAGATTGAAATCGAGCTGAACTCGGCGACGGACAACCCGCTGGTGTTAGGGACGCCTGAGTCTTATCGCGTGGTGTCGCAAGCCAATCCCCACGGTCAGTCTGTGGCGATGGCGGCGGATCTGCTGGCGATTGCTGTCGCTGAACTGGGCTCGATTGCCGAGCGACGTCTGGATCGCCTGATCAACCCGACTATCAGCAACCTGCCGGCGTTTCTGGTCAGTCAGCCTGGGGTCAACTCGGGGATGATGATTGTTCAATACGTCGCGGCGTCCTTATGCGCAGAAAACCGCCAACTGGCGCAACCGGCAGTGACCGACAACTTTGTCACCTCGGGTTTGCAGGAAGACCACTTGAGCATGGGCACCAACGCCGCGCTGAAACTGCACAAGGTGCTGGATAACACCACTCAGATCCTGGCCATCGAGTATTTGCTCGCGGCACAGGCCTTCGAGTTTTTGAAGCTTCAGCGCTTTGGCGTCGGTACCGATGCCGCGTGGCGTGTGCTGCGCGAAGAAGTCCCGCCCTACGACGAAGACCGCTGGCTGGCCCCGGATATTGCCAGCAGCGCCAAGGTGCTCAGAAGCGAGGCGTTGCTGGAAAGGGTATTTCGCCAGTGCCGGTCGATGACCATTGATTCAGCTCGGGCCGAGCAAGGTGCTGTGAAAGTACTCGATCCTGTGGGAGCGGCCGGGGTGGCGCTCCACCTTGCTCGCGATAAACGATAACTCTGCGTGTTATCTAACTGCGTCTCATGCATCGCGGGCAAGCACCGCTCCCACAAGGGAATGCGATCTCATGTGGGAGCGGTGCTTGCCCGCGATACAGGCGCCTCGATCTGAAGTAAACCGGGTTAAGCCTCCCATAAGAATGTGTTCCCACAGGAAAGTCAGTGCTTACAAACGTATAGACATCCATGACACCGGATGTCAGCCAGGCGACACCCGACCGGCCAATGATTTGGCCGACGCGACCCAGCGGGTATCCTTGCGCGCCTGAGTACCTGGCAGTTCGCTGGAAAGAAACCGGATTGGATTGAAATGACGTCACAGCAAGGTTTGAAACGCGGGCTTTCGGCCCGACACATTCGCTTCATGGCACTGGGATCAGCCATTGGCACCGGCCTGTTCTACGGCTCGGCCTCGGCGATCCAGATGGCTGGCCCGGCCGTTTTGCTGGCTTACCTGATCGGTGGCGCAGCCGTTTTCATGGTCATGCGCGCCTTGGGTGAAATGGCCGTGCATAACCCTGTCTCCGGCTCATTTGGCGAATACGCGAGCACCTATCTGGGCCCAATGGCAGGCTTCGTGCTCGGCTGGACCTATGCCTTTGAAATGATCATTGTCTGCATCGCCGACGTCACCGCGTTCGGGATCTACATGGGCTTCTGGTTCCCGGAAGTCCCGCGCTGGATCTGGGTGCTGGGCATTGTCTTCCTGATCGGCGCGCTGAACCTGTGCAACGTCAAAGTCTTCGGCGAGACCGAGTTCTGGCTGTCACTACTCAAAGTCGGCGCCATTGTCGCGATGATCGTCGCCGGGCTTGGCCTGCTGCTGTTCGGCGTCAACCTGTCGGGCAGCGGCGAGACGGTATCCAGCATCAGCAACCTGTGGAGCCATGGCGGCTTCATGCCCAATGGCATTGGCGGTTTGATCGCCTGCTTTGCGGTGGTGATGTTCGCCTTTGGCGGCATCGAAATCATCGGCATTACCGCGGGCGAAGCCAAAGACCCGCAACGCACCATCCCACAGGCCATCAACTCGGTGCCGCTGCGTATTCTGCTGTTCTACGTGCTGACCTTGTTCGTGCTGATGTCGCTGTTCCCGTGGTCGCAAATCACCAAGGCCAATAGCCCGTTTGTACAGATTTTCTCTAGCCTCGGCCTGCCATGGGCGGCTGCGCTGCTTAACGTGGTGGTGATTTCCGCTGCCGTGTCGGCGATCAACAGCGACGTGTTCGGCGCCGGCCGCATCATGTATGGCCTGGCGCAACAGGGTCAGGCACCGGCGGCGTTCTCACAACTGTCTAAACAGGGCGTGCCGTGGATGACCGTGCTGGTGATGGGTGTCGCGCTGCTGATCGGCGTTCTGCTGAACTACCTGATCCCGGAAAACGTGTTCATGGTCATCGCCTCCATCGCGACCTTCGCCACCGTGTGGGTCTGGTTGATGATCCTGCTGACCCAGGTCGCCATGCGCCGCAAGATGAGCCACGAAGAAGCCGAACAGCTGCAATTCCCGGTTCCGTTCTGGCCCTACGCCCCCGCCGCGGCTATCGCCTTCATGCTGTTTATCTTCGGCGTGCTGGGCTATTTCCCGGACAACCGTATCGCGCTGATCGTTGGCGCAGGCTGGGTTGTGCTGTTGATCGCGGCCTACTTCGTGTGGGTCAAACGCCCTGAACATTCGCCTCCCACCCATCGGTAACCCAGGAGACTCGACATGAAAACGCTCTGGAAACACTGTCACGTAGCAAGCATGGCTCACGGCAAGTACTCGATCATCGAGCATGCCGCCATCGTGACGTCCGGAGCGTTGATCGAGTGGATTGGGCCTGAAGCGGCGCTCGCTGAAGCGACTTACGACAGTGTCATCGACTTGAACGGCGCGTGGGTCACGCCGGGACTGATCGACTGCCACACCCATACCGTTTTCGGCGGCAACCGCAGCGGTGAGTTTGAACAGCGTCTGCAAGGCGTAAGTTATGCCGAAATCGCCGCTGCCGGTGGCGGCATTGCCAGTACCGTGCGCGCCACTCGCGCAGCCAGTGAGGACGAGTTGTACGCCAGCGCCGAGCGCCGCCTGCGGCATTTGCTCAAGGATGGCGTCACCACGGTTGAAATGAAATCCGGCTACGGCCTGGACCTGGCCAGTGAGCGCAAGCTGCTGCGGGTCATCCGCCAACTGGGCAACACGCTGCCCGTGACGGTGCGCAGCACCTGTCTGGCCGCCCATGCCCTGCCCCCGGAATACGCCGACCGCGCCGACGATTACATCAATCACGTCTGTAGCGAAATGCTGCCTGCATTGGCCGAGGAGGGTTTGGTCGATGCGGTGGACGCGTTTTGTGAGTATCTGGCGTTCTCCCCGGCGCAAGTCGAGCAGGTTTTCATCACCGCCGGGCAATTGGGCTTACCGGTGAAACTGCATGCCGAGCAGCTTTCGCCGCTGGCGGGTTCAAGTCTGGCGGCGCGCTACAAGGCGTTGTCGGCGGATCATCTGGAGTTCATGACCGAGGCCGACGCCATCGCCATGGGCGCGTCTGGAACCGTAGCGGTGCTGCTGCCAGGGGCTTATTACTTCCTGCGCGAAACCCAATTGCCGCCGATGGATGCGCTGCGCAAACATGGCGTGGATATCGCCATCGCCACCGATCTCAACCCCGGCACATCGCCCGCGTTGTCGTTGCGCTTGATGCTGAACATGGCCTGCACACTGTTCCGCATGACACCCGAAGAAGCTCTTGCCGGGGTCACGATCAACGCGGCAAAAGCCCTCGGCATGGGCGAAACCCATGGCTCGCTGGAGGCCGGCAAAGTCGCTGACTTCGTCGCCTGGAACATCGAACGCCCTGCTGACCTGGCGTACTGGCTGGGCGGAGACCTGGATAAACGCATCGTCCGTCATGGTGTTGAATCGGTGAACCTGTAGCCGGGTTTTCTGTTGGAGCGAGGCTTGCCCGCGAAAAACGATTACGCAGTTAGCCTGATACACCTGGTCGGCTGCTTCGCGGGCAAGCCTCGCTCCAACAGATCCCGGGTGCTGCGCGACAAAGCGTTGTCAGTGACACAGGGGCGGCGCTTACATCATCAGGTTCATATTTGAAAAGGAGATATTCATGGACAACGTTCTGAAATTTTCTCGCGGCCGGGTGCCGCTGCTGATCAGCATGCCCCACGCCGGGTTGCGCCTGACGCCTGCGGTCGAGGCGGGTCTGGTGGATGAAGCGCTGAGCCTGCCAGACACCGACTGGCACATCCCGCATCTTTACGATTTCGCCGCAGAGCTGGGTGCCAGCACCTTGGCGGCCGAGTATTCGCGTTTTGTGATCGACCTGAATCGTCCCTCGGATGACAAACCGCTGTATGCCGGGGCGACGACAGGGTTGTTCCCCTCGATCCTGTTCGACGGTGTGCCGCTGTTCAAAGACGGTCTGGCACCGAGCGCTGAAGAGCGGGCGACTTATCTGAAGCAGATCTGGACGCCGTACCACCAGACGCTTGAGCAAGAGCTGGCGCGCCTGCGAGATGAATTCGGCTATGCCCTGTTGTTTGATGCCCACTCGATTCGCGGACACATCCCACATCTGTTCGAAGGCCGCTTGCCGGACTTCAACCTGGGCACCTTCAACGGCGCCAGCTGCGATGATGAGTTAGCCAAGCTTCTGGAAGCCACCTGCGCTAAAGCCGGAGATTACAGCCACGTACTGAACGGTCGCTTCAAAGGCGGCCACATCACCCGCCACTACGGTGACCCGGCCAACAACATCCACGCCGTACAACTGGAACTGGTGCAGGCGACGTACATGGACGAGTTCGTGCCGTTCCACTATCGGCCAGATCTGGCCGAGCCGACGCGGGCGGTGTTGAGGCAACTGGTTGAAGAGATGATTAAGTGGGGGCAGGAAAAGCACGGCAGATAGGAGGACATAGAACCCTGTGGGAGCGAATTCATTCGCGAAGAGGTCGGTACATTCAATAGAAATCTATCGTCTGCACAGCCGCTTTCGCGAATGAATTCGCTCCCACAGGTTCTGCGTATGCATCCTGAATTGACAACTTAGCCAGTTACTTCTTCAACAACCGCAACCCATTGAACACCACCAACAAGCTCACGCCCATGTCAGCGAACACCGCCATCCACATGGTTGCCATACCTGCAAAAGTCATCGCAAGGAAGATCGCTTTGATGAACAATGCAAGGAAGATGTTTTGCTTGAGCACCGCCGAAGTCTTGCGCGACAGCTGAATAAATGCCGGGATCTTGCGCAGATCGTCGTCCATCAGAGCGACATCTGCTGTCTCAATCGCTGTATCCGTACCCGCCGCAGCCATGGCGAAACCAATCTCGGAGCGCGCCAACGCGGGTGCGTCGTTAATGCCGTCGCCGACCATGCCGACGCGATGCCCTTTGGCATACAACGCTTCGATAGCCTCCAGCTTGTCGCCGGGCATCAGGTTGCCCTGAGCTGAATCAATGCCCACCTGCTCGGCAATCGCCTTGGCGGTGTGCGGGTTGTCGCCGGTGAGCATCAGGGTTTTGACGCCCAGATCATGCAGTTGCTGGATCGCTTCGCAGCTGGTCTCCTTGACCGTATCGGCCACCGCAAACAACGCCAACGGACCTGATTTATCCAGAAGCAGCACAACGCTTTTGCCCTGCTGCTCCAGCGCATCCAGTTGCGCTTCCAACTGGGGTGAGCAAAGACCCAATTCTTCTACCAGACGATGGTTACCCAAGTGGTAAAGCTCGCCATTGATCTCGCCGCGCACGCCGCGCCCGGCCAACGCTTCGAACGCGGTGACTTCATGGGCGTTAACGTTGTGCTCGGCCGCCTTGGCAATCGCTTGGGAAACCGGGTGATCAGAGCGCCCCGCCAGACTCGCCGCCACACCGGCAACCAGATCCGCAGCGGTGGACTCAAGCAACACGAAATCGGTCTGCACCGGCTTGCCGTGGGTAATTGTGCCGGTCTTGTCCAGGGCCAGGTAATCAAGCTTGTGGCCCATTTCCAGGTACACGCCGCCCTTGATCAAAATGCCTCTGCGCGCCGCAGCCGCCAGCCCGCTGACAATGGTCACCGGCGTGGAGATCACCAGCGCACAAGGGCAGGCTACAACCAACAAGACCAGCGCACGGTAGATCCAGTCGAACCAGGCCGCGCCCATGAACAGCGGCGGGATGATTGCCACGGCGAGGGCGAAGATGAACACTGCCGGGGTGTAGATGCGCGAGAAGCTGTCAACGAAACGCTGAGTCGGCGCCCGAGAACCCTGAGCCGCCTCCACCGCATGAATGATCCGCGCCAGCGTCGAGTTATTCGCCGCCGCAGTGACGCGATATTCGAGCGAGCCGGACTGGTTAATGGTCCCGGCAAAGACTTTATCGCCGATGGTTTTCTCAATCGGCAGGCTTTCACCGGTAATCGGCGCCTGATCAATCGTCGAATTACCTGCTACCACCTCGCCATCCAAAGCAACGCGCTCACCCGGCTTAACCCGGACGATGGCGCCTAATTCGATGTTTTTCGCTTCCAGTTCCAGCCATTGACCGTCCGCCTGCTTCACCGTCGCCAATTCCGGCGTCAACTGCATCAAGCCGCTGATGGCATTGCGCGCGCGGTCCAGGGACTTGGCTTCAATCAGCTCAGCAACCGTGAACAGGAACATCACCATCGCGGCTTCAGGCCATTGCCCAATCAACACCGCACCGGTCACGGCGATGCTCATCAACGCATTGATGTTCAGGTTGAGGTTCTTGAGCGCGATCCAGCCTTTTTTGTAAGTACCCAGCCCGCCGCTGAGGATGGAAACCAGAGCCACAATGGCCACGACCCAATCCGACGCGAATGAACCGAAGTGGATGACTTCAGCGGCCAGCGCGGTGACGCCAGACAGCGCCAGTGGCCACCAGGCTTTTTTCACGACTGGAGCAGGGGTTGCCTCTGCCCCCTCTTCAACCGGTTCGGCCTGCATGCCCAGTGAAGCAATGGCATCCCGAATGGGATCAGTGGACGGCAGTTCATGCCAGACGCCAAGCATACGATTGATCAG
The DNA here is from genome assembly GCF_900602065.1 of Pseudomonas viridiflava. Lineage (GTDB taxonomy): Bacteria > Pseudomonadota > Gammaproteobacteria > Pseudomonadales > Pseudomonadaceae > Aquipseudomonas. The sequence goes on along the minus strand of NZ_UWFN01000181.1, from coordinate 106,153 downwards.
GTTGAACTCAAGCTTTTGCACGCCCGCCAGTTTGCCCAGCTTGTTCTGGATGAGCGTCTGCTCCGTAGGGCAATCCATTTGCTCGATACGGAATGTGCTCAGTTGTGCGCCGGATGCAGGCGCATCGGTGAATGAAACCACCGCAGGTGCAGCCTTCGACGAACAGCAGCTGTGCGCGTGTGCGGCATGATCGTGGTTTTTAGCCTGATGATCGTGCTGTGAATGGACGTGCTCTGCGTGCTCGTGCTTGCCTTGAACGGGGGTCAACTGGCTCATGGTCCGGTCCTTTAACGTGCTTGTTGCCAAGTGAACACCCTGTAGCCACTATAGGGTCAAGCACTGAAACAGGATCGACGACGATGAAGATTGGCGAGCTGGCAAAACTGACTGATGCGCAGGTGGAAACCATCCGTTACTACGAGCGCGAGGGGCTGCTCCCGGCACCGGCGCGTAGTGATGGCAATTATCGGCTGTACACTCAGGCCCACGTAGAACGGCTGACGTTCATTCGTAACTGCCGCAGCCTGGACATGACCCTCGAAGAAATCCGCAGCCTGCTCAACTTGCGCGACAGCCCGCAAGATCAGTGCGTGAGTGTCAATGCGCTGATTGATGAACACATCCAGCACGTCAACGACCGTATCGCCAGCCTGCAAGCCTTGCAGACACAGCTACTGGACCTGCGCCAACGCTGCAGCGACGGCGCCCCGGATCATTGCGGGATTCTGGATCGACTGGAAATCAGCGGTAGCGTGGTGACCGCTGATGTGGAGCATTCACATGTGGGCAGGAGTCATGGGCATTAATGCGATAGAACGGCCTGACACATTCCCTGTGGGAGCAGAGCTTGCTCGCGATGCAGATTACTCGGTATGTCTGATACACCGAGGTGCCTGAATCGCGGGCAAGCACCGCTCCCACATAAAAGCATCAAAGCAATGTTCTAAACCGCCATCGGCGCAGTCATCGCCGGGTGATGCTCGTAACCTTCCAGCGAGAAGTCTGAAGGCTCGATCTGCTCCAGCCATTCCGGTTGATACACACCGGTCTTGGCAAACTCCGGCACACGATCGGAAATCACCAGTTTAGGCATCGGATACGGCTCGCGCTTGAGCTGCTCGTTGAGCATGTCCAGGTGGTTTTCGTAGACATGGGCGTCGCCGATGAAATACGTGAACCAGCGCGGCGTGTAGCCCGTCAGACGGCCGATCAGGCTCAACAGCGCCGCGCCCTCAGTCAGATTGAACGGCGTGCCGAGTCCCAGATCGTTGGAGCGGATGTACAGCGTCAGGGAGATTTCTTTGGTTTCTTGATTCGGGTGGAACTGATACAGCAGGTGGCAAGGCGGCAAAGCCATCTCGTCCAGCTGCGCGCAGTTCCAGCCGTGGAACAGAATACGACGGCTGCCCGGGTCCTTGATGATGGTGTCGACACACTGGCGAATCTGATCGATGGCCTTGTACAGGACCACGTAAGGCTGACCGTCTTCTTCGGACTGGGCGATCTGCTGGTAGCCCTGGCTGATCGCGAGTTCGATGGCTTTCGGATTGTTCAGGTCAATGCGCTTGTAGGCGGGCCACTTGCGCCATTGCACGCCGTAGATTTCGCCCAGATCGTCTTCGCCCTTGCGGAACGGGTTGTCCAGCCATTGAGCGTTTTCGTTGGCGTTCTGGTCCCAGACCTTGCAGCCCAGCTCGCGAAACTCAGCCGCATTGTTCACGCCGCGCAGGAAGCCAACCATTTCGCCGATGGCCGACTTGAAGGCCATCCGCCGGGTAGTAATCGCCGGGAAGCCTTCCTTGAGGTCGTAACGCAGCATCGCGCCGGGAAAACTGATGGTTTTCACACCGGTGCGGTTGGCCTGCAACGTGCCGTTCTTGATGACGTGGGCGACCAGATCCAGATATTGCTTCATAAATTACCTGCTTCGGTGAATCCGCCGGGCAGGCTCGCCCGGCGTTTCGGTGTTAGACCGCCGCGTTCTTGCCAGCGGGGGCGCGGTTGTAAGCCAGCCAGATCAGGACAGCACCGGCGATGATCATCGGCAGGCTGAGGATCTGCCCCATGGTGACCCAGCCCCACGCCAGATAACCCAATTGCGCGTCGGGCATGCGTACGAACTCTACGATGAACCGGAACAGCCCGTAGAACAGGGCGAACATGCCGGAAATAGCCATCGTCGGACGAGGCTTGCGAGAAAACAGCCAGAGGATGATGAACAGCGCGACACCTTCAAGTGCGAACTGATACAGCTGCGAAGGATGACGCGGCAATTGCGCCGGATCGCTGAATGGCGGGAAGACCATTGCCCACGGCAAATCGGTCGGCTTGCCCCACAGCTCGGCATTGATGAAGTTGCCGATACGACCGGCCCCCAGACCAATCGGCACCATGGGTGCGACGAAATCCATGAGTTCGAAGAACGACTTGCCATTGCGGCGGCCGAACCACCACGCCGCGATCATCACGCCGACGAAACCGCCGTGGAACGCCATGCCGCCCTTCCAGACTTCGAAGATCAACAGTGGATTGGCGATATACGCGGGCAGATCGTAGAACAACACATAGCCCAGCCGCCCACCGACGATCACGCCCATGGCCAGCCAGAAAATCATGTCGGAGAGCTTTTCTTTGGTCCAGGTCGGATCAAAGCTGTTCAAGCGTCGCGATGCCAGCAGCCACGCGCCGCCGATACCGACCAGGTACATCAAACCGTACCAGTGTATTTGCAGCGGGCCGATGGCCACCGCCACCGGGTCAATCTGCGGGTAAGGCAGCATTGCAACTCCTTAAATGGGAACGCTCTCGCGAGCACTTAACCAGACACACTAAAGCAGGAAACATAAACCCGCGCTGAACAGCTATTTAGCGGGCATGACGAAAAGAGACCGGCATGTTACCGGAGCAACGCCCGACGCTCTAGCGGCGTGCGATGGATGCTAGCTTCATGTATGGGTAGAGTGGCTGAAAAAGGAGTACTGCATGTGTCTGATCGTGTTCGCCTGGCGCCCTTCTCACGCACAGCCGCTGATCGTTGCGGCCAATCGTGACGAGTTCTACGCTCGCCCGACTCAACCCCTCACGCAGTGGGCCGATGCACCGCACGTCTATGCAGGCCGTGACCTTGAAGCGGGCGGAACCTGGCTTGGCGTCACCGCAGACGGGCGTTTTGCGGCACTGACCAATATTCGCAACCCAGGCTTGCCACTGGGACATCGCTCGCGAGGCGAACTGGTTGCTCAATTTTTGACCAGCGATATTCCGATTGAAGATTATCTTGCCGAGGTAGCCAACAGGTCGGATGAATACGGAGGCTTCAATCTGCTGGTGGGCGATCGTGAGCATTTGTACTACCTCGACGGCTCAAACCCGGAGGCACGCCTGCTCGATGAAGGCGTTTATGGTCTGTCCAACGCAGGGCTCGACACGCCCTGGCCAAAAGTTCAGAAGGCCAAAGCTGCACTGAGCACCCAACTGGGTGATCCGAATCCACTGGCACTCATGGCCTTATTGAGCGACCCGACCACTGCACCAACCGCCGAGCTGCCTGATACGGGCGTCAGTCTGGAGACCGAAAAGCTGCTGTCGAGCCTGTTCATCGCCAGCCCAAACTACGACACCCGGGCCAGCACTGTGCTGATCGTCAATGCTGATGGCAGCCAACACTTCATCGAGCACAATTTTGGGCCGTACGGCGGACGATTGGGTGAGGTGGAGCTGCAGATTTAATTCAGCTCTTCAGTTGGAATCCGATCTCTTGTGGGAGCGGTGCTTGCCCGCGATGCAGATTACTCGGTATGTCTGGATACACCGAGGCGTCTGAATCGCGGGCAAGCACCGCTCCCACAGGGGAAAGCATTTCAAGCCAGGTACTAATGCACTTAGCTTGATCGTCAATGCTGACGGCAGCCAACACTTCGTCGAATACAGTTTTGGGCCGTATGGCGGGAGATTGGGTGAGGTGGAGCTGCAGATTTAATTCAGCTCTTCAGTTGGAATCCGATCTCTTGTGGGAGCGGTGCTTGCCCGCGATGCAGATTACTCGGTATGTCTGGATACACCGAGGCGCCTGAATCGCGGGCAAGCACCGCTCCCACAGGAAGAAAGCATTTCAAGCCAAGGATTAATGCCCTTTCACAGACCCCGGATTGATCATCCGCGACAGCCCGAGGTTTTTCAGCGCCAGTTGCAGCGAGCTACTGATGACTTGCGGGTTGTCGTTGGTCATCAACTGGGCGAGCAATTCCTTGGCCTTGCTCAGATGGATCTGACGCAGCATCCACTTCACTTTCGGCAAGTTGGTGGCGTTCATCGACAGACTGTCGAAGCCCATCGCCATCAACAGCACCGCAGCAGCGGGATCCCCCGCCATTTCGCCACAGATACTCACCGGTTTGCCTTCGGCATGCGCATCACGCACCACGTTCTGCAGGGCTTGCAGCACGGCCGGGTGCAGGTAGTCGTAGAGATCGGCAACCCGCGGGTTGTTGCGGTCCACGGCCAGCAGGTATTGAGTCAGGTCGTTGGAGCCCACCGACAGGAAGTCCACCTGACGCGCCAGATCGCGGGTCTGATAGACAGCAGCCGGTACTTCAATCATCACGCCCACTGGCGGCATCGGTACATCAGTGCCTTCGTCGCGCACTTCGCCCCACGCCCGGTGGATCAGGTGCAAAGCCTCCTCTACCTCGTGGGTGCTGGAAATCATCGGCAGCAGAATCCGCAGGTTGTTCAAGCCTTCACTGGCCTTGAGCATGGCGCGGGTCTGCACCAGGAAGATCTCCGGGTGGTCGAGGGTGACGCGAATACCGCGCCAGCCCAAAAACGGGTTCTCTTCCTTGATCGGGAAGTAAGACAGAGCTTTGTCGCCACCGATATCAAGGCTGCGCATGGTGACTGGAAGCGGGTGGAAGGCCGCCAGTTGCTCGCGATAAATCGCCAGCTGTTCTTTCTCGCTCGGAAAACGCTGCTGGATCATGAACGGCACTTCAGTGCGATACAGACCCACACCTTCCGCGCCGCGCTGTTGGGCGCGAGCCACGTCAGCCAGCAAACCGGTGTTGACCCACAGCGGCATGCGATGGCCGTCCAGTGTTACGCAAGGCAGCTCGCGCAGCGCGTCCAGCCCTTGAGACAGCTGGCGCTCTTCTTCAACGACCTTGGCGAACTGCTTGCGCATGGCATCGCTGGGGTTGGTGAAGACTTCACCGTGGTAGCCGTCGACGATCAGTTCGATGCCGTCGACCTTGGAATAAGGCAGGTCGACCACGCCCATGACCGTGGGAATACCCATGGCTCGGGCCAGGATCGCTACGTGGGAGTTGCCGGAGCCGAGTACCGAAATCAGACCAGCCAGCTTGCCTTCCGGAACTTCGCCCAGCATGGCGGCTGTCAGCTCTTCACTGACAAGGATAGTGTTGTCCGGATACACCAGCGTCTGTTGCCGCGCCTCTTGCAAGTACGCGAGCAAGCGACGGCCCAGGTCTTTGACATCAGAGGCACGCTCGCGCAGATAGGCGTCGTCCATCAATTCGAAACGTTTGACGTGCTCGTTGACCACCGAGCGCAATGCGCCCTGAGCCCACTGACCGGACTTGATGACATTGGTCACTTCGCTGCCCAGCGAGGCGTCGTCGAGCATCATCAGATAGACGTCAAACAGCGCTCTCTCTTCGGGGCGCAGTTGGTTCGCAAGTTTGGCAGACAGTGCGCGCATGTCGCTGCGCACGCCCTCCAGAGCCGTCTGAAACAACGCCAGCTCAGCCGCGATATCAGTGACCGTCTTGTCAGGCACCACTTCCAAGTCGGCGGGCGGCAACATGACCACCGCAACGCCCACCGCAGCACCGGGTGAACCGGCTACGCCAACGAATTTGGCTTCCTGGATACCTTTGCCCTGACGCCCCAGACCACGGATCGAGCCAGTGGCTTCAGCGTGGGCGATAACCCCGGCAAGCTGCGCGCTCATGGTCACGAGGAAGGCTTCTTCACCTTCATCGAACTGACGACGCTCCTTTTGCTGGATAACCAGTACACCCACCACACGACGATGGTGAATGATCGGCGCGCCCAGAAACGACGCATAGCGCTCTTCGCCGGTTTCAGCAAAGTAGCGATAACGCGGGTGATCAGCGGCGTTTTCGAGGTTCAACGGTTCTTCACGGGTACCGACGAGGCCAACCAGACCTTCGTTCGGCGCCATGCTGACTTTGCCAATGGAGCGCTTGTTCAAGCCCTCCGTGGCCATCAGCACGAAGCGATTACTTTCGGGATCGAGCAAATAGACCGAGCAGACTTGGCTGCCCATGGCCTCTTTGACGCGTAACACAATAATCCCCAACGCCGCCTTGAGATCCTTGGCGGAGTTAACTTCCTGGACGATCTTGCGCAGCGTATTGAGCATGGCTCGGGGTCGAACTCCGTGTCAGTCGCGCGACAAAAGGCGCGGGGCAAGCTCTTTGAGTGCGCGTCGATACACCTCGCGCTTGAATGTCACCACCTGACCCAGCGGATACCAATAGCTGACCCAACGCCAGCCATCGAACTCCGGTTTCCCGGTCAAATCCATCCGCACCCGCTGCTCGTTGGAGACCAGGCGCAGGAGAAACCATTTTTGCTTCTGGCCGATACACAGCGGTTGGCTGTGCGTCCTGACCAGACGTTGCGGCAAACGATAGCGCAACCAACCCCGAGTACAGGCAAGAATCTGCACATCCTCAGGTTCAAGCCCGACTTCTTCGTTCAATTCACGATAAAGCGCGTCTTCCGGCGTCTCCTGAGGGTTGATACCACCCTGTGGAAACTGCCAGGCATCTTGGTTGATTCGCCGAGCCCATAGGACCTGGCCGGAGTCGTTTGTCAGAATTATCCCGACATTAGGACGGAAACCATCGGGGTCGATCACGGCAACAACCTCGCAAACGCATGTCACCGCATTGTTCCACAAAGCCGATCAAAGCAGCAACGAGGCTTAGCAGGTTATGTGAAGAGTTGTGAAAACCTCGTATTCTGGTGCTCTTTTTTCAGCAAATTCAGCGAGTAACCGCATGCGCCTGGCTTTATTCGACCTCGACAACACACTTCTGGGTGGCGACAGCGACCACGCCTGGGGTGACTACCTGTGCGAACGCGGCATTCTTGACGCCGCGACCTACAAAACCCGCAACGACGAGTTCTATCAGGATTACCTGGCCGGGACCTTGAACCTGACCGACTACCTGAACTTCTCACTGGAAATCCTCGGCAGCACCGAGATGGCCCAGCTAGAGGCCTGGCATCGTGATTTCATGCGCGATTGCATCGAACCGATCATTCTGCCCAAGGCGCTGGAACTGATCGCCAAACATCGCGAAGCAGGCGACAAACTGGCTGTCATTACCGCGACCAATCGCTTCGTGACCGGACCAATCGTCGAACGTCTGGGTATCGAGACACTGCTGGCAACCGAATGCGAAATGGTCGACGGTCGTTACACCGGACGCACCACCGATGTGCCGTGCTTCCGCGAAGGCAAAGTGACACGTCTGAACCGTTGGCTGGAAGAAAACCAATTCAGCCTGGAAGGCAGCTATTTCTACAGCGACTCGCTAAACGATCTGCCGCTGCTGGAAAAGGTTGCCAACCCGGTAGCCGTGGACCCGGACCCGAAGTTGCGTGCCGAGGCTGAAAGCCGCGGCTGGCCGGTGATTACGCTGCGCGGATGACTCCAGCGAAACACGATCGCACTGTGGAATGCTGCCCCTGTGGGAGCGGTGCTTGCCCGCGATAAGGACACCGCAGTTCTGCAGGTGGATCACCTAAACCTTATCGCGGGCAAGCACCGCTCCCACAGGGAGATCGCCTCTAGGTTAGCTAATCTTTAGCCTCAAACCGGCTTCGCCCCCATCAATCCGGCAATGGCGATGAAACAGACGACCGTGAAAATCGCCAGCGCCAGGGTGAACTTCAAGCCACCTTTGGCAGGATCAATTCGCAGCTTGTTCAGGCGTATTACCAACCACAGCCAGCTCAACGCGCCCAACGTGTAGAGCACGCTGCTCGCCAGCACCCAGGTTTGCCCCAGCGGCCAGCCAACAAGGTGCGCCAGCCACCAGCCGGTAATGGGCATGGTCAGCAGACATAACCCCATCAGAATCCACGCGAACAGGCGCGGACGCAGCAACAGGCGGGTGTGGTTGGTGGTAAACCCTGCCCTGCGGCCCTTGATCAGCCAGATCGTCAAACCGAGGGCGCTGAGCAAGAACAGCACCGTCGCCGAGATGTGCAGGGTTTTCAGGGCGGTGAGGTGATCCATTTTTCTTGGCTCCAGTTGAGGCGTTGGTTGAACGCATATTCCCTGTGGGAGCGAATTCATTCGCGAAGAGGTAGGTACAGTCGAAACATCTTCATCGTCTTGACCAATGCCTTCGCGAATGAATTCGCTCCCACAGGGATAGACCTGCGCGTGTCAGTCCTAGCCCAAAAACAGCTTATAAGCCGGGTTCTTGCTCTCATCCCAATAGGGATAGCCAATCTCGGCCAGCGCCGCAGGGACCAAGTGCCGCTCCTCTTCGGGCACCACCAGCCCCGCCACCACACGACCATCTGCGGCGCCATGATTACGGTAATGGAACATCGAAATCGTCCACTGCCCGCCCAGCTTGTTGAGGAAGTTGAACAGCGCGCCCGGACGTTCCGGGAACTCGAAGCGGAACACCACTTCGTCGCTGACCCGCTCGGCATGACCACCAACCATGTGCCGGATATGCAGCTTGGCCAGCTCGTTGTCGGTCAGGTCAATCACCGGGAAACCCTGCTCGGTAAGGCTTGTGATCAGACCTTTACGGGGATCGGTGTCCGGATGCGTCTGCACGCCGACAAAAATGTGCGCTTCGCGGTCGGTGTGATAACGGTAGTTGAATTCGGTGATCTGACGTTTGCCGATTGCTTCGCAGAAGGCCTTGAAGCTGCCCGGCTGCTCCGGGATGGTCACCGCGATGATCGCTTCGCGGCCCTCACCCAGCTCGGCACGCTCGGCAACGTGACGCAAGCGGTCGAAGTTGACGTTGGCACCGGAGTCAATGGCGACAAATGTCTGGCCGCTGACTGCTTCCTGCTCGACGTACTTTTTGATCCCGGCCACAGCCAAAGCCCCTGCTGGCTCGGTGATCGAACGAGTGTCGTCGTAAATATCCTTGATCGCCGCGCAGATTTCATCGGTGCTCACCGTGATCACTTCGTCGACGTAATGCCTGCAGATGTCGAAGGTGTACTCACCAATTTGCGCCACAGCCACGCCGTCGGCAAACAGACCGACCTGTTGCAGCACCACACGCTCGCCGTAGGCCATGGCCTGTTGCAGGCAGTTGGAATCGTCTGGTTCGACGCCAATCACCTTGATATCAGGACGCAGGTACTTCACGTAGGCCGCAATACCAGCAATCAAGCCGCCGCCGCCCACCGGGACAAAAATCGCGTCCAGCGGGCCCTGATGCTGACGAAGAATCTCCATCGCCACAGTGCCTTGCCCGGCAATCGTGTCTGGATCGTCATAAGGGTGGATGTACACGAAGCCCAATTCATCCACCAGTTTCAGTGAGTGGGCCAGCGCTTCAGGGAAGGAATCCCCGTGCAGCACCACTTTGCCGCCCCGTGAGCGCACGCCCTCGACCTTGATTTCAGGCGTGGTTTTGGGCATCACGATAGTGGCTTCGACGCCCAGGGTTTTCGCCGCCAGGGCCAGACCTTGCGCGTGGTTGCCTGCCGAAGCTGTAACTACGCCACGGGCCAGCTCTTCCGGGCTCAATTGCGCCAGCTTGTTGTACGCGCCACGAATCTTGAACGAGAACACCGGCTGCAAGTCTTCGCGCTTGAGCAGTACTTGATTGCCCAGTCGCTCGGACAGCTGACGAGCGCCCTGCAATGGGGTTTCCACGGCCACGTCATAGACGCGAGAGGTGAGGATTTTTTTGACGTACTGTTCAAGCATCACGGCGACATCACTGGCAAAAGGGCAAGGACAGGAAGTCTAACCCGCACTCCGATGCACGACCACACGAATCACGGGGCTTTGGCGCTGGCATGTCGCTATAATGCGCGCCCTTTTCCTCAATCTGTAGGAGCGCGCTTGCCCGCGATGGCATCGGCACATCCAGCGTTGATGGCGTCTGACACAACGTAATCGCGGGCAAGCGCGCTCCTACAGGTCTATATACCCGGCACCCGTGGAGCCCGCATGAACCAGGATCAACTCAAACAAGCCGTGGCGCAGGCCGCCGTGGATTTCATCCTTCCGAAACTGGACGACAAGAGCATCGTCGGCGTCGGGACCGGCTCCACCGCCAACTGTTTCATTGATGCTCTGGCCCAGCACAAAGGCGCATTCGACGGCGCAGTTGCCAGCTCCGAAGCCACTGCTGCACGCCTCAAGGGCCACGGCATCCCGGTTTACGAGCTCAACACTGTCAGCGATCTGGAGTTCTACATCGACGGTGCCGACGAAAGCGATGAGCACCTGAACCTGATCAAAGGCGGCGGCGCGGCATTGACCCGCGAAAAGATCGTTGCGGCCGTAGCCAAGACTTTTATCTGCATCGCCGACGCCAGCAAGCTGGTACCCGTGCTAGGCGCGTTCCCGTTGCCTGTTGAAGTGATCCCGATGGCGCGCAGCCATGTTGCCCGCCAACTGGTAAAACTGGGCGGCGACCCGGTTTACCGTGAAGGCGTGCTGACCGATAACGGCAATATCATTCTTGATGTACACAACATGAACATCACTAACCCGGTCGAACTGGAAAGCCAGATCAATGCCATCGTTGGTGTTGTGACCAACGGCCTGTTTGCTGCGCGCCCTGCGGACTTGCTGCTGCTGGGGACGAGTGAAGGGGTTAAAACGCTGACGCGTTGATTGCCTGCGCCGCAGTGAATGGGGGGCTGTAGGAGCGAGCTTGCTCGCGATTGCGGTCCTTTATTCAAACAAGTAATGCCAGGGAGTACGCCATCGCGAGCAAGCTCACTCCTACAGAACCGGCATAAAAACCTCAGGGCTTTTTGAACACATAAAACAGATTCGGCTCGCTCACCAGATACAGGGTGCCGTCGTCATCCATCGCGATGCCTTCCGCCTGGGGCACGGTTTTGCGAAGCCCCATGGAGCCTTGGCTTAACGATACATTGCCCACCGCCCGTCCCTTGGTATCGAGCTCTACGATTTGTCGGGACTCGTCCGACAAAGCCAGCAAATGCCCGCTGCGTTCATCGAACTGCAGGCTGGAAATGTCCCGCACAAACAGCCCCGCATCACGCTTGGCATCAGAAGACACCTCAATCATGCTCGGCGCATCGGCGTTCATATTGGGGAAGCCACGCACCTCGATGATCTGCGTAGGCCGCCGCTCCTTGGCGACAAACAGGCGCTGCCCTTTGGTGTCGTATGCCAGCCCTTCATAACCGTTATTGTTTCCGGATCCGATGCCGAGCGTGAGTTGCTCGGCATCAGCGGCATCGAGGAAGGTCGTCTCGTCATCGACATGGACCTTGATCAGCCGCTGCTTGCGCTCATCGCTGATCACATAAATGCCAGGGCTGATGTATTCCACAGCCTCAGCGTCACCGAAACCGGTCAGCGGAATACGCTTCAAGACCCGCCCATCAAGGCTCAGTTCGACCATTTCGGCATTTGAATTGGTGACGGTGAATAGACTCTTGCGATCCGGGTCGTAGCTCAGGGCCGAGACATCATCCTCCAGCCCGGCAATAACCTGGCCCTCGATGACCACCCGATAATCGCCCAGCCCCATGACCTGTGCGTCTTTGTCTTGCCAAAGTAGATGCCAGTTGAACAGGGCACGCTCGGCGAAACGGTATTCACGGTTGGCAAAAAATAACAGCACCGCCAGCAGAATCAGGACCGCAACAACGATTTTTCGGAAAGAGAGGAGCTGGCGCATTCAGAAGGCTCAAGGATGGGGCGGGCAGCATAAATAGCACGCGAATATGAATTGAAGCTTAATGGCGCAGAGCCATTATAGGAACAAGTTCATCTGTGGGACCGAATTCATCCGGGAAGACTGATTGTCAGACGCTGCATATGCATTGTATGGGCCGGCCCCTTCGCGAATGAATTCGCTCCCACCGGAAGTGTGTTTGCAGGCCAGCTTAGAATCCTCCTCATAGAACTGAATTCCTTACTGAAACCCATCACTTCTTGTGAAACGAATAAAACAGATTCGGTTCGCTGACGATGTACAGATTGCCATCCTCATCAAACGCCACGCCCTCAGCACGAGGGATGGTGTCTTTCAATCCGTTGAAACCACCGAGCAACGTCATGAAACTGACCTGCTCGCCCTTTTCATCGAGCTCCAGCAGCATGTGCGAATCCGCGGATAGCGCCAGCGTGTGCCCGGTACGGGGCTCGACGGTCAACGAAGAAAGGTTACGCAGATCCAGCGACTTGTTGATGACCTTCTGCTTGCCACCGGTCAAAACATCACTGCCATTACTCGCCCAGGTGAACATCGCCGCAGGGCGCTCTTCACCCAGCACCAGTTGCTGACGACGTGGATCCCAGGCGACGGACTCAAACGCTTTATTCTGATTTTTGGAAGCGCCAAGGTCGTAGCTTGGGAAATCGGCAAAATTCAGCGCAGTGGTCTCCGGGCTGACCTTGACGATGCTCAACTGGTGCTGACGCTCATCCGCGATCGCCATGAAGCCGTTCTCCATGACGGCAACTGCCTCGGGATTGCTCCAGCCCAGCATAGGGATCTTGCGCAACACATCTCCCTTGAGCGTCAGCTCGACAAGGAATGGATTCTTGCCCATGACCGCAAAAAGCGTTTTGGTCACCGGGTTATAGGACACATCCGACGCCTCATCATCCTCCATGCCCGGCAGCGCCTTGGCGTCGACATCGACGACATAGTCTGGCAGCCAGACGCTTGCACTGCGCTCAGACGGGCTTTCGAAGCGCTCTCCCAGCCACAGCAGGCCGCGATCATCCCAATGCATCGCGTAAGCAATGCCGTAGCCAATCACCACAACCAGAAGCAGCAAACCGTACCAGCGTATGCGAGGTAGACGACGCGTCGATTGGGTTGAAGATGAAGGGTTGGTCATGAGCGTTCCCAAGTGTGGATAACATCAGATGGCACAGTGCCCCCAAGCAGGGGGCTGGACGCCGGATTATCCAGATCAATTGTGAAAAAAACGCCAATTGTTCTATTTAAGCCCCATAAAACGCAAAAACCGCCTGCGAAGCTTATCGCAGACGGTTCCGGTCACCGCGAAAAAATCAGCGAACGCTGCTTTCGAAGGCCTTCTGTCCTACCAGTTCCAGGACCAGCTCATCGCCAGCCAACAGCGGGCCAACGCCTGCCGGAGTGCCGGTCATGATCACGTCACCGGCCTGCAGCGAGAAGCAGGCAGCCATGTGCTGGATCACCGGCACGATAGGGTTGAGCATGTCGCTGCTGTTACCGTCCTGACGAACTTCGCCATTGATGGTCAGACGAATGCCAATATCGGTCAGGTCGGAGAAGGTTTCAGCCGGCACGAACGGCGCAATGACTGCAGCACCGTCGAACGACTTGGCCTCTTCCCATGGGTAGCCCTTGTCACGCAGCTTGGTCTGTACGTCGCGCAGGGTCAGGTCCAGCCCCGGAGCGAAGCCGGAGATGGCGTCCAGCACTTCTTCGCGGGTCGGATTCTTGGTCAGCGGCTTGCCGATCAGCACGACAATTTCCGCTTCGTAGTGCACCGAGCCACGATCAGCCGGGATGGTGAAACCACCTTCCAGCGCAACAACCGCGCTGCCTGGCTTGATGAACAGCAGCGGCTCGGTAGGCACTGCGTTGTTCAGTTCCTTGGCATGCTCGGCGTAGTTACGACCCACGCACACGGCCTTGCCCATGGGAAAGTGGATGCTCGTTCCGTCGACATACTTGTGCTGATAACTCATGGCGGCTCCTTGGTCTCGTTGTGGTCACGCCACTATAAAGTGGCGGCCCATTAAACAGCGAAGATTTTTCCGGGGTTCATGATGCCGTTCGGATCGAATGCAGCCTTGATGGCTTTCATGTACTCGATTTCCACCGGAGAACGGCTGTACGTCAGGTAATCACGCTTGGTCATGCCTACACCGTGCTCGGCAGAAATCGAGCCGTTGTATTTCTGCACCGTCTCGAACACCCATTTGTTGACCCTGGCGCACTTGACGAAGAACTCTTCCTTGTCGAGGGCCTCAGGCTTGAGGATGTTCAGGTGCAGGTTGCCATCACCAATATGGCCGTACCAGAGCACCTCGAAATCGGGGTAGTGCTCGGCAACGATCGCATCAATTTCACTCAGGAACGCCGGCACCTTTGAAACAGTCACCGAAATGTCGTTCTTGTAAGGCGTGAAGTGAGAGATGGTTTCTGAGATGTACTCGCGCAGCTTCCACAGGTTTTTCAGTTGCTGCTCGCTCTGGCTCATCACGCCATCCAGCACCCAGCCCTGTTCGACACAATGCTCAAAGGTGGCCAACGCTTCATTGGCCAGATCTTCGGTGGTGGCCTCGAATTCCAGCAGCACATAGAACGGGCATGGCGTATCGAATGGCGAAGGCACGTCGCCACGAGCCATGACACGGGCGAAGGATTTGTCCGAGAAGAATTCGAACGCCGTCAGGTCCAGCTTGCCGTGGAACGCGTGCAACACCGGCATGATCGAATTGAAGTCAGCAGTGCCCAGCACCATCGCGGTCAGGTTCTTGGGAGCACGATCAAGGCGCATAGTGGCTTCGACGACAAAGCCCAGCGTACCTTCTGCCCCGATGAACAGCTGACGCATATCGTAGCCAGTCGCGTTCTTGATCAAATCCTTGTTCAGCTCAAGGATGTCGCCCTTGCCGGTGACAACCTTCAGGCCTGCGACCCAGTTGCGGGTCATGCCGTAGCGAATGACCTTGATCCCGCCAGCATTGGTGCCGATGTTGCCGCCAATCTGACTGGAGCCCGAGGAAGCGAAGTCCACCGGATAATAAAGGCCGTTTTCTTCCGCCAGGTTCTGCAATTGCTTGGTGATGACACCCGGCTGCACACGAGCCGTACGCTCGGTGACGTTGAGCTCCAGCACCTGATTCATGTAGTCGAACGAAACCACCACTTCGCCATTTGCCGCCACAGCCGCCGCAGAAAGGCCGGTGCGGCCGCCAGACGGAACCAGCGCGACCTTGTGCTCATTGGCCCACAAGACGATGGCCTGAACCTGCTCGATGGTCTTGGGAAAGACGATGGCAACGGGCGCGGGCGTGAATTGCTTGGTCCAGTCCTTGCCGTAAGCCTCAAGGGATGCGGCATCGGTGAGCACTTTTCCAGGCTCAACGAGGGTCTTCAGTTCATCTACCAGCGCAGAATGGATCATCGACGGAACTCTCGAACAATTCATGGTCATCCTGAGAACGCTTCACGTCCAGGAATGGGGTTTCGCGGGGTGCATATGCTAGCATACGCCCCCCGCCAATCGAGCTGATGGCCCGATTCGCGACCGCTTCACTTACTGCCAAATTTCTCCGGGACACAGGTTAAAGCAGATGAGCAAGACTTCCCTCGACAAGAGCAAGATCAAGTTCCTTCTTCTCGAAGGCGTCCATCAATCCGCTGTGGATGTCCTCAAGGCAGCCGGTTACACCAGCATCGAGTACCACACCAAGTCTCTGCCGGAAGCCGAACTGAAAGAAAAGATCGCCGACGCTCACTTCATCGGTATCCGCTCCCGTACCCAGTTAACTGAAGAGATGTTCGATCACGCGAAGAAACTCGTCGCGGTCGGCTGTTTCTGCATCGGTACCAACCAGGTTGATCTGGGCGCAGCCCGCGAGCGCGGTATTGCGGTGTTCAACGCGCCGTACTCCAACACTCGCTCGGTCGCCGAACTGGTCCTGGCTGAAGCGATCCTGCTGCTGCGCGGCATCCCGGAGAAGAACGCATCCTGCCACCGTGGTGGCTGGATCAAAAGCGCAGCCAATTCTTTCGAGATCCGTGGCAAGAAACTGGGCATCGTCGGCTACGGCTCGATCGGTACTCAGCTGTCGGTCCTGGCTGAAAGCCTTGGCATGCAGGTGTTCTTCTTCGATCCGCTGACCAAGCTGCCGCTGGGCAACGCAACGCAGGTCGCCAGTCTGACCGAGCTGCTGGGCATGGCCGACATCGTGTCTCTGCACGTGCCTGAACTGCCGTCCACCCAAATGATGATTGGCGAGAAAGAAATCCGTGCGATGAAAAAGGGCGCCATTCTGATCAACGCCGCTCGCGGCACGGTCGTGGACCTCGACGCACTGGCTGACGCGATCAAGGACAAACACCTGATCGGTGCGGCTATCGACGTATTCCCGGTTGAGCCTCGCTCGAACGACGACATCTTCGAAAGCCCGCTGCGCGGCCTGGACAACGTGATTCTGACTCCGCACATCGGTGGCTCTACCGCTGAAGCTCAGGCCAACATCGGTCTGGAAGTGGCTGAGAAGCTGGTCAAGTACAGCGACAACGGTACGTCGGTGTCTTCGGTCAACTTCCCTGAAGTGGCCCTGCCTGCTCACCCTGGCAAGCACCGCCTGCTGCACATTCACGAGAACATCCCGGGCGTGCTGATGGAGATCAACAAGGTCTTCGCCGAAAACGGTATCAACATCTCCGGTCAGTTCCTGCAGACCAACGAGAAAGTCGGTTACGTGGTCATCGACGTCGATGCCGAGTATTCCGATCTGGCTCAGGAAAAGCTGCAGCACATCAAAGGCACCATCCGCAGCCGCGTATTGTTCTAAGCCTTGATGGCAGGATAAAAAGGAGACCTTCGGGTCTCCTTTTTTGTGGGTAATAACCTGCATCTGTAGGAGCTGCCGAAGGCTGCGAAACCGGTGTCTGTGACACACCACAATTCGCAGCCTTCGGCAGCTCCTACAGAAAATCAATCACTGCACATTCACCCTGATCACCTTCGACTCAACCGATGGGTTCAGCGGAATGTGGCTCTTATCGCCCACCAGCAACTGCAAGGTGTGAGGGCCAGGCGGCAGGGTAACTTCGGTTTCGGTCTGGCCTTTGCCGAAATGGCGAATGTTATCGGTCATCGGCAGCGGCGCATTCAGGTCCGGCTGGTCTTTGACGTCGATCAACAGGTGATGGTGGCCGGTCTCCGGGATGTCTACACCGGCAGGTGCAACGCCCATGCCTTTGAGGCCAAACTGGACCTTGAACGTGCCCGGCACTGTCGCGCCGTCTTTGGGCGAAATGATGTAAACCTCGGCCCCGGCAGGTGATGGCGTGCGCGGAACATCGGCAGCACTGGCCATCAGCGACACCCCGAACAGCAGGCCTGCGAGAGCAGTTTTTGCAAAAAGGATTTTCATGGTTTCTCCAGTCAGCCCTTGAATGGCATACCTGTAACCATAGCGCGGCACTGGCTTAACGTTCTGAAGAAGCGGGCTTTATGACAAAGATTTCATGCAAATATCGTTTTGTAGGAGCTGCCGAAGGCTGCGAAGCATTCATCCTGACAGACCGCTATCGCAGCCTTCGGCAGCTCCTACAGGTCAAGCGTTTGCTGAGCGAAAGGGATGCACATCAAAACACCCCATCCCCACGTCGACGAAACCAGCCAGTCAGGGAAAGACGGTCACGACCGGCAGGCATCACTTCGTGGGGAATATCGCCAGACATGAACACCACCAGACAACCACCGGTTGGCTGCACGTCGTATTCCACGCCTTCATCAAGGAACATGCGCAGTTGACCACCATGCTCTGGCAGCCAGGCATTGTTCAGATAAAGAACAGCGGAAACCATGCGCCGATCATCGTCGCGGAAGCGATCTACGTGCTTGAGGTAGAAAGCCCCTGGCGGATACAGCGCGAAGTGGCTTTCGAAGTCTTCCAGCCCCAGAAACAGACCGCGATTGAGCGCCTGACGCAGGCTGTCCATCAACCCCAGATAACGATCACAAGGCTCTGACTGACCAGGTTCCAGCCACTGGATATGATCGCCACGAATTCCCTCGCGAATCTCTTGCAATGGCCCGCGGCCGACAGCTGCAGGCGCGAGTTCGCCCTCGGCTGCACGCATGCGGCACTCTTCGGCAAGCTCAAGCGTGAGGCTTTCAGGCAGGAAAATATTCTGCTGCGACCAGCCGCGGGCAGCGAGGTCGTCGACGATTCGAAGCAGCAGCGGATGATCAGAGGCGATTTGCATGGCGCATAGTATCCAGCCGCCCGAGAATCGGGAAGCTCCAGCACTCGGCAGATTGCCAAGTGCATGAAATTTCACCGTGCAGGCGAAGTCATAACTCGACAAAGCCCCGCAACCACCGGGACAATAGCGGCCTGCCGACAGGAGTCCCTATGCGCCGTTTGTTTGTTGTGTTGTTGATGTTCTGCACGATGCCCGCCTGGGCAGACAGCTATGACCAGTTGTACAAGGTCGCCGGCTGGCCAGAACAACGCGCGCATTTCAACGACGCCCTCAACGCCGCGCAACAACGCTACCGCAACAGCCTGCCACCGGCGGTGTTTCAAGCGCTGGTCAACAACAGCAATCAGCGCTTCGCCCCACAAGCCATGGATCAACGCGCAGAAAAGCGCCTGCGCGAAAGTCTTCGTGACCCCAAGCCTGCGCTGCAATTCTTCCAGTCACCGCTCGGGCGCAAGATCGTCAACGCCGAACTGACCGCCACCCGCCCCGACCAATTGGCAAAAAATGCTAAAGGTCTGCCGCAGATTCAGGCTGATGCCACTCGGCAATTATTGATTGGCCACCTCGCGCAAGCACTGCCCGCCAAACAAGCAGGTGCCGAGGTCAGCCTGGCGATTGCAGGTGTTGCGGCCGATAGCCTGAGCCAGATGATTCCAGGGTTGCTGGGCGGCGGTCAGGCCCAAGGCATGCTCGACGGTCAGCGTGAACGCCTGATGGCGCAGATCGAGGCAGACATGAACAACACCTTGCTCTACGTCTACCGCGACCTCTCCGATCCGGAACTGGAAGAGTTTTCAACTTTTGCCGAATCCGCCGACGGCAAGGCTTACTACCAGGCCGCGCTGGCGGCGATACGCGCCGGGCTGGCCGTTGGCCAAAGCTCGTCGAGCCTGGCTCCGGCACAGTAGCGCTGACGTTTAGCTCGCCAGCGCCAAACGCATCTTCTGCTCAACAAAGCTCAAATACTGCGCCCGCAGCTCCGGTATCTCGTTAGCCAGATGATGCCGGGCTTCGCTGAGCATCAGTATCCGGGGCTCGGTGAATTTCTTGTTGAGCACCATCAGGTTATGACGCCAGTCAACGGTCATGTCCGCTTCCCCCTGAATAATGATAGGGCTGCGCGAGCTTGAAGGGGCTGATTCTATACGCTTGATCCAGCGCGCCAGCGCACCTACCCATGCGGTCGGCAAACGGCGTGGTTGCAATGGATCAGCCAGCAGGAACGGTAGAAACGCCGGGGCGTTGGAGTTTTCGCTGAAACGCCGGGCGATGCCTGTCACAAAAGGGTTGAGCAGGTAATAGCTTAGCTTTGACCATCCCCAGGCACGAGGCCTGACCAGCGGCGCGAGCAGGATGACCTGACCTTGAGCGGGGCTTTCAACACCATGATGAAGCAGATGGTCGATCAGAATCGCACCACCGGTGCTTTGCCCACAAAGATGCCATGGCTTGGGCAATTGCAGGGCGTTTGCTTCTTCAAACAAACGCTGCAAAACCACCTGATACTCAGCAAAGTCATTGATGCTGGCCCGCGAGCCGCTGGACAGACCGTGCCCCGGCAAGTCGCAGGAAATCACCGCGAAATTCATACTCAGCGCCCATTCGATCAAATGCCGAAACAGGCCCATGTGGTCATAGAAACCATGCATCAGGAACATCGTCGCTACCGGCTTATCCGGTATCCAGACTTGCCCGACAATTTCGTAGCCGCCCACGTCCATCCTGCCCAGCCAGGTACGAAGTGGACGCTCCAGCCCCAACCTGTCGAGTACGTAAAAACGCTGGTAGGCCAGCCCCTCGATAGAAAGCGGCTGAGCAGCGCTCATCGGTTGCAGGCTGTGGCGCAGTGCATCGGGGTTGAACGTGGCAGACATGGAGTTTCCGGCGGGACGATAGACTGTGCAGCGATATTCAGCTGTATCCCCGAGCATGGCAAGCCAGGCGTCCTCAAACAGATGCGACTGAAATGAAGACCCTACGCCGTAGCACGCTCATTGCAGGGCTCATTACCGTTATCTGTGCAGCGCTTTTATGGGCCGGTTATGACTGGTTTCAGGGTCGCTACTTGCGACCGTTCAGTAATGAGCCAGTGTTTTTCGCGGGAGACACTCTTGGTCTTCCCGTCAAGCTGGCGGGCCCCGGGCGAATTCGGCTGGTGCACTTCTGGGATCCAGCCTGCCCCTGCAACGTTGGAAACCAGCAACACCTTGCCGAATTGATCGAGCATTTCGGTGGGCCCGGAGGCGTGGACTTCTACGCGGTGCAAAAGCCCGGTAGCCAGGGTCAGTTACCCTCCACGCTGAGCGCAATCAAGCCCATCGCCTACTTGCCGGGCGCAGAACGCATCAGCGCCAGCCCTGCCGTGGCAATCTGGGATCGCGACGGCAGGCTGGCTTACTTCGGCCCCTATAGCGAAGGCCTGACGTGTAATTCGGGCAACAGCTTCATCGAGCCAATCCTGCAAGCGCTGACTGAAGGGCGAGCGGTGAATGCGACGCATACCATGGCGGTCGGATGTTATTGCGGGTGGAACGCAGGCCCCTTGTAGGAGTGAACTTGTTCGCGAGGCGCAATTTTTGACTACGCAGGCCCAACGTCTCGCCAACAAGTTGGCTCCTACAGGTCCCCGTTTGCTGCACGACAGTGCGGTGTCAGGACTCAGGGCAAGACCACATACGCCAATCCCATCTACTCAACCCCCACCCAAATCTGTAGCCTGCTCTCTTTGCCCGCCGACCGAGAAGCCGGATGAAACGCAGCCTTTCTATCCTCGTATTCATCATTGCCCTCGTCATCGGCGCGGGTGCCTGGTATCTGCACAGCAAACAACCGCAGCGTGACGGCGAGTTATCCCTTGCTCACCTTCAGGCGCCGGTCAGTGTGCGTTATGACGAGCGAGGCGTGCCGCATATCCGCGCCGAAAACGAAGCCGATTTGTATCGCGCACTGGGCTATGTGCAGGCTCAGGACCGACTGTTCCAGATGGAAATGGTCCGTCGTCTGGCCCGAGGTGAACTGGCTGAAGTTCTGGGCCCCAAACTGGTGGCGACGGACAAACTGTTCCGCAGCCTGCGTATTCGTGAACACGCCGACGATTACGTCGCCCGCCACAACAAGGACACGCCTGCCTGGAAGGCCCTGCAAGCCTACCTCGACGGCGTTAATCAGTATCAGGACAGCCACGCCAAACCACTGGAGTTCGACGTGCTGGGTATCCCCAAACGGCCGTTCACTGCAGAGGACACACTGAGCGTCGGCGGCTACATGGCCTACAGCTTTGCCGCAGCCTTTCGTACCGAGCCTATGCTGACCTATGTGCGTGACGAACTCGGCGCGGATTACCTGAAAGTGTTTGATCTCGACTGGCAGCCACAAGGGGTCCTTGATCAGCCGGCCAGACTTTCAAGCAGCGACTGGAAAAGCCTCAACCAGCTGGCGTACCTGAGCAATCAGGCGCTTGAACAAGCCGGTCTGCCACAGTTTGAAGGCAGCAACGCGTGGGCCATTTCCGGTAGCAGAACCAAAAGCGGCAAGCCGCTTCTGGCGGGCGACCCGCATATACGCTTCTCGGTACCATCGGTATGGTACGAAGCTCACCTGTCCGCGCCAGGCTTTGAGCTGTACGGCCATCATCAGGCGCTCAACCCGTTCGCGTCATTGGGCCACAACATGGATTTCGGCTGGAGCCTGACCATGTTCCAGAACGATGATCTGGACCTGATCGCCGAGAAAACCAATCCGCAGAATCCCAATCAAGTCTGGTATCACGGACAGTGGGTCGACATGACCAGCACCGAACAAGAGATTGCGGTCAAAGGCGAAGCACCGGTCACGCTGACGCTGCGCAAGTCGCCCCATGGTCCTATCGTCAACGACGTAATGGGCGTCACCGCAAGCGCTACGCCGGTTGCCATGTGGTGGTCATTCCTGGAGTCGGAGAATCCGATTCTGGAAGGCTTCTACGAAGTCAACCGAGCCGACACGCTGGATAAGATGCGCGCTGCCGCAGAGAAAATTCAGGCACCGGGATTGAATATCGTCTGGGCCAATGCCAAAGGCGACATCGGTTGGTGGGCGGCGGCGCAGTTGCCGATTCGTCCCGAAGGCGTGAACCCGAACTACATTCTTGATGGCAGCACTGAGCAAGCCGACAAACTGGGCTTCTACCCCTTCAGCGCTAACCCGCAGGAAGAGAATCCCGCACGCGGCTACATCGTCTCAGCCAATTTCCAGCCCCTCTCGCCCACCGGCATGCAGATTCCCGGTTACTACAACCTCGCTGATCGCGGCCAACAGTTGAACCGACAGCTGAGTGATGCCTCGGTGAAATGGGATCTGGACAACAGTAAAGCGCTGCAACTGGGCACGAAAACTGATTATGCCAATAGGGTTCTACAGCCTTTGCTTCCGGTCCTCCGCGAAGTAGTCAGTGACCCGGAAGAGAAAGCGCTGGTAGAACGACTGGCCAACTGGAAAGGCAACTATGGGGTTGATTCGGTGGGCGCCACGCTGTTTAACCAGTTCCTCTTCGACCTGAGCGAAGAGGTCTTTCACGATGAGCTGGGCGATGGTCTCTTTGAAACGCTGCTATCAACAAGGGTGATCGATGCCGCCCTGCCCCGCGTGGCCGCCGACGCCAGTTCGCCATGGTGGAACAATCGCAATTCGCCGTTCGAAGAAACCCGTGCGCAGACGGTCAAAGTCGCTTGGCACGCCACGGTTTCACATTTGAAATCCACTTATGGGCTCAACGCAGGCGAATGGCGCTGGGGCAAAGCACACACGCTGACCCACGCGCATCCGCTGGGCACGCAAAAGCCGCTGGATCAGCTGTTGAACGTCGGACCGTTCGCAGCACCAGGCACGCATGAAGTGCCCAATAATCTTTCGTCACGCATCGGACCTGCGCCCTGGCCCGTCAGCTACGGCCCCTCAACCCGCCGCCTGATCGACTTCGCCGACCCGGCTCATGCGCTCGGCAGCAACCCCGTTGGGCAAAGCGGTGTGCTGTTTGATAAACACTATTCGGATCAGGCACAGACCTATATCAACGGCGAGTACGTCCCGCAGCATTTGAGTGAAGAGGATGTGGCGAAGCATGCCCAAGGCAACTTGAGGTTGGTGCCCCAGTCCCGGTAGGAGCGAATTCATTCGCGAATGGGCGACACATTCAAAATATCTTTGTCTGATGTACCGCATTCGCGAATAAATTCGCTCCCACAGGGTTCACGGCGCGCCAACTGATACTAAACCGGAGCAGCCGCGCGACGTGGATCGGGTTGCTTGTAGCTGTCGGCCGCGCTTTCTTCGATGGCTTGCTGGATGGCTTTCTTGCGCTGTTGCTCGGCACGGCGGCTGAAGAACCAGACCAGGAAAGTGGCGCACGAAACGGCCAGCAGAATCAGGCTCGCGACGGCGTTGATTTCCGGCTTCACGCCCAAACGCACAGCGGAGAAGACTTCCATCGGCAAGGTGGTCGAACCCGGACCGGAAACGAAGCTGGCCAGTACCAGATCGTCCAGCGACAGGGCGAAGGACATCATCGCCCCCGCCGCCAGCGAAGGCGCGATCATCGGGATGGTGATCAGGAAGAACACCTTCCACGGCCGCGCGCCCAGATCCATCGCTGCTTCTTCAATTGAAAGGTCCAGTTCACGCAACCGTGCCGAAACCACCACGGCCACATAAGCGGCGCAGAACGTGGTGTGGGCGATCCAGATGGTGACGATGCCGCGCTCCTGCGGCCAGCCGATCAACTGGGCCATGGCCACAAACAGCAGCAACAGCGACAGACCGGTAATCACCTCAGGCATCACCAGCGGCGCTGTCACCAGGCCGCCGAAAAACGTGCGGCCCTTGAAGCGCGTGATGCGGGTCAACACGAACGCCGCCATGGTGCCCAGCGCCACCGCTGCAATCGCTGTGTAAGTGGCGATTTCCAGCGAGCGCATCACCGAGCCCATCAGTTGCGAATTATCCAGCAGTCCTACATACCAGTGCACCGACCAGCCACCCCAGACCGTAACCAGTTTGGAAGCGTTGAACGAGTAGATGACCAGAATCACCATCGGCGCGTAGATGAACAGCAGGCCCAGGACCAGCATCATGTTCGAGAATCGAAAGCCTCTCATGCCCTGCCCTCCAGCTCTTTGGCCTGACTGCGGTTAAAGAGAATGATCGGCACGATCAGGATCAACAGCATGATCACCGCCAACGCAGAAGCCACGGGCCAGTCACGGTTGTTGAAGAACTCTTGCCACAGCACGCGGCCAATCATCAGGGTTTCCGGGCCGCCCAGCAGTTCAGGAATAACGAACTCGCCGACCACCGGAATGAACACCAGCATGCAGCCAGCGATAACTCCGTTTTTGGACAACGGCACGGTGATTTTCCAGAAACTGTTGAAGGTGCTCGAACCCAGGTCAGACGCGGCTTCGAGCAGACTTGAGTCGTGTTTTACCAGGTTGGCGTACAGCGGCAGGATCATGAACGGCAGGTACGAATACACAACTCCGATATACACCGCGAGGTTGGTATTCAGTATCTGCAACGGCTCGTCGATCAGGCCGAGCCACATCAAGAATGCATTGAGCAGCCCGTTGTTACTGAGGATGCCCATCCACGCGTAAACCCGGATCAGAATCGCGGTCCAGGTCGGCATCATGATCAGCAGCAACAGCACGGTTTGCAGTTCCTTGCGCGCAGTCGCAATGGCATAGGCCATCGGGAAGCCGATCAGCAGGCACAGCAAGGTGCTGAAGAACGCCATTTTCAGCGAGCCGAGATAGGCCGAGATGTACAGGTCATCGCCTGTCAGCAGCGCATAGTTGGCGAAGTTGAGGATGATCTCGAACTTTTGCTCGGCGTAGCTGAAGATTTCCGTATAAGGCGGGATCGCTACGTCGGCTTCAGCGAAGCTGATCTTGATGACGATCAGAAACGGCAAGGCAAAGAACAGGAACAGCCAGAGAAACGGCGCTCCAATGACCAGTTGCCGACCATTGGGTATAACCCGGTTCAGGGCACGCTTGATTTTGCGTATCTTCATGAGCGCAGTACCACGCCACTGTCGTCTTCCCACCAGACAAACACTTCATCGCCCCAGGTTGGCCGGGTGCCCTGACGCTCAGCGTTAGCCACGAACGACTGCACCAGCTTGCCGCACGGCAGTTGCACGTAGAACACCGAGTGGCCGCCCAGATACGCGATGTCGTGAACCTTGCCACGCGACCAGTTGTATTCGAACGCAGGCTGCTCGGTGGTGACCAGCAGCTTCTCCGGGCGCAGGGCGTAGGTGATGTGCTTGTCTTCCACGGAGGTCGTTACGCCGTGGCCGACGTAGATATTGCGCTCCAGCTCGGGGCTGCGAATCAGGGCATGACCTTCCATGTCCTCGATCACTTCGCCTTCGAACAGGTTGACGTTACCAATGAATTCACAGACCAGACGGCTGGTCGGCGTTTCGTAAATATCGATAGGGCTGCCGATCTGAGCAATCCAGCCCAAGTGCATGATCGCGATGCGTTCAGCCATGGTCATGGCTTCTTCCTGGTCGTGCGTCACCATTACGCAGGTCACGCCAACCCGCTCGATGATCTCCACCAGTTCCAGCTGCATCTGCGAACGCAGCTTCTTGTCCAGCGCACCCATCGGCTCATCGAGCAGCAACAGCTTGGGTTTCTTCGCCAGGGAACGAGCCAGCGCCACCCGCTGACGCTGACCGCCAGACAGTTGATGCGGCTTGCGTCGTGCGTACTGGGTCATCTGCACCAGCTTGAGCATTTCAGCCACACGCTCGGTGATTTCCGCCTTGGGCAGCTTATCCTGCTGCAGACCGAATGCGATGTTCTGCTCCACCGTCATGTGCGGGAACAGCGCGTAGGACTGGAACATCATGTTGATCGGGCGTTCGTACGGCGGCATGTCGGTGATATCGACGCCATCGAGGTAGATCCGCCCTTCCGTTGGCCGTTCGAAACCGGCCAGCATGCGCAGCAACGTTGATTTGCCGGAGCCGGAACCACCCAGCAAGGCGAAAATCTCACCCTTGTTGATTTGCAGGGACACGTCGTCCACAGCAATCGTCTCGTCGAATTTCTTCGTGACCCGATCGATCTTGACCAGCACCTGCTTGGGTTGCTGATCGCCTTCGAGTGATTTCTTGTAGGCGCCGGAGGCAACTGCCATGGGTGAAACTCCCAACTGGTTTGCAGCCCGGCCTGCATGGCCGGGCGCGGGGTCTTTTATTTACCGGATTTGATTCGGGTCCAGCTGCGCGTCATGACACGCTGAATCTTCGGCGGCAGCTCGGAGTTGACGTACAGGCGCTCTTGCACTTCCTTGGACGGATAGACCGCCTCGTCTGCACGAATGTCTTTGTCCATGAACTCGTCGGAAGCCGGGTTCGGGTTGGCATAGCCGACCTCATCGCTGACTTCGGCGATGACCTTGGGCTCAAGGATGTAATTGATGAATGCGTGAGCCTGCTTGGTATTTTTCGAGTCCGCAGGGATTGCCAGCATGTCGAACCACAGGTTGCCGCCCTCTTTCGGGATGCTATAGGCAATGTTTACGCCCTTGCCTGCTTCCTCTGCCCGAGCCTTGGCCTGGAACACGTCGCCCGAGAAGCCTGCCGCAACGCAGATGTCGCCATTGGCCAGATCGGTGATGTATTTCGAGGAGTGGAAATAGGTCACGTAAGGACGAATCTCCATGAGCTTGGCTTCGGCCTTTTTATAGTCGGCCTCGTTCGTGCTGTTGGGATTCAGCCCAAGATAATTGAGCATTGCCGGAAGCATTTCATCGGCAGAATCGAGCATGGCTACGCCACAACTTTGCAGCTTCTTGATGTTCTCTGGTTCAAACAGCACTGACCAGGAGTCGATTTTATCGACGCCCAGCGCGGCTTTGACCTTCTCGACGTTGTAACCGATACCGTTGGTGCCCCACAGATACGGCACGGCGTACTGGTTACCCGGATCGTTTTTCTCCAGACGCTTGAGCAGCGCCGAGTCGAGATTCTTGTAGTTCGGCAGCTGGCTCTTGTCGAGCTTCTGAAACGCGCCAGCCTTGATCTGTTTGCCCAGGAAGTGATTAGACGGCACGACAACGTCATAGCCCGTTCGGCCCGCCAGCAGCTTGGCTTCCAGGGTTTCGTTGGAATCGAACACGTCGTACATCGGCTTGATGCCGGTGGTTTTTTCGAAGTCTTCGAGGGTTGTTTTGCCGATGTAATCGGACCAGTTATAAATATGCACGGTGGACGCCGCGTGCGCTCCGGCTGCAACAGTCAGCGTGGCGGCGGCGAGCATGGATTTGGCAAATAAAGAAATAGACACGTGAACAATCCTTTTTGAGGTGGGGTCTGGTGCCCGTGTCGGAAAATTGAGCAGATCAGGTCGGAAAAATCCGGGGGCGCAACTTACCGTTGTTGACCGCGTATCGCAAAAAAACTTTATGTGACAGTGCCTTGGACTTACCTGTAGGAGCTGCCGAAGGCTGCGATGCAATGTCTCTGACACACCGCTATCGCAGCCTTCGGCAGCTCCTACAGGTTTTCCGTCAACCGGGATTATTTACCCGACTTAATCTTGGTCCAGCTACGGGTCATGATCCGCTGAGTGGCGGCTGGCAAATCAGCGATGGCGTAAAGCTTGGCCAGAACGTCAGCTGGCGGGTAGATGCCCGGGTCGCTGGTGATGTCTTTGTCGACCAATGCCGTGGCTGCCGAGTTACCGTTCGGGAAGCGCACTTCGTTGGTGATTTCGGCCATGATTTCCGGCTGCATCAGGAAGTTCATGAACTTGTAGGCACCTTCAACGTTTTCCGCGTCTTTAGGGATTGCCACCATGTCGTAGAAGCTACCGGCGCCCTCCTTCGGAATGTTGTAGCTGACCTTCACCTTGCCGCCGGCTTCTTCAGCGCGGGATTTGGCCTGGTAGATATCGCCCGAGTAACCCACGGCTACGCAGATGTTGCCGTTAGCCAGGTCGGAAATGTATTTCGACGAGTGGAAGTAACCAATCGAAGGACGGATTTTCAGGAACAGCGCTTCGGCCTCAGCCAATTGCTTCTTGTCCTGGCTGTCAGTCGGGTAGCCCAGGTAGTGCAGGGCAATCGGCAGCATTTCAGTTGGCGAATCGAGGAAGCTGATGCCACAGGACTTCAGCTTGGCTGCGTTCTCAGGCTTGAACAGCAGGTCCCAGGAATTGACTGGAGCGTCGGCACCCAGTGCGGCTTTGACTTTATCCGGGTTGATACCGATACCGATCGAGCCCCACATGTACGGGAAGGCGTGTTTGTTGTCCGGGTCGCTGACCGAAACGGCTTTGAGCAGGTCGGTGTTCAGGTTTTTGTAGTTAGGCAGCTTGGACTTGTCCAGCGGCTGATAAACCCCGGCTTTGATCTGCTTGGCCAGGAAGTTGTTCGACGGCACGACCACGTCGTAACCGGACTTGCCTGCAAGCAGCTTGGCTTCAAGGGTTTCGTTGCTGTCGAACACGTCGTAAACGACTTTGATGCCCGACTCTTTTTCGAATTTGGCGATGGTGTCCGGCGCAATATAGTCGGACCAGTTGTACACGTGCAGCACTTTGTCATCGGCCTGCGCGGCCGCTACGACGCCCAATAGGGACAAAGCGAGGAGGGTCTTGCCAAATTTCTTCATGTGTACAGCTCCAGTGTTATTAGGTGGCGGCTTCTAGCCATTAGTCTGGCAAGTTACTGACCGGTGTTTCAAGTCCACGATGATCCCTGTGAGAGCGGTGCTTGCCCGCGAACCAGACAACGCGGTGTATCAGGTACACCGCGTTATCGTTTTTCGCGGGCAAGCACCGCTCCCACATTTGAAGTGACGGCCCAGGTTGGCGCCCAAGTCAGCCTAGCCTTGCAGCTCAGCCAACGTCAGATCCAGGCACTTGCGTGCTTTCTCGACCAACTCATCAATTTCCGCAAAGCTGATCACCAACGGTGGCGCAATGATCATGGTGTCGCCTACAGCCCGCATAATCAGGCCATTATTGAAGCAGAAGGTTCGACAAATCATCCCCGCGCCTTTGCCGGTGTAACGCTCGCGGGTTGCCTTGTCCTTGACCAGTTCAATGGCCCCCAACAGGCCCACACCACGGACCTCCCCCACCAGCGGATGATCGCTCAGCTCACGCAGACGTTTCTGCAAGTATGGTGCCGTTTCCGCTTTCACCCTCTCCACGATCTGCTCTTCGCGCAGGATCCGGATGTTCTCCAGCGCCACCGCTGCAGCCACCGGATGACCTGAGTAAGTAAAGCCGTGATTGAAATCGCCGCCATCATTAAGTACCGCGACCACTTCGTCGCGCACAATCAACCCGCCCATGGGGATGTAACCCGAGGTCAGGCCTTTGGCGATGGTCATCATGTCCGGTTTGAGGCCGTAGAAATCGCTACCGAACCACTCACCCGTGCGGCCAAAGCCACAGATCACTTCATCGGCGACGAACAGGATGTCGTACTTGTCGAGGATCTCTTTGATCTTCGGCCAGTAGGTGTCAGGCGGGACGATCACGCCGCCCGCTCCCTGGATTGGTTCGGCAATAAACGCACCGACGTTGTCCACGCCCAGTTCGAGAATCTTCTTCTCCAGTTGCTCGGCAGCCCAGATACCGAACTCGTCCGGCGTCATGTCACCGCCTTCACCGAACCAGTACGGCTGCGGGATATGCACGATGCCCGGGATCGGCAAGTCACCCTGCTCGTGCATGTAGGTCATCCCGCCCAGGCTTGCGCCCGCAACCGTTGAGCCGTGATAACCGTTTACCCGGCTGATGATGGTTTTCTTGTTCGGCTGGCCCTTGATCGCCCAGTAGTGGCGAACCATGCGCAGCATGGTGTCGTTGCCTTCCGAGCCGGAACCGGTGAAGAACACATGGTTCATGCCCTCAGGGGCGATTTCGGAAATGACTTTGGCCAACTCCAGCACCGGCGGGTGGGCCGTCATGAAGAACAGGTTGTAGTACGGCAGCTCGCGCATTTGTTTCGCCGCTGCATCGGCCAGTTCTTCACGGCCATAACCGATGGCGACACACCACAGGCCGGACATGCCATCGAGGATCTTATTGCCCTCGCTGTCCCACAAATACACACCGCTGGAGCGGGTAATGATGCGTGGACCGACTTCTTTGAGTTGCTTGTAATCACTGAACGGGGCCAAGTGATGCTCACTGCTCAAGGCCTGCCATTCGAGGGTTTGCGGGTTCTTGGAACTCATACACAACTCCATATGCTTTGTGGCAGCTGCATCCCTTTAGAATTGGAATACAGACTCTATGTGGGAGCGGTGCTTGGTCTGGGCCGCATTCGGACGATAAGGCTGGACGCGGTTCACTTTGGATCGCGTCCAGCCTTATCGCGGGCAAGCACCGCTCCCACAGGGGATAGCGTTCACAGCAGCACTGCAGCGCCCTTCATCAAACCGCAAACAGCAAAAACTCACGCTCCCACGAACTGATCACGCGTTTGAAATTCTCGTGCTCGGCACGTTTCACCGCGACATATCCCTTGATGAATTTCTCACCCAGGTACTTCTCGACCGTCTTGCTGTTTTCCATGCGCTCCAGTGCATCTTCAATGGTCAGCGGCAGACGCAGGTTGCGCCGCTCGTAACCACGCCCAACCACCGGTGCGCTCGGGTTGATGTGTTCAACCATGCCAATAAAGCCGCACAACAGGCTCGCGGCAATCGCCAGATAAGGGTTGGCGTCAGCACCGGGCAAGCGGTTCTCGACACGACGGTTCTGCGGGCCGGCATCCGGGACGCGCAAGCCAACCGTACGGTTCTCCTCGCCCCACTCAACGTTCACTGGCGCCGAAGTATCCGGCAAGAAGCGGCGGAACGAGTTGACGTTAGGCGCGAACAGCGGCAACAGCTCGGGGATCAGCTTCTGCAAGCCGCCGATGTGCTGCAGGAACAGCTCGCTCATGGTCCCGTCTTCGTTGGAGAAGATGTTCTTGCCGGTCTTGATGTCGACAATGCTCTGGTGCAAATGCATGGCGCTGCCAGGCTCGCCGGTCATCGGCTTGGCCATGAAGGTCGCGGCAACATCATGCTTGAGCGCTGCTTCACGCATGGTGCGCTTGAACACCAGAATCTGGTCAGCCAACGACAAGGCATCACCGTGACGGAAATTGATTTCCATCTGCGCCGTGCCGTCTTCGTGAATCAACGTATCCAGATCGAGGTTTTGCAGTTCACACCAGTCATAGACGTCTTCGAACAGCGGATCAAACTCGTTGGCCGCTTCGATGGAGAACGATTGACGTCCGGTCTCAGGACGCCCGGAGCGCCCGACAGGCGGCTGCAACGGGTAGTCGGGGTCGTCGCTGCGCTTGGTCAGGTAAAACTCCATCTCAGGCGCAACAATGGGCTGCCAGCCTTGATCCGCGTACAGCTTGAGGACTTTCTTCAAGACGTTACGCGGCGACAGCTCGATAGGATTGCCTTGCTTGTCGTAGGTGTCGTGGATCACCTGCGCAGTGGGCTCGATGGCCCACGGCACGACATACACCGCGTTGGCATCGGGACGGCAGAACATGTCGATGTCCGCCGGGTCCAGCAATTCGTAGTAAATGTCGTCTTCGACGTAGTCACCGGTTACCGTCTGCAGCAGCACGCTCTCCGGTAAGCGCATGCCCTTCTCGGCAATGAATTTGTTGGTGGGGGAAATCTTGCCGCGAGTGATCCCGGTCAAGTCGGCAATCATGCATTCGACTTCGGTGATCTTGTGTTCTTTCAACCAATCGGTGAGCTGGTCGAGGTTGGTACTCATAAATACCTCAGGTGGTCAGAGTCCTGATCGCGAATCAGGCGTTATTTGACGCATCGGCGTCGCGTTGTAGTGCTCGTTTTCGGCAGGCATCGCCAAACGCCTGGAAGATGACAAGGTAATCAGGGTTTGCAGTAACTTGCCACTCGGGATGCCACTGCACCCCCAGCGTAAAGCCCGGACTGTGCTGAACCGAGACGGCTTCGATCAAACCATCCGGTGCAATGGCTTCCACGCGCAGGCCCGGCGCCAGACGCTCGATGCCTTGCCCGTGAATGGAATTGACGCGAATTTCACTCGCCAGCCCCAGTGCCTCCAGCACACCGCCCGGCTGGACGCGCATCGGGTGGCTTGGCGCATATTGAATTTCAACGGGTTCGTTTTCGGGTTCACGATGATCCATGAAACCTTCTGTTTCATGTACACGCTGATGCAGGCTGCCGCCAAACGCTACATTCATCTCCTGAAAACCCCGGCAAATGCCTAAAACCGGAACACCGGCTGCCACGGCAGCCCGAATTAGCGGTAAGGTGGTCGCGTCGCGTTCGGGATCATGAGCAGTACCCGGCGCGCTGGCTGGGCCACTATAGTGGTAGGGTTCGACATTGGAAGGCGAACCGGTGAACAGCAGTCCATCGAGACTGGAAAGAATGTCGGCGGGGTCAAGCAAGGGGCCAAGTGACGGCAGAATCAACGGCATGCCCTTGGCAGCCACTGCTAGCGCACGGACATATTTGTCGCCAGAGACATGATAAGCATGATGACCGATCTGCTTGGTGCAGGCGGTAACGCCGATCAAGGGCAGGCGTGACATGAGACCCCCGTATTGTTGTTGCTGGTCTGGGTTGCGATCGAGCTTAGCCTTGTTCGTTTTTTTACACAACAGTCCTGTAAAAATCGAACAGACGACTTGAAAGCCCCGGAATCCGTAGCCTTCCGCTGTTAAATACTTGCCCTGAATTGCGGCAAAAACGGCCTTTTTGCGCCCTTTCGGGGCAACGGAAGGCTCTATTGACTTCATCATGGCTTTCGGATTGACTGAAACCCGTAAAGCTCGATGATTGATATTTTTAACAACAAAGGTGTTGCATCATGTCGGTACCCCCGCGTGCCGTTCAGCTTAACGAAGCGAACGCGTTCCTTAAGGAACATCCTGAGGTTCTGTACGTTGACCTTCTGATTGCAGATATGAATGGTGTAGTGCGCGGCAAGCGCATTGAACGCACCAGCCTCCATAAGGTTTACGAGAAGGGCATTAACCTGCCTGCCTCTTTATTTGCCCTGGATATCAATGGCTCGACGGTTGAAAGTACCGGCCTGGGTCTGGACATCGGTGATGCTGACCGAATCTGCTATCCAATCCCTGACACCCTGTGCAATGAGCCTTGGCAGAAGCGCCCGACCGCGCAACTGTTGATGACCATGCACGAACTCGAAGGCGACCCGTTTTTTGCTGACCCGCGCGAAGTCTTGCGTCAGGTAGTCACCAAGTTCGACGAAATGGGCCTGACGATTTGCGCCGCTTTCGAGCTGGAGTTCTACCTGATCGATCAGGAGAACGTAAACGGCCGTCCGCAACCACCCCGCTCCCCGATTTCCGGCAAACGCCCGCACTCGACACAGGTCTACCTGATCGACGACCTCGACGAATACGTCGACTGCCTCCAGGACATTCTGGAAGGTGCCAAAGAGCAGGGCATTCCTGCTGACGCCATCGTCAAGGAAAGTGCTCCGGCGCAGTTTGAAGTCAACCTGCATCACGTTGCCGACCCGATCAAGGCTTGCGACTACGCGGTATTGCTCAAGCGCCTGATCAAGAACATCGCCTACGACCATGAGATGGACACCACCTTCATGGCCAAGCCTTACCCGGGCCAGGCAGGCAACGGTTTGCATGTACACATCTCGATCCTGGATCGCGATGGCAAGAATATCTTCACCAGCGAGGATCCCGAGCAGAACGCCGCGTTACGTCATGCCATCGGCGGTGTGCTCGAGACCCTACCGGCGCAGATGGCGTTCCTTTGCCCGAACGTCAATTCGTATCGCCGGTTTGGTGCTCAGTTCTATGTGCCTAACTCTCCGAGCTGGGGTCTGGATAACCGTACCGTTGCCGTGCGTGTACCGACCGGCTCTGCCGACGCGGTGCGTATCGAACACCGGGTTGCGGGCGCCGACGCAAACCCTTACCTGTTGATGGCGTCGGTCCTGGCGGGCGTGCATCACGGCCTGACCAACAAGATCGAACCTGGCGCGCCGGTATCGGGCAACTCGTACGAGCAGAACGAACAAAGCCTGCCAAATAACCTGCGCGATGCACTGCGCGAGCTGGACGACAGCGAAGTCATGGCCAAGTACATCGATCCTAAATACATCGATATCTTTGTCGCCTGTAAGGAAAGTGAGCTGGAGGAGTTCGAACACTCCATCTCCGACCTTGAGTACAACTGGTACCTGCATACCGTTTAAATGATGGTATGAAGCATAAAAAACGCCGCAGAGCCGAGAGGTTGTGCGGCTTTTTTTTTGTGTGGAGCTTTCTGCGTCTGAACCGGCCTCTTCGCGAATGAATTCGCTCCCACAGGGGTACGATGTGATCCCCGTGGGAGCGAATTCATTCGCGAAAGCATTGGCCCAATCACCGCTGTACAATTCACGCAGCCCCGCCCACGAGAACGCCACATGACCCGCCCCGTCACCGCCCGCAAACCCCGCGCAGCCAGTCAGGCCCGCATCGGCTCGATCCTCGATGCCGCACGCGAGTTGCTGGCAGCTGAAGGTGTCGCCAGTCTGTCGATCTATAGCGTAGCCGAGCGGGCACAGATTCCGCCGTCATCCGTTTACCACTTTTTTGCCAGTGTTCCCGCCCTGCTCGAAGCGCTGACGGCAGACATCCACTCCGCGTTCCGCGCCAGCCTGCAAGCGCCCATCGAACACGACTCGCTCAATACCTGGCGTGATCTGTCACGGATAGTCGAGCAACGCATGCTGGACATCTATAACGTCGATGCGGCTGCCCGCCAGTTGATTCTGGCCCAGCACGGGCTGACTGAAATCACTCAGGCAGATCGTCAGCACGATATCGAACTGGGGCACTTGATGCTTGAGGTCTTCGACCGCCACTTCTTGCTGCCAGCCTTGCCAGACGATGTCGACGTGTTCGCTCTGGCCATGGAGCTGGGCGATCGGGTTTATGCGCGCTCCATGCAACTGCATGAAGAAATCACACCGCGCATGGCGGAGGAAGGCATGCGTGTGTTTGATGCCTATGTAGGGCTGTACCTGCCGTCTTACCTGCCTAAAAGACAAATCCCCCTGACTCAGCAGTCCTCAGGCCGGGCCGGGTAACTCTTCTTTCACCCGCGTCAGCGCCTGAGCCAGCATCTGCTGCAGTGCCTGCAACACCGGCTCATGCTTGCGCTGACTGTAGCGCAACACGTTAACCACTTCAGGTAGCGGCATGCGCTGCTCGAAGAAACGACTCATCTCGACGCGTCTGTCGACATTACTGGCTGTTACGACGCCTATGCCCAAGCCTGCAGAAATGGCCGACAGCACACCTTCTGTAGACGGACACTGCACCGCCACTTTGCAGCGGATACCGGCCGCCTGAAGCCGATCCTGCGCCAGATTGCCGTAAAAGCAGCCAGACCCGTAGGTGACAAGAGCAACTGTGGCGTCAGAGGTATATTCCCAGCCCGGCGGGACGCACCAGTTCAGACGCTCACCCCATAACAAATGGTCCTCGGCGCTGAGTCCGTGGGCGAAATCCTGATGCAAAGCCAGATCCAGCGTGCCATTGGCCAACGACTCGCGCAGCGCCTGACTCTGCTCAACCACCACCCGAACGTCGACATTGCTGTGCTGGCGCGAGAACTTCGCCAGTATCGGTGCCAACTGGGTGAGCGATGCCTGCTCGGTGACGCCGAGTCGAACAGTACCTTCAAGGGTCGAGGGCGCGAACAGAGCCAGCGCTTCGTCATGCGAGTTAAGAATGCGCCTGGCATGAATCAGCAGCTCGGCACCGTCGCTGGTGGCGATCAAGCGCTGACCTTCGCGGCGAATCAGCTCGCGCCCCAGTTGTTTCTCTAGCCGCTTGATCTTCCAGCTGACCGCCGATTGCGTGAGGTTCAGGCTGTCAGCTGCACGAGTGACACTGCCCAGCTCGACAATGCTGAGCAGTGCACGGAGAACATCGATGGGAAGGCGTTGGTTCATGTTTGCTCCATGGCCTGGCTGGCTCTATGTCGATGAACGCGCTATCGGGCAGCAAACTGTCGGCCCTGTGGGAGCGAATTCATTCGCGAACGCGGTGTGTCATAAAAAGGTATTTTTCAGAACCACCGCGTTCGCGAATGAATTCGCTCCCACAGCGACAGATAACGAGCGCCTAAACAAAACATGACAAAAATCGAATTTCAACAGCATAAGTTGTCATTGGCGTCATGGAAACCCCTTCGATACGCTGAATCCATCATCAACGTCCCGGAGACACGCTCATGAACAATCCACTGCTCAATCAACAGGTGATCATCGATGGACGACGTATCGCTACAGGCTGTCACGGCGAAGGGCTGCCGGTTGTGCTGCTGCACGGCACGCCTGCGCATTCGATCATCTGGCGCAACGTCGTCCCTGTGCTGGTAGCCGCCGGACTCAAAGTGCACCTGTTCGATTTGCTGGGCTTTGGCGCCTCGGAGTTTCCGCAAGATCAGGACACTTCGGTTGCGGCGCAACGGATCCTGTTGGAGCAGTTGCTGGAGCATTGGGGCCTGGAGCGCACGCACGTAATCGCCCACGACATTGGCGGAGGCATTGCACTGCGGTTGGCTATCGAAGCACCGCAGCGTTTTTTGTCGCTGACCATCGCCGATATCGTCAGCTATGACTCCTGGCCGTCCGCGAGCTGGCAGCACATCCGCACGCATTACGCAGAACACGCCGTAATGGACGCAGACGAACATCGGCAATTAATGATCCGGCAATTGCGAATGGCGGTTTTCGACAAGAGCATCATGGAGGGCGACATACTCGAAGCCTATCTGGCGCCGATAACCAGGCTGATTGGCCAGCAGGGCTTCTATAAAAATCAGGTCGCGCATTACGACTCGCGCTATACCGAAGACTTTGCGCAACGCCTCCCCGAGCTGAACATTCCGGTGCAGATACTTTGGGGTACCGAAGATGAATGGCAGCCATCGAGTTACGCCCACCGACTGCACGGCGACATCCCCGGCTCGACATTGCAGCTCATCGACAATGCGGGTCATTTTCTGATGGAGGATCAACCGCTGATGTTCGCCGAGAAGGCCAGTGCGTTTATCCACAAGCACAGATGAGTTTTTCGTCGCCACCGCGCTATGGTGCGGCAACTCGGTTCAATGTGGGAGCGGTGCTTGCCCGCGATAAGGTCGACTCGGTCTGAAGGGTAAATCGCGGTTTTCTTATCGCGGGCAAGCACCGCTCCCACATAAACCGAGTTTGCTTCGCGACAGTGCGGTGTCGTCAGACACAAAAAACCCCGGAGGGCATTCACCGTCCGGGGTTGTCTTTTGCGCATCGGTCACAGCTTGGCGATGGAAACCTCGGTGGACTTCACAAACGCGATCACTTCACTGCCCACCACCAATTCCAGCTCTTTTACCGAGCGGGTGGTGATCACGGAAGTCACGATGCCCGACGCAGTCTGCACGTCGATTTCCGACAGCACGTCGCCTTCGACGATTTCCTTGATGGTGCCTTTGAATTGGTTACGAACGTTGATGGCTTTAATAGTCAT
This sequence comes from Pseudomonas viridiflava, assembly GCF_900602065.1. Taxonomy (GTDB): domain Bacteria; phylum Pseudomonadota; class Gammaproteobacteria; order Pseudomonadales; family Pseudomonadaceae; genus Aquipseudomonas. Next base: position 68,369 of record NZ_UWFN01000181.1, on the reverse strand, counting down.
GGTGATCTTCCTGTATGGGGACGGATGTCTAACGGTCGGTTAATTGGCCCAACGCAATTGCGTGGGCAGCGGTGAAACGGGATCAGGTTCAGGGGGCGAGCCGGGCAACGACAGCACTCGTTCGAGCACTTGCGCTTCCAGGTTGGCCAGACGATGCGAGCCTCTGGCGCGAGGGCGCGGCAGGTCGACCAGCAAGTCCAGGCCGATACGCCCTTCCTCGATAAGAATCACGCGATCAGCAATCGCGACGGCTTCGCTGACGTCATGGGTCACCAGCAGCACGGTGAAGCCATGTTTACGCCAAAGGTTTTCAATCAGTTGCTGCATCTCGATACGGGTCAAGGCATCCAGCGCACCCAGTGGCTCATCGAGTAATAACAGGCGCGGCTGATGGATCAGTGCACGAGCCAATGCCACACGCTGTTTTTGCCCACCAGATAACGCAGCAGGCCACTCCTCGGCACGCTCGGCCAAGCCAACGGCTTCGAGGGCTTCCAGCGCTTTGCCGCGCCAGTCGCCACTGAGACCAAGACCGACGTTGTCGATGATCTTTTTCCAGGGCAACAGACGTGCTTCCTGAAACATGAGTCGCGTGTCTTCACGGGCGTCAGCCAATGCACCTGAACCGGCCAACAATTGCCCGGCAGTAGGTTTGTCGAGCCCGGCCAGCAGACGCAACAAGGTACTTTTGCCACAACCGCTGCGCCCGACCACGGCGACAAATTGCCCGGCAGGAATGTGCAAGTCGATGTTCTTCAACACCTCACGGCTGCCGAACGCTTTCTTCAGCTGTTGAACCGCCAGAGGAATACCACGCAGCAGATGCGCAGGCTGTTGCTGTTTCAAACTGCTCATGCGGCACCGCCTTTAGTCACTTGATAGGCCGGATGCCAGCGCAGGCAAACACGCTCCAGACCACGCGCTGCCAGGTCGGCCAGCTTGCCCAATATTGCGTACAGCACGATGGCCAGTACCACGACGTCGGTTTGCAGGAATTCCCGGGCATTCATTGCCAGATAACCGATACCGGAGCTGGCAGAAATGGTTTCCGCGACGATCAACGTCAGCCACATGAAGCCCAGCGCGAAACGCACACCTACAAGAATCGAAGGCATCGCACCCGGCAGGATCACATGCCAGAACAATGCGAAGCCGGACAGGCCGTAGCTGCGGGACATCTCGACCAACGCAGGATCAATATTGCGAATCCCGTGATAGGTGTTCAGGTAAATCGGGAACAGGGTGCCCAGCGCGACCAGAAAGATCTTGGCGGTTTCATCGATCCCGAACCACAGGATCACCAGCGGGATAAGCGCAAGGTGCGGGATGTTGCGGATCATCTGGACCGAGCTGTCCAGCAGGCGCTCGCCCCATTTCGACAGGCCGGTGATGAAGCCCAGGGTCAGGCCGATACCGCCACCGATAGCGAAACCAAGGCCGGCACGCCAGCCGCTGATCGCCAGGTGGGTCCAGATTTCACCACTGGATACCAGGTTGACACCCGCCTCAATAACCGCGCTCGGCGCAGGCAGAATGCGGGTGGAAAGCCAGCCGGCGCTGACCGACAGCTGCCAGATAGCCAGCAGCAGGATCGGCAGAGCCCAAGGCGCGAGGCGCTGGATTGTTCGTTGCGAAGCACTAGTGCTCATGGAGTTGTCTCCTCAGGGTCCGGCTGATTACGGCGCTTTCGCGACAGCGGCGGGCGGCGTCCAGACCACATCCGCGATGTTCAGCGGCTTTGGAATCAACTTGAGCTGATAAAACGTATCAGCGATTTTTTGCTGAGAGGCCACAACTTGCGGCGTCAGGAACAACGCTCCATAGCCTTGGCGCTTAACCGAAGTCAGGGTGATATCCGCAGGCAAGCCGAGCAACGGTGCAACTTGCTTGGTCACCTCTTCCGGGTGAGCCTTGGACCACTCACCGACCGAGCGAACTTCTTCAATCAGCGCCTGAATGACTTTCGGATTCTTCTGAGCGTAAGGCTTGGTTGCCAGATAGAACTGGTGGTTATCCACAATCCCGGTGCCATCGCGCAGGGTTTTCGCTTGCAGTTGCTGCTCGGCAGCTGACTGGTACGGATCCCAGATGACCCAGGCATCCACGCTGCCACGCTCGAACGCTGCACGGGCATCGGCCGGAGGCAGGAAAACGGTCTGGATATCGGTGTATTTCAGACCCGCATCTTCAAGGGCTTTTACCAACAGGTAATGCACGTTGGAGCCTTTGTTGAGGACGACTTTCTTGCCTTTGAGCTCTTTCACAGAGGTGATGGGTGAATCCTTGGGTATCAGGATCGCTTCACTGGTCGGCGCAGGCGGCTCGTAGGCGACATACACCAGATCAGCGCCCGCGGCCTGAGCAAACACCGGCGGCGTTTCGCCCGTCACACCGAAATCGATTGAGCCGACGTTCAGACCTTCAAGCAGCTGCGGGCCACCGGGGAACTCGGTCCATTGCACTTGCACGCCCTGCTCGGCGAGACGCTTTTCCAGCGTGCCTTTGGCCTTGAGCAGCACCAGCGTGCCGTACTTTTGATAACCGATACGCAAGGTCTCGGCCTGAGCCTGGGTAACAGCGCCGAAGGCGACCGCTGCGGCAAACAGAGCGACCAAACCTTGACGCAAAATAGCTGTGCGCATGGCGCGCTCCTTTGCTAATTCAGTGGCACCTGCTGGCCCGTTGGCGGACGAGTAAGGTGTGAGGGTTTTGTTGAATTGCAGTGACCATATCAGTGATTTTTTATATCTATAAATCTTATTTTTTCATTTGGTTATTCTTTAAATGCATATGCAGGAAGTTGTTGGATTATCTGTAGGAGCTGCCGAAGGCTGCGAAGGCAATTTTCCTGAAGCACCGCTATCGCAGCCTTCGGCAGCTCCTACAGAAAGTCGAACTTAAGGCATAAAAAAGGGCCGACGAATCGGCCCAAGCTAACCCCATCTGTCGTGGAAGGGTGATTCAGCGATTAGGCTGTGGCGTCAGACGCAGGTACGGCTTGACGGCTCTGTAGCCTTTAGGAAAGCGTTGCTTGATCTCGTCTTCATCCTTGAGCGAAGGCACGATCACTACTTCATCGCCGTCCACCCAATTAGCGGGGGTCGCGACTTTGTAGTTGTCGGTCAGTTGCAAGGAATCGATGACCCGCAAGATCTCATTGAAGTTGCGCCCGGTGCTCGCCGGATAAGTGATAGTCAGCCGGACCTTCTTGTTCGGATCGATCACGAACAGAGAACGCACGGTCAGGGTTTCACTGGCGTTCGGGTGGATCAGGTCGTACAGCTCGGACACTTTGCGGTCAGCGTCGGCCAGGATCGGGAAGTTGACAGTGGTGTTCTGGGTTTCGTTGATATCGCCGATCCACTTGATGTGGGAATCAACCGGGTCCACTGACAGTGCAATGGCTTTTACACCACGCTTGGCGAACTCGTCTTTAAGCTTGGCGGTGAATCCCAGTTCGGTGGTGCACACCGGGGTGAAGTCAGCAGGGTGGGAAAACAGGACACCCCAGCTATTACCCAGCCATTCGTGAAACTGAATACGACCTTCGCTGGAGTCCTGTTCAAAATCAGGGGCGATATCGCCAAGTCGCAAGCTCATGGATGTGGCTCCTTGTTGTGATGGTTGCTAATTCATTGAAGCCACTTTGCGCTCCTTCGCTAGAAATTAAAAAGAATAGATAACGCTTTGGATATAGCGTTTGGAGATATGAAATTTCAGGCAAAAAGAACCCCGCCGAAGCGGGGTTCCTTTTCAACTGACCAGGCTTATTTGAAAGCGTAGGTGTAGTTGAAGATCACACGGGTTTGATCGGCGTCGGTGGCGCCGGCCAAGTCTGCATCAGCGCGGTACGAACCGTGACGAACAGTAGTGCCGAAGCCTTTCAACGGACCGCTCTGAATCACGTAGTCGATACGCATGTCACGTTCCCACTCGGAGAACTCGCGACCCGCTGTTGGACCAGTGCCTTTGATGTCTTCAGCATGGATGTAGGCAATAGAAGCCTTCAGGCCAGGAACACCAGCGCGCGCGAAGTCATACGAGTACTGACCAAAAGTAGAGTTAGTACCGGCACGGGTGAAGTTGCTGATCATGGCATCAGTGAAGAGATAAACACTGGAGCCACCGTTACCTTCGTTAATGTTGGTGCCGTTCTTGGTAACGCTGCCCTGGTTCAGGAAAACCATGCCGCCGTCGTCGCCGACCTGTTGGTGACCGAGCATGAATGCGTTGCCACCCAAGCTATAGGTGAACATCGCGGACCAGGTTTGGTTATCAACTTCGTTGGCGTTCTTGGCGTAGCCACCGTTGTTGTTGAAGATGTAACCAGCATCACCATTCTTGCCATCTTTGCTGCTGTTGAAGTAGCGCAAGTCAGTCTTGAACGATTGGTCTTCAGAGATCGGGAATACGTGTACCAGACCCAGGAAGTGCTGCTTGTAGTAGTCTTCCAGATTGGCGTAGTAGTACTGCAAGGTCAGGTCTTTAGTGACTTTCCAGTCACCACCAGCGAAGCGGAACTGGTTGCTGCCTTCAGTACCGCCAGCAACAGACAGATCAGTCCAGTTGCTCGACGCACGGCCGATCGACTCATTCAACTGACCAGCAGTCAAAGTGACGTTGTCGATTTCTTTGGAAGTAACAATACCGCCTTGGTAAGCAGCTGGCAGCAAACGACCGTCGTTGGAAACGAGGATTGGCAGGTTCGGTGCCAAAGCGTTACCCAGACGCAGTTCTGTTTTGGAGAAACGAGCCTTGGCGTTAGCGCCCAGACGAGACCACTCATCTACAGCAGAACCATCGGTATCACTAGGAGTGACGCCACCGTTCAACGCACTTGCGCGGTGACCACGGCCGCCATCAAGGTGGATGCCTACCAGCGCCTGGACGTCGAGACCAAAACCAACGGTGCCTTGCGTGAAACCGGACAGATAGTCGAATTTCAGACCAGTTGCGGTTTCTTCGTTGCGGTCAACAGTACCTTCGCGCTGATCGTTGTTGAAGTACAGCGTACGCGAGCTAATCGACGCTTTGCTGTCTTCCAGAAAACCTGCTGCACCAGCCTGCTGAGCCATAACGCCGAAGGCTACAGCCAGGGCCAGAGTGGACTTCTTCATGAATCGCTCCTCGTGAATCTTAATTTTTTATAATTTCTGGTGCCGAGGCCCGTGGGGCGCTCTGACCCAAAAATTTACGGTTAGCGCCAAACCCGACCGAAGCCAATGGTTAACCAGCGCCTCAAGACCAATGGCCACCGATGAATCGGTGGTCGCAGGGTAGTGAACATTCAACAAATCGAAAAAGAATTATTACTAAGCTTTTAAGACCTATCGGTTATATGTCACACACCATGTCGGATCCTTCCGTCCTTGAGTGTATCGAGCTGTTTCACTAATTCCTAAATAATATTTCACTGCCATTCGTCAGATCATTCTGACTGGTACGTCGGACAGCAAAAAGCAGGCCGCCTGCTCTAGAGAATCAGCACAACTGAAACATCTCAATGAACACTCAAGCCCCCGAAATCATTGAGGCGCACAGGGTATAGTGGCAATTGTTACAGTTGTCACCACTTGTCTCTATGCGCCTGAAATTTATCTCGAAAAAACTTTGAAACGGTCGTTTCAAGACCTTCTGTCGGACGATTTTGGGGCCCATTCCGAGACCACTCCCGGGAATGAGGCGAACAAAACTCGAAAACCGTTGTCGCCACTACCCCTCAGGAAAAGTCGTTAAACCGTGCATCACCAGAATGTTTTGCACCATAACGACGCGCGATTCACACACAGCAAAACGTCCTGCGGAAAATCTCAGGGGGGCTGAATGGGCCCTGAACGTGATGGCGATAAATTTATGAAACAGCCAGAAAGCCCGCAGAATGGGGCTTTGAACAGCTAAAAACACAACGACAGGACTTTTTAAAACAAGAAATTTCAAAACTGGCACGCCGCCTGCAATAGGTTCCGTATCACCAGTTTTGGGGACCTTGGTACAGGCAGGCCGGGGATTCCCCTCTTTTATTCCTCTCGGAGACTGACCTCCAGTCTCCAGCGCCCGTCCAGCTTCTCACCGTGCAAGTCACCGTGAAGCGGGCGGGCCGCTAGCAGAGTCAGCAGCAAATCCCTCTTGTCTCGCTCCAGCCTCCAGCGCACATCCTTCCCGTCGACTTTCAGTTGCCCACGCCATGGCTGACCCTTTGCCGTAAACCGCAGGGCAAATGTGCCATCCACATGCTCAGGCAAAACCTCCGGATCACGGTTGAACCACAAGGCGAGGCCTGTAGGTCGCTCTTCGATTTGTAAAAGCTCAAGCGGAGCAGGCTCGGTCAGCCGGCCGATCATCAAGCCGACCATAAGCCCGACAATAGCCAGTGAACCTAAAACCTTTGGCCATAGCTTCGGCCGCGGATCATCTTCAAGGGTAGAATGCTCGCCATTCTTCAGCTCGGAGCCGTGCATGTTTCACGTCATCCTTTTTCAACCAGAAATTCCGCCGAATACCGGCAATGTCATCAGGCTGTGCGCCAATACGGGCAGCACCCTGCATTTGATCGAGCCTTTGGGCTTCGAACTGGATGACAAACGCCTGCGCCGCGCCGGGCTCGATTATCACGAGTTCGCCACGTTGCAGACCCATTCCGACCTGGCCAGTTGCCTGGAAAGTATCGGTCACCCGCGGTTGTTTGCTTTTACCACAAAAGGCTCACGCCCCTTCCACGATGCCAGCTTTCAGGACGGCGACGCCTTCCTGTTTGGCCCTGAGAGCCGTGGTCTTCCTGCTGAAGTCCTGGACGCCCTGCCCTCCGATCAACGCCTGCGCTTGCCGATGCGCGAGGGCTGTCGGAGCCTGAATCTGTCCAACACCGTTGCCGTGGCAGTGTATGAGGGCTGGCGGCAGTTGGGGTTCAAGTAAACGTGGTCTTTCCCTGTGGGAGCGAATTCATTCGCCAAGGCGGTGTGTCAGTCACCATCATCGGAGTCTGACTCACCGCCTTCGCGAATGAATTCGCTCCCACAGGTCATATTTCAACGCCTTCATACCCCACAAAAAAGCGCCTCAAAAGGCGCTTTTTTTGATGCTGCGATAACGCTTACTGAACAGTAGGTGTTTCGCCAGCAGCCTGCATGCGTTGCAGTTCTTGCGCGTACAGGGCATCGAAGTTCACCGGTGACAGCATCAGCGCCGGGAACGAACCGCGTACTACAAGGCTGTCGATGGTTTCGCGAGCATACGGGAACAGGATGTTCGGGCAGAAAGCACCCAGCGTATGGCTCATCGAACCCTGGTCCAGGCCTTTGATCAGGAAGATACCGGCTTGCTGGACTTCAACGATGAAAGCCACTTCGTCACCGTTGTTAACGGTAACCGACAAGGTCAGCACTACTTCGTAGAAATCACCTTCCAGCGGCTTCTGACGAGTGTTCAGGTCGAGGCTGACAGTTGGCGTCCATTCCTGACGGAAGATCGCAGGGCTTTTTGGCGCTTCGAACGACAGGTCACGAACGTAAATACGCTGCAGCGAAAATTGCGGTGCGTCTTCTTCGTTGGTAGCGGTGCCGTTGGTCGGTTGATCGGTCATCTCGGGTCCTTTTAACGTTTAAGTTCTGGAAAGGGGGTTGGAGTCTGGCTTAGAGCAGCTCGTCGAGCTTGCCGGCGCGCTCCAGGGCGAAAAGATCGTCGCAGCCGCCCACATGGGTCGAGCCAATCCATATCTGCGGAACAGAGGTGCGGCCGGACTTTTTCACCATTTCGGCGCGAACTTGCGGCTTGCCATCGACTCTGATCTCTTCGAAAGACACATGCTTGTTCTGCAACAATTGCTTGGCGCGAGTGCAGTAAGGGCAATAATCGCTGGAATAGACGATGACTTCAGCCATTTCACTTCACCAATGGCAGATTGTCTGCACGCCAGGTGGATACGCCGCCGGATAGCTTGGCAGCCGTGAAGCCGGATTTAAGCAGCTCACGTGCGACCGAGCCAGCCTGCTGGCCCATGGCGTCGACGATGATCAGGGTTTTGGCCTTGTGCTTTTCCAGCTCGCTGGTGCGGGTCAGGACTTTGTCATTCGGGAAGTTCAGGGCACCCACGATGTGGCCTGCCGCGTAATCCTTGGTGGAGCGAATGTCGATGACCACAGCCTGATCCTTGTTGACCAGCGCAGTCAGTTCGCCCGTGCTCAGGCTGCGACCGCCCTTGCTCAATTCGTAGGCGATCAGCATCCCCAGCAGGATGACGAAAGCGCCAGTGATCAAATAGTGGTTGGTAGCAAAAGCAAGCAGGTGCTGAAGCATCAGTAGGTTCCAGGGCGTTAAAATGTCGGCCAGTATACACAGCAGCCAAGGTCGGCCAAAGTCCGTCAGACAATGAGGTCAATCAAGCTCAGACGACATCGCGCCAGAACCGATAACTCCGGCATCGCGGCTCGCAATTGAAGATCAACAGCCCCTAAAATGCCGGTCTGTTTTCCAACTTACTTTTTTAGCCACGAGTGGGTTCTATGACTACCACGCCAAAACCTTTGGTCCTGATCATTCTGGACGGCTTCGGACACAGCGAGAGCCACGAGGGCAACGCCATTCTGGCAGCCAAAATGCCGGTCATGGACCGCCTGTACAAGTCTATGCCCAACGGCCTGATATCGGGTTCCGGCATGGACGTCGGCCTGCCGGACGGGCAGATGGGCAACTCCGAAGTCGGGCACATGAACCTGGGCGCCGGACGCGTGGTTTATCAGGATTTCACCCGGGTCACCAAAGCCATTCGTGATGGCGAGTTCTTTCAGAACCCGACTATTTGCAGCGCGGTAGATAAAGCCGTCGGTGCAGGCAAGGCCGTGCATATCCTTGGCCTGCTGTCGGACGGCGGCGTTCATAGCCACCAGGATCATCTGGTTGCAATGGCTGAACTGGCCGCCCAGCGTGGCGCAGAAAAGATCTACCTGCATGCCTTCCTCGACGGTCGCGACACACCACCACGTAGCGCCCAGAAATCACTCGAACTGCTGGACTCCACTTTTGCCCGCCTGGGCAAAGGCCGGATAGCCAGCATCATCGGTCGTTACTTCGCCATGGACCGCGACAACCGTTGGGACCGTGTCGCCGCGGCCTACAACCTGATTGTCGACGGCACCTCGGAGTTCAACGCCGCCAGCAGCGTAGCGGGCCTGGAAGCGGCTTACGGACGTGGCGAAAACGATGAATTCGTTAAAGCCACCAGCATTGGTGACAAGGTCACCGTCGAAGACGGCGACGCCGTGGTGTTCATGAACTTCCGTGCCGACCGTGCCCGGGAAATTACCCGTGTATTCGTCGAAGACGATTTCAAGGACTTCGAGCGCGCCCGCCAGCCGAAGGTCAACTATGTGATGTTGACCCAATACGCAGCCAGTATCCCTGCGCCGTCCGCATTTGCAGCAGGCAGCCTGAAAAACGTGCTGGGTGAATACCTGGCCGCCAACGGCAAGACTCAGCTGCGCATCGCTGAAACCGAGAAATACGCTCACGTGACCTTCTTCTTCTCAGGCGGCCGCGAAGATGAGTTTCCGGGCGAAGAGCGCATCCTGATTCCCTCGCCGAAAGTTGCGACCTATGACCTGCAGCCAGAAATGAGCGCGCCGGAAGTCACCGATAAAATCGTAGATGCCATCGAGCATCAGCGTTATGACGTCATCGTCGTCAACTACGCCAACGGCGACATGGTCGGCCACAGCGGCATCATGGAAGCAGCGATCAAGGCCGTTGAATGCCTGGACGTGTGTGTCGGGCGTATCACTGATGCGCTGGAAAAGGTCGGCGGCGAAGCCTTGCTGACCGCTGACCACGGCAACGTCGAGCAAATGACCGACGACCACACAGGTCAGGCGCACACCGCGCACACGTCCGAGCCAGTGCCTTTCGTTTATATAGGCAAGCGCAATCTGAAAGTCCGCGAAGGCGGGGTTCTGGCTGATGTAGCGCCCACCATGCTGAAACTCATGGGTCTGGAAAAGCCGGAAGAGATGACCGGCCACTCGATCCTGATTGACGCGTAAAAAGCTCCACACCGGCATGTCGCATAGCCACATGCCGGTTTTTTCTATGAATGGCCTCAAGCGAGGCGTTTTTTTTGCAGCGTGTGCCGGGCATACTAAGCCTGACACTTTTTTTCACAATTCCTCGGTATCGCCCACCCTCATGCTTCGCGCCTTGATCACCCTTGCTTTGATCTGCCTGCTCAATCCGGCGTTTGCCGACGATCAGCGGGCGCTCACCCAGAAACAGATTGACGCTGCGCGTCAGGATGTCGCCGAGCTGCAAAAAGCCCTGGGCGATTTACAGAAAGAGAAAGCCGGAGTCCAAAAGGACCTGCGCGGTACCGAAACCGACATGGGTAAGCTGGAAAAGCAGGTCGAGGTCCTGCAAAAGGAACTAAAAAAGACCGAAGCCGAGCTCAATCGGCTCAACCAGGAAAAAAGCAAACTCCAGAGCGCACGCGTTGAACAGCAACGGCTGATCGCCATTCAGGCCCGCGCGGCGTATCAAAGCGGCCGGCAGGAATACCTGAAGCTGCTGCTCAATCAACAGCATCCTGAAAAGTTTGCCCGGACGCTGACCTACTACGATTACATGAGCCAGGCTCGCCTGACTCAGTTGCGCACCTTTAACGAAACACTGCGCCAGTTGGCGGGAGTCGAAAAAGACATCGACCTGCAGCAGGCGCAACTGCTGGTGCAGAAGAGCACGCTGGAAGCTCAGCACGAAGAGCTGGACAAGGTTCGCCAGGAGCGTCAACAGGCGCTTGCCAAGCTCAATCAGGACTACAAGTCACGGGATCAAAAGCTGCAGGCGCGCCAACAGGAACAGGCTGAACTTGGCAAAGTCCTGAAAACCATTGAAGAAACGTTGGCGCGGCAGGCCCGAGAAGCCGAAGAAGCCCGACAGAAAGCATTGGTTGCGGAGCGCGAGGCTGAAGAAAAACGTCAGCGTGAAGCTCAGGCACAAGCCAGCAGCGGTAGTAAAAACAGCAGCAGAACCGACAGCGATGACGCACCACGACGCCCTGCAAAAGCACCCGGCGCCATGGTTTCCAGCGCTGGCGCTTCATACGGCGGCGCATTCTCTGCAGCCAAAGGCAAACTTCCATGGCCAGTTGATGGTCGATTACTGGCACGCTACGGTGAAGCTCGTGGTGATGACGCTCGTTCTACATGGGACGGCGTCATGATCAGCGCATCGGCTGGTAGTCAGGTACATGCTGTACACGGCGGTCGGGTGGTCTTCGCAGACTGGTTGCGCGGCGCCGGGCTTCTGGTCATTCTCGACCATGGCAACGGTTACTTGAGTCTGTATGGGCACAACCAGACGTTGCTCAAGGCAGCCGGAGACATTGTTAAAGCCGGTGAAGCTATCTCCACTGTAGGCAACAGTGGTGGACAGGACACACCGGCGTTGTATTTCGCTATTCGTCAGCAGGGTCGCCCTAGTGATCCGGCCCAATGGTGCCGCACTCAAGGATAAGTCGGTTCCACCTTCAGGAGTTCGTTAGACATGCCGTATCTGTCCCGCCTCACCTCGCTGGCCCTCGCTATTGCCGTCGTCATCGGCGCTCCACTGGCGCAGGCTGCGGAAGTCAAAGCAGCGCCAGCCGCTATTCCGCCTGCGGCGACTACCGCCAAGGCGCCGCTGCCGCTCGATGAGCTGCGCACTTTTGCAGAGGTCATGGATCGGGTCAAAGCTGCTTATGTCGAGCCGGTTGACGACAAGACGCTGCTGGAAAACGCCATCAAAGGCATGCTCAGCAACCTCGACCCACACTCGGCTTATCTGGGCCCTGAAGACTTTCAGGAGCTGCAGGAAAGCACCAGTGGTGAGTTTGGCGGGCTGGGCATCGAAGTCGGTGTTGAAGACGGCTTCGTGAAAGTCGTCTCCCCGATCGACGACACGCCAGCCTCAAAGGCTGGCATCGAAGCCGGTGACCTGATCGTCAAGATCAACGGCGCACCGACGCAAGGTCAGACCATGCAGGAAGCGGTCGACAAGATGCGCGGCAAGATCGGCGAGAAGATCACCCTGACGCTGGTCCGCGACGGTGGTAACCCGTTCGACGTGACGCTGGCGCGGGCGACCATTCAGGTCAAGAGCGTCAAGGCGCAGATGCTGGAAAATGGCTACGGCTATATCCGCATCACCCAGTTCCAGGTCAAGACCGGTGATGAGGTCGGCAAGGCTCTGGCCAAATTCCGCAAGGACAACGGCAAGAAAATGAGCGGGTTGATTCTTGACCTGCGTAATAACCCTGGCGGCGTCCTGCAATCGGCCGTTGAAGTGGCTGACCACTTCCTGACCAAGGGCCTGATCGTCTACACCAAGGGCCGCATTGCCAACTCCGAGTTGCGCTTCTCGGCTGACCCGGCGGATGCCAGCGAAGGCGTACCGCTTGTGGTGCTGATCAACGGTGGCAGTGCCTCCGCTTCGGAGATTGTCGCGGGCGCCTTGCAAGACCAGAAGCGCGGCATCCTCATGGGTACTGACAGCTTCGGTAAAGGCTCGGTGCAAACCGTATTGCCGCTGAACAACGACCGCGCCTTGAAAATCACCACGGCGCTGTATTACACGCCTAACGGTCGTTCGATTCAGGCGCAGGGCATCAACCCTGACATCGTGGTACGCCGCGCCAAAGTCACCAACGAAGCGGATGGCGAAGCCTACAAGGAAGCCGATCTGCTCGGTCACCTGGGCAACGGCAACGGCGGTGCGGACAAGCCGACGGTCAAAGGCGGCGCAGCCAAGGCCCGTCCGCAGGATGATGACTTCCAGCTCAGCCAGGCTCTGAGCCTGCTCAAGGGTCTGAGTATCACGCGCGGCAACTAAGGCCATGCGTGTATTCCTGGCGGGTTGGCTGCTGGCCACTCTATGCGTCCTGACTGGCGTTGCTCACGCAGCGCCAGCCACGCAGGGCGGCAAGCCTCATACGGCGTTTCTCACATTGATCATCGATGACCTGGGCCAGAATCCGGCCCGGGATCAGCGCGTACTTGCCCTGCCCGGCCCCGTCACGCTGGCGATCATGCCGGATACCCCTCACGCCACCGAGTTCGCCCGTCAGGGCCATCGTGCTGGCAAGATCGTCATACTGCACATGCCTATGGACCCAGCCACTGGCCCCTATGCCTGGCATCCCGAGCTCCCGCTTGCCGAACTGGAAAGCAGGCTAAACGCTGCGCTGCTCAAAGTCCCGTACGCCGCTGGGATCAATAACCACATGGGCAGCCGCATGACCGCCGAGCCTGTAGCCATGGGGTGGTTGATGGCCGAACTGCAGCGCCGTCATCTTTTATTCGTCGACAGCCGCACCAGCGCGAAAACCGTTGCGGCAGCCGAGGCGCAAAAAATCGGACTGGCCAGCGTGTCACGGGATGTCTTTCTCGATGATGAGCGCACGCCGCAAGCCATCACCCGGCAACTGAATATTGCCATTGAGCTCGCCCGTAAACAGGGTTCGGCGGTGATGATTGGTCATCCTTATCCCGTGACACTCGACGTGCTTGAACGCGAGCTACCGCGCCTGAAAGCACAGGGCATCGAGTGGATCGACCTGCGCCAGATGATCAGTGTGCGGGGTAATCAGGCGATGGCAGGGCACGGCAAGAACGGGATTTACCGCTAAGGATCGGGTTCATCAAAACCCGGGGGATTGAACGTGTTCGCGAGGCGATGTGCAGTGGTCATCGCGAGCAAGCTCAGCTCCCACAACCTATGGGAACGACCGAGGCGGTATTTCATTCGACACAAAGGCTACGGATGTACTGGCGCCTTCGCGAATAAATTCGCTCCCACTGGGAGTTGAGCCAGCAGAGAAACATAGAATCTCCCGCAGGCTGTGCGCTATTCCAAGTGTTGCCGCGATGCCGTGGGAGCAGAGCTTGCTCGCGATAAACACGCTGCCATGCATCAGATCAATAGTTAACGCACTCCCCCGTCGCATTACTGGCTACATGCGCTGACTTCCCCATTTCGGGGTTTTCAATGCAAGGATAGCCATGAAAACAACATTCTCCGCGCTTACAGGTTGTGCATTCGCCGTGTGCTTCTGGGCTGCTGGCGCGCATGCCAAAGACTTCGGCGACGGGCTGGAAAACCTGTCGCCTTCCAGAGTCCTGACCAACCAGAACGCTCACAGCGATCACTGGAAAAGCATCGGCCGGATTCGCAGTGATGACGGCAGCTCCTGCACTGCGACGTTGATAGACACCCGAGCCGACGACAGCACCAGCGCCACCCCAGCCTATGTGCTGACCAGCGGCCATTGCCTGTATCGAAAGGATAACGGCGTGATCATTACTGATCTGCCCGTGACCGGGACCATCACGTTTAACTATTTCGCCGATACGGTGGAACATCAACAGCCCTACCCTCTCAAGCGGGTCAACTGGAGCAGCATGCAAGGCGTGGATCTTGCCATCGTGGAGCTACACGCCTCGCTTGATTCGCTGATAGCAGCCGGGATTGAACCTCTCCACATCGCACAGAAAACGCCGGCAGCCGGTGCGGACATTCTCGTCGTCGGTGCGCCATTGGGGTTCGAAAGTCCTTATTTACGGATGGCCGCCTGCACTTTGCAGCAATCTGATGAGTTCATCGAACAGCCATGGGTGTGGCGTCATACGGTGAAAAACCAGTGTCAGGACCTCAAACAGGGCAGTTCCGGTAGCCCGGTGCTGACTCGAGAGACGAACCAGATAGTCGCGGTGCTCAACACCACGACGCTGTCCAGCAATGGCCAAAATGCAGCGGTCGTGCCGGTGGATGAGACGCCATCACTCCGGCAGAGCGGTAACTTCGGCAACCCCGTCAGCTACCTGCGCCAATGCTTCGTGGCCGGCCAGTTCCAGACCGACCCCGAAATATGCCCACTGTTTCCAACCTTCTCAGTCGAACCGAGCGGCATCGCCAAATACCACACCAAGGTGAAGCTCAGCCCAGAGGGAAAAGAGATTTACCCCGATTGGGATATGGCCTTTGCCATCGACAAACCGTTCTATCGCTATAAAACCGTGCGCCAGGCCATTCAATGCGAAAACCCGCGCGACTACAGTCCGGCAATTACGGCCGAAAACGTCAGGATCAATGCTCGAATAGGGCCGCAGACTGGCTTACATATGCTGTGCATTCTAGGTGTCGACTCAGCAGACGAGCGCCCCTCTATCGGCCTGATGCGCAACGCGCTGACATTGGCCACCGAGCTTCAAGCAGCAGGCCCGGCCAGTCCAGCGCAGGTTCAGATCAGTCGTCGGGCGGACTCGTACGTGATCACATGGCACTTCGACACACAACAGGTCAGTAAACAGACCCTCAAGGTCGGGCCAGTCAGTTCCACGGACTGCAGTGACGCTACAGGTTACAGGGGGGCGTGGCGCAGGCTCATCTTGCGGCCTCACCAGCTGCCGGCGAAAGTCTGCACCATCGCTTATGACCATGCGGGTCAACCATCAGCCATTCGCGAGGATGTGTTGGAGAGGGTGAACCCTGAAGCGGGCTGAGAACCTGAAGGACGGACCTGGTCTGGGTATCAGCGATATCGGGACAGAATCTTATCCACAACGCCTTCCGCACGCAGCTGGTCCAGTGACGCCTGCAGCTTGTTCACCACTTCATCGGGCGTGGCCTTGTTCAAGGCCAGATACAGGTCAGCATGATGGAAACGCAACACGGTCTTGAGACCGGTCACGCCTTCAATTCTGGCCAGATAAGGTCCGGTCGGATCGCCCGCCGCCCACAGGTCGATCTGCCCGTTGACCAGTTTTTTGGCATTGTCCTGATCGCGCAGCAGCAGGATCGGGTTCAGCCCTTGGGCCAGCAACCGTTCACCGATGGCGTCACCTTTGTATGCACCAATACGGTAAGCCTTGGCCTGCTCCAGACTGGTCAGCTTGATTGGACTGTCGGCCTTGGCCAACATGATCCAGTCATAGGAACCCACTGGCCCAACCCATTTGAAGAGGTTTTCCCGCTCGGGCAAACGCGCAGTGGAAAACACCGCGTAGCCGGGCTTTTCCAGAGCAAGCTTGTAGATGCGTTCCCAAGGAAAGCGCAACGTCATGCTGTAACCAATCCCGGCGCGCTTGAAGGTCTCACGCACCACTTCGGCAGCGACGCCTTCAATGTTACTTTCCTGAGCGAAATTCTTGCCGTCTATCGCCATGTTGTAGGGCGGCAGGTTTTCGGTCATCAGCACAATGGAATCGCGTCCCGGCGCCTCGATGGCGTCGTCGGCCATTGCAGCCTCGGTGGCACTAATGAGCAAAGCGCTAAAGGCCGTAAGGGCAATAAAACGGGATTTGAACATTGGCGCTCTCCATACGCTGAAGGCAGACAGAGTGCAGCGCTCAAAAGCGCTTGTCCAGCAGACATGGCGCATTGCCAACAGAGCGCCGATAAAGCTTAAGCACAACTTGAACCGTAGGAGCTGTCGAGCCCCGCGAGGCTGCGATAGCGCGTCGTATCAGGTACACCGCTATCGCAGCCTCGCGGGGCTCGACAGCGCCTACAGAGTGAGGACGCGAATCTCAGCGAACCACAATCCCGCGCGCGGCCATGTAGGCCTTGGCTTCCGGTACGGTGTATTCACCGAAGTGGAAAATGCTCGCTGCCAATACAGCACTGGCGTGGCCTTCAATCACACCGTCAGCCAGGTGTTGAAGGTTGCCAACGCCGCCCGAGGCAATCACCGGAATCCCCAGCGCGTCACTGATTGCGCGGGTTACGCCCAGATCAAAGCCGTTCTTCATGCCGTCCTGATCCATGCTGGTCAGCAGAATCTCACCGGCACCGAGATCTTCCATCTTCTTGGCCCACAACACAGCGTCCAGCCCCGTTGGCTTGCGGCCGCCATGGGTGAAGATTTCCCAACGCGGGGTTTCACCCGGTAGCGAGACTTTCTTGGCGTCGATGGCGACCACGATGCACTGCGAACCAAAATGCTGAGCGGCTTCGGCGACGAACTCAGGGTTGAACACCGCAGCCGTGTTGATCGATACCTTGTCGGCACCCGCGTTAAGCAGATTGCGGATGTCCTGCACGGTACGCACGCCACCGCCCACAGTCAGCGGGATAAACACCTGGCTGGCCATGCGTTCGACGGTATGCAACGTGGTATCTCGGCCATCGACACTGGCGGTGATGTCCAGAAAGGTGATTTCGTCAGCGCCCTGCTCATCGTACAGACGCGCAATTTCAACCGGATCGCCAGCGTCACGGATGTTCTCGAACTTGACGCCCTTGACCACACGACCGTTGTCGACGTCCAGGCAAGGGATGATGCGTTTGGCCAGGGCCATGGGCTTAATCTCCGAAACAGATAACCATCGAACAACACACAACTGCTCGAACCGGACGTGTATCTCCGTGGGAGCGAATTTATTCGCGAAGTGGCCAGGCCTGAAAATAAATCAGGGGCTGACACACCGCTTTCGCGAATAAATTCGCTCCCACAGGTTCTGCGTCAATGCCATACAGCGAGGTATCAGGAAGTCAGAAGCGGTTTAGCGCTGGTAGCTGTCACACAGCGCCTGAGCTTCAGCCACATCCAGCGTGCCTTCGTAGATCGCACGGCCGGTGATTGCACCGATGATCCCCGGAGCCTTGGCGTCCAGCAACGCACGGATATCGCCCAGGTTGTGGATACCACCGGAAGCAATCACAGGGATCCGCGTCGCAGCAGCCAGCGCAGCCGTGAACGGAATATTGCAGCCCTGCATCATGCCGTCTTTGGCGATGTCGGTATAAACGATGGCAGAGACACCGTCAGCTTCGAAACGCTTGGCCAGATCAATGACCTGCACAGTGCTGACTTCAGCCCAGCCATCAGTCGCCACAAAACCGTCTTTTGCATCCAGACCAACGATCACTTTGCCAGGGAACGCACGGCACGCTTCAGCAACAAATTCAGGCTCTTTGACAGCCTTGGTGCCGATGATCACGTAGCTGACGCCCGCTTTCACGTAGTGCTCGATGGTTTCCAGCGAGCGGATACCACCGCCAATCTGGATCGGCAGTGTCGGATAGCGCTTGGCGATGGCGGTAACCACGTCACCGTTGACCGGCTGGCCTTCAAAGGCACCATTCAGGTCGACCAGATGGAGACGGCGGCAACCGCCATCAACCCATTTGGCAGCCATGGCAACCGGGTCATCGGAGAACACAGTGGAATCTTCCATCCGGCCTTGGCGCAGACGCACACAGGCACCGTCTTTAAGATCGATAGCGGGGATGATCAGCATGCTTTTTCCTTCGTCAAAAGAGCCACAAGCTGCAAGCCATAAGCTGCAAGCATGCGTACCCGACAATTCTTGCAGCTTGAGGCTTGTCGCTTGAAGCTGCTTCTATTCAATTCTTCTCGAGCGCCCAAAGGTCACTCTCGATGCTCTCGAACCTCTCTTTGAGGTGCTGCTGAACATCGAAAATCGCTCGATTGTAATAATGCGGGGCAATCTCGCTGGTAAAGAACTCAAGCACCTCGGCGACTTCGAACGAACCCAGGTCCAGTTCGAAGCGTTGAGAGAACAGCCGCTTGAGCTTGTCGATGGCCTGCTGCTCGTGCTCGGCACTCAGCGTCAGGATCGGCGGCTTGTTTTTACCTTTGGCCATAACGATTACCAGCGACCATCCCATGCGGCGAAGTTCTGCAGCAACTGCAGGCCATGGGTATGACTCTTCTCCGGGTGGAACTGCACGGCAAAGCGCGAACCGTCAGCCAGCGCTGCGGCGAAGTCGACGCCGTAGTGACCGCGCCCCACAACCTGACGCTGATTGGCCGCATCAATGTAGAAGCTGTGCACGAAGTAAAAACGCGCCATGTCCGGAATGCTGTGCCACAGCGGGTGATCCACTGCCTGCGCAACTTCGTTCCAGCCCATGTGCGGCACCTTCAAATGCGCGCCGTCTTCATGCAGATCCTTGCCGAAGAACTTCACCTGGCCGGGGAACATGCCGATGCAATCCACGCCGCCATTCTCTTCACTGCTGTCGAGCAAGGCTTGCATGCCGACGCAAATACCGAGAAACGGGCGATCCTGGCTGACTTCACGCACCAGCGAATCAAACTCAAGGCGGCGAATTTCAGCCATGCAGTCACGAATCGCACCCACGCCAGGAAACACCACGCGGTCGGCTTCACGAATCACATTGGCGTCGCTGGTGATGTGCACCCGGCCAGCGCCAACGTGCTCAAGCGCCTTGGCAACCGAGTGCAGGTTGCCCATGCCGTAATCGATGACCGCGACTGTCTGCATCAGAGCACACCCTTGGTCGAAGGCATTTGCCCGGCCATACGATCATCCAGCTCAACCGCCATGCGCAGTGCGCGACCGAAGGCCTTGAAGACGGTTTCGATCTGGTGGTGAGTGTTGGTGCCACGTAGGTTGTCGATGTGCAAGGTCACATTGGCGTGGTTGACGAAGCCCTGGAAAAACTCCTGGAACAAGTCCACGTCAAAGCCGCCCACAACAGCGCGGGTGTACGGCACATGCATTTGCAGGCCTGGACGACCCGAGAAGTCGATGACTACGCGTGACAGCGCTTCATCCAGCGGCACGTAGGCATGGCCATAACGACGGATGCCTTTCTTGTCGCCGATAGCTTTGCTGAAAGCCTGACCCAGAGTGATACCGACATCTTCCACCGTATGGTGATCGTCGATCTCAAGGTCGCCTTTACAGTTGATATCCAGATCGATCAGCCCGTGACGGGCGATCTGGTCGAGCATGTGCTCAAGAAAAGGCACGCCGATATCGAATCGGGCCTTTCCGGTGCCATCCAGGTTGATCGAAGCGTTGATCTGGGTTTCCAGAGTATTACGCTCGACGTACGCCTTACGTTCGGCCATCACCAGCTCCGCAAAATCATTGGGCGAAAAAGGCGAGCATTATAGGCCCAGAACCGGCTGGCATGAAGCAAACAGAAGAAGGGAAAGAGAGAAGACGACGAATTACGGAAGGATGCTGCTTTTTGGTGCAAATAAATCGGTTTTTACTCGGGGATCGCACCGCAGACTCGGGCCAATGTGGGAGCGGTGCTTGCCCGCGATAAGGCTGGACGCGATCTAAAGTGAATCGCGTCGACCTTATCGCGGGCAAGCCCGGCTCCCACAACACAGCGTTCCAACATGAGGCTTGGGTTGCTAGCCTCTACAGCGTACTTAGTGGAACAACACCGCAGTCTTCTGCAGAGTGATCCAGACGCCCCACGCCAGTGGGATGCCTACTGCCAGCCAGGCGGCGATAGCCAGTGGCTTGCTGCCCGGATCGGCTTTCCACTCAAGAACGGTGGTGTGATCCGCGCCTTTGTCCATACCGTAGGATTGCTCGACAGCCAGTTCTTCATCAGTCATGAAGTACTTGTCAGCCACCGGACGAACCAGCAGGTTGCAGATGAAGCCCAGCACCAGCAGACCGGCCAGGATGTACAGGGTCATATCGTAAGCATCGGCACGGGCAACGCCGTGGCTCAGCTGATATTCACGCAGGTAGTTGACCAGAACCGGACCGAGGATGCCCGCCGCAGCCCAGGCAGTCAGCAGACGACCGTGGATCGCGCCAACCATTTGCGTACCGAACAGGTCAGCCAGGTAGGCCGGAACGGTTGCGAAACCACCGCCGTACATCGACAGGATCACGCAGAACGCGGCTACGAACAGTGCAACGCTGCCCATGTGGCTCAGGCTTGGTACCAGCGCGTAGAGCAGGAAGCCCAAGGCGAAGAACACGAAGTAGGTGTTTTTGCGACCCAGGTAATCCGAGAACGAAGCCCAGAAGAAGCGACCACCGATGTTGAACAGACTCAACAGGCCGGTGAAGCCCGCAGCGATGGCGGCGATCTGGCCCAACTGAGCAGCATCAAGCTGGTTGAACGCCAGGTCGAGGCCCAGCAGCTTACCGGCGAAGACTTCCTGCAGCAGCGGCGAAGCCATACCCAGAATACCGATACCGGCAGAAACGTTCAGGCAGAGCACCAGCCATACCAGACGGAATTGCGGTGTTTTCCAGGCCACGTTCACGTGTACGTGACGGTTGGTGATCATCGCGTTGTTGGCTTTCTTGACGGGAGCAGTCCAGCCTTCCGGTTTCCAGCCAGTTGGCGGAACGCGGTAAGACAGTGCGCCACCGATCATGAAGATGAAGTAGATCACCGCCATCACCACGAAGCTCTGCCAGACGCCCACGCCTTCAGGCGAAGCGAAATGGTTCATCAGCGCTGCAGCCAGTGGAGCACCTACCATCGCGCCGCCGCCGAAGCCCATGATCGCCATGCCGGTAGCCATGCCGCGCTTGTCCGGGAACCACTTGATCAGGGTCGAGACCGGCGAGATGTAGCCGAGCCCGAGACCGATACCGCCGATCACACCGGAGCCGACCCACATCAGCCATATCTGGTGGGTATAAATCCCCAACGCAGATATCAGCAGACCGCCACACCAGCACAGAGCCGATACCACACCGGCCTTGCGCGGGCCTGCGTGTTCCAGCCAGCCACCCCAGATGGCAGCCGAGCAACCCAGGAAGATGAAGAACAGGGTGTAGATCCAGCCCAGCATGGAGATGGGCCAGTCGCAAGCAGACGAGAAAATCTGTGCGAAGAAGCTCATGTCAGGTGCACAGGCTACTGGAGCCTTGATGCCAACTGCCTTGGACAACGGCAGCCAGAACACGGAGAAGCCATACGCCATGCCGATGCACAGGTGAATAGCCAATGCTGCCGGTGGTACCAGCCAGCGGTTGAAACCTGGCTTGGCGATGATGCGTTCTTTGGACAAGAACGCAGGCTGTGCGGGTGAACCGCCCAACGCAGTGCTTGTACTCATTGTTTTATCCCCAGAAAAAGAAGCTCACAAGGTGTCTACGTTCCACCCACAGCCTCCGTGCGCGTAGGCAACGACCGTTTTATCGGCAGAGTTCCCGAATACGTGACAAATCGACGCACCGGATTAGCGAACGGCGGGAGATTATCATCTGTCAATTAAAAAAAGGCGTTTTGACATCACTTTTTTTGACGTCAGCGCTTTGCCTCTTGTATTTAGGGCACAATCGCCGGTGCCGCCCGTCGCCAGAGGACATTTCATGCCTATCGTCGTTGAGTTTCTTCAGTCGGCCACTTATCAGGATCAGGTGGATTTACAGAAGATCTACCGTGATGCACCCGCCTGGCTATTCCCGCCTTTTACTGATGCTGTGCAACTGATCGAAAGTGGCCTTGAGCAGGGCACCTTCGTTGCCGCCCGACTAAACGATCGACTGTTAGGTTGTGCTCTTGTGCAACGTCACGCGAAGGTCTGGGAGCTATCGCATTTATGCGTACGCAACCCGACTCGCCGCAGAGGCTTTGCCGGGCAACTGATCGGCGAAGTGCAGAAATCAGCCCGTCAGGCGGGTTGCGAGCTACGCTTGCTGGCAACCGCCGAACCTCCCGAAGTCCAGGCTCTGGCGGCCAGACTCCAGGTGCCGTTAGTACTCTTTCAAGCCGAAAATGCTGAACGAGGCCAGGCTTGAGGCATCCAAAACCCTGCACCTGCGTGAGGAGGTTATACTCGCGGGCAAATTTTAAACGTTCGACTACAAGGACTCGCCCATGAAAGCGTTCGGCAAAATCCTGGGACTTTTTGTTCTCGGGCTGTTGCTGATCATCGTGGCTCTCGGCTTCGCCCTGACCCATCTGTTTGATCCCAACGACTATAAAGACGAGATTCGCCAACTGGCGCGCGACAAGGCGCACGTTGAACTGACCCTCAACGGGGATATCGGCTGGAGCCTGTTCCCGTGGCTTGGTCTGGAGCTGCACGAAGCCAGCGTTGCGACCTTGAACAACCCGACCAAACCTTTTGCCGATCTGCAGATGCTGGGGTTGTCGGTTCGCGTACTGCCGCTGCTGCGTCGCGAAGTACAGATGAGTGATGTCCGGGTCGAAGGCCTCAACCTCAGCCTGAGCCGCGATGAAAACGGTCATGGCAACTGGGAAGACATCGGCAAGCCTGCTCCGTCGGACGTGGCTGCGACACCGGCTCCAGCCGCAGGCGAACAGACTCCAGCGCCCAAACCAGACAAGCCCTCTCAGCCGATCAAGCTCGATATCGACAGCCTGACCGTGAACAACGCACGGGTAGATTACGTCGATGCGCGCAAAGGCCAGTCGTTCACGGCCGAGAGTATCCAGCTGAGCACCGGCGCTGTTCACGAAGGCGCTGATATCCCGATCAAACTGACAGCGTTTCTGGGTACAACCCAACCGGTCATGCGCGCCAAGACCGAACTGGTCGGCCAGCTGCGCCTGGACCGCGCACTCAAGCGTTATCAGTTTGGTGACATGCGCTTGTCCGGTGAAGCGTCGGGTGAGCCACTCCAGGGCAAGACCGTGACCTTCGCAGCGCAAGGCCAATTGCTGGTCGATCTGGCCGCGAATGTCGCCGAATGGACCAACATGAAGTTGTCTGCCAACCAGCTGCGCGCGCTTGGCGACTTCCGCGCGCGCGATCTGGACAAGACACCGCAGGTCACTGGCGCAGTGTCCATCGCACCGTTTGATCTGCGCACGTTCCTCGACAGCGTCGGCCAGCCACTTCCGGCCATGAGCGAAGGCAGCCTGAGCAAAGTGGAAATGATCACTCGCATCAGCGGCACGCCAAACAGCGTGGTGCTTGATGAGCTCAACCTGAAAGTCGACGACAGCACCTTCACCGGCCGTGTAGCCGTTGAAGACTTCGCCAAACAGGCGCTGCGCCTGCAACTCAAGGCTGACACTTTCAACGCCGATCGCTATCGCCCAGCCGAAAGCGAAGAGAAAAAAGGCGCGAGTGCAGCACGCAAATCTGAAGTGCAAAACAGTGAAGCCGCCGCGGTGGCAGGCGCAGGCACCACGCCTCTGCCGGAGCAACCGACCAAGGCCGCCTGGAGCACCGAAAAACTGCTGCCACTGGAGCGCATGCGCAAACTTGATGTCGACGCAGACATCAGCTTCGGCGCGTTGACTGTCGAGAAACTGCAGATCCAGAACGCCGTGTTGAAAACCCAGGCGCTGGATGGCGTAGTCAAAGTCGACAGCCTGCGTGGCGATCTTTACAACGGCAATTTCGACGTCAAAGGCAATCTTGATGTGCGCCCGGATGTTCCGCTGATGAGCGTGCAGACGCGCATCAACAAGGTGCCGGTCGAGCGCTTCCTGCAAAGCCAGGATCAAAACCCGCCCGTCAAAGGCCTGCTGACCCTGAACAGCGATCTGACTGGCAAGGGCAACAGCGAAAAAGCCCTGATCGACAGCCTGAACGGCACTGCCAGTTTCATGCTCAACAATGGCGTGCTGGTCAATGCCAACCTTGAGCAGCAGCTTTGCCAGGGCATCTCGATTCTTAACCGCAAGACGCTCAGCGGCGAACCTCGCGGCAAGGACACACCGTTCCGCCAGCTCAATGGCAATCTGACCTTCCGCAATGGTGTCGCCAGCAACCCGGACCTCAAGGTGCAAATACCCGGCCTGACCGTCAACGGCAATGGTGATGTGGACCTGCGCGTGCTGGGCATGAACTACCACGTCGGCGTCATCATCGAAGGCGACAAGACCGAGATGCCCGACCCTGCCTGCGAGGTCAACCCGCGCTACGTCGGTATCGAGTGGCCTGTACAGTGCCGCGGCCCACTGGAACTGGGCGCCAAAGCGTGCCGTCTCGACAAGGAAGGCCTCGGCCAGGTAGCCGCGAAAATGGCGGGCGACAAGCTCGGCGAGAAGATCGAAGAGAAGCTCGGCGATAAAGTCAGCCCAGAACTGAAAGACGCCCTGCGCGGGCTGTTCAAACGCTAAAGAAACATCCCTCTGTAGGAGCTGCCGAAGGCTGCGATCGCGATCTCATGACAGACCGATATCGCAGCCTGCGGCAGCTCCTACAAGGTTCCCCCCGATAAAAATTAGCCACATCAAAACCGGATCAGCAATGCAACCCGAGCAATTCTCCAGCGCTGTGCTTGATTGGTACGACCGCCACGGGCGACACAATCTGCCCTGGCAGCAAGGCATCACGCCGTACCGGGTGTGGGTGTCGGAAATCATGCTGCAGCAAACCCAGGTCAGTACCGTCCTGAATTACTTCGACCGTTTCATGGATGCGCTGCCCACCGTGCAGGCATTGGCCGAAGCGCCTGAAGACGAAGTGCTGCATCTGTGGACCGGCCTGGGCTACTACACCCGAGCGCGCAACCTGCAGAAAACCGCAAAAATCGTGGTCGCCGATCACGACGGTGAATTCCCTCGCGATGTAGAAAAGTTGATCTTGCTGCCCGGCATCGGCCTGTCTACTGCCGGGGCTATCGCCAGCCTGAGCATGGGCCTGCGCGCGCCGATCCTCGACGGCAACGTAAAACGCGTTCTGGCGCGTTTTACGGCGCAGGAGGGTTACCCGGGCGAGCCGAAGGTCGCCAAACAGCTGTGGGCCACCGCAGAGCGCTTCACGCCACATGCCCGGGTGAACAACTACACCCAGGCCATGATGGATCTGGGCGCAACGCTATGCACGCGCAGTAAACCAAGCTGCCTGCTCTGCCCGCTGGAATCTGGCTGCGAAGCGCACCTGCTGGGCCTGGAAACCCGCTACCCAATCCCAAAGCCGCGCAAGGAAGTCCCGCAAAAGCGCACACTCATGCCAATGCTTGCCAACCGTGATGGCGCAATTCTGCTTTATCGCCGTCCGTCTAGCGGCCTGTGGGGCGGCTTGTGGAGCTTGCCGGAGCTGGATGACTTCGAGGACCTTCAGCATCTGGCCGTGCAACACTCGCTGGAGCTGGGTCAACATCAGGAACTGCCGGGACTGATCCATACCTTCAGTCACTTTCAACTGAGCATCGAACCCTGGCTGGTCCGGGTCGAGGAGTCTGCTCATCACGTGGCCGAGGCCGACTGGCTCTGGTATAACCTCGCCACCCCGCCGCGCCTGGGCCTTGCCGCCCCGGTGAAGAAGCTGCTGAAACGCGCAGCCGACGTATTGAATGCAGGAGAGTCGTCATGACCCGCACCGTAATGTGCCGCAAGTACAAAGAAGAATTGCCAGGCCTGGAACGCGCCCCATACCCAGGCGCCAAAGGTGAAGACATCTTCAATCACGTCTCACAGAAAGCTTGGGCCGACTGGCAGAAACACCAGACCCTGCTGATCAACGAAAAGCGTCTGAACATGATGAATGCCGAAGATCGCAAATTCCTCCAGACCCAGATGGACAAGTTCCTGTCCGGTGAGGAATACGCTCAGGCGGAAGGTTACGTTCCCCCCGAGAAATAAAGCGTTTCAAGCAGTGCGGGTCGTAAGCAACGGTAATAATTCAGATTTTTTTAAAAACATGCTTGACGACCCCCTGAAAAACACGTCTAATGCGCCCCGTTGCCCAGATAGCTCAGTCGGTAGAGCAGGGGATTGAAAATCCCCGTGTCGGCGGTTCGATTCCGTCTCTGGGCACCACTAATTGATTTCAGGTGGTGCAAGCATCACCTGAAAAATAAAGAAACCCGCCTAGTGCGGGTTTTTTTATGGCTGCAGTTTTCTGCCACGACCTGCAAGCGCTGCCGGTTTCAAGCAGGCCAGTTCGCTCTAAACATCTACTCATATCACAACGGCAATTTATAAGGCCCTTGTTGTCTTCGAATCGATTCGTGCTGCCCGCTCAGTAGCATTACGGCCGGTAAAGCGGGAATGCTTCCATCAGCGGTGGTATCTCCTGGCCCATCTCTGCTGCGCTGTCAGAGGGGTTGCTCGGCTTTGGAATATTCCTGGCAAAGTGAAAGATGATGGTCTGGCCGGTGGTGCCATCCCTGTAATACTTGAAATAGCTGATCTCCGAGAATTGCCCGTCTTTACGCAATGATTTTGGATAAAACATCATCGCGTAATCGATCCCTGTTCTATTGTCGGTCAGCAGGACTGCCGGCATGTTCGGGTTTTCCTGCTGATGAAGCTGGATGGCGCGCTTGCCGATGTCGAGGGGTTTGAAGCCGTTCATCTCGCGAGGGACGACGGTAAAGTCCACCATTTCATTCCAGGTATCCATGCTTTCCTCTGGCGGGAAATACTCCCACAAGCCCGGCTTCTGGAATTTCAGGACGAACGTCTTGCCGCCGAACACCACCGTTTTGGTTTCTGCAATCGACGGGCTGGACATGTCGGAGGTGAGCGGCGTGGTGCAACCGCAGAGCAAAACAAAGGCGAACAACACAAGCGATGTGACTTTCATTTCAATCCTTGAAGATTTGCGTCAGTGAATTTTTCGCGAGTAACAGTAGCCCAACGTATCACTGAATACTTTTTTTATCGGGATCGCTCCTGAATCAAATCGCGAAACGGCTATGCACTTACTGGAAATTCCGTTCATGAAAAACGGACTCCCCTGACAGAAATTCTCCCCCCTCTGCTCGCGACAATCATCCTCCAGCATTTGCAAAAACCGGGCACCGCTTTGATTCGATGGTGATCTGCTCCAATATTGAGGAAATCCCCAAATCCGATAAGCGTCGACTGCTCAACACTGCGAATGATGTAGTCGCAACGATTCAGGATACTGACGCAATCAAGCAGAAAATCCAGCACCGCCTTAGCGCCTGAGCAGCATACGCAGCCTGGATATTCGTCCCCAGTAAACGACTCAGTCCCGGGTGCGTCTGGCCGGTGTCGCAAAACAATCGACGACCGGTCATCGGATCCGCCCAGCCATTGATCCACGCCAGTTCACGGCAGGTGGTATGGCATAGTAATATCGCATTAATACTTTAGTTCCCCTTGGCGGTTTTCGTATGCGTGCTTCAGGCGCGAGCAAGTCTTCTGGTTTTACGCTGATCGAGTTGCTCATCACCGTAGCCATTGTCGGCATCCTGGCTGGCATCGCATTCCCCGCCTACGACAGCTACGTCACCAAGAGCAAAATCAAATCGGCTCAGGCTGATCTGGCTGCATTGAGCCTGGTGATGGAAAACCGCTTCCAGCGCCAACTGGTTTACGGAACCACGACGTCCAGCACCACCGCAGACACAAAATGTGTGGCGACCACAGGCAGCACCGGCTGCACGGCGGCAGCCTGGCAGCCAAGCCAGTCCGATTCGTTCACCTACAAGATCGTGACGTCGACCAACTCCACCTACAAGCTGGAAGCCTTGGGCAACAGCGGTAAGGTCAACGGCTGCAGTATCACCCTGACTCAAGACAATATCCGTGCGGTGGCCAGTTGCAGCCCTTACAACGGCGCGTGGCTGTGATGCGCACCAAGGGTTTTACGCTGATCGAGTTGATGATCACCATCGCTATTTTCGGCATCTTGCTGGCGATTGGCGCGCCCTTCACCAAAGCGTGGAGCGATAGCGCCAAGCAGCGCGAGGCTGCCGGGGTACTGAAGCAAGGCATCAGCCGCGCCAAAGCCACCGCCCTGCGTAACCCGGAAGGCGCCCGTGATGATGTGGCCGCCGCCGCCCTGTGCCGCTCAGGCCAGACGCTGAAGCTGTTCAAAATGGCCACCAGCGTGGACTGCGCCTCCAGCGCAACACCGCTCTGGACCGCACAACTGCCTGCCTCTGTCGGCGTGAAGGTGGGCGGCTCGGATGTTTCCTGCGTGGCCTTCAATAGTCGCGGTTTGCCAGTCGTGGGCGGCAATGCCTGCACCACCGCCAGCATCGACGTTACGGCAGGCAGCGAGAGCACCTTCAATGTCCCGATCATTTAGCGGTAACGGACGCAAGGAACGCGGCGACATACTCATGGAATCACTGATCGGCATTGTCCTCATGTCGATCATAGGTTTGGGCATCAGCTACGCGTCATCGCGAGCAACCAACACTCAGCGCGACATGAAGCTGCAAAACGCCACCGTCAGCCAGATGCGCAATCTGCTCGCGCTAAATGGCAAAGCTTTGTGCACCAACGCCTCGCTGGCAACCATTACGCTGCCAACACAAACCAACGCCATCAATCTGGATGTCGCCTGCACGGCCGCATCAGCCGTAACCATCGGCGGACGCACAGTCACGGGCGGTACTTCGTTAGGCACCGTGGTGCTCACAACCCGCACCTCTGACAGCGCGCTGTTCGGCGGCGTGATTCGCGTCGGCGACGAGACATGAAACATACCCAGCGCGGTTTCAACCTGGTCAGCCTGCTGGTGGGCGTAAGCCTGTCGATGATCAGCATTCTGGCGCTGCTCTCGCTGTACAAAAACCTGATCGGCGTGTCCGTGCAGTCCATCCAGGACTCCCGGCAAGACGGCCAGATTGCCGCCGCTGTACTGACGGCGCAGCGTGAGTTGTTGAATGCGGGTTTTCGGGTTGATGCCAACCCTGTGCAGATCATTTTGCTTACCGATGCAACCCTCAACAATGGCACGCTGACCGGGACACCTCGTGCGTTTAATGCAGCCACGTCGACGGCTCCCACAACGGGCAATGCCATGATCTGGACCTACAAGCCCACCGCAACCGGTAGCGCGATGTGCTCTGGATTGCTGATGAAGAAAGATAGCGGCAAGGAAACAGGCAGCCTTCTGCGCCTGCAAGGCGCCACTAACTGCTCGCTGGTATCGCAGTGGGGCACCACGACGTGGACCAGTATTGCGCTGATTGAAACGAATCAACCCGCAGCATTTTTCTCGGTGTTCTACGCACCCTGCTGGCCCTTTGGGAAAACTGCCGACGCGACCGCCAATCGTCTGCAAGTCATGATGACCGCCAGCACGAGCACGATAGACATCAACAGCAGCGAGCCTCAGCCTGCTTACGTCAAAAGCAAAAGCACCACCTGCCTGCCCAACCTTGAAAAACCGAGCGCCTCATGATGCCCAACGCTGGCCTCAACTCCAGAGCACGCCAACGGGGCATGGCGACCACACTTGTCATGCTGCTCACCGGCATGGCGATGACCGTAACGGCCATGGGTATGGTGTATGGCATCCGCAGCGCTCAAGACCAACAGATGGCCAGCCATGCGGCGGTTCCGGCCGAGTCCAGAGCCTGGGAAGGTGTGGAGCTGGTGCGCCTCTACTTGCTGGATATCGCCAGCCAGACACAGCCTGAAGATCGCCTGGTCGCGCTCACCGGCAACCTGGCGAGCAATATCAACGGGCTGACGATTAGCGTTTCAGAGCCTTACGTCAAAGCGACCGGCTTTATCGGCTTCAATATCTCATCGGCAGCAGGCAGTAACGGCGCAGCGGGTGCGACCGCGACGTTGCAGGTTTTCTATAACGTCAAACTACCTTCGTCCGCAGGCGCAGGCAGCGGCCCCCCCGGAAAAGGGGGCCAGTCGGACATTATCACGATAGGCAAACCGCTCAACCTGACAGGCTCGATTACCTTCAAGGGCAACCCCAGTGCGAAGATATCAGTCAGGGGCGACGCCAACCTGAGCGGCTCTGTCACGGGCTTACAGTCCTTGCAGGCCAGCGGCGATATTGTCATCGGTGGCGGTATTCAGGTTGACGAGTTGTTCGCCAATGGCACGCTCACGCTCAACGGTTCGGCAAGTACTCAGAAGGGATCAGCACTTGGCAACATCACTTTGGCCAGTGGTGGTTCTCAAGGCGTGCTTTACACCAATAGCGATATATCGATCAGCAACGGTTCGGTAGGCATGGCCAATGCGCTCGGCAAGATCACCACGTCAACGGGCGGGACGCTGGGCACCCTGAATGCTGGCAAGACCATTGCCATCAGCAATGGCACAATCACAGAGTCCAACGCGGTTGGCGATGTGACTGTCAGTAGCTGGCCGAGCATCAACCGCATCAATAGCAAAGCTAACGTTACGTGCCCCAGTCCGTACTGGTTTCCTCAAGGCACCATCAAAGCCAAAAGCGTCAGTAACTGCCCGAACACGACCGCAGTGGTTGCCCCAACCAGTGTAACGGTGACGCTGTTTACGCCACTGACAGCGAAGGTCGAGGACACCGCCAAGGTTGACGCATACGATTACAAAGACGCCTCTAACTATGTTTTCGAGTATGTGAACGGCAAAAGGCAGGTCACCATCCAGAACATCAACGGGCTGACCAACGGAATTTACTACCTGGGTAATTACCCTCAACAGAACGGCCGGGGCTACAACGACTTCCTGTGTAAAACCGTCGACAGCTCGAACAACTGCACACAACCTGCGACCCCCGGCTCAGCCACTCGCACCCTGTGCCAGGGCCAGTCGACATACAACGGATGCATCAGTTACGCGAATGGCACGTGGACTGTCTCAGGCAAAAACCTGGCACCCGGCGCGCTGTGGTTCAAGGGCAACGTGCAGATGAGCAACGGCGAGTACTACAACACCGTGGTGGCTACCGGCAACATCACCACCAGTGGTGCCCACGTCCTGTATGCGCTGAACTACGCTGGTTACAAAGTCATCTGCACCAATAAATTTTTGAAGGACTCAACCAACGACTTCGCAGGCATGTACCCGACCAACTTCTGCGACACGTCCGGCGCCAAGCTGATATCCAATTCGTTGGGCAACGTTGGTTATCTGGACGGCAGTTTTACCAACGGTGTGTTTTCCGGAGGCGCCATCACGCTGGGCGCCTCAAGCGTTGTTTACGGAAGCATCGTGGCCGGGGACGTTTTCCTCACCGAGGGCAGCAGCACCGTTCACGGCTATGTCACCGCAGCCTCTCAGGGAGCTACTCCCGCCAATGCGTGGGGCGGTTCAACCCTGATTGATCTGAGCGACCTACCCGATAGCTATGTGCCTGGCCAGACACCTGACAAGGGCGATCCACCGTGCACCAGCAACTGCACGGGTTCCACTGCGGCGACTGTCGCAGTAAAGTGGACGCGCTATTTGTGATGCGGGCAGCGTCAGGCTCGTCTCGGTAACTCAACTTCAAGATCAGGAAATTCACCGGTGGCTTCGCCAGACAAGCAGCAAAAACGCGCTCAACGGGCGAAAGCCAAGGCCAAGCAAAATCGCTCGCAAAAGCCCGGCAAAAAAGTGGTGCACCCAGTCTTCGCTTCGCCGCTGGTTGACCAACCCTTCGATGATGTCGAACTTGATCTGAGCACGTTCGACTTCAAGGACATCGTGGAAAACGGTTTCGACCCGGCCGACTTCGACGACCTGTTCCAGACCATGAAAGCCGCTCAGGCCATCAGCCAGTTGGCAATGTGCGCCGTATTCCTGCAGTACCCGGTGCTGGCATTGGTCATTGCGGAAGAGGACGAAGAGCAAGCCACCGACTTCATGATGGGCCTGTTGATCACCTACCGCGCGATGTTCTTTGACGAGGACGAAGAGACGGCCATCGAGTGGATCGGCAGCCCTGCGTTCCAGGCGGACTATAACGAAGCGTCCCGGTTGTTGATGGTTCGGGACCAAAAGGCTTCGTGATCCGTATTCAGTGCAGGGTTTTGTAAGAGCGGCCGAAAGCAGCGATCTCGGTGCACCAGAAGAAATGCTTTCGCAGCCTCCGGCAGCTCCTACAGCAGTCTCGCGCCGAACCAACAACCCATGCCAAAACAGCAATAAAACATTCGAAAACTTGAAATTGTGGCAAGCCTCGGACTGCTCTAGATTCGAGGCAACAATCACTGTTGCCAGGTATCTCGAATGCACCGTCCTGATGAACTCGTCGAAAAAACCGCCGTTGAGTTGCGCCGCCTGATCGGCAGCAAACAGATTTCCCCTGTGGAATTGATGGACGCGTGCATCGAGCGCATCGAGCGGGTCAATCCTTACGTCAATGCGGTCACTGCTACATGCTTTGATCAGGCCCGGCAACAGGCTCGTGATGCGGAGCAAGCGGTGCTGTCGGGCCAACCACTGGGCTTGCTGCATGGTCTGCCCATCGGCATCAAGGATCTGGAAGCCACCGCCGGGCTGCTAACCACCTACGGATCACCGCTCTACCGCAATAATGTTCCGGCCAAAGACAACACGCTGGTTGCAAGACTGCGCGCGGCCGGAGCCATTGTCACTGGCAAGACCAACGTGCCGGAAATGGGCGCAGGCGCCAACACGCGTAATGACGTTTGGGGCGCAACGGGCAACCCATTCAACCCCGCTCTGAACGCAGGCGGTTCTTCCGGTGGCTCGGCGGCGGCGCTGGCCACTGACATGCTGCCCTTGTGCAGCGGTTCCGACACCGGCGGTTCACTGCGCATCCCGGCAGCTAAATGCGGCGTTGTGGGCTTACGCCCTTCTCCCGGTCTGGTACCCAGCGAGCGACGCCTGTTGGGCTGGACGCCCATCTCCGTGGTCGGCCCCATGGGGCGCACGGTGGCCGATACCCTGTTGCAACTGCAGGCAACGGCCGGGTTTCATGTCAGCGAACCCTTGAGTTATGAAGTCGATAAAACCCTATTCAGCGCCCTGCCTGACGTGGATCTCGGCACCTTGCGGGTTGGCTACACAGAAGACTTCGGTTGCTGCGATGTCGATGACGATATTCGTCAGGTGTTCCGTCGCAAAATCGCCGCGCTACGACCGTTGTTTCGCAGTTGCGAGGAAGTGCAAATGGAACTGGGCGAAACGGATCGCTGCTTTGACGTACTGCGCGCCGAGAGTTTCGTAGCCGGAACGCGTGACGCCTATCTGCGTGACCCGAACTCACTGGGCGAAAACCCGCGTGCCAACTACGAAATGGGCATGCGCATGACTCTCGAAGACTGCGCCTGGGCCGCCACTGAACAAACCCGTATCTATCGCCGCTTCCAGGCGCTGTTCGAAGACTACGACCTGATCCTGTCGCCTACGACGCCGGTCTCCCCTTTCCCCTGGAACGACCTTTACCTGAAAAGCATCAACGGCAAGCAACTGGAGAATTACTACCGCTGGCTGGCCCTGACCTATGTCGTCACGCTGGCAACCAACCCGGCGCTGTCGCTGCCTTGCGGTGTTGACCATGTGGGCATGCCGTTTGGTCTGCAAGTGGTGGGCGCGTTCCGTGCAGACGCTCACCTGCTGGCCTGCGGCGAACAGATCGAACGTGCGACTGCAAACAGTCCAGAACTCAAGCGCCCGAAGCCGGATATCAACAAGCTGCTCACAAGTCAGGTTGACTTGAAATCCATCGTGACCGCACCCCCTTCGAGTGAAGGCGGAATCACTGGTACGAGCGAGGTATCGTCGGTTTAACCAAAATACGCAGTGCGGCCAATACTGGATCACACCTGCAGGAGCTGCCGCAGGCTGCGATCTCGGTCTGTCAGGATAAATGCTTCGCAGCCTTCGGCAGCTCCTACCGACAGTGCATTTCAATCCAGTAATTTGAATGTTGTTTGATGAGCGCGAGGCATGCCCGCGATGAACGATGACTCGGTATGACTGCAAACCGCAGTGTTCTTATCGCGAGCAAGCTCTGCTCCCACAAGTTCCGCGCAGCCTGTGGGAGCCGGGCTTGCCCGCGATGGACGTCGCAAGCCAGGCAGCGCCTCTTAACCTCGCCGGTCCTCCCGCGGGCAGTGGCTGAAACGCGCACGATAACTGCGTGTGAAATACGAAGGCGATTCAAAACCACAGGCGATGCTCACTTCCAGCACGCTCATGTCGCTCTGACGTAGCAACTGGCGAGCCTTGTCGAGACGCAAACCGAGGTAGAAATTACTCGGCGTGTCATTGAGGTGCAGACGAAACAGCCGCTCCAGTTGACGGCGTGTCACCTGAATACCTTCAGCCAATTCCAGGGTGCTCAAGGGCGGCTCCGTATGCTGTTCCATTTCACCGATCACCTGTACCAGCTTCTTGTTGCTGATGCCAAAACGCGTGGCGATCTGCATGCGCTGGTGATCTTTGCGCGGGCGGATGCGGCTCAGCACAAACTGCTCGGACACCTTGATCGCCAACTCCGGGCCGTGGGCCTGTCCGATCAGGTCGAGCATCATGTCGATGGACGCAGTCCCACCGGCACAGGTGATGCGCCGCCGATCAATCTCGAATAGCTCCTGAGTCACCTGTAACCCGGGCCATGTTTCCTTGAAAGCGTCGATGGCTTCCCAGTGCATGGTCAGCCTATAGTTATCCAGCAAACCAGCCTGAGCCAGAACAAAACTGCCTGAGTCGATAGCGCCCAGCGTCACGCCCTCGCTGTCCAGCCGTCGTAGCCAATGCTCTATTTTCGGCGTGCAAGATCTCAAAGGCTCGAACCCCGCCACCACCCATAACGTTGCGCCTTTCTTCAGCGGCTCCAGCGCGGCGTCGGCGTTGACCGACATGCCATTGCTGCCAATGACCGCACCGCCATCAACACTCAACACATGCCAGCGATACAGCTCACCGCCAAACCGGTTAGCCACCCGCAGCGGTTCTACCGCCGATACGAATCCCATCACGGAGAAGCCGGGCATGAGCAGGAAGTAGAAGTCGTGGGGCATGCAATCGCTTCTGTTGAGTAAGGAGTGAGCAAACAGGATGAATCGCTGAGACCAGACGATCATGCGATGAACAGACAACCTTGAGGAGCTCATTCATTTGCGCTCCCCGCATCACCGCAAGCTATGGCTCTTTTGAAATACGCCGGTTGCGCGAACACAGCAATAGACCATGTCGCTACCGTGCAAGTGCTGGTCGCCGCTGTGCGTTTTCGCGAGGCCATGGCTGCGTAGCTTTGCATTATCAAAAGCGAAGCAAGCCTGTAAGGAACCCTCCCTCATGAACCACGACGTCATCATCACCTGCGCATTGACCGGCGCGGGCGACACGACCGGGAAAAGCCACCTGGTACCCATCACGCCCAAACAGATCGCCGACGCCGCCGTTGAAGCAGCCAAAGCTGGCGCGACGGTTGTGCACTGTCACGTTAGAGATCCGCAGACCGGCAAGTTCAGCCGCGACGTAGCGCTTTATCGCGAAGTGATGGAGCGGATTCGCGAGGCGGACATAGACATCATCGTCAACCTCACCGCTGGCATGGGTGGCGACCTTGAGATCGGCCCGGGCGAGCGTCCCATGGAGTTCGGCCCTAATACTGATCTGGTCGGGCCGCTCACCCGCCTTGCTCACGTCGAAGAGTTGCTGCCGGAAATCTGCACACTGGATTGTGGCACGCTCAATTTTGGCGATGGCGACACGATTTATGTCTCGACCCCGGCGCAACTGCGCGCAGGCGCCAAACGTATTCAGGAGTTGGGCGTGAAGGCGGAGCTGGAGATTTTCGACACCGGGCACCTATGGCTTGCCAAGCAGATGATCAAAGAAGGCCTGCTGGACAACCCGTTGTTCCAGCTATGCCTCGGTATCCCTTGGGGCGCACCGGCAGATACCACGACGATGAAAGCCATGGTCGATAACCTGCCTGCCGATGCGGTGTGGGCAGGTTTCGGCATCGGTCGCATGCAGATGCCTATGGCCGCGCAAGCCGTGCTGCTCGGCGGGAATGTGCGGGTCGGCCTGGAGGACAACATCTGGCTGGATCGCGGTGTGCTGGCCAGCAATGGAGCACTGGTCGAGCGTGCCAGTGAAATCCTCACCCGACTGGGTGCCCGGGTGCTCACCCCCGCGGAAGGTCGAGTGAAGATGGGGCTGACCAAGCGCGGTTGAATCCAAAAATTACCGTGATCCCTTGTGGGAGCGGATTTATCCGCGAAGACGTCGGCACATTTAACATCATCAGTGCCTGACGCTACGCCTTCGTGAATGAATTCGCTCCTACAGGTCCGACTCTCGACCCGCCAGGAAAACAATATGACCTTCATCACCCACATAAAAACCTTCGCTGCACTGGGCAGCGGTGTCATCGGCAGCGGCTGGGTTACCCGTGCACTGGCCCACGGGCTGGACGTTGTCGCTTGGGATCCGGCTCCGGGTGCGGAGGCCGCGTTACGCCAGCGGGTCGCCAATGCCTGGCCGGCGCTGGAGCAACAAGGCCTGAAGCCCGGTGCCGCTCAGGATCGTCTGCGATTCGTCACGACCATCGAAGAGTGCGTGCGCGATGCTGACTTCATCCAGGAAAGCGCTCCTGAACGGCTTGACCTGAAACTCGAGCTTCACGCAAAGATTAGCGCCGCGGCCAAGCCGGATGCGCTGATCGGCTCCAGCACATCCGGCCTGTTGCCGAGCGAGTTCTACGAAAGCGCGACACATCCCGAGCGCTGCGTGGTGGGGCATCCATTCAACCCTGTGTATCTCCTGCCCTTGGTAGAAGTGGTGGGCGGCAAGCACACTGCACCCGAGGCCATTCAGGCCGCCATTAACGTCTACGAATCTTTGGGCATGCGTCCCTTGCACGTACGCAAGGAAGTCCCCGGATTCATCGCAGACCGTTTGCTGGAGGCGTTGTGGCGCGAAGCGCTACACCTGGTCAACGACGGCGTCGCTACAACCGGAGAAATCGATGATGCGATCCGCTTTGGTGCCGGGCTTCGCTGGTCATTCATGGGCACCTTCCTGACCTATACGCTGGCCGGTGGCGATGCCGGAATGCGGCACTTCATGAACCAGTTCGGCCCAGCACTTAAGCTGCCCTGGACTTATCTCCCGGCGCCGGAACTGACTGACAAGCTGATTGACGATGTGGTCGATGGAACCCGGGATCAGCTGGGTAACCACAGCATCGCTGCGCTGGAGCGTTATCGCGATGACTGTTTGCTGGCGGTAATGGAAGCCGTGCGCACGACCAAAGAAAAGCACGGGATGGCGTTTAGCGATTAGCTCCCCTCCCCACACGTTAAGTCCTGTAGGAGCTGCCGAAGGCTGCGAAAAGGTTTCCCTGATACACCACTTTCGCAGCCTTCGGCAGCACCTACAGGTCAAGGAACACGAAATGCCCGCACTCATCACCTACAAAACCCCCATCCTCGCCGACTGGGTCGACTACAACGGCCATCTGCGCGACGCGTTTTATCTGCTGATTTTCAGTTACGCCACCGATGCCTTCATGGATCGGATCGGACTCACCAGCGACAACCGGGATGCCAGCGGTCATTCGCTGTTCACCCTGGAGTGCCACATCAACTATCTGAATGAAGTGAAGCTGGATGAACAAGTAGAAGTGCAAACGCAGATAGTCGGTCATGACAAAAAGCGCGTGCACCTCTATCACAGTCTTCACAAGGCAGGCATTGATGAGCCGCTATCGGCCAGCGAGCAGATGCTCTTGCATGTTGATCTGGCAGCCGGGCCGCGTTCAGCGCCGTTCAGTGAGGCTGTTCTAGGCGAGCTGGCAGCAATGGTCGCGAGCCAACAGGACTTACCTGCGCCGCACTACATAGGGCGCGCCATTGGGTTGCCGGGAAAAAGCTGAAGTCAGGCACAGCTAAAAATCCTGTGCGAATTTATTCGCGAAGGGAGCGTTGCATCCGATAAAGATCTGTCGCCTGTGATGCCGCATTCGCGAATGAATTCGCCCCCACAGGTATGCCGCGCTTGCAGTTCCGTAGCCTCAATCCACCACAACATGCGGCAAGAACCGGCTGCTGTCCTTGGTGATCAAGCTATCGTCTTCCCGAATCCCAATCCCTGAAGCCAGGTCGCCCACGACCCATGAACCGATGAGCGTGTAGCTGTCGCCAAAGCGCGGCAGCGGGGCGAACTGTTGCAGGATGTAGGGCGCGTCGTTGTAGGGGCCGTCTTCAAAGATGACTTCGTCACCCGGAGTGCGGATTTCAATGTTGGCACCTTCGCGGGAGAAGTAGGGTTTGCGGACCCAGCCTTTGGGGACAGGTGCTCGCGGGTCTTTGTCGACGAAGGTCGGCAGCAGATTCGGATGCCCTTCGTTGAATTTCCAGAGCAACGGCAGGATGCCTTTGTTGGAGATGATGGACTTCCACGCAGGCTCGATGAATTGCGTGTCGCACTGCGGGACTGCCTGCCCATGAGGCTCGTGGAACACGTGTTCCCAGGCATGCAGTTTGAAAATACGCTCGATCCAGCGGCCTTCGAGGTCAACGAAGCGGCCCTGAGAATTGAGGCCGATGTCTTCGATATCGATGTGCCGGGTTTCAATGCCGACGTGTTCGGCCATCTTGCGCAGGAATTCGGTGGTGCCCCGGTCTTCGGCGGAACCGGACATCGAGGAGAAATAGAATGGCCCGCCCTCTCTGATAGCCGCGAAGGCTCTAACCAGGTCTTCCGCCAGCGAGTTGAACTGCGAGGCATGCGCAGGCAATACGCCTCGGGCAATCTGCTCTTCCAGCCAGATGAGCTGGAACGCTCCAGCCTCATAGGCAGAAGTGGGCGTATCCATGTTGCCTTCCAGCAGCTTCGCCGGGTTTACGCCGTCGTAACTGAAGTCGAAGCGCCCGTACAAATGTGGATGCCCCTCCTTCCAGGAGGTCCGTACCAGATCGAAGAACGCTGGCGGGATTGCCAGCTCGGTCAACAGCTCCTCGCTTTCCACCACTCGCTCAACGGCGTCCATACACATGGCATGAAGCTCCTGAGTCGGAGCTTCGATATCGCGGGTGATCTGAGCTTCGGTGAACTGATAGTAAGCGCGCTCATCCCAGTAGCGCTCGCCGTCGATGGTGTGGAAATCGAATCCCTCACGCTCGGCGGTTTCACGCCAGTCCGGCCGCTCTTCGATACTGATTTTTTTCATGGCTAGCGCTCCCGTCAGCCGCCGAAACCGCTGCTTTTACCACCCCAGCCACTACGAGCAGTTGCCTGGCTGCCAAATCCCCCCCGGGAAACCGAGGACGAGACTGACGAGTTACGACCCAGCGTGCTCTTGGTGTAAGCACCGGTTGAACTGGTACGTGCCTGAGTGGAATTGCCGAAGGTCTTGCCGCGCTCGATTTGACGGGAGAGCGTCGAAGACTGGTAGCCGCCGCGCGAATCACGCTCCTGATAAACCGGCTGAGAGTTGTAGCGACCGCCGCCACCTATGTTATTGACCATGTTGCTGACCAACATGCCCATCAGGAAGCCATTGACGCCCGAGCTGGCAAAACCTGAACCACCCGACTGCCCCCCCTGAGCGTTGGCCGCATCGACCTGCTCTTTGGGCAACTGACCGGAAAGCTCCAACTGGAAACCGCCGAGCTTGGGAGTGAACTTGCCATCAGAGTTCTGCTGACAGTAATCGGGAACAAAGTCTGCTTCACACGCAGCCGCACTGTCGTAGGTTGGCGCGATGCGACGGTGATCTGCCAAGGCAGTCATGTAGGCATCCGAGCACACATCGACGGGAACCTTCTGGTCCACGCAAGCTTGCACCGTCGGAAACGTCTGTTGCGCGGTGACATCAACGGTATCGGACTTGCCGCATGCACTGAGTGCCAGCGGCAACGTGCTGGCCAGAACCAGCTTCAAAGAACTACGTCTCATCGAATACTCCTTTCGATCACAGGCAATCAGGTCGACGGCGTCATGCAGGCCGAATTGAGGAAGCCGACACTGATCGAGACGCTGGCTGCGTAAATGGCAGCGGCCAGTTCGCCACGGGTGATGCGAGCCGAGAGGTCCTTGAGAACAAAGTTGGTTGCGGTGAACGCCAACAATTGCACAACGGCTGCGATGACCGCCCAGATCACTACGTCCAGCACGCTGATGCTGTAAGTAATTACGTTGCTGGCAGGCAGGGCGAAGCCAATCAATGCGCCGCCCAGTGCTACGGCTGCGGCAACATTGCCTTCACGAATCTGCACGAACTCTTTGTGCGGGGTCAGGCGGGTGTAGGCCATCTGGAACAGACCGAACAAACCACCGGCCACGATGATGTAGATAACGAAGCTCAGCACCGACTGAAAGCTGAGGGACAAACTAAGCGCATCAAGCATTTTTACTTCCTTTTAGATGACGGTGAAGTCAGTGGACTGCAGCGTGACGCCAACCGAAGTCGTAAGAGAAACGATGCCCTCTTCATCCTCTTCAACCGACAGCAGCAAAAACTCGCGACGATCAATCAAACCCGTATCGCGGGCGTACAACATGCTCAAATGCTCGATACGGTAGCTGCCTTCCGGGTTGGCTACTTCTTCGGTCATCGGGGTCAGTTCAGTCTGACCTTGTTCGGTGCCCCACTGACGCTCGTACTCCCAGCCGTCATGCTCGTACACCGGCAAACCGATTTTTGATTCAGGGCCTACCAGACGCTTCAGTTCCGACTCGCTGTTGATGGTCACGACGCTGCTGTAGCCGAACAGGATAACGTCCTGAACGTCTTCTGCCGCAGGACCGTTCATCATGACCTGCATCCAGTAGTCTTCATCTTCGAAGTAGAAGCGCACCAGGCGAATGGACTGCCCAAGGTCAACGTGACCAACGGACCAGACGACCTCTTCATTGGGTACGACCAGTTCTGAATGCCCATCCAGCAGCAACTTGAGCGAGTCATCAAGATCCAGCATGCGGCCGCTTGCCAGGCCAAACGGCGTGAGCAGCGCCGCGCTATTTAACGGCGCGACTGCTGCGGCTGGCTTTGGCGGTGCCAGGCCTAAAGCTCGTTTGATCCAACTCATAATGCGTTTCCTTTCATGGGCGCCGAAGCGATGCTCAGCGCGAAAATTACTCACACTGACGGATTTTCAACCAACCCTTTTGCGTGCATCAGCCAAGCCACGACAATACCGGCAAGCGCGCCCGCGATGTGTGATTCAACCGAGACGCCCGGCACGGGGATGAAGCCCAGGATCAATCCGCTGTAACCCACCAACGTAACCAGTGCGACGGCGAAGCTGATCAGACTGCGCTGAAACCACGCGCGCGCCAAGAGATAAGCCCACAACCCAAAGATCAACCCGCTGGCCCCGACATGAATCGTCGGCCGGCCCACTATCCAGACCAACAGGCCGCCCAGTAGCGTTACCAGCAACACCACCCGGACATAACGCTGCAAGCCTTCAGTCGCCACCAGCCAGCTCAGCACGATAAAGGGCAGAAGATTACTCAGCAAATGACGAACGGAGCCGTGCAGAAACGGGGAAAAAATAATGCCTTGCAGCCCCGCCCAGGTTCGGGGGACCAGACCATGGCTCAGCAGGCCGTTTGCGGTCAGCGAGTTAATCACCTGAACTGCAATCATCACAGCGGCAAGGCCAAGAATAACGCGTAGTCCGCTTCCGACATTCATGTAGGCACCGCTCAAACCAAACCAAAGCAACCAAACAAAAAAAGGGAGAAACGGCTTTCCGCTTGCCCCTTTTTCAGGGTGTTACTGACCCGCGTTACCACCTTGGCTCTGCGCTTTCAGACGAGCCAGAACGTCAGCAGCGCCACCGGTTTTCGCACCGATACCGGCGTCTTGCAGGCGACGCTCCAGATCACCACCATTGGCGGCGTCCGCGAGTTCCTCTGCGGCTTCCAGCTTGGCATCTTGCTCATCCTGACGTTGCTTGATGCGCGCCAGAGATCCCACTGCAGTTTCCAGACGACCATTGGCACCGCCAGTGGCTGCTGCGGCGTTGATTTGCGCTTTCTGTACGCTATCACGCGCCTTGGCCATGTCGGCTTGCTGACGCAGGCCTTTGATCTGGCTTTCGGCCTTGGTGACTTGAGCCGTCAGCTTGGTGACCTGAATGCCGAACTGGTCAGCTGCGGCTTTTTCCTGATCACGCAGTGCGGTCAGTTCAGAAACCTTTTCCGCACACTCCAGAGCCAGACCTTCTTCGCCCTTGTTCATGGCGGCGATGGCTTTCTGTTCCCAGTTAGCGATGTTCTTGTCGTGCTCATCCACACGCTGTACGGACAGCTTGTGTTTGGCTTTGATCTGGATCAGTTGGTTGCGGGCGGCGAGCATCGAAGCATCGGCGTCGCGGATTTCCTGATCCAGAATGCGTAGTGCTTGAGCGTCGACGATTGCCTCACCGACCTCGGAGGCGCCGCCACGCATAGCGGTAACCATTTTCTTCCAAAGGCTCATTTATTTGTCTCCCGATTACTGTGAGTCAACTGTTAAAAAATCTTCGTAGGCATCAGCGGCGCGGATTACGTTATCTGCCAGGGTAAATACTTCCTGGACAATAACGGTCAGTGAAGAAGCCGCGCTCAATGCGCCAAACATGCTGTAAACGGTCTCGCCGTTCGGCATGGTTTCGATACCGATGGACGACAGCGGGAAGATGTCCCGGCTGCGCAATACGGTGTCGTTGAATGCGGCGACGTCTTTTACCTGGGAGGCATACACCAGTACGCAATCCACCAGAATCTGGTCGCCGGCAATTGCAATGATGATCGGCAGGCCGCCGAAGTTGTTCATCGTCACGCTCAAGCTTGGCTCGGCCCCCTGGACCAGCGTCAACTCGACTTCATTACTCTTTACCACGTCCAGTTCAGCGAGCGCCGAGTGCAGCGTGTCGATGGTCCAGTTGGTATTTTCGCTCATGAATTCCTCCAGTTTGATGCGGTTCCCCAAATAGGGCTGGCGTAACACTTTTTCGACGTTTCTCAAGACTTCAGCGTTTTCAGGAAGTACATACAGCTCTCTTTTGACGTACCCGGCCGCCGTCAGCCGTGCACGCATTTCACGCATGTAGTCGGTTGAAGTTTTTCGAGCCATCCGAGCGCCTTCCAGGACATCACATGTGATAGACGAGCAAGCTACGCTTAAAAAAATTCATGCGCAACACCTCACATGTGATGAAACATTTCATCGCGACTGTGGCTTACTGACGCCATCCCGCGTCTCCTCCGGGATCGATTCCAAAACCGCGCGGTCTTTAAACGCATGACGAATTCCCGCTCTCTCCGTTTGCCTTTCTGGTTGCGTCGCGTTTTGCGCCCCCTACTGGATCCTTATCGCCGCTATCGCCACGCACGCCTGATTCATGCGGCGCGGATCGCAGTCGGGCTACTGGTGACGATTCTGTTGACCACGGGGCTAAATCTGCCTCACGGCGAGTGGGCCTCGGTGACGATGTTGATTGTGATTGGCGGCCTGCAGCATCACGGCAACATCCGCAAAAAGTCTGTCGAGCGTGCCTACGGAACGTTGAT
The DNA here is from genome assembly GCF_900602065.1 of Pseudomonas viridiflava. GTDB lineage: Bacteria > Pseudomonadota > Gammaproteobacteria > Pseudomonadales > Pseudomonadaceae > Aquipseudomonas. The sequence continues at coordinate 24,539 of NZ_UWFN01000181.1, read as the reverse complement.
TGGGGCAGGACTCGGATTGCTGGTCGTCGTGCAGCAGGGCTATCTGGAGATGCCATTGCTGACCTACGCAATGATGTCCGTGATGTGCGGATTCTTTGCGTACCACGCGATCGGCAAGGGTGGGTACACCGCACTGCTGTCAGCCATTACGTTGTTCATCGTCGCAGGCCATGGCTACAACCCGATCAGCGACGGCTTGTGGCGCACAGTCGACATTCTTATCGGTATCGCACTGGCGTTGGCGTTCTCTTTCGCCCTGCCACTGTATGCGGTGTTCTCCTGGCGCTATAACCTGGCCAGCGGCTTGCGTGACTGCGCCAAGGTGTACAGCCGCATCATCCACGGCCAGCCAGTTACCGCCGATGAGCACTTGAAGTTGGTGGCGCGGCTCAACGGAACAATGCTGCAGCTGCGCTCGCTGCTGCCATCCGTGTCCAAGGAAGTGCGAATTTCCATGGTCGAACTTGATGCCATTCAAGGGCACTTCCGTATGTGCCTGAGCACACTGGAGATCCTCGCCAATATCCGTCCGGACGATCTTGACCAGGCGGCTGGCCCGGAATGGCGTGCACGTCTGGATACCGAGTTTCGTCAAACCCGCCGCCAGTTGATCGGCATGGCTCGCGCGCTACAAACCGGGGCCACCGAACGCCTGCAACGCACGTCGGAAACCAGCCTGCCGGACCTGGGTTATCCGATACCTGTGCAATTGACCGGCTACCACCTGTTGATGCTGCAACTTGCGAGCAACATCGACGGCTTGCAACAGCGTCTGGCGAAGACAGCCAGGCGCTGGAGAATTTAAGCACGGAGCAGCCACTTGACTGGTTGCTTCGTCTTTCGAATCCCCAACACTTGTTCGTCATCGCGCTGTCACACAGCGCAGATAGCTTCATCTACAAAAATCATCCTGATCGCGACCAAAAACACTTTCAAAAACGACATAAAAGACAAGATTTTGGCTCCATCAGCCAGGCAGATGACAGATCTCCAAAACTGCGCTAGCTTGCGTGAAAGCAAGTTGATATCAGCGATAAAACAAAGAGGAAGTACAGACTTCCCGAACTCCAAAGGGGCAATTACCAGCCCCTTTTTCTATACTTTTTTTGCACATTTTTTATGTGAAGGCTGCCGCCTAATCACTCTTTGAAGTACACGAAAATGATCGAACCCGAACGGATCGTCACTCTGTCCCGTGAAGTGGAAGCGTTAGCGAATCGAGGTGTCAGCGATATCCAAATGATCACTCGGCAAACTCGACTTTTGGCGATAAACGCGCTGATTGAAGCGGCGCATGCGGGTAAGGCGGGGCTGGGGTTTTCGGTGGTGGCGGAAGAAGTCAAAGACATCTCCGAACGGATCTCTAAAATCGCGAGCGGCCTGACTCAGGATCTGCAAGCGTCGGTCAATGAGCTGACCGATCTGGGTCGCGGCATGTGCTTCGACGTACGCGGTCAGCGGCTGGCCGATCTTTCGCTGAACATGATTGAGATCATCGACCGCAACCTTTACGAGCGCACCTGCGATGTTCGCTGGTGGGCGACCGATGCCTCGCTGGTCGATGCGCTGACGGCGACGACGCCGGAAACCAGTGCTCACGCAAGCGAGCGTCTGGGGATCATTCTCGACAGTTACACCGTTTATCTGGACATCTGGGTCGCAGACACCAAAGGGCGCGTCATTGCCTCGGGTCGGCCGGACACGTTTGGCAAGGTTATCGGCTCAAATGTGGCTGAAGCGGCGTGGTTCAAACAGGCGGTACGACATTCATCCGGCGATCAGTATTTCGCGGGCGAAGTGGCAGTTGAGCCACTGCTCACCGGCTCACAGACCTGTGCATTCAGTGCCGCTGTGCGCAGCAAGGCTGGCAAGCAGACGCCGGTGATTGGTGTTATCGGAATTTTCTTCGACTGGAAAAACCAGGCGGACTCGATCATCAACGGCGTACGCTTGAGTGACGAAGAGCGCTCGCGCAGCCGGGTGATGCTGGTCGATGCCAGCCACAAAGTCATCGCCAGCTCCGACGCGCAAAGCCACTTGGGGCAAAACGTCGATTTGCAGGTCAAGACTGGCCAGGCTAGCGGTTACACCATCCTGCCGAACAATCTCATCCAGGGCTACTCCATGACTCCCGGATTCGAGACCTATCCCGGAATGGGTTGGCTGGGGGTCATTGAGCAGCAATTGCCGACGATAGAGGGATAGCCTGCAGAAGCATCGCTTATAAAAATGCAGTTCTTTTAATTTGAAATGCATTCCCTGTAGGAGCTGCCGAAGGCTGCGAAGCATTTTTCCTGACACGACGCCATCGCAGCCTTCGGCAGCTCCTACAAAGACCGTGCAGTGCAGTAAAGGCGCCTTCAGCGCGCACCAGAATCATTCTTCTTACATCGTTTCAGCTCTCCGCACCCCATTGGCAGCCACCACAGGTAATATGCCTGCTGCCTTGAAGGAGATGCTCTTGTCCACGACGCGCCAGCCAGTTCTTGATGAAATTGACCGCCAATTGATTGCGGCCTTGCAGCTCAATGCTCGTGAAAGCGTGGCGATGCTGGCCCGGCAGTTGGGCATAGCCCGCACGACCGTGACATCCAGACTGGCCAGGCTGGAAAGCACGAAGGTCATCACCGGATACGGCGTGCGGCTGAGTCAGCGCGTGGTCGATGGCGGTTTGCAGGCTTATGTCGGCATCACCGTGCAACCGCGTTCGGGCAAGGAGGTGCTGCGCCGCCTGAGCAGTCTGGCCCAGGTTCAACAGCTATGCGCGGTTAGTGGTGAATTTGATTATGTGGCCTGGCTACGCACTGATTCACCTGAGCAACTGGACCAGTTGCTGGACCTGATCGGCAGCGTTGATGGTGTCGAGAAGACCACGACGTCGATCATCCTCAGTAGCAAGATTGATCGCGGTCAGCCTGTTTAGAACAACGTGCCCCTGTAGGAGCTGCCGAAGGCTGCGATGCATTTATCCTGACATTCCGCCATCGCAGCCTTCGGCAGCTCCTACAGAAATGCGTTTCAATCTAAAACGGCGTGGGCAAATATAGAAAACCGTCTAAATGATCACTAATTTCGTCACATCGCACAAAACCACTGCATAACGACGACACTTTGCGTCTTATTTACGTCTCAGCTCCTGTCTAGACTGTCCCTTTCGCGTGCCAGCCAGGTCAGTCATGAAAAACAATCGCCACCCCGCAGACGGCAAGAAGCCGATCACTATCTTCGGCCCGGATTTCCCTTTCGCTTTTGACGACTGGATCGAGCATCCCGCCGGGCTGGGCAGTATCCCCGCAGAAAATCACGGTCAGGAAGTGGCGATCGTTGGCGCGGGGATCGCCGGATTGGTGGCGGCCTATGAGCTGATGAAACTGGGCCTGAAACCCGTGGTTTACGAAGCGTCGAAAATGGGCGGCCGTTTGCGCTCCCAAGCCTTCGAGGGTACTGAAGGCATCATCGCGGAGCTGGGGGGCATGCGCTTTCCGGTGTCTTCAACCGCCTTTTACCACTACGTCGATAAGCTTGGCCTGGAATCAAAGCCGTTCCCCAACCCCCTGACGGCCGCCTCGGGCAGTACCGTTATCGATCTCGAAGGCGTTACTTACTACGCGCAGAAACTCTCTGACTTGCCCGCGATGTTTCAGGAAGTGGCTGACGCCTGGGCGGATGCGCTAGAAGAGGGTTCCGGCTTCAAAGACATTCAGCAAGCCATTCGCGACCGCGATGTGCCGCGCCTGAAAGAGCTCTGGAACACCCTGGTTCCGCTGTGGGACGACCGCACGTTCTATGACTTCGTCGCCACCTCAAAAGCATTCGCCAAACTGTCGTTCTACCACCGCGAAGTCTTCGGCCAGGTCGGCTTCGGCACCGGCGGCTGGGATTCTGATTTCCCCAACTCGATGCTGGAAATCTTCCGCGTGGTCATGACCAACTGCGACGACCACCAACACCTTATCGTCGGCGGGGTCGAGCAAGTGCCGCTGGGCATCTGGCGGCATGTACCGGAGCGCTGCGCCCACTGGCCCGAAGGCACCAGCCTCGCGTCTTTGCATCACGGCGCACCGCGAACCGGGGTGAAACGTATTGCACGCGCCGAAGACGGTCTTCTGGCCGTCACTGATAACTGGGGCGATACACGCCACTACGCTGCTGTTTTGACCACCTGCCAGAGCTGGTTGCTGACCACTCAGATCGAATGTGAAGAATCGTTGTTCTCACAGAAGATGTGGATGGCACTGGACCGTACACGCTACATGCAATCGTCGAAAACCTTCGTGATGGTCGACCGTCCATTCTGGAAAGACAAAGATCCGGAAACCGGCCGCGACCTGATGAGCATGACCCTCACGGACCGTCTGACCCGTGGCACTTATCTGTTTGATAACGGTGACGACAAGCCCGGCGTGATCTGTCTGTCCTACTCGTGGATGAGCGATGCGCTGAAGATGTTGCCGCAGCCTATCGACAAGCGGGTCAAACTGGCACTCGACGCGCTGAAAAAGATCTACCCTAAAGTCGACATCGCAGCGCGGATCATCGGCGACCCGATTACCGTGTCATGGGAAGCGGACCCGCATTTCCTCGGAGCCTTCAAAGGCGCCTTGCCGGGGCATTACCGTTACAACCAGCGCATGTATGCGCACTTCATGCAGCAGGACATGCCCGTGGAACAGCGCGGCATGTTCATCGCCGGTGACGACGTGTCATGGACGCCCGCATGGGTTGAAGGCGCCGTACAGACCTCACTGAATGCAGTGTGGGGCATCATGACCCACTTCGGCGGCAAGACCCACGCCGATAACCCAGGCCCCGGCGATGTGTTCCACGAAATTGGCCCCATCGCTCTCGCCGACTGAACAAGAGGCTCGACCATGCGCATCGCCGTTTACCAATGCCCGCCACTGCCACTGGATATCGGTGGCAATCTGCAACGCCTGGATGACCAGGCGCGGGAGGCGGCGGCCATTGGGGCGCAGCTACTGGTGTGCCCGGAGATGTTCCTCACGGGCTACAACATTGGTGCAGAGGCGGCACGCGCATTGGCGCAGCCCAGTGATGGCTTTGCGGCGGGTGATATCGCCGCGATAGCCAAGGGTTACGGCATCGCAATTCTCTACGGCTACCCGGAACGCGCCGAGGAGGACGTGATTTTCAACTCAGTGCAGTTGATCGACGGCCACGGCAAAACCCTCTGTAACTATCGCAAGACGCATCTTTACGGCGAACTGGATAAGGCGATGTTCAGCCCCGGCGAGGACCGCTTCCCGATTGTCGAGCTGGACGGCTGGCGGCTGGGCTTTCTGATCTGTTACGACGTGGAGTTTCCGGAGAACACCCGACGCCTGGCTCTGGAAGGTGCCGAGTTGATTCTGGTTCCGACGGCCAACATGGCGCCTTATGATTTTGTCGCCGAAGTGACTGTGCGTGCACGGGCTTACGAGAATCAGTGCTACGTGGTTTACGCCAACTACTGCGGCAGTGAAGAAGATATCCACTACTGCGGGCTAAGCAGCCTCTGCGCCCCGGACGGTAGCCGGCTAGCTGTGGCGCAACAGGATGAAGTGCTTATCTGGGGCACGCTGGATCGACAGGTGATGGAGCAGTCGCGGTCGATCAATACCTATTTCAATGACCGACGGCCGGAGCTGTATGTGGGGTTGGGCGAAGGCTAAAAGGCCGCTTTTACAAACAGCGCCTAACCATCTGAACTCACACCTCGTGGGACCGGATTCATCCGGGAAGAGGCCAGTACATTCGCTACATTTTCATCGCCAGGATTGCCGCCTTCCCGGATGAATCCGGTCCCACAGATTTGTCTGTTTGCCGCGAGATCGCGCGGTGCCATGAAAGAGCAATTCCGCTAGCATGACCCGATCACGTCATCCGGAATACCCATGCCTGCCTCCCCCACCACCGAATACCTGAGCCTCGCCAACGGCCTGAACGTCGTGCTGTGCCATGCGCCACGGCTCAAGCGCTGCGCTGCTTCGTTGCGGGTGGCGGCAGGGAGTCATGACGTATCGGCTGCATGGCCTGGCTTGGCGCATTTTCTGGAGCATCTGTTCTTCCTCGGCACCGGGCGGTTCGCCGGGGACGAAAAGCTCATGGCCTTCGTCCAGCGTCACGGCGGGCAACTCAATGCCAGCACCCGTGAGCGGACCACTGATTTCTTTTTTGAACTGCCAGAACCGGTCTTCGCTCAAGGCCTGGAACGCCTGTGTGACATGCTCGCTCACCCGCGGATGACCATGGCCGATCAACTTCGCGAGCGCGAAGTGCTGCATGCCGAGTTCATCGCCTGGTCTCGCGACACCACCGCGCGCCAACAAATACAGCTGCTGGAAGGCATCTCAGCACGCCATCCTCTACGCGCCTTTCATGCAGGCAACCGCTACAGCTTGCCAGTGCCGCGTCCGGCGTTTCAGCAGGCGTTGCAGGATTTTTATCGGCGGTTCTATCAGGCCGGGCAAATGACCTTATGCCTGACGGGGCCTCAGTCGCTGGAGGAGCTAAAACGGCTGGCGACGAGTTATGGCGCAGGTCTGGCCAGCGGCATGAAGGTCGCGCAAGCCGCCCCTCCGAGGCTGGTTGACGATGGGGATCGGATACTCGTGAGAGCCGATCAACAACTCCTTCTGGCCTGTGAGGATTTGCCTGAGGGCGCAGACGAGGCCGCTGCGTTTCTGTGTCATTGCCTGAATGGCAGCCGGGCGCAAGGCGTTGTTGATGCGCTGAAGGCGGAAGTGGTTTATCAGTTTGCTGGTCAATTGTTGATCAAGGTTCAGTCCAGCATTTCCAGTCAAATCTCCATCGCGAGCAAGCTCACTCCTACAGGGAAGCGCAATTTACCTGTAGGAGTGACCGGGGTGGCGCTCCACCTTGCTCGCATGACGTCGGCACTGACACAAAACTTCAAAACCCATTGGCCAACCTTACGCGACGACTACAACCGCCTTCAGCAACGACAACTGGATATCAGCGGCCCACTGGAACTGGCCCACCACCACGCCCGCAATCAGCCGCAAGGCTTGTCCGAGCAAGGCTGCACAGCGCTGATCGCATTGCTGGACCAGATTCAACCGAACACACAGCCTTCAGAAATCCACTGGCAATTCCCGAAACCCAACCCATTCCTGACCGTACCGAGTAACGGCTACGATGGGGCGCTCTATCTGCGCTGGCATCTACCGTCCCCACAACCCACGCTGTGGCGGATGTTTGATCAGAGCTTGAAGCCCCTGGCGCGGGATGCGAAGCAAGCAGGCGTCAATCTTGAGTTCAGTGCGTACGGCGATTACTGGCAACTCAAGCTCAGCGGCCTCGACGCACCGATGCCCGAGATCCTCAAGCAGGCATTACAACACCTGAACGCTGCAGACGAAGCAGCCCTGGGGCGCTTGAGACAAACGGGCGATGAACCTGCCCTGATTCCAATCCGGCAGTTGCTCAAAGCGCTGCCCGATTGCTATCTGAACGCCACGCCCGCTGACGAGACCAGCGATGTTCAGACCTTCTGGTCAGCAACGCAGTGGATCAGCTTCACGTCAGGCTTTGCACAAGAAACGATCCCCATGCTGAACACCGTGCTACTCAATACGCCAGGGCGACGCGACGAGCAAACACTGCGGGCGCCAGCACTGGCAAACGGTAAGCACTGGGAAGCGGGCGCACCAACGTCCTCAGAAAGCGCAGTGCTACTGTTTTGTCCGGCACCCTCTTCCTCCGTTATCGACGAAGCGGCGTGGCGGCTACTCGCGCACCTTGCACAAGCTCCGTTCTATCAACGGCTCAGGGTTGAGCTGCAACTGGGTTATGCAGTTTTCAGCGGCTTGCGACAGATTGCCGGACGAACGGGGATACTCTTCGGCGTCCAGTCGCCTAACGCTTCTGTGCCACAACTGGTCGGGCATATCGAAAGGTTTCTGGATGAACTACCCGAACGGGTAAACGACGCCGATGTAGCCGCTCAAGCGGCAACGCTGATTACGCAGCTGGATGTCGATGCCATGGAGACCGCGCAAGCAGCCGAACTGCGTTGGCAAGCGCATCTGGCTGGCCGTGACGAACAGTTCCTGTCCGCACTGCATGAAACATTACGAAACCTCGACAGGCACACTTTGTTGCAAGCCGCTGCTAGCCTTCAAAAAGCAGTGGGCGGCTGGCTCTGCCTGACAAACAGCCCGCAAAACCCTTGGCACGCAGCTTGATCGTTACCAAAGCTGCAAAAGCTTTGTTCACGAATCCGACAGCCAGAATTTGTTAAATTAAGTAACATAGCTTCCTAACCATCGAACGTATGCCTTCGCAGGTGTACTAACGATTTACCACCCACCGCTGCAATCACCCAGAAGGAGTCTCTTATGTGGACTAAACCTGCTTACACTGATCTGCGTATCGGTTTCGAAGTCACCATGTACTTCGCAAGCCGTTGATTACAACGCGGTGCAAAGCCTCGGTTCGCCGGGGCTTTTTTTATTGATAAGTCGTCTTTTTTCTTGAAGTTTTTCATGCCTCGCCCATGGAGCTGACATGTACATCCAGATTCTAGGTTCCGCTGCTGGCGGCGGCTTCCCACAGTGGAACTGCAATTGCGTGAACTGCGCTGGTTTCCGCGACGGTAGCCTGCGGGCCCATGCCCGGACTCAATCGTCCATCGCGCTGTCCGATGATGGCGTTAACTGGGTACTGTGCAACGCTTCTCCGGACATCCGCGCGCAGCTGGCCGGTTTTGGCCCTATGCAACCAGGTCGCGCCCTGCGCGATACCGGGATCAGCGCGGTCATTCTCATGGACAGCCAGATCGATCACACTACCGGCTTGCTCAGCCTGCGCGAAGGCTGCCCGCATCAGGTCTGGTGTACCGATATGGTTCACGAAGACCTGAGCACCGGCTTTCCGCTGTTCAACATGCTCAAACACTGGAACGGCGGCCTGGTCTGGAACAGGATCGAACTCGAAGGCAGCTTTGTGATTCCTGCCTGCCCGAACCTGCGCTTCACGCCATTCCCGCTGCGGAGCGCCGCGCCGCCTTATTCGCCACATCGTTTCGATCCGCACCCTGGCGACAACATCGGCTTGATGGTTGAAGACCTGAAGACCGGCGGCAAGCTGTTCTACGCACCAGGGCTGGGCAAAGTCGATGACGCGCTGATGGAGAAAATGGTCGCTGCCGATTGCCTTTTGGTGGACGGCACGATGTGGGACGACGATGAAATGCAGCGTCGCGGCGTTGGCACACGAACCGGTACGGAAATGGGTCACCTGGCCCAGAACGGCCCCGGCGGCATGCTCGAAGTGCTTGAGCGCCTGCCAAAGCAGCGCAAAGTGCTTATCCACATCAATAACACCAACCCGATCCTCGACGAAGATTCGCCTGAGCGCGCAGAGCTTGCTCGCCGCAATGTCGAAGTGGCGTTTGATGGGATGAGTATTGAGTTGTAAACAGCGGAATAACACCAAATCCGTTGGAGCGTGGCTTGCCCGCGAATACGATGGCTTAGACGCAAAAGGTGTGTCGAATGTACCGGCCTCTTCGCGGGCAAGCCTCGCTCCAACAAAGTTAGTTTTTTGAGGGAGTCTAAATGAGCGAAGCAACGCCGCTGTCCCCCGCTGAATTCGAACAGGCCTTGCGGGCCAAAGGTGCGTATTACCACATCCATCACCCGTACCACGTGGCGATGTATGAAGGCCGTGCCACCCGCGAACAGATTCAGGGCTGGGTCGCCAACCGCTTCTATTACCAGGTGAACATCCCGCTCAAGGACGCAGCCATTCTGGCCAACTGCCCTGATCGCGAGATTCGTCGTGAGTGGATTCAGCGCCTGCTGGATCACGACGGGGCACCCGGTGAGGACGGCGGTATTGAAGCCTGGCTGCGCCTGGGACAAGCCGTTGGTCTGGACCCTGATCAGCTTCGCTCCCAGGAATTGGTCCTGCCCGGCGTGCGCTTCGCCGTAGACGCTTATGTCAACTTCGCTCGCCGTGCCAACTGGCAGGAAGCCGCCAGCAGCTCGCTGACCGAGCTGTTCGCCCCGCAGATCCACCAGTCCCGGCTGGACAGCTGGCCGCAGCATTACCCGTGGATCGATCCGGCTGGCTACGAGTATTTCCGTACCCGGCTGGGCCAGGCGCGTCGCGATGTAGAACACGGCCTGACGATTACCCTGCAGCACTACACCACGTACGAAGGCCAGCAGCGCATGCTGGAAATCCTGCAGTTCAAACTCGACATTTTGTGGAGCATGCTGGACGCCATGAGCATGGCCTACGAGCTGAACCGCCCGCCTTATCACAGCGTGACCGACCAACGGGTCTGGCATAAGGGGATCGCCCTATGAGCTTCGATAGACAACAAGTCCCGAGCTGGCGTCGAGGCTATCGTTACCAGTTCGAACCCGCGCAGAACGGCCATGTGCTGCTCTACCCGGAAGGCATGATCAAACTCAATGAAAGCGCCAGTGCCATTGGCGGCCTGATCGATGGCAAACGTAGCGTGGCCGCGATCATTGATGCACTGAACGAGCAGTTCCCAGGTTTCCCCGAGCTCGGCACCGACGTCGAGCAATTCATGGAGGTCGCCCGTGGCGAACACTGGATCGAACTTGCCTGATTCGACACTGATCGCTTCAGCCATCAAGATTCCGCCCAAGCCCGAAGTGGGCCTGCCGTTGTGGCTGCTCGCCGAGCTGACCTATCGCTGCCCGCTGCAATGCCCGTATTGCTCCAATCCTCTGGACTTCGCCAAACAGGGCCAGGAACTGACCACCGAACAGTGGTTCAAGGTCATGGCCGAAGCGCGGCAAATGGGTGCGGCGCAGATCGGTTTCTCCGGCGGCGAACCGCTGGTGCGCCAGGACCTGGCCGAACTGATCGGCGAGGCGCGTCGGCTCGGCTATTACACCAACCTGATTACGTCTGGCATTGGTCTGACCGAACAGAAGATCATCGATTTCAAGGAAGCTGGGCTCGATCACATTCAGATCAGCTTCCAGGCCAGTGACGAGCAGGTGAACAACATGCTCGCCGGCTCGAAAAAAGCCTTCGCGCAGAAGCTGGAGATGGCCCGTGCGGTCAAGAAGCACGGCTACCCGATGGTGCTTAACTTCGTGACCCACCGGCACAACATCGACAAGATCGATAAAATCATCGAACTGTGTATCGCCCTCGAAGCGGATTTCGTCGAGCTGGCGACGTGTCAGTTCTACGGCTGGGCGCACCTGAACCGCCAGGGCTTGCTGCCCACCAAGGATCAGTTGGTTCGCGCCGAGCGGGTCACCAACGAATACCGCGACAAACTGGCTGCCGAGAATCATCCGTGCAAGTTGATCTTCGTGACCCCGGACTATTACGAAGAACGTCCGAAAGCCTGCATGAACGGCTGGGGCAGCATCTTTCTGACCGTGACCCCGGACGGCACGGCGTTGCCCTGCCACGGCGCGCGGCAGATGCCGGTGCAGTTTCCCAACGTGCGTGACCACACGATGCAGCACATCTGGTACGACTCATTTGGTTTCAACCGCTTCCGCGGTTACGACTGGATGCCCGAACCGTGCCGCTCATGCGACGAAAAAGAGAAGGATTTCGGCGGCTGTCGTTGCCAGGCATTCATGCTCACCGGCGATGCCGCCAATGCCGATCCGGTGTGCAGTAAATCGCCTCATCACGGGATGATTGTGCAGGCTCGAAAAGAAGCCGAATATGCTACCCAAACCATTGAGCAGCTGGCCTTTCGCAATGACAGAAACTCGCGCCTCATCGCCAAATCCTGACACGTTCACAGCAGCCCAGGCGGTCGCCGCCGGAGTCGACTTCGCGGAGCTGGCGGTCAGCCCGCTGGGCTTGTTCTGGAATGAATACCGGCCTGAGGATGGCGCGAGCCGCATCTGGCGCTGGTTCGAGGACAACAAGACGTGTCTCACGCCGGAAGGCTTCAGTGTACGCAGCCGTGTTTATGAGTACGGCGGTGGGTCGTTCTGCCTGACTGAAGATGCGCTGGTGTTCGTCAACGAAAGCGATCAGCAGCTCTATAAACAGCCCCTGATCTGGGACGAGTTCGAAGAGCAAGGCCTGCCTGAAGCCATCACCACCGGCAAAAAACGCTACGGTGATCTGGTGTTCGCCAATGGGCAGATTCTGGCCGTAGAGGAAGACAAAGACGTCCACCAACTGGTCAGTATCGACGTTGCCAACGGCAAGCGCCTGGTATTGGCCAGAGGCGCGGATTTTTACGCATCGCCCACCATGAGCCCGGATGGGCAGCGTCTGGCCTGGATTGAATGGCAGAAGCCGCATCAACCCTGGACCAGCACCTTGCTGATGAGCAGCAAGCGTCAGGCGGCGGGGGGGTGGTCCGAGCCGCGCTGTCTGGCGGGCGATCGTGAAGAAGAGTCCATCCAGCAAGCGCGTTTCGATGCCACGGGTCGGCTGTATTGCCTGAGCGACCAAGGGGGCTTCTGGCAACCGTGCGTGGAAGGCTCGTTCGGCCTGACCCACCTCAAAGCTTCCGACGCCGACCATGCGCCAGCCCCATGGCAACTGGGTGGGCGCAGCTGGCTGCCATTGCATCATGGCGCCTACCTCGCCACTTGGTCGGAAAATGGTGCCGGCGTGCTGGGCATGCGCGACACCCACGGCGCGCTCGAAGATTTCAGCGGCGAGTACAGCCGCTTCCGCAGCCTGGCGCTCGACGATCAATACGTTTATTGCATCGCGGCCTCCGCAACGAGCCCCTCGGCAGTGCTGGCTATCAGTCGTAAAGACCACCGCGTCCAGGTGCTGGCGGGTGGCGTCGCCCCACTGCCGCCTGAACAAATCAGCCGTCCACAAACCTTGCGCTACAAGAGTGGGGACGGTGAAGCGCACGGTTATTTCTATCCCGCCATGAATGCTGTGGGCACACCGCCGCTGGTGGTGTTTGTGCACGGTGGTCCGACGTCAGCCTGCTACCCGGTGCTTGATCCTAAAATCCAGTACTGGACACAACGCGGCTTTGCCGTGGCCGACCTCAACTACCGCGGCAGCACCGGTTACGGACGTGAGTACCGCCAAAGTCTGCACCTCAATTGGGGGGTGGCAGACGTGGAAGATGCCTGCGCAGTGGTTGCGCATCTGGGCGAGCGCGGGCTGATCAATCCCGAGCAGGCATTCATTCGCGGTGGCAGTGCTGGTGGCTACACCACGTTATGTGCACTGGCCTTCAAGAAAGTATTCCGCGCCGGTGCCAGCCTTTACGGCGTCAGTGACCCGTTGGCACTGGGCAGAGCCACACATAAGTTCGAAAGCGACTATCTGGATTGGCTGATCGGCGACCCAGAGGAGGACATCGACCGCTATCACGCCCGCACGCCGCTGCTGCATGCCGCCGACATTCAAGTGCCGGTGATTTTCTTCCAGGGCGAGCTCGATGCAGTGGTCGTCCCCGAACAAACCCGCGCCATGCTGATGGCCCTGAAATCCCGAGGTGTCGTGGCTGAAGGGCATTTTTACGCCGACGAACACCATGGCTTCCGCAAGGCGGTTAATCAGGCCGATGCGCTGAAGAAAGAGTGGGCGTTTTATCGCAAGGTGATTGATGGTTGAGCAGCGCCGGTAAGCTGCGAACAAAGGACTTGTAGGAGCTGCCGAAGGCTGCGAAGCGTTGATCCTGACATACCGCTATCGCAGCCTTCGGCAGCTCCTACAGCAAATGCATTCCAAATCAAACCGAAGGCAAGGTCGCCTGCATCGACGGTCGCTGGCTGACTTCAAAGTACCAGTTGGCCAGACGCGGGTAGCGGCTGCGCCATGCCAGGTCCGGCTGGCGGAAGTCGATGTAACCCAGCGCAGCGGCGACGCTCATTGAAGCCACGTCAAAAGACGAGCTCAGTTCGGTAATCGCCTCCTGCTCAAAATAACCGAGTGTGCGCTCGATTTTTTCCTGCTGATTATCGAGCCAGAGTTCCCAATGCTTCTCAGCCGGGCGCAATGCGGTTTCATAGCGAATCAACAACGCGGCATCCAGCAACGCATCCGCCAAAGATGCCAGGGTCAAACGCCGCCAGCGTGCCGAGCCTTCGCGTGGGATCAGCGGTACGCCGACATGCTGATGATCGAGATAGTCGAGGATGACTCGGCTGTCATGGATAACGTTACCGTCCGCCAGACGCAAAGCCGGGATCTTGCCGGCAGGGTTATCGCTGTTCAATTCTGCAACGGGGGCGACAGGCGTCAGGATCGTGGTTTGCAGCGTCACCCTGTCCAGCTGTCCGGTTTCATGCAGTACAAGTAGCACCTTGCGGGCGAAAGGAGATGCCGGGTTGTAGTACAAAGTCATGGTTGGCGCGGACATGGAGGTTCCTCGAATAAGACAGTCCCTCAGACTAGCCAGCGCTACCGTTGTCCGCAATATCTGCTTTCAGGACTTGCGCACCAGCAAGCCTCTGATGCTGAGAACAGCCGCTAGCCCCATGCCCAGCCAGGCCAGTGCATCCCACCAGCCATCCCCCAGCAGAGCAGCGAACAAGCCAAGCCCGGTCAGCAAGGCAATCAAGCCGGGCGCTGCAAAGGTCTTCCAGAGTGTCGAGCGCTTCATGGCAGCGCCCCTTGTGGCGAGACACCGTTCGATCGCGCCGCTCGCCTGCGAACCCACCATAGGTACAAACCACTGCCCAAGACGATAATCGTCAGCACATCCAGCACGGCCCATAGCACTTTCATCGGCATGCCGCCGTAATCCCCAAAGTGCAGCGGCTGAGACATGCCCAGCGCATCCATGTACCAGGGCCGTTCGACCACCGCCGTGACTTCCAGGGTTTGCGCATCGATCAGCACCGGGGTCATCAAGTGCGCCGTCAGATGCGTATTACCTTTCATGAACACCGCGTAATGGTGCTCACTGGAGAAGCGCGTTCCGGGGAAAGCAATGAAGTCGATCTGCATACCGGGCGCTGCGGATTCAGCGATCTCTACCAGGCGTGTTGCCGGAGCGAGTTGAGTCAGCGGCGGCGCACCGCGATACGGTTCGATCATCGCGGCCAGCGTGTCGTTGCGCCACGAGGCGATCAACAGGTCGGCGCAGGCACTGATTACTCCGGTCACGCCCACCACCAATGCCCAGGTCAGAGTCACGACGCCAATCAGGTTGTGCAGATCCAGCCAGCGCATGCGTGTTGATTTGTCGGCACGCACGGTGGCGAATTTGAGTTTGCGCATGAACGGCGCGTACAGCACCGTCCCGGAAACGATTGCCAGCACGAACATCAAGCCCATGAACGCCAGCAACAACTTACCCGGCAGCCCCGCATACATGTCCACATGCAGGCGCAGCATAACCATCATGAATCCACCGTTGGCAGACGGCGTTTCATAAGCCTGGCCCGTACGCGAATCGAGCATGAAGGAGTGTGAATCGTTGGGGTCTGTACCCGCCGTTTTGGCCGTGATCGCCCAGACACCGTTCGGGTCGTCGTCCTCCCAGCCGAAGTACTGCAGAACTTCGCCGGGACGATGAGCCTCGGCAGCCACAACCAGTTGTTGCAAGTTGAGGTGCGGCGTGTCGGCTGGCAATTCCTTGAACTCAGGTGAATTGCCCAACAGGTGATCAATTTCGTGACTGAACACCAGTGGCAAACCGGTCAGCGCCAGCATCAACAGAAACAGGGTACAGATCAGGCTCGTCCAGGTATGGACGAAGGACCAGCGGCGCACGGTTTGGCTTTTCATGCTGTTCTTCTCAAGCTTTTATCCAAAAGCAAAAGGCCGCGGCATAAGCAGCGACCCCTTTTGCGTCTATCAAACAAAAATAAAGATAGTTAAACGGGTGCGACTTCATGTGGGAGCGGTGCTTGCCCGCGATAAGGCTGGACGCGGTTCACTTTGGATCGCGTCCAGTCTTATCGCGGGCAAGCACCGCTCCCACAAGAAACCGCGCTGTCTGGCGACGGCGTGGTGTCAGGGACACAGGGCGATATCTTATCGACTACAAACTGGTCAAATCACCATTTGTAATTGACGCTGGCCAGTACGGCACGGCGGTCACCGTAATAGCAGTAGAAGCCGTCGCATGTCGATATGTATTCCTTATCGAATACGTTGTTGGCGTTGACTGCGACACTGACACCTTTAAGAGAATTGTTTACGCGGCCCAGGTCGTAATGCACAGCAGCATCGTAAACGGTATACGAACCGGCGTGCCCGTCAGACTTGTCGCGTACAAACCCTAAGCTACCGATGGCGACGTTATCGGTCTCGCCGATATAACGTACGCCGAAGCCAAGACCGAAACCATCAAGCAATCCGGTGTGCCACGTGTAATCGGCCCACGCCGCGGCTTGGTTTTCCGGGGTCAGCGGCAGTGGACGGTTCTTGTCCAGATCGCTGCCCACCTTGGTCATTTTGCTATTGGCGTAGGTGTAAGACGCAGTCAGTTTGAGGTTCTCGTTAACGTTGCCTACCGCTTCCAGTTCAAGTCCACGAACCTGAGCTTCACCCAATGGACGGCTATTGCCGAATGTATCGCTCATCACGATATTCTTGCGGGTCAAGTCATAGACCGCAGCGGTGAACAACATGTCGCTACCTGGCGGCTGATACTTGAGGCCCAGTTCGTATTGCTTGCCGGTACTGGGTTCGTAGGCCGCGTTAGTGGCGTTGTTACCGCCCTGCTCAGCCTGGAACGACTCGGCATAAGAAACGTAAGGGGTGAAACCCGAATCGAAGACGTAGCTTAATGCTGCGTTGCCGCTAAAAGCGCTATCGCTACGGGTATCCTTGATGCCGGTTTCATGAAACGTGGTGTCGGTGTCCAGCCAGTCCTGACGACCGCCCAGGGTCAAACGCCAGTTATCCAGTGCAATCTGGTCCTGCACGTATAAACCGGTGTCGCGGGTTTTCTGACTGTAGTTCTGAAAAGCGGTATAGGCGACGTTGCTGAAATCCTGACCGTACACCGGATTGATAATGTTGCTGGTCGGTGCGCTGCCGAACAGCCATTTGTAGTTGTGGTTGATGCGTTGGTGATCGAGCCCCAACAGCAAGGTGTGCTTGAGCACTCCGGTATCAAAGTCGGCCTGGAAGTTGTTATCCACCGCAAACTGACTGATGTCTTCGTTGACCACGTTGGCGCCACGGGACAAGGTGCCGTCAGCCGCTACGGAGCCAAAAAACCCTCCTGCGGTGATGCCTTGGAACGACAGATCGCTCTTGGTGTAACGCAGGTTCTGTTTGAACTGCCACATGTCATTCAGGCGATGTTCAAAGGCATAACCCAACGCGTAGTAGGTCTTGTCGTAGAACTCCCACTCTGGATCGCCAAGGTTTTTGTGGTACTTCACTTCGCCGGCCGGCGTGGACAGCTTCGTGCCCTCAAGCGGCAGGAACTGGCTGGTGATGCCCGTATCGTCACGGTTGAACTGGCTGAGGAAGGTTAGCTTCGTATCGGGGTCGATGTTCCACGCCAGGCTCGGTGCCACGTTGTAACGTTTGTCATCAATATGCTCGATGGCCGTACCGCTATCGCGGACAACCCCGCTGACGCGATATTCAAAGACACCGGCATCATCAATCGGCCCGGTGCTGTCGAAGCTGATCTGTTTACGATTGTAGCTGCCAACCTGCGCCTGGATTTCATGACCGGCAACTGCTTCGGGTCGGCGGCTAACCATATCCAGCAAGCCACCTGGCGGTGTTTGGCCGTAAACCGACGAAGCCGGCCCACGCAACACTGCAACGCGCTCAAGATCCCAGGTTTCCAGTTTGGGCATCACATAGACGCCCTTGGGTAGCGGCAGACCATCGAGCACCTGAGTCGGTTCAAACCCGCGGATTTTCAGCCATTCCGCACGGGTGTCACTGCCATAACTACTGGCGGTCACGCCAGGCATGTAACGCACGGCGTCATCCAGATTCTGGACGGCGCGGTCTTCCATCTGCTCACGCGTGGCGACCGAGATTGAGCGCGGCGCTTCAAGGATCGCAGTATCGGTTTTGCTGCCGGATGCGGTGCGAGTCGCGGCGTAACCTTCGACCGGGCTCCATGCAGTTTCAGCACTACTGCGCCCCTCAATGTTGGTTTCCGGCAGCGCCACGGTGCCTTCCGGAGCCGCTGCCAGGCTGAATGTGCCAGCGCTGCTCTGTACCAGTTGCAAACCCGACCCACGCAACGCCTGACGTAACGCGCCTGCAGCATCGAATTCACCTTTTACCGGAGCCGATGTGCGGCCACTGGCCAAAGCCGGATCCACGGCCAGCGCAAGACCAGCCTGGCTGGCGATCTGGTTCAGCGTGGTCGACAGTGCTCCGGCGGGCAGGTCGTACGAGCGCACGCTGCTGGTCTGGTCGACGGCAAGCAATTGCGGGCTGACCAGCGGGGCTGACAAAGCAATCGCCACGGCCAGAAGGCTTGGGCGCAACAGGGTTTCAAGCGTGCGGGACATAGAAGGCTCCAGAGGAGAAACGGTTCTCAATGCCTATGTGCCGCACGAAATTCAAAAAGTGACAGGCCCAATCGAAAATAATTTCGATTGAGATTATCAGTCACTGCTTTGCTGGATTAATTCCTGTGTTCTTGTCTTCTCGGGCAATCACCTTGGTCCACCACTGCGTGTGTTGTTCGACCTGCACTGGCAATGTCGGCGACAACGCCTTAAGGGCCAGATCGGTGTTTTTCAGCGGGAAGCTACCGGTGATGCGCAGGTCGGCGATTTCCGGCGCGACGCCCAGATGCCCTGCGCGATAGCGGCCCAGCTCAGCGACAAGATCTGCGAGCCGAGCGTTCTCCACCACCAGCATCCCGCGCGTCCAGGCATCGGCGCCAGGCTTGAGCGCCAACATGGGGCCCAAACCGTCACGGGTCATGAGCATCTGCTGGCCTTCACGCAGAATCTGTTCGCGATCATCGTTTTGAGCGTGAGCCGCTACAGCAGACTCAAGGACGCCAAGCAGCGTGCCTTCATCTTCGCGTCGCACCAGAAAACGGGTACCCAATGCGCGCATACGACCATCGCGGGTCTCAACGATAAACGGCCGAGGGTCTTCATGACTGCCGGTTTCAATGAAAATCTCGCCGTCCTGCAAAATCACCCGCCGCTGAGTAGCATCAAAGCGCACGTCGATTGCGCTGTGGGTATTGAGCTGGATGAGTGTGTTATCTGCCAAACGCACGGTGCGTTGCTCGCCCGTTGCCGTACGCTGATCAGCCAGCCAGTAATCGACGGGCATGATGCGATTGCCCATAACCAGGGCCAATCCGCAGGCCAGCATCACACTCGCCAACCCTCCGCCCAACTTGCGCATGCGCCGCACCGCTCCGTTGTGCGATTGCATCAAGGCAGAGCGTGCAGGCGCCGACGCCAGGGAGAACTGCTGATCGAGCATGCCCAACTGAGCCCATGCCCGGGCGTGCTCTTCATTTGCCGCCAGCCACCGGGCGTGCTCGTCACGCTCGACTTGACTGCCGTTGCCGCTATCCAGGCACAACTGCCAGGCAATCGCCGCATCCAGCACCTTTGCTGAAACCGGCCTGGAATTGAAGGCGTTCATAGCGGTTCGCCGTATAGCGCCACATAGCACTGACGCATGCCTTGAGCCAGATACTGCCGCACGCGGGATGGGGAGACGCCTAGACGTTCAGCGATCTCATAATGGGTCAGACCATCGATACGGTTATAGAGAAATGCTGCTCGCGCCTTGCTCGACAGCTTGCCGAGCAACCGGTCGATGGATTTCAGGTCTTCGAGGATCAACAACTGATCTTCCAGCGAAGGTTGCTCGGCCTCGGGGACCAGCATCAGCTCGTTGAGATAGGCTTGCTCAAGCGCTGCCCGGCGGAAGTAATCGAACAGCAGTCCCTTGGCGATTGCGGCCAGAAATGCACGAGGTTCACGCGGGTGATCCAGTTGCTCGCGATTGAGCAGACGCACGAAGGTGTCCTGACTCAAATCCTCAGCCCTCTGCGGACACGCGACATTACGCCGTAGCCACGCCACCAGCCAACTACGGTGGTCGCGATACAAGACGCCAATAAGCTCGCTTTGAGGGCTTGGGGCTGACGACACGAAACGTACCTCGGGAAAGGCGCATTAAATAACGAGAATTATTCGCGATTGTGTCAGAGCCAATGATTACTGGCAAATGCTGGCTGTCGGATGAAAATGCTTTCGAAGCTTTGTGAGAAAGGTACTCCGTGTCGTAAAACCTGTAGAAGTGACCGGGGTGGCGCTCCTACAGGGTCCGGGCTTGCTGCGCGACAGCGCGGCGTCTGGACGACGGGGCCGCAACTACAGAAATCAAAAGCCTTTAACGAACCACGCCCTCTTCAATCAGCAACTTGAGGATCGCCTCCGCCCCCGCCTCGGGAGTGACACCCTTGAGCACTTGCCCGCCGCCACCGCTGGCTTTCGCCGTCGCAGCTTTCATGCGGTCGGCGCCGCTTTTAGCTTTGATGACTTTCAAGCGCTTGGGTCGGGGTTTGGCCGGTTGCAGGGGTGAACCACTCAGAAGTTCGTCGCTGACGATTTCCACCTGCTCTGCCGCCAGCGTACCGCGTTGCGCAGGGCCGTAAGCGCTTTGCCGGGGTTTCGGTGCAGCGTTATCCACAGTCGCCAGAAAAGGCAGGCGCACCTTCAACCGCCGCCGCTGGCCACGGGGTAATGCCTGCAAAACAAGAGCAGTGCCGTTATCCAGCGACTCCACCTCAGCCAACCCCACGACCAACGGCCAGCCAAGGTTTTCCGCGAGCAGGAACGGCAGCATGCCCGAGCCTTCGCCGGTTTCTGCCTGGCTTCCGGTGAGCACCATTTGTACCCCCGACTCACGGATGTAATCCGTCAAGGCAGGCAATGCATCGGCGTTTTCCGGCTGCTCCAGCACATGCAGCTCATTCAGGCCCATACCAAGGTAAGCCCTTAGAGCGGGTTCTTCGGCATTTCCTGCATGTAGCACGTGCAAGTTATCCCCAGCCAGTTGCAAGCCCAACTCAACGGCGCGAGCATCCTGTTCGGCGCGACGTGAACGACCCGATGTCGGGTGCGCGCCGATCGATACAAGGCTGATGACGTGCAGCGCAGCATTATCCACAGAGGAAGCAGTTGGCTCAGGCCGCATCTTGTTTTGCTCCATTGCGATGGATGTGCACGGCTTCGATCAGCGCCTTGAGGATTGCAGCGCTGTCGCCGATCACAGAAAGATCGGCGCGTTTGATCATGTCGCAACCGGGATCCAGATTGATCGCTACCACTTTGTCGCAGACGCCAATGCCTTGCAGATGCTGGATCGCACCCGAAATACCCACCGCCACGTAAACCCGCGCCGTCACCCAGGTACCGCTGGCACCGACCTGTCGATCACGGCCCATGAAGCCATCGTCCACCGCGACACGGGAGGCGCCTTCAGTGGCACCCAGCGCTGCGGCGGTTTGATGGAATAGACCCCAGTCCTTGACCCCATTGCCCCCCGAGAAGATGAACTCCGCTTCCGCCATTGGAATCATGGACGGGTCGACGGCGACAGCGCCCAGGTCTTCAATCCGGGGCAGGCTGCGCGCGACGCTTGTGGATAACTCAACCGGCAGCGCTTCATGACGGGTTTCACTGACCGGTTCAGCACATTCCACGGCTGCCAGGATCAAGCGTGCCAATGGCCTCGCCAGATCCTGTTGTCCAGCTCCAGCGCGGCCGATGCATTGCTCGTCGCTAACCTGCCAGACACGCGTGGCGGGGCGCTCGCCCAGGCTCGCGGCAAATCGCCTCCCCAACTCACCACCACCGCTGCGGCTATCCGGTAATAACCAGTGCCGAGGGTTGAACTGGCTATCCACAGCTCGCAGACCCTGAACACGTTGCTCCGGTGAATAACCGCTGAATTCGTTACCTTCGAGTGTCAGCAGGCGATCAACGCCTGCCGTCGCAAAAGCGCTCTCTTTGTGCTCGCCAAATACCACGGCGAGTACCGCGCCGTTCTGGCCAGCGAGCTGATGAGCAAGCCCCAGAAGGTCTCGGTCGTGACTGCTCAAACGTCCGCCAACCATGTCCGGCACCACACCGATATAGAACGTCGGTTCCAGCACTTGATGCAGCGGCAACTGCACGTCGGCTGCGGCCGAGCGTTTCACCGCCCCGCCTTGCTGCGCACCACTGCGGTCAATTCTCTTGATGCCGTTAGGACCGATGAAACCGATGCCGTGCACGTTCTTGCGCATCAGACCGTTTGGCCCCATCCAGCTGGTTTGCGCCGGTTGCATCGTTGCATGCAGCGGGTGCAAGCGGTTGCGGGCAATCCACTCGGCACGTGGATCGCGGCGAATAATGTCGCTCATCAGTGCACCTCCGCAGGTTCACGTTTTACTGGCGCAGATTTGCTGGGGATAACTTCTTCCTGCAACGCGTCGGCTACCAGTTCGGCGATGTCTTTGATCAACGGCCGCGGTTCGACCACGCCTTCGAGCATCGCGGTGCATTGCGGGCAGCCGACCGCCACCAGCTCCGCACCGGTTTCGCGGATGTCTTCCATGCGCATATCAGGGATACGTTGTTTGCCAGGAATATCCGTAATGGGTGCACCGCCGCCACCACCGCAGCAACGGGAGCGGAAACCGGAGCGCTGCATTTCCTTGACCTCGATGCCCAGCGCGCGCAACACCTCACGCGGGGCTTCGTACTCGCCGTTGTAGCGGCCCAGATAACACGGGTCGTGATACGTCACGCTGGAGCCTTTGTGCTGGCCCAGATTCAGCGCGCCACCTTGAATCAACTCGGCCATGTAAGTGCTGTGGTGCTGCACGAGGTAGTTGCCATCGAAGGCGCCGTACTCGTTTTTCAGCACATGGAAGCTGTGCGGATCGCAGGTGACGATACGTTTAAAGCTGTATTTGTTCAGGGTCTGAATGTTGCGTTTGGCGAGCATCTGGAACGTTGCTTCATCCCCTAAACGACGCGCGACGTCGCCACTGTCGCGCTCTTCAAGACCGAGCACGGCGAAGTCGACTTTGGCCGCTTTCAGGACTTTGACGAAAGCGCGCAAAGTCCGTTGGTTGCGCATGTCGAAAGCGCCGTCGCCGACCCAGAACAGGACGTCGACCGTTTGCTTGTCGGCCAGCACGTTCAGGCTCAAATCCGCCGCCCAGTTCATCCGCCCGCCCGGTGCGAAACCGCCGGGGTTATCGGTGGCGATCAGGTTTTCCAACACTTCAGCGCCTTTGTTCGGCGTCGCGCCTTTTTCCAGAGTCAGGTGACGGCGCATGTCGACGATGGCGTCCACGTGCTCGATCATCATCGGGCATTCTTCGACGCAGGCACGGCAGGTGGTGCAGGACCACAAGGTTTCAGCGTCTACCAGGCCGTTGACGATGGGCTGATGGGGGTTACCGCTGTGTTCGCCGATGGCTTTGCCTGGATAAGGGCTACCGGCGAATTTGGCGTCGGTGCCGCCGGCCAGTCCGACAACCATGTCCTGAATCAGCTTTTTCGGGTTCAGTGGCTGACCGGCGGCGAATGCCGGACACGCGGCTTCGCATTTACCGCACTGCACGCAGGCGTCGAAACCCAGCAACTGGTTCCAGGTGAAATCCTTGGGCTTTTCCACGCCCAGCGGTGCAGTTTTGTCGTTGAGGTCGAGCGGCTTGAGGCCGGTTGAGCGGCCACCGCCAAAGCGTTCGGCGCGACGGTGCCAGGCCAGGTGCAATGCACCGGCAAAGGCGTGCTTCATCGGACCGCCCCAGGTCATGCCGAAGAACATTTCCGACACGCCCCACAGGCATCCCAGGCCCAATAGCGCGACCAGCACCCAGCCGCCGAAGTCCTGCGGGAGAATCCCCGCCACCGGCAGCGTGACCAGGAAGAAGCTGACGGAAAACGCCATGAGGCTTTTCGGCAAACGCATCCACGGGCCTTTCGACAGCCGAGCCGGTGGGTTGCGGCGGCGCAGATACATGAAGATTGCGCCAATGAACATCAAGGTCGATGCCAGCAACAGCGCATAACCGAGGATGCGGCTGTGCAGGCCAAAGCCGTGTACGACGATCGCGAGCAATGCCGACAGCACAAAACCCAATGCCGTCGCGACGTGGGTGTTGGCGATGTATTTGTCCCGGGCGACGACATGGTGCAGATCGACCATATAGCGCTTGGGCATGGCCAACAGCCCGCCGAGCAGGTCGACTTTAGAGGCTCGGCCGTTGCGCCACATATTCACCCGCCGCACAGCCCCCAGGACAGCAAGGCCCAGAGCAGCGAACAGCAAGATGGGAAGCAGTGTGTTCAGCATGTGAAGCTCCTACGGCGCATGCGGCCTGAAGGAGCGCGCTTGCCCGCGATAAGGGCGCTGCGGTGTATCTGGTAAACCGCGTTATCGTTTATCGCGAGCAAGCTCGGCTCCTACAGGGGTATTCGGTTTCTTCTGTGGGAGCCGGGCTTGCCCGCGATAAGGGCGCTGCGGTGTATCAGGTAGACCGCGTCATCGTTCATCGCGAGCAAGCTCGGCTCCTACAGGGGTATTCGGTGTTTTCTGTGGGAGCTGGGCTTGCCCGCGATAAGGGCGCTGCGGTGTATCTGGTAAACCGCGTTATCGTT
>NZ_UWFN01000168.1 GCF_900602065.1 Pseudomonas viridiflava | reverse complement strand
GAGCGGGCCACGGTCGAATGCAGGGTCACTGAACAGCAACTCACCCAGTGAACGCGATCCCAGCGTGTCCATCTGCAATCCGCCGTTCTGCAGGGCGCTGCGGGCCGCCACGCTGCGGGCGAGGACCCAGCGGTTGCCATTGCCGAGCAGATACACTTCGCGAACCCAACCCTCGCTCGCTTCAGGCAGCGCCAGTGCGGCGCATTCGTCATCGCGTAATGACTGCCAGCCTTCGAACAGCGGAATGACGCTGAATCCTCCGTCGGACAGACGGTCCAAGCGACGGGTCAGGGAATCCTGATTGAACAGCCAGTCCAGAAT
>NZ_UWFN01000134.1 GCF_900602065.1 Pseudomonas viridiflava | reverse complement strand
GTGGTGAGTGGCTTGCGCTGGCGCCCTATCGGGAGCAACTGCCGCCCAGCCTCTTTACTCAACCGTTCATGCCCTCGAAAATCGATGGCGGCGGAATCCCGCGTGAAACCCTTCGCAAGGCATTGGGTCTGCTGGGCAGCGCAGGCTGGAAGCTTACCGACAGGGGCCTGCTCAACGCCGACAACCAGCCGCTGCGTTTCGAAATCCTGCTGGTCAACCCCAGCCTGGAACGCATTCTGCTGCCCTACATCGAAGACCTGCGCCGCCTGGGGATCAATGCGGGCCTGCGCACCGTGGACCGCGCACAGTACAAGCAGCGCCTGGATCGTTTCGACTTCGACATGATCCTCATGACTCTGCAGCAGACGCTCAGCCCAGGCCTTGAGCAGTGGCAGTACTTTCATTCGAGCCAGGCGTCCATCCACGGCAGCAAGAACTACGCGGGTGTCGCCAATCCGGTGGTCGACGGCCTTCTGAAC
>NZ_UWFN01000086.1 GCF_900602065.1 Pseudomonas viridiflava | reverse complement strand
TGTCGGGCCTGGACGACACCAACGGCCAACGTTACAACCAGTGCGGCATCTCCAAATACTGATGTATCACCACGCCCGGACGTCTGATCAACGGCACCGTGCCGGGCGGTGGTTACGGGATCAAGTCCGGTACATCGATGTCTGCGCCGCATGCCACGGGTGCGCTCGCGCTGGTGATGGAACGCTTCCCCTACATGAACAACGAGCAGGCGTTGCAGGTGCTGCTGACCACGGCGACCCAACTGGACGGCTCGGTCACCCAGGCACCCAATGGCAACGTGGGCTGGGGCGTGGCTAATCTGGAGCGGGCCATGCGCGGGCCGGGTCAGTTGCTCGGCACCTTCGATGCAACGCTGGGCGCAGGCCAGACCGATACCTGGAGCAACAACATTTCCGATCAGGCGCTGATCCAGCGTCAGGCCGAAGACCGCACCGAGCAAGCCACATGGCGACAGACGCTGGTCCGTAAAGGCTGGCAGAACGGCGTGGCCAGCACGGCCAGTCAGCAGGATCAGACCGATTATGCCGTCGGCACCGCACGGGCGGCCGCCGCTGCACAGCGCCAGTATCAGGG
>NZ_UWFN01000128.1 GCF_900602065.1 Pseudomonas viridiflava | reverse complement strand
ACATGAGCTTGCTCCGTAAGTGGCCCGAGTTTAGCAACTTGACGGGCAGGGGTAACCTGCTTGTTCCGATGTTCGGGGCTGCGCCATACCTTGTTCACGTGCTGACGGGTATACCGAATGAGTCGTTTTGAGATCGTCTTCGACGGCCGATTGGTCGAAGGTGCCCAGCTTGAGAGGGTCAAAGCCAACCTGGGAAAGCTGTTTCAGGCGGATGAGTCGCGTCTGGAGTTATTGTTTTCGGGGCGACGATTGGTCCTCAAAAACAACCTGGATGAGCAAACCGCCGAGAAGTACCGCGCAACGCTGGAGCGCGCGGG
>NZ_UWFN01000087.1 GCF_900602065.1 Pseudomonas viridiflava | reverse complement strand
GATGAACACCGGGCCGCCGACAGCCCAGAATTCGGGCTCGTTGAGGTCGTGCCCGCCAGCGATGATCAGCACGTGGGATGCAATGGTGACGTGATCACCGATCACCAGACCGCCCCTTGCATCCAGTTGGCAATGCCAGCCCACCGTGGTGTCGTTGCCGATGCGCAGGCTGTCCACGCCCAGCACTTCGGTGTTGCGCCATACTGTCGAGCCCTTGCCGATCTTTGCGCCGCCCATGCGCAGCCAGAACAGGCGCAGGGTATGACTGGGGATCTTGCAGATCAGGATGTTGTACACCTGCTCCCAGGTGCGCAGCATCCGGTCGCGCAGGGTCGGCC
>NZ_UWFN01000212.1 GCF_900602065.1 Pseudomonas viridiflava | reverse complement strand
TCGAACAAGGTCCTAACGGCCCGCTGGTACCAGAGCTCAAAGAGATGTTCCCGGATGCTCCTTACATCGCTCGCCCTGGTCAGATCAACGCTTGGGACAACGAAGATTTCGTCAAAGCGATCAAGGCCACTGGCCGCAAGCAACTGATCATTGCCGGTGTGGTGACGGATGTGTGCGTAGCCTTCCCGACGTTGTCGGCACTGGCTGAAGGTTTTGATGTGTTCGTGGTGACTGACTCGTCCGGCACCTTCAACACTGCGGTGCAGCAAGCTGCCTGGAACCGTATGACTCAAGCGGGCGCGCAGATGATGAACTGGTTCTCGGTGGCCTGTGAGCTGCAACGCGACTGGCGCAACGATATCGAAGGCTTGGGCAACCTGTTGTCCCAGCGTATCCCGAACTACCGCAACCTGATGAACAGCTACTCGGCGCTGACCGCTCGTTGATTGATTTGTAGTCAGTAAAAAACAAAGCCCGCTTTTAGAGCGGGCTTTTTTGTGGCTGTTTTTCCGAATCGCAACGCTGATTGTCTGTAGGCGCTAACGTGTGGGGTGAGACGCAGGCCTGGTTTATTCACGGCTATCGCTTAGCCAACACGTTGGCTCCTACAGGAGGTGCACCCTGCTTGCTCACCTCAAGTATTAGTTTGAGCGGCCGATTGCGTATGCATTGATACATTCCGGAAGATACCGGCACAGGCTGTAAACCTGTGCATTTCAAGAGGCGAGTATGATGAACATCTCTGCGCAGATCTCCAATTTTAGCGCTTCACCTACTGCCGTCGCTAGTCCGACTAAACTCGCTGATGAATCACCCGAGTCAGCGGCTACCCTGCCTGTTGCGGCGCCGGTTGAAGGCGTGAAGGTTTCACTGTCGGGTGCTAGCATTCAGAAAGCTGCCGATGACAAGAAGTCGAATTCAAATGCCGATATCGAATCAAGCGGCTTGCCGGACCAGACGCAGAAAACCCTCAAAATGATCCGCGAACTGAAGCAGCAGATTGAAGAAAAACAACAGGAAATGCAGTCGCTTATGGCCGACCAGAGTATGGACCCTGAAACCAGGCAAGCCAGGGTCGGCGCGCTGCAAACAGCTATTTCTACCCTTACTGCTAGCTTGGCGACGGCCAACAATGCCTTGGTAAAACAAGGTCAAAGCGGCAAGCTGTCAGACACTCAGATGCAGCAAGCCAGCGCGCTTGCCATGAAGTGATATTGGCCAGTCCAGTAACGCGACACTGAGCTAAGCACGCACCGCCGCATACAGCGCCTTGATCAAATCCGACTGGGTGATGATACCGACGAGATGCCGGTCAGCGTCGATGATCGGAATGTGCCGATGGCCGTTTTCCGAGAACACCGGCACCAGATCGATCAGCAGTCGATCGCTGCTGGCGACGCGCACGGTGCGGGTCATGATCTGTCCGACGATATTGGCGGGCTGATCTTTACGGGCGTGACGCAGCAATGCGCGCAAGTGCCAGCCGACGCCTTCGTGGGCGTCGAGGTCGATCTGCTGCATGAAGTCCGCGACGGTCACAATACCCATCAGGTGCCGCTGTCGGTCGATTACCGGCAGCGCCTTGATCTTGTGTTTGCGCATCAACGCCCAGGCTTCGCGCAGGGGCATCTCCTGGCGGGCGGCGATGGGCTGTGTACTCATCACGTCGGCGCAGCGCAGTTCGCCCATCTTGCGTTGGTAGGCTGCGGCTTCGGCCTGTTCGAGCAAGGCTTGCAGGTCGTCACGACTGACATCCAGCACTTGGTTGTAGTGGGCGAGGGCAGCATCAAGGTCTGCGTTACTGAACCGGCTCGCAGTGTTTGTGGCGGCGGGTTTTTGCACGTGCGGCCACGGTCGTCTGGTCAGATTGTTGTAGAGCAGACCTGCGACCACCAGCATGGCGGAGTCAATCAGCACCGGGCTTAGCGCGAACTCGAATCGATCACAGCCAGTCAGCACCATCAACAGGGCCGCCGCCCCGCCGGGTGGGTGAAGGCAGCGCAGCGCAAACATGACGGCGATGGCCAGGCTGACCGCAAGTGCGGCCGCGAGCGTCGCATCGGGTACCCACTTCACGCAGGCGATGCCTACAAGAGCCGAAAGCGTATTGCCGCCTAACACTGACCAGGGTTGGGCCAGCGGGCTGGATGGCAGCGCAAAGACCAACACCGCGCTGGCACCCAGCGGAGCAACCAATGCCAGGGCAAGCATGTTGTATTGGCTCGCCGGTGCACCCTCCAGCCAGAACGCCGCCGCCACGGCGACCAGCAGAATGCCGAGCGCCGCGCCGCAGCAGGCGCGCCATTTTTCCCTGGCGTCGATGGCGTGGGGCGCAGGCCAGAGCGCACGAAGGTGCGATGTGAATGTTGAGCGTGGCGGTGGAGAGGGCAGTTGCGCGGTCATGATCGAATTGATGCCGGGTTGAATAACAATGCACTGCGACTGTGTCGTCGCTTGGGCGTGGTGGGGAACGTTAAACCCTATGGCGCACTCATTCAATTCGTCTGAAGTAACTGATGCCGCCCAAAAGCCAGACGCCTGCGGCTGAATAGGCTCAGGCGGTTACCAGTTCACTGTCCTTGATGTTCGCAATCGGGCCAAGGATCGATGGCTCGAAATCTGCCAGAGGCTGACCATCTGCCAGGCGTATAGGCAGGTCGGGATTAGCCAGCGCGGCTTTGCCGATGGCGAGGATATCGGCACCGTCTTCAAGCGCGATGTTTGCGTGTGCAATGTTGTGCAGGCCGCCGTTGGCGATGATGGGCACAGCCGCTGCGAAGCGGCGCGCCAGTTTCACCAGGCTCGCCTCATTGTTGGCAAATGCGGGCTGCGCTGCGTCGAATTCAGTCACATGAATGAAGTCCACGTTAGCGTCGGCCAACGTGCCGAAGATGACCTCCGCGTCCGCTTCACCCTCGCTCCATTTGTGACCGAAATCGTTCACCTTGCCCTGCGAGATCCGCACACCTACAGGATGCGCACCGGCAACCTGCCTGACCGCCTTAATGACTTCCAGCGTCAATTCCAGGCGGGTACGCACATTTGCGCCCCAGCGATCGGTGCGCGCGTTGGTGTAGTCGGTTAAAAACTGATCAAGCAGGTAGCCGTTCGCGCCATGGATTTCGATACCGTCAAAGCCCGCGGTACCGACGGTTCGCGCGGCTGCCTGTGCAAACCCTTCAACGGCGTCGGCGATGTCTTCATCAGTCATCGCATTGGGCACCGGGTATTGGCCCTCGCCGTAGTAAAAGGCCATCTGCGTGCCCTTGGGCCTGATGGCTGAAGGGGCGACGGAGCGACCGGTAAAACGATTCCCCTGACTCAAGGCACCTGCGTGCATCAACTGGGCGAACACCGTTGCGCCGTGCTCGTGTATCGGGCGAGTCACTGCCCGCCAGGCCTGCGCTTGTTCTTCATCGCTGATGCCGGGCTGGCAAGGGTAGCCTTGCGAGAATATCTGGTCGGTGTAGATCCCTTCGGTAATAACCAGACCGAAGCCGCCTTTGGCGAAGCGTTCGTAGTAACGCGCCATAGTGGCTGTCGCATTACCGTTCTCGGTAGCGCTGACCCGGGTCATGGGAGCTACCGCGAACCTGTTCTTCAATTTGATTTGCTTAATATCGGTTGGCGATAGAATCCGGCTGTCATGTATCGTCATGTTCAGGTCCTGGTTTCAGGTGAATT
The DNA here is from genome assembly GCF_900602065.1 of Pseudomonas viridiflava. Taxonomy (GTDB): domain Bacteria; phylum Pseudomonadota; class Gammaproteobacteria; order Pseudomonadales; family Pseudomonadaceae; genus Aquipseudomonas. Next base: position 15,504 of record NZ_UWFN01000212.1, on the reverse strand, counting down.
TGGCTAGATGCCTTGCTTGAATACAGGATAGGTGGGATGCCGACAGTTCAGTAGTGCTCTCGATCGATAAGCCGGTTTAACGTAATGAGATATAAAACATGCAGCTCCCAGAGATCGAAGTGTTTTCTGCCATCGCGGCCAGCGGCAGTCTTTCGGGTGCCGCCCGGCGTTTGGGTGTGTCGCCGATGACCGTTTCCAGAAGACTGGCGTCTCTGGAGCGCGAGCTTGATGCCCGGCTGGTTCAGCGCACCACCCGCTCTACTTCTCTCACTCCTGAAGGCGAAGCATTCCTGCCCTTTGCTAACAGGATGCTTGAGGCGCAGGAGGGTGCTCGGGCGGCTTTACTCAGCCAGTGCACGACAGCCAGTGGCCTGCTGAAAATCACTGCGCCTACGGTTTTTGGCCAGACGGTAATCATGCCGCTGTTGCCGGAGTTACTGGCGGAAAATCCCGCTCTTCAGGTTGACCTCACCCTCTCGGACAGCATCGTGGACATCGTCGGCTTGGGTATTGATGTTGCCATTCGCATTGCGACGTTGCGTGACTCAACGCTTGTAGCCCGGACCTTGGCAAGCAATCCACGGGTGGTTTGCGCCAGCCCGGGTTATCTGGCAATTCGTGGTAGCCCCCGGACGCTGGATGAGTTGAAAGTTCACTCATGCATCGCTCTGCACAGCATGCCTTACTGGCCGTTCACGAAGGCGGGTTCAAGTGTTTCGATTCGAGCGGAGGGGCCGTTCTCGGCGAACAGCGTTGAAGCCGTTCGGACCGCGAGCAAGAGTGGTTTGGGATTGGCAATGTTGACCTATTGGGACGTCAGAACTGAGCTTGAAGACGGTAGCCTTGTTCTGGTCGAACTGTCGGATGTCTTGCCCGAACAGTTGTCTGTTACAGCAGTACTGCCGACCCGTCACCACGTGCCACACCGGGTCGAAGCCTTCCTGAAAAAGCTTGAGCATTACCTGATACAAGGCGCTGAGTAAGGTCTGTGTCGGCCATCTGGGCCAATCCCTGGAGCACTTGCTGACGACGTTGGCTTCGATCCGTGGGCGTGTCGATTTGAACGTCCAGAAACAGGAATCACAGCGAAACCTTACCGTGCGAGCCGAACCCGGACATCAACGCCATCGCGCAGCGGTTGGCGGGTGTTCTGCGGATTAACAGGGTAGGGCGCATGGCGGTTATTTAATCAGGGCACTGAGCTCTGTTTCGCTGCCTCGCCAGAGGCGCTTTTCAATCACACGGCTCACATCACAGGCCTCCAGCATCAGCAAATGCGCGGTGCTGGCCAGGGTGGTGATGTCGGATTCGTCGGTGTTGGTCGGGTTCATGTTGGCGAGGGTGTCGAGGAAGCGGGTGGCGAGGCTGATACGGGTTTCGGCGAAGGCGTGCAGGTCTTTGAGCGAAGCGTGGCTGTCGAGTAACAGCACGGCGTTTTCCAGCCCGGGGTGGGTGAGGGGGATGTAACGGGCGTGTTCGGTATCGTGGTTCATGTGCTGAAAACTCCTGACCGATGTGATGTCGCCACGGCTGATGAAAGGGTGGCGGCTGTGCGCGGGTTGACGAACCGGTGACCTGATACCCCATACGCCCGGCAGACCCGAGGGTCTCCCACGCACAGCTGCCATAGCGTGGCCTCTGCTGGGGTACAAGTCTTGCGGATCGTCAAATCCGGTCGTTGATTTGGCAACGACGAGGCTCAGGTTAGACGTTCAGCAGGTGGCCATGGCGGTATATATAGCTATTGGCTGGAGCACGTGAAGCGGGAATGTATTGCCGGGCGTGAGCTCAATTCTTGAGGTTGTAGCAGGACTTATCGATCCTGGCCGGTGGGAGCCGAGCTTGCTCGCGATAGGACTAACTCGACCTTAGACCGCGTCATCGTTTATCGCGGGCAAGCCCAGCTCCCACAAAATCTACGCAAATTTCGTAGGAACGCCGCCCGGCCAGTCCTGCGAGTCGGATCAAACTTGCGGGCAAACATAAAATCTCTCTAGTTATAACGCGACTTCAATATGACCAATCAGTCACGAAAAGTTACCCATCTTCTTCGAATTGGCTGCTGAACAGACTACAACAAGCAGCTACACTCGCGGCCCGATCCTCCTTAGGGCACGCCCATGAAATTTCGTTTTCTTCTCTGGATGCTGGGCCTGTTGATGGCGCGGGCCAGCCGCAATAATCCGGCGTTTAAACAGCAGTTGGCGGGCAAGGAGCTGACCTTTGTGTTGCAGACCGCTGACGGCAAGGTGGCTCGGCATTTCGTGATCAGCGGGCAGCGAGTCAGCAGTGCGTCAGGTGTCATTGCCGAGCCCGGTTTTGCGATCATCTTCAAGGATGCCGCCTACGGCTTCGCCACCCTGCAAGCCAAAAACAAACAGCTGGCGTTCATGCAGGGCATTCAGGACAAGGACATCCAGATCAAGGGCAATGCCGGCTTGGTGATGTGGTTTCAGGGCTTGATGAAGTACCTGAAACCACGCAAGAAACAGCCCGTTAAAGCCTAAGGCAGCTCCAGGCCGCCCCCCGCTTTGTGCAGTGCCCGCAGGTGTTCACTGAGCTGTTTGAGGTTGGCCTCGTTAGCTGCAATTTCCTTGGCGCGCTCGGGTTCGAGCAGGGCGCGTACCTCTTTGTCCAAGTCGCCGGTCAAGCGCTGCAGTTGCTTCTGGCGCTGACTGCTCTCGTCTTCCAGGCGCTTCCATTCAGCAGTCTGCGGCAAGCCGTAGCCGCCGCTGTCGAGCAGTTCGGCTGGGCGACTGAGGAAGCCGCTGCTGGCGAGGATTTCCTGCAACGTCCCCGTTGCCTTGGAGACGCTGCCGTCTTTCTGCTCTCGGGCGCTGAGGTAGCGCTGTTTGACCTCATCCTGTGCCAGCAGCAGTTGCCGACGCAGGCTGGCCTGTTCGAGCAGCAACATGGCAGCACTGGTGCGCAGATCCGCTTGCGGTAACCACGGCTTACGCTCTTCGGCAGACAGCGACATCCATTCTTCGACAGTGGTCTGCTTGATCGGCAAGTGCTTCCTCAGCACGTCAAACATCGCCTGATAACGGTCGCGGTAGGAGTCGAAACGGTAGCCTTTACGCAGCGCTTCCTTCGGATCATCCAGCACACTGGTATCAGCCAGGCCACGCCCCTTCAGCACCTCAAGCAAGCCATTGGGCAGGATGCTGTCCAGGTCGACCAGCTTGGGGTTGTTGGTACCGCTGCGTAACAGTTTCAGGTTTTCGACCGCGCAGTTGTTGGACAGGAAGAAGTAATTGCCGTCGTAACTCCAGTGCATTTCAGCCGCGTGCTGCACCAACCCTTCGATTTCCGGGCGGGACAGTTTCAATGGCACCGAGGCCAGGCTGCGCAGCTCCGTCTTGGTGTATTCATCAATGACCTGGGCCAGTGGCAGCACGAACAGCCTCGACGGGTAGGCACCCATCAAACCATCCCAACTGGACAACTGAACGTCGCCGACAAAGGCGCGATAAGACAGCACCAGGTGTTGGTCCAGATCGAGTCGGCAGTCCGGGCCACGAGGGCGACCGGGTTTGCAGATCACCAGCCGCAACATGCTGTGGCCCCAGCGGCTCATCATGTTCTGGTTGGCTTCGGCCAGCAGGTAATCCACCTCGTACACGCGCTCGGGATCAAGCTTGCCCAGCGGCTCGCGGCCGAAGTCGTTGCCGGCGTTCAGGTACGGGTAGAACGTTGGGCATTGATCTTTTGCGGCGGGCGCCCAGCCAAACTGCTCTTTGTAATACGCATAGAGCGCAGGGCGACGGCAGGCGTAGGCCGGATCGAGCAGGAAGTACTCCATGTTGACCGCGACGAATTCCAGCGGGCTGGTGGTTTCGTAAATGTCGGGGCTGCGGGCAACCTGGCCGTTGTGTTCTTCACGATCACCGCGGCGGCCCACATATTGTGGCCAACCTGCCAGGTCCAGCAGGCGCGGGTCGTCACTCAAGGTGAAACGCCGTTCGGTCTGGCCGCGGCAGTAATCAGGCAAGCCAACCTTGCCCAGCGAGCTGCTGCGCCGTCCACACTGGAAGATCACCGAGCGTTGAGCGGGTGACCACAGGCGGGCGCGGTCATAAATATGAGTCAGCTCGTGCAGTACCGTGGCGAGCATTTCTCTGCGCACGGTGCCATGGGGGCGATTGGTGTTTTTAGTCGCGGCGCTGCCGTCGGTCAGTCCCGCCAACAGGTTGGTATTGAGATCGAGGCGGTATGGGCCGGACGCCTGGCCATAAGCATTGGCAGGCATGTCGGCGGACCAGCGCACGTCAACGCGTCGGTCCAGATCTTTGACGAAGCTCGGCGGCAGGGCGCTGAGCGCTTCGTCCAGTAGCGTCTGTGTGGCTTTTTGCTGTGCAGGGCTGAGGCCGCTGGTATCCAGCGACAGGCTCAGATCAGCGAAGGCAGGCGTGCCAAGCAGAGACAATGCGCCTGCCAGCAGCCAGACGCAAAGGCGCCTCACAGAGCGAGAATGGCTTCGGCGAGAACCTGGTCGCTGGCACCGCGAGCTTCCGGCAGGCGGGTGCGGAGCATGTCGAATGCGGCGTCGAGTTGCGCGCCGTGGATATCGCCACCGCTGGCCACGTAGCTGGCCGCGTCGTCTTTGGCCTGAACCACGATTTTGGAATCGCGGATCGAGGTGGTGGTATCGGAGGTGAAGTCGATGGTGCGACCGAAAGCACGGACGATGATGTTACTGGTCTGCACGACGGTTTGCGCCTGAGCAACGTCAGCCAGCAAGAACAGACCAAGGGTGGCGGCAATCAGGGGGGTACGCATGGAACGTCTCCAGGTAATACAGAAGAGGTGAAGTGGCTATTGGACGAGGATTGCTTGCGCGAGTTCGAGGTCGCTGGCATTAAGTTTTGGCTCTGCCTGGTGCAGGGCCATTAGCGCCGACTCCAGTCGTGCGCCTCGCAGCTGGCCGTCACTGGCGACAAATGCCGCAGCGTCATCCTGTGCTGCAACGATCAACTTTCTATCGAAAGGTGCCGTAGTCACTTTGCTGGTGACATAGCCCGTAATGACCAGGGTTTGCGTGGTGGTATCCAGCGCCTGGGCGTGTGCGGTCCAGAGCAGGCACGTTATCGGGGTGATGAATAGCAGCGGCAGTAAACGCATGGCTCTCTAACACTTGCAAAAACGAGCCGCAAGGCTAGCGCAATGGCCGGGCTAGAGCTAGCCCGGGAACCTGGCAAGGCCGCCCGGGCTGGTATGTCGCTGTGATCAGATGGCCAGAATTGCCTGGGCCAGTTGAGCGTCGGAGGCTTGCAGTTGTGGCGCCAACTGACGAATGTGCTGGAAGGCGTTTTCCAGTCGAGCGCCACGAATCTCGCCTGCGCTGCCGACGAAAGTGGCGGCGTCATCACGCGCTTCACGAACGATTTTGTCGTCCCTGAACGAGGAGCTGACATCAGAAGTAGCATTGGTTGTTGAATCAACGGTGCGCACCATGGCATCTGTTGTTACAACAAAGCTGGTGGCATGAGCGCCGGTGGCAGCTGTCAGCAGGACGGCGGCACCTAGCAGGCGAAGACGGGACATGGTCGGACTCCAGTGGAACGCAAAGCAATAGAAAGAAACGCGGGTTGCCCCGACTGTTTCGTGAAGGCCGTGACAGAACTGATAGTACGGAACTGTCACAAGCCTAGCATGGCGTGGCTGTAGACGGCGCTTCCTAAGCTCTGCGGGCATTCGCCAGCAACGCGTCGTTTAGCCATCTGCCCAGGCTGATCACCCAGACCAGCAGGGCAATCAATCCCGTGCTGAACAGCATCCCATTGACCCCGCCGTGGACAATGAGTTTGCCTGCAATGAAAGGAAAGCCGAACACGCCCGGAAAGTACGCAAGGCTTAAGAGCGGTAATGACCGCGCGGTAAGCCCGGAAGAGCTCAATTGGTAGCAAGGCGGGGGGAGGAGTGATGCGCGTATCCATGTGTGGTGGTTCTGGTTTTTAGCGTTGATGCGTTTGGAGATAGTTAGCGAAGCGGTTGAGTAAAAGAAAGGGGCTTATAACCAACTGTACCTGTTGTTTTTCAATTAATCATAATTGTACTTGTTGCTTTGGGCGCTGATGCGAGGTTCTGGTACCCATGGCGCTGCACGGTCACTTGGCACCCGAGGACCAGTGGTGCCGGATCCGTACATTCAGATAGTCACGCGTTGTGGTTAAGCAACTACAGGGTTTCTGTATCCCGGAAATGACAAGACCCGTCGCAGTTACCCGCGACGGGTCTTGTATGAAGCAATTCGGGTTGCTGGTGAGTGACCTTGGAAGGTCAGGACCAGCGTGCGCCAGTTAGCGCCAGAACGGCTTGCTCAGCTCTTCGTAACGTTGCGATTCGCTGATACCTGCGTCAGCCAGCAAACGTGCATCCAGGCGGGCCAATTGGTGGCGGCTGGACAGGCGACGTTGCCAAAGCATCAGGTTAGCGAAAGCGCGAAGAGGCCATGCAGCTTTTGCGGTTGTAGCGGTGTTTTCGTTGAAAAGGTCGGAACTGAGTGTACGTTCCATGGTGTGCGTCCTTCCGCTTGTGGCGGGCTAGAGAGTGATTTAACTGGTGCCCATCTTCCTCCGAGTTGGCCAGTCTCTCTAGACACAGTTCAACTGTATTGTGCGAGTTCAGTTAACTGTTTAAAGGCACTGTTTTGTTCCTATTTGGGGCAACTGTACCGGTCTGCACCATTGCGATGCATTTTGTGCGCTGAATTGGTGAAAACCATGTTTTCCCCCCTCAAAATGACCAGTACAGCAGTACAGTTTTTTCAATATTGGCTTTTTAGCTGGGATTGCGAGGTAGAAAACTGTATTGCTACCTCGCAACTGTTCGCGTCAGACGGGCAGCATGCTGCCTGTTTCATCCAGGCGAGAGTGCCAACTTAGTGCTTCGCGCAGTACATGCGGGGTGTGTCCTCCTTTGAGGCAGGCTGCGGCGAAGTAAGCATTGAGGGCATCCCGGTAAGCCGGATGCACACAGTTGTCGATAATGACCCGGGCACGTTCACGTGGCGCCAGACCCCGCAGATCCGCCAAGCCTTGCTCGGTCACCAGAATGTCCACGTCATGCTCGGTATGGTCTACATGGCTCACCATCGGCACGACACTGGAAATCGCGCCGCCCTTGGCGATGGATTTGGTCACAAAGATGGCCAAGTGGGCATTTCGGGAGAAATCTCCCGACCCGCCAATACCATTCATCATGCGTGTACCGCAGACGTGGGTGGAGTTGACGTTGCCGTACAGGTCAAACTCCAGCGCGGTATTGATGCCGATGATGCCCAGGCGACGGATGATTTCCGGGTGATTGGAGATCTCTTGCGGGCGCAGCACCAAGCGCGACTTGTAGCGTCCGAAGTCGGCGAACACTTCAGCGTGCTTGCTGGCCGACAGCGTCATCGAGCTGCCTGACGCGAAACTCAGTTTGCCGGCGTCGAACAGTTCGAATGTTGAATCCTGCAGCACCTCGGAATACATGGTCATGTCGTGGAAAGGCGAATCCACCAGGCCATGCATGACAGCGTTGGCGATGGTGCCGATCCCGGCTTGTAGCGGCATCAGCTTGTTGGTCAGCCGATCCTCGCGCACTTCGTTTTTGAAGAACTCCACCAGATGGCTGGCGATGGCTTGAGTGTCTACATCTGGCGGCAGAACAGTTGAAGGCGAGTCAGGCTGATTGCTGATAACGATGCCAACGATTTTTGCCGGGTCTATCTGTACTGCCGGGTTGCCGATGCGCGTGTCAGCTTGCAGCACTGGGATTGGCAGTCGGGTAGGGCGATAACTGGGGATATAGATGTCGTGCAGACCCTCCAGCTCCAGCGGCTGGGCCAGGTTGATCTCGACGATAACTTCCTTGGCCAGTATCGCAAAGCTGGCAGAGTTGCCCACCGACGTGCTCAGTACCAGATGGCCGTCTTCGGTAATCGCCACGCACTCAATCACCGCTAGATCCACGGCCTTGATCTGCCGGTTACGCAGTTGCTCGACGGTGTCGGAAAGGTGGCTGTCGATGAACATCACTGAGCCGTCGTTGATAGCCTTGCGCAGGGTGCTGTCGACCTGGAACGGCGAGCGGCGTGACAGCACGCCAGCTTCGGTCAGTTGTTTATCCAGGTCATTGCCCAGGCTTGCGCCGGTCATCAGACTGATCTTGAGTGGCGACAGTTTTGCGCGTTCGGCCAGTGCATGGGGCACGGCCTTGGCTTCACCGGCGCGGGTGAAGCCGCTCATGCCGATGGTCATGCCGTCCTGAATCAAGGCGGCAGCATCAGCCGCGCTCATTACCTTGTTCATCAGCGAAGGCAAGCGGATACGATCACGGTACATGGGATTCTTATCTCGGGGGTGGAAGCGAAGTCCAAGTCTAGAGAGTTGGGCGGTATTCGTCCCGCTACCAAGGTCGCATTTGGAGGCTCTAATTAGCGGGTTTCAAGGCAAAACACTGTTACGCAGAATGTAAAAAGCCCCGGCGTTTTCCACGCCGGGGCCCGGTTTGAACGCGCCTGGAGCCTACGCGTTGTCGACCGCCTTCACCATGTCCTCGATCACCTTTTTGGCGTCGCCGAAGACCATCATGGTTTTATCCAGATAGAACAGTTCATTGTCCAGACCGGCATAACCGCTGGCCATTGAGCGCTTGTTGACGATGATGGTCTTGGCTTTGAAGGCCTCCAGAATCGGCATGCCTGCAATCGGCGATTTAGGATCGTTCTTGGCTGCCGGGTTGACCACGTCGTTGGCGCCCAACACCAACACCACGTCGGCCTGGCCGAACTCGGAGTTGATGTCTTCCATTTCGAACACCTGGTCGTAAGGCACTTCTGCCTCGGCGAGCAATACGTTCATGTGGCCCGGCATCCGCCCGGCTACCGGGTGGATCGCATACTTTACGGTCACGCCGTGGTGAGTCAGCTTCTCAGTCAGCTCTTTAAGCGCGTGCTGCGCCCGGGCAACCGCCAGACCGTAGCCTGGAACGATGATCACGGTGTCGGCGTTGGTCAGCAGGAAGGTTGCGTCGTCGGCCGAGCCGGACTTCACCGGGCGGGCCTCTTTGGCGCCTGCCGGGCCTGCATCGTCGGTTACGCCGCCGAAGCCGCCGCCAATCACGTTGAAGAACGAGCGGTTCATTGCCTTACACATGATGTAAGACAGAATCGCGCCGGAAGAACCCACCAGCGAACCGGCGATGATCAACATCGAGTTGTTCAGCGAGAAACCGATACCAGCCGCTGCCCAGCCCGAATAGCTGTTGAGCATCGACACGACGACAGGCATGTCTGCGCCGCCAATCGGGATGATCAGCAGTACACCGATCACGAAGGCCAGAGCCAGCATGATCGCGAAAGCAGTGAGGTTGCCGGTGAACATGAAGAACAGGCCGAAAGCCAGTGTGGCCAGACCCAGTACCAGGTTCAGCTTGTGCTGACCGGCGAACTGTACCGGTGCGCCCTGGAACAGGCGGAACTTGTACTTGCCGGAGAGCTTGCCGAACGCAATGACCGAGCCGGAGAAGGTGATAGCGCCAATGGCCGCACCCAGGAACAGCTCCAGACGGTTGCCTGCCGGGATTGCGTCGCCGAGGTTCTTTACGATGTTCAGCGACTGCGGCTCAACGACGGCTGCGATGGCAATGAACACGGCGGCCAGGCCAATCATGCTGTGCATGAAGGCGACCAGTTCCGGCATTTTGGTCATCTCAACGCGCTTGGCCATGATCGAGCCAGCAGTACCGCCAACCAGCAGGCCGATCACAATGTAACCAATACCTGCTGTGGTGTCGGACAGCGCTGCCAGCTTGTAAACCAGCCCAACAGTGGTAACCACCGCCAACGCCATGCCGAGCATGCCGAACAGGTTGCCACGTCGCGAGGTCGTTGGGTGCGAAAGACCTTTAAGGGCCTGAATGAAACAGACCGCTGAAACGAGGTACAGCAAAGTAACCAGATTCATGCTCATTACTTGCGCACCTCTTCTTTCACTTTAGGTGCCTTTTTCTTGAACATTTCCAGCATGCGCCGTGTGACAAGGAAACCACCGAACACGTTGACGGCTGCCAGAGCGACCGCAAGGGTGCCCATGGTTTTGCCCAGTGGTGTCACGGTCAGCGCGGCAGCAAGCATGGCGCCGACGATGACGATCGCCGAAATGGCATTGGTCACGGCCATCAACGGCGTGTGCAATGCTGGCGTGACGTTCCAGACCACGTGATAACCGACGTAGATCGCCAGTACGAAAATGATCAGGTTGTAGATACCTGGGGAGATCAGCTCTTCCATTGTTTTATCCTCAGCCGTTCTTGCGGATGACTTGGCCGTCGCGGCACATCAGGCACGCGGCAACAATGTCGTCTTCCAGGTTGATGTGCAGCTGACCGTCCTTGTCGAACAGCAGCTTCATGAAGTCCAGCAGGTTGCGGGCGTACAGCGCCGAGGCGTCAGCAGCGACCAGCGCGGGCAGGTTGGTGTAGCCCACCAGCGTGACGCCGTGCTCGACGACGACCTGATCGGCGACTGTCAGCGGGCAGTTGCCGCCTTGGGCTGCGGCCAGGTCAATGACCACTGAACCGGGCTTCATCTCAGCCACAGTTTCTGCGCTGAGCAATACCGGCGCTTTGCGGCCTGGAATCAGCGCTGTAGTGATGACGATGTCCGACTGTTTGGCGCGCTCGTGCACGGCAACCGCCTGACGCTGCATCCAGCTGGCGGGCATCGGGCGGGCGTAACCACCTACACCGACGGCGCATTCGCGCTCTTCATCGGTCTCGTAAGGCACGTCAATGAACTTCGCACCCAGGGATTCGATTTGCTCCTTCACGGCAGGACGCACATCGGAGGCTTCAACCACCGCACCGAGGCGCTTGGCGGTAGCAATCGCCTGCAAGCCAGCCACGCCAGCGCCGAGTACCAGTACCCGGGCGGCTTTGACCGTACCGGCCGCGGTCATCAGCATCGGCATGAAGCGCGGATAGTGATGAGCGCCCAGCAGCACAGCTTTGTAGCCGGCGATGTTGGCTTGGGAGGACAGCACGTCGAGGCTCTGAGCGCGTGAGGTGCGCGGTGCAGCTTCCAGAGCAAATGCTGTAATGCCTTGCTCGGCCATCTTGATGATGGTTTCGTTGTTAAAGGGATTGAGCATCCCGACAACGATCGTGCCGCTCTTGATTTGCGTCAGTTCGCTGTCGTTCGGTGCGCAGACCTTGAGCACTAGCTCGGCAGCCAGCGCTTCAGCTGCGGCACCAATCGTGGCGCCTGCTGCTTCATAAGCACTGTCCGTGACGCTGGCAGTAATGCCTGCTCCACTTTGCACCGTAACCCGATGGCCTTGGGCGATCAGCTTCTTGATGGTTTCGGGGGTTGCAGCAACCCGCTTTTCACCCGACTGGGTCTCGAGAGGAACGCCAATGTGCACGTGTAATCTCCTGCGTGATCTTCTTGTTTTCTTCAATTAGGCCAGCGCACTTCAGCGAGTACGACTGGGGCTGCCGATCAGCATGATCCCGCCATTTTCCGGGCGGGGCGCGGCATTTTGCAGGCGAAGTTTGGTGCCTTCAATTGATTTTGTAACGAGACGATAAATTAACTACAAGTCATCCCGTGACCAAATGTCGCAGCGGTCAGCCTCAAGCCCTTGTTTGCTGGGCCTTACAGGGAAAATAGTCGAAATATCAAAAAACCATGAATTCAATTCCTGAATCATGGATATAACGAAGGAACAGGGCTGAGACTCAGGCATTCAGGGGCTTAGAGGCCTTGTTTTTAGTGCGGGGATAGAGCTGGCGAGATGCGACAAAAACGTATATCTGTAGGTTTGTGCTTAGTGTCACTACAGAATCACTAAGGGTGCTCGGTCGCGTCACGAGCTTGTTCGTAGCACTTGGCTTGCTCGACAAGCCAGTCTCGGAACGCCCGCAGGGACGCTGACTCCACCTTGCGCACGGGAATCATCAGGTAATAAGCCTTTGGGCTCGCAAGCGCACGCGGGTTGGCGATCACTAGCCGCTGTTCTTTCAACTCACGCTGTATAAGAAAGGGCGGGATCAAAGCGATGCCCATCTCGTGGCTGGCCGCTTGGGCGAGCATCGAAAACAGTTCGTAACGTGGGCCGGTCATATCCCGTGCGACGTTCATTTCCTGCCCGCTGAACCATTGCCGCCAGGCGTAGGGGCGGGTGGTTTGTTGCAGCAACGGTAGAGTCGCGATTTCTCTCGGGGCAAGCTGGTTCCGCCCACCTAGCAGTGCGGGGCTGCAGACCGGGACGGGGTTCTCACCCATCAGTCGATAGGACTCAGTACCTGGCCATTCGGCATCGCCAAAGTAGATAGCGGCATCAAAGTCAGTATCGGCAAACAGGAACGGCCGGGTGCGGTTAGTGAGGTTCACCGTGACGTCGGGCTGGCTCTGCTGGAAATCCTTCAGGCGGGGCAATAGCCATTGCGTGCCAAATGTCGGCACAACCGCCAGTTCAATCGAGCTGGCGCCCTGATTCCCCATCACTGACAAGGTATCGCGCTCTACCGCGTCTAGCTGTGTAGCGATGCGCCTGCTGTAGGACAAGCCCGCTTCGGTTAGCTTCACTCCCCGGCGAGAGCGTCGGAACAGCTCGGTGCCAAGAAACGATTCAAGGCTACCGATCTGTCGGCAGATGGCGCTTTGAGTCAGTGAAAGTTCTTCGGCAGCTTTGGTAAAGCTTTCATGGCGAGCGGCGGCCTCGAAGCTTACAAGTGCTGCGGTGCTGGGGATTTTGCGACGCATGTACGCAGACCTCACTCGTGACAGCCAATATCGTTAGTGTCGTGAATCTCGGAGTGAGAAATTAGCACAATAGGGTGCGTATTCATCGTTTGTGAGGTTGCCGCGCCGGGTCTAGGATCAGTGCATAACTATTTCAATGATTGAGGATGGCTCATGGCTGGCAAGGCAAGCTTCAACTGGATCGATCCGCTACTGCTGGACCAACAGCTCACGGAAGAAGAGCGCATGGTGCGCGATAGCGCGGCGCAGTTCGCCCAGGACAAGCTGGCGCCAAGAGTGCTCGAAGCCTTTCGTCATGAGCGAACCGACCCTGCGATCTTTCGTGAAATGGGTGACATTGGTCTGCTCGGCGCAACGATTCCGGAAGAGTACGGCGGCAGCGGCCTTAATTACGTCTGTTATGGGTTGATTGCGCGGGAAGTGGAGCGCATCGACTCTGGCTACCGTTCGATGATGAGCGTGCAATCTTCTCTGGTGATGGTGCCGATCAACGAGTTTGGTACTCAAGCGCAAAAGCAGAAGTACCTGCCTAAACTGGCTTCCGGCGAATGGATTGGCTGTTTTGGTCTGACAGAGCCTGATCACGGCTCCGATCCCGGCGCGATGATTACTCGGGCAAAGAAAGTCGAAGGCGGCTACAGGATTTCCGGTAGCAAGATGTGGATCACTAACAGCCCTATAGCTGATGTGTTCGTTGTCTGGGGCAAGGATGACGAAGGCGACATTCGTGGCTTTGTACTTGAGAAGGGCTGGGCTGGCCTGAGTGCTCCGGCAATCCATGGCAAGGTGGGTTTGCGCGCGTCCATCACAGGCGAAATCGTCATGGATAACGTGTTTGTGCCTGAAGAAAATATCTTCCCGGATGTGCGAGGACTCAAAGGTCCATTTACCTGCTTGAACTCGGCTCGGTATGGCATCTCGTGGGGCGCTTTAGGGGCGGCTGAGTTCTGCTGGCATACAGCGCGGCAGTACACGCTGGATCGCCAGCAATTCGGGCGCCCATTGGCGGCCAATCAACTGATCCAGAAAAAACTGGCTGACATGCAGACCGAGATCACTCTGGCGCTGCAAGGTTGTCTGCGTCTGGGGCGGATGAAGGATGAAGGTACGGCCGCTGTTGAAATCACTTCAATCATGAAGCGCAACTCCTGCGGCAAGTCTCTGGATATCGCTCGCATGGCTCGTGACATGCTTGGGGGTAATGGTATTTCCGATGAGTTCGGCATTGCCCGGCACTTGGTCAACCTCGAGGTAGTGAATACCTATGAGGGGACTCATGATGTGCACGCGCTGATTCTCGGGCGGGCGCAGACCGGCATTCAGGCCTTCTATTAAGGAGGCGTGTCATGGGTGCGCTTTCGCATATCCGCGTATTGGATTTATCCCGGGTGCTGGCTGGGCCGTGGGCAGGGCAGATCCTTGCTGATCTTGGGGCTGAAGTTATCAAGGTTGAACGGCCGGGTAATGGCGATGACACCCGGGCATGGGGGCCTCCATTTCTGAAGGATGCTCAAGGCGAGAACACCAGTGAGGCTGCTTATTATCTGTCGGCAAATCGGAATAAGCAGTCGGTGACTATCGACTTCACCTTGCCTGACGGGCAGGCCCTGGTCAGGGAGCTTGCTGCCAGGTCTGACATCCTGATTGAGAACTTCAAGGTCGGTGGTCTTGCTGCTTATGGTCTGGATTACGCGTCGCTTAAAGCGATCAATCCTAAGTTGATCTACTGCTCGATTACCGGGTTTGGGCAAACTGGCCCCTATGCAAGGCGCGCCGGGTACGACTTCATGATTCAGGGGTTGGGCGGGTTGATGAGCCTGACCGGGCGTGCGGATGATCAGGAGGGGGCTGGGCCGGTGAAGGTTGGGGTGGCGCTGACTGACGTCATGACGGGCGTCTATTCGAGTACCGCAATACTGGCGGCCTTGGCGCACCGGGATCAGAGCGGGCTTGGGCAGTACATTGATATGGCGTTGCTGGATGTGCAGGTGGCATGTCTGGCGAATCAGGCGCTGAATTACCTGACTACCGGCGTGGCTCCGACGCGCTTGGGGAATGCGCATCCGAATATCGTCCCTTATCAGGACTTCCCTACCGCTGACGGCGATTTTATTCTGACGGTGGGTAATGATGGCCAGTTCAGGAAGTTTGCTGAAGTTGCCGGGCAGGCTCAGTGGGCGGATGACCCGAGGTTTCTGACTAATAAGCTGCGTGTTGCTCATCGAGCAGAGCTGATTCCGCTTATTCGCCAGGCGACTGTGTTCAAGACGACTGCGCAATGGGTGAGTGAGCTGGAGTCGGCAGGTGTGCCTTGCGGGCCTATCAACGACTTGGCGCAGGTGTTCAACGATCCGCAGGTGAAGGCGCGAGGGCTTGCGATGACGTTGCCCCATACGCTGAGCGGGAGTGTGCCGCAGGTGGCCAGCCCTATTCGTCTGTCTGATACTCCGGTTGAGTATCGGCATGCCCCTCCTTTATTGGGGGAGCACACCGATGAAGTGCTTGAGCGCGTATTGGGCTTGCAGGCTATTGAGGTCGATACGTTGCGTCGGGCTGGCGTGGTCTAAGCCTTTCTATATATAGAAGAAAGCGTGTTTTTCAGGTTTTTCATGAAAAGCACAAATTAGGGGTTGACGGCCTCTCTAATCTCTCTATAATTCGCACCTCTTCTGGCGCAGACAGAACGAAAAACTCCTTGATAATCAACGAGTTGGACGATTTGACTAGCGAGGAAGAGGCTTCGATGAAGT
>NZ_UWFN01000174.1 GCF_900602065.1 Pseudomonas viridiflava | reverse complement strand
GGATATCCACACGGGGACCAGATCCACCTGGGGATAACTTTTTGCCAGGTGATACAGCCCGCTCTTGAACGGCAGCAGGCCTTCCTCCGGGTTGCGTGTGCCTTCCGGAAACAGGATCAGCGAGTCACCGTGTTCCAGCGCCTCGAGCATGGGTTGCAGCGGATTGCTGTCGGGCGTACTGCGCGTGCGGTCCACCAGCACGCCGTTGAATACGCGATTGATGATGTAGCGGCGCAGCGGGCTGGACTGCCAGTAATCGGCACCGGCAACAGGCCGGGCGGTTTTGCGCAAGGCGGGCGGCAGTGACGCCCAGAGCAGTACGAAGTCGCCGTGGCTGCTGTGGTTGGCAAAGTAGATCCGCTGCCGGAGTTCAGGCGTACAGCCCAGCCACAGGCTGCGAGCTCCCGTAATGCTGCGCGCACCGGCAG
>NZ_UWFN01000085.1 GCF_900602065.1 Pseudomonas viridiflava | reverse complement strand
CGGTCGGACCACTCAACAGTGCATCCAGTCCACGTCCTAGACCTCGTTTCTTGACGGCCATGGGGATTCCTTAAGTTGGCTGGGCTGCAGCGGTGCGTGAGTTGCGGCGTTGACGGCGAACCATCTCGCCGGCCAGCGCCAGGTAGGCAATGGCGCCACGCGATGTTTTGTCATAAGCCAACGCGGGCATCCCGTAGCTTGGCGCTTCGGCCAGGCGGATGTTGCGCGGGATCACCGTGTCGTACAACTGGTCACCGAAGTGTTCCTTGAGCTGCGCCGAAACGTCGTTCATCAGGCTCAGGCGCGGGTCATACATGGTCCGCAACAGGCCTTCGA
>NZ_UWFN01000296.1 GCF_900602065.1 Pseudomonas viridiflava | reverse complement strand
TGGAGCTACCGCAAATGTCGCCGGAAACCCGTGAGCGGCTTGAACTGCTGGGCGTTCCAAAAGAGGTTCTGGATGCTATCGGTAGTGAAGCCGAAGCGAAAATCTATGAAGGCGCGAATCTTGAACCGGCCGAGGTCAATGGCAAGGATGCACTGATTCGTACCGACATCGATTACGATCAAAAAGATTATATGGGTACCACCAACCTGGACCGGATGAAGTCGGGAAGGGCTCCGCTGGATGCCAACGGAAAGCCGATCGAGTTACATCACATCGGCC
>NZ_UWFN01000129.1 GCF_900602065.1 Pseudomonas viridiflava | reverse complement strand
CAATCAAGGGGCTCAACCCCAGAACCGCGCCCCACAATCCATCGGCTTTTTGCTGCTGGACAACTTCACACTGATCTCCCTCGCGTCAGCGGTAGAACCTCTGCGAATGGCCAACCAGTTGTCTGGCCGTGAGCTGTATCGCTGGACCACCCTGAGTGTGGACGGCGGTCAGGTCTGGGCCAGTGACGGTCTGCAGATCACCCCTGATGCAGCGATGCATCAGGCACCGGTCATGGACACCGTGATCGTCTGTGGCGGTGTCGGCATTCAGCGCACTGTCAC
>NZ_UWFN01000049.1 GCF_900602065.1 Pseudomonas viridiflava | reverse complement strand
TCAAGGCCGAGACCGTCACGCCACCCGAGGCTCAGCCGGTCGAAATGACCACCCCCGCGCCGGTCGAGACCCAGCCAGCGCAGTAGTAGCTTCACACTGATCGTTCCTCAGAGCGTGGGCACGATCAAGATGCCAGCCTTTACGTTGATCGTTCCCATGCTCCGCGTGGGAATGCCGCTCAGGACGCTCCGCGTCCCGGTGTAAGCAGCTTGAAGGCCTCAGCCCAAGAACAACCGGTACGCCGGGTTCTCGCTTTCATCCCAGTACGGATAGCCGATCTCGGCCAGCGCCTGGCTCACC
>NZ_UWFN01000103.1 GCF_900602065.1 Pseudomonas viridiflava | reverse complement strand
CTGCTCAACAACGCGCTGAAATTCACCGACAGTGGGCGAATCATCCTGCGCGTCAAACTCGACAGCCGCGACGGTGAGCGCGTGATGTTGCACTGGCAAGTCTCTGACACTGGCAAAGGCATCTCCCACGACGACCAGCAACACCTGTTTGAGCCTTTTTATCAGGCCGATGGTAATACTCACGTGGTCGCCGGTACCGGCTTGGGCCTGTCCATCTGCAAGCGCTTGATGCACCTGATGAACGGCAGCATGCGAGTGGTGAGCGAACCGGGCCTGGTAAGCAGCTTTACCTTGCACCTGCCCCTTGAGC
>NZ_UWFN01000249.1 GCF_900602065.1 Pseudomonas viridiflava | reverse complement strand
TTCTTGCGGTCCACGATGCGCACAAAGCCATCGTCGTCGATCACTGCGATATCACCGGTCTTGAGCCACCCTTCGGCGTCGAGCGCCTCTGCGGTAGCCGCCGGTTGCTGCCAGTAGCCTTTCATCACCTGCGGGCCCTTGATGCACAGTTCGCCGCGCTCGCCCAAGGGCAGTTCGCCGCCCTCGTCGTCAATCACCTTCATCGCCGTGGCCGGCACCGGGATGCCCACGGTGCCCAACCGGGATTTATTGCCATACGGGTTAGTGCTGGCCACCGGCGACGTTTCCGTCAGGCCGTAACCCTCGCCAATCGCGCAGCCGGTGAGCTGTTCCCAACGCTCGGCCGTGGCCTTGATCAACGCCGTACCGCCGGAGTTGGTG
>NZ_UWFN01000343.1 GCF_900602065.1 Pseudomonas viridiflava | reverse complement strand
CTACAGCGATCAGCAGTACCTGAAAAGTCCGGAAGAAATGGCCGAGCTGTTCAGCGACCTGCCCGAGGCGCTGACCAACAGCGTCGAAATCGCCAAGCGCTGCAACATCGACGTGAAGCTGGGCACGCACTTTCTGCCCAACTTCCCGATCCCCGATGGCATGACCATCGATGAATATTTCCGCAAGGTATCCTTCGATGGTCTGGAGGATCGCCTGTCGGTCCTGCTGCCCAAGGACACCACCGAAGATTACGAAGCCAGACGCCATGTCTATGTCGACCGGCTGAATTTCTAGCTGGATATCATCATCC
>NZ_UWFN01000002.1 GCF_900602065.1 Pseudomonas viridiflava | reverse complement strand
CGCCCTGCTGTGGTCGTGCCCGACCCTGGCCGCGCTGACCGAAGCCAAGAACTTCGGCCTGGAAGTCAAAGCCACTGCCCAGTCCGAAGATGACCGCGACCTCGGCACGCAAAAAGGCGGCGACGTCAACGGTATCGGCCTCGACCTGCGCCCGTGGATCTACGGCGAAAGCGGCGCGTGGAGCGCCTATGCCATGGGCCAGGCGGTGGTGTCCAGCGACATCATCGAGACCGACACCCTGCAACAGTCGGCCGATGACGAAAACCAGCAAACCACCAACAACGACCGCAAGGCCAAGAAAAACTACCTGGCCATGCGTGAGTTCTGGGTCGGCTACAGCGGCTTTACGCCCTACCC
>NZ_UWFN01000364.1 GCF_900602065.1 Pseudomonas viridiflava | reverse complement strand
CATGAAGAGCAGTACACGGCAACTAGTCAACGAGCAGCCTTTGACGCTGGCAGCCATGGGTATTGCGGTGGGAGCGCTGATCGGTGCCGCGTTGCCTGTCACGACGAAGGAGCAACAGATCGTCAGGCAGGCACGGGAAAAACTGAGGGGTAAAAGCGGTTCTCTGTCTTCATCTTCGTCGTCGCCGCGAACTTCCAGCAGCTACAGCAACCTGCCCGGGACAGAGCACGATGGCAACGGTACAGGCGCGTCTTTCGCCAGTGAACGTCCCACATCGCCGGGACTCGGTTGAGGGTATGAT
Organism: Pseudomonas viridiflava; assembly: GCF_900602065.1. GTDB lineage: Bacteria > Pseudomonadota > Gammaproteobacteria > Pseudomonadales > Pseudomonadaceae > Aquipseudomonas. Next base: position 24 of record NZ_UWFN01000364.1, on the reverse strand, counting down.
GGAGCACTGAAAACGGCCCCTCGG
>NZ_UWFN01000061.1 GCF_900602065.1 Pseudomonas viridiflava | reverse complement strand
GTTGCACACCTCACACAAGGAAGAGGCCGCCGTTCAGGCCTGATCGTTTCCTGATGTCCATGGGGTTGCCAAGGGTGCTTTTGCACCCTTTCGCGTTTCTGCGGGTGCGGATTACTGTGAAACCGCGATCGGCTCGATCTCGAACACCAGCGGTGTGAACGGATCGATCAGGTCGCCTGCGCCCTCTGCGCCGTACGCCTGATCCGATGGAATCACCAGCCGCCATTTCGCTCCGGTCGGCATGCCTTGCAGCGCGCTGGTCCAGCCGCTGATTACAC
>NZ_UWFN01000335.1 GCF_900602065.1 Pseudomonas viridiflava | reverse complement strand
GGGATATCCTGCGCAATCTGCTGACCGGCCTGCAATGGACGGTGGCCCTGTCGCTGGTGGCCTTCATCGGCGGCGGGCTGATCGGCCTGCTGGTGATGGGCATGCGCACCTCGGAGAAATCCGGGCCGCGTGCGGCAGCCAGCTTATATATAGAGCTGTTTCAAGGCACACCGCTTTTGATGCAGCTGTTTCTGGTGTTCTTCGGCGTTGCGCTGATGGGAATGGACATTTCTCCCTGGGCTGCAGCCGCTCTGGCGCTGACGTTGTTCACCAGCGCCTATCTGGCCGAAATCTGGCGCGGCTGCGTCGAATCGATTTCCAAGGGCCAATGGGAAGCTTCGGCGAGTCTGGCCCTGACTCCGTTCGAGCAGATGCGTTACGTGATCCTGCCGCAGGCGCTGCGTATTGCCA
>NZ_UWFN01000028.1 GCF_900602065.1 Pseudomonas viridiflava | reverse complement strand
ACGTCTGGGTGGACTGGTGGGCCAATTTCGGGTTTGACCCGGCTGTCATCGTTTCCCACGGCACTCGTACGCTTGTCCGCTGACTAACAGCTAGACGGCGCGCAATGCGCGGTCTAATGACATGGACTGGACATGAACGAAACCGTACAGCAATACAAGACACTACTTCTGCTACTGGTGGGGGTGACCATCGCCTTCATCTGGATTCTGCTGCCGTTCTACGGCGCGGTGTTCTGGGCGGTCATCCTCGGCATCATCTTTGCCCCGATGCAGCGCCGCTTGCAGCAGCGTTTTGGCTGGAACCGCAACCT
>NZ_UWFN01000162.1 GCF_900602065.1 Pseudomonas viridiflava | reverse complement strand
CTCAGGTCATGCTCAAACCCGGCGATTTCCAGCGTGAACGAGGCGCGATTGGCGGGGTTGAACATGGGCGAGTCCTTGGCCTGAGTAAAAGGCAGGACTTTGCACTAACACGCGGTAACAAGAAGTCAGGCTTTCGGCGCTTGCCCTGTGGGAAGTTTCCGCAAATGCATGTACCTCTGAGCACCTCTAGGACCGGCCCCCCCACTAACTATCTAACACCCCCACACACCCCACTCCTGATTGATTGAACTCAAAGCGGCACAGCTTCTGGACCGCACTTTGATCACTCTGTCATTCAGGATTTTGAACCTTATGCAACAACTCACCCAGCTCCCTCCCACGCCAGCAGAGACTCTGCCATTGGCGGTTGCCGCACTGCATCGACTCAGCGAGCTAGACATCATGCTCACTGAGGAACTCAAGACATTGCCCAAGGCCAGCGCCGCGACGCTGGAAGCGCTTGGGGGGCAGGACGATACAGCCAAAGAAAGCGCAGTCACCGCCCTGCTCCAACAACTCAGTGCTTTTTGGCAAGCCACCGGCACCAAAGGCCAGAGCCGTAAAACCCTGTTCATTGAGGGCATGGAACAGGCTCTGCGCAACGAGGTGATCATCAAAAACCATGAGCGCAATCTGGGCCCGCAATATGCCGCTTGCTTACCTCTGCCCTTGGTCAGCAAACAGGTTGACCGCTCTCTGGAGGTATTCACCCTGCATGTGCAACTCAATAACCGGACGACGGTTGAGATTGCTGGCGCCCTGGTGTTCATTTCAATGACCGGCCTGACGTTGCTGGCACTGCCCGGCATGGGTATAGAGGGTTTCGCGAGCCGGACCGCCTTTGCTCAAACGCTCGTTCAGTACCTCAACAATGATGTCTTGCGTCATGCGCTTTTCAACAATGCGCAACAGCGCGACCAGCAATTGCTGGAGACAATCACTCAAGACCCAAATCTCTATCTGGACCCCTTCACCGCAGCTGACCTGCAACTGCAACCTGTTGACGGTGACCCTTTTACACAAGCCTTCGAGCGCCAACTCGACAAGCAGCGCAACGATGTGCGTCACGCCTGCCTCGATGTGCAAGCGGCAGAACACAGGCCGGCGCGACTGGACGCAGCGGTAGGCATGCAAGGACTGTTTGGTCCTGGCGCCATGTTGGCGCAACGTGAAATTGCCTACTGGGAACGCCAACAGCGCAAGACGTTGCCCCACTGGGTCAAAGTCGCCAGCCAGAATGATCTCACTGAATATCAGCAGCGTCTGACCCATTACGACCAGTGCCGCACGGCGCTGCTCAGCGCCCTGGGTGGTGCGGCGTCCCATGAACAATTTGCCCGGATGCGGCTGCGCGCTCGTCTTGCTACTGACCTTGGATATGAGCTGGAGCCCGCGCAGGTCATGATCACGACGCAGCGTCGCCTGGCAATCACTGGCGAACTCTATACAACTCGGCGCTCACTTTTGCAGTTCGCGTTGTACGGATTGCATCCCGGAGATCGAGATGCCAGTTCGGCATTCCAGACCCTGACCACCTTTCGCCTGAACGGTCTGGACATGCAGACAAGTCATCCACTGATGACCCCGGCTTACGTGGCAACTCTGGTGGACGACCTGAACCTGAGCACCGCCTTTCGCGAGTACCAGCGTACGACCTACGCCACTGAACACCATCAGCAACTGATGCGCAGCCTGACGCGTAAACAGGTTGTCGCCCTGGCGTACGCAGCGAAGATGCAGGCGCATATAACTGCGGAGGACTTCGCGATCATTGAACAGATCGAAGGCGATGCGACAGGCCAGACAACGCCCGATCTACAGGTTCAGCAGATCAGGCTTGATGACGCAGAGACTCTCGGCGGGCTGCTGGTGTTTCGTAAAAACGACAGCCAGGGGCGGCTTGAACGGCTGGTGATGTTTGCCTCCGACGCACCGAGGGCGCAGCGTTTTCAAGGCTTCTACAACCAGACACAACTCACCCATGAACTGGTCAACTGGACAACGTCGCCGGAGATGAGCCAGTACTTGCTTAAGCAGGTGTCTGCTTCCAGTCGTGAGAATCTGGAGGCGCGATTTGCTGCTCTGCGCCTCAAGCCCCATCCGCCAGCCAATTATGTTCAGCTCATTACCCGCAGCCATTACAACCAGGCACTTGGGCAGTTCGTGCGCCAACACGTGCGAGTGGCCGCTGCCGATCAGGCGCAACGAACGCCGGACTGGTTCCTGCGCGCCAGCCTCGCCGAGCGACAGGAGCTGCTGGCCCTGGAGGACGCGATAGCCGGTGCCACGGAAAACTTCCACGCGAAGCCGCCGACCAAGGCTCAGGATTTCGAGGACTACGTTCATCAGCGCGCCAGCAAAAAAATCAGCGAATTGCTGGGAGTGGCTGAAGGCAGTGTCGATCCGGATCAGATCATCATCACCTCCCCACGCGAAGTCATCAGTTATACCCAGATGCTACGCAACGGCTATGACGACACCCTAGGATTCCTGAACGGTGGCGCCGACACCCAAGCGACATTCAGCGGCCCGCCCCATGTTGACCTGACACCACTGACCGCGCAAAAAGTCGCCCGCTCGGTGCATGGCAAGTGGCTGAGCGACGACTACATCAAACTGGTCAGGGATACCCTGCTCGCGCCGGACTCTCCCGGCTACGACCATCGCCGACGCAGCAGCCTGCAAATCACCGTGCTGCAGATGAAAGTCTCCGCCCTGCGCAGCTATCTCAAAGGTCAGCTGGACAACCGGCAATATCAGTGGCTCAGACGCTCCATGGATAATCTGCACCAGACCGACAGCTCATCGCGGCGCCGCTTTCCACTGCACACCCTGCAACTGCGTCTGGAAAACTCGCTGATCGGCACCGATATTTCCGCGGTGGGCGAATTCGCGAAGGATATCTATAACGCGGCTTCGCCCATCAGAGTCGAGCTGACTCAGGTCGAAACCGTACAGGGTTGTTACCTGCTGTCATCCGCCGACGCGACTCAGGCGACACTGCTCTATACACCGCAAGCACCGGACGGTCTGGAGTTCCGCCTGTTGAGCGAATTCAAAGCCTCACTCTCCAGCGCGGGCATGATCGATTACTACAAAGACCGCTGCCGGTTTGATGCCCGCCGCAAACTGTCGTTTTTCCTCCGTGACATGGAGCAAGGCGGTGAGAGCAAACCGCCTGTTGTACCTCGTGATGCAGTGAGCGACTTTCAGGACATCTGCTTCAATCGCCCCCTCGAACGACAACTGCGCGACGTCGAAGACACCACCACTGGGCGCAGTGACATGCTGGCAAGACTGGCCTGGATCACGTTTGAACTGGTCGCCACTATCGTCACGTTACCGTTCCCGCCCGCCAGCTTTGCGGTGGGCGCGCTGCTTTCCCTGCACGACAGCATGAAAGCCCTGCAGGCCTTCGCCAATGGCGACCGGGAAACCGCCAGCGCTTACATTCTCAGTTCGCTGTTCAACAGCCTGGGGGCTGCAGGAGATTTGTCTGCCGGCATGAAAGGCTTCGGTGCGCTGCGCCAACTCGGGCATAGCGGTAAACATTCGTCAGTCATCCCAGCAGCGAACAACGTTGCGCGGGTACCAAAGCAGGCGGATTTGCGCCCGGTGCAACTGGAAGGCGAAACCTTCTGGCGCAGCAAGCCAAACGCCAATGGCCACGCGTCGGTATACCGCCTGGGTAGTGATCAGACCCAGGCAGCGGAGGCGACGGAACAGTTCGCCCGACGCGACCTCGACGGGACATGGCGCCCCTTGAGCCATCCTGTCGATCAGCCCACCCTCGTGAATGCGGACGGAACAAAACCAGTCATCCCGGTGAATATCTCACTGAAGGACGTGATCGCGCTGTCATCAGGTCACGGTAAAGGCGTCAGCCTGGTGAACGGCAAGTACTACATCGAACTCGGGACTCAGGTTTTCGAGGTTCAATTTGATGCAGGTGCGCGCTACTGGAACATCATCGACCCGCAGAACCCGTTCGCTTTCTTTGGGAAGCGCCCGGTACGGCTGGACGCACAGGGCAAATGGCAGTTAGTGCATAAACCCGATCTGCGCGGCGGGATGGACGACACATTCAGGCCGCTGGTGAGTGAAACCGCGACGTCCGCCGATCCGATTACCAACGCGGTTGTGCCCTATGAACTGTCGCTGCAATCACGCCCATATTTCAGCAGCCTCAGTAATACCGGCAACTCGGTGGATATGCTGGGGCTGGATCTTGAAGATTACTTCACGGCAGTGTTCGCCGAGATGCGCTCGAAGTTCTCTGCTCAAAGAGAAAAACTCTACGTTGATGCTCAGGCATTTTTCACCTCCGCCACACCTGCACCACGCCCGGTGTTACCGCCACTGGATGAGAACGCCGGAGCAACCGGGCTGATCAAGCACATCTTCGAAAACAGCAATGCCATGGTCATCAGCGAAGCGCCAAGGTCCCTCGCCAGCAAGCGTCTGCTCATCGAAAACATGGCTGCGCTGGCTGAACAGGACGTAAAAGTTTTGTACATCCAACATCTGTTTACCGACCTGCATATGTACAAGCTGGAGAAATACCGAAAGCTGGGGGCCAGAAGCAAAGCAGGCTCAAGTGACCTGAAATTCTGGCTAGAGGACCTCAACGGCGGCGCACTGAGAAACCGCAGCAAGGAATACGACTACTACCACTTGGTAAAGACCGCGCACCACCACGGCCTGGAGGTTCGACCGATCAGTTCTTCGGTCAGCTACCCTTTGCGCAACAATCCGGTGGCCAGAGCAGCGGGTGACGTTGCTGCCGAACAAAAAATGAGCAACTTTTTCGCGCATACGGTCATCAGCGCCGACGTTACGGCGCATCCATCACGCCGCTGGGTTGCCTTGCTCGATCAGAAAGTGGCCAATACATATCAACAAGTCCCAGGCATCGCCGAGCTGCAAGGCGCGATCAGCGTACGCGTACAGGACGTGCCCATCGGTCGACCCACCGTTATCAGCAGGGAAATCGAACAAACCGGTGCGGCGTTTGGCAAGTCCGATTTGCGCATCGAAATGGCTAATCCGCTGATCAATGATCAAGGCGCATCAAGCCTTGCACCCGCCCTGACGGCCTCGCCGCCCACCCGACTGGATGACGCTCTTTATCAGCAGATACACGGAAAATTCAGAGTCGAAAGCGAGAACCCGTACACAGGCAAGCCCGGTTTTGAATGGAATGACGCCAGCGGCTGGAAACCTGTCGACGTGCAGCGCTGGCCGGCTGAAAGCCCACCTACGGCCATACAGGTGTCATTGCAGGACCCGGTTTATTCAATGCCCGCAGAAACACGTGACACCCTGCACGAGTTGATCAACTTCGAGCACCGTGGGCTGGACTCGCGCTATTTCAGCGTCGATAAACAGCATGCGCTGGTCAGCGACCAATTCTTCAATCTGCGCCACGCATTACAGAAGGATGCTCGCACCATCATCGTCAAAGAGCTGCCGCCCCGGCCAACACTGCCGGCGGTCGCGCCTGGCATCAGCCATAGCGATTTTCTCGAAGACCTGTATCAACATGCCGATGGCGTAGTCATTGGAGAGGCTCACTCATCGATTGCCAGCAAAAAACTGATCATCGACAACTTGCCGTTACTGTCCAGACAAGATGTCAAAACGCTCTACATTGAGCACCTGCTCAGCGATGTGCATCAGGCCGACCTGGATCGTTTCGTCGACACTGGTTACATGAGCAAAACGCTGCTACATGACCTGAAAAAGCTCGACCGAGGCCATCACACCGATGTCGACGGCGTTTATACGTTTGAACAGCTGATCACCAGGGCCCGTGCTCAGGGTCTGGAAATCAGGGCTCTCGACTGTAGCGCCAGTTACTACATCAAAGACCTTGAAAATCTCGCGCCAACCACCCGCCACCAGATGTTCAGCCACTACGCTTCGCGTACGGTGCGCAAACACCAAGACGTCATGGGTGCGCACAAGTGGATTGCACTGGTTGGTAACACCCATGCCAATACCTTCGAAAAAATCGTCCCGGGACTCGCCGAACTGGAGGGCGGCATTGGCGTACGAGTGATCGATGTAAAGCCCGGTCAGGCACGAGGTATCTCGGTAGACCCTGGGGAAAAGCTGACCGATACCTTGAGCAGTCAACAGAGCTTCATAAAGAGTGATTTTCGGGTAGAGATGGAAACGTTCAAACCCGCCGTTGCCGTCAGACCCGCACAATCGTTACCGGTCGAGGAGCGACTGATCAGGCCCGGCATGTTTTTCGTTGAAGAGAGCGATAACAGTTTGCCGGTCATCGTCCATCGCTCACGGGACAATACGATTCATCGCACGCCGGTAAAGGTTAACGACCAAGGGAAGGTTTATGTCGAACGAGCGACCTGGCCATCGGTCAACCTGCGTCCCTACGAGGACATGGATGCGCTGATCGTCGGGCTGGAGGACATCAATCTGACGCGAGTTGCGTAAGACGCGATGAGCTTGGGGGACCCGGGCTTGCCCGGGATGAGCGACAACGCGATGTGTCTGACGAACCGCAGCGCCTGAATCGCGAGTAAGCGCCGCACATATAAAACCGGGTTATTCCCGTTGGAGCGAGGCTTGCCCGCGAATCAGTCGCCGCGATGTATCAGTAACACCGCGCTTTAGCTCTTCGCGGGCAAGCCTCGCTCCAACGCAGCGCCCTGCCCCCAAAATAACTAAACCTTCGGCAGCCGCTGCTCCAGCAATTGGTGCAGCGCGCTGTCAGCGGGCCAGTTGCGCATGAAGCGGGCACGGTCCCGAGCGAAAGCGGTGCTGAACGATGCTTGCGACGTGTGCTGGCACATCGCATCCAGATCGATCAGCGCCCAACGGTCCTGATGCCAGAACACGTTATGGCCTTTCAGGTCACCATGGCTGATGCGTTCTCGTATCAACTGTTCGAAAAGCTGATCCAGCGCCACCAGCTCGTTTTCCGGAGCATCCCCCGAGGCTACATACGGCGCAAAGCGCTCGATGATATCCGGCCCCGGCAAAAACTCGGTGACCAGGTAAGCCTTATTCCGCAAGCCAAAAAAACGAGTTTCCAATAAGGCCAGCGGCTTGGGTGTGGCAATGCCGAGGAACATCAGACGATTGCCTTCACGCCATGAATGCCAGGCACGACTAGGACGCCAGAAACGCTTGAACCAATGAGCCAGATCCTTGATGTTGTATCGCTTGATCACCAGCGCCCGGCCATCGACTTCGACCCGGGCGACACTCGCTGCGCCCCCGGTCTTGTACAGATGCCCTTGATCCAGCAGCGCATCGGCATTGGCGAGTATCGGCAGCATCGCGGCCTCTTCTTCCCGCCGAATCGCGCGCAACTGTGACGGTTCATCCACCACAGCAAACAGGCTGCAATCACGCCCGGCCTTTTCCAGATAATCCTTCAAGCGCCAGGCACGCACCTTATCGATCTGCTTTTGCAACGCTTCCATGGGCAAACCATGCTCGCCATTGCTCAGCAAATAGTGCACCAGCAGCTCTTCAGTGAAGGGTTCCAGAGACTTGGGCAATTGAGCGAAAAACACGCCGAGGTTTTCCAGAACTTTTTGCCGGGACAGCGGTTTACCCGCTTCTTCAGCACGAATCCCCGCGCCATCGATCAAGTACAACTTGCCGTTGCAGCGCAAAAGGTTGTCCAGATGCAGGTCTTCCTGCCACAGCCCCTTGAGGTGCAGCTGAGCAATGGCAGACAACGCCTCGCCCAACACCTCCTGCTGCGCGTCGCTCAAAGGCGTCTGATTTTCCACTTCAAGCCAGGCATCGCCCAGACTGTGGGCAGACTCAAGAAACTCGAAAAGCAACCAGCCGCCTTCACCGTCCTGCAAGCCGTCAGCCAGCAGCAACGGCGTGGTCATGCCCTGCGCTGCCAGCGCGCGCACGCCTTCCAGTTCACGCTGAAAATGCCGTGCGGCTTTGGGGCCGACCAGCAACTTGGCCAACACCGGTCTACCACGCCATACACCCGCCCCCACGTATCGTTGCCCAGGCAACACCCGTAGCAACGTCAGCAACTGCAATTCAGCAGGGCCAGCGGCATCGGCCAGCGCCAGATTGATCGGCAGCACAGGCGTGCGTCCGGCCTCTTTGAGTTCAGACAGACGCATCAACGGATCTCTTCATGTTCGTTGCGCTGTGCAGCGCGTTTGTGACTGCCGCGTTCACCGAGCCGCACATACAGGTCTTCGACCTTGGGGCTGTCGATCCCCGATTGCAGATAAGCCGCCAGCAGCTCGCGGACCTGCGCACTGCTCCACATAGGCGCACGACGCAGCAACGGCTCCAGATCCTTGATCCGGTCACGCTGCCCCAACAGCAAGGGCCGGGTTTTCTCCAGGTCGATCAACTGCGCGCGATACAAGCCGGCCTTGGCCCGCATGAAAATATGCTTGGGATAGAAACACCCATGCACCTGTCGAGCCCCATGAAGCGTGCGCGCCAACTCACCGCAGGCCTGCAGAATCGCGGACTGCTGCTGGCTTTCCAGTTCAGGCCACTGTTGCAGCAGCGTGTCCAGATCAGTCCAGCCATCCAGCGCGCGCGTCATGAGGATTGCACGACGCTCGCCATTGACCCGTTGCTCGCCGTAAAACACCGCCTGCAATGCCGGGATACCCAGTTGTTGATAGCGGCTGATATTACGAAACTCACGGGAAAACGAAGGCTCGCCAAACGGATGGTGCAAGGTGCGAGTCAGATAATTGCTTTGGCGCTTGAGATAGAACCCGGAGCCTTCCAGCTCCATGCGGAACACGCTGCTCCAGCCACCGCGACCGGTATTGGGCTCATCCACAGCATCAAGCTGGACCTCCCAAAGCGCGTCGAAGTCAGCGAGGCCGTGCCGTTCAAGCAACGGCCGCTCGCTGGGTGCAATAAAATCGGTCATTCGCGGCCCTCAAAGAAACTGATGACATGGCGGATGCGTTTCTTGTCGGACTCGTTCAGCCGCGCCCGCTGTCGATACTGCAAATAGAAGCGCAGACGCTGAGTGTTGGACAGATGATATTTGCCCAACTTATCCAGACACGCCAGATCCTTGGTAATTCGATACCGCAGCATGAAGCTCCACCAGAAGGCTCCATTAGGGCAATCGATGAGGAATACCGTGGCCTTATCGTCGACCAGCAGGTTGCGCCACTTCAGATCGTTATGAGTGAAGTTCTGGTCGTGCATCGCGCGAGTGTAGCGGGCTACCTGGCGGCTGATCGCGTCAACCCACGAACGGTCGGCCAGACGCGGGTTTTTACGCCCCGCCAAAGCAGACAGGTCGTCAGTATTGGGCAGCTCTCGGGTAATCAACGCCCCCCGATCATAAGCAGTACCGCGGCGTTCAAGACCCCAAGCCACTACTTCAGCAGTAGGGATGCCCCATTTGGCGAAACGCTTGAGATTCTGCCACTCGGACTTGACCCGTGGTTTGCCCAGATAGCGACGTAAACCTTTGCCCGCGCCGACGTAGCGCTTGACGTAATAATTCACACCTTCGCGCTGGACCTTGATCACTTCCGACAGAGGGTCACGGGTCAGTCGTTCGCCCTGCAGGGCAAATACTGCGTCAAGGCTGCCAAAGTCTTCACTCAAGGAAGCGTAGGCGGGCTCCAGATTCCAGCCCGCCATCAGAGCGCGTCCCCGTACCGGACTTTACGCTCATAGAGCTTGTCGGCTTTGACTTCCAGCCAGCGCAGCAACCGGGCTTCTTCAGCCAGAATCTGGCGCAACGGCTGCTGGAAATAACCTTTGAGGAAGCGCAGCTTGTCGCGCCGGGTCAGGCCGATATCCAGTGCCGAAAAGTACAGTGCAGCCAGATCCTTGTTGCGCCAGCGCGGGGTAATCACCCGGCGAGTCTGGGCACGGTGCAGGTCGATCACCGAGAGACGAAAATCATCGGCGGTCACCGGTTTGTCGGTGTGCAGCAGGAAGTGGCAGATGTAACAGTCGCGATGGTTGACCCCGGCGCGATGCATCATGCCGACCATGCGCGCCACTTCAGCAATGAAGGCACGCTTGAGGCGAGGCTCAGGCGGCTCATTGCGCCAATTGATGCTGACGTCCTCCAGGCTTTCGGTAGGGGCCAGTTCTTCAGTCACGATAAAAGAATGCTGCGCCGCCGGATTATTGCCGCGCTCGCCGTAGGCCACGGCAGTCATCGTCGGCACGCCAGCCTCTTTCAGGCGGGCGATGGCCTGCCATTCCATGCCTGCACCGAGCACGGGCAGTTTGGCGGTGAGCAGGTTTTTGCCGATTTCGCCCCAGCCAATGCCACGGTGAATCTTGACGAAATAACCGCGACCGTCGACTTCGGTGCGCAACGTGCGCCGACCTTCGAGTTCGCGATAGACCTGACCGTCCAGACGCTCGACTTCGGCGAAGGCATCACGGCCCTCCCAAAGGGTCTTGAACGGTTCAGCAAGGAACAACTTCATGCGTGGTGCTCCGCCAGAATCACATCGGCCGCGTGCTGCGGCATGCTGTAAAGATCGGCTGTATCAGCGAAGGCCAGACCATTGCGGCTCCAGTTGGCGCGCGCAGTATCGTCGGCCAGCATGTTCGCCAGGTATTGATTGAGCTGTGCCTGTTCGAACGGCTCATCCAGCACCAGACCGCTGTCGGCCTCGGCGATGTAATGAGCATAGCCACACACCGCGCTGACCAATACAGGCAGCCCCGCCACCAGTGCCTCAAGCAGCACGGTGCCGGTGTTTTCGTTGTACGCCGGATGAATCAGGATATCGGCCCCCATCAGAAAGCGCGGAATATCGCTGCGCCCTTTCATGAAGGTGACGTGATCACCCAGGCCCAGCGTAGCGCTTTGCAGCTGGAATACTTTGGGGTCGTCCTGACCGATTACAAACAGTCGGGTGCGTTTTTTAAGTTCGGCTGGCAACGCGGCCAACGCTTTAAGGCTGCGATCCACGCCCTTGGTCTTGAATCCGGAGCCAATCTGCACCAGCAGCAGGTCATCGTCAGCCAGCCCGAATTCCTTGCGGAACCCGGCGCGAATCTGCGGCGCGTCAGCCGGTGCGCGACGATCCTGGGCAATGCCCGGCGGCAACAGATGGAAGCGCGACAACGGCGTGTCGTAATACTTGATGAACAGCGGTTGCTGAACTTCGGAAATCATCAGCACCTGGGTTTTCGCGTCTTTGGCGAACACCGCTCGCTCGTACTCGGCGAAGTGGCGATAGCGGCCCCATTGGCGGTACAGCGAATGGCGCAACGTCTGCGCCTTGTCTTCAAAACAGCCGTCGGCGGCGTAGTACACGTCCAGGCCAGGCATTTTGTTGAAGCCAATCAGACGGTCCACCGGGCGCTTGGCCAGGTCTGCTTCCATCCAGGCGCTGAGCTTTTCATTGCGTCGGTGATTGAAGAACGCCTTGACCGGTGCCACCAGCACTTCAAATCCCGGAGGTACTTCGCCTTCCCAGATCAGGGTGTAAACCCTGATCTGGTGTCCACGCTGCTGGCATTCCAGAGCGATCCGCATGAAGTCGCGTTGCAGCCCGCCGAACGGGAAGTATTTATAAAGTACGAAAGCCAGTTGCATCAGCCGGGCTCCTTTGCCAGCAACAGCGTGCCCAATTGGCGCGCTACCCGCTCGGGATTCAAACGAGTGAAGCACATCGGCCACTCGCGTTTCAGATCGAACTGACGGCGGTCTTCATCCGTCGGTTGATAGGTGCATTTCTTTTGCAGGCAAGGCGCACAGGCCGGGTAATCACCCGCCAGATGAACCTGTGACTTACCGTAAGCGCCCGTCAAACCGGGGTTGGTCGGGCCAAACAGCGAAACCGTCGGCACATCCAGCGCAGCCGCCAGATGACCAATACCAGTGTCCACTGCAACACAGGCCTGCGCACTGGCCAGCACTTGAGCGACACCTGCCAGATTCAACTTCGGCAGCACGACCGCGTGTTCCAGGCCTTCAGCGATACGCTCGGCACGGGCTTTTTCGCTCGGGTTACCCCACGGCAAGCGCACTTGCAGGCCCTGCTCGCCCATGCGTTCGGCCAACTGCCGCCAGTACAGCTCCGGCCAGTGCTTAGTGTCCCAAGTGGTGCCATGCAGAAATAGTACGAATGGCGGCTTATTTGCGTCAGCACCCAGTAAGCGTCCACGGTCCAGACCGTAATCGCCCAGGCCGGCAGGCACGGCATAACCGAGAGCCTGAGCAAACAGCTGCCTCAAACGCTCTACCGCATGCTGTCCACGCGCAACCGGATAAGTCCGGTCATAAAAGCGACTCGCGAGAGGTTCGCGGGCCGAAGCCTTGTCCAGCCCGGCGACAGGTGCGCCGACATAGCGCGTCAGCCAGGCGCTTTTCAGCAAGCCCTGAGCGTCGATCACCAGATCGTAATGGGTATCGCGCAAGCGTTGTTTGAAGCGCCGCCACTCTCCCGTCTTGAATGTCTGCCAGAGGTTCTTGCGCCAGCGCCGGATGGCGACCGGGATCACTTCGCCAACCGCCGGGTGCCAGGTCGGAATTTCAGCGAAACCTTCCTCAACGACCCAGTCAAAGCGGATGCCCGGCAAGGCTCGTGCCGCGTCGGTCAACGCTGGCAGCGCGTGAATCACATCACCCAGGGATGAAGTTTTGATCAGCAAGACCCGCAATCAGGCAACCTCCACCGGAGTGGCGCCCAGATTACCCAGCGCCTGTACCACCGAATCAGGTTCCAGCAGGCGCATACAGTTGTAATGACCAAAACGACAGGTGCGATCAAAGCAAGGGCTGCATTCGAGGCCCAGGCGCACAACTTCCACCTGATCAGCCAGCGGTGGCGTGAAGCCCGGCGACGTCGAGCCGTACACCGCCACCAGCGGGCGATTCAGCGCCGCAGCAACGTGCATCAGGCCGGAGTCGTTGGACACCACGGCATCGGCACACGACAACAGATCAATCGCCTCAGCCAGCGAAGTATCGCCGCTGAGGTTGACCGACTCTTCGCGCAGGCCTGGAATCAGCCGTTCACGAATGCTTTCGCCAACCGGATGATCCTTTTTCGAACCGAACAACCAGACTTGCCAGCCTTCACGAATCTTGGTTTCGGCCACTTTGGCGTAGTGTTCGGCGGGCCAGCGCTTGGATTCGCCAAACTCGGCACCCGGACACAACGCCAGAACCGGACGGTCCAGGCTCAGGCCAAACTTGGCGAGCGCTGCATCGCGGGTGGTCAGATCAATGCGTAGATCAGGTTTTGGGTACGGACGCGGCAGCTCGGCACCGGGTTCATACGCCAGCGCCATGAAGCGTTCGATCATCAGCGGATAACGTTCTTTATCGAGTGTCCGCACGTCATTGAGCAGGCCATAGCGGAACTCGCCACGCCAGCCGGTACGTTTGGGGATGCCCGCAAAAAAGGGCACCAGTGCGGACTTCAAGGAGTTGGGCAGCAAAATCGCCTGATCGTATTGCCCTGCGAGGGACTTGCCGATCCGACGACGCGTGGCCAGCTCCAGCGCACCGTGGCCCAGCGGAAAGCTCAGCGCCACGCGCACTTCAGGCATACGCTCAAGGATCGGACGGCTCCACTCCGGGGCCAGAACATCGATCACGCATTCAGGGTGGCGCTGTTTCAGGCACTGGAACAGCGTTTGCGCCATTACCATGTCGCCTACCCAGCTAGGCCCAACGATCAGAATTCTCATGTTTCATCCAAAACGACAGAAACGATCAGGGAGGCCGATCGGCTTGCGTGACGTTCCCACACAACCCGACGCCTCCCTGTCATAGCTTTATATAGTGCCTTTACCGCAAGAGCGGTTGAGGCACTGTGGGAGCGAATTCATTCGCGAAAGCGGCGCATCGAACGCCAAATCTCTATCGGATGTACCGCCCTCTTCGCGAATGAATTCGCTCCCACAGGATCACCGCCAACTCAAGACGAACGCTAACCCGTGGGACCTCAGGTCAACTCAACCCCATCTCCCCCCAAACCCGCATCACTTCACGCCGCTGGGCTTCGAACTGATCCCCCGGCACGACACCGGCCTGGTTCTGTAAGGCCTGACGGTGAGCGGCCGAACGGTAGATCTTGTAGACCTCACGCAACAGGCTGGCATCGCTGGCGGGTATCAACCCGGCCTCTTCCAGCCCTTCAAGAATACGAATGTTATCGGTGTAACGCAGCAGTGCCGGATGTTCCCGGGACCACGCCAAGGCCGCGTATTGCACCATAAATTCGATATCGACGATACCACCGGCATCCTGCTTGAGGTCGAAGGGCACCGTCGCCAGGAAGGCATTCGCCGCCGTACCGGCCGCTGTAGCCTTGGTGCCGAGGCTGCCACGCATCTTGGCGCGCATCTCGCTGACCTCCTGCTGCAGCTTCGACAAATCCCGTTCGCGACCCAACACCGATGCACGCACACCTTCAAATGCATGGCCGACTTCCTGGCTGCCCACCAGCACCCGAGCGCGGACCAAAGCCTGATGTTCCCACGTCCATGCTTCATTTTCTTGATAGCGGGAAAACGCACCGAGCGAACTGACCAACAGCCCCGACGCACCGGACGGGCGCAGACGCATGTCCACTTCATACAGCTGACCGGAGTTAGTCTGCGCCGTCAGTAAATGGATGATCCGCTGCCCCAGCCGGGTGAAGAACTGCGCACTGTCGATGGGTTTGGCGCCATCGGTCTCGGCTTGCAAGTCGCCATCATGGATGAACACCAGATCAAGGTCAGAACCATGGCCCAGCTCGATGCCACCGACCTTGCCGTAGCCGACAATGACAAAGCCCGGATCACACAGGCTGCCATCCGGCCGTGACGGCGTGCCGTGACGTGCAACCGTATGCCGCCACGCCAGCGCCAGCACTTGCTCCAGAATCGCCTCGGCCAGCCAGGTCAGGTAATCGCTGACTTTCATTAAAGGCAGACTGCCGGTGATTTCCGAGGCGGCCACTCGCAGCCGGTGCGCCAGCTTGAAGTGCCGCAATGCCTCCATTTGTTGCTCAAGGTCATCCTCGGGAATGCGCGTCAGACGCTCGCGCAACTCCGCAGCCAATTCCAGCGCCTGTGGCGGACTGAACAAACGGCCCTCGTTGAGCAACTCATCAAGCAGCAACGGGAAACGGGCGATCTGCTCGGCAATCCACGGGCTTGCGGCACAGAGCGTGAGCAGACGACGCAACGCATCAGGGTTTTCAGTGAGCAGCACCAGATAGGCCGAACGCCGAGCGACCGCCTCGACCAAAGGCAGCACACGCTCAAGCACCAGATCGGGATTGTCATGCTCGACCGCCTGCGCCAGTAAACGCGGAATAAACGCATCCAGTCGCTCACGCCCCAACCGCTGCATGGAACGCAACTGCGAGCTGTTGCGCAAATCGTTGAGGTTCTTCAAGGCTTTGTCCGCATCGACGAACCCGCCTGACAGCAGTTGACGGCAGGCGGCGTCTTCGTCCTGGGACTCTTCCCACAACGGCAACCATTCCACGCCGACGACAACCTCGGCTTCTTCCTGCTGCTCATCGTCCGGATCAGAGTCCGGGTCCGCGATGACCTGACGGAAATGCCACGACACGCGCTCGCGCCAATGCATCAAGCGTTCATGAAAACTCTGCCAGTCAGCAAAACCGAGCATGAAGGCGATGCGGGCCTGATCCTTTGCGTCATCAGGCAACATTTGCGTCTGGCGGTCGGCAATGGCCTGGATGGCGTGCTCGGTATAACGCAGGAATTCGTAGCCCTGGCGCAATTCGTCGATGACCGCCGCTGGCAAATAGCCCTGCCCTTCAAGCGTGCGTAGTACCTTGAGCAGCGGGCGTTGTTGCAGGCTCAAGTCACGGCCGCCATGAATCAGCTGGAAGGCCTGGGCGATAAACTCGACTTCGCGAATACCGCCTGCACCCAGTTTGATATTTTCCGCCATGCCTTTGCGGCGTACTTCCTGCTGGATCAGCTGCTTCATGGTGCGCAGCGCTTCAATGGCCGAAAAATCCAGATAGCGGCGATAGACGAACGGCCGCAGCATGTCCAGCAACTGCTCGCCCGCCGCCTGATCGCCGCCCACGACACGGGCCTTGATCATTGCGTAGCGTTCCCAGTCGCGACCCTGATCCTGGTAATACTGCTCCAGCGCATTGAAGCTCAGCACCAAGGCCCCGGATGAACCGTAAGGCCGCAGGCGCATGTCAACGCGGAACACGAAGCCGTCCACTGTGATTGGGTCCAGCGCCTTGATCAAACGCTGCCCCAGACGAATGAAGAACTCCTGATTATCCAGTGGGCGCTTGACCCCCACCGTCTCGCCGCCTTCCGGATAAGCGAAGATCAGGTCGATGTCCGACGAAAGGTTCAGCTCCACCGCGCCCAGCTTGCCCATGCCCAGAATGACCATCTGCTGCGCTTCGCCGCTGCGCCGCCCTGTGGGCGTGCCGAACTGCTGGCAATGGCGCTCGTACAACCATTGATAAGCCAGGTCGATACAGCCGTCGGCCATGTCGGACAGATCGCGACAGGTTTCCACAAGGTCGGCCTGCCGAGTCAGATCCCGCCAGATAATCCGTACTTGCTGACGCGTGCGCTGGCGACGTAGATTACGCCCCAGCTCATCTTCGCTACTGGCTTGAGCCACCGCCGCAGCGATCTGCCCGCGCAGCTCGCCGGGAGCAAAGCTGCGCTCCAGCTCGCCGGATTCAGCGAGGTCCAGCAGAATCTGCGGGTCACGACAAACCTGTTCGGAGACAAAATCGCTGGAAGCGCAAACCCGGTCGAACGCTGTACGACGAGATTCAGGCCAGGCGTCGAAAGATGCCGAAGCGCCGTCCGACGCAGCAGCAAGAGATGTACGAAACGTCTGTTGCGCACGAGAGACTAAAGGCAGCAGGATGGCCGGAATATCGGCCAGCGAAGGTAGGCTCATGGTCTATCCTAGATCGGCGTGCGAAGAGCTGTGTAGCGCGCAAAAAACCTGCGAGCGACTGACAGGACTGTCGAACAAAAGTCATAAATTGCTGGGATATTAAGTTTTGTAGCAGCCAGCATCTGATTTAATCCGTTTATGTTTGTTTTCAACCAACAGGAACGTTTTATTCCACAACACAAGACGAACGATTTACACGCTTCCCTGTAGCTTTACTACTGACCCTACAGTTCGAAAGGCTGAAATAGCCGACGATTTGTAGTAAAACTACACGCCGCCGGACCAACCGCCGGTCATCCAAGAATTTATGTCGTCTGCCCACAAGGCCAGTCGCAAACACTCAGGCAACCGATTCTGGAAGCCTTTCCGCCCTGGAGCAAGCCATGCAAGACCTCGATCCCGTCGAAACCCAGGAATGGCTGGACGCCCTGGAATCGGTTCTCGACAAAGAAGGCGAAGACCGTGCTCACTACCTGATGACCCGTATGGGCGAGCTGGCCACCCGTAGTGGTTCGCAGCTGCCGTACGCCATCACCACGCCTTATCGCAACACGATTCCGGTGACTCACGAAGCACGCATGCCTGGCGACCTGTTCATGGAACGCCGCATTCGCTCCCTGATCCGCTGGAACGCGTTGGCCATGGTTGTTAAAACCAACCTGAATGACCCAGACCTGGGCGGTCACATCTCCAGCTTCGCCTCCAGCGCCACGCTGTATGACATTGGCTTCAACTACTTCTTCCAGGCCCCGACCGACGAACACGGCGGCGACCTGATCTACTTCCAGGGTCACGCATCGCCAGGCGTTTACGCCCGTGCGTTCATGGAAGGCCGCATCACCGAAGAACAAATGAACAACTTCCGTCAGGAAGTCGACGGCAAAGGCCTGTCGTCTTATCCACACCCGTGGCTGATGAAAGATTTCTGGCAGTTCCCGACCGTTTCCATGGGTCTGGGTCCAATCCAGGCGATCTACCAGGCGCGCTTCATGAAGTACCTGGAGCATCGCGGCTACATCCCTGAAGGCAAGCAGAAAGTCTGGTGCTTCCTGGGCGACGGCGAGACTGACGAGCCGGAATCCCTGGGCGCTATCGCACTGGCCGGTCGTGAAAAACTCGACAACCTGATCTTCGTCGTCAACTGCAACCTGCAGCGCCTCGACGGTCCGGTTCGCGGCAACGGCAAGATCATTCAGGAACTCGAAGGCGTATTCCGCGGTGCTCAGTGGAACGTGACCAAAGTGGTCTGGGGCCGCTTCTGGGACCCGCTGCTGGCCAAAGACGTCGACGGCATCCTGCAACGTCGTATGGACGAAGTCATCGACGGCGAGTACCAGAACTACAAAGCCAAAGACGGCGCGTTCGTCCGTGAACACTTCTTCAACTCGCCAGAACTCAAGGCGATGGTTGCTGACCTGTCCGACGACGAAATCTGGAAACTCAACCGTGGCGGCCACGACCCGTACAAAATGTACGCGGCGTACCACCAGGCGGTTAACCACAAAGGTCAACCGACCGTGGTTCTGGCCAAGACCATCAAAGGTTACGGTACCGGTGCTGGCGAAGCGAAAAACACTGCGCACAACACCAAGAAGGTCGATGTCGACAGCCTGCGTCACTTCCGTGACCGCTTCGACATCCCGGTCAAAGACGACCAGCTGGAAGCCCTGCCATTCTTCAAACCGGAAGAAGGCAGCGCAGAAGCCCGTTACCTGAGCGAGCGTCGTGCTGCGCTGGGCGGCTTCGTGCCACAGCGTCGCGCTGAAAGCTTCAACCTGCCGACTCCGCCACTGGAAACCCTCAAGGCAATCCTGGACGGCTCCGGCGACCGCGAAATTTCCACCACCATGGCCTTCGTGCGGATCCTCTCGCAACTGGTCAAGGACAAGGAAGTTGGCCCGCGCATCGTTCCGATCATCCCGGACGAAGCCCGTACCTTCGGTATGGAAGGCATGTTCCGCCAACTGGGCATCTACTCTTCCGTCGGCCAGCTCTACGAGCCAGTCGATAAAGAACAAGTGATGTTCTATCGCGAAGACAAGAAAGGCCAGATCCTCGAAGAAGGCATCAACGAAGCAGGCGCCATGTCCTCCTTCATCGCTGCCGGTACTTCGTACTCCAGCCACAACCAGCCGATGATTCCGTTCTACATCTTCTACTCGATGTTCGGTTTCCAGCGTATCGGTGACCTGGCCTGGGCCGCTGGCGACAGCCGCACCCGTGGCTTCCTGATCGGCGGCACCGCCGGCCGTACCACCCTGAACGGCGAAGGTCTGCAGCACGAAGACGGTCACAGCCACATCCTGGCGTCGACCATCCCGAACTGCCGCACCTTCGACCCGACTTACGGTTACGAGCTGGCTGTGATCATCCAGGACGGCATGCGCCGGATGTTCGAAGAACAGCAGGACGTTTTCTACTACCTGACCGTGATGAACGAATCCTACGCCCAGCCAGCCATGCCGGCCGGTGTCGAGGAAGGTATCGTCAAGGGCATGTACCTGCTCGAAGAAGACACCAAGGAAGCGGCGCACCACGTCCAGTTGCTGGGCTCGGGCACCATCCTGCGTGAAGTTCGCGAAGCGGCGAAAATCCTGCGTGACGAATTCAACATCGGTGCTGATGTCTGGAGCGTTACCAGCTTCAACGAACTGCGTCGCGACGGCCTGGCCGTAGAGCGCAGCAATCGCCTGCACCCTGGCCAGAAGCCAGCTGTAAGCTACGTTGAAGAATGCCTCGCCGGCCGTAAAGGTCCGGTGATTGCATCGACCGACTACATGAAACTGTTCGCTGACCAAATCCGTCAGTGGGTTCCAACCAAGGAATACAAAGTTCTGGGCACTGACGGTTTCGGCCGCAGCGACAGCCGCAAGAAACTGCGTAACTTCTTCGAAGTCGACCGTCACTTCGTTGTGCTGGCCGCTCTGGAAGCCTTGGCTGATCGTGGCGATATCGAACCTAAAGTCGTGGCTGAAGCCATCACCAAGTTCGGCATCGATCCTGAAAAACGCAACCCACTGGATTGTTAAGAGTCTGCTTCGAGATCGTATAACGCGCTGAACGAGGAGCGACAAAGCAGCTGAAGATGCGGAATTTACCGTTTTTTGATGAACGTTAAATGAGCATCCGAAGGCTGTTTTGTCGCAACTGACTAACCCGGCGCAATCGAGAGTGAACAGGTTCTCCGAAGGAGAGACATTGTGAGTGAGCTAATTCGCGTACCCGACATCGGCAACGGTGAAGGTGAAGTCATTGAATTGATGGTCAAGGTCGGTGATCGCATCGAAGCCGACCAAAGCGTCCTGACGCTGGAGTCGGACAAGGCGAGCATGGAAATCCCTGCTCCCAAGGCTGGCGTCATCAAGACCATGAAGGTCAAGCTGGGCGACCGCCTGAAAGAAGGCGACGAGCTGTTTGAACTGGAAGTTGAAGGCGAAGCTGCCGCTGCGCCTGCTGAAGCTGCTGCCCCTGCTGCTGCCGCTCCGGCACCGGCTGAGAAGCCTGCTGAAGCTGCACCAGCGCCTGCTGCTGAGCCAGCTGCTGCCGCGGCTGAAACCGTACAGGACATCCATGTACCGGACATCGGTTCGTCGGGCAAAGCCAAGATCATCGAACTGATGGTCAAGGTCGGCGACACCATCACTGCTGATCAATCGCTGATCACCCTGGAATCCGACAAGGCCAGCATGGAGATCCCTTCTCCAGCCGCAGGCGTTGTCGAAGCCATCCTCGTCAAGCTCGAAGACGAAGTCGGCACCGGCGACCTGATCCTGAAGTTGAAAGTCGCGGGCGCTGCGCCTGCTGCTGCCCCTGCTCAAGCTGCCGCTCCTGCCGCACCGGCCAAGGCTGAAGCTGCTCCGGCCGCTGCGCCTGCGCCAAAAGCAGAAGCTCCAGTTGCTGCGCCGGCTCAAACAGCTGCAGCACCTGCCAAAGACGGCGCCAAGGTTCACGCGGGCCCTGCGGTTCGCCAGTTGGCCCGTGAGTTCGGCGTTGAGCTGAGCGCAGTAAGCGCTACCGGCCCACACGGCCGCGTGCTGAAAGAAGACGTGCAGGTTTACGTCAAGGCCATGATGCAGAAGGCCAAGGAAGCTCCAGCGGGCGGCGCAAGCGGCGGCGCGGGCATCCAGCCAATCCCTGAAGTCGATTTCAGCCGTTTTGGCGAAATCGAAGAAGTACCGATGACCCGCCTGATGCAACTGGGCGCGACCGGTCTGCACCGCAGCTGGCTGAACATTCCGCACGTTACACAATTCGACCAGGCCGACATCACCGACCTGGAAGCTTTCCGCGTCGCGCAGAAGGCTGTTGCCGAAAAAGCGGGCGTCAAGCTGACCATCCTGCCTCTGCTGCTCAAGTCCTGCGCCTTCCTGCTCAAGGAACTGCCAGACTTCAACGCTTCGCTGGCACCAAGCGGCAAAGCGGTTATCCGCAAGAAATACGTGAACATTGGTTTTGCTGTTGATACCCCTGAAGGCCTGCTGGTACCGGTCATCAAGGACGTCGACAAGAAGAGCCTGCTGCAACTCGCTGCCGAAGCCGCGGTACTGGCTGAAAAAGCCCGCACCAAGAAGCTCTCGGCGAACGAAATGCAGGGTGCCTGCTTCACTATCTCCAGCCTCGGTCACATTGGCGGCACCGGCTTCACGCCGATCGTCAACGCGCCAGAAGTGGCAATCCTGGGTGTTTCCAAGGCAACCATGCAGCCAGTCTGGGACGGCAAAGCCTTCCAGCCTAAGCTGATGCTGCCACTGTCGCTGTCTTACGATCACCGCGTAATCAACGGCGCAGCCGCCGCACGCTTCACCAAGCGTCTGAGCGACTTGCTGGCTGATATCCGCACGATCCTGTTGTAAGCCTGGCTAGGCGCTCGCTCTCCTTTGTGGGAGCGAATTCATTCGCGAAGGCGGTGTATCAGGCAATGATTTGCTGGATATGTCGCCCTCTTCGCGGATGAATCCGCTCCCACAGGGGCAGCGCCAGAGCCACCTGTTTTATCAGGCGCCTGAGCGATCTGCTGGCTGATATCCGCACGATCCTGTTGTAAGCCAGGCTGGGCGCTAGCTCTCCTTTGTGGGAGCGAATTCATTCGCGAAGGCGGTGTATCAGGCAATGATTTGCTGGATGTGCCGCCCTCTTCGCGGATGAATCCGCTCCCACAGGGGCAGCGCGAAAGCCATCTGTTTCACCGAGCCAAACCGCTCGACCTCAACCCCGCCCACCTGGCGGGGCTTTTTTTGTGTGCGATTTGGCAAAGTGCGGCGAAATGCCGCTAATCTACATTCTTGCCGCACACACGCCAAAGTATTGATCTAGAGCACTTAATTCGAATAACGCATACAAGCGGCGTCTTCATCTCAAACATTTATAGCACTAAGCCACCGCGCTCCCTTGTCAGCCAGTGCTGCATGATGCAACCTTGCCACACGCGAAATCAGAAAGGGCCTTGCCCGCACGCGATCAGTATTCCGAAAGCGAGTTTCTTCATGAAGAGCCAACCCGATGCTGCCGGTAGAACGGCGGCCGAGGTAGTGACGCAATTGCCGGTGCCCTCGCGCCTCGGCATGCTGCGTTTCGAGCGGCTGAATGAGGCCAATTGGGCGCTGCTCTACCTCGATCCAAACTGTGAAAAACAGTTCGGCCTGGCTGCCGTGGAACTCTGCGCCTTGTTGGGCTCGCCTTATGCGAGCCTGATGGAACCTGAAGCGCGTTATCACTTGCATGACACCATCCAGTCACAACTGGCTGACGCCGCGCATTACACCGTGCGCTACACCCTGCACACCTCTCGCGGTGCGCTCAGCGTGGTCGAAATAGGCGAAGGCTACAAACAGCACAACCGGCACCTGCTACGCGGCTACCTGATGGTCGTCGACGGCCTGCAAATCGCCGAGCAACACGCCAATCCGGATCTGGAAACCCAGAACTTACGCCTGCAAATCGCCCTGGAGCTCAACCAACAAGCCCAGCGTGAACAGCTTGAGCATCTGGAGCGTGTCCGCGCGCAACAGAACCTGATCCTGCATCTGGCGAGTCAGCGCTACAGCACCAACAATGCCCTGCAGGAAGCGGCTGAGCTGATTACCAAAAGCGCCTGCGAGATCTACAACATCTCCTGCGCAAGCATGTGGTACCTCAACGGCCAGATGCTGGAACCCATCTCCGAATATCGCCGCGACACAGGTGAGTACCGCTTGCCGGCCCCTGTCGACGCAAGCCGCTATCCGAGTTACCTCGAAGCGCTGCACAACAGCCGCGCCATTGATGCCAACGACGTCCAGCAGGACCCGCGCACCAAAGAAATGGCCTCCAGCCTCAAACCGCGTGACATCACCGCCATTCTCGACGCGAGCATTCGTATCGACGGCCAGGTAATGGGCGTGCTGTGCCTGGAGCAAACCGGCGAACCGCGCGCCTGGCAATCCGATGAAATTGCGTTTGCCGGTGAGCTTGCTGACCAGTTCGCCCAAGCCATCAACAACCACACCCGGCGTACAGCTACCAGCGCGCTGCATTTGTTCCAGCGGGCCGTGGAACAAAGCGCCAACGCCTTCCTGCTGGTCAATTGCGATGGTGTCGTTGAATACGTAAACCCGAGCTTTACCGCGATCACCCAATACACCACTGACGAAGTGCACGGGTACAAGCTCTCGGAACTGCCTGCCCTTGAGAACCTTAACGATTTGCTCAAGGACGCCAATTCCAGTCTGGCGAACAGCAACAGCTGGCAGGGTGAATTCAAAAGCCGTCGCAAGAACCTGGAACCCTACTGGGGCCAGTTGTCGATTTCCAAGGTGTATGGCGACAACCGCGAGTTGACCCACTACATCGGCATCTACGAAGACATCACCCAGAGCAAGCTGGCCCAGCAGCGCATCGAGCGCCTGGCCTACACCGACAACCTGACCAACCTGGGCAACCGGCCGGCGTTCATTCGTACCCTGGACGAGCGTTTTACCCGGGACAGCGACACGCCCATGAGCCTGTTGCTGGTGGACATCGACAACTTCAAGCGCATCAACGACAGCCTGGGCCACCAGACCGGCGACAAACTGCTGATCAGTCTGGCACGACGCCTGCGCAACACGCTGAGCCCCAGCGATGTGCTGGCACGCTTCGCCAGTAACGAATTCGCCGTATTGCTGGATCAGACCGGGCCTGATGCGGGGCAAAGCATTGCCAGCCAAGTGCTGGCGACACTGGACAAGCCGATTTTCGTCGACAACCAGTTGATCAGCGTCACCGGCTCTGTAGGCCTGGCCTGCGCGCCGCTGCATGGCCGTGATCCGCAAACCTTGATGAAAAACGCAGGTCTGGCGCTGCACAAGGCAAAAGCCAACGGCAAGCATCAGGTTCAGGTGTTCACCGAAGCCCTGAACGCCGAGGCCAGCTACAAGTTGTTCGTCGAGAACAACCTGCGCCGCGCCCTGACCCAGAATGAACTGGAAGTGTTCTATCAGCCCAAGCTGTGCCTGCTTAGCGGTCGCCTGATCGGCATGGAAGCGCTGCTGCGCTGGAACCACCCAGAGAAAGGCATGATCCGCCCTGACCAGTTCATCAGCGTGGCGGAAGAAACCGGCTTGATCATCCCGATCGGCAAATGGGTTGCGCGCCAGTCCTGCCGCATGAGCAAGCAACTGACTGCCGCCGGTTTCGGCAATCTGCAAGTGGCGATCAATGTGTCACCCAAGCAGTTCTCTGACCCTGAGCTGGTCAGTGCGATTGCTGCGATCCTCAAGGAAGAACAGCTCGACGCTTCGCTGCTGGAGCTGGAGCTGACTGAAGGCCTGTTGCTGGAAGCGACTGAAGACACCCGCCAGCAACTGGACTCCCTGAAGAAAATGGGCCTGTCCCTGGCCATGGATGACTTCGGCACCGGCTATTCGTCGTTCAGCTACCTGAAAAAATTCCCGATCGACGTGATCAAGATCGACCGTAGCTTCATCCGCGATATTCCGGATGATGAAGACGATATGGAAATCACCTCGGCAGTGATCGCCATGGCCCACAACCTGAAGCTCAAAGTGGTCGCCGAAGGCATCGAAACCGCCGCCCAACTGACCTTCCTGCGCCGCCATCGCTGCGACGTGGGCCAAGGTTACCTGTTCGACAAACCGATCCGTGGCGAAGAGCTGATCGCCAAACTCCGCCGCTACCCGCGCGGCCCCTCCGCCTGACGGGCTTCCCCCTGCCCGCTGGTTTGGGGCACACTAGCCCACTCCCTTATTCTCGGACATATCACCATCGCTTGGGCAACGCGGACCTGTGGGACCGGATTTATCCGGGAAGGCTTTGTTTCAGACGACAATGATGTATTGATTGCACCGGCCTTTTCGCGAATGAATTCGCTCCCACAGGGACATGCCTTATCAAGAGGAAATGTCTCATGGCTCTACGCTCGGAAATTCTCGTGAACAAAAACGTACTCCCTACCGCCGACCAAGCCCTGCCTGGCCGCGAAACACCGATGGCCCTCCCGGAAACCCACTTCGTCAACGGCAACCCGCTACTGGGCCCGTTCACCAGCAACGTGGAATTCGCCATCTTCGGCCTGGGTTGCTTCTGGGGTGCCGAACGTCGCTTCTGGCAACGGGACGGCGTCGTCAGCACCGTCGTCGGCTATGCCGGTGGCTTCACGCCTAACCCGACCTACGAAGAAGTCTGCTCAGGCCTGACCGGGCACACTGAAGTCGTGCTGGTGGTCTACGAGCCGGAAAAAGTCAGCTACGACGAACTGCTGACCCAGTTCTGGGAACTGCACAACCCGACCCAAGGCATGCGTCAGGGCAACGACATCGGCACGCAATACCGCTCGGTGATCTACTGCACCACGCCAGAACAACTGGCTGCCGCCAAATCCAGCGCGGCCGTGTATCAGGCAGAACTGAGCAAAGCCGGGCTGGGTGAAATAACCACCGAAATCGAAGAAGCGCCGACGGTGTTCTTTGCCGAGGCGTACCACCAGCAATACCTTGCCAAGAATCCGCAAGGCTATTGCGGGATTGGTGGCACCGGTGTGTGCATGCCGCCGAGTCTGGCGGGGAATTGAGCCGAGCGCTCGCATCCAGGTGGGATTGATATGTGGGAAATATTCAGGCGCCCACTTAAGCTACGAGGCAAGCGATTGCAGTATGCCTGATACTGTAATCGCCTCTTAACTTCCGGAAAACCCCTTGAGGTTGTGTTAACGCACACCTTGGGGGAACAGCTCTATAGTCATTGCTCACTCCATTTCAACTTGCTAGCCCTACGGATGCGGTCACGGTGTCCGCCCCTCATCATCCGTTGACGTCCACATTATAGAATTGAGTGAGAACACTCCGACCGTCGGGAGCCAGGTTATAACCTCAATACGCATTGAGGATATGTATTCGCCTGGTGGCGCAATAAAGCCTTCGTCCGAACTCCCTGAGTCCTTCGGAAGCGAATGCGACCCAAGCTCACGACCTCTCGGGTTGAAATATTTCACTCGAGAGCCGGCCATAGCACCAAACTCCCGAAAATAAACCACAGACTTGGCAGCGCAATTCAAATTGAAATCCAGTACAGCATGGGGAGTTATATTCAACCTGCCTGCGAGAGATTTTGCTCGACCCGGAATGTGAGAAAAACTAACGGGTGCATCTGGGTCAACCGGCTGACTCGTCAGGAGTGTTATGACCAACCCTGAAGGATATGTTATGGGGGTCAGTACGGGGAGTACGCCCGGCGCCTGAGCGTCAAAGTCCTGGAACCCGCTTGCTATCGCCATTACCGTCAAGGTTCTCGGCGGCGAAACCGGACTCCCGCCTTCCGCTACAACCGTAAAGCTATGATTGCCCGGAGCCAACCCGGTCAATTGCAGCGTCCAACTACCATTGGTGGCCACCACGGTACCCATGGAGGTTGATCCATCGAATATTTCCACTCGCCGATTGGCAGCCCCAGTGCCGCTCAAAGTGATAGTGTCGCCAACAGCGATTCCACCTTCTGGAATGAACGTAGGGGTGGCATCCGCAATGAATGTAATGCCCGGTGCGGGTGGGTCTGCGACGGTGATTGTCCAGGACGGCGATTGCTCCCCCCAAAAATCAACTGCGATAAGAGAGTAGCGTCCCGGGCTGGCCATTCTGGTTATCGTCCAGTTGCCATTAGTGTCAGCGGTGACCAGACCTATAGCGACGCCATTACTTTCGATAACTGCGCCTCCACCAACAGTACCCGTGCCCGAAATGACCAACTTATTATCATGAGTCGTCGAACCACTGGGGACCGCCATCCCGCTACTGTCGACAACGTGAGTGATTAAATACATGCAATTCACCTTCATATTGGCAAATCCAAATGGCAGTCCGGCCATGGCGGAATTCAATGAATGAGCAAAGTATAGCCCGCTGACAGCTTCCCATAACAAGGAAGTACTTAAGCGTTAGATTGATCGGCGATATTATTCCGGCACATTGACTATATTTTGAAGTAACTATTAAAGTAGGTGGTGCCGTCACGGTCCGATAGCGCACGCGTGCAGTCGAACCGAATGGTTAGAGGTCATTCAGCAATCAACACATTTAACTTTCGCCCACGTGGTCTGCCCAAACTTCTGCGTCAGGTGACAGCAGGCCACGCAGAACAAAAATTTATTGCGAATACGTCTAGCCGCCGACTTCACGTCTAACCCGACCTACGAAGAAGTCTGCTCCGTCTGACTGCCACACTGAAGTCGTGCTGGTGGTCTACGAACCGGAAAAAGTCAGCTACGACCAACTGCTGACCCAGTTCTGGGAACTGCACAACCCGACCCAAGGCATGCGTCAGGGCAACGACATCGGCACGCAATACCGCTCGGTGATCTACTGCACTACCCCGGAACAGCTCGCTGCCGCCAAGGCCAGCGCTGCGGTGTATCAGGCAGAGCTGAGCAAAACCGGGCTGGGTGAAATAACCACCGAAATCGACCAGGCACCCACCGTCCTCTTCGCCGAGGCGTACCACCAGCAATACCTGGCGAAGAATCCGCAGGGCTATTGCGGGATTGGCGGGACGGGTGTGTGCATGCCGCCGAGTTTGGCGGGGAATTGAGTTAGTCATCCTGTGGGAGCGAATTCATTCGCGAAGCGGTATTTCTGGCGACAGATCCGGGCCAGAAATGCTGACACAATCGCGGATGAATCCGCTCCTACTGGTTCAACCAACGCGTCACCCCTGTTGGAACCAACTTGCCTGCAAAACGATAGCCATCCGGTTTAATCAGTATTGAATTGAGAGCAATTCGATCCAACAGCCACATCGGGAGGGCTACGACGGTTGAAACTCTCGGAAGGATCAGTTTCAACTATCACTACATTGATCATCGCAATGCGTGGTGAATCGTGAACATCTTGCGCTTAACGATACCGCCCGAACCCATATCAACGATACAAGTATTTATATACAACCTGACTTATCACCGCATCATGCCGACCAGCGTAGGCTATCGAACGCGATAGATCCCTGACCACCTATCCTACCCATAATAGTCAAGCTAAGTACGTGCTTTCCTGCCGAGGCAGTATATTTCACCAATAACTTGCTCCCTACGGGGGCAGTGTATTCCATTAGTTCCGCCCCTCCCTCGCCGTAGAATACAACACCACAACGCAGGCCCGGAACATTATTGACAGCCCACAGAGCAAACTCGACGTGAGTGAAAGTAGTAGCTGGCAAAGTTAGAAACGTCTGGTTAAAAAACTCATTATTGATTCCAATAGACAAGTACTGAAACCCATGCTCGCCCTGCTGGCTACCCGCGCGAACTATCCCAACGGGCGGAGCCAACAATTCTGAAAACATACCGAGCTTGACTCCGGAGGCAAGAATCATAGACGCCCCTGGATGGATTACTCCTGGTGGAGCCTTTTCAAAATCCTCAAACCCGGAAGTAATTTTAATTATAGTTAATGTCCGAGTTGGAAATAACACGCTTGTGAGTCCACCATCAAAGGACACCTCAAAAATCAGCTTGAGAGTTGAACCATCCTTTAACGTCTTCAAATTATTTACCCCTACCGTCGTACCTGGCTCCCCCGTAGAACTGATCGGCAGGTTCTGCCAGGTCCGATGCAGCCAGTTATGCGCCGAGCCATCCGCCTTGGTGCCTTCGAATCGCAGGGATATCAACTGCCCTGCCGCAATAAACGGCCAGGGTTTGACCCTGAGATCCGCATCAGCGGTCAGGGCAGCTACGTCCAGATTCATATTATCGGGAGCTTGCAAAATCCTCGGCGCTTCAAGGACCGAATCAGCCAACGTCTGTACGGTAAGGCTAAGAACCTCAGACGGTTTCTCGACACCATTGCGCACCACGGTATAGAGCACCGGGATGGTTTTACCAATCACCGCCGCTACCGCCGTAGGAGGGATGGTAAAGGTCACGCTGCCGAGCGCGCTGCCGGGCTGAGTGGGCACAAGATTATCCTGCCCGTTCCAGCTAATCCCGATGGTATCGGTGGGTTGCATGGCATAAGTCACCACCACCGTTGCACCGCTGATGGCATCCACCGGATTGAGGGTACCGGTGGGGGCTTGAGTGACGGCAGGCGGGCGCAAATCAAGCTCTGCCGAGTCCACGGTAACTACCCACTCCGGCGAATCCACGCCCCCCGACCCATCTCGAACGGTAAAGACATGCTGCCCTAACACCAACGTCTCAGGACTAAAGCTCCAGGTGCCATTGATCGTCACCGAGGCGGTGGTTAAAAGCACGCCGTTGTCATAGATAAAAATCACCGAGTTAGCCGTGCCGCTACCAGAGAGGGTCAACTCGGTGTCTTGTGTAATGCCGCCGTTCGAGACTGGATTTCCAAGGCTATCGACAACACCAGTGATCGAGGCCGCGACTCGTTCGGGGATGGATTGAGGCTGGATGTCCATAATGTTTACCTGAATGGATCAAGGTAGTCTGGACTGACAACTTCCTGATGCCAGCGCTATTGGGGAGTATTGCCAACAACGAGGATCTGAACTACTGACATAAATGACAGTGGTGAGATCGATTGGCTATTGGGAGATAGAGCTTTAGTTGGCGAACGCTATAAATGGCATTTAGTAGAGACAGATAGAAATCAATTGGCTACCTGACCCGCAAGCGGCTATTTCGGGAGAGTGGTGAACTGGCTTTGGCCGGGAAAGCGTCGGTTGCCACACCGCTAGTTAGTGGTGCCTGTCTAATGGCTTCCCGACTACAGCCGGCCCCGCGCCGTGAATGGTGTCGTCGTGGGACCGGCTCTGACCAAAAGCGCTAACCACATGGTGCTTTACAGATAATGTTTCGTAATTACATTATTATGACCATCGCATACTATCGTAAGCGATGGCTCCGTTACCGCCCTGCGCACTGCCAAGAAGCAAATGAGTTATATACCCCCCTGACGGCGCTGTATAGCCTACCACTAACTTTTTACCTACAGGTGCGGTATAAACTTTTTGTTCCGGAAGACCTACATCAACGTAATACACAACAGAAAGCCTGAGGTCCGGAACGTCGTCCTCGGCCCACAGCGTAAACTCAACAGTCGTGAAATTAGTACCGGGCAACTTTAAAAGAGTTTGGTTAAAGGAACTCTCGTTCACGCCAATAGATAAATACTGGAAGCCATGCCCCCCTTGGTCGCTGGACGCACGAGTTATCGCTACGGGCGGGGATCCAGGGAACAAACGCACGTCCAGCCCCAGTCCAGAACTGAGAACCAAAGACGTCTGATCAGGAAGTGATTGCGGAACAGCCGACTCGAAATCTTCAAATTGGGAAATCATATTATTCACCTTTTTTAGTTTGGCAACCTCATCGAACAAACCTTAACTCAGGCTTGTTAATGGTTACGCAAATATCATCCCCTGCAAAAAGCCCCACAACTACTGTCACAAATGACAGTAGTTAGACAATTCGGCGATAAAAAAGAAGGGTGAATAATATTCCGTTCTGCCTAGAGCGCAGATTTACCGAATTGCACCTGGCGATGCCTGGAGAGAATCCGGGATGATTGCGAGATCAGCGAAATGGGTGTGTGCATACGTCGAGTTTGGCGGGGAATTGAGTTAGCCAATGAACTGAACGCGCCTCCCGTCGCAGGAGCGGCTCTAGCCGCGAGCAGCGCCCCCAAAAATATAAGGCGTTACACGCGACGAAGTACCATCACTCCGCAATCAACCAATCCATCTTCCAGTCACCCTTGGTTTGCCCCAGCTTTTGCGCCAGATACGGCAGCAACTCGCGCAGTTCTTCTTCCAGGCCCCAAGGCGGGTTGGCGATCACCAGGCCTGAGCCATTGAGGCTGGCGGGGGTGTCCAGCGGATGGACGTATAGTTCGACGCGCAGCAGCTTCGGCGCACCGGTTTCAGCGAGGTCTTGATAGAAACGTTTGAGCAGGCGCGGGTCTTTGATCGGGTACCAGATGGCCGCCACGGTCTGACGCATGCGGCCGATGGTTTCTTTCAAAGCCACGGCGCAGCGCTTCATTTCGTCGAGCTGTTCGAACGGCGGATCAATCAGCAACACTGCCCGCTTCTCAGCAACCGGCAGCAACGCACGCGGCACATGCCAGCCTTCGCCCAGATGCACAGCCACGCGACGGTCGCCTTTCATGTTTTCTTTCAACAAGCGCCCGTCTTCCGGGTGCTTCTCGTTGAGCAGCACGCGGTCATTGGCGCGGGTCGAGCGGCGGGCGATTTCCGGGGAGCCTGGGTAGTAACGCAGTTCGCCATCGGGGTTCATGTCATGCAACAACTGCATGTAATCAGCCGCCAATGCAGGCAGATCCGGCGCATCCCACAGTCGCGCGATGCCTTCCAGGTATTCGCCAGTGCGGCTGGCCTGATCGCCCTTGAGGTCATAAAGCCCCAGCCCGGCGTGGCTGTCGATATAGGCGAACGGCTGCTCCTTGCGCGCCATCAGGGCAAACAAGCGAGTCATGATCAGGTGTTTGAGTACATCGGCGTGGTTGCCGGCATGGAAGGCGTGGCGGTAATTCATGGCAGCTCCTCGAAGGCTGCGCAGTTTAGCAAAAGCCGGAGGCACAGATCCGATCAAACTTCAGATCAACGTCTGCGGCAGGCGCAATCAGGCAAACGTAAGGAGCGCCCGAGCCACAGGCCTCGCACGCCTGTGGAATAAGCGTTGTTGCACATGATGCTCCCGCTATCAATCCCCCCGCACGCCATGCTCGCCGAATATACAAGCCCGGCGAACTGAATGTGGGTGTGTTGGCAGGATGAGGCGTGTATTCGGTTGAGGGATATGCCGTGTATGCTGCCTCGCCAGCGAAGGGTGAAGTGAGGGGCACATGCTTCGTTAAAAAGTGCAAGCCGGTTAAGTAACGTCGCTGGGGGACGCACACTTAACCGGTATAACGAAGGACATCGTTTCCAAGTAACTCTGAAACCCGCCTGGAGACTTTCCAATGCATCATCTAAGCGGTCCAACGGAAATTATCGACAGCAAACCCGCCATCATTTGATTGTTCGTAGCCTACCGTTATTTGCAGAGATGCAATGTAGCTGCCTGAAGGCGCTGTAAACCTAACCTGAGCAATGACGGCGGGGACACCGCTTCCGGTAAATGGAATTTGAACAGATCCGAGGCTAGACCCGCCAGTGTCAAAATATGTAACGCGCGAGTCAGCTCCATGAACCGCCGCCACATCAAATACGGCATCTTTTGCCAAACCAGTCCACTTAAGCTCCAGCACGCTGTATCGGGTTAATGATACCCACTGCAATCCCCACGTTACAGGTCCGGTCGAATTAGAGAGGCGATAGATTCGTGGTAATTGCCCACCGTCAGCCCCTGGACCAGCCACTAACAGTTTTAGAATGAGCCCAGAGCGACATGTAATGGGAATGCCTACAGGAATATTTCCCACGACTACTGCCTCGAAGTCTTCAAAACCGGAAGTAGATTGAAGAATGGTCAGAGTCCGCACCGCCGACTCAGGGTTACTGCCATAAAGCCCTTTGGCCCTGACGCTGTAGGCCTTGACCGTCAACGAAGGCAATGCAAGCGTCCAGGTCGTACCGGTTGCGGTGGCAGTTCCCAACACCGTCGTCCCGTCCAGTATCTGCACCTGCTGCCCAGCAGCCGCCGTACCCGTAAACGTTGCACTGATACTGTACGTCGTGGTGTTCGGAGGAATCTCGACCCCGGCGGCATCCTTGATACTGGAGATGGTCGGTGCTGTGGCCACTGCCACCGTAAACACCCGCACCGCCGACTCAGGATTAGTGCCATAAAGCCCTTTGGCCTTGACGCTGTAGGCCTTAAAGGACAGCCCCGTCAACGCAAGTGTCCAGGTCGTGCCGGTTGCGGTGACAGTGCCTAGCGAGCTCGCGCCGTCGAAAATCTGCACCTGCTGCCCCGCCGCTGCCGTGCCAGTCAACGTCACGCTAGCGCTGAAAGTCGTGGTGTTCGGTGGAATTTCGACCCCTGCCGCATCCTTGATGCTGGAGATGGTCGGGGCCTCCGACGCCAATACCGTCAAGCTTCGTACTCCCGATACCGGATTGCTGTCATAGCGGCCGCGTACCTGAAAGTTATGGCTCCTCACGGTCAAACCGGTCACGGGCCGCGTCCATGCGCCACTGGCATTAACAGGCACGTCGCCTTGCAAAGCACTGTCCTGAAACAGCTCAACCACTTCGTTGGCTTTGGCCGTGCCATTGAGGGTGACTGTGGTATCGAACGTGGGGCCGTTGTGCGCAACTTCGCCATTGGAGTCCGTAACGAGAGTGATCTCCGGCTTTACCACGGCCTCGCCCACGGTAACCACCCACGCCGGCGAATCCACCCCGCCCGGCTCATCGCGAACGGTAAAGACATGCGGCCCTAACACCAACGTCTCAGGACTAAAGCTCCAGGTGCCATTGATCGTCAC
The DNA here is from genome assembly GCF_900602065.1 of Pseudomonas viridiflava. Lineage (GTDB taxonomy): Bacteria > Pseudomonadota > Gammaproteobacteria > Pseudomonadales > Pseudomonadaceae > Aquipseudomonas. The sequence goes on along the minus strand of NZ_UWFN01000162.1, from coordinate 26,018 downwards.
CGAGGCTGTGGTTAAAAGCACCCCGTTGTCATAGATAAAAATCACCGAGCTAGCCGTGCCGCTGCCAGAGAGGGTCATGACGGTGTCTTGGGTAGTGCCGGGATTTGGGATGGAATTTCCCAGACTATCGACAACACGGGTGATCGAGGCCGCGATGCGTTCGGGGGTGGCTTGTAGTTGAATGTCCATGATGTTTTACCTGCGTGGATCGAGGTAGTTTGGCTGACAACATCCTGATGTCAGGGTTGATAACGGGTGTGAATGGAAGTATTGGCCAACGACACCAGTCTCAACTACTGTCAGAAATGACAGTACTGAGATCGATTGGCTATGTTTAGCAATAACATTTGTTATGTAGCGTTATTAAACGAGTGAAGCCGTGCGCCGTAGGAGTTTTCCCGGTGTCCCTGACACCGCGCTGTCGCGCAACAAACAGAAGACGTGGGACTGGGAAGGCGGCATTTCTGACGATAAAAATGCGGCGAATGTAATGGCCTCTTCCCGAATGAATTCGGTCCCACAGGTTCTGTGTGAGTTCAGATAGTTACGTGTTATTTGATGAGAGTGAATGTGCTCGCGACAACGGTCAATCTGTTGAACAGCTACTGTCGGGCCTGACGCTATCGCAAGCAAGCTCACTTCTACAGGGTTTCATATTTGCCGCGCGACAGCTCACCCTGGTCACCAATCGATCCGGTAGATTTCCCTTTCTGCGTCCCACTTGAAGGTCGGTGGTTTTTCCGGGGGCGATGCTTCGATGAGGATGTCCCAGCACGATGATATCGCTCCATCGCTTGTGCACACGCTAAAGCTATGGCCACCCTTGGTGGCATCAATCCTTATCGACCACGCGCCTCCATCCAGGATATGAGTGATGTCCTGCAGTACACCGTTATCCAGAAAAAACATTTTTTTGTTAGCCGGTCCTTGGCCAAACAGGATCAAATCGGGGCGGGCCGTAGTGCCGGGATTTTTCAGAGAGTTGCACCTGCCATCAACTATCCGGGTTATATCGAGCGCGACGAAAAGGGAAGTAAATCGAGAGTAAGTGTCCATCGTTCACCTGCATTTAGCGTAAGTCAGCTTTCCTGACAACTGCTTTATGTCAGCGCGAAGATTGAGATGAAGTATCGTCCATAAAGGGGTGAATGACGACGCTAAAAAACATGAAAGTTAGACTAATCGGCAATTACCAGAGAACAAAGCGTTATCTTTTGTTCTGGCAACAGCCTTATTTGCGGTCCAATCGCACACCTTTCCACACCACCACGATCATCGTGGGGCTGGCTCCAGCCGGGAAGCGTCTGCTATCGCCTCGGCATCTTCTTCGTCACACATGTGGCCTTCCCGGCTGGAGCCCGTCTCACCCAACCCCGGTCACATCTGCACACACGTGCCAGTATTTACCAGCAAAACCGTCTGCCCAATGATGCGCGCCCTGAGCCTAAGAACTCTGCTAAGCGTTACCCGCCACGACAGCCAGCGGTTTTTTTGTGCCCGCGATAAATTCGTTTATCGCGGGTGCATAATGCCTTCACGTGTCTGTTATGTCGGGAGTCGGCTAATACAAGACCCTTCGGGGGAATATGCCGGCACTTCTTAGCGGTGTTCTTAGCTCCCGACGCCTTTGGTCCCTCAATAAAGCCAATACGGACAGACCGCAATGGAACCGCCTTTCGAACCCATGGTGTTCACCCGCCATAAGTACCACCTGCACGGCTTGCTGATCGATCGTCAGGCGTGGTTTTGCGCCCGGGATCTGGGCCGGATGATGGGCCTGTTCCTCGAAGAACGCTTCACCCGCAAACTCGCCCCCGACCAACGCCGCAGCGTGATGATGAGCTACTACGGTGAGGTGAAAGAGACCCTGATAGTCAGCGAATCCGCCGTCTACGCCCTGCTCGTCTACCACCCCAACCCCGCCAACCTGCCCCTGCGCAAATGGCTGACGTATAGCGTGCTGCCGAGATTGCGCTACAGCTCGGACGTGAAAGACCACAACAGCCCGACGCCGGGGGTATTGGAATGGCAAACCGGCGAACTCAATGTTGTGCACTGGCAGGATGAGGCGTGGATTCGATTGCGGGATATGCCGTGTTTGTTGCCCCGGCGGGATGAGGTGGGGGGCGGACGCAGGAGTGGATGGTGGATGGGCTTGAAACGCAACCTGTTGAAAGCCTGAGGGGGCGCCGCTGTTCAGGCAGTCCCTTACAGCAATCAGCGGCTGAAACGCGCCACTATCAGGTTTGCTATACCGAGTTCAGCCCAAGGCTGATCCGCCTGAAGAATAGTCTGGGGGCATATCGCTCCTCAGACCGACAACTTATCAAGTACATCCACTCTTAAAGATCCCGTATGGCCTTTACCGGAATATCATGCACAAACACTATTTTCAATACCTCGCTGAATGGCGAAGACGGCGGTAGATACCCCTGCACCGGCTATTCAAATTTTTTATTAACAACCCAGTGACCATAACCATTATGTCGACCAACGAATACTGTCGCAGGCTATAACGCCATCCCTACTATCGTTTGTTCCCCCAACTTCAATATGCCCTACACACTTCTCTGATGGAGCGGTATAGCTGAACTGTTGCGGCTCTACGCCTAGAGCAACCGCCTCAAGCTCCCTTGTTCCATCACGAAATATGTATGTAACATAGATAAACCTAGGTACACCATTCGCCATCCAGAGAGACAATGTAACCTTCTTAACGCCCCCATTTGGCAGTATTATGCGTGCCAACCCATAACCTACGTTGAAGTGCCTGATAGCTAAATACTGGAATCCGTGTTCGCCTTGCTGGATTCCGGCGCGAGCAACAGCGGATAATACAGGATTATTATCATTAGGATGCTTATATGAGTATATCCTAAGCCCCGAAGGGAATAATCTACCAGGCTCAACCGGAATCGTTCCTAGCGCCGCAGCCTCGAAGTCCTCAAAGCCGGAAATTACTTGAATTACGCTCAACACCCGCACCGGAAACAACACCTTCGTTAATCCATCATCAAACGACACTTCAAATACCATCGTAAGCGTGGAACCATCCTTGAGTTCCTTCAAGTTATTCAATGCCACCGTCGTACTCGGCTCTCCCGCAGAACTAATCGGCAAGTTCTGCCATGTAGGATGCGGCCAGTTAAATGTCGAGCCATCTGCCTTGATGCCTTCAAAACGCAGGGAGATCAACTGCCCTGCCGCAATAAACGGCCAGGGTTTGACCCTGAGATCTGCATCAGCGGTCAGGGCAGCTACGTCTAGATTCATATTATCGGGAGCTTGCAAAATCCTCGGCGCTTCAAGGACCGAATCAGCCAACGTCTGTACGGTAAGGCTAAGTACCTCGGACGGTTTCTCGACACCATTGCGCACCACGGCATACAACACCTGAATGGTTTTACCGATAACCGCCGCCACGGCAGAAGCCGGGATGGTGAACGTCACGCTGCCGAGCGTGCTACCGGGCTGAGTGGGCACAAGATTATCCTGCCCGTTCCAGCTAATCCCGATGTTATCGGTGGGTTGCATGGCGTAAGTCACGACCACCGTTGCGCCGTTGATGGCATCCATCGGATTGAGGGTACCGGTGGGGGCTTGAGTAACGGCAGGCGGGCGCAAATCAAGCTCTGCCGAGTCCACAGTAACCACCCACTCCGGCGAATCCACGTCCCCCGGCCCATCTCGAACGGTAAAGACATGCTGCCCTAATACCAACGTCTCAGGACTAAAGCTCCAGGTGCCATTGATCGTCACCGAGGCTGTGGTTAAAAGCACCCCGTTGTCATAGATAAAAATCACCGAGCTAGCCGTGCCGCTGCCAGAGAGGGTCAGGTCGGTATCTTGGGTAGTGCCACCGTTCAGAACTGTATTGCCCAGGCTGTCGACAATACGGGAAATTGAGGCCGCGATGCGTTCGGGGGTGGATTGCGGTTGAATGTCCATAATAGTTACCTGCGTGGATCGAGGTAGTTTGGCTGACAACATCCTGATGTCAGGGTGGGTCAATAGCTTGTTAACGTATCGTCAAGCGAGGACGTTTTGAACTGCTATCAGAAATGACACTGGTTAGGTTGTTTGGCAATTCCGCAGTACCACACCTATCATCGTGAGTTATTAACACCGCCAGACCTAAACCGTAGGAACGGCATTCGCCGCAACACGCACAACAATAAGACATGTTGTATATGATGGGACCGCTACAGACCAACTCCTGACTTAAACCGGCTCTACTAATCGGATCATTCAGACCAGTAGATACTGTCGCAGGCTATCACACGTTCAGCCCTATCCCTGCCAGCTACTCTAACACTCATTTGGTATATATGTTTTCGTCCTGGAGCAGTATACGTCTCCGACACTCTCCCGTCGGGGGGTATCTGAACTGATAGATAACCAAGATGTTCATAATCGGGACCTAAAAATCTGACTTGGGCATGCAAATCAGGAGCATAAGTGACAGCCCACAGGGTGAACCTAATGGTCTTAAATTTTTTAGTTGGCAAGTCAATATACACCATGCTATCTCCAACACTATTGAGGAAGACAGACACATACTGAAACCCGTGCTCGCCTTGCTGGTTCTCTGCACGAACTACGGCTGCAAGATCGGTCCCACCCAGTGAGGTGAGTCGAATCCCTGTTTCGGGAATAACTACGCCGCCCAGACGAGGAATCTGCATTGGCGCTATTGTCTCGAAGCCTTCGAATCCGCCATTGCCTTGAATAACGCTTAATGGGCGCACAGGAAACAAGACCTTCGTTAATCCATCATCAAACGACACATCAAATACTGGCGAAATAGTCGAACCGTCCTTCAGCGCCATCAGGTTACTCAACGCCACCGTCGTACTAGGCTCACCAGCCGAACCAATGGGCAGATTCTGCCAGGTTGGGTGCGCCCAGTTATACGCTGTACCGTCCGCCTTGGTGCCATCAAACCGGAGGGAGATCAGTTGCCCTGCCGCAATGAATGGCCAAGGCTTGACCTTCAGGTCGGCATCGCCAGTCAAGGTGCCAACGTTGAGGTGAAAGCCATCAGTGGCTTGCAGAATTCTCGGTGCTTCCAGGTTTGAGTGGGCCAGCGTCTGAACCGTCAGGTCAAGTACCTCTGAAGGTTTAGCCACCCCATTGCGCACCACGGCATACAACACCTGAATGGCTTTACCGATAACCGCCGCCACGGCAGAGGCCGGGATAGTAAACGTCACGCTGCCGAGCGCGCTGCCGGGCTGAGTGGGCACAAGATTATCCTGCCCGTTCCAGCTAATCCCGATGGTATCGGTGGGTTGCATGGCGTAAGTCACCACCACCGTTGCACCGTTGATGGCATCCACCGGATTGAGGGTACCGGTGGGGGCTTGAGTGACGGCAGGCGGGCGCAAATCAAGCTCTGCCGAGTCCACAGTAACCACCCACTCCGGCGAATCCACGCCCCCCGGCCCATCTCGAACGGTGAAGACATGCTGCCCTAACACCAACGTCTCAGGACTAAAGCTCCAGGTGCCATTGATCGTCACCGAAGCTGTGGTTAAAAGCACGCCATTGTCATAGATAAAAATCACCGAGCTAGCCGTGCCGCTGCCAGAGAGGGTCATGACGGTGTCTTGGGTAGTGCCGGGATTTGGGATGGAATTTCCCAGACTATCGACAACACGGGTGATCGACGCTGCGACTCTCTCGGGGGTGGATTGCGGTTGAATGTCCATAATAGTTACCTGCGTGGATCAAGCAGTTTGGCTGACAACATCCTGATGTCAGGGGTGTTAAATGGCTCTGGGGAAGTATTGCCAGAAGGCGTCTCTTCTAACTACTGTCAGAAATGACAGTGGTGAGATCGTTTTGCTATTGAGCGATAGCGCTTTAGTTAAAAACCTAATGGCGGTGGGTGAAGATAGATCGGAACCAATTGGCTACTTGACCTTCAAGCGGCTAATTCGGGAGGGGTCGTGGGACTGGCTTTAGCCGGGAAAACGATGTGTGCTACGGCGCAGGGCTCGGGTTGGCTGGGCTGCCCTCTTCCCGGCTGAAGCCGGCCCCACTGGCTAAAACCGGATTCACATTCTGAACCGGTTACATCCGCACAAACACGCCAGCATTTACTACGCCCAAGACCACCTGCCCAATCGTCCGCGCCAAGCACCTAAGAGATCATTACTAACGCTACTCGCCACGACAGCTTTTGAACGTCCGTTATGTCCCACTAGCCCTTCTCGTCTGATCTTAGGCAATTAAGACCACTGGAAGCTTTCAAACCGAATACTCGATCTGGAACTACCAGAGCCGGGGACATTACCAGCATAAATTTCCCCCTTTAGACAAGGCCGATCAAAAGTGACCTCTACAGGCTGATGGTCGCCGACGTTCAGTGGATAAGTATCAATCAAGCGCCCACTTTCATCCCAAAAGCGCATCACCGCATTAACCGGACTCAGTTGGTAAAAGTAATAACTGAACCTCAACCTCCTGATCAGACCACCAAATTCAAGCTCAACCGTATTTCCGTAAGTCGTGGTACATCCCACCATCAACGTTCCTTTTTGACCGGGCGTCGCGGTTGGCTGATAAGAAAGATAGGCCCATAAATCCTGAGGATTATCTAGAGTAGTTGTCGATATCGCAGAAAGACCACTGGGTAACGGAACTCGAACTTGATAATAAAGGTAAACGTGTTGCGTTAGACTTTCAAAATCCTCGGTCCCGGAAGCCAGTTCACGCACTGTAAAAATCCAGACCGCTGACTCAGGATGACTGCCATACAAGCCCTTGGCGAAGATCCTGTATGTCTTCAACCCCACATTCGACGCCTGGAACCTCCAACTCCCATTAGCATCGACCGGCAGGGTGCCATTAAACGCAGGGTAATCGAAGAGTTCAACCTGCTGATTGGGCGCTGCAGTCCCCAGAACCGTGATGCTGCTGTTGTCATCGGTAGTACCCTGATCCGGAATTTCGTTACCGGCAGCGTCCATGATGGTTGTGATTTCCGGCCCTACAGCAACGACACCTACAGTAACCACCCACTCCGGCGAATCCACTCCCCCCAGCGAATCTCGAACGGTAAAGACATGCTGCCCTAACACCAACGTCTCAGGACTAAAGCTCCAGGTGCCATTGATCGTCACCGAGGCGGTGGTTAATAACACGCCGCTGTCATAGATAAAAATCACCGAGCTAGCCGTGCCGCTGCCAGTGACGGTCAGGACGGTGTCTTGAGTAGTGCCGGGATTAGGGATGGAATTTCCCAGGCTATCAACAACACGGGTAATCGAGGCTGCGATGCGTTCGGGGGTGGATTGCGGTTGAATGTCCATAATAGTTACCTGCGTGGATCAAGCAGTTTGGCTGACAACATCCTGATGTCAGGGGTGTTAAATGGCTCTGGGGAAGTATTGTCAGAAGGCGTCTCTTCTAACTACTGTCAGAAATGACAGTGGTGAGATCGATTGGCTATCGAGCGATAGCGCTTTAGTTAAAAACTTGATGGCGGTGCGTAAAGATAGATCGGAACCAATTGGCTACTTGACCTTCAAGCGGCTAATTCGGGAGGGGTCGTGCTACCAGCTTTAGCCGGGAAAGGGTCGTGCGCTGCACCGCGGGGTCGGCGTTGACCAAGCTGGCGTCTTCCCGGCTGAAGCCGGTCCCACTATAAACAACATGCAAACTACTGGATTAAAATGCATTTTTTGTAGGAGCTGCCGAAGGCTGCGAAGCATTTATCCTGACACTCAGCGATCGCAGCCTTCGGCAGCGCCTACAGGACTTATGTTTGCCGCGAGCACTGCGCGGTGCCATGGGCAGCGGGGAAGCTCTTATCAAACATGAATAACTTCCCGAACCTGAATGATTGTTCTGTAGGAGTCGCCCCGGCGTCCCTGACACCACGCCGTCGCGCAGCAAACATAGGACACGTGGGACCGGATTCATCCGGGAAGACGGCATTTCAGACGAAGATGATGTAGCGGATGTACTGGCCTCTTCCCGAATAAATTCGGTCCCACAGGATTTGCACAAATTCAGATCGTTACTTGTTGTTTGAAGGGAGCGCACGAGCACCGCGAGGCCGCGATGGCGGTGTATCAGGCAGACTGCTATCGTTGCCTTGCGTTGCTCTTGAACGCCTACAGGCCGGTGTTTTTCTTCGCGGCAGCGCTGTGTTGGGGATACACCGCGATTTTCAACAGACAAACATTTCAAATAAGCAGTTTAAAGGGCAAGGCGCACGCTCCAGGCGACTGAGTTACAAGCCAGAGCAAATCGGTGTCGTTTCTGTATCAACTTCACAGGCAAGGGCAAAAACATCTCATCAAGTTCGCATCACAATACCGAAGGCGTCCCCAGGCGACTCCCAGCGAATCAGTTGTTCCTGCCCGTTTGAAGGTACAAAAGACCAACAACTCGTTAAATCTGGCCCAGGCGCCTGGTCTCTTGTCCAACAGTTAAGCGGCGTCAGTTGCCCTGCTTCATCGCCATAAGCGGCCCTGAATAAACGATACTCAGCGACCGAAGGAAGATAGCCTCCCAAGTCTCTGACCGCGTATGAGGCCTGTATATGATTGGTGCGAAGTCCAGCCCCAAAAAACTGATAAACATTCGACACAATCGCCGTAAAAGTTGCAGTGCTGTCCGCGCTGTCAGCTACCGTAATGGTAGTGAGCCCATTACCCGCCGAAATCACACGGCCTCTTTCGTCAACCGTAGCGATGGCGGGGTTGGCAGATGTGTAGCTATAAGGTGGCACACCACCGCTGGCTGGCCTGTCCGTGTAAGTGCCTGCTGGCGGAAACGGCGGCGCAGTCCACGCGTGATACAGGACGCCGTTCAGAACGGCGGGTGAAGTATCGATGACCAACTGCTCGAACACATAAGTGACTACCCATGGAGCCGACGTTGCCTGGCTATTAACGGCCTTGGCAACGAACTCATGCCTGCCCGGTTGCAATCCCGTCAGGGGTTTACTCCACAGCCCATTGGGCGCAGGCGTCGCCCCCCACGACGCGCCCTCATCATCAATTTCAATGACGGCGTCTGGCTCTGCGGTGCCAGACAGCGTAATGCTCGGGTCAGACGTACTGCTGTCATGGGGGATAGAAATGCCGCTAGAGTCGACAACTTCGTCAATTGTGGGCTGTGCGGCGGCAACGCTCACAGTAACCACCCACTCCGGCGAATCCACGCCCCCCGGCCCATCTCGAACGGTAAAGGCATGCTGCCCTAACACCAACGTCTCGGGACTAAAGCTCCAGGTGCCATTGATCGTCACCGAGGCGGTGGTTAATAACACGCCGCTGTCATAGATAAAAATCACCGAGCTAGCCGTGCCGCTGCCAGTGACGGTCAGGACGGTGTCTTGAGTAGTGCCGGGATTAGGGATGGAATTTCCCAGGCTATCAACAACACGGGTAATCGAGGCTGCGATGCGTTCGGGGGTGGATTGCGGTTGAATGTACATAATAGCTACCTGCGTGGATCAAGCAGTTTGGCTGACAACATCCTGATGTCAGGGGTGTTAAATGGCTCTGGGGAAGTATTGTCAGAAGGCGTCTCTTCTAACTACTGTCAGAAATGACAGTGGTGAGATCGATTGGCTATCGAGCGATAGCGCTTTAGTTAAAAACCTGATGGCGGTGCGTAAAGATAGATCGGAACCAATTGGCTACTTGACCTTCAAGCGGCTAATTCGGGAGGGGTCGTGGGACTGGCTTTAGCCGGGAAAGGGTCGTGCGCTGCACCGCGGGGTCGGCGTTGACCAAGCTGGCGTCTTCCCGGCTGAAGCCGGTCCCACTATAAACAACATGCAAACTACTGGATTGAAATGCATTTTTTTGTAGGAGCTGCCGAAGGCTGCGAAGTATTTTTCCTGACACTCAGCGATCGCAGCCTTCGGCAGCGCCTACAGGACTTATGTTTGCCGCGAGCACTGCGCGGTGCCATGGGCAGCGGGGGGCTCTCTCATCAAACATAAATAACTTTCCGAACCTGAATGATTGTTCTGTAGAAGTCGCCCCGGTGTCCCTGACACCACGCCGTCGCGCGGCAAACATAGGACACGTGGGACCGGATTCATCCGGGAAGACGGCATTTCAGACGAAGATGATGTAGCGGATGTACTGGCCTCTTCCCGAATAAATTCGGTCCCACAGGACTTGCACAAATTCAGATCGTTACTTGTTGTTTGATGGGAGCGCACGAGCACCGCGAGGCCGCGATGGCGGTGTATCAGGCAGACTGCTATCGCTGCCTCGCGTTGCTCTTGAACGCCTACAGGCCGGTGTTCTCTTCGTGACAGCGCTGTGCTGGGACATACCACGTCTCTACAGACAAACATTGGGTAACCCATACTCATCTCCGAAAACAAAGCGACGAGCGGTCAAAAAACCTGTCACTTCTGACAGTAGACCCCTGACGAAATCGCGCGCGTAATAAATGTTCTTCAGCTAAAGCCTCTTTACCGGGCTTCGGAAGCTTATCGGGCACCCGGGTCGGGAGAATATATATGGATTCCTCAAACGATATCTTGAGCCACAAAAGTAGCGAACTGTCAGGCACCACCCCAGACGAACAGTCCACTCAGGATATTCTCCCACTTCCATTAGTACCGGCGGTGATAGACATAAATGACCCGGAAGGCTTGTTGCCCACCGGCACTCAAAATGAGGATCTGGAAGCTTTTGTCGAAGAGCGCTGGAAGGTCTATGCACCAGACCCCAGCATATCCGACAGACTGGAGTGGTTTTGGGCACTTTCAATCAATCGGCAGAATCCGACGCTTGTCGGCAGCGTTGAGCTAATTGGCCCCGTGGAGGATTCAATATTTCCGTACCCTATTCCTGTTCCAAAAAACTTATTACAGAGCGACGGCAAACATGAACTCTGGTACGTGGTCACCAGCAGTCTTATCTCATTTCCGACACCGTCAAACCACAAATTCGTGACGATTGACACCACGGCTCCCAGCTATGACAAACAACTCGAAAGCCTGTTGTACCCTGCTGATTTAACCGGCACGGTGATAACCGCAGACTACCTGGCGACCCATTCAGACACCGTAGAACTCAGCCTGCCATTACCGCTTTATACCGGCGTGAGCGAAGGCGATAGTATTTTCCTTTACTGGTCCGATGTTAATCCGCCACTGGGTTTGCCGGTATCGACAAAAACGGTATTAGGCCCGGAGATCATCGCTCAGGACATCCGGCTTGATCTGAAGGGCGATATCATCCGTTCGTTTAACAAAAACGGGATTTTCCATGCTTTCTATAAAGTGCGGGACAGGGCAGGCAACGAGACACTGACTTTTTCCCTGCCCGCTACTGCAACAGTTTCTTTAGACCCGCTACCCGTTGTATTACCTGCGCCTACTATACCGTTACATGATAATGACGGGTTACTGCACAGAGCGGATGCACGAAGTGCCATCAAAATCGAGATCACCTATTTTGACAATGCCTTGCCCACCGATGAGGTTGTATTTAATTGGGACGGCATCACTTTAACGCCCCGGTTTGCCGTTTTTCCGGTTTCGGTTGATGTCCCGTGGGCTGTGCTTACCGCCAACGGGATGGGACCCAGAAGTTTTACCGTTAACTATGAAGTATTTCGCGGGGGCTGGAGTCTGCCGTCAAATCAGAAAACCATCAACGTCGATTTCAGCATTGCCGGGCAAGATCACCCGGCCGCCCCGGCACTGCTCAATACATTGTTGTCACTGTGTGAGATCAGGGGCCAGTCCAATCTACCTAACGAACTGATCCCAACCGACCGAAACGCGCCGGTCATTCCCAGCGTCGAACTCTTTCAAAACCCGGTTGCGGGCCAGCGACTGGAATTGTATTGGGGGGCATGGCCCACCGCAGCCGCCTTTTACACCGTGCAGCCGGGAGATGTCGCAGGCCAGCCGATTCAGTTCAGTGAAGTGCCATGGAATATCATCGATTCAGAACCCAATAACGCAGCCCTGCCTGTTTACTACACCACCAGCAATGCCGTGAACCTGCAACAGTCGTCAACTACCTACGTGAAAGTTCGGGTAGTCACCATTGATGACCTGCTAGAGCCTGATTTCCCGGACGCTGATCTTTGGGGTTATATCAACTGTGGCGGCGCCCCTTGGGACGGCATAAAACACAAAATCACCTTCATAAATAACCGCTTTGAAGCACGTGATGTAATCACACTTTTCTGGGAAGGCTACAGAAACTTCAATGCCACCGACCCTATTTCTGGAACCTATGGAGAGTTTGAATATGAACTGAACACTACCGACATCACCAATGGCTTCACCCTTATAACGGTGCTGCCTTACAGCCCGTATATCGAACCTATCACTGAAGGCTCAGGAGGAGCTTTTTATACCTTGGCGAAGCGCGATGGTCAGTTCGGAACATCGCCTTTGGGCATTGTAAAAATAACCCGACTGCTGCCGGACGGCACGCTGTGCGAGCCTCCGTTCTGATGGACGTAACACCTTAATTGCGAGGATCGTTGTTTCTTATCATCCGGCACTTCACGTTTAACTATTAACCCACAACACACGCAGCAGTCAGATAGATACCTCCATACTCTCGATGGCTGACGTTGCGTCTCACTCGGAGAATGAAATGTCTAACAACACAAAAGAAAGTTCCGAACAACTTAGAGCCAGCTACGGCAAATGGCTACGGAACCGTACGGGCCGTAAAGCGGGAGTCTTGGCGGAAGGCGTATTGCCCGCGCCTGCCCCTAACCCTGAATTCTGGCCGGGCGAACCCGACTTTGCTGCATATGTACCGCGTGATCGGCAGGACGATGATCTGCAATTAATCATCCCCGGCTGGCCCAACGGAGCGCCTGATGCAACCGAACGCGATACATTGAGCCTCGAATGGAAACAAGCAACAGACCCCCTTTGGGGAACGATAAAGAGCACTTCAATACCCGGACCTATAGATCCAACCGGCTTCGTCCCCGAGATTTTGGAAAAGGTTAACTTCAGTGCTCCTGGCACGTACAACTTACGGTACCGTGTCAAGACCTGGAATGACGAAGAGGACTCGTCAGCCACGATCAATATCATCATCGACAAGTCCCCTCCAAACTTCGGCGGACAGGAACCTGACGCGCCGATCTTCAAGGATACGAGTCTTGTAACAGATGGCATAACCGATGAATACCTCGATACCCACCCCAATGTAACCATGGTAATACCTATATACGATGACGAACAACCAGGTGATATTGTCGAAGTGTCTATCTATGGTCGCGAACCTGACCCTATCACAACTCCCGTATTCTCCGGCTCTATTAATAGTGCCCGCGAGGCAGATATTCCAGCTGCACGCATCAGAAATCTGTTAGACGGTTACCTCTACGTCATTTACCACCTGGTAGATAAGGTCGGTAACATCGGCAGCCCGTCAAAATCGATGAACACCGAGCTTCTCGTCAGTCCACTGCCCGTTCCGCCACTGGCTGCCCCTAAAGTGCCACTGGCAGAGGACGCCGAAACACTCATTGACCTTGACGACGTTAGAGACCCGGGGGTGGAGGTCACAGTTGCGCTATATACCAACTGGTTGTCCATGGACACCATTGAAGTTGATTGGGGTGGTTTTACAATCACTTATCCTGTCGGCATCGCTCCGCAAGATCCAATACGGATACCCGCACCCTATGCAACGCTTAAGGCTGCCTACGGCGCAGGTACGACAGGCCCGAAATCTACGGTCATCAAATACGATGTGCGTCGCGGATCGAAATCGTTTCCCTCTGCCCCGCTCACCATCAATGTTGATTTGTCGGTACCGGGTCCGGACCCCGTCGGACCAGACCCTATCAATCCGAACCTGAAGCTCGTTACGGTTCGTGGGGGTGGCACTTCCGCCGCTGACAATGTATTGAATGCCGACGATACAGGTCTGGCCGCCACTGCCGCAGTAGAGATTTACGAACCCCACGCAACTGGCGAGCGTATGTCTTTGTATTGGGGTAGCCTGTCCGCCCCGGTCGCTATCTACGATCCCCTGGACGCCGATCCTGTCGGAAAAATCGTCACGTTTTCCATTCCCTGGACTGAAATCGAAAAAGAACCGGGTAAAACAGATCTTCCCGTGTTCTATTCCTTGACGTATATCGCGGGAGGTAATAGCCAGCGCAGCGGTAACCAACTCGTTGATGTAACGGGCGCCTTGCCCATCCAGTTTGCAACGCCGGAATTCCCCGATGCGGGAACTACCAGCGCTGGCAGACCGATATTGAACTGCAGCTCGTTCATCGCACCGGACCATCATGTGCTTGTGGAGATCCCGGGCAACAATCCGTTGTTAGTCGGTGGTGAGCAGGTAGTAGTCACTTGGCAAGCGTACAGCGATTTAGCGGGGACCATAGTTGCAGGTACGCCCTGGACTGACTCACGTACCGTAAGTCCAACCGAGGCAAGGGATGGCTATGAGTTACACGTAGAGCCCTACGCTGATCATATCGAGCCAGTCGGGGCATATGGAGCGGTTCGCGTGACCTATAACGCCACTGTGGGAGGTAATCCTGTCTCGGGCAGCGCGTATATCTGGGCATCATCCACCAGCGCTGGCGGTACGTGTGTGCTTACGCCATAAGTGCATAAGGTGGGGTCCGCTTATCGCGAACCCCACCTAACTAGACCAAAATTCTCAGTAATGAAACATATATAATTATATGTAGGATCATTCCTACATATAGCAGCGAAGCGTACTACATTTGTTAGTGCGGATGGCCGTTAGTATTACCGCCCGGACTATAGCGACCCCTTCAAATTCTGGAAAGAGGTCCACCTCACAGCGGAACTACTGATATGACTACTTTAAAAACTGGACACCCCGGCCTATGCCGGCCCCTTTCCTGTGCCTTGCTATCCGTTGGGCTTGCCCTGAACAGTCAATGGATAAAAGCTGCAGTCATCGAAAATGGACAAGTGGTCACCATCGACACCTCCACCCCCCCAGACAGCTATACCTTGCTCACTGGCGGCACGTTGAATATCAATGATGCCACTACTCAGCAAATCACCTCGGACAACTCGAAACTTAATATCAATACCGGCCGAACCGCAGAGATTAGCGGCACCAACGGCTCAGTATTTGATATAAAAAACGCCACGATAACAGGCGGCCCAAGCAGCAGCTTTGGAATAAGCCTGAATAACAGCACTGCAACTATTTCCGATAGCACAATTACCAGCACCGGTGTTGCACTGCAGGCACTTCAGGGGCAAAACACTCCAGGCTCTATTATCTCGGTGTCAGGCAGTACACTGACCGGCGTGACAAATGGCGTTTCCGCCTCTGCACTGAGCCGCTTGGTTTTTACCGGTTCGCGTATTGAAGGGACAGGCGCAAACAGTTCAGGCCTGAGGTTTTTCAGCTCCGATATTGATGCGTTCGAAAGTACCTTCATTGGTGGTGCAAACGGTATTACTGCTTTAAGTAACGGGAATCAGGCACGTGTCGGGCATCTGAATCTTGATCGAACCCATGTTGAAGGCAAGACTGGCTCGGCAATCCGGGTTGACGGCTTAAATCTGCCAGGGACACAGATTGATATCCAGGTTCTCAACGGCTCGACGCTGAAAGGTGGCAACGGCAACATCCTTGAAGTACAGCGCGGCGCAACCGCGAACATGCTGGTTGGCAACAGTGCGCTTGAAGGCAATATTCAGGTCAGCGGCAACAGCACAGCGAACATTTCCCTTGATCAAGCCAAATTGACGGGCAACATCACCGCAGAAACCGGCAGTACGGCCGCGCTGAAGCTGGATAACAGCTCGCTGTTCACCGGCAACCTGATCAATGTCCGCAGCGTGACCATCAACAGCCAATCCACCTGGACGATGGCAGGCGACAACGCAGTGGACACGCTGGCCATGAATCAAGGCCGGGTGAATTTCGGCGCAGCCAACGAGTTTTATCAATTGAATGTTGGGACGCTGTCGGGTAACGGCACGTTCGTAATGGACGTCGACTACACCAACAACCTGCGCGATACGTTGAATGTCACCGGCACAGCGACGGGCGCCCATAGCCTGTTGATAGCAGGCTCGGGCACAGACCCGGTCTCGCCCCAGGCACTGAACCTGGTCCGCATTGGCGCGGGTGATGCAACATTCTCCCTGCTCAATGGCCCGGTTGACGTCGGTACCTACTCTTACGGCCTGACATCCAAGGCTGACGGAGCCGGGGGCACCGAGTGGTTCCTTGACCCGTCGTCAGCCATCATTAGCCCTGGCACAAGTTCGGTGCTTGCACTGTTCAACACCGCGCCTACCGTCTGGTACGGAGAGTTGACTTCCCTGCGCACGCGCATGGGCGAGTTGCGCTTCAACGGCGGCCAGGCCGGTGGCTGGGTTCGCACCTATGGCAATAAATACAATGTGGCTGAAGCTTCCGGTGTGGGCTACAAGCAAAACCAGCAAGGTATTTCTCTGGGCGCAGATGCTCCATTGGCTATTGGTGATGGCCAGTGGTTGATTGGTGCCCTGGCGGGTTACAGCAAGTCGGACCTGGATCTATCCCGAGGCACGACCGGTACCGTCAGGAGTTCGTATGTAGGCGCTTACACCACCTGGCTTGATCAAGACAGCGGTTACTACTTTGATGGTGTCCTGAAGTTCAACCGTTTCGATAACGAATCGAAAGTCTCCATGAGCGACGGCACACGTTCCAAAGGCGATTACGCTAATGTGGGCATGGGTGGATCGCTGGAGTTTGGCCGCCACATCAAACTGAATGACGGTTACTTCGTTGAGCCCTTTACTCAGCTTTCGGCCGTGGTCATTCAAGGCAAGGATTATGGTCTGGACAACGGTATGGAAGCCGAAGGCGATCGCACTCGTTCGTTGCTGGGTAAAGTCGGCATGACGGCGGGTCGCAACTTTACGCTGGACAGCGGCACCATCGTGCAACCGTATGTTCGTGCGGCAGTGGCTCATGAGTTCGCCAAGAACAACGAAGTTCAGGTCAACGACAACGTGTTCAACAACGACCTGTCGGGTTCACGCGGTGAACTGGGTGCGGGTCTGGCGGCGGCGCTGACGGATCGTCTGCAACTGCATGCTGATTTTGATTACTCCAATGGCGAGCATATCGAACAACCATTCGGGGTGAATGTCGGGGCGCGGTATAGCTGGTAGTAGCCGTTCTCCTAGAGACAGAGTTGCTGGCTGGAGTTGCCTGATAACTGCGGCAATTCCAGCCTTGCCAACAACCAATACTGTTTCTCGTTGGCTATTTATGTACAGAGAGTGCAGCAAAGCTGAAAGCTTTCATGGTGTAGTAAGCCGACCCGCTTGGGATTGTAACCACTAACGCATCTATACGGCTCAGTTCATCGGAAGACCACCATGGCTGTTCAGCGTGTGGCCAAGAGCTTCCGTATTGCGCCCGCATCCACTGTAGTTCTTCCCCTCTAGGGAGATGACCTCCTGCTGGTTGATATTGAATTGCACCATTCCAGATAAAGTTACCTATGTGTTGTATTCTCCATCCGTTGGTAACCGTCACCTGATAACTCTTAGAGCTTCCGCCATTGTCTGATACCGTGATAGTAGTCGCTCCATCTTTAAGAGCACGTACTAATCCTGCATTTGTCACCGAAGCGACAGCAGCGTTGGAACTCTGGTACCGGTAGGGCGGGACACCACCTGTCGCTCCCCGTTGAATAGAGGTATTTACTGGAGCATTAGGCGGCATACGTCCATCCGTCCAAATGTAAAAGATGCCGCTTAGCGTCACTGGCGAGGTATCAATCACAAGCGGCGGTGTTGGCGACTGCACAGTAAACGTCCGCGCATTCGAAACCGGCTGACTACCATAAAGCCCCTTGGCCGTAAGGCTATGCCCCCCCAAAGCCAACGAGCTGATCGATGAGTTCCAACCACCACTGCCGGTGACCGATGCCCTGCCCCTGGATGCAGCACCATCGAATATCTCCACCTGTTGATTGGCGGCCGCTGTCCCAGTCAGGTTTACGGAGGTGTCGGTAGTACTCCCACCATTCGCCACTTCACCTCTGGTATCACGCACGCTGGTGATAGCCGGCACCGTCGCCGTCGCCACGATAAGGACTCGCGCCACCGACACAGGCTCACTGCCGTAAAACCCTTTGGCCGTGATGCTGTGGCTCGCCACCGCCAAACCGGTGAGTGGTAGCGTCCAGTCGCCCGTGCCATTGACCAACACGGGTTGGCCTATAGCCGTCGCACCATCATAAATCTGCACCCGCTGATTGGGCGCGGCCTTGCCCGCGAGCGTCACGTTGGGGAAGTAAGTCGTGCCGCCTGGCGGTATGACGCCTTCCGCGTCGGTGACGGTATCAATAGTCGGCACCGTCGCTGTCGCCACGATAAGGACTCGCGCCACCGACACAGGCTCACTGCCGTAAAGCCCTTTGGCCGTGATGCTGTGGCTCGCCACCGCTAAACCGGTGAGTGGTAGCGTCCAGTCGCCCGTACCATTGACCAACACGGGTTGGCCTACAGCCGTCGCTCCATCATAAATCTGCACCCGTTGATTGGGCGCGGCCTTGCCCGCGAGCGTCACGTTGGGGAAGTAAGTCGTGCCACCTGGTGGTATGACGTTATTTCCCGCGTCGGTGACGGTGTCGATGGTCGGTACTACCGAATCATCAAAGGTTTTAAAGGTGTATCGCGCGACTGGAAACTCAATAGCCGAGGCCTCCTGAGCCGACCCATCGAACGTCACTTTGCAGGTCACGGTCAGCGCAGTGTTGTGGGTGAGTTTTTCAAGCTCACTTCTAATCACTTGCTCGTTAAGCCCATTGCTGGCCTGGATTGCAGAGATGGGGACGCCCGCCAGCACGGTAATGTTGACTGTTCCGGTACTGCCCGTCCCGACAAGACGCAACCAGACTCTTTGGCCCTGAGCACTGAACGGCCATTTGCCAACTGTCACCCCCGCATTGCCGGTAAACGAATTCAGATTCAGCTCTTTGCTGGCATCGTTCGCCTGGGTAATACGTGGACGCGGCAGCTCGTTATCCGGATCTTTGAAGTTGCTGACGGTCAGGTCCAGAACCAGTGATGGAGTGGGTGAGCCATAGCGTTGCACTTCGTAACTCACATCGACATGCTTGCCGATGTTGGGGCCGACCACACTGGCCGCCACGCTGAAATCAACATAGCCGCCACTGTTGCCCGGCAACTCCTGATCATCGGAGGTCCCTGCACCCGGCGTACCCAACCATTTCAGGGTAATCACATCCAAGGCTGGGTCCATGCTGTCATAGCGGGCACGAGCGACCACGCCGGCGAGGGCGTCCATGGGGTCCAACACCCCTGTAGGCGCTTCGAGTACTTGCGGCTCAGGCAGGTCGCCCACCAAGGAGCCAATCGTCAGATCAAGCGTGGCTGAATATTTGTAATTGCCAGTTGCCTTGAGCTTCAGGCTATAGCGGACTTTCACGATGCTCCCAATGTTGGGAGTAATCAGTGTGTTATCAATTCTGAAAGTGATCGGCTTGCCCGCCGTGGGCGTCGTGATCGGCACCCAGTCGCTGCCGGTTCCAGCACCTGGCCTGCCCGTCCAGTAGTAGGTCAGTATGTCGCCTGGGTTAGTGCCCAGGTATTCAATCAACAAGGTTGCACTGTCGGGGACCAAGGCGGGATCAAGTACATCATTCGGAGCCTCAACCACTTTAGGGGCTGGCAACTCGGCATGAACTCGCTCGATCTTGATCGGGGTATGATCTGACTCGCTCATACCGAATAAAGACTTCTGGTCGTTGGTGACGGTGTAGTAAAGATCCAGCGTGCCGTAATCAAGAATGACAATATGTTCATTGGGCACGTAAATCGGGATTACTTTGCCCTTGTCATTGTATGTGACGGGGTGTTCGTGTTCATGCACGTAAGGCGTACCGTTGGACTTCGTGCCCATCCAGATCATGTTGATAACGTCGCCAGTATCCATGCCCGGGTATACAGGGATCAACACAGTAGCGATCGGCGTATCGGGTTCCAACACGTCGCCAATCAGCTCCCGGATAGTCGGCGCGGGCAATTGCGAAACGTCACCGACAACATTGGCAAAGGTGCGTTTGGATGATTGCGGCGGGTCACCGTTAAGCTTTTTCAATACATAAGACGCATCCGCCGAGCCACCGGCAATGGCCCGGACATCGGCGTTGGGTACGTAGAGTTGAAGAATTGACGGAATACTGCCAATAACGACCGTCTCGGTGTGCGTGACAGGCAGGCCCGTCGCCGGTGTACCGATCCAGGTCATAGTGATGCTGTCACCCAGTGTATAGGGAGGGCCCGGCAGGACAATCTGCACCGTGGCGTCGTTCCTGCCCAAATCGTCGAGATCGATAGTGCCGTTAACGGCCTCTTTAATAATCGGCGCGTCCAGACGCCATGCACCGGCATCGACTGCCACTCTGGTCTGCAACGACCATTCAGTAGAGTAATTCCAGACTTCATCGAACACCTGATAATGCACAAGCAGGGAGTCGCTATCGCCAGCGGCGAGGATAGCGGCCTGATCCACCAATATAGTGATTGACGCACTACCCGCCGCTTCGCCTGGCGTCACTTGATGAGTGAGAAAAACACTGCCCCATTTGAGCTGAATCGTGTCCCAGGCCGCTCTGCCGAGGTAAGTCTGGATTTCAGCAGGTACACCCCGCGCCGCCCATTCGGCATCCACACCATTGTCGATAACATCTTGCGGCAGACCGGGTGCCTGTAATTCTGAATGGCCGGGCAAGTGTGGATCTTTATCGGTTCCCGCAGGACGATCAAGTTTGACCCTTAACCGCAGTGGCGTTGAGTCCTGGGGGATATTAGTACCCGATCTTGTCAGTGTGTAATGAACCCTTTCGCCCCACTCGGGAATAATGGTGTCCTTAGGCAGATAGACAAATAAGCGCTTATCCACATCCTCCAGCAATACATCCCGCTGGGCGATTTTCATATCGCTCCAGAAAACGTCGTGTTTATCTCCCACCGACATAGGCTGGTAGGGGTCAATAGCCGCTAACAACCCACTCGGGTTGTCTTCATGCATCTGGATATTCACCCCGCCATCACCATCATGTACGGGCACTATCATTCCAGCAATCAGTAGCGGGCGTAACGCCAGGGTGGAGCCACCGCGTTCTACGGGAGGAAACAAAGAGGATCTGTGGATTTTCATAATGAATACCTGCGTCAGTTCCAGGCCACATCACGGGTGCAGGCTGCCAACAACATCGGTAGGCACACTTCAGACTTTCCGGATTAGGCAATCCATACCAAATTATCGATAACGATATCGACCGTATCTATCGCCAACTCACAACGTACACAAGGCGAGTCCAATACCACCGTCTCATAAGTTGTTTGCTGACCCGAGGGGATAACTTTCAAATTAAATACCTTGATGGAGTTACCCTCTTTATTAAAAAACTCCAGCCTGTTGCCGGTTGTCGCCGTGCGTGCGTGGCTCAGAAGAAAAGTGCCAATTTCGCCGCCGAACTCTATTTCTATGATGTGGCCGCTTGCACACAGCAATGCACGATTACCGAACTCGCTAATAGCAGGATCAATGATTGCCGTCTTTGGCGTTGCAGCCACAACTGTCAGTACCAGGCCACTCGTAAAGTCTATCGGCGTATTCACAGCGAGCTGACCCGGTTGCTGAGTTTCGAAACCCTCGTCTCCCGTTACCGGGCCGATTACCGCTCCTTCACCGATCTGCAGCGTTAATACCTCCGATGAGCTAATCCTGCCGGTTCCGCCCCTGACCACGAAGTACGACGCATCCACCGTGCCGCCCTGGTTGCCTGCTATGTATTCATAGTGAATATCAAAAGCCAACGGCAGAGAGATAATTGGATTGAGCGGAATGTAATCCTCGTACTTGCCGGTGATCGAACCGACCCACTCAATGTGCACTTCATCGCGATCATCGCGACCGTTGTACTTGGGCACAATCAGCCGCGTACCAGTAGGCACGTCTTCCGGGTTCAATACGCCATCCAGTTCACCCTCGACAATGGGTTCAGGCAGTTCAGCTCTCGGTTCACCCACATTAAAAATGACAGTATGCAAAGACTGGCGGCGCACCAGGGCGCGGACGGTTACGTCACTGAGCAGATCGTAGTACAACTCCAGAGTGCCACCGTTTATAGGCGTCAAATGCGTGCCGGGTACCACCATGGGAATCGGTGTCTTCGCCTCGGCGTCACCATGGGTGATTGGATGCGGTGGCAGTGCTGGGGTGTATATGCTCAGGTCTGGGCGCTTGCCCAACCAATGCAATTCAATGACCTGCCCCTGAGCCATGGAATCATCCCAAGGAATTTCGATGGTGGTGCGCAGCAAATCAGGGTTCAAGGTGCCCTGATTGGCATCCCTGGCAATCGGTGCGAGAAGGCGTTTGGCTTCGCCAATGATGCCGACGAACTGACCTTTGGAGAGCCGGTCCGCTGTGTTGTCCAGTTTGATCACCCGGTAGGAGAATATCGCCTGGGTCTGGGCTAGCGCCCGAATGTTGGCGTTGGGCACCTGGATATCGAAGATCTTGTTAAGGCTGGTGACCGGTACCAATGGGCGAACGAACTCTACTGACTCGCCATTAGCCGTCGTCCCACGGACTTTGACTTCGATCTGGTCGCCTACCGCAAAACCGGGTTTCATCGCCACCACTTGTACGGTTGCAGGCTCGTCACCGAGCACTTCGAGATCAAGGACGTTGTTGTCCGCTTCGTCCACAAACGGGGCGTCAAGGCGTGTACTGTCAGTGTCCACGACCAAACGGATTTCCGCGCTCCAGTCCTCGGAGCGGTTATCCACCAGGTCGAAGACTTCAAAAGTTACCGCCAAGCCATCAGGCCCCGAATCGCCCGCCGCGAGGATGGTGTCCTCTTCGACTGTCATCGGGATGTCCGCATCCACCTCCCCTGCGAGCACCGTGTGATAGAGGAACTCGCCACCCCAACTCAGCCGGATGAGGTCGTGCTCGGCCATGTTCGGGTAGGCCTTGATGAGCACCGGTATACCGGCTGCTGCCTGGTCCTTGTCCACGCCGTTGTCGATGTACTCTTGTTCAATTTCAAGATGCAGCTCGGAATGCCCCGGAGTGTCGCCGTCCTGGTCTTTGCCGCCAGGCAGGGTGAGTTTGACGTAAATCTGTAGCTCACCGGAGTTCTCGGGTTGTTGACCAAGGCGTTTTACCGTGTACCTCAGCGTCGACATCAGATCAGTGGTCAAACGCTCCGACGGAATGAATAACGTCAGACGCTGGTTGACCTCAAGCGCATCAATGAGATCAGACACCACGACGTTATCGCCGAGCCGCACATCAACACTGTCACCCGGGCCCATGGCGCCCCAAGGCTGGATAAAAATCTGCAGACCATTTTGCGGGAAGTTGTCTTGAGCGGCAGCGCGGTTGATCCCGAGCTCGCCAGTGGGGATTGGGCCAGTGCTGCCGGGTACTTCCAGGTCCAGAAGTGCCAGTGGAGCGCTCTCGGCCTCCACTGGGGTGAACGTTGAATTGTTCATTGCAAGACTCCCTGTCCTTTGAGAAGAAGCAAGGCGTTATTGGACGCCTGAACCGGCGGGTTGCCTACTGTCAGAAGTGACAGGTTTTTGCTGAAAACAGGGGTAAAAGTGCCCCGTTTGTCGGATCCTGCCGACCTGTCTGCGCTATCCGGAAAACGACCTGATCGTAGGCATCCCGGCCATTCTTTCAGGTAGCGCTTGCCGATGCCGTCGGCCACTACCAGAATCGCCTTATACCTAAACAAAGGGAGCGCACGGGATGATGCACGCAGACTTGATTGACCAGGAAGACTTGATCAGCCAGCTCAGAGCCATCGGCTTCGAGATGCCCTCAGGTGCAACAGCTGAGCAGGCCTGTGCACAAGCTGTCTGTGGCCTGACCAACGATCGCGCCACTGCATTGAAGCGCCTGGTGGAGCAGATGCTGACCGGTAGCGCGACGATATTGCCGGCGGTGCGGCAGGCGATTGATCAGCAGTTGCTGCCGGGCCTGGCGGAGTATAAACAGAGCCGCGGTTAAGCGTTTTGTGGGAGCGAATTCATTCGCGAAGGGGTAGGTACATTCAATACATATCCATCGCCTGTAATAGCGCCTTCGCGAATAATTCGCTCCCACAAGTTCAAAACATCACACGCCTACCTATCGATTAGCCAGCTTCAGTGCCTCCGTTTCCGCTCATCTCTGAGGGAAACGCTCCCCACCAAAACCTCCTTGGCGAATCGAGGCTCAACCAGTACCTCGATATTGTTGGTAGTCGCTACATTCGAGACAAACAAGTCGAAGGTGGTGGTCGCCCAGTCATCCGACACAGCAGGATAGTACGTCCTGAATATGGCATTCGATGACCAGAGCAAATGCACTTGGCCTTTATCCTCCTCAGTACCATTGACCACTTTCAATTCAATGGTGAGCAAGAACCGCCGGGGTTGTACATCCGCGATTCGAACGCTTTGGTTCAACTTGTCACTGTCGCCTAATACCGCATGGTAGCGACCATCCTCTTCGACAATATCAATGGTGGAGCCCATCACTGGACGCCAAGGGTCCAGCTTGCCGGTGCTGAAATCACCATTTTCTATAAATTCCATGATCTGACTCCCTGAGAAAAAACCTCAATCCCTGTAATAAGCAAAAGCCTCCAACTCGCCAAATACTGAACATGCCGGTACAGGGGTTAAAGAGCTGAAGGACATCCTTCAGACAAGGATCACTCTGAGACGAAAAAGACCGGGCGTCTACTGTCAGAAGTGACAGTCCGTTGGTCGCCTTAAAGGATGAAAACGAGGATTTATCGACGTCAGGCATAACCCTGTGGGAGTGAATTCATTCGCGAGGGGTTGGTACATCCGGCACATATCCATCGCCCGACATGCCGCTTTCGCGAATGAATTCGCTCCCACAGGTTATCCGTAACGTTGTAACTATTGGGAAAGGTTTGGGAAGGCAATTAGGGCCCGAGAGCAGTAAATTAGAGCGCAGGTTTTGAAATCAAACGGAGGGCAAGGATGCCTACTCGACCTCGCTCATCCCAACTGCGCAAAGGCCGTTTTTCTGAGAGCGGGCGCATCTACATGATTACCACTACGACGGAAAATCGATATCCAGTGTTTCAAGACTGGCAGCTTGGGCGGCTTTTGGTGTGTGAATTCAAACGAGCCGAAAATCAAGGTCTGGCGACATCGCTAGCGTGGGTCGTTATGCCAGATCATTTCCACTGGTTGCTTGAACTCCACAAAGGCTCTTTGGCATCTCTCATCAAGCAGGTGAAAGCCAGCAGCGCAGTTGCAATCAATAGGGTTTCTGGCAAAAAAGGTCGACTCTGGCAAACAGGCTTCCATGACCAAGCACTCAGGAGAGAAGAAGACCTGCAAAAACTCGCCCGCTATATCGTGGCCAACCCACTGAGAGCTGGCCTGGTCAAGCGCATTGGTGACTATCCGCTGTGGGATGCAGTTTGGATATAACCCATCTGTTGCAGACAACCCTGTGGGAGTGAATTCATTCACGAAGGGGTTGGTACATCCGGCACATGTCCATCGCCCGATATGCCGCTTTCGCGAATGAATTCGCTCCCACCTCAGATCGTTACCGGAGCTCGATTTTTCGGCGTCAGGCAAAACCCTGTGGGAGCGAATTCATTCGCGAGGGGTCGGTACATCCGGCACATATCCATCGCCCGACATGCCGCTTTCGCGAATGAATTCGCTCCCACCTCAGATCGTTACCGGAGCTCAATTTATCGGCGTCAGGCAAGGCCCTGTGGGAGTGAATTCATTCACGAAGGGGTTGGTACATCCGACACATATCCATCGCCCGACATACCGCTTTCGCGAATGAATTCGCTCCCACCTCAGATCGTTACCGGAGCTAAATTTATCGGCGTCAGGCAAAAACCTGTGGGAGCGAATTCATTCGCGAAGGGACCGGTACATCCGACACATATCCATCGCCCGATATGCCGCTTTCGCGAATGAATTCGCTCCCACCTCAGATCGTTAC
>NZ_UWFN01000025.1 GCF_900602065.1 Pseudomonas viridiflava | reverse complement strand
CAGGCCAAACCGCGCAGCCTTGTCGCGATCGATATTGATGGTCAGCACCGGCAGGCCAGAGGTCTGCTCCACCTTGACTTCCGACGCGCCTTCGAGCTTTTCCAGGGTCTCGGCGATTTCCCCGGCGGTGCTGTTGAGCACGCCCATATCATCGCCGAACACCTTCACCGCCACATCGCTGCGCACGCCGGAAATCAGCTCATTGAAGCGCAGCTGGATCGGCTGCGACAGTTCATACGCACTGCCCGGCACAATCGCACTGGCGCGCTGGATATCGG
>NZ_UWFN01000073.1 GCF_900602065.1 Pseudomonas viridiflava | reverse complement strand
CCCTTTCAGCGCGCCGGGACTGGCAATCAGGACCAGCTTTTCACTGACCAGCGGGTGGGCGACGTAACCCGGCCAGTTGCCGGTGCCTGCGCAGATGATGGCGTTCATCTCGCTGGCGGCTGGCGTCAGGTCGGCGTGCACGATGCGCGAATGCACGTGCACCACATAGCCCGGATGCCTCGCGTAAAAGTCATTCATGCGCGGCAGCAGCCATTTGGAGCCAAAGGTGGGCAGCACGGCAAGATGCATGGTGCCGCCTTCGGCCTTGTGAGCGA
Organism: Pseudomonas viridiflava; assembly: GCF_900602065.1. Lineage (GTDB taxonomy): Bacteria > Pseudomonadota > Gammaproteobacteria > Pseudomonadales > Pseudomonadaceae > Aquipseudomonas. Next base: position 26 of record NZ_UWFN01000073.1, on the reverse strand, counting down.
TGGTCTGCAGCGTCGCGCTGCGGATT
>NZ_UWFN01000046.1 GCF_900602065.1 Pseudomonas viridiflava | reverse complement strand
GATAACGCAGCACCCCATGCGACAGGTCGTGCACGGCAAACGAGCCGAGCAGGGCGGTCAGGGCCGGTATAATCAGCCACCAGACTTTGGGTGACATGGCTGGCAGCGACTCGTTGCGCTGGATGATCGCAAGACTCGCGGCGCAGATGCAGAACGCCAACAGCATGCCTGCCAGAATATCCGTCGGCCAATGCACGCCCAGGTACACCCGCGACAGGGCAATCGCCAGTGCCGGAATCCCGAAGACCAGCAACCACGTCAGGCGCAGCCGCACGGCTGGCCACGTCCGGCCAGCACGGCGACGGTCATGAACAGCGCGAATGCCGCCGAGCTGTGCCCGCTCGGCATGCTGTAAGTGGTGAGCGGATCGAGCAGCACTTCCGGGCGAGCCCGCGCAAAGAATGCTTTCAACGTGCCATTGGCAATAGCGGTGCCCAGTGTGGTCGCCAGCGCGAACGCTGCATGACGCCATT
>NZ_UWFN01000037.1 GCF_900602065.1 Pseudomonas viridiflava | reverse complement strand
CAGATGGAGCCTGTCGCAAAGCAGTATTGCAGACGGGCCATAACGCGCTCGCGATGCTCGGGATGAAGAACGGAACGCCAGCCCAGCGCCCGCATTGCCTCAAGCGAAGAACCGGTATACAGATACCAGCGTTCGTTGTACCACTGAACATGGCCACGGGGATCAGCCGTCCAGGCCAGCTGGCTCATGTTGTCGGCGAGTAATCTGAATTGACGCTCGCTCTCGCGCAGCACATCGATCTGCTGCAGGGAGCCCTGTTCGTGACCGGTCGAATGCAAGGGCATCACGGACGTCGGTTTTTTTCTTTTCTTTTGAGCGGGCAAAAAGGTCGATTCTTTCACGACGGAACAGTTGGCGATTCGCCTAGACGACAAAGGCGATGCCTGGC
>NZ_UWFN01000022.1 GCF_900602065.1 Pseudomonas viridiflava | reverse complement strand
TAGAACCACGGATCCGTCGCCACCTGATGCCCGGCCAGCCAGGCGTCGAACGCGCTGCGCTCGTTGAACGGCCCGTAGGGCAGGTAGTCCCACAGCTTCGGGTCGGCAGTCGGTCCCTGGAGCACTGACCACAAGTCATCCGCATGCCGGGCTGTCTCCAGCTTTTCCAGGCGAATGAAGCGACCATTCAGGGTCTGCGGGCCGGGCAATGTCGCGGTTTGCCAATCCAGTGGAGTCTCGGACATCGATTGCTTCCTTCAAAGAGCCTTGCGAAATTGAATGTAGCCCGCGCGATCAGCGATGCGTTCATAC
>NZ_UWFN01000006.1 GCF_900602065.1 Pseudomonas viridiflava | reverse complement strand
GGTTTAAGTGATAGACGCCGATCGCCTGATCACCGCTTCTGGCCGTGACCGCGATGAACAACTGGACCGCGCCTTTCGGCCGCTGCGCCTGGCTGAGTACATTGGTCAGCCGAAAGTCCGTGAGCAGATGGAGCTGTTTATTCAGGCGGCGCGCGGCCGTGCCGAATCCCTTGACCACACCTTGATCTTCGGGCCGCCCGGTCTCGGTAAAACCACGCTTGCCAATATCATTGCCCAGGAAATGGGCGTGTCGATCAAGAGCACCTCGGGTCCGGTTC
>NZ_UWFN01000047.1 GCF_900602065.1 Pseudomonas viridiflava | reverse complement strand
GGTGTCATCAATCACGCGCATGCCATTGCTGGCGATGTGCGGTACGGCGCGGCCCTTGACCGGCTGTACGTTGTTCAAGCCTTCGACGATGCCGTCCAGGCTGACGCCCAGCGCGCAGGCAGCGGCTGCGGCGGCCAGTGCGTTGGTCACATTGTGCGTGCCCAAGAGATTCAGTTGTACCTGTGCGGAGCCTGACGGACTGTGCAGCGTGAAGCCCGGGCAGCCGCGCTCGTCGCGAGTCAGCTCACTGGCATGCAGATCCGCTGCTCCGTTGTTCAACGCAAACGTCAGGGCCTTGCTGTCACCGGCACGTGCTTGCCAGATCGGGAACGCCTTGTCGTCGAGATTCAGAACTGCCGTGCCGTTGGCATCGAGACCTTCGATGATCTCGCCTTTGGCTTCGACAATGCGATCAGGGCCGCCGAACTCGCCGACATGGGCCGTGCCCGCGTTG
>NZ_UWFN01000176.1 GCF_900602065.1 Pseudomonas viridiflava | reverse complement strand
CTGTTCGGCTTCCCCGAAATCGAAGCAATCAGATCGCCGATATTCCTCGGACTTGATACAGGCAAGTCCAGCATTGGCTTCAATGCGCTTGATGCCTATGAACTGCTGGGCCTCAACGAGTTCGCGGGCAGCACCGGATGCAAGTTCCTGCTCAACATCGATGTGTCGGAACAAGCCGAAGTAGACCGGCTGGTGCCGCTGGCGGTAGAGCAGGGCGCCACGTTGATAAAAGCGCCGTATCTGACGTATTACAACTGGTATCAGGCCGTGCTGCTGGACCCGGAGCGGAATGTTTTCAGGATCAACTATATGCTTTGAAACGGCATTGCTTTATGT
>NZ_UWFN01000093.1 GCF_900602065.1 Pseudomonas viridiflava | reverse complement strand
ATCTGGCACTGGCCCTGAGTCTTAACGGCCGTGAGCTGCTTCGCGACGATCAGCCGCTGAAGATTCTGCTGATGTCGGCAACGCTGGAGGGCGAGCGGCTGGCGGCGTTGCTGGACGATGCGCCGGTCGTGCGCAGCGACGGGCGTATGTCTCCGGTGACGATGCAGTGGGGGCGTCCTTTTCAGCCCGGTGAGTTTGTCGAACCGCGAGTCGTGCAGACGGTGCTGGATGCGCTGGGCAGCGAGTCTGGCAGCCTGCTGGTCTTTCTGCCGGGGCAGGCCGAGATTCGTCGGGTCAACCAGCAG
>NZ_UWFN01000021.1 GCF_900602065.1 Pseudomonas viridiflava | reverse complement strand
CCCGTATCCGGGTGTCGTACGCGCTCTGACCAACTTCACCAGGTAACTGGTGGGTCTGGGCAGATTCGAACTGCCGACCTCACCCTTATCAGGGGTGCGCTCTAACCAACTGAGCTACAGACCCAATTTCTAGCTACTAAAGCCGACCTCACCCTGCTCTTTACCACAAAGCATGGGGTTCGATCTAACCAACTGAGCTACAGACCCAATATCGGGTGTGCAAAGCAAAAGCTGCTTCTAATCGTCTTCTTCAATGAATCAAGCAATTCGTGTGGGAGCTTGTGCTGCAGCTGAGTCGTCGATTAAGGAGGTGATCCAGCCGCAGGTTCCCCTACGGCTACCTTGTTACGACTTCACCCCAGTCATGAATCACACCGTGGTAACCGTCCTCCCGAAGGTTAGACT
>NZ_UWFN01000280.1 GCF_900602065.1 Pseudomonas viridiflava | reverse complement strand
GGGTGGAGCGCTACATGCGCGAAGCGCGCAGCGAATTGCTGTGTGGGCGCCCCAGCGATGTGCTGTTCCCCAGCCTGCGGGGCGAGCAAATGACCCGCCAGACCTTCAGGCACCGCATCAAGCACCAAGCCAAGGTCGCCGGGATCGGTAAGACCCTGTCGCCCCACACCTTGCGCCATGCATTCGCCACCCATTTGCTCAACCATGGCGCCGATCTGCGCGTGGTGCAGTTATTGCTTGGTCATTCGGACATCTCCACCACGCAAATCTATACCCATGTCGCAAGGGAACGTCTGAAACATCTGCATGCGCAACATCATCCCCGAGGCTGAAAATCTTGCATCGGCCGTATC
>NZ_UWFN01000048.1 GCF_900602065.1 Pseudomonas viridiflava | reverse complement strand
GCCTTCGATCTTGAGCTGCGGGTTGAGCAGTTGGCCGATCCGCTTGATGTTATCCACAAGGTCGCTCAGACCTTCCAGTGCGAAATACTCGCACTGCATGGGAATAATCACGCCATCAGACGCCACCAGGGCGTTGAGCGTAAGCATCGACAGCGACGGAGGGCAGTCGATGAGAATGTAATCGTAGTTTTCGCGGATTGGCGCAAGCGCATTACGCAGACGGCTCTCCTTCATCTGGATTTCCAGCAGCACCACCTCGCCTGCGGTCAGGTCGCGGTTGGCCGGAAGCAGTTGGTAACCGCCGTGCTCGGAGAACTGCATGGCCTCAGCC
>NZ_UWFN01000186.1 GCF_900602065.1 Pseudomonas viridiflava | reverse complement strand
GCACTGGGCGGGGGATATAAAACACGCGCACAAAGAAAACCCCGCCGAAGCGAGGTTTTCCAGACTGTTTCCCTGACATCCCTTTCGTCCCACCATCCTGGCAGGCTTCCCTACGTGTCCCTGTTATGTTTGATTGCGCATCCTGCGCTACGTCCATGGATTTAGAGTAACTTTGGATCCGAATTAAAGGAAGAGGCCAAATGGCAGCACGACGTGTAAGCAAATGCTTACACGCTGCTACTGTTTCAAAACTGTTCGGCGTCCAGCAGGAACAACGACTCGCTGCCAGCACGTACTGATGCGTTCAACGAATGAATACGCGGCAGCAGACGGGCGAAGTAGAAACGCGCCGTACCCAGCTTGCTGGCGTAGAAATCCTCCTGCGCTTCCTTGCCTACGGCGGCCTTGGCCATCATCGCCCACATGT
>NZ_UWFN01000251.1 GCF_900602065.1 Pseudomonas viridiflava | reverse complement strand
GAGCTGGCCGGTCGCGAAGAGAACATTACGTTCTCCATGCCCAAGGAATTGCGGGTCAAGTCGCTGCTCTGAGTTCGCTCAACTGCACAGTGGCGCATCAGCCTTCTTATCGTCGATCCTGACTCGCCCGGTCCTGGCCACTATCACGCGGTAGTGGCTGACCGGCTGGTCTTTGACGCACACATGTATCGTCCCGTTGGCCGAGTTACGCAGGCCGCCCAGCCCGGTGAATGTCAGATGTTCAGCCACTTTCCTGTTGCCGACGATTCGGGTGTCGGGCGACCTCGCGCGCTCGATGAGCAACACGTCCTGATCGTCGGGGCCTTTGCCATCCGTATCGAGAATGATCCGCCAGCCGTTGCTCCAGTCCCCGTCTATCGCATGGATCG
>NZ_UWFN01000051.1 GCF_900602065.1 Pseudomonas viridiflava | reverse complement strand
GTCTCGATGTGCTGATCAACAACGCCGGGATCGCAGGTCCTACGGCGGGCATCGACGCCATCACCGATGAAGATTGGCAGCGCACTGTCGACATCAACCTCACCGGACAATACCGCTTTGCTCATCACGCGGTTCCGCTGCTCAAGGCATCGCCCAACGCGCACATGATCCACATTGCTTCCGTTGCCGGCCGCCTGGGTTACGCCTGGCGCACACCGTATGCGGCGACCAAATGGGCCATTGTGGGTTTGATGAAATCGCTGGCATCCGAGTTGGGCGAAAGCGACATCCGCGTCAACGCCTTGCTGCCCGGCATCGTCGAAGGCCCGCGCATGGACGGTGTGATTCGTGCCCGTGCCGAACAGATGAAGGTGCCTGAAGCCGAGATGCGCGAGGAGTACCTGAAAAAAATATCGCTCAGACGCATGGTCACCGCTGAAGACGTCGAGGCC
>NZ_UWFN01000091.1 GCF_900602065.1 Pseudomonas viridiflava | reverse complement strand
TCGATCAACATCACGTTGCTCGTTAGCGGGAGGCGAATTCTACAGCGTTACAACCTGCTGTCAACTCCCTTTTTTCACCGCTTTCGATCAACTTCATCGAAGCCTCTTCCTCGCTAGTTAAATCGTCCAACTCGTTGATTATCAAGGAGTTTTTCGTTCCGCCTGCGCCAGAAGAGGTGCGAATTATAGAGACATTAGAGAGGCCGTCAACCCCTAATTTCACTAAATTGTCATATCTCTCTGAAACGCCCTAAAACACAAGGAGAGCCTGGCGGCTCCCCCTCTTTTAAAGACAGCTACTTACAGACTGGGAAAGGCGAACTGCGACGCTTCATGGCTTGCACGCTGCGGCCAGCGCTGAGTAATTGCCTTACGACGCGTATAGAACCGCACGCCGTCTGGACCATACGCATGCAGATCGCCGAACAGCGAACGCTTCCAGCCGCCGAAGCTGTGATAGGCAACCGGCACTGGCAAAGGCACGTTAACTCCGACCATACCCACTTCAATTTCATCGCAGAACAAACGCGCAGCTTCACCGTCTCGGGTAAAGATGCACGTGCCATTACCGTATTCATGATCATTGATCAGTTGCATGGCCTGCTCAAGACTGGCAACCCGCACGATGCACAGCACCGGGCCGAAGATCTCTTCTTTATAGATACGCATCTCCGGCGTCACCTGGTCGAACAGGCAACCACCCATAAAGAAGCCGTCTTCATTACCCGCAATGCTTAAACCACGCCCATCAACGACCAGCTTCGCGCCCGCTTGCACACCGTCTTCTATATAGCCGCTTACTTTGTCGCGATGCTGGCCGGTGACCAGAGGCCCCATATCCAGCCCACATGTTGTACCGGCACCAATTTTCAGCGAAGCGATCTGCGGCACCAGTTTGGCCACCAGAGCATCGGCAATCTGATCCCCCACACACACGGCAACTGAAATCGCCATGCAGCGCTCACCGCACGAACCGTAAGCTGCGCCCATCAAGGCACTGACGGCGTTGTCCAGATCAGCATCAGGCATCAGCACCGCATGGTTTTTCGCGCCGCCCAACGCTTGCACTCGCTTGCCACGTGCAGCGCCTTCTTTATAGATGTACTCGGCGATTGGTGTTGAGCCCACAAAACTGAGCGCTTTGACTTCCGGCGCTTCAATCAACGCATCCACCGCAGCCTTGTCGCCATGAACGACATTAAGTACTCCCTTAGGCAAACCGGCCTCGTGCAGCAGTTGGGCAATCAGCAATGTGGAGCTGGGGTCGCGCTCTGACGGTTTGAGAATGAAACAGTTACCGCAGGCGATCGCCAGGGGATACATCCACAGCGGGACCATGGCCGGAAAATTGAACGGCGTAATACCGGCAACCACACCTAGCGGCTGGAAATCGGACCAGGCATCAATATTCGGGCCGACATTGCGACTGTACTCACCCTTTAGAATTTCAGGAGCCGCACAAGCGTATTCCACGTTTTCGATACCACGCTTGAGCTCACCCGCGGCGTCTTCGAGAGTCTTGCCGTGTTCTTCACTGATCAGTTGTGCGATGCGACCTTCGTTCTGCTCCAGCAGTTGCTTGAAGCGAAACATGACCTGAGCACGTTTTGCCGGTGGCGTATTGCGCCAGGCCGGAAACGCTGCCTTGGCCGAATCGATGGCTTGCTGCACGGTTTCACGACTGGCCAGTGAAACTTTGTGGATGGCCTGCCCGGTCGACGGGTTGAACACGTCAGCAGTGCGGCCGTTGTCGCTGACCAACTGGCCATCGATCAAGTGTTGAATGGTGCTCATGAAATGACTCCAAAGCAGGCGCGAACGACTCCGCGCCTGTCATCTATATAGAAGAGATTGGTCAGTCGACCTGATTCAGCGCTTCGCCCACCGCATCAAACAAACGATCCAGGTCTTGCGGCTTGCTGTTGAAGGTTGGACCGAACTGTAAGGTGTCACCGCCAAACCGGACGTAGAAACCAGCCTTCCAGAGCTTCATGCCTGCTTCGAACGGTCGCACGATTGCATCACCATCACGTGGGGCAATCTGAATAGCACCGGCCAGGCCATAGTTACGAATGTCGACGACGTTCTTCGTACCTTTGATGCCATGCAGCGCGCTTTCGAAGTGCGGCGCCACTTCGGCCGCCTGCTGGACAAGGTTTTCCCGCTGCAAAAGATCGAGCGCCGCGATACCGGCCGCACACGCAACAGGGTGTGCCGAGTAGGTATAACCATGCGGGAATTCAACAGCGTACTCAGGCGTCGGTTGATTCATGAACGTCTGATAAATTTCGCTGCTGGCAATCACTGCCCCCATGGGAATCGCGCCATTGGTGACTTGCTTGGCGATGCACATCAGATCAGGCGTAACGCCAAAGCTCTCGGCACCGAACATGGATCCGGTACGCCCAAAGCCCGTAATGACTTCGTCAAAGATCAGCAGGATGTTGTGCTGGTCGCAGATTTCCCGCAGACGCTTGAGATACCCCTGAGGCGGCACAATCACACCCGCAGAGCCCGCCATTGGCTCGACGATAACCGCTGCAATGTTCGATGCGTCGTGCAACTCGATCAGCTTGAGCATCTCATCAGCCAACGCGATACCGCCAGCCTCCGGCATACCCTTGGAATAGGCGTTGCTGGCCAGCAAGGTATGGGGCAGATGATCCACGTCCATCAACTGGCCAAACATTTTACGGTTGCCGTTAACCCCACCCAGGCTGGTACCCGCAACGTTCACGCCGTGGTAACCGCGGGCACGGCCGATCATTTTGGTTTTGGTCGCCTGCCCTTTCAACCGCCAGTAAGCCCGCACCATCTTCACTGCGGTATCCGCGCACTCGGAACCTGAGTTGGTGTAGAAAACATGATTGAGGTTACCAGGTGTCAGCTCGGTGATTTTCTCCGCAAGCTGGAAAGACAGCGGATGACCAAACTGGAACGCCGGGGAGTAATCCAGAATGCCCAGTTGCTTAGAGACCGCTTCCTGAATTTCCTTGCGCGTATGACCCGCCCCACAAGTCCACAGACCGGACAATGCATCATAGATCTTGCGACCCTTGTCATCTGTCAGGTAACTGCCCTGTGCCGCAACGATCAGGCGTGGATCACGCTGGAAATTGCGATTGGCTGTGTAGGGCATCCAATGAGCATCAAGCTTCAATTGGCTGGCAATAGACATCTCGGACGACTCGAAACTGTTCATCGAAACGGACCTCGCTGGAGCGCTGGGCGGTAGACAGGATGCAAATACTTGATGCAGCTACGGTGCCACGGGGATAAAGTCGTGAAAACTCAACTTTTACGATCTTTAGTTAGCCGATTACTAAACTATGAGCAGTCGTCGCCCCGATCCACTGGCACAAGTCAGCGACTTTGATATTCGATTGCTGCGCATCTTTCGAAGCGTAGTCGAGTCGGGCGGGTTCTCCGCCGCAGAAAGCGCCCTGGGCATAGGCCGCTCGGCCATCAGCCAGCAGATGAGCGATCTTGAGCAGCGCCTGGGCTTGCGCCTTTGTCAGCGCGGCCGCGCCGGTTTCTCGTTGACCGAAGAAGGCCGAGAGGTCTATCAGTCTTCGCTGCAACTGCTTGGCGCGCTGGAAAGCTTCCGCACCGAGGTGAATGGCCTGCACCAGCATTTGCGTGGAGAGCTGAACATCGGCCTGACCGACAACCTCGTCACCCTGCCTCATATGCGCATCACCCACGCACTCGCCCAGTTGAAAGAGCGCGGACCTGACGTGCACATCAACATCCGCATGATTGCCCCCAATGAGGTCGAACAAGGCGTGCTCGACGGGCGCTTGCACGTCGGCGTCGTGCCTCAGGCCAGCGCCTTGTCAGGGCTTGAGTATCAGCCGCTGTACAGCGAACGGTCGTTGCTTTACTGCGCAGTGGGCCACCCACTCTTCTATATGGAAGACGCTGCGCTGGACGATGAACGACTCGCGGAACAGGACGCCATTGCGCCGACATTCAGGCTGCCTGCCGACATTCAGGCCCATTATCAGGCACTCCACTGCACGGCCAGCGCCTCTGACCGGGAAGGCATGGCTTTTCTGATTCTGACCGGTCGTTACATCGGCTATCTGCCGGATCACTACGCAGGCTTTTGGGTACAGCAGGGCCGACTGCGGGCATTGAAGCCCTCCTCCCGTTTTTATGACCTGAGCCTTGTTTCAGTAACCCGCAAGGGACGCCGCCCCCATTTGGTGCTGGAGAGCTTTCTGCAGACGCTGGCTGCTACACGCTGAAACATTTGCCCAGCGGCAAACCCTCGACCTGTAGGAGTGAGCTTGCTCGCGATAGCGTCAATTCATCACATGAATTCTTCGACCATGAGATCGAATCGCGAGCAAGCTCACTCCTACAGCTCTGGGTTTGCTGCGCGACAGCGCCGTGCCATGGACACCGAGGTGCGACTAAAGGTATTCGCTAAACACTAGCCCTCAAAATTCCTGAGCACTTGGACAGCTTTTTGCACAGTGGATGTATCAGACGCCCATTGAGAGCACGACATGCAGCCCGACGCCTCACCCAATAGTGATCTCATCTACGGTCTGGATGATCGGCCCAAACCATTGCCGGCCATATTGGCCGCGTTGCAGCATGTGCTTGCCAGTTTCGTCGGCATCATCACGCCGCCATTGGTGATCGGCTCGGCGCTCGGTCTGGGGGCGTACATGCCCTACCTGATCAGCATGGCGTTGATGGTTTCAGGCGTAGGTACTTTCATCCAGGCACGTCGGCCATTTGGCATTGGTGCAGGGATGATCTGCCTGCAAGGCACCAGCTTTGCCTTCCTCGGTGCAGTATTGTCCGCGGGTTTTCTGGTCAAGCAACGCGGCGGTAGCCCGGAGGACATTCTGGCAATGATCTTCGGCGTCTGTTTCTTTGGGGCACTGGTGCAGATTGTCTTGAGCCGCTTCATTGGCCAACTGCGCAGAGTCATCACGCCCCTGGTGACCGGCATCGTGATTACCCTGATCGGCGTCAGCCTGATCAAGGTCGGCGTGACCGACCTTGGCGGAGGCTTCAATGCGCCTGATTTTGGCGAACCACTGAACCTGGCACTTGGCGGCTTCGTGCTGGCCGTGATCATTCTGCTTAACCGCTCGAATATCCCATGGATCCGTTTGTCGGGAATTATCATCGGCCTCGCCGTTGGCAGCCTGGCGGCGTGGTTCAGCGGCAAGCTGGTCCCTCACTCAGTCAGCGACTTACCCCTGATCAGCGTCCCCGTCCCATTCCGGTTTGGCTTTGCCTTTGACTGGACCGCATTCCTGCCGGTCGCGCTTATCTACCTGATCAGTACCATCGAAACAGTGGGCGACCTGACAGCCAACTGCATGCTCGCCAAAAAGCCTATCAGCGGCCCGAGCTACATCGCCAGACTCAAAGGTGGAGTGCTGGGCGATGGAGTCAGCTGCATGATCGCCGCGACTTTCAGCGCATTTCCCAATACGACTTTCGCGCAGAACAACGGGGTCATTCAGCTCACCGGTGTGGCCAGCCGCTATGTCGGCCTGTACATCGGCGCAGTGCTGTTCATGCTCGGGCTGTTCCCGACTATTGGCGCATTGCTGCAGCAGATCCCCAAACCGGTTCTCGGCGGCGCGACGCTGGTGATGTTCGGAAGCGTTGCGGCTGCGGGCGTACGTATTCTGGCCCAGGCACCACTGGACCGACGCAGCATGCTGATTATCGCGACCTCCTTTGGTGTAGGCCTGGGTATCGCCGCACAACCGGCACTGCTGCATCATCTGCCTAAATTGGTACAGAACCTGTTTGACTCGGCGATTACCAGCGGAGGCATCACTGCCATTGTCATGTGCCTTCTACTGCCAGAGGACAAAACCAGTGCCGTCGGTACAAAATCTGCAACCGAAGGCGAACCATCGACGCACTGAATCCTGAAGATGCCGAACGCTTAATGCTTTCCCCTGCCGACACTTGTCGGATCAGCAGGGTTGCGCTATCTGTTCAGCATTGCACCCCATGATCTGTCCGGAACTGCCCCATGATCCTTGAAGTCCCAGCGCACAGTACTCACAGCATAAAGCCGGCCAGCCGCATTCGTCAGAAGAATGAAGAAGCCATTATCAAAGCTGCGGAAGATGAATTCGCCCGTCATGGTTTCAAAGGCACCAGCATGAATACCATCGCGCTGAACGCCGGGCTGCCCAAGGCCAATCTTCATTATTACTTCACTAACAAGCTGGGGCTGTACGTTGCGGTACTCAGCAACATCCTCGAACTGTGGGACAGCACCTTCAACAATCTTACCGTCGAGGACGACCCTGCGCTGGCGCTGAGCCAATACATAAGAGCCAAGATGGAGTTCTCTCGCCGCCAGCCTCAGGCTTCTCGAATCTTCGCGATGGAGATCATCAGCGGTGGCGAATGCCTTAACCAATACTTCAGCCAGGATTACCAAGCCTGGTTTCAAGGTCGAGCCTCGGTTTTCCAGGCGTGGATCGATGCAGGCAAAATGGACCCGGTGGATCCGGTCCACCTGATTTTCCTGCTGTGGGGCAGCACTCAACATTACGCCGACTTTGCCACGCAAATCTGCCAAGTGACCGGGCGCACTCGTTTGACCAAGCAAGATATGGAGGTTGCGGGCGATAATCTCATCCGCATCATTCTCAAGGGTTGCGGCCTCACGCCTCCAGGCGCTTAACTGGCGCAACTGTTTACAGCTGGAACCCACGCATGCCTTTTACTCTGGTTGGCCCTTGTGAATTTCGCGAAGAGATTCGCAAGAGCCGCTTCATTACCCTTGCCGCGCCGATCACCAGTGCCGCCGACGCACAAGCGTTTATCGAGCAGAACAGCGACCTCAACGCGACTCACAATTGCTGGGCCTGGAAACTGGCCGATCAATACCGCAGCAATGACGACGGCGAACCTGGCGGGACGGCAGGCCGACCGATTCTGGCGGCCATCGAGGCTCAGGAATTCGATCAGGTCGTGGTTCTGGTGATTCGATGGTACGGCGGCATTCAACTGGGTACCGGCGGCCTAGCCCGAGCCTACGGTGGCGGAGCGAACAAATGCCTGCAACAGGCTGAACGCCTGCCTCTGATCACTCGCGTACAACTCAATTTGTCCTGCAGCTTCAGCGAATTGGCCTTGGTAAAGCTGCGGCTTGCCGAGCTGAACGGATTGGTCCAGAACGAAGACTTCACCGCTAATGGAGTGGACCTTGCGATTGCGGTTGGACCTGAACAGGTTGAACTGCTGCAGCGGCAATTGGCGGATTTGAGCCGGGGGCGGATTGTTTTAAATACAGAACCTGACTGATACCGCGTTTTTACGCAGCAGAATTGGAGCACCACGGGATTTTCAGTGCTTGCCCGCAAGCTGATATGCGACGTAAATCCTGTGGGACCGAATTCATTCGGGAAGGCGGTATTTCAAACGATAAATAAGCTGCGGATGCGCTGGCCCCTTTCGCGAATGAATTCGCTTCCACCGGGATCAACGCTTGCAGGCAATCTCCCAGAGAGGCCCTACACACAATTACTGTGCATCCGGCTGTGGATAAGCTGAGCACATGCGGCTGAAAGCCTTATGAACTCAGGCTTTCAGCCTATCGATCATTTTTTATACAAATATGTCATATAGCGACAAAAGCCTCTTGAAAACAGCGTGTTACGGCCCGTTATCGCTGGTCGAAACTAACGAGTCGCGGCTTATATCAATGTTTTGACCTTGCGCACATTTACTGTGGAACAACCTGTGGATAACAGGTGCAAGGGTCTCGGCGAGGCCGAAGCAGCCTGACTGAATAGCAACTGTATGTTTTTCGCTCAATCCGGCTGAGCGATATTGCGCCATGTCTACCGAAACACGCCCCGATCTGGTGCTCAAAGAGACTTCGAATCCAGTTTCAATTCCCAACAAAAGTTGAGCTAGAGTCGTTACAACTCAGTAGTTACAAGCGATTGCGAACTGCCTCCCAAAAAACCTGACTGCCTGGCCAGGAAATTGCTATATCCACAAGCGATCCTCTTACCTTGAGCCTGTCATGCCAAACCCTGTGACGCCCGCACGCCTGCAACTTCGTGCCATCAGCAAACGCTATCCCGGTTGCCTGGCCAACGATGCCATTGACCTGAATATTCCGCCCGGAGAAATCCACGCCTTGCTCGGCGAAAACGGCGCAGGCAAAAGCACCCTGATGAAAATCATCTACGGCGTGACGCAGCCCGATTCAGGCGAAATCGTCTGGCAGGGGCAAGCTCTGAAAATGCGCAATCCAGCCCAGGCCCGAAGCTTGGGCATCGGCATGGTGTTCCAGCATTTCTCGTTGTTCGAAACCCTGACGGTCGCCCAGAACATCGCGCTGGCGATGGGCGGCGCGGCTGGCACACCCAAGCAACTGGAACCAAAAATTCGCGAAGTCTCGCAACGCTACGGCATGGCCGTCGAGCCGCAACGACTTGTCCACAGCCTGTCGATCGGCGAGCGGCAGAAAGTCGAGATCATTCGTTGCCTGATGCAGGACATCCGCCTGCTGATTCTTGATGAACCTACTTCGGTGTTGACGCCTCAGGAAGCTGACGAACTATTCGTCACCCTGCGCCGCCTGGCCGAGGAAGGCTGCAGCATTCTGTTTATCAGCCACAAACTGGGTGAGGTCAGGGCCTTATGTCACAGCGCGACCGTACTTCGAGGTGGCAAGGTGTCCGGGCATTGCATCCCGGCACAGTGCTCTGACCTGGAGCTCGCCCGGTTGATGGTCGGTGACGCTGAAGGCTTGACCGCACAGTATCCAAAAGTCACAGGTCAAAAGCCGTTTCTACAAGTGGAAAAGCTCTCTTGGCATAACCCCGATCCCTTCGGATGTTCTCTGGTCAACATCGACCTTGAAGTGCGTAGCGGCGAGATCGTCGGCATCGCAGGTGTGGCAGGTAACGGTCAGGACGAGCTGCTCGCACTGCTCAGCGGCGAACAAACGCTGAGCCATGCGCTGTCCGCGAGTATCCGGTTCGCGGAGGCGAACGTCGGTCATCTGCGTCCGGATGCGCGCCGTAGCAATGGTCTGGCCTTTGTTCCGGCAGAACGACTCGGGCACGGTGCCGTTCCAGATTTGAGCCTTAGTGATAACGCTCTGCTGACTGCCTTTCAACAGGGCCTGGTCAGTAATGGCCTGATCCAGCGCGACAAGGTCAGAAGTCTGGCTGATGAAATCATCAAACGCTTCGCAGTCAAGACACCCGACGCTCAAGCTCCGGCTCGCAGCCTGTCTGGCGGCAACTTGCAGAAATTTATTCTGGGCCGCGAAATCCTGCAGAACCCGAAGTTGTTGGTCGCCGCGCACCCGACCTGGGGAGTCGACGTGGGTGCCGCCGCAGCGATTCATCGTGCGCTGATTGCCTTGCGCGATGCTGGCGCCGCGATCCTGGTGATATCAGAAGACCTCGACGAACTGTTCCAGATCAGCGACCGCCTTGCCGCGCTGAGCAGTGGCAGGCTCTCCCCTCTTGTGCCGACCGGGCAGACCTCGCCCGTGCAGGTCGGCGGCTGGATGGCTGGTGAATTCGATGCACCGCCTGGCACTCAACCTCAATTCCAAGCCGCCGCGCTTAATTAACGGAGTTTCCGATGCTGCTTTCTCTGGAACCGCGCGGGCAACAATCACGAGCCATGTTGTGGTTTTCGCCACTGCTGGCCGCCGTATTGACCCTGATCTGCGGCTCATTACTGTTTCTTGCATTGGGCCTGGACCCTTTGCTTACTCTGCATACTTTGCTGATTGCACCAGTTAGCGACTGGTACGGCGTATCCGAATTAATGGTCAAGGCGCTGCCCATTCTGCTCTGCGCCCTGGGTTTGGCGGTCGCTTATCAAGCGCGGATCTGGAACATCGGTGCCGAAGGTCAGCTGTTGATGGGCGCACTGGCGGGTAGTGCATTGGCGGTCAACATCATTGACATGGAAAGCCGCTGGGCACTGGTGCTGATCCTGCTGGTTGGCACCCTCGGTGGCGCTGCTTGGGCGGGCCTGACCGCGTGGCTGCGCACCCACTTCAACGCCAATGAAATCCTGACCAGCATCATGCTCAATTACATCGCGCTGAACCTCCTTTTGTTTTTCGTGCATGGGCCGCTGAAGGACCCAGCCGGAATGAATTTTCCGGAGTCGGCAATGTTCGGTGACGCCAGCCGCTTACCCCTGCTCAGCGAAGATGGCCGCGTACATGCCGGTGTGTACTTCGCCTTGCTGGCACTGGTTGCCGTTTGGGTTTTGCTGCAACGCAGCTTTGTCGGTTTTCAGATCAAGGTGCTGGGTCTGGATAAACGCGCTGCAGGTTTCGTTGGGTTTCGGGAAAAACGTCTGGTCTGGCTTGCCTTGCTGATCAGCGGCGGCCTCGCAGGATTGGCCGGGGTCAGCGAAGTTGCAGGCCCGATTGGTCAACTGGTCCCGCAAGTGTCGCCGGGTTATGGCTACGCAGCGATTACCGTAGCGTTCCTTGGCCGCCTCAATCCAATCGGTATTTTGTTCGCCAGCTTGCTGATGGCGCTGCTGTACCTGGGCGGAGAAAACGCGCAGATGGCGCTGAATTTACCTCAGGCCATCACTCAGCTGTTTCAAGGGATGATGCTGTTCTTCCTGCTGGCTTGTGATGTGTTGATCCTTTATCGCCCACGCCTGAAAGCGCGCTGGGCAAAACGTCAGATGGCACCCGTTGCCACGGGAGCTGTGTGATGGATATCGATCTGCTGAGCAATATTTTCTTTGCCATGGTGCGCTGCGGAACGCCACTGCTGCTGGTTGCACTGGGCGAACTGATCTGTGAAAAAAGCGGCGTCCTCAATCTTGGGCAAGAAGGCATGATGCTGTTTGGGGCCGTGATCGGCTTCATTATTGCCCTGAGTACCGGCAATCTTTGGCTTGGGGTGTTACTCGCGATGATGGCGGGCATGCTGCTGTCGGGGTTATTCGCGGTGGTGGCGCTGGTCTTCAATGCCAATCAGGTCGCAACAGGGTTGGCGCTGACTATTTTTGGCGTAGGCCTGTCGAGCTTCGTTGGCGCTGCCTGGGTGGGTAAACCCCTGCAAGGTTTCGAGCCGATTCTGATCCCCTACCTGAGCGACATCCCGCTGATCGGCCGCATGCTGTTCGCTCAGGACATTCTGGTTTACCTGTCCTTTGCACTGTTTGCGCTGGTGGTCTGGGCACTGCTGAAAAGCCGCGTGGGCCTGATTATCCAGGCAGTCGGCGAAAACCCGGACGCGGCCAGCGCCATGGGTTTGCCCGTTTTGCGGGTGAGGACCCTGGCAGTATTGTTCGGCGGCGCGATGGCTGGCCTGGCGGGTGCCTATCTGTCGTTGGCGTACACACCGATGTGGGCAGAGAACATGAGCGCCGGCCGCGGCTGGATCGCCCTGGCTCTGGTTGTATTCGCCAGTTGGCGAGTATGGCGTCTGCTGTTGGGCGCGTACCTGTTTGGCCTCGCCAGCATCCTGCATTTGGTTGCACAAGGTATTGGCCTGGCGATCCCTTCCAACCTGCTGGCGATGCTCCCGTATGTAGCGACCATCCTGGTATTGGTGATGCTGTCGCGCAATGCCCTGCGCACCCGGCTGTATGCCCCGGTTTCGCTGGGGCAGCCCTGGCAGGCGGGGCATTAACACAGAGCTGAAAAAATGAGGCTGCAGGAGCGACCGGGGTGGCGCTCCTACAGTTGCTTGTTAATCGAGCGGACCGGTAATAACTGCAACACCGCCCACATCAACTCCATGATCAGAAATCCCGCCAGCAACCACGTCGCTCCTTGCATCAGGGCATATATCTGCCAGGTTGCGAACAGCAAGCGACCCACCGCATCGTAACGTCCGAAAACCCTTTGCGGATCGCGAATCCGTAACACTGACCAGACGCACACAATCGACCCCAGCAAGTTGGCCATCAACATATGCATGGGTTCGAACGGTGGCAGCGTGCCGGGCACATTCCAGGCCTGACTCAAGCTGGATAAAAGCCCATGCAGCGCGACAAAACTCCACGGCGTGACAAATGCTGCAGTAACAATAAGGTCGTACCAGCCGCTGGCCCGGACCACTTGGTGATAGTGTTGCGGTTGCCACATAAAGACGCTCCTGTTGATTGAATGTTTCAACAGGCTAAAGGCTGGAGTACGCTCCATGGTCAACCCCAAGGAACGGAAATATGCGCATTGGTGAACTGGCTCAAGCCACCGACGTCAGCCGCGACACGCTGAGGTTCTATGAGCAGCGCGGTTTGATTGCCGCGCAACGCAGCGCTAATGGCTATCGGCACTATCCTGCAGAGATGGTGCAGCTGGTGCAGTTCATCAAGACAGCACAGCGTCTGGGCTTCAGCCTGAACGAAATCGGCCATAGCGTTGCCGAACTCTGGAAAACACCGGCACCCGATCTGGCGATTACTCAGCTACTGCGGGACAAACTCGCACTGGTCGAAACCCGCATCGCCGAACTCGGCGAATTGCGTAACGAATTACAGGACCGGCTGGGCCAAAGCTGCCCGCTAAATCCCTCATAACGCTGTTCAGGAGAAAATTTTGTCCACTCAAAAAACTGCACTGATCATCGGCGCCTCTCGCGGCATTGGCCTGGGGCTGGTCAAACGACTGACCGAACAAAACTGGAACGTCACCGCAACCGTTCGTGATCCACAGAAAGCGACTGACCTCCAAGCAATCGCTGGCGTCCGTATCGAGACCCTCGATATGGATGACGTAGCGTCTCTCGATGCTTTGAAAAACACGCTGCAAGGACAGGCCTTTGATGTAGTGGTCATCAATGCCGGCATCATGGGACCAAGACCACAAAGCGCCGAGCAGATCACCACAGCTGAACTGACCCAGCTATTCCTCACCAACGCTATTGCCCCTATCCGGCTGGCTGAACGTCTCGTCCAGCAGATCCGTCCAACCACGGGTGTATTGGCTTTCATGAGCTCCAGATTTGGCAGCGTTACCTGTCCGGATGGGGCAGATGCTTCGCTGTACAAAGCGAGCAAAGCGGCCCTGAACTCCCTGACCAACAGCTTCGTGCTGCAGTTGCCGGAGCCTCGGCCAACCGTTTTGTCCTTGCACCCGGGCTGGGTGAAAACCGACATGGGTGGCGAAGCTGCGGCTATCGACGTCGAGACCAGCACTCGCGGGCTAGTGGAACAACTCGTGGCCTACGCGGGTAAAGGCGGGCATTACTTCGTGGACTACAAAGGCGAAACCATTCCGTGGTGAAATAACTATTAGAATCGGAATGTTCTTCTGTAGCAGAGGCCGGGGTGGCGCTCCACCGAGCACCGCGAGGCCTCGATAGCGGATTGCCTGATGCACCGCGTAGAACCTCTCGCCAACAAGTTGGCTCCTACCGGGATCACAGGTAGAATCTCGGCCTCGCCGGCGCTGCAAAGCGCCAGCGACCCTGGATCAGCAGACAGGGCAACACTGAGCTGGCTAACCTGAACCTGTCTTTCAGAGGAGCCGGCACAATGCCCGCGATCCGTATCTGGTTGAAAAATCCCCTTGCTGCTTTCACTGCCAACGACCTTGATACCCGAGGCGGCCTGGTCATTGAAAATGGCCTCATCGCCGAAGTACTCGGCGCTGGTCAGTTACCGTCGAGCCCTTGCGATCAAGTGTTCGACGCCCGCGAGCATGTGCTGCTACCGGGCTCGATCAACACTCATCACCATTTTTATCAAACCCTCACGCGGGCCTGGGCTCCAGTGGTCAACCAGCCATTATTCCCATGGCTGAAAACCTTGTATCCGGTCTGGGCGCGTTTGACTCCAGAGAAACTCGCACTGGCCAGCAAAGTTGCGTTGGTCGAGTTACTACTGTCGGGATGCACCACAGCGGCGGATCATCACTATCTGTTTCCCGACGGCCTGGAAAACGCCATCGATGTGCAGGTTGAGAGCGTCCGTGAATTGGGAATGCGCGCGATGCTCACCCGAGGCTCGATGAGCCTGGGTGTAGACGACGGAGGGTTACCACCGCAACAAACCGTACAGCAAGGTGAGGTCATCCTCGAAGACAGCCAGCGTTTGATCGACCGCTATCACCAGCGCGGCGCAGGCGCTCAGATTCAGATCGCCCTGGCACCCTGCTCCCCGTTTTCGGTCACGCCCGAGATCATGCGTGCAAGCGCTGATCTGGCAGAAAAACTGGATGTCCGCCTGCACACCCATCTGGCCGAAACTCTGGATGAAGAGGACTTCTGCCTGCAGCGCTTCGGCTTGCGCACTGTCGATTATCTGGACAGCGTCGGCTGGCTGGGGCCGCGCACCTGGCTCGCCCACGGCATTCATTTCAACCCTGACGAAATCACCCGACTGGGTTCGGCTGGCACAGGTGTCTGTCACTGCCCAAGCTCGAACATGCGTCTGGCCTCGGGCATTTGCCCGACACTGGATCTGATCTCAGCAGGCGCTCCGCTAGGGCTGGGTGTAGACGGCTCGGCCTCCAACGACGCCTCGAACATGATCCTCGAAACGCGACAGGCGCTGTATCTGCAACGCCTTCGTTACGGAGCAGAAAAAATCACCCCGGAGCTTGTGCTTGGCTGGGCCACAAAAGGATCTGCGCAGTTACTCGGCCGAACCGACATCGGCGAACTGGCAGTCGGCAAACAGGCGGATCTGGCGATGTTCAAACTGGACGAACTGCGTTTCTCCGGCAGCCATGATCCAGTATCGGCACTGCTGCTGTGCGGCGCCGATCGCGCCGATCGAGTCATGATTGGCGGGCAGTGGCGAGTGATTGATGGGCAGGTAGAAGGCCTTGATTTGAAGGGCCTGATTGCCGATCACAGCCAGGCAGCGCGAGCGTTGATTCGCGGTTGATGATTTCTGTACACACCGGCGGACCTTAAACACTGAACCTGTGGGACCGAATTCATCCGGGAAGGCGATATTCCTGACGAAGGTAATACGGCGGCTGTACCGGCCTCTCCCGAATGAATTCGGTCCCACACAGACTGTGTGAAAACGTAGCGAGCGACGGCAAGACAAGGCAAAAACAGGCGAAAAAGCGGAGTCTAGGTGTTCTAAATGAGCATTTTTCGCCTGTTTTTAACGCGGTATTGCCGAGCGCAGTAGTTTTCACACAGTCTGCACAGGTTCATCGTGCGCTTGAGATCATAAGCGGTGCTCCAGCTACAACCCCAACAACGACAACATGATGAATGTCGCAAACAGTACGAAGTGGGTCATGCCCTCTATCGCGTTGGTTTCACCGTCATTGAGGTTGATCGCGCAGACAAGCAAGGTGATGAAAATCATCACGGTCTGCACCGGGGTCATGGCCATCTGGAACGGCTGGCCGCTGTAAAGCGCCATGGCTTCCATGACGGGTACCGTCAGAATCACCGTCGACAGCGAAGCACCAAGAGCGATGTTCACCACTGACTGCATACGGTTTGCCAGCGCGGCACGCAAGGCCGTCAGAATTTCGGGCGCGGCTGAAATGGCTGCCACCAGAATCGCCGTCATGACCGGCGGTGCGCCAGTGCCTTCAAGGCCCAGGTCGACGGTTTTGGACATCACTTCGGCCAGTGCGCCAATGACAACCACACCCAGCACCAGCGTCCCAATCGAAAGCGTCAGATTGACCGGTTCGCTCTGCGCTTCAGGCTGATCCTTGCGCTTCTTTTTCTCTGGATAGCTGTAGCTGAAAAAGTAGCTGTGCGGCCCGACCTGCATACGCAGGAACAAGGTGTAGAGCAAGATCATCGCGCCAATGGTGAACGCCGAATACATCTTCCAGTCGCCTTCAGGGATGAACTCCGGCACGACCATGGAAACGCCCATCGCGGTCAGAATCATCACGCTGTAGGTGCGTGCCGAATCATCGTTGTAGGACTGTTCGCCGTGCTTGATACCGCCCATCAAGGCAGCCAGGCCCAGGATGCCATTGATATCGAGCATCACTGCCGAGTAAATCGTGTCGCGCACCAACGTTGGCGACGGTTCGTTACTCATCATGATCGCCAGGATGACCACTTCCACCAGCACAGCCGAAAGCGTGAGGATCATGGTGCCGTAGGGATCGCCGACTTTTTCAGCAAGCAACTCGGCGTGGTGAGCGACGCGCAAAGACGCGCAGACGATAAATCCAACCAGCGCGATGCCCGCTGTGAGCGCAATGCCCTGCCCGTTGTTGAGGAACCAGTGCTCAAACGGGTAAGCGACGAACGTTGCCAGAATCGCCAGCAGGAGAAATTTTTCTTGCTTGAGTATTGAGCCCATTACCTGCCTTTAAACCTTCACACATGAACCGTCCGGATAACGCGTTCAAGGCGTTGAGAGTGCTGAGTGTAAGCAAAGGTTTCAAAATGGGTGAGATCTGACGTCGCGCATTCCTGTAGGAGCTGCCGAAGGCTGCGAAGCGATCTGCCTGACACGCTGTCATTCGCAGCCTTCGGCAGCTCCTACAGATCATGGGCGCACCAGTTAGCAGCAACGTTGGGCTGGAATGCACCGTCCGGTGTCGTCTGTATCGCGGGAAAACCTATTACAGATGAAGCCCTGCCATTAACTGTCCAGTTGGTCAGTTTTTTGCATTGGTGGAGCAACCCGCTAAGACGGCAGTGCCAACAAGACCATAAGGAGCTAGACCCGATGCACTCCACCACTCACCCGCGTCGCCCCCTGAAAAAATTGCTGTGTGCCATGGCTGCGGTAGTCGGCCTGGGTTCGAGCCTGCTCGCATCGGCGGCAGACCCGTTGAAAGTCGGCTTCGTCTACATCGGTCCGATCGGCGACCACGGCTGGACCTATCAACATGAGCAAGGCCGCAAAGCCATGGTTGAAGCGCTGGGCGACAAGGTCACGACCAGCTATGTCGAGAACGTGCCGGAAGGCGCTGACGCTGAACGGGTGATCCGCAACATGGCCAAGGGTGGCTACGACCTGGTCTTCACCACTTCGTTTGGTTACATGAACCCAACGTTGAAAGTCGCCAAGCAGTTCCCGAAAGTGACTTTCGAACACGCGACCGGCTACAAGCAGGACAAGAACATGGGCACCTACCTGGCGCGCACCTATGAAGGTCGCTACGTCGGTGGGTTCCTGGCGGCAAAAATGACCAAGACCAAAAAGGTCGGTTACGTCGCCTCGTTCCCGATCCCGGAAGTACTGCGTGATATCGATGCCATCCAGTTGGCCTTGAACAAATACAACCCGGGCACCGAGATCAAAGTCGTGTGGGTCAACTCCTGGTTCGATCCGGGCAAAGAAGCTGATGCCGCCAACGCGTTGATCGATCAGGGTGTGGACGTCATGTTCCAGCACACCGACAGCCCGGCGCCGATCCAGACAGCTGAACGCCGCGGTGTCTATGCCGTGGGTTATGCGTCGGACATGGCTCACTTTGGTCCGAAAGCGGTGCTGACCTCCATCGTCAACAACTGGGGACCGCACTACATCCAGGCGACCGAAGGCGTGATCAACGGTACCTGGAAATCTCAGGATTACTGGGGTGGCCTGAAGGAAGGCACGGTTGAACTGCCGATCAGCGATATCGTCCCGGCGGACGTGAAGGCAGAAGCCGAGAAGATCATTGCCGACATCAAAAGTGGCGCATTCCACCCGTTCACCGGCCCGATCAAGGATCAGACCGGCGCAGTGAAAATCCCGGAAGGCAAGGTGGCGACCAATGCAGAACTGGCCTCGATGAACTATTACGTTGAAGGCATCAAGGCGGAATTGCCGAAGTAACCGGGGCGCACCATTGAAACCCTGTGGGACCGAATTTATTCGGGAAGGGGCCGGTACATTCGATAGATATTCATCGGCTGTGAAACCGCCTTCGCGAATGAATTCGCTCCTACAGTTAAAAAATCATAAGGACAGGACACCGTGAACCAACTCCCGATCATCGACATCGCCCCGCTCTACAGCGATGACCAAATCGCATGGCAAGACATTGCCCGGCAAATCGACCAGGCCTGTCGGGAGTGGGGTTTTTTCTATATCAAAGGCCATCCGCTCAGCACCACGCGGATCGAACAGGTGGTCGGCGCGGCGCAGCAATTCTTCGCCCTGCCCCAGGCAGAAAAGCTCAAGATCGACATAACTCAAAGCCGCCATCATCGCGGTTATGGCGCTATCGCGACCGAACAGTTGGACCCGAATATACCGAGCGATCTCAAGGAAACCTTCGACATGGGCTTTCACTTGCCCGCCGATCATCCCGAGGTCCTCGCAGAGAAACCGTTACGCGGCCCCAACCGGCATCCAGACATGCCGGGCTGGCAAGCTCTGATGGAGCAGCACTATCTGGACATGCAGGCGCTCGCACAGAAATTGCTTCAGGCGATCACTGTCGCGCTGGGCATCGAGCGTGACTTCTTCGACAAACGCTTTGTCGCCCCCGTCAGCGTGCTGCGTTTTATCCACTACCCGCCGCGCCATACTGCCACCAGCGCCGAACAACAAGGTGCAGGGGCACACACAGACTATGGCTGTATCACCCTTCTGCATCAGGACTCTGCGGGCGGACTGCAAGTGCGAGATGTGCGCGGCCAGTGGATCGACGCGCCACCCATCGACGGCACATTCGTGGTCAACATCGGCGACATGATGGCGCGCTGGAGTAACGACCGATATGTGTCCACGCCGCATCGAGTGGTCAGCCCACTGGGCGTTGATCGCTATTCGATGCCGTTTTTCGTAGAGCCCAACCCGGACACCGAAATTGAATGCCTGCCCGGATGCCAGAGCGAAACCGAGCCAGCACGCTACCCTGTAACTACTTGCGCCGCGTTCTTGCTGTCACGCTTTGCCGATACCTATGCCTATCGACGGGAGCAAGAGGCCGGGTAAATTGAACCGCTTGGTCAGGTTTTGCCCATCCCGAAGCATGACTCTGTAGAATGCCGGCCATCTGCACCTGATGAGAAAAGCACATGTACGATTGGTTGAACGCCCTGCCAAAGGCAGAACTGCACTTGCACCTGGAGGGTTCTCTGGAGCCCGAGTTGCTCTTCGCACTCGCCGAACGCAATAAGATCGCGCTGCCGTGGAATGACGTCGAAGCCCTGCGCGGAGCTTACGCCTTCAACAACCTGCAGGAATTCCTTGACCTTTATTACCAGGGCGCAGATGTACTGCGTACCGAGCAGGACTTCTACGACCTGACCTGGGCGTATCTGGAGCGCTGCAAGGCCCAGAACGTGATTCACACCGAGCCCTTCTTTGATCCGCAAACCCATACCGACCGGGGTATACCGTTTGAAGTCGTATTGAACGGCATCACTGGCGCACTCAAAGACGGTCAATCGAAACTGGGTATCAGCAGTGGTCTGATCCTCAGCTTCCTGCGTCATTTGAGCGAGGAGGAAGCGGAAAAAACCCTCGACCAGGCGCTACCGTTTCGCGATGCATTCGTCGCCGTGGGTCTGGACAGCTCGGAAATGGGCCATCCACCGAGCAAGTTCAAGCGCGTTTTCGATCGGGCGCGTAACGAAGGCTTCCTGACCGTAGCTCATGCTGGCGAAGAAGGGCCGCCGGAGTACATATGGGAAGCGCTGGACCTGCTTAAAATCCAGCGTATTGATCACGGTGTACGGGCAATCGAAGACGAACGTCTGATGCAGCGTATTATCGACGAGCAGATCCCGCTGACAGTCTGCCCGCTGTCGAACACCAAGCTCTGCGTCTTTGATGACATGGCAAAGCACAACATTCTCGACATGCTTGAGCGTGGTGTGAAGGTTACGGTGAACTCCGACGATCCAGCTTATTTCGGCGGCTACGTCACCGAGAACTTCCATGCGCTGTATACCCACTTGGGCATGACTGAAGACCAGGCAAAGCGTCTGGCGCAAAACAGTCTGGATGCACGTCTGATCAAGCCTTGAGCTGATCGCCCGTCAGGCGGCAGCCGCGATCTTGTCGATCTCGCGCTGCCCGCTGAACGACACCTGCAGGGTGCTGGACTCTTCAGTCGTGCGTAACCAGCCCATCTGAATGAAAAGCTGCAGCAACCCTGCCCCCAGCGCACCACCCAGGTGCGGAGTGAATTCGCCCCTGTCGGCACAGGCGCAGACCGTTTCGCGCTGACGAAGCGCAAGCGCAGGTATGTAAATCCCCCGCTCGGCAAACTTTGCCATACCTACGCTGGTGACCTCCACTCGCTGCTCCTGTTGTTCGATCCACCCCGCCCCCAGAAGCCGTTGATAAAGCTCGGCGGCCATATCGCCCCCCAAGTGATCACAGCAGATACGGGCCTCGCGCAATGGCATGGAAGACGAAGGTTGTGCCACATTCCGGTTGATCTGCGCGGCACTGACAACAGAGGCACATGCCAGCGCTTCAAGTGCTGTCGCCACTTGCGGCCCCGCCAGACGGAAAAAACGTTTGCGGCCTCGCACCTCCTGCTTCAACAGCCCGCCAGATGCCAGGCGCGCCAAATGGGCCCCAGCCGATGATGTCGTCAGGCCCGCAAGCAGAGCCAGTTCATTGGCGGGTCGAGCAGTTCCATCCATCAAGGCCCAAATCATTGCACTACGCTTCGGGTCAGCCAGCAGTGTTGCTACGTGACTGATGCAAGGTGCATATTCCATATGTTCACTCCCTGTTGAAACATCATCTATCGCGATGACATGGCGGCAGCAATCAAGTTGCAATCAAGAAGCCGCGCCGCCAAAGTCGAAGCCGTAATGAGCCAGTAAAACCGCAGCCGTCAAGTGACCAACAGCATCTAACTGCCCGCCCCTCCCGACATCAACTATGAATCCAGATTCGGATAGCCAGTATAAGCCTTGGAACCTTTCACCCGATCAGGCAAAAAACTCATTATCCCGCCGGGATCCAGTTCCTTTTGACTAACCTAGTCCAAGCTTTTACGGCTAGACAACTCCTGGAAAAATCACAAGGGACTCACTTGATCCCTAGATACAACGGCCTGTCGCCCCCTCAGGAGAAAATCCGCAATACTGCACACGGCATCTTCCTACAGCCAAGACACCCAAAAACGCTCAATAAAATAAGACAATTAGTAGAGCGCATGTTCGCAGCTAGTTACCATCAATCATATTTACACTCGTCACTTTCCGAAATATCCGTAGGATAAATCCACGAGGCATGTAGCCAATAACAGCAAATCATTGAAGGAATATGAACCTAGGCTGCCTGGCTTATTATTGACATCTGATAAATAGCTACGCCAACACTTAATGGGCAACAGGTTAATCAGAAGTTGCGGCGGGGGAGTATCTATCGGTGGGTAAACTCCCGCGAAATATTCGCGGGAGCTTCAACGTCAGGCCTGACGGCTCAGTGCATCGCGCTGGTTCTGCAAGCGGCGGGTCAGTACCGAAATGCTGACCGCCAGTGCACCACAGATGCTGATCACCAGCGCCATGGGTACGGCGGTGCCGTCGTGCAGCACGCCAACCATTGCAGCCGCACCCGCCGCCACACTGAACTGCAGGCAACCCAGCATCGCAGACGCACTTCCGGCGCGAGCCCATTGGCCGTTCATTGCGCAGGCCGAGGCATTGGGGATGATGCAGCCCAGGCTGGCAATGCAGATGAACAACGGCACCAGCAAGGGCCAGAGTTGTTCAGTACGCAACCCTGTTACCGCCAGCAGTACCAGAGCCGCGGCGAGGTAGATCCATATAGTCCGCGACAACAGAAACGCTGGCCCTCGCTTCCCTACCAGCCTTGCATTGAGCTGAGCGATCAAGATGAAGCCGGCCGCGTTGGTACCGAATAGCCACCCATAATGCTCTGCGGGTACGCCATAGAGCTTGATGAATACGAAAGGCGAACCTGCGATATAGGAAAACATGCCGGCCATGGCAATACCGCCCGTCAACGCATGCCCAAGGAAAATGCGATCCCCCAACAAACTGCGGTACTGAGTCAGGGCCCCTGCCAGCGGCTGACGTGGATGGCTGGCTGGCATGCTTTCCGGTAACCCGAGCGCCACGGCCAACGAGGCCAGTGCACTGAAGGCTGTGAGGCTGATAAAGATCGACTGCCAGCCATAGAGGTTGACCAGTAATCCGCCCAGCATGGGTGCGAGGATCGGAGCCAGGCCCATCACCAGCATCAATTGCGAGAAAACCTTGGCTGACTGCACGGCATCGCACTTGTCGCTGACAATTGCCCTGGCAATCACCATTCCCGCGCAACCGCCCAGAGCCTGAACGAAGCGCGCGCCGATCAACCATTCCAGATTAGGGGCGAATGCGCAGGCCAACGACGCCAGCGTAAACAGCGTCACACCGAACAGCAGAGGGATGCGCCTGCCGAAACGGTCAGCCACTGGCCCGTAAGCCAACTGGCCAATGGAGAGTCCCAGAAAGTAGGACGCCAGCGTGAGCTGAACGTGTTTCTCGTCAGTGCCAAACGCCAGGGCGATGGCCGGGAAACCAGGCAGGTAAAAATCGATGGCCAAAGGGCCGAAGGCGCTAAGCGCACCGAGAATCAGGATGGTACGAAGGTTCATGAGGCGTCCAGGCAGTGCTCGTGCAGCCAGACAGTTTAACCGCGCCTGTGGAGGCTGAGTGTCAGGAGAAGGTAATTACTTCAAAAAGTTTCAAGTGCTGACTTTGGGATCTCACCATTGACGCGATGTCGCAGAACCTGTGGGAGGCTCTATGCTGGCCTGCAAACACACGTCTCATGGGAGCGAATTCATTCGGGGCCGGTACATCCGCAGCCTGTGTATCGTCTGGAATGCCGCCTTCCCGAATAAATTCGGTCCCACTGGATCGCGGTGAGCCAAGGGCATGGAAATCCCGTGAGAGCTGAGCTTGCTTGCGATACAGGCACTGGGATTTGTCTGGGTAACCGGCGTGCATTTTTCGCGGGCACGCCCGGATTTCATCAAACAACATGCAACCTAATGGATTGAAATGCATTTTCTGTAGGAGCTGCCGAAGGCTGCGAGGCATTTATCCTGACACACCGCGATCGCAGCCTTCGGCAGCTCCTACAGGTCCTGTGCCATGGACACCGGGGCAGCGCCCGCGGGAATCCATGCAACCCCAGCGGTAGCGTTTCAGTGATTAGCCTTGAACCACTTGCGCCTGATACCCCTCCTCGCCAATCAGCCCCACGACTTCCTGAGCGGCCAGGTCGCTTTCGACAATCACCTCGCCAGTCGGCAAATCTATCTGCACCAGAGCACTCGGGTCCCGGTCCTTGATTGCACTGGTCACGGCTTTTACGCAGTGGCCGCAGGTCATGCCTTGAACGTTGAATCGTTGCATGTGCTACTCCTTCAAGCAGGGATGTGAATAACAATGAAGCCATGTTTCACCTTCCCATCGTGGCAAGGTCAAGTTTCTCTGTTCGCTGCCGGGCTGGTATTCGGCGCAAGGCTCGGCCAAGCTGCATCATCACCGTCTACATCAGGAGTATCAGCGATGCGCTGGTCAGCATTGAGCCTCTTCGGCATTCTCGGTCTGTTGGCTGCTTCCCCGGCGGTTCAGGCCGATCAGGATTACGGCGTTCTGATCATTTCCCGCGAGCGACTGGAAGTTGCCACGTCTTGCGAGATCGGCATCTATATTCAGGACCAACTCGCGGGCCGGGTGTTCCAGGAACAATCCGTATCCTTCAACCTGCCAGCCGGTAACGTCGCTATTCGCTTACGCGTGCTGCCGGGTGCGGTGTTCGGTTGCGATCCGGGCATGGAAGCGCAGAGCAACACCAACATTCGGATTCAAGCGGGCGATATCCTCAAGTATCGAATCGCAAGCAGCCTGAATGGTATGTATCTGAAACGCGCCGACCTGAATTATTGATCTGGACTTGACCTTGTCCTCGTGGAAAGGTTGATCCTTGCAGGTAAATGCCTTCAGGGAGAAAGAACATGCTTAACCCGCTCAACTTCGATCTGCCGATTTCCGGCATGACCTGCGCCAGCTGCGCAGGTCGGGTCGAACGTGCGCTGAACAAGGTGCAAGGGGTCAAGGCCGTCAGCGTCAACCTCGCCAATGAACAGGCGCATATCGAGACGGATGGCGGGCCGGATACCGCGACCCTGATCGCCGCAGTTGAAAAAGCCGGGTACGGCGCCACTGTCCTTCAAGACCCGACGGCCAAAGCCGACCAACAGCTACGCACGCTGACCCGCGAGCGCTGGACATTGATTCTGGCAATCATGCTGTCGATCCCGCTGATTCTGCCGATGCTGCTGCAACCTCTGGGCATGCACTGGATGCTGCCCGCCTGGGCACAGTTCGCGCTCGCCACGCCTGTTCAGTTTATTTTCGGCGCACGCTTTTACGTCGCCGCGTGGAAAGCCGTGCGCGTTGGCGCTGGCAACATGGACCTGCTGGTTGCGCTGGGGACCAGCGCCGGATACGGCTTGAGTGTTTACGAGTGGATGAATGCGGCGCCCGGCGAAATGCCCCATTTGTATTTCGAGGCTTCGGCCGTTGTCATTGCCTTGGTATTGCTGGGCAAGTACCTGGAAAGCCGCGCCAAACGCCAGACCGCAAGCGCCATTCGGGCGCTGGAGGCATTGCGCCCTGATCGCGCCCTGCAGGTCATTGACGGTCATGAGTACGACATTGCTATCAGCGCTTTGAATCTTGGCGACCTGGTGCTGGTAAAACCGGGCGAGCGCTTCCCGGTAGACGGTGAAGTGATCGAAGGTCAAAGCCATGCCGACGAGGCGCTGATCAGCGGCGAAAGCCTGCCAGTGCCGAAACAGACAGGCGACAAAGTCACCGGCGGCGCTATCAATGGCGAAGGCCGCCTGCTGGTCAAGACCACAGCACTGGGCACTGAAACGGTGCTGGCACGCATCATCCGGTTGGTAGAAGACGCTCAGGCAGGCAAGGCCCCCATCCAGAAGCTGGTGGACCGGGTCAGTCAGGTGTTCGTCCCTACGGTATTAGTCATCGCTGCGATCACATTCGCCGGTTGGCTGCTGGCAGGCGCCCCCATGGAGAGCGCGCTGATCAATGCAGTCGCTGTATTGGTCATCGCCTGCCCCTGTGCGCTGGGATTGGCGACGCCCACGGCAATCATGGCCGGAACCGGCGTCGCGGCGCGCTACGGCATTTTGATCAAGGACGCCGAGGCACTGGAACGTGCACACGAAGTGACGACGGTGGTGTTCGACAAGACCGGAACGCTGACCTCGGGCACTCCACAAATCGCCCATTTCTGCGCCAAGGGCGGCAATGAAGAACAGGTACTGGAGTGGGCTGGCGCTTTACAGCGAGGCAGCGAACATCCATTGGCCAAAGCCGTGCTGGATGCCTGCCGGGATTGGCATCTGAATCCGGTCAGCATTGAAAACAGTCATGCCCTCCCTGGCGTCGGTATTGCCGGAACGCTGGACGGACGCGACCTGGTCCTGGGCAACCGACGAATGCTTGAGCAGAGCGGCCTGCACATGGAAGAGCTCGCCGACGCAGCCCGTGCCTGGGAGGCCGAAGGCCGGACCTTGTCATGGTTGATCGAGCAAAGTCCGAATCCCGCTGTGCTCGGTCTGTTCGCCTTTGGCGACACACTCAAGCCCGGCGCGCGGCAAGCGGTCGAACAATTAGCGGCACGCAACATCAGCAGCCACTTGCTGACCGGTGATAACCACGGCAGCGCCAAAGTAGTTGCAGACGCACTGGGTATCCGTGACGTGCATTCCGAAGTGCTGCCTGCGGACAAAGCCGCGACAGTGGCAGACCTGAAGCGCTACGGCGTGGTCGCCATGGTCGGCGACGGCATCAACGATGCTCCGGCGTTGGCTGCTGCCGACATCGGCATCGCCATGGGTGGCGGCACCGACGTGGCCATGCATGCCGCCGGCATCACCTTGATGCGCGGCGATCCGGCGCTGATTCCAGCAGCGCTGGAGATCAGCCGCAAGACCTACGCCAAGATCCGTCAGAACCTGTTCTGGGCCTTCGTTTACAACCTGATCGGCATCCCGTTGGCGGCGTTCGGTTTTCTCAACCCGGTGTTGGCAGGCGCGGCCATGGCGCTGTCCAGCGTCAGCGTGGTGAGCAACGCGCTTCTGCTGAAGACATGGAAGCCCAAGGACTCAGGAACGCAGCCATGAATATCGGACAAGCCGCGAAACAGAGCGGATTGAGCGCCAAAATGATTCGCTATTACGAAGCCACGGGCCTGCTGCAAGCAGCGCACCGCAGTGAGAGCGGCTATCGCCTGTATGGCAAAGATGATCTGCACACACTCGCGTTCATCAAGCGCTCGCGGGATCTGGGGTTTTCCCTGGAGGAAGTCGGCAAGTTGCTGACGCTTTGGCAAGACCGACAACGCGCCAGCGCAGACGTCAAAGCCCTGGCTCGTCAGCATATCGGTGAACTGAACCAGAAAATCGAGGAGCTCGCGAGCCTGCGCGACACTTTGCAGGAACTGGTTGAACACTGCCACGGCGACGACCGCCCCGATTGCCCCATTCTCAAGGACCTGGCTTCGGGTGGGTGTTGTAGTTAAGTGATCTCGCAGGTGACACAAAACCCTGTGGGAGATTCTATGTTGGCCTGCAAATACAACCCCTGTGGGAGCGAATTCATTCGCGAAGAGGCCAGTACATCCGCAGCTTATGTATCGCCTGAACAAGCGCCTTCCCGAATAAATTCGGTCCCACAGGATGGAGCTGAACCAGTGACCGCATTCCAATCCAGACAAAAAACCCGGCCTGAGCCGGGTTTTTGTTAACTACTGATCACTGCATCCAGGGCGGAGGCGGTTCTTCAGCCGTTTTACTCGGTGGTGCATCGTCGGCAGCACGAGCAGCCTGGCGACGGTCTTCGTCCAGACGAGCCGCTTCGATTTCGCGAAGCACGCCGCCTACATCCGCCTCATCTTCCGGCTCATCAAACTCGCCGGTCAACACTGTCGCTGGCGACAAGGTACCGGCTTCGTAGTACGACCACATTTCCTTGGCGTACTTCGTTTTACGCAACTCCGGCGCAAAGCGGCCAAAGTAGGACGCCATGTTGCCCACATCACGCTCCAGCATGCTGAACGCATGGTTGTTGCCCGCCGCGTCGACAGCCTGAGGCAAATCGATGATGACCGGGCCAGTCGGGGTCAACAGCACGTTGAACTCGGAAAGGTCACCATGCACCAAACCGGTACATAGCATCAGCACAATCTGTTCGATCAGAAAGGCGTGATACTCCCGAGCCTGATCCGGCTCCAGGACCACATCATTCAATCGCGGTGCGGCGTCGCCATACTCGTCGGCAATCATCTCCATAAGCAACACGCCTTCCAGGAAGTCGTATGGCTTGGGGACCCGGACACCAGCGCTGGCCAACCGGAACAGCGCCGCGACTTCGGCGTTCTGCCAAGCGTCCTCTGTTTCCTTGCGACCAAACTTGGAGCCCTTGGCCATCGCTCGTGCCTGACGGCTGTTACGAACCTTGCGGCCTTCCTGATATTCAGAAGCCTGACGGAAACTGCGTTTATTCGCCTCCTTGTAAACCTTGGCACACCGCAGCTCATTGCCACAGCGCACCACATAAACAGCTGCCTCTTTACCGCTCATTAGCGGGCGCAGCACCTCGTCCACCAGACCGTCCTCGATCAGGGGTTCAATGCGTTTAGGAGTTTTCATCAGCTTTTATTGTGGGTCCTTCGTTGCCAAACACGCGATTGTTGCCCGTTATACGGCAATCCTCTGCCAGCGAGTAGTAGGAGCTGACGTTTGATGTGGATAGTTTCTGTCGGAAAATCCTTCATCATCCCGGTACAAAGCAGCTTTCATGCCGTAAGAGCGCAAAAAACAAACCGTGTTCACAGGGTAAGAAACTTCATCGACTGCATGCATCGCGTAAGACAATCAGGGCCAATCATTGCTTGAACAGCTCACCTGGAGTGAACCCGAACAGGCCCTTGAAAGCCGCAATGAATGCAGAGGTGGAGTCGTAGCCACAGGCCAACGCCGTATTGGTCACGCTGTCGCCATTTTCCAGAGCACCGAGAGAGGACAGCAGCCGCGCTCTCTGCCGCCAGCCGCGAAAGCTCAACCCCGTTTCGCGCTGAAACAGACGCATCAGGGTTTTCTCCGAAGCACCCAGACGCACCGCCCAGTCATGCAGGGTGATCAGTTGGCCGGGCTCTTCAATCAATTCGTTGCACAGTTCCAACAGACGAGGATGGCGAGGCAGCGGCAGCGAGAAACCTACCTCCGGAAGATGCGCCAATTGATCCATCAACACCTGCACCAATCGCGCTTCGCTGCTGTTACCCAGCGGGTATTCAGCCGGTAACTGACAGAAACTCTTGATCAACTCACGAGCCAGCGGCGTCACCTCAAGCACCCGACAGCGTTGCGGCGCCCATGCGGAGTCCTCTTTTCGCACGTAAAGGCTGCGCATTTCCGCACGCATTGAGGTCACCACTTCGTGCTCCAGACCGGCAGGTATCCAGACGCCCCACTGCGGCGGGGCGAAGAAACTGCCTTCGGCGGTATGCACCCCGAGCACCCCACTGATCGCGTAGGAAAACTGCACCCACTCGTGACGATGCGGAGGTGTCCAGGAACCGGCGCTCAGACTTTCCGCGCGGGCATACAACGGGCGCGGTAGTTGGCTCAGGGCGGGGATCTGTCGCTCGCTACCTTGACGATGCATGGGATTTTGTCCGTTAGTCGCTATCAAATGGCCTTATGTCGCAAGACGGCAGTGTACGAGTGAGTTAGCCTGCAGACATCTATTTTTACAATCAGCCGAGCCCCCAATGTCTGTCCTTAAACATCTCAAACGCGTCGTCACCGACTGGTTCCTTTGCGGGATGGTCCTGGCCACGGTGCTGGCTTACTTTTTCCCGGGCTTTGGCGCAACTGGCGGCTTAATGCACGCCGAATACGTGATCAACATTGGCGTGTTCGTGGTGTTCTTCCTGCACGGCGTCAATCTTTCCAGCGAACAGATCAGGCATGGCCTGAAAAACTGGCGCCTGCACATCATGGTGCAGGTCTTCACGTTTTTAGTGTTCCCAATCATCTGGGTGATCTGCGACAAGACCTTTGGCGCCTACGTTCCTGCGCTGTTGATGCTGGGCTTCCTGTATCTGTGCGCACTGCCGTCGACCATTTCCTCGTCGGTGGCGCTGACTGGTAGCGCAGGTGGCAACGTCCCGGCAGCGATCCTCAATGCGAGCATGTCCAGCGTATTCGGTATCTTCCTGACGCCGTGGCTGGTGAGCCTGGTGATTGGCACCGGGTCCGGAGGGATCGATCTGGGTTCCACTCTGCTGGACTTGAGCCTGATGTTGCTGCTGCCACTCATCCTGGGCCAGTTGGTGCGTCCGTTGGTGGGCAAGTTTTTCGCCAGGCACAAGAAGTACACCAACCTGATCGACAAGATCGTGATCCTGTTGCTGGTCTACGCAGCGTTCTGTAACTCCATGGTGTCGGGGCTGTGGCAAACCCAGGGCAACTCGGTCATCGCCATGGCCTTCGTTGGAAGCGCGGTGTTGCTGGTGGTGATCCTGCTTCTGACCACCGGTACCGCTCGCGTTCTGAAATTCAACCACGCAGATAAAGTTGCAGCAGTGTTCTGCGCGACCAAGAAGTCCCTGGCGGCCGGAGCACCGATGGCAGCGTTGATCTTCGGCAACAACCCAGGCCTGGGTCTGATCTTGCTGCCGATAATGATCTACCACCCTCTCCAGTTGATTGTGTGTTCGGTGATGGCGGAGAACTACGCCAACCGGCACAAGCAGCAATTGTCGAAAGAAGCGCTGGAAGAAGCCCGCGCGGCTTGAGCCTGGTGTGATCTTTGTAGGAGCTGCCGAAGGCTGCGAATCAATCTATCTGATACATCGATTCGCAGCCTTCGGCAGCTCCTACAAATTAAATCACCGCTCAAGAATCGCCGTAACCCCCTGCCCGCCCGCCGCGCAGATGGATATCAATCCGCGCCCCTGACCTGCAACGCTTAACAACTTGGCCAGGTTGGCGACGATACGCCCGCCTGTTGCAGCAAACGGATGGCCGGCCGCCAATGAGCTGCCTTTGACGTTCATCTTGCTGCGATCAATCGACCCCAGAGGCGCGTCCAGCCCAAGCCGGGTCTGGCAATAATCCGCGTCTTCCCAGGCCTTTAGCGTGCATAACACCTGAGCCGCAAAGGCTTCGTGAATCTCGTAGTAGTCGAAGTCCTGCAACGTCAGACCATTGCGCGCCAATAGCCGAGGCACGGCATAGGCAGGCGCCATCAGCAGACCTTCATTACCGTTGACGAAATCCACTGCCGCCGACTCGCCATCGCGCAGATACGCCAACACCGGCAGACCACGTTCCCTGGCCCACTCTTCACTGGCCAACAGGACCAAGGAGGCTCCATCGGTCAGTGGTGTGGAGTTGCCCGCTGTCAGCGTTCCTTTGGCACTGCGCTCGAACGCCGGTTTCAGGCTGGCGAGCTTTTCAAGCGTCAGGTCAGGGCGCAGGTTGTTGTCACGGGTCAGCCCCAGAAACGGCGTCATCAAATCGTTCTGCCAGCCTTCGGTGTAGGCCGCGGCCATTTTCAGATGGCTTTCCAGCGCCAACTGGTCTTGGGCGTCGCGAGGAATGTTCCAGCGCTGCGCCATCAATTCGCAATGCTGCCCCATGGACAGACCTGTACGCGGCTCGCCGTTACGCGGCAGTTCTGGCTTGAGATTATGTGGACGCAACTTCAACAAAAGCTTGAGTTTGTCGCCCATGGACTTGGTGCGATTGACCCGCAGCAAAATGTTACGCAATTCTTCATTAACGCCAATTGGCGCATCGGAAGTCGTGTCCACGCCGCCCGCAATGCCGCATTCGATCTGCCCCAGTGCAATCTTGTTGGCCACCAGCAACGCCGCCTCCAGGCCAGTACCGCAGGCCTGCTGTAGATCGTAGGCAGGCGTTTGCGGCGACAAGCGCGAGCCCAACACGCATTCGCGGGTCAGATTAAAGTCCCGGGAATGCTTGAGCACAGCACCGGCAACGACCTCGCCCATGCGCAAGCCATGCAGGTTGAAGCGCTCGATCAAACCCTCCAGCGCGGCGGTCAGCATCTCCTGATTGCTCGCGGTGGCGTAAGGGCCATTGGAGCGAGCGAATGGAATACGGTTACCGCCGACAATGGCGACCCGGCGTGGCTGATTCATTGAAAACTCCCTTTATTGATACGGATTCGCTGATGAGCAGCGTAGGGGATACTCGAACGAACGTCGCTTGAGTGTGGTCAACTCCTTTGAACCCCGACTCAAGGAGAGTGTTCCATGCCGTCTGATCGCTACATAGATTTTGCCAACTCCGACCTGGGCAGCCGCCTGGTTGGCGCTATTGGCCTGCCAAAACCGGTCAGACTGGAACGCTGGCAGGCCGGGCGTCTGCGACCTGTCGAGGGAACGCTGCTGATCAGCGCCGGGCCATTGGCGGATCAAGTCAGACTTTTTGCGCAACGCTTGACCGAATCAATCTACAGCTTTGGCTCAGAAGTCCCGGGCGCAGCGGCCTGGGTTGCCGACCAAGGGCCGAAAATAAAAGCCGTGGTGTTTGACGCCAGCGCTTTCACGCGTACCGAAGACCTCAAGCAATTGCGGGAATTCTTTCAGCCACTGCTGAAAAATCTGGATAACAGCGCGCATGTGGTGATTCTTGGCCACGCCCCCGCTAGCTTGCAGGAACCACTGGCCGCCAGCACCCAGCAAGCACTCGAAGGCTTCAGCCGCTCGCTGGCCAAAGAGATGCGCAATGGCGGCACCGTGCAATTGCTGCAAGTGGACAGCGGTGCCGAGGATCAGCTTGAAGGTGCATTGAGGTTTTTCCTGTCGCCCAAGAGCGCGTTTATCTCAGGTCAGGTCATCCGCCTGAGTCCTTGCCCAGCCCAGGTGCAGGACTGGAGCCGTCCGCTCAGTGGCCGCAAAGCGCTGGTTACCGGCGCTGCGCGTGGCATCGGTGCGGCGATTGCCGAAACACTGGCTCGCGACGGTGCTGAAGTAGTCCTGCTTGATGTGCCGCAAGCCAAGTCTGATCTGGAAGCTCTGGCGGCGAGACTGGGCGGCAAGGCGCTGACACTGGACATCGGCGCCGCTGATGCAGGCGCGCAGTTGATCGAACACCTGCAAGGCGGCATCGATATCCTGGTCCATAACGCTGGCATTACTCGCGACAAGACGCTGGTCAATATGTCTGCCGATTTCTGGGACTCGGTGCTGGCGGTCAACCTCAACGCCCCCCAAGTGTTGACCGAAGCGCTGCTGGACAGTGGCACGTTGCGAGATAACGGGCGCGTCATCCTCCTCGCCTCAATCAGCGGACTTGCAGGTAATCGAGGCCAAACCAATTACACCACCAGTAAAGCAGGCCTGATCGGGCTGGCTCGCGCCCTTGCCCCGGTCCTTAACGAGCGCGGCATCAGCATCAACGCCGTCGCACCTGGCTTCATCGAAACCAAAATGACCACAAGTATGCCGTTCGCCCTGCGAGAAGCCGGGCGGCGCATGAGTTCTCTGGGTCAAGGGGGCTTGCCACAAGATGTGGCAGAGGCTGTTGCCTGGCTGGCTCAACCAGGCGCTGGCGCCGTCAGTGGCCAGGTGTTGCGGGTCTGTGGTCAAAGCGTCATTGGCGCGTGATCAGAGACGATAATCAGAGCAAGGAGATGCACGATGAGCGCTCATTGGCGATACCTGGATTCCCTGCCCACTCTGCCGAATCTATTCGTGCAGGCGGCATTGCGGCGCAAGGTGACCGGTACTGAACTCCCCGAGATCGGGCTACGCTGCTGGACTTCAGTAGATGCGCAAAAACTGACCCAATACCGCGAAGTGTGCGGTTTCAGTGAAAACAGCCTGCTGCCTCCAACCTATCCACATGTGCTGGCATTCAACCTTCAAATGCAGCTGATGACTGCCAAGGATTTCCCCTTCCCTTTATTGGGGCTGATACATCTGAGTAACCGCATCAAGATTCATCGGCCTCTCGGCAGCGTGAGCAAGGTCTACGTGGGTGTGCAGGCCGAGAACCTGCAGCCCCATGAGAAAGGTGCGACCTTCAGCCTGATCACTCAGGTTGAAGACTCAATGGGCCTGTTATGGGAAGAGGAAAGCACGATGCTGTGCCGCGGCGTAAACCTCGAAGGCGCAGCCATCGGTGAATTCGAACCCGCTCCATTACCCGTCACGGAAGTAGCACGCTGGCAAGCAACAGCAGAGATTGGTCGGCGTTACGCCAAGGTGTCCGGTGATTACAACCCGATTCACCTGAGTGGTCCCAGCGCCAAGCTATTCGGCTTCCCGAAGGCGATTGCCCATGGCATGTGGCTCAAGGCTAGAACGCTGGCCTTTCTGGCCAATCATCTCCCGGCGTCCAATGTGGATATCAGCGTGCAGTTCCAGAAACCCGTCCGCTTGCCCAGCGAGATAGTGCTGTCCGCCAGCGCCGCCGGGTCTCATGGCCAATTCCGCCTGGAAGGTGCGCCAGAGTTGGTGCACATGGTGGGAAGCTGGCAGCCAATTACCGAATGACAGCGCAGCTTACATACCTGACGCCACGCTATCGCGCAGCGAGGATGGTTCCATGTGGGAGCGGTGCTTGCCCGCGATAAATTCGACGCGGTTTGAAAGATAAACCGCAGTGTTCTTATCGCGGGCAAGCACCGCTCCCACAGGTACGGCGTCGCTCATACACGCCTTTTACATCAAGGCTTTTTCTTGCGCGGGCCGGTGTTAAAGACCGGGACTTTACGCACCGGCTTGGCCGATGGCGCTTCCGGTGCAGCGTCGCCACTGTCGATCCATTTACCCAGATTGCGCTTGCCGCCAGATACCTTGGGTTTCTTCGGCTTTTTCGGCTTCTTCAGAATCTGGCCGCTGGCATCAGTCGTCGGTACGCGATGCTCTGGCTCGAAATCCGGTTCTTCTTCACGACGCAATGTCTGGCGGGTCAGGGTTTCAATCGCTGACAGCAATTCCACTTCGTCAGCGCACACCAGCGAAATAGCTTCACCCGTCAGACCTGCACGACCGGTACGGCCAATGCGATGGATGTAATCTTCGGCGACGATGGGCAGGTCGAAGTTGACCACTGTCGGCAAGTCATCAATATCAAGACCGCGCGCGGCAACATCAGTCGCCACCAGAATCTGTACTTCACTTGCCTTGAAACGATCCAGCGCCCGCTGACGTGTAGCCTGCGGCTTGTCGCCGTGAATACCATCAGAACTGATGCCCAGGCCTTGCAGGCGATCCACCAGTTGATCAACGCCAACGCGGGTCTTGGCGAATACCAGAACCTGGGACCAGCGCAGTTTCTTCAGCAGATGGATGAACAACTCAGGCTTGCGCTTCTTGTCGACCGTCACCACCCATTGCTTGACCGAAGACGCCGCCACGTTGCGCGGGCTGACTTCGATGGTCAGTGGGTCGTCGAGCATTTGTGCAGCCAACTGACGGATGGCGTCGGAGAAGGTCGCG
Organism: Pseudomonas viridiflava; assembly: GCF_900602065.1. Classification (GTDB taxonomy): domain Bacteria; phylum Pseudomonadota; class Gammaproteobacteria; order Pseudomonadales; family Pseudomonadaceae; genus Aquipseudomonas. The sequence continues at coordinate 197,232 of NZ_UWFN01000091.1, read as the reverse complement.
GAGAACAGCAGAGTCTGACGCTTTTTGGGCAGCGCCTTGTAGATGTCGCGCAATTCTTCGGAGAAGCCCAGATCGAGCATGCGATCCGCTTCGTCGAGGATCAGGGTTTGCAGCTGGGAGAACTTCACCGCGTTCTGGCGGTAGAGGTCGAGCAAGCGCCCCGGTGTGGCAACCAGCACATCGACGCCCTTGCGCAGTTTCATCATCTGCGGGTTGATGCTCACGCCGCCGTAGACGGCATACGTGCTCAACGGCAGGTGTTCGGCGTACTGGCGAATGTTCTCATGAACCTGCTCGGCCAGCTCACGGGTCGGCACCAGCACCAGCGCACGCACCGAGTTGGGCGTGACTTTCGGGCCTTCCATGGTCAGCCGTTGCAGCAGTGGCAAGGCGAAACCGGCAGTTTTGCCAGTACCAGTCTGGGCGGCGGCCATCAGGTCACGCCCGGCCAGGACCGGTGGAATCGCCTGCGCCTGAACAGGCGTCGGGGTCTGGTAGCCGAGCGCTTCAAGCGCGCGCAGCAGGGGTTCGATCAGGCCGAGTGTGGCGAATGTCATTTGAATACCGTAGATAAATCACGCGAGATGGCGCGCAGTTTACCCTGTCCGGACTATTCCGGCCTGCACCGCCTGCGGCTTTCGCAAACGGCGTCAGATTAATCAGTTGTAGAGACTGGAGGCGAGGCGCTAACGACCGTCGTTAAAACCCGCGCTGACGCTTGATCGCTTCGCTGATTTTCGCCGCAGGCACTTTCTGCAGGGTGCAGAGTAATTGGTGGGATATCGTGGACAGACCGTGAGTGTGGCGCAGTTCGTTAGTGAGGTGCGCAGTCAGGTTGGCGGCCATCTCAGCGTCGGCCATGGCCCGGTGAGCCTTACCGGTATTGGGCAGACGCGCATAGCTGGTCAGGGTGCCAAGCTTGTGATTGGGCGCAGTCGGCATCAGGCGTCGCGCCAACAGCAGGGAGCAAGCAAAGCTTTGTTGGCGGCTGCGCTCGATGCGCGACAGCTCGTAATCCCAGAACTTTTGGTCGAACGACGCGTTATGCGCCACCAACGGGATCGTGCCCACGAAGTCTGCCACGTCGCTCATGACTCGTTCAGCCGACGGTGCAGTGCGGATCATGCTGTTGCTGATGCCGGTCAGCGACTCAATGAAGCCCGGAATTCGTACACCAGCGTTCATCAGGCTTTGAAAACGATCAACGATGCGCCCCTGCTCCATGATCACCACAGCAATCTCCGTGGCACGGCAGCCTTGGCCGGGAGATATACCGGTGGTTTCAAAGTCGATGACCGCTACACGTTCCAACACTTGCCTGAATCCTTAAAAAATCAACGTAAAAGTAACGCGCCTTCAATAGGCACGTAACGACTGGCGGCGCGGATCAGCGAGTTGGCGGTCAGCCCCGGCACGCCATAGGCAACCGCTTCGACACCATGTTTGCTGATGATGCGCTCAAGCAACAAATCGAAATCGCCATCGCCGGAAGCCAGTACCACTTCGTCGACCTGCGGCGCCACGTCCATGATATCGATGGTGATGCCCACGTCCCAGTCACCCTTGGCCGAGCCATCGCTGCGCTGGATGTACGGTTTGAGTTTGACGGTGAAACCGAGGTTGCGGAGGATTTGCTGGAATTGCTGCTGTTTGCTGTCGCCACGGTCGATGGCATAGGCATACGCCTCGACGATTTGCCCACGCTTACTGATGTCCGCCCACAACGCCGCATAGTTGAAATGGCAACCATGGGCCTGACGGACGGTGTAATAGAGGTTCTGTACATCGGCGAACACAGCGATTTTCTTCACCGGTAATCCTCATGACGCAGCAGCGCAGCCAAACGACAACGCCGATTCGGAGTGAATCGGCGCTTAGTATGCCAGTTTCGTGGGTGCCCCGGGCATTGGCGCCAACGCCCGATTGTTGTAGGAGCTGCCGCAGGCTGCGAACAGCGGTGTATCAGGGGGAATGGCTATCGCAGCCTTCGGCAGCTCCTACAAGTATTCATCAACGCTTGAATCAAACAAACGAATCATCATCCCCGCCATCAAAGCCACCGTCATCCCAGCCGCCTTGATCGTTGCCGTATGAATCGTTGCTGCTCACGCTCTCCTGACCATCGTTCCAGCCGCCACCTGAATCCTGAGGGCTATGATCAGCAACCTGAGCAGGCTCTTCTTTGATGACTTCCACAACTTCTTCAGGCTGATTGTGACTGCCGAACATGCTGCTCAGTCCCTGCGCCAGCATGACACCACCGGCTACACCGGCCGCAGTCTGCAACGCACCGCCGAGAAATCCAGTGCCGCGCGGAGCCTGCTGCTGTGGTGCGGCATAGTTACCCTGCGGCGCGTTGTAAGGCGGCGGGCTGGCCGGGCCATCACGCCAGCCACCACCCGACGACGCTGGCGGCTGAGAGAACGACTGCTGCGGTTGTGTTTGCGGCTGCGGACGGTTACCGCCGCCACCGAAGATGCTCGACAAGAATCCGCCACCGCCCTGCGCCGGAGCCGAGGAACCTTGAGCCTTCGCCTGCTGGAGTTCAGCCTGCAGGCGCTGGATTTGCTCGTCGCGCTCTTTGACCTGTTGGTTGAGCTGATTGACTGCCGCTTCCTGCACCAGAATCGCCTGCGCCATGTAATAAGGCGCGGCCGGTTGCTGGTTGAGATGCTCCTTGATCCTGGCTTCAGCCTCCACGTCGCGGGGGGCTGAACCGGTTTCGGCACTTTTCAGCTTGGTGAAAAGACCGTCGATCAGGGTTTGCTCTTCGCTGTTCATGGCGACCTCGTTAGATTGCCGTTAAAAATCTTCGCCTGGCCGGATAGCCAGCGCGTAGCAAGGTAATGGGGCTAATCCAGGGCGTTTCAATAGACTGTCGCAAATGTTAAGAAGGCTCTGGCCGGTGCCTGGTTAGCCAGCTAAAGTGACCGCCTGCTTTTTTCTGCGACCTGATCCTAATGAACCCGCTGACCATTCTTACCGACTCCCTGTATTTTTTCCGGCGCAACCTGACAAGTATCCTCGCGCTGTGCCTGCCGCTGGTGATCGTTGAAGCGCTGGCCAAGCAGGCGCTGAGCGGTTCGCTGACGACCAACGCCTCATCGGGTTACGAGCTATTGATCGGCCTGTTGTTCTACCCGCTCTACACCTGCGCACTGATTCTGTTTCTGGACGCCCGCAGCCGTGGCGGTGATCAACCGCGACCACGCGACCTGCTGGCCATGGCTTTACGCATGTGGCCAACATTCGCCGTACTCTCGGCGCTGAGCACGCTGTTAATCATGTTTGGCCTGTCGCTGTTCATCATTCCGGGCATCTGGGTGATGGTAAAACTGGTGTTCGCTGAATACCTGCTGGTGCTGCGCGGCCTGACGCCATTGATGGCAATGCGCGCAAGCTTTGAGATGACCAAAGGGCATTTCGTACGCATCCTGACGTGCGTGCTGTGCATCTACATTCCGCTGTCGCTGCTGGAAGGCATCGCTTACTTTCTACTGCCTGAGCCGCAGAACGCTGCAGCCACGTTGCTGATTAATGTCGTGAGCAGCTTCCTGCAGTTGTTCACCAGCGTGGTGATGTTCCGCTTGTTCATGCTCCTTAACGAACCACCTGCACAACGCGAAGAGCTGGAGTAGCCGAGACGGAGGCTGTCAATCAGGTTCCAGTCGGCTATGCTCGGGCTGCACTTTGTTTCAAAAGCCCTGCAACGCGAACTTCTGACTGAACGCAACGCGTTCTAAGCCGAGCCGATGAGTCGTTTGACCCGTTTCATTCTGATTCTTCTATTGCTGGCCGGCGTAGTGCTGGGGCTGATCTACACCCTGACCTGGCGCCCCGCTCAACGTGAAGAGCTGCCCGTCATCTGCAGCCCTGCAGGCCAGGCTCAGCGTCTGGTGCCCGGCCAAGCGCTCAAAGTCATGACCTGGAACATCCAGTATCTGGCGGGCAAGCGTTACGTGTTCTGGTACGACATGGCCGATGGTAGCGGTCAGGATGAGCGACCAACGCCAGAAGATGTCGCCTTCAATCTCGATGAAGTCGCCCGGGTGATTCGTGACGAGCAGCCGGACATCGTCCTGTTACAAGAGGTGAACGACGGCGCGAAGAACACCGGTTACGACGATCAACTGGCGTTGCTACAGGAGCGCGTGATCGACCTGTACCCGTGCAGCACCGAGGCGTTCTACTGGAAAGCCGATTTCGTGCCGAACCCGCATATCGCAGGCAGCGTCGGCATGAAGCTAGCGACCCTGAGCCGCTTCGAGATCGACCGGGCGGAACGCATCCAGCTGCCGATTCGCGATGCCAACCTGATCAGTCGTCAATTCCAGCGCAAACCCGCTCTTCTGGTCAGTTATCTGCCATTACGGGACGGCGGCCATCTGGCGGTCATCAACACGCATCTGGACACCTTTGTCGAAGGCGACGACGCCATGCAGCGTCAGGTGCAGGTCACCAGCAAGCTGCTGGACAAGTTCGAAGCCAGTGGCACGCCATGGTTAATCGGCGGGGATTTTAATCTGCTACCGCTGGGTCAGTATCAGCGTCTGCCTGCCGAACAGCGCTCGCTGTATCAGCCGGACAGCCAACTGCACGTGCTGTGGGACAAATACCCGATGATCCCCAATAACGTCGAAGCGAGCGGCATTGATCGTTCGAAATGGCTAACGCATTTCCCCAATGACCCACGCATCAACGGCCCGGACCGAACCGTCGACTACCTGTTTTTCAGCCCGCGCCTCAAACGCGTCGGCGCTGCCGTGCGCCAGGAAGACACGCTACTGATCTCCAATCACTTGCCAGTGATTGGGCGGTTTTTGTTGCCGGTATTGCCCTGAAAACTCTGTCGCGCAGAAATCGAGGTACCTGTGGGATGTCGTGGGACGGGCCGCTGGCCTCTACTTCCTCGGCTTGATCCGCGCCGTAGGCTCGGCTATCAGCGGGTCATCCGGCCAATAGTGCTTCGGGTATCGGCCCTTCAAATCCTTCTTCACCTCGGCATAGGTACTGCGCCAGAAGTTGGCCAGGTCTTGCGTGACCTGCACCGGACGGCGGGCCGGGGACAGCAGGTGCAATTTGACGATCTGTCGTCCATTGGCGATGCGCGGCGTATCCGCCAGACCAAACAGCTCTTGCAGACGCACGGCGAGAATCGGCGGGTGTTCGCTGTAATCCAGCCGCACCGATGACCCGGATGGCACGCTCAAGTGATGCGGTGCGAGTTCGTCCAGGCGCTGGGGCAGCGGCCATGGCAGCGCGTTATGCAGGATGGAAGACAGGTCCAGGTTACTGAAGTGGCTAAGCCGCGACACCTTGCCCAGATACGGCAGGAGCCAGATTTCCAGCCGCTCAAGCAAACCGGCATTGCTGACATCGGGCCATTCGCTGCTGTCTTTCTGCTGCAGATCCAGCGAGCGCAACAAGCCAACGCGCGCTTGCCATTGGCGCAGTTCGGGCGTCCATGGCAACAACTCCAGACCTTTGCGCCGCACCAGTGCCAGCAACGCCTGACCTTTGGCGGACTCATCCAGCCCGGTCAGCGGCTCGCGGCTGAGGATCAGTTCTCCCACCTTGCGCTGGCGTTCGGCACGGAATACACCCTCGCGTTCGTCCCAATCCAGTTGATCGAGCTCGGTCACCTGATCAGCAAGCACTGAGTCAAACAAGGCTGGATCAAATTCGGCCGCCAGATAGATACGCTCTTCGCGCTGCCCTTGACGGCTGCCCAGATCAGCGACCACCAGCCAAGGTTGCTTCATCAATGCATCAACCTCGGCAAACAGCGCAGCGCGGCCATTGGCAAGTCGATACTCGGCACCGCCAGCCTTGCGTTGTTGCGCAACACGGTCGGGATACGCCAGCGCCAGCAGCGCGCCAAGCCAGCGCGGATGGTCTGGATCGCTGACGGGTTCAGACGCAGAACCGCGCAAATAGCCGCGATATTGGCGAGCCAGTTGTTTGGCCCGTTGTACGCCGCCCTGGGCGCCGCGAGCTGCACGTTCAGTACCTTCAAGCAGGCTCAAGCGACTGTGCAAATCCGCCCCCGCACCACGCAGAATGTCGCGTTCGCCAAGTAAAGCGGCAACATCGCAGGCCAGACTGCCAAGCCCCAGCGCCTGACCGCGCAACAGCAAATGGCCGATACGTGGGTGCGCGGGCAACTCAGCCATGGCCTGACCGTGAGTCGTAAGTTTGGGTTCGTCACCCGGCTGGCGGCTCAAGGCGCCGAGGCGTCGCAGCAAATCCTGAGCCTGGCCGTAAGCCGCGGCAGGCGGCACGTCGAGCCAGACCAGTTGGGCTGGGGTCACGCCCCAGCGCGCCAGTTGCAAGGCTAAACCGGCAAGATCTGCCTGCAGGATTTCTGCCGCGCCATAAGCAGCGAGTTGTTCGTGTTGAGCTTCGGACCACAGCCGATAACACACGCCTGGCTCCAAACGCCCCGCTCGACCGGCACGCTGGGTAGCGCTGGCCCTGGAAATGCGCTGGGTATCAAGCCGGGTCATGCCGCTGCCCGGATCAAATCGCGGCACTCGCGCCAGACCGGCGTCGATCACCACGCGTACGCCATCAATGGTCAAACTGGTTTCGGCAATATTCGTTGCCAGAACGACTTTGCGAATGCCTTTCGGTGCAGGTTCTATTGCCGCGCGCTGGGCGTTCAGGTCGAGTTCGCCATGCAAAGGGCACAGCAAAATATCGGCCCGCGCCCCCAAAACATCGCCCAGTTGCTGATTGACCCGCCGAATTTCCGCCTGCCCTGGCAAGAACACCAACAGGCTACCGCTTTGATCGTTGATCGCGTCCAGAACCGTCTGCACCACACGCGGCTCAATGAATTCGCCGGGCTGAAACGGTCGCCCCCACTGCATCTGCACCGGGAACATGCGACCGTCACTGCGCACCACCGGTGCGTTTTCCAGCAGACTGGAAAGCCGCTCGCCCTCCAGAGTGGCCGACATCAGCAGGATTTTCAAAGGCTGCTCGTCGCGGAATAATTCCCTGCCGTTGAGGCTCAGGGCCAAGGCCAGATCAGCATCCAGACTGCGCTCATGAAATTCATCAAAAATCAGCAAGCCCACGCCTTCCAGCGCCGGATCATCCTGCAAACGTCGGGTCAGAATGCCTTCGGTGACGACTTCAATACGGGTGTTGGGGCCTACCCTGCTTTCCAGACGGATCCGGTAGCCGACCGTTTCACCCACCATTTCACCCAGCTCACTGGCCAGTCGCTCAGCCGCTGCCCGTGCCGCCAGCCGACGCGGCTCAAGCATCAGAATGGTTTGCCCGGCCAGCCAGGTTTCCTCAAGCAGCGCCAACGGCACCCGAGTGGTTTTGCCTGCACCGGGCGGCGCTTCGAGCACCGCTTCATGGCGCTCGGACAGCACTTGGCGCAGGTCGGGAATAACGGCATCAATGGGCAGGGAAATCATGGCGGCTCCAGAACAGGCCGCCGATTATACGTGCCGAAGGCTATTTGAGCTTGAAACGAGCGTCGCCTGTCAGCCGGTACAACAATTCGATACCTTCCGGCCAAGGTCCGTATCCGGATTGGCCATTGATGTGACCAGCATTCTCCAGCCAGATCAACTCACTGCCCCACGCCTCGCTGAAGAAGCGTGCTCGCTCTTGAGTGACATAGGGATCATCCGTGCTCGCCACTGTGATGGTCGGGAATGGCAGGCGTTGCGTCGACATCGGTGTGAAACCGCGAGTGCCTGGTGGATAGCTGTCTGCTTCGGTATCACTGGGTGCGACCAGCAAGGCGCCGCGTACCTTTTGCGCTTCTGGGTATTGCTCGGCCCAACGGGTGATCAATGTGCAGGCCAGACTGTGGCCGACCAGCACGACCTCACCGTCGGTTGCCATGATGTCCTGATTGAGACGTTCAACCCAATCCGCTGCGACCGGCGTTTCCCAGTCCTGTTGCTCAACCCTATGCAATTCGGGGAACTGCCGCTCCCAGTGAGATTGCCAGTGGGTTTCCCCAGAATTGAACAGCCCCGGCAAAATCAAAACCCTGACTGACATCATTCGTCTCCTTTGGATGTGTCAGCAATATGCAGTGGATTCGCTGGCGGGTAAATCCCGGATGCTCTAGGCAGCTCCTCCCCGAAAAATGCAAATATCTGATTTGAATGTTTTTTACCTGTAGGAGCGCGCTTGCCCGCGATCACGTCAGTGCAGGCGATGTATTCATCGACGGAAAGACCGAATCGCGGGCAAGCGCGCTTCTACAGATACGTGTCTACTGCGAGCCAGTGCGGTGTCAGGAACACGTGGCAGCTCCAGGAAAGTGCATTCAATTCATTGTTCTGCATGTTGGCCACTAATGAGTTACGCCAGCGAACCGCAGACCCACGTAATAGTCTTAGCTCTGCGTTATTTGCCTTGTATAGTTGCCACTTCACTTGATGGAGATGTTCATGCGCATTCCTACTCGTTTCATCGGCGGCGTTGTGGTCGCTACTCTGCTGACTCAACTCACCGCATGCGGCAGTATTTTCTACCCTGATCGACGCGGACAGATCGACGGCAAGATTGACCCGGCAATCGCCGTGCTCGACGCCGTCGGCCTGCTGTTCTATGTGATCCCCGGCCTGATCGCCTTTGGTGTCGACTTCGCTACCGGTGCGATTTATTTCCCGCACGGCCAGAGCGCGCAGATTGATCCGCAAAAGTTGCAACCAGCCGTTAATGCTGATGGCAGTGTCGATAACAGCAAGCTGCAGGCCATTCTGGAAACCGAACTGGGCCGCTCGCTGCCACTCAACGATCCACGCCTGATCCAGCATCGTGGCAGTGTGCAACAACTGGCGTCACTGGGCCTTGCACCGTCGGCTTGAAGGTAACGTGAAGGAAGCACGATGAGCACCAGCCTCGAACACGCCCGCCTGTTGCGCCTCGCAACCCGGGCATCGCTGGCGGTTGCCAGTATCCTGATCGTCGCCAAGGCAGTAGCGTGGTGGCTCAGTGGTTCGGTCAGCCTGCTGGCCGGGCTGACCGACTCCTTGCTTGATGGAGCGGCATCGTTTCTCAATCTGCTGGCAGTGCATTACGCCCTGCGCCCTGCCGATGATGATCATCGTTATGGGCATGGCAAGGCGGAAGCGCTGTCGGGGATGGCTCAGGCACTGTTCATTGCCGTCAGCGCCTGCCTGATCGGCTTTCAGGCCGTGGAGCGGATTCAGAACCCGGAACCGATTGGTGCGCCGGGCCTGGGCATCGCGGTCATGCTGCTTTCTCTGGCGCTGACCTTCGCCCTGCTGGCGTTTCAGCACAAGGTGATCAAGGAAACCGGCTCAGCCGCGATTCGCGCCGACTCGTTGCACTACCGCTCAGATATGTTGCTGAACATGGGCATCCTGCTGGCGCTGGTTCTGGCGTGGTTTGGCTGGCAGCAGCTGGACGCCTGGTTCGGCCTGGGCATTTCCCTGTACATCCTGTGGAGCGCGTTCCAGATCGCTCGGGAAACCATTTCGGTGCTGATGGACGAGGAATTGCCCGTGGATGTCAGCGCCCGCATGCTCGAACTGGCGTGCAGCGTGCCCGGCGTGCTCGGTGCGCATGACTTGCGCACCCGTATTTCCGGCAACCACTGGTTCGTGCAATTACACCTGGAGTTGCCCGGCAGCCTGACCTTGTCGGTCGCGCATGCCCTATGCGATCAGGTTGAGGCCGCAATCAACAGCGAATACCCGAAGGCCGAAGTGCTGGTGCACGCCGACCCGCAGGAAGTCGTGCGACCCGCAACCGTCTGACTCAGTTGCTGCGTCAGTTGATGGTATAGCCGCGTCCCATCAGGCAAGCCACCATGGAACGACGGTAGACCTGGATCATCGCCGGGGCATTGGGCGAATTCGGGTCATTTGGGTCGAAGCTGCTCTGCTCTACCGACCAGCGATAACAATCGTACTTGTCCTGCGCGACCTGCTCAGCATTCTGGCCATTGTTCGGGTACGCAATCGGGTCATACGGGCTGGATGCAGGCATTTGTGGCGTATAAACAGGCTCGACGTTTTGCGGCGGATAGGCCACCACGTAATCCTGCGTGTCGTTCTGATAGGTGTAGTAGGTTCCTGCCGCCACGAAGTACAGCGAGCTGCCCATCCAGACTTCCTGAGAATAAGCAGGCAAGCTGCGCACCCGTACCCCATATGGCGGCGTGACAATCACGTAGCGTGGGCCTTGTGGGCGATACCAATAGCCATCTGAGTAAAAGTAATCCAGCCCACGGTACGGAACGCGCGAGTAGTTACCCGGGACTCGATCGATGACATGCCCCGGACGATATTGCGGGCCAGGGCCCCAGCCATTGCCGTGACCATCCGGGCGACCGGTCCAGTGATCGTTCGGGCGGTTGTCGCCCCGGCTGCCGCGATAACCATTGTCCTGATAGTAGCCTTGGCGCGGCGGCTGAGTCTGACGCGCCTCACCTGGGCCACTCTGAATCGGCAGATTGTTCTGGCGCTGATCCAGTTGCTGACGATCTATCTGCCGCTGTTGAATCTGTTGCTGCTGGATTTGCTGCTGTTGCTGCCGTTCGGCCTGACGCTGCTGAATTTGTTGTTGCTGTATCTGCTGCTGTTGCTGGCGGTCAACGTCACGAATCTGTTGCTGCTGTTGACGCTCGACCTGCCGTTGCTGGTTTTGCTGTTGTTGAATCTGCTGCTGTTGTTGGCGATCAGCATTACGAATCTGCTGATCCTGCTGACGCTCGACGCCGCGTTGTTGATCACGCTGCTGCTGAATCTGTTGCTGATTCTGGCGCTGCTGGTTTTGCAGTTGTTGCGAAGCATTGGGTTGCTCGCGCTGCTGCCCACCCGAGCTGCCACGGATCTGATCACGTGGTGCGTCATCCCCGGCCAAAGCCTGGGTACTGATGCTTACACATAACAGGCTCAAGCCTGCCAAATGCCAGATACGCGATTTCATGCTTTCCTCACAGGGGCGCCGGATGTATGTGGTTAAGACTGCATTATTGATGCGCCGTTCGCCGCATGCTATCAGGACGCTACTAGCGGCGAACACCTCTGAGCACAAAGGAGATGACCGTTAAAACGGTGCACAAAGAAAAGGGGGACCTTGCGGCCCCCCTTCGGGAATTTCGTCCTGGCTCAACGCTTGTGGCGTCGGCTCACCTCATGCCGTCTTCTGGACAGTATGTAGCCCGGGGGCCGTGCCAACCCTTTGGGGCTGGAGGCCGCAGCTGGCCTGATTGGGCGAGCCGCGCTGGACGCTATGTCCGGGCAGTGATTCTGTTTAAAAGAATAGGCCTGAGGCATCAGCACAGGATTGCTAATGTTGCTGGATAAAACATTACTTGCGCAATTTTTAGCTTCGGATGAATAATTCAGCGCAATCGAACCTAGGAAGGTGAACCTCGTGAGCAAACTCGACAGATATGACCTGAGTATTTTGGCGGAATTGCAGCGCGACGCGCGCATCTCCAATCAGGAACTGGCTGAACGCATCGGTCTGTCCCCTTCGCCCTGCTCACGACGCGTCAAACAACTGGAAGACGACGGTTATATCGTCAGGCAGGTTGCACTGCTGGACCGAAAGAAACTCGGCCTGAACCTGACGGCCTATGTGCTGATTGGCATGGATCGACATACGCCAGACCGCTTCGAGAACTTCGAGGCGCAAATTCGCAACCTGCCACAAGTGCTCGAATGCAGCCTGGTGACCGGTATGGATGCAGACTATCAGTTGAAAGTGGTGGTGGCTGACATGGATCACTACCAGAAATTGCTATTAGGGCACCTTACCCGCATCGACGGTGTGACCAGCGTGAAGTCGAGCTTTGTGCTCAATCAGGTTCTGGCCAGCACCGAACTGCCCCTGGTACACCTGCGCAACTGATGGTCTGGAGATAAGTCATGGAGCCTGAAGTTTTCGAACAATGGATGATGACGATCCTCATCACCCTGCTGGTCGGCTTCATGGGTTTCATCGTCTGGGACCTGGCGAAAAAATCCAAAGCCGGACGGTTTGGCACCCTTATTCTGTTCTTCGTGCTGGGCCTGGGAATCATGGCATTCGTGATCAAGACCGTTGTGATTGCTTATCTTGAGAGCTAAAGCAATTTCATGTGGGAGCAGAGCTTGCTCGCGATAGGGCTGCACGCGATTCACTATAGACCGCGTTGCCTGCATCGCGAGCAAGCTCTGCTCCCACAAGGTCTAGACCCGCTCACAATTTCGCAGGCACTTCCCGCCATTGCCCCTGATCCAGGCCTTCGATTGTCCAGTCGCCAATCCTCACCCGGACCAGCCTTAACGTCGGCAGACCTACCGCAGCGGTCATGCGCCGAACCTGTCGGTTGCGGCCTTCCTTGATGATCAACTCCAGCCAACTGGTCGGCACACTTTTACGAAAGCGCACCGGTGGGTCGCGCGGCCAGAGTTGTGGTTCATCCAGTTGCCGTGCCTGAGCGGGCAAGGTCGGGCCATCATTGAGCTGTACGCCGTCACGCAATTGCTGCAACTGTTCGGCACTAGGCTCGCCTTCGACCTGCACCCAGTAGGTCTTGGGCAATTTGTGTTTCGGATCGGCGATACGTGCCTGAAGCTGGCCGTCATTGGTCAGCAGCAACAAACCTTCGCTGTCCCGATCCAGTCGTCCAGCCGGATAGATGCCAGGGATCTCGATGAAATCCTTGAGTGTCGCTCGCCCTTCACCATCACTGAACTGGGTCAGAACGTCGAATGGCTTGTTGAACAGGATCAGTTTTGGCTCGGCAGGCGGCGCCTTGGCGACACGGCGGTTTGCACCGGCATTGGCAGGTGATGGGCGACGAGCAGGAGGACGCTGGGTACGGGGCATGAAAGTTTCGGTATTCGGAAAACAGAAAGGGCCACTTTAATGGCCCTTTCGTTCATCACCTAATTAATCAACGGAACGGCGGCTCATCAAAACTGCGCAATTTGCGTGAGTGCAGCGAGTTGAGCTGAGTACGCATCAGGTCCAGCGCGGCGATTCCGATCTTCAAATGCTGGCTGACCGCACGTTCGTAGAACGCGTTGGCAGAGCCAGGCAGTTTGATTTCACTGTGCAGCGGTTTGTCCGAGACGCAGAGCAACGTGCCGTACGGAACCCGCAAGCGATAACCCTGAGCGGCGATGGTGCCGCTTTCCATGTCCACGGCAACCGCACGGGACAGGTTGATCAGCGGCCGCTCCTGCGCCCAGCGCAATTCCCAGTTACGGTCGTCATAAGTCAGAACCGTACCGGTGCGCAGGCGTTTTTTCAGGTCATCGCCACGCTCGCCGGTGATTTGCGCCGCAGACTCCTGAAGAGCCAACTGCACTTCGGCCAGGGCCGGGATCGGAATATGAGGTGGCAGGACGCGATCGAGAATACCGTCGCGACGCATGTAAGCGTGAGCCAGCACGTAATCGCCGATGGTCTGGGACTGGCGAAGGCCGCCGCAGTGACCAATCATCAACCAGCAATGCGGACGCAATACCGCAAGGTGATCGGTGATGTTCTTGGCGTTGGACGGGCCCACACCGATGTTGACCAGCGTCACACCATGACCGTCTTCGGCGATCAAGTGATAAGCCGGCATCTGATAACGATGCCAGACCACGCTGGCGACAATGGCCTGCGCTTCACCGTGATCCATGCTCTTTTCGACGATGACGTTACCTGGCAACACCATGCGCACAAAGCGCGGGTCTTCGCGCAGCTTTTCCAGACCGTGAACGATGAACTGGTCAACGTAGCGGTGATAGTTGGTCAGCAGGATCCAGGGCTGAACATGGCGCCAGTCGCTACCGGTGTAATGCACCAGACGACGCAACGAAAAATCCACCCGGGCCGCATCGAACAAGGCCAGCGGCAGTGGATCAGTGTTGGCCCAGTCGTACAGGCCGTCCGCAATACCGTCAGTGGCAGCGGACAAGTCAGTGCTGGGGAAAACCCGCGCCAGCGCTGCAGCCGTTACGCCAGAACCGGCCAGTTCGTCGCCCTGCTCAACCACATAGGGATATGGAATGTTTTGCTCACTGACGCCAACTTCCACGGTAATCGTGAAGTCATTCATCAACGGCCCGAGTTGTTCGAGCAGGTATTTGCGGAAGGCGGCCGGGTGGGTCACGGTCACGCTGTAGTTGCCGGGCAACTGCACCTTGGCGTAAGCGCGGGTGGTCAGCGGCACTTCGCCCTGGCAGTGATAAGTCAGGCGTAATTCTGGATAGCGGAACAGCGCACGCTGATCGGCATCAGGCTCGATCCGGTCTTTCAGATACTGTTTGAGAGCCTTACTCAACGCACTGGTCGCGCGTTCATGAAGTTCAGCAAGGCGATCCACGGCTTGTTCGGGCGTTTCGACGACGATAAAGGTTTCAGTCACGATAGGTATCCTTCTGATCTTGCAGTGGCCCATCTTGCCTGCATCGTGAAGGGAAGGCACTAGTGGCGATGTATGCAAGATCAAGCTTGCGGACTTGTCGTATGACCGGCTTTAGCCGGGAGGGCAATATTCTGGCGGAAACAGACCTATCGGACGACACACATAGAGTGACTGTACCTACCCCCTCCCGGCTAAAGCCGGTCTCTGTGGGAGCGAGGCTTGCCCGCGATATGGGCGACTTGTTCTATCTGATACACCGCAGCGCCTGTATCGCGGGCAAGCCTCGCTCCCACAAGGATCCAGGCAATCCCGGCGGGTTATGCGCCTCACCCAACCATCGGGGTAGACCGCGCAACCAGCGCCTGCACATCAACACCTCTTGGCAAGGTGCCGTAAACCGAGCTTCGAGAAGCCAGACGACTGGCGATAAACGCGTCGCTGACCGCCGCATTACCTGCCTCAAGCAGTAACTTGGCCTGCAGAGCCAGCGCGATGTCCTCAGTCAATTGCCGGGCGCGGTACTGGATATCGCTGGTATCTCGGAAGGCGGCTTTCAGGCCGTCGATCTGTACGGCCAGATCCTGATCGCCATGGCCATCACCCAACTCGGCAAACAAGGTATCGAGCACGCCCGGCTCTTTGGACAATGCGCGCAACACGTCCAGACACTGCACGTTGCCGGAGCCTTCCCACGTAGAGTTGACGGGTGCTTCGCGATACAGCCGCGGCAGGATGCTGTCCTCTACATAACCCGCGCCACCCATGCATTCAGCGGCCTCGTTAATCATGGCCGGCGCCCGTTTGCAGATCCAGTACTTGCCCACTGCCGTGACCAGTCGGGCAAAACGCGCCTCGTGCGGATCATCCAGATGGTCCAGCGCGCGCCCCATCCGCATGCTCAGGGCCAGCGCCGCTTCGCTCTCCAGTGCCAGATCAGCCAGAACGTTCTGCATGAGTGGCTGGTCAGCCAACACCCGTCCGCCAACACTGCGATGAGCGCAATGATGCGCGGCCTGGCTCAAGGCCTGACGCATCAGGGCGCTGGAGCCGACCATGCAGTCAAAGCGAGTCATGGCAACCATTTCGATGATCGTCGGCACGCCACGCCCCTCTTCACCGATCATCCAGGCGAGTGCGCCGCGAAACTCGACTTCGCTGGAAGCGTTGGACCAATTGCCCAGCTTGTTCTTCAATCGCTGTATGTAAAACTCGTTACGGGTGTCGTCCGGGCGATGGCGCGGCAGCAGGAAACAGGTCAGCCCCTTGTCGGTCTGCGCCAGCGTCAGGAACGCATCGCACATCGGCGCCGAACAGAACCACTTGTGTCCGACCAGTTCATAAGCCTGCCCCGGACCCGAAGCACCGATAGGATAAGCCCGGGTGGTGTTGGCCCGAACATCGGTACCGCCCTGCTTTTCGGTCATGGCCATGCCAATCGTCACACCCGCCTTGTGTGCCATGCCGATATTTCGTGGGTCATATTCACGGGCGAGGATCTTCGGTAGCCACTGCTCGGCCAGCCCCGGCTGCAAGTTCAACGCAGGCACACTGGCAAAGGTCATGGTCAATGGGCATCCGCTACCGGCTTCGGCCTGGCTGTGCAGGTAGCTCATGGCCGCGCGCGCTACGTGAGCACCGGGCTGAGGGTCAGTCCACGGCAATGACGGAATACCGTGTTCAACCGCCGTACGCATCAGTTGGTGATAAGCGGGGTGAAACTCCACCAGGTCGATGCGGTGCCCATACCGGTCATGACTGGCGAACACCGGTTTATTTTGATTGGCAAGAAAACCGGCTCCCATCAGAGGGCCACCCGCCAATGCACCGTAAGCATCAATTTGCGCCTCAGCCCAACCCGCACCGAAGCGCTCCGACCACTGTTGCAATGGCAGATCCAGACGGTAGAGGTTGGCGCCATCGAGCGTGGGCGGTTGATTGGTGACTTCGTGGGTTTCGGCGAACTGATGCAGGTTCATGGCGATTTCCTCTCTGTCGGGCGCGCTTCAAACACAGCCAGACACGAAGTGAATCACGCACTCAGCCCATTAAAAAGCGCCATATACGACGAATTTGCGGCGCTTTTGCCTTGCTTGCTCAATGATCACTGCGCAGCCTTACAGGCCGTTCAGCGAGCGCCGACGTTTGCGCTGAAACGCCGAACTTCACTTTAAGCGCAAAGCAACTGCCCTCGCCGGGTGCAGAGTGGTGGCTAAGTCGTCCGCCCTGCAACTCAATCAACTGCCGACAAATCGCCAGGCCGATGCCCAGCCCACCATATTGGCGAGTCAAAGAGCCATCTACTTGAAAGAAGTGCTGATAGAGCGTTGACTCGTCCAGTCGGGTAAAGCCTATGCCGCTGTCGATTATCTCGATCAGCAGTTGAACCTGTTCCTCATTGTGCCCCAGCGCCTGAACGCGAATTCTGACCGAGCCGGACTGAGTGAACTTGATGGCGTTGTCCAACAGGCATTCCAGACATTGGCGCAGCTTGTATACATCCCCCACCAGGTCACTTCGCAGTGGCTCAACCCAATCGACGACCAGCCTGAGCCCTTTGCTCCGCGCGGCTGCGTTGTAGTGCCCCTTGAGTGCCATGATGAGGCAGCGTAAGTCGAACGGTTCAGGCACGACGTGCAGCCGCCCGGCCTGCAACTCCGTGAGGGTCAGAATGCCGTTCACCATCCCCATCATGTCCTGTGCAGAACTGGCGGCCGTCTGATGGTAAGAGGCAAGCTCAGGGTTCAGGTCTACGGTTTGCATCAGCTCCAACGAGCCGATCACGCCGTTCATGGGAGTGCGCAACTCATGAGTGAGGGTGGCGAGAAACTCGTCCTTGAGCCGGTTGCTTGCCGCCAGTGCCTGGTTGGCCCGCTCCAGATTTTCCCCGGCCTGACGCATGATCTGCGCATGCTCCTCACGGCTTTGGTTGATCCGAACAGCCAATGCCATGGAAACAAGGGCCGCTTCCATGGCTGAGCCGATCTGATTGGCGTACATGGTGAAGAACGTGTGCGGCAAGTAGCCCGACAACATGCCGACGTGAATCACACTGCCCAGCAAAAACGCAGTCCAGGCAAGGACAAAATACCGGGCCTCGCGTACCCCATGACACATCGCAGTGATACCCGCGACAAAGATCATCGCGGTAAATACCAGCATCAACCCACCGTACAAGCGAAACGCCAGATTGAGGTTAGGCGACAAGCTCAGCAACATCACCACGCCAGCAGCTGCCATTACCAGCACAAGTGAATGATCAATCCAGGCTCCGATGCTTTTTGTCTGCAGGAAAGAGCGGGCAAACTGGCAAGCGAACAGAACCGACATCATCAGCAGGAACAAGGGCGCGACATTGGCGAGCCAGGGACTCTCTGGCCACAGAAACTCGACGCCAATGCCGTTAAGCGCCAGTTGATAAAGCCCAAGAGGTGCGATGTAGAGAACGTAGTACAGGTAGCTGACGTCACGCACACCAAGATAGATGCACAGGTTGTAAATCAGCATCACCAGAAGTACGCCATACAACACGCCCAGCACGTACATGCGCGGCGGTTGCTCCTCCAGATAGGCACTGCTGTCCCACAGGCTCAACGGGACCTGGATCGAGCCAGCGCTTTTCACGCGCAAGTAAATGGTCTTGCTTTGGCCGGGCTCCAGGCTGACCTCGAACAGGTAATTGGCCTGTTTGATCTGTCGGCTGGAGAACGGCAGCATGTCCCCCGTTTGCCAGGCAAGGTGCTGAGTGCCGAGAGCATCAGGTAGATAGAAATCCACGTAATCCATGGGCGGATAGGCCAGTTCCACCATCCAGTCACGGTGAGCGGTGACGTCTCTGGGTAAATAGCGCAAATCAACCCTGAGCCAAAAGGCAGAGTTGGAAAAGCCTGCGTTCAGGGTGTCGCTGTCGAGGTTGCGGAAGCTGGCCGACATCGCCGCCGAGCTGACATCACTGATCGTCGCCTCGCCGCTGACATCTTCAAACACCTGAACTGCTCGGCCCAACGCAAGGCTGCGAGTGCTCTCGTCAAAATCGACGGCACTGGCTAGCTGCGACAACAAGGCGACCAGCATGATCAACAAATAGCGCATAAAGCCCCGGATAGATCCGTCAGTTGACGTCGCTAGCCCCCTTCCATTGGAGCGACGCGTTCTGCGGTTCCTGATTTTTTTGGAGTAGCTCCAGACAGCCTGAAACAACTATCTCAATGTGGACCTGTTTACACAGGCTCGCTCACTTCACACAGCCGTACCGGGTTCGTGCCATCACTATTTCATGCCAACGCTCTAAAGCATAGCTGCCAAAAGGTCTGATGCACTATTTTCTAAAATCGTTTAAAAGGCTCTAAATCAACACTTACAGACAGACCGTGAATTTATGAACTAAATTCATCGCCTGAATATCTGCCCAGAATCTCTATCGGCTGTATGAAAATTCCGAGCCTGCTGAGCGGTGCCAAAAAAAGTTTAGTGGTAAGCTCGCGCACCATGAATATCTATAGCTCCCGCCCTGTTGTCCTCTGCCTGTCCGGTCACGATCCAAGTGGTGGTGCCGGTCTGCAAGCAGATATCGAAGCATTGCTCGCCCAGGGTTGCCATGCGGCCCCGGCAGTTACCGCACTGACCATACAAGACACTGTGAATGTCACTGACTTCAGGGTGCTGGATCGCGAGTGGGTACTGGCGCAAGCCAATGCAGTACTCAACGAC
Organism: Pseudomonas viridiflava; assembly: GCF_900602065.1. Lineage (GTDB taxonomy): Bacteria > Pseudomonadota > Gammaproteobacteria > Pseudomonadales > Pseudomonadaceae > Aquipseudomonas. The sequence goes on along the minus strand of NZ_UWFN01000091.1, from coordinate 178,166 downwards.
TCGACCGTGGCGGCGGTAAAGCTAGGGATGCTCGGCTCTCTGGAAATGGTCGACACCGTCGTGGGGCTGCTTGAAGCGAACCCGCACCTGCCGATGGTCTGCGATCCAGTGCTGCGCGCTGGCGGTGGTGGGCGTCTGGGCAAGGATGAAGTCGGCTATGCCATGCGTGAACGCTTGCTGCCGCTGGCTACCATCGCGACGCCGAATCTGCCGGAAGCCCGTATTCTGGCCGAATTACCGGAAGGCACGGCTGACGAATGTGCTGAAAAACTGCTGCCATTCTGCGAACACCTGCTGATCACCGGCGGGCATGGTGACGAGGTGGAGGTCCACAACCGTTTATATAGCCGTGGCGGTGAAACACGCACCTTTATCTGTCAGCGCCTCCCCGGCAGTTATCACGGCTCTGGCTGCACACTGGCCAGCGCTCTGGCAGGTCGTCTGGCGCAAGGCGAAAACCTGGTCAGCGCTGTGCAGACCGCTCTGGACTACACTTGGCGCACGCTGCGCGATGCTGAACAGCTGGGCAAAGGACAATTCGTTCCCCGGCGCCTGCCCCTGGATTTCTGTTCGTAACGCCACGTGATGAGGCTCTATCTATGAAACTACGTGGCTTGTATGCCGTCACCGACAGTCGCCTGTTGGCTGGCAAATTCCTGTCTTACGTCGAGGCCGCCCTTGATGGCGGTGTCACTCTGCTGCAATACCGTGACAAGTCTGGCGATGAATCCAGACGCCTGCGTGAAGCCACGGCCCTGCTAAAGCTGTGCCAGCAGTACAAGACCCATCTGATCATCAACGATGATGCTGACCTGGCTGCGCGTCTGGATGTAGGTGTGCACATGGGCCAGACTGACGGCTCGCTCACTGATGCCCGCGCGCTGCTCGGGCACAAGGCAATTGTTGGCGCCACGTGTCACGGCAGCCTGGAAATGGCCGAAAAGGCGAAAGCAGATGGCGCCACTTACATTGCCTTCGGACGCTTTTTCAACTCCACGACCAAGCCTGACGCTCCTGCCATCGAGCTGGACGTGCTGACCCACGCTCGCGCCCGCTTCAACATGCCGATTGCTGTCATCGGTGGCGTTACCCTGGAAAACGCTCCGCAACTGGTTGAGCACGGCGCCGACCTGCTGGCCGTGGTGCACGGCCTGTTCGGCGCAGAAAACACCCAGGAAGTCACTCGCCGCGCCCGCGCCTTCAATGCATTGCTCAACAGAGCCTGACGCGCCCGGCCCTATTTCGATTAAGTCAGAGACCTACTCATGTCCCGTTCTGAAACCCTGTTCGCCAATGCTCAAAAACATATTCCCGGTGGCGTTAACTCGCCTGTACGTGCATTCAAGAGCGTCGGCGGCACACCGTTGTTCTTCAAGCATGCGGCCGGTGCCTATGTCACCGACGAAGATGACAAGCGCTATGTCGACTACGTGGGTTCGTGGGGACCGATGATCCTCGGCCATAGCCACCCGGAAGTGCTGGATGCCGTGCGTAGCCAACTGGAACACGGTCTGTCCTACGGCGCGCCCACTGCCATGGAAACCGAGATGGCCGATCTGGTCTGCTCGATCGTTCCGTCGATGGAAATGGTCCGCATGGTCAGCTCGGGCACTGAGGCAACCATGAGCGCCATTCGTCTGGCCCGTGGCTTCACCGGCCGCGACAGCATCATCAAGTTCGAAGGCTGCTATCACGGTCACTCTGACAGCCTGTTGGTCAAGGCCGGTTCCGGCGCACTGACCCTGGGCGTACCGAGCTCACCGGGCGTACCCGCCGCATTCGCCAAACACACGCTGACCGTACCGTTTAACGATCTGAACGCCGTTAAAGAATTGCTGGCAGAAGTGGGCCAGGAAGTTGCGTGCATCATCGTTGAGCCGGTTGCAGGCAACATGAACTGCGTTCCACCTGCCCCGGGCTACCTGCAAGGTTTGCGTGCACTGTGCGATGAACATGGCGTGGTGCTGATTTTTGACGAAGTCATGACCGGTTTCCGGGTAGCCCTTGGCGGCGCGCAGGCTTACTACGGCGTGACACCGGACCTGAGCACCTTCGGCAAGATCATTGGCGGCGGCATGCCGGTTGGCTGCTTCGGCGGCAAACGCGAAATCATGTCTCACATCGCGCCACTCGGGCCGGTTTATCAGGCAGGCACGCTCTCGGGTAACCCATTGGCCATGGCGGCCGGGTTGACCACCTTGCGCCTGATCAGCCGCCCGGGCTTCCACGACGAACTCAGCGACTTTACTCGCCGCCTGCTCGAAGGCCTGCAACAACGCGCTGATGCAGCGGGCATCCCCTTCGTGACCACCCAGGCGGGCGGCATGTTTGGTCTGTATTTCAGCGAAGCCAAGGAAATTGTGACCTTCAATGACGTCATGACCAGCGACGCTGATCGCTTCAAGCGCTTCTTCCACCTGATGCTTGAGGGCGGCGTTTACCTGGCTCCGAGCGCATTCGAAGCAGGTTTCACGTCCATTGCCCATGGCGATGAAGAGTTGAAGCTGACGCTGGATGCCGCCGAGAAGGCATTTGCTGCGTTGAAATAAGGGCAGCACATGACCAACTGTGGGGGCAAATTCATTCGCGAAGGTGGTTTACAAACGATGATTTTCTGTCGGATGTGCCGGCGCCTTCGCGAATGAATTCGCTCCCACAGGATTTAGTTGTGTCGTCCCCCCCGCAAAACCGGGCTTTTCAGCCCCGCGCAGCAGAAAAACAGTAAAGACTTTGTAAGGTTGGCCTCGCTTATTTCATAATGCGCAGCCAGCACGTTTAGCTGGACGGGCCCGCCCGCACCTTTTTCAGAGGTAAGTCGATTCCCATGAACCGCACCGGCCGCACCCTTGCATTGGGCTGCCTGTTGCTTATTCATCCCCTGCTGGCGAATGCAGGCGGCAACTCGTTGTTAATCCCAGCGGTGGGTCGTTGCACTCTAAATACCCAGCCAGACAACCTGCCAGCAGCGCTTTCCGCGTGTCAGCAGGCCGCGCAGTCCGGGGATGCACAGGCACAATACGAGTTGGGCGAGTTTTACTACGACGGTAAACACGCACCACGTGACTTGCCCAAAGCACTGGGTTATTTCGAGCAGGCTTCGCTGCAGGGTCACGCGCAGGCGCAGTACCAGCTCGGCCTGATGTTCTCGAAGGGTGAAGGTGTGCAGGCCAATAATATTCAGGCGTATATCGTCCTGAAGATGGCCTCGGTGAACGGCTCCGAAGACGCACTGGACGCCGCCGATGAAGTCTCCGAGCACATGCAGCGCGACGAGCTTGAAGTCGCCACTCAGGTGCTGGGCCAGATCTTCCGCAAGTATCTGCTGGAATTGCAGACGGCTGAAGGGCGCACGCCGTTTGCTCCGCTGCCGTAGATATTACGGCAGCTTCGTCATTCATCCTTTCTGCGTTACTTATCCGGCATCGGCATCGGAAACGGCATCACGTTGCTGGTGCCACGGGCTTCGCTGATCTTCGGCGTGCCGATTCGCTCGACTTCGTCGATACGCACAATCGAATGCATGGGCACAAAGCTGCGCACTACGCCTTCGAACTGCGCCTTGAGCTTTTCTTCGCTGGGATCCACCACAACCGTCGTGCGCTCGCCAAAGACGAATTCCTCAACTTCAAGGAAACCCCACAGATCACTTTGATAGATCTGCTTGGCGTACATCTCGAACACCTGGCCTTGATTGAGGAAAATCACTTTGTAGATTGGAGCTTCGCGTTTGGTCATAAAGGGCGGGTAAGAATCGGGGACATAAAAGAGGGCGCGAACTATAGCATGCCCGTTCGGTAGAGGACGCTAGGAAGCAGAGACCGTCACCACTATAATGCGCGGTTCTTTGAACCACCTGATGACGGACGCATGGCCAAGAAGCTTTATATCGAAACCCACGGTTGCCAGATGAACGAGTACGACAGCTCGCGCATGGTCGATCTGCTGGGCGAACATCAGGCCCTGGAAGTCACCGCTCGTGCGGAAGATGCCGACGTCATCCTGCTCAACACCTGTTCAATCCGCGAGCGCGCCCAAGACCGGGTTTACTCTCAGTTGGGTCGCTGGCGCGAGCTGAAACTGGCCAACCCAGAGATGGTGATCGCCGTTGGCGGTTGCGTCGCCAGCCAGGAAGGCGCGGCCATTCGTGATCGCGCGCCCTACGTGGACGTGGTGTTTGGCCCGCAAACCCTGCACCGCCTGCCGGAAATGATCGACGCAGCCCGCTTTACGCGCCTGCCGCAGGTCGACGTTTCTTTCCCGGAAATCGAAAAGTTCGACCATTTGCCCGAGCCTCGCGTCGATGGCCCGAGTGCCTACGTGTCCGTGATGGAAGGCTGCAGCAAATACTGCACGTTCTGTGTTGTGCCCTATACCCGGGGCGAAGAGGTCAGCCGGCCTTTCGATGACGTGATCGCCGAGGTCATTCACCTGGCCGAAAACGGTGTGCGCGAAGTGACCCTGCTCGGGCAGAACGTCAACGGTTATCGCGGCACCACCCATGATGGACGCGCCGCCGACCTGGCCGATCTGATCCGGGTTGTCGCTGCGGTGGATGGTATCGACCGCATTCGCTACACCACCTCGCACCCGCTGGAGTTCTCTGACAGCCTGATCCAGGCCCACGCCGAAGTGCCGGAGCTAGTCAAGCACCTGCACTTGCCGGTGCAGTCGGGGTCGGACCGCATTCTGGCCGCCATGAAACGCAACCACACTACGCTTGAATACAAGTCCAGAATCCGCAAACTCAAGGCTGCCGTGCCAGGGATCAGCATCAGTTCGGACTTCATCGTCGGCTTCCCGGGCGAAACTGAAAAAGACCATGAAAACACCATGAAGCTCATCGCCGACGTCGGCTTTGACTTCTCGTTTTCCTTCATCTACAGCCCGCGCCCCGGCACTCCGGCAGCGGATCTGACAGATGAAACGCCCGAAGCGCTGAAAAAAGAGCGTTTAGCCGCCTTGCAGCACCGCCTGAACCAGCAGGGCTTCGAGATCAGCCGACAAATGGTCGGCAGCACCCAGCGCATCCTGGTGACCGACTACTCGAAAAAAGACCCGGGCGAACTGCAGGGCCGTACCGAGAACAACCGGATTGTCAATTTCCGCTGCGACAACCCCAAGCTGATCGGCCAGTTTGCCGACGTACACATCGACGACGCCCAGCCGCACTCGTTGCGTGGGTCGTTGCTGAATTGACTGTGAGCGTATTGCTGGAATGAATTCTGTGGGAGCGAACTCATTCGCGAAGGCATTCTGTCCGGCAATGATTAGTCGGACGTACCGCCCCTTCGCGGATGAATCCGCTCCCACGGGTTTTGCGCTCCTCATGACGTTGCGCAACCTTTCTCAAGTCAAAGCTTTCGCACACTGGTCACAGGGTTTATCCTTCGTATCACCTAAATTGCAGGGCAGCTAAAAACGACCTTGAACGTACAAGTCGAACCACATCGTTTTACCCTCGAACCTTTCGAGGCCTATCGCTTCGCAAATCTCTGCGGGCAACTCGACGAGAACCTGCGTCTCATCGAACAGCGCCTGAATATCGAGATCCGCAATCGCGGCAATCAGTTCGAGCTGATTGGCGAACCCAAGCAAACCACCTCAGCCGAAAACCTGTTGCGCCGCCTGTATCGGGAAGCCAAAAGCTCCGAACTGTCGCCTGACATGGTCCACCTGTTCCTGCAGGAATCCGGCGTGGAAGAGCTGGATAACCATCCGGCTGCCGACCCAGGCGTGGCCCTGCGTACCAAAAAAGGCATGATTCGCCCGCGTGGCTTGAATCAGCAGCGTTACGTCAAAGAAATCCTCGGCAACGACATCAACTTCGGTATCGGCCCAGCCGGGACCGGCAAGACCTATCTTGCCGTGGCCTGTGCGGTGGATGCGCTGGAGCGTGAGCAGATTCGACGCATCCTGTTGGTGCGACCGGCCGTTGAAGCGGGCGAAAAGCTCGGCTTCCTGCCGGGTGATCTGGCACAGAAAATCGACCCTTACCTGCGCCCGCTGTATGACGCGCTTTACGAAATGCTGGGCTTCGAATACGTCGCCAAGCTGATCGAAAAGCAGGTTATTGAAGTCGCACCGCTGGCCTACATGCGCGGGCGTACGCTCAATAACAGCTTCATTATCCTCGACGAAAGCCAGAACACCACGGTCGAGCAGATGAAGATGTTTCTGACCCGGATCGGCTTCGGCTCCACAGCCGTGATTACCGGCGACATCACTCAGGTCGACCTGCCCAAGGGCACGAAGTCTGGCCTGACGCATGTCATCGACGTGCTCAAGGATGTGCCGGGCATCAGCTTCACGCACTTCAAGCCCAAGGACGTGGTCCGTCACCCACTGGTGCAGCGCATCGTCGAAGCCTACGAGCGCTTCGAAGACCGCAACAGCGACGCGCCGCCAGCGACGACTAATTCCTCACGGGAATACCGCCGCGATGCTTGAGCTGGACTTGCAACTGGCGAGTGAAGCAACTGTCCCAAGCGAAGCCCAGTTCCGCCTTTGGTGCGAAATGGGCTTACGCCAGCGCAGTGCCGACTCCGAATTGACCATCCGGCTGGTGGATGAAACCGAAGGCCGCGAGCTCAATCACACATGGCGCCACAAGGATTACGCGACTAATGTCCTGTCGTTCCCTGCTGACGTGCCCGACGATATGCTGGATATACCGCTGCTCGGTGACCTGGTCATCTGCGTGCCGGTAATCGCCCGGGAAGCACAGGAACAAGGCAAGGCGATTGACGCACATTGGGCGCACATGGTCATTCACGGTTGTCTGCATCTGTTGGGTTACGACCACATAGACGATGACGAAGCCGAGGAAATGGAAGCGCTGGAACGAACGTTGCTTGGAGAGTTGGGCTATCCCGATCCCTATGCAGACGACGAACACGACGAACCTCCACATTCAGCAATACCAAGCAAGGACAACGAGTAAGGGCTATGAGCGAAGATCGATCGAGCAACGGGCAAAAGTCATGGCTGGGTAAGCTCACCCAAGCTTTTGCCCATGAGCCGAAAAACCGCCAGGAGCTCCTTGAGCTGCTGCGCGAAGCCCACCAGAACAAGCTGCTGGACAGCGAAGCGCTGGCCATCGTCGAAGGCGCCATTCAGGTAGCTGATCTGCAAGTGCGCGACATCATGGTGCCGCGCTCGCAGATGATCAGCATTAAGGCCAGCCAGACGCCACGGGAGTTTCTCCCGGCAGTCATCGACGCCGCGCACTCGCGCTACCCTGTCATTGGCGAAAGCCATGACGACGTGCTCGGCGTATTGCTGGCCAAGGATCTACTGCCACTGATCCTCAAGGAGGATGGCGGCGAAGGCGACATCAAGAACTTGCTGCGCCCTGCTACATTCGTGCCCGAATCCAAGCGCCTGAACGTACTGCTGCGTGAGTTTCGCGCCAACCACAACCACATGGCCATCGTCATCGACGAATACGGCGGCGTGGCCGGGCTGGTGACTATCGAAGACGTTCTGGAGCAGATCGTCGGCGATATCGAAGACGAGCACGACGTTGAGGAAGACAGCTACATCAAGCCTCTGCCGAGTGGCGACTTTCTGGTCAAGGCGCTCACGCCCATCGAAAGCTTCAACGAGTTTTTCGACAGCGAGTTCTCTGATGATGAATTCGATACGGTTGGCGGTCTGGTGATGAGCGCGTTCGGGCATCTGCCCAAGCGTAATGAAATCACCGAAATCGGCGCGTACCGTTTCCGGATTCTCAACGCTGACAGCCGTCGTATTCACTTGCTGCGCTTGAGCCCAATTTCACGTTCGTAACGCCACCCCGTTCTAAGGAATGTAAATGCGCTGGATCTCCCGCCCCGGCTGGCCCGGTAACCTGCTGGCTGTGGTGGCTGGCGCGCTTACCACCTTCGCTTTAGCCCCCTACGATATCTGGCCGCTGGCCCTGGTCGCGCTGGCCTTGTTCTATCTCGGTCTGCGCGACCTGCGTCCACGTCAGGCGCTGGGGCGCGGCTGGTGCTTTGGCTTTGGCCTGTTCGGGGCTGGCACCAGCTGGATCTATGTCAGCATTCATAACTTCGGCGGCGCATCGGTGCTGCTCGCCGGGTTCCTGATGCTACTGTTTATCGCCTGTATTGCCTGGTTCTTTGCCCTGCCCGCCTGGGTGTGGGCACGCTGGATCCGCCGCAACGAAGCCCCGCTAGCCGACGCACTCGCTTTTGCAGCCCTGTGGCTGGTTCAAGAAGCGTTCCGCGGCTGGTTTCTCACCGGCTTCCCATGGCTCTACTCCGGTTACAGTCAACTTGAAGGGCCACTGGCAGGCCTCGCACCGCTCGGCGGGATGTGGCTGGTGTCCTTCACTCTGGCACTGACGGCTGCGCTGTTGTGCAATATTTCAAGGCTGCGGGCGCGCAAGTCGTTCCTGGCTGCGGCGCTGGTTCTTCTGGTCGGGCCATGGATTGTGTCGTTGGCGCTGAAAGGTTACGCCTGGACGTCGCCCGCTGGTGCGCCGCTGAAAGTGGTCGCGATGCAGGGCAACATCGAACAACAGATGAAATGGGACCCCGAACAGCTCAACGCGCAACTGGCGCTGTATCGCGACATGACTTTCCGCTCGCAACAGGCCGACCTGATCATCTGGCCGGAAACCGCCGTACCGGTGCTCAAAAGCTCCGCTGAAGGCTATCTGAAAATGATGGGGCAGTTCGCGACGGAGCGAGGCTCAGCACTTATTACCGGCGTCCCGCTGCGTGAATCCAATGATCGCGGCAGCTACAACTACTACAACGCCATCACCGTAGTGGGTCAGGGCGAAGGCACTTACCTGAAGCAAAAGCTGGTGCCGTTTGGCGAGTACGTCCCTTTGCAGGACCTTCTGCGCGGCCTGATCGCATTTTTTGACCTGCCTATGTCCGACTTCGCTCGCGGTCCGAGCGATCAGGCAATGCTGCAAGCCAAAGGCTACCGGATCGCGCCATTCATTTGCTATGAAGTGGTTTACCCCGAGTTTGCTGCCGGGCTTTCAGCGCAAAGCGAATTGCTGCTGACGGTGAGTAATGACACGTGGTTCGGCACCTCCATCGGCCCGCTTCAACACTTGCAAATGGCGCAGATGCGCGCGCTGGAGGCTGGCCGCTGGATGATCCGCGCGACCAACAACGGCGTTACCGCGCTGATTGACCCGTTTGGAAAAATCACCACCAGCATCCCTCAATTCGAACGCGGCGTGATGTACGGCGAAGTTGTGCCGATGCAGCAACTGACGCCGTACCTGCGCTGGCGCTCCTGGCCATTGGCGATTGTTTGCGTACTACTGATTGGCTGGGCACTGGTAGCGAGCCGGATTTCCAAGACGGTGTAACTAGCCTCTGTAGGAGCTGCCGAAGGCTGCGATAGCGTTCTCCCTGATGCACCGCTATCGCAGCCTTCGGCAGCTCCTACAGGGCTCGTCTTATGGATAAACCCACGGATAAACCAGCAACCCCGCCGCCTCATTGAGCAACTGCCCGCTCTGCCAGATTGCCCGGCTTTCCGGCAGCCAGCCACCAAACACGCGGGCGTTGTCGGCACTCAAAAAACCGACGGGGGCGGCAACCACCGTAAATCCAGCCTTTTCGAAGCTCCATTTCGAGCGCGGCATGTGCCAGCCCTGGGTTACAAGCACCACCCGCTTGATACCCAACGGCTGCAAGATGGCCGCCGTCATCGTTGCGTTTTCCCAGGTCGTGCGGCTCAACCCTTCCTGCCAGCGCACTGGCACACCAAAGTCGTTTTCCAAAGACTCAGCCATGATGGCCGCCTCACTCGGCGGCTCGCCGTAATGCAAGCCACCGGTCGTCAGAATCGGCAGGCCTGAAGCCTTGGCCAGCCTTGCTGCGTAGCGCATACGCTCAAGGGCCACGCCTGTCGGGATGTCAGCCCCCCAACTCGGGTCATTACGCTCGCGGCCCGAGCCGAGAATCACAATCGCGTCCGCCTGCTGCGCAAGGGCTGCCCACTCGCTGCGTGGCATCGGCGGTACTTGTTCGATACTGCGCGCAGCGGTCTCTACGACCACAGGCAAGCTCATCAACCACAGCCCTCCAAGGCCCGTCGCAAAACATATTGCAGCCAGACGCGGCCGGGCACGACGCACATAAAAAGCCAGCAGCAACAGGACGAAGAAAATACCGGGAGGGAGAAAAAGCGCTTTGAAAAAATAGCGGACAGGCATCGGGCATCTCCAGAAGATGCCCGAAGCCTAGAAGGATTGACGCTAAGCAACAATGCTTATGATGCAGGCCCGCAGCCTGCGAAGGTTAACGCCTGAAAAAATTGCTTGAGTTGTGACGGCTCAACTTCGCCAGGGTCATGGCGCGCTTTTTATCCTTCAGCCAGATGACCTTGGCTGAATACGACGGCATCGATACCGTCCCCACGGGCTCTCGTGAAACGATGAAACTGCTTTTTACATCAGGATTCACCTCACCACCTGCCGCAACGGCACCGTTGTTTAAGTAGGCTTCAATCAAATCGAACTCGGCACGACTCAAGCCACGGAGTTCCAGCTCCTCAGGCCACTCGTCACGCAGTCGCACTGCAATGTCTGCCGTTTCCAGAGCAAGGCCCAGCCGATTAATCAAACGTTCGTACAGCTCGGGGGTTGTTGCTGTGTGCTGCAGCTCTGTCATCCGCTCACCTCATCGAAGATAAAACATACCCTCGTCATTGAGCTTAGCGCCGCTGTCAAAACCGGTGCATTGCTGCGACAAACGGCGGCTGGGTGCTGCGCAACAGGTCCCTGGGAGCAATGAGCCACGCAATCAGGGTTTCCCTCGATAGTCGGCGCTCATGTATGCTACGGCGCTTCCTGTAATTCCACTTCCGCTCGCGTGAGCACGAAAGCACCGCACAGGCAGTTTCCATTGTCCGGCAAGCGGTGCCGACCTGACTCGGCGATGCAACGAAGAGGTCAAGGGTCACCAATCTTTAGTAAAAAGTAGCCATGCACGAACTCTATCAGCCCCGTGAAATCGAAGCCGCCGCCCAAACCTTCTGGGACGAGCAAAAGTCTTTTGAAGTCAGTGAACAGCCAGGCAAGGAGACGTTCTATTGCCTGTCGATGTTTCCTTACCCTAGCGGCAAGCTGCATATGGGTCACGTGCGCAACTACACCATCGGTGACGTGATCGCCCGCTACCAGCGCATGCAAGGCAAAAATGTCCTGCAGCCAATGGGCTGGGACGCATTTGGCATGCCGGCGGAAAACGCCGCGATGAAAAACAATGTCGCGCCCGCCAAGTGGACCTACGAAAACATCGCCTATATGAAGACCCAGTTGAAAAGCCTGGGCCTGGCGATCGATTGGTCCCGGGAAGTCACCACCTGCAAGCCTGATTACTATCGCTGGGAACAGTGGCTGTTCACGCGCCTCTTCGAAAAAGGCGTGATCTACCGCAAAAACGGTACCGTGAACTGGGACCCGGTTGACCAGACCGTACTGGCCAACGAACAGGTCATCGACGGTCGCGGCTGGCGTTCGGGCGCGATCATCGAGAAGCGCGAAATCCCGATGTACTACTTCAAGATCACCGCTTACGCGGATGAACTGTTGCAGAGCCTTGACGAACTGCCGGGCTGGCCCGAGCAGGTCAAAACCATGCAACGCAACTGGATTGGCAAATCCCGTGGCATGGAAGTGCAGTTCCCGTACGACCAGGCGTCCATTGGTGAAGCCGGTGCACTGAAAGTCTTCACTACCCGTCCGGACACCCTGATGGGCGCGACGTATGTCGCCGTCGCTGCCGAACACCCGCTGGCTACCCTGGCCGCGCAGAACGATCCGCAGCTGCAGGCGTTCATCAACGAATGCAAAAGCGGCAGCGTCGCCGAAGCCGACGTTGCCACCCAGGAAAAGAAAGGCCTGCCGACCTCGCTGTTCGTCGAGCACCCACTGACCGGTGAAAAGCTGCCAGTGTGGGTCGCCAACTACGTGCTGATGCATTATGGCGACGGCGCTGTAATGGCAGTCCCTGCACACGACGAGCGTGACTTCGAGTTCGCCTCGAAATACGACCTGCCAATCAAGGCCGTAGTCCGCACCAGCGCAGGCGATGAAACACCCGCGCCATGGCAGGCGGCTTACGGCGAGCACGGCACGCTGATCAACTCTGGCGAGTTCGATGGCCTGGATTTCGCTGGCGCATTCGACGCCATGGAAGCTGCACTGACCAAGAAGAGCCTCGGTCAATCACGCACTCAATTCCGCCTGCGCGACTGGGGCATCAGCCGTCAGCGTTACTGGGGCTGCCCGATCCCGATCGTGCATTGCGACACCTGCGGCGATGTACCGGTTCCTGAAGATCAACTGCCAGTCGTACTGCCTGAAGACGTTGTACCCGACGGCGCTGGCTCGCCCTTGGCGCGCATGCCTGAGTTCTACGAGTGCAGTTGCCCGAAATGCGGCGCACCAGCCAAGCGCGAAACCGACACCATGGACACCTTCGTGGAGTCGTCCTGGTACTTTGCCCGTTACGCCTCGCCACACTATGAAGGCGGAATGGTTGATCCTGTTGCAGCCAACCACTGGCTGCCGGTTGATCAATATATTGGCGGTATCGAACACGCAATCCTTCACCTTCTGTATGCGCGCTTCTTCCACAAGCTGATGCGCGACGAAGGCCTGGTGACCTCGAACGAGCCGTTCAAGAACCTGCTGACTCAAGGCATGGTTATCGCCGAAACCTACTATCGTCTCGAAGCCAACGGCAGCAAGACGTGGTTCAACCCGGCCGATGTCGAACTTGAGCGCGACAGCAAAGCCAAGATCATTGGCGCCAAACTGATCAGCGACGGCTTGCCGGTCGAGATTGGTGGCACCGAGAAGATGGCCAAGTCGAAGAACAATGGCGTTGACCCTCAGTCGATGATCGATCAGTACGGCGCAGACACCTGCCGCCTGTTCATGATGTTCGCATCGCCGCCTGACATGAGCCTGGAGTGGTCTGACTCCGGCGTTGAAGGCTCGCATCGCTTCCTGCGTCGCGTCTGGCGTCTGGCGCAAAGCCATGTGACGCAAGGGCTACCAGCCGCGCTGGATATCGCTTCGCTGAACGACGATCAGAAAGCCATTCGCCGTGCCATCCATCAGGCAATCAAGCAAGCCAGCCAGGATGTGGGTCAGCACCACAAATTCAACACGGCCATCGCGCAGGTAATGACGCTGATGAACGTGCTGGAAAAAGCACCACATGCCTCAGTTCAGGATCGCGCGCTGCTGCAGGAAGGTCTGGAAACAGTTGCATTGTTGCTGGCTCCGATCACGCCGCACATCAGCCACGAACTCTGGAGTGAATTGGGTCATAACACGCCGATCATCGACGCTGGCTGGCCGGTTCTGGACCAGACCGCGTTGGTTCAAGACAGCTTGCAGTTGGTCATCCAGGTTAACGGTAAACTGCGCGGCCAGATCGAAATGCCTGCCAGTGCTACCCGCGAAGAAGTAGAAGCCGCTGCCCGGACCAACGAAAACGTACTGCGTTTCATCGATGGCCTGACGATCCGTAAAGTGATCGTGGTGCCCGGCAAACTGGTCAATATCGTCGCAAGCTGATGGGATCAGGCGCCCGACCATGCGCGGGCGCTGAACATATTTCCTGGGTTCGCAGAGTCGACCCAAACGGTTTCAAGGGGAGCATCAAGATGATCAAACGCAATTTGCTGGTTATGGGCCTCGCCGTATTGTTGAGCGCCTGTGGTTTCCAGCTGCGTGGTACCGGTGAAAACCAGCTGTCCATCAAGGAACTGGACCTCAGCGCGCGTGATGCCTACGGTAAAACCGTTGTGCAACTGCGCCAGGTTCTGGAAGGCAATGGCGTAAAGATCTACACCGGTGCTCCGTACAAGCTGGCTATTCTCGATGAACAGGAGACTCAGCGTAAAGCGAGCTCAGGAGGCGCTGGGCGTGCAGCCGAGTACACGCTGAACACCACGCTCAACTACGAAATAAAGGGCAGTCAGAATCGTCAGCTGTTGCAACGCAAAATCCAGATCGAAAAGATCTACGTGCATGATGGCAATAACCTGACTGGCTCTGACCTGCAGGCTGTGCAGGTTCGCAACGAAATGCGCAGCGACCTGATACAGAACCTGATGGCCCAACTGCAGCAATTGACGCCAGCACAACTGGATGAACTGCAGGCCAAGGCCGACGCAGTCGCCAAGGCTGAAGCCGATGCACTGGAAGCCGCACAACGTATTCGCGACGAAACTCCACAACAGTCGCCGATCGAAATCCCTTCTCGTTAAAAATGCCCGGGGCCAGCTCCTTGCTGGCCTCCCTTTTTTATTTTCTTGAAGTGCATTCTCCTGCAGGAGCCAACGTGTTGGCGAAGGGAATGCCAGACACGCCGCCTCGCCAACACGTTGGCTCCTACAGGTCTTTGGTTTGCTGCCAGCCAACGCGGCGTCAGGGACACCGAGGAATCTCATATGAAACTCGCACCGGCCCAACTCGGCAAACACCTGCAAGGCAACCTGTCGCCTGTTTACGTGATCAGCGGCGACGACCCGTTGCTGTGCCAAGAGGCCGCCGACGCTATTCGAGCCGCCGCAAGACAGCAAGGGTTTGATGAACGTCAGGTCTTTAGTGCCGACTCCAGTTTCGACTGGGGCACGCTGCTGCAAGCCGGTGCGAGCATGTCGCTTTTCGCCGAACGTCGCCTGCTGGAGTTGCGCCTGCCTTCCGGCAAGCCTGGCGACAAAGGGGCTGCAGCGCTGATGGAGTACTGTTCACGCCCGGCGGAAGACACATTGCTGCTGATCAGCTTGCCAAAGCTCGATGGCAGCGCGCAGAAAACCAAATGGGGCAAAGCGTTGGTCGAGGGCGCCCAGACTCAGTTCGTGCAAATCTGGCCAGTGGATGCTGGGCAGTTGCCACAGTGGATTCGCCAGCGCCTGTCTCAGTCCGGTCTGAGCGCAACTCAGGATGCCGTTGAGCTTATAGCCGCTCGAGTGGAAGGCAATCTGCTGGCAGCAGCGCAGGAAATCGAAAAGCTCAAGCTGATGGCCGAAGAAGGTCAGATCACTGTCGAGACCGTGCAAGCGGCAGTCGCTGATAGCGCGCGATTTGATGTTTTCGGCCTTACCGACGCGATCCTGAACGGCGAAGCCTCTCACGCCTTGCGGATGCTTGAGGGACTGCGCGGCGAAGGTGTCGAGCCGCCGGTCATTCTGTGGGCGCTGTCTCGTGAACTGCGGGTTCTGGCCAACCTGGCGCTGCAATTCAGCCAGGGCGTGCCACTGGACAAAGCTTTCAGCTCAGCACGACCGCCCATTTGGGATAAACGAAAACCACTGATGAGCAAGGCATTGCAGCGCTACTCCGCCAAGCGCTGGGGTGAATTGCTGATGGACGCGCAACGCATCGATGCGCAGATCAAAGGCCAGGCGGTCGGCTCGCCATGGAGCAGCTTGAGTCGGTTATCGTTGCTGATGGCCGGACAGCGGCTGGCGTTACCAGCGGAGTAACGCCTGCTCGGACTATTCCTGCTGAGATATCTGTGCCTGTGGAAGGTACATCCGCAGCCTATGTATCGCCTGAGATGTCTTCATCGCGAATGAATTCGCTCCCACAAGGACCGGACTTTCAGGCCAATGAATAATCTTCACACCTAAATTTGCCAACGATAGCGCAGATCAATTAGACACAGCTCTGTCTTGAGCCGATCATCTGCGCCGCTTACCTATCCGCCGAGAGAGCACCTTCCATGAAAAAGCCAAAGCGGCCCAACAAGGCCAAATCCATCATCGCCCAGCCATTGTTCCGCAGCCGCCAGGAACAACCCGGCAAAGGCAAAGGCAGCTACCGCCGCGAAGCCTTCCAGTCTAAAAGCTGGGAGGCTTCTTGCTTTCTGGCGGCTTGAAACATCACGACTGTTCCCTGAGGTCCTTTCCGGCCTGCAGGCATGTTAAGGTCTGCACCTAACGGTAATACCTTGGACCCAAGCATGCCCTCTTGTTTTTTCCGACGTTGGCAAATGCGCCAAATGATCGCTGCCTCCAGCCTTGTCCTGTTAGTTGCCTGCGCGGAAAAGCCGACAGCAGCCGACGCCACACCGCTTCCCCGCGTCAACACAACCCCGGTGGCCTCCCCTGCCCCGGCGATTGCCGTAGATGCCAATCTCGATATCCTCCCGACCATGAGCTTTGCCGACTGGCAGGCTGGCTTCCGCACGCAAGCCCTCAAGGCAGGTATCAGACCGGACATTTTTGATCGCGCTTTTACTGGCGTCACGCCAGACATGAAAGTGGTCAAGGCTGATCGCAGCCAGCCAGAATTTACCCGCCCGGTGTGGGAATATCTGGACGGCGCAATTTCGGATGCGCGGGTTCGCAAGGGGCAGGCATTACTCAACCAGTACGCTGGGGTCCTGCAAACCATCGAACAACGTTACGGCGTTGATCGCAATGCGTTGGTTGCGGTGTGGGGTATGGAAAGCAACTTCGGACAATTCCAGGGTTCGCAATCCGTCATTCGCTCGCTGGCGACACTGGCCTACGAAGGTCGACGTCGCAGTTTCGCTCAAGACCAACTGCTGGCTGCGCTGCAAATTCTGCAACAGGGCGATATATCGCCAGAACAAATGATCGGCTCTTGGGGCGGCGCCATGGGCCAGACGCAGTTCATCCCGACGACCTACAACACTCATGCCGTTGACTTTGACGGTGACGGTCGCCGTGATATCTGGAACAGCGCGCCTGATGCGCTCGCATCGACGGCTCATTACCTGCAAAGCTCTGGCTGGCAGACCGGTCAGCCCTGGGGCTACGAAGTCAAACTGGCGCCTGGTTTTGACTATGCGCTGGCTGATGCGTCGACCCGCAAGACTCTGGCTGAATGGCAACAACTGGGGCTGACGCTGCCCAACGGCAGCGCCTTGCCACCCACGGCGGCCCAGCAACAGGCCGCCCTGCTGTTACCGGCAGGCTATAAAGGCCCGGCCTTTCTGGTGATGGATAACTTCCGCGCCATCCTGCGCTACAACAACTCCTCCTCGTATGCGCTGGCTATCGGGCTGTTGTCGGGACGATTCCAGGGTGGTGGCTACGTCGAAGGCAGTTGGCCCCGTGGAGACGTCCCTCTAGGACGCTCTGAGCGCATGGAACTGCAAACCCTGCTCTCGGCCAAAGGCTACGACGCAGGCAACCCAGACGGCATTATCGGCGCCAATACGCGCAAAGCCATTCGCAGTGCGCAGCAGGCGCTCGGCTGGCCAGCAGATGGGTATCCGACACAGGAGTTGCTGCAGAATCTGCGCAAGCCATAGAATCAGGCAAATTTGCGCGGACACTTGTGGGAGCGAATTCATTCGCGAAGAGGGCAGTCCATTCAACACATTTTCATTGGCTGGAATACCGCTTTCGCGAATGAATTCGCTCCCACGGGAGTTGGGTTTGCAGGCCAGGATAGAGTCTTTAACACTCTGAACATTCGCAAACAAAAAAAGGGCCGGATAGTGATATCCGGCCCTTTTTTGCTTTCAGCTGCAATTTGAACGTCAGACCATCGCTTTGACGGCGATCTTGGCCTGCTCGTCAGCGTGGTACGAAGAGCGCACCAGCGGGCCAGACGCCACGTTTTTGAAGCCCATCTTGTAACCTTCCTCGGCGAACCAGGCGAAAGTGTCCGGGTGCACGAAGCGCTGAACAGGCAAGTGGCTGCGCGAAGGCTGCAGGTACTGACCAAGGGTCAGCATGTCGATGTCGTGCTCGCGCATGCGCTGCATCACTTCGATGACTTCTTCATCGGTTTCGCCCAGACCCAGCATCAAGCCGGACTTGGTCGGTACGTGCGGGACCATTTGCTTGAAACGCTGCAGCAGGGTCAGCGACCACTGGTAATCAGAGCCCGGACGCGCAGCCTTGTACAGACGCGGCACCGTTTCCAGGTTGTGGTTGAACACATCCGGTGGCTCGGCTGCGGTGATTTCCAACGCGACATCCATACGGCCACGGTAGTCCGGGACCAGCGTTTCGAGTTGCACGTTCGGCGACAGCTTGCGGATCTCGCGGATGCAGTCGGCGAAGTGCTGGGCACCGCCGTCACGCAGGTCGTCGCGGTCAACCGAGGTGATTACCACGTACTTGAGACGCAGGTCGGCGATGGCAACAGCCAGGTTGGTCGGCTCGTTGACGTCCAGCGCCTTCGGACGACCATGGCCCACGTCGCAGAACGGGCAGCGACGGGTGCAGATATCACCCATGATCATGAAGGTTGCGGTGCCACCGGAGAAGCATTCACCCAGGTTCGGGCAGGAAGCCTCTTCGCAAACGCTGTGCAGTTTGTGCTTGCGCAGCAGTTGTTTAACGCGATCAACCTCAGGGGAAACCGGAATACGAACGCGGATCCAGTCAGGCTTTTTCGGCAGATCGACAGTCGGAATGATCTTCACCGGGATACGCGCAACTTTCTCCGCGCCACGCAACTTTACGCCTGCCTCGACTTTCGGACGGGGCGCACGCTCGGAAACATCAACGGTAGGGATCAAGGTTTGTACGGCGTTATCCGCAATATCAGTCGCAGTAGTCATAATCAGTCGATTCCGCCCGTTAGGGTCGTCTGCTCAGCATAGTCGAGGTGTTTGACGAGCTGCGCGCGCAGCCGGGCACTTACCTCGGCAAATTCAATCGGGCCTGCATGATCGCACAGCTGGGTCATTGCCAGCCCTGCGTATCCACAGGGGTTAATCCGTCGAAAGGGCTCAAGATCCATGTCGACGTTAAGCGCCAGACCGTGGAATGAACAACCTTGGCGAATTCGCAATCCCAGGGATGCGATCTTCGCTCCTTCGACATAAACACCCGGTGCGTCAGCCTTTGCCGCAGCTGTTACACCGTAACTGGCCAACAGGTCGATCAGGCTATTTTCGATCCGGGTCACCAGATCACGCACACCGAAACCAAGGCGTCTGACATCGAGCATCAGATAGACCACCAGTTGGCCGGGCCCATGATAGGTCACTTGGCCGCCACGATCGACCTGTACCACCGGAATATTACCCGGCAGCAGCAAATGTTCGGGCTTTCCGGACTGTCCCTGGGTGAAAACCGGCGCGTGCTGCACCAACCAGATCTCGTCCTGAGTCTCTTTGCCGCGTTGATCGGTAAAGCGCTGCATCGCATGCCAGGCCTGCTCGTAATCGACCTGACCCAGCTCGCGAACGCCCAGCATTGCGGCCATCAAAGCACCATGTGCACGCGACCCGTAGCACGCAGGGCGCTATTGATGTCACGCAATTGGTCTTCGCCTGTCGCAACGATGTGCAACTGGATAGTCGTGTACTTGCCGTTGCTGCTTTGGCGCTCGGCGAGCGTGGATATCTCGATCTTGGCGTATTTGGCCAGAATCTCGATCACGCTGTCTTTGAACCCCACACCTGTGTCACCGATCACTTTGATCGGATAGTCATCGCAGGGGAATTCGATTTTGTGCGACTTGACGTCGGAATCTGTCATGGCAGTAAAGGTCTCACAAGCCGTGAAGACGGAAACGCGCCCACTCAGGGTATGAGCGGGCGCGTCATGGTCAGCGTTGTACTGTTATCAGTTGAACAAGCCGTAGAAGAACAGACGAATGCTATCCCACACGCGGCGGAAGATGCCACCTTCCTCAACAGCGTCGAGGGCAATCAGGTTGGCAGTGTGGACGACTTTGTCTTCCATTTTCACTTCTACCTTGCCGATCACATCGCCCTTGGCGATTGGCGCAACCAGTTGCGGGTTCATGGTCATGCTGGCGGTCAGCTTCTTCATCTCGCCTTTTGGCATGGTCATGCTCAGGTCTTCAGCCAGGCCGGCTTTGACCTGGCGCTCGGTACCTTTCCAGACAGTGGCCTGAGCCAGTTCGGTGCCCTTCTGGTAGAAGTTCTGGGTTTCGAAGAAACGGAAACCGTAAGTCAGCAACTTCTGGGTTTCAGCAGCACGGGCCTGCTCGCTCGCGGTACCGAATACCACTGCGATCAGACGCATGCCGTCGCGCACGGCAGACGAAACCATGCAGTAACCCGCTTCGTCGGTGTGACCGGTTTTCAGGCCATCGACCGTCTTGTCGCGCCACAGCAGCAGGTTACGGTTTGGCTGCTTGATGTTGTTCCAGAAGAACTCTTTCTGCGAGTAGATAGCATAGTGAGCCGGATCTTCATGAATGATCGCGCGGGCCAGAATCGCCATGTCGTGAGCAGAAGAGTAATGCTCAGGATTTGGCAGGCCTGTCGGGTTCATGAAGTGACTGTTAGTCATGCCCAGATCAGCAGCAGTCTTGTTCATCATGTCGGCGAACGCATCTTCGCTGCCTGCGATGTGCTCGGAGAGCGCTACGCTGGCGTCGTTACCCGACTGGATGATGATCCCGTGCAGCAGGTCACTGACGGTCACCTGGCTGCCGACTTTGATGAACATCCGCGAGCCACCGGTGCGCCAGGCGTTTTCGCTGACGGTCACAGGGTCATTCTCACCGATCTGACCACGACGGATTTCCAGAGTCGCGATGTAGGCGGTCATCAGTTTGGTCAGGCTTGCAGGCGCCAGGCGCTGGTCGCCATTGTTCTCGACCAGAACGTTACCGCTGCTGGCGTCCATCAGCACGTAGGCCTTGGCAGCCAGTTGCGGTGCGGAAGGCGTCATCTGCTCGGCAGCCCAGGCAGCCGGAGTGATGATCAGCGGTACAAGCAGGCACAAGCGTTTTGCAAAGGTGGTGATGTTCATCCGTCTCTCGAAATTGCTAATGGGCAAACATGCCCTCGCGGGCAAAGCTTAACGGGCCGATGGAAGCGGTGCCGCTGCCAACGACCGGCGGTGCCAGGCTCTAATCCTGGCCCATGAGCCGCCTGTTCGACAAACAGGCTCATGGACAGTTGCCTGCGCGACTTGCTCTGATGGCAATGAGTCTGGCAGGCAACTGCAAACCGACCCGTCCCGACATCGCTGCCGGACGTGAACGGCTATTAATCCAGTGTCACGACGCTAGGCTGGCCCAGATTGGCTGACCTTACGCTGTTTTGCATTTGCTGGGCTTCACCCTGCGTCTCGATCGGCCCCATTCGAACTCGATAGAGTGTCTGCTGGTTGCGGGCTATCGAACTCACGAATACCGGCGCCCGAACCATCCCGCTCAATTTCGACCTCAGGAGTTCTGCAGCGTCCGGGTTGGCGAACGCGCCCACCTGGAGATACAGCCCAGAGACTGGTACGGAAGCGTTTTTTTTTGCGTCAAACGGCACCGCTGGCGCAGCATGCTGTTGCGGCGGTGGCGTGTACTGCTCGATGGTCCCGGCAGATGCGACCAAAGCCGGTGCTGCAGGTTGCGGAATCGCCTGTGGCTGATTCGGCAGCAGCGGCGCAGGACGCCCATTCTGGGCTAGCCATACCTGCGGGTCGATCCCTTCAACCTTGACCCGTGCGGTGCCGCTTTCGGCATAGCCGAGCTTCTTGGCGGCGGCATAAGACAAGTCAATGATCCGGTCCGAATAGAACGGTCCGCGGTCATTGACTCGCAAAATCACCGTACGGTTGTTGTCCAGGTTGGTCACTTTGACATAGCTGGGCAGCGGCAATGTCTTGTGCGCCGCGCTCATCCCATACAGGTCATAAACCTCGCCATTGGCGGTGTTCTGGCCATGGAACTTGGTCCCGTACCAGGACGCAGTGCCCGACGCGACATAGTTTCTGGAGTCCTGAATAGGGAAATAAGTCTTGCCCAGCACGGTGTACGGGTTGGCCTTGTACGGACCGGTGTGCAGGCTTGGCGTCGCATCAGGGATACGCGAAATATCCACGTCCCACCAAGGTGCGCCGTCTTTATGGGCACGGTTGATGTCCAGGCCCGGTGGCGAAGAGATACCCGCCGTGCCCTTCTGCACAGGACGACTTGGGGACGAACAGCTGACCACCAGCAATGACAGCGAAGCCAACGCCATCAACTTCAAAGATGTAACCATCGGCAATGCCCGCATTACTTGACGCCCCGAGCTTGAACCAATAATTCAGACAGCTGATGCACACTCATGGCGTACATCACACTGCGGTTATAGCGAGTGATTGCATAAAAATTCTTCAAACCCATCCAGTATTCAGGCCCATTTTCGCCTTCCAGCTTGAATGCGGTCACTGGCAGGTCATCGCGCAGCGCATCATGACTCGACCACCCCAAGGCTCGCAACTCCCCGACGGTCTTTACCGGATCAATGCCCGGTGTCAGGCCTTCATCAACGCGATCACCGCGCACGCTTGCAAGGCTGACCACCTGCTCGCCAGCGACCCAGCCATGCTGCTTGAAGTAACTGGCCACACTGCCGATGGCGTCATCCGGATCGGTCCAGATATTGATGTGCCCATCACCGTCGAAATCCACTGCATAGGCGCGGAAGCTGCTCGGCATAAACTGCGGCAAGCCCATCGCACCGGCATAAGAGCCCTTGAGCGTCAGCGGATCAACCTGTTCTTCACGGGCCAGTAACAGAAACTCACGCAGCTCCTTGCGGAAGAATTCAGCGCGAGGCGGATAGTCAAAGCCAAGCGTCGACAGGGCGTCAATCACACGGTAATTACCGGTGTTGCGCCCAAAGAAAGTCTCGACGCCGATAATCGATACGATCACCTGAGCCGGTACGCCATATTCCTGCTCGGCACGCGCCAATGCCGCTTCGTGCTGACGCCAGAAGTCCACGCCCCGCGCAATCCGCGCATCGGTGATGAACATCGGGCGATAGTCTTTCCACTGTTTGACCCGCTCGGCCGGACGGGAAATCGCATCCAGAATGGCTTGCTTGCGCTCGACGTCACGGAACACGTCGATCAGTTGCTCACCAGCAAAGCCATAATCGCGGGTCATCTGGCCGACGAACTCAGCCACTTGCGGCGAACCTTCGTAGTCGCCAGCGAATGCTTCTTGAACAGATCCAAGAATGCCAACCAGGCCGACCACCGGAGCATATCGAGCCCAGCTACGCACTACTTGCATTGAATTCTTCACCTTAATCAAACCTGTGCGATCCATTTACGGTGTGTATGGATCGACATCAAAACCCCAAAGGCTGACAGCAGCGTCACGAGCGAAGTTCCTCCATAGCTAATGAAGGGCAACGGCACACCCACTACCGGCAACAGGCCACTGACCATACCGATGTTGACGAAAACGTAAACAAAAAATGTCATCGTCAACGCGCCAGCCAGCAACTTGCCGAACAATGTCTGGGCTTGAGCCGTGATCACCAGACCGCGTCCGATGAGCAGCATATAGATAAGCAACAGCGCGCAGATCCCCACCAGACCGAACTCTTCGCCCAGTACAGCGATGATGAAGTCGGTGTGGCTTTCCGGCAGGAAGTCCAGGTGTGACTGGGTACCCAGCAGCCACCCCTTACCGAATACACCACCGGAACCAATCGCGGCTTTGGACTGAATGATGTTCCAGCCTGTGCCGAGCGGATCACTCTCCGGATCGAGAAAGGTCAGCACGCGCTGCTTCTGGTAGTCGTGCATGATGAAAAACCACATTGCCACCGACACCGGCACCGCAGCGGCAATCACGCTGATAATCCAGCGCCAGCGCAGACCCGCCATAAACATCACAAACGCGCCCGACGCGAGGATCAGCAGCGATGTCCCCAGGTCAGGCTGACGAACGATCAAGGCAAACGGCACACCGATCAACGCCAGACTGACCGCCACATGCTTGAGATGCGGCGGCAGGGATCGCTTGGACAGGTACCAGGCAATCGTTGCGGGCATGATGATCTTGAGAAACTCGGAAGGCTGAAAGCGGATCACGCCGGGGATATTGATCCAGCGGGTCGCGCCCATGGCGTTGTGACCCATGACATCCACGACGACCAGCAACAGCACACCCACCACATACAGCACGGGCACCCAGCGAGCCATGAAGCGCGGCTCGAACTGGGCAATGATCACCATGGCGACCAGACCGATACCGAACGAACTCGCCTGCTTGATCAGCAGGTCCCAGTTCTTGCCGCTCGCCGAGTAGAGAACGAACAGGCTGCCTGCCGCCAGGGTCAGCAGCAAGACCAGCAAAGGACCGTCGATGTGAATGCGCTGCAAGAACGTCGCCCGACGACGCATCACGTCTTCGCTGGACAAAATGCGGTCGAAATTACTCTTCACTGGCACCGGCTGCGGCCTCCACGGCTTGAGCGCCGCCATATTCAGGTTTGAGTGTTCCGTTGGGGTTGAGCAGCCAGGCATCCATTACCTGACGGACCACAGGAGCCGCGACCCCCGAGCCCGACTCGCCGTTTTCCACCATGACCGAAACAACAATTTTCGGATCGTTGGCCGGCGCAAAGCCTACGAACAGTGCGTGGTCAAGGTGACGTTCCTGAACCTTGGAGCGATCGTATTTCTCACCCTGCTTGATCGCCACGACCTGCGCGGTGCCGCTTTTGCCCGCGATCAGGTATTGAGCGCCAATGGCAGCCTTGCGCGCAGTTCCCCGAGCGCCATGCATAACCTGCTGCATGCCGTGGTTGACCTTGTCCCAGTCGGAGGGGTTGCGCAGCACGATGTTAGGCATCGGATTGTCATCGACCGGCTTCTCGCCCTCAATGGTCTTGGCCAGATGCGGCCGGTTCCACACGCCTCTGTTGGCAACCAGAGCAGTCGCCTGGGCCAACTGCAGAGGTGTTGCCTGCATGTAGCCCTGGCCAATGCCGAGAATCAAGGTTTCACCCGGGAACCAGGCCTGACGTCGGGTCGCACGTTTCCAGTCGCGGGACGGCATCAAGCCAGGGGATTCTTCGAACATATCCAGAGACACTTTTTGTCCGATGCCGAATTTGTTCATGTAGGCAGAAAGCCGATCAATACCCAGCTTATGGGCCAGATCGTAGAAGTACGTGTCATTGGAGCGCATGATCGCGGTATCCAGATCCACATAGCCATCGCCAGTGCGATTCCAGTTACGGTATTTATGATCGTAATTGGGCAATTGGTAGTAACCCGGATCGAATACGCGACTTGAAGCAGTCACGACCCCGGCATCCAGCCCGGCAATTGCCACGGCCGGTTTAATCGTCGAACCCGGCGGGTACAAGCCCCGCAGGATCCTGTTGAAGAGCGGTCGATCGATGGAATCGCGCAACTCGGCGTAAGCCTTGAAACTGATACCGGTTACAAACGGATTAGGGTCGAAGCTCGGCGCACTGACCATCGCCAGCACCTCGCCGTTTCTCGGGTCCATGGCCACAACCGCGCCACGCCGTCCTGCGAGCGCGGCCTCAGCCGCCTCCTGAAGTTTGATATCCAGGCTGAGCACGATGTCCTTGCCTGGCACCGGATCAGTTCGCTTGAGCACGCGCAATACGCGACCACGGGCGTTGGTTTCGACTTCTTCGTAGCCCACCTGGCCATGCAACTGGTCTTCGTAGAAACGCTCGATCCCGGTCTTGCCGATGTGGTGGGTACCGCTGTAGTTAACCGGATCAAGGTTCTTCAGCTCTTTCTCGTTGATCCGCCCCATGTAGCCTACCGAGTGCGCAAAGTGCGCACCCTGAGGATAATGCCGAACCAACTGCGCCACGACTTCCACACCCGGCAGGCGGAACTGGTTCACCGCAACGCGAGCTATTTGCTCTTCGGTCAGTTCGAACAGGATCGGCACCGGCTCAAAAGGCCGTCGCCCCTGCTTCATACGCTTTTCGAAGATAAGCCGGTCATCCGGCGTCAGCTCCAGCACCTCGACGATGGTGTCCAGCACCTGCGCCCAGTCACCGGAACGCTCGCGAGTCATGCTCAGGCTGAAGCTCGGCCGGTTGTCAGCGATCACCACGCCATTGCGGTCGAAGATCAAGCCACGGCTGGGCGGAATCGGCTGTACATGGACGCGGTTGTTTTCCGACAGTGTCGAGTGATAGTCGTACTGGATGACCTGCAGGAAATACAGTCGGGCAATCAACACACACACCAGCACCACAACGGCCACAGCGCCGACCACGACGCGACCACGCACAAGGCGTGCGTCTTTCTCGTGGTCTTTTAGGCGGATGGGCTGAGACATGAGGGCGCGATGCTATTTGTGATAAGGATGCCCGGACAAAACTGTCCAGGCACGATAGATCTGTTCGCCAATGAGGATGCGCACCAAGGGGTGCGGCAACGTCAGAGGTGACAACGACCAGCGTTGCTCGCTACGCGCACAGACTTCCGGTGCCAGCCCTTCCGGGCCGCCAACCATCAGATTCACCGTGCGCGAATCAAGGCGCCAGCGGTCCAGTTCCACCGCGAGTTGCTCGGTGCTCCATGGCTTGCCGTGCACTTCCAGGGTCACGATTCGCTCGCCCGGTTGCACCTTTGCCAGCATGGCCTCGCCTTCCTGACGGATCAGACGGGCCACATCGGCGTTTTTGCCACGGGTATTGAGCGGAATCTCCACGAGCTCGAGTGCCAGTTCGGATGGCAGACGTTTGGCATATTCATGCCAGCCCTCTTCCACCCACTTCGGCATGCGCGAACCAACGGCAATCAGACGCAGACGCACAATGAGACCTTATTCGATTTCGTTACCCGGAGTGTGGTGTGCAGCGCTTGCAGCACGGCTTTGCTCGGCACCCTGCCAGAGACGTTCCAGGTCATAGAACTGACGAGCAGCAGCGGTCATCATGTGCACGATGACATCACCCAGGTCGAGCAGAACCCAATCGCTTTCGCCTTTACCTTCTTCGCCCAGAGGCTGTGCGCCCTTGGCTTTGACGTTCTCGCGAACCTTGTCGAGCATCGCGTTGATCTGACGGTTGGAAGTACCGGTAGCGATAACCATGTAGTCAGTCAGGCTGTGCTTGTCTTTCACGTCGATGACCAGGATGTCCTGGGCTTTAACGTCTTCCAGAGCAGCTTTGGTCAGTTCAACCAGCTCTTCGCCGGAAATATTGTGTTTTTGCTTGGTCATATAAAACTCATTCAGTTCAATTGGGAGCACGGTACAGCCCGTGCTCCTCGATGTAGGCCAGTACGGCGTCTGGCACCAGAAAACGTACCGACTTACCGCTGGCCAGCAGTTGGCGGATCTGGGTGGCAGACACCGATAAAGGCGTCTGCCAGACGAATGTAATGTGTCCGCCCGGCCCCTTCAGGGCCTTCGGATCGCTGACCGCACGGGCCGCCAGCAGGTTGCGCATGGCATCCGGCGACTCGCTGTCTGCGTCCGGGCGCTGTAGCACCACTATATGGCAGTGCTCCAGCAACTCCTCCCAACGATGCCAGGTGGGTAGCCCGCAAAAAGCATCCCAACCCAGCAACAGGAACAACTGATCCTCTGCGGCCAGTTCGGCGCGCATCGATACCAGGGTGTCGATGGTGTACGACGGTTTGTCCCGCTTCAGTTCACGGTCATCCACCGTCAAGGGCGTCACGCCGGCCACTGCACACTCGACCATCGCTAGACGGTCTTTTGCGCTGACACTCGGCATGTCGCGATGAGGAGGCCTGGCGCTGGGCGTCAGGCGCAACTCATCGAGTTCAAGCAGCGCAGCAACCTCAAGGGCGCCGCGCAAGTGACCAATGTGTACCGGGTCGAACGTGCCGCCCAGAATACCGATACGTTTTGGCAAGGCCGTCTCGGCCTTGACTACAGCATCCGCAGGCGTTGCCGCGTGCTGCACAGGTTCGCTCAAGTCAGGCTGGCTCCTGTCCGCGCAACTGGCCATCGCCGATCACGATGTACTTCTCGCACGTCAGACCTTCCAGCCCTACCGGGCCACGGGCGTGCAGCTTATCAGTAGAAATACCGATCTCCGCACCCAATCCGTATTCAAAGCCATCGGCAAAGCTGGTTGGCGCATTGACCATTACCGAACTGGAGTCAACTTCAGCCATGAATCGGCGAACCTGCCCCTGATGGTCGGAAACGATCGCGTCACTGTGATGCGAACCATAATGGTTGATGTGTTCGATGGCCTGATCCAGGCCGCTCACGATACGGATCGACAGAATCGCGGCCAGATACTCGGTGTGCCAGTCTTCCTCGGTCGCAGGAATAGCATCGATCAAATCACGGGTACGCTCACAACCGCGCAACTCGACGCCCTTCTCACGGAACTGGGCCGCCATCAATGGCAGGAAATCCGCAGCGACGGTCTGATCGACCAGCAGCGTTTCCATGGCACCGCAAATCCCGTAACGGTAAGTCTTGGCATTGAACGCGATGCGCTGGGCCTTGGGCAGGTCGGCATGGGCGCTGACATACACATGACAGATACCGTCCAGATGCTTGATCACCGGAACCCGCGCATCACGGCTGACGCGCTCGATCAGGCCCTTGCCTCCACGAGGCACAATGACGTCCACGTATTCAGGCATGGTGATCAACGCGCCAACCGCCGCACGGTCAGTCGTTTCCACCACTTGCACCACGGCAGCAGGCAGCTCGGCCTCGGCCAGACCACGTTGCACGCAGGCAGCGATCGCCCGGTTAGAGTTAATCGCCTCGGAGCCGCCACGCAAAATAGTGGCGTTACCTGACTTCAGACACAGACTGGCGGCATCGATAGTCACGTTCGGACGCGACTCATAGATGATGCCCACAACGCCAAGCGGCACACGCATTTTGCCGACTTGAATACCTGACGGCCGAAAGCTCATGTCGCGGATCGCGCCAACCGGGTCGGGCAGGTTCGCCACCTGACGCAACCCGACGATCATGCTGTCGATACGTGCGGGGGTCAGGGCCAGACGCTCAAGCATGGCCGGTTCCAGACCATTGGCGCGACCTGCGGCCAGGTCCAGATCATTGGCGGCGGACAACTCGGCGCGGGCCTCATCAAGAGCGGCAGCGGTGGCAAGCAGGGCGCGGTTTTTCTGCGCGGTGCTGGCACGACCGATCACTCGCGAAGCTTCGCGGGCGGCGCGACCCAGGCGGGTCATGTAGTCAAGAACGGACTCAGTCATGGTCTCAGAGGTCTTGGCAGTGAAGAAAGCGGCCGATTATAGCTGTCGGGCGACGCTAACGACAGCGGTGACAGGCGGATGGTCGATAACAGGGCGAAATAGGACGAAGGTTTTATCTGCGGGAGATCGCCTTGTGTCCCTGACTCAGCGCTGCTGCTCAACAATCAGAGTACCTTCAGGATCTGTCGAAGGCTGCGATGGTGGTGTGTCAGGCTACATGCTTCGCAGCCTTCGGCAGCTCCTACAGATGCAAGCACAAGTTTTGAACCATCACATTCAGCTGCAATTAAGGCGGGCATTGATATCATCAATGCCCGCCTCTTTTGTGTAACCAGACATGCCAACCGCCCTGCCCGACAGCTTTTTCAACCGTGACGCACAGGTTCTGGCGCAGGCGCTGCTGGGCAAAGTTATTCGGCACAAGGTCGGCGACTTGTGGCTGGCGGCCCGGATTATCGAGACCGAAGCCTATTACTTTGCCGAAAAGGGCAGCCACGCGTCGCTTGGCTATACCGAAAAGCGCAGGGCCCTGTTTCTCGATGGTGGGCATATCTATATGTACTACGCGCGCGGCGGAGATTCGCTTAACTTCAGCGCCGAAGGGCCGGGCAACGCGGTGCTGATTAAATCAGCGCACCCTTGGGTCGATGCCGTATCGGATGCCAACAGCCTTGCCCGAATGCAATTGAACAACCCTGACGCCAGCGGCGCGCTAAGGGCGCCCGAGCGCTTGTGCGCAGGTCAGACACTGCTGTGCAAGGCGCTGGGCTTGAAAGTGCCGATGTGGGACGCGAAACGTTTCGATGCAAATTTGTTACTCGTGGAAGATGTCGGTCAAACGCCATCTCGTATCATCCAGACCACTCGCCTGGGTATACCTGCGGGCCGTGATGAACACCTGATGTACCGCTTCGTTGACGCTGACTACGCCCGCTTCTGCACGCGGAACCCGCTGCGTCGCGGTCAGGTCGAAGGGCGCGACTACTTTTATCTCGATCAAGGAAACTGAACCATGGGCCAATGGCTCGACAGCATCACCGGCTGGTTGGCGGTCAATCCGTCGTGGCTGAGCGTGGCTATTTTTTTGATCGCGTTCGTCGAATGCGTGGCGATTGTCGGGATTATCGTACCGGGTACGGTTGTGTTGTTTGCCGTGGCGGCGCTGGCGGGCAGCGGGATTCTGCCGCTGGGCGAGGTTCTCCTGCTGGGTTTCGTCGGAGGCCTGCTCGGCGATGCGGTTTCTTATTTCATCGGGCGCCACTTTCACCAGAACATACGGCGCCTTCCGGGTCTTCGTACCCACCCGGAATGGATCGGCGGCGCAGAAACCTATTTCCAGCGCTACGGCATCGCAAGCCTTCTGGTCGGGCGCTTTATTGGTCCGCTGCGTCCAATGCTCCCTATGGTCGCGGGCATGTTCGACATGCCCTTCCCACGGTTCGCCGCAGTCAGCGTGGTTGCGGCCGCAGGCTGGTCGATTGCTTACCTGTTGCCGGGCTGGGCTGCGGGTGCAGCTGTGCGCCTGCCATTGCCTGACGGTTTCTGGCCTCAGGCGGGCATCGTCGGGGGCGGCTTGGCCGTGCTGATCGGGGTGGCTATCCAGACCAGCCTGCGCAGCAAAAAACACGCGACCGAGGTCATCGCTGCAACCAGCGCGGTTCTACTCGCTGCCATCTTTTTCGGCTGGCCGCACCTGATCCAGCTTGATAACGGCATCATGACCCTGATCCAGGAGCACCGCAGCACGGTGGTTGATCAGTTCGTCATCGTGGTCACTGGCCTTGGTGATTTCCGTACCCAGTTCTATGCCGCCGCCTTGCTGCTGATCCTGCTGATTGCTACGCGGCAATGGCGTCACGCCTTGTTTGCGGGCATCACAACACTGGGCACCGCCTGCGCCAACGGGGGAATGAAATGGGTGTTCGCCCGCCAGCGGCCGGAAGTCTTGCTGGAGCCGCTGACGACTTACAGCATGCCGAGTGGGCACAGCTCTGCAGCGTTTGCGTTTTTCATGACCCTGGCCGTATTGGCCGGCCGCGGTCAACCGGTGCGGTTGCGCCTGACATGGCTGATGCTGGGCGGGCTTCCGGCGATTTCGATTGCAATGTCGCGGGTCTATCTGGGTGTGCACTGGCCGACTGACGTACTGGCCGGGATGCTGCTGGCGTTCACCTTCTGCGCGATCAGCCTGAGCCTGGTGCAAAGACAATCGTCGCTGCCTGCCCTGCCGGTGAGAATCTGGTGGCTGGTACTGCCTTCACTGGTGGCGCTGTTCGGCGGGTTCGCGCTGTATTCGCTGCCGCATGCGGTGCTGCGTTATCAGTACTAACCCTGAAAAAGCATTCCATGCTGGCCTGTTAGATCAAATTCCCTGTGGGAGCGAATTTATTCGCGAAGGGGCCGATACATCCGCAGCCTTTGTATAGACCGAAACACCGCCTTCCCGAATGAATTCGGTCCCACAGGTCCATCATGACCCAAGATCCACGGCCAAGCTGTGGGAGCTCCTACAGGTCCGATGCTACTTCAAGCCTGAAGATCGCCCTGCATTTCGTCGAGCAGGTCCTGAATGGCATCGAGACGATCCTCGGGATCATCGATTTCCAGCAGCTCGATCTTGTCCTCTTCTGTAAACGGCAGCAGATAGGCCAACTGATTAGCCAGTGACCACTGACCGCTGGCTTTGAGCCCCATGTTCAACGCTTCCACCATCGGGTGTTCAGCCAGGGCCGCCAGCAGCGCCACCAGGTCGGCGTCTTCCTCCTGAAGCGGCCGCTCCTGTGGTTCATCCAGCCATTGCACCTGAGCGACCAGCAACTGATCGCGCTGGGTTTCAGTGCTGAGTACCCGGAACCGTCGTCCGCCTTCAACGCGGATCCCAAGCAAGCCGTTGTCCTGGCTCTGGAAATCACGCACCAGCGCCTCACAACCGATCAACGAATAACCGCTGGGGACATCGCCGACTTCGCTGCCCTCAGTGATGCACACGATGCCGAAACCTTCGCCCTGCTTCATACAGCGCCCGATCATGTCCAGGTAGCGCGCCTCGAACAGTTGCAGATCGAGAATGCAGCCCGGAAACAGCACAGCGTTAAGTGGAAACAACGGCAATGTCATACACATGCACCTTTAAACGACCAGAGACACCGCCAGCGGCAAAAACAAAGCCGTAGCGACACCCATCAAACTCATCCCCAGTGCAGCGAAAGCACCGCACTCCTCGCCTTCCTGCAATGCGATCGAAGTGCCGACTGCATGCGCGGCCAGCCCCAGCGCCATGCCCCGCGCAGCAGGATTATCGACCCGCGCGAGCGTCAGCAAACCGGGCCCGAAGATCGCGCCCAGTACACCGGTAATCAGCACAAAAACCGCAGCCAGTGCTGCAACACCACCGATCTGCTCTGCAACCAGCATGGCAATCGGTGAGGTCACCGACTTCGGCGCCATGGTCATCAGAATCATGTGATCAGCACCGAACCACCAACCCAGCAGCAGGCACAGACCGGTAGCGAAAACGCCACCCACTACCAGCGTAGTTAAGGTCGGCCATAACAACTGACGAATTCGACGCAGATTCAGATAAAGGGGGACGGCCAGCGCCACGGTGGCCGGGCCGAGCAGGATGCTTAGAATCTCGGTGCTCTTGCGGTACTCGGCATAGTTCACACCACAGCTGATCAGTACGCCAATCAGCACAAGCATGGAGATCAATACCGGTTGCAGGAACACCAGTCGGGTCTTCTCGTAAGCAGCCAGCGCGAGCTGATAAACACCCAGAGTGATAGCGATACCGAACAACGGATGATGGATCACCGACATTCCGGCGCCTTGCCAATCAAGCGTCATGATGGCTCCTGGCACGAGCCTGACGCTCGATCAACTTCTGCATGAGCCAACCAGCAAAGGTCAGCGCAATCATCAGCGACAGCACCAGCGCACCGACAATTGCCCAGAAATCTTCGGCGATGGCGGCGGCGTAGACCATCACCCCGACCGCCGGTGGCACCAGCAGCAACGGCAGGTAACGCAGCAGACTGCTGGCGGCCTGACTGATCGGCTCGCTGACTTCGCCGCGCACCATCAGGAATGCCAAAAGCAGAACCAGACCGATGATTGGCCCCGGCAAAATGGACAAGAACAAATGATTCAGCGCAGTGCCGAGTAATTGAAACAGCACCAGCCAGGTCAGGCCCCTTAGCAACATAGAACGCTCCAGCAAATTCGCGGGGCCATTATAAGCACCTTGTACGGCTATGGGCGGGCATTCGCAACGCTGCGCCTCCTTGACCAATCCCACACTCTCTGCTGATCTTGGTGTCGCATGCGCAGGCAAAATCCTACGCAATAAAAAGTAAAAAGCGACAACAACATCGAAGACAAGGAGAGTGAAAATGCCTTTTGTACCTGTTGCAGAACTCAAGGACTACATTGGCAAGGAGTTGGGACACTCCGATTGGCTGACCATCGACCAGGAACGTATTAACTTATTCGCCGAAGCCACCGGCGATTTTCAGTTCATTCATGTCGACCCGGTCAAAGCTGCCCAGACGCCATTTGGCGGGACCATCGCCCACGGATTCCTGTCGCTGTCATTGATCCCCAAACTGATGGAGGATCTGCTGGTGCTCCCCGAAGGCTTGAAAATGGTGGTGAACTACGGCCTGGACAGCGTTCGCTTTATCCAGCCGGTCAAAGTCGACTCACGCGTTCGTCTAAAAGTCGCGCTGACCGAAGTGACCGAGAAAAAGCCCGGCCAATGGCTGCTCAAAGCCACGGCCACACTGGAAATAGAAGGCCAGGAAAAACCGGCTTTCATCGCCGAACCTTTGTCGATGTGCTTTGTGTAACGCTGCCAAAACACGAAACAGTCATTACTGACTGTTTCGTCGCCAATACTCGCTGCGGCATACTCCCTGCGGCTGTGCATACAACGCCCTGATCGTCGCCTGCACGCCTGAAATCATATTGTTCGGGATTGACCATGCGCGCGCTTGTTCCTTTGGCTCTGACTATTCTTCTCGCTGGCTGTGGCGACGGCGAACCGCTGTCACCTCCCGACGCTCGCCTGCCAGACGGCGGGCGCTATCGTGGCGACGTGGTCAACGGCTTGCTGCAGGGCCAGGGTCGCATCGACTACCCCAATGGCAGCTGGTACGCAGGCGACTTCCAGAACGGCCTGTGGCAAGGCCATGGGGAATGGCATGCCAGTAACGGCGACACCTATAAAGGTGGTTTCGCCAACGGACTTTTCGATGGCCAAGGCACACTGGTCACCAGCGGCGGCGTTTACGTCGGCGGCTTCAAGCAAGGACGGCGCGACGGCGAAGGCACACTCAA
This sequence comes from Pseudomonas viridiflava, assembly GCF_900602065.1. Taxonomy (GTDB): domain Bacteria; phylum Pseudomonadota; class Gammaproteobacteria; order Pseudomonadales; family Pseudomonadaceae; genus Aquipseudomonas. Next base: position 143,921 of record NZ_UWFN01000091.1, on the reverse strand, counting down.
AGAGAAGGGCCTGACGTATCGCGGCGCCTTCAAAGCCGATCAATACGATGGGCTGGGCCGAATCGAACTCGATGACGGCAGCCAGTATCAAGGCATGTTCTCTCGTGGCAAACCCAACGGCGAAGGCCTGCGCAGTGATGCCAGCGGGAACCAGTTCAGTGGCAAGTTCGTCAACGGCAAACTGGAAGGCAACGGCAGCTTTACCAGCGCCGAAGGCGACCAATACGTCGGCGGCTTTCGCAACAATCAACTGGATGGTCGCGGCCGTTACGAAAACAGCGACGGTGATGTCTGGGTAGGCCAGTTCAGGGCCGGCGCACTGAACGGTAAAGGCGAACTGATCGGAGCCGACGGCAGCCGTTATCAGGGCGAGTTTACCAATTGGCGATTCACCGGACAGGGCCGCTTGAAGCTTGCAGACGGCAGCACCTACGTCGGGCAATTCGCCGATGACGCCTATCAGGGCCAAGGCGTCCTCACCCCGACTCAAGGCAGCGTTCAAAGCGGAGTCTGGGCCAACGGCCAACTGATACGCGACGCCAAGGGCAAATTGCTGCCAGACACACTGGAGGCGGGTTTGCTGGCCCAAGGCTCGCTGCTGGAGAAATCACTGGCAGCAGTCCCCAGCTCAACACCCGCACTGGAGCTGTTCAGTCTGGTCGTCGGCGGTGACGGTAAACAAAGCGTGTTCCTGCGGGAGGCCGATTACGTAAATAACCTGCTGGCTTCGCGTTTCGGGGCTTTAGGGCAAATCACACTGGTCAATCATCGCGATCACATGATCGACCGCCCACTCGCTACGCGGGAAAGCATCACCCGCGCAGTGAAAACCCTGGCACAACGCAGCGGCCCGGAAGATCTGGTGTTCATTTACCTGACCAGCCACGGTACTTCCGAGCATGAACTGGTACTCGATCAGCCACGCCTGGAACTGGCGGACCTGCCGGCCGATGAACTGGCAGAAGCGCTGGCACCGCTGAAGAATCGCGACAAAGTCATCGTCATTTCAGCGTGCTATTCAGGCGGCTTCATTCCTAGGCTCAAAGATGACCGCACGCTGATCATGACCGCCTCCCGTGCTGATCGGGTTTCCTTTGGCTGCTCGGAAGAAGCTGACTTCACTTATTTTGGCGATGCACTATTTGCCAAGGCGCTGGTCGAAACCGATGACCTGCAACAAGCCTTCAGCGACGCCAAAGCATTCGTCGCAGAGCGTGAAGTTGCAGATAACTATGAAGCGTCTGAGCCGCAGATCTGGGCACCCAAGGGCGTCATTGCGCGCTGGCAATTGCTACGCAAGAATCAGGCGGAACGGGCCCTGAACACCGCGATGATCCGCAAGGAAGCGAAGACTGCTGCAAGCCACTAAGCTGTCGGTATCAAGGGAGAATTTTATGTACTTGACGCCTCAACATATCCTGCTTGCGGGAGCTACCGGCCTCACTGGCGAACACTTGCTGGATCGCCTGCTCAACGAACCTACCATCACTCGGGTACTGGCACCGACCCGTCGCCCAGTACCCGAACACTCTCATCTGGAAAATCCGGTCGGTGAACTGAGCGGTTTGCTGCCTGGCCTGAGTGGTCAGGTCGATATCGCGTTCTGCTGCCTGGGTACAACCATCAAACAGGCTGGCTCACAGGACGCGTTCAAGGCGGTTGATCTGGACCTGGTCGTGGCATTTGCCAAGCGCGCACGAGAGCTGGGTGCCCGGCATCTGGTGGTCATCAGCGCTATCAATGCCGATCCTTCATCCAGCGTGTTCTACACCCGCATCAAAGGCGAGATGGAACAGGCGCTCATCGCTCAGGACTGGCCGCAACTGACCATCGCACGCCCTTCATTGCTGGTGGGCAACCGCAGCGAACAACGTCTGGCCGAACAACTCGCAGCGCCGCTGGCCAAATTGATCCCCGGAAAATACGGCGCGATTGAGGCATGCACGCTAGGCCGGGCGTTATGGCGGCTGGCGCTTGAAGAGCAGCCAGGGGTGCGGATTGTGGAGTCGGATGAATTGCGGCGGCTGGGGAAGTGATTTCCTGGAACCAGTGAGTTTTCTGTAGGAGCTGCCGAAGGCTGCGAATGCAATCTACCTGACACATCGCTTCGCAGCCTTCGGCAGCTCCTACAGAGAAACAATCGCCAAGATAAGGCGATTTACAACCCACCACTCGCCTGAAACCCCACCCCTGCAGCAGTCAGCAACGACAACGGCAGCAATAGGGTATCGAGCAGCGCACTGCCGGGCAGGTCCAGCCCCGGATAGCTCGGGGCTTGCGCACCAAACCGGTCCATCGCACAGCACCCGCCCTGCATCGCATACAAATCCAGCCGAGTGCCGGCATACACCACCGGTGCACCGGGCTGCGCGGCGTTGAGCGTGCGGGCGGTGGCGCAGCCCGTCAGGCTCAAGGTCAACACAACCAGCAGCAGCTTACTCATCGCCGCCCATGTGATGCTCACCCCAGCGCGGCAGCATGTCTTGAGGGATGTTGAGCAGATTGAGAATCCGCGCAACAACAAAGTCTACGAGATCATCAATGGTCTGCGGCTGGTGATAAAAGCCCGGCGACGCAGGCAGAATCACCGCGCCCATGTTCGACAACTTGAGCATGTTCTCCAGATGAATACTGGAAAACGGCGCCTCACGCGGGACCAGAATCAACTGCCGACGCTCCTTGAGGGTCACGTCGGCGGCGCGCTCGATCAGGTTGTTGCACGCGCCGGTCGCGATGGCTGACAAGGTACCTGTCGAGCAAGGCACCACCACCATTGCAGCAGGCGAACCGGAGCCCGAGGCGACCGGTGACATCCAGTCCTCTTTGCCATACACCCGAATCTGCCCGGCAGCCGCGCCGGTGTATTCGGTGAGGAAGGCCTGCATCATGGCCGACTTGGGCGGCAGCGAAACGTCGGTCTCCGTCGCCATCACCAACTGCGCAGCCTTGGAGATCAGAAAGTGCACTTCGCGATCTTCACGCACCAGACAATCCAGCAAGCGTAAGCCGTACTGCGCGCCAGACGCGCCGGTCATCGCCAGCGTGATACGTTCCGGGCCGCTCACTGCAACGCCTCGGCAAGTTTGCCGTGCAGGCCGCCGAAGCCGCCGTTGCTCATGATCACCACATGGGTACCGGGCTGAGCCTGGCTTTTCACGCGAGCAATAATGCCTTCAAGAGAATCACAGACGACAGCCGGTACCGAACACTGCGCGGCGGTAGCCGCCAGGTCCCAGCCGAGATTGGCAGGTGAGTACCACACCACCTGATCAGCCTGTTGCACGCTTTCCGGCAAGCCGTCACGGTGAGCGCCCAGCTTCATGGAGTTGGAGCGCGGCTCGATGATCGCGATCAAGGGTGCATCACCGACTTTCTTGCGCAAGCCGTCCAAAGTGGTGGCGATTGCGGTCGGATGGTGAGCGAAGTCGTCGTAAATGGTGATGCCGCGCACTTCCGCAACCTTCTCCATACGCCGTTTGACGCTTTTGAAAGCGCTCAAGGCTTCGACGCCCAGCGCGGGCACTACGCCAACATGGCGTGCGGCTGCCAGGGTAGCCAAGGCGTTGGCGACGTTGTGTTGACCGGTCATGTCCCAGTCCACAGTACCCTGTACTTCGCCTTCGAAGATCACTTCGAACTGCGAACCGTCCTCGCGCAACAAACGTGCTTGCCACTGACCGCCTTGGCCGGTGGTCTGCACGGGCGTCCAGCAGCCCATCTGAATCACGCGAGTCAGCGCAGGCTCAGTGGTCGGATGAATCACCAGACCTTCACTCGGGATGGTGCGCACCAAATGGTGGAACTGGCGCTCGATAGCAGGCAGATCGGGAAAGATGTCAGCGTGATCGAACTCAAGATTATTGAGGATCGCGGTACGCGGACGATAGTGAACAAACTTGGAGCGCTTGTCGAAGAAGGCACTGTCGTACTCGTCAGCCTCGACCACAAAAAACGGCGTACCGCCCAAACGAGCGGAAACGGCGAAGTTCTGCGGTACGCCGCCGATCAGGAAGCCCGGGCTCATACCTGCGTGCTCCAGCACCCAGGCAAGCATGCTGCTGGTGGTGGTTTTGCCGTGGGTGCCCGCGACCGCCAGCACCCAACGACCTTGCAGCACGTGGTCTGCCAGCCATTGCGGGCCAGACACATACGGCAAACCTTTATTGAGCACATATTCCACGGCCGGATTACCACGCGACAGCGCGTTGCCAATCACCACCACGTCAGGAGCGGGGTCCAGTTGCGCCGGGTCATACCCCTGCGTCAGCTCGATGCCCTGAGCCTGCAACTGCGTGCTCATTGGCGGATAGACGTTGGCGTCGGAGCCGGTCACCCGATGCCCCAACTCTTTAGCGAGCACCGCCAGAGACCCCATGAACGTGCCGCAAATACCAAGGATATGAATATGCATGACCACCTCTTAAAACATCCGCGCAGGTTAGCGCAGGGACGGTGAAATGGCACTTAGTATCAACATCCGGTAGGAGCGCGCTTGCCCGCGATGGCGGAGTGTCAGCCTACACACATGTCGAAGTCGAAATTGCATCGCGGGCAAGCGCGCTCCTACAAAGGCGTATTTACACCCTTTGCTCTACGCTTGAACAAGCGCACTATTCCGGAGCTACTGTCATGTCAGCTCTCCCACAACAAAAAATCAGGAGAAATCACCATGCGTTACGCACATCCCGGTACCGAAGGCGCTCTGGTCAACTTCAAGGAACGCTACGGTAACTATATTGGCGGCGAGTTCGTTGCGCCGGTCAAAGGTCAATATTTCACCAACACCTCGCCGATTACCGGCAAGCCCATCGCCGATTTCCCGCGCTCCACTGCCGAAGACATCGACAAGGCACTGGACGCCGCTCATGCCGCCGCCGACGCCTGGGGCTCGACTTCAGTGCAGGCCCGCTCGCTGACCCTGTTGAAAATTGCTGATCGTATCGAGCAGAACCTCGAAATCCTGGCGATCACTGAAACCTGGGACAACGGCAAGGCCGTCCGCGAAACCCTGAACGCCGACATTCCGCTGGCAGTCGATCACTTCCGTTATTTCGCTGGCGTATTACGCGCTCAGGAAGGCACAGCAGCGGAGATCGACGGCAATACCGTCGCTTATCACATTCACGAACCGCTTGGCGTGGTCGGGCAGATCATCCCCTGGAACTTCCCGATTCTGATGGCCGCCTGGAAACTCGCCCCGGCCCTGGCAGCCGGTAACTGCGTCGTGCTCAAGCCTGCCGAACAGACTCCGCTGGGCATCAGCGTGCTGGTTGAACTGATCGGCGATCTGCTGCCGCCCGGTGTACTCAACATCGTGCAGGGTTATGGCCGTGAAGCGGGCGAAGCCCTGGCCAGCAGCAAGCGCATTGCCAAGATCGCTTTCACCGGCTCGACGCCGGTGGGTTCGCACATCATGAAACTGGCGGCGGAGAACATCATCCCGTCCACCGTCGAGCTGGGCGGCAAGTCGCCGAACATCTTCTTCGAAGACATCATGAGCGCTGAACCCGAGTTCATCGAAAAAGCCGCTGAAGGCGTGGTACTGGCGTTCTTCAATCAGGGCGAAGTCTGCACCTGCCCTTCCCGTGCACTGGTTCAGGAGTCGATCTATCCGCAATTCATGGAAGCGGTGATGAAGAAGGTCCTGAAGATCAAACGTGGCGATCCGCTGGACACCGACACCATGGTTGGCGCACAAGCGTCGCAGCAGCAGTTCGACAAGATACTTTCGTACCTTGAAATCGCTCAAGGTGAAGGCGCCGAGCTGTTGACCGGTGGCAAGGTGGAAAAGCTGGAGGGCGATCTGGCGACTGGTTACTACATCCAGCCGACGCTGCTCAAAGGCAACAACAAGATGCGCGTTTTCCAGGAGGAAATCTTCGGCCCGGTGGTCAGCGTGACCACCTTCAAGGATGAGGCCGAAGCAGTGGCTATCGCCAACGACACTGAGTTCGGTTTGGGAGCAGGCTTGTGGACCCGGGACATCAACCGCGCGTACCGCGTGGGTCGGGCAATCAAGGCGGGCCGCGTGTGGACCAACTGCTATCACCTTTACCCGGCGCACGCTGCGTTCGGCGGCTACAAGAAATCCGGCGTTGGCCGCGAAACCCACAAAGTCGCGCTTGAGCATTACCAACAGACCAAAAACCTGCTGGTAAGCTACGACACAAATCCGCTGGGCTTTTTCTAAGACTGGTTGTATGACTGCCAATGGCCTCTTCGGAGGCCATTGGTATTCTTGAAGGCAACACACGAGTTTCCTGTGGACTCGGTGCTTTTTTGTGGGAGCGGTGCTTGCCCGCGATAAGGCTGGACACTGTTCACTTTAGATCGCGGTGTCCTTATCGCGGGCAAGCACCGCTCCCACAGGGAAAGCATTCCAACTCACAGGGAGCTTAACGCCCCAAAACAGTTCACAAAACGCCGCCACCCACTGCATTCACGACACGCCCACCCCGGCAATTGGCGCCTTGGGCCGTGATGGAGTATTAATTGCTTACTTTGCTGCCTTCGCCCCGTACTTGAACCGGGGCGTCATGGAGATTCTGTATGGCAAGCTTTTCCCACTCCGTCGGCGCACAGACGTATCGCTTCGATAGCCTAAAGGACGTCATGGCCAAGGCCAGTCCTGCGCGCTCGGGGGATTTTCTGGCGGGCGTAGCGGCGCTCAATGATGGCGAGCGGGTTGCCGCGCAAATGGCGCTGGCAGATATCCCCCTCAAGCACTTCCTCGAAGAAGCGCTGATTCCCTATGAGCAAGACGAAGTCACCCGACTGATCATCGACACCCACGACAAGCAGGCTTTTGCCCCTGTAAGCCATTTGACCGTGGGCGGCTTTCGCGACTGGTTGCTCAGCGACAAGGCAGACGAAACCAGCCTGCGCGCACTTGCCCCCGGCCTGACACCGGAAATGGCAGCAGCCGTGTCGAAGATCATGCGCGTTCAGGACCTGGTACTGGTGGCGCAGAAGATTCGCGTAGTCACCAAATTTCGCGGCACCCTTGGCCTGCGCGGTCGCTTATCGACGCGCCTGCAACCCAACCACCCGACGGACGAACCTTCCGGCATCGCTGCAAGCATTCTCGACGGCCTGCTGTACGGCAACGGCGACGCCATGATTGGCATCAACCCGGCCACCGACAGCACCTCATCTATCGTCGCGCTGCTGGAAATGCTCGACGCGATCATCCAGCGCTACGAAATCCCGACTCAGGCCTGCGTGCTGACCCACGTCACCACCTCGATCGAAGTCATCAACCGTGGCGTCCCCGTGGACCTGGTGTTCCAGTCGATTACAGGCACCGAAGCGGCCAACTCCAGCTTCGGCATCAACCTCAATCTGTTGCAGGAAGGTTATGAAGCAGGCTTGAGCCTGAATCGCGGCACGCTGGGCCAGAACCTGATGTATTTCGAGACAGGCCAGGGCAGCGCGCTGTCGGCCAACGCCCATCACGGGCTTGATCAGCAAACTTGCGAAACCCGCGCCTACGCCGTGGCGCGGCATTTCAAGCCGTTTCTGGTCAACACTGTGGTCGGCTTCATCGGCCCGGAATACCTGTACAACGGCAAGCAGATCATCCGCGCCGGGCTCGAAGACCACTTCTGCGGCAAGCTGCTGGGCGTGCCCATGGGCTGTGACATTTGCTACACCAACCACGCCGAAGCCGATCAGGACGACATGGATACCCTGCTGACGCTGCTGGGCGTGGCGGGCATCAACTTCATCATGGGCATCCCGGGTTCGGACGACATCATGCTCAACTACCAGACCACCTCGTTCCATGACGCACTTTACGCCCGGCAGACTCTGGGCCTGCGGGCAGCACCGGAATACGAAGCATGGCTGGAAAAAATGGGCATATTCACTCAGGCCGACGGCCATGTGCGCTTTGGTGACAGCCTGCCACCTGCCTTCCGGCACGCATTGGCGCATCTGGGATGAGTGACGAATCCATGAGCGAATTGAACGACGTTTCCGATAACGCCCTCGACAACAGCCCGAACCCTTGGCTGGAACTGCGCACCCTGACTCCCGCGCGCATTGCCTTGGGTCGTACCGGCACCAGCCTGCCGACCCGTGCACAACTGGACTTCCAGTTTGCCCATGCGCAGGCACGGGATGCTGTGCACTTGCCGTTCGATCACGCGGCACTAAGCGAACAACTGGCGGCCAAAAACCGCGAAACCTTGCATCTACACAGCGCCGCAGCGGACCGGGACAGTTATCTGCAACGTCCGGATAAGGGCCGACGCCTGGACGAAGCCTCCGCACAAACCCTGCGTGACTATGCATCGGCTCATCCTGGTGGAATGGATATAGCCGTGGTGGTTGCCGACGGCCTGTCTTCACTGGCGGTGCATCGTCACACCGTGCCATTTCTGGCGCGCATGGAGGAGCTGGCCAGCGCCGAAGGATGGACACTCTCTCCGGTTATTCTGGTTGAACAAGGTCGTGTGGCCATTGCCGACGAGATCGGCGAACTGCTCGGCGCAAAAATGTCAGTCATCCTGATTGGCGAACGCCCAGGCCTGAGCTCGCCCGACAGCCTTGGCCTGTATTTCACCTACGCGCCCAAGGTTGGCCTCAACGATGCACACCGCAACTGCATCTCGAATGTGAGACTTGAAGGACTGAGTTACGGGCTTGCCGCGCACCGTCTGCTTTACTTGATGCGAGAAGCCTGCAAACGGGGGTTGTCCGGGGTCAATCTCAAGGATGACGCGCAACTCAATAGCCTGGAATCCGACGAGCCACTCAACACGAAAGGTAACTTTCTCCTCGCGGGGCCATCGGACTGAGCATTAGATTGCGCTTTCTAAACTCATTCGCCAGCATCGGGCAAGCAGCCTGATTGAACATTCGTCATCGAGAAGTTGAGGCCCAACCATGCGGATCATCAAAGCCACACTGGAACACCTGGACCTGCTAACCCCGCTATTCGTCAGATACCGGGAGTTCTATGGCGAACTGCCATTCCCCGACTCTTCCCGCGCCTTCCTCGAAAAACGCCTGAGCCGTGATGAGTCGGTGATTTACCTCGCGCTGGCTGCCGATGATGACAAAAAGCTGCTGGGCTTTTGTCAGCTGTATCCAAGCTACTCGTCGCTTTCGCTGAAACGCGTGTGGATCCTCAACGATATCTATGTGGCCGAAGACGCCCGTCGCCAACTCGTGGCCGACCATCTGATGCGGACTGCAAAGAAAATGGCCAAAGACACTCAGGCAGTCCGCATGCGCGTCTCGACCAGCAGCAACAACGAAGTGGCACACAAAGTCTACGAATCCATCGGATTCCGCGAAGACACTCAGTTCAAGAACTACGTGCTGCCGATCAGCGAGGACTGAAAAAAACGGTTATAGGAATCTCCGTGGTGGGAGCGAATTCATTCGCGAAGGCGGTAGCGCAGGCGACACAAATGCATTGAATGTACCGCCCTCTTCGCGCATGAATGCGCTCCCACGACTGCGGTGTCCAGGCTCAAGATGAGCTTTGCCACATGACAACAGGGACCGAATTCTTCCGTTACTTCTTGTGAGAGCAGAGCTTGCTCGCGATTCAGGCGCGGAGTTACGTCAGACAGACCGCGTAATCGTTCATCGCGGGCAAGCCTCGCTCCCACAGCAACCGCACGACCTACGGTAAACAGGTCAGTTTCCCCTTCCCACCCATTCTGCTTCTATAATCCCGCCGCAACCTCCTCAGTAGTTACTTCCGCACGTGACCCGGTTTGGGTCTCCGCTATTGGTGCCATACATGGATTTCAACCCGCTCGACCTGATTCTGCACTTGGATGTGTACCTCGACCTGCTCGTGACCAACTACGGTACTTGGGTCTACGCGATCCTGTTTCTGGTGATTTTTTGCGAAACCGGTCTGGTGGTGATGCCGTTCCTGCCGGGCGATTCCTTGCTGTTTATTGCTGGCGCGGTAGCGGCCGGTGGTGGCATGGACCCGGTCCTGCTAGCTGGCTTGCTGATGTCGGCAGCGATCATTGGTGACAGCACCAACTACATCATTGGCCGCACCGCAGGCGAGAAACTCTTCCAGAACCCCAACTCGAAGATTTTCCGCCGCGACTACCTGGCCCGCACCCACGAGTTCTACGACCGCCACGGCGGCAAGACCGTCACCCTCGCCCGCTTCCTGCCGATCATTCGCACCTTCGCACCCTTCGTCGCTGGCGTTGGCAAAATGCATTACCCGCGCTTCCTCGGCTTCAGTGTGCTGGGCTCGGTGCTGTGGGTCGGCAGCCTGGTCACCCTCGGCTACTTCTTTGGCAACGTGCCGTTCATCAAGAAAAACCTGTCGGTCCTGGTGCTGGCAATCATCCTGATCTCGCTGCTGCCAATGATCATCAGCCTCGTACGCAGCCGGTTGAGTCGCACGGCGGACGCCCGCTAAGGCATGTGGTCTTTCAACCAATGGCGTCGGCAACGCAGGCTGGCCAGAAGCCCGGTCGGCCCGGAGCTCTGGCAACGGGTGCGACTGGGTTTGCCGATCCTTGATGGCCTGAGCGCCGAGCAAAGCGCTTTGCTATTGGAAAACAGCGTGCTGTTTCTGCAGGACAAACACATCACCTGCCTGCCGGGCGTTGAGCTCAATGACGAGCAACGCCTGCATCTCGCCGCTCAAGCCCAACTGCCATTGCTCAATCTCGGCGACCTGAACTGGTATCAGGGTTTTCACGAGTTGGTGATTTATCCCGACGACTTCGTCAGCCCACAGCGCCATCGCGACCCTAGCGGCATCGAACACGAATGGGACGGCGAGCACAGCGGCGAGGCCTGGCAGCAAGGCCCGGTCATCCTCGCGCTGCCCGGTGTACTGTCCAGCGGCAACTGGGAGCCGTACAACCTGGTGATCCACGAGTTGGCGCACAAGCTCGACATGCTCAACGGCGACGCCAACGGCCTGCCGCCGCTGCATGGCGACATGCAGGTCAGCCAGTGGGCCAGCGTCATGCAGCATGCCTATGACGACATGAACCACCAGCTCGATGCGCATCCAGACGTTGAGACCGTCATTGATCCGTACGCTGCCGAAGACCCCGCCGAGTTTTTTGCCGTGACCAGCGAGTACTTCTTCTGCGCACCGGATCTATTGGCCGAGGTCTACCCGGCGGTGTATCAGCAGCTCAAAGCCTTCTATCGTCAGGACCCGCTCAGCCGCCTGCAAACCCTCCAGCGTGATGAACCTTCCTACCAGAATCAGGACTAACGCCTGCAGGCTCGCCAGGCCGATGGCCACGCGTGGCAACACCAACAGAATATGCCTATAATCCGGCCCACTTTTTGGCTTAACCAGCCAAAGCCGTCTGGTCAATCAAGGGGGGCAATGCCCAATGAGCTACAGCAAGATTCCGGCCGGTAAAGACCTGCCGAACGACATCTACGTCGCGATCGAAATTCCGGCCAACCACGCGCCGATCAAATACGAAATCGACAAAGATTCCGATTGCCTGTTCGTTGACCGCTTCATGGCTACGCCGATGTTCTACCCGGCCAACTACGGCTTCATCCCTAACACCCTGGCTGACGACGGTGACCCCCTCGACGTGCTGGTTGTAACCCCTTACCCGGTTACTCCAGGCTCGGTTATCCGCGCCCGTCCAGTCGGCATCCTGCACATGACCGACGACGGCGGCGGCGATGCCAAAGTCATCGCAGTCCCACACGACAAGCTGTCCCAGCTGTACGTCGACGTGAAGGAATACACAGACCTGCCTCCACTGCTGCTGGAGCAGATCAAGCACTTCTTCGAGAACTACAAAGATCTCGAAAAAGGCAAATGGGTGAAAATCGAAGGTTGGGGCAACGCAGACGCCGCCCGTGCCGAGATCACCAAATCGGTTGCTGCCTACAAAGGCTGATCGATTGCTGCATCATCAACGGAGCATCTGTCAGCAGATGCTCCGTTAACATCTCTCGCAAAACCTTCTCTTCTTTAAAACGCTCCCGGCAAACATTCATGCCGATTGATCGTTCTGCGAAAACAATCAGTTTTTTCAGTAAACACCCGCCAAACAAACAACTCCCGCCGTTAAACCCGATAAACAGACCTCCACGCCTGTCAGCGCGCGCCGAGCAAAACCTGCACTGTTTACCTGCCGCCAACCAATGACAGAAGCCCCCTACAAAACCCGTCAAACCCTGTAATCCCGGGGCTCGCAGGACAATTAGACACACCGCTCATTTGAACACCTCGTTTATTTAAACCCTTAACCTAGCGCCGTAAACTCGGGGCCATGAATACATCAGGTGATCGACTACGCGCCCTCCTGCGGGAGTGCCACCTCTCAGCCACGGACTTCGCCGCCAACCGGAAGGTCACGCCTCAGCATGTGAATAACTGGTTCAAGCGTGGCATTCCCATGGCCCGGCTGGATGAGGTGGCTGAACTATTAACCGTCAACGCGCGGTGGCTGCGTACGGGCGACGGTCCCAAGCACCCCTGCGACTCTGCCAATGAAAACAACGGCGGCGACTCCGACGCGCGCCCTCACTCCGGCCGCAGCTCACTGCGCAGCGATGTGGAAGTACCGGTTTACAAGGAAACCGAATCGGACACTGGCGACACCCTCATCGCCGAAGCACCCGGCAAGAAAATCCGCCTGCCGCTGCATGTGCTGCAGAGCATGAACATCAACATCGAGAGCGCCATTTGCATCGCCATGGTCGGCAACAGCATGGCCGACAAGATCCAGGACGGCTCTCTGCTCGGCATCGACCGCGGCCTGACCCGCGTCATTGATGGTGAAATGTACGCCCTCGAACACGGCGGCATGCTGCGCGTGAAATACCTCTACCGCCTACCCGGCAGTGGCCTGCGCCTGCGCAGCCACAACAGCGCCGAATACCCCGACGAACTGTTCACAGCAGAACAGATCGAGCAACAAGGCATCCGCGTGCTGGGATGGGTGTTCTGGTGGTCGACGTTGAATACGCGACGGCTCACCCTACCGTTTCGGTGAGGTGATCCATCGTATTGTGGACACCTCTCTGTAGGAGGTTACCCAATCTCCCTGATACACCGCTGTCACCCAGGAAACGGGGACTGTAGAAGCGCGCTTGCCCGCGATGCGGTACGTCAGCAACAAATGCGTTGCCTGAGCTGATGCCATCGCGGGCAAGCGCGCTCCTACAGAGAATCGTGACGCGTCAGATAGACTTTCATTTCTCCGACAGCCATAACGACAGATCTTCCAACAAAGTGTTTCAAGACTGGGCAAGCGCAGCGAACATCAGTATCCTCTGCGCCATCCCGGCCCGAAGCACACAACGCCTCGACGCCGACGGTTACGCCCAGACTAAAACCTGGTCAGCGTCACCATCCTAATTAGCGCCACTCGCTGAGCGCACCTGTTAAAGGCGAGCACGGTTTGCCAAAAACAAACCAAGCTCGTCCTTGAGAAGCCGGCCACAAGCCGGCTTTTTAGTGGGCCATCGAAAATAATCTCGCCTATCTCAAGCTGTTCCCATTAAACAGCCTGCAAATCCCTTAGCGCCTCAGGATGCTGACTCGCAACCCGAAGTAACGTCTGCGCCGCACCAGTAGGTTGCCGACGCCCCTGCTCCCAGTCTTGCAGAGTGCGCAAGCTAACCCCCAAAAGCTGGGCAAACGCATTCTGAGAAACACCGACCTTGGCTCTGGCCTCAGCCGCAGCGGACAGCTTTACTTCAGTCACACGAGCAGCCTTACCAGCTTTCATCTGACGTACCGAAGTCAGCATGTCCTTCTGAAATTGCTCCATTTCATTGTCCATCACTGATTTCCTCTTTCATTTGTTTCAGAAAGGCGGTGGGAAGGTTGTCGAACTTCGCCTTGGTGTAGGCGATCAGCAACCAGATGTAACCCTCAGAGAGCGCGTTGTAGTAAATGACCCTTGTACCGCCGCGTTTGCCCATTCCGCTACGAGACCAACGTACCTTCCTTAGCCCACCACTGCCGGGAATGACATCTCCCGCCAACGGGTTAGCCGCTAGCCAAGCGATGAACTCCTGGCGCTCTCCGTCAAGCCATATGGACTCGGCGTAGCGTTTGAAAATTTCGGTTTCGATGATCGTATACATGGCGGAAATATACGGCAATGCCGTACCGATGAACAAGTGTTATTCTCGCCACAATGCCGGCTCAGAGACCGGAATAGCTTCAGCTGTGACACAGCACCAAGCAATACCAATCCTTCGGTCCACTTTCCACCACCCAATAAAAAACCCGCCGAAGCGGGTTTTTTGTCCAGTACCATTCCAACTCCCTGTCGGCAGTATCCTTTCATGGTCGATCATCCTTGATCCTGACGGGCTTCCTGCTCGTCAGTGGTTGGATCCAAGACTATGCCTGCCGGGCAGGTCTGCAAATGGCAGTTTTCTCTACTGCGTGTAAGCCTTTGGCTATGTGTGGATTGAGACTTTTCAAACGGCCTCAAGGATCATGGGTCAACACGCGGTCAGGGGTGACTAGATTCACTAGAAGCTTCAGTGCGGCTGACCGAAGCAAGTCATTCAGCGGATAAAAAACCTTCCGGAACATCGAGGCCAAGCCTTCTGCGCCTTGCGACTAAAGCCCGCCGAAACGACAAATCCGCATACTCCATGAACAGCCGGGCCAAATGGTTCAGCGCGGCTTCCTCTCCTTCGCTGCCCACGACAAAGTCGAAACCCAAGGCGCATTTTTTTTGATCAGGGAGCTCTTCCCAGCTCGTCATCAGGTAGGCGTACATTGCGCTGACGACTTGGAGTCTGGTCAGATTTTCAGGAGTTGAAGCGGATACAGTACAGTTCATGAATGGCTCGAGTCTTTAAGTAATTACGAGCCATTTTTCAATGCTGACGCCTTGATGACCACACGCTATAACGTGCATTGGCCTGGTTTGTAGTGCGCTAAGTGATCAACAGTCTTCCAGCTATTGCGCCCCCTTCACCACCCGCCCCCGCTGACAATCCTCCAGCCCAAGAAGTCGCCCTTCTCCGGACCGAACCTCCAACGCAACCACCGGCTGCTCACGCGCTTTGTCCAGCAGCACCGAATGCACTTCGCCAGCCTGGAACAGGCGCTGCTCTCCCCACTGGCGCATGGCAACCACGATGGGAAAGACCGCACGGCCGCTCTCAGCGAGGACGTATTCCTTGTAGGCGCTGCTGTCGGCTGTCGCGCTGGTGGTGGTCGGGGTGGTCATTCTGGACTTCGCCGTGCAGGCCGTGCATGTGACTAATCAAAGTCTGATATTTGCGGCCAGGCCTGATGCGCAAAGTCGCTTGGTCGGCGCTTACATGTGCTTTTACTCGCTTGGTAGTGCGCTGGGGGCCGTTGCGGCCACTCAGGTTTATGCACTTTGGGGGTGGGTGGCGGTGTGTTTGTTGGGGGCTTCGATTAGTGTTGTGGCGTTGGGGTTTTGGTTGTGGACGCGGGTTGTGGAGCGTTCGTGACGCAGTGGTTGGTTTTCCCGCGAACAAGACGACGTGACTCGGCATACACCGAGCTATCTCAACTGTAGGAGCCGAGCTTGCTCGCGATACAGGCGACGCGGTCTCACCACCGTACCGCGTTATCGTTCATCGCGAGCAAGCTCGGCTCCTACAGGATTAACGCGAATCCGTGGGACCGGCTTTAGCCGGGAAGAGGCCGGGGCATTCAATACATCTGTATCGTCTGAAATACTGCCTTCCCGGCTAAAGCCAGTCCCACGTTATCAGGCTCCTTCCATCTCCGCCGAAGCCTCAATCTCTGCTGCCTGGTACTGAAGCAGCGGGATATCCACCAAAGCTACTTGCAGCGGAGAAAAGTGGTTTTCTTCTTCCGAGTCGCTGGTGCTCAAGCTGATGCCCAGCGGCATGCCTGCGTACGCATCCAGCGTCAGGTTGTAGATGTCGGCGTTGGCGGCACGCACGCTCGTGGTTGAGCCACCTGCGAGATGGACGTGGGTATGGCTGATCAAGTCCATGACGGCCGCGCTGTCCAGGTTGTATTTGCCTACCAGCATATGGACACCCTGCTGGGCAACAGCTGAGTTGTTGGTATCGAACGCAAGTTCGTCTGTGAAGTATTCGTCCAGTGCCCGGTAGAGCTCCGGAGTCATGCCTTCTTCACTGTCCCAGCCCAGTTGCCAGGCATCGTCATGCGGACGATCTGATGCTTCGTCGAGCAGACGGATGCGATGAATCAGAGCCGGGTTGATCAGAAGCTGTCGGTTGTTCAGGGTGCTGACCACCAGCCATTGCGGTTCTGCATGCTCGACGCTCAGTACATCAGAGGCCTGAGAATATTGCGCGAACGTGATGGGGTACCAACGGCAATTCGTCTCGCCAGGAAGCATTAAACCTAAGTGCCCCCAGAAGCCGTCGAAGATGGCATCTTCACCTGGAACCCAATGGTTGGAGGTCATTCTTCGGCCATTAGTGGCGAAATCCATGATGTCATCGACATTGCTGCCCAGAAGCGTGGCGATGTCCCTCAGGACCGGAATACCAGGGTCTGCTTCGCCGCTGTCCCACTGCCCGATGAGTTGCTCGGACACACGCAATGCCTTGGCAAAATCCGCCATCGGCATGCCCAGCGCGGCGCGTAATTTTTGTATGTATTGCATGACTCTCTCCAGCCGTTAGTGCTTCAAGAAGCAGATGCTGATCCAGCAGGTGACCGGTACGTCAGCATCTTTCGGAGGAGAAAACTATCTGGAGTCAGCGAATGCGTTCGTGGTGAGGGGCTATGAGGGTTGTAGTGGATAACGTAAATGGCTGACAGAAGATTCTTACGAAGAGAAGCGAAAGGCCGTGCTGGCCTGCCAAGCAGCCGACCAATCACTGAATGGAATGCGATCCCCCTGTGGGAGCAGAGCTTGCTCGCGATGAACGATGACAGGGTCCGCCTGAAACAATGAGGTGTTGGCATCGCGGGCAAGCCCTGCTCCCACAAAGGACCCTGTTTCAGCGCGACAGCATGGTGTAAGTCACACCGAAGTGGCTCTACAGACTAAATCCCCGCCTTACCCTCTTTCACCGCCTCGCCATTCATCACCACTGTCAGCCAAGGCAGTTGATAGATGCGCACGGGCTGGGTTTGGGACAGAACATTGAGCATGCCGGGTATGTCGTCGAGGTTGAATACGCCGCTGACGGCGGTATCGGGCAGGTTGCCAGCAACGACCAGTGAGCCGGGCATGTAGCGCTCGATGTCGGCGAGCACTTCGGACAATGGGCGGCGGTTGAAGATGAGTTTGCCGCGCTGCCAGGCCGAGGCGGTGGTGACGTCCAGCGGGCTGGTAGTTGAAGGCGCAGAGCCGTTTTCGAACTCGAGTTGCTGGGCGACTTTCAGCGGTACGGCTTCGCCGCCCGAAGAAACCTTCACTTCGCCCTCGGTGACGCCGACGCGGACTCGCTGGCTCTGGCGGTCTACATCGAATCGCGTCCCAACAGCCTGCACGCTACCGCCAGACGCCTGAACGACAAAAGGCCGGTTGGCGTCTTTGCTGACTTGAAACAGCGCCTCGCCTTTAAGCAGGCTGATATCGCGACGGTTGGCCGAGTAATGCACAGACAACGCTGTGGCGCTGTTCATCCAGACCTGGCTACCGTCTTCGAGGGTGAGCATTTTGCGCTCGCCGACCGCCGTGGTGTGGTCGGCGAAGTAGACTTGAACAGGCTCTGTAAAACTGGTCAGCGCCAGCGCGCCCAACCCGGCAGCCAGTGCGACCCAACGTAAAGGGCGGCGCTGGGGCGTGGCCGGGGGCTCGAAGACTTCAGCGGCCCGGGTCTTCGGAATGGCCTGCCACATCTGTTCGGCAAGCCCGGCTGCGGCTTCATGCGCAGGGCTTTGCTGACGCCAGCGGGCGAACGCGGCGTGCTCCGATTCACTGGCGCTGCCCGAGGTCAGCCGCACCCATTGTTCAATGGCCTGATCTTCCAGCTCAACGTTGGGCATTGCGTGGTTCATAGGCTCGGTCATGGTGATGGGCTCGAAGAAGCCGCCAGTGGAGAGTGCATCGTGCTCATTCTAAATGCACTCCGACTGGCGTAGCCAATCCCGACAGTGACGCATGGCCTGCACGATGTATTTGCCCACCGAACTTTCCGATACCCCAAGACGCGTGGCGATTTGCGCGTGAGTCAAACCTTCGAGGCGATTGAGCAGCAACGCCAGCCGCGCGTTGCTCGGCAATAGATGCAACGCCTTATCGAGTTGTTCGATCGCTTCAGCCGCCAGAAACGAGCGCTCCGGCGATGCCATCGAGTCGCAGAAATCCTCGTCGAGCGCGTCGTCGTCCTGTAATGCCGAGCGCCGTTGCTCCTGACGCAGACGGTCGATTGCCAGATTGCCCGCCACCCGAAAGACAAAAGCTCGCGGCTCCATAATCTGAGCCGTGTCGGACAACCCGGCCAAGCGTAGATAGGTGTCCTGAGCCACATCTGCCGCCTTTTCCACATTGCCCAAACGACGCGCGAGAAAGGCCAACAGGTCGGCGTAATGCTCCTGAAAGACTGTCAGCAAGTGATTTGAGTTGGGTGAAACAGACATTCGGACTGCCCCGACGGGTGAGGCGTGCATCCTATCTCAACTGAGAACAGTTATCATCACTATCTCCTCGCCAATGCGCTTTTGATCTAGCCACATCACGCCGATGAAAAATATTTCAACAATCGACGGCAAGGTTGGGGGAGATGATTCGTCGTTGGGGTAGGCGCGAATAATTCTCATGTCGTGTCACCACCTACATTCAAGACGGACGATTTAAATGCAGGCACCTTCCAAGTTATTTGCTCCGGTCAATGGACGCACATTGACCCTGACGCTGATGTTGACCATGGCTGGCAGCCTGCCATTGATGCCGCTTTCAGCGCTGGCCGCTGACACCTCGACCAGCATTGACCTGAAGTTACCGGAGCAATCGCTGGATCAGGCACTCACCCAACTGGCTGATCAGGCCAACGTCCGTCTTATCTTCAACTCCAGCGATGTAGGCGCGCTGCGCACACCCGCACTGCAAGGCAAATACACATTGGGCCAGGCCATGGACCGGCTGCTGAAGGGCAGCGGCTTCACTTGGCGCTTGCTGGACGATCGCACAGTGGTGCTGGAGAAACTGCCGGTTTCCGGTGATTCCGCGATGGTATTGGGCGCCACCAATGTCAACGCTGTGGGCCAGCTAGGGACTACCACTGACGGGACGGGTTCTTACACCACCGGTGGCAGCAGCACCGCGTCCAAGCTGAACCTGAGCCTGCGCGAAACACCGCAGACGGTGAGCGTCGTGACGCGTCAGTTAATGGACGACAAGAAACTCACCAGCCTCGATAAGGTGCTGGAGCAGACACCCGGTATCACCTTTCAGTACCGTAACTTCGGTGGTCACGTTTACACGTCGCGGGGTTTCTCGCTGCTGGCTGAAAGCTTTCTGATTGATGGCGTGCCAGGTCAGGGCTACCAGATCACCGGCTGGATGAAACCTGATACCGCCATTTACGATCGCGTCGAAGTATTGCGCGGCGCTTCCGGCCTGCTAGTGGGTGCAGGCGAGCCTGGAGGAGCAGTCAATCTGGTGCGCAAGCGCCCAACCGCGGAGAACAAGCTGACGGTGCAGGCCAGCGCAGGCTCCTGGGATCGCTACCGCATGGATCTGGACGCCAGCGGCAAGCTCAATGACTCCGGCAGCGTGCGCGGCCGTATGGTCACCGCTTACGAAGACAACGGTTCTTACATCGACGAGCGCAACACCCGCACGCCGTTGATGTACGGGATTGTCGAAGCCGACGTGAATGATGACACCACGCTGACCCTGAGCCTGCGTCATCAGCAAAACGTCATCAACGGCTATTCGATTTACGGCCTGCCGCGTTACAGCAACGGTAACTCGCTGGATATCTCCCGCTCGACATCGCTGGTGCAGGACTGGAACCGGCACGAGAGCGACATGAGCGAGGTGTTTGCCGAAGTTGAGCACCGCTTCAATGATCGCTGGAGCAGCACCACCTCAATGACGTATTCCGAGGGCGGGTTTGATCAGCAGATTGCTTATGCTCGCCGGGCTATCAATCCTGCAACCAACACAGGCTCAGTTTTTCAGAACACGCTATTCCGACGCGATGAAGTCGCCAGTACAGGATTGGATAGCCATGTGAATGGCAACTTCGAAGCGTTTGGCCTGAACCATGAAGTGACAGTGGGCGCCACATGGTCCAGACAGGAAGCAAATACCAAGCAAGTACAGGTGTCAGCTCGAAACCTGCCGGTGGACGTGTTCAACGTCAATCACCATGCGTTCGCCAAACCAGCAAGGCCGGCATGGGCAACCGATATCGACATGACCGAAGAGCGCTCGGGTGTTTATGCCAACTCGCGGTTGCGCCTGACGGAACAACTGAGTCTGGTACTCGGCGGTCGCGCCAGTTGGTATGACTACACCTACGACGTCGATAAAGGTGCCGCCCTCTCTTACGAATCCAAAGTTACCCGTGAGGTGACTCCTTATACGGGCCTGATCTACGACATCAACGACAACTGGTCGTGGTACGCCAGCTATGCGGAGATCTTCAACGCACAAGGCAACTACATTGATGCCAGCGGCTCGCCATTGTCTCCCTCGACAGGTGACAACTATGAGACCGGCATCAAAGGCGAGCTTTTCGATAAGCGTCTGAATTTGTCCATGGCTCTGTTCTACATCAAGCAGGAAAATGTAGCCGTCGCGACCACAAACTTTAATTGCACGACCACAGACCTGGACGGCGTTTGCTACGAAAACGGCGTCACCAAACGCAGCAAAGGCATCGACATAGAAGCCAGCGGTGAAGTGCTCCCGGGCTGGCAGGTCTTTGGCGGTTACACCTTCAACCTGCTGCGCAACGACAGTGAAGCGGTTGAAGTCGCCTACGAAACACCCAAGCACATGCTGCGCCTGCAAACCAGCTACAACCTGCCGGGTGTATGGGACCGTCTGACTATCGGCGGCGGTGTTTCAGCGCAATCCGGTTACAAGGCCGCGGTCGAAGGGCTGGATTTCGGCAGTCAGGGCTACGCCATCTGGGATGCCCGCGCCAGCTGGAAGCTGGACGAACACTGGAAGGTTTCGCTGAACGCTGAAAACCTGTTTGACCGTCGCTACTACACCACAGCAGTCGCCACTGACCGTTCGAACCTGTTTGGTGACCCGCGCAGCTACATGCTGACGCTACGTGGCGACTTCTGATTAAAGCCCAGGCAAAGCAAAACCGAGCGGCGAACACTTCCCCTGTAGGAGTGAGCTTGCTCGCGATACGTTCTTTCAGTTGGCAAATCACGGCCAGCCAGGACGCTATCGCGAGCAAGCTCACTCCTACCGAATTTGCTTCAAATCAGCGAGCCAGATCGTGAAAGGTAAATTTCGCCAGTCCATGTCATGGCTGCACACCTGGTGTGGGCTGGCCTGCGGCTGGCTGCTGTGCGCGATTTTTCTGACCGGTACGTTGAGCGTTTTCCGGGAACCCATCACGCGCTGGATGGAAGCTGAGCCACTGGTTGCAGTCGATCAAAGTGCCGCCGCCAGCGACGATACAGCGATGGCACGCTCCGCCGAACGTTACCTGCTTGAGCACGCTACAGGCGCCCGATTCTGGCGGGTCGAGTTCCCCCAGCACCCCGGGCAGGCCCTGCAACTGGCCTGGCGTGCAGGCTCCACTCTCCAGCAGGTTTCGCTGTCCGCCGAGACGGGGGACGTACTGCCCGGCGGCGGAGTGCGAAAAACCGAAGGCGGCCGGCACTTCATGTCGTTTCATTACATGCTGCACTTACCGGTATTGGGTTTCTGGCTGGTGGGCTGGCTGACCGTGGGCATGCTGGTGGCGCTGGTCTCTGGCGTGATAATCCACCGCCGAATCTTTCAAGACTTCTTCACCTTTCGGCCCAAAAAAGGTTTGCGCTCCTGGCTGGACGCGCACAACGCCACGGCGGTCATGACCCTGCCCTTTCTGCTGATGATCGCCTACACCGGGCTGGCGATTTTCTATACCAGCTACATGCCTTGGCCACTGCAGGCGGCCTATGGTGCGAGCCCGAATGCCTACAGTCAGTTTCAATCGCAATTGTCGGGGCCAGCGACATTGGCCAGTCCGGGCAGTCACACGTCGATAACCCCGAATGACTGGCCTTCTTTGTTGCGACAGGCACAAGCGCTGACCGGCCAGAACGCACGCATGTTGCTGGTACAGAACCCGGAACGGCCTAACGCGACCATCCGGATTATGGGCCGCCCCGATACAGCACATCCTTCGCAAACACTGTTTACCCCACAAGCCAGTGTGCTGTTCAACGGTGTGACAGGCGAGACATTACACGTCCAGAAACCGCTGTCAGAAACGGTGTCGCCCGGTGACCGGATCTATGGAGTATTGCGCTCGCTGCACTTCGCCGAATTCGGCGGATGGGGCATTAAATGGCTGTATTTCGGTAGCGGTTTGCTGGGCATGGCGATGATGGCTACCGGCACGCTGCTGTTCACCATCAAGCGCCGTAACAAGAGCCAAAAAGAATTTGGTGCCGCGACGGCCAGAATCTATCGCTGTATTGAGGCATTTAACGTGACGAGCATTGCAGGCATTGGCGTGGCTTGCATCGGTTATTTCTACGCCAACCGATTCATACCGTTGGACGTGCCAGAACGCGCCACGTGGGAGATTCGCAGTTTCCTGCTGATCTGGCTGGCGACGTTGATTCACGCATTAATCAGGCCCACAGCCCGAGCCTGGACTGAGCAGTTTGCTACCGCCGCTGTACTGTGCCTGTGCCTGCCACTGCTCAATTTTTATACAACCGGCCAGCATATTGGCGGCTACCTCAGTACCGGAGATTGGCAACGCGGGAGCGTCGAGGCCGTAGCGCTGGGGGTTGGCGTCACGCTGGTGATTGCTTTGTTGAAGCATCGAATGGCTAACCAGACAACCCGCAGCTCGATTTGAAACGCCGTTTATTGTGGGAGCTGAGCTTGCTCGCGATAAGGGCACTGCGATTCTAAAGTGAACCGTGTCCAGCCTTATCGCGAGCAAGCTCAGCTCCCACATAAAATGCGCATTCCAATTCGCAAATTATTTGTGGCATCTACAGGTGATGTGCAATGAAAAAAGCCACCAACACACACCTCTACCGATGGATGATTTTCAGCCGGGTGCTGGCCGCCACGGTGGGCGGTTATGTTTTGTCTGCATTGGTGATGGCGATGCTTGCGCTGTTGCTACCGCGCCTCTCGGACATCGATCCCGCGAGCGTCGTGCAGATCACGACGCTGCTGAGTTTTGTGTTGTACACCGCTGTCGTCATCTGGGTATTCAGCGCTGCCAGCGTCTGGCGAGTGTGGTTCGGCCTTGGGTTGGCGGCGTTGCTGACGGGCGCGGTAATCGTCGGGCTGACGATTACCGCGTAATCGTTAAACCTTGAAGTGCCCGACCATCGTCTGCAACTGCCCGCCCAATCGGGCAAGCTCGACACTCGACGCAGCGGTCTCTTCACTGGCCTCTGCAGTCTGCTCGCACACGTCGCGAACATTGACGATGCTGCGGCTGATTTCATCGGCAACCGAGCTTTGTTGCTCAGCCGCTGCGGCGATTTGCTGGTTCATCGCCTGGATGCTGGAAACCGTCTGGGTGATGCTTTCCAGCGAGGTGCCCGCCTTGCGAGTCAGCGCAACGCTGCTATCGGTCAGCGAGCGGCTACCCAGCATGATTTGCGAGACCTGACGGGTACCGTTTTGCAGGCCGGCAATCAGGCTTTCGATCTCCTCGGTGGATTGCTGGGTACGCTGGGCAAGACCCCGTACTTCGTCGGCAACTACTGCGAAACCACGCCCGGCTTCACCGGCCCGGGCGGCTTCGATGGCAGCGTTAAGGGCCAGCAGGTTGGTCTGCTCAGCCACGGCTTTGATCACGTCCATGACTTTGCCGATCTTGTCACTTTCCTGCTCCAGCAGCGTCATGGCGTCGCTTGAGCGCAGCACTTCACCCGCCAGTTTTTCGATCTGCGTAATCGCCTCACCCACTACCTTGTCACCGTCCCGGGCCTGCGCGTCAGCGTTGGCAGCGGCAACCGAAGCCTGCTCTGCGTTGCGAGCGACTTCGTGCACGGTTGCGGACATTTCCTGCATGGCCGTCGCGACCTGGTCGGTCTCGATTTTTTGATTATTAACCCCGGCGCTGGTTTGCTCGGTAACGGCAGACAACTCCTCGGCAGCACTGGCGATCTGCGTCACGCCATCGCGAATCCCGCTGATCAGATCACGCAACGTGGCGCCCATGCGCTGGATACCTTGTTGCAGTACGCCCAGTTCGTCGCGACGGGTAACAGTAATGGTGTGAGTCAAATCGCCAGAGGCGATGCGATCAACGACGTCAAGAGTTTGCTGCAGCGGACGGGTGATCTGCCGGGTGATGATAAAGGCAGCAAAAATACCTAACAGAAGGGCCAAAACAGTGCCGCCGATCTGCAGGCTGCGGGCCGTGGTGGTGTCTTCAGCGGCGAGTTGCAGCTGGATTTTGGAGAGTTCCTCACCCAGATTGACGATTTCGTAACCTTGGGCGGTCATGTCCTTGCGCGCCGTCACGATAGAGTCGTTCGCGGTTTTATAAGCCTGAACCAACGTCAGGTAAGTACGCAGGGACGCCTCCAGTTGAGCGACTTCGCTGCTGCGGGTAGCGTTGAAAGCGGCCTTGAGCTTATCCACGTTTTTAATGGCTGTTTCCAGCTGACTGAACGCCGCCTGCTCAGTTTTTTCGTTGGAGTTGCCGGTATAACCGCGCACCTCATAACGGACCAGCTGAAAGTCCATTTTGGCGTCGGCCAGCAACTGCAACTGGTCTGAGCGCTCTGGGCTGGTCGGGTCCAGCTTAAGCACGTCGTCATTGATAGTGGCAATCAACCGGGCGCCTTGGGTCGCCTGTACGCCCATATCGGCCCGGACTTTGGTGCTGGTCTGATAACCACTGCGCATCTGGCTCAGCGACATCTCATAGTTTTTGATGATGTCGGCAAGTTGCGTGAGCGCTTTGGTGTTGAGGGGATTGGTTAAGGTCGACAGCAGAAACTGCTGTTGCTTCTTGAAGTCATCCAGGGAGGTCTGCACTTTTTGTGCGGCAGCGTCATCACCGTTTGCGATCATGTATTGCAAACGCGCGACACGTAATACGGTCAGGCGATCAGTGAGCTCACTGATATCGCCAATTTTCTCGGTCCGGAAGATCAGCTTATCCAGGCTAGTCCATCCCAGGAGCGACAGCAGCGCCGTGAATAAAAGCACAACCCCGAACCCCAGGGCTAACTTCATGGTGACGCTGATATTGGCCAAGCTGCTATTCATAAAATCTCCGTGATATGCCTGTGTTCCCCCATTGCACGCTGTGGTTATTTTTATTGAGAGCAGCCTGTGCACAGGGCGTATCGGCCCGCCAACCCGATAACTTGACTGTTTGTTGATTTTTTTTGAGGTGCAGCTCTGGTTTCACGCCTCGTATAAACCGTCGATCCAGAGCCCTCACCTGCCTTGAAATAACCAATAAACAGGCTCGATTTCGGCGTTTCACTAGCTGTAACACTCAGTAAATATCCTCAGCTCGTCAGTGAAATGGCGTCGCTTGGCGAGAACCGCTGCAGATGCCTGCCCCGATCTCCGAAAATACGTTCCAAGGGTTATCACTCATGAAGATCAGCGTTTTCGGATCAGGCTATGTCGGCCTGGTGGCCAGTGCCTGCCTTGCCGATGTCGGTCATGACGTCATGTGCATGGATGTTGATCCGCGCCCGTATAGAGCAACTGGATGCAGGCGAAACGCCCATCCATGAACCTGGTCTGGACATGCTCATTCGCAGCAATGTCCATGCACAACGTCTGTTGTTCTCAACCGATGCGGCGCAAGCGGTGAATTTTGCCGATCTGCTGTTCATCGCAATCGGCACGCCGTCCGATGAGGATGGCAGCGCTGACTTGCAACAGGTACTCGCCGTCGCGCAAAGCATCGGTCAGCACATGCAGGTTACCAACGCAACAAAAAGGGGCCGACAAAAGCGCCCAGAACGGTGGGCAGCGACATTCCAAGGACATACCAAACCGCCCAGAAAGGTATTTCCACTTCAGGACAGTGCAGGCAGTAAGCCAGACATCCCAAAGCGCCGGCCAGCAAACCGCAACAGGCGCCTGCCATCCTCAAGCGGGTCGGGGCAAAACTGCGCAATGCCCAAAATGCAACGATGAACCCGGGAATCGAAAGCGAGGCGATGCCAATCGCACAGGTGCGCCAGCTAATCCCGAAAACAAGCATGGAGCGGTGACCAGGCTCCGCGTTGGCCATCACGCCAAAGGCTGCTGTCCACACGACAACCAGCATGACAATAATCCACGCACCGCCAGCGCCACTGCTCATACCCGGCCGAGCCAGCCGGTTGAGCATGAGCATGGCCCCCAGCATTACGCACAGCGGCGTAAATGCTTTCGCCCAGAACGTCAGGGTTAAGACGGCCTGAGCGATATCAGCCCTGACACCGAAGAACAGCACGACACACAGCAGCGCCGTAAAAAGGCCAAGCAGCACCACTAACGCAAATCGCTTTGCAGGCAATCGACGATCGACAGGCTGCACCCCGCTGGCCAGCATGGAAATCAGCTCATCCGTTTTCATCGCTTACCTCTGATCAATGCCGCCAACTTTTTTAGCCCCCTATGCACACCAATTTTTACTGCTGACTCTGACAAGCCCGTTATCTGAGCGGTCTGGATAACTGAAAGGCCTTCGAGCTTTACAAGCTGTATTGGCAAACGCTGGCGATCCGGGAGTTCATTCAAAAGCTTTTCAAGATCGCGACTTGCCTGAGCAGGCTCCAGATGCGGCTCAGCCAAAAGCTCGCCCGCGTCCTCCAGCGAATCGTGGAACACTTCTCTGCGTGATCGGGCGCGGAACCGATCGCTGAGCTTATAACGGGCAATCGCAAAAACCCACGCGGTCAATGGCTGCTCCGAGCGATAGGTTTGTCGGCTGTTGTGCACCGCCAATAGAACTTCCTGCAAAAGATCCTCGATGTCCTCAGGTTGACCTTTAAGTTTCCCGCGCAAAAAACCGCGTAAATGCGTACTGAGCCCAGCGAGGAAATTACGATAAGCCGACTCGTCGCCCTCCAGTCCGCGAAGAAACAGCGCCTGTAGATCCTTCTCTCTGCGGCGCAATAACTCGCTGTGTGTATTTCGGTCCATTCCACACCTTGGTTACAGGTATACAAAAATATTTCCCAGCCACGTGGGGAGCCCGACGTCCCTGGCGCTCCCGATCACGCGCTGAGTATGGATAGTTCATGCAACGCAGCGAGTCTGCCGAATCCATCCAGCACCAGCATCCGGCAAAGAATTTCCAAAAATATTTATGCGTAGCTGTAACCCGATTCCGGAAACGGGCGAATTACCTGTTGGCCCGCATTTCAGCGCTCTTCGGCGTTGGTGAGTGCCCCAACAATCATTCTCGGAGAAAACAATATGAACAACATAAAAACCGCCGCTCTCGCCATCGCCCTTTCGTCTTTTGCTGCCACCGCCATGGCGGCAGAAACCCCGGCCGCAAAAGAGGGAGCCAAAGAACGTTGCTACGGCATTTCGCTGGCAGGCAAAAATGATTGCAAGGCAGGCGCAGGCACCTCTTGCGCAGGCTCGTCCAAAACCGACTATCAGGCTGATGCGTGGAAATAAGTTCCGGCAGGGACATGTACATCGATCACCACCCCGAAGGGCATGGGCACCCTTAAAGCAATGTAAAGGCGTCATTACGGAGAACTGCCGGTCATGAACAAAAATCCAGTGATGGGCGCCGGACTCGGCCTTAAAGCGGAGCATTTTGCAGAGGCGCTCGAAAGCAGGAGTCATGGGCTCTGGTTCGAAGTCCATCCGGAAAACTACATGATCGGCGGCGGTCCGCGTATTGATTGGCTGGAGGCTATTGGTGATCAGCACTCGCTATCGCTGCATGGTGTTTCCTTGTCGCTGGCGGCCGACTGCCCACCGGATGTGGAACACCTGCGACGCCTGAAGGCTCTTGCTGATCGTCTGCAGCCTGTGCTCATTTCGGAGCATCTTGCCTGGTCAACATGGCGAGGTCGGTACTACCCCGACCTGCTTCCCTTCCCTCGCAGTAACGCTGCGCTCATCCGCATCATCGACAATATTCAACGAGCGCAGGATACGCTCGGGCGCAAGATCTCGGTTGAAAACCCCACCCACTACTTGAAGCTTGAAGGTCATGACTGGAGTGAGGTCGACTTTCTGAAAGAGCTTGCCGGCCGAACCGGCTGCGGCTTACTGCTGGACGTCAATAACGTTCATATCAGTGCCCATAATCTGGGCTTCGATGCCAAACACTACATTGATCAGTTCCCTGTCCAAGCCATAACAGAGATACATCTGGCCGGTCATGCTCTGGATGCAGGGGCCTCATCGCTACTGATCGATAGCCATGACTCACCGGTTTCAAAAAGTGTCTGGTCGCTTTACCGTCATCTGATAACCCACGCTGGGCCTCGACCGACGCTGATCGAACGCGATGACCAGTTACCTGCATTCGACTGCCTGCTCGCTGAGCGCAATATCGCCCAATCGATACTGCACAACGAACCGGAACTTAGCCCATGAACCTTTCATTGAGCGAATTTCAGGACGAGTTCATCAGCCAACTGTATGGAGACGGGCAAGGGACGTTGCTCAACATCAGCCAGCAAACCGGCTTTGAGGTTTACCGCAATACGGTCGTAAAGGCAGCTGTTGATGCGTTAATGGCCAATTTCCCGACCATTGAACGGCTGGTAGGCCATCAGTGGTTTCAAGCGGCAGCCATTCGGTACGCGAAGCAATCACCGCCTTCAGACCCTCGACTACTTTTTTACGGTGCGGAATTTCCGGACTTTCTCGATACCTTCGAACAGGCCAACACACTGCCTTACCTGAGCGATGTCGCTAGGCTGGATCTGCTGTGGATTGCGGTGCATAGCGCGACCGAAGAGCCAGGCTTTGATATCCAGACTTTCGCAACCCCGGATGAGCAAACGCTATTGAGTACGCGCCTCAAGCCAAAACAGGCCGCGCGCTGGATATGGTTTGCGAGTCATCCCGCTTACACGCTCTGGCATCTAAACCGGGCTCAGCTGGAAGTACCAACAAACCTGAACTGGCAAGGTGAGGGCGCACTTTTGACCAGAAATGCCGGCCAGGTCATATGGCACCCACTCAGTGTCGGCGGCTGCGCCTTTCTTGACGGTTGCGCCATGGAGCTCTCCTTAGAGCGCGCCGCTGAACTCGCACTAGATAAAGAACCTGACCTCGATCTGAACACCCTGCTTGTTCACCTGATAGCTGC
The DNA here is from genome assembly GCF_900602065.1 of Pseudomonas viridiflava. Classification (GTDB taxonomy): domain Bacteria; phylum Pseudomonadota; class Gammaproteobacteria; order Pseudomonadales; family Pseudomonadaceae; genus Aquipseudomonas. Next base: position 114,581 of record NZ_UWFN01000091.1, on the reverse strand, counting down.
CAATACCTTCGCGGCAGCTGAATCCAACCAATAATAATTCTGGAAACATTTATGGACATGCCAAAAACCAAACCGGTCACCCCCTCGCAGCATATGCGCGCTTATTGGAATGATCTGACCGAACGCTTGCAGCGACAGATAAGCGACAGCCTGCTGTCGCTGATTGCCCGAGTCTCGATTGCCGCCATATTTCTGATGTCTGGACGCACCAAGGTTGAGGGCCTTATCTCTATTAATCCGAATACCTATGAGCTGTTTCGCATGGAATACGACCTGCCGTTGATTTCACCGATTCTGGCCGCTCATATAGCCACCTACGCAGAGCATTTATTCCCGTTGCTGTTGATCATTGGGCTGTTCACCCGTCTATCTGCGCTGGCTCTGCTGATCATGACCTTGGTGATTCAGGTATTCGTTTACCCGGATGCCTGGGCGACGCATCTTGCCTGGGCGGGCCTGCTACTGATCGTTATAGGTCGCGGCGCAGGACGAATATCGCTGGATAGCAAAATGGCTATTAAATAAAGGTTTTTGCGGCAGGAATCGAGTCGCTTCCTGCCCCTGCCATTTGCTCCTCAGCCCTCGCTCTGCTAGTGTCGCGCCGGTTTAACCTCTACCGGAATAGCCCCCATGGCCCGCAAGAAAGCTGCACTGGATTTCGAACAATCCCTCGCTGATCTGCAAACGCTGGTAGAGCGTCTGGAGAATGGCGAGTTGTCGTTGGAAGACTCGCTGACCGCCTTCGAGCAGGGTATTCGCCTGACCCGCGATTGCCAGGGTGCCCTGGCGCAGGCCGAACAGAAGGTTCAGGTGCTGCTTGAGCGCGACGGTGAACTGGCCGAAGAGCCATTCGACGCGGAACAACCTGAATGATCGCGACCTATCAGGCACTGAGTCAGACCCGCGTCAACGCGGCGCTGGAAGGTCTGTTTGCAGCACCCGCTCCAGAGTTGACTCGCCTGTATGCTGCCATGCGCTACAGCGTGATGAACGGCGGCAAACGGGTACGCCCATTGCTGGCCTACGCCGCTTGCGAATCGATGGGCGGCAATGCAGAAGACGCCAACGGTGCAGCTTGCGCGGTTGAACTGATCCACGCTTACTCGCTGGTTCACGACGACTTGCCCGCCATGGACGACGACGATCTGCGTCGCGGGCAGCCAACCACCCACAAGGCATTCGATGAGGCCTGCGCGATTCTTGCCGGTGACGGTCTGCAGAGCCTGGCTTTTACTGCCCTGCTCGACCCACGACTGACCTCGCAGGACGCAGATACACGATTGCAAATGGTGAATACCCTGGCATTGGCTGCTGGCCCTGCCGGTATGGTCGGTGGTCAGGCAATAGACCTGGGTTCGGTGGGTTTGAAACTGGATCAGGCGGCGCTGGAGTTCATGCACCGGCACAAGACCGGCGCGCTGATCGAAGCCAGCGTAAAGCTCGGTGCCCTATCCAGCGGCAATGCCGATCAGGCCCGGCTTGATGCGCTGCAAGTCTATGCCCGTGCCATCGGTCTGGCTTTCCAGGTGCAGGACGACATTCTCGACGTTGAGAGCGATACCGAAACTCTCGGCAAACGCCAGGGTGCAGACATCGCTCGCGACAAGCCGACTTACCCGGCGTTGCTGGGGCTGGAGCCCGCCCGGCAATATGCCTTGCAACTACGAGATCAGGCCATCGACGCCCTGCGACCATTCGACGCGTCGGCTGAGCCGTTGCGCGAACTGGCCCGCTACATCGTCGAACGGCGTAACTGAACCCGAATCCGGAACCGAAAATATCTAGAACCGGCTTTGATCGGCCGGGTCAGATACTTGTGTTTGACAGGTTTGCCTGCGCATCAGCGGCTGCACTTCATGGGCAGCATGCGATGCATCAGGTAAACTGCCGCCTCTTTTACTTATAACGATTCGCCTGATGCCCACGACGTTTAAAGAGATTCCCCGCGTGCGCCCAACCACGCCGCTGCTCGACCGCGCTGAAACGCCGGACGGCTTGCGTCGCCTGGGCGAAGCCGAGCTGGAAGCCCTGGCCGATGAACTGCGCCTGGAGCTGCTCTATTCCGTTGGCCAGACCGGCGGGCACTTCGGTGCCGGGCTGGGTGTGATCGAGCTGACCATCGCCCTGCATTACGTCTTCGATACCCCGGACGACCGTTTGGTCTGGGACGTGGGCCATCAGGCGTATCCGCACAAGATCCTCACCGGCCGTCGCCAGCGCATGAACACCCTGCGCCAGAAGGACGGGGTTGCTGCCTTCCCGCGCCGCAGCGAGAGCGAGTACGACACTTTTGGCGTCGGTCACTCCAGCACCTCTATCAGCGCCGCACTGGGCATGGCCATTGCCGCCCGCCTGCAAGGCAGCGACCGCAAGTCCATCGCCGTGATCGGTGACGGCGCGCTGACCGCGGGTATGGCTTTCGAGGCGCTGAACCATGCGCCTGAAGTCGCCGCCAACATGCTCGTTATCCTCAACGATAACGACATGTCGATCTCACGCAACGTCGGCGGTCTGTCGAATTATCTGGCCAAGATCCTTTCCAGCCGTACTTACAGCAGCATGCGTGAAGGCAGCAAAAAGGTCCTGTCGCGCCTGCCCGGCGCGTGGGAAATTGCCCGCCGTACCGAGGAGTACGCGAAAGGCATGCTGGTGCCTGGCACCCTGTTCGAAGAGCTGGGCTGGAACTACATTGGGCCAATCGACGGCCACGACCTGCCCACCCTGATCGCGACGCTGCGTAACATGCGTGATCTCAAAGGTCCGCAGTTCCTGCATGTGGTGACCAAGAAAGGTAAGGGCTTCGCGCCTGCCGAAGTCGATCCGATCGGCTACCACGCCATTACCAAGCTGGAGCCTTTGAATGCTCCGGCAGCGGCGCCGAAAAAGGCCAGCGGGCCAAAATATTCTGGCGTATTCGGTCAGTGGCTCTGTGATATGGCCGAGGCCGATTCGCGTCTGGTGGGTATTACCCCTGCGATGAAGGAAGGCTCGGATCTGGTCGAGTTCAGCGAACGCTTCCCCGAGCGCTACTTCGACGTAGCCATTGCCGAGCAGCACGCCGTTACGTTGGCAGCGGGCATGGCTTGCGAAGGCATCAAGCCGGTGGTGGCGATCTATTCCACATTCCTGCAACGCGGCTATGACCAGTTGGTGCATGACGTAGCTGTGCAGAACCTCGACGTCCTGTTCGCCATTGACCGTGCAGGCCTGGTTGGCGAAGACGGTCCGACTCACGCAGGCAGTTTCGATTTGTCGTACCTGCGCTGCATACCCGGCATCGTGGTCATGACGCCTAGCGACGAAAATGAACTGCGCCTGATGCTCAGCACCGGCTACCTGCATAACGGCCCGGCTGCCGTGCGTTATCCTCGCGGCACCGGCCCCAATGCAGTGATCGACAGCAGTCTGGCGCCTATCCAGATTGGTAAAGGTATCGTCCGCCGTAACGGCCAGGGCGTTGCCATTCTGGTGTTCGGTGTGCAGTTGACCGAAGCCCTGAAAGTAGCGGAAAAAATCGACGCGACGGTGATCGACATGCGCTTCGTCAAACCCATCGACGAAGAGCTGATTCGCGAAGCCGCAGCCAATCACGAACTGCTTGTCACCTTAGAAGAAAACGCCGTGATGGGCGGTGCTGGTGCCGCTGTCAGCGAGTTTCTGGCACGGGAGAACATCCTCAAGTCCGTGCTGCACCTTGGCTTGCCGGATGTCTACGTCGAACACGCCAAGCCTGCACAAATGCTGGCTGAGTGTGGATTGGATGAGGCGGGTATCGAAGCGGCGATCAACGAGCGACTGGCGTTGATTGGCTGATTACAACAGTCCTGTAGGAGTGAGCTTGCTCGCGATAGCGTCCGTGGAAACGATAAATTCGTCGACCAGGACACCGCATCGCGAGCAAGCTCACTCCTACAGTGGATTGCATTTCAACTCGATGAGTATGCGTTGTTGATAACCGCTCTCCCCGCCACTGATACTGCACTAAACCGCTGCCTGTAACGCCTCGATATCACCTGAAACGATCACTTGCAGATTCCGGGTGATTTTCTCTATCGGCCAGTCCCACCAGGCAATGGCCAAAAGTCGCTCGCTGACTTCAGCAGGGAAGCGGTGCTTCAGGACTTTGGCTGGATTGCCGCCAACAACGCTGTACGCCGGGACATCACTGACGACGACCGAGCGCGAAGAAATAATCGCCCCGTCGCCGATCTTCACACCCGGCATGACCAGCACGTCGTAGCCCATCCACACATCGTTACCCACAACGGTGTCGCTTTTGTAGGGCAAGTCACCAGATTCAGGCGTGACCTTCTCCCAGCCATTGCCAAAGATCTGAAACGGATAAGTAGAGATGCCGCTAATCTTGTGGTTGGCACCGTTCATGATGAATTTGGTGCCTCTGGCCAACGCGCAGAATTTACCGATGATCAGTTTGTCGCCAATGAACGGGAAATGATAAAGCACGTTGCGCTCGAAGTTTCCCGAGTCTTCGGGGTCATCGTAGTAGGTGTAATCGCCCACGATGATGTTTGGATTGCTCACGGTGTTTTTAATGAAGCACACCTGCGGGAAACCGTTCATCGGGTGGGGGTTTTTGGGGTCCGGTCCGTTCATGGGAATTTCCTTTTTTCACGCAAGTACAAACAGCGTCTGTAGGAGCTGCCGCAGGCTGCGAATTCGGTCTGCCATGAAAATGCTTTCGCAGCCTTCGGCAGCTCCTACAGGGGGCAGTACTTCACGCTAGTTGCCGGGGTATGCGGTAGAGGTACAGAAGCACCACACTGGAAAACGCCAGCAGCAACAATGGCACCGTTTCCAGCCCGACAAAGACAGCCAGCGCCGCAATCCAGGCGGGCAATCCAGCGGCAAGAAACGCTACACGGCGGGCGTCCGCGAGGGCGATCCAGGCGGCGGGTTCTTCGGGGGTGTCACGGGCAGCGCCAGTGGCGATCAGTGCATGTTTATAGCGGCCGAAGGGCCTTAGGCTGACAAACATCGACAGCAGGCCTGCCACGAAGAATGGCATCGCCAAAACAGGAAGAATGGCGTTTTTGCTATCGAACGCGCCACTGATCACAAACAGCGGCGCCAGGGTCAACACCAGTTGCCACCACCACGCGAGGGCGAAGCGGCGTCTGGTGTTGTTGCGGTTCAAGCGCGATCAGCCTCGCCCTGATGCTCGTTGCCCATCATGTGGCCGAGCTTGCCGGCCTTGGTGGCCAGGTACAGTTTGTTGTGCGGGTTATGACCGGTGTGCAACGGCACGCGCTCAGCGACGTTGATGCCCATTTCGGTCAAGGCTTTAACCTTGCGCGGGTTGTTGGTCATCAAGCGCAGCGCATCGACACCCAAGTGCTGCAGCATTGGCAGGCAAATGGCGTAGTCGCGCTGGTCAGCGGCAAAACCCAGACGTTCATTGGCTTCAACGGTGTCAGCGCCGCCGTCCTGCAATTCATACGCACGGATCTTGTTCAGCAGGCCAATGCCACGACCTTCCTGACGCAAGTACAGCAAAACACCGCGACCTTCAGACGCGATGGCACGCAAAGCTGCTTCGAGTTGAGAACCGCAATCGCAGCGCTGACTGAACAACGCGTCGCCGGTCAGGCATTCGGAATGAACGCGCCCCAGCACCGGAGCGCCATCGGATACGTCGCCCAGGCTCAACACGAGGTGTTCACGACCGGTCGCATGCTCAAGAAAGCCATGCATGGTGAATTCGGCAAAAGGGGTAGGCAGCTTGGAAGCGGCTACAAATACGACGGGCACCGTGTGCTCCTGATCAGTATGGGACTGGAAATTCGCAAGGCACGCATTGTAACAGCACGCCCCTGTAGACGCTTATGCCGAATTGTCGACCATACAGATCGGGAAGTTAGATTGATGAGAATCTACTGTAGGAGTGACCGGGGTGGCGCTCCACCTTGCTCGCGATAGCGTCAGCACAGGCGATATATTCATCGACTGACAGACCGAATCGCGAGCAAGCTCACTCCTACAGGTACTGTGTTTGCTACGCAACAGCGTGGTATCAGGGACACCGGGGCCGCTCCTACAGGGTTATATTTTCAGCTCAAATCCACGCCCAGGCCCAGACCAGCCCTTGCATGGCGGCCCAAGCGAAGACGCCCGCCAATACATCATCGAGCATGATGCCTACGCCACCGTGAACATGCCGGTCGATCCAGTGGATTGGCCAGGGCTTGAGAATGTCGAAAAAGCGGAATACCAGAAACCCCACCAGCAACCAGACCCACCCCTCGGGCACGAGCCACAGCGTGATCCACATGCCGACCATTTCGTCCCAGACGATGCCTTCATGATCGTGCACGCCCAGATCGTCAGCGACTTTGCCGCACAGCCAGAAGCCGAACAACATGGTAATGCCGAGCATCAGCCAGTAGCCCCAGTCCGGGAGCATCTGCCAGAGCGGAATGAACGGCACAGCCACCATGGAGCCCCAGGTTCCCGGTGCTTTTGGCAGCGTGCCGGAACCGAAGCCGAACGCCAGGAAATGCCATGGGTTGGTCCATACCGACGGTGGAACGAACTCTGCCGGGACCTGCTTTGGATGATCTGTCACGGTGTCTCCCGAAAATGTTGGTAGCCGCGTGCCAGGACAGGAATGTCATGACCATTGGTGTCGATCAGCGCGACGCCTTCGCCGGCCTCGACCCGCCCGATTACATGGATGGGCAACCCTGCGTCGAGCAACGGCTGCACGTGTTCTGATGGCAACGTGAACGCCAGCAAATAATCGTCGCCACCACTCAATGCAGCCTCTCGCGCAGCCTGTAACCCGGTGAAGGCTAGCAAATGCTCAGACATCGGCAGCTTGTCCTGCTCAACCAGCAACCTGACGTGTGACGCACGTGCGATATGGCCGCAGTCGGCCAACAGGCCATCGGAGATATCCAGAGCGGCTGTAGCCTTGCCACGCAACGCCAACCCAAGAGCCAGTTGCGGCTGCGGCGACCAGTACCTCGCCAACAAGGCGTCTGCGGTAGACGCCTCAGTGGTGCGCTGGTTCAACACAAGGGGCAATGCGCCCGCCGCATCGCCCAACGGTCCACCTACACACAGCAGGTCGCCGGGCCGTGCGCCGCTGCGAGTCAATGCCTGCCCCGCCGGCACCCGGCCAAAAACCGTCACCGTGAGGCTCAATGGCCCACGCGTTGTATCACCGCCCACCAATTGCAAGCCGCAACCCTGTGCCATGAGGTTCAAACCTTCGGCGAAAGCCTTTAGCCAGTCAGCAGACACTTCAGGGAGGGTTAACGCGAGGGTGAAGGCAACGGGGGTTGCGCCCATGGCTGCCAGATCGCTGGCTGAAACGCCAAGCGCACGCTGGCCCAGGAGGAAGGGATCGCAGACGTCAGGGAAATGCACACCGACGACCAGCGTATCGGTCGAGATTGCCAACTGCTCACCGGGCGGCAGCGTCAGCAAAGCGCAGTCATCACCAATCCCCAGCGCCACACCCTCGCCCGCTTGAGCACAAGGCGCAGCAGCGAAGTAATTGCGGATCAGCTCAAACTCGCCCATCAGGATCTCTTATTGTTTTGAAGCTGTGTGGGTGTCTATCTGTGGGAGCGAATTCATTCGCGAAGAGGCCAGTACATCCGATAGAAATTTATCGTCTGCACGACCACATTCGCGAATAAATTCGCTCCCACAGATGAAGCTCACAGCCGAAGCAATAATTAGCGCTTGTACGCCTTCACTTCAGCTTCACGCAGGCTTGGGGCCAGTTTGTCCAGCACGCCATTGACGAACTTGTGGCCGTCAGTGGAGCCGTAGACTTTCGCCAGCTCAATGCCTTCGTTGATCACAACGCGATATGGCACGTCGACGCGCTTGAGCAACTCATAGGTAGACAGGCGCAAAATGGCCAGCTCAACCGGATCGAGTTCTTCAATGGTCAGGTCCAGGCAAGGCTTCAGCGCGATGTCGATTTCATCGATGTTGGTCGGCACGCCGCGCAACAGCTCGCTGAAATAAGGGCCGTCGACGTCTTTGAAATCGTTATCGACGCGGAACTGCGCCTCGATTTCATTCAGCGAATGACCCGCCATGTGCCACTGGTAAAGCGCCTGAGTCGCAAGCTGACGGGCTTCCCGACGCTTGACGCTCTTGGATGGCTTGCCCGCGTCCGCAGGTTTTGGATCGCGCGGGTTGAACTGATCGCTATCGTCGGAAATCACTTGGCCTCCAACTGCGCCAGCAGGCTTACCATTTCAAGGGCAGACAACGCAGCTTCTGCGCCTTTGTTACCGGCTTTGGTGCCGGAGCGCTCGATGGCTTGCTCGATGGTATCGACAGTCAGCACGCCGAAAGCAACCGGCACGCCGAACTCCATGGAAACCTGGGACAGGCCTTTGACGCATTCGCCAGCGACGTATTCAAAGTGCGGAGTACCGCCACGAATCACTGCGCCGAGAGCGACGATGGCGGCGAACTCGCTGCGCTGGGCAACTTTCTGCACAACCAGCGGGATTTCGAAGGCACCCGGAGCGCGGATGATGGTGATGTCGCTTTCCTTGACGCCGTGGCGTACCAAAGCATCAACAGCGCCGCTCACCAGACTTTCCACGACGAAGCTGTTGAAACGGCCAACTACCAGAGCGTAGCGGCCTTGGGGAGCGACGAAGGTACCTTCGATGGTCTTCAGGGTCATTCGTGTAAGTCTCGTATTAAAGAGCAAGTACGCCTTGGGGCGGACTATAGGGATGTTAGGCCACGAAACAGATTAGCCGGTGGCACGCACAAAAGCGCACCACCCGACCGGTCTTTATTCGGAGGGCACGTATTCTACAACTTCCAGATCGAAACCGGATATCGCATTGAACTTCATTGGTGAACTCATCAGGCGCATTTTACGCACGCCGAGGTCACGCAGGATCTGCGAGCCGGCACCGACGGTGCTGTAAGTGGTCGGCGATTTGATCGGCAACTGCCCGGCAGTTTCACGAATATGTGCGAGCAAAACGTCGCCATCCAGCGGATGACCGAGTAGCAGCACAACACCGCTGCCCGCTTCGGAAACCGCGGTCATCGCGGCGCGCAGGCTCCAGCGGCCGGGCTGTTTGACCATCAACAGGTCACGCAAAGGGTCCATGTTATGCACACGAACCAGTGTCGGTTCTTCAGCGCAAATCTTGCCCAGGGTCAGCGCGAGGTGGACGTCACCTTCGACGGAATCGCGGTAAGTCACCAGGTTGAACTGGCCCAACTCGCTGTCCATTGGTTGCTCGGCAATCCGCTGAACGGTACGTTCGTGGATCATCCGGTAGTGAATCAGGTCGGCAATCGTACCGATCTTGATGTCGTGTTCCAGTGCAAAGGCTTCCAGTTCAGCACGACGCGACATCGTGCCGTCGTCGTTCATCACTTCGCAGATCACGCCACTTGGCTCGAAACCGGCCATGCGCGCCAGATCACAGGCTGCCTCGGTGTGGCCAGCACGAGCCAACGTACCGCCCGCCTGGGCCATCAACGGGAAGATGTGGCCAGGGCTGACGATATCTTCAGCTTTGGCGTCTTTGGCAGCAGCGGCCTGCACAGTACGGGCGCGGTCAGCCGCAGAGATACCAGTGGTCACGCCTTCGGCTGCTTCAATGGACACAGTGAACTTGGTGCCGAAACCGGAACCGTTGCGCGGCGCCATCAAAGGCAGTTTGAGGGTTTCGCAGCGCTCGCGGGTCATCGGCATGCAGATCAGGCCACGGGCAAAGCGGGCCATGAAATTGATGTGTTCGGCCTTGCAGCATTCGGCGGCCATGATCAGGTCGCCTTCGTTCTCGCGGTCTTCGTCATCCATGAGGATGACCATTTTGCCCTGGCGAATGTCTTCAACCAGTTCTTCGATGCTATTGAGCGCCACGCGGCACCCCCTTCAATTCAGGATTTGAGGTAGCCGTTGGCGGCCAGAAAACTTTCGGTGATGGTGCCAGCCTGCCCTTTCGAGGAATCGGCGGCCTTGTCGCCCATCAGCAAACGCTCCAGATAACGCGCCAGCAAATCCACCTCAAGGTTCACCTTACGGCCCGGACGGTAGTCGGCCATGATGGTTTCGGCCAATGTGTGCGGCACGATAGTCAGCTCGAACTCGGCACCGTCAACGGCGTTCACGGTCAGGCTGGTGCCATCAACCGTGATAGAACCCTTGTGCGAAATGTACTTGGCCAGCTCACGGGGGGCGCGCACTTTGAACTGGATGGCCCGGGCGTTTTCCTCACGGGAAACGATCTCGCCAACCCCATCAACGTGACCGCTGACCAAATGGCCACCCAGACGCGTCGTCGGGGTCAAAGCCTTTTCCAGATTGACCGGACTGCCAGTCTTCAGGTCAATGAACGCCGTAACGTCGAGGGTTTCACGGCTGACGTCAGCCCAGAAGCCATCGCCGGGCAGCTCTACAGCAGTCAGGCAGACGCCGTTGACCGCGATGCTGTCGCCCAGTTTGACGTCACTCAGATCAAGTTTGCCGGTCTCAACATAAACGCGGACATCGCCGCCTTTAGGGGTGATGGCGCGGATGCTGCCGATGGATTCGATGATGCCAGTAAACATGGGTCCTCCAGGAGAACAAGCCCAGCGCGCTGAGCGAAAGGCCGAAATTATACGCCGGGGGCGAGCTTGGGGGTGGCAATGACTCGCCAGTCATCTCCAACGGCGCGGATATCGGTGATTTTCAGCTCCAGCGCTTCGCTCATCTGCGCCAATGGCAGGTCCAGCAATGGCCGGGCTGAAGAGCCGAGAAACTTGCCCGCGACAAAAATCTGAAACTCATCCACCAGCCCCAGGCGAGTAAAAGCGCCCGCCAGACGTGGACCGGCCTCGATCAAAACGTCATTGACGCCACGCGCAGCCAACTCGACCAGTAACTTGCGCAGGTCGACATGACCCCCACTACCGGCCAAGGCCAGCATGTCATGACCTTCATCGTGATAACGCTCGCGGGCCGATGCGGCTGCGCAGGTCGCGACCAGCGCGTGCCCGGCCTGGAAGAAAGGAGCATCCAGCGGCACTCGCAGACGCCCATCGATCAGCACTCGCAGTGGCGGACGCGTCATTGCCAGCGCGGTGAGTTCGGCATTCAGGCCCAACTCATCGGGACGGACAGTCAAACGGGCTTTGTCGGCCAGCACCGTATCGGCACTGGTCAGCACGACACTCGACTCTGCACGCAAACGCTGCACCGCCGAGCGAGCCGCAGGACCGGTAATCCACTGACTCTCGCCGCTGGCCATGGCAGTACGGCCATCAAGGCTCATGGCGAGCTTGACCGTCACATACGGCAAGCCTTTGATCATGCGCTTGAGAAAGCCTTTGTTAAGCGCGCGGGCATCGTCTTCAAGCACGCCACACTGCACCGCAATTCCGGCATTCATCAAACGCAGCAAGCCACGCCCGGCCACATCGGGATTAGGATCCTGCATGGCAGCGACGACCCGGCCCACGCCTGCATTGACCAGTGCATCGGCGCACGGCGGTGTACGCCCGTGATGGCTGCAAGGCTCCAGGGTGACGTAAGCCGTCGCGCCTTTGGCCTTGTCGCCCGCCTGTCGCAGTGCATGCACTTCCGCGTGCGGCTCGCCAGCCCGGGCGTGCCAGCCTTCTCCGACAATCTGCCCGTCGCGCACGATCACGCAGCCGACCCTTGGATTGGGATGGGTGGAGTAAATCCCTTTGCGCGCCAGTTCCAGCGCACGTGCCATGTAATGGGTGTCTAGTGCGGTTTGTTCAGTCAACGAAGCACTCACTCTTTAGCTGGCTCGCGAGCCAAACGATCGATTTCTTCGCGGAATTCGTTGAGGTCCTGAAAACGCCTGTAAACAGAAGCAAAGCGGATATACGCCACTTCGTCGAGCTTTTGCAGTTCGCCCATGACCAGATTACCCACCACCAGCGACTTGACCTCGCGCTCGCCAGTCGCGCGCAGCTTGTGCTTGATGTGCACCAGCGCAGCTTCAAGACGTTCAACGCTGACCGGACGCTTCTCAAGGGCACGCTGCATACCGGCGCGCAGCTTTTCTTCATCGAAAGGCTGACGGCTGCCGTCTTGCTTGATCAGGCGCGGCAGCACCAGTTCGGCGGTTTCGAAGGTGGTGAAACGCTCACCACAGGCCAGGCATTCGCGACGACGGCGAACCTGATCGCCCTCGGCAACCAGGCGGGAATCGATAACTTTGGTGTCGTTGGCACCGCAGAAGGGACAGTGCATGGTGGCAGGCAACAAAAATAGGAAGGGCCGCCATGGTAGCGCATCCCGCTGGCAAGACAAGTCTTGGGCTTTGCGCTATATAGACGCGCATCTGACGCAGTGTTCGGCGATACTGCGCCTTATCGGGCTATTTACCGGCGTTTGCGGGTAATTTAGCACTGCCGTCATCGAGCGGTTTGCTGCTGTCCTTCGTATTGATTTTTTGTTGGAGCTGTTCATGACGCTACGACCGCTGATGTTCCTCAGCCTGTTCGGCTTGCTTGCCGCGTGCAGCAGCAATGAAACACCTGACCCTGTCCCGGCCAAACCGGTTTCAGCGCCGGTCGCCAAAGCGCCGGCTGGCCCTGGCCCGTTGCAGCCGTTCCAGCGTGAATTGAGCGGCCAGTTGCTGGGCGTGCCCGCCGGAGCAGAAGTCGAGTTGGCACTGCTGGTGATTGATGAGCGCGGTCGTCCGCAAAAGCTGCTGACCAGCACCAAACTGCAGGGTAATAACCAATCACTGCCCTTCCAGCTGCGATTCAATCCGGAAGCCTTTCCGGTCGGCCAGCGCGTTGAATTACGCGGTCGTGCCAGCAAGTCCGGGCAACTGATCCTGCACCTGCCGTCATTGCGCATTGAACAACCGACCACACAAGCACTTGGGCCTCTGCAGTTCGAAACTGCGCCATGATTGCACCGCTACACCTGCAACGGGCGCTGAGCGAATTGCTCGGCGATGCACAACTGGTCGCCACAGTTTTGCCTGAAACAGAGTTACAGCTGTGGTTGATCGACGCCGAAAATATGGACCGTGCCTTTAGCCCCGAAGAGACCCGGCGCATTCTTGAAGACCCGCCCTACTGGAGTTTCTGCTGGGCCAGCGGCCTGGCCCTGGCGCGGTTTCTGGCTGAGCATCCGCATTGGGTCGCTGGCAAGCGGGTGCTGGATTTCGGCGCAGGTTCGGGCGTGGCGGGGATTGCAGCGGCTAAAGCGGGCGCGCTGGAGGTGGTGGCCTGTGACCTTGACCCACTGGCCCTCGCAGCCTGCGGCGCCAATGCCGAGCTTAACGGTGTGCAGTTGAGCTATTCGGCGGACTTCTTTGCCGAAGCGGATCGCTTCGACCTGATCATCGTCGCTGACGTGCTGTACGACCGGGCCAATTTACCTTTGCTGGATCAGTTTCTCAGTCGCGGGCGGCAAGCCTTGGTGGCGGATTCGAGAGTGCGTGACTTTCAGCATCCTTCTTATGAACGGCTGGGCGTCTTTGAAGCGCATACGCTGCCGGATCTGGCTGAGCCCCATGAGTTTCGCAAAGTAAGCCTCTACCACGCTGCCCGAGTTGAAATGCAATCCCCTGTGGGAGCGAGGCTTGCCCGCGAAGAACGATAACGCGTTGTCCCTGCCACACTGAGGCGACTGATTCGCGGGCAAGCCTCGCTCCAACAGATCCCTCTACTCATCGCTTTGCGCAACTCCACGCGCCCTTTATAGTTGGCCCCATTCAGATTCCCCGAGATTCGCAATGAACCAGGACACTACCTACATCTTCGACGCTACGGCGGCGACCTTTCAGCAACTGGTCATCGACAAGTCTTTCGACCAACCCGTACTGGTGGATTTCTGGGCCGAATGGTGCGCGCCCTGCAAAGTACTGATGCCACTGCTGGCGCAAATCACCGAGAGCTATCAGGGCGAATTGCTGCTGGTGAAGGTCGATTGCGACGCCGAGCAAGACATCGTCGCCCGCTTCGGCATCCGTAGCCTGCCGACCGTTGTGCTGTTCAAGGACGGCCAGCCCATCGACGGTTTTACCGGCGCACAGCCTGAATCAGAGATCCGCAAGATTCTCGAACAGCACGTGGTCATGCCTGCGCCAGTCGCCGCTGACCCACTGAAGCTGGCTCAGGAAATGTTTGCCGAAAGCCACTTCGCAGAAGCCGAAGCTGCGCTGCAACAGATCTTGACCGAGGACAATACCAACGCCGCCGCGCTTATCCTGTACGCACGTTGCCTGGCAGAGCGCGGCGAGCTCGGTGAGGCTCGTCAGGTGCTGGACGCGGTAAAAACCGACGACCATAAAGCAGATCTGGCCGGTGCCCGCGCGCAACTGACCTTTTTGGCTGAAGCCAAGGCGATCCCGGATGCGGCAGACCTTAAGGCTCGTGTGGCGCAAAACCCGCAGGATGACGAAGCCGTGCATCAACTGGCGATTCAACAACTGGCCCGCCAGCAATACGAAGCGGCGCTGGAAGGCTTGCTGAAGCTGTTCATCCGCAACCGCAACTACGCCGACGGCCTGCCGCACAAAACGCTGCTGCAAGTCTTCGACCTGCTGGGCAACGACCATCCGCTGGTCACCGCCTATCGTCGAAAGTTGTTTGCTGCGCTGTACTAAGCGCTTGTATCAACCCAGCTGTAGAGCGGCGCGTCCTGCCCGCTCTCGACCTTGACTTGCGAACTGTGGCGCAAGCGCACTAACAGGCGCTTGCCTGCCGCTGTGCTGCCGGTCAGCCCTTCCAGTTGATCCAGTAGCTCTGGCCCATTGATCTGCCCGGCCTTACGCAGCAGGTCCAGCGCGATCTGCCAGGTCTTGTCGTCCTGGCTTGCCGGCTTGCTGGCTTCAACTGTTGCTGCAACTTCAGGCTTGGCCGCCTTGAGTTGAGCGCCGAGTTGCGCCCAATCGCCTTCGTCCAGCTCCAGGGTCAAATCCACCGGCCAGTCGCCAACGGTTCCACGAATACGCAACATGAGTGCTTCCTTTTTTTTGCAGGGGGACATGCTCGCATAGGTTAGGCATTTTTCTGGAAGATCTTCTTCGTCTGAATTGACGCCTTCGCGAATGAATTCGCTCCCACAGGTAGATCGCATTTCACAGTGGGAGCGAATTCATTCGCGAAGGGGCCCTTTCACTCACAGAAAATTCCTACGTGACGAATAGCATCTGTTACCTCGTGGATCGCATCCCGTATCGGTAATGTGCGCCGGTCGTTGCAGCAGCAGCGAACGGGTTTCGCAGCCTGCCTCATCAACGTTCGTCAGTATCGCTAAGCTATAAAGCTCAATGGCGGCTGTACGTGTGGACACCTTAGGGTGTGCCGGGTTGGTGCGTTGCTCGGTCTGCGAACCCATGTACAGCTGCCACCTATCGATCGCGGCGATGAGTGGTAGCCCTTTTTTATTTAGGGAACGCACATGACTAAACTCAAAAAAAATCGCAACGCGCACCAACCCATCGACTGCCTCCACGAAGCCAGAACCCAAGGCTTCGCCTACCTTACGCCCGATGAACATCGCCTTATAGAAACCCTGCGCTGGACCACTCATGCCGGACGGACAATTATTTACACGTTGGCTCAAGACCTGCGCCGGGCACGGCCTTGGGAACAGCGCGTTTAACGACTGGAATACATACCCCCTGTAGGAGCGAGCTTGCTCGCGATGGCGATCGGTCAGCTATACAACCGTTCGACAAGCACACCGAATCGCGAGCAAGCTCGCTCCTACAGAGACTTCATCGCTCCCTGAATCCAAATTCCAGCTCACGCCCGCGGCGATAATTGTTATAAGATCACATAACGATCTTTATCCAGTCATGTCCGGAGTCTGTTTTTATGCGCCGTCTGCTGCTCGCTTTGCCCTTCGCCCTGCTTCCACTCGCCATGGCTAATGCGGCCCCCGAGCATGATCACGACCATGAACAAGGCAGCCTCGGCGCGCACGAGCATGGCGTGGGTCGGCTGGACGTTGCGCTGGTCGGCGGCACGCTGGAGTTCGAACTGGACAGTCCGGCCATGAACCTCGTGGGTTTTGAGCATCTGGCGACCAGCGCTGAAGACAAAGCCAAAGTCGCCGCTGCCAAAGATGTGCTGCTCAAACCCCATGCCCTGTTCAGCATTCCGGAAGCTGCCGAGTGCAACGTGGTTTCCCAGAAGCTGGAAAGCCCGCTGTTCGGTGACAAGCCTGACGCTGACGCAGGCCATGATCATGACCACGACGCCAAGGGCGGTCACGATGAGCACGAGCACAGCGAGATCCATGGCACTTACAAATTCACCTGTAAGGTCCCGGCTGTGCTGAAAACCCTCGATCTGTCGAACATCTTCAAGTCGTTCCCGGCCACCGAAAAGCTGCAGGTGCAGTTGATTTCGCCAAAAGGTCAGTCGGGTGCCGAAGTACGTCCGAGCAATCCAAGCCTGAAATTCTGATTCAGCTATTGTTGAACACCGACCGGGCTTGCCCGGTCGTTTGATTTCCAGTCACGGCGGATTCCTACAGCGGTTATGACCCAGGCACTTATCGAACTGTCCGACCTTGGCTTTAGCTGGCCAGGCCATGCGCAATTGCTGGATATCCCGGCGTTTCGCCTGGAGCCGGGCGAAACCCTGTTCCTCAAAGGCCCCAGCGGCAGTGGCAAAACGACGCTGCTGGGCTTGTTGGGCGGTGTGCAGAAACCCAATCGCGGCAGTATTTGCCTGCTGGGCCAGGAGCTGACCGAGCTCTCATCGGGTGAGCGTGATCGTTTTCGTGTCAATCACACCGGCTATATCTTCCAGCAATTCAACCTGCTGCCGTTTCTCTCAGTGCGTGAAAATGTCGAGCTGCCGTGTCACTTCTCCAAGGTCCGCGCAAAACGGGCGAGCCAACGCCACGGCAGCGTAGAAAATGCCGCTGTTACGCTGTTGGCTCATCTGGGTCTGAAAGATCCGCAGATGCTCAGCCGCCGCGCCGACTCACTGTCCATCGGCCAGCAACAACGGGTGGCGGCCGCACGGGCGTTGATCGGCCAGCCTGAATTGGTGATCGCTGACGAGCCGACCTCCGCGCTGGACACCGACGCACGAGAGGCCTTCATCAAGCTGCTGTTCGCGGAGTGTCGTGAAGCCGGCAGCAGCCTGTTGTTTGTCAGCCATGACCAGAGCCTGGCACCGCTGTTCGATCGCAGCCTGTCGTTGTCCGAACTCAATCGCGCCGCCACCGCCGCAGAGGTTTGAGATGTATTTGTTTCGCCTAGCCATGGCCAGCCTGGCTAACCGCCGCTTTACCGCTTTCCTCACTGCGTTTGCCATTGCCTTGTCGGTCTGCCTGCTGCTGGCGGTTGAGCGCGTGCGCACCGAGGCCCGCGCCAGTTTTGCCAGCACGATCAGCGGCACGGATCTGATCGTCGGCGCTCGTTCCGGCTCAATCAACCTGTTGCTGTATTCGGTGTTTCGTATCGGTAACGCGACCAACAATATTCGCTGGGACAGCTTTGAAGAAATCGCCCAGAGCAAACAGGTGAAATGGGCTATTCCGATTTCCCTAGGCGACTCTCATCGCGGCTATCGGGTGATGGGCACCAACGAAAACTACTTCGAGCATTACCAGTTTGGCCGCCAGCAACACCTGGAACTGGCTCAGGGTCGGGCATTCGCCACAGATCCGTTTGAAGTGGTGCTCGGCGCCGAAGTGGCCGACGCCTTGAAGTACAAGCTGGGTGACAAGCTGGTGCTCGCCCACGGCGTGGCGGCGATTAGCCTGGTCAAACACGACGACAAGCCATTTACCGTGGTGGGCATTCTCAAACGCACTGGCACGCCGGTGGATCGCACGTTGCACATCAGTCTCGGCGGTATGGAGGCTATCCATATCGACTGGCAAAACGGCGCGCCCGCTCACGGCAATGGACGTATCACTGCGGATCAGGCGCGCAACATGGATCTGACGCCCAAAGCGATTACGGCCTTCATGCTGGGCCTGAACAGTAAAATCGCCACCTTCTCAATGCAGCGCCAGATCAACGAATTCCGCGGCGAGCCGTTGCTTGCCATCCTGCCCGGCGTCGCGCTTCAGGAGCTGTGGAGCCTGATGGGTACTGCGGAAAAAGCGCTGTTTGTGATTTCCCTGTTTGTGGTGCTGACCGGCTTGATCGGCATGCTGACGGCCATTCTCACCAGCCTCAATGAAAGACGCAGAGAGATGGCGATTCTACGTTCGGTGGGCGCTCGCCCTTGGCACATCGCGACTCTGCTGATCATGGAAGCGTTCGCCCTGGCGCTGGCGGGCGTGGTCAGTGGCATGGTGCTGCTGTATATCGGCATCGCTGCCGCCCAAGGTTATGTGCAAACCAATTACGGGCTATTTCTACCGCTTTCGCTGCCCAGCGAATATGAATGGACGCTGCTCGGTGGCATTCTGGCTGCCGCGCTATTGATGGGCGTTGTGCCTGCGTGGCGTGCGTATCGGCAGTCCCTCGCCGATGGCTTGTCGATCCGTTTATGAGGACGTTGAACATGCGGCGCCTGTTGTTGGTTTTATTGTTGTCGATCAGCTCACCGTTGTGGGCGGCCGAAACGCGGGTACTGACCTGGGAAGAGATGATCCCACCGGACGCACCCAAAATCGCGCCGATTACTGCGCCTATTCATGACATGTCCAAGCTGTCCGATGCGCTGTCAGTGGAGTCAGCGCCCGCCGCACATCAACAAGCCCCTCATGCGCCGGTGGTGAAAGCGCTGGATGGTCAGCAGGTGCGTCTGCCCGGATACATCGTGCCGCTGGAAGTCAGCGAGGAAGGCCGGGTAATTGAGTTCTTGCTGGTGCCGTATTTTGGGGCCTGCATCCACGTGCCTCCACCGCCCTCGAATCAGATTGTGCACGTCACCAGCGAACTGGGCGTCAAAGTTGAAGAGTTGTATCAGCCGTACTGGATTGAAGGGCCGATGCAAGTCAAAGCGTCCACCAGCGAGCTGGCCGATGCGGGCTACAGTATGGAAGCCGACACGATTCTGGTTTACGAGCTGCCCGATAATTAGGCCCTACTGGAGGGGGTTGCATGAACAGTCGCGCGATCCCGTGCAGACTGTGTGGGACCGGATTCATCCGGGAAAGCCGTATTCCTGACGAAGCAGATGCAGCGGATGTGCCGGCCCTTTCGCGAACAGTCCGCTCCTACCGGTTTGGCGCAAAGATCGTTTCAGGGGCTTCATTGCGATTTCATTGAGCTGTGTCAAAGCCTTGGTTCAGACGCTCCGTACCATTGGCGCCAGACAACTTGAATCGCCTTTTGGAGCTCCCATGAACAAGACCTTGCTCAGCGCTTCCCTCTTTGCGCTGGCGCTCAGCGCCCCCTTCGCCGCTCAGGCTTACGAGGCGGGTGACTTCATCGTTCGCGCGGGTGTTGCGCACGTTGAACCGAATGAAGACAGCGGCGAAATCAAACTCGACGGCACCAAAGTCTCCGGCACCAAAGCAACGGTTGATGGTGAGAATCAACTTGGCCTGACATTCGGCTACATGATCACCCCGCACGTGGGTATCGAGCTGCTGGCCGCGACGCCTTTCAGTCACACTGTTTCGGTCAAAGGCCTTGGCCCGGGCCTGGATGGCAAGCTGGCAGACGTTAAACAACTGCCGCCTACGCTGTCGTTGCAGTACTACCCGCTGGACGCGTCGTCGAAGTTTCAGCCGTACGCGGGCGTCGGCATCAACTACACCACGTTCTTTGACACCGACCTGACCGGCAATCGCAAGGATCAAGGCTTCAGCAACCTGAAGATGAAAGACTCCGTTGGCCTAGCCGCGCAACTCGGTATGGACTACATGCTGACCGACAACATTCTGGTCAACGCCTCGGTCTGGTATGTGGACATCGATACTGAAGCCACCGTTGATGGCCCTTCAGCGCTGAGCGTTGGCAAGACCAAAGTGAGCGTGGACATCGATCCATGGGTTTACATGGTCGGTGTGGGTTACAAGTTTTAAGACGCGGCGCACACTGGACCTGTAGGAGCTGCCGAAGGCTGCGAAGCATTTCTTCTGGCACACCGCGATCGCAGCCTTCGGCAGCTCCTACAGGTCAACGGTTTGCAGTAACCGCCCCAAAAAAAAAGCACCTCGACGGTGCTTTTTTTGTGGGTCTCGATCAGCTATCAGCGACCGAGCAATTTCGCCAGACCGACTTTCAACGGTGTTGGCTCACCCAAGGCGAACCGCTCCAGCAAGCGCTGGTTGTTGGCTCGTGAGTGACGGATGTCGCCGGAACGCGCGGTTTGATACGTCACTTGTGGCTGCTTGCCCACTACTTCTGCCAATGTTGCCAACAGCTGATTCAACGACGTGGTCTGGTTCAGACCCACGTTGACCGCGCCCGAGTCGACCTTCGGCAAATCCAGCGCTTGAGTCAGTAGCTTGACCACATCGCCCACGTAGAAAAAGTCCCGGGTTTGCTCGCCATCGCCAAACACCGCGATGGGCAGACCTTTTTCTGCGCGCTCGGCAAAAATGCTGATGACGCCAGAATAGGGAGACGAAGGATCCTGGCGAGGGCCGAAGATGTTGAAGAAACGAAAGACTACCGGCTCCAGACCATGCTGACGGCCGTAGAAATCGAGGTAGTGCTCACTGGACAACTTATCCGAAGCGTATGGCGTCAGAGGAGCTTTGGGCGTGTCTTCGCTAATCGCTTCGCCTTCGCCATTGTTGCCGTACACCGCCGCACTGGAGGCAAAAACCACGCGTTTGATACCCGCCTCGCGCATGGCTTCACACACATTCAGGGTGCCGATGAAGTTGCTCTGATGTGTACGCACCGGATCATCCACAGAGGCTTGCACCGAAGCAACCGCCGCTAGATGCACAACAGCCTTGCAGCCCATCGCCGCGCGCTTGACCAGACCGGAATCTGCGACATCGCCTTCGATCAGTTCGATACGTGGGTTATCCAGCGGCAAGTTACTGCGTTTGCCCGTGGAAAGGTCATCAAGAAGACGCACCGCATGCCCTTGGGCCAGCAGTGCGTCGGCCAGATGCGAGCCGATGAAACCGGCACCGCCGGTAATCAGTACAGGAGAATCAGACATGACGGTAATAACGATCCAGAAGGCTCGGCAACCCGGCACGCCATGCGCGGGGTTTGATACCGAAGGTATGGAGGATTTTCTTGCAGGCAAGCACGCCATGTTGCGGCTCGTCGCTGGCATCGGCACCCGCAGCATGGGCCTGCGCAGTCGGTGCTTCAACCGCAAGAGGATGTAGCAAGCGGGCTTCAGTGAGAATGGCCTGCCCCAGCGCCAGCGGCGTTGTCGCCTCGTGGCCAGCGTAGTGGTAGGTGCCCCACAGCGGCGCTTCGCAATCGAGTTGCTTGAGCACTGCAATCATTACCCGGGCTGCGTCATCCACAGGTGTCGGGTTGCCACGCCGGTCGTCGGCCATCAACAGTTCCTGGGCCAGTTCGGCACGGCTCAGGAAACGCCCCAGCACGCCATCGACGCTGTCATCGAGCAGCCAGCCAAAACGCAGCAGCAGATGTTGCGGGCAGGTGGCACGCACGCTTTGCTCGATACGCAGTAGCGCCTGGCCACGAGCACCGAGCGGGACCGGTTCGTCCTTTTCACTGTAGGCAGTCGCTCGCGAGCCATCGAATACCCGATAGCTGGAAGGTTGCAGCAGAACAATGTTGTGGTGCTGACACAGCTCGGCAAGGCGCTCAACCGAGCGTTCCTGACTGGACAGGCGGGCCTCACTTACCGACTCCGCCTGAAACCAGTCGAAGTAGTAGGCAAGGTTAATCAAGGCATCGGGACGGGTGTCATCAAGCAATTGCGTCAGACTCGCTGCATCCCAGCCGTCTTGCGGCGGACGCGGTGCCAGGAAGCCAATGTCTTCCTCGGCACCCAGACGAATCAGCGCCTGCCCAAGGGCATTCCCGCCGCCCAACAGCATAAGGCGCATTCGCATAGAGTCAGCAGGCTCGATATCAAATTCAGTTGAAATATTAGATGTAAAACGCCTGCAAACATATCACGTTGACGCGCAACCCCCAACCGTTGAGGGGTGTGGGATTTTTCTCATAAGAATGCAGGTGCAGGATTAACACCGCGCCCACAGGGAGGACATGATCTCAGGCTGATGATGGACGTGTGGGACCGACCCGGGTGACGCTCCACTTCATTTCGGGAAGGCGGTGTTTCAGTCTATAAAAAGGCTGAGGATGTACCGGCCCCTTCGCGAATAAATTCGCTCCCACAGGAATTCGAGCTTGCAGGCCAGCATAGAATCTCCCGTAGGCCGCAGCATTCCCGTTCAACAATGTCAGAGCTTCCATTCCCTGCAAGCAACCGCCGATCAAAGGCGCTTGCATCTTCCCCTCGCCACCCTCATTAATTCGCCCATGAACCTCCCGCTTATCCCAGACCCGGCACTCGATGGCTTTCACCCGGCAGTCAGCGCCTGGTTTCGCAGTACATTCCCGGCGGTGACACCCGCCCAGGCGCAAGCGTGGCCGTTGATCAAGGCGCGACGCTCGACACTGATTGCCGCACCCACCGGTTCAGGGAAAACCCTGACGGCGTTTCTTGCGGTACTCGACGACCTGGTCCATCAGGGCCTTGAGCATGGCGGGGAACTGCCCGAGCAAACCTTCGTGGTTTATGTCTCGCCGCTCAAAGCGCTGTCCAACGACATTCAGATCAATCTGCAAAACCCGCTGGCGGGCATTACCGAGCAGTTGCAGCGCATGAATCTGCCGCCACTGCGCATAAGCACTGCTGTGCGCACCGGCGACACGCCGCAAAAAGTACGCGCCGCCATGCGCAAAACGGCGCCACACATTCTGGTGACCACGCCCGAATCGCTGTATGTGCTGCTGGGGTCAGACTCCGGACGGCGCATGCTGGCAAGCACCCGCACGGTGATTGTCGACGAGATCCATGCCATCGCTGCCAGTAAACGCGGCAGCCATCTGGCGCTGACGCTGGAACGTCTGCAAGCGTTGTGCAGCGAGCCGTTGCTACGGATTGGCTTATCGGCCACGCAGAAGCCCATCGAGTTGGTATCACGCTTCCTGGTGGGTGCCGATCCACTCAAACGGCCCTGCTCTATTGTCGATATCGGCCACGCCCGCCCTCGCGATCTGGGGATCGAAGTCCCGCCCGTGGCGCTGGGCCCGGTCATGTCCAACGACGTCTGGGAACTGGTTTACGACCGCCTCGCTGAACTGGCACGCGAGCACCGCACTACGCTGATTTTCGTCAATACACGACGCATGGCCGAGCGCATGGCCCGTCATTTGAGTGAGCGGTTGAGTAAAGAAGCGGTGGCTGCGCACCATGGCAGCCTGGCAAAAGAACAGCGACTGGACGCAGAGCAGCGTCTCAAGCGTGGTGACTTGCAGGTGCTGATCGCCACCGCCTCGCTGGAGCTGGGTATCGATATTGGCGACGTCGATCTGGTCTGCCAGATTGCGTCGCCTCGTTCCATCTCGGCATTTTTACAGCGGGTCGGACGCTCCGGCCACCACGTCGGTGGTACGCCCAAAGGCCGGCTGTTTGCGACCTCCCGGGACGACCTGATCGAATGCGCCGCATTGCTTGACTGTGTGCGGCGTGGCGAGCTGGATATTTTGCAGATCCCCAAAGCACCGCTAGACGTACTTGCGCAGCAGATTGTTGCGGAAGTCAGCCTCCAGGAATGGCCTGAGCAAGCGCTGTTGGATATGTTCCGTCAGGCATCGCCCTACGCAGATCTGGACGCCGATCACTACCAGGCTTTGCTCGGCATGCTGGCTGACGGGTACAGCGGACGGCAGGGTGTGCGCAGCGCTTACGTGCATCGCGATGCTCTGAACCGAACACTGCGTGGCCGCAGAGGTAGCAAGCTGACGGCGGTGACCAGTGGCGGCACGATACCGGACAACGCCGATTACAGCGTGATTCTCGAACCTCAGGCGCTGAACATCGGCACGGTCAACGAAGACTTTGCTGTCGAAAGCATCGCGGGCGACATTTTCCAGTTGGGCAACACGTCTTATCGCATCCTGCGGATTGAAACCGGCCGGGTACGCGTAGAAGACGCCAACGGTCAACCGCCCAATATTCCTTTCTGGCTGGGTGAAGCCCCTGGCAGAAGTGATGAGCTGTCGTTCGCTGTAGCACGCCTTCAAGGTCAGATTGATGAACTGCTGGGCGCCCACCCCGGTGATCTCCAGCCCTGTACCGACTGGCTGATCGACACGCTTGGGTTGAACCTGGCCAGTGCCGAGCAACTGGTGGATTACCTGGCCCGAACCCGCTCGGTCTTGAGTGCATTACCGTCGCAAGACACGCTGATCATGGAGCGTTTTTTCGATGAGTCTGGCGGTACTCAACTGATTATCCACACCCCTTTCGGCAGCAGGCTCAACCGCGCCTGGGGGCTGGCATTGCGCAAGCGTTTTTGTCGAACGTTCAACTTCGAGCTGCAAGCGGCTGCCAGCGAAGACGCAATTGTCTTGTCGCTGTCTACCAGCCACAGCTTTGAGCTCGCCGAGGTCTGGCGCTATCTGAATTCCGGCACGGCAGAACATCTGCTGATCCAGGCGGTGCTGGACGCGCCGTTGTTTGGCGTGCGTTGGCGCTGGAATGCGGGCACAGCGCTGGCTCTCCCCCGCTATACCGGCGGCCGAAAAGTCGCGCCACAACTGCAACGCATGAAAAGCGAGGACCTGATCGCGACGGTATTTCCAGACCAGATTGCCTGCCTGGAAAATATCGTTGGCGAGCGCGAGGTGCCCAATCATCCATTGGTGGAACAAACCCTCGACGATTGCCTGCACGAAGCAATGGACGCTGAAGGCTGGCTGCACCTGCTGCGCCGCATGGAAAGTGGTGAAGTCAGGTTGATCGCTCGTGACTTGCCCGCACCCTCGCCGCTGGCCGCCGAAATTCTCAACGCCCGACCTTACGCCTTTCTCGACGACGCGCCTCTGGAAGAGCGACGAACCCAAGCCGTGCTCAACCGGCGCTGGAGTGATCCGCAATCGTCGGACGATCTCGGAGCTCTGGATGCAGACGCCATTGCCGCCGTGAACGAAGAGGCGTGGCCGCAACCGCAAAACCTTGATGAAATGCACGAAGCGTTGATGAGCCTCAGTTGTGTGACCAACACCGAGTCCGCGGCAAATGGGGACTGGCAGAGATGGCTGGAACCCCTGGCCCGCTCTGGACGGGTTACGCGCCTGCAGGTGGGCGTCGATCAGGCGTTATGGATACCTGTGGAACGCCTGAATTGCTTCCGGGCAATTTATCCACACGCGCAAATGCATCCACAGCTGAGCGCATTGTCAGGCTTCGATGAAGATTGGGATCGCGACGAAGCGATTGTCGAGGTGGTTCGCGCTCGCTTGAGCGGTTTCGGTCCACTGCCAACGCGAGATATTGCTCAACCGCTGGCTTTAAGCGTCAGCCAGATCAGTCAGGCGTTGGCGCGCCTGGAAAGCGAAGGCTACGTGCTGCGTGGCCGCTTCAGCCCTGGCGCCAGCGAGGACCAGTGGTGCGAGCGGCATCTGCTGGCAAGGATTCATCGCTACACGGTGCGGCGTCTACGGCGCGAGATCGAGCCGGTTTCGCTGCAGGACTTCATGCGTTTCCTGTTCGACTGGCAGCATTTGTCCACAGCCACTCGCAGCGAGGGCCGCGCCGCACTGCCGGAAATCATTGCCCAGCTTGAGGGCTTCAGCGCTGCCGCCGGGGCTTGGGACAGCGACTTGTTGTCCGCACGGATCAAGGATTACTCGCCCACATGGCTGGATGAAATCTGCCGTTCCGGCAAAGTCGTCTGGACGCGATTGGCGGCCAACAGCAAAACCGGGGGAGCGGCCTTACGCAGTACGCCGATTGTGCTGCTCCCCCGCAGCCAGGTCAGTGTGTGGAGCGGCCTGGCCGCACAGCCGGAACCAGACGAACTCTCGCCTAAAGCGCAGAAAGTACATGCTGCGCTGCTCGCCCACGGAGCGATGTTTTTTGACGAGTTGGTGAGCGAGGCGCACTTGCTGCGAGCCGAACTGGAAATCGCCTTGCAAGAGTTGGTGGCCGCCGGACTGGTCAACGCCGACAGCTTTGCCGGACTGCGCGCCTTGATCACGCCCGCCAGCAAACGGTCGGCGCACACCAGCCGACGTAATCGCGGGGCGTTTATCGGCGGGATGGACGATGCTGGACGCTGGGCGTTATTAAAGCGTTCGCCACGGCCAGAAGTCACTACCGGCAAGCGCCCTCAGCCCGTAGCCCCGGAAGTACTGGAACACGTTGCGATGACCTTGCTGCGGCGCTATGGCGTTGTGTTCTGGCGCTTACTGGAACGTGAAGCCGATTGGCTACCGAGCTGGCGAGAATTACTGCGCACCTTTCATCGCCTTGAAGCCCGAGGCGAAATACGGGGCGGAAGATTTGTCAGTGGCCTGGCCGGCGAACAGTTTGCGCTGCCGGAAGCAATTCCAGTGCTTAGGGAAATCCGCAAGCGCGCCTTGGACGCCAGCCTGATCAGCCTGAGCGCTGTGGACCCTTTGAATCTCGTCGGTACGTTGTTGCCGGGCAGCAAAGTCCCGGCGCTGGCAGGCAACAGACTGGTGTACCGAGACGGCATTCCGGCTGCGGCAATTATTGCGGGCAAGCCGCAGTATTGGCTGGAGCTGGATCAGGAAGCGATGGCTCAGGTGCGCGACAGGTTGTTGCGGTAGACGTGTCTGGACGAGACCTCGGCCCCCTATCACGGTTGCAGGAGATGCATATCGATGTGGGAGCGGTGCTTGCCCGCGATGGGCGATTAAACGATATGCCTGATGTACCAAGGCGTCTGTATCGCGGGCAAGCACCGCTCCCACAGCACGACATTTATGCCTTCGGCTGAACCGGCGGGCTCTCAGAGCCATCGACGTTCACCACATTGCCTTTGCCCGATGCCGGTTGGGCATCTCTGTCGACGGAAAGCTGCTGCACGTGCCCGGCATTCGGGCTGATCACGGCCTGTGGATAAGTTTGCGCGAAACGCACGTCATCGGATTTATCCACAAGCTTTTTCAGTCGCTCATTGAACGCACGACCCACGCTGTATTGCCCGCCGGAGGATGTCCGGAACTGCGCGGTGAGCACTACGCCATTGAGATCCATACGGTCTACGCCAAACACCTCCAGCGGCCCCTGCAGATTGCTCTTGAGCAGAATGTCTTCAGTGATCGACTGCCCCACTTCGCGAATCAGAGAGAGCGCGCTGTCGATGTTGGAATCGTAAGTGAACTGCACGGAGAAGAACGCATAAGCAAACTGCCGGGATTGATTGGTCACCGCCTTGATCTGACCAAACGGCACCGAATGCACAAAACCTTTACCGTCGCGCAAGCGCACCGTACGAATGGTCAGGCTTTCAACGGTTCCGGAATGCCCGGTGCTCAGCACCACCCAATCACCGATGGAGAAGGTGTCTTCAATGATGATGAACAGACCGGTGATCACGTCCTGTACCAATTGCTGCGAACCGAAACCAATCGCCAGACCTACGACACCGGCACCGGCCAGCAGTGGCGCGACGTTGATGCCCAGGTTTGCCATGGTGGTAATGGCACAAATCACCACCAGAATGATTTTTATCGCGTTACGCAGCAGCGGCAGGATGGTCTTGACTCGCGTACTGGGCTGACGCGAAGCACGATGGTTGAGCGGCGCTTTCAGTGCTTCCTGAATGGCCGTATCGAGCACCACCCATAGCATCCAGGTGACCATGAAAATCAGACCGATACTGCTGAGCGACTCGCCGATCGCTCTCCCCAAGCTGTTGCTCTGAGCGAATTCGAACAGCGAAAAGCCCCAGATCTGGCCGAGGATTTCAATAAACGCCACCGCCAGAATAATCCGTGTCAGCCCATGCGCCAGATTCAACAGCCGCGCTTTGTAGATATGCCCGCCACGCCCCTCAACGCTGGCCGGCTTGAACAGGTGCTGAAATACCGTACTCAGGAACACTGTGGCGATCAGCAGCACTGTGGTGAACAACGCGCAACGCAAAGCTTTCTGACTGTCTTCTCCAGCGCCGATCAAATTCACGGCCGAGACCAGGATCATCAGCAGAATCGGCAAATACCAGAGATTGGAGAACACCTTCAGGGACTCTTGCAGCGCAGGTCGAGCCATACGGCTGCTCAACGGGCGGTTGCGAATAAGGTGCGCGATAGGACGGCGCATCTTGATCACCAACATGCAGAAGACCACCGAAGCGAACAATCCGGTGAACACCGCTACACTGGTGGTGACGTTATTACCGATCTGACGAGCGATCTGCGGGCTGGTCAACGCGTCGCTGAGAGCCGCCATGAAACCGATAACGAACAGCGGTTTGGGGCTGAAACGACGAATCATTCTGACAGCCGGGCGTTTGTGCCCGGAATTGAACATGACAATCACACACAACAGCACCGACGTAGACACGATGCCGCTACTGGTGGAGTAAGCCAGGCACAGCGCCAGCGCACGACCCACAGAAGCTGTCAGAAAATGACTGACATAGAGGGTCAGCGGCAGGCTGATCAACGCCGGCAAGGTGTAGGGCAGTACATAACCAAGCAGCGCCTGACTGCGCTCACGCACCTGAAAAAACGGACGGCGGCTCAGACGCATGGCAACGAAGCTGCCGAGGGTGGTCAACGCCGCGAAGGCACCGATCCAGACCACTGAGAGCATCAGGAAATCACCGACTACCCCCCACTTTGAACGCGAGGTGGGTTTGTTGACCAGCTTGTCCAGCTCATCGGCCGCCCGATCAGCTCGCAGGCGCCAGCTATCGAGAACTCGCCCATCCAGAGCCAGGGTTTCCTGCACGTCATCAATGCTGGAGCTGATCACGCCAAGCAACCCGCCCTGCACGAGGATTTCCGGTGTTGCCGGGGCCTCAGGCGTTTCGGCCGCTGTATCGGCGGCAGGAGCAGCCGCCACTTGCTCGGCAGCCTGCACGTTGAAGCTGCCAGCAAAGAGCAGCGCGCAAAGCAGAACGATGGATGACTTGAAGTTCAACAAGCGCGGGGCGCTCCTCTGGTAATCAGGCACTAGGAACTGATCCGTATGCCGTGGACAAGTTCGTTTTTGGACCATGAAAACCTCGACACCTTGACCAAGGTAGAATGATCGTTCTACTCTTTGACCATGAATAAGACATCGACCACAGCCGTGCAGGACAAAATCCTGCAAACCGCCGAACAACTCATCTACACCAACGGGATTCATGCCATGGGCATGGACTTGCTGGTGCGAACGTCCGGCGTTGCGCGCAAAAGCATCTATCGATATTACGCCACCAAAGAAGACGTGGCCGTGAACGCGCTCAGCGCTCGTGACGTGCGCTGGATGCACTGGTTTCGATGCGAAACCGAAAAGGCAGCCACCCCTGAAGCGCGCATTCTTGAAATGTTCACGGTGCTAAAAGGCTGGTTTAAGTCGGAAGGCTTTCGTGGCTGCGCGTTTATCAACACCGCGGGTGAAATCGGCAACCCTGAAGACCCGATCCGTCAGTTGGCAAAAACACACAAACAGAAGCTCTTTGACTACGCCCTGGAGCTTTGTCAGCAGTTAAACATCGAACAGCCGGAAACGCTGGCCAAACAACTGCTGATCCTGATCGACGGCGCCATCACCCTCGCTTTGGTCATGGGCGACCACAGCGCCGCCGACAGTGCCAGGGACATGGCGCAACTGCTGTTGAAGTCTGCCCTGAAAAATCCTGCTCCCGCTGCAAGCTGATCATCCACTCTTCGTCCAGAGGTTATGCCATGTCATCCAGCACTGAAACCCGCCCGCCTTTGCCGCCCTTCACCCGGGAATCCGCGATCCAGAAAGTCCGCCTGGCTGAAGATGGCTGGAATGGTCGCGATCCTGAAAAAGTCGCTCTTGCCTACACGCTGGACACTAAATGGCGCAACCGTGCGGAGTTCGCGACTAACCGCGAAGAAGCCAAGGCGTTCCTGACCCGCAAATGGGCCAAGGAACTGGATTACCGGTTGATCAAAGAGTTGTGGGCCTTCACCGATAACCGTATCGCGGTGCGCTACGCCTACGAATGGCACGACGACTCGGGCAATTGGTTCCGCTCATATGGCAACGAGAACTGGGAGTTCGACGCCAACGGTCTGATGGCCAACCGCTTCGCCTGCATCAACGACATGCCAATCAAAGAGTCCGAACGTAAATTCCACTGGCCGCTGGGACGCCGTCCGGATGATCACCCGGGGTTGTCGGAGTTGGGCTTGTAATCAACCGGTCCAGCAATTGCCCTACATTTCAGCGGGTGCCTGCTCCTTTATAAAATCGACGAAGGCCCTTAGCGGTGAGGGCATATGGCGACGCCCGTGATAATAAAGATAGGGGCCGTCGAAAGACTGCCACCAATCTTGAAGCACAGGCGTCAGGCGCCCATCCGAAAGAGGCTCGCGGATGAAATCCTCGAAGGTATAGACGATGCCAAATCCATTGATGGCGGCGCTGATCTTGAGATCATGAGAAGAGGTCAACAGCTGCCCATTGGGTGGAATACGCAACGTCTTGCCTTCTTTTTCAAACTCGAAGATCCCGACTTTACCGCTTTCAAAACGGTGGCCAAGCAAGTCATGATCCGTCAGTTGCGAGGGATGTAGAGGCGTTCCACGGGCAGCCAGATAGGCCGGTGCAGCCGCCGCGACGAAGCGCTGCCGACGCGGGCCTATGGGTATCGCAATCATGTCTTTGGCCAGACTCTCCTCATAACGCACACCGGCGTCATACCCTGCCGCGATGACATCAATGAACGTATTCTCCATGGTCACCTCGACATTCACGCCAGGATAAAGCCTGAGAAAGCGAGTCAGCAGATCGGGCATCAAATAACGCGCTACCGGGACCGGCACATTCAGCTTCAAATTGCCCACCGGACGCTGCGATTCATCATCCAGATCGTTGAACGCTGCGCCGATCTCATCAAGCGCCGGACGCAAACGCTCAAGCAAGCGCTCGCCAGCGGCCGTTGGGGTAACACTGCGAGTCGTTCGGTTGAGCAAACGCACCCCCACCTCGCGCTCCAGGCGACGCATGCAATCACTCAGTGACGACGCAGAAATCCCGCATTTCTGTGCTGCCGCCCTGAAACCTCCGAACTCGACAACAGTGGCAAAGACCGCCACATCACTCAGGTTGGGTTGACGCATGACGCCTCCATTATTGGTCGCCAACTGTACGACTGCCCGTACGACCCGTCCACCTCCGCCTGGATTATCGGGACCAGACCGTACGGTGATAATCGTCTGCGTCGACCGACTGCCCACCTGCAGGCCGGTCATCCCCTTAAACGACGATCAGGATACCGATATGTGGAGCACAACCAACGCTCTTGAAACCGGCACCGCGAGCATCGCGCGCCAACTTATGAACATGACCAAAACGCTGGTGGCGGGACTGGCTCTGACAGGCGCGGTCACTGTTGAGGCTGCCAGCCAGATTCCGCCGAAACCTGACTGGACCGCAGCCGACATACCCCCGCAGCGAGGCCGAATCATCCTGATTACCGGCGGCACCAGCGGCATGGGCTACGAGGACGCATTGGCTCTGTCCCGTGCTGGCGCCCAAGTGATCATTGCAGCGCGTAATCCCGAGCGCGGCGAAGAAACTATCACCCGCATACGTCAGGAAGTCCCAAACGCCAGCGTGCAGTTCGAAACGGTGGACCTGGCCAACCTGGACTCGGTTCGCAGCCTTGCTGATCGTCTTAAAGGCCGGTTGTCGCGGCTCGACGTATTAATCAACAACGCCGCCATCATGTCGCCACCACAACGGGGCACATCGGCAGATGGCCTTGAACTGCAACTGGCAACCAACTATCTAGGGCCCTTTGCGCTGACAGGCTTGTTGATGCCTTTGCTACGGCAGAGCGATGACGCCCGAGTCGTGAGCCTGTCGAGCATCGCCGCCGCTCGTGGCCAGATGAACTACCAAGACCTGCAGGCCGAAAAGACCTACAACCCCTTTGCGACTTATGCACAATCCAAATTGGCCGTACTCAAGTGGGCTTTTGAGCTGCAGCGCCGCAGTGATATCAACCATTGGGGTGTTCGCAGCTTAGCGGTACACCCGGGTGTCGCGGTCACTGAGTTGATTGCGCGCGGTCCTGGTCTGGACAGTAAATTCGGCCAGGAATGGGCTCAGGATCGCGAAAAATACCATTCAGCGGCGCAAGGTGCATTGTCGTCCCTGTATGCCGCTACCGCGCCGGAAGCCGTTGGAGGTGCGTATTACGGTCCGATCGGCGAAGAGGAAAAACGCGGCCCCCTGGGATTTGCGACAGTCCCTCCGGCCGCTGTAGCGCAAGACGACGTAGAAAACTTCTGGCAACTCTCGGAACGCCTCACCGGCGTCACCTACCCCTGAATGCAGCGACACGGGCATGCGTCCGTGTCTCGCCCCTCACTTTTCAGGAGCCTCTATGAGCACGCCCTCTGTCCTGCACCGTCTGAGCGCCACCATCAATGCCGAGGATCAGGAACTGCGCCCTGCGCTGTCTGGTTTTCTATTATTTTTTTGCCTGTTTACCGGCTACTTCATGCTGCGCCCCATTCGCGAGTCCATGGGCATTTCGGCGGGCGTGGAAAATCTGCAATGGTTATTTACCGCAACCTTCTTCGTCATGCTCGCCGCTGTTCCTCTCTTCGCATGGCTCAGCTCCAGGGTTCCGCGCCTGCATTTCATCGACTGGGTTTACGGATTCTTCTGCGTAAACCTGCTGATTTTCGCGGCGCTGTTTCAGTCATATGGCGAAAGCATCTGGATGGCCCGCCTGTTCTACGTATGGATATCGGTCTACAACCTGTTTGTCGTCTCGGTCGCGTGGAGCCTGATGGCTGATGTGTTCGACGGCGCCCAGGCCAAGCGCCTGTTTGCTTTCATCGCCGCAGGTGCGAGTGTCGGCGGTCTGGTTGGGCCAGGCCTCAGTGCATTACTGGTCAACAGCATCGGCGAGTCGGGGCTGATACTCCTGGCCGGGCTGTTACTGGGCATCGCGCTAAGCCTCAAGCACTCACTGATGCGCTGGCGTGAAACCGGCGGCGCTGGCCGACCCGGCGCAACGGCAGTTGAAAGCACCCGCAAGCCATTGCCCGGCAATCCCTTTAGTGGCATCACCCGCGTACTGCAATCGCCCTACCTGCTGGGCATTGCGGGCTTCGTGATTCTGTTGGCCACCGTGACCACGTTTCTCTATTTCGAGCAGGCACGTTTGGTCGCCGAGCTGTTTCCGAACAGGCAAGAGCAGATCAGGGTATTCGGCACCATTGACCTGATTGTCCAGGCTGGGGCACTTCTCTCGCAGATATTTCTAACCGGTCGAATCGCGCAACGGCTCGGCGTGCGAGTCCTGCTGGCGATCGTGCCATTGTTGATGTGCATCGGCTTCGTGGGTCTAGCGCTGGCGCCGAGTTTCGCCATGCTCGCAACGCTGATGATCGTGCGTCGTATCGGCGAGTACGCCTTTGTTCGGCCCGGTCGGGAAATGCTCTTTGCGCCCCTGGACGCCGAGAGTAAGTACAAGGCAAAAAATGTCATCGATACGATTGTCTACCGCGCCGGTGACGCCCTCAGCGGCTGGGCCAAAAGCGTGTTGGACATGCTCGGCCAGGGAGCCGGACTGGTGGCAGTGGTCGGCGCCGTCTGCGCTCTGCTGTGGGGCTATCTGGGATGGAGACTTGGCAAGGAGGCCGATGGGCGAATGCAGCGGCCAGCACAAGCGGGCACGGAGTTACTTAGACCCGCCCTTTCAAGAGCGACTCGCAGGCATAGCAGCTCAACAGAGTAAAACCTGCAAGAAACCTGATTCGTACGCCATAAAAAAACCCCAAGAGCAACGCTCTTGGGGTTTTTAGGCAACCGGTACAGGCTAAGCCAGAGATATCCTAATACTTTTCGTCATACCAGAGAAAACAAGCAATCGAACCTAGGCACTGATTATAAAGAAATTTTCCCAAAAAATAACGAATTTGTTAGGTTTTTTGTAAAAAATATCTCCCTTTGAAGGCCCTTTCTTTACACAGTCCGATTGAGGAGGAGATTACATCCGCGCAGCCTATTCATTTCCCTAAATCCTCAAGCTCCTGCTTCACTTTTGCCAGTAACCTCTCAGAGCTCTCATCTTCTCCTAGGTGTGAAAAAGCGAGAAGGGTCACCGGATTGATATCCAGACTGGCGGCAAGTTGCTCAAACCTCTCAAGCGTTGGACTCCGCCTCCCCCGCTCGATGCTGCTGATGAACGATTGGCTTGGGCCAAGTGACTCCTGTGGGATTCGTTTCTGGTTTCTGATCTGTCTTAGCGCTATCCCGAAATCGCTCTTACTAGCCATGTATTAACTCGCAAAAGGTACGATAAAGCCCTCTTGCTCGCTCAAGTGCTATGCTGCATACAGCATATGTGGCATTCTTTTTCTAATTTGGTGTGACGTTTGACACCATACTGTTTATCTGTAGCCCTTCCGAAGCAGGTAGAGGTTATGGAAACTCACCTTGGCTCGATATTCAGAGTTACACCACTAAGAATATCTACGCACTGCTGGAGGAAAAATGTTCTTCACCGACTCGCTAGATGAAGTGGGAAGCACTGAGAGCGTTCTTTCTCAGCCCCACAGAAAGATATGGCGGAGATTTGATACCTATGAGACAGTTTTTCAGATTTTTCAAAAATGTGTACGTAATGGAGCAGTAGATACCAGGGCCACGTTCGTAAGCGACCCGTATGAGCTAGAGTTTTTGACGACTGCCTCAACTAGACTGATAGACTCCGAAGCTCCTTTAGTTTTAATTTCCACTCCAGGGCATGTGAACGGCACAGAAGACTGGTCGCACGACACCCTCCTGATCCTATACCTCGCGGCACACAAAGTTAGGGACGATTTTAGAATCATCTACGTGACTGACAGCGGTGTGTTCGGGATGAATCCCGGCGAAGACCTAGCTATGTACTTGAGAGAAATCTTATACATAGCTCCGGAACAAGCGATCGACTTGTTTGATCAAGATATTTGTCGACTAAGGAACGGTAGTTAGGCAGCGCGGTAACCGAATGCACCGGCATTTGCCTATGCGCGCCGGCATCGACACGGCACAAAGCGCACAGGCCAGGCATTGATGATTGACGCAATGGCATCCGGTGATGCGCTCTGCCTGGAAAATTACCTAGCATCTGACCACCCATTTCCATTCGCGCTGACCACTCAATTGCATTCCACCTGACCAGCTATCCTGCCATTACGCTTAGCGTACTGAATCCAAAATCGCGCTCAGCGAGCATCCATTCGAACATCAAACCACCGCACGCGTGGTGAGGCGAATGCTAACCCCTCCGTGTCGTGCCCCGTGGTTGACCGGTGAGCTTGATCCCCATCGTTAATCCCGTCACAGGCATTTGTGCAAGCGGGCTGAATGTGGTTACATCTGCATATTCGATTATCCACATATGCAGAGCAATTGCTTATCAGCATGGCACCACACACATTCTTCAAATGCCTTGGAGACGAAACCCGCGCTCGGATCATACTCATGCTTTGGGCTGAAGGTGAGCTGTGCGTGTGCGAGTTGATCTGGGCACTGGACGATAACCAGTCGAAGGTTTCGAGGCACCTCGCCCAGTTACGTGCCTGCGGGCTACTCGCGAATCGCAGGCAGGGTCAGTGGGTTTACTACCGCCTGCATCCCGAGCTTGAACAATGGGCAGTGGATGTTCTGAACGTCACTACGCAAGCCCACCAGTCCTGGGTTAACGATCATCAAGGACGGCTGGCTTCCATGGAAGACAGACCCGTGCGCCAAGCCTCCTGCTGCTGACCTTCTGATTCGGAACATACCCATGCTCATCGCTGCGTCAATTTTCGTAGTTACCCTCGTCTTTATTATCTGGCAACCCAAGGGGTTAGGTGTCGGCTGGAGCGCGGCAGCGGGTGCCGTTCTGGCACTACTGACTGGCGTCGTAAGTCTGGGGGATGTGCCAGTTGTGTGGCACATCGTCTGGAACGCGACCGCGACCTTCATTGCAGTGATCATTATCAGTTTGCTGCTTGATGAAGCGGGCTTTTTCAAATGGGCGGCGCTTCATGTGGCCCGCTGGGGTCTGGGCAAAGGCGGACGCCTGTTTGCACTGATGATCCTGCTCGGGGCAGCGGTCTCAGCGCTGTTCGCTAACGATGGCGCAGCGCTAATCCTGACCCCCATCGTTATCGCGATGTTGACGGCGCTTCGTTTCAGCCCGGCATCCACTCTGGCATTCGTGATGGCCGCAGGCTTCATCGCCGATACCGCCAGTCTGCCCATGGTCGTGTCCAATCTGGTCAACATTGTTTCGGCTGACTTTTTCGGGGTCGGTTTCGGTGAGTACGCCTCAGTGATGTGGCCAGTAAACCTGGTGGCGGTGGCCGCGACGCTGTTCATGCTCTGGATGTTCTATCGCAAGGACATTCCCACCCAGTACGACGCGAATCAGCTTGAGGCACCAGAGGCTGTGATTCGTGACCGGGCGACCTTCATTGCTGGATGGTGGGTGCTTAGCCTATTACTGGTTGGCCTGTTCGCACTGGAACCATTAGGTATCCCCATCAGCGCCGTCGCTGCTGTGTGTGCGCTGATCCTGCTGGTCATCGCAGGGAAAGGCCGCATCATCTCGACGAGGAAAGTCATCAAGCACGCACCCTGGCAGATCGTCGTGTTCTCGCTAGGCATGTATCTGGTGGTCTACGGCCTGCGCAATGCCGGTCTGACTAACTCCCTCTCGGGGCTGCTTAACACATTTGCCGAGCATGGACTGTGGGCCGCGACCTTCGGCACGGGCATCACCGCCGCGCTGCTGTCCTCGATCATGAACAACATGCCAAGTGTGCTCATCGGCGCTCTGTCCATCCAGGGCAGCGACGCTACGGGGCTGGTGCGTGAGGCCATGATCTACGCCAATGTTATCGGTTGCGATCTCGGCCCAAAGATTACGCCAATTGGAAGCCTGGCCACGCTGTTGTGGCTGCATGTCCTGGCGCAAAAAAATATCCGTATCACCTGGGGCTACTACTTCAAAGTCGGCAGCATCCTCACCCTCCCTATCTTGCTGGTAACGCTTGCGGCACTGGCGTTGCGGCTGAGCATCCCCGTCTAGGAGGACCCATGAAAGTACTATTTATGTGCACGGCCAACAGCTGTCGGAGCGTTCTCTCGGAGGGGCTGTTCAACCACTTGGCCCCGAACGGTTTTACTGCCGTCAGTTCAGGTAGCCTCCCTAGTGGACAGCTGAATCCCCGCGCGATGAGCACGCTGGAAGCGCTGGGCATCGATACCTCAGACCTCTACAGCAAAGGTTCAGAAGTGTTCTCTGATTCGCCGCCAGATGTTGTGATCACCGTGTGTGACAAGGCTGGAGGCGAACCCTGCCCGGTCTATTTTGGGCCTGCTGTCAAAAGCCACTGGGGCCTTGCCGACCCTTCTGATGTAGACGGAACGGACAGCGACATCCAGGCCGCATTTGACGCGACAGTCATCCAGATCAAAGATCGTTTCGCAGCATTTTTCAGTCTGGATCATTCGACGCTTACACCACAGGAACTGAAGCGCGAGCTAGATCGAATAGGTGAACTGTAATGGACGAATTTTCCTCGGAAAGCAGTCTGGATCTTCCAAGTCTGGATCTATCACTGGTTGATATCCCCACACTGGACCTGCTTCAGGGCCGCGATCGACCTGCCCACTAAGGGCGCATGCAGCGATAGCATCCATCCCGAGTACCTGACGTCGGCTTTCAGGATGGTAGAGAAATCTCAGCGTGCATTTCTTTATGCTTATAAAGCGGCGAACTGCGCTAGCGAAGGCCCCCTACTCGTCTGAAAAATGCGCAAGCAGGTGTTTACTTTGGTGTATAGTTAAGTCTAGAAGTTAACTACACCTATTCCAGGCATGAAAATGACCAACCGCACCGGCATCCTTCGAAACTCGCCTCTCACCCATGCGGTGGCTTCCGTCAGGTTCGCCCCTTGGGCAAATCTGCCGAATAAGATCGCCGAGATTCAGGATGAACTGCGCGACATTTTGCCACTGCTGAATGCGATACAGTTTGAGCAAGGCGTTCCCGGCCAACACTCTGCGGCACCGGTTGCTCAAGCGTGGATGCTCATGTCCTCTGACAAAAGCCACTGCATCCAATTCGCTCCTGACCAGTTGCTCATGTTCACTACGCGGTACACACGCTTTAGTGACTTTATAGCCATTTACCGCAGAGCGCTTTCGGTCTTGTTAAATCATATGCGCTTTGTTGACGTGATAAACATGGGTGTTCGATACGTAGACAGAATTACTGCACTGCCAACCGAAAGCCTATCCCAATATATTACTGACAAGTGGCTCCCTCCTGTGCTCGCCAATTCAGAGCGAGTAGGCGGAGCTATTATCGGCCAATATAAAATAGGCTCAACTTATCTAAGAGTGAATGCTCAATCACTACCCAATGTCCTTCCTATCCCTAACGATATTATTGGGATGACGTTAATGGCTCAAGGTCAAGCTGGAGAAATACAACTCCAGCCCACCTCTGACAAAGACTTAATATTGGATATGGATTCAACAGGTGCTTTTTCTCCACCTGAAAGAATGGATCTAGAACAAGTTATTTTACACCTTAATAGCTTACATAAGATCGCCAACGAGTTCTTTCGAAATTCAGACACACTGACAGATCACGCATTTAATGTCTGGCAAGGGGAGGCATAAAAATGTTTCTAGATACCGTACCAGTGCAAACTGCTGATCAGACCTCGCTCAGGATGGTCCCTATGAGCAGAGGCTGGTCTTCAGAAGCAGATCTTTCACTCGCTCAGCGTATCGGTGATTACTACCAGCAAGATATGGGGAGAACCTCTTTTCTTTCCAAACGCAGTGCGACCGTAC
This sequence comes from Pseudomonas viridiflava, assembly GCF_900602065.1. GTDB lineage: Bacteria > Pseudomonadota > Gammaproteobacteria > Pseudomonadales > Pseudomonadaceae > Aquipseudomonas. The sequence continues at coordinate 75,680 of NZ_UWFN01000091.1, read as the reverse complement.
GCGTAAATACAAGTCCAGTGGTGATTGGTTACGATCGCACAATTGATCGCGTAGTCATATTCGCACCAGTTAACGATTTAGTGCCCTTTAAAATTAGTGCGCCGCTACCTTTCTCTGCACGCATGGAATCGGTACAAAACAAGTACAATCTATCCATAACTCAGTTGGCGCAGCTTTTCAGTGTTACACGCAAATCGGTCTATGACTGGATGGAAGACAAAAGCAAACCACGTGCGGCTATAATTGAAAAAACCGAAATACTAATTGATATGGCGAATGAAGCCCCGCCAGGCATAGACCTTTCGCGGTTGAAAACGGTGTGGAGCATTCCAATGGATGGACAGTCGTTTCTAGACCTGCTCCATGATGATCGTATTTCGACTGAAGCCTTGAAGGATCGTGCGCTTGTCAAACTTGAAGCGTTAGGCCCTAAGCTGGGCAAAGGTGAAATTTCATCAAAAGAGGTTAGGCATCCTCTTTCAACAATTATTGATATCGACCGGTCTATAGATGCATGACGCAGAAGTTTTAGCAGATATTAAGTCGGCCAATTGGTGGCAGGGCTCCATAGTGAGCTCTGCACAGCTATCAAAAGCAGGAATTGATTTATCAGAAAGCGGCAACCATTGGATTGTGTCATCTCAGACATGTAACCTTTACAGCGCTGACTTTGTTGGAATTCCGGTAATAGAGCTGGTCGGAGCCGAGCGTATCGACAAAATAAATCCTGCTTTGGTTAAAGGTGACCATCCGCGCACCCTACATGTATTAAGTAGCATAGAGGATGAGACGGCGTGCTTTAGCCTCAATATATTGAACCGAAAATGGATATCCAGAGAGACACTCAGCCGTCTCCGCCCGGAGTTCAATCTGTATGATCATCTTCCTGACTCTGGGCCTGAATGGAGAAAGAATCAGTGGCTAAACCTATACTCCGGCTGGCTTGGCAGGAGCTATACTCGCGTTGCACTCCCGGATGAGTTCAATGATGCGCTGCGTGCATCGAAGATCCGCGACGTGCTAAACGATAAACTCGCTAAACAAGGCGATAAGCTCTATGGAATTTACCTATCAATAGGCCCAGACAGGGAAGAGCCTTGGGAGGGGATTCTTGGGCTAATGCCGCCACCGTACCTGCTTAGTGTCAAGTTGGTAGTTGATGCTGGGGAGGATGCAGACTCAATTAAATCGATATTACTAAAGCAGCTATTTGAGGATAAGGTCGAAGATAAAACAGATATCGAAAACCCGTCAAAGACCAGAGCTGAACTTGCTGTAAAACACGGAATTAGAATAATTAAACAGGGTATTGAAGCTCAGTCCACTGAAGAAATCACACTGGATGAGCTTCGGTATTTTATCCGTTACTCAATGGTGGATCACTTATCAAACGCCTCTATGGCGGCCCCAGCCCACTGATTAATCAGCTCGCTCCTTAACGAGCATATCAAAGCTCGAAAACCTAACAACTTCCTCACCAAGCCAGTCGTTCACTTGCTGCAGGCGAGCCTGTATAGGCTCCAGCTCGTTCATCGCCCAAATCTGCGCGGCCTCTTTGATCGATCCGAAGCCGCCAGCGTTTTGCGGAACGATGCCCATCAATTGGGGCGGGATGGGGAATGAAGGTGCGGGCCAGCATGTTGCGTTTGAAGTTCAGGCCCGACTGAAGAACACGCTGGCCCGGGAGGACTTGGCCAGCCCGTCTAATGACATCGGCGGCTCGTACCAACGACCGTTCAGCCAGCACTCCAGGTAATCAAGAATCCCGCGCTCATCAAGCACAGGTGTCGGATCGCCGAAGGTGGTTCTTCGATGCCGACAGGAAGATCTGATTGCGCCCAGTGACCAACGCGTCAATGAACGCTTCGCGAGCGAAATAATAGGTAGCCCCGATCTGCCGGCTTTTCAGAATCGCTCTGGTGCGCTGAGGTCGTGACCCTAACAGACGCCAACGAGCTGGAGAGCGGGATTCTGACCAACCGCCGTAAAGGCAACCGTGACAACATCGTTCGCTGGACGCCTCGGTTACGCAAGGTGTGGGACAACGCCAAGGCCTACCGTGCCAAGGTGTGGACAAAACGCAAGACGGCGATCCCTCTTCCCCCGCACGCAGAACCATCATCGTGGCCAGCCACGGCGGGCCACTTAGAAAATCGAGCCTCGACACCGCCTGGCAACGCTTCATCACCTTGGCCCTGAAGATTAGATCATCACACCGGAACAGCGCTTTGCCTTGCATGACCTTAAACGACGGGGCATCACCGATACGGCCGGAAGCCGAGCGGACAAACAAGAGGCCAGCGGCCATCGTGATCCAAAAATGATGGATGTGTATGACCTTAGCCTGCCGGTTGTTTCGCTTGCAGCCGACTGACGATGAGGAACACGAATGAATTTTGTGGCGCTGGACCCGGCAGGTCGTGTGCAAGCCGATCAGCTGGATACGTTCATTGAGCGTTGGCATGCGGGCGTCGCTGGAGCGGACCTGACGCTGCATGACTACCTGGGCTTCACCTCGGCCGAATATCAGGTGTGGGTCGCCCGCCCGGCGGCTCTGGATTCGCTACTGCTTGAAAGGACGCACGCTTGAAAGCGGGGGGACCTGGCTCAGCCAATATGTGAGATGGGTTAGGTGCGCAGCGCTGTGCAGTTGCGCACCGGTATTTCCACTGCCCCCCCTAATGAAGCAATTGGGGGATCTGCTTCAGCAGCGAACTCAGCTCCTGCCAAGGATAAGCACCGTACTGCGTGGCGAGACATCCCGGAAGATGCACAAACTTCTGATGGGCCATATCAATCGGCTGGGCCACCAGACACTGCGAGCACACGACAAAGTCGCCCATTAATGTCCATCGGCCAGACCAACCGATCTGTTGTTCATTCAGCACCTGGCTCGCGCTGAGCTCTACGCACCGCTCAAAGATTACATTCCTGTTCATTGCACACCTCCCTATGTGATCCGACCACTGTCCAGTGGATACCGCCTACAAAGCATAGACGAGTAATTCAGGCTGCGTCAGACCTCGACCTGAAAGGCCCGGATCCCCGCCGACTCGGCAAAGCGGCCCACCGCCGTCAGGCTGGCCCAGGTCCGCACCGCCTCTCGCCGCGAGCGTATCGGTAGCCAGCGACTTCCGGCACCGCCGAGTCGAATGGCCAGCGTCCATTTTTTATCCTGCCGACTGACCGGCACATCACGTACCGCGCCGCCTTCAAGCATGGCGCGCAGCGCATCTTCGTGAATCCCTTGGGGCATGATTAAGCCAGCTTCCTGATCCGGTCGGTAAAGTCAGTTACCTGTGCGGGCGACAGACAGTTCAACTCACCAAGTCGCTCCAAGTGCAGGATCATGGCTTCGTGACTGCCTGGCTCACCGGCGACGATGCGGCGGCAGGTCTTCTCCAGAAGCAACCGGGCCAGTTCCGGGTTGTCGATGGTCGAGGCGTCGAATGCCAGCGCGACTGCAGTGGCCAGCTCCCCAAGGTGGGGTCGGTGCGTTTTAGTGCGCGCAGGGCATTCAGTTGCCGAGCGGTTGTGACATTTCACAATAGATGCACATTATCGAAAATAGATGAATTGCAGAATCATCAACCACACTGACTGACTATGCAGCCGACCCAGAGAAGACGGGGCTTCGAGAACGCTACCGAGGCTGTAGCGCTGCCGGAAGGCGTATGGGCGGATGTTTTGAGAACCCCAACCAGGGGACCGCCAACGTCAGGCATTGAATGAGCGGGATACGAGGATATTGACTGAAGACCTTTCGCAACGACAGGTATTCGAAGACAGGTTCATCGGTCGTGAGACCAAATTCGCGCTGCCTCGAGCTTTGCGCATCGACGGCGTTCTGGTCACTCATGTGATCATTCAGCAGGGAGTGAATCGTGATGCGGTAGTGAGGTGCGGCCAGTTTGCATGCAGTGTTTCAATAACCGACCTGTCCGACCAGGCATCATGCTGATAGATGCCAACTGCATAGAATGCATCATCAGTTGGAAAGCCGAAGGCCCCTAGACCTGTGCGTTCGACGAAACTCTTGTTTTTTGCGTGCTGTGTTTGCCCAAGATGGAGGTGGTAAATGCCCCAATCCAGTAGCAGCCCATCCTTGCCCTTGAAGTATTCAATTTTCAGGCTCAGATGAGGCGAAAGGTCTTCACCGGTTTCTATTTTAACTTTGAGCTCTGCCCACCCTGCTTCGTGTTCAATTGGGCAGGCGAAGGCATCAGATAAATGTACGGCCCTGGCCCTAGGTTCCACTCGGCGTGTTCTGGCATGGAAAAACAGCGCGGCCAATTCGTCGCTCCGCGCTGAAGTAAGGTCCATAGACCAATGCTTTTCCATAATCCGCTGCATCTCGGCGATCCAGACTGCCTCAAAGTCCATTTTCAGGAGCACCAACTCAACCTCTGGTCATTGGTAGATGGCTCCTGTCGAGCAGGGTTCTCGACTGGCGCCAAGCATATTAATGCCACATTGGCATCACGACGGTATAGTTGCGCAACTCGGACGCATGCCACGTACTAAATACTTGAAATCAGAGATTAGAATGAAACGTCAGGAAAGATTTAAGCGGTTCGACCGTAAAAATAAATACAGAGCAATCGCCATGCGCTCACTCAAAATTCTGTCAAGCTTGGGGGGGGGCGGTATTGTTATCGCAACTTCCTACAGCTTTCTTATTGGCGACACCCAGCTCGTTTATGAAAAGCCATACGGACGCTCTTACGTTTTTTCATTAGTAAACGATTCGCCTGCTGACATCCTCGTTGAAAAATTCAAAATCTCGTATCCCGAACAGCCCGTAATCGCAAAAACCACCAAAGACATCTATGTAGAGTCTAAGGACGGTGGGTTGGTGATGCCTGGTGGAAACATCAGCACGATTCCAATCGTCGAATTTCATGAGCTGGATGGGGAAATGATTTCCGCCAGAGGCACCCATAAATTCAGGCTTCCTCCTATTAACAGTCGAGATTATTTGCAACTGGAAGCTGCCATTTTTGAAATAACTTATGAGGTAACTCCTAAAAATAAATTGCTCAGACATATCGATCGGTCACTTAAATTTTTCGCACTGAGAAGTAGAGAAAAAGTTACTCGTTACATAGTAGTCGATAACTACTGGATACCTACTCGCTCTAAATCCCCTTATGAAGCTATCCGTATCGCATGTCGAGATAATGACACGCTTTCCAGAGGGCATTTATGCACGCAGTGAATTAATTGCAAGAGCTTGCACTCGGGGCTTTTCGCCCGCGAATTGGATCTATAGTGGAAACGAATTCGTCATTCCATGGCAACCTTCCTAGGTAGCCGTAAACTACGCGACTTAACAGGGACACACCCCTAAGGAAAACCATGACAAGTTTGAAGCAGGCCCAAATGAATATGGAGCCTCTAGCTACAGTTCGCGAGGTGTATCTTTTCGAGTCGCCTCGCGAGACCGGCCGCATGCTTTTGATTGTAGCATTGGAGCAAGCGCACATCACATCCAGCAGTGACAGTCGCCAACTTAAGCCGGACTTCGAATATTTCCGTGCACGGGCAGAAATGCCGCAGGGCCACGGCAAGCACTTCGACCTTTTTGGAAACTCTATCTCTGTAACGGTCTGCCATAACACGCGAACAGTGATGTTCGGTCCGACCAGCCAGATCCAGATGTACCCTGAGGGTCATGGCCTAGGTCCAGCGCTGATGGTCAGGGTCATCGCATGGCTTCACGTCAATAAACTGCAGGCTTATTTAGTCCAATCAGGAATGCTTTCCAGTGCGACAGTAAGCACTCCTGAAGAGCGCATCCGCCGCAACCGGTTTTACACCAACGTTGGCTTCACAGTGACTGGCAGCAATTCCAACCAACAGCCCGCTGTAGGTGACGATGTCTTGAACGGCCAATTCGCTGCTCAGACTGTCGGTCACCTGCAGGTACCATCCGACTACTTCAAGCGCTTGGAACGCTCCTCGTCGTTCTACAGCAAGCTCGTGACCGAACGCTACGTCGCGCAGCAGAGCGTTTTGGAACTTGAGGGCATCAAAAAATGGGCGAAGGGTAGTAGCGCATTAGCCGTCGTAAAACGGGCAGTTCTATCTTTGATGGGATCGGAAATCGGCCGCCGCTGACCCATCAAGTAATACCGCAGGCCAGTGCAATATGCCTGGCCTGTGATTTGGACACTTGGTTTGGGTTAAGCGCCGTAATCCCAATTTCTACCGCTTGGTGAAGTCACAGCCAGTTTTCGGCCCCCCCTGCATGATCACAGCTGCGTCCTGTGCTCATCTCATACCTGCCCCTACAGATTAACTACTCTTGATCATCCTTAATCTGCTGCCGCAAATTCAGCAGGATGTACAAAAAGCGTGGGATTTGGATGAATTTTATTCAAGCGATTGATAGGATTTTTTGAAATGATCAAATCGCTCCATTCGGAGTTTCGAAAAACAGGGGTTTTGTAGTTGAAAAATACGGATGTGGTCTTTAAACACCTGTTTTACTGCGCAGCAACGGTGGGCCTTGCGTGCATAATCGTAGGATGCGGCGATTCCGAAAAGCAGAAGCCACTCCAAGGTGATGGTGCGTGGTTATTGATCAGCGGAGATGTGCTCGCCCAAGACTCAACAGGCCAAGCACAGATACTGATCCAAAAAGGCGACAATCGAGCCATTCTGACTGCCCCCTACAAGGTGACACGACACGGTTTCGGAGGTGCGACTGTCACACTTTCAACCAAGTGCGGAGCGCTACCAGTATTGGTGACAGCAAGTGGCGACGCTGACCCCATCAATAGCAGACCCATTCCCGCAGACACAAACTCGATTCCCAATTGTGGACTGGGTTCGACCTTAAAGCGTGCGGGGACTTGGCACACTCTCACCGGCAGAGACATTTAGTGCAGAACGCCGAATCAACCCGTGCATCCTCTACACAGGTGTGGCATGCGTAATTGCAAGGGCTTGACCACCTGTTTTGCATTCGACTTGACCAGTTGTTACATCTGATTTGACCTGCGTACTGCGTGCCCTGTGACCGGCAGAAGTCGGCCGATTCTGTTGAAAAAAGTCGGCATTTGGATTCAGTTCTTCTAGCGAATCGATCCGTCGCGGCATGCCGTCAGAGTTTGGGGCATCATGACAACCCTAGAAAACTGAGACTCGAAGATGAATCACGAACTTTGGCAGGAACCTGATGGTTGTCAGACCTTTTGCCTAGCTGGTGCTCACGGTGATAGTGCGCGTGTGCTTATGCATTCAGAAGCAGAGCTTGTTTGGGAGGTCGAGGCTGAAAGTCATTTCGAGGCGATGACTAAATATTATGCGCACATGCAGTGGGGTGAATACCTGACTGACTTTCCTGAACAAGACATGACCCCCTACAGAAAACTGGGTTGGGAATGACTAGCCATGGTCAGATCTCTGCACGCGCGAACCTAGCTCAAAAACAGCACAGCGCGTCGGAAAAAATAGCGCTTCCCGCCGACGTGGAAGACAATCTGCACATCGGCCCGCGTGAGGATTCGCAGCATGATGGGACAGTTATCGAGTGGGCAGGAGCGGCTGTTTTACTCGTTCAACCTTGAAGACCACATCCCAACAAATCACCTCCTGCGCAGCATTGATCGATGCCTCGATCTAAGCGATCTGCGCCATTATATCGCCGATTTTTATAGCTCAATCGGGCGTCCATCGATTGATCCCGAACTGATGATTCGCCTGTTGGTGGTGGGCTACTGCTACGGCATTCGCTCCGAACGTCGGTTGTGCGAAGAGGCTCATTTGAACCTGGCGTATCGCTGGTTGTGCGGCTTAAGCCTCGAAGACGAAGTCCCCCAATCACTCTACGCTCTCCAAGAATCGCCACGGTCGTTTTCGTGACAGCTCGCTGTTTCGCTGGCTGTTCAATGAGGTGCTGCGTCGCTGCATGGATGCGGGTCTGGTCAAGGGCGAAGGTTTTGCTGTGGACGCCAGTGTCATCAAGGCAGATGCCAGTCGGCAACGTGGCGTACCTGGCGATGATGAAATCAACTGGCGCGATCCGTTGCTGAGTACTCGCGCGGTGCGTGAGTATCTCGAAGCGCTGGATGAAGAGGCGTTGGCCGAAGCACTGCCCAAGCGCCTGTCACTGACTGATCCACTTTCTCGTTGGACAGCAGCGCCAGGAGGCCCGGCGTTTTTCGCTTACTCGACGAACTACCTGATTGATGTCGAGCATGGTGTGATCAAGGATGTGGAGCCGACCCCAGCGCATCGAACCGCCGAGGTCGAGAGCACCAAGACCATGATCCAGCGGGTCGAAGAACAGTTCGACATCAAGCCGGATCGGCTCATCGGCGATACCGCTTATGGAACCGCACCGATGTTGGCCTGGATGGTCGACGAAAAAGACATCGAGCCACATGTACCGGTTTGGGACAAAACCGAGCGCAAGAACGAAAGCCTCTCAATCAGCGATTTTCAATGGCATGAAGAAGCGCAGGAATATCGTTGCCCCACCGGACACGCTCTGCGTAGCGAATGGCGGGCCTTCAAGAACCAACGCTCACATATCACGAAAGCCGACACCATCATCTTTCGATCCCGGCAAACCGACTGTGCTACATGCTCAATGAAAGAGCGCTGCTGCCCGAACACTTCGTTTAGAAAAATCGCACGCAGCGTCCATGAAGCGGCGCGCGAAGTTGCGCGGCGCATCGCCAAGACACCTCAATACGTGTGCTCTCGCCATGAGCGCAAGAAGGTCGAAATGCTGTTCGCTCATCTCAAGCGAATCCTGAAACTGGATCGGTTGCGACTACGAGGAATGACCGGTGCGAACGACGAATTTACCTTGGCGGCTGCGGTACAAAATCTAAGACGACTGGCGAAACTTACCTCACAAGGGCCTCCGGCCACGGGATAGGCATGCCCGAAGTCAGCAAAAACCCTCAAATCAATCCACCGACCAAGATGCAACGATCAACACAGAACCAAAAAGCCACGCAACGTGGTGAACAGGTTCTGAAGAGACGATCAACTTCGAAATCGTCCAGTTTGAAAATCCGACTTTTTCAACAGAATCGGCCCTATTGCGAACATTCAACGGCGCGCAATCAGCGCACTATCAGCACTGGCGCAACGAGCTTGGGCATTCCCTGATACATACAGTTATGCACCATCTACCTCGACAATTTGCTTGGCCGAGTGATATTTCCCTGCACAACCACGGTGATCACCGACACGTTGGCGGGTGGCTGGGACTTTAGAATCGCGATGCCTTCTCCGGCCGGCCAAGGCGCTGCAGTTTTTATTCGGCAGTCCAGCACGCAGAGCACAGCAACACGCTTTTCCTTGGATACTGCATAACTTGCAGTTTGCTCAACATAGACTTGGCAGTCCTCTATCACCTTTACTCCAGCTGGTAAGGACTTTAACTCGATAACGATACCGCGATAGCTGAGGTCTGTGATACCGCCTGAAGCCTTGGGATGTTCGTCAAGATCAGAGCCAATTTGAGGGTTGCGCCGAAGCTCCTTGCGAATCGCATCCTGGAACTGCGCCTCTGACCAGACACCATCGAATTCAGCGTCTTGGATGGCACGCCCCGCCACCCCTCCTAAAACCTTAAGCACTTCAAGCACATCACTAAGTTCGATGCTGTTTACGAGACCATTTCGACGCAAAAAGTCCCGAATGCTCAGAATTTTCTCGTCAACTTTCGGATATCCAGTGATGGGATTTGACCTGACATCAAGGCCTTCGATTAGAAGCGTTCGGTGTCCTACTATAGCTACTGGCTGTTCTGAACTGATCGGCTCAAATGAGGCTGAATACTTGAACTCGTAGGGCCGTGCGTTCATCCCTTGCACTAGCTGCAGGGCAGCGCGCCCCCGCTGGAAAAGGGTGTACGGTGGTTCGCCCGTAGGCTTGTCGAAAACGAACTCCGAGAGGTCGTAGCTGGTACGCAGCTCCGTTGAAATAGGGGACAGTCTCAGCGTTACTGCAGATTCGGGCCAGCGTGATACACGTACTTCAATTTCAAGGTCATGAAGCACTAATGGTGTCAGGTGGTGAATGCTTCCGGCGGCCTGCCCATCAATTTGGAATTTTAGGAAAGCCACCGAAAGCTCGGCGGGAAGAGGAGGAGGTGTTTGTTCGTCAACGGATCTGGGCATGCTCAGAGCCCCTTGGGAAAAAACGCCCACAGGCAAAGGTACCGCAGCGATTGCCACGCAAAGGTCTTCGAAATCGGCAAGTGATCCTACGCGGGGGAGAGCCTCAGCAGCTTTGACGAGCGATTGAGCGGCGGCCTGCTCGCCATATTCATTCTGCCACATGCGATATCGCTCGAATGCGCTTCGTAAAAAACGCTCCACTCCGTCACTTGCAGCGAGCACACCTTCCCTCCATTCAGCAAGACTGGCGACAAGCCTAAGTAGGCCGGCCAAAGCGCTGTAGGTAGTTCCGTTTATGGCTCGCCCATACCGAAGTGAAGCTTCGTCTAGCTCTGCACTGATAGCTCTTAGAACCTCTGGCTCGACTGAGTTTCCAGCCCCCAACGACCTCAGTACTTCAACTGTCCGAATCCGGCTGTAGAAAGCTTGGGAGAGAACTACGTCTGCTTGCATATTGTTTTTCATCCTCCTTGAGGGTTTCTTCGAGTTGAAGCCATTCCATTTGCAGAGCTTCCTGGCGGGGAGGATCTTTTGCAGCGACTGCAGCCTCAAACTGCACGGCAATCACATGAAGCCTCCGATACCACTTTAAACGTCTTTCTGGCGCCGTATCTGGAACAGCCTCCCAAGAGGCTTGCATCGCCGCAACAGCTTGGGACCAAGCACCTACGCGAGACAGCAGCTCCACTACTGCCCCCACGAGCATAAAGCGATCACATTGTCGCTTAACCAATTTAACTAAGTCATCGGCCCGTTGGAGGGCTACCGCCTCTGGAATGAGATGCACGAGGCTACTGGCATCCTCTTCACCGTGCTCACTCAGTTCTGGATCATCGAGCGTGCGAATCACCAAATCAGTAAAGTTTGAGGCGGTAGCGAGTGCTTTCCCCATTCGTGAGAGGTCATGGGTATGAAGATTGGCAGGTGCTGTCATCAAAAATTTGATGAAGAGACTGCCAAGACCGTACTGAAGCTGTTCAGAAGATGCGAACCGAGATACGTGTAAGCGAATGCACCGTATCAGAAAGTGGTGCTCATCCCTTTTGCCATTGTAGTAGGGGATGAGCTGCAACAGAGCCTCACCAGCACGTCGCTCTAGATGCTCCGGCAGAACGATGCTGGGAAGTGCGCATACGGCCGCCTTGTGCACCATCACATATTGATCCAGCAACAGCAGTACAAACGCTTCTAGTACAAGCTCAGGGAGGTCGGAGATACGAGCTCTGCCTAGGTTTCCTAGTGCTTCACTTGCAGCCGCACGTTTACGAACTGAGGCTCCTACCAGCGATGAATAGAGGGCAGGTAGAACAACATTTAGTGTGGAGGGGCTATCAATTAGATACGTAGTCGCTTTGGTAATTGTGGAGCTCAGTCCATCGCGCCGTTCATCAATGCTATTGAGAAATTCAACGTAAGACAGAACGAGCAGTTCACTTCCCTTCGCAGCTTTGGCAGCAATCAGAGCGCATGAGTCGCGGAGTTGGTAGAGGGTGGTTGCCGAATTCTGGGCCTCAAGGTACTCATTGAAGTTGGCCGCTGGCGTGGCGTTTCGTTCCGCTTCAAAAGCTTCAATGCGCGCATCTAAAACAGCTGCTGTGCCGAGCAAAGCATCAATATTCTGTTTTCCAGCTGCGACGATTTCGTCTGGCTCGTTTCTGAACGCCTGAATAACGAGTCGCAGAACCTTCTGATTTGTAGACGTTCCTGCGAGGTTGAGTAGACGCCTCAGGACCACCACATATGCGGCAACGTCAGCGGGTGTCATTTCGCTTCTACGGTCCCCACCGAGCCGTATTGAATGCCGCGAAAGTTCCTCATAGACCCGGGTTAAGCGCTCCTCACCTTCAGAGGATGCGCTATCGAAAAACTCAGAGATTAATGCGTCGGTATCTTCAGGCGCAGCAAGGAGGGCTGCTACGACGATACGTCTTAGGTCGCCGCACACCATTCCAAGTTCTCGATCAGACGGATCCTTCTCAAATAACAAGTGAGCACGGGCGAGCTTTGAAATCGTTGTCCTAGCAAAGCTTGGAAGTAGTCCAGCATCATCTCTGAACAGGACGTGCAGAGCGGCGACACCCAAACGAACTGGGTAAGACTGCTTCGAGTCGAGCAGACGCTGGATAGCGTGTCGGACTACCTCCGGCCAAAGTTTGTAGATTTTTTTGAGCGGTTCTGGCTTAGAGATCGGCTCATCTATAGACAGATGTGCTCGAGGACGTCGGGCAAGAGCTATCAGCGCCGGTACAGCGCTCTCCACCTTGGGTGGTGCCACCATCCCTGGGTATGCAAAGACGATATCCGCGGCAACCCCGATAGCCTCGTGCTTTGCAAGGCAGTCGAAGGCCATTTCGGAAAGGCGAGGCTTGTCTGCACTGACTAGACGTAGAACCGAAAGTGCTTGCTCTTTAAGATTCATTTTGTCGGAGGTGGCAAGCTCGAAGAAGTACTCAACAATCGGAGCGGTGAAGACTTCAGGAGCTAGCTTAGCTGTCTCGACGATGCGGATCTTCACCTCATCCGATGAGCAGGCATCAAGTGTGTCGAGATCGTCGAGAAGAGAACAGCACGCAGCGCTCTGCCCTACTCTGAGAGCTGCCCTCTGCGCGACCCGCCCTTGATGGGCTGCTTCAGCTTGGGCTTGAGCTTTCTTTTGGACCTCCCTTTGCCTTTCTAGAGCTCTACCTCGATCCTCAACTAGCGAAAGCAAATTGGGCATTCGAACAGCCAAGCGCTTATCGCAATGAGCGCAATTCCGGTCATGGAAATCAACAGCAATAGGTTCGAGATACCAACCTGCCATTCCAGACGCTGGTGCGTGGTCACAGTGCACGCCAAGCATTCCGAGCGGGAGCCCGGTCGCCTGGGCAATCAAACCTACCCCGCCGCGGTTGACGACTCGAGCGTGAGAGCAGTAATTGTGCACAAGCTTAAGAACTTCATTGTTGCGAAGGCCTGTTTGGATCGCTTCTTCGTACTCGTCTTCGTTCATGTTCAAACGTATCCAACCTTGGGTGGATGTGTATAACCATGTAAACCTGCCATTGCCGCTATCAATAATGCTGGATTTCACCGTGCAGTGTTAGGGGTACCGTATGGGCAGCGTTTGCCTTTCATTTGGTCCGGCCCGTTGTATAAAGCCACTGAGGATTTCCCTAAATCCAAGTTGATCTACCCTAGGTTATGTAGGCGCCTTAAAAACCAAAGTCGAGCCTAGGTAGACGTCCGCTTTTGGCCAAAAGCAGACTCACTCCTTCCTCGAACTCAGGGTGACTATGCGCGAAGCATTGTTGATTGGACATTAGCTATCCATCGCTTAATGGTCGCCGAGCAGGGCTTAATTGGCCTAAAGGTCCACTGTATGGGAATTTTTCGGAGAGTCTGTGCCTGACCCAACTCCCCGTTGCTCGCTAACATCAGTGCTTTCGCGCCGAAATCTTGATGGAAGTCCAACAGGACGCCGATTAGCGAAAAGCTACGAGGAATCGACATGTTCGACACTGCGGCAGTGATCACTGTTTTTTGGGTATACCTGGCGGGCGTGGTAATACCCGGGCCTAACTTCGTCGCCGTTGTTCACAAGGCAGTTGCAGCGACACGGGCCGAGGCGCTGGCCTTGGTCGCAGGTATCGTGACCGTGAACCTGCTCTGGTCTGGCTGTGCGATTACAGGCCTGGGCTTGGTGTTTGCAACTTTCCCTTGGGCGGCATTGGTCGTGAAGATACTGGGCGCGGCGTACCTTATGTGGTTTGGCGTAAAGCTGATCATCAACGCAGGCAAACAGTCCGCCGTGCACAGCAGCGAGGAGTCGACGGGCAGCGTCCGAAAATCCTTTCTGCAGGGCATCATTACCAACATCGGCAATCCTAAATCCATGGCTTTCTACGCCGCTGTGTTTTCAGCAGCAGCCCCCACCTCCGTCTCGGTCAGCACCTTTACCTCAATGCTGGCGGTTGTCCTGATCGTTTCGTTGACCTGGTATGGACTTGTCGCGGTGGCCTTGTCGCAATCAAGGATTGCCTCGGCGTATCAGAAGGCCCGGAAAGTGATTGATCGCCTGTGCGGTGGTCTGATTCTAGGGTTGGGCGTACGACAGCTGACCTAAGTCAATAGTCAAACTCGAGAATCATGGCAGGCGGCTCTCGGCCAGAAGCGGACGTCAGACATCGGCGACTAAAATTATCTAGAGGCGGCAGGGCGTAGTAGCGATGGCACATTTCTCGGCTACGCTCCCAAAAACGGAGCGGCTTTTTGAGCTCTCCTCGATTGGCAAGGGAGCCGAAACCCATGGATAGCCTGCACGATATTCCTCAGCCACCAACTACTGTCCTGGTGGTCGACGACACCGCCGACAATCTGATGCTAATGGTCGATCTGCTCAAGGATCGTTATCGCATCAAAGCAGCCAATAGCGGCAAGAAGGCGTTGCGTATTCTTGAAAGCGACCCGTTACCGGATCTGATTCTGCTAGACATAATGATGCCTGGGCTGTCCGGCTACGAGGTGGCCGAGCGCCTAAAGAGTTCCCTGCGAACTTGCGGTATTCCAATCATCTTCCTTACCGCCATGGCCACCATAGAGGATGAGATCCTCGGCCTTGAGATGGGAGCTGTCGACTACATAACCAAGCCGATCAGCCCACCTTTAGTTCTGGCAAGAGTCGATACCCAACTCAAGGTGAAGGCGGCTGCCGACTTCCTGCGCGATCAGAACGACTTTCTTGAGCAGGAGGTGCAGCGGCGCACCCGTGAGGTGATGGCGATTCAGGACGTCACCATCCATGCAATGGCTTCTCTTGCCGAGACCCGTGACAACGAGACCGGCAACCATATCCGCCGTACTCAGCACTACATCCGTTTATTAGCGGACCTGCTGCGAGAGCATCCACGATTTCGGCATTTTCTAGATGAGGACACCATTAGGCTGCTGTTCAAATCCGCGCCTCTGCATGACATAGGCAAGATCGGAATTCCCGACCACATTTTGCTCAAACCTGGGCGCTTCACCCCGGAAGAATTCGAGGTAATGAAGACTCACACCACATTGGGACGCGACGCCATCCAGCATGCCGAGAATCAGCTGGGAGTGAAGGTTGATTTTTTACGCCTTGCCAAGGAAATCGCTTACAGCCATCAGGAGAAATGGGACGGCAGTGGCTACCCAGAGGGGCTGGCTGCTGACGATATTCCTATCAGCGCCCGCTTAATGGCGGTAGCGGACGTGTACGACGCCCTGATCAGCCGTCGCGTGTACAAGCCGGGTATGCCCCATGAGCAGGCAGTCGGCATTATTCGCGAAGGGCGCGGCTCGCATTTCGATCCAGATATCTGCGACGTCTTTGTGGCTAATGCAGGGCGCTTTCGGGAAATATCCGAGCGCTTCTCTGACACCGACCAAGACATGGCCAAGCAGCTGGCAACGCTCAACAGCATTGCCCTGCAGCCTTGAGTACAGTGCGCCCTGTTAAGAGACGATAAATGACCCGATTATTCGACTTGCTGGAACGGCTTCCTCTGGGGCATAAGCTGCTGATTGGCTTCACCACTCTGCTCGCGATGATCCTATTGCTTGGTGTGCAGAGCCTACGTACTCAGAACTCTCTCAAGCACGAGATGCAGCAGCTGTATCAGCAAGACTTGGTGGGGATAGAACTGGTGCAGGAGGCCCGGGTGCAGTTGCCCCACGTGATGCAGGCCCTGCAAAGAGCGGTCGGCACCAACAATGCGGAAATCCGTATAGCTGCATTGACCCACATGCATGACGCGCAGAAGCGCTTGCAGGAAGCTGTAACTCAGGCACGCCCCACCCTGCGTCGACAAACTAGCCTGAAGGGCTTGGCTGAGTTCGAGGCTTCCCTGCAACGCCTGCTGGACAGCGGTGATGATGCGCTCGCGCTGGTAGATCGCGGTTCTCTGGGCCAGGCCATGGCTGTGCTCAATAGCCAGCAGTTCATAGATCTAGAAATGGAAAGTGACGCGCTGTTGGATCGTGTGGCGGAAAATAAGAGCGCCGATATCCACGATACGGCGAAATATCTCGCAGATTATGCAGTGCGCAGCAGCAATGTCACCTACGCCCTGTTGTGGGGTGGTTCAACGTTGGCACTAATACTTGCGTGGTTGGTGAGCCGATCGATTCGCCTGCCTCTCAACCGGGTGCGCGTTGCTGTGGACGAGCTGGCCTCCGGCAAGCTTGATCAGCAGATTCCCCATACAAACCTGCAAAACGAGACCGGCGACTTGGCGCGTGCTATAGCCAAGCTCCAGCTTGAGTCGCGTCAGCTTGAGCGTCAGCGATGGATCAAAGGGCACGCTTCCTTGCTGCAGATCGACCTACAGCAAGCGGAAACGCCGCAGGGTCTGGCCCAGGCCTTCTTCAGCCGCATAATCCCGCAGTTGGGCATGTGTCAGGGGGCGCTGTATGTCCTCCATCAGGGAGCTTCACAGCTGCGATTGCTAGGAGGCTATGCCGTGGATGGCAAGAGCCCGCCGTGCTTAGAGGTGGAGCTCGGAGAAGGGCTTGTAGGCCAATGTGCCCGTGATCACGAACCGCGTCAGCTAAGCAATCTTCCAAAATCCTTTTGGCATGTACGTTCCCAATTGGGCGAGGCTCGAGTCAGCCATCTACTGATACAGCCGATAATGCGTGGCGAGCGCCTGCTCGGCGTGCTGGAGCTAGCCGGGTTCCATCCTCTGGACGAGAACGAGGAACTGCTGCTGCAGGAGGTGCTGCCCAGGTTGGCTGGTGCGTTGGCGATCATGGAACGTAGCGAAACCGCTCAGGCATTGCTGCAAGAGACGCGTCGCCAAGCAGACGAGATGGGAAATCAAGCGCAGCAGCTGGAGCGCCAAACTCAGGAGTTGGAGGCCCAGCAGGCAGCACTGCGAGCGACCGAGGCCTGGTATCGCGGCATCATCGAGGCATCGCCTGACGGCATGTTGGTACTGGGTGCTGACGGCCGCATCATGATGACCAATCCGCAACTCGACGTTCTATTTGGCTATGAACAGGGCGAACTAATCGGAGCTTTTGTCGAGCAGTTGGTACCGCATGCCGCTCGCGAACGGCATGTTGGTTTGCGGGACGGTTTCATCGCTAGCGGCACCACTCGTCAGATGGGGGGTAACTCAGATGACCTGCGCGGCGTGCGTAAAGACGGCAGCCAATTTTCGGTTGAGATTGGCCTCTCACATCTGCCTAGCCTTGAGGGGCGTGGTATTTGCGTTTGCGCATCGGTGCGTGACGTCAGTGAGCGCCGGGCGATGGAAACCAAGCTGCGCACGGCAAGCGACCGCTTGAGTCTGGCTCAGGAGGCGGGTGACATTGGCCTGTTCGACGTTGACTTGGTTACTGGTCACGACTACTGGACGCCGCAGTTAGAGCACATGTTCGGGCTCGAAGCTGGTGATTTCGGCGGGACTATGGCGCATTGGAATGCTCTCCTGCATCCCGATGATGCGGATGCTGCCCATGCCTCTTACGCGGAGGCGATTGTCAGCGGTGTTGACCGTTTTGAACTGGATTTCCGCATAGTGCGGCGGAACGACGGAGCGGTGCGCACCTTCAAGTCGCTCAGCCGTTTCACTCGTGCCGCAGACGGCAAGCCACTGCGTGCTACTGGTGTCAACATTGACATCACTGAACTGGTCGAGGCGCGGGCCGTGGCTGAGGAGGCCACTCGAGCCAAGAGCGAGTTCCTCGCCAATATGAGCCATGAAATTCGCACTCCGATGAACGCCATCATTGGCATGAGCCACCTGGCGCTGCGCACCAAACTGGACAGCAGGCAGCGCAACTATATCGAAAAGGTGCATCGCTCGGCGGAGAATCTGTTGGGCATCATCAATGACATCCTCGACTTCTCCAAGATCGAGGCGGGCAGGATGAGCCTTGAGCACACTCCCTTCCGACTGGAGGACGTACTCGACAGCTTCGCGAGCATGGTCGGCTTGAAGGCTGAGGACAAGGGATTGGAGTTGCTGTTTCATACCCAACCGGAATTGACTACTGCGCTGATTGGCGATCCCCTGCGCCTGGGACAGGTGCTTATCAATCTGGGCAACAATGCCGCCAAGTTCACAGAGCGTGGTGAGATTGTGGTCGGCGCAGAGCAGATTGGTGCGAATGACGAGCAGGTTGAGCTGCATTTCTGGGTGCGTGATACCGGTATCGGTATGACGCCCGAGCAGTGCGAGCGAATGTTCCAGTCGTTCAGCCAAGCCGACAGTTCGACCACGCGCAAGTACGGGGGCACCGGGTTAGGTCTGTCCATTTCTAAGAAGCTGGTGGAGCTGATGCAAGGACGGATCTGGGTGGAGAGCGTCCCGGGACTGGGCTCTACCTTCCATTTCCAGGTGCGCCTAGGCATTCAACAAGGTGTACAGCCTCGGCGCATGTTAAGGGCAGACGAATTACCGGGTATGCGTGTGCTGGTGGTGGACGACAACGCCAGCGCCCGCGAAATCCTATCAGGTATGGCGCGCAGCTTCGGCCTAGAGGTAGACGTCGCCGAGAACGGCAGTATGGCCCTTCGTCTATTGGCCGATGCCGAGGCGCGGGAGCTGCCTTACGACTTAGTGCTGATGGACTGGCGGATGCCTGGTATGGACGGTATGGAAACGGTGAGCCGAATGCGTTCTGGCAACCTGCGCCTCACGCCGTCAGTGATCATGGTTACCGCGTTCGGTCGTGACGACGCCCGCGATGAGGCCGAGCGGCAGGGCATCCAACTGCCAATTGTGTTGACCAAGCCGGTTACCCCATCGTCATTGCTCGAAGCCATCGGCGCAGTGTTGGGCCGGGTGCCCCAGGGTGAGACCCGGACGAGCGAGCGTTCCGAGCAGAGTGCCAACACTGTTGCCGGACTACGCGGCGCACGGCTGCTGCTGGTGGAGGACAATGAGTTGAACCAGGAACTCGCATGGGAGTTGCTGGAGAGCGCCGGGATACAGTTGCGCCTGGCGCGGCATGGCCAGGAAGCTCTGGACATCCTTGTTGTCGATGCCGACTTCGACGGGGTACTGATGGACTGCCAGATGCCGGTAATGGACGGCTATACCGCCACTCGCAGGATTCGTGAGCAGGCACGTTTCTCGGAATTACCGGTACTGGCTATGACCGCCAACGCGATGGAGGGTGATCGCGAGCGGGCGCTGGCTTGTGGTATGAACGACCACATATCCAAACCACTGAACGTCGACGGTATGTTCGCCACTCTGGCCAAGTGGATCCATCCCAAGACTTCTCGCCATGAGCCTGCACCCTCATTGCCGGAGCCGGCTTTGGACGACCTGCCGCAGCGTATCGAAGGCATCGACATCACGGCCGGCTTGAGCACCTGCATGGGGCGTCGTGATCTCTACCTGCGTCTGTTGCGCAAATTCCGTGACACACAAACTGGCTTCGTTGAGCAGTTCCAAACTGCCTTAACCGATCCGGACGCCAGCGCTGCCGGCCGACTCGCCCATAGCCTGCGGGGCACCGCCGGTAATATCGGCGCCAAGGCTGTGGCCCAAGCTGCAGGCGCGCTTGAGGGGGCCTGCCAGTCCGGCGATCAGGAGCTGACAATCCGCAATTTAGTGGCCGAGGTGCAGCGATGCCTGGCGCCAATCCTGGCGGCCTTAACTGCTCTGGGCAATGGCCCTGCGAGCCCGGAGAACGCTGCTCGGTATAACGACGCTGAGTTGGAACGGGAACTGACCTTACTAGCGCGTTTGCTGGAGGAGAGCGACACGGCTGCCGTGACAGTCCTTGAGGAGCTGCGCCGACAGCCGCTTGATCAGCTCATTGCTAAGCGCCTTGCGCTAGTGGCTCAACAGGTTGAGCGGTTTGACTTTGACCGAGCCCTGGCGTTGCTGCAGGGCGAGTCAGCAACAGGCGCCTGACTGGCGTATCCCAATCCCCCGACCTGGAGCCCTACGCATTATGATTACCGCCGATACCGTATTCTTAGTCGTCGACGATGCCGACACCATGCGCAGGGTCAATAGTAGCCAATTGGAGCGTCTTGGGGTACGACACATCCTCACTGCTGCCAATGGTGCAGAGGCCCTCGCGGTACTAAAAGCGCGTAAGGTAGATGTGATTCTTTCTGACTGGAACATGCCGGTCATGGATGGCCTCACTTTGTTGCGTAGGCTACGCAGTGACCCCAAGTTGGCCATGCTTCCCTTCATCATGATTACCGCAGAGAGCTCTCGCTCCCAAATTACCGAGGCCATCGCTGCCGGTGTCAGCAACATACTGATCAAACCCTATACCGCCAATGACCTTTCGCAGCGCGTAACGCGTGCCATGAGTCACCGTCCTCGGCTGCATTCGCCACCAGTGAATGCTCAGCCTGCCCGAGAGCCAAAAGCTGAGGAGCGTCGTCCCACGCTGCTGGTGGTCGATGACGTACCGGACAACCTAGCACTGATTGCTGGGCTGTTTCAGGACGAGTATCGCGTATTGGCTGCGCGCGACGGGCGCAATGCATTAGCCATCTGTACTTCTGAGTCCCCGCCAGACCTAATTCTTCTGGATGTGATGATGCCGAATATGGACGGTTTCGAACTGGCCCAGCACCTTCGCAGCCATCCCAGCGCTAGCCGCATCCCGGTCATCTTCATCACGGCCATGAGCGATCCGACAGCACAGTTGCGTGGGCTTGAGCTGGGCGCAGTGGATTTTGTCAGTAAGCCTGTTGATCCCACGTCGCTACATCTTCGGGTGGTCAACCTGTTGCGCCTGGTAGAGCAACGCAAAGATCTGCAACAGGAGTACGACACCATGCTGGAGCTGGAGCGCTTGCGCGAGGAGGCCAGCAGTATTTCACGTCATGATCTGAAAGCGCCTCTGTGCAATATTCTCGGCTTGGCCCGCGGCCTGCTTGAAGGTGGCAACCTGCTGCCGCGCCAGTCGCAGATGCTGCACAGCCTAGAAGCCGACGGCCAGAACCTGCTAGGAATGATCGACATGGCTGGCGACATCTACAAGATCGAGACCGGTCGTTTCGAACTGAAGCCGGTGGCGGTCGAACTGCTTCCTCTGGTAAGGCGCCTATGCGATTCGGCCAGGCTGACTTACCAAGCAAAAAAACTAACAATTGAAGTGTTGGCGGAAAACATTAATGAATCGACACCAGTGCTAGCTAGCGGAGACGAGTTACTGTGCTTTTCGCTACTAAACAATCTGCTGAAGAATGCCTGCGAGGCGGCCCCTGAGAAAAGCCGAGTGCGGCTCATATTGACACCCACCGACCATGTTGAGTTGGTAATGGAGAACCAGCCAGCAGTACCCGTGGCATTTCGGTCAAGGTTCTTCGAAAAGTACGCGAGCCATGGCAAGTCTGGCGGTACGGGGCTGGGTACCTACTCAGCAAAATTACTAGCGGAGGCCCAGCAAGGCAGCTTGGAGTTGGAAGTGGATGACGAGGCGAACCTGACACGCTTACGGTTGCAGTTGCCGCCTAGATAATTAAGTTCTGCAGTTTTTTCTAATCAGATCTAGGCCAAGCAGGGTGAGGGCACCTTAACTACTCAATGACCGCTTCTGGCCGACTGATGCCGGTGGCGACGGGCGGCTTTCGGCCCAGAGTGTGTAAAAACGTTTTTCAGCGCGATTGGTGTCCAAAGTAGAACCGCAAATCGCGTTTCTACCCAAAATCTAGTTATGCCAACCAGCCGATAAATTTCAGATTTGGCATAGAAGCGCCAACTTCAATTTTGGCTCAGCGTTTTTACACACTCTGGGCCAGAAGCGGACATGCTATCGAGCATAAATTCGCTAGTAGGAGGCTGATTCAGGTTTAATGCTTGCATCAGTAATACGGCTGACGCAGAAGTCACATGCCATGTCGTAGTGAGTTGGGCGATTCAATTCCATAAAAGGAAGAGTCTGTTCTTGCGTGGAAAACCTAACTCGGATTCTCTCACAAGCTTTAGACGACCGCTCATGGCTGGTTTCTGCCTATTCGACAGTTGCCGATCGCAGGTCATTGAGCAGAAGATTTTTTTCAAGGATGAAGCTGCCATGAATCGTATTCGCCGGTTTCTCCGTCCTTCAATCGTGTTCCTTCTGCTGGTGCTGACCTGTGGTGCGGCGGCGTGGTGGGCAGTTGAACAGCACGAGAAAGTCTTCCGGCTGAGTTTCGTTCCAGACGCACTGGGCGTCACGGCGGTGACCTACTTCAGCGAGGAGTCATGGGGCTTTGGGCCGGGAGGCAACGAGTCAGGTATCCGCGTCTATCCGTTGCCGCCGACTACGGCTATAAAGGCTGGCGCGGGGTTACCGTTCTTCAAAAAACTGCCAGCCAATCCTCCTGACCCATCTAGGCATTGGCGCGTCAGCTATCAAAACTGGCAGGAAACCCCCGTCTCTCGTACTGAAAAACGTTGGCCATCCGAAGGGAAAAACCAGCCGATGAAAACGTACGACTATCTATGCAACTACGGTTTTTGCACTGATGTCGATCCGTCAGTCATCAGTGAGGTTGACGCCATTATCAATGCACCAGGAAGCTACTACGCCTTTGGCCGGATTGGCGTGATCATTGTGAGCCCGTCCAAACGCCTGGTCGTTTATCTGTTCAATGGCTGATCCTGGCCGACTGCTGCTTTTCGCGAGGGGCTGCTATGGGTCGATAGTGTTAAAAAAGTCGCTCCGCTTACGCGTCGCGAATCTGCTACATCATTCGCAACGACGCGATTTTTTAGAGTTTCAACTAAGCTGCGGTCATCGTTGAGTTTTCATCACAACGAAGGAAGGGACGCCTCGCCTGAGGATAGCTCGACTTTTGCGATTGCGGTTGGTTAACCTCTAGCCGAGCGGTCGAAAACTTCTTGAACCCCCTACCAACAAAATCACGAGCGGGAGAGCAACCCCGAGGCCACGATCTTCAGGACTGCGCTTTCAGAAATCTGGCGTTGTGATTATGCAGCGCTACATATCGTTCCTCGCCTGCGCGGAACGCAGATGAGACGGGATTCCTGACAGTCATACGTAACCGTCCGGCAAAGTCACCTACCCGATCCCAGCAATAAGGGCGATGTTCTCCACCTAAAAATACGTGGACACCATCACTCTTATCGTCAGGATTCCCATGCGCCGAAGAATGTCTTATCCCAAACCCCTTAAAGCCCAGATAGTCCAGGAATGCCTGCAACCCGGCGTGTCGATGGCCAGCGTTGCCCTGCGCCACGGCATCAATGCCAATCTGGTTCGCAAGTGGATACCTCTTCATCAAGATTTTCAGCCACCGGCCTTGCCCGCCTTCGTTCCAATAAAACTGGAGCCCATAGCTCTGCCCGATCAGCCATTGCTGGTGAATCTGGAAATCCCCTTCGGGCAGCAGATCATCATTGTGAAATGGCCCTCAGCTGATCCTGATGGTTGCGCTCGATTCATTCGCGGGCTGACCCGGTGATTCGTATCGACGCCATCTGGCTCGCCACCGAACCTCTGGATATGCGCGCGGGCACCGATTCCGCGCTGGCTAGGGTAATCGCGGTGTTCGGTACGGCGAAGCCGCACTGTGCTTATCTTTTCGCCAATCGCCGCGCTAACCGGATGAAGGTTCTGGTGCATGACGGTGTGGGTGTCTGGCTCGCAGCGCGGCGACTCAATCAGGGTAAGTTTCACTGGCCGGGTATCCGCCATGGCCTGGAAATTGAACTTGATAACGAACAACTTCAGGCCTTGGTTTTGGGGTTGCCTTGGCAGCGGGTTGGCATAGGTGGCACCATCACATTGCTTTAAAAAAGCAGTAAATAGCATCCGGGCTTGCTGTCGCAACCGACCTGCTTTGGTAAAATCCAATTCATGACATCCTTGCCCAACCTCGACCAAATGACCACTCACCAACTACGTGCATTAGCGGCGCAGTTGATGTCGAAGGTCGACACCATGGGCAGAAAGATCCATCGCGATCAGACCATCATTGAGCAGCTGACCCACGAGATTGCCATCCTCAAGCGGCATCGGTTTGCCAAGCGCAGCAAGCAGATCAGCCCTGACCAAGGCAACTTGCTCGACGATCTGCTCAACACGGATCTGGAGGCTATCGACGCCGAGCTGAGCGCACTCCCGCCGGAGCCGGCTCCAGGGAAGACACGTCAGCAGCCCAAACGCGCGCCCCTGCCATCGCAGTTTCCACGCACCGTGATCCGCCATGAGCCGGAAAACACTAAGTGCGCCTGCGGCTGCCAACTTCAGCGTATCGGCGAAGATGTCAGCGAAAAGCTGGATTACACACCGGGCGTGTTCACGGTCGAGCAGCATGTGCGTGGAAAGTGGGCCTGCCGCCAATGCGAAGCACTGATCCAGGCGCCGGTACCGGCCCAAGTAATCGACAAAGGCATACCTACTGCAGGCCTGCTCGCGCACGTGATGGTGGCGAAGTTCGCCGACCACTTACCGCTGTACCGGCAGGAGAAAATCTTCGGCCGCGCCGGCTTGCCTATTGCGCGCTCCACGCTGGCTCAGTGGGTCGGGCAAGCTGGCGTGCAACTTCAGCCTTTGGTTGATGCCCTGCGAGAGGTCGTCCTGGCGCAGCGGGTTGTACATGCTGATGAGACGCCGGTGCAAATGCTTGCGCCCGGCCAGAAGAAAACTCACCGCGCGTATGTCTGGGCTTACTGCACCACGCCGTTCACGGCGGTTAAAGCGGTGGTCTACGACTTCAGCCCAAGCCGCGCGGGTGAACATGCCCGCAATTTCCTCGGCTCCTGGAACGGCAAACTGGTGTGCGACGACTTCGCGGGCTACAAAGCCGGGTTCGAAAAAGGCATGACCGAAATCGGCTGCATGGCTCACGCCCGCCGCAAGTTCTTTGATCTGCACGTGGCGAATAAAAGTCAGTTGGCCGAAAAGGCACTGAACTCGATTGGCGGCTTGTACGAGGTCGAACGCCAGGCGCACGATATGAGTGATGAAGATCGCTGGCGAATACGACAAGAAAAAGCGGCGCCGTTGGCAAAAGCTTTGCGCAACTGGATGTTGACCCAGCGCGATCTTGTGCCCAAAGGATCTGCGACGGCAAAAGCCTTGGATTACAGCCTTAAACGTTGGTTAGCGCTGACGCGCTACCTCGACGATGGGGCTGTGCCCATCGATAACAACCAAGTGGAGAACCAGATCCGTCCATGGGCACTGGGGCGCTCAAACTGGTTGTTTGCAGGGTCTCTTCGTAGCGGCAAAAGGGCGGCAGCGATTATGAGTTTGATCCAGTCAGCCCGCATCAATGGGCAGGATCCCTATGCGTATCTCAAAGATGTGCTGACGCGCCTGCCGACGCAGCGGGCGAGTGAAATCGATCAGTTGCTGCCGCATACGTGGCAATCGCTTTAATCGCGCAAGACACCTACATTGGGTCGACCAGGAAGCATGCAGGTGTAGGGAGAAACCAGGCAATGGTCGGACGACGCCAGCAAGGCCGCCGTCATGATTTCAGGAGTTAAATCCTCGTGCGTGGAAGTATTAGGAAGATTCTTCAGGTATATCCCTGGCGCTGCCTATTATTTGGCCTAGGCCTACCGCGGTGGTCTCCACAACTGCAATCAGCCTCTCTTCCTCCCAACCCTCCTTCGCCGCAGCCGACAGGCCAAGCATGGTCGCGGAGACATAGTCTAAGACTTGGCTAGCAGCGGAGATGCCAGATGCTTCGAGAAACGCCATCACTTTTGCACGATTCTCGTCTGCGATTTGCTTAGCAGCTATTCCCGACTCAGTGGCTCCGGCCTTCGCATGCTCCAGAATAAAACAACCTCGGCGGTTCGGGTGGGCGGCGTATGCATGCACCGCAGCCCTAAGCATGTCCCTCAGTACGGTCTGCGGTGATTTGTCTGGGATCAAAAAGGTGTCGAGTGGCACAACAGTCGCGGAGTAATGCCTCAAAGCATCGTTGAAAAACGCGCCCTTGCTGCCGAAAGCCGTATAGAAGCTCGGCGGAGTAATCCCTATCGCTTCTGTCAGCGATGCGACGCTGACGTTCTCATAGCCGTGCTCGTGGAACAGATGCTGCCCGACCTGGATGGCGTCCTCAAGGACGAATTCACGCGGTCGCCCACGGGCTCGCTTATTTACGTTAATGACCATTACATAATCCGTTTACTCTGGGGCTTATGAATACTATAGTGGGAGATAACGTAAATATCCATGCCGTCAGGTTGCGCTCTGCACGGCAGCCACTACGCCAATCGCGAGGAAAATCATGCAGCCCTCCCCATCTCAAAGCCTGTCCAACGAGGCTACTGCCAGGAACTCCGGACTACCCATCGCGGCACTGGCTGGCCTAGCCGCCGCAGGCTTTCTATGCATCGTCACTGAGACACTACCCGCCGGTTTGTTACCCAGCATCGCCTCTGGCCTTCAGATCTCTGAAGCTATTGCAGGGCAGCTTGTCGCGATATACGCACTTGGATCGCTGTTGGCGGCAATCCCACTCACCAGTCTGACCCAAGGTTTGCGCCGTAGGCCTGTCTTGCTGGCAACGATCATCTGCTTCGTTGTCGGCAACACGTTGACCGCGATGGCTGAGTCAATCGGTGTCGTGCTGATCGCACGGTTCATAGCAGGATGTGCGGCAGGATTGGCGTGGGGAATACTTGCGGGGTACGCCCGCAGCATCGTACGTCTCGAACAGACTGGGGCGGCAATGGCGGTCGCGATGGTAGGTGTGCCCCTGGCGCTATCACTGGGTGTTCCGCTGGGGACGTTCCTGGGGAGCTTGGTAGGGTGGCGTGGATCGTTCCTCATTCTATCGGCACTTGCTGTCATGTTGATCGGTTGGATCATGGTGAAGGTTCCAGATGCTCCTGGCCGAACAGGCGACAACCGCCCCTCGCTCATAGGCGTCATCAGAACTAAGGGCATCCTGCCGATCCTTCTTGTCATTCTGGCCTGGATGACTGCCCACAACATTCTCTATACCTACATCGCGCCGTTCTCGACTGCCTCGCAATCGCGGGTCGATCTAGTCCTGCTGGCGTTCGGAATAAGTTCGCTTGCTGGCATATGGGTAGTCGGGCGTTGGGTTGACCGGATGCTCCGCATGATGGTGCTTGCATCGATCGGTTCGTTCGCATTAACCGCTGTACTCTTGAGTATCGCTGGAGAGCAGAGCATCGCGGTCTATTTGAGCGCCGTCGTCTGGGGCCTAGGTTTTGGCGGAGCGGGCGCCATGATGCAGACAGCGTCAGCTGATGCCGCCGGCGATGGCGTCGACTTAGCCCAGGCCATGGTAACCACTGCATGGAACCTGGCAATCGCGGCCGGCGGAGCTGTTGGCGGAGCTCTCCTTACGCAAGGTGGTACGTCCATGCTGCCGCCCGCTGTCGCCATTCTCGCACTGCTAGCTTTTGTGATAGCACTGGCAGCACGTCGCTATGCCTTTCCTCCCGGTAGTCGCGCTCAACAAGATCGCTGATCGCCCAATCATTTATCGTCCCACTAGGTGAAAAATATGAAGCTCCACGCAATTGCACTAGCCGTTGCTGCGCTCGCTATGGGTGTAACTCAGGCCAACGCAGCACAGATCAATCCTGCACCGCCTCCAGCTGTCAGCGCCCAACAGGCAGAGTTTCCGACACCCGAAGGTTTTACCAGCGCCTACGAGACTGTTGACGGTGTGAAGTTGCATTTCGTACGTGGCGGCAAAGGCCCCCTTGTGATGCTTGTCCACGGCTTCGGCCAGACATGGTATGAGTGGAGTAGCCTCATGCCGCAACTCGCAGAACGCTATACGGTCGTAGCAGTAGACCTGCCAGGTCTTGGCCTGTCAGCGCCGCCGAAAACTACTTACACTGGAGTGGATGTTTCGGAGTATCTGCACAAGCTTGCCAAGCGGATCAGTGCGGACAAGCCCTTCTACCTTGTTGCCCACGATATTGGTATCTGGAACAGCTACCCAATGGTTGCCCGCCATCCTGGGGACATCGTGAAGGCTGCGTTCATCGAAGCGACCATTCCTGACGACACTCTCTATTCGCTGCCAGCCTTCGTCGCGACCGGGGAGGCACCTGGATGGCATCACAGTTTCTTCGCAGCCTCCGGTCAGCTGGCCGACGCAATGGTCAAAGGAAACGAGCGATTGTTTCTGACGCATTTCATTCGTCACCATGCCAGCAACCAAGCGGTGTTCACTGACGAACTGGTAGACCGTTACGTGCGGTCATACTCTAAGCCCCAGACCTTCCACCACGCATTTGAATATTATCGTGCGCTTCCCCAATCGATTAAGCAGAACGAGAAGCTGGTGGCTACTAAGCTGACAATGCCTGTACTCGCGGTTGGCGGTGGGGGTAACGGCGGGTTCGGTGCTCAGCAGCCTGAGAACATCCGCCGCTACGCCACTAACGTTGAATCGCACGTGTTGCCAGATTGCGGCCATTGGGTTCCAGAGGAGTGCGCTCCAGCGTTGAACCCTTTGATCAACTCCTTCTTGGGTCGACCATAGGTGGGAATGCTGAATGTCTAGCAATGTACGTGGCATAGATCATATAGGCATAACGGTTCCAGACATCGAGGCAGCAACCCGGTTCTTTCACGAGGCCTTCGATGCAGCTATCGTCTACGACACAGTGGTCGATGGCCAACCGCGTCGCCCCCCCGAAGAACTTGCCGCAACGGTAGCGCTGAAAGAAGAGCAAAGAATCGTGGCGACTCGCATGATTCGTCTCGGTGAAGGTGCCAACATCGAATTGTTTGAGATCGAAGGTGCAGCACCGGGCGTCGATGGAATAGGCTCCATGGGGCTTCAGCACTTCGCCGTTTACTGTGATGATCTTGCCCAGGTGCTCCATCGTGTCTTGGCTGCAGGAGGTACTCCGCTTCGCGGGCCGAACGCACTTTTTGGTATCGAAAAAGGAACAGGCAATTCTATGCATTATGTCCGAGCGCCATGGGGCTCGTTGATAGAGTTGATCTCCATCCCCACCGCTACAGGGCCGAGCTGCGAGGTAGATCGTTGGAAACCTTCTTGAGCTAGATTTCGTCCAAACAATCAGCCTGGAAGCATTTCTTGATTCAGGCTCGTGCAACTATGGCTTTGAAGCTGTTCGCCAGCTTGTACCGAGCGACAGCATGACGGTCAGCGGGAAGCCGTTGCTGTCGCAGGCGAGCTGTATTTTGGTGATCAATCTGCCTCGGCTATGGCCGAGGCAGTGGTGTTGTAGCTGTTGTCTATGGCACTGTAAGCGATGGCCGATCTCAGAGATTATCTAAAAATCAAGTTGTGACGGCGGCGGTTGAAATACTTCTAGGAATCTAGGTTGACGCTCACGGCCCCGGCACGGCTGTCGTGAACCAAACCATTACTTCGCTTGTGTCTTGACCCTTCAGACTTCCATCTCCGCGCCTGCATGCTCCGCTTGCCATAATCACCTTACGTACGAGGCGGCGATGAGCGACCCTAGGCTTACGAGGTCTCCGAGGGGAAAATGGTGTGGTCAAGGTGTATCTACCGGACGCTTACAGTCATACTAATGTTCCGGTAGTTCAATTTGCGTTTGAAAACTAACAGCGAGCAAATTCTATAATGCTAATGGTCGTCTGTTCGCTCACGATCAATGCGAGGCAGCGGAAGAGTCAATTGCGATTCTTTGAGGCCGTGTTTATAGGCGTTGTATTGGATCATCACAAACTGCTCCAACAGAAGGCTGTTCTGCATCTTCAAATCTGTTACCTCGGCCTCAAGTCGGCGGATGCGCTGGGACGCGATGGAAAGACTGGCGGGCTTAGGGTGCCTAGGCACCGTCTGGCGCAAACTCTGCTTTCTACTCCTATAGGCGGACGAGATGTCGCCATGGGCATTAAGCGTCTGTCTGGTAAACCGCTTACCAACCAAGGGAATGACCCATTCGCAGATGTTTTCCCAAGTTAGTGGTGTCAGGTCCGTGCCATAGATAAAGTTGATGATAGTTTTAATATCCGTGGAACTCAGGTGTCTAGCCATGGCCCCTCCTCACCGGATCTGGGTACGCTGAGTGCCCAGCGCTCAAGCTATGTGACTAAAATCGTTACCGCTAATACGCACCAATGCTCCGTCAGCAAGCTGGGAACTGCTCAAAAGCTCAATCAGTTCATCCAAGTGAGCTATGGTCATTCGATGGTGTTCAATCCAGCGATCGGCAGCCACCTCCCCTTCCTCAGCCGTATCCAAGGCTAGCGAAAGGACACCCTGCAACTGTTCGCGTCGTAAACGCAGCCGGGCTAACTTTGCTTGATCCCCCTTCACGCAGATTTGCTCAGTACAATTCACACAATCACGATATTTAAGGCAAGGACTGATAACAAAGTCATGAACACAAAAGCCATATTCCGTGACATGCACTGCCGGAACCCGGTTAGAAGCGAACTCATCAGCCGTCACCGGAGTGTGATCTTTGGTCATTAACGAAACCGAGGGCGGCGGCGGTGCAGCTACTAAGGCATCACGAATATCGGCAATGATCTCGGCATTGGGCATGTGGTTGTAAACCCGGTTTTGCTTTACGTCTCTTCGTCCGGACCATTTAGCGATTTCCTCTTGAGAGAGCCCTCCGCTCTGAGCAAGGGTGTTCAACAAATGCCTAGGCTGATGGGTCGTCAATTTCATCGCTTCGCCATCTGATCGCCGGTATCCATGACGTTCAAAGATACCTTTGTAGGCTACACGGCCGTTGCGAATACCCAAGTCGTTTATTAAGGTAGAAATGCCTACCCAATGGAGCTCAATGGGAATAGTGTTTTTGATAGCATGAAGCTGGTTGTTTAACATGCAACACAACGCTTGACTGTACTTGACGCCCTTCCGCTGGTCGTACCAGGGAAAATCTTTGGGTTGTCGAGCAAGCGTGTATTGCCATAGGGATCTAAGTGTGTGGGAGCCATCTCGACTATCAAGCTGGCGGCCATACAATCGAGTTCTCGCTTCTCCTGGCTCGATCTGGTCAAACCCCAATGCTCGCGCGGCTTGCACCGGTGATAACGGCTGGTCCTCGTCAACATCCGGGCATAGGGAGTGCCGGTAGAAGCGATCCGGGTGCTGCTCGATCCAAGTCGCCAAATCCCGGCCGGGCTGACTTAGCTCTTTCATCCTTGCGAAGGCCGTCTTTGCCAATTGCTCCATCGATTTGGGGATCCATTTAATGTCCCACCCAAAACCTTTACCTGCCGGAAAACGCCAGCCGTAACGCAGTACACCCTTATTATCCCTCTCTTCAATCTCTGCATCCACGGATAGAGCGAGCACCTCAGATCCTCGCGAAGGGGCGCACATGAGCAGTGCAAAGCAGCAAGAGGTAAAACGGTCCAACGGCAGTTCAGGATCATTGGCAAAGATCTCGGCAATCGCATTAAGCTCCTCTTGCCGAGGAAGCTTGTTGGCCCTTATGCGATTTGCCTGAGGCCCAATTTGGACCTGCATGTCACCTGGATGCCTGAGCGGGGTTTTCCAATCCTTTATATTAGATTTCGCCATGCATCGGCTGGCCAGAAAACTCGCAAGCTCCATCATCACTCGCGAACAAGAATACGCGGAGCCAGGGGAGTAAGTTCGCGAGGTAATCAGGGCCGCCTCATCCAGCACGGCGGCGTTGCACAACCACACGCGAGGGGACTGATGGACCTGAAGCAGCGCACCTTCCAGAACCCGAAGCGAAGCAATGATATAACCAATATTTTTGCGAGGGTTGTGAGCAAGCACGTACCACAAATAGGCCTTGGCAAAATCCATGTATTCCGCATCGAGTACCCACTGGGGATCCACTGCACCTCGTGAGCACATGGGACTACCGATTTTCACAAACCGCGCGGAAGGCCATGCTGCTGAATTCCACTCAGCGGCCGTTCCTTGATAGTGCTCTCTGACCTGAGCGATAAAGTCAATAACATTGTTCCGTGCCAGGCCTTCGCTCTTGGGTACGAAATGGAACAATTCAACCATGAGAATTCCCCCGAGAGCTTGCGATCAAGGTTTCTCTGCGTCTATTGCAAGCTTGCACGACTTCGGCCACGGCCATCATGCTACGGTCTAACACTGCAGCCATAGCTGCATCACCGGTAACTTCCAAGATTCTTTTACGTTCCTCCACCAGTTGCTGATAAACAAGCTCGTGGGGCCCCTCCAGCCAAGGCTGAAAGTGAATACAGGTGTAGCAAGGGATCGGCACATTGGCAGTACAAGAACCGCAGTGGCCACAGGTTCCCGCCACCACGCCCGAAAAATCACGAACATCACTCCCAGGCAAATCTCCACGTAGGGCTGCTGATTTACTGTCTACCAAGACACCTGCAAACGCTTGGGCGTAGGGTGCCAAATAGTGACCAACAGCCTCATCAATGCGAGCTGCGTATTCGGGAACATTCAAGGTGTAAACATGAGCGGACTGGGTATCGCTGTGGTCAAGAAGCTCAGCAATAACTAACGTACTGCAGCCTTCTCGCGCAGCACGCGTTCCCAATGTATAGCGGAAGCGTCTTGGAGAAATCTGAAGGGGTAAACCTGTACGTTCCGAAGATACGCCAGCAACTTCCACCGCTTGGGCAATCTCTCTAGCGACGTTATTCGCTAGAGCGTGCAGATAGTCGCCTTCGAGAGCCCTATGTAGCTCGGTCACTGTTTCGATAGCATTGATATGTTTAAGATTAAGGTACAGCGGGACATATGGAATATACTCTTCCGGAAGGTCACACCAAAGGGCCGACTCGACGGTGGCAATCGCAAAGCGCTTTTGGGCCTGCATCACGTCCCAGTGCTCTCGAGTCAGTGGGACTTCACGAAACTCCGTTCTGAAGCCTCCACCTCGCTGCTTGGCACGTGGCACGTTGACGAAATATATTGTGGCTCCGTCCTTCGTCACACGCTCCCGCAAATCCATGATCTTTAACGCCATCAACTGCACACCACGGCGCCCGCTGAGCGCGCTCAGTAGAGTTAGCGACAGCTCTGTGATACTTATCATGCCTTGTTCATAAGCCTGCGGCACCCTCTCCAGCACGGCCTGCAATTCAATATCAGACAGATGCCCCTGGGTCGGATCACATCGCTTAATGATATCGCCCTTGGTATTGCATTTCAGACGCCAGCTGTTAAGTAAGGCCACCACTTCTGGATCCGCACCAGGTAAGCCTAGATCCAGCCATCTGTTTAACAAAATCCTGATTACGCCCAAGTACCATTCACAGCGAACCCCCACCTCCTTTCGATATTGAATGAGCAAGGCGGTGGTGAGGGTGCGGGGACCGGCGTAGCGCAGTAACGCCAGATAACGCTGAAAAAGATTGAACACGTGACTTGCTGAACCAGTCTCGGCAAAATTAACCAACACGCCACGTAGCCCGAAATAAGCGGGCTCAGTCATTAACAAAGCGGCCTTTCCCACCGGGACCGACACATCCTTGCTCAACTTCCACGTTAGATGAGTGCTATCAAAGCTATAGCCATTATACGAGCGCCGCTCATTTGATTCGGCATACTGAGGTTGGCGGCTCACAACGTCATCGTTATCCATGCTGGTTATGAACCCTTAGTCTGGAGGATGCTTTGAAGCCGCAACCCTACCTCGTTAGCTTTTTCAACCGTGAACCGACGATTGTAGCGAGCAGCAGTACCGGAACCCGGTTTCCAACCTTGAAGCTGAGAACGCATAGCTTCCTGCCGCGCTTCAGATACAGCCGGCTTCATTGCATCCATAAATACGCTGTAATCCTTATTCCAGGTATGCCGCAGGCGGTGACCCGTTATATCTTCCAAACTTGCCATCGACTGCTGAATAACGGCCCATAACTTGTTGTAACCTGCCACGGACAAAGGTTTTCCGACGGTCAGGCCCTGTTTGTGCGTAATAAACAAATAGGGACACCGTCTGGCGTTGGATACCTGACGACGATCTCCCATTACATAGCGGTGTATCTCGGCCGCCAACCAGTCTTGAAGCGCATACTCCCGATCCCGTGTTTTTACCAAGGGTTGTCGTGGCCGCGGATCGTCAGGCTGATCAGCCCTGCGAACTATTCGGAGCTTATTAGAGGCAAAGTCGATATCTTCGAGGCGAATATTCAGTAACTCGCCCCGGCGAATACCCACCCCGTACGTAACCAAAACGATTAAGCGGTTACGCGCCTGAACCGTTTCGCAAAAAGGGTTTTGTGGCGACCCTACCTCGAGAAGCCCGAATAGTTGCTGCAAGACCGCATCGTCAACACTGCGATCTATTAGCCCGGAGTTACGACCTTTGGCTTTGGGTCGGCGATGACGTATGCCTTTGACCATCATCACCAGACCTGCTGGCTCTGCTTGTAGATGATCGAGGTACTGGCGGCTAACCCACTTCAGATAATCCGCAGCAGCTGTGAGCCGAACGTATTGGGTGGAGTTAGTTACAGAGCCGCCTGAAGACAGTGCTCTATCGACGTCGACGTTGGCGTCGTATCGGCAGGCACAAAAATCGCGCAAAGCATCCATCTCCGCATCGTTGAAAAAATGCTGGCGATGAATACGGCTAGGGAGGTCGATTTGGTAATACTGAAGAAAGCGGTATAGCACGAGAAGGTGACCCGCCTGCGCCATGAGCGTGGCGTAGGCGCGACTGGCGTTACGAACCTGCGTAGTCAGAAACAGATTAGGCGCATACACAGGGACGCCCGACTGCCGATCCATGATCAGGCAGTAACGCTCACCGGATTGCATGACAAAGGATCGAACGCACAGATCGACCATTGCATCGCCCCCTACTTTACAGTTTCGTCAGGTAACGAATACTGAAATTAGGCGCTAAATCGGCAGGCGTCAAATGTAAGTAAAAAGCCCTGAAAATCAGGGCCTTAGGTTGAAACTTTACATTACGATCTATGGTAGGCCCTAGAACGGAATATCGTCATCAAAGCTGTCGAAATCAGCGGCCGGCTGTGGCGCTTGTTGCTGTGGAGCCGGACGGGATTCGCGCTGTGGCTGTTGCTGCGGCGCGGACTGTTGTGGACGCGACTGCTGAGGACGTGGAGCGGAGTTCTGATAACCGCCACCCTGGCCCTGAGGAGCGCCGTCGTTTTGTGGACGGCCGCCCAACAGCTGCATGGTGCCTTGCATGTCGACGACGATTTCAGTCGTGTAACGCTTGATACCGTCTTTTTCCCACTCGCGGGTCTGCAGCTTGCCTTCGATGTAAACCTGGGAGCCCTTACGCAGGTACTCGCCAGCGATTTCGGCGACTTTGCCGAACATCGACACACGGTGCCATTCAGTCTTTTCGACTTTCTGACCGGTTTGTTTGTCAGTCCACTGTTCGCTGGTTGCCAGACTCAGGTTGGTCACGGCATTACCGTTAGGCAGGTAGCGAACTTCGGGATCCTGGCCGCATGTGCCGACCAATATAACTTTGTTAACCCCACGGGCCATAACGTTCTCCTAGGCTTCGCACGCTTGAGTGGCTGGGTTGACTATCCGCTCCAGAGTCGCGCGATCCAATAGTTCTGTGTCTAATTTGATGTAAATGGCTGCTTCTTCCGCAACCACCACTGCATCCGTTACGCCTTCTACGGCCTTGAGTCTGTCTGCCAGGCCCGCATCACGCAGGGCGTCAGGCGACAAGGGCAGACGCAGGCTCGTCACGTAAGGCGGTTCACGCATGGTCACTGCAACTGCCAGCCAGATGGCGGCCATCGCAGCACCACCAAGGAACACCACGTCGAGCCCGCCATGCTGGAACAACCAGCCGCCGAGTATCCCACCTGCGGCCGAACCAAGGAACTGGCTGGTGGAATAAACCCCCATCGCCGTACCTTTTCCGCCAGCCGGTGACACTTTGCTGATCAATGACGGCAAAGACGCTTCCAGCAGGTTGAACGCGATGAAGAATACCACTGTCCCGATGACCAGTGCTCGCAACGTGTCCCCAAACTCCCAGAAGAATAGTTCAGTGAGCATCAGTACGGCGACCGCACCAATGAGCACACGCTTCATCTGACGCTTTTTCTCACCATAAATGATGAATGGAATCATTGCGAAAAATGAGATCAGCAGCGCTGTGAGGTAGACCCACCAGTGCTGCTCCTTGGGCAAACCGGCTTTCTCGACCAGCGCGAGCGGCAAGGCGACGAAGCTTGACATGAGCATCGCGTGCAACACAAAGATACCCAAATCCAGACGCAGCAGATCCGGGTGGCGCAAGGTTGGGCCCAATGCCTGACGTGCTACACCGGATTCACGATGCTGCAAGGTGCCGGTATTTTTCGGCACCACGAAAGCGACGATGCCAATGCCCAGCAAGGCCATGCCTCCGGTGGCGAGAAACAGACCGGACAAACCAAAGGCGCTGGTCAGAATCGGGCCAACAACCATAGCGATGGCAAACGACAGGCCAATGGTCATGCCGATCATGGCCATGGCCTTGGTGCGGTGTTGTTCACGGGTCAGGTCCGAGAGTAGCGCCATGACCGCCGCGGATATCGCACCTGCGCCCTGCAGGATGCGCCCTGCGATGATTCCCCAGATCGAATCGGCGCTGGCTGCCAGAACGCTGCCCAAGGCAAAAATGATCAAGCCGAAATAGATCACCGGACGACGGCCGATACGATCGGAAATGATCCCGAAAGGGATTTGCAGGAAGGCTTGGGTCAGGCCGTAGGCACCGATTGCCAGGCCGATCAACGCAGGGCTCGCCCCCGCCAGATCCATGCCATAGGTCGCCAGCACGGGCAACACCATGAACATGCCGAGCATGCGAAACGCAAAAACCAGTGCAAGACCGCCTGCCGCGCGGGTCTCGCCGCCGCTCATTCGCTCGCTGTGGGGATCGTGCATGGAAAAACCTCGTGTGAACCGGCGGCGATTCTACCAGTCCCATCGATTGACGGGGTATATCGCGACGCTATGACACGCCTAGATGACACAGTCTTCATTTAAGGCTGCAAGAGCGGACTAGATAGTGTGCATCCATCCAGTATTTGTCCGTATACTCCTACGTTTTCGACGCCCGCCGTGCGAGGCCATTTTGGACAAGATCCTGATTCGTGGGGCTCGAACCCACAACCTTAAGAACATTGACCTGACTCTGCCACGCGACAAGCTGATCGTCATTACCGGGCTTTCCGGCTCTGGCAAATCGTCGCTGGCTTTCGACACGCTGTATGCCGAAGGGCAACGGCGCTATGTCGAATCACTCTCAGCGTATGCCCGGCAATTCCTTTCGATGATGGAAAAGCCTGACGTCGACACCATTGAAGGTCTGTCGCCGGCAATTTCCATCGAGCAAAAATCGACATCGCATAACCCGCGTTCGACCGTGGGCACGATCACCGAGATCTACGACTATCTGCGTCTTCTATACGCACGTGTAGGTCAACCTCGTTGCCCGGATCACGACATCCCACTGGAAGCGCAGACCGTTAGCCAGATGGTTGACCTGGTTATGGCGCAACCTGAAGGCAGCAAACTGATGCTGTTGGCCCCGGTTGTTCGTGAACGCAAGGGCGAGCACTTGTCGGTGTTCGAAGAATTACGTGCCCAGGGTTTCGTACGCGCCCGGGTTGATGGCCGTCTCTGTGAGCTCGATGAGCTGCCAAAACTGGATAAACAGAAGAAGCACTCCATCGATGTGGTGGTCGACCGCTTCAAGGTGCGAGCTGACTTGCAGCAGCGCTTGGCAGAGTCCTTTGAGACTGCGTTGAAACTGGCTGACGGTATCGCCTGGGTCGCGTCCATGGATGACGAGCCCGGCGAAGAGATGATTTTCTCTGCGCGCTTCGCCTGCCCGATCTGCGGCCACGCGATCAGCGAGCTGGAACCCAAGCTGTTCTCCTTCAACAACCCGGCTGGCGCCTGTCCGACCTGTGACGGCTTGGGCGTGAAGCAGTTCTTCGACATCAAGCGTCTGGTGAATGCCGAATTGACGCTGGCGGAAGGCGCGATACGCGGCTGGGACCGGCGCAACGTGTATTACTTCCAGATGCTCGGCTCTTTGGCCAAGCATTACGATTTCAGCCTGGAAGTACCGTTCAAGGAACTGCCTGCCGACACTCAGAAGACTTTGCTTAACGGCAGCGGCTCGCAGAATGTCGATTTCCGCTATCTGAATGATCGTGGCGACATCGTCAAACGTGCTCACCCCTTCGAAGGCATCGTGCCCAATCTGGAGCGTCGCTACCGGGAAACCGAGTCGGCGACCGTTCGCGAAGAGCTGGCCAAGTTTCTTGGCACGCAGCCTTGCCCGGATTGCCGTGGTACTCGCCTGCGTCGCGAGGCTCGTCACGTGTGGGTGGGTGAAAAGACTTTGCCCGCCGTCACCAACATGCCCATCGGCGATGCGACCGAATACTTCGGTGTACTGAAGCTGACCGGACGTCGTGGCGAAATCGCTGACAAAATCCTTAAAGAGATTCGCGAGCGCCTGCAGTTTCTGGTCAACGTAGGCCTTGATTACCTGACGCTTGATCGTAGCGCTGACACCCTGTCGGGCGGTGAGGCTCAGCGTATTCGTCTGGCCAGCCAGATTGGTGCCGGCCTCGTCGGCGTGATGTACATCCTCGATGAACCTTCGATCGGGCTGCACCAGCGAGACAACGACCGGTTGCTGGGCACACTCAAGCATCTGCGCGATATCGGCAACACGGTGATTGTGGTGGAGCATGACGAAGATGCCATTCGC
Source organism: Pseudomonas viridiflava (assembly GCF_900602065.1). Taxonomy (GTDB): domain Bacteria; phylum Pseudomonadota; class Gammaproteobacteria; order Pseudomonadales; family Pseudomonadaceae; genus Aquipseudomonas. The sequence goes on along the minus strand of NZ_UWFN01000091.1, from coordinate 36,937 downwards.
CTTGCCGACTACGTTGTCGACATCGGCCCGGGCGCTGGTGTGCACGGTGGACACATCGTTGCAGAAGGTACGCCGGATGAAGTCATGTCACACCCCGACTCACTCACCGGCAAGTACCTTTCCGGGCGGGTAAAAATTGCAGTGCCTGCCAAACGCACGCCGCGTAACAAGAAGCTGTCACTGGCCCTCAAGGGTGCCCGTGGCAACAACTTGCGCAACGTTGATCTGGAAATCCCGATTGGCCTGTTGACCTGTGTGACTGGCGTTTCCGGCTCGGGCAAATCGACGCTGATCAACAACACGCTGTTTCCGCTCAGCGCCACTGCCTTGAATGGCGCAACGACGCTGGAAGCGGCGACCCACGACAGCATCAAAGGCCTGGAACATCTGGACAAGGTAGTCGATATCGATCAAAGCCCGATCGGTCGTACACCGCGCTCCAATCCGGCGACATACACCGGGCTGTTCACACCCATCCGCGAGCTGTTCTCTGGCGTACCCGAGTCACGGTCACGGGGATATGGCCCAGGACGCTTCTCCTTCAACGTCAAAGGCGGGCGCTGCGAGGCCTGCCAGGGTGATGGCCTGATCAAGGTTGAGATGCACTTCCTGCCGGACATCTATGTGCCGTGCGATGTGTGTAAGAGCAAGCGCTACAACCGCGAAACCCTTGAGATCAAATACAAGGGCAAAAGCATCCACGAGGTTCTGGAGATGACCATTGAAGAAGCACGCGAATTCTTCGATGCCGTTCCAGCCCTGGCGCGCAAGCTTCAGACTTTGATGGATGTGGGCCTTTCCTACATCAAGCTGGGTCAGTCGGCGACTACGTTGTCTGGTGGTGAAGCTCAACGGGTCAAGCTGTCCCGCGAGCTGTCCAAGCGCGATACCGGCAAGACCTTGTATATCCTCGACGAACCGACCACAGGTTTGCACTTCGCGGATATTCAGCAATTGCTGGACGTACTGCACCGTCTGCGCGACCACGGCAATACAGTGGTCGTTATCGAGCACAACCTGGATGTGATCAAAACGGCCGACTGGCTTGTGGACTTGGGTCCGGAAGGCGGCTCGAAAGGCGGACAGATCATTGCAGTGGGTACGCCAGAGCAAGTGTCTGAAATGGAGCAGTCCTACACAGGGCACTACCTCAAGCCGTTGCTGCTTAGAGATAAAGCCTGACGCTGCTTGACCGTTGGAACGAAAAAGCCCCTGTCACGTGAAGTGCAGGGGCTTTTTTATGCAGCTTGGCGAAGGAATCAGAACTGCGATTGCAGGTAGTTTTCCAGGCCTATGGTCTTGATCAGACCCAACTGCTTTTCGAGCCAGTACGTGTGATCTTCTTCGGTGTCAGCAAGCTGAACACGCAAGATGTCACGGCTGACGTAGTCCTTGTGCAGTTCGCAGAGCTCTATACCTTTGCACAGTGCAGCACGGACTTTGTATTCCAGGCGCAGATCAGCAGCGAACATCTCGGGTACCGTAGTACCAACCTCCAGGTCATCCGGACGCATCCGCGGAGTGCCTTCGAGCATCAAGATACGACGCATCAGAGCATCGGCGTGCTGTGCCTCTTCTTCCATTTCGTGATTGATACGCTCATAGAGCTTGGTAAAGCCCCAGTCTTCGTACATACGCGAATGAACGAAATATTGGTCACGCGCTGCCAATTCGCCCACCAGCAGCGTATTGAGATAATCGATTACTTCCGGGTGGCCTAGCATCGCCCACGTCTCCTGCTTGAAAGTGCATAGTCTGAACCAACCGCCTGCGAAGGTCACGGGCCAAAGCGATAAAAAGCGACAAAAAGCAGCGAAAAACCGGCGATAAGATACGAAAAACCGCCCAAATGAGGGCGGTTCCGTTTATCACTTAGACTTACATCAACGATACGCCCAGTGCTTTTGCAATACCTTCGCCGTAAGCGGCGTCAGCCTTGTAAAAATGCTGCAGCTGACGCTGCACCACATCACTGGAAACACCTGCCATCGTGCCGGCAATATTATCGATCAACAGTGCTTTTTGTTCCGCGCTCATGAGGTTGAACAACTTCCCCGCCTGGCTGTAGTAATCGCCATCCTCACGGTGATCGTAACGGTCAGCTGCTCCGTTCAGCGCAAGAGCAGGCTCGGCATAGTGTGGTGCCTGTTTAGGCGCATCTGAATAGCTGTTTGGCTCGTAGTTGGGCGCGGAACCACCGTTGCTACCGAAAGCCATTGCACCGTCACGCTGATAGCTGTGTACCGGGTTCTTTGGTGCATTGATTGGCAATTGCTGGTGATTGGTACCCACACGGTAGCGGTGCGCATCGGCGTAGGCGAAAACGCGCCCCTGGAGCATGCGATCTGGTGACAGGCCGACACCAGGGACCATGTTACTAGGGCCGAACGCCGCCTGCTCGACCTCGGCGAAGTAGTTAAGCGGGTTGCGATTGAGTTCAATCTCACCGACCTCGATCAGCGGGTACTCTTTCTGCGACCACGTCTTGGTCACGTCGAAAGGGTTCTCGTGATGGGCTGCAGCCTGGGCTTCAGTCATCAATTGAATGCAGACGGTCCACTTCGGGAAATCGCCATTTTCGATGGCCGTGAACAGGTCACGTTGAGCGTAATCCGGGTCGGTCCCGGCGATGCGGGCGGCATCGGCCGGCGTAAGGTTCTTGATGCCTTGCTGGGTCTTATAGTGCCATTTGACCCAGTGTCGCTCGCCAGCAGCGCTGATCAGGCTGTAAGTGTGGCTACCGAAGCCGTGCATATGGCGATAGCCATCCGGAATGCCGCGATCCGAGAACAGGATCGTAACCTGGTGCAGCGCCTCAGGAGAATGAGACCAGAAGTCCCACATCATTTGGGCGTTCTTCAGGTTAGTCTGCGGCTGGCGTTTTTGGGTGTGGATGAAATCAGGAAACTTCAGCGGGTCGCGGATAAAGAACACCGGCGTGTTGTTACCCACGATGTCCCAGTTGCCTTCTTCTGTGTAGAACTTCAGAGCAAACCCACGCGGATCTCGTTCGGTATCAGCCGATCCACGTTCGCCCCCGACAGTGGAAAAACGTAGGAATATGGGGGTTTGCTTACCCACCGTATTGAACAGGTTGGCACTGGTGTATTGGGTGATGTCACGGCTAACCGTGAAAGTACCGTGAGCACCCGAACCTTTTGCATGCACACGACGCTCAGGGATGTTTTCACGGTTGAAATGAGCAAGCTTCTCGATCAGGTGAAAATCGTCGAGCAACAAAGGGCCACGCGGACCGGCCGAACGGGAGTTCTGATTATCAGCTACGGGAGCGCCGCTGGCGGTGGTAAGAGTCTTGGACTGGCTCATTAATAATTTTCCTCTGGCAAAAACGACCGGCTAATCGGTATGGCAGAGATTATTGTCCAGTTTTGTTACACGACAAAATTTATTAAATCTTGATTACCGATAGGTATATCCAATCCTTGAACCCTGAGCCGAAAAGCAAAAAACCGGGCACTGGGCCCGGTTTCTTGTTCAAACTGACATCTTACTCAGCGGATACAGCTTCACCGCCAGCAGGACGATCAACCAGCTCGACGTACGCCATAGGCGCGTTGTCGCCAGTGCGGAAACCGCACTTCAGGATGCGCAGATAGCCACCCTCGCGAGTTGCATAACGCTTGCCCAGATCGTTGAACAGCTTACCAACGATTGCTTTCGAACGAGTACGGTCGAAAGCCAGACGGCGGTTAGCCAGACTGTCTGTTTTAGCCAAAGTGATCAGCGGCTCAGCAACGCGACGCAGTTCTTTAGCTTTCGGCAATGTAGTTTTGATCAGCTCGTGCTCGAACAGCGACACCGCCATGTTTTGGAACATGGCCTTACGGTGCGAGCTAGTCCGGCTCAGGTGACGACCACTTTTACGATGACGCATGGTTCATTCCTTACCAAACACAACGTTCGGTGATTACGACGATCAGGCAGTCGCCTTGTCGTCCTTCTTAAGACTTGCCGGCGGCCAGTTGTCGAGGCGCATGCCGAGGGACAGACCACGGGAGGCCAGGACGTCCTTGATCTCAGTCAAGGACTTCTTGCCAAGGTTTGGAGTCTTCAACAATTCTACTTCGGTGCGCTGAATCAGGTCGCCGATGTAGTAAATGTTCTCCGCCTTGAGGCAGTTGGCCGAACGTACAGTCAGTTCCAGATCGTCAACCGGACGGAGCAGGATCGGATCGATCTCGTCTTCCTGTTCGATTACCACTGGTTCGCTGTCACCTTTGAGGTCGACGAACGCAGCCAACTGCTGTTGCAGAATGGTTGCAGCGCGGCGAATAGCCTCTTCAGGATCCAGAGTACCGTTGGTTTCCAGATCAATAACCAGCTTGTCCAGGTTAGTACGCTGCTCGACACGGGCGTTTTCCACCACGTATGCGATACGGCGAACCGGGCTGAACGAAGAGTCAAGCTGCAAGCGACCAATGCTGCGGCTTTCGTCTTCATCGCTCTGACGCGAGTCTGCCGGTTCATAACCACGACCACGAGCTACGGTGAGCTTCATGTTCAGGGCGCCGTTAGACGCCAGGTTAGCGATTACGTGATCGGGGTTAACGATCTCGACATCATGATCCAGCTGAATATCGGCAGCGGTAACCACCCCCGAACCCTTCTTCGACAAGGTCAGCGTAACTTCGTCTCGACCGTGCAGCTTGATAGCCAGACCTTTAAGGTTCAACAGGATTTCAATTACATCTTCCTGTACACCTTCGATGGCGCTGTACTCGTGGAGTACACCGTCAATCTCGGCCTCGACTACTGCACAGCCGGGCATGGAGGACAACAGGATGCGGCGCAGCGCGTTGCCCAGGGTATGGCCGAAACCACGCTCGAGAGGCTCGAGAGTGATCTTGGCGCGGGTTGGACTGACAACCTGCACATCAATATGGCGGGGTGTCAGGAACTCATTTACCGAAATCTGCATGGATGCACCTATTTTCTAGCCCTTACTTGGAGTAGAGCTCGACAATCAGGCTTTCGTTGATGTCGGCGGACAGATCACTGCGAGCTGGAACGTTCTTGAAAACGCCCGATTTCTTCTCAGTGTCTACTTCTACCCATTCTACGCGGCCACGTTGGGCACACAGATCGAGAGCCTGGACGATGCGCAGTTGGTTCTTGGCTTTCTCGCGGATAGCAACCACGTCACCAGCACGAACCTGATACGACGGAACGTTAACGGTTTTGCCGTTTACGCTGATCGACTTGTGCGAAACCAATTGACGGGATTCGGCACGAGTCGAGCCGAAGCCCATACGGTATACAACGTTGTCCAGACGGCATTCGAGCAATTGCAGCAGGTTCTCACCAGTAGCGCCTTTCTTGCCGGCAGCTTCTTTGTAGTAACCGCTGAATTGACGCTCGAGTACGCCGTAGATACGACGAACTTTTTGTTTCTCACGCAGCTGGGTGCCGTAGTCGGACTGACGGCCACGGCGCTGGCCGTGGATACCTGGAGCTGCTTCGATGTTGCACTTGGATTCGATCGCGCGAACGCCGCTCTTCAGAAAGAGATCGGTGCCTTCACGACGAGCAAGCTTGCATTTTGGACCAATGTAACGAGCCATTTCTTACAGTCTCCTGGATTACACGCGGCGCTTCTTCGGCGGACGGCACCCGTTGTGCGGGATTGGCGTCACGTCGGTGATGCTGGCGATCTTATAGCCACAGCCGTTCAAAGCACGGACAGCAGACTCACGACCTGGGCCTGGACCTTTGACGTTAACGTCGAGGTTCTTCAGACCATATTCCAGCGCAGCTTGACCAGCACGTTCAGCAGCTACTTGAGCAGCGAACGGGGTGGACTTGCGAGAACCGCGGAAACCCGAACCGCCGGAGGTAGCCCAGGACAGCGCGTTACCTTGACGATCGGTGATGGTGACGATTGTGTTGTTAAAAGAAGCGTGGATGTGGGCGATGCCATCAACCACCGTCTTTTTAACTTTTTTACGAGGACGAGCAGCAGGTTTTGCCATGACTAAATTCCTGTCGTTGCGCTGGTGCGATTACTTGCGGATCGGCTTACGCGGACCTTTGCGAGTACGCGCGTTAGTCTTGGTACGCTGACCGCGCACTGGAAGACCACGACGATGGCGCAGACCGCGGTAGCAGCCCAAATCCATCAAGCGCTTGATTTTCATGTTGATTTCGCGACGCAGGTCACCTTCAGTGGTGAACTTCGCCACTTCGCCACGCAGCTGTTCAATCTGCTCGTCGCTCAGATCTTTGATCTTTGCCGCTGGGTTAACCCCAGTGGTTGCACAGATTTTCTGTGCAGTGGTGCGACCAACACCATAGATGTAGGTCAGCGAGATAACAGTATGCTTGTTATCTGGAATGTTAACGCCTGCAATACGGGCCATTCAGTGGGACTCCAATTGACAGCTACCTACGCCCCGGAAGCCAAGAAATAGGGCGCGAGATAATATCGCTGTAATAACAAATAATCAACCCAGCAGCGCACTAGCTGCTGGGCTTAAGCACAGATCACACTCAGCCTTGGCGCTGTTTGTGACGTGGTTCCGCGCTGCAAATTACTCGAACAACACCTTCGCGGCGAATAATCTTGCAGTTACGGCACAGCTTTTTCACCGATGCACGAACTTTCATTACCAGCTCCTCGAACCTTATGGGTACTTCAGCGCAACATGCCGCTGCCGTAGCCCTTCAGGTTGGCTTTCTTCATCAGGGATTCGTACTGGTGCGAAACGAGGTGCGATTGTACTTGGGACATGAAGTCCATCACAACCACTACCACGATCAGCAACGAGGTCCCGCCAAGGTAGAACGGTACGTTTGCTGCAACCACCAGAAACTGAGGCAGCAGGCAGACGGCCGTCATATATAGAGCACCGAACATGGTCAAGCGGGTCAGAACGCCATCAATATAGCGCGCAGACTGCTCACCTGGACGGATGCCCGGAATAAAGGCACCGGACTTCTTCAGGTTTTCCGCTACGTCTTTCGGATTGAACATCAACGCCGTATAGAAGAAGCAGAAGAAAATAATCCCTGCACTAAACAGCAGAATATTCAACGGCTGACCAGGAGCGATCGACTGCGAGATGTCTTGCAACCAGCCCATACCTTCAGACTGACCGAACCAGGCACCCAACGACGCTGGAAACAGCAAAATGCTGCTTGCGAAAATAGCTGGAATAACACCAGCCATATTCACTTTCAGCGGCAAGTGGCTAGTCTGCGCAGCAAAAACCTTACGGCCCTGCTGACGCTTGGCGTAGTGAACAGCAATACGACGCTGACCACGCTCAATGAACACCACGAAACCGATAATCGCTACTGCCAGCAAACCGATCGCAACCAGGGCAAAAATATTGATATCACCCATACGTGCAGACTCGAAAGACTGCCCGATCGCTCTCGGAAGACCGGCCACGATACCTGCGAAGATCAACATCGAGATACCGTTACCAACACCGCGCTCGGTAATCTGCTCGCCCAGCCACATCATGAACATCGCACCAGCCACAAAGGTGGTGACAGCCACGAAGTGGAAGCCGATATCTGCAGAGAACGCAACGCCCTGACCGGCCAGGCCAACGGACATGCCGATAGCTTGAACCAAGGCCAGAACGACGGTGCCGTAGCGGGTGTACTGGCTGATCTTGCGACGGCCAGCTTCCCCTTCCTTCTTCAACTGCTCCAGCTGTGGGCTGACGGCGGTCATCAATTGCATGATGATCGATGCCGAGATGTACGGCATGATCCCCAGTGCAAAAATGCTCATCCGCTCCAGCGCACCGCCGGAAAACATGTTGAACAAGCTAAGAATGGTCCCCTCATTCTGTCGAAACAGGTCTGCGAGTCGCTCCGGGTTAATACCTGGAACCGGGATGTGTGCGCCTATTCGGTAGACGATAATCGCCAGGAACAGAAAACGCAGACGAGCCCAGAGTTCAGACATACCGCCTTTGCCGAGCGCAGAGAGAGCACCTTGCTTAGCCATTTATTCCTCGAACTTGCCGCCAGCTGCTTCGATAGCCGCACGCGCACCTTTGGTGGCTGCGATACCTTTGATGGTGACAGCGCGATTAACTTCGCCGGACAGCATGATTTTCACACGCTGTACGTTTTGGTTGATCACGTTGGCATCCTTCAGGGACTGCACAGTTACAACGTCGCCTTCCACTTTAGCCAGCTCGGACAGACGCACTTCTGCGCGGTCCATGGCCTTCAGGGAAACGAAGCCGAATTTTGGCAGACGACGATGCAACGGCTGTTGGCCGCCTTCAAAGCCCGGAGCAATAGTGCCACCGGAACGGGAGGTCTGACCTTTGTGACCACGGCCACCAGTCTTACCCAAACCGCTACCGATACCACGGCCCGGACGATGCTTTTCGCGACGGGAACCCGGCGCTGGACTCAGATCATTGAGTTTCATCGATTAACCCTCGACTCGCAGCATGTAGTAAGCCTTGTTGATCATCCCGCGATTCTCGGGAGTATCCAGCACTTCTACAGTGTGACCGATGCGACGCAGACCCAGACCTTTAACACACAGTTTGTGGTTAGGAATGCGACCGGTCATGCTTTTGATCAGCGTTACTTTAACGGTAGCCATGATCAGAAGATCTCCTTGACACTTTTGCCGCGCTTGGCAGCAATGGATTCAGGAGATTGCATAGCCTTCAAACCCTTAAATGTGGCGTGAACCACGTTTACCGGGTTAGTCGAGCCATAGCACTTGGCCAATACGTTCTGAACACCAGCAACTTCCAACACTGCACGCATAGCGCCGCCAGCGATGATACCGGTACCTTCAGAGGCAGGCTGCATGTACACCTTCGAAGCGCCATGAGCGGACTTCATTGCGTACTGCAGAGTAGTGCCATTCAGATCAACCTGGATCATGTTGCGGCGAGCAGCTTCCATCGCCTTCTGGATCGCAGCAGGCACTTCACGTGACTTGCCACGGCCAAAACCAACACGCCCCTTACCATCACCAACCACGGTCAACGCGGTGAAAGTGAAGATACGGCCGCCTTTTACAGTCTTTGCAACGCGGTTAACTTGAACCAGCTTCTCAATGTAGCCTTCGTCGCGTTTTTGGTCGTTATTTGACATAACTTAGAACTCCAGCCCGCCTTCACGAGCAGCATCAGCCAGCGCCTTGACGCGGCCGTGGTACTTGAAGCCAGAACGGTCGAAAGCCACTTGCGATACACCGGCGGCTTTCGCACGCGCAGCGACCAGCTGGCCAACCTTAGTGGCCGCGTCGATGTTGCCGGTGGCACCATCACGCAGTTCTTTGTCCAAAGTCGAGGCGCTCGCCAAGACTTTGCTGCCGTCGGCCGAAATGACCTGGGCATAAATGTGCTGCGAAGAGCGGTGCACGCAGAGACGCACGACTTCTAGCTCGTGCATTTTCAGGCGTGCTTTGCGAGCGCGACGCAGTCGGGTAACTTTTTTGACGGTCATTTGCTATGCCCTACTTCTTCTTGGCTTCTTTACGGCGGACGACTTCGTCTGCGTAACGCACACCTTTGCCTTTGTATGGCTCAGGACGGCGGAAGTCGCGGATCTCAGCGGCCACTTGACCAACCAACTGCTTGTCGATACCTCGGATGAAGATATCGGTCTGGTTGGGAGTCTCAGCGGTGATGCCTTCCGGCAGTTCGTAATCCACTGGGTGCGAGAAGCCAAGAGCCAGGTTCAGCACTGTGCCTTTTGCTTGCGCTTTGTAACCAACACCGACCAGCTGGAGCTTACGCTCGAAGCCTTGGCTTACGCCTTGGACCATGTTGTTAACCAGTGCACGAGTGGTGCCGGCCATTGCGCGAGTTTGTTGATCGCCATTGCGAGCAGCGAAACGCAGCTCACCAGCTTCTTCAACGATCTCAACGGACGAATGGATGTTCAGATCTAGAGTGCCCTTGGCACCCTTCACCGAAAGCTGCTGGCCGACGAGCTTAACTTCGACGCCTGCTGGCAACTTAACGGGGTTCTTAGCTACGCGTGACATGCTTATCCCCCCTTAGAACACTGTGCAAAGCACTTCGCCGCCGACACCGGCAGCGCGCGCAGCACGATCCGTCATCACACCTTTGTTGGTGGAGACGATAGACACACCGAGACCGCCACGTACTTTTGGCAGATCATCGACGGACTTGTACTGACGCAAGCCTGGACGGCTGACGCGCTTCACTTCTTCGATGACTGGACGGCCTTCGAAGTACTTCAGCTCGATGGACAACAGCGGTTTTGTTTCGCTGCTGATCTGATAACCCGCAATGTAACCCTCGTCCTTCAGGACTTTGGCTACAGCAACCTTCAACGTGGAAGATGGCATGCTTACGACGGGCTTTTCAGCCATCTGGGCATTACGGATACGAGTTAGCATGTCCGCTAACGGGTCCTGCATACTCATGGGCTAGACGCTCCTAATACAAAATAATTAGCCTTGCGGCTACAGCTTATCGCCGAGAAATTCCGGGCAAATGAAAAACACGGGCTCAGGCGAGCCGGCAATTCTAGGCGCACCCCGGAAATGAATCAAGCCCCAATAGGGGCTTGATTCAAATTCAGGCTTGATTCCGACCAATCACCTTCGCGACCGACCGGAATCCTGCGTGAAAGGCGTATTACCAGCTGGCTTTAACCAGACCTGGTACGTCACCACGCATTGCAGCTTCACGCAGCTTGTTACGGCCAAGGCCGAACTTGCGGTAAACGCCGTGCGGACGACCAGTGATGCGGCAGCGGTTACGCATGCGCGCAGCGCTTGCGTCACGTGGCTGCTTCTGCAGAGCTACGGTAGCTTCCCAACGCGCTTCTGGACTTGCGTTCAGATCAACGATGATTGCTTTGAGCGCTGCACGCTTGGTGGCGTACTTGGCAACGGTGAGCTGACGCTTCAGCTCACGGTTCTTCATGCTCTTCTTGGCCATTTTCCTACTCCAATCAGTTGCGGAACGGGAATTTGAAAGCACGCAGCAAAGCGCGGCCTTCATCATCGTTCTTGGCAGTGGTGGTCAGGGTAATGTCCAGACCGCGGAGAGCATCGATCTTGTCGTAGTCGATTTCCGGGAAAATGATCTGCTCTTTCACGCCCATGCTGTAGTTACCACGACCATCGAAGGACTTGGCATTCAGGCCGCGGAAGTCGCGAACCCGAGGCAGGGAGATCGACAGCAGACGATCCAGGAATTCATACATACGCTCACGGCGCAGAGTCACTTTGACACCGATCGGCCAACCTTCACGGACTTTAAAGCCAGCGATGGATTTCCGAGCGTAAGTCACAACGACTTTTTGACCGGTGATCTTTTCCAGGTCAGCAACAGCGTGCTCGATGACTTTTTTGTCACCGATCGCTTCGCCCAGACCCATGTTCAGGGTGATTTTGGTAACGCGCGGAACTTCCATCACGTTCGACAGCTTAAGTTCTTCTTTAAGCTTCGGAGCGATTTCCTTCCGGTAAATCTCTTTTAGTCGTGCCATGGTCTTCTACCTAGCAGTGTTCAAGCATCAACCGCTTTTTGGGTCGACTTGAAGACACGAATTTTCTTGCCATCTTCAACTTTGAAACCAACGCGATCAGCCTTGTTGGTTGCACCATTGAAAATAGCGACGTTAGAAGCGTGCAGTGGCGCTTCTTTCTCGACGATACCGCCCTGTACGCCCGACATCGGGTTAGGCTTGGTATGACGCTTTACCAGGTTGATCCCACCAACGACCAAACGGTCGTCAGCGAGAACCTTGAGCACCTTACCGCGCTTACCTTTGTCTTTGCCGGCGATCACGATGATCTCGTCGTCACGACGAATCTTTTGCATGTCGGATCTCCTTACAGCACTTCTGGGGCGAGCGAGACGATCTTCATGAACTTCTCAGTACGAAGTTCACGGGTCACTGGCCCAAAGATACGGGTGCCGATCGGCTCTTGCTTATTGTTCAAAAGAACAGCAGCGTTGCCATCAAAGCGGATGATGGAGCCGTCAGCACGACGGACGCCATGGCGAGTGCGGACTACAACAGCAGTCATCACTTGGCCTTTTTTCACCTTACCGCGAGGAATTGCTTCCTTGACGGTAACTTTGATGATGTCACCGATACCAGCGTAACGACGATGGGAGCCACCCAGCACCTTGATGCACATAACGCGGCGTGCGCCGCTGTTATCGGCCACATCGAGCATGGATTGAGTCTGAATCATATAATTTCTCCGACCCCTAGTCCTTAGACTTCCACAGCGCGTTCGAGAATATCAACCAGTGCCCAAGACTTGGTCTTGGCTACAGGACGAGTTTCACGAATCGTGACTTTGTCGCCGATGTGGCATTGATTGGTTTCGTCGTGCGCGTGCAGCTTAGTCGAACGCTTAACGTATTTACCGTAGATCGGGTGCTTAACGCGACGCTCGATCAGAACGGTGATGGTCTTGTCCATCTTGTCGCTGACAACACGGCCAGTCAGCGTACGGACGGTTTTTTCGGCTTCAGCCATGATTACTTACCTGCCTGCTGGTTGAGCACAGTCTTCACGCGAGCGATGTCACGCTTAACTTGCGAGAGCAGGTGAGACTGCCCCAACTGGCCAGTTGCTTTCTGCATACGCAGATTGAACTGGTCGCGCAGCAGGCCGAGCAGTTGCTCGTTCAGCTGCTGTGCTGATTTTTCACGAAGTTCATTCGCTTTCATCACATCACCGTCCGTTTAACAAAGGAGGTGGCGAGCGGCAGCTTTGCAGCAGCCAGGGCGAAAGCCTCACGCGCCAGCTCTTCAGAAACACCCTCGATTTCATACAGGACTTTGCCTGGCTGAATCTGGGCAACCCAGTACTCCACGTTACCCTTACCTTTACCCATACGAACTTCGAGGGGCTTTTTGGTTACAGGCTTGTCCGGGAATACACGGATCCAGATTTTACCGCCACGCTTAACGTGACGGGTCAGTGCACGACGCGCTGACTCAATCTGACGGGCAGTGAGACGACCACGAGCAACAGACTTCAGCGCGAACTCGCCGAAGCTGACTTTGCTACCGCGCAATGCCAGACCACGGTTGTGGCCTGTCATCTGCTTGCGGAACTTCGTACGCTTTGGTTGCAACATTTGGCGTACCCCTTACTTAGCAGCTTTTTTACGAGGCGCAGGTGCTTGTGGTTTCAGTTCTTCTTGGCGACCACCAATTACTTCGCCTTTGAAGATCCAAACCTTTACACCGATCACACCGTAAGTGGTGTGAGCTTCGTAGTTGGCATAGTCGATGTCGGCACGCAGGGTGTGCAAAGGCACACGACCTTCGCGATACCATTCAGTACGTGCGATTTCAGCACCGCCGAGACGACCGCTCACTTGGATTTTGATGCCTTTGGCACCAATGCGCATTGCGTTCTGGACAGCGCGCTTCATAGCGCGACGGAACATTACACGACGCTCCAGCTGCTGAGCTACGCTCTGCGCAACCAGCATACCGTCGAGCTCCGGCTTACGGATCTCTTCGATATTGATGTGCACAGGCACACCCATTTGCTTGGTCAGGTCCTGACGCAGTTTCTCAACATCTTCACCTTTCTTCCCGATAACGATACCTGGACGAGCGGTGTGGATGGTGATGCGTGCTGTCTGAGCCGGACGATGGATATCGATACGGCTTACGGACGCGCTTTTTAGTTTGTCTTGGAGATACTCACGCACTTTCAGATCAGCGAACAAATAGTCCGCATAAGTCCGACCGTCTGCGTACCAGACGGAGGTGTGCTCCTTGACGATTCCCAGGCGAATGCCAATGGGATGTACTTTCTGACCCATCTCTTCGACTCCGTTACTTGTCAGCAACCTTGACAGTGATATGGCAAGACCGCTTGACGATGCGATCAGCACGGCCTTTGGCACGTGGCATGATGCGCTTCAGCGAACGCCCTTCGTTGACGAAAACAGTAGAGACCCGGAGGTCATCAACGTCTGCGCCTTCGTTGTGCTCGGCGTTGGCTACAGCCGACTCCAGCACTTTCTTCAGGATCTCGGCAGCTTTCTTGTTGCTGAAAGCCAACAGGTTGAGCGCTTCGCCCACCTTCTTCCCGCGGATCTGGTCGGCGACCAAGCGGGTTTTCTGGGCGGAGATTCGAGCGCCCGACAACTTAGCGGCTACTTCCATCGTTCCTTACCCCTTAACGCTTGGCTTTCTTGTCTGCCACGTGCCCACGATAAGTGCGGGTACCGGCAAACTCGCCCAGTTTATGGCCGACCATGTCTTCGTTCACGAGAACTGGGACATGTTGGCGACCGTTATGCACAGCAATGGTCAAACCGACCATTTGTGGCAGGATCATCGAACGACGCGACCAGGTTTTCACCGGTTTGCGATCGTTCTTTTCCGCCGCCACTTCGATCTTCTTCAGTAGGTGAAGATCAATAAAAGGACCTTTTTTCAGAGAACGTGGCACTGTCGTATCCCTCTATTTACTTGCGACGACGGACGATCATTTTGTCGGTACGCTTATTACCACGAGTCTTCGCGCCCTTAGTCGGGAAGCCCCACGGCGATACCGGATGACGACCACCAGAGGTACGACCTTCACCACCACCATGTGGGTGATCAACCGGGTTCATGGCAACACCACGAACGGTTGGGCGAACGCCACGCCAGCGCTTGGCACCAGCTTTACCCAAGGAACGCAGGCTGTGCTCGGAGTTCGAGACTTCGCCCAGCGTTGCACGGCACTCGGAAAGCACTTTACGCATTTCACCCGAACGCAGACGCAGGGTCACGTAGACACCTTCACGAGCGATCAGCTGAGCAGAAGCACCAGCGGAACGAGCGATCTGTGCACCTTTACCTGGCTTCAGCTCAATACCGTGAACGGTGCTACCAACTGGAATGTTGCGCAGTTGAAGAGCGTTACCCGGCTTGATTGGAGCCAAAGCGCCTGCAATCAGCTGATCGCCAGCACTAACGCCTTTAGGGGCGATGATGTAGCGACGCTCGCCATCTGCGTACAGCAGCAATGCGATGTGAGCAGTACGGTTTGGATCGTATTCGATACGCTCGACAGTGGCAGCGATGCCATCTTTGTCGTTGCGACGGAAGTCGACCAGACGATAATGCTGCTTATGACCACCACCGATATGACGGGTAGTAATACGGCCATTGTTGTTACGACCACCAGACTTCGATTTTTTCTCGAGCAGCGGTGCGTGAGGAGCGCCTTTATGCAGCTCCTGGTTGACCACCTTGACCACAAAACGGCGGCCAGGGGAAGTCGGTTTGCATTTAACGATTGCCATGATGCACCCCTTCCTTACTCAGCACTGCTGCTGAAATCGAGATCTTGGCCTGGTTGAAGGGAGATAACTGCCTTCTTCCAGTCATTACGCTTGCCCAGACCGCGAGCAGTGCGCTTGCTCTTACCCAAAACATTCAGGGTAGTAACACGCTCTACTTTCACGCTGAACAGGCTTTCGACGGCCTTCTTGATTTCCAGCTTGGTTGCGTCAGTAGCAACCTTGAAAACGAACTGACCTTTCTTGTCTGCAAGAACCGTAGCCTTTTCGGAAACGTGCGGGCCAAGCAGAACTTTAAATACGCGTTCCTGGTTCATCCCAGCAGCTCCTCGAATTTCTTCACGGCCGACACAGTGATCAACACTTTGTCGTATGCGATCAGACTAACTGGATCGGAACCTTGAACGTCACGTACATCTACGTGCGGCAGGTTGCGAGCAGCCAGGTACAGGTTCTGGTCAACAGCATCAGATACGATCAAGACGTCAGTCAGGCCCATACCAGTCAGCTTGTTCAGCAGATCTTTGGTTTTCGGTGCTTCAACAGCGAAGTCCTGAACCACGACCAGACGATCAGTACGAACCAGTTCAGCAAGGATGGAGCGCAGAGCTGCGCGATACATCTTCTTGTTGAGCTTCTGAGAGTGATCCTGTGGACGTGCTGCGAAAGTGGTACCACCGCCACGCCAGATTGGGCTACGGATTGTACCGGCACGAGCACGGCCAGTACCCTTTTGACGCCACGGGCGCTTACCGCCACCACGGACATCAGAACGGGTCTTTTGCTGCTTGGTACCCTGACGACCGCCAGCCATGTAGGCCACGACTGCCTGGTGAACCAGTGTCTCGTTGAACTCGCCGCCAAATGTCAGTTCGGAAACTTCGATTGCCTGAGCGTCATTTACATTTAATTGCATGTCAGCTTCCCCTTAACCGCGAGCCTTGGCTGCTGGACGTACAACCAGGTTGCCGCCAGTAGCGCCAGGAACAGCGCCCTTGACCAACAACAGATTGCGTTCAGCGTCCACGCGCACTACTTCCAGGGACTGCACGGTCACGCGCTCAGCGCCCATATGACCGGACATTTTTTTGCCCTTGAATACACGACCAGGAGTCTGGCACTGGCCGATAGAGCCTGGGACGCGGTGGGATACGGAGTTACCGTGGGTGTTATCTTGCCCGCGGAAATTCCAACGCTTGATCGTACCCTGGAAGCCTTTACCTTTGGACTGACCGGTTACATCAACCAGCTGACCAGCAGCGAAGATTTCAGCGTTGATCAGGTCGCCTGCTTGGTATTCGCCTTCTTCAAGACGGAACTCCATCACGGCACGACCAGCGGCAACGTTCGCTTTAGCGAAGTGGCCAGCTTGAGCAGCTGTAACACGCGAAGCGCGACGCTCGCCGACAGTGACTTGCACTGCACGATAGCCATCGGTTTCTTCAGTTTTGAACTGGGTGACGCGATTCGGCTCGATCTCAATGACCGTAACCGGAATGGAGACACCTTCTTCGGTGAAAATACGGGTCATACCGCATTTACGACCGACTACACCAATAGTCATGTTGTAAACCTCATGAGTGTACGGGGCTTTCACCCGCTATGGCCGCCCATTTCAGAGCGTTACACGACTAAGACCCAAGTCTTAGCCGAGGCTGATCTGCACTTCCACACCGGCCGCAAGATCAAGCTTCATAAGCGCATCAACGGTTTTATCCGTTGGCTGAACAATGTCCAGAACGCGTTTATGAGTACGGATCTCGTACTGGTCGCGCGCGTCTTTGTTGACGTGCGGAGAAACCAGAACGGTGAACCGCTCTTTACGGGTCGGCAGTGGAATTGGACCACGCACCTGAGCACCAGTACGTTTCGCGGTTTCCACGATTTCCTGGGTGGATTGGTCGATCAGGCGATGGTCAAAAGCCTTCAACCTGATACGGATTTGCTGGTTTTGCATTGGATTCAGACTCCAGATTGCTGTTCCCACCGAGCGCAATACGCCCGTTAAAAGGAGGCGCAATTCTATAGATGGGCTGACAGGGTGTCAACCCAATAAAAAAGCCCCCGCAAGCGGAGGCTTTTTATCAAATCATTGCTTACGCGATGATTTTGGCTACGACGCCAGCGCCGACGGTACGACCGCCTTCACGAATTGCGAAACGCAGACCATCTTCCATTGCGATTGGCTTGATCAGGGTAACGGAAACTTTAACGTTATCACCTGGCATAACCATTTCGGTGCCTTCCGGCAGTTCGCAGCTACCAGTTACGTCGGTAGTACGGAAGTAGAACTGTGGACGATAGCCCTTGAAGAAAGGAGTGTGACGACCACCCTCTTCTTTGCTCAGCACGTAGATTTCAGCTTCGAACTGAGTGTGCGGCTTAACGGTACCCGGCTTAACCAGAACCTGACCACGCTCAACGTCGTCACGCTTGGTGCCACGCAGCAGAACGCCACAGTTCTCACCAGCACGACCTTCGTCCAACAGCTTGCGGAACATCTCAACGCCAGTGCAAGTAGTTTTGGTGGTGTCACGCAGACCCACGATCTCTACTTCTTCCTGGATCTTGATGATGCCACGCTCAACACGACCAGTCACAACAGTACCGCGACCGGAGATCGAGAATACGTCTTCGATAGGCATCAGGAACGGCTTGTCGATAGCACGAACTGGTTCTGGGATGTAGCTGTCCAGAGTCTCAACCAGTTTCTTAACGGCAGTGGTTCCCATTTCGTTGTCGTCTTGGCCGTTCAAAGCCATCAGAGCAGAACCGATGATGATCGGAGTGTCGTCACCTGGGAACTCGTAAGTGCTCAGCAGATCACGAACTTCCATTTCAACCAGTTCCAGCAGCTCTGCGTCGTCAACCATGTCAGCCTTGTTCAGGAAGACAACGATGTACGGAACGCCTACCTGACGGGACAGCAGGATGTGCTCACGAGTCTGAGGCATCGGGCCGTCAGCAGCGGAACAAACCAGGATAGCGCCGTCCATCTGAGCAGCACCGGTGATCATGTTTTTTACGTAGTCGGCGTGACCTGGGCAGTCAACGTGCGCGTAGTGGCGAACGGCCGAATCGTATTCAACGTGAGCGGTGTTGATGGTGATACCGCGAGCTTTTTCTTCTGGTGCGCTATCGATTTTATCGAAGTCGACTTTAGCCGAACCGAAAACTTCGGAGCAGACGCGAGTCAGAGCAGCAGTCAGAGTGGTTTTACCGTGGTCAACGTGACCGATGGTGCCAACGTTGACGTGCGGTTTGTTACGTTCAAATTTTTCTTTAGCCACGACAGTGAACTCCTAGCCTAAAGGGGCTGAAATCAGCCTTGTTTTTTAACGATAGCTTCGACGACATTCGACGGAGCTTCGGAGTATTTGGAGAATTCCATGGAGTAGCTCGCGCGACCCTGAGACATGGAGCGAACGTCGGTCGCATAACCGAACATCTCACCCAACGGTACTTCGGCGCGAATCACTTTGCCAGAAACCGTATCTTCCATACCCTGGATCAGACCACGACGACGGTTCAGGTCACCCATCACGTCACCCATGTAGTCCTCAGGTGTAACAACTTCAACCTTCATGATCGGCTCAAGAACAACACCACCACCTTTGGTAGCGAGTTGCTTGGTCGCCATGGAGGCTGCCACCTTAAACGCCATCTCGTTGGAGTCGACGTCGTGGTAAGAACCATCGAAAACGGTAGCCTTCAGGCCGATCAGCGGATAGCCGGCAACAACACCGTTCTTCATCTGCTCTTCGATACCCTTCTGGATAGCCGGGATGTATTCCTTAGGAACAACACCACCAACCACTTCGTTCACGAACTGCAGACCTTCCTGACCTTCGTCAGCAGGAGCAAAACGAATCCAGCAATGGCCGAACTGGCCACGACCGCCGGATTGACGAACGAACTTGCCTTCGATCTCACAAGCCTTCGTGATCTTCTCACGATAGGAAACCTGTGGCTTGCCGATGTTGGCTTCGACGTTGAACTCACGGCGCATCCGGTCAACCAGGATGTCCAGGTGCAATTCGCCCATGCCAGAGATGATCGTTTGACCAGTCTCTTCATCAGTCTTGACGCGGAAAGACGGGTCTTCCTGAGCAAGTTTGCCCAGAGCGATACCCATTTTTTCCTGGTCATCCTTGGTTTTTGGCTCAACGGCAACCGAAATAACCGGCTCCGGGAAGTCCATGCGAACCAGGATGATTGGCTTGTCAGCCGAGCAGAGGGTGTCACCAGTAGTGACGTCCTTCATGCCGATCAGAGCCGCGATGTCACCAGCGCGAACTTCTTTGATCTCTTCACGGGTGTTCGCATGCATTTGCACCATACGACCAACACGCTCTTTCTTGCCTTTTACCGAGTTGATCACGCCGTCGCCGGAGCTCAACACACCCGAGTAAACACGAGCAAAGGTCAAAGTACCCACGAACGGGTCTGTAGCGATCTTGAACGCCAGAGCCGAGAACGGCTCATTGTCGTCTGCATGACGCTCCATTTCGACAGTCTCGTCATCCGGATCGGAACCCTTGATGGCAGGAATGTCCACAGGCGCAGGCAGGTACTTGATCACCGCATCGAGAACCAGGGGAACGCCCTTGTTCTTGAAGGAAGAACCGCAAACAGCGAGAACGATTTCACCAGCGATAGTACGCTGACGCAAAGCGCCTTCGATTTCCTCGTTGGTGAGCTCTTCACCCTCAAGGTACTTGTTCATCAGCTCTTCACTGGCTTCAGCAGCAGCTTCAACCATGTTGCTACGCCACTCATCAGCCAACTCTTGCAGCTCAGCAGGAATAGCTTCGCGACGAGGAGCCATGCCCTTGTCGGCGTCATCCCAGTAAACCGCTTCCATGGTCATCAGATCGATCTGACCCTGGAAGTTGTCTTCAGAGCCGATAGCCAACTGAATTGGCACCGGAGTGTGACCCAGGCGCTGCTTGATCTGACCGATCACGCGCAGGAAGTTCGCACCAGCACGGTCCATCTTGTTTACGTAAACAAGACGCGGAACACCGTACTTGTTGGCTTGACGCCATACAGTTTCGGACTGAGGCTCAACACCCGAAGTACCACAGAACACAACGACCGCACCATCGAGTACGCGCAAAGAGCGCTCTACTTCAATGGTGAAGTCAACGTGACCCGGAGTATCGATGATATTGAAGCGATGCTTCTCGAACTGCTTAACGGAGCCAGCCCAGAATGCAGTCGTTGCAGCGGAAGTAATGGTAATACCCCGCTCCTGCTCTTGCACCATCCAGTCCATGGTCGCGGCGCCATCATGCACCTCGCCCATTTTGTGGTTTACGCCAGTGTAAAAAAGGACGCGCTCGGTGGTGGTGGTTTTACCAGCATCCACGTGAGCAACGATACCGATGTTACGGTAGCGGTTAATCGGAGTAGTACGAGCCATAAAGCCCTCGCAAAATTAGTGACGCTGAAATTAGAAGCGGTAGTGCGAGAAAGCTTTGTTAGCTTCAGCCATACGGTGCACGTCTTCACGCTTCTTAACTGCAGCACCTTTACCTTCAGCGGCGTCCAGCAGTTCGCCAGCCAAACGCAGAGCCATAGACTTCTCACCGCGCTTGCGCGCGAAGTCTACCAGCCAGCGCATTGCCAATGCATTACGACGGGACGGACGAACTTCGACCGGAACCTGGTAAGTAGCACCGCCTACACGGCGCGACTTCACTTCGACCAGCGGAGCGATGGCGTCGAGAGCTTTCTCGAAGATTTCCAGGGGATCGCTGTTCTTGCGTTCTTTAACCTTTTCCAGCGCGCCATAAACGATACGCTCGGCAACGGCTTTTTTGCCGCTTTCCATCACGTGGTTCATGAACTTGGCCAGAATTTGGCTTCCGTATTTTGGATCGTCAAGCACTTCGCGCTTGGCTGCTACGCGTCTTCTTGGCATGGATAAGCCCTCAAACGGTCTTCAGGTAGCTCGGGACCACCACTCACTCTGGAGTGCGCCCGACCTTACTCTTATCGACTCAGAAAAATAGAAATCTGCAATTTGTCACAGGAAGCCAAATACTACTTAGGCTTCTTGGTACCGTACTTCGAGCGACCCTGGTTACGACCTTTAACGCCGGAAGTATCCAAAGAACCGCGAACGGTGTGATAACGAACACCTGGCAAGTCTTTTACACGACCGCCACGAATCAGTACCACGCTGTGTTCTTGCAGGTTGTGACCTTCACCACCGATGTACGAGGAAACCTCGAAACCGTTGGTCAGGCGCACACGGCATACTTTACGCAGTGCCGAGTTAGGTTTTTTCGGCGTGGTGGTATACACACGAGTGCATACGCCACGACGTTGCGGGCAGTTCTGCAGCGCAGGCACGTCGGATTTCTCGACGATACGCTTACGCGGCTGACGTACCAGCTGGTTGATAGTTGCCATCTACTAGCTCCACTGTTGTCTTGCGACGCTATTGTCTTGCAAGAAAAGCAAAATGGCAGGACGCGAGTCCCGCCAAATTTAGGGGTACAAGAGTCTAAAGAGGATCTTGCCCCCAGTCAAGACAAAGCCCCGAGCTCCTTTCGCGCCGAACAACAGGATTTACCTGTCGCTCGGTGAGAAAGGAGACCGAGGCCTTACTCTTTAGTTACCGCTTGAGTTCAACGCTTCAGTCAATGCTGCTTCGACTTCGCTAGCGCTGACACGCAACGGCTTGTCAACATCACGACGACGCTTGCGCTCGCTGTGATAAGCCAGACCGGTACCCGCGGGGATCAAACGACCTACGACCACGTTCTCTTTCAAGCCGCGCAGATAATCGCGCTTGCCGGTAACCGCTGCTTCGGTCAGTACGCGAGTTGTCTCTTGGAAAGACGCCGCGGAGATGAACGACTCAGTGGACAACGAAGCCTTGGTGATACCCAGCAGTACGCGGGTGAACTTGGCGACAAACTTCTCGTCAGTGTTCAAGCGCTCGTTTTCTACGAGAACGTGAGTCAACTCCATCTGATCACCTTTGATGAAGGTGGAATCGCCAGATTCGGAGATTTCAACTTTACGCAGCATCTGACGCAGAATGGTCTCGATGTGCTTATCGTTGATCTTCACGCCCTGCAGACGGTAAACGTCTTGAATCTCGTTCACGATGTACTTGGCCAGCGCACTCACACCCAGCAGACGCAGGATGTCGTGTGGATCGCTAGGACCGTCAGAGATAACTTCGCCGCGGTTAACCTGTTCGCCTTCGAAGACGTTCAGGTGACGCCACTTCGGAATCAGCTCTTCGTATGGATCGCTACCGTCGTTAGGCGTGATAACCAGACGACGCTTGCCTTTGGTTTCTTTACCGAAAGCAATGGTACCGCTGACCTCTGCAAGGATCGACGCCTCTTTCGGACGACGAGCTTCGAACAAGTCGGCAACACGCGGCAGACCACCGGTGATGTCGCGGGTCTTGGAAGTCTCTTGCGGGATACGAGCGATAACATCACCGATCGCGATCTGCGCACCGTCAGCCACACCAACCAAGGCGTTAGCAGGCAGGAAATACTGTGCCGGCACATCTGTACCTGGCAACAGCAGATCCTTGCCATCCAGACCTACCATCTTGACGGCTGGACGGATGTCCTTACCGGCAGCAGGACGGTCTTTGGCATCCAAGACTTCAATGTTGGTCATACCGGTCAATTCGTCTGTCTGACGCTTGATCGTGATGCCTTCTTCCATGCCCACGTAGGTCACGGTACCTTTCATTTCGGTAACGATTGGGTGAGTGTGCGGATCCCACTTGGCCACGATTGAGCCAGCGTCGACCTTATCGCCTTCCTTCACCGAAATCACTGCACCGTAAGGCAGCTTGTAACGCTCACGCTCACGACCGTAGTCATCAGCAATCGCCAGCTCACCGGAACGGGACACAGCTACCAGGTGACCGTCAACTCGCTCAACGTGCTTCAGGTTGTGCAGACGGACAGTACCGCCATTTTTCACCTGAACGCTGTCAGCAGCAGAGGTCCGGCTTGCCGCACCACCGATGTGGAACGTACGCATGGTCAGCTGGGTACCTGGCTCACCGATGGACTGGGCAGCAATAACGCCGACCGCTTCACCGATGTTTACCTGGTGACCACGAGCCAGATCACGGCCGTAGCACTTGGCGCAGATGCCGTAACGGGTTTCACAGCTGATTGGCGAGCGAACGATTACTTCGTCGATGCTGTTCAGCTCGATGAACTCAACCCACTTCTCATCTACCAGAGTACCGGCAGGCACGATGACTTCGTCGGTGCCAGGCTTGAATACGTCACGGGCGATTACTCGACCCAGTACGCGCTCACCCAATGGCTCAACAACGTCGCCGCCTTCAATGTGCGGAGTCATCAGCAGACCGTGTTCGGTACCGCAGTCGACTTCGGTAACAACCAGATCCTGAGCAACGTCAACCAGACGACGAGTCAGATAACCGGAGTTAGCTGTCTTCAACGCGGTATCCGCAAGACCCTTACGAGCACCGTGAGTCGAGATGAAGTACTGAAGTACGCTCAAACCTTCACGGAAGTTAGCGGTAATCGGCGTCTCGATGATCGAGCCGTCCGGCTTGGCCATCAGACCACGCATACCCGCCAACTGACGAATCTGTGCTGCCGAACCCCGTGCGCCGGAGTCAGCCATCATGTACATCGAGTTGAAGGATTCCTGATCAACTTCGACGCCGTGACGGTCGATAACGCGCTCTTTGGACAGGTTCGACATCATCGCTTTCGAGACTTCGTCGTTCGCCTTGGACCAAAGGTCGATTACCTTGTTGTACTTCTCGCCCTGAGTTACCAGGCCCGAGGCGTACTGACTTTCGATCTCTTTAACTTCTTCGGTAGCTGCGTCGATGATGCGAGCTTTCTCATCAGGGATAACGAAGTCGTTAACACCAATGGAAACACCCGAAATAGTCGAGTAGGCAAAACCGGTGTACATCAACTGGTCAGCGAAGATAACGGTCTCTTTCAAACCAACCACGCGGTAGCACTGGTTGATCAGCTTGGAGATCGCCTTTTTCTTCATTGGCTGGTTGACCACGTCATACGACAGGCCGGCCGGAACCACCTGGAACAGCAGCGCACGGCCGACAGTGGTGTCGACAATACGGGTGTTCTTGACGCTGCCACCATCACGATCATTGATCGTTTCGTGGATCCGGACTTTAACCTTGGCATGCAGCGCGGCTTCGCCGGCACGGAATACGCGGTCAACTTCCTGCAGATCCGCGAACACACGACCTTCGCCTTTGGCGTTGATCGCTTCACGAGTCATGTAGTACAGACCCAATACAACGTCCTGCGAAGGAACGATGATTGGCTCACCGTTGGCTGGCGACAGAATGTTGTTGGTCGACATCATCAACGCACGCGCTTCGAGCTGGGCTTCCAGCGTCAGCGGTACGTGTACGGCCATCTGGTCGCCGTCGAAGTCGGCGTTGTACGCAGCACAGACCAGAGGGTGCAGCTGAATAGCCTTACCTTCGATCAGTACCGGTTCAAAAGCCTGGATACCCAGACGGTGAAGCGTTGGCGCACGGTTCAGAAGCACTGGGTGTTCGCGAATAACTTCCGCGAGAACGTCCCAAACCTCTGGCAGTTCACGCTCAACCATTTTCTTGGCAGCTTTGATGGTCGTGGCGAGGCCACGCATTTCCAGCTTGCCAAAAATGAACGGCTTGAACAGCTCGAGAGCCATTTTCTTCGGCAGACCGCACTGGTGCAGACGCAGGGTCGGACCAACGGTAATTACCGAACGGCCCGAGTAGTCAACACGCTTACCGAGCAAGTTCTGACGGAAACGACCCTGCTTACCCTTGATCATGTCAGCCAGGGATTTCAGAGGACGCTTATTCGAACCAGTAATGGCGCGACCGCGACGGCCGTTGTCGAGCAGAGCATCGACAGCTTCCTGCAACATGCGCTTTTCGTTGCGCACGATGATGTCCGGAGCGGACAGATCAAGCAGGCGCTTCAAACGGTTGTTACGGTTGATCACTCGACGATACAGATCGTTGAGGTCAGAAGTCGCGAAGCGACCGCCGTCCAGCGGAACCAATGGACGCAGATCTGGCGGCAGAACCGGCAGAACGGTCAGAACCATCCACTCAGGCAGGTTGCCCGAGCCCTGGAAGGCTTCCATCAGTTTCAAACGCTTGGACAGCTTCTTGATCTTGGTTTCGGAGTTGGTTTGCGGAATTTCTTCGCGCAGACGACCAATCTCGTGCTCAAGATCGATAGCGTGCAGGAGCTCGCGAACAGCTTCAGCACCCATACGGGCGTCGAAGTCATCACCGAACTCTTCCAAAGCTTCGAAGTACTGCTCATCGTTCAGCAGCTGACCTTTTTCAAGGGTGGTCATGCCTGGATCGATAACGACATAGCTCTCGAAGTAGAGAACGCGTTCGATATCACGCAGGGTCATGTCCATCAGCAAGCCGATACGGGACGGCAGGGACTTCAGGAACCAGATGTGGGCGACAGGCGATGCCAGTTCGATGTGAGCCATACGCTCACGACGGACTTTGGCCAGCGCAACTTCAACGCCGCACTTCTCGCAGATCACACCACGGTGTTTCAGGCGCTTGTACTTACCGCACAGGCACTCGTAATCCTTGACCGGACCAAAGATCTTGGCGCAGAACAAGCCGTCACGCTCGGGTTTGAACGTACGGTAGTTGATGGTTTCCGGTTTTTTAACTTCACCGAACGACCACGAACGGATCATCTCAGGCGAGGCCAATCCAATACGGATGGCGTCGAACTCTTCGACTTGACCCTGGTTTTTCAGCAAATTCAGTAGGTCTTTCAAGGCCTTTCCTCCTGGCGGAGCAGAGGGCAGTCATACCGACCCACCCTCGATTCGCGTCACGTGTTATTCGGTTTCCAGATCGATATCGATGCCGAGCGAACGGATTTCTTTGATCAACACGTTGAAGGACTCGGGCATGCCCGGCTCCATACGGTGATCGCCATCCACGATGTTTTTGTACATCTTGGTACGGCCGTTCACATCGTCCGACTTCACTGTGAGCATTTCCTGCAGAGTGTAGGCCGCGCCGTATGCTTCCAGCGCCCACACCTCCATCTCCCCGAAACGCTGACCACCGAACTGAGCCTTACCACCCAGCGGCTGCTGGGTAACGAGGCTGTAAGAACCAGTGGAACGCGCATGCATCTTGTCGTCCACCAAGTGGTTCAGCTTCAGCATGTACATGTAGCCAACGGTAACCGGACGCTCGAACTTGTTGCCGGTGCGACCATCGAACAGCTGCATCTGGCCGCTCTCTGGCATATCTGCCAGTTTGAGCATTGCCTTGATTTCAACTTCCTTGGCGCCGTCGAACACAGGCGTAGCCATTGGCACACCATTACGCAGGTTCTTCGCCAGATCCAGGATTTCTTTATCGCTAAAGTCCTCCAGCTTCTCTTGACGGCCACCGATCTCGTTGTAGATCTCGGTCAGGAACTTACGCAGTTCAGCAACTTTACGCTGCTCTTCGAGCATGCGGTTGATCTTCTCGCCCAAGCCCTTGGCCGCCAAGCCCAGGTGAGTTTCGAGAATCTGACCAACGTTCATACGCGAAGGAACGCCCAACGGGTTGAGAACGATGTCGACCGGGGTGCCATTGGCATCGTGCGGCATGTCCTCAACTGGCATGATCACGGAGACCACACCTTTGTTACCGTGACGACCGGCCATCTTGTCGCCCGGCTGGATGCGACGACGGATTGCCAGGTAAACCTTGACGATTTTCAAAACGCCTGGAGCCAGGTCATCGCCCTGCTGCAGTTTGCGTTTCTTGTCTTCGAACTTGTCATCCAGAAGACGGCGACGGTCAACGATGTAAGCCTGAGCCTTCTCGAGCTGCTCGTTCAGAGCATCTTCAGCCATGCGCAGTTTGAACCACTGGCCGTGCTCAAGACCGTCGAGAACTTCGTCGGTGATGTCCTGGCCTTTCTTCAAGCCAGCGCCGCCTTCGACCTTACGGCCAACCAGGGCGGAACGCAGACGTTCAAAAGTAGCGCCTTCAACGATACGGAACTCTTCGTTCAAGTCCTTACGGATCTCGTCCAGCTGAGTTTTCTCGATGGACAGTGCGCGAGCGTCACGCTCAACGCCATCACGGGTGAAGACCTGAACGTCAATGACAGTACCCTTGGTACCGGTAGGTACGCGCAGGGATGTGTCTTTAACGTCGCTTGCCTTCTCACCGAAGATAGCGCGCAGCAGTTTTTCTTCTGGAGTGAGCTGGGTCTCGCCTTTAGGCGTGACCTTACCTACCAGAATGTCGCCAGCACCAACTTCAGCACCTACATAAACGATACCGGCTTCGTCCAGTTTATTCAGTGCAGCTTCACCCACGTTCGGGATGTCTGCAGTGATTTCTTCAGGCCCAAGCTTGGTGTCACGCGCCACACAGGTCAGTTCCTGAATGTGGATCGTGGTGAAACGATCTTCCTGAACAACACGCTCGGACAGGCAGATGGAGTCTTCGAAGTTGAAGCCGTTCCATGCCATGAACGCGATGCGCATGTTCTGACCCAGAGCCAGCTCACCCATATCGGTGGACGGACCATCAGCCATGATGTCGCTACGCTCAACACGATCACCCTTGCTAACCAGCGGACGCTGGTTGATGCAGGTGTTCTGGTTGGAGCGGGTGTACTTGGTCAGGTTGTAGATGTCGACACCAGCTTCACCGGTTTCAACTTCGTCATCAGCAACACGAACCACGATACGGCTTGCATCAACAGAGTCGATCACGCCGCCACGACGAGCTACGACGCAAACGCCGGAGTCGCGAGCCACGTTGCGCTCCATGCCAGTACCTACCAGCGGCTTGTCAGCACGCAGGGTTGGTACAGCCTGACGCTGCATGTTCGAACCCATCAACGCACGGTTGGCGTCGTCGTGCTCGAGGAACGGGATCAGAGAGGCCGCGACCGAGACTACCTGCTTCGGCGATACGTCCATCAGCGTCACGTCTTCTGGAGCCTTGACGGTGAACTCGTTCAAGTGACGTACGGCAACCAGCTCGTCGATCAGGACCTTCTTGTCGTTCATTGCCGCAGAAGCCTGAGCAATGACGTGATCGGCTTCTTCAATAGCTGAGAGGAAAACGATTTCGTCAGTTACCAGAGCGTCTTTAACAACGCGGTACGGGCTCTCGAGGAAACCGTACTGGTTGGTGCGCGCGTAAGCAGCCAAGGAGTTGATCAGACCGATGTTCGGACCTTCCGGCGTTTCAATCGGGCATACACGACCGTAGTGAGTCGGGTGCACGTCACGAACTTCAAAGCCAGCACGCTCACGAGTCAAACCACCAGGGCCGAGTGCAGACACACGACGCTTGTGAGTAATCTCGGACAGCGGGTTGTTCTGGTCCATGAACTGCGAAAGCTGGCTGGAACCGAAGAACTCTTTAACAGCAGCGGCAACTGGCTTGGCGTTGATCAGGTCCTGAGGCATCAGGCCTTCGCTTTCTGCCATCGACAGACGCTCTTTGACCGCACGCTCAACACGCACCAGGCCAACGCGGAACTGGTTTTCAGCCATCTCGCCAACACAACGAACACGACGGTTACCCAAGTGGTCGATGTCGTCGACGATGCCTTTACCGTTACGGATATCAACCAGCGTCTTGAGAACGGCAACGATATCTTCTTTGCACAGGACGCCAGAACCTTCGATCTCGGTACGACCGATACGACGGTTGAACTTCATCCGGCCAACAGCAGAGAGGTCATAGCGCTCTGGACTGAAGAACAGGTTGTTGAACAGAGTCTCTGCTGCGTCCTTGGTAGGCGGCTCGCCTGGACGCATCATGCGGTAGATCTCAACCAGCGCTTCGAGCTGGTTGCTGGTGGAATCGATCTTCAGCGTGTCGGATACGAACGGACCACAGTCGATATCGTTGGTGTACAACGTTTCGATGCGAACAACCTGAGCCTTGGCGATTTTGGCCAGGATTTCAGTGTTCAGCTCGGTGTTGCACTCGGCAATGATTTCACCAGTGGCTGGATGCACAACGACTTTGGCAGTGGTGCGACCCAGGACGTAGTCCAAAGGAACTTCCAGCTGTTTGATGCCGGCTTTTTCCAGCTGATTAATGTGACGAGCCGTGATACGGCGGCCCTGCTCAACAATAACCTTGCCCTTGTCATCCAGGATGTCCAGGACTGCAATTTCACCGCGCAGGCGCTGAGGCACCAGTTCCAGGCTAAGGTTTTCACCCTGCACATGGAAAACGTTGGTGGTGTAGAACGCATCCAGAACCTGTTCGGTCGTATAACCCAGCGCGCGCAGCAATACTGACGCAGGCAGCTTGCGACGACGGTCGATACGGACGAATACACAGTCCTTTGGATCGAACTCGAAGTCCAGCCACGAACCGCGGTAAGGAATGATACGAGCGGAGTAAAGCAGCTTGCCGGAGCTGTGCGTCTTACCGCGGTCGTGGTCAAAGAACACGCCCGGGGAACGGTGCAGCTGGGAAACGATAACGCGCTCGGTACCATTGATAACGAAGGTACCGTTTTCAGTCATCAGGGGGATTTCACCCATGTAGACTTCTTGCTCTTTGATGTCCTTGATCGCTTTGTTCGACGACTCTTTGTCGAAAATGATCAGACGGACTTTTACTCGCAGAGGTACAGCGTAAGTCACACCGCGCAGCACACACTCTTTGACATCAAATGCCGGTTCGCCCAAGCGATAACCTACATACTCCAGCGCAGCATTGCCGGAGTAGCTGATGATCGGGAAAACGGATTTGAAGGCTGCATGCAGACCGACGTCGCGGAACTGATCTTTGGTCGCTCCCGCTTGCAGGAATTCGCGATACGAATCCAGCTGGATGGCCAGGAGATACGGCACATCCATTACGTCCGGCAACTTGCTAAAGTCCTTGCGGATACGTTTTTTCTCAGTATATGAGTAAGCCATCAGCGTTCCCCAGCTTGGTCACCTGCTTGTTTGGCTCCTCCCGACGGGAACAGCCAGAAAATCGTGCAAACCCCTTGGTTTGCGCCACCATCACCGGTGGTTTTTACGCGCTATGGATACCGGCCGAGCCAGTCATCTATAACGGAAAAAGGCCGGTGGCAAGAGCCACCAGCCATCAGCCTTTCGCTTAACGCTTGGGCTGGACACTCAAAGTCGATACTTATTTCAGCTCGACTTTAGCGCCTGCTTCTTCCAGCGCAGCTTTGGCTTTGTCAGCAGCGTCTTTCGCAACTGCTTCCAGAACCAGTGCTGGGGCGCCGTCAACTACAGCCTTGGCTTCTTTCAAGCCCAGACCGGTCAGCTCACGTACAGCCTTGATGACGTTAACTTTCTTCTCGCCAGCTTCCAGCAGCATGACGTTGAATTCAGTTTGCTCTTCAACAACAGCGGCAGCAGCAGCTGGACCAGCCGAAGCAGCTGCAGCAGTTACGCCGAACTTTTCTTCGAAGGCTTTGATCAGCTCAACAACCTGCAGAACGGACATTTCGCCAACTGCGTTGAGGATATCGTCTTGAGAGATAGACATGAATCTAATTCCTGAATTGGGGGACGGCCTACGCGACCATCGAAATAAACAAAAATACGCGAAAGGAGGTACGGAGCCTTAGGCTGCGGTAGCTTCTTTTTGGTCGCGAATAGCCGCCAGAGTACGAGCCAATTTGCTGGTAGCGCCTTGAATCACGCTCATCAGCTGGGAGATTGCTTCGTCACGGGTCGGCAAGGTTGCCAGCACGTCGATCTGATTAGCTGCGAGGAACTTGCCCTCGAACGCAGCTGCCTTGATCTCGAACTTATCCTGACCCTTGGCAAACTCTTTGAACAAACGGGCAGCAGCGCCAGGATGTTCGTTGGAGAAAGCAATCAGGGTCGGGCCAGTGAACGCGTCGTTGAGGACACTGTAATCAGTACCTTCAACAGCGCGCTTGAGCAGGGTGTTACGTACAACGCGTACATAAACGCCAGCTTCACGAGCCTCTTTACGGAGTCCGGTCATTGCGCCAACTGTCACGCCACGGGCATCAGCCACGACAGCAGACAGAGCGACTTTGGCAGCCTCGTTGACTTCAGCGACGATGGCCTTCTTGTCTTCGAGTTTAATTGCCACGGGTTTAACTCCTGCTTGTTACCGTTTCATCTGACCTAAGCCGGATGTCGTTTTGGTGTCTGATTCGGTAAGGAACCGGGAGCACCATCTGCGTAGGCTTGTGTTTTAAGACTCGCGCCGCCTACGGTCTTGGATAGCCCCCGCCAGGCAGGGACCCCAATTTTTTGCTGGTGCGACAAGCGCACCAGCACGTCTTACGCGTCCAGGGAACCCTGGTCGATCACCAGGCCTGGGCCCATAGTGGTGCTCAAGGTTACGCGCTTAACGTAGATGCCTTTCGAAGAAGCTGGCTTGATACGCTTAAGATCAGCGATCAGGGCTTCAACGTTTTCTTTCAGCTTGACTGCGTCGAAACCGACCTTGCCAACTGAAGTGTGGATGATGCCGTTTTTGTCGGTGCGATAACGAACCTGACCAGCCTTGGCATTCTTGACGGCGTTAGCCACGTCAGGAGTAACAGTGCCGACTTTAGGGTTAGGCATCAGGCCGCGAGGACCGAGAATCTGACCCAACTGACCAACAACACGCATCGCGTCCGGGGAAGCGATAACTACGTCGTAGTTCAGGTCGCCGCCTTTCATTTCGGCAGCCAGATCGTCCATACCAACACGATCAGCGCCAGCAGCCAGAGCGGCTTCTGCAGCAGGACCCTGGGTGAACACAGCAACGCGAACAGTCTTGCCAGTGCCGTGCGGCAGCACAGTAGCGCTACGAACAACCTGGTCAGATTTACGCGGGTCAACACCGAGGTTTACAGCAACGTCTACAGACTCACTGAACTTAACGGTCGACAGCTCGGCCAGCAGCGTAGCTGCGTCGGTGAAGCTGTAAGATTTGCCCGGCTCGATTTTAGCCGCGATAGCTTTTTGGCGCTTAGTCAGCTTAGCCATTACACACCCTCCACGTTAAGGCCCATGCTACGAGCGGAACCGGCGATAGTACGCACGGCCGCTTCCATGTCAGCAGCAGTCAGATCCGCATTTTTTGCTTTAGCGATATCTTCCAACTGTGCACGAGTCACGGTGCCAACTTTAACGGTGTTCGGACGTGCCGAACCGCTAGTCAGACCAGCAGCTTTCTTCAGCAGAACCGAAGCAGGGGTGCTCTTTGTTTCGAAAGTGAAGCTACGGTCGCTATAGACAGTGATGATCACTGGAGTTGGCAGACCCGGCTCAAGACCCTGAGTACGGGCGTTGAAGGCCTTGCAGAATTCCATGATGTTCACGCCGTGCTGACCCAAGGCCGGACCTACTGGCGGGCTTGGGTTAGCTTGAGCAGCTTTCACTTGCAGCTTGATGTAAGCGGTAATTTTCTTGGCCATGAGGCACTCCAATTACGGGTTCAAACGCCAATTAAGGCTCCCCGGTTACTTGCACGTTTATCCCAGTGACGAAAAAACCCCACAGCCTTCGGCTACGGGGTGTGGGATTCTCGATCAGCTAGACCTTTTCGACCTGACTGAACTCCAGCTCCACCGGAGTAGAGCGACCGAAAATGAGCACTGCAACTTGAATGCGGCTCTTCTCGTAGTTAACTTCTTCGACAGTGCCATTAAAATCAGCGAATGGACCATCTGTGACGCGAACCACTTCACCCGGCTCAAACAGAGTCTTAGGCTTAGGCTTGTCGCTGCCATCAGCAACGCGACGAAGTATCGCATCAGCTTCTTTATCAGTAATCGGAGCAGGCTTGTCAGCCGTGCCACCAATGAAGCCCATAACACGAGGAGTATCCTTGACCAAGTGCCAAGTACCTTCGTTCATGTCCATCTGGACCAGCACATATCCTGGAAAGAATTTACGTTCGCTTTTGCGCTTCTGGCCATTACGCATTTCCACCACTTCTTCAGTGGGAACCAGAATTTCGCCGAAGCCATCTTCCATGCCAGCCAGCTTCACACGCTCGATCAACGAGCGCATTACATGCTTTTCGTAACCCGAATAAGCATGCACTACGTACCAACGCTTAGCCACGGGACACCCTTAGCCAACAATCAAGGAAACAAGCCAGCCGAGCAGGGAGTCAAGCCCCCACAACAGCAACGCCATAACCAGAACAACAGCCACCACAATCAAAGTGGTCTGCGTGGTTTCTTGGCGAGTCGGCCAAACGACTTTGCGAATTTCAGCACGAGCTTCCTTAGCCAAAACAAAGAAAGCCTTGCCCCGACCAGTCTGCAGACCTACAAATGCAGCAACCCCAGCCAGCACAAGCAGGACCAGGACGCGATACAAAATAGGCTGAGCTGAGTAGTATTGATTACCGACAACCCCAACCACTACCAGAGCGACCACAACCAGCCACTTGAGCAGATCGAAGCGAGATTCTTGGGCTTCAGCCTTGAGAGTCATCTACGATAATCCTGTGAAAAGAAAGCCAGATACAATCTAGTGAATCTGGCAGGTCAGGAGGGAATCGAACCCCCAACCTACGGTTTTGGAGACCGTCGCTCTGCCAATTGAGCTACTGACCTAAAAGCAAAATCAGGCCGACCAATATGCCAGCCCAACAATAATTTTTCAACTGCCTTCCCACCCGACCAACCTACGAAACCCAAGACCAGGAGACGTATAGGCAAAAAGACCAGAACCAATCATTCCAAACACACCGAAACGACTAGTAAAGCAAAGGCAGATATTTTCATATCTGCCTTTATAATGGAGCTCTTGAGCGGATTTGAACCGCTGACCTCACCCTTACCAAGGGTGTGCTCTACCAACTGAGCTACAAGAGCAAACTCTTCGGACATACAGCAAATCTGGAGCGGGTAGCGGGAATCGAACCCGCATCATCAGCTTGGAAGGCTGAGGTTCTACCACTAAACTATACCCGCCTAACTTGCTACACAGCCTTAAATATGGTGGAGGGAGAAGGATTCGAACCTTCGAAGTCGTAGACGTCAGATTTACAGTCTGATCCCTTTGGCCGCTCGGGAACCCCTCCTGAACGAGGCAGCATTCTCAACTCATGCTACCCTTCTGTCAACCTTTTTCTCATTAAAAACCTGAGGTTACAAACGTTGACCGCAGTTGCAGAGCCTTTTAAAAATTATCAAGCACTGCGAAGCGGGCGCCATTCTATGCAAACTACTGCGCGGTTGCAATGCCTTCGCACAACATTATTTTATTTTTCAGATCGGGGAAATCCTGAGCAAACCCTCTCAAAAGAGCATCTCCGACAAGACGACGGCTGGCAGGTTCTATTTTAATCCAGTACGCATTGGCACCATCAAGATGGATCTCCCGCAATTGAGTCTGCACATCAAGACTCATTAGACGCTGCTCAACCGTGCGCGCCTCCTCCTGTCGCGCAAACCCACCCAAGTAGAGACATTTGTCCGGAGCCTCGCGCTCACCCAACGACTCCGCACTACCCTCGGTCTCACTGAGGAGATGTATGTTTTGCTGCTCAGCCCGATAAAGAGACAGCGGCAAAACTTCTTTCGCCCTTAACGGAGCCTCTTGCTGATGCCACACGTAATAGAGACCATTGAGCATAAGCAGCAAAAGAAATAACCACCGCATAAAAACCTCAAGCCAAAGGACAGGCTAACGCGAGACCAACGAATACCAGATCAGGCATGTGCCTCGCACCCGGCGTGACATCCCTGATCAACTCAGCATCTCCACCCGTCACAAACACGATGAAATCATCCCCGAGATACTGCTGCGCAAGTGTTAACTGAGAAGCCGCAAACCCCCTTAGCATCAGCGTGCAACCCCGTTCCACAGCTTCCGCCGTAGAGCGGCCCGGGGCCAAGCTGGACTGAGCCTCTTCGGCAGCCGCATCGTCGTATCGAATACGCCTGGTATGAGTGCGAAGCTGGCCGCGCATCAGAGGCATGCCCGGGCATATATACCCCCCCAGATGCTCACCATCAGCGCTGACAAAATCCGAGGTAATCGCCGTACCCAAATCAAGTATGAGGCAGGCCTTGCCGACAGTTGCATAAGCGCCCACCAAAGCCAGCCAACGATCAAGCCCCAATCGCTCGAAAGCTTCGTAGCCGTTCTCTACACCCGCTAATATTTTGGCCGAACTCGCGCACCGGGTTTCGAGGCTGAACGCTTCAGCAATCATCGCCACCAGCTTCTGGGTTTCCTCAGGACTGCGCACGCTAACCATACGGCTATGACGGAGGGTCAACCCGGGAGTAGCCGCAATATCCTCAATAAGCTTTTCATCAGAGTCGACCACGCCACCCGATACTAGCCCCGGCAGCCCCTGGCGAATGACACGCCATTTTATGAAACTATTCCCACAATCCAGCTCAAGTATCATCACGCAACCTCAAGCTGAGCTC
This sequence comes from Pseudomonas viridiflava, assembly GCF_900602065.1. Classification (GTDB taxonomy): domain Bacteria; phylum Pseudomonadota; class Gammaproteobacteria; order Pseudomonadales; family Pseudomonadaceae; genus Aquipseudomonas. The sequence goes on along the minus strand of NZ_UWFN01000091.1, from coordinate 1,252 downwards.
TCCACCACTAAACACTTTCTCTTCATCTCCAACCAGCAATCGCAGCGCACCTTGCGAATCAATACCCAAAACAGTGCCCTCAACCACCTGAGTGCCGGCAAGCAAACTGACAGCACAGCCCTGCCATAGGTGATTACTCTCCCATTCAGCCCTGAACTCCGCAAAACCGGATATCTGATGGGCAGATAAGTAACCCTCGATATTGCTGGTCAACTTGCCAGCTAGCGCATTGCGACTACACAGGATGCCGGTCTCCAGCCTCAATGAGGTCCACAGCTGATCGACCTCCTCTGTCGCTCGCATGTTCACGTTTATTCCAATGCCTATAATCACATGACAGACATCAGCAGGATCACCAACCAACTCCAGGAGTATTCCGGCGATCTTACGCTGCCCCACAAGGACGTCATTTGGCCACTTCAATCCGGCACCCTGTACGCCCATTTCTCGCAAAGTCTTCAGTACGGCCAATCCAATCAGAAGACTCATTCCTTCGAGCTGGCGCATCCCTCCATCGATTCGAAGGGCCAAGCTGTAGTAGATGTTCTCGCCAAATGGACTTACCCACTTTCGGCCTCTGCGACCACGCCCAGCAGTCTGGCGCTCGGCCATCACGACAAAAGGCGTAGGGACGCTCTCCGCAATCAGCTTCATCGCAGCCGCATTGGTTGACCCTATCGAATCGTAGACAATAACCGGCCAGCCACTTGCATCCCCGGCCACCGCGGATATCTCACTACCCTGCAAAAGAGATAAAGGACTCTCGAGCTTATATCCGCGGCCTCTGACCTTATGGACGCCAATATGCAGCTCAGACTCCAACAGCTGCAGCTGCTTCCACACAGAAGTACGACTTACCCCGAGAGCCTCGCCCAGAGCCTGCCCAGAATGAAATTTCCCATCCTCAAGGAGCTTCAACAACGTCAGCATTTAGAGATCGCCATGCAATAAGGCTCGCATCATAGCCACGCAGGACGAAGATGCATAGAAACGACTCATCGTTAATTCAGCGATAGCAAAAGCTACATCGTGCGCATGGAGACACGGCGACAACATAGGACCTATAGGAACTGCCGAAGACTGCGAAGCGAAGTTTCGGGGTGGCGAAGCTTTTTCTTCGCGCATAAACAAAACCCCTGAACGCGTAAGCGATCAGGGGTTCTGGAATTTAATCTTGACGATGACCTACTCTCACATGGGGAAACCCCACACTACCATCGGCGATACATCGTTTCACTACTGAGTTCGGGAT
>NZ_UWFN01000080.1 GCF_900602065.1 Pseudomonas viridiflava | reverse complement strand
CGGACGCCTCGTCCATTGCCGATATCAGGGTGTGGGCGAATGCTTCACGCGCGGCGCGGGCCTTGGGGTCGATATGCTTGACCGCGCCCGAGACGGCACCGCCCAGACGTGTCTGCGCGTCCTTGTCCAACGCATGATGCAGCGCATAGGGGATCGGCAGTATTCGCAGTTTTGCGGCGGCCGCCAAATAAGTCATGTAGCCGAGTTCCTGCCAGTGCAACTCGGTCTGCTCTGTCACCGTGGAAAACCAGCGACGAGCCAGTTCGGTACGGGTCACGGCGTTGAGCAACGAGATCCCCTGCCCCAAAAAGCTCAATAACCGTTCTGCGGATGACTCGCTGGCATAACCCTCGGCGATCCGGCGATCCCGGCGCGTGTAATC
>NZ_UWFN01000052.1 GCF_900602065.1 Pseudomonas viridiflava | reverse complement strand
GGGCTGATCCGCAAGAAAGCCCCGGTCGCAGCCCTGCCCGGGCTGGTAGTGGAAACCTGGATGCTGGTGCCGCTGGCACTGATCTAGCTGGCGCTCAATCCTGGCGCGCTGAGTGCGCAGGCCGAGTTCTGGACCACCTCTCAGGCCATCTGGCTGGCAGCCGCAGGCCCGGTCACGCTGATCCCGCTGGTGTGCTTCAACGCCGCAGCCCGACATCTGCCTTACACCACGCTGGGCTTTCTCCAATATCTGGCACCGACACTGGTCCTGTTGCTGGCCGTGCTGCTTTACGACGAGCACATGAACGCCAGCACCATCGTCACCTTCGCCTGCATTTGGGCGGGTCTTGCGATTTACAGCATCGACGCCTGGCTGAGTCTGCGCCGCCGAAGCTGATCAAAAAACATAC
>NZ_UWFN01000374.1 GCF_900602065.1 Pseudomonas viridiflava | reverse complement strand
GCTGAGACCCGATTACAGCAGCCAAACCGAATCCGGACAAACGCACTGCGGATGCCATTCCGATACTTTTTTAACCGAATGTCCTCCGGTCGTCCGAAATCAAAAAAGTATCAGTGCCGGTCGGTATCACCGCTAGCGAGAGTGGATCAGGCAGGCGTATGTTGATGCCTGCACGAAGCACCCATAACGATAAAAGGCGCCTGCAATGCCTGACAGCCGAGCCGCTCTTTTCGAGCAGCGTCCCGCCGTGCTGGAAGGCATTCTGCCCTAGCCTGACCAGTGTTTTCGCTTGTACGAGCACGACTATTCCTACGCGCTGGCGTGCTGGAAGCATCATCGTGAATTCGAGATTCACGT
>NZ_UWFN01000384.1 GCF_900602065.1 Pseudomonas viridiflava | reverse complement strand
GATCTGCGCACGGCGTTGCGGGCTCGCACAGGGCAACACGAAGCGCACGCCGGGCTTCAAGGCTTGCAGGCGCTCGGCAGCATCGAAAAACACACTGGCCAGGCGGCCGACCTCGCCGCCACGACTGCCCGGCATCAATGCCACGAGCGGGCCGTCAGGCAAGCCCAGTTCGGCACGGGCGGCTGCGCGATCAGCGTGCAGGGGTATGGCGTCGGCCAAGGTATGCCCGACAAAACGCACCGGCACGCCCAGCGCCGCCAGCGAGCGAGCCACATTGAAGGGCGCGCCGCCGGCGACCGGCCCGTCGTGGAACTCGTCCACC
>NZ_UWFN01000053.1 GCF_900602065.1 Pseudomonas viridiflava | reverse complement strand
GGCAATACACCTTTTCGTCGCGCAGCAAATCCACAAGAATCCGGTATTGGGCCAGCGGGTAGTAAAGCGTCAGGGTGCGTGAAGGCTCGTCGTAAGCGGGCTTCTTCAGACTCTTGCTGTCGCCCGAATCGAAGTGGATCAGCACCTGCGAAATGGACGCCCCCTTGTTCAAGGACTTGCCCTTGAGGCGCAACAGCAACGACGAAGTAACCGGAATGGGCTGTTGGCTCGACGGTCTCTGATTACCGGCGACGATGGTGTATTCAGTGACCCGCATCAATTGCTGCAACTCGGGTTCACCGACACGCAGGCCCTGCT
>NZ_UWFN01000083.1 GCF_900602065.1 Pseudomonas viridiflava | reverse complement strand
TCATTCATAGTCAAATCGCATTACGCAGGCTGAGGTTTTCCGGATGCGGCTGCATGTACACCTGCAGCGCCACATACGGATCCGGGTGTTGGCGGAAATGGTGTTTGAGCAGGGTCAGCGGCACGATCAAGGGCACGATCCCCTGATGGTACTGGCCGATCAACTGCTGGATTTCCTGTTTGTCTTCGGCGCCGATGGTCTGCTTGAGGTAGCCAGCCAGGTGCTGAAGTACGTTGGTGTGGGTGCGACGGGTCGCGCACTTCTTGAGCGCGGTCATCAGGTCGCTGAAATACTGTGGAGCGATGTCTTTCGGATCACTGCGGCCC
>NZ_UWFN01000069.1 GCF_900602065.1 Pseudomonas viridiflava | reverse complement strand
GCGCAGGCGTGTTGATGGCCCCGCCGGACAGCACGAAGTGTTTGGCGCGCAAGGTGATGCGGCGCCCGGTTGGCGCCAGGCCGGCGGCGTCCAGCGCCACGCAATCGAGCTGCGTCACCTGGTCTCCTTTGATCACCAGCCGCTCGGCGCGGGCGCGCGTGAGCAGGGTCGCGCCCAGTTCCAGCGCCGCCGGGATCGCCGTGACCAGCATCGACTGCTTGGCGTTGACCGGGCAACCCATGCCGTAATCACCCAGGTTGAAGCCGCCGCGCACATAGCGCGGGATCACGTGCCAGCTGTAGCCGAGCTTTCCGCAGCCTTTGCGGATCAAGTCGTTGTTGGCGTTCGGAGG
>NZ_UWFN01000082.1 GCF_900602065.1 Pseudomonas viridiflava | reverse complement strand
GCCTTGGGAATACTTTCTGTTCAGGCAGCCTGGTCCTCACCTCAGCTATTCTGGGCATGGCTGATCCTGTTGGGAGTGTTTGTCGTGGACGCGACGGTTACGCTTCTGCGCCGCCTGATACGCCGGGAAAAGGTGTATGAAGCACATCGCAGCCACGCCTACCAGTTTGCGTCACGTCGGCTTGGCGGGCATCTTCCCGTCACGCTGGCCGTGGGCCTGTTCAACGTCTGCTGGCTGCTTCCTGTGGCCCTGTGGGTCGTGTTGATGAATGCAGAAGGGATCGTGGGGGTCATTGTCGCCTACGTCCCCCTGGTGATACTTGCATTGCGGTTCGACGCCGGTCAGGCAGAGACGAGTTAACTAAACGTGATAT
>NZ_UWFN01000352.1 GCF_900602065.1 Pseudomonas viridiflava | reverse complement strand
GGCTGGGGCTTGCTGAACAGGTAGCCCTGCACATAATCACTGCCGAACTGACTCAGGAATTCCAGCTGTGCGGGCGTTTCGACACCTTCAGTCACCACCTTGAGGTGCAGGGTGTGGGCCATGACAATGATCGCCTGGACGATCTCCATGTCCTGGGGCGACTTTGGAATGTCGATGATGAAGGAGCGATCGATTTTCAGCGTGTCCAGCGGCAGCCGTTTCAGGTAAGCGAGTGACGAATAACCGGTCCCGAAGTCGTCGATGGACAGCGATACGCCCAGGCTGCGTATGTGTTTG
>NZ_UWFN01000092.1 GCF_900602065.1 Pseudomonas viridiflava | reverse complement strand
TCTACAAGGACTCGCAGATCTACGCCGGGGCCGAAGACCCTGATCTGTAGGCCCTCCAAGCCGCTGATCAAGCGACCCTTTCACGGACGCAGGCCAGGTCCGTGAAAGGGTCGCAGATACCTCAAACGCCTCATCGCTTTACACAGCCTGTCGCAACCCTTTGATTTTGCTTGGGGTCTGTCGCATTGTGCGACCAGCGTCACGGGTATAAACTTTGCGCACTTTACACAGAGGCCCTTGGCGGTTCGCATGAACCGTTCGTCAGCATGAAACCGATTCAGCTGCCCCTGAGTGTGCGTCTGCGTGATGACGCCACTTTCGTCAATTACTATCCAGGCGCCAATGCCGCTGCACTCGGCTATGTCGAGCGGCTGTGCGAAGCCGACGCCGGGTGGACGGAAAGCCTCATCTATCTGTGGGGCAAGGACGGGGTAGGGCGTACGCATCTGTTGCAGGCGGCCTGCCTGCGCTTCGAGCAGATGGGTGAGCC
>NZ_UWFN01000058.1 GCF_900602065.1 Pseudomonas viridiflava | reverse complement strand
GTATTGAACTGTGAGCCATTCCGTTATGAGCATCCGGTCATGAGAACCCCAAGGGATTGCCCGGCAGTACTGATCGCTGCACCGGCCTCCGGTCAGGGCAAGACCACCGTCACCGCAGCACTGGCACGCCTGCACCGTAATCAGGGGCGCAAGGTACGGGTCTTCAAGTGTGGCCCGGACTTTCTCGACCCGATGATTCTCGAGCGGGCGAGCGGGGCGCCGGTGTTTCAACTGGACCTGTGGATGGTCGGCGCCGATGAAAGCCGTCGCCTGCTGTGGGAAGCCGCCGAAGA
>NZ_UWFN01000089.1 GCF_900602065.1 Pseudomonas viridiflava | reverse complement strand
CGGACAGACCAACTACACCACGAGCAAGGCCGGTCTGATCGGCTACGCCCGCGCGATGGCACCCGGACTCAAGGCACGCGGCATCAGCATCAATGCCGTTGCACCGGGCTTCATCGAAACCCGAATGACCGCCCAGATGCCCTTCACCCTGCGTGAAGCCGGTCGACGCATGAGCTCACTCGGTCAGGGCGGTCTGCCGCAAGACGTCGCCGAAGCCGTGGCCTGGTTTAGCCAACCGGGCAGCGGCTCGGTCAGCGGCCAGGTATTGCGCGTCTGTGGTCAAAACGTCATCGGGGCGTAACACCCCGCATTGAGTTCAAGGAGAAGGATGATGACTGCTC
>NZ_UWFN01000365.1 GCF_900602065.1 Pseudomonas viridiflava | reverse complement strand
GGCCTACACCATCACCATCAAGGCCGACCGTTACGCGCGTCTGGGCGAGCTGCGTGAGCAGATCGTTGCCAAGCTGGCTGTCGAAGAAGGCAGCCCGTCTGCCAGCGAAGTCAAAGCCGCTTTCGGTGAAATCGAATACCGTACCGTTCGCGACAACATCGTCAACGGCAAGCCGCGTATCGATGGCCGTGACACCCGCACCGTTCGTCCTCTGAACATCGAAGTCGGCGTTCTGCCGAAGACTCACGGTTCGGCACTGTTCACCCGTGGCGAAACCC
>NZ_UWFN01000060.1 GCF_900602065.1 Pseudomonas viridiflava | reverse complement strand
TCGTCGTGCTGACGGACCTTGCTAATCAGCAACCCTCGAGTGACAGGGAGCAGACAGATCACGCCCAGGATGTCACTGATGAAGCCTGGCAACAGCAGCAGGCCACCGCCTACCGCAACCATTAGGCCTTCAAGCATCTGCTGGGCAGGCAGCTCGCCGCGGGACAGGCTTTCACGGGCACGCAGGGCCGTTGCAAAACCTGCCACGCGCATCACGAAAAGTCCCAGCATCGATGTCGCCAGGACCAACAGGAATGTCCAGAGAAAACCAATGGACATGCCGACCCGAACCAGAATGAACTGTTCGAGTACCGGAA
>NZ_UWFN01000081.1 GCF_900602065.1 Pseudomonas viridiflava | reverse complement strand
CGTCACCAACCAGTCCCGCCAGCTTGCCTACGCGTTCTTCTCGGTGCAGTTCACCTACGACTCGGACATCGATGACGCGCTGTCGCTGATCCGTGAAGTCGGGCACTCGATCACCGAAGATGTTCTGCTCAAGAACAACCTGCAAGGTCCTCTGGGAGTGTTCGGTGTGGATCGCATGGACCTCAACGGCGTGGTCCTTACCGCGCAGTTCCGCACCTCTTCCGGTGGGCAATACGCAGTCGGGCGTGCCTTCAACGAGCGGCTCAAGCGGCTTGTGGATAAACACCCGAGCGTGCGCTTCGCCCAGACTTATCCACAGATGGTGGTGAGCCCTGGCATCGCAGGGCCTCAGGCAGGTACC
>NZ_UWFN01000323.1 GCF_900602065.1 Pseudomonas viridiflava | reverse complement strand
TTCGTCAGCTTCGGTGAAGTTCAGCAGCGCCAGGGCCAGGCACAGTTGCCAGCGCCGACCGCCCTGAAGGCTGGCGAACATTGCCGCGCCCTGACCGAGACCGACCATGCGCGCGTCATTGAGCTGGCCAATGCGGGCACGGGCATGGACCGCTCGACGGTTATGAACGACGTACTCGATAACCTCGAACACGCAGTGGGCATCGAGCGCGACAGCCAGCTGAAGGCCTTCGCCCTGATGCGTCCGTTCGGTCGCGGCCTGTGCATCGGCCCGGTGGTTGCCGAGGACGTGGATCAGGCCATACACATGAC
>NZ_UWFN01000065.1 GCF_900602065.1 Pseudomonas viridiflava | reverse complement strand
CGGGTTATGCATTCAGTCAGTCACTTTCGTTTTGCCCCCCGTTTTGCGCGTCTTGCGGACTTGTGTATAACGATGAGCGCGGAGCATGGGCATGGCACGTTCAACTCTCGCTGCGCACTGTCAGCCCTGAATCAACTCTCGCGCAGCCTGGCTGTGGTCGGCAATCAGCTGCTTTATATCCAGGCCTTCAACCTGTCCGTCAATCACTCGCCACTGACCGCCAACCATCACTCGATCGGCACGGTCTGCCCCGCACAGCAACAGCGCTGAAAGCGGATCGTGGCTGCCGGAGAAGCGCAGTTCATCGAGTTTGAAAAATGCCAGATCAGCCTGTTTGCCCACCGCCAGTTCACCTATATCAGTGCGGCCCAACAGCTGCGCCGAGCCTTTGGTCGCCAATCAAAGCACCACC
>NZ_UWFN01000363.1 GCF_900602065.1 Pseudomonas viridiflava | reverse complement strand
GACCACATGGCTGGTCGGCAATACCGAAATCGGGAACGCCTGTGGCGTCTCCAGGCACTGATTGCTGACCGGCTGACGCTGGAAGGACACGCGAATCGTGTTCTGTGCCGCCAACGCGTACTGCGGAATGCGCGCTTCGATGCGCTCCTTGCGGCCATCGGCATTCAGTTGCATGGCGCCGATCAGGTAGTCATTGAGGAACAGCGTGGCAACCGGCGGTGTACCCGATGCACCCGGCGCTGCGGCGACATCGATCATGGCGGTCACCGGCACACGAC
>NZ_UWFN01000171.1 GCF_900602065.1 Pseudomonas viridiflava | reverse complement strand
GCCTTCTTCGGCGCGCTCGGTCAGGTCAACGGTGTACTTGTCCAGCGCCTGACGCGACTCTTCGACGTTGGGGTCGTTGACCGCCCCGCCGCCACGCAGGTTGTTGATGGCATTTTCCAGCGCCTTCTTGCTGACGCCCTGCCCCAGCAGCAACTGATCGCCGCTGTGAACCTCTGCGGTGTCCAGCAAGGGTGCGGAGAAATTGAGCGCCTGCAGATGCAGACGCAGTGCATCGAGAGCAGGCTCATCGACCAGATCGGTCTTGCTCAGCAGCAGCCTGTCAGCGGCGGCGACCTGCGCCAGCCACTCGGGGTGCAGACGCTCCTGCAGCGTGGCATGGCAGGCATCGACCAGCGTGACGATCAGCCCTACAT
>NZ_UWFN01000205.1 GCF_900602065.1 Pseudomonas viridiflava | reverse complement strand
CCCTCGGCGTTGTCGGTGCCGCTGTTGATGTTCACCAGTTGCTCAAGTAGCGCTATCTGTTCTGCACTGCGGCTATCGATATAGGAAACGATATTCTGTTCGTCCAGCGTTGGTCCGGCCATTACCCCTTTCGAGGCAAGCAGCAGCATGAGCAGACAAATACGCTTTTTCATGTCGAGTGTTCCGTCCAGATCGCGATGTTAGTCGGGTGTTGCGTGATGTCCATGCAAATGTGGATAGCCATGGAATCAGGGCCGGACATGATGCCGACTGATCAAAGGAGCAGGGCATTAAATATAATTAATGC
>NZ_UWFN01000256.1 GCF_900602065.1 Pseudomonas viridiflava | reverse complement strand
GCTCAGCGCCATCACCGGCAGCAGGTTCAGGGTCTTCAGTCGGGAGAGCGGGATCGGCCCGTGCTGGATGTGATCGACGAACAGGAACTGCCCGCCCTGGGTGCTATCGGACAGGTTCTGGATATCGACGCGGTAGTGCGCGGTGCTGCTGAAGAAATGGCGCTCAAGGGAGAGCATTTCGAGCTTGACGCTGGTGTCGGTGCCCTTGAACGACTTCGCCAGTTCCTGGTTGGCCGGGCTGATGGAGTCGTTCAACGCGCCTTCCAGTTTAGTACCGGTGTACCAGGCGCCAGCCGTCGCCAGAGCTCCTGCCACGACGATCACGCCAACCGCTATAC
>NZ_UWFN01000117.1 GCF_900602065.1 Pseudomonas viridiflava | reverse complement strand
GTGATGGGCTCGCCGGGCAAGATCGTGCGTGAGCTGACCGATGCGCAAAAGCGCATGCTGGAAGCCAGTGCTGCGCACTATGTGCACAACTCACAGCGCTATGCGCGCGACTTGGCTGAGCAGGAAGAATGAACCCGAGCGAACGCCCCGTCGCCTCGCCGTGCGTGAGCATTTGCGCGCTGGATGATGACGACATTTGCACCGGCTGCCAGCGCACTGTGGCTGAGATCACGCGCTGGAGCCGCATGGACAATACCGAGCGCCGAGTGGTGTTGGGG
>NZ_UWFN01000185.1 GCF_900602065.1 Pseudomonas viridiflava | reverse complement strand
GACCGCCAGCAACTCGAATTCGCGCTTCGTCAGATCGAGCGGACGGCCGGACAGGGACGCCTGATACCCCGGCACGTCGATGGTGAGCGGCCCGATCGTGGAGGCCGTGGTGGCCGGTCCGGACGCGGGGGTGCTTCCGCGCCGACGCAACATCGCGTTGATTCGGGCGACCAGCTCGGCGAGGACGAACGGTTTGGTGAGGTAGTCGTCGGCTCCGGATTCGAGCCCGGCAATGCGGTCGTTCACGGAGCTGCGGGCGCTGAGAACGCAGATGGGGATGTCG
>NZ_UWFN01000232.1 GCF_900602065.1 Pseudomonas viridiflava | reverse complement strand
TGATGAAACAGCAGCGTGGCAGAAATGCTTTCCCGCGACGGGTCACGGTTGTAATCCAGCCGTATTAGTGGCGCACGGCCCAGGTCCATCGGGGCCGGATGTGCAAGGTCAGAGACTTCCTCGACTGACAGTTCGGCATGCCGCCAGACTACTTGCTGCGGCGCTTCCAGGCCTTCCCAGATCACGGCGGTGCGCAGGCTGTCCTGGCGGGCGATGACTTTGCGCAAGCCTGCGGCAACGCTCTGCAGACGAGCCATGCTGTCGAAGTTCAAACGCAATTGCAGCAGGTAAGGATCATCCTGCTCAGCCGTCAGGTTGTGGTACAGAATGCCTTCCTGAAGGGGCGCCAGCGGGTAGATTTCCTGCACGTTGGCAGCGCCGCCCGGAACGCTGCCAACGATGCGGTCTATCTCGGAC
>NZ_UWFN01000068.1 GCF_900602065.1 Pseudomonas viridiflava | reverse complement strand
GCCTTGATCGCTTTGACGAAATCTTCGTTGTCCCAAGCGTTGATCTGACCAGGGCGAGCGATGTAAGGAGCATCCGGGAACATCTCTTTGAGCTCTGGTACCAGCGGGCCGTTAGGACCTTGTTCGAAGCTGGTGGTCAGGATGGTTGGCAGTTCGAAGAACTTGGCCACATCAGCCAGCGCCAGTACGTTGTTCTTGAACTCGTTCGGGGTGAAGTCCTGTACCAGCGAGATCAAACCAGTCTGGTGGTCGACCAGCAGAACTACGGCGTCGTCTTTGTTCAGGCGGTTGTAAGTGGCGTTAGTCATGGTGGAATCCTTTATCGAAGTAGGTAAGTAGTAAGTGGCGTCGTTCAACTTGAGGCCAGATTAAAGGTCTTCGAATAAAGGATAAATCGGCTG
>NZ_UWFN01000114.1 GCF_900602065.1 Pseudomonas viridiflava | reverse complement strand
CAGTCGTCGGGATGGTGCTGCCAACCGGTTACACGTTCAATTCGGACGGTACCTGCATTTACCTCACCATGGCGGCGATCTTCGTGGCTCAGGCCACCAACACGCCGCTGACCCTGGCGGATCAACTGGTCGTGCCTGGAGTGCTGTTACTGACCTCGAAAGGATCGGCGGGTGTGGCCGGGGCGGGCTTCGTGACGCTGGCCGCGACGCTGTCGGTGATCCCGGAAATTCCGTTGGTCGGTCTGGTACTGCTGCTGGGCGTCGCCCGCTTTCTGAACGAGGCGCGTGCAGTTACCAATCTGATCGGTAACGGCATCGGCACCATCGCCATTGCCAAGTGGGAC
>NZ_UWFN01000072.1 GCF_900602065.1 Pseudomonas viridiflava | reverse complement strand
GAAGAAGGCCACCTTGAGCTCAGTGCCGAACAGATCAAGGCCGCCGGCATTGAACTGGTCGCCGCCGAGCCCCGACCAATGAGCACGTCAGTCACCTTTCCCGGCGTAATCCGCTTTGATGAAGACCGCACCGCCCACGTAGTGCCTCGGGTCGGCGGCGTCGTCGAATCGGTCAAGGTCGACCTGGGCCAGAGCGTCAAAAAAGGTCAGGTGCTGGCCGTCATCGCCAGCCAGCAGATCTCCAATCAACGCAGTGAGTTGAACGCGGCGCAGCGACGCCAGGAACT
>NZ_UWFN01000230.1 GCF_900602065.1 Pseudomonas viridiflava | reverse complement strand
CCGCTGGCCAGCACGCAGACTTCGGCGCCGCGCTGTTCCAGAACGGGATTGAGCGAAAAAGGACTCGGCCATGTACGACGTTCCGCGCGGATGCAGGGCGGCAGCAAGGCCAGCTGGCGTGGCCCGCCGAACACCTGATCGGCGTGCAGCAGAGCATGCCGGGCGTTCCTGCCCAGGCCTTTGTAACCGTCTTCTCCGATTCCCACGACTGTCAGCCAAGGCGACATGCACATCCCTCAATCCGAACTTCCGACAGAGCGCCTTTTCATGCCTGCGGACAAAGCAGGCATAATACCGCGCCCGACGGGGTACAAGTGCTCTAATC
>NZ_UWFN01000074.1 GCF_900602065.1 Pseudomonas viridiflava | reverse complement strand
GCTGTCATCCTGTGGCCCGCCTGCCTGCTCCTGAAGCTTGCGCCGCGCAAACAGCAGGCCGATGGCCAGGTACATCAGGAAAAACAGGATCAGGAATGGTTCGGTGCTCCAGAACAGCTCCGGCGTGTACGCCTTGATACCCCACGCAAAGCCGATGCCGAAGGTGCCGAAAAAACCGATCAGGTTAAGCATGCGCCAGGCCCGGAACCAGGCGATGGCGAAGATACCGGCGTTGAGCAAGGCGAAGTAGCTGAAGAGCGACACATGGCTGCCTTGCCCGGTCGAGGCGAGCAGCGGCGCGGCAAACCCGCCCAGTGCGCCTGCGCAGGCCAGCGCCAGCGAATTCTGGGTCAGGGCCAGCACGGCCGAGAACGCTGTGATCGCTACCAATAGCCCGAAGCCCAGGGTCGGGTCGAGCAGCGTGTGCAGTTTCATCGCGGCGAATACTGTCAGGTACAGCAC
>NZ_UWFN01000075.1 GCF_900602065.1 Pseudomonas viridiflava | reverse complement strand
AGTAAATCATCGTAATGGCGCCCGCCAGCAGGCGCGTAAAGAAAGTGGATGCATTGAGGGCGATGGAAAGTCCACGCCAGATCAGCAGCAGGTACAGCACCATCAGCACCAGATTGCCGGTGAGGCCGAATTCCTCGGAGAAGACGGCGAAAATGAAATCGGTGGTGCGCTCGGGGATGAACTCCAGGTGCGTCTGCGTGCCGTGGGTCCAACCTTTGCCCGCCGCGCCCCCGGAGCCGATGGCGATCATCGACTGGATGATATGAAAGCCCTTGCCC
>NZ_UWFN01000294.1 GCF_900602065.1 Pseudomonas viridiflava | reverse complement strand
TGCATCGGTATCTGTGGGCACGCCCAGCGATTCGGTTCCGGCTGGTCCGGAACGAGACCAACCTGCTAGGCCAGGCCAACATGACGCCCGAGGCCGCTGCGCGCTTCTGGCCAAGGCTGGAACAGATCGCGGCGCAGACAGGTGTGAAGCTGGTAGGCCCGGCCATGAACTGGGGAACCATGTCGGGTTACGGCGACCCGGTGGTGTGGCTTGACGCCTTTTATGCCGCGTATCGATCGATGAATCAGAATCGCGACCCGCGCATCGACTACCTGGCTTTTCATTGGTACGACTATGGTC
>NZ_UWFN01000321.1 GCF_900602065.1 Pseudomonas viridiflava | reverse complement strand
GCCATACTCTGCATGGCGGTGGAAACTTGTGGACTGGTATTACTGTGGCTTGCTCCGAGCAGCGGCTTCGCGTTGGCTGGCGCGGGATTGACCGGTATCGGTCTGTCTCTGGTCTACCCGGCGCTGGGCGTCGAAGCGATCAAGAGTGTGCCGACGCCCAGTCGAGGCGCAGGTTTGAGTGCCTACGCGGTGTTCTTTCATCTGGCGCTGGCGATTGCCGGCCCGGTGATGGGGGCCATCGCGCTGGGTCAGGGTTATGACTGGATATTTTTCTACGCCTCCCTGCTGTCGGTGAGCGC
>NZ_UWFN01000380.1 GCF_900602065.1 Pseudomonas viridiflava | reverse complement strand
ATACGATCCGGTGTCCACCACGCGTCCTGCGCTGACCGGTATCACCGCCGGCGACCTGAACGACCCCGGCATCACCGGCAAGAGCCGCATGCGCAGCGCAGCGTTCTCCGACACGCTGGGCTTCTTCGACGATCGTCTGTTGGTGACGGCGGGGCTGCGTCGTCAGCAACTGCGCGTTCAGGGCTACGCCTATGGCAGCGGCCCGCGGACTTCGCTGTATGACGAGGCAATTACTACGCCCATCTATGGCGTGGTGTTCAAACCGTGGCGCTACGTGT
>NZ_UWFN01000123.1 GCF_900602065.1 Pseudomonas viridiflava | reverse complement strand
GATGTAGGGTCCTTTGAAGCGTGCACGTAACGCATCGAGATCAACGTTTTCGGGAACTGTGCGTGACGTCGCGGTAGCGCCCTCGACAAAATGCATATAGGCGAGCTGGAAGCAATTCAGTTGCTCGATCAGATAGCCATAGGTGTGCATCACCTGGCTGTCCAAGGGCGTGTTGCCTGCATCTGGCGTCACGGGAGAGAGGCGAATGCCAACGCGGTCATGCCCCCAGATCTCGACGACTGCAGCGGTGACTTCCAACGTGAGTCGTGTGCGATTCTCAATCGAACCACCATATTGGTCGGTTCGCTGATTGGTGGAGTCGCGCAGGAACTGATCAAGCAGATAGCTATTGGCAGAGTGCACTTCCACACCATCAAAGCCTGCACGTTTTGCGCATGCGGCGGCGTGTCGGTATTGCTCGATAATGCTTGGGATCTCGGATGTTTCAAGCGCTCGCGGCATGGAGACG
>NZ_UWFN01000042.1 GCF_900602065.1 Pseudomonas viridiflava | reverse complement strand
GCCCCAAAGGCCTTGCCGACGTGGACCCGACCGGGCCACTGCCTGTGACCTATGCCACCCTCGACATGCTGAACAAGGCTGCGCGAGGCGAAACGGTTGCCCCCGAGGCGCGCAAGACCGGCGACCGCTGGCTGATCTACAGCGCAGCGCCTGTGCGCTCCCGATCCTGGACAGCCGGTCTGTGGAACCCTGCTGCTGGCCTTCGATCCGCAACGCCTGATCAACGCCTTGCCGGTGATTGAAGAGGATGCCGGGCGGGTCGTGCTGAGTCAGCAGTTCGGCAACGGGCCGGCAC
>NZ_UWFN01000005.1 GCF_900602065.1 Pseudomonas viridiflava | reverse complement strand
ATCATCACCAGCGAAGAGAGCATCTGACCGACCGGCGTCTTGGGCACGATATCGCCGAAGCCTACGGTCGTCAGGGTGACGATAGCCCAGTAGATGCTCTTGGGAACGCTGGTAAAGCCGTGTTCCGGGCCTTCGATCACATACATCAGGGTGCCGAATACTGTGACCAGCGTCGAAACCGTCACCAGAAACACGATGATCTTCTGTTTGCTGCCGCGCAACGCCGCCAGCAGGTAGTTGGCCTGACGCAGGTACGTACCGAGCTTCAAGACCCTGAAGATTCGCAGCATGCGGACGATCCGCACGATCAGCAGGTACTGCGCATCGCTGTAATAGATCGCCAGCACGCCCGGCACGATGGCCAGCAGGTCTACCAGCCCGTAGAAGCTGAACGCGTACTTGAGCGGTCGCGGCGAGCAGTACAGACGCAGAATGTACTCAACGGCAAAAATCGCGGTGAAGCCCCATTC
>NZ_UWFN01000084.1 GCF_900602065.1 Pseudomonas viridiflava | reverse complement strand
CTGATCTATGGATTCGTTCCCATGCCGGGCATTTCATTCGAGTCGCACCTGGCCGGCGCGCTTGCGGGTGTCGTCGTCGCCCGGCTGATGCATTCAAAAACGTTACAGAGTGAAACCACCCGAGTGGTTTGAAGGGCATGCTGTGGATTGCGGGTCGTCGTTGCCGACCCGTCTGGAAGGGAACCTGAATCATGGATTTGCACGCATGACCCTGTTGCTGTTACTTCGGCGTCACGCCTCGGTGTTCTTCGAACGATTCGGCTGGGCCGGTATTGGCGT
>NZ_UWFN01000355.1 GCF_900602065.1 Pseudomonas viridiflava | reverse complement strand
ACACCTCACGGGCCTAGCTCCCGCTTGAGGGGTGGGCCCCGCCCCGCCGTTCGCGCAGGGCACGGTTGCTATCGAGAAGATCGGTTGGCGAGGCGATGCCCACGATGTTGCGCCCGCGCAGCAAATCGGCCGCCTTGTCCAGTGCTTCGTCCAGGCTCAGTTTGACCTGACCGTTGGCGAGCAGTGGCTGGCGAGGACGATCCTTGCGGTTGACGTAGCCATAGCCGAAGCGGCCACGGTCGCACAGGAAATACTGGTTCACGGAACCGTTGTAGCGGTTCTCGATGCGGCGCAGTTCGCCATAACGCTCGCCCGGGC
>NZ_UWFN01000029.1 GCF_900602065.1 Pseudomonas viridiflava | reverse complement strand
GCGGGCTGGCAGGCCGAGACAGTGCCGGTGATCTACAAGCGCGGCGGCCAGGAGGTATGGGATCGTTACGAATTCATGCCCAAGGCAACGGGGTTGCCAGGCTGTCCGTAAGCCGGGTTGAGGCTTTTGCGGCAACCACGGCAAGCTTCAGCGGTCATTAGTGGGTGGACATCTTTTTATGAAGAAGGAGTTTTGCCATGAAGATCGTTGCCCTGGCGCTTGTGAGTTGCGTTGTACTGGCCGGTGGCGCCGGTTCCGGCTCCCATGCCTGCAAAGTATTCAGCCCGGCC
>NZ_UWFN01000283.1 GCF_900602065.1 Pseudomonas viridiflava | reverse complement strand
CTGCCCGTTCCAGCCCTTGGCCACGCCGCTGCTGCGCTACCACCATCAACTCAAAGCCAGGCTGGACCCGCAAGGGATCTTCAACCCCGGCCGACTGTACGCGGAGCTCTGAACCATGCAGACCACCCTGAGCGAACAGGCCAGACAACTGCCCCGCGCCGAAGAAGCCGAACGTATTCTGCGCAGTTGCGTGCACTGCGGTTTCTGCAACGCCACCTGCCCGACCTACCAGTTGCTGGGCGATGAGCTGGACGGTCCACGAGGACGGATCTATCTGATCAAGCAGGTGCTGGAAGGCAATGAAGTCACCGAGAAAACCCAGTTGCACTTGGACCGTTGCCTGAGCTGCCGCAACTGCGAGACCACCTGCCCGTCGGGCGTCGATTATCACAATCTGCT
>NZ_UWFN01000338.1 GCF_900602065.1 Pseudomonas viridiflava | reverse complement strand
GCCCAATACCGAAGACATGTCTGCCCTGGCGCAGCGCAAGGATCCGCTGTTGTCCGACAGGCAATGGGCGGATGGTATCAGCCGTCAACTTGCATCCTACACGCGGATCATGCACGACCATCACTTCACCCATAACGACCTGAAGTGGCGCAACCTGCTGGTGGACGATCAGGCCCGGCTGTTCTTCATCGATTGCCCCAACGGGGCCTTCTGGTGGAGCTTCATGCTGCGCTACCGGATCACCAAGGACCTGGCGTGCCTGGACAAGGTCGCCAAATACCACCTGTCCGCCACCCAGCGGCTGCGCTTTTACCTGCAATACCGTCAGCGTGCGCGTCTGAACGCCTCCGACAAAAAGCGTATCCGTCATGTCGTCAGCTTTTTCGAGGGGCGCGAATGAGCGTGTTTATTGCCAGTGCCGACCGGCCCCTGCTGGAGCGCCACGGACTGACT
>NZ_UWFN01000088.1 GCF_900602065.1 Pseudomonas viridiflava | reverse complement strand
ATGGGGTGAGCGCTCTTGCGGCGATGCCCATGGATTTCGCCAGGCGTGGCAACGGATAAAGATGAGGGCTGGGAAACGCCGAGCCGAACGGAACGGTGTCTGGATCCTTGAGCGACGCCAGCACCGAAAAGATCAGGTCGCTGACACTGACCTCCGTCCCTTCGCTCACATGCCTGACCAGCTCGGGCTCGGTCATGGTCTGTGGGCCGTACTCGCGCACGTAATAACCCGAACGGGCACGCGCCTGAATGAGTCCTTTGTCCTCCAGCAAATAGTAAGCCTTGAAAACCGTTGTCGGACTGACCGAATACGTACGGCTCGCCACACGCACTGAGGGGACTTTTTCGCCGGGTGGCAGAATCCCGCTGCGGATCATTTCAGCGATGTCGGCGGCGAATTTTTCGTAGCGTTTCATGGAAGGCATCGAGAA
>NZ_UWFN01000182.1 GCF_900602065.1 Pseudomonas viridiflava | reverse complement strand
CGACGATCTCCAGCGCGCAGCCAGAGGTCACCACCCAGTCAGCCCGGGCCTTGACCGCTGCAGAGGTGTTGGCATAGACCACTACGGTACGCTCGGGATGCTGATCGCAAAACGCTGAGAACTCGTCGACCGGACAGCCCAGATCCAGCGAGCAGGTCGCTTCGAGCGTCGGCATCAGCACGCGTTTTTCAGGGTTGAGAATCTTGGCGGTTTCGCCCATGAAGCGCACGCCCGCCACCAACACGGTTGTGGCTGAATGGTTGTTGCTGAAACGCGCCATCTCCAGAGAGTCGGACAA
>NZ_UWFN01000292.1 GCF_900602065.1 Pseudomonas viridiflava | reverse complement strand
GCCTCGCCCGCACACACAGCGGCCAGAAGATCCTGCTCGGCCTGCAGTCCTTTTTCGACACAGATATCGATGATCGGGTCTGACATGCGAACGCTCTGGCTCCTGCTACGTGTGGAACAGTCAGTCGAGTGTCGAGCCGCTTACAGGTGCTCCGCGCTCAGGGAAGAACAGGCGCTGCTGTTCCGTACCTGGATGTTCAGCACGCATGAACGCCTCACCGACCAGAAACGCATACACATCACTGATTTCCATCAATTCGACATCGGCGCGATTGAGAATGCCGCTTT
>NZ_UWFN01000071.1 GCF_900602065.1 Pseudomonas viridiflava | reverse complement strand
TCGTGGGGCTGCAGCCCAACATAACGCTCCAAGAGCTCGCGCGCCTGTTTGGCTGCAGCCGTTGGATCGACATCGGTCATGGCTTCCTCAGCGCCACGCGTCGGTGACTCCAAAAGACTATAACCGTTAACCGTGCTGCTCTCCGAGACAAGCGTCAAAGCGCCGCCCCGATTGAGAACCGCAATCTCTGGATAGAACGGATGAGCGATCTCGTCGGTAAGTTCCCGCATAAAAATCTCGCGGTCACCATAGAGAATGCTAGCGCTGGAGAGCAAGTG
>NZ_UWFN01000287.1 GCF_900602065.1 Pseudomonas viridiflava | reverse complement strand
GGGTATCGGCGGTTTCACCGGACTGGGAGATCGAAACGAACAGGGTGTCCGGCTGGACCACGACCTTGCGGTAGCGGAATTCGCTGGCGACTTCGACCTGACACGGAATCCCGGCCAGACCTTCGGGCCAGTAACGCGCAACCATACCGGCGTGGTAGCTGGTGCCTCATGCCACGATCTGCACGTTGCGCACCTTGGCGAACAGCTCGGCGGCCTGTTGACCAAAGGCATGGACCAGCACCCGCTGCTGGCCGAGGCGACCTTCAAGCGTACGCTGCACGACCTTGGGCTGCCCGTGGATTTCCTTGAGCATGAAGTGGCGGTATTCGCC
>NZ_UWFN01000094.1 GCF_900602065.1 Pseudomonas viridiflava | reverse complement strand
ATGGAGAGGGGGCCTGGCTGGAAAGGCCGCGCAGTATCGCCCTCAAAGAACGCTCATGAAGTGGGCAAGGCCAAGCATGTACAGCACCGCACAACGGAAATTGATCATAACCCGGATTCTCTCGATTATCGGCGTTTCGTTATGGATAGCGATGATGTCGCCGGTTCTCCAGGCCGCCAATCTCAAGACGCTCGACGTCGCGGCCCTGCCGGGTGATCGAATCGAGCTCAAGCTTTCCTTCGACGCACCGGTGCCCGCGCCACGCGGCTATACCACCGAGCAGCCTGCGCGCATTG
>NZ_UWFN01000095.1 GCF_900602065.1 Pseudomonas viridiflava | reverse complement strand
ACACCCAGACCGTACTCAAAACCCAGAGCAGTCCGGGCGGCGCAGGTTTTAACGAACTGCGCATCGAAGACCGCAAAGGTGCCGAGTCCATTTCCATCCGCGCCCAACGCGACTGGTCCGAGCATGTGCTCAACGATCAGTCGATTCAGGTGGATAACCAGCGCAAGGTTAACGTCACCGGGCTGTCCAGCCATGAGTTGCATGGCGAAGAACACCATCTCACTCATGGGGCACGCAAAACCCAGGTGCTGGCTGATGACTCGTTGACGGTAGTCGGTAATCAGCACATCAAAGCGTCCAATCATCTGGTCAGCGCAGCCACACAGGTGCATCTGCATTCAAACCTGGATGTGGTGATCAATGCCGGACTTGGCGCAACGATCAAGGCAGGTGGTCACTGGATAAGTATCAGTTCGGCGGGGATTTTCAGCAGCGTGCCTATTCAGCTCGGCGGCGTTCCAGTGCCGGGAATGCCTGCAGCTCCTGGCTTACCTGCGGCGTTGATACCCCAAGTGGCATTGCCCGCGAATCCATCCTTGATTCCAGATGTACAACTCAAGGCTATCGAAGGCGGTACTTCGTTCTGCCAGGCGTGTGCTAACGCCAGGAAGGAATTGTCATGAACGACGAGCGCTCTGTGCAATCCAGGCTGCCTGACGATTTCCATTGGGACCAGACGGTCGGGCTTCTGCTTGATGCCATTCAGGTCAAAAACCTGCTTAAACGCCTGTATCAGTGGAACCCAGCACCTAAGGTGAGCGTGCTTTATCACGGGACCCGGTGGGCTGAAATCAGTCGGCTTTCACCGTGTCTGGTGCGCGTGCATGATGCTGATGACCCCGTTCTTCTGCAGTTTCTGGCCAACACTCAGGCGTTGTGGGGGTATCTGTTGATCAGCGATGGTTCATGGGATGAACTGTTGGCGCACATGCGCTGGCTGACCTGTTTCAAGCCCCCTCAAGGCGAAGACATGTATTTGCGCATCTCTGACCCTGCAGTAGCGCGTGCGTTATTTGCAGCAGAGCGTGATCCGGACCTTTTTGGCCCCTGCCAACAGGTTGTCGTCAGCAACGCGCCCCGAAATGGGTGGACACAAATCAAGCGTCCCGGCGACAAGTACATCCCGCAGTACGACAAACCATTTATGGTAAGCGACGCGCAATGGATGGCGCTTAAAGGCGTGGCTTTTGACAAGTCCATGGGCGCGCTCTACCAGCACATGCAGCGCTTTTTTCCCGACTATTGCGCAGAGCTCACGCCTGAGCTGCGTTTGGAACATATTCATCGGCTTGCTCGCTCCGCCATCGATAAGGGTTTCGAAACCGAACAGGAAATCTGGTTGTACGCCAATGTCTTCGGATTTCTGGGCGATGACGTTCTGGAACAGCATCCGGATATCGCTCAGTTACTTACAGTCCGTTCGCAGATGAGCTCGCTGGAGCGTGTTGATCGTGCAGCGACGATTGCGGCAAAGGTAGCTGAAGCTGGCAACTTGTAGAAGCTCGCGAAAGTTGTGAGTCCAGCTCCTGCAGTGTGGGGTTGTAGGAGCCGTCGGAGTTTACGACGGCCGCGATGGCGTTGTGTCAGATAGAACGCAATAGCTGTCTCGCTGTGCTTTTGAGCACCTACATGGGCTTCGTCTGCTGTACCTCAGTAAACCGCGCTGCAATGTGTTGATCGGGCTTTTGCCTGTGCAGCGTTTTGACCGCTTGGGTCATGCGTTTTAACTTTTCACTGGGCTTGGCCCATTGCTCCTCTGGCAGTGGCTCAGACCAGCTTTGCATCGCTTGCGGAATGACGGCGCGGCCGATGCTTTTGATGCGGCGGATCTCCCACTCGGTGAGGTAGTTTGGCAACGTCCACAAAGTCAGCACGTGGTACGTGTACCACCAGAACGGATAGAAAAAGCCAACCTCGCGATTCTTGCGCCGACGGCGCATGCGCGCTCTTGCGTTGTAAAACGTGTGCAGACCTTCGTGGGGCGGATCGCCGGGGTTTTGCAGGTCCAGCGGGTCCTGAATTTCCTTCAGGGTGTGAACCTCATATTCCATGTACGCTCGAATCGCCTCCCAGTTGCACACCGCCAGATCAAACCCGGCACAGAAAAACTCCAGGCTGTAATGCTCGTCGTGGGGCGGATGATAGAAGCCGACGCCCATGGCATAGCGGATGTCCATGCCGTATTGCGTGACTGATTGTGCCTGAACGACCCAGGCGGATAGCGATTCCCAGGGGACGAAGATGGGCTCTGTGTGGCCTTCAGGGACAAAGCAGACTTCTCGGCGTTGGCGGTTGAAGCGGGTGGGGATGACTTCGTGGTATTTGTCGAGGTGGTGGAAGGTGATAGCGAGGTAGAGGGTGAGGGTAGCAGCGGCGGCCCAGCTCCCGACTTTAAAGCCATAAGGCATCACCTGCATTGCGAACTCTGTTGCGAGCTCCACGCCTTCGCCGTCGATTACTGTCAGTAACCAAGCAAGTGCAGGTCCGACAAGGCCGAAAAACCATATGGCCCAGAAGGGACCCCCCAATGTCATTTGCCAGCCGAACACTGCGGGTAGCCCAACTCCGAAGTCCAGGTAGGTTTTATTAACGTCACCTACGGCATGGCCGTAATCCTGGGCGGGCAATTCGGTGGGCAATGGTAGAGGGGCCAGATACACGACTTGACCGGTTGGAAATGTTTCAACCATTCCGGCATGAGGCGCGTTATGGATCGGAGACGGTAAACTCACTATATCCCCTGCTGTATTTCGCTAAAACGCGCGGCGATATTCATAGCAGGCCTGCGCGCGTGCAGAGCTTTGACGGCCTTGCTCTGGCGCTGTAGCTCTTCACTGGGCTTGGCCCATTGTTCCTCTGGCAGTGGCTCTGACCAGCTTTTCATCGCCTCCGGAATGACGGCTCGACCAATACTTTTGATACGGCGGATTTCCCATTCGGTGAGGTAGTTGGGCAAAGTCCACAAGGTCAGCACGTGGTAGGTGTACCACCAGAACGGATAGAAAACCCCAACCTCGCGATGCTTGCGCCGCCGACGCATGCGCTCCCTTGCGTTGTAGAACGTATGCAGACCTTCATGAGGCGGATCACCAGGGTTTTGCAGGTCCAGCGGGTCCTGGATTTCCTTCAGGGTGTGGACCTCATATTCCATGTAAGCGCGAATCGCCTCCCAGTTGCACACCGCCAGATCAAACCCGGCACAGAAAAACTCCAGGCTGTAATGCTCATCGTGGGGCGGATGATAAAACCCGATGCCCATGGCGTAGCGGATATCCATGCCGTACTGCGTGACTGACTGTGCCTGAACGACCCATGCTGATAGCGATTCCCACGGGACGAAGATGGGTTCTGTTTGGCCTCTGGGTACGAAGCAGACTTCTCGGCGTTGGCGGTTGAAGCGGGTGGGAACGACTTCGTGGTATTTGTTGAGGTGGTTGAAGGTGATGAAGAGGTAGAGGGTGAATGCGGCAGCTGCCGCCCATGAACCTACTTGAAAACCGTATGGCATGTAGTCCAAGGCAAGCTTTGTGGCCATGTCTGCGCCATTACCTTCTGCGATGGTCATCAGCCAGACGAGTGCCGATGCGAACAAGCCAAAAAACCAGATGGCCCAAAACGGTGTTCCTAAACCCATCTGCCAAGCGAACACTGCGGGTAGCCCGACGCCGAAGTCCAGATACGTATCGTTCACTTCACCGACCGCGTGTCCGTAATCCTGAGCAGGTAGTTCAGTGGGCAGTGGTAATGGGGCGAGGTATACGATCTGCCCTGTGGGGAAGGTTTCTCGCATGCCCGCGTGAGGTGCGTGATGAATCTCCGGCGGTGCTTCAGGGGCTATTTTCGCCATCTCAGTTTTTTCCCGACGGCATGGTCGCGGGGTAGATACCGAAGTGAGGGCACTCATCTCCCTGATGCTCAATGTCGACAGAGGGAAAGTCGCCGTTCTCACCGGTAAGTTGAAAACGCACGTCATACGGATGGCCTTCGTACAGGCCTTCCTGTGTCCGATAGCCCAGTAGTATTGACAGCATGAAGTCGCAGCGTCCTGGAGTGGGAGAGGTGAGCAGTCCACTAATATCTGTCAGCCGCAGAATCAACGGTGTTTCTTGATAAAGCTGAAAGCTTTCTTGCAGTCTCTCCTTTAAAGGTGTCCATCGTTCGGGGCTGTAGTCGCGTCCGTGTTGGGCCCGAACAATCTGATAGCCGCCAATTTTGAGCAAGGCTCCGCTGGCGTAGCTGCCGATAGGTAGGGCTAGATCATCGGCGGACAGCTTTGGAAAGTGCAGTAGAAAGAGCCTGGGTTTAGGGTTGCTCGGATCATCATCCGACGGAACAATCTGCATGCGCGGGGCCTGAATATGGCCATGAAGTTCTTTTAGGTACTTGCCTAGAGGAAGTGAGCGACGTCGTTCAGCATCCTGGCTCCAGGGTGTACTGAGCAACCAGCGATCATGGCGGCTGAGGTTGTTGCGGTTGTAGAACCAACTGCCGGACAGTTCTAATGCCGTAAATAAGATCCCGGCTACGTTGAAGCGGAAAAATACAGTGGAGAGGCGTGTGCCTGCCAGAGCCCATGCGGCGGTTCGGGCTGAGGAGCCAGCTTCAGTGGCGAGTACATGCCTGAAGGCTTGAGTGGACTGAGCGAAGCCATAGCTGTTGCTAGCGAGAAAACCACTGTTGCCGAGCATACTGATCGCGGCGCCGGTTTGGGCATCGCTATTGCCATTGCGTACGGCGTCTGACCAATTTTTGTGGGAGCTATACAAGCTCATTGCGGCGGCCACCGTTCCAGATGTATACCCAACCATCCCAAGCCCGATATGCAATTTCCCCATCTGGACATGCACGCCCAACAGTTCAGCTTTCTGCAGATTTTTCGCTAGTACTGTTGCGTGAGCACTGAGAGCCGTGTCTGCAATACCTTGTGCTGCGCCAAAGCCTGCGGCGACGGTGGCTGCAAGCGAACTTACAAATGGCGCCCAGCTTTTAGCGTCTTCTGGTTGCAGGTTCATTTCATGTTTCACCTGCACAAAATTCACCATCTGCGCTACAAACACCAACAACCCGGCCCCATCCCCCAGCAATCCGGCCTTCGGCGCAACCGTCACCCCGCGCCGATAGTTATCCAGCACGGTTTTAACTTCCTGATGCTGCTGCGCCGGAAACACCAACGCCAATCCCGGTTTACCCGATGACGCGGCCTGAAGATGCGCCGTATCTGAAGGCAGGTCGGCCAGTGGGCTCATGGCCTTGGCCAGTTGCTCCTCCAGTTTATTCAACCGTTGCTGTGTGGCTTGCCGGGAGATTTTGAGGTTCTCGGCTGCGGTGCTGGTGTGCCAGAGAGGATGTCTGGCTCGGGATTCTTGTGCTTCGTTGTTCAGATAACGCAGGTATTTACGCTCTTTTTGTACCGCTTTAACGGTCTCGCCCAATACCTTCAGATCTTCGGCACTGGCGATCTGGAAGGCGACGTTCTCTCGTCGTGCTGCGTTGAGGATGGTGACGCCCGTAGCCTTGGGCAGGCTGCGAAACAGGGCCTCCATGTCGGGCAACTGGCCTTTGTCCATCTGTTGCAAAAATACCTGCAAGGCCTGTTGGATGCCCATATGCAGCGCCGGAGCGAGGGTGCCCCAGGCGGCTGCGATGTTGACTTGGGTGCTGGCCGATAGCCGCTCGGTATTGAGCAAAACCCCAGCGCCCCATTGCTGCAGACGTTCGAGCGAGCCAGGGGTATCCTTGATCAGAAGCCAGCCAGCGTTGACGAAGTAGGCAAACTGCACGCCCAGTTCGGTTTGCGCGCTCAGGGGGGCGGCGTAGAACATCGGGCGGGTCATGGCCGGGTTGGTATTGAGCCAGGTGAGGACATTGTCGAGCGCGTAGTCGCTGCGGCAGATGTCTTTCAGGCAGGCGTATTCGGTGATTGCCGCGTGGTCGACCTGGTCGCTGTCCTCGACGTCGTAGTACCAGATGGCGCGATGCAGGCGGTTTTTGATCAACAATTCAACGCGGTCGTGGGTGATCTTTTCCAGTAACTCATTCAGAGGTTGCAGGATGGCGCGTTGCTTCTTGAGGAAGGCATCCATGGCCGGACGGTCAATCAGCTCATTAATGCCCCGCTGGCCAAATTTAGCGCCGTACAGCAGGTCCTTGGTGGGTTTGTCCATCTGGCGATACAGCCGCCACAGCGGTTGGCGATGTCGGGCAATAAATGCCGGGCTGGTCTTGGGAAAGCGCTGCTCAAGGTAATACTGCTGAAGGGTGCGTATCCGATCCGCCTCCCCGGCATACAGGTTCCGTGGATCGTTGCTGGGCGGTATCTGTTTGAGCCTGGCTTGCAGCTCGGCGGGCAACGCTGGGTCATCGACGCTGGGCGCAGGATGCTGACTGTTATCTTCGCTCATCACTTCCCGCAAAGTTTCGCGGGTATCACTGCGCTCCGGCTCGGCAAGTTGCTCAATATCATCGAGCATGGCGGCAAATGCGGGATCAGTCTCGGCCCGCTTGCCGAGGTCAGCCTCGCTGATCTGAGTGAGAGATTCGATGTAACAACCCAGCAGGTAGTCGCGCTCGACCTGACCTTCCTCGGTTCCGCTGTTCGCCCAGGTCTCGATTTGGCCGACCACCTGATCCTGATAATGCGCCAGATCACGCATGACCCCGACGTCATCGCGGACCGCCAGGAACAGAAAGTCACGTTTGTGAGCTGTGGTGATCTGGCTCGTGAATTCTTCAATGATGGTCTGGCGATACAACGGTGTGTGTTCCCAGGCGTAGGGAATCTTCGTCGAGGTATCGTCCGGTTTATCTGCCCAACTGCCGCTGCTTTCCGCCAGCCACACAGCCATTTTTCGGTCGTCGATCAGGTCCCGGGCATCGCCGCGCTGAATACTTTCAAAGCTGACTCGCAGCATGAAGTACTCACGCTCGGCGGCAACCTTCATCACCTGTGCGCATTTGAAGGCTGTCCACTGGACCTCGGAAAAGGCGACGTGCAGCACGCTCCTGCGAGAGAACGCCAGTGCAGGATCCGCTTCGACGACGTCGGCGCGCCGGTCGCCAGTGACTTGATCACCCTTGAACAGCAGCGCAGTCGCTGAGCCATCCGCTATCTGGTACTCATGCAGCAGGCCGGTAGCGCTGTCGATGATGTACAGATAGCCATTTCGCAGCAGACGAAAGCCCAAGGGCAAGGCCTGCAATTTGTACGGCATGGTGATTTCGATGGACGGGTCGAGGTCTTCCACCAGCCCGTATCGCACCGGCAGCAGTTGCAGGGTCTGACTCATCAATGGACAAAATCCGCCCGCATCAGGTGCTTCGGCGGGTCTGGCTTTGGCAACCAGATTGGCCATATGGCCACGCGGCGTACTATGAGGGGCGGTCATGCAGGCTCCTTGCCTTGGGCTGGCGAGTAGAGGCCAGGATCCAGATGGCGGAGCACTAATCTCAAGCCCGACCCTGAGCGAGGGCGGGAGAGTGGCTGATGCGCGGCGGGCCCTCAATGCCCGGAAAGCACTTTGGGAAAAGCCCTACGCAGTATGTCGTAGATTCATACCCCCGCTAACCAACCTGCGGCTTGCGCCAGATTTACTCACAGCCAAGCAAATCCGCGTGTCATTACGCTATAATCCCGCCCTTTAGCTGTTCCTCGCCCCGCTGCGAGGGCACATATTTTTCTCAGGCGTTTGCCGCCTGCATGCAGACTAAAGAGGCTAGACCCCAGTGGCATTGACGATTCTTGGCCTGTCCGGCGCCCTTAGCCATGATCCTTCCGCGGCGCTGTACATAGACGGCAAGCTGGTGGCAGCGGCTGAAGAAGAGCGCTTCGTTCGCGATAAACATGCAAAGAACCGCATGCCCTACGAGTCGGCGAAGTTCTGTCTTGAGCAGGCTGGCATCAAGCCATCGGACGTCGATGTAGTGGCGATTCCTTTCGCGCCGATCAGCTTGTTCGGTAAGGCACGCTGGCACTACGCCAAGCGTTACTGGTATGCCCCGGATCGTGCGCTAGACGCGTTGCTGATGGGTAACCGTCGCTATAAGCGTTATCGCAACAAGATCGTCTGGTGCCTTGAGCAACTGGGCTTTGACCCGAAGAAGATCAAGATCGAGCCGGTTGAGCACCACTTGGCTCACGCCTCCAGCGCCTACCATTGCTCCGGTTTCAAAGAGAAAACCGCGATCCTGGGTATCGATGGCAAAGGTGAGTACGCGACCACCTTCTTTGGCTACGGCGAAAACGGCAAGATCCACAAGATCAAGGAGTTCTTCGATCCGGACTCCCTGGGCGGTCTGTATGGCGCGATCACTGAATTCCTCGGCTTCGAGATGCTCGACGGCGAGTTCAAAGTGATGGGCATGGCACCGTACGGCGATGCCAGCAAATACGATTTCTCGCGTCTGGCGACCTTCGAAAACGGCGAGCTGGTGATCAACACCGAGCTGGCCAACGTCATCGGCCTGCGCCGCTATAAAGAGAAGGGCAAAGGTTTCTACTTCTCGCCAAAACTGATCGAGTGGCTGGGTCCGAAGCGCGAAGGCGACATCGCCGACGAGCCTTACATCCACTATGCCGCAAGCATGCAAGCGCTGTTCGAGAAGTTGGCGCTGCAGATGATGGATCACTACCTAGGTGACATCCTCAAGGAAACCGGCAAGATTGCTTTCGCTGGCGGCTGTGCGCTGAACGTCAAGTTGAACCAGAAAATCATTGCTCGTCCTGAAGTCAAAGAGCTGTTCGTGCAGCCGGCTTCGGGTGATGCGGGCACTGCGGTCGGTGCTGCGGCTTATGTTTCCCACGCTCGTGGTGTGCCGGTCGAGAAGATGGAACACGTCTACCTCGGCCCGTCTTACACCAACGAAGATGTGATCGCGGCCTGTGCACGTCACCCGAGCAAACCGGTCTGGCGTCAGATCGAAAACACCCCGGAGCGCATCGCGCAGATCATGGTCGCAGGCAATCCTGTAGCATGGTTCCAGGGGCGTATGGAGTTTGGTCCTCGTGCATTGGGTGGCCGTTCGATCATCGGTTGCCCGAGCGTGGCTGGCGTGGCCGATCGCATTAACCATCAGATCAAGTTCCGCGAGCGCTGGAGGCCTTTCTGCCCGTCGATGCTCGATACCGTAGCGCCACAAATGATCAAGATTGATCACCCGGCGCCGTTCATGACCTTCACCTTCGAAGTGGCTGAAGAGTGGAAGACCCGCGTGCCTGAGGTTGTCCATGAAGATGGCACCTCGCGCGCTCAGGTCCTTAAACGTGAATACAACCCGCGCTATTACGACATGATGAAAGCGCTGGAAAACCTGACCGGTAACGGCGTGTCGCTGAACACGTCGCTGAACCGTCGCGGCGAGCCGATGATCTGCTCGCCTACCGATGCCCTGAACATGTTCTTTGGCTCGGACCTCGAATACCTGATCATGGAAGATATTCTGGTGGTCAAAGACGGCGTGGAAGCCTATGACACGCTCGGCTGAGCGCCATGTGCTGCAGTTTTGTCACGGTTATGATGGCCCGTTTCTAGACTGTGCCCGGCAATACGCGAGTCTGTTCGTTGGCAAGGGATACCGGGTGACTACGGTATTCCTGACCGGCGCGGCTGATGCTGATGTTGCTGCCGGTTGTGCGTCCGATGAAGTGTTGTTCATGGAGTACCGCTCTGCGGCGATCCGGGGCCTGAAGCTGCGCGCTATTCGTGATTTGCGTGAGATCGTTGCTTCACGCAATTTCAGCTTCTGCATCGCGCACCGCTTCAAGCCGGTATACATCGCGCTGCTGGCTACTCGTTTGCCGGTCATTGGTGTGCACCATGCATTCGCTGACTATCGACGTCGCGGCCGCAAACTCTTTGCACACCTGTTCCGCAGGCGTTTGAGTTTGCTCGGCGTGTCCAACGCCGTGCGTGACGACATGCAAAAAAGTCTGCCTGCATGGCCGACCGGTCGTATTCAGACGCTCTACAACCGTGTAGATATCGAACACTTGCAAGCCAGCCAGCTTAGCGCCGAACAAGCTCGTAATGAGCTGGGTCTGTCGTCATCTGCCTGGATAGTCGGCAACGTTGGAAGGCTGCATCCGGACAAGGATCAAGCCAGTCTGCTGCGTGGCTTTGCGAAAGCGCTGCCAAGCCTGCCATCAAACAGCCAACTGGTGATTCTTGGCAAAGGCCCGCTCGAACAGCAGCTCAAGGCTTTGGCGCTGGAGCTGGGCATTGGTTCTCAGGTGCTTTTCCTGGGGCAAGTGCCTCAGGCAAGCCTCTATTACAAAGCCTTTGATGTGTTCGCCCTGAGCTCCGATCACGAACCGTTCGGGATGGTGCTGCTTGAAGCGATGGTGGCAGGTGTGCCTTTGTTGGCGACATCCTGTGGCGGGGCGAAGGAAGTGGTCGAGGGCGTGGGCGTGTTGTTCCCGCTTGGCGATACTGAACGTCTTGCCCACGGGCTGATTCATTTATCGGCGCTCGATGCCGACCAGCGTCGCGAGTGCGCTGAACTGATGCTGCTGCGTCTGCGCGAACGCTTTTCCGATCAGGCGGTGCGTGAAGTGTTCTGGCGTTTACCGCAGGTCACCAGCCTGGTTGCGGAGTCCTGATGTTTAATCGATTTCAGGGCTGGCGCGAGCGTGGCTGGACGCTGATCGATGCGGCTGCTTATCAGCTGGCATGGCACCGTTATGGCGGTAGCGTGGCGACTCATCCTGTGGTGGTCGAGCGTCTGGCGGGTCTGGCGCAAATCCCGGTGCGTTACCTCGGCTGGGAAAAAGACGGTGAGATAAAGGCGGCGATCCCTACATGGGGTCGGTCGCTTGCATTGTCCAAAGACGTGCTGAAAAGCCATGGTAAGAAAGGTCTTTTTGATCTCGGTAATGCAGAGTTGATATTGCCGATTGCCGCCGATGTGCAGGTACCGGTTCGTCACCGCGGGCGCTATTTTTCTGCCCTCAATAAAGGGCGCATCAGCACCCTCAAGCCTCAGGCCGAATCGTTGGCCATGGCCCGCACACCAGAAGAACTGTCGAAGAAGTTCCGCTACAACCAGCGTCGTGAGCTGCGGCTGCTGGAGGAAGCTGGCGGCGTTGTGCGTCCAGTAACCGATTTCAGCAGTGCCGAGCTGGCCCGTATGTACTGCGACCTGTTTCAGCGCCGTTGGGGTTTCCCGGCTACCGGTGCCGAACGCATGGCCGAGGTCATTGAACTGTTGCGCGACCTGTTGATTGGTTCGGTGGTTTTTCTCAATGATTCGCCGATTGCCATCCAACTGGTTTATCGGGTTGAGGCACCAGAGTGGATCAGCGTCGAGTACATCAACGGTGGGGTTGACCCCGAAACCCGTGAGTTCAGTCCTGGCAGCGTGCTGAGTTTCCTGAACACGCAGAGCGCTTGGGAAGATGCTCGCAATCTGGGCAAGCCGCTGCGTTTTTCATTCGGTCGCTCAGACCGGGAGTACAAGGATCGTTGGTGTAACCCCGTGCCGGTATTCCAGATTTGAGCCGCAAGCAGGCTTTACTCAAGCGCCATCGCCGTAACAAGCGCCTGGCGCTGTTG
Source organism: Pseudomonas viridiflava (assembly GCF_900602065.1). Lineage (GTDB taxonomy): Bacteria > Pseudomonadota > Gammaproteobacteria > Pseudomonadales > Pseudomonadaceae > Aquipseudomonas. The sequence goes on along the minus strand of NZ_UWFN01000095.1, from coordinate 437,253 downwards.
GTCGGGCTGCTTTTATTGATTGTCGTCGGTGTGCTGGTTGCCTGGTGGCTGCCGCTGCTGTTGGCTGTCATCGGCTGGATCGCCCACGAAGCCTGGTTTGCCGATCATCTGTTCTATTCGCCGAAGGACGATTATCGCTACGACTTTCCGGCAGAGGCGGAGGTAAAGGGGGTCAGTCTTCAGGCTCAGATATTGCACCTGCAAACGCCTCTTGAACTGGTCGGGGATGAGACCCTTGTTCTGGGCGTTGATGTTCAGAGTTCCTGGCTGGGGCGTTTTTTTGATCCTTGCGTTGAGCTGACTGGAACAGATGTCGCGGACAGTCAGGCCTTCGAGCGGGGCGTTGGCGGTATGCGCTACCTCAATCTGACCGGCCTTGGGCGGGCGCTGGCCGAGGGTTCGTTGCGCTTGCGCGGTCGCTTCTGCACCCTGCGCGGTGAGCCTAGGCTTTGGGTGTTCCGGCAGACAGATGCCCGCCAGCAAAGGGTCATGGTCATCGCGCCTCACGCCGATGACGCAGAGCTGGCTGCTTTCGGTTTGTACAGCCAGGCCGCCGACACGTGGATTGTCACGCTGACTGCGGGCGAAATCGAAGCGGGGCATTACCGGCAAATGGGTATGGATCAGGCCCAGGCTGCGCGTATCAAGGGGCGGCTGAGAGCCTGGGACAGTATCGCCGTGCCGCGGTGGGGCGGAGTGCCTGAAACTCAGTGTGTTCAGCTGGGTTATTTCTGTCTGCAGTTGCCAGCCATGCAGGCAGCACCGGACCAGCCCGTTGCTTCACGTGAAGCGGAGCTTGCCGATACGCGGATGTTTCGTCAGTTCAACAGCATGACGCTGCCCGGCGATGTCGACGGCGCGCCGACCTGGCACAACCTGCTGGCAGATTTGCGGGCGCTGCTTTTGCAGGCGCGACCACAGGTATTGGTGATGCCTCACCCGGCCATCGACCCTCATCCTGATCATATTTGCGCTCAGGCTGCGGTACTTGAAGCACTGGAAGGACTGGAGTGGCAGCCTGAAGTGATCCTGGGGTACGCCAATCATTTGCACGACAATGACCGCTGGCCCATGGGGAATGCTTATAATGGTGTCGGTTTGCCGCCATTGTTTGATGCCTCATTGCAGATGATCCCCTACAGCCTTGAACTGTCGGTTGAGCAGCAACGCGATAAAGCCATGGCGCTGGGCATGATGCATGATCTGCAGCCGCCAATGCCGCTCAAGCGGCGTGTGCGCCGCTGGTTGCAAAAAGTGCTGGCCGGGCGGCGCTGGCCCGCCGAGGGCGAAAACGAATTTTTCAGAAAGGCCGTTCGCCGACATGAGCTGTTCTGGCGCAGAGATATCTGATCAGTAGCCTGCGGTACTGCAAGGAAAAAAATGAAAGTTTTACTTTTGGTTCAGAAAGAACAACGAGCCATTCTGGATCGCCTCTATGAGGGCATTGCCGCCAATTGCGAATGTGATGTGCGCTGGCTGACTTCCGCGGAACAACGCAATCTGCGCAGTTATTTCCGCCGCGAGGTGGACGTTACTCAATACGATCGCATTGTGTTCTTCCTGCGCTTCAAGCATGAAATCCGCCAGGTCGGTTTCATTCGCACCATCCCCAATCTGGTGATCCTCGAACACGATGCCTACCAGAACTACATCACCTGCAAGTACACCGGAAAGTTCAGCGCCCACTACCGCAAACTGCCGTGGGTGCGGGTTATGTGCTCCGGCTTCAATGTCAGTGAGCGGCTGCGCGAAGAAGGTTTTGATGCAGTGTTTGTCCCGAAAGGCTACGACCAGAGCCTGCTCCAGTGGCGTGATCGCGAGCGGGATATCGAGTTGGCGTTTGTCGGCAGCACCAACAGTGTGGCTTACAGTGGTCGCAAGGCGTTACTGGACGAATTGGGCCGTGTTGAAAAGCTGGTCGTGACCCGTACCAAGTCAGGTGAGGAGTATTGCGAAACCCTCAACCGGATTCGCTTTTTCGTCAGTGCCGACGTGGGCATGGGCGAATACATGATCAAGAACTTCGAGGCCATGGCCTGTGGGTGCGTGTTGCTCGCCTACGACCAAGGCGCTGAAGAGAATCGCGCGCTGGGTTTTGTCGACATGCACAACATCGTGTTTTACAGCGACATCCCACAGCTTCAGGAAAAGCTGCGACGACTAAGGGACAACCCGGAGTTGGCAGATGAAATTTCGCGTAATGGGCAGACTTTGGTTGAACAACGCTTTACATTCCACGCCCTAGGGAAGGCCATTGTTGAAGAAATGCGTCCGCCACTGCGTGCCATGCCTGCCATGAGCTGGGTGGATCGTTTGAAGTCCCGGTTGGGGTTTTGATCGCCTTTTTCAAATTTCAATGATTGAGTACACATGATGGTGTTAAGCGAAAGTAGCGATATCACACTGGTGGTCACCAGCTGTGGGCGGTTTGATTTGTTAAAACGCACGCTTGAGACATTCGACCGCTTCAATACCGCGCCAATACGCAGTGTTCTGATTACCGAAGACTCGGGCGACGCTCAGGTTGAAGACTGCATCCCAGAACACTGGCGACCATTTACTCGCTTCATTATCAACAATCCGAAGCTTGGCCAGATGCGTTCGGTCGATGCGGCTTATGAGCTGATCGAGACGTCCTGGGTGTTCCACTGTGAAGACGACTGGGACTTTTATCGTCCGGGCTTCATCGAAGAGTCGATGACGCTGCTGGAGCACGACCCGCAGGCTTTGCAGGTATGGCTACGCAGCTTCAATCACGATCTTCAGGTTCACAGCCCTTACGTTTATCTCAATGAGCGTGAAGTGTTTCAGAACATCCCTTTCTACAAGCTTGGCTCGCACAAGCCCGAGTGGCAGGGGTTTTCTTTCAACCCTGGACTGCGCCGCCTGGTTGACTACAAGCTGCATGCGCCCTATGCCTCTCATGGCGGCGAGAAAAAACTGTCGGGTCTCTATGCCGCAGAAAATCGCTACGCATTGATTCTGGAGAACGATGCGGTGCTGCATACCGGTTTTGGAAATCACGTAGAGATTCCACAAGAGCGTGTAGACAAGCAGCGGCGCAAGCGTCGTGATCGCATTAAATTATTGGGGACACTGGTCCTCGGTCTGGTCATAGGTTGGGTCTTAAGTAATGTCGTCTGAGAAGTTCGGTATAAATCCTAAAACGGCAGCCTATTTCAGTGGTGCGCTGGTCCTTTTCCTATTGAGCTTCATACTTGGGGATTCCTCCAAGTTCACCAACAACCTGTTCTATGCCCTGATCGCTCTTCCCGGCTTGATCTTTCTGATTGTTAATCGTGGTGCCAGCCTGTTTTCGGATCGGCTTGGCTGGCTTTGGCTGGCGTTCATGTTGTGTTTTCTGGTGCCTGCTTTTTATGCAGGAGATTTCCAGTTCTATAAGCACATCGCGTACGTCTCGTTGTTTGTTTTTGTTCTGGCCGGGTTGGTCAATGTTGATTTTTTCAGTAGTGGCGTCTTTGTTCGTAGCCAGTTCTGGGTTGTTTTCCTGTACATCCTGCTGTCGGGAGTCTACGGGTGGGTCACCGGAAAGTTCGAGTTTGGCCATCGGGTAGACATCCTTCCCTCACGTCTGGACAACGTCATCTATGCCAGTATCTGGCTGTTCTGTGCGTTGGGGCTGGCACTGCCTGTCCTGAAGAAAGAAAGGCGTTGGGTGGAGTCTGCTGCCGCAGTTGTCTTATCGCTCTTTATAGTGTCTTTTGTCGTCCAGACCCGCACAGCCTTGGTAGGCGCGGTTTTTCTGGGGGGGCTCTGGGCGTTAAATGCGATGCGCCATCATAAGAAGCAGGGTGCAATTGCCGTGGTCGGCCTTGCGCTGCTGGCTTTGCTGGTCATGTGGCTGGTAAAGGACGAGGAGTGGGTAACCCTGCTGTTCAAAAGAGGCGACTCTCATCGTATCGAACTGTTGCAGATCATGGTCGGAGAATGGCGCAATTGTGGATGGCTGATGGGTTGCGGGGTTGATTTTCATACCACCCAAACACTCACCGGCGGCATGCCTATTCAGCATCCTCACAATATCTTTGTCGCGATGGGGCTCTATACCGGTACTGTCTCGCTAGTACTGTTCGTCGCCGTCATGGTCCATACCCTCTGGCATGCGTGGCGCATGCGTAGTGCATGGGGTGTCTATTTGGCGAGCGCGTTGGTCATGCTCAACTTCGACGGTAGCAAGTTGGTCGGCAACCCTGACGAACTTTGGGTGCTGGTGTTGTTCCCTGCGGTAATGATCTACGCCGGTGTCGTGCGCGAGCGCAGGCTTGAACGGCAGTAAACCAAACAGAAATGGCCCTTCGAGGGCCATTTTTTTCATCTGATGAACTGTAGGGAGCGCTTAGCTTATCGCCAGGCTCAGTTCGTTTGCAGCGCAGAGTGTCTGTGCCCCCAGATATCCGTTAATAAACGCCTGATTGTTTTGCCCCAGCAGCCACTCGCGATCTTCGGTATAGCGCAGCATATGTTTGAAGTTGCGCAGCCGAAGACTTTTGCGCAGTGGCCCGCGGAAGGTTTTCATGTCGGCTATGTCGATCAGGCCCAACGTGCCCTCCGGGGTAAGTATCACGTTCCCCAGATGCGCTGAGCGGAAGTAAATTCCTTTCTCGTGCAGCTCGGCGATGAAGCGTCCCAGTTGCGCGCGCAGTTTGTCATCGCTCTCGGGAGCGTGCATGACCTGGCGCAGCGTCAGGCCTGCCAGCGGCGTGTAATGCACAGCATCGCGCTGGATCTGTGCAACTCTGACGACGCTCAGCACTGTGGGGCAGGGGATTGCTCGTGCTGCGAGGGTGATGCAATTGTCAGCAAAACGTCGTGCATACGGGTACCAGGCTGCCGAGCTGATCAGCCGCTTGCGGCGAAACAGCTTCAGCATTGATCCATCGGTCAATCGCAGGACTTTATCACCTGAATGATCTGCTTCGAGGACTTCCGCCCCCGCGACCAAGGCAAGGTAATGTGCATGATCAAGCGCTTGCATCGATACTCCGGTTTCTGTGCCCTAGGGCTTGGACAGCCGCCTATGTTACCGCAGCAAGCCGTAGCAAAATGCGCTTGTGATACAATTCGGCCTCTTTTTATGCATGACGGATTCTCATGACATCCTCCGAATCGTCCAGCCAATCAAGCATGAAGATTTACTTCCGCTTGTTGTCCTATGTGCGTCCATATGTAGGGATATTCCTGCTCAGTATCATCGGCTTTGTCATGTTTGCGTCGACCCAGCCTATGCTGGCGGGCATTCTGAAGTACTTCGTCGATGGGCTCAGTAATCCTGAGGCGGTATTGTTCCCCCATGTTCCGTATCTGCGCGATCTGCAACTGCTTCAGGCAGTGCCGCTGATTATCGTGCTGATCGCAGCCTGGCAAGGTCTGGGGTCCTTCCTGGGTAACTACTTTCTGGCGAAAGTCTCGCTGGGTCTGGTCCATGACTTGCGCGTCGAACTGTTCAACAAGCTGTTGATATTACCTAATCGTTATTTCGATACCCATAATTCGGGGCATCTGATCTCACGCATCACGTTCAATGTAACGATGGTGACAGGTGCGGCCACTGACGCAATCAAAGTGGTGATTCGCGAAGGTCTTACTGTGGTGTTTCTGTTCATCTATCTGCTATGGATGAACTGGCAGCTGACGCTGGTCATGTTGGCGATTTTGCCGGTGATTGCCGTGATGGTAGGCAGCGCCAGCAAGAAATTCCGCAAGCAAAGCAAAAAGATTCAGGTGGCAATGGGTGATGTAACCCACGTCGCGTCCGAAACTATTCAGGGGTATCGCGTCGTCCGCAGCTTCGGTGGCGAACATTACGAAGAAACCCGTTTTGCCGATGCCAGTAACGACAACACCAAAAAGCAATTGCGCATGACCAAAACCGGCGCGATCTATACGCCGATGCTGCAGTTGGTGATCTACACGGCGATGGCTGTGCTGATGTTCCTCGTACTTTATCTGCGTGGCGATTCCACTGCCGGTGATCTGGTCGCGTACATCACGGCGGCCGGTTTGCTGCCCAAGCCTATCCGTCAGCTATCTGAAGTCAGCTCAACCATTCAAAAGGGTGTGGCTGGCGCGGAAAGCATATTCGAACAGCTTGATGTCGAGCCGGAAGCCGACAATGGCACGATTGAACGTGATCGGGTCAGCGGGCATCTGGAAGTCAAAAACCTCAGCTTCACGTACCCGGGTACGGAGCGGCAGGTGCTGGACGACATCAGTTTCTCGGTGGCGCCGGGCCAGATGGTTGCTCTTGTAGGGCGCTCGGGAAGTGGCAAGTCGACGCTTGCCAGTCTGTTGCCGCGTTTCTACCAGCACAGCAATGGGCAGATCCTGCTTGATGGCGTGGAAATCAGCGACTACCGGTTGCGTAACCTGCGTCGCCATATTGCTCAGGTTACCCAGAGCGTGACGCTGTTCAACGATACCGTCGCGAACAACATCGCTTATGGCGATTTGAGTGGCGCACCGCGTGCCGATATCGAAACGGCGGCTGCCGATGCCTACGCCAAAGAGTTTATCGAGCAGCTTCCGCAAGGTCTGGATACTCAGGTCGGCGAAAACGGTGTGCTGCTTTCCGGTGGCCAACGTCAGCGCTTGGCGATTGCCCGTGCTTTGCTCAAGAACGCACCGGTTCTTATCCTTGATGAAGCCACTTCGGCGCTGGATACCGAGTCTGAGCGCCACATTCAGGCTGCACTGGATCACGCCATGAAGGGGCGTACGACGCTGGTGATTGCCCACCGTTTGTCGACCATTGAAAAAGCTGATCAGATTCTGGTGATGGATGCCGGGCGCATCGTTGAGCGTGGTACACATGCGCAACTGTTGGCGCAAAATGGCTATTACGCACGTCTGCACGCGATGGGGCTCGATGAGCCTGCGCCGGTTGGCGCGATCTGACCAAGTCAGGCTGTGTGGGAGCGAATTGACTCCCACACAGCCTGCACAGATAACCGCGTTCGCAATTCTCAATGTTGCGCAATCCCAAGCCTGCGCTAACCCTGTGCTAAGATTCCGCCCCTGTTCATTCTAGTTACGGGTTGTTCGATGAAGTTGTCCATGCCGCGTTTCGATCAAGCTCCAGTCTTGGTAGTGGGCGATGTCATGCTCGACCGCTATTGGCATGGCGGCACCTCGAGGATTTCGCCAGAGGCGCCCGTGCCAGTGGTCAAGGTGGAACAGATTGAGGACCGCCCGGGCGGAGCCGCCAACGTTGCCTTGAACATCGCTGCACTGGGTGCGCCTGCGTCGCTTGTGGGGGTTACCGGTGAAGACGAGGCTGCCGAAAGCCTGTCCAACAGTCTCAAGGCTGCTGGTGTTCTGGCACGCTTCCAGCGTATTGCCAGTCAACCGACTATCGTCAAACTGCGTGTGATGAGCCGCCACCAGCAATTGCTGCGTATCGACTTCGAAGAGCCGTTTGCTACTGACGCTGAAGCCCTGAGTGCCGAAGTGGAAGGGTTGCTGGACGGTATCAAGGTGTTGGTGCTGTCTGATTACGGCAAGGGCGCGCTGAAAAACCATCAGGCGCTGATCAAGGTTGCCCGTGAGCGCAATATCCCGGTGCTTGCCGACCCCAAAGGTAAAGACTTCGCGATTTATCGTGGTGCCAGTCTCATCACCCCGAATCTCAGCGAGTTTGAAGCAATTGTCGGTCACTGCGTCGATGAGGCCGAGTTGGTTGCCAAGGGCGCACAATTAATGGCCGAACTGGATCTGGGAGCCTTGCTGGTGACACGCGGTGAACACGGCATGACCCTGTTGCGTCCGGAACACCCGCCGTTGCATCTGCCCGCCCGAGCCCGTGAAGTGTTCGATGTCACTGGCGCTGGCGACACTGTTATTTCTACCCTGGCGGCCGCCATTGCTGCCGGTGAAGACCTGCCCCACGCGGTGGCGCTGGCTAACCTGGCTGCTGGCATTGTGGTCGGCAAGCTGGGTACCGCTGCCATCAGCGCTCCGGAGTTGCGTCGCGCTATCCAGCGTGAAGAAGGCTCGGAGCGCGGCGTGCTGGGCCTGGAACAACTGCTGCTGGCCATTGATGACGCCCGTGCGCACAACGAGAAGATCGTTTTCACCAACGGCTGTTTCGATATCCTGCATGCAGGGCACGTAACCTATCTGGAACAGGCACGCGCTCAAGGTGATCGCCTGATCGTAGCGGTCAATGATGATGCGTCAGTCAGCCGTCTTAAAGGCCCTGGCCGTCCGATCAACAGTGTTGACCGACGCATGGCTGTGCTTGCCGGGCTGGGCGCAGTGGATTGGGTGATCAGCTTCCCTGAAGGCACACCGGAAAACCTTCTCGGTTACGTTAAACCGGATGTACTGGTCAAAGGCGGGGATTACGGCATTGACCAAGTGGTCGGCGCGGACATCGTTCAGGCCTACGGCGGTGAAGTACGGGTGCTGGGGCTGGTGGAAAACAGCTCTACTACTGCGATTGTCGAGAAAATCCGCGGGCAGTAACTTTGTAGGATCGAGCTTGCTCGCGATTCGGTTTCTGGGTCGACGAATTTATCGCCTGACCTGGCGCCATCGCGAGCACGCTCACTCCTACAGGTCTAGTGGCTTATCCGCGACTTTGCGGCACCACTGAGGCTCAACTCTTGAACGTCACCAGCTTCAACAACTGTCGGGCCTTGCCGGTCAGGCGTTTTAGCCCGGTTTTCTTCGGTGGTGGCGTCATTCCTTGCTGGCGTAGCCAGTCCTTCCAGCGAATTCGTTCGTCGCGCACCACCCAGCCTTCCTGCGCTGCAAAGCTTTCCGCCAGATACAGGCCGCGGGTTCCCGCAGGCGTCAGCTTGTCGCGCTTCAAGGTATAAAGCTCGGGCAGTGGCACACCGTTCTCGAGCGGCATCAGGTAAAGGTCAGGTTTGCTGCGGTTCAGCCGTGCAACCAGTTGGTCTTTTTCCAGGCTTTCATCCACATGGAAAAGGCTGAGTGGCCTGGCCTCCCGAGGGACTTCCAGGCGCATGTCATAAATGAGCTGCAGCGATGCGGTGGGAAGGTGTACATAAGCCCGGGGTCGTTCGATCAGGGTCATGCTCCCGCAACGTACCGGCCGCGCAGCACCCGACAACGGGCTGAGGCGAAACGGCATCGCTTCGCGGTAATGCAAAGCTGCTGCGTAAGGCGCTGGCAGCCAGATGTCATTGAAGCGTCCGCTCAACCAGCCCTGAGGCGTTTCAATGAGGCATTCCTCGGCAACCTCCTGGATGGCCGTATGCAACGGCAGGTTCAGCTCATGCGCCGGGACGTAACCCGAGATCAGCTTGAGCACCACATCACCACGATCCTGACGGCGTTGTCGAACCAGCACCCAGTAATCACGATTTTGCCAGTTCAGCGTCAGCCTTACTGAAACCCCAAGATTGGCAAGCTCGGTAGAGAAGCGCTCGGTATCGGCCACCTCTATCTTGCGGCGGCGCTGCAGGGTTTGTGAGAAGTTCAGCGGCATCCCGATGCTCTGGTAATTCAGGCCTTCGGGAGTGGCTTCAACGAATAACGGCAGGGTTTTGAAGTTGCTGGGATTCTTCCGAATCAAGGTTCGCGGCATATCGGCTCCTTCTTGCGTTGGGGTCGGCCGCCTACATCAGGCTGGACGGCGAATCACGGCAGCGGCAGTCGCTACGTTATGAGCCAGATGTAGCGGATTGATGGTCCCGACAATAGCACTGGCAACGCCCGGATGGGCAAACAGCATTTCAAAACTGGCTTGAACCGAGTCAACGCCAGGGCTCAGGCAGACGTGACCGCTGGCCAGCGCCTTCTTGACCAGAATGCCTTTGCCGTGAGCAGCAGCGTAGTCGAGCACAGGTTTTTCGCCCTGCTCGGTGAGGTTGTAGGTCACCATGGCACAATCGCCGTCACGTAATGCCAGCAGGCCTCCCTCGACCGTCTTGCCGGAAAAACCAAAGCCGCGGATCTTGCCTTCGCGTTTGAGGTCAGCCAGCGTCTGGTAAACATCACTGTCGTTGAGAATGGCCAGATCATTACCGTCTGAATGAACCAGCACCAGATCAATAAAATCGGTTTCCAGGCGTTTCAGGCTGCGCTCCACTGACATTCGAGTGTGGTCTGCACTGAAGTCATGGCTCGACTGACCGCTCTCGAATTCTTCTCCGACCTTGCTGACGATCACCCAGTCCTGACGCTGGCCACGCAACAACGGCCCCAGGCGTTCTTCGCTGGTGCCGTAAGCGGGCGCGGTGTCGATCAGGTTGATGCCCATGTCGCGAGCCATCCGCAGCAGCATCTGTGCCTGCACGTCGTCCGGAATCGTAAAGCCGTTAGGGTATTTAACACCCTGATCCCGACCCAGCTTGACGGTGCCAAGGCCCAGCGGCGATACGTTGATGCCGGTGCTGCCCAGTGGGCGGTGGAGCTCGTGAAGGGTTTTTACGCTCATGGCAGTAGTTGGTCCCATACAGGTATGGCCAGCGGTGGCTTGGGCAGATCTGTCAGCAATGGCTGTGGAGTCGGATGGATTTCCTCGTAGGACAGCGCCGCCAGCACCCGGTCAGAAAAGTCCGGCGCCAAAGCCAGCTTTGTCGGCCAGCCGACCATCAGGCGGTTCTGCACGCTGAGGAACGCATTGTCGGGGCGTACCAGTCCGGATTGCGCCGGCTCTGCCCGATCAACCCGCAAGGTGGCCCACTCGACCTGACTGAGATCAACCCACGGCAACAAAGTGCCCAGTTCTTTTTTCACCGCCGCAATTTGCTGTGCCGGATCCCGGGCGACGCCATCGGCCTCTGCTACATCGCCGCCCACGTACCATACCCATTGACCATTGGCGGCCGGATGAGTCGTGACGGTCAGGCGCGGCTTGGGTCCTCCGCCCAGGCAGTGAGCATACAGCGGCTTCAGGCTCGGACCTTTGGCAAGCACCATGTGCAGCGGTCGACGTTGCATCGCTGGCTGTGCTACACCGAGCTTTTTCAGCAGGTCAGCATTGCCCGCGCCGGCGCACAGCACTACGCGCTGGGCGAAAATATCCAGGCCATCTACCTGCATGCCCACCAGTTCGTCGCCATCCATCAGCGGTTCCAGGTGGGTGCCTGCCAGCAAGCTACCATTGGCCAGTTCAGCCAGACGCTCAATCAGGCTCGGGACATCAATGACCAACTCGGCCAGACGGTAGACTTTGCCTTTGAATTTCGGGTCTTGCAGGGCTGGCGGCAAGTCAGTGCCTTTGACTTGATCAACGCGACCGCGTACGGCTTTGCTGGCAAAAAAACTGGTGAGGTTGCCCGCCAGGGTGCCTGGCGACCACAGGTAATGAGCCTGGGAAAGTACACGTACGCCGCTCAGGTCCAGTTCTCCGGTGCCGGCCAACGCTTCACGCCAGCGGCGCGGCATATCGGCAATCGCTTCCGATGCACCCGACAAGGCGCCATGCAGCGCGTATTTGGCGCCACCGTGAATAATGCCTTGCGACTTGAGACTTTGCCCGCCGCCCAGGCTGGCGTTCTCGACGAGTACGGTCGAGAACCCTTGGCCACGCAGTCGGGCGTTGAGCCAGAGACCAGCAACGCCGGCACCGACGATCAGGACGTCAGTGGAAATAACGGAAGGCATGAGCACCTCTGTGGCCGGAAGAATGCGGCCATTATAGAGGAACGCGTTTTCAATGCCCGGCGGTTTTCGAAAACAACTGAATCACCACGACGCCCAGCACAATCAACCCCATGCCGAGCATGGCCGGAATGTCGAGTTTTTGGCCGTAGATGAAGAACGCGGCAACGCTGACCATGACAATCCCCATGCCTGCCCAGACTGCATAAGCGACGCCCACCGGAATCGTGCGCACTACCAGAATCAGCATCCAGAAAGCGATAGCGTAGCCGCAGATCACCAGCATCAGCGGGATTGGTGTGCTCAAGCCTTTCACGGCTTTCATGGAAATGGTGCCGATGACTTCGGCACAAATGGCGATGGCCAGCAGGTAATAAGCAGGCATGACGGTAACTCCTCTTCGTATGCTGCGCATTTTAGACCGTGGTGAGATGGGGTATAGTCATTACCTATCTTCATTAGAGATAGGTTGGCGGGCGATGCAGTGGAACCTCGAACAAATGCGTTTGTTTGTCAGCGTGGCCGAGCAGCGCTCGTTCTCTGCCGTCGCCCGGGATATGCATCGGGCGCAGTCTGCGGTCAGCAGCGCCATTGCCATGCTGGAGGCTGATCTGGGTGTCAGCCTGTTTGAACGCAGCAGCGGTCGCCAGCCCCGCTTGACCGAGGCGGGTACAGCGCTGCTTGAAGAGGCGCGAGAACTGCTACGCCAATGCGAGCGTATCGACGGCCGCGCCTTGGCATTGATGCGTGGTCAGGAGGCGCAATTGCGTGTGGCACATGATGAGGCCATGCCTTATCAGCCCGTACTCGACAGCCTGGAGGCGTTGGCAGATCGCTTCCCCACGCTTGAAGTCCAGTTAGCCAGCGGTGCGCAGGGCGATGTTGCGCGCAAGTTGCTTGAGCGTCGCGCAGATCTGGGCCTCCTGTTTCATCATGAACAGATGCCTGCCGCGCTTGAGCGAAGAGGGCTTGGCAGTGTGGAAATGGTCACGGTTTGCGCGGTGGGCCACCCATTGGCGAACGAGACGCGCGTTACCCGGCAACAACTTGCGCGCCATCGACAGTTACTGATTGCTCCGCAACAGAGTGGTTATCCCGGTGGTGAACAGCTGAGCCCGCACGTATGGCGGGCCGACAGTTTCTATGTGATGGCTGAATTGCTCATGCGTGGCCTGGGCTGGGCATGGCTGCCTCGGCATGTGGTGCAATATCCAACCTATCAGAGCCAGATGACCGAGCTGGTCAGCGAATGGACACCGCCACCTCTAGTGGTGGAGATGGTCTGGCGTCGCGACGAACCTCTGGGGCCAGCTGCGCAGTGGTTGTCCGAAAGTTTTGCCCGGCATTTGCGGGCCATTGGCTGATAAACTCCGCGCCCATGAATAGAACCTTATATACCTTGCTGTTTCATCTCGGCCTGCCACTCGTGGCCGTTCGGCTATGGCTTCGAGCGCGCAAGGCGCCTGCCTATCGACAGCGGATCGGCGAGCGCTTTGCCATCGGCCTTCCTGCGATGCAGAAGGGCGGTATCTGGGTGCATGCGGTATCGGTGGGGGAAAGCATTGCCGCTGCGCCGATGATTCGTGCGCTGCTGGCACGTTATCCACAGTTGCCGATTACTGTTACGTGCATGACGCCGACCGGTTCGGAGCGGATCAAGGCGATGTTTGCCAACGAGCCACGCGTTCAGCATTGCTACCTGCCTTACGACTTGCCGTGGGCAGCCGGTCGTTTTCTGAATCACATTCAGCCTGTGCTTGGCGTGATCATGGAAACCGAGTTGTGGCCTAACCATATTCATCAGTGCAGCAAACGTGGCATTCCCGTGGCCCTGGCCAATGCCAGGCTGTCGGAGCGCTCGGCGAGAGGTTACGCACGGTTTGCCGGGTTGACCCGGCCGATGCTCGAAGAAATGAGTTTGTTCGCGGTGCAGACCGAAGCCGAGGCTCAGCGCTTTCTTGGGTTGGGGGCGCGCCAGGAATGCGTGGCCGTTACCGGCTCGATCAAATTCGACCTGACGATTGATCCGCAACTGCTGAGCAGCGCCGCACAGCTACGCGAGCAATGGCAGGCGACCGAACGCCCCGTCTGGATCGCGGCCAGCACACATGCTGGAGAGGATGAGGTTGTGTTGGCGGCTCATCGGCAGTTGCTTGTCAGCCATCCCGACGCATTGCTGGTGTTGGTGCCTCGCCACCCGGAGCGCTTTAACAGCGTGCATGATCTCGCCGTGCAACAAGGTTTCGCGACAGTGCGGCGCTCAACCGCACAACCCGTTACCGCTGAAACCGCCGTGTTGGTGGGCGACACCATGGGCGAGCTGCTGTTTCTCTATGCGTTGGCTGACATCGCTTTCGTCGGTGGCAGTCTGGTGCCTAACGGCGGACACAATCTGCTGGAGCCTGCTGCGCTGGCCAAGCCTGTTTTGAGCGGCCCGCACCTGTTCAACTTCCTGGAAATCGCCACGATGTTGCGCAATGCCAACGCATTGATCGAAAGCAGCGACGCGGCAAGTCTTTCGGCTGCCGTGCAGCGACTGTTCGACCAGCCGCAAAAGGCGCGCGAGATGGCACAAGCAGGGTTGGCGGTGATGAAGGCTAATCAAGGCGCATTACAGCGATTGCTGGATGGGCTTGGCCAGCTAGTTAAATAAAGGTCTGTTTGCGATGCACTTTTCCGTGGGGTCAGCTTTTAGCCTGGAAGGTGCGGTACATTCACAGCATCTTTATCGTCAGGAATACTGTCTTCCCGGCTATTGCCGGTCCCACGGCATCGCGATGGATTTGAGGCTGGCGCAAACTCTGTGGGAGCGAATTTATTCGCGAATTCGGTATTTCAATTGATACAGAGGCTGCGGATGTACTGGCCCCTTCGCGAATAAATTCGCTCCCACAGGGATTTGAGCTAGCAGGCATAGAATCTCTCACAGAGACGGCGCTTTCCCGGCCGGTCCTGCAGGATCGCGCCTGCAGGCAGTCACAGATCCTCCGCAGGGTTTTGTAAGAGGCGTCTTAACGCTGTGGCGGCCTTTCGAAGTTCTTTTTCGCAGCCGCTGCCAGATCTGGCGGCAGGAAGTCCTTGTCCGGGTTGTAGTCGGCTTTCAGGTAGCGCGACAGGTCTTGCAGGTCGCCCGGGTTCAACGTTCCCGCAGCTTGCTTCAAGCGCAGGTTATCGAGGATGTAGTCATAGCGGGTGTTGTTGTAATCACGCACTGATGCGTACAACTGACGCTGCGCATCCAGCACGTCGACGATGTTGCGAGTGCCCACCTGATAGCCGATTTCCGTGGCTTCCAGCGCGCTCTGATTGGAGATAATCGACTGTTTGCGAGCCTGAACCTGCTCGACATCGGTGTTGACCGCACGGTGCAGGTTGCGGGTGTTTTCCACTACCTGACGACGAAGCCCCTCGCGGCGCTGCTCGCTCTGGCTCAGTCTTGAATACGCTTCGCGCACTTGCGAGCTGGTCAGCCCACCGCTGTAGATCGGGATATTCAGCTGCACGCCAATGCTGCGTTGCTCGACGTCGCCACGGTAGTTCTGTCCGGTGTAGTTCGGATTGCTGAAGCCCAGCGCGTCGTTATCGCCACGCTGATACTGAGCCACCGCATCAAGCGTTGGGGCGTGCCCGGCCTTGCGCTGGCGTAGGGTTTCTTCGGCGGCGTTCACTGCGTAGTTGCTGGCCAGCAGATTAAGGTTCTGTTGCGCCGCGGTATCGACCCAGGCTTTGGCGTCGTTAGGCATCGGCGCCAGGATCGGCAAGGTGTGGACGATGCCTTCAATGGAGTTGTATTCACGATTGGTCAATGTCACCAATGCCTGGAATGCATCATCCACCTGACGCTTGGCAACGATCCGGCTGGCTCGGGCGGTGTCATAGCTCGCCTGGGCCTGCAGCACATCGGTCTTGTCGGAGAGGCCGACATCGAAGCGCTCGTTGGCTTGGTCCAGCTGACGCCTGAAGGCCGCCTCTTCAGCCTTGGTCGAGGCCAGATTGTCTTGGGCGCGCAGCACGGTGAAGTAACTTTGGGCGCTTTGCAGAATCAGGTTCTGCTCGGTGGCCGATAGCTCCAGCGCCGCCTGCTCATTGACGGCTTCTGCGGCCTGCAACTGGAACCAGCGATCTGCACGGAAAATCGGTTGGCTCAGCGTCGCCTGATACACCGTACCGCTGCGGGTGGCAATGGCGTTGGGCTGGTCAATGCTGGTGCGAGTATTGTTGACGTTGGCACCGCCAGACAGATTGGGCAACAAGCCTGCGCGCGCCTGAGGCACGACTTCTTTTCGGGCTGCATAATCGGCACGTGCGGCCGCAAGATCGGCGTTGTTGTCGACCGCTTCCTGATAAACGCTGACCAGACCGGTTTTGGTCGGCAGCGGCAAGTCGGCTGCCCAGGCAATCGGACTGCAGGCACATGACACGGCAATGGCCAATGAAAGTTTGTGCAGCATGGGGCGTTCCCTGTTCATGATTATTGTGCCAGTCCGATATCCAGGAAGCTGGCTAGCGAGTGTAGAGGCTGGGGGGCTTGGCAACAATCCGTCAGATCGGCCA
Organism: Pseudomonas viridiflava; assembly: GCF_900602065.1. GTDB lineage: Bacteria > Pseudomonadota > Gammaproteobacteria > Pseudomonadales > Pseudomonadaceae > Aquipseudomonas. The sequence continues at coordinate 421,104 of NZ_UWFN01000095.1, read as the reverse complement.
TTTATCCAGCGTTTGAAAACGTGCTTGGCGTTCCGGCCCCGTCCCGACTAGACTGGCGACGTTCTTGTCGGGGTGCCTTGATTTGAGGCTGAGATCGGTTAAACCGGATCCCGTTGAACCTGATCAGGTTAGCGCCTGCGTAGGGAACAAGATTTCTCGTCTCCCGGCGAGTCCTCTTGAGTGTCGTCCGGGGTCGATGGTTCATTTCTGAAACTGAAATGAATCAAACACTCTCCGCTCGATACTCAGCACCAGTCTTGGTGCGTCTTTCCGTCTTCAGGTTCGCTCCGACAATTAATCCGCCGCTGGATGATGTCTGGAGAGCCCGTGATGAGTACAAATCTAAAAAATGCCGCCAACCTGAGTGAGTCCGCACAAGTCGACTCTGGATCGGTGCAGCCGTTTACCCGCTCGCAAAAAATCTACGTTCAGGGCTCGCGCCCGGACATTCGCGTACCCATGCGCGAAATCCATCTCGATGTCACACCGACCGATTTTGGCGGTGAGATCAATGCGCCGGTCACCGTTTACGACACCTCCGGCCCTTACACTGATCCCAACGTCATCATCGACGTGCGTAAAGGCCTGGCCGATGTGCGTTCGCCGTGGATCGACTCGCGCAATGACACCGAGCGTCTCGACGGCCTGACGTCGAATTTCGGGCAGCAGCGACTGGCCGATGCCGAGCTGACTCGTCTGCGTTTCGCTCATGTGCGCAACCCACGCCGTGCCAAGGCCGGGGCCAATGTCAGCCAGATGCACTATGCGCGTCAGGGCATCATCACCGCGGAGATGGAATATGTCGCCATCCGCGAAAACATGAAGTTGCAGGAAGCCCGCGCTGCCGGTCTGCTCACTCAGCAACACGCCGGGCATAGCTTTGGCGCGAATATCCCGAAGGAAATCACCGCTGAGTTCGTGCGCGAAGAAATCGCCCGCGGTCGCGCGATCATTCCTGCCAACATCAACCACACGGAGCTGGAGCCAATGATTATTGGCCGCAACTTCCTGGTGAAGATCAACGGCAACATCGGCAATAGCGCACTGGGTTCTTCCATTGAAGAAGAAGTCGCCAAGCTGACCTGGGGCATCCGCTGGGGCTCGGACACCGTCATGGACTTGTCCACTGGCAAACACATCCACGAAACCCGTGAGTGGATCATTCGTAACTCGCCGGTTCCGATTGGTACGGTGCCGATCTATCAGGCGCTGGAAAAAGTTGGCGGTGCCGCCGAAGACCTGACCTGGGAGCTGTTTCGCGACACGCTGATCGAGCAGGCCGAGCAGGGCGTCGATTACTTCACGATTCATGCCGGTGTGCTGCTGCGCTACGTGCCACTGACCGCCAAACGCGTGACCGGGATTGTCAGCCGTGGCGGATCGATCATGGCCAAGTGGTGCTTGGCGCACCACAAAGAGAACTTCCTCTACACGCACTTTGAAGACATCTGCGAAATCATGAAGGCCTACGACGTCAGCTTCTCGCTGGGCGATGGCCTGCGTCCGGGGTCGATTGCCGATGCCAACGACGCCGCGCAATTCGGCGAGCTGGAAACCCTGGGTGAATTGACCAAGATCGCCTGGAAGCACGACGTGCAGACCATGATCGAAGGCCCGGGCCATGTGCCGATGCAGTTGATCAAAGAGAACATGGACAAGCAGCTGGAGTGCTGTGACGAGGCGCCGTTCTACACCCTCGGCCCGCTGACCACTGACATAGCCCCCGGCTACGACCACATCACTTCGGGTATTGGTGCGGCCATGATCGGCTGGTTCGGTTGCGCGATGCTTTGTTATGTCACCCCCAAAGAGCACTTGGGTCTGCCGAACAAGGATGACGTGAAGACCGGGATCATCACCTACAAGATCGCGGCGCACGCGGCGGACCTTGCAAAAGGGCATCCGGGCGCGCAGATCCGTGACAACGCATTGAGCAAGGCGCGTTTTGAATTCCGTTGGGAAGACCAGTTCAACCTTGGCCTCGATCCGGACACTGCACGTTCGTATCACGACGAAACCTTGCCAAAAGACTCCGCCAAAGTCGCGCATTTCTGCTCCATGTGCGGGCCGAAATTCTGCTCGATGAAAATCACCCAGGAAGTGCGTGAGTACGCGGCCAATCAGAAGATTGAAACGGTCGACCTGGACGTCGCCCAAGGGCTGGCGGAGCAGGCCGAACGCTTCAAGCAGGAAGGCAGCCAGCTGTATAAAAAAGTGTGATTTGAAATAGATCTGCTTGGCGGTGCTCTCCTGTGGGAGCGAATTCATTCGCGAAAGCTCTGTTACAGCCAACAAATATCTGTTGAATGTACCGGCCTCTTCGCGAATGAATTCGCTCCCACAGGAGGCCGACATGCATCCAGCCACCCTGTCGTTACGGCCTCAAATATGACCACCCCCAGCACCTACTCTCCCGATACCCCTGTCCCCGAAGGCAAACGTGTCTTCGGCGGGCGCGATCTGTTTTCTCTGTGGTTTTCCCTCGGCATTGGTCTGATGGTCCTGCAAACCGGTGCGCTGCTGGCGCCGGGGCTGGGCATGTCGGGTTCGCTGCTGGCGCCGGGGCTGGGCATGTCGGGTTCGCTGCTGGCGATCTTCCTCGGCACACTGGTGGGCGTGTTGTTGCTTGCCGCCGTCGGTGTGATCGGCAGTGATACCGGTTTATCGTCCATGGCCGCGCTCAAACTCAGCCTAGGCAGCAAAGGCGCGACGCTGCCCGCGTTGCTCAACCTGTTGCAACTGATCGGTTGGGGCTCGTTTGAAATCATCGTCATGCGCGATGCCGCGAGCTTGCTGGGCTCCCGGGCTTTTGGCGACAACAGCCTGTGGACCAGCCCATTGCTCTGGACCTTGTTTTTCGGTGGTCTGGCGACGTTACTGGCAGTCAGTGGCCCGCTCACGTTTGTGCGACAGATTTTGCGTAAGTGGGGTATCTGGCTGTTGCTGGCGGCTTGCTTGTGGCTGACCTGGAATCTTTTTGCCAAGGCCGATCTGGCGGCGCTATGGGCTCAGGCCGGTGATGGTTCCTTGCCATTTGCCGCGGGGTTCGACATCGCTATCGCCATGCCGCTTTCGTGGCTGCCATTGATTGCCGATTACTCACGCTTCGGCAAACGCGCAAGAAACGTCTTTGGCGGCACCGCGCTGGGCTTCTTCATCGGTAATTTCTGGCTGATGAGCCTGGGCGTGGCCTATACGCTGGCGTTCGCCCCGAGTGGCGAGGTCAATGCCTTATTGCTGGCGCTGGCGGGTGCAGGCTTGGGGATTCCGTTATTACTTATTCTGCTGGATGAGTCTGAAAACGCGTTCGCCGATATTCACTCGGCAGCGGTATCCAGCGGAATTTTGTTAAAGCTGAAAGTCGAGCATCTGGCCTTGGCCATCGGTGTGATCTGCACGTTGATCGCCTGCTTTGCGCCCTTGGCGCAATACCAGAACTTCCTGCTGCTGATCGGCTCGGTATTCGCGCCGTTATTCGGCGTCGTGCTGGTGGATCACTTTGTATTGCGCAGGCGCACCAGCCAGGTGGCTAACGTCGGATTTCACTGGATGACCTTGCTGGCCTGGCTAGGCGGAGTCAGCACCTATCACTTGCTGGCCAATCTATATCCGGATGTCGGCGCAACACTGCCAGCGCTCATTGTCGCTGGCGTGCTGCAGTTGTTGCTGGGTAAGAACCTCAACCGCGACCGGGGAACAGTTCCGGTTTGAGGATGCCATTGAGCTGCGGATAAGGAATCTTCAGCTCGATGTGGCCCATCGAGTAAGGCGCGATAGTGTCCACCTGGTACTTGAGGATGAACGCGCCGTAGGTCAGGGCGATATGCGGCGTGCGTTTGAAAGGCCAGGTCTTCATGAAGTCGGCGTCTTCATTCATCTTGGTCGACAGCAGCCAGCCTTGATGCGCGAGTTCGGCCTTCTGCCAGAACTCGCCTTCTTTGCCCGGTACGATCATGTCGGCCAGGGTCAGCACTTTCTCTTGCTGGCGTGAATAGTTGATGAATGCGCGGCCTGGGGCGCCGTGTGCGCCGCCGGTATCCAGATAACTGGACAGCTCGACGACTACGATACCGTCATGTTGCTCGCGTACCTTTGCCTGCAGATAGCTGGCATTGCGGCCTTGGGAGTCACGCAGGTATTGCTCCTGATAAGCTTTGAGCGAAACGGGCAGCGGTCCGCTGGCGTCAGTGCGAGTCAGTTGCAGCAAAGTCTTCTGCACGATGGCGTCCAGCTTTGGCTCATCGGGGAAGTGCACGGTGTCGATGTTCACCAAGGGGCAGTCAGCGGCGGTGCAGCCCGGTTTGATCAGTTCGGAGGCATCACGCTGCACCTGCAGGGGCGCACGGTAATTGGGTTGGAACAGGCTCTGACAAGCACCCAGCATAAGTGCCAGACAAGCCAGTGAAGCGATCCTCAATAACGACATGTTGATCCTTTGCGGTGGCAATGAAGACGGTTACGTTGTTCGAGTTCAGGCTGCTTGGACTGCAAACGATGACATCGGTTCGCCGCCGGGCGGATTAGAGTTCGTTTCGCTATTGGCCGTCTACCCTGCATGTTCAAGGGGGCTGCATCTGGTTGGCGATGCGCGTTAGGATGGCATCACGTTACGACTTGCCCAAAGCGAGAAACACATGACCGAACAGACCCGATCGACCCCGACTGCTTTTGAAATCACCCGGCGTGAAAACTGCTTTCAGGGCTTTTATAGACTCGACAAAGTCTTCTTGCGTCACGAACAGTTTGTGGGTGGTCTGGGCAAGGAGATCAGTCGCGAGCTTTTTGTGCGTCATGACGCGGTCTGTGTGCTGCCGTACGACGCCAAACGCGATGAAGTGGTGTTGATCGAGCAATTCCGTGTAGGTGCGCTGGAGAAAACTGCCAATCCCTGGCTTATTGAACTGGTCGCAGGTTTGATCGACAAGGCTGAAGAACCTGAAGAGGTTGCTCACCGCGAAGCAGAAGAGGAAGCTGGAATTGTCTTCAGCGCCTTGTGGCCGATCACCAAGTACTTTCCTTCACCGGGTGGCAGCGATGAGTTTGTTCATCTGTACCTGGGGCGCTGTGAAAGTGAGGGCGCGGGGGGATTGCATGGACTGGAGTCCGAAGGTGAAGATATCCGCGTTACCGTCTGGTCGTTTGACGATGCACTGCAAGCGGTACGTGACGGGCGAATTATCAATGCTTCGACGATTATTGCGCTGCAATGGCTGGCGCTGAACCGTGTCGAAATCAGGGGGTTATGGTCGTGAGTCCATTGCGCGAGCGCTATCGTGTTGACCTTGCCGGGCTGCAAGCTGCCTGCGAGGCCAACTACGCGCGCTTGATGCGGTTGTTGCCGGACATGCGCAACGAACAACGCTCACGCCGGGTCGCAGTGACTCAAGGCGATCAAATGCTCGGCGTACTGGCGGTCGAAGTGCTCCTCGATTGCCCGTATACCACCACCCTGCAAGTGCGTCAGGAACATAGCTTGCCATGGCTGCCAGTTCCCAGTCTGGAAGTGCAGGTCTACCACGATGCGCGCATGGCCGAAGTGATCGGCGCTGAACATGCGCGGCGCTTTCGGGGGATCTATCCGTATCCCAATGCGGAGATGCATCAGCCGGATGAAAAAGCCCAGTTGAATCTGTTTCTCGGGGAATGGCTGAGCCATTGCCTGGCGTGCGGGCATGAATTTGAGGCGGTGCGCTAACTGCGGTTAAGTTTCTGCGGGCAATGCCGGGTATGAAGGCCTGCATGTCTAGGTTATGTCGCACCGAATCGTTGTCACCTATCAAGTTTTTTTGCCAGGTCTGTCCTCTTGTACGTCAAAGGTTCCGAGGCACTGTATTGTTTGACCATAAGCCCAAGCGTGATATTCAAATGAACCCTTGATACGGAAGTGCTCTTGATTGCTGTCGTCGAGCGTGATGGTTCCCCTCAGAATATCGAATGAAGTCATATATGACCCATTAGGTCCTTCGCGAATCAGAAAATAATTCGCGAAGGGTGCGTGTCCATCATGCCCAACATTGTAAGTACCGGGTTTGGCATCTAGCGGTAAACCAATTCCCACCCCTCTGCGGGTCAGGGCTTCTACGGGGGTAGTTGCACTTACGCTCATGTAACAACCGGGCGGCGTGCAGCCCATGAAAACGCTAACCTTTCCTACAAACATGGGTTCGCCAGCGATGAAGAACTCATACGTGCCGGTCGCTTGCCTGCCAAAGTCAGGCGGCTGCAACGAATGAACTTCTTTCTTTTCGTCGTTTGTTTTTTTGGTGCTCATTTTTGAAGGTCCTTTTCAAGTTGGGTATCGCCGATTGCCGTCTTTGGTGAGCGGCCTGCCATTCTCGACGAGGTTCAGGTTACTGCAGGTAGGGTCCCTTGGATAACTGTCACTTCTGACAGGTTTTGATTGTTTATTTAGATGGGTTAATCAGAGCATCAAGCCTCTGTCAATCGTCTGCCTGGCTTGTGACTCAGTACTCATCCAATTATTTGCCGAGGACTTCGCTTCACCCCATAATCGCCAGACTCTGCCCAAGGAGATGGCTTTTGCCGAACGTTCCCGTTAAAGACTCAGTCCTGTTGGTCCAGCTGTCCGACAGCCATTTGTTCGCCAATGCGGACGGTACGCTGCTGGGGATGTGTACCCGCTACAGTCTGCAAAAAGTCATTGAGTTGGTGTTGGCCGAACAGCCGCAGGTGGATCTGGTGGTTGCCAGCGGCGATGTTTCCCAGGACGGCAGCGTTGAGTCTTATGAAACGTTCCGTCGGTTGAGTGGGGAAATCGATGCGCCTAAACGCTGGTTCCCCGGCAATCATGATGAATCCCGGGAAATGCTCCAGGCCGCGCAGCAAAGCGACTTGCTCGACCCGGTCATCGATATTGGCAATTGGCGAGTGACTTTGCTGGACTCCTCGGTACCGGGTTCCGTACCCGGTTATTTGAGCGATCAACAGCTGCAGTTGCTGGTCCAGTCATTGAGTGAAGCGCCCGAGCGACATCATCTGGTGTGTCTGCATCACAATCCGGTGCCGATTGGCTGCGAGTGGATGAACCCTATCGGCCTGCGCAATCCCGAGGCGCTGTTTGCGGTGCTGGAGCGTTTTCCACAAGTGCGAGCAGTGCTCTGGGGGCATGTTCATCAGGAATATGACCAGATGCGCGATACCGTCCGGCTGCTGGCGTCGCCTTCAACCTGCATTCAGTTCGCGCCCGGTAGCGTTGATTTCAAAGTTGATACCACCGCTCCGGGCTACCGCTGGTTGCGTCTTTACGACGACGGGAAGCTGGAAACGGGTGTGTCCCGGGTGGTTGGCCTGGATTTTGAGGTGGATTACGGCGGCAAGGGCTACTGATCTTTTTGTCGTGATACACACCGGTGCGAGTCTTTCAGCGTTAGTCCCTGTAAACTGCGCGGCTTTGTACCACTCAGTGATCCAGGAGCGGACGGCGTGACCAGCGAAAACCCTTCACTGCTTTATATCCACGGCCTGAATAGCTCGGCGCTGTCGAAAAAAGCCACTCAGCTGATCGCGCTGATGCGTTCGCTTGGGCTGAGTGAGCAGGTGCGAGTCCCTGAATTGCATCATCATCCGCGCCAGGCCATGGTTCAGCTCGAGTCCGCTATCGAAGAACTCGGGCGGCCATTGCTGGTCGGCAGCTCGCTCGGCGGCTACTATGCGACACACTTGTCGCAGCGCCATGGCCTGAAGGCCGTGCTGATCAATCCGGCAGTCAATCCGCACCAGCTGTTCGACGGCTTTGTAGGTACGCAGCAAAACCTTTATACCGGCCAAACCTGGGAACTGACCCACGACCACGTAAAGGCCTTGGCCGAACTGGAAGTGCCCGCACCCCAAGACCCAAGGCGTGTTCAGGTCTGGCTGCAAACCGGTGATGAGACCCTTGATTATCGCCGCGCCGAATCGTTCTATCGGGCATGCGCCTTGCGTATTCAGGCTGGCGGCGACCACAGTTACCAAGGATTTGCTGAGCGATTGCCAGCGCTGTTGAGTTTTGCCGGATTTGCCCCTGAGTTGTTGCAGGCGGTGGATATTTCCAAGCTTTGAATGTATAGCCGGATTAAATGTAGGAGCTGCCGTAGGCTGCGATTGGTTCGAAAGCCTGGCTTAGGCGGATCGCAGCCTTCGGCAGCTCCTACAGGTTTTCAACTCTGTAACCCCACGAACAACTGATGACGAGACCCCATGGCCAATCCCAGCGCTAGCTCTTATAACGCAGACGCCATCGAAGTCCTCTCGGGCCTCGACCCGGTTCGCAAGCGGCCGGGCATGTACACCGATACCTCGCGGCCGAATCACCTTGCCCAGGAAGTGATCGACAACAGCGTCGACGAAGCTCTGGCGGGTCATGCCAAATCGGTGCAGGTGATTCTGCATGCCGATAATTCGCTGGAAGTGTCCGACGATGGTCGTGGCATGCCTGTGGACATCCACCCGGAAGAGGGCGTTTCCGGTGTCGAGCTGATCCTCACCAAGCTTCACGCGGGCGGCAAGTTCTCCAACAAGAACTATCAGTTCTCCGGTGGTTTGCACGGTGTGGGTATTTCGGTGGTCAACGCGCTGTCGACCCTGGTCAAGGTCCGGGTCAAGCGCGACGGCAACGAATACGAAATGAGCTTCACCGATGGCTACAAGGCCTCGGAGCTGGACATAGTCGGCACCGTCGGCAAGCGCAACACCGGGACCAGCGTTTACTTTGCGCCGGACCCCAAGTATTTCGACACCCCCAAGTTTTCGGTCAGCCGCCTCAAGCACGTGCTCAAGGCCAAAGCCGTACTGTGTCCGGGACTGCTGGTCAGCTTTGAAGATAAAGCCACTGGCGAAAAAGTCGAATGGCATTACGAAGATGGCCTGCGCTCCTATCTGCAGGATTCGGTCAGTGATTTCCTGCGTCTGCCGGACGAACCGTTCTGTGGCAGTTTTGCCGGTAATAAAGAAGCCGTCGACTGGGCATTGCTCTGGTTGCCGGAAGGCGGCGACAGCGTGCAGGAAAGCTACGTCAACCTGATCCCGACGGCGCAAGGCGGTACTCACGTCAACGGTTTGCGTCAGGGCTTGCTGGATGCGATGCGCGAGTTCTGCGAATACCGCAATCTGCTCCCGCGTGGCGTGAAGCTGGCACCGGAAGATGTCTGGGAACGCATTGCTTTCGTCCTGTCGATGAAAATGCAGGAGCCGCAGTTTTCCGGCCAGACCAAGGAACGCTTGTCCTCTCGTGAGGCGGCAGCGTTTGTGTCAGGCGTAGTCAAGGACGCCTTCAGTCTTTGGCTTAACGCAAACTCCGACCTGGGCATGCAGTTGGCTGAACTGGCGATCAACAACGCCGGTCGTCGCCTCAAGGCCAGCAAGAAGGTTGAGCGCAAGCGCATCACGCAGGGTCCGGCATTGCCTGGCAAGCTGGCTGATTGTGCCGGTCAGGATCCGATGCGCTCCGAGCTGTTTCTGGTCGAGGGTGATTCCGCTGGTGGTTCCGCCAAGCAAGCGCGGGACAAGGAGTTTCAGGCGATCCTGCCGTTGCGCGGCAAGATCCTGAATACCTGGGAAGTGGACGGCGGCGAAGTGCTTGCCAGCCAGGAAGTGCACAACATTGCCGTCGCCATTGGTGTTGATCCGGGCGCTGCGGACATGAGCCAGCTGCGTTACGGCAAGATCTGCATCCTCGCCGACGCCGACTCTGATGGTTTGCACATTGCGACGCTGCTGTGCGCGTTGTTCGTCCAGCATTTCCGCCCGCTGGTGGATGCAGGCCATGTGTATGTCGCCATGCCTCCGTTGTATCGCATCGATTTGGGTAAAGAAATCTACTACGCGCTTGATGAAGCCGAGCGCGACGGGATCCTTGACCGTCTGGTGGCCGAGAAGAAACGCGGCAAGCCGCAGGTCACACGATTCAAAGGTCTGGGTGAGATGAATCCGCCGCAGTTGCGTGAAACCACGATGGACCCGAACACACGGCGTCTGGTGCAATTGACCCTGGACGATTTTGAAGTCGCGTCGGAAATGATGGACATGTTGCTGGCCAAAAAGCGCGCTGGCGACCGCAAGAGCTGGCTGGAGTCCAAAGGCAACCTCGCCGAGGTTTTGACTTGATGCGAGGCCCCACGGTGTCCTCGACACCGCGCGATTTCTTCGCTGCCCCTGTAGGAGCGAGCTTGCTCGCGATAGCGTCAGTTCAGGCACTGCATTCAGCGCTTGGCAGACCCCATCGCGGGCAAGCGTACGCTCATCAAGCAGCATGCAAGTCACTGAGTAGATGCGATTTTTATGTGGGAGCGGTGCTTGCCCGCGATATGAACACCGCGGTGTATCCTTCATACCGCGTCGCCTTTATCGCGGGCAAGCACCGCTCCCACATGAAACCGAGTCTTCTGCGCGACAGCACGGCGTCTGGAGGGCGGGTTCATTCTTGCAGGAGATCTGTGTGGGCCGGACTGCTTGCAACTCTGCTGGCGGCTCCGGCATTCGCAGCACCACTGCCAGAACTGGCGCTCGTTTCGGAGCATCCGGTGGACGGTATGGTGGGTGGCAATCTTTCAGGTTTGGCGGTCTGCAGTGGCCAGTTGTGGGCCATCTCGGACCGCGACGACGACTTGCTCTACCGCATGGATATGACCAATACCGTCTGGCTGGCTCAGTCGGAGAAGATTGATGTCCCGCCTGCGCCGCAGAGTGATCTACCGGCCAACTTGCGTTCGCTGGCAAAACTGTCGTCCTTCGTGCGCGGCGGCAGTCTTGATTTCGAAGGCATCAGCTGTGATGCGGCGGGCAATAAGTATGTCGTCAGCGAGGCCCACGCCGAGGTGCTCAAAGTCCCCGTCGAGGGGCCACCCGTCTGGCTGAAATTGCCGAGCGAGCTGGTTGCACAGGCGCGGGCCAAGGGCATGTTGCAACACTTCAACGCTATTTTTGAAGGCTTGGCCATTAGCCCGCAAGGTGACCGTTTGTGGTTGGCTGCCGAGCGCAGTCAACGCGGATTGCTAGTGGTCAGCCGCGACAAGGATGCCTGGCGCTGCAAGGGCAGTTGCGTATTGCGTACCGAGCCCGGCAGTGAAGTTTTGCCACCGCAGGTAGGGGGTAAATCGGTATCCCGTGATTTTGCTGATCTGTCGCTGTTCAACGGCAAGCTGTTTACGCTGGAGCGCTCGGCCTATCGCATTTGCCGGCGCGCCCTGGATACTGGCAAGAGCGAGCAATGCTGGTCGTTCGCCAAAGAGGCGTTGATGCCAAACCGGCTTTACGACCAGCCGTTCGCCCTGACCGAGGCGCTGGTGGTGGACGAGACCGGCGCCTGGGTCGGCATCGATAACAATTTCGATGAGCGCGCCGATGGCGAGAAGCGCCCGATTGTGTGGCGCTTCGCAGCACCTGCTGGCGGCTGGAGTGCATCGAAATGACTCAGCAACCTCCCGGCAGACGTGCGGGCAAGGTGCTGATGATCATGGCCTGGGGCGCTGGACTATTTCTGGCGACGCGCTTTTTTGGCGATTGGGAAGATCGCCAGGAAAACCCTAACGCAGTGGTCACTTCGCAGCATGGTGATGGATATATAGAAGTGCAACTGGTGGGCAATCGTCAGGGGCATTTTGTCAGCTCGGGCAAGATCAATGATCACCCTGTACAGTTTTTGCTGGATACCGGTGCCACAGACGTGGCGATTCCGGGTGAGATGGCCGACACCTTGAAGTTACAACGGGGTGCGCCGGTTTGGGTCAGCACCGCCAATGGCCGCAGCGAGGGCTTTCGAACGTCAATCGAACGTCTGCAACTGGGCGATATCGTCCTGCACAACGTGCGCGCCCTGGTGGTGCCCGGTCTGGACGGGGAGCAGGTGCTGCTCGGTATGAGCGCAATGAAACAACTCGAATTCACTCAGCGCGGCGGCACCATGCTGCTGCGCCAGACCACGAAATAATGAGGCACGCATGAGCGACTCCCTTGACCTCAGTCTGGATGGTGTAGAACGCCGGTCACTGGCTGACTTCACCGAACAGGCCTACCTCAACTACTCCATGTACGTGATCATGGACCGTGCTTTGCCGCATATCGGCGACGGTCTTAAGCCCGTACAGCGGCGCATTGTGTATGCCATGAGCGAGCTTGGCCTGGACGCTGACTCCAAGCACAAGAAGTCGGCACGTACCGTCGGCGACGTGCTCGGCAAGTTTCACCCCCACGGTGACTCGGCCTGTTATGAAGCCATGGTGCTCATGGCTCAGCCTTTCAGCTATCGCTATACGCTGGTGGATGGGCAGGGCAACTGGGGTGCGCCGGATGATCCGAAGTCCTTCGCGGCCATGCGTTACACCGAAGCGCGCTTGTCGCGTTACTCCGAAGTACTGCTCAGCGAGTTAGGTCAGGGCACTGCGGACTGGGTGCCGAATTTTGACGGTACTCTCGATGAACCGGCGGTCTTGCCAGCACGTTTGCCGAATATCCTCCTCAACGGCACCACTGGCATCGCAGTTGGCATGGCCACGGACGTGCCGCCGCACAACTTGCGGGAGGTCGCGACGGCCTGCGTGCGGCTGCTTGATGAGCCGAAAGCCACCGTCGAGCAATTGGTCGAGCATATTCAGGGCCCGGATTACCCGACTGAAGCGGAGATAATTACCCCGCGTGCCGATCTGCTGAAAATGTACGAAACCGGCAAGGGCTCGGTGCGTATGCGCGCCGTGTACCACATCGAAGATGGCGACATCATCGTCACTTCGTTGCCGCATCAGGTCTCTGGCGCCAAGGTGCTGGAGCAGATTGCGGCATTGATGCAGGCCAAGCCTTCCAAGGCCCCGCAGGTCGCGGATCTGCGCGACGAGTCTGACCACGAGAATCCTTGCCGCATCGTCATCATCCCGGTGAACAGTCGGGTCGATCACGAAGCGCTGATGCAGCACCTGTTCGCCAGTACCGACCTGGAGTCCAGCTACCGGGTCAACATCAACATCATCGGGCTGGACGGCAAGCCGCAACTGAAGAACCTGCGTGCATTGCTGGTGGAGTGGCTGGAGTTCCGCGTACGTACCGTGCGCCGTCGCCTGCAGTTCCGCCTCGACAAGGTTGAGCGCCGTCTGCACCTGTTGGACGGTTTGTTGGTTGCGTACCTCAATCTGGATGAAGTGATCCATATCATCCGCACCGAGGAGCATCCGAAGGCGAAGCTGATCGAGCGCTTTGAGCTGAGCGAAATCCAGGCTGACTACATTCTGGACACCCGCTTGCGTCAGTTGGCGCGCCTCGAAGAAATGAAGCTGCGCAACGAGCAGGATGAACTGAACAAAGAACGGACCAAACTGCTGGCGCTGCTGGGCAGCGAGGCCAAACTCAAAAAGCTGGTCCGCACCGAACTGCTCAAGGATGCTGAAACCTATGGCGACGACCGCCGCTCGCCAATCGTGGAGCGCGCTGAAGCCAAGGCCATGACGGAGCATGACCTGCTGCCGAATGAGAAAGTGACCGTAGTCCTGTCGGAAAAAGGCTGGGTGCGTTCCGCCAAGGGTCACGATATCGATGCGACAGGGCTTTCCTACAAGGCTGGGGATGGTTTCCAGACCGCTGCGATGGGTCGCTCCAACCAATACGCGGTATTTATCGACTCCACAGGCCGCAGCTATTCGCTGGCCGCCCATACCTTGCCGTCGGCTCGAGGGCAGGGTGAGCCGTTGACAGGCAAGCTTCAGCCTCCGCCAGGCGCGACATTTGAATGCGTATTGCTGCCTGAAGATGACGCGCTCTACGTCATTGCGTCGGATGCGGGTTATGGATTCGTGGTCAAGGGCGAGGATCTGCAGGCCAAGAACAAGGCAGGCAAGGCGCTGCTGAGTTTGCCGAACGGGGCTAAAGTGATGTTGCCGCGTCCGGTCGCTGATCGTGAGCAGAACTGGCTCGCTGCTGTAACCACTGAAGGGCGTCTACTGATCTTCAAGATCAGTGACTTGCCTCAGTTGAGCAAAGGTAAAGGCAACAAGATTATCGGTGTACCGGGTGATCGGGTCGCCAGCCGTGAAGAATATGTGACTGATATTGCGGTGATACCACAGGGCGCAACACTGGTCTTGCAGGCTGGTAAACGCAACTTGTCACTCAAACCTGATGACCTGGAACATTACAAGGGTGAACGCGGGCGTCGGGGCAATAAGCTGCCTCGCGGCTTCCAGCGGGTCGATGCGCTTTTAGTGGAAAACGCCTCTTAATCCTGCTTTAGAGCTATTGGTCTTCGTTTTGCCATGAAGATCGACGCATAATCGCTGGAGTCAGGACGCATATTCACGGATGATATGACGTCCTGAGGCGCAAGCGTGGCTGAGTGCCTGCACGAATTTGTTGAGTTATACACTGTGGCTTGCCTGACGGCCGCCACCTGGATGGGATGATGAATCTTCTACGCCTTCCCGTTGTTTTGTTGATGACCGGTGTTTTGGGTCTGGCTGGTTGCAGTGTGCATCAGCCGACTGCGCTATATCAGCTGGACAGTGGCACACCCGGGCAACCTACGCACGATAAGGGACTGGCTGTTTTACTGGGGCCAGTCTCAGTGGCTGACTACCTGCAGCGCGAAACATTGCTGCAGCGACAGCCTGACGGTAGCCTGACTGCTTCGACCGATGGTCGCTGGGCAGGTAGCCTGTCTTCGGATATCGATCAACTGCTGTTACGTCAACTCGCCTGGAAGCTGGACAGCCAGCGCGTTGTTCTGGCACCAGCGGCGGCAAACTTCACGCCTGACGTGCAGGTGGTCTTGTCCATCAGTCGTCTGGACTCAGGTGCCAAACAACCAGCGATCCTTGATGCCCAATGGCGTCTGGTGGATCGCAAGGGCAATGTTCGCGACAGTCGCATTGTCCACCTCGAAGAGCTTCACGCCGGGACCTCCGCCGATCAGGTGAGAGCTCAGGGTTTGTTGCTCCAGCGTCTGGCGGATCAGTTGAGTTCTGCGGTCAAGCCGATCTCCTGGCAGCCTGAAGAACCGAAGAAGGCCCCGGTGGCCCGCGCCAAAGAGCCTGAGAAGCCAAAGATTCCAATGGCCTCTCCAATTCGTACTGATCTGGAAGTGTTCCGCTTCTAGGATTGGCCCAAACAAAAAGCCCGCAGCGATGCGGGCTTTTTTGTGGGTTGCTATCCGGAATTCCCTGTAGGAGCTGCCGAAGGCTGCGAATGGTGGTATTTCGGAGAAATCGCTTTCGCAGCCTTCGGCAGCTCCTACAGGCTCTATGTCTTTCAGATGCATCCGCGATTTGGCCAAGGTTGCATACGGCCGTCAATCGCGGTGAGACCGGCGCGTCGCTATCGCGGCCTCGCGGTGCTCGTGCGCTTCAGGTCAGTTGAATCAAACCTTGCGCGCGGTCTCGTGCATGCGTGCCAACTGGCGTTCAAGCATCGAAGGGTAGGGCTCCATCAGGCGCTCTACGCAGCAGGCACCTTCAGGGCTCGCAATCGGGCGGATACGTGCACGCTGACGGATCAAGGCATCGTCATTGATCTTGCGCTCTACCAGCAACAGGTTGCGGCTGTGTTGCGAGAGGGCCAATGCGTCTTGTGCCGTTTCGGTCAGCAACAGGTCAATCTGACTCAGCCCCGCCAGACCCTCACCCAGTGTCAGGCCAAGTTGCAATTGCAGGGTGATGCCGCTATCGGCAACTTCAATCTGCAATGCGTGACTCAGGGCCCGCAAGAGTTCACCACAGCAGATAGCGTTGGTGAGGTAGTCATCCCCGCTTTCCTGACTATGGAACAGCATAAGCGTGCTGCCATCGTTCAGGGTGTGCAGTTCGCCATCGTAGAGTGACGACGCCTGATCCAGGCAATCGCGATAACGCTGTAACAGGTCTGTCAGGCGCGCACGCGGCAAGCGACGCAATTGATCCTGCGAGCCAAGCTGAATCGCTAGCACGGCACTCGGTTGTGGCGTGCTTGGGACTGCCGCCTTGCTGACCTGAGGCGCAGCGCTGGAGTGGTCGCGCAGGTCGGCAAATGGATCGTCCTCGTCTTCTTCATCCTCTTCGGCGACCAGGCGGCGCTGCACCGGTGGGGCTGGCAAACGTGGTTTGGGCGCTTCATCGAAGCCCGGCTCACGGGAGGCCCGGCCTGTGACAGCGGTTTCAACCTCTTCGTCGGCGTCTACATAATGATCGTCCGAGTCATCTTCAGCGTATTCCGGCTCGGGTTCGGGCTCAGGCTCAGGTATTGGCGGCGCGAAGGACGCGCGCAGCTGACGGGCCAGATCACCGATTTCATCCTGGCGTTCAACTGCCGGAGTGTACGGGTCGATGTCGCGCAGCCAGATCCGCAATTGCATCAGCGGAGTGGAAATGTGTCTGCCCAGGCGCAGGCTCAGAGCAAGCGCCAGCGCCAGCAGGATACCCGCGAGGATGCCCATGCTTTGCAGGCTGATGGTCATTGGCTGTTGGAACTGTGACATGTCCAGGCTGATGCGCAGATGCCCGGCCATGGTGTCCTGAAAAGTGATTTTGATCTCGTACAGGCCTTCGGCTTCGCCGAGCAGCCCGTTTTTCGGGCGTTGACCTGCTTCCGCGAGAATACGGTTGTCCACGCTGTAGATTGCGGCATGGGCCACCAGCGGGTTCTTCACCAGGTTACCCAGCAGCACATTGAGACTGAGGATGTCGTTGGACACCAGCAGCTCTGTGGCAGAGGTCGCAGTTTGCGTGGTGAGGGCCTGACCTAGCGCATCAGCCTGCTCGTGCATGGCCTGCTTGAATTGCAAACCCATTACGCCGGCGTAGATCAACAGCGCCAGAGAGACGAGGATCACGTTATGGCTGGCAATGCGCAAAGCAATCGGTACACGGCGATGACGCAATGCCCGGAAGATCAGCAGGAAGAAATTATCGGTTTTAACGGGCGTGGGCCGGTTCACAGAGCACGGCTCTTTCGAAGAAGTTGCCGCGCAGTATAACGACCGACCCAGTGACGGCAAAGCGCTGCCTGTGCCCGATGGTCACTGAAAGTGGTTAGAATGCGGTTTTTTTCCACTGCTGGGGTGTCCCTTGCGCGAAATCGTCCTGATTAACATCACCGGTGAAGACCGTCCCGGTCTCACTGCGGCTATCACTGGCGTGCTTGCACAGGGTGGAGTGAACGTCCTTGACGTCGGCCAGGCGGTGATCCACGACGTCCTGTCGTTCGGCATTCTGATTGAAATTCCTGACTCCGGACAAGACTCTTCAGTCCTTGAGGTTCTCCAGTCCATCGCCCACAAGCTGGATCAGCAGGTGCGTATTACGCCGGTATCCGAGGCGGATTATCAGCAGTGGGTGGACGATCAGGGTAACTCCCGGCATATCGTGACGCTGCTGACTCGCAAGGTCACCGCCGAACAGTTGCAACGGGTCAGTTCGATCACGTCCCAACACGGCTTGAACATCGACAGGATTGATCGGCTTTCCCGGCGCATGCCGCTGGACGCCCCAACGGAACAGGGCAAAGGCTGCATCGAGTTTTCAGTGCGTGGCGAGCCTGCTGACGCCAAAGCCCTGCAGGCTGAGTTCTTGCAAGTAGCGCAGGAGTTGAACGTCGATATCGCGTTTCAGCAGGATTCGTTGTTCCGTCGCAACCGTCGTCTTGCAGTGTTCGATATGGACTCGACGCTTATCGAGGCCGAAGTCATTGATGAGCTGGCCAAGGCTCATGGCGTGGGTGATCGGGTTTCGGAAATCACCGAGCGCGCCATGCGTGGCGAGCTGGACTTCAGTGCCAGCTTCAAAGAGCGTCTGGCCTTGCTCAAAGGTCTGGACGTCAGCGTGCTGGACGAAATCGGTGCTTCGTTGCGTTTGACCGAAGGCACCGAGATCCTTTTTGCTGAGCTCAAGCGTCTGGGCTACAAGACGGCGATTTTGTCAGGCGGCTTCACTTACTTCGCCAAGCAGTTGCAGGCCAGACTCGGTATTGATTATGTATTCGCCAACGAGCTGGAAGTGGTAGATGGCAAATGTACCGGCGTGGCTGTCGAGCCCATCGTTAATGCCCAGCGCAAGGCAGACCTGTTGCGTGAGCTGGCAGCGAAGGAAGGCTTGAGCCTGGAGCAGACCATCGCCGTCGGTGACGGTGCCAACGACTTGCCAATGCTGGCCATTGCCGGGCTGGGTGTTGCGTTCCGTGCCAAGCCGTTGGTCAAGCAGTCAGCCAGGCAGGCCATCTCGACGCTGGGGCTGGATGGGGTGCTGTATCTGCTGGGTGTCAGGGAGCGTGAAGGGCGCGGTTGAACAAGCGCTTTCCTGAAGCCAGCCCATGTCCTGTAGGAGCTGCCGAAGGCTGCGATAGCGGGGTGTCAGATGTCCAGCCTTCGCAGCCTTCGGCGCTCTTATCAAACATCACTTCAATTGATTTGAAACGCAGACCTTGTAGGAGCCAACTTGTTGGCGAAGCGGAATTTCTGACGATGCAGGTCCGACGTCTCGCCAACAAGTTGGCTCCTACAGGGTCACCCGTTTGCTTCGCGACAGCGGTGTGTCTAGGACACAAGGCGCGCTCCTGCAGAAATTACAGCGACGACCACAACGAATCGAATTCCTGATCCGCCTTCGGTGTGCCGCCTCCCGCTGTACCGGGCACTTCGAAGGTCTCGTATTCGAACTGGTTGTAGCTGCCACTGCTGGTGCGCTGATGGCCCAGCAGGCCGCGGTGTTCTTGTCCGGCAATATTGATCATGACGTTGTTGCCCTCTTTGAAGGGCAAGCGCGGCGCCAGCATGGTGGCCGGTTGTTCGATGGCGCGGATTTCGGGCAGCAGCAGCGCGCGCATGTAAGGGCTGTTTTGCTCGGGGCGAATGATCTGCAAGCCGCAAGGCTGCGCAAAAGGAGCGATCAGCTCGATACCCATCTGCGTGCCGCCGCCGCGAACCTGACGGACCCAGCGCACGACCGCAACACTCCAGCCCTGACCGGCATCATCCTGAATCCCGACTAATTCTCCGGCCTGCAGCTGCTGTGGTACTTCCTTGGGCCAGGCCAGGCAGTAACCGCCGGGGCTGTGGTTGACGATGTTCAGGTCAAAGGTCGGGAATGTCTGCTGAGCGTTGGATGCCGCATCACCGCCGTCCGCTTCAGGCTGTTCGTACTGGATTTCCTCATAAGGCAGCATCAGCGCCGAGGTGTTGCCACGCTGTGTGTCAAAAGCCTTGCCCCACGGGTCGTTGGCTTTATCGTCGACCAGTTGCAGTGTGAACTCGGCGGCTTTGGTTGCCGGTACTTGCAGCATGTCACTGAAAGAACGTCTACCGCCCAGATAGTAATGCAGGGCGCTCATGCCAATGCACAGACTCAGGGTGCCCTGGCCGGGTGTGCGCTGAAAGGTTCTTTCTGCGACATCACCCCATGCGGCGGAGAGATGCTCCAGCAGGTCGGGGGTAAAGCCCTGAGGGACCAGCAGTGGCGATTGCGCTCGCTGATCTATAGGGGTCTCCAGATAGCGGCTTATCATGGCTGCCAGTGCCTGGGTGTTAAGACCCAGTAGAGCGGGGTACTGCTCTTCCGAAAACAACGACTTGTAGAGCGGCGGCTTGTCCTGTCTGGCTGAAAGTGCGTAGAGGCTGTTTTCGTCTACCGGTGACTGCAGGCGGACAAACGGGCTCCAGGCATCCAGCACATCGGCAAGGCGACCAATATTGAGCTGGCGCATCTGGTTGCAGCGCGAGCAGCCCATCAGCAACGCAATGATGTAGGTCTGTTCCACTGTCAGCGCGCGGGCGTGACTGGCCTGTTCATCGGTGACCTGCATATTTTGCAATTGATGCTCGCAGGCAATCTGATAGATCTTGTGCAGCTCAAGCCAGAGACCTTCCTGCACGGGGCAATACAATTGATTGGCGCGAATCAGCGGGCCGTTCAGGCACTGCAGCGCACGTTGCAGTGCTGTGGCGAACAGGGGAATCCGGTCTTTATTGAGTCGTGAGCTGACACGCTCGATGATCAGTTTATAGCCGACCGCTAAATGGTTTTGCAGTGCCTGGCAAAGGTTGGCAACCTTGCGTGGACGTTCGTCGAGCACAACAGCTTGATTGAGAAAGTGGCGTTCCAGGTGCTTGCAGACGAAATGCACTTCGGGGCGCAGCAGCTCAAGCAGTTGCAGGCGATTGTCGCTGGGCGTGAGCAGTTGATTGAGCTCGGCAAGCGCCTGGTAGAGCTGACGGGCGGTTTCACCGAGGTTTGCTTTAGGCAGCGTGGAGATCCAACGCTTGAGATCCTTGGGCGTCGCTTCACAGAATGTCAGGCTCGACTGCGTTGGCGCAGGCACGCGCAACAACACAGGAAGGCTCAAATTACTCATGTGACAGGCTAACTCCAACTACCCACTCTGGCCCGAACGGCGGCTTTTGATCAATGCATCAATACCAGCTAACCCACAGGGAGCCGAAATCTACATCAATAAAATGCGAAGTTTCCTACAGCGCCGGTGCTAGAACTCTAGCAGCATCGGCCTACCGTCGCAGCACCGAAATCCTCCGGTACTGACAGCAATAGTGGCACATAGTGCCACTATTTGCTTTTTTCAGGCCTCGACAGGGGCTGCCAAAGCCTGACCCATGCGCACCGGCGTCATGGCAGTGAGTTGCTCGGCCCACTTCACCTGGTCCGGGCCAAACAGCACAATGGCGGTAGAGCCCAGTTTGAAGCGACCCATTTCTGCACCTTTCTCCAGATGGATCGGTGCACGTGCGGCTTCGTCGTAGCGGAAAGTCTTCAGTTCGCGCTTAGGTGGTGTTACCAACCCGGCCCAGACCGTTTCGACGGAAGCAACGATCATCGCGCCAACCAGCACCACGGCCATCGGGCCGCGCTCGGTATCGAAAATGCAGACGACTCGCTCGTTACGGGCGAACAGCTCAGGAACGTTTTCGGCTGTGGTCTGGTTCACGGAGAAGATCCGGCCAGGCACGTACACCATTTCACGCAACGTACCGGCGAGCGGCATGTGCACGCGGTGGTAGTCCTTGGGCGACAGGTAAACGGTCGCAAACTCGCCACCCATGAACGGGGCCGACAGGGCAGGGTCACCGCCAAGCAATTCCAGTACGCTGAAGCTATGGCCTTTGGCCTGGAAAATACGGCCCTGTTCGATGCGGCCAAGCTGGCTGATTGCGCCGTCTGCCGGGCTCAATATGGCGCCGGGTGTTTCATCAAGCGGGCGTGCGCCGGGTTTCAGGGCGCGGGTGAAGAAGGCGTTGAAGTGTTCATAGGCGCTCAAGTCCTCGACCTGCGCTTCCGCCATGTTCACCTGATAGCGACGGGCGAACCATGCCGTGAAGGCATTCTTGAACCAGCGTACGCGGCACTCGGCAACGCAGCCAGCCAGACGCGACAGCAAGTGGTGCGGAAGCAGATACTGGCTGAGGATAAACAGACGCTCTTTCATCAAAATTCCTGAATGTAATGCTTAAAGTGGGCAGGTTTTTAGCGTTCAACCGGCGTCTCGGGATGGTTGCCCCATTCGCCCCAAGAACCGGCATAGCCTTTTACACGAGGGTAACCCAGTGCTTTGGCCACCAGATACGTGAAGCCTGAGCGGTGGTGTGTCTGGCAGTGGGTAATGATCTCTTTGTCTGCGGTAATCCCCAGGCTGTCGAGGATTTCTGCGATGTCTTCACGGATGCGCAGGTCGCGTGACTTGTCCATGCCTGCGGTCCATTCGAAATTGATCGCGCCGGGGATGTGTCCACCTTTGGCCGCAACAACCTTTTCGCCGGAATATTCAAGCGGTCCGCGAGCGTCCCAGATTGCCAGATCAGCAGAGCCCAGGCGACTTTGCAGATACTCGCGGGTGGCGGTGGGCTCATCGTGCAGCTGCAACTCAACAGGCGCACCGGCCGAAGCTGGAATATCCGTGGATAAAGGCAGCCCTTCGGCTTGCCAGGCCAGCAGGCCACCGTCGACGTAGTGGTATTGGCTGTGACCAATCACATCCAGTAACCAAATAAACCGGCCGGCCCAGCCGCCGCCTTCGTCATCGTAGACCACATACACCGCATTGGCGTTGTGCCCCAACTCGCCAAACAACGCTTGCAGATCGGTTTTGGCGGGGAGCAGACCGGGTGCTGGAGGCTGGCCCAACTGAGTGCGTTTCGGGTCAACGAAGCGCGCGCCGGGTATATGCCCTGCGTCATAGCGGGCACTGCTGGTCAGGTCCACCAGGATCAGTTCCGGGGCATCCAGACGATCCTTCAGATCGCTTGGCTCAATGACCAGCGGCAAGTCAGAGAAGACGGACATGTGCAGCCTCCAATTCGAAAAAAGAGGCGAATTGTAGCCCAGCTGTCAGGCTTTGCGACCACTAAAGCTCGTCAGCGCCCGTTCAATGCACTGGCAGGTTTTGCCGAAAGCCTGCACCGAGGTTTCCGAAAACTGCCCACCTCCCTGATCGGCTACGACCAGCATCAACACCTTGTTGTTACTGCTCAGGGATCGAATCAGCCAGTGTTTACCGGGGAACAGAGCCCGCAGGTTGCCCGGCAATAGCGCCGAGAACTGCTCGATGTTGGCGGGGGTCATGCGTAATTGGGTCGGTTGTGCGAGCAAACGCTGCAACACGGTGCTTTCCTTTATAGAGAGCGCGAGAGACGCCGCCTCATTTCGCAGCCCTGCAATCTGGTGAACTCGCAGCAAGGTGCCGGTCTTGTCTGCCATCAGCAGCATCACTCGCTCCATCCCGCAGGAAACCAGCGCGTCCCTTGCCGTTGTGGTCAAGTGCATGGCGTTGCTGAAGGGGCTCGGTGTGGCAAGCAGCTCGGCACATTGCTTGCGCCAGTTTTGCAGGGCATCGGGGGAGGGTGGTGGGGCCGCCTGCAGTTTGCTGTGAATCCGGCGGGTCGCCCACGGCCAGATAAGGGCTTCGGCCGGGTGCCACAGGGCAGGGTCGTTATGGTGGCGGGCGCTGCTGGCGGCATTCTGGTGTGCTTGCTGCTGCACACTGTCCATATTCTGTTGCAGATACAGGCTGCACAGTAACTCCCAGCGCAGGCAGTGCGGGCTGTCCCATGCCTGTTGAGCCGAGAGTGCCAGGCCATTGCCCAGCAGAACCGTATTGGCTGGCTGGTTGAACCAGCGGCGCAGGTTCGGATCGGCGTCCATCAATTGCTGCTGTTGCAACGGGTCGTCATTCGCCCGTGCCACATGCAGCGCTTTGACCAGTTGGCGTCGTTCGCTGATCAGTAATTTGTAACCTTGAGTGACCCACAAAGGCAGGCGCCACGAGGTTGCCAGCTCCATGCACAGTTCCAGCAGGCTGACTCCAAACAGCGCTTTCTCCACTGTGCGTGATGATTCGCCTTTGTGGATAACTCGCAGCTCCCATTCATCGAGTAGTTTGGGATGAGCCAGGGCCATTGGCCACAGAGGTGCCAGAAACAAAAGGCTACCCAGGTGAATGTCCTGCCACAGGCGAGCGAGACGGCTGGCAAACAGGCCGTTGGCTTGCTGCGTGGCGTGCTGGCTGATCAGCAGCAATTGCCGAAAGGTCGCCGGGATTTTTTCGTTCTCAAGCGCGGGCAGTCGATTAAGCAATACTTCGGTGCGCGCCAGGCCCAGGCGGGTGATTGCCACTTCCAGGCTTTCAGCCGGTTCGGTCAGGCCGGTGCCATGGTTATTGGCTTCGCGCATCACGCTCAAGACCAGCGCCGGGCTGTCCTGCATCATGTCGGCGATGTCGCGCAACGAGCGGCGACTATCGTTCAGTGCGCTACGGACCTTGCTGTGGCTGGCAAGAGGGACCGGCAACGCAATGCTGTCCAACTGTTTGAGCCACGCATCAAGCGTGTTCGGAACGGGAAGCTGTGACGACGTTTCTGGAGGCATGCATCAAGGCCCGTGCGACTGAAAATTTAGGCAGTGGACACTGCGAAATCAATGGGTAAGACCCTTGTGCCTGGGCCCCCGTTCACCGGTCAACTGGCTTTTCGATTTATCTGGCTATAGTCTGGCTCACATATGCCGATAAGTAGAAGAAGAGTTTCAAGAACTTCCGCACATGTCCCTGAACCCGACTCAGTAAGTACTTTCTACCTATGGCTAAAATTATCGGCATCATCGTCGTTTTCGCGAGCGTGCTTGCGGGTTACGTCCTTTCACACGGCAAAATTGCCGCGCTGATCCAGCCTTTCGAGGTGTTGATCATCGGTGGTGCGGCATTTGGCGCGTTTTTGCAGGCCAACCCTGGCTACATGACCATGCACGTGATGAAGAAGTCGCTGAAGATGTTCGGCACTCGCTTCACTCACGCGTTCTATCTTGAGGTGCTGGGTCTGGTGTACGAAATCCTCAACAAGAGCCGTCGTGAAGGCATGATGGCGATTGAAGGGGATATCGAAGATGCGGCGGCCAGCCCGATTTTTGCCAAGTACCCCGGCGTGCTCAAAGACGAGCGCATGACGGCTTACATCTGTGACTACCTGCGCATCATGTCGTCGGGCAACATGGCTCCGCACGAGCTGGAAGGCCTGTTCGACATGGAGCTGCAAAGCATCAAGGAAGAACTGGGTCATCCTTCCCACGCCATTACCGGTATTGCTGACGGTATGCCCGGTTTCGGTATCGTGGCGGCGGTACTGGGTATCGTTGTGACCATGGCTTCGTTGGGCGATGGCGACAAGGCTGCGATCGGTAACCACGTAGGTGCGGCACTGGTGGGTACCTTCTTCGGTATTCTGGCGGCTTATGGCTTCTTCGGCCCGCTGGCGACTTCCCTGGCTCACGACGCCAAGGAAGAGCTGAACGTTTACGAGTCCATCAAGGCTTCGTTGGTCGCTTCGGCTTCCGGCATGCCGCCTTCGCTGGCCGTCGAGTTCGGCCGCAAGGTTCTCTATCCAGCGCATCGGCCCAGCTTCAGTGAGCTGGAACAAGCGGTTCGCGGTCGCTGAGTCATGGAAAATAATCAGCCGATAATCATCAAGCGCGTCAAGCGCTATGAGGGCGGGCACCACGGCGGCGCATGGAAAATTGCGTTCGCCGACTTTGCCACGGCCATGATGGCTTTCTTTCTGGTGTTGTGGCTGATGTCTTCGGCGACCCCGGAGCAGTTGGTCGCTATTGCCGGTTACTTCAAGGACCCGGTCGGGTTCTCGGAAAGTGGTTCGCCCTATGTAATTGATCTGGGCGGCTCGCCGGAAATGTCCCCGGACCAGACCCTGAACCCGGAAATCAAGAACACGCCGACGCCGGACACTGTGCCAATCGAAGCCGAAACAGCTGAAGCCAAAGCTGAAGAGGTAGAGCAAGAGCGCCTGGAACTGCTGCTCCAAGAGCTGCAGAACAAGGTTAATGAGAACCCCGAGCTGCAGAAATTCAAGGATCAGATCCATTTCGAGATTACTCAGGATGGTTTGCGGATCCAGATCACCGACGCGGATAACCGTCCGATGTTCGATCTGGGCAGTGCGCGACTGAAGCCGTATTTCGAAGACATCCTGCTGGCCATGGCTGACACCATCAAAGCGGTGCCGAACAAGATCAGTGTGAGCGGTCACACCGACGCCAAGCCGTATGCAGGCAATGGCGAGTTCGGTAACTGGGAGCTTTCGGCCAACCGCGCCAACGCCGCACGCCGTGCTCTGGTGGCGGGTACTTACCCTGAAGGTCAGGTGGCTCGTGTGGTGGGGTATGCGTCATCGCTGCTGTACGACCGCAACCTGCCGCTCAATCCGGTCAACCGCCGCATCGACATCGTGGTCATGACCAAGAAAGCGTTGCAGCGGATGGAAGGCAGCCAGAATAGCGGGGCGGGTGATTCAACACCTAAAGCGCCGGCACCGGCACCTGCTCCGGGCACAGCGCCTGGGGCGTCGAACGGACAGCCAGCTGACCCGCAGGCATATGCGCAGCCACGGGAGTTGCGTCAGAAGCTGAACCTGTTCGAAGACGGCACGTTGAAGCTGGATGAGACGAAGAACTAAGGTTCTAGCGGCAAGCTGCAAGCCTCAAGCTGTAAGTAAAAAGCCCGGATCTCGAAAGAGAATCCGGGCTTTTTTGTACGCCGCAAAACCTGTGGGACCGAATTCATTCGGGAAGACGGCATTCCTGACGATGAAGATGCCGTGAATGTACCAGCCTCTTCGCGAATGAATTCGCTCCCACCAGGTTTAAGGTAACGCGGGACCGGATTCATCCGGGAAGACGGCATTCCTGGCGAAAAGATACCGTGAATGTACCGGCCTCTTCGCGAATGAATTCGCCCCCACCAGGTTTAAGGTAACGCTGACCTTGTGGGACCGAATTCATTCGGGAAGACGGCATTCCCTGACGATGAAGATGCCGTGAATGTACCAGCCTCTTCGCGAATGAATTCGCACAGGGTGTGCGCCCTGTTAAAGGGCGAGGAACTTAATAACTGCTTTCCGGCAAACTGGCGATGATTGACCGGTAGCTGTTCATGCGTTGTTGCTGCACGCGGCCTTCTTCCAGGGCGATCAGCAGCGCGCAGCCAGGTTCACGGTCGTGCTTGCAGTCGCGGAAACGGCAGGTGCCGATTAGCTCGTTGAACTCGATGAAACCAGCCTCAACATCCGCACGACTGACATGGCCCAGACCGAATTCACGGATACCCGGTGAGTCGATCAGGTCGCCACCACGAGGGAAGTGAAACAGACGAGCGGTGGTCGTAGTGTGCGTACCTTGCCCGGACAACTCGGACAGCGGACCCACACGGGTTTCGACCTCAGGCAGCAAGCTGTTGACCAGCGATGACTTGCCCACGCCGGACTGACCGACGAATACGCTGATATGCCCGTCCAACTGAGCCTGCAATTGCTGCATGCCGTCGCCGTGGTGCGCAGAAACTTCCAGCACCGGATAACCCAGCGTCCGATACACCTCAAGCAGCGCGTTGAGCGCCGGGGCGTTCTGTTCGTTGATCAGGTCGAATTTGTTCAACAGCAACAGCGGACGAATACCGGCGTGCTCGGCGGCGACCAGATAACGGTCAATCAGGTTGGCATGAGGCTCGGGCATCGGCGCGAACACGATCACGATCAGATCGACGTTGGCAGCCACCGGCTTGAGTTGCCCACGGCTGTCAGGACGGCACAGCTCAGTGGTGCGCGGCAGTTGCGCGACGATAACGCCGATACCCTGATTACCCGCGCGCCAGACGACGCGATCGCCGGTCACCAGTGCAGGAAGGTTGGCGCGCAGGTGGCAGCGGAAAACCTCACCCGCCTGGTCACCTTCCTTCGCTTCGACTTCGACTTGTACGCCGAAGTGGGCGATCACCAAACCGGTCTGCTCGGGGCCAAGATCGCCACCCTCCAGCGTTTCCAGGGTCTGTGACTCGCGTTTGGCTGCGCGGGCAGCGCGCTCGCCTTGAATTTTTTCGATGCGCCAGTTCTGACGACGATTGAGTTGGCGTTTGGCCATGGGTGTTCCGATTGATAAAGCAGCTGATAAGTAAACGCGGGGGAGTCTAGCACGCCGGGGTGAGCTAAACTGCGCGCCTACGCTGAGGAGCCAAATATGCAGAACAAGCAGAACCTGATCTGGATCGACCTGGAAATGACCGGCCTGGACCCGGACACTGACGTCATCATTGAAATGGCAACGATCATTACTGACAGCCAACTCAATACTCTGGCTGAAGGTCCGGTCATCGCCATTCACCAGAGTGATGAAACCCTGGCCAAAATGGACGAGTGGAACACTCGTCAGCACGGCGGCTCGGGCCTGACCCAGCGGGTTCGCGAGAGCACTATCAGCATGGCTGAAGCAGAAGCTCAGACCCTTGAGTTCATCAAGCAATGGGTGCCGGAGCGCAGTTCGCCGATCTGCGGCAACAGCATTTGCCAGGACCGTCGCTTCCTTTATCGGCACATGCCGACGCTGGAGCACTACTTCCACTACCGCAACC
The DNA here is from genome assembly GCF_900602065.1 of Pseudomonas viridiflava. Taxonomy (GTDB): domain Bacteria; phylum Pseudomonadota; class Gammaproteobacteria; order Pseudomonadales; family Pseudomonadaceae; genus Aquipseudomonas. The sequence continues at coordinate 393,252 of NZ_UWFN01000095.1, read as the reverse complement.
TCGACGTCTCCACCCTCAAGGAACTGGCTGCCCGTTGGTCGCCTGAGCTGAAATTCCAGAAGGGCAGCACCCACCTGGCATTGGATGACATCCGTGAATCGATCGCCGAGTTGCGGTTCTATCGCGAGCATTTCATCAAGGCTTGAGTCTTCGGTTGAAGACCTGTGGGAGCGAATTCATTCGCGAAAGCGGTGTGTCAGGCGCAGATATTTTTCCAGTCTGGCCCCTTCGCGAATGAATTCGCTCCCACGGGGGACACTGGTACTGGACGACGTCATTACCGCTTTGCCCTCTTTTGGTGCTTGCCCTACACTGCGCGGCTTCGTCGCAGGGACTGCCGCCATGTTGTTGATGCTTTATCTGATTGCTATTACCGCTGAAGCCATGACGGGTGCATTGTCAGCGGGGCGGCGTGGCATGGACTGGTTCGGCGTGGTGCTGATCGCGTGCGTGACGGCCCTTGGCGGCGGTTCGGTGCGGGATGTTCTACTGGGGCATTACCCGCTGACGTGGGTCAAACACCCCGAATACTTGATCCTGACCAGTGTCGCGGCCCTGTTGACCATCTTCATCGCACCGTTGATGCGTCATCTTCGCTCGCTGTTTCTGGTCCTCGATGCGCTGGGTCTGGTGGCCTTTACCCTGATCGGCACGATGACCGCGCTGGAAGTCGGGACCGGCTTGCTGGTGGCCTCTGTCTGCGGCGTGATCACGGGCGTATTTGGCGGCATTTTGCGGGATATCTTCTGCAACGACATTCCCTTGGTGTTCCGCCGCGAGTTGTACGCCAGCGTGTCATTTCTGGCTGCGTGGTGCTTCCTGCTGTGTCAGCACCTGCAATTGCCAGAGGAGCAGAGCATCCTGATTACCCTGTTTGGCGGTCTGCTCCTGCGGCTGCTGGCTATCCGCTTCAACTGGAACATGCCGAAGTTTGTTTATAAAGGTGATGAACACTGATGTTTTTTTGTAGGAGCTGCCGAAGCTGCGAGGGGGTTGTATCTGACACCACCATTCGCAGCCTTCGGCAGCTCCTACGGATCAGCGTTTCTGCTCATGCTGCCGCAACGCCCACTCCACATGTTCCCTCACCAATTCCGACGGATAATCCCGTCTTGCCTCAAGCGCCTCCAGCACGGGGATCGTCGATGGCGCATTCCCCAGCCCTACTGCCAGATTGCGCAGCCAGCGCTCATAGCCCGCACGGCGCAGGGGGGAGCCTTCGGTACTGCTGAGGAATCTATCCTCATCCCACATGAACAGCTCAGCCAGCCCTGCATTATCCAGATTGTGCCGTGGCTGAAAGTCGCTCTGATCGGTCGGCCGGGCGAAGCGATTCCACGGGCAGACAATCTGGCAGTCATCACAACCAAATACCCGATTGCCGATCAGCGGACGTAGCTCTTCGGGGATAGCAGTTTTCAGTTCAATGGTCAGGTAAGAAATACAACGTCGGGCGTCCAGTACATATGGCCCGACGAAGGCGGCCGTAGGGCAAATGTCCAGACACGCGGTGCAGCGGCCGCAGTGTTCGGTGGCGTGAGGTGGATCCACGGGCAATGGCAGGTCGACGAACAGCTCGCTCAGGAAAAAGAAACTGCCCGCCTTGCGATTGAGCACCAGTGTGTTCTTGCCGATCCAGCCCAACCCGGCCTGTTCCGCAATGGCCTTTTCCAGCACCGGTGCACTATCAACGAAGGCTCGATAGCCAAACGGTCCAATGGCCTGTTGAATGCGCTCGGCCAGTTGCTGCACACGCTTGCGGATCAGCTTGTGATAGTCGCGTCCCAATGCGTAGCGGGAAACATAGGCTTTTTCGGGTTGTGTCAGGCGCTGAGCCATTTCGGTATCGCCGGGCAGGTAATCCATGCGCAACGAGACTATCCGCAAGGTACCGGGCACCAGTTCTTCGGGGTGCGAACGTTTGCTGCCATGCGCTGCCATATAGTCCATCTCGCCGTGATAGCCCGCTTCGAGCCAACGCTCAAGGTGCTGCTCGTGTTCGGCGAGATCGAGCCCGGCAATCCCGACTTGCTGAAAGCCCAGCTCGCGGCCCCACTCCTTGATCGACTGAGCAAGGGTGGCGAGGTCAACAGTATTGGGCGAATCAACAGTAATAACGGGCATGCGCAAGGAGAAACCGGGTGGAGGTGCGTATAATTCTGCCAGACATCGGAGCCAAGAGACGCATGGTCGACACGAATCCCCAATTACCCGACGCACTGTACAGCGCCGCGCAGGTCCGCGAACTGGACGCACAGCTCATTGCTGCGGGAACGTGCGGCAGTGAATTGATGCAACGGGCCGCCCATGCAACGTGGCGCGCGCTGCGTCGACGCTGGCCCGAGGCGCGGGAATTGAGCGTACTGGCCGGGCGCGGAAACAACGCTGGCGACGGGTATCTGATTGCGACGCTGGCGCAAAAGGCCGGCTGGAATGTTTATGTGTTCAGCGTGGCCGATCCCGCCACACTGGCTGGCGATGCTGCTGACGCTTATGGCGCGGCAATCGCTGCGGGTCTCGATGTTCAACCGCGGGCCGATCAACCTTTGCGCGGCATCGTGCTGGATGCGCTGCTGGGAACTGGCTTGAGCGGTGACGTTCGCCAGCCCTACGCGGCGGCAATCGAGTCGATTAATGCCAGTGGCTTGCCAGTCGTGGCGGTGGATATTCCCTCCGGACTAAGCGCCGATACCGGACGTATCCTTGGCGTCGCGGTGCGAGCCGATCTGACGGTGACTTATATAGGCTTGAAGCTCGGCCTCCTGACCGGTGATGCGGCAGACCTGGTCGGCGAGTTGGTGTTTGACGACTTGCAGGCTGATCCGGCCGTTGTCGCCAAGACCACTCGCAGCGCGACTCGTCTTGATACATTTAATCTGCCGCGTCTGGCTGCACGCCCTCGCACTGCTCATAAAGGCCTGTATGGCCGAGTGCTAGTCATTGGCGGCGATCATGGTTTCGGCGGAGCCTGTCTGCTGAGCGCTGAAAGTGTCTTGCGCAGTGGCGCAGGCATGGTCACGTTGGCGACACGTCCTGAACACATTCCTGCTGCGCTGGCTCGCATGCCCGAAGTGATGAGCGCGGCGATCCGTTCTGCCAACCAGTTAATGGCATTGATTGAGCCCGCCAGTGTTCTGGTGGTAGGCCCCGGGCTGGGGCAAGGCTCCTGGGGGCGCAGCTTGCTGTCAGCCGCCGCTAACGCCAAGCGTCCACAGGTGTGGGACGCCGATGCTCTTAACCAGTTGGCACAGGGTTTTGTCTCGCTTCCCGAGGGCAGCGTCATTACCCCGCATCCCGGCGAAGCTGCGCGCTTGCTGGGGATGACGACTAAACAAATCCAGGCTGACCGCCCTGCTGCTGCGCGAGCGCTGGCCGATAAGTACCAGGCGGTTTGTGTATTGAAGGGCAGCGGTAGCCTGATCGCTGGCGTCGACGGCCAGTTGATGCTCTGTGATCGCGGCCATCCGGCCATGGCGACCGCTGGTTTGGGCGACGTGCTCGCCGGGCTGATCGGCGCATTGATGGCGCAAAAAATGAAGCCGTTCGACGCGGCGTGTCTGGCGGTGTGGCTGCATGCCTGCGCCGGGCAGCAAGTCGGCGAGTCGGGCCGTGGGCTGGCGGCCAGTGATTTGATTCCAGCCATTCGTCAGTTATTGGAGGAGCAGCAACCGTGTCTGAGTTAACGCTGCATTTGGCCGGTGAAGAGGCCATGACCCGCTTTGGTGAGCGCATTGCCCAAGTGACTCAAGGGGTTGGCGTGATTTTTCTCGAAGGCGATCTGGGTGCGGGTAAAACCACGCTTTCGCGGGGCATCATCCGAGGGCTCGGGCATGAGGGCGCGGTCAAGAGCCCGACGTTTACCCTGGTGGAGCCCTATGAAATAGGCTCCATCCGCGTATTTCACTTTGACCTCTATCGGTTGGTTGACCCCGAAGAACTGGAGTACATGGGCATCCGTGATTATCTGGAAGGCGATGCCCTTTGTTTGATCGAGTGGCCCCAGCTCGGTGCAGGCTTTTTGCCAAAGCCTGACCTGACCATTACCATTAGCCCGCATGCGCAAGGTCGAGCACTGACTTTGAGCCCATTGGGCTCGCGTGGCGAAACCTGGTGTGCCGCTTTGGCGCAGGAATTCAAATAGATATGGGGTTAGGTATGCGCATGCGCGCGCTGGTTACTGTAGTGGGTCTGCTTTTGACAGCCCTGGCTGTTGATGCGCTGGCCGCAACACAGGTAAAAAGTGTCCGCTTATGGCGTGCACCGGATAACACACGACTGGTTTTTGACCTCTCCGGACCCGTCCAGCACAGCGTGTTCACCCTGACTTCTCCTGATCGACTGGTGATCGACATCAACGGTGCCACCTTGGGCGGCCCGTTGAATGTCCCTATGGCCAATACGCCGATTACCAGCATGCGCTCGGCACAGCGCACGGCGACGGATTTGCGTGTGGTGATCGACCTGAAAAAATCCGTGACGCCTAAAAGCTTCACCCTGGCTCCGAATCAGCAATACGGTAACCGCCTTGTTGTTGACCTTTTCGACGAGCCGGGTGATGCCAATCCAAGCCCGACGATTCCGGATACGGCCGCTAATACAGCACCTGCTGTACCGGTCAGCCCTGCCAAGCCCGAGATAAAGCTCACGCCTGTGCCTAACGGCAAGCGCGACATTGTGATTGTGATCGACGCAGGTCACGGTGGTGAAGACCCGGGTGCTTCGGGCAGCAGCGGGCAGAAAGAGAAAAATCTCGTTCTGGCTATCGCCAAAGAGCTGCAGCGGCAGATCAATGCCGAGAAAGGCTATCGCGCCGAGTTGACCCGTACCGGCGACTACTTCATCCCATTGCGTAAACGCACGGAGATCGCCAGGGCCAAGGGCGCTGACCTGTTTGTGTCGATTCACGCGGATGCCGCGCCTTCAAGGGCGGCTTTCGGCGCCTCGGTGTTTGCGTTGTCCGAGCGTGGTGCAACATCGGAAACCGCACGCTGGCTGGCGGACAGTGAGAACCGGTCTGACTTGATTGGTGGTGCTGGCGCCGTGAGCCTGGATGACAAGGACCGGATGCTGGCTGGCGTGTTGCTGGACTTGTCCATGACTGCCTCGCTGTCTTCAAGCCTCAATGTCGGTCAGAAAGTCCTCACTAACATCGGTCGCGTGACGTCGCTGCACAAGTCACGGGTCGAGCAGGCGGGCTTCATGGTGCTCAAGTCGCCTGATATTCCGTCGATCCTGGTTGAAACCGGGTTCATCTCCAACAATGCCGAAGCCGCGAAGCTCAGCGCGGCCTCGCACCAGCAGGCATTGGCGCGCTCGATCAATTCCGGCGTGAAGCAGTTCTTCCAGCAGAATCCGCCACAAGGCACCTACATTGCCTGGCTGCGTGATAACGGCAAGCTCGCTCAGGGGCCGCGCAACCACGTAGTCCGCTCGGGCGAAAGCCTTTCGATGCTGGCTGCTCGCTATGATATGAGCCCTGCCGCGTTGCGCAGCGCCAATAACCTGAAGACGGATGAACTGCGTATCGGGCAGGACCTGAAAATCCCTAGTTCCGAGGTGGCAGCTCAACCATGACCGATCTACTACTCGACAGTGTTGAGCCTGACGTACAGGCGCACACCGGCAGTGAAGCCCTCAATGCTGCGCGCATTGAATTGCTCAGCCCACGACTGGCCAACCAGATCGCGGCGGGTGAGGTGGTTGAGCGGCCAGCGTCCGTCATCAAAGAGCTCTTGGAAAACAGCCTCGACTCTGGCGCCAAGCGCATTGATGTCGACGTCGAGCAGGCCGGGATCAAGTTACTGCGCGTCCGTGACGACGGCAGCGGCATCTCTTCAGATGACCTGCCATTGGCCCTGGCCCGGCACGCCACCAGCAAGATTCGCGAGCTTGAAGACCTCGAACGTGTCATGAGCCTTGGGTTTCGTGGTGAGGCGCTGGCGTCGATCAGCTCCGTAGCGCGGCTGACCCTGACCTCCAGAACGCGGGATGCCGATCAGGCCTGGCAGGTGGAAACCGAAGGCCGCGACATGGCCTCCCGTGTTCAGCCTGCAGCGCATCCGGTGGGGACATCGGTAGAAGTCCGCGACCTGTTTTTCAACACGCCAGCGCGGCGCAAGTTTCTCAAAGCGGAAAAAACCGAATTCGATCACTTGCAGGAAGTGATCAAGCGCATGGCGCTCGCACGTTTCGACGTGGCGTTCCACCTGCGGCACAACGGTAAAACGATTCTGAGCCTGCACGAAGCCAATGACGACACGGCTCGCGCCCGGCGCGTTTCAGCGATTTGCGGTCCCGGCTTTCTGGAGCAGGCGCTGCCCATCGAGATTGAACGCAATGGCTTGCACCTGTGGGGTTGGGTTGGGTTGCCGACCTTTTCCCGCAGTCAGGCCGACCTGCAATATTTCTTCGTGAACGGTCGGGCAGTGCGCGACAAGCTTGTGGCCCATGCCGTACGTCAGGCCTATCGCGATGTGTTGTTCAATGGGCGTCACCCGACTTTCGTGCTGTTCTTCGAGGTTGACCCTGCGGTCGTCGACGTCAACGTCCACCCGACCAAGCACGAAGTACGCTTCCGTGACGGGCGCATGGTGCATGACTTCCTGTACGGCACGCTGCACCGAGCGCTGGGCGATGTCCGTCCAGAAGATCAGCTGGCAGGCGCTGCGCCGGTTACCGCCATCGAGCGACCGACTGGCCCGCAAGCCGGTGAATTCGGGCCGCAGGGTGAAATGCGTCTGGCCAATAATCTGCTGGAGCAACCCCAGGCTCAGCCTTATGCGCCGCCAGCCGGTTCAGGTGCTGGCGCCGGATATCAATATCAGTACACGCCGCGTCCTGTGGCAACCTTGCCCGCCGCCGAAGCGCAAAGTGCCTATCGCGAGTTTTATGCGCCGTTGCCGGGTACGCCTGCTGTTTCGTTGCCAGAGACTCAGGGCGACATTCCTCCGTTGGGCTACGCCTTGGCGCAGCTCAAGGGCATTTATATCCTTGCGGAAAATGCTCACGGTCTGGTGCTGGTAGACATGCATGCTGCACACGAGCGGATCATGTACGAGCGCCTGAAGATTGCGATGGCCAGTGAGGGCTTGAGCGGCCAGCCTTTGCTTGTTCCTGAGTCTATTGCCGTCAGTCAGCGCGAAGCCGATTGCGCTGAAGAACACATCGAGACATTCCAGCGTCTGGGCTTTGAGCTGCAGCGCCTTGGTCCGGAAAGCCTGGCGATCCGGCAAATTCCTGCCCTGTTGAAACAGGCAGAGGCCAATCGGCTAGTCAGTGATGTACTGGCCGACCTGATGGAGTACGGCACCAGCGACCGCGTTCAGGCACACATGAACGAATTGTTGGGCACTATGGCTTGCCATGGCGCGATCCGGGCCAACCGCCGTCTGGCGATCCCGGAAATGAACGGTCTGTTGCGCGATATGGAAAATACCGAGCGCAGCGGTCAATGCAACCATGGCCGACCTACCTGGACCCAAATGGGCCTGGATGATCTGGACAAACTCTTCCTGCGCGGTCGTTGAATGAGCGCTCTACCTCCGGCCATCTTTCTGATGGGGCCGACGGCTTCGGGTAAAACCGATCTGGCCATGGAACTGTGTAAGGTTCTTCCTTGCGAGCTGATCAGTGTCGATTCGGCGCTGGTCTATCGCGGCATGGACATCGGTACTGCCAAGCCTTCCAAGGCTCAATTGGCCGAATTTCCTCACCGTCTGGTGGATATTCTTGATCCGTCCGAAAGCTACTCGGCGGCTGATTTTCGCGCGGATGCACTGTCTGCGATGGCTGAAATAACCGCTCGCGGCAAAATTCCGCTGCTGGTTGGCGGCACTATGTTGTATTTCAAGGCTCTATTGGACGGGCTGGCAGATATGCCAGCTGCTGATGCAGGTGTTCGTGCGGAGCTGGAGGCGCAGGCTGCCGCCGATGGTTGGCAGGCTTTGCATGACCAGTTGGCCATAGTGGATCCGGTATCTGCGGCTAGAATCCACCCCAATGATCCGCAGCGATTGATACGTGCGCTGGAGGTTTATCGGGTCAGCGGGTTGAACATGACAGCACATAGAGAACAACAAAGTGCGCAAACTACTGATGCTGCGGCTTCTGGTAGACCGCAATTGCCCTATACTGTCGCCAGCCTGGCCATTGCTCCGGCAGATCGCAAGGTGTTGCACGGCCGTATAGCATCAAGATTTTCAACAATGCTGGACCAGGGATTTCTGGACGAAGTTCTGGCGTTACGCTCAAGAGGCGACCTGCATGCGGGTTTGCCGTCTATAAGAGCTGTCGGTTATCGCCAGGTCTGGGATCATCTGGATGGAAAGCTGACATGGGCCGAGATGCAGGAGCGTGGGATCATTGCCACGCGCCAACTCGCCAAACGACAGTTTACCTGGCTACGCAGTTGGGACGATTTACACTGGCTAGACAGTCTGGCCAGCGACAATTTGCCACGCACCTTGAAATACCTGGGGTCGGTCTCCATATTGAGCTGAGTCCTTGCAATAGCCGTCTATCCTGGGGGGTGGCGGTTCAAGCCAATTGAATTCGAATTATTATTGATCCTTAAAGGAGTGCGGCACATGTCAAAAGGGCATTCGCTACAAGACCCTTACCTGAACACCCTACGTAAAGAGAAGGTTGGGGTTTCGATCTATCTCGTCAACGGTATCAAGCTGCAAGGCACCATCGAGTCCTTTGACCAGTTCGTTATTTTGCTGAAGAACACTGTCAGCCAAATGGTCTACAAGCACGCCATCTCTACCGTTGTACCGGTTCGTCCAATTCGTCTGCCAAGTGCAAACGAAGGTGAGCAGGGCGACGCCGAGCCAGGTAACGCCTGATAGGAGTCTGCTTTGTTCTTTGAGCGCCACAGTGGTGGTGAACGCGCGATACTCGTTCATCTGGATGGTCAGGACCCTGAGGCGCGCGAAGATCCGCAGGAGTTTCGGGAGCTGGCCATATCGGCTGGCGCTGATACCGTCGCGTTCGTCAACGTGCCGCGTCATCGGCCATCGGCCAAATATCTGATTGGCAGCGGCAAGGTCGAGGAGCTTCGCGACCAGGTCAAAGCCGAAAAAATCGATATCGTCATCTTCAATCACGTGCTGACACCCAGTCAGGAACGCAACCTCGAACGTGTATTCGAGTGTCGCGTACTTGATCGCACGGGATTGATCCTGGACATCTTTGCGCAACGTGCGCGTACTCATGAAGGCAAATTGCAGGTCGAGCTGGCTCAGCTCGAACATATGAGTACGCGGCTGGTTCGCGGCTGGACTCACCTTGAACGCCAGGGCGGTGGTATTGGCCTGCGGGGTCCCGGTGAAACCCAGCTCGAAACGGACCGGCGCTTGTTGCGAGTCCGTCTTCGGCAGATCAAGGGTCGCCTTGAAAAGGTTCGTAGCCAGCGTGAGCAGGCTCGTCGCGGGCGCAAGCGCGCCGACATCCCTTCGGTTTCACTGGTGGGCTACACCAACGCCGGCAAATCGACGCTGTTCAATGCTGTGACCGATTCCGACGTGTTTGCTGCGGACCAGCTATTCGCCACGCTCGACCCGACCCTGCGCCGTCTGCAACTCGACGACCTGGGTCCTATCGTGCTGGCCGACACCGTAGGCTTCATTCGTCATCTGCCACACAAGCTGGTTGAGGCCTTTCGGGCTACGCTCGAAGAGTCCAGCAACTCTGACCTGCTGCTTCACGTCATCGACTCTCACGAGCCTGATCGCATGGAGCAGATCGAACAGGTCATGGCCGTACTTGGCGAGATCGGTGCCGAGGGCTTGCCGATACTTGAGGTCTATAACAAACTCGACCTGCTTGAAGGGGTAGAGCCGCAGATACAGCGTGATGCCGATGGCAAACCGCAGCGTGTCTGGGTGTCTGCCCGTGATGGTCGAGGGCTGGACCTGCTCAAGCAGGCCGTTGCTGAATTACTGGGTGATGACCTGTTTGTCGGCACCCTGCATCTGTCTCAGGATTTTGCCCGGCTGCGTGCCCAGTTCTTTGAGCTGGGTGCGGTGCAGAGCGAAGAATATGACGAGCAAGGCAGCAGCCTGTTGGCAGTACGTTTACCGCGCGTTGAGTTCAATCGTCTGGTGAGTCGCGAAGGACTGCAGCCGCTGGAATTCATCGAGCAACACACTTTGCAATAAAAGCGTGAGAAAGCCGTTGTACGGCTCTCTTGGGCATTCTGTAGCATTGGTCGGCGCGCCGCGGGCGCGTCTTTGCTTTATCAGATGGAGAGCGCTATGGCTTGGAATGAGCCGGGTGGCAACTCGAATAATCAGGATCCTTGGGGTGGTAAGCGCAAGGGCGGCGACCGCAAGGGGCCACCGGATCTCGACGAGGCCTTCCGAAAGCTGCAGGAAAGCCTGAATGGGTTGTTCGGTGGTGGTAAGAAACGCAGTGGTGGTGACGGTGGTGGTGACAGCAACCCTGGCAAGGGTGGCGGTTTCGGCTTGCTCGGCATTGGTCTGGTCGTGCTGGTCGCGATCTGGCTGTACAGCGCCATTTACGTTGTGGACGAGCAGGAGCAGGCCGTCGTGCTGCGCTTCGGTCAGTACCACGAGACAGTAGGCTCGGGTCTTAATATCTATTTCCCGCCGTTCGATCGCAAGTACATGGAAAACGTGACTCGCGAACGTGCCTACAGCAAGCAAGGCCAGATGCTGACTGAAGACGAAAACATCGTCGAAGTGCCGCTGACCGTGCAGTACAAGATTTCCAACCTGCGTGATTTCGTGCTGAACGTTGATCAGCCGGAAGTCAGTCTGCAGCACGCCACTGAAAGTGCCCTGCGCCATGTCGTGGGTTCCACTGCCATGGACCAGGTGCTGACTGAAGGTCGTGAGCTGATGGCGAGCGAAATCAAGGAGCGTCTGCAACGCTTCCTCGATACCTATCGCACCGGTATCACCGTGACTCAGGTGAACGTACAAAGCGCTGCTGCGCCACGTGAAGTTCAGGAAGCATTCGATGACGTGATTCGTGCCCGTGAAGACGAGCAGCGTTCGCGTAACCAGGCTGAAACCTACGCTAACGGTGTAATCCCGGAAGCGCGTGGTCAGGCTCAGCGCATTATCGAAGATGCTAACGGCTATCGTGACGAAGTGATCTCGCGCGCCAAAGGTGAAGCTGATCGCTTTACCAAACTGGTTGCCGAGTATCGCAAGGCTCCGGAAGTGACGCGTGAGCGTCTGTATCTGGACACCATGCAAGAGCTGTTCACCAATACCAGCAAGGTGCTGGTGACCGGTGATAAAGGGCAGAACAACCTGCTTTATCTGCCGCTCGACAAGATGATCGAAAATGGCCGTAGTGGTAACAGCACTGCCCCGACTACCGGTGCAAACACTGCTGGAGCTGATGTTGGTGCCCGCGCCGCAGAGATTCAGCAGCCGCGTACAAGGGAGACTCGCTGATGAGCAATAAATCGCTGATCGCCCTGATTGTTGCTGTGGTGCTGGCAGTGGTTGCCTGGAACAGCTTGTTTATCGTGTCCCAGACCGAACGTGCCGTAATGCTGCAATTTGGCCGCGTGGTTGAGCCCAATATTCAACCGGGTCTGCACGTGAAGATTCCTTACGTTAACCAGGTGCGCAAGTTTGACGGTCGCCTGCTGACGCTGGACGCACCGACTCAACGCTTCCTGACGCTGGAAAAGAAAGCGGTCATGGTTGATGCCTACGCGAAGTGGCGTGTGAAGGACGCAGAAGTGTTCTACACCGCGACCTCCGGCCTCAAGCAAATCGCTGATGAGCGTCTGTCGCGTCGTCTCGAATCCGGTCTGCGTGACCAGTTCGGTAAGCGCACCCTGCACGAAGCCGTGTCGGGCGAGCGTGACGCGTTGATGGCTGACATCACTGCTTCGCTGAATGCAATGGCGAGCAAGGAACTGGGCATCGAGGTTATCGACGTTCGGGTCAAGGCTATCGACCTGCCGAAGGAAGTGAACCGCAGCGTTTTCGAGCGGATGAGTACCGAACGTGAGCGTGAAGCGCGTGAGCATCGCGCCAAGGGTAACGAGCTGGCTGAAGGTATTCGTGCCGACGCCGATCGTCAGCGTCGTGTGTTGCTGGCTGAAGCCTATCGCGAGTCTGAAGAGGCCCGCGGTGATGGTGATGCACAAGCTTCCGCGATCTACTCCAAGGCGTACGGTCAGGATCAGGAGTTCTATGCGTTCTACCGCAGCCTGCGTGCCTACCGTGAAAGCTTCGCGAACAAGAGTGACGTGATGGTTCTGGATCCGAGCAGTGATTTCTTCCGCTACCTGGAAAAATCCAAGCCGTGATCTAAAAGCTGCAACTCACCCGCCGGGCGGCAAAACCGTCTGGCGGGGTGATCATGCGGTAAAACGTGTGTATGATGCGGCAGCCGGGAAATTCCCGGCTTTTTTGCGTCTGCACGATTGATTGGCCACGGCAGTGGCATGATTTTCGAGGACAGTGGTCTGAAAGAGCCATTCTCGGGCGCTCGCCGTGCCCGCAAGAATGCGCGCAGCACCTGACCACTCTCTGCTTTACTCAAGGCCCGCCTCGGCGCGGGTCGCCCGGATCATAGGGGAAAGGCGTAATGGCAACGGTTGACCGCTGGCTGCTACCAGATGGCATCGAAGAAGTACTGCCACCTGAAGCGGCGCGCATTGAAGTAGCGCGCCGTCAGGTGTTGGATCTGTTCCAGAGCTGGGGCTATGAATTCGTAGTCACCCCTCATATCGAATACCTTGAATCCTTGCTCACTGGCGCGGGCTCGGACCTGGACCTGCGTACCTTCAAAGTGATCGACCCGCAGTCCGGTCGGCAAATGGGCTTTCGTGCCGACATCACGCCACAAGTGGCGCGCATCGATGCGCATACCCTGCGCCGTGAAGGCCCGAGCCGTCTGTGCTACGCCGGTAGCGTGCTGCATGCGCAGCCGCGTGCCCTGTCTTCTTCTCGCAGCCCGATTCAGCTGGGCGCGGAGTTGTACGGTGATGCGAGCCCAAGCAGCGACGTTGAAGTCATCAGCTTGATGCTGGCCATGCTGCAACTGGCTGATGTGCCGGATGTGCACATGGACCTTGGTCACGTGGGTATCTACCGTGGACTGGCACGCGCCGCTGGCTTGTCTGGCGAGGTCGAGCAATTGCTGTTCGATGCCCTGCAGCGCAAGGCCATCGATGAAGTGATCGAGCTGACTGCCAATCTGCCTGCTGACCTGGCTTCGATGCTGCGTGCGCTGGTCGATCTGTGCGGCGGCCGTGAAGTGCTGGCTGCGGCCCGCGATCGTCTGGCCAATGCGCCAGCGCCGGTGCTGGCAGCGCTTGATGACCTGCTGACTGTGGCTGAGCGTCTTGCAACCCGCTTCCCTGAGCTACCGTTGTACTTCGACCTGGGTGAACTGCGCGGTTATCACTATCACACGGGGGTTGTTTTCGCGGTGTTCGTTCCGGGCGTGGGTCAATCCATTGCTCAGGGCGGTCGCTATGACGACATCGGTGCGGATTTCGGTCGGGCTCGCCCGGCCACCGGTTTCTCTACGGACCTGAAAACCCTGGTGACATTGGGGCGTGCAGAAATCGAATTGCCTTCCGGCGGTATCTGGATGCCGGACAGTACGGATGCAGCACTCTGGCAGCAGGTTTGTCAGTTGCGCAGTGAAGGTCAGCGTGTTGTGCAGGCATTGCCTGGGCAACTGGTGGCCGCAGCGCGTGAGGCCGATTGCGATCGGCAATTGATTCAGCATGGCGAGCGTTGGCAAGTCGTGCCGCTGGCTTCTTGAGTTTTCCTGTCGGCGGCCGCCGACACCAAGTTTGCGTGAATGAGGACAAGTGTTATGGGTAAGAATGTCGTAGTCCTGGGCACCCAATGGGGTGATGAGGGCAAAGGCAAGATCGTTGATCTGCTGACCGAACATGCTACCGCTGTAGTGCGTTACCAGGGTGGCCACAACGCGGGCCACACTCTGGTGATCGACGGCGAAAAAACCGTATTGCACCTGATTCCGTCCGGTGTACTGCGTGAAGGCGTGCAGTGCCTCATCGGTAACGGTGTAGTGGTTGCGCCGGACGCACTGATGCGCGAAATCATCAAGCTGGAAGAGAAAGGCATCCCGGTGCGTGAGCGTCTGCGCATCAGCCCGTCCTGCCCGCTGATCCTGTCGTATCACGTTGCGCTGGATCAGGCGCGTGAGAAAGCACGTGGCGAGTTCAAGATCGGTACCACCGGTCGTGGCATCGGCCCGGCTTACGAAGACAAGGTTGCACGTCGCGGTCTGCGCATTGGCGACCTGTTCCACCGTGAGCGTTTCGCCGCTAAACTGGGCGAGCTGCTCGACTATCACAACTTTGTGCTGGTCAATTACTACAAAGAACCTGCCATCGACTTCCAGAAAACTCTCGACGAGTGCATGGAATACGCCGAGCTGCTCAAGCCACTGATGCTCGACGTTACTGCCGCGCTGCATGAAATGCGTCGTGACGGCAAAGACATCATGTTCGAAGGCGCTCAGGGTTCGCTGCTGGACATCGACCACGGCACCTATCCGTACGTCACCAGTTCCAACACCACCGCTGGCGGCATCGCCACCGGTTCGGGTTTTGGTCCGATGTACCTGGATTACATCCTGGGTATCACCAAGGCTTACACCACTCGCGTAGGCTCGGGTCCATTCCCGACTGAGCTGTTCGATGACGTGGGTGCATTCCTGGCCAAGCGTGGGCACGAATTTGGTGCAACTACGGGCCGTGCTCGTCGTTGCGGCTGGTTCGATGCCGTGATCCTGCGTCGCGCTATCGAAATCAACAGCATCTCCGGCATCTGCCTGACCAAGCTCGACGTACTGGATGGCCTCGAAACCATCAATATCTGCGTGGGTTACGAGAACGAGCAGGGCGCAGTCATCGAAGCGCCTACCGATGCTGACAGCTACCTGGGCCTCAAGCCTGTGTACGAGCAAGTGCCGGGCTGGTCTGAGTCGACGCTGGGCGCCAAGACGCTTGAAGAGCTGCCAGCCAATGCTCGCGCTTACATCAAGCGTCTGGAAGAGCTGGTCGGTGCGCCAATCGACATTATCTCGACAGGTCCTGATCGCAACGAAACCATCGTGTTGCGTCACCCGTTTGGTTGATAAGTCGTTGAAATAAAAACAAAGGGTCGCTTATGCGGCCCTTTGTTTTTTCTGTTTTACCGTGACCACCGGAACGGCACGGCGATTGCTGTAATAAGCGTCAGAAAAGGTGCCATCATTTTAATGGCGCCGATGGTGGAGGGATTCCCCGTGTCAGCTGTCCTTTCTCTTTTGCGCAGCCGCTTGCTGCGTCCTGTGTTTATTGCCTTGGGTGTCGCTCTTTTGGTGCAGGTGCTCGTTGCTGTCGCTCTTACCCGGAGCACTGTGACCGCGCTTGAAGCCGACCTTGCGAGTCGTCTTGGGGTAGATTCGCAACACTTGTCTACCGAGCTGGAGCAAGCCAGTCGCGAAGTCACCTCCAGTCTCGATAGTCTCGCGAGCAGTACCAGTCAGCGCCTGAGTGTCGGCCTGGCTGATCGCTTGAAAGGCGAGCAAGGACAACTGCGTGCCACTCTTGAAAAAGACCTGAAAGAGTCCGCCACTGATATGGCGGAGCTTCTCGCTGCAGTAGCGCCTCGCGCCATGTGGGACAACGATACGCCGACGCTCTCCGAGTTTGCTCGTCGCGCGCAGCGCAATCCCAATGTGTTGTTTGTGGTTTATGACGATGCGGCAGGAGAGCATCTGACGCGCTACCTGAATCGCGAAAACCCTCTTATCCAGGCGTTACTTGCGAAGGGGGAGGGTGAGCGGGCCATGGATAAGGTGCTTAACGCGGCCAAAAACGACGCATCGGTTTACTACGTTGAGGCTTCGATAAGCCCGAACGGGGTCGAAATCGGCAAGGTGCGCATGGGCGTTTCCACTGCCGCAGTCGAAGAAAATCTTGCGGCTCTGGATAAGCGTTTTGCAGCGCTTATCACCAGTGGCGGGCAGTTGGTCTCTGAAAGTCTGGGTGGTGCCTCGAAAGAGAGCTCGACGGCACTGCGAGCGCGTCTGGATTCAGCTCAGACGGCGGCTTCGGCAATGGCGAGCAATACGGCGTCAGCGGTGAAGGAAGCGTCTGAAACGCTACGCTGGCGGATCGGCATGGGGCTGGCGCTGGTAGGGCTGGGCGTGCTGCTGGTGTTGGCGGTGGTGCTGGGTCGTAGAGTCGTCAACAAGCTGCTGTTGTTGATTGCAGCGCTTGATGATCTGGCTGCTGGCGAGGGGGATCTGACCAAGCGGGTCAAGCTCGACAGCAATGACGAAATTGGCGACATGGCCGCCGCGGTCAATCGGTTTGTCGCCAAGCTTCAACCGATTGTCCGTGAGGCAGGAGATGTGGCGCAGCGCACGGGTGTTGAAATCAATGCGATGAGCCAGCGTAACGCCGGTGCGGGAGCCGCTGCAGCATTGCAGCGCGATGAAGTTGCTGCGAGTCTGCAAGCCCTTGAACATATGGCTGAAGAGGCTCAGTCCGAGAGTCACGCAATGCAGGCGGCTTTGCAGCAGGTGGTGGATATTCGTCAGGCAACCGATGAAAACACGCGTACCTCAAATCAGGTTGGTGGGTTGATTGAGGCGCTGGCGGGTCAGGTTGAAACCGGTTCGAAAGTCATTGAGCGGCTGGCTCAGCAAAGCGAGCAGATCGAAGTGGTGCTGGAAGTGATTCATGGCATTGCCGAACAGACCAATTTGCTGGCGTTAAACGCAGCTATTGAGGCTGCGCGGGCAGGGGAGACAGGCCGAGGCTTTGCTGTGGTGGCGGACGAGGTCCGTGCGCTGGCGAGCAAGACGCAAAGCTCCACTGGCGATATTCAGGCGCATATCGGTGCTTTGCAGTCAGGCGCGAAAGAAGCGGTGGCCGCCATTGGTCTGGCCGGGCGGCAGGCTAACGAGGGGCTGACCGTGCTGCGCAACAGCGCCAGATTGCAACAGACGGTTCAAGAGTCTGTGGAGCAGGTGCACGCGGCAATTGGTTTGGCAACCAAGGCGGCAGTGCATCAGGCCGAAGGTGCTCACGCGGTGAGAGGGCGTGTCGAGGTGATTCACGCCCAGGCTCAGCGTGCGGCGCAGGTCGTTGAAGAGACTACGGCGAGCGGCAAGGTGCTCGATGGCCTGGCAGCGCAGTTGAAGGCGAGTCTGGGGCAGTTCCGGGCGTAGCGAGTGGGGCGGCTATGATGGGCTTTTGTGGGAGCGGTGCTTGCCCGCGATAAGGCTGGATGCGATTCACTTGAGATCGCGTCGCCCTTATCGCGGGCAAGCACCGCTCCCACAGGTTTTGCGTCAATCCGGTATCATTTTCCAAACCCCAGAAAGCACAAAACCGAGCACATGGCTCGGTTTTGTTTGAATTGGTGCCCAGAAGAAGACTCGAACTTCCACGACCTTGCGGTCACCAGCACCTGAAGCTGGCGTGTCTACCAATTTCACCATCTGGGCAGCATCAGCAGCGTTGCACGCCGTTGATGGAGCGCACTATACGGAGCAGGTTTTGATCTGTAAACCCCTGTTTTGGTTTTAATAAATGCTTTTCTGCTTCTGAAAACAAAAAAGCATAAAACCTAAACGAACTAAAACCCTGAAATGCAAAAACCCGCTTTCGCGGGTTTTTGGTGAGCCACCAGATTTTGAAATCTGATGCTCTGAATTGGTGCCCAGAAGAAGACTCGAACTTCCACGACCTTGCGGTCACCAGCACCTGAAGCTGGCGTGTCTACCAATTTCACCATCTGGGCAATATCGACAAGCGTCTACCTGTCGATGGCGCGCACTATACGGAGCGCGTTTTGCACTGTAAACCCCCAGTGGTTAAAATATTTGAAAAAATTCGCAGGCGGTGTATTCAAAGGCTTTTTTGCATCCCGTCACTGGTTTTTCAGCTGCTGTTCGAGTGTGAAATTTCCCGTTTCAATAGGTGTATGCCAAACTAGCCCCCATATAGACAAGGTGAAAACTATCTAATGGCCGATTGGCAGTCCCTCGATCCCGAGGCCGCTCGTGAAGCGGAAAAATACGAAAACCCTATCCCCAGCCGTGAACTGATTCTGGCTCACCTCTCCGATCGCGGTTCGCCTGCGAGTCGTGAGCAGTTGGTGGAAGAATTTGGCCTGACAACTGAAGATCAGTTCGAAGCCCTGCGCCGCCGTTTGCGAGCCATGGAGCGCGACGCTCAGTTGATCTACACCCGTCGTGGCACCTATGCCCCGGTGGACAAGCTGGATCTGATCCTGGGGCGTATCTCCGGGCATCGTGATGGTTTCGGCTTCCTGGTACCCGATGACGGCAGTGACGACCTGTTCATGAGTCCGGCCCAGATGCGTCTGGTGTTCGACGGCGACCGTGCTCTGGCGCGCGTTTCCGGCCTGGACCGTCGTGGTCGCCGCGAAGGTGTGATCGTCGAAGTGATTTCCCGCGCCCATGAAACCGTGGTCGGCCGATACTTCGAAGAGGCCGGCATTGGTTTTGTCATTCCTGACAATCCAAAAATTCAGCAGGAAGTGCTGGTCACACCGGGTCGCAACAACAACGCGAAGATCGGTCAGTTCGTCGAGGTGAAAATCACCCACTGGCCAACACCGCGCTTCCAGCCTCAGGGCGATATCGTCGAAGTCGTGGGCAACTACATGGCGCCTGGCATGGAAATCGATGTCGCGCTGCGCACCTACGATATTCCTCACGTCTGGCCAGAGGCCGTGCTCAAAGAAGCCGCCAAGCTGAAGCCGGAAGTTGAAGAAAAAGACAAAGAGAATCGCGTCGACCTGCGTCATCTGCCGTTCGTCACTATTGACGGTGAAGACGCTCGCGATTTCGATGATGCGGTTTATTGCGAAGCCAAACCGGGCAAGCTGCGTCTCTTCTCGGGTGGCTGGAAGCTGTACGTCGCCATCGCTGATGTGTCGAGCTACGTGAAGATCGGCTCTGCTCTGGATGCTGAATCGCAGGTGCGTGGCACCTCGGTATACTTCCCCGAGCGGGTTGTGCCGATGCTGCCTGAGCAGCTTTCCAATGGCTTGTGCTCGCTGAATCCGCACGTTGATCGCCTGGCCATGGTTTGTGAGATGACCATCTCCAAAACCGGCGAGATGACTGATTACGTGTTCTATGAAGCTGTCATCCACTCCCATGCCCGCCTGACTTACAACAAAGTCAGCACCATGCTGGAGCAGCCGAAAAGCAGCGACGCTCGCCAGTTGCGTGGCGAATATCCGGACGTGCTGCCGCACCTGAAGCAGCTTTATGCGCTGTACAAGGTGTTGCTGGGTGCTCGTCATACGCGCGGCGCGATTGATTTTGAAACGCAGGAAACCCGGATTATTTTCGGTACCGAGCGCAAGATCGCTGAAATCCGCCCGACCACTCGTAACGACGCTCACAAGCTGATCGAGGAGTGCATGCTGGCTGCGAACGTAGCCACTGCCGAGTTCCTCAAGAAGCACGAGATTCCTGCGTTGTACCGCGTGCACGATGGTCCGCCACCCGAGCGTCTGGAAAAACTCCGCGCGTTCCTCGGTGAGTTGGGTCTGTCTCTGCACAAAGGCAAGGACGGTCCGACTCCTAAGGATTATCAGGCACTGCTTGAGACTGTTCGGGATCGTCCGGACTATCACCTGATCCAGACGGTGATGCTTCGCTCTCTGAGTCAGGCAGTCTACAGCTCCGATAACAATGGCCACTTCGGTCTGAATTACGAGGCGTATACCCACTTTACCTCGCCGATTCGCCGTTATCCGGACCTGCTGACCCACCGCGCAATCCGCAGTGTGATCCGCTCGAAGCAGGACACGCCGCACGTGCGCCGAGCGGGTGCTGCCGTAATCCCGAAAGCTCGTATCTATCCGTACGACGATGCCATCCTTGAGCAGTTGGGTGAGCAATGTTCGATGAACGAGCGACGCGCCGATGAAGCTACGCGTGACGTGGTCAACTGGCTCAAGTGTGAGTTCATGAAAGACCGCGTTGGCGAGTCTTTCCCGGGTGTGATCACGGCTGTCACCGGTTTTGGTTTGTTCGTTGAGCTGACTGATATCTATGTTGAAGGTCTGGTGCACGTCACCGCCTTGCCGGGTGACTACTATCACTTTGATCCGCTGCATCACCGCCTGGCGGGCGAGCGCACCGGTCGCAGCTTCCGCTTGGGCGATACCGTTGAAGTGCGCGTCATGCGCGTGGATCTGGATGAGCGCAAGATCGACTTCGAGATGGCCGAAAAAACCATTAGCGCACCGATCGGCCGCAAGCGTCGCGGCGCCGAGCCGCAGGCTGTTGAAAAAGCCGCTGCTCCGGAGCGTGCGCCGAGCAAGCGTCCGGCCAAGGCTAAAGTCAAGGCCAGCGCCGAGCCAGAGGCCTACCGGCCTAGCGATGCAGCCGCGAAAAACGCTGAAGTGCGTAAAAGCCGCGAACTGAAACAGGCTCTGCTGGCTGAAGCGAAGGGTGGTAGCAAGGCATCGTCGGGAAAGTCCGGTAAGGCTGGTTCTGCTCCATCATCGGACAGACCTGCCAAGCCCAGTAAACACCGTAAAGGCCCGCCTAAAGCGGGCTCTGCACCTGCTGCGAAGAGCGGCGGGGTGCGCAAGCCTAAGGCCAAGTCATGAGTTCGTTGGAAAAAATCTACGGCGTGCATGCTGTAGAAGCGCTGCTGCGTCACCACCCAAAGCGGGTCAAGCAAATCTGGCTGGCCGAGGGTCGTAACGATCCTCGCGTTCAGGTGCTGGTTGCGCTGGCCGGTGAAAATCGTGTGTCGATCGGTCAGGCTGAGCGTCGCGAAATGGACGCCTGGGTTGAGGGTGTTCATCAGGGGGTAGTCGCTGAAGTCAGTCCGAGCCAGGTCTGGGGCGAGGCGATGCTCGATGAATTGCTGGATCGTACCGAAGGTGCGCCGCTGATTCTGGTGCTTGACGGCGTAACTGACCCGCATAACCTTGGCGCGTGCCTGCGTACGGCAGATGCTGCTGGTGCGTTGGCGGTCGTGGTCCCGAAAGACAAGTCTGCAACGCTGACTCCGGCTGTGCGTAAAGTTGCTTGCGGCGCTGCCGAAGTCATTCCTCTGGTCGCTGTCACTAACCTGGCGCGCACCCTGGAAAAGCTTCAGCAGCGCGGTCTTTGGGTTGTCGGTACGGCAGGCGAAGCTGAGCAGGAGTTGTATCAGCAGGACCTGACCGGCCCGACCATCCTGATTATGGGTGCCGAAGGCAAAGGAATGCGTCGTCTGACCCGTGAGCACTGCGATTATCTGGTTCGCCTGCCGATGGCTGGCAGTGTCAGCAGCCTCAACGTATCGGTTGCGACAGGTGTTTGCCTGTTCGAGGCCATGCGTCAGCGCAACGTGAAAGCGGCTGGAACCAAGAAGTAATATCCCTGTAGGAACTGCCGCTGGCTGCGATTGGCCTTCAATCGCGACGAGGGTCCTTCGGACCTTCGCAGCCTTCGGCAGCTCCTACAGAGGCTTTGTGGTAATTGCTCAAATAATCACCAATTACCTTGCGCCTCTGCATCCCCTTCTCTACAATTGCGCCCCTTGCTGTCACGGCAGGCGCTCATGTGCCTGTCCCTGAGCAAGACTAACAGTGTCATTCACTCCTTGTCTGACCGCTTATTGGCGGCAGGCTACAACCCGTAAGGAGCATTCATGCGTCATTACGAAATCATCTTTTTGGTCCACCCGGATCAAAGCGAGCAAGTCGGCGGCATGGTTGAGCGTTACACCAAGCTGATCGAAGAAGACGGCGGCAAAATCCACCGTCTGGAAGATTGGGGCCGTCGTCAACTGGCTTACGCAATCAACAATGTTCACAAGGCTCACTACGTGATGCTGAACGTTGAGTGCACTGGCAAGGCTCTGGCCGAGCTGGAAGACAACTTCCGCTACAACGATGCAGTGATCCGTAACCTGGTCATCCGTCGTGACGAAGCCGTAACTGGCCAGTCCGAGATGCTCAAGGCTGAAGAAAACCGCAGTGAGCGCCGTGAGCGTCGCGACCGTCCTGAGCACTCCGACAGCGCCGATGGCGTTGATGGTGATGACAGCGACAACAGCGATAACGCTGACGAGTAATCCACGGACCTTTTAAGGAGCCAATCACATGGCACGTTTCTTCCGTCGTCGTAAATTCTGCCGCTTCACCGCTGAAGACGTGAAAGAGATCGACTACAAAGATCTCAACACTCTGAAAGCATACGTATCCGAGACCGGCAAAATCGTTCCAAGCCGTATCACTGGTACCAAAGCACGTTATCAGCGTCAGCTGGCCACCGCTATCAAGCGTGCCCGCTTCCTGGCCCTGCTGGCCTACACCGACAGCCACGGCCGCTGAGACCGGGCAGTCGACAAAGTAGTAAGGGATAGATCGCATGCGTGCCATCGCTGAATACATCATGCGCGGCCGTATGCAGGCCACTCTTGTAGTGGTCGGATGTGCAGCATTGCCGCTGTTGTTCTGGTTGAGTGCTGCTGCAGGTTGCCTTGTGCTCCTGCGGCGCGGATTCAATGATGCTTTTGGCATTGTTTCCTGGGCTCTGCTACCGGCTTTGGTCTGGTGGTATTTCGGTGACCCACGCATCTTTATGGTGTTGGCAGGGTCGCTGGGGTTGGCGATGGTCTTACGCGCCAGCGAATCCTGGGTCCGCGTGCTGCTGGTCAGCATAGCGTTGGGTGTGGTGTATGCAGTGGTTCTGGGTGCGGTTTTCCGCGAGCCTATCGAGGCGATGTCGCAAGAGTTGCAGAAACTCTTGCCGACAATGCTCTCTGGCCTCTACGAGCAAATGTCCGTAGAAGAGCGAGCGCGTCTTGGAGCACTGATTCCACCTGTCCTGAATGGCCTGATAGCGGCTTTGTTGCAGGCAGTCAGTGTATTGACCCTGATTATGGGGCGTTACTGGCAGGCGTTGTTGTACAACCCCGGTGGTTTCGGGCGTGAATTTCGCGCCGTGAGACTCCCGCTGGTACCGGCGTTACTTCTGCTGGTGTGCATGCTTGTAGGTCCGAACTTCGGTCCTCAAATGGCCATGTTGACACCTTTGTGCAGCGTACCGCTGGTATTCGCCGGGCTGGCCTTGATACATGGTTTGGTGGCTGAAAAGCGACTGGCCAGATTCTGGCTGGTGGGGATGTACATAACGCTGCTGGTATTCATGCAGCTGACCTATCCGTTACTCGTGGTTATTGCCATTGTCGACAGCCTGATTGATTTTCGCGGTCGTCTGGGATCGAAAGACTCCGATAGCGCGAACGGTGAAGGTTAAAAGTTAAGAGGATTTTCACATGCAACTGATCCTTCTGGAAAAAGTCGCGAACCTGGGCAACCTGGGCGACAAAGTAAATGTTAAGGCCGGTTACGGTCGTAACTACCTGCTGCCATACGGCAAGGCTACCGCTGCGACCGCTGCTAACATTGCTGCGTTCGAAGAGCGTCGTGCCGAGCTGGAAAAACTGGCTGCAGACAAAAAAGCTTCTGCCGAAACTCGCGCTGCCCAACTGGCTGAGCTGGAAGTGACTATCACTGCCACTGCTGGTGACGAAGGCAAGCTGTTCGGTTCGATCGGCACCCACGACATCGCTGATGCACTGACCGCCTCTGGCGTTGAAGTTGCAAAAAGCGAAGTTCGTCTGCCGAACGGCACCATCCGTAACGTTGGCGAATTCGACGTAGCCGTGCACCTGCACAGCGACGTAGAAGCAACCGTTCGCGTTGTTGTGGTGGCTGCTTAAGCAGTACGTAATCGTCTGGCGACTTGCTCGTCAGAGGATTAACATCGGGCACGATCCTGTTTACAGGTCGTGCCCTTTGTCTTTCTGTACCGATGGTTTTTACCATCCCTGATTTCGAGTCGACATGAACGATATCTCCGCCCCTGAGCAATATGATCTGCAAACCGCTGCCCTGAAGGTGCCGCCGCATTCCATCGAGGCCGAACAGGCAGTGCTCGGCGGTCTGATGCTGGACAACAACGCCTGGGAACGTGTGCTTGATCAGGTCTCGGACGGTGATTTCTATCGACATGACCACCGCTTGATCTTCCGTGCAATCGCACGTCTGGCTGACCAGAACCAGCCAATCGACGTGGTTACCCTGGCTGAGCAGCTGGAAAAGGAAGGGCAGACTTCGCAGGTTGGCGGTCTGGGCTACCTCAGTGAACTGGCGAAAAACATTCCGTCGGTGGCCAACATCAAGGCCTATGCGCAAATCGTCCGTGAACGGGCGACGTTGCGACAGTTGATCAGCATCAGCACCGAAATTGCCGACAGCGCGTTCAACCCGGAAGGACGTAACGCCGAAGAGATTCTGGATGAAGCTGAACGGCAGATCTTCCAGATCGCTGAAGCGCGCCCTAAAACGGGTGGTCCGGTTGCCGTGACCGACCTGTTGACGATGGCCATCGATCGTATCGATACGCTGTTCAACACTGATAATGCGATTACTGGCCTGTCCACCGGTTACACGGACCTTGATGAAAAAACCAGTGGCCTGCAACCGGCTGACTTGATCATCGTCGCCGGTCGTCCGTCCATGGGTAAAACCACCTTCGCCATGAACCTGGTGGAGAACGCTGTGTTACGCAGCGACAAGGCAGTACTGGTTTACTCGTTGGAGATGCCAGGTGAATCGCTGATCATGCGTATGCTTTCCTCGCTGGGCCGTATCGACCAGACCAAGGTCCGTGCCGGTCGGCTGGAAGATGACGATTGGCCGCGCCTGACTTCGGCGGTCAACCTGCTGAACGAGCGCAAGCTGTTCATTGACGATACCGCGGGCATCAGCCCGTCGGAGATGCGCGCCCGGACCCGGCGTCTGGTGCGTGAGCATGGCGACATTGCCTTGATCATGATCGACTACCTGCAGTTGATGCAGATCCCCGGCTCTGGCGGTGATAACCGGACTAACGAGATTTCCGAGATTTCCCGCTCGTTGAAAGCCCTCGCAAAGGAATTCAACTGCCCGGTCGTTGCGTTGTCTCAGCTCAACCGCTCCCTGGAGCAGCGTCCGAACAAACGCCCGATCAACTCCGACTTGCGGGAATCCGGAGCGATCGAGCAGGATGCTGACGTGATCATGTTCGTTTACCGGGACGAGGTATACCACCCGGAAACCGAGCATAAAGGCATCGCTGAAATCATTATCGGTAAACAGCGTAACGGGCCGATCGGTACCACGCGGTTGGCGTTTATCGGTAAGTACACCCGTTTCGAAAATCTCGCGCCGGGCAGTTACAACTTCGACGACGATTGATGTGCTGGGAGTGTTTATGTGGGAGCACCGCTCCCACAGGTAATGGGCAGTCCCGCCACCCGTCACTCAAATCCGACCATTACCGTCGGACTTGATCAAAATTTGTGCTATATTCCGCGCCCGCGATTTTTCCAACGTGCAAACGTAGGTTCCGACATGCAAGCAGCCAAGCCGTTATTTGACTATCCGAAGTACTGGGCCGAATGTTTTGGGCCAGCGCCTTTCCTGCCAATGAGCCGGGAAGAAATGGATCAGCTTGGCTGGGATTCCTGCGACATCATTATCGTGACCGGTGATGCCTACGTGGATCACCCGTCGTTCGGTATGGCGATCATTGGCCGGCTGCTGGAGTCTCAGGGCTTCCGCGTCGGGATCATTGCCCAGCCGAACTGGCAGTCCAAAGACGACTTCATGAAGCTCGGCGAGCCGAATCTGTTCTTCGGTGTTGCGGCTGGCAACATGGACTCGATGATCAACCGCTATACCGCGGACAAGAAAATCCGCTCCGACGACGCCTATACCCCAGGTGGCATGGCAGGCAAGCGCCCTGACCGCGCCAGCCTCGTCTACAGCCAGCGTTGCAAGGAAGCCTACAAGAACGTGCCCATCGTGCTTGGCGGCATCGAAGCATCGTTGCGTCGTATCGCGCACTACGACTATTGGCAGGACAAAGTCCGCAACTCGATCCTGATCGACGCCTGCGCCGATATCCTGTTGTACGGCAACGCCGAGCGAGCGATCGTCGAAGTGGCTCAGCGTCTGTCCTATGGTCACAAGATCGAAGACATCACCGATGTGCGCGGCACCGCGTTCATTCGCCGTGACACGCCTAAAGACTGGTACGAAGTGGACTCCACCCGTATCGATCGTCCGGGCAAGATCGACAAAATCATCAACCCGTACGTCAATACCCAAGACACCCAGGCCTGCGCTATCGAGCAGGAAAAGGGGCCGGTCGAGGATCCGAACGAAGCCAAAGTCGTGCAGATTCTTGCCAGCCCGCGCATGACCCGTGACAAAACGGTTATCCGTTTGCCGTCCGTGGAAAAAGTGCGTGGCGATGCGGTTCTCTATGCTCACGCCAACCGCGTATTGCACCTGGAAACCAATCCCGGCAACGCTCGCGCATTGGTGCAGAAGCATGGCGAAGTAGACGTCTGGTTCAATCCGCCACCGATTCCGATGACCACTGAAGAAATGGACTACGTGTTCGGCATGCCGTACGCACGTGTCCCGCATCCTGCCTACGGTAAGGAAAAAATTCCTGCCTACGACATGATCCGTTTCTCGGTGAACATCATGCGTGGCTGCTTCGGTGGCTGCACCTTCTGCTCGATCACCGAGCACGAAGGTCGCATCATCCAGAACCGCTCTGAAGAGTCGATCATTCGCGAGATCGAAGAGATCCGTGACAAGGTTCCGGGTTTCACCGGCGTCATTTCCGACCTCGGCGGGCCTACCGCGAACATGTACCGTATCGCCTGTAAAAGCCCGGAAATCGAATCCGCCTGCCGCAAGCCGTCCTGCGTGTTCCCGGGCATCTGCCCGAACCTGAATACCGATCACTCTTCGTTGATTCAGTTGTACCGCAGCGCCCGTGCCTTGCCGGGTGTGAAGAAAATCCTGATTGCTTCCGGTTTGCGCTATGACCTCGCGGTCGAGTCGCCGGAGTACGTCAAAGAGCTGGTCACCCACCACGTCGGTGGTTACCTGAAGATCGCCCCGGAACACACCGAGGAAGGTCCGCTCAACCAGATGATGAAACCGGGCATTGGCAGCTATGAAAAATTCAAGCGCATGTTCGAGAAGTACTCGAAGGAAGCAGGCAAGGAGCAGTACCTGATTCCTTACTTCATTGCGGCCCACCCGGGCACCACTGATGAAGACATGATGAATCTGGCGCTGTGGCTTAAGGGCAATGGTTTCCGTGCGGATCAGGTACAGGCTTTCTATCCGTCGCCAATGGCTTCGGCGACTGCTATGTATCACTCCGGCAAGAACCCGCTGCGCAAAGTGACGTACAAGAGTGATGCGGTCACCATCGTCAAGAGCGAAGAGCAGCGTCGTCTGCACAAGGCATTCTTGCGCTATCACGATCCGAAAGGCTGGCCAATGCTGCGCGAAGCGCTGATCCGCATGGGCCGAGCCGACCTGATCGGCTCCGGCAAGGATCAGTTGATCCCGCAACACCAGCCTGCCACCGATAGCTACCAGAGCGCCCGACGTAAAAACTCGACGCCTGCTGGCAGTCATAAAGTAGGTAAAACCACGCTTATCCAGACCCAGCACACCGGCCTGCCACCACGCGGCAGTGACGGCAGCAAGCCATGGGACAAGCGCGAAGAAGCCAAGGCTGCGGCCATGGCCCGTAACAAGCAGGCTGCCAAAGAGCGTATGGACGCTGCAAAGGGTAAAGGCCCCAAGCCGCCCAAGCGTAAGCCAGTAGTCCCGCGCTAAACCCGCTTACCTGCTTTTCTGTAGGAGCTGCCGAAGGTTGCGAAAGGTTTGTTTCTGACACACCGCTATCGCAGCCGTCGACAGCTTCTACAAGATTGCCTCCGCAAATTTCCATCCTCCTGCCTTATTTCTGTGCAACGCTTGCACCGCGGGGCACGGTGGGCGCTTTAATAGTGCCTGGTTCTGCCTCGCCGTCGAGGAACCGCCGTATTTGCCCGGATGGCATAAGTCTTGCGCGGTTCCATTACCGTCCAGGCTCGCAGGAGGCACGCCGTGTCGATTCATATTGCCTTGCACCACGTTACGCACTACCGCTACGAACGAGCGGTTGAACTTGGTCCGCAGATTGTTCGCCTGCGTCCGGCGGCCCATAGCCGTACCCGGGTTTTGTCGTACTCACTGAAAGTCCTGCCTGAAAATCACTTCATAAACTGGCAGCAGGACCCTCAAGGCAATTATCTGGCGCGTCTGGTCTTTCCGGAAAAGACCAATGAGTTGCGTGTTGAAGTCGATCTGGTCGCCGAAATGGCTGTCTTCAACCCATTCGACTTCTTCCTCGAACCTTACGCCGAGAAAATCCCATTTTTCTATGCCAGCGAAGAACAGCGCGAACTGGCGCCGTATCTTGAAAAGCTGCCGCTGACCCCTCGCTTTGCTGCCTATCTGGCCAGCATCGATCGTACGCCGTTGCCCGCCATCGACTTTCTGGTCGGGCTCAATCAGCGTCTGAGTCAGGATATTGATTACCTGATCCGCATGGAGCCAGGTGTACAGACGCCAGAATTCACTCTGGAAAACGCCTCTGGCTCCTGCCGTGACTCGGCCTGGTTGCTGGTGCAGTTGCTACGTCACCTGGGCATGGCTGCGCGCTTCGTGTCCGGCTACCTGATTCAGCTCAAAGCTGACGTTGAAGCCCTTGATGGCCCCTCCGGAACTGACGTCGACTTCACCGATCTGCACGCCTGGTGCGAGGTTTATCTACCCGGCGCAGGCTGGGTCGGCCTCGACGCGACTTCCGGTTTGTTCGCAGGCGAAGGGCATATTCCCCTGGCCTGCAGCCCCGAGCCCTCATCGGCGGCACCGATCAGCGGGCTGGTCGAACCGTGTGAAACCGAGTTCAGCCACGAGATGTCCGTTGAACGGATCTGGGAGGCACCTCGCGTCACCAAGCCTTACACCGAGCAGCAGTGGGCTGATATTCAAACGCTGGGCCATCAGATAGACCGTGATCTGGCTGACAACGATGTTCGTCTGACCATGGGCGGCGAGCCGACCTTTGTTTCGATCGACGACCGCGATGGCGCGGAGTGGAACACGGCTGCACTGGGGCCGAAAAAGCGTGCCTTGTCGGCTGAACTGTTCCAGCGCATGCGCAAGCACTACGCCCCACTGGGGATCGTGCATTTTGGTCAGGGCAAATGGTACCCGGGCGAGCAGTTGCCGCGCTGGTCACTCAATTGCTTCTGGCGTAAAGACGGGCAACCGGTCTGGCACAACAATGCGTTGATTGCCGAAGAAACCGAGAATTACGGTGCAACCGGTGAGCTGGCCGGGAAGTTCCTGGCCAGCGTGGCCGAACGGCTGAAGCTGCCGACGCGCTTTGTGTTCCCGGCCTACGAAGACAACTTCTACTACTTGTGGCGTGAAGGCGCGCTGCCTGCCAACGTCAGCGCGGAAGATTCGCGGCTGGGTGACGAGCTTGAGCGTGCGCGACTGCGCAAGGTTTTTGCTCAGGGGCTGGACAAGGTGATCGGCCAGGTTTTGCCTTTGGCTCGCTCCGTTGACGGTGATCGCTGGCAGAGCGGCCGTTGGTATCTGCGCGACAACCACTGCCGTCTGGTGCCTGGCGATTCGGCGCTCGGTTATCGTTTGCCCTTAGCATCGCAGCCCTGGGTCAAGGCGGCGGAATATCCTTTTATCCACCCCACCGACTTCAACCAGGACTTCCCCGAGTTGCCAGACGACGGACAGGTTCAGGCGCAACTGACCGGGCTTACAGAACATCCGGACGCCAACGCCGAGCGGATGCCGAAAATCGACGAGTCTGCCGATTGGCTTACCCGTACGGCGTTGTGTGCTGAAGCGCGGGAAGGGCGGTTGTACCTGTTCATGCCGCCGCTGGAAAAGCTCGAACATTACCTGGAACTGGTCGCTGCCATAGAGGCCAGTGCCGAAGAGCTCAATTGCCCGATCCTGCTGGAAGGCTATGAGCCGCCAAGCGATCCTCGCCTGGCTAACTTCCGTATCACGCCTGATCCGGGCGTCATTGAAGTTAACGTACAGCCGTCCGCATCATGGGACGAGTTGGTGGAGCGCACCGAGTTTCTATACGAGCAGGCGCGGCTGACGCGTCTGACCACCGAGAAGTTCATGATTGACGGTCGCCACACCGGCACCGGTGGCGGCAACCACTTTGTGCTGGGTGGCGCTACGCCAGGTGATTCGCCATTCCTGCGGCGTCCCGACGTGCTGCGCAGTCTGCTCAGCTACTGGCACAACCACCCATCGCTGTCGTACCTGTTTTCCGGGCTGTTCATCGGTCCGACTTCCCAGGCACCACGGGTCGATGAGGCGCGTAACGACTCGTTGTATGAGCTGGAAATCGCCTTTGCACAAATGCCCGCGCCCGGCGAAGAAGTTGCTCCGTGGGTGGTTGACCGGCTGCTGCGTAACTTGCTGATCGACGTCACCGGCAATACGCATCGGGCCGAATTCTGTATCGACAAGTTGTACTCCCCTGACGGCGCTACTGGTCGCTTGGGCTTACTGGAGTTGCGCGCCTTCGAAATGCCGCCTCATGCGCGGATGAGTCTTGCGCAGCAACTGCTGCTGCGTGCGCTGGTGGCGCGTTTCTGGCGCGAGCCGTATGCGCCGGCCAAGCTGGCTCGTTGGGGTACTGAGCTGCATGACCGGTTCATGTTGCCGCACTTCATCGAGCAGGATTTTGCGGACGTTATCGAGGAGTTGAACAACGCCGGGTACCCGCTGCGTGCCGAGTGGTTTGCGGCGCACCTGGAATTCCGCTTTCCCAAGGTCGGCGATTACGCGGTCAGTGGCATCGAGCTGGAATTGCGTCAGGCGCTTGAGCCTTGGCACGTGCTGGGTGAAGAAGGTTCGGCGGGTGGCGCGGTGCGCTACGTGGATTCTTCCCTTGAACGTCTGCAGGTCAAGATTAACGGCATGCCGCCGAAACGTTATGTATTGACCTGTAATGGCATTGCGATACCGTTGCAGCCCACTGGGCGAGTCGGTGAGTTTGTCGCGGGTGTGCGTTATCGCGCCTGGCAACCTGCCAACTGTCTGCAACCTACCATCCCGGTGCATGCACCGCTGGTATTCGACCTTGTCGATACCTGGATGCAGCGTTCGCTGGGCGGCTGCGAGTATCATGTCGCGCATCCTGGCGGCCGCAATTACGAGACCCTGCCGGTCAACGCTAACGAAGCGGAAAGCCGTCGTCTGGCGCGGTTCTTCAGGATTGGTCATACCCCCGGCAAACTGGAAGTGCCACTGCTTAGCGTTAATGATGAACTGCCGATGACGCTGGATATGCGTTTGCATAAATAAAAGGGCGTCAGTCACAGCCGGCTCGGACTGGTAGGAGCGAACTTGTTCGCGAGGTTGCGTATCAGGTATGACGTCTCGCGAACACGTTCGCTCCTGCCGGGCACGTTGATTCATTCGTTTTTATAAAAATGGTTCCGTCAGCCGGAGCAGCCATCCAACGGCTGACATCCGACTGCGCTACTCTGAATTTTTAGTCTCTGCCGAGCCTTCCATGCACGACTTGCTTGACCATTACCCTGTGTTTGCGGGTACTTATCATGAAATGCTTGATGCCGATGGTGCCGTTCGCCCCCATTGGCAGCGCATGTATGAGCAATTGCAGCGCAGTACCCCCGCACAACTGATCCAGCGTCAGGCCCTGCTGGCCAGGCAGATTCAGGAAAATGGCGTGACGTACAATGTCTACGCCGACCCCAAGGGGGCTGACCGGCCGTGGGAGCTGGATCTGCTGCCGCACCTGATTCCCGCCGAAGAATGGCAACAAGTGGCTGCGGGCATCGCGCAGCGGGCGAAGTTGCTCAATGCCGTGCTGGCAGACCTGTATGGACCGCAGACCCTGATCTCCAAAGGGCTATTGCCCGCTGAGCTGGTGTTCGGTCACAACAATTTTCTGTGGCCGTGCCAGGGCATTGCGCCTCCGGAAGATGCATTTCTGCATATGTACGCGGTCGATCTTGCGCGCACGCCCGATGGGCGCTGGTGGGTGACAGCCGATCGTACCCAGGCGCCATCGGGCGCTGGCTATGCGTTGGAAAACCGCCAGATTGTGTCCCGTGCATTCCCCGAAACCTACCGTGATCTGCAGGTTCAGCACCTGTCCGGTTTTTTCCGCGCCTTGCAGGAAACCCTTGCCCGCCAAGCACCCGCCAGCAATGAAACACCGCTGATTGTTTTGCTGACGCCGGGACGTTTCAACGAAAGTTACTTCGAACATCTGTATCTGGCGCGCCAGTTGGGTTATCCGCTGGTCGAAGGCGGCGACCTCACCGTGCGCGACGCAACGGTGTATCTGAAAACCCTCAGTGGCCTGCGCCGGGTACACGCGATCATGCGTCGCCTGGATGATGATTTCTGCGATCCTCTGGAGCTGCGTACTGATTCGGCGCTCGGGGTACCGGGTTTGCTGGAGGCTGTGCGTCAGGGCAAGGTGCTGGTCGCAAATGCGTTGGGCAGCGGCGTTCTCGAATCGCCGGGCCTGCTGGGCTTTTTGCCGAAAATATCCCAGCACCTGTTCGGCGAAGACCTGATCTTGCCTTCAGTGGCGACCTGGTGGTGTGGCGAGCCGCCTGTTCTCGCTCAAGCGCTGGAGAAGCTGCCAGAGTTGTTGATCAAACCGGCGTTTCCATCCCAGAGTTTCGCACCGGTATTTGGCCGGGACTTGAACAAGGCCCAGCGTGAAGCCCTTGCGCTGCGCATGCAGGCCAGACCTTACGCTTACGTGGCTCAGGAGCTGGCACAGTTGTCCCATGCGCCTGTCTGGCAGGCCGATGGCGAGCAACTGCAGCCACGCGCGATTGGCATGCGTGTATACGCCGTGGCCAGTTCCGAGGGCTATCGCGTTCTGCCGGGAGGCTTGACCCGGGTCGCCGCTGAAGCGGATGCCGAGGTGGTATCGATGCAGCGCGGTGGTGCCAGCAAGGATACCTGGGTACTGGGCGAGCTTTCGCAAGCCGGCGAGCCCTGGAAAAGTCAGCGCACTCTGGGTGTGCATGATCTGATCCGCCGCGACCCTTACTTGCCGTCGCGTGTGGTGGAGAACCTGTTCTGGTTCGGTCGCTACTGCGAACGCTGTGATAACAGTGCGCGCTTGCTGCGCATCATGCTTGCGCGGTATGTGGACGGCGATGATCCTGTGGCTCTTGAGGCTGCCGTGGCGCTGGGCGAGCGTCTGAACCTGCTGCCTGATGAAGAAGAAGGCGGTTCGTTGCCTGATCGACTTCTGGCGGGGCTTCTCGGCGAAGACTGGCCGTTCAGCCTGCGCGCCAACCTGCAACGCTTGCAATGGGCTGCGTCTCAGGTGCGCGGCAAACTTTCCCGTGAGAACTGGCAGGCACTGGTTGAATTGCAGCGTGAAGCCATCAGCCTGGAGAGCAAGGATCCGGATTTCGGCCAACTGCTGGATTTCCTCAATCGACTGGTCATGTCCCTTGCAGCATTGTCCGGGTTCGCGTTGGACGACATGACCCGCGACGAAGGCTGGCGCTTTCTGATGATAGGTAGGCGTATCGAGCGTCTGAAGTTTCTCAGCAACAGCCTGGCGGCTTTCCTGCGCAGTGCGGCGGTAACAGACCAAGAGGGACTGGAGTGGCTGCTGGAGTTGGGCAACAGCAGCATCACCTATCGCTCGCGTTACCTGGCGGTGCCGCAACTGATTCCGGTGCTTGACCTGTTACTGCTCGATGATCAGAACCCTCACGCGGTGCTGTTCCAGCTCAAACTGGTATCCAAGTCTCTGAATCGTTTGAACGAAGAGTTTTGTGCGCCGCGAGATGCGAGCCTCGGCACGCTGGTTCGACGACTGTCGAGTTTCGACCTGGGTTGTCTGGAGAATCCGTTGTTTGGTGACAGCAGCATTCAGGCAGTGCTGGAGGGGCTTGCGGACATGCTACAAAGCATTGGTGATGCCGCCGGGCAAATCTCTGACCGGCTGGCCTTGCGTCACTTTGCCCATGTCGACGATATCAGCCAGCGTACGGTGTCCGTCTGATGAGTGCCCATTACCAGATTTTTCATGACACACATTACAAATACGACAGCCCGGTTTCTCTGGCGCAGCAGTTGGCGCACCTGTGGCCAAGGGCTAATCCGTGGCAGCGCTGTTCCGAGCAGCAGTTACTGGTCAGCCCGATTCCGACTATTCGCCGTGATGAGTTCGATGTGTTTGGCAACCCGCTGACGCGACTGGCGTTCGAGCGGCCTCATGATGAGCTCCAGGTAAATGCTCGCCTGCGGGTTGAGGTTCTGGAGCGTGCACCGCTTAACTTCAATCATTCGCCCGCGTGGGAGATGACTCGCAGCATCATGACGTACAACGCCAGGCCGATGTCTGCGGATATCCTCGAAGCTTGTCGCTATCGTTTCGAGTCGCCTTATGTGCACTTGAAACAGTCGTTCATCGAGTTTTCGGCGGATTGTTTTGCGCCAAGCCAGCCGCTGATGCTGTGCGTGCAGGCGCTGATGGAAAAAATCTTCACTGAATTCACTTTCGATGGTGAAGCGACGCAAGTGGCGACGCCACTGGTGGAAGTGCTGGAATCCCGACGTGGTGTCTGCCAGGACTTTGCTCACCTGATGCTCGCGTGTTTGCGTTCGCGTGGCTTGTCGGCGCGCTATATCAGTGGTTATTTACTGACCCAGCCACCACCGGGGCAGCCGCGGCTGATTGGAGCAGATGCTTCCCATGCCTGGGTTTCGGTGTTTTGTCCGGTGCTGGGCTGGGTAGATTTTGACCCCACCAACAATGTGCAGCCTGCGCTGGAGCACATCAGCCTGGCCTGGGGGCGGGATTTTTCAGACGTTTCGCCATTGCGCGGGGTGATTCTGGGCGGTGGTAATCACGACCCGGAAGTGCGGGTGACGGTGATGCCGGTTGAGGGGTGAAGAACATCCACACCTGTGGGAGCGAATTCATTCGCGAAAGCGGTGTTTCAGGCATTGATATGTTTCTGGTCGACGCCCTTCGCGAATGAATTCGCTCCCACAGGAAAATATCGGGTTGTCAGGGATAAAGCGTTCGCAACGCTTACGGTCCGTCGGATGACCAACGGACGCGCTGTGTTGCTTCAGCTAGCTGGCTTGTCGTCAGTAGTCGTTTGCTCTACGGACGCAGCTTCATCGGTAGCTTCAGTTGTCTCGGCATCGCCTTCGGCTGTGGTTTCGGCCAGGGCAGCATTTTTGCGCTGAAGCTTTTCCTCTTTCTTCTGCTCTTTAGCCAGATCTCGCTGACGCTTCGCGAAGGAATAGTTAGGTTTAGCCATGGGCGATCCTCTGTTTAGGCGGTTAATGGCGCCATTCTGCCTGAGAACGGCGTCGGGCACACGGCGTTGTATGTCCTCCGGTCCAAAGCCCTAATTCTCGAGCCCCGCTTTTCATCATTTAAATCGTCACTAAACCTGGTTTGATTCTTCAGCGCTGCTGCCGGTGGCACCACAGGCATAAGCCGCGAGCAAGCTACGGAAAAAGCTGTTGAGCTGCATGATGGTCTTCCTGAAATATGGCGATGAGGCATCTTGCGCGGTTGGATGACAGACGGCCCGTTGATTGTCTCGATGGCCTCGATAGCTAACTGCCACTGAGCCTTGTTGACGCAGGTCATTGGAACCTGGCGTTATATCAGGCAGTCTTTGCCGGAATAAACAAAATACCCAGCCTTGGAGATTCCCCATGATTCGCAAGCTTGTTGCTGTATCCCTGCTGACATTGGCCAGCGGGCAGTTGCTGGCGGCAGAGTGCAGTACGACTGTCGACTCCACCGATCAGATGTCCTTCAACACCAAGGCCGTTGAAATCGATAAAAGCTGCAAGACGTTCACGGTAAACCTGACCCACTCCGGTAGCCTGCCAAAGAATGTCATGGGCCATAACTGGGTGCTGAGCAAAGAGTCGGACATGCAGCCTATCGCCACTGATGGCTTGGGCGCTGGTATCGACAAGGATTACCTGAAGGAGGGCGACGCACGCATCATCGCCCACACCAAAATCATTGGTGCCGGTGAGAAGGATTCGGTGACGTTTGATGTGTCGAAGCTGGATCCGGCCGAGAAGTACGGTTTCTTCTGCTCGTTCCCTGGCCACATCAGCATGATGAAAGGCACTGTGACGCTGAAGTAAGCGTTACCTTCGCACCCCGGTGTCCATGGCCCCGCGCTGTCTCGCGGCAAACATGGGATCTGTAGGAGCTGCCGAAGGCTGCGATCGCGGTGTATCAGGAGAAACGCTTCGCAGCCTTCGGCAGCTCCTACAGAAAATGCATTTCAATCCAGTAGATTGCATGCTGTTTGATAGGAGCTAACTTGTTGGCGAGGCGATGTGTCAGGTGAAACGCTTCGCGAACAAGTTCACTCCTACAGGAACCTAATCTACATCAAGGCGCATACGGCAGTTCCCGCTTGTGCTGGGTCTTGGCGTAGGTGTCACAGATGATCTTGAACGCTTCCTCTCGGACTGGCTCGCCATGCAGGAAGGCGTCGATTTCGGCGTAGGTCACGCCATGTGACGCTTCGTCCGGTTTACCGGGCATCAAGTCTTCCAGGTCCGCAGTCGGCACTTTCTCGACCAGCGATTCCGGCGCACCGAAGTGCCGGGCAATGGCCCGAACCTGATTCTTGACGAGCCCGCTCAGCGGCGCGAGATCGCAGGCACCGTCACCGAATTTGGTGAAGAAACCCATTACCGCTTCCGCTGCATGGTCGGTACCAATCACCAAGCCTTGATGTGCGCCCGCGATGGTGTACTGCGCAACCATGCGCATGCGCGCCTTGGTGTTGCCCAGTACGAAGTCCACGGCGCTTGCATGTTGCCCCTCGAACGCCTTGATCTCGCTTGCCATTGCCTTGACCGCGCCGCCGATGTTGACCGTGTGGCGAATGTCCGGGTTGATGAAGTCAACCGAAGCCTGAGCTTCATGCTCGTCATGTTGCACGAGATAAGGCAGACGCACGGCAATGAAGCGGTAGCTGTCGTCGCCGGTGCTGCTGCGCAGCTCTTCAACGGCGCGCTGAGCGAGCAGCCCGGCGGTCAGTGAATCCACACCGCCGCTGATACCCAAAACCAGCGTCTTGAGGCGGGCGTTGGTCAGGCAGTCCTGAATGAAAACGATACGTCGGGCGACCTCGGCCTGAAGTGCGTTTTCGTCGGCGAAAGGCGGTTGCACCTTGAGCTGCTCAGCGATCTGGAGCTGTACGGCTTGCATGATTCACTCCTTGTTAAGGATGGTGGCGACGGATTCTGTTTGCGGATTAATCCGCCACTTTGAACACATGTCGCAGGTACGAGACAAAATTGGGGTCCTTGCATTGCGTCTTGCCGGGCTCGTCGGAGATTTTCGCAACGGGCTGTCCGGCACAGGCGGTCATTTTCAGGACGATACTCATGGGTTCGACGCCCGGTATATCTGCGGTCAGGTTAGTGCCGATGCCGAAGCTGACATTGATACGACCGCGCAGCGCACGAAATATTTCCAGCGCCTTGGGCAGCGTCAGGCCGTCGGAGAACACCAGCGTCTTGCTCATCGGATCAATGCCGAGCTTCTGGTAATGCGTGATGCATTTTTCGGCCCACTTCACCGGATCACCGGAGTCATGGCGCAGGCCATCAAACAGTTTGGCGAAATACAGATCGAAATCCCGCAGGAAAGCATCGGTGGTGATGCAGTCAGTCAGGGCAATACCCAGCAGACCCCGGTATTCATGCACCCAGCAATCAAGCGCGGCGCTTTGACTGTCGATCAGGCGTGGACCGAGTTGCTGATGGGCCATGATCCATTCATGGGCCATGGTGCCTAGCGGTTTCAGGTCGAATTTGCGTGCCAGTTGCACATTGCTGGTGCCGACGAACTGCCCTGGGAAGTCACGCTTGAGGACATCAACGACCTCTTCCTGAACGCGGTAAGAGAAGCGTCGGCGGGTGCCGAAGTCTGCGACTTTGAGTTGTGCCAGTTCGTCAGCGTCGGCATTGGCGGACAGCCAGTCGAACTTGCGATACAGCTGATCGCGAGCCTGGCTGAGCAAAATTTCAGGATGACGATGGCGGTTGCGTACTTCACTGACAATCGCCAGTACCGGGACTTCAAACAGGATCACGTGCAGCCATGGACCCTGCAGGCGAATGCGCAGCTCATCATTTTCGATGGTGGTTTTCACGTATCGCGTATTGAAACGGAACAGCCCGAGAAACCGCAGGAAATCCGGCTTCATGAAGTTGATCCGCTCCAGAAAACTCAGCTCTTGGGCGCTCAGTGATAAATCACAGAGCTGCTTGATCTGGTGCTGGATTTCACCGAGATAGGGACGCAGGTCCTCACCGTTGCGGCAGCGAAACTCCCACTCAACGTCGACGTTGGGGTAGTTGTGCAACACCGCCTGCATCATGCTCAATTTGTACAGGTCGGTGTCGAGCAGGTTTTGCACGATGCGATTGGAAAAAGCGCTCTCGCTCATTGGGTCGCTCCAGCAGGACCGGCCGCCAGACGCGGCCAAACGAAATGAATCAGATAGTCACGGGCGTCCCGTGGCAGAGCCATCGAGCGTCCATTGAGCTTTATGACCGACATAATGCCAGCCGAGGCGGGATAGGGGCAGTTTTCTTTGGTAGGGGGAGTTGGCGGCTGAAGGCTGAGGGGCGTCGATTCATCCAAATCGCAACGTCGCCGTCGTAAACACCGTCAACGGCTGCAGAAACACGAAAACCTGCAGGAGCTGCCGAAGGCTGCGAAGCATTTATCCTGACACACCGCGATCGCAGCCTTCGACAGCTCCTACAGTTCCTATGTTCGCCGCGAGACAACACCGGGGCAGTTCCTACAACTCATGGGTAACGTATGTCAGTGCACCGCCGCAACCACCGGAAAATTCAGGGTGAATTTGCCATTGGGCGTCTGATCGCGAAACCGCTCCATGACCGTCTTGAGCTTTTTGGCTGATTCGTCGTCCGTCGCATAATAGAAAACGCTTTTCGAAGCCGTGGAGGATTTGGGAATGGTCAGCCTCATTTCCGCCACTTCAATCCAGTTCTTGGGGATTTCGGGAAACCATTCTGCGTAGACAAACGCGTAATGAACGCCTTTCTCTTTCATCAGCGCGGTCATCCAGTCCACGCCGGTTTCAGTCTTGCGGTAGTTCAGTGCCTGGATGCTGCCCAGCCCCCACAGATCGAGTATGTACTGATCGCCGTGCAGCGCCACTAGCCCTAGGTCGTTTACAGCAACCGGCTCATGCAGGTCATGGACGATCATTGAGGTGGAATATTGCTGGTTGTAGATGGCGGCAGAGGCCAGCGGCACGCTTAGCGTGGAGTTGACCAGCGTCGCAAAAGCTACCGGTAGCATGGCGAACAGTGCTGCCATGTGGCGTTCGCGCATGCACGAGCGGCAAGCGTGCAATACGAACACCCCGACGAAGACCAGCCAATACACTTCGTAGCGCCCGAACCAGCCCCATCGACCGAACATCGTGTGCAGCACTGTCACGCTGATCAGCATCAGAATCAGCGGCTTTCTGTCGAAGTACAGCACGCAGATAAACAGCTGGGCGAGGATGACCCAGCCATATTTGTCGCTCTGGCTGATGATGTTGAAAATCAGCGCAGGCAGCCCGGCCATATTGGTCTTGGCAATCACGGAGGAGGGAATGTAGCCAAGGCCAAGATGATTGAGAAACAGTGAAAACCCGATCACCAGAGCCAGCATGATTGCCGTGCTGATCACCGCTGTCCGGCGCTCGCCTAGATAAAACAGATACGCCAGGACTGGGATCGATACCGCGAGCCCTTCATAACGGGTCAGTGGCAGCAGTATCAACGCAAGGTAAACCGTTTTGGGGGGAGCGGCGATGGCACCGAACTCTTTGTTCAACACGCCGCACGCAATCAGGCTCACGAGGTAGATCTGCAGCGAGTGCTCCATCCCGGTAAAAATCAGCCCGTAGAAGTTGGTCGCCAAGCAGAAACCGCCCAGGATAATCAGCTTGCTGAGCGGACTGATGTCCACCAGCACTTTGCTGAACAGTGAAAGCGTCAGGTACGCGAAGATCAGGTTCAAGGCGAACGGCGCATAGGCCATTGCATCGCCGAACATCGCAAACGGGGCAAGGATGAACGGCCATAAGATGCTGGAGGAAGGTGCCGAAAACTCTGAGGCGTTAATGCCGTAATGACCGCTGAATATCTGCTTGGCCAGAGCAATGTGGATGTACGGGTCATCCAGCGTGTAAATAAACATGCCGTGGTTGTTGATCATGATGATCAGCGTGAGCAGTGCCACGGGCAGTAGCAGCAGTGCCGTCAACTGTTGGTCGGTCAGCCAGGACCATGCTCTCGCGCTTGCAATGTTAGCTGTCGCCATAGCGTCATAACCTGTCAGGGGACCAAGTCAGGGAAACGAC
This sequence comes from Pseudomonas viridiflava, assembly GCF_900602065.1. GTDB lineage: Bacteria > Pseudomonadota > Gammaproteobacteria > Pseudomonadales > Pseudomonadaceae > Aquipseudomonas. The sequence continues at coordinate 352,868 of NZ_UWFN01000095.1, read as the reverse complement.
GTAGCGATCGACACGCAGGCGCGAAGGCTTCTACCCAGGGTTGCTGGAATATAGGTTTAACGCGGGTTGGCACACAGCTATAAAAAACTATTTGGCTGGTGGAAGCAGCCGTAATGCTGGCGTCAGGATTTGGTGGGGATTGCAGAGGTTCAGGCGAGATCGCTCACTTCGATCAAACAAAATGCAAATCACTGAATTGAAATGTGCTTTCTGTGGAGCTGCCGCAGGCTGCGAAGCATTTCTTATGACATACCGCCATCGCAGCCTTCGGCAGCTCCTACAGATAAAAATTTTGCCGCAAGAAAGCGCTGTGTCAGGAGCGCTGGGCGATCTTCTAGCGAAACCGCGTTTATTCCGCCTCTAGCTGCTCCAGCATCCACTGGGCAAAATCCCTGATTTTCGGCACTTCTGCGGCGTGTTCCGGGTAGGCCATGTAATACGCGTCGCTGCTTGGCAAGGCGTGTTGCCATGGGATGACCAGCTTGCCGTCGGCCAGTTCTTCTTCCACCAGAAAGCGCGGCAGCAGGGCGACGCCGCAGCCAACCTGCGCTGCGCGAATGCACATGTAGAACGTTTCAAAGCGTGGGCCGTGGTAGCTGTGTTCGGTGTGATAACCCTGACTGTCGAACCAGTCATGCCAGCCTTGCGGGCGATTGGCGTTTTGCAGCAGGACCAGATCGGCCAATTGCGTCGGCTCGGTAAACGGTGTGGCGGGTAGTGCGCCCGGTGCGCAGACTGGCACCAATTCTTCACCAAACAACCGAATACTCTCTGCGCCCGGCCGTGCGCCCTGGCCGAAGTAAAACGTGAAATCGCAGCGGCTTTGAATCAGGTCATCAGTTTCCTGCTCGTTGACCACATCCAGGTGGATATGCGGATGACGCAGGCGCCAGCCTTTGAGGCGCGGCACCAGCCAACGGGCGCCGAAAGTCGAGGGGGTGGAAACCCGCAGCACCTCGGTCTCGCCGCCGTAGGAGCGCAGGAAGTGCGTGGACATCTCCATCTGGCTGAGAATCTTGCGCACTTCGCCCAGGTACAACGCGCCGGCCGGGGTCAGTTGCAAGCGGCGACGCACCCGGCGAAAGAGCAAGTGCTGGACCAATTCCTCTAGCTGCGCCACTTGCTTGCTGACCGCACTTTGCGTGAGGTTCAGCTCTTCAGCGGCACGGGTAAAGCTCAAATGCCGGGTGACCGCTTCGAAGCATTGCAGCGCTGTAATCGATGGCAGGTGACGTCTGTTGAGCATTGTTCGGGCCTTTTTCGATCCAGAGGCGGCTCCATCTCTGGGAGCATGAATAAAAGGAATGATATCTCGCCTAATGGTCGTTTGTTGATGGCGTTAAGGCCAGTTATTACTAGAGCCTGAAGATTTACCGTTATTTCAGCATTCCCGAATTCAGGAGAGAACATGCTTACCGACCTGCTAAACCGCCTCGGTGTCGACCCCGCGAAATATCAAAAGGGCGACCAGCCTGTTCATACCCCCATTGATGGCAGTCGCATCGGCGCAGTGAGCTGGGAAGGCGCTGCCGAGGTCGAGCAGCAGGTTACGCGCGCCGATGCAGCGTTCCAGGCCTGGCGCAAAGTGCCGGCTCCACGTCGCGGCGAGTTGATCCGCCTGTTCGGCGAAGCGCTGCGCAAGCACAAGGCTGATCTGGGCGAGCTGGTCTCCTGGGAGGCTGGCAAGATTACGCAGGAAGGTCTGGGTGAAGTGCAGGAGATGATCGACATCTGCGACTTCGCTGTCGGCTTGTCCCGCCAGTTGTACGGCTTGACCATCGCCTCTGAGCGTCCTGGTCACCACATGCGTGAAACCTGGCATCCGCTGGGTGTGGTCGGTGTGATCAGCGCATTCAACTTCCCGGTCGCAGTCTGGTCGTGGAACACCGCGCTGGCGCTGGTGTGCGGCAACTCGGTGATCTGGAAACCCTCGGAAAAAACACCGTTGACCGGCTTGGCCTGCCAGGCGCTGTTCGACAAGGTCGCGGCTGACTTTGCCGATGCGCCGGAGTATCTGGCTCAAGTGATCATCGGTGGTCGTGATGCGGGTGAAGCGCTGGTCGATGATCCGCGTGTGGCTCTGATCAGTGCAACCGGAAGCACCCGAATGGGGCGTGAAGTGGCTCCGAAAGTGGCCGCCCGTTTCGCTCGCAGCATCCTCGAACTGGGCGGTAACAACGCCATGATCCTCAGCCCGACAGCTGACCTGGATCTGGCCGTACGCGCCATCCTGTTCAGTGCCGTGGGTACTGCCGGACAGCGCTGCACGAGCCTGCGTCGCCTGATCGCTCATGAGTCGGTGAAGGCCGAGATCGTCTCGCGTCTGAAAACTGCCTACGAAAAAATCCGTATTGGCCACCCGCTGGAAGGCAATCTGATCGGTCCGTTGATCGACAAACATAGCTATCAGGCGATGCAGGATGCGCTGGCGCAGGCAACGAGCGAAGGCGGCAAGGTGTTTGGCGGCAAGCGCCAACTGGAAGATAAATTCCCGAACGGCTACTACGTTTCTCCGGCCATCGTTGAGATGCCAGAGCAGAGCGACGTGGTCTGCACCGAAACCTTCGCGCCGATTCTGTACGTCGTGGGTTATGAAGATTTCAACGAAGCACTGCGTTTGAACAACGCTGTGCCACAGGGCTTGTCGTCGTGCATTTTCACCACGGATGTGCGCGAAGCCGAGCAGTTCATGTCGGCGCTGGGCAGTGACTGCGGGATTGCCAACGTCAACATCGGCCCAAGCGGCGCGGAAATCGGTGGCGCGTTCGGTGGCGAAAAAGAGACCGGCGGCGGTCGCGAGTCCGGTTCCGATTCGTGGCGCGGCTACATGCGTCGCCAGACCGCGACCGTGAATTACTCGCTGGAACTGCCACTGGCGCAGGGCATTACGTTCGATTGATGTCTGTTCGGCTGGCGCGGGCGGGTGGCATCTATCTCGACTGCCCCGCCGGCTTCAACAGGTGAATGAGTACTCTGTGGGAGCGAATTTATTCGCGAAGGGGCCTGTATATTCGATAGAAATTTTTCGTCTGTCAGGCAGTCTTCGCGAATAAATTCGCTCCCACGGGGGCTGCGTAATCTCGTAGGACCGGCTTCAGCCGGGAGGGCGTCGGTACATTCGCTAAATTTTCGTCGGCGCAAATACCGCTCTCCCAGCTAAAACGGAGCGCTGCCCGCCGTTGTAAAGTGTTGTTGGCGAAACTACTCAAGTCGCAAAACCTCCACTAACCTCATATGGTGCGTCCCGTAGCGCCAACGCACCGGGTGTGTGCAGTTCGGTGACGCATGCTGTTACAGCAGGGTTGTACGTGGCTGGATGCGTAGGTTGCTACTTATTTTGCCAGTGGTTGCACCTTTTTGCTTAAAGGTTGCACATCGCTTGATGTAGAGGGTTGCATGCCCTTTGGGCAAAGGCTCTAGCTGGGCTGAACGCAACAAGTTCATGAGTTTCATCAGAATAAAAAACGAATGGCACGCCACTTGCTCAGAGCAACTCTGTAGTTGCAGTGCTAATCAAAAAAATCTCAGGAGCACCACTCATGTCGCAGACGTTTTACAGAAAAGGCTTTCTTGCAATTGCAGTCGCTACTGCATTCGGCGTGTCTTCGTTTGCTCAGGCTGATGTAAAAATCGGCGTCGCGGGGCCAATGACTGGCGCCAACGCATCGTTTGGTCAGCAATACATGAAAGGCGCTCAGGCAGCTGCCGACGCGATCAACAAGGCGGGCGGGGTTAACGGGGAAAAGATCGTACTGACCGCCTATGACGACGCTTGTGAGCCAAAGCAAGCCGTCGCGGTCGCTAACAAAGCGGCTTCTGACAAGGTAGCTGGTGTTGTCGGTCACTTCTGCTCGTCCTCGACCATTCCAGCGTCGGAAGTGTATGACGAGGCTGGCATCATCGCGATTACTCCGGGGTCGACCAACCCGACTGTTACCGAGCGCGGCTTGAGTGCGATGTTCCGTATGTGTGGTCGTGACGACCAGCAAGGCATTGTGGCTGGCGATTACATCGTTGATGTTTTGAAAGGCAAGAAAATCGCCGTCATCAACGACAAGGACACCTACGGTAAAGGCCTGGCTGATGCCACTGCCAAGCAACTGACTACTCGCGGCGTTAAACCAGTGCTTGAAGAAGGCCTGACCCGTGGCGAGAAAGACTTCAGTGCTCTGGTCACCAAAATCCGCTCGGTAGGCGCTGACGTTGTTTACTTCGGCGGCCTGCACCCGGAGGCTGGTCCTCTGGTTCGTCAGATGCGTGAGCAAGGCTTGAAAGACGTCAAGTTCATGTCCGATGACGGCATCGTAACGGATGAGCTGGTCACCACCGCTGGCGGCGCGCAATACGTCGATGGCGTTTACATGACCTTCGGTGCAGACCCACGTGTGCTGCCAGACAGCAAGGCTGTAGTGGACGAGTTCCGCAAGTCGGGTTACGAGCCTGAAGGCTACACCCTGTATGCCTACGCCTCGGTTCAGGCCCTGGCTGCCGGCTTCAACGGTGCCAAGTCCAACAAGGGTGAGGATGCCAGCAAGTGGCTCAAGGCTCACCCCGTTAAAACCGTAATGGGTGAGAAAGCCTGGGACACCAAAGGCGACCTGAAAGTCTCCGACTACGTGGTTTACCAGTGGGACAAAGACGGTAAATACCACCAGCTTGAAAAACAGAAGTAAGCAACGTGCATAGCCGCACGAGTGTTTCGAACGCTCGTGCTGCTTGGTAATGGGGGCGCAAGGTTGCGATCCCGAAGATCTTCTGTCAGCTATTGGATGAAGGCTCGTTGCATCTCACAAGGGTGCCGCGGGCCTGCATCACTAGCCTTTCAAGTTCGTGAGCGTGCGTGATGGATGGTATTTTCCTGCAGCAAATGATCAACGGTCTGACCCTCGGGTCGGTCTACGGTTTGATCGCCATCGGTTACACGATGGTTTACGGCATCATCGGCATGATCAACTTCGCCCACGGCGACGTGTACATGATCTCGGCTTACCTGGCCGCCATCGGCCTGGCCGTCTTGTCATTTTTCGGTCTGGAGTCTTTCCCTTTCCTTATTCTCGGCACGCTGATCTTCACCATCGTGGTGACCGGCGTGTATGGCTTTGTCATTGAGCGAGTGGCTTACAAACCACTGCGTAACTCGACACGCCTTGCTCCTCTTATCAGCGCCATTGGTATCTCGCTGATCCTGCAAAACTACGCACAAATCAGCCAGGGTGCCCGTCAGCAAGGCGTACCGACTTTGCTCGAAGGCGCGTGGCGCTTTGAAGTAGGCAGCGGTTTTGTACAAATCACTTTCACCAAGATATTTATCCTGATTGCCGCGTTCGTTGGCATGGGCGTACTGACTTACATCATCAAGTACACCAAGTTGGGCAGGATGTGCCGCGCGACCCAACAGGATCGCAAGATGGCATCGATCCTGGGGATCAATACCGATCGGGTGATTTCCTACGTGTTCATCATCGGTGCCGCCATGGCTGCGCTGGCCGGTGTGTTGATCACCATGAACTACGGCACGTTCGACTTCTATGCGGGCTTCATTATCGGCATCAAGGCGTTCACCGCTGCGGTGCTGGGCGGTATTGGCTCGCTGCCGGGTGCCATGCTCGGCGGGTTGATCCTGGGGGTTGCCGAGTCGCAGTTCTCCGGTCTTATCAACTCGGATTACAAAGACGTGTTCAGCTTCGGCCTGTTGGTACTGATCCTGATTTTCCGTCCTCAAGGCCTGCTGGGTCGCCCACTCGTGGCGAAGGTATAACGTATGTCCGAAACTATAAAACCCATCAACTTCAAACAAAGCCTGATTGATGCCGTGATCGCGGGACTGTTGGCGCTTATTGTCTTCGGTCCGATAGTAGGGGTGGTACTCGACGGTTATAGCTTCAACCTGGAGCCCACACGCGTAGCGGTCCTGGTTGCCGTCGTAATGGTCGGTCGTCTGTTGCTCAGCGTATTCATGCAGACGCCCAAGGGCGTCACTATTGCCCAGAGTTTCGAGAGTTCAGATTCTGGCGTTCATGTGCTGCCACCGGATTACAAATCACGCCTGCGCTTCATCATCCCAGCCATGATCGTTATCGCCATGGTCTTCCCGGTGTTTGCCGACAAGTACGTGCTGACGGTCGTCATTCTGGGGTTGATCTACGTGTTGCTGGGCCTTGGCCTGAACATCGTGGTCGGTCTGGCTGGCCTGCTTGACCTTGGTTACGTGGCGTTCTACGCCATTGGTGCTTATGGTCTCGCGTTGGGCTATCAGTATCTGGGGCTTGGGTTCTGGTCAGCACTGCCATTGGCGGCCATTGCCGCAGCATTGGCCGGCTGCATACTGGGCTTCCCTGTGTTGCGCATGCATGGCGATTATCTGGCCATCGTGACGCTGGGCTTTGGTGAAATCATCCGTCTGGTGTTGAACAACTGGCTGTCGTTTACCGGCGGACCAAACGGCGTAGCGGTTCCCTCACCGACCTTCTTCGGTCTGGAGTTCGGACGTCGCGCCAAAGACGGCGGAGTGCCCATCCATGAGTATTTCGGGTTTGAGTACAACTCGGACCTCAAATTTATCTTTATCTATGCGGTGCTCTTCCTGGTCGTCCTGGCAGTGCTGTACATCAAGCATCGTCTGACCCGCATGCCGATTGGCCGTGCCTGGGAGGCGCTACGCGAAGACGAAATCGCCTGCCGCTCGATGGGCTTGAACCACGTGCTGGTCAAACTTTCGGCGTTCACCATCGGCGCATCGACGGCGGGACTGGCCGGGGTGTTTTTCGCCAGCTATCAAGGCTTCATCAACCCGACCTCGTTCACGTTTTTTGAATCTGCATTGATCCTCGCCATCGTGGTGCTGGGCGGTATGGGGTCGACAATGGGCGTGGTCATTGCCGCGTTCGTGTTGACGGTCGCTCCTGAATTGCTGCGCAGCTTCGCGGAGTACCGTGTGTTGCTGTTCGGAATATTGATGGTGCTGATGATGATCTGGCGACCACGCGGCCTGATCCGCGTCTCTCGTACCGGGGTTACTCCACGCAAGGGGGTTGCGCCATGAGCAACGACATCATTCTTTCGGTCGAGCATCTGATGATGCACTTTGGCGGCATCAAGGCGCTCAGCGACGTCAGCATTCAAGTGCGGCGTAATTCGATTTTTGCCTTGATCGGCCCTAACGGCGCAGGCAAAACCACTGTGTTCAACTGCCTGACCGGCTTCTACAAAGCCACCGGTGGTCGTATTGAATTGCACACCCGTGGCCAGACCACCAACGTCATCAAACTGTTGGGCGAGCCGTTCAAAGGCACGGACTTTGTCTCGCCGAAAAGCTTCCTCAGCCGCGTCTACTACAAGATGTTCGGCGGCACCCATCTGGTGAACCGGGCAGGGCTGGCGCGGACTTTCCAGAACATTCGTCTTTTCAAGGAAATGTCGGTGCTGGAGAACCTGCTGGTCGCTCAGCACATGTGGGTCAACCGCAGCCTGTTGGCGGGCATTCTCAATACCAAGGGTTACCGCGAAGCTGAAGAGGTCGCCATCAACACGGCGTTCTACTGGCTCGAAGTGGTGGACCTGGTGGATTGTGCAAACCGTCTGGCGGGCGAGCTTTCCTATGGTCAGCAACGTCGTCTGGAAATTGCGCGTGCCATGTGCACACGGCCGCAGGTGATTTGCCTGGATGAACCGGCAGCGGGCCTCAACCCGCAAGAAACCGAAGCGCTGAGCGGCATGATCCGCCTGCTGCGTGACGAACATGACATGACCATTGTGCTGATCGAGCACGACATGGGCATGGTCATGGGCATTTCAGACGATATCGTGGTGCTCGATCATGGCAACGTCATTGCCACGGGTGGGCCTGAGCAGATCCGCAACGATCCGAAAGTGATCGCAGCCTATCTGGGCGCTGATGAAGAGGAGTTGGTATGAGTAAGCCGATCCTCGAAATGAAAGAGATCGATGTGTTTTACGGGCCGATTCAGGCCCTGAAGAAAGTCTCGTTGCACATCAACGAAGGTGAAACGGTCAGCCTGATCGGCTCCAACGGCGCGGGTAAATCCACGCTGCTGATGTCGATCTTCGGTCAGCCCCGTGCGGCCGGTGGGCAGATCATTTATCAGGGCACTGACATCACCCATAAGTCTTCGCACTACATCGCGTCCAACGGCATTGCGCAATCGCCGGAAGGGCGTCGGGTATTCCCCGACATGTCAGTCGAGGAAAACCTGATGATGGGCACCATCCCGATTGGCGACAAACACTCGGCCGAAGACATGCAGCGCATGTTCGAGTTGTTCCCGCGGCTCAAGGAACGTCGTAATCAGCGTGCGATGACCATGTCCGGTGGCGAGCAGCAAATGCTGGCTATCGCGCGGGCCTTGATGAGTCGTCCCAAGTTGCTGTTACTCGACGAGCCGAGTCTTGGCCTTGCACCGATCATCGTCAAACAGATCTTCGCGACGTTGCGCGAGCTGGCGCAGACAGGCATGACCATCTTCCTCGTTGAGCAGAACGCCAACCATGCCCTCAAGCTGTCGGACCGCGCTTATGTGATGGTCAACGGCGAGATCCGCCTGAGCGGCACGGGGCAGGAGTTGCTGGTTAACGAAGAGGTGCGTAACGCGTATCTGGGTGGGCATTGATTGAGGTGTAATGCTTATCTCGCGGTTTCTTTGACAACGCGCTGATGGGGGATCAACGTAAAACTTGTGGGAGCGAATTCATTCGCGAAAGCGGTGTGTCAGACGATGATTCTTTTCGGTTGGCCCCCTTCGCGAATGAATTCGCTCCCACAGGATGTGCGACAGCCTGAGTATTACGCTGAGTCAGTGGGGGAGGAAGACTGCCTCTTTGACACCGCGCCGGTGGGCGATTAACGGAAAATTTGTGGGAGCGAATTCATTCGCGAAAGCGGTGTGTCAGACGATGATTCCTTTCGGTTGGCCCCCTTCGCGAATGAATTCGCTCCCACAGGATGTGCGACAGCCTGAGTATTACGCTGAGTCATTGGGGGAGGAGGACTGCCTCTTTGACACCGCGCTGATGGGGGGGCAACGTAAAACTTGTGGGAGCGAATTCATTCGCGAAAGCGGTGTGACAGACGATGACTCTTTTCGGTTGGCCCCCTTCGCGAATGAATTTGCTCCCACAGGATGTGCGACAGCCTGAGTATTACGCTGAGTCATTGGGGGAGGAGGACTGCCTCTTTGACGCCGCGCCGGTGGGCGATTAACGGAAAACTCGTGGGAGCGAATTCATTCGCGAAAGCGGTGTGTCAGACGATGATTCTTTTCGGTTGGCCCCCTTCGCGAATGAATTCGCTCCCACAGGAGTGCGCATTTTAATCCCGTCGTACGGCTTCAGCTCACAACGGAATCATCGTCGTCGACAGCACCGAACGCAGCCCCATGAACGAGCGGATCTGACGCACTCCCGGCAGGTACAGCAACTGCTCAGCGTGCAGTCGGTTGAAGCTCTGGCTGTCCCGGGTGCGCAGCATCATCAGGTAGTCGAATTCTCCCGTCACCACATGCAGTTCCATGCAGCCCGAGATCTTCTGTGCGGCCGTCTCGAAGGCCGAAAATGATTCCGGGGTCGAGCGATCCAGCACGACACCGATGATCACCACCATCCCCGCATCCAGCGCCTCATAATCCAGCACGGCCACAATCTTCTTGATCAGCCCGGCCTGCTTCAGGCGCTCGACCCGGCGCAAGCACGCAGGGGCGCTGAGTTTGACCTTTTCCGCCAGCGCGACGTTGGAGATGGAAGCATCTTTTTGCAGTGCTTTGAGTATCGCCCGGTCGATTCTGTCGGTGCTGGTTGCGTCTGGGCTTGAGGACATTTTGAGGGCGCTCTTTTATTGCGTAGGAATAAAGGATTAAGCAACGTTATTAGGTTAATCACGATTATGATTAATTTAAAGCTGAAAATAGCGTCAACTTTGCAACCCGTTTTTTTGTGTAGTTCCTTAGCATTGAGTCATCGCCAGCACGGTAAAACGTGCCTGGATTTTTTCAATACTGAGGAGCCCTCTCATGAATCTGAGCAAGTTCAAGCGCTACCCTTTGACGTTTGGTCCATCGCCCATCACGCCCCTGAAACGACTAAGCGCGCACTTGGGCGGCAAGGTTGACCTGTACGCCAAACGTGAAGACTGCAACAGCGGCCTGGCATTTGGCGGTAACAAGACTCGCAAGCTCGAATACCTGATCCCCGAAGCGCTGGAGCAGGGCTGCGATACGCTGGTTTCCATCGGCGGCATCCAATCCAACCAGACTCGTCAGGTCGCTGCGGTTGCTGCGCACCTGGGCATGAAATGCGTGCTGGTTCAGGAGAACTGGGTCAACTATTCCGACGCGGTGTATGACCGGGTCGGAAACATCGAGATGTCGCGCATCATGGGCGCGGATGTACGCCTGGATGCAGCGGGATTCGACATTGGCATTCGTCCGAGCTGGGAGAAAGCCATGTCGGACGTCGAGGAAAGCGGTGGCAAACCTTTCCCGATTCCTGCCGGTTGTTCCGAACATCCTTACGGTGGACTGGGCTTTGTGGGCTTCGCTGAAGAAGTCCGGGAGCAGGAAAAAGAGCTGGGTTTCAAGTTTGATTACATCGTCGTCTGCTCGGTAACCGGCAGCACCCACGCCGGCATGTTGGTGGGTTTCGCAGCGGATGGTCGTGCACGCAAAGTGATCGGGATTGATGCCTCGGCCAAGCCGGAAAAGACCAAGGCGCAGGTGCTGCGTATTGCTCAGAACACCGCGAAGCTTGTGGAACTGGGGCAGGAAATTACCGAGGACGACGTCATCCTCGACACACGCTTCGCCTACCCTGAATACGGTCTGCCGAACGAAGGCACCCTGGAAGCCATTCGCTTGTGCGCTCGCACTGAAGGCGTCCTGACTGACCCGGTGTACGAAGGCAAGTCGATGCACGGCATGATTGAAATGGTCCGCAACGGCGAATTCCCGGAAGGCTCGAAAGTGCTCTATGCCCACCTGGGCGGCGTGCCTGCATTGAGTGCTTACAGCTTTATCTTCCGTAATGGTTGATTGAAAAAACTGTAGGAGCTGCCGAAGGCTGCGAATGGTGGTGTTTCAGAAACCCCGATCGCAGCCTTCGGCAGCTCCTACAGTTTTGCGGCGTTTTAATAATCCCGCGATCAAACCCCAATAAACCGCTCTTCCAGAATGCTCTTCGCCAAGGCGCTGACTTTCGCCAGAATCTCTTCCACCTGCTTATCCATCGCCGCTGGCGATAACTCTGTCTCCCCAAGCCTGACCACATGCAATTTGTGGCCGCACACCGAGCCCAGCCAGGTGAGTTGGGGCGACGGGCTTTCTTCGATATCCAGTAAATAACAGCCTTTCGACACCGAGCGCAGCAACTGACTGGCATGGCAGGAGGTGTCCAGGTTTGGTGCGCTCTGAGCCGACTCTGCCCGCAGCCAGTCCTCCAGGAACTCATGAGCGTGTTTGACGTGCAGGTAAGCGACCTGGTCCCAATCGTCTATCGCACTGCGCAGACGTTCGCTGATGTAACCCGGCAGGCCGGCACGGGTGACGATCACCACACCGACCTCCGGGGAGGGCGCTTTTACCCAGACTGCAGATTCGGATATCCCAAGCATTACAGCACTCCCGGCGGCTTGAAGGTGCAGGTTTTGTTGGCTCTAAGCTACTGAAACTGTGCCGGGGTTTCCTACATATTTGGGCCTTCAAATCGGAACGTCGTCCATCAAAAAACGGCGTCACGGATGAACATTCCTCCTGCAGGCATTTTCCTGAACGTTTGTTCGTAGCTCGGCATGATTTGCGCATAACGGCTATTCCCCCCATCCATTTCACGGGTGCAAACGAGGTCTCGGGCGATGAAAGAACAGTCCCAAACGCCGGAATTGACGGTGCAGGAGCGCAAGATCCTGCGGGCGTTACAGATTGATGGGCGCATCAGCAATGCGGACCTCGCCAAAAAGGTCGGGCTGAGTACCACTGCATGCTGGAATCACACCAGGCGACTCTATGAAAACGGCGTTATTAAAAGCGTGCGTGCGCAGATAGACCCTCATGCCGTGCAGCAAAGTACCGTCGTACTTATCGGTGTGGTGCTCGACCGGTCCACTCCGGAAAGCTTTGCCACCTTCGAGGCCGCCGCCCGCGAGCTGCAGCAGGTGCTGGAATGCTGGCTGGTGGCTGGGGATGTGGATTACTTCATGAAGATCAGGGTTCGGGATCTACCAGCGTTCAACCATCTGCACAACACGAGGATTATTGCCCTGCCTGGCGTGCGCCAGGTACGGACATTTTTCGTGTTGAACGAGGTGAAATCTGATGGGCTGCTGTTGATCTGATGTTGCCCGTCAGACACTGCATGGCGAATTGTGGAAAACAATTTTGGCGAGGCTTCAAACCGCGACATAAAGCCGCTGCAAATGCTTGTTTTGTCACGCTTTTGACTTGTTCAGGATTACTGTGGAACTGCCTGTGAATAACGTGGGAGCATTTGGCTGTAGGCCTTTATATACGTGGCCTGTAGGCTGGTGGTTAAAATTTGATCGGTGGTTTTTGAGCTTGCTTTCGGCAGGTTTGTCAACGTTCAGTGGGCTGGTTTTTCATACAGTAATCTTTAGCTTAATGCCTGTGGATAAGTCTGTGGGCAAGCGTTGGAAAGAGTCCGCAAACCAGCAGCGGATAAAGGCTACAGGTGTTACCGCAGAATTCAGCGGGCAGTTTTGTTTCACTGGCTTTACACGTGGAAGCCAGAACGTCAAGGTAAAAACGCTTTTGGCATTCCTCCAGCCCACGTAATACGCGGCCTGTGCAGAAAAGAGTTGCCCACGGTTATTGTGGGTCTGGCTGTGGATAACGTGGGTAAAACCTCGTCTGACCCACGGCCAGCCTGGCCCGGTTCGAACTGGTTGTTTTTTGTACAAAGCATGGATTGTTTATCCACAGACTTGCCCGTGACCTGTCTGGGCGGGCATTCTGCTGGCCTTGTTTATTTATCGACATTAACCGGCTGCACGCGGGTGCGGTACTTCAGGAGAATGAAATGACTTCCACTGTGTTCATTACGGGTGCTACTTCAGGGTTTGGCGAAGCCTGTGCACGTCGCTTTGCACAAGCCGGCTGGTCTCTGGTACTGACCGGCCGCCGTGAAGAGCGTCTCAATGCCCTCAGCGCCGAGCTGTCGAAACAGACCAAGGTACACACGCTTGTACTGGATGTACGCGACCGTGCTGCCATGGAAGCAGCCATCGAAAGCCTGCCTGCCGAATTCGCAACCATTCAGGGGCTGATCAACAACGCGGGTCTGGCGTTGGGTATTGATCCTGCACCCAAGTGCAGCCTGGATGACTGGGACACCATGATTGATACCAACATCAAGGGGCTGGTCTACAGCACGCGTCTGCTGCTGTCGCGCCTGATCGCTCACGGTCGCGGCGCCAGTATCGTCAACGTGGGTTCGGTGGCGGGTAACTATCCGTACCCGGGCGGCAACGTCTACGGCGGCACCAAGGCATTCGTTGGCCAGTTCTCGCTGAACTTGCGTAACGATCTGATCGGTACGGGTGTGCGGGTTACAAACCTGGAACCAGGCCTGTGTGAAAGCGAGTTTTCTCTGGTGCGTTTCGGTGGTGATCAAAGCAAATACGACGCCACCTACGCAGGCGCTGAAGCCATCCAGCCGCAGGACATCGCAGAGACCATCTTCTGGATCATGAACACCCCGGCACACGTCAACATCAACAGCCTGGAATTGATGCCGGTCAGCCAGACCTGGGCAGGCTTTGCGGTTGATCGTAACCGCGGTTGATTCAGGTGATGTGCAGGAGCCAACTTGTTGGCTCCTGCCAAACAAAGCCGGTCCTTCAGTTGCAACGTATTTTTGTAGGAGCTGCCGAAGGCTGCGAAGCATTTATCCTGACATACCGTGATCGCAGCCTTCGGCAGCTCCTACGGGTCATCTGTTTGATGCGCGACGGTGTGGTGTCAGCGATGGCTCTGGAAATAGCTTGCCAGCCCGATATAACAAGTCGCCAGGTGATAAGGCGTAGTTGAGGGCATATCACTGCGGCTGACCTGGCCATCTGCATCCAGGCACTCATTCCAGCCGCTCGGATGCAGAAATCGCGATTGCAGCGCCGATAACTGTTTGCTCAGCGCCGCTTCGCTGTCGGGCCGTAGCGTCAGTGCTCTCAAGTATTCGGCTTGTGCCCAGATACGTTGCGTAGCGTCTTTGATCTGCCCATCGCTCGCCAGAGCAGCCGCTACCGCGCCGGTCTGCGGATCGACACCTTGAGCTTCGGCGTGGGTAAACGCCGTGCACAGCGACTGATGAAGGGCGCTGCCGCGCAGATGCGGGGACGACTCCAGCAGGAAATACCATTCGAACTGATGGCCCGGCTCGTACCAGTTATCCACAGCCCCTAGCGGTTTCTCGAGCATCACGCCGTTTTTACTGTCTACGAAGCGCCGTTGCATCGCTGACGCGAGCTCGTTGAGCGTGGCCAATGTCGCCTCATCGTTACGCACCTCGACAGTGGCCAGTAACGCCTCGGCCAGATGCATCAACGGATTCTGCAACGGCCCGCTGCCCAGCGTTGCCCAGTCTTCGGCCAGCACCGCCTCGTATAGCCCGTCATCGTCGGCAAATTGCTCTGCAACGACATCCAGCGCGGCGTTGAGCACTGACTCTACCAACGGCTCGCGGACCTTGGCCCAATAGTGCGCGCAGGCAAAGATAATGAAGGCGTGGGTGTAGAGATCCTTGCGGCGGTCCAGTGGTGCGCCTTGCGGGTCGATGCTGTAGAACCAGCCGCCGTGTTCGGCATCGTGAAAATGCCGCTGCAGGGAGCGAAACAGCGCTGCCGCACGGGTTGCCGCCTCGGGCACCGATGGATGGTCGATCAGGCTGGAGAACAGGAACAACTGCCGGGCGCAGGCCATCGCTCGGTAACGCTGTGGTGGCAATGGCTGATGCGCGGCATCGACCGCTTCATAAGGCAGCGCCAACTGAGCATTCCAGCCAGCGCCAAGCCATACCGGCACAATGGTTTGCAGGAAGTGCGCCTGAACGGTGGCGAAAACGGCGTTCAAGTCAGGCTGAATGGCGGAGCTGGAAACATCTGGCATCGGCAGGCGTCATGGCAGGGGCGAATTGCGCGACATGGTAGCAGTTAGTACCAGCCTGTAGGAGCGCGCTTGCCCGCAATTGCCCTCGCATCTAAACGCATACGGTTGGGACTCAATTTACTTGTGGGAGCCGGGCTTGCCCGCGATAAAGCTGGACGCGATCGAAAGTGAACCGCATCCAGCTTTATCGCGGGCAAGCCCAGCTCCCACGGGGGGCGTCTAATTCAAAAGTACGGTATCAAGCAGCCAGTAACCAGACTCCCGCGGCAGCCGAGATAGCACCCGCGATCCGCACCAACGGCGCAGCCGCAGTCGGCAGGAAGCGTACGACGGCATACCCGGCAGCATGCAGGGCAGCGGTTGCCGCCACAAAACCGATGGCGTAGGCCGCCGGGCTGGACATGTCCGGCAGCTCAAGACCGTGAGCCACGCCATGGAACAGGGCGAACAATGCGGTAGCGCCTACAGCCATAAACAGGGGCGGACGAATCGCCAGTGCCACAGCAAGACCCAGCGCCAGCACCGACGCCGCGATGCCGCTTTCCAGCGCTGGCAGGTTCAGGCCTTCGAAACCCAGCAGCCCGCCGATCAGCATGGTGCCCACGAAAGTGCAAGGCAGCGCCCAGCGAGCAGCGCCTTTTTGCTGCGCCGCCCACAGGCCGACTGCCAGCATTGCCAGCAAGTGATCAAGGCCGCCAATCGGGTGACTGATGCCCGCTACCAGACCATTGTCATCATGGCCGGGGTGAGCGAAGGCCAGTGCTGGAGCCAGCAGCAGGGCAAGGGTGGCAAGGGCTTGTTTGTAGTTCATGCAAAGCTTTCCTTGTGAGAGTGAAATCATGCCGCGTCGGTCAGCAGACCCTGGCGTTCGATGAAGGCGATGATCTGTTCCAGACCCTGGCCGGTTTTCTGATTACTGAAGACGAAAGGTTTTTCGCCACGCATCTTTTTCGTGTCGCGATCCATCATTTCCAGTGACGCACCCACCAGCGGTGCCAGGTCGATTTTATTGATCACCAGCAAGTCGGATTTACAGATGCCCGGTCCGCCTTTGCGAGGCAGCTTGTCACCGGCAGACACGTCGATCACGTAGATGGTCAGGTCCGACAGCTCTGGGCTGAAGGTGGCCGAAAGATTATCCCCGCCGGACTCGACGATGATCAGGTCCAGACCTTCAAAGCGGCGATTCAACTGGTCGACGGCTTCGAGGTTGATCGATGCGTCTTCGCGAATGGCCGTGTGCGGGCAGCCGCCGGTTTCAACACCAATAATTCGCTCTGGTGCCAGGGCTTCGTTGCGCACCAGAAAGTCTGCGTCTTCACGGGTGTAGATATCGTTGGTGACGACCGCCAGGTTGTAGCGCTCGCGCAGCGCCAGGCACAGCGCCAGTGTCAGGGCTGTTTTGCCCGATCCGACCGGACCACCGATGCCGACGCGCAGAGGTTGGCTATTCATTGAATTCTCCGTTGAGCTCTAGTGCGTAAGTTCTGTTATGCAGCTGTGTTGTGTAGCTGTGTTGGGTAGAAAGTCAGGACCGAAACAGTCGGCTGTATTGGCGTTCATGGGCCATGCTCGCCAATGACAAGCCAAAAGCGGCGCTGCCAATATGGTGCGGGTCAAGTGCTGTAGCGTGCTGCTGGGCTTGCTGCAAAAGGGGCAATAACTCACTGGTCAGGCGTTGAGCGGCCTGCTGGCCCAGTGGCAGGGTTTTCATCAGGACGGCCAGCTGGTTTTCCAGCCAGCTCCACAACCAGGCGGCCAGCGCATCCTGCGGGCTGATCTGCCAGGCACGAGCGGCCAAAGCCCAGCCCAGCGCCAGATGCGGCTCTTCGGTTTGTGCCAGGAATGCGCGCGCGGGGCGGTCCAGTTCAGGCAGGCCGTTGAGCAATTGCTGCAACGAATAGCCCATCTGGCGGCTTTCCTGATTCAGCTCACGGGTTTCCCGGCTGGCACGGTGTTCGTTGCTCAGTTGCAGCAACTGACACCAGTCATCTTCGGCAGCTGCCGTGCAGTGGGCCAAAAGCAGCGGGGCCTCAAAGCGCGCCAGGTTGAGCAGTAATTGATCGCTTATCCAGCGTGACGCAGTGCCCGGGTCGACAACGACGAGGTTTTCCACCGCCATTTCAAGGCCCTGGGAGTAGCTGTAGCCGCCAATCGGCAGTTGCGGACTGGCCAGGCGCAGCAGCGCCCAGGCACTATTCATGTACGCACGCCAAACTGGTGCAGTTTTGGTGGGTAGTTGAAGTCTTCTTCACCCGCCCGGGAGTGGTGATGACCGCCGCCATAGGCACCGCTTTCCGGAGAGAAGGGTGCTTCGATGGATTCAGTTGTGGCGCCCAGTTGATCGAGCATGGCCTTCAGCACGTAGTCGTCCAGCAGGCGCAGCCAGCCGTCACCGACTTGCAGCGCGACGTGGCGGTTGCCCAAATGGTAGGCGGCACGGGTCAGTTCGAAAGTGCTGCTGCAGGTCACGTGCATCAGTTGCTCGGGACGGGCGCAGACACGGACGATACGTCCATCTTCAGCCTGAAGGCATTCGCCGTCGTACAGCGGTGGCTGGCCGCGCTCCAGGAACAGACCAACATCCTCACCCTCGGCGCTATAGCAACGCAGGCGGCTTTTGCTGCGCGCTTCGAAATTCAAATGCAGCTCGGCGGCCCATTCGGGTTGAGATTCGATTCTTTTGTGAATCACCAGCATCGGAAGGCATCCAGCTAATTGCGATGCTTCAAATCAGAGCAAGGGGCTTGCCAACAGCGAGCGCTGTGGGAAAAAGCTGACGGAAAAGGCAGGAAAGAGATTTGTGAGTGGGATGTTGCGCACTAAATAGGTGCCGCTCCTTGAGGTTGCACCAATATGTATCAGGATGGTTCGGAGCTTCCCAAACCGCGCCAATGCTTGGCACCGCTAAAAATGAAACGTAACTGATGGGTGATCTTGGCTTGCGGCTTCAGGTGCGCAGGCAGCGCATCGCTGGGCGGGTCAATCAATTCCGGCAACATGGCAAAGACGCTTTTGACCACCAGATCAGCGAGGATTGAAAGCGCTGCTGTATCCAGATGCTGCCATTTGGGCATGGTGCCCAAGTCAGTCGCCAGGTCGGCACTGATGCCATCGCGCAGTGCGCAGAGCGCTTGTCGCACTTGCCGCGACCCACCGTATTGCTCGCGAGCCAGGAATAGAAATTGCGCGCGCTTGGCTGCGACCACTTCAAGGAAGATTCGCACCGAGGCTTCGATGAGGCCGCCCATGACAAATTCGTTGTGCCTGACCAGCCGCAGGGTTTCCCGAAACGTCTGGCCGACCTCGCTGACCAAAGCCAGACCCAACTGGTCCATATCATCGAAATGGCGATAGAAACCTGTAGGGACGATACCTGCGGTGCGCGCTACTTCCCTCAGGCTCAGGCTGCCGAACCCGCGCCCACTTTCCATCAGCGTATGGGCGGCGTTGAGCAAGGCATGACGCGTTTGTTGTTTCTGTTCAGCGCGGGGCAACATGACGATAGACAAATCAGGGATGACAGAGCAGCACTCTAGCAAATGAGCTTTGGCTGCGTTGAAGGGGTTTTAGCCAGGGGCAGTTGATCGGCCACCCGCAGGCGCTGCCAACTCGTCTACAGCCGCCGCTGTCGCGCGGCAAACACAGAACCTGTAGGAGCGCGCTTGCCCGCGATAGCGTCAATGCAGCCGACATATTTATCGACTGACATACCGAATCGCGGGCAAGCGCGCTCCTACAGGATAAAAAGCACTCCAAATCAAATAGTTGAATATTGTCTGGATGGGAGATTTTTAGTTTCTAAACCCGCTGATACTGCTTGATCAACTGCGCGTGGCCATCCTGCGCAACTGTCTCATGCACGGTCTGCATGCCCATCTTCGCTTCGGCGCTAGGTTCGCGCTCGGGCGCAGGTACGGCCCAGACGTTAGCGGCCAAAAAGGAAAGGGTCAGTGCAAGCCATGCGTGGCGGTTCATGATATTCGCTCCTCTCAAGAGCTTCCGGGGTTGTGTATGGCAGCGATATTACTCTTGGCCTGTCGATATAAAAGTTCGTATTCCTAATGGTGGAAATCAACAATATTGATTGATCCGCCAGCCCTTGTCGGCTGTGGCTTGCAGGCATGCAGGGGAGGTAAGCCATTGGGTTTTCAGCGCAATGCTGTAATTTGCACATCCGACCAAACCCTCAGGGTTTTTATCAGTCGAAGTTCAAAGTCGACTGCAACAGGCCAGGGCCGGCCTGTTGTTATCTGGAGAGTCATGCAATGACGCGCAGCCGTAAAATTTTTGCCTGGACCGGTGCCATTCTGTTGTTGGTGCTGGCCGTATTGGTCGTTGTGATCGCCACGTTTGACTGGAACCGCATCAAGCCGACGCTCAACGAAAAAGTCAGTGAAGCGCTGCATCGGCCCTTTGCTATCAACGGCAACCTGGCGGTGATATGGGGCCGCGAACCGGAAGAGGGCGGTTGGCGGGCCTGGGTACCATGGCCGCGTTTCGTTGCCGAAGACCTGAGCCTGGGCAATCCCGAATGGTCGAAAACGCCGCAAATGGTCACGCTCAAACGCGTTGAGTTTCGTCTTTCACCGTTGCCGTTGATCGTGCAGCACGTCGTCATCCCGCGCATTGACCTGACCGGACCCGACGCAAAACTGGAGCGTCTTGCCGACGGCCGCGCCAACTGGGTGTTTGATTTGCCGAAGTCTGACCCTGACGCCAAACCTTCGAGTTGGGTGCTGGATATCGGCGCTATCAAATTTGACAAGGGACTGGTGAGTTTCAGCGATCAAACCCTGAATACTCAGGTGGATCTGGTTATTGACCCACTGGGTAAACCCATTCCTTTCGGCGACATTGTCGGCAGTGGCGACGCGAAGAAGGCCGAAGAAAAAGGCGTAAGGACGCAGGATTATGCGTTTGGCGTGACGTTCAAGGGCCAGTACAAAGGCCAGAAACTTAACGGCAGCGGCAAGCTCGGTGGGCTGCTGGCGCTCAAGGACGCATCTCAGCCGTTCCCGGTGCAGGTTGATGCCCACGTTGGGGACACGCACGCAGCGGTTGCGGGCACAGTGACTGATCCGCAGAACCTCGGTGCGCTGGACCTGCGCCTCAAGTTGTCGGGCAGCAGTCTGGGTAACCTTTATCCGTTGACCGGGGTGACGCTCCCCGATTCACCGGCTTACTCCACCGACGGCCGACTGATCGCCAAAATTCATGATCCGGCAGGCGCCAACTTTCGCTATGAAGGCTTCAACGGCAAGATCGGCAACAGCGACATTCATGGCGACCTGGGCTTTGTCGCCAGTCAGCCTCGTCCGAAGCTGACCGGGGCGCTGGTTTCCAATCAGTTGCTGTTTACGGATCTGGCTCCATTGATTGGGGCGGACTCCAATGCGGCCCAGAAAAAACGCGGCGGCGACAGCAAGCAACCGACTGGCAAAGTCCTGCCCGTCGAGGAGTTCCAGACTGATCGCTGGCGAGCCATGGATGCCGATGTCGAGTTTACCGGTAAGCGCATTGTGCAAAGCCCGGACCTCCCGTTCTCCGACCTGTACACCCATGTGGTGCTTAACGACGGCCAATTGAGCTTGCAGCCGCTGCGCTTTGGCGTGGCTGGCGGCAAGCTGGATGCTGACATTCGTCTGGATGGCCGCAGTACGCCTTTGCAGGGGCGGGCGAAGCTTTCGGCGCGCAACCTCAAACTCAAACAACTGTTCCCGACGTTTGAACCGATGAAAACCAGTTTTGGTGAGTTGGCTGGCGACGCGGATATCAGTGGCAAGGGTAATTCGGTTGCGGCGCTGTTGGCCACTGCGAATGGCGACTTGAAGATGCTGGTTAACGATGGGGCCATCAGCCGCAGCCTGATGGAGATCGCCGGGCTCAACGTGGGCAATTATGTGGTGGGCAAGTTGTTCGGCGATCAGGACGTGAAGATCAACTGCGCGGCTTCAGACCTGGGTATCAAGGATGGCCTGGCCACGCCTCGTTTGTTTGTGTTCGATACCGAGAACGCGATCATCTTTATTGACGGCACTGCCAACTTCAAAACCGAGCAACTGGACCTGGCGATCAAGCCCGAGTCGAAAGGCTTCCGGGTCTTCTCGTTGCGCTCGCCGCTGTATGTTCGCGGGCCATTCGCCAAACCGAGCGCGGGCGTGCAAACCGGGCCATTGTTGTTGCGCGGCGCCGGGATGGTGTTGCTAGGGGCTACGGTAGGGCCAGCAGCCGGGTTACTCGCCCTGGTTGCGCCGAGCAGTGGCGAAGAACCCAATCAGTGCGCACCGTTGCTGGAGCAGATGAGGTCGGGCAAGGCGCCGAAGACGGTGCAGTAGAACTGGAGCGCCACACCTCTCTGTAGGAGCCGAGCTTGCTCGCGATATTGGCGACGCGGTTTATAGCCGTACCGCGTCATCGTTCATCGCGAGCAAGCTCGGCTCCTACAGGGTTAACGCAATCAAGTGGGACCGGTTTGAGCCGGGAAGAGACCGGTACAGCCACTAAAAATGAGTCGTCAGAAATACTGCTTTCCCGAATGAATTCGGTCCCACAGGATCTCGGCCAGTCCTACAGCTCGCGTTGGCAGACACAAAAAAGCCAGGACAGAGTCCTGGCTTTTACATCACAACTCACCCATCACAGGTCGTTGAGGATATCCGCCATGTCATCGGCGTGTTCTTCTTCCTGAGCCAGAATGGTCTCGAAGATACGGCGAGTGGTCGGGTCATCTTCGCCGATGTACTTGATGATCTCGCTGTAGCTATCGATGGCTATACGCTCAGCCACCAGGTCTTCGTAGACCATTTCTTTCAGGGTGGTGCCTGCCACGTATTGAGCGTGGGAGTTCTTCGACAACAGGTCAGGGTTGAATTCCGGCTCGCCACCCAGTTGCACGATGCGCTCGGCCAGTAGATCGGCGTGTTCGGCTTCCTGTTGCGCATGCTCAAGGAACTCGGCGGCTGCGACGCTCGCTTTGAGGCCGGTCGCCATATAGTAGTGGCGCTTGTAACGCAGCACGCACACCAGTTCGGTCGCCAGTGACTCGTTCAGCAAACGTAATACTGTTTCACGATCGGCGCTGTAACCTTCGGTGACTGCACCGTTTTCCACGTTATGACGCGCACGTTCGCGCAGGGTGCTCACATCAGACAATTGCTGGGCTTGATTCATGGTTTATCTCCAAAGCTAATCCGGTATCCGTCTCGCTCTTGATGCGCCAGTCTTCTACTGCGTTGACAAGCGCCCGGCATGATCGGTCATAGGTGTGAGTGGTCCGCTTCGGCAAAAGTTTTATTCTTTTGTGCCATCGGTTGATGAAAGAAATATTAGGAAACGACTACTGCACGCTGCGGTCCCAACCTTGAGACGAAAATATATGGAGATACACAATGCTCAAGTTCCTCGGCAGCACCATCGGCATCATCTTCCTGATCGGCCTGATTGTGGTCATCGCCCTGTTCAAGCTGGTTTTCTAAGCTGTAAAAGCTGCACCTTCAAAGGCGCCGCCCAATAAAAAGCCCGATGCATATGCATCGGGCTTTTGCGTATCAACGAGCGACTTACATGGCGCGTTCGTTGGCTTCGCGTTGCTCGCAGGTCATGAAACCCTTGTTGTCCACGCGACCGTTGGCGTTGAAGCTGACGTGATAGACCTGCTCGTGGCCGTCTTTATTCATCACGTAGTTATTGCAAACACCCGGATGAACCTTGCGCTGTACGCGAGTCGACGGCGTACCGCCGATGGTCAGCACTTGCTGCTCGGTCATGCCGTCTTCGACTTGCTTGACCAGCGGCTCATTGCGATAGGTCACGTAGTCCACCGGGTTCTGCACGGTGGTGTTGGCGCAACCGCTGACTGCGGCGATAACGAATGCTGCTGCGAGGCTCTTCTTGATCATGACAACCACTCCAATGACTGAGCCATTGTTGGCCCGTTGCAGCTTGGAGCTATGGAGGTGCGCGAGAGTTCGATTATTTGATGGCCTTTGAACACTATCGTTTACCACGCGGCAGATTGTCGGAGAGTAAAGCCTGCTGCGCCTGCGTTTGAGTCAATTACCGCTATGGTTCAGTCATGCCCGGTTGATCGCTCGCAAGGAGGCTTCGTCATGAGTCAGGAACAAGCGACTCGTTACCCGCTGGTGCTGGTCCCCGGTTTGCTGGGCTTCGTCAGGCTGGTGATCTACCCGTACTGGTACGGCATCGTTCGGGCATTGCGTCGTGGGGGCGCTACCGTCACGCCGGTGATGGTCTCGGCGGTCAACTCCTCGGAAGTGCGCGGCGAGCAGTTGATCGCGCTGATCGTCGAAATGCTGGAAAGGACCGGTGCCGGGAAGGTCAATCTCATCGGCCACAGCCAAGGCGCGCTGACCATCCGGTATGTGGCTGCCAAACGCCCGGATCTGGTTGCGTCGGTCACCTCGGTCGCGGGGCCCAATCACGGATCGGAGCTGGCGGATTTTCTCGAACGCAATTTTCCCGAGCGAACCCTGCGCGGCTGGCTGCTCAACACGCTGTTGCGCGTCATGGTGTGGGTCATGGCAATGCTGGACACCGGCTATCGCGGCACACGGCTGCCGACTGATGTCACGGCATCGCACAAGTCCCTGACCAGCGCAGGTGTGGCCTTATTCAACAGCCAATATCCTCAGGGCTTGCCGGCTACCTGGGGCGGACAGGGTGAGGAGTTGGTCAACGGTGTGCGTTATTACTCATGGTCCGGCACCTTGCAGGCTGGGCTGAGTGACAGCGGTCGTAACCGCCTGGACGGCACTAATGTGACCTGTCGAATATTCGCTCGCACGTTCACAAAAGAGCGCGGTCAATGTGATGGCATGGTCGGGAAATTCAGTTCTCACCTCGGAACCGTCATCGGTGATGACTACCCTCTCGACCACTTCGACATCGTCAACCAAACCTTTGGGCTGGTGGGCAAAGGTGCCGACCCTGTGAAGCTGTTTGTTGAGCACGCCGCACGCCTCAAGGCTGCGGGCCTTTAGTTGTTTTGAGTCGTTGTTCGTAGTTTGCCGCCCGAGCGGGCCGGTATTGGAGTGATGCAATGAGCGATAAAGAACACTATGAAATCGAGTACACCCTGGCGGGTGAGCATCATGTGGATGTGATCGAGGATCTGGATGTGCCGATCATCGAGGTAGTCCATGAGCTTGCACAGAAGCATCACGTCGCACTAGACGATGTTCACCACTCGACGGCCGTCGATCTGACAACACCTCACGCGTCGGGCATTACTGATGTGTCGATTCACAGCGTCGAAGAGGAGGATTTACAGGTCCACATCGACGTCGATACGCGCATCACAGGGTAGAGCAGGCAGGATCGCGCAGCAGGTTCTTTGGCTACACTCGAAGCAGGCCACGCAGGTCAGCATGGCCACTGCGGAGAGAAGAACAATGAGAATGCTGCGCGTCCCGTTATTGCTGGTGGGTCTGTTGCTGTGCGCCCAGGGTTATGCTGCCACCGCACAACAGAACAAGATGACAAGTTGTAATGCCGATGCTTCTGCCCAGTCGCTCAAGGGCGATGAGCGCAAGGCGTTCATGAGCACGTGTCTGAAGGCTTCGCCACCGAAAACCCAGCAGGACAAGATGAAAACCTGTAACGCGACTGCGACCACTCAGGCGCTCAAGGGCGATGCCCGCAAGACCTTCATGAGCGATTGTCTCAAGAAGAAATAATTTTTCAGAATCGGTTTCGGCGCCCGATATCACGTCATTGAGGGCCCCGAAACCTTTAATTCCGGTGTCTGATGCAGGCCAGTTCTGCATCAGTGTGTAAGTCGTTTCCGTTGGGGTCGTCTGATCACTGGTCCTTAGCTCAGAACGCTGGCAGACTGCCTGCCTCTTTGCGCCGTTCGTCTTGAGGCTATATGCCAACGTTTTCCTCGCGACAAGTCTTGTTGGCCAGCTGGATTCTGATATTTGGCGGTCTGTTGATGGTTCTGCCGTTCAAACTGCTACCTAGCCTGTTGGCGGGTTTGCTGGTTTATGAACTGGTCAACATGCTGACGCCCAAGCTGCAAAGGCTGATTGCCGGGGAACGGGCACGCTGGCTTGCTGTAGCGCTGCTGGGCACTTTGGTGGTCAGCGTACTGGCGTTGATTTTTGCCGGAGCTTTCAGCTTTGTTCTGCACGAAGCGGAGAATCCAGGCGCATCCCTCGATAAGTTCATGATCCTGGTGGACCGTGCCCGCGGGCAGTTACCGCCGTTTGTCGATGGCTATCTGCCCGCCAGTGCTGCGGAGTTCCGGATATCTCTGGGCGAGTGGATACAAAAACACGTGGGTGAGCTGCAGTTGATTGGCAAAGGGGCGGCGCACATGTTCGTCACCATGCTGATCGGCATGGTGCTGGGCGCGATCATCGCCTTGCAGCGGATATCCGATGTGCATACCCGTAAGCCTCTGGCGGCAGCACTGTTTGATCGCTTGAGCCTGTTGAGCAAGGCGTTTCGCAACATCGTCTTCGCCCAGATCAAAATCTCTCTGCTGAACACCGCGTTCACTTCGGTGTTCCTGGTTATCGTCCTGCCGCTGTGCGGGATTCACCTGCCGCTGACCAAAACCCTGATCATCATGACCTTCCTGCTCGGCCTGCTGCCGGTGGTGGGTAACTTGATGTCCAATACGTTGATTTTCATCGTCGGCATGTCGATATCGATCTGGGTCGCCTTGGCGGCGTTGGGTTACCTGATCGTGATCCACAAGGTCGAGTACTTCCTCAACGCGAGGATCGTCGGCGGGCAAATCAATGCCAAATCGTGGGAATTACTGCTGGCGATGCTGATATTCGAAGCCGCGTTCGGCCTGCCGGGTGTTGTGGCAGGGCCGATTTACTACGCGTACCTGAAGAGCGAGTTGCAGCGCGAAGGGTTGGTGTAAGAGAGCAGCAGCTGAATCTGCAGGAGCGAGCTTGCTCGCGATTGGATCTGACAGGCGACTAATGTGTCGACTGATCTGGCGCTATCGCGAGCAAGCTCGCTCCTACAGAAGATTTTCGGTGGTTTTTAGCCATACCGCTTCTTGGCCTCGATCGCCAACCCGCTACCGATACTGCCGAAGATATTCCCCTCAACATGGCGCGCGTTGGGCAGCATGGCTGAGACGCTGTTGCGCAGGGCCGGGATGCCGCTTGAGCCACCGGTGAAGAACACCGTGTTGACCTGATCAACCCCCGCACCCGCCTTGAGCAGCAGTTCAGTCACGCTGTTACGCACGCGTTCAAGTTGCGAATCAATCGCGGCCTCGAACATCGCCCGACTCAGGTCCACGCTCAAACCCGGTTCGATACGGTCCATCGGCAAATGACGGCTTTCGCTGTGAGTCAGCTGGATCTTGGTTTCTTCGACTTCCATGGCCAGCCAGTGACCGGCGCGCTGTTCAATCAGTTTGAACAGGCGGTCGATGCCCTGAGTGTCCTCGATGTCATAACGCATGCTACCCAGTGCCAGCTGAGACTTCTGCGAATAGACCGAGTTGATGGTGTGCCAGGTCGCCAGGTTCATGTGATGGCTGGTCGGCATGTAAGCCTGGCTTTTCATCCGGCTGCCATAGCCGAACAGCGGCATGACACCTTGAATGCTCAACTGCTTGTCGAAGTCGGTACCGCCAATGTGCACGCCACCGGTGGCGAGAATGTCTTCGTGACGGTCATCGTAGAAGCGACGATCAGGCGACAGGCGCACCAGAGAGAAGTCCGACGTACCACCGCCGATGTCGACAATCAGTACCAGCTCTTCTTTAGTGATCGTGGATTCATAGTCGAACGCTGCAGCAATCGGCTCGTACTGGAACGACACGTCCTTGAAGCCGATCTTGCGTGCGACTTCGGCCAGCGTGTCTTCGGCTTCCTGATCAGCGGTAATGTCGTCATCGACGAAATGCACCGGGCGACCCAGCACCACTTCTTCGAACTCACGACCGGCGTTGGCTTCGGCGCGTTTCTTCAGCTCGCCGATGAACAGCGCCAGCAGGTCCTTGAACGGCATGGCCGTGCCGAGCACGCTGGTGTCGTGCTTGATCAGCTTGGAGCCCAGCAGGCTCTTCAGCGAGCGCATCAGCCGACCTTCGTAGCCTTCCAGGTATTCATGCAGCGCCAGACGGCCATAGACCGGGCGGCGCTCTTCCATATTGAAGAACACCACCGAAGGCAGGGTAATCTTGTCGTCCTCCAGCGCAATCAGCGATTCCATGCCGGGGCGCAACCAGCCGACGGTGGAATTGGACGTGCCAAAGTCGATGCCGCAGGCACGGGCCGGGGATTGGTCATTCATGTCTTTTACGTTCCAGTCAAAAAACGGCCGCGCAGTGTATGTCAGTGCACGACGGATGCGTAGGGCGAAACATCGGTTAAATGTAGATAAGTGTATTTGTCGGCCTGACTTGAACTGGCTAACAAGACCCCCAATCTTCTGGGAATTGTCTACAGATCAGGCCGTCGAACGTTTCAAGCATCAAGCTGACGGGTTCGGCGGCCGATACATCTCAACGTATTAGATTCAGAGACCTCAAAATAGAGGATGCTGTGCGCTGTATCAGCGCAGCACGGCATAACCGGGGAAACGCATTAGATGGACTTCAAAGACTATTACAAGATTCTTGCGGTGGATCCGACTGCGGATGAGAAGGCGATCAAGGTCGCTTACCGCAAGTTGGCCCGCAAGTATCACCCTGACGTGAGCAAAGAGGCTGGCGCAGAAGATAAATTCAAAGAAGCGAGCGAAGCCTACGAGGTACTGAGCAGCCCTGAAAAGCGCGCTGAATACGACGATATCCGCAAATACGGTCAGCAGGGCCGACCCTTCCAGGCCCCTCCGGGCTGGCAGAGTCGTGCCGGTGCGGGCGGGTTTGGCGGCGCCGATAACGGTGACTTCTCAGACTTTTTCAGCTCGATTTTCGGTGGCCGTGCGCAGCAGCAGGGCGGCCGCTCGCGCAACCCTGGGCGCAAGGGACAAGACGTCGAAATGGAATTGGCAATCTTCCTGGAGGAGACGCTGTCGGCCGAATCCAAGCAGGTCAGCTTCAAGGTGCCGCAGCACAATGCAGCGGGCCAGCGTGTGGCTGATGTCACCAAGACACTGAATGTGAAGATCCCTGCCGGGGTCGTCGACGGCGAGCGTATTCGCCTCAAGGGGCAGGGTGCGCCAGGCGTTGCAGGTGGTGAGAGCGGTGATCTGTACCTGATCATTCGCCTCGCGCCGCATCCAAAGTTCGAAGTTGAAGGTCACGACCTTATCATCACCGTCCCTGTGGCTCCATGGGAAGCAGCGCTGGGTGCGAAAGTCGCTGTGCCGACCCTGACTGGCAAGATCAACCTGACGATTCGCCCTGACAGCCAGAATGGTCAGCGTCTGCGGATCAAGGGCAATGGTCTGCTGAACAAGCAGGGCCAGCGTGGTGACCTGTTGGCGCAGGTCAAGGTGGTCATGCCACCGTCCAACGATGCCACGCAGGAACTGTGGAAAAAACTGGCCGACAAGGCAGCGTTTGATCCGCGGGCGCAGTGGTGAGCTAAGCTCCGGCTGCGGCCGCTCCCATAAATGCGGTTTTTATGTGGGAGCCGGGCTTGCCCGCGATAAGATCACCGCGATTTGACTGACATACGCGGCGGCATTATCGCGGGCAAGCCCGGCTCCCACATGAGATTGCATCCATCCAGTCAGCTAAACGCTCTTCGGCAACACCACCGTAAACGTTGTCCCGTCACCCACGTTGGACGTCACGGTGATACTGCCGCCGTGGGCGTTGACCACTTCCTTGACGATGAACAGTCCCAGGCCGAGGCTGGTGGACCGGCCGCTGGGCGTTGATCCTTCGCTGATGGCGCGTACCAAGGGGTCAAAGATGCTGCCGATGGCGTCTTCGGAAATGGGGTCGCCGAGGTTGTGCACGATCAACTGCACATGATCCTGCTCACCGCTGACTTTGACACTGACCTCTTCCTCGCCCGCACCATGTTGTAGAGCATTGCCGATCAGGTTCTGCAGTAACTGGTCGATACGTCCGCGGTCCCAGTGGCCGACCGTATCGCCTTCTATCTCCAGATGCGGGTGCGAGTCCGGGCGACCGGCGCAGGCTTCGTCTATGGCCTCGCGACAGGCGCTGCCCAAGTCCATGCTTTTGCGATCAACCGGCAGGCTCGCTCCCAGACGACTGCGCACGAACTCCAGCAGATCGCTGACCATCGCGCCCATATGCCGCGTGCTGCTCTTGATCCGCGAAACGTAGCTTCGGGATTTGGCATCCAGGTCCTTCCTTTGCTCCAGCAGGTCGGCGGACATGACTACCGCTTGCAGAGGCGCGCGCAGGTCATGACCCAGAATGGCCAGGAAGATATCTCGCGACCGTGCCACTTGCTCTGCATACGCTGCAGTGGACTCGGCCAATGCTTCGTCGATGGCTTCGTTGAAGCGGATCATGTCAGTGAAGTAGGCCAGGTCAGGCGTTTTCAGGCTTTCGACCCACAACCGGATGACACTGGCACGCAGATGACGGAACTCTGAGGTCATCTGCACCAGATCAAACCCGACCATGTGCCGCAGTTCGCCGTGGCTGGCGGCGGCCTCGTCAAGGCTGGGTGTCTTTTGCAGGTCTGCGCCCTTTGACTTGGCCGCTTGCTCGCTTTTGGTCTGCGAGGTGTTCATGTCCCGTGCTGCGGCCAGCAGAATGGCCTTGGCGTGATCACGCAACTCGATACTGTTCATGGTATCGGCGGCAGGCTTGATGGTTTTGGCGAAGTGTTCCCACTCATCGACAATACGATCCACATGGGCAACGATGAATTCGGAGAGGCGCATGTGTAATTACCTGGAGGCGGAAGCTGATGTGAGAGGGCGCATACTACCGCCTTTGTATGACCGGTATCGAGATTTGCCGGAGGGCTGCTGTCATTTCTGACGGTCTGTGCAGCGAGGCGCTAGGCTTAGGCTGATCACAGGGACTATTTGGCAGGAGCGCCGACATGTTAACAACTCGTTTCACGACGTTTGTTGAACAACAGATCAATCTGGCTGAATTAAAACTCCACACCGGCAAGAGCGCGAGGCTGGATGACGTGGCCTTTGGCAAGCTGGGTTTTTATCTGGCGTTGCGGCGAGTTCTGGACGGTACCAGTACGTCTGAGGATCTGGGTCTGATCGAGGCTGTCAACGACACGCTGCAAGCGTTAAAGCTGCTCGATGGCGACGAGACTTTTTTATCAGGCATCAGGCATGACATTGCCGGAAAAGAACAAAGGCAGCCTTAGCTGCCTTTGTTTGCAAGCGCACCCGGTCAGAACAGAAAGTACCGCTGCGCCATTGGCAAGACATCTGCCGGTTCGCACCAGAGCAGTACACCGTCTGCCTTGACCTGATAAGTCTGTGGGTCGACGTCGATGTTGGGCAGGTAGTCGTTATGGATCAGGTCTTTCTTCTGCACGGACCGGCAGCCTTTGACGACGCTGATCACCTTTTTCAGCCCCAGTGATTCCGGCACACCTGCATCGAAAGCCGCCTGGCTGATGAAGGTCAGGCTGGTTGCATGTAACGAGCTGCCATAGCTGGCGAACATAGGCCGATAGTGCACGGGCTGCGGCGTCGGGATCGAGGCGTTGGCGTCGCCCATCAGGCTCGCAGCAATCGCACCGCCCTTGAGAATCAGCGTCGGTTTGACGCCGAAAAACGCAGGGCGCCAGAGCACCAGGTCCGCCCATTTACCCACTTCAACCGAACCGACTTCATGGCTGATGCCATGGGTGATCGCCGGGTTGATGGTGTATTTGGCGATGTAGCGTTTGGCGCGGAAGTTATCGTTGCCCTCGCCATCACCAGGCAAAGGACCACGCTGGCGCTTCATCTTGTCGGCGGTTTGCCAGGTGCGCATGATCACCTCGCCAACCCGGCCCATGGCCTGGCTGTCGGAGCTGAGCATCGAGAACGCGCCCAGGTCGTGCAGGATATCTTCGGCGGCAATGGTTTCCCGGCGAATACGGCTTTCAGCGAAAGCCACGTCTTCGGCGATGCTTGGGTCCAGGTGATGGCAGACCATCAGCATGTCCAGGTGTTCGTCGATGGTGTTGCGCGTGAACGGCCGGGTCGGGTTGGTCGAACTGGGCAACACGTTCGGGAAGCCACAGGCCTTGATGATGTCCGGCGCGTGACCGCCGCCCGCACCTTCGGTGTGATAGGTGTGAATCGTACGGTTCTTGAACGCCGCCAACGTCGTTTCGACGAAGCCGGACTCGTTCAGGGTGTCGGTGTGGATCGCGACCTGCACGTCGTACTCGTCGGCGACGCTGAGGCAGTTGTCGATGGCTGCGGGCGTGGTGCCCCAGTCTTCGTGCAGTTTCAGGCCAATTGCACCGGCTTTGACTTGCTCCACCAATGGACCGGGCAGGCTGACGTTGCCCTTGCCGGTAAAGCCGATGTTCATCGGGAACGAATCTGCCGCTTGAAGCATGCGCGCCATATGCCACGGGCCGGGCGTCACGGTGGTGGCGTTGGTGCCGGTTGCCGGGCCGGTACCGCCGCCGATCATGGTGGTCACGCCGCTCATCAACGCCTCTTCGATCTGCTGCGGGCAGATGAAGTGAATGTGTGTGTCGACGCCGCCTGCGGTGAGGATCATGCCTTCACCGGCAATAATTTCGGTGGAGGCGCCGATGGCGATAGTGACGTCTGGCTGGATGTCCGGGTTGCCCGCTTTGCCGATGGCAGCGATGCGGCCGTCCTTGAGGCCAACGTCGGCTTTGACGATGCCCCAGTGGTCGACGATCAAGGCGTTGGTGATCAGCGTGTCGACGACCTCGGCGGCGAGTAACTGGCCTTGGCCCATGCCGTCACGAATGACCTTACCGCCGCCGAACTTCACTTCTTCGCCATAAGTCGTGAAGTCTTTTTCGACCTCAATCCACAGCTCGGTGTCGGCCAACCGTACCCGGTCGCCCACGGTGGGGCCGAACATGTCGGCATAGGCTTGTCTGGAAATCTTCATGACGATTCCTTGAATTCAAAAATATGTCCGAGCGCACCCTGACCTGACCTGACCTGACCTGACCTGACCTGACCTGACCTGTAGAAGTGAGCTTGCTCGCGATAAAGTCGGAACGACTTTCCAGCGGTGGTTTGTTCACCACTTTTGCGACTGCTGCGCAGCCGATCGCGAGCAAGCTCACTCCTACAGGGTTCCGGTTCGGGGGCTACAGATCGCCCATCACTCGCCCGGCGAAGCCGAACACCCGCCGCAGTCCTGCCAGATCCACCAATTCCACATCCCGCGACTGGCCTGGCTCGAAGCGCACGGCGGTGCCGGCCGGGATGTTCAGGCGCATGCCACGGCTGGCCGCACGGTCGAAGGTGAGGGCGTCGTTGGTTTCAAAAAAATGGAAATGCGAGCCGACCTGAATCGGCCGGTCGCCACTGTTGGCGACGTTCAGGCTGATAGTCCGGCGACCGGCGTTGAGCTCGATTTCACCGGGTTGAATCTGGTATTGGCCAGGAATCATGCGGGTTGTCCCAAGGTCTTGAAGTAGATAGCGGTCGGCGTATAACGGCCGTCCGGGCTTTGGCAGTAGTTGGGCAGTTCGCCGACGCGGGTGTAGTCCAGCGAGCGATAGAACACTTCAGCGGGCGAACCGGCTTCGGTGTCCAGAAACAGCAAGCCGCGCTTGAGCTGACGAGCCGCCTGTTCAAGCGCTTGCATCAATTGCAGGCCGAACCCGCGACGTCTAGCGTCCTTGAGTACCATTAATTTCTGTACTTCGGCCCGATTCAGGCCATTGGCTTTCTGACACAGCGCGAGCTGAGCGCTGGCCAGCACCTGCTCATCCTGAACCACGACCCATAACAGCAAGCTGCCGTCGGCGACGTCTTCTCGCAACCCGTCGCACCAGGCGTAAGCCTGCTCGGCGTCCAGGTCAGCCATGAAACCCACCGATGCGCCGTTATGCACGGCGTCCATCAGCAAGGCCGCCAGACCGTTACGGTAATGGGCGAAGCTTTCGTCGGTAACGCGGCGCAGCTGGGCAGGATTCATGATTGCCTCTCAGTTGGATGCGGGAGCTTGCGAGGGTGGGGCGGATGCGCCGGGAGACAAATCCAGTTGCATGAACGTCAGGTCCAGCCAGCGTCCGAATTTGGTCCCTACCTGCGGCATCTGGCCGGTGATGATGAAGCCTAGTCGCTCATGCAAACCGATGGAGGCCGCGTTACCGCTTTCAATCGCCGCTACCATGATGTGTTTGTCGCACAGGCGAGCGCGGTCGATGAGGGCTTTCATCAGCTTGGGGCCCAGGCCTTTGCCGCGCTGATCGGCGCGGACATACACCGAGTGCTCGACCGTGTGGCGGAAGCCTTCAAAAGGACGCCAGTCGCCAAACGACGAATAGCCCGTGACCTGTCCTTGATCATCTAAGGCGACCAGAATCGGATAACCCTGAGCCTGACGTGCATCGAACCAGGCCTGACGATTGGCCAGGTCAACCGGTTGCTCGTTCCAGATCGCGGTGGTGTTGAGCACTGCGTCGGTGTAAATCGCCAGGATGCCCGGCAGATCGGCTGGCAGTGCGTCGCGAATCGAGTTACTCATGATCGGTTCCACAGTCGTGTAGTTAATCAGGCAATTGGCTGATGCACGGTGACCAGCTTTGTGCCGTCCGGGAACGTCGCCTCGACCTGGATTTCAGGAATCATTTCCGGGATGCCTTCCATGACCTGTTCGCGAGTCAGCAGGGTGGTGCCGTAATGCATCAGGTCGGCCACGGTTTGCCCGTCGCGTGCGCCTTCAAGCAGCGCCGCCGAGATGTAAGCCATGGCTTCGGGGTAGTTGAGCTTCACACCACGCGCCAGACGCCTTTCGGCAACCAGGCCAGCGGTGAAAATCAGCATCTTGTCTTTTTCGCGCGGGGTGAGATCCATGTTTAATCCGTCATAAATTTTAGTTGTTTGGGCGGCCCACTTCGCGAATGAATTCGCTCCCACATGGAGAACGAATTTCTCCTGTGGGAGCGAATTCATTCGCGAAGGCGTCGGTGCCGACACAGCGAAATCACGTACTCCAGATCCTCGGCGCCACCGCCTCTCTGCCCAGCAGCGCGGGGCGCAGCAGTTTCCACAATTCGATCATCCAGGCCCGGGCATGCAGCGCCTCATCAGCCAGACAACGGGCCACCAGTAAACCGGGCAGTTGGGTCAGGTCACCGCGTACCTCATTGGGCACCGAGCGACAGGCTTCAAGCAATTCGCTGTCAATGTCGCCGGTGATCAGCAACGTGCCAAATACTGTTTTGCCATCCAGACCAATCGGTGAATCGAGCAAGCCGTCGCCACCAATGATCCGTTGCCGTTCATGCCACAACAACTTGCCGTCCCGACGTATATCCAGATGCGCCTGAAAGTGCCCGCTCTCGAAACGCTCGCCGCTCGCCGGTCTGCCCAGCGCCACGACGTCCCAATAAAACAATCTGGCATTGCCTTGCAGCTCGATACGCGTGGTCAGTTCGGCCTGTGCGGCACTGAACACGATGGTTTCCTGAGGCAGCCATTCCAACGTGGCACCGGGCGCCACGCTCAGATCAAGTTGCTGATACGCCGGACCTGCCGCGCGATGCCACTTGGCAGCACCGGGGCTGGTTAGCTGCGCCCAGGCATCAGGGCCGACGCTGGCGCTGATGTCCAGCCGGTCGCCACCGGCGATGCCGCCGGGTGGATGAACAATAATGTGCTGGCAAACTTCCGGGCCTTCGGCGTACAGGTGTTTTTGCACCCGTAGCGGGCCTTTGTGTCGGCGCTGGGTGGGTCGCGTACTGTCGCCAAAACGCCCATAGCCCAGCTCCAGCTCGGCATGCCAGCTGGGTGTGAACAACGCAGTGTGGGCGGGAAGATTCATGTGATCGCTTTCATGCTTCTGGAAAACAGCAGTTCTGGAAAACTGCACCTTAACGGAATACCACTCAGATGGTCACCAGACCACGCACGCCTTCGGCTTCCATATTTTCGCCACGGCCTTGCTGAACGATTTCCCCGCGGGACATCACCAAGTACTGATCGGCCAGTTCGGCGGCAAAGTCGTAGAACTGTTCAACCAGCAGAATAGCCATGTCACCTCGTTCGGCGAGCTTCTTGATTACTGCGCCGATTTCCTTGATCACCGACGGCTGAATGCCTTCGGTGGGTTCGTCGAGGATCAGCAGGCGAGGACGGCTGGCCAGCGCACGACCAATCGCCAGCTGCTGTTGTTGACCGCCGGACAGATCACCGCCGCGTCGATGTTTCATCTGCAGCAATACCGGGAACAGCTCGTAGATAAACGGCGGGACTTCCTTGGCTTCAGAGCCCGGGAATCGCGACAGCCCCATTAACAGGTTTTCTTCCACGGTCAAACGGCCGAAAATTTCCCGGCCCTGTGGCACGTAAGCGATCCCGGCATGCACCCGTTGATGAGGTTTGAAACCGGTGATGGCTTTGCCTTCCCATTGCACTGCGCCTTCTTTGGCAGGCAGCAGGCCCATGAGGACTTTGAGCAAAGTAGTCTTGCCGACGCCGTTACGGCCCAGCAGGCACGTCACTTCACCGACCTTCACATCAAAGGACAGCCCGCGCAGGATGTGGCTACCGCCGTAGTACTGATGAAGCTTTTCGACCTGGAGCATGTTCGTTTCCCAAACAATTTCGGGTTACCTGTAGGAGCTGCCGGAGGCTGCGAAGGCGGTGTGTCAGGTTTATCGCTTTCGCAGCCTTCGGCAGCTCCTACAGGGTTAGCAATTATCTTCCGAGGTAAACTTCGATAACTCGTTCATCCGCCTGCACATCCGCCAGCGAGCCTTCGGCCAATACGCTGCCCTGATGCAGAACGGTCACGTGGTCGGCAATCGAGCCCACAAAGCCCATGTCATGTTCCACCACCATCAGCGAATGCTTCACTGCCAGACTCTTGAACAGCTCGGCGGTGAATTCGGTTTCGGCATCGGTCATACCTGCCACTGGCTCATCGAGCAGCAGTAGTTGCGGGT
Source organism: Pseudomonas viridiflava (assembly GCF_900602065.1). Taxonomy (GTDB): domain Bacteria; phylum Pseudomonadota; class Gammaproteobacteria; order Pseudomonadales; family Pseudomonadaceae; genus Aquipseudomonas. The sequence continues at coordinate 316,741 of NZ_UWFN01000095.1, read as the reverse complement.
CCTGAACCAGCAACATACCGATCTCCAGAAACTGTTTCTGACCGTGTGAAAGTAGACCGGCCGGGCGCTGCATGGACGACGTCAAACGTATGGTTTCCAGCACTTCGTCAATGCGATCGCGTTGTTCGCCACTGAGTTTCGCCCTCAGGCTGGCCCATACCGACTTGTCGGTTTTCTGCGCCAGCTCAAGGTTTTCAAACACGCTCAAAGCTTCGAATACGGTGGGCTTCTGAAACTTTCGACCAATGCCCGCTTGAGCAATTTCGACTTCGCTCATTTGCGTCAGGTCCAGGGTTTCACCAAACCAGGCCTTGCCGTGACTTGGACGAGTCTTGCCAGTGATCACGTCCATCAGCGTGGTTTTACCAGCGCCGTTGGGGCCGATGATGCAGCGTAGTTCGCCGACGCTGATGTACAGATTCAGGTCGTTGAGCGCCTTGAAACCATCGAAGCTGACGCTTATGTCTTCCAGCGTAAGGATCGTGCCGTGGCGCGTGTTCAGCCCTTTGCCGACGCTTTGCCCCAGGCCAATCGCATCGCGGCTGGTGCCTGCATCAGCGTTGGGGTCGAGAATAGGTTCGAGCATGAACGCCGGTGTCGGAGTGGTTTTCATTGTTCGCCCCTCTTCTTGAGCAAACCGATCACGCCTTTAGGCAGATACAGCGTGACGATGATGAACAGCGCGCCGAGGAAGAACAGCCAGTATTCCGGGAAGGCGACGGTGAACCAGCTCTTCATGCCATTGACCAGACCGGCACCCAGCAGCGGGCCGATCAGCGTTCCGCGTCCGCCGAGGGCGACCCATACGGCGGCTTCGATGGAGTTGGTCGGCGACATTTCGCTCGGGTTGATGATGCCGACCTGCGGTACATACAGCGCACCGGCCAAGCCACACAGCACCGCGCTCAGCACCCAGACAAACAGCTTGAAGCCACGCGGATCGTAACCGCAGAACATCAGGCGATTTTCGGCATCGCGCAGGGCGGTCAGCACCCGCCCGAACTTGCTCTGCGCCAGACGCCAGCCGACATACAGACTTGCCACCAGCAGAATCACAGTCGCCAGAAACAGTGTGGCGCGAGTGCCCTGTGAACTGATGCTGAAGCCCAGAATGCTACGGAAGTTGGTGAAGCCGTTATTACCGCCGAAACCGGTTTCGTTGCGGAAGAACAGCAGCATTCCGGCGAAGGTTAATGCTTGGGTCATGATCGAGAAATACACGCCCTTGATCCGCGAGCGGAAGGCGAAGAAACCGAACACCAGTGCCAACAAGCCGGGCGCCAGTACCACCAGACACATGGCCCACAGGAAGTTGTCGGTGCCTGCCCAATACCACGGCAGTTCGGTCCACGACAGGAAGGTCATGAATGCGGGCAAGCCATCGCCTGCCGCTTCGCGCATCAGGTACATGCCCATGGCATAACCGCCCAGAGCGAAGAACAGACCGTGCCCCAACGACAGTAAACCGGCGTAACCCCAGACCAGATCCAGTGCCAGCGCGACGATGGCGTAACAGAGGATCTTGCCCACCAGCGTCAGGGTGTAGGCCGAGACCTGAAAGCTGTTATCGGCAGGTAGCAAGGACAGCAGTGGCATCGCCAGCAGGATGGCGAGCACAACCACCCCTACAGCCAACGTACCTTTGGGGCCGACTTTTTGGGCGGCAGTGACCATCATTGGTTGGTTCATCAGTCGATCACCCGTCCTTTCAATGCGAAGAGGCCTTGCGGACGTTTCTGGATAAACAGAATGATCAGCGCCAGGATCAGGATCTTGCCCAATACGGCACCGATTTGCGGTTCGAGAATCTTGTTAGCGATGCCCAGACCGAAGGCCGCCATGACGCTACCGGCCAACTGACCGACACCGCCGAGCACCACCACCAGGAATGAGTCGATGATGTAGCTCTGACCCAGGTCCGGGCCGACGTTGCCGATCTGGCTCAGCGCCACGCCGCCCAGCCCGGCAATGCCTGAACCGAGCCCGAAGGCCATCATGTCGATGCGTCCTGTGGGCACACCGCAGCAGGCGGCCATGTTGCGGTTCTGGGTCACGGCGCGCACGTTCAGGCCCAGCCGCGTCTTGTTCAGCAGCAGCCAGGTCAACACCACCACGAACAGTGCAAACCCGATGATCACGATGCGGTTATACGGCAGCACCAGATTGGGCAGCACCTGGTAACCGCCGGACAGCCACTCAGGGTTGGCCACTTCAACGTTCTGCGCGCCGAAGGCCAGACGCACGGCCTGGATCAGCATCAGGCTGATACCCCAAGTGGCGAGCAGTGTTTCCAGTGGTCGGCCATACAAATGGCGAATCACCGTGCGCTCCAGCGCCATACCGATCGCCGCGGTGACGAAAAACGCCACCGGCAGCGCAATTAGCGGGTAGTACTCGATGGCGCCCGGCGCATAACGCTGGAACATCAGTTGCACGACATACGTCGAGTAAGCCCCAAGCATCAACATTTCGCCGTGGGCCATGTTGATCACGCCCAGCAAGCCAAATGTGATCGCCAGTCCGAGTGCCGCCAGCAGCAGAATCGAGCCCAGCGACATACCGCTGAATGCCTGGCCGAGTAACTCGCCGACCATCAGTTTGCGTTTGACTTGAGCCAGGCTGGTTTCGGCCGCGATACGCACGCTGGCGTCAGTTTCGACGCCCGGTGCCAGTAAGGTTTCCAAACGAGTGCGGGCCAACGGATCACCGGTTTCGCCGAGCAGGCGAACGGCCGCCAGACGTACGGTCGGGCTGGAGTCAACCAACTGCAGATTGGCCAGTGCCAATGTCAGCGCGTCATGGACGTCATCGTCTTTCTCATCGGCCAGACGTACGCTGAGGAAGGGCAACTGAGCAGGGCGCGCTGATTTTTGCAGTTGCAGCGCTGCGGCCAAGCGCAATTTCGCGTCCTCAGCCAGCAATTGATGGCTGGCCAGCGCGGTATCCACCAAGCCGCGCAAGCGGTTATTCAGGCGCAGTTTGCGCGGTTCATCAGTCGTGGGAGTGTCCCCGTCGACAGCGACATACTGGTCGCCGGTTTCGATAAAGGCGCGTTTGTTGCTGTCGGCAGCAACGCGGCCTTCCTGCAAGGCATTTATCAGCTCAAGGCGTCCCGGAACGGGCTGGGCAGCCCAGCTTTCCAGGAGTTCGGCCTGTTGTGCGGAACTGGCCGCCACGAAATCACCGGCATCGCTGGCGTGTGCCGCCATGGGCAGCAGCAGGGCGAGGGTGAAGATGAAGCGGTACAGAATGTTGGGCATGGCATTAGCCTGGATGTCGGCGACGGTGTTCCAACAGGAAACCGTGTTGAGGCATTTCGCGAATGAATTCGCTCCCACAGGTGGAACGCATTTCAATGTGGGAGCGAATTCATTCGCGAAGGCGTCGTTTCAAACAACAATTTTTGATGGCCCCGGCGCAGAACGCAGGGGCCATCGCTTTACTTAATTACTCTTCACCGCATGATCCGGCTTCTTGTCGTTACCCGGGATGTACGGGCTCCAAGGCTGGGCACGGATCGGTTCTTTGGTTTGCCATACGACGTTGAACTGACCGTTGTCTTCGACTTCGCCGATCATCACGGGCTTGTGCAGGTGATGGTTGGTTTTGTCCATGGTCAGGGTGAAGCCCGATGGCGCGGCGAAGGTCTGGCCTGCCATGGCTTCGCGGACTTTATCCACGTCGGTGGACTTCGCTTTCTCCACCGCTTGCGCCCACATGTGGATGCCCACGTAGGTGGCTTCCATCGGGTCGTTGGTCACGGCTTTGTCTGCACCCGGCAGGTTTTTCTTCTTGGCGTAGGCTTTCCAGTCAGCGACGAACTTGGTGTTGACCGGGTTCTCTACGGACTGGAAGTAGTTCCAGGCTGCCAGGTGGCCCACCAGCGGTTTGGTGTCGATGCCGCGCAGTTCTTCTTCACCCACCGAGAACGCTACAACCGGCACGTCGGTAGCCTTCAGGCCCTGGTTGGCCAGTTCTTTATAGAACGGCACGTTGGAGTCGCCGTTGACGGTGGAAATCACAGCGGTCTTGCCGCCCGCAGAGAACTTCTTGATGTTGGCCACGATGGTTTGATAGTCAGCGTGGCCAAACGGCGTGTAGACCTCTTCGATGTCCTTGTCCGCTACACCCTTGGAGTGCAGGAACGAACGCAGAATCTTGTTGGTGGTACGCGGGTAAACGTAGTCGGTGCCCAGCAGGAAGTAACGCTTGGCTGCGCCGCCGTCTTCGCTCATCAGGTACTCGACCGCAGGGATCGCCTGCTGGTTAGGCGCTGCGCCGGTGTAGAACACGTTTGGCGACATTTCTTCGCCTTCGTACTGAACCGGGTAGAACAGCAGGCCGTTGAGTTCTTCGAACACCGGCAGCACGGATTTGCGCGATACCGAGGTCCAGCAACCGAACACTACGGCCACTTTGTCCTGGGTCAGCAACTGACGGCCCTTTTCCGCAAACAACGGCCAGTTGGACGCCGGGTCGACAACAACGGCTTCGAGCATCTTGCCGTTGACGCCGCCTTTGGCGTTGATTTCGTCGATGGTCATCAACGCCATGTCTTTGAGCGAAGTTTCGGAGATCGCCATGGTGCCCGACAGCGAGTGCAGAATGCCGACCTTGATGGTCTCGGCGGCTTGAACGGTCCATGTAAGACCCATCGCAGCGATGGATGCGGACAAGGTGAAAGCTTTGATCAGACTGCGACGCTTCATTGGCTAGCTCCGTTATTGGTATTCGATGGGGCACACGAGATAACGCATATCTGATTGATGTTTAGCAAAGGCTGGGCCAAGGCGCGAAATAGCGCGCCTGAGCGGGAAGTTGTCCTGTTGGACAGAAAATGGGCGCACCAGCATGGGACTTATTTAGCGGGCTGGTGCGCGGCGCTGCGCTTAATTGGTGCTCATGTCTCAGAGCATCAACTCAGTGTTGCCGGAGTAAAGGTCGATCATCTTTGCCGGAAGGGTGGTGGGGCTTTTGAAATACACATAAAAACGTTTGCCTACCAGACGGCTGGCCACCAGTTGCAGCGGGGTGGAGGGCGCAATTGCCACGTGGTCTCCCAAGAAACTGGTAAACAGGTTTTTCTTCGGCACGGATTTACTGAAGATGACGAATACGGTGTTGTCTTCGCTGCTCGCCGCCTGGCGAATAAACCCGTCCCGACTCCACTGCTCGCTACTCCAGCGACTGATGGATGCAGATTGAACGCCGTTGTCGACGAACACCTGACCAATTTCGCTGGTCAGTCGCCGCAGGCCCGCAGCACTGACCATCGCTGCCCTGTAGGCCAGGCCCTGGTATTCGTGCAGTCGATAGAACTCGCTCAGAAAACGCAGGGTAGACGGCGTTCGCAGCCCGGCGCGCAACAAGGTATTGATGGGTTGTGAGCCGCCCTCACAATAGTCGGCGATTTCGGGCAACTCATCAGCATTGGAGGCTTGTGCCAGTTGCATATAACTGCGCTCGAATGACGATTTGGATGCCTGGCTTACCTCGTCCACCGAATTTGGCCAGTTCTGGGTCACATCCCCCAATTCCTGATCTGATTGCTTTAACAGCAGACTGCTTATTCTGGTGCGCAGTGTTTCTATTTTGCTCCAGACTCCCGGGCTGGACTCCACTGCATAAGCGCCTTCTCCAATCAGCAAGTCAGGATTAGTGGCGTCTACCTGATAGAGCTGGCAGTGCCCGAACAGCCAGGGCTGACGTTTGATGAAGTATTGTTTTTCACCTATCTGGACAGCATGGAACTGGCTGGCGTCGTAGGGCACAACGGCATCGAGGTTTGCGCGTTGCGATACAGCGCTGGATGATTCCAGATAGCCGATCTGTTCCTCGCCCTCGACGGCGGTTCGTCGTACCAGCGGCGACGCCGGGCGTATATTTTCCAGCGCTGTGAAGGGCTCCCGATTGCCCACCCATCTACCCAGAGCCGCCGCGCCCAGGTATCCAACGGCACATAGCAGTTCGAAGGCGGCCCCGTGGTAATCACCCTCCCTGAGGTGCTGGAAAGCTTCCCAGAGCTTGAACAGGCCTATGCCCGCCGCCATGGCGATGAGGACGGGGGAAGGGATGAACAGCATGGCGACATTCAGGGCGATGCTTCCAAACAGTGATCCGTGTTTTTTGATGACCTCCGGCCGGAAGTGAAGATCAGTCCTGCGGATATGCTTCAGATCGTGGTGGGTTTTGAGGTAGTCCTCGCCCTCAAACACATAGCTTGGTTCGCCGAAAATAAGGCTGGGCAGTCTGCTTGGCGCATTCAGGTGTTTGAACGTTTCCTTCGCACGAAAGTGCTTGAGCCACTGCTCGTACTCCTCGGCGCTGCATTGGACGGGGCGGCTGTCTTCGGGTAACTGGCGCAGCAGGTATCGGGTGAAGTCGGGGTTCTCAAGAAACTCCTTGTGCATGGTTTCCTCGTCGGGGTACCAGCGAAACACCCGGCTGTCTGGTGCATTGAGGGTGCAGAGCAGCAACGGCTGATCGGTTGTTGAACCGTGCGGTGCGATGCGCATGACATCAGGGATAGGGTGCTGCTCAAGGATCATGAAGTCGAGATTGATCGTTTTGCCATCGACCTTCTGCCGATCCTCGACACCGGGACTATCAACAATGACCTTTATCCAGGCTCTGGCCTCGTCGGGCAGCCGGTCGGCCTGAGTCCGAACCTGATCCATGCGCAGTTGGGCGACCGCGAGGCGTTTTACGCTGTCCAGCCACGCGGTCTGGTGAGCTCCCTGGGGTTGCGGACCGTCGGGTATGTCCTTGCACAGATGATGTAACTGGATGATCGATTTACTGTAATCCTGCGCAGCATCCACCCAGCGTTGCTGATGCTCTTGGCTGACTGTTGACCACCAGTTCGGCATGCCCTTGGCGATCAGGCGATGGTCGTTGCGATCAAGCATCCTTGCATTGTCCAGGTGCGCGGCTTGGGCGAGACGCACAGGCAAGGTTCGCACAAACTCATCTGCGTCCGTCTTCTGAGCTTTTGCCTGGCTTATCAGATAGCTGAAGTCGGCTTGTTGCCGGTTCAATTGCTGATCGAACAGAACCGTTAGTACATCGCCGTTCAAGACCGACAGACGCCACACGGGGGCGGATGTCGGGAATTTGAGAATTCGATCCCGTGAAGTGGCGCTGAGGTTTTGCAGGACAACCTGTTTTTGTATGGAGTCGTTAAACCGTGTTCCCAGCGACTGGATCATCGCTGCGATGTTCTCGAAGCCTTCCAGGCCTTGATGTTCGGTGCGAAGCAATACTTCACCCAGACTGCTGTCGTTGAGCGCCGGAGGTACCAGGCTGTGGGTATGTGTTAGTACAAATGCGCCGGGAAAACTCAGCGCTTCGCCTTGCCCGTCCACCAGGGCCAGCTGAAATACACCATATTTCTGTATGAAGGTGTTGTCCGCCGTGCGTGGCTTGTTCAGTTGCTCTTCAAGCATGGCGTGCTGGCTGTTAGTGAGCAGGATCTGCTCCGCCGCAGCCTCGGATTCCAGCAGTAATGCTTTTTTACGCTCGGTAATGAATCGCTCACGGCGGCTGACGCCATTGTCCATGTAGGTCCAATAGTCAGCCAGCTGTTGGCGATAGGCAGGCTCAAGTGCACTGTTGAAATTCTTGTACAGGTCCAGGATGTGCTGGCATTCAAGATGCGCAATTTCGTCGGTTTCAGCCACGGTGTTCGCGGCTTTGTAGAAACCTGCATGGGCCGACAAATCGAAACTCCTGCGCCCAAGGAAATGTTCGAGCAGCGTGCCGCGAACGGGTTCCGAGTGCCTGAACTGGCGCAGTGAGCGTTCGATGGTGGGGTGGCCTTGCGCTGGAAGTTGGGCGAAAGGCGGTATCGTCAGGCTTTTCAGCGTATAGGACGTCAGCCAGGTGTGATTGATGTCGATGCTGACACGAGGGTGATCGCGTTTGAGCAGGCGCAGAAACTCCTGTTCGGCGACGGTACGAAAATCCGGCGGATACGCCGCGTTGCTGGCAGCGGGTGAAGCAGATTGAGTCGTCATGATTCCGTTTCGTTTTGTGAAAGATGTCGCTCACGAAATCGGATTTGGGGGAGGGCGTCTGTCGGCTGGAGGGCGTTTATTAGTTAGGGATATGCTGCGAGGGTTGTAGGCGCTCAGCGTTTTGAACGCAGGAAATTCCGGCTGTCCATGTTACCGCGCTGTCGCGTAGCAAACCTAGGGCCTGTAGGAGCTGGCGAAGGCTGCGATGGCGGTATATCCAAAGGAATGCTTCGCAGTCTTCGGCAGCTCCTACAAGGGTCGTGCACATTCAGTAATATCGAATCAGGGTGAGCCTGTCAGTGACTATGCGCGGACGCCCCAGGCGGCTGCTTCAACACTTCAACGGTTAACGTCACATCACCGGACTTCTCGAAGTGCAGGGTCAGCGGGAAGGTTTTACCGTCAGTGAGGGCTGATTTGTCTTTCAGGTCCAGCAGCATCACGTGATAACCCATTGGCGCGAACACCGCATCGCCGCCAGCCGGGACTTCTACGTTGGGCACCTGCTGCATCTTCATCAGGCCATTGGCGTGGATGTGTTCGTGAAGTTGAGCTGCGCCTGCAATGGGGGTTTCTGCGCTGAGCAATCGGTCAGCGTCCTGGCCATTGTTGTGAATGACAAAATAGGCCGCGACGGTGGGGGCATTTGGCGGCAGCTCCATGGACCAGGGGCCAGCGACATTCAGCTCGGCTGCGCGATAGTCAGCGGCACCGGCGTAACTCACTGGCAGCATCAACGTCGTCAGCATGAGCAGTTGCTTGAGCATAAACAGACTCCTGTCGATTGAGCGTTCATTTAGCCTGAACAACCTGATGATGTAAAAAGCCCCGGATGTGGCGCGATGCAAAACATTGGACCTGTAGGCGTGAGCTTGCTCGCGATTTCGGTATGTCAGTCAATAAATACATCGGCTGTGCTGACGTAATCGCGAGCAAGCTCACTCCTACAGAAAAAGCATTTCAAATCAGATGATTGATTTTTTTTGATGGATGCATTCTATGCTGACCTACGAACGCAACTCCCATGGGCCGGTACATCCGCAGCCTGTTCATCGTCTGGATTGCCACCTTCCCGAATAAATTCGGTCCTACAGGATTGGCATCAGAGCTGAGACTGATGCAGTGCCTCAAGCAGCGCCGCGGCAGTCCCGAACGCCCGATCCACCTGCGGCAATTCCGGGCGCTTGAGTATCAGTACCGGCACTTTCAGCTCACGCGCCACTTCCAGCTTGGCTTCGGTCGCATCGCCGCCGCTGTTCTTGCTGATCAGCACATCAATGCTGCGCTGTTTGAAGAGCTCACGCTCATCGTCCAGCAGAAACGGCCCGCGTGCGCCAATCACTTCGCAGCGCTCGTGCTTCGGCACTTCACGCAGGGTGTTTTCCAGCGCCCGTAACGTCCAGAACTGATGAGCAGGGATTTCATCCAGATGCTGCAAAGGCTCGCGGCCCAGGGTGAACAAGGGACGCTGGAAAGGTTGAAGGGCGCGAACCAGTTCGGCCCAATCCGCGACTTCGCGCCAATCGTCGCCAGGACCCGGCTGCCAGGCAGGTCGGCGCAACGCCCAGCAGGACACATGGGCCAGCTCGGCGGCGCGGGCAGCGTTATGGCTGATTTGCGCGGCGTAGGGGTGCGTCGCGTCGATCAGCAGGTCGATACCTTGTTCGGCGATGAACCGGGCCAATCCTTCAGCGCCGCCATAACCGCCGACGCGAACTTCACACGTCAGGTCCGTGGGCACTCGACCCACGCCAGCGAGGCTGTAGATATGCTGCGGGCCAAGTGTGCGGGCGATCGCCAGCGCGTCGGTAACGCCGCCGAGCAGCAACAGACGTTTCATGAACTGACCCCGGCAGTGCCAACGATGCCGCCCTGGCGATCAATGGCGAAGACTTCAACTTCGACCTGCGCAGGCACCACGCTGCGGGCGAAGTCCAGAGCGTGCTGGCAAACGATGTCGCCCAAGGGCACGCTCTCTGCCGCACACATCGCCAACGCCTGCTGGCTGGTATTGGCCTCGCGAATGGCCTGTTGCAGAGCTTCGTCGGCGCCGCCATCGGCCGCCCAGCGCGCGAGCTGTGGCAAATCGATGCTGGAGTGACGGCTGTGCAGATCCATATGCTTTGCAGCCAGTTTGCTGATCTTGCCGAAGCCGCCGCAGATGCTCAGTTTGGCCACCGGTACTTTGCGCAGGTGTTTGAGAACGGCCCCGACAAAGTCGCCCATTTCTATCAGTGCGATGTCTGGCATCTGATAGACGCGGCGCATGGTGTCTTCGCTGGCGTTGCCGGTACAGGCGGCAATGTGCAGATAGCCGTTGGTTTTGGCGACGTCGATGCCTTGGTGAATAGAGGCGATATAGGCGGCGCAAGAGAACGGGCGGACTATGCCGCTGGTGCCTAGAATCGACAGCCCGCCAAGAATGCCCAGGCGTGGATTCATGGTTTTAAGGGCCAACGCTTCGCCACCCTCGACGTTCACCGTAATCTCGAATCCACCGGTGTAACCTTGCTCGTTTGCGAGTGCTTGCAGGTGCTCGATGATCATCATGCGCGGTACGGGATTGATCGCGGGCTCGCCGACTTTCAGTACCAGGCCGGGCCGCGTGACCGTGCCAACGCCAAGCCCCGCGACAAACTCGACTGTCGGCTTTTCCAGCAGGCGCACGCGGGAAAATAGCAGTGCGCCGTGGGTAACATCAGGATCATCGCCGGCGTCTTTGATCGTTCCGGCTTCAGCGCCTTGCGGCGTCAACCGGCAGAACTCCAGGCGCATCTGTACCCGTTTGCCTTTGGGCAGGACGATCTCCACCGCATCGTTGACTTCCCCGCCCAGTAACAGCCGCGCTGCCGCCAGGCTAGTCGCTGTCGCGCAACTCCCCGTGGTCAGTCCGCTGCGTAGCGGTGCAGGTTGTTCGGCGGTTTCATCGCGCATCAGGGTTTGACCACGTCCAGTAAAGTGATGGGCAACGCCTGACGCCACGTGTCGAAATCGCCCAGCGGCTTGGCATGGGCGATATGGATGCGGGTCAATTCACCGCCGTGCAGGTCGCGCCAGGCCATTAGAGTGGATTCGCTTTGCAGGGTGACGGCGTTGGCCACCAGACGTCCGCCTGAGCGTAGCTGTTGCCAGCAGGTGTCCAGCACACCGGGGCGGGTCACGCCGCCACCAATGAAAATGGCGTCTGGTTGCTCAAGTCCCGCCAGGGCCTGAGGCGCGCTGCCGCGGACCAGTTGCAGGCCTGGAACGCCCAGCGCGTCGCGGTTGAATTCGATCAGTTGCTGACGGCCTTCATCGGCTTCAATGGCCAGCGTTCGGCAGGTGGGATGGGCGCGCATCCATTCGATGCCGATAGAGCCGCAGCCCGCACCAACGTCCCACAACAGCTCGCCGGGTACCGGGGCCAGGCGCGCCAGTGTGATCGCCCGCACATCGCGTTTGGTGAGTTGGCCGTCATGCTCGAAGGCTTCATCGGGCAAGCCTGCCAGCGGCGACAATCGCAAGGCATTGGCATCTGCACGACAATCGATTGCCACGACGTTCAGCGCGGCAATCTCCGGGTTGGCCCATTCGCTGGCCAGGCCTTCAACACGACGTTCTGCCGAGCCACCCAGATGTTCCAGAACGGTCATGTGGCTGGGTCCGAAACCACGTTCACGCAGTAAACCGGCAATCGCTGCCGGGCTGCTGCCGTCATTACTCAGGACCAGCAGGCGCACGCCGTGATGGAACCGGGCATTCAGCGCGGCCAGCGGCCTGGCGACTACGGACAGGGTCACTACGTCCTGCAACGGCCAGCCGAGCCGGGCAGCGGCCAACGAATAGGAGGAGGGCGCAGGCAGGATCAGCATCTCTTCGACAGCGACGACACGTGCCAGACTTGCGCCCACGCCAAACAGCATCGGATCACCGCTGGCCAGTACACACACCTCTGCGCCGCGCTGTTCGAGCACCGGGTTAAGCGAGAAGGGGCTGGGCCAGGCACGGCGTTCAGCTTTGATGCAGGGCGGGAGCAATTCCAGCTGACGCGGGCCGCCAAACACCTGATCAGCGCGCAATAGAGCGTGCCGGGCATTCTTGCCCAGGCCTTTGTAGCCGTCTTCACCGATTCCCACGACTGTCAGCCAGGGCGACATTTGCTTACCTCAATCCAATCTTCCGACAGAGCGGCTTTTCATGCCTGCGGACAAAGCAGGCATAATACCGCGCCTGATGGGCACAAGTGCCTATTCAAACCAATTCATGGTGATCCATTGACCGAGCCGAAGTCCGCTCGCACGCCTGTCACGTCCTTACGCCCCTCGGCCTGTCCGGGGTTGCTGCGTATCGTCCCGGCACTGGATGGCGGAATCTGCCGGATCAAACTGGCGGGCGGCTCAATCAGTGCTGCTCAGGCACATGCCGTGGCTCACGCGGCACAACGTTACGCGCATGGCGTGATCGAAGCCACCAACCGCGCCAACCTGCAGATTCGCGGTATTGGCAACGGGCAGGCGGCATTGATCGACACGCTGCTGGCGGCCGGGCTTGGCCCGAACAACCCCGACAGCGATGATGTACGCAACCTGATGCTCAGCCCGTTGGCAGGCCTGGATCCGCACATGTTGCTGGACGTGCGACCTTTGGCCGCGCAGATTTTGCACGCGCTGGAAACCAACCCGCGCTTTCATGACCTGTCGCCCAAGTTCGCGCTTTCGCTGGACGGCGGTGAAGCCATGGTGATGCTCGAACATCCCCACGATCTGTGGCTCTCGGCGCTTAACTTGGACGGCAGGCTCATGCTGGGCTTCGGTCTGGCCGGTTGTCCTGCTGACGATTCGCCATTGGCAGCGGTTCCAGCGGAAAACGGGCTGGAACTGGTGCTGGCGGTGCTTGAACTGTTTCTCGATCTGGCTCGTCCGGAGCAGGTGCGCATGCGCCATCTGCTGGCCGAGGTGCCTGCGCGGCAACTGCTTGAGCTGTTGCAGCAGCGTCTGAGTGTTGAACTCAGGGCTGATCAAAAAATCACCCTGTGGCGTCGTCCGGCCGTCAGCCGTAACCAGCATCTGGGCATTTATCCACAGCAGCAAACCGGCAAAGTAGCCGTTGGCGCTGCTGTTCCATTGGGGCGACTTGACCCTGCGATGCTGAGCGCTGTTGCACAACTGGCGACTGAGTTTGGCGACGCGAGCCTGCGTTTGACGCCATGGCAAAGCCTGTTGTTGCCGAACATCGCGACCGGGCAGGCAGCGCATGTGTTACTTGCCCTGCAAACGGCCGGTCTGCTGTGTTCCGCGGAACAACCTTTGGCGCAGATCATCGCCTGCACGGGTTCGACTGACTGCGCCAAAGGCCAGGCCGATACCAAAGCCGATGCACGTTTGCTGGCCGGGCAATTGCAACGCAGTGGCGTCAGCCGTGCAGTGCATCTGTCGGCCTGCAAGCGCTCCTGCGCAGCGGCTCATGTGGCATCGGTGACGTTACTGGCGGTATCCCCGGGCCATTACGACCTTTATTTTCGCGATGCAGTGCAGCCCGGTTTTGGTGCCCTGCAAGCGCGTGACCTCACTATTGAAGCAGCCGGCGCATTGTTGATCGCCGACTCACGGAGCAACACCCATGATTGATTACATCCGCGATGGTCAGGAGATTTATCGCAACTCCTTCTCGATCATCCGTGCGGAAGCGCGCCTGGACACGATCCCTGCCGATCTGGAAAAACTCGCTGTGCGCGTGATCCATGCTTGCGGCATGGTCGAAGTGATCGAAGACTTGCGCTTCTCGCCAGGCGCAGGCAAAGCGGGGCGCGATGCATTGGCGGCTGGTGCGCCAATCCTGTGCGACGCACGAATGGTCTCCGAAGGCATCACGCGTACCCGCCTGCCTGCCAATAATCAGATCATCTGCACGCTGCACGATGAAGGCGTGCGGGAGCTCGCTCTGGAACTGGGTAATACCCGTTCTGCGGTGGCTCTGGAGCACTGGCGTGAACATCTGGAAGGCAGCGTTGTGGTGATCGGCAACGCACCAACCGCCTTGTTCTATCTGCTGGAAATGCTCGACGCGGGTGCACCAAAGCCCGCGCTGATCCTCGGCTTTCCGGTCGGTTTCGTCGGTGCCGCCGAGTCCAAGGCCATGCTCGCGGCTGACAGCCGTGGCGTACCGTTTGTGATCATGCAGGGGCGTCGTGGCGGCAGTGCCATGGCCGTTGCTGCCGTCAACGCTCTGGCCACGGAGATCGAATGATGCAGGCACGCGGTCGATTGATAGGCCTGGGCGTTGGCCCCGGTGACCCGGAGCTGATTACCGTCAAGGCACTGCGCCTGCTGCGTGAGTCGCCAGTGGTTGCTTACTTCGTCGCCAAGGGCAAGAAGGGCAACGCGTTCGGCATCATCGAAGGTCATTTGCAAGACGCCCAGACGTTGATGCCGCTGGTTTACCCGGTGACGACCGAAGCGCTGCCTGCACCGATGTCCTACGAAAAAGTCATCAGTGATTTCTACGATGAGGCCAGCGTCGACGTGGCCGCCCATCTGGACGCCGGTCGTGACGTGGCGGTGATCTGTGAAGGCGATCCGTTCTTCTACGGTTCCTACATGTATTTGCACGATCGCCTGGCTGATCGATACGAAGCGCAGGTGATTCCGGGGGTTTGTTCGATGCTGGGTGGCGCGTCGGTGTTGGGCGCGCCGCTGGTGTATCGCAATCAGAGCCTGTCGGTACTGTCCGGCGTGCTGCCCCATGACGAACTCAAGCGCAAACTGGCCGATGCTGATGCTGCAGTGATCATGAAACTGGGCCGTAACTTCCCGAAGGTCCGTCAGGTGCTGGAAGAGTTGGGGCTGGCCGGGCGGGCGCTGTACGTTGAACGCGCCACCATGGCTAATCAGAAAATCGTCCCGCTGGATGAAGTGGTACCGATGTCTTCGCCGTACTTCTCGCTCATTATTGTTCCGGGCGAAAGGTGGCAGGGCTGATGACACACAACATTCCAGCCATCGTGATTCTGGGCAATGGCAGCCTGGCGACCGCCCGACGTATTCAGCAGTTGTACCCTGACTCGCTGGTTTACGGCTTGGTTGATCGAGTGCAGGGCGCAGACCGGACTTACAGCGAATTTGGCACGACCCTGCGCCAGTTCTACCAACAGAACACGCCAATCATTGCCCTCTGTGCAGCAGGCATCGTGATTCGCACCCTCGCGCCGCTGTTGCTGGAAAAGGGCGCGGAGCCTGCTGTGCTTGCGATTGCCGAAGACGGCAGCGCGGTTGTGCCGCTGCTGGGCGGCCTTGGCGGAGTCAATGTCATGGCTCGGGAGATCGCCGCAGGTCTGGGTATCGCGCCTGCGATCACCACCAGCGGCGAGCTGCGTTTCGGGACCTGCCTGCTCAATCCGCCGAGCGGCTATGCACTGGGCGATCTGGAATTGGGCAAACGCTTCGTGTCCGACCTGCTGTCGGGTGAGCGTGTACGCATCGAAGGTGCTGCGCCCTGGCTGAGCAAAGCGCAGTTGCCGGAAGACGAACACGCGCAGTTGGCGATTCATGTGAGCTGTACCGAGCGTGAGCCGTCGGCCAATGAATTGCTGATCTACCCGCGTTGCGTAGCGGTTGCAGTTACAGCGATATCTGCCGATCTGGTCGTCAATATTCGAGCGGCGCTGCACGATGCGGGAGTCGCTGTTCAATCACTGGCCTGCCTGGTGGCGGCTGATTCGCAAATGGCTGATCCGTTGCTGCATCAAGCTGCCCGCGAGCTGGATGTGCCGGTGCGATTTGTTCCGGCTGCTTCGGCGCTTGATATGGCTGCCCAAGCCGTGCCGCAACTGTTGCCGCCGATTAACGTCAGTGACGAATTGGCAATTACCGTCGCACCCCAGCCGCTGGATGTTCAGCAGATCGGTAAAGGGCGCGGCAGGCTTGCGGTCATCGGGCTGGGCCCCGGAGCCGCTGAACTGATGGTGCCAGCGGTGAAGGCTGAGCTGGCTCGGGCCAACGATGTACTGGGTTATGAGACCTACGTGCGCATGGCCGGGCCGTTTCGCGCCGATCAGATCATGCACTGCACCGATAACCGTGAAGAAATGCAGCGCGCCCGACATGCTTTCGAACTGGCGGCTTCCGGGCGCTCAGTGGTGGTGGTCTCATCGGGTGACCCGGGTGTATTCGCGATGGCAGCGGCTGTGCTTGAAGCCCTGCATGAGTCAACCGACGTTGATTGGCATAACGTTGAGCTGGAAATCCTTCCCGGGGTCTCCGCGTCGCTGGCGACCGCTGCGCAAGCCGGAGCGCCATTGGGGCATGACTTCTGCGTGATGTCGCTGTCGGACAACCTCAAGCCTTGGGACATTATCGAAAAGCGTCTGGACCTCGCCTCTCAAGCCGATCTGGCGCTGGCTTTCTACAACCCGATCTCCCGTTCCCGCCCATGGCAGCTGGGGCGCGCGCTTGAAATCGTTCGCCAGCACCGTACCCCTGAAACGCCTGTAACGCTGGGGCGCGACATCGGTCGACCGGGGCAGACCTTGCGCATCATTACCCTGGGCGAACTGACTCCCGAGCAGGTAGACATGCGTACGATGGTCTTGATTGGTTCATCGACGACCTGCACGTTTGCACGGGCGCAGGGTGGTCAGTGGGTCTATACGCCGCGATGGTATGGGGATAAACCCGCAGGCTAAGACGCTTGAGATCGGGCGCCTCCTGATATTCGTGCTTCAAGCACACAAGGATCGGGGGGCGCCCGAGCGTAGCGCCGTTGCTGCTCAGTTCGGCGACTGCTCCAGCTCTTTCGCAGCTATTAATTCTTTGTGGGAAATTAGAGTTTTATCGCGGTCTTTTAGGAACTTCCTTGTCTGAAAGTTCTTTGTTTGAAGTCATCCTGTAGGCAGGGGCGCGTAAAGTAACTGAAGTGTGTAGCTGATAAATAATTTGTCATGGGTCATTAGTTGTCGCCACTCACGTTGTTGCCTAGACTGAATATGTGACGCCGACCTAACCTTGCTTAAGAATAAAAATAATATGAAAGGCTGTCGCTAATCAATGATGGCGAGACAATATTTAGTTGGCCTGGTTTTAATGTGCTGATCAAGCGCTGGGTACACTCTCTGGACGCGTTGTCAATAAAAGGAATTTTCAATGAATGATGCATTAGATTTTTATGGGACGTCTGCTGGGCGGATGAGTTTCGTCCGGGACCTGGATCTGGATACCCCTCCGTTGTTCGAGCGAGGCAATCCTCTTAGCCGTGCTCGCATGGCGCTGGGGCAAGAGCTGGATCCGAAGAACGATGAGGGTGCGGTAGTTGCCAATACCATTCTGGGTTTTGTCGCCGGGATGTCGCGAGAAAACAAGGACGCCGTTAAGAAGACGGTGTTGCTTGCGGTGCTTGTTGCCGACAAACATTTTGGCAATGCGCGTGGCGGAGAAAACTGGTTCAACAAATTTTACAGTGTCATGAATGCGCTGGGCTGGGTGCCTGAACACTGGGATTACACCCAATACCGGACGAGTGATCAGCGCTTCACGATGGAGCAGGTCGGGTTGAAAATCCTTGGTTCTGCCATTGCGACCATTGCAGGTGCAGGCCCGGCTGCACTGGTGTTGGCAAAAATTGCGAAGGATGCGATCGAGGCTCTTCAGGTCGATAATGAGCCCGTGGAACTGTTTAAAAGGCACACTCGCGACTACGACAAAGGAAACTTCTGTATTGGTTCGTGTATTGAGTCTCAAGGGGAAGTTTATTTTGCATTGGGCGCAGTGAGGTGCGACGTGCGAATTAACACCGTCGACGTATTGTTCACTGAGTGGCATAACTCCACGATCAATATCTCTCGAGGGGAGGCTGCCTGGTTACTCGATCAGGAAGAGTACAGTTTCCATCGTGCGGATATCGTCAAGAAGTTGCGTGATAAAGCAAAGCGCGATATCGCCAGCTATCCGATCTGAAGTTTCGGGGAGCGTGAGCTCCCCGTTTTATTTGATTGCCAGGACGAATGCCATGTGTGATGTTGCGCTGGATGCCTATGTGAATGCCCGCGATTTTATAATGTTTGATACGCGGGTTGATGCTTCCGTTATATCGGATGTTCTTGTGTCGACCCTGTATACCCAGTTGGCGGCCGACAACAAAGTATCAACGATGACTGATTACCCTGTGTGGCGGAAAACCTATCTGGACGCGATGACCACCTTTGGCTGGCGGCTACGTGACAGCGATTGTTATAGCCATGCACCGGACCGCTCAGTTCCGCTTAACGTCTGGGCACTGATAGCGGATGTTTTTCTACAGCGAGGCTTCGTCAAGCTGCCTGCCAGCGCAGGTGATTTTGTCGCCCTTGCCAGCTCATTGCTGGCAAGCAGGACGCACAGAGAATCTTCTGCGCCCCGTGTCCCTGAAGGATCGATATCGTTACCCGGTGTGCAGTTCCAGGTCAGCTTTGTCTCTGCAGAGCATGTTCTGAACTCGGTACTGGTTTCGTTCAACACTCAGTACCCCCTGAGCATTGACCCGCTGCTGGAGTCGCTTGATCCGGCGCTTATCGTCGGTGGCATTGACGTTATGTTTTTTTCGGCAGAACTGCTGGAGCTTCACTACGACATGTACCGGGACGCTTTCGACTCTGCATTGGCCGGGAGAAAGGAGACGCTGACTGTCCGAATTGGGGATCTACGATGAGTGAGATGACATCGAGTGTCGCAGTTGCCGGCAGTAACCTCATTTCTTTCATGGCAGGGTTCACGCGTGAAGAAAAGAAAGATGTTTCGGATCTACTGAGGTACGCCGATTACTTTGCCAGCCAGACCTTTGACCGAAGTGAGTTATGGACCAGCTGGATGGAGTATTACCGTAACCGACTGGAAAAATTCTGTACGGTAAGGGCACGCATTGTAAAAGAACCCATGGTGATCACCGACGCTGAAGAGCTGGAGCAGATCACTGCCGGGGTCACAGGGACGGCTGGCTCGTCCAGCCTCGCCAGGCTGATGCAACACAGCCTGAGGAATGTCAGGATCGACAAGGACGCTCAACTGTTTTTCCAGTATGGCCGAGGCAGCGGTCGCCTGCGGACGTTTCAGGTGGTTGGCTGTGAGAAGACGCCTGCTGGCCAGATATTGATCGTGCTGTGCGCCCTACACGCCAATGCTTACACGGAGGTGGATATTCTGGGCCTGTTCGAGCGGATCCAGCGCGACATTGTGCTGCGTATCAGCGGCGGAGTGTATGAGCTGGACCGTGAGCGATATGCGACGCAGCGGGAGAGCATCAACTCGAAACTGAGGTACGTCACCCGTCTTGCAATTCAGGACATATGAATAGGGTGCTTCAAGGCACCAGATAGCCTCGAACCCCGGTAAAGATAATCTGCGCCGCCAACGCACAGACAAATAACCCCATCAGTCGACTGACAATCTGCAAACCCTGTTCGCCCAGGATGCGTTCAATGTTATTGGCCATGTAAAGCACTACGCCAACAGTGAGACTGGCCAAGGCAATACTGACAATGGCAGTCAGCTTGTCATCCCAGTGAGGCTGGCTGACGCCCATCACCAACAGCGCACCAATGGTACCGGGGCCGACAGTGAGCGGTATTGTCAGCGGGACGATGGTCACGTCCTGCTGGACATTGTCGGTCTGTACCGCCGACTTTCCTTGCGCCATCCCCAGTGCCGAAATGAACAGCACGCTGCCCGCGCCGATTCGGAATGCATCGACCGTGATACCAAATACGCTGAAGATCACACGACCGAACAGGTAGAGCAGCACGCTGGAAATCAGGGTCGCCAGTGCCACCTTCCACGCCAGACGTCGTTGCTCTTTACGCGAGTGACCACGGGTCAGGCTGATGAAACAGGAGAGGACGAAGAACGGGCTGTAAAGCACCAGCATCTTCAGATATACGCTGAACAACACATGGAGCATGGCTTGGGCTCGGCAGCAGGTAGAGACGTGGCGAGTCTATCAGGGCGCAACAGACGTCGTTGTGAAGCAGCAGATCAATTTTGCTGGTAAAGATCACCGGCTGATGTCAGCGTGCGGACCTTCTCACGTTGCGCGACCCAGTGCTCCACCAGCTCGCGCAGTTGAGACAGCTCCACGGGTTTGGCCATATGCCCGTCCATACCAGACTGGCGGGCGCGATCCTTGTGTTCAGTGAGGATGTGCGCGGTCAGGGCCACCACGGGCGTGCGTACCCGCTGGTTACCGACTTCCCATGCACGCAGCTGTTCGGTGGCGGAGAAGCCGTCCAGAATCGGCATTTCACAGTCCATCAGCACCAGGTCATAGCGCTGGGCTTTCATCGCTCGCAAAGCCTCTTCGCCGTTACTGGCGGTGTCGGGATTCAGGTTCAGTTTGCCCAGCATGCCGCGGATTACTTTGGTGGAAATGTTGTTATCTTCGGCGACCAGAATACGGAAGTCGCTCGGCACCTTGACCGGTATGTTGGGTATGGGCGTCACCTGGTTCGGCGTTGCACCCTTGTTCAGCTGAGTGAGCTCGTCCGCCAGCGTGGTCTTGAGTGTGTAACCCGCCACCGGCTTGGCCAGAATTCTCTTGATGCCTGCGTTGCGCGCGATGATCTTGCTCGGCGCATTGCTGATACCGGTCAGCATGATCAGCAGGATGTCGTGGTTCAGGCTTGGGTCTTCCTTGATCTTGGCGGCCAGCTGCATGCCTGTCATGCCGGGCATGTTCTGATCCAGCAGCACCACATCAAAGTAGTCACGCAAGTGCGCCTTGGTTCGCAACAGGGCCAGGGCTTCTTTGCCGGACGGTACGGCACTGACGTTGAGGCCCCATGAGCTGCATTGTTGAACCAGCACTTTGCGGCATGTCTCGTTATCGTCGACGACCAGCACCCGTGCACCTTTGAGCGGGCTGTCGAGGTCCAGTGGCGGCTGCTGCAGGCGATTCGGGTCAAGCGGCAGGCTCAGCCACAAGGTGCTGCCGTGGCTACCACCGGACTGGATGCCGAATTCACCGCCCATCAGGCCGATCAACTGGCGGGCAATAACCAGGCCCAGATGTCCACCCAGTTTGCTTGATGCCATGAAATTCTTGCTGTGCAGTTCGGCATGCAGCAACGCTTCGCGATCGTCGGCAGAAAGGGCTTCGCCGCTGTCCTGTACCGCGATGCGCAGGCGAGGTTTGCCAGCGCGGGAGTCGAGAGCGACCACCACCAGAATCTCACCCTCGTCGGTTTTCTTCAGCGCGTTTTCCAGCAGGCTCAAGACGGTCTGGCGCAGACGAGTCGGGTCACCGCTGATGACCCGTGGCACTTGCGGCTGGATCAGGCTGATCAGCTCGACATCCTGTTGCTCCGCTTTGGCGCGGAAGATGTTCAGGCAGTCCTCGATCAGGGCACTGAGATCGAACTGCACATCATCCAGCTCGATCTGCCCGGACTCGAGCTTGGTGATGTCGAGAATTTCGTTGATCAGGCTGAGCAGTTCGTTGCCCGCGCTATGAATGGTCTGCACGTAGTCGCGCTGCTTGACTGATAACGGTGTGCCCAGCAGCAATTCGGTCATGCCCAGTACACCGTTCATCGGGGTACGGATTTCGTGGCTGATCTTCGCCAGGAATTCGGCCTTGGCGTTGATTTCCGCGGTGCTCGCAGCCTTGTCCCGGCTAATACTGAAGTTGTCTTCGGTAAAGCTGCGATGACGTTCGCTGATGGCCACACTCATCAACAAACCGCTGAAGCAGAACACCGCCAGCAGCGTCAGGATCAACCATTGCGGGGATATCCATGTCAGCCACAACAGGGCAGGCAGGATCACCAGGCAGCCAATGTTGAAAGTGACCATCGACATCACGAACAGGCGCGCAGGCCAGTAACCTTTCTGCCAGTGATAGGCCGAGACGAACAGGATGCTCACGGTCGCGAGTGTGACCAGTCCGAACGTCAGCAGGTTCAGCGGCAAGGTGTCGACGAACATTATCAACAGGCAGCCGAGGGCAATAACCACCAGGCTGCCCATCAACAGACGATTGAGCGCGATGGTATTGCGATGCGCGAAGAAGGAGTGAGCGTACATCAGGCCCGCGAGCGCCGCGAAGAGCAGCGTCAGATGCGCTGAAGGGGTTTGCGCGATGTGCCAGGTCTTGAGCCATGGGGTCAGCAGGTTGAGCAATAGCGCAGCGCTGAGTGCCAGCAATGCCTCGCAGCCTGCGAGCCAGAGGTTGGTGCGCGATCGGGTGTGCGCGTAGCGGGTCATGTTCTGCAGGATCAGCATGCCCAGTGAGCCGAACAACAGGCCGAACAAAAACGGTTCGCGTTCGTCGGCCGCACTGTTAATCGCGGGTTGCAGACTGATGTTGGGGCGCAATTGCTGGGTTGAGACCAGCCGCAGATAGATATCCACAGGCGCTGAGCTTTGCGGGATCGGCAGCATGAAGTCGCTGGCCCGCAAGACATTGTTCTGGGGCGCGACGCTGTTACCGGTACGCGTATGGTTAATCAGTTCGTCCAGATTCAGGACATAGAGGTCCAGACTCGCGAGGTCGGGAGCAAAGATGCGTAACAGTTGTTCGTGATCGCTGGGTTGCAGACGATAGTGCAGCCACAGGGCGCTATTGCGATCGGCGGCCGTGACCTGATCAAGTTCGGTAGGGCTGAACTGGTTTTGATAGCGGGCCGAGCGTACGTCGCTCAATTGCAGGTTTGCCTGAGGGTCGAGCAGTGTTGACCAGCCCGCACTTGGCTGGGCATGCGCCGACAGCACGAAGAGCAGGGTCAACATCCCTACGGTTAAACCTTTGGCAATCCTGAGCCAGCGCACGGTGAGATCCCTTCGTAAGATAAATGCCCGATAACTCTAAACTCTATTTCAATCTCTGTGCGAAGCGCTGAATGGCCGGTCAAACCCGGCAGGCGGAGCGAGACGCGCGTGCGCTCGTTCCCAAACCTGCCGGACCCGGCTGAAGGCTTGTTACAGGTCTTCACCACGCTCGCGGGCAATGGCGCGGTAGCCAATGTCACTGCGATAGAAGCAACCTTCCCAATCAACCTTTGCGGCCAGAGCATAGGCGTGTTTCTGAGCATCGCCTACTGTTTCGCCCAATGCAGTGGCGCACAACACGCGACCGCCACTGGTCACGACCTGACCGTCTTGCAGTGCGGTGCCCGCATGGAACACTTTGCCTGGCAGTTGCGCGGCGTCATCCAGACCTTTGATCGCTGCGCCCTTGGCGTAATCGCCAGGGTAGCCACCCGCTGCGAGGACAATGCCCAGACTCGGACGCGGATCCCATTGTGCTTCAACCTTGTCCAGCGCCTGAGCCAGAGCAGCTTCAACCAACAGGACCAGACTCGATTGCAGGCGCAGCATCACCGGCTGGGTTTCCGGATCGCCGAAACGGCAGTTGAACTCGATAACCTTTGGGTTACCGGCTTTGTCGATCATCAGGCCTGCATAGAGGAAGCCAGTGTAGACGTTGCCTTCATCGGCCATGCCACGCACGGTCGGCCAGATGACCAGATCCATTACGCGCTGGTGAACTTCGGCGGTGACAACCGGGGCAGGGGAGTAGGCACCCATACCGCCAGTGTTCGGACCGCTGTCGGCGTCGCCAACACGTTTGTGGTCCTGGCTGGTAGCCATTGGCAAAACGTTTTTGCCGTCGACCATCACGATGAAGCTGGCTTCTTCGCCATCAAGGAACTCTTCGATCACAACCCGCGAACCGGCCTCGCCGAAAGCGTTACCAGCCAGCATGTCGCGCACGGCGTCTTCGGCTTCGGTCAGGGTCATGGCGACGATAACGCCTTTGCCTGCCGCCAGACCGTCGGCCTTGATGACGATCGGAGCGCCTTTTTCGCGCAGGTACGCAAGCGCAGGCTCGATTTCAGTGAAGTTCTGATAGTCGGCGGTCGGGATCTTGTGGCGCGCCAGGAAATCCTTGGTAAACGCTTTCGAACCTTCCAGCTGGGCAGCGCCAGCAGTAGGACCGAAGCAGTCCAGATTGCGGCTGCGGAACAGATCAACCACACCGGCAACCAGCGGGACTTCCGGACCGACGATGGTCAGGGAGACGTTCTTTTCAGCAAAGTCGGCCAGTTGCTCAAGGGCCAGCACGTCGATAGCAACGTTCTCGCACTTGGCTTCGATAGCGGTTCCGGCATTGCCCGGTGCAACAAAAACCTTCACGACACGTGGGTCCTGAGCGACTTTCCACGCCAAAGCGTGTTCGCGGCCACCACTGCCAATGATCAATACGTTCATTTCAAAAAACCTCGATGACGCTGAATTCTGTGTTTTTAACTAGCCAGCCGACCCCTGTAGGAGCGACCGGGGTGGCGCACCACCTTGCTCGCGATAAGGTCGGAACGACCTTCAACTGGATCTGAATTCGAATCCTTTGCCAGCGCTTCGCACTGGATCGCGAGCAAGCTCGCTCCTACAGACTTGCCGCTGACACTTTAGTGTCTGAAATGCCGCATCCCGGTGAATACCATCGCGATACCGGCTTCATCAGCTGCCGCAATCACTTCGTTGTCACGCATCGAGCCGCCTGGCTGGATCACCGCAGTGATGCCTACCTTGGCTGCGTTGTCGATGCCATCGCGGAACGGGAAGAATGCGTCAGAGGCCATGACTGCGCCCTGTACCTGCAAACCAGCGTGTTCAGCCTTGATCGCGGCGATACGAGCCGAGTTTACGCGGCTCATCTGGCCTGCACCGACACCAATGGTCTGACGGTTCTTGGCGTAGACGATAGCGTTGGATTTAACGTACTTGGCGACTTTCCAGGCGAAGATCAAGTCGTGGATTTCTTTTTCGCTTGGTGCGCGCTTGGTGACCACTTTGAGGTCATCAGCGGTGATCATGCCGATATCACGGCTCTGAACCAGCAAGCCGCCATTGACGCGCTTGTAGTCCCACGCTGCATCACGTTGAGCGGCCCATTGGCCAGTGCTCAGCAGGCGCACGTTGGCTTTGCTGGCAACAATCGCCTGTGCTTCGGCGCTGACGCTTGGGGCAATGATCACTTCAACGAACTGGCGCTCGACGATGGCCTTGGCTGTTTCAGCGTCCAGCTCACGGTTGAAGGCAATGATGCCGCCAAATGCAGATTCAGTATCGGTCGCGTAGGCCAGTTCGTAGGCTTGGCGGATGCCGCCTTCGTTGTCCAGTGCAACGGCAACGCCGCACGGGTTGGCGTGCTTGACGATAACGCAGGCTGGTTTTACGAAGCTCTTCACGCATTCCAGCGCAGCATCAGTGTCGGCCACATTGTTGAACGACAGTTCTTTACCCTGGAGCTGGGTCGCGGTGGCGATGCCGATTTCGGCAGGGTTGGCTTCAACGTAGAACGCGGCGCTCTGGTGCGGGTTCTCGCCGTAGCGCATTTCCTGAGCCTTGACGAACTGGCTGTTGAAGGTGCGCGGGAATTCGCTGCGGCCTTCGGTGCTCAGGGTTTCGGCGCTCTGGTCGATGCTGCCCAGATAGTTGGCGATCATGCCGTCGTAAGCTGCGGTGTGCTCGAACGCCTTGAGCATCAGGTCGAAACGCTGAGCGTAAGTCAGACCGCCAGCCTTGAGGCTTTCCAGTACCTGACCGTAATCGCTGGCGTTGACCACGATTGCGACATCTTTATGGTTTTTTGCTGCCGAACGGACCATGGTCGGGCCGCCGATATCGATGTTTTCAATAGCGGTCGGCAGGTCGCAACCCGGCTTGGCGACAGTGGCCTGGAACGGGTAAAGGTTGACCGCAACCAGATCGATCGGGTTGATGCCGTGCTCGCTCATGATTGCATCGTCGATGCCGCGACGGCCCAGGATGCCGCCGTGAATTTTCGGATGCAGGGTTTTAACCCGGCCGTCCATCATTTCCGCGAAGCCGGTGTAATCAGCGACTTCTACCGCTGCGACGCCATTGTCCTGCAACAGCTTGAAGGTACCGCCGGTGGACAGGATTTCAACGCCAAGGGCTTCCAGTTCACGGGCAAATTCAAGGATGCCGGTCTTGTCGGAAACACTGATCAAGGCGCGGCGAATCGGCAGGCGGGTAGTCTGGTCGGTCATTTCAATTTCCATCAAGGCAAAAGCAAATGGATTCAGCAAAAAAGGCGACCTCGATAAGGGTCGCCTTTTTTGTATGGAATGCTTAAAGCAGGTCGTACTGCTTGAGTTTCTTGCGCAGGGTGCCGCGATTCAGGCCCAGCAGCTCGGATGCTTTCGTCTGGTTACCCTTGACGTAGTTCATCACGCACTCGAGCAGCGGCGCCTCGACTTCCGACAACACCAGGTTGTACACGTCAGTGACGGCAGCACCTTCAAGGTGGGCGAAATAATTGTGCAGCGCCTTCTCAACATTGCCGCGCAGGGTCTGGCCCTCTTCGCTCGGCGTGTTGAGGTGCTGTTTCAAATTGACGTTGTCGCTCACGGGTGTCGTTCCACTCACTAAAGTCTCAGTCATCATCGTCATGCGGCCACCTCTTCTTCTTGCCCTGTTTCCGGGCTTTTGTAGCGTTCGCTGAAGAACTCGCGAACGTTGGCGCACTGTGCTTCCGTATCTTGCAAACGATTGAAGTGGGCGCGAAACTCCCTGGCGCCCGGCAAGGTTGCGAGATACCAGCCAACATGCTTGCGTGCTATTCGCACACCCAGCACATCGCCGTAGAAAATGTGAAGCGCTGCCAGATGCTCTAGCAGAATGCGTTCCACTTCACTCAACTGCATTGCCGGCAATATTTCGCCAGTACGAAGGTAGTGTTCTATTTCGCGAAAAATCCACGGACGCCCTTGGGCAGCCCGTCCAATCAACAACCCGTCAGCCCCGGTCGCTTGCAGCACATGCCGGGCTTTGTGGGGTGAATCAATATCGCCATTGGCGAACACAGGAATCGAAATCGCCTGTTTGATCGCGGCAATGGTGTCGTATTCGGCTTCACCGGTGTACAGATCGGCACGGGTCCGTCCATGAACGGCCAGCGCCTGAATTCCGGCCTGCTCGGCGATTTTCGCCACTGTCAGGCCATTCTTGTTATCCCGGTCCCAGCCTGTGCGGATCTTCAGGGTGACCGGTACATCGACTGCGGCCACTACAGCCTGCAGGATTTCACTCACCAACTGCTCGTCTTTCAATAACGCCGAGCCGGCCGCCTTGTTACAGACTTTCTTGGCCGGACATCCCATGTTGATGTCGATGATCTGCGCGCCCAGTTCCACATTGGCGCGTGCCGCATCAGCGAGCATCTGCGGGTCACCACCGGCGATCTGTACCGAGCGAGGCTCGGGATCACCTTCGTGGATCATGCGCAGACGCGATTTGCGGCTGTTCCACAGGCTCATGTCACTGGTGACCATTTCCGAAACCACCAGGCCTGCACCGAGTTGGCGGCAGAGCTGACGAAAGGGCTGGTCTGTGACGCCCGCCATAGGAGCGAGAATCAAGCCGTTCTGCAATGTATACGGACCGATGCGTACCGCCGACATAGGTGTGCCTGTTGTGGGGGCCGAATCATGGCAAACCGTGTGTAATACGTTATCTACACGGTCCGTTCGAGCCCGGCCTGACAAGTGCATAAGCGCCTTTCAGACCGAATCCAGAGTAAGAAAAAGGGTTGGCATGATACCCGCTCTCGATGACTGGATAAAGGCTGAATTGGATAAAATCTGAACAGTTGTTGCCGGACCGGTGGCGGTTTTACGGTTCACTGCGCTGCTGTGATGTGTTGCTGACGGCTCGGCCGCTGATTTGCTTCCGATCAACGGCAATTCATTTCGTCGTTCTGCGCTGCCGGGGTTATTCCGGCGATCGAAAGCTGAGGCTGTAATTCACGGCTTTTGCACCCGGGTCGAGAATGTCCAGCGCAATATGGATCGGTGTCTGCGGTGGCATCTCTTCTTTTCCGGCGATTTCGCCACTCAAGTATTCGGCAGGCTTGAATCGACGGCTGGCAATCAACTGACCGCTGGTGTCGGCAAAGCGCAGTTCCAGCAGCGGGAAAGGCTGGGAGAAGGGCGCGCGGTTGTAGATGATTGCATCGACCACCAGCGCGCCTTTGAACTCAGGATGGCTGCGCACGACCAGATTGCTGCTTTTGAGCTGGTTGATATCGACCTTGGACGGAACCTTGCAGTCGATCTGTGGGCAAATCATCTGGAACCACGGACGGTACTGATCCTGGCGTGCCAGCTCGTCGAAGTGATACCACACGTATTGCCCGGCCAGTCCGGCCAGGGCGATCAACGTGAGCAGGGTCCAGATCAGCTTGCGGCCCCAGCGCGACTTGGGCGGTTGCCAGTCCAGTTGCAACGGGTCATCCGTCAGGTCCAGTAAAGCCTGCTCGCGAACGCCCGGTTCGGCGCGTTCGCGGCGCGAACGGGGATCGTGCTGCGGCTCGTCCATTTCATCGCGGTCGTCATCCAGCGCCGAAAAACGTGATGGTTTTTCATTGCTCGACGTTTTGCGCGGAATCGGGGCGGCCACTTTGGGCTCGTCGTCATCCAGGTGATGGTCACTCAGCGAAAACGACGGCTCGGTTCTGCCGTCGCGCGAGTCGGACTCCTGCTCGGGCAAAATTTCGGGTTCGGGGATGACTTCGGCATGCAGCTCGGGCAATTGGCTGACGTCGTCATTGGGCAGGCTGTCGACCCAATCGTCCGGGTCTGCATGAGTGCCATCGCGGCGGGCAGACAGTGTCGAATCATCGTGACGGGGTGACTCCTGGCCAAACGTTTCGGGCAGCTGGATTTCACGCTGTTCGAGGCGGGCCAGCTCTTCATCCAGGTCCAGGCTGTCCAGATCCAGAGCGTTGGCTTTCCAGGACTCGGGAGCTTCGAAGCTTTCCACGACCGGTGTTTGCGCGGTGACTGGCTCGCTTTGCATTACCGGCAGCGTTTCAGCAGCTACCGGGACCGGCAGTGCGTCCGTAACCGCTGTTTGTGCTGGCTCGGCGGCGGCCTGCTGATTGCTGCGTTGTTCCAGCAGTTGCTTGGCAGCATTGAAAACCTGCAGGCACGCACCACACCGCACCACGCCGCGTGCCACGCTCAATTGTGCGTGGCTGACTCGGAAACTGGTCTGGCAGTGCGGGCACTGAGTGACAAAACTGTCGGTCATGCGGCTATCCGGTTAAAGCGGTGATTAACGGCGACGGCCCGTGATACGAACCCAACCATCACGGTTGGCAATCGGATCGAGCTCGAAGGTGTCGGCATAGGCAGCAGCAACTTCTTCGCCCTGTTCGGCAAGAATGCCGGAAAGCGCCAGTCGGCCGCCGGTCTTGACCAGCGTGGCCAGTTGCGGTGCCAGGGCGACCAGCGGGCCAGCAAGAATGTTGGCTACCAGTACGTCAGCCTGTTGCGGCGGCATGTCTTCAGGCAGATACAACTCGAAGCGCTCAGGCGCAATATTGTTGCGACCGGCGTTGTCTCGTGACGCTTCCAGTGCCTGCACGTCGATGTCGGTGCCCACCGCCTGTTTCGCGCCCAGCAGCAGTGCGGCAATGGCCAGAATGCCCGAGCCGCAACCGAAGTCCAGAAGGTCGCAACCGTTCAGGTCCTGACCATCGAGCCATTCCAGGCAGAGTGCGGTGGTCGGGTGCGTGCCTGTACCAAAAGCCAGACCTGGGTCGAGCAGCAGGTTGACGGCGTCAGGTTCCGGCGCGGCGTGCCAGCTTGGTACGATCCACAGCCGTTGACCGAAGCGCATTGGCTGGAAGTTATCCATCCAGCTGCGTTCCCAGTCCTGATCTTCGATGACCTCGCTCATGTGCTCCGGCAGCTCGGCGTCGGTCAGTAAACGCAGGTGCGCCAGAACGTGCTCGGCGTCGGTGTCGGCTTCAAACAATGCCAGCAGGTGCGTGTGCGACCACAGCGGTGTGGTATTGAGTTCCGGCTCGAAGATCGGCTGATCTTCAGCGTCCATGAACGTGACCGATACGGCGCCAACTTCGAGAAGGGCGTCTTCGTAGGTTTCTGCTTGTTCAGGACTGATGGCGAGACGGACTTGCAGCCAGGGCATGGCGGGTTACCTTCGAGTGGAAATTGGTCTGCAATTGCGTGCAGTGGGAAACGCGCAAGTTTACTGTGCTGCGCCATAAACAACAAAGGCCGCTTTGAAGGCGGCCTCTGTTGGTGTGGAGCAGACTGGCTTATTGATTGGCCAGCTTGTGTTCCAGGTAGTGAATGTTGACGCCGCCTTCGCAGAAGCCTTCATCACGGGTCAGATCACGGTGCAGCGGGATGTTGGTCTTGATGCCGTCAACCACGATTTCGTCCAGGGCGTTGCGCATGCGAGCCATGGCTTCATCGCGGGTCGCGCCCCAGGTGATCAGCTTGCCGATCAACGAGTCGTAGTTCGAAGGAACCTTGTAACCGCTGTAGAGGTGCGAGTCGACACGCACGCCGTTGCCGCCTGGCGCGTGGAAGTGTTTGACCAGACCTGGACTCGGGATAAAGGTTTTCGGATCTTCAGCATTGATCCGGCATTCCAGCGAGTGCCCGTGAATGACAACGTCATCCTGGGTAAACGACAGCTTGTTGCCGGCGGCGATGCTGAGCATCTCCTTGAGGATGTCGATACCGGTGACCATTTCCGAAACCGGGTGCTCTACCTGAACGCGAGTGTTCATCTCGATGAAGTAGAAACGGCCGTTCTCGTACAGGAACTCGAACGTACCGGCGCCACGATAGCCGATGTCTACGCACGCCTTCACGCAGGCTGCGAACACATCTTTACGGGCTTGTTCGTCGATGAACGGTGCCGGAGCTTCTTCCAGAACCTTCTGGTGACGGCGCTGCAGCGAGCAGTCACGGTCGCCCAGGTGGATGGCGTTGCCCTGGCCGTCGGAAATGACCTGGACTTCCACGTGACGTGGGTTAGTCAGGTACTTTTCCAGATAGACCATCGGGTTGCTGAACCAGGCAGCCGCTTCAGCACGGGTCTGCTTGGCCGCTTCAATCAGGTCTTCTTCCTTGTGCACAACGCGCATGCCGCGACCACCACCGCCGCCAGCGGCTTTGATGATCACCGGGTAGCCAACTTCACGGCCAATACGCAGCGCCGTTTCTTCGTCTTCCGGCAGTGGGCCGTCAGAACCAGGAACGGTCGGTACGTTGGCGCGCTTCATGGCGTCCTTGGCGGAAACCTTGTCGCCCATCAGGCGGATGGTTTCAGCTTTCGGGCCGATGAAGGCGAAGCCGGATTTCTCTACCTGCTCGGCAAAGTCGGCGTTTTCCGCGAGGAAGCCGTAGCCTGGGTGAATCGCTGTAGCGCCAGTCAGTTCTGCAGCAGAAATGATGGCTGGAATGTTCAGGTACGACAGGTTGGCCGGTGCCGGACCGATGCAGACAGTTTCGTCCGCCAGGCCCAGGTGCATCAGCTCACGGTCTGCCGTGGAATGGACCGCGACGGTCTTGATGCCCAGTTCTTTACAGGCACGCAAGATGCGCAAGGCGATTTCGCCGCGGTTGGCGATCAGGACTTTTTCCAACATCGCAGGCTCTCCCCGGTTCAAACGATGGTGAACAGCGGCTGGTCATACTCAACCGGCTGACCGTTTTCTACCAGGATCGATTCGATCACACCGCTGACTTCAGCTTCGATGTGGTTCATCATTTTCATCGCTTCAACGATGCAGATGGTGTCGCCTTTCTTGACGGTCTTGCCGACTTCAACGAACGCTGGCGAGCCAGGTGCTGGAGTGCGGTAGAACGTACCTACCATTGGCGATTTAACGACAGTACCGTTCAGCTTCGGTGCCGAAGGGGCTTCAGCGGCGGCAGCAACCGGAGCAGCTACAGGTGCTGCAACGGGTGCGGCTACCGGAGCAGGCGCGTAGTACGGTTGTGCTGGAGTCTTGCTGTGACGGCTGATCCGTACGGATTCTTCGCCTTCACGAATTTCCAGTTCGTCGATGCCAGACTCTTCCAGCAGTTCGATCAGTTTCTTTACTTTACGGATATCCATTAATCATCAACTCCCAAGGGTCGGTCAGGGGTAAAAGTTGTTAGTGGTTCGGGTCATGCAGCGCAGCCTGTGGCTGTGCGGTCATGACTTCGAACTGACGGCCAATTGTTCCAGGGCGGCCTCCAGGGCCATTCGGTATCCGCTGGCGCCAAGGCCGCAGATCACACCTACAGCAACATCTGAAAAGTAGGAGTGATGGCGGAAAGCTTCACGTTTGTGCACGTTCGAGAGGTGCACTTCGATGAATGGGATGCTCACTCCCAGCAACGCGTCACGTATTGCAACACTGGTGTGTGTAAAAGCAGCCGGATTGATCACGATAAAATCCACGCCTTCATCGCGTGCAGCGTGGATCCGGTCAATCAATTCGTACTCGGCATTGCTTTGCAGGTACATCAGATGGTGGCCGGCTTCGCGAGCCCTTGTTTCCAGATCCTGATTGATCTGAGCCAGGGTAACTGCGCCGTAGATACCCGGTTCGCGGGTGCCCAGCAGGTTCAGGTTGGGGCCATGCAGTACCAGAAGAGTCGCCATCGGATGTTCCTTGTTATGGTTGCGAGCATCAAAGCCCGGCGACTATGCCGCAAACATCCTTGTACTGTCCAGTTAACTGCAATAGCTGGCACGATTACCGAAGTTCGCGAAAAGTTTGTGACTCATTGGCTAGATTTGGTCATTTGCTCTAATCAACCGCTCTATCAGGCTTTTCGCGTCGATTTCGCCGACGACACGAACATCGCTGCGCTCGTCGCCATTTTTGCCGAAAATCAGCAGTGCAGGCGGGCCAAACAACTTATAGCGATCCAGCAGGGCACGTTGTTCGGCGTTGCTGTCGGTCATGTCGAAACGTATCAGGCGGTAGCCTTCAAGCTGGCTGATCACGCCGGGGTCAGGCAGAACTTCATGTTCGATCACCTTGCAACTGATGCACCAGTCGGCGTACCAATCCAGCATCAACGGCTGGCCTGCATTTTTTGCTTCGCCAAGCACCCGGTCCAGCTCGGCACCGCTGGTGATGGTCTGCCACTCGGTTTTATTTACCTGCGCGACTCCACTGTTGTCGAGTGCCGCTTGTGATCGGCCAAGGGGGCGAGTCGGATCGGTCTGGCCACTCCAGGCGCCGAACCAGCAGGTCAGAGCATAGACCAGTAAAAACAGACCCAGCAGTTGCGCCAGCCGTTGGCGGGTATTTTTTGGACCAAACTCCAGCGCACCGAGGAACAAGGCGACACCCGCAGCTAGCAGACCGGTCAGCAGTAAAGTGATCTGACCCGGCAGTACGCGGCTGAGCAAGGCGATAGCCAAACCCAGCAGCAACACGCCGATAGCGTTTTTAACCGTGACCAACCATGGGCCGCTTTTCGGTAGCCAGGTTGCGCCGCCAGTGGCGACCAACAGCAGTGGTGCGCCCATACCCAGGCCCAGCGCGAAAAGCTTCAACGCGCCGCCCAGCGCATCGCCGCTGGCACTTATATAAAGCAGCGCACCGGCCAGCGGTGCAGACACGCAGGGTGAAACCAGCAGGCTGGAAACCACGCCCAGCACCGCCGCGCCCCACAACGAGCCGCCTTCGGTCTTGCCAGCAATGCGGTCCAGTCGGTTACTGAGGGCTTGGGGCAGACGTAATTCGAAAGCGCCGAACATTGCGATCGCAAAGATGACAAAGAACAGCGAAAACGGCACCAGCACCCAGGCGGATTGCAGACGTGCCTGTAAGTTAAGGCCCGCGCCGAACATGCCCATCAGCGCACCCAGCGCCGCAAAGCTGATCGCCATCGGTAGCACGTAGGCGAGTGAAAGGCTCAAGCCGCGTAACCCGCCGACCTGGCCGCGCAACACCACGCCGGAAAGAATCGGCAACATGGGCAGTACGCAAGGGGTGAAGGTCAGGCCGATACCGGCGAGGAAGAACAGCGCCAGCTCTTTCCAGCTCCAGCCGGGACTGGTCGCAGTGGTGGGGGATGAAAGTGCAGCCGTGGCAGCCGCCGCGGGCTCACCAATCGTCAGCCGCTCGGTTTCGGGCGGATAACACAAGCCTTTGTCTGCGCAGCCCTGATAGGTCACGACCAGTGTGAACGGTCGGTTGTCGCCCGGTTTACGCGGTAAGTCGATGTCGAGGATGCCGTGGTAGACCTCTACATCGCCAAAGTACTCGTCATGCTTCTTCTCGCCATCCGGCAATTGCGCAGCGCCCAGGCCAATGTCGGCGGGTTCGGTGCGGAACTGAAAACGGTGGCGATAAAGGTAATAGCCTTCGGTGGCGACGAAACGCAGCTTGATCGATTCGGGAGTGGTGTCGATCAGATTCAGTTGAAAAGCCTGACGAACGGGCAGGAAATCCTTGCTGTTATCCAGCGCCGCGCCACCGAGTGTGGCATTGGGTCGGCTGTCCAGCAGGCCCGCGCCGGTTGCAGGCAGGGCGAGGATCAACAGCAGCAGGCATAACAAGCGGCGCATGGCAGTCTCGAGTCGCAAAAGTTTGCGCATGATAGCGGAGTGTTTCGCAGCGTGCAGGAATGGGGTTTGTAAGTGGGGGTTTCCGAGCGATTAGCAATCACCGCACAATTGACTGGATGGATGCGATTTTCTGTAGGAGCGAATTCATTCGCGAAGGGGCCGGCACGTCCGCAGAAAATTTGTCGTCAGAAATACCGTCCTCCCGAATGAATTCGGTCCTGCCAGCCTTGCGCTCGCCCGGTAAATAACTCAGGCCTTGTCAGCCCTGCTGGCCAACAACAGCGAGCTCTGCTTCGCATCATGTTCAAGAAACACATGATTGCGCCCTGCATGTTTGGCGCGATACAGCGCTTCGTCGGCGCGGGAGGCCAGTAGCAGGCTGTCGTCTTTATCACTCATTTCCACCACCCCGGCACTAAAGGTGCAGAACAGGTCCGCCGGTTGTGCGGGATAGTGGATCTCGGCGAAGCGGCGGCGGATTTCATCCAGCACCAAGTGGGCACTATGGATATCGGTATCAGGCATCACGATGGCGAATTCTTCTCCGCCATAACGCCCGATGTAGTCGGTTTTGCGTAGCCGTTGCTTGAGGAACAGCGCGAGGCTCTTGATCACCCGGTCGCCCATGGGATGGCCGTGGCTGTCATTGACCTTCTTGAAATGGTCAATGTCGAGCATCGCGAAGCACAGACGCTGATTTTCCCGGCGCGCGCGGAAGCTGCAGTCTTCCAGCAATTGCAGGATATGCGTGTGGTTATACAGGCCGGTCAGGCTGTCACGAACCATACGCGCCTTGAGGTTGCGAGCTCGTGCAGCACGGTTGCGTACAGTGGTAATCAGATGGCGCGGCTTGATCGGCTTGGTCAGGAAGTCATCGCCACCTTCGCTCATCGCATCCAGCTGCTTGTCCAGATCGTCTTCGGCAGACAGGTAAATGATCGGCACACTGACATAACGGTCGTTGTGGCGGATGACCTTGGCCAGCTCGGTACCGGTGCAGCCCGGCATGTACATATCAAGGATGATCAGGTCCGGCTGGAAGTCAGCGAGTTCGGCCATGGCCTGGATCGGATCCAGCAACGTACGAGTCACGATCCCGGCGCTGTTCAGCAATCGCTCGGTGTGTAAGGCCTGCGCGCGCGAGTCATCAATAATCAGCACCTTATAAGGCTCGTATTGCGCCACGCAGGTGAGGATTTCTATTTTTTCCAGCAGGCTCGACGCTTCCAGCGTGCCGGTCAAAAACTCTTCGCCCCCGGCGCGCACTGCAGCGAGTCGGGTAGGGGTATCGGTTTCATGATGACTGAAGAACAGCAGCGGCAATTTCTGCTCAAGGCCTTGCTGAACCCCTGCCGCCAACTTCAGGCCTTCGCCCGGGCCGCAGAAGTCCACATCGATCACGATAGCTGCCGGGTGACGATGAGCCATGGCGGCCTGGAAATGAGCCAGCCCATTGACGGCCTGAGCGAACAGGCCGAAAAACTCAAGCTGCTTGGTCAGACGCTCGGCGCGATCAAAATCCTGCAGAGCGATATAAATAGGCTTGCGCAGAGGCGGCAGGGCGGTTTGTTCGAATCGGTCACCATGACGTAGCCCGGTACGCGACAAACGCTGCATCAAACCGTTGAGTTCAGTGATCAAGGCGCTGCTTAGACGACCGCGATTAGCCTCGACCCCTTCCAGCGACGTATTGATGGCTTGCGCCAGCTCGATATGCTCGGTCTGTTCAAAACGCTCGGCGAAGCGCAGCAAACGCTGGTTGGCGTCCTGAAATTCCGCCATATCCGCCGCAGACCATTCGCCTTGCTGCAGTCGCTGCCAAGCCTCAAGAATCTGACGTGCCTGATGAATGACGCGCTGAGCGAAATGATGTTTGAGACGATCGCGACTTGGATCTGCTGGCTCGGTCATATCGGGCTACGTGTGTGTTCTCTGGTGGATCACTGCTGGCGCTATGCTACCACCTACTCTCCAACGCAAACGTGCCCTAAGTCAAATAATTGGCAACTATTCGATGACTGGATGGTTCTGCCTCTCAGATCGCCCCAAACAGAGCGCCAAGTCGAGTTCAGCGTCCAGCTATGCCTCCCATTTCTCTTTTTTTGCGGGCAACCCCTCTCGCCCTGGCAACAAGCTCGGCATGTCCCGCAGCCGGATCCACGGTTCATTCTGCCAATGAATCACGCTCAACTCGCCGCCCTGCCACTCCAGTCGGGCGGGGGTTGGGCTGTTGTGGTGTGAATGAATGGGCGCGGCGAGCAGGGCGGGCATGACTTCGTGGGTGATCCACTGGCGCAACTGGTTGTTGGCAGGGTGATGGTGGTGGACCAGCAAGGCATATGCCGCAGACTCGCTGACCATGAGCATTTCCTGCGCTTCGCCGTAGTACTGCAGATTCAAGGTGCAGCGTTGGTCGGGGTCGAGCTTGCGGACCAGACGGTTTTCAAGGAACAGGCCCATCAAGCGGCCCAGATCGCGTGCGCAGAACCACGCTTGTTGCTCCATGATCAGAGCGTGCAGGTGCTGCTTCTGGCGGGTAAAGCGCAGGGGTTCGAAAGGCGTGTCCATGCTGTCTGTCCTTGTTTTAACTGAAGGCGTCGGGAGCTAAGAACACCAACAACCAGTGCCGGCATATTCCCCCGAAGGGTCTTTTATTAGCCGACTCCCGACATAACAGACGTGCAGATGCATAAAACGTCTGCGCTAAGTGACCTTAGCGCAGGCGCAAAATAACCGCTGTCTATCGTGGCGGGTGTACGGTTGTCAGAGTTCTTAGGCTCAGGGCGGGAATGATCAAAGAGCAGCCGTTTTGGGTCAATGGCCAATGCTGTAGGACGTTTCTGGTTTTGTTGTGGTTGTTTAATAGGCAACAACACCAACCCCTGTAGGAGCTGCCGAAGGCTGCGATGGCGGTGTTTCAGGAAGATTGCTTTCGCAGCCTTCGGCAGCTCCTACAGATTCTGTGTTTGCCGGGCGACTGCGGTGTGTCAGACACAATGCCATCGCTGCCTCGCGTTGCTCGTGAGCTCCTACAGGTGGGTGTTAACGTTTGGCGATTCAGATGAACCCCTCCAAAGCGATGGGATTTTATGTCCTGTATTGCTGCCAATAATTCCTCACCTATATTCCGTTTGGCATCGCGTTCTATCAGTTCTTTCTCAGTTAGGGGCATGACGTGCCTTAATCTTGCTTTCTGCTGTGGTGTTAGCTAATGACAGAATGGTCAGAGCGCAGCTGTTCTGGGTCAATCATCAATGTTGTAGGGCGCTTCTGCTTTTGTTGTGGTCGTTTCGAGTGCGGCAAACACCAACCCCTGTAGGAGCTGCCGAAGGCTGCGATGGCGGTGTTTCAGGAAGATTGCTTTCGCAGCCTTCGGCAGCTCCTACAGATTCTGTATTTGCCGGGAGACTGTGGTGCGTCAGACCTGAACTCTTGAGACATCCTCAACAAAACCTCCCACCTCGACATACCTGCAAAAGGCACCTTGCTGTAAGGTTGCGGTCAGAGCACTGAACCCCGTGATTGAAAGGACATAGCCATGCTGGATTGGAAGAACCGCGCAGGCAGCGCAAAAGAGCGCGTCGATGAACCGGCTTCGGTCAAGCGCCGTGGTTATCTGGGCGGGCTGTTTTACAGCCGTGCGCTGGGTGCCGTGGTCGCGATTTACCTGGTGGTCACATTGCTGATCGGCTGGTACTGGAGCAGTGAACCGGCGTTGTTCCCCGTCCAGCAAAATGCTCAGGCTGCGGCCGAGCGTGAAGGCAAGCAGATGGTGATTGGTTACACCACTGTTGAAACCCTGAAAACCGTCGTAGGCACGCTGCTCGACAAGCGCGGTGGTTATCTGTCCAACGACCGCATGCCGCCAGGCTTGTGGCTGGACAATATTCCTAGCTGGGAATACGGCGTAATGTTCCAGGTGCGGGATTTGAGCCGTGCCTTGCGTAAGGATTTCTCTCGCTCGCAATCACAATCGGCTGAAGACGGTGACTTGGCCCGCGCTGAGCCGTTGTTCAACTTCAGCAACAACAGCTGGGTTCTCCCTTCCAGCGAGTCTCAGTATCGCGAAGGCATTGCGGCGCTGAATCGCTATGAAGCGCGTCTGTCTGACCCGAACTCAAAGACTGCGCTGTTCTATGCGCGTGCTGACAATCTCAGCAACTGGCTGGGCGACGTTAATACCCGTCTGGGTTCGCTGTCGCAGCGTCTTTCGGCCAGCGTTGGCCGTGTGAAACTCAACAGCACCCTGAAAACCGAAGCGGTGGTGGCGGTAAAGCCGGGCGAAGTGCCGCAGGTTGATGAGGAGATCGTTGAGACACCATGGCTGGAAATCGACAACGTGTTCTATGAAGCACGCGGTCAGGCTTGGGCGCTGTCGCACTTGCTGCGCGCCATCGAAGTCGACTTCGCCGACGTACTGGCCAAGAAAAACGCCACCGTCAGCGTGCGTCAGATCATTCGCGAGCTGGAAGCTTCGCAAGAACCGCTGTGGAGCCCGATGGTGCTCAACGGCAGCGCGTTCGGCGTTTTGGCTAACCACTCGTTGGTCATGGCCAACTATATTTCCCGCGCCAACGCCGCTGTGATCGACCTTCGTCAATTGCTGTCGCAGGGCTGATTGATGTCGTTCTCAACCACCGAGGCTGCGCACCGCGCCGCCTCGGACGCTGAACTGATCGCCTGGGTTGATGAGCTGGACCAGCCGCTCGGGGGCATGGTCCGCTCGCAACTACGCGAAGCCGGGCTGATCGGCCGTGGCACTTATATTCTGCTGTTCAATTCCGCGGGCGAGTTGTGCGTGCATCGCCGCACGCTGAGCAAAGCCATCTATCCCGGTTACTGGGATGTGGCAGCGGGCGGCATGGTGCAAGCAGACGAGAGCTACGCCGAATCGGCTGCGCGGGAGTTGGCCGAGGAATTGGGCGTCAGCGGTGTGCCTCTTGCCGAGCATGAGCATTTCTTCTTCGACCAACCGGGCAACCGGCTGTGGTGTGCGGTGTTCTCGGCGGTCTGGAACGGGCCTTTGACGCTGCAGCCTGAAGAGGTGCTGGAGGCGCGCTTCATTCCTGTGGATGAGGCCTTGCGCGAAACTGAACATATGCCTTATTGCCCGGACTCGGTGGCGGCGTTGAAGCGGTATCTGGGAGCTACGCGTGCTCACAGCCTGACCATTAACTCGGGCTCATGATGGACCTGTGTGGGACCGAATTCATTCGGGAAAGCGGTATTTCGGTCGATACATAGGCTGCGGATGTACTGGCGCCTTCGCGAATAAATTCGCTCCCACATGGAATCGCGCCAGCAGGCAAACATAGAATCTCCCACATGACGCAGTGATCACTTAGATGGCGAGCCATCCCCAACGTCGCAAATGTTGAGTAAATTGGCGCACATTGGCCCTTAGCAACGGGGCTGTTTGCCGTTACACTGCGCGACCTTTTCAAGCTGGCCGGATGTTCCGTCCAGTTGCGCTGCCCCTGCCTGAGTGGGGCTTCGCGGCCGACTATTATTGATGTCGACCAATCTTCAGTCCTCAACAAGAGGATTTGCGGTGGCTAAAAAAGCCTCATCCTTCGCCGCCCTGGGTGGCCTGGTATTTTCCACCGACGCGGGACGGCATTGTCCCGACTGTCGTCAGCCCGTTGATGCCTGCATCTGCAAACAGACGCTTATTCCCGAAGGGGATGGTATCGCCCGTGTGCGCCGCGAAAGCAAAGGCCGTGGCGGTAAAACGGTAACGACTATTACCGGCGTGCCCTTGCCTGAAGACGGCCTCAAGGATCTTGCCAAAACCCTCAAGCAACGATGCGGCACCGGCGGAGCGCTCAAGGACGGGGTGATCGAGATTCAGGGCGATCACGTCGAGTTGCTGCTGGCCGAGCTGATCAAGCAGGGCTTCAAGGCGAAAAAATCCGGCGGCTGATGGTACGGCGGACCGCATGCAAACTCTGGCTTGCATCGCGGGTCTATTCTCCATCAGTGCCTGGCACCAAACCGTCACTTGCACTCTTTACACTGCGCCCAGCCCGCTTACGGCTGGCGCTACCTGACTTTTTTATAGGGGACTTCGATGTCCGTACGACGCACACGTAAAGACGATGGCAGCCAATGGACCGTTGCGGACAGCCGCAGCGTCTATGGTATCCGCCATTGGGGCGCTGGTTATTTCGCGATCAATGAAGCAGGTCGTGTTGAAGTTCGTCCCAACGGGCCGGGCAGTTCGCCTATCGATCTTTACGAGCAAGTCGACGATTTGCGCAAGAGCGGGCTGAGCCTGCCGCTGCTGGTGCGCTTCCCCGACATTCTGCAAGACCGTGTGCGTCAGTTGACGGGTGCTTTCGACGCCAACATTGCGCGTCTGGAGTACCAGAGCCAGTACACC
The DNA here is from genome assembly GCF_900602065.1 of Pseudomonas viridiflava. Taxonomy (GTDB): domain Bacteria; phylum Pseudomonadota; class Gammaproteobacteria; order Pseudomonadales; family Pseudomonadaceae; genus Aquipseudomonas. The sequence continues at coordinate 275,981 of NZ_UWFN01000095.1, read as the reverse complement.
GCGTTGTACCCGATCAAGGTCAACCAGCAGGAAGCGGTGGTGGAGAACATTATCGCCACCCAGAACGTATCGATCGGTCTTGAGGCCGGTTCCAAGCCTGAGCTGATGGCCGTGCTGGCGCTGGCCCCGAAAGGCGGGACCATCGTGTGCAACGGGTACAAGGATCGCGAGTTCATCCGTCTGGCGCTGATGGGCCAGAAGCTGGGTCACAACGTGTTCATCGTGATCGAGAAAGAATCCGAAGTTGAGCTGGTCATCGAAGAAGCTGCCGAACTCAAGGTCGAGCCACAAGTAGGTTTGCGCGTGCGCCTGTCCTCTCTGGCGTCCAGCAAATGGGCGGACACGGGCGGCGAGAAATCCAAGTTTGGTCTGTCTGCGGCGCAATTGCTTTCGGTGGTCGAGCGCTTCCGCAAGGCAGGTCTGGATCAGGGCATTCGCCTGCTGCACTTTCACATGGGCTCGCAGATCGCCAACCTGGCGGATTATCAGCACGGCTTCAAGGAAGCGATTCGTTACTACGGCGAACTGCGCAATCTCGGTCTGCCAGTGGATCACATCGACGTGGGCGGCGGCCTGGGTGTCGATTACGACGGCACTCACTCGCGCAACGCCAGTTCCATCAACTACGACATGGACGATTACGCCGGTGTGGTAGTGGGCATGCTGAAAGAGTTCTGCGACGCGCAGGGCCTGCCGCACCCGCACATTTTTTCGGAAAGTGGCCGTTCGTTGACCGCGCACCACGCGATGCTGGTCGTGCAAGTCACCGACGTCGAAAAGCACAACGACGAAGTGCCGGTGATCGAGGACAAGGAAAGCCTGCCGGAAACGCTGCAATGGCTGGTTGACCTGCTCGGCCCGACCGATATCGAAATGGTCACCGAGACCTACTGGCGCGCTACTCACTACATGAGCGACATCGCGACCCAGTACGCCGATGGCAAAATCTCCCTGTCGCAAAAAGCTCTGGGTGAGCAGTGCTACTTCGCTGTTTGCCGTCGTTTGCATAACTCGTTGAAAGCGCGCCAACGCTCTCATCGTCAGGTGCTGGATGAACTCAATGACAAGCTCGCCGACAAGTACATCTGCAACTTCTCGGTCTTCCAGAGCCTGCCGGACACCTGGGCCATTGATCAGGTGCTGCCGATCATCCCATTGCATCGCTTGAACGAAGAGCCGCTGCGTCGTGCTGTTTTGCAGGATCTGACTTGCGACTCCGACGGCAAGATCAATCAATACGTGGACGAGCAAAGCATTGAAACCAGCCTGCCGGTGCACGGCCTGAATGAAGGTGAAGACTACTTGCTGGGTGTGTTCCTGGTCGGTGCTTATCAGGAAATTCTGGGCGACATGCACAACCTGTTCGGCGATACCGATTCGGTGAACATCTACCAGAATCCGGATGGCAGCGTTTACTCCGCGGGCATCGAAACCCACGACACCATCGAAGACATGCTGCGTTATGTGCACTTGTCGCCGGAAGAACTGATGACCCATTACCGGGACAAAGTTGCCAGCGCCAAAATCACCCCACGTGAACGCACCTACTTCCTGGACGCGCTGCGATTGGGGCTGACACGGTCTTCTTACCTGTCTTCTTGATGTATGACACCGCGCTGGACCGGTAGGAGCCAACTTGTTGGCGAAGCTTCATACCTGTGTACACAGGTATGACGTCTCGCCAACAAGTTCACGCTCATCAACAACATGCAAGATACTGGACTGAAATGCATTTTCTGTAGGAGCTGCCGAAGGCTGCGAAGCATTGATCCTGACACACCGCGATCGCAGCCTGCGGCAGCTCCTACAGGTCAGATGTGTGGTGCGGGGATTGCTTTCCAGCTTAGGTCTCCTTCTCTGCTCCGCTTTCCTAATCCTCTGTAGGCAACGTCCTATTCTTCGTTTCGCTCTCTACCCGAGGGTTCTTCTCGGCCAGAATCCACGGCCGCGTCCCTGTAGAGAACACCTCCATGCCCGGCCCAGCTGTCGCTCATCACTTTAATCTGGACATCCTCCCTCTGTTCCGAGGGTTGCAGGTGTTGTCGTTTACGGGAACGGAAGCCATCAGCGAGGCTTTTGTCTTTGAGCTGGAAGTACTGATCGACGAGCCGCATCTGGATCAGCAGGGGCTGATGTATCGCGTCGCCTTTTTAAGTTTTCAGGGTCAGAAAACAGGCATTCACGGGCAGATTCACAGTGTCGTGCGCAGCCACTACAAGCCTGGGCCGGCGTGTTACAGATTGTCTATCGGGCCACGACTGGCCTGCCTGGCCCAGCGTTACGCGCCTAGGGTGTTCCAACACATGAGCGCGCCGCAGATCATCGGGCAGGTGTTACTGGAGCATGGTATTCGGGAGGGCAGTTATCGCTTCGACCTCCGGGTCGAGTACCGCAAGCGTGATTTCTGTTCGCAATACCGTGAGTCCGATCTGCAACTGGTGCAGCGGTTGTGTGCGGAAGAGGGCATCCACTTCCATTTCCATCATTCCCGCAAAGACCATGAACTGGTGTTCGGCGATGGTTTGCGGGTTTTTCGCCGGACCTCTGCGGCCATTTTTCAGCAGGTGCCGATGCAGGCTGGCGTCACGCGCTTCGTCCTGACGCCGGGAGGCGATGATCCCTCCGACCATACCCGTCAGAAAGGAGAGGGCGAAAGCACCTTGTCGTTTGTCTCGTCCGGGCATTTATTGCCACTCAAAGGGCATCCGGAGGAAGGCTTGAATCATCTATGGCTGGTGACTCACGTCGTGCATCGTGGTTTCGATACCCGGCAGTTGCACAACCTCGTCGCGCCCGAGAAGAGTATGTACGTCAATCAGTTTCAGGTCGCACCCTGGGAGGCGGGCTTCAAACCTCCGCCGCGGGCCAGAGCCTTCGTCGCGACCATCCAGTGTGCCTATGTCGTTGGTATCGCTGATCAGCCCGTCAGCCCTGACGCTCAAGGGCGAATTAATGTGCAATTCGACTGGGGATATCCGGGGCAAGCCTCGGCGTGTGGCAATTGTTGGTTACCGGTGGTTTCGCACCTGAGTACAGTTCTGCGTGGCGGCATGCAGGTCGTTGTGAGTTTCACCGACGGGGACATGGACCAGCCGGTGATCAGCGCCTGTGTCTGGCAATCGACCGACGTCATCGCTGACCCGCCTCAGCCACGAACGCCGCCGCATCGGCTTGAGGTGAACCTGAACCCCTTGGCAGCTACAGGCGGCGAGTCATGGATTCAAGTCGAAGGCGGCTCTCGGATCAATTATCAGGAGGGCTGCGAGCTGTCCTTCACCGTTGGCGACAGCACCCTGAGCATCAACGCTGAGGGGTTGAAACTGAGCAGTCCGCAAATCCTGCTGGCGACGCCTACTGAGCCTGATGCTGAACCGGAGCGTTGAACCACGCACCGCTCTTGCTCAGCCGCCAAGTAACGAATCCCAGAGTCAAAGCCCGTAGCAGCATGAACAGCAAGAGCGTCAGCCATAGCCCGTGGTTGCCCAAGCCCTGCATTGCATAAGCGAAAGGCGCCACCAGGACCATATTCACCAGCATGGTGTTACGCATTTCACGGGCCCGGGTGGCACCGATGAACAGGCCGTCGAGCAAGTAGCTCCAGACCGCCAGTAAGGGCAATGCTGCCAGATAGGGCAAATAGATGAAGGCTGTTTCGCGCACTTCGACAATGTCGGTTTGCAGGCTGATAAACAAATGCCCTGCCACCAGGAACAGCAAGGCGAACGCGACACTCGCAATCAACGACCAACCACCGGCGACGGTCAATGAGCGGCGTAAGGCAATCCGGTTTTTCGCCCCGATGGCATGTCCGCAGAGAGCCTCGACTGCATGGGCCAGCCCGTCCAGGGCATGAGCGGTAAGCAGCAGGCCGTTGAGCAGCAATGCGTTGGCCGCCACTGTCGCGTCGCCGAGTCGCGCGCCTTGTACGGTGATCAGGAAAAACACCGATTGCAGCACCAGACTGCGGATGAAGATGTCGCGGTTCACCGCCAGCAGCGGCCTCCAGTTTTCCCAGCGCTTCAGGGCGGCCCAGAACATCTGGCCGGGCCAGGCCAGGAGAGTTTTGCGGGTCAATGCCAGGCCGAGCAGCGCACCGGTCCACTCGGCAATGACCGACGCGCGTGCCGAGCCGACGACGCCCCAGTCCAGGCCAAGCACGAACCACAGGTTCAGGGCGATGTTGACCAGATTGGTGGTGAGCAGAATCATCAGCGGCGCACGTGCGTTCTGCGTACCGAGAAACCAGCCGACCAAGGCATAACCGGCCAGTGCGGCGGGCAGTCCGAGGAGTCTGGTATGGAAAAACGCCTCAGTCAGCTGTTGCAGGTCACTGGAGGGTTGCATCAGGTTCAGCGCCATGTGGCTGAACGGCAAGCCGATCACGCCTAGCAATAGCGCCAGCCCCATCGCCAGTAACAAGCCTTGCAGCAGGATTTGACGCAGGGCGGAACCATCGTTGCGTCCGGCGGCCTGGGATGCAAAGCCCGTGGTGCCCATGCGCAGGAAACCCATGGTCCAGGCGAGGAAGGTGTAGAGGGTTGCGCCAACCGCCACGGCACCCAGTTGATGGGCGTGGGGCAGATGGCCAATCACCGCGCTGTCGACCAGCGCCACTAACGGAACGGAAATGTTCGACAGGATCATCGGCGCAGCCAACGCCCAGACGCGGCGGTGGGTTGCGCGGTCGCGCCAGTCGTTGAGCAGGTTGGACATGAAGGCTCCCGTGCAAGGCGGGTATTGTAGAGTGAACTGGACCGCAAAAGTTGGGCGCTTGGTCCTGATGTTGACGACACGGCGCTTACCGGTAGGAGCGAACTTGTTCGCGAGGCGTCAGGCCTGAATCACCTCGTGCAACCCTCTCGCGGGCAAGCACCACTCCCACATTGAAACCTGTGACCGCCCTACGATTAATGTCCACTTTTCCTACGCAGTCCTCTGAGAACAAAGTCTCAAAGCGGGTGTCTATTTTCGCGGCCTGACATGCTCGGTCATGTGCCTGCTATATAGTGACCTTCTCTCAACCTGCCGCCGATGAGTGCCCCATGTTTAACAAAGGATTGTTTCTGGCCTGCGCGCTTGCGCTGCTGAGTGCTTGTGATTCTTCCACCCCGGATAAACCCGCGCCCGCCACACAGCCTGTGGCCGTGGAGTCAAGCAAGCCCAAGCCTGCAGTGGACCTTCCTGCGTTGAGCAAGCGGTACGAAGGTCGCGACCTGACCATCGTGGACGTTGCGGAGATTCAGCTGGACGGTGCGAGCACCTTGTCGGTGAGTTTTTCCGTTCCTCTGGACCCTGAACAGAAATTCGCGGAAAAACTGCATCTGGTCGACAGCAAGAGCGGCAAAGTGGACGGCGCATGGGAGCTGTCCGATAACCTCATGGAACTCCGTCTGCGCCATCTGGAACCCAAGCGCAAACTGGTTCTCACGGTTGATGCCGGACTGATCGGCGTCAACAAGGCCACACTGGCGGCTGAATTCATCAGCCGTCTGGAAACCTCCGACCTGCAACCTACTGTGGGCTTCGCCAGCCGCGGCAGTTTGCTGCCGACGCGTCTGGCTGAAGGCTTGCCAGTGATCGCGCTGAACGTCGACAAGGTCAATGTCGAGTTCTTCCGGGTTAAACCCGACGCGTTGCCAGCTTTTCTCGGCAACTGGCGCGGTGCATCGAGCATTGAGTATTACGAGTCCAAAGAGTTGCTGGATAAGGCCGATCTGGTTTACGAAGGCCGCTTCGACCTGAACCCGGCGCGTAACACCCGGGAAACGCTGTTATTGCCGATCGCCGGGATCAAAGCGCTGCAAGGCCCGGGTGTCTACCTCGCCGTGATGCGTGCTTCCGGGACTTACAACTATTCCATCCCCGCCACGCTGTTTACCTTGAGCGACATCGGTTTGTCGGTGCACCGCTATGCCAATCGTCTGGATGCTTTTACCCAGGCGCTTGAGGGTGGCAAAGCCCTTAGCGGCGTAGAGCTGGAGCTTTACGACAGCAATGGCAAAGTAGTGGGGCAAGCGAAAACTGACTCGGCAGGTCATGCCGAGTTGCCGTTACCGGCCAAGGCGGCGGTGCTCCTGGCGCACAAAGATGAGCAGACCAGCATGCTGCGTCTGGACAGCTCGGCGCTTGATCTGGCCGAGTTCGACATCACCGGACCCCGGGCGCACCCGTTGCAGTTCTTCATTTTTGGTCCGCGGGATTTGTATCGTCCCGGTGAAACCGTGCTGCTCAATGGGTTGCTGCGCGATAACGATGGTAAGCCTGTGAAGCCGCAACCGATTACGATCGAAGTGCGTCGCCCCGACGAGCAAATCAGCCGTAAGTTTGTCTGGGAAGCAGACACGTCCGGCTTGTATCAATATCAACTGCAGTTGGCGGATGAGGCGCCCACCGGGCGCTGGCAACTGGTATTTGATCTGGGTGATGGCAAACCCCAGCTCTATGAGTTTCAGGTTGAGGACTTCCTGCCGGAACGGTTGGCGCTGGAAATCAAAGGCAGTGAAACACCCATCGCTACCACCGATAACGCGGTGTTCGATGTTACCGGTCGTTATTTGTACGGCGCCCCGGCATCCGGCAATAACCTGATCGGCCTGTTGTATGTCAGACCGTTGCGTGAAGCGGTGCCTGGTTTGCCTGGCTATCAGTTTGGCTCGATCACTGAGCAGGAGCTCAAGCAGGACCTGGAGATCGAAGCCAGCACGCTGGACGCACAGGGCAAGCTGAGTCTGGAGGTGGAGAGCAAATGGGCGAACGCCAGGTCGCCGGTGCAGTTGATCCTCCAGGCCAGCCTGCAAGAGTCGGGTGGCCGCCCGATCACCCGGCGTCTGGTGCAGCCGGTATGGCCTGCCGAGCAGATGCCGGGGTTGCGTCCGTTGTTCGGCAGCAGCACAGGCAGCAACGATGAATACGATGAAACCGACGGCATGCCCCAGACCGATGGCGACGGCCCGGTTGAGTTCGAAGTGCTGGTAGCTGACTACGCGGGTAACAAGCTGGCGGCCGATAACGTCAAAGTCCGACTGGTTCGCGAGCGTCGTGACTATTACTGGAATTACTCGGACAACGAGGGCTGGAGTTATCACTTCAACGAGAAATTCCTCAACCTCAGCGAAGAAACCATCAACATCAAGCAGGGCTCGACCGCCAAGGTCAGCTTTCCTGTGGAGTCGGGCCCGTATCGGGTTGAGGTCGAAGACCCTCAAACAGGGTTGATCAGCAGTCTGCGTTTCTGGGCGGGCTATCGCTGGCAGGACAACGCTGAAGGCGGCGCGGTGCGTCCCGATCAGGTCAAACTGGCGCTGGATAAACCCGGCTATAACGACGGCGACACTGCCAAGGTTACGGTCACGCCACCCGCCGCAGGCAAGGGTTACCTGCTGGTCGAGTCCAGTGACGGGCCGTTGTGGTGGCAGGAGATCGATGTGCCTGCCGAGGGCAAAACGTATGACGTGCCGCTGGATAAAAAATGGACACGTCACGATCTGTACGTGAGTGCGCTGGTGGTTCGTCCCGGTGAGCGCAAGGCTAACGTCACCCCCAAACGCGCGGTCGGCGTGCTGCATCTTCCGTTGGATCGTTCGCCCCGTAAGCTGGCGCTGACAGTGACTGCGCCGGAAAAAATGCGTCCCAAGCAGCCACTGAAACTCAAAGTCGCTGCAAAAAATGCCGATGGCAGCGTGCCCAAAGCGGTGCATGTGCTGGTGTCGGCGGTGGACGTGGGCATCCTCAATATCACTCGTTATGCCACGCCGGATCCGTTCGCCAGCCTGTTTGGCCGCAAAGAGTACGGTGCGGATCAACTGGATGTGTATGGCCAGTTGATCGAAGCCGGTCGCAACCGTCTGGCAAGTATGGCCTTCGGTGGTGACGCCCTGGCCAAGGGCGGCAAACGCCCCGACACGTCGGTGACGATTGTGGCCCTGCAAAGCGCACCGGTGACGCTGAACGACCAGGGTGAAGGGGAAGTCAGCGTCGATATTCCGGACTTCAACGGCGAGCTGCGCATCATGGCTCAGGCCTGGAGCGATGAGCGCTATGGCATGGCTGAGGCGAAGACCGTGGTCGCTGCGCCGATCATTGCCGAGCTGTCGGCGCCGCGTTTCCTCGCGGGCGGTGACCAGACCACGGTGGCGCTGGACCTGTCGAACCTCTCAGGTCAACCGCAGAAACTGACGGTGCAAGCCACTGCTGAAGGTCAGTTGAGTCTCGCCAATAGCGAACTCAATCAGAGCGTGCAACTGGCCCAGGGCCAACGTACAACGCTGCGTATTCCGGTGCGGGCCGAGGGCGGATTGGGGCAGGGCAAGTTGAAAGTCGTGGTGAATGGATTGGTGCTACCGGACGAAAACCTGCCGCCGTTCTCCCGCGAGTGGACCATCGGTGTGCGCCCGGTTTACCCGGCGATGCTCAAGCATTACCGCACAACGCTTAACGAGGAGCCGTGGAGCCTGCCAGAGGGCGCGCTCGATGCGTTCGAACCTGCCGGTCGCGAAGCCATGCTGTCGGTGTCGAGCCGACCGCCGCTGAATCTGGGTGAGCAGATTCGTGCCCTGGAAGCCTACCCCTATGGATGCCTGGAGCAGACGGCCAGCGGTCTTTATCCGTCGCTGTACGCGGATGCTGCAACGCTCAAGCGTTTGGGCATCAAGGGCGAAACCGATGCGGTACGCAAGCGAAAGGTCGAGTTGGGCATTGAGCGGCTGTTGGGTATGCAGCGTCATAACGGCAGCTTTGGGCTGTGGAACGCTGATGGCGAGGAAGAGTATTGGCTGACAGCCTACGTCACTGACTTCTTGCTGCGTGCACGCGATCAGGGCTTTGCGGTCCCGCCTGATGCGTTGAAAAAAGCCAGTGAACGTCTGCTGCGTTATTTGCAGGAGCGTAACCAGATCGAAGTCAGCTACAGCCAAAACGCCGAGCACACGCGTTTTGCCGTGCAGGCTTACGCCGGTTTGGTGTTGGCCCGTAGCCAACAGGCACCACTTGGCGCGTTGCGCAGCCTGTTTGATCGTCGCACCGAAGCTCGTTCCGGTTTGCCGCTGGTGCAGCTGTCGGTAGCGCTGGAGAAAATGGGCGACAAACCTCGCGCCGACCAAGCCATGTTGGCGGGCCTGGCAGCGGGGCGCAAAGGCAATGAGTGGCTGGCTGACTACGGCAGCCCGCTGCGTGATCAGGCGTTGATCCTGTCGCTGCTGGAGGAAAATAATCTGGCGGCTGACAAGCGCGATCAACGCCTGTTTGCCCTCGCCGATGAAGTGGCTGCGAGCCGCTATCTGTCCACGCAGGAGCGCAACGCGTTGTTCCTTGCGGGCCGCGATCTGCTGGGCAAGCCGGAAGGTAAATGGGCGGCGACGCTCAGCGCCGGAGGCCAGAGCCGCGAGTTGAGTAACGAACAGCCGGGCCTCAAGCTCGATGGTCCGCTGCTGGCTGCTCCCCTGTCGGTGCAAAACCGTGGCGGCGATACGTTGTATCAACAACTGACGCTGTCGGGGTATCCGACCCGCGCACCGGTGGCAGGCGGGGAGAACCTGAGTATTCGTCGTGAATACCTGGGGCTCGACGGCGAGGCAGCCAACCTTGATTCGCTGAAAAGCGGCCAGCTGTTGCTGGTGCACATTGAGGTCAAAGCTCAACAGCGAGTGCCGGATGCGCTGGTTGTAGATTTGCTCCCGGCTGGTCTGGAGCTGGAAAACCAGAACCTGGCGCAAAGCGCAGCCAGCCTGGAAGACGCCAGCGAGTCAGTGAAAGAGTGGCGTCAGTCGATGGAGAACGCGGGCATCAAACATCAGGAGTATCGAGGTGATCGCTACGTGGCAGCGCTGGATCTGAACGGCTATAACACGGTGCACTTGTTGTATCTGGCTCGTGCCGTCACACCGGGTATCTATCGTGTACCGCCACCGCAGGTGGAGTCGATGTATCGGCCGAACTGGCAGGCTCTGGGCGAAGCGGCTGCGCAGATGGTGGTGAATGGTAAGTAACGACGCAAATCCCTGTAGGAGCTGCCGAAGGCTGCGAAAGCGACTTATCTGACACACCGCTATCGCAGCCTTCGGCAGCTCCACAAGGGGCGGCGCATCAATGAATAATCCAGCTCAGCAGCCACAAGCCCAGCACCAGCCAGATGATGCCCATGATGATCGAGGCGCGCATGAAGGCGCGAATGGCCGAGTACAGGAACATCAAACCGACGATCAGCGCGAGAATGCTGATTAACGAGGTGTCCATGCCCAGAGTGCGGGACAGACCGTCGACAAAATTCCCACCCGCGTTGGCGAAGATATTGAACAACCACTCCAGTCCATCGACGATAAAACGAATTACTGCGCCGAGCGCCTGGCCCAGCCATTCGAAAAAGCTTTCTACCTGCATATGTGTGTCCTGATGAGGGCCATGATTAAAGGCGACTGTTCGCTTTGGCTATCTATTGGTGCGGCGAGTTCCCCGAAGTGTAAAGGCGTTTTGCCTTGAAACCGGGAATATTGTCACGCTTCTTCAAGCGCCGGAGACCTGCGCAACCTTTGGGATCCACGGAACCTGTGGGAGCGGTGCTTGCCCGCGATAAGGACGCCGCGGATATCAGGTCAATCGCGTCCAGCCTTATCGCGGGCAAGCACCGCTCCCACAGGTTAGTCACACAGTGCCTGTGTGGGTTCATCGCCGGGCTGGCATTGATCATCGCACTACTATGGCTCGCCGACCGTATCTGGCCGCTGCCATTACCCAAGGATGATCTGGCGCGTGTAGTACTGGCCGAAGACGGTACGCCGTTGTGGCGCTTTGCTGATGCCGAAGGCGTCTGGCGTTATCCGGTGTCGATCGATCAGGTCTCGCCTTATTACGTCGAAGCGTTGCTGACTTATGAGGATCGCTGGTTTTACAGCCACCCCGGGGTCAATCCGCTGTCTTTGGTCAGAGCAACATGGCAGAACCTCAGGGGCGCACGGGTGGTATCCGGGGGCAGCACGTTGTCGATGCAGGTGGCACGGCTGCTCGACCCGCATGCGCGAACCTTGCCCGGTAAAGTGCGGCAACTGTGGCGCACGATGCAGTTGGAGTGGCACCTGTCCAAGGACGAAATTCTCACCCTCTATCTCAATCGCGCGCCGTTTGGCGGCACCTTGCAGGGTGTCGCTGCGGCCAGTTGGGCATATCTGGGTAAATCGCCCCGGCAACTGACCCGCTCCGAAGCAGCGATGCTCGCTGTGCTGCCACAGGCACCGAGTCGCTTACGCCCGGATCGCCATCCGCAACGGGCGCAGGAGGCACGGGACAAAGTGCTCAAGCGTCTTGCGCAATTCCAGGTCTGGCCGCACAACGCAGTGGCCGAGGCGCTGGAGGAGCCGCTGTTACTGGCCCCACGACAGGAGCCAAGTCTGGCGCCGCTACTGGCGCGGCGTTTGAATCGTCCGCACAGCCCTCCTTTGATTCGCACCACGCTGGATGCTGCTCTGCAACGCCGCCTTGAGGATTTGTTACTGGGCTGGCGCGCTCGCTTGCCGGAGCGAACGTCGGCGGCGATTCTTGTTGTCGAGGCGCAAAACATGGCTGTACGCGCCTACGTCGGCTCGGTGGATATCAACGATGCCAAGCGTTTTGGTCATGTGGACATGATCAGCGCTCTGCGTTCGCCGGGTTCTACCCTCAAGCCCTTTCTGTACGGGCTTTCGATGGATGCCGGGCTGATCCATTCCGAATCCCTGATGCAGGACGTGCCACGCCACTATGGCAACTACCGCCCCGGTAACTTTGCCACCGGTTTCAGTGGCGCGGTGGCGGCCAGTTCGGCGCTGTCGATGTCGCTGAACTTGCCCGCAGTACAGCTGCTGGAAGCCTATGGGCCGAAGCGTTTTGCGGCGGAGTTGCGCAACGGGGGTGTGCCGTTGACCTTGCCGCCGCTGGCCGAGCCGAATCTGGCGATGATCCTTGGCGGCGTAGGCAGCCGTCTGGAAGACCTGGTTGGCGGTTACAGCGCATTCGCCCGGGCTGGACGCAGTGCTGATATTCGTCTGCAACCCGACGCCCCGTTGCGTGATCGGGCCATGATGTCGCCGGGCGCAGCGTGGATTATCCGCAAGATACTCAGTGGTCAGGCACGCCCGGACCTGGACCCGCATGCGGAACTGGTACAACGTCCGCAACTGGCCTGGAAAACCGGGACCAGTTACGGTTTTCGGGACGCATGGGCCGTGGGTGTCGGGCCACGCTTTGTGGTCGGTGTGTGGATTGGTCGCCCGGACGGCACGCCGGTGCCGGGGCAGTTTGGCCTCGCGTCAGCTGCGCCATTGATGCTGCAGGTTCACGATGTGCTGGCGAATCGCGACAGTCAGCGAGGGATCGCGGCTCCGATCCAGCCGGTGCCTTCAAGCGTTGGGGTGGCGGCGATTTGCTGGCCGCTCGGCCAGCCCATGAGCAAGAGTGACCCCAACTGCCGCAGACAACGGTTTGCGTGGACCCTGGACGGCACCACGCCACCGACCTTGCAGGCAACCGACCAGCCATTGGGATTGGGTCAACAGGAAAAAATCTGGGTCAACTCGCAGGGTTTAAGGGTTGCAGCCGGATGCCCCGGAGCACGGCCGCGAGAGCTGATTTTGTGGCCTGCTGCACTGGAGCCGTGGCTGGCCCGTGCGGAACGCCGTGAAGTGCGTCTGCCCCAGGTTGACCCGACGTGCCCGCCGCAAGGGCTGAGTCTTGCGCCGCCGCTGACGATTGTCGGCGTGCGTGACGGTGATCATCTGCGCTTGCCCGCTGGCAGTCGGCAAGTGTTGCGGCTCAACGTCTCAACCTTGGGGGGCAGCGGTCGTCGCTGGTGGTTTATCGACGGTGTGCCAATGGCTGACACCGCGAATCAGGACAGCTTCAGCCCAACCCTGACACGGCTCGGCCGTTATGAGTTGAGCGTGCTGGATGAAAGCGGCCAGACGGCACGAGTGGTATTTGATGCCGTCGATTGAGCTGAATCTAGTGAGCCGCATCTCGCACGCGATTTGCTCCGCTCGGTGACATCGCCAGCGCCAGTTGTGTGCGGTTGTGCATATGGGTCAGGCGCAACACTTGCGAGACGTAGAGCTTTACGGTGTTTTCGGTAATGCCCAGCTTGCAGCCGATCTGGTAGTTGGTATGACCTTTGGCGACGAGTCGGGCTACGTCCTGCTGACGAGGGGAGAGTGGGGCAAAAAGCACTGAAAGGTCCACCTCTTCCTCGGCGCCTTGCTCCGCGCTGGGTGCGGCAGGAGACGGACGAACCCGGTCCAGGTCTTCATACAGATCATCGATGGAGGCCGCCAGAAACCGCAGCTTTTCATTGAGCTCGCCCAGTTGGCGGAAGCTTTTCTGCCGTTCATGCAGCACCGCCTCTTGCCGTTGCACGCCTTCCAGCAATTCGTTCAGGTTCACTGGTTTCTGAAAGTAGTCGGCAACACCCGCTCGCAAGGCTTTTATCACTTCCTGTTTGTCGTCGTTGGCCGTCAGCGCAATGGTCTCGAAAACGCGCTTTTTACCGGCGACCAGTTTCAGCGCTTCCACCAGTTCCACACCATCGGATTTAGGCATGTGCAGATCACACAAAACGATGCCTACCGCTGGATCGTTGCGGAACTGTTCCAGTGCTTCTTTGCTTGAGTAACTGGCAGAGCACTCGTAACCACTGTTTTGTAAAAACTCGCTCAGCTCGCTCACCACTGAGGGCTGGTGGTCGACGACAAGTACCTTGACTGAAGAATTCGTGTTCACGCGCCACTCCCTGTCTGCGAAATACAAAGCGTTGTGAGAATTCAACTCACGCCTTATCGATACGATTATTTTTCGTATAGGTCATGTGTTCCCCAAGACCTCTTACTACCGTAGTCAGACTTTGGCGTTATGTACATAGTGTTAATCGTGTTTACGACTAGTGGGTATTTTCTTTCTGGTCGAGGCCAGGAAGTGTGGGGTTTTCTTGACGTCGACGGTGAGCGCCAATACGTTGGCTTTTTTCAGAACACGCCATAACCATCTGAATCAAAAGGATCTTGTGGGACCGTATTCATCCGGGAAGTGGCCAGTGAAATCCCCCTCATTTTTCGCCAGTAGTACCGCTTTCCCGGATGAATCCGGTCCCTCAGGAACTCGGTTGCCGCGATGTAACGTCATGTCAGTAAGTATGTTTTTTTTGACGCTTTATCAGTTTTGAGGAGGGATGTGATTTAACGCATTGAAGTAACGAGTACTTATTCTTGATGAGTTTTTATTAAAAAGGGCCGGCATTGCCAAGCCCTCTGCAACTAAAACGCGGCCTCAACGCGGTGGATACTGCTCCAGAATTTTCGCGACTGTTTGGCGAATCGCCGTCTCGCGCGCATTGGGGGCATTGTCCTGGTTGAGGATGCGCTCAGTGCTGCCACGCCAGACTAGCTTGCCGTCTTTGCCGTCAAACAGGTCGATCTGCAGGGTCGTCACTTTGTAGTCCACGCTGCGAGTTTCGGTCATTGGCGCGTTCCAGTAACCGTAGCCACCCCAAGGTCCCCAGCCGCCACCGTAATTGGTGCTGACCAGTTGCTGACGATTCTCCATGATTAGCCAGGCTTGTACTTTCAGGTCTGAATGTGCGCCCGACGCGGCCAGGCGTAAACCGTGCTGGTCGAGTTGTTCGCCGACCGACTGGCGAATGCGCTGATCGGTGAGGTCGCTCTTGATCCGTGGATCATCCGGTTGATACTGCACACCGGGCTCTTTCCAGCTCCAGCTTCGGTACCCGCCGAAGTCACGACTGGCGTCGAAATCACGATTGATCTGGTTGGTTTGACAGGCACTGAGCAGCACTAACAGGGACAGTAGAGCGAGACGGCGAAACATGGCAGTTCTCCGAAGATGTCAGGAAGGAGGATACGCGCTCAATGCTTTTTGCACAGCCTGACGCAGGGCGCTGGACCGATCTGATTGATCGCTGCCGTTTCGTGTCTCGGCGCTTGCGCTCCACACCGGCTGGCCATTGCGGGCGTCAAACAGGCTGATGCTGACGACCACCACCTGTTCCTGATAAGTCCGCACGATGGGGACGCTGGCATAACCGCCATAGCGGTTGCCATACGGGCCGTGGCCATAACCGATGCCGCTGCCGCCGTAGTAAGGATCGTAATAGTCGTCACGAACCTGCCGGGTACGGACTTCCATCCGGGTCTGCGCGCTGACCTGGAGATCTGCGGGCTGGGTGTTTTGGGCCGGGCGCAGCCCTCGTTGGTCCAGGCCATTGCTAACGGCCTCGGCGATTTGCGCTGAATCAGCCCAGGCTGAGCCGGGTGGCAGTTGGTTATTGCGCCACGTCCAGTTGCGATAGCGCCCGTAGTCGCGAGGCGGGGCAGGGTAGGCGCTCATGTCCACCGTATTAGCCGCTTGCGCGGGGGCCGGTGGCAGAGGGCTGGAGTCAGCGCGATAGGGGTTATCGGTCTGGCAGGCAGCCAGCCCGAGGAACAGCGTGAGCAATCCGAGGCGGCGTTTCATCATGGCCTCCGCAAAGTGGCCTTCGAAGACAGGAAGCAGCGATCATTCACGCCAGGCTGCCTGTGATCAGTCCGGCGCTTATCGAGTCAGAGTGGGCGGCACACCCAATGCAGGTAGCGGCCCAGCCCGGCGTAGGCAGGATGCCGACGATGAGCCAGTTCCATTTCCAGCAAGTCCGTCAGTTCGGCTCGTGCCTGAAACTCCACAGGCATGTAGTCGTGAAACACTCTGACACCGCTTTGGGTTTCGACACGCCACAAGCCTTCAAGTTGCGCTGCCAATTCACGCGGATCAAGTGGTTGTTGCGGCGTCAGGCTTTGTTTCTCGCCGGCCATGTCGTTCTTGCGCATTTTCTTGAAGTGACCCTTGAGCAGGTTGCGGTAGATCAACGCGTCGCGGTTGTAAAACGCCAGGGACAGCCAGCCATCGGCTTTGGTCAGTTTGTGCAATACCGGCAAGATCGTATGGGGTTCGGCCAGCCATTCCAGTACGGCGTGGCACAGCACCAGGTCGTAAGGTTCATGCAATTGGTGCAACAGCTCCTGCCAGGGCGCCTGAATGAACGTGGCGGCCTGGCCGGCGTCGGCAAATCGTTGGCGGGCCCCTTCAAGCATCGGCGCCGCCGGTTCTGCAAGCGTGACGTCATGACCGCGTTCTGCCAGCCATAACGACATGTGGCCCAGCCCGGCGCCAATATCCAGCACCCGCAACGGACGTTCCGGCAGCGCTTCTGTGAGATCCGCCTGAAGTACTGCGAGGCGGATTGCACCCTTGGCACCGCCGTAGATTTTTTCGGCGAAGCGCGTCGCCAGCTGATCGAAGTGGCGATCACTCATTTGGCGAACCTGCGTTCACTGTCGGCCAGTTTGCTGCGGACCACCGTGTCCATGTCGATTCCCAGTTCGCTGCATAGCAGCAGTAAATAAAGAATGATATCGCCCACTTCCTGACCAGCATGTGCGAGTTTCTCAGGCTCAAGCTGGCGGGACTGGTCTTCAGTTAGCCACTGAAAAATTTCGACCAGCTCCGACATTTCCACACTGGCAGCCATGGCCAGGTTTTTCGGACTGTGAAACTGCTTCCAGTCATTTTGATCGCGGATGCGGTGCAGGCGTTGGGTGAGTTCTTCTAGGTTCATGGGGTGTCCTGAATCATTGTGTTGTGTCCGTCGCCGTGCGGTCGTGCATCTGGCCGGGAACCTGTGGGAGCTGGGCTTGCCGGCGATAGGGCTGCACGCGGTTCACTTTAGATCGAGTCCAGCCCTATCGCGGGCAAGCCCAGCTCCCACAGGGGAATTGTGTTGAGTCTCCTTCAACCACTCCAGAACCCCCAACCCCGCTGCCTTGCCGCTGGCAAAGCAGGCTGTGAGCAGGTAGCCGCCGGTGGGCGCTTCCCAGTCGAGCATTTCGCCGGCGCAGAATACGCCCGGTAATTGCTTGAGCATCAGGCGCTGGTCCATGGCTTCGAAGGTTACACCGCCTGCGGTACTGATGGCTTCGTCCAGCGGGCGAGCCTTGATGAGCTGGAGCGGCAGGGCTTTCAAAGCCATGCTCAACTGAGCAGGGTCGTCGAAGGCTTCACGCGGGGCCAGCTCTCGCAGCAAGGCGGCTTTCACCCCATCAATCCCCAGCTGGCTGTGTAAATGCTTGGACATGGAGCGTGAGCCGCGAGGTTTTTCGAGCGCTTTTTGTAGGGCAGAAGGTGTTTTGCCGGGGAGCAGATCAATCAGGATGGTTGAGGCACCGTACTGATTGATCTCTTCGCGGATTTGCGCCGACAGCGCATAAATCAGGCTGCCTTCCACACCTTTGTCGGTGATCACGCACTCACCCAGACGAGGCGTCTGGCCGCGTAGGCCGATGCCGATGTTCTTCAGCGGTGCGCCCGCGAACTTGCTGCGCAGCAATTCACTCCAGCCAGTCACTTCAAAACCGCAGTTGGCGGCCTGTAGTGTCTTTAGGTCAACGCCACGCTCGGCCAGCAGCGGCCACCAGGCGCCGTCCGAGCCCAGCCGCGACCAGCTTGCACCGCCCAGGGCCAGCAACACTGCATCGGTGCTCAACGTTGTTTCGCCTTCAGGGTGCGCGATACGCAACTTACCCGCAGCGTCCCAGCCGAGCCAGCGATGCCGCGTATGGATCGTGACGCCGCTATCACGCAAGCGCTTGAGCCAGGCACGCAGTAGCGGCGCTGCTTTCATGTCGGTGGGGAATACACGCCCTGAACTGCCGACAAATGTTTCGATACCGAGGTTGTGAATCCATTCGCACAGGTCATCAGCGCCAAAACTGCGTAGAAGGGGGGCGATGTCGCCAGACCGTTCGGCGTAGCGGGACAGGAAGGCCGGGTAGGGCTCGGAATGGGTGATGTTCATGCCCCCGACGCCCGCCAACAGGAACTTGCGACCCACTGAAGGCATGCCGTCATACAGATCGACTTTGAGGCCGGCCTGACTCAACACTTCGGCCGCCATCAAACCAGCAGGGCCACCGCCTATGATGGCGACTGAGGGAGTGGTGATCGGTGTGAAGTCAGTCATGGCGAGGTGCATATCTTTACGGTTTGGTCGCGCATTCTACCCGCACCGTGCCCCGGTCGCTCTCACCAAACAACACGTAATTACTGATGTTGGAACGCAGGCCCTGTGGGAGCGGTGCTTGCCCGCGAATGGGTCAACCTTATTCACAGGCATGCACCCAGTCATCGTTTATCGCGGGCAAGCACCGCTCCCACATGGATAGCGTTTGCTGCACGGCAGCGCTGTGTCAGGGTCACAAGCCCTCCGACACCCAGACCCGCTGCGCGCTGTGATGCAGAATCCCGTGCCGCCGCGCCAGGGCCTGGCGGTCTTTGCTGTAGCCGCCGCCAATCACGCCCATGACCGGGATGTTGCGCCCGATACAGTGGCGCAGCACGGCTTCATCGCGGGAAGCCACTCCTGAGTCGGTCAGCTTCAGATAGCCCAAGGCGTCATCCTGATGGACATCGACGCCCGCATCGTAGAGCACCAGATCCGGCTGATAGAGCGGCAACAGGTAGTTGAGCAAGTCATCGACGACTTTCAGGTATTCGTCGTCGCCCATGCCCATCGGCAGCGGGATGTCCCAGTCGCTTTGCGCTTTACGCGCCGGAAAGTTCTTTTCGCAATGCAGCGAGACGGTA
Source organism: Pseudomonas viridiflava (assembly GCF_900602065.1). Taxonomy (GTDB): domain Bacteria; phylum Pseudomonadota; class Gammaproteobacteria; order Pseudomonadales; family Pseudomonadaceae; genus Aquipseudomonas. The sequence continues at coordinate 257,336 of NZ_UWFN01000095.1, read as the reverse complement.
ATCGCGTCTTCGGTATCAGCCAGAATCCGCGCCGTGCCGTCGCCCTGATGCACATCGCAATCGAAGATCAGTACTTTGTCGACTCGACCGCTTTGCAGCAGGTACTGACTGATCACCGCCAGATCGTTGAAAATGCAGAACCCGGCGGGGTAATCGTAATGCGCATGGTGGGTGCCGCCCGCCAGATGACACGCCAGACCATGCTGTAGCGCCTGTTCAGCGGTCAGCAGTGAGCCACCCACCGCGCGTACCGTACGTCGCGCCAGATCCTCGCTCCAGGGCAGGCCGAGGCGCCGCTGATCTTCACGGGACAAGTCGCCTTCCATATAACGGCGTATATAAGAAGGGTCATGAGCCAGTGCAAGAATGTCGTTCGGACAGATTTGCGGACGCAGCAAAGCGTCGTCGCTGGTCAGACCACTGTCGATCAGGTGGTCGTGCAGCAAGCGGAACTTGTCCATGGGGAAACGATGGTCAGCCGGGAAGTCCGGGCTGTAATCCTCGTGATAGATGAGCGGCAGGGACATTTTGCGTCCGGTCAGGGGTCGAAGCCGGATAGTGCCAGCATTGCCCCTGAAGGCCCAGCTTTGTGGCTCAACGCAAGGCTACACTGGCCGACACAATGACTGAGCGGTTAATGGAGAGAACCGATGGAGCCGATACTCAAACTCGAGAGTGCGCGATTGTTGATGCGCCAATGGCGAGACGACGATTTAGCCGCATTTGCCGACATGTGCGCGGATCCTCACGTCATGCGCTATTTCCCGGAGCCTTTGAGTCGTCTGGAAAGCGCTGCACTGATCGGTCGCGTGCGTGGGCACTTCGCCGAGCTGGGCTTCGGATTGTGGGCGCTGGAGCGCAAGGACACCGGCCAGTTCATTGGTTTCACCGGGCTGGGCGTGGTGAATTTTGAAGCGCATTTCACCCCGGCGATTGAAATTGGCTGGCGTCTGGCCCGGGAACACTGGGGGTTTGGTTATGCCAGCGAAGCGGCCTGGACGGCTCTGGGGTGCGGTTTTGAGCGCTTGGGGGTGGATCAGATCGTTTCGTTTACGGCTCAGAGCAATGAGCCGTCGCAAAAAGTCATGCAGGCCATCGGCATGAGCACCGACGCTGCCGACAACTTCGACCACCCGCAGTTGCCCGCCGGTCATCCTTTGCAGCCGCATGTGCTGTATCGCATCACTCGCCAACAATGGCTGGATACGCTGCAAGCTTGAGGGGGCTGATGGCGTTAATTTCTGTATTATTTCAGCTTGTGTCACGCGTGTAGCGACGGCGAACGGTTTTGTGTGAGGAGTAATGAATGAGCCAAGTGTTGGATGATCTGGTTGCGCTGTTGAGCCTGGAACCGATTGAGGAAAACCTGTTCCGTGGTCGTAGTCAGGACCTTGGCTTTCGCCAGTTATTTGGTGGTCAGGTATTGGGCCAGTCGTTGTCGGCTGCCAGCCAGACTGTCGAAGATGCGCGGCATGTGCACTCGTTGCATGGGTATTTCCTGCGTCCGGGCGACGCCGGTCTGCCGGTTGTGTATCAGGTTGATCGAGTGCGCGACGGCGGCAGTTTCAGCACGCGTCGGGTGACTGCCATTCAGAAGGGTCAGCCTATATTCACCTGCAGCGCTTCGTTTCAGTACGACGAGCAGGGCTTTGAGCACCAGACCTCGATGCCGAAAATCGTCGGTCCGGAAAACCTGCCTTCGGAACTTGAATTGATGCAGCAGCGCGCGCATCTGATCCCGGAGAACATGCGCGACAAGATGCTCTGCCCAAAACCGATCGAGTTTCGCCCGGTCACCGCTGTCGATCCCTACAATCCGCAGCCCACTGAAGCGGTGAAGTACATCTGGTTCCGTACCGATGGCTCGCTGCCGGAAGTCCCGGCGCTGCACAAGTATCTGATGGCTTACGCTTCTGACTTCAACCTGCTGACCACTTCGTTGCTGCCCCACGGCAAGACGGTCTGGCAGAAAGATATGCAGGTTGCCAGCCTTGATCACTCGTTGTGGTTTCACGGTGATCTGCGGGCGGATGACTGGTTGTTGTACGCGATGGACAGTCCATGGGCGGGCAACTCCCGTGGTTTCTCCCGTGGCAGCGTGTACAACCGCGCCGGGCAACTGGTGGCTTCAGTCAGTCAGGAAGGCCTGATCCGGCACCGCAAGGATTGGGCATGAGCCTGCCCGGAATCAGCCACTGGGTGTTCGACATGGACGGTACGCTGACCGTTGCCGCTCATGACTTCCCGGCCATCAAGCGTGCACTGGATATCCCGCAGGATCATGACATTCTCGGGCATCTGGCCGCGTTGCCTGCCGATGTCGCCGCGGCCAAACATGCCTGGCTGCTGGAGCACGAGCGGGAACTGGCTCTTGCGTCGAAAGCTGCGCCCGGCGCGGTGGAGCTTGTTCGGGAGTTGGCCGGACGTGGTTATCGGCTGGGCATTCTGACCCGCAACGCCCGGGAGTTGGCCCATGTGACGCTGGAGGCCATCGGCCTGGCCGACTGTTTTGCGGTCGAAGATATTCTCGGTCGCGATGAAGCCCCGCATAAGCCTGATCCCGCTGGCTTGTTGCACTTTGCCAATGCGTGGCAGGTACCAGCCTCACAGATGGTTATGGTCGGTGATTACCGCTTTGACCTGGACTGCGGCCGCGCTGCCGGTACCAAAACCATTCTGGTCAACCTGCCGGAAAACCCTTGGCCGGAATTGGCGGACTGGCATGCGCAGGATTGTGGTGAGATCAAGGCTTTGCTGAGTGACTTGAGTTGAAATGCAATCCCTGTGGGAGCGGTGCTTGCCCGCGATAAACGATAACGCGGTGTGTCTTCCAGCCGCGTCTTATGTATCGCGGGCAAGCACCGCTCCCACAGGATTAAATCTGCTTCAGATCAAAAATCCTTGAACAACACCGCCTGCCCCTGCGCTGATGTGAAGATTCCATCGCCGCTGTGGCCGACATTCGGCACCACGATCAGGCGCTGATTAAGGCCCTGTGGATGGCGTTTCTGCAGGTACTTGAAGTAGTTCTCGCCACGCTCCAGACGTTGTGCGCCCTGTGCTTCTGCGCCGCAAGTCTTGTCCAGAGCAGGGTGTTTCGGATCGGTGTCGTGCTGACCGAGCAGGTAGGTCACGTCACGTTTCACGTAATCGTCTTCAATGTCAGCGGTTTTGACTTTGCCCGCATACGGCGGCATCCCGTTCAGGCCGTATTTCCACTCGTTGAAGCCCGGGCAATTGGCTTTGTTGACCGGCATTGGCCGCTCAGTATCGAAATAGGCATAAGACGAAGGGTTGGCAATCACGTAGCGCAACTTGATGCCTTCTTTTGTCAGCAGCACATCCTCTTTGCCGCCCAGCATCACGTAACGCTGGACCACTTGCGCGCCACCGGAATGCCCGGCGATAACGATTTCCTTGAGGTTCGGGAACAGCTTGCTGTCGCTCAGACGGCGCAGAATATGGTCGATGACCAGAAACGAACTGACCGGTTTGGGCCCTACAGAGTTTTCGCCCGCCATCCACTGGTTGCCGTGCCAGCGCAATATGTTGTCGCCCAGGTGGTGCGCGGCAATGTCCTTCTCATCCAGGAATTGCGGCGCGATCAGCAGGGTCTTGGTGCGTTGTTTCGACTGATTGGCGGCGCGTTCGATACTGCGCAGGTAAGTCGGCGCATTACGCAACCGGCCATGCAGCACGATCACTGCACGCTCGATCTGGGGACGAGGCTGTTTCCAGTTCAGGCTCAGGCCAAGCGTCGCCTGGGCGCCATTGATAGTCAGGCGCTCCGGGCTGATGGATTTGACCGCCTGATCCTCGGCGTGAGCGTTGAAACTCAGAAGGGTGCTTAACGACAGGATCAGTAGCGGTTTTATCATGTGATCAGAGGCTCTTGGCGGCGAAGGTGTCGCACTGGTTGAGTTGACCCTGGGCAAAGCCGGTTTTGAACCAGCGAACCCGTTGGGCGGACGTCCCGTGAGTAAACGAGTCTGGCACTACGCGGCCTTGACCCTGTTGTTGAAGGCGATCATCGCCAATGGCGTTGGCCGCATTCAAGGCTTCTTCAATATCACCCGGCTCAAGCCAGTTCAAACGCTTTTGTGCGTTATAGGCCCAAACGCCTGCCAGACAGTCGGCCTGAAGCTCCTGGCGAACCAGCAAACCGTTGCTGCCTTCCATGCGCTGGCCACTTCGGCGGGCGGCATCGACTTTTTCAGAAACGCCGAGCAATGTCTGCACATGGTGACCTACTTCGTGAGCAATCACATAGGCCTGAGCAAAATCCCCCGCAGCTTTGAAGCGTTGTGACATTTCGCGGAAGAACTCCATGTCCAGATAGACCTTCTGGTCAGCGGGGCAATAAAACGGTCCGCTGGCCGATGTTGCAAAGCCGCACGCAGACTGCACCTGGCCGCTGAACAGCACCAGCGTCGGATCTTTGTATTGGCGGCCGCCCAACTGGAAGGCTGCACGCCAGGTGTCTTCGGTATCGCCGAGAATCGCCCGGACGAACTCTGCCTGCTCGTCATTGGCGGGCGGGGCCTGGCGCGTCTGGGTTGAAGTTGGTGCCTGAGTTGCCTGGCCGGTGAGCTGGCCGAGAATCTGCATCGGGTCCTGACCGGTCAACAGGCCGATAGCCACGATGATGATCACGCCACCGATACCAAGTCCCTTGCCGCCAATGCGCATCCCACCGCCGCCGCTACTGCCGTCACGTGCGTCCACGACGTTATCGCTGCGCCGACCCTTTTTCCATAGCATGTGGGAACCCTCTTCTTATCCTGTAAGGAGTGTCGCTGCTACCCACACATCGCGCCAGTCTGATTGTCAGACGCATTAGCTGAATGGGAGTTGAACGACGTACATCTAGCGCAGGAGTAGAGAGGGGCAGAGGGTAATTAGTTCGCGTCTCGTCTGGAGTAATCAGGCGCGAGCAACCCGGTGCTCACCTTTGACCGAGTTCATGAACGCTTGCATGGCTGATGACTGGATGCGATGGCGGCGTGTGATCAGCCCGTATGGCGGCAGGCGCGCTTCGAATTTGATCGGCAAGACTGCCAGCAAATCGCGTCCCGGATAGTCCTCGACCACTGACACCGGCGTTACACCCAGCATGTCGGTCTGTTGGACAAGTGACAGCAAGGTCATGATCGAGGTGGTTTCAACAATACTGCTGGGGATGTCGACGCGTGCGTTGTGGAACACCTGATTGATGATCGAGCGCATCGGACTTGGGTGCTGTTGCAGGACCCAGGTCATGTTCTGCATGTCGGCCCAGCCCAGATGAGTGGCGTCGGCCATGGGATGATTGGCGCCCGCGACCACACAAAGTTCTTCTTCGCCCAAACTGTCGAACAGGAGTTCTTCAGCGCGTGCGCCGCCAGGAATCCGGCCGAGCACCACGTCCAGTTGGTCCTGTAACAAGGCCTGAACCAGCACATCGCTGGTATCGACCTGAATACTCATAGACAAACGCGGATGGCTTTTCTTCAGTTCGGCGATGGTGCGAGTCAGCAGTCCGGACGCCAGGGCGGGGATCGCCCCGACTGCCACTCGGCCGAGGTTGCCGGACTCCAGCGCTACCAGTTCCTCACGCATGCCGCTCAATTCTGCAAACACCATGCGCGCGTAATAGATGACGGTTTCGCCGAACTGCGTAGCACGCATGCCTCTTGGCAGGCGCTCAAACAGTTCGACGCCGAGCAGGTCCTCGGCCTCGTGGAGCATTTTGGTCGCGGCGGGCTGAGTCATACCGATATTGTCCGCTGCCCGACGCAGCGACCCCAACTCCTGAAGCGCCAGCATCAAACGCAACTGGCGCAGGCGCAAGCGGCTGTGAATGACGTTGGCATCAGGAATTCGGGTCATGGTCGACGCTCGCAGGATAGTCTGGGGCTGAGCCTGACAAGAAATGCCAGGGCTTACTAGCCCCTTACTCTTCACTGAGCTGATTTCACTTTGGCGGCGTGGCGAGTGCGCCAGCCCAATGCGTTGCGAATCCCGCTGGAAATCAGCGGCCAGAACAGCATTACCATTGCCGCGGTGGTCAAACTGCCCACCAGCGGGTTGGACCAGAAAATACCCAGTTGCCCATCGGAGAACAGCATCGACTGGCGGAAGGCGTCTTCAGCCTTGTCGCCCAATACCGCCGCCAGAACCAATGGTGCAATCGGGTAGCCAAGCTTTTTGAACAGATAACCCAACGCGCCAAATACCAGCATCAGGCCGACGTCGAACAGCGAGTTATGCACCGAGTACGCACCGATGGCGCAGATCATGATGATGATCGGGGCAATGATCGAGAACGGTATGCGCAGTATCGAGGCAAACAGTGGCACGGTTGCCAGCACCACGATCAGGCTGACGACATTACCCAGATACATGCTGGCGATCAGGCCCCAGACGAAATCATGCTGCTCAACAAACAGGGTCGGGCCAGGGTGCAGACCCCAGATCATCAAACCGCCCATCATCACTGCGGCAGTGGCCGAGCCAGGGATGCCCAGCGTCAACATAGGCAGCAGAGCGCTGGTGCCTGCTGCGTGGTCAGCCGTTTCCGGTGCGATCACGCCTTCCACTTCACCCTTGCCAAAGTTGTCGCGGTTTTTCGAGAAGCGCCGCGCCAGGCTGTAGCCCATGAAGGACGCAGCTGTCGGACCGCCCGGGGTGATGCCCATCCAGCAGCCAACCAGCGTGCTGCGCAAAATCGTCAGCCAGTAACGCGGTAATTTCGCCCATGTACGCAGAATCGTCATGGGCGTGATGCGCGCATGCTCGCCACGGAATACCAGGCCTTCCTCTACAGTGCAGAGAATTTCACCAATACCGAACAGGCCGATCACTGCCACTTCGAAGCTGATGCCGGTCATCAGGATCGGTTGATCGAAGGTCAGGCGCAGGTTGCCGGAAACGGTGTCCATGCCGACGGCCGCCATGGCAAAGCCGATCATCATCGCGACCACGGTTTTCAGCGGCGGGTTCTTGCTCATGCCGATGAACGTGCAGAACGCCAACAGGTACACCGCGAAAAACTCCGGTGAACTGAAGGACATGGCGAATTCGGCAATCCGCGTCGACAGAAAGGTCAGCAACAGCACGCCAGCCAGTGCGCCGATCAGTGCCGAACTGAACGCGGCGGTCAGGGCTTCGGCTGCGCGGCCGTCGCGGGCCATGGGGTAACCGTCAAAGGTGGTCGCCACCGATGACGGCTCGCCGGGAATATTGAACAGAATCGAGGTGATCGAGCCGCCGAACAAGGCCCCCCAGTACATGCACGATAAAAGGATGATGGCCGAGACTGGCGACATGGTGAAGGTCAATGGCAGCAGCAACGCCACGCCGTTTGGGGCGCCGAGGCCAGGCAATACGCCGACCAGGATGCCCAGCAGCACACCGACCACCATCAGACCGATGTGCCCAGGGGTGAGGATCAGGTTCATACCGTGCAGCAGGGAATCGAACTCAGTCATTGCATCGATCTCCCGGCCAACGCGAGCCAGTCACCTACCGGGCCAGCGTCCAGAGGCACCTTGAACCACAAGGCAAAGATCAGGTAGCTGGCCAGGACAGCGCCGCCAGACACCGAGCAGATCATCAGTTTGCCGTAAGGCTTGGCCCGGACCCGGTCGCGCCACATAAACCAGGCGATGAACACCGCCGACGCCATGTAGATACCGGTGAACGGCATGGCCGCGACAAACAGTGCGATGGGGATAAACACCGATAACACTTGGGCGAACTGTGTACGACTGACGAACGCGACGCTCAATGCCTGCCAGCGAATCAGGGTCAGGATGATGTTACCCAGGCTGGCGCAGCTCAACAGCAGGCCAATGTAGAAGGGGAAGTAACCTGGCTCGGGACCGGCGTCTCCCCAGCCAATGCCCTGGTCGAGGCTGCCGTACATCACGACTGCGCCGATCAACAGGGTGAACAGCGCGAGGCCGAACTCGACCCAGCGAGTGCCGACCAGCGCAGATGTTTCAGAAGAATGGGGCATGGAACACCTCCGGATATAACTGCCGGGCGAACACCCGGCAGTGGGGCCTGATCAGTCAGTTCACTCGCGCAACCAGCCAGCGTCCTTGAACACCGGGGTAACGCGGGCCGTGTCCTGCTGGATGTAGGCGCTCAGTTGCTCGCCTTCGAGGAAGGTCGGCACCAGTGCGTTCTGTTTGACGTAGGCCTTGAACTCAGGCGCTTCGGAGACTTTGCGCATCAATTCGGTATAGAACGCGCGTTGTTCGGCAGTCACTTTGCCGGGCATGAACACGGTACGCGGGAAGCGATATTGCTCAACGCCCAGCCCTTGCTCGTGGCAGGTCGGTACGTCGGCCCAGGATTTGTCCCCGGCGACTTTTTCGGTGTAACCCATGCGCTCTTTACTGAATACGCACAGCGGCTGGACCTGATCACCGCGCCACTGGCTGATGCTTTCGCTGGGGTTGTTCACGTTGGCGGCGATGTGTTTGCCAGCCAGTTGTGTAGAAGCTTCGCTACCGCTTTTGAACGGGATGTAAACCAGTTTGCTGCCCGTGGTTTTATTCAGCAGCAAGGTCAGGGTCTGATCCACGTCTTTGGACTGGCTGCCGCCCATGCGCAGTTTGGACGGGTCGGCCTTGACCGTCTCGTAGAAGCTCTTGGCGTCTTTCCACGGTGCGTCTTTGTAGGTCCAGAGAATGAAGTCGTCTTCAGCAACGGCGGCGACCGGGGTCAGCTCTTGCCATTGATAACCGAGCTTGGAGACCAGTGGCAGCAGGTAAATGTTGTTGGTGCCGATCACCAGCTTGTCTGCATCGCCTTCGGACATTTTGAGGTCCAGAAATGCCTCGGCGCCGTTGCCGCCGCCTTTGTTGAGCACCACGGTGTTGACGTCCAGCAGCTTGTGAGTGGTGATGATTGACTGGATCAGACGACCGAGCTGATCAGTCCCGCCACCTGGGCCGCCAGCGACGATGATTTCAACGTTCTTGTCGGGTTGCCAGGCATTGGCCAGAGCGGGAAGAGTGCCGGCGCAAACGAGTGAACAGCCGAGCAGAAAACGGGACGCGCGTCGAAGGGATGCGGTTCGCATGATGATGAAACCTCTATTTCTTGTAATTGTTTTTTGAGCGATTTGCCTGATGCAGGGACCGGCAAATCTTGGGTCGAGTGTGGGAAGCTATCGCGGCGGCGTCTACTCAAAACATTGGATACACCGATAGCCTGGGGTTATCGGTTGGCGAGTTTGGAGGCGTGTCAGTGATATCTGGGGATAAAGGTTTTTCTGGGCTGCCGAAGAAGTCGGACTGTAGGAGTGAGCTTGCTCGCGATGGCGTCCAGTCAGTTCATGTTGAAGTCGACTGATAGATCCAATCGCGAGCAAGCTCACTCCTACAGTTTCAATGTTTGCCAAGAAGCCATGTGGTCTTAGCGATATCCAAGGGTTATCACCGTATGTATTTTTTTGATTAGACGGTTATCGGTTCGCCTCTGATAGTGAGCGCCACAGCAACACCTACAAAAACAATAAAAACGAGGTAAGCACCATGGATCGTTCCAGTGCCCCCTTGCATCTGTCTGACGCAGGTGCCTCTGCAGCTACCGGCAATCCGGCAGTCGCCACCACAGCGCGAGCCACTTCGGTGCGCTGGCGGATTTTTGCCATCATCTTTCTGCTGACCATGGTTAACCTCATCGACCGGGTCTCCCTGTCCATCGCCATGCCGACCATCGCCAAGGAATTCGAGCTGTCGCCGAGCATGCAGGGCCTGATCCTCAGCAGTTTCTTCTGGGCGTATGCGCTGTTGCAGATTCCCGGTGGCTGGATGATTGACCGATTCGGTCCGCGTCGCGTCATCACCTGGTCCACCGGTTTATGGGGGACTTTCCAGGTCTTGGCAGGCTTCGCTACGGGCGGCGTTTCGCTGCTGTTTGCACGGATGTTTCTCGGGGCGGCGGAGGCGCCGTTGTTTCCTTCGGGCGGCAAGCTGATTTCCCTGTGGCTGGCCCCCAGCGAGCGCAGCCGTGGCGCCGTGATGATGGACAGCGGTAGCCCGCTGGGCGTAGCGCTCGGTGGTTTGATCATTGCTTATCTGATTGCAACGCTGGACTCCTGGCGTATGGCGTTCGTCATCGCAGGGGTCGCGACCTTGTTGTTGGGCTGGGTTTCCTGGCGTTATCTGCGTGATGATCCATCGGTGCACCCGCAGGTCAATCAGGCCGAGCTGGACAAGATCAATGCGGGCCGCGCCACGCCTGCCGCAGAGGCCGCGCGCGCGCCGGTCAAAGGTCTGGGCATTGCTGCACGTTCGCTGACCGGCTTGCTGGTCGGACGCTCCAGTTGGGCGATGGTTTATTTCGGTTTGCTGACCTGGGGGCCGAGCTATCTGGCTCAGGCCCGCGGTTTTGATATCAAGGGCATTGGCGCAGCAACCTTCGTGATCTTCATTTGCGGCGCGCTCGGCTCGCTGACCGGTGGTTTTCTGTGTGACGGCCTGATTCGCAAAGGCGTGCGCCGAGGGCTGGCGGTCAAAGGTTTGCTGACCTTCTCCGGGCTGATTGCACTGGCTGCGCTGGTACTGTTGCCGACCCTCACTGATCCGTTTGCGGCCGTCGGCCTGTTGGCGATGACGGCGTTCTTTCTGATGTGGGGCAGCTTGTACTGGAGCTTCCCGGCCTTGCTCGCTGCACCGGCCCGAGTCGGTCTGATCGGCGGTGTGATGAACCTGGCGGGCAGTATCGGCGGGATCTTCGTGCCGATTCTGGTCGGAGTGATCCTGCAGTTCTTCGGTGGCTTCGGTGCAGTGCTCGCATTCTTTGCCTTCTGCGCGGCACTGTTTGTTTTGGCCACCTTGTTTATCAGCCTGGATGGGCAACAGGAGGTGGCGGATGTCTGAGTTGTGGAGCGGGCCGATTGTCGATGCCCACCATCATTTCTGGGATCCGCAGGTCAATCATCATCCGTGGCTGGCCCCGAAAGCCAACATCCCGTTTCGCTACGGTGATTACTCCGCGATCAAACGCCGTTACTTGCCGCCAGAATATTTCGGCGATGTGGGCGAGCATCAGGTGGTGCAGACCGTCTACGTCGAAACCGAATGGGATCCGCGTGACCCGATTGGCGAGACGCGCTTCGTCGAGCAACTCGCCGCACGTTACGGGGTGCCCAATGCGATTGTCGCGCAAGCGTGGCTGGATCATTCGGATGCAGTGGATCTGTTGCGTGCTCAGGCGTCGTTTCAATGCGTGCGCAGCGTCAGGCACAAGCCTGGAGGGCCGACATCACCTGAGCAGGTGGGGTCGCAACTGAGCCTGATGAGCGACGAATACTGGCGGCGTAGCTTTGCCGTTCTGCACGGGCTGGGCCTGCATTTTGATTTGCAGACGCCCTGGTGGAATCTTCCTGAAGCCGAGCGGCTAGCCCGGGATTTCCCGCTCACCACGATCATTCTCAATCATGCCGGGCTGCCGTCTGATCGCAGCGAGCAGGGATTGGCCGGTTGGCATGCCGCCATGAGCCGGTTGGCCGAGCAGCCTAATGTCGTGGTGAAGATTTCCGGTCTTGGGCTGCCAGGCAAACCTTGGCGCGCCGAGGACAACGCGTGGATCGTTCAGGAAATCATCGCAATGTTTGGCGCAGACCGGGCGATGTTCGCCAGTAACTTTCCGGTCGACAGCCTGTGCGGCTCGTTTGACGACATCTACAGCGGCTTCAAACAGATCGTTCGCGATTTGCCTGTCGCCGACCAGCAACAGCTTTTTTACAGCAACGCGCGACGTATCTACCGTTGCGAGCCTTCAGCCACTGCACAGACGTGGCCCGAACAGATGAGGAATCAAGCATGAGCAAGACCCGAATTGCGATGGTACTGGGTGACCCGGCAGGCATTGGTCCTGAGTTGATTGCCCGCCTTCTGGCCGAGCCACAGGTGCGCAGCCAGGCGCAGGTGATCCTGATTGCCGACGAAGCCGAAATGCAGCGCGGCATGCAGATCGCCGGTAAGGAATTTCCTTATCGCCAGATTGAGTCCCTGCAAGACCTGAACTTCACCGACGACACGCCGCTGTTCTTCAACTATCGCGGTGACGCGGCAGGAGAGTTCCCGCGTAGCGAATCGAGTGCCATCGGCGGCCGTTATTGCCTCGACACACTGAAAATTGCCGTTGAGCTGACTGCTGCCAAAACCACCGATGCGGTCTTGTTTGGCCCGCTGAACAAGACCTCGCTGCACATGGCAGGTATGGCGCACAGTGACGAGCTGCACTGGTTTGCCGAACTGTTGGGTTTCGACGGGCCGTTCTGTGAGTTCAACGTGCTGGATAACCTCTGGACTTCCCGCGTGACATCTCACGTGGCGCTGTCCGCGGTGCCGGGCATGCTTAACCAGAATCGTGTGGTTGAGGCGATCCGTCTGATTGACACGGCGCTCAAACGCAACGGCCTGGAGCGTCCACGCATCGGCGTTTGCGGCCTCAACCCGCACAACGGCGACAATGGCTCGTTTGGCCGTGAAGAGCTGGACATCATTGGCCCTGCCGTGAAGACCGCGCAGGATCAGGGCATTGCCGCGGATGGCCCGTACCCCGGCGACACGATTTTCCTCAAGGTGCAAGGCGATGCCAGTGCCTTTGATGCGGTGGTGACCATGTATCACGACCAGGGGCAGATCGCGATCAAACTGATGGGCTTCTCCCGTGGCGTGACGGTGCAGGGCGGCTTGCCGATTCCGATTACCACGCCCGCACACGGCACCGCGTTTGATATCGCCGGGCAGGGCAAGGCCAATGTCGGCGCGATTCGTCAGGCGTTTGAAATTGCTTGCCGGATGGGGCGACATTCTTACTGATTCAACCGAAACTTTTTTGCCGCAGACCGGTTTTCTCAACGGTCTGCGGTTTTTTATTTAACGAGGATCTGTAGGAGTGAGCTTGCTCGCGATAGCGTTGTTTCAGTCACCAGATTTAGCGACAGGTATACCAAATCGCGAGCAAGCTCACTCCTACAGGATCTCTGTTTTCTTCGCGATAGAATTTTGGGCGCACCTATAACTCTCGCGCCCAACATCCCTCCAAACCGATCACCCCAAGCTATCACTGGATACGCATAAGTGATTAGCCGACACCTCTCGCAGCTGGCTAAATTTCCCCATCGACCTGTCGATCAACAACTACAAAAAGCCGGTCCCGCGCCATGCAGGACATACCGGCACATAAGGAAAAGCAGCCCATGAAAATCAAAGCGATCCGTACCCGTGTCTTCGAATGGAAAGGCAAAGTCGTACCCCCTCAAGCGCACTTCTGCACCAACGCCAGCGATATCCTTTTCGAACGTGGCGACGCCATGGGTTCGTTCCGTTTCCATGGCTGGCTGGTCGTCGAAGTCGAGACTGACAGCGGTATCGTCGGTATCGGTAACTGCGCTTTGGCCCCGCGTGTGGCCAAAGAAATCATCGACACTTACCTGGCCCCCATCGCCATTGGCGAAGACCCGTTCGACAACGAATACATCTGGCAAAAAATGTATCGCCAGAGCCACGCCTGGGGCCGTAAAGGTATCGGCATGGCGGCTATCTCGGCCATCGACATTGCCATCTGGGACATCATGGGCAAGGCGGTGAACAAGCCGGTCTTCAAGCTGCTGGGCGGCCGGACCAAGGAAAAAATCTGGACCTACGCCTCCAAGCTCTATGCCAACGACAACCTGGATCTGTTCCTCGAAGAAGCCCAGGGTTACCTGAATCAAGGCTTCACCGCGTTGAAAATGCGCTTCGGTTATGGCCCGAAAGACGGCCCTGCGGGCATGCGCCGTAACATCGAACAAGTGCGGGCCCTGCGCGACCTGGCGGGCCCGGACGTGGACATCATGCTTGAGTGTTACATGGGCTGGACCCTGGAATACGCCCGCCGCATGTTGCCGAAACTGGCAGAGTTCGAGCCGCGCTGGCTCGAAGAGCCGGTGATCGCTGATGACATCGAAGGTTATATCGAGCTGAAGAAGATGGGCATCATGCCGATCTCCGGCGGCGAGCACGAATTCACCTCGTACGGCTTCAAGGATCTGCTGGAGCGCCGCGCTGTAGACGTGATTCAGTACGACACCAACCGCGTCGGTGGTATCACCGCCGCCCGCAAGATCAACGCCATGGCCGAAGCGTGGTCAGTGCCGGTGATCCCCCATGCCGGGCAGATGCACAACTATCACCTGACCATGTCCACTACCGCCTCGCCGATGGCCGAGTTCTTCCCGGTATTCGACGTCGAGGTGGGTAACGAGTTGTTCTACTACGTGTTCAAGGGCGAGCCGCAGCCGGTCAACGGGTATATCCAGCTGGACGACAACAAGCCGGGCCTGGGGCTGGAAATCTCCGATGAGTACCTGAGCGATTTCAACATTATCGAGTAATGCTCGATTGTAGGAGTGAGCTTGCTCGCGATCTGCCGGGAACCGGCAGCAAAAGCGGTAAATGTGGTGTGTCAGGCGGAACCGAATTGTAGGGTTTACGACTGCTGCGCAGCCGATCGCGAGCAAGCTCACTCCTACAGATCTAATTCTGTGGAGATAACCATGCGCCTTATCCAATTTGAAACCCAATCCGGTCAACGCCAGGTCGGCGTCGTCGACGGTGACCGGGTCAACGTCGTACGTGAAACCCAAAGCACCCGCGAACTGGCTCTTACAGCCATTCGCGCCGGTAAAAGCCTGGCCGATGAAGTGGCCAGTCGTGGCACCGAGCCCGGTTCGGCTTACGCCTCTCTGCTGCAAAACCAGCAAGTCCTGCCGCCGCTGGATCATGAAGATCCGGCGCATTGCCTGATCAGTGGCACCGGCCTGACTCACTTGGGCAGCGCTTCGGCACGGGACAAGATGCATCAGCATGACGGTCAGGTCGAAGCGGGCATGACCGACACCATGAAGATCTTCAAGTGGGGCATCGAGGGCGGCAAGCCTGCGGCCGGTCAGGTCGGTGCTCAACCCGAGTGGTTCTACAAAGGCGACGGCAGCATCGTTGTGCGGCCCGGGGCCGATTTTCCGGTGCCGTCATTTGCTGAAGATGCGGGCGAGGAACCGGAGCTGACCGGACTCTATGTTATCGGCGACGACGGCCAGCCGTATCGGTTGGGTTATGCCTTGGGTAACGAGTTTTCAGACCATGTCATGGAGCGCCGCAATTATCTGTATCTGGCACATTCCAAACTCCGTTATTGCGCGTATGGCCCGGAGTTGCGGGTTGGCGAACTACCGCGTCATCTGTCCGGCATGAGTCGGGTTTTGCGTGACGGGCAGGTGCTCTGGGAGAAGGAGTTCCTGAGTGGCGAAGACAACATGTGCCACAGCCTGGCGAACCTTGAGTATCACCACTTCAAGTACTCGCAGTTCCTGCGTCCGGGAGATGTGCACATTCACTATTTTGGCACCGCAACTTTGTCGTTTGCCGATGGCGTGAAGACTCAACCCGGTGATCGTTTCCAGATCAGCCTTGATGAATTTGGCGCACCGCTGGAGAACGGGATTGGTGAGGGGCCTAAGGCTGTGGGGATTGGGCAGATAAAGGCGTTGTAACGAAGGTTAGGTAAAACACCCGTGGGAGCGAATTCATTCGCGAAGAGGCCAGTACATTCGATACCTGTTTATCGTCTGTTCTACCGTATTCGCGAATGAATTCGCTCCCACAGGGTATGTTTCCAGAGGAAAGGATTAGCGGCGTACCAGCAACACCCCGGACTCCATATGGTGCGTATACGGAAACTGATCAAACAGCGCGCAACGCTCGACACGATGCGTGTCGTTGAGTTGGGCGATGTTCGCGGCCAGGGTTTCCGGGTTGCAGGAGATGTACAGGATGCGTTCGAAGCGGCGAGTCAGCTCACACGTGTCAGGGTCCATACCGGCGCGAGGCGGGTCGACGAAGACGCTGCCGAAGTCGTAGCTTTTCAGGTCCACGCCATGCAGACGGCGGAACGGACGCACTTCATTGAGGGCCTGAGTCAGCTCCTCCGCCGACAAGCGCACCAGCGTGACGTTATCCACAGCGTTGTCGGCCAGGTTGCTCAATGCCGCGTTTACCGAAGTCTTGCTGATCTCGGTCGCCAGCACCTTGCGCACGCGGGTCGCCAGCGGCAGGGTGAAGTTACCATTGCCGCAATACAGCTCCAGCAAATCATCTTCGCGATCACCCAACGCGGCGTAGGCCCAGTCGAGCATCTTCTGGTTCACGGTGCCGTTTGGCTGAGTGAACGCGCCTTCAGGTTGACGGTAACTAAAGGTGCGACCGGCGACCTCAAGTTCTTCAGTCACGTAGTCACGACCGATCACCAGACGCTGGCCTTTGGAGCGGCCAATCAGGCTCACGTCCAGCTCGGTGGCAAGCGTTTCTGCCTCGGCCATCCACTCATCGTCCAGCGGGCGGTGATAACACATCGTGATCATCGCATCGCCCGCCAGCGTGGTCAGAAAGTCCACCTGGAACAGCTTGTGGTTGAGCACCTTGCTGGCTTCCCAGCGGTCGCGCAGCACCGGCATCAAGGCGTTGATGCGCAGGCTGGCGATAGGCAGACCATCAAGCAGGATCGGGTTCTTGTTGTCGCCCGGTGTGAACATCGCGTAGTGACGCTTCTGGTCTTCGCGCCACAGGCGGAACTCGGCGCGCAGCCGATAGTTGGCCGTAGGCGAATCGAAGACTTGAGGCTCGGGCGCGTCGAACGGCGCGAGCAGTTCACGCAGGCGGTCGACTTTGGCCTGGAGCTGACTGTCGTAGCTCGCAGGATCGAAAGGAATGCTTGCACTCATGCAGGGAACCAACCCAATTTGATAACGAACAGAATCGACAGGATAACCAGCGCCGGATTCAGCTCACGCCACCGGCCTGACAACAATTTGATGCCCGTCCAGGCGATGAAACCAAAGGCGATGCCATTGGCGATGGAATAGGTGAACGGCATCGCCAGTGCAGTGATCACGACAGGCGCTGCAACCGACAGATCATCCCAGTCGATTTCGGCCAGACCGGAGGTCATCAGCACTGCAACGAACAGCAACGCAGGAGCTGTGGCAAACGCCGGAACACTGCTTGCCAAAGGCGCGAAGAACAACGCCAGCAGGAACAGGACGGCGACGACGATGGCGGTCAAACCGGTACGGCCGCCCGCACTCACGCCAGCCGCTGATTCGATATAACTGGTGGTGGTCGAGGTGCCCAGCAGCGAACCGGCCATGGCGGCAGTACTGTCGGCAATCAACGCACGGCCCATTTTCGGCATGTGGCCGTTCTTGTCCATCAGCCCGGCGCGTTTGGCGACGCCGATCAGGGTGCCGGAGTTGTCGAACAGATCGACGAACAGGAAGGCGAAGATCACGCTGATCAGGCCGACATCAAAGGCGCCCTTGATGTCCAGCTGCAGGAAGGTCGGCGCCAGCGAAGGTGGCATCGAGACCACGCCACCAAATGGCGTGAAGCCCAGCAGAATCGAGACGATGGTCACGGCCAGAATACCGATCAGCACGGCGCCACGAACGTTCAGTTTTTCCAGCGCGACGATCAGGAAGAAGCCCAGTGTGGCGAGAACCGGTGCCGGTTGCTTCAGATCACCCATGCCGACCATGGTGGCCGGGTTGCTGACCACGATGCCAGCGTTGTGCAGGGCGATTAACGCCAGAAACAGGCCGATGCCTGCGGCAATCGCCGAGCGCAGCGGCAGCGGGATGCTGTTGATGATCCATTCACGGATGCGAAAGATCGACAGGATGAAAAACATCACGGCCGAAATAAATACCGCGCCCAGTGCGACCTGCCAGGTATGCCCCATGTGCAGCACAACGGTGTAGGTAAAGAACGCATTCAGGCCCATGCCCGGCGCAAGCGCGATCGGGTAGTTGGCAATGATGCCCATGGTCGCCGAGCCAATCGCGGCTGCCAGACAGGTGGCGACGAACAGCGCGCCCTTGTCCATGCCGGTTGCGCCGAGGATGCTCGGGTTGACGAACAGGATGTAAGCCATCGCCAGAAAGGTCGTGACGCCCGCGAGAATCTCGGTGCGCACGTTGGTGTTGTGTGCCTTGAGTTGAAACAGCCGTTCCAGCATGTCTGGCTCCCGGTGACGCGCCTGCGCCGTGAATGAATCGACTAGAACAGCAAAGCACAGACTGCCGAAGCGGCCCGCGGATTTTGTGCTGGTCGGAAAAAGCCGCGCATCATACCAGCCGAATGTGTTTGTGACTGCCTGCCGACGAGTGGTGTGCTTTGGCATTCTTCAGATTCCTCTGAAACAGCGCTGGACAGCGGTTCGCTGTAGATCAAATCGACTGCATCGCGGGCAAGCACCGCTCCCACGGATTTGCGCACGGTTTCAGGTTCATGATGAGCCTGTGGGGCCGACCGGGGTGGCGCTCCATTTCATTCAGGAAGGCGGCATTTCAAGCGATACATCAGTTGCGGATGTACCGGCCCCTTCGCGAATGAATTCGCTCCCACGGATTTGTGTTTGCAGGCCAACATAGAATCTCCCACAGGTCCGGCGTCAGGCTCAAATTCTTGTGTGAATCCTGGCTCACAGGCTGGCGTGGATCCTGTGGGAGCGGTGCTTGCCCGCGATACATGAGACGCGGCCAGAAGGCTCTCTGCATCATCGTTTATCGCCCAGATGCCGTTCAAACCCGTGACTGTCCACTGAATCCACACTCATCAACAAACCCTGAACGATTGCCAAACCTTGCGAGTCGTACCCCTTAAGACGCAGAAAACTGCGCTGTACGAGTACCTACCGTGAGGTTCCCATGAGTTCACCGACCCCCCAGGATTTCGCTGGCCACGCGATAAGCCTGACTCTCAACGGTCAGCCGCGACAGCTCAACGTCCAGCCTTGGACCACCTTGCTGGACCTGCTCCGAGACCAACTTGATCTGATCGGCACCAAGAAAGGCTGCGACCATGGTCAGTGCGGCGCGTGCACCGTGTTGCGCGACGGCAAGCGCATCAACGCCTGCCTGACGCTGGCGATCATGTGCGATGGCGCCGAGTTGACCACCATCGAAGGCCTTGCCGACGGCGACCAGTTGCACCCGATGCAGCAAGCTTTCATCAAACATGACGCCTTCCAGTGCGGCTACTGCACGCCGGGGCAAATCTGCTCCGCTGTAGGCCTGGCCAACGAGGGCAAGGCTCAAAGCCCCGCAGAGATCCAGGAACTGATGAGCGGCAATCTGTGTCGTTGCGGCGCATACAGCAACATTCTCGCGGCCGTGGAAGAAGCGTTGCCGCAGATGGCCAGCTTCGACAAAGCGGGGGGCAGCCGATGAATCCCTTTACTTACAGCCGGCCGACCAGTGTCAATGAAGCCGTTAACCTGAGCGGCGCAGCGACCCGGTTTATCGCGGGCGGCACGAATCTGCTCGACCTGATGAAAGAAAATATCGATCGTCCCGAGCATTTGATCGACATCACCCGGTTGCCACTGAATACCATCAGCGAAACGGCCGACGGTGGTCTGATGATTGGTGCTTTGGTGAGCAACGCCGATCTGGCCTGGCATCCACTGATCGAAGAGCGCTATTCATTGCTGTCCCAGGCGGTACTGGCCGGTGCGTCGCCGCAGTTGCGCAACATGGCGAGCACGGGCGGCAATCTGCTTCAGCGTACTCGCTGCTATTACTTCTACGACTCTACTGTGCCCTGCAACAAGCGTGAGCCCGGCAGTGGATGCCCGGCGCGGGAAGGCCTGAACCGGATTCACGCGATCCTCGGTGCCAGCGATGAATGCGTCGCCACTCATCCTTCGGATATGTGTGTGGCCCTGGCAGCGCTGGAAGCCGTGGTCCACGTTCAGGGCCGAGCCGGTCAGCGCACCATTGAATTTGCTGATTTCCACCGCCTGCCTGGCGATGCGCCGCAGCGTGATAACCAGTTGGCCGACGATGAACTGATTACTGCCGTTGAGTTGCCAGCGCCTGGCTTTGCAGGGCAGGGCAAGTATCTGAAAATCCGCGATCGGGCTTCCTACGCCTTTGCGTTGATATCAGTCGCTGCGTCACTTGAACTTCATGGCGACGTCATTCGCAATGTTCGCCTGGCACTGGGCGGCGTGGCTCACAAACCATGGCGCGATAAGGTCGTCGAGCAAATGCTGATCGGCAAGCCCGTCTCCCGCGAGAACTTCGCCGCCGCCGCAGACGCTCTGCTGGCTGACGCTGAACCACTGGAGCACAACGCCTTTAAAGTCAGGCTGGCACGTCGGGCGATCATTCGCGCCCTCAGCGATGCTGCCGTAGGAGGAGACGCCCGATGAACACGCCTGTTTCGCCACTGGGCAAAGCGCTGGACCGGGTTGATGGCAAGCTCAAAGTCACAGGCCAGGCGCGTTATGCCGGCGAGTACCCGGAAACCGGCCTGCTGCACGGCAGTGTCGTTTCCAGCACCATCGCCCGTGGCCGTGTGACGCACATCGACATTACCGAGGCCTTGCGGGTGCCCGGCGTATTGATGGTCCTTGATCACAAGAACCGTCCCAAGCTGGCCAGTTACGACGAGGATTACGAAGACGCGGACTCCGCTGACGGTTCTCCATTCCGTCCGCTGTATAACGACCGCGTGATGTACAGCGGTCAGCCGTTGGCGCTGGTCGTTGCCGAGACCCTTGAGCTGGCGCGTTATGCCGGCTCGCTGGTGCGGATCGAGTATCTGGTCGAGGCGCATGAAACCGATCTGTTGGTCGTGCAGGAGGATGCCTTCGCTGCGCCCGCCGAGTTACCCAAGCCTCGCGGTAACTTTAAGGCTGAGTTTGCCAATGCCGCTTCGACTGTCGATGTGCACTACAGCACGCCGGTTGAACATCACAACCCCATGGAACCCCATGCCTCGACGGTTTTTTACAAGGACGATGGCAGCCTGCAGGTTCACGACAAGACTCAAGGCCCGCAAAACTGCCAGGACTATCTGCACAAGGTCTTCGGTATCGCTAAAGACAAGATCCAGGTGCTGGCGGCCTTTGTCGGTGGCGCTTTCGGCTCGGGCCTGCGTCCGCAGTATCAACTGCCGCTGGCGGTGATGGCGGCGCTGGAACTGAAGCGTTCGGTGCGCGTAACCCTGACTCGGCAACAGATGTTCACCTTTGGCTATCGTCCGCGCACGTTGCAGCACCTGCGTCTGGGCGCTACAGGTGACGGTCGGTTGCTGGCAGTCGGGCACGAGGCAATCGGCCAGACGTCTCGCTTTGAAGACTTCAGCGAACACGTCGTGGAGTGGAGCGGCATGCTCTATAAGTGCGACAACGTTGAGCTCACTTACAAGCTGGCGCCGCTGGACGTATACACCCCGCTGGACATGCGCGCCCCGGGCGCTGCGCTGGGCCTGATAGGCCTGGAATGTGCCATGGACGAACTGGCAATTGCGTTGGCGATGGACCCGGTACAGCTGCGTTTGGCCAACTATGCCGAGCGTAATGGCAATGAAGACAAGCCGTACTCCAGCAAACAGTTGCGTGCCTGCTACGCCCAAGGTGCAGATCGTTTTGGCTGGGGGCATCGTAACCCTGAGCCACGCAGCATGCGCGAAGGTCGACAGCTCATAGGTTGGGGTATGGCGGGTGGTGTCTGGGAAGCCATGCAGATGAAAGCCAGCGCTAAGGCGCACATCGACGCGCAGGGCAAACTGACGGTCAGTAGCGCGACCACCGATATTGGCACCGGCACTTATACGGTCATGACTCAGATTGCGGCAGAGGCAGCGGGTGTGTCGGTGGAAGATACGACCTTCCTGCTTGGCGATTCGTCATTGCCGACGGCACCCCTGCAAGGTGGCTCATTTACTGTGTCTTCTGTGGGTACTGCTGTGCAGCAGGCCAGCAAGGCGTTGCGCGAGAAATTGTTCGTGGCGGCGGGGCAGATTGATGCGAAGTTTCATGCCGCCAGCGTCGAGCAGATGACCATCGCGGATGGGTGCGTTTCGTTGGGCGATCATCAGTTGGCATTGAGTGAAGTGTTGAGCAGTTGGCCTGAAGGTCTGCAGGTTCAGGTCGATGCCGAGCCGGATGCGAAGCGAGAGGCGTATGCCACGGCAACTCATTCGGCAGTATTTGTCGAAGTGCTGGTCGATGAAGACTTGGGCACGATTCGTGTCAGCCGGGTGGTCAGCGCCGTCGCGGCAGGCCGGGTGGTCAACCCGAAAATGGCCCGCAGCCAGATCCTCGGCGGCGTGGTCTGGGGGCTGGGCATGGCCTTGCAGGAAGAGACGCAGAGCGATCACACGCTGGGGCGCTTCATGAATCACAGTCTGGCCGAGTATCACATTCCGGTGAACGCCGATATCGGCGACATCGATGTGATTTTCGTCGAAGAAAACGACGATGTCGTGAATGCACTGGGCTCCAAGGGCGTGGGTGAAATTGGCATCGTGGGTGTCGCAGCCGCCGTGGCCAACGCGGTTTACCACGCTACGGGCAAGCGGGTTCGGGACTTCCCGATTACGCTGGATAAGGTGTTGTAGCCTTTTTGATGCACCGCTTGCAGGCTCGTTAAGCCTGGACTTGTGGGAGCGAGGCTTGCCCGCGATAAGTTCGGCGCGGTTTCAGTTGTACCGCGTTATCGTTTATCGCGAGCAAGCTCGGCTCCCACAGGTTCAGTGCGATCCTGGAAATTGACGATATATCGGGGATCAACCGACGGGCGGGCCAATATGGAATCTCCCCACATCGGATTCATGGTGGGAGCGAATTCATTCGCGAAAGCGGTGGGTCAGTTGATGGAAATGTCGATCTAAACATCGTCTTCGCGGATGAATCCGCTCCCACGGGGTTTGTGTTTCTTCAGTGAGGCCGGGTAGTACTTCAACACAAAGTCTCCACAGGTTAGGTTTCTGGTCAAAACCGGCGCTTGCGGGCCAACATGGAATTTTCCCCATCGCGTTCAGGGTGGGAGCGAATTCATTCGCGAAAGCGGTGGGTCAGTTGATGGAAATGTCGATCTGAACATCATCTTCGCGGATGAATCCGCTCCCACGGGGTTGTGTTTCTTCAGTGAGGCCGGGTAGTACTTCAACACAAAGTCTCCACAGGTTAGGTTTCTGGTCGAAACCGGCGCTTGCGGGCCAACATGGAATTTTCCCCATCGCGTTCAGGGTGGGAGCGAATTCATTCGCGAAAGCGGTGGGTCAGTTGATGGGAATGTCGATCTAAACATCGTCTTCGCGGATGAATCCGCTCCCACGGGGTTTGTGGTTCTTCATTGAGGCCGGGTAGTACTTCAACACAAAGTCTCCACAGGTTAGGTTTCTGGTCAAAACCGGCGGATGTCGCCAGAGTGCAAGCACAGGTCGCGCTGGTGCGTTTTGTGCTGCGTACTGCTGGGTAAGTTGTTGTCGCGTGCCGCATTCGCATGGCCGCAGTTGTTCGAAAAATCAAAAAATCAAAAACAACCTGCCGACCGAGGAAGCGCGCATGAACCGATTTATCCGTCACATCAGTTGCGGCGTACTGATGCTGAGCAGTACTGCTTTGCTGGCGGCCGAGCCCGCCAAGTGTCAAAACGTGCGTATGGGCGTGGTCAACTGGACTGACGTTGTGGCAACCAGCGCCGTCGCTGAAGTGTTGCTCAAGAACATGGGGTATGACGTCAAGCAGACCAGTGCGGCCCAGCAGATCATTTTCGGCGGTTTGCGCGATGATCGACTCGACATATTCCTTGGTTACTGGAAGCCCGCGATGGACAAAAACATCGCGCCGTTTGTGGCTGCCAACCAGGTCAAAGTGCTTGATAGGCCGAGCATGAGCGATGCTCAGGCTACCCTGGCAGTGCCGGATTATGTCGCTGCGGGTGGCCTGAAGACATTTGGTGATATCGCAAAATTCAAAGACAAGCTCGGCGGCAAGATCTACGGCATTGAGCCAGGGACCGGTGCCAACGCCAATATCAAGGGCATGATCGACAAGAATCAATTCGGCTTGGGCGGGTTCCAGCTAGTGGAGTCCGGTGAGGCCGGAATGCTCGCGGCGGTGGCGCGGGCGGTCAAACGCGGCGAGTGGGTGGTGTTTGTCGGCTGGACCCCGCATCCGATGAATATCAACATGAAGCTGGCGTATCTGACCGGGAGCGAAGATGTATTCGGGCCGGGAGAGGGCGCGGCCACAGTGTCTACCGTCACGGCACCGGACTACGCGCAACGCTGCCCGAACGTCAGCAAGTTGCTGAGCAATCTGACTTTCACCGCGGCCCAGGAAAGTCAGATGATGGTGCCAATCATGGACCGCAAAGCCCCGGACGAAGTTGCCCGACAGTGGCTCAAGGACAACCCGCAAGACCTGAAAAGATGGCTGGCAGGGGTCACTACGTTTGATGGCAAGGATGCTGAGCCGGTAGTGATGGCGGCGATCAGCAAGTAACAGGCTTAACGGTTTTGTTGTGGGGGCTTGCCCGCGATAGGGCTGCAGGTGCGTGTATATCCTTATCGCGAGCAAGCTCTGCTCCCACAGGGTGAAGGCCAGTCTTATGAACGATCGCTATCCGTTGTCGCCAGAGCTCAGAGCCTTTGTTGATAAAACGTTGAGCCTGGCCTCTACAGCATCCGACTACACCGGCCATCGGGCCGCGTATAACCGGATGTCCCAGGCATTCGATGCGCCTCGCCCGGCAGGGCTTGAGGTAACGGACTTCGAGCTGTCTGACGTGCCGGTTCGTCTTTATCGCCCTGCACATCTGCCCGCGGAAACAGCCGCCCCCTGTGTGATCTACCTGCACGGCGGCGGCTGGATAGTGGGCAGCCTCGATTCCCATGACTTCATCACGGCAGCATTGGCGGTTGATGTGGGGTGCGTAGTGATTGCAGTGGATTACCGGTTGGCACCTGAACATCCCTTCCCCGCGCCGTTTGAGGATTGTGTGGCGGTATGGCATGCGGTTCAGGCGCAGGCTGACTGGTTAGGCATTGATGCTTCCCGCGTCGCTGTCGCGGGTGACAGTGCGGGAGGCAATCTTGCTGCGGCCTTGTGTCTGGCATTGCGTGACGGAAGTTATCCACAGCCCAAAGGTCAGGCACTGATTTATCCGGCACTGGGTGGCGAGGAGGATTTGCCATCACGTAGCGAATGCGCTGACGCACCCTTGTTGAGTAGTGCCGAAATGGACGATTGCTGGGCTCTGTACCTGAGCCGGCCTGAAGATTTTCAGTCGGCGTATGCCATGCCTTTGCTTGCCGATGATTTCAGCGGGCTTGCCCCGGCATTTATCGGCGTTGCGCAGTTTGATCCCTTGCGTGACGACGGCGTGGCTTATGACGAGCGTCTTCGTGAAGCGGGAGTCTCGACTGTTTTTGATGCCGGGGACGGGCTGGTGCACGGCTACTTGCGCGCCAAGGGGCAGGCGTTTGAAGCGGATCGATCTTACGACCGACTGGTCAACGCCTTGCGCAGGATGCTCTTGTAGGCGCTGCCGAAGGTTGCGAATCGCGGTGGTTCAGATAAACCGTTTCGCAGCCTTCGGCAGCTCCTACAGATTCATCGCGTGGGTACGCTGTTTTGCTCTTCCGCCTCGGCCACCACATCGCGCATGCGGTCGCGGTTGGCCAGGGTCGGGAACAGCTTTATCCAGATGCCGGTGACCGTGAGGGTGCCGACGCCGCCCATGACCACCGCCGGGACCACGCCGAACCAGTGGGCGGTGAGGCCTGATTCAAACTCGCCGAGCTGATTCGAGGCGCCGATGAACAGGCCGTTGACCGCGCTGACCCGGCCACGCATTTCATCCGGGGTTTCCAGTTGGACGAAGGACGCGCGGATCACCATGCTGATCATGTCCGCTGCGCCAAGCACCACCAACACCGCCATGGAAAACCAGAACGAGGTCGACAGGCCGAAGGCGATGGTCGCCACCCCGAACACGCCGACAGCGGTAAACATCACGCGCCCTACATGGCGTTCGACATTGAAGTGCGCGAGCCACAATGACATCGCCAGCGCACCGACCGCCGGTGCCGAGCGCAGCATGCCCAGACCCCATGGCCCGGTTAGCAGGATGTCTTTGGCAAAGACCGGTAACAGCGCTGTCGCGCCGCCCAGAAGCACGGCGAACAGGTCCAGCGAGATTGCACCCAGTACGTCCGGGCGGCTGCGGATGAAGCGAATCCCGGCCAGCAGCGAATCCAGCGTCGCCTTGTTCTTGTTCAGCGGCGTCTGTCGGGCGGGCAGGCTGAGCATCAGCGAACAGGCAATCACGTAAAGCAGTACCGTCGGTCCATACACCCAACTGCTGCCAAAGGCATAAAGGAAACCGCCCAGTGCAGGCGCGACGATGGTTGCCGATTGCTGCGCGGACTGCGCCGCAGCTACAGCCCGAGGGAACAGTGCAGGCGGCACGATACTCGGTAGCAAGGCTTGAGTCGTGGGCATCTCGAACGAGCGCGAAGCCCCCAGCGCGAAGGCCAGGATGAAGATCATTTCCCGTGTGACGCTGTCGGTGCTGCTGCCAATGAACAGCGCCAGCGCAATACAGGCCTGCGCGGTCTGGCAGATAGCGGCCACTTTGCGTCGGTCGTAGCGATCCGCCACATGCCCGGTGTGCAGCATGAACAGCACACGAGGCGCGAATTCCACCAGGCCTACGAGACCCAGGTCCAGCACGTTGCCGGTCAACTGGTAAAGATTCCAGCCAATGGCCACCGTCAGCATTTGAAAACCGCTGGCGGTAAAGATGCGGGCGAACCAGAAAGCGACGAACGGACGATGGTGGCGCAGTAACACAGGGGCTTGAGTCGACATGAGCAACAACAGCCAGGCAGGGGAGAACCGCCAGATTATCAGTTTGTAACAGTTAGTTGCATGAAAAGCCTGACAGATTGGATCCCAAAGTTCGGATTTTTTCAGCGCTTATGTGAAGGGAGATTGTGCTTGCAGATGATGTGACGGCCCGGTGGCACCTTGATTTAGAGCAGTGAGACAACTCGCCACGCGGCAAAAGACCACACGTCCGAAACGCTCAAATGGGACTACTCTTTGACAGTCAGTTGATCTGCGTCAATGCCCGCAAGGCAAAAGAAACGGCAGGCGACTCGACGTACTCAAGGTTGCAACATGGGCTGAATGAAAACAGGGCTTAGCCCTTTTCGTCCATCGCCCAGAACGTTTTCAACCTGCCGCGCTCCTTACCAGTGGGGGGCAGTGGCTGCTGACCCCAGGGTCGCCGGCCGTATCACCTGATAGAGGAAGACCTAATGTTCGGTTTGGATGCAATTGAGCTCGCCCGAATTCAGTTCGCGTTTACCATTTCGTTCCACATCCTGTTTCCTGCCATCACCATTGGTCTGGCAAGTTACCTGGCCGTGCTCGAAGGCCTGTGGCTCAAGACCCACAACAACGTTTATCGCGACCTTTACCATTTCTGGTCGAAGATCTTTGCCGTCAACTTCGGCATGGGCGTGGTTTCCGGTCTGGTCATGGCGTATCAGTTCGGTACGAACTGGAGCCGCTTCTCCGACTTTGCCGGGGCGGTCACCGGGCCGCTGCTGACGTACGAAGTGCTCACGGCGTTCTTCCTCGAAGCCGGTTTCCTGGGCGTGATGCTATTCGGGTGGAACCGCGTCGGCCGCAACCTGCACTTTTTCTCCACGGTCATGGTCGCCATCGGCACCCTGATCTCGACCTTCTGGATTCTGTCTTCCAACAGCTGGATGCAGACTCCGCAGGGTTACGAAATCATCGACGGTCGGGTCATCCCTACCGACTGGTTCGCAGTGGTGTTCAACCCGTCGTTCCCTTACCGTCTTGCGCACATGTCCATCGCTGCATTCGTGGCGACCGCATTCTTCGTCGGTTCGTCCGCAGCGTGGCACTTGCTCCGCGGTCGCGACACGCCGCAGATCCGCAAGATGCTGTCGATGGCCATGTGGATGGCGTTGCTGGTCGCGCCACTGCAGGCAGTGGTCGGTGACTTCCATGGTCTGAATACTCTCAAGCATCAACCGGCAAAAATCGCTGCCATTGAAGGTCACTGGGAGAACGTTGGCGACGAGCCAACGCCGCTGATCCTGTTCGGCTGGCCGGACATGAAAGAAGAGCGCACCAAGTACGCGGTGGAAATCCCGTACCTGGGCAGCCTGATCCTGACGCACAGCCTGGACAAACAAGTTCCGGCGCTGAAAGAGTTCAAGCCTGAAGACCGTCCCAATTCGACTGTCGTGTTCTGGTCGTTCCGGGTCATGGTGGGCCTTGGATTCCTGATGATCTTCACCGGTCTGTGGAGCCTGTGGCTGCGCAAGCGCGGCACGCTGTATCAATCCCGCGCGTTCCTTTACCTGGCCTTGTGGATGGGGCCATCGGGCCTTATAGCGATCCTGGCAGGCTGGTTCACCACTGAAATCGGCCGTCAGCCCTGGGTCGTCTATGGCCTGATGCGCACCTCCGATGCGTCGTCCGGGCACAGCGTTGCGCAGATGAGCATCACCTTGGTGTTGTTCGTCGTGGTCTATTTCGTGCTGTTCGGCGCAGGCCTTGGCTACATGATGCGTCTGGTACGCAAAGGGCCGAAGGTTCACGAAGACCATCAGCCAACCGGTGGCCCAGGTCAGCAACGCACTCCGGCTCGTCCGCTCTCCGCTGCCGAAGAAGGCAACGAAGACTCGCTTAACCACGACAGCCTGAATAAGGGGAATTGAGTCATGGGTATTGATCTTCCACTTATCTGGGCAATCATCATCATCTTCGGCGTGATGATGTACGTGGTCATGGACGGCTTCGACCTCGGGATCGGGATTCTCTTCCCGTTCATGAAGGACAAGACCGACCGTGACGTGATGATGAACACCGTCGCTCCGGTCTGGGACGGCAACGAGACCTGGCTGGTACTGGGGGGCGCCGGTTTGTTCGGTGCTTTCCCGCTGGCTTACTCGGTGGTGTTGTCGGCGCTTTACCTGCCGTTGATCCTGATGCTGATCGGCCTGATCTTCCGCGGCGTGGCGTTTGAGTTCCGCTTCAAGGCCACTGATGAGAAACGTCACCTGTGGGACAAGGCCTTTATCGGCGGCTCACTGGCAGCGACGTTCTTTCAGGGGGTTGCACTGGGCGCGTTCATCGACGGGATTCCGGTTGTCGATCGTCAGTTTGCCGGTGGCGGCCTGGATTGGCTCACCCCGTTTTCCATGTTCTGCGGCCTTGCATTGATCGTGGCTTATGCGCTACTGGGTTGCACCTGGTTGATCATGAAGACCGAAGGTGCACTGCAAAAAGCCATGCATGATCTGGCTCGTCCATTGGCAATCGCGGTGCTGGTCGTGATGGGTGTGGTAAGCCTGTGGACGCCGTTGGCTCACCCCGACATCGCTAACCGCTGGTTTACGCTGCCGAACCTGTTCTGGTTCCTGCCCGTGCCGATTCTGGTGCTGGTAACCATGTACGGCTTGTTCAAAGCTGTGGCCCGCAACGCTAACTACACGCCGTTCCTGTTGACCCTGCTGCTGATTTTCCTTGGCTACAGCGGTCTGGGCATCAGCTTGTGGCCAAACATCATCCCGCCATCGATCTCGATTTGGGAGGCGTCGTCGCCACCGCAGAGTCAGGGCTTCATGCTGGTGGGCACGCTGTTCATCATCCCGTTCATCCTGGGTTACACCTTCTGGAGCTACTACGTGTTCCGCGGCAAGGTTACCCACGAAGACGGCTACCACTAGCAGATATCTGCCCCGACGCCCCGCGTTGGGGCTATCAGTAGAGGAGAGACTGGCGATGTCAGGCAAAGAATCTTTTCATGATGAGCAAGACCCGGCGTTGAAAAAACCGTTGTGGCAGCGTCTGGCATGGTTGGCTGGCATCTGGGCTGCGAGCGTGTTCGCGCTGTTCATCGTCGCCAGCGTATTGCGGCTGTTCATGAACGCTGCGGGTTTGACGACCCACTGATTTCGAATCCCATCCTGCGTCCCATCGACGCGGTTTTATAACCCTCCTTTGGAGGGTTTTTTTTCCATCCCGATATTGATCCTGTAGGAGCTGCCGAAAGCTGCGAACTGCGGTTTATCAGGCAAAACGCGTTCGCAGCCTTCGGCAGCTCCTACAGAGGTATGGTTTGGGCCCGGGGTTATTACTTGCGCGCTTTAAGAATCACAAACTTTGGCGTTGCAGCGACTTGCTCTACGCCACGAAACAGCCGTGCCAGTTTGGTGTGGTAGCCCAGATGACGATTGCCCACCACATACAACGCGCCACCGGGAACCAGTGCGGCACGAGACTGCTGGAACATGCGCCACGCCAGGAAGTCACCCACCACCTGCTGTTGGTGGAAGGGCGGGTTGCATAACACTACGTCCAGAGAGTCGGGTTCCTGACCTGCCAGGCCGTCATCGGTGCGCAGGATGACTTCACGGTCGCCCAGTGCAGTGCGCCAGTTCTGCTCTGCCGACTGCACCGCCATGTATGACTCATCAACCAGTGTGTACTGCGCTTGAGGGTTGGCCAGAGCGCTGGCAATCGCCAATACGCCATTACCACAACCGAGGTCCGCAACCCGGGCGTTGCCCAGATTCCTTGGCAGATAAGGCAGAAATGCACGGGTGCCGATGTCCAGACCCTCACGGCAGAACACGTTGGCGTGGTTCACCAGTTCGATCGCAGGTTCATCCAGCGTGTAGCGGGTCGGGTAGGGCGAAGAGGCAAGCTCTTTGGGTTGTGGAGTCGCGAACAGCAGCCTGGCTTTTTTCACTGCCAGGGAAGCACTGACCGGGCCGACGTACTCTTCCAGGAGCTCACCGGCCGAGCGAGGCAGGTGCTTGACCATCGCGGCTGCCACGACCCGGGCGCCGGGAGCCAATTGGCCTTGCAGGCGAATCAGTTGCTCTTCGAGCAAGGCGAGGGTTTTTGGTACACGAATCAGCACCCAGTCGAAAGGGCCAATGGCGGCGTTGCTGGCGGGCACCAGGGTTACCGCATCGTAGGCCATGCCATTGCGCACCAGGTTTTTCTGCAAACCATGAGCCGCCAGATAAGAGTCGGTGCTGCTGGTGACCGTCGCATGCTGAGCAAGGCTGACTGCCAGCGCGCCGAAACTGTCGTTAAGCACCAGCACCTTGCTTTGCAGCGTCAGGCCATGCTCCGCCACGTAATTGAGCAGATATTCATCAGCAGCGTCGAACGCTTGTAGCGGTTCATCTTGCTGTTCCGGTTGGCGGATAAGATCAAGCTGGGCGAATGGAGTATCAAGCAACGGCATGGGCGGGGAAACTCTGGTCAATCGACGATTGGTCACCTAAGCCCAGGACAGCGGGCTGGCTGAGGAGGGGGATTTTACGTGCTTTTTGTCGCTTGGCACGTGTCGGTGAGCGGTTGCTTCAAAACATTCCTCTGAGCGCCGCCTGTACCACTGCCGCTGTCTTGTTGCAGGCCCCCATTTTTACAATCGCGTTGGCCATATGAAAATGCACGGTACGCTCCTTCAGACTCAGAATGATGGCGATGTCGCCTGCTGTTTTTCCTTCGGCCGTCCATTTCAGTATTTCGACTTCCCTCGCAGTCAGCGGCTTGACGCCGTACCTGTGCAGGGCCTCAAGAGACGTGCTACCCATTTTGTAGCCTCCGTGCTGTGTCAGTTATTTCCCGTTTGCCTCACTTCTCTAGTGTAGGAAGAATCCCGTACCGCAACTTTGCCTTGCTGCTATCACGGACAGGTGGAGTACTGGCGTTTTATCCCGCAGATCACAGGTCACAACGCCAAGCCGTTGCAGCGGCGGGCTTTGCCCGGTTCGTCCGGCCCGCGTTTGAATGCACCGCTATAGACCCAAGAATGAAACAGTCTAAACGGCGACCAGAGCAACGAATCAGGGATGTCACTACAAACCGGCGGTGTTTATCCACTGCACTTTGCGGGACACTGGGCGCATCCGTTTACATGCAGGAGTCAGGTTCGACCATGACCGCCAGTGAAGAAAAGTACACCCGCCAGACGCTGCTAAACGTCACGCCGTTGACCCCAAGCCTGTTCACGTTGCGAACGACCCGCGATCCGGGCTTTCGCTTTCGGGCCGGGCAGTTTGCGCGTCTGGGGGTCACCAAGCCGGACGGCAGTATCGTTTGGCGTGCCTATTCAATGGCCTCTTCACCTCATGACGAATTTCTGGAGTTCTTCTCCATTGTGGTGCCGGGTGGCGAGTTTACGAGCGAGTTGAGCCGGCTGCGTGAAGGCGACACGCTACTCGTCGAAAAACTGGCGACGGGTTACCTGACTGTGGACAGGTTTATGGACGGGCGGGACCTGTGGCTGTTATCCACGGGCACTGGAGTCGCGCCGTTTCTGTCGATCCTGCAGGATTTCGAGGTGTGGGAGAAATTCGAGCGGATTGTTCTGGTGTACAGCACCCGTGAGGAGAAAGAGCTGGCGTACCAGGAGTTGATTGCGGGGCTGACAGAGCGCGATTATCTGGCCGAATATGCCGACAAGCTGATCTACCTGCCTGTGGTCACACGCGAGCAGATCCCTGGCGCACTGAATGGCCGGATCACGCAGTTGATCGAGAACGGCGAGCTGGAACAGGCAGCAGGCCTGCCGCTGAATCCTGAGCAGTCTCGCGTGATGATCTGCGGTAACCCACAGATGATCGAAGACACCCGTGCGCTGCTCAAGGCCCGCAACATGAACCTGAACCTGACGCGTCGGCCGGGACAGGTGGTTGTCGAGAACTATTGGTAAGAGGATGAAGGCTTGGTGCTGTTTCTTGTGGGAGCGGTGCTTGCCCGCGATAAAGTCCCGGTGATTTGACTGTCAAATCGCGGCGTCCTTATCGCGGGCAAGCACCGCTCCCACAAAAGCGAGCCAACCTCTCCGGTTAAACCGGATGCTTCGGATCAACGGTGATCGGCGCCGATGGCTGATGCTGTTCTTTGAGCAGATCACGAATCTCGCCCAGCAGCAGTTCCTGCTTGGTCGGAGTCGGTGGCAGGGTTGGCGCTTTGGCTTCTTCGCGTTTGAGGCGATTGATCGCTTTTACGCCCATGAAGATGGCGAAGGCGACGATGATGAAGTCGATCACGGTCTGGATGAACTTGCCGTAGGCCAGCACTACCGCAGGGGCCGCCCCTTCTGCAGGTCTGAGAATAACGGCGAGGTCACTGAAGTCCACACCGCCGATCAGCAGCCCCAGAGGCGGCATGATGACATCGCCGACGAACGACGAAACGATCTTGCCGAATGCCGCACCAATGATGATACCGACGGCCATATCGACCACGTTACCTTTGACGGCAAAGGCTTTGAACTCGCTTAGTACGCTCATGGGTCATTCCTTGTAACTGATGAGATTGTCCAGTGCAGTGTAAGTCAGCTGCACGCGTTGCGCTGGGCACCCTGCAATCGACCGGGCTTTTCTGACGAAGTTTTATGAAATTCCTTAAAAACCTGATGTAGCAGGCTTACCGACGTACAGGTAGCAGCTGCGTTATGATTGCCAACTTTTACCGACGGGGTTGTCATGGCCAAGGCCAAACGCTTGTATGGCTGCACAGAGTGCGGTGCGACCTTTCCCAAGTGGGCCGGGCAGTGCAGCGAATGCGGCGCCTGGAACACACTGGTTGAAACCGTGCTGGAAAGCGGCAGCGCAGCGCCTCCGAGCGGGCGTTCCGGCTGGACCGGGCAGCAAACGCAGATCCGTACGCTGGCTGAGGTCAGCATCGAGGAAATACCGCGCTTCTCCACCAACTCTGCCGAGCTGGACCGCGTGCTTGGCGGCGGGCTGGTCGATGGTTCGGTGGTGCTGATCGGTGGCGATCCGGGGATCGGCAAGTCGACCATCCTCCTGCAGACCCTGTGCAACATTGCCGAACGCATGCCCGCGCTGTACGTCACCGGGGAAGAATCCCAGCAGCAAGTGGCGATGCGCGCCCGTCGTCTGGGGTTGCCTCAGGACAAGCTTCAGGTGATGACCGAAACCTGTATCGAAAACATCATTGCCACCGCCAAGGTTGAAAAGCCCAAGGTCATGGTGATCGATTCGATTCAGACGATTTTTACCGAGCAATTACAGTCCGCGCCGGGCGGTGTTTCGCAAGTTCGCGAAAGCGCGGCTTTGCTGGTGCGTTACGCGAAGCAAAGCGGTACGGCGATTTTCCTGGTCGGCCATGTCACCAAAGAGGGCGCTCTGGCGGGGCCGCGAGTGCTTGAGCACATGGTGGATACGGTTCTCTACTTCGAGGGCGAGTCTGACGGGCGTCTGCGGTTGCTGCGTGCAGTGAAAAATCGCTTTGGTGCGGTCAATGAGCTGGGTGTGTTCGGCATGACCGACAAAGGCCTGAAAGAAGTCTCTAATCCGTCGGCGATTTTCCTGACACGCGCCCAGGAAGAAGTCCCGGGCAGTGTGGTGATGGCAACCTGGGAAGGCACGCGGCCTATGCTGGTGGAGGTTCAGGCGTTGGTGGATGACAGCCATATGTCCAATCCGCGGCGGGTGACGCTGGGCCTGGATCAGAACCGTCTGGCAATGTTACTGGCGGTCCTGCATCGTCACGGCGGTATTCCGACTCACGATCAGGATGTTTTCCTTAACGTGGTGGGGGGCGTCAAAGTACTGGAAACAGCGTCGGACCTGGCGTTGATGGCCGCAGTGATGTCCAGCCTGCGTAACCGTCCGTTGCCCCACGACTTGC
This sequence comes from Pseudomonas viridiflava, assembly GCF_900602065.1. Classification (GTDB taxonomy): domain Bacteria; phylum Pseudomonadota; class Gammaproteobacteria; order Pseudomonadales; family Pseudomonadaceae; genus Aquipseudomonas. The sequence continues at coordinate 222,764 of NZ_UWFN01000095.1, read as the reverse complement.
TGGTGTTTGGTGAAGTGGGGCTGTCGGGTGAAGTGCGTCCGGTTCCGAGTGGCCAGGAGCGCCTCAAAGAAGCGGCCAAACATGGCTTCAAGCGGGCGATCGTGCCCAAAGGCAATGCGCCAAAAGAAGCCCCGCCGGGGTTGCAGATTATTGCGGTGACGCGCTTGGAACAGGCGCTGGATGCGTTGTTTGAGTAACGTTCGAGAGGCCCTGTAGGCGCGCGCTCATCAAACAATATGCAATCTACTGGATTGAAATGCATTTTCTGTAGGAGCTGCCGAAGGCTGCGAAGCATTTCTCCCGATACACCGCGATCGCAGCCTTCGGCAGCTCCTACAGGTCCTATGTTTGCCGCTAGACAGCGCGGTGCCAGGGACAGCGGGCGATCTCCTACAGCTAAAAAACCATGCAGGTCCTTACACCTCAATCAGCGCTGCCAACTCCCGCTCAAGCTCATCATGATCGGCCAGGTTCAGTTCGATCAGGCGTCGCAAGTGGCTTATTGAGTCGAGCGTGATGTGCTCACAGACAAATCCCAACTGCCCGTTATCATCATGGGTCAGTCTGACGTCCATTTGCACATGCACTTCATTGCTCAACTTGATGTCAGCGTGGAATGGCTCATGAGTATCGGCCTGCCACGGTTGTGGGCGCTCGATCAGCATGCCTTTCAGAGACAGGTCGACCAGTTGAACCTGCCAGTTGCGGTCCCCCTGGCTTAGCGTGGTTTTGGCATCGAAGGCGATGCGTTTGAAGCGGCGGCGGTCATCGTGGGAGTCGGTCATCGAATCACTTCTCTTGGAATCGACTGACATGCTGTCAGCGGTTCAACGCCAGGCAAGGCGTCGCCTGTAACGACGATAGTCCTGATCCTGCTTTCCGGATAGCTTTCAGGCCCGGATTTACACTTCGTCTGCCTTTCGAACCGCGTCTGGTGATCAGGTTCAATGGCCGTTTTTAAGTGAAACGTTTCTTTTACGCTCTAGACCTTGGTTGGGGTGGCCTTTCGCTGCGACAGAGCTAAACTCGCGTAGCTGGTCTTTCAGTCATCTGCTGGAATATAAAAAAATGAAAAATAATAATAGCCTCATGCGCCATGTGCCCTGGCTAATCGTTGCAATTATCGGAGCATGTGCTCTGGGGGTCGTGGCCTTGCGCCGCGGAGAAGCAATCAACGCCTTGTGGATCGTGGTCGCTGCAGTCGCCATCTACCTGGTAGCCTATCGTTATTACAGCCTGTTCATTGCCCGGCATGTCATGCAGCTCGACCCGCTGCGAGCGACTCCAGCAGTGGTCAACAATGATGGTCTGGACTACGTGCCGACCAACAAACACATTCTTTTCGGTCACCACTTCGCCGCGATTGCTGGCGCCGGACCATTGGTCGGGCCGGTACTGGCTGCGCAGATGGGCTACCTGCCCGGCACCCTCTGGCTGATCGCCGGTGTGGTTCTGGCGGGCGCGGTGCAGGATTTCATGATCCTGTTCCTGTCCACACGCCGTAACGGCCGCTCCCTGGGCGACATGGTGCGTGAAGAAATGGGCCGTATCCCAGGCACCATCGCGCTGTTCGGTTGCTTCCTGATCATGATCATCATCCTTGCGGTGCTGGCGCTGATCGTGGTCAAAGCGCTGGCTGAAAGCCCGTGGGGCATGTTCACGGTCATGGCGACGATCCCGACCGCGATGTTCATGGGCATCTACATGCGCTACATCCGGCCAGGCCGCATCGGGGAAATCTCGGTGATTGGTGTGGTCCTGCTGTTGCTGTCGATCTGGGCGGGCGGCCATGTTGCTGCCAGCCCTGAATGGGCACCGCTGTTCACCTTCACTGGCGTGCAGATCACCTGGATGCTGGTGGGTTACGGCTTCGTCGCTGCCATGCTACCGGTCTGGTTGCTGCTGGCGCCACGCGACTACCTGTCGACTTTCCTGAAAATCGGCACCATCGTCGCACTGGCGATCGGTATTCTGGTTCTTGCGCCTGAGCTGAAAATGCCTGCGCTGACCCAGTTCACCGACGGTACTGGCCCGGTCTGGAAGGGCACACTGTTCCCGTTCCTGTTCATCACCATCGCATGTGGTGCGGTGTCCGGTTTCCACGCGCTGATCTCTTCCGGGACCACGCCGAAGCTGCTGGATAACGAAACCAACGCCCGTTACATCGGTTACGGCGGCATGCTCATGGAGTCCTTCGTGGCGATCATGGCCATGGTTGCTGCTTCGGTGATCGAGCCAGGCATCTACTTCGCCATGAACAGTCCGGCTGCGGTCGTTGGCAGTGATGTGGTCACGGTTGCCGCGACGATTACTAACTGGGGCTTTGCCATCACCCCGGAACAACTGACAGCAGTTGCTAAAGATATCGGCGAGAACACCGTACTGGCACGTGCCGGTGGTGCGCCGACGCTGGCGGTGGGTATCGCGCAGATCCTGCACCAGGCCTTGCCAGGTGCGAGCACCATGGCGTTCTGGTACCACTTCGCAATCCTGTTTGAAGCACTGTTTATTCTGACCGCGGTCGATGCCGGTACACGTGCCGGTCGCTTCATGCTGCAAGACCTGTTGGGCAGCTTCGTACCGGCCCTGAAACGCACCGAGTCCTGGACTGCCAACGCCATCGGTACCGGTGGTTGCGTGGCGCTTTGGGGTTACTTGCTGTATCAAGGCGTGATCGATCCACTGGGTGGTATCAACACCCTGTGGCCTCTGTTCGGTATCTCTAACCAGATGCTGGCAGGTATCGCGCTGATGCTGGCAACCGTTGTGCTGATCAAAATGAAGCGCCAACGTTACATCTGGGTCACCATGCTGCCAGCTACCTGGCTGCTGATCTGCACCGTAACGGCTGGCTTCATCAAGCTGTTCGATAGCAACCCTGCGGTAGGTTTCCTGGCGCTGGCCAAGAAGTACAGCACCGCGGCTGATGCGGGTCAGATTCTGGCTCCGGCCAAGACCATGGATCAGATGCAGCACGTGATCTTCAACGCTTACACCAACGCGACGCTGACGATTCTGTTCCTGTTCGTGGTGTTCAGCATCCTGTTCTACGCGCTGAAAGTCGGCGTCGCGGCATGGGGCAACAAAGAGCGTACGGATAAAGAAGCGCCATTCCAGGCACTGACGACTCCGACCAACGTTTGAGAAACGAGAGGATCTGCCTATGTTCAACGACCTGAGTCGCCTCGGGAAATACCTCGGTCAGGCCGCGCGCTTGATGGTGGGGATGCCTGACTACGACAATTACGTCGCGCATATGCAGGTCAAACACCCTGACAAGCCGGTGATGGATTATGAGGCGTTCTTCCGGGAACGCCAGGAAGCCCGTTACGGCGGCAAGGGTGGGCCCAAGTGCTGTTGATCGGTTGATTAACAGTCCGCAGTAGAAGTTAACTTGTGGGAGCGGTGCTTGCCCGCGATACAGTCGAACCGGTATCTGAGACCGAGTTGAATGTATCGCGGGCAAGCACCGCTCCCACAGTTGTTTTGTGTTGTTTGATCAGTAAAGGAGCACCCATGACCACCCCGCAACCCATTCCCGTCACTGTCCTTAGCGGCTTTCTCGGCGCGGGCAAGACCACGTTGCTGCGTCATTTGCTCAAGACCGAGCACGGCCTGAAAATCGCCGTGATCGAAAACGAATTCAGTGATGCCGGGATCGACACCCAATTGCTGGGCGACGAGCCGGTGCAAGTCATGACCCTGTCCAATGGCTGTGTGTGTTGCACCATCCACACCGATCTGACCAAAGCCCTGTTCCTGCTGCTTGAGCGTTTGGACAGCGGTGAAATCGCCTTCGACCGTCTGGTGATCGAGTGCACCGGGCTTGCTGACCCTGCGCCGGTTGCGCAGACGTTTTTCATCGACGAAGAACTGCGCGAGCGCTATATCCTCGATGGGATCATCACGTTGGTAGATGCGGCCAATGCCGAGACACATCTGGCGCAGACCATCGCTCAGGCGCAGATCGGTTTTGCTGACCGGCTACTGGTGAGTAAGCGTGATCTGGTCGACGACGCGGCTTTCGATGCCCTCAGCGCCCGATTGACCCGCATTAACCGCCGCGCTCCGATCCGGGTGGTCGAGCATGGCCAGATTGATCTGGCTGAATTGCTGGATGTGCGAGGTTTCAACCTGAACGCAGACTTGGGCGCAGGCCTGACCCTGCGACCACTGGCCCCGGCGGGCAATTCCATTGACCGTATCTCCAGCCTCGTCCTGCGTACGGACGCACCGCTGGATATCGACAAACTCAGCGAGTTCATGAACGAACTGCTCGAAGAGTATGGCAAACAACTGCTGCGTTACAAAGGCGTGCTGAACATCGCTGGCGAGCCGCGGCGGATGGTGTTTCAGGGCGTGCTGAAGCTCTATGGCTTCGACTGGGATACCGAATGGGAGGAGGGCGAAAAGCGCGAAAGCGTGATCGTGTTTATTGCCGATGAGTTGCCGGAAGAGAAAATCCGGGCGGGGTTTGCCAGAGTCGCGAGCTGAACGGCCTTCTATCGAACAAAATACGATTTATTGAATTGAAATGCATTTTCTGTAGGAGCTGCCGAAGGCTGCGAAGCATTTCTCCTGATACACCGCGATCGCAGCCTTCGGCAGCTCCTACAGGTCCGATGTTTGCCTATATTTCCTGAACCCACAAAAAGCCCCGGCTCTTACGAACCGGGGCTTCATGTTACTGCTGCAAACAGGGCTGATTAAGCGCTGTATACCGGCAGTTTGGCGCAGATAGCTTTTACTTTTTCACGTACTGCGTCGATCACGGCTTCGTTGTTCAGGTCAGCCAGGATGTCGCAGATCCAGGTGGCCAGTTCTTTGCACTCTGCTTCTTTGAAGCCGCGAGTGGTGACTGCCGGTGTGCCGAAGCGCAGGCCGGAAGTGACGAACGGGGAGCGTGGGTCGTTAGGTACGGAGTTCTTGTTGACGGTGATGAAGGCGCGGCCCAGAGCGGCATCTGCGTCTTTACCGGAGATGTCCTGCTTGATCAGCGAGAGCAGGAACAGGTGGTTTTCAGTACCGCCGGAAACCACGTCGAAACCGCGCTCGATGAACACGCTGGCCATGGCCTTGGCGTTTTTCACGACTTGTTGCTGGTAAGCCTTGAACTCAGGCTGCAGCGCTTCCTTGAAGCACACGGCCTTGGCGGCGATTACGTGCTCCAGTGGGCCGCCTTGGGCGCCCGGGAAAACAGCAGAGTTCAGCTTCTTCTCGATGTCGGCGTTGGCGCGAGCCAGGATCAGGCCGCCACGTGGACCGCGCAGGGTCTTGTGCGTGGTGGTGGTCACGACGTCAGCGAAAGGCACCGGGTTCGGGTAAACGCCAGCGGCTACCAGACCGGCTACGTGGGCCATGTCGACGAACAGGTAAGCGCCAACTTTGTCGGCGATGGCGCGGAAGCGCGGGAAGTCGAGGATCTGCGAGTAGGCAGAGAAACCGGCCACGATCATTTTTGGCTTGTGCTCAACAGCCAGACGCTCGACTTCGTCGTAGTCGATCATGCCGTTGGCGTCGATGCCGTATTGAACGGCGTTGTACAGCTTGCCCGAAGAGCTGACGCTGGCGCCGTGGGTCAGGTGACCACCGTGGGCCAGGCTCATGCCCAGAATGGTGTCGCCGCCTTGCAGCAGAGCCAGATAAACGGCGCTGTTGGCTTGCGAACCAGCGTGTGGCTGAACGTTGGCGTAATCTGCGCCGAACAGTTCTTTGGCGCGGTCGATAGCCAGTTGCTCAACCACGTCGACGTATTCGCAGCCGCCGTAGTAACGCTTGCCTGGGTAGCCTTCAGCGTACTTGTTGGTCAGGACCGAACCCTGAGCTTCCATCACCGCTGGGCTGGTGTAGTTTTCCGAAGCGATCAGCTCGATGTGCTCTTCCTGGCGCTGGGCTTCTTGCTCCATCGCGGCGAAGAGATCGGAGTCGTACTTGGCGAGAGTCAAATCACGGCTGAACATGGCGGTCCTCAAGGATCGGGGCAGAAAAGGGGGGCATTCTACCCCATTGGCTTTTATCTGGCATATGAAAGGCAGTCATGTGCTGGACAAGTGGTTTTCACGTGGACTGTTCGGTCGCAGGCAACCCCCTGTGGGAGCGTTCAGTCAAAGCTTTGATATGGCTCCAGAGGCCTTGAGCGCCAACATGGAATTTTCCACGGGGTTTACCAAGCGCGAACTAATCGAACATGAACAGCGCGTTGTCACTGTACTGCGCCTCGAAGCGGCTTGGTGGCATCGGGCGGCCGAAGAGGTAGCCTTGCACTTCGTCACAGCCATGCTCGCGCAAGAACTCAAGCTGCTCGTGAGTTTCGACGCCCTCGGCGATTACCGCGAGGTTCAGGCTGTGGGCCATGGCGATGATGGCGCGGGCGATCTGCGCGTCCTGTTCGCCGGAGGGCAGGCCGTCGACAAACGTCCGGTCGATCTTGAGGATGTCGATAGGGAACTGCTTGAGGTAGTTCAGCGACGAGTAGCCGGTGCCGAAGTCGTCCACCGCGATGCTCAGACCCAGACGCTTGAGACCGTCGAGAATATGCATCGCTACGCCCACTTCGCGCATCAGGATACTTTCGGTCAGTTCCAGCTCAAGACAGGCGGGGGAAAGGCCTGTTTCCTGAAGGATATTGGCAATCCGGTTGCCTAGCTGGCCGTCGGCGAACTGGCGTGCAGAGATGTTGACCGAAACCTTGGGCACGCGGACCTTGGCCTGGTGCCAGGCCTTGAGCTGTCGACAGGCTTCCGTGAGTACCCAGTCGCCGACTTCCACCACCAGCCCGAGCTCTTCCAGCACGGGAATGAATTCGCTTGGCGAAACCAGCCCGCGCCGTGGATGACGCCAGCGCAAAAGTGCTTCGGCACCGGTCAGGCGTTTGCCGTCGCCGCTGAACTGCGGTTGATAGAAGAGGGTGAATTCCTTCTGCTCCAGGGCATGGCGCAGGTCGCTTTCCAGCTCCAGACGCTCAAGAGCGGTGGCGTTCATGTCGGCTTGATAGAACTGGAAGTTGTTTTTTCCGTTCTCCTTGGCGTGATACATCGCAGTGTCGGCGTTCTTCATCAGTTGGCTCAGTTCGTTGCCGTCCTGCGGGCTGAGCGCGATGCCGATACTGGCGGTGACGAAGAACTCCCGGCCTTCAAGAACGAACGGTGTTACCAGGCTGGTCAGAATCTGCTCTGCAACATGGATGGCGCGGTTCAGGGCGATTTCGCGGGTCGGGCTGGGTTGCAACAGCAACGTGAATTCGTCGCCACCCATGCGGGCGACCGTGTCGTCATCGGCGACGCACGCCAGCAGGCGCGTGGCCATTTCCTGGAGCATCCGGTCACCCGCCGCATGGCCCAGCGAGTCGTTGATCGGCTTGAAGCGGTCCAGGTCGAGGAACATCAATACCACCCAGGCATTTTGTCGCTCGGCGTGTTGCAGTGCCGAGTGCAGGCGATCCTGGAACAGCGAGCGGTTCGGCAGGTGGGTCAGGGCGTCGTAGTAAGCCAGGCGATGGATGCGTTGCTCACTGGCTTTGCGTTCACTGATATCGGTGAAGAAGCACACATAACTGGCCAGATCACCTTCGTCATCCAGTACCGCTGTGATGCCCACCCATGCCGGGTAATGCTCTTCGTTGCGCCGTTTGAGCCACACTTCGCCTTCCCAGCTGCCGCGTTGGTGCAGCTGTTTGACGATGTAGCGCAGGTGCGCTTCCTGTTGGTTGTCGACCGTAAGCAGTGTCGGCAACTGGTCCAGTACTTGTGCTGCTTCGTAGCCACTGACCCTGCTGAACGCTTCGTTGGTTTGCACGATATAGCCAGCTGGATCGGTAATCAGGATGGCCGAAGTCGAGTGTTCGAATACGGTAGCGGCCATGCGCAGATCTTTTTCCGCCCTGCGTTGCTGGCTGATATCGCGGCCGACACCGAGGATGCCTTCGAACGCGCCCTGATCGTCCCAGACCAGCACCAATCGCAATTCAATAGGGATTTTTCGTCCGTCGGCGCGCAGGCAGTCGAACAGGAACAGCTGAGTAGGGATCTCGTCGCGCAAAGCCGCCAATGCTTCCGGCTTTTTCAGCACTTTGCGGATGCGCTCCATGAGCGCGTAAACGCCTGCGAGCTGCTGCGGGTTGGCGACGGTGGATTTCCAGCCGTGCGTGAGAATCCATTCAGCGCTGTAGCCCAGTACGCCCTGTACCGAAGGGCTGACGTAGTTGGGGGTGAGCTTGTTATCAGTAGAAAAGATGACGTCGCTGATGCTTTCGGCGAGCATGCGATAGCGCTGTTCGCTGTCCCGCAGGGATTCACTGGCTTCCAGCTGTTCGGTGATGTCTTTGGCAACACCGATGATGCGCGTGACCTGATCGTCGAGATCCCGGGACAGCGCCTGTTCGCGAATATCAAAACGTCGCCATTTATCGTCGCGAGCCCGGAAACGAAGCTGGCAGTGCAGCAGCTCACTGTGACCACGGTGACGCTGGCGCAGGCGCATGTCCTGATAGCTTTCAGCGTCTTCGGGGTGCAAGAGCATCTCCCAGAAAAACTCCCCCATGCGCAGCAGTTCAGTTCTGCTGTAGCCCAGTGTCTGGCCCAGATTGTGGTTGCTGTAGATCATCCGCTGGCTCAATACATCCTGCACATACAGGTGATCGGGGACGGTGCGCACCACGTTCGACCAGAATCCTTCTCGCTCCTGCTGCGACAGCTCAACCCGTTTGCGGCTGGTGATGTCGCCAATACTCAGAATCACCGCATTGAAGTCTTCGAGTTCTTCAGGCAACCGCAGTACCAGCCACAGGTGCTGATCTTCGCCCCGGTCCCGAGTCAGGCGGATTTCGATCTCCAGCTGGCTTTTTCGGGAAAGCACCGCGTGGATCAACTGTTCGCCAATCCCTTGCCGACTGCGTTGGCAGCCTTCGATCAGGTGCTGCCACGCCTGCTCATTGGATTGCACATTGAGCAGGCTCAGTGCGACCTGATTCACTTCAGTGATGCGAATTTTGCGTAATAGTGCATTCAACTGTCCGGGTTGCGCCTTGAGCAACTCATTCAGACCTTCGCTGTTATCGATTTGCAGCGTTTCGAGGTAGTCCGGTAGATCAGACATGTCCAGTACACAGATGGCGACTCCGGCACCTTCGAAGATGTCCTGGTAACGCCGTCGGCTTTCGTGCAGCTGGCGCTGACGGCGACGCAGGCTAAACAGCGCGAGCAGCGGCAGGATCGAGCAGAACAGGCCGACCACACATTTACCGATCAATGGCCCCAGCAGTTGTTCCCGCGCTTTGGTGACGTCAAACAGGCCGCGTAGCTGCCAGTTACTGTTGGTCAGCGGCTGAAGCAGCACACTCTCGATTTCGCCCACGGTGCTGACTATCGGTTCGTTCTGAATGGTAGTGTCGCGAAACAGCAGCCGATCAGTAGAGCGGTTTTCCAGCCGCCAAAGAGGCTGGAAGCCCTGATGCGTCTGGCGTGTCAGAGGTTTCAGGACGTCGGGAGCCAGGCGCAAAGCCCAGTAGTTCGGGTTGTTTTCACCGGGATAGCGGATCAGCAGATAGACCTGCGAGCCATCATCGCTATTGTCGTAGTAGTACGGACGGCCCATGGCTTGTTGCAGCGTCTGTTTAAGAAACAGAGCATCGGTGGTGGTGTCCAGGGTGTCGGTAGTGACCTTCCCAAGCGCGTTCAGCCACGCCATGCTGCGCAGAGACGGCAGAGACTGACGCAAATTGTTCAGCAGTTGCAGTTCCTGCTCAGGATTCTGCGGTTCTTGCTGGTTTTTGCGGCTCAGGAGATTGAGCGCCACCTGAGCGCTAAGCTCCATGTTCAGGCTCAAGCGGTCAGCCAGTTGCGCGCTGTAATCGAGGCTACGCTGGCGTTGACGCTCCTGAGTCTGTTGAAACTGATCGATCAGCTGCCAGATGATCAACGCGAGCATCAACAGAACCAGTGCTGCCAGAACACCTTTCAATGACCCGCGCAAAGGCATGGCCGTTGAGCTCCTGGTCAAGTTCGAGGGCGATGAGTGGGTTGATGTAGGCAACGTTGATCCTGACTACTGAACTGAACAGGCTGTTGGTAATGATTGCGTCCGGGCTGCGCTGTGGTGAGCGCCGGGCGCACTATAAGCTGCACGCCCAAAGGGCGGCTAGCATGCCCTGAGTTGTGGCTAAGTGCCAGTCCTGTGGGTTCAGACGGTTTGCCCTCAAGCCCGCATTCGGGTAGCTTTGCCCGACGCGCAGCCTCTGCCGACTTCTGCATGAGTGACTCCACTGCTTGCAAACTTTGATCCAGTTCCACGGCGCTCACATCCCGCGATGTAGATAATTCAAGGCGTGGAACCGTCCAACGGCAAGTGCCGTCGACAAATAAAAGCTTTTTACGTCGGAGCTTTAAGCTCGCGTCTTTTATTCAACAGTCATAAACCCAGGTTTTCATCCCATGGCCCAATACGTCTTCACCATGCATCGGCTGAGCAAAGTTGTGCCGCCGAAGCGGGAAATTCTCAAGAATATTTCCCTGTCGTTTTTCCCGGGAGCCAAGATCGGCGTCCTCGGCCTCAACGGTTCGGGTAAATCCACGCTGCTGAAAATCATGGCGGGTGTCGACACCGAGTTCGACGGTGAAGCACGTCCGATGCCTGAACTGAACATTGGTTATCTGCCTCAAGAGCCGCAACTTGATCCGACCAAGACCGTGCGTGAAGTGGTCGAGGAAGCGGTTAGCGTGATCAAGAATGCTCAGGCGCGCCTTGACGAGGTCTATGCAGAGTACGCAGATCCGGACGCTGACTTCGACAAGCTGGCTGCCGAACAGGCCAAGCTTGAGGCTATCCTGCAAGCCGCTGATGGCCACAATCTGGACCGTCAGCTGGAAGTTGCGGCTGATGCGCTGCGTCTGCCAGCGTGGGATGCCAAGGTTGAAGTGCTTTCCGGTGGTGAGAAACGTCGTGTCGCCCTGTGCCGTCTGCTGCTGTCCGCTCCGGACATGCTGCTGCTCGACGAACCGACCAACCACCTGGACGCCGACTCGGTTGCCTGGCTTGAACACTTCCTGCACGACTTCCCGGGCACCGTGGTTGCGATTACGCACGACCGGTACTTCCTGGATAACGTCGCTGGCTGGATTCTGGAACTCGACCGCGGCGCTGGCATTCCTTATGAAGGCAACTATTCGGGCTGGCTGGAAGCCAAGTCCGATCGTCTGGCCCAGGAATCCAAGCAGCAGTCGGCCCATGAAAAGGCCATGAAAGAAGAGCTGGAATGGGTTCGCAAAGGTGCCAAGGCGCGTCAGTCCAAGTCCAAGGCTCGTCTGCAACGCTTTGAAGAAATGCAGTCGCAGGAATTCCAGAAGCGCAGCGAAACCAACGAGATCTACATCCCGGCCGGTCCACGGCTGGGCGACAAGGTCATCGAGTTCAAGAACGTCAGCAAGGGTTACGGCGATCGCGTGTTGATCGACAACCTGTCGTTCGCAATGCCTAAAGGCGCGATTGTCGGCGTGATCGGTGGTAACGGTGCCGGTAAGTCGACCCTGTTCCGCATGCTGATGGGCAAGGAGCAACCGGACTCGGGCAGCATCGAGATCGGTGAGACCGTGCAACTGGCCTGCGTTGATCAGAGCCGTGACGATCTGGATGGCAGCAAGACTGTGTTCCAGCAGATTTCTGACGGTTCTGATCAGATCCGCATCGGCAACTACGAAATTCCGTCACGCACTTATGTGGGGCGCTTCAACTTCAAGGGCGGCGATCAGCAAAAGTTCGTCAAGGACCTCTCCGGTGGTGAGCGCGGTCGTTTGCACCTGGCGTTGACCCTGAAAGAGGGCGGCAACGTCTTGCTGCTCGACGAACCTTCCAACGACCTCGACGTGGAAACCCTGCGTTCGCTGGAAGAAGCACTGCTGGACTTCCCTGGCGCCGCCATTGTGATCTCTCACGATCGGTGGTTCCTTGACCGGGTTGCGACTCACATCCTGGCCTATGAAGATGATTCACAGGCAGTGTTCTTCGAAGGCAACTACACCGAATACGAAGCCGACCGTAAAAAACGCCTCGGCGACGCGGCAGCCCAGCCACACCGGGTACGCCACAAGAAACTGGCCTGATTTATTCAGGTGGTACAAGAAAGGAGCCCTCGGGCTCCTTTTTTTTGCCCCCGGTAGGAGCGAACAAGTTCGCTGCTACCGGTTGGCATGGCTTACACATCCGGCTCGATCAATACAATCTCGATATCCTGATCGCCGGCCGGGCGCTTCCACAGCACTTCATCACCCAATTGCGCACCGATCAGCGCGCGGCCCAGCGGCGAGGCCCAGTTGATCAACCCGGCGGTTGCATCCGCCTGATCCTCGCCCACCAGTTGCACGCGATGCTCGGTGCCGTCTTCATCGGCGTAGGTTACCCAACTGCCAATCTGCACCTTGTCCGTCGAGATGGCGGGGGTGACCACCTGCGCACTTTGCAGGCGCTGGTTGAAGTAGCGCAGGTCACGTTCAAGGTCAGCCAGATGCTGTTTGTCGTTGTCTTGATCCAGCGCGGCAATCTCGCTGTGGTGGGCCTGGAGTTCGGCAACGCGGCGCTGCAAATGCTCCAGACCGCTGGCGGTGACGTAATTGGGTTGCTCGCTGATCAGGCGCTCGACCGGCTGGTCGGCATCCGCAGCGGCATTGTCTTCATTGACGAAGGCGCGGCTCATGGCTTTTCTCCTCTAATGAAGGTTGGGCCATGGGCGCGGGGGATAAGTTTCGTTGATTCTTGCGCAGATGCTATTCCCTGTAGGAGCTGCCGAAGGCTGCGATGGGGGCGTGTCAGGATGAATGCTTTCGCAGCCTTCGGCAGCTCCTACAGGGAACAGCACCGCCTATCAATCAATAGTGATACCACTTCACCTCAAGCATCACTTCATTTTGCGGTGAGCTCAGTTGGCTGAATTCCCGCTGGGCGCTTAGGCGCAGGCCGAGGTTGCGTGACAGTTCCCATTGCTGATTCAGGCTGATGCTGCGGCGTACTTCGCCGTTGGTAAAGTAGTCGCCCTTGGTCTCCAGGCTCAGGTTGCCAACCGGGTTACGCCACAAAATACCGCTATTGAAGCCAGCCGCGGGTGAGATGAACTCGGCGAAGTCGTTGTTGTGCTCAACCCGCACGGTGCCCAATGCAAAACCCAGAACATCTTCGCCCAACTGCCAGGTACCGCCCGCGCCGCCATTCACGTGGGACACCAGCGTCTCATCGCCATGTTTACCCAGCACTCGCTCCAGACCGCCAGTGACTTGCCACGACCAGGGCTTGAGCAATGCATTGCGCGGGGTCAGCGAGCGGATAGTCGCCAGATCCAGTTGCTGTAGTTGCCAGTGATTGCCTTCGTACTGACGCAGCTTGAGTTGCAGGATTTCGATCTGCGCGCCCAACGGGAAGCCATAGGCATTGTCGTTGAGGTCGTGATACGCCATGCGCAGGCCGTACTCGGCGAAGGCCTTGTCATCACGGGTGCCGACGCCAGCTTGCCAGGTTCGGGATTCGTGGCCGTCTTCCGGTAGCCCTGGGCGCTCGATATCCAGTGCTGGCGGCGGGTTCTGGTTGATCGCCCGCAGCAGTTCGAAACTACGCTGAGCGCGTCCGGCATCCCGCTCCTGACCATTGGCGCGGTAGCGTTCGAGGCGATACGCGGCATCTTGAATCAGTGCACGGCGCTCTTTGGGCAGGGCCAGATAGTCAGGGCTTTGCAGTTGCTTCTGATCGGCGCTGACCTTCAGCACCCATTGCTGCTCGGTGCTGTCCAGCGGCTTGGCGCGCTCCAGCAGTTCGCGTTCACGAGACGGGCGATAGTCGATCTTGTCGACCAGGCCCGCCGCCTTGACGGCTTTGACGGTGTCGGTCGGGATGGCCGTCAACGGGAATTGCTCGGTCAGCTTCAAGCCGGGGCGAGCAACCTGCAACAGCTCCAGCAAGCGATAGGAGCAGTTCTCGTCGAAGAAGAAATAGCCGAAGCGGATCTGTTTCAATTCCCAGACGTGCTCGACCATTCGCCCGGTTTCTTCGGGCGTCAGGTTCAGGTGGTATTCCCACAGGTCGCGGTTTTCCAGGCTGCGATATTCAGACAGCTTTTCCTGGTAGGGCACTAGCGCGAACAGGCCGGGGTAGCCACCAGCCAAGCCCTTCCAGGCGTACAGAATGCTGTTGTCCATGCCTTCGATGTAAGCACCGAAGTTGATCGCATAGCTGAGCAGGGCGGTGTTGTTGGTTTTGACATCAGCCTGATCGATGCGCAGCAGCGTATGGCCGAACATGGACGAGGGGCTGTTCAGGTAGGCCGCGGGGAAGATCATCACTGCGCTATCCGGGGCGACGTCCTTGAACCATTGAGTGAACTCTTTGCATTCCACCGTAGGCAAGTCAGTCAGCTTCAACTGATCCTTTAGCCATCGGGTACGAGCAGGGTAAACACACTGCGCATGTTTTTCACCCGCGCTTGCCGGAGCATAAATAGCGTCGAGGGTAGCGCTCAACTCCGCTTTCGGGTCGTGTTCACCGTTGGCCGAGAGAAAGAATTTTGGGTCGTCGACATAGCTGCGCCATCCACCCAGCTTGGCGGTTTCGTAATGCCCTAATGAAATCCAGAACGGCTCATTAGCCAGTTGCTGCAAACGTTCATCGCTCGCATGTTGTGCGGCGGACAGCGGGGTGCAGACGCAGAGCGCCAGATACACAAGGCGTTTGAGCATAGAAAGCAACTATTTCAGGGGATCGGGCAGTCAGGCAGTCTAGCGCGTGAACGCAACAAAAAGCCCGCCCTCCGAATGGAGGGGCGGGCGCAACGAGCTTATGCCTGGGTAGCGTACTTGGCCAGGGTCGGATCGTTTTTCAGTACGTCGAGGGTGTTGGTGTGAACGTCTTCAGCGGTGGCGTCTGCCTTGCTGAAAATCTGATTGAAGTGCTCGTGGGTGACAGCGGCGAAATGCGCACGGTCTTCCGGTGCAACGCCCAGCACAACCGCGTAAGTGGTCAGTGCTTCGCCTTGACCCATGGCCATGTCCTTGGAAAGCTCATCCATCATGCCGTTCATGGCAATCCAGGATTTACCACCGTACGTCAGTGCGCTGTTAGTGGAGCAGCCGTTGGTGCCCGAGGTCATGCCGAAAGTGGCGTTACCCGAGGTGCCGTTAGTGGTCGATGCGAGGAAATGAGCGGGAGTACCGCGCTGACCTTCAAACAGCATGTTGCCCCAGCCGCAATCCGGGCCGCCTGGAGCCTGGGCCATAGCGTTGATGGAAACAGCTGCGAAGAGACTACCAAGAAGAATCCGTTTCATAGCTTTATTCTCTTTATATTCAACCAAGGGTCAGGGTTCATGGCTTCAGTTGCGCCAAGGCGGCCAGTGTTTAATTTCTGGTACGCCAAGCTTGGAGCTTAGGCGCTATCCAAGGGTTCCGCCCTTTATTACAAAATGTTCATCAAAAATAGTGCCTGATATAACGCTCTGGCCAGCGTACCGCGCGGGTTGTGACGACTTGAGTTTTTTCCTGTCTTGCAAGTCACGTCCGGCGAGCGCCAGAATGCCGCCATCTGCCCCGCCTGATGTAAGGATGCCCGATGCCCGATACTGTTGCTGCCAGCCTGCGTCTTGCGCCTGAAGCGCTGACGCGTCCTTTTTCTGCTGAACAGTTCAGCTTTTCGACGACCAATGATCTGGAGCCCTTCCGCGGTGTGCTCGGCCAGGAACGAGCAGTAGAAGCCCTGCAGTTTGGTGTGGCGATGCCTCGCCCTGGTTACAACGTATTTGTCATGGGCGAGCCCGGCACCGGGCGTTTCTCGTTCGTGAAACGCTACCTGAAAGCCGAAGGCAAACGCATGCAGACCCCGTGTGACTGGGTCTACGTCAATCACTTCGACGAACCCCGTGAGCCTCGTGCGCTGGAGTTGCCGCCGGGCAGCGCTCACCAGTTCATCACCGACATCGGTGGGTTGATCGATAATTTGCTGGCAACGTTCCCGGCTGTTTTCGAGCATCCGTCCTACCAGCAGAAAAAAAGTGCCATCGACCGCGCTTTCAATCAGCGCTATGACAAGGCGCTGGACGTTATCGAACGTCTGGCGCTGGAAAAAGACATCGCTCTGTACCGCGACAGCACCAATATCGCGTTCACCCCGATGCTCGACGGCAAGGCGCTGGACGAAGCAGAGTTCTCGCAACTGCCCGAGAATGATCGCGAGCGCTTCCACGAAGATATTTCGGGGCTTGAGGAGCGGCTCAATGAAGAGCTCGCCAGCTTGCCGCAGTGGAAGCGTGAGTCCAGTAATCAATTGCGTCAGTTGAACGAAGAAACCATCACCCTGGCTTTACAGCCGCTGCTGGCGCCGCTGTCTGAGCAGTACGCAGAAAACGCGGCTGTCTGCGCTTATTTGCAGGCGATGCAGGTTTACCTGCTCAAAACCGTGGTCGAACAGTTGGTCGATGACAGTAAAACCGATGCGCAGGCGCGCAAGCTGCTTGAAGAGCAATACAGCCCGAGCCTTGTAGTCGGTCACTCGGCCAGCGGCGGGGCACCGGTTGTGTTCGAGCCGCACCCGACTTACGACAACCTGTTTGGCCGTATTGAATACAGCACTGATCAGGGGGCGCTGTACACCACTTACCGACAGTTGCGGCCGGGTGCGTTGCATCGCGCCAACGGCGGTTTCCTGATTCTCGAAGCAGAAAAAATGCTCAGCGAGCCGTTTGTCTGGGACGCCCTCAAGCGCGCCCTGCAGTCGCGCAAGCTGAAAATGGAATCGCCGCTGGGTGAGATGGGGCGGCTGGCCACGGTCAGTCTGACGCCGCAGGTCATTCCGTTGCAGGTCAAAGTGATCATCATCGGTGCGCGTTCGCTGTATTACACCCTGCAAGACCTGGATCCTGACTTCCAGGAGATGTTTCGGGTGCTGGTGGATTTCGACGAAGACATCCCGATGTACGACGAGACACTGGAGCAGTTCGCCCAGTTGTTGAAAACCCGTACTTCGGAAGAGGGCATGGCCCCGCTGACAGCCGATGCAGTCGCGCGGCTCGCGACCTACAGCGCACGATTGGCAGAGCATCAGGGGCGTCTTTCGGCACGCATCGGTGATTTGTTCCAGTTGGTCAGTGAAGCGGATTTCATCCGCCAACTGGCCAATGAGGAGCAGACCGACGCGGGCCACATCGAACGGGCGCTCAAGGCCAAGGCTGCACGCACGGGCCGTGTGTCTGCACGAATCCTCGACGACATGATGGCGGGCGTCATCCTGATCGATACCGATGGGGCGGCAGTTGGCAAGTGCAACGGGCTGACGGTGCTGGAAGTTGGCGATTCGGCGTTTGGTGTACCTGCACGCATTTCTGCCACGGTGTATCCGGGTGGCAGTGGGATCGTCGATATCGAGCGCGAGGTGAATCTCGGTCAGCCGATTCACTCCAAGGGCGTAATGATCCTCACTGGCTATCTGGGTAGCCGATACGCGCAGGAGTTCCCGCTGGCGATTTCCGCGAGCATCGCCCTGGAGCAATCCTATGGTTATGTGGATGGCGACAGCGCGTCGCTGGGCGAGGCCTGCACGCTGATTTCGGCGTTGTCGAAAACGCCGCTCAAGCAATGCTTTGCGATCACCGGTTCGATCAACCAGTTCGGTGAAGTGCAGGCTGTGGGTGGGGTTAACGAGAAGATCGAAGGTTTCTTCCGACTCTGTGAGGCGCGTGGGTTGACGGGGGAGCAGGGCGCAATCATTCCGCAAGCCAACGTCTCGACGCTGATGCTTGATGAGCGGGTTCTGCAGGCCGTACGTGCCGGTCAGTTCCACGTTTATGCAGTGCGTCAGGCTGACGAAGCCTTGAGTTTGCTGGTGGGCGAACCTGCCGGTGAGCCGGACGAGAATGGCGAATTCCCCGAAGGCAGCGTCAACGCCCGCGTCGTCGAACGTCTGCGCGACATCGCCGAGATGCTTAGCGATGAAGACCTCAAGGAAGAACTGGAGAAGGAGCCTGCGCAACTGGCACCAGAACTGAAGGCTTAACCACGCAAGTGGCGACGCCTTCTGTGGGAGCGAATTCATTCGCGAATACGGTATGTCAGCCGACGATGATGTTGACGGTGCCGGCCCCTTCGCGGATAAATCCGCTCCCACAGGCCCTCAATTCAGCACGATTGCTGTAGGAGCTGCCGAAGGCTGCGAACCACGGAGTGAAAGGAACATCGCTTCGCAGCCTTCGGCAGCTCCTACAGACTTCGATTGCTACCGATACGCCGTTCATCCCCGAATCTTTCCCAATCCGGGTTTTCTTCTATTCTGTTTCGGTACCACGGTTGTCAAAGGGACTGACGCGCCTTACAGCACTTTTCAGTGCGGCGAATACCGTAGCCAACGAGGAGCTCGCCATGTCGCGTAGCCTCTGCCTTACCCGCCAATGCCTGGGTCTCATGACCCGAATAGAGTGTGTGATACGCCCCCTTTCTGGTGACAATGGCATGTGGACGTTGCTGTTTGCCGCTGGAATGACTGGGGAACAACCGTCTGCAATCAAGACGCAGGGCCCATTTCCAGGTGCTCCGGCTGCCGAGTCTGTCATGTTGGCGATTGCCGAGAGCCTGACTTCGAGTGGTTACGAAGAAACTGACGACATCCCTATCTGGAGTCTGCACCTGCAGAGCGAATTACGCCGAATCAACGGCGATGCCTCCAGGCTCCAACGTTCTTCGCCCTTCTAGCTAGCCGCTTCTCCCGGTATGACGACGTTACCTTGCGATTCACATGATGGACGTGAAAGGCAGCAGTGGTTACGTCGATTTCAGCTATAAAACCTGCCCTGCGTGGCTTTAGGTCACATTCTGCGAATCGCCGGGTGGCTGGTATACTCGCCGCCATCTCCAAGCATCTGTGAGTTCAAATGGAACGTTTTGTCGAAAATGCCATGTACGCCTCGCGCTGGCTGCTGGCCCCGTTGTATTTCGGTCTGTCCCTGGGGTTGCTGGCTCTGGTGCTGAAGTTCTTTCAGGAAATCTTTCACGTCCTGCCCAACGTTTTTGCGTTGGCCGAGGCTGATCTGATTCTCGTTCTGCTGTCCCTGATCGACATGGCGCTGGTAGGTGGCCTGTTGGTGATGGTGATGATCTCCGGCTATGAAAACTTCGTTTCGCAGCTGGATATCGATGAGGGCAAAGAAAAGCTCAACTGGCTGGGCACCATGGATTCTTCATCGTTGAAGATGAAAGTGGCTGCCTCCATTGTGGCGATCTCCTCGATTCACTTGTTGCGGGTGTTCATGGACGCGAAGAACATCGAGCCGCAATACCTGATGTGGTACGTGATCATTCACATGACTTTTGTTGTTTCGGCATTTGCCATGGGGTACCTGGACAAGGTCACCAAGCACTGATACTTGCTCCACTCAATGCTTCACATCGCCGCCCGTCCATTGAAGAATGGACGGGCGGCGTCGTTTCCGCTGGCTGAAATCCGTTACCTTTCACAGCGACAGTCTTTTTAATGTGAGCTGTGCTCGACGAGGGATTTGCAGATGACTGAAGACGAATTGGCAGCGCATATGACTGCCGGCCGTATCGACGAGTTGAACCTGATCTCCATTGAGGGCGGAATCTACCTGCTCGAAGCCCGCTCGCAAGGCGCGGTGCAACTGCTCAAGGGCGAGCAGGGCGAGACTGTGAAGCTGCGCTCGGTCGAGCACGCCCGTGAAATACTGAGAGACTTCGAGCCTGTGCCCTTTCACCTGGTGCACGCGGTGGTGCATGACGAAATGTGCGGCATGCCGGTAGATAAGCGCGAGGCGTTGCGAGTGCCGATCAGTTTTTATTCGAAGTGGTAGTTTTTGATTTTTGTAGGAGCTGCCGCAGGCTGCGAACAGCAGTGTGGCAGGAATATCGCTTTCGCAGCCTTCGGCAGCTCCTACAGTGGCGTATGCCGGTACTTCATGTGCTAGGCTGCTCGCCCTTTTGATTCGGAGCGTCTGGTTAAGGCGTTCCTTTAGCGGAGCAGTGATATGTCCGAAGTCAACTTGTCCACCGACGAAACTCGCGTCAGCTACGGCATTGGCCGTCAGTTGGGCGGCCAACTGCGCGACAACCCTCCGCCGGGCGTTAACCTGGACGCGATCCTGGCTGGCCTGACCGATGCTTTCGGTGGCAAACCAAGCCGCGTTGGCGAAGAAGAAATGTCCGCCAGCTTCAAGGTTATCCGCGAAATCATGCAAGCCGAAGCCGCTGCCAAAGCTGAAGAGGCTGCTGGTGCCGGTCTGGCTTACCTGGCTGAGAATGGCAAGCGCGAAGGCGTTACCACTCTGCCGTCCGGCCTGCAATTTGAAGTGCTGACCACTGGTACTGGCGCCAAGCCGACCCGTGAAGATCAGGTTCGCACCCACTACCACGGCATGCTGACTGACGGCACTGTGTTCGACAGCTCCTACGAGCGTGGCGAACCCGCTGAATTCCCGGTCGGTGGCGTTATCGCTGGCTGGACCGAGGCGCTGCAACTGATGAACGCCGGCAGCAAATGGCGTCTGCACGTACCGAGCGAGTTGGCTTACGGCGCTCAGGGCGTTGGCAGCATCCCGCCGCACAGCGTGCTGGTATTCGACGTTGAGCTGCTCGACGTTCTCTGATCGACTTAAGGTCTGTCAGTGAGGAGCAGGGCGAGTCTTCGGGCTCGGTCTGCTCCCGTTGCAAAAGCTGGCTTCATGGTCAGTGCAATTCTGCAATCGGGCGCAACGCTCGGGCATAGCAGAACAGAAACAGGTTACGCACCAACTCCTTGAGAACGATTGGCTCGCTTGAACTCAGCTCGTTGACGTCCAGATCGCCCTGATCTCGCAGTTCATCCAGCGCTTCCTCCTCCAGTACGGCACATACTTCCCCGGTTTCGCGATGCAGGATTCGCAGGTAGGGGTGAGGACGGTCCAGCCATGCGTCGATCAAATAAGTCATGTTGATTCTCCTTGAGCAATGCAATGAGAATAATTCTTATTGGCGGAATAGCAAGTCTCTATTGAGAATTGTTCGCATTTTACGCTGAGTGGTTGATTTGGGTCAGCGCCGGTGTTGATTTGGAATAGCATTCCTGTGGGAGCGAGGCTTGCCCGCGATAAGGTCAATGCGATCTAACGTGAACCGCGTCCAGCCTTATCGCGGGCAAGCACCGCTCCCACAGGATCGCGGGCTCAGCCAATTTTCGTTGGCCAACAAAAAGCCCGTCACATTGGACGGGCTCTTTGGCTCAGCGGGCGATCAGTGGGTACGGGCCACCGCAAACTCGCTCAACTCGACCAGCGCGTCGCGGTATTCGCTTGGCGGCAGGGCGTCCAGGCATTTGATCGCGCGTGCGACGTAATCGCGGGCCAGCTGAGCGGTGTAGTCCAGAGCACCAGAGCTCTCGACTGCGTTGCGGATGCTTTCCAGATCTTCCAGACCGCCTTTCTGAATGGCCTGACGCACCAGCGCAGCCTGTTCGGCGGTGCCTTCGCGCATGGTGTAGATCAGCGGCAGGGTTGGCTTGCCTTCGGCCAGATCGTCACCGACGTTCTTGCCCAGGGTTTCGGCGTCGCCACGGTAATCGAGCAAATCGTCTACCAGTTGGAAAGCCACGCCCAGGTGGTCACCAAAGGTGCGCAGCGCTTCACTTTGCTCTTCGGTGGCGTTGCACAGTGCGGCGGCGCTATGCGTCGAGGCTTCGAAGAGCATGGCTGTCTTGCCGCGAATCACTTCCATGTAGATTTCTTCGGTGGTGCTGGCGTCGCGAACTTTCGACAGTTGCAGCACTTCGCCTTCGGCAATGACCCGGGTCGCTTTCGAAAGGATCTTCATGACGGGCATAGAGCCCAGTTCGACCATCATTTCGAAAGAGCGGGAATAAAGGAAGTCGCCGACCAGCACGCTGGGCGCGTTGCCCCAAAGGGCATTGGCGGTAGAGCGGCCACGGCGCATGCCGGACATGTCGACCACGTCATCGTGAAGCAGGGTCGCGGTGTGCAGGAATTCGATGGTCGCAGCCAGAAGGCGTACGTCATCGCCTTCACGGCCCAGAGCCTTGCCACACAGGAGGACCAGCAGTGGGCGCAGGCGTTTGCCGCCGGCGGAGGTAATGTAGTCGCCGATTTTCGAGACCAACGGTACCCGCGACGTCAGCTGCTGCTTGATAATGACGTCGACGGCACTAAAATCGTCCGCCACAGCGCGGTAGAAGGCTTGAGGTTGCATCAGCGAAAGGTGCTCCAGAAGGGTTGCGCCGCATGCTAGGTTGCGGGTTAGAGCGTGTCAAGGTATGACATCCCGCCTCTTGCAACCGTTTGATGCCTTGCGTACAATCGCGCACCCTAACTTTCCTGGGCAGCACCTGCCTTACGCAATTGCGACCGGGCCTTTCCAGCCCCGAGCAGCCATGCCAGCCGATACTCTACTTATAAAGAGCTGGGTGAGCAGGATTTACGGAGAAATACCATGTCTTATGCAGTAATCGTTACCGGTGGCAAGCAGTACAAAGTTGCCCCAGGTGAATACCTGAAGATCGAAAAACTGGAAATCGCTACCGGCGAATCCGTTACTTTTGATCGCGTTCTGTTGGTTGCCAACGGCGACGACGTTAACATCGGCGCACCTGTTGTTGCCGGCGCTACCGTTGTAGCTGAAGTGATCTCTCAGGGTCGCCACGACAAAGTTCGCATCATCAAGTTCCGTCGTCGTAAGCACCACATGAAGCGTATGGGCCACCGCCAGTGGTACACCGAGATCAAAATCACCGGTATTCAGGCTTAATTTCAGCCTAATCCCTCACTAGGAGAATTGACTCATGGCACACAAAAAAGCTGGTGGTAGTACCCGTAACGGTCGCGACTCAGAAGCCAAACGCCTTGGCGTGAAGATGTATGGCGGCCAGGCTATCATTCCGGGCAACATCATCGTGCGTCAGCGCGGCACCCAATTCCACGCTGGCTACGGCGTTGGCATGGGCAAAGATCACACCCTGTTCGCGAAAGTGGAAGGCGTGATCAAGTTCCAGGTTAAAGGCGCCTTCGGTCGTCGCTACGTGAGCATCGTTCCGAAGACTGAAGTCTCCGCAGCGTAATCATGCAGCAGCTGGAAAAGCCCTGTCTCGCGACGGGGCTTTTTCGTTTATGAAGGCTGCTGGCTTCAGGTTGTAAGTGTTTTGGTGAGTCTCTTGCAAAGCTGTTTGTGCGGGCTGTTGTGATGTTGACCTTTGAAGGTCACTGGTTTTTGATCGGTATCGCAACGCTCATTTTTGCAAGAGTCTTATGTATTTATGTTGTTCTGCTCGTCCCTGTGGCGGGAGGCGTGCGTTATGAAATTTGTAGATGAAGTATCGATTCGAGTAAAAGCCGGTGATGGCGGCAACGGTTGCATGAGCTTCCGTCGCGAGAAGTTCATCGAAAACGGCGGTCCGAACGGTGGTGATGGTGGTGACGGCGGCTCGATCTTCATGGTCGCCGACGAAAACCTCAACACACTGGTGGATTACCGTTACACCCGTCACTTCGATGCTGAGCGCGGTTCCAATGGCGGCAGTGCCGACTGCACCGGCAAGAAGGGTGAAGAGCTGGTATTGCGTGTGCCTGTAGGCACTACGGTTATTGACGCAAGTACCCAGGAAATCATCGGCGACCTGACCAAGGCTGGCCAGCGTCTGCTGGTTGCGATGGGTGGCTGGCACGGTCTGGGCAATACCCGTTTCAAATCCAGTACTAACCGTGCTCCGCGCCAGACTACGCCAGGTAAGCCGGGTGATCAGCGTGATCTCAAGCTGGAATTGAAGGTCCTGGCTGACGTCGGTCTGCTGGGGTTGCCGAACGCCGGCAAAAGTACCTTCATTCGTTCCGTGTCTGCTGCCAAGCCGAAAGTGGCTGATTATCCGTTCACGACACTGGTGCCGAACCTGGGTGTGGTCAGCGTTGATCGCTGGAAAAGCTTTGTTGTTGCAGATATCCCCGGTTTGATCGAGGGTGCATCCGATGGTGCGGGCCTTGGGATTCGCTTCCTCAAGCACCTTGCGCGTACCCGCTTGCTGCTGCACCTCGTTGACATGGCTCCTCTGGATGAAAGCAGTGCTCCAGATGCCGCTGAAATTATCGTCAATGAGCTGGTCAAGTTCAGTCCGTCCCTGGCTGAGCGTGATCGTTGGTTGGTGCTGAACAAGTGTGACCAGATCCTTGAGGAGGAGCACGAGGCTCGCGTCAAGGAAATCGTTGATCGCCTTGAGTGGACTGGCCCTGTCTACGTGATCTCGGCTATCTCCAAGGAAGGCACCGAGCAGCTTAGTCGCGACATCATGCGTTATCTAGAAGAGCGTAGTCTGCGCATCGCCGAAGAGCCTGGCTATGCTGAAGAGCTGGCTGAGCTGGATCAGCGTATCGAAGACGAGGCGCGTGCGCAGCTGCAGGCACTGGATGACAAGCGTGCATTGCGCCGTAGTGGTGTGAAGAGCGTCCATGACATCGGTGAAGACGATTGGGATGAAGATGATGAGGATGATGAAGATGGTCCGGAAATCATTTACGTCCGTGACTGATTCTCTGCAGTAAACTAGACGCCGCTTACTTGTAAGCGGCGTTTTTGTATCTGATATCTTGAATTTGTTTCTCTCAAAGTTCTCTGGCTAAGGTTGGAAGATGATGCGCAGCAAAGTGACGGGTGCCCAGCGCTGGGTTGTGAAGATTGGCAGTGCCTTGCTGACTGCGGATGGCAAGGGGCTGGATCGTTCGGCGATGGGTGTTTGGGTTGAGCAGATGGTGGCGCTGCATGAAGCTGGCGTTGAGTTGGTCCTGGTTTCTTCTGGCGCTGTGGCTGCCGGTATGAGCCGTTTGGGCTGGACTTCGCGACCCAGTGCCATGCATGAGCTGCAAGCTGCTGCTGCGATCGGTCAGATGGGCTTGGTGCAGGCGTGGGAGTCCAGCTTTGCCGAGCATGGTCGTCACACTGCGCAGATTCTTCTGACTCATGACGACCTTTCCGACCGAAAGCGCTACCTGAATGCGCGCAGCACGCTGCGTACCCTGGTTGATTTGGGGGTCGTGCCGGTCATTAACGAAAATGACACGGTCGTCACTGATGAGATTCGCTTCGGCGACAACGATACGCTGGCAGCGCTGGTTGCCAACCTTGTCGAAGCTGACTTGCTGGTGATCCTGACGGATCGTGACGGCATGTTCGATGCTGATCCGCGCAACAATCCTGAAGCTCAACTGATCTACGAAGCGCGCGCTGATGATCCGGCGCTTGACGCTGTGGCGGGTGGCACGGGTGGTGCCCTGGGTCGTGGGGGTATGCAAACTAAATTGCGTGCTGCGCGATTGGCGGCCCGTTCGGGTGCTCACACGGTGATTGTCGGTGGGCGCATTGAGCGCGTGCTTGCGCGTCTTAAAGGGGGTGAGCGTTTGGGCACGTTGCTGTCGCCTGAGCGTGAAATGCTCGCAGCTCGCAAGCAGTGGCTAGCGGGGCACTTGCAGACTCGCGGCACGCTTGTGCTGGACGAAGGTGCCGTGGCTGCGTTGAGCAAGGATCACAAAAGCCTGCTGCCTGTTGGGGTCAAACTGGTCCAAGGCAGCTTCCGTCGTGGCGAGATGGTCGTGTGCGTAGCGCCTGATGGTCGCGAAGTTGCACGTGGTCTGAGTAATTACAGTGCGCTTGAGGCGCAGAAGATTATTGGTCAGTCATCCGATGCGATCGTGCGTGTGCTCGGTTACATGGCTGAGCCTGAGCTGGTTCATCGCGATAACCTGATTCTGGTTTGAAATGCTGTTCCTGTAGGAGCGCGCTTGCCCGCGATTGCGTAAGGTCGGGCAGTACATTTTGGCTGACCTTACGCAATCGCGGGCAAGCGCGCTCCTACGGGTTCTGCGTTCGCCGGTAGCTAGCTTTCCACAAGATAAGGAACACGTAATGCGCGTAATGAAGGGACTGCTCGGGGCTTTGCTGGTGCTGCCGATGCTGGCTTCTGCTGAAGAGATTGGTCAGGTGTCGACGGTGTTCAAGCTCGTCGGCCCGAACGATCGTATTGTGGTCGAAGCTTTCGATGATCCCAAGGTCGATGGCGTGACGTGCTATCTGTCTCGCGCCAAAACGGGTGGGGTGAAGGGTGGTCTTGGTCTGGCTGAGGATCGCGCTGAGGCTTCGATAGCCTGTCGTCAGGTGGGGCCTATCCATTTCAAAGGTGAGCTGAAGGATGGCGACGAGGTATTCAAGGAGCGCACTTCGCTGGTTTTCAAGACTATGCAGGTCGTGCGCTTCTTCGATAAAAAGCGCAATGCGCTGGTTTATCTGGTTTACAGCGACCGGATTATCGAGGGCAGTCCTCAGAATGCGGTGACTGCGATCCCGATCCTGCCGTGGTCGCCTGCTCCCGCGCCGTAAGATTTCCGGTAGGAGCGAACTTGTTCGCGAGGTTTTGTGTTGCGAATATAAATAGCTATCTGGGTTTAAATGCTTTTTCTGTAGGAGTGAGCTTGCTCGCGATAGCGTCAGCTCAGGCGATATCTTCTTAACAGTTCTACTGCTATCGCGAGCAAGCTCACTCCTACAGGGTTATGTTTGCTGCGCGACAGTGCGGCGTCTGGGTGGTGGGTTGTTGTGATTCAACAAATCGCAGGCAACAAAAAACCGACCCTTGGGTCGGTTTTTTTACGGCTTAAGCTTATCGCTTAGGCTGCAGCTGCCACGGTCAGATCTTTGATGTGACCGTTCAGGCGGCTCTTATGACGAGCAGCTTTGTTCTTGTGGATGATGCCTTTATCGGCCATACGGTCGATAACTGGCACGGCCAGAACGTAAGCAGCTTGTGCTTTTTCAGCGTCTTTTGCGTCGATGGCTTTAACTACATTCTTGATGTAGGTACGAACCATGGAACGCAGGCTGGCGTTGTGGCTGCGACGCTTCTCAGCCTGTTTTGCACGTTTTTTGGCGGAAGGTGTGTTGGCCACCGTCGAGCTCCTCGAAAGACTTTTTAGGGAATAGCTTACAAAATAGGCCGCGAATCATGCCGATGACTGGATTGATTGTCAAGGGGGGGTTATCGGATCCGCTGAGTGGTCGCTATGTTTGCCCGGGATATTTATTTCCGGTGCGCGACCTGTAAACTCGCCGACTTTGCCTCTGTGCTTTTGCGGCGCGGAGTATTGCATAAATGGACAGGTTAATCGCCCGGTCCTTTAGCCTAGGCGCGAAATTCTTTAATGAACCTACTCAAATCATTGGCTGCCGTCAGCTCTATCACCATGCTTTCACGGGTGTTGGGCTTTGTTCGGGACACCATCATTGCGCGAACATTTGGCGCCGGAATGGCGACCGATGCTTTCTTTATCGCCTTTAAATTGCCCAATTTGCTGCGCCGGATTTTTGCTGAAGGTGCTTTTTCTCAGGCGTTCGTGCCTATTCTCGCCGAATATAAAAGCCAGCAAGGCGAGGAGGCCACCCGCACGTTCGTGGCTTACGTCACGGGTTTGCTCACGCTGGTTCTGGCGCTTGTCACGTTGCTGGGGATCATCGCTGCTCCCTGGGTTATCTGGGCAACCGCGCCGGGCTTTGCTGATACGCCGGAAAAATTCGCGCTGACCTCCGATCTGTTGCGAGTGACCTTTCCTTATATATTGCTGATTTCCCTGTCCTCCCTGGCGGGCGCGATTCTCAACACCTGGAACCGCTTTTCGGTTCCGGCTTTTGTGCCGACGCTGCTCAATGTCAGCATGATTTTCTTTGCCTTGTTTCTCACCCCGTACTTCGATCCGCCGGTCATGGCGCTGGGCTGGGCGGTGTTGGTCGGCGGCCTGTTGCAATTGCTCTATCAATTGCCGCACCTGAAGAAAATCGGCATGTTGGTGCTGCCGCGGCTGAATCTGCGTGACACGGGCGTGTGGCGGGTGATGAAGCAGATGCTGCCTGCCATCCTTGGCGTGTCGGTCAGTCAGATTTCTCTGATCATCAATACGATTTTTGCTTCGTTTCTCGTGGCAGGGTCGGTGTCATGGATGTACTACGCAGACCGCCTGATGGAGCTGCCGTCCGGGGTGTTGGGCGTGGCGCTGGGCACGATCCTCCTGCCGATTCTGTCGAAGACCTATGCCAGCAAGGATCGTCAGGAATATTCGCGAATTCTCGACTGGGGGCTGCGCCTGTGTTTTGTGCTGGTTTTGCCATGCACGCTGGCACTGGGAATTCTCGCCGAGCCGTTAACCGTTTCATTGTTCCAGTACGGCAAATTCGACGCCGTGGACGCGGCCATGACCCAGCGTGCCTTGATTGCCTATTCCGTCGGTTTGCTGGGCATCATTCTGATCAAAGTGCTCGCGCCGGGTTTTTATGCACAACAAAATATTCGCACCCCGGTGAAAATCGCCATCTTCACCCTTATTGTTACTCAACTGCTTAACCTGGCCTTCATCATCCCGCTGCAACATGCCGGGCTGGCGTTGGCGATCAGCGTCGGCGCTTGTATCAACGCGCTGTTGCTGTTCTGGCAGTTGCGCAAGCAGGATCTGTTTCAGCCGCAGCCGGGATGGACGAAGTTTCTGTTAAAGCTGTGTCTGGCGGTCGGCGTTATGTCCGCTGTGTTGCTGGGGCTGATGCATTTGATGCCAGCCTGGAGTGACGGACAAATGCTGGAGCGCTTTATTCGTCTGGGTGGGTTGGTCGCGGCCGGGGTAGTGGCGTATTTCGCGACGTTGTTGCTGTTGGGTTTCCGCCTGAAGGATTTCGCCCGTAGCGCGGTCCTGTAGGCAAGAGTTTGTAACGGGTAGTCGTCGGTTTTTTCCGTTATGGAACGATGACTGTTGTTTTGCCTCGGCGTGTTGCCTGTCGTCCGGGGCTGTGTGTGGTTATAATCGGCCACTTTATGAGCAAGAAGTGCGTTATGCAGCTGGTTCGAGGCCTCCACAATCTGCGCCCCCAGCATCGGGGCTGCGTCGCCACCATTGGCAACTTTGACGGTGTTCACCGGGGCCACCAGGCTATCCTGGGGCGTTTGCGTGATCGAGCGGTCGAGTTGGGCGTGCCCAGTTGCGTGGTCATTTTCGAGCCGCAGCCGCGTGAGTTTTTTGCGCCGGCAACTGCTCCCGCCCGTCTGGCACGCTTGCGTGACAAGCTGGAACTGCTGGCCGCTGAAGGTGTTGATCGGGTGTTGTGCCTGGCATTCAATCAGCGGCTGCGCAAACTCAGCGCTGCTGAATTTGTCGACACGGTTCTGATCGACGGCTTGGGCATACAACATCTTGAGGTCGGCGATGATTTCCGCTTCGGTTGCGACCGGATCGGCGACTTCGACTTCCTGCAACAAGCGGGTAACGAGCGCGGCTTTACGGTGGAGGCGGCGCAGACCGTTGAAATCGATGGCGTTCGCGTCAGCAGCACCAAGGTGCGTAATGCTCTGGCCGTGGCGGATTTCGCCCTGGCCGAGCGTATGCTCGGGCGTCCGTTCCGGATTACCGGGCGGATTTTGCATGGCCAGAAGCTGGCGCGGCAGCTGGGTACGCCTACTGCCAATGTGCAGCTCAAGCGTCGTCGAGTGCCGCTGACCGGTGTTTATCTGGTCAGTGCAAGCATCGATGGCAAGACCTGGCCGGGCGTCGCCAATATTGGCGTGCGTCCGACCGTGGCAGGTGATGGCAGTGCCCACCTTGAAGTGCATCTTCTGGATTTTGCCGGTGATCTTTACGACCGGCGTTTGACGGTGGCTTTCCACCATAAGCTGCGTGATGAGCAGCGTTTCGCCTCCCTGGAGGCGCTCAAGACGGCAATCAATGCGGATGTCGCCGCCGCCCGTGCCCATTGGCATGGTCAATCGCTAATCAAGAGCCTGAAATGACCGACTACAAAGCCACGCTTAATCTTCCGGACACCGCCTTCCCAATGAAGGCCGGCCTGCCCCAGCGCGAGCCGCAAACTCTGCAGCGCTGGGACAGCATTGGCCTGTACCAGAAGCTGCGCGAAATTGGCAAGGATCGTCCCAAGTTCGTTCTGCACGACGGTCCTCCTTACGCCAACGGCAATATTCACATCGGTCACGCCGTTAACAAGATTCTCAAGGACATGATCGTGCGCTCCAAGACCCTGTCGGGTTTTGACGCGCCTTATGTTCCGGGCTGGGATTGCCATGGTCTGCCGATCGAGCACAAGGTTGAAGTGACCCACGGCAAGAACCTGTCCGCCGACAAGACCCGCGAACTGTGCCGCGCCTATGCGGCGCAGCAAGTTGAAGGTCAAAAGGCCGAGTTCATCCGTCTGGGTGTACTGGGCGATTGGGACAAGCCTTACCTGACCATGAATTTCACCAACGAAGCCGGCGAAATCCGTGCGCTGGCGGAAATGGTCAAAGGCGGTTTCGTGTTCAAGGGTCTCAAGCCTGTGAACTGGTGTTTCGATTGCGGTTCGGCGTTGGCTGAAGCAGAAGTCGAATATCAGGACAAGAAGTCTTCGACTATCGACGTGGCGTTCCCGATTGCCGATGAGGCCAGGCTGGCCGCTGCGTTCGGCGTGGAGTCGTTGAGCAAGCCTGCTGCCATCGTGATCTGGACCACCACCCCGTGGACCATCCCGGCCAACCAGGCGTTGAACGTTCATCCCGAGTTCGAATACTCGCTGGTGGATGTCGGCGACAGATTGCTGGTCCTGGCTTCAGAACTGGTTGAAAGCTGCTTGAGCCGCTACAAACTGGAAGGCACCGTCATTGCGACTACGACCGGTGCCGCCCTGGAACTCATCAACTTCCGTCACCCATTCTACGACCGCCTGTCGCCTGTGTATCTGGCTGACTACGTCGAGTTGGGCGCTGGTACTGGTGTAGTTCACTGCTCGCCCGCTTACGGCGTCGACGACTTTGTGATCAGCAAAAGCTACGGCTTGACCAACGACGACATCATCAGCCCGGTGCAGAGCAACGGTGTGTATGTCGATTCGCTGGAGTTCTTCGGTGGCCAGTTCATCTTCAAGGCCAACCAGGCGATCATCGACAAGCTGGCCGAAGTCGGCAGCCTGATGGACACCGAGACCATCACCCACAGCTACATGCACTGCTGGCGTCACAAGTCGCCACTGATCTACCGCGCCACCGCGCAGTGGTTCGTGGGCATGGACAAGCAGCCTGAGACGGGCGACACCCTGCGCGAGCGGGCCGTGAAAGCCATCGAAGACACCCAGTTCGTTCCGGCATGGGGTCAGGCTCGCCTGCACTCGATGATCGCCAATCGCCCGGACTGGTGCATCTCCCGTCAGCGCAACTGGGGCGTGCCGATCCCGTTCTTCCTGCACAAGGAAAGCGGCGAGCTGCACCCGCGCACCGTTGAACTGATGGAAGAAGTCGCTCAGCGCGTCGAGAAAGAAGGCATCGAAGCCTGGTTCAAGCTGGACGCCGCCGAATTGCTGGGTGACGAAGCGTCGAAGTACGACAAGATTTCCGACACGCTGGATGTCTGGTTCGACTCGGGTACTACGCACTGGCACGTGCTGCGCGGTTCGCACCCGATGGGTCATGAGACCGGCCCGCGTGCCGACTTGTACCTGGAAGGTTCCGACCAGCACCGTGGCTGGTTCCACTCCTCGCTGCTGACGGGGTGTGCAATCGATAACCACGCGCCTTACCGCGAATTGCTGACCCACGGTTTCACCGTAGACGAAAACGGCCGCAAGATGTCCAAGTCGCTGGGCAACGTCATCGCGCCACAAAAGGTTAACGACACTCTGGGCGCCGACATCATGCGTCTGTGGGTCTCGGCGACTGACTATTCCGGTGAAATGGCGGTTTCCGATCAGATCCTGCAACGCAGCGCTGACGCCTACCGGCGGATCCGCAACACGGCGCGTTTCCTGCTCTCCAATCTGAGCGGTTTCAATCCGGCTACCGATATCCTGCCGCCGGAAGAAATGCTCGCGCTGGACCGTTGGGCTGTCGACCGTACCTTGCTGCTGCAGCGTGAGCTGGAAGAGCATTACGGCGAATACCGTTTCTGGAACGTGTACTCCAAGATCCACAACTTCTGCGTGCAGGAGTTGGGTGGTTTCTATCTGGACATCATCAAGGACCGTCAATACACCACCGCGGCGGACAGCACCGCACGGCGTTCCTGCCAGACCGCGCTGTTCCACATCTCCGAAGCGCTGGTGCGCTGGATCGCGCCGATCCTGGCGTTCACCGCCGATGAGCTGTGGCAGTACCTGCCGGGCGAGCGTAACGAGTCGGTCATGCTCAACACCTGGTACGAAGGCCTGAGCGAAATGCCGGCTGACTTCGAGCTGGACCGCGCCTACTGGGAGCGGATCATGGCGGTGAAGGTGGCGGTCAACAAGGAAATGGAAAACCTGCGCGCAGCCAAGGCGATTGGCGGCAACCTGCAAGCTGAAGTGACTCTGTATGCTGAAGACGCGCTGGTCGCCGACCTGTCGAAACTGAGCAACGAACTGCGCTTTGTGCTGATCACCTCCACGGCCAGTGTCGCGCCATTGCTCGATGCACCGGCCGATGCGGTGGTGACTGAGGTGTCGGGTCTGAAGCTCAAAGTCGTCAAGTCCGGCCACGCCAAGTGCGCCCGTTGCTGGCATCACCGTGCTGACGTTGGCGTGAACCCGGAGCATCCGGAAATCTGCGGCCGTTGCGTAGACAACATCAGCGGTGCTGGCGAGGTTCGTCACTATGCCTAAGGCTGGTTTTGGCCGCTTGGCCTGGCTCTGGTTGAGCCTGCTGGTCCTGGTCATTGACCAGGCCAGCAAGTATTACTTCGAGCACCGTCTGGAATTGTACGAACAGATCGTGATCATTCCGGACTACTTCAGCTGGATGCTGGCTTACAACACTGGTGCGGCCTTCAGCTTCCTGGCCGACAGTTCGGGCTGGCAGCGCTGGCTGTTCGCCCTGATCGCGATTGTGGTCAGTGTGGTGCTGGTCGTCTGGCTCAAGCGTTTGGGGCGAGACGAGACATGGCTTGCCATTGCGCTTGCGCTGGTGCTGGGCGGCGCGCTGGGTAACCTGTACGACCGCATCGTCATCGGGCATGTGATCGACTTCATCTTCGTACACTGGAAAGAGCACGGCTTCCCGGCATTCAACGTCGCTGACAGCGCGATTACTGTCGGTGCAATCATGCTGGCGCTGGACATGTTCAAGAGCAAGAAAACCGGAGAAACCGTTAATGACTGAACAGGTATTGACCGAGCAGCGCATCGGTCAGAACACGGAAGTCACTCTGCATTTTGCTTTGCGCCTGGAGAACGGCGAAACAGTCGACAGCACCTTTGAAAAGGCTCCGGCCACCTTCAAGGTGGGTGACGGCAACCTGCTGCCTGGCTTTGAAGCTGCATTGTTCGGCTTCAAGGCGGGTGACAAGCGCACTGTGCAAGTCTTGCCGGAAAACGCCTTTGGTCAGCCGAACCCGCAAAACGTGCAGATCATCCCCCGTTCGCAGTTCCAGGACATGGAGCTGTCGGAAGGTTTGCTGGTGATCTTCAATGATGCCGCCAATACTGAGCTGCCGGGTGTGGTGAAGGCTTTCGATGACGCGCAGGTGACCATCGACTTCAATCACCCGCTGGCGGGCAAGACCCTGAGCTTCGAAGTGGAAATCTTCGAGGTCAAGGCGCTCTGAACAAGCTTGAACCTGAGCCCGGCTTCGGTCGGGCTGTTTCGCACGTAGACACGAGGCACCCCATGCAAATCAAACTCGCCAACCCCCGCGGCTTCTGTGCTGGAGTGGATCGTGCGATCGAAATCGTCAATCGCGCCCTGGAAGTGTTTGGCCCGCCCATCTATGTGCGCCATGAAGTGGTTCACAATAAATTTGTCGTCGAAGACCTGCGCGCTCGCGGTGCGATCTTCGTTGAAGAGCTGGATCAGGTGCCGGACGACGTCATTGTGATCTTCAGCGCCCATGGTGTTTCGCAAGCGGTGCGTACTGAAGCGTCGGGTCGTGGCCTGAAAGTGTTCGATGCGACCTGTCCGCTGGTGACCAAGGTTCACATCGAAGTCGCGCGTTACAGCCGCGACGGTCGCGAATGCATTCTGATCGGCCACCAGGGGCATCCGGAAGTTGAAGGCACCATGGGGCAGTACGATGCGAGCAACGGTGGTGCGATCTATCTGGTCGAGGATGAAGAGGACGTCGCCAACCTGCAGGTGCGTAATCCTGAAGCCTTGGCGTTCGTGACCCAGACTACGTTGTCCATGGACGACACCAGCCGCGTTATTGATGCCCTGCGCACGCGATTCCCGGCGATTGGCGGGCCGCGCAAGGATGACATCTGCTACGCCACACAAAACCGCCAGGATGCGGTCAAGCAGTTGGCCGATGAGTGCGATGTGGTATTGGTTGTCGGCAGCCCTAACAGCTCCAACTCCAACCGTCTGCGCGAGCTGGCCGAGCGTATGGCAACCCCTGCCTATCTGATTGATGGTGCAGAGGACATGCAGCGTGGCTGGTTCGACGGCGTTGCGCGCATCGGCATCACCGCAGGTGCCTCGGCACCGGAAGTACTGGTGCGTGGTGTGATCCAGCAATTGCACGAGTGGGGCGCAACCGGTGCCGACGAACTGGCCGGCCGCGAAGAGAATGTAACCTTCTCGATGCCCAAGGAACTGCGGGTCAAATCGCTGCTGTAATGCGGCAAACCAGTACCCTGTAGGAGCTTCCGAAGGCTGCGAGTCATTTAGCCTGACACACCGCGATCGCAGCCTTCGGCAGCTACAGGGAATGCGTTTGCCAACACAGGTCTGCGGAAGCTCCCGCGCTACCCGCAAAGCTTTTCCGGCTTTGGCACGCTTTCAATTCTGACCCTGCCGGTATTGGCCATCACCACTGTGTGATGGCTCAGCGTGTCATTCACTGCGCAGATGAAGAGACTCCCGGACACAAACCCGCTGTCTGATGGCGAACCCAGCGCGTTAAAGCGAATCTGTCGCGTGACATGCTGGTTGCCGAAGACTGGCACCTTCCCGCTTCGAGTCCGCTCGGTCAGCACCAGATCATCCTCGCTGTTTTTCGGGTCAACTACGATCTGCCAGCCTTTGCTCCAATCCTCATCAATCGCCCGGATCACCACCGGTCGGCTTCTAAGAATCGCCTCCGTTCGCGCTGTGCGTATGCCGCTAGCCAGTTGCTGAGCCACATCAAGCCGCCGCTGGCTCATGACGAGCTCACTGAATGCCGGAACGGCAAGGGTGACGATCAGTCCGATGATTACCATCGTCACTGCCAGCTCGATTATCGTAAAACCCGCTTGTTTCATGCATTTCCCTCCTTGGAAATTGTCATTTGAATGTCAGCCGGGTACTCGTCCCAGCCAAACAACCGTACATCCCTGTTTACAGTTTCAGCGCTGGATGCTGTCCTATAGTCGTAACGTCAAGGAGACACTCAATGACTCAGCGATCCAAGGGGTTCACCCTCGTCGAATTGTTAATCACTGTGTCGTTGGTGGGGATACTCGCGGCTATTGCCATTCCCAGTTTCAATAGCTCGATACAGGGATCGAAGGCCGACACCGAGGTCAGTGATCTGCAGCGCGCGCTCAACTTTGCCCGGCTTGAGGCGATAAACCGGGGAGTGAACATTCAGGTTCGGCCCAATGTTGACGGTACTGCCTGGAACACTGCCCTCAAGGTGGTGCGCGCGAGCGATACGTCGAGCGTGAACGCTTTGAGGGTCACAGCCCCCATGGGCAGCGGGGCTGCGCTGGCGGTTCCGGGTGTCAGCTTGATCGAGTTCAATAACCTCGGCGGGCTCTCGGCACCGGCGAGTGCCGTTGCAATGACTTACACACTGGGCACGACGATTACCAAGACTGTCTATGTATGCTTGAACGGCCGAATAGTTTCGAGTGGAAATTGCGATGGTTAAGGGACGAAAGGGTAGTCAGATTGGCATGACGCTGATCGAGGTGTTGGTGTCTGTGCTGATTTTAGGCATTGGCCTGTTGGGGGCTGCCGCGATTCAACTTAACGCACTTAGGTATACCGACAGCTCGGCCATGACCAGTCAGGCCAGCTTCATCGCCTACGACATGATGGACCGCATCCGGGCGAACGTAGATGGTAATGCCGCGAACAATGGTTCCAATGTCCTGGCTAGCTATGCACTGGCTTCATTGGCCAATGCGCCCGCAGCCAGTGCTAGCAATATGAGCAATGCCGTCACGCAGGACCTGGCCGACTTCAGCAGCAATATCACTAACTTTGCCGGAACCGCCGGTGCCAACAGCAAGATCGTGATCGCCAAACCCGTTGTGACCATCACGATTACCTGGGATGACACGCGGGCTGCCGCTGCAAGCGATACTTTTCTGGGCAGAACCCCGGGCGCGACCAACCCGCAACAGTTTGTCCTGAGTACACGCATCGGTGTTAACGACGTGGTAGCCCCATGAACAGATCTGTTCGGGGTTTTGGTCTGGTCGAGATCATGGTGGCGCTGGTGCTGGGCTTGATCGTGAGCATGGGCATCGTGCAGATTTTCATCGCCTCCAAAGGCACTTATCAGTCTCAGAATGCTGCCGCACGGATGCAGGAAGATGCGCGTTTCGCCCTGAGCAAGTTGATGCAGGAAATCCGCATGACCGGGATGTATGGCTGCCTTGATTTCGATACGACGATCGTCGCCCCGGCAATCGCCAAGCCTGCTGATTTCACTAATCCGATTCTTTGGGATAACGCCACCAACACACTGACGCTGGTGACCGCCGACGTGGGCACATCCGGCAGTTCGCCGACCTGGAGCGTGGTCTCTGATTGCAAGACTACCTCCCGCATCTATAGCGGAGCGCGCGCGCCAGGAGTGGGAGAAACCACTTTCCCCCTGCGCAAGATCACTTACAGCCTGAGCGGGACCGATTTGAGGATGAAGGTCGGAAATGGCAGTGAACCACCGCAGCCGTTGGTGAGTAACGTTCAGGCATTCACCGTCGATTTCGGGATAGCCGGTGCACCGATGTCCTACACCAGAGTTATCAGCAGCCCCGCGCTGGCCTCCAGTATTCGCAGCGTGCGCCTGACCCTGACCGTATTTGACCCGGCGGGGAAAGTGCGTAACCAGACCTATAACGTGGTTGCTGCTTTGCGTAACCGGTTCTGAACGGATGCATGCCATGAAGACAAGCTCGCGCGCTATTTCAAAGGGATATCCTTCCAGGCAAAAGGGCATGGTGCTGTTGATCAGCCTGGTCTTTTTGCTGCTGCTGACGCTGGTGGGCGTCTCGTCGATGCAGAACGCAACCTTGCAGGAAAAAATGGCAGGCAGCGTGACGGTACGCAATCAGTCCTTTCAGATGGCAGAAGCAGTGCTGCGGCTTGGCGAGTCGGCTATTCAGGTCGCGGGTTATTCATTGGCCGCCTGCACGACTACGGCCGCGTGCGCGCCTCCGGCTGATTCAACTTCAGTCACTGCGGCAGGCAACAGTTCGGCGGGCGTTCCATGGGTAGCCGCGGGCGGGGGCTTTTATGTGATTCAGAACATTGGTGTCACCGCCTCGCCGGTCAATCGGCCGCCTACTTGTTCGGCCAGCAGTTCCGTCACCCTTTATCGGGTGACGGCGAGCGTAGTTCAAGGGGTATCGAGAACGGTACTGGAGAGTATTTATGCCAATTGCTAGGTTGCCGGCCCGTATTCTGAAGTATGTCTACGGTGCATTACTGGCGTTGTACCTGACGGCCCCCGCGTATGCGTTTACCCCCGCGCAAGTGCCGCTGCTCAGCTCTCCGGCGGTGCCGCCTAATCTGATGTTGTTGGTGGATAACTCGGGGAGTATGTACAACATTATCTGGGCATCGGGTTTTGATCCGACTGTAGCCCGTACCCCTGTGAGTTATCTTCCCAACTGCCTGAACGGGTTACTTGTTGTACCTTGTCTTGAGTTGAAGGAGATCTCGGGAAACGAGACGTTGGCATTGGCGGATGTCAGCGCACTTGGCTTAATTGGGCTTTCGCTTCAATGTCTGGTGGGCGGGATACCTATTTATCGCAATGGTTTTCAGCGCTGCATGAAACTACCGGACCCAGCCGGAAACGGGCAGACACGTTACACCGCCAACTACCTATCCTGGTTGATAGATCAGGTCCCGCAGAACTTGCTGGGGTTCAGGGACTACACCACCGGCAACATCCCCAATGATTACCGGATGAACATTGCCAAGACCGTCGCTACCAATCTGGTGACCAACAACACGTCGTTGCGCATTGGCCTGGCCCAATTTAATGACCCCAATAATTTCGACCTCGGCCCCGGCGGCAGAATTACCAGACCTGTTGCCGACCTTTCGCCAGTGACTGCAACGGTTTATCAGCCCACACCGGTGACTCAGGCGCAGGCCACGACCAATATCAATAATCTG
This sequence comes from Pseudomonas viridiflava, assembly GCF_900602065.1. Classification (GTDB taxonomy): domain Bacteria; phylum Pseudomonadota; class Gammaproteobacteria; order Pseudomonadales; family Pseudomonadaceae; genus Aquipseudomonas. The sequence goes on along the minus strand of NZ_UWFN01000095.1, from coordinate 184,454 downwards.
AAAAACTCCATTGCGGCACTGACGCCATCGGCCAATACGCCGATGGCGGAAACTTACTATGAGATCACACGTTATTTTCGGGGGATGACCTCTTACTATCCAAGTCCCCCGACGACTTATACCAGCCCGATTCAGTATCGCTGCCAGAAGAACTATGGCGTGGTGATCACTGATGGTTTGCCGACCTATGACCGGACGTTTCCCACCAACGATCCGGATGACCTTGCCGATTCCTCGCGGTCGCTGCCCAACTGGGATTTGAACGCCGCTAACGACGGCACTCTGGTGGGTGATGACGAGGGCAGTACGTTCTACCTCGATGACCTGGCTAAATTCGCCTACGACATTGATATGCGAAAAACCTCGGATGGCACTGACCTGACTGGCAAAAGCTGGGACACCACCGGTTTCAACAAGCAGAACATGAGTACCTACACCATCGGCTTTACGCTGGGGGACCAGATGCTCATCGACGCTGCCGACGACAATCATGGGCACGGCAAGTACTACCAGACTAACGACAGCGCCGGGCTGACCAACGCGCTCAACCTGACACTCAGTGATATTTATGCCAAGGCCGGTTCGGGCGGTGGCGGGGCGGCGAGCTCTTCAACGCTTACTTCCTCTACGCGGATCTATCAGACCCTGTACGACCCTGCTGACTGGCGCGGCACGATCAGGGCTTACAACCTGGATGGCACTACCGGCGTTCAGCAAACCACACCCGCCTGGAGCACCGACTCGCAAATCACCAGCACGGCAACTGCTCCGGTTTTCGAGTCATGGAACACCGCCACGTCAGCAAAGATCACCCTCAACTTCACTAATTTTTCCACGCCACAACAAACTGCCCTCAATGCGACCTTGCCAACAGGTTTCACCGGAGCGCAGCTCATTGCGTGGACTCAAGGGACTGCGAACAGCCGGTTGCGCACCCGCACTCGCTTGTTGGGCGACATCATCAACTCACCTCTTACGGTTGCGCAGCCTACCGAAAAGACCTCTGCGGACCTGACCGGTAATACCTCGTACGCGACGTATCTGACGACCAAAGCAGCCAACATGAACCTCAACCTGCTGGTTAACGCCAATGACGGTTTTTTCAACGTCATCAATGCGACCACGGGGGCTCGTCGCTACGCGTATATGCCGTCGACTGCATTGACGTCACTCGCAACTATTGCGTCGCCAACCTACGGTTCCGGGGTCCACAAGTTCACAGTTGACGGTCAGATCAGCGTTTTCGATACCCAGATCGGAAGCACTTGGTCGACCGTTGCTTACGGCGGCACCGGCGCGGGTGGCAAGGCGTTCTTTGCGATCAGTCTGTTTCAGGGTACTGCCAGTAACATCGGCGCATTATGGGAGGTCAAGGCCCCTGATACCTCTACGCCTGCCAATCTCTACAACAATCTTGGTTATGCCTATTCAAAGCCTGATGTGGCGCGTATGGCCAACGGCACTGGCATTGTCGTAGTGGGTAATGGCTACGGCAGCTTTACCGGCAACGCATCATTGTTCGTGCTCAACGCCGCCACCGGAGCCGTGATCAGAGAGATCCCGATTCCGGCGGCCTATGCCGCAGCGGACAACGGTCTGTCTTCGGTAAAATTGCGGGTCAACGCGCAGAACGTTGTGCAAGCGGCCTATGCTGGCGACTTGAAAGGGCGCATGTGGAAGTTCGACATGAGCGGCGCGGCGGCCAGTAGTTGGGGAGTCGCCTTTGGCAACAAACCCCTGTTTACCGCACCGGGCGGTGCTACACAGCCGATCACCGTGCAGCCTCTGCTGGTAGACCATCCTACCAACGGCAAAATGGTCTATTTCGGCACCGGTAAATTCATGGAGGTCGCGGATAAAACCACCACTGACCAACAGGGGTTTTATGCGGTCTGGGATCCCGATACCGGTGTAGGTGACGTGACGCAAAGTGGTTTGCAGCCACAAACCATCACGGGCACCATCACCGGCAACGGCGCCTCTTACACCACGACGTCCAGCAATGACGTTGATTGGGCGTCAAAGAGGGGCTGGTATCTGCTTCTGAACACGACTGAGCCTTTTGTCGGCGAGCGAGTGATCTACCCGGCACAAACCACTCGTGGGCGGATTCTTTTCACCACCGCTGCAGTCAACTCGGCGGACCCTTGTGAAAGCACGGGTACCGGACGGGTTTTCCAGCTGGATGCTGCCAAGGGCGGAATGCTTAATTACGCGATTCTGGATACCAACGGCGACGGCAAGATCGACTCTGCCGATTCGCGCGTGGCGGGCATTGCGATCGGCACGGGTATTCCGAATCTGGTCGCGGTCGTGGCCGGACTGGCTGGCGCGGATGACAACATGTATATCATCGATTCCAGCGGTAATTTCATTCGTCTTCCAACGAAGGGTGATGGTAGCGGCAACAACGTTTACCAACGCATCATGTGGCGGCAAATACAGTAAGGAATACGGCGGATGCGCAGCAGATCAACAGGCTTTACCTTGATGGAACTCATGATTGTCGTAGCGATTGTCGGTATTCTTGCTTCCATTGCGTACCCCAGTTACACGGAATATGTGAGGCGTACCCATCGGGCGGAGATTGCCAGCCTGTTGACTGAGCAGACTCAGGCACTTGAGCGGTTCTTCTCCCGCAACGGTAAATATACGGATGTCGCTGCCGCCGGAGGCAACGCGGCGGTAAACCTGATTATTTCGCCGGGTAACGCTTATTACACCATCGCTGCAGTTCGGGCCGATCAGACGTTCACATTGACTGCGACACCTGTGGCAGGGTCGATGATGAACGGTGACAAATGCGGCAATTTCGTCATTACCAATACCGGCGCTATCAGCAACTCCACGGGTCTGGCCAGTAAAGACTGCTGGGGCCGCTGATCGGCCTTTTGAATGAGAGCAAGATGTCCAGGCAGGTTGTGATTGTTGGCGGGGGTGTGATCGGTCTGTTGACGGCGTTCAACCTCGCATCCGAAGTGGAAAAGGTCGTGCTGCTGGAACGCTCCGATGTAGGGCAAGAGTCCTCTTGGGCGGGCGGCGGCATTGTTTCTCCACTTTATCCCTGGCGTTACAGCGCTGCAGTAACAGCGCTGGCGCATTGGTCGCAGGATTTTTATCCACAACTCGCCGAACGCCTGTTTGCACAGACAGGCGTCGATCCCGAAGTCCACACCACCGGTTTGTACTGGCTGGATCTGGATGATGAACAGCAGGCGCTGGAGTGGGCGGTGCGCGAGGGGCGACCGTTGAGTTCGGTGAACATCTCTGCGGTGCACGATGCGGTGCCCGTGCTGGGCGAGGGCTACACGCGGGCCATCTACATGGCTAACGTGGCTAACGTGCGCAATCCGCGGCTGGTCAAATCCCTTAAAGCCGCCTTGCTGGCGCTGCCCAATGTCACCGTCCATGAGCACTGTGAAGTGCTGGGTTTTGTCCGCGAGGGCGACCGGGTGCTGGGCGTGAGTACCTCTTCCGGGGATGTTCTCGGCGATCAGGTAGTACTGGCGGCCGGGGCCTGGAGTGGCGAGTTGCTCAAGACGCTTGGCCTTGAGCTACCGGTCGAGCCGGTCAAGGGCCAGATGATTCTGTACAAATGCGCGTCGGACTTTCTGCCGAGCATGGTGCTTGCCAAGGGGCGATACGCGATCCCCCGGCGTGACGGGCATATTCTGATCGGCAGCACGCTGGAGCACGAAGGCTTCAACAAGACCCCCACCGATGTCGCACTGGAAAGCCTCAAGGCTTCTGCGATCGAGCTGCTGCCTGCGTTGGCTGACGCTCAGGTGGTTGGTCATTGGGCAGGCCTGCGTCCGGGCTCGCCTGAAGGTATTCCCTACATCGGCGAGCTGCCCGGGTTTGCTGGGCTATGGCTCAATTGCGGCCATTATCGCAACGGCCTGGTACTGGCGCCTGCGTCGTGCCAGTTGCTGGCAGACCTGCTGGTCGGACGTGAGCCGGTGATAGATCCGGTACCGTATGCGCCGACGGGAAGGGTGAGAGGGCTGCTGGCGTAGCTCAACGCTTGCTCGCGAAGAACAATGACGCGAAATGCCTGATACACCGCGGCGCCGATATCGCGGGCAAGCACCGCTCCCACAGGGATGGCATTGCAGTTTAAAAAGTATGGATGGTTGATGGATACAGAGCTTCAGGCGCTCTGATGCCGCCCGGCCAACCTAAATCCTTGTTGGAGCGAGGCCTCAATGTTTGCTGCGCGACAGGGCTTTGTTAGTGACACTGGGCGACCTCCTACAGGTCATGTGTTGCTGAGTGCCAGCAGCTCTACTCCAACCCAAGCTTTTTAAGCCGATAGCGCATTGACCTGAACGTCAGGTTCAGGCGCTGTGCCGCTGCTGTTCGATTCCAGCGGGTTTCTTCCAGAGCTTGCAGGATCAGTTTGCGCTCGATGCTTTCCAGATAGTCTTCAAGGTTGTCGATGTCGGCGAGGTTGGCGCTGTCTTGTTCCGACGGTGCTGACGGTTGCACCAGGCGCAGGTCGGCTACGTTGATCTGGTCGTTCTCGCACAAGGTATAGGCGCGTTCGAGAATGTTCTCCAGTTCGCGCACGTTACCCGGAAAACGGTAGCTCTTGAGTGCCTCCAGCGCTTGCGGATCAAGTCGGGCAGGGGGCTGCGACGATTCATCGGCAAGGCGTTTCAGGACATGTGCGGCCAGTTGCTCGATGTCCTGGCGACGCTCACGCAGCGGTGGCACCTGTAACTCGATCACGTTGAGCCGGTAGTACAAATCCTGACGAAAGCGCCCGGCGGCGACTTCGATTTGCAGGTCCTTGTGTGTGGCGCACAGCACGCGCACGTCCACCACCAACTCCTGCTGAGCGCCGACGCTACGAACCGATTTTTCCTGAATCGCCCGCAGCAGTTTGACCTGCATGGCCAGTGGCAGGTCGGCGACTTCATCCAGAAACAGTGTTCCGCCATTGGCCGCCTGAAACAGCCCCGGTTTATCTTCGTGAGCCCCGCTGAAACTGCCCTTGCGATGGCCAAAAAACTCGCTTTCCATCAGTTCCGAAGGGATCGCGCCGCAGTTGACCGGGATAAACGGCTGCTCTGCGCGTGGCCCTTGTTCATGGATCAGGCGCGCGACTCGCTCTTTACCGCTGCCGGATTCACCGCTGATGTAGACCGGTGCCTGGCTGCGCGCCAGTTTGCTGATTTGCTGGCGCAACGCCTGAATGGGCGGCGAGTCTCCCTGCAAGCGACGAGCGATGCCCGGCTCTGGCTGGATTGGCTGCTTGAGGCGCAGAGCGCTGCCCACCAACTCCCGCAGCCTGCTCAGGTCCACCGGTTTGGTGAGGAAATCGAAAGCACCGGCTTTCAGCGCGTGAATCGCCGTGTCCAGGCTGCCATGGGCGGTGATCATGGCCACCGGCGTCAGCGTATGGCGCTGCTGGATATGCTGCACCAGTTCAAGACCATTGCCATCCGGCAAGCGCATGTCGGTCAGGCACAGGTCGAATGGCTCACGAGCCAGCCAATCGCGGGCCTCCTTGACGTTACAGGCGCTCCGGGTATCGAGTTTCATCCGGCCCAGAGTGATCTCCAGCAGTTCGCGAATGTCCGGCTCATCATCGACTATCAGGATTTTTTGCCGCTGGCTCATGGTCAACTCAACTTCAACGGATGGGCGAAGGTGATACGCAGACAACTGCCGCCACCTTCCCGAAATGTGTAGTCCAGATGCGCCTGATTGCTCTCGCAAAGCTCCCGTGAAAGGTAAAGGCCCAGGCCGGTGCCTTTGCTTTCTGTTGTGAAAAAGGGCTCAAACATCTTTGTCATGTGTTCTTGAGGGACGCCGGGGCCATCGTCCAGCACTTCAAGGATGGCCTGGTCACTGAGCGGTGCCTGAAACAGCTTGATCCACACTTGCGCACGCTCATGGCTCTTACCACTGTAGCGCAAAGCATTTTGTACGAGATTGTTGAGCACTTGATTGAGCTGTTCGGCGTCCATGCGAGTGGTCAGTGGAGCAGGGGTGATTAGCAGGTGGATCGATTGATTGGCGTTCAGCCTGCTGCGAGCCTCGTCGACAAACTGTTCCAGCCACGTTTTCAAGTCCAGCAAGTGTGGTTCGGCGTGGCGCTGGCGGGACAACTGCAGAACGTTTTCGATGACGCGATTCATGCGTTGCGATTGCTCGTGAATGATCTGCCCCAGACGATGATCAGCACTGCCGAGCTCCTCGGACTCGTTAAGTAACTGCGCGGCATGACTGATCGCACCCAACGGGTTACGAATTTCGTGAGCAATGCCCGCTGTGAGGCGACCCAGTGCGGCGAGTTTCAGTTGTTGTGCCTGTTGTGATATCTGCGACAGATCTTCCAGAAAAATCAGCGTCTGGCGTTGATCACCCCGGTTGAGTGCGACGAAGCCCGGTTGCAGGACCGGGCCAGCAGAGGAGACTGAAATGCTTTGCGGTGTCAGCACGGGATTGATCAGCCATTGGCGCAGACGTGACACCAACTGCGGCGAATAGGTATCGAGAACCAGCCCGGTCAATTGCTCATAGCCCAGCAAATTGAGGGCGCTCTGATTGGCCAGCAGCACACGACGCCGGGCGTTCAGCACGATGATGCCGGTACGCATGCGTTGCAGAATGAGAGCGTTGAGCTCTTCGAGATTATCGACATCTGCGGCGCGTTGCTCTGCCAGTGTTTCGCTGATGTGCAGGCGTCGCGTCAGGGCCTGCACCAGTACTGCGGCGGCGAAGCACAGCGCGCCCAGCGAACTGGCCTGGAGGTAATGGCCTGCCGCAGCGGGGGTGCTGAAGCTGATGTAGAAGGTCAGGTAGATGATGCCGATGGCCGCGACGGCCGCTATCAACAGGCCTGTACGACCGCGGAGCAATACGTTGCTGATCGCGACGGAGGCGATAAGCACGTTGCCGATCCCGCTGGGTGGCCCGCCCCCGGCATAGAACAGGGCTGAGAGCATCAAGGCGTCGACCATCGCCAGGGTAAACAGCTGCGCCTGACGAGTGGGGCGCTCCAGCAGTACGACGATGAGGATGTTGGAAACCAGATACAGCCAGCATCCGGCGCGAAACAGGTTCGGATTGGCCATTTCCAGCAGTTCGATATCCAGACTGCTGGAGATAAGCAGCACCAGCATGATGCCGATGGTCAGTCGATAGAGGTGGTACAGACGCAGAATGCGCTGGGCCTGAGGGCTGCCCAGCGAGAGTGTTTCAGCGATCACGTGCCGCCGGGCCTTCCAGGCGATGCGTCTCGCTGCAATACCATTGTTGTCCCTGGCTCAGGGCTCGGTCCCGAGGCAAGTGCACGCCGCACTGGGCACAGCGGACCATTGGCGCAGCGACTTCTTCGGGCGGCGGTGCTTTGCGACGTGGGGCTGGCGGGTTGAGCAGACGCTTGACGAACCACACCACCGCCGCGATCAGCGCGACCCACATAAGTAAGCGAATCATGATTTCCAGCTTAGTGATTTTAGATTTTGCAGTGTAGCGAAGGAGGGCGGGTTGTGTCTCTCAGGGCGCGGGTCTAACGGAGGGAATGCCGAAAACTTCTATGTTCGCCAGCGACGTGGGACCGGCTTTAGCCGGGAAGTTGGTCTTTCTCAAACAGAACCCAATGGTGGGGCATTTTCTGTAGGAGCTGCCGAAGGCTGCGAAGCATTTCGCCAGACACACCGCCTCGCAGCCTTCGGCGGCTCCTACAAACCACTCAATATCGGGACACAAAAAAAGAGGCCCGCAGGCCTCTTTTTTATTAACGCAGGTGTCAGTCAAACACACCAAACGTCATGTAGCTGAACCACGAACGGTCGTTGTTGCCTTCGGCTTCGTGTTCCTGCTCGTCGAGCTCTTCCTGGTTTTCTGGCAGCAGATCACGAGGGATGGCTTGTTTGGCATCTTCGTACTGCTTGATCACGTCCTGGTTGGCGCGGGTTTCACCCGGCGGCAGCGGCGGATTGCTTTCGATCAGGCCCAGTGTTGCCTTGGACAGCCACGAGCGGTTATCCGCTTCGGCTTCGCGAGGCACGAACTGACCATCGACCAGTTGCGGATGGTTTGGATAGTTGGCCTTGAGCACTTCCAGGCTGGTAGCAGCCAGGTCGTCCAGGTGCAGACGCTGATAGGACTCGACCATCACCGCCAGGCCGTCACCCACGGATGGGGTTTCCTGGAAGTTTTCGATCACATAACGGCCGCGGTTGGCGGCAGCTACGTACGCCTGACGGGTCAGGTAGTAGTCGGCAACGTGGATTTCGTAGGAAGCCAGCAGGTTGCGCAGGTAAATCATGCGCTGCTTGGCGTCCGGCGAATAACGGCTGTTCGGATAGCGGCTGGTCAGTTGCGCGAACTCATTGAACGAGTCGCGAGCGGCACCCGGGTCACGTTTGGTCTGGTCCAGCGGCAGGAAGCGCGCCAGCAGGCCAACGTCCTGGTCGAACGAAGTCAGGCCTTTCATGTAATAGGCATAGTCAACGTTCGGGTGCTGCGGGTGCAGACGGATGAAGCGTTCGGCAGCGGATTTCGCAGCTTCCGGCTCACCGTTTTTGTAGTTCGCGTAAATCAGTTCGAGCTGTGCCTGATCAGCATAGCGACCGAATGGATAACGCGACTCCAGCGCCTTGAGCTTCTCAGTGGCCGTCGAATAGCTGTTGTTACCCAGATCGGCCTGCGCCTGCTGGTACAGCTCGACTTCGCTCAGGTTTTCGTCAATCACTTCCTTCGACGAGCAGGCAGCGGTGAGTGCGAGGATGGCTATCAGCAGCAGGTGTTTCACTTGCATGGCGGCTTGCGTCCCTATAACGGTCGCTGTCTTGGGCGTGACCGTCCTGTTATGATGAGCACCCCGCGGAACCCCCGGGGCAAAAGACGCCGTATTTAACCACAAGCGCGCTGCCGAAACCAAAGGCTAGCCGCCACCTAGTCTGGCCATGTCCGAAAATATAGAACTTCGCGCAGAGGTGCCGTCCGAATTGGGCGGTCAACGCCTCGATCAAGTCGCCGCACAATTATTCGCTGAGCACTCGCGCTCGCGCCTTTCTGCCTGGATCAAGGACGGCCGTTTGACGGTGGACGGAGGCGTATTGCGCCCTCGTGACATCGTGCACGGTGGTGCTGTTCTGCAATTGATCGCCGAGCAGGAGGCCCAGGGCGAATGGCTCGCTCAAGACATCGAACTCGATATCGTCTATGAAGACGATCAGATCCTGGTCATCAACAAACCTGCTGGTCTGGTGGTGCATCCCGCTGCGGGTCACGCTGATGGCACGCTGCTCAATGCCTTGCTGCACCACGTGCCGGACATTATCAATGTGCCGCGTGCCGGTATCGTGCACCGTCTCGACAAGGACACCACCGGTCTGATGGTGGTCGCCAAGACGATTCAGGCGCAGACCCAGCTCGTGACCCAGCTGCAAAGCCGTACCGTGAGCCGCATCTATGAGTGCATCGTGATCGGTGTTGTCACTGCCGGTGGCAAGATCGACGCGCCGATTGGCCGTCACGGTCAGCAACGCCAGCGTATGGCGGTCATGGAAGGCGGCAAGCAGGCGGTGAGTCACTACCGCGTGCTTGAGCGTTTCCGCTCCCACACCCATGTGCGGGTCAAGCTGGAAACCGGTCGTACCCACCAGATTCGTGTCCACATGGCGCACATCAACTACCCGTTGGTGGGCGATCAGGCCTATGGCGGTCGTTTCCGTATTCCGCCAGCCGCCAGTGTGACCATGGTTGACTCGTTGAAAACCTTCCCACGTCAGGCGCTGCATGCTCGCTTCCTGGAGCTGGATCATCCGACCACCGGTAAGCGCATGAGCTGGGAATCGCCGTTGCCTGACGATTTCGTCTGGCTGCTGTCGCTGCTCAAGCAGGATCGCGAGGCGTTCATCGGGTGAGTGACTGGCTGATTCCCGACTGGCCCGCGCCTGCGGGGATCAAGTCCTGCGTCACAACCCGTAACGGCGGCGTCAGTCTGGCGCCGTTTGAAAGCTTCAATCTGGGCGATCACGTTGACGACGATCCGCAAGCCGTCGCTGCCAATCGCCTGAGCCTGACCTCAGCCCTGCAGATTCGGGCCGCCTGGCTAAAACAGGTGCATGGCGTGGTGGTTGCCGAGGCCGACCCGACTCAAGTGGTCGAGGCCGACGCCAGCCGGACTGCAACCCCGGGCATCGCCTGCACCATCATGACTGCTGATTGCCTGCCCGCTCTTTTCTGTGATCGGGCCGGCACGCGTGTGGCGGCTGCTCATGCCGGTTGGCGTGGTCTGGCGGCCGGTGTACTGGAGGCGGCCGCCGACAGTCTGCAGGTGGCGCCTGAGGACATCATGGTCTGGCTTGGCCCTGCCATTGGCCAACCGTCCTTTGAGGTGGGGGGGGAAGTTCGTGAGGCTTTTATCAGCACGCATCCGCAAACTGACGCTGCTTTTATACCCAGCAAAAATCCTGGCCGGTTCATGGCCGACATTTATGCCCTGGCCCGTCTGCGGCTGGCAGCTCACGGGATTACCGCTGTTTACGGTGGCGGTTTTGATACCTTCACTGATCCTCGCTTCTATTCTTACCGCCAGAGCGCCCGCAACGGCCGGTTTGCTTCGCTGATCTGGATCGATCCCGTCAGGTAGGAGCCGCCGCGCAGTCCCTGACACCACGCTGTCGCGCAGCAAACACAAAGCCTGTGGGACCGGATTCATCCGGGAAGGCGGCATTCCCGACGACGATGAGGTGGCGGATGTACCGACCTCTTCCCGAATAAACTCGGTCCCAAAGGTTCTTTGTGAATTCGAATAGTTACGTGTTGTTTGATGAGCGCGAACTTGATAGCTCGGTTCTGCGTGCGAGAACTCATTCATGAGGCTATCGTTCAGGCTTCGTCCTGCAATGCTGATCTGCGTCAACTAAATTCAGCTTGAATCTCACGCAATTGCCCGCATGTAGTGGGCATCCAGCAGGTTTTTTTCATAGGTGTGTTTATTTGCTCCGGCCTGCTTATATAGGAAGGTGACTAATGCGTATCGATAGATTGACCAGCAAATTACAGTTAGCGTTATCTGATTCCCAATCCCTGGCGGTAGGTCTCGACCATCCAGCCATTGAATCTGCACATTTGATGCAGGCGCTGCTCGACCAGCAGGGCGGCACTATCAAGCCGTTGCTGTTGCAGGTTGGCTTTGACATCAACAGCCTGCGTAAAGAGCTGACCAAAGAGCTCGACCATCTGCCGAAAATCCAGAACCCGACCGGCGACGTCAACATGTCGCAGGATCTGGCGCGTCTGCTTAATCAGGCAGATCGTCTGGCGCAGCAGAAGGGCGACCAGTTCATCTCCAGCGAGCTGGTCTTGCTGGCGGCGATGGACGAAAACAGCAAGCTGGGCAAGTTGCTGCTTGGCCAGGGTGTCAGCAAAAAGGCACTGGAAAATGCCATCAGTAATCTGCGTGGCGGTTCGGCGGTCAACGACCCTAATGTTGAAGAGTCGCGTCAGGCGTTGGACAAATACACTGTCGACCTGACCAAGCGCGCCGAAGAAGGCAAGCTGGACCCGGTGATCGGCCGTGACGACGAAATCCGTCGGACCATTCAGGTGCTGCAACGGCGGACCAAGAACAACCCGGTGCTGATTGGCGAACCTGGCGTGGGTAAGACCGCCATCGCTGAAGGTCTGGCCCAGCGCATTATCAACGGTGAAGTGCCGGATGGCCTGAAGGGCAAGCGCTTGCTGTCCCTGGACATGGGCGCACTGATCGCCGGTGCCAAGTTTCGGGGTGAGTTCGAAGAGCGCCTGAAGTCGTTGCTCAATGAGCTTTCCAAGCAGGACGGTCAGATCATCCTGTTCATCGACGAACTGCATACCATGGTCGGCGCCGGTAAAGGCGAAGGCTCCATGGACGCGGGCAATATGCTCAAGCCTGCGTTGGCGCGTGGCGAGCTGCATTGTGTCGGTGCGACCACGCTTAACGAGTATCGCCAATATATAGAGAAGGATGCGGCGCTTGAGCGGCGTTTCCAGAAAGTGCTGGTGGATGAGCCGAGTGAGGAGGACACCATCGCGATCCTGCGTGGCTTGAAGGAGCGCTACGAGGTTCACCACAAAGTCGCGATCACGGACGGCGCGATCATTGCGGCGGCCAAGCTGAGCCATCGTTACATCACTGATCGGCAGTTGCCGGACAAGGCCATCGATCTGATCGACGAAGCGGCCAGCCGTATTCGTATGGAAATTGACTCCAAGCCGGAAGTGCTCGACCGTCTTGAACGCCGTCTGATCCAGCTGAAGGTTGAATCCCAGGCATTAAAGAAAGAAGACGACGAAGCTGCAATCAAACGTCTGGAAAAACTTCAGGAAGAAATTGTCCGCCTGGATCGTGAATACGCTGACCTGGAAGAAATCTGGACCTCGGAAAAAGCTGAAGTCACCGGTTCTGCGCAGATTCAGCAGAAGATCGAACAATCGCGTCAGGAGCTGGAAGCCGCTCGTCGGCGTGGCGACCTGAATCGCATGGCTGAATTGCAGTACGGGATCATTCCCGACCTGGAGCGCAGCCTGCAAATGGTCGACCAGCATGGCAAGCCTGAGAATCAGTTGCTGCGCAGTAAAGTGACTGAAGAGGAGATCGCCGAAGTCGTCTCCAAGTGGACCGGGATCCCTGTGTCGAAGATGCTCGAAGGTGAGCGCGACAAGCTCCTGCGTATGGAGAGCCTGCTGCACCAGCGCGTGATTGGTCAGAACGAAGCGGTGGTTGCTGTTTCCAACGCGGTACGTCGTTCTCGTGCCGGTTTGTCTGATCCGAATCGCCCAAGTGGTTCGTTCATGTTCCTCGGCCCAACCGGTGTCGGTAAGACCGAGCTGTGCAAGGCGCTGGCGGAGTTCCTGTTCGACACTGAAGAAGCGATGGTGCGTATCGATATGTCCGAGTTCATGGAGAAACATTCCGTGGCTCGACTGATCGGTGCACCGCCAGGCTATGTAGGTTATGAAGAAGGCGGTTATCTCACCGAGGCGGTACGTCGCAAGCCTTACTCCGTGATCTTGCTGGACGAGGTGGAGAAGGCGCATCCGGATGTGTTCAACATCCTGCTGCAGGTGCTTGAGGACGGGCGCCTGACTGACAGTCATGGTCGCACGGTGGATTTCCGCAATACCGTGATCGTCATGACCTCCAACCTGGGCTCCGCGCAGATCATCGAGCTTTCGGGGGATCGCGAAGCACAGCGCGCGGCGGTGATGGATGCGGTCAGCAATCACTTCCGGCCGGAGTTCCTGAACCGTATCGACGAGGTGGTGATCTTCGAACCTCTGGCCCGCGACCAGATTGCCGGCATTACGGATATTCAGCTGGCTCGCCTGCGCAGCCGTTTGACCGAACGCGAACTGAAACTGGAGCTGAGCCCCGAGGCGATGGATAAACTCATCGCGGTGGGTTACGACCCGGTTTACGGTGCTCGCCCGCTCAAGCGTGCTATCCAGCGCTGGATCGAGAACCCGCTGGCGCAGTTGATTCTGTCCGGTGGGTTCATGCCTGGCTCCAGTGTGACCGGCACAGTGGTTGACGACGAAATCGTGTTCAACTGATTTCGTCAGCGGCCCGGGCTCGTCGGTGATGCATATTCAGACGAGCCCGACGCTGCGAATGGACGGATTTGCGAAGGCTGAAAGGCCATCTGAAAAAAAATCGCAAATCATTGTCTTAAAAGCAATTTAAGGGGTTGACACCTCTTTTTAAAATTGTAGAATAGCGCGCCTCAGAGACGTGAACGCAGCGATGCAAACACATCGAAGAGGTTGAATTAACAAGTTAACAGCGCGTTAGTTCGAGGCGGTAAGTTGTAAAAGTTGCATCTGAAATCGATAAGTTCCGCGATAGCTCAGTTGGTAGAGCAAGTGACTGTTAATCACTGGGTCCCTGGTTCGAGTCCAGGTCGTGGAGCCAGATTTCAACATGTAGCTGTATCGGGGTATAGCGCAGTCCGGTAGCGCGCCTGCTTTGGGAGCAGGATGTCAGGAGTTCGAATCCCCTTACCCCGACCATTTTTGGGTCGTTAGCTCAGTTGGTAGAGCAGTTGGCTTTTAACCAATTGGTCGTAGGTTCGAATCCCACACGACCCACCATTTTTGGCCTCAGCAGCAATGCCGGGGCCGAATCTTATAGATCTGATGCCATTCGCATCAAATCGCAGACGGCTGGTTGAGGCGTCTTTAAAAGTTTCACCCGGGGTATAGCGCAGTCCGGTAGCGCGCCTGCTTTGGGAGCAGGATGTCAGGAGTTCGAATCCCCTTACCCCGACCATCTTCACAAAAAAGCCTGATTTAAGCCTTGTGCTCAGATCGGGCTTTTTTGCGTCTGCGTTTTGGTTGTTTATTCAATCGTATGTTGTCTGGCGAACACGTTCGCACTTATCAGACTACCTATAACTCCTGTCGGGTCCAGGGTTTCTGTTGGAGCGAGGCTTGCCCGCGAAGGACGTTAACGCGATGGTCCCTGACATACCGAGTCGGCTGGTTCGCGGGCAAGCCACGCTCCAACAAATCCCTTGTTTGCTGCTTGAACGCGCGGTGTCAGGGCCGCTGGGCGATTCCCTATCAAACAGTTAGTCACTGAAATGCGCTTTCTGTAGGAGCTGCCGAAGGCTGCGAAGCATTTTTCCTGACATACCGCCATCGCAGCCTTCGGCAGCTCCTACAGGTCCAGTGTTGCTGTGTGAGAGCCGACACTGGGCGATCTGCTTAAGAGGGACGCCCCCCCGTTCCGCGAGAAGCTGATTTTCAACGCGTTAAATTAATAGCGGAGGCCTAAGTCAATCCGCATCAGCACGTCTAAAATCAGGGTTCGTTGATATCTTCATTTCCCCGCTAAAGCAGTTCCCACGTGTCTACTCAGCGAACAATCACCACCGGGTAGCCATCCATGGGGTGTTCTTGAATGAGCACTTCGAGGCCAAACACCTCATGCAGCAAATGTGGCTGCAAGACTTCGGCAGGAGTGCCCAGCGCATGGATGCGCCCTTCGGCCAGCAATAGAAGCCGGTCGCAGTAGCGGGCCGCCAGATTCAGGTCGTGCAATACCAGCGCCACCGAGACGCCATCGGCAGCCAACTGGCGAATCCGTTGCAGAGAGGCGTGCTGGTGACGTGGGTCGAGAGCTGCGGTGGGTTCGTCCAGCAACAGGGTTTTGCCGGATGCCGCAGGCCAGAGCTGGGCGAGGGCGCGAGCCAGTTGCACCCTTTGGCGTTCGCCCCCGGACAGCTGCGTATACGTTCGTTGAGTCAGGTGTTCCAAAGCGCAGTGAGCCAGCACCTGCTCGACGATTTCGGCGTCGGCCTGGGCACCGCTGTCGTGTGGCAGGCGACCGAAACTCACCACTTGGTTCACCAGAAAGTCGAACTCCAGCGTGGACGTCTGCGGAAGCACGGTCATCTTCTGCGCCCGTTCGCGCCCCGTCCATTTACCCAGTGCTTGTCCTTCCAGCAGCACCTCGCCGGTACTCGGCGAAAGCTCCCCACTCATGGCGCCGAACAGGCTGCTTTTGCCCGCGCCATTAGGGCCGAGCACGCCCAGCACTTCACCTGCGACGAGGCTCAGATCGATATCGCGCAAGCGCCAGTTGTCACCGGTTTGCAGGCCAAGGCCAGAGACGCTGAGCATCAGATCCCCCGACGGATCAATAGATAAAGAAAAAACGGTGCGCCCAGCAAGGCCGTGACAATGCCCAGCGGTAATTCGGCTGGCGTCAGCAACATGCGCGCAATGGTATCTGCCAACAGCAACAAGCTTGCGCCGCCGAGCAGGGACGCGGGCAATAGCAGTCGATGATCAGGGCCTGCGAGCAACCGCAGCAAGTGCGGCACCACCAGCCCGATAAAACCGATCAGACCGGCAGCGGCCACCGCAGCGCCAACCCCCAGTGCGGTACAGAAAATCAGCTCGGCTTTGAGTCGCTCAACTTCGATGCCCAGATGGCGGGCTTCCGATTCACCCAACAACAACACGTTCAAGGCGGCAGCCCGGCGGGGTAACCAGGCGGCTACCGCGAGCACGATCAGCAGCAACGGCCAGAGGCGTGCATAACTGGCACCGTTGAGGCTGCCCAGGTTCCAGGAAGTCAGTTGCCGAAGTGTTGCATCATCGGCGAGATAGCCCAGTAACCCGATTAATGCAGCAGCCATGGCGGTGATTGCGATCCCGGCAAGCAGCATGATGCCGACCCGGGTCTGTCCGGCCCGGTAGCCGAGTCGGTAGACAATGGCCGTGACACCCAGCCCGCCAGCGAACGCGCACAGCGAAAGCAGGTAAGGCTGGAACCATGCAGGTGCGGCCATACCGCCCAGACAGATCGCAAACGCTGCGCCCAACGCCGCGCCTGTCGAGACGCCGATCAAACCCGGATCAGCCAAGGGATTACGGAACAGTGCCTGAATGGCCACGCCAGTGATTGCCAGCACCGCGCCCACGGCAATCCCCATCAGGGTACGGGGCAGGCGGATCTGACCGATGACCAGCACCGCCTGTTCGTCGGCGTCGACTGGCAAACCCGTTATGTGCGCCAACGCGCGCAAGGTATCCATCAATGCGAGGTTCAACGGGCCAAGCGTCAGAGACAGCAGCACGCTGACCAGCGTCAGCGCACCAAGGCCGATCAATAAGGGCCTAGCCTGGAGTCTAAGGCTCATGGTTTATGAGCGATCATCGGGGCGAGGGTTGGACGGAAAGACTTTGCCAGCGCTTCTGCGGCAGCGGGCAGGCGAGGACCCAGCCCGCCCACCAGCAGCGTGGCATCCAGTGGCAACAGATGGTTTTCACGCACTGCGCGGCTGCTGGCCAGACCGGGGTTTTGCGCAACTAATGCCTGCGCGGCAGCCGGGCCATTGATCCGCCGATCAGCGATGACAATGAACGCAGGGTTCAGTCCCAGCAGCATCTCACTGGACAATGGTTTGTAACCCTGGTGGGTAGCGATGTTGGTAGCACCTGCCTGGGTCAGCAACCATGAACCCAGTGTGTCCGATCCTGCTACCAGCGGTCGGTCGCCGGCTCCACCGATGACTAGCAGTACTCGTGGTGCCTGATCCTTGTTGGTCGCCAGCCGGGTGGAGAGGTTGTTCAGGCCGTCGCGAAACGCTGCAAATTCCGCCTGAGCCTGTTCTGGTTTACCCAGCCACGCACCCAGTTGCTTCAGGTTATTTTGCAGCGCCGGAAGTTCAGGTTTTGAGGACAGCATTTCGACCCGGACCGAAGCGCGGCGCAGTTGCTCCAGCACGGGGGGAGGTCCCATTTCCTCGCTGCCGACCAGCAAATCCGGACGCAGCGCCAGAATGCCTTCGGCGCTTAGCTGACGTTGATAGCCAATCTTTGGCATTTTTTCCAGGCTGGCAGGATGTTGGCTGGTCGTGTCGACGGCTACCAGTCGAGACTCTCCCCCCAGCTCGACGATCCACTCACTCACCGATCCTCCCGCAGATATCCAGCGCTGGGGCAACTCTGCTGCGTGGGTGGTCTGGGCCAATAGCCACAAGCCTGCCGCTGCAACGAGTGCTTTGGCAAAAGAGGAAGGGTGGGCTGCGAAGCGGCTCATGGCGATGTCCTTAAGGCATGACCCGGCGATGCGTTTATCAGCGTTCGCCAGGTTGGAGAATTCGAGAACCTATACTATCCGCAAATGACATTTTTTCTCATTAAGATGTCGTAACCTTTTTCCATTAGCAGCCAACTGGGCACATCGACTGCTCCGGGAAAAACACAGGACCTGTGTGCGATTCTATGTTGGCCTGCAAACACAAATCCGTGGGAGCGAATTCATTCGCGACGGGGCCTGTACATCCGCAACTGATGTATCGCTTGAAATGCCGCCTTCCCGAATGAATTCGGTCCTACCATTGATCTCGGTCAGCCCGGAGCGTTTAGCTTCAGTTCTACAAGATTCCGAAGCCGCAACTGTGCACAGCACCCGCCATCAGGGCGATTGCCGATAAGCAGGCGGCTGTCGAGTTTCTTCACGATCATTTCAACGATTGCCAGCCCCAGCCCTGCGCCGTTGCTGTGGCCGTTGCTGTAGAAGCGCTCCAGCAGGCGTGGTGCGTTCTCTTCGTCGATACCAGGCCCGCAATCTTCGACGCGCAACTCAGCCTGTCCGTCATGACTGCGGTCGAGAATGACGCGGATCTCGCTGTTGGCCGGGGCGAAGTTAAGCGCGTTGGTCAGCAGATTCTGAAAAGCGACGGTAATGGCTGCGGGGTCACTGCGTAGCCGGAAGTCTTCGATCCCATCGAACACCAGTTCAACCTTTTTCTCGGCCGCCAGTGGTGTCAGCTCTGCCAGTTCCTCACGTACCAGGCTGCCCAGGTCGAAGGTCAGCAATTCGTTGTGGTTAATCTTCGGCTCGAGTCGCGCCATGGTCAGCAACTGACTGGCGATGCGCGTCGCGCGGTCGACGCCATGCACCAGGTAATCCAGCGCTTCTTCGCGTTGCTCTGGCAATTGCGCCTGTTTGGCGTTCTGCGCGTGGATGCGCAGGATGGTCAGCGGGGTACGCAATTCATGAGCAGCGTCGGCGATGAAGCGTCGTTCCCGCTCCAGCAGATTTTCGATCTGGATTAGCAGCCGATTGAGTGCTGTCTGCATGGGTTCCAGCTCTTTTGGCAGTGGCGAGAGCGCCAAAGATTCAAGACTTTCCGGCTCACGGCGGCGGATGACACTGGCCATGAATTGCAAAGGGCGCAGACCCCAGCCGATAGCCAGCCAGATCGCCAGCGCCAGAAGGGGCACGCCAATCACTGTGGGCCACAGGGTATGACGGACAATGCGTTGAATCAGATCCTGACGCACGTCGTCGCGCTCGCCAACCCAGATCAACAGTCCTTGCTGTGCGTCGACCAGCAGGAAGCCACACCAGTCATTGCCGTCTTTGAGGAAGTCATGTGAGCCTTCGGTAACGGGCGGACCGTCCAGCTCCGGAGCCTCGGCGGACCGCACCAGCAGTTCCCCGGAGCTGCGCCAGATCTGGAACGTTAAACGGGTTTCATAAGGATGTGCGGCTTCACCGCCGCCCACTCGACTCATGGCTTCGTCGAAAGCCTGATACAGACGATTGAGGTCGGTTTCGCCTGGAGGCCGTTGGCGCAAAACGCCCTGCAGCAGGCGTGCACTTTGCGCCAACTGGGCGTCGTACACCTCTTCAATTTCATGGTGGCTGTCACGTAGCGACAACCAACTGATGGTCAGGTCGCCCATGAGTAACAGGAGCAACACGGGGATAAGTATGCGTGCGCGAACTGAGCTCATCACAGAGTCTCGATCCGGTAGCCGACACCGCGCACGGTGCGGATCAATTCTGCGGAGAGTTTCTTGCGCAGGTTGTGGATCAACACCTCCAGCGTGTTGCTCTCCACCTTGTCTTGCCAGCCGTACAGCGTCGACGACAGACGCTCACGGGTCACGACTTTGCCGGGCCTGATCATCAGTTGGTGAAGTAGTTGATACTCCATCGGTGTCATGGCGATTTCGATGCCGTTGAAACTGACTTGCTGGGTCGCGGGGTCAAGGCTGATGTGTCCATGTTCCAGCAACGGCTGCGCACGGCCCTGACTGCGGCGCAGCAGCGCGCGAACCCGAGCCTTGAGCTCATCCACATCGAACGGTTTGACCAGATAGTCATCAGCGCCAGCGTCCAGACCGGCGATGCGATCCGGCATGCCGTCGCGTGCAGTCAGGATCAGCACCGGCAAAGACTGTTGATCTGCGCGAATCTGGCGCAGCAAGACGATACCGTCCAGACGCGGCAAGCCAAGGTCGAGCAGCAGCAAATCAAAGCGTTCACTGCGCAGGGCGTGCAGTGCGCTCGCACCGTCCTGCAGCCAGTCCAGCGTATAGCCTTCACTGCCGAGGGCGACGCGGATGCCCTGGCCCACGGCGCGGTCATCTTCCACAAGGAGCAGTCGCATAAGGTTTCTCGTGTCGGTGTTTCGGCAGTTTGGGCGCACATCATGCCGTTGCGGCAATGGTTCGGGCAGAGCCTTGTGTCGAGGAAGATGTAACGGGCTGTTGCGTCCTAAGCTTTCGCTAAGCTTCGTTTCGCACAGTAGCGGCTCCTTAGTTCTTACGAGTGTCTGCCATGCGTAAAGTCCTGTTGCTGGTTCCCTTTCTGCTCGCCAGTCCACTGGCTCTTGCCGGTCCACAATGCACTACTGCCGAACGCTCTACCTGGCAGGATCAGGGCAAATTCCAGGAGCAACTCAAAGCTCAGGGTTACGAGATCAGCAAGTTCAAAGTCACTGACGGCAACTGCTACGAAATCTATGGCTTCGACAAAGACAAACGCAAAGTCGAGATCTACCACGATCCGGTCACCGGCAAAGCCGTGAAGACCGAGATCAAGGGCTGATGACTCGGCCGACCCTGCGCTTGTGGGACCCGCTGGTGCGGCTGTTCCACATTTCCCTGGCCGGTGTTTTCGTCGCTAACTACTTCTTCAATGAAGCCGGTGACGATTGGCATGTCTGGCTGGGTTACTACGCGGTAGCCTGGTTGGTGGCGCGGGTGGTGTGGGGTTTCATCGGACCGCGCAGTGCGCGCTGGTCCGATTTCTGGCCGACGCCTGCGCGTTTGCGTGCCCATGTTGGTTCGCTGCTCAGGCGTCAGCCGGAACATCGGCTGGGCCACTCGCCGCTGGGTGCGTTGGTCATGGTGCTGATGATGGCGATTGTTTTCGGCATCGGTCTCACGGGTTGGTTGATGACCGAAGTGGATGCCTTGTGGGGCGCAGACTGGCCTCAGCAGATTCATGAAACGCTGGCTGACGGCCTGGCGTTGGTGGTGTGCCTGCACATAGCGGCGGCACTGTTTGAGAGTTATCAGGTGAAGGACAACCTGCCGTTGTCAATGATCACCGGCCGACGTCGGCCTCTCGCCGACGAGCCACGTGATTGAGCCCAGACATTTTGCCTTCGCGATTGTGATCACTACCCATGCGACTGACTTCTTTCAATGTACCTGTCTTGAGTGCATGCCTTGCGCTCGCTCTGGTTTTTCTCGGCGCCTGGTTCAGCCATCCGCAGCACAGCTTGTCAGGTTTTGCGGTTGCTGCTGCGGTGCCGCCGGTTGCAGGCGCTACTGCTAAAGCCAGTTACAGCACACGCTTCGCTTCGTCTGACCTGGATGATTTTGTGCACTCTTCGGCGGTGACTGCATTGCCCGGTGGCGACCTGATGTCTGTATGGTTCGCGGGCTCTCGTGAAGGTGCGGGGGATGTGGAAATCCGCGCCTCGCGATTCGACGCACGCTCAGGCGAGTGGGGCGATGAGCAAGTGCTGGCGACCCGTCAGTCCACTCAGGAGGGCACCGGCAAATACATTCGCAAACTCGGTAACCCGGTGGTTGCCCTGGCACCGGACCAGCGCTTGTGGCTGTTCTATGTGTCTGTGTCGGTAGGCGGCTGGGCAGGCAGTTCGGTCAACGTGATGGTCTCCGAGGACATGGGCAAGAACTGGTCGCAGCCACGGCAATTGGTCACCTCGCCGTTTCTCAATATCAGCACCTTGGTGCGTGCCGCGCCGGTATTTCACGCCGACGGTTCGATCGGCCTGCCGGTTTACCACGAGTTTCTCGGCAAGTTCGCCGAATACCTGTACCTCAGCGCCAATGGTGATGTGATCGACAAATTCCGCATCAGCCGCGGCACGAACTCTCTGCAGCCAACCGTGGTGCCGCTGGATGGCAAGCGCGCGGTCGCGTTGCTTCGCTACGCCGGCAATACGCATCACAAAGTGCTCGCCAGCCGCACCGAAGATGGCGGTCAGACCTGGAGTGAACCGCTGCCCCTTGCGCCGAGTAATCCCAACTCTTCGCTGGCAGCTGTTGGTACGCGTGACCGCGGCCTGTTGGTTGCGCTGAATGACCTGCGCGACGGTCGTTTCAAATTGAGCCTGTACGGCACGGACGAGCAGATGGATCACTGGACTTCTCTGATCGATCTGGACAAGTCCCCCGATCCGCTGGGCAATCCATTTTCCTTTGAGGCCTACAAGGAAATCATCGGCGAAGGTTTCCGGGCCTCCAGTGGTGAGCGCCGTCATCCGTTGGAAGAGGCGTTTCTGAGCAACCTCGATCAGCGTGTGTGTTCACCTCAAGGCTGCGACTTTGAGTACGAATACCCGTACTTCATCCGCAGCCCTGAAGGCATCTATCACCTGGTGTATTCGTGGAATAACACCTTCATCAAACACGTCAGCTTCAATGAAGCCTGGCTGGCGGAGCAACTGCTGTGATCTCTCTGTGGCAAGCCCATCTGTTCTTCAGCCTGACGCTGTTCCTCGTGACGGCTTCGCTGGCGCCAAACCTGAAGGGGCGGCTACTCATTCTGGCGAGCGCTTCAGTGTTGAGTTTTGTCAGCCTCAATGGTCTTTCGCTCGCGGCCTACGTGCGCAGTTTTACTGATGACCTGGCGATCAGCACAACGATTGTTCTTGTCTGGTTCACGTTGCGGCGTCTGAACGTGAAACTGCCTGGCGTCGATCAACCCTACGCCGTTGTGGTGATGGTTTTTGCTGCGCTGGCATTGATCCTTTACCCGGCCACATTGGGCCTGACCTACAGCGATCCTTATCGTCTGGGCTTTAATCCGCGCCCGTTGATCATTGCTGTCGCGGTCCTCGCTTTTGGCTTGCTGTACCTGCGCAATGGCCTGGGTGTGGTGATGCTGGCAGGCGCGACACTGGCGTTCGCAGTGCGCAGCAAGCCTTCGGAAAACTATTGGGATTACCTGATCGACCCGCTTTTGGCGTTGTATTGCTGCGTGGCGCTGGTGGTGATGGTTGTGCATGGCATCTATCGTCGCTGGCCATTAAAACTATCAAACGGCAAGCCCGTTTCGGGCTTGTGAGTACAACGGTCAAGGGGATAAAAATGGGGTGGCTGCAATCACGGCGCTTGCTGTATTGGCTGGGCGTGACCGTGCTGTTTTTTGTGCTGCTGAGTGTGTTGCGGCTGGTGTTTTTCTTCGGGTTCTCCGGCGTTGATCCTGCCAGCCTGAGCACCGACACCACCGTCGCACAGACGCTGGGCATCGGCTTTCGTTTCGACTTGCGTCTGGCTTTGCTGTTGGCGTTGCCCCTCGTCGTGCTGCTGTGGATTCCTCGCTGGAACCTGCTGAACGTAAGCGCGGTGCGTTGGTTGGCGCGGGTGTATCTGGCCGTTGCATTGGCGCTGATCACCCTGATTTACATCGTCGATTTCGGTCATTACGCGTATCTGGGTGTGCGTATCAATGCCAGCGTCATGCGTTATCTGGACGACGCGCAAATTTCCCGGGACATGCTCTGGCAAACCTATCCGGTGCTGTGGATCACCGCCAGTTGGCTGGCCGGTATCGGGGGCATAATCGCGGCCTTTATCGGGCTGGAGCGGCTTACCCTTGAGCGTCAGGCCAAGCCGATCAGGCGTTGGTCCGTCGCGTTTGGCGCAGTGCTCGTGACGTTGGCCACGTTGTTGGGGCTGCTGGGCCGCGTTGAAAACCTTAATCTGGAAAACCCGGTCCCGCTGCGCTGGAGCGACGCGTTCTTCTCGGGTAACAGTCAGGTGGCCGCCTTGGGTTTGAACCCGGTGCTGTTCCTCTATGACACGCTCAAAGTCGGGCAGTCTCGTTACGACGAAGAAGCAGTACGTCGCCATTATCCGGTGGTCGCTGATTATCTGGGTGTCGATAAGCCCGATCTGCAAAGCCTGACCTTCAAGCGTCAGCAGGATGTACAGCCATACAACGTGGCTGCCACGCGGCCGCCGAACGTGGTGTTCGTGATGCTTGAGTCCTTGGGCACCAGTGCCGTGGGGGCATACGGTAATCCGCTCAACCCGACCCCAAATCTGGATCGGCTGGCTCAGCAAAGCTGGTTCTTCCGGCATTTCTATGTGCCCGTGACGGGAACTGCCAAAACTGTATGGGCAAGCATTACCGGAGTCCCCGATGTGACCCGTCAGGAAACCGCGACCCGACACCCGATGCTGACCCGGCAAAACACACTGATCAACGACTTCAAGGGCTACGAGAAGCTGTACATGATTGGTGGCAACTCCGGTTGGGCCAACATGAATGCTCTGATCCGCCGCAGCATCGTCGACATTCGACTCTATGACGAGCGTGACTGGCATTCGCCTGTGGTGGATGTCTGGGGGATTTCCGATCTGGATCTGTTCAAGGAAGGCGACCGAATCCTGCGTGCGCTGCCCAAGGACAAGCCGTTCTTCGCCTATTTGCAGACGGCAGGCAATCACCGGCCGTTTACCATTCCCAAGGAAAACGACGGTTTTGAAGTCAGCAAACTGAGCCTTGAACAGGTACAGGCAGCGGGCTCGCGCAGCGTCGAGCAATACAACGCGGTGCGCTTGCTGGACTTCAATATCGGACGGCTGATGGACCTGGCCAAGGCGGGCGGCTACTACGAGAACACGATTTTTGTCCTGTTTGGCGACCACAACACCCGTATTAGCCAGATCCCGCATATGCCTCCGGCCTTTGAACAGTTAGGCCTGGAGAGCAACAACGTGCCGATGTTGATTCACGCACCAGGCTTGATAGGGACTAAAAAGGTTGAGGAGGCGGTCGGGTTGGCGGACTTGTTGCCCACCGTGGCAGGCATGGCGGGCATCGCGTTCAGCAACGGCGCCATGGGCCGGGATATCCAGCAGCCTGCGCCGGAAGGTGAACGTGTCGTGCCGTTGGTACTGCGCGAAGGTACATTCCCGTTGATCGGTGGCGTGACCCGGCACTTTTTACTGCAAATGGAACACGACGGAACCTCGCCGACGCTGCACGACCTGGCCTCGGCAACCCCGTTGGAAGACGTTGCCGGTCAGCATCCGGAGGAATTCAGTCGCTTGCGTGCGTTGACCCTCGGGCTGCATGAAAGCGCTCGAATGATGTTGTACCGGAATGTGCAGTGAGCCTGGGCCGTGGCTATGTCATCGCTTACTCACTGCAATTCGATTGCTTGAACTGCAATGCATTTACCAGTGGGAGCTGGGCTTGCCCGCGATAAGGTTTAGGTGATCTACCTGCAGAATCGAGGTGTCCTTATCGCGGGCAAGCCCGGCTCCCACTGGAATAATGGTGCTCGATGGAAATCGAGTACTGCCTGAAAACCGTGAAACGTTTGACGATATTTTCATGCCGTTAACGGGTATGATGCCCACCTTCGTTGGGGAGTAGCCTGCTGCTGAGTTATCTCAGGAGCGTTCGTATCAACATTCTCGGCAGCAGCCGTGGTACGAACACCTTTTGGTTGGCGAGACCAGCGACATATCCATGCCTAAAGTCGGGCGTGTGGATGTGTCGTTGACTCATAGCCCGACTGGAAGTAAACCGTGAGCCCCATTTCCCTCATATTCGTTGCCTTGGCCATGTCCACGGACGCTTTCGCAGCGGCCATCGGTAAAGGCTCCAGCCTGCACAAACCGCGTTTTATCGAAGCACTGCGCACCGGTCTGATTTTTGGCGTGATTGAAGCCATCACGCCCGTCATTGGTTGGGCCATTGGTAGTGCCGCGAGCAGCTTTGTCCAAAGCTGGGACCACTGGATTGCCTTTACCCTGCTGCTGATCCTCGGCTTGCATATGATCTACAACGGGTTGAAGCCGGAGGAGGACGAGGCTGAGGAAAAAGCCGGACAGCACTCGTTCCTGATTCTTGCCGTCACCGCGTTTGCCACCAGCATCGACGCGCTGGCTGTGGGGGTGGGGCTGGCCTTTGTTGATGTGAATATTCTGGTGGCAGCGGCTGCAATCGGTCTGGCGACCATGACCATGGTGACTATCGGCGTGATGCTCGGTCGGGTACTTGGGACGATGGTCGGCAAGCGTGCCGAGATCGTGGGCGGCGTCGTGCTGATGCTGGTCGGCGCGACGATCTTGTATGAGCACCTGTCGGCGTAGTCAACACCAGCATTTTGTAGGGGCTGACGAGCAGCGCGAGGCTGCGAAGCATTCATCCTGGCAGACCGCAATCGCAGCCTTCGGCAGCTTCTACAGGTCCCGTTTTTTCCGCGAGACAGCGCGGCAGAAAGAGGTAGCGTCTCAACTATTACAGCTGTTTTTTTACCGCAAACGCTGCGCCCAGGGCCTGAAGCCGGGTCGCCATTGGCGAGAGGTCTTCGCTGCACTGGATGAGGGTGACCACATCTGTAGCGTTGTTTTGTGCAATCGTGTGCACGGTCGTCAGACGATCGTTGATACCCACCGACACTGCGGATTGCTGTTCGGTAGTGCCCGCGATCAATACGTTCAGGCGATGAATTTCCAGCACATCAGCGACGGTGCTTTTCAACAGTTCCGAGCCCAGTTGGCTGGCCTGGACGCAGCGTCCAACCTCTTCGCCGCTGTTACGCATCGAGTCGGCTGCGGTACGGCTTTCCTTCTGCAGTGATTCGACGATCTGGCGAATCTCTTCCACCGAGCCTGCGGTTTTCTGCGCCAGGCCTCGAACCTCATCGGCAACCACGGCAAATCCACGACCCTGCTCCCCGGCGCGGGCAGCTTCAATGGCGGCATTGAGTGCCAACAGGTTGGTCTGCTCCGCGATTTCGCGGATGACGTTGATGACCTTGCCAATCTTTTCTGCCTGATCGGCCAGCGACTGCACACTCTGGTTAGCGCCGCTGATTGAGGATTCCAGGTTGGCGATGTCCTTGCTGGCCTTATCCACTGACTGCCTTCCCTTGACCAGTTGCTCACTGGCTTTGTTGGCGCCTTGATGGGCCTCGTTGGCATGTTGTGAGATGTCGTCCAGTGCTGTGGTGAGCAACTGCATCGAGTGAGCCATGCGAGTGATTTCTGCCAGTTGCTGCTGCGCGCCTTTGTCCAGGGTTTCGCCTGCGACCGATAACTGACGACCCATGTCACTCAAGCCGCTGGTTTCATGAATCACGCCACCAACGGTGTTGGTGATCAACGCCAGGAACTCGTCAAAGCGCTCGGATGAGTGCATGCCTGCGCGGCTTTCAGTGACGCCTGCTCTTTTGTCCAGGCGCGCGGCGGCCTGGAGGATTTTGTCCAGCAGGTCCTGGTTCTCGCTGGCTTCGCGATGGCTGTGTATCGCCAGATAAATCAGGATGGCGCTTTCAGCGACGACATAAGCGGCATGGATGAAGACCACATCCCAACCGCCGTGATGCTGCATCACATATACCGGATAACCTGAATGCTGCAGCACATGGAACAGTAAATGGTGAACGGCGATGGTCGCGGCAGCCACGACAATGGGCAGCCAGTCCCGGTAGAACGTCAGCACCGCCAACAGCGCGAAAATACCGAAGTGGACTTCGATGAGGCCTTGAGCCTGATTGATGTGCAGGCCCGACATGACCATCAGGGCAACGCCCGCCAGGCAACGAAACAAGCGGGTACCGCGCAAAACGGGATACAGCGCAGTCATCGCCACGGCCGTGCCGCCGCCGACCAGAACGGCCTGGCCAAAGGTAGAGTAAATAGTCGCCAGCCCCAGGGCGTAGATAAAACATATCCACAGGAGCCCGAGCATAATGCGGTCGGCTTTACGGTAATGATCGGTAAAACGAGGCACCGTCGACATAGCGTAAATCCTCAACATCCATTTCATGGAACCGCATGAATGCCGAGTATGCCTGCGTCTATGGGACTAAAGAAGCGGTATGCCATCACCGATGCTGTCTCGCGACAATCATTGGACCTGTAGGAGCTGCCGAAGGGTGCGATGGCGGCATGTCAGGATAAATGCTTCGCAGCCTTCGGCAGCTCCAGGGGATGGGCTTGTCAGTTGTTAATGCAGCTTCATCCGCGGCTCGGTTCCTTTGCCGATGCGGCTGCCGAGCATCAGCATCAGGGTGCGGAAGGTGCCGTACAGAGCCATCTGGTGCATGCGATACAGAGAGATGTAGAACATCCGCGCGAGCCAGCCTTCGAGCATGACGCTACCGGTCAGGTTGCCCATCAGATTGCCCACTGCCGAGAACTTCGACAGGGAGATCAGCGAACCATAGTCGGTGTATTTGTAGTCCGGGAGCGGCTTGCCTTCGATGCGCAAGCGCAGCGATTTGACCAGCAACGAGGCCTGCTGATGCGCGGCCTGGGCGCGGGGCGGGACATTGCGGTCCGAGCCTTTTTGCGGGCAGGCTGCACAGTCGCCGAAAGCAAAAATGTTTTCATCGCGAGTCGTCTGCAACGTTGGCAGCACCTGCAATTGGTTGATGCGATTGGTTTCCAGCCCGTCGATTTCCTGCAGGAAACCCGGTGCCCGAATACCGGCTGCCCAGACCTTGAGCGTGGCCGGGATCACCAGACCACTGGCGGTGATCAGTGAATCGGCAGTCACTTCGCTCACGGCTGCATCGGTCAGCACGGTAACACCCAGTTTCTCCAGGGTCTTGTGGACCGGGCCGCCAATGCGCTCCGGTAAGGCAGGCAACACGCGTGGGCCAGCCTCGATCACCGTGATACGCAGGTTTTCCGGTTTGATCTTGCCCAGTCCGTAAGCCGCCAGCTCGTGAGCCGCGTTGTGCAGTTCAGCGGCCAATTCGACCCCGGTTGCGCCTGCGCCGACAATCGCCACGGTAATTTCCTCGGCGGTGTCGCTTTGCCCCGCATGGGCGCGCAAGTAGTGGTTGAGCAGTTGCTGATGGAATTTCTCGGCCTGTTTGCGCGAATCCAGAAACAGACAGTGCTCGGCTGCGCCCAGGGTATTGAAATCGTTGGTGGTACTGCCCACCGAAATCACCAGCGAGTCATAGTCGAGGCTGCGTGCCGGAACCAGTTCCAGGCCGTCTTCATCAAGGGTGGCGGCCAGATGAATCTGCCGCGTTTCACGGTTCAGGCCAGTCATCTTGCCGAGCTGGAACTGAAAGTGGTTCCACTTGGCCTGAGCCACATAGTTCAGCTCATCTTCATAGGAGTTGAGCGAGCCAGCCGCGACTTCGTGCAGCAGCGGTTTCCAGATGTGAGTCAGGTTGGCATCGACCAGCGTGACACTCGCTGTGCCCTTTTTGCCCAGGGTCTTACCCAGGCGGGTGGCCAGCTCCAGGCCGCCAGCGCCGCCGCCAACGATCACAATACGATGAGTCATAGGGATATCTCATAAGGTTTAAGGAATTCGGGGGGAGTGAGTTGATCTGCGCGAGCGCTGAATTCGTGCTGCTCATAGCGTCAGATAACTCAACAATCGGCTCAACAGGCCCAGGCTAACCACCACTGCAACCACCACGATCAGGAGCAGCCAGGGCCGGAAAGGCCGGCGCTCAGCTTGATGCTGGGGGGCTTGCAGGTACTCTTCGACACGCTTTTGGTCTTCGGGTTTCAGGCGACTGGACATGGGAGCCTCAGAAAAGAGGGCAACGGTGTTATTCGGCAAGCAGTTCGAGCGGTTCGACCCGTAACGAATCATCTAGACGAATGATGCCGCTTTGTATCACTCGCGCGGTAATTCCGCCATGCCCACGTACGGCCTGAAAGGTGCCGTGTCCCAACCGCTGTTCCAGCCGTGCGCAGGGCTGGCACCAGCCGGTGGTCTCCAGAATCGCCTGGCCGATCCTGAAACGACGGCCTTTGAGGCTGAATAGATTGATGCCGCTGATCACCAGATTGCGGCGCAGGTCTTGCGGCACGATGGGGTGATCGTCAGGACGGTTCAACAAGGAGCTGACAACCGCGAAGTGCTCCCACTGAATTAACGTCACCTGTCGCGCATTACGTGGCCCGGGACGGGCGTGGTCACCGGTCAGCCCTGCTTCGCGGCGCGCTTCCACAGCCTCCAGTTCAACCATGTCACCACGAGACTCGGGGCGCACGCCAATCCAGCGTACCCGGCCGGTTTGCGGCACGTCGGCCAACAGCTCTTGCAGAGGGCTCATAAACTGATTCCAACATCGAAAACAACGCTGCGGCCCAGATTGGTCCGCAGAAAATCCGGTGCGCCGGGATGGGCAAACAGCACGCGGGCAAAGGTCGGCCCCACCAGGGACAACGAACGCCAGCCCTGGCGCAGGTACTCGGTGGGCGGTGGGAAGTGGCTGTTCAAATCCAGCACTTCGCGTTTGAGGCTGGCGAAGGCAATGATGTCCAGCTCACCCAGATCAATGCCGCGCTCGTTGTAGTTGTGGGCTTTTTTGCGCAGCGTCGGTGCCAGGCGTTGCAGCAGCTCATTGGCAGGAATGCGCTTGGGCTTGGCTTCGCGGCGCACCAGCTGGCTCAAGGAAAACGCGCCCCGTCTTCTTGCGAGCTCTTCGCGCCACTCGTCGTTAAGCCGACGGCCTTCATCCAGAACAAAAAACACTTCAAAACAGGCGTCGCGAAACAGCACATCCGGCGGTTCCTGCCCTGCAGCAGTGAAGTCTTCGTGGCGATGCGGGATGTTCAAACCTTGCAGTAACCGTTCACAAACCCATCGCTCACGCTCCCACTTTCGCGCATTGGAAAGGAACGCGTTGGCTTGTTCGGCCTGGATCGTTAGCAGGCGAAGGTAGTCTGAGTCATCCATAGGCCAAGCTTAGCGTTCTAATAGCTACAACTGGAAGAAGGATTAATGGGTTAATTCTGGGGGAGCGGTGCTTGCCCGCGATAAGGCTTCGGTGATCTGCCTGTCAAACCGTGGTGCCTATATCGCGGGCAAGCACCGCTCCCACAGGTTGGCCATGATTTCAAGTTCATCACTGAGCTGTGGGACCGAATTCATTCGGGAAGACGGCATTCCAGGCGATGTATAGGCTTCGGATGTACTGGCCCCTTCACGAATGAATTCGCTCCCACAGGTCCGCGCCCATTTGGGCTATGGTATTGGTTTTTCCATTCTGCTCAGGAGAGTTGCACCGTTGAAACTCTGGCCCATTCTGCTGTTGATCCTGTTGCCGTTCACCGCGCAGGCTATTGAAATTGGCGATCCTGTGCCGACCTGGAGCCTGTTTGATCAGTTCGACGAGCCGTATGTGATGAACCCGCAGAAGACTCAGACGATTCTGGTCGCCAGCAGCATGAGCGCGGGCAAAATCATGGAGAAGGCGCTCAAGGACAAACCCAAAGGCTTTCTGGAGGCCCGGCATACTGTATTCATTGCCAACATCGAGCCTATGCCTGCTTACGTCACCAAATTTTTTGCCGTGCCTAAAATGCGCAGGACTTATTCTTATCGTGTAGCCCTTGATCGTGAGGCGCAGATCGCGCCGGGTTATGGGGGGGAGGCGGCTGCTGTTCAGTGGTTGCAGCTAAAGGACGGCAAGTTGCAGGAGCGTCGTGAATTCAACGGTCCTGACGCACTTCGCGAGGCACTCGAAAAGCCATGATCGGCGCGCAGGTCCTGACACCGCAAACGAACGGCGAGAGGTGAAGCCAGCGGACATGTGCAGTCGCGGCCATCCTTCCGTGGGGAAGTCCTGTGTTTGCTTGCAAGTTTTCCTGCGTCTGGTTCGACGTCATCGCGAGCAAGCTCACTCCCACAGGGCGGCCGACATTTTGTAGGAGCGAATTCATTCGCGAAGGGGCCAGTACATTCACAGCTTGTGTATCGTCTGAAATACCGCCTTCCCGAATGAATTCGGTCCCACGGGTTGCGCGGGGTTAATCAATGGCGCTCGGGCAGATCCCCGGAAAACATTTCATCTTCGGCATCCGGGCTGACCGGAATCGCGTGCTCTTCCGACGCCCAGGCACCCAGGTCGATCAGCTTGCAGCGCTCCGAGCAGAACGGCCGGGCAGGGCTGGCAGCGCTCCATTCCACGGGGGCGCCACAGGTTGGGCAGTCGACGGTCATTGGTTGGCTCATGATTGGCCTCCGGGCAAAGTTAAATAAAAGTGATGCAGGCGCTGGACTTCGCTTTGCAGCCAGGCAGCGTCACGGTCATTGACCAGCACATCATTGGCACGACTCAATCGATCTTCTCGATTGGCCTGGGCTTTGATGATGGCTTCGACCTGCTCCTGACTGGAACTGTCGCGCAGCATGGTGCGCTGGACCTGCACGTTTTGCGGTACGTCGATGACCAGCACGCGCTGAGTGATTTTCCACTGACCTGACTCGACCAGCAAAGGCGACACCAGAATCGCATAGGGCGACGTGGCGCTGGCCAGGTCGCGCTGGATCTCCGTCGCGATCAGTGGATGCAACAAGGCTTCAAGCCAGCGGCGCTGTTCGGCATTTTCGAAGATCAAGCCGCGCAAGGCACCTCGATTCAGCGTGCCATCGGCATTCAGCACCGAAGGTCCGAAGTGCGCGGCGATCAGCGCCAGCGCCGGTCGGCCGGGCTCGACCACCCATCGTGCTGCGTGGTCGGCGTCGACTACATGGATGCCCAGATCGATAAAGCACTGTGCTGCTGCGCTTTTGCCGCTGCCGATGCCGCCAGTGAGTCCAAGAATCCAGGGTTTTTTAGCGGTTTGGTTCATCTGAAACCGGCAAATTGCAAATAGGAGTCGGTTATTTGACCACCCCAGAGCAAAGCGATCCAGCCTGCGATGGCCAGATAGGGACCGAAGGGGATCGGTGTGCTGGTTTCAACATTCCGCAAACGCAGCAGGATCAGGCCCAATACGGCGCCGACCAGCGATGACAAGAGAATGGTCAGTGGCAGGATCTGCCAGCCACCCCAGGCCCCCAGCATGGCCAGCAACTTGAAATCGCCATGGCCCATGCCTTCCTTGCCGGTGATCAGTTTGAACAGCCAATACACCGACCACAGCACCAAATAACCGGCCACTGCGCCCCAGAGCGCATCGCCCAACGTGGTGAACACGCCGAACGAGTTGACGATCAGCCCCATCCACAACAGCGGCAACACCAGGTC
The DNA here is from genome assembly GCF_900602065.1 of Pseudomonas viridiflava. Taxonomy (GTDB): domain Bacteria; phylum Pseudomonadota; class Gammaproteobacteria; order Pseudomonadales; family Pseudomonadaceae; genus Aquipseudomonas. The sequence continues at coordinate 151,683 of NZ_UWFN01000095.1, read as the reverse complement.
ATCAGGCAGCAACTGGTGATCGGCATCGATCAGACTCATGGCCAGCAGGCCCCAGCTCAGCACCAGCATCGCGGCAGCAGGCCATCCAAAGCCGAAGTGCCAGGCGATGTAGCCGGACAGCAGGCCGCAGGTCAGCTCAACCAGCGGATAACGTTTACTGATGGGCGCTTTACAGCTCGAACACTTGCCGCCCAGGAACAGGTAGCTGAGTACCGGCAGGTTTTCCCATGGCCGGATTTGGCGTGCGCAATGCGGGCAGCGTGAGTGCGGCAGGATCAGGTTGAAGGTTTCGCTTGCAGGCTCGGCAGGCAGCTTGAGCATTTCCCGGGACTGAGCCTGCCAGTCGCGCTCCATCATTATAGGCAGGCGATAGATCAGCACATTGAGAAAGCTGCCGACCAGTAAACCGAGAATCAGTGCAGATAAAACAAAGGCCAGCGGTGAGCTGGCCAGGAAATCAACAAGTGACATAGTCAGACAACGCTTCCGAGTTTGAAAATAGGCAGGTACATGGCAATCACCAGACCGCCGACGATGACGCCAAGGATGGCCATGATCATCGGCTCCATCATGCTGGTCAGGTTATCGACCATATTGTCGACTTCATCCTCGTAATAGGTTGCGACCTTGTCGAGCATGGAGTCCAGTGCGCCCGACTCTTCGCCGATGGCCGTCATCTGAATGGCGAGGCTGGGGAACACACCGGTGGAGCGCATGGAAAAGTTAAGCTGCATACCGGTCGAAACGTCTTGTTTGACCTTGTTCACTGCATTGCGGAACACCACGTTACCGGTTGCGCCCGCTACTGAGTCCAGCGCTTCGACCAGCGGCACGCCTGCGGCAAAGGTGGTGGACAGCGTACGGGCGAAGCGTGCAACTGATGACTTATAAATCAGGGGGCCAATCACCGGTACTTTCAACAAGCCGCGGTCCACGCTGTCGCGGAAATTTTGAGAACCTTTGTAGCTGCGTCGGAACAGGAAAATACTGACGAACATTGCCCCCAGAATGATCAGCCACCAATCCTGAACGATTTTCGACAGGCCGATCACCATCAAAGTGAACGCAGGAAGCTCGGCACCGAACCCGGCAAAGATGTCCTGAAATTTGGGCACCACGTAAAGCAGCATGATCCCGGAAACCACAAACGCCATGATCATCACCATGATCGGGTAGGTCATGGCCTTCTTGATCTTCGCTTTGAGTGCTTCGGTTTTTTCCTTATAGGTAGCCACTCGATCAAGCAGTGCTTCCAACGCACCTGCCTGTTCACCGGCGTCCACCAGATTGCAGTACAGATCGTCGAAATATTGCGGCTTCTGCCGCAGCGCGAAGGCGAAGCTGTTACCGGCTGCGACTTCGCTTTTCACTTCTTCGATCAGCTTGCGCATGTTCGGGTTTTCCGAACCTTCAGCAATGATGTCGAAGGACTGCAGCAGCGGCACACCGGCTTTCATCATGGTTGCCATCTGTCGCGAGAAAAACGCGATATCCAGCGGCTTGATCTTCTTCCCCGAGCCAAACAGAGACACCGGTTTCTTGCGCACTTTGGTGGGGCTGATGCCTTGCTTGCGCAACTGCGCCTTGATCAGCGCAGGATTGTGGCCGGTGAGTTCGCCGGTCATCTTCGCGCCTTTCTTGTCCGTGCCTTCCCACGTGAAAACGATGGCTTTTGCTGCTTTGCTGGCCATGATCAGTCCTTGGTCACGCGGTTGACTTCTTCAAGGCTGGTGACGCCCTGCATCGCTTTGATCAGGCCCGATGTGCGCAGGTCATTGAAGCCGTCCTTGCGCATTTGTACGGAGATATCCAGCGAGTTGCCTTCTTCCATGATGATTCGCTCCAGAGCCGGGGTCTTCTTGACCACCTCGTAAATCCCCACGCGGCCTTTATAACCGCCATTGCACTGATCGCAGCCGACCGCTGTATAAATCTTGAACGTGCCGACCTGATCTTCCGGAAAGCCTTCCTTGATAAGGGTTTCTTTGGGAATGTCTGCTTCTTTCTTGCAGTGCGGACACAGCTTGCGCGCCAGACGCTGGGCAATGATCAGGTTGATGGCGGTAGCGATGTTGAACGCTGCCACGCCCATGTGATGCAAACGGGTCAGTGTTTCAGCCGCGCTGTTGGTGTGCAGCGTGGAGAGCACCATGTGGCCGGTTTGCGAAGCCTTGATGGCGATCTCGGCAGTTTCCAGGTCACGAATCTCACCGACCATGATCACGTCAGGATCCTGACGCAGGAAGGCGCGGAGTGCTTGGGAGAAGTCCATTCCTTGACGCGGATTGACGTTGACCTGATTCACGCCTTCCAGGTTGATTTCAACCGGATCTTCAGCCGTTGAAATATTGATGTCCACGGTATTGAGAATGTTCAGGCCGGTGTACAGCGACACGGTTTTACCCGAACCGGTGGGGCCGGTGACCAGAATCATGCCTTGCGGCTGCTTCAGCGCCTCCAGATACAAGGCTTTCTGCTCGGGCTCGTAGCCCAGCGCGTCGATGCCCATCTTGGCCGTGGTCGGGTCGAGCAGACGCATGACGATTTTTTCGCCCCACAGCGTCGGCAGGGTGTTCATCCGGAAATCGATGGCTTTGGTTTTCGAAATACGCAGTTTGACCCGGCCGTCCTGAGGCTTGCGGCGCTCGGAAATGTCCAGGCTGGCCATTACCTTCAGGCGCGCGGCGATGCGGCTTGCGAGGTGGATAGGCGGTTTTGCAACTTCGTGCAGGATGCCGTCGGTACGCAGCCGGACCCGGAAGGTCTTTTCGTAGGGTTCGAAATGCAGGTCGGACGAGCCAAGGCGAATCGCGTCCAGCAGCATCTTGTTGACGAAGCGCACCACCGGAGCGTCGTCTGCATCGTCCTGGCCGAGAGAAGTTTCCTTGGCTTCGCTCCCCGATACGATTTCCAGGCTGAGATCGACATCGCCCAGATCACCCAACGACGAATGGCTGTCGAAGAACTTTTCGATGGCGTCGGTGAGCTTGTCGTCCTCCACCAGAATCGCTTCGATGGCCAGGCCGGTGCTGAACTGCAGATCGTTGATAGCCTGCTGGTTGGCCGGGTCGGAAATCCCGACATAGAGCTTGTTGGCACGTTTCCACAGGGGCAGGACGTGGTGTTGGCGGATGAGCTTTTCGCTCACCAACCCCTTGGGTTGTTCTTCTTTATTAAGGCTGTTGAGGTCCAGGAACGGCAAACCGAAATGGTCCGACGACATCTCCGCCAGGACCAGTGCTTTGACCAGGCGGTTTTGTACCAGATAACTGATCAGCGAAACCTTGTCGCGCCGGGCCTGTTGATAAGCCTGTTGCGCTGCTTTTTCAGTCAGAAGTTCGGCAACTACCAATTGCTTGGCCAAACCGCTCAGAACAACGTCACTCATAAAACCACCAAACCCATACAGTATCTGGTTTATAGCCTAGTCAGGCGGCGCTGCCAATGATGCATGGCAAGGTGACCAAAATTGTCAGTTAGTGATCCTGTCGGGACACACAATTGCGCAGCCAATCAAAGGATTAGCAATAAAGAAGGATTGAACAAGGCTTGGCATGACCTATGCTTTGGCACAGGCAAGCAACACCTTATTGACGCACCGGAGCAGTACCCATGAAAGCACAAAAAGGTTTTACGTTGATCGAGTTGATGATCGTAGTAGCGATCGTCGGTATTTTGGCTGCTGTGGCGATTCCGTCGTATCAGAACTACTCCCGTAAGGCGGCGTACTCGGAAGTGATCGCGGCCATGGCTGCTATAAAAACAAGCATGGGCGTCTGCTTGTCTCAGGCCAATGCGCTTGCTGACTGTGATACCGCTGGCGAACTCGGTATAAATTTGCCACCTGTTTCAGCTGCAGGAGCTGTGAACAATATAGTAATTGGAGCTGGCACGATCGTCGCAACTCCTAATAATTTTAGAGGGATTGCTGCTGCCGATACCTGCACACTCCAAACTGCTTTGCCTGCTGCTGCAGGCGCGCCTTTAGTATGGACTTACGTCGGTAACTGCGTAGCCAACGGCTACGTTCGTAACTAAGCTATTTCTAGCTCAATGCTGTGGTGCTTGTCTTATGCGTTATACGCACTAGCTTTACAGGATTAGCCGAAATAGCTCAGCCCGGTAGAGCAGCGCACTCGTAACGCGAAGGTCGCAGGTTCGATTCCTGTTTTCGGCACCGCAGACCCAAAAAGCCCGATCCATCTGGATCGGGCTTTTTCGTTTGTGTGGCATCGTTAGTGCGTGATGCCCTTTAACAGGCTGAATCCAGACTTAGGTTCCTGACACCCATCAGTCGCACTGCCAACCCAAGGCCCTGTAGGAGTGAGCTTGCTCGCGATGGCGTCCTGTCTGACAGTGGTTTACTGAATGACTCACCGCTATCGCGAGCAAGCTCACTCCTACAGGATTCGTGTTTGCTGCGTGACAGCGCGGCGTGCTCCTACAGGGGCTTGTGTCATTGGGGCAGTCAGTTATTACCTCAAAGGCTCAACCGCATCGACAGATCCACCGCCTTCACGTCCTTGGTCATTGCCCCAATCGAGATATAGTCCACACCTGTTTCGGCAATCACCAGCAGCGTGTCGTCGTTGATCCCGCCGCTGGCTTCCAGCTTCGCTTTGCCTGCGTTGAGGCGTACGGCTTCGCGCATGTCGTCGAGGCTGAGTTCGTCGAGCATGACGATGTCAGCCCCGGCATCCAGCGCTTCGCGCAGCTCATCGAGACTTTCCACTTCGATTTCCACCGGCTTGCCCGGTGCGATCTTGTGCGCTGCAGCAATGGCCTCAGCGATTCCGCCGCAAGCCGCGATGTGGTTTTCCTTGATCAGAAAGGCATCGAACAACCCGATACGGTGGTTATGGCAGCCACCGCAGGTCACCGCATATTTCTGTGCGAAGCGCAGCCCCGGCAAAGTCTTGCGGGTGTCCAGCAATTTGACTTGAGTATTGGCGACCATGTCGGCGTAATGCCGGGCCTTGGTTGCCACCCCTGACAGCATCTGCAGAAAGTTGAGTGCGCTGCGCTCGCCGGTCAGCAACGAACGCGCCGGACCTTCTAGATGGAACAGCGCCTGGTTTGGCTGCACCTGTTCGCCGTCCACCACCTGCCAGTGCACGGCAACCCGCGGATCCAGTTGGCGAAATACCGCATCAACCCAGGCCGTTCCGGCAATCACCGCTACATCTCTGGAGATAACCGTGGCTTTGGCGAGGCGTTCGGCGGGGATCAACTGAGCTGTGATGTCGCCACTGCCGACGTCTTCCAGCAACGCACGGCGCACGTTGGCTTCGATTTCGGCGGTGAGGGTGGCGAGTTGTAAATTCGGCATAGCGGACTCCATTTCAGGTCGCCCGAGTATAAGGCAGGTTGCCCACTTAACTCACGGCGCCCCATCTATAACGGGCCTTTGCCACTCCCCAAACGAATGACAGTTGGTCGGTTTTTTACATTTCGTTGCGATGGATTGCATTTTTTGCGGTCTATCCCTGCACGCGTCAATCCGCTAGCCGGAAACGAAATGTAAAGAACAAGACTTCTCTGGCAGATCGGATATATTTTGAAAGATGATACGACTTGTATTTGACGTCACGCTTTTGACGTGTAGCGGGATGAATCGGGGGATCGCTTCACAGGCACGGGATCAAGCCCTGCTTGTGATGAGGTCGATGACGCTGTCTGGCAGGTGGCTTGATGCAAAACGACGAGAATGTTGTGCCGTTAACTAAAGCAAATACCGACCAGGCGGCTCATTCGCCCCTCGCACGCCTGCCTGTCGTTTTGCTGCAGGTTCGTGACAAAGCCGCCCAGCAGCTCAAGGACGCTCTGCAGGAGCTGTTCGATAACGCAGACGACACGCTGTTTGAAATGGCGGACCGTGCGCAGAGCAATTCCGAGCAGAACATCTTTTTCGAAGCGATGCGTGACCTGCGCCTCAAGCGTAAAAGTATCGAACGAGCGTTTCTCGACAAGTTCTACGAAGCCTTTCTGCGTCTTGGCCAGTACCAAGTGTCCGAGCCGGTTATCGCTACGCCGGTGTCATTCGACAAGCTGTCACTGGTGCACAACGATGATCTGGAAAAGACCGTTGCTGTCGACGCCATGGTGACCAAGGTCCTGAGCCGTGACGGCACTGCGCTTGCGCAACTCACGACCCGCCTGAACCAACTCGTCACTCAGCCGCTGACCAACGAAGCCAACCCTATGGGGCCGGCGATGTTGTGTGATTATTTCCTGCAGGCCGGGCGTAGCCTCGGCGTGGGGATCAAGGTCAAGCTGATCGTGCTCAAACTGTTTGAGAAATACGTCCTGTCCGATACGGACGACCTTTACAGCGAAGCCAACCAATTGTTGATTGCGACTGGCATCTTGCCGGAGCTGAAAGCTGTTCCTGCACGTCGCTCTACTGATCGCAGCACCCGGCCAAGCCGCAGCGTCGAGCAGTTCTCTGATCCTGCTCTGGCCCAGACCGCCGACAAGCTTGATAAAGGTGTGCAGGACGTTTTTTCTGCCCTGCAGGAATTGTTGCTGCAAGTGCGTGGCAATATCGTGCCCCGCCATGAGGCCAGCGCCGAAGCCCGGCCTATCTCCAGTCAGGACCTGCTGCGCTTGTTGTCGCACATGCAGCAATACGTTCCGTCGTCGGATTTACCGGATGATTTCGATCTGCGTAACCAGTTGGAGCAACTGCTTACGCGCGTCAGCGTGAAGAGTGGCAAGTTTCGCGTGGTGGGTGTCGGCGATGAAGATGTCATCAATCTGATCGCGATGTTGTTCGAGTTCATTCTGGATGATCGTAATCTGCCGTCCTCACTGCGGGCGCTGATTGGTCGGCTGCAGATTCCGATGCTCAAGGTTGCGGTGATCGACAAGAGTTTCTTCAGTCGCGGCAGCCATCCGGCTCGGCGTCTGCTCAATGAAATCGCCGCTGCGGCGCTGGGCTGGGGTGGGCGAGACGACTATCAGCGTGATTCGCTTTACGTGCGTGTCGAGCAGATCGTGCAGCGTTTGCTGAACGACTTCGTTGATGATCCGGCGATTTTCTCTGAGCTGTTGGTGGATTTTCTCGCCTTCACCAGCGATGAGCGCCGCCGCAGTGAGCTGCTTGAGCAGCGTACCCGTGATGCCGAAGAAGGCCGTGCGCGTGCCGAGTTGGCTCGTCAGCGGGTGCAGCAGGAATTGAATCAGCGCTTGCTCGGCAAAGTGCTGCCTGAAGTGGTTGTGCGTTTGTTGCAGGAAGCCTGGAGCAAGGTGTTGCTGCTGACCTGCCTCAAGCATGGTGATGATTCCGTAGAGTGGCAGGCCGGCTTGGCCGCGATGGATGATTTGGTCTGGAGCGTAGAGCTGCATGAGGAGCCAGAAGCCAGGCAGCGATTGCTTGATCTGGTGCCGGGCTTGCTCAAGGCGCTGCGTGAAGGCCTGACCAGTGCGGCGTTCGATCCGTTCGCGACCAGCGAATTCTTCAGCCAGTTGGAAGTGTTGCATGTGCAGGCGTTTCAGCACTTCTCACGCATGCAGGACGACGCTGCCAACGGCTCGCCTGATACGGCTGATGTCGAGGATGCGCAAGGGCCAGCGATGATTCAGGTGGTTGAGGAGATCGTATTGATCGCCCCGGGTGGTGAGCAGCTGTTCAACGAACCTGCGCCGCGTTTGCCGGAAGATGATGCGGGGCTCGCGCAGGTCGACAAGCTGCGTCTGGGTGGCTGGGTGGAAATTCAGGAAGACGAAGAGCACAAACTGCGCTGCAAGCTGGCGGCGATAGTCGAGCCCAGCGGGCGCTATGTGTTCGTCAACCGCACCGGCATGAAAGTCCTTGAGAAGACACGTACGGGGCTGGCGATGGAGTTCCGTCGCGGCACCATCCGCATGCTCGACGATGCGCTGCTGTTTGACCGCGCGCTGGAATCGGTGATGGGTAACTTGCGCAAGCTCAAAGGCGCGTGAGGCACAAGTGCAACCTCGGGGGATATTCCAGGTTGGCCTGGCAACGTGATTCCTGTGGAAGCAAATTCATTCGCGAAGGGGCGATACATCCGCAGCTTATGTATTGGATGAAATACTGCCTTCCCGAATAAATTCGGTCTCACTGGGTTGCGCTCCGACATAAATAGCGTTTCAGGGTGTACCACGCCAGACCCTTCCTACCCAAACCTCATCCATTTACACCCTGCCTATTTTCTTCACAGCGGGCATACTTGCCCCTATCGATTTATCCGTGCAAGGAACCTTCATGCAGCTCGACTGTGCAAGCGGCTGGTGCCGTGGCATCGATCATTGCCCCTCGCCCAACTTCAATGCGCGCCCTGAGGGGGAAATCTCTCTGTTGGTGATTCACAACATCAGCCTGCCGCCTGCACAGTTCAAGACCGGCAAAGTGCAGGCGTTTTTTCAGAATCAACTGGATGTCACCGAGCACCCCTACTTTGAGGGGATTGCAGACCTGCGTGTGTCGGCGCATTTTCTGATCGAGCGTGATGGAGAAGTGACGCAGTTTGTCTCCTGTCTGGACCGCGCCTGGCATGCAGGCGTGTCGAATTTCGAGGGGCGGGAAACCTGCAATGACTTTTCCGTCGGTATCGAGCTTGAAGGGACCGACGAGCAGCCGTTCACCGACGCACAGTACGCAGCCTTGATCGATCTGACTCGTCAGTTACAGTCTGCGTATCCGGCAATCAACAGTGCGCGGATCTGTGGCCATAGCGACATCGCACCGGGTCGCAAGACGGACCCGGGCCCCTTTTTTGACTGGTCGCGTTTCAGGGCGGCCTTGCAGGCTTGAAGTGAGGGACAGGTAAATGAGTTTTCTGGTGTTACTGCTGGCGGTCTTGATCGAGAAGTTTTCGGCACTGCGTGAGCGCGTTCAGCGTGATGGGGCATGGCTGGCCGAGCTGGCCCGGCTTGAGGCCAGCCCCCGTATGGCGTCACATCCCTGGTTGATTCTCGGACTGAGCGTATTGCTGCCGGTGTTGCTGGTGGCGTTGATTCTGGTGGTACTGGGTTCGGTCGCCAATGGCTGGCTGGCCCTGCCGGTGCATTTGCTGGTGTTGATCTACAGCCTCGGGCGTGGCGATCTGATTGCTGCGCTCGGGCCGTTCCGTGATGCTTGCCGACGCGGTGATGCGCAGGCGGCAGTCCACGTCGCCGAACGCGACATGGGCGTGCTGGCTGATAACAGCGAAGAGTTGCTCAAAGGCGTGCAGGGCCACTTGTTGTGGCAGGCCTATCAGAGCTTCTTCGCGGTGATTTTCTGGTATTTCCTGCTGGGCCCTGTCGCGGCGCTTGCCTACCGTCTGCTGGCACTGGCCGCCGAGAATGCGAAAACGCCAGGTGTGGCAGAAAATGCTGCGCAACTGCGCCACGCGTTCGACTGGATTCCGGTGCGTTTGCTGGCTGCGAGCTTTGCGCTGGTGGGCAACTTCGTGGCGGTGAGCCGGGTCATGCTGCACGAACTGCTCAACTGGGACATTAGCGCTGCGCAGCTGATTGCCAAAGTCGGTTGTGTGGCCGGTGAAGTTCCCGCTCCGGTGGTCGGTGCAGAAGGCGTCAACAGCCTTGATGTGCTCTGGGAGCTACTGATCCGCGCCGCGATTGTCTGGTACGCCGGTTTTGCACTGTGGACGTTGTTGGTTTGAGGGGGTATTTGTCGACGGGCTCAAATCTGTGGGAGCGAATTCATTCGCGAAGAGGCCGGATCATCCGCTGATAATTCATCGCCTGAAATACCGCATTCGCGAATGAATTCGCTCTCATCAAACAACATGCAACCTACTGGATTGATGTGCATTCTTTGTAGGAGCTGCCGAAGGCTGCGAAGCATTTATCCTGACACGCCGCGATCGCAGCCTTCGGCAGCTCCTACAGGACCTATGTTTGCTGCGCGATATAGCGGGGTCAGGTCAATACCACCCAAACAACTCACACGCATTCCGGGTACTCGCTTCCGCCAACCGCTCAGGCGTAATGCCCATCAAACCAGCCAGCGCCGCACAGATATCCGGCAAGTGCTCCGGGCTGTTGCGTTGGCCGGGGTACATGGCCGGTGCCATGTCCGGGGAGTCGGTTTCCAGCACGATGCTGTCCAGCGGCAGCTCGGCAATCACCCGGTGCATGCGCAGCGCCTGAGGCCATGTTGCTGCGCCGCCAAGGCCCAGTTTGAACCCCAGCTTGATGTATTCACGCGCCTCTTCACGGCTGCCCGCAAACGCATGAATGATCCCGCTGCGTTCGAGTTTGAAGCGTTTGAGGGTGGCAATCACATCGGCATGGCTGCGGCGAACATGCAGCAGCGCGGGCAGATTGAAGTCCGCAGCCAACTGTAGCTGGGTGTCGAAAACCTGCTGCTGACGCTGACGATCCAGCGTTTCAACATAGTAATCCAGGCCAATTTCCCCGACTGCACATAGCTGCGGGTGGCCTTGCAGGCGGGTCAGCCAATCGGCCAATTGGTCTAGGTGTTGCGGCTGATGTTCATCGATGTACACCGGATGCAGGCCGAACGCGGCATGCAGGGCCGGGTTTTCCTGAGTCAGGTCCCACACGCGCTGCCAGTTACGCTCATACACGCCCAGCACCACCATGTGTTCGACGCCCAGCGCGCGGCAGTTGGCGAGAACTGCTGCGCGATCATCGGCGAAATCGTCGAAATCCAGGTGCGTGTGGGTGTCGATGAGCTTCACACTCAGGCCTCGTGAATGCGTTGTTTGAAGGTCCGCACAATGGCGTGCACACCGGGTTCGTATTGATTTTTCTCGATGGCGGCCAAGGCCAGATCCAGCGCTGCGCTGGCGATCAGCTGGTGTTGCTGGGCCATCGCGTTGACGGGCAACGGCAAGAAGTCCAGCAATTGCGTGTCACCGAAGGTACCCAGATGAAACTGGTCGGGATTGACTGCGCGGCGTTGCAGTACATCGAAAACACCCTGCAATAGCACGTAGGAGGTGGTCACCAGGGCATCCGGGAAATAACCCAGGCGGTCAAAAATGTCCTGCATCAATTGCTGGCCACATTGCCTGCTGAACGCATCGCCGTGCTCGACAATCACTGAGCCTTCAAAACCATGCAGCGCATCTTCAAAGCCGCTCGCCCGTGCGCGGCTGATGCTCAGCTCCGGGCGGGCGCCGATCAGCGCGATGTGCCGCGGGCGGGTTTGCAGCAGGCTACGGGTTAACTGCAAGCTGGCGTCATGGTCGTCGCTGACCACCGAGCAGAAGTGTTCCGCGTCCATTTCCCGGTCGATGGCGATGATCGGCAAGCCTTTATTTTGTAATTCGCGATAGCTGGCATCGCTGGCGGGCAGGCAACTGGCAACAAACAATGCGTCGCAGCGCCGGGCCCGGAACAGCTGCAGCAGTTGCAGCTCACTGATGGGGTCATCATCAGAGCTGGCGATCAGCAACTGATAGCCATGAGCCCGGGCGCCTTGCTCAAGAAGTTTGGCGATCCGCGCATAACTGGGGTTTTCCAGGTCGGGCAGGATGAACCCAAGCGTCCGGGTATGGCGGCTGCGCAAACCCGCCGCCTGCGGGTTGGGGCGGAATCCGTGCTCTTCGACCACGGCCTGAACGCGCTCGACGGTCGCATTACTGATGCGCTGTTGTTCGGCCTTTCCGTTGATCACGTAACTGGCCGTGGTGACGGACACTCCCGCCAGACGTGCAATATCACTGAGCTTCACTCGTGATTCCTTTTGTTATTGATGCCTCATCAGAGAGAAGCGATTTTCACCGAAAGTGGCTGATCTGCACAGCAGACCATGGTCCACCCCAATGTTCTCAGGTTTATTTACGTTTGCCGGGCAACATTGGACCGAGTGCTCTTCAACCGGTGGAGATAATCGAGTAACGTGCCGAGCAATTAGATTAAACGTTTCAGCAACTATTTTTGTTGCTGTTGTCATAGGCATACCTTTGATCGTTTATCTGTTTCATCACCTAAGCTGTCGATCAGTCCATGATCGTTCTTAAAACAAGAATCAGGCGCTTGCCCGCGCTGTACAGGAGACAGGCATGCTCGAGCTCACTGTTGAGCAAATATCCATGGCCCAGACGGCTGTGGATAAGTCCGCCGCTTTGCAACTGCTTGCCGATTTGCTGGTGACCGATGGTCTGGTTGCCGACGGCTATCTGACAGGTCTGCAGAACCGTGAAAAACAAGGTTCGACTTTTCTTGGGCAGGGCATTGCAATCCCTCACGGCACGCCGGAAACCCGTGATCAGGTATTCGCCACGGGCGTACGTCTGATTCAATTTCCTGAAGGTGTGGATTGGGGCGATGGCCACATGGTGTATCTGGCGATTGGTATCGCTGCCAAATCCGACGAGCATTTGCGCCTTCTGCAACTCTTGACCCGCGCTCTGGGCGAAACAGATCTGGGTGAAGCGCTGCGCCAGGCGGATAGCCCTGAAGCGCTGCTCAAACTGCTGCAAGGCGCGCCGCAAGAGCTGGCCCTTGATAGCCAGATGATCAGCCTGGGTGTTTCTGCCGACGATTTTGAAGAACTGGTCTGGCGCGGCGCGCGTTTGCTGCGCAAGGCCGACTGCGTCAATAACGGTTTCGCTGCGGTGCTTCAGCAAGTGGAAGCCCTGTCGTTGGGCGATGGCTTGTGGTGGTTGCACAGCGAACAAACCGTCAAACGTCCAGGCCTGGCGTTTGTCACGCCTGATAAACCGATCCGTTACCTGGGTCAACCGCTCACCGGGTTGTTCTGTCTCGCCAGTCTGGGGGAGGCGCATCAGGCGTTGCTTGAGCGTTTGTGCTCCCTGTTGATTGAGGGCCGTGGTCACGAACTGGGGCACGCCACCAGCAACCGCGCCGTGCTTGAAGCGCTGGGCGGTGAAGTGCCTGCCGAGTGGCCGACCCAACACGTGACCCTGGCCAACGCCCACGGGCTGCACGCTCGCCCGGCGAAGATCCTTGCGCAGTTGGCCAAGGAGTTTGAAGGCGACATCCGCGTTCGCGTCCTGGATACCGGTGAAAGCGCTGTTTCCGCCAAGAGTTTAAGCAAGCTGTTGAGTCTGGGTGCACGCCGTGGTCAGGTCCTGGAGTTCATTGCCGAGCCCAGTGTTGCCGCTGATGCGTTGCCTGCCTTGCTGGCCGCTGTCGAGCAGGGCCTTGGCGAAGACGTTGAGCCGCTGCCGACCGCCACATCGCCGACGCCGGTAGCCGCGATCGTCCCTAAGGAAACCCTGGCTCCCGCAGATGGCAGTCAGATCGCTGCAGTTCCGGCATCCCCTGGCATTGCCATTGGCCCTGCGCATATTCAGGTGCTGCAAGCCTTCGATTACCCGATGCAGGGCGAGTCGGCGGCCATTGAGCGCGAGCGTCTGGAGAAGGCACTTGCTGAAGTCCGTCAGGACATTCAGGGCCTCATTCAACGCAGCAAGGCCAAGGCAATCCGCGAGATTTTTATCACCCACGTCGAAATGCTCGACGATCCTGAACTGGTTAACGAAGTCATCTTGCGTCTGAGGCAGGGCGAAAGCGCTGCTGCGGCCTGGAACAACGTGATCGACAGCGCCGCGCGTCAGCAGGAACAACTGCAGGACGCACTGCTGGCAGAGCGCGCCGCTGATCTGCGTGATGTCGGTCGTCGAGTGCTGGCGCAGATTTGCGGCATTGAAACCTTGGTTGCCCCGGACGAGCCTTACATTCTGGTAATGGATGAGGTCGGCCCATCCGATGTCGCCCGGCTGGATCCGGTGCAGGTTGCCGGCATCCTCACCGCCCGCGGTGGTGCTACTGCACACAGCGCAATTGTTGCCCGGGCGTTGGGTATTCCGGCGTTGGTGGGCGCGGGTGACGGCGTGCTGCTGCTCAAGCCAGGCACGCTGTTACTGCTTGATGGCCAGAAGGGCCGTTTGACTGTTGCGCCAGATACCGAGACCTTGCAGCGTGCTGCTCAGGACCGTGACAACCGCGAACAGCGCCTGCAAGCTGCCGCAGCGAAACGTATGGAGCCTGCGCTCACCCTGGACGGCCATGCCGTTGAAGTCTTCGCCAATATCGGCGACAGCGCCGGTACGCCGGCCGCTGTAGAGCAAGGTGCGGAAGGCATCGGCCTGTTGCGCACCGAATTGTTGTTCATGGCTCACTCCCAGGCGCCGGACGAAGCGACTCAGGAAGCCGAATACCGCCGCGTGCTGGACGACCTGCAAGGTCGCCCTCTGGTGGTTCGCACGCTCGATGTGGGCGGCGACAAACCGCTGCCTTACTGGCCAATCGATAAAGAAGAAAACCCGTTTCTCGGCGTACGCGGCATTCGCCTGACACTGCAACGTCCGCACGTCATGGAAAGCCAGCTTCGCGCCTTGCTGCGCGCCGCCGACAATCGTCCGCTGCGCATCATGTTCCCGATGGTCGGCACCGTTGAAGAGTGGCGTCAGGCGCGGGACATGACCCTGCGTCTACGTGAAGAGATCCCGGTGGCAGACTTGCAGATCGGCATCATGATCGAAGTCCCGTCAGCCGCCTTGCTTGCGCCAGTCCTGGCAAAGGAAGTGGACTTTTTCAGTGTCGGCACCAACGACCTGACTCAATACACGCTGGCCATCGACCGTGGCCACCCGACGTTGTCAGCTCAGGCTGACGGTTTGCATCCAGCGGTGTTGCAACTGATTGATATCACCGTGCGCGCGGCCCATGCCAATGGCAAATGGGTCGGCATCTGCGGCGAGCTGGCGGCAGATCCGCTGGCCGTCCCGGTGCTGGTGGGCCTGGGCGTCGACGAGCTGAGCGTTTCGGCGCGCAGCATCGGTGAGGTCAAAGCCTGTGTGCGCGAACTGAATTTGAGTACGGCAAAGCAACTGGCGCAAAACGCGCTGACGGTAGGCAGTGCCGCCGAAGTGCGTGCCCTTGTGGAGGCTCTGTAATGGCCAAGATTCTGACCCTGACCATGAACCCGGCGATGGACCTGACTGTACAGCTAGGGCCGTTGCAACTGGGCCAGGTCAATCGCAGTGAAGCCATGCTCAGCCACGCGGCGGGCAAAGGTCTGAACGTCGCTCAGGTGCTCGCCGATCTGGGGCATGAGCTCACCGTCGCCGGCTTCCTCGGCGTCGATAACCAGCAGCCTTTTGAAGCTCTTTTCACGCGTCGTGGCTTTGTCGACGAGTTTGTTCGCGTGCCAGGGGAGACCCGCAGCAACATCAAGCTGGCGGAGCAGAGCGGACGTATCACCGACCTGAACGGCCCCGGGCCGATGGTCAGCGAGGATGCGCAGCAGGCTTTGTTTGCCCGTGTTGAGCAGATCGCAACCCAGTTTGATGCAGTTGTGGTCGCGGGCAGCCTGCCGCGCGGCGTCAGCCCGGAATGGCTGCACAAGCTGCTGGTGCGCCTGAAAGCGCTGGGCCTCAAGGTCGTACTGGACACCAGTGGTCTGGCCTTGCGCGCCGGTCTTGCGGCTGGGCCGTGGCTGATCAAACCCAATACCGAAGAGCTGGCTGACGCACTGGATGCGCCGATCATCTCTATCGCTGCTCAGGCCGAAGCGGCAGCAAGCCTGCGCGCCCGGGGGATTGAGCATGTGGTGATTTCGCAGGGCTCCGAGGGTGTGCATTGGTTCAGCGCGGATACGGCGCTGCAGTCTTTGCCGCCGAAAGTGACCGTGGCAAGCACGGTGGGTGCCGGAGATTCGTTGCTCGCGGGCATGGTGCACGGTTTGCTCAGTGGCCATTCTGCACAGCAGACTTTGCGTACCGCGACGGCGATTGCCGCTATGGCTGTCACCCAGATCGGATTTGGTATCACCGACAACGCAACGCTGAAGAAGCTTGAAGGCGGCGTGAACGTTCGCACTTTGGCGGAAAGATAAAGGAACCGGCCACTGCATGGTCGATGCAGGAGCTGCCGAAGGCTGCGATCCGGTGTGTCAGACACGCCGCTTTCGCAGCCTTCGGCAGCTCCTACAGAATGCATTCCAATCAACTTGGTTATGCGCTGTTTAATAAGAGAGGCCAGGTAATGAAATTAGCCATTGTGACAGCCTGCCCAAATGGCAAGGTCAGCAGCGTTCTCAGTGCGAGGCTGCTGGATGCTGCCGCCCAGCGTATGGGCTGGAGCACCTGTGTCGAGGTCTTTGATCCGCGCAATCCGACACAGCTTTTGTCCGCCCAGGAAGTCGCCGACGCGGACTGGATTCTGGTGGTCAACACCGGTGAAGTGGACCTTTCCCGCTTCGTCGGCAAGCGTCTGTTTCAGGATTCTCCGGCCCACGCGCTGCAAGACGTTGACGGTTTTCTGCACCGGGCTGCCGAACAGGCCCAGGTCTACGAGGCATCTGCTGCTGTAGCGCCTGCAGCGTCTGGAGCCATCCCGCGCATTGTCGCCGTCACTGCTTGCCCAACGGGCGTAGCGCATACGTTCATGGCTGCTGAGGCGATTCAACAAGCTGCCAAGCGTCTTGGCTATGAGCTTCAGGTTGAAACTCAAGGCTCGGTGGGCGCGCGCAATCCGCTCAGTGCCCAGGCGATTGCCGACGCTGACGTGGTATTGCTGGCGGCCGATATCGAAGTGGCCACAGAGCGTTTCGCGGGCAAGCGTATTTATCGCTGCGGCACCGGGATCGCACTCAAGCAGTCCGACGCCACGCTGAAAAAAGCCTTGGCCGAAGCCGAGGTAGAGTCTTCCGGCAGCACGTCGAATGCGCCCGCCAGGCAGGAAAAAACTGGCGTCTACAAACATTTGCTGACCGGTGTGTCGTACATGCTGCCGATGGTGGTGGCGGGCGGCCTGTTGATCGCATTGTCGTTTGTGTTCGGTATTGAGGCGTTCAAGGAACCCGGTACGCTGGCTGCGGTGCTGAAACAGGTGGGGGATGCGGCCTTTACGCTGATGGTCCCCTTGCTGGCTGGCTACATCGCCTACTCCATCGCTGACCGTCCGGGCCTAGCCCCGGGCATGATTGGCGGTCTGTTGGCGAGCACGCTCGGAGCGGGTTTCATCGGTGGTATCGCAGCGGGTTTCATTGCGGGCTACAGCGCTTGGGCGATCAATCGCTACGTGCGGTTACCGGCCAGTGTTGAGGCGCTCAAACCGATTCTGATCATTCCTTTGCTGGCTAGCCTGATCACCGGGCTACTGATGATTTACGCGGTGGGCAAACCCGTCGCGGGGTTGCTGGAAAGCCTCACACTGTTCCTCAACAGCATGGGCACCACTAACGCCATCCTGCTGGGTGTGGTGCTCGGCGCGATGATGTGTGTCGATCTGGGTGGGCCGATCAACAAAGCGTCCTACGCGTTCTCGGTTGGTTTGCTGGCGTCCCAGAGTTACGCGCCAATGGCTGCAGCCATGGCGGCCGGGATGGTGCCACCGATTGGTATGGGCATCGCCAGCTTCATCGCCCGGCGCAAGTTTGCCCAGAGTGAGCGGGAGGCGGGCAAGGCAGCGTTCGTCCTGGGGCTGTGCTTTATCTCCGAGGGTGCTATTCCGTTTGCAGCAAAAGATCCGTTGCGGGTCATCCCGGCCAGCATCGCCGGCGGCGCGCTGACGGGTGCGTTGTCCATGTACTTTGGCTGCAAACTGATGGCGCCTCACGGTGGCCTGTTCGTGATGCTGATCCCGAACGCAATGAATCATGCGCTGTTGTATCTGTTCGCGATTGTCGCGGGCAGTGTGGTGACGGGTGTTGTATACGCAGTGCTTAAACGTCCGGAAGTGGTTGAGATGGAGGTTGCACCCGCCAACGCTTGATGTGCTGACTTTGCCGGCCTCTTCGCGAATGAATTCGCTCCCACAGGTAAACCGCATACCTCCTGTGGGAGCGAATTCATTCGCGAAAGCTGCATCTCTGGCGACGAAATTCCCGCACTGTCACAAATGCCCAATCTTGCACTGCTAGCTTTCCCCTTTACCTTCCACAAGGGGACCCTCCATGACTCAGTTCGACCCTACGCGACGTCGCATTATTCAGGCTGCTGGTGCAGGTCTGCTTTTGCCTGGTCTGGCTCCGGCCGTTATCGCTTCTATTCAGGATCGGCCGAAAATCACTGACGGTGTGCAGTCCGGTGATGTACTCGGTGATCGGGCGATGGTCTGGAGCCGCAGCGATCGGCCGGCGCGCATGGTGGTTGAATGGGACACGCGCAGCATGTTCACCAATCCGCGTCGTGTGGTTTCGGCCCTCGCTGATCAGCGTACCGACTTTACTGCACGCGTCGAGTTGAGCGGGTTGCCAGCCGATCAGGCGATTTTTTACCGTGTGCAATTTGAAGACGCCCAGTCTGGTGTGACCAGCGAGCCCTGGTTCGGCCATCTGCGCAGCGTGCCGCAACAACGTCGTGATTTGAGATTCGTCTGGAGTGGCGACACGGTGGGTCAAGGCTTCGGCATCAACCCGGACGTGGGTGGCATGCGAATCTATGAGGCGATGCGTTTGCGTCTGCCGGATTTCTTTATCCACAGTGGCGACACGATTTATGCCGACGGCCCTGTCCCGGCGCAAATCGTCACTGAAGGCGGGCGTATCTGGCGCAACATCACCACTGAAGCCAAGAGCAAAGTCGCTGAAACCCTGGACGAGTATCGCGGCGCTTATCGTTACAACCTGATGGACGACAACCTGCGACGCTTCAACGCCGAGGTGCCGCAGATCTGGCAATGGGACGATCACGAAGTGACCAACAACTGGTCGCCGAGCAAACAGCTGGATGATCGTTACAAGGTCAAGGACATACAGCTACTGGCCTCGCGTGGCCGCCAGGCCTTTCTCGAATACGCACCGATGCGTCTGCAGGAGGCGGACAACGGCGGGCGTATCTACCGCAAGATGAGCTACGGGCCGATGCTCGATGTGTTCGTGCTGGACATGCGCAGCTACCGCGATGGCAACGACGCCAACCTGGCGGATAAACCTGGCCCTACCACGGCTTTCCTGGGGCGTACGCAACTGGACTGGCTGAAAAGCGGGCTGAAGAATTCAACCGCGCAATGGAAGGTGATCGCTGCCGACATGCCAATTGGTCTGGGCGTTCCTGATGGCGAAGTCAGCCCGGGTGTGGCGCGCTGGGAAGCTATCGCCAATGGCAATGATGGCCCGGCAGCCGGGCGTGAACTCGAAGTTGCTGAGCTGTTGACGTATCTGCGTGCACAAAAAATCCGCGACTGCGTTTGGCTGACCGCCGATGTGCATTACTGCGCCGCGCATCACTATCAACCTGATCGCGCCGTGTTTCAGGACTTCGACCCGTTCTGGGAGTTTGTCGCCGGACCGCTGAACGCCGGGAGCTTCGGCCCCAACCCGCTGGACAAGACCTTTGGTCCTGAACTGGTCTTTCAGAAAGCGCCGCCTGCGCAAAATACCTCGCCGTTTGCCGGTTTCCAGTTTTTTGGCGAAGTGAATATTGATGGCCAGAGTTCAGAGATGACTGTGACATTGCGAGATCTGGATGGGGTGTCGGTGTTCGAGAAGAAGCTGGTGCCAGCGCGGGATGCCTAGAACCAAACAGCATCTGGATCTGTAATGAAATCTTCTGTGGGAGGCTTGTCGGCGCTAAGCCTCCCACAGGTTCAACACGATCCCGTGGGACCGAATTCATTCGGGAAGACGGTATTTCAAGCGACATATAAGCTTCGGATGCATCGGCCCCTCGCGAATGAATTCGCTCCCACAGAGATTAGCGCCGGCAGGCACACAATCACCGTGTATGGGTTTTGTCCGGAGCCCCTCCAGAAATTCCCTGTAACGCTATCGTCTATGCTGGCTTATCATTAGCTACCTAACGACGGGACAGGGTTCGACGAATGCTGGACATTTTTTATCAGACCTTGGCCATCACTGCGCCGGTGTTCGCCATGCTGTTCCTGGGCGTGCTGCTCAAGCGCATCAACTGGATCGATGACGGTTTCATCATGACCGCGTCGAGTCTGGTGTTTAACGTGACGATGCCCGCGCTGCTCTTTCTGGGCATCATCCATGCCGATCTGCGTGAAGCGCTGCAACCGTCGCTACTGATTTTTTTCACCATCATCACGCTGGCCGGTTTCGCGTTTGCGTGGGGCTGGGCCATCTGGCGCGTACCGCTGGCAGACCGTGGCGTTTTTGTTCAGGGCGCTTTTCGCGGCAACAACGGCGTAATCGGTCTGGCGCTGGCCGCCAGTATGTACGGCGATTACGGGATTTCTCTGGGGGCGATTCTCGCGGCCCTGGTCATCCTGTTCTACAACGCGCTGTCGACCATCGTGCTCGCGGTGTACAGCCCGGTGATCAAGTCTGATCCTTGGAGCCTGTTCAAAAGCGTACTGGGCAACCCTTTGATCATCAGCATCATCGCGGCTACGCCCTTCGCCTATTTCAAGATTCCGCTGCCGCACTGGATCGAAACCTCGGGCAATTACCTGGCGCAAATGACCTTGCCGCTGGCCCTGATCTGTATTGGCGGCACGCTGTCACTGAGTTCGCTGCATCAGAGCGGCAAGCTGGCAATCAGCGCCAGCATGATGAAGATGGTCACCTTGCCGGTGCTGTCTACGCTAGCTGCCTGGCTGTGTGGTTTCCGCGGGGCAGAACTGGGGATTCTGTTCCTGTACTTCGCCAGCCCGACCGCGGCGTCCAGCTACGTCATGGCCCGTGCGGCCAATGGCAATCATGTGCTGGCGGCTGCGATCATCGTTATCACGACACTGGCGGCCGCAGTGACCACCAATATCGGGATTTTCATTCTGCAGTGGGGTGGCTGGATCTAGTCGTCAGTCAGCGTTTTGCATGCTGGCTCAACCACTGGCGGGCGCTGCACCGGGTAACGCTGCGGCAGGATGTGCACCGGTGTGGTGATCACTATCCCGTCACTGAAGGTCGCTTCGACGAAGCTGGCCATCCAGCCCTGTTCGGGCTTCTTCAGTGTCACTTCGGTCTTTTGAGCGGTTACCGTCAGAGTCTCAGGCTGATAGCGGATGCCGCACGCATAACGGAAGTCACGGGCCAGGGGATTGCTTGCAGTCCACTGCATGACTTTGACGGGGGGTTCAGAAAAACTCACGACAAAACGTTGTGGCTCAGGCGAGCGCGTGCTTTGCAGGGTGGCCGTTGGCAGGGGGCGCCCCTCACGCAGGCGATTGATGAACGGCACCAATGCCTCTTCCAGGTACTCTCGAATACCGTAATGACTGGAGTTGGGTGCCACGCGCAGCGCTTTGGGACCTGGCAACTCATTGAAGAAAAACCGGGTGCTGTCGGGAACGAAAAAATCGTCGCCGCTAGCGTTGACGATATATTTCGGGATCGCAAGGCGCTGGCCATAGGGGCTGTCCAGATACCGAAGTGGATCTTCGATTTGCAGCAGTTTGTCGAAGGCGGCTGTTCGGGTCTGTCGGGTAATGCCTTCGCGTTGATAGGCTGAAAATGCGGCTGGCCAACTGTTCCCGTAGGTCCGGTAGGTGTGTTCCAGTACTTTGTCCATGCCCAGGACGTCGATCACGAACGGGACGATGGCAACTACCCTTTCGTCCGCAATCGCTGTGAGCCAGGTGGCCCAACCGCGCTTGGATGCGCCGCTGATGATGAACTCGTCGACCTTCCACGATGCAAGTTCGCGCTGGGCAAGGTCCATGGTTTTGATCATCGATTGCATCATGGGGATGTGCAGCGACATCGTGGGGCGTTGTTGTGGGTTTCTCAGGAACAGCTTCCAGCTGTGGGCGACGCTGTCGTCTTCCCGTCGCGCGAGACCGTCGTCGGTGTACGTCAGATATTGATTGGGAACGTTGCTGGTGGAAATGACGATGGTGCCGGTTTTTCTGGCCACCGAGATCGCTATCTCTTCGCTGAAGTCATCCGCCGGGCGCGGGGCGTCTCCTGGTCTGGGCAGGTGAGTACCGTTGTTGGCAATCAGCAATGCCTGACCGGGCCGGGCGTTATCAGGTATATAGATCACCACTTCATGAAGCCATTGGGCTGGCTCAACAAGACCCTCTGGCGACCATGTCTGGGATTTCAGTTCGAACGTGCGCTTTTCTATACCGGGTAGTGATTCAACGCCACTGGCTTTGTAACTGAGGGGTATCGATGCCTGGGATTTTTTATAGCTCATCAGCACTTCGCTGAAATTCGGCTCGCCTTTACCGACAACGGACGTCAGCGCTGCGGTGGGTTGTGCAGCTACATTGCTACTTGCGAACAACGTTAGCGCCAGTGATTGAACTGAAATCAGCAGCCTGCGAAGAGCAGCCATCTATAGCTTCCTGTTATTTGAAGTGGCCGAGACGCGCATCTAGCGCGGGAACTCGACATTCTTCGTCAGGAATATTGATGCTGCAGTAGGGTATTTCCCGATTGTTCGTGGGAAAGGGCTGACTTTCCGGTCGTCGGTGGCTTATTGCTTCAGTGCTGGCGACGCCATGCTCTGATGGTGCTGAACATGATCACCACGGCGAACACCGGCAGGACGAACTGGACCATCAGCCGCTCAAGCTTGTCGGCCAGAGGCATACCGGTGGTGAATGACACGATGTGCAGTCCGTAAGCCAGATAGAGGGCCAGCAGCATCAACCCTTCGATGCGCGTGATCCGGTAGCCCGAGTAGAACAATGGCAAGCACAGCGCGGCGACACCGAGCATCACCGGGAGGTCGAAATCCAGCGCGTTGGGTGAGACGGACAGTGGCACCGGCGCGATCAATGCTGTGATGCCCAGCACGCCCAACAGGTTGAAGAGGTTACTGCCAATCACGTTGCCCACGGCAATGTCACGCTCGCCACGCAATGCCGCGATCAATGAGGTGGTCAGGGCGGGAAGTGATGTGCTGACGGCAATCACCGTCAGGCCGATGACCCGCTCTGACAAGCCAAGATCCAGTGCGATGACCACCGATGCAGCCACCAGCAGATGACTGCCCAGCACCACGCACGCGATACCGCCAAACAACGCACCCAGGCGCAGCACAACCTGGCCCGTTTTGCGCGAGTGTGCCGTGCCGCTGGATTGGCGATAGGCAAAGCGTTGCCCGGACTGACGGAATACAGTCAGCAGGTAAACCAGCAAGCCCAGCAGCAGGATCGCGCCATCCAGCGCACCCAGTACGCCGTTCCAGGACAGTGCCAGGACCAGGGCACTGGCTGCAATCATCAACGGGATCTCCAGGCGTACCAGTTGCCGGGTAACCCGCAGCGGGATTATCAGCGCACACAATCCAAGGGTGACCAGCACATTGAAGATGTTGCTGCCTACCACGCTGCCCACGGCGATATCGGCGCTGGAGGTGAAAGCTGCTTGCAGGCCGACCGCCATTTGCGGGGCGCTGCTGCCCAAGGCAACAAACGTCAAGCCGATGAATAACGGCCGCACGCCCAGTGTGGTTGCCAGGCTCACGGCTGCACGCACGGAAAGCTCGGCACCGATGAGCAGCAACAGCAAGCCGCAGACCCATTGAAGTACGTCGGGAAAGGGCAGGGATGATAGTTCGAGAATTCGGGGCGTCCTTAGTCGCTCAGACTTTGTACGCGCACGGGCGCGGTTCCGCTGCGCACCATGCCGATCTGTTCGGCAGCCGCGCGTGATAAATCAATCAGTCGGCCACGTGTATGGGGGCCGCGATCATTGATCCGGACGATGACGCTTTTGTCGTTATCCAGATTGGTGACTTTGACTCGCGTGCCAAAGGGTAGCTGGCGGTGGGCCGCAGTCAGCGCATTTTGGTCAAAGGGTTCGCCGCTGGCGGTACGTTTGCCGTGATGCCGGGCGCCGTAGTAGGACGCATCGCCCTTTTGATCGTAGCCGCGAGCGTCAATGGTCTGATTCTGGCTAGCGCAGCCAACCAGAAAGGTGAACAGGGCTGTGGTGCCGAGAAGCCGCAGCATGGGTGCGATCCTTGAATGCCTGGACGCAATCTGTAGGAGTGAGCTTGCTCGCGATAGCGTCAGGCCATTCGATAGAGGCGCTGAATGGCATACCGAATCGCGAGCAAGCTCGCTCCTACAGGTCGTTGTGACTGTTAGAGTTTTTTAAATCAACCTTCCAGCTTTTTCTTCAGCAGTTCATTGACCTGCTGCGGATTCGCTTTGCCTTTCGAGACTTTCATCGCCTGACCGACGAAGAAGCCGAACATCTTGCCGCGTTTGGCTTCATCAGCCGCGCGGTACTGTTCAACCTGCTCGGCATTGGCTGCCAGCATCTCGTCGAGCATCGACTCAATGGCGCCGCTGTCAGTCACTTGCTTCAGGCCGCGTTTCTCAATGACTTCATCAGCGCTGCCTTCGCCATTGGCCATGGCTTCGAAGACCATTTTGGCGATTTTGCCGGAGATGGTGTTGTCGGTGATCCGCTTGAGCATGCCGCCCAGTTGCTCGGCGCTGACCGGCGATTCTTCGATTTCCAGGCCTTGCTTGTTCAGCAGACTGCCCAGCTCGACCATGACCCAGTTGGCAGCCAGTTTGGCGTCGCCACTGATGCTGACCACTTGCTCGAAGTAATCGGCTTGCTCGCGGCTGGAGGCCAGCACGCTGGCGTCGTAGGCTGACAGGCCGAACTGACTCTGGAAGCGTTCGCGTTTTTGCGGAGGCAATTCCGGTAGCGTGGCGCGGGTTTCTTCGATGAACGAGTCTTCGATGATCACCGGCAACAGGTCTGGGTCCGGGAAGTAACGGTAGTCGTTGGCTTCCTCTTTGCTGCGCATGGCGCGGGTTTCGTCTTTGTTCGGGTCGTACAGGCGGGTCTGTTGAATGACCTTGCCGCCGTCTTCGATCAGGTCGATCTGACGCTGAATTTCGCTGTTGATCGCTTTCTCGATGAAGCGGAACGAGTTGACGTTCTTGATCTCGCAGCGCGTCCCGAATTCCACCTGACCTTTCGGGCGAATAGACACGTTACAGTCGCAACGCAGCGAGCCTTCCGCCATGTTGCCGTCGCAAATGCCGAGGTAACGAACCAGTGCGTGCATGGCTTTGACATAGGCCACCGCTTCTTTGGCCGAACGCATGTCGGGCTCGGAAACGATCTCCAGCAGCGGGGTGCCAGCACGGTTCAGGTCGATGCCGGTCATGCCACTGAAGTCTTCGTGCAGGCTTTTGCCTGCGTCTTCTTCGAGGTGAGCACGAGTAATGCCTACGCGTTTCACGGTGCCGTCTTCAAGGGTGATGTCCAGATGGCCTTTGCCGACAATAGGCAACTCCATCTGGCTGATCTGGTAACCCTTTGGAAGGTCCGGGTAGAAGTAGTTCTTGCGTGCGAAAACGTTGTGCTGACCGATCTCGGCGTCTACCGCCAGGCCGAACTTGACGGCCATACGCACGGCTTCTTTATTCAGTACCGGCAAAACTCCGGGCATGCCCAGGTCAACCAGGCTGGCCTGTGTGTTGGGCTCGGAGCCAAACGCGATGGCGCTGCCGGAGAAAATCTTCGATTGGGTCGAAAGCTGGGTGTGAATCTCCAGCCCGATAACGACTTCCCATTGCATTGTGTTTTCTCCTTAGAAGCCGCTAGGCGTGCGCAGATGCCAATCGGTAACTTGCTGATACTGATGAGCGACGTTCAGCAAGCGGCCTTCCTGGAAATACGGGGCGAGCAATTGCACGCCTACCGGCAAACCGTCAGCAAAGCCTGCTGGCATGGACAAGCCCGGCAGACCCGCGAGGTTGGCGGTGATGGTGTAGAAGTCTTCCAGATATTCGGCGATCGGGTCGTTGGTCTTGGCGCCGATTTTCCAGGCCGGGTTAGGCGTGGTCGGGCCAAGGATCACGTCGACTTCGGCGAAGGCATTCATGAAATCGTTCTTGATCAGGCGACGGATTTTCTGCGCCTGCAGGTAATAGGCATCGTAATAACCGGCCGACAGCGCATACGCGCCCACCATGATCCGGCGCTGCACTTCCGGGCCAAAGCCCTCGGCACGGGAGCGTTTGTACAGATCGGTCAGGTCCTTGGGCTCGTCGCAGCGATAGCCGAAACGCACGCCGTCAAAGCGCGACAGGTTCGACGATGCTTCTGCCGGAGCGATCACGTAATAAGCCGGGATAGCGTGTTGCAGGTTTGGCAGGCTGATTTCCTTGACGACCGCGCCCAGCTTTTTCAGCTCTTCGACGCTGGCCAAGACCAGATCAGCAATGCGTGGGTCCAGACCGGCGCTGAAATATTCTTTCGGAATACCAATGCGCAGGCCTTGTAGCGAGCCGTTGAGGCTGGCGCTGTAATCCGGCACCGGTTCGTCGATGCTGGTGGAATCCTGCGGATCGAAACCGGCCATGCCTTGCAGCAGCAGTGCGCAGTCTTCGGCCGTGCGGGCCATCGGGCCGGCCTGATCGAGGCTGGATGCATAGGCGATCATGCCCCAGCGGGAAACACGACCATAGGTCGGCTTCAGCCCGGTCAGGTTGGTCAGTGCAGCCGGTTGGCGAATCGAGCCGCCGGTGTCGGTGCCGGTTGCAGCAGGCAGCAGGCGTGCAGCAACTGCTGCAGCCGAGCCACCGGAAGAACCGCCCGGTACGTGCTCGACATTCCAGGGATTCTTGACCGCGCCATAGTGGCTGGACTCGTTGGCAGAACCCATGGCGAATTCGTCCATGTTGGTCTTGCCCAGGGTCACAGTGCCCGCAGAGGCCAGTTTGCTGACCACAGTGGCGTCGTACGGTGCCTTGAAGTTATCAAGCATCTTCGACGCACAACTGGTGCGGATACCTTTTGTGCAAAACAGATCCTTGTGGGCAATGGGTGCGCCCAGCAATGGATTGTTTTCACCGGCCGCGCGGCGAGCGTCAGCGGCTTGCGCCTGGGTGATCGCCAGGTCTTCGGTGAGGGTAATGAAGCTGTTGAGCTGTGGATCGAGCTGGGTGATACGAGCCAGCAGGACACGGGTCAATTCTTCGGAAGAAAACTTTTTATCGGCGAGCCCGCGAGCGATCTCGGCCAGAGTCATTTGATGCATTGAAGGCACATTCCCTTAGTCGATGACTTTTGGAACCAGATAAAGGCCGTCTTGGACCGCTGGTGCGATGGCTTGATAAGTTTCCCGATGATTTTGTTCGGTAACCGCATCTTCGCGCAGGCGTTGGGACGCTTCGAGGGGGTGTGCAAGGGGTTCGATACCGGTTGTATCGACCGCCTGCATTTGATCTACGAGCCCAAGAATGCTGTTAAGTGCTTCGGTAGTACGCGGGATATCGGCGTCATTCAGGCCAAGTCGGGCCAGATGAGCGATCTTTTCCACGTCGGAGCGATCAAGCGCCATGGGGTTCTCCAGTGGAATGCCTACGGATGGGGTCCGTGTGTTAGATTGGCGAACACTATCGCATTTTCTACGGTCATAAGGCCGCGAACGTCGAGGGTCGTGCTCGGAAAAACCGCTAATTTAGCATATTGGCTCCTTGCCCAAAATCCCTGTCGTTGTTAGAGTTTGCCGCACTTTTTTACCCACGCGTTCCCTAGGGTCCCTTTCCCATGTTCAAGAAACTGCGTGGCATGTTTTCCAGCGATCTGTCTATCGACCTGGGCACTGCCAACACCCTTATTTACGTGCGTGAGCGCGGCATCGTTCTGAATGAACCATCAGTTGTGGCCATTCGGACCCACGGAAACCAGAAAAGCGTCGTTGCTGTCGGGATGGAAGCCAAGCGCATGCTCGGCCGTACTCCAGGCAACATCGCGGCTATTCGTCCGATGAAAGACGGCGTTATCGCCGACTTCAGCGTTTGCGAAAAAATGCTGCAGTACTTCATCAACAAGGTTCACGAAAACAGCTTCCTGCAGCCAAGCCCTCGGGTGCTGATCTGCGTGCCGTGCAAATCCACTCAGGTTGAGCGTCGTGCGATTCGCGAATCCGCTCTGGGTGCCGGTGCACGTGAAGTGTTCCTGATCGAAGAGCCAATGGCTGCTGCTATCGGTGCCGGTCTGCCGGTTGAAGAAGCGCGTGGTTCGATGGTGGTCGATATCGGTGGTGGTACCACTGAAATCGCCCTGATCTCGCTCAATGGCGTGGTTTATGCCGAATCCGTACGGGTCGGCGGCGACCGTTTCGACGAAGCGATCATCACTTACGTGCGTCGTAACTACGGCAGCCTGATCGGTGAGTCCACTGCCGAGCGCATCAAGCAGGAAATCGGTACTGCCTACCCGGGCGGCGAAGTGCGTGAAGTTGACGTGCGCGGCCGTAACCTGGCTGAAGGCGTCCCACGTGCCTTCACCCTGAATTCCAACGAAGTGCTTGAAGCGCTGCAGGAATCTCTGGCGACCATCGTTCAGGCAGTTAAAAGCGCGCTGGAGCAATCCCCTCCGGAGCTGGCATCGGACATCGCTGAGCGCGGTCTGGTGTTGACCGGTGGTGGTGCGTTGCTGCGTGATCTGGATAAATTGCTGGCTCAGGAAACAGGTCTGCCGGTAATCGTTGCCGAAGATCCGCTGACCTGTGTAGCGCGTGGCGGTGGCCGTGCGCTGGAAATGATGGATAAGCACACGATGGATCTGCTCTCCAGCGAGTAACGCGCTGCGAGCCCCTATCCTGCATCCTTCTGCATACAGGTAGCGCTTTGGCTACCTGTATGCTTTAGGCCGCCGAAATATGGCGTTTACCTTTTCATCTGCCCAGGCCGGTTTGATACCGCATGAATAACAACAGCCGATTAAAATCTTGCTTCGGAGGAGCGGCCTATTAAACCGCTTTTCGCAAAGGGCCCGTCACTGGGCGTGCGCCTGTTGGTGCTGGTCGTTTTATCGGTGGCGCTGATGGTGGTTGACGCGCGGTTTACCGTGCTCAAGCCCGTGCGTAGCCAGATGTCGCTGGTGCTGATGCAGTCCTACTGGGTCGTCGATCTGCCGCAACGCCTGATTCAGGGCGTAGCCAGTCAGTTCGGCAGCCGTACCGAGCTGATCGCCGAAAATGAAAAGCTCAAGACTGAAGCCTTGCTCCTGCAAGGGCGCTTGCAGAAGCTCGCAGCCCTGACCGAGCAGAACGTGCGTCTGCGCGAATTGCTCAACTCGTCGGCACTGGTCAACGAGAAGGTTGAAGTGGCCGAGCTCATCGGCATGGATCCCAATCCGTTTACCCATCGAATCATTATCAACAAAGGCGAGCGCGACGGTGTCGTTCTCGGTCAGCCGGTACTCGATGCTCGAGGTCTGATGGGGCAGGTGGTCGAGCTGATGCCTTACACGTCGCGTGTTTTGCTGCTGACCGATACCACCCACAGCATTCCGGTACAGGTCAACCGTAACGGATTGCGCGCTATCGCCAGTGGTACCGGTAACCCGGAGCGTCTGGAATTGCGGCATGTGGCCGACACCGCTGACATCAAGGAAGGCGATCTGCTGGTCAGCTCTGGTCTGGGCCAGCGTTTTCCTGCCGGTTACCCTGTCGCGACGGTTAAAGAAGTCATTCATGACTCCGGGCAGCCATTCGCCATCGTTCGTGCGGTGCCGACTGCTGCGCTGAACCGCAGTCGCTATCTGTTGTTGGTGTTCTCTGATGGCCGCTCTCCTGAAGAGCGTGCGGCCGATGCCGCGAGGGCGCAGGAGTCCATCGAGAAAGCGGCTGATCCAGCGGCTGTACCAGCTGCGGCTCCAGCCAGCAACGCTGCCACGCATCCGGTGCCTGCCGCTCACGGCACTGCTGCTCCGGCTGCCGCGCCATCTGCAACACCGGCCGCTGCGCCAGCGACGCCCGCACCTAAGCCCGTCAGCAAGCCGCCTGTAAAGCCTGCCGCGACCAAGCCACCGGCCACCGCGCCTGCCACTACTCGGGAGAGAATTGATGGCTAGTCATGCCCCGGAACGTAACGGGTGGGTCGTCTGGTTCACTTTTGTCGTGGGTTTGCTGTTAAGCGTTTCACCGCTGCCACAGTTCATGGAAATTTTTCGTCCGCTCTGGCTGGCGCTGCTGGTGACTTTCTGGGCGCTCTATCTGCCCCATAAGGTCGGCATGACCACGGCATGGCTATTGGGTTTGATGGAGGATGTGCTGTACGGCACGTTGCTGGGGCAAAACGCCCTGACACTGTGTCTGATCACATTTCTGGTGATGTCTCTGCAACAACGTTTGCGCATGTTCCCGATGTGGCAACAGTGCCTGATCCTGCTGGTTATCTTCGGCCTCGCCCAGTTGGCGCAGCTCTGGCTC
Organism: Pseudomonas viridiflava; assembly: GCF_900602065.1. Taxonomy (GTDB): domain Bacteria; phylum Pseudomonadota; class Gammaproteobacteria; order Pseudomonadales; family Pseudomonadaceae; genus Aquipseudomonas. Next base: position 121,654 of record NZ_UWFN01000095.1, on the reverse strand, counting down.
AGTGCCTTGACCGGTAACCGGCAGCCTACGCTGGCGCTGGTCTTGCCTGCGCTGGTCAGTGCGTTGTTGTGGCCTTGGGTCAGCTATGGCCTGCGGGGCTTGAGCAAGCGTTTGAAAATCAACTGACGCAGCGTGTACGTCCGGTCCCGGGCGAGCATCTCTGGCTCGGGGGCGGCATCACGATCTTTGACACGGAGATGTCCCCATGCCCTCGCTTTATCTGGCCTCTGGCTCGCCACGCCGTCGGGAACTACTGACCCAGATTGACGTTCCTTTCACTGTGCTCAGCGCACAGATCGACGAAACTCCTCTCAACGAAGAAACCCCCTCTGCGTATGTCGAGCGGCTCGCGCGTGGTAAAGCGCAAGCCGGGTTGGCGTTGCTGGCGGACGATCAAGGTTGCGTCATGGGGGCTGATACGGCGGTGGTGCTCGATGGCCGTATCCTCGGCAAACCGGTCGATGAAGCTGATGCATTGAGCATGCTGGCGGCCTTGTCCGGGCGTGAGCACGAAGTGTTGACGGCGGTAGCGCTGGTTACCCGGCAGCGCTGTGAAACTCGTGTGGTCACCAGTCGCGTGAGGTTTCGTGCTGTTTCCGGTGACGAAGCCCGTGCCTACTGGGCCAGTGGCGAGCCTCTGGATAAAGCCGGCAGCTACGCTATTCAGGGCCTGGCGGCGATTTTCGTCGAGGGCTTGCAGGGCAGTTATTCCGCAGTGGTCGGGTTGCCTCTATGCGAAACCGCAGAACTGCTGGGCCGTTTCGGCATACCCTGTTGGCAAGGCCAGGAAGGTGACAAGTCATGAGTGAAGAGATTCTGATCAACATCACGCCAATGGAATCACGCGTGGCAGTGGTGGAAAACGGTGTTCTGCAAGAGGTTCACGTCGAGCGGACCCAGCGTCGCGGCATCGTTGGCAATATCTATAAAGGCAAGGTTGTGCGGGTTTTGCCTGGCATGCAGGCGGCGTTCATCGACATTGGTCTGGACCGTGCAGCCTTTATTCACGCCTCGGAAATCTCCATGCGTGAAGGCTCTGCCGTTGAAACCATCAGCTCGCTGGTTCACGAAGGTCAAAGCCTAGTCGTGCAAGTGACCAAAGATCCGATCGGCAGCAAGGGCGCACGTCTGACGACACAGCTGTCTATCCCGTCGCGGTATCTGGTGTACATGCCCAAGACCGCACACGTCGGGATCTCCCTGAAAATCGAGGACGAAGCCGAGCGTGAGCGACTGAAGAAAGTCGTCAGCGATTGCGTCGCCCTTGAGGGCATCAAGGAGGCCGGTGGTTTTATCCTGCGCACCGCTGCTGAAGGCGCCGGGGCCGACGAAATTCTGATGGATATTCGCTACCTGCGTCGTCTCTGGGATCAGATCGGAGACCAGATCAAGACCATCAGCCCGCCCAATGTGATTTACGAAGACCTTGGTCTGGCGTTGCGTACCCTGCGTGATCTGGTCAGCCCGCGCATTGAAAAGATCCGTATCGACTCCCGGGAAACCTTCCAGAAAACCACCCAGTTTGTGGCCGAGCTGATGCCGGAAATCGCCGATCGTCTGGAACATTACCCTGGCGAGCGCCCGATTTTTGACCTCTATGGCGTCGAGGATGAAATCCAGAAGGCGCTGGAGCGCAAGGTGCCGCTCAAATCCGGCGGCTATCTGGTGATTGATCCGGCCGAGGCGATGAGCACTATCGACGTGAACACCGGAGCTTTTGTCGGGCATCGCAATCTCGAAGAGACGATCTTCAAGACCAATCTGGAAGCGGCTACTGCTATTGCCCGACAGCTGCGTCTGCGCAATCTGGGCGGCATCATTATTATTGATTTCATCGACATGGAAGACGGTGAGCATCAGCGCCAGGTTTTGCGTACTCTGGAGAAGCAACTGGAGCGCGATCACGCCAAAACCAACATCATCGGTATCACCGAGCTGGGTCTGGTACAGATGACCCGCAAGCGTACCCGCGAAAGTCTTGAACAGGTGCTCTGTGAGCCTTGTCATGCCTGTCAGGGACGCGGCAAGCTGAAAACCCCTGAAACCGTCTGTTACGAGATATTCCGGGAAATCCTGCGCGAAGCCCGTGCTTATCAAGCGGTGGGCTACCGTGTATTGGCTAACCAGCGGGTTGTAGACCGCCTGCTGGACGAGGAGTCGGGTAATGTGGCGGAGCTGGAGGCGTTCATCGGCCGTACCATTCGTTTCCAGGTAGAAACCATGTATTCACAGGAACAATACGACGTAGTCCTGCTCTGACATTGCTCAAAATGAAAATGATTTGATAACGGTGCCTCAGGGCCAGCGGCAAGGAAGCCGTCACTAAGAGAACTCTGCGTGGTAAATGAGCAAACCCCCTACAGCACCTGCACCATTGAGTGGGGCCATTTCACGCAAGCCAGCTGTTGCGCGTCTCCGTCTGGAGGCTCGCCGATATGGGCCGTCTGATACGTTTATCCTCGCTCCTGACGCGTTGGGGCCTGAGCCTCTGCGCGCTGGTGCTGGTCATGGCCGCGTTGTATGTCAGCGTAGGCCGTGAGCTGACACCGCTGATCGCCGGGTATCGCGTTGAAGTTCAGACCAAGGCTCAGGCCGCAATCGGCATGCCGCTGGCGATTGGTAGCCTGGAGGGTAGCTGGCGGGGTTTTTCGCCGGTCTTCGTCGCCAATGATGTGATGGTGGGTGAAGGCACGAGCGCAGTGCGTCTGGATGAAGTGCGTGCAGAACCTGATCTCTGGGCCAGCCTTCTGGCATGGGACGTGCGGTTGGCACACGTGGAGGTCAACGGGCTGCAACTCATTCTGAAGGAAGATCAGGACGGTCATTGGGCCCTGCAAGGGCTGCCGGTCCAGAATGAAAAACCACTGGATCCTGAGCAGATACTCAACCAGATGCAGGTTGTATCGCGCCTCTCGCTGCTTAACAGCCAGGTCACCCTGCAACCTTTTGAACAAGCTCCCCTCACGCTGACCTACGTCAATCTCAGCCTAGCCACGGGTAGCGCTAATCAACGTCTTGATGCGCGTTTGACGCTTCCCGACGGTCAGCCGTTGGCGCTGAACGTTCGTTCGCGGATTCAGGCCCGACAGTGGCAACAGGGTGAAGCGGATATTTACCTGAGCCTTCCACAAAGCGACTGGTCGAAGTGGCTACCTAAAACCCTGACCCGCCAATGGAAAGTGTCGACCCTCAAGGCCGGTGGCGAATTTTGGCTGAGTTGGGGCAACGGCACCGTACAAAGCGCCGTTGCGCGCCTTAATGCCCCGGTGGTGAAGGCCGGATACGCCGAACGTAAACCATCGACCATTAATAATCTGGCGCTGAGTGCCTGGCTCAGTCGTGACCGTGACGAAGGCCTCAAGATAAACCTGAGTTCGCTGGCCATGGACCTTAAAGGCAAGCGCTGGGAAAGCCACATCCAGCTCGATCAGAAGGTTGCGGGCACTGATCAGGAAGAGCTCTGGCACGTCCAGGCTGATCGGCTCGATCTGACGTCTGTAACACCATTGCTGGACTCGCTTGCTCCGCTCCCTGAAACGCTCAAGGAAGTGATCGATAACCTCAAGGTGACCGGCGCTCTGCGTAACGTACTGCTTGATTATCGTCCCCAGGCAGTAGGTGACAAGCGATTGAGCTTCGCCGCCAATCTGGAGAACGTGGGTTTCCACGCCTATCACGGTGCCCCGGCTGCCGGAAATGTCAGCGGTGCAATCAGCGGGGACCTGGGCCAGGGTGAATTGCGCCTCGACAGCGACAATTTCATGCTGCATCTGTATCCAATCTTCAACAACCAATGGACTTACCCAAAAGCCAATGCACGCCTGACCTGGCGTCTGGATGATGAGACCTTCACCTTGATCGCGCCGTACATCAAGGTCCTGGGTGATGAGGGCAAGATCGCAGCCGACTTCCTGATTCGCCTGCACCTGGCTCATGAGCGGGCTGATGAAGATTACATGGACCTGCGGGTTGGCATGGTCGATGGCGATGGCAGTTACACCAGCAAGTACCTGCCAGCAGTCCTCAGCCCGGATCTGGACAAGTGGCTGCGTACAGCAATCATTGGCGGCAAAGTCGATCAGGGTTTCTTCCAGTATCAAGGCTCATTGAGCAAGAACGCCGCAGACACTGCGCGGGTGATCAGTCTGTTTTTTAAAGTGCGTGACGCAACACTGGACTTCGAGCCGGGCTGGCCACGACTGACGGGTGTGGATGGCAACGTGTATGTGGAGAACAGCGGCGTAAGAGTCAAGGCCAGCAAGGGCAAGCTACTCAATACGGATGTCAGCAAGGTGCTGGTCAATATTCCACATGTGCCTGCCGGGCAACCCAGTCATCTGCTGGTGGATGGCAATTTTTCCGGTGATCTGGCCGATGGTGTGAAAATCCTCCAGGAGGCCCCCATCGGCACCGCCAGCACCTTCGCTGGCTGGCAGGGCGATGGCCCTCTGGACGGCAAGCTGAAACTGGATATCCCGCTGGTCAAGGATCAGGAACCCAAGATAGCGGTGGACTTCCGCACTGAAGGGGCGCGTCTGAAACTGGCTGATCCGGCCCTGGATCTGACCCAGTTGAAAGGTGAGTTTCGCTTCGACAACGCCAAGGGGCTCAGCGGCAAAGGTGTGCGGGCACAGGCGTTTGATCGTCCGGTTACCGCAGAAATTGCGGCTGAAGGTAAACCAGGTGCGAACCTGACCCGTGTGGTTGCCAATGGTCAAATCACCGTCAAAAGACTCACCGAATGGTTGGGCGTTACCCAGCCACTGCCAGTATCGGGTGATATTCCGTTTCAGTTGCAGCTCAGTCTTGGTGGTCCCGACAGTCTGCTGCGGATCAACTCCAGTTTGAAGGGTGTAGCGGTTGATTTGCCGGCGCCTTTTGGCAAGCCAGCGGATACAGGCCTGGACAGCGAATTTCGCATGACGCTGCAGGGCGCGGAGCGACGCTTTGGTTTTGCTTACGGCAAGCTGGCCAATCTGGCGTACGCTGCCGCGCCGGGCAAGCTGGCGGACGGTCGTGGCGAGCTGTTTCTGGGAGACGGCGGTGCCATCGTACCGGAGGCCAAAGGCCTGCGTGTTCGCGGCTCTTTGCCTGAACTCGATGTTGCGCCCTGGCAGGCAATGGTCAACCGTTATGCCGGTGAAGATCCGGGCGGTAGTGCCAAGCAGTTGGTCAATAACGTCGACCTGCAGATCGGCAAGCTGACAGCTATGGGGACAACGCTGGACAAGGCCAGTGTTCAGCTCAAACGCAGTACTGACAATTGGGCATTGTCGCTGGACAGTCAGCTTGCCAAGGGGACTGCGACCTTGCCGGATGCCAAGGGTGCGCCCATTGGCATCGATATGCTTTATGTCCGTCTGCCCGCGCCTGATCCCGCTGCTGTGGTTGTAGAAAACGCCCCCGACCCTCTGGCCGATGTCGACCCGGGCAAAATCCCGGCACTGGATATCAAGGTCACGCAGCTCTTTCAGGGTGAACAGCTACTTGGCGCCTGGTCACTTAAAGTTCGTCCGACGGCTACAGGTCTTCGTTTGTCTGATCTGGACCTGGGCTTGAAAGGCATGCAGTTGAAAGGCGAGGGCGGCTGGGAAGGCGCACCGGGCTCTACCAGCAGTTGGTACCGGGGCAACATTGAAGGCAAGCAGTTGGGTGATGTGCTTAAAGCCTGGGGTTTTGCCCCAACGGTCACCAGCGAATCGTTCGAGCTGAAAGCAGACGGCCGTTGGCCCGGTTCTCCTGCCTGGGTGTCGCTCAAGCGGTTCTCTGGCAGCCTGGATGCCAAGCTCGAAACAGGGCAGTTTGTCGAAGTAGAGGGCGGCGCGCAGGCACTGAGAGTGTTTGGCCTGCTCAACTTCAATTCCATTGGCCGCCGTTTGCGTCTTGATTTCTCGGATTTGCTCGGCAAAGGCCTGAGCTACGACAGGGTTAAAGGTCTGCTGGTGGCGAGCGATGGCGTTTATGTCACGCGAACCCCGATTACCTTGACCGGCCCTTCAAGCAATCTTGAGCTGAACGGTACGCTGGACATGGTCAAAGACCGGGTCGATGCCAAGCTTCTGGTTACGCTGCCAGTCACCAACAACCTGCCGATTGCCGCGTTGATTGTCGGGGCGCCCGCGATTGGCGGGGCGTTGTTCCTGGTCGATAAGCTACTGGGTGATCGCGTCGCGCGTTTCGCCAGTGTTCAGTACAAGGTTGAGGGGCCATGGAAAGAGCCGAAGATTACCTTCGACAAGCCGTTTGAAAAGCCTCAATAGGGCGCTATGGAGTACAGTGACCGTTCAAGCGCCGGAAGATTCTGTAGGAGCTGACGAGCACCGCGAGGCTGCGATAGCGGTGTATCAGGTGGACCGCTATCGCAGCCTCGCGGTGCTCGTCAGCTCCTACAGCGAAAAAGTATTCCGGTTCAGGTGGTTGCGTATTGTTTGAGGAGAAGCCGCCGTGTCGTTTGCCGTGATTCAAATGGTTAGCCAGAGCGATGTACTGGGCAATCTGGCTCAGGCCCGGGGCTTGCTGGAACAGGCCGCAGCCTCTGGCGCGCGTCTGGCAGTATTGCCGGAAAACTTTGCTGCGATGGGGCGGCGCGACGCCGCGGAGATTGGCCGCGCCGAGGCTTTGGGGCAAGGGCCTATCCTGCCATGGTTGAAACTTGCCGCCCGCGACCTCAGGTTATGGATAGTTGCTGGCACCGTGCCGCTGCCGCCAAGCGCTCAGCCTGACGGCAAAATCACGGCGTGCTCGCTATTGATTGATGAGCACGGCGAACAAGTGGCGCGCTACGACAAGCTACATTTGTTTGATGTGGATGTTGCTGACAGCCGTGGACGGTATCGGGAGTCTGACGACTATGCTCACGGCAGCAATGTGGTGGTCGTCGATACGCCCGTAGGCCGATTGGGGTTAAGCGTGTGTTACGACTTGCGCTTTCCTGAGCTGTACACCGCCCTGCGAGAAGCAGGTGCCGAATTGATTACTGCGCCGTCCGCCTTCACCGCAGTGACGGGCGCAGCGCATTGGGACATTCTGATCCGTGCGCGTGCTATTGAAACTCAGTGCTACCTGCTGGCGGCCGCGCAGGGCGGGGTCCATCCGGGGCCCCGGGAAACTTATGGGCATGCGGCAATCGTCGACCCTTGGGGACGAGTGCTGGCCGAGCAGGCACAGGGTGAAGCGGTGCTGCTGGCCACGCGAGACAATGAAGAACAGGCGTCCATACGGGCGCGGATGCCGGTGTCCAGTCACCGGCGATTTTTTACGCAGGACGCCGTGCGGCCTGTGCAGACCTCGGAGTGAATATGAGCGACTTGTCCTCTGTCAGCGAACACCTTCTGGCTCCCGGCGGCTTGAACCTCGACAGCCTGCAGTCGGTGCTGGGTGAGCTGGCGGGTCCGGGTATCGATGCTGCTGACCTGTATTTCCAGGGGCAGATTTCTGAGTCCTGGTCTCTGGAAGACGGCATCGTTAAAGAAGGCAGCTTCAACCTCGACCAGGGTGTTGGTGTACGCGCCCAGTCCGGTGAGAAAACCGGCTTTGCCTACAGCAATGCGATCACGCAGGAAGCACTGAGCACTGCGGCTCGCGCGGCTCGTTCGATTTCTCGGGCCGGTCAGAATGGCACCGTGCAGGCGTTCACGTCTCAGGATGTGGCCCAGTTGTACGCGCCGGACAATCCGCTGGAGGTCCTGACCCGCGCCGAGAAAGTTGAGCTGTTGAAGCGTATCGACGTCGCGACCCGTGCGCTGGACTCTCGCATTCAGCAAGTCACAGTGAGCATGGCCGGGGTTTGGGAGCGGATTCTTGTGGCTTCCACCGATGGTGGTCTGGCGGCAGATGTACGGCCTCTGGTGCGTTTCAACGTCAGTGTGATCGTTGAGCAGAACGGGCGTCGCGAGCGTGGCGGCCATGGCGGCGGCGGACGTACCGATTACCGTTATTTCCTCAACGAGGACCGCGCCATGGGCTATGCGCGGGAAGCGCTGCGCCAGGCGCTGGTCAATCTCGAAGCGATTCCTGCTCCGGCGGGCACGCTGCCTGTGGTTCTAGGGTCTGGTTGGTCCGGCGTTCTGCTGCATGAGGCGGTCGGCCATGGTCTGGAAGGCGACTTCAATCGCAAAGGCAGTTCGGCTTACAGCGGCCGTATGGGCGAGATGGTTGCTTCAAAGCTTTGCACCATCGTCGACGACGGCACCCTCGCCGGACGTCGTGGTTCGTTGAGCGTCGATGATGAAGGCACGCCAACCGAATGCACCACGCTGATTGAAAACGGCGTACTCAAGGGTTACATGCAGGACAAGCTCAATGCACGCCTGATGGGCGTGGCGCGTACCGGCAACGGGCGTCGTGAGTCCTATGCGCATCTACCCATGCCGCGCATGACCAACACTTACATGCTGGGTGGACAGAGCGATCCGCAGGAAATTATTGCGTCGGTAAAACGCGGCATTTATTGCGCGAATCTGGGCGGCGGTCAGGTCGATATCACCAGCGGCAAGTTCGTGTTTTCAACCAGCGAAGCGTACCTGATCGAAGACGGCAAAATTACCGCGCCGGTCAAAGGTGCAACCTTGATTGGTAACGGGCCTGAGGCCATGAGCAAGGTGTCGATGGTGGGTAATGATCTGTCGCTGGACAGTGGCGTCGGTACCTGTGGCAAAGATGGCCAGTCGGTTCCAGTGGGCGTGGGTCAGCCGACCCTGAAGATCGATGCGATCACGGTAGGCGGCACAGGCGGTTGATGAGGTGAATCTGCGGGACCGGCTTCAACTGGGGATTTATTCCCGGCTAAAGCCGGTCCCACAGAAGCCGGACCCGTAGTGTGACGCAGGAATCAACGCAAACCGCGTTGTTTCTCGTCCAGCTCACGGATGTATTTGAAGATTTTGCGGCTCGAAGCGGGTGCCTTGTTATGGGCCAGCTCGTGTTGAGCCTGACGGATCAAAGAACGCAGTTGCTGACGATCCGCTTCCGGATATTCAGCAACAAACGTTTCGAGGACGCCGTCATCACCGGCGATCAGGCGATCACGCCAGCGTTCCAGGCCGTGAAAACGTTCGTTGTATTGGCGAGTGGAGGCATCGAGTTGATCGAGAAGCACCAGAATGGCGTCCAGATCCTGATCGCGCATCAGCTTGCCGATGAACTGAATATGCCGTTTGCGTGCGATATGAGCCGTGTGCTTGGGCGCATCGGCCAAGGCTCTGCGCAGCGGATCGGTCAAAGGCAGCTTGTTCAGCAGGTCGGGTTTGAGCGACACAAGACGCTCGCCAAGTTCAACCAGAGCATGCAGCTCGCGTTTGACCTGGGTTTTGCTTTTCTCCCCGTCGAGGGAGTCGTCGTAAGAATCAACCATGGGGGCAGTCCGCAAATAAACGCCGCCATGATAACCAGTCAGGGGCCTCTTGTCCGGCCCACTCGGTATTCGGCTCGTGCCGAAAGCAGAATTTGATGGAGAAAGTCATGAGTGCATCACAAAGCGTCGGCCCACAGGCCTTGCCCGCACTGCAAGAACAAGTCGAACAAATCATTGCCGAAGCCAGGCGTCAGGGTGCCAGTGCCTGCGAGGTTGCTGTGTCGCTGGAGCAGGGTCTGTCGACCTCGGTTCGTCAGCGCGAAGTGGAAACCGTCGAATTCAATCGTGACCAGGGTTTCGGCATTACCTTGTATGTAGGCCAGCGCAAAGGTTCGGCCAGCACCTCGGCGAGTGGTGCTGACGCGATTCGTGAAACCGTCGCTGCTGCGCTCGCAATCGCCAAACACACCTCTGAAGACGAAAGCTCAGGGTTGGCCGATGCTGCATTGATGGCAAGAGAACAGCAGGATTTTGATCTGTTTCATGCCTGGGATATCTCGCCAGAGCAGGCAATCGAAAAAGCGCTGATCTGCGAAGCAGCCGCCTTCGATGCGGATAGCCGGATCAAGAATGCCGATGGTACGACGCTCAATACTCACCAGGGCTGCCGCGTGTACGGCAACAGCCACGGGTTTATCGGCGGCTACGCGTCGACCCGTCACAGTTTGAGTTGCGTGATGATTGCTGAAGGCGAAGGCCAGATGCAGCGCGATTACTGGTATGACGTCAGTCGCCAGGGTGAGTTGCTGGCCGATCCAAAGAGCGTCGGTCGTAAAGCTGCCGAGCGGGCGGCCAGCCGCCTGGGCGCGCGTCCTGTGCCGACGTGCGAAGTGCCGGTGCTGTTCTCGGCCGAGCTGGCTGGCGGATTGTTCGGCAGTTTCCTCGGGGCGATTTCTGGCGGCAATCTGTACCGCAAGTCATCGTTCCTGGAGGGCTCCATCGGTCAGCGACTGTTTCCCGAATGGCTGACCATTGATGAGCGTCCTCACTTGATGCGCGCCATGGGCAGTTCGGCGTTCGACGGTGATGGCCTGGCCACTTATGCCAAGCCATTCGTCGAAAATGGCGAATTGGTCTCATACATTCTCAGCACCTATTCGGGCCGTAAACTGGGTTTGCCAAGTACCGCGAACGCTGGCGGTGTGCACAATCTGTTCGTCACTCATGGTACTGAGGACCAGGCGGCGCTGATTCGACGAATGGGCCGCGGGTTGCTGGTCACCGAGCTGATGGGCAGCGGTCTGAACATGGTGACGGGCGATTATTCCCGCGGTGCAGCTGGTTTCTGGGTCGAGAACGGCGAGATCCAGTTCCCCGTTCAAGAGGTGACCATTGCCGGCAACATGCGCGACATGTTCAAACAAATCGTCGCCGTAGGCAGCGACCTCGAATTGCGCAGCAACATCCGCACGGGCTCGGTGCTGATCGAACGGATGACCGTCGCCGGTAGCTGATACAAAAAGCTGTCGCCCCCCACCTTTGTCTCTGTGGGAGCTGAGCTTGCTCGCGATAAGGCTGGATGCGATCTGAAGTGAAACGTGTCCAGCCTTATCGCGAGCAAGCTCAGCTCCCACAAAAAACATGCCGCTCCGATAATTATTTTCCTCCCCCCTCTAAATCCCTTCACCCTCTACGGTTGTTTTGATTCTCAATATCATTTAATAATGAATATCATTATCTAGATGAGCCGTGGTCATGGGTCCTGTTTTGCACGCGCTTCCTGCGCACCTCGAAAACTGGCGCGGGATGAGTTTCAGAATTCGTTGTGCCCTTGAGCCTGACGAACCACGGCTGATTGATCGTTACCTGGCCGAAGGCCGTTACCTGGCGCGATTTACCGCCACGCCTCAGCGAATGATTGCTGAAACCTCCTTTCGACTGCTCATCGATACCGCTCGCGATACGGTTCTGCCCTGGCATTGGCGCTGTTTGTGCGTCGATCAGGCCTGGCGTCCGTTACGTGATCTCAAGGCCCTGATCAATTGCGCGGCCGACCAACAACGCTGGCAGGCCTGTACCTGGCAATTGGCGACATGCCTGCTGCAGCCCTCGATCTCTCTCACTGAACTGGTGCAAGGAAACTCCGATGAGTAATACCCGTATCGAACGCGACAGCATGGGCGAACTGCAGGTCCCTGCCGAGGCCCTGTATGGCGCTCAGACCCAGCGTGCGGTGAATAACTTCCCGATCAGTAATCTGCGCATGCCAACGCAATTCATTCGGGCGCTATTGCTCGCCAAGGCTGCCGCTGCACATGCCAACCTTGAGCTTGAGCAAATCTCGGCCGCACAAAGCGAAGCCATCGTCAGTGCCTGCCAGGAACTGTTGAGCGGCGATTACATGGCGCACTTCCCGGTGGATGTGTTTCAGACCGGTTCAGGCACCAGCACCAACATGAACGCCAACGAAGTCATCGCGACCATCGCCAGTCGTGTACTGGGTGACAAGGTCAATGCCAATGACCATGTGAACTGTGGACAGAGCAGCAACGACATCATCCCGACCACTATTCACGTCAGCGCCGCCCTGGCGTTGCACGAGCAGTTACTACCGGCGTTGACCCATCTGGTCGAAGTGATCGAGCGCAAGGCTGATGAGGTACATCCGTTCATCAAGACCGGTCGTACCCATTTGATGGACGCCATGCCGGTGCGCATGAGCCAGGTACTCAATGGCTGGGCTCAGCAGATCCGCGCCAACATTGAGCATTTACAGGCTTTGCTGCCGAGTCTTCAGGCGTTGGCTCAGGGCGGCACGGCGGTGGGAACCGGGATCAATGCGCACCCTGAGTTCGCCAAACGCTTCAGTAGCCATTTGAGCCGCTTGAGTAACGTCGCGTTTGAGCCGGGCAAGGACCTGTTTGCCCTGATCGGCTCTCAGGATACCGCTGTGGCCGTGTCAGGCCAGCTCAAAGGCACCGCCGTATCGTTGATGAAAATCGCCAATGATCTGCGCTGGATGAATTCCGGTCCGCTGGCCGGGCTGGGAGAGATTGAACTCGAAGCGTTACAGCCCGGTTCGTCGATCATGCCGGGCAAGGTCAATCCGGTGATTCCGGAAGCCACAGCCATGGTTGCCGCCCAAGTCATCGGCAATGATGCGGCGATCACGGTCGCCGGGCAGTCGGGCAACTTCGAGCTGAACGTGATGCTGCCGATCATCGCGCAAAACCTGTTGAGCAGCATTGAGCTGTTGGCCAACTCCAGCCGATTGCTGGCCAACAAGGCTATTGCGACCTTCAAGGTCAATGAAGCGAAGCTCAAGGAAGCGTTGTCGCGCAATCCGATTCTGGTCACCGCGCTAAACCCGATCATCGGTTACCAGAAAGCCGCAGAAATTGCCAAGACGGCTTACAAACAGGGGCGGCCGATTATTGATGTCGCCCTTGAACACACCGACCTGCAGCGCAGCCAGCTTGAGGCGCTGCTGGATCCGGAAAAACTCACCGCTGGCGGGATCTGACCTGTCGGCCATCGCTTGAGGAGTCGCGCCATGGAGCATTGGAAACGCACAATCGAAAAAGCCAATCGCTGTTTCAATCTCGGTGAGCTGGTTGACGCCCGCGAGTTGTATTTGCAGGCGCTGGCGTTGGCTCAGGTGTTGTTCGAGCGCTGGCCCAACCCCGACGAAGCGGTGGCCGCTTGCGTCATTTCCCATCACAACCTCGCTGACCTGCATTTGAGTCTGGGTCAGCCGGAGGAAAGCGCAGAGTACCTGTGCGCGATCCATCAGCACCTGCTGCGGGTCATGCAAGAGCAGCGCTTACCGCCAGCGCTGCGCCAGGCTGCCTTGCGCCACAGCAGTAAAACCTACGCCGAGCTGCTGAGTTTTATCAGTGAGCATGGTGAATACCCGCGCACCCATCGCCTGTTGAACAGTGGCGGCGAGCATTCGCGCTCGTCATTACAACGCAATGCCGCCGCCACTTCCGGCCTTTTCTACGGAGTACATTGATATGCCGTTTACCCTGCCTGCCTTGCCATATGCTTACGACGCCCTGGAACCGCACATTGATGCGCAGACCATGGAAATCCACTACAGCAAGCATCACCAGACCTACATCAATAACCTCAACGCAGCAGTCGAGGGTACTGAATGGGCTGAATGGCCGATCGAAAAGCTGGTGGCCGCTGTTGCTCAATTGCCTGAGAAGCTGCGCCCGGCAGTGATCAACCAAGGTGGTGGTCACGCCAACCACTCGTTGTTCTGGGCAGTCATGGCGCCAACCGGCGGCGGCTTGCCTGATGGCGCACTGGCTAAAGCCATTGACGAGCAACTGGGTGGTTTTGAGCAGTTCAAGGACGCGTTTACCAAAGCGGCGCTGACTCGTTTCGGCAGTGGCTGGGCCTGGCTGAGCGTGACACCGGAGAAAAAACTGGTCGTCGAGAGCAGCGGTAATCAGGACAGCCCTCTCATGAACGGCAACACGCCGATTCTGGGCCTGGACGTTTGGGAGCACGCGTATTACCTGCTCTATCAGAACCGCCGTCCGGAATACATCGCTGCGTTCTACAACGTCGTCAACTGGCCGGAAGTTGCCCGGCGTTACCAGGCCGCTCTGGCCTGATCTTCCAATAATCAGATCCAGGGCAGTTTATGCGCACGGAAATACTCACCATCAGCAGTGGGCGGTTGTTTCGCCTGGCATTGGGTTCGGTTCTGCTGTTGGCAGGTATGGCGCTTCTGGTTGCGCACGCGCTTGAATGGCTGGATCTTGAGCCGCGCCTGATGCGAGCGCTGGAGGGCGGAGCAATCTGTGCTCTGGGGACCGCACTGGGCGCTGTTCCTGTACTGGTCATCAGAGGCATGCCTGCCTCTGTGTCCGACGGTTTGCTCGGCTTCGGTGCAGGGGTGATGCTGGCAGCTACGGCATTTTCGCTGATCGTGCCCGGGCTGGCGGCTGCTGAAAATCTTGGGTTTTCCCCTTGGGGGGCTGGCGGGCTCGTCAGTTTCGGGATTTTTCTCGGGGCTGTGGGCTTGTTTATAGTTGATCACACAGTCTCCAAAGGTTCGCCCCTGAGCGGTGAAGAGCTGCCTGCGATTGCGCCGCGGATCTGGTTGTTCGTGATCGCGATCATTGCCCATAACATCCCTGAAGGGATGGCTATCGGTGTGTCTGCCGGTGGCGGTTTGCCCGACGCCGACAGTCTCGCCATGGGCATCGCGATACAGGACGTACCCGAAGGGCTGGTCATTGCACTGGTACTGGCCGGAGCAGGGATGTCGCGCTTCAAGGCATTTCTGATTGGTGCTGCTTCAGGGCTGGTCGAGCCGGTTTTTGCTTTGCTGTGCGCGTGGCTGGTGGCGATTGCCGAGTTGCTGTTGCCGCTAGGTCTGGCGTTTGCTGCAGGTGCCATGTTGCTGGTGGTCACTCAGGAAATCATCCCCGAATCGCGTCGTAATGGGCACGATAAAGTCGCCAGTCTCGGCTTGATCGCCGGGTTCTGTCTGATGATGGTGATGGATACGGCACTGGCTTGACGGAGCGGGCAGGGCGGCGAAGTGACATTCGCCCCCTGCGCAGGTCTAAAACCACTTATAATCCATGGTTTTTACCCTTCGACGCGAGAATGTCTGTGAGCTTACCTGCCTGCCCAAAATGTAATTCCGAATACACCTATGAAGACGGTACTCAACTGATCTGCCCGGAATGCGCGCATGAGTGGTCCGCAGACGGCAGCAGCGAAGCGGCCGATGACGTCAAAGTCATCAAGGATTCAGTAGGCAATACCCTTCAGGATGGCGATACCGTCACCGTTATCAAAGACCTTAAAGTCAAAGGCTCTTCGCTGGTCGTCAAGGTTGGCACCAAGGTGAAGAACATCCGCCTGGTGGATGGCGATCACGACATCGATTGCAAGATCGATGGCATCGGCGCGATGAAGCTGAAGTCGGAGTTTGTGAAGAAGGGGTAAGGTAGTGAATTGCTAAAGCACCTCTGAGCCAACGTCAGATTACTGAGTATCTAAATCCGGAGTTCGAGAGGACTTCGGATTTTTCGTATCTGGCGCACGAGTTTTGCAGACTTTTCCTTCGAGCCTCATGAGTAGAATGGTTTTCGTGTGAACTGTTCGGAGAGTCTTTATTTGAAGCGTAAACCCAGGTCGATCTGAAGGTGTTTTTTGAGAAGGTTTGCTTTTGTAAGCGTTGCCGCTGAGCGGGAGTACAAGAATCTGCCCGAAGATGTTCAGGACGAGTTTGGCAAGGATTTGCGGAGGATTCAGTTCGAGCAGGACCCGCGGCTAGCAATCAAGCAACTTACAGAGTCAGTAGGTACTGGTGTGGTCGAGCTGATCATAAACGGCAGCCCCGCATTTCGCTGTGTCTACATTGCTAAATACGCGGACATGGTGGTCGTTTTACATTCGTTTGTGAAAACCACCAATAAGACTGATCGGCACGCGATGGCCGTTGCGGAGCAGAGATTCAAGCAGTTGAAAAGTGAGTTGCGGGGGATGGGCTACTAAACTTAGGCAGATTTGGTAATGACAATCTGCGGAGATGCTTCGGCACCTGCATTCGACATGGTGAAATTGGCACGAAAGCCCAGGCAATCAAGCATGTCGATCATGGCATCGATAGTGAATTTCTCAATCTTGCCGTTCGCCAGTTCTGACACCCGTGACTGGGTCAGGTTAAGCAATTTCGCAGCTTCACTCTGCTTAAGATTCAACTGCTTCAGGCAGTTAGTGATGAATATGGATAAATCCATTTTGAGGGCCATCTTGCTGGCAGTTTCATCATCATGCGTGACATGAAAAGGGCTTTCATGAAATTGGAGAGCCATAATCGCCTCGGTTTATATCTAAAATTTAAGATAAAAATCTTAGCGGCAGACAGATGGGCTGGTCAAGAAAATCTTTTGACGCGGGCGCCGCTCTACTCTCCCTCATCAAACTTGTTATTGATCAACTCAACCAGACCATCCAGCGCGGCCTGTTCCTGATCGCCTTCGGTTGAAAGGTGGATGTCTGTTCCTTTGCCTGCAGCGAGCATCATCACTGCCATGATGCTTTTGCCGTCAACCATGCTTTCAGGTGAGCGCCCCACACGGATCTGGCAGGGGAATTTGCCAGCGACTCCGACAAACTTGGCGGCTGCGCGGGCGTGCAGGCCCAGCTTGTTGATAATGGTAATTTGACGAGCGGGCATCGCAGGGAAAGTCCTTTCAGCTTAAGTCGCGGTGGCGAACCTGAACGTTTTTGAGGGATTGTTGCAGGACCTGACCCAAGCGCTCGGTCAGGTATACCGAGCGGTGGTGCCCGCCGGTGCAGCCAATGGCAATGGTGACATACGAGCGGTTGCTGGCAGCGAAGCGCGGCAGCCACTTGTTGAGATAAGTGAAGATGTCCTGAAACATCTCTTCGACGTCAGGCTGCGCGGCGAGATAGTCGATAACAGGTTGATCTTTTCCCGACTGCTCTCGCAGCTCCGGTTTCCAGTACGGATTGGGCAAGCAACGTACATCAAATACCAGGTCGGCATCCACCGGCATACCGCGCTTGAAACCGAAAGACTCGATCAGGAACGCAGTACCTGGCTCAGGCTTGTTCAGCAGTCGCAGCTTGAGCGTATCGCGCAGCTGGTAAAGATTCAGGTGGGTCGTGTTGATCTTCAGGTCGGCAAGATCAATGATCGGCCCAAGCAGCGCAGTCTCGTCGCGGATGGCTTCTGCCAGCGAACGGTTGGCGTTACTCAGAGGGTGGCGGCGGCGGGTTTCCGAGAAGCGCTTGAAGAGGGTGGATTCATCTGCGTCCAGGTAAAGAACATCGCACTGGATATTGCGTGAACGCACCTCTTCAAGCATCTGCGGGAAGCGGGTCAGGTGACTGGGCAGGTTGCGGGCATCGATGGAGACGGCCAGTAACGGTTCAGCCAGCTCGGTATTGATCAGCGCACGCTCGGCCAGCTCTGGGAGCAGCCCCGCTGGAAGGTTGTCAACGCAATAAAAGCCGTTGTCTTCCAGTACGTCCAGCGCCGTGCTCTTGCCGGAGCCTGAGCGACCGCTCACGATGATCATGCGCATGATTAATGCCCGTTCTGTACGTCCAGCACCACTTTATAAAGCTCATCGCCAGTCTGAGCCTTACGCAGCTTGTCGCGCACTTCAGTGCGGTCCAGCATGCTGGCGATCTGGCGAAGCAGCTCAAGGTGTTCATCGGTAGCGGCTTCAGGTACCAGCAGGACAAACAGCAAGTCCACTGGCGCACCATCGATGGCGTCGAAATCAATGGGGGCATCCAGCCGTATCAAGGCGCTGACGGGTGCGCTGCAGCCCTTCAAGCGACAATGAGGAATGGCAATGCCATTACCAAAGCCGGTAGAACCAAGTTTCTCACGGGCGACAAGGCTTTCGAACACGACTTGCGAATCCAGATCCGCGACTTGTTCGCCGATCAGGTTGGCAATTTGTTCGAGTACTCGTTTCTTACTGCCGCCCGGCACGTTCGCACGCGAACGGCCGGGGGTCAGGATATTTTCTAGTCGGATCATGTTTTGGGGGTATCAGCGAGCCGTTGCGCCCTGAAGGAGGCTGAGCTGCTTTTCCTTATGCTTGAGCAATTGTCTATCCAGCTTGTCGGTCAAAAGGTCGATTGCCGCGTACATGTCATCATGTTCCGCATTGGCGACGACCTTTGAGCCGGGGATGTGCAGGGTGGCTTCGATTTTCTGTTTCAGCTTCTCGACCTCCATGATGACCTGCACATTAGTGATCTTGTCGAAGTGGCGCTCCAGTCGTCCGAGTTTTTCGGTGATGTAGTCGCGTAGGGCGTCGGTCACATCCAGTTGATGTCCACTGATGTTGACTTGCATACCGCTTTCTCCTTATTGCCAGTGCATAAAGAGGCAGGCTTTTGCCTGCCACTGGAACGCTGTGGCTAGCAACCGGGTTGCGTAAAAACCGTAACGTGCAGCGGTGGTACGGTTACTACTGTACCTCTCGTCACATCAGTCGCTTGCGTTCGCTTGAAGGCGCTATGCCAAGTGATTCGCGGTATTTGGCAACTGTGCGGCGGGCTACTTGAATGCCTTGTGCCTCCAGTAAACCAGCGATCTTGCTGTCACTCAACGGCTTTTTCTGATTTTCCGCTGCAACCAGTTTTTTGATGATCGCGCGAATGGCTGTGGACGAACACTCACCGCCCTCTGAGGTACTTACGTGGCTGGAGAAGAAATATTTCAACTCGTAAATGCCGCGTGGGGTATGCATGAATTTTTGCGTGGTAACCCGGGAAATAGTCGATTCGTGCATGCCTACTGCTTCGGCAATGTCATGCAGAACAAGAGGCTTCATCGCCTCATCGCCATACTCAAGGAAACCGCGCTGGTGCTCGACGATTTGTGTCGCCACCTTCATCAGGGTTTCATTGCGACTTTGCAGGCTTTTGATGAACCAGCGGGCTTCCTGCAGTTGATTGCGCATGAAGGTGTTGTCGGCGCTGGTGTCGGCGCGGCGAACAAAGCCTGCGTACTGAGGGTTTACACGCAGACGGGGCACTGACTCCTGGTTCAGCTCGACCAGCCAGCGCTCGTTGTCCTTGCGCACGATAACGTCCGGGACCACGTATTCTGCTTCGGTTGATTCGATCTGCGAGCCTGGCCGCGGATTGAGGCTTTGTACCAGCTCGATGACCTGGCGCAGCTCATCTTCCTTGAGCTTCATGCGCCGCATCAGTTGCGAGTAATCGCGGCTGCCCAACAAGTCGATGAAGTCACTGACCAGGCGTTGGGCTTCGCTGAGCCAGCGGGTTTTCGCGGGCAACTGACGCAGTTGCAGCAAGAGGCACTCGCTGAGGTTTCGGGCGCCAATGCCTGCTGGTTCAAACTGCTGAATACGGTGCAGCACGGCTTCGATTTCGTCGAGTTCGATATCAAGCTCGGGATCGAAGGCGTCAAGAATTTCTTCGAGCGTTTCGTCCAGATAACCTTGATTGTTGATGCAATCGATCAGGGTTACGGCGATCAGACGATCGGTATCGGACATCGGTGCGAGATTCAACTGCCAGAGCAGATGGCTTTGCAGGCTCTCACCGGCAGATGTGCGGGTGGTGAAGTCCCACTCATCGTCGTCATTGCTGGGCAGACTGCTTGCGCTGGTCTGATAGACGTCTTCCCAGGCGGTGTCGACAGGCAGCTCATTGGGAATGCGCTCGCTCCAGTCGCCCTCTTCAAGATTGTCTACTGTTGGAGCGGACTCCTGATAGGTCGGCTCCTGAACGTCAGGGTTTGGCTTCTGTTCGATGTTGTCAGCCAAAGGATCGGCATTGTCGAAGTCGTCGCCTTCTTCCTGGCGTTCCAGCATAGGGTTTGACTCCAGTGCCTCCTGAATCTCCTGTTGGAGGTCCAGCGTCGACAGTTGGAGTAAGCGGATGGCCTGTTGCAGCTGCGGCGTCATCGTCAGCTGCTGGCCCATTCTCAAGACTAGCGATGGTTTCATGGCTGGGGCTTAACACCTTATTCGCCGGCGCACATGCGCCATCCACTACCGAGCGCCTAGGCGCCTACATAAGCAAATTATATGCCTGAAACCGAAGTGTTTGCCTAGGGGTGTACTGGCATTTAACAAGCGTCAGAACAAACCCCCCAGGTTGCTGGCCTCCAGAGGCCAGACGCTGCGGCTATTTACAGGCGGAACTCGTGGCCGAGGTAAACCTCTTTCACCAGCTGATTTGCCAGAATGGTTTCCGAGTCGCCCTCGGCGATCAATTGCCCGTCGTTGACGATGTAAGCGGTTTCGCAGATATCCAGGGTTTCACGAACGTTGTGATCGGTGATCAGAACGCCAATGCCCTTGGCTTTCAAGTGATGAATGATCTGCTTGATGTCGCCTACCGAAATCGGGTCCACGCCTGCGAAAGGTTCATCGAGCAGAATGAATTTCGGTGAGGTAGCGAGTGCGCGGGCGATCTCTACCCGACGGCGTTCACCACCGGACAGGCTCATGCCCAGGTTGTCGCGGATATGGGTGATGTGGAATTCCTGAAGCAGGCTTTCCAGCTCTTTACGGCGTCCGTCGCGGTCCAGTTCCTGGCGGGTTTCGAGAATCGCCATGATGTTGTCTGCCACGGACAGCTTGCGGAAGATCGAGGCTTCCTGAGGCAGATAGCCGATACCCGCACGTGCACGGCCGTGCATTGGTTGATGGCTGACATCCAGGTCGTCAATGAGCACGCGGCCCTGATCCGCCTGAACCAGACCGACAATCATGTAGAAGCAGGTGGTCTTGCCGGCGCCGTTAGGCCCCAGCAATCCAACGATCTGGCCGCTCTCAATAGACAGGCTCACATCACGTACGACCTGACGGCCCTTGTAGCTTTTAGCCAGATGCTGGGCTTTCAGCGTCGCCATTTACTGGGCCTTCTGCTGGTCGGGTTTCTTTTTCGGCTGGATAACCATATCGATACGCGGACGCGGCGTAGTCACTTTGCTGCCGCCATTGGCGCGACCTGCGCTGACGATCTGCTTCACAGTGTCGTAAACGATTTTTTCGCCTTCGGACGTGTTGCCGTCGTTGATGACCTTGGCCTTGTCGATCAGCACGATACGATCCTGAGCAGCGTAGTACTGGATAGTGATCGCGTAGGCTTGAACGATAGGCTTGTCCACTGACGGCTTCTGCTCGTAGTAGGCAAGGTTGCCCACAGACGTGAATACGTCGACTTCACCTTGGGCGTTACGTGTGATGGTCACGGTGTTACCGGTGATCTTCATCGAGCCCTGGGTAATGATTACGTTGCCTTTGTAGGTAGCAACGCCTTTCTTGTCGTCGAGTTGTGCATCGTCGGACTGGATGTGGATAGGCTGATCGCGATCAGTCGGCAGGGACCAGGCGCTCGCGCTTCCCAGTGCTGCACCCAGGCCGAGCAAAAAAGGAAGGGTTTTAACGAGCCTCATACTGTCCTCTTACTTTAGATAGCAGGTCCATCCTGCCGTCGTTCAAATACGCTTTCATTCCCTTGGCCGTAGTCACACCGCCTGCGCCGTCGATTCTAACGGCTTGCTCGGTCTGCGCATATTGCTTCTGCGGGAATACGGTCATGCGACTACTAGTGATAATGGTCGTACGGTTTTTGTCGTCGGTTCGTGCTACGCGAACCGAATCGATCAATTCCACTTGCTCGCCACCTGGGGACACTTCACCTGTTTTGCTCTGTATATGCCAAGGATAAAGGGTGCCACGGTACATCTGCAGGTCTGGCGTGGTCAGCATTGTTACATCGGTAGCCTTGATGTGCTCGACCTTGTCGGCGGTCATCTCGTACTGCAGCTTGCCGTCGGGCAGATACTGCACGCTGTGCGCATTGATCGCGTAAAAGTCGATGGCGCTTTCATCCACCGCTGCAGCCGGTTGCTCCATGAAGCTTTCCGGGCTGATGTTCCAGTAACCTGCGGCAGCCAGCAAAAATGCCAGCACACCGAGGATCAGGAACGTTCGAATTCTTTTGCTAAGCATAAATGGCTTCTATAAGTAGGCTGCGTGGGCTGCTTCAAGACTGCCCTGAGCGCTCATGATCAATTCACAGAACTCGCGGGCTGCGCCTTCGCCGCCTCGCGCCTGGGTAATGCCATGGGCATGTTGCCGGACGAAAGTAGCTGCATTG
This sequence comes from Pseudomonas viridiflava, assembly GCF_900602065.1. Taxonomy (GTDB): domain Bacteria; phylum Pseudomonadota; class Gammaproteobacteria; order Pseudomonadales; family Pseudomonadaceae; genus Aquipseudomonas. The sequence goes on along the minus strand of NZ_UWFN01000095.1, from coordinate 99,699 downwards.
GCTACCGCCATGCCCAGGCCGACACGCCGGATGACTGGCAAGTCTGGCAGATCATCACCCAGATAAGCGACCTGTTCGTAATTCAGGCCAAGTTGCGCGAGCAACTCGTCGAGCACCACGAGCTTGTCTTCACGGCCCTGATAAAGATGTTCAATGCCCAGGTTTTTGGCCCGGCGTTCGACTACCGGGGTTTTGCGGCCACTGATTATGGCGGTTGTCACGCCTGAGGCGATCAGCATTTTAATGCCTTGGCCGTCCAGTGTGTTGAAAGTCTTGAACTCGCTGCCGTCTTCAAGGAAATACAGGCGCCCATCGGTCAGCACGCCATCGACGTCGAAAATCGCCAGTTTAATATTTTTGCCGCGTTGCAGCAGGTCCGTGGTCATTTGTACATCTCCATTACATGACGCCTGCACGCAGCAGGTCCTGCAGATTGAAAGCGCCCACCGGATGGTCTTTCTCGTCGACGACGATGAGTGAGCCGATTTTGTGGTCTTCCATGATTTTCAGCGCTTCAGCGGCGAGCATTTCAGGGCGTGCGGTTTTGCCGTGGGCTGTCATTACGTCGTCTATGATCGCCTGGCGAATGTCGATAGGGCGATCCAGGGTGCGACGCAAATCGCCGTCGGTGAAAATCCCGGCCAGTCGTCCGTCAGCTTCGAGAATAGCGGTCATGCCCAGGCCCTTGCGGGTCATTTCCATCAATGCATCACGGAGCAGCGTCCCTCGTTGTACTTTCGGCAACTGGTCGCCGCTGTGCATGACGTGCTCGACTTTCAGCAGCAGGCGCCTGCCCAATGCGCCGCCCGGGTGCGAGAACGCGAAGTCTTCGGCTGTGAAGCCGCGGGCTTCCAGCAGTGCGACCGCCAGCGCATCGCCCATGACCAGTGCTGCAGTCGTGGACGAGGTCGGGGCCAGATTCAATGGGCAGGCTTCATGTTCTACGTGTGCATTGAGGTTGACATCGGCAGCTTCCGCCAGCGTCGACCCGGGGTTGCCGGTCAGGCTGATCATCTTGATGCCCAAGCGCTTGATCAGGGGCAGCAAGGTAACGATTTCGGCGGTGGTGCCCGAGTTCGACAACGCCAGAATGATGTCATCGGAGGTGATCATGCCCATGTCGCCGTGGCTGGCTTCGGCAGGGTGCACAAAAAAAGACGTGGTGCCGGTGCTTGCCAGTGTGGCAGCGATCTTCTTGCCGATATGGCCGGACTTGCCCATGCCAACCACGACAACGCGCCCTTTGCTCGCCAGAATCATCTCGCAAGCCTGGACGAAATCCGCATCGATATGCGCTAACAAGCCTTCCACCGCTTCGATTTCGAGGCGGATGGTGCGTTGTGCTGATTGGATGAGGTCGCTGGTCTGGTTCATGTGAAAAATCGGTCAGCTCGTTAAAAGGCGGCGATTATAGCGGTAATGCGCGATTCCCTCACGTCTGATCGTCGAGGTTTGTTTTTAATCGTTCTGGATGGCGATAAGCAGGCGGCCTTTGTGTGAAATGTCGCAAATTGTGTGTGGCGATCTTGATTGATCGGCTTCTCTCTTGGGCGACGCCTTATAGCGGTGGTATAGTTCGCGGCCTGTTCAGCCCACCGGGACAGCATGTCTCCCGCCAGGGACTCGGCAGCTGAACGTGAGGCTGCATCGCAAGGAGTTTAGATGAGCGCCGATAACGCCTACGCGATCGAGCTGAAGGGCGTTTCCTTCAAGCGCGGTACGCGCAGCATTTTCGAAAATGTCGATATTCGCATTCCCCGTGGCAAAGTCACCGGCATCATGGGACCTTCGGGCAGCGGCAAAACCACATTGCTGCGCCTGATGGGTGCCCAGTTACGGCCTTCTGCGGGCGAGGTATGGGTCAACGGTCAGAATCTGCCCGCCCTGTCGCGCAGCGATCTGTTCGATGCGCGCAAGCATATGGGTGTGCTGTTTCAGAGCGGTGCGCTGTTCACTGATCTGGATGTATTCGAGAATGTAGCCTTTCCATTGCGCGTTCACACCGAGCTGCCGGAAGAAATGATTCGCGACATTGTTCTGCTTAAACTGCAGGCAGTGGGGCTGCGCGGTGCTATCGAGTTGATGCCTGATGAACTGTCAGGCGGAATGAAACGTCGTGTGGCGCTTGCCCGGGCGATCGCGCTTGATCCGCAAATTCTCATGTACGACGAACCCTTCGTGGGGCAGGACCCGATTGCCATGGGGGTTCTGGTGCGTCTGATCAAGCTGCTCAATGACGCGCTCGGGATTACCAGTGTCGTGGTTTCTCATGATCTGGACGAAACGGCGAGTATTGCCGATTACCTTTATGTGGTGGGCGACGGTCAGGTGCTGGGGCAGGGTACGCCCGAGGAGCTGATGGGCTCGGATAACCCACGCATTCGTCAATTCATGACCGGCGATCCGGACGGCCCTGTGCCGTTTCATTATCCTGCGCCGGATTATCGCGAAGATCTTTTGGGGAAGCGCTGATGCGCAAGAAGTCATTAATGGAGCGGATACGTCTGCTGGGGCGTTCCGCAATAGATATCCTGGCTGTTCTCGGGCGTTCGGCAATTTTTCTGGTTCATGCCCTGCTGGGCCGTAGTTCGATTGGCGGCAGCTTTCAGTTGCTCGTCAGGCAGCTCTATTCGGTGGGTGTCATGTCGCTGGCGATCATCGTCGTGTCGGGCATGTTTATCGGCATGGTGCTGTCGCTGCAGGGTTTCAGCATCCTCACCAAATACGGCTCTGAGCAAGCGGTTGGGCAAATGGTTGCACTGACACTTCTGAGAGAGCTGGGGCCCGTGGTGACTGCGTTGTTGTTCGCTGGTCGCGCAGGTTCTGCATTGACCGCCGAAATCGGCAACATGAAGTCCACTGAGCAGTTGTCCAGCCTGGAAATGATCGGCGTCGACCCACTCAAGTACATTGCTGCGCCAAGGCTGTGGGCCGGATTCATCTCGCTGCCCCTGTTGGCCATGATTTTCAGCGTGGTAGGTATCTGGGGAGGCTCCTGGGTCGCGATTGACTGGCTGGGAGTCTATGAAGGCTCGTTCTGGTCAAACATGCAAAACAGCGTTTCTTTTGTAGATGATGTGATTAACGGCGTTATCAAGAGCGTCGTATTTGCCTTCGTGGTGACCTGGATTGCCGTGTTTCAGGGTTATGACTGCGAGCCCACCTCCGAAGGGATCAGCCGTGCCACGACCAAAACAGTCGTGTATGCCTCCCTGGCCGTGTTGGGCCTGGACTTTATTCTGACCGCATTGATGTTTGGAGATTTCTGATGCAAAACCGCACCATCGAAACAGGTGTCGGCCTGTTCCTGCTGGCCGGGATACTGGCTTTGCTCCTGCTTGCCCTGCGCGTCAGCGGTCTGAGCTCCAGTGCCAGCACTGATACTTATAAACTTTATGCAAATTTCGACAATATTGCCGGTTTGACTGTCAGAGCCAAGGTGAGCATGGCTGGCGTGACGATCGGCAAGGTCACTGCGATCGATCTTGATCGCGACACCTTTACGGGTCGAGTGACGATGGAAGTGCAGAAAAAGGTTGATAACCTGCCTGTAGATTCCACTGCGTCGATTCTGACCGCTGGCTTGCTCGGTGAGAAATATGTGGGTATCAGCGTGGGTGGCGACGACGGGTTGCTGAAGGATGGCAGCACTATCCATGACACGCAGTCGTCGCTCGTGCTGGAAGACCTTATCGGAAAATTCCTGCTCAATACCGTGAGTAAAGACGCTAAATGAGGAGCTTTTAGATGATCTCAATCGTGCGCCGTGGTCTGTTGGTGTTGCTGGCACTGGTACCAATGCTGGGCAATGCTGCCGCCACACCGTCCGCTCATGATCTGGTGGATCGCACCACCAAGGAATTGTTGAGCGATCTGGCAGCCAACAAAGAACAGTACAAAAGCAATCCTGGCGCTTTTTATGATGCCTTGAACCGCATCGTTGGCCCGGTGGTAGATGCCGACGGCATTTCCAAAAGCATCATGACCGTGAAGTACTCACGCAATGCTTCTCCTGAGCAGATGCAGCGTTTTCAGGAAAACTTCAAACGTAGCCTGATGCAGTTCTATGGCAACGCATTGCTGGAGTACAACAATCAGGGCATCACTGTTTCCCCGGAGAAGGCCGAAGGCGCGGACCGCACCAGCGTCGAAATGCAGGTCAAGGGTAACAATGGCGCCGTGTATCCGGTGTCCTACACGCTCGTCAAGATTGGCGGCGAGTGGAAAGTACGCAACGTGATCATCAACGGCATCAACATCGGCAAGCTGTTCCGTGATCAGTTCGCTGATGCGATGCAGCGTAACGGTAATAATCTGGACGAGACGATCAATAGCTGGGCGGGTGAAGTCGCCAAGGCTAAAGAGAAGGCGCCAGAAGCAGCGGGTCCGGGCGCGCAATGACAGAGTCAGTCGTACGGCTCGTCGCGCCCGGTGAGTTGCAACTAATCGGCACGCTCGACTATTTGACCGGTCCGGCCTTGCGCAAGCAGGGCGCCGCGTTGATCAAGTCGAGTGAGCTGCCGACCGTTGTGCTGGATTGCGCAGGCGTTGAAAAATCCAGCAGTGTGGGCCTGGCCTTGCTGCTGGCTTTCATGCGCGATGCACGGGACGCTGGCAAGGATGTCAGCATCCGCTCGATGCCGGAAGACATGCGCAAGATTGCTCAGGTATCAGAGCTGACCGAACTGCTGCACGATCATTGATCCCCGATTATGAAAGCCCCTCGTCCGGGTCCTGCGTTGCGGGGTTCGCATTGAGTGGGCTTTTTTGTATGATGGCCGACCCGCGCGCGTAGGTCGCCAATAGAGGTTTAGCATGCACGCCGTAGAAGTTAAGAGCTTCCTTGAAGGGAAGTTGCCCGAGATCCAGGTTGAAGTTGAAGGCGAAGGCTGCAACTTCCAGCTGAACGTGATCAATGACGAGCTGGCTGCGCTGAGCCCGGTCAAGCGTCAGCAACAGATCTACACGCATTTGAACCCCTGGATTGCCGATGGCAGCATCCACGCGGTCACCATGAAATTTTTCAGCCGCGCTGCGTGGGCCGAGCGCACCTGAGCCACTTGGCGTCGAGACTCTAATGGATAAATTGATTATTACTGGCGGCGTTCGTCTTGATGGCGAAATCCGCATTTCCGGGGCGAAAAACTCTGCCCTGCCGATTCTTGCCGCTACGCTGTTGGCTGATGGCCCTGTAACCGTCCAGAATCTGCCGCACCTGCACGACATCACCACCATGATCGAGCTGTTCGGTCGCATGGGCATCGAGCCTGTCATTGACGAAAAGCTCAGCGTTGAAATTGACCCTCGTACGATCAAAACGTTGATCGCTCCGTACGAGCTGGTGAAAACCATGCGCGCCTCGATTCTCGTGCTTGGCCCTATGGTTGCCCGTTTCGGCGAAGCTGAAGTCGCGTTGCCTGGCGGTTGTGCGATCGGTTCACGTCCAGTGGACTTGCACATTCGTGGCCTGGAGGCCATGGGTGCAATCATCGATGTCGAAGGTGGTTACATCAAGGCCAAGGCCCCTGAAGGCGGCCTGCGCGGTGCAAATTTCTTCTTCGATACCGTGAGTGTGACCGGTACCGAAAACATCATGATGGCCGCGAGCCTGGCTAACGGCCGTAGCGTTCTGCAGAACGCCGCTCGTGAACCTGAAGTTGTCGATCTGGCCAACTTCCTGATTGCCATGGGCGCGAAGATTCACGGTGCCGGTACTGACACCATCACCATCGATGGCGTGAAGCGCCTGGACTCGGCGACCTACAAGGTCATGCCGGACCGTATCGAGACTGGTACCTATCTGGTCGCTGCCGCTGCTACTGGCGGTCGCGTGAAGGTCAAGGACACCGATCCAACCATCCTTGAGGCGGTCCTGCTCAAGCTGCAGGAAGCGGGTGCTGAAGTCACCAGCGGTGTCGACTGGATCGAGCTGAACATGCACGGCAAGCGGCCGAAGGCTGTCAACGTGCGTACCGCTCCTTACCCGGCGTTCCCGACTGACATGCAGGCGCAGTTCATCTCGCTCAATGCCATCGCCGAAGGCACTGGTGCAGTGATCGAAACCATCTTCGAAAACCGTTTCATGCACGTCTACGAGATGCATCGCATGGGCGCGCAGATTCAGGTCGAGGGCAATACCGCCATCGTCACCGGTACCCAGGTCCTCAAAGGCGCGCCCGTCATGGCCACTGACCTGCGTGCATCGGCCAGCCTGGTTATCTCCGCACTGGTTGCCCAGGGCGATACGCTCATCGACCGCATCTACCATATAGATCGTGGTTACGAGTGCATTGAAGAGAAACTGCAGATGCTGGGCGCGAAGATTCGCCGCGTTCCGGGCTAGTAGTTGAACGACCTGACGCCCGAGCCAATTGTGGTTCGGGCGTCAGGTATTGCGCGCTTCACAGCGTGTGAATTCTGATTCGTTTCACCTGGTGCCCGTGTTGAACCGGCATCAGGTTTTGTTCGGCGCCGATTGCGCACGGGCAGAAGTTTCCTGATAAGGACTGACGTTTCCCATGTTGACCATCGCATTGTCCAAGGGCCGCATCCTCGATGACACTCTGCCGCTTCTCGCCGAAGCGGGCATCGTGCCTACCGAGAATCCGGACAAGAGCCGCAAGCTGATCATCCCCACGACCCAGGCCGATGTGCGCTTGTTGATCGTGCGCGCCACCGATGTGCCGACTTATGTCGAACATGGTGCTGCTGATCTGGGCGTTGCCGGTAAAGATGTGCTGATGGAATACACCGGCCAAGGCCTGTATGAGCCATTGGACCTGCAAATTGCCAAGTGCCGCCTGATGACAGCCGGCGCAATCGGCGCTCTCGAGCCCAAAGGCCGTCTGCGCGTGGCAACCAAGTTCGTCAACGTTGCCAAGCGCTATTACGCCGAGCAAGGTCGTCAGGTCGACATCATCAAGCTGTACGGCTCCATGGAGCTGGCACCGCTGATTGGTCTGGCTGACAAGATCATCGACGTTGTTGATACCGGCAACACGCTACGGGCCAACGGCCTGGAGCCTCAGGAGTTGATCGCGACAATCAGTTCCCGTCTGGTGGTCAACAAAGCTTCCATGAAAATGCAGCATGCCCGTATTCAGTCGCTCATCGATACCCTGCGCAATGCAGTGGAATCGCGACACCGCGGCTGACTTACTCGCGCAACCTTGAGTTGCGCCCGTCTATCCGCCTCATAGCCAGAATTCTCAGGTGCCCAAGCGGATCGACTGCTAGTTTAGGGCGCCTGAGTTTTTGCCATTCCTATGAGGCTCTCGCTATGACCGCACCGACTGCAATTCGCCGACTCAATGCTGCTGATCCGGATTTCGCACATCATCTGGATCATCTGCTGAGCTGGGAAAGTGTGTCTGACGATTCGGTCAACGAGCGTGTTCTCGACATCATCAAGGCCGTGCGTGAGCGGGGCGATGCTGCGTTGGTCGAGTTCACCGAGCGCTTCGACGGGCTTCAGGTCGCCTCCATGGCTGACCTGATTCTGCCTCGCGAGCGTCTTGAGCTGGCACTGACCCGCATCACTCCAGCCCAGCGCACAGCGTTGGAAAAAGCCGCAGATCGTGTGCGCATGTACCACGAGAAGCAGAAACAGGACTCCTGGACCTACACCGAAGCCGACGGCACTGTGCTGGGCCAGAAGGTCACGCCACTGGATCGCGCCGGTCTCTATGTGCCGGGTGGCAAGGCGTCTTATCCGTCATCGGTATTGATGAACGCCATTCCTGCCAAAGTGGCGGGAGTGGGCGAGGTAGTCATGGTGGTGCCAACTCCACGCGGGGAAATCAACGAGCTGGTACTGGCTGCGGCCTGTATTGCAGGTGTCGACCGGGTCTTCACCATCGGCGGTGCCCAAGCCGTTGCTGCGCTGGCTTACGGCACTGAAAGCGTGCCACGCGTCGACAAGGTCGTCGGGCCGGGCAACATTTATGTGGCCACCGCCAAGCGTCACGTTTTTGGTCAGGTTGGGATCGACATGATTGCCGGTCCTTCCGAGATTCTGGTGGTCTGCGACGGTCAGACCGATCCGGACTGGATTGCGATGGATCTGTTTTCCCAGGCTGAGCACGATGAAGACGCTCAGGCGATTCTGGTGAGCCCGGACGCAGACTTCCTGGATCAGGTGGCCGCGAGCATTGCCAAATTGATGCCGACCATGGAGCGTGCAGAGATCATCGACAAATCGATCAATGGCCGTGGTGCGTTGATCAAGGTCGCTGACATGCAGCAGGCGATTGAGGTCGCCAACCGTATTGCTCCGGAACACCTTGAGTTGTCAGTGGCGGACCCGGAGGTCTGGTTGCCGCAGATCCGTCACGCGGGTGCAATTTTCATGGGCCGTCACACGTCTGAGGCACTGGGCGACTACTGCGCCGGGCCAAACCACGTTTTGCCAACCTCCGGCACAGCGCGCTTTTCATCGCCGCTGGGTGTCTACGACTTCCAGAAACGTTCGTCGATCATCTATTGCTCGCCGCAAGGTGCATCCGAACTTGGCAAGACCGCATCGGTACTGGCTCGTGGCGAATCTTTGACTGCGCACGCACGCAGCGCCGAGTACCGCATCATCGATAACGAAGGGCAGGGGAACTGAGCATGAGTAAATTCTGGAGTCCTTTCGTCAACGGTCTGGTGCCCTATGTACCAGGTGAGCAGCCCAAGCTGACCAAGCTGGTCAAACTCAACACCAACGAAAACCCTTACGGCCCTTCGCCTAAAGCTCTGGCGGCGATGCGTGCCGAGCTGACCGACGACCTGCGTCTTTATCCTGACCCGAACAGCGACCTGCTGAAGCAGGCAGTCGCCAGCTACTACGACGTGCAGCCCGGTCAGGTGTTTCTGGGTAACGGTTCGGATGAAGTGCTCGCCCATGCATTCAATGCCTTTTTCCAGCACGGCAAACCGTTGTTGTTTCCTGATATCAGCTACAGCTTCTATCCGGTTTACTGTGGTTTGTATGGCATCGAGTACGACGCTATCGCGCTGGATGAACAGTTCCAGATCCGGGTCGAGGATTACGCCAAGCCTAATGGCGGGATCATCTTCCCGAACCCTAACGCGCCAACCGGTTGCGTAGTGGGCCTGGATGCTGTTGAGCGGATGCTTAAGGCCAACCCCGACTCCGTGGTCGTGGTTGACGAGGCTTATATCGATTTTGGTGGCGAGACGGCGATCTCTCTGGTGGATCGTTATCCGAACCTGCTGGTTACCCAGACGTTGTCCAAGTCCCGCTCACTGGCGGGGTTGCGAGTCGGTCTGGCGGTTGGGCATCCAGATCTGATCGAGGCGTTGGAGCGGGTCAAGAACAGCTTCAACTCTTATCCGCTGGATCGTCTGGCCATTGTTGGGGCTGCTGCCGCCTTTGAAGATCGTGAACACTTTGAGTTCACCCGCAATGCGGTCATCGCCAGCCGTGATGCATTGACGGGCGAGCTGCAAGCGCTGGGCTTTGAAGTGCTGCCGTCGGCGGCTAACTTTATTTTTGCCCGTCACCCACAACACGACGCTGCCGGTATCGCGGCGAAGCTGCGCGAGCAGGGTGTGATCGTTCGGCACTTCAAGCAGGAGCGTATTGCCCAGTTCCTGCGGATCAGCATTGGCACGCCAGAGCAAAATCAAGCGCTGCTGGATGGGTTGGCGGGTTTGTAACCAAAGTACAAAACTGTAGGAGCTGCCGAAGGCTGCGAATAGCGGTGTGTCAGAAATAACCGCTTCGCAGCCTTCGGCAGCTCCTACAGAGTTCGCGTAGTGTTACTGCTCCTCAACCGGCGTAGCCGACGGCGGAGGCGGCGGACGCAGGCCCACCTCGGCGTTGAGTTTTACTTCTTTCCCGTTGCGCATGACCTGAATGGCGATCTTGTCACTAGGTTTGGTGCGCGCTACCTGATTCATCGAGCGGCGACCATCACCGGCAGGCTCGCCGTTGATGCTCAAAATCACGTCCCCTAGCTGCAATCCGGCTTTCTGCGCCGGACCGTCACGGAAGATGCCCGCGACGACGATACCCGGGCGGTCCTTCAGACCAAATGACTCAGCCAGTTCCTGAGTCAGTGGCTGCACTTCAATACCCAGCCAGCCACGAATCACCTGACCGTGCTCGATGATCGATTTCATGACTTCCATCGCCAGCTTCGTCGGAATCGCGAACCCGATGCCTTGCGAACCTCCGGACTTGGAGAAGATTGCCGTATTTATACCGGTCAGGTTGCCATTGGCGTCAACCAGTGCGCCGCCCGAGTTGCCCGGGTTGATCGCCGCGTCAGTCTGAATAAAGTCTTCGTAAGTGTTCAGGCCAAGCTGATTACGCCCGGTGGCGCTGATGATGCCCATGGTCACGGTCTGGCCGACGCCGAAAGGATTGCCGATGGCCAGCGCGACGTCACCGATACGGATGCTATCGGAGCGGCCAATAGTGATTGACGGGATATTCTTGAGATCGATCTTCAGCACTGCCAGATCGGTTTCGGGGTCATTGCCAATAACCCTGGCGATGGTTTCGCGACCATCCTTGAGCGCTACGACGATTTGATCCGCCCCGGTCGTAACGTGGTTGTTCGTAAGGATGTAGCCCTCCGGGCTCATCAAAACGCCTGAGCCAAGGCTTGATTCCATGCGCTTCTGCTTGGGCATGTTATCGCCGAAAAAACGCCGGAATTGCGGGTCCTCGAACATCGGGTTGGCCGCTTTGTTGACCATCTTCGTTGTGTAGAGATTGACCACTGCCGGGGCCGCCATGCCCACGGCGTCGGCATACGAGACCGGGCCTTGCTGGACGTAGCTGGTTTGTGGCGCTTGCTGCAGATTAACGTCGAGACTGGGCAGGCCGACCATCTCCGGGAAACGCTGAATAATCAGCAGAGCGATAAGTACGCCTGCCAGCAATGGCCAACCAAAAAAGCGCAGCGCCTTGAACATTGAGCAAATCCTGAAAGTGATCCGACGCTGCGGCTTGCTGCCCATCTGCGCCATAATGGGCGGCATTATACGAGCACTTGGGGTTGTGTCTCACAAATAAGATATGCAGAAGTGAACCATTTCAGCAGCACGACCCTATCAGCTTCAAACCACACATTCAGGAGTCTTTTATGGCCGTTGCGCTCAGCACTCTGGTAGAAGAAGCCGACCGTTATCTCGGCAGTTCGCGTATCCAGGATTATTGCCCTAATGGCCTGCAGGTCGAAGGTCGTCCACAGGTCATGCGAATCGTCAGTGGTGTTACCGCCAGCCAGGCCTTGCTGGACGCTGCGGTCGACGCACAGGCCGACCTGATTCTCGTGCATCACGGTTATTTCTGGAAAGGCGAGAACCCCTGCGTCGTCGGCATGAAGCAGCGTCGCCTGAAAACCCTGCTCAAGCACGATATCAGTCTGTTGGCCTATCACCTGCCTTTGGACGTGCATCCGGACGTGGGTAATAACGTGCAGTTGGCGCTCCAGCTGGACATTACTGTTGAAGGCCCGCTCGACCCGGATAACGCGCGTGTGGTTGGGCTGGTTGGCTCGCTGAACGAGCCTGTGATGCCTCGGGATTTTGCCCGTCGCGTGCAAGAAGCACTGGGCCGCGAACCTCTGTTGATAGAAGGTTCCGGGATGATTCGTCGGGTGGGCTGGTGCACAGGTGGCGGGCAGGGTTACATCGATCAGGCAATCGCAGCCGGGGTCGATCTGTTTATCAGCGGTGAAGCGTCGGAGCAGACCGTACACAGCGCTCGGGAAAACGGCATCAGTTTTATTGCGGCCGGCCATCATGCGACTGAGCGTTACGGGGTTCAGGCATTAGGCGACTATCTGGCCCGCCGGTTTGCTGTAGAGCACCTGTTCATTGATTGCCCGAACCCCGTCTGATCACCCAAACGAGACGGTATATCGTTAGAACGTTTAGATCTATTTGGCCTCCTGAATAGAAGTAGTCGCTGTGCTAGAGTGCCGCCTCGAACACGGCCCGCTGGCCGTCCCGGGCGTTGTCCGGTCAATAATGAATGCAACCCGTGAGTAACCATGGTCGATAAACTGACGCATCTTAAGCAACTGGAGGCGGAAAGCATCCACATCATCCGCGAGGTCGCCGCCGAGTTTGATAACCCGGTGATGCTGTACTCCGTCGGTAAAGACTCCGCGGTAATGCTGCATCTGGCGCGCAAGGCGTTTTTTCCGGGCAAGCTGCCATTCCCGGTGATGCATGTGGACACCCGCTGGAAATTCCAGGAAATGTATCGTTTCCGTGACCAGATGGTTAAGGAAATGGGCCTGGACCTGATCGTCCACATCAACCCGGACGGCGTGGCTCAGAACATCAGCCCGTTGACCCACGGCAGCTCCAAGCATACTGACATCATGAAGACCGAAGGTCTCAAGCAGGCCCTGGACAAGCACGGCTTTGATGCCGCGTTCGGTGGCGCGCGTCGTGATGAAGAGAAATCCCGTGCCAAAGAGCGCGTGTATTCGTTCCGCGACAGCAAGCACCGCTGGGATCCGAAAAACCAGCGCCCGGAGCTGTGGAACGTCTATAACGGCAACGTCAACAAAGGCGAGTCGATTCGCGTGTTCCCGCTGTCCAACTGGACCGAGCTGGACATCTGGCAGTACATCTATCTGGAAAGTATCCCGATCGTGCCGTTGTACTTCGCTGCCGAGCGCGATGTCATCGAGATGAATGGCACCTGGATCATGATCGACGACGAGCGTCTGCTTAACCACCTCAGCGATGAGGACAAGGCACGCATCGTCAAGAAGAAAGTCCGCTTCCGTACACTTGGCGACTACCCGTTGACGGGCGCAGTCGAGTCCGAGGCCACCAGCCTCACTGACATCATTCAGGAAATGCTTCTGACGCGTACTTCCGAACGTCAAGGCCGGGTCATCGATCACGATGGCGCTGGTTCGATGGAAGAAAAGAAACGTCAGGGTTATTTCTAAGGGGTTGTCATGTCGCACGCATCTGATTTGATCAGCGAGGACATCCTCGCCTATCTGGGCCAGCACGAACGCAAGGAAATGCTGCGCTTTCTTACCTGTGGCAACGTCGACGACGGCAAGAGCACGCTGATCGGCCGTTTGCTGCACGACTCCAAGATGATCTACGAAGATCACCTTGAAGCCATTACTCGCGATTCGAAGAAGTCCGGCACTACCGGTGAAGATGTCGACCTGGCGTTGCTGGTTGACGGCCTTCAGGCCGAGCGCGAGCAGGGCATCACCATTGATGTTGCCTACCGCTATTTCTCCACTGCCAAGCGCAAGTTCATCATTGCCGATACTCCTGGCCATGAGCAGTACACGCGCAACATGGCGACTGGTGCATCGACCTGCGACCTGGCGATTATTCTGGTGGATGCCCGTTACGGCGTGCAGACCCAGACTCGCCGTCACAGCTACATTGCATCGCTGCTGGGCATCAAGCACATCGTTGTGGCCATCAATAAAATGGACCTCAATGGCTTTGACGAAAGCGTCTTCGAGTCAATCAAGGCTGATTACCTGAAGTTCGCCGACGGCATCGCGTTCAAGCCGACCACCATGGCCTTTGTGCCAATGTCGGCGCTCAAAGGCGACAACGTGGTGAACAAGAGCGAGCGTTCGCCTTGGTACACCGGCCAGTCCTTGATGGAAATCCTCGAAACCGTCGAGATTGCCAACGATCGCAACTACACCGACATGCGTTTCCCGGTGCAGTACGTCAACCGTCCAAACCTGAACTTCCGTGGTTTTGCCGGTACGCTGGCGAGCGGTATCGTGCACAAGGGTGACGAAATCGTCGTGCTGCCTTCGGGCAAGAGCAGCCGCGTCAAGTCCATCGTCACCTTCGAAGGTGAACTGGAGAATGCCGGACCGGGTCAGGCCGTCACTCTGACCATGGAAGACGAGATTGATATCTCCCGTGGTGACTTGCTGGTCCACGCCGATAACGTGCCGCAAGTGGCCGACGCCTTCGACGCCATGCTGGTCTGGATGGCCGAAGAGCCGATGCTGCCCGGCAAAAAATACGACATCAAGCGTGCCACCAGCTATGTGCCGGGCTCGATCGCCAGCATCACGCATCGCGTCGACGTGAACACCCTGGCCGAAGGGCCTGCCAGTTCTCTGGGGCTTAACGAGATTGGTCGCGTCAAGATCAGCCTCGATTCAGCCATTGCGCTGGACGGCTACGACAGCAATCGCACGACCGGGTCTTTCATTGTCATTGATCGTTTGACCAACGGCACTGTGGCGGCAGGCATGATCATTGCCAAGCCAGTCGGTGGCGCAGGTGCCAATCATCACGGTGCTCTGGCTCACGTTGCGACTGAAGAGCGTGCTCAGCGTTTTGGTCAGCAGCCAGCCACCGTGCTGTTCAGCGGCCTTTCGGGCGCTGGCAAAAGCACCTTGGCTTATGCGGTCGAGCGCAAGCTGTTCGACATGGGCCGCGCGGTTTATGTGCTTGATGGCCAGAACTTGCGTCATGACCTGAACAAGGGTCTGCCGCAGGATCGTGCCGGACGTACCGAGAACTGGCGTCGTGCTGCTCACGTGGCGCGTCAGTTTAACCAGGCAGGTCTGATTACCCTGGCAGCGTTCGTTGCACCGGATGGCGAAGGTCGTGAGCAGGCCAAGTCCCTGATTGGCGCTGATCGTCTGCTGACCGTCTACGTCCAGGCATCCCCTGCAGTTTGCCGCGAACGCGATCCACAGGGCTTGTACGCAGCTGATGGAGATAACATCCCGGGCGAGTCGTTCCCGTACGACGTGCCGCTTAATGCGGACCTGGTTATCGACACTCAATCGTTGAGTCTCGAAGACAGCGTCAAGCAAGTCCTCGACCTGCTGCGCAGCCGCGGCGCGATCTGACGATCGTTTGCTGTAAACAAGAAACCCGCCAGAGATGGCGGGTTTTTTATTTAGGTACAGCCTGTTCGCAATACAACTTGTGGGAGGTTCTATGTTGGGCTGCAAGCGTTGATCCCGGTGGGAGCGAATTCATTCGCGAAGAGGCCGGTACATTCGCCGCCTCTGTGCAGCCTGAAATACCGCTTTCCCGAATGAATGGAGCGTCACCCCGGTCGGTCCCACGGGTCGATCATGAACTTAGATCAGCGCCAACCTGTGGAAGCGAGGCTTGCCCGCGATGCAGGCGCGCCGGTCTGTCAGGTATACCGCGTTATCGTTCATCGCGAGCAAGCTCAGCTCCCACATGGATAACCGATAGCTGTGGGAGCCGAGCTTGCTCGCGATGAACGCTGGCGCGGCTACTGCAAGAATAATCAAGGCGTTAAGAATAATTCAGGTGCGGTATATATTTATCGCACTTCGTAACTCGGTGGGTGATTAGTTGAGTGCTCAATCAATAGCTTTCAAAGGTGAAAGTATGAGTATTCAGTAGGGTGTGTTTATAAATAACGGCGCTCCGGTATTACCGCCCAATCAGAAAATGATACCGGGACAATTTTTACAGTCTCCCAATGGACGTTTTCGTCTGAAACTGCAAAGCAATGGCAACCTGATTATCAAAGATAACGGAGCTATCGTCTGGGTCGCTGATAGCGGTCAGGCCTTTAGCAGAACGCTTTCCCGCAAGCAGACAGGATCTCCCTGGTTTGTCGTCAGCAACAGTGGTTTCCTTTACGACCCGGCCAGATCAAGGTTGTGGATAGCGGAAAGCACGCACACCAGGGACAAGTTCTTATGGGACCACAGTCACATGTCCATACAGAACGATGGGAATCTGGTTATTTATGATGGGCGGCAGGGAGACCTTCGATGGGCTCGTTTTGGATTTACACCGGGGCGTATCAAGAAGCCAACGCAAATTAACGTTAATGGCCCTCATAATAAAAAAGATATCTACACGTGGCGCTTTTAACTGCGCATCTACCTGTTGACAGGGCAGTCTGATCGATAGAGGTCCATGTTGCATTTGTACTCGAGCTCCAAATCTTTGCCTACGAGTATGTAGCAGTCTTTGGTGCAATCTCCGCGTACGCACCCTGACACCAGAACGCTTGCCACGATTATCAGAATTACTTTCATGCTTCCTCCGTTTTTCAAAAAGAATAGAGGTCGCAAAGAAATATATATAGCGCTGCATTCCTGAAAGTCCGTAGGAGGTTTCTCTGGCTTTGATTTTATCCCTGAATGATCCACAAAAAAGCCCGCCATTTTCACAAATGGCGGGCTTTCCTGATCCAGCTTTCGCTTACGGCTTTTTCAAACCGTAATGCTCGTCGAGCATGCCAGGAGCGTTGGGTGATTTCGGCGCGTAGTCTTTCGGCGCTTCAGTTGTGCGCGGTGGCGTCAGGCGATCGCGCTGGACCTGGTTGGCTTCAGGATGCAGGGCCGCCAGCAAACGTTGGCGAGTCAGCTCGTCGGTAGCCAGACGATTGGCACCTTCGGCGAGATGTTCCTGTACGTCCTGGTAGCTTTGGGAAAGCTTCTGGACCAGATTAGCCGTGCTGTTGAAGTGAGTGACCACCTCGTTCTGATAGGTATCGAAACGCTCCTGAACGTCATCCAGCTGGCGCTGGGTTCCATTGGGAGCAGCGTTGGGCACCAGACGTGCGACCAGAAAACCGATGACAACACCGACAACCAGGGCAATGGTCGGCAACAACCAAACTAAGAGCGACAGTTCCACGAGTCCTTCCTCTATAAACGGCTTTGCTTTACGTTAACGGCTCGAACCTGCTCTGTATACCGCGACACGTTCACGGATATGCTATTTGCAGACAATCAGCTAGACGAGTCGACCCATTGCGAGGTCACGGAGTTCCTTTTTGCTCATGCGCGAAACCCCCGTATTGATCGATGGCCCGGTGGGCCAGCTTGAAGCACTTTACCTTGATTTCCCGGATGCTACGGGCGTGGCGTTAATCTGCCATCCCAATCCGATCCAGGGCGGCACCATGCTTAACAAGGTCGTCTCGACCTTGCAGCGTACAGCGCGCGACGCGGGCCTGATTACATTACGTTTCAATTATCGTGGTGTGGGTGCCAGCGCCGGTACCTCCGAAGCGGGGGCCGGGGAAGTCGAAGACGCCCAGGCTGTCGCTTGCTGGCTGCTGGAAAAGCATCCTGATCTGCCCCTGACGCTGTTCGGCTTTTCCTTTGGCGGTTTCGTTGCTGCCAGCCTTGGCGGGCGTCTGGAAGCCTCTGGACACAAGCTTAGCCACTTGTTCATGGTCGCGCCTGCGGTCATGCGCTTGAGCGAGCAGTATCCGCTGCCTCAGAGCTGTCCGCTGACCGTTATCCAGCCGGAGACCGACGAAGTCGTCGAGCCGCAGCTGGTTTACGACTGGTCGGCTGCGTTGCCGCGCCCACATGAGCTGCTGAAAGTGGCAGAATGTGGACACTTTTTTCACGGCAAGCTGACCGATCTCAAGGATCTGGTCATGCCACGCCTTTCGAACTGATGACAGCCCCATAAGCGACCTGCCATGACCACTCGTATCCTGACCGGTATCACCACCACCGGTACGCCCCACCTGGGTAACTACGCGGGCGCGATTCGCCCGGCCATTGTTGCCAGCCGCCAAAGCGATGCTGATTCGTTTTACTTTCTGGCTGACTATCACGCCTTGATCAAGTGCGATGACCCGCTGCGCATTCAGCGCTCGCGTCTGGACATCGCTGCGACCTGGCTGGCAGCCGGTCTGGATGTGGATCGCGTCACCTTCTATCGTCAGTCCGACATCCCGGAAATCACCGAGCTGACCTGGCTGTTGACCTGCGTTGCAGCCAAAGGTTTGCTCAACCGTGCCCACGCCTACAAGGCGTCGGTGGACAAGAACGTCGAGACTGGCGAAGACCCGGATGCGGGCATCACCATGGGTTTGTACAGCTATCCGGTATTGATGGCTGCCGACATTCTAATGTTCAACGCACATAAAGTGCCGGTGGGCCGTGACCAGATCCAGCACGTCGAAATGGCGCGCGATATTGGCCAGCGATTCAACCACCTGTTTGGCCAGGGCAAAGAGTTTTTTGTCATGCCTGAGGCGCTGATCGAAGAAAGCGTTGCCACGCTGCCGGGTCTCGACGGGCGCAAGATGTCGAAGAGCTACGACAACACCATCCCGTTGTTCAGCAGCGCCAAAGAAATGAAAGACGCGATTTCGCGCATCATTACCGACTCGAAAGCGCCGGGCGAAGCCAAGGACCCAGACAACTCGCACCTGTTCACCCTGTATTCGGCGTTTGCCACGCCTGAGCAGAACGCTGAGTTCCGTGCCGATCTGCTTCAAGGTCTCGGTTGGGGTGAGGCGAAAAATCGTCTTTTCACGCTGCTGGACCAGCAGTTGGGCGAGGCCCGCGAGAATTACCATCGATTGATCGAGCGCCCTGCTGACCTGGAAGACATTTTGCTGGCTGGCGCGGCTAAAGCTCGCAAGGTGGCTACGCCGTTTCTCGGCGAGCTGCGTGAAGCGGTTGGCCTGCGCTCTTTCCGTAGCGGCGTGCAAGTCGCCGAGACGGGCAAGAAGAAAGCCGCCAAGGGCGCACGCTTTGTCAGCTTCCGTGAAGACGATGGAAGTTTCCGCTTCCGTCTGCTGGCCGCGGATGGCGAGCAACTGCTGTTGTCGCGCAATTTTGCCGATGGCAAAGCCGCAGGTGCGGTGAGCAAGCAGTTGCAGCAGGGCGGTGAACTGGATGTGCGTGCCGAAGCTGACAGCTTCACCCTGTGGCTAGATGGCCAATGTGTGGCGGACAGCCCGGCATTCGCTGACGCCGCTGCGCGTGACACTGCCATCGAAAGCCTTAAGTCGGCACTCGCGCCACAACAGGATTGATTGCCAATCTGCCGGGCCGTCGCTACAGTGACGGCCCGTTTTTGTTGCCTTGTTAGCGAATATGACCCCTCTAGAACGATACCAAGCTGATCTGAAACGCCCTGATTTCTTCCATGATGCGGCGCAGGAAACTGCTGTGCGTCATCTGCAGCGTCTTTATGACGATCTGGTGGCCGCCAATCAGAGCAAGCCGGGTATGTTCGGCAAGCTGTTCGGCAAGAAAGAACAGGCGCCGGTCAAGGGCTTGTACTTCTGGGGCGGGGTAGGCCGGGGCAAGACGTACCTGGTTGATACCTTCTTCGAAGCCCTGCCGTTCGAGCAGAAGGTTCGGACTCACTTCCACCGCTTCATGAAGCGCGTGCACGAAGAGATGCGGACCCTCAAGGGCGAGAAAAACCCGCTGACCATCATCGCCAAACGCTTTTCCGATGAAGCGCGGGTGATCTGTTTCGATGAGTTTTTCGTCTCGGACATCACCGACGCCATGATCCTCGGCACCCTGATGGAAGAACTGTTCAAGAATGGCGTGACACTGGTTGCGACGTCGAACATCGTGCCGGACGGTCTGTACAAGGACGGCCTGCAGCGCGCACGCTTCCTGCCGGCCATTGCGCTGATCAAGCAGAACACCGAAATCGTCAACGTCGACAGCGGCGTGGACTATCGCTTGCGTCACCTTGAGCAGGCTGAGCTGTTCCACTTCCCGCTGGATGAAGCTGCACAGGAAAGTCTGCGCAAGAGCTTCAAGGCGCTGACCCCGGACTGCGCGCAGACCATCGAAAACGATGTGCTGATGATCGAAAACCGCGAAATCCGCGCCCTGCGTACTTGTGATGATGTGGCCTGGTTCGACTTCCGCGAACTGTGTGACGGTCCGCGTAGCCAGAACGATTACATCGAACTGGGCAAGATCTACCATGCCGTGTTGCTCAGTGGCGTAGAGCAGATGAGCGTCACCACCGACGACATCGCTCGACGTTTTATCAACATGGTCGACGAATTCTACGACCGTAACGTCAAGTTGATCATTTCGGCCGAAGTCGAGTTGAAAGACCTGTATACCGGCGGACGTTTGAACTTCGAATTCCAGCGGACCTTGAGTCGTTTGCTCGAAATGCAGTCCCATGAGTTTCTGTCGCGGGCGCATAAGCCGTAATAGTGCTGGTCATTAATTAAAGCCCACATGATGTGGGCTTTTTTTTATCATTATTTTATAGATGGGATCTTTCCTTCAATTATTGAGGATAAATTCTACAAGCGCAGTCGGCGTTGTTTAATTGTATTTCCTTCGTGGATTCTATTTATTGACTGGTAGACGTTTTAAGACCGACTTGAGCTTGTTTCTGATATTTAAATACTGAAACTACGAAGGATTAAAAAATGCCTACTGAATTACCTCCATCACACCGCAGTACCATTCTGGTATGACTCCCTCGACACGCTGCCTTATCCGCCGACTTGATGAGCAAGCAGACATTCATGGAGGCCGTCAGGCGAGCTCCAGTCGGTAATTCAACGATTGATCAGCGGGTATCACATAATACGTATGATGACTCATATTCTATGGGGGGCATTGGGAAATATTATTTTGAGCGCGCTGGGTGAGCTTCAAAAGGATCACTCCAGAGCCTGGATGTTAAATAATGGGACTTTGATAGTTTTTGATGATCGTTTTGATGCTGATAGTTCTACTCATCGCAGTGGGATGGCCCTATTTCCTGGGAGCTGCCATTGTCAGCAAGCGGAGTAGCAAATTGAGCGTAATCATAATGAAGGGCAGATCATTTTTCTGGACGGCGTTTATCATAGGGACTGAGTACTGTGCAGCTTCGCTTATGGCTGCTTTCCATGTGATAAAAGTGGGGCTCGAGCTTGGGCCTGAGGATGGGGATGCGATGCCGCCCCTATTCGCACTCTTTGTTATTGCGTCAGGCTGGATGTTTGTGACGCTGATCTTGTATGTGCTTGCAATATGGATAGCAAGGTGGCGAATAAATAGATTGCCGAGGATTTTCATTGTGGTGATTTTGCAACTTCCACTTTTCGCTACGGCAGGTTTCGTGGCTATTGGCTTGTGGGTCAACGTGAAAGGTTGGGAAACGATTGCGGCAGCCTTCATCTATAGCGTGGTCGTCCTGCAAATCCCGATGCTGTTTTCCAGGCTTACAGAATCAACTCGCTCATAACTCACCGCCAAAGGCTGGCCATATACGGTCAGCCTTTGGGGAAGTAGCCATTATCCTCTTATAACGGACGCATGGGGTCTGTAGGAGCTGCCGAAGGCTGCGATCGCGGTGTGTCAGGATAAAGGCTTCGCAGCCTTCGGCAGCTCCTACAGAAAATGCATCTCAATCCAGCAGTCTGCATGTTGTTTGATATGAGTGATACCCGTTAAGCAGCCTGCTGAAACTGCTGGCGATACTGATTTGGCGACAACTCCGTGTGTTGACGAAACAGGCGGGCGAAGAAGCTGGCGTCGTCGTAGCCTACTTCGTAGCTGATGGTCTTGATGCTCTTGCGTGTGCCGGACAGCAGACCCTTGGCGGTTTCGATGCGTAGCCGCTGCAGGTAATGCAAAGGCTTGTCGCCAGTTGCTGTCTGGAAGCGGCGCATGAAGTTGCGGATGCTCATGCCGTGATTGCGGGCGACATCTTCGAAGCGGAATTTGTCGGCGAAATGCTCTTCCAGCCAATGCTGAATCTGCAGAATCACGACGTCCTGGTGCAGCTTTTGCCCGCCGAAACCCATGCGACCCGGCGCATAGTTACGCTGCACTTCATAGAGAATGTCCCGGGCAACGGCTTGCGCGACATTGGCACCGCAGAAGCGCTCAATCAGATAAATGTATAAATCACAGGCAGAGGTCGTGCCGCCTGCGCAGTACAAATTGTCGGCGTCTGTCAGGTGTTTCTCCTGATTCAACAAAACTTTCGGAAAGCGCTCACCAAAGTCGTTGAAAAACCGCCAATAGGTTGTAGCTTCTTTTCCATCCAGCAAGCCGGACTCTGCCAGCCAGAACACGCCGCTGGCTTCGCCGCAGAGCACTGCGCCGTTGGCATGCTGTTCACGCAACCAGGGAATGACTTGCGGATAACGCAAGCGAAGGGCGTCGAAGTTGTCCCAGAATGCCGGGATGACAATGACGTCGCTCTGGTCTAGTTCGCCGTCGACCGGTAGCACGACGTCGCTGAAGCTGCGCACCGGCTTGCCGTCGGGGCTGACCAGTCGCGTTTCGAACGCAGGGACTCTGCCCAGGCCCAGCTGTTTGCTGTAACGCAGGGCTGCGAGGTGAAAGAAATCCTTGGCTTGCATCAATGTAGAAGCGAACACCCCGTCAATGGCCAGGATGCTGACGCGCCGCAAGGGCGCGGAGGCGTGAGTCGACATATTCTGTTGTTCTTATATGGGAGATTAGTCAGGTAGCGGCTGGATCGTCTTATTTTTTGGCGGGTGTGTCCAGTGTCCTCTTGGTAGTGGCGAGCATAGGCTCTGCAAGCCAATCCCGGCTTTACGATCCGGCTTCCCCAGCCAGGCAGGTGCCGCATGATCCCCAGGACTTTATTCAGTTCCGAGCATGAGCTTTTCCGCGAGAGCGTCCGCAAGTTCCTCGAACAAGAGGCTGTGCCATTTCACGGGCAGTGGGAGAAGCAAGGTTACATCGACCGTCAGCTGTGGAGTAAGGCGGGAGAGCAGGGCATGTTGTGCTCGCATCTGCCCGAAGAGTACGGCGGCATGGCAGCGGACTTTCTATTCAGTACCGTGGTGATCGAGGAAATTGGTCGGCTCGGTTTGACGGGCATCGGCTTTTCCCTGCATTCGGATATTGTTGCGCCTTACATCCTGCATTACGGCAGTGAGGCACTGAAACTCAAGTATCTGCCCAAGCTGGTTTCCGGAGAGTTGGTCACCGCCATCGCGATGACCGAGCCAGGTGCAGGGTCAGACCTGCAGGGCGTGAAAACCACTGCTGTGCTGGAGGGCAATGAGTACGTCATCAATGGCTCCAAGACTTTCATCACCAATGGTTATCTGGCGGACCTTGTGATTGTCGTCGCCAAGACCGATCCTGCTGCCGGGGCCAAAGGCACCAGCCTTTTTCTGGTGGAAGCCAGTACGCCCGGGTTTGCTAAAGGCAAACGGCTGGAGAAGGTCGGGATGAAGGCTCAGGACACGTCGGAGCTGTTCTTTCAGGACGTGCGTGTTCCCAGGGAAAACTTGTTGGGGCAGGCGGGTATGGGCTTTGCCTACCTGATGCAGGAGTTGCCTCAGGAGCGGCTGACGGTTGCCATTGGGGCGCTTTCTTCAGCCGAAACCGCGCTGCAATGGACGCTTGACTACACCCGCGAGCGCAAGGCATTTGGTCAGGCGATTGCCGACTTCCAGAACACGCGCTTCAAGCTGGCTGAAATCGCCACCGAGGTTCAGATCGGCAGGGTTTTCATTGATCGCTGTCTGGAGTTGCACCTACAGGGCAAGCTGGATGTGCCGACTGCCGCGATGGCCAAGTACTGGGCGACCGACCTGCAGTGCAAGGTGCTCGACGAATGCGTGCAGTTGCATGGCGGTTACGGCTTTATGTGGGAATACCCGATTGCACG
Organism: Pseudomonas viridiflava; assembly: GCF_900602065.1. GTDB lineage: Bacteria > Pseudomonadota > Gammaproteobacteria > Pseudomonadales > Pseudomonadaceae > Aquipseudomonas. The sequence goes on along the minus strand of NZ_UWFN01000095.1, from coordinate 76,332 downwards.
CGCATGGGCTGATGCCCGAGTGCAGCGGATTTATGCGGGGACCAATGAAATCATGAAAGAAATCATTGCCCGGAGTTTGTAAGAGTCAGATGAGTTAAAGCTTGTGGGAGCGAATTCATTCGCGAAGGGGCCGGTACATTCGATGCATTCCCATCATCTGTACGTTCGCTTTCGCGAATGAATTCGCTCCCACGGGTCCATATAGCATTATGCCTGCTGTGTTACGGCGCAGGATTTGGCTGATCCTTGTGAATCGCCTCGATACCGGCCAGCACCTCGTCGGACAGTTCCAGATTGAAACTGGCGATGTTGCTGTCCAGCTGCTCAAGGGTGGTGGCGCCAATGATGTTGCTGGTTACGAACGGTTGGCGGGTCACGAACGCCAGGGCCATTTGTGTCGGCTCCAGACCATGCTCGCGAGCCAGTGCAACGTAGCGGCTGCAAGCTGCTTCCGATTGCGGGTTGAAGTAGCGGGTGAAGCGGCTATAGAGGCTCAGGCGACCCTTGGCCGGTCGTGCGCCGCCTTCGTACTTGCCGGAAAGCATGCCGAACGCCAGTGGCGAGTAAGCCAGCAGCCCGCACTGTTCGCGAATGGCCACTTCAGCCAGACCCACCTCAAAGCTGCGGTTGAGCAGGTTGTAGGGGTTCTGGATCGACACTGCCCGCGGCCAGCCACGGCTTTCGGCCAGTTGCAGGAACTTCATGGTGCCCCATGGCGTTTCGTTGGACAGGCCGATGTGCCGAATCTTGCCCGCTTTGACCTGTTCGTCCAGCGCTTCGAGGGTTTCTTCAAGCGGGGTAAAGTCTTCTTCTTTATGGGTGTAGCCCAGTTTGCCGAAGAAGTTGGTGCTGCGCTCAGGCCAGTGCAACTGATAAAGGTCAAGGTAGTCGGTCTGCAGGCGGGCCAGGCTGGCGTCGAGCGCCGCCAATATATGCTCGCGATTGTGCTTGAGGCTGCCACCCCTGATATGGGTGATGGCATTACCTGGGCCGGCAATTTTGCTGGCCAGAATCCAGTCGGCGCGGTCACCTTGTTGCTTGAACCAGTTGCCGATGATTGTTTCGGTGGCGGAATAGGTTTCTGCTGTTGGCGGAACCGGGTACATCTCGGCGGTATCAAGAAAATTGATACCGGCCTCTTTGGCGCGTTCGATCTGGGCAAAGGCCTCAGGCTGGCTGTTTTGCTCGCCCCAGGTCATGGTGCCGAGGCAGATTGCACTGACTTTCAGGTCGGTTCTGCCAAGTTGGCGATAGTCCATTTGCTTCTCCTCAGGTAAGAGAACCATAAAAGCAGGTTGAAATTTATTTCGCAATCCGCATAATCCCGCGCTCTTTGCGGTGGAAGTGATGCTCCGCCCGCCAGAGAAAATCTTTGCCGTACCACAGATGCGCCGACCCGAGCCCTCGGCAGCGTCTGTATCTCGGCTGCCTTTGACATGCTGCTTGTCAAAGTACGATCTATTCAGTAAGATCCGCCGTCTCAATTTATCAGGGCGGCCCCTGAGGCTAAATAATGAAAACTTATACTGCTAAACCGGAAACAGTTAAGCGCGAATGGTTCGTAGTCGATGCTGCTGGTCAGACCCTCGGTCGTCTGGCTACAGAAATCGCTAGCCGTCTGCGTGGCAAGCACAAAGCGGAATACACTCCGCACGTTGACACTGGTGACTACATCGTTGTTATCAACGCTGAGCAAATCCGTGTTACCGGTGCTAAAACCACCGACAAAATCTACTACTCTCACTCCGGTTTTCCGGGCGGGATCAAGTCGATCAACTTCGAAAAGCTGATCGCCAAAGCTCCTGAGCGTGTGCTCGAGACCGCGGTTAAAGGCATGCTGCCTAAGAACCCGCTGGGTCGCGACATGTACCGTAAGCTGAAAGTCTATGCGGGCACTGCACACCCTCATACTGCTCAGCAGCCCCAAGAACTGAAGTTTTAACGGAATAGTTGATTATGTCGGCGACTCAAAATTACGGCACTGGCCGTCGCAAGACCGCTACCGCACGCGTTTTCCTGCGTCCAGGTACCGGCAACATCTCCATCAACAACCGTTCGCTGGACAATTTCTTCGGTCGCGAAACTGCCCGCATGGTAGTTCGTCAGCCGCTGGAACTGACTGAGACTGTTGAGAAGTTCGATATCTACGTCACCGTGATCGGCGGTGGTGTAAGTGGTCAAGCTGGCGCAATCCGCCACGGTATCACTCGCGCTCTGATGCAGTACGACGAAACCCTGCGTGGCGCTCTGCGCAAAGCCGGCTTCGTTACTCGTGACGCCCGTGAAGTTGAGCGTAAGAAAGTCGGTCTGCGTAAAGCGCGTAAGCGTCCGCAGTACTCGAAGCGTTAATTCGCACTTCGTTCAAAAAGAACGCCCAGCCTCCTCACGGAGCTGGGCGTTTTTTTGTGGGCGTCTATTATACATGTGACAACGTGACTCATTCCGCGCAGGCCCCGGATTACAAGGCCTTCGGCTTTTCGGGAAAAGTAATGCCCTTGTAGTTTGAAGGGTTTCTATTTACCATTCGGCAAAATTTAGATACTTAAATTTTCAAATTAGACGCCTGATCGAACAGGCCACATAGCTGATGGGAGAGGACGGAATGAGCAATGACGGCGTGAATGCAGGCCGGCGTCGCTTCCTCGTGGCAGCCACATCTGTGGTTGGTGCAGCAGGAGCGGTGGGGGCTGCGGTCCCGTTCGTAGGGTCATGGTTCCCCAGTGCCAAGGCGAAAGCCGCGGGCGCACCGGTCAAGGTGAACATCAGCAAGATCGAAGCAGGGCAGCAGATGATTGCTGAGTGGCGCGGTCAGCCGGTCTTTATCGTTCGTCGTACCGAAGAAATATTGGGCAACCTTGGCAAGATCGCAGGCCAGTTATCAGATCCCGAATCGAAGAGCTCGGTCCAGCCCACCTACGTTGACCCCGTTGTACGATCAATCAAGCCCGAAATTCTGCTGTTGATCGGTATCTGCACCCACTTGGGGTGTTCTCCGACTTTCCGTCCTGAAGTAGCGCCAGCCGATCTGGGCAAGGATTGGGTTGGTGGTTATTTCTGTCCGTGTCACGGCTCACATTACGACCTCGCTGGCCGCGTCTACAAAGCTCAACCTGCACCTTTGAATCTGCCAGTGCCGCCGCATTCCTATGAGTCGGACAATATTATTGTCATTGGCGTCGATCAGGAGAGCGCGTGATGAGCAAGTTTATGGATTGGGTCGATGCACGGTTTCCCGCCACCAAAATGTGGGAAGACCATCTCAGCAAGTATTACGCGCCAAAAAACTTCAATTTCTTCTACTTCTTCGGCTCCCTTGCCCTGCTAGTGCTGGTCAATCAGATCCTGACCGGTGTCTGGCTCACGATGAGCTACACGCCGTCTGCAGAAGAAGCGTTCGCCTCCGTTGAATACATCATGCGCGATGTCGAATACGGTTCGATTTTGCGCTTGCTGCATTCCACCGGTGCTTCGGCATTCTTCATTGTCGTTTACATGCACATGTTCCGCGGCCTGCTTTATGGCTCTTATCAAAAGCCTCGTGAGCTGGTGTGGATCTTCGGCATGCTGATTTACCTGGCGCTGATGGCTGAGGCCTTCATGGGGTATTTGCTGCCTTGGGGGCAGATGTCTTACTGGGGCGCGCAGGTGATCATTTCGCTTTTCGGCGCCATTCCAGTCATTGGTGATGACCTCACGCAATGGATTCGCGGCGATTACCTGATCTCCGGTATTACCCTGAACCGCTTCTTTGCGCTGCATGTGGTTGCACTGCCCATCGTCGTTCTGGGGCTGGTTGTGCTGCACATTCTTGCGCTGCATGAGGTGGGTTCTAACAACCCGGACGGCGTCGATATCAAGAAGCACAAAGACGAAAACGGCATTCCGCTGGACGGCATTCCTTTCCACCCGTATTACACGGTCAAGGATATCGTGGGCGTCGTGGTGTTCCTTTTCGTGTTCTGCTTCATCGTGTTCTTCTTCCCTGAAATGGGTGGCTACTTCCTCGAAAAGCCTAACTTCGAGGTGGCAAATGCGTTCAAGACGCCTGAGCATATTGCGCCGGTCTGGTACTTCACGCCGTTCTACGCAATCCTGCGTGCCATCCCCGACAAGCTCATGGGGGTGATGGCCATGGGGGCTGCGATTGCGGTGTTGTTTGTGCTGCCCTGGTTGGACCGAAGCCCTGTCAAATCGATGCGCTACAAAGGCTGGTTGAGCAAAATCTGGTTACTGGTGTTTTGCGTGTCCTTCGTGATTCTTGGTGTGCTGGGTGTGCTTGCGCCTACGCCTGGACGCACGTTGCTGTCGCAGGTGTGTACGTTCCTGTACTTCGCCTACTTCATTCTGATGCCGTTTTACACCCGGCTCGAGAAGACCAAACCGGTTCCAGAAAGGGTGACTGGCTGATGAAAAAGCTATTGGCTGTACTGATTCTTGCGGCTCTGCCGATGCTGTCTTTTGCTGCGGAACATGGTGGTCCCGAGCTGGAAAGCATCGACATCGATGTATCTGATCAGGCCGCTATGCAGGACGGTGCGCGGACATTCGCCAACTATTGCATGGGCTGTCACAGCGCTAAATTCCAGCGTTACGAGCGCGTTGCAGATGACTTGGGGATACCGCACGAGTTAATGCTGGAAAAACTGGTGTTCACGGGGGCCAAGATCGGCGACCACATGAACATCGGTATGCAGTCTGCAGACGCCAAGGCGTGGTTCGGCGCTGCGCCGCCAGACCTGACGCTGGTGGCGCGGGTTCGGGGGACGGATTGGCTGTATGGCTATCTGCGTTCGTTCTATGAGGACAAGGCGCGTCCATGGGGCGTGAATAATACGGTCTTCCCGAATGTGGGCATGCCGAATGTGCTGGTTGGCCTGCAAGGTCGACAGATCATCGGGTGCAAACAGATTCAGGTGGTGGAAGAGGGTAAGAAGCAGTACGACCCTTTGACCGGTGCGCCGTTGACCCATGAAGCCTGCGATCAACTGACCATTGTTCCCAATACGGGCACCCTGAATGAGGCCCAGTTCGACGAGAAGATCAAGAATCTGGTGACCTTCCTCGCTTATTCGGCTAACCCGGTGAAGCTGCAACATCAGCGTATAGGCACGTACGTGTTGCTGTATCTGGCTTTCTTCTTTGTCTTTGCCTACTTGCTCAAGCGCGAATACTGGAAGGACGTCCACTGATCTTTGTCACGCTGACGTAACACCTGCGCCTTCGGGCGCCTCTTTAGGCGACAAATGCAGGGCAAAAGTGATTGTGACGGCAAGATTGCAGAATTTACTGTGCGTAAATGAGCTATCTTGTCGCCCGCGATGACCACTGCCTCAATGCGGTTGTCGTCGGAGGCGTCCGAGGGCGTTTCCGTTTTTGTGTATTTCGATAAATTCAACAAGCGAGGAGGACCGCCATGGGCGTGACCAATCGGTTGGCCTGTTACTCCGACCCCGCCGACCACTATTCCCACCGCGTGCGCATTGTGCTCGCCGAGAAAGGTGTCAGCGCCGAGATCATTGATGTTGTGTCGGGGACTCATCCGGCGAAGTTGATTGAGGTGAACCCATACGGCAGCGTGCCAACCCTGGTTGATCGTGATCTGGCGTTGTACGAGTCGACTGTGGTGATGGAATATCTGGATGAGCGTTATCCGCACCCACCGTTGCTGCCGGTTTATCCAGTGGCGCGTGCCAACAGTCGTTTGCTGATCCATCGGATTCAGCGAGACTGGTGTGCTCAGGTGGACCTGATTCTGGATCCGCGCAGCAAGGAGTCGGCTCGTGTGGTGGCCCGCAAAGAGTTGCGTGAGAGCCTCACCGGCGTTTCACCACTCTTTGCCGAGAAAGCTTTTTTCCTCAGTGACGAGCAAAGTCTGGTTGACTGCTGTCTATTGCCCATACTCTGGCGTTTGCCTGTCTTGGGTATCGAGTTGCCGCGGCCTGCCAAGCCGTTGCTTGATTATATGGAGCGCCAGTTTGCGCGTGAGGCATTCCAGGCAAGCCTGTCTGCTGCCGAACGTGACATGCGCTAAGGCCTAAGGAGCCGTTGATGAACTCCAGTCGCCCTTATCTGATTCGTGCTCTCTATGAGTGGATCGTCGATAACGATTGCACCCCGCATATGCTGGTTAATGCGGAATACCCATCCGTGCAGGTCCCGCAAGGGTTTGCCAATGATGGGCAGATTGTCCTGAACGTTTCTCCGTCTGCCGTGCGTCATTTGCACATGGATAATGACGCTGTCAGTTTTGAAGGTCGCTTCGGCGGCGTTCCGCATACCTTGTACGTCCCTGTAGGGGCCATTCTGGGTATTTATGCCCGTGAGAATGGTCAGGGTATGGTTTTCGAGCTGGAGCCTCCTTTCGAGGATGATGACAGTGTTGATCCGGATGATGATCTTCCGCCACCGGGCACCGAACCGCCGCGTCCTAGCGGTCGGCCGAGTCTGAAAGTGGTGAAGTAAACGTCTCGCGCACAAAAAAAGGCGACCTCAGGGTCGCCTTTTTCATGTGTGCAGGATGGCTGGTGTCAGTCGATGTACTCGAACAGCTTCACGATCTTCTGCACGCCAGACACGCTCTGTACCAGATTGGTTGCGCGGGTGGCTTCCTGCTGGGTGACCAGGCCGAGCAGAAAGACGATGCCGTTTTCGGTAACGACTTTGATGCGCGAGCCAGGAATGGCGCTGTCTGTCAGCATCTGGCTTTTGATTTTGGTGGTCAGCCAGGCGTCATTGTTACGGGCCAGCAACGACGAAGGCGCCATGACCTGTAGCTCATTATTGACCTTCTTCACCCGTTGTACGCCGCTGGCTTCTTTTTCGGCCAGGGCTTTGAGGTCTGCGCGGGGCGTCTGACCGGCGAGCAGCACGATGCCGTTGTAGCTGGTGACGACGATGTGCGAGTTCTGGTCCAGATCAGGGCTTGCCTTGGCGATATTCACGGCTGCCTTGGTTTCGATCAGAGAGTCATCGATCTTGCTGCCGAATGTGCGGGTGCCGCGATCATCTTCGATCGGGTTGTCGCGCGTGGCAGTCAGCACCGAGCTACATCCGCTGAGGCTTACGCACAGGGTCAGTGCCAGCAGGCTGAGACGATTAACGGTCATTCTTCACTCCCGAACAGTTGGCTGTCGATCAAATCGCACAAGCAATGAATCGCCAGCAGATGGACTTCTTGAATTCGTGCGGTGACTTTCGCCGGTACGCGGATTTCCACGTCCTCTGGTAAAAGCAGCGAGGCCATGCCGCCGCCGTCGCGTCCCGTCAATGCTACGACAATCATTTCGCGATCATGTGCGGCCTGGATCGCTTGAATTATGTTTGCGGAGTTACCGCTGGTGGAGATTGCCAGCAGCACATCGCCGGGTTGGCCCAGTGCACGGATCTGCTTGGAGAAGATCTCGTTGTAGCTGTAGTCATTGGCAATCGACGTGATGGTCGAGCTGTCAGTGGTCAGTGCAATGGCTGGCAGGCTAGGGCGCTCACGTTCGAAGCGGTTGAGCAGCTCCGATGAGAAGTGCTGTGCATCGCCAGCCGAACCGCCGTTGCCGCAAGCGAGCATTTTGCCCTCGTTGAGCAGTGCATTGACCATGACTTGGCTGGCTTGCTCGATGTAGGGGGCAAGGACTTCCATCGACTGCTGCTTGGTATCGATGCTGGCCTGAAAAAGCTGGCGAATTCGGGATTGCATGTCCATCTGGGTGACCTTAATTAGAACGTATCGCGGCTGACCGGGGTGCGCTGGGCTGAGAAGCTCCTGGCGCAATGCTGTACAGCCCGCAAAGCGAAAAGCGAAATCTGTTTTGGGTGGCGTGTGGCATGAAACGGCATTTCGGTGCTGCGGTCTGCCTGCATCGTCCGTATGCCGTGGGGATCAGCTTTCGAATGCATGCTTTATCCAGTTCAAGGGTGGACCGTCAAGCGGATCACCCTCAATGGCAACGACGTCAAAGCGGCATGCAGCATCAGACCATTGTGTTTCGTTCTGCAGGAACAATTGTGCCGCCAGAACCAGCTTTTGCTGCTTGCGAAAATCAACACTTTCCAGAGCTCCGCCCCATGTTGAATGGCGGCGGTAGCGAACTTCGACGAATACTACTGTATCCCCGTCGAGCATGACCAGATCAAGCTCGCCGCGTTTGCACAACCAGTTCTGTGCAATCAGCTGCAATCCCTGCTGCTGTAAATGCCGCAGGGCGCAGGCTTCAGCCTCGCGCCCTGCGATTTGACGGGTGTTGCCGGACATTTACTGAGCGGTATCCGGAAGACGCTGGATTTTACCGTCAACGAATTCAGCCCAAGGCAGTTGGCGTTCCACACGGCGAGCCGGGTTGACGCTCAAGCTGCCGGACAGGCCATCGATGCGGCTTTCAGGCATGGTTTTCAGTTGGCCCAGGCGTGGTGCCAGGCGGTAGGCGTCGACACCCATCGCATAAAGGCGGCCCAGACTGCCGGACGCTTGAGGCCATTGGGCGATGACTTGCTGACGCAGCGGATCATTGGCTTCAAGCAGCCATGGGGTTTCGCAGAAGCGTACGCCATTCAGATCCATGTACTGCGCGTGATCGTTGCTGTTGGTGAACAGGTGCGATGTGGCGTAGACCGGAACATCGCCGGCGTACTGGAAGACCATGGTCGGCTTGATCTGCTGAGCCTGTTGTGGCGTGGCGGCAAGGAACATGAAGTCGATGTCCTGGCGACGCGTTGGCTGCGCGGCAACTTGTGTGCCTACGGTGCTCTGCAGTCGTTGTGCACGGCCTTCGCTATTGCGCAGCTGGAACAGGTCGGCAACTTGCTGCGCCAAAGCAACTGGCTGGTCGACGTGTTCTGCGGCAATCAACTTGCCGCCTTTGGCTTGCCAGCTCTGGCGGAAAGCGTCGAGAACCCGATCACCCCATTCGCCTTTAGGTACCATGGCAACCGCGCTGCGTTTGCCGTCAGCCCAAGCGCGTCGGGCAACTTCACGGGCTTCGTCTTCTGCGGAAAGGCCGAACTGGAACAGTTGCTGCGGGCCTTCAGGCCCTGTGTCGCTGTAGTTGAGCGCGAGGGTGGTGATAGGTAGCTGCGGGCGGCTGCTGAGTTGTTTGACCAATGGTTTTTCCAGTGGGCCTACGACCAGTTGCACACCTGCTGCCTGAGCCTGGCGGTAGAACTCATCCATCGAGGTCAGGCGAGAGCTGTCGAAGACCTGAATTGCAGGAGGGTTCTGGCCGGCTTGCTGAGCTTGATAGTGAGCGGCCATGAAGCCTTCGCGCAATGCTTTGGCGACCGCCGCGAGCGGGCCTTCCTGAGGCAGTAGCAGGGCGATTTTGGTAAGCGGCTCGCTGGTCAGCGCACGCAGTTGCGCCAGTGTCGCAGGCAGCTGGATGGCAGCAGGATGTTTAGGGTTTTGTGCTTTCCAGGTATCAATGGCGGCTTGTTGTTGCTCAAGTGTGCCAGCACCTTTGATGCTGCGCGCGAGGCTCAGCCAGCCGCCCATATCGTCGGTTGCAGTACTTTGCAACTGCTCTGGAGGCAGCGCCGCGACCAGTTTCCAGATCGCGTCATTGTTGGTGCTGAGGTCGTTCCCCTGGAGAAGCGGGCCAACGAAGACACGCTCGCTGATAGCAGGTAGAACCTGGCCATCGGCTTCGAGTGCGCGGGCGCGGACCGTGTGGGTACGAATCTGCTGTTCAACAGACAGCTCGCCCAGACGCTGCAGGCTTGGGTGGCTGAGCGCGGTCAGTGCGGCTTTTGGTTGATTACGCCCCATCGCCAGTTCGGCGTCGAGGGTAGCGGCAAAGACCTGTTGGCCTGGCTTGAGCAATTCTATCTGCACTTGCGCAAGGATTTGCGCCGCGCGGCCAGGATTGTTCTGCCGATTGGCCATGTCCGCAGCGCTGAGTCGGAGCAGGGCTGCCTGATCCGGCGTTTTTGCGCTGGCCGCCTGGTCGAGCAATTGCTCGATGCTGGCGTCAGGGGTGCGTGGAAGTTCGCCAAGGCTGGACGAGGGCGAGCTGGCACAAGCCGCCAACAGGGCAGCAAGGCAGAGGGCAGAGAACAGCCGCAGGCAAGCGATCATGTGTATGTTCCTGATACTCGAGCAAATTAGCGGGGAATTGTACCCAAGCACTGGCATGGGTGCGACGTCGTTAACATTTAAAGCGCTGATATAGGCGGTAGTGCCCGATTAAACGGGGCAATACAGTCCAAATGAGAGTGTTGCGCTGACAGGTATCGGGCGCCAATCATGACTTTTCCTCCCTTTTTTCAAGTCTTCCATAGGTCTGTGGGTCATTGGTCGCGGTTGTAGTCTGTACAATGATGACCTTCACCCTTAAAGGGTAACAAATCATGAGGTCTGCGCTTTGACTGCTCCAGTTGCTTTGAATTCCGCCGCGGGCTCGCTTTATGTAGTGGCCACGCCAATCGGCAATCTGGATGACATGAGCGTGCGGGCGTTGAAGGTGTTGCGCGAGGTGGCGCTGATCGCTGCCGAGGATACGCGTCACTCTTCACGATTGATGCAGCATTTTGGTATTTCTACTCCGCTGGCTGCGTGTCATGAGCATAACGAGCGTGAAGAAGGCAGTCGTTTTATCACCCGCTTGCTCGCGGGCGATAACGTAGCGCTGATCTCGGATGCGGGAACGCCGCTGATCTCTGATCCGGGCTATCACCTGGTTCGGCAAGCGCGTGCCGCTGGTATCGCTGTAGTGCCCGTGCCGGGTGCTTGCGCATTGATCGCTGCGTTGTCAGCGGCAGGGCTGCCGTCTGACCGGTTCATCTTTGAGGGCTTCCTGCCTGCCAAGGCGGTGGGGCGTCGTGCTCGACTGGAGTTAATCAAGGAAGAGCCGCGTACGCTGATTTTTTATGAGGCACCGCATCGGATTCTTGAATGCCTGCAGGATCTTGAATTGGTATTCGGTGGGCAGCGTCCCGCACTGCTGGCTCGCGAACTGACCAAAACATTTGAAACACTCAAAGGTTTGCCGTTGGCAGAGCTGCGGGAGTTTGTAGAAAGCGACAGCAATCAACAGCGTGGTGAGTGCGTAGTGTTGGTTGCGGGCTGGACCGAGCCCGAGGATGAAGACGTTATCGGTAGCGAAGCTCGACGTGTGCTGGACCTGCTGCTCAAGGAAATGCCGCTCAAGCGTGCAGCTGCACTGGCGGCGGAAATTACCGGTGTGCGTAAGAATCTGCTTTATCAGGTGGCGCTGGACAAGCAAAAGGGCGAATAAATCCCTGCGGCGCAGGTCTGCGACGTTTTAAAGCTTGTTCTGAGTGGGTTGTGCCGCTAACCTTGTCGGCGGAGAGTCGATTGGACAGTCGCTGCCTCTTATTGTTCGCGATTAAGGGGGGGAGGAAAGTCCGGGCTCCATAGGGCGGAGTGCCAGGTAACGCCTGGGAGGCGTGAGCCTACGGAAAGTGCCACAGAAAATAACCGCCTAAGCGCTTCGGCGCCGGTAAGGGTGAAAAGGTGCGGTAAGAGCGCACCGCACGTCTGGCAACAGTTCGTGGTCAAGGTAAACCCCACTCGGAGCAAGACCAAATAGGGTTCCTAGGCGTGGCCCGCGCTGGAACCGGGTAGGTTGCTAAAGACGTCCAGTGATGGCCGTCGTAGAGGAATGACTGTCCTCGACAGAACCCGGCTTACAGATCGACTCTCCACCTTTTTATCCCCTCTCGTTTCAGCAGCATCACACCCCCTCGTAATATCAAAAAAATCTTAAACTTCACAAATTACTTTAAGTTCGTTGCGCAGCCTTCTGTGCTGTGTCGGATTTTTCCGTAAGACCCCTCTCGAAATTCGCGCTAACCGTCCGATATCGCACCTAAATCCCAGTTCTGTAAGGGTTTTCCTTAAGACCGTGCCTTGACTGTGGAGTGGGCGGGTTCCTATAGTGTGCGCAAGTGGCAGAAAGTGGCGTGAAGTGGGTTTTTTTAACGCAAAAAGTTAGAATTCGGAGAAAGCGCCTGTGTTTCGTGGTGCAAACGCAATCAATCTCGATGCAAAGGGCCGTCTCGCTATGCCGAGCCGGTACCGTGACGAGTTGGATTCGCGTAGCGCCGGCCAGCTTATCGTGACCATTGATGCCGTTGACCCTTGTTTATGTCTCTACCCGCTTTCTGAATGGGAGCTGATCGAGGCGAAATTGCGTGAGCTTGCTACCTTCCGCGAAGAGAACCGTCGCTTGCAGCGTTTGCTGATTGGTAACGCGGTTGATCTGGAGCTGGATGGCAGTGGGCGTTTTCTGGTACCGCCGCGCCTTCGCGAATACGCCAAGTTGGATAAGCGCGTGATGCTGGTGGGCCAGCTTAATAAGTTTCAACTGTGGGACGAGGACGCCTGGAACGCTCTTGCTGATGCGGATCTTGCGGCCATTCAACAACCTGGCGCGATGCCTGATGAATTACGTGATTTGATCCTGTGACTATGACTAGCGGCTTTACCCACATCACCGTACTGCTCGACGAAGCCGTAGAGGCTCTCGCGGTGCGCGCTGATGGCTGCTATATGGACGGCACGTTCGGGCGCGGCGGGCATAGCCGGCTGGTGTTACAGAAGCTTGGCCCTGATGGCCGATTGCTAGGGTTTGACAAGGATCCTCAAGCAATTGCCACCGGGCAAGCGCTAGCGGCCGAAGACGGCCGCTTTGTCATTGTGCAGCGTAGCTTCGCCGAATTGGGCTCGGAGGCTCAAGCTCGCGGTGTTGCGGGCAAGGTCAGTGGAATCCTGCTGGATTTGGGCGTTTCGTCGCCTCAGTTGGATGATCCCGAGCGCGGCTTCAGTTTCATGAATGACGGCCCGCTGGATATGCGCATGGACCCGACACGAGGCGTCAGTGCTGCCGAGTTTATCGCCACTGCGCCAGTCGAAGAAATTGCCCGGGTATTCAAGGAATACGGTGAAGAGCGTTTCGCCAAGCGCATGGCGGGTGCCGTCGTTGCGCGCCGCGAAGTACAGCCGTTCGAGCGCACCGCCGATCTGGCTGAAGTCCTCAAGGTTGCCAATCCCGCCTGGGAAAAAGGCAAGAATCCTGCGACCCGTGCCTTCCAGGGCCTGCGCATTCACGTCAACAACGAATTAGGCGATCTGGAAACCGGTCTTGAAGCAGCGCTGGATGCGCTGGAGGTCGGTGGTCGTCTGGTCGTTATCAGCTTTCACTCGCTGGAAGATCGCATCGTCAAGTTGTTCATGCGCAAACTCGTCAAGGGTGAGGCGGACAATATGCCGCGCAACCTGCCGATCCAGTACAAGGCCTTCGAACCGAAAATCAGGCTCATCGGTAAGGCGCAGTTTGCTTCGGACGAAGAAACCAAAGCCAATCCACGTTCGCGCAGTGCTGTCATGCGCGTAGCGGAGAAGCTCAGGTGAGCCGCTTGTTCCTCAAGCCTTTGCCAGGCGGCAGCTTCTTCATGCTGTTGCTGTTTGTTGCTGTCCTCGTTTCGGCTATTGGCGTGTCGTACAGCGCGCACTGGAATCGTCAGTTGCTCAACTCGCTGTATTCCGAGCTGAGCGTGCGTGACAAGGCGCAGGCTGAATGGGGTCGTCTGATTCTTGAGCAGAGCACCTGGACAGCACATAGCCGTATCGAAACCCTGGCCACTGAACAACTGAAGATGCGCATCCCCAGCGCAGCAGAAGTCCGGATGGTGGCGCCATGATGAAGCTCGACGGCGCACTTTACCCGTGGCGCTTCCGCGTAGTCGTCGGCCTGCTACTGGCCCTGGTGGGTGCTATTTGCTGGCGTATCATCGACCTGCAAGTGATCGATCACACGTTCCTGAAGGAGCAGGGTGACGCGCGCAGCCTTCGACATATTCCCATTCCGGCGCATCGTGGTCTTATAACAGACCGTAACGGTGAGCCTCTGGCTGTCAGTACCCCGGTGACGACGCTGTGGGCCAACCCGAAAGAAATGCAGCAGGACAAGAGCAAGTGGGCGGTCCTGGCCACAGCGTTGGGGCAGGACCCCAAGGCACTTGCCGAGCGACTCGACTCGCAAGCCGGTAAGGAATTCATCTATCTGGTTCGTGGCCTGACGCCTGAACATGGTCAGGCTGTTCTGGACTTGAAAGTGCCCGGCGTTTACGGCATCGAAGAATTCCGCCGCTTCTACCCGGCAGGCGATGTCACTGCACATATGGTCGGCTTCACCGACCTGGATGATCACGGTCGCGAAGGTGTCGAACTTGCCTATGACGACTGGCTTGCTGGCGTGCCCGGCAGAAGGCAGGTCATCAAGGACAGGCGCGGACGACTCATCAAAGACGTTCAGGTCACCAAAAACGCCAAGGCTGGAAAGACCTTGGCTTTGTCTATTGATCTGCGCCTGCAATATCTGGCCACTCGCGAACTGCGTAACGCAATCGTCGAGAACGAAGCCAAAGCAGGCAGCATGGTGATCATGGACGTCAAAACCGGTGAGGTACTGGCGATGGTCAACTCGCCAACCTACAACCCGAATAACCGTCGCACCATGGTTCCGGCAGCGATGCGTAACCGGGCGATCATTGACGTGTTCGAGCCAGGCTCGACCATGAAACCGATCTCCATGACCGCCGCGCTGGACAGTGGCCGCTGGAAACCGACTGACAAGGTCGAGGTTTATCCAGGCACATTGCAGATCGGTAAATACACGATCCGTGACGTTACCAAAACCGAAGGGCCGGTCCTCGACCTGACTGGAATTCTGATCAATTCCAGTAACGTCGGCATGAGTAAAGTCGCGTTCGATGTGGGTGGCGAAGCGATCTTCCAGGCCATGCAGCGTGTAGGTCTTGGCCAGTACACAGGGTTGGGCTTCCCCGGTGAACGTGTGGGTAACTTGCCGAACTACCGTGAGTGGCGCAAGGCTGAAACTGCAACGCTATCTTACGGCTACGGCCTGTCGGTGACGGCTTTGCAGCTGGTTCATGCCTACGCCGCCATTGCCAACAATGGCCGCATCGTGCCGCTGACTATCTTGAAAAGTGACAACCCGCCTGTTGCGACTCAGGCCATTCCTGAAGCGACGGCCAAGACCTTGCAGACCATGTTGCAGGCTGTGATCGAAGACTCTCGCGGCGTTTATCGTGCTCGCGTTCCCTCCTATCACGTCGCTGGCAAGAGCGGTACGGCACGTAAAACGTCAGTCGGCACCAAGGGGTACGCAGAGAATTCCTATCGCTCGCTGTTTGCTGGCTTCGGTCCGATGAGCAACCCGCGTTATGCCGTGGTTGTCGTGATTGATGAGCCAAGCAAAGGCGGCTACTACGGCGGCCTGGTTTCTGCTCCTGTTTTCAGCAAAGTCATGTCCGGCACATTGCGCCTGATGAACGTGACGCCTGACAACCTGGCTCCGATTCCGCCGGAGCAGGTCAATGCAGCACCTGTCGTTAAAGGAGGGCGTGGTTGATGTCGTCCAGCCTGAACAAGATTTTTGCCCATGCTTCCAGCGATCTGCAGATTCGCGAGTTGACGCTGGACAGCCGTAAAGTGCGCGGCGGCGATTTGTTTCTCGCCGTGCCCGGTGGCCGCTTTGACGGTCGCGATCACATCACAGACGCTCTGGCGCATGGTGCCGCAGCGGTGGCCTATGAAGTCGAAGGCGCGAAAGTATTGCCGCTCACTGATGTGCCGATGATTCCGGTCAGAGGCCTTGCTGCTCAGTTGTCGGATATTGCCGGGCGTTTTTACGGTGATCCGAGCCGCAGCCTCAATATGGTTGGCGTGACGGGCACTAACGGCAAAACCAGCGTGACTCAATTGGTCGCGCAGGCGTTGGACTTGTTGGGTCAGCATTGCGGGATTGTCGGGACGTTGGGTACCGGCTTCTACGGCTCATTGCAAAGCGGTCGACACACCACTCCGGACCCTATCGCGGTGCAGGCAACGCTGTCTGACCTGAAAAAGGCCGGTGCACGCGCAGTCGCAATCGAAGTTTCGTCCCATGGTCTGGATCAGGGCCGTGCAACGGCTCTGGCCTTTGATGTTGCGGTATTGACCAATCTGTCCCGTGACCATCTGGACTACCACGGGACCATGGAAGCTTACGGCGCGGCGAAAGCCAAGCTGTTCGCCTGGTCCGACCTGCGTTGCCGGGTGATCAACATCGATGATGAGTTCGGTCGCACTCTGGCTGCTGAAAAGCGCGAGTCCCGGCTGATCACCTACAGCCTGGAAGACTCCAGCGCTTATCTGTATTGCCGCGATGCGAAATTCGATGACGAAGGCGTGCGTGCCACTCTGGTTACACCGCAAGGTCAGCATTTGTTGCGCAGTAGCCTGTTGGGCCGTTTCAACCTGAGCAATGTGCTGGCTGCAGTTGGCGCATTGCTGGGCCTGGACTATGCGCTGGACGAAATCCTCAAGGTGCTGCCGAAGCTGGAAGGCCCGGTAGGGCGTATGCAGCGTCTGGGCGGCGGTGCGAAGCCGCTGGTGGTGGTCGATTACGCCCATACCCCTGACGCGCTTGAAAAAGTACTGACTGCGCTGCGTCCTCATGCCAAAGGGCGTTTATCGTGCCTGTTTGGCTGTGGCGGCGATCGTGACCGCGGCAAGCGCCCGTTGATGGCCGAGGTCGTCGAGCGTCTGGCCGACAGCGTGCTCGTGACCGACGACAACCCGCGTACCGAGGCCCCCGCGCAAATCTTCGATGATATTCGTCAGGGTTTCGGCGCAGCACAAAATATCCGTTTTGTAGAAGGTCGCGGTCAGGCGATTGCCGAGATCATTGCTGGCGCTGCGGCCAGTGATGTGATTGTGCTCGCAGGCAAAGGTCACGAGGACTACCAGGAAATCAACGGCGAGCGCCAGCCATTCTCCGATCTGGAAGAAGCAGCCAAGGCCTTGGCCGCGTGGGAGGTAACCCATGCTTAGGCCGTTATCTCTCAGTGAATTGACCACTGTGCTTGATGCACGTCTTGTGGGTGACGATCGCACTTTCGATGGTGTGAGCATCGACAGCCGCGCTATCAAGCTCGGCCAGCTGTTTGTAGCCCTGACAGGCCCGCGTTTTGATGGCCATGATTACCTGAATCAAGTTGCAGCCAAAGGCGCTGTAGCGGCATTGGTCGAGCGCGAAATTCCGGATGCTGTGTTGCCGCAACTGGTTGTACTCGATACCCGCAAGGCGCTTGCCCAACTGGGTGCGCTCAACCGCAATGCTTTCGTCGATAAGCCTGTGGCAGCGATTACCGGTTCCAGCGGCAAGACCACCGTTAAAGAAATGCTCGCCAGCGTCATGCGCACCAAAGGGCCGGTCCTGGCTACCCGTGGCAATCTGAACAATGAACTGGGCGTGCCTCTTACCCTTCTTGAACTGGCGCCTGAATACTCGGCTGCCGTGATTGAAATGGGTGCATCTCGTGTAGGCGAAATCGCCTTCACTGTCAGTCTGACCAAGCCTCACGTGGCGCTGATTACCAACGCGGGTACCGCTCACGTTGGAGAATTCGGCGGGCCTGACAAAATAGTTGAAGCCAAGGGCGAGATTCTCGAAGGACTCGACAGCTTTGGCGTCGCTGTTCTTAACAAAGATGACAAGGCGTTCCCTGTCTGGGCGGCTCGCGCTGGCGATCGTCGCATCGTGAGCTTCGCGATTGCGGATCAGAGTGCCGATTTCCATGCGCAGGAACTCACGCTTGATGCCCGGGGCTGCCCTGGCTTCATTCTGAACAGTCCCCTGGGCTCGGCTCCGGTCCAGCTCAATCTGCTGGGCGTGCACAACGTGGCCAATGCGTTGGCTGCCGCGGCTGCTGGCCATGCGATGGGCGTTGATCTGGCCGGTATCGTTTCCGGGCTCAACGCTGTCCAGCCGGTCAAAGGCCGCACCGTTGCGCAGTTGGGTCTCAATGATGTGCGCGTTATTGATGACACCTACAACGCCAACCCAAGCTCAATCAATGCTGCCGTAGACATCCTCACCGGTTTCCCTGGCCGTACCGTGCTGGTCCTCGGTGATATTGGTGAGCTGGGCGACTGGGCCGAACAAGGCCATCGCGACGTCGGGGCTTATGCCGCGGGCAAAGTGTCGGCGCTATATGCCGTTGGTCCGTTGATGGCCCATGCCGTCAAGGCCTTCGGCGAGCATGCGCGCCATTTTGCCAATCAGACCGACCTGATCGCTGCGCTGGGCGCCGAGCAGAATCCTCAAACCACAATACTGATCAAGGGCTCGCGGAGCGCTGCGATGGAAAACGTCGTTGTCGCCCTATGCGGTTCTAGCCTGGAGACACATTAATGCTGCTGCTGCTGGCCGAGTTTCTGCAACAGTTTCACAAAGGCTTCGCGGTCTTCCAATACCTGACCCTGCGCGGGATCCTCGGCGTGCTTACTGCATTGTCGCTGTCGCTGTGCCTGGGCCCGTGGATGATCCGTGCATTGCAGATGCGCCAGATCGGTCAGTCTGTGCGTAACGACGGGCCGCAGTCTCACCTGTCCAAATCCGGCACGCCAACCATGGGCGGTGCGCTGATTCTGTCGTCCATCGGCATCAGCACGTTGCTCTGGGCTGACCTGAGCAATCGCTATGTCTGGGTCGTGCTGCTGGTGACGTTGCTATTCGGCGGCATCGGCTGGGTAGACGATTACCGCAAAGTCATCGAAAAGAACTCGAAAGGCCTGCCAAGTCGCTGGAAGTATTTCTGGCAGTCAGTATTCGGTCTCTGCGCCGCGATCTTCCTTTATGTGACCGCGCCATCGGCCGTAGAAACCACGCTGATTATCCCGATGTTCAAAGACGCCAGTATCGCGCTGGGCATCGGCTTCATCGTGCTGACCTACTTCGTGATCGTCGGCTCCAGTAACGCGGTCAACCTGACCGACGGCCTCGACGGCCTGGCCATCCTGCCAACCGTCCTTGTGGGCGGTGCGCTGGGTATCTTCTGCTACCTGTCCGGTAACGTGAAGTTCGCCGAATACCTGTTGATTCCTTATGTGCCGGGCGCGGGCGAACTCATCGTGTTCTGTGGCGCGTTGATCGGTGCCGGGCTGGGCTTCCTGTGGTTCAACACCTATCCGGCCCAGGTCTTCATGGGTGACGTCGGCGCACTGGCATTGGGTGCCGCACTGGGCACCATCGCGGTCATCGTTCGTCAGGAAATCGTTCTGTTCATCATGGGCGGCGTGTTCGTGATGGAAACCCTGTCAGTCGTTATTCAGGTTGCATCCTTTAAGTTGACCGGCCGCCGCGTTTTCCGCATGGCGCCGATCCACCACCACTTTGAACTCAAAGGCTGGCCCGAGCCGCGTGTGATCGTCCGTTTCTGGATCATCACCGTGATTCTCGTGTTGATCGGTCTTGCCACGCTGAAACTGAGGTAGAACGAGTGTCTCTTATCGCTTCAGACCATTTCCGCATCATTGTCGGCCTCGGCAAGAGCGGCATGTCCCTGGTTCGCTTTCTGGCGAGCCGGGGCGTGTCGTTTGCTGTGGCCGATACGCGGGAAAATCCACCGGAGCTGGCGACCTTGCGTCGTGACTATCCGCAGGTGGATGTGCGTTGTGGCGAACTGGACGTCGAATTCCTGTGCCGTGCCGACGAGTTGTACGTGAGCCCCGGTCTTGCGCTCGCTACCCCGGCATTGCAGCAAGCAGCCGCGCGCGGCGTGAAGCTGTCCGGCGACATCGAATTGTTTGCCCGTTACGCGAAGGCTCCGATCATTGCGATCACTGGCTCCAACGCGAAAAGCACGGTGACCACGCTGGTCGGCGAGATGGCTGCTGCAGCGGGCAAGCGCGTTGCGGTTGGCGGCAATCTTGGGACGCCCGCGCTGGATCTGCTCAGCGATGACATCGAGCTTTATGTCATGGAGCTTTCGAGCTTCCAGTTGGAAACCACCGATCAACTCGGCGCAGAAGTGGCGACCGTGTTGAACATCAGTGAAGACCACATGGACCGGTACAGCGGTTTGCCTGCCTACCATTTGGCCAAGCATCGTGTATTCCGTGGTGCTCGTCAGGTAGTGGTCAACCGTCAGGACGTGCTGACCCGGCCGTTGATTGGTGAAGGCCTGCCGTGTTGGACCTTCGGCCTGAACAAACCCGATTTCCATGGCTTCGGTTTGCGCGAAGAAGATGGCGAAAAGTACCTCGCCTTCCAATTCGAAAATCTGATGCCGGCACGTGAATTGAAAATCCGTGGCGCGCATAACCAGGCCAACGCCTTGGCTGCGCTCGCGCTGGGCCACGCTGTTGGTTTGCCGATGGACGCCATGCTTTCCAGCCTGCGCAGCTTCGGAGGCCTGGAGCATCGCTGCCAATGGCTGCGTGAGCGCAATGGCGTGAGCTATTACGATGATTCCAAGGCCACCAACGTCGGTGCTGCACTGGCGGCTATCGAAGGCCTCGGTGCTGATATCGAAGGCAAGCTGGTGTTGATCGCCGGTGGTGACGGCAAGGGTGCCGATTTCAGTGGTCTGCGTGCGCCGGTCGCTGCCAACTGCCGCGCGGTGGTGCTGATCGGCCGTGACGCCGAGCTCATTGCCCAGGCTCTGGGTGATGATGTAGCACTGGTACGCGTTGCAACTCTGGACGACGCGGTATTGCGTTGCGCCGAGATCGCACAGTCGGGTGACGCGGTACTGCTGTCTCCGGCGTGCGCCAGTTTCGACATGTTCAAGAACTACGAAGAGCGCGGTCGCCTGTTCGCGCAAGCCGTGGGGGACTTGTCATGATCTTCGGCGTAATCAAGCCTTTCCCGTCCCCGATCATCAGTGGCCGTGGCATCGACCTCGACTTCCCGATGCTGGCTGGCTGTCTCGCATTGTTGGGTCTGGGCCTGGTGATGATCACCTCCGCTTCCTCTGAAGTGGCAGCGGTGAACTCCGGCAACACGCTCTACATGATGACCCGCCATTTGATCTACATGATCATCGGCATCTTCGCTTGTGGCTTGACCATGATGATTCCGGTCGCCACCTGGCAGCGTCTGGGCTGGATGATGCTGTTAGGCGCATTCGGCTTGCTGGTCATGGTGCTGGTGCCGGGCATTGGTCGTGAGGTGAACGGCTCGATGCGCTGGATCGGCTTCGGCATGTTCAACGTACAGCCTTCGGAAATCGCCAAAGTCTTCGTGGTGATTTTCCTTGCCGGTTACCTTATTCGCCGCCAGCAGGAAGTACGTGAAAGCTGGATGGGCTTCTTCAAGCCTTTCATCGTTTTGCTGCCAATGGCCGGTCTGCTGCTCATGGAGCCGGACTTCGGTGCCACCGTTGTGATGATGGGCGCTGCAGCTGCCATGCTGTTCCTTGGTGGTGTTGGTCTGTTCCGTTTCAGTCTGATGGTTGCTCTGGCGGTTGGGGCGGTGTTCGTACTGGTGCAAGCGCAACCGTATCGGATGGCACGTCTGATTACCTTCACCGATCCGTGGTCTGATCAGTTCGGTTCCGGCTATCAGTTGACCCAGGCGTTGATCGCGTTTGGTCGTGGCGAATGGCTGGGCGTTGGTCTGGGCAACAGCGTGCAGAAGCAGTTCTATCTGCCGGAAGCCCACACTGACTTCGTGTTCTCGGTGCTCGCCGAAGAGCTGGGCGTAGTCGGTTCACTGTTGACTGTCGCGCTGTTCGTATTCGTCAGTATCCGCGCCATGTACATCGGCATGTGGGCCGAGCGCGCCAAGCAGTTTTTCGGTGCCTATGTTGCTTACGGTCTGGCGTTCCTGTGGATCGGCCAGTTCCTGATCAACATCGGTGTGAACGTCGGCCTGTTGCCGACCAAAGGTTTGACCTTGCCGTTCCTCAGCTACGGCGGCAGCTCGTTGGTGATCTGCTGCGCAAGCCTGGGTCTGCTGTTGCGGATCGAGTGGGAGTCGCGCAACAACATGGGCAGCGAAGAAGCGGAATTCAATGAAAGTGACTTCGCCGAGGAGCCTAACCATGGACGCTAACGTGCTGATCATGGCAGGCGGAACCGGCGGACATGTATTCCCGGCGCTGGCATGCGCGCGCGAGTTTCAGGCCCGTGGTTACAAGGTGCACTGGCTCGGTACGCCCCGGGGCATCGAGAACGAACTGGTGCCGCAGGCTGGATTCGCTTTGCACCTTATCAATGTCACCGGTTTGCGTGGCAAGGGCCGACTGTCCTTGCTCAAGGCTCCGCTGATGTTGCTCAAGGCATTGATGCAGGCACGTAAAGTCGTGCGTGAGCTCAAGCCGGTTTGCGTAGTGGGCTTCGGTGGGTATGTCACCGGTCCAGGCGGTCTTGCCGCGAAGCTGGGCAAAGTCCCTTTGATCATTCATGAGCAGAACGCGGTTGCCGGTACTGCCAATCGCAGCCTGGCTTCGTTCGCCAGTCGGGTGTGTGAAGCTTTTCCGAACACCTTTGCGGCTTCTGAGAAGCGTCGCACCACGGGTAACCCGGTGCGTACCGAGCTGTTCCTGGAAACTCCGCGCCAAGCGCTGGCCGGGCGCAAAGCGCGCTTGCTGGTCCTGGGTGGCAGCCTGGGAGCCGAGCCGCTGAACAAATTGTTGCCGGAGGCGCTTTCGCTGGTGCCTGCCGAGTTTCGTCCTGAGGTTTTTCATCAGGCTGGCAAGAATCACGATGAAGTCACCACTGAGCGTTATCGCACTGCCGGTGTCGAGGCGCAGGTCGCCCCCTTCATCAAAGACATGGCCCAAGCCTATGGCTGGGCCGACCTGGTGGTCTGTCGCGCAGGCGCGCTGACCATCAGTGAATTGGCGGCGGCCGGACTGCCCTCGCTGTTGGTGCCGTTGCCCCATGCGATCGACGATCACCAGTCCCGTAACGCCGACTATCTGGCTCACGAGGGTGCAGCCTTCGTCATGCCACAAGCGACAACTGACGCAGCCGATATGGCGGCGCGTCTGAAAGAGGTTTTGATGCAACCCGAACAACTCAACACCATGGCTCGTACCGCCCGCCGGCTGGCCAAGCCTGATGCAACCAATACTGTTGTAGATATCTGTCTGGAGGTGGCTCATGGTTGAGAATCAACGTGCGATGCCACAGCCGGAAATGCGCCGCATCCGTCGCATCCACTTCGTCGGTATCGGCGGCGTGGGCATGTGCGGGATTGCCGAGGTGTTGTTGAACCTGGGTTATGAAGTTTCCGGTTCCGACCTGAAGGCTTCCCCGGTGACCGAGCGTCTGGAGTCGTTCGGTGCTCATATCTTTATCGGCCACCGCGCAGAGAACACCGTTGGTGCTGACGTGCTGGTGGTTTCCAGTGCTGTGAACACCTCCAACCCGGAAGTGGCGACTGCCCTTGAGCGTCGCATTCCGGTGGTGCCGCGTGCCGAGATGCTGGCCGAGCTGATGCGCTATCGCCACGGTATTGCCGTTGCCGGTACGCATGGCAAAACCACCACCACCAGCCTGATCGCTTCGGTGTTCGCGGCCGGTGGGCTTGATCCGACGTTTGTGATCGGTGGTCGTCTGAACGCTGCCGGTACCAATGCGCAGTTGGGTACCAGCCGTTACCTGATCGCTGAAGCCGATGAAAGTGACGCGAGCTTCCTGCATTTGCAGCCTCTGGTTGCGGTCGTCACCAATATCGACGCCGATCACATGGCGACCTATGAAGGCGACTTCAACAAACTGAAGAAAACCTTCGTCGAATTCCTGCACAACCTGCCTTTCTATGGGCTGGCGGTGGTGTGTATTGATGACCCTGTGGTGCGGGAAATTCTGCCCCAGGTCAAACGTCCGACTGTCACCTACGGCTTCACCGAAACGGCCGACGTGCGCGCTATCAATGTGCGCCAGGAAGGCATGCTGACCTTCTTCACGGTATTACGTCGCGACCGTGAGCCGCTGGACGTATCGGTGAACATGCCGGGCAACCACAACGTACTTAACTCGCTGGCAACCATCGCCATTGCGACGGATGAAGGTGTCAGTGACGAAGCCATCGTCCAGGGCCTGTCGGGCTTCCAGGGCGTGGGGCGACGCTTCCAGGTATACGGCGAGCTGCCAGTTGAAGGCGGCAACGTCATGCTGGTGGATGACTACGGTCATCACCCGCGTGAAGTTGCCGCGGTGATCAATGCGGTCCGTGGTGGCTGGCCGGACCGTCGTCTGGTCATGGTTTATCAGCCGCACCGCTTCAGCCGGACTCGCGATCTCTACGACGATTTCGTGCAGGTACTGGCCGAGGCCAACGTACTGCTGCTGATGGAAGTCTATCCGGCAGGCGAAGAGCCGATCCCGGGTGCGGACAGCCGCAACCTCTGCCACAGCATTCGTCAGCGTGGCCAACTGGACCCTATCTACATCGAGCGCGGCGTCGAGCTGGCGCCGTTGGTGAAACCTTTGCTGCGTGCAGGTGACATCCTGCTTTGCCAGGGCGCTGGTGACATTGGCGGGCTGGCTCCACAGTTGCTGAGAAGCCCGTTGTTCGCGGGAGCCGTCATTGCGCCTACCGAAGGGAAGCTGAAATGACTGCGCCACTGCAATCGTCCCTGCTCTCGACGCTGGAGCCGAAATCGTTCGGCCGCGTTGCCGTGCTGTTCGGCGGCAAGAGCGCTGAGCGGCCGGTTTCATTGAAGTCCGGGCAAGCGGTGTTGCAAGCGTTGCAGAGCGCCGGAGTCGATGCATTCGGCATCGATGTGGGCGATGATTTCCTGCAGCGGCTGGTTAGCGAAAAGATTGATCGGGCGTTCATTGTTTTGCACGGACGTGGTGGCGAAGACGGCACCATGCAAGGCCTGCTGGAGTGTCTGGAAATCCCTTACACCGGCAGTGGCGTACTGGCTTCAGCGCTGGCGATGGACAAGCTGCGGACCAAACAGGTCTGGCAGAGTCTTGGCCTGCCAACGCCTTTGCACGCGGTGCTTGGTAGCGAATCTGATTGTATTTCTGCAGCTGCGGAACTGGGCCTGCCTTTGATCGTCAAACCGGCTCATGAAGGTTCCAGTATCGGTATGGCCAAGGTGACCAGCGTCGAAGAGTTGATCGTCGCGTGGAAAGCCGCCAGTACCTACGATTCGCAAGTTTTGGTTGAACAATGGATTCAAGGTCCGGAGTTCACCATCGCATCGCTGCGTGGCCAGGTCTTGCCTCCCATCGGCCTGGGCACTCCTCACAGTTTTTACGACTACGACGCCAAGTACCTGGCTGACGATACCCAGTATCGGATTCCGTGCGGGCTCGATGACACCAAGGAACAGGAACTCAAGCAACTGACCGCTCGCGCTTGCGAAGCAGTTGGCGTTACCGGCTGGGCGCGTACCGATGTGATGCAGGATGCCGACGGCAAGTTCTGGCTGCTGGAAGTGAACACTGTTCCCGGTATGACCGACCACAGCCTGGTGCCGATGGCGGCCCGTGCGGCGGGGCTGGATTTTCAGCAGCTGGTGTTGGCCATTCTGGCTGACAGCGTCCAGGTGCGGGGTTAAGTCATGAACGCGACGGCGCGTCATCAGCCTCCAGCAACCGGCCGCAAGCCGGTGCCGCGTGGTGCCAGTCGCATGGTTGCCAAGGAACCGCTGTCGGCGCGTTTGCCGAAAGCCAAAGTGGGCGGTTTCTTTAAAAAGATGGGCTGGTTGGTACTGATGGTTGCGTTGGGGTATGGCGTTTACGAGGGCGCACAGCGGTTGCTGCCCTACGCCGACCGGCCGATCACCAAGATAAATGTTCAGGGCGACCTGAGCTATATCAGCCAGCAAGCGGTGCAACAGCGGATCGCGCCTTATGTTGCGGCGAGCTTTTTCACCATCGACCTTGCCGCCATGCGCAGTGAGCTGGAAAAAATGCCGTGGATTGCCCACGCAGAAGTACGACGGGTATGGCCGGATCAGGTTGTGATCCGCCTGGAAGAACAATTGCCAGTGGCGCGCTGGGGTGATGAAGCACTGCTCAACAATCAGGGCGAAGCATTTACACCACGCGAGCTGGCCAATTACGAACACTTGCCGCAATTGTTTGGCCCACAGCGGGCCCAGCAGCAAGTGATGCAGCAGTATCAGGTGTTGAGTCAGATGTTGCGCCCAATGGGGTTCTCCATCGCTCGGCTGGAATTACGTGAACGTGGGAGCTGGTTTTTGACCACGGGCGCGGGCAGTGCGGGTCCCGGTATCGAGTTGTTGCTGGGACGCGATCGCCTTGTAGAAAAAATGCGCCGTTTTATCGCCATTTACGACAAAACGCTTAAAGAACAGATCACGAATATTGCGCGCATCGACCTGCGCTACTCCAACGGCCTTGCCGTGGGGTGGCGCGAGCAGACAGCGCCTCCGACGGACAAACCCGCCGTCGCGAAGAATTGACAAGAGGCAGGACCATGGCAAACGTGCAAAGCGGCAAAATGATCGTTGGCTTGGATATCGGCACCTCCAAGGTGGTGGCGCTGGTAGGCGAAGTCGCGGCCGATGGCACGCTGGAAATTGTCGGTATCGGTACGCACCCATCCCGCGGCCTGAAAAAGGGCGTGGTGGTGAATATCGAATCCACCGTTCAGTCGATCCAGCGCGCAGTGGAGGAGGCTCAGTTGATGGCGGGCTGCCGTATCCACTCGGCGTTCGTCGGCGTGGCCGGCAATCACATTCGCAGCCTCAACTCCCACGGTATCGTCGCGATTCGCGACCGTGAGGTGAGCTCGGCGGATCTGGAGCGCGTACTCGATGCGGCCCAGGCTGTAGCGATCCCGGCTGACCAGCGTGTATTGCACACCTTGCCGCAGGATTACGTGATCGATAACCAGGAAGGCGTTCGTGAGCCACTGGGTATGTCGGGCGTACGTCTGGAAGCCAAGGTGCATGTGGTGACCTGTGCAGTGAACGCCGCGCAGAACATCGAGAAGTGCGTGCGCCGCTGTGGCCTTGAAATTGACGACATCATTCTTGAGCAACTGGCTTCGGCGTACTCGGTCCTGACCGATGACGAAAAAGAGCTGGGCGTGTGCCTGGTGGACATCGGTGGCGGCACCACCGACATCGCGATCTTCACCGAAGGCGCGATTCGCCACACCGCAGTGATCCCGATTGCCGGTGATCAAGTCACCAACGACATCGCCATGGCCTTGCGTACCCCGACGCAATACGCCGAAGAGATCAAGATTCGCTACGCCTGTGCCCTGGCCAAACTGGCCGGTGCAGGTGAGACGATCAAAGTGCCAAGCGTTGGCGACCGTCCTCCGCGCGAACTGTCGCGTCAGGCCCTGGCCGAAGTGGTCGAGCCTCGCTACGACGAGCTGTTCACCCTGATTCAGGCGGAACTGCGTCGCAGTGGCTACGAAGACCTTATCCCGGCCGGCATCGTGCTGACCGGCGGTACCTCGAAAATGGAAGGCGCGGTCGAACTGGCCGAGGAAATCTTCCATATGCCGGTACGCCTGGGCGTGCCGCATAGCGTCAAAGGGCTCGCAGATGTCGTGCGTAACCCGATTTATTCCACCGGTGTCGGCTTGTTGCTGTACGGGCTGCAAAAGCAGTCTGACGGTTTCTCTTTGTCCGGGATCAGTAGTAGCAGTAGCGGCTATGGAGATGAGCCTAAAGCTCCAGTGCTTGAACGCTTCAAGCGCTGGGTGCAAGGCAACTTCTAAGCCTCAAGGCAGTAATGGCAGCAGTGGGCACCAGGCAAAAAAACTAGAGAATGAAAGGAGAGGGAAAATGTTCGAACTCGTAGACAACGTCCCGCAAAGCCCGGTAATCAAAGTTATCGGTGTGGGTGGTGGTGGCGGCAACGCCGTTAATCACATGGTCAAGAGCAACATCGAAGGTGTGGAATTCATCTGCGCCAACACTGATGCTCAAGCGCTGAAAAACATCGGCGCACGTACCATCCTGCAACTGGGTACTGGCGTTACCAAAGGTCTTGGCGCTGGCGCCAACCCTGAAGTAGGCCGTCAGGCTGCTTTGGAAGATCGTGAGCGCATTGCAGAAGTTCTGCAGGGCACCAACATGGTTTTCATCACCACTGGCATGGGCGGCGGTACCGGTACCGGTGCAGCTCCGATCATTGCTGAAGTGGCCAAGGAAATGGGCATTCTCACCGTAGCGGTGGTGACTCGTCCGTTCCCGTTCGAAGGTCGCAAGCGTATGCAGATCGCCGATGAAGGCATCCGCATGCTGTCTGAAAGCGTCGACTCGTTGATCACCATTCCTAACGAGAAGCTGCTGACCATCCTCGGTAAAGACGCCAGCCTGCTGTCGGCTTTCGCCAAGGCAGACGATGTTCTGGCCGGTGCCGTTCGCGGTATCTCCGACATCATCAAACGTCCGGGCATGATCAACGTCGACTTTGCCGACGTGCGTACCGTGATGAGCGAAATGGGCATGGCAATGATGGGCACTGGCTGCGCCAGCGGTCCGAACCGTGCACGTGAAGCGACTGAAGCAGCCATTCGTAACCCGCTGCTCGAAGACGTCAACCTGCAGGGCGCTCGCGGCATCCTGGTCAACATCACTGCCGGTCCTGACCTGTCTCTGGGTGAGTACTCGGACGTGGGTAGCATCATCGAAGCGTTCGCCTCTGAGCACGCAATGGTCAAGGTCGGTACTGTTATCGATCCGGACATGCGCGACGAGCTGCACGTGACTGTGGTTGCCACCGGTCTGGGCGCGAAAATCGAGAAGCCTGTGAAGGTTATCGACAACACCCTGCAAACTGCCCAGCCGTCTCAGGCTCAGCCTGCTGCTGCTCGTCAGGAAGCCCCGTCGGTCAACTACCGCGACCTGGATCGTCCTACCGTGATGCGCAATCAGGCTCACGCAGGCGCTACAGCCGCAAAAATGAGTCCGAATGACGATCTGGATTACCTGGATATCCCGGCTTTCCTGCGTCGTCAGGCTGATTGATGAAATGTATCAGGGGTATTAGGGTGATTGGTGTTCAGCAAAGGCCGGGTCTGCTATCATCGCCAGCCTTTGTTGATACCAGTTCGCAACTTGCGCTGAAGCGGCCAATGCCATGATTAAACAACGCACCCTGAAAAATATTATCCGTGCCACAGGTGTCGGTCTGCACTCCGGGGAGAAGGTTTACCTGACCCTCAAGCCTGCACCTGTGGATACCGGTATCGTGTTCGTACGTGCTGACCTCGACCCCGTCGTGCATATTGCTGCCCGCGCGGAAAATGTCGGTGACACCACACTGTCGACCACACTGGTCAGCGGTGATGTCAAAGTCGACACCGTGGAACATTTGCTCTCGGCCATGGCTGGCCTGGGCATCGATAACGCTTACGTTGAACTGTCTGCCTCCGAAGTTCCGATCATGGATGGCAGCGCGGGTCCCTTCGTATTCCTGATTCAGTCGGCTGGCCTGGAAGAACAGGACGCGCCGAAGAAATTCATCCGGATCCTGCGGGAAGTGACACTGGAGGAGGGCGGTAAACGCGCTACTTTCGTGCCTTTCGAAGGGTTCAAAGTCAGTTTCGAGATCGATTTCGATCACCCGGTCTTCCGCGACCGCACTCAAAGTGCAAGCGTGGACTTTTCCAGCACTTCCTTCGTGAAGGAAGTCAGCCGTGCCCGTACCTTCGGGTTCATGAGTGACATCGAGTACCTGCGCAAGCACAACCTCGCACTCGGCGGCAGTGTGGAAAATGCCATCGTGGTGGACAAGGATGGCGTACTGAACGAAGACGGCCTGCGTTACGAGGACGAATTCGTCAAACACAAGATTCTTGATGCAATTGGTGACCTCTACCTGCTAGGCAACAGCCTGATAGGTGAGTTCATTGGCTTCAAGTCGGGGCATGCACTGAACAATCGTCTTCTGCGTAAATTGATCGCCGAAACAGACGCGTGGGAAGTCGTGACCTTCGAAGATGCCAGTACTGCACCGATCTCTTACATGCGCCCTGTAGCGGCCGTGTAAGGTCAGCTTTACTCTCCTTCCTTTTTGCTGTTTTTAAAGGCTGCCCTCGGGCGGCCTTTTTTTATGGGTTTTTTTTGACGCTGCGCGGATCTGTAGGAGCTCACCGAGGCTTGGGCTCGGCAGCGATTGGCAAATCAACCTTTAGGCTTGGCGTGACTTGCCAGGCGCTCCAGTGCTGCGCGCAACTTCGGATCGGTAATGCCGTCAGCCGTTGCCTGAATGCTCTCGGCCGCCACGGTGGACAAGTCCATTGTATGGCCCGCCGCGCCCTGAGGGGCGGTAGGTGGCTGAACCTTGAAGACAATGCGAGTCAGGCAGGCGAATTCGTCGAATGCGGTCAATTGCCGCTGCAAACGTTTTTGTTGATAGCGCAAACGCGTCGCCCAATGACCGTCCGTCACAATCAACAACAGGCTGCCTTCGCGCCAGGAAGCGACATGACAATGTTCGCGCGCAGCCGGTTGTAGCTGACTTTCGAGCAGCCGCTGCAGGTGCCCCAAACGCTGCGCGTGATGAAAAATACCTTTGAGAGGTTTTGCTTCACGTAGCAGGACAGCGGGTGCCCGAGCGGGGAGTGGACGGAACGCCATGAGTGAAAACCCTGGATGACAAGTTTGTCATGTTATCAGAAAGCGCCCGCCAGCCCTTGTTTCAAGCGGGTCTGAGAGATTTGTGCGCAAAATCAACGGTTAACTTCTGCTCTTGACGGGTTGAACTCTCAGGAAATGACCCTATCTACAAACAGCCCCGTCACAGCGCTGTGCCAGCATCGTGGAATAACGCCACTTTCCTCACCATCGTTTCCGGGTAGAATGCTCGTTCGCATGCGGCCATGAGGGCTGCACGGGCGACTCACGGGGCCGCCCTCCATTCCTATGTCTGGAAGATCCTGTCGATATGTTTGCGCCTTTGTTAAAAAAACTTTTTGGAAGCAAGAACGAGCGTGAAGTGAAGCGCATGCTCAAGACGGTACAAGTCGTCAATGCCTTCGAAGAGCAAATGGTGGCCCTTTCGGACGAGCAACTACGTGCCAAGACCGAAGAGTTCAAGGCCCGCTTAGCCAAAGGTGAGACCCTCGATAAGCTGCTTCCTGAAGCTTTCGCGGTCGCGCGTGAAGCGGGTAAGCGCGTCATGGGTATGCGCCACTTCGACGTTCAGTTGATTGGCGGCATGACTCTGCACGAAGGCATGATTGCCGAGATGCGTACCGGTGAAGGTAAAACCCTGGTGGGTACGCTGGCGGTTTACCTCAATGCGCTGTCCGGGAAGGGCGTGCACGTGGTAACGGTCAACGATTACCTGGCCCGCCGTGACGCCAACTGGATGCGTCCACTGTATGAGTTCCTCGGTCTGAGCGTCGGCATCGTCACGCCTTTCCAGCCGCCTGAAGAAAAGCGTGCGGCTTACGCGTCGGACATCACCTACGGTACCAACAACGAGTTCGGTTTCGACTATCTGCGCGACAACATGGCGTTCAGCATGGACGACAAGTTCCAGCGCGAACTCAATTTTGCCGTGATCGACGAAGTGGACTCAATCCTCATCGACGAAGCGCGTACGCCGCTGATCATCTCCGGTCAGGCTGAAGACAGCTCCAAGCTCTACACCGAAATCAACCGTCTGATCCCACGCCTCGTGCAGCACATCGAGGAAGTGGAAGGCGAGGTGACCAAAGCCGGTCACTACACCGTTGACGAGAAAACCCGTCAGGTTGAGCTGAACGAAGCCGGTCACCAGTTCATCGAAGAGATGCTGACTGAAGTTGGCATGCTGGCTGAAGGCGAGAGCCTGTATTCGGCACACAACCTGGGTCTGCTGACTCACGTCTATGCCGGTTTGCGTGCGCACACGCTGTTCCATCGCAACGTCGAGTACATCGTTCAGGACGGCCAGATTCTGCTGGTCGACGAGCACACCGGTCGTACCATGCCGGGTCGTCGCCTGTCCGAAGGCCTGCACCAGGCCATCGAAGCGAAGGAAAACCTGAATATCCAGGCCGAAAGCCAGACCCTGGCGTCGACCACATTCCAGAACTACTTCCGTCTATACAACAAACTGTCCGGCATGACCGGTACAGCGGACACCGAAGCGTTCGAATTCCACCAGATCTATACGCTGTCGGTGATGGTTATTCCGCCAAACAAGCCGTTGGCG
The DNA here is from genome assembly GCF_900602065.1 of Pseudomonas viridiflava. GTDB lineage: Bacteria > Pseudomonadota > Gammaproteobacteria > Pseudomonadales > Pseudomonadaceae > Aquipseudomonas. The sequence continues at coordinate 44,435 of NZ_UWFN01000095.1, read as the reverse complement.
CGCAAAGACTTCAACGACCTTGTGTACCTGACCGCAGAAGAGAAGTACGCGGCCATCGTGACCGACATCAAGGCCTGTCTGGCTGAGAATCGCCCGGTGCTGGTAGGTACTGCGACCATCGAAACTTCCGAGCACATGTCCAAGTTGCTTAATCAGGAAGGTATCGAACACAAGGTTCTGAACGCCAAGTTCCACGAAAAAGAAGCTGAAATCATTGCTCAGGCCGGTCGTCCTGGCGCGCTGACCATTGCGACCAACATGGCCGGTCGTGGTACCGACATCCTGTTGGGCGGTAACTGGGAAGTTGAAGTTGCTGCGCTGGAAAACCCGAGCCCGGAGCAAATTGCACAGATCAAGGCCGATTGGCAGAAACGCCATCAGCAAGTGATCGAAGCGGGTGGTTTGCACGTTATCGCTTCCGAGCGTCATGAATCGCGCCGTATCGACAACCAGCTGCGTGGTCGTGCCGGTCGTCAGGGCGATACCGGTTCGAGCCGCTTCTACCTGTCGCTGGAAGACAGCCTGATGCGTATCTTCGCCTCAGATCGGGTGAAGAACTTCATGAAAGCGCTGGGCATGCAGTCCGGTGAAGCGATTGAGCACCGCATGGTGACCAACGCGATCGAGAAGGCACAGCGCAAGGTTGAAGGGCGCAACTTCGATATTCGCAAGCAATTGCTCGAGTTCGATGACGTGTCCAACGAGCAGCGTAAAGTGATCTACCACATGCGTAACAGCCTGCTGGCCGCTACCAACATCGGTGACACTATCGCTGAGTTCCGTGAAGACGTGCTCAACAGCCTGATCAGCCAGCACATTCCGCCGCAGTCGATGCCGGAGCAGTGGGATGTACCTGGTCTGGAAGCCGCACTGGAAAGCGATTTCGGTGTGAAGCTGCCGATTCAGCAATGGCTGGATGAAGACGATCACCTGCACGAAGATACACTGCGTGTGAAGCTGCTCGAAGAGCTGCTGGGCGCGTATAACGAGAAAGAAGAGCAAGCCAGCGCTGATGCGTTGCGCACCTTCGAGAAGCAGATTCTGCTGCGCGTTCTGGACGATCTGTGGAAAGACCACCTGTCGACCATGGATCACCTGCGTCACGGTATCCACTTGCGCGGCTACGCTCAGAAGAACCCGAAACAGGAATACAAGCGCGAGTCTTTCACGCTGTTCCAGGAACTCCTGGATTCGATCAAGCGCGATACCATCCGTGTGCTGTCGCACGTTCAGGTACGCCGCGAAGATCCGGCCGAGGAAGAAGCTCGTCTGCGTCGCGAGGCCGAAGAGCTGGCGCAGCGCATGCAGTTCGAACATGCTGAAGCGCCAGGCCTTGAGCAGCCGGAAGTCCTGGTTGAAGAGGGTGTCGATGTAGTCTCCATACCCGTGCGCAACGACCAGAAGCAAGGTCGCAACGAGCTGTGCTGGTGTGGTTCGGGCAAGAAGTACAAGCACTGCCACGGCCAAATCAACTGATACTGATTTGAACCTGTAGCGTGTTTTGAGCAACAAAAAGTATTAACGCCGCGACTGGCTTACCCGTCGCGGCGTTTTTCAATCGATTGCCGTACCGATGCGGGCGGCACAGATATCTTTCAAGGAGCGCACCTCATGGCTGTTGGTCTTGGTCCTTTGCCGACACTGCACCCGGTTCCAGGTTTTGAACTGGGCATTTCATCTGCCGGCATCAAACGCCCGGGCCGCAAGGACGTTGTGGTCATGCGCTGCGCAGAAGGCTCCAGTGTCGCCGGTGTTTTCACCCTAAACGCGTTCTGCGCGGCACCGGTGATCCTCGCAAAGCAGCGTGTAAACGGCCCTGTCCGTTATTTGCTGACCAATACCGGTAACGCCAATGCCGGCACCGGCGAGCCTGGTCTGGCCAATGCTGCGCGCACTTGCGCCAAACTCGCCGAGCTGACCGGCGTCGACGCCAATGCCGTGCTGCCGTACTCGACAGGTGTGATTGGCGAGCCGCTGCCTGTGGAAAAGATCGAGGGCGCGTTGCAAGCCGCCCTGGATGACTTGTCTGTGGATAACTGGGCTGCTGCGGCAACTGGCATCATGACCACCGACACGTTGCCAAAAGGCGCGAGCCGTCAGTTCCAGATCGACGGCGTGACCGTCACTGTGACTGGCATCAGTAAAGGCGCGGGCATGATTCGCCCGAACATGGCGACCATGCTGGGCTATATCGCTACCGACGCTAAAGTTTCACAAAGTGTCCTGCAGGACCTGATTCGTGACGGCGCCAACAAGTCGTTCAACCGCATCACTATTGATGGCGACACCTCGACAAACGACTGCTGCATGCTGATCGCAACCGGTCAGGCCAATCTGCCGGAAGTGACCGAAGCCAAAGGTCCTCTGTTCGATGCGTTGAAATCAGCCGTATTTGACGTGTGCATGGAGGTGGCTCAGGCTATCGTGCGCGACGGCGAAGGCGCGACCAAGTTCGTGACCGTTGAAGTCAACGGCGGTGGCAGTCATCAGGAATGTCTGGACGTCGGCTATGCAGTGGCTCACTCGCCATTGATCAAAACCGCGCTGTTTGCCTCCGACCCGAACTGGGGTCGCATCCTGGCAGCTGTAGGCCGTGCTGGCGTACCGGATCTGGACGTGAGCAAGATCGACGTTTTCCTCGGTTCCGTCTGCATCGCCAGCAAGGGCTGCCGCGCGACTACCTACACTGAAGAGCAAGGCTCGGCGGTAATGGCTGAAGCTGAAATCACCATTCGCATAGAACTGGGCCGCGGTGATTGCAGCGAGACCATCTGGACCACCGACCTGTCCCATGAGTACGTGAAGATCAATGCGGAATACCGCACCTGATCTGACGGAAACCGGACCTGTAGGAGCGAATTCATTCGCGAAGCTGGCATTCGACACGCTGAATATTTATCGAATGTACCGGCCTCTTCGCGGATAATCCGCTCCTGCAGGGAAGTGATCAGCTCGCTCTATCTGGAGAACTCCTCATGACCCTGCACCTGATCATCGGCGACAAACGCTACTCCTCCTGGTCTCTGCGGCCTGCACTGGCGCTGTACATGACCGGTGCGGCGTATACCGAACAACTGATTCGCCTGAATCAGAACAACACCCGCCAGCTAATTCTTGAGCACTCTCCGACCGGTAAGGTCCCGCTGCTGAAAACCGAACACGGCACGATTGCCGATTCGCTGGCAATCATTGAATACCTCGCTGACCAATTCCCCGAAGCTGGACTGTGGCCGAGCGATATAGCCGCTCGTGCTCAGGCGCGTTCAGCTTGCGCGCAAATGCACAGCGGCTTTACCGGCCTACGCTCCAATCTGCCGATGGACTTGCATCGTGATGCGGCGCTGGAAGTTATCTCGGTGGAAGCTCAAGGTGATATCGAGCGTATCGTCAAACTGTGGGCTGAATGCCGTGCGGCGGCGACTGAAGACGGTCCGTTTCTGTTCGGCAAGGTCAGCGCTGCTGACGCATACTTCGCCCCCGTAGTGATCCGACTGCGCACTTATCGGGTCGAACTGCCAGCCGAGGCGCTGGCGTACATCGAAACCATCTACCAATGGCCGTTGTTCCAGCGTTGGCAGAAGGCTGCTTTAGAGGAAGTCGAAGGGTGAAACGTATTCATGTAGCAGCAGCGGTCATTCGCGGCGTTGACGGCAGGATCCTTATCGCCCGGCGTGCCGACACTCAGCACCAGGGCGGTTTGTGGGAGTTTCCCGGCGGCAAGGTCGAACCCGGAGAGGCCGTCGAGGCAGCGCTTGCTCGTGAACTACAGGAAGAACTGAACATCGTCGTCACCCAGGCCAGGCCGTTGATCAAGATTCAGCACGACTACCCTGACAAGCAAGTGTTGCTGGATGTCTGGGAGGTATCAGCGTTTACCGGTGAACCTCACGGCGTCGAAGGGCAGCCGTTGGCCTGGGTGTCCAATCGAGAACTGGCGAATTATGAGTTCCCGGCTGCCAACCAGCCTATTGTTGCGGCGGCGCGTCTGCCCGGCGAATACCTGATTACCCCTGGTGAATTGGAAACTCCGCAGTTGCTTCGCGGCATGCAAAAGGCGATTGCTGGCGGTATCAAGCTGGTCCAGCTACGTGCGCCGAACGGCTATGACCCTCAGTACCGCGATCTTGCAGTGGACGCCGTGGGTTTGTGTGCCGGCAAGGCGCAGCTGATGCTCAAGGGGCCGCTGGAGTGGCTGGGCGACTTTCCCGCTGCGGGTTGGCACCTGACGTCGGCACAACTGCGCAAACTGGCCCCGAATGGGCGTCCGTTTCCCAAGGATCGCTGGCTGGCTGCCTCTTGCCACAATGCTGAAGAGCTGGCCTTGGCCGAGCTGATGGACGTCGACTTCGTGACCTTGTCACCGGTCCAGCCCACTCAGACTCACCCTGACGCTCAGCCGCTGGGCTGGGAGCAGGCTCAGGAGCTGATTGCAGGCTTTAGTAAGCCGGTATATCTGCTCGGCGGTGTTGGCCCTGCTGAACAGCAAAAAGCCTGGGAGAGCGGCGCACAAGGCGTGGCCGGAATCAGAGCGTTCTGGCCAGGGGAGTGACCTTGGCTCCAACAGGTGCTGCAATCATCCTGTGAGACCGAATTCATTCGGGAAGGCAGTATTGAAGCGATACATAAGCTGCGGATGTACCGGCCCCTTCGCGAATGAATTCGCTCCCACAGTAATCGCATTTTGCTTCAATCCTGAGGCTTCTTCGCCGCTTCCCACAATATCTCTGCAATACCCTGCCGCTTGGCAATCAATCGCGCCGCGACAAACAGCAGGTCCGACAGCCGATTGATATACGCCAGCCCAACCCCGGCCAAAGGTTCTACAGCGTTCAGGTGCTGACAACGGCGCTCGGCGCCGCGGGCAAGGCTGCGGCAGACATGGGCTTGGGCAATCAGCGCCGAACCACCGGGCAGAATGAAATTCTCCAGTGGGCCCAACTCTTCATTCCACAGATCAATCGCCGTTTCCAGGCGATCAACTTCTGCCTGATCGAGTGCCTGATAAACCGGCATCGCCAGCTCGCCACCCAGGTCGAACAGCCGATGCTGACACGGTGCGAGCACGTCGATTACCTCAGCAAGAGCAGGCGTTTGCGCCAATTGCTCGGCAAGCCCGGCGAGGAGTAATCCCAACTGGCTGTTCAGCGTATCGACTTCGCCGATAGCCTCGACACGAGGATGATCCTTCGGCACGCGTCGGCCATCACCCAGGCCGGTTTCGCCGGTGTCACCCGTGCGTGTGTAAATTTTCGACAAGCGAAAGCCCATTCTCAATGCTCCGTTATGGCGGCGAAATGACCGCTTCAGGCACGATCACCTGGCTACCTGCCAAGGGCAGGCGCAAGGTGAAGCAGGTGCCCTGGCCGACAGAAGAGTGCACCTCCATCTGGCCTTTGTGATTGTTGGTGATAATGAAATACGAAACCGACAGGCCAAGCCCGGTGCCCTGACCGATTTCCTTGGTGGTGAAGAACGGTTCGAACGTGCGCTTGCGCACCTGTTCAGACATACCAATACCGTTATCTTCGACCTGAATCTCAGCCCAGGGGGGATTGAGTTTTGTACGCAGGATGATTCGCCCCGGCTCGGCCTCTTCGGGGCGCTGATGAATGGCCTGCGCGGCGTTCTTGAGCAGATTCAGCAAAACCTGCTCCAGCTCGTTGGCTGTCCCCGGTACCGGACCCAGTTCCGGGTCGAACTGGCGAATGATGGCTTGGCCCTTGAAGTCGAAACCGATCGTCAGGTCAAAGTCATTGCTGGCGATCTCTACGGCTTGATCGATCAATGCAGGAAGGTCGCAAGGCGCCATCTGCCGCGTGCTGAGGCGACTGAAACTGAGCATATGGCTAACGATTTTTGCTGCGCGAGCACCGGCCTGCTGGATCCCGTCGAGTAGCTGCGGTACTTCCCGGCTGACCAGATAGCGATTAACTGTTTCCAGTTCGATGCCTTCAGCTTCGGCCTGCTCGATATTTTTCTGCAAGTCGACTGACAGGCGCCGCCGGATGTTCTGGACGTTATGCAGAATGGCGCCCAGCGGATTATTGATCTCATGGGCCATCCCTGCGGCGAGTCCTCCGACAGAAAGCATCTTCTCGGATTGCACCATCATTTCTTCCAGCGACAAACGCTGGGTGATGTCGTCCACCCGGATCACCACGCCCTGGCCTGCGCCGCCGGTCAACGGATAGAAGGTCAGCGCGTAATGGCGGCGTTCCTCATCCTTGATCCAGGTCACCCGTTCAATCTTGGTGACGCTGTGATTCTCGACCGTCTGTTTAAGCTGCGGCAGAAAAGTTTTCATCGGCGGGAAGGCGAGGAAGATCGGCTGATTGAGTGCCTCATCCAGCGGTGTCCCGGACAGTGCGCTGGCTTCCTGATTCCACTGGGTCACGTACAGCTGCTCATCAAGCGCGATCAGTGCCGAGGGCATCGAGTCGATGATGCTGTTCAGGTAGTTCTGGAAACCGGTGAGCTTCTTCTCGATCTTGCTACGCACCTTGACCTCAAGCTCTAGCTTGCGGTTGGTGTTCCGGGTTTCTTCGGCCAGCCCTTGAGCCTGATCGTATGCTTCCTGAGAGTCATCCCGGGCTCGTTTGAGTTGCTGCTCCCGCGCCTCGATACGCGACAGCATGGTGTTGAAAGCTTCAGCGAGACTGCCGATTTCATCCTTGTTGCCCGGCGCGGCGCGCAACGCATAACTCTCTTCGTGGGTGACCTGGCGTGACAGCTCTTCCAGTTGATAAATGGGTTCGGTAATCAACCGGCGAATCTGTCGGGCAATGACCAGCCAGAGCAATACGCTGAAGACCAGAATGCCGAGGCTGGCAGTCAGGGTGCCGGTGTAGAACGCGGTGGGTAATTCGCTACTGGCTACCAGCAGCAGGTGGCCCGGAGCCTGCCCGGCTTTTGGTACCGGGATCAATTGAGTGTTACGAAACTCTGTGATGCGCCAGCCTTCGATCTCGTTGAAGCGCTCGGGCAATTTGAGCTTTTCGCCCTGCTGTAATTGGCCGAGGCGCTCTCCGTTCGTGTCGTAAAGCGCAGCAGCACGCAACGGGCCGTAGTTTTTCAACTCCTTGAGCAACGATTCGGCATTCGTCGAAGAGTTGAGCGCCTGTTCGGCAAGGTTCGGATTGCTGATCAGGCGGCCAATGGTCTGCAGTGCCTGAGGGGCCATGGCCTCCTGGGAGATGTAATAGGCGGCACCGATGAATGTCAGATTGGCGACCAGCAGGACGGTGGTCAGCAAGACCAGCAGGGCTGCCAGTAGCTTCTGGCCGACCGGCAGGTTTTCCAGGCGTTGGCGCAATGGCATGAGACGAATCACATACGGATGAGGAATGTTCAGGGTAGCGCGCACTCTGGCCCTTGAGCAAACCGGGCGAGCCTTTGCCTGAAGCCTAATCGATGGGCAGGCCGTTTATTGTCAGGTGCTGAACCAGTCTGTTTTTGAGCTGTTGCAAATGTGGAACAGAACAGTGATGCCGATCAGCCGCTGCGCAGGCGTAACCTAACAAATAGCTGATTTCTGTGCGGCGTCGTTGCACGACATCCTGATGCATTGATGAGTAATTGGCTGCTGTTGCCTGAATGACTCGTTGCACATCACGATGCAAATCCACGGCAGCTTCGGGTTGGCCGCAGCACTGGAGCAGTTGGCTTAACTCCTCGCACAGCGTCGCCACTTCACAGTGATGTTGCGTCAACTCGCCGTTGCGGCAGTCGTAAAGTACTGTCAGTGGATTGATCGCGCAGTTCAGGGCCAGCTTGCGCCATAGCCGGGTAAGAATATCCGGCGTCCATTCATGGGGAATGCCAGCCTGTTGCAGCTCACTGAGCCATGCGGGAGGGCTGGGATCAGCAGGGTCACCCAGCCAGTTGTAACCATGCCCGGCAAATACCACGCGCCAGTCGCGTTCGCGAAACGCACCTTCTGTACTGGATGCGCAGATACAACGGGCTTTCGGGACCTTTGCGGCCACCGCGTCCTGACTGCCCAAACCGTTTTGCAGCAGGAGGATTTCCGCGTCAGGTGCCAGCCGCTGCGCCAGAGCAGCGACTGCCTGCTCGGCATCGTAAGCCTTGCATGCCAGCAACAGCCGTTGGATGGGTTCTGCACTGTCGAGGAGCTGTGCGCTGATCGCCAGGCGACTTTCGACACCTTGCTCTACCAGCGTCAAGGTGGCGCCATTGGCCTCGTAATCTGCCAGACGCGTGGCATTACGCATTAGCAGGCGCACTGGCAAACCGGCCCTCGCCAGGCGCGCTGCCCACAGGCTACCCAGACTTCCGGCACCCAGTACATGCCAGACGACGCTCATCAGCAAGTCACTGCGAGGCGAAGAAAACTGTGCAGGAGCGAGAAAACGGCTGTCGACATGGAAGGCTCGCAGTGAACGCGGGAAAAGTCTCGTTATAATAACCGGGTTTTATTCACATCAAAGACAGGCGTTCCGACACGCCATCCATTGGAGAAATGACATGCCCTCGTTCGACGTAGTGTCCGAACTGGATAAACACGAAGTCACTAATGCCGTCGACAACGCTATCAAAGAGCTGGACCGTCGCTACGACTTGAAAGGCAAAGGTGAGTTCGAGTTCAAGGAAAAGGACCTGACGGTCAACCTGACTGCCGAGGCTGAGTTCCAACTTGAAGCGATGATCGAAATCCTCAAGCTATGCCTGGTCAAACGCAAGATCGACGTCAAATGCCTTGAGGTCAAAGACGCGTTTGCGTCCGGCAAGTTGATGAAGCAGGACGCTGTGCTCAAAGAAGGCATCGACAAAGAGCTGGCGAAGAAAATCGTCGCGCACATCAAGGACGCCAAGCTCAAGGTTCAGGCTGCCATTCAAGGTGAGCAGGTACGCGTCACGGGCAAAAAGCGTGATGACCTGCAAGAAGCCATGGCCGTATTGCGTGCCAATGAATTTGGTATGCCACTGCAGTTCAATAACTTCCGTGACTGATCACCCGGCCTGAGCGTGGGGAACCTCTTATCCCCGAACGCGGGCCAGTGCAAGCGGTTGAACGCATCGGACCAGATCCGATGGTTCAGCCGCCAGTTTCGCGAATCGCAAGGAGATAAAGATGGATTTGAATGCCGAAGTGGATCATCTGGTAAAGGCCTCTCAGGCCTGGATTCCAATGATCATGGAATACGGCAGCCGCGTGCTGTTGGCCCTGGTTACCCTGACCATCGGTTGGTGGCTGATCAACCGCCTGACCACCAAAGTGGGCGCGCTATTGGCGCTGCGCAATGCTGACCTGGCATTGCAGGGCTTTATCAGCAGTCTGGCCAACATCATTCTGAAGATTCTGCTGATCGTCAGTGTTGCGTCGATGATTGGCGTGGAAACTACCTCGTTTGTCGCCGCTATCGGTGCTGCGGGTCTGGCCATCGGTCTGGCCTTGCAAGGCAGCCTGGCGAACTTCGCAGGTGGCGTGCTGATTCTGCTTTTCCGCCCATTCCGTATCGGCGACTGGATCGAAGCCCAAGGCATTGCGGGTACGGTCGACAGTATCCAGATTTTCCATACGGTGGTGCGGACCGGTGATAACAAGACGGTCATCTTGCCGAACGGCAACCTGTCCAACGGGATTATCACCAACACCAATCGTCAGCCGACCCGCAAGATCACCTTTGATGTGGGCGTTGATTACGAGGCTGACCTGAAGCAGGCGTTGCAGGTCCTGATGGACATGGCAGACGATCCTCGGGTCTTGCAGGACCCTGCGCCGCAGGCCGTGGTGGCTGCGCTGGGTGATAGCTCGATCACTGTTTCGCTGCGTGTATGGGTCAAGACCGGTGATTTTGGCGATGTGTCGAACCGCTTCAATGCTGAAGCCCGCGACCGTTTGCGTGCTGCCAACATTGATATTCCGTTCCCGCAGCGAGTGATTCGCGTGGTTCAGGATTCTCCGGCACCGCAGTAATTAACCTATGATTTTGTAGGAGCTGCCGAAGGCTGCGAAAGCATTCTGGCTGACACGCCGCCATCGCAGCCTTCGGCAGCTCCTACAGATTCAGCGTTGCAGCCTTAAAGTTGTTCTTGTGAGGGCTTCTCCGCCTCAAGCGCCTCAGCCGCCTTGTCCTGGCGGATCTCCTTGCTCCACTGCAAGATGATCATGATCAGCGTCGGAACACCCAACAGTGCGGTGATCAGGAAGAAGTTGTGATAGCCATATTTCTCCACAACGACCCCCGAATAACCTCCCAGCAAACGCGGCAGCAGCAGCATGATCGAGCTGAGCAGCGCGTATTGGGTTGCCGAGAATTTGAGGTTGGTCAGGCTTGATAGATACGCCACGAACGCTGAAGTCGCCAATCCAGAGCTGAAATTGTCCAGCGAAATGGTCAGCACCAGCATCTTCAGGTTCGGCCCCATATCGGCCAGCATCAGGAACAGCAGGTTGGTAGCTGCAGACGTCAGACCACCAATAAAAAGGATCGGCATGATGCCAAAGCGCACGATCAGCAATCCGCCAAAACCTGCGCCCAGCAGCGTCATGATCAGGCCGAAGATCTTGCTGACACTGGCGATCTGATCCTTGGTAAAGCCCTGATCGATGTAAAACACGTTGGCCATTACGCCCATGACCGTGTCTGACATTCGATAGGTTGCGATCAGCCCGAGCAACAGGAACGCTTGCCAGCGATAACGCAGGATGAAGTCGTTGATGGGCGTCAATACCGGCGCCAGGCCGCGTCGGCCCATTGAAGACAGGCACGCGACCGTCAGTACGATGTAGAGAATGGCGCGCAGGAAGGCGCGGTCTTCCATCAGCAAGTCAGTCCAGCTGGCGTTCTGAAACAGCACGCTGGCGAAGTCTGTGTTGTAGAGCTGGGTGAACATGGCCGGGACCGACACCAGCAGCACGATCAAGACGAACACAGAGGCCAGTTGGTGCGCGAAGCCATAGCGAGCCGCCGACAGCTGGGTGCGCAGCGCCACGGGAGGCTCGCGCATGATCAGGGTAGTGATCAAGGCTGGCAGCATCAGCAGACCGAACAGCACATACGTGCCTGTCCATGCCGAGTGTTTGTAGGCGAAACCGGTGGAGCCAAAGCCTTCAGCGAAATACAGCGCGCCCGCCGTGGCTAGCAGCGCAGCCACGCGGTAGCCAGACATGTAGCTGGCTGCGAGGGCTGCTTGCTGGGTATCGTTGGCAATTTCCAGGCGATAGGCATCGATAGCGATGTCTTGCGTGGCGGATGAAAAAGCCACCACAACAGCGATCGCGATCAGCCAGGACAAGTGCTGCTGCGGATCGCAGAATCCCATGCCGATGAGGCCCAGAATTACCAGACTCTGCGACAGCACGAGCCAGGAGCGACGTCGACCCAGCTTGCCCAGCAGCGGCAGGCGCCATTGGTCGAGAAGCGGCGACCACACCCACTTAAAGGCGTAGGCGAGCCCGATCAGGCTGGCATAGCCGATGGTTTCACGGGCGACACCGGCTTCACGCAACCAGACCGACAGAGTAGAGAACACCAACATGTAGGGCATGCCCGCAGCGAATCCGAGCAACAACAGCACTAACGTCGAGGGGCTGGCATATGCGGCGAGCGCGGCGCGCCAGGTTTTACGGGGCATGGGCTGGAGTCTGCCTCAGGTTACGAAAACAAAGGGCGCACTCTAACCGCAGTGCTCTATCGGACGCCAGCCATGACGCCGGATATCTACCCGATTGTTCTCCACAAGGATGCCTTCAGCGCGTAAACGGGCACGCTGTTCGTCGCCTGAAGCCGTCCCGACTGGCAAACTGACCTTGCCACCAGCACCTATCACGCGGTGCCACGGCAGTGAGCTGCCGTCCGGCAACTGGCTCAGTGTCCGGCCGACCCAGCGCGCAGCGCGGCCAAGGCCTGCCAGTTCGGCTAGCTGCCCGTAAGTGACAACTTTCCCTTCCGGTACCTGATTGAGCGTAAGGTACAGCGCTGTACGCCGGGCCTGTGCCGCGTCCATACCCGTCGGATCCGCGGAATGCCGTTGCTCGCTGGTCACTCTTTCCCTCCTGTTTATAGGCCTGTTTATAGCTTTTTTATAGATGGGCGGCTGTCCGGGTTTTGAACTACAGAAAAATCCCACGGTCTGTGTTTTCTGTGTCCGCGGCGGTCTTCGATTGCCTTGACGTCATCTTCACAGATGATGCCCGATTTTCCGCTAACTGAGCCTCCTAGTTGCTTATGCTGACCAGAACTCTGCTGTTCCTCGCTGCCTCCATCGCCGCCACTCCTTTGCTCGCCGACACCGTCTGGTTGAAGAACGGCGACAAGATCACCGGTACCATCAAGCTGTTCGACGGCGGCAAACTGCTGATCGAGACCTCCTATGGGGGCGCAATCCCTGTGGACTGGAAACAGGTCAAAACCCTGGAGAGTGACCAGCAGTTGATGGTCAAGCAGGATCAGTATCAGGGTGAGATTGCGAAGTCGCTGCAAGCGTCGGATGACGGCAAAGTCACGCTGACCAATGGCGAAGCGCCGAAAACCGTCGAGTTGGCCAGCATTCAGCAGATCCTCAAGCCCAAGCCGGTCATCACTGATCTGGTATGGAAAGGTAACGTCGATCTGGCAATGGACTTCCAGAAGGCCGAGAACGATACCGACGACTACAACCTGGCCTTCAAGACCTCGGCTCGTCATGGTCAATGGCGGCATAACGCCAAAGGCGATTACAACCGCGAGACTCAGGACGATGTGGTCAGCACCGACAACTGGAGTGCCGAGTACTCCATCGACCGCTTCCTGACCGAGAAATTTTTCTGGGATGGCCGGATCAGCTACAAGCGCGACAAAGTGGAAGACCTGAGCCGTCAGCGTGTTGTGGGTACGGGTCCTGGCTACCAGTTCTGGGATGACGAGTTGGGCGCTTTCAAGCTCGGCGCTCTGCTTAACCGCACTGATTACGAGTTCTCCAATGGGAACAAGGAAAACTTTTATTCCGTGGCGGGTACGTGGGACTACAACCGCTTCCTGATCGGTAAAAAAGTTGAATTCTTTACCAACGGTGAGCTAGGCAGGCCGTTGAGCAACGTTGCTGACTACGCCCTCGATGCAGAAGTCGGGCTGCGTTACAAAGTCACTGACTGGGCTTCGTTGAACCTGAAAGCCGAGAAAAACGTCATCAGCGGCTCTGACGATGGCGATCTGGATAAAACCCGCTACACCGCCGGTTTTGGTGTGACCTGGTAACGGCTGGCAAGCCTGTTTTCAGATATCTCCCGCTCGGCGGGAGAGAAATTGTGTGGTGCGCCACAAACCCGTGGGAGCGAATTCATTCGCGAAAGGGCTGGTGAATCCACAGCCTGTGTATCGCCTGAAAATACAGTTTTCGCGAATAAGTTCGGTTCCACGGTCAACGCCAGCCTCGGCACGCAACTCCCCCCCCAAGAACTGCAAAAAAGCTGATCGTAATAATTATTAACTTGTCTTTCAAACCTGTGCACGTGCCCAATCACAGCTGATTATTATTCAGCTTTATTTATACGTGCGTCGATTGTCGACAGGTTCGTTACGAGGAGTCATCAGATGAGTGTTAAGGCCATCAAGCAGGCGCGGGAGCTGCTGCTCAAGGAATACAGAGGCGTGCTGTCCACGCACTCCAAATCCATGCCGGGTTTCCCTTTTGGTTCTTCGGTACCGTATTGCCTTGATGACCAGGGACGACCGCTGATTCTGATCAGCCGCATTGCTCAGCACACCCACAACCTGGGCAAAGACGCTAAATGCTCGCTGTTGGTGGGCGAGCGCAAGGCTGACGACGTTCAGGCGAGCGGGCGCGTGACGGTCATGGCGGAGGCCCAAAAGCTTGTTGAGCCGGACGCTATCGAAAGAGCGGCTCAGCGCTATTACCGTTTTTTCCCCGAAGCGCAGAGCTATCACACCGCCCATGATTTCGATTTCTGGGTGTTGGTGCCGGTGCGCTATCGCTTTATCGGCGGCTTCGGTGCAATTCACTGGCTGGATCATGTTGAGCTGGCGAATCCGTTTGCGGGTTCCGCCGAAGCCAGCATGGTCGAGCACATGAATGCTGACCATGCCAACGCGATTGCCCACTACGTACAGCTCACCGGTCTGCCACAAGGCGAAGCGGCACAGTTGGCAGGTATCGACAGCGAAGGCATGCACCTGCGCATCGGTCAGAGCCTATACTGGCTGGCTTTCAGTGAGCCCTGTAATACACCGAAACAAGTCCGCGAAGCCTTGGTTCAGCTGGCTCACGCGGAAAAATGGCCCACTCGTGATAGTCAGGAGGCTTGAATTCACGCTTTGATGACGTCACGTAGGGTCTACTGCAAGGCATTCTTGCGTTGAGGAATTCAATTGATGCGTGTTTTTCTACTGCTGTTCCTTCTTTTTCCGGTACTGGAGCTGTTCGTTCTGGTACGGGTGGGCATGTCGATCGGCTTCTTTCCGACATTCCTGATGGTGGTCGCAACTTCGCTGTTGGGCCTGTTCGTTATCCGGGTTGCCGGGTTTGCTACTGCCATGCGCGCGCGCGAAAGCCTGTCGCGTGGCGAGTTGCCTGCCCAGCAGATGCTTGAGGGTTTGATGATTGCCGTCGGTGGCGGGCTTCTTCTGTTGCCGGGCTTTATCAGTGACATCCTTGGCGTGATCTGCCTGTTGCCTGTTACACGTCGTGTGCTGGTCAACACCATGCGCAAACGTGCTGAAGAGCAGGCTATCCGCCAGCGTGCTTTCGCAGAGGACATGCCGGCGAGCAACGATCCGGGCCGTCCGGGGGCGATCCACCCTCCGACTCGCGAACCGGATGTGATCGAAGGCGAGTTCGAGCATCGCGACAAATAATCCCGTCCATAGCCCCGCTGCGCGGCACCTCAGGGTGCCGCGTGCGTTTTGTGTCGCGGTAACTTTCAACAAAAAAATTCAGTGGCTGGCCTTGTAATCACCATGCCCGCCCTTATGTATGGGTCACCGCAAGGTTTCTGGCCATTTCGCCAGACCGTATTCTGCGGTTCGCTCGTCGAACCGTAACCGGCAACGCCGGATGTTTTAACCGACTGGTGTGATCACCGGTCGCTCAAAAACCATAATTAGGAGATCGACAATGAAGCTTCGTCCTCTGCATGACCGCGTCGTAATCCGTCGCAGCGAAGAAGAATCCAAAACTGCTGGCGGTATCGTTCTGCCAGGTTCGGCTGCTGAAAAGCCAAACCGTGGCGAGATCCTCGCTGTTGGTACCGGCCGTGTGCTGGACAACGGTGAAGTACGTGCGCTGGCCGTGAAAGTGGGTGACAAAGTGGTGTTTGGCCCGTACTCCGGCAGCAACACTGTGAAAGTAGATGGCGAAGACCTGCTGGTGATGAGCGAGAACGAAATTCTCGCGGTCGTCGAAGCCTGAGTCACCCCACTAGTTTCCGTTACTACTCAAAGTATTTAAGGAAGATCGATCATGGCTGCTAAAGAAGTTAAATTCGGCGATTCTGGCCGTAAAAAAATGCTCGCCGGTGTCAACGTCCTGGCTGACGCAGTAAAAGCAACCCTGGGCCCAAAAGGCCGTAACGTCATCATCGAGAAGAGCTTCGGCGCTCCTCTGATCACCAAAGACGGCGTTTCGGTTGCCAAAGAAATCGAACTGAAAGACCGTTTCGAAAACATGGGCGCGCAGCTGGTCAAAGACGTTGCTTCCCGTGCAAACGATGACGCTGGTGACGGTACTACCACTGCAACCGTTCTGGCTCAGGCTATCGTCAACGAAGGCCTGAAAGCCGTCGCTGCCGGCATGAACCCGATGGACCTCAAGCGCGGCATCGACAAGGCGACCATCGCCATCGTTGCTGAACTGAAAAAACTGTCCAAGCCTTGCACCGACACCAAGGCTATCGCTCAGGTAGGGACTATCTCTGCGAACTCCGACAATTCCATCGGCGATATCATTGCTGAAGCCATGGAAAAAGTGACCAAAGACGGCGTTATCACCGTTGAAGAAGGCACTGGTCTGGAAAACGAACTGTCCGTTGTTGAAGGCATGCAGTTTGACCGTGGCTACCTGTCCCCGTACTTCATCAACAAGCCGGACACCATGGTTGCCGAGCTGGACAGCCCGCTGATCCTGCTGGTTGACAAGAAAATCTCGAATATCCGCGAAATGCTGCCCGTTCTGGAAGCAGTGGCCAAAGCTGGCCGTCCGCTGTTGATCGTTGCTGAAGACGTTGAAGGCGAAGCCCTGGCGACTCTGGTTGTGAACAACATGCGTGGCATCGTCAAAGTTGCAGCCGTCAAGGCTCCAGGCTTCGGCGACCGTCGCAAGGCAATGCTGCAGGACATCGCTGTCCTTACTGGCGGTACCGTTATCTCCGAAGAAATCGGCCTGAGCCTGGAAACCACTACCCTGGAACACCTGGGTAATGCCAAGCGCGTTGTGCTGAACAAAGAAAACACCACCATCATCGACGGTGCTGGCGTTCGCACTGACATCGACGGTCGCATCTCGCAGATTCGTCAGCAGATCGGTGACACCACTTCGGACTACGACAAAGAAAAACTGCAAGAGCGTCTGGCCAAGCTGTCCGGCGGCGTTGCGGTAATCAAGGTCGGCGCTGGTTCCGAAGTTGAAATGAAAGAGAAGAAAGCCCGCGTTGAAGACGCCCTGCACGCTACTCGTGCAGCCGTTGAAGAAGGCGTGGTACCTGGCGGTGGCGTAGCGCTGGTTCGCTCCCTGCAAGCAATCGCCGAACTGAAAGGCGACAACGCCGATCAGAACGTCGGTATCGCTCTGCTGCGTCGCGCTGTAGAAGCTCCACTGCGCCAGATCGTTGCCAACTCCGGTGACGAGCCAAGCGTTGTAGTCGACAAGGTCAAGCAGGGTTCGGGTAACTTCGGTTACAACGCTGCTACCGGCGAATACGGCGACATGATCGAAATGGGCATCCTGGACCCGGCTAAAGTGACTCGTTCTGCTCTGCAGGCTGCGTCCTCCATCGCCAGCCTGATGATCACCACCGAAGCCATGATCGCAGACGCTCCGGACGACAAAGCACCAGCTGGCGGCGGCATGCCAGACATGGGCGGCATGGGTGGTATGGGCGGCATGATGTAAGCCAGCTTCACCCTTTAGCTGTACCCCATAAAAGAACCCCGCCTTGTGCGGGGTTTTTTTATGGCTAGCGCGTGCAGCCGAAACTTTGCTTTTGCTTTTGCTTTTGCTTCAACGAAGTATCGCCATAAACGAATATCAAGTACGCCACTAAACGAGCGTCGGAAGGCTGAGCGTAGGTGTTGTGGTGTGGGTCGCTCGGCATGGATGCCGAGCGAGCGCCGTTGGGCCATGGATGGCCCGTCGGCGCGTGCCCACACCACGGCACCGGAGTCGAAGGTACCTCCGCGAAGCGGGGGCCGCACGTCAGCGATAAATGGTTTCCCCCCTTTGCCGAAACAAAGGGGGTCGACCGTCAGGGCGAAACCAGAATTCAGCAGCAGTGAGAATGTTGTTGCTGCCACTCGATCACAAAAATACCTAACCCTATCTGGCTCTTGCCCCCTATAGGCCTTAAGCTGCGCCAGCCTATTGCTGATGGAGGGCGTGCACATGCGAATTCTTCTTGTAGAAGACAACCGGGACATCCTGGCCAACCTTGCCGATTATCTCGGCATGAAAGGCTATACCGTCGATTGTGCACAGGATGGCCTCTCCGGATTACATCTGGCGGCAACCGAACATTACGACCTCATCGTGCTCGACATCATGCTGCCTGGCATCGATGGCTACACCCTCTGCAAACGCCTTCGTGAAGATGCGCGCCGCGACACCCCGGTCATCATGCTGACCGCTCGTGACCAACTGGACGATCGCCTGCAAGGCTTCCGCTCAGGCGCTGACGACTACCTGCTCAAACCCTTCGCCTTGTCTGAGCTGGCGGCTCGCATCGAAGCAGTATTGCGCCGCGCCCAGGGAGGCGGGCGACGCACCCTGCAAGTCGCCGAACTGGTGTACGACCTCGATACGCTGGAAGTAACCCGTGAAGGTCGTCTACTCAAGCTCAACCCGGTCGGCCTCAAGCTGCTCGCCGTTTTGATGCAGAAAAGTCCGCACGTACTGCGTCGCGAAGTACTGGAAGAGGCCTTGTGGGGTGATGATTGCCCGGACAGCGACAGCCTGCGCAGCCACGTGCACCAGTTGCGTCAGGTCATCGACAAGCCTTTTGACAAACCACTGCTGCAAACCGTGCACGGTGTCGGTTACCGCCTGGCCGAGGGCCGGGATGGAGTTTAAGCAGAGCCTTGCTCAACGCATCATCATCGCTTTCGCGTTGATGAGCGCGTTGGTGGCAGGCTCCTTTGCCATGGGGATCGTGGCGACTGTCCACCTGGTAGAAGAGAAACTGATTTCAGCTGGCCTGGGCGGCGACCTGCACCGTTTACTATTGCTCGACAGTGTCAGCGACTGGAGTCACCGTCCGGAGCCTGATCAGCTTTTCTATTTCAGCGGCGGCCCCGGCGATTTCGATATACCCAGCGACCTCAGGCATCTTGATCCCGGCTTCCATGAAGTATTTCGCGGCCCGCTGTCCTATCACGCCATGGTCGAAGTGGTAGATGGTCGGCGCTACGCATTACTCCAGGACCAGAGCGATTTTGAAGAGCGCGAGCGGGTCCTGTTCGCAGTCGTGCTGGTGGGGTTCGTGCTTGCTTTAGGCCTGGCAGTGTTTCTGGGTTGGGTGTTGGCTCGGCGGGTCATGGCGCCTGTTGTTCGATTGGCCCGCCAGGTACGCCATCGCGATCAGCTACTCGGGCTGGCGCCACCGTTGGCACCTGATTACGCCGCTGACGAAGTAGGCGAACTGGCTGTCGCTTTCGACGCAACACTGGGGCGCCTGCGTCAGGCGCTGACTCGCGAGCGTATGTTCACCAGCGACGTTAGCCATGAGCTAAGAACCCCGTTGATGGTGCTGGCCAGCTCCTGCGAGTTGCTGCTGGACAACCCGGCGCTTGATACCCGGGCGAGGGCGCAGGTCGAGCGGATTGCGAGGGCTTGCGAAGAGATGCGTGACCTCGTGCAGACCTTTCTCATGTTGGCCCGCACGCAACGTGAAGACGCCAACATGGTCCCCAGGGTGTCACTGGAGAGCGTTGCTGAAGACCTGATCGCACTCTGGCGTGACCCTATCGAAAGCAAAGGGCTGCAACTGACTGTTCGATCGATCGGCTCAAATGAGCCTTCCGGGATCCTCTATAACTCGACTTTCCTGCACGCGGTCATGGGCAACCTACTGCGCAATGCCTTGCACTACACCGATCAGGGATTCATCACTCTGACATTGCAGCAGGAAGGATTTCTGGTAGAGGACAGCGGTGTCGGAATACCGGAGGAGAAGCGAGAAGCCATGTTCGAGCCTTTCGTGCGGGGCAATGAACAGCGCGGCGAAGGTCTTGGCCTGGGCCTGTCACTCGTCCAGCGGATCTGCGAGAACCAGGGCTGGAGCGTCAGTTTAAGCCCGATGGAGCCTAACGGTTGTCGTTTTAGCGTGAAGCTCAAGAAGTAGCGGAAGATAAAATATTCACCGGTCCTACACCTCTGTGTTTCGATTTCGAGACAAATCTGACACATCCGCGAATCACTCATCATCAAGACTGCTAAGTCATTGACGTATCTGGAAACATCTCGATATTCCTCCAACGCTTTTTTCACATAAGCATGACCTGAAGATCACAACGTGCTGTCTATCTTGGCCGGCATCCAGATCAGAAGGTGCCCCTCATGAGCAAGCGAATTGAACTTGAGTTCTCACGCAAGTACGACAAGGACCATGCCCAACAATATTTGCAAAAGCATAAGGACAATCTGTCCCGCCGCTTGTCTCATTGGCGCGATGAGCAATTGGCAAGGACTGCTTTGCATCGTGCGGGGGACCCCGGGTTAGTGCTTGATCTGCCCTGCGGCGCAGGTCGTTTCTGGCCATTGCTGGCAGAAAAATCGAACCGGATGATCATCGGTGCAGACAACTCGGCAGACATGCTCAAGACTGCTTGTGCTGCTCAGCCAGCAGAAGTGGTGAAACGGGTACAACCCTTGCAGACATCTGCATTCGACATAGACCTGCCTGATAACGCCGTGGACAGCATTTTCTGTATGCGGCTGCTGCACCACGTCGGCCAAGCCGATCATCGCCTCGCTCTGTTAAAGGAGTTTCAGCGTGTTACACGTGACAGTGTGATTGTTTCACTCTGGGTGGATGGCAATTTCAAAGCATGGAAACGCAAGCGTCTCGACAAGCAGCGCATCGCGAAAAATGGGCAGGATAGTTACCAGAATCGCTTTGTGTTACCGGCCGCTACTGTCGAGGCCGAGTTTGAACAGGCGGGATTTCGTATTCAGGAGCGGTTGGATTTTTTACCGACGTACGCCATGTGGCGTGTGTACCTATTGCGCAAGAGGTAACAAGATGGGCGTGCAAGTTGCTGTGGAGCCCACGGTTTCAAAGGATGAGCGTTTTGATTTTTTCTGGACGCAGCACGGAGAATGGGTTGAAGAACCCAACCAGCGCCGTGGTGGCGAAAGCGGTGTACAACGAGTGCTTGACGATAATGGTCGCCTGATTTACGTCAAGCGGCAGGTCGGGCATATCTATCGCAGCTGGCTGCACCCGTTTGGGCGACCGACTGTGTTGCGTGAGCGCGACGCCATCCAGGGCTTGAGCGAGCTTAATGTCAACGTTCCCAAGCTGATTTTCTGTGGGGCGCAGCGCGATCAAAGCAAGGAGTGGCGTGCCCTGCTGGTCACCGCTGCGCTTGATGGCTATGTCGAACTTGATAACTGGTATGCCGCGGGTGGCCGGGAGCAGTATGGCGAGGCCCTGCATGATCAAGTGCTCCAGGAACTGGCCAGCAATCTGGCACGCATGCATTTGGGGCGTTGGCAGCACGGCTGTCTTTATATCAAGCATGTATTCGTTCGCATCGTCGGCGAAGGTGCAGATGCCAAAGCTGAAATTGCGTTGCTCGATCTGGAGAAGTGTCGACGCCGTTTGACTCCCGTCGCTGCCGCCCGTCATGACCTCAGACAGTTGCGCCGCCACTCGTCGTTCTCATCAACAGATTGGCAGAAGTTGGTCTACTTTTACGAGGCAGCGTTTGGCAGCGCTATCAAGGGTTTAGACTAATGAAACTAGAACTGGCACGAGGTTTGTTCATTCTAGGTGCGCTGGTGGTCACTTCCGTCGCCATGGCCGCTTGGGTTGAACCTGGAACAAAGGTTTTGAGCGCGTTGCATGGCGAAGGACATTGTCCGTTACCACGGATAGCGAAAACTCATGATGCGGTAAGCCCAAGTCATGATCTGTTGCTCCTGATGTTCGGCTTGGCTCAAGGCTCGGGAACGGCGCGTTAGCGTTAACAGCTTTCGCGACATCGACTTTAAGGCCCCTTGATTGGGGCCTTGTTGTGTCCGGGGTTAGCCCGTATGGGGTTCTGATTCAGGACCGGTCACGGGCGCTTTATCAGGTGCTGCGAGCAAGGTGTAAACACAAGGCAGTACGAACAAGGTGAATAAAGTCCCGACCGACATCCCGGTGGCGATGACCATACCGATATCAAAGCGGCTGACAGCCCCGGCGCCGGTTGCCAGGATCAGTGGCACCATGCCGAAGACCATGGCGGCTGTCGTCATCAAGACCGGACGCAGACGAATAGCCGCCGCTTCCTCAACTGCTGCGCGAATCGACAGGCCCTTCTCGCGACGTAGCTGATTGGCGAACTCGACGATCAGGATGCCGTGTTTGCTGATCAGGCCTATCAGCGTCACCAGCCCCACCTGGGTATAGATGTTCATGCTCGACAGGCCGAGGAACAGCGGGATCAAAGCCCCGCAAATCGACAGCGGAACCGTGACCAGAATCACCAGTGGGTCGCGGAAGCTTTCGAACTGGGCGGCCAGCACCAGAAAAATAATCGCCAGTGCCATGGCAAAGGTGACCCACAAGGCGCTGCCTTCCTGCACGTATTGCCTGGACGCGCCTGCGTAGTCGTAGGCATAACCGGGCGGGGCTTCCTCACTGGCGATCTGCCGGACTGTTTCGATGGCTTCGCCCATGCTGACGATGGGGAAACCCTGAATGATCGCCGAGTTCAGTTGCTGAAACTGATTCAATTGCCGAGGGCGGGCCCGGTCGGTCACCTTGATCAGCGTCGAAAGGGCCAGTAGCTGGCCATCGCTGCTCTTCACGTAATAGTTGTTGAGCCAGCCGGGGTTGTCACGATAAGGACGCTCGACCTGAGCAATAACCTTGTAGCTACGGCCTTCGATGGTAAACCGGTTGATTTCCTGTTCGCCCAGGAGGGTAGCCAGGGTGCCTCCGAGGTCCTGCATGGAGACGCCCATTTGTGCAGCCTTTGCACGGTCGATGTCGACGACAACTTCGGGCTTGTCGAAGGCAAGGTCGATGTCGAGGAACGCAAATTTGCCAGACTCGTTTGCCCGCGCCTTGATTCGTTCGACGACCTGCAATAACGACGCATAGTCGTTCGCGGTATTAACCACGAACTGGAAAGGCAGGCCTTCGCCGGTGCCTGGGAGCGATGGCAGATTGAAGCCGAAAATCTGCAAACCGCTGATGTCTGCCAGTCGTGCCTGGACCTCGGGGAGGATCTCCATCTGCGTGCGGTTGCGCTCGTCCCATGGTTTGAGCAGGAAACCGCCTATGCCCGTCTGCACACCATTGAATCCATTGATCTGGAACGAGGAGTAGTACTCGGGGAACTCCTTGAAGATCTTGATGAACTGGTCGGTATAGGTGTTGATGTAGTTCAGGTTGGTGGGCTGCGGTGACGTCGCCATCATGAAAATGATGCCTTGATCCTCGTCGGGAGCGAGCTCTGATTTAGTGAACTTGAGCAGCACCGGAATCAGGCAGAGCACAATAACTGCGAAGACCAGTACGACCGGACGTGTGTCCAGGGTGCCGTGCAGCATCCGCTGGTAACGCCGCTTCAGCCTCTCGAATGCCTGATCGAGCTTGTGTGAAAGGCCACTGGGGTTCTCGTCGCGACGCAGGAGCAGGGCGCACATCATGGGCGAAAGGGTCAGGGCAACTACACCCGAGATCACCACTGCGCCTGCCAGGGTAAGAGCGAACTCCTTGAACAGTGCGCCGGTCAATCCTTCCAGAAAGCCGATAGGGGCATAAACCGCTGCCAGGGTGACAGTCATTGATACCACCGGCATGGCTATTTCCCTGGCACCCTCTATAGCGGCATCGAAGGGCGTTTTTCCCTCTTCGATGTGCCGGTGAATATTTTCGACGACGACGATTGCGTCGTCCACCACCAGCCCGATTGCCAGCACCATCGCCAGCAGTGTGAGCAAGTTGATGGAGTAGCCCATCAGTTGCATGAAAAACAGCACACCGATCATCGACAGGGGAATAGTGATGACTGGGATCATCACTGAGCGCAGAGCCCCGAGAAACAGAAACACCACGACGATGACGATCAGCAC
The DNA here is from genome assembly GCF_900602065.1 of Pseudomonas viridiflava. GTDB lineage: Bacteria > Pseudomonadota > Gammaproteobacteria > Pseudomonadales > Pseudomonadaceae > Aquipseudomonas. The sequence goes on along the minus strand of NZ_UWFN01000095.1, from coordinate 20,975 downwards.
TGCTTCGATCAGGGTTTTAACCACCTCGTTGATGGAAGCTTGAATGAACAGCGTTGCGTCGTAGGCGATGGAAACCTTCAGGTTGGGCGGCAGCTGACCTTCCAGCTCCGGCATGATGCGCCGTACCTCTTTGATGACATCCAGAGGGTTGGAGCTGGGTGTGCCTTTGATCCCGATATACACCGACGGTGTGCCGTCGAAAGAGCTGACGGTGTCGTAGTTTTCTGCGCCCATTTCCACCCGCGCCACATCACCGAGCAAAACCCGGCTGTCGCCTGCGGTCTTGAGCGGAATGGCTGCGAAGTCCTGGGCGGATTTCAGTTCAGTGGTCGCATTGATGCTGGTGACTACATACTCGCCTTTGACTTCACCGGCAGCGGCGAGAAAGTTGTAGCGGCGCACGGCATTGGTCACGTCAGCGGCGGTCAGGCCAAAGCCTGCGAGCCTTACCGGATCCAGCCACAGCCGCATAGCGAACACTTGATTGCCAAGGATCTGTGCTTCTGCCATGCCCGGTAGCGTTGCAAGCTTGGGTTGTATGACACGCGACAGGTAGTCGGTGATCTGCGGGTTACTCAGTTCAGAGCTGTAGAAACTGACGTACATCAGGGCCGACGCATCGGCGGCTTCCTTGCTCAGTACCGGATCTTCAGAATCCTGAGGTAATTTGTTCTTTACTTCGTTGGCCTTGGCCAGCAACTCAGTGAACAGCCGGTCGCTGTCGGCACCGATCCGCGCGTAGATGGAAATCACCGAAAAATTCTGCCGACTCACCGACGTCATGTAGTCAATGCCCTCGGCGCTGGCCAGACTTTGCTGCAAGGGTTGAGTGATGTAGCCCTGGATGGTTTCGGCGTTGGCACCGGGGTAGGCCGTGGTGACCGTGATCAGGGCATTTTCCATCTGCGGATACTGGCGAATGGTTAGCTTGCTGAAGGCCTGAAAACCCAGCAGTACGATCAGCAGGCTGACGACCGTGGCGAGGACTGGGCGACGAATGAATGGATCTGTAAAAGCCATGAGTATTCCTTGATCAGTCAACCTGTGGCTGGCTGTTCTGTTCGGCTTGCAGGGTCTGATCTGCACTGATGGCGACGTGTGCACCGGCATCCAGTTTCAATTGCCCGCCGCTGACCACTTGTTCACCCGCCTTGAGTCCCTTGTTGATAATGACCAGTCCGTCGCGACGCTCGCCGGTCTCGACAAAACGACGATCCACAATCAACTGCTGCTCACCTTTAGCGTCCTTCTCGGGCGCACCTTCGGAATTTTTCTTCGGCACGACGACGTAAACCGAGTTGCCATAAAGCGTATAGGTGATGGCGCTTTCGGGAATCACCACCTGAGTTTTCGGCCCGGGCAACAGCACCTGCAGATTGGCGAACATGCCGGGGAGCAAGGTGCTCTGAGGATTGGGCAAGGTGGCGCGAATCAGCACGTTGCGCGTGGCCTCGTCGACCTTGGGATTGATCGCGCTGATCGTGGCTTCGAAACTCTGGTTCGGGTAGGCCGCTACGTTCACCAGTGCTGTTTGCCCGACTGTCAGTTTTGGCAGCGCCTGTTCCGGCACATTGAAGTCCACGTACAGGCTGCTCAAATCTTGCAACGTAGCAATCACGGTTCCGCTTGCGAGGTAATCCCCCACATCCACCTGGCGAATACCGATCGTGCCGCTGAAGGGCGCCAGAATGCGTTTCTTCGCCAATGAGGCGTTGAGCTGGGCGACGGTGGCACTGGCTTTTTTGAACTGGGCTGCAAGCTTGTCGAAATCGCCTTTGGAGATGGCCTGGTCGCCTACCAGTCGGCTACCGCGGCCGTACTCGACTTGGGCCAGTCCCAGATCAGCTTCAGCGGTACCCAGCAGGGCTTTTTCGACGTCGCTGTCCAGTTGCAACAGAGGTTGCCCGGTACGGACTTTTTGCCCTGACTCAAACTGCACGGTCTTGACCGTCCCCGCGATCTCCAGACTCAAGTCCACACCCTGCAATGCCTTGAGTGAGCCGATGGCGGGCAGACGGTTCTGCCAAGGCCGTTCGCTGGCGGTCGCAACAGCGACACTGATAGGTGGTTTGGGGGCCGTGAACTGTTGAATCTGCTGATAGACAGAAAACGCCTTGTAGGCCGCAAGCAGCAGCACTACAAGCAACACAACCCCGAGCATGATCAGCATCCGGCGACGCAGCATATCCATTTCCTTGGAGAAAACCGGGTGAGCCCGGCGAGCGACATTGCCGGATATTACAGCGAGAGCGTGCGGGCCGGTACAGTAAAAGACGTGCTTTCAGTGTGTGCTGAGTTTTCCTACAGCCGAGAAATCTCTGTCGCTAGCAGAGGACCTGTAGGAGCTGCCGAAGGCTGCGATGGCGTTGTGTCAGGCGAGAGCTTTCGCAGCCTTCGGCAGCTCCTACAAAATCCCGAGGCATCACACCAGATGCAGATGGTTATCCCAAAGCCCCGCAGGCAGTTCCAGAGGCTTGGCGAGCAGCTCGTTTTGGCGGCAGTCGTAAAAGCGGCAACGGCCTTGCCCGGAGGTCACTACAAAACCATCTTTTACCGCACCCACCCCAGCGCAGTCGGGCAGGGCGGTGTCGAGGCGTGTTGCGCCGCTGTCCATGTCCCAGATGAAAAACCGGTTGCCCCTTGGTGCAGTGAGCGCTATCAGACGCAATTCGCTGTGTACCGCAACGCTGGCGGTGTAGTGCCCCATCGACGCCAGTTGCTGCTCTGGTACCGGAAAAGCCACAAATGGCTGGCCCGGACGTTTGATTGCCAGCAGCTCCGAGGATTCGTGAGCGTCGCCCATGAATTGCTGACCGGAAACGATGGTGCCGTCGCTGGCAATACCCAAGTGACGAACGCTGTTCATGGGTTGCGCCAGGGTTTCCTTGCTCAGCAACGTGCCGTCGCGCTGCATCAGGACCAGGCTGGGCTGCATGGCATTCAGGTTCATCTCGACGCGGCTCTCGGCCTCTGTCCGGATTCCGCCATTGGCCACCACTAATGTTTCGCCGTCCGGCATCCATGACACCTGATGCGGGCCGATGCCATGGGTAGAAATTTCTCCGGTATGCACCAGACGCTCGTCGACAAACCGATACACACCAAGCAATCCACGTCCTGGATCAGTGGTGTCATTCTCGGTGGTGTACAGCCATTCGCCACTGCTGTGGATCACCGCATGGCCGTAGAAATGTCGGTCAGGCTGCGAGTGAATGGTTTGCAGCAAGCGCCCGTCATTCAGGTCGATCAGATAGCTTTCTGTGCCCGGCCGACGGGCGACGAACAGCGCCAGACTCAGCGTCGGATGATTGATGATGTCGTGGCAGCGTTGGCCGACCTGCGTCGCAAACACCTGCTGGCCATCCAGACGATAACCCACGGCGTAATGCTGCCCGTCGCCATCGTCGCGCGCGGACAACAGCAGCGGGCTTTGGCCTTTCTGCCGGAACAGTGTCCAGCCGCCCAAGGTGCAGGCGCTGAGCAACAGGCTTCCGAGTGCCAGGGCCTGGCGTCGCAACATCATCGTGATCTCCCGGTCAGTCGCCGTCGTTGGCGTTGAAGCCCAACTGGATGCCCAGCGCCTTGGCCAATTCGCCTTCATGCAGACGATGCACGACGTTGAGGCTGTCGTAGAAGGCGTTCAACTGTTGGCGACCCTCTTCGCTGGCCAGCAAATCGGCGAGCGGCGGCTTGAGCTCCGACAGCAGTTTGCGACTGGCAGCGTAAGCAGCGTCGATCTTGTCTGCCAGCGGTTTCTGCTCGGCGGGCAACAGTCCACGCAGACCTTTGTTGTCCACGCCGGCCCACACCGTCTGGGCGCTTCCCAGACTTGCTTCGAGGCTGCTCAGGGATGATTGGCTACGCCATGCGTCCGCCTGGAATGGCTGCGGCTGGCCTTTGCTCTGGCGACCCAGCGGTGTACCGAGTTTTTTCTTCAGAGTATCCAGTGCGGTGACTTGCACACGCAGTAGCTCGGCGATGGCTTCGTGGGAATCTGCGTAGCGCTGGTTGGGGAATTTGCTCAGTTGCGCGAGCATCCCGTCGTTGCTGTTCCAGCGGCTGAGGATCTCTTCAGCCAGGGCTTTCTGGCGTTCGCCAATTGCCGTCAGCAATGGGCAATAACGGGCTTTTTGTTCGGCGTTGGCCATGTCGATGGCGGCATCGAACAGAATGTATTCATAAGCGGACAGGCCCTGGACCACCACGCTGGACTTGGCCAGTGCGTCAGGGCTGATCTGCGGCTGGGCCGTCACCAGTTGTTCCACCTGACGGCCGACAAGATTCTTCTTGTCTGGCCAGAACTGCACCTGCCAGGAGCGATTACCCTCGGCCAAAGGCCCGATCAGCAACGGCTGCAACTCGGCCCAGGTCTTCTGGGCGTAGAGGAAATCGGCACGGGCGGTGGCCAGATCAGTCTTGCCCTCACAGAAAGCCAAAGCGCTTGTCGCCAACTTGCGATCAGCATCAACCCAGCGGCTGTAGGTCGGCAGGATCACTTGCTTGGCAATCGCTGCCGAAGTGACCGCTTGCGGGTCCGACGGTGCGCAGGCACCGAGGGCGAGCGCAGCAAGGCTGGTGAAGAGCAACTTGGGACGGAACATGTCCGGCTCCTTATAGTTTTTAAATGAAAGAAGTCATAACGAATTCAGAAACGCCAGCAGTGCTGCGCGTTGTTCGGCATCGAAAGCCAATACCTGCCGCTGCGCGGCTTGTGCTTCGCCTCCGTGCCAGAGCACCGCTTCGAGCAGATTGCGGGCGCGTCCGTCGTGCAAAAACTGAGTGTGGCCGCTGACGGTTTGCGTCAGACCTATGCCCCACAGAGGCGGCGTGCGCCATTCGCGCCCTGTCGCCTGAAATTCGGTGCGATTGTCAGCCAACTCATCGCCCATGTCATGCAATAACAGGTCGCTGTAGGGGCGGATCACCTGATTGGCCAGTTCCGGCTCGGCGGCATCATGACGCGTCTTGAACTGTGGCGTATGGCATTGCTGGCAGCCTGCCTTGTAGAACAGGTTTTTACCGGCCAGCACTTGGGGATTTTCTATGTTGCGACGGGCGGGAACACCCAGGTTACGGCTATAGAACAGCACCAGCCGCAAGATATTGTCGCTGACCTCCGGCTCGCCGCCCGGGCCATTGCCGTTGGGGGCCGCAAGGCAGTCGGTTTGTGCGGGTGTGCAATCGTCGAAGTTACGCAGGCTGGTCGTCAGGCCCATGTCACCGGAAAACGCATGCACGTTTTGTTGATTCAGAGTGGGCTGCCCGGCCTTCCAGCCAAACCGGCCCATGACGACAGTCTGTTGCTCATCGTCCCACACCCAGTTCGGTCGACCGCTAATGCCGTCGCCGTCTTTGTCGTCGGGATCTGCATTGGCCAGAATCGCCGCGTCGGGAATCGCTTCCAGCAGCCCAAGGCCAATCATCGCCGGGGCCACCCTCACCGAGGCGCGGGTTTGCGGGTGCATCGGGCCGTAGCCCAGATGAGTGATGCTCAAGGTCGGTTTGCGCAACTCGACCACCGTGCCATCGCGGAATCTGACCGGCATGGGCTCGTACTCGATGCGTACACGACCCTCTGGAGCGACACCGGGCACTGCCATGTCCTGCAACTGCCCGCCGTAAGTTGGCTCGGGCAGCACGCCATTCTTCTTGATCAGCTCTGCCTGAGCCGGATCATCAGGGATCGACAGGCGTACCAGCATCGACACGGCATTGACGTCATTGGGCTCGGGAGGATGACCGCGACCATCCTTGATGTGGCAGTTCTGGCACGCGTTGGTATTGAACAGCGGCCCCAGCCCGTCACGGGCGGTGGTCGTGGACGGGGCGATCACCCAAGGGCTGCGGAAGAAACTGTTGCCGACGCTGAAGTCCAGACGCCGCGCAGGCGACAGGTTCGCCGACGGCATTGAGAACGCATTCACATCCCGCTTGTTCACCGTCGCTCTGCCGCCCGCCAACGCCTCGCCAGGCTCTGCCTGCGTGAAACGCGGGGCGTCATCGCACGCACCCATCATCAGGGCACTGAGCAACACAACAAAGGGACGCAGCCGCGTAGCCATAACCATCCTGCAACGAGCCAAAAATCGGGGCGTGCAAGCTTAACAGCCTCGTCCTTTTTGAATAAGAGGGATTATCGTTTGCCTTGACGTGGTGCAACGTGTTGTTACGAAATCGGATGGTCGATCCCCGATGGGCAGACTCCTCCGAAAACCGGGTCCATAAAAAAATGCCAGTCAGCAAAGCCAACCGGCATTTTTCAGTTCATCCGTTCAAAGCGTTCATTACCAAACGCTCGAACTACGTCGATCAAAATTCGTGATCGGCGTTATCCGGGTTCAGGTCGGTGATGCCGAGTTTGCCAGCGGCTTGCTCGATGGCGCCGGTCTGTTTGACCAGAGCGGCAATGGCGTCGCGAACGATCTGGTTGCCTTCAGTGTTGCCAGCCGCGATCAACTGGTCGAAATGCTGACCTTTGTTGGCTTGGTCGACGATGGCTTGCAGCTTGGCCTGGGTGGCGTCCAGGTCGGCACGCAGGGTAGCGTCGGCGGCTGGATCGGCTTTGGCTACCAGGGAAGACAGGCTTGGACCGCTAACCTTGGTGCCGTCTGTACGGGTGTATTCGCCCAGGTAAACGTTGCGGATGCCTTTGCCATTGTAGAAATGGGAGTTGTGGGTGTTGTCGCTGAAGCAGTCGTGCTCGTCTTCGCTGGAGTTGGCTTCTAGCGCTACTTTCATGCGCTCGCCAGCCAGTTCACCGAGGGACAGGCTGCCCATGCCGAAGAGCATTTTACGCAGACCGCTCTCGCCGCTTTCGGCTTCCAGGCTGGCGCGATAGTTGTCGGCAACACCCGGCTTCCAGTTGTTGACCATTTCTTCCAGATCGCTGACCAGCAGATCGGTCACGGCGGTCAGGTAAGCGCGACGACGATCGTTATGACCGCCGGTACCGCCTGCACCTTCGATGTAATCAGAGGCTGGACGCTCGCCAGCGCCTGCTTCGTTACCGTGCAGGTCCTGGCCCCACAGCAGGAATTCGATGGCGTGATAGCCGGTCGCAACGTTGGCTTCGGAACCGCCCAGCTCGTTCAGGCTGGCCAGTTTCTCAGGCGTGATTTCCTTCACGTCGACCTTGTCTTCGCCGACCTGAACTTCGGTGTTGGCGATGATGTTGGCAGTGGCACCCGGGTTGCCCAGCGCGTGCTGGTAGTCTTTGGCAACGTAGTCGATCAGGCCTTCGTCCAGGGGCCAGGCGTTAACCTGTCCTTCCCAGTCGTCGATGATCGTGTTGCCGAAGCGGAAGACTTCGCTCTGCATGTAAGGCACGCGCGCAGCAACCCAGGCGTCGCGGGCAGCTTTGAGGGTTTTGTCATTCGGAGTAGCGAGGAATTCGTTGATCGCAGTCTGCAGGGTTTTAGCAGCGGCTTCAGCGTCGCTGAATACGGCGGAAACCATGTTGGCGTAGTTGGCGACGACTGCCTTGGCTGCAGCGTCACTGGACTGCGAAGCCGGTGCCGGAGCAGCCGCTTCGGGCGCGGGTGCAGCAGCAGGCGCTGGAGCCGGTGCGGAAGCGGTGGCTGGTGCTGCAGCTTTTTTCTCGTCGCCACAACCAGCGAGGGAAATAGCGATGGCCAGCAGACTAGCGGTTGCCAATGGCATACGAATCATGACGGAATCCTGCGTCTAGAGGGTTCAAGGCGCCAGGCGCCCAAAAAAAGCTGCAACATAATGCGAAAGATTTGCATTCGGTGTAAAGGCCTATTGCCTTTGAGGAAAGATGAAGTCGGGCAGGGTTGTAACAAGTAGTGTCGATTCAAGAAGCGAATGATGGCGGATTTTGTGGGAGCGGTGCTTGCCCGAGATAAAGGCTGGACGCGATCCAAAGTGAACCGTGTCCGGCCTTATCGTCGGAATGCCGCCCAGACCAAGCACCGCTCCCACAGGTTCCGAGTGGAGTAAAGTCTTGGCTTAAACCTCGGCCTTACTGCGCTGTGCCTGTTTCAGATAAGCCAGCAGTTCTCGGCCCGGTAGCGGTTTGCTGTACAGGTAACCCTGGCCCTCATGGCAGCCTTCGGAAATGATGTAAGCCTCCTGTTCGACGGTTTCCACGCCTTCAGCGATGACCTGCATGCCCAGGCTTTTCCCCAGTTGAATGATGGCACGCACGATGGTTGCGTCGTCATCGTCATCAATCAGGTCCTGCACGAAGCTCTTGTCGATCTTGATCTTGTCGAGGGGCAAGCTCTTCAGGTAACTGAGGGACGAATAACCCGTACCAAAGTCGTCAATGGCGATCAGCGCACCGGAGCGGCGCAGGCTCAGCAAATGCTGGGCGGCGGTGCTGATGTCTTCCATCAGGCCGGTTTCAGTGACTTCCAGTTCCAGGCTGCGCGGGGGCAAGCGATAAATCTGCATCAGATTATTGACCACCCTCGGCAATTCCGAGTGGTGTAACTGGACGGTCGACAGGTTGACCGCCATGCGCAGGTCGGTGAAGCCCTGATCATGCCATTCGCGCAACTGACGACAGGCCTGATCCAGTACCCATTCACCAATCGCGATGATCGAGCCGTTCTGCTCCGCCAAGGGGATGAACTGATCCGGCGGAACCATGCCATGTTCCGGATGCTGCCAGCGAATCAGGGCTTCGACACCGACCACCCGGTTGTCGCGATAGCTGATTTGCGGCTGATACACCAGGAATAACTGGTTGCGCGGCAGTGCTTCGCGCAGGTCTTTTTCCAGTTCCCGGCGCCGACGCATTTCGCTGTCCACGCTGGCGATATAAAACTGATAGCGGTTGCGCGAGCGCGACTTGGCCAGGGTCATGGTCTGTTCGGCTTTTTGCAGCAGCTTTTCAGTGCTGTCACCGTCTTCCGGGAAGAGGGTGATGCCAATGGTGGCGCGCAGACGGATTTCCTGTTGGCCCAGGGCAAACGGAGCTTCCAGATCATCCAGGATGTTCTGTGCCAGTTCGGCGGCTTCATAAGGTTGTTCGATATCAGCCTGAACCAGCGCGAACTGATCGCCGCCCAGCCGGGCGAGTGCGCCGAGCCGACCGCTATGCCCGCGCAGACGATCAGCAAGCGCCAGCAGCAGTTGGTCGCCGGTCTGGTAACTGAATTGCTCGTTGATGCCTTTGAAGTCGTCCAGCCCGACACACAACACCGCAACCCGGCGTTGCAGGCGGCCAGCGTCGATCAGAATCTTGTCCAGTTGCTGCTGCAATTGCTGGCGGTTGGGCAAGCCGGTCAGGAAATCGTACTGCGCCATGCGCAGCAGGCTTATCTCGGCTTCGTGGCGCAAATGCGTGTTGCGCTCGATTGAGGCCAGCAGTTGGTTGGCGGTATTGACCCAGATGCCCAGTTCGTTTTTCTCATGGCCCTTGAGCAGCGGCAACAGGTGTTCGCTGGGGCGATCCGGGTTGATATTGGTCAGGTGTTCGATGATGCGCGACAGGGGTTTGGTCAGTAGCCAGTGGTAAACCAGATACAACACGAGCCCCATGGCCAGCGCCCGCAGGACACCCGATATGAAAATGATCACCGCATTGATGATGAAGCCTTCGCCGTAGGTTGCGGTGTCCATCGTGATGCGCAAGTCGCCGTAATACTCGCTGTAGGGACTGCGGCCGACCAATTGGGTGGTGAAGCTGCGCTCCTGGCCGAGAATCAGGTCGGTCAGCCAGCGGGTGGAGGAGGCTTTTAGGGGGCGCGATTTTTCGGCGAGCAACGTTTCGTTCGGATGCCCGATAGACGCCATCCGCACCGCGTTGTCTTGAAACAGGCCCTCGATGACCTGCATGCCCATTTCCCGGTCCAGGCTGTAAACGGCCTGAGTCGACGGGTCACGAAACATGTCCAGGATTCGTTCAGCATCGCTGGCCACTGCCTGCCGAGTCTTGTACGCATCGTAGACAATCTGCGCACAACTCAAGACCACGCCTACGATCAGTGCAGAAAGCAACACCACGCGCAGCAGCTTTACTGACAGGCTGTTTTTGAGTTCCAGCTTCAAATGGCTATTCCTTAATCCGTGCTGGGTGCATCAAGCCTTTGCAACCATCAAAAAACAGTTGAGCCAGAACGAAATCGCCAAACAGCGATTTTGCTCCTCGTCACCTGCTTCCTTGCTCCGTCCCGACTTTATCGTAAAGTCAGGCATTCTCACTGTGTCGGACAAAAACCTTTGAAACTTGAACGAAATCTTGAAAACCCAAGCGAATGATATTAGTCCGCTATCGCTCGCTGACAATACCTAAAATACAGTTTGTCGACGAAAAAAAACCCGGCAATGCCGGGTTTTCTTGACTGGATCTGAAATCAGGCAGCGAATTGCTTCGCTACGAAGTCCCAGTTGACCAGGTTCCAGAACGCTTCCACGTACTTTGGACGCAGGTTGCGGTAGTCGATGTAGTAAGCGTGTTCCCATACGTCGCAGGTCAGCAGCGGGGTGTCGCCGCTGGTCATCGGGTTGCCTGCACCGATGGTGCTGGCCAGAGCCAGGGAACCGTCTGGTTTTTTCACCAGCCAGCCCCAGCCGGAACCGAAGGTGCCGATAGAGGTTTTGCTGAATTCTTCTTTGAACTTGTCGAACGAGCCGAAAGCCGCATTGATTGCGTCAGCCAGTGCGCCGGTAGGTTCGCCGCCAGCATTTGGCGCCAGGCATTCCCAGTAGAACGTGTGGTTCCAGACCTGAGCGGCGTTGTTGAAGATGCCGCCCGAAGAGGTCTTGATGATTTCTTCCAGGGTTTTGCCTTCGAACTCGGTGCCAGGCACCAGGTTGTTCAGGTTCACGACGTAGGTGTTGTGGTGCTTGTCGTGGTGATATTCCAGTGTCTCTGCGGAAATGTGCGGTACCAGAGCATCTTTGGCGTACGGCAGCGGCGGCAATTCAAAAGCCATGGTTTATCTCCTAATCAGGTCAGTTGCGGTGAGCGCAAGGCCGATCACGGGCGGCCAGACAGAACATGCACCGGCGAGTTTGTACTCTTTGCGGCGCAGGGTCAGGATCATAGCACCGGGTCTGCCCGTTAACCACGCAACAACTGTGTGGGATAGAGGTTCCAGAGGATTTGCCTAATGGGAATACTTCCCTGAAGGCGATTGCTTTGTGTCCGGGACAAAATTGCCGTGGTACGGCGAACACAAAATCTGTAGGAGCTGCCGAAGGCTGCGATGGCGGTGTGTCAGGTCAAATGCTTCGCAGCCTTCGGCAGCTCCTACAAAAACTGCATCAAGCTCTTCTGGCGCTACGCAGCCCTGATCAACTGCACCGCAACACTGAACATCATCACCGCGACCATCAGGTCCAGCAGTCGCCAGGTGGCCGGGCGCGCCAGCCAGGGAGCCAGCCAGGCTGCGCCAAGCGCCAAGGTGCTGAACCATAACAATGACGCACTGGCCGCACCCACAACATAAGCTTCAGGCACACTTTGCTGAGCGCCAAGCGAGCCAACCAGCAATACCGTATCGAGGTAGACGTGAGGGTTGAGCAAGGTCACGGCCAAGGCGCTGAGCAGGACGGCCCGGCGCGAGCGCTGGCCGACGATCTCGCTTTTTTGCAGGCTCTGGCTTGAGCAGGCACGGCGCAGGGCAAGGCTGCCGTACCAGAGTAAAAACACCACGCCGCCCCAGCGTGCGATCGCCAGCAATGTCGGATTTTGTGCCAGCACGTTGGCCAGGCCGAACACACCGGCCGCGATCAGGATCGCATCGCAGACAATGCATATCATCGCCACGGGTAAATGATGTTCACGACGCAGGCTTTGCGCCAGAACGAAGGCGTTCTGCGTGCCGATAGCCATGATCAATCCGCCGGCAACCAGCAGACCATTGAGATAACTTTGCCACATGAAATGTATGCTCCAGCGCATTTAACCGCCTGCTTCGAAGCCTGAACGGCCAGCAGGTTTGTGTAGCAAGTGTGGGGCTGCCCGAGGTATAAGAAAAACCAATCTTACTGATCGCTCATTAGGAAAACTGATGTTCGACTACAAACTGCTTTCTGCTTTGGCGGCGGTGATCGAGCAGGCCGGGTTCGAGCGTGCCGCGCAGGTGCTGGGTTTATCCCAATCTGCGGTATCCCAACGGATCAAACTGCTGGAAGCGCGCGTGGGTCAGCCCGTGTTGATCCGGGCCACTCCACCCAGTCCCACTGACATCGGGCGGCGCTTGCTTAACCATGTGCAGCAAGTGCGGCTGCTGGAGCGTGACCTGCAAAGCCAGGTACCGGCGCTGGATGAAGAGGGGATGCCGGAGCGCCTGCGTATCGCGTTGAATGCCGACAGTCTGGCAACGTGGTGGGCAGAAGCGATTGGTGATTTCTGTGCGCAGAACAATCTGCTGCTGGATCTGGTCGTTGAAGATCAGGACGTCGGCCTCAAACGCATGCGGGCAGGCGACGTTGCGGCTTGCTTGTGCGCCAGTGAACGCCCGGTGGCCGGTGCGCGCAGTCTGTTACTGGGCGCCATGCGCTATCGTGGCCTGGCCAGCCCGGCATTCATCGCCCGCAACTTTCCTGAAGGTTTCGATGTGCAGAAACTCGCTCGCGTTCCGGCGCTGGTGTTTGGTCCGGATGATCTTTTGCAGCATCGTTATCTGGCTTCACTAGGGATCGAAGGCGGGTTCGAGCATCATGTGTGCCCATCGGCGGAAGGCTTTTTACGCATGACCGAAGCCGGAGTGGCCTGGGGGCTGGTCCCGGAGATACAGGTGCGCGAGCAACTCAAGCGCGGTTCGCTAGTGGAATTCTCAGCAGACAATCCGGTGGACGTGCCGCTGTACTGGCATCATTGGCGCAATGGCGGGCAGTTGTTGACTCGACTGACTGAGCATCTGGCGCAGCAGGCGGGGCAGTGGTTGGTGCCGTTGGGGCCTAAGTGATTTTCAGGTTGGAATGCGTTCCTGTGGGAGCGAGGCTTGTGTACGGCTTCAGGTTCATGATGAGCCTGTGGGACAGACCGGGGTGGCGCTCCACTTCATTCGGGAAGGCGGCATTCAAGCGATACATCAACTGCGGATGTACCGGCCCTTTCGCGAATGAATTCGCTCCCACGGATTTGTGTTTGCAGGCCAACATAGAATCTCCCACATGTGATCTCTATCAAGTCAGACAAGACCTGTGTTTTTGAAACAAGCAAAAAATCTCTAACGGAGCGGTAAATGAAGATTCTGGTCACCGGCGCAAGCGGCTTTATTGGCGGGCGCTTTGCGCGTTTCGCTCTGGAGCAGGGCTTCAGCGTGCGGGTCAATGGCCGTCGTGCCGAGGGTGTCGCGCATCTGGTCAAGCGCGGCGCCGAGTTCATTCAGGGTGATTTGATTAATCCTGATCTGGTTCGAGTGCTGTGTGACGACGTTGAAGCTGTCGTGCATTGCGCCGGTTCAGTAGGCGTCTGGGGGCGCAAGCAGGATTTCTTGCAGGGCAACGTGCAAGTCACTGAGAACATCGTTGAGGCTTGTCTGAAACAAAGGGTCAGAAGGCTGGTCCATTTGTCGTCGCCTTCAATCTATTTCGATGGCCACTCGCACTTGGACCTCAAAGAAGAACAGGTGCCCAAACGCTTCAACAATCACTACGCCGCCAGCAAATATCTGGCTGAGCAAAAGGTATTTGGCGCAGAAGAGTTTGGTCTGGAAGTGATTGCCTTGCGCCCGCGTTTTGTAACCGGGGCGGGTGACACCAGCCTTTTCCCGCGACTGCTGCACATGCAGCGCAAGAAGCGTTTGTCGATTGTCGGTAATGGCTTGAACAAGGTGGATTTCACCAGCATTCATAACCTTAACCAGGCCCTGATCAGCAGTCTGCTGGCCGACCGGTCGGCGTTGGGCAAGGCCTACAACATCAGCAATGGCACGCCGGTGCCGCTGTGGGATGCCGTCAATTACGTGATGCGTCGCATGCAACTGCCGCAGGTCACCCGGTATCGTTCGTACGGCCTGGCTTACTCCGCTGCCGCGATCAACGAAGCGGCATGCATGCTTTGGCCCGGGCGTCCCGAACCTACGCTGTCGCGGTTGGGCATGCAGGTCATGAGCAAGGATTTCACTCTGGACATTGGTCGCGCCCGGCACTATCTAGACTACGACCCGCAAGTCAGCCTGTGGGCGGCGCTGGATGAGTTTTGTGACTGGTGGCAAACGCAACAACACAGGTGAGCGCTTTAGGCTGCGGCTGCAGCGGTTATACTCGCGAACTTCGAGCATTTTCATCGGTTTTAGACAGGGTTATTCATGCGTAACGATCCTTACGACGACGTCGATGACGTTCCGAATCTCAGCGCCAAGGACGATGACGACGACTTCGCGCCGACCGTGGGTGCGCGCAAACGCACGACGGTTTATTCCCGTGACACGCCTGTAGTAAAGGTCAAAGGGCCAAGCACCGGCCCTCTTTGGGCATTGGTGGGGGCGTTGTTCATAGCCTTTTGTGGCTTGGGCTGGTGGAGTTTTCAGCAGATTTCGTTGATGGAGCAGCAACTGGTTGCGACACAGGAAAGCTTTGCGCGGATCAGCGAAGAAGCCGCGGGCCGCTTGCAGGATATTTCCGGCAAAGTGGTCGCGACTGAATCAGTGGCGGTGGACGGAGAGGCGCTCAAGCAGCGCATCAAGCTGATCGAAGACCAGTTGGCTGATCAGGACAAACTGCAGGAAGGTGCCACCGGCCAGCAGACCGCATTGCAGCAGCGTCTGGAACAGATCACCGGTCAGGCGACGCAGTTGCAGACCAGCAATACCCAACTGCAGGATCAGCTTAAAGCGGTCACCACCGAGTTAGCAGCGGTGAAGGCTTCGATTCCAGATCACAAGGCAGCTCAGGGCGACGTGGACAAAGTCGATACTCAGCTTAAAAGCCTGAGCGCCGATGTTGCAGCCTTGAAGAAACAGGGCAATCCGACAGCGGCCATCGAGCGTCTTGAGCAGGATTTGATCGTGCTTAAAAGCGAACAGGAAAACCGCCAGGCCCCCGCAGCTACCAGCAGCAACACTGCTGAATTCGATGCCTTCCGTGCGCAAATGACCCGCAACATCAACACATTGCAAAGCCAGATTCAGAACCTGTCGCAGCAGGTGAATGCACGTCGTTAACAGCCGTATCCCCGGTAGGAGCGAACTTGTTCGCGAGGCGATCTTCCTGAGTGTTCAGGTCCAAAGCTTCGCCAACAAGTTGGCTCCTGCAGATGTATTACAAAGCCGGGTAATCGATATAACCCACTGGCCCTTTACCGTAGAACGTCTCCGGATGCGGAGTGTTCAGCGGCGCATCCTGCTTCAAGCGTGCTGGCAAGTCAGGGTTGGCGATGAAAGGTACGCCGAACGCCACGGCATCCGCTGAGCCATTGGCCAGCCAGGCGTTGGCACTGTCCTTGGTGAATTTTTCGTTGGCGATGTACGCGCCGCCGAAAGCCTTTTTCAACTGCGGACCAATGCTGTCGCCCGCTTCGCGCTCGCGAGAGCAAATAAACGCGATGCCACGTTTGCCCATCTCCGCAGCAACGTAGCTGAAGGTTTCGGCCAGGTTATCGTCACCCATGTCATGGGAGTCTGCACGCGGTGCCAGATGCAGGCCCACGCGGCCAGCGCCCCACACTTCAATTGCCGCATCGACCACTTCGAGCATCAGGCGCGCACGGTTTTCCAGAGAGCCGCCGTATTGGTCGTTACGCTGGTTGGTGCTGCTCTGCAGGAACTGATCCAGCAGGTAACCATTGGCACCGTGAATTTCTACACCGTCAAAACCAGCCGCTTTGGCGTTTTCTGCGCCCGTACGATAGGCGTCCACCACGTCAGCGATTTCCGCCAGTTCCAGTGCGCGAGGGGTGACGTAGTCAGACAGTGGACGAACCAGGCTGACATGGCCTTCAGGCTTGATGGCGCTTGGCGCAACCGGGGTTTCGCCATTGAGGTACGACGGGTGGGAAATGCGCCCGACGTGCCACAGCTGCAGGACGATCTTGCCGCCGGCGCCGTGTACTGCTTTGGTGACGTTGCTCCAGCCACGCACCTGATCGTTGGACCAGATGCCCGGAGTATCCGGGTAGCCGACGCCCATTGGCGTCACTGAAGTGGCTTCGCTGATGATCAGACCTGCCGACGCGCGTTGCACGTAATACTCAGCCATCATCGCGTTCGGGACACGACCTTCATCCGCACGGCAGCGGGTCAGCGGCGCCATGACGATACGATTGGCGAGTTGCAGGTCGCCTAGCTTGATCGGGTCAAAGATAGTTGTCATGGGTGAAACCCTCTTAATTGATCAGTTGGTAGCCGGAGCCAGATCGGCATTGCCGCCCTGACGAAAAGTAATCAAGGTCACGGTCAGTGCGAGTACGGCCAGCGCCCCGGCGGCCAATGGCACGCTGGTCAGGCCGAAGCCGTGAGCGATCACGCTGCCGCCGACCCATGCGCCCAGAGCGTTGCCGACGTTGAACGCGCCGATGTTCAGGGTCGACACCAGGTTTGGCGCGTCTTTGCCGAAGGTCACGACGTTGATCTGCAAGGCCGGCACAGCGGCGAACGCGGCGGTGGCCCAGAGGAACAAAGTGATTTCGGTCGGGATCAACGCGACGCTGGTCCAGCTCAAGGCGGTGGAAATCACGGCCATGGCGACGAACACGCCAATCAAGGTCGCGGCCAGGCGACGGTCAGCCAGCTTGCCGCCGATCACGTTGCCTACCGTCAGGCCCAGGCCGATCAGCAGCAGTGTCCAGGTGATACCGTTCGGAGATACGCCAGTGACTTCGCCCAGCAACGGCGCGACATAGGTGAACAGGGTGAACATCGACGCTGAGAACAGCGCGGTCATGCTCAACGACAGCCAGATACCAGCACCTTTGAGCGAGGCGAGTTCGGCACGCATGTCGAGCTTGAGCTCTTCGCGGTTGGTCGGCAGAAAACGGATCAGGCCGATCAAGGCGATCACGCCGATGACGGTGACGGCCCAGAAGGTCGAGCGCCAGCCAGCGTATTGGCCCAGCGCGGTACCCAGCGGTACGCCGAGCACGTTGGCCAGTGTCAAACCGGTGAACATCAAGGCAACGGCCGAGGCGCGACGGTTGGCCGGCACCAGACCTGCGGCAACTACCGAGCCGATACCGAAGAAAGCGCCGTGGCACAGTGCCGTGACCACTCGGGCGAACATCAATACGTTGTAATCGGCGGCGATGGCGCATAGCAGATTACCGACGATGAAAATGCCCATTAGCGTGACCAACGCGGCCTTGCGCGGCAGTCTGGCGGTGGCCATCGCCATGAACGGCGCACCGATCGCCACGCCTAATGCGTAACCGGTTACTAGCCAGCCTGCACCTGGAATCGAGACGCCCAGATCGGCAGCGACTTCGGGCAGTAAACCCATGATGACGAACTCGGTCGTCCCGATGGCGAAGGCGCTAAGCGCCAGAATAAACAGTGAAAGAGGCACTGGGCGTCTCCTGTTAATAAAGGTTTCGTTAATCCTGTAGGAGCTGCCGAAGGCTGCGATTCTCGGTGTTTCAGGAGGAAAGATTTCGCAGCCTTCGGCAGCTCCTACAGAAGGTTTTTACATTCGAAGGTGCTCAAGTTGGCGGATTCAGCTCCAGCACCAGCGCTTCGACGAAGGCCGCAATCACCGTTTCGTTACGCTTGAAAAAGCTCCATTGCCCCACCTTCTTGCTGGTGATCAGACCAGCGCGTTGCAGCGTTGCCAGGTGAGCAGAAACCGTGGACTGCGAAAGCCCGGCACGCTGATCGATCTGACCTGCGCAAACGCCGTTTTCCGTCGAGTGGGTCTGGTCCGGAAAGCAACTGAGCGGGTCCTTCAGCCAGACGAGAATCTCCCGGCGAACAGGGTGGGCCAGGGCTTTTATTATTTCGTCGAGGTCGATAGGCATGTCGTTCTCAATATGGGTTTAACGCTATATCGCGATGAGGCGAACTTTATATCTGTATTTCGCGATATACAAATATGATTTGCTGCTGAGAATAGTGAAAAACGCTATATCGGGTTATATCGATATAGGCGCGGCGTGCAATTCGGCGTAGGCTGGGCGCCATGAACTACCTCGCACATCTGCATCTCGGTGGCCAGCGACCGGCACAACTCCTCGGCAGTCTGTATGGCGATTTCGTCAAAGGGCCTGTGGCTGGGCGTTTCCCGGACGAATTGGCACAGGCGATCCAGCTGCATCGCAGCATCGATGCATTCACCGACAGTCACCCGCTGATCAAGCAAGCGATTGCGCGCTTTCCAGCCGAACGCAGACGTTACGCGGGCATTGTGCTGGACGTGTTTTTCGATCATTGCCTGGCCCGGGACTGGGCGCATTACGCGGATGTGCCGCTGGCGGCGTTCACGCGCAAGGTTTACGGCGTGCTGGCCGCCGAGCCAGAGTTGCCCGAACGACTGGCGCGGATTGCACCGCACATGGCCGCTCACGACTGGCTGGGTTCGTACCGGGAATTTGCCGTGCTGGAGCAGGTATTCGCGGGGATTTCGCGGCGTTTGTCACGACCGCAAGGGCTGGCAGGGGCCATGCAGGAACTGCACGACCTCTACCAACCCTTGAGTGCGGACTTTGCCGAGTTCTACCCGATCTTGCAGGACTTCTCTCAGGCCGCTCTGGCCGAGCGTGGGCTCTCGGCGGTCTGAACGTTTGACACTGTTTCGGCCCCTCCGGTAACCAAAGGCTTGGCAACCACAGATGGCTCGCCAAACAGCGCGATCTGCACCGCTTGCTGCGCTTCATAAGCCAGCGCGGCGCGTTCCTTGCCTTCGGTGGCAATCGGCGTCAGCAACTGGATATGCACGTCGCCTTGTTCATTGGCGAACAGGCGGCGCAAGTGCGACAGCAAATCGTCGTCGCCGATGAAGGGTGCGATGGGGTCTGGCTTGCCATCGCGTGAATACTGAATCGCGACTGGTTGCAGCAACAGCCCGCTGTCAATCGCACTCGACATCAGTCGACCATGAAACGTACGCAGGCCAGTACCGTCAGTGGTAGTGCCTTCAGGGAAAATTACCAGCGCGTTGTTCTGCTGCAAGTGGTTGCCCATTTGCTTCTGGATCAGCTTGCTGTCACCCGAACCGCGGCGGATGAAGAGTGTGCCGGCTTTCAGGGCCAACCACCCAGCGACTGGCCAGGTGCGGACCTCAGCCTTGGACAGAAACGACAGCGGGGCCAACATGCCCAGCAGCGGAATATCGGTCCAGGACACATGGTTACTGACCCACAGCATCGGTTGACGTGGCAGCTCGCCGCTGACCGTCACCCGAAAGGGCAGGGCGGCGGTCAGGCGCGCCATGAACCACCGGCTCCAGCGCTGACGCCGGGCCATGGAGTTGCCGATCTTCATGCGCTCCATGCAGGCGAACGTGCCGGCAATGGTCAGCCCCAATGCAATGACCAGCAGCACCCGTGCGACTCGGGCGTAGCCACGCAAGCGGCTCATTACACTGCTGCCTTGAAGTGACGAGCATAACGCGGGCACAGCTCGTCACGTTTGAGCAGGATGAACACGTCGGCGACCTGGAAGTCTTCGTCCCAGCACGGCTCGCCGCAGA
This sequence comes from Pseudomonas viridiflava, assembly GCF_900602065.1. Lineage (GTDB taxonomy): Bacteria > Pseudomonadota > Gammaproteobacteria > Pseudomonadales > Pseudomonadaceae > Aquipseudomonas. The sequence goes on along the minus strand of NZ_UWFN01000095.1, from coordinate 1,436 downwards.
TCTTCGCACCCAGGCGCATGTAGGCTTTGAGCAGCGGTGGCATTTCGCAGATCACGTTGTTGGGCAGATCCATGGCAGGCAGCGGATTTTTAGGTTCGGCGCGCAGGTTCTGGTTGCACAGATAACGCTCGCGCAAGCGCTGCATGATCGCGTGGGCTTGAATGCCGCCGTCTTGCATCGGGATGCTCGCGCAACCCATCAGATAGCTGTAGGCACCTTCGTTGAGGATCTCGGCCAGTTCGCTCCACAACACAGCGATAGTGCCGCCGTTGCGGTAATCGGGGTCCACACATGTGCGACCCAGTTCCAGAATCGGACCTTGCAGATGGCCAAGGCCATGCAGGGCGAACTCTTCTTCACTGTAGAAGCTGCCGATGCTGTTGGCCGCTTTGTGGTCCAGCAGACGCGTGGTGGCGACGAGCTTGCCAGTGTTCAGGTCCCGCACGCCGATGTGCGAGCAGTGCACATCGTAATCATCCATATCCAGGCCTTGGTCTGCGCCTTTGAGTTTGGCGTTGAATTCGCCACTGAACACGTTGAAACGCAGGGCCTGTGCTTCCTGCAAGGCTTTGCTGCCGGTCAGACGTTCAGCCTGAAGGCGGCGGTCGGATGCTGTGTCGCGAATGCGGGCGATCTGAGTCATGCGAAGTCTCCGTTAGCCTGCCCTGCAAGTGCGGGCGTTGGCTGTAATGGCCTGGCGCTGCTGTACAAACTCAGGCTAAGGAGAGGCGATGTCATGACCGTGAAGGTTTGGTGATGGTTGTGTGACGCTGTTTGAGGGAAAGCTGTATCTCCTCTGGAGCAAATTCATTCGCGGAAGGGCCGTTACGGTCACTGCATATTTGTCTGACGCAATATCGCCTTCCCGAATAAATTCGGTCCCACGGGTTCTGCGTCGCTCGCGGTTTGCGGTGATCCTGTGGGAGCGAATTCATTCGCGAAAGGGTCGTTACGGTCACTGCATATTTGTCTGACGCAATATCGCCTTCCCGAATAAATTCGGTCCCACGGGTTCTGGGTCGCTCGCGGTTTGCGGTGATCCTGTGGGAGCGAATTCATTCGCGAAAGGGTCGTTGCGGTCACTGCATATCTGTCTGACGCAATATCGTCTTCCCGAATAAATTCGGTCCCACGGGTTCTGCGTCGCTCGCGGTTTGCGGTGATCCTGTGGGAGCGAATTCATTCGCGGAAGGGCCGTTGCGGTCACTGCATATTTGTCTGACGCCATATCGTCTTCCCGAATAAATTCGGTCCCACGGTTCTGCGTCGCTCGCGGTTTGCGGTGATCCTGTGGGAGCGGATTCATTCGCGAAAAGGCCGTTGCGGTCACTGCATATCTGTCTGACGCAATATCGCCTTCCCGAATAAATTCGGTCCCACGGGTTCTGCGTCGCTCGCGGTTTGCGGTGATCCTGTGGGAGCGAATTCATTCGCGA
>NZ_UWFN01000324.1 GCF_900602065.1 Pseudomonas viridiflava | reverse complement strand
CTTGACGGGTGGCTTCCCGCGCTTCGGTGGCTTGCATCAGGTTGTCATAATGAATCCGATAATCTTTCATGGCAGCCTGCGACGCATTGATCAGCGGCGCATTGATCTCGGAGGTGAGCACCGTCGAGGCATAGCGCACATGGTTATCGAGATTCTCGTACGCTTTGAGCCAGTTGCTGGCGCGCTCGGCATCATAGTTGATCGTGAACGACAGGCGCGCGATGCGCATGTCGCGTGTCAGGGTACTCAGCTTGCCGATATCGGCGGTGCGTTCGCTACGATCGCTCAGAGAGACAATGCCCGACCAGCCTGTGAGTGCGATAAGTACACTCAGCAAAATAACCAGTGTGAAGCCCAGAACAAGTTTGGACCGGACACTGA
>NZ_UWFN01000096.1 GCF_900602065.1 Pseudomonas viridiflava | reverse complement strand
CAATGACTTCGGTGCCTGCCAGGGTGGCTGTCAGCAGCACTGCCGCCAGGCTAGAGTAGGAAATCAACGCGAACATCGCGCCCACCAGCGCATCCAGCAGCAGATCGCCCGTCAGTGACGCGAACAGCACCTTCACCCCTGCCGCCTGAGTAATCGGAGCGGCCGCTTCGACGATCAGTTGCAGCGCCAGCACGATCAGCTCCAGGCCGATACCGACGCGGCCCAACTGCCCTGCTCGGGTCTGCTTGCGCGACAGGAAGAACACCACGCCGAGGAAAATCAGCAGCGGCGACAGCCAGGATAGATCGAAGGTCAGCACTCGCGACATCAGTGCGGTGCCGACGTCGGCGCCGAGCATGATCACGAGTGCTGGCGTCAGCGTCATCAGACCTTGGCCCACGAACGAGGTCACCAGC
>NZ_UWFN01000199.1 GCF_900602065.1 Pseudomonas viridiflava | reverse complement strand
GGGTCCGAAGACAAACGCGCAGCCTATGACCTTGCTAAAAATCATTGGGCGGATCTCGAAACATCTCGTCCGGATATTATCCTCATCGACTTTATCGACGAACGCATCGGCCTGATACAGCACCATGGCTCAATTTTCTCTGCCAGCGGGCCTGTGATCAAAGCCTTTGAGCGCGCCGGTATTGAATATGAGATCAAGCGGCCATGGCGCCGGGAAGTTAAAGCGCTGCGGGAATGGGCGCTTCCCGCGTTCCTGGAAAAAGCCTCGTCGATTTGCCC
>NZ_UWFN01000200.1 GCF_900602065.1 Pseudomonas viridiflava | reverse complement strand
CGCTTCGCGGGCCGAACGCACTTTTTGGTATCGAAAAAGGAACAGGCAATTCTATGCATTATGTCCGAGCGCCATGGGGCTCGTTGATAGAGTTGATCTCCATCCCCACCGCTACAGGGCCGAGCTGAGAGGTAGATCGTTGGAAACCTTCTTGAGCTAGATTTCGTCTAAACAGCCAGTCTGCAAGCATTTCTTGATGCAGGCTCGTGTAACTATGGCTTTGAAGCTGTTCGCCAGCTTGTACCGGGCGACAGCATGACGGTCAGCGGGAAGCCATTGCTTTCGCAGGCGAGCTGTATTTCGGTGATCAATCTGCCTCGGCTACGGCCGAGGCAGTGGTGTTGTAGCTGTTGTTTATGGCGCTGTAAGTGATGGCCGATCTTAGAGATTATCTGAGATCATGCTGCGACGACGGCGGTTGAAATAGTTTTAGGAGTCTAGAGTGACGCTCACGGCCCTGGCACGGCTGTCGTGAACCAAATCATTACTTCGCCTATGTCTTGACCCTTCAGGCTTACATCATCGCACCTGCATGCTCCGCTTGCCGCAATCACCTTAAGTACGAGGCGGCGATGAGCGACCCTAGGCTTACGGAGGTCACCGAGGGAAAAATGGTGTGGTAAAGGTGTGTCTACCGGACGCTTGAGTAAAGACGTCAGCCAAGGATCACTCGAAGGATTATCGGGACCGCGAGAAGGAGAAAGCCAAAAGTCTGGTAATCGAAAAGGTAACCATCAACATCGCGTCGGGTGTTAAATCCGGGATGGCCGCTGCCCAGAACCGCAACGGCATCCATAGCCTTCAGGAAGTCAGGCAAAACTTGGGCCTCTACCTCAGCCGTGCTAGCCTTGAAGAGCAAGACGGGATGCTGAAACCTGATTCGTCAGTTTTAGTAGCTCAGAACCACTAGCCCCCTTAATTTGGCGAGACTGACCACGCTGAAATTCCAGCCAGTCCGGGAGACTATAAACTGTCACCACCACCGATCATTTAGCCTTGGGGGCTGGCGGCGGAGAAGGAGCTTTAGGTCGAACTGCAGTTGGCTTCGTTTTGCACTTTTCATCCTGCGCAACTATCCATCTACTACCGGAAGGCATAGGTTGAGGAGCTTTACTGGTCATATCTTACTCCGATTGATCACTGGTGAATTCTACCCACTGTACCCGCGACGAGTCGATAACCACAAAGTCTGCACCCAATGGCTTCTCTTCCTCGCCATCAAGCCAGCTAGGACCCTCAATAACAAACTGCCCATTAGTCGGTTCAGACGGCCACTCGGTGGGCCAGCCGTACAGGCGACGTTCGTCTACCAAGTGCAGTACTACAAAACGATCATGTCGCGCAAATGTGCTGTACCACTCACTTGGATAGGACGTCTGCTTCGTGATGTCCTTGTCGCGAAGCAATGAGTGAAGCTTATCGTTTGTGGCCCAGTAGCAAGACAAAAGTCCAAGGCATACTGAGATCACAAATGACCAAGAGGCTTCAGCTTTGATGTCCCACACCCCAACGCTAAACCAGTGAGCTCCGGCCCACTGGAGCCCAGCCTTAACCACCAATACAGCACCATGAATGACGAACGTAAAAATGAGAGCTTGGACAATTTGACCAAATGTATCTGGCCTCTTGAATGCGGTTAGTGAGTAGAAAATCCACGCTGTCAAAAAGCCCGGAATCAGATATTGCAGTAGCGGAATGACTTCTTTAACCAGATCGTCCAAGGGGGCAATTTCCATTTGCTGAATTGTCCCCTTTTAATAGCGCAGTTATGTGCAGGGCGCCAGGTACTCATTCGCTGCGCCTCCTTTCACCAAGTCGCAGCAGTGTCGAATCTCATGCACCGCACCTAGCTTGAACTGATCGAACCACCCCGCCTCCTCTTCGTCCAGATCACTCGCCGCCTGCACTGACAGCTCGTCGATATCGATACCCATGCTCGCTGCGGTAGAGAATACAGCAACGAGCGCCTGCTTCAGGTCCATTACGTGCTTGTCGGTCATGTCGGAACCCTCGTGGGTTTAGACTAAAGTGTGCTTCACGCAGATTCAATAGAGTCGGCAGTCACCTCAATTTCACTGACGGCCCAAGCAACATCCTCTGCTCCATAAGCCGCGTCGGTGAGCATCCAATCGATTGAGGCCTCACACAGCGCTTCTAGCTCCAACCCTTGCTTAATCGCGGTGGCAAGTACGGCCTTTAAAGCCAGCCTAGAAACCTCTTCCGTGCTTTCGCCCATGACTCACTCCTTCAGGTTGAGCTTTAAGCATAGCCCATTGCGCTCTTCAACAACTTGCGCCACCCAATCCGGTACTGGGAGAGCAGCGCACAACCGGAGATCGCCATGGGCGTCCCTGCAAGCGCTTTGACTGATGACGAGCTTTTGCACTACGCCGTGCTTGATCCGGACGTCGCGGCAGCACGCATCTGGGCAATCTCTGCTTGAGCCGCAGTTAGGCGAACTTGAGCTTCAGCCGCCTGCAGATTGGCCCGCTCACTTAACTCTCGCATCGACTCAACTTCTCCTCGTAGCTGCCCGATCTGCTCCTTCAGATACTCCTCTCTACCGCCTAACTTAGCCTCTACTAGTTTCAAGCTTTGTATCTCGCCAGTCAGACGGTGCACCACATCTTCGCTTGAATCCAGCGCCTTGGCTTGTCGCCGTGACTCGCTTAGCAAACGCTCGTTGTCACGATTAAGGCGTGTCAGCTCGTCGTGCTTGACGACCAGCGTCTGCTGAAGTTGGCGGAGCTCTACCTGGACCTGCTGAACTTGGCCCTCATGCCGACGCTGTTCCTGCTCACGCTGCTCTTTGACAGCACTGCGATAGTGCTCCAGCGCATCACGGGCGTGCAGATGCTTTTCTTCCAGCGAGCGAATCCGTTCATCCTTCTCTTGAACCCGGAGCTCTAGATCAATGCAGTTCTGGCTGATACGGGCATTCCGGGTGATCTCAGCCTGTAATGATGTCTGGCTGATTAGAAGCTCTTCGCTTTGCGCTTGCAGCGCGACGCCCTGCACTTCGAACTGCCGCTGCAGATTGGCCAACTCGGTTTCGGCATGCTTGACCTTCAACTCCAGCCCTGCGCGCTGCTGATCGAACTGTGCTTGAGCCTCCACAATCGCTTCCCCACCCTCCTCCATCAAACGCTCCATGAGGCGCGAGACGATCTCGGAGAGCTCATCGCTCAACCGCTCACGTGAAGCTTTGGGCCGAGGGTCGAACGCCTCAATTTCCTTCAGGTAACGATGAATAGTGGTTTTCGATCCAGTATTTCCAAGCTCCACGCGCACGGCATCAATGCTTGGATTCTCGCCCTTAGCGAGTAGCGATTCCCGAGCTTTTTGAACAACTGTCTTGTTAATTCCACCGCGCGCCATGATTTGCTCCTACGATTTCGTATTGTGTTACGTACTACGTAATTACATGGTACTTTGATAGAAATATCTGAGCAATAAATAACCTATTTTCTGATAACATAATTGAGGCTTATCGCATGTGATAGACGTTAAAATCGATTTGACGCTCCCAATCGGGTACGTTTGCTTGATAGGGGGGCGACGTGAGCAAGGCTGATCAATACCTGCGGGCCGGCACCCGGGAGAACACACGGAAAAGCTACAAAGCGGCGGTGGAGCACTTCGAGGTGACTTGGGGAGGATTTCTACCGGCCACCGGAGACAGCATCGTGCGCTACCTCGCCGACTACGCGGACCAGCACGCTATCAGTACGCTAAAGCAACGTCTGGCGGCGCTGGCTCAGTGGCATATCAGCCAAGGCTTTCCGGATCCGACCAAGACCCCCACCGTACGCCAGATGATCAAAGGGATCCGGACCCTGCACCCTGCGCAAGAAAAACAAGCCGCGCCCCTCCTCCTACGCCATCTTGAGCAAGCCGTAGACTGGTTAGAGCGCGAAGCGTCACTTGCAGCAGACAGGAATGACTTTAAAACCGTCATGCGGCATCGACGCGATATCGCACTGGTGCTGATCGGTTTCTGGCGTGGCTTTCGCGGCGACGAACTCGCCCGGTTGCAGGTGGAGAACATCAAAGCTGAGCCTGGCACCGGCATCACTTTTTATCTGGCTCACACCAAGGGTGATCGGCAACACCTTGGCTTAACCTTCAAAACCCCTGCTCTCAAGAAGCTTTGCCCGGTCAATGCATACATTAACTGGATCACCGTAGCCGGCCTTGCTCGTGGACCAGTGTTTCGAAGGCTGGATCGCTGGGGCAACCTAGCTGACTCAAGCATCAACCCCAACAGTATTATTCCTATGCTGCGTAGGATTCTCGAACAAGCCGGGGTTCCAGCAGACACCTACAGCAGTCATTCGATGCGCCGAGGATTCGCAACCTGGGCATCCAGCAATGGCTGGGATATCAAGTCACTGATGAGCTATGTAGGCTGGAAAGATGTGAAGTCAGCCTTGCGCTACGTGGATACTGGAGGTTCATTTGCCGGTCTCGCCATGCGTCCTCCCCCTATCGGCGTGAGCGACGTATAGCAGTTCCACCAAACTAACCAGACGACCCTTTTGCTCCAAGGCGATACAATTCAAAGCCCAGCCACGTGAGCAGCAACGCCCGCGTGCACTAGCGGCGCCTTAACCTTCATTTTGTAACAGTCCGCCTGCATAAAAATAGCGAATGGCCTGCCCCCAACCTCCCTGCCGAATACCGGGCCATCTGGTACTGCGGTTTTAGTCGACCGCGACTAAATGCCAACGATAAATGTCAAATACCCCCAACCCATTCATGACCACAGCCGTCAGCGACCACACAACTCAAGCCTGCTGCCCCCTTAACGAGCCGTACAGCTGAAAACTCATCTCGTTAACCTCGCCGGGCGATAGCTGAGGTGTGTGGCCTGCGAGGCTCTTTGCCGAATACAGCACGCGCGAATCCTTTTTTCGCCGAAGGTCCAACTCACCCATTTTGTAAGTGGCCGTCGCCGTGTGGTAGATGACCGCGATCTCACCGGTCACGAGACCATGAAAAAGGACAATGCTCTCAAGCTCCTCTAGAGACCATTGACTGCGACCACTAACCGAGGGAGGGCACATCATATGGACATGCTCCACCACGACATCCTTCACCGTCGACAGGTAGTACTGCAACTCGTAGGCACATTCAATTATTGCCGCACGGTTCCGCTGCCCCGTTCGCATGGAGGTAATAGTGGCTACGAAACACGGGCCTTCAATCTCTCCATGGGTCCATGCCCGCGTCTCCCGGCAAACCGAATCGAATACAAAAATCACTGATATCACCTAGACAAGTAAACGAGGGACGCTCTGGCGAGCGACATAGCCGCACCGATGACAAGGGAGCCTTATAGCGTTATCCGCTAGCATTTTTCTCTGAGGGTGCCCTCGATGCAATTCTACGGAAATGAACACTATAGATTGTAGCTCCATAGAGCTCAAAAAGGCTTCATCGTTCCTTTTGTGAGGAACCGTGATGGAAGTCAAAAAAGCCTTTGGAATAGCGCTCAGAAATACGCGCGCGCGCAGAGGGTTAACCCAGGAAGATTTTCATCCCGTCAGCAGCAGGACGTACCTGAGCACGTTGGAACGCGGATTGAAAAATGTCACGGTGGAGAAAGCAGCCGAGCTCGCCCGCCATGCCGGTATACATCCACTAACGCTGCTGGTTGAGACGTTTCTACTAATCGAGCCAGACAAGGATCTTGCATCCTTGCTCAAGCAGGTGATTATAGAAACTGAACGATGAGGCGTCCTGGGCCACTCGACATCTTGACGGGCTGAGCAACTCCTAAGCGCTGCGTGCACCCCAGAAAATTTCTTTAGCGGTGTTGAATGACGGGGGTGCAAAGCCTAGCAACTACTGATCGCAACGATGATCAAAGAACACCTTATTTCCAGCGAATACTATAGGCTGCGATAAATTTGCTAGATTTAAGTTTTATTCTTTTCAATGCGCACAAAAAAACGGGCCTTTAACGAGCTCCCCAGGTGGCAAGGAACATCTGCTTCCCCTCCCGGCAGACTGCAAAGTCCGCATATTGGATATTGCATTCCATGGACCCTGGTAATAATTGGAAGAGGTAAGCTTCATTGGCAGTACGACCAAAACGACTAACTGATTTATCTATCCGGCGGCGAGTACGCTTTTGTCCACTACCTACACGCATCGACTCTCCCCGTCATAAGTTCAGCCATGCTCTGGCGCGATTAAAGCATCACTAAATGCAAAACACACCATGTGCAGATCCTGATTCGGTCAGCACTCATGCTCGATGATCCGCTACCTAAGGTTGCTCTCTCAGCTCACGAAAGTATTGGATTTGTCTGCACTGCGAGTTGTCTCGCAGATTAGGAAAAATCAGACAATCTTGTACATCACCCCCCCATCTCAGTCTTAACACAGACCGACGTTAAAGTTTAACGAACAAACTTGACCTCAAGGATACTTATACTATCCTTTTGAAAGGGTGTGTTGGGGAGCAGAGTCTCGTGAAAAAACATGAAACGTTTGACATGGTTATCGCATCCAATAACGATATCGTCGAGACCAGTCAGAATCACTCGCTTGACGTAATTAAATCCTTTTCACTCAGTTACAGGCCGCACTTTTCAATAGAAGGATCCAAACACGCCGAGCTTTACCCCTCCAAAGTCGTCAAGGACTTATCAGAGCGTACTCAATTAGCTTACAAGGCCTCAATTCACCACTTTCAGTTCACTTGCGGATTTATTCTACCTTCTACTCCGGAGGGAGTGATGGCATACCTTGAACTGTGCAGCAGCTATTATGCACCTGATACGCTAAAGGCACGACTATCTGCCTTATCCCACTGGCATAAAAGGCAGCGTTTTAGCGACCCAACTGAAGACTTAAATGTCAAAGCCTTAATGTACCAAATATCACTAGCCAGTCCGCACCAACCTAAACGCACAAACTCTTTCACATTCGATCATCTTAAGGTCATGGATCAGCATTTTGAGAATTTGCTTAAATGTATATCTATCAGCGAGCACTGTGGAGAATACATGCGCGTGACGCGTGACAGGGCAATGTTTATGGTTGCATTCTGGCGTGGATTAGGAACAACTGAATTAGGACTGCTGAACTCGCGAGACATACAGTTAGACCCAATTAAAGGGCTCCGTATAACAGCATTTGATCGCGGCGGTAAACGGACAACAAAACAGATACCATGGAGACCAGAGCTTTGTGCAGCCAGCGCTATTCAAAGCTGGGTAAAGCTAAATGGGCAGTCTGATAGTAGCTTATTTCAAAAAATTGAGAAAAATGGTGATCTGAGCAAATGCGCACTATTAGATAAATCCATTCCAGTCATATTGCAACGAAGATCTGATGACGCTGGTTTATCAGTGAGCATCGGCGCTCACAGCTTTCGAAGGGGGTTTGGGGAGTGGGCGCGTGACTCAGACTGGGACATACAGTCAATTCTTGAATATGTAGGCTGGAACGGATTAAATCGCCATCTAGCACACCTAAGCAAGCGAAGGAACTCCGACCATCAAACTGATTAACAAAAACTTAACGGGCATTTCTATACAAATTTCCAGTGAAGCTTTCTATACGGCTTATAAGTTCATTTTTAGCGCTAGCCGTCACCTGTTTTGTGATCCAGTTACGGATCCCCGTCTCCTCCCCGCCTGTAACTAATCCATAGAGACCTGAAGCTGTATCAGGCATCAGAACTCCTGTAGACCTAAACAGCCGAGCTATCTCTGACCAATTTTTTTCGCAATTTTGGTAGCCTAGTAGAACTGCGATAATAGCCAACGCGACCATTCTCACGTAAGGGTCCAGCCGATCAGTAAATCCATCTAATATGTCATTTATAGAATCGGAGCGAGCCTGCTCTGGCAAATATAAAATCCGCTTTATCTTTCCTGCAATCACGAGACAATATGGGGTTGGATCTATTCCACGCCTATGCCTCCTAAGTATCGCAGTATAGAGATTTACTACTAATCTTAGCTTATTGCCCTCATCACAGCCTGTGGCAACTCGGCCCTCTATATCACGCTGAATTATCAAGCAGGTATCTTTAAGTAGACAATCGATTTCACCCATTACGCCACTAAAAGTGGTCGGCTGAGAGCATAGCCACTCAGGGCGATCACCCGCAAAGTCATGCAAATAATACATATTATTAATAATATGCCGAGACGCTTGGGCGCCCCGATCAAATATATCATGACATTCATAATCTCCGGCTAGGGAGCTAAGCACCTCCTCGTGTTCAACACACATAGGAATGTAGATGCTTGACCAAGCATGGCGCCAGATTGGCATGCGAGAACGCTTTAAGTCTTCTGCAACACAGCAATGACAAAACTGTAGACGTTGACTTGGCGGCAACAATCCCAGTGGTAAAGCTGCGCGGATACTGTCTTCAACAACCTGCCTGCTAATTCCGCCCCACTGGGCAAGTAGAGTTACGTCGGTGTCGTTGTAATCGTAGTCGAAATCCCTAGAATGACTCCTATCATTTAGCAGCTGCATAATTTGCTTGGGTACCAAGGCCGACACCCCATTGCGCCCGCCGTCTACTGATCGTCCGATCCAAGAGGATATCGTTTCCTGAGGCTGCATTTTATTTATTCCTCATATTTTATAGGTAGCTCAGTACCTTTTTTTAGCATTTCTAAAGTTATGGACTCAGTACCTTCAATGATTGCCCAGACGGCAGCACGTTTCAGCTGCTTTACTATGTTGTCCAGTACGCCATTTGATGTTTTGATTAGATAATTTATGGCAGACGGCTTATCTATCTTTGATGGCTTTTTTAACGGGAACCACGATATGTATGCGCTAACAAACCCGCGGAGCACCTGTTCATTACGCCATGCTGGCAACTGTACAGCCTCGTATCGACGCTTGAATTGATCATCGCTAGCGATTGCCTCTCGGCAATCATGAGTTCCAAGGATTATTATCACCAGCGAAAATGGTGGATTTGAGAAATACTTAACTCGAATCATGTTGTTCTGCTGATCGCGGGCACCGGCCGCTAGCAAATCGTTGAACTCGTCAAATGCAACTCCTCGCACATTGCGTGCACTCACCGCATCTAACAATCGTTGTTTGGGAGTGAGTGAGCTAGTATAATTTCCCAAGGTCAACGCCTGGACCAATCCGTCACTAAAGTTTTTATGCGAGCGAATGTGATCCGGATCTATTTTCATTCCCGCTAGAGGATTTTCGTGTGCAGATGTCATTCCAAATTGTTGAATAATTTTAGAATAAAGAGCTGTCTTCCCCATACCTGCATCGGAATGAATAACCAGGCAGAGACTTTCAAGACTGCGCGGTAGCGCTGTCAAATATCTAACTTGCGCTAATATTCTGTCAGCGACGGGATAGTTCACCCACGTATCCTCATGAATAGCATTTCTTCGCGCCTCGTAGCCTGCATCAACTAGCCAGCGTCTGCTTGGTGTTACGTGAGAGTACTCCCCGAAATCCTGCGTCATTAGTCATCCTCTACGTCGATACGAAGCGGAGTAAAAGGCTGCTCATATTCATCGTCATCGTCGGGTTCAACAAGCGCCGGTGCTCGCCCTAAAACTACCTGCTCAGTAAACGCAGCATTAGCAAGATTTTCACGCATTTTATGTGCAGCCTTGGTTGCTGATTTTGCGTCTTCAACACGCTCCCTATTTTTGGATATAAGCCTGAAATACTCCTGCCTTTCAGCGCGAGTGTTCTTGGCGCGTGCCCCACGCTCTTGGGATCGCTGTCTTTTAGCCAAGGTGAGCTCTTCAAGGCTCACATCAGGTTGAGTAATATCCTGATAAGAAATTTTAAAATAACGCTCTCCATTAGGATTAATCCATATATGTCGTAAGGATAGAGGATTGTATTTTACGACTACACGCTTACCTATATAAGGAGTTAAGACTCCAGACCAATACTGCAAGTTAAATATCTCAATGCCTTGGCGTGTTACTGTTCGAATATGTTCTGGAAAAAAATCTATGGAAAATTCAAGAGGGTTATCCAGTAACCTCGGATGCGTTTTGCGCCCTTCTTCGTCTTTCCATCCCTCAACCCACTGCTCGTGAGGTGTTTTCTTCAATACTGAGTGAACTGTATTATGGTATATCTGTAAGCCGCGAACCAGCCATTCTCGAAACTCTGAAAATGTCAAGCAAGCATGTTTTTCGCTATCATAATCACCTCTCACGACTACATTTCTAAGTGTGGCTCCCGGAAGGAACTGCACTGCGCCAACCTGCAATGTGCCGAAGAGTCTTTCAATGTGCCCTCCCCACCACGGCTTTCCTTTTGGCCGAAACTTCCATTTCATATTATGTTTTTTTGCTGCGATTCTAGACGACTTTGATCGAAACTCCTTAGCATTATCCATGAGTACTAACTCAGGTTTTCCGTAGTAAGGATATTTTAGATCGTCTTTCGCTAGAGTTTCCAGCCAAGAGTCTTTGGGAAACGTTGCATTAGTGACGGCCATCGATACGCTATATCTGCTTGGAGCGTGAACTGAAAAATATACACCTAATGCAACACGACTATAAATATCTATTAAAATAGTGACCCAAGGTCTGCATAATGGTTTTCTTGTCAAATCATCTACAATTATACAATCAACCAAGCAGTGATCCATCTCTGTAAGCTCTAACGGCCTCAAAGCTTTATTTTTTTTGGGGCGGGGTTGAAATCTATCATTTGCTCGCTTCATTCCCTCCTTTAGAATCATCAGCTCGCGCTCTGAACGCTCCTTTATTCGATTGATAATGGTTTGGTTAGCTGGCGGCGCTACGTCGAGAGCCTCGCATATTTCAGAAACGCGTTTGATGACAGCAGCTTGATTAGCACCGGGACCACTCCATTCGGTCTTAAAGGCAGAGCTAATGATTGTTTCAATTTTTTCTGGCAGATACTTTGAACCAACTTTACGGCCTGCCCGCGCCCTCAGCATACCTTCTGGGCCATCGTCAGGATCATACATAGCGATGAGGGCGTAGCACCGGGATTGGCTTACCCCTAAGCGCGCTTGAAGCTGGTTGAGGTCTGCACTGCTTTTCTCGGATCCCATATATTCGCTGATAATTTCATACCGCTCGGCTGCAACCTTCCATTCGTCCTCTGAAGCCAGGTCGACCGGGGGCTTAAACGCATCTGGCGAATCACCACAATCAGTGAAGGGTTCCAGTTGACCGATACCGACCTGTATGAACTCCTGATTTTCCTCGTCGTATAGAAGCACGTTTGCTTCATCAATGGAGGCTTCGTACGCACACCGACGACCGTCAAACATGAATAGCTCGCCTCGCTTGATCCCAGCCATGTCGCGTCTCGGTTCGTAATTTTAATCACAAGAATTCAAGCAGAATCCTAGTTAATCGCAAGAAATGCGGAGAAAAAAGCATGGGATTTATTTTTAGTTTTTAAATAACCCTTTTATTTCAACTAGTTACAGATTATTGCGATTAGTTAGACGCGACAGCCAGCCAGATTTCAGCTGGCAAAACCTCTCCTCAATTCAAACCTGAGCAAAACCGCCATCTACAAACATTTCACTGCCGGTCATGAAGCTGCTCTCATCCGACGCCAGGAACAATGCAGCTGCCGCAACGTCTTCGGGTTGACCGATACGGCCTGCCGGTAACAACGCGACCATGCCTTCAACAATGGCATCTGCCTGGCCTGTCGGCGCCAGTGCCAGGTCCAGGCCTGGTGTCGAGATTGGTCCCGGGGAAAGTACGTTGACGCGAATGCCTGTGCCTTTCAGATCCAGCGCCCAGCTTCTTGCGAAATTACGGAGCGCCGCCTTGGTGGCGCTGTACACGCTGAACGCTGGCGTGCCCATGGTCCCTGTCGTCGAGCCAGTCAGGATGATCGATCCGCCGGCGCCCATCAGTGGCAACGCTTTTTGCACGGTGAACAGCGAGCCTTTGACGTTGATGCCAAAGGTGCGATCAAAAGACTCCTCGGTAATCGATCCGAGTGGCTCGAAATCTCCAAGCCCGGCATTGGCGAACAGCACGTCAACCCGTCCTGTGTTGGCTTTGATTTGGGCGTAAGCCCTGTCAAGGTCGTCGAGGTTGGAGATATCAGCCTGAATGGCTAAAGCGTCATGACCAATCAACTGTAGTGCGGTGTCCAGCTGCTCCTGGCGTCGACCAATAATAACGACCTGTGCGCCCTCGGCTGCAAAACGTATGGCACTGGCCAAGCCGATTCCACTGTTGCCGCCGGTGATGACTGCGACTTTCCCGTTAAGCCTGCTCATGTTGATGCCCTCAGAATGTGAGGCACAACTGTAGATCCGCGCTATTATTTTGAATAGTATGCACCTTTTGGTAAGTACCCTACGGGCGGCCCGAATAATGGCAAATGAAACCTTTAAATGCGGGCTAGAAGCCGCCCTGGCTGTGCTTGGCGGCAAATGGAAACCTCTGGTTCTTTATAATCTGACCAGGAATGTTCACCGCTATGGCGAATTGAAACGCGCCATCGGCGGCGTGACCGATAAGGTGCTGATCCAGCAGCTCAAGGAATTGGAGCGCGACGAAATCATTGCGCGTGTGGACTTTCAGGAAATACCGCCAAAGGTCGAATATTCGCTGACGCCTTTCGGGCAGTCCCTGGCAACGGCGCTGGGAGCGCTCTGTGCTTGGGGTACAGAGCATATGGAGACCGTGGAGCGCATCAGCGAACGTCGTGCGTCCGCCCTCGCCCAGCCCTGAGCACCCTTCCCCGCTATCTTTTTACAATGCAAAACGCGCTGAGCAGATTATCTGCTCAGCGCGCTTATGGTTTTAACCGGGCAATACTTTGATTCCGACGCTAGCCAATCAGATTACAAAGCGCGCCACCATACCGTTCAGGTCCACCGCCAGTCTCGACAGTTCGTGGCTGGCGGCACTGGTCTGATTGGCCCCGGCCGCGGACTGTGTGGCCAGGTCGCGGATGTTCACAAGATTACGGTCCACCTCACGAGAAACCTGAGCCTGCTCTTCGGACGCGCTGGCAATCACCAGGTTGCGCTCGTTAATCTGCGAAATGGCTTCGGTGATCTGCTCCAGAGCCTCTCCTGCCGCCCGGGCAAGTTCCAGAGTGGTTTGCGTGCGGCTAGTGTTCAACGCCATTGACTGCACTGCATTGCCGGTACCGCTTTGAATGCCGGCAACCATCTGCTCAATTTCGCGTGTTGACTCCGCGGTGCGATGAGCCAGCGCTCTAACCTCATCGGCAACCACAGCAAAACCGCGACCGGCTTCGCCAGCCCTTGCAGCCTCGATCGCTGCGTTCAGTGCCAGCAAGTTGGTCTGTTCAGCAATAGAACGAATGACGTCTAGCACTTTGCCGATATCCCGACCCTGTTCTGCAAGGCCTTCGACCAGGTTGGAAGTGGTCTGTACGTCCAGAGTCATGGTCTGAATGGCTTGTACGGTTTGCACGACTTTATCTCGCCCCTGACGTGCGGTATCAGTCGACTGCTCTGAAGCCTGGGATGTGGACACAGCATTGCGGGCAACTTCCTCGACCGCCGCCGTCATCTCGTTTACCGCAGTCGCGGCTTGTTCAATTTCGTCGTTCTGCTGTTGCAAGCCGCGCGACGACTCTTCAGTCACAGCGCTCAACTCTTCTGCAGCGGATGCCAGTTGCGTCGCGGAGCCTGAGATCATTTCAATGGTTTTGCGCAGGTTTTGCTGCATGATCACCAGCGCTTCAAGCAAGCGTGCCGGTTCGTCCTTGCCATCAACTTCGATGTGTTTGGTCAGGTTGCCCGCAGCAATTTCCTGAGCAGCATTAACGGCCCGGGACAACGGTGCCACGATACTACGCGTCAACAACCAGGCCAGTAAGACCGTCATAAAAGACGCAATAACAGCAACGGCAATAATAGCGACCGTTGCGCCGTCGTACTGTTGGCCTGCTACTTTAGAACCAGCGATGGCGCTGGCCTTGTTAATGTCAACAAGGTCCTTGAGTTGCTTGGTCATCAAGTCAGAAGTCTGCCTCATGCCGGCATTGACCATAGCGCGAAGCTCTTCAACTTTATTATCGCGAGAGAGCTGCATCGCTTGGTTAAACAAGCTCAGGTATTGCCCCAGCGTTCCATCAAACTGTTGATAGATAGCCCTCTCATCAGCTTCTGCGGGCAAGGCACTGTAGGCGGCCTTGGCTGTCTGTAGTTGGCTAATGATTTCTGCAATGCGCTGATCGCTCTCCTGGAGCATTTCCGGTTCGCGGTTGACCAGCAGACGCAGTGAAA
The DNA here is from genome assembly GCF_900602065.1 of Pseudomonas viridiflava. Lineage (GTDB taxonomy): Bacteria > Pseudomonadota > Gammaproteobacteria > Pseudomonadales > Pseudomonadaceae > Aquipseudomonas. The sequence goes on along the minus strand of NZ_UWFN01000200.1, from coordinate 289,059 downwards.
AAACCCTCAAGCGCAGGACGGACTCGTTAACGTTGCCTATCAGCGTGATGCTGGGCAAGGTGTTGGTCTCCATGTCGACTGTGGCCTGACGAATCAAGCTCATGCGATTCAGAGCGAAAAACCCTAACGCGACGACCAATAGAGCAATGAAAGCGAAGCCAAGAAACGCTCGAGGAGCGATGTTCATATTTCTTATCGTCATGGATGTCATCTCATTGAAGTCAAATAGTATCGATAGCGCTCCATGCTCTAACCGTTACAAGGCAACCTGCACTGTTTCATAACGGAGGGGTGACCAGAAACACCTTGTTACGACTATCGGCAGTGCATTCGTATTAGTTGAGGGGAAATTAAAATTTATTTTCTGACGCCAGTAGGCCGTCTCGGCATGTTTATTACTACATGCCAAATACGCATTAACGAATGGTGATCCGTAGTTATCACCAACCGATTAACACCTGTAAAACCAGTGCATGATTAGTGCATAGCTTATGCCTATCTAGTGCATAAAGGGCATTGCAAGATCGGAGTGCATGTCGTTGTGAAGAAAAACTGAAGTGTCGCACACTGGCGCCGATACACAGCACTCAGCCATCCATTCCAGGATTTTCAACGATGCACAAAAAACTCATGGCGGGCGTTTTCATGCTGCTCGGCGGAATTTCGGGCGCAGTTTCCCGAAGATGCTGGAAGGCGCCAATGGCGGGGATCCGTGGTGTCCTTTTTAAAACCTGTTCACTGATCAGGTCTCACTGCCGAGCAAATGCCAACACTAGCGTCGGCGTCTGATGACGCCCATCGAGTTCTTCGAGCAGGCGACGCGAGAAAATCCAGGGCTCGAAGCACCTACTGCCTTTTCAAGCACGAGAACCAGCAGCAGCCCCCCATTGCGTGGGGGCAACTGCTGTAAGCACTCAAAGCTGAAATTGCTGCAGTGATACCCGCAACTCACTGGCGAGCCGAGCGAGGGTTACACTCGCACTCATGGTTTGATCGGAGCGCACTGCTGACTGCGCGGACAGATCCCTGATCCTGACCAGGTTATGGTCGACTTCCCGGGCAACCTGGGCCTGCTCCTCGGAGGCGCTGGCAATTACCAGATTGCGCTCATCAATACCCGCTACAGCAGAAGCTATCAAGGCCAGCGCCCGGCTGGCGGATTCAGCTTGTTGACGGGTATGGGATGCCTGCTCGGTGCTCGAAGAAAGCGCGCTCACAGTGTCGGCCGTACCCTGTTGAATTTTCCCGATCATGATTTCGATTTCGCGGGTCGATTCGCCGGTACGGTGTGCCAACGCTCGCACCTCATCAGCAACGACCGCGAAGCCGCGTCCAGCTTCCCCTGCCCTTGCCGCTTCAATCGCAGCGTTAAGCGCCAGCAGGTTCGTCTGCTCCGACACTGCGCGAATGACTTCCAGCACCCGGCTGATATCTTTGGTGTATGAGGACAGCAGTTGAGCCTCGGTTGACGCACTGGCAACGTGCTCAGCCAGCTCGGAGACCGATCTGACGGTGCTTTCAAGCTCCTCTTGCCCCTCGCGGGCAGCACGCGTCGACGATCGCGATTCTTCCGACGTTGCCACCGCATTTCGCGCGACCTCCTCGACAGCGTGACTCATTTCTGTGACCGCAGTAGCCGCCATCTCTATTTCGCCGTTCTGGACGTTGAGATCGGCGTTACTGTCTCGCATCAATGCGTCCATTTCCTCAGCCGCAGAACCCAACTGATCAGAAGCTCCGCCCACTTGGGAAAGGGTCGCCTGCAGACTTGCTCTCATACGCTCCATTGACTGCAATAACATCGCCGCTTCGTCGGTCCCGGTGATGTCTTGCTCCAGACTGCGCAAGTCGCCAGAGGACACTTTTTCGGACGCAGCAAGCGCCTGGCTGATAGGCCCGGCGATGCTGCTGGTCAGGCGCCAGGCCAAAAGAATCGTAGCCAGGACCGCCAGGGCAATCACCCAGTAGATAATGATTTCCGCATCATCGTAAGCGTCACTCGCACGGTCGCTGGCAATCGACTTTTCGTTATCGTTGAAGGCTTCCAGCTCTTTCAGGAGCCTGGTGACCTCCTGGGCGGTAATGGTCATCTCATCCACGACCAGCCCGCGTGCGGCGTCTCGTTGATGCGCTTTCAACAGCTCATACGCGCGGACCGCGCCTGCGCTGTATTGGCGGTAAGACGAGGCGATGCCATCGATAAGATCAGCTTCGTTTTTCGAGCCTATCAGTGGCCGGTAAGCAGCTATCGCGGCATTGAATACTTCGAGTTGAGATTGCAGGTTCGCGTAAGCAGCCTGAAGATGCTGATCATCAGCAGAAACCAGTTTGACCGCATCAACCCGGGTATTGGAGAACGCCAGCGCAATGTCATCCCCCAGAGCAATACCTGGGAGAGAGCTGTTTTCAATCACCAGGCCTTCATTACGCACGGTAGACATTTGATGAAGGCTAAACAGCCCTAGCGCACCGACGATCAATACAATCAATGCAAAACAGGCCATGACACGATTGGCTATTTTCAACGTTCTTAGCAGCATGTGGAGAGACCTCGTTAATTCATATAAAAACCGTTCTGCTTTGCTCACATCGTTGGCAGCAGCGAAGTACGCGAGCAACACAGCGCTGAGCAAATGAGTTAAATTCGCTCCCTGAAAAACCTTCATAACCACAATAAAAAAGGAACAATTTAATTTGACACGGGATAAAAATGCTCAGCCTCTCCCCCACCTTTGCTCAGGCGTGTATCGACGCAATAACGCCCTCCGCAAACAGCCGTCGTGATTTACAAGCCGGTTCTGCAAATACAGCGCCGTCGGGTGGCGATAAAAACATCCCGCTAAACACAATCATGCAACTTCTGGTGGCTGCGCAGCAGCGCGCGGGCAATGAGGACATCGGCTTGCTGGCCTACAACAAAGCACACCCAGGTAATCTGGGGCTTTTAGGTTATGCAATCATGTCCAGCGCAACAGTGCTCGATGCACTCCGGCATATTGTTGAGTACCACGAAACCATCGGCATCGGCTTCTGTATGTTCCTCGATGAGTCGCCTGCCGCGATTCGTATTGCGGGTGTTCCTTCGGACGCACAAGCTGCTTGCCTGCCGAGGGCATTCATCGATGCAGTGACGTCGATTACCCTGGGGCTGATCCACTGGCTAGTGCCCGCCACTCGAATAATGCCGTTGGCGGCCGAGTTCACATACTCGAAGCCCGCGCAGACCGGGCAGCTGGAAGCACTCTTCGGCAAAAATATAACGTTCAACGCCCCCGTAAACGCGATGACGTTTTTACGCACGGATTGCGACTTATCCATACCGACCGGCGATACATCGCTGCAGTCGATTCATGGAAACCACCTTGCCATGCAAAAACAGCAACTGGAAATGGACAGTGCAGTTGCCCGGACCCGGCGCGTTATATTGCAACATCTTCATCAAGGCAAATCGTTGGCGATGGACGATGTGCTGAACAGTTTGAACCTCACCCAACGTCAACTTTCGCGTTTCCTGAAAGCCGAGGGTATGTGCTTTCAACGTCTGGTCGACGACGTAAAGCATCAGCACGCCATTCATTTGCTGATCAATACTTCAATGGCGCTCAAAGAAGTTGCTTATCGTTTAGGATTTAAAAATCAAAGTGCATTCAACAAAGCGTGTGAACGATGGTTTGGCAAGTCGCCGGGTAACTACCGTATCACCACCAGACCCCAGTGCTGATGTACCCCGTCAAAAGATGAGCCAGTTTAATCGGTTCGATGCAGTTGCGCCGCCCAGGTCAGGTGTTTCCATTTGTCCTGAGGCGCCATGCGCTTATCCCCGGCATACTTTCAGGCGACACGGGTGGTCCAGCAATGCCTGGCCAGCTCACGAACCTGATTTCACTTTATCGGTGGAAGTTCGCTCACTGGGTCGTGCCAAAGGATGAACACACCCCACAGTCGACGCTTGCAGTCAGGAAGAGGCCCCGCTCCGTGACTTCGCCCTCCCCGCACCATCGATGCGCAGATTGGTTGAAGGGTTCAGCCGGCCCGGCACATGGCCGGGCCGGGAGGCACTACAGCGAGTTGAACAGATAGCTCACGATGAACCGGTTTTCATCGATGTCACGTCCATCATCACTGCGATAAGTGGCGTTTCTCAACCGTACCGACAGACCTTTTAATGTCGTCTGGAAGGCATAAGCGATGTCTATGTCCCGCTCCCACTCTTGCTCGGCACCCTGTTTCTTCAGACCGTCACCTTTGATGTACGCGGTGAAAAAGCTCAGTCCCGGAATACCCAGTGCCGCAAAATCATAGCCATAACGCGCCTGCCAACTGCGTTCACCCGCGCTCCCGAAGTCGTGATATTGGACGTAGTTCGGCAGATAGGGGTTATTGACGTAGGGGAAGCCAGTAGCGCCTTTCATTATCTGATAGGTCGCCATGACGCTATGTCCCGAATCGAAGCTGTAGCCGAAAGCTGCAGAATAGGCTCGGTTATCAACTTCTCCGGTCCTCGCAGCGCCCACCTCGTCGCTGGCAAACGCGCGCAGGTCACTGGTTAGTACACCGTCGGCAATTCGGGTCGTGTGGGTAAGGCCGAGAAATTGCTGGCGATAGACGTTTTCAAGTTCGCCATAGTAGTAAGTCGCGGTTAAAGCCGGCGTCAGCTTATAGCTCCCGCCCCCATAGCGAAAAGATTCACCGATCCCGGTAGCGCGGTAACGCCCATCTTTCGGGTTAATGCTGATGTCCTGAAGGTTTGTAGAATCCGGCGTGATGGTTTTCTCGAAACTTGCCAGGTTGACCGTCAAACGGTCGACCTCAGTGGAGGTCAGTTGCCAGCCCTGGAATGTCTGGGGAAACAGTCGGCTGTTGTTGTACTGCAGCACCGGCGTTTTCGGCAGGGACATGCCGTAACGCAAAGATGTGTTGGCTATTTTTAATTTAACCCCACCACCCGCCCTGGCGTATTCCGGCGCCGCCTCGCCTGAGGCTCGCTTGGGTAACAGCCCGCTGCCGCTGCGGTCAGGACTGGAGTCCAGCTGAAAACCGGCGAATGCCAGTACGTCGAGTCCGAAACCAACTGTGCCTTGGGTATAACCGGACTCGGCATTGATCAAGAAACCTTGCGCCCACTCTTCTCTTTTCGACACTCCCGCGCCATCGCGAAAGTCGCCGTTGTAGTAGAAGTTACGCGCTTCAAGGCGAACCTTGCTGTCATCGATAAAGCCCTGCGCCCATGCGCTGCTGAAACTCACTAAGCCTGAGCCCAGCAAAATGCCAAAGAGGGTTCGATTCATTTTTATTATTTTCCGGATGCAAGGCGTCGCTGCCCGGTATGAACCGGACAGGACGCAGTTATTGTTAGAGGTGTAGGTGTTGGAGGTACCGCTAAGCGGGTTTACGACTTGCTGTTCAATTCCCTGGCCAGCACGTCGCGATCAAGCTCTTTCTCCCAGGCAGATATCACCAGTGCGGCCACGCCGTTACCGATCAGGTTGGTGATGGCCAACCCGGTGCCCATGAAGCGGTGAATACCCAGAATCAGGACCATGCCTGCCACCGGCACCAGCGGCACAACCATCAACGTGCTGGTCAGCATCACGAAGGCTGCACCTGAAACGCCGCTGGCACCCTTGGAGGTCATCATGGCCACCAGAACCAGAGTGAGCTGTTGGGTGAGGGTCAAATCGATATTCAACGCCTGAGCAATGAACAGCACCGCCATGGTCAGATAAATGTTGGTGCCATCAAGGTTGAAGGAATATCCGGTCGGAATGACCAGCCCGACAACATGCTTCGAGCAGCCAAGCCGCTGCATCTTCTCCATGATTTGCGGCAGTACCACTTCCGAGGAACTGGTGCCCAGCACAACCAATAGCTCTTCCTTGATGTAGCCCATGAAACGGATGATGCTGAAACCGCAGCCCCGTGCCACCGCCCCCAATACCAGTACGACGAACAGCGCACAGAGTATGTAAAAGCTGCCCACCAGCTTCATCAGCGGTAACAGTGAGCCAACGCCATAAGTGCCCACGGTGAACGCTATGGCGCCAAACGCGCCGATAGCAGAGAGCTTGGCGATGATGTGCACGATACGAAAGAAAACGCCCGACAACCCTTCGATCATGTCGTAAACAGGCTTGCCCTTTTCACCCATGGACGACAGGGCGCAACCGAACAGGATCGACACCAGCAAGATGCACAGCACGTTCCCTTCCGAGAAAGCCTGGGCGAATGTCGAGGGGATGATGCCCATCAGGAAGTCCACCATGTGCATATGCTGGGCTTTTTCGGCGTAACCGGTGACTGCAGATGCATCCAGGCTATTCACGTCGACGTTGAACCCGCCGCCTGCGTTGAACAGATGCCCGCCAATCAGGCCAATGATCAACGACACAGTGGAAATCACTTCGAAGTAAAGCAGCGCTTTCCCCCCTACCCGCCCTACCTTCTTCAAGTCACGCATGCCCGCAATACCGCTGACAACGGTGCAGAACACCACCGGCCCGATGATCATCTTGATCAGCTTGATGAATGCGTCGCCCAGAGGCTTCAGGTCGGCGGCAAATGTCGGCCAGTAATGGCCGACAGCAATACCGGCGACGATGCCTATCAGTACCTGAAAGTACATCGCCTTGTAGAACGGTTGCTTGGCCTTCACACCTTGCGCGGGAGGCGACTGTGCTTCAGCAGATGTCGGATGCGGGGTCATGATCTGGACTCTTGTCTGTCTTATTGTTGGAAGGCGTTGCGTGATACGAGCTAATCAACGTCCGTAGAGCTTGAGAGGGTTTTCAACCAGTAGTTTGTGACGCACAGAGGCGTCCGGGCAGAACTGGAACATCAAGTCCACGAGCCCGCCATCGTTAGGCATGTCCTTTGTTATATTCGGGTGCGGCCAGTCAGTGCCCCACAGAACACGCCCTGGCGCGGCCTGAATCAGTTGTTGCGCGAAGGGCACAGCGTCGTCGAATGGCCGACGCCCTGCCGACACACGCTCCGCTCCGCACACTTTGACCCATGCCAATGGATTTTCCATCAACCCCAGCAGGGCTTCGAATGCCGGTTGCCGGAGGCCGTCCTGAGCTTTGACCCGTCCCATGTGGTCAATGATGAAGGGCACGGGTATGCGTGCCAGCCGCTCTGCATACGTCACGATGTCCTGCGCATCCAGATGCAGCACCACATGCCAACCGAGATCAGCCAGGCGGTCGACGGTCTGATCGAACACGTCGAGATCCGGTGCACCGCCCAGATGAGCAACGAAATTGAACCGCACCCCGCGCACGCCGCCCTCATCGAGCTCTGCGAGTTGTTCATCGGTTTCGCTGCCATCAACAATGGCAACACCGCGATACCGCCCTTCTGCCCGGGCAATGGTGTCGAGCATGGCGCGGTTATCACTGCCGTGGCAGCTCGCCTGCACAATCACACCGCGACTGAAGCCCAGATAATCATGCAGCGCACGCAGATTGTCATAAGGGGCATCGGGGGGCGTATAGCTTCTGTCATTGGCGTAGGGGAATTGGTCGGCAGGGCCGAACACATGGCAGTGAGCATCCCATGCGCCCTCAGGCAGCGCATGTCGAGGGCGCGTTGGATGGGCGTCCGGAGCAAGGCAACTTTTCATCTCGTGTCCTTTTATTGGTGTTAGTGGAGTCGATGCCTGATGGTGGCGTTGTCGATTCCCTACAACAACAGGACCTGTTTTCTAGCAGCTATGCACGTTTCGCATAGCTAATCCTTAGGGATGCATATCTCATGAACCAGCGCCAATGCCTGCTCCGCGAGGCGCGACAGCGGCCGTTGTTCGGCGGTGGCCACAAACAGGTGCGTTTGAATGACAGGGTCGATGATTTGTGCGGCCTTGAGTCCCTCGAACGAATCATCACGTCTGGTCAGCGCCGACTGGAAAAGCACACCGTAGCCCATGCCAAGACGTATCAGTTCCAGTACTGAAGGGATGCTGTCTATTTCCAGACGGACATCGATGGCGACCGAATGACGAGCCGCTTCGGACTCGATCAGGCGCCGGATTGAATGGGGTTCGCTGGGCGTGATCAGCGGGTAACGGCCAAGATCGAGCATGGAGACTTCGGCGGGAAGCTCCGAATCGGCACTGCCGATCAACATGAGTGGCTCGGCACGCACATGCTGGTAGTTCAACTGCCCGCTCTGGCCGGGATTGAACAGCAGCGCGAAGTCCAGGCGACCCAGCAGCAGCCATTCGCGCATCGAATGGCTCAGGCCTTCTTTGATTCCCAGCGTGCAGCCTGGGAATCGCTCCTGGAAGGCTGAGACCAATGCGACCGTATGACGTCGGGAGATGCTTGGCGGCAAGCCAATGACTACCTTGCCGGAAAGCGTGCCACGTTGCTCTCGCAACTCTTCACGCGCGACCTGTATTTGCCGCAGAATGCCCTTGCCGTGGCTGAATAAGCGCTGCCCCGATGCCGTCAGCTGCACGCTCCGGCCATTGCGTAAAAGAAGATGTTCCTGCAACTCGACTTCGAGCTGACGCACTTGCCGACTGCGAGAGATTCAATACTGCGGCGGCACGGGTGAAGCTGCCAAACTCGGCCACCCGGACAAAACATTCCAGTTGCTTAAGATCCATAAGGAACGCCAGAGCAAAACACCACTTTAACGTGTGTTCGCTCTGGCGGCTAACCACGAGGAAGGATCAGCTTCTTGCAACGGCCAGCTCCGGGATCAGCACATGACCGTCGAACAACAGGCGCGCCGTGCGTAACAAACCGCATCCGGCGATCTCACCCTTGTCGCGGCGTATCTCGACGGTGAACTCCCCTGTGGGGTGCTCTACCGACAGCGCGAGATTGTCGCCCGGTGGAACATTGGCCAGGCCTTCCGTGACAGCACCTGGAACCAGGCACGCACTGGCTACGCTCACCGCGCCGAAGACACCGATCGCGGCATGGCAGGTATGAGGAATAAAAGTCCGGCTGCTGATTGATCCGCCCTTGGTCGGTGAAGACACGATGCTCATTTTGGGCACCGTGCGAGCGCTGACGTCCCCCAGTTTCATTAGCGTTCCCGCCTGCAAGCGAATCGACTCCAGTTGCGCCTTCAAAGCTTCATTGGCGTTAAGCTCGGCTGGGCTTTCCTGGCCATTCAGCCCCAGATCGGCGGCTCGTAACAGCACAACGGGCATACCGTTATCGATGCAGGTGACCTCGATGCCGTTGAAACGGTCACGGGCATTACCGGTGGGCAGTAAAGCGCCACAACTTGATCCGGCGATGTCATCAAAACGGACAACCACCGCCGCAGCAGTACCGGGTACTCCGTCAATCCGTGCTTCACCGTCGTAACGCACTTGCCCGTTAGCGGTCTGCACCAGCGCAGTTGCGGTCTGACCGGTGTTTTCCATGTAGATCCGGACCGGGGTCTGCCCGTCCACGATCGGTAACAACCCACGCTCCAGGGCAAAAGGTCCGACGCCAGCGAGGATATTGCCGCAGTTCTGGCCGTAATCCACGCGTGGTTCGTTAACCACAACCTGAGCAAACAGGTAATCCACATCAACCCCGGGACGTGATGAGCGACGAATGATTGCGACTTTGCTGGTCAGCGAATCGGCACCGCCAATACCGTCGATTTGTCTTGGGTCCGGCGATCCCATGGCAGCCAGCAGCAATGCATCACGCCGAACCGCGTCGGATGGCAGATCGTCAGCAAGAAAATAGGCGCCTTTGGAGGTGCCCCCGCGCATCATCAAACAGGGAATACGGTTTTGCGCCATTGCTCAGGTCCCCGTTTGATCGCGAATCGCCTGGTCGAGGCTATCGTAATACTTGAGTCCTTTTTCAGTCAGACGTGGACGCATGTTGTAGATATCCAGCCCCAGCTCGCCCGCCGCAAGACGCAGGCGTTTCTGCTCTTCAAGATCGGCACGCTGGCGGCCCGCGTCTATCACCTGCGCCAACTCATCGCGCCGCACAATGACCACTCCATCATCATCTGCCAGCACTACGTCACCCGGGTTGATCAATTGCCCCGCGCAAACAATCGGAATATTGACCGAACCAAGGGTTTCCTTGACGGTGCCCTGGGCATGGACCGCCCTCGACCACACGGCGAAGCCCATCTCACGCAGAGTCTGCGTATCCCGTACGCCTGCATCCAGCACCAGGCCTTTGACGCCGCGAGCCTGCAGCGAAGTAGCCAGCAAGTCGCCAAAGAAACCATCGGAGCATGGCGAAACGGGCGCGACCACCAGGATATCGCCAGGCTGACATTGCTCCACCGCGACATGGAACATCCAGTTATCACCGGGCGCTACCAGCACCGTTATGGCGGAACCGCTGATTGCAACGTCGCGCATGACCGGTCGAATTTCAGGCCCCAGCAAGCCTTTACGGCCCTGTGACTCGTGCACCGTGGCAACGCCGTACCGAGTCAGTTCAGTGATCAGCGACGCATCGGCACGTTGAATGTTACGCACCACTACGCCGGTCTTGCCGATAAGGCTCATCGCAGATTCTCCGTCACACGCGGGAAGATGCTCTGATACCCCTCGCCGTACACGATATTTTTGCTGGCGGTGATACCTATGTTGCGCTTGGCCTGCACACCTCGTTGCAGGGCGACGCGGGTGTAGTACTCCCAAAGGTGTTCTTGACCTGCCATGCACTGAATAGCTGCGTATTTTTTGTCCCAGACCTCTGTGATGTTCAGCAGCACGTCGGGACGCCACTCACATTGTTCTGGCTGGTGCGGTTCAAAGCTGTAGACCGGAGGGGCACCGACGATTTGCTCTCCGGGCTTGTAGCCTTCAGCCTGAGCGATGATGCGCGCTTCCTGGGTCAGGTGGATGGCCAGCGGGTGATCGTAGTTGTAGGGATCTTTCAGCGAATGGCTGAGCACAAACTCCGGTTGCACGCGACGGAAAACATCGGCGAGACGAAACAGCGTGTCCTTGTCGGCCCGCATCGGGTAGTCCCCGATGTCAAAGAACTCCACGGTGGCGCCGAGAATATCGGCCGCCGCTTGAGCCTCTTCACGACGAGCAGCCTTAACCTTCTCTTCGGTCATTTCGGCGCCCTTGCGCCACAACTTGGCCGACTCACCGCGCTCACCGAACGAGAGGCAGACGATATGCACCTCGTAACCCTGAGCAGCATGCAACGCGATGGCACCGCCCGCGCGCCAGACGAAATCGGCAGAGTGAGCGCTCACCACGAGAGCGGTTTTTTTGGGGGAAGTCATGTTGCCTGGTCCTTTGTTAGTCATTGTTTGCGCAACCGAGGAATTGATGGTGGCTTCATCAATCCCTCGCAACAACATGACGGACGTTCTAGCAGCTATGCAGGATTTGCATTGCCGGAAGGCTTTTCATGGCTGACAACTTCGATTTGATGTTCCTGAGAGCGGCCGCAAACCAGAAGGCTTGTTTCAATAGCCGGGACTTCAGCCCTACCTCGCAGTGCTGAGAATCACCATGTCCGGCCCCATCTCTCTGGCGTATTGCTCAAGCGTGTGACGCGCAATGCTCACCACCTGTTCAGTGAGCTCCAGGCCTACCCCGGCGCGCCAGCAGGCAATGATATCCAGCGCCTGAGGCCGGGGTACGTTTTCAAGGATGTACAGCTTGCCATCGGCCAATTCCTTGCTCACCAACGAGGCCGGCAAGGCGCCGATGCCAAATCCGTCGCAGACCAGCCGGGTCATGGCAGCCACCGAGTTGACGCAACTGATCCTCGGGTTCTCGACGCCCCCTGCGTGCAGCAGATTGAGGATGTCCTGATGCGGACGGGAATTGCGGGAATAGGTGATGATCCGCTCACCCGCCAACTCATAGATCGACGCATAACTGCGATGGTAGATGGAGCCTGCCGGAACAATCCACTCAACCGGGAATACCGCCAGGTGCTGGTTGCGTACGGAGTCACTGCGGACCATATCGGTCTGCACGATCAAATCCAGATAGCCCTTCTGCAACTGGTCGCACAAGTTAAGCGATGTATCGACCGTAAGTTCGATTTCAACCGCTGGGTAGCACTCCATGAGAGTCGATATGAAAGGGCTCAGCCACGTATGAATGACCGTGTCCATGATGCCGATCCGCAGGCATCCCTTCAGGTAGCTGGTCGCGCTGATTGATTGCTGGAGCGCGTGCAGGGTGTCGATCATTTGCTCGGCATAATCGAGCACCCGCTCGCCCTCGGGCGTCAGGGACACACGTTTGGAGTCACGCAGGAACAGCTTGGCGCCGAGCTCTTCCTCCAGCGCGGCGATCCGGTTGGAAATCGAGGCTTGGGTGCTGAACATTTTTTCGGCGGTCAGGCGAAAGCTTTTCAGCCGTGCGACCCATACAAAGGTTTCCAGAAACTTCATGTTCATGCACAACAGCCCGTACAGAAAATAGTTGATCCACCTACGCAAACGGCGTCAGTACGCCGGATCCACACGCAAGTTGCACGCCAGAGTTTTCAAGGCACGGGATATCGCGACAGATCGACGCACACGCTGTATGTGGCTCGACCGGTGATGCAGACCTGTCACAAGGTGCGCATGATGGCTCGGCGGAAGTCATCGATGTGATGATGGATGGCTTTGATCGCCGCTTCGCTGTCGCGGTTCTGCATCGCGGTCAGAATCTGCATGTGCTCGTCGTAGATACGCTCACTGTGATGCATTTCAGACAACGTCAGAAACCAGAAGCGCGCCTGCTTCTCATGCAACGTGCGCAGCAGTTCGGCCAACACCCGATTGCGCGCAGCGGCAGATATCGCCAGGTGAAACTGCAGGTCGACTTCCATCAGGCCCTTTACGTCGCGGCGCTCCAAAAGTGGCTGGGTACGCCCGATAATCTCGCGCATACGCGTGAAGTCTTCCTCCTGGGCGCGTTCGACGGCCAGTCTTACGCACAACTCTTCGTTGGTTCTGCGCACTTCGATCATGTCGAGGATGTCGTTAAGCGAAATCGGTGTCACCATCACGCCCTTGCGCGGCAGGATAGTCACCATGCCTTCCATTTCCAGACGGTGCAGTGCCTGATGCACCGGGGTACGACCAAGCCCCAGCAACTGAGTCAGTTGCGCCTCATTGATAGCCTCGCCCGGCCGCAAGTGGCAGGAAATGATCCGTTGCTTGATCTGTACATACGCCAGTTCGCGCAGACTGGCCCCACTTTTAGCGGGTGATTTGCCAACTTCGTCGGCGTTCGGCAGGTCAGTTGAATCAAGCAATCGGTTAATCCTCAAGGCGTCGCTGATATATCACTGTATTTCATATCGGCTGGATTGTCGCTTTCTACGCCGCTGCCAGCCGGTAACAAAACGCGCCATTAGTGAGCGCCGATCGCTCAAATGTGGTGCAACGCGGGTAACAGGTAACGTTTTCGATTACTCCATCCCCCCTCGGAAATACTCACAACCTATTGATAATAATCAGATTAGTTGCAAGCTCCACAGAGCTGGCATATCAATTGCGTATTGATAAACCTGTGATATATCAGTGTAACTTCACGACGCACTGATGTTCTTCCTACTCAAACGAGGGCACCGCTTTGACTCAGCTAAATCTTCAGGTCGCTAACCATGGCGAAGTTGTTGTAGACATCGATCACTTGATCATTGCCGGTTGGGCCGGTCGCAACAGTGCCGCAGTGGAACACCATATTGCCGAGCTGGAAGCCCTTGGGGTTCGCCGCCCGACACAGATTCCTTGCTTCTATCGTGTCGCCGCCAGCCTGCTAAACCCATCTGAAACCATTCAGGTGCCCGGGAAAGATTCCTCCGGCGAAACCGAGTTCGTCCTCATCCCCAGCAGCCTTGGCTTGTTGGTCGGGTTGGGCTCGGACCACACAGACCGCAAGGTCGAGGCCTTCGACGTCACCGTTTCCAAGCAAATGTGTGACAAGCCGATTGCCGCTACTGCGTGGCTTTTCGATGAAGTCCAGGGGCATTGGGATCAACTGATCATGCGCACCTGGCGTACTCGCGACGGTGCCCGCACGCTCTATCAGGAAGGTCCGGTCACCAGCCTGCTGGCCCCGGCAACCCTGCTGGCCAAACTCAATGACAGCGCGAGCCTAGAGCAAGGCACCGCAATGTTCTGCGGTACTCAACCCGTGATTGGTGAGTTGGGCTACGGCGAAACCTTCGAAATGGAACTGTTCGACCCTGTACTGAACCGCAGCCTGCGCCATGCCTACAGCGTGGAACCGTTGCCAGTCGCGGAGTGATATCGATGAAGCCAATCAAAGAGCTTGCTGAAGATCTTGCCAGTGGCGCCACGACCAGTCAGGCCCTGGTCGCGGCTGCGCTGGAACGTATCAATACACACCGCGCCCAAGGCGGTAATGCCTATATAACGGTGGATGCTGACAGTGCCATGCAAGCCGCGCAGGCCAGTGACCTGGCGCGCGCCGCAGGCTATGTGGCCTCCCCGTTGGCTGGCCTGCCGGTTTCGATCAAGGATTTGTTCGACGTGACCGGTCAGGTCACAGCCGCGGGTTCCAAAGTGTTGGCCGGTAATGCCCCGGCTACCGCTGACGCTCCGGTCGTCGCTCGTTTGAAAGCTGCCGGTGCGATTTTGCTGGGTCGCACCAACATGAGTGAATTCGCGTTCTCTGGTCTGGGGCTGAACCCGCATCACGGCTCACCTGTCAGCCCCGTCGCTGCCGGGCGCATCGCCGGTGGATCAAGTTCGGGCGCAGCCGTCAGCGTGGCCGAAGGCATGGCAGTGGCCGGGCTGGGTACTGACACCGGTGGATCGCTTCGCATACCTGCGGCGTTCTGCTCACTGGTAGGGTTCAAGCCCACCGCCAGCCGTGTCTCTGCCCAGGGGGCATTTCCGCTGGCAACGAGCCTGGACTCGATTGGCGCGCTCACCGCCAATGTCGACGACAGTATTTTGCTCGACAGCGTCCTGTCAGGCGAAACCCTTGATACTCGCCCTGCCTCACTGCAAGGGCTGCGTCTGGCCGTCACCCGTGATTTCGTCATGGACAATGTCGATGCAACCGTCGCGGCTGCGTTTGAACGCTGCCTGCAACGCCTGAGTGACGCCGGTGCATCGATTCGCTGGTTCGACTTTCCCGAGTTGCACGAACTGCCGAAGATCAATGCCGCCGGTGGGCTGACGGCGGCCGAAGCCTGGTATCTGCATCAGGGTTGGCTGACCGGTGAGCACGCTGCGGACTACGACCCACGCGTGGCACAGCGCATTCGTCGCGGCGAAGCATTGAGCGCCGCCGATTACCTGGATCTGCTGGCCGAGCGTCAGAAGATGATCGCACTGGCAAGCCAGAAGCTGGCGGATGCCGATGCATGGCTGATGCCCAGTGTTGCGGTGGTTCCGCCTGAACTGGCGCCACTGGAGCAGGACGATGCTCATTTCTTCGCCACTAACGGCCTGGTTCTGCGCAACACCAGCGTGATCAATTTTCTCGACGGGTGCGCACTGGGTCTGCCGTGTCATGTAGCGGGTGAATTACCGGTGGGGTTGTCGATTGCCGGGCTGAACGGCCAGGACGCCCGAGTATTGCAAATCGCGCGCAGTGTCGAAGCCCTGTTGCGCGCCCCTTAAACGTAAGCGTGATTGTCGTTGCGCTCGTGGCCGATACCACGCGCGAACCGCTATGGCGGCTTCTGAAAGCCGCCAGCTCTTGATCGATGGAGATGCAACATGAACCACAATCCCGCCCTGCCCGCCAGCTCAGCTGAAGGTGCCTCTGACAAGGCCGCGACCGCTGCAACCTACCGCAAGATTGCCTGGCGCTTGCTTCCGTTTCTGGTGTTTCTGTTTGTGCTGGCCTGGATCGATCGGGTCAACGTCGGCTTCGCCAAGCTGGCCATGCTCGATGATCTGGGCTTCAGCGAGGCCGTCTACGGGCTTGGAGCCGGTATCTTTTTCATCGGCTATTTCCTGTTCGAAGTGCCTAGCAACCTCTTGCTGGAAAAGATCGGTGCACGTCGTACGCTGGCCCGGATCACGATCCTGTGGGGCCTGACGTCGATGGCGATGGCCTATGTCTCCAGCCCGATGTCGTTTTACATCTTGCGGTTCTTGCTGGGTGTGTTCGAAGCCGGGTTCTTTCCTGGCGTGGTGCTGTACCTGACGTACTGGTTCCCGGCCGCACAACGGGCACGCATCAACGGGATGTTCATGACCTCGTTCGCGATTGCCGGTGTCGTCGGTGGGCCGATTGCCGGCTTCATCATGAGCCGCATGGTGGGTGTCGGTAGCCTGGCGAACTGGCAGTGGCTGTTCATCCTCGAAGGCATACCGTCGGTGATCGCAGGCTTCGCCGTGCTGCGTTATTTGCCGGAAAAACCGGTCAATGCCAAGTGGCTAAGCCCTGCTGAGCAACAGATGGTCAGCGCAGTGATTGCCCGCGAAGATGCGGAGCCGGAGAAACACAGCGACCTGAAAGCCCTGATCCGCAACCCCAAGGTCTGGCTGTGTACGCTGGTGTATTTCTGCATCGTCTCGGGTAACGCCACTATTGCCTTCTGGACGCCCTCGGTGATCAAGTCGCTGGGCGTCAACGACACCATGAGCATCGGCTTGCTGGCGGCGATTCCCTTTATCGTCGGCACCTTGGCCATGCTGTGGAACGGTCATCATTCGGACAAAACCGCCGAGCGTCGCATTCATTGCGCCACTGCCGCCTTGCTGGCAGGTCTGGGGTTGATCGCAACCGGTCTTTGCCTGGGCAATGCGACCATGGCCCTGATTGCGTTGACCATCGCAGCAGCCGGCATCCTTGCTGCGTTTCCGGTGTTCTGGTCGATCCCTGGCGCGTTCCTCGCCGGTACCGCAGCGGCTGGCGGCATTGCACTGATCAACTGCATCGGTAACCTGGCAGGCTTCATCGCGCCTTACATGATCGGCTGGCTGCGCACACTGACTGGCAGCCTGGCAGCAGGTCTGTACTTCGTGGCTGCGCTGGAAATTCTGGCTGCTGTATTGGTGTTCTGCCTGTTCAAGGATGTGAAAGTCAGCCGTACGAAATGAGTTGTCTGATTAATTGATAAAGATCGGGGCATTGCGCTGTTCAATGCCCCGATCTTCATTCCCCTCCCCGCTAACTCTCTTGTGCTGCATCCCTGAGCTTTTGCAGATCCAGGATCGTGACGGCGCCGTATCGAACAACTAACAGGCCTTCGGCCTCCCAGATTTTCAGCTGACGGTTGATGCTCTGACGAGAAACACCGAGTTGTTGGGCGATATTTTCCTGGCTTACCCTGAGGCAGAGCTCTTCTTCAATGCCTGGATGTTTGGTCAAAGAAACGAGTCGGTTAGCCAACCTGACGGGCAGAGGATTCAGGACCGAGCTCCCGGCCCAATCGAGCGCCATTCGAAATCTGCTACAAACCAAACGAGTAATTGCCAGAAGAACATCCGGCCGACTTTCAATGATCTGCCAGAACGCGCTTGCAGGAAGAAACGCAATATCCGCTTGCGAGACTGCTCGAACGTCATACGTTCTCGGCAAACCGTCCAAAAGTGGTACTTCCCCGAACCAATCTCCAGATGCCAATTGAGCAAGAAAGAGCTGGCGCCCATTTGCTCCCAGGCTATTGACTCGCAAGGTGCCTTGAATCACACGAAACATTCCCAGTGGTTCAGATCCCTGAGCAAACACTGCCTCTGACTTTACCAACGTCCTGACCCGTGAGGCCTCAAGCAAAATCGCGTCCACCTCTGGCGGTAGAGAGAAGGATGGGGATGTAATCTTGGGAGATCGTTCAGACATTGCCAAAACCCGACAATCTTGGTTTGAAGGCTCCGATAGTATCAAAAGCGCCTAGCCTGTAGACGACAGGCTTACCTGAAACAGGAATACAGAATGTACGTCGGTCACTTCGCCATCGGTCTGGCAATCAAGGCCCGCTATCCCAAAATCCCTGCAGTACCCATCATGATGGGAGTTGGCTTTTTGGATCTGCTCGATGGGATTTTCATCATTCTCGGCTTCAACACCGTAACCCCCAATTTAAATAGTGGGCCGTACCTGTTCTTTGATCTGACCTTTATTGATTGGGATCACTCACTGCTTGCCGCTGTATTCTGGTCAGCCATTTGGGGACTGCTTTTCATAAAGCATCGCCCAGTAGCCGTTGTGGCCGCGCTGGCAGCCTTCTCTCACTTCATCGCTGATTGGCCGATGCACAACAGTGATCTGGCACTGTATCCCCACTCGGTTGAGCATTACGGTTATGGCCTGTGGGGCAAGCTGGGGACTGCCTCCTGGATTCTCGAAGGGATTTTCTCAGCCCTCCTGGCAGCCTACGCATGGCGACTCAGCGCACGACGCGGTGTGAGTTTGATTTGGCCTTGTGCAGTGCTGTGTGTCCTGTTCTTGCAGCTATCCCCGGTCGCTTCGCCCATGAAGCTTGTTGCCACTCTCAATGAACCTCTGACGCACATACTTCACGGGATTTTGGTCTCACTAGGTTTCCTGGTTCCAGGGCTGCTCATGTCATGGCTTTTGAATAGAAGTGAACGACTACATGAGCACGCGTCAAAACAATCGCTTTGAAGACCGCCCACAAAAAAGCCCCCGACCATTGGCTCGGGGGCTTTCTCTATGCCTGAACCTTACAACCTATTTCTCCAATGGCTTACCCGCCGTCTCTCTGGCGCAGATCAGTGCAATCAACGTAATGCTCAGCGCTGCACACACGTACAACGAAACGGCCAGTGTCGAGTTATAAGACTTGTACAGGCTGGCGATGATCAGCGGAGCGAAGCCGCCGCCGATAATGCCCGCCAGGGTGTAGGCCAGCGACGAACCGGCGTAGCGCACCCGGGTCGGAAACTGCTCGGTTACGAAGGCAGCTTGCGGGCCGTACATCGCGGCGTGAATGACAAGCCCCACGACGACTGCGATGCAAATCGACAGAGGCTCGGCAGTGTTCATCAGTTTGAAGAATACAAAAGCCCAGACCATCGCACACAGCGCGCCACCAATGTACACGGGACGGCGGCCAATCTTGTCGGAGAGGATGCCGAACAGCGGCACACATATCGCGTTCAGCCCCGCGCCAATCATCGTCGCGGTGAGCGCCAGAGGTCGCGGCAAGTGCAAGACCGTCGTCACGTACGTCAGCGTGAACACTACAACCAGCGCATAAAGAACGTCCGATCCGACACGTGCACCGCCTGCCAGAAGCAGTCGACGCCAGTGGTTACTGAAGACTTCCTTGATCGGCGTTTTTGCCGTTGCGTTGTGCGCTTCGATTTCCTTGAAAACCGGGGTTTCTTCCACTCCGCGACGCAGCCAGAGGCCAAAGATCACCAATGCGACACTGGACAGAAACGGAATGCGCCAGCCCCACGACTGGAAGTCTTCCGGGCTCAGCCCCCAGGAAACCAACGCGATGAAGCCGGTGCCCAGTAACGTACCGCACGATGGACCTACTTGGGTGAAAGACGCATTACGACCACGCTGGTGCTGCGCGCCATGCTCCATGGAGAGCAAGACCGCGCCCGCCCATTCGCCGCCAATTGCCGCGCCCTGCACAAAGCGCAATGCCACCAGCAGAATCGGACTCCAGATGCCCCACGCGGCGTAAGTGGGCAACAAGCCCATCAGTCCTGTGGCCACGCCCATCAATACCAGCGTGGTGACCAACACAAAACGACGGCCGAGCTTATCGCCCAGATGCCCAAAGACAATGCCACCGAGAGGTCGTGAGATGTAACCGACGGCATAGGTGGAAAACGCGAGAATAGTGCCGGTGAGAGGATCAAACGACGGAAAGAAGATCGCGTTGAAGACCAGCGCTGCCATCAGGTTGTAGACCGTGAAGTCATACCATTCCAGCGTGGTGCCGATGGTACTGGCAGCCGCCAGGCGGCTCATTTTCTTGCCCGAGGCAACAGGCGCTGAAGAGGCAACAGGTGCCGAGTCGGACAGCGCCTGTGTAGTTTGCGTCGTACTCATCATGTTCTCCATTGATCAAGAATGAAGAAATGATCCGTCGACACGCCAAGGTGTGACAAACGGGTTTTTTACACAGCAACGATCAGTTTTTCTTGTGCAAAACGACCTGCGCACCAATCAAGTGCCAACGATGATCCACCCTGGCGCAAATAGGTAGATTCAGCGCCTGAGCAGGCTCATTCCGGCTTCGCCTTGATCCGCACAAGTTCGAGGAAATAATGCAGAACTGCCGACGATTTGCGGGCATTCCACACTACCGCGATCCCGCTGGACAGCTTGCTCGCCTGATCGTTGAGCGGGCGAAAGACCACACCGCGCCGCGTGACATTTTTGAGTGAGGCGGAAACAAATGCGATGCCCTGCCCCTCGGCAATCAGGCCGAGCAGGATGTGATGATCGTCGGGTTCAGGAATCGTGCGCGGTTTGAAGTTGTGTCGCTCAAAGACCGCTTGGCAATGATCATAAAATCCGGGATTCAGCCGACGCTCAAAGCGAAATATCGACTCATAGGCCAGATCTGAAAAACCAAGCCTGCGCTTGCGGGCAAGGGGATGGCTGGCTGGCAGCGCAACCACTACTGGCTCTTCCAGCAATGTCTCGACATTCAGGCCTTTGGTCTCGGTGTGCAGGCCGATGAAAGCCACATCCATTACCCCATTGCTGATATCCCGCACGAGCCTGATCGAGTGCTTGCCGGTCGCGGTGATCCGCACACCCGGATAGCGCAGGTGTAGCGGCCCTGACACATCAGGAATGACGCTGCGATCAAACACCGTGGTGTATCCCACACGCAGTTGATCGCACTCATCCTCAATCGTCGCTTGAGCAATTGCCACCGCTTTCGCCGCCTGTGCCAGTGTTCGTTTGACCTCTGGCACGAACGCCAGGCCCGCCTGGGTCAGGGTGACGCCGGTTGTGGTCCGCACGAACAAATCGACGCCGAGCAAGGTTTCCAGCTGGCGGATCTGCCGACTGAGCGGTGGCTGGGAAATATTCAGGCGCATCGCGGCACGCCCAAAGTTGAGTTCCTCGCTGAGGGCAAGGAAGTACCGGAACTGCCGCAGATCGATGGCTTCATTCATACCGAAAAGGTATCACCGAAAGAGTATTGGATCAAAAGCCAAGGTCCCGCCTAAGGTGCCGGGCACAGTTCATCTCAGGATGATACCTATGGAAAACCAACGTTATGTCAGAGGTTTGGCGAAGCTTAAAGAGATTGATGGTCAGGCGGGCGAAAATGTCATTGAGAGCCTGAAGGATATTGCTCCTGATTTCGCACGACTGCTTATCGAGTTTCCGTTTGGCGATATTTACTCAAGGCCCGGTCTGGACCTGAAGACCCGAGAACTTGCCGTAGTCGCGGCGCTCACGGCATTGGGTAATGCAGCACCACAGCTCAAGGTGCATATCCATGGTGCACGTAATGTTGGCTGCTCCGAGCAGGAGATTGTCGAAGTCATCATGCAGATGGCTGTGTATGCCGGCTTCCCCGCCGCGCTTAACGGGCTGTTTGCGGCCAGGGAAGTGTTTTCGCAGATAGCTGAATGATACGTTCATACCTGCGTGCTGTGGCCCGGCAAACCACTGACCTGTAGGAGCTCACCGAGGTTACGAGGCCAGCGATGGCGGTGTATGAGACAGGCCGCCATCGCGGCCTCGCGTTGCTCGTGCGCTCCTACAGATTCAGTGATTATTTCGCGACGGCACGGCTCGATCGCCTGGAACATGCACCCCGGTTCAAGGGAGTGCATGTTGTTCGATAGACGCCCTACACTTCTGGAATTACACAAAACCTAGGACAGGCGCCTCGCCCTTTCGAGGCCGTCCACCAACGGACTGCCCCCCGCCGTGGGATAAGCCGCCACATTCTCAGCCTGTTTAACAGGCTTCGCTTCCTCGGGTTCACCGTTGAGCGCCTTGTTCATCTTCACCGTGTCCAGCGCGCCTACCCATTTGGCGATGGCCATGGTGCCGACGCCGTTTCCAATGGTGTTGGTGATCGCCCGTGCCTCTGACATGAACCGATCCACACCCAACAGCAGGACCATTCCCGCGACCGGAATCGTACCCAGCGAAGACAGCGTCGCCGCCAAAATAATGAAGCCCGAGCCGGTAACCCCAGCAGATCCTTTGGAGGTAAACATCAATACGGCCAGGACAATCAACTGGTCACTCAGCGTCAACGGCGTGTTGGTCGCCTGAGCAATAAAGATCGCCGCGATGGTGTAGTAGATCGCCTGGCCATCAGGATTGAAGGTCAGGCTGGACGGGATGATCATGCCGGCCACGGGTTTCGACACTCCGGCTTTTTCCATCTTCGAGATCATCTGCGGCAGCACCGACTCAGACGAACTGGTGCCCAGCACAGTGAACAACTCCTCCTTGATGAACTTGAGAAACTTCCACAGGCTGAACCCGCTGTAGCGGCAGATAGGCCCCAGCACAAAGATCACGAATACGATGCAGGTCAGGTAAACACAGGCCATTAATTTGCCCAGCGAAAACAGCGAACCAAAACCGTATTTGCCAATGGTGAAGGCGATTGCACCAAACGCACCGATGGGTGCCAGACGCATGACCATGTTGACGATGCGAAACATGCCCTGCATCAGGCTGTCGAGCATGTCGACAAAGGGTTTGCCACGCGGCCCGACGTGAGCCAGCGCGACACCCAGCAATATTGAAAACAGCAGGATTTGCAGCACGTTGCCTTTGGCAAAGGCATCGACGATAGTGTCTGGAATGATGTTCATGAAAAAGTCCATGAACGTCGTGTGTTTCGCTGCGGTGGTGTAGTTGGCAAGACTGGAGGCATCGAGTGTTGCCACATCGATGTTCATGCCTGCGCCGGGCTTGAACACATCAACCACCACCAGGCCGACGACCAGCGCCAGGGTCGACACCACTTCGAAATAGATCAGCGCACGAAAACCGACGCGCCCTAACTCTTTCATGTTCTCCATCTTGGCGATGCCTGTCACTACCGTGAGGAAGATCACCGGAGCCAGGAGCATTTTGATCAGTTTGATAAACGCATCGCCCAACGGTTTGAGCGCGGTACCGGTTTCCGGGACCAGCACGCCCACCAGCGCGCCGAGGATGACCGCGATGAGCACTTGCACGTATAGCTTGCCAAATATTCTTTTCATGACAGGGCCCTGATTTTTATTGTTGTCAGGAAATGCCGAGAGGTCAGTTCCAGTGAACTGCCCCTTGGCGTTGTGCCGCAGTACTACTTTGAATCAGCGCTTGATCAGCGCGATCACCGCATCGGTGATCTGCCGGGTAGTGGCGGTGCCGCCGAGGTCCGGAGTATGCAAGCCACTCTCGGTTACCGCTTCGATGGCCGACATCAATTGCTTGGCGGCTGCGGGCTCACCCAGATGTTCAAGCATCATTGCGGCGGTCCAGAACGTCGCGATCGGATTCGCCACGCCTTTGCCCGTGATGTCGAACGCAGAGCCGTGAATCGGCTCGAACATTGAAGGGAATTTGCGCGACGGGTTGAGATTGGCCGTCGGTGCAATGCCCAGGCTGCCGGACAAGGCAGCGGCAAGGTCCGAGAGAATGTCGGCATGCAGATTGGTGGCGACGATGACGTCCAGCGTCGACGGTTTCAGCACCATCCGCGTGGTCACTGCGTCGACCAGTTCCTTATCGATTTTGACGTCCGGAAAGTCCTTGGCAACCTCATAGAAAATCTCGTCCCACAACACCATGCCGTGTCGCTGGGCGTTGGACTTGGTGACCATGGTCAGATGTTTGCGTGGACGGCTTTGCGCCAACTCGAACGCAAAACGATGAATGCGCTCTACCCCTGCACGGGTAAATACCGACACTTCAGTGGCGACTTCTTCAGGCAAATCACGGTGAACACGGCCACCGTTACCGGAGTATTCACCCTCTGAGTTTTCCCGCACCACCACCCAGTCGATCTGCTCGCCGTTATGCAGCGGGCTTTTAACCCCCGGCAGCACTCGCGCCGGACGTACGTTTGCGTACTGATCAAAGCCCTGACAGATGGGCAGACGCAGGCCCCAAAGGGAAATATGGTCTGGCACGTTGAGTGCGCCGACCGCACCGAAGAAAATCGCATCGAAGGTTTTCAGCTCTTCCAGGCCGTCCTCGGGAATGTAGTAACCGTTTTTCAGGTAGTTGTCGGAATTCCAGTCGAAGTGTTTGAAATCCAGTTCGAAGCCGGATTTTTCAGACAGGGCCTGCAGCACTTCAACGCCTGCCGCGATGACTTCAACACCGATGCCGTCACCTGGAACTGCAGCAATTTTGTATGCGCTCATCGTCAACTCCACTCTCGTCACGTTCTTGTTATTCCCGTCGAACCGGGCTGTCCAAACGGGGTGTGATCGGAGTATATGTAGTGAATCAAGACGCATGAGTTACTCCAAATCACTACATAAATAACTTTGAGTTACGAATGAGCCAGACCCTGGATTTGTCTTTTTTCCACTTGTTGGCCAACAAGGGCAGCCTTGCGGCGACAGCACGCGAGCTGGGCGTTACCCCGCCAGCCGTGAGTAAACGCTTGACCGCGCTGGAGGCGCGGCTAGGCATCCGCCTGGTCAACCGTACGACACGATCAATGAGCCTGACCTCGGAGGGCGAACTGTATTTCTCTCATGCGGCGCGCATCCTGACCCAGATCGACGATCTTGAGCAGTTGATGAGTAGCAGTCGTGCCACGCCTAAAGGCTTGATTCGCGTCAACGCGTCCCTGGGCTTCGGCCGTCGGCATGTTGGCCCTGCCCTCGCGGCGTTCTTCGCCCTGTATCCCGAAGTCGAAATCCAGCTGGAAATCAGTGACCATCCTCTGGATCTGGCGGCACACGGTTTCGATTTGGGCATTCGTTTCGGAACCCTGCCGGACGCCGCCTTTCATGCACGAAAGATTGCCTCCAACCGGCGTTTGCTGTGTGCCTCGCCGCTGTACCTGGAAAAATACGGCACACCGCAGAAGCTCAGTGAACTGCAGAACCATAACTGCATTTTCATTCGCCAGAACGAGTCACCTTACGGGGTCTGGAGCTTTACCAATGGCGGGCGCACGGACAACGTCAAGGTGCATGGCGCACTGGGTTGTAATGACGGCGAAGTCGCCCTGAACTGGGCGCTGGAGGGGTTCGGCATACTGCTCAGGGCCGAATGGGACATTGCCCGTTATGTGCGCAGTGGCCGCCTGCGGCTAGTGCTTGAGGACCAGACGCCGACCCGCGCTGACGTGTATGCGGTGTATCCGCAGCAACTGCATTTGTCAGCGCGGGTGCGCAGCCTGATCGACTTTCTGATCGAGCGTTTCAAGCACATTGATAACGTCGAAGATAACTAGCGTCGTGTGTGCCCCAGTTGCCAGACGCGGGCGACATCCCTGGCGCTCTGCTGCAACAAGCGCGAGGCGTCCTGACAGGCATCAGTCAGACTCATGGGACCTGAAACCACCGAAAACGCGGCGGTAATGCCGTGCTGATAAAGCGCTTCATAACCTTCACCCAGAGTGCCAGCGAGAATCAGCACCGGCACATTATGCTTTTGCGCGATCCGGGCGACCCCCATAGGGGTTTTGCCCCTCAGGGTCTGGAAGTCGCAACTGCCCTCCCCACTGACCACAAAGTCTGCGCCCTGAACTTTATCTGCCAGGCCGACCAACTCGGCAACCACTTCAACCCCAGGTCGAAAACCCGCTTTCAGGAACGCTTTTGCGGCAAAGCCCATGCCTCCCGCAGCACCCGCGCCGGGTTCGTCCCGCACATCGTGCTCAAGCACGGCAGCGCAGCAGTCCGCATAGTGGGCCAGTGCGTGGTCCAGTGATTGTATTTGCTCAGGGCTCGCGCCTTTTTGTCGGCCAAAGGTAAATGACGCACCATGGGGCCCGCACAGCGGGTTATCGACATCAGCGGCAATTTCGAAGCTGACGGACTGCAAACGCGGGTCAAGGCCTTTCAGCTCGATGCGCGCCAGACCGGCCAGCGCCAAACCACCGGGCTGCACTTCGTTTTCTTGTGCATCATAAAAACGCACACCCAGCGCAGTGAGCATGCCCGCGCCGCCGTCGTTGGTTGCGCTGCCGCCGATGGTCAATACGACTTTCTCAGCGCCAGCATCAAGGGCTTCAACGATCAGTTGGCCGGTACCCACAGTAGAGGTGATACACGCGTCACGTTGCGCCACTGCCACCAGTTGCAAGCCACTGGCCTCGGCCATTTCAATGATTGCGGTACGTGACTCGGGTAACCACCCCCAATGAGCAGTGACCTCAGTGCCCAGTGGTCCGGTGACGACAGACTGACGTCGCTCACCGTCGAGTACCGCGAGAATCGCGTCAACGGTGCCCTCACCGCCATCGGCCATGGGGCATTGAACAAGTTCGGCCTGGGGAAAGACTTCCGCCAGCCCCAGCGCAATCGCTTGAGCTGCACCGGCGGCACTCAGGCTGTCTTTAAACGAATCAGGTGCTATGACGATCTTCATCGACGCTCTCCGGCGATCTATTTGTTGTGTCTTCAGGCTGACAGCCTATGCATCTAATACGCTTCGGTCTTCAGAACAATAAATTAATTACTTAATTGGTCGCCCGCACAAGCCAGTGGAGTTTCCGGCAGCAATTGCACGCCGAGATATAACGTCATCACATCGTCCAGCCTGTCGAGGTCCAGCCCGGTGATTTCCGCGATGCGATCCATTCGGTAGCGCAGGCTGTTGCGGTGCAAGCCCAATGCTGCTGCGCACTGTTGAACCTGACCGCTATGTTCACACCAACTGCGCAGGGTCTGCATCAACTGGCCATTGCTGTCCCTGGCACGGACCTTCTCGACAATCGCCAACAATTCGTCTGTTGCGCCCTCGTCCCGATGCGCCCACAACATCACCGGCAGGCGATAACGCGTCAGGTGCAAGACTTTCTCGTGTGTCGTCACCGCCAGTCCATAAGCGCTGAGTGTCTTCACCCGGGCACTGACTTTGCGCAGTTGCACGATGCTTTGCGCAGGCACTCCGACTGCCATGCGGTCTATCAGCCAGCCCTGGGCCTGCATTTTCTGCAGGAGCTTGTCCGGATCAATAACCGTTGCTGACGGGTGGCACCAGAGCAGTGTTTTAGCAGAGTAACTCAGGCACCAGCTGTCCGGCGTTCGCCCCTGTAACCATTCACAGACCGCTGCAATGGCCTGATCCGAGGCCAGCTCAATCCATATCGGTGTGCGTGCAAGCTGAGGTTTGAGGCCCATTCGTTGCGCTTCATCCAGCAGCCGGCCCGGTTCGCCAGTTTCACCCAGCAGCAGTGACAGGAGTTCATCAATACGCGATTTGCGCCATTGGCGCTCAGCCTCCCGATGGCGCTGAACGACGAGCATTTCAGCGGTCATCTGCAACAATTGCGCGTAAGTGCCTAGCGCTTGCGGATCCCCTGTCAGCCCCAGTACGCCAATCAATCGCCCGTCATGCATGAGCGGTACGTTGATACCCGGTTGAACGCCCTTGAGGCCCGATGCCTGATGAATGTCGATGGACACGGTTTGCTGAGTGGCCAAAACCTGCTGCGCACCCTCGTGGCGGGTATTGATACGCCCGACTTCACCGCTGCCCAGGATCAATCCCTGGCTGTCCATCACATTGACGTTGCACGGCAGGATGGCCATCGCCCGGTCGACTATCTCCTGCGCCAGTGCGTAGTCCAGTTCAAACATCTTTTTGTCCTTATGCCCTGCGAGGGTGCTTGAGAGTGCTCGGGCCGGATCAAGGCCCGCTGATCATCATGAAGGTCACATCATCGGTTTTACAAGCGGGCGTCCGGTGCCGCATTCATTTACCTGAACAATACAATTGGTCAGTCCAATCTAGATTCATTTGATATTGGTCTTGCCAATGTAATGTGCGGCGTGTAGTTTTTCAGCCGTGATCATCCGAGCGGGCACCTGTCCGACTACAACAAAAAGAGATCCCACTGATGAATAGATCCCCCATCCGCAGCGCGTTCGGTGTCCTTCCCTATTACCAAGGAGCATCAGCATGCTGACTGTCATCTGTAATGAACCTGGCTCGTTGACCGCCATTGAACGTGACAAACCGGTCCGGCAACCCGGAGAGGTCCTGATCCGTGTCAAACGTGTTGGCGTCTGCGGCACTGACCTGCATATCTACACCGGCAACCAGCCTTACCTCGATTATCCGCGCGTGATGGGCCATGAGTTCTCCGGGGTGGTCGAAGACGCTGACGGCACCAGCGAGCTGGCTATTGGCGATGTGGTTTACGTCATGCCTTACCTTTCCTGCGGGACCTGCATCGCCTGCCGTCAAGGCAAAACCAACTGCTGCACCCGCATCCAGGTGCTGGGGGTTCACTGCGATGGAGCTTTCACCGAATACCTGAGCATCCCCCAGGCATTCGTCCACAAAGCGGTGGGTGTGTCCCTTGATCAGGCCGCCATGATCGAATTCCTGTCGATCGGCGCACACGCGGTGCGGCGCTCAAATGTTCAGGCAGACAAGCGCGTGCTGGTGGTCGGTACCGGCCCGATTGGCATGGCAGCGGCGATCTTCGCCAGCCTGCGCGGCGCGAAGGTCACGGTGCTGGATACCCGGGATGATCGACTGGCGTTCTGCTCGCAGCATTTGAATATCCACGCGGCCGTGAAAATCGGCGAAGGCGACAAGCAGGCCCTGTCTGACCTCACAGAGGGTGATTTCTTCGACGTGGTATTCGATGCCACCGGCAATGCCCGGGCGATGGAACGCGGCTTCGAGTTCATCGCGCACGGCGGCACTTACGTGATGATTTCGGTGGTCAGGGATTCCATTACCTTTTCCGACCCTGAATTTCACAAGCGTGAAGCCACGTTAATGGGCAGCCGTAACGCCACAAAGGAAGACTTCCACTATGTGGAGGAATGCTTGCGCAACGGCCTGATTCCGGACGCAGCGTTGAACACCCATCGGCTGACACTCAAGAATGTGGCCGAGTCGTTCACCACCTTGCTCGACCCGAAACAGGGCGTCGTCAAAGCCATCATCGAGTGCTGAAAAACCGTTAAAGAGGACGCACCATGAACCAGCCCTCCTTGCTTGTTTTGACACCCGGAGATGATGTCGCTGTGGCCCGGGGCGACATCGCCGAAGGCCAGCCGTTGAGCGCTGACGGCATCCAGCTTATCTCTCGGCAGTCGATTCCGTCTGGCCACAAGATTGCGCTGCGCAGCGTGGCTGTCGGGCAGCAGGTACTCAAATATGGCCAGACTATCGGCCAGGCGACCCAGCGCATCGAGCCCGGCGACTATGTGCACGTACATAACCTCGCGATGCCGACCGCCACGACCGAACACAGCGTGCAAAACGCTTACGTGCCCACAGCATTGAGCCATGAGCCGGTCACATTCGAAGGTTACCTGCGCGACGATGGACGCGTCGGTACCCGTAATTACATCGGGATCATTTCCAGCGTCAATTGCTCCGCGACTGTCTGTAAACACATTGCCCAGGCGTTCTCTGACGGACGTTTGAAGGACTTTCCCAACGTCGACGGCGTGGTTGCCATCACCCACGGCAGCGGCTGCGGCATGGGGGCCAAAGGCGAAGGCATCGATATCCTTAAACGGACGCTAAGCGGCTACGCGAATCACGCCAACTTCGCCGGAGTACTGTTGATCGGTCTGGGGTGTGAGGTTAACCAGCTTACGCCGTTGCTTGATGAGCTTGACGATCGCTCGGCCCTGCTCAAGGCAAGCCTGATCATTCAGGACGCGGGCGGCACGCGCGAAACCGTGCAACGTGGCATTGCTTATATAGAGGCGATGTTGCCGGTCATTAACAGCTTCAAGCGCACAACCGTCCCCGCCAGTCATCTGTGCGTTGGTTTGCAATGCGGTGGTTCGGACGGCTACTCGGGGATTACCGCCAACCCGGCACTGGGCGCAGCGGTGGATCTGCTGGTCAAGCAAGGCGGCACCGCGATTCTTTCGGAAACCCCGGAGATTTATGGCGCTGAACACCTGCTGACGGCCCGCGCCGCCGCCCCCGACATCGCAGCTAAATTGATGGAGCGGATTCGCTGGTGGGAAGCCTACGTGCAGCACAACGACGGTGACATGAACAACAATCCCTCGCCGGGCAACAAGGCCGGGGGCATCACCACTATTCTGGAAAAATCCCTGGGCGCTGTGGCCAAAGCAGGTGCCACCGGTTTGATGGGGGTTTACCAGTATGCGGAAACCATTGAAGCCCGCGGGCTGGTGTTCATGGACACGCCCGGCTATGACCCTGTGTCGGCTACGGGTCAGGTGGCGGGTGGCGCGAACCTCATCTGTTTTACTACCGGCCGGGGTTCGACCTATGGCTGCAAGCCCACCCCATCGCTGAAGATCGCTACCAATACCGGGCTGTTCCAGCGGATGGAGCTGGACATGGATTTCAATGCCGGAGGGATTGTTGATGGCCTGGAATCAGTGGCCGAGTCCGGCCAGCGCTTGTTCCAGTTGATGCTGGATACCGCTTCCGGACGGCAAACCTGCAGTGAAGAAAATGGTCTGGGGGATAACGAGTTCTTGCCGTGGCAGATCGGCGCGGTGATGTGATGACGCCCTGAGCCTCTATTCCATGGACCGCTTCAGCAGCGGCGAAGTAAACGGTCGCTATGGTAGCCTTCGCCAACTTTCCGATGGACGCCGACGCCATGGTTTCACCGATCAACGCCGCTGAGCGAAAGCCGTATCAGAAAATTGCCGATCAACTGCGCAATTACATCGCGCAGGCGGAATTCAAAACCGGCGCGAGGCTGCCTCCCGAACGGGATCTGACACGGCTGCTGGGGGTGTCCCGACCTTCGCTGCGCGAGGCGCTGATTGCGCTGGAAATCGAAGGTGCCGTTGAAATCAAAATGGGCTCGGGCGTCTATGTGCGCGCCAGCCTCAAGGACGGCAACAGCAAGCCTGTAACCTTGGGCGAAAGCCCATCGGAGCTGATGCAGGCCCGTGCGCTGATCGAAGGTGAGAGTGTGATTCTGGCCTGTTTGCATGGCAAGAAAAGCGATTACCGTTTTTTGCAGGACTGTATCGACGCGATGCGTGAAAGCATTGCCAACGGCCTGCCGCCCCTTGAGGACGACCGTAAATTTCATCAGCGGCTGGCTAAAATGAGCGGCAACTCGGCCCTGGTGCGGATCATTACGGCGCTGTTTGATGAGCGACATAATCCGATTTCAGCCCACCTCAGCAAGCACTCAGAGAGTGCTTCGACTTGGGAAG
Source organism: Pseudomonas viridiflava (assembly GCF_900602065.1). GTDB lineage: Bacteria > Pseudomonadota > Gammaproteobacteria > Pseudomonadales > Pseudomonadaceae > Aquipseudomonas. The sequence continues at coordinate 257,901 of NZ_UWFN01000200.1, read as the reverse complement.
CTGCAGTCATTGAGCATGAGGCGATTCTGCGCGCGGTTGCCAGCAAAGACGTGCTTGGCGCCCAGACCTCAATGCGCCAGCATTTGAGCCGTTCGGAGGGGCGTTGGCTGCAAGCGCTGGAGCCGGAGGATGTTAGGGGTTAGCGTTGACTTTATATCTGTGGCGCCTGTATCGCGGGCAAGCACCGCTCCCACATGAGATCGCATTCCCACCTGTGGGAGCGGTGCTTGCCCGCGATATCAACCCAACTGCTGCCGCACGGCCAATTCAACCCCGCGAATCTCAGCCAGCCCTTTAAGCCGACCAATCAATGAATAACCGGGATTGCTCTTGCGGTGCTGATCGTCCAGCAGTTGATGACCGTGGTCCGGACGCAGCGGCAGGCGTGGGCCGCCTTCGCGTTCGCGTCTGCGCTCTTCGGTGACCAGCTCGCGGATAACGCCGACCATGTCTACGTCACCGTCCAGATGATGCGCTTCGTGGAAGCTGCGCGGGTCGGCTTCGCGGCGGGTTGAGCGCAGGTGCGTGAAGTAGATGTACGGCGCAAAGTGCTTCGCCATCGCCACAAGATCGTTATCTTCGCGCACGCCATAGGACCCGGTGCAGAACGTCAATCCATTGGCCTGGCTAGGCGCGGCGTCCAGTAACCACTGAGCATCGGCCGCAGTAGAGAGGATACGCGGCAGACCAAGCAGCGCACGCGGCGGATCGTCCGGGTGGATAGCCATTCGCACGCCGACTTCTTCTGCTACGGGAATCAATGCACGCAGAAAATAGCCCAGATGCTCGCGCAATCTGGCTTCGTCGATGTCTGCGTAAGTGCGCAGCAGGGCCCGGAAATCTTCCAGCGTGTAATGCTCTTCAGCGCCCGGTAAACCTGCGATCAGGGTATTGACCAGTGCCTGGCTCTGGCTGTCGCTCAGCCCGTCGAAATAGACCTTGGCTTGCTGAACATCTGCGTCGCTGTACTCGGCTTCTGCCCCGGGACGCTTGAGGATGAACAGATCGAACGCGGCAAATGCAGTCTGATCAAAACGCAGCGCCCAGCCTCCATCCGCCAGTTGCCACGCAAGGTCGGTACGCGTCCAGTCCAGCACCGGCATGAAGTTGTAGCAGACGATATCGATGCCGCAGCTGGCCAGGTTACGCACGCTCTGCTGGTAGTTGGCAATGTACTCGTCACGTCGGCCGCAGCCGCGCTTGATGTCTTCGTGTACCGGGATGCTCTCCACAACCGACCAGGTCAGACCCGCGGCTTCAATCATCTGCTTGCGCGTGGCGATGGCTTCTACTGGCCACACCTCGCCATTGGGAATTTCGTGCAGCGCAGTGACGATGCCGGTCGCGCCGGTTTGCCGAACGTCTGCCAAAGAAATCGGGTCTTTGGGGCCGAACCAGCGCCATGTCTGTTCCATGTGCTTCTCCTTTCTTGTTAGTTATGAGCAGCAAAGCGTTGCAACACGCTGTTTATGCCGTCGCCTGTCAGCGAGGCATAGGCCTGTTGCACGGCGTCGCGAAACGCCGATCGCTTCGACAGCTCGGTCGGGAAGACTTCATCCAGTTCCAGAAACGCATCCACCAGTGATGCGCCTTCGTATCGCCCCGCCAGATCAGCAAAGGTGGCGTTCAACGGGTCATCAATCACTTGCCCCGACGCTTGTGTGCAGTAGCGAATCCAGGCGGCAATGCCCAGCGCGGTGCTGGAAATGTCGCGACCGTTGTCGAGCAGTTGCTGTGCACCCAGCAACCAGCGTTGCGGCAGTTTCTGCGAACCGTCCATGGCGATCTGTCGCAGCCGGTGTTGCAGGCTGTCATTGGCAAAGCGCACCTTCAGATCGCGGGCATAGAGTGCAAGGTCGATACCCGCTGGCATGTTCAGGGTGGGCGCTGCTTCGTGGGTCATATAGTGCTCGATAAGCCCCGCCAGTCGCGGATCGTTAACAGCCTCGAACACCGACTCATGACCTGCCAGCACACCCACATAGGCCAATAGGGAATGGCTGCCGTTGAGCATGCGCAGCTTCATCGTTTCGAAGGGCTGCACGTCGTCGACCATCTGCACGCCTTCCACTTCCCAGTCAGGGCGACCCAGCGGAAAGTTGTCCTCGATGACCCACTGGCTAAAGCTTTCACAGACCACCGCCGCAGGGTCGTGGCAGTCCAGTTGCTGCTCCAGACGACTGAAAGACTCTGCCGTCATGGCCGGGACAATCCGGTCGACCATGCAGCTGGGAAACGCTACGTGCTGATCGATCCACTGCGCCAGTTCCTGGTCCTGCTCTGCCGCCAGTCCGCGTACTGCCAGTCCGCGTACTGCCTGCCGGGTGCGCTGGCCGTTATCAGGCATGTTGTCGCAACACAGCACAGTAAACGCCGGAATCCCGGCCGCGCGGCGGCGGCGCAAGGCTTCGAGTACAATGCCCGGTGCCGAACGTGGCGTTTGCGGATGAGCAATGTCATGGGCAATCGTCGGGTCCTCAAGGCGTAGTTGCCCTGTGGATGGGCTCAGGCAATAACCTTTTTCAGTGACGGTGAGCGTGACAATCCGCGTTTGCGGCGCGGCCATGCGCTGTAACAGCAACTCCAGCTCATTACCGCCCTCACCCGCATATAACGCTTCGCGCAGGACAGCAATTTCACGCAGCGTCACCTGTTCGCGGTCGCTGTACTCGGCAATGTGGTAGCGACCGTCCTGTTCACGTAAAAGATCAACCACCGCACGATTGGAGCGCAAATTGGCGCTGCACAACCCCCAGTCGCTCTGGCCATGACGATTGAGGTTACGTTGCAGGTAGACCGCCTGATGGGCGCGATGAAACGCCCCCAGGCCCAGATGCACAATTCCAATGACCGCTTCCGGTTCTGACGCAGTGCCGGTAGCGGGCACGCGGTTCACAATAGGCATCGACACACTCCTTATGTTCTGGGATGGCTCAAGGCCGAATCATGTTGCGGAACCGGCACAGCCGCTTCACCGGTGTCGGCAGCGCTTAGCGGTTTGACGTAGCGCGCCACACAGACCGCGCCGATCACGGTCAACAGCCCTGCCAACAGGAATGCACTGGTAAACGAACCGGTGAATTGCACCAGAAAACCGGTCAGGGTCGGGCCAATGATCCCCGAGGTGTTCGCCAGAAAATGCATGAAGCCGCTAACACCACCAACCCGGGCAGCAGGCACGGTGTCCTGGATGATCGCCCAGTAGATGGCGCCGGTCAGGTACAGGAAGAACACCGCCAGTGCGACGAGAATGACCGCCGGATAAAGCGTTTTGACGATCCCCGCTACCGCAATGCAGGCCGCACACGCCAGCAGGCAGGTGACCAGTACGACTTTGCGCGAGAACATCATCCGTCCGGTCTTCTTGAACACGAAGTCGGAGATGAAACCGCCCAGCGCCAGACCCAGGAAACCCAGCAGCCACGGAATGACGGTGGCAATGCTCATGTCCTTGACGTTCAAGCCGTGGGCCATGGTCAGGTAGCTTGGGAACCAGGTCAGGAAGAAGAACAGCGTGTAGTTATAGGAAAAGAACGCCAGCGAGGTGAACAGCACAGTGGGTTGTTTAAGGTAATAACGCAGCGGATGCACCGGCAACGAAGCCACTTCGCTCGTGCCTTCGGCGCGCTGGATTTCCTCGGCAACCTTACCTTCTGGTTTGTCCTTGACGAACTTGTACCAGACCGCAGCCCAGATCAGGCCCACGATCATGATGATAATGAATGAGACCTTCCAGCCGTAGCTGATGGCGATAAAGCCCACGACAGGCCCGGAGATCGCACCGCCCAGCGGCGTGCCGGACATCGACGAACCCAGCGCCCGAGCCCGCTGTTTTGGCGTGTACCAGTTGTTGACCATCTTGCTCGTGGTAACGCTCAGAGGTCCTTCACCCATGCCGAACAGAATGCGGATTAGCACCAGAGAAGCAAAGCCTACGGTCAGCACAGTGAGGCCGCTGAACAGAGACCACAGCACCATCGCCAACAGCAGAGTGGTTTTCGCGCCGTAGCGGTCAGCCGCCCAGCCACCGATGAAGTTGAACGCCGCGTAGCCGACGAAAAAACTACTGAAGATCATGCCCATCTCACCCGTCGTCAGACCGTAGTCCTTCTGGATGAAAGGAGCTGCCACGGACAATGCCGAGCGATCCAGGTAGTTAATGACGCCTGCCAGGAACAGCATGATGATAATTAATGTACGACCTTGACCAAACATTGGAACCTCCCGCTTTTTATGTTTATTCGGTGAGGGTGCCCAAAGGGGCACTCGTATCTATATCGGACTAGTGACGCGCTTCACTCAACTGCACCAGCACCTTGCGGGTCTGTTCAGGATGGTTTTCGATCAGGTCGATGGCCGCTGGCATCTCGTCGAAAGACACCTGATGGCTGACCAGTTCCTGAACCTGCAATTTGCCGCTGGCGATCAATTCGATCACCTTGGGAAACTTGCGGTTGTTCAGGCGCGAGCCCACCAGCGTCAGCTCTTTCTTGATCATCTCCAGTTGCACCAGATCACTCGGCGTTGCATTGAAGCCCAGCAAGCCGATTCGTCCCGCTGGCGAGGCCAGACGAACCATTTGCGGCATCAGCGCAGGAATGCACGCTGCGTCGACAATCAGCGGCACACCTTCGCCCTGGGTCAATTCGCGCATCGTGGCTTCGACGTCGACATCCTGACCATTGAGGGTGCGACTGGCGCCCAGGGCTCTGGCGGTTTCCAGGCGAGCGTCGATGACATCGGTGACGGTGATGTCGGTCAACCCCAGCGCCCGGGCCATCTGCACCAGGGTCAGGCCAATCACGCCCGCGCCGTAGATCAACAGACTGTCGCCCGGATGGACGTGCATGCGATCCAGCACGTTGAGCGCAATGGAGTAAGGTTCCACCAGCGCAGCGTGGCTAAGGGACATTGAGTCAGGCAGGCGATGGGCGTTACTGGCCGGCACGCAGACCTGCTCGCTGAAACCACCGTCGCGGTGGACGCCAATCACCTGCAATCGGGTGCAAACGTTCGGACGGTTAATCCTGCACGGGTAGCACGTACCGCAACTGATGACCGGGTCGATGCACACGCGGTCGCCCGCCTTGAGGTGCTCAACGCCCTCGCCCACTTCGCGTACCACGCCGGAGAACTCGTGGCCGGTCACCCGAGGAAAACGCACGAAAGCGTTCTGGCCGTGGATGATGTGCATGTCCGAGCCGCAGATACCGGCGTAGGCGACGTCCACCTTGACTTCGCCGGGTGCGATTTGCGGCACCTCGACGTTGGTCAGGCCGAACTCAAAAGGTGCTCTTACTTGAAAGGCTTTCATCGGGTAACTCCTGTCAGGGCGGCCGCCGCCTGATGTTTTTGTTGTGATGGTTCGATTGTCTTACCAGTGCCAGAGCGTGCCGTCTTCCAGGCGATTGACCGGCAGGCTGGCGCGTTTGTAGGGATATTTCGCTGCGAGGGTCTCGTCGATATCGACGCCATGGCCCGGGGTTTCGCCAGGGGTGAAATGGCCGTCTTCAAAGCGATAAGCGTGAGGGAAGACTTCGTCGATGCGTTCGTCGTGGGGCATGTGTTCCTGAATACCGAAGTTGGGCACCCAGGTATCGAAATGCAGCGCGGCGCCCATGCACACTGGCGACAGGTCGGTGGCACCGTGAAAACCGGTGCGCACCTGAAACAGCGCCGCAAAATCGGCAATCCGTCGCACATGGGTAATGCCACCTGCATGCACCAGCGTGGCACGGATGTAGTCGATCAACTGTTCCTGAATCAGCTCGCGGCAGTCATGAATCGAGTTGAACACTTCACCCACCGCCAGTGGCGTGGTGGTGTGCTGGCGGATCAGGCGAAACGCCTCCTGATTTTCAGCCGGGGTGCAGTCCTCCAGCCAGAACAGGTTGAAGGGCTCGACGGATTTGCCCAGCCGACCTGCTTCGATCGGCGTGAGGCGATGATGGACGTCATGAAGGATGTGCAAGTCATCACCAAAGCGCTCGCGAACGGCCGCAAACAGCTTGGGCACATAGTTAAGGTACTTCGCGGTGTCCCACATGTGCTCGGCAGGCAAATCACTGTCGGCCGGTTCATAACGCTCGCCGCTGCGTTTGGCCACGCCATAGGTGGTGGCGATGCCGGGAATCCCGCATTGCACGCGCACGGCTTTGTAACCCAGTTCTACATGGCGGGCGACTTCGTCCAGGCAACCTTCGATGTCTTTACCCGTAGCGTGCCCGTAGACCATCACCCGCTCGCGGCTTTTGCCGCCCAGCAATTGATACAGCGGCATGTTGGCTGCCTTGGCTTTTATGTCCCACAACGCGATGTCCACTGCGGCAATCGCGGTCATGGTCACCGGGCCACGGCGCCAGTAAGCCCCGCGGTACAAGTATTGCCAGATGTCTTCGATGCGATGGGCATCGCGCCCGATCAGCGCGGGCAGCACATGCTCTTCAAGGTACGCGACCACTGCCAGTTCACGGCCATTCAGGGTGGCGTCGCCGATGCCGTAAATGCCGGCGTCCGTGACGATTTTAAGGGTGATCAAGTTACGACCCGGGCAGGTAACGATCACGCGAGCTTCAATGATTTTCATCAGTTGCGGGCCTCTGCGGCAAAAGAAAATGTAGGCATATCCAGACTGGGCATTGCGGCGTTAGGGATCAGTGCACCGCGATGCTGGACGACTTGAGCGGCCAGTCGATGTCCGCACTGGGCGGCCAGCTCCGGCTCGCCACCTTGTAGGCGACACGAGAGATAGCCGGCGCTAAAGGAATCACCTGCCGCCGTGGTGTCGACGATGTTGTGTACCGACTCAGCCGGTACTTCATAGCGTTCCCCGGCACAGTCGATCAGACATGACTGCGCGCCGCGCTTGAGCACCACTTCGCCCACGCCGAAGCTGGCGTAGGCCCGGAACAAGGCCTCGACATCGGCGTATCCAAACAGGGCTTCGTCGTCTTCCCAGGTAATCAGGGCCAGATCGGTCAGGCGCAGAATGTCGCTGTAGGCCTTGCGCGCTGCGTCGGCGTCAGGCCACAGGTGAGGACGGAAATTGTTATCGAAGACAATCCGGGTACCGGATTCGCGGGCCTGACCTACAGCTTGTAGGAGGCGTTCGCGGCCTTGAGGCGTGAGGATCGCCAGGCTGATGCCGCTGAGGTAAAGGACATCGTAATTGGCCAGAGCCTGCAGCATTGCATCCGCGTCAGGCCCGTCGAACATGCGCCGTGCGGCAGCCTGACCGCGCCAATACACAAAGCGCCGTTCGCCACGGGGATCCGTCTGGATAACGTACAGACCTGGCAATGCATCCTTGATCACCCGCACATGCTGGTTGCCGACTCTCTCGTCACACCACAGCTGGCGCATGGCGTCGCTGAAGCTGTCTGCACCGATGGCGGTCACGTACTCCACCGCAATGCGTGAGACGGGATTCAGCCGGGCCAGATAGACCGCGGTATTCAGCGTGTCACCGCCGAACGTCTGGCTGAAGTCCGAGGCTGACTCGGCGCGCATCTCGATCATGCACTCACCCACCAATGCGACTTTGATGGGTTGGCTTGAGACGGATTGTGGCCGTTGTCTTGAAATTACATTCATCATTACGCGCCTTTATTATTTTTAAAACGGCGTTTCATTTGTAGCTTGTGAAGGAGTTTTGATCAGATTTTCCAGCCCGTCAAGAAAAATGAAACAGCGTTTTGATTCGCTAGCGTATATCCTTGGGTTTTCCGTTCCCGTTGGAGCCTTCATGGACAACAGCACTCTCCAGAACAATGAACTGGTCTCCGCAGTAGGCCGGACCATGGCGGTACTAGAGGCATTGGCAGAACATCCCGAGGAAAGCGGCGTATCGGAAATCGCGCAGAAACTGGACATGTCCAAAAGCACGGTTTACCGCTTTTTGCAGTCACTCAAGGCACGCGGTTATGTGGTGCAGGATGCCGAGGATCGATACCGGCTCAGCGTCCGGCTATTTGAATTGGGCGCGCAAGCCTTGCCCCATCTGGACATCGTCCGCGAGGCTGAACCGGGTATGCGCCGTATCAACGAGCTGACCGGTGAGACCGTGCACTTGGGGATTCTTGACGAAGGCAGCATCGTTTATGTGCACAAGATCGACTCCAAATACAACTTGCGCATGTACTCGCGCATTGGTCGACGCGCACCGCTGTACTGCACCGGGATTGGCAAAGTGCTGATGGCGTGGCTGGAGCAGCCTGAGTTGCTTGCTCACTTGCAGGAAGAAAGCTTCGAACGCCGTACGGCTAATACCCTGACCACCGTTGATGCCTATTTGCAGGAGCTTCAAGTGGTTCGCGATCAGGGCTACGCCGAAGACCATGAAGAGTTCGAAGACAATATGCGCTGTCTGGCCGCGCCAATTCGCGACCGGTTTGGCCATGTGATCGGCGGCATGAGCGTGTCATTCCCCTGCTTCCGCTTTCGCGAAGAACTCAAGCAGGATTACGTCAAACAGCTCGTTGCAGCCACCCAGCGCATTTCCAGTCAACTGGGCTGGCACGCCCAATAGTCGGGATTAGACCGCCTCTTCGATGACTCGCCGAAACGACTCAAGAAAAACCGTCTCGGCGCGGTTCATGCGTTGATCGCGATTCCACATCAGGAACATGTCGACATCCACCACACCCTCCGCCGGTGGCAAACGCCAGATCAGACCGTTGTGCAAATCGTTGTCCACCAGGTGTTCTGGCAAACAACCAATGCCGTAACCGGCGATGATCAATCGGCGGATCTCTTCGAAACTGGGCGATGAGGCGACGATTTTCCCGGTGAAGCCCTGCTGATCACGAAACACGGTCAAGGGCGAAAGATTGCCGCCGAGCTGGTCGCTGGTGAAGCTGACAAAGTTCTCACCCTGCAGTGCATCGAGCGCCAACCCGCGTTTGCCGAACAGCCGATGTCGCTTGCCGCAGAAAAACGCATAGCGCTGGCGCATCAACAGCACACGCTCCAGTTTCGCCTGAGGGAAGCGACACAAGCCAATCCCCAGACTGGCTGTTTTCTGGTTCAGAGAGCTCTGAATATCCGAGCTGCGCATGACCTCCAGTTCAAGTTCAACGCGCGGATGCAGCAAATGGAAGTCAGCAAGAAAGTCATCATAGAGGGGGGACTGCACATGGCTGATGGAGAGCACGCGTACCTTACCCACGACCTCCTCCTCGGCGTCTTCAACGGCCGTGCCCAGGCGTGAAACGTTGCCGTACATCTCTTGAGCAATACCAAACACTTCCTCTCCGGCGTGAGTCAGGTCGAAGCGCGGCCCCTTGCGGACAATCAAGGCGCAATCGAGCTGTTCTTCAAGGCGTTTGAGCGACTGGCTGACCGCTGATTGCGTGACGAAAAGCCTGGCCGCCGCGCGGCTGATACTGCGTTCTTCTCCAATCGCCAGATAGGTACGCAGCAGATTCCAGTCGAGGCGGTCATTGAGAAAGCGCCGACCTTGCCATTTGCCTTGAGCCTCGCCCGATTCGATATCGCTCATTCCCACACCATTAGTAGCCTGACTAATACATGAAATAAGTATTAGCAAATTGATTAATTATAGGCTGCGAGCGATAAAGCATGGAAGCGCCCTTAGAGCGCCACGTAATCAGCCTCGACCCCTGCCATAACGCCAAAACCAAAAGGGCCTTGCATGCGAACCTCATCGAACCAGCCTCGCCGGGCGGCTGCCGCCGCATTCGTCGGGACGACCATCGAATTCTACGATTTCTACATCTATGCCACTGCCGCTGCGCTGATCCTTGGCCAGGTGTTTTTCCCCAGCGATACACCGGGCCTGAGCACCCTTGCCGCGTTTGGCACTTTTGCAGTCGGCTTTATCGCGCGGCCCATGGCCGGGATGGTCTTCGGTCACCTCGGTGATCGTCTTGGGCGCAAGAAGATGTTGTTGTTCACCATGCTCTTGATGGGCCTCGCGACGACAGGTATCGGCCTGCTGCCGACCTACGCCACTGCCGGTATCTGGGCACCTGTCGGCCTGGTAGCGCTGCGTATCGTGCAAGGCATTTCCGTCGGCGGCGAATGGGGCGGCGCGGTACTGATGGCCAGCGAGCACGCACCGAAGGGCCGCAAAACCTTCTATGCCTCCTTCGCCCAGTTGCGTAGCCCGGCGGGTTTGCTGCTGGCGCTGATCGCCTTCAGGCTGGTGACGTCTTTAGAGCCAGCGGAATTCGCCGACTGGGGCTGGCGCCTGCCGTTTCTGGCCAGCGGTGTACTGATGATGATTGGCCTCGTCATTCGCTTTGGTGTTGAAGAGTCGCCGGAATTCAAAGACGTGGCCGCGAAAGGCGAAACCGCCAGGTACCCGGTGCTGGACGTGCTGCGTACCTGCTGGCGGCAGATTTTCTTCGCCGCCTGCGCCGTAACCATCGGCTCTGCTGGTTTCTTCTTCACCAACACTTTCATGATTACCTATGTCACCCAGTACCAGGGCATCTCCCGGGCAACGATTCTGGATTGCCTGTTCATCGTGACCATCTTGCAGTTCATTTCACAACCCATCAGCGCATTGCTGGCCGAGCGCATCGGTGAAGGCCGCTTCCTGATGCTGGCCGCCCTGCTCTCGATGGTCATGCCCTATCCAATGTTTTTGCTGGTGGGCACCCAGAACCTGGCATTGATGACTCTGGGCATCGCGATGGCCGTGATCACCCTTTCGGCGTTGTACGCAGTGATTGCCGGATACATGGCGCAAGCCTTCCCTGCACATCTGCGCTACAGCGGGATTTCCATCGCCTATCAACTGATCTGCGCGATTGCCGGGGGCAGCACACCGATCATCGGCACCTTGCTGGCTACGCACTACGCCGGGCAATGGCTGCCACTGGCGATTTTCTTCAGCGTACTGGCAGGTATTTCGCTGTTCGGCGTGTGCGGTCTGGCGCGTTTGCGAGGTGACACCAGCGCGGCGGCACAGCCAGCCTTCAACAAGGAGCTTTCATGAATACCCCTTACTCTATCGACGCCGTGGAATGGCAGGCACGCTGTGAGCTGGCGGCCCTATACCGGTTGATCGCACACTTTCGCATGACCGACTTGATCGATACCCACATCAGCCTGCGCATTCCGGGTCCGGAGCATCACTTCCTGATCAACCGCTACGGCGTGATCTTTGACCGGATGAAAGCCAGTGATCTGGTGCGCATCGACCAGCATGGTCAGGTCGTCAATGGCGACACGGAAAACAGCCGGGTCAATGCTGCCGGGTTCATTGTTCACTCAGCGATCCACATGGCGCGTGAGGACCTCAACTGCGTGATTCATACCCATACGGCAGCCGGAATGGCAGTCGCGGCACAGGAGCAAGGTCTGTTGCCGATCACCCAGCATGCGCTGAAGTTCTACGGCAAGCTCGGTTATCACACCTATGAAGGGATCGCCCTGTCGCTGGAAGAACGACAGCGTCTGGTGGCCGATCTTGGCCCTCATAAAGCAATGATTCTGCGCAATCACGGCTTGTTGGCAGCGGGAGGCAGCGTTGCCCAGGCCTTTCACGAAATTCATTTTCTGGAGCGTGCCTGTCAGGCGCAGATTCAGGCCTTGGCCGGTAACAGCAAGCTGCTGCAACCCAGCGAAGAAGTCTGCCGCCTGACCGCCCAGCAATTCGATCGCGACGAGGCAGCGGAAATTATCCAGCTGAGCTGGAATGCCGCGCTGACCCTGATAGAAGACCAGCGCGAGTCGTACTGCTCATGACCACTGTCGTTCTGTTGAGTCGCGACACCGCCCTGCTCGGCCAACTGCAAGCGGCATTTGCCCGTCAGGCTCCGGAGCTACAGGTCGTACTGGCTGACGATCCGGCCGCTGCTCAGGCGCAAGTCGCCGCCTGCTGGTACCCACCCGCCAACAGCATGGCCCGGTTGCACAATCTGCAGCTGGTGCATTCGGTGGCTGCGGGCGTCGATCATTTGCAGACCGACCCAAGCCGCCCTGACGTGCCTGCTTGCCGGGTGGTCGACCTTGACCATCGTCAGGGCATGACCGAATACGTGCGCTGGGCAGTGCTGCATTTTCACCGGGACTTTGATCGCGTCATCACCCAGCAACGTGAGAATTACTGGCTGCGTCACCCTCAACGGCCTGCCAGTCAGTTCAGGGTCGGTGTGATGGGCCTCGGTTCGCTGGGCGCGGCCATTGCGACGGATCTGACCGGAGCCGGTTACGCGGTACGCGGCTGGGCCCGCAGCCCGCGCCAGTTGCCGGGCGTAACCTGCCATCACGGTAACGAGCAATTCGCTGAATTTATCGACGGCCTGGATATGCTGATCAACCTGCTGCCACTGACCGACGCCACGCGCGGTATTTTGTGTGCAAACACCTTTGCCGCCCTGGCCCCTGGCGCCGTCATCGTAAACGCGGGTCGCGGCCAGCACTTGCGGGTTGATGACCTGCAGCAGGCACTGGCTTGTGGGCAACTGCGCGGCGCCGTGCTTGATGTATTCGAGCACGAACCGTTAACACGCGATGACCCTCTGTGGCAGATGCCGGGCGTAATCGTCACGCCCCACATGGCGTCCGCCGCCTCTCATGATTGCATCGCGCTACAGGTGGCGGAAAACGCGCGCCGCCTGATCGGTGGTGAACCCCTGAACAATCTGGTGGACCCGACGCTGGGCTACTGAAGAAACACGCAAGAGGTTGGTAATGAACGTATATCAATGCAACGGCGACCGCCTGTGGGGCAGCCTGATGGACATGGCCAAAATCGGCGCGACGGCCAAAGGTGGCAACTGCCGTCTTGCTCTGTCAGCAGACGATAAAGCCGGTCGCGAACTGTTCATGAGTTGGTGCCAGGCAGAAGGCATGACCCTGAGCTTCGACGCCATTGGCAACCTGTTTGCACGACGTGCCGGGCTGGATGACAGCCTTGCGCCAGTCGTCATGGGCAGCCATCTGGACACCCAGCCCAAAGGCGGCCGCTTTGATGGCATCTATGGCGTATTAAGCGGACTGGAAGTGGTCCGCTGCCTTAATGAACAGGGTATTCAAAGTCAGCGGCCTATCGAAATTGCCGTCTGGACCAATGAAGAAGGCGCGCGCTTCACCCCTGCCATGTTCGGTTCGGCCGTGTTCACCGGAAGCCTGGACTTACAAACCGCGCTGGACGCCTGCGATGCAGAGGGTATCAGTGTCGCCCAGGCGCTGGACGCCACCGGGCATGTGGGTGAGCAACCATTCAAGCGCCCTTTCGATGCGTATTTCGAAGCGCACATCGAACAAGGTCCGATTCTCGAAGATAACGGCATTCCGGTGGGCGTCGTGACGGGCGGCCAGGCCATTTGCTGGCTCGATGTGCAGGTCCAGGGCCAGAGCGCCCATGCCGGTACAACGCCGATGAAGCTGCGCAAGGACGCCTTGTTCGGCGTGGCGCAGATGGCCGCGCAGCTTGAAGCACTGGCCGAGGAGTTCGCCCCTCAGGGTCTGGTGACCATCGGCCAGGTGAGCATCGCCAAATCATCGCGCAACACCATCGCTGGCAACGTGAGCTTCACCGTCGACCTGCGGCACCATCACGACGAGCAGATAGCCCTGATGGAGCAACAGGTACAGCAGCGCTTCGAGCAAATTGCCAATGCCCGGGGGCTGACGTTAAACATCCAGCGTCACTGGCTCAGCCCGGCCACGCCGTTCGACAGCGATTGCGTCGCGGCTGTACGGCGTGCGGTCGAGGCACTCGGTTATCCGCATCAGGACATTGTCAGTGGTGCCGGTCACGATGCAATCCTGCTGGCGCGGCACTGCCCAACCACCATGGTATTCATCCCCTGCGTGGGCGGGCTGAGCCACAACGAGGCCGAAGATGTATACCCCGAAGATGCACGCATGGGATGTGATGTGTTACTGAATGCGATTGTTGAACGAATTCAGGCATAGAGGCTTCGGTAAGTCGGCCAGCGCTGAAACGGTGTCGCCACAGGAACACTGCGGCGACATCTGGATGTTATCGACCTGCTGGATGGCAGGTTGTCTTCATAAAATAGGCTTGCCACCGGTTACGCCATACCGCGATCCGGAGATGTAGCTGCCTTCGTCGGAGGCCAGCAGTACGTAAATCGGCGCAACCTCAACAGGTTGCCCGGGGCGACCCAGCGGGGTTTGTGCGCCGAATTCTTTAACTTCCTCCTCGGGCATAGTCGACACAATCAGAGGCGTCCAGATGGGGCCTGGGGCGACGCTGTTCACGCGAATCCCGTGTTCGCCAAGCATTTGAGCCAGTCCCGCCGTGAAGTTGGCGATGGCGCCTTTCGTCGTTGCGTAGGCCAAAAGCGTGGGCTTGGGCATGTCTGAATTCACCGAACTGGTGTTGATGATCGAACTGCCCGCCGCCATGGAAGGCAGAGCCGCCTTGCAGATCCTGAACATGGCGGTAATGTTCAGATCAAAAGTCTTGACCCATTCTTCATCTGAAATCTCTTCCAGCGTCTCCCGGCTCATCTGGAACGCTGCGTTGTTCACCAGGATGTCGATGCGCCCGAACTTCTCGACCGTCTGCTCTACGATCGCGGAGCATTGAGCTTTTTGCGTGAGATCACCCGGCAACAACAGACACTGTCTGCCCGCCTCCTCCACCCAGCGTGCGGTTTCACTCGCGTCTTCGTGTTCGTCGAGGTAAGAGATCGCCACATCCGCGCCTTCCCTTGCAAAGGCAATGGCGACCGCACGGCCTATACCGCTATCACCGCCAGTAATCAGCGCGATCTTGTTCGCCAAACGTCCCGAACCTTTGTAGCTGGTTTCACCACAATCAGGGATCGGCTGCATTTTTTGCTGGCTACCCGGCACGGTTTGCTGCTGGCCCGCAAAAGGTGGTGTTGGATAATCAGTCATTGTGGCCCCTCCAGTATCATTGAAAAGTGATGCACTGAGGGTGGACTGCGACCCTTTCCGTGAGTTCGCACTTTCATATTCATGTCTGGACGACCGTTATCGACGTGGGGAGTTATGACTTCTGTATTAACTATCGAGTATGGGCCATCGCTGTTCTGAATTGAGGTGCTTAGATATTCAAACGCCATTGATGCAGACGATACCTGCCCGTCGGAATAATTCTCAAAAACGAGCCCAAAAAAGGCTGAACCTTTAATTAGTCGCTTACGTCACAGGTCCAGTAACAGGCGTGACAGTGCCTGGCCATTAAAATAAACAAAAGGAATATAAAATGTCTCTATTAGTTCGTAATACTGCACTGGCTCTTATCCTGGCGGCTTCCAGCCATGGCGCTTTTGCCGCACAGGATAACGACGATTTTGTCGAAGACGCGTCAGCCAAAGGCGTCGCTGAAGTGGAGGCTGGCAAACTTGCTCAGGGAAAAAGCACCTCCGCCGATGTCAAAGCGTTCGCGGACATGATGGTCAAGGATCACACCAAAGCGAATGAGGAACTGGCAAAAATCGCGGCAAGCAAAAAACTTGAAGTGTCCGATCAGGCCATGCTGATGGATAAGGCCAAATCAATGATTCTCGAACTGCGGGGCGCCAAGTCATTCGATCAGGCTTACGCCAACAATCAGGTCAAGGCACACGAACAGACCATCGAGTTGTTCGAAAAAGAAGCCAGCGATGGCAAAGATGCAGAGTTGAAGGCGTTTGCCAGCAAAACCCTGCCCGCGCTGAAAGAGCATTTGAAGCATGCGCAGGCCCTCGCGGAAAAACATGGCGGCGACGCCGCTCACTAACATCGGTTGCTAAAGGGCAGCGCCGCGATACGCGGCGCGTCCGCTCTTTCAGCAATCAGGAGATCGATAATGGAGATGTCTCTGTTTTCGATCGGCGCGGTGTTAATTGTCCTGCTGTTAGATGTGTGGGCAATTGTCAGCGTATATCGCAGCACCAAACCTGCGGGCACCAAGTTAAGCTGGGCTATTTTGATTTTGGCATTGCCACTGGTGGGTTTAGTCATCTGGGGCGTTACCGGTCCGCGTGGAGTCGCTAACCCTCCCACTTCCTCGGAACACAGTAAGGGTTGAAAAGCGTCGGAAAGTATCGATCGCCGTGAGCCTATGCCCACAGCGATCAACTTCCGGATGAGCGGCGGCTGTAAAACTGCAGTTACACCGTGCGGCTTAATAGCAAATCACGTTATTAGCTCTGCTTAATCAGGGCGGCGCAATGTTGTCGGCGGTGCGGCACAAGTTGCGCATGCTGTATGAGGACTGCTTTGCATCTTTACAGGTTTTCGGGCGTATTCGCTGGCAGTCGTTGAGTGACCTGCTAGCGTTCTCAGGGTGCCGTCCAACGGCGTGGGCGTAAACGTCGATCAAGGGTCATACCCGCGCAAGGACGTATCGGGGCGCAGTTGTATTTGCACGCGCAAATATGTCTGTTGAGCCCAAACAGGTTTCCCCAATACGCAGGGATTCACTCAATGAAAACTTCACGGCTACAAGTGCTACTGTGCTGCGCCGTTCTGGGCCTCGCGGGATGCGCCAGTTCGCGGGTCGATCCAAGCCAGTATTCAGGCTTTCTCAAGGACTACAGCCAGCTCAAACCGGCTGAAAGCGCGAGCGGAGCACCAGTCATGCGCTGGATTGACCCGGATATTCAACTGAACAAATACACTCACGTCTATATCGAGCCCAGCCAGTTCTACCCGAAGCCGCAACCGACGGCGGTGATCAGCACGCAGACGTTGCAAGCAATCACGCGTTACTTTGATACAGCGCTGAAACGCGAGCTGGGCAAAAACCTGAGCATCGCCACGGCACCCGGGCCCAATACCATTATTGTCCGCCCTGCGATCACCGCCGTATCAACGTCCACCGAAGGCCTCAGGCCTTACGAAATAGTCCCGGTTGCGCTGCTTGCTGCAGCCGTGAATACCGCGGCTGGCGGTCGGGATCAGAACGTTGAAATTGCTACAGAAGCGGCCTTTCTTGATGCGGACAACAACAAAGTGCTTGCCCAGGTCGTGCGTAAAGGCAGCGGTGAGGCACTGGAAAACGATAAAACCCAATTGACGCTGGACAGTGTGAAACCAGTATTGGACGGCTGGGCCAACGACTTGCGCCTGAGCTACGAGAAGCTCAGCGCCGGGAAAAAGTAAGTCTCTTGGTGCAAAGCCCTGCTTCTGAGGTGGAACGCCGGGCGAACACCTGTTAAACGAAATACACAAAAGGGTGTGTATGTTGGAGCGACGCTTGCCCGCGAACCAGATGACTCGGCAAGTGAGACCCACCGCATTATCGTTCTTCGCGGGCAAGCCTCACTCCTACAGGGTCCCTGTTTTCTTCGCAGATGCAGGCGACGCCCCGGCGATGTTCAATACACGAAGCCATGCCCCAACTCGGTTTCCATCCAGTGCAGAAAACGCCTCACCCGGGGAAAGCTCGAATGGGCTTTTGGATAGACCAGATGATGAGCCGCTACCGCTGCGCTCAGGGTTTGCGGTGCCACCTCGACCAAAGCGCCGGAAGTCAGATATTTCTGCGCCAGCAGTGTGCTTTCCAACGCAAATCCCAGACCGTGACTGGCGGCTTCAAGGGTCATGTACGAGCGGTCGAAACTCAAAGCGTAGGGTTTTTCGGGTCTCGCCAGGCCATGTTGAGCGAACCACTCCGGCCACTTCAGCAGGGTTGCTTCCGAGAGGATCAGATCACTTTCCAGCAACGTCGCTGCGCCATGAACAGGCCGTTGAGCCAGGAGTTTCGGTGAAGCCAGCACCGAAAATGTTTCATTGCCGACCGTACGCACTTCATAACTTGGCCAGTTTGGTTTGCCGTGCCGTATATCCACGTCGATCTTGTCGCGACTGAAATGCAGTGACTCGTAGGAGCACGACAGGTTGATCTGAATGTCCGGATGGCTTTGACGAAATGCTTCCAGACGCGGCATCAGCCACAACAAGCCGAAGCTCGGCGCGGAGTGCAGTCGCAAACAGTCAAGGCTGACATCGCTCGCCGCCCGTTCGGTGGCCACCGCGAGGCTGTGCAACAACCCCGACACGTCTTTCAGGTATTGCTCACCCACCGGCGTCAGGCTTACCCCTCGCGCCGCTCGCAGGAACAACTGGCGGCCAATCGTCGCTTCCAGATTGGCCAATTGATGACTCACCGCAGAGGGCGTCAGATCCAGCGCTTCGGCGGCCCTGGCGACGTTGCCAAAGCGAGCGGTCTGTTCGAAGCACTGAATGGCTCTCAGCGGTGGCAGTAAGGGTGGTCCATCAGCAGTGGGACGCATGGTCATACTCTTCGCTTTTCGTTCTTGTATTTACGAGCGTTCATATTCAACCACCTGCCCGGCCCATTGACGAGTGCTGAATTTTTTTCAGCATCCAATGATTTTTGCGTTATTGCTCACGGCATGCGTGCAGAACACTCTGAGCCATCGACGCGTTTCAGGTCGACATCATAAAAACAATATTCAGAGGTCACTGCCCATGCTTCTTCAAGGCAAAATCGCGATCATTACCGGCGCTGCTTCAGAGCGCGGCATCGGTCGGGCTACTGCAATCACTTTTGCGAGTCACGGCGCGAAAGTGGTCATCCTTGATCTGGATGAGTCCGCTGCCCGAGACGCTGCGGCGTCTCTGGGCGAAGGTCATCTGGGACTTGCCGCCAACGTCGCCGATCCGGCACAGGTTCAGCAGGCGGTGGCAAAGATCATCGAGCGTTTTGGCCGCATTGACGTGCTGGTCAACAACGCCGGGATTACCCAACCGATCAAAACCCTCGACATCAAGCCTTCGGACTACGACAAAGTACTGGACGTCAGTCTGCGCGGCACCTTGCTGATGTCTCAAGCCGTGATTCCAACCATGCGGGCGCAGTCATCCGGCAGCATTGTCTGCATGTCATCGGTGTCAGCGCAGCGCGGCGGCGGTATTTTTGGCGGACCGCATTACAGTGCCGCAAAGGCTGGTGTTTTGGGGCTGGGCAAGGCCATGGCGCGGGAATTCGGCCCGGATAACATTCGCGTCAATTCCATTGCGCCAGGCTTGATTCATACCGACATCACCGGCGGCTTGATGCAGGACGAGCGCAGGCACGCGATCATCGAAGGCATCCCGCTCGGTCGACTGGGTGCCGCTCAGGACGTTGCGAATGCGGCACTGTTTCTCGCCAGCGATCTGTCTGCATACCTCACCGGTATCACGCTGGACGTCAACGGCGGCATGCTGATTCACTGATACCGCATGAGCGGGTTACCCGCGCTGTTCTGGATCGATGATACGTCGGGCGACACGGCCTGACGGTCTATAAAAACAAGAGATCAGACCATCATGATTACCACCACCATGAGCCTTGATGCGGCTTCGGCTGTACGCTCCAACGCCTATCGTAAAACCGCCTGGCGGCTGATGCCGTTTCTGATGCTGTGCTACCTGTGTGCTTATCTGGACCGGGTCAATGTCGGCTTCGCCAAGCTGCAAATGATGAACGACCTGGCGTTGAGCGAGGCCGTCTACGGCCTTGGCGCAGGCATGTTCTTCATTGGCTACTTTCTCTGCGAAGTCCCCAGCAACCTGATCCTGCACCGTGTCGGTGCCCGTCGCTGGATTGCACGGATCATGATCTCGTGGGGCATCATTTCGGCCCTCTTCGCCTTCGTCGAAACCGCGCGGCAGTTCTACGGCCTGCGGTTTCTGCTGGGTGTCGCAGAAGCAGGCCTGGCACCCGGCCTGTTGCTGTACCTGACCTATTGGTTCCCCTCCTACCGCCGGGCAAAAATGACCGTGCTGTGGTTCATCGCGATCCCTCTTTCCGGAATGATCGGTGGCCCGCTCTCCGGCTGGATCATGAATGCATTCGCGGGTTTCCATGGCTGGGCGGGATGGCAATGGATGTTCGTCATCGAAGCCATTCCAACGGTCATCGTGGGCTTCTTCGTCCTGGGCTACCTCAAGGATGGCGTGCACGAAGCCACGTGGCTCACCGAAGAAGAAAAGCAACTGATCAACAAAGAACTGGCCGAGGACAACAGCCAGAAAGTGACACACGGCTCGGTCAATGATTTTCTGCGCGACCGCCGACTGTGGATGCTGGCCTGCATTTACTTCTGTGTCGTCATGGGCCAGTACGCAATCACTTTCTGGCTACCGACGCTGATTCGCAATGCGGGTCTCACCAACGCACTGCACATCGGCCTGATGACCAGCGTGCCTTACATGTGCGCCATCGTCGCCATGCTGTTGATGGGCCGCAGCGGCGACAAACATCGCGAACGCCGCTGGCACCTGGTCATCCCCATGATCGCCGGTGCCTGTGGTCTCTCATTAGCCGCGATCTTTGGCGGGAACCTGCTGTTGTCGGTGTTGAGCCTGTGCCTCGCGGCTGCGGGCGTGCTCTCGGCATCCTCGCTGTTCTGGATGCTGCCCACCACTTTGCTGGGCGGAGTTTCGGCTGCGGCAGGCATCGCCGGTATCAATAGCTTCGCCAACCTTGCGGGCTTCTGCTCGCCCTACCTGATCGGCTGGATAACCAGCACAACTGGCTCCAGCGCCATTGGGATGTACCTGATCACCGGCGTGTTGCTGGTGGGTGCCGTGCTGGTGCTGCGCATCCCGGCCGCCTCGGTCAATCGTTGAGTTAACGGAGTATTTATCATGACTGCAGATTCTTCACCGGCTACGGCGCTGCTCGAACGCGCCTACAACATACGCCGTCACGCGCTGAAGATGGGACAAGTCCAGGGGCAAGGCTATGTCGGCCAGGCACTCGGTGCAGCCGACCTGCTCGCAGTGTCTTATTTCCACGCGCTGAACTACCGGGCTGATGATCCTGAGTGGGAGGGACGCGACCGGTTTTATCTGTCCATCGGTCACTACGCAATTGCGCTTTACGCAGCGCTGATCGAAGCGCAAATCATCCCGCTTGACGAGCTGGAAACCTACGGCTCGGATGACAGTCGTTTGCCAATGTCTGGCATGGCCGCTTATACCCCCGGCATGGAAATAACCGGCGGCTCACTGGGCCACGGCCTGGGGATCGCTGTCGGTGCCTGTCTGGGCCTGAAGCGCAAACAGTCAGCCTCATTCGTTTACAACCTGTTGTCGGACGGCGAACTCAACGAAGGCTCGACCTGGGAGGCCGTGATGTCGGCGTCGCACTGGAAGCTCGACAACCTGATCGCGATCGTCGACGTCAATAACCAGCAGGCCGACGGGCATTCCAGCGAAGTGCTGGGCTTCGAGCCGATTGTGGATCGCTGGCAAGCATTCGGCTGGTTCACCCAGCGTGTCGACGGCAATGACATCAATGCACTGGTCAACGCCTTCGATGCGGCTCGCAGCCATACCGCTGCCCAGCCGAGGGTGATCATCTGTGACACCCGGATGGGCAAGGGTGTGGACTTCCTTGAAACCCGCGAGAAAACCCATTTCATTCGCGTCGATGAGAACGAGTGGGATCTGGCGCTCGACAATCTGCAGATCGGGAGAACCGTATGAGTGGCGTGAATAGCACTGCAACCGGCAAAAAACGCCTGACGACATCGGCGATGATCGCCTCGATAGCCTCTGAAGGTCAGGCAACACGCCCAGCTCCGTTCGGCCATGCATTGGCGAATCTGGCCGAGCAGCGCAAAGACATTGTCGGGCTGTCAGCGGACCTGTCCAAGTACACTGACCTGCATATATTTGCCAAGGCTCACCCAGACCGTTTTTATCAGATGGGCATGGCGGAACAATTGCTCATGAGTGCT
This sequence comes from Pseudomonas viridiflava, assembly GCF_900602065.1. GTDB lineage: Bacteria > Pseudomonadota > Gammaproteobacteria > Pseudomonadales > Pseudomonadaceae > Aquipseudomonas. Next base: position 236,245 of record NZ_UWFN01000200.1, on the reverse strand, counting down.
GCTGCAGGCATGGCCCGGGAAGGCTTTGTGCCCTTCGCAACCACGTACGCCGTGTTTGCCTCGCGCCGGGCCTATGACTTCATCTGCATGGCCATCGCTGAAGAAAACCTCAACGTCAAAATCGTCTGCGGTTTGCCGGGCCTGACCACCGGTTACGGCCCCAGCCACCAAGCCACTGACGATCTGGCTATCTTCCGAGCCATGCCGAACCTGATGATTGTCGACCCGTGCGATGCATTGGAAATCGAGCAGGCGGTGCCCGCTATTGCCGCTCACCAAGGGCCGGTTTACATGCGCCTGCTGCGCGGCAATGTGCCGGTAGTGCTGGACGAGTACGGCTATACGTTTGAGATTGGCAAAGCCAAAACCCTCAGAACCGGCAATGACGTGTTGATCATCTCAACCGGCCTGATGACCATGCGCGCCCTTGAAGCCGCAGAAAAACTCCGCGCCGATGGGGTGGATGTAGCGGTGTTGCATGTGCCGACCGTAAAGCCGCTGGATGAGCAGACTATTCTGGCAGAAGCCCGCAAACCGGGACGGCTGGTGGTGACCGCGGAAAACCACTCAATCATGGGCGGGCTTGGTGAAGCGGTTGCCAGCGTGTTGCTCAGGAATGGCGTCACACCGACATTCAGGCAAATAGCCCTGCCGGATGCCTTCCTCGACGCTGGCGCGTTGCCGACGCTGCATGACCGTTACGGGATTTCCACGGCCGCAGTGAGCGCTCAGATAAAAGCCTGGCTGTAGCGCTACTGCCGGGGAAATGAAAGCCGCCCTTGCCGGGCGGTTTTCAGTGGAACCTGAGCGCCTGCTATCAGCGCTTGGTCATGTCGTTTTCATCACGCAATTCGAGCACCGGGGCATGCTCTGCCATGAGTTCTGCAACCCAATCGATGAAAACTCTGACCTTGATGCTGACATGCCGGTTCGGTGGAAAGGCCACGTAGAGCGGCATGGATGCCATCCGCCACTCTTCGAACAACGGAACCAGCTCACCAACTGCCACGTGGTCCTTTGCCATGTAGTCCGGCAGCCATATCACACCTAACCCCGCCAGCCCCGCTGCCAGATAGGCATTGCCATCGTCGACCGCCAGTACGTAGCGCCCGTGGATAAGCAGGTTCTCTTCGTTGTTACGCATGGCGTAGGGCAACGCTTTGCCGGTACGCGCCCAGAGAAAACCGACGATTCGATGTGACGAGTTTTCCAGATCACGCGGGTGCAGGGGCGTACCAAGGCGTTCCAGATAAGCTGGCGCAGCGTAGATTCCGAGCCGCAGGTCGCCTACCCGCCTTGCAATCAACGACTGGTCCGTGAGCTCGCCGCCGCGTACCACGCAGTCCACATTCTCACCAATGATGTCGACCACTCGGTCGCTGACACCCATGTCGATCTGGATATCCGGGTATTGCGCATGAAAAGCGGGCAGCGCAGGCATCAGGATCATTCTCGCCAGCGGACTGGGCACGTCCACTCGCAGCCTGCCTCGCGGCAACGACGCTGCGCTGGACAAGCCGGTTTCAGCGTCATCCAGGTCAGCCAGCAGCCTGATCACCCGCTCGTAATACACGGCGCCATCGGCAGTCACGTTGACCTTGCGCGTGGTGCGGTTAAGCAATTTCACCCGCAGTCTCGCCTCCAGTTGCTGAACCAGTTGGGTGACGGTGGTTTTGCTCATGTGCAGCGTATCGGCTGCTTTGGTGAAGCTGCCCGCTTCCACCACGCGAGCAAATGCCAGCATTGCATCAAAGCGGTCCATTTTTGCCTCGATTAACCGTTAGATTGTTTGGGATTCGCAAACAGTGCTGGATACGGTTGCTCGTTTATCGCGTGGGTGCAAGTGCTTAGAGTCAGTCGGGTTCGATATCCAGACAAGGTAACCAGACCATGACCACACGTGACGTAGTTTTCCCAGCCGGCCGTCAAGCGCTTTACGAACGTAACCGCTACTCCCCGGCTATCCGCTCCAACGGTTTTCTGTTCGTTTCCGGCCAGGTTGGCAGCAACGAAGATGGCTCACCGGAGCCGGATCTCGAAACCCAGACCAGAAAGGCCTTCACCAATCTGAATGCGATTCTCCAGTCAGCAGGCTGTACCTTCGATGATGTCATCGATGTGACGGTATTCATGGTTGATCCAGCGTCTCGATTCGAAACGATCTGGAAGGTCGTGCCCGAATTCTGGGGTAAAGCGCCGCACCCCACGCTGACCGCTGTGGGCGTTACCTGGCTGTACGGCTTTGACTTCGAGATCAAGGTCATCGCAAAACTTCCGGTAGCGTCTGCAAGCTGATCCGACCTGCGAGGACGGGTGTTTACATTCGTCCTCGATTTTTTTTGCATTTTTTTTGCCCGACGTTGAAAAAAATCCGCGAGCGTTACGTCTTTGCTGATCAGTTTGAGAATTTTTCGCAAACGTAATCAAGACGTATGAAGGATCGTATTGATGTCGCGCCTACCTGCATTGCCGTCTCTCGCCCTGCTCATCATGCTGCCCATGGGGAACAGTTGGGCTGCCGAGGCTCCTGAAAGTCCTCGTACCGCCCGTTACAGCATGAATGCCCAGCCATTGGCTTCGGCTCTGGCACAGTTCGCCCGGCAGAATCAGTTGCAGTTGAGCTTCGACGCTGCACTGGCCGCGGGCAAAACCGCACCGGCCGTCAGTGGAGAGCTCAGTGAGCGTGAGGCCCTGACGCAATTACTCAGAGACTCAGGTCTGGGCTGGTCGCTCACGGACGATCGCACGTTGCTGCTGTTCGCGCAGCCCGCCAGCGGCGCAGTCAATCTCGCCCCTTCCACCATTACTTCCACCCGTTTTTTTGAGCGCGCGGACGGCCCGGTACAGGGTTATCGTGCGACTCGCAGTGCCACCGGCACAAAAACCGACAGCGCTCTGCGCGACGTTCCACAGTCCATTCAGGTGGTGTCGCGTCAGGTGCTGCAGGATCAGCAGGTCAATAATCTTGGTGATGCGCTGACCAACGTCAGCAGCGTGCAGCGTAGCAATAGTCACGGCGGCTCTTCAGAGAGCTTCATCATTCGTGGTTTCAAGGCCACGACTTATGCCGTGGACGGCATGCTGATCAACCCGCTGGTGTCACGCCCTGAAGCGCTGCGTGACCTGGCCAACGTCGAACGTGTCGAGGTGCTCAAAGGGCCAGCGTCGGTGCTGTATGGCCGTGGCAATCCGGGCGGGCTGATCAATCTGGTGACGCGGCAGCCGAGTTTCACGCCCGAAGCAGAGGTCAAGGCGCAGGCCGGTTCCTATGATTTCTATCGGCTTGAGGCCAACGCCAGTGGTCCACTGGACGAAGCGAAGACACTGGCCGGGCGCATGACGGTTGCCACGCAGACCGAGCGCGGGTTTCGTGACACTTTTCGCGACAGCAAGCGCGTTTACATCGCCCCGACATTGCGCTGGGAGCCCAGCGAAGCCACTCGTGTGGATGCCGGCCTGGAGTACATCAACCAGACCAGTCCGTTCGACCGTGGGCTGATACCGGTGAATGGCAAGATCAACATGAGCGCCGACCGTTACTTGCACGAACCGTGGTCCAGGGACAAAGCCGACAAGTTTTCGGCCTGGTACCGCGCCGAGCATGACGTGAATGACTGGCTGACCCTGCGCCAGATGACTCGCTGGGACGAGTCCCACAAAAACCGTTATGTGGTGGATCTACGCGACCTCGCTGCTGACGGCCGGACCCTGCGCCGCCGGGCGACCGATGGCGATGAACGTGTCAAGACGCTGGACATGCAGTTCGAAGCCATTGCCCGTTTTGCGACTGGCGGCCTGAACCACACGGCGCTTGCCGGTTTTGAATACATCGACGGCAAGCGCAATGTTGCCAGCGATCGGGCGACACTGGGCTCCATCGATATTTTCAACCCGGTTTACGGCGCCCAGCCAGGCGCGTTCGCCTTCAACGAGGAGACCGATTACAAGGTTGAGTCTTACAGTTTTTATCTTCAGGACCAGATTGACCTGAGCGAACAATGGAAGCTGATCGTGGGCGCCCGCTACGACGATACGCGGCAGCGCAACACCACAACCGTTCCCGGTTCCGCTCCGGGCCAGGACCGTGTATCAACCCCGACTGATCTGGACCCGACCAAGGTTTCACCTCGCCTTGGGCTGGTGTATCAACCCACTGACTGGCTGGCACTCTACGCCAGCTACAGCACTTCATTCACTCCGCAGAGTGATACCCAGCGCAACGGCAGTACTCTGGACCCTGAGGAAGGTGAGCAATATGAGGTCGGTGCCAAGTTTGACCTGATCCCTGACCGCCTCAGTGCAACCCTGTCGATGTTCGAAATCACCCGACAGAACGTGGCTGCGCCCGACCCAACGGATGACAACTACTCCGTACAGACCGGCGAACAGCGGGTGCGCGGCGTTGAACTGGATGTCAGTGGCACACCACTGGAAGGCTGGGAAATCATTGGCAACGTCAGTGTTCTGGACGCCAAAGTCACCAAGGACACCGAAATAGAAACGGGCAACCGTCTGGACGGAGTGCCGATCCTCAGCGGCTCGATCTGGTCCAGCTATCAACTGCAGGATGGGCCGATGAAAGGCCTGGGTTTTGGCGCCGGTGTGATTGCCGTGGGCGAACGCCAGGGGGATATCAACAACAGCTATGACGTGGGTGGCTACGCCCGAGTCGACGCCAGCGTGTTCTACGACATTGATGAGAATATCCGTGTCGCCCTTAATGGCCGCAATCTGACTGACCGCAAGTACATCGAAACGGCAGCCGGTACCGACGGTAACTACGCAGGCGAGCCGGCCTCGTTCGTCGCCAGCGTGAGCGCCAGGTTTTGAGTCGTTCGCAGCCCACGCTGAACGCCGAAACACTGCATGTCGGCTACAGCAGAATCCTGCGTAAACGTCTGTGGATCTGCGCCGTACTGGTCGCGACGTTGCTGGCCTGCCTGGTGGCTGATATCACGCTGGGCACCACGCGATTTGCCGCCAGCGATGTCCTGCTGGCGATATTCGCCCCTGCCAGCACCGATCCGGACACCCAGGTGATTGTCCGCGAACTGCGCCTGCCCTTCGCGCTGATGGCGGTATTGGTTGGCGCTGCGCTGTCCCTGGCCGGGGCGGAAATGCAGACCATCCTCAACAATCCGCTGGCCAGCCCGTTCACCCTGGGCGTGTCATCGGCAGCCTCCTTCGGTGCGGCACTGGCTATTGTGCTCGACCTGGGTATCCCCGGCGTCCCCGGTAGCTGGCTGATCACCGCCAACGCGTTCATCTTCGCCTTTGCCTCGGTGTTGTTGTTGCAGGCGGTCGCGAGCCTCACGGGCGGCGTACAGTCACTGGTGCTGTTCGGCATCGCGCTGGTCTTCAGCTTCAACGCCATGGTCGCGCTGCTGCAATACCTGGCCTCGGCGGATGCCTTGCAGCAACTGGTGTTCTGGAGCATGGGCAGCCTGAGCCGTGCCAGTTGGCCTGCGGTGCAAACACTGGCCGTGGTGTTCTTTGTGGTATTGCCGTTCAGTTTGCGTGCTTCCTGGCAAATGACCACCCTGCGCCTGGGCGACGAGCGTGCTGCCACGCTGGGCATTGATGTCGCTCGTTTGCGTCTGGGCGCCCTGCTGCGCATCAGCCTGCTGGCCGCCACCGCAGTGGCGTTCGTCGGCACGATCGGCTTTATCGGGCTGGTAGGCCCACACATCGCCCGCATGCTGATCGGTGAAGATCACCGGTTCTTCTTGCCGGTCAGTGCATTGATGGGCGCATTGATCATGTCGCTGTCGGCCATTGTCAGCAAACAACTCATACCGGGCGTGGTCCTGCCTATCGGCATCGTGACCGCCGTGGTCGGCGTGCCGCTGTTCATGAGCCTGATTCTCAAGCGAGGCCGGACATGAGCCTGTTGCAGGTGCGTAATCTCACCGTCGGCTACAAGCGCAGCACCGTCTTGCACGGCATCGATCTGCCCGACGTGGCTCCAGGCCAGGTAGTGGCGCTGGTCGGCCCCAATGGCGCAGGCAAGTCGACCCTGCTGCGCAGCCTTGCCGGGTTGCTGTCTGCCACGGGGGAAATACGCTTGGGCGACCTCGACCTGCTGCGGTGCAAGCGTCGTGAACGTGCCGGCGTGCTGGGTTTCATGCCTCAGACATTACCCGACGGTATTGCCCTGAGTGTGCTCGAAACGTTGCTCGGCGCATTACGCGGTGGTGATTCGCTGGCCATGGTTGGCAGCGCAAGGGAGCAACAAGACAAAGCCTGTGTAGTGCTGGAGCAACTGGGAATCATGCATCTGGCCCTGCAACCGCTGGAGAGTCTGTCCGGTGGCCAACGCCAGATGGTCAGCCTGGCTCAGGCGGTGATTCGTCAACCGCGCCTTCTGTTGCTCGACGAACCCACCAGTGCGCTCGATCTGCGTTACCAGAATGACGTCATGAGCATGGTTCGACAGTTGGCCGATCAGGGCCGCATCGTAGTGGTTGTGCTTCATGACCTCGGGCTGGCGGCGCGCTGGGCCGACCAGATCATGGTGCTCGAACGCGGCCGCCTGAACGCCGCTGGCAGCCCTGCCCAAACGCTGACCCCGGCCATGCTCGAACAAGTCTATCGAGTCCGGGCCAGAGTTGAGCGCTGCAGCCTGGGCCGGGTACAGATTCATGTCGACGGGTCGGTGTCATGATCTGCGCTTCAGGGCGCGTCCCTGTGGGAGCGGTGCTTGCCCGCGATGAACGATTAAACGGTGTAACTGATGGAATGCGTCTGAATCGCGGGCAAGCCTCGCTTCCACAGGGGCAACGCGTTGTCTCGGGATGTCCGCGTAATACCCTGAAAAACCTGGTATTGGCGGCATGCAAGGTAATTGCCGGACTACTGTTGTGCTGCACGACCAGCCAGGCAGCGAATTACCCACTCACGGTCGTCGATCTGGCCGGGCGCAGCGTCACCCTGCCCCACGCCCCGCAACGTATCGTGCTGCAGGACAGCAACGTGCTCCTTTCATTGGCATTGCTGGAGCGTGAATCCCCATTGGCCCGGGTCGTTGCCTGGGATAACAATCTGGCCAGTTCCGACCCTGGTCTGTGGAACGTGGTGAGCCAGCGCTGGCCGCAGGCAAAGCAGGTCCAGGGCCTGGACTTTCCCGACACCGGCCAGCTGGATATCGAAAGCCTGCTGCGCACCCACCCCGACCTGATCATCGCCCGTCTCAGCGGGCGCGCAGCCATTGAGAATACGGTACTCAACAGCGTGCTTGAGCGGCTGGGAATCCCCCTGATCTATGTCGACAATGAGCTGGATCCGTTGGTTAACGTACCCCGCAGTCTGGAGCTGCTTGGCCGGGTATTGGGTCGTGAAGACAACGCAACTGCCTACCTGCAGGTCTACCGTCGGCAGTTGGCGCACATCCGCGAGAGAACGGCGGGCTTGCCCGGCCCCAAAGTATTTGTCGAGGCGCGGGCCGGACAAGCGGGATCAGGCGGGTGCTGCCACACTCAGGCTCATGCTGGCTGGGGCTTGCTGATTGAAAACATTGGCGGGGTAAACCTCGGCTCGCGCTATCTGCGCAGCGAGTCAGCCGACGTTGCACTGGAAACCCTGATTCTGAGTAAGCCCGACGTGTACCTGATGACGGGTACCCAGCGTCAACGCAATGGAGTCTCCGCCATCCCCTTTGGCTACGACGCCAATGCTGCGCGCATCAACAGCGAAATGCAGCGTTTGATGTCCCGCCCCGGCTTTGCGGCCACCGCGAATTCAGCAAAAAGCTGCGTACAGGGCCTTAATCATCAGTTCTATAACAGCGTTTTCAACGTAGTCGGGGCACAATGGCTGGCGAAGATCTTCTGGCCAGAACAGTTCACGGATCTCGACCCGGACGCCGAGTATCGAATGTTGATCCGGCAGTTCACAGCATTACCTGACGTGCCTTTTGTTTTCCATCAACAGGCGTGTTTTGAAGACCTGAGCACCGCCTCCCGTTAAGCGTTGCGCAACACACATATCCAGCAAGAGCCCTGAACACCATCCATTTACAGGGCACCCGCATGCTCAGCCTGACGAGTAGTCACAATGATCAGCAACACCGTAAAACAACTAAAGCTCTGGGCTCGCCGCCTCAAAGCCAATCTGATTCTGCTCTGGTTATGCTGCCGCCAGCCAGACATGCCCTGGCTGCCGAAAGTCATCGCCATGGTGACGGTGGCTTACGCGATCAGCCCGATTGATCTGATTCCTGATTTCATCCCGGTACTGGGCTTTCTGGACGACGTGCTTCTGCTGCCGCTGGGTATCGCCCTCGCCCTGCGTCTGATCCCTGACGCGCTGCAGCAAAGCTGTCGTCCCGAAGCACAAGCCTTGGCAGGACAGCGAATCAGCCTCAACGGCCGCTGGTTAATGGCCGCCTGCATCGTGCTGATCTGGTTGTTGATCGCGTGGGCGCTGTGGCGCGCATTTGCGGCCTGAGCCTGAACCGCTCAGGCCAGCTCAAACAGCACATCCTGCGCACCCTCCCAAAGGGTTTTAACCCCCAAGGCACGCAGGTTTTCCTTGCCCTGCACAATAGTCAGAAAGTGATTACCGGCCAATTGGCCCATTTTGCTGGCGAAGCAGCACGAACCATAGGCGATCAGGATCTCGGTCTCGCTGTAAGGTCCGGGGTAGAACAGAATGTCCCCTGCCGATGGATGGCTGGTGTGGTTTTCGAAGCCGATGGGTTGCTCGTTCAACAGCAACTGGTACTCGCCCAATGGCACCCAGCAGGCTTCACCGCTCCATCGAACGTGAATTGCTTTCTGTTGGTATGGCAGCAGCTTGAGAAAAGCCGCGACAGTTTGCGGTGCGTCTGGATGGGTTTCAGCGAGAAACTCGTATCCGCCCGAGGTGATTTTCAGGGTCGTCATTCAGGGTAACTCTCAAGATAAACGGGTTGATCACATCGAGACACTGCAAGCACTTGCCTAAGCAGGCTGACTGACAGCGTTCGGTTTTCGGGCATTCTCAGGTTTATCTGTAGAAACAGCGGGTACCACCAGGCTCACTTCAAAACAGCACCCTTGTGGCACACGGCTTTCAAGATTGACCGACCATTCCTGGTGTGTGCAGATGCGCTGCACCAGCGACAGCCCAAGACCGAGGCCTTCCCCTCGCTGCTCATCGCCCCGGACGAAAGGCTGGAACATGGCCTGCTGTTTCTCAAGCGGTATGCCAATGCCGCTGTCTTCAACCGAAAAGCGGTTACCGTGCAGACTCAGGCTGATAAAGCCTTCGTCGGTGTAATGCCAGGCATTGCGCAGCAGGTTGCTCATGACCGAATGCAGCAGCGTTGCGTTGTACAGGCGATCCGAAGCAACGCCGGGTTCATAGCGCAGGGTCAGGCCTTTTTCTTCGATGGGTTTGCGCCAGATATCCACTAACTCATCCGCCACGGCCGTGAGCGTTGAGCGCGGGCCATGCCCTGGCACCTCGGTGTCGATACGGGCCAGTAGCAGGAAGGTTTCCACCAGTTGGCGCATGCCTTCGCTGGCGCGGGAGATGCGTAATACCTGATTGCGTGACCGCGGATCCACAGCGGGATTTTCCAACAGCAACTCGCAAGAACTCGCCAGCACCATCAGCGGCGTGCGCAGCTCATGGCTGACATCGCTGGTGAACATCTTCTCGCGACTCAGTGCGGCGCGCAGTCGGCCCAGGGTTTCATCAAAAGAAACCGCCAGCTCACCCACCTCGTCATGCGCATAATCGGGCGCCAGCGCCGGAGCGGCGTCCATGACCTGATCACGATGACGTACCTGCCCCGCCAGTTTCACCACGGGTGCCATAACCCGCTGTGCGAGCAGGCGCCCCAGCAACAACGCCAACAGAACGCTGAGCACAAACCCCACCAGAACGATGGCAAACAAAATGCGCTCGCGCTGAATCGTCGCGGTCTGGTCCCGCAGCAAGACGTACTGACGACCGTCCACCACGTCAACCATCGCGTAGTAATTGATGTTGTCTTTGGTGACTTTGTGAAAGCCGGGAGCAAGAGGCTTGAGAACATCGGGCATTGCAAACAGACCCGACGCATCCTGCACATAGAAAAACGAATCTTTTTCCGGTCGATGGCTCCAGTTGGCGACGTCATCCATCAGCAGCAACCGATGCAGGTCGCCGTTCATGGACAGTGTGGTCAGCTTTTTACCCACCAGGTGCACAGTGACAACAATGCCTGCTGCAAAGATCAAGGCGACCAGAGTACTCATCAGCGTGAAGACGATGACGATGCGCTGTTTGAGACTGTGTTTGATATCCATGCAGCATCCGTTGACGTTTACATCCGGTCAGTATCAGGCCAGATATGTCGTCATTTCGTCAACGGAGCTACACGTTCTGTGCAGGGACCGACGGTTAGAACCCTGGCAACGCACTGACCACGCGTAACGCCAGGCCTTCATAAGCGTCAAGGGTAATGGTGAATTCACCCTGCTCTGTCAGGTCGCCCTCGACCCGTTCATTGATGATATCCACCACAGGGCCCGGAGCCACGTCAGCCAGGTGCAGGGTTTCCACCACTGGCTCGGCGCTGAAGTTCAGTGCCGTTATCTGGGTGCCCTTCCCGGCAGGCAGTTCGTGCACCATGATCAGCAGTCCTGGATGCTGCACATCCGGAATCAGGATCTGCTTGCTTGCAGCAATGTCGTAGGCACGGCGCACCGCGAGGATTTTCTTCAGCTGAGAAGCAAAGGAGTCGGGACGTTGTAGCTGACTGACAAGGCTGCCGTACAACGTTCTGGCGCGTGGCATGTTGCCCGCTGAAAAGTCTGCTTCGGGGTCCAGATCCACCAGATCGTAGGCGCCGCGATGGATCCAGCGAGTGTCGCCGTCCTGCATCAGATGCTGAACCTGATCAGCAGGCAACGGCAGCGCACCGACCAAATCCCAGCCGGACAGGGCAAACACGCCAGGTTGCATGGCGTTGAACATCACCAACAGCAAATGGATGTGCTGGATTTTCTGGATATCCTCCTCGGTGATCGCATCCAGATCACGAATGCCCAACGCGGCTGTAATGATGCTTGCGGTGGTGCAGGACACGCCATTGGTCACGAACTTCAGGTTATATGGTGCGTGCTCACCCGCCAGCCGCTCGTACATCTCTTCACGGATATGCTCGCGTAGAATGTTGCCGGGCAGCGTCTGGCCTTGATAGTGATAGGTGTCATGGGCGTGCAGCGTCCAGAAGTGCACCAGCTCCAGGGTTAATTCGTCATGGTTTTGCAGCGCATGAATCAGTGACGCCGGATCGATGCCAAACGCATGCACCTGGCGCAACATCAGCCGCAGAAATTCGGTGGTGCCGGTCAGCAGCGCATGCTGGTAAGCCGGGCGGGAAATGAAGTCGTAAGACAGATCTGCCCCGCCATGAGACATTGAAGCGATGTCGTCCAGGGTCAGGTTCAATTCCTGAAAGCTGAAACCGCCTGCCTTGCGAATCGCCCCGCCCAACAACTGATTGCCGGTAATCGACAGCGGATGACTTTCCGACCAGGCATTGCCTTCAGCCTTGCGCTCGACGCCCAGAAAGCCATTGGCATCCAGACGTAAAACCCGCGCGCCCATGACGTCAATGGAATGCAGCGCATCGCCGATGATCATTTGCTGCGCCGCGAAGCTTGGGTCCAGCCAGTTCAGGGACGGCTGACCTTCCTTGAAGTAATGCAGGTACACCCAACGCCGGGCTTTGCCATCCACACCCTGAACAATGCCGGTAGCGCTCCAGTCGGTTTCCTTGACGCCTGGCTCGAAGAAAATCACCCGCTGTAACTGGCCGACGATGTAATGCTTGTCCTTCAAGGCGTCGACGACTTCGGGCATCAGGTTCACGGCATCGCGTCCAGCCGGAATATCTGGCAGCAATTGCCAGTCTTCCTCGCGGATTTCGACCATGTGATACAGGCCCGGATAATCCTCATAGGCCATTTCGGCCAGCCGGAAGTCGGAACCTTTGCCGGTGTGCGACGGGATCACGTCATCAATGACCACTGCGTTGTGCGCTGCAGCGATGCGACTCAGGCTGAGCAACTGCGCATCGGTGCCCAGTTCAGGGTCGATACCGAAGCTGATCCGGTCAAAGTTACCGTCGATGGTTGGTGTGTGCTGACGCCCCTGAAGACCGCCGGAGGTTTTCAGCGGGCCATTGTGAATGCCTTGGATACCGATCTCGGACATGGCGTGCCAGAGCGTTTCATCGCCCAGCGCTTCAAGGACCGATCCGCCCTGCCGGGTGATGATCGAGGCCGGATAAGCAGTAAACCAGACCGACGCGATCGCTGAAGCATCTCTGGGCCGGGACTCGGCAAACGGACGTTGCCAAAGCCTGCCTTGCCCTGAGTACAACTTGGCGCGCTGTCGTGCGGCATTGAGCATTGACTGTTCAACCAGCCACTCTACGTACTGCTTTTCCGGTGTTGTCATAAATTCCAGTCATCCGCTTCACGTCAGTCGAATTGAAACGATCGGATTGATCTGCGCTGTTCCGATTGAGTCTGCGTGCCCTTTTCAAGGCCTCACCGGTTTTAAGAGCGTAACGGGCGGCAAACGTTGCATTTATGTTTGATTGGCAGACGCCAGACAGCAAAAAACTCCAGCACCATGGGCACTGGAGTTCTTTCGACAGCGATATTTAGTAAAGCTGCTGCGTTACGCCACCGCAAACAACTCTTCTGCAATCTGCTTTTGCGCAGCAGTCAGTGCATTGGCACGCGGCTCTTCGCCATAAGCCAGACCGTGAGCGAAGACAAACTTCAAATCAGTTACACCAATGAAACCGAACAGAACCTTGAGGAAATCCTCATGGCCAACGCTGGTCGGTTGACCGACGTGCAAGCCACCCGCGGTGGAAACGATGATCACTTGTTTGCCGCCAGCCAGGCCTTCCGGGCCTGTTTCGGTGTAACGGAAAGTACGCCCGGCAACAGTAATGCGGTCAATCCAGGCCTTGAGCTGGCTAGGAATAGTGAAGTTGTAGACGGGTGCACCAATCACAACCACGTCAGCATCAAGGAATTCCTGCAGGATCTGCTCGTTGGTTGCCACTTCCTGCTTCTGCGCGGCATCACGGCCTTCTTCAGGCGTGCCGGCTGCGGCAAGGGTCGCCGGGGAAAAATGGTTCAGTGATTCGCTGGCCAGGTCGCGGTAGATGACCTGAGCGTTTTGTTCAACGGCTGTGAAGGCTGAAACGACTTCGCGGCTGAGTTGGCGAGACGCAGAGTGATCGCCGAGGATGCTGGAATCGATGTGCAAAAGTTTCATAACGTGCTTCCCAAATGAAAAGTCGCCAGCTGGCGATCAAGTGGGGATAATCCTACAGCGCAATCCAATCGCTGATTAGTCGGCTTAAATGCGATAGTTCGTTCTATATACAGGACAATTGAGCTCGGTATGCAAGACCTTAACGACCTTTACTATTTCGCCAAAGTCGTCGAATACGGTGGCTTTGCTGCCGCCGGCCGCCTGCTGGGCATTCCCAAATCGCGTCTATCACGGCGTATTGCCGAACTTGAAGAGCGTTTGGGCGCGAGCCTGCTGCAACGCACTACCCGCAAACTGGCACTGACGGCTGTGGGCGAGCGCTATCTGAGCCACTGTCAGGCGATGCTGCTGGAAGCGGAAATGGCCGATGAGGCAGTCGCGTCGTTGACGGCCGAGCCGCGTGGCAGATTGCGGGTGTCGTGCCCGATCGGCATGACGCACTGGAATCTGTCCGAGGTGGTCAACGAATTCCTCATCCGGCATCCGCAGGTGCAACTGGAGCTGATTCTGGTCAATCGTCGAGTCGATCTGGTCAACGAGGGCATCGACGTCGCGTTACGCGTCCGTGACGTGGGCGATGAAGACCCAAGCCTGATCGTGCGTCAGCTGTCTCCGGCCCGCGCCGCCATCGTGGCATCACCGGCCTTGCTGAAAGGACACAACATCACCCATCCACAAGACCTGGCCGCGTTGCCAGTGCTGGGCGCTGCTGAGGCCGACCGTAAGGTGCATTTTCAACTGCTGCACAGCAATGGCGAACGCTGCGAGCTGGTGCTCGATCCACGCCTGGTGGTGGATGACTTCCCGATCCGCAAACGCGCAGCGCTGCTAGGGCTAGGCCTGACCATGCTGCCTTTGATGAATTGTCACGAAGAGTTGGCCAATGGTCAGTTGATTCAGTTGTTGCCTGACTGGTCGCTGCCCAGTGGTAACTTACAAGCGGCCTACACCCAGCGGCGCGGCATGTTGCCTGCCGTGCGCGCGTGGATTGAACATGTCAGCCTGGCGTTCAAACATGAACCCGTTACACCCAAAGCAAGCCATCAGGAGCAGACGCATGGCAAATGAGAAGACAGCTGACCAGCCAATGGACACTGAGCAAGTTGCCGGGTTTTGCCTGCAATTGCCCGGTGCCCGTGAGGACTACAAATGGGGCGGTACGCGAGTGTTTTCGATTGCTGGCAACAAGATGTTTGCGGTGATGGATCTGGCAGGCAAAGGCCTGTCTTTCAAAGTGGCGCCCGAATTATTCCTCGGTTATGTCGATCGCCCTGGCGTACGGCCTGCACCGTATCTGGCGCGAGCGTACTGGATCAGCGTCGCTACGCCCTACGCGCTGGGTGACGAGGAACTGCGAGACCTGTTGACCCGCTCACATCAACTGGTAGTCAGCAAGTTGCCAAAGAAGCAGCAGGTCGCACTGAAGCTGTGACGGCTTAGTAAAAGTGTCTGCTCAGGTAATTGCCGCCCAGCAGCAAACGATCTATCCAGATCACCTGATGCAGCAGCACGATCAACCAGAACAGCAGTTGAAAGGACAGTTTGCGGGTTTTATGGCGCAGCACTTGCTGCGCAAGCATCGCGCCCGGCCAGCCACCCAGCAGCTCCACAGCGTGGAGGATTTTCTCCGGGGTCCGCCAGCCGCCAGCTCTGGCCTGGCGCTTGTCGCGCCAGTACAGAAAGAACGCCAGCAGGCTCATTGTCAGGTAGACCGCAGCGGGCAGCCACACTCCGTTTAGCAACAGCGACGTAAGGCCGATCACTGGCAGCGCACAAATGGCCAGGAAGATCGCCAGTTTGACTCGCGCAAAACGCAACGACTGCTGTTTAGGCGCGGCCGGTTTATTCGCTTTGATGCGTGACTCTGCGCCCATCAGCCTTGCACGCTGGTCCAGTCAATCCAGCCGAACTGCCAGGTCGCCAGAATCAACAGGCCAAAGACAATGCGGTACCAGGCAAACACTGCGTAACTGTGGCTGGCAATGAACTTGAGCAGACCGCGCACGGCGATCATGGCGAAGATAAAGGACACCACAAAACCCAGCGCGAACACCGGGAAGTCATCAGGCTGAAACAGGTCGCGGTACTTGTAACCCGAGTACACGGCAGCGCCGACCATCGTCGGCATGGCCAGGAAGAACGAGAACTCGGTGGCGGTTTTGCGCGACAAGCCGAACAGCAGCCCCCCAATGATCGTCGAGCCAGAACGAGAAGTGCCCGGAATCATCGCCAGACACTGCGCGCAACCGACCTTCAGCGCGTCGCGCCAAGTCATATCATCAACGCTTTCGGCATGAACCACGTGGTCGCGACGCTCGGCCCACAACATGATCACACCGCCAATGACCAGAGCAGTCGCGACCGTAATCGGGTTGAACAGGTATTCGTGGATCAAGTCTGCAAACATCACCCCCAGCACGACGGCAGGCAAGAAAGCGATCAGCAGATTGAGCGTGAAGCGTTGCGCCTGACGTTGTTTGGGGAGCCCGACGACGACCTCGAGGATCTTGCGGCGAAACTCCCAGACCACGGCGAGGATCGCGCCGAGCTGGATAATGATGTTGAAGGCCATCGCCCTCTCGCCACCGAAGTCGATCAAGTCCGCGACAATGATCTGGTGCCCGGTGCTGGAAATAGGCAGGAACTCCGTCAGCCCTTCCACAATCCCGAGAATCAATGCCTGAGCGGCGGTCCAAAGGTCCATCATTCCCCCAAGTGAAGCATTGCTCGAAGCAAGCCTCTTAAAATTGTCATGTCAAAACAGCGTGCAAATATGCCCGTCAAAAGGTGAAAACTCCGTTAAAAACGGACGCTTACCGCAACGGCCAAAGCAAGGCGTGGCGATGCTAACAGACCTTGAAGCATGACGCTGCCACTGAAGCCTGACGCGTGGTCTTTGACGCCACCGATGGGACTCACACGCAAAACACTATCCGCTGATTTTTTCCGTTAACGACTGCGCGCAGTTCCATATCCGCTTACAATCGGAGCCGTTTTCCACCCTTTCAAGAGTCAGCGATGCCTTCACCTTACTGCCTGGCAGCCCCTTGGCGCGCCATCTTAACGTGGTCCAAGGCAACCGCTTAATGAAGGTAATCGTGCTCACCGGCCCCGAGTCGACTGGCAAAAGCTCGCTGGCGGCAGAAATTCAGCACAGCTTCGGTGGTGTGCTGGTGCGTGAATATGTACGCAGTTTTATTGAGCAGCATCAGCGGGACACCTGTTACGCGGATATCCCCGCCATCGCTCAGGGCCAACTGGAGCGCGAAGATGCCGCCCGCGCCGCCGCGCCTGAGCTGTTGATCCTCGACACTCACCTGCTGAGCAACAAGCTCTGGAGTCAAACACTATTCGGGGATTGTCCGGCGTGGCTTGAGCCTGCATTGCTGGCTCGACACTATGATTTGCATCTGTTGCTTGATCCGCGCGGCATCGACTGGGTGGGCGACGGTCAGCGGTGCCAACCCGAGCTGGCGTCACGACAGGCATTCTTCCATGACACCTTGCACTGGCTTGAACAGCATCAGCAGAATCATCAGGTCATCGGCGGTACTTGGGCGCAGCGCCGCGAACGGGTATTCGCAGCGGTCGAGCAACTGCTCAAGGGCGCCTGAGCGGCGCCACCACTCAACGAATCTGATGCTTGTGCAGTAGACGATAAAACGTAGGCCGGGAAATCCCCAGCACCTTGGCAGCGACACTCAGGTTGTCGCTGTGACGCGTCAACACATCACACAGTGCCTGGCGTTCAGCCCTTGACTTGTAGTCATCCAGCGTCCCCATGCTGCTGACGATGTCGTCCTCACCCAGCAGCCCCAGATCAACCGCTTCAATCTGCCGGCCCTCCGCCAGGACCAATCCACGACGCACACGATTGGCCAGCTCACGGACGTTGCCCGGCCAGTCATGCTTGCCCATTGCGACCAGTGCGTCCTGGCTGAAGTTGCGCACACGGCGACCGGTTTCCTGGCTATAGAAATGCGCGAAGTGGTTGGCCAGCAACGCCAGATCACCGTGCCGCTCACGCAGCGGGGCAGTACCGACCTGCAAGACATTCAGACGGTAATACAAGTCCTCGCGAAAGCGTTTCTTGCGAATCGCCGACTCAAGGTCGACGTGAGTAGCCGCCAGCACCCTGACGTCGACAGCGATCGCCACCCTCCCGCCAATGCGCTCGATCTGCTTGTCCTGAAGGAAGCGCAGCAGACTGGCCTGAAGCTCCATGGGCAGATCACCAATTTCATCGAGAAACAGCGTGCCGCCGTCAGCCGCCTCGATGCTGCCGATTTTCAGTTCGTTTGCGCCTTCGAATGCGCCCTTCTCGTAGCCAAACAGCTCCCCCTGAAGCAAATGTTCAGGCGTGGTCGCGCAGTTGATGGCAACGAAAGGCTTGCTTCGACGGTGTGACTGAGAATGCAGATTGCGTGCGATCAACTCCTTGCCAGTACCCGACTCGCCGCGGATCAACACCGGAGACTCAGTTGGCGCCAGCTTGCTCAGCAGCCTGCGCAGCTCACGAATCGGACGACTTTCGCCAAGCATTTCATGTTCTGGCCCCGACACATAAGCCGCTCCCTGAGCACGCAGCCGAGCCATACCATAGGCGCGACCCAACGTGACCTGCATACGTGCGACATCAAACGGCAAGGTATGAAAGTCAAAAAACCACTCACAGACAAAGTCGCCGATTTTCTCTCGGCGCAGATCGTCCGGACTCAATACCGCGATCCATTCGGTATGGCTACGTGTAATCAGGTCTTTGACCCCTTCCGGATGCTCAAAGTGATAAGGCATCAGACGGATCAACCCTACATCGCAACTGCGATTGGCAGCAGCCTCAACGGTACTGCTATCGACATCCCAGCCAGCAGCGCGCAGCACAGGGATAAGCTGATGACAGTCGTCGCACGGATCAACAATTAACAGGCGTCGCGGTGGTGGTGCCGATTCATGCATAGGGAAGTCCTTGGCGCCGTAATTGAAATCCAGTCAATAAAATCATTTTATAAACAGTTAGTTGGAGGCGGCGATTTGAACATTAGCAAATATTTGACAGTCGCTTGGACCGATTAACTATAGGGATCAGATCGAAAGGTAATTAGCGAAATACACGAGGGCGTGCGCTACAGGCGGACGTGGCAGAAAAAATCGGACACTTGCGCACGACAGCTCTGCAGGCCGCTAAAACCGTGGCATGTGTAAAAGAATTGAAAATAATTGATGAGCTGTGTGACTTGAATGCCCCCCACGATCATCAACACAAGTAACCAGCTGAACGGTAAGCCCAACCGGCAGCGATTAATTTTGATACGGGCACTTTGAGGAAATAACCATGAACGCCCCATTGCGCTTCAACGATGCACTTCTGATCGCTGGACACGCTTTCGAACCTTTCCAATGCGTCGCCTGGGCACCGCAAGACGGTAATGGCGAGCTGAGCCTGACGGTCATCGACCGCACCAGCAATCGCATTGGCCGCCGCCAGATCGCTCGTAGCACCTACTCGGACGCCAAGCGTCTGGCGAATGAGCTCGAACTGGCCCGTGCTGAAATCAGCAACGAAGGCCACCGCCTTGAGCCGTGGACCATGCCAGCCTGAGGCAAAAGTAGACGTTGGCCCTATGGATGCTCACCCGGGATAAAAGATAACGCGGTGTGCCTTCAAGCCGCGTCTTATGTATCGCGAGCAAGCTCGGCTCCTACAGATATCGGTGATCCATGTAGGAGCCGAGCTTTCTCGCGATAAACGATGACACGACAGCCCGCCTTTTCTAGCGAACCTTCAGCTCATCAATGTGCTGATACTCGATCCCCAGATGCACCGACATCTGTTGCGCCCGACCCAAGCGGATGGGTCCGCTTTCGATATCGATCAACAGCCCCGGGCAGTTGAATGCCGGCAACACGCCTGAATCCTTCACTCGCCCATCGGTCATGACCAGAACGCGCTGCTGTTCGGCCGGATGCTGTTTCTGACGCTTATCCAGCCATTGCTGTGCCTGCTCAAACGCGGCGGTTAATGGCGTCCCGCCACCCGCACCCAGTCCATCCAGCCAGGGCTGCAGCGCGCTGGAGGCCTTGAGACCCTGATGCTGCCAGCGCGGCGTGCTGCCATTGGCCGTCAGCAGCGCCAAACGCACACGGCGGCGATAAGCGTCATCAAACAATTCAGCCAATAGCCCTTTGGCCTGACTCAGAGCCTGATAACGCCTTGTGGAAGCCGACGCGTCGACGATCACCAGCCATAACTCGCTAGCCTTGCAACTACGAGGTTTACGGATCAGATCAGCCCGGACCTTTGGTTTCCCGCGCAACAGCGTCGGTAGCCAGGCAATCGCGCCATCGACGCCACTGCGCAGCGCACCAGTACGACCACCGGCCAGCTTCCCGCGCCGGGGCCTGGCATCCGCCCCCGGAAAACAGCGAGGACGGATGCCTAAGGCTTTTTTGGCCAGCTCGGCACTTCGCGACGCACGCCGGTCGGCATCGGCTGGGCGGGCAACTGGCCCCAACTGCCCTGCCCTTGATCTGTGCCTGAGGCGCCTTGTTGCGGCGCAGGCTGCTGCGGCGCTTGCCCCTGAGGTGGTCGCTCTTGAGGTGACTGCTCCTGAGTTAGAGAGTCACGACGCCGGTGACGCAGGGCAAACTCCGCGACGGCATCAATGTCCTGCGCTTCAATCGCCGAAGCGCCGCGCCATGCGGCGTGAGCACGAGCTGCACGCAGCCAGACCAGATCAGCGCGCATGCCGTCGACGCCTGCGGCAAAACAGCGTTCGGTAATGATGGTGAGCGACTGGTCATCCAGCGGGATATTACCCAGCGCGTTGCGCGCCTGTTCACAGCGTTGCTTGAGTGCTTGCTGCTGCGCCTCCCATTGCTCACAAAAAAGACGCGGATCGCTGTCGAAATCCAGACGCCGCCGAATGATCTGCCCGCGTTCGGCGGGCAAGGTTTGTCCACTCAGCACCACATTCAGGCCGAAGCGATCTAATAACTGCGGCCGCAACTCGCCTTCTTCAGGATTCATGGTGCCAATCAGCACGAACCGCGCCTGGTGGCGATGAGAGATGCCGTCGCGCTCGACCAGATTGACACCGCTGGCCGCAACGTCCAGCAACAGGTCAACCAGATGATCAGCGAGCAGGTTGACCTCGTCGACATACAAAACGCCGCCGTCGGCCTTTGCCAATACACCTGGAGAAAACTGCGCGCGGCCTTCGCCGAGGGCTGCGTCCAGATCCAGAGTACCGACCAGCCGCTCTTCGGTAGCCCCCAATGGCAGCGTGATGAACTGCCCGCTGGCCAACAAGTCTGCCAATCCGCGAGCCAGCGTCGATTTGGCCATTCCCCTTGGCCCCTCAATCAGTACACCGCCGATTTTCGGGTCAATGG
Source organism: Pseudomonas viridiflava (assembly GCF_900602065.1). GTDB lineage: Bacteria > Pseudomonadota > Gammaproteobacteria > Pseudomonadales > Pseudomonadaceae > Aquipseudomonas. Next base: position 215,581 of record NZ_UWFN01000200.1, on the reverse strand, counting down.
CGCTCAGGCACAGCGCCAGTTTCAGCTCATCGGCCCCCACTACGGCCGCCAGCGGGAAATGCGGGGTATCGCTCAAGGTCATATCGCGCAACGTCATCAGCTCTCTTCTATGTCCAGCAACAGGCTTTCCAGCGCGTCACGGTAATTACCCGGTTCCTGCCATAACCCACGCTGCTGCGCTTCAAGCATGCGCTCGGTCATATCCCGCAAGGCATCGGGGTTGTGCTGCTGAATGAATTCACGGGTCGATGGATCAAGCAGATAAGCATCGGCCAGCAGCGCATATTGGTGATCGTCGATCAGTTCGGTGGTGGCGTCGAAGGCGAACAGAAAGTCCACGGTCGCGGCCATCTCGAATGCGCCTTTATAACCATGGCGCTTAACGCCGTCGATCCATTTCGGGTTAGCGGCGCGTGAACGGATAACCCGGTTCAACTCTTCCTTCAGGGTGCGGATTTTTGGTAAATCCGGCTGGCTGTGATCGCCGTGATAGCTGGCTGTCTTCTGGCCACTCAAGCTCTCAGCTGCCGCCAGCATGCCGCCCTGAAACTGGTAGTAGTCGTTGGAGTCGAGCAAGTCGTGCTCTCGGTTGTCCTGATTCTGTACCACAGCCTGAACCTGAGACAGGCGACGGGCAAAACGCTCCCGGGCGGGCGTGCCTTCATCCGCCGCCCCATAAGCGTAGCCGCCCCAATTCAGATAAACCTCGGCCAGGTCATCCCGGCTTTGCCAGAGTCGACCGTCAATAGCGCCCTGCACTCCGGCACCATACGCGCCGGGCTTGGCACCAAAGATACGCCAGCCGGCTTGACGTGCCGCCTCGTCATCAGCAACACCGTTCTCCAGCAACGCCGCGCGCTCTTCGCGAACTTTGGCGGCCAGCGGGTTCAGGTCGTCTGGCTCGTCCAGTGCGGCCACGGCCTGTACCGCAGCGTCAAACAAACGAATCAGATTGGCGAAGGCGTCGCGGAAGAAGCCGGACACTCGCAGCGTCACGTCAACCCGAGGCCGGTCCAGCAAACTCAACGGCAGGATTTCAAAATCATCGACCCGCTGACTGCCTGTTGCCCACACCGGCCGAACGCCCATCAGCGCCATGGCTTGAGCAATGTCGTCGCCGCCGGTGCGCATGGTCGCAGTGCCCCACACCGACAAACCCAGTTGACGTAAATGATCACCATGATCTTGTAAGTGCCTCTCCAGCAACAGATTTGCTGATTGAAAGCCGATACGCCAAGCGGTTGTGGTGGGCAGGTTTCGCACGTCCACGGAGAAGAAGTTTCGTCCGGTAGGCAGCACGTCTATGCGCCCGCGGCTGGGCGCCCCGCTTGGACCTGCCGGCACGAACCGACCGCTCAAGGCATCCAGCAGACCCTGGATCTCCGCTGGTCCACAGGCGTCAAGACGCGGCGCTACAACTTCTTTCAGATTGTTAACTATTTCACACAGGTCATTGTTTTCAAATGGAATTTCATAATCCTTATCATCAACAACGTGCTCGATAAGCCTGGCCGCGTACAACTCAAGGCGCTCACGAGTGTCGCCCGCCGTACGCCAGGGATCGCTACTGATCGCCACCAGCGCCGGCGGCTTTTTCGCCAGCCAAGGCTCGGCAAGGTCGCAGTCCAGCGGATCGAAATTCAGTTCGAACGCTTTACTCAAGGCCCGTAACAGGCTCGATTGAGCCCCACGACCGTCGCCGCGAGGTATGCGCAACAACGCCAACAAGGTGTCTATGCGCAGACGGCCGGTGGGAGACTCCCCAAAAATATGCAGGCCATCGCGAATCTGTGACTCCTTCAAATCGCACAGGTAGGTGTCGAGCCTCGGTAACCAGATCGCTGCGTTGTCATCTTTCAGAGAGGCATCCAGTGCCAGCTCCTGATCAATATTGGTTTCCCTGACCAGCTTGAGAATATCCCGCTGCAGTTCCAGCGCGCGACGTGGGTCCAGCAACTGCGCTTCGTAATACTCGTCCGCGAGCAACTCCAGGTTGCGCAACGGGCCATAGGTTTCAGCACGCGTCAGCGGCGGCATCAGGTGATCGATAATCACCGCCTGGGTCCGGCGTTTGGCCTGAGCCCCCTCGCCTGGGTCATTGACGATAAAGGGATAGATGTTCGGCATTGCACCGAGAATTGCGTCTGGCCAGCAATTCTCCGACAACCCGACGCCCTTGCCCGGCAGCCACTCCAGATTGCCGTGCTTGCCGACGTGCACCACCGCGTGGGCGCCATAGGCTTTACGCAACCAGAAATAAAACGCCAGGTAGCCATGAGGCGGCACCAGGTCCGGATCGTGATAGACGGCGCTGGCGTCCACTTGATAACCACGCGCAGGCTGGATGCCGACAAAGGTCAGGCCGAACCTGACTCCGGCGACCATCATCCGGCCACTGCGGAACATCGGGTCGTTATGAGGCGAACCCCAGCGGGCAATGACCGCTTCACGGTTGGCCAGAGGCAAGGTTTCAAAAGCAGCGGTGTACTCGTCCAGCGCCATGCTTTGCTGGCAAGGCCGCATATCGATGCTGTCGAGATCGTTGGTGACACCGCCGAGTAACTGGTGAATCAGGTCAGTACCGGTTTCCGGCAACTCGGCAACCGGATAGCCCTCATGCTGCATGGCCTGCAGGATATTCAGCGCGGCTGCCGGCGTATCCAGACCGACCCCGTTGCCAATGCGCCCGTCGCGCGTTGGATAATTGGCCAGTATCAACGCCACGCGCTTGTCGGCATTGGGCAGGCGTGCAAGCAGAACCCAGCGCCGTGCCAGCTCGGCCACAAAATCCATGCGTTCAGGTTGAGGCCGATAGCAGACTACATCCGACTGACTGCGCTCGCTGCGCCAGGCCAGATCCTTGAAGCTGACAGGTCGACTGATGATTCTGCCGTCCAGCTCGGGCAAGGCAATGTGCATGGCCAGGTCACGGGCACCAAGGCCCTGCTCACTGGCGCGCCAGCCCGGCTCGTTATCCTGCGCGCAAATCGCCTGAATGACCGGGACGTTGCGGCGAAATGGCCGCACATGCGGCGCTTCCGGGCTGGACTGCGCAAAACCGGTGGTATTGAGGATCAGCTCAACGCCAACCTCATCCAGCCAGTCCTCGATCACCGTCATACAGCCCGCTTCTTTCAGGCTGGCCACGGCAATGGGCAAAGGATTCAAGCCTTGCGCCTGCAGACGAGCGCAGAACACGTCGATGAATGCGGTATTGGCTGCCTGCAAGTGGGAGCGATAGAACAGCAGCGCCACTACTGGCTGATTGGGCAACCAGTCGGCGAACCAGCTTTCAGGGTGGGCGCTGACGCCCTGCGGATGATAAACCGCGGTGCGTGGCAAGGCCTGCGGCTCGGACCATGGATAGTCCCGACCGAGCAATCGATTCGCGAGACAACGGTAGAAATCCAGCGCGTTATGCATGCCGCCCTGACGCAGAAACTGCCATAACCGATGGCAGTCGTCAGCGGGCGCGGTGCTGCGCTCAGTCAGTTCGGGATCATGGCGGTCACACCCCGGCACCATGATCACTTGCACGCCGCGTGCAGCAAGTTCCATGAGGCGCTCGACGCCATAGCGCCAATAGCCGATCCCGCCGTGCAAGGAGATCAGAATCACCTTGGCGTGACGCAAGACCTCATCGAAATAGAGATCCACTGACGCGTGGTTCTGAATCTGCATCGGGTTAGCCAGACGCAAGGTCGGATAATCCTCAGGGAGTTGCTGCGCCGCTTCGGCGAGCAACGCCAGGCTTGAATCACCGCTGCAGAGAATGACCAGCTCGGCGGGCGTTTGCCCGAGGTCGGCAATACTGTCGTCCGGTACAAAACCACCGGGCTGGGTTCTCAGCAGGTGCATGCATCAACCCGCGAGCGCAGCGCGCAGTTGAGCTTCGAGTGCTGCAGCATCAAGCTTCTGACCAATCAGGACCAACTGGGTAGCGCGCTCTTCTTCTGCGCCCCAGGCACGGTCAAAGTGCTTGTCGAAGCGCGTACCGACGCCCTGAATCAACAAGCGCATCGGCTTGCCCGGAATCGCCGCGAATCCTTTGACGCGCAGAATCCCGTACTGCACCACCAGTTGGGTCAATGCGTCGAGCAGCAGGCTTTCGTCAGCTTGAGGCAACTTGATCGAGATGGAATCGAACGCGTCATGATCGTGGTCATCATGATCATCGCCCTCGTGGTGATCGTGATGGGTCTTGCGACCATCGATGTGCTGCTCCGATTCGGCCCCCAACCCCAACAGGACATTGATCGGCAGACGACCGCTGCTCGCTTCGATCACCTTGACCGCTGGCGGTAGCTCTTCGGAAACCTCGGCACGCACCGATGCCAGACCTGCGGCGTCGATCATGTCGGCTTTGTTGAGGATTACCAGATCCGCGCTGGCCAGCTGATCAGCGAACAGTTCGTGCAACGGCGACTCGTGATCGAGGTTCGGGTCCAGCTTGCGCTGGGCATCGACCTGATCAGGGAATGCAGCAAACGTCCCCGCCAGTACTGCCGGGCTGTCCACCACCGTGATGACTGCGTCAACGGTGCAGGCATTACGGATTTCAGGCCACTGGAAAGCTTGTACGAGCGGTTTTGGCAGGGCCAGACCGGATGTTTCGATGAGGATGTGATCCAGATCGCCGCGGCGCGCAACCAGCTCGCGCATCACCGGGAAGAACTCTTCCTGAACGGTACAGCACAGGCAACCGTTGGCCAGCTCATAGACGCGGCCAGTCGCCTCTTCTTCGGTACAACCGATGGTGCATTGCTTGAGGATTTCGCCGTCGATGCCCAGCTCGCCGAATTCATTGACGATCACGGCAATGCGCCGCCCCTCGGCGTTGTCGAGCATATGGCGCAGCAAAGTGGTTTTACCCGAGCCGAGAAAGCCGGTAACGATGGTGACGGGAAGTTTGGCCAGTGTTTTCATCGGATGCCCTTTGGCAATACGGCGGGCAAACAGGACGAAAACCCTGTGTGGTCACAAGTATGTAACCACAGAGATACGATTCGCCACCGGATCACCCCGCCCGGTTGTAGTGAGAATTCGTCAGGCTTAACGCCCGAATCGAGGCAGGTCTCCTGGCTTGCGGCGCACCCCGGACTATCCGGGCAGTCATTGCGCCTTCCCGCGTGACGCAGTGGCTATGCGATGGCTGTGCAGTAAATCATGACCGCTTACAGTTGCGGGGGCAGCCGCGGCATCAACCGCGTTCCCGTCTTAGCTCCGTGCCGACTCATGCAGAGTCCGGCGGGAGAACCTCGAACCCGCAAGGCTACGCAGTGACTGCGGGCAGGTCAATCAACTGATTGACGTTCCACACAAGCGCATGCTCTCCTACACGCCTTGTTACGGGTGCCCCTCACGGGGTGAAACGGGAAACCGGTGCGTTCAAGCCTTATGGCTTGTGCAAGTCCGGCGCTGCCCCCGCAACGGTAAGCAAGTGAAGAATCAGATCCACTGTGCTGGTAACGGCATGGGAAGGCGATTCTTGCAGGTTGAACGCTGTTCAGCCCCTTGCGAGCCCGGAGACCGGCCCGACATGAAATCAATAACGAACCCGCGGTGGGCGGGCGCAGTTGCACTCCCCTGACGATCGTCAGCGGGATCTTGCTGCGCATGCCTGCTTGCCGACATTCAGAGGGAAGCGCCATGTCGATCAGCACAACCAGCCATTCCGCTAGCAGCACAACCACCCAGAGCCAGCGTCTTACCGCCGCCATCAGCGCAGCAATTCTGGGCGCCTGCCTGGTTTACTTCGCGGGTTTCTCGCACATCGAAGCGGTGCACAACGCCGCTCACGACACTCGCCACAGCGCTGCCTTCCCCTGCCACTGAGACCTGACGCCATGTTCAAGCGAATTGCTCAAACGGCAGGCTTCACCGGCTTGCTCGCGGCCCTGCTGCTGACCCTGCTGCAAAGCTTCTGGATCACCCCGTTGATTCTGCAGGCCGAAACCTACGAGAACGCGCCCGCCGAGCAGGTTCACGAACACGCCCATGGTGAAACCGCACCGGCCGGACATAGTCATGACGAAGAAGCCTGGTCGCCGGAAGATGGCTGGCAGCGAATTGTTTCTACTACCGGTGGCAATCTAGTGGTTGCGGTAGGCTTCGCCCTGATGCTGGCCGCCCTTTACACCTTGAAGGCACCGGGCAAGACGTCCCAAGGCGTGTTTTGGGGGCTCGCGGGTTTTGCGGTGTTTACCCTCGCCCCGACATTGGGCCTGCCACCCGAGCTGCCGGGCACTGCCGCAGCTGACCTCAATCAGCGGCAAATATGGTGGATCGGCACGGCGGCCTCCACTGCTGTCGCCCTGGCGCTGATCGTCTTTTCGCGGAACTGGCTGCTGAAAGCCTTGGGTGTGGCGATTCTGGTCGTACCTCACGTGATTGGCGCACCGCAGCCCGAAGTCCACGAAAGCCTGGCTCCGGAAGCGCTGGAATCGCAATTCGTGATTGCCTCGCTGCTGACCAATGCAGTCTTCTGGGTGGCGCTGGGCCTGATCAGCACCTGGCTGTTTCGTCGTAACAACCCCGCCCTTGATCAGGCCGTCTGATCAGATAAGGCCGACACTGGTGGTCGGCCTCGGATGCCAGCGCGGCTGTTCTACAGCCGCATTGCTGGAACTGATCGAACGCAGCCTTGAACGTCAGAACCTGCGCATCGAAGCTATCAGCGCCCTCGCCTCTATTGACCTGAAGAGCCGCGAACCCGGCCTGCTGGCACTGGCGAAGCAGCTTGATCTACCTCTGCACTTCTTCACGGCCACTCAACTGAGCGTCCATGAGTCGCAGCTCAGTCATCGATCACAGATCGCTTTCGAGCACGCTGGTTGTTATGGAGTAGCAGAAAGTGCTGCCCTGGCAGCGGCGAGCCAATCGGGTCCGGCCGAACTACTCATCACTCGCCAAAAAAACGCGCAAGCCACTTTTGCCTTGGCCATTGCCCAACCGGTTAGCGGATAATCCACCTTTTCTACCCTTTGCCCTGGAGTCTCCATGACGGTCTTTTTCATCGGCGCAGGCCCCGGCGATCCTGAGCTGATCACAGTCAAAGGCCAGCGCCTGATCCGCAGCTGCCCAGTGATCATCTACGCGGGCTCACTGGTGCCTGCCGCCGTTCTGGAAGGTCATCAGGCCGTTCAAGTGAGCAACAGTGCCGAGTTACACCTGGAACAAATCGTCGCCTTGATGAAATCTGCTCATGAACAAGGCCAGGATGTGGCTCGCGTACACTCTGGGGATCCGAGCCTTTATGGCGCCATCGGTGAGCAGATCCGCCACTTGCGCGAGCTGGGCATTCCATTCGAAATCATTCCGGGCGTGACGGCCGCCGCGGCCTGCGCTGCGCTGCTGGAGTCCGAACTGACCCTGCCGGATATTTCCCAAACGGTGATCCTGACCCGTTATGCGGACAAGACGTCGATGCCCGAGGGTGAAGCCCTGGCAGACCTGGCGCGTCACCAGGCGACCATGGCGATTCATCTGGGGGTCAACAATCTGCCAAAAATTGTCGTCGAGCTGACGCCGCATTACGGCCTGGACTGCCCGATTGCAGTGGTTCATCGTGCCAGCTGGCCGGATCAGGACTGGGTGACAGGCACTCTCGCGGATATCGAAGCTAAAGTTGCGGAGAAGGGATTTCGCCGGACGGCACTGATCCTGGTGGGCCGTGTTCTATCCAGCAATGCATTCAGCGAGTCATCCCTGTACCGCGCGGGGCATGCGCATTTGTTCAGGAATTAAGAGGGCGCGCGGTAAGCACAATTACTGTGGGAGCCGGGCTTGCCCGCGATGAGGGTGGCGCGATCTAAAGTTAATCAACCTCATCGCGGGCAAGCCCAGCTCCCACAGAGGATTAGTATTCCAGCTTATAACCGCAGGATGCTCAGGTATCCCGATCACACAAAAAACCCCGAACACGTCGGGGCTTTTTAACACGGCGCAGCAAACAGCTTAGTAGTAAGCGTTTTCTTTCTGCGTGTGGTCAGTCACGTCACGTACACCATTCAGCTCGGGAATGCGTTCAAGCAAGGTACGCTCGATACCTTCTTTCAGCGTGACGTCGGCCTGACCACAACCCTGGCAGCCACCGCCGAACTGCAACACAGCAATCTGTTGCTCCTGCTCTTCAACCACATCGATCAGGGTAACCTGACCGCCGTGGCTGGCCAGTCCCGGGTTGATCTCGGTTTGCAGGTAATAATTGATGCGGTCATTGATCGGGCTATCCGCACTGACCGTTGGCACTTTCGCATTGGGTGCCTTGATCGTCAGCTGGCCGCCCATGCGGTCAGTCGCATAGTCGACAACGGCGTCATCCAGAAAGGCTTCACTGAAACCATCAATCCAGGCGGTGAAGCTTTTCAGGCCAATGGCCTTGTCTTCCGGTTTCTCTTCGCCGGGCTTGCAGTAGGCAATGCAGGTTTCAGCGTACTGGGTGCCAGGCTGGGTAATAAACACGCGGATGCCAATGCCCGGGGTATTCTGCTTTTCCAGCAGATCGGCCAGGTAATCGTGGGCGGCATCGGTAATTGTAATAGCGGTCATGAAAATTCCTCGCAGACGTGCGGGCAGTTTACGCCAATCCCCAGCTTCGTACAAAGTCCTAGTATTTTTGTCAGGAAAGCGCTTGAGAAGCGTTTCTGGCCCGTCGTTCGTCCAGCCAGCCTTTCATGCGACGATACAGGCCCTTCTCCAGCCACTCGTAACTGATCCATGCACCCAGCGCGATGACGGGCACACAAATGGCGAAGACCAGATAAGGATTGAGGTTGTAATGCTGCGAGGCGAGCCAGCCGCCATACAGAACCAGAACGTGCAACAGATAAACCGAATAAGAACAGTCGCCCAGCACTTTGAGCACCCTGTTACCCCGGAAAACCGGTTCCATGGCGATACACGACAACACAATCAGCGCACTTGGAAGACCCCAGTTCAGCAGGCGATCCTGATCGGCGCCCAGGTGATAGATAACGACCAGTCCCGTAGCGATCCCCAGTAGCGGCAACCAGAAACCCTCTTTGATCCAGCCCCGGCGGTAAATGATGCCTATGCCGATGCCGAGCAAGAACTCATAAATGATGTCGTTGCCATAAAACCGGCTGATCAACCCCGAGCGTGCCAGCACTTCGCAGACCGCGAACAGTGCGGCTGCGACGATCAAAGGCCGATGGCGCTGCTTGAACAGGAATACAGTGGAAAACAGCAGATAGAAGAACATTTCGTAGTTAAGGGTCCAGCCCACATTCAACGTGGGGTACAGCCCGTAACCACCCGGGTTCTCCGCCGGGATGAAAAACAGCGAAAGCATGAACGTTTGCCAGTTGATGACCTGATGCGGCAGCAATGGCGCAGCGAACACCAGCAATAAGCCCATCGCCGCGGTATAGAACCAGTAAGCAGGAACAATCCGGATAATGCGGTTCAGCATGAAGCGTCTGGCGGGCATTTCGCTGTTCTGCGTGGACAGAAAAATCACCAGACCGCTAATGACAAAAAAGATATCAACGCCTACAGCACCCTTCGTCACGAAGAAGTCGCCAATAGGGCCACTGGCGTTAAAGTTGAAAAAAATCTGCATAAAGTGGTGACACACTACGACCCACGCGGCGAGTGCCCGCAGGGCTTGAACCGAAATCAACATCACGAACCTCATGGAACCTTTTGAACAACAATCCAGGGCTGCGAGAACAACGGCAGGCGCAAGGACACTCACGGGGTCGGACCGTGATAGTTCACAAAAGGTCATGAAAAAATGACTTTTCCGGTCAGCGGTAGATGGCCGCAGGCCATGTGGGATGTGGGTTGGCAGGACTTTAAGGCACTGAATTCGCGTACACGGTGCTCGATGCCCCGAACGGATTTTCGTCGTTGGAGCGAGGCTTGCCCGCGAATTGGCCAATGAGATTATTCAGCTACACCGCGTATTCGTTCTTCGCGGGCAAGCCTCGCTCCCACAGGGGATCTCGATCTCATGTGGGAGCGGTGCTTGCCCGCGATAAGGGCGACGCAAATCTACAGATTCTCATACCGATTCATATCCATTACCCCTGCCTCAACAGGATCGGTTTCCTGAATGTACCGGGTCAGGTCATGGAAGTAGGTCCAGAACTGCGGATTGCTGCGCCGCACACCCCAACGCTGCACAACCTTCTCGAACTCTGGCTGGTGCCTGGCCTGCTGCATCATCTGAACGAATTCGGGCACCTCATTGGCAGGCACGTTGAACATGAAGTTAGGGTAACTCGCCAATACACCCGGATAAATCGTCAGCGTATCCAGCCCAGGCTGGTAGCGATAAGACTCGCCCAGTAGAAACGCGACATTGGTGTGAGCGCGGTTACGCAGCATGCTGTACATCATTCGCTTGCCCGTGCCGTCCTCGATACGCAACATGGTTGCCTCGGGCAGATAATCGATCACCTTCAAGCCCGCCGCAGGCTGCGCCGTCAGATGGCTCAGCGACTGCTCAACCTGAGCGAAGCTGTTACTGATACCGGCTCGTGAACAGTATGCACCTGAACAGCGATTGATCGGGTCCGGGGCTGCATTCAGCGTACCGGCGCGCTCCACCAGCTTCAGGGCGAAATCACGTTTCGGATCCTTTTCATCCAGCTTCATGCCGCTCGGCGTGTCATCGTCGATGGCCTGATAGTCCAGCCACATTTTGACTTTGCCGCCGTTGCGATACCAGTCACTCAATAGATCGTCGCGCTTGTCTGCGGGCATCAGGCGCAGGAAGTTAACCTCGGCGCCATTACGGATGAGATCAAAATACAAACGTGTCTGAACCTGATGCGACAAGTTACCGTAAACGTCGAAATTCACTGCCAACTGGTAATACGTGCGTTCCAGTAGCGGATAGTCAAACAGCCACAAGGTCTGAGGCACTTCACCAATCAAGCCTTTATTGACCGAAGCACTGTCAAAATGACGAAAAACCGTCAGCAGCGCATTGTCGTTACCCGCCCACAACGTTGCCCAGCCCGGTGGCGGCATATGGGCGTAGCTGTCGCGGCGCAGGTCTTCGTATTCGTTACGTTTGTCCCGATAGCTGTGCCACAGGCTCAGCACACTGCCCACGTCATCGTTTTGCCCCGGCATTGCCAGCAGTGGCGTTGCCAGACCGCGATATCGAGCGTCGGCAACGTAGCGATCAAAAGCGGGCTCCTGAAACATCACCCAGAACTGGTCACGAATCACATCAGTGGCGATCTGACCGCGGCACACCGGTCCGCGAATGAACGTACGGACGAAGTACTCGGCGTTATCCAGCATGAATTGATAGCGGGCTACTGCGGGAATAGCCTCAAAGGTTTCAAACGGATTGGCCCGACGCCCCGGCCCATAGCCGGGCAATGAATCGACATGCCACTGGTTGCCGTAGAACAGCTGTTTGACCCGCGCCATCTTCTGCGGACCGAGCGGGTAAGTAATATGCGTCTTGTGGACAATCACGCCTTTGACTTGCTCAAGGCGGTAGTAAAAATCACTGCCCGGATCGTCGTTCGGCCTGCGCGTTGCTATCACGTCGATCGGCTGACCGCTCGGCGTACGCGAGCGCACCCAGTGAAAGAAGTGCCCTGGCTCACCACCAACAAAGTAGATGTGCGCGAGGAATAAATGCTCGTATAGCCACCGGCCCACCAGCGCTTGAGTAGACCCACGCTGGTTGAGTAACGCTTCCCACTCGGCAATCTGTGATATTTCGCTGATAGACGGATTCAGCGCCTTGTCGTCCGTAGGCGCGCCCGCTGCGAACCAGCGTTGCAAGGTCTGATACTCAGCGTCGGTCAGCCCGGCGACTGCCAGCGGCATGCCTTCCTTGGGATGCGCCTGAGCGTAAGCATTGAACTCACCGGGCTGAGCACAAAGATTCTCGCGATTGAGCCCCAATGCGATCTCAGGTGGAATCTTCGCATTGGGCTCCAGCGGCGCATTACGTCCCAGGTCTAGCATTCTGCTCATCAGCGCGGCCTGACTGCCCTGAGCGTCGAGCACCGAGTAAAACCCCTTGCCCTCCCAGGCTTTCGGCCCGTTGGCATCGATGAACAAACGAGTCGGCGCCTGGGCGACACTGCGATCCCCTTCATACACCGGGATTTTGCTGGCCCCACGGGCGACGCCCTCCCCGGCCCCCAGATTCAGCTGGCACGGCGCGTCGTTGCAGGCGTGGCAGGCTACGCACTTTTCGGTAAGGATCGGCTGGATATCCCGAACGTAGGAAATATTCGGCTGCACAGGCTGATCGCCCGCCTGAGCCTGGAACATGCCGCACATCGACAACACTGCGATGCTTACAACGAAGCGATACGGCATATCCAGCGTCCAAAAGATCTAAAGAAGTGAAAAAACGCAGCAATTCTACAGAGGATATCGCACACCAACATGAGCGATATTCATACCAAAGTGTTATCAACACTAAAACCGTTCGGGTTTGCTATCATTTCGACCTTTCTGTATCGATCTTTTCCAGGTAGCCCTATGTCTGATCGCAGCGCCCGTCTTCATGCTCTCCAGCAAGCTCTTCAGCAGAGGATTCTGATCCTCGACGGCGGCATGGGCACGATGATCCAGAGCTATCGCCTTGAGGAAGAAGACTATCGCGGCAAACGCTTTGCCGATTGGCCAAGTGACGTCAAGGGCAACAACGACCTGCTGGTACTGACGCGTCCGGACGTGATCGGCGCCATCGAGAAGGCTTATCTGGACGCTGGCGCTGACATTCTTGAAACCAACACCTTCAACGCCACTCAGGTTTCCCAGGCCGATTACGGCATGGAAGAGATCGTTTATGAGCTGAACGTGGAAGGTGCTCGACTGGCACGTAAAGTCGCTGACGCCAAAACGCTGGAAACCCCGGACAAGCCGCGCTTCGTCGCCGGTGTGCTGGGCCCTACCAGCCGTACCTGCTCGCTGTCGCCGGACGTCAACAACCCAGGCTATCGCAACGTCACGTTCGATGAGCTGGTTGAAAACTACACGGAAGCAACGCGCGGCCTGATCGAAGGTGGCGCCGACCTGATCCTGATCGAAACCATTTTCGACACCCTCAATGCCAAGGCGGCGATCTTTGCCGTGCAAGGCGTCTTCGAAGAGATCGGTTTTGAATTGCCGATCATGATTTCCGGGACCATCACCGACGCCTCCGGCCGCACCCTGTCCGGCCAGACAACTGAAGCGTTCTGGAACTCGATCAGCCATGCCAAGCCCATCTCGGTCGGCTTGAACTGCGCACTCGGTGCAAGCGATCTGCGCCCTTACCTGCAAGAGCTGTCAAACAAGGCCAGCACCTACGTTTCTGCACACCCTAACGCGGGCTTGCCGAACGAGTTTGGCGAATACGACGAGCTGCCGAGCCAGACCGCAAAAATCATTGAGGAGTTCGCCCAAAGCGGCTTCCTGAACATAGTGGGTGGCTGCTGCGGCACGACGCCGGGCCACATCAAGGCCATCGCTGAAGCGGTCGCCGGTTATGCCCCACGGCAAATTCCGGATATCCCGAAAGCCTGTCGCCTGTCGGGTCTGGAACCGTTCACCATTGATCGCAACTCCCTGTTCGTCAACGTCGGCGAGCGAACCAACATCACCGGTTCCGCCCGCTTCGCCCGTCTGATCCGTGAAGATAACTACACCGAAGCCCTGGAAGTCGCCCTGCAGCAGGTCGAAGCCGGTGCTCAAGTGATCGACATCAACATGGACGAAGGGATGCTGGACTCGAAGAAGGCCATGGTGACCTTCCTCAACCTGATTGCAGGCGAGCCGGATATCTCCCGGGTGCCGATCATGATCGACTCCTCCAAGTGGGAAGTGATTGAGGCCGGCCTCAAGTGCATTCAGGGCAAGGGCATCGTCAACTCGATCAGCATGAAAGAAGGCGTCGAGCAGTTCATTCATCACGCGAAACTCTGCAAGCGCTACGGCGCTGCGGTGGTGGTCATGGCGTTCGACGAAGCCGGTCAGGCCGATACCGAAGCCCGCAAGAAAGAAATCTGCAAACGCTCTTATGACATTCTGGTCAATGAAGTGGGCTTCCCGCCGGAAGACATCATTTTCGACCCGAACATCTTCGCCATCGCCACCGGTATCGAAGAGCACAACAACTATGCCGTCGACTTCATCAACGCCTGTGCCTACATCCGCGATGAGCTGCCTTACGCGCTGACGTCCGGTGGTGTGTCCAACGTCTCGTTCTCGTTCCGGGGCAACAACCCGGTGCGCGAGGCGATTCACTCGGTGTTTTTGCTGTATGCGATCCGCAATGGCCTGAGCATGGGTATCGTCAACGCCGGCCAGTTGGAGATCTACGACCAGATCCCGGCCGAATTGCGCGACTGTGTCGAAGACGTGGTGCTCAACCGCACCGCTGAGGGGACGGACGCCTTGCTGGCGATTGCCGACAAGTTCAAGGGCGACGGCAGCGTCAAAGAAGCAGAAACCGAGGAATGGCGTGGCTGGCCGGTGAACAAGCGTCTGGAGCATGCTCTGGTCAAGGGCATTACCACGCACATCGTTGAAGACACCGAAGAGTCCCGTCAGTCATTCGCCCGTCCGATCGAAGTGATCGAAGGCCCGTTGATGTCCGGCATGAACATCGTTGGCGACCTGTTTGGCTCGGGCAAAATGTTCCTGCCACAGGTGGTCAAGTCGGCTCGGGTAATGAAGCAAGCGGTTGCTCACCTCATCCCGTTCATCGAGCTGGAAAAAGGCGACAAGCCAGAAGCCAAGGGCAAGATCCTCATGGCCACGGTCAAGGGCGACGTCCACGACATCGGCAAGAACATCGTCGGTGTGGTGTTGGGCTGTAACGGCTATGACATTGTCGACCTGGGGGTGATGGTCCCGGCAGAGAAAATCCTGCAGGTTGCCAAAGAGCAGAAGTGCGACATTATTGGTCTGTCTGGCCTGATTACTCCGTCGCTGGATGAAATGGTCCATGTTGCCCGGGAAATGCAGCGTCAGGACTTCCATCTGCCACTGATGATCGGCGGCGCGACCACTTCCAAAGCGCACACGGCAGTGAAGATCGAACCCAAGTACAGCAACGATGCCGTGATTTACGTGACTGACGCATCACGCGCAGTGGGCGTGGCAACGCAGCTGCTGTCCAAGGAACTGAAACCGGCGTTCATCGAGAAGACCCGTCTCGAATACATTGAAGTCCGCGAACGTACTTCTGCTCGTAGCGCGCGTACAGAGCGCCTGAGCTACGGCGCTGCGGTTGCCAAGAAACCGCAGTTTGACTGGGCGACCTACGCTCCGGTGAAACCGACGTTTACCGGCGCGAAGGTGCTGGAAAATATCGATCTGGATGTGCTGGCCGAGTATATCGACTGGACGCCGTTCTTCATCTCCTGGGATCTTGCCGGCAAATATCCGCGCATTCTCACTGACGAAGTAGTTGGCGAAGCGGCGACGTCACTGTTTGCCGATGCTCAACAACTGCTGCGCAAACTCATCGACGAAAAACTGATCAGCGCCCGCGCCGTGTTTGGTTTCTGGCCTGCCAATCAGGTGAATGACGACGATCTGGAAGTCTACGGCGACGATGGCCAGCCGCTGGCGAAGCTGCATCACCTGCGTCAGCAAATCATCAAGACCGATGGCAAGCCAAATTTCTCGCTGGCTGACTTTGTTGCGCCTAAAGACAGCGGCGTCACCGACTATATAGGCGGCTTCATTACTACCGCAGGTATTGGTGCCGAAGAGGTTTCCAAGGCTTATCAGGACGCTGGCGACGACTACAACGCGATCATGGTCAAAGCCCTGGCTGACCGTCTCGCGGAAGCCTGCGCCGAGTGGCTGCACCAACAAGTGCGTAAAGAGCACTGGGGCTACGCCAAGGATGAGCAACTGGACAACGATGCGCTGATCAAAGAGCAATATGCGGGTATCCGCCCTGCTCCCGGCTATCCAGCCTGCCCGGATCACACCGAGAAAGGCACACTGTTCGAACTGCTGGACCCGATGCCGGACGGCAAGCCAGGCAAAAGCGGCGTATTCCTCACCGAGCACTACGCAATGTTCCCGGCTGCGGCCGTCAGCGGCTGGTACTTCGCCCACCCGCAGGCTCAGTACTTTGCCGTGGGCAAGGTCGACAAGGATCAGGTGGAAAGTTACACCGCGCGTAAAGGTCAGGACCTGAGTGTGACCGAGCGCTGGCTAGCGCCTAATCTGGGGTATGACGAGTAATCAAGCACCGTTCCACAGGCTTGCCATGACCTCAGGCTCATGATGAGCCTGTGGGACCGAATTCATTCGGGAAGGCGGTATATCAGGCGATACATAGGCTGCGACTATACCGCCCCCTTCGCGAATGAATTCGCTCCCACAGGGTTTGCGCTTGCAGGTCAATATGGAATCCCCCACAGGCCGTAGCCTTCATCCCCGCAGCATGTCCTTCGGGACGTATTTGCCAATCTCGAACTTGCCTATCGCTGCCCGGTGAACTTCATCCGGGCCGTCGGCGAGTCGCAGCGTGCGCTGCATGGCGTACATGTAGGCCAGCGGGAAGTCATTGGAAACCCCTGCGCCGCCATGAATCTGGATAGCGCGGTCGATCACCTTCAAGGCGACGTTGGGCGCAACCACCTTGATCTGGGCGATTTCGCTTTTCGCGATTTTATTGCCCACCGTGTCCATCATGTAGGCCGCTTTCAACGTCAGCAGGCGCGCCATATCTATCTCCATCCGCGAGTCTGCAATCTTGTCGACGTTACCGCCCAATCGCGCCAACGGTCGCCCGAATGCCTCGCGGCTGATCGCTCGCTTGCACATCAATTCCAGCGCACGCTCGGCCATGCCGATTGAGCGCATGCAGTGATGGATACGTCCCGGCCCTAAACGTCCCTGGGCGATTTCAAAACCACGACCTTCACCCAGCAGTACATTCTCGTAAGGCACCCGCACATTCTCGAAAACCACCTCTGCGTGCCCATGTGGCGCATCGTCATAGCCAAACACCGGCAAGGCACGGACGATTTTCACCCCTGGAGTGTCTGTCGGTACCAGAATCATCGAATGTTGCTCATGACGCGGACCGTCAGGATTGCTCAGGCCCATGAAGATCAGAATCTTGCAACGTGGATCGCAGGCACCTGACGTCCACCACTTGCGCCCGTTGATGACCCATTCGTCACCCTGACGCTCGGCACGGGCAGCCATGTTCGTGGCGTCAGACGACGCAACATCAGGCTCGGTCATGGCGAACGCCGAGCGGATCTCGCCGCGCAGCAACGGTTCGAGCCACTGTTTTTTCTGATCCTCACTGGCGTAGCGCACCAGGACTTCCATATTGCCCGTGTCAGGCGCCGAGCAATTGAACGGCTCAGGCCCAAGCAGCGAGCGGCCCATGATCTCCGCCAGCGGCGCGTACTCCAGATTAGTCAGGCCGGCACCCAGCTCGGACTCAGGCAGGAAAAGATTCCACAGGCCTTCGGCTTTGGCCCTGGCCTTGAGCTCCTCCATGATCGCCGTAGGCTGCCAGCGATCACCCTCAGCAACCTGCCGCTCGAACACCGGTTCAGCGGGATAAACATGGTTATCCATGAACGCCGTCACGCGCTCGCGCAGTTCCTGAACCTTCGGGGAGTAAGCAAAATCCATGGGCAGCTACCTTCTGAGTGAGGTTTGTAAGGTCGTGTGACGATGCTAGGCCTCCCCCCAACATTTATCTAACCTATTCTCAGCGTGTATAAACATTCATAACCGATATATGATCGGGCCACGCTTCGTCCAGGAAGCGACAAAACAAGAACAGCACACGAGGCGCACTGAATGAACCTGAGCAAGGTCGATCTCAACCTTTTCATCGTCTTCGACGCAATCTATACCGAAGCCAATCTGACTCGCGCCGGACAGATTGTCGGCATCACCCAGCCCGCTGTGTCGAATGCATTGGCCAGGCTCCGTGAGACCTTCAACGACCCGCTGTTTGTGCGCACCGCGCAAGGCATGGTGCCTACGCCCATGGCGCAGAACATCATCGGCCCGGTGCGTAACGCGCTCTCGCTGTTGCGGGTGTCTGTACAGGAAAGCCGGATTTTCACACCGCTCCACGCCGTCAAGAATTACCGGATCAGCATGACCGACCTGACTGAAGCGGTGGTCCTGCCAGCCCTGTTTCAACGCCTGCGTCGCCTCGCCCCACAGGTCTCCATCGAAAGCTTCCTGTCAAAACGCCGGGAGATGACCAAGGAACTGGCTGCTGGGCGGCTGGATTTTGCCGTAGACGCGCCACTCAATACTGACCCGCAAGTACGTCACGTCAAGCTGATGGCCGATAAATACGTCTGTGCCATGCGTAAAGGTCATGCCCTTGCGAGTCGAGAGGTCTTCAAGCTGGAGGACTATCTGGCCCTGTCGCATATCCATATTTCCAGCCGTCGCAGCGGCCTGGGCTACGTCGATCTGGCATTGGGCAAAATGGGCATCCAGCGCAAGGTTGCCTTGCGCTCACAACATTACCTGATGGCCTCACAGGTGCTGCAACAGACCGACATGGTCATGACCGTGCCGGAACGCTTCGCTAAACGCCACGACCTGCGTTACTTCCCCCTCCCGGTGCATGATGTTCCGGCAGTCGAAACTCACCTGTACTGGCACGAAAGCACCGATCAGGATCCGGCCAACCGTTGGATGCGCGAGCAGATAATCGAGCTGTGTCAGCAAGTGACGGCGCAGGAAAACAAGCTAGAAATGGCTTTAATATAAAACCGCAACTCATTGTTATTAAGATATTTTAAAAGATATCGATTATCGACCGTAGGAGCTGGGTTTGCCCGCGATCAAGGTAGCTCGGCACCACGGTCAAATCGCGGTTTACGCATCGCGGGCAAGCCCGGCTCCCACATAATCCGGCTTCAGGTTATCGAGCTGAGTTAGCCCGGCAACACTTCCTGCTTGACGTAAACGTAAAGGGAACCTTAGGTTAAGTCTTTGCTTCCTTTGCCGAGCACGTTCATGACCAGTCAGACTTACAGTATTTCCGACCTCGCCCGCGAGCTGGATATCACCACGCGGGCGATCCGTTTTTACGAAGAGCAAGGCATGCTAGCCCCTGAAAGACGTGGCCTGGAGCGTATCTACTCGGCAAGAGACAAGGTCACCCTAAAGCTCATTTTGCGGGGTAAGCGCATCGGCTTTTCGCTTGCCGAATGCCGCGAGCTGATCGAGCTGTATGACCCCACCGGCGGTAATCACAAACAACTTCACACCATGCTCGGCAAAATCAGTGAGCGCCGCGCCCAACTGGAACAGCAGTTGCTTGACATCCAGCAGATGCAGCTGGAACTGGACAGCGCAGAAGAACGCTGCAAGCTTGCGCTTAATAAAACTATAACTATCAATTAATTACTGACTTATTCTCGAATCTTTCGAGATGGAGCCGGACATGCCGTTACCTGAAAAAGTACGCCTGGTTGAAGTAGGCCCCCGTGACGGTCTGCAAAACGAAGCACAGCCCATCAGCATTCCGGACAAAGTCCATCTCGTCGATGACCTTTCAGCAACCGGTCTCAGTCATATCGAAGTTGGCAGCTTCGTATCGCCCAAATGGGTGCCGCAAATGGCAGGGTCGGCAGACGTCTTTGCCCGGATCCAGCGCAGAGACAACGTCACCTACGCGGCACTGACGCCGAATTTTCGTGGCTTTGAAGACGCCCTGGCCGCAGGGGTGAAAGAGGTGGCTGTTTTCGCCTCGGCGTCCGAAACCTTTTCGCAGCGCAACATCAACTGCTCAATCAGCGAAAGCCTGGAACGCTTCGTCCCTGTTCTGCAGGCTGCTCGCCTGCATGGCATTCAGGTCCGCGGCTATGTGTCTTGCGTATTGGGCTGTCCTTACGAAGGTCACATCGAGCCTGCGCAGGTTGCGGCTGTGGCCAACGAGCTACTTGCGATGGGCTGTTACGAGGTCTCTCTGGGAGACACGATTGGCACTGGCACACCTGGCAAGACCCGCGAATTGTTCGAGGTGGTCACAGGACGCATCGCCCGGAGCAAGCTCGCCGGCCATTTCCATGACACTTACGGTCAGGCGCTGGCCAACATCTACGCCAGCCTGCTGGAGGGCATTCATGTGTTCGACAGCTCGGTAGCCGGCCTCGGTGGCTGCCCTTACGCCAAAGGTGCCAGTGGCAATGTCGCCAGCGAGGATGTGCTCTATATGCTCAATGGTCTGGGCATCAATACCGGCGTGGATCTGGATCGGCTGACAGCGGCCGGTCAGCGAATTTGCGATGTGCTCGGCAAGCCCAACGGCTCCCGCGTGGCGAGGGCTCGTTTGTCGGCCTAAGGTGCGACATGTTGCCGCAGAGTGTTACCCTGCCCGCATCAAGCAGGAAAAAACGGGTAACACGGAAACAGCTGACAGCCTGCATCGTTGGATTTTTCGCACCCAGCTCAATCAAGCCCCTGTTTTAAAAGGCTTTTCAAAAGCTGGCACGGCTCCTGCTATATCTTCAGTACAACAAAAATAAAAAAATGCAGTAACCCAATAAAAACAAGACGTATCGGCTCTGACATAACAAGAACAACACGGACAGAGGCGCAGCTAACAGATTTTTTTGGAGTGGATAGCTTTTCGGAGGGTCTTGAAAGAGCTCCTCGCGACCGGACAGAGAACAATAAAACTACCTTCAGGTAGCGCCAGACCTGGTTGGATCGACAAGATAAAAGCCGCATCAGCGCTCAAAAAAATACGTTTGCTCTTGATCCTGAATGGGGATCGCTAAAAACAGCGGTAAGGGTACGGCCACCAAAAACAACAACAGGCCGCCCAACAATAAAAAAGAGCATCGAGAAATACCTTGAAGGGGAGCCCAGGCTCCCCTTCGTGCTGTCTGGGGTTTGATGATGAATTTGCGACGTCGCTGAGTTCGGTTCCGTCCTGTCGGCCGGGTCACTTTTGTTTCGACAAAAGTAACCAAAACCATTTGCGCTGACGTCCGGCCCCTGCTTCGCAGGGGTTCCTTCGACTCCGGAGCTGTGGTGCGGGCACGCGCCGACGGGCCATCCCTGGCCCAACGGCGCTCGCTCGGCATCCATGCCGAGCGACCCACACCACAGCTCCTGCGCTCAGCCTTCCGACGCTATTCTCGTGGCGTACATAAGATTCGTACATGACACAAATTTGCTGAATCAAAAGCAACAGCAAAGCACTTCTTGCGCCTGATTGACGCACTTACGAGATTGCATTGACACACCTCGCTCAACAGGCTTACGTTAACGTAAAGGTCATAGCGACTCATCCAAAAATAAAAAGGAACGCTAACCATGAGTTACCCCAGCCTTAATTTCGCTCTGGGCGAGACAATCGACATGTTGCGTGATCAGGTTCAGTCATTTGTCGCGGCTGAAATCGCCCCTCGCGCGGCGCAGATCGACAAAGACAACCTCTTCCCCGCTGACCTGTGGCGCAAGTTTGGCGACATGGGGTTGCTGGGCATCACCGTCGATGAAGAATACGGCGGCGCAGGCCTTGGCTACCTGGCGCACGTAGTGGCAATGGAGGAAATCAGTCGCGGCTCGGCATCCGTCGCCTTGTCCTACGGCGCGCATTCGAACTTGTGCGTGAACCAGATCAATCGCAACGGTAATCCGGCGCAGAAAGCCAGGTACCTGCCCTCCCTCATCAGCGGTGAACACGTGGGCGCACTGGCCATGAGTGAGCCAAACGCTGGCTCCGATGTTGTGTCCATGAAGCTGCGCGCCGAAAAACGCGGCGACCGCTTTGTCCTGAATGGCAGCAAGACCTGGATCACCAACGGCCCCGACGCCAACACCTATGTCATCTACGCCAAGACCGACCTGCAAAAGGCGGCTCATGGCATCAGCGCGTTTATCGTCGAGCGGGACTGGAAAGGCTTCTCCCGTGGTAACAAGTTCGACAAGCTGGGCATGCGAGGCTCCAATACCTGCGAGTTGTTTTTCGACGACGTGGAAGTCCCGGAAGAGAACCTGCTCGGGCAGCTGGATGGCGGCGTTAAAGTGTTGATGAGCGGCCTCGATTATGAGCGCGTCGTCCTTTCTGGTGGACCGACCGGGATCATGCAGGCCTGCATGGACGTGGTGGTGCCCTATATCCATGATCGCAAGCAGTTCGGCCAGAGCATCGGCGAGTTCCAGCTGATACAGGGCAAGATCGCTGATATGTATACCCAACTGAATGCCAGCCGCGCCTACTTATATGCGGTGGCCCAAGCCTGTGAACGTGGCGAAACAACGCGCAAGGACGCCGCCGGGATCATTTTGTATAGCGCTGAGCGGGCCACACAAATGGCGCTGGAAACGATCCAGATTCTGGGCGGTAACGGCTATATCAACGAATTCCCTGCTGGCCGCTTGTTGCGCGACGCCAAACTCTACGAGATCGGTGCAGGCACCAGCGAAATCCGGCGGATGTTGATTGGGCGTGAATTGTTCAATGAATCCCGGTGAACTGATCCGTTGATCAGTTTGAACTGAACTGCGATCTCCTGTGGGAGCGGTGCTTGCCCGCGATACATGAGACGCGCTTTGCAGGTGCACCGCGTTATCGTTTATCGCGGGCAAGCACCGCTCCCACAGAGCCCGGAGTAGCCATGACCGTCCTCCAAACCCGCATCAACACCCGCTCCGCCGAATTCGCGATCAACAGCGCCACGTTGCTGGAGCAGGTTCAAGCGCTGCGCACCCTGCTTGCCGACATTCAGCAAGGCGGTGGTCCGAAAGCACAGGAGCGGCACACGTCACGAGGCAAACTGCTGCCTCGCGACCGCATCAATCGCTTGCTCGACGCAGGCTCACCCTTCTTTGAAATTGGCCAGCTCGCCGCTCTGCAGGTCTACGACGAAGAGGTACCCGCCGCAGGTGTGATCGCCGGAATCGGTCGCGTTGAAGGAGTGGAATGCATGATCATCGCCAATGACGCGACGGTCAAAGGCGGCTCCTACTATCCACTGACGGTTAAAAAGCACCTGCGGGCGCAAGCCATTGCCCAGCAGAATCGACTGCCGTGCATCTACCTGGTGGACTCCGGCGGCGCCAATCTGCCGCGACAGGACGAGGTGTTCCCGGACCGCGAGCACTTCGGACGGATTTTTTTCAATCAAGCCAACATGAGTGCCCAGGGTATACCGCAGATCGCAGTGGTCATGGGCTCATGCACCGCCGGTGGCGCTTATGTACCGGCCATGGCGGACGAAGCGATCATGGTTCGCCAGCAGGCGACGATCTTCCTTGCCGGGCCTCCTCTGGTCAAAGCCGCTACCGGGGAAGTCGTTAACGCCGAGGACCTCGGCGGCGCTGATGTTCATTGCCGCATCTCTGGCGTCGCCGACCACTACGCCGATAACGATGAACACGCACTGGAGCTCGCGCGGCGCAGTGTGGCCAATCTCAACTGGCGCAAGCTCGGTCAACTCAACAGCGTCACGCCGATTGCTCCGCTATACCCCACTGACGAGCTTTACGGGGTTATTCCCGCCGACTCCAAACAGCCTTTTGATGTTCGCGAAGTCATCGCACGCCTTGTGGATGGTTCGGTGTTCGACGAATTCAAAGCGTTGTTCGGCACCACGCTGGTCTGTGGCTTCGCGCGGCTGCATGGCTACCCGATCGCGATTCTCGCCAATAACGGCATTCTGTTTGCGGAAGCAGCGCAGAAAGGCGCCCACTTTATCGAACTGGCCTGCCAGCGCGGCGTTCCGCTGCTGTTCCTGCAAAATATCACCGGGTTTATGGTCGGCCAGAAGTACGAGGCCGGCGGCATCGCCAAGCACGGCGCCAAGCTGGTGACGGCGGTGGCGTGCGCCAAAGTGCCGAAATTTACCGTGATCATTGGTGGCAGCTTCGGTGCCGGTAACTATGGGATGTGCGGCCGCGCCTACGATCCCAGGTTCCTGTGGATGTGGCCTAACGCCCGAATCGGCGTGATGGGCGGCGAACAGGCCGCAGGCGTACTGGCTCAGGTGAAACGTGAACAGGCCGAGCGCAGTGGCGAACCCTTCAGCGCCTCTCAGGAAGCCGCCATCAAGCAGCCAATCCTTGACCAGTACGAACACCAGGGACATCCGTATTACTCCAGCGCACGCCTTTGGGACGACGGCGTAATCGACCCGGCGCAAACCCGGGAGATTCTCGCCCTGGCCCTCTCCGCCTCACTTAACGCGCCTATTGAGCCGACGACGTTCGGCCTGTTCCGCATGTGATCAGGGAATGCTCATGACTGATTTTCAAACCGTAGAACTGCTTCTTGATCCGCGAGGGTATGCAACCCTCTGGCTGAACCGGCCCGAAAAGAACAACGCGTTCAATGCGCAGATGATCCGCGAACTGATTCTCGCACTGGATGCCGTTCAGACCGATGCCAGCCTGCGTTTCCTGATCATTCGCGGGCGCGGCAAACACTTCAGCGCAGGGGCCGATCTGGCCTGGATGCAGCAGTCAGCCCATCTGGACTACAACACCAATCTGGATGACGCCCGCGAACTGGCCGAGCTGATGTACAACCTCGCCAAGCTGAAAATTCCAACGCTGGCTGTAGTGCAAGGCGCAGCGTTCGGGGGAGCGCTGGGACTGATCAGTTGCTGTGACATGGCCATCGGCAGCGTGGACGCGCAGTTCTGTCTGTCCGAGGTGCGCATTGGCCTCGCCCCCGCGGTGATCAGCCCGTTTGTGGTTCAGGCCATAGGCGAGCGCGCTGCACGCCGCTATGCACTGACTGCGGAGCGTTTCGACGGTGCACGCGCCCGGGAAATCGGTTTGATCGCCGAGCACTATCCTGCGCAGCAACTGGAGCAACAGGTATCCGAGTGGACCGATAACTTGCTGCTAAACAGCCCGCAAGCCATGCGCACCAGCAAAGACCTGCTGCGAGAGGTCGGAAATGGTGCGCTGACTCCGGCATTACGCCGGTATTGCGAAAACAGCATCGCGCGGATTCGTACCAGCGCTGAGGGTCAGGAGGGGTTGCGGGCTTTTCTGGAGAAACGCCAACCCGCCTGGCAGATCGGACAGCCCAAGGAGTCCCGCTCATGAGCGCCCCGACACTGACGAGCGTGCTGATCGCCAACCGTGGCGAAATTGCCTGCCGCATCATGCAAACCGTGAAAAACCTCGGCCTGACCACTGTCGCGGTCCACAGCAGCATCGACAAGGATGCTCGTCACACCCGCGAAGCCGATATCAAAGTCGATTTAGGGGGCAGTAAAGCATCAGACAGTTACCTGCGAATCGATAAGCTGATTGCGGCAGCGCAGGCCAGTGGCGCTCAGGCCATTCATCCCGGTTACGGCTTTCTCTCTGAAAACGCAGAGTTTGCTCGCGCCGTCGAAAACGCCGGTCTGGTTTTCCTCGGCCCGCCCGCCTCCGCCATTGATGCCATGGGCAGCAAGTCCGCCGCCAAGTCGCTGATGGAAAGTGCTGGCGTACCGTTGGTGCCGGGTTACCACGGCGACGCCCAGGACTTGGCGACCTTTCGCGATGCAGCCGAGCGGATTGGCTATCCGGTATTGCTCAAGGCCACTGCGGGCGGTGGCGGTAAAGGCATGAAAGTCGTGGAGCGCGTTGAGGATCTCGCCGAGGCACTGGCGTCGGCGCAGCGTGAAGCCGCGTCATCATTCGGTGACTCACGCATGCTGGTGGAGAAATACCTGCTCAAGCCTCGCCACGTGGAAATCCAGGTGTTTGCCGACCAGCACGGTCATTGCCTGTACCTCAACGAACGCGACTGCTCGATCCAGCGTCGCCATCAAAAAGTCGTCGAAGAAGCACCTGCTCCAGGCCTTGGTGCGCAACTGCGCAAAGCCATGGGTGAGGCTGCAGTCAAGGCGGCGCAAAGCATTGGGTATGTAGGTGCGGGCACCGTAGAGTTTTTGCTCGACGCGCGGGGCGATTTCTTCTTCATGGAGATGAACACCCGACTGCAGGTGGAGCATCCGGTCACCGAAGCCATTACCGGCCTTGATCTGGTCGAATGGCAATTGCGGGTCGCCCGGGGCGAACCGCTCCCGCTAACTCAGGCGCAAGTCCCCCTGCTCGGCCACGCCATCGAAGTACGCCTCTACGCTGAAGACCCCAACCACGAATTCCTGCCAGCCACCGGGACCCTGGAGCTCTACCGGGAGTGCTCTGCCAATAACGGACGCAGGGTTGATAGCGGCGTGGCAGAGGGCGACAGCATCTCACCATTTTACGATCCCATGCTTGGCAAGTTGATTGCCTGGGGTGAGGACCGCGAACAGGCCCGCTTGAGGCTCCTGGCGATGCTTGATGAGTTCGTGGTCGGCGGGGTCAGGACCAATCTGCCATTTCTGCGACGCATCATTGCTCATCCGGCATTTGCAGCGGCAGAGCTGGACACCGACTTCATCCCCAGGCATCAGGCGCAACTATTGCCACAAGCGGCTCAGTTATCGAATGAGTTCTGGCAAGCTGCCGCTGCCGCGTTCAGCCAGAGTGAACCTGCTCGGGTTCGTCAGGATGATCTGCACTCACCCTGGTCGTCGACGCTTGGCACGCGCTTTGGCGTGGCGTCTGAAGTCGACCTGCATCTGGTTTGTGACGGCCAGGAGCAGGTCATGAAGCTGCGCGGTGACGAGCTGACAGCGTATCAATTGATCGGCGATCAGTTGCTGGTCACGCAGCACGGTGTGCGACAGCAGCACCTCGCCCTGCGTCGAAACAACACGTTGTTCCTCAAGTGGGCGGGTGATCTGCACGCAATCAGGCGTTTTGACCCGATTACCGCATCAGACACCAGCAACGCCTCGCAAGGCGGCCTGACTGCGCCCATGAACGGCAGCGTGGTACGGGTGCTGGTTGAAGTCGGTCAGAGTGTCGAAGCGGGTACACAACTGGTGGTACTCGAAGCCATGAAAATGGAGCACAGCATCCGCGCGGCCAGCGCTGGAGTTATCTGCGCTTTGCATTGCAGCGAGGGTGAGATGGTCAGTGAGGGGGCTGTGCTGGTGGAGATTGAAGGGCTGGCAGAATGAACTACCGCCCTCACGGTTAAAGCGGATCCCACGACGTCGCGCCAAGCCCGGCTCCCACAAGGGATGTGGGTGCGAGGCCTGCCCGCGATTCACTTACCTCATGACCACTGCCTATGAGGGTTTAGACGGCCACCTCAAACAGCTTCGGTGGTACGACCTCTCCCGTTACCAGGCTATGACGTACACGTTCAGCATGCAGGCTCGCAGCTTTCATGGCGCGCTCCTTGATATGGCCATAACCCCGAATCTTCTCCGGTAAACGAGCCAACTCCAACGCGGTATGCCTATTCATCGCGTTGAGGTTAAGCAGGATCAGCTCTACGTCGCCGATATACGACTCGATCAGCTCCCGCTCCTGCTTGCGCTCAAGGCTACGTCCGAACGGATCAAATGCAGTGCCGCGCAACGGCTTGAGCTTCGCCAGAGCACCAAACGCCTTCATCATCCACGGGCCGAAGCTGCGTTTGCGCGGCTCCCCCGTCTGTTTGTCACGTCTGGCCAGCCACGAGGGTGCCAGATGGAATTCCAGTCGGTAATCACCCTCGAACTGCGCCTGTAACTGACGTTTGAAGTCGCCATTGCTGTACAGCCGCGCAACCTCGTACTCATCCTTGTACGCCAGCACCTTGAACAGACTGAAGGCGACAGCTTCAGTCAGCACCGCCAATTGCCCCGGGAACAAACGCGCTTCGGTCTGGCGCACGTTTTCGACTAGACGACTATAACGTTCGGCATAAGCAGCATTCTGGTACTCGGTCAGCGCCACAACGTTGGCTTTGATGCGCTGCGCAAGGTCAACAGGCTGAGGCTCTTCAATGATCAGCTCTTGAGGGTAAGCAATCGCTTGCACCGCGCCCAGATCATGCGCCGCACGCCGCCCCCAGAGGAACGCTTGCTGATTGAGTGTCACCGCCACGCCATTGAGTTCGATGGCTTTTTCGATCGCCGCCGAGCTTAACGGGATGAAACCCAGCTGGAAGGCGTAGCCCAACATGAACAGGTTGCTGGCAATGGTATCCCCAAGCAGGCGAATCGCCAGGTCTGTGGCCTCGACAAAGTGAGTTTTTTCCGCGCCAACCGCATCACGGATGGTCTGCTTCATCGCTTCACCGGGGAACACGGCATCCGGGTTACGGGTGAACTCAGCTGTCGGCGTCTGTTGGCTATTAACCACCGCGTGAGAAAAGGTTGAGTTGAGTTTGGCGATGGCATCCGGGCCTGCCGCCACCAGTAGATCGCAACCCAATAGCAGGTTGGCTTCCCCCGCCGGAATGCGCACCGCAAACAATGCGTCCTGACGCGCCGCGATGCGTATATGGCTGACCACGGGGCCGAATTTCTGCGCAAGACCGGCCTGATCCAGCACGCTGCAGCCTTTGCCCTCCAGGTTTGCGGCGAAGCCCAGCATTGCCCCGACAGTCGTCACCCCCGTACCACCGACACCAGACAGCAGGATGTTGAAGGGTTTGTCCAGACTCTGCAGGTGCGGCTCCGGCAAGGTCACAAAGCGCTGGACCTGCGTCGGCGGCTCAGGCTTGCGCAGTTTGCCGCCATGTACGGTGACAAAGCTCGGGCAGAAACCTTCGACGCAACTGAAGTCCTTGTTGCAGGCGTTCTGATCGATCTCGCGCTTGCGGCCTTGAGCGGTTTCTTTGGGCAACACGGAAAGACAGCCTGACTTGACCCCGCAGTCGCCACACCCTTCACACACGGACGCATTGATCAGCGCCCGTTTTTCCAAGTCTTTCATAGTGCCGCGTTTACGCCGGCGACGCTTCTCCGTTGCGCAGGTCTGGTCATAAATGATCACCGAGACGCCTTTGAACTCCCGCAACTCGCGCTGCACGCTGTCCAGGTCCCGTCGATGATGAAAGCTGGTGATCGGTGCAAAGCCATCCCGGCTTGGGTACTTATCGGGCTCATCCGACACCAGAGCGATACGCTGCACGCCTTCGTTGAAAACCTGACGGCTGAGCTGGTCGACGCGCAATACGCCGTCGATGGGCTGACCGCCTGTCATGGCTACCGCATCGTTGTAGAGAATCTTGTAGGTAATATTGACCCCGGATGCCACAGCAGCGCGGAGCGCCAGGTGACCCGAGTGGAAATAAGTACCGTCGCCGAGGTTCTGGAACACATGGGGGGTATTGGTAAAAGGTGCCTGACCAATCCAGGTGACGCCCTCGCCGCCCATTTGGGTGAAGGTTTCCGTGGCCCGATCCATCCAGATGGTCATGTAATGGCAGCCAATACCCGCCAGCGCGCGACTGCCTTCAGGAACGCGGGTTGAGGTGTTGTGCGGGCAGCCAGAACAGAAGTGAGGGGTCCGCTGAGTGTTGAACAATGGCGCTTGCAGCGCTTGCTCCTTGTCTGCCAGAAACTGCAAGCGCGCCTCGATTTGCGGGCTGCTGTAGAACGGCGCAAGGCGTTTGGCAATGACACGGGCAATCATCGCTGGCGTCAGCTCACTGAGGTTGGGCAGCAACGACTCGCCCTGTTCGTCGAACTCACCGACCACCACAGGACGCCGCTCCACCGGCCAGTTGTAAAGCTGACCGGTTAACTGATCTTCGATCACACTGCGTTTTTCTTCGACCACCAGGATTTCGTCGAGACCTTCGGCGAAACCATGCACTGAAACCGGCTCCAGAGGCCAGCTCATGCCGACCTTCAGCACGCGAATACCCACTTGAGCGCACAGCGCTTCGTCAATGCCCAGCTCTTCCAGGGCCTGACGCACATCCAGATAGGATTTACCGGTGGTGACGATGCCCAGCCGCGGTTGTGGTGAATCAAGGACCACCTTGTTGAGTTGGTTCGCTCTCGCAAACGCGCGTGCGGCATAGATTTTGTAGGTGTTGAGCCGTGCTTCCTGGGCCAGCGGCGGATCCGGCCAGCGAATGTGCAGGCCGCCTTCGGGGATCTCGAAGTCCTCTGGAATCTGCGTGGTCACACGCAGCGGATCGACCTCGACAACAGCGGAAGAGTCGACGTTCTCGGCAATGGTTTTCATCGCCACCCAGCACCCGCTGTAGCGTGACAACTCCCAGCCAATAATGCCGTAATCAAGGATTTCCTGAACGTTGCTGGGGTTAAGCACCGGAATCATTGAGGCAATGAACGCATGTTCACTCTGGTGGGCGATGGTCGACGATTTGCAGCCATGGTCGTCACCGGCCAATACCAGTACACCGCCATTGGCAGCGACACCGGCCGAGTTTGCGTGCTTGAACACATCGCCGCAACGATCGACACCGGGGCCTTTGCCGTACCAGAGCGCAAACACGCCGTCGTATTTGCCTTCGGGAAACAGATTCACTTGCTGGCTGCCCCACACCGCTGTCGCCGCCAACTCTTCGTTGACGCCCGGCTGAAAGTGGATGGCGTTCTGTTTGAGGTAATCCTTGGCGTCCCACAGGCTTTTGTCGAGATTGCCCAATGGCGAGCCGCGATAACCGGAAATGAAACCGGCCGTGTTCAGCCCTCGGGCCTCATCACGCTGTTTTTGCAACATGGGCAGACGGGTCAACGCCTGGGTGCCGGTCAGATACAGATTGCCGGTCGCGAGCCGGTATTTATCGTCCAGACGAATATCAGCCAAAGACATTCAGGTGCTCCTTTTATTTTTATGAGCAGTTTATGGCGGCTAATCCGGGTCGCCATGCGGGCGCCCTGCATGCTGAGCGGCTTCGGCTCAGCATTCACAAGCAAAATACTGCCTGTAGCAAAGAGGCTTTTTCTTTCTAATTTGCCGTTTATCTGCTGAACTTCTGCATGTTCGTTTCGATAAAAATAAAAAAAAGGGTCAATTCATGCAGAACAAATTAAGCCCCATCGACCGCAGGATCCTGCGCCTGCTGCAGCACAACGCCGACCTCTCGGCGGCCGAAATCGCTGAACGCGTCGAGTTGTCACAATCGCCATGCTGGCGGCGCATCAACCGGCTTCAGGAAGAAGGCTTTATCGAGCGCAAAGTCGCCCTGCTCAACCCGCAAAAGCTCGGACTGACCACTACCGTTTTTGTTGACGTAAAGTTATCGGGCCACGGCCGACGCTTCCTGGCCGAATTCGAAGAGGCAATCACCGGCTACCCTGAAGTGCTGGAGTGCTACACGATGGCGGGCGATATGGATTTCCTGCTCAAGGTGGTCGCTCAGGACATCACCAGCTATGAGCGCTTCCTGCGTGACCATTTGCTGCAGCAGCCACACGTTCAGGAAGCCCACTCCAACATCGCCATGAGCGAAGTGAAGCGCACGACAGAGCTGCCGCTGGACTGAGGATTGTCAGGCGGCATCTGAAATTTTTTAAATCGGGGCGATAAAAAGGTTTGACTTGCAAATGATAATGATTATTATTGCAAGCAACTGGCCGCAAGGTCAGTTGGATAACTCAGAAGTCTTAGGTCGGCTTCTGGATTATCTCCTCATCAGGCTAATCACGGTTTTTGACCCGGATTTTTTCCGGGTCTTTTTTTTAGTGTTGCGGTTCTATTTTTTTGTGTTGCAGGTTCGGGTGCTGCGTTCTTCAGGCTAATGAAGAGGGTGTCGTTTCTACGATGGCGCGGATCATAGCAAAAAGATTGCGGAACGGGCCCCTGAAGTTTGCTTTCAAAGGTTCTGTACGGAAGATAATCGGTAACTGAGCTGGCTTATCACTTGAGAATTACTCTCATCCCAGCCACTCTTCGAGCGTCAGGATGACGCCCCTCTTACATCAAGAGCAGCGATCAAGGAAGGCATATCATGAATATCAAGCGAGGCAATCGATCATGAGTATTCAACTCTCGTCCTTTCCCGCTCTGCCCGCACGGCAGCCGGATGTTCCATTAAGCTCGCAAGGCGAAAGCATGCGCCGTGGTCTGGTCAAGCTTTCCCGTCGTGCACAGCAGGTGTTTCTCCTCAGTCGACTTGACGGATTGTCTTACTCCCACA
This sequence comes from Pseudomonas viridiflava, assembly GCF_900602065.1. Lineage (GTDB taxonomy): Bacteria > Pseudomonadota > Gammaproteobacteria > Pseudomonadales > Pseudomonadaceae > Aquipseudomonas. Next base: position 183,672 of record NZ_UWFN01000200.1, on the reverse strand, counting down.
TCTCCAGCTTGCTTGATATAGAGGTAACGCTGGTCGAGCAGGCGATGGTTCGAGTGCTCCAGACCAGCCGGCGGCAAGTTGCGGTTGGTGAGAGCGCTGTTATCGACCCCATCGCTGAACAGGCCAGCCGCTGGTATGTCCACCTCCAGAGCCCGCATGCCACGGCCAGCCAGCGTATTGAATTTCGTCACTGGCTAGATGCGGACAGTAGCCATCTTGCCGCCTTCGAAGCCACTGAACGCTTGTGGCGACAACTTCAAGCCCCTGCCGCTGTTTTGGGTGCCAGCGGCTGGCACCGGCGCAAACGGCGCAGTTATCTGCTCTGGTGCATGGCGACAGCCTTCCTGTGCAGCTTGCTGGTTACCGCAGAGGCGTTCGCGCTGTTCGGCCATTTTTGAATCAAACATGGCCGATTCGCACACATTCACGTCGCAGCAACGCGCGTTGCTCAAGGCAGGTTCCGTGTAAAGTAGCGCCATAACTGGCACTAACGTACACAGGAACCGACCGTGACCTCTCTCAAAATCAGCGCAGATTTCGATAGCGGCAATATCGAAGTGATCGACGCGAGCAACCCCGCACACATTCAGTTGGCTATTCGCCCGGATACTCGCAGCCCACATTTTCAGTGGTTTCACTTCAAGGTCGACGGTCTGCAGACGGGGCAGACTCATCGATTCAGCCTGACCAACGCGGGTCAATCCAGCTATAAGAATGCCTGGACAGGCTACAACGCCGTGGCGTCCTACGATCACCAGACCTGGTTCCGCGTGCCCTCCACTTTCGATGACGGCGCCCTGAATTTCAGCCTCACACCGACCGAACCGCAGGTCTGGTTTGCCTATTTCGAACCGTACAGCCGCGAACGCCATGCCTGGCTCATTGAGCAGGCCCTGGAAAAAGCGGGCGTGCAACTGTTGGAAACCGGCAAAAGCGTCGAGGGCCGCGATATTCCTCTGCTGCGTCGGGGTAACGGCGATGAGCAAAAGCTCAAAATCTGGATCATCGCCCAACAACACCCAGGCGAGCACATGGCCGAATGGTTCATGGAAGGCGTAATCGAGCGCCTGCAACAGCGGGATGATCAGGTGCTCAATGCCCTGCTGGAAGTTGCCGATCTGTACCTCGTCCCGCACATGAATCCTGATGGTTCATTCCACGGCCATTTGCGGACCAATGCCAACGGCAAAGACCTCAATCGCGCCTGGCAGGACTCCACTCAGGAAGCCAGCCCGGAAGTGTTCTTCGTCAAGGAACAGATGGAAAAGTATGGTGTGGACATGTTTCTCGACGTCCATGGCGACGAAGAAATCCCTTATGTATTCACTGCCGCGTGTGAAGGCAATCCGGGTTACACGCCAAAACAAGAGCAACTGGAAGCGCAGTTCCGCGGCCGCTTGAGCGAAATCACCCGGGACTTCCAGACGCGCTATGGCTATCCCCGCTCACAGCCGGGTAAGGCCAACATGAACCTGGCCTGCAACAGTGTCGGCGAGAAATACAAATGCCTGTCACTGACTCTGGAAATGCCCTTCAAGGATAACGACGATGCGCCGGACCTGATAACCGGCTGGGATGGCAAGCGCTCAAAACAACTGGCCAAGGATGTCTTGACCACGTTGTCGGAAATGGCTCCGGTCCTGCGCTGACAATGGTTCCCTGTAGGAGCTGCCGAAGGCTGCGAAAGCATTTTTTCTGAGACATCGCTTTCGCAGCCTTCGGCAGCTCCTACAGGGGTAATCAATGCACGCTCTTTAGTGCCTCCCCTCTCCCCGCAACATACTCCCCAGCACTTCATCACGCCTCACCCAGGCATGAAACAACGCCGCAGCGATGTGCATCAGTACTGTCATGAACAACAGATACGCCAGCCAGGTGTGGGTCTGACGCAGAAATGCGAAGGTTCCGGCATCCGCCGCGACGATGGAAGGCAAACGTAGCGAACTGCTGAGCATGACAGGGTCACCGGCCGCTGAAATCATCGCCCAGCCAATCAATGGCATTGCCAGCATCAGCGCATACAGGACGTAATGGGAAAGCTTCGCCGCCAGCACCTGCCAGGTTGGCAAGTCAGCCGGGAGCGCCGGTGTATGACTGGAAAGGCGAACGATGATGCGCAGAATCACCAGCACCAGAATCGCAATTCCTAGCGGCTTGTGCAGATCCAGCAGCCACTCATGGCGTGCCGACACCGATGCAACCATGCCTGCGCCAATGAACAACATGGCGATGATCATCAGCGCCATCGACCAATGCAGCAGGCGCGCCAAAAGAGAAAAATGCGTAGTGGGAGTACTCATGACTTTTTCTCCATGACAGGCGCGGATTTGGGCAACTGCTCCACTTCTGCAGTGCGCCGTTTGTACGACGTGGCGTAGGCGGCGGAACGTGCAGCCAGCAGCGGATCATCAGAGCCAGTGATACCGGATGGCAGGACCAGCGGGTCATAGTTGATGTCACGGCAAGCGCCGCTCAACTGCGGCTGCTCACTCTCCAGGACCAGTGTTCCGGCATTCAACGTGCGCCGATCGGCGGGCCACTGTTTGCTGGCGTCGTTGACCGGATCGTCTGCGTTGGCCAGGGTCAGGATCAGATTGAAGCGCAACGGTCCGGAAGCCAGCCGTGCATCAAGGTCCGGTTCAAGGTAATCCTTGCTATCAGGCGCAGGAGCAGCGGCATTTGCCGGGTCGACGGGCACCATGTTCCAGCGCACGGCCTGGCGCTTGCCGTCAGCACTGACCAGGAAAAACGCGTTTACGCTGTTGTAGGTGACCGTTGCATAGCTGGCCGAAGGCTTGGCAGTCTTGACCCAGGCAAGGAAAGGCCCGGTTTCCGGATGACTGCCGAAGAACGCGGGCGGTTTTGCCGGGTCCGGCTTGCCGGTTTGCGGGTCCGGCGCGGTGGCTTGCAGCAACTCATAGAACGCTTGCGGCGTGCCTACAGGGAACACCGGCATGGCGTTCATGCCGGTGCGCCATTGCTGGCCGTCTGCCTGGGTAAAGCGCACGGCCAGGCTGCGTATCGGTGCGGCGCTGTCGGGCGAGTACGGATTACCGGTAGGCAACGCGAATCGACCCTCTACCGGCGTGCGAGTACTGGAAAATACCTGTGCGCTGGAAAGTTCGGCAGCGGCACCATTACTTTCGAAGTAACCTGAAACGCACACCCCTTTAGGGTGGTTCCGGCGAAAGCCCGGGAAAGTGCCATTATTGTGCTCAAGGGTATTAACCAGCTTGTCCGGGGTCAGGCGCTGCGGATCCAGATAACCTCCAACGTAGGCAAAGGCGGTGGCGGCGACGAGTACTACCACGCCAATCCCCACCAGGCGCAAGCCGGTTGCGGCAGGGCTCAACGGAGGTCTTTGCCTCTCAGGTAAAGGGTCACGGTCGTTCATAGGAAACTCCAGGTCATCGGGCTATCACGATCGGCTATCGCGTTTTGTGCGCAGTAGGACGAAGCCGCGAAGTGTTTATTCCATCAGCCAAAAAAAATTGCACAAATGAAGGAATATATGTCCGCGAGCGTCGTCTTGCTGATCACACCACTGCGATGGTCATAGTTGCTGACCAGGGAAAATCCAGCCCATGAACGAGTTCGATGCACAATTAAGGGAGTTGATACCGCGAATGCGCAGGTTTGCCCTGTCGCTGACCCGTAATCCCAGCGGGGCCGACGATCTGGTTCAGGCAAGCCTTGAAAAGGCCCTGTCAGCCTGGAAAGACAAGCGTCCGGAAGGTGATATGCGCGCCTGGCTTTTCTCGATACTTTATCGCCAGTTTCTGGATGCTCACCGCCGCTCGCGACGTTACAGCCGGATGCTGGCCCTGTTTACCGGCGGCGACGAGGATTACCAGCCCAGCGTGGAGCGCACCGTGGTCGCTCAATCCACTTTGGGCGCGTTCGAGCGACTGACTACCGAGCAGCGTGCGCTGCTGTTGTGGATCTCGGTCGAAGGCTTGAGCTACAAGGACGTCGCCACCATCCTCGATGTGCCCATCGGCACCGTCATGTCACGTTTGTCCCGTGCTCGTCAGGCCCTTCGCCAATTCAGCGAGGGCGAAATCACGACCCCATCTCTGCGGATACTGAAATGATCACCCTGCCCCCCAGCGAACTCGACCTTCACGCTTATGTGGACCAGCAATTGAGCGCTGCTGATCGCCTGCGCCTGGAAACCTGGCTTGCCGTTAATCCTGACGTCGCGCTGCAGGTGAAGGCCTGGCAGGCTGACGCGAAGCGTCTGCGTGCGGCGTTGAGTGGCGATTTGAAGCGCGAACCCAACCCGGAGCTGGACCCTGCATTCATCCGTCAGCGTTTGCGTCGCCACCGTTACCGTCATCTGGCGACGGCCGCCATGTTGGTGGTTGCCGTGGGTTTTGGCGGACTCAGCGGATGGCAGGCCAGGGAGATGACCCTGAGTTCCACCATGCCGCCTATGGCTGATGCCTTGCAGGCCTACCGTATGTTTGCAGTGAACGACAATATGGCCAGCGACTGGAGTGCCGCGCAGGCAGACGATGCTCAAGTGTGGCTTGACCGCCATTTCAATCAGGCCAACCGCTTGCCCGATCTTGAAGCGGCAGGTTTCAAACCCGTCACTGGACGCATGACCACGACCGAACAAGGCGCTGCGGCCATGGTGGTTTATAAAGATCCTGAAGGCCGCACGCTGAGTTTCTACATCCGTCCTCCCGGGGCGAAAAATCATATGTTGCCCAGGGGAAGTCGACAGGACGGGGACCTGCAGGCCGATTACTGGTCGGGCTCGGGTTACAACTACGCCGTCGTCAGCCCGACCAACGATCCCGCAGCGCAACAGGCTCGAAAGGCACTGCCGGGGGCGATTTGAGTCGCGAGCACGGACATTGGCAGCCTGAAAAAACGCGGCGACTTCATCGTCGGAGTGCCGACCCTGACATCCCGCTGTCGTTCGGCTTATCCGGAACCCTGTGGGAGGTTCTAAGTTAGCCTGCGAACACAATTTCCGTGGGAGCGAATTCATTCGCGAAGGGGCCGGTTGAGACACTACATATTCAGCGTCTGCCAATCAGTCTTCCCGAATGAATTCGGTCCCACAGATTAAGCAAGCTTTTCCTGTTAGAGCTGAGGTGGTTGGGGTCTATGTTGCTGCTGGAACGTGCGGTGTCAGGTCGCTATGCGGCTTCATACCGGACTCACTGCCGCCTTTCCCGTCAGACGCCGGACAATCAAGCCCGAGAGCGCCAGCAAGCCCAGCACAATCACTACGCTGCCATACGCGTTGGTCGTCGCAATCAGCCCAAAACTGTGGGCACTCAGCCCGGCAATCAACGCCGGAATACAGAACGCCAGGTAACTGAGTACATAAAAAGCTGACATCAGCCCGGCCCGCTCATGGGCATGAGCCAGGGGCAGCAACAAGCGCAGAGCCCCGAGGAAACCGGAACCGAAACCCACACCGGCAATCACTGACCCGACAAAAAACAGCCACAGCCAACCGGCATTGACCGCCCCCAGTATCACCGCAACACCCGCTGGCAAGCAGCTCGCGCCTATCCAGAGCCCAAGCACCGCAGGACGCAAACGCAGGTTGAAGATCGCCAGTGCACCGCTGATGGTCAGCGTGGCGACGGCCAGACCACCATTGATTGCAGACGTGGTTCCGGTAGCAGCAGCTAGAAGAGACGGCGACAGAGACAGGAAGAATCCCCCGAGTGACCAGGCCGCGATATCAACCGGCAATACCAGCAACAACGTACGCCGCGCCTGAACCGGGACATGCAACGAAGGCTTCAGGGACGCCCACGCGCCCGCCTGAGGGCTGACCGTTTCCGGAATAAACCAGACGTAAATCGCCTGCCCGAAAAACGCGGCCAGCAACAGGCAGTACGTCAGTAACATCGGCAGTGGCGCCATCTCCACCAGCAAACCCGTGCCCAACGCCCCCAGCGCCATGCCGAACATGGGCGCAATACTGTTGACCAACGGGCCCTGTTTCTCGTCGCTGTCGAGCAAGGCGGCCCCGAGCACACTGCCCGCCATGCCCGTTGCCAGCCCCTGAATCATCCTCGCCGCAAGCAGCCAAGTGACATCGACCGCGAAGATGAACAGCAGCATGGCGATGATTTCCAGCACCAGCGCCGCAAAAATCACCGGACGCCTGCCCAGGTAGTCGGATAAGGATCCCACCACGAGAAGCGCGAGTAACAAGGTAAACGCATAGACCGCAAAAATCAGGGTCAGCATGGCTGCAGAAAAACCCCAGCTCTGCTGATACAGGTGATAGAGCGGCGTCGGCGCACTGGACGCGGCAAAAAAGCACAGGGTCGTGAACGCCAGAAATCCCAAGTGGTTGTTTCCTCGCTCAGGGTTCTGCAAAGGGCGGGACATGGGTACACTCTCCGATCAGGCACATCATTAAAGCTAAGGTTTAGCGTTTCCGAATTGTGCAAGCTGACGCCGCTTAAAGCAAATACTTTGTGTTAAGGTCTGCCACATGGCTATAAAAGAAGGAATACGCACGGGCGGCCGCAGCGCTCGCGTGCAGGAATCAATTCACAGCGCGGTGCGCGATCTGCTCGTCGAACACGACCGTTCAGTCTTGAGCGTACCGATGATCGCCACTCGTGCTGGCGTCACGCCGTCCACTATCTATCGCCGCTGGGGCGACCTGACCACCTTGCTCGCCGATGCTGCAGTGGAGCGTCTGCGCCCTGACGAGCCGATTGATTGCGGCAACCTGCGGGACGACTTGCGCACCTGGACCGAGATGTACCTCGACGAAATGAATTCTGCCCCGGGCCGGGAAATGATGCGCGACGTGGTCGCCAGCAGCGCGGCAACGTGCTCGGGCAAGTGTGCGGGCATCACGCGTGACCAGTTGCAGATCATCATTGACCGGGCGCTTGCACGCGGCGAACCTTCACCCGACGCCAACGAACTGATCGACATGGTCGTTGCCCCGATGATCTATCGCATCCTGTATGCGGAAGCGCCGCCCAGCCTGGAGCGCGTTCACCTGTGGGTTGATCGTTGCCTGAACCTGCCGCCCGACAACAATAGTCGTAGCTGAGCCATGCACACACTTGCAGACCTTCGCGCAGGCAGGCTGGCGGGCATCAAGCGCCTGGACCTTTCTTGCGGGCTGAGCGATTTCCCGATGGAAATCTTCGATCTTGCCGACTCGCTGGAAATCCTCAACCTGAGTGGTAACTCACTGCAGAGCCTGCCCGACGATCTTTATCGGCTGCCGCATTTGCAGGTGCTGTTCTGTTCAGATAACCAGTTCACCGAGCTACCGACCTGCATCGGTCGTTGCCAGAACCTGCGCATTGTCGGTTTCAAGGCCAACCAGATCGCTCACGTACCGGCGGCTGCGTTACCTCCCAGACTTCGCTGGCTGATTCTGACGGACAACCGCATTGAGCAACTGCCCGACGCGCTGGGTGAGTGCCGCTCCCTGCAAAAACTGATGTTGGCAGGCAATCGCTTGAGCGCCCTGCCGGCCAGCCTGGCTCAGTGTGAACAACTCGAGCTGCTGCGCATCGCCGCGAACCAGTTCACCGGGTTACCTGACTGGCTGCTGCAATTACCCTCGCTGGCATGGCTGGCGTTTGCCGGTAATCCGCTGTGCAAGACGCCTGAGTCCGCCGCTGTAAAGCACATACCATGGGCTGAGCTGGATATTCAGCAGCAGTTGGGCGAAGGCGCGTCCGGGGTCATTCAGCAAGCGCTCTGGCAGCCACCTCGGCAAGCCGCCAGGACCGTCGCAGTCAAACTGTACAAAGGCACCGTCACCAGTGACGGTTCACCGCTCAACGAAATGGCAGCCTGTATCGCAGCGGGTACCCACCCGAACCTGATCAATGTCGAAGGCCGGATATTCGACCACCCAGAGTCCCGTGCCGGGCTGGTCATGCAGTTGATTGATGCAAGCTTCACTAATCTGGCAGGCCCACCCAGCCTGCAATCCTGCTCAAGAGATATTTACCCCGCCGGGTTACGCCTGACCCGGCCTACCGCTTTACGTCTGGCGCACGGCATTGCCTCAGTCACGGCACACTTGCATGAACGTGGCATGACCCACGGTGATCTGTACGGCCATAACATTCTCTGGCATGACAACGGCGACTGCTTGCTGGGCGATTTTGGCGCCGCGTCGTTTTACTCGACACTGGCACAGGCCCAAGCGTTGCAGCGCATCGAAACACGGGCGTTCGGGATTCTGCTAGGCGAGTTGCTGGAGCGTTGTGACGGAACGCTAGAGGATGACTTGTGGGCATTGCAGGCGCGCTGTATTCAGCCGGATGTCAGTCAACGACCGACGTTGCGAGAGATTGAACAACGCTTGGGTTGAAACCGGAGCGGTGCTTGCTCCGGGAGGGGCGACGCTAGAACGCATCGCCCCGATCGTCGGAATGCCGCCCAGACCAAGCACCGCTCTCATCAAACAAAATATAACTCACTGAATAAATGAGGTTTTTATGTGGGAGCGGTGCTTGCCCGCGATAAGAACACCGCGGTTTATCCTTCAAACCGCATCGCCTTTATCGTCGGAATGCCGCCCAGACCAAGCAACGCTCCCACATAGAACCAAGTTTGGTGCGCGAGAGCGATGTGTCAGGGACACCGGAGCGCCGCCCGGCCGGTTTTACGTGTTCAGCGCTACCCTGCCAACCCTACATAAACGTTCTGCACGTCGTCATTGTTGTCGATAGCCGCCAGGAAGGCTTCAACTTCGGCCATCTGCTCTTCGTTCAGGCCGTCAACGGTGCTTTTCGGGCGGTAACCCAATTGGGCTGACTGCACGGTAAAACCAAATTCCGGAAGCTTTTTGCACACCGCATCCATATCGGTAGGTTCAGTGAGGAACAGGGTTGCGCCCTCCTCGCCCGGCTCGCAATCCTGAGCACCCGCCTCAATCGCCGCCTCATCCGGGTCAGCGTCCGGACTGGTCGGCACCGCCTCGATCATGCCCTGATAGTTGAAGTCCCAGGAAACCGAACCTGCTGCGCCCAGTTGCCCTTTGCGGAACAGCACACGGATTTCCGACACTGTGCGGTTGATGTTGTCAGTCAGACACTCAACGATCACCGGCACTCGATGTGGAGCAAAGCCTTCATAGGTCAGACGCTCGAACGTCACGTTTTCACCCAGCAGCCCGGCGCCTTTCTTGATCGCACGCTCCAGGGTTTCACGTGGCATAGAGGCTTTTTTAGCCTGTTCCACTACCAACCGCAGGCGCGGATTCATGTCCGGATCGGCCCCTGCGCGCGCCGCAATCATGATTTCCTTGGACAGCTTGCCGAAGATACGCCCCTTGGCATTGGATGCTGCTTCTTTATGCTTGACCTTCCACTGTGCGCCCATGCTTGCTCTCTTGATCCAATTGCGTTTTGCCCGATGCGCCAACCCTCTTGAGCGGGCTGACTGCAAACCAGGGCAAAACGTTAAAAATGAGGTGGCCTGCGTGCCGCGACGGATGCGCGGCGACGGCGCATTTTATACCCGATGACGCCAGATGAAACCCCCGCCGTCGTTCATTGAGGATCGTTTGGGGTTTGCATCGTCATTAATGCTCTGCAGCGCAACTAGCGACATTCCTCTTTAACTTGTAGTCCCTTTCCGAAAAATGCTTAAGCGATGCCCATGACCCGTGGCATTTCGTACCCTCTCCCACCTCAAAATAAAGGTGGGAGCGATGTGGATGTCTGAAGGCCAACAAATGCCGATCACACTGGCGATTGTCGATCACAAGGTGAATCTGCCCGTCATCAGCATCAGCGGGTGGGAAGCCCTGAACGCACCTTACCGTTTCGTCGTCGATTGTCTCTGCGACGATCCGCACCTGGATTTCAAGGCCCTTGAGCAACAGGCCGCCTGTCTCGCCTTAAGCCCGGACAGGGTTGTACATGGCAAGATCAGCAGCGCTACCTGCCTGCACGCCGGTACAGCCCTGGGCCTTTATCGAATAGAGCTGGGCCCGGCCCTGCTGGACCTGCAACAACATCGCCAACACCGGGTTTTCCGCAATCTGAGCGCACCGCAAATTATCGCCCGGCTCATGAGCGAGCACGGGCTGAAACCGGGCTCGTACCGGTTTGAGCAGTTGGTGGGGATTTATCCGCCGCGAGAAGCGTGTGTACAGCATGACGAAACCGATCTGCATTTGTTGCTACGGCTTTGCGAAGAAGAAGGCATTCACTTTCGCTTTGAGCAGCAGCAGTCCTCCCATTTGCTGATCTTCGCCGACGATCCGGCCCGCTTTCCACACCGGCCCTTCCCCGTGAAATTTCAGCCGTCGATCTTGTCGGAAAAAAGATCTCCCTCTCTCGCGCACCTTGCAGAGCAATGGTCACTAATGCCGACGACAGCCCATCACGAAGCGCAGAGCCACGACGGGGCGATCACGGTCCCACAACCTGCAAACCATAACGAGCTGGAGGCCAGCAACCAGCGTTTTGAAGCCAGCATCCTTTCGCGACTGCCCACCGAACGCCAGGCACATGACCGCCAGATCAGCGCCCGGACCCTGGAACGTCAACGCTGTGAGCGCCGCGTCATCCTCGGTCTCAGCATCGACCTCCCGTTGACTCCGGGCCAGATCGTTCAGGTTCAGGCGCATCCAGAGGCACGCTTCAACGATCAGTGGCTGATCACCGAGGTCAATCACGTCGGTAAGCAACCCGAGGTTCTACAAGGTTTTCCTGAGCAGGATACAGCGCAGATCATCGATATCCTGAAGTCTCTCCCAACACCGCCGGGGGCAGGCTCGACGCATTGCGAAATAGAGCCGTTCAGTAGTGGCTACGCCAGCAGCTTGCGCGTACTGCCTTGGGAAATGCCGTTCCGGCCCGGATTAAAGCATCGCAAAGCCGCCGCGAACGGCTTCAAGCCCGCGACGCTGTTGAGTCACTGCGAGCAAGAACAGGATCAACGGCTCAATGGTCGCCTGCCCATCTGTTTCAAACCCCTGCCTGACGCGTGTGCCACCAGAGACGAACTCAGCGCGCCGGCTGCGCTTTCTCTGGAACAACTCAAGGCACTGAGAATCGGCACGGCGCTGTTGATTGCCCACTTTGACAACGACCCTGATCGACCGATTATCCACTCAGTGCCGGACGAACACCTTACGCAGCTCAAGGATCAGCAAGCGCTGAATCGTATGGATGGCTTGCCTACGGCGCAGACAGTCCATCTGGACAGGCCTCAGACGCTTCATCTGGTGACCTGTAGAGATATCTCACTCACGACGGCCGAGAGTAAATTTGAACTCACTGGCACACGCATCAGCATGGCGGGCGCACCGCCACAGCTGACTGCCCAACGCCACAACGCAGCACTTGACGCCCCGGTGCAGCACGCTGCGCTGTCGTTTTTCGACGCGGACTTGCGCTTGACCCAATACCCTGGCCTCAAGGGAGCGCCGCTGCCTGACCGTTTGTGGTACATCGTTCGAATGCGCCAGGCCGGACTGGAATTCCTCGCCCGCCTGCAACCGGAGCATTTTCTCTTCGAAGGCAAAACCGACAAGCAAGGCTATTGTGGGCTAGGCGCCCGGCAACTGCGCGAGCTGGCTATGGCATACCGCAACACCCCGGACGGCCTGTGCCTGATTCATCCGGGGCATTGCATCAAACTGCGGGACTGGTTCGAGCAGAACTGGCCGAAGCGACTGCATCAGGCCTTCATCCAGCATGGCTGAGGCATCAGCGACCCATGAAGCGTGGCTCGCGCTTTTCGATGAAAGCGGCCATGCCTTCCTTCTGATCTTCAGTCGCAAACGCAGCATGAAACACGCGACGTTCGAAACGAATACCTTCGGCCAGACTGACTTCGAATGCCCGATTGACACTTTCCTTGACCATCATCGCCACAGGAAGCGACTTCTCGGCAATGGACGCAGCCACTTTCAGCGCCTCATCCAGCAGTTCGTCGAGCGGTAGCACCCTGGCCACCAGCCCGGAACGCTCCGCCTCCTGAGCGTCGATGAGACGCCCGGTCAGGCACATCTCCATGGCTTTGGCCTTGCCTACCGCATGGGTCAGACGCTGCGTGCCGCCCATACCGGGTAATACACCCAGCTTGATCTCGGGCTGGCCGAAACGGGCATTGTCTGCGGCCAGAATAAAGTCACACATCAACGCCAGCTCACAACCGCCTCCCAGCGCAAACCCAGCCACGGCGGCGATCATTGGCGTACGTCGACCGGCAATCCGGTCACTGTCGCTGAACAGGTCATCCAGGTAGATCTGCGGGTATTTCAGCTCAGCCATTTCCTTGATATCAGCACCCGCAGCGAAGGCTTTGCTGGAGCCGGTCAGGACGATACAGCCCACGTCACGGTTGTTGTCCAGATCATCCAGAGCGAGATTCAGCTCGCTGACCAATTGCGCGTTAAGCGCATTCAACGCCTCGGGCCGGTTGAGGGTGATGAGCGCAACCCTGTCTAGAATCTTTATCACAATACATTCGTAACTCATTGATAATGCACCCCTTTACAAAATAGCGAGCTTTCCATAAACAACTTTAAGCAATAAGAATATCTATCTGATTTTATTCAATAATTTCTATTGCCATGGCTGTAGCTTCCCCACCACCGATGCAGATCGCCGCGACACCACGACGCAACCCTTTGCGTCGCAAGGCGCCCAGCAAGGTGACCAGAATACGGGCGCCCGAAGCACCAATCGGGTGACCCAGTGCGCACGCGCCGCCATGGATGTTTACCTTGCCATGAGGCAATTCCAACTGACTCATCGCAGCCAGCGTCACGACGGCGAATGCCTCATTGATTTCGAACAGATCGACCTCATCCAACGTCCATCCGGTACGTTTCATCAGCGAGCGAATCGCACCAATGGGGGCGACGGGAAACAACCCCGGCTCATCGGCGAAAGCCGCATGCCCCTGAATCAGCGCCAAGGGTTTCAACCCTCGCCGGTTCGCTTCTGAACGCCGCATCAACAGCAGCGCAGCGGCGCCATCAGAAATGGAACTGGAGTTGGCCGCAGTCACGGTGCCGCCTTGGCGAAAGGCCGGTTTGAGTGTCGGAATCTTGTCCGGCCGCCCCTTGGGTGGCTGCTCATCATGACTGACCGGACGCTGCTCCTTCCCTGACACGACTTGCAGCGGGACTATTTCATCCGCGAACCAGCCACGTTCGATCGCTTCCTGTGCGCGGGTCAGTGAGGCGACTGCAAAGGCGTCCTGGACCTCTCGGCTGAAATTATTGCTTTCTGCGCACTGCTCGGCATACGTGCCCATCAGCCGCCCTGATTCATAGGCATCTTCCAGGCCGTCGAGGAACATGTGATCGAGCACTCGACCGTGCCCCATTCGATAGCCTGCGCGGGCACGGTCCAGCAGGTACGGGGCGTTGGACATACTTTCCATGCCGCCCGCCACCATCACTCTGGCGCTACCTGCCAGCAACTGGTCGTGAGCCAGAATCGCTGCCTGCATACCCGAGCCACACATTTTGTTAAGCGTCGTGCAGCGCGTCGACGTGGCGAGCCCCGCACCCAGTGCGGCCTGCCGTGCGGGTGCCTGCCCGAGCCCTGCTGACAATACGCAACCGAACAAAACCTGTTCGACATCTTTGGCCGGGACGCCTGCGCGCTCTACCGCTGCACGGATAGCCGCCGCGCCCAACTGAGGCGCCGTCAGGCTTTGCAAGTCGCCCTGAAAACCGCCCATGGGTGTACGCACGGCGCTGACGATTACGACGGGGTCATCATTCAAACCTGGATGTACTGACGTCATGTTCAGTTCCTCATCGCAGACAGGCTGCAATTGAATTGGAATACAGCTCCTGTAGGTGATGGCGCAGTGCGAACGCTCATCTGGCCGCCATCCGCAAGGCTCCATCCAGACGGATCACTTCGCCATTGAGCATCGGATTTTCAATGATGTGCCGTACCAGCGCAGCGTATTCGTCCGGCTTACCCAGGCGCGGCGGGAACGGCACTCCCGCAGCCAGCGACTCACGCACCTGAGGCGTCATGCCCGCCATCATCGGCGTTTCGAAAATACCGGGAGCGATGGTCATGACCCGGATACCAAAGCGCGCCAGCTCTCTGGCAGCGGGCAGGGTCATGCTGACAATGGCGCCTTTTGAGGCGGCATAGGCCGCCTGGCCAATCTGACCGTCGTACGCAGCCACTGAAGCGGTATTAATGATCACCCCTCGCTCGCCGTTTTCATCTGCAGTGACAGCGGCAATCGCTGCACTGGCGAGTCGAAGAAGGTTGAAACTGCCGATGAGGTTGACGTCGATCACCCGACGAAAATCGGCCAGAGCATGCGGCCCTTCTTTGCCGAGGATTTTTTGCGCACCGACGATACCGGCACAGTTGACCAAGCCATGGAGCGCGCCGAATGCTTGAACACTGGCGTCTACCGCAGACTGAGCCGAATCCTCCTGACAAACATCGGTAACGACTGCCCGGGCGTTCGGCCCAAGCTGATCGAGTTGCACGGCCAATGCATCGGCGTTGAGGTCGGCGAGTACCACTTTGGCCCCCGCGCTGATCAGCATGCGCGCAGTGGCGGCGCCTAATCCCGAAGCCCCGCCGCTGACGAGGAATACCTTGTTGCGAATATCCATGAGTGACCTCTATTCGGTGTGTTGTTCTTGTACCGAAATAGTCGCGCTGCTGCCTGTTTCAGGCAATGGTCAAAGTGCTCAGTGTGGATGACCGGTTTGGCCAATACGGCCCAGTACCACGTCACGATAGTGACCCGGGTTGGTCCCGGACCATTTTCTAAAGGCCTTGTGAAAAGAACTGACGTCGGCAAACCCCAGGCGTCCGGCAATCGTCGTGAAGTCCAGTTGTTCATCGGCCAGCCAGCCGATTGCCAGGTCCTTGCGCACGGAGTCCTTGAGCGCCTGGTAGCTTTGCGCCTCTTCGGCCAGACGCCGACGCAGTGTCGAACCCGACATGAACAACCCCTTTGCCAACTCGGCACTGTTTGGCCACTGCTCTGGCGGCAGGCTACGCAGGTGCTGGCGGATACGACTGGCCAGACTTTGCGAATCCCGGTACCTGACCAACAGGTTCGCGGGCACTGCCCCGAGGAAAGCGTCGAGTTCGGCTCTAGTGCGTTTTATGGGCAAATCAAGGCAATCAGCAGCAAAGATCATTCTCGACCGAGGGCGCTGAAAGCGCAGGTTTTCCGAGAACATCACCTTGTAGTCGTCGATGTGATCCGGCTGCACACATCGCAATTCAATGCCCAAAATTGGCACGCGTCGCCCACATAGCCAGCAGGCAACACCATGCACAATCATCCAGAACGTGAAGTCTGCGAACGCTCGGGAGGCCGTCGCGAGCTCTTGATCAATAACGATCTCTGCCACGCTTTGCTGACGGATCAAACGCGCACTAAAACGCTCCAGCATCAGCCCCAGGAAATCCAGCCCGGACACAAGCCCCTCGGCAAGTGTCGGCTGCGCCATGGACGAGCGACAAAGAAACTCAAGGCTGCCCTTGCGCAGAGGGCGCGGGTCCATGCCAAAGAACAAATCGTCAGTGCAGAGCTCCATGCTGCGCCACAGCGCTGCGTAAGCGCTGACCGACACCCTCGCCTGCCGATCAGCCATCAACTCGGGAGCAATACCCGCCTGCGCCAGCAGCGCCTGCTGTTGATCCTTGCGCAGACGGCTTTCCAGGAGTGCCTCCTGCACCAACTCAACGGAAATGGTGTCTTTGACGATCGCATGTGCAATCGGGGGCGATGGTTTCTGATGTCTGGGCATCTGCGACTCGGTAACAGGCAGGTCCCGCAGCATAAGCCAGCGCAGGTGGAAAACGAATCTCTGCGCATGAGTGAGGTCTGACCGGATAGCGCAGCCCCTGCCACCACTCCCAGGAAAACATCGAATGCCCTCACGCACGATTCGTACGCTGCTGATCAGCCTGCTGCTGTTGACCTTGAATGCCTGCGTGCTGCTGCCCAACCGCGACCCGCTGAATATCAACGTGGTCGGCATCGAGCCGTTGCCCGGTCAGGGCCTGGAAGTCAGGCTCGCGGTCAAGTTGCGACTGCAGAACCCTAATGAAAATGCCATTGAGTACAACGGCGTGGCGCTGGACCTGGACGTTAACGGCAAGTTGCTGGCCTCAGGCGTCAGCGACCAGCAAGGCTCCATCGGGCGGTTTTCCGAAGCCGTGCTGGTGGTCCCCGTCAGCGTGTCGGCCTTCGCGGCGCTGCGCCAGGCCGTGGGCCTGACGCAAAGCCAAAGTCTCGACAATCTGCCCTACACCTTGCGCGGCAAGCTGGCAGGTGGGTTGTTTGGCACCATGCGTTTCAAGGACAGTGGCGTCTTGAACCTGCCGCAGCCCATCGACGGGAGCTGGTAAAACAGCGCCCCGCGGGAATCGTACGGCGAAGAAAGGCTGTTACTTGCTGGCAGCCATCAGGCGGTTGATTTCACTGCGCACCATGTTGGCGTACTCGGGCGGACTCATGGTATCCAGCTCCGCACGAACCCATTCAGACCACTTGCCCTTACGCTTGGAGCGTTCGCCAAATATTCGTGCCGCATCACCCTTGGCCTTGCCCAGGTTGCTTTGCCAAAGATCAAAGAGGCGGGATTTCTCGTCTTCGAGCGCTGCTCGTTCGGGAAGCGGCCGATTGGCCAGATTGAAACTCATAACGGTCACCTGTGACTAAAAACCGGAAGTATCTTACACCCGCAGGAGTCTGTTTCCGGCAAATTCCACAAGCAAAATGTCCTTCGTCGTACAAATGACTGCAACTTTTCGTCAGACGCAAGACTCCATTGCTCACTGCCATCATCAACGAAAGGAAAACATCATGGCTCGTAAAACTGCCGCTCAAAACACTGCAGAACAGATCAAGGACCAGGCTTTCAGCGAACTGCAGGCCCTGATCGAAGAGTCCGACAAACTGCTCAAAGACAGCGCCGCGCTGGTCGGTGAAGACGCAGAGACCCTGCGTGCGCAACTGGGCCTGAAGCTCAAACAGGCAGCGGATTCAGTTGCCAGCGTGCGTGAACGCACCAAGCCAGTAGTTGAAGCGACCGAAACCTACATTGGCGGTCACCCATGGCAGACCGTGGCCATTTCGGCTGGCTTTGGCCTCGTGGTGGGTTTGTTGCTGGGTCGTCGCGACTAAACCGGTAAATATTTTGATCCCATCGCGGGTAAGGTAGACCATCACCCCGTTCGCCTCCCACAGGTCAGCCATGAGTTTGAGACCATCGCCAATCTGTGGGAGCAGAGCTTGCCCGCGATAAGAACATCACGGCCCGCTGTGGAAGTTTCAGTTGCACTGAATGGTTTTTAAACCGCGCTCCCCGGCACCAGCAGTTGTAGCTGTCTGGCAAAGTGGTCTGCCGTAAATGGCACCGGTTCCGACTCTTTCACGCCGATTCTTTTCTTCTCCATCCACTGCACACCTTGCGTCGCGTCTACGCAGTTCAGCGAGACCTGTTCCTGGGCATGCAGGCTCAGGCCCGTAGCCGCTATCGACACCTGCCCCTTCGGGCCCATTGCCTCGGGGATCAAAGCAACCTGCCGCCCTGCAATTGTGAGCGTCAGGCGCTGCGTGCTGAATGGAGAGTTTTCGTCGGGATAGCCCTTGCTCTGCGCAAGGTGCGGCTCGTACGCCACAGTGATCTGCCCACTCTCGGTCAATGGTTTGAGCCAGATTTCGATCTGTTCGTAAAGCGTGTTGATGCTCGCCTGCCACTGTGCCAGGCCAGTATGGAATTGCTGGTGCTTATGTTCTTCATTGCGTTGATTGGCGCTCAGCAATTCGCCCAATCTTTGAATTTCGTCCATAACAGCGCTTCCCGGGTTCACGCTTCGAATAATTCGAAACGCGTGAACTGAGGGTGTCACAGCAATGAACGAGTGTCTTGCTACATTCGCGGTTAAAACCGACCTGCTATCGTCAAGGTGCGCGCTGAATGATAACGGGAGCCGCTTTACGGTGGGATTTGGCGATCTTGGCCAGCAGTTCGGTACGCGTTTGCTCAGCCTGCTCCTGACTTGGATAAGGCCCGATCAACAGTTGCTGCTTGCCATCGATGGTCACCAGGTAAGGCGGGTAGCTGCGCTCGAGCAACCAGGCACTGATATCACTGAGCGCCTCATTGGCGTTGATCTGGATTTCCCACTGTGGAGCCGCTTGCGGGGCCTGGACAGTTGTTGCTGCCTGCACCTTGGGAGGCGGTGGAGTCGACTTGTCGACATCACAGCCAGCCAGTGCCAGCACCGCCATCATCATTGCCAAATTGCGCACGTTTGCTTGCTCCTTTCAAAAGTGGGCGCAAGTTTAGCATTGCTATCAACGACTACGGTCTATTCGGGCTGGCGACACTTCGTCGCTCTCTGTCATCAAGGAATTGACCAAATCCCGGCCTACGGCCACCCCCGCGTGGCGTGCCTCATCAATTGACTGGTAACCCCAGTTACAAATTCTAACGATTGGAACAGGTGTACGGCCCGGCATTGTCACCTTGACATGTGCCACAAACTCAACCACTTCCTTGACCCCAGGCGCGTGTTTCACCTGAATTTCGATCACCTGCTCGCGATAGACGTCCGAAAACGTTCTGTGCGGCATATTCATTTGGCAACTGTCCAGTGAATGGGTGAACTCATTCGACACCACCACCTCCTGATCGTTGTTAAATAAATCTCTCCGGCAAACGGTTGGAACATCGTCGGGTCCCGCGCTGCCTAAAAAAAGCCTGAACCGGTTTTGCCAGTAAGCCCAGGGAGGCTCACACATGTGCCAAAGAAATCCGCTGCATTGCATCATCCCGCCGTACATTCTCGAACATCTCGCCCAGTCACCTCACGCTCGGGTCAGGGCGCTGGCAATCACCAACCTGGCAAGCAGTTCAGCCTTCGTCGCCTTTCGCACATCGGCACAAGCGATGCCCACATTGCTGACGAGCAAATCGCCCGAGGGTAAAAAGAACCGGTTGGTTTACGACGCCAAGGGCACAAACACCCTGCCCGGCACCCTGGCCCGCTCCGAAGGTCAGCCTGACACCGACGACGCTGCGCTGGACGAAGCCTTCAATGGCTCGGGCGATGTCTATGACTTCTATGACGAACTGTTTGGTCGCAACTCGCTGGACAACAACGGCATGACGCTGACCTCTACGGTTCACGTTGCGGAAGTGGATTTCCAGGGTGATTTCGTGCCCATGAACAATGCGTTCTGGAACGGACAGCAAATGGCTTATGGCGATGGAGACGGCGAAGTCTTCAAGCGCTTTACCGGCAGTCTGGAAGTCATCGGCCACGAGCTGACTCATGGCGTACAGTCTTTCACCAGCAACCTGAGTTATCAGGGGCAGTCCGGTGCACTCAATGAACATTTTGCCGACGTGTTCGGCATTCTGGTTCGACAATGGAAAGAAGGCACCACGGCGGCAGATTCAAGCTGGGTCATCGGCAAGGAACTGTTGGTCCCGGCGCCGACGCGCCGCGGCATACGTGACATGGAAAACCCCGGAACGGCGTATGTGAACGACCCCGATCTGGGCGACGACCCACAACCTGCGACCATGGCCGGCCTGTATACCGGCCCCAAGGACAATGGCGGCGTACATATTAATTCCGGCATCGCCAACCGGGCGTTCGTACTGACCGCCAAGGCGCTCGGCGGCAATGCCTGGGAAGTGGCAGGCAGGATCTGGTATGAAACGCTGCTGCAACTGCACAGCAACAGCCAGTTCATCGACTGCGCCAGAATCAGTGTTCAAGTGGCAGGTGGAAAACAGTACGGCAGTACGGCGAGAAAAGCCGTCAAGGCGGCCTGGAAAAAAGTCGGCATTAACGTTTGATTCCGAGGAGCACCATCATGCGTGTCTGCTATGTACAGTCAGGGGGATTTATCGGCGCTATCAAAAGCTGCGAGGTGAACACGGCAGATCTGGGACAACCAGAAGCCGAGCAAGTGAAGCGCCTGGTAGAAGATAGCGGCCTGAAACAGTCCGGCAACTTTATGTCTGATCGCGCGCGCGACCAGAAGCAGTACGAAATCACCATCGAAGACGAAACCAACGCCATCTGCATCTCATTTGATGAGCACAACATTCCACCTGAAGCCAAAACGCTGCTGAACTACCTGCAAACGCACGCAAAACCCGGGAAGCTGTGAGCTGAAAGCCTGGAATGGCAACTGGTAAATGAATAAGACCGGAACGATGTGAAACCGGATTTATCCGGGAAGGGGCCAGTCCATCCTCACTGTTTTCATCAGCCGAAATACCGCCCTCCCGGATAAATCCGGACCCACGTGACTCACATCACGGTGCACCCTCGGTGAGCGCCTACAGGGTCGCGCCCAATCCTGCAGATAGCAGTTTGTCTCATAGAAGCTGCGAGAGATAAGCAGACAAAATGATGGCCATATGATGCTATCATATTGGTTGGATCCCATCCCGCAGCCACTCCTCCCTACCTCACAGTTGCTGGTGCGCCGATCCCACTCAGAGGAATAAATGATCGCACCCATCCTGGCTCTGTATTTCATCTCTACGGGAATATTGATCATGGGCGCGTTCAATGCCGCGTTGCTGGCACGCAGCAGCGGTTACACGCGAGCCTGCTGGATGTTTTCGGCAATCTGTCTGGTGTTCACCCTGTTCCAGGTATCGAGTGCAATTCAATACTCGGCCCCCACTCTTGACGCTGCTATCTCGGCTCACAAATGGGTCAACTTTTTCTCGCTGCTGCTGATACCGCTCAGCAGCTACCTGATAGCCGCGCTTCAAAACAAACGGAATGCCTACAGAGCCTGTTATCTGACGGCCGGAGCGGCATTTGCGGCAATCATCTATAACGCGGCTGCGCCCCTGGGCTACCGTTTCGCTCAACTGGACTCGGTCGGTCCGAGCACATTCGCGTGGGGCGAACAGCTCTATATTCTGTCCGGGAAGCCATCGGCCATCTATCACGTTATGCGCGTGTTCTCCTACGGCATGCTGATCTGGGTAACAGCATTCGCGCTGAGCATACGAAAGCAGGCGGGAACACTCTCCAATATCGTGATCTGGACGACCATTTTCCTGTTGATGAGCGCAACCCTGTTCACCAGCCTGGCTGACGCAGGGATCGTTAAAGTGCCCTATCTGGGCGCGTTTGCCTTCTTGTTCCTGGCGGTCTGGTTTTCAGTGATGATCAAGGCCAATGTCTCCAGAAGCAGGCGAGAAAAGGCGCTGATCGGCCAGGCGCTTGAGCAGGAAATCAACAGTCACCGGATCGCCAACCAGCGCTTTGAGCACGCCCTTCACAACGATGCACTGACGGCACTGCCAAATCGCGCGGGGGCATTGCTCAGGCTGCAGAGTCTGATAGCAATCAATCGGCAGAATCAGACCCGGCTGGTGGTATTTCTGCTGGAGCTTGATCAACTCGGGATTATCAATGGCACCCGCGGCCACAAAGCTGGCGACCAGTTACTGATAGAGATCGCGCAACGCCTGCAGCTCACCACCCGTGACAGCGACCTGATTGCGCGGGTAGGCACAGGTCAGTTGCTGGTGGGCGCCAGCGGGATAAAGAGCGAACAAGGCGTCACGCGCTTGCAAGAGAAGCTGTCCAAGGCGCTGGCGTCGTCCTTCGATGTCGCCGGCAGTCCCTTGAAAGTAACCTCAAGCGCGGGTGTGGCGGTGTTTCCTGACGATGCCTGCCAACCCGAGGATATCCTCGGCGCGGCAGAACTGGCCCTGCATGAAGCCAAGAGTTTTGGTCCGGGCAATCTGCGGGTTTATCACCCTGCGCTGAAGGAAAATATTCAGGAGCAGGTTGAATTTGAGGCGGCACTTGGCCTGGCGCTGGAGCAAGGTCAGTTTTTCCTCTGCTATCAACCGCAAGTGCTCGCATCCAGCGGGCAGACGGTCTGCCTTGAGGCCCTCATCCGCTGGCAGCACCCGGTCTATGGACTGGTCATGCCAGACCGTTTCATCAAAGTCGCCGAGTCGATGGGCATCATTGCCGACATGGGCGCATGGGTCATAGAAACAGCCTGTGAACAGCTTGCTCGCTGGCATGCCATGGGCTTCACTGATCTTAAGGTGGCAGTCAATCTGTCGGTGCAGCAGTTACTGGCCACTGATCTCGAAGAAACAGTCACTCATGCGCTGCAGCGTTTTGACCTCAAGGGTGCCAGTCTGGAGCTGGAGATCACCGAATCCGTGCTCATGCAGGATCCGGAGCGCTCTATAGAGCGCCTCAGCGCTCTGCGTCGCCTGGGCGTGAGGCTGTCGATTGATGATTTCGGCACCGGCTATTCTTCATTGGGGTACCTGAGAGTCCTGCCGGTGCATGCGTTCAAGCTTGACCGCAGTTTCGTGCGCGATATTGGCAACGGAGGCAAGGATCTGGAAATTTGCGCCACGGCCATCGGACTGGCGATAAACCTTGGGCTGGAAATCGTCGCCGAAGGGGTTGAGACCCAGGTGCAGATCGAGCAACTGCGCACGCTGGGCTGTCACCTGCTGCAAGGTTACTTCTTTGCCAGACCGCTAACCGCCAGCGCAGCCGACGAGTATCTGGCAGCGGAGTTTCAGCGACAGCAGCCTCCCTCATACCTGCAGATCGCGGTGATCTGAGCACCGCCGCACCGGCCAGAGCAAGCGTGTTCACCGGCTCATGCGGCACGCGCCGGCCAGGTAACATCGTGTGCGAAATAATGGCTTAGTGACATGTGAACGTCAGACAACGCCCGCGGTCCATCTCTCATACCGATACTGCTGAACTTTTAGGGACGGGCTGATAATGGAGCTATACAGATGCCAAGAAGTATCTTCTCGCCCTTCTGTCTCTTGCGTTATCCTCCCCGGCCCACGGCGTAGATGAACACCACTTTGCCTGATACCAGCCCCCCTGCTAATTTGATTATCTGCGAACATTGCGACTCGCTGTACGAGGCTGTGCCTTTGCAGAAAGGCGAAACGGCCTCCTGCGCGCGATGCGGCGCGGTACTTGAGCGCGCTCATCGCCTGAGCCTTGAGCAACTGCTGGCGCTGACCATTGCCGCTGCGGTGCTGTTTGTTTTTGCCAACGTCTTCCCGGTCATCAGCATCAGCATGAAAGGCCTGAGCAACGAGGTCACGCTCTGGTCTTCAGTCGAAGCGCTGGCTCAGGGACGCATCACGTTGATAGCGCTGGTCGCCGGACTATCAATCATTTTTGCGCCAATGCTGCAGATCATCCTGTTGTTCTGGGTGCTGTTACACGCCCAGAAAGGCCGGATAGCTCCGGGTTTTAAAATGTGCATGCGTGCACTGGAACACTTGCGTCCGTGGAGCATGCTGGAGGTGTGCATGCTGGGCATTCTGGTGGCGATCGTGAAGCTGTCGGGCATGCTCGACGTGCACGCCGGCGTCGGCCTGTGGGCGATGGCGATGTTAATGGTGCTGATCATCCTGATTGCCGGTAAACACACTCGACGCCTCTGGACGGAATCAGGAGAGCAAACCTCGTGAACGGTATACCCTTCGCCCACGAACATGGCCTTGTACTGTGTCATATCTGCGGCTATGCGTGCCCCGAGGACACCCATGAATGCCCGCGTTGCGAATCACCGGTCCACGCCCGTAAACCCAACAGCATTGTCCGCACCTGGGCCTTCCTGATTGCCGGACTGATTTTCTATATACCGGCCAACACCCTGCCGGTGATGTACACCACGATGTTTGGCAACAGCAGCCAGAACACCATCATGAGTGGGGTCGTCGAATTCTTTAAAAGCGGCTCCTGGGACATTGCCCTGCTGATTTTCATCGCCAGCGTTGTGGTGCCCAGCATCAAGTTCTTCGTTCTGGGACTGCTGCTTGTCACGTGTCAGCGGCGCAGCACCTGGGCCATGCGTGAGCGGGCGAAGTTGTATCGATTCATCGAGCTGATCGGCTATTGGTCGATGCTCGATGTGTTAGTGGTGGCCCTGGTTGCCGCCCTTGTGCAGTTTCATGAGCTCAGCACTATCGAGCCGAGAATCGGCATTCTGTTTTTTGGTCTTGTAGTGGTGATGACGATGTTCGCTGCCATGAGTTTCGATCCCCGGCTTATCTGGGACGCAGAGGTTGAAGATGTCTGACAATACCCTCCCCCCTTCTTCATCGGCTCCACGCCGCCCGGATATCAAACGGCGGCGCCTGCGTGTTTCGCTCGTCTGGCTGGTGCCGATCGTCGCGGCCCTGATCGGTCTCTCCATGGCCGTTCATGACTGGATGTCCATTGGCCCGAAAATCACCGTCAGCTTTCAGACAGCAGAAGGGCTGGAAGCCAACAAGACGCAGGTCAAGTACAAGAACGTGGTTATCGGGGTGGTGACTGACATCGCGCTGAGCGAAGACCGCACGCATGTGCTTGCCACCATTGAACTGAACAACAATGCGGGTCCTTTCACCCGTGAAGACACCCATTTCTGGGTGGTCCGGCCACGTATCGGTGCGCAAGGCGTGACGGGTGTTGATACCTTGCTGTCCGGCGCGTTCATCGGGGCAGACGCTGGCAGTTCGGAGAAAACCAAATCCGAATTCGACGGCCTGGAAACACCGCCGCCGGTCACGTTTGGCGACAGAGGCAAGCGTTTCAAGCTGCATACTGACGACCTGGGCTCTCTGGATATTGGCTCGCCTGTTTACTACCGGCGCATTCAGGTCGGTCAGGTGGTGTCGTACGAGCTGTCCAAGGACGGTAAAGGCGTCGATATTCAGATCTTCATTAACTCGCCCAATGATCAATACATCTCCACCGACACCCGATTCTGGAATGCCAGTGGCGTGGATGTGACCGTCGGGGCTTCGGGCCTGAAGATTGACACCCAGTCCATGGCATCGATTCTTTCCGGCGGGATCGCCTTCCGCGAGCCGAACTGGAGCCCCGATGCCAAGCCGGCCGATGAGAATGCCGAGTTCCGGATTTTTGACGATCAGACCGCTGCACTCGCGCCCCCGGATGGCGAACCGCGCTATATCCGCATGCGCTTTCAGCAATCCCTGCGTGGCCTGGTGGTCAACGCACCGGTTGACTTCCTTGGGGTGAATATTGGCCGCGTGGTGTCGGTGGACCTGGACTACGACCCGGCCTCTCAAACCTTCCCGGGTATTGTTGGCGCGGTTATCTATCCAAAACGCCTCGGCGCAGCGGAAGAGAAACTCCAACAACTGGGCGGCAGCGGCGACCTTGACCAGCAATCTGCGCGCATCCTCGGCGCATTTGTTTCCCGCGGCCTGCGCGCCCAGATCCGCACCGGCAACCTGCTGACCGGCCAGTTGTATGTCGCGATGGACTTTGATCCCAAGGCACCGAAAGTCGTGTTCGACCCGAAGGCACGCCCACTGGAAATCCCTACCGTACCGGGTAGCTTTGACAAGTTGCAGGAGCAACTGCAGGCATTTGTCGAGAAACTCGGGAAACTGCCTCTTGATGACCTGGCGAACAACCTCAACGGCAGCTTGAGCGAACTTCAGAAAACCCTAAAAACCGTTAATGGTACGGTATTGCCTGAGATGCGCGGGACCTTGAAACAGGCGCAGAAAACCCTCGGCACGGCCAACGACAGTCTGGCTGAAGACTCTCCGGCCCGTCAGCAACTGGGTCAGGCCATGGATGAGGTACAGCGCACCGCCCGTTCAGTACGGGTACTGACCGACTTCCTCAGCCGTCACCCTGAAGCGCTGCTGCGTGGCCGCACTGGCGACGCCGCGCCCGGCTCCTACAAAGCCCCGTCATCCTCTCGTGCCATCGACCTGGAGCCACAACAATGAGTCTGCGCCTGACATTCATGGCATTGGCCGCCGCACTGGGCATCAGTGCCTGTTCCTCGACACCGACCCATTACTACACGCTGATCGCGCCCATGGGTTCTAACCCGCAGCCGGTTGCCAGCCCGGCACCGTTCCAGTTCGAGATGCTGCCGGTGTTGATGGCTGTACAAGTCGATCAACCCCCATTGGTGGTACGTCAGGGCAACGGCAGCCTGGCGATTCTGGACGCCGAGCGCTGGGGCTCGCCGCTGGGTGACGAGTTTCACGATGCGTTGACTGGCCATCTCGAACGCCGCTTTGGCAGCCGTGACATGGCCGGGCTGCCCAAGGATGCCGCTCAACCGGTGCTGTCAGTGCGCACCGATGTACGCCGCTTTGAATCAGTGCTGAACCAATACGCACTGATCGACGTGGTATGGACCCTGGGGTTACGCAGCAACGACGCCAAACGCCAAAGCCTGACCTGCAGCAGCGTTATCCGTGAGTCTGCGGGCGAAGGCATGGAGAATCTGGTGATTGCTCACCAGCGTGCGGTTTCGCGGCTGGCGGACAACATCGCTAAAACGGCAACCGCCTGGTCGGCACAGACCAGTACACGGTGCCTTTGATACGCTGAACTCCCTTCGCGGCCCCCTCAGTGGGCCGCTGCTTATGGCATCGATTGCGATGCATGCTTATCGTTTACACATCCGATTGAAACTATCGCCCCACCAATTAGCGTTTTGGGATCCCCTTGAGTTTCGATAAGCTGTATTGTTAACATTCTTTGGGTAGCGTAAAGCCACCGGACTCTCATATCCGGTTGATTTCATTATCTTTGCTGTGAATCTGGATTAGTTATATTCACCCCTGACAAGTTGCCGCCCTCAGGCGTGGCAATCCTGATGAATAACTGCTCGGAAAACCGCCATGACTCACATCGGTCAACGTCTGAAAGAAGAACGCCTGCGCCTCAAACTGTCCCAAAGCGCGCTGGGCTCAATTGGCGGTGTTGAAACCAATGCGCAAGGCAATTACGAAAATGGCTTGCGATACCCCAGAGCCGATTATCTGTCCCGAATCGCCAAAGGCGGTATCGATGTAGCCTATGTAGTGACTGGCCTTCGTTTGCCTCTCATCAAGAAGGAGTCTGGAGTCGACGAACTGTCCGCGTATCTGCCTGTGCGCGACGGCTCGCAGGGCATCGATCGCATGGACAGCCTGATTGAGCGCCTGCAGACCAACTTGCACGGTATCACCACTGACTTGTATCAGATCAGTCGGCTGGCAGACGCCAGCACTGAATCAGGCAAAGGTGATAGCAGGCGCACCCAGCTCGAAGATATCAAGGGCGAGGCCGAAGCCATTGCATTGGCGACGTTACGCCTGATCTTCGTGACCTCGCGTTTGAATTGACTGAATTGATTAAACCCCCTCATTTGAAGTTATTGTTATAGCGATAATCGCGAATAGATATATTCGTTTTTTTATAAGTTACTGCAATGAAATAACGAGACATTGCCGGCTCTTCAACTCCAGCAATGTCCTTTATGGATGGAAAACCAGAATATTATTGAGCGGCACTTACCATTGCTCTCAGCAATACCGCGCAACCCGCCGCGAGATCTTCCGGAGTCGCGTTTTCGATCTCGTTGTGGCTGATACCGCCTTCGCACGGAACGAAGATCATTCCCGCAGGACCCAGCTCAGCGATGAAAATCGCGTCGTGCCCTGCGCCGCTGACAATGTCCATATGGCTCAGTCCCAGTTGCGCCGCCCCTTGGCGTACGGCATCGACACAGAGGTCGTCGAAGTCCAGCGGCGGGAAGTCTGCGGTCGGCGTCAATTGCCAGGTCAGGCCGTGTTGCGAGCAGGTGCTTTCAATGACCTGCTGCAGGTCATCAACCATGGCTTGCAGTTTGTCAGCCTGGAGGTGGCGGAAGTCGATAGTCATCTTCACTTCGCCAGGGATTACGTTACGCGAACCCGGATGGATATTCAGGCAACCCACGGTGCCGCAGGCGTGGGGCTGGCTTTGCAAAGCGATACGATTGACCGCGCTCACCACCTGCGCTGCACCCACCAAGGCATCCTTGCGCAAGGACATCGGGGTAGGCCCGGCATGCGCTTCGACGCCAGTGAGCGTCAGGTCAAACCACTTCTGCCCCAGGCAACCCATGACCACGCCAATCGTTTTGCGTTGATCTTCGAGAATGGGTCCCTGCTCGATGTGCGCTTCGAAGTACGCACCGACCGGGTGCCCCAGCACCGCCCTGCTGCCTGCGTAGCCAATACGCTGCAGTTCTTCGCCGACAACCAGGCCCTGCTCGTCTCGCTTGAGCAGCGTGTCTGCGAGATCCAGTTGGCCTGCGAACACCCCCGAACCCATCATGCACGGTGGAAAGCGCGAGCCCTCCTCGTTGGTCCACACCACAACTTCCACTGGCGCCTCGGTTTCCAGCCCGAGGTCGTTAAGGGTACGAATCACCTCCAGTCCCGCCATCACCCCAAAGCAACCGTCGAACTTGCCGCCGGTGGGCTGAGTATCGATATGGCTTCCGGTCATCACGGGTGCACGTTCGGGGTTACGACCCGGACGGCGGGCAAAGATGTTACCGATTGCATCCACACTGACCGTACAACCCGCTTCTTCGCACCATTTGACGAACAGGTCACGTGCTTGCCGATCAAGGTCAGTCAACGCAAGACGACAAACACCGCCTTTGGCCGTGGCACCGATCCGGGCCAGATCCATCAATGATTGCCAAAGACGCTCGCTGTTGATCAGCGGTGCATTGGAGGTAAGCAATGTTGTCGAGGTGAACGGGGTGTTCATGGTGATTCTCCAATCTTTTGGGCACTGACTTTCTGATTTGCAAACACACGCTCTGTAGGAGCTGCCGAAGGCTGCGAAGCAATTATCCCGATACACCGCTATCGCAGCCTTCGGCAGCTCCTACAGATCCAATGCTGGCTAGACGACGGTCTGGTGCGCCGCGGCGATCTTCACCGCCAGCTTCACCAGACTCAAATCACTGCCTGCCGGCCCCATCAGCGAGATGCCCAGCGGCACACCGTCTTTCGTGACCAGCGGCATGGTCAGTTGCGGGGTTTTGCACAACACGGAAATAGCCAGCAGATGATGGGAAATGCGTCGGGTTTCTTCGATTTCTTCGTCTTTGGCAATCAGCAGCGGCGCGATGTCGGGAACAGTCGGCATAACCAGCACACGCTCACCCAGCAACGCTTTCCACGTCTCGGCGAAGCGTTCGCGCAAGGCGCAGGCCTCGTTGTACTGCTCATCAGTCACGGCTTTGGACCAGGCGAAACGTGCGGCAACGTCAGGCCCCAACGCTAAACCTTCACGCTCGATCAATTCGCCTTGGGCCTGCCAGGCTTCACGACCTTGAATGTAGCGAAACGCCCAATAGGCGTCGTTTAGAGAGGGTAGTTCGCCTTCAAGTTTTGCGAGCGGCCCGCAGCAGGCGCTGATTTGCGCAATCGCGGGTGCCAGTGCATCCAGAGAGGCTGAGGGCAAAAGACCAAAAAGCGCCTCGCTGATCACCAGTTGCGGCACCTCCGGCAGCGGCGCCGGGTCCTCGCCCAACAGGCATTCCCCGACCAGACCGAACACCTTGGCGTCACGGGCGAAATACCCTGCGGTGTCCATGCTTTCGCACAGCGCCTGAGTCTTGGCCAGCGATACCCTGCCATGACTCGGGCGTAAACCGTATAGCCCGCAATAGCTGGCCGGAGTACGGACCGACCCACCGGTGTCACTGCCCATCGCGAAATCGCACAAGCCATTGGAGACCGCCGATGCCGAGCCTGAAGACGAGCCACCGGGTATCCGGTCATGGGCAGCACCGTTACGCGGCGTACCGTAATGGGCGTTTTTGCCACTCATCGAGAACGCCATTTCATTGGTGTGCGCCTTGCCCACCAGCTCCGCACCCGCGTCCAGCAAGCGCTGGATGATGGGTGCGGTGACAGTCTTGATGCCGGACATCGCCAACACATGGGGATTGCCACCGCCAGTGGGGTAACCCGCCACATCAAACAGATCCTTGGCGGCGAACGTGTAACCCGCCAACGGACCACTGGCCGCACGCGGCACGTTTACATAGGGATAAGGCATCAAAGCGAAAGCAGAATCGGTCATGTCATGGACTCACAAACAGAATGAACGGGTGCCTGATTCCAGTGATGGCAACTCACGGTGTGCTCGGCAAGAAGCTCTTCGATGGGCGGGACTTCGCTGCGACAGACATCGCTCGCTCGCGGGCAACGCGGTGCGAACGCGCAGCCCGCCGGCAGGTTGGCCAGGTCCGGCGGCGCACCGGGAATACTCACCAGACGCTCGCCTTTGCGCAGCCCGTCTTTGGGTCGCGTGCCAAGCAACACTCGGGTGTAGGGGTGCTGAGGGTTCTCAAGCAACTCGGCCAGTGGCGCCTGCTCGACGATACGCCCGCCGTACATCACCGCGACCCGGTCCGCCACTTCCACCGCCGCGCCAATGTCATGGGTGACGAAGATGATCGACAAGCCAAGGGCCTGCTGCAGCTCGCGCAACAGGATCAGAATCTGAATCTGCACCGTGGCGTCCAGGGCGGTCGTGGGTTCGTCTGCGAGCAAAATCTGCGGCTTGCACGCCAACGCCAGAGCGATCATTGCCCGCTGGCGCATACCGCCGGACATCTCGTGCGGGTAAGCGTCCAGGCGCTGTTCAGGGCTTGGAATGCGCACACTGCGCAGCGCCTCCAGAGCCGCCGCCCGGGCTTCAGTTTTGGACATGGGGCGGTGCCGACGCAGCGCTTCGACGATCTGCTGGCCAATGGTGTAAACAGGATCCAGCGCGAGCAATGGCTCCTGAAAAATCATCGACGCGACAGGACCCCGCATCGCCTGCAATTGACTGCGGGACAGTTTCATCAAGTCCTGCCCGGCGATATCGATTTGCCCTTCAATGGTAGTGGAACGCTCCGAATGCAGGCGCATCAGTGCGCGCAAGGTCACGCTCTTGCCAGAGCCGGACTCACCGATCAGCGCCAGCACTTCACCGCGAGCCACTTGCAGGCTGACGCCGTTGACCGCCGATAACGTCTGCCCACCTCGCTTGAAACGGACTTTGAGGTCACGCACGGCAACCATGGGTTGTTCGCTCATGCCTGTGCTCCTCTGTGAATCAGTTGCGCAGAAGGGCTGCGGCTGTGCCCTGCCCCCGGCTGAACCATCAGGCACGCCGCCTGATGCCCCGCGCCGGTCTCGGTCAGCAACGGTGCGGTCTGTCCACAGATCGCCTCTGCATGAGGGCAGCGAGTGTGGAACCGGCAGCCGGATGGAGGATTGATCGGGCTGGGCGGGTCACCGGAAAGCGGCGAAATCAACGTGCGATGCGCCGGATCCATAGACGGCATGGAGGTCAGCAGCGCCTGTGTGTACGGGTGCTGCGCGTCGGAGAACAAGGCCTCCGCAGGGCCGATTTCAACGATCTCGCCCAGATACATGACCATGATCCGGTCGGACAGGTAACGCACCACGTGCAAGTCATGGCTGATGAACACATACGTCAGTTGCAGGCTGTCCTTGAGATCCAGTAGCAGGTTCAGCACCTGAGCCTCTACTGACTTGTCCAGCGCCGAGACCGCTTCGTCGAGAATCACCAGCCGTGGATCGACCGCCAGCGCGCGGGCGATGTTCACCCGCTGGCGCTGCCCGCCGGAAAGTTCGTGGGCATATCGACCGGCAAAACGGGTTGGCTCCAACCCTACCCGCCCCAAAAGATCCCGGGCGCGAAGTAATGAATCCTTTTGGCTAACCCCATGCACCGAAGGACCAAACGCCACCGACTGTTCCATGGTCAGGCGCGGGTTAAGCGACGAATAGCTGTCCTGAAAGACCATCTGCACCTGACGGCGGTAATCGCGTAACGGCAGTTGGTGACCGCCAACAGTCATGGCATCAAAAACCAGTTCGCCACTGTCGTGCTCAATCAACTGCATCAATAGTCGCGCGGTGGTCGATTTACCGCAGCCCGACTCGCCGACCACGCCGAGCGTCTCGCCTTTATGAACAACGAAGTTGATGCCATCCACCGCCCGGACCACGCTGCGTTTGCCCAGCGCCCCCTTGACCGGAAAATGCTTGACCAGTTTTTCCACTTTCAGCAGTGGCTGCGCTGGACCGCCAATATCGCGCTTGGTCATCGTCAGCTCCTGATTGCCATGGCCGCACGTAAACGATCGGCGAGCACGTTGAAAGAAATCGAAGTGATGAAAATCATCGCTCCCGGCAACGCCGAAACCAGCGGCTGGGTATAAATGGCCGTACGCAATGTGTTGAGCATCAAGCCCCACTCCGGCTCCGGCGGCGTCACCCCAAGGCCCAGAAAGGACAGACCTGAAGCGAGGATCATCGACACCGAAATCAGCCCGGTGGTGAACACAAAAATCGGTCCCAGGACGTTGCCCAGTACCTGAGTGCGGATAATCGTGAATGAACCCGCTCCCGAGGCCCGCGCGGCTTCGATGTAGTCCCGGTTGCGCACCTGGGTGGTCACGCTTTCGGCGATCCTCGCCACCTGCGGTACGAACACCAGTGTCAGTGACAACAACGCGTTGTTGACCCCGGCACCTAGCGCGCCCGAGAAAGCGATCGCCAGCAGTACAGAGGGGAATGCGTAGAACACATCCACCGTGCGCATGATCAGGCTGTTCAGCCAGCCGCCGAAGTAACCGGCAATCACACCGATCGCGCCACCGATGAAAAACGCAAAGACCACCGGCGTGATGCCCATGAACAGCGACAAACGTGCGCCCAGCATCAAGCGCGAGAGCAAATCGCGGCCCAGTTCGTCAGTGCCCAGCGGGAACCCCTCGGTACCAATAGGCTTGAGGCGTTTGAACATCGAAGTGGTGAACGCATCACCCGGTACGATCCAGGGGCCGAACACCGCCAGCAGCAGTAATACGAAGATGATCGTGCCCACGAATAACGCCACCGGATCGCGGCGCACGCGGCCGAACACTTCGCTCCAGTAGCCCGGCGAGCTTTCTACGGGGGCAATGACCGGTGCAGCCGGTCGTAATATCGACAGGTTCATGCTCAGCCCCTTTTGATACGTGGATCGAGCAACGTCTGCAGGATGTCCACCAGCAGATTGAGTGCCACGAAAAACAGCGCCAGCACCCAGATCGTGCCCTGCAGCAACGGCAGGTCACGCTGGAAAATCGCCGAATTGAGCAGCAAACCGGTGCCAGGCCATGCGAACACGGTCTCGACCAGAATCGATCCGCCCATCAGGTAGCCAATCTGCAAGCCCATGACCGCCATTGCTGTGGGCGCAGCGTTTTTCACGACATGGCGGAACAGGCCCCATTCACTCAGGCCCTTGGCACGCAGGCCAATGATGAACTCCTGAGCCAGCGTCTCAGCGACCTGAGCCCGCACGGTTCGCGCGATGATGCCTGTCGGGATGACCGACAAGGTGATGGCTGGCAGGATCATGAATTGCAGATGCGCCCAGTCCCACGCCCATGCGGCCTGACCCAGAGGCCCGCCACCGGTCGCGGGCAGCCAGCCCAGTTGCGAAGAGAAGATGATGACCATCAACATGCCGAGCCAGTAATGCGGCACGCTGACGCCCACCGCAGAAATGGCGGACGCCACACGGTCCAGCCAGCTGTCCTGAAAATAACCACCGACGAAGCCGAACAGGCTGCCAAGGACAAAACCGATCAGGGTCGCCAGCAGCGCGAGCCGCAGGGAATACCCCACTGCGCCGAGCACTTCAGCGGTTACCGGGCGGCCACTGGCAATCGACATGCCCAGATCACCATGGACTGCATGCCACAGCCACAGGCCGAATTGCACTGGCAGCGGTTTGTCGAATCCATAGGCCTGGATCAACTGCGTACGCAACGCTTCGGAAGCGTCCGGCGGCATCACCGACACCAGTGGATCGCCGGGCGCCATTTGCACGAGCATGAAACACACCAGCGCAACGCCCAGCAGAATAGGCGTCGCCAGCAGAATGCGCCGCAAGATATAGGAAAGCATAAGGTCGCCTCACACGGTTTTTATGTGGGAGCAGAGCTTGCTCGCGATAAACGAGGACGCGGTATGTCTTCCAGATGCGTCTCATGCATCGCGGGCAAGCCTCGCTCCCACAGGTTCTGCGCAATCCTGTAGGACCGGCTGAAGGTCTCAGGCTTCTCAGTCCTGTTTGGAGACCAGCGTCAAGTCGATGAACCAGCTCTGCGCCGGCACCACGCCCTTGATTTTCGGGGAGATGGCACGCGGGCCTACGTCGTGAGCGACGTACAGGAAAGGCGCTTCATCGACGATGGCAGCATTGAGCTTGCCGGCGGCTTCATCCAGCGCTTTAGGGTCGAAAGAGTTGCGCACGGTGGTAATCAGCTTCTCGACTTCCGGGTTGGCAAAATAGCCCCAGTTGTTGGAAACCGGCGGGAACGCCTTCTCGCTGGCAAAGCGCACCATGCCGAAATACGGGTCCATGACGGCCGCACTGACGTTGATCGCGTTAGCGCCCTGCGCAGCAGGATCCTTGGCACCCAGACGCCAGCCACTGAACAGCGTGTTCCACTCGGTGACGGCAATTTCAACATCGAAGTAGCAGCCCTTGAGGCTCTGCTGGATGTATTCGTTCATCGGCAACGGCTGCATCTGCCCTGAACCGGATGCCGAGGTCAGGACCTTGACCTTGATCGGCTTGGCCTTGCTGTAGCCCGCCTCAGTCATCAGTTTCTGCGCGGCTTCCTGGTCGTAGCGGATCTTGAATTGAGGGTTGCCATACCACGGCGAATCCTTCTCGTAGGTGCCCGTGGCTTCCTGCATGTAACCGCCCAGATAAGCCTTCAGCTCACTGCGGTCCAGACACAGGTTGGCGGCCTGACGGACACGCTTGTCCAGCCACGGCGAGCCTGGCGCGAAGGAGAACTGCCAAGGCCAGAGATGCGGCTGGGCGTTCGAGTAAATCTTGAAGTCCTTGCTTTTGATCTGATCCATAGCGTCCGGCGCGGGCGCTTCAATCCAGTCAACCTGACCAGACAACAACGCAGCGGTACGGGCGTTGGCTTCCGGCAACGGGATCAACTCCACGCGATCAACTTTGGGCACGCGCTTGGCATCCCAGTAGTCCGGGTTCTTGTCCAGTACCAGCACCTGACGCGGCACCATGCGGTTCATCTTGAACGGGCCAGTGCCTGAGGAATGGCTGGCGAAAGCAGTCCAGGCTTGCTTGGAGCGCTCGGCCGGATCCGTGGTGGTTGCTGGAACGGCGGCAAAATCTTTTTGCCAGGCCACCGGCGAGGCCATGAACAGGTTGGTCAGGTTATACGGCAGCACCGCATCCGGTTCGCTGGTGGTCAACTCAACGGTCAGGTCATCGATTTTCTTCGCGCTGCGCAGGGTGGGCATCCGGGAGACGGTCACGCCGATTTGCCCCGGTGCGTATTGCGGCGCCTGCTTGTCGAGCACCTTGTTGACGTTCCAGACCACCGCATCGGCATTGAACGCCGAGCCGTCATGGAATTTCACGCCGGGACGCAATTTGAAAATCCACTTGGTGTGGTCATCAGGGTTGACCGCCCATTCAGTGGCCAGCCCCGGCACCAGAGCGCTGGGTTTCTCGCTCTGCGACAGGTCCCATTCCACCAGAGAGTCGAAGATCGTGATCCCGGTGAAGCGGTTGCCCTCATACCCTTGATCCGGCTGACCATGGGTCAGCGGAATGTCCGCTGCAGTCATTGCGATTCGCAACGTGCTGTCGGCCATTGCCGCCAATGGCGACAGAGTGCCTATCGCCAACGAGCAGGCCAATGCCAGTCGGGTCAAACTACGTGCGCGGTTTGCTGAAGCGTGCGTCATGGCGAGTTTCCCATCAGTCAGGTAAAGAGAACTGACAGGTGCAACGCAATGGGCATACCAACTTTTTTACGCGCTTATCTCATTGGCCTGAATTCAGAGATAAAAATCAATGGATTCATAATGTTAGGAGACGCTAAAAAACTCTCAAAAAAATAACCCAAACGTTTGGGTAGTGTTGCGCAACGGCTCGTGCAATCTTTTGGTACGCCGCGCTCCATCGTGGCGCAAATGCCCTGCTACAGGCTGACAAGGGGCGACACCGTGCAAATCCAGCGGCGAAATGCGAGCATTTGCGCCCTGCTCCTCCGCGTTATGAGGCATGCCCATGAACAGACGCCCCGCCACACTTCGCGGTATCGCCCAGCAGCTTAACGTGCATGTTTCAACCGTATCGCGGGTACTCAACGGCACCCTGGACCACGCGGGTCGGGCAGCCTCCAAAGAGACCATCGAGCGCATCCGCGCCCTTGCCGCCAGCCTCGATTACCAACCCAATACCCACGCCCGCACCCTCAAGACCCGGCACAGCCGGGAGATCGCGATTCTGGTTCCGAGGCTCTCTGACATTGTGCTGGCTACGGTTTATGAAGGCATCGACGAAGCGGCCAGTGCACGTCGCTATACCTCGTTCGTCGCCAACACGCTGGACCGCCCGGAACGCCAGCGCGAACTGGCCGAGCGCGCACTGGCGCGTAATGTCGAAGGTTTGATCATCAGCGATGTGCACTGCACCCCGCAGCCCGGGTTCCTCGAAGAACTGGCGGAACGGCAAGTGCCCTTCGTGCTGGTCAGCCGCCGACGTGGCCAGCACTGTTCGATCACTTCGGACGATGAAATGGGCGGTCGGCTGGCTGCTGAGCACCTTTTCGCGCAAGGCCACACACGCGTTGCAGTGATAGCCGGTGAAGCCCATAGCAGCAACTCCAGTGAGCGCACCGCAAGCTTCATCGAGTATTACCGTGAACGTGGGATCCTTGTCCCGCCGGAATTTGTCGTGCCCGGGCATTTCGATACACAGGCTGGCTTCAGTATCGGCGAATACTTGCTCAGCCTCCCCCAGCCGCCTACGGCGATATTCGCCGTCAATGACTTCCTTGCGATCGGTCTGTTCGGTGCCATGCGTAATCGTGGGCTAGTGGCCGGGCGTGATATTGCGGTGGTCGGCTACAACGACACGCCGCTGGCTGCGCATCTGCAACTGACGAGCATCAGCACCAGCATGCATGCTCAGGGCGTACGGGCCGTTGAGACCCTGCTACAGCGTATTGCCGGAGAACCGGTGCAATCTCACCGCTTCCCGACGGTGCTCACCGTGCGCGATAGCAGCCGGTGTCCATGACACCGCGCTGTCTCGCCGCAATCACTGGAGCTGTGAAGCTGCCGAAGGCTGCGATCGCGGTGTGTCAGGATAGACGCCTCGCAGCCTTCGGCAGCTCCTACAGAAAACGCATTTCAATCCTGTGGTCTGCATATCGTTTGATTATTGCCGGAGAGCAGGTGCGGTCTCACCGCTTCCCGACAGTGCTCAGCGCGCTGTCTCGCGGCAACACTGGAGCTGTAGGAGCTGCCGAAGGCTGCGATCGCGGTGTGTCAGGATAGACGCTTCGCAGGCTTCGGCAGCTCCTACAGAAAACGCATTTCAATCCTGTGGTCTGCATATCGCTTGATGGGCGTGAGCTTGCTCGCGATTGGGGTCAAATTCAGGCAGCGGCTCCGCGCGCAGTCAGCGTCACCCAATAGCGCGTTCGGGTCTGCACCTGCAATGGCAGGCTGGCAGCGAGCAGGAACAGTATCTTGTCGGTGTCATCCAGCCGAAAGGTCCCTGTGACACTCAACGACTCCAGCGCCGGATCCCAGCGGAGGATTCCCGGGCGATAACGGCTCAACTCTTCCAGAAAGCGCCCCAGCGGCTGGTTTTCAACGCTCAGCACACCCTGCCGCCAACCCGGCTGTCGGGTATCAAACGTCTGCACGGCCGACACATCATGAGCACTCATGGTGGCGCGCTGCCCGGTCTGTAAACGCATGGGTTGGCCTTGCTGCGGCGTAAGCTGCACCGAGCCACGCCACACGGAGACCTGGCAACTCTGCCCAAACTGGCGGATACACAGTTCGGCACCGTCTGCCAACACTTGCCCCTGCTGCGTATTAATCGTCATCGCCGGAACATTGCTGGCCATGTTCAACGCCATCTCACCCTCGATCAGCGACAGCGAACGCCTACCCTGCTCAAGGTCCATATTCAGCGCGGTGGCAGTGTCCAGTTGCAGCAGACTGCCATCCGGCAGGCGTAAGTCCCGGCGCCCTCCGGAGGCGGTACGCAAATCCGCACGCAATGCAGCGACCGGTGCCTGCTGCGCGAGCAACCAGCCAGCCGGCAACAGCGCCGCGACAATCAGGGCGCGCTTTATCACCGAGCGTCGGCCCCGGTCAGGACGATCCAGGCTGGCCATGGCCAGTTCTGGCGGCAGACTGGAAAAACGCTGACGGAGGCCCTGGGCTTTTTGCCAGGTCTGCTCGTGATGGGTGGACTGCTCACGCCAGCGTTGCAGGCGCGCCCGATCTTCGGCACTGGCGCTGCCGGACTCCAGCAAGACCAGAAAGCCAGCGGCGTCTTCGGCGATCTGACGAGCCTGCGCGACGTTGCTCATAAGTCGACCATCAGGCAGTGGGTATACGCCTGAGCCATATAGCGTTTTACCGTCCGCTCGGAAACCTGCAGACGTTCAGCGATCTGCGCGTAACCGAGGCCTTCCAGCTGCGCCCAGAGAAATGCCCGGCGAACCGGCAAAGGCAACGCGTCGAGCAGTTCATCCAGTGCTTGCAGGGTTTCCAGCAGCACCCAGCGCTCTTCGGGAGACGGAATAACGTTGTCGGGCAAACTGGCCAGGGCCTGCAAGTAAGCCTGTTCGACACTGCGCCGCTGGTAATGATTGATCAGCAGGCGCTTGCCCACCGTCAACAGATAAGCCCGTGGCTCACGCAGTTGACTCAGCGGTTCGCCGTGCTGGCTGGCCAACACCTTGACGAACGTATCCTGACTCAGATCGGCAGCATCCCATGCATTGCCAAGACGACTGCGCAGCCAGTTTTCCAGCCAGCTGCGATGATCGCGGTAGAAATTTTCCAGGGTGGGCTCGAGTGCCCCTGCTACGTCCATCATAGTCAACGGCTCACTGTGGGTCACTACTTAAAATGAGAATCATTCTAAGTAGTTCGGCATGGAGCGCCAACTTTAATTTGTTGAGGGGCAGGATTTTTGAGGAGGGCTGCAGTGTTAGCCCAGAATTGCGGTGCCTGAATCGCTGGCAAGCCAGGCTCCCACATGGGACTGCTACCTCATGTGGGAGCCTGGCTTGCCAGCGATTCAGGCGTTAAGGTTTATTGGCAATTACCAACCTTTACCGCCGCTTCATCCGGTCGATAATCACCGCCAGCAACAGAATCGAACCGCGAATCACATACTGGTAAAAGGTATCGATATTCTTCAGGTTCATCGCATTCTCGATGATGGCCAGAATCAACACCCCCGCGATCACGTGGCGAATCATGCCGATGCCGCCACTCAATGACACGCCGCCCAGCACACACGCCGAAATGACCGTCAGCTCAAAGCCTTGACCAATCATCGGCTGGCCCGACGTCATCCGCGACGCCAGCACTACCCCGGCCAACGCCCCCACCAGACCATGCACGGCAAAGATAATGATCTTGGTGCGATCCACATGCACCCCGGCCAGTAGAGCAGCCTCCTGGTTACCGCCAATTGCCAGGGAGTTACGCCCGTAAGTCGTGTAATTCAGCAGCCAGCCAAAAAACGCGAAACATACGATGGTGATCAGAATCGGCACCGGCACGCCGTACAGTTGGCCGTTACCGAACACGAAGAAGTCTTCGTTGGAAACGCCAACCGCCTTGCCGTTGGAAAAGATGTAAGCCAGACCACGGACAATCTGCATCGTCGCCAGCGTCGCAATCAAGGCATTGATGCGCAGCTTGGCAATCACGATGCCGTTGATCAGCCCTACTACAAGGCCCATGGCCAACGCGGCGGAGATACCCAGAAACAGGCTGTCGGTATCGCGAATCACGATTCCGGCGATCACCCCGGAGCAAGCCAGTACCGAGCCCACCGACAGGTCGAAATGCCCCGAGGCCAGGCAGAACAACATGGTGCACGCAGCGATGCCCACTGTTGAAATCGCCAGGCCCAGGCCACGCATGTTCAGAGGTGACATGAAGTTATCGATGAGCAATGTGCACAGCACAAAAATGCCCACCGCCGCCATGAGCATGGCCCAGTCATCAATAAAACGTCGCAGGTTAAGGCCCTGACGTGGAGCCGTCAGACTGGATTCGCTAGACATACGCACCTCTTTCTTATTTTTCATGCTTGTTTTTCACCGCTGTCATCGCAGCGCGGACCGGTTGGCTTAACCACGGGTTCGTGGCAATGCCAGTTGCAACAGACGTGCTTCGTCGGCCTCGTCACGGTTCAGCTCGCCGGTAATGGCACCTTCACTCATGACCAGAATCCGGTCGGCAATACCCATGACTTCCATCAGATCACTGGAGACCACAATCACCGCAATACCGTCAGCTGCGAGGTTATGGATGATCTGGTAAATCTCTGACTTGGCACCGATATCGATGCCTCGGGTCGGCTCATCCAGTAACAGGACTTTCATCGGCATCGACAGCCAGCGACCGAGAATTGCCTTCTGCTGATTGCCGCCCGACAGGAACAGCATCTGCTGCTCTGGCGACGGCGTCTTGACGTTCATCGCCTGAATCTGATGTTTGGCGTTGCTCTTCTCCCAGCGGCCCTGAATCAGGCAGCCCAGGGTCACGTGGCGTGGACGCGCACCAATGTTGATGTTTTCGGCAACGCTGGAGAGCGGCACGATGCCTTCTTTCTTGCGGTCTTCTGGGCATAGCAGGATTCCGGCGGCAATCGCATCACGAGGAGAACGAAGCTCAAGGTTCTTGCCGTCGATCTGCAACGTGCCGGCCTTGCTGCGCGTCAGGCCCGACAACATGCGGAACATCTCGGTACGACCAGCACCCACCAAACCAAAGAAACCCAGCACTTCGCCTTTTTGCACCGCGAAGGTCACGGGCTCCTGCAAACCCGGCCCAAGCAGCCCGGTGACCCGCAGGCCCGGCCCTTGGTGCTGCCTTGGCCGGTAGTTGTAAATATCCTGAATATCGCGGCCGACCATGCAGGTCACCAGCCGGTCGTGATCCAGTTCTGCCATGTCTTCAA
The DNA here is from genome assembly GCF_900602065.1 of Pseudomonas viridiflava. Taxonomy (GTDB): domain Bacteria; phylum Pseudomonadota; class Gammaproteobacteria; order Pseudomonadales; family Pseudomonadaceae; genus Aquipseudomonas. The sequence goes on along the minus strand of NZ_UWFN01000200.1, from coordinate 142,795 downwards.
AAGTGCGCACGAAACGCCCGTCCTTGAACACCGTCACCGCATCACAAACGCGGAAGATTTCTTCCATGCGGTGAGACACATAAAGGATCACCCGGCCCTCGTCCCGCAGTTTGACGATGATGGCCATCAAACGATCGATTTCCCGGGCCGACAAGCTGCTGGTCGGCTCGTCGAATGCAATCACATGGGCATTGCGTGACATGGCCTTGGCGATTTCCACCAGTTGCCGCTGACCGAGGGACAGGTCACCGAGACGGGTCGCGGGGTCGATCTCGTCGGCCAGGCCTTTGAGTAACTCTCGCGCCTGACGCAACATGGCGCGCCGGTTGACCATGCCCCAGCGGCTGGGCATGTGACCCAGCAGAAGGTTTTCGGCAACGGACATCTCAGGCACCAGCTGCAGCTCCTGGTGAATGACCGCCACCCCCGCGCTGATGCTGTCTGCCGTGGATTTGAAGGTGTAAACCTGCTCGCCGATCGACAAGTTGCCGCTATTCGGCTGGTAGGAACCTCCAAGGATTTTCAGCAGCGTGGATTTACCCGCGCCGTTCTCGCCCATCAACGCGTGAACGCTGCCGGGACGCGCCTCAAAAGTGATCTCCGACAGCGCTCGCACGCCGGGAAAAGTCTTGCCAATGCCGTTGAAGCGCAGGCTGCCTGCGGGAAAAGGTTGCGAGGTGGGTGTGACAGTGGCTTGCGGTTGCATGGAACCTCCCATCATCAGGATCGAAACACTATTCCTGTAGGAGCTAGCTTGTTTGCGATGGCGCGGGGTCAAGCGATGATTTATTCGCTGATATACCGCTATCGCGAGCAAGCTCACTTCTACAGGGTCCCGGAGTGCGAAACCGTGTGGCATGAGGAACGCAGAGCGCGAACCTCACGCAGTTTTACTTCCAGAGACCAATCTTGGTCAGCACTTCCTGGAAGTTCGCCCGGGTGATCAGCGTCACGTCGTCCATCGCCGTGTATTTAGGAGGCTCTTCGCCGGTGGTGACCCATTTGTACATCTGCAGCGCAGTGTTGTAGCCCTCTTTGTCCGGGCTCGGCAGCATCGAACCGAAGAAGCCGCTTTCCTTCTTCTTCAACTCATCAATGGCATCAGTGCCGTTGATACCGATACCGATCACGTTGGCAGGCTTGAAGCCAGCGCCCGCGGTTGCTCGCACACCGCCCAGCACGGTGTTGTCGTTCATGCCGCCAATGATCAGGTTTTTCGCGGCGGAAGGCAGTTTAGGCAACGCCGAGTTGGTGGATTCCATGCTGCCAGGAACGTCGAGGGTTTTCTGGGCAGTGAAGAGGATGTGATCCTCCGGGAACCCGGCTTTTTTCAGCGCATCAACCGAACCGTCGGTACGTTTCTTACCGGTATCCAGCTCGTTGTAGGTATTGATGATCGCGTAGGTTTCTTTCCAGTCCCAGTTACGGTTCTTAGCCTCGGCGGCCATGGCCTCGCCCTGCTTCTGCCCAACTTCAAATGCAGCCATGCCCAGGTAAGGTACGTCCTCCATGAACTTGCCGCTGGCGTCGACAAACCGGTCATCCACAGCCATGACCTTCAGGCCATTGGCTTTGGCTTTGGCCACAATCGCAGGGCCAAGCGATACATCCGGTGGGCAAATGACGAAGCCTTTGGCACCGTTGGCAGCCAGGCTGTCGATAGCGGAGAGGGTTTTCTCGCCGTCGGGTACGGCAATTTTGATCACTTCAAAACCGTGGTCTTTGCCCGCTTTTTCGGCAAAGGCCCATTCAGTTTGAAACCAGGGCTCTTCAGCCTGCTTGACGAGGAAGCCGATTTTGACCTTTTCGGCGGCAGAAACTCCGCCAGCAAGGCCCAGCACGGCAGTGGCAACGGCGGCACAGCAAAGGGAACGGATCCCGTGACGACTCAACATAGCTAACTCCTTATTTTTATTGAATAGCTACAGCGTCCAGCAATGAGTTGTGTCGAAGTCATCCCGCGTCCGAAGACAACGTTGACGACATCAAAACAAGAACAAAACAGTCATATCATATTATCAATGGCTGCTATGTAACCTAGTGTCACTCACCCTGAAGCACCGACATTGGACTTGCCTTTCTGAAGCTTTTATCTGCGGCCAGCACCAGACGGCTGCCCGTTAACCGGCAAAACGTCTCGACGGCAAACCCTGGATACCGACATCCGTCGACAGCAGCGCACCGTCGAATTGACCGTGAGCATCACTCGGTTCCGCGCTGGTGACATACAGCGTGGTCATGTCCGGCCCTCCAAACACGCAACTGGTGGGATGACTGACCGGCAATTCGACGATCTGGTCAACGCTGCCATCAGGGGCAAAACGGATCAGGCAGCTACCGCCCCAGCGGGCGTTCCACAAGTAGCCATCGACGTCCATCGCCGAGCCGTCAGGCACGCCGCGCTCATGTTCGGCGGCCCAGACAGAGCGCGATCCAAGTTTTCCATCGACCAGAACCGGGTAGCGATAGATCACCCCGTCAAGGCTGTCTGCGCTGTAGAGCGCATCGCCTTCGGCATTCCACAACAGGGTGTTGACGATGCCCTGACCTTCAAGCAAAGGCGTGACGGCAGCATCGGCGTCAATTCTGAACAACCCGCCGGACCGTCGGGTGATCGGCAGATCACCGCCCTCCGCGTCGAGGTTGTTCTGCATGGTGCCCAGCCACAAACGGCCTTGGGCATCACAACGGGCTTCGTTCGCACGATTCCCGACAACCGGGTCAGCTTTGCACACCAGCGTGAGGTTTGGCGTGTAGCCAGGAGAATCCAGATCAAGGCGGTAGACGCCGCTGGCCATTGTCACCAGCGCATCGCCTCTACGGGTAGGGATGAAAGCAGAAACGGGCTCGGGCAGATGCCATTGCTGGTACTGCTCCTCGAACAGGCGGCAAGCGAGCCGGGCCGCGATGTCGACCCAGTACAGGGTCTGGGTTTCTGCGTCCCAGAACGAGCCCTCGCCCAGCATGAAACGGTGCGCTGAAACAGGCAGCCATTGCATATGAAAGTGTCCTTTTTTCTTATTTTTTTAATGTGTTTTGTAGCCAGTTCTTGTGCCGTAACAACGTTAGTCGGTCGTACCGTTTGCTGCCAAAGCCTGACGGACGAATGATTCAGCAATCACACCAGCTGCCTGTTCGATCAACGTCATACACGCCCAAACGCCTTTCGCTGCATCACGGCTCGCAATGGCGTCAGCAAGGTCCTTGTGCAAAGGCAGGGTTTTACCCAGCTCCCCCGGCACAGCCGATGACACTTCAAACGACACCGCCAGTAATGCACCCAACGCTGGCAGCATTTGCTCGATGAAGCGGTTATGGCTGGCAGCCAGGACCGCCTCATGAAAACGCCGGTCGGCCAGGTTGTAGTCGCCCATGTCTGCCACCGATGCTGCCAGAGCCAGGTAAGCCTGTTGAATTTCGAGTATCTGTTCTGCACTGGCCCGCTCGCATGCCCACCGGACGGCCATGGGTTCGATGGTCCTGCGCAGATCGAGCAAATCCTTTACAAAGTCTTCCGGCAAACCTCTACGCGCCAGCCAACCCACCACTTGCGGATCAAACAGATTCCAGCTGCGCAAAGGCATCACCCGGGTCCCCACCTTGGGTCCCACTTCGAGCAACCCCTTGGCCACCAGCGTCTTGATCGCCTCGCGGATCACCGTGCGGCTAACGCCCAACTCTTCAGCCAGCACCGCTTCAACTTTCAACACCTGACCCGGCCGCACATTGCCTGCCGCGATCCACGCCCCCAGCCAGTCGACTGTTGACGCATGAAAATTACTGCTCATGTGCTATGCCTCACCACGCGGTCATTTCCGCGATTTGAGGCTAATCATCACATGATTGGCTGTCAAACCTGCTCATGGTGCTGCCTGTAGGAGCTGCCGTAGGCTGCGATGGCTCTTTTACAGGAAAAACACCAGATCGCAGCCTTCGGCAGCTCCTACAAAATCTATACGACCATCAAATAGTATTACGATTAAATTTTCAAGCATCGTTTTATCGGCTATAAATCCTGTTAACGCCATTTCCAAGGATGAATAGTCAGACCAATAACCCGCAAATCGTAAGAACCCGGCCAGCATCGAAGGTTCGGTGCAGCCCACACCACAACAACAAAAAAGGTAAATTCGATGAAACCCTCTTCACTGCTCAGCAGTTTTGGACTGTCACTGATGATCGCCACCCTTACTGCCAATGCGGCCAGCCTCTCCAATGACCACAGCGCTTTTGGCAAAACCGCTGACGGCACCGCAGTCGAGAAGTACACCCTGCGCAACAGTCACGGCGTTGAAGCCAACATCATTACGTATGGCGCGACGCTGCAATCGCTATTGCTGCCGGACAAGAACGGCAAGGTCGAGGACGTGGTCCTGGGCTTTGATGATGTGAAGGGTTATCAGGACAACGGCACTGTGTATTTCGGCGCGACCATCGGCCGATTCGGTAATCGCCTGGCTGGCGGACAGTTCAGCCTGGATGGCAAGACGTACCAGGTGCCGCAGAACGACAAAACCAACGCACTGCACGGCGGCACGCAAGGCTTCGACAAACGCGTGTGGAAAGCCGAGCCCAGCAACGAAAGCGGCTGGGTGGGTGTCAAGCTGACGTATGTGTCACCCGACGGTGAGATGGGGTTCCCGGGAAATCTGACGACTGAAGTAACCTACAGTCTTAACGAGAAAAACGAGCTGCGCATCCAGTACAAAGCGACTACCGATAAACCCACCGTGCTCAACCTGACCAACCACAGCTACTTCAACCTGGCCGGCGCGGGTAATGGTGACGTGCTTAAACAAGTCGCCACCCTGCACGCGTCGCATTACACGCCCGTCAACGAGAAGCTGATCCCCACCGGCGATTTGCCTGCTGTCAAAGGTACGCCCATGGACTTCCTCAGCCCGACTGCCATCGGCAAGAACATCAAGGCGGATCATCAGCAGTTGAAATACGCCGAGCCTAAACAAGGTGGCTTCGATTTCAACTGGGTACTGGACACCAAAGGCGACGTCAGCAAACTCGCCGCCGAAGTCAGCGATCCGCAATCCGGACGTCGCCTGCAGTTGTTCACCAGCGAGCCCGGCGTGCAGCTCTATACCGGCAACTTCCTCGACGGCAGCATTCATGGCAAAGGTGGGAAGGTCTACCCGCACTGGGGTGCCTTTACCCTGGAAACCCAACACTATCCTGATGCGCCGAACCAGCCGAAATTCCAGAGCACACGACTGGATCCGGGCAAGACCTATACCCAGACGACGGTGTTTAAATTCTCGGAACACTAAACCCGGCGACCCTGGACTGTAGGAGCTGCCGAAGGCTGCAATAGCGGTGTGTCAGTATGAATGCTTCGCAGCCTACGGCAGCTCCTACAGATCGTGCATATCCATTCTGCGGACTGCATTCGGTTCTATAAACGCCCCTCAGCCTTACTTACCCCGCATCGCCGCCACCAACTGGTCAACGTTGTAGCGGAACATCTGCACATAGCTGGCCGCTGGCCCATCGGCTGGCGACAGCGCTTCAACGTAAAGTTCACCACCGGGCTTGGCGCCGCTGGCATCGGCGATTTGTTTGACCAGTCGCGGATCACCCGAGTTTTCGAAGAAGTAAGCGCTGACATGCTCAGCCTTGATCTGCCGGATCAGCTTGCCCACATCTGCCGCCGAGGCTTCGGACTCAGTGGAGAAACCCAGCGGCGACAGGAAGGTCACGCCATAAGCATCGCCAAAATAACCAAAGGCATCATGGGAGGTCAGCACCTTGCGTTGCGCAACGGGGATTGACTGGATCTGCGTCCGGGCATAGCTGTCCAGCGCTTGAAGCTGCTCGGTGTAGCGCTCGCCATTGGCCTGATAGACAGCGGCGCCTGCTGGATCGGCTTTCTGCAATGCTGCAACGATGTTACGCACGTAGATCACCGCATTGGCAGCACTGTTCCAGGCATGTGGGTCGGTGATGCGTTGGCCGTCCTCTTCCATGCTGCGGGTCTTGATCCCGTTCGACAGCACCACCGGCTCCCCCTTGTAACCCGAGGCCTTGATCAAGCGATCCATCCAGCCTTCCAGATGCAAGCCGCTGACGAACGCCACATCCGCTTTCTTCAATGCCTGGGCGTCGGCCGGGCTGGGTTCGTAGACATGCGGGTCGCCGTTGGGTCCGATCAGCGACGTGACATGCACGCGGTCGCCGCCGACGTTCTGCACCATATCGGCAATGACCGTGAATGATGCGACGGTTTCCAGAGGCTTGGCCTGGGCCAGGACGCTAACAGCGGACAGCACAAGGGCTGCCATTGAACCCCACAGCATTGATCGTTTCATGACATTCCTCTTGAATAAGTGCGTGAATCAGTTGGCCAGATGAGATTGGGGAAGCAGACCGCGCAAGATGCCTGTGCGGCCGAACAACAGAGAAAAGCCATAGAAAGCGCTGGCAGTCAGGACGATCGCAGGGCCCGAGGCAACGCCCATGTGGTAGGAAATGATCAGCCCGATCAGGCCTGACAATGTCGCGACCAAGGTCGAGATCGCCACCAGCGCGCTTAATGACGTAGCCCAGAAGCGTGCCGCCGTGGCAGGCAACATCATCATGCCGACCGCCATCAAGGTGCCCAGTGCCTGGAAGCCCGCCACCAGATTGAGCACCACCAATAGCAGGAAAAGTACGTGATACAGCGAGCCTCGCCCGCCGACGGCACGCAGGAATCCAGGGTCAAAACACTCCAGAACCAGCGGCCGGTAAATCAGTGCGAGCAGGATCACGGTGAAAGAAGCGATACCGCCCACCATGTAAATCGCGCTGGCGTCGATGGCGAGAATGGTGCCAAACAGCACATGCAACAGATCGACGTTGGAGCCGTGCAACGAAACGATCATGACCCCGGCCGCCAGCGAGGTCAGGTAGAAGCTGGCGAAGCTGGCATCTTCACGCAGGGCGGTCAGGCGACTGACCAGCCCGGACAACAGCGCGACTGCCAACCCGGCAATCAACCCACCGACGCCCATGGCAGGCAATGACAAACCGAAAAACAGAAAACCCAATGCAGCCCCCGGCAATACCGCGTGGCTCATCGCATCGCCGACCAGGCTCATGCGTCGCAGCATCAACAGCACGCCCACCGGCCCGGAGCCAATCCCCAGCGCCAGACACGCCACCAAGGCACGGCGCATGAAGCCGAACTCGACGAAGGGTTCGATCAGTAAGGTGTAAAGGGTCATGATGGCTCCCTCAGAATCCAGACGCGGGCCCCGACTGGAATCCTGCTTTCTGTAGGAGTGAGCTTGCTCACGATGCGGCATACCGGCCGAAAAGTGATTGCCTGACCTGACGCCATCGCGAGCAAGCTCACTCCTACAGGACATTGCACGCTGGGAGAAATCATAGAGTTTCCACCCCACACAACTCCGCATCTGCGCTCCAGAACTCAGCCATATTGCGTGCCTTGCGCAGGTTTTCAACGTTCAGAACGTCTGCAGTCGCGCCCCAGGCAATGGCTTCCCTCGCCATTAGCAGGGTTTGCGGAAAATGCTGGCGCACCTGATCAATGTCGTGCAGCACGGCAATGACGGTTCTGCCCTGCCCGTGCCAGACCCGCACCAGCTCCAGAAGGTCGCGGGTGGTGCGCGCATCGATGGCAGTGAAGGGCTCATCGAGCAAAATCACAGCGGCATCCTGAAGCAGCAATCGGGCGAACAGCACACGCTGAAACTGCCCGGAAGACAGTGATCCAATGCTGCGCGACTCAAAACCCTCCAGCCCGACCGCCTGCAATGACTCTTGCGTGCGCCTGGCGAGGTCTCGGGTCAAGCCACGAAACGCACCCATGCTGCGCCACGCCCCCATCGCCACGGTGTCGGCGACACTGAGTGGAAAGCTGCGATCAATTTCTGCAGCCTGAGGCAAATAACCAAGGGTTTTGGTGGCGAGGTTGCCGCGATCGACCCGCCCGGCAGCAGGCTTCATGGTCCCGGCAATCGCTTTGATCAGCGTCGATTTGCCAGCGCCGTTAGGCCCGACAATGGCGGTCAGGCTCCCGGCTTCAAAGCAACCATTGAGATGATGAACCGCAGCCCGGCGTTCGTAGGCAACGGTGAGATCTTTCAGAGAGATGGCGGCGCTCATGGAATGGCCACCGCCCAGATGATTGCCAACCACAGCAAAACCAACATGCTCAAGGCAAGCAAAACTCTCTTCCATGCCGACTGGGCGAGAACCGAACCGGCGATGGAAGGAATGCGGGGTGTTTTCATGAATCAGTAACCTGCAACTATTTGTTACAGTATTACATAGCCAGAAAACTAAGTGTTATAAAATAACAAATCACTCGATCAAACGTTGATAGCGTCGAATCCCCGCTGCAAATCCTCAATCAGGGCAGTCACATTCTCCAGGCCGATATGCAGGCGTAATACCGGGTTAAGCGCCCTGTCAGCGGGGTTATTGCGATCACTCACATCCGCCACGGTGATCAGGCTTTCATAACCGCCCCACGAGGCACCCAGCCCGAACAAACGCAGTGCACCGATGAACTGCTCAAGCTGAGCAGGATCATCATTGGCCAGTTCGAACGACAACAGGCCATTGCTGCCGCTGAAATCGCGCTTGAACAGATCGTGATCCGGATGCTCAGGCAGGGCCGGGTGGAAAACCCGCTGGACCAACGGCTGCGCCTGCAACCAGTGAGCAACTTGCAGTGCCTGACGCTCGTGAACATCCAGCCGCGAAGCCAGTGTTCGCGCCCCGCGCAGAACCAGATAGGCATCATCCGGGCTGACAGTATTGCCGAACGTTTCGCTCATTCGTCCAAGTGCGGGCCACACGTCTTTGCCGGTACAGACGCTGCCCATCATCACGTCGCTGTGACCACTGATGTACTTGGTCAAGGCCATGATCGAGATATCCGCCCCCAGCGTCAGCGGTCGATACAGATAACCAGAACCCCAGGTGTTATCGACAGCGAGCAAGATTCCGCGTGGTTTGCACAACGCAGCAATCGCTGGCAGGTCGCACAATTCATAAAGCAGCGAGCCCGGCACTTCGGCGTAGACCATTTTGGTGTTGGCTTGCAACAGCGCTTCCAGACCGCGGCCATCGGCCGGGAAGTAACCGACTTCGATACCGAACGGCACAAGGTACTCCGAAGCAATCCTTCGCACCGGGCCATAGACCGCATCGGTGAGCAACACATGATCACCGGGGCGTAGATACGCCAGAAAGGTTTGTGCAGTCGCCGCCAGCCCCGTGGAAAACAGCTTGGTGCGATGCCCTCCTTCCAGTTCGGTGACCAGATCCTCCAGCGCAAATGCCGTGGGGTTGCCTCGCGCGCCGTAGCTCAAGACCCGTTCAGTGTCCCGACGCTTACGGATATCGCGCATCTCGCTGAGGCTGTCGAACAGCACAGTGCTCAAACGCGTCACTGGCACATTCACTGCGCGCCCGCCGCCGCCCTTCTCAGTGCGTGCGGCGTGAATCAACCGCGTACGCACATCAGAGGCAGCCGACGGGCGCTCAGGCTTTTTTCCGTGCAAAGGCTTAAGGCTGTTGATTTCCTGTTCAGTCATTTGCGCCAGCAAGCCGATTTCCCACGCCAGGTACTGACGCGCCGCGTCCTTGTTGCCCGAATGCCGATCATGGGTGAAAAACAGGAAGTCGATACACTGCGCGTCTTCCAGGCTTGTGGCATCGTCCACCAGTGGCAAACCCGCCGCCTGCCAGCCCTCAATCCCGCCCTCCAGCAGACGTGCCTGCGCCTGCTGCGCTCCAGGTAATTCCTGAACAGCGAGTTGCGCCACTTCCAGACTGTCCGCCAGCAACACCAGCGGCCGTGTTTCATTGGCAACGGCGGCCGCTATCAATGGGCGAATCGACCAGCGCGAGCCGTGAATATGTGCCTTGCGAAAGAGCGTGCTCGGCCGCAGATCAATCAGCGCCACGGCGTCGTCTTTCAAGGCGTCGGCGACTGCCAGTGCGCTGATGGTCGGTAATTGTGCGGTGCTCAGCAAAGGTGACGCTGGCAACGCCAGATCACTGTTGACGCCATCCTCCAGCACATAAGCCTGATGCCCCAACTGACGTAGCCAGCTGGCAACGATCGGGGCACGAATGCCGTCGGAATCTATCAACACGATGCGCGCATGTCGCACACCGATGTACAGGTCGGTGGACTGAATCAACTGCCCGCCCGGTGTATGTTGTGCGCCGGGCAAGGTCGCTGCGGCAAACTCTTCAGCCGTGCGCACGTCACACAGGAACAGACTGCGGCTCTGATCTTCGGCCCATTTGGTCACTTGTGCAGTGCTGACTGTTTCGATACCGGACTTTTGCGCCAGGGTTCTGGCAGCTTCGCGCTGTTTAGCCAGGGCATCCGCAGACACCTGGTCCGGATAACGTCGGGTGCTGCCATGCTCCAGTTGCAGATCTGCGAGATACCAGCCTTGTGTGCCATTTTCCAGCGCATAAACCGGGTTCTTCACGCCTAGATCGATCAGCGTTTGTGCGCCAATAATGCTCCGGGTGCGCCCGGCGCAATTCACCACAATCGGCGTGGTTTCATCGTTGACCAAGGCAGGTAGTCGATAACCCAGTTCGCCATTGGGGCAGCAGATGGAACCGGGAATGGTCATCTTGCGGTACTCATCGAACGGCCTGCCGTCGAGCACCAGCAACGGCTCGCCACGAGCCTGCCATTGCGCCAGTTCGTCAGCAGTAATGTGTGGCGTGTGGCTAACCTCCTCCACCCGTTCGCCAAATGCCTTGGAGGGCACATGCACACCGGCAAACAGTTGCAGACCTGCAGCCTGCCAGCCATCGGCACCGTATTGCAGGATATGCACCTGCTGGTAACCCAGCGCTTCAAGACGTGAAGCGGCACGCGGGGCAACGTCAGTGCCGTTCTGATCATAGATCACCAGACGCACCGCAGGATTGGGAGCCAGGCGAGGCGCTTCAATTTCCAGACGGCTGTATGGGAGGTTCTGGCCGTGAAACAAGTGCGCCTCGCCATACTGGCCGTGCTCACGCACATCAAACAGGGCAAGTTCCTGCCCGTCGAAAAGCCACTGTTGCAGTTGCGCTGGAGTGATGGTTTGGCTCATGGAATCTCACAAATTGTTGTATTGATGCAGGACCTGTGGGAGCGGTGCTTGCCCGCGATACATGAGACGTGGATATTGGTCACACAGCGTCATTATTTATCGCACACACCAACTGCCGGTTAACCAACTACCCCAGCCCTGCCACAGGCACGCAGAGGGAGCACATCAATCATGCATAAGCCTTGATCGAGGGTTCCATCTGCGACGCGTTGTAATTCAAGACGCGGCCTTCCTCGTTGACACCAAACCGCCCGTTCAAAGATTCCAGAGGACGACCGTACAAGTGGAAATGCAGCGTCGGTGTATCACCCTCAACCCGGATGCCGTGCAGGTCTTCGCCCAAAAAACCAATCGGCGTGCCGGGCTGCACCACGACCTCTTTGTCCAGCTCAAGTCTGGCGTACTCAGGGTTGCTGCCGTCGTCGGTACGTGCCCAGACGTAATTGATTTCCTGCCCTTGTACGGCAACGATCACCGCCCAGGTCTCATGGTTATGAGGCAAGGTTTTTTTGCCCGGCAACAGCGAGTTCATGTAAAGCGTTGGCGTGTTGCCATCGTCGTTCAGGCGATAGCGAAAAGCCGTCGAACCAGCCCCGGGGACCGGCGAGGGAAAGGTGTCGAAATTAAACAGGTCATGGCGAGTGGCAAGACCTTCAAGCAGCGTGATGATTTCCTGCAACGCCGCACGGTCGACGCCGCGGTCGTTGATTACACGCACTTGCTGCAAAAGGTTTTCGATGGCTTCGGCACGGTTTTCGATAGTCATAAATACTCCTGGATAATCGTTGCAGTCGGTTGTTGTGGAACTGCACGCAGGTAACGCCCGCTGCGCGGGTCTTTTGAATGTCTCCTGTAGGAGCTGCCGCAGGCTGCGATTTGCATCATCTGACACACCGCGAATTCGCAGCCTTCGGCAGCTCCTACAGGACCAATATCAAACAGAAATGCTGTACCGGCCCAGATTGCTCAACACATACGGATCATTGTGTGCCGCCGGACGGCGACCTGAATCCCCCAGCGCGTGACGCAGGAACTCGCGGGTGCGCTCGCTGATCGGCCGCTGGAAAATCTGCTCGGCGCTGCCGTGTTCGACGATCAAACCGTTCTCGGTGAAATACACCACATCGCTGATTTCTTCGGCGAAACGCATTTCGTGGGTGACCAGCACACAGGTCATGCCCTCCTCCGTCAGCTCACGGATCACGGTCAGCACCTCGCCGACCGTTTCCGGGTCCAGCGCGGAAGTCACTTCGTCAAACAGGATCAGCTCAGGCCGCATGGCCAACGCCCGGGCAATCGCCACACGCTGTTGCTGACCACCGGACAACTGACCAGGATAGGCATCCGCCTTGTGTTCCATGCGGACCTTGGCCAGCAGTGCCCGGGCTTGCTGCTCGGCTTCGGCCCGGCTGATACCCAGCACCTTGCGTGGCGCAATCACCAGGTTCTCGAGTACCGACAAATGCGGGAACAGGTTGTATTGCTGAAACACGAAACCAACCCGTTTACGCAGTTCGATACGGTCGGCTTCGGTGGCCAGCGTGTTGACCTCAGTGGCACCGACCTGAATGGTGCCGCGCTGGGTCTGCAGCAAACCGGTAATGCAACGCAGGATGGTTGATTTCCCCGAACCTGAAGGTCCGATGATCGACACCGCCTGGCCGCGTTGCACCTCAAGATCAATCCCCTTGAGTACATGGTTGGAGCCGAATGACAAATGCAGGTCGCGCAGACTTACCAGTGGCTGGGAGGCTTTATCAATAGAAGGCATAACGGCGCTCCAGACGTTGAGTCAAACGGGAAATCGGATAGCAGTAGGCGAAAAACAGCGCCAACAGGCTCATGTAGATCAGCACGGTGAAGCCGGTCTGGTTCACCGTGTTACTGGCGATCTGCGCGGTGTCGATCACGTCATGCACGCCGACCAGAGAGGCCAGCGCTGTGCCCATGGTGATCACCGCATAAAGGTTCATCCAGGGCGGCAACATGCGCTTGAAACACTGCGGCAGAATGATCGACGTGAAGATCTGCCAGCGGGTAAACGCCAGCGAACGTGCGGCTTCCCATTGGGTACTGGGGATCGAGCCAATCGCACCACGGAAGATCTCCGCAACGTTGGCACTCGCCGGCAATGCAAGGCCAATAGTGACCTTGACCCAGTCGGGAAACGACACGTAAGAGTTACCGATGTGAATCTCGAACGGGAACACATACGTCGTGAAGTAGATCAGCACCAGCCACGGCGCATTACGGAAGACCTGCACCCAGATCCGGGCAGGCAGGCGCAATATCCAGGCGGGCGACAAGGCCAGCGCACCAATCAACAGACCTGCCAGCGTGCCCAGACCGATCGCAACAAGGCTGATCAGGATGTTTTGCCCGAACCCCTTGGCCAGAGCTGGCGACCATTGCACCAGCGCCATGAACACCGGGCTTTGCGGAGCAGCGAAGATCAGCCAGGCAACTGCCGCAACGAGCAGCGCCAGCTTGCCGATGTGGCGGCGCGGCCAGGCCAGCGGCACAGCCACAGTGGAAGAATCAGTGGCCATAACCAGGCATCCTCAGGCGCGCTTCGAGGGCGCGACCTACACAGTTGACGAAGAAGCTCAGCAAGCCGAAGAACGACAGAATCAGAATCATCAGCTCCAGCACGTTATCGCTCTGGGTCCAGATCATGATCGCCGCGTAAGTGATGTCGCCAACCGCAATGGCAGATGCCACTGCCGTCATTTTCACCAGATCGATCAGGTTGTTGATCAGGGACGGCAAGGCGAACCGCAGGGCCAGCGGCAGTTGTACATTCCACAACAACTGACGGCTGCTGAACGCCAGCGAGCTGGCAGCCTCCATGGTCACCGATGGCACGGCCTCGATACCGGCGCGTAACGCCTCGGCATGAAACGCGCCCTTGTGCAGGGAAATCACGATCACCACCCAGGCAAACGGTGTCAGCGGGTTGGCCGCGCCAACAGCCTGGGTCAGCAACATGTTCAACACCAGAAACGCGCAATACAGCTGAACCAGTGTTGGCGTGTTGCGGGTGACCTCAATGAATATCCGCGCCGGGGTTGCCAGATACGTTTTGCCCGACGTCAGCATTGCCGCCAGCACAACCCCTACCAGCAAGCTGCCGACGATGGTGAAAGCGCACAACAGCATGGTAGTCAGCGCACCGTCCACCATGGAGCCGCGTTGATAGGCATCCAGCAGAAAGTTGTAATTGAGTCCGAACCCTGCGGTCCAGTGGACGAATAATTCGAGCCAATGACTCATGCATGCACCTCGCTGTGCAAACGCGCGCAGGCCGCGGCGATGCGTCGTCCGGCTTCGGCAACGCTAGTCGTTGCAGTGGCAATCGACAGGCGGAACCAGGGCGACAGGCCGTAAGCACTGCCCGCGACGCCTGCGACACCTGACTCCAGCAACCAGTCGACCACATCGGCGTCGCTGTCAATACGCTGGCCGTCCGGACGATAACGACCGAGTAAACCGGCGCAGCGGACAAACACAAAGAATCCGCCTAGAGGCTCCAGAACCTGCAGCCCGTCCACCTCGCGCAATGCCGCTACCAGCACATCACGGCGCTGGTGATACGCCGCAACCTGCTCTGGCAGGAAACCCAAACCGCCTTCAAATGCGGCCAGCGCTGCCGCCTGCCCGACTGACGATGCGCCAGAAGTGGATTGCGATTGCACCACCGTCATGGCGGTGGTCAGCTCTTGCGGGCCAGCACCAAAGCCGATGCGCCAGCCGGTCATGGCGTAAGTCTTGGAGACTCCGCCCACCAACAGGCAGCGCGATTGCAGATCCGGGGCGACGTTGAGCAGGTTCAACGCCTGACAACCATCAAAGCGAATGTGCTCGTACAACTCGTCCAGCAGGACCAGGACCTGCGGATGACGTCGAAGCACGTCAGCCAATGCCTGTAATTCGGCTTCGCTGTAGATCGCGCCGCTCGGGTTGCCGGGGCCGTTGAGAATCAGCCAGCGGGTGCGCTCGGTGATGTGGCTTTCCAGCTGGCTCGGCGTCAGCTTGCAGCCCTGTTCCAGCGGGCACTCGATAAACACCGGTTCGCCACCGCTAAAGCGCACGCTGTCCGGGAACGACGGCCAGTACGGCACTGGCACAAGGACTTCGTCACCGTCATCCAGAGTGGCAGCAAAGGCGTTATAAATAATCTGTTTGGCACCGTTGGCAATCACGATGGAGGGCAACGGATATTCCAGCGCATTTTCCCGCTTGAGCTTACGCTGCACGGCATCCCGCAGAGCTTTCACGCCGGGGGTGGCGGTGTACTTGGTATCGCCCGCTGCAATGGCGGCATAGGCGGCCTGCTTGATGTGTTCCGGCGTATCGAAATCCGGCTCACCGGTGGTCAGGTCGAGGATATCGACCCCCGCCTCGCGCAAAGCGGTGACTCGTGATTTGGCTGCGGCATTGGCCGACAGCGTGACGCGCTGTACGCGTTTTGACAGACGCACACTCATGGCGCTTCTCCCTGTTCGCCAACCACCAGGACTTTGCCGGGGTTGAGCAGGTTTTTCGGGTCCAGCGCCCGCTTGATGCGACGCATCAGGTCCAGTTCTACCGGGCTTTTGTAGCGCGACAGCATGTCCAGCTTGCGCTGGCCGATGCCGTGTTCAGCGCTGATCGAGCCGCCATGAGCATGGGCACTGTCGTGCACCAGCAGGCTCAGGGCAGCGTAATTGGCCATATGCGCTTCAGCCGTCGAATCCAGCGGGTGGGCGACGTTGTAATGCAGGTTGCCGTCGCCCAGATGACCGAAGGTGAAGTTGCGTACGCCAGGGAAATGCGCCTGTAGCAAGGCGTCGGTGTAAGTAACGAACTCCACCACCCGGGAAATCGGCACGGAGATGTCGTGCTTCATGTTGCGACCGGCGCGTTTCTGCGCGTCACTCATGTTCTCGCGCAGTAACCACAGGGCTTCACTCTGGGCGAGGCTTTCGGCAATCAAAGCATCAGCCAGTAATTCGCTTTCGAATGCAGCGCCCAACACCTCTTCAAACGATTGCCGGGCGTGGCTTTCGCTGTGGTTATCAGAGAGTTCCAACAGTGCAAACCAGGGTTGCGCTGCCTTGGAAAATGGCTGCGGACCGTCCGGAAACTGTTCGCGCAGCAACGCCAGACAATCAGCCGTCAGCAACTCGAATGCCGTCAGGCTTGCGCCAAATCCAGCGCGGGCATGCGACAGAAAACCCACCGCTTGCGCCAATGAGTCGAACGCCAGAAACGCCGTTGCCTGAGCCTTCGGCAGCGGGAACAGTTTCAACGTAGCGGCAGTGATGATGCCCAGCGTACCTTCACTGCCAATGTATAAATCCCTGAGGTCGTAACCGGTGTTGTCCTTACGCAAACCGCGCAGGCCATGCCAGATTTCGCCCTCGGCAGTCACCACTTCCAGCCCCAGCGTCAACTCACGGGTGTTGCCATAACGCAGTACGGCAGTACCGCCCGCGTTGGTGCCCAGGTTGCCGCCGATGGTGCAACTGCCCTCCGCGCCCAGGCTGAGCGGGAACAGACGCCCGGCTTCACGCGCCACCTCTTGCAGGTTTTGCAGGATGCAGCCGGCCTCGACGGTAAACGTATCGTTATCGGTGTCCACTGCGCGCACGCGGTTCAGTCGATCCAGCAATACCAGCACGGCGGTGCCGCTGGCATCGGGTGTCGCGCCGCCCATCAAACCGGTGTTGCCCCCCTGCACCACGACGGGTGAGTCATGAGCAACACACAAGCGGACAACGGCTGCGACCTGTTCGGTATCAGCCGGGCGGACTATCGCCACCACCCGGCCAACGTAACGGCCTTGCTTGTCGGTCAATTGCGCGGCGGTCTCATCACCGCTCTGCACATGACCGACACCCAGCAGTTGCTGTAACGCCTGGAACAGGGCTGCACTCATTGACTGACGGCCAACGGCGCGGCGTTACGGAATTTTTCATGCAGGTCACGCAAGGCTTGAGACGGTGCCATGCCGGTGCGTTCGCCTACCTCGATCAACCAGCCGCTGCGATGCCAGTCGCGCACAATGGCGTCGAGCCTGGCTTGCACATCATGTTCGCCCTTGCGAATCCAGATCACCGAATTGGACGGGATCAGATCGTTCGGCAATGGAATCGCATAGTCAGCCCACTCGGCGTCGCTGAGCAGCGCGTGCATGGTCGGGCTGACATGTACCGCCGCCACGCAACCGTTGCCACGCAGGGACAACAGCGATTCGGACTGGCTGCGGAACGCCTTGATCTGCGCGCCGTAGGTTTCCTGCAATGGCTTGATAAAGTTGCTGCCTTGGGACACGCACACCGGCTTGCCCTTGAGGTCTTCCCACGTGCTGATCCCGGCGCCTTTGCGAATCAGTGCAGCACCGCCGACTTCTTCATAGGGGGTCGGCACGTAATCGAGAATTTCGGCGCGCTCGTCGGTGTACTGCATGTTGGCGATCAACAGATCAACCTTGCCCTGCTGCAGGAACTGCACGCGATTGGGCGCCAGCACCGAGACCGTCTCCAGCTCGACGCCCAATTGTTTGGCAATGCCTTTGGCCAGCTCGACGTTGTAGCCCAGATGCTCGCCGGTCTTCGGATCGATGGTGCCAAATGGCGGCCCGCTGAGAATCACACCGATGCTGATCTTGTGGCGCTGCTGGATCTTGTCGAGCGTCGCGTCAGCGTGAGCCAGCCCGGCGCAGAGCATCAGCCCGAGTGCTGTCAGGGTTTTACGGGTGAAGAAGGTGTTCATGGAAAGTCCTTACCGACAGAATAATGCCTCTGTAGGAGCTGCCGAAGGCTGCGAAGGGGTTGCACCAGGCACACCGCTTTCGCAGCCTTCGGCAGCTCCAACAGAAGAGCCCGCTAATCAGCCCTTGAACTGCGCATGCAGCTCAACCAGCGCAGGCGATGCCGGAGTGATGTTGTGGCGTTTCTCAGCCTCGATCAGAAAACCGCTGCGGTGCCAGTCTTTGACGATGCTGTCGAGCCTGGCCTGGGTATCGGTTTCGCCCTGACGCGTCCAGATCACCGAGGGTGCAGGGTTCAGCTCCGGAGCAATGGCACGGTAGCCCTTCCATTCCGGGTTATTCGCCAGTAGCGGATTGATCAGCGTTGAGTCGTGTACGGCAGCCACGCAGTTGTTACCGCGTAGCGCCAGCAGGGATTCGGAAGAGCTTTTGAATGCCTTGAGCTCGGCACCAAACTCAGTCAGCGGTTTGACGTAGCTGCTGCCCTGGGAGGTGCACACCGGCTGGCCTTTGAGGTCTTGCCAGGTGTTGATCTTGCTGTCCTTCAAGACCGCCGCAGTGCCGCCGACGCGATAGAAAGGTGTGGGTACCGACCCCAGAATCTGGCTGCGTTCAGCGGTCCACTCCATGTTGGCAATCAACAGATCCACCTTGCCCTGCTGCAGGAATTGCACGCGGTTGGCGGGCAGTACCGGCACCAGTTCAACTTCAGCGCCAAGACGGCGGCCGATGTCTTCTGCCAGGTCAACGTTCAAGCCTTTCGGCTTTTGATTGGCAGGATCGATAGAGCCGAACGGCCCACCAGAGAGCAGCACACCGACCACCAGCTTGTGCCGGGCTTCAATTTTGTCCAGCGTTGCATCGGCCTGCGCCATACCGGTCACCGCAAGCGAAACCAAAGCGCCCAACATGACAGGCAGAAAACGTGATGCAGGCGTGCGTGTGTCAGGCATAGTCATTCCCGGTTCATTCCCTGGCTGATGGTCGGCGTCCCCCGACCTGATGTGGGGCATCCTAGGTAGCGCCAGCGATTAACGGAAATTCAAATATCAAATATGGTTATAACTTTCTGTATTCCCGCTTTAGACACAAACGCTATAAGCTCGTAAAACAGGGCTTTCGCCGAAATCTCTTAAAACACTCATCGCGATTACATAAAAGTCCGTAATGTATTGCGCTATCTGATTGATATGACCGAGCCGTATTCACATGTTGAACACTCCTCCCAGTACGACCCTCGATCTGGAACTGCTGCGTACGTTCATTGCGGTGGTCGACCACCACAGTTTTGCCGAAGCGGGCGCACAACTGGCACGTACCCAGTCTTCGGTGACCCAGCACATGCAGCGTCTGGAGCAGCAAGTGGGTGTCAGCCTGTTCCAGAAGCAGGGCCGCCAGAAACAGCTCACCGAGCCAGGTCGCCAGTTGCTGCGCCATGCCAGGCAAATGCTGTCACTCAATGACGAAGCGCTTAACTCCCTGCGCGAAGACAGCCTGAGTGGCGTGCTACGCATTGGCTCGCCTCATGACATCGCTGACACCATCCTGCCGCCAATCCTCAGCCACATCGCCCGCTCGGCACCGCGCCTGCGCCTGGAAATCGACGTAGGCCGCAGCCCGTTCCTGATGGACGATCTGCATCGCGGCAAAGTAGACATGGTAATTTCGACCCGCGAAGACCCGGACCTTGAAGGCTTTGCGCTGCGCACCTCTCCGGTGTGGTGGATCTGCTCCGCGCAGTACATCCACGTGCCCGGCGAACCCTTGCCGTTGATTCTGGTGGACGAACCGAGCATCTATCGGCGCTATGCACTGGAGGCTCTGGAACGCGCCAATGTTCCGTGGCGACAGGCGTACCTGGCGTCCAACCTGATCGGTATCAAAGCCGCCACCCGTGCCGGACTGGGTGTCACTGCGCGAAGCATGGAAATGCTCGGCCCGGACATGCGCGTACTGGGAGAAAACGACGGTTTGCCACGCCTGCCGGATGTGACTTACCACCTGTGGATCAGACCCAACACCGTCAACCCGCTCGCACGCAAGGCCTATGATCTGATTCGCGGGAGTCAGGGTATGTAGTTCAAGCGTCTTGTATGAGCTGCCCCGGGTCATTGGTGCTGCGCTGTCTTGCTTCGAACATCGGACCTGTAGGAGCTGCCGAAGGCTGCGATGCGGTTTGTGAGATACAACGCTTCGCAGCCTTCGGCAGCTCCTACAGAGTTTGATCCGCAAGCGAAATCATTCTCCCGACCACAGGACATTGCATCCCACGAGCCAACCCTATACTGTACATACAAACAGTACCGGAGTTTCCCATGCAGCTCATCGACAAGCTCAGCATCCTCGCTGACGCTGCCAAGTACGACGCTTCGTGCGCCAGCAGCGGCGCGCCCAAGCGCAGTTCGGAGGGCAAGACCGGGCTGGGATCAAGCAACGGCATGGGTATTTGCCACAGCTACACGCCAGACGGACGCTGCGTCTCGTTGCTCAAGATTCTGCTGACCAATTTCTGCCTGTATGACTGCCAATACTGCGTCAATCGTCGCTCCAGCGACGTACCTCGTGCCCGCTTCAGCCCGGAAGAAGTGGTTACCCTGACCCTGGACTTCTACCGGCGTAATTGCGTCAGCGGGCTGTTCCTCAGCTCCGGCATCATTCGCTCGGCGGACTACACCATGGAGCAGTTGATCGAGGTGGCTCGACTGCTGCGGGAGGTCCACGAGTTTCGCGGCTATATCCATCTCAAGACCATACCGGACGCCGACCCGGCGCTGATCAAAATGGCGGGCCGCTATGCTGACCGGCTGAGCGTCAACATCGAACTGCCCACTGACGACGGCTTGAAAACCCTGGCACCGGAAAAAAACGTGGTCACGATCAAACAGGCCATGCAGACCATCCATACCGGGCAACAGACTGTTCTCAACGAACCCCGCGCACCACGCTTCGTACCTGCCGGGCAAAGCACACAAATGATCGTCGGTGCCGACGAGACCGATGACAGCACCATCCTCAGCAGTGCCGAGTCGCTCTATGGTAACTACGGCCTGCGCCGGGTCTACTACTCAGCGTTCAGCCCGATCCCCAACAGCCCGAAAAGTGTGCCACTGGCGGCACCGCCACTGATGCGTGAACATCGCTTGTATCAAGCCGACTTCCTGTTGCGCGGGTACGGCTTCAAGGTCAACGAACTGTTTCAGGGGCCGGGCCATCTGGCGCTCGATATCGACCCGAAACTGGCCTGGGCGCTGAACAATCGCAGCTTGTTCCCACTGGACCTGAACCGTGCCGACGCGTCGCTGATTGCACGCATTCCCGGTATTGGTATTCGCACGACCAAGCGCCTGATGGAGCTGCGTCGACAGCGGCGAATCCGTTACGAAGACTTGACCCGCATGCGCTGCGTATTGGCCAAGGCCAAGCCATTCATCGTCACGTGCGACTACCATCCGTCGCAGGCAGAAAGCAGCAGTGAGTCGCTGCACATGCTCCTGCGTGATCGTCCGGCACCTCAGCAAATGGGACTGTGGGGATGATTTGCCTGGAGTGTGATGATCTGTTCGACAACTGGCGCCAGCAGGCACGCTGGCTGCTCAGCCATGAAGTCGATCCAAGCCAGGTCAGCTGGACGTCCAGCGAAGCCAGCGACCTGTTCGGCTCAGATCACAGTTATCCCGAACAACAGGGGCCCTTTCAGGCGCGCATCCCGCTGGCACTGCTGGAGCTGCTGGAAAACGCAGCGCAGTATCGCGGAGACCAGCGCTGGAGCCTGCTGTACGAAGTGTTGTGGCGCGTCAGCCATGGCGATCGTACCGCCATGCTTGCCGGTGACAAGCTGGGCAGCGAGTTACACAGAAGGATCAAGCAAGTCAGCCGCGAAGCTCATCACCTGCATGCGTTTCTGCGCTTTGTCGCACTGCCTGCTGCGGACTTGCCGGAATCCGTCGCTCAGCCTCACTACGTCGCGTGGCACGAACCCGCCCACGACATTCTTTTGAGCGCCAGCCAGCACTTCATCGGCCGTATGGGCCAGCATCGCTGGATGATTGCAACGCCCAGGGACGGCGTGTACTACGACGGCCAACAGTTGACTCACCAGCGGGTCTGCCCTGCTGAGTGGCAACAACTGGCGCGCAATGCCGATGATCCCGGTGGCGAGCTGTGGCTGACCTATTACAGCCATATATTCAACCCTGCGCGCCTGAACCCGAAAGTTATGCAGGGTCACTTACCGAGCCGTTTCTGGAAGAACCTGCCTGAAGGCCCGCTGATCCCGGCATTGATCAGCGAAGCCAGGACCGGCAAGCAGCGCGACGGTCAGGCCAGCCAAGTGGCGACCAGACCCGGTAAACGTATTGCACGAGGCCCCGGCAACACCGCGCAGTGAGGCCCCCATCGGTCACACGCCAGGATCAAACCCCTCACACCCCGGAGGCTTCTGTTAACCTGCGTCATCACTCATTGCATAACTGACCTATTTACACCGAGGCTCAGCATCAGGACATCTCAAATGGAAGGCATGGGCCCCAGACTCAAAGCGGAAAGAAAGCGACTGGGTCTTTCCCAGCGCGACCTGGGTGTCATTGGCGGGGTTGAAGCCAATGCTCAGGGGCTTTACGAAAGAGGCAACCGGTTTCCAAATGCTGAATACCTGAGGGCTGTCGCCAAGTCAGGCGTCGACGTCCTGTATGTGATCACTGGCTCCCGGGAGTTGCTGGCCATTGATTCCATAACCGCAGCTGAAACCAAAGTACTGAGCGAACTGGATGGTTTGCCACCCGACGTTCAGGAAGATATCAAACGCCTGATCAGTACCTTGTCTGACACAGATGAGCACTCAGGCAAACCCTGAGCCGTTGCGGCCTTGCCTGTAGCATCTGGCTTGTCTGACTGAATTGACTACCCGCCAGACATCCCCTGTTCGCCTCATAATAGCGGGCACACATTCAAATCTTCGACTACCTTGCAGTGCTGAAAACCTGCCGGGCCGTCGATCCGCTTACACGGCCTCTTACCGAATTACACCGGAGGCCTCATGACCGCTCTACTCGGACACAACTTCATCAACGGCAAGCGCAGCGCAGCAGGCTCGGTAAGCTTGCAGAGCCTGGATGCAACGACCGGCGAAGCACTGCCACTATCTTTCATAGAAGCAACCCGCGATGAGGTCGACGCTGCCGCGCTCGCCGCCGCCGGTGCTTACCATGCCTACCGCACCACAAGCGCGCTGCAAAGGGCGAGTTTTCTCGACGCCATCGCCGACGAACTTGACTCACTGGGCGACGAATTCATCTCCATGGTTTGCCGTGAAACAGCCCTGCCCCCCGGCCGTATCCAGGGTGAACGGGCGCGCACCAGCGGCCAGATGCGTTTGTTTGCACAGTTGCTGCGCCGAGGCGACTTCTACGGTGCGCGTATTGACCGGGCCTTGCCGGATCGTCAACCACTGCCCCGGCCGGACCTGCGCCAATACCATATTGGCCTAGGCCCCGTTGCAGTGTTCGGCGCCAGTAACTTCCCGCTGGCGTTTTCCACCGCTGGGGGCGATACCGCAGCCGCACTGGCCGCCGGTTGCCCAGTGGTATTCAAAGCCCATCCGGGGCACATGGCGACGGCTGAATGGGCCGCACTGGCAATTATTCGCGGCGCAGAAAAGACCGGAATGCCTGCAGGCGTCTTCAACATGATCTATGGCGGCACCGTCGGTGCATGGCTGGTGCAACACCCGGCGATCAAGGCTGTCGGCTTTACCGGTTCACTGGGCGGTGGCCGCGCCTTGTGCGACATGGCCGCAGCACGCCCGGAACCCATCCCGGTGTTTGCCGAGATGTCGAGCATCAACCCGATACTGGTGCTGCCGCAAGCACTTGAAGTGCGTGCCGAAAAAATTGCTGCGGAACTGGCCGCCTCCGTCGTTCAGGGCGGCGGGCAATTTTGCACCAAGCCGGGTTTGGTGATCGGCATCCGCTCGCCGCAGTTCAGCCATTTCCTGGACAAGCTCGGCCATCTGCTCAACGCCCATGCGCCGCATACCCTGCTCAACGCCGGTGGTTTGTGCAACTTCGCCGACGGCTTGGGCAGACTGGCCAGCCATCCAGGCATGCACCATCGCGCCGGACAGGTCCAACAAGGCAACCAGGCCTACCCGCAATTGTATGAAGCGGACGTGGCATTGCTGCTTGATGGCGATACCTCGCTGCAACATGAAGTCTTCGGGCCGATGCTGGTTGCCGTCACGGTTGAAGACGCCGAACAACTGCAAAAAGCCGTGCTCAGTCTGCAAGGCCAGTTGACCGCGACGTTAATTGCCGAGCCGGCAGATTTCGAAGCGTTCGCGGATCTGGTGCCGCTGATGGAACACAAGGCTGGGCGGCTGTTGATCAATGGCTATCCAACCGGTGTAGAAGTTAGCGACGCGATGGTCCATGGCGGCCCGTATCCGGCAACATCCGACTCCCGCGGGACATCGGTCGGCACCTTGTCCATCAACCGCTTCCTGCGCCCGATCTGCTTCCAGAATTACCCCGACTCGTTACTGCCCGACGCATTGAAAAACGGTAACCCGTTAGGGCTGATGCGACTGGTGGATGGGGTTGGGACACGGGAAGCGCTGGATTTATGAAGCGCCAGTCCTTCCTTGTAGCGCCCATCGTATTGATTCCTGGCTGACACACAGCCCTCGGGCTGAAATGCATGTTCTTTGGGAAATCGTCCGAGGTCCCTGATGCCGCGCAGTTGCGCAGCAGCCACGGGACCTGTTGGAGCGTGGCTTGTCCGCGATCGCGCCGACTCGGCGCGTCAAACGCCACCGCGTTATCGTTCTTCGCGGGCAAGCCACGCTCCAACAGACATTCTCGTCCCAGCACATCATCTATAGCCCGATAAGAGCACCCTCCCAGCAGCGCTGCGTCCGGACGACGGGGCGCTCCCACCGGTTCGTGAACTGCGCCTCACTCCAACTGCACGCAGCCCTCGATGCAGGTCACTACATCACCGCCGATCCATATGTCATCACCCAGACGTTGCACGTGGACCCTGCCCTGCCTGCCCATTACCGTGCCCTGGCTCACGACATAACTATCCGCCGCCAAACCGTCATTCAATACCCATTGGGCGATACCCGCGTTGAGGCTGCCGGTTACCGGATCCTCCGGCATACCGTCTCCGGCGATAAAAGCCCTGACCTCGAACTGCGCGTCTTCGCCATCGGACAGTGGATCCCAAGGCGCGAAGACGCCAATGGCCAGCCCGGCCAACTGCGCATAATCGGGCTGCAGCGCCAGTACGCTGGCCCGATCGGCAAGCCTCAGCGCCAACCAGCCAGCGCCGTTATCGACCCAGCGAGCCTCCAGAATCGCGCTGCCCGCCAAGCCCAGGCCCGAGCGGATCCGCTCCAGTAAAGCGGCGTCTACAGGTTCCGAGCGCAACAGCGCTGGTGCCGTGAACGCCAATTGCCCGTGCTGACGCCGAATGCGCACCAACCCGATGCCACACTCCTGAATGATTTCCTCACCCTTGGGCTGCCCGCCACTTTCGAGCCAGGCATGACAGCTACCCAACGTCGGATGGCCAGCAAATGGCAGCTCGTCCAGAGTGGTGAAGATTCGCAACCGATAATCTGCCTCCGGGTGCTGCGGGCTCAGCACGAAAGTTGTTTCGCTGAGGTTGGTCCAGTGGGCGAACGCCGCCATCGTGTCATCACCGAGACCGTCAGCATCGAGCACCACCGCCAGCGGGTTGCCTTTCAGGGCCTGACGGCTGAAAACATCAACCTGCTTGAACGGATAACGACTCATCACTGCCTGCTCTGAAAATAGATGGGCAGCGAGATTCTCATTTCAGACCGACAAAGGCAAAACCGTAGAACTGTTGCACAACAATCGCCAGCAACTGTAGCGCAGCCTCCTGAGTGCGATCGGCTACCGTCGATTTACACCACTCAACGCTGGGAAGCGGCTCATGATCGACCTTCAAACACTGTCTTTATTCTGCGGCGCAGTCATGCTTTTGCTGATAACTCCCGGCCCGAACATGGCGTTTGTCATGAGCCACGGCTTTACCTATGGCTGGCGCGGCGGCCTTGCGGTTGCATTGGGGATCAGCGCCGCGGATGCCGTTCTGACGGTTCTCACCGCAACGGGCGTAACCGGCCTGGTCGCTGCATGGCCACCGTCTTTCGACATCATTCGCTATGTCGGAGCGGTCTACCTGTTGTGGATGGCCTGGAAAGCCCTGCAAGGCGGCAAGCTAGGCGAGAGCCACATCGATAATCAGGTTTCGCTGCGCACAGTATTCGTCAGGGCCATGCTCAACAGCTTGCTCAATCCCAAGGCGTTGCTGTTCTTCATTGTTTTCCTCCCACAATTCGTGACACCGTCCAAGGGCATGATCGCCGAGCAGTTGATCCTCCTCGGCCTGGTACTGACGGCAATAGCGTTCGTATTCCACGCGGCGCTGGGCGCATTCGGAGGTACCATCAAGCGCTGGTTCGCTGGTAAAAAGCGCTTGGGCAGACTGCAGCCAAGGCTGCTTGCCAGCGTACTGGCGCTGATGGCGGTGCGTTTGATGGTCATGTCCAGACCCTGAGAATTACTCGAAGGGCACCCATTCGCACGGGCCGGGTCATATACCACTCATGCCACGCGGAGACCGCATCATGCTGGACAGCCCATCAGTAGCCCCGGTCGAAGCGCTTCTTGCGATGATGTCGCACAAGCGTTTCGTGGTCCTGACCGGGGCAGGCATCAGTACCCCCTCAGGCATTCCCGACTACCGGGACACTGATGGCGTAAGGCGCGGCAAAGCGCCGATGATGTTCCAGGAGTTTCTGGGTTCCCCCGAGGCTCGTCGACGCTATTGGGCCAGGGCCATGCTGGGCTGGCCGCGGGTGCGGATCGCAGAGCCCAATGCGGCACATCGGGCTCTGGCAACATTGCAGTCCCGTCAGCACCTCAGCGGGTTGATCACGCAAAACGTTGACACTCTCCATGATCAGGCTGGCAGCAGTGACGTTATCGAGCTACATGGCAGCCTGCACCGCGTGCTGTGCCTGGACTGCGGCGAACGCTCAGACCGGGCAGCCATTCAGCAATTGATGGAACTGCAAAATCCTTATCTCGCAGGCGTTGACGCGGTTCAGGCACCGGATGGCGACACCCTGCTCGACCCGGCGTTCGAATCCCGCTTTCAGGTGCCTCATTGTCCTTATTGCGACGGCCAGCGCCTCAAGCCAGACGTGGTGTTTTTCGGTGAAAACGTCGCGCCCCAGACTGCCGCCAAAGCGCTTGCCACCGTGACCGAGGCTGACGGTTTGCTGGTGGTAGGCTCCTCGCTGATGGCCTACTCGGCGTTCCGTTTGTGCAAAACAATCAACGAGCAAGGCAAGCCGCTAATTGCCATCAACATCGGCAAGACCCGGGCAGATGAGCTGCTGGACCTGAAGATTGAGATGTCGTGTGAGGTGTTGTTGCCGGAGTTGGTCGAGCGGTTGATCGAACGCAGAGATACTTGATGCATGCAATCACCCGTGGAGATGCGATGTTCGCCTGCAGGCTTGATCTTTCAGGACTGGCCGGACAGACGCGGTGTCTGTGCTTCCACAAGAGATCGCATTCCACCGGCCAGATGGGGTGATAGCCTAAAACAACCCCAACTGCCCCCCAATCAAGGTACTGAAATCGTCATCCACAAACGGCAGGATTGCCTCGGCAATCGGCTGTAATTGCCGACTGACGTAGTGATCGTAGTCAATCGGCGCATGCCTTGTTTCGAGGGGCTCCGGCCCTGCGACCGTGATCACGTAGCTGATCCAGCCACCGTTCTGATACTGCCGCGGACGCCCCAGATTGGCGTTGTGCTCGTCCGCCAGCCGGGCGGCCCGAACATGGGGCGGCACATTACGCTCGTAGTCATCCAGTCGACGCCGCAGCCGCTTGCGATAAATCAGCAAGTCATCAAGTTCTCCGGCCAGGGTACGACGCACATACTCACGCACGTAATCCTGATAGGGCTGGCGATGAAAAATCCGCGAATACAGCGCCTGCTGGAACTCCCGAGCGAGTGGCGACCAGTCGGTACGCACGGTCTCCAGACCTTTATAGATCATTTCCTCTGAACCATCCGCGCGCCTGACCAACCCGGCGTAGCGCTTCTTGCTGCCCTCCTCCGCGCCGCGAATCGTGGGCATCAGGAAGCGTCGAAAATGAGTTTCAAACTGCAGTTCCAGCGCACTGGTCAATCCGTATTCCTGCTGCAGATGCTCACGCCACCAGTGGTTGACCTGCTGCACCAGTGAGCGACCGATCCGGGTTGCCTCTTCCTCGCCATGCAGGCTCTTGAGCCAGACGAAAGTCGAGTCGGTATCGCCGTAGATCACCGTGTAGCCCTGAGCTTCAATCAACTGCCGGGTGCGGCGCATGATCTCGTGGCCGCGCAAGGTAATCGACGATGCCAGTCGCGTATCGAAAAAACGACAACCACTTGAGCCAAGCACGCCGTAGAAGGCATTCATAATGATCTTCAACGCTTGGGAAAGCGGCTGGTTGTTCTCCCGCTTTGCGGTCTCACGACCTTGCCAGACCCGCTCCACAATCGCGGGCAGACAGTGCCGGGTACGGGAAAAGCGCCCACCCCGAAAGCCTGGCACCGAATGCTCATCCGAAGGGTTACGGATGCCCTCAACCAAACCTACCGGGTCGATCAGAAAAGTACGAATGATCGACGGATACAGGCTCTTGTAATCCAGCACCAGCACTGACTCATAAAGGCCTGGCTGCGAATCCATGACAAAGCCACCGGGGCTGGCCTCGGGCATGCGCTCGCCCAGATTGGGTGCTACGAACCCCTGGCGATGCATCAGCGGAATGTACAAATGACAGAACGCAGCAACCGAGCCACCACTGCGGTCGGCTGGCAAACCGGTGACGGTGGCGCGTTCCAGCAGAAACGTCAGCAGCTCGGTCTTGGCGAAGATCCGCGTCACCAGTTCGCAATCCTTGAGGTTGTAGCGTGCCAGTGCGGGCTTGTCCTCGGCGAACATGCGGTTGATTTCATCCATACGCTGGTAGGGCGTATCGATCGCCTTGCCTTCGCCCAGCAAGGTCTGCGCAACGTTTTCCAGGCTGAACGACGGAAAGCTCCAGGTTGCCGAGCGTAACGCTTCGATGCCGTCGATGATCAGACGCCCGCTGGCGTCGGCAAAAAAGTGATTATTACGCGCTCCATGCTCGCGCCAGCCCATCGCCTCCCCACCACGGCCCAAAAGCAAAGGCACTTGCAGGCGCTGGGCATGCTCGTGCAAAACCCGCAGATCGAACTGCACGACGTTCCAGCCGATGATCGCATCCGGATCATGACGCGCCAGCCAATGATTCAGACGCTCCAGCAACTGCTTGCGGGTGTCACAGTACTCAAGGTCGAAATCGACTTCGCGGTCATCGCCGTTGGCCGGGCCCAGCATGTACACCTGGCGCTGACCGCAGCCTTCAAGCGCGATGGAATACAGCTCACCTTTTTCCGTGGTTTCGATATCCAGTGAAACCAGCCGCAGCTGTGGCCGGTAATGCTCTGCTGGCCTGATCTGTGCCTCGCAAAGCGTGCCGTTGCTGTCCGCGATGCCGCTGAACTGCACGGGCGCTGTGATGAAGCGCTCCATCAGATAACGTTCAGGCGGCCTGATATCGGCCTCGTAGACGTCCACGCCACCTTTGCGCAGGGCCTTTTCCAGGTTCATCAATTGCCGATGCTGCTGACAGTAAACGCCGAGCACCGGACGATGGCGGAAGTCGCACAGGCTCAATTCACGCAGTTCGACTCCGGTTTCATTGCGCAGCACCGCTTCGGCACGGGCGCGCTGCTCGGCAGGAATGAACGCCACGGAGGGTTGCACCGGCAAGCGAATGTGACGGGGACCCTCATCTGTCGCCAGCCAGAAGTCCACTTGCGTGCCTTCTGGCGTATCGCGCCAGTGTCGACTCAGGATAAAGCCCTGTTGCACCTCCACCACCGTCAAACCTCAAAAACCTTCAAGAGCGTGATTCTACTTGGCATTGGCTCATCTGGGGCGACTCATCTGCAGGTCGAGGACTACGACCAAAGATTACGCTTTCGATCGCTTGCCAAGCCTTGGCACTTGAGGCGATATAGTCACCCAACGCACACCCCTCACTTTGGCCATGAGACCTGACATGTCAGCAGACCAGCGCTTCAACCTGATCGCCGAGCAACTGGGCTACAGCTTCGACGGCGAAATCAAAATCGGTGGCAATTATGTGCCTGTGGTTCGTCACAACGATGAGATTTATGTCAGCGGCCAGATCCCCCGGGTTGGCGACACCGTGATAGTAACGGGGCGTGCCGGGGCCGATACCAGCCTCGCCCAGGCACAACTGGCCGCGAAAATTTGCGCCATGCGCGCGCTGGCGTTACTGCAACGCAGCGCCGGTTCGCTGGAGGGGATCAAACGCCTGCTGCGCATGAACCTGTACGTGCAATGTGCGCAGGATTTCACCCAGCAGAGCGAAGTGGCGGATGGCGCATCTGAAGTGTTGTTCTTCGTACTCGGCGAAGCAGGCGCGCACACTCGCAGCTCGATCGGCGTTTATCAGTTACCGAAAAACGCGACGGTCGAGCTTGACCTGATTGCGGTGGTGTGATGCAGACGTCAACTACGCACACCGTTGAACGTTTGCGAGCCCGGCATGCGGCTGCGTATCGGGAATTGATGCTTGAGGCGTATACACGCCACCCCGAGGCGTTCACCTCATCGCCTGAAGAGCGCGCCGCCCTGCCCTTGTCGTGGTGGGAGCACAGGCTTGATGAGGCGGAGGATGCGGGCCAAGTGGTGTTCGGCATCCTCGACGGTGAAACCGTACTGGGCGCTGTGGGCTTGACCTTCAGCAGTCGGCAACGGGCCCGGCACAAAGTGTTGTTGTTCGGCATGTATGTCGTCGCTGAACAACAGGGCAAAGGTTACGGCCAGACGCTGCTCAAAGCAGCGCTGGATTACGCACGTAACCGGCCTGACGCTTTGCTGGTACAACTGACTGTCAGTGAAGACAACCCATCAGCCCGCAGGCTTTACGAGCACAACGGATTTGAATCCTTTGGCCTGGAACCGCTGGCCGTCGCGACCGGGACCGGGTTCATTTCCAAAGTCCATATGTGGCGAGCACTTCGCGAACTGTGACGCTGGCTGGCTGCTTGTGATTGGCGTTCGATGCCCCGCCATAGAGCAGGGTTAGTCCCTTCGGTTTTGCTGAACATATGGGAAAAATGCGCCTGATCGCAAAACCCGCACTCGGCGCTGATTTGCGTAAGGGTCATCGCCGAGTGCTTGATCAGTTCCTTGGCTTGCTGGATGCGCTGATTGCGAATCCAGTCCTGAGGAGACATACCCGTACTGCGCTTGAATGAGCGCGA
Organism: Pseudomonas viridiflava; assembly: GCF_900602065.1. Taxonomy (GTDB): domain Bacteria; phylum Pseudomonadota; class Gammaproteobacteria; order Pseudomonadales; family Pseudomonadaceae; genus Aquipseudomonas. Next base: position 111,529 of record NZ_UWFN01000200.1, on the reverse strand, counting down.
GAAATGGCTACGGGTCAACTCGCAGGACGCCGCGAGAAAAGGCACGGAAACTTTCTTGCTCAGGTCGGCGCTGATGAGTTGCTTGACCAATGCCAGGCGGCCGGGAGACAGGCCACCGGTTACCGGCAGATCAGGACTGACGCCCAACCCGGTGAATGCCGCCGGATCAGCATCGTTATTAACGTCGTACGGGGGGTTGTCCATGAGGGCGAGCCTTGCAAAAAATTCCTTGAGGTATCTTCGCAGGCGTCGACTTTCAAACAACCCTCGCAAGGGGAGCGCAACGGTCATCAAGGTGCGCAATCAGGACATAGCCGCACTCGGACAATAAAAAGATAGCGGGTTACTACTTTAAACCGCAGTGCTCTTATCGCGAGCAAGCTCTGTTCCCACATCCAGGCGCTCACACCGCACTAAGGGTAGGAGCGAACGTGTTCGCGAGGCTCAACCAAACTGCTGCCGATACTGGCTCGGTGTCAGGCCGAGTCGGTCGCTGAACAGCGAGCGCATGTACCGCACGCTGCCAAACCCACTGCGATGGGCAATGGTCTTGAGCGGCAGCGCCGTGGTTTCCAGCAGGTTGCGGGCCCTGTCGAGCCGGGCATTCTGGATGAACTCCATCGGCGTCATGTTGACTTCGCGACTGAAGACCCTGGCGAAATGCCGAGGGCTCATTGCAGCCATCGACGCCATGCGTTCGATGCAGAAGCTCTCTTCAAGATGCTCCACAAGGTAGTTCTGCACCCGGGTGATGGGTGTTTCCTGGGTAGCGACTGAAGCCACCAGCGGACTGAACTGCGCTTGTCCGCCCTGCCGCTTCATGACAACCAGCAACACCTTGGCGACATCCAGCGCGACTTTCTTGCCATGATCCTCGGCGACCAGCGCCAACGCCAGGTCGATCCCGGCCGTGACACCACCCGAGGTCACCAGACGGCGGTCCTTGATATAGATCTGATCGGTGGTCACATGGGCTGCGGGAAAGCCCTTGATCAAGCGCTCGGTGTAATGCCAGTGAGTGGTCACCGTATGGCCATCGAGCAAACCGGCCCGCCCCAGCAGAAACGCGCCCGTGCAAATCGAACCGTAGAGGACCGATTCCTGCGCAGCCCGCTGCAGCCACGCCACGAGTGGCGGATGACTGTCGTTATAAGACCCCGGTCCTCCCGGCACCAGTAATACATCAAAGGAAGTCGGGGCGTGCTCAACACACGTATCCGGGGTGACGGTCACGCCATTTGACGCACGAATGGGCGAAGACTGAGTACCGACGGTCGTCAGTTGGTAGTGCCTGGAAGGATCAAGATAACGATTGGCGATTGAAAAGACTTCCATCGGCCCGGCCATGTCGAGCAGAAGAAAATCAGGAAACAAAATAATTGCAACGGTCTTCATGGTCTGAAATCGCTCAAATCGAGTTCTATACTTTAAAACAAACGTCCGGGCCGGGCCTGCTTCAGTCCCAGGCCTCTGGCGGTGTGCATATTAACGTTTTGAGCGAAGTCTGGTCGGTTCTGGAGACCGGGTGACAAGTCGGTAGTGGCGTTACCTGTGTCGAGGCCGACGATCGTCAACCCCGACAACTGCCAGTCAATCGTCAAGCGTTTTAGGGGCACCTTTTGCGGGCTTGCCGGTTTTTTCCGCACCGGGTTTGGCTTCGGGCACCGGAGCAGCCACAGCCGGGGCGCTGGCAGCCTTTTCTTCCGTGGGTAACTGATCAACAGTCGTGAACAGGTCTTTCACGCCAATGGGGCCCAACTGATCAAGCTTTTTCTCGCCGTCCTTGCCGACCAGAATGACCTTGGTGCCGGTACTGGCGCCCAGCTTCAGCTCACGGATAAGCGCCATGGTTGATTGCGCATCGAGGTCTTTGCCGTTGCGCTTGCCCATGGTGTTGATCACGGTGTAGAGGACCATGTCACGTTCAGTGAAGGCTTTCTGATTAGCCGGCTCCTTGAGGGCGTTTTGCAGGCTGACCAGCGTTGGATCCACGCTGCTGGGTGCAATCACGATCAGTGGCCGGGCCTTGCCACGATCCTGGTTCAGAGGGCTGTCACTGTCAGCTGCAAGCAGAGGGCCTGCAGAGACAAGCAACGTAGCGATGGTCAACGACCGGATAAACATAAATGGCTCCTTCAAACCGAGACAGGGACACTCTTCGGGCTTTCGACGCTGTTTTAGATGTTTTGTTCTAACCGGTATAGCTCAATGGTCACCGAGCGCTTGTATTCAGCGGGGTGCAGACACCAGCTTCAAACCGACGATACCGGCCAGAATCAGCAAAAAACACAGAATCCGCAACACACTGCGATCTTCGCCCAGCACCAGCATTCCGTAAATTGCCGTACCCAGGGCACCAATCCCTACCCAGACAGCATAGGCTGTGCCCACCGGTATCGTGCGCGTGGCCAGGGAGAGCAGGTACATGCTCAAACAGATAAAGAAACCGCAAAAAAGGCTGGGCAAGAGCCGGGTAAAGCCGTCGGTGCGAGGCATGACCGCCGCATAAATGATCTCGCAGGCACCGGCGAACAACAGAAACATCCAGCTCATCAAACGTCCTTAAGAGTGTTTTCTTCACAAAGCACAGGGACAAAATAGCGGTGCCAGAGCGGTGGGTGCAAGGTTTGCGGGATTACACGGATCCTCTAAGAGGTGCCGAACCGGCCGCCTCTGGCCTTCACGGGCAGGCAGCCCACAGGCTCTGCTCAAGGCTCACCGTCGTGGGACCGGCTTTAGCCAGGAAGGCTGCATTCCTGACGATAAAAATGTGGTGACTGTACGGGCCTCTACCCGGTTGAAGCCGAATGCCGCCCTGCTGGTCCCACGCCATCGCTTCAATGAGGGGCACAGCCACCTTCCCACAAACTTTATCTGTATATCCATACAGATAAAACTTGCCGAAAACATCATCACTGCTCATGCTGTGCCCCATCAAAACCGTAAAAATCGATGGTACTCATGCGGCTGTTTCTCTGCGAAAAACCCTCCCAGGCCAAAGATATCGCCGCCGTATTGGGCGCAAAGCGCCGTGGCGATGGCTGCTGGGTCGGTCCCGACGCGACAGTGACCTGGTGCATTGGCCATTTGCTTGAGACTGCCCCCCCTGATAGCTACGACGCCCGCTACAAACGCTGGGTACTGGATGACCTGCCCATCGTCCCGGAAAAATGGAAAATGCTGGTCAAACCGCGTACCGCAAGCCAGTTCAAGGCGGTGAAGCGACTTCTGGGCGAAGCATCCGAGCTGGTCATCGCCACCGACGCCGACCGCGAAGGGGAAATGATCGCCCGGGAACTGGTGGACCATTGTCGATATCGCGGGCCGATTCAGCGCCTGTGGCTCTCCGCCCTGGACGATGCGTCGATCCGCAAGGCCTTGAATGCCCTCAAGCCCGATGCCGAGACCTTCAGCCTCTACCATTCGGCATTGGGACGTTCGCGGGCAGACTGGCTGATAGGCATGAACATGAGTCGCCTGTTCACCCTCCTCGGCCGGCAATCGGGTTATCAAGGCGTCCTGCCCGTAGGGCGTGTACAAACCCCGACGCTGCGCCTGGTGGTGGATCGGGACCGCAGCATTGCGGAGTTTGTCCCTGTCCCGTTCTGGGCAATCGATGTGCAGCTTCGCCACGCCGATCAGACGTTCACCGCACAATGGCGCGCGGCATCCGATGTGTGTGACGACCAGGATCGTTGCCTGAATCAGGTAACGGCGCAGCGCGCCGTCGAGGCCATGCGCAACGCTGGTCAGGCCAGGCTGCTCAAACTTCGAACCGAGCGTGTACGCGAATCTGCACCGCTGCCGTTCGACCTCGGCACGCTGCAGGAAATCTGCTCGAAAAAGCTTGGTCTGGGCGCCCAGGAGACGCTGGACATCGCCCAGTCGCTTTACGAAACCCACAAGGTCATCACCTACCCGCGAAGCGACTGCGGTTATCTGCCGGTCAGTCAACACAGCGATGCGACAAGAATCATTGCCGCACTGGGCCGTGCTGATCCGGCGTTGGGCGAACTGCTCAAGCACCTGTACCCAGCACGGCGCTCGAAGGCCTGGAACGATGCCAAGGTCAGCGCCCACCACGGCATCATCCCCACGGGCGCGGGCAAATCTCTTGAGCAACTGACGGGTAAATACCGGGCGGTCTTCACCCTGATAAGAGCCCGCTACCTTGCACAGTTCCTGCCCAATCATGAATACGATCGCACGCAGGCCGACTTTGACTGTGGCGGTGAAAAACTTCGCGCGACGGGCAAGCTGATTGTCGAACAAGGCTGGAAACGAGCGCTACCCGAGGCTCTGACCCCCGCCAAAGGCCGCGAAGCTCCCGCCCCCCAAGCACTGCCGAGACTGGCTGAAGGTTGCGACTACCCGGTCGCCGACATCACCCTCAAAGACCTCTGGACCCAACCGCCCAAGCCATACACCGAGGGCGATCTGATCAAGGCGATGAAAAATGTCGCACGACTGGTAGAAGATCCGCTGCTCAAGCAGAAGCTCAAGGACACCACCGGGATCGGCACCGAAGCGACTCGCGCCGGCATCATTCAGGGTTTGCTGGACAGGGGCTACCTGATCAAGAACGGTAAAGCGCTGGCAGCGACTCCGGCAGCGTTCAGTCTGATAGACGCCGTCCCCCGAGCCATTGCCGATCCAGGCACCACGGCTATCTGGGAGCAGGCGCTGGATATGGTCCAGGCTGGCGAGATGAGCCTCGAAGAGTTTGTCACCCGACAGGCCAGCTGGATGAGCAAACACGTCAGCCGTTGTATCGGCATGCGGATGGTCATCACCGCCGCAAGCCCCGCCGGAGTTTCTCCGCCCTGGAAAAACAAACGCAAGGCTGGCAAACGGAAAACGGCTGGCGCTGGTGGCGGCCGCCCGCGACGGACAGTAAAGGCTGCGGGTAAAGCTTGATCAGGTATAGGATGAAGTCTGTAAGCCACTCACTTGTAAGGAGTTGACGCTCAATTGAATCATCGGTTGAATGAGTGTGTCTGTTCAGATCAGGCCGCGCAGAACCAACCGCACCGCATCAACTCAGACAAGGAGGATATTGAGTCACCGGGTTTTCACCCGTTTCAATCGTGGTGATGGCTTTTGCCCCACGATGCTCAACTTCACATGTGCCCGCCCGGTCGCCTCCGTTCATGCAAGGCCGTGCAGGACCTCATTATCCGGATGCGCCTGAGCCCGATTGGCTCAGCGGCATTTCTTCAAGGGATTTCAGAATGCCCCAAAGACAAGTAATCAACGCCTCGGTAAGCCCGAAAGGCAGCCTCGAAACATTGTCCCAACGCGAAGTACAGCAACTCAGCGCCGCCGGCTCAGGCAGCATTTACACGCTATTCCGCCAATGCGCTCTGGCGATCCTCAACACCGGCGCGCATGTCGATAACGCCAAGACCATCCTTGAGGCTTACGAGAGCTTCGAAGTCCGTATTCACCAGCAGGACCGCGGTGTCCGTCTGGAACTCCTCAACGCGCCAGCTGATGCGTTCGTCGACGGGGAGATGATTGCCAGCACCCGCGAAATGCTCTTCAGCGCGCTGCGCGACATCGTCTACACCGAAAGTGAACTGGACAGCCAGCGTATTGACCTGGAAAGCTCACAGGGCATCACCGACTACGTGTTTCACCTGCTGCGCAATGCCCGCACGCTGCGGCCGGGGCTTGAGCCGAAAATGGTGGTGTGCTGGGGCGGACACTCGATCAACACCGAAGAATACAAATACACCAAGAAGGTCGGCCACGAACTCGGCCTGCGCAGCCTGGATATCTGTACCGGTTGCGGCCCGGGAGTGATGAAAGGCCCGATGAAAGGTGCAACCATCGCCCACGCCAAACAGCGGATCAACGCTGGTCGTTATCTGGGGTTGACCGAGCCGGGCATCATCGCAGCGGAAGCCCCCAACCCGATCGTCAACGAACTGGTGATCCTGCCCGACATCGAGAAACGCCTTGAAGCGTTCGTCCGCGTCGGGCACGGCATCATCATCTTTCCGGGTGGCGCAGGTACTGCTGAAGAGTTCCTCTACCTGCTGGGCATCCTGATGCACCCGGACAACCGCGACCTGCCGTTCCCGGTCGTGCTCACCGGACCAAGAAGCGCAGCGCCGTATCTGGAGCAACTGCACGCGTTTGTCGGCGCAACCCTGGGCGAGTCGGCCTACAAGCATTATCAGATCATCATTGACGATCCCGCTGAAGTGGCCAGAGAAATGGTTGCAGGCCTCAAGGCCGTCAAGCAGTTCCGCCGCGACCGCAATGACGCGTTCCACTTCAACTGGTTGCTGAAAATTGATGAAGGCTTCCAGCACCCGTTTGATCCGACCCACGAAAACATGGCCTCACTGCAACTGAGCCGTTCACTGCCGCCTCACCAGTTGGCAGCCAACTTGCGTCGTGCGTTTTCGGGCATTGTTGCCGGTAACGTGAAGGACAAAGGCATTCGTCTGATCGAGCAGTATGGCCCGTACGAAATCCACGGCGACAACGAAATCATGGAGCCTCTGGATCGGCTGCTGCATGCGTTCGTTGAACAACACCGCATGAAACTTCCCGGCGGTGCGGCTTACGAGCCTTGCTATCGAGTGGTGACGTAAGCCCCGTCAAATTCGGTCTTTGAAGGCGACCCAAGCCCTGTAGGAGCTCACCGAGGTAACGAGGCCAGCGATAGCGGCGTGTCAGACAAACCGCCATCGCAGGCCTCGCAACCTCGGTGAGCACCGAAAGGTTATGCGTTTACTACAGGCTGTACGGACTTAATCCTGGTGTGCGTCGCAGCAGTCACCTCCTCCCTCCCCGTACACGACGTCAGCGTCTTGCATACCCCCGACACAATCGCATCCACTTCCTGCTCATTGAGCGTCAACGGTGGCAGCAAGCGAATCGTTTTGCCCCGTGTCACGTTGATCAACAGGCCATGCTCTCTGGCAGCAATCGCGGCAAGATTGGGTAAAGGCCGGGTCAGCTCGATGCCCACCATCAACCCCTTGCCACGAATAGCCAGCACATTCGGGTGTTCACTCAGGGCTGCCCGCAAGCCGGCGAGTAGCCGTTCACCTTGATGACGGGCGTTACTCAGCAGGTTCTGATCATTGAGGATGTCCACTACTGTGCAGCCAGCCCGGCATGCCAGCGGATTTCCACCAAAGGTGCTGCCGTGGCTGCCCGGCGTAAATAACTGCGCAGCTTTGCCCCGTGCCAGGCAGGCGCCGATCGGAACGCCATTGGCCAGCCCCTTGGCCAACGTCATCACGTCCGGCACGATGCCTTCGTGCTGGAAAGCAAACCATTGCCCGGTACGGCCCATACCGGTTTGAATCTCGTCCAGCATCAGCAACCAGGCACGCCGACTGCACAGCTCCCGCAGAGCCTTCAGGTAACCCGGCGGGGCTAACTGAACACCACTTTCGCCCTGAATCGGTTCCAGCAGAATCGCCGTGATGCGATTGCCGTAGGCCTGACACACCTTGTCCAATGCCGGTAAATCCCCAAAAGGCACTTTGACGAAGTCACCGGGCAACGAATTGAACCCTAACCGCACCGCCGGACCATCGCTGGCTGACAGGGTCCCGAGTGTGCGGCCATGGAAGGCATTGTCCATCACCACCACTAACGGCTTTTCGATCCCTTTGTGCCATGCGTAGAGTCGGGCCAGTTTCAGCGCGGTCTCGTTGGCTTCTGCGCCGGAGTTATTGAAAAACGCCTTGTCCATACCCGCCAGCCGGGTCAGTTTCTCGGCCAGTAGCTGCTGCCATTGAATGCTGTACAGGTTCGAAGTGTGTATCAGCAGACTGGCCTGCTCGCTGATGGCCGCTACCAAACGGGGATGGGAATGCCCCACATTGGTGACTGCCACACCCGCCACCGCATCCAGATATTCGCGGCCAGTATCGTCCCACACACGGGTACCCAAGCCGCGAACAAAGTTCAGCGCAAGGGGTTGATACGTGGTCATCAGGCTAGTGGCGGTCATGATGTGAAACTCCATCTCGGGCGTGGTTTTTTCCAGTATCGTTAGCAACCTGAGCTGGATAAACGGCCAATCTCTTAAATCATTTTAAAGTCAGGCTTGATAATGGACTTACTCCAGGCAATGTCGGTTTTTGTAAAAGTGGTCGAAACAGGCAGCATGACGGCGGCGGCGATGGAATGCGGCATGTCGACCACGATGGTCGGCAACCACCTGCGCGGGCTTGAGCAAAGGCTGGGGGTCAGCCTGCTGAAACGTACGACCCGGCGTCAGGGGCTGACAGAGTTTGGTGCAACGTACTACCAACGTTGTGTCGATGTACTCGCGCTGGTGGCGGACTCGGAGCAGTTGGCCGCGCAGTCCCAAGACACTCCCCAGGGGACGTTACGGATCACTGCACCGTTCACGTTCGGCTCGGAAAGCCTTGCCCCGGCGCTCAGCGAATTCATTCGCCGCTACCCGCAAATCAAGCTCGACATTGTCTGGAGTAACGAGCGCATGGACTTGATCGGCCAGGGTTTCGACGCCGCTATCCGCCTGGGTCCTGTCCACACCTCAAGTCTGGTCGCCCGGCCACTGCTGGATTACACCCTGACCCTGTGCGCTGCACCCTCGTACCTGCAACACCGAGGCACGCCCCTCGCGCCTATGGACCTGCAGCAACACGACTGCCTGGCATTTGCCTACCCGGCGGGTGACGACTGGAGTTCGGTTGAAAAACACTGGCGTTTGACGGGTGCGGATGGCGAGGTGCTGGTTCCGGTCAGCGGGCCGATCACGATGAATACCTCGGCGGGCCTGCACAAGGCAGCGCGTGCCGGAGCCGGGATAGTGATGATGCCTGACGCGCTTGTGCGTGAAGACCTGGCAGACGGCAGGCTGATCGCCCTGCTACCTGATTACCAGTTGCCGTGTCGCCCGATGAATCTGCTTTACCCCCAGGACCGCTACAGGTCACCCAAACTACGCAGCTTCGTCGACTACGTGATGGAGTTGTGGGGCCGCCCGGTAGACGCGCGGTAGCACACGAGATCTGTTGGACACACCGCTTCGCTGCCTTCGGTAGCTCTTACAAACATCGGGAGCGTGGGGGGTGAGGACAACAAAACAAAAAATAGTTCCGTCTATTAACGACAAAATATTTCCGCGTTTGAAATTGCGCTGCTACGCTTTTTCCTGACCTCAAATCAGGGAAACCCCCGCAAATAAAGGCAAAACACACGTCAAAAAAACATGATCGTGAAAAAAACCCCTCAAATGAGGTGCGTGCCCGTCCGAGTGTTTAGCGATTGGCGTCATAAATGTGACTAAAGTCTCAGTCGTACGAGCAGATAACCAGATATTCGCAAATCATCCTTTGTAGCAGTTCAAGGAACGAACCATGACGCCGAGCCATAACGGTAGTTCTCATAGTCAAGGCCGCCAAACGCTCTTCCTCTGGTTTCCGCTGGTGCCTGCAGTCGCAGGATGCGCAGCACTGTTGTTGTCGGCACCGACCCAATTGAACATCGGTTTAAGCGCTGCCGTACTGGCTGCTGGCGTCGCCACGGGCCTGTTCGCTGCCGCCAGCCAAAATCGCAAACTCCTTGCCATCGCCCAGGCGACAGCCTTGCATCATCAGCAAACTGCTGAAGGCGCATCGCTGCAATCGAATGCACAGATCAACGAAGTCTTGCTCGGTGCAATGCCCATCTGGGCCAAGCAGGTAGAAAGCTCGCGGCAACAGACCGAAACCGCCATTGTGACCCTGACCGGCCGCTTCACCGGTATTTCCTCGCGGCTTCAGGAAACAGTGCATGCGTCGCAACATGCAGCGGGTGATCTGGGTGGGCAAAGCAACGATGGCGCACTGCAGGTTCTCGCGCAAAGCGACAGCGACCTGGTGCAGGTGATCAATTCCCTCAAAGCCACGCAGACCAGCCGCGACGAAACCCTCGCCCAGGTTCGCAACCTCACCGCCTACACCGGCGAGCTGCGCACCATGGCGGCTGATGTCGCGGCCATTGCTGCGCAAACCAACCTGTTGGCACTCAACGCCGCCATCGAGGCCGCACGCGCTGGCGAAGCCGGTCGCGGTTTTGCCGTGGTTGCCGACGCCGTACGCAGCCTGTCAAGCAAGTCCAGTGAGACCGGTCAGCAGATGTCAGCCAAGGTGGACATCATCAACACCGCCATTACCCAGTTGGTGCAGGCCGCCTCCAGCGGTGCGGATCAGGACAGCAACTCGGTGGCCAACTCCGAAAACAGCATCCAGCGTGTTCTGGAACGTTTCAAGAGTGTTACCGAGCGCCTTGCCGAGTCCGCGGAAATGCTTCAGCAGGAAAGCTTCGGCATCCGCGATGAAATGACGGAAGTGCTGGTCAGCCTGCAATTTCAGGATCGGGTCAGCCAGATCCTGACCCACGTGCGAGACAACATCGACGACCTGCACGCACACCTTCAGCAGGCGACCCAGATGCCTGACCAGGCGGTGCCCATTGACGCGCGTAGCTGGCTCGCCCGTATGGAGGCGACCTACGCCACCGACGAACAGCGCGATACGCACCATGGCAGCAGCACCGGACAACAGAATTCTCAGGAAATAACCTTCTTCTAGGAGAGCCTCATGGCTAAAAATGTATTGGTTGTCGACGACTCCAGCAGCGTTCGGCAAGTAGTGGGCATCGCCCTGAAAAGCGCGGGTTATGACGTTATCGAGGCCAGTGATGGCCGGGACGCATTGAGCAAGCTCAACGGTCAGAAAGTGCACTTGATCATCAGCGACGTGAACATGCCAAACATGGACGGCATCACCTTTGTAAAGGAAGTCAAAAAACTTCCGAACTACAAGTTCACGCCCATCATCATGCTCACCACCGAGTCTCAGGAATCGAAAAAAATGGAAGGCCAGGCGGCTGGCGCCAAGGCCTGGGTGGTCAAGCCGTTCCAGCCCGCGCAGATGCTCGCAGCGGTTTCCAAACTGATTCTGCCCTGATTGCCTGCTACTTGATGCCTGCTACTTGATGCTGATACCCGGGAGGTTGCGATGCCGCTTGCATGCGAAATACTCAATGACACGGCACACGTGAACATCGACGGTGAGCTGACCATCTATACCGCCTCGGAATTGTCCGCCCAATTGCTGCCGAAGCTGGGCGCGACGCCGCAGATGCAGATCGATCTGTCGCAGATCACCGAAATGGACGGCGCAGGCCTGCAACTACTGATCATGGTCACCCGTGAGGCCTCCCGTGCCGGGACCGCGTTGACGCTGACCGGGCATAGCAAAGCTGTACTGGAAACCCTGCAATTGAGCGGCCTGGGCCCGTCGGTTTAACCACGGCAGGCCCGGCCGCCATGGCCGACACGACAAGGAGCTGAACGTGAGCATTAACCTCGATCAGGCATTACAAACGTTCATCGTCGAGGCTCGCGAGCTGTTGGAAGCGATGGAAGAGTCGTTGCTGCAACTGGAGAGCGAACCTGGCAATGATGACGCCATCGGTGCGATCTTCCGTGCAGCGCATACCATCAAGGGCTCTGCCGGTCTGTTCGGACTGGACCCTATCGTCAGCTTCACGCACATCGTCGAAGACGTGCTCGATCGCTTGCGCGAAGGCAGTGTCGCCGCCGATGCAGGTCTGATTGCAGTGCTGCTCAAATCCGGCGATCACATGCTGGAACTGATCGATGTGGTCGCCAGTCAGGGCGGTCAATTGCAAGCGCCCGCTCTGGCCCGCGAAGCAGAACTGCGCAAAACCCTGCAGGCTTATCAGGCACACAGCGACAAGGACAGCGAAGAACCGGAAGTCATCCCGGACAGCGACGCGCCAGCCGAGCACTCCGACGCGGTGCTTTGGCATCTATCCCTGCGCTTCGGTCAGGACGTATTTCGCAACGGCATGGACCCGTTGTCGTTCCTGCGTTTTCTGGGCACCCTGGGTGAAATCGTTGCGATACAGACACTGACCGACAACCTGCCCGCCCTCGAAGCATGGGACGCAGAGTCGTGCTATCTGGGCTTCGAAATCGACTTCAACTCCAGCGCAACCCACGCAGCGATCAATGAAGTCTTCGACTTTGTACGCGATGAATGCCTGGTAGACATTACCCGAATCGATTCGGCTGCGACGGCCACTCAGCAGGCTGAAACGGGCACTGAGCTTGTCTCTCAAGGGACAGAGCACGGCACGGCCATGGTCGCGATGGGCGAACTGCTGGAAGACCAGCGTTCAGTGCCACGCGTCCCTGCGCAACTTTCCAGCGAAAAATCGCTGGCCAGCGAAAAGCAGGTTTCCGCCGACAAGCCAGTCGACAGCAAAGCCAAAGATGGCCGTTACGTGCGCGTCAACGCTGACAAGCTCGACGAACTGATCAATCTGGTGGGCGAACTGGTAATTGCCAGCGCGGGCGCCACCCTGCTCGCCCGTACGTGCGACAACGATCCCCTGCAGGAGTCGACGTCAACAGTCTCCGGGCTGGTAGAGGAAATTCTTGATGGTGCGTTGCGCCTGCGGATGATCCCTATCGGCGACACATTCAACCGCTTCCGTCGGGTCGTGCGTGACGTCAGCCAGGAGCTGGGCAAAGACATCGACCTGATCATCAGTGGTGCCGAAACCGAACTGGACAAAACGGTCGTCGAGAAAATCGGCGACCCGCTCATGCACTTGCTGCGCAATGCCATGGACCACGGGATTGAAAGCGCCGAGGCACGACTCGCCGCCGGCAAGCCTGCCAAGGGCCACCTGCACCTGAACGCTTACCACGACTCGGGCAGTATCGTCCTCGAAATCGCCGATGACGGCGCGGGATTGAATCGCGACCGGATTCTGGAAAAAGCCCAGGAACGCGGCCTGCTCGCCCCCGGCGCGACCCTCACCGATCAGGAAATCTACAACCTGATATTCGAAGCAGGTTTCTCTACTGCCCAGGCCGTTACCAACCTTTCCGGCCGTGGCGTCGGCATGGACGTGGTCAAGCGCAACATCACCTTGCTGCGCGGCACTGTCGATCTGGACAGCAAGCCGGGCCAGGGCACCGTGATACGCATCCGCCTGCCGCTGACCCTGGCCATTATCAATGGCTTCCTGGTCGGCATTGGCCAGTCCACTTATGTGATTCCTCTGGACATGGTCCAGGAGTGCATCGAACTCAGTGAAGACGACCGTCAGATCAGCCGCGAACAAGGTTATCTGGACCTGCGCGGGGAAGTTCTGCCCCTGGTGTATCTGCGTGACCACTTCCAGCACGACGGTCCTCCCGCACGTCGCCAGAACGTGGTGGTGGTGCGCTATGCCGAGCACAAGGCGGGATTGGTCGTAGACGACCTGCTGGGTGAATTCCAGACCGTTATCAAACCGTTGGGCAAGCTGTTCGGCGCACTGCGCGGCATCAGCGGCTCGACCATTCTGGGCAGTGGCGCGGTGGCGTTGATCCTCGACGTCCCGGCCCTGCTCAGCCAAATCGTACATCTAGAAACACGCTACACCGCCAATCAAGCCCAATCGCCAGCCACTGCCCGTTGATGCACATGCATTTCCATGGAGGTAACACCCGATGAAATGGTTTTACGATCTGAAGATCGCCACAAAGTTGATCGCGTCATTTCTCACGGTGCTCGCCCTCACCGCAGTTATGGGCGTGTTTTCCATCATCCAGTTGGGCCAGGTGAACGACACCGCCAGCGATATTCGCGACAACTGGATGCCGTCCATGCGTGCAGCATCTGCCATGCGCTTCTACGCCGCGAATTATCGCATCAAGGAAAACCGTCATGTGGCGGCACAGTCCATCGATGACAAGAATGCGATTGCGCTGGAGGCAACTGCCGAAAGAAAGCAGTTCGAAACTCGCCTGGACACCTACGAGAAACTGCTGAGCACCGATGAGAATCGCCGCCTCTTCACCGTCACAAAAAATGACTGGGCGAGTTACCTCGCAGTCAGCAAAGACCTGCAGTCCCTTTCCAACCAGAGCCGCGAAGATGAAGCGCGTGCGATGCTCGCTGGCGAGTCCAAGCGCCAGTTCGATCTGGTCACCGGCGACCTGCAAAAAATGGTTGAGTACAACGATGCCGGTGCGGAGGCTGCCAGTCTGCGCGGTGATGCGCTGTACGACAGTGCGCGGGTCTCCATCATCGGCGTCTTGATCGCTGCGCTGGTCATCGGCCTGGGTCTGGCATTGTTCATCTCGCGGATCATTTCCCGCCCATTGAAAGAAGCGGCTTCGGTTGCCGAGCAGTTGGCCGAAGGCAACCTGAACGTGCGCATTGAAGCCGGATCGAAAGACGAAACCGGCATGGTCATCAATGCCATGCAAAACATGGTGGGCAAGCTTTCGCACATCATCGGTGAAGTGCGCAACGCGGCAGACAATCTGGCCAGCGCCTCCGAAGAAGTCAGCGCTACCGCTCAGTCCATGAGCCAGGCGACCAGCGAGCAAGCCGCCAGCGTTGAAGAAACCAGCGCCTCCATCGAACAGATGAGTGCCAGCATCAACCAGAACACCGAGAACGCCAAAGTCACCGACGGCATGGCCAGCAAGGCCGCCAAGGAAGCCACCGACGGTGGTGAATCCGTACAGCAGACCGTTGTGGCCATGAAAAAGATCGCCCAGCGCATCAGCATCATCGATGACATCGCTTACCAGACCAACCTGTTGGCACTCAACGCCGCCATCGAAGCCGCACGTGCGGGCGAACACGGCAAGGGCTTCGCTGTCGTCGCTGCTGAAGTGCGCAAGCTGGCAGAGCGCAGCCAGGTGGCCGCGCAGGAAATTGGCGAACTGTCTTCCAGCAGTGTCGACATGGCAGAAAAAGCCGGCAACCTGCTCAACGAAATGGTGCCATCAATCAACAAGACCTCGGACCTGGTGCAGGAAATCAGCGCGGCCTCCGAAGAACAGGCCGCCGGTGTCGCGCAGATCAATACTGCGATGACCCAGCTCAACTCGGTTACGCAACAGAACGCATCGAGCAGCGAAGAACTCGCCGCCACAGCCGAGGAAATGAGTAGCCAGGCCGAACAACTGCAACAGGCCATGAGCTTCTTCACTCTGGACGCTGCGCCGAAAGCCGCTAATCAGCCTGCAAAGTTTGACAGCAACTCAGGCACGTCAAGCCGCAAGCCGTCTCGCCCTGCCCCGCAAGCGCAACAGAAATCGTTTGCGTACAACATGGCAAGCACTCCGGATGAATCCGAATTCACTCGATTCTGAGCGGATCCACCCACTCGCTTGCCTTGAAAGGAGACAGACATGGGCGCAATCGCTACCACGCGACAAAACGTGACGGTCGTTGAGGAACAGGAGCAGTACCTGACGTTCATGCTCGGCACCGAGATGTTCGCCATCGGCATCCTTGGCATCAAGGAAATCATCGAGTACGGCAATCTCACTGTCGTACCGATGATGCCGGCCTTCGTCCGCGGGGTGATCAACCTGCGCGGCGCGGTGGTTCCGGTAGTGGACCTGTCGGCGCGCTTTGGCCGCCCCAACTCGACGATTACCCGTCGCAGTTGCGTGGTCATCATCGAAGCCAATACAGCGGACGGCCAGTCACAGGACATCGGCCTGCTGGTGGACACAGTGTCAGCGGTGATGGACATCCCCGCTTCGCAAATCGAGCCACCACCGAGCTTCGGTGCAAAGATCCGTGCTGACTTCATCAGCGGAATGGCCAAGGTCGATGGCAAGTTCGTCATCGTTCTGGAAGTTGATCAGGTGCTGTCCATCGACGAAATGTCGAGTCTGGCGGCAGTCGATCAAATTCCGGCTATAGACACCGAACAGCGCTGATCAGGGACGAGCAGATATCGTGAACGGAACAATGCTCAACGACAGGGAATTCAGCCAGTTTCAGTCCTGGTTGTACGGGGCCGCAGGCATCAGCCTGTCGCCTGCCAAAAAGGCACTGGTCGCGGGTCGCTTGTTCAAGCGACTCAAGCACTATGGGCTGGAAAGCTACGGCGAGTACTTCAAGCTGATCATGAGCGGCCAGCGCAGCGACGAACTGCAAGTTGCGCTGGACTTGCTCACCACCAACGAAACGTACTTTTTTCGTGAACCCAAGCACTTCGATTTTCTGCGCCAGAACGTTTTGCCCAAAGCGACCCCGGGCAAGACTTTTCGCGTGTGGAGTGCGGCCAGTTCGTCGGGCGAGGAGCCATATAGTCTGGCGATGACCCTGGCCGAAAGCCTGGGCACCACGCCATGGGAAATCATTGGTTCGGACATCAGCAGCCAGGTACTGGCCAAGGCCCGCGCCGGGCATTACCCTATGGAGCGCGCCACCAACCTGCCAGTACCTTTGCTTCACAAGTACTGCCTCAAAGGCATCGGTAATCAGCACGGTACGTTCCTGGTAGACCGAGGGTTGCGCAACCGGGTCAACTTTATTCAGGTCAATCTAAATGAGGCTCTGCCGGAACTCGGCGAATTCGACGTGATCTTTCTTCGTAACGTGATGATTTATTTTGACCAGGAGACCAAGATCAAGGTTGTAGCCCGTTTGCTCCCGCGCCTCAAGCCCGGCGGGTATTTCATTGTCAGCCACTCCGAAAGCCTCAACGGCGTCAGCGATGCATTGAAACTGGTAGCACCCTCGATCTATCGCAAGCCATGAACACCACCGTCGACGAAGTCTTTCTGGCGCCAGGTGACTTTCACTTCGCGACAAGCCCAACCCGCATTCGCACGATCCTTGGGTCCTGCGTGGGTATCACCCTTTGGCATCCGGTGCGCAAGATTGGGGCCATGTGCCACTTCATGCTGCCTAGCCGAAACCGCAGGTGTGGTGAACTCAACGGGAAGTACGGCGACGAAGCGATCGAGCTGTTCATCGAGCACGCCAAAGCACACCGTACTGCGCCAGAAGACTATCAACTCAAGCTGTTCGGTGGCGGCGAAATGTTTCCTCACCACAAGCGTGGCGTGCATTACAGCGACGTTGCGCGGATGAATATTCGTGCGGCGCTGGAGCTTGCCGACAGCTATGACCTGGACCTGATTGCACAGGACATGGGCAGCACAGGCTATCGTAATGTGATCTTCGACCTGTGCAACGGACACGTATGGGTCAGGCACAAACCAATAAGGACAAGCACGGAACATGGCGACGAAAAAAATAAGCGTACTGCTGGTCGATGACTCTGCGGTAGTTCGTCAGGTCCTGCTGGGTATCCTTAACGACACACCTGACATCCATGTGATGGGTGCAGCCTCCGATCCGATCTTCGCCATGGATAAACTGGCCAAAGAATGGCCGGACGTGATCGTGCTCGACGTGGAAATGCCGCGCATGGACGGCATTACTTTTCTGAAGAAAATCATGAGCGAGCGCCCTACTCCGGTAGTGATCTGTTCGTCACTGACCCAGAAAGGCGCGGAAACCAGCCTGCAGGCCATGTCGGCCGGTGCCGTGGAGGTCATCACCAAACCAACCACTGGCCTGAAGAACTTTCTGCTGGAGTCCGCCGCAGAACTGGTCGGGGCCATTCGCGCCGCCGCCAACGCAAACGTCAGAAACCTGGGCAGACGCGCAGCCCCCGCTCCGGTGCTGACGCCGGCAACGCGCCTGAGCGCCGATGCGATTCTGCCTGCTGCACAGGGTCATGCCATGGCCCAGACTACCGAGCGAATCGTCGCACTGGGCACTTCCACAGGTGGCACCCAGGCGCTTGAAGCAGTGCTGACCGCCTTGCCTCGGGTGTGTCCCGGCATCGTCATCGTCCAGCACATGCCGGAGAAATTTACCGCATCCTTCGCAGAACGCCTTAACGGGCTGTCGCAGATCGAGGTCCGCGAGGCGAAAAACAACGACCGCATCCTGCCAGGCCTTGCCCTGATTGCACCGGGCGGCAAGCACATGATGGTCACCCGCAGCGGCGCGTTTTATCACGTGCAAGTAGTGGATGGCCCACTCGTAAACCGGCATCGCCCCTCAGTCGACGTACTGTTTCGCTCAGTGGCCAAATTTGCCGGCAAGAACGCCACCGGCATCATCATGACCGGCATGGGAGACGATGGCGCCAGGGGCCTCAAGGAAATGCTCGACGCGGGCAGTTCCACGGTGGCCCAGGACGAAGCCTCATGCGTGGTGTTCGGCATGCCCAAGGAAGCGATCAAACTGAATGCCGCGCA
The DNA here is from genome assembly GCF_900602065.1 of Pseudomonas viridiflava. Classification (GTDB taxonomy): domain Bacteria; phylum Pseudomonadota; class Gammaproteobacteria; order Pseudomonadales; family Pseudomonadaceae; genus Aquipseudomonas. The sequence goes on along the minus strand of NZ_UWFN01000200.1, from coordinate 93,432 downwards.
GCGCATCATGCCTCTGCACGACATCCAGCATGCGATTCTGCACAAATAGCGTTTTTCTAATGCCTTGATGTGGTTTTGCAGCTTGCTCTGTGAGGCGCGGTCTACGATGCTGTTGGCAGACTGTCAGGCCGCCCTACGCCGCCTCGGGTCGTCACGGGAGAACAACAAATGAAAACCGTTGCACAACTGCTCAAGCTCAAGGCGTCGTCCAATCAGCAGGTCCACACCATCTCCCCGCACCAGATGGTGCTCGATGCCCTCAGGCTCATGGCCGAGAAAAACATCGGCGCCTTGCCGGTGGTGGACAACGGCAAACTGGTAGGCGTCGTCAGTGAACGCGACTACGCGCGCAAGATGGTCCTGCAAGGCCGCTCCTCGGTGGGCACCCCGGTCAGCGCGATCATGAGCAACAAGGTGATCACCGTCGACTCCCTGCAAAGCGTAGAGACCTGCATGGGCATCATGACCGACAGCCACCTGCGCCACCTGCCGGTCGTGGAAGAGGGTCAACTGCTGGGGCTGCTGTCCATCGGCGACCTGGTCAAAGAGGCCATCGCCGAGCAAGCCAGCCTGATCGAACAGCTGGAGCAGTACATTCGCGGGGATTGATTGGTTCAACCACCAACAGCGAGGCGAGGAAGTACCTGTAGCTCACGAGCAACGCGAGTCTGATTTGGAACGCTTTTTACCTGTAGGAGCGCGCTTGCCCGCGATTGCGTCAGTGCAGACGATACATTCATCGACTGACAGACCGAATCGCGGGCAAGCGCGCTCCTACAGGTCACGGGGCTGTCTGCTGAGTCCTACACCAACTTGAAATGATTGCGCAACGCGGCGATATGCTCCGGCCCGATGCCGCAACAGCCACCGATCACCGAAGCGCCCTGCTCTACCCAGGTATTCGCCCACTGGGCATACGCGTCAGGTCCCAGGTCTTCGCGGATGTCGTGCAAGGTGTCGTTCGCGCCTTCTTCTTCAACTTCCATCACCGGAAACGCATTGGCATACACGCCCAACTCGATCTGCGCTGAGGCTGCCTCAATCACTTCACGCGCAGCCGCCAGCGCGGCGGCCATGACTTCCGGCTGACTGCAGTTGAACAGCACCGCACGGGCACCCAACTCGATGGCGACCGCCGCCGCTTCAGCAACCGTTTCGCCGGAGCGCAAACGAGGGCCATGGTCTTGACCATCTTCAAGGGTAAACGACAGCCACAACGGCTTCTCGTCCTTGCCTAGCGCTTCACGTACCGCGCGCACTTCCGCGATCGAGCTCTGGGTTTCAGCCAGCCACACGTCGACACTGGCCTTCAGCCCCTCAATCAACAGGCGATGAATCGCGACGGACTGATCGTGATCGAACAGATCCGGGCGATAGGAACCCAGAGCAGGCGGCAACGAACCGGCGACCTGAACTGGCTGCAAAGCCTCTACTGCAGCCTTGCGCGCAAGCTCGCCCGCCAATTCGGAGAGCGCCGGAGCAGCGGCTTTAAAGCGTTCTTCACCCAGGTGGAACGGCACCAGCGCATAGCTGTTGGTGGTGATAATCCGCGCCCCGGCGTTGATAAAGGCCTGATGTGCCTGGAAGACAAATTCCGGTGCTTCAATCAGCGCCAACGCCGACCACTCAGGCTGACGAAATGGCGCACCGATACGCATGAGCTCCCGCCCCATGCCGCCGTCGAGCAGGCGTAGAGGGACTGTTTTATGGGTTGCAGACATGGGAACTCCTGAAACTGGACGCCCGTCACGAGCATGCACATAACGGGTAAATGAGTGGGAAACGTCGACAGTCTATAAACCCGAAACCCTGGCTTATAACCAAAGCACAGGGATATAGATCAATTAATAATTAAGGACATTTTTAATATCGCGTTTAAATATATACCAATTATTTGTATTCGATCTATTCGGTGATGTGATGAATTTACGTGCTGTTTTGCCTTTGAGTCTTGCCCTGCTGTCCGTCTGCTCTACCGCAATGGCGGGTGCGACGCTGGATAAAATCAATAAAAAAGGTGAAATGGTCGGTGTGATGATGGAGAACTACCCACCGTTTTCTTTCCTCAATGAGCAAAACCAGCTGGATGGCTTTGACGTTGACGTGGCAAAAGCCGTCGCCGACAAGCTGGGCGTGAAACTGCAACTGGCAACGCCATCCTGGGACGTTATCGCCGCAGGCCACTGGGGTAACCGTTATGACGTATGCATCTGCTCGATGACACCGAGCCAGGCCCGTGCTCAGGTGTTCAACTTTCCGGTTGAGTACTATCAGTCGCCAGCGGTCATTGTGGTCAACGCCAAGAACGACGCGATCAAGTCCGCCAAAGACCTTTCCGGCAAAAAAGTCGGCGTTATCAGCGCTTCGACCTACGAGGCTTACCTGAACAAGGATCTGGTGATTGAAGGGGCTGAAGACAAGCCGATCAGCTACCCGTTTGACGCTGTGCAAGCCGCTCCGTACGACAACGAAACCGTGGCTTTCCAGGACTTGGCACTGGGCGCAGGTGTGCGTCTCGACGCCATGGTCACCAACCTGATCACAGCACATGAGCGCATCAATCAGGATCCACGCTTCAAGATCGCTGGCGACACGCTTTACGCCGAACCCAATGTCATCGCGACCGAAAAAGGCGATGCTGAATGGGACGCGAAGCTCACCCAAGTCATTGCCGAACTCAAGGCCGATGGCACGTTGGGCAAGATCTCCCAGAAATGGATCGGCTCTGACATTACCCAATGAGCCAGCATCAACCTGCCCCGCCGGACCTGAACGCCGGATCTTCGCGTCTGCTGCGAATGTTCGGCTTTAAAACGCGCTTGTATCTCACCTGGATGGTGATGCTGGGTCTGTGCATCGCGTTTTTCATGAGCTTCGACCTGAAGTTCTCGATCATTGCCGCGAAATGGGAATATCTGGTCGGGCTGCATCTGGCGCCAAACGGCTTCCTGCAAGGCGCGGCGCTGACCCTTTTCCTGTGTTTCTGCTCGATATGGCTGTCGCTGATACTGGGCTTCGCCACGGCGCTGGCGCGCTTGTCCAACAGTGCAGTAGCGTTTGGTATCGCCAGTTTTTACGCGTCGTTCTTCCGTGGCACGCCGCTGCTGATCCAGATTCTGTTGATCTACCTCGGTCTGCCGCAACTGGGCGTGGTGCCGGGCGCGATCAGCGCGGGCATCATTGCCCTGTCTCTGAACTACGGCGCATACCTCAGCGAGATCTTTCGGGCGGGGATCATCGGTGTTTCACCTGGGCAACGCGAAGCCGCAGCGGCGCTGGGCATGCGTCCGACTGTGGTGTTCTGGCAAATCACCCTGCCGCAAGCGATGCGCACGATCATTCCACCGACCACCAGCCAGTTCATTTCGATGCTCAAGGATTCCTCCCTGATCTCGGTAATGGGGGTCTGGGAAGTGATGTTCCTTGCCCAGTCTTATGGCCGGTCTTCCTACCGCTATATCGAAATGCTGACCACTGCGGCACTGATCTACTGGCTGCTGTCCATTGGACTGGAGTTGATTCAGGCACGCCTGGAGCGACACTACGGCAAGGCTTACAAGAACCAGCGCTGACTTGATCAGCTATCGGGGTGCTCTCGACACTGGCGGTGGACCGATGCGATAGGCGCAGCTAACCTGTCGCCCTTGCTTCCCCGCCTGTAGAGACTGAAATGACGATCAACCTGGACACCGTATTCGAACGCCACGGCACCGACAGCAAGAAGTGGAGTCTGTACCCCGCCGACGTGCTGCCCATGTGGGTCGCGGACATGGACTTCCCGGTTGCCGAGCCGATCATTCAGGCGCTGCAGAAACGACTCGCGCATCCGCTGCTCGGCTACGGCGTGGCCCAGGACAACCTGCGCCAGACAGTGATTGACTACCTCTGGGAGCGTTACAGCTGGCGTGTTCAGCCTCAAGAATTGGTGTTTCTACCCGGTGTCGAGCCCGGCTTCAACATGGCGCTCAACGCACTGGTTCCGGCCAACTCGGGCGTCGTCCTGCAAACGCCGAATTATTCACCACTGTCTCACGCACCGAATCACTGGCAGCAACCGCGCATCGAACTGCCGTTCAAGGCCGACGCCCATGGCGAGTACCACACGGATATCGCAGCGCTGAACAGCAAACTGGCGAATGCAGGCGCCTTGTTACTGAGCAATCCGCACAACCCGCTCGGCAAGGTATTCAGCGGCGAAGAATTGCACCTGATCGGTGAAGCATGCGTACAGCACGACGTACTGATCATTTCAGACGACATCCATGCTGACATTCTCTTCGACGGCCGTCGGCACATCCCCATTGCCTCTCTGAGCCCACAGATTGCCCAGCGCACCGTCACCCTGATGTCGGCCAGCAAGGCCTACAACATTGCCGGACTGAAGACCGCCTTTGCCGTGATTCAGGACGAGTCTCTGCGCAAACGCTTCAACGCTGGTCGCCTGGGGCTGGTCGACAGTGTCAACGTGCTGGGCCTGGAAGCCACCCGTGCGGCGTACAGCGAGTGCGCGGACTGGTTAAGCCAGGTCAATGCCTACTTGCAAGCCAACCGCGACTATCTCGCGCAAGCGGTGAAATCCCGCCTGCCCGGCGTCGTCATGCACCTGCCACAAAGCACCTACCTCGCCTGGCTGGACTGTTCCGCGCTGGGCCTGGATGACCCACAGCAATTCTTCCTCGAACACGCCAAGGTCGGGCTCAGTGCCGGAGTGGAATTTGGTGACGATTGCCAGCAGTTCGTGCGGCTGAACTTTGGCTGCCCACGAGTACTGCTGGAAGAAGGCTTGGCGCGGATGGAGCGCAGTTTGCGGGATCGCTGAGGCGTCGGCGCTGATATAAATACGTAACCTGTGGGAGCGGTGCTTGCCCGCGATAAGGCTGGACGCAATCTAGAGCGAACCGTGTCCAGCCTTATCGCGGGCAAGCACCGCTCCCACAGGTACCAACACCTCAAATTTCGGGCCGTTACAAGCCCTTCTGCCAGGCACAAAAAAGCCCGGCTAGCCGGGCTGTTGCTATTCAGGCTTCGCAATCAATAACGCTGATACTGCGAGCCGAATTCTTTGCGGTTTTCTGCAACCACTACTTTCTTGTCCAGATTGACTTCAACGCGGTCGAAGGTCTTGTTACCGGCACCGGCAACACGGACTTCCGGGGTTGCGGTGGTAGCGCGATCAGCAACCTGAGTGGTCGCAGCCACTGCCTGAATGGGCGATGTGCTGGCGAAAGCGCTGGTTGCGGTCAGAATCGAAAGGGCAAAGCTCAAAGCGATAGTGCGTTTCATGATGTGGCTCCAATAGTTGTTTCGAAGTGATGGGGCCAATCTAAATTCACAACCGCCTTATGAAAAACCACCCTTACAGATACTGATTATCAGCCCCGCTGATGCTGAAGCGCGAGGCCTCTGCCTCGCGCTTCCCCAGCAACTACGGAGTTTAACTACCTTGAGCCGGTCACTCTGGCTTGCGCAACAGAACCCGTGTAACACGTCGCTCTTCGACACCCACAACGGTCATGTCCCAGCCTTCCCAGTCGAGTTTGTCGCCAATCCTCGGCAAGCGATCCAGCAGGCTCATCACCAAACCCGCGAGGGTCTGATAGTCCTCAGTCGCATGGGCCTGAAACCCGACCCGCTCACGCACCTGGCTCAGGTTAAGACCTCCGGAAACAATGAAACCGTCTTCCTCGGCGACCACATCCGGACCTTCTATTTCACTGGCGTCCGGCAACTCACCGGCGATGGACTCCAGAATGTCGGTCATGGTCAACAAGCCGATAAAGTCGCCGAACTCGTTGATCACAAAAGCGATGTGCGTCGACTCCTTGCGCATCTGCTCCAGGGCATTAAGGATCGTGAAGCTTTCCAGCAAGTTAATTGCTTTACGCGCCATGAACTCCAGGTTCGGCTCATTGCCGGCCAGCAGCTCCTTGAGCAACTCCTTCTTGTGCACGAAGCCCAAGGGCTCATCCACGCGGCCTTCGCGAATCAGTGGCAGGCGCGAATAGGATGAATGCATCAGCTTGGTACGCACCGTTTCCGGGTCGTCCGACACGTCGATCAGATCCACCTCGGCTCTCGGTGTCATGGCCGAACGAATCGGACGCTCGGCCAGTTGCAGCACACCACTGATCATCACCCGCTCACGACGATGGAACACCGCCTCGGTCTGCTCACCCTCAAGCATGTCGGCGATTTCTTCGCCCACCTCATCGGCGTCCAGCTTGCGACCACCCAACAGGCGCAGCACCGCGTGAGCCGTGCGCTCACGCATAGGCCGCGCACCGTGCAAGGACTTCTTGCGACGCTTGCGAGCGACCTGGTTGAACAGTTCGATCAGAATCGAGAAGCCAATTGCCGCGTACAGGTAACCCTTCGGAATATGGAAGCCCAGGCCTTCGGCGGTCAGGCTGAAGCCGATCATCATCAGGAAGCCCAGACACAGCATGATCACGGTCGGGTGCGAGTTGACGAACTTGGTGAGAGGTTTGCTGGCGATGATCATCAGGCCGATGGAGAAGATCACGGCAATCATCATCACGGCCAAGTGCTCGACCATGCCCACGGCGGTAATCACCGCATCCAGAGAAAACACGGCGTCCAGCACCACGATTTGCGCAACGATTGGCCAGAATCTGGCGTACGTGCTGTTGCTGGTGCGTTCGGCAACATGGCCTTCGAGTCGCTCGTGCAATTCCATGGTGGCCTTGAACAACAGGAACACACCACCAAACAACATGATCAGGTCTCGCCCCGAGAAGCTGTGGTCGAACAGTTCGAACAGCGGCGCGGTCAGGGTCACCATCCAGGAAATGCTCGCCAGCAAGCCAAGGCGCATGATCAACGCCAGCGACAGGCCGATGACCCGCGCCTTGTCACGCTGCTCGGGAGGCAGCTTGTCAGCGAGAATCGCGATGAACACCAGGTTATCGATGCCCAACACCAGTTCCAGAACGATCAGAGTGAGCAGGCCAAGCCAGGCCGTGGGATCAGCTATCCATTCCATAGAACTATTGAATCTCTCGCAGACGGGATTTGACGGACGTTGGTGAGCCTGCCGGACGTAAAAACACGTCGGCCGCAAAGGACACACTAGACGGATTATCGAAGGGGGTATTCAGACGAGCTGATCCTGAGGAGGAAGCGGGATCGAAGCTCAAGTTAAAGGCAAAGCAACCGGGAGGTTCCTGTACGGTGTTCATACAATCCTGAGATTTATTACGGGCTGTGATCCTACAACGGAAAAGTCACTTTCCTACTCACGAAAAGTATTACAAAGCTTGACATCAATTTGCCGTCGCCGCCCTCCGCAACCTGATCCAACGGACAATCTGTTTGAACTTACTGCGTCTGCGCGTGCCCCTTCTATACGTGCCGGGCATACCGCCGGGCGATTCTGGAGGCTATCTCATGCCAGATGCACAGGGCAAAATCCGTTACGCAGTGGTTGCCGGAGGCTGGATTTCTCAAGGGGCGTTCATGCCCGGCGTCGATCAGACTGATAACTCGGTGATGACTGCACTGGTCACTGGCGACCCGATCAAAGCCGACAAACTGGCCGAGCTTTACGACCTGAAAAGCTATCACTACGACGAATTCGACACCTTGCTCAAATCGGGTGAAATCGACGCTATCTACCTGGCCACGCCTAACTTTCGTCATCGAGAGTTCGCCGTACCGGCACTGGAAGCCGGCATCCATGTGCTGCTTGAGAAGCCCATGGCAACCAGCGAAGAGGATTGCATCGCGATCACCGAAGCCGCCAAGCGCTCGGGCTCCAAGCTGATGATTGCTTACCGCCTGCATTTCGAGCCGGGCACCGTGGAGATGATCAACCGGGTCCGCGCCGGTGAAATCGGCGATCCGAGGTTGTTCACTGCCACCTTTGCGCAGACCACAGACCCGAAGAATCACCGTATGCAAAGCGGCTACTGGGCAGGTCCGGCGGCAGACATGGGTCCGTATCCGATCAACGCCGTACGTAACCTGTTCGATGCAGAACCCCTTGAAGTGCATGCCGTAGCGATCCACACACCGGGGCGTGAGATCAATACGCCGGATACCGTCAGCGTCACGCTGCGTTTTCCTGAAGAACGACTGGCGCAGTTCACCGTCAGTTACAGCCTGCCCGCCACTGAGCGTTATCAGTTGATCGGTACCAAAGGCGAGTTCGAAGCTTCACCGTGTTTTGGTTTTGGCGAAGGCGTTGCAATCAGTTACCGCGCCATCATTGGCGACGAGACGAAAGAGCACGAGCATCCGGTCGTTGATCAGTTTGGTGGTGAAACCCAGTACTTCTCCGATTGCATCCTCCAGGACCGCGAACCAGAGCCTGACGGCGATGAAGGCTGGCGCGATGTACGAGTGCTGGCAGCGATCGAACGCAGCCTTGAAACCGGTCAGACGCAGAAACTCGAACCCTTGCCGAATCGTCCAGGCATCAGCATTGAACAGGCTCGCCGTTTGCCACTCGCCAAAGTGCCGAAGTACATCAACACCGATGAGCCTAATGAGTAGCGGCTCGAACAGACACAGAATCTTCGTCTGCAGCAAACGCTGCACCGCCACACAGCGCTAACCGGTAGGAGCGAACTTGTTCGCGAGGCGTCTGGCCGCATTTACCGCGTCAAACACTCGCCAACAAGTTGCCTCCTACCTGATAAGCGTCAGGGCTGAATACCTCTTCCCCGCTGGAGACTTTCCCGTGGGGGTACTTTCTAAAGTTTCCATGTCAACGGCCGCTACAAAGTAGATACAAAACTAACTAAGCCAGCATGGAAGCGTTATGACCTCTATCTCGTTAGTCACTGCCAATTCCCCGCTCACGCCCAGTCTGACTGCCACGACAGTGCCGGTGACCGCCGAAAATACTGCCCCGACACTCGCCAATTCGCCGGCGTCCGTGGTCATGCTCGGTGTGGACTCCAAGGTTGCCGATGCCGCCGTCTATTCAATCCGTGGCGGGCTGTCCAATACGGCGCCGGTGTACACCCTGGAGCAGGATGTGCGCGACGCCGTGACTGTGGCGATGACGGGCAACATGTCGACTTCCGCGACCGCCGGGCGTTTTCAGGGGCTGGGCGCGGCCTTGCTGGAACAATTGGCAAAAGGCGGCGCAAGCTCAATCTCGCAGTCGCTGGTCAAATCAGCCGCGGGCGACGTGAAAGACGCCAGCGCGATTAAATCCGCTCAGGCGCAACTACACGGCAACGCGGATAACACCTTCACGCTGACCCTGAAAACCACCAGCGGCGCGACCATCACGCTGAACCTGAGCAGTCAGGATGACGGTGTCGCGGTCAGTGCTGATGTCACCGGCGGTGAGCTCAATGATTCCGAACTTGAGGCGCTGGCGTCTCTGGCAGGTTCGTTTCAGGGGGCCATTGATGGCATGACTGCAGGCAAGCCACGCCTGAACCTGGGCGACCTCGCTCAGCTTGATCCGAATATGTTTTCCTCGATCGAGCTCAGCGCACGCCTGAAAGTCGGCGAGGATCAATACCAGACACTCAGCTTCAAGGCTGATGAGCAAGCCAAATCAGTCGACATGAGCGGGCCAACCGGCAATGTTCAACTGAGCGTCAAAAACAACAGTGCCATCCTTGGCAACGCGCAACAGCAAGCAAAGGCAGTGCAAAGCTACCTTGAACAATTTGATGCAGCGCAAAGCCGTGGCGAAGGTGACGAGGACCTGATGGCGCTGTTCAAAGATGCGTTCTCGTCACTGCAGAGCACGACCAAGAGTCTCAGCGGCACAGCGAGTTCCAATCTGAACAGCATTGATCGCTCGATGCTCACAGGGCTTGCCGATTTCAGCGCCTCGCTGACGCAGACCAGCCTGTACCTCAACCCGGTGCGCCCTGGCGAGGTGGACAAGTTCTCGTATCAGGCTTCACAAACGACGCAGAGCAAAGGCACCTCAAGCACAGACAGGTCTGTCGAGCAGAGCCAGACGTCCAGCCTCAGCGCTTCCTATCACAAGAGTCTCAGTCCCGGAACTGAGCTGGCGCTGACCAGAGACTCGAAGTCGCAGAATTATTATTTCTACCAGGTTGAAGACAAAGCCAGCAGCACTACTCGCATTGGCTACGACAAAGGCAAACTGGTCGAGGCCAGCTCTACCCAGAACGTCAGCCAGTCCACGACCCGTTTGAAGTATGAAGAAGGCAAATTGGTCGATACGACGACTACGCCGAGAGAAGTTTCCAAGTCTCGCAACCTGCTGGGCATGATCGAGGACGCGCTGCGCAAAGACCGCGACTCACGGATGACAACCGGCCTGTCAACGCTTGAAGACGACCTGATGGCCGTCCATGCCAAAGTACTGCTGCAAACCAATCCTTCGTCGGTAGCCGACTGATAATAAGGCCGCGAGCAAGGCTCACTCCTGCGGGAGTGAGCCTTGTATTCCTGACACTGCGTTGCCTCGGCTCGTAAGTTCTTATCAAAAACTCAACTATCTGATTTGGAATGCTTTTACTGTAGGAGCGAGCTTGCTCGCGATAGTGTCGAATCAGACGATAATTTCTCAACCGGTGTACCGCTATCGCGAGCAAGCTCACTCCTACAGGCCCTACGTTTCCTGCGCGACAACGTGATTCAGAAAGGCAATCTCGGCATGTTCGGGAAGTCAGGCATCACGGAACAGGTCGTGAGCATCCAGCAATCGATAGGCAATTTCAGGATTTTTTTCCAGGCCCCGGCGAATCGCCGCCGGGATCGATTGCCGGGTCTTGCGGCATAAGCCTGGCAGCTCATCGATATCAATCGCGATACCGCGCATGGTCCGTACCTCGTTAAACCCCGGCACCACCTCCACGCGAATACCTAACTGCTCATAAAGCAGGCGCTGCATTTTTTGCAGATCCGCAAGGCTTTGCAGATTCTCCAGGCGCTCCAGCAAACGCTTCTCCTCCTGACGGGTCAACGCCAGAATCCGCGTGTCCTGTTCCTGCAACCGTTCACGCCCGCAATTGCAGGCGCCCGGTGGGCAGGGTTGACGTATTGGCAGAGGGGTAGTCATGGCTGAAGCATAACGAGGCTTGGCCTGACTTTGCCATCGTGACCGGATCGACTGATGGTTTTTTCAGGGACGATTATCTTCAAACTCCCTGCTGAGCAAGTCTCTGAACGCGGGCAGCACAGGATTTTCGTTATCGTTGCGGGAAATCATGTGCAGATCAGCATTCAGACTCGCATCGCGCAAAGGCCGAAAGGCCACTGCACCACTGTGCAGCTGCTGCGCGGAAGCCGGAACAATCGACAACCCCAACCCTGCCTGGACCATGCTGACGATGGTGTGAGTCTGGCCCAGATGATAGGTGTAGTGCGGAGTAACGCCGCTCATGGCAAACAACCCGACGATGCAATCGTAAAAGTAACGCCCCTCGTCCGGGGCATACATCACAAACGGCTGAAGATGCAGGTCAGCCACAGCAATGGATGCCTGCGCTGTCATCGGATGGTCGGCGGGCAAGACCACCAGTAACGGCTCCCGATACACCAGTTGCGCGGCGAAGACTTCACGCTCTCTGACCTGGCGCACCAGGCCGATGTCGATCAGGTTCGCCGACAACGCGTCCAGTTGGGCATCAGAGACCATCTCTTTAAGGACAAACTCGACTTCGGGCATCTCAATTGCAGCCTTGGCCAACAACTGCGGCACCAGGCTGTAGGCACTGACGCCGGTGAACCCCAGTGTCAGCCTGCCCACCTCACCAGAGGCCAGACGCCGGGCGGAATTTCCCGCCTGCTCGGAGAACGCAAGGATGTGCCGGGCATCGCGCAGAAACCCTCGTCCTGCGGACGTCAGCTTGACGCCGCGGTTGTTGCGCTCAAGCAGCACAATGCCCAGCGAACGCTCAAGCAGCTGGATCTGACGGCTCAGCGGCGGTTGCGTCATATGCAGCCGAGTGGCGGCCCGCCCGAAGTGCAGCTCCTCTGCAGCGGCCACAAAACACCGCAACTGATGTAATTCCACGATTCAAAATCCGCATCAACCTATCCAGCATCTATGTTAGACGTATATCCACCAACACTCCTACTATCGGGGAAAGATTCCGTCATATCTTTTAACAAAAATAAAACGTCCCTACAGGAGACGCCCCATGCTTTCGAAATCCATCCCTCTGGATCAGGTCGAGGCGCAAGCCCGGGTTGGTCGCCATCGCTTCCTGATTCTGGCCCTGATCTTCATTGTTACCGTGATCAACTACGCCGACCGCGCCACCATGTCGATCGCCGGCACCGGGGTAGTCAAGGACCTGGGACTGGATCCGATGATGCTCGGTGTGATCTTTTCCGCATTTGCGTGGGCTTACGCCCTGGGCCAGGTCCCTGGCGGCTGGTTGCTCGACCGCTTTGGTGCGCGCCGCGTCTATGGCTGCAGCCTGGTGTTGTGGTCAGTGTTCACCATGTTGCAGGGTACCGTCGGCTGGTTTGGCTTGATGGGTGCTTCGGCGGCCATCAGCCTGTTCGCCATGCGCTTCATGCTCGGTCTGGTTGAATCGCCCGCCTTCCCTGCCAATAACCGTATTGTTTCCTGCTGGTTCCCGACCAGCGAACGCGGCACGGCATCGGCACTGTTCAACTCGGCCCAATACATGGCAGTCGTGCTGTTCACCCCGTTGATGGCCTGGCTGACCCATGCCTGGGGTTGGGAGCACGTATTCCTGTGGATGGGTGGCCTGGGCCTGTTGCTGAGCGTGGTGTGGTTCGCTTTTTACCGCGAACCGCACAGCGACAAGAACCTCAGCCCTCGGGAGCTGGAATACATGCGCGAGGGCGGCGCACTGGTGGACCTGGAGCTGACCCGCACAACCAAGAAACCCAAGGCCAAACTCAGCGAAATCAAGCAATTGTTCACCAGCCGTACCTTGTGGTCGATCTATCTGGGCCAGTACTGCATTACCGCCCTCACCTACTTCTTCATCACCTGGTTCCCGATCTACCTGATCAAGGGACGCGGCATGACCATCATGGAAGCCGGCTGGGTGGCAGCGCTTCCCGCCATCTGCGGTTTCTCCGGCGGTGTTCTGGGCGGGATGCTCTCGGACTTGCTGATTCGTCGCGGCGTACACCCGTCCATCGCGCGCAAGACACCGTTTATCATCGGCATGGCCATGTCGACGATCCTTGTTTCGGCCAACTTCCTCGACGCCAACTGGATGGTCATCACCGTCATGGCCATCGCCTTCTTCGGCAAAGGTCTGGCGGCAGTCGGCTGGGCGGTGCTGTCCGATACCGCACCGAAAAACATGGTCGGCCTCAGTGGCGGCGTCTTCAACGGCATCGGCAACATCGCCGGGATCATCACCCCGCTGGTGATTGGCTACATCGTTGCGGTGACCGGCTCGTTCAATATTGCCCTGTGGTTTGTCGCGGCCCATGGTGTGCTGGGCATTCTGTCCTACGGCTTGCTGGCGGGCCGGTTCGAGCGGGTGGTGATTGAGGAAAAGGCTGCGGTTTAAACCCCAAAACCCTCTGATTGAAATGCAGTTTCATGTGGGAGCCGGGCTTGCCCGGCTCCCACATAAGCCACTCCAGGTTAATCACCCAACGACTCTTCAAGAAACGCCACCAACGCCTGCAAACGCGCTGTACGGTTTTTCCGGGAGCGAACCAGCAGGCAGATGGGGGCGCTGTCAAATTCCCAATCCGGCAAGACCCGCACCAGCGCCCCGCTCGCCAGCGCATCGTTGATATCCCATTGGGAGCGTAAAACCAGCCCCAGGTCCTGCTCCGCCCAACGCCGGGCGACGCTACCGTCATTACTGAGCATCGCTGGCTCGATACGCAGTGTCCGCCGCACTGCCTGTCTGCGCAGTTGCCACAGGGTGACGTCTTCTTCGTTTTCGCGAATACAAATACACCGATGCCGTAATAAATCCTCTGGGCATTCGGGCGTTCCATGTTGCTCAAGGTAAGCCGGGCTCGCGCACAGCCAGCGCTGGTTGGCTGCGAGAGTACGTGCAATCCACGAACTGTCGCTGACGCCACCGATATGGATCACTGCGTCGCAGTCGTGACGGTCCGGCCAGGGCGTTTCGCGCAAATCCAGGTGGACCTTCAGCTCCGGGTGTAATTTGGCGAAACGGGCTAACAAAGGCGCGATACGCAAACGCCCGTAACCAAACGGCGCCGCCAGCCTCAACGTGCCGCGCAGTTGATCATCGGACTGCTTGAAGTCCTCAGGCAGCGCTTCCAACTGCTCCAGTAGCAGTGCGCTTTGCCGGGCGAAGCGCTCGCCTTCGGCTGTCAGGCTTAACCGTCGGGCAGTCCGGTTTGCGAGGCTGATCCCCAGTAACCCTTCCAGCTTGCGCAAACGCATGGACAACGCAGGTGGAGAGACATTCAGGCTTCGGGCCGCTGCGCTGAGGGATTCAGAACGGGCAAGGGTCACCGCCAGACGCAAATCTTCGATGGCAATCATTCAATTCAACTTAATGATAAATGTCAGAGCATTTAACCACAGGCTTACGACAGCGACGTAAATTGACAGCATGCACCTGTCATCAAGAGCCAAGACCATGCCGACCTTACAAACCCTGGACACCCCCGCCGCCGTCATCGACATCCCTCGTATGCATCACAACATTCGGCGTATGCAACAGCGAATGGACGCCTTAGGCGTTCGACTGCGCCCGCATGTCAAAACCAGCAAATGCCTGGCGGTCATCGACGCCCAGCGCTCGGCTGGCGCTCAAGGCATCACCGTCTCGACCTTGAAAGAAGCGGCTCATTGTTTCGCACATGGCATCGACGACATTCTTTACGGAGTGGCAATGGCGCCGGGGAAACTGCAGCAGGCGCTGGACCTGCGGATCAGCGGTTGTCGCTTGAGTATCGTGACCGACAGCCTGGTGGGCGCCCACGCAATCGTCAGCTTTGGCAAAGCGCATGGCCATTGCTTCGAGGTCTGGATCGAAATCGACAGCGACGGTCATCGCTCCGGCTTGAAAGTCGAGGACCCGACCCTGCTGCAGGTCACGCAAACCTTGCACGAGGGCGGCATGCAACTGCGCGGCGTCATGACCCATGCAGGGTCAAGCTACGAACTCGATGACCCGCAAGCATTGCAGGCCATGGCTGAACAGGAGCGCCTGGCCTGTGTGCGGGGCGCAGAGAAAATACGTGCTGAAGGATGGCCTTGCCCTGAGGTCAGCATCGGCTCGACGCCCACGGCATTTTCAGCTGCCAGCCTTGAAGGCGTGACGGAAGTCCGTGCGGGGGTTTATGTATTTTTTGATCTGGTGATGCTCAACGTCGGCGTTTGTCAGCCCGATGAACTGGCCCTGAGCATACTCACCACGGTGATTGGTCATCAGGTGGAAAAAGGCTGGATCATTACCGATGCGGGATGGATGGCCATGAGCCGGGATCGAGGCACGCAGAAGCAGAAACACGATTTCGGTTATGGACAGGTTTGTACCGAAGCCGGTGAGTGGATTGAGGGTGCCGTATTCGAAGGTGCCAATCAGGAGCACGGGGTAATCAGCACCTCGGTAGCCGACATCACCGAACGCTATCCGATCGGCAGCCGCCTGCGCATCCTGCCCAACCATGCATGCGCGACAGGCGCGCAGTTCCCGGAGTATCAGGCGGTTGATGCCGAGGGTCAGGTGCGGGTTTGGGGACGGTTGTATGGGTGGTGATATGTGTTCAGCGTTTCCGGACATTGCTGCGTGGGCCCGCCGCCACCGGCGATCATGGCAATATCGAATTCCGGCCGACGTGGTTTAACGGGGCGCCTAAGATCAAAATCCAAAGCCGATCAAAGGCGGTATCAGGATCGCCTCGGGCCGGTAAGTGCTGCCCCGGAGTCCATGGCACCACGCGGTCCGCGGTAAACATTGGCCCCGTGGGACCGGATTCATCAGGGAAGAGGCCAGTACATCCGCCACATCATCGTCACCTGGAATGCAGCCCTCCCGGATGAATCCGGTCCCACAGGTTCTGCGCCGATCACGAGGTATCTGACACACCGCTTCGCAGCCTTCGGCAGCTCCTACAGCAGCCCGGCGAGTTCAAACAATCAGGTCGGTTCTAGTCTTACGCCCCTGCACCGGATACCCCGGATCGGTATACCCGTGAGTCGACGTATGCCCCGGCACCACCAGGCTATCCACCAGCTTCTCATCGTCAGGCCCCAATTCGAGGCTTAGCGCATCCAGATAACTGTCCCACTGCGCCTCGGTACGTGGCCCGGCAATGGCAGCACTGACCAGCCTGTTCTTCAACACCCAGGCAAGCGCGAATGCAATAGACGTCGTGCCGCGCTCAGCCGCATGTTCGGCAATCGTCCGGGCGATTTTCAGTGACTCAGGGCGCCACTCGGTCTGCTGCAGTCGCTTGTCGCCACGCCCGGCACGGGAGTCCGCGGGCACTGCTGCATCCACCCCGTACTTGCCACTCAACACACCGCGGGCGAGCGGGCTGTAAGACACGACACCCAGACCGTATTGCTCAGCCGCCGGTAGTTGCTCAACCTCAGCGCTGCGATCAACGATGTTATACAACGGCTCACTCGCCACCGGACGTTCAATGCCCAATTGATCGGCGATGCGCACCACTTCCGCAATACGCCACCCATGAAAGTTGGAGACCCCGTAGTAACGGATCTTGCCCTGCCGAATCAGATCGCCGACTGCGCGAATCCCCTCTTCCATCGGCGCATCCGTCAGCGCACGGTGGAAGTAGAGAACGTCGATGTAGTCCGTGCCCAGCCGCTTCAGACTCGCCTCGACCGCCTGCATGATCCACTTGCGCGACTGCCCCTGCTGGTTCGGCCCTTGATGATCGGGGGTCGGGTAACCGAACTTGGTGGCAAGCACCCAGTCATCGCGTTGCGCCGCAATGGCTCGACCGACTACTTCTTCCGATCGACCAGCATGGTAGGCATCGGCGGTATCGAGGAAATTCACGCCTTGGTCGAAGGCCTTGTCAATGATTCGCCGTGAGGTGGGCTCATCCGTTTCGCCGCCAAACATCATGGCGCCCAGGCACAAGGGCGATACTTTCAGAGCGCTGCGGCCCAGATAACGGTGATCCATAAGGTCCTCTCGAAATGGCTGAATAAACGTCAACCCATCCTAGGGACCTGCGAATTATTGAGTAAGACCAGAAATCAAGATGCACTTATGAACAAGGTTCATGTATTCAATCGCAGCGCATCCACGACCAGCGCCAATGCACGGGAGGATTGACGGCGGCTGGCATAGAACAGATGCAGGCCGGGAAAGGTCGGAAACCACTCCTCCAGCACCCAGTTCAGGCGACCTGCATCGACATGCGGCTGTGCCAGTTCCTGCGGAATGTAGGCCAGCCCGCCGCCATCAAGTGCGGCCTGAAGAATCTGGTAAACCCCGTTGAATGTCAGTTGCCCGTCCACGCGGATCTGCAGCTCGTTTGTGCCGTTGGCCAACTCCCAGGCATAACAGCCGCCATGGGTCGGCAGCCGCAGGTTGATGCAGTTATGTAGATGCAGGTCTTCGGGTTTCAGCGGTGCCGCGCGGTGCTCAAGGTAGGACGGCGCGCCGACGATGGCCATGCGCATGTCCGGCGCGATGCGCACGGCAATCATGTCCTTGGCGACCTGATCCCCCAAGCGCACGCCGATGTCATAACGCTGCGCGACGATGTCAGTCAGGCCATAGTCAGTCACGATTTCGATTTTGAGATCGGGGTACTCCGGGAGGATTTTTTTCAGCCTTGGCCAGAGCACCGTGTTTGCGGTGTGATCGGTTGCCGTGATGCGAATGGTGCCTCGCGGTTTGTCACTCAGGCCAATGACCTCATCCAGATCCGCGTCGATCTCTTCGAAACGCGGCGCAAGGCTTTCGAACAGCCTCTCGCCAGCCTCAGTCGGCGACACGCTGCGAGTGGTGCGCGTCAGCAACCTCACGCCCAGACGGGTTTCCAATGAGCGAATGGTATGGCTCAACGCCGATTGCGAAACCCCAAGCTGAGCGGCGGCTCGCGTGAAGCTTCTTTCCCGCGCCACGGCGATGAACGCCAGCAAATCGTTATAACCATCCCGCGCCATTCATGAACCCTCTTCATACAGTGGGGCGATTAAACCACCCAGCGCTTAATACTCCACGCTGTTTGTTTTCAAAATGTATCGAAGGACGCCCCCCGTAATCAGTGTGAAACACCCGGTTTTAAAGGCCTGACGCACATTGATGAGCTGGGCTCAGGTGTGTATTGCGCTCTGCGTGCATAGTCCGTGGGCCGTCAGGGCACTACCGTCACCTCCAGACACTGATCAGGCGTGGATTCATGAAACCAATTCATAACAGCAAGTGAGCGATTGACTCAAACTTTCGGCGACCGTCGCGAGTCGTAATCTTGATCCCGCTGAAACCGGCCAGACCCGATCGGGCGGCAACAACGGACGCAGAGACGCCCGACGCACGCCACTTTTACTGAAGGCACCGAAACAGGTGCCGCTGCCATGGCTAACGCTGAATTCGCAGCCCTTCCCCATCAAAACGGGAACAAAACAATGGACGACCGTGACCTGATGAAAATAACCAGACGCAAATTCCTGATCGTGGGCGCAGTGACCGCCAGCACCGTAGCGCTCCCCCCGTTCATTTCCGCACTCGCCTCGGCGGCAAACCAGATGGCTCGCCCCGTGCGTGCAGCGGTGTCCCTTGAAGTGAATGGCGTGCCCCGGCAACTGGAGCTGGACACCCGCACGACACTGCTCGATACCTTGCGCGAGCACCTACAACTCACGGGCACCAAGAAAGGCTGCGACCACGGTCAATGCGGTGCCTGCACCGTGATAGTCAATGGCAAACGGGTTAACTCATGCCTGACCCTGGCGGTGATGCAGCAGGGATCGAAGGTCACTACGGTCGAAGGTCTGGGAACCCCGGACAACCTGCACGCGATGCAAGCTGCGTTCATCAAACACGACGGTTTCCAGTGCGGCTATTGCACGCCGGGGCAGATCTGCTCGGCCGTCGCAGTGCTCGACGAAATCCGTCAGGGCATTCCGAGCCATGTCAGTCAGAGCCTGACAGATCGACCGCAACTGATCGCCAGTGAGTTCCAGGAACGCATGAGCGGCAATATCTGCCGCTGTGGTGCCTACTCCAACATCATCGCTGCCATCAGCGAAATCGCGGAGGTGACTGCATGAGACCCTTCACCTATGTACGCGCCCAATCCCCGGCTGAAGCGGCAGCACACTCCGCACAGACCGAAGGCTCCAAATTCATTGCTGGTGGCACTAACCTGCTGG
This sequence comes from Pseudomonas viridiflava, assembly GCF_900602065.1. Lineage (GTDB taxonomy): Bacteria > Pseudomonadota > Gammaproteobacteria > Pseudomonadales > Pseudomonadaceae > Aquipseudomonas. The sequence continues at coordinate 74,183 of NZ_UWFN01000200.1, read as the reverse complement.
ACCTGATGAAGCTGGAGATCGAAACCCCGCTGCATCTTATTGACGTCAATGATCTTGCGCTGGATCGCATTGAAGCAACGCCTGATGGCGGGCTACGCATCGGGGCACTGGTGCGCAACACCGACCTGGCCGCAGACCCGCGAGTACGCAAGGATTACGGGGTGTTGTCACGCGCACTGCTGTCCGGTGCTTCCGGGCAACTGCGTAACGCCGCGACCACTGCCGGGAATTTGCTGCAGCGCACCCGCTGCCCTTACTTCTACGACACTAATCAGGCCTGCAACAAGCGCCATCCGGGCAGTGGCTGCGCAGCCATCGGCGGCGTCACACGGCAACTGGGGATTATCGGTGTCAGCAGCGCCTGTATCGCCACGCACCCGAGCGATATGGCGATTGCAATGCGCGTCCTGGATGCGCAAGTGGAAACCGTTCGCCCGGATGGCACCACCCGGGTCATCCCGATTGCCGACTTCCATCGCCTGCCAGGCACTACCCCCAACATCGAAACGTCTCTTGCGGCCAACGAGCTGATTACTGCTGTCACGCTGCCTGCGCCCATTGGCGGCACTCACCTGTACCAGAAAGTCCGTGACCGGGCCTCTTATGCGTTTGCGCTGATCTCGGTGGCTGCCGTGATTCAAAGCAACGGCAAAGGCCGGGTCGCATTGGGCGGCGTCGCGCACAAGCCATGGAGGGTTGAAGAAGCCGACGCGCTGATGCCTGAGGGTGCAAAAGCGGTCACCGCAAAACTGCTGCATGGCGCGACGCCAACCCATGAGAACGAATTCAAAGTGACGCTCGCCGAGCGCACGCTCGCTTCGGTCATGGCGCAAGCGAGGGCCACGTCATGAGATTCGATACCCCGGCTACTACCAATCCCATCGACCAGCTCAAAGTCGTCGGCAAGGCCACACCACGCATCGACGGCAAGCTGAAGACCACCGGGCAGGCACCTTACGCCTACGAGCATCACGACACGGTGCCGAACCAGGCTTACGGCTACGTCGTTACCTCAGCTATCGCCAAGGGTCGTATCGGCTCCATGAATCTGGAGGCTGCAAACGCAGCACCCGGCGTACTGGGGATTGTCACGGCAGCCAGTGCAGGCAAGCTGGGCAAAGGCAAATACAACACCGCAAAACTGCTCGGCGGGCCTGAAATCCAGCACTACCATCAGGCCATCGCGCTGGTGGTGGCCGAGTCTTTCGAAGAAGCGCGTGCCGCTGCGCAACTGGTGCAGGTCGAATATCAGCGCAGCAACGGTCAGTACGATCTGGGTCATGACCTGAATGCCGCCGTCAAACCGGAGGGCGAAGCGCCGGATACCGCTCGCGGTGACTTTGCCGGAGCTTTCAGTTCAGCGCCAGTGCAGTTCGATGCGACTTACACCACGCCGGACCAGTCTCATGCGGCCATGGAGCCGCACAGTTCCATGGCGACCTGGGAAGGTGAAAAGCTGATCCTCTGGACGTCCAATCAGATGATCGCCTGGAGTGTCGGCGACGTTGCCACCACCCTCGGGCTGGCCAAAGAAAATGTGCGTCTGGTGTCGCCCTATATCGGCGGAGGTTTCGGCGGCAAACTGTTTATCAGGTCTGACGCCATTCTTGCAGCACTCGGATCGAAGCAATGCGGCCGCCCGGTAAAAGTGGCTTTGGCACGCCCGCAGATCATCAATAACACCACACACCGCCCGGCCACTATCCAGCGCATTCGCATCGGTGCCAGCCAGGACGGCAAGATCACCGCCATTGCCCATGAAGGCTGGTCCGGTGATCTCGCTGGCGGTGGCGTGGAGAACGCCGTGCAGCCGACTCAGTTTCTGTATGCCGGTGACAACCGAATGACCGCTATGCGCCTGGCCACGCTGGATTTGCCGGAGGGCAACGCCATGCGCGCACCGGGTGAAACACCAGGCTTGATGGCCCTGGAAATCGCCATGGACGAGATGGCAGAGAAGCTGGGCCTGGACCCCATCCAGTTCCGGATCATCAATGACACGCAGGTCGATCCCGGCAACCCGCAACGACCGTTTTCCCAACGCAACCTGATCCAGTGCCTGCAAACCGGTGCCGAACGTTTCGGCTGGAACAAGCGCCAATCACGCCCCGGCATGCAGCGCGAGGGCAACTGGCTGATCGGTATGGGTGTGGGCTGCGCTTATCGAAACAACCTGCTGCTCAAATCCGGAGCCAGGGTTCGTTTGAGCAGTAATGGCAAGGTCACGGTGGAAACCGACATGACCGATATCGGTACGGGCAGCTATACCATCATTGCCCAGACGGCGGCAGAGATGATGGGCGTGACCCTGGATGACGTCGTTGTCAAACTGGGCGATTCGGACTTCCCGGTGTCTGCCGGATCCGGTGGCCAGTTCGGTGCCAACTGTTCGACCGCAGGTGTTTATGCCGCGTGCGTGAAACTGCGCGAAGCGGTGACCAGACGTCTGGGTTACAGCGCCGACGATGCAGTGTTCAGCGAAGGTCAGGTGCAATTCGCCGGGCGCAGCTTGCCGCTGGGTCAGGCGGCTCGCAACGGCGAGCTGGTCGCTGAGGACTCCATTGAGTTTGCCGAGCTGGCCAAGAAGTATCAGCAATCGACCTTCGGTGCGCACTTTGTCGAAGTCGCGGTGAACATGGCCACCGGTGAGACCCGTGTCCGGCGCATGCTGGCGGTCTGCGCGGCAGGTCGTATCCTCAACCCGACATCGGCACGCAGCCAGGTCATCGGGGCGATGACCATGGGCGTTGGTGCGGCGCTGATGGAAGAGCTGGCCGTGGACAAACGACTGGGCTTTTTCGTCAATCACGACCTGGCAGGCTACGAAGTGCCGGTACACGCCGACATTCCCGAGCAGGAAGTGATTTTCCTCGACGAAACCGATCCGGTGTCTTCCCCGATGAAAGCCAAAGGGGTCGGCGAACTCGGCCTGTGCGGGGTCAGCGCGGCGATTGCCAATGCGATCTACAACGCGACGGGCGCACGGGTGCGGGAATATCCCATCACCCTGGATAAAGTTCTGAAGTCGTTGCCGGAAATGATTTAAGCGAAAGGATGCACATTTCTCTGTAGGAGCTGGCGAAGGCTGCGAAAGCATCCATCCTTGCACACCGCCATCGCAGCCTGCGGCAGCTCCTACAGGAAATCGGGTTTCAAGTCAGACAATCGTGTTTGTTTGATTAAAACTGCCATTCCGCATTACTGAAATCACCTCACAACCGTACTTGGATTAGCCCGCATTCTCTAACGCTGCCCTGCTCTGTAGCCTGTGTTCAAAGGCATCTCTATGGAGAACAGCATGAAAATGAGAACACTGGGCAATGCACTCGACGTTTCGGCGATGGGTCTGGGTTGCATGGGCATGAGTTCCGCTTACGGCCCCGCAGCCGACAAGCAGCAGATGATCACCTTGATGCATGCCGCCATCGAGCGCGGCGTGATTTTTTTCGACACTGCAGAAGCTTACGGCCCATGGGTCAATGAAGAACTGCTCGGCGAGGCGCTTGCACCGTTCAAAGGCCAGGTGGTGATTGCCACTAAATTCGGCTTCGATATCGACCTGCAGACCGGCGTGCGCGGCAGTGGCTTGAATAGCCGCCCCGAGCACATCAAAGCGGTTGCCGAAGCTTCACTCAAGCGCCTGAAGGTGGATACCCTCGATCTGTTTTACCAGCATCGGGTCGATCCGAATGTGCCCATTGAAGACGTGGCTGGGGCGATCACTGATCTGATCGCCGCGGGCAAGGTCAGGCACTACGGTTTGTCCGAAGCCAGCGTGCAAACCGTCCGCCGCGCCCATGCTGTGCATCCGGTCACCGCTGTGCAAAGCGAGTACTCGTTATGGTGGCGTGAGCCCGAACTGGAATTGCTGCCGACGCTGGAAGAACTGAACATCGGCTTTGTGCCGTTCAGCCCTTTGGGCGCAGGCTTTCTGACCGGCAAAATCGATGCAACCACCCAATTCGACAGCAACGACTTCCGCAACCATGTGCCGCGCTTCACGGCAGAAATGCGTAAAGCCAATCAGGGTCTGGTTGATCTGCTGCGCAGTGTGGCGGATGAGAAAGGCGTGACACCTGCGCAAATCGCGCTAGCCTGGCTGCTGGCTCGCAAGCCGTGGATTGTGCCGATTCCGGGGACCACAAAACTGCATCGACTTGAAGAAAATCTCGGCGCCGTGACCCTCGAATTGAGCCCGGCTGACCTGGCCGCCATCGAAGACGCCGCAGCAAAAATCCAGCCCCAAGGTGAGCACCTGCCGCAAGCGGCGCTGGACATGACCGGGCGTTGAGCCATTCAGGCGGATAACGTTTTTCCGCAGGAGCGGAACGCCGCCCGGCCGGTCCTGTAGGAACTCACCGAGGTTACGAGGCCAGCGATAGCGACTTGTCTGACACGCCGCCATCGCGGCCTCGCGTTGCTCGTGCGCTCCTCCAGGTCAAATGTTTGCTGCGCGACAACGCTGTGGCACTCGAGAATAAAAAAGGCCACCCCTCAACGGAGTAGAACCGAGGTGGCCTTGGTAACTGTCTTGACTCGATGACGTTGCCCCCGAATCAGCGTGAAGCGGCATACTCCTGATCACTGACTTGCTCCAGCCAGTTCACCACCTTGCCGTCCTGAGCCTCGGCGATGGCAATGTGAGTCATGCCCGTCGTCGCCGTTGCCCCATGCCAATGCTTGACGCCCGGCGGAATCCACACCGTGTCGCCCGCCTTGATGGCCTGTACGGCCTTGCCAGACTCCTGTACCAGCCCGGACCCCGCGGTGACGATCAACGTTTGCCCCAGTGGATGGGTATGCCAGGCAGAGCGGGCACCAGGTTCGAAGGTGACGGTTGCGCCGCTGACACGTGCAGGTTCATTCCCTTTGAACGGCGCGTCGACCCGCACCGTCCCGGTAAAGTAATCCGCTGGCCCCTTCACCGAGGGTTGCGAGCCGTTGGGCGTAACCGTCACCGGCAGCGTGCTCTCGGCATGGGACTCAAACGCAAGCAGGGACAGGGATAACGCAGTTGCTGCCAGTTTCTTCATGATGCACCTCACGGGATATGGCCGGGCATGTGTGTGTGTGTGTGTGTGCATGCCCTCACATTGATCAACCTTGGGTAGCGCGAGACGCGAACACGTCCTTCAAGACCGGCACAGCCGACATTGCCTTCGGCCAACCGGCGTAGAACGCCAGATGCGTCACCACTTCAGACGCCTGCTCACGGGTCAGACCGTTATCCATGGCGCGGTTGAGGTGAAACGGCAATTGCGCGGCCTGCCCCTGAGTGATCAGTGCCGCGACAGTGACGAGGCTGCGATCACGCGCTGTCAGGCTGGTCTGGCGCCACAGATCGGCAAACAACACGTCGTCGGTGAAACGCCCCAGCTCCGGGGCGACGTCCGCGGTCGCCGCAGCAACAGCCGCCTTGCGCCTGGCTTCAGCGGCGGGATCAAGTGTGAGCGGTTCGGTGCCAGGCGGCACGATCTGGTCTGCGGGAATGCCGCGCTCGTCAAAGACCTTCTTCGCCACGCCAACCGCCGACATCGCGTTCGGCCAGCCGGAATAGAACGCCAGATGGGTAATCAACGCGCTGATTTCACTGGGCTTGAGGCCGTTATCCAGCCCGAGTTTCACGTGCCCGGTCATCTGCGCAGTCTGCCCCCCGGCAACCAGCGCCGACAGGGTAATGAGGCTGCGGTCACGCGGGGATAACGCCTCGCGCTTCCAGACTTCACCGAATAACAGGTCAGTGGTGTATTGATAAAGCTGAGGGGTGACTTCCAGCACATCAGGGGAAGGCTTGGGGTCGGGCCTGGCTTTTGACTCGCTGCCATCGGAAGCCGTGGCAAAGAACAGAGTGGCAAACGCGGTTGCTAATAGCTTCATGCATGGGCCTTTTAATGATGACTTTGAATGAGATGCCGATGTAAATGAAGGTGCTCAAGGTCAGGATCACGCCTGACGATTCAACGACGTCCGGGACGTTAAACCACTGCACCGGCAACGACTATGGGCGCGCCCCGCATGCAGCCATGAGGGGAATTCACCAATGCCTTCTCAGGGTTGGTAACGCAAGGCATCAACCACCAGAGAGAACGCCAGCGAGGCATGACGGCGATTCGGGTAATAAAGGTGATAGCCCGGACACGGCTGACACCAGTCATCCAGCACGGCAATCAGTTGTCCGTCTTCAATGTATGCAGCCACCCGGTCCTCCGGCAAATAGGCAACACCCAGCCCGGCCAGTACGGCGTCCATACGCATGACGATGCTGTTGAAGGTCAGTTGCCCTTCGACCCGGACCTTGACCTCGCGACCGTCCTTCTCGAAATCCCAGACAAACAGCTCGCCATGGGTCGGAAAGCGAATATTGATGCAGTTATGGCTGGTCAGATCCTGCGGGACTTCGGGCCGGGGATTTCTGGCGAAATAGGCAGGTGAAGCCACGACTACCCAGCGCAGGTCAGGACTGATCCGCACGGCAATCATGTCCTTGGCGACCCGCTCGCCCAGTCGCACGCCAATGTCAAAACGTTCGGCGACAATATTGGTCAGGCCCGAATCGACATTGACCTCGACATTGATGTCCGGGTACTGCGGCAACAGTTTCTGCAACGCCGGGCCAATAATGGATATCGCCACGTGCTCGCTGGCGGTAATACGAATAGTGCCCGCTGGCGCTTCACGTTGATCGCTCAATACGGCCAGTTCGGACGTGATTTCATCAAAGCGCGGTTTGACTGTGCGCAGGAGCCGCTCCCCGGCTTCAGTGGGCGAAACACTGCGCGTGGTGCGGGTCAATAACCGCAAACCGAGCCGCGCTTCGAGGTTGCGAATGGTGTGGCTCAGGGCCGATGGACTGACGCCCAGTTTGGCGGCAGCCTTGGTAAAACTGCGATCAGTCGCGACTGCGGCAAAGGCAAAAAGATCGTTGAAGTTTTCCTGCTGCATGCTTGTTTCCATTTTTTGGTGCGCCAGAACCGGCAGTTCCGTTCAATTAAAGCATCTGTATTTTTTATACTGAGCCGGACAGCAGGGAGGCGCGGCCAAAGTTCGAAAAATACGTTCGGTTGCGGAACAGGCTTTCCTCAGACTTCATCGCACTGTGCCTCGGCCAATACCGGCGCGAAACTGCTGAAAGTCAGGTTCGCGCAGGACTCGATCAACGAACTGACGATCCCGGTCATTGGTTCACTGGAAAAGTGTGCGGTCATGGCTTCCGCGTTTGACCAGTAGCCGCTGAGGATCCAGAAGTCGTCCTGACCCGGGTTGCGTATCAATGCATAGCCGAGGCAGTCCGGCATGTCTTCGATACGCGCCACAAGGCTCTTCAACTGCTGCTCAAGATGAGGGTCAGCCTCTGGGTTGATACGGATTTCCAGGGTATTAACGGCTGCTATGGTCATGATTCCTGCCTGCCCGCTGATGTCTGCGGTTGGAACTTAACCAGCAGGCTGAGTCACGACTATAGGGCTAGATCTAATTAGCCTCATGAGCCTGATTCATCAATGCATGAGCCATCGCTGCAGGAGAGAACATCTCCAGTCAGGTTCTGCCAGCGGGAAATCAGTTATGGGGAGGATAAAACGGCATGGGTCAGACGATATAAAAAAAGCTACAGCCCTTGGGGAGTAAGAGCTGTAGCAAAGCCCGCGTAAAAAACAGGTGAGGCCGGATCACAAAAAGTGAGGGCCTTGGAGATACGGTGTTGTCGTGCCTGTATCAGGCACCTGAGTCGTTGTCAGCAAATGACCGTTTTTAGCGGACGGGATACATTCTGCAATGATTCATCGTCATCCTTTTCAGGCGCCGGCTGGGCTGGCACCCCTCTCTTCGCGAAAATCTGGTTGTGGGAGCCGAGCTTGCTCGCGATGAGGTTCATGCGATCTAAAGTGAATTGCGTCCAGCCTTATCGCGAGCAAGCTCGGCTCCTACAGGAAAGCAGGATCGCTGCTAGCCTCAGCCTGTCACACAGCGCTGCGGTTTCTTTCCGGCGAAGGTGTCGACCAGACTGGACACCACCATTTCGGCCATGCGCGTACGGGTTTGCACCGTGGCGCTGGCCCGGTGCGGTTGTAGCACCACCTGCTCGCGGGCGAACAATGTCTCGGGCACATTAGGTTCATCGACAAACACATCCAGCCCGGCACCGGCGATTTGTCCAGCTTCCAGTGCAGCGATCAAATCAGGTTCATTGACCAGTTTGCCGCGTGCCACATTGATCAGATACCCCTCACTGCCCAGTGCCTGCAGAACCTGCGCATTGATAATCCCTTCAGCCTTGTCGGCGGCAGCCGCGAGAATCAGCGCATCGCTGTCACGGGCCAACTGGGTGAGGTCCGCGACAAACGTATGGCTGACGTCACTCATGGGTTGCAGGTCGGTGTAGCTGACCGGACAGCCAAACGCCGCAGCACGCACAGCGACAGCGCGCCCTACCCGGCCCATGCCGACAATACCGATGCGCATGCCACTGACCTGCCGCGCCAGCGGCAACGGTACCAACGGCGTCGCACTTTTCGCCCATTCACCGGCGCGCACATAGCGGTCGCCGGTGCACAAACCACGGCAGGCTGAAATCAACAGGCCGATGGCCAGGTCGGCAACGTCTTCAGTCAGCGCGCCAATCGTGGCGGTGACATGAATCCCGCGATCCCGGGCATACGCCAGGTCTACCGCGTCAGTGCCAACGCCATTGACGGCGATCACTTCCAGCTTGGGTAGCTGTTCCATCACCGCGTGGGTAATCCCGGTGTGTCCGCCGGTAATCACTCCGCGGATATTAGCGCCGTGCTCCTTCAGATACGCCGCTTTGTCGGTCTGCAAATGGTAAGGCCAGACCGTGAACAGCTCATCGAGCTGCGCACGAATATGGGGAATCAGGATGGGGCTGAGCAACAGGACTTCTGGCTTCATGAGAACCTCTGAAAAGATGAAAAGACGGGTTTCAGCCGCGACCGACGAAAGGCATGTTGGTGGCCATGACGGTCATGTTCAGTACGTTGGCAGACAACGGCAGGCTGGCCATGTACGCCACGGCGTCGGCGATGTGCTTGACGTCGACCATGGGCTCCACGGCGATTTCGCCATTGGCCTGGCGCACGCCTTTGGTCATGCGCACCGACAACTCGGTCAACGCGTTGCCGATATCGATCTGGCTGCAGGCGATATTGAACTCACGTCCGTCCAGCGCGAGGGATTTGGTCAGGCCCAATACAGCGTGCTTGCTGGCGGTATACGGCGCCGTGAACGGCCGTGGGGTGTGCGCGGAAATCGAACCGTTGTTAATGATTCGTCCACCTTGTGGCTGCTGCCGGCGCATCAGGGCAAACGCCCCTCGCGAGCACAGAAACACACCAGTCAGGTTGGTGTTGATCACGTCCAGCCATTTCTCAACCGGCAGCTCATCCATCGGTACCGCCGGCGCATTGATGCCGGCATTGTTGAAGATGACGTCGAGACGCCCGTACACCTCTTCAACCGTGGCGAACATTGCGTCAATGCTCGCAGGATCACGCACATCGACCGACACCGCCAACGCTTCGCGACCTTGTGCATGAGCTTCGTCGACCAGGGCTTGCAGCGGTTCGAGACGACGCCCCACCACCACGACCTTGTAACCTTCGGCAAGCAGCGTCCGGGCGACAGCCTGACCTACACCACTGCCGGCACCGGTGACCAGGGCGATTTGGGAGGAAGTGTTATTGGACATTGTTGTTCTCCTTGTTTCGAATTTGTTGTGAGGTCACGCTGTCGCGCGGCAAACACAGAAACCCTGTGGGAGCGGTGCTTGCCCGCGATAAGGCTGGACACGGTTCACCTGGTATCTGCGGTGTTCTTATCGCGGGCAAGCACCGCTCCCACAGAAAACAAATGCATTTCAATTCTGAATCGTTGGCGTGGGCCTAAATCGCGGCTCGCCGTGGGCCAACGCGCACTTCAAGCTGGCCGACCCCGTCAATACCCGCACTGATCACATCGCCCGGCTGGAGCGCATCCACACCCGGCGGCGTGCCGGTCATGATCAGGTCGCCTGGCCTGAGCGTGATGGATTGAGACAAGCGGCTGATCACCTCACGCACCGACCAGATCTGACTCTCCAGTGTTGAGCGCTGACGTTCTTCGCCATTCACCGCGAGCCACACGGCACCTTCGTCCGGATGGCCAATCTGGCTCACCGGCATGATCGTGGTGATGGGCGCGGAACCATCAAATGCCTTGGCACCATCCCAGGGCATACCGGCGACCTTGGCAACTTTCTGCAAGTCACGGCGGGTCAGGTCCAGCCCGGCCGCGTAGCCCCAGATGTGCTCCAGCGCGTTGTCTTCGGAAATGTTCGAACCGCCCTCGCCGATCGCCACCACCAGTTCAATTTCATGGCAGAACTCCTCCGTCAGTGGCGGAAAGGCGATTTCGCCAAGGGCATCGATTACCGAACTGGCGGGCTTCATGAAGAACACCGGGGCTTCACGCTGCTGGCCGGTTGCATCACCCCACGAGTAATTGCGACCCAGGCAAAACACGCGACCGACCGGGAACCGGGCCGTGCTGCCTTCGACGGGCAAGGTGGTCAGAGTGGCAGGCGTAAATACGTAGTTATTCATTGTTGTCCTCGTGCAACGTCCTATCCAGAGCGTTCAGCCTACGACGCTGAACCGCTGCAAAGTTGGACGAAAGCGGCTTCGTTCTGGATTAATCAGGGGTATTTCCCTTACCGGGTCTGCAATTCAATGCGGTACAGACGGCCCAGCAGCAGCGAGTACGACAAGGTGCCAATCAGCGCTACCCCACCGATGAACCAGAAGGCCATCGCGAAGGAGCCGGTGGCGTGAACGATGCCGCCAATCACGATCGGCGTGACGATCCCGCCGATGTTCGCCGCAAGGCTGGTGACGCCGCCGGTCAGGCCGATCAGCTCTTTAGGCGCCACTTCCGACACCGCAGCCCAGGACGCCGAAGCAATGCCCTGCGCAAAAAATGCCGTGGTCAGCACGGCGATGCACAGCACGTTGGAGTCAGTGAAATTGACCAGCACGATCGACATGCCCAGCATCGAGCCCACCACCAGCGGCAATTTGCGCGCGAACGACATGGAGTAGCCACGGCGAATCAACAGGTCGGAAACAATCCCCGCGAGCAAAATCCCTACAGTGGCGCCAATGAACGGCAGCACGGCGAAGATGCCCACTTTGATCATGGTCAGATGGCGTTCTTCGATCAGGTACGTCGGGAACCAGGTCAGGAAGAAATACAGCGCTGAAGTACTGGCGAATTTGCCAATACAGATCGCCCAGATCTGCCGATAGCGAAACAGCTCGGCAATCTGCCGCCAGTTGAATTTAGTGCGCTCCTGGCTGCTTTTGACCAGACCACCGCCGTCTTCGATGTATTTGAGTTCTTCCTTGCTGACTTTCTTGCAGTTCAACGGATCGCGATAGACAAACAACCAGATCACGCCAAAGACGATGCCGACAATACCGGTGCTGTAAAACACGTGGCGCCAGTCATAAGTCGTCGCCAGCCACAACAGCACGCCGGTAAACAGCGCCGTGCCCAGGTACTGACCACACACATAGATACTGCTGGCCAGGCCCCGCTCCCGGGCCGGGAACCAGACCGTTACCGCTCGGCTGTTGGCCGGAAATGCCGGAGCTTCCATCGCGCCCACGGCAAGCCGCAGCCCGAACAGCGAAGCAAAGCCCCCAGCCAGCCCCTGGCATACGGTGACTGCCGACCAACTGATCAGCGACACCCCGTAAGTGATACGCGAACCGAACCGGTCCGCGACAAACCCGGCCGGTACCAGTGCCAACGCGTAGGTCCAGGCAAACGCGGAAAAGATCAGGCCCATCTCGACCTTGTCCAGCCCAAGATCCTTGGCCATGAACGGCGCGGCGATGGAGATGTTCACCCGGTCGACGTAGTTGATGATGGTCGCGATCAGCAACAGGGAAAGCATGAACCAGCGTCGCCGCGTTGGCAGCCGCTGGGAGGTAACGGCATCCTGGGGAGCCGTGTCGGCACTGGCCACTGCGGCCTGGGAGGTTTGGGTACTTGACATGAAGTAGCCTCATTATTGTTGTGATTGAGCGGTTTTCAGACAAAGCGAAGCCATCACCCTTGATTCAGAGCGAAATCAACTGCCAGCAGATTCAGGCGCCGAGGATCAGTGATCAGCACGATCGGGCGCAGCAGGGTTAGCCGTGAGAGGGGTCGGAGTTCGAGGCGCAGGCGCGAGGATGCGCACAGATTGGGGAGGCAAAGCAGCGAGGATCAAATTTCATGGTACGAGCACCTTCTAATTATTTTTGATAGATGTCGGTCTACAACGGCCTTCAAGTTATCGTACAACCATGGAAAATCAATGCGCCGGTTAGATCGTTTTTTCAGATCAAACCGGCGCAAATCAAAGAAGTCCAAAAAATTTCGCCGCCTGACGAGCCCCATAAAAAACTCTAAACTAGCCCTGTAACCATTGATCCAGAGCCATCGAAACATTTGTGCCATCACCGGTATTTTTTGGACATCAAAGCAAAGCGGTTGCCTGCATTGCCGCAAACCGCGCATGCTTGGGTCATCATACAAAGACCTAACAACTAGAGGATTTCACCATAAAATCCCTGGCGTTCAGCAAAGACCAGCAGGAGATGTCGTCCATGCACGCAGCAAATCACACGAGCAGCCTCACCAGCAGCAACGCCGCTAATCGTGTCCCCACATACGGCATGCAGCAGCGCAGCGAGCGCGCTGATTTTTATATCCGCGATAAAACGGCGCGAAGCGCGGAAACCAGCCCGCACCGCCACGAGTACTTTCAGATCCAGATCAACCTGGGCGGCGACACCATTCAGCACATCGGCAACGTCGAACGGCCTTTCCCGCGCAACGCCCTGGCGTTCATCCTGCCGCACCGCATGCACATGATTCCGCACCCTGCGGACAGCAACTTCATGGTCATCAATTTTTCCCAGACCTTCCTGCTGCCGCACCTTGCGTGCGATCCGCTGGACCTGGAAGACGTTTCGATCCTGCTCGCGCCGGAACTGTCACCGTTCCGTTTTCAGGAACATCTGGACTTCATTCTTGAGCAGAATGAGTTCGACAAAATCTGCGCCCTTCTCGAACACATGCGCGATCTGGATCGAAACCGCCAGTTCGGCACCCGGGAAATGCTCAAGGGCTTGCTGTTGCAGTTGATCAGCACGGTTTGCACCTTGTATGGCGAGCCATTGATGCAATTGGCCGACGGCAATGCTGCACAACTGAGCCGCCGCGATGCACTGACGCGCATGTCGGAGTACGTGCGCAAACACCTGGCTGACCCCGACCTGAGCCTGAAAAAAGTCGCCGCCGCCACCTACCTCTCGCCCACCTACCTGACCCACTGGCTGCGCAAGGAAATCGGTAAAACCTTCAGCGAACTGGTCCTGGAAAGGCGCATGCACGCGGCACGCAACCACCTGCTAAACGGCACAAAGCCGGTAGGCGAAGTGGCGCGATTGTGCGGTTTTGCCGATGAAGCCTACTTCTCGCGGCGCTTCCGTCAGATACACGGCCTGCCGCCGGGGCAATTCAGAAGGCAACAGCTTGAGCCATGTGGTGTCGGGTCATAACGCACAAGGCAATGCGCGAATGCAATTTTATGGTAGGAGCGAACTTGTTCGCGAGGCAGTGGACCGGCTTGATCAGGCCTTCCTCCCGCCAACAAAATTAGCTCCTGTCAAACCAAAATATACATCCCTGAATAGCTGCGATTTTTATGTGGGAGATTCTATGTTTGCCTGCAAGCACTGATCCCGCCCCGGCCGGTCCTACGGGATAGCACGGTCTATGTGCGGTACCGGGGCTACTCCTGCAAAGGTCGGTAAGACTAAAACCCCGCCGCATGCCCATCCCGACGGCTGTCACTCGCTGCCACATAACCATGGTCTGCATCCTCCGACAGCCGCCAGATAAACTGCCCTGAACCGAAGTCCATGTACGGGTCTTCAACGGATTTCAGCCGATGCCCCAAATCCCGCAAACCCTCCACCGTAGCGGCCGCCAGGGTATCTTCCAGATCCACCGAAAAATCCCGATTCACCTTCCAGCGTGGCGCATCACAGGCGGCCTGAGGCTGCTGGTTGTAATCGAGCATTCGCACCAGCGTCTGCACATGCCCCTGCGGCTGCATATCCCCGCCCATCACCCCGAAACTCATCTGCGGCTTGCCGTCTTTGGTCAGGAACGCCGGAATAATCGTATGGAACGGCCGCTTGCCCGGCGCAACCACATTGGCCGACTTCGGATCACTGGAAAAACCAGCGCCACGGTTCTGCAAACTGATGCCGTAATCAGGCACCACAATCCCCGAACCAAAGCCCATGTAATTGGACTGAATGAACGAAATCATCATGCCGTTTTCATCCGCCGCACTCAGGTACACCGTGCCCCCGCTGCGTGGCATGCCGAAGCCTGGATCACTGGCCTTATCGAGATTGATCAGTTTGGCGCGGCTGTCCAGATAAGCCTCATCGAGCATCTGCTCCGGTGTGACGTCCATGTTCGAAGGATCAGCCACGTACTGATAGATGTCGGCAAACGCCAGCTTCATGGCTTCAATCTGCAAATGCTGCGACTGCGCCGAATCCAGCGGCAGCGAGCCGACGTCGAAGCGCTCCAGAATCCCCAGTGCGATCAACGCCGCAATACCCTGCCCGTTTGGCGGAATCTCATGCACGTCATAACCCCGGTAGGATTTCGAGATCGGCTTGACCCACTCCGGCTGATAGTTGCGCAAATCATCCAGCGTTAAAGAGCCGCCAGTCTGCCGGGCAAAGCCGACAATGGCTTCAGCAATCTGGCCCTCATAAAACGCCCGACCACCTTGTTGGCCGAGCAGGCGCAAGGTCCGCGCGGCGTCCTTGAACACGAACTTCTCACCGATGCGCGGCGCACGTCCGCCGGGCATGAAGGTCTCGGCAAAGCCTGGCTGCGTATTCAGCAATGGCACCGCGCCCGACCATTTGTGGGCTACGGTCGGTGCCAGGGTCACACCGCGCTCGGCAACCTGTGCAGCGGGCTCCAGAATGTCCGCAAATGGCAGCTTGCCGAAACGCTCATGCAAAGCAGCCCAACCCGCCACGGCTCCCGGCACCGTCACTGAATCCCAGCCACGTACCGGACGTTTGGCATGACCCGCGCCATCTTCGCCATAACGCCCGCGAAAGTGCTCCAGATCCCAGGCCTGCGGCGCCGGACCGGAAGCGTTCAGGCCATGCAATTGTTTACCGTCCCATAGGATCGCAAACGCGTCGCTGCCCAGCCCATTGGACACAGGCTCCACCACCGTGAGCATCGCCGCAGCAGCAATCGCTGCGTCTACCGCGTTACCGCCAGCAAGCAGAATATTCAGCCCTGCCTGAGCGGCCAGCGGGTGAGACGTCGACACCACGTTACGGGCAAACAACGGGATCCGGGTAGTCGGATAAGGGTTTTGCCAATCGAAAGCCATGAGCACTCCTTGATTCAGTCTTTACGTTGTCGCCGGGCGGCACCCGGCTCCCAGAAAATCACGCGATGCTGTAGGGCTCGCACGCTTTGCGCGCCGCACAGGCCGATCAGCGCCAGCAGGATCAGGCCGCTGAACATCGTTGCCATGTTCATGCTCACCGAGCTTGAGGCGATCAGGTAACCCAGCCCGCTTTGCGACGAGAGAAACTCGCCGACGACCGCGCCGATCAGCGCCAGTGAGATACCGATCTGCAAACCGGCGAAGACTTCCCCCGCCGCTGCCGGAAACTTCACATGCAGCAGCAGATACAACCGCGATGCCGAAAACGCCCGGCAGGCGTCCAGCAACTCCGGGTCGGTACGGCGGATGCCATTCACCGTATTGACGAACAGCGGGAAGAAGCACACCAGAGTCACGAGGACGATCTTTGAAGCGATGCCAAAGCCGAACCAGACCAGGATGATCGGCCCCAGCGCAACTTTCGGCGTGGCCTGCAGGCCAATCAGCAGCGGGTAGACAAAGCGTTCGAAGGTTCGCGATTCAGCCAGCACTGCACCGAGAACAATGGCCAGTACCGAACCCAGCACATAACCACTCAACGTCTCGATGACGGTCGACGCAATGTGCGGCCACAAGGTCCCGTCAGCGAACCCGTTGGCCAGTGCGTGATAGACCGCCAACGGCGGTGGCAGCAGATAATCGGAAATTCCCAGCCAGCGTACGCTCTGGTCCCAGACCAGAATCAGCACTGCCAGACTGGTCAGTGGATACAACAACGGCACTAATTTACGCATGGCTGAAGTGGCTCCGCAGGTGATGACACAGCGCGGCAAACTGCGGATCGTTGAGAGTATCCAGGGTTCGCGGGCGCGGCAGAGGAATCGTCAGCTCATCAATAATGGTGCCGGGTGACGGCGACATCACCAGCACCCGGTCGGCGAGAAACACCGCCTCCTGAATGCTGTGAGTGATGAACAGCACGGACTTGCGGTGTACGCTCCAGATACGTTGCAACTCCAGCGTCAGCGCCTCACGGGACATGGCATCCAGCGCCGCGAACGGCTCATCCATCAATAGCATCTGCGGATCGTGCAATAACATACGGGCAATACCGACCCGTTGCTGCATGCCACCGGACAGCTCGAACGGGTAGTCGTTGGCAAACGCCTGTAGACCCACCAGTTCCAGCAATTGCACCGCCCGCTCTCGGGATTCAGCCATGGGCAAACCGAGGGTTTTCGCGGGCAACAGCACGTTATCCAGGACCGACTTCCACGGCAGCATATTGGGTTTCTGGAACACCACGCCGCTTTGCCGGCTTGGCCCCTGTACCTCACGCCCCGCCAATTCGATGCGGCCGCTGGAAACAGGCAACAAACCCGCTGCAAGTTTCAGCAAGGTGGATTTGCCGCATCCCGATGGCCCCAGCAACGCGACAAACTCGCCCTCGGCAACATTCAGGTCGATGTTGCTTAACGCCTGAATATGCCCGCGCCGGGTCTCATAGGTCAGCCCTACTTGCTGCAGGCTCAGTGCAGCACTCATCGCGCAGAACTCCTGGCAGCAACAGCCCGGTCCAGAAACGCCAGCACCCTGCCCCAGCTGTGCTGGTTGGCCAATGCGTTGGCCGCAGGCGTGCCGCCGCCACTGATCGACACCCTGGCCACCGGATGCAGGCGGGCAATCATCGTGGTCGGCACATACGGGAAGCCAATGGCGTGTCCGGCGCCCTGATTGAGCACATGCTCGACAGGCCAGGCATGACCCCGTGCGTGCAGGTCTGCCTCGATTTCGGCGCTGTAGGCGGCTGAAGGCCAGAAACCATCATCGTCACCGGAGATCAGCAACAACGGGCCGTTGATGTTCTCCACCGGAATACGCGCCCTGGCAACGGACGGTGCATCCTGTTGCACCGCGACAAACGCCGGAGCTTGACGGATCGGCGCGCCAGCCGGCTCCGCCACGTCGAACGGGCGCCAGTCGACCCGCGGGTTGTTTTGCCAGACGTTGGTCAGCGGCTGTCCTTGCCAGGTCCAGGCATTCGCGTCCCGGGGTTGCTCCGGTCGACCGGCGCGCAGGGTACCGTGGACCACTGAACTCGGCACGTAGCCGATGACAGCACTGACCAAACCCGGAAAATACGACCCCAGCAGCAGCGCCAGCTCACCGCCCCGGGACAACCCTGCAACGGCAATAAAGTCGTCCTTGGGCTTGAGCGTATTGGCCACCCACTCCAGCGCCTGTTGAAAATACTCCAGCGGTGTGTCGCTGATGTGCTCAGGACGACCCGGCGCCTTGAAATAGCCCAGTGCCAACGCCGTATAGCCATGGGCAGCATAAAGCGCGGCCCGCTGTTGCGGTGTACCACCGCCGGAGCCGTTCAGCACAACCACTGCCGCCCGAGGCTGATCACCTTCAGGGCGAAAAAGCGTGCCGCTGACTCCACCCTCTCTGATCTCGCTTCGTTGCACCCCGGCCGCCAGATAGTGCTGAGTAAACGCACCGCTGATTTGCTGCCCCTTGGCGTCAGTCAATTGCAGTTCGACACGCTGTGCCGCGAGGCTTTCCTGCGAGGGCACACTCGTGGGTGGCTTGACCTGGTGCATCGACCAGACCAGCGCCATCGCGTCCGCAGACAACCAATCGCCGCTGTGTGGGGCGTCTTTGGCCAGATCAAGCTCGCCCGGCGCTCCGATCAGAAAACGCGCATGACTCTCCCAGCGGCTGCCATCAGCGCACTGCAACCAGGCGCGCAAGCTGGCCTCGCCCGCGGCCAGACCGGTGAAGCGAATATGCCGGGCCTGGTCGATCAGACCTTCCGATAGATCGATCCAGAACTGCGGGCTCATTTCGCCTCCTGAGCACGCTTGACCAGTGCGGCGCGATCAAAGTCACTGAACGCCGGGACAAACTCGTTGGAGAAGATCGTGTCCACTGGCACGTCGGCTGTCGGGAATTCCCCGGTTTTGGCCATGGCCGAAATCGCATCCTTGATGATCTGCAGGTTGTATTCGCCGGGTACCCGGTCACTGCCATCCGGGTGATGCAAGGTGTTACGCAAACGACGAACCAACAGTTCACGAGCATCGGCCAGGCCTTTGCCGTCGGCGTCTGCCGGTTTGCTTTCAGGATGCTGACGCCAAAACGCCTGCACGCAATACGTCGGGTTGGCCTCACAGACCAGTTGCCCTTGGGTATAAGCCCGACCAAAACGGCGGATCAGGTCAGGGTTTTCCTTGAACGTGTCTACATGGGCAACGAAGCCATTACCGGGGTTTTCCTGGAACACCGGAGGGTAGGCAATCCGCCGAATCGGCGTGCCGGACAGCTCCAGCATGTCATCCCAACTGCTGTTGAAATTGAGCGCATCGACGCGCCCGGTTTTCAGTGCCTGGAAGCCCGCGCCCAAAGCACCGACCGCTACAAATTCGACGTTCTTGCCCGGTTCCAGCCCGGCGATGCGCAACGCCGCACGGCTGTTGGGCAAGGTGCCCCAGGTCAATGCGCCTACGCCGATCTGCTTGCCTTTGAGGTCAGCCAGCGACTTGATCGGCGAGTCGGCCAGCACCGCGTACTCCATGGTCTGGCTGGGTACGCCGTTGTAGAAATAGCGCACCGGCAGCGGATCTTTGCCGTTGAAGTAGCTGGATATGATCGGCTCGGCGACCGGGAAACCGAAGGTCACGCGCTTGCTCGCCAATTGAGGCAGCAAGGCACCCGCCCCCTGAAACACCACCACGTTGACCTTCAGCCCCTGCTCCTTGAACAGGCCCAGTTCTTCAGCGGCAGCATAGGCCGCGCCGTCATGCACGGCAGGCGGAATCGCCAGCGCCACGGTTACATCATCCAGCGCCCAGGCCTGGGTGGCGGCGAACATCAAGGGCACAGACAGCGGCAGCAACAACTTTGCAAGGGTCATGAGCGGTCCTTATTGAGTCAAAACTGATTGCGCCTGATCGATCAGGGCGCGGCGGTCGATCTTGTTAGTCGTGGCGAGTGGCAATGCGGCAAGGAACCAGACCCGTCGCGGATGCTGGTAAGCGGCGGCGTGCTCCAGCACAAAGCTTTTGAGCTGATCTTCACTGGCGTTGAAACCTTCGCGCAGAACCACAAAGGCCACAGGCTTGTGGCCTTTGATGGCGTCTTCTACCGGCACCACGCAGGCCTGCTGTACTGCGGGATGACGCTCCAGCAATTTCTCGATTTCACCGGGGTAAATGTTCTCGCCGCCACTGACAAACATGTCGTCACGGCGGCCGACGAAGGTGTAGAAACCCTGCGAGTCGCGGGCGAAAACGTCGCCGGTGATGTAATAACCGTCAGCGGTAAAAGGCAGCGGCAGGTCCAGGCGATTGTGGTATCCGCTCATCAAACCGGGACTGCGCAGTTCCAGTACGCCCTGATCACCGAGCGCACCGGCTTCATCGCGCAATCGCAGCTGTACTTTTGGGTGAGCACAGCCCAGAGACATCGCAGGGGTGGGTAAGCCACCCGGATGTGGCGCAAAGACCACCGGCCCGCCTTCAGTTGTGCCATAGGCATTAATGACTTTTGCTTCGGGCAGCAGGCGGTGGATTTGCTCCAGCAGGCTCGCGCTTACCGGTGCCGAGCCCATGCGTACGACCCGCACCGGCGACAGATCAGCCTCGGCGAGCAAGCTCTTCTCACTGAGCATCATGGCGATCATCGGCGGCACTGCGGTCAACCAGGTGCAGCGGTGACGCTGAATCGCGGCGATGTAACCCGCCGCAGTAAACTGCGGCAGCAACACCGTTGTCGCGTGAGAAGCCAGGCTGAGGAAGGCCAGCGCCAAAGCATTCATGTGATAGAACGGTGCGGCAATCAGTGGTTTTTCGTCGGCTAGGCGGGTCGCCTGCAAACGGGTTCGCACTACCCACAAATGCGCCGCATGGCTAAGCAACACGCCCTTGGGTTTGCCGGTGGAGCCCGAGGTATAAAGGATCAGCGCGGGTTCATCTGCCAGTGGCGCGAATGCCTCGTACGGCCCCGGATTGGCGAAAGTATCAAGCCCCTCGGTACTCAACTCGATGTGCTCAAGCCCGACGGGTGCTGACGACACACGACGCGTATCACAAAACAGCAACCGTGCACCGCTGTCGGCAATCACGTAATGCACCGTGGCATCAGGGAATTTGTAATTGACCGGCACCGCTACCAGCCCGGCACGCATGATGCCCAGCACTACCACCAGGTATTCCACGGAGTTGGCGGCCAACACGGCGACCCTGTCACCCTGAGCGAAATCTCGTGCCGCCAACGCACGGGCAACGCCATCGGCAAGGTCATCGAGTTCGCCGTAGGTGATGACTCTTTCTGCAGCCACCCTCCCGGTAGGAGCGAACTTGTTCGCGAGGCGGTGTGTCAGGCTCGACGCCTCGCGAACAAGTTCGCTCCTACCGGTCGAGGCTGTATCGTCTATTCCAACAAACGCCACCCGTTCCCGATCAGCCTGGCGGTCTATCAACCGGCCGAGGTTTTTGATGCCGTCGATCACGAGACAAACTCCAGCAAGGTTTCGAACTCGGCAATCTCGATCAGCACCCGCTCCGCTTCGAGCCGATAGGGCAAACAGGCCTGCCCGGCCAGGCGCGCCAGTTCGGCAGGATCAGCGCAACGCAGGGTAATCGCCGCAAAGCGCTCGCCCCGTTGGCTCAATTGACTGGCGGACGCGCCATAGCGCTGCTCAAGGGTGACCTGATCAATAACGTCCAGTGCAAAGCCATCGCCCAGTTGCCCCAATGCGGCATAGCGCTCGCGTGCCCCTTCGGGCTCTGCGCTGAGCACCGTCAATTTGACGATCGCGCTGACACCATTGGCATGCGTCAGCCACTGCGGCTGCCAGACCAGTTCGGGGGTTTCGTGATGGCAGTAGTAAACCCGCCCGGCGGCAAACTGGCTGGCTTGCAGCCGCACGGTGGTGAAACGCGCCGTCAACTCCCGTCCCTGATGCTCCACGGCGCGGGAGAAGCGCTGCACCGGCTGCACCAGAAATCCGCCGCTGACCAGTTCACTGTGCGTGGCATGGGCGTTACGGGTACTCAGCACCAGACCGTCAATGCCCAACGGGCTGTCCAGCACCTCCTGGCGTAACTTGCGCGTGCCCAGCGGCAGGCCGATGAGTTCGAGGTAACCGCCCGGGAACATCATCAAATGGTTGAGTGAACCCAGCGAGTGATAACCACGCGGCGTGAGGGTGAAACCCAGCGCAGCGAACACTTGAGCTGCGGTGTCGGTCTCGAAACGAGTATTGATGACCAGATGATCCAGAGCGGTTTGCATGATCAGGCCTTGGCAGCAGGAGTCGAATAAAGACCACGGCCACTGGCGACCAGATGCCCTTCACTATCGAACACCTGAGCCTCCGCCACCGAGAACTGCTTGCCGAACTTGATGACCCGGCCCGTGGCACGCAGGTCGCCCTTGGCGGCACGGTGGTAATCGACACGCAGATCGACGGTCGGCACGCCTTTGCCGGTTTTCGAGACCAGCGCCCAGTCAGCCGTCAGATCGACCAATGCCGCGAGGATCCCGCCGTGGGTGTAGCCGCCCTCGACGTTGACCACCCACTCTTCGCGCCATTTGGCGGTGAGTTCGATGCTGCCCTCGCCCACCTCAATCACTTCAAGGCCCAGCCATTGGTGGTAAGGCCCTTTGAGCAAACGGGCTTGAATATCGGCAGCGGTTGGCAATGTATCGGTCATGTTCAAATTCCTGCTTGTCTAGTTAGGGGAGATCCCACGCTTTCTCGCATCAAACGCTGGGCCTGTAGGAGCTGCCGAGGGCTGCGATAGCGGTGTGGCAGGACGAATGCTTCGCAGCCTTCGGCAGCTCCTACAGAAGTTGCGTTTAAATCCAGCCGAGTCGCTGAATCGAGGGCAAACGAGCCCCGTGCCGCGGAATGGAAACCTCCGGCAGCGGTACAGCATTAAAAGGTTAAAAAGAGCTCAGGGCTTGACGACAACCTTGCCCAACACTTCACGGTCGCGGATCAGTGCCAAGCCTTCGGCAGCCTGTTCCAGAGGCAGGACGCGGTCGATCAGCGGATCGATCTTGCCCTCGGCAATCAGGTCCAGCAGGCCCACAAGGTTTTCCTCGTAGAAGCTGTTGGAGCCCTTGATGTTCAGCTCGAAGCTCCACACGTAACGCAAATCCTCGGCAGGATCGTGACCTGCAGTCGCGCCACAGACCAGCAAGGTGCCGCCGCGCTTCAGGCATTTGAGCGATGGCACCCAGGTGTCGCCGCCGGTGAAGTTGATCACTACATCCACGCCGCCTTCATGGGTGCGGCGTTGCGGCTTGCCATACTGGGCAATCGCCCACTTGGAGAAGTCGGTCTCGCGATAATTGAGCACGTGATCGGCGCCGATTTCCTTGAGCCGCTCGCCCTTGGCATCACTGCCCGCACAAGCGATCACCTCAGCGCCAAGCAGTTTGGCAAGAATCACGCTGGCCGTGCCCACACCGCCACTGGCCCCCAGAATCAACACCCGGTCGCCAGGTTTTACGGTGTTGTGAGTGATCAACATGCGGTGCGCGGTGCCATAAGCCACCGGCAACGCCGCGGCCTGCTCGAAGCTCACTGCCGACGGCAGGCTGATCAACTGACGGGCATCCACCAGCGCATATTCAGCCATGCCGCCGTCAACCATTTCGCCCATCAGGCCGACATCGGGTTTCAACGGATTGACCAGTACACGATCGCCAACGCTCCAGCCACTCACGCCCTCGCCGACCTCAGTGATGGTGCCTGCCAGATCCAGGCCGATGACTACCGGCAACGGTACTTTGATACCCGGCATGCCTTTGACGGTGAACACATCGTGGTAGTTAAAGGATGACGCGCCAACGCGGATCACGACGTGCCCCTGGCTGACTGCCGGTACCGGCTTGTCGCTTACCACGCGCAAACGGTCGAGGTCGCCGTGTGCATCGAGTACCAGGGCTTTCATGGTTTTGCTCACTGGGGATTTCTCCTGAGTCGTTGATGGATCTGGATTGATCACTTAAGGGTTTTGGAGTCGGCGTAAGGCTTGGTCGCGAACAGGTCATCCTTGAGCTCGCCCTTGACCAGTCCGCCTTCGATGAACACCTTGTGCTGCAATTTCAGGGTCTCGATGTCGGCACGCTCGAAGGACACACGGTTCATGGCATTCCACAGGCCCACGTAAACTTTGGCGTCCCTGGTCGGCAGGTTGGCGCTCTTTTCCAGGATGCCGACGACTTCGTCAGGGTGGGCCGCGCCCCAGGCCAACGTGTCGCGCAGCGCGGCAATGACCCTGGCGACGGTCTCAGGATGCTCGTCCACCAATTTGGCGTTCACCGCGCCGACGCCGATGTACGGCACCGCATCGGTTTTGGTCAGCTTCTTCCACTCATCCGCGAAGCTGCCCAGGCGTTTGACCTTCAGCTCGTCGTCCAACTGGTCGATGGTCAATGAGCGCAAGGCCGCACCGTCCACCTGCTTTTGCGAGAGGAACTGCGCCAGTCGTGATTCATTGCCGCCAATCAGCGAGAAGTCAGTCGGCTGAATGCCGTAGTTGCCCGCCAGCACCGTGCCTGCAATCACCGCCACCGAGGAACCGGTCGGCGACATACCGATTTTCTTGCCCTTGAACTCGGCCACCGACTTGATCGGCGAATCCGCAGGCACTACAAACTGCACATCAGCCGGCTGGGTCGCGGCAAAGATCTTGATGGGCACGCCTTCTGCTGCAGCACTGAACACGCCTGCCACCGGTGCGCCGAACGCCAGGTCAATGGAGCCAGCCGCCAGTGCGCGGATCGGCGCATTCACGTCCGGAAAATGCACAAAGGTCGCCTCGATACCACGCTTGGCCAGGAAGTCCTTGGCCTCAAGCACCGAGCCATAGCCCAGGCTCACGCCGCTGGTCCAGTAGCCGATGCGGACGGCTTCGGCCGCCTGGCTGGAGATAGAAACAAAAACAGTCGTCGCCAACGCTGCGGCGGCAAAAAGCTTGCGCATGGGTGCAGCTCCTGAAGGAATAATTCAAAGGGTTATTGATTGGAGGTTTTCCAGCGAAACAAACGCCGTTCGAGGGGTTTGAGCACACCCGCCTCAAGCAGCAACATCAACGTGACCAGCAAGATGGTCCAGGCGAACACCTGATCGCTCTGCACCAGATCAGCCGCCTGACGCAGGCGGTAACCGATACCGTCAGACGCGCCGAGGGTCTCCGCGACCAGCGACACTCGCCAGCCGAAACCGAACGCCAGCCGGGCACCGGAAAAGAAGTACGGGAGGATGGTCGGCAAGTAGATCTTGAGCAGGATCTGGCCGCGGGACATGCGAAACGAGCGCGCCAGATCGATGTACTGGCGCTCCACGGTCTGCGCGCCCTGCCAGACATTAGTCAGGATCAATGGCATCGACGTCATGAACACCACAAACACAGTGGTCGCATCAGAGATGCCGAACCAGATAATCGCGAAAATCGCCCAGATCGCTGAAGAAACCGTGTTGAACACCGCGAGTATTGGCTCAAAGAATTGCGCCAGCGTGCGGCTTGAACCCAAGGCCAGGCCGAGTGGCGTACCGATCAGTGCCGCCAGAGCAAAACCACTGAACACCCGGCCCATGGTCGCGCCCAGATCATGAGCGAAAGTCGCGCTGTGCCAGAGCGTATTCAGTGCGGTGAAGACCTTTTCTGGCCCAGGCAACACGAAGGATGGAACACGTCCGGCGGCATACCACCAGGCGCCAGCAAACACCGCCACTAACAGCAAACGCTGGGCAAAAAGAATCACAAACCGGTTGGCAAGCATGCTGTTCATACCTTCAACCGCAGTTGACGAACCTGCTCGCTGACGTCAGCGGCGGTCGGCGTGCGTGGACGCTGCAAGTCAATCGCAACGATGTCCCGTACCCGGCCGGGTCTCGGCTCCAGAACCACCACGCGATCGGCCAGCACCACGGCTTCTTCCACGTCGTGGGTGACAAAGACGATGGTCATGCCCTTGAGCGCTTGCAGGCGCAGCAATTCATCATGCATCTGGCTGCGGGTTTGCGGATCGAGCTTGGAAAATGGCTCGTCCATCAACAACACACCGGGCTCCACCACCAGGCTGCGCGCCAGTGCCACGCGACTGCGCATCCCGCCCGACAGCTGATGTGGCCAGGCCTTGGCGAACGCCTCCAGCTCCACCAGTTTCAGCACGGCGTCGGCACGGGCCAGGCGCTCGGCCTTGTTCAGACCGGATCCCTCCAGGCCAAAAGCGACGTTGCTGCGCACAGTGCGCCAAGGCAGCAAGCGATCTTCCTGGAACATGTAGGCGACCCGACGCCAGCCGTCGAAGTCTTCGGCGGCCATGCCTTCCAGTTGCAGGCTGCCCTGATCAGCCTTGAGCAGACCGGACAGGATATTCAACAGCGTACTTTTGCCGCAGCCGGAAGTGCCCAACAAGGCGAGAATTTCGCCCTGAGCGACTTGTACCGAGATATCGCGCAGCACTTCCAGCTCGCCAAAGTATTTGGAGATGCCTTGCAGGCTCAGCGCCGGAGCCGTGAGCGGAAAAACGGCGTGCGCGGTCATCGGGCAAACCTCGCGGCAAGCATCGGCAGCGATGCGCCGGATTCGCTGAGGCTGTCGTAAACCTTCTCCAGCGTCATCGCCTGAAAGGTTTCAATGTGACGGCGGGCAATCAGTTCGGCCCGCTTGCCATCGCCTTCTTCGAAGGCGTTGATCATGGCGTTGTGATCGTGCTTGATCTCGGGTTTGGTGCCTTGCACGTTGAAACCCAGCGCCACCAGACGGGTCATTTCATCCATCAGGCCGGACAAGGTACGCACCAGTCGTTCATTGCCCGAGGCTTCGATGATCGCCATGTGGAACGCCTTGTTAGCGTCCATGAACACGTCAATCTGCTCCGACAGCGGCACCAGATGGCGAACTCGGCAAGCTGCTTCGAGGGCCCGTAGCTGTTCGAGATCAACACGGCCGACCGCCAGTCGTGCGGCCATGGGTTCGAGCTGCACCCGCAGGACGAAGATTTCTTCGACGTCTTTCAAGGTGATCGGTGCGACCTGATAACCCTTGCGCGGAATCGAGCGCAGCAGGTTTTCATGGCACAAACGGGTCAGCGCGATGCGGCAGCTGCTTTTACCGATGCCGTAGTCCGCCATCAGGTCAGGCTCGGTGATTTTCGTGCCTGGCATCAACCGGCAGGAAAGAATGTCGCGACGGATGCGGCCGTAGGCATCATCGCCAAAACTGGCGACCTCGGGTCTGGCAAACGGCGTGGCGGGAGTAGTCATCTAGCGGCTCAATCCAGTCTGTGAGCAGCTCACAGATTGATTCTGTGAGGCTTACCAAGGGCCACTACGCTAATCTAAAACTTCATAAATCCGAACGAACGCTTTCGGCTAAGAATATGCATCGGGAGCATAACGTGGGCTGCTCACAGCGCTGAAAGAAACCTCAAATTCCGCGGAATGCCCCAGCGGTAGGAGCGAACTTGTTCGCGAGAGGGACAACGCGGTTTGTTTGATAGACCGCGGAGCCTGCATCGCGGGCAAGCCCGGCCTCAACAGAATTGCGCTGCCCGCTCATCTTCAAATCGCAATCCGGCGCAGCACCAGAGCCCGGGAAAACTCGTCGAGCAGGTCCAGGTAACGCCTGCCGGGTACATCCGCAAGCAAACCTCGGGTGTAGGGATGGGCCGGTGATTCAAATACCTGCTCGGTATCGCCCCGCTCCACCACCTTGCCTGCCTGCATCACCACCACCTGATCGGAGATCTGCCGCACCACCGCCAGATCATGGGAAATGAACAGGTAACTCAAACCCAGTCGCTGCTGCAGATCAGCCAGCAGCGCCAGTATCTGCGTCTGCACCGAGGCATCCAGCGCCGAAAGCGGCTCGTCCAGCACCACCAGTTCCGGCTCAAGGGCCAGCGCACGAGCGATAGCGACACGCTGGCGTTGACCACCGGAAAGCTGCCCCGGTCGGCAATGCAACAAACGGGACGGCAACTCAACCTGCTCCAGCAGTTGCGCAGCGCGGGCCGAGCGCCAGGCCTTGTCGCCGATGGCATAGGCCTGCAACGGTTCGGTGATGATTTGCTCCAGGGTAAAACCGGGGTCCAGCGACGCATATGGGTTCTGGTAAACCACCTGAATCCTGCGACGCAACGCCTGCCAGTCGCGGCGTGTGTATTGGCTGATTTCTGCACCGTCAAACAGCACCCGCCCGCTATCCAGTTTTTCCAGACCAAGGATCAATCGAGCCGTGGTGGACTTACCTGACCCCGACTCCCCCACCAGGCTGGTGGTACCCCGGCGCAACAGCGTAAACGACACATCGTCCACGGCTGGCAGACCCGGGTTACGCCAGCTGGAAAAATCCTTGCGCAACCGCTCGACTACCAGCAATGGCCGCTCGTTGTCGAAAGCAGCACGGCGGCGTTCGGACACCACCGGCTGGGCCGCAGCCGACAGCACCGGAACGGTTTTCAGCAGTTGTCGGGTGTATGCGTGCTGCGGTCGCTGGAACATCTGCCGGGTATCACCACTTTCGACGACGCGGCCACGGTACATCACCAACACTCGGTCAGCCCGATCCAGCGCAACCCCCAGATCATGGGTAATCAGCAACACCGCTGTGCCGCGCTCCCGGGCCAGTTCCTGCAAACGGTCGAGAATCTGCCGCTGCACCCCGACGTCCAGCGCACTGGTCGGTTCGTCGGCAATGATCAGCGCCGGATTGTTCGCCAGCGCGATTGCGATCAACACCCGCTGACGCATGCCCCCGGACAGCTGATGCGGGAAGCTGCGCTGCACTCGCTCAATGTTCTTCAGGCCGACTTCTTCCAGCAATCGGGTGGTACGCAGCCTGGCAGCGGCCCTCGGTACGCCATGAATCGTCATGGCTTCCTGCAACTGAGCGCCAATGCGCTTGACCGGGTCCAGCGACAGACCAGGGTCCTGCGGCACGAAGCCGAGCACATTGCCGCGCAAGTTGCGCCATTGCCTTTCGCTGGCGGCAACCTGCTCCGTACCGTTAAGCAGAATGCTCCCGGATTCGATCCGGCCATTGCCCGCCAACAAGCCGACCAATGCCGCCGCCGTGGTCGACTTGCCCGAGCCGGACTCACCCACCACGGCCAGAATCTCGCCGGGGTACAGGGCAAAATTGATCTGACTGACGCCATCCACCCGGCCTTCACGGGTCTGGTAACCAATGCTCAGGTCGCTGACCTGTAAAACAGCGCTTGCGGTACTCATGACTTGTTTCCCTGTAGATCCTGTACCGCGCGTGCCAGCTGATTGGCCGCCAGCACCACCGACGCAACAACCAGCCCCGGCAACGTGGTGTACCACCAGGCCGCGACCATGTAATTGCGTCCTTCCGAAATCAGTAGCCCCCACTCCGGTTGCGGCGGAGGTGCGCCAAAGCCGAGGAAGCTCAAGGCAGAAACGGCCAGTACTGCGCTGCCGAACTCCAGCGCTGCCAACGCCAGCACCGGGCCTGCGGCGTGCACCAGAATATGCCGACGGATGATCGTCCATGGCCCCACACCACAGGACACAGCTGCTTCGACAAACACCGAGGTACGCCAACGCAACACTTCGCCGCGCACCAATCGGGCGAAGGTCGCCACGGACGACAGCCCCACTGCCAAAGCGATGTTCAGGGTGCCAAAGCCCAGCACCGTGATGATTGCCATCGCAAGTAACAACGACGGAATCGCCATCAGCACTTCCACCACGCGCATCAGAAACGCATCCACCAGACCGCCGAAGTAGCCGGCAATCACGCCCAGCAGGATGCCTACCAGCAAGGCGATCGCCACCGCCAGCGCCGTGGCCTGTAGCGAAATCGCCGAGCCGTGCACCGCGCGGCTGTACAGGTCACGGCCCAGTTGGTCGGTACCAAACCAGTGTCGGGTACTTGGGCTTTGCAACGCTTCGCTGGGTACGCCCAACAAGGGGTCGTAATGGCTGAACGCAGTCGGCCACAGCGCCCAGGCCAACACGGTTAACAGCACCGCAATGCCCAAAGGCAGCAACGGCCTGCTGCGCAACAACGCAGTGAGCGTTCGGCTCCAGTGCGGCCGGGTGACCGGCGCATTGGCGAGGCTGTTCAGTGCCAGATCGTCATTGAGTACGCTGCTCATTTGCCGCTCCTTCCTTGAATACGCGGATCAAGCAATGGGTACAGCACGTCCACCAGCAAGTTGACGCTGATGAAGATCAACGCTGCCAATACCACAACGCCTTGCACCAGTGGGATGTCCTGACCGCTCACCGCGCCTTGAGCCAGACGCCCGACACCCTCACGCGAGAACACTGTTTCAGTCACCACCGAACCGGCCAGCAGGTTACCGACGATGACCCCGGACAGACTCAGCAACGGAATGGCGGCGTTATGCAGCAAATGCACGAACAACAAGCGACCCGGGCTCAGGCCTTTGGCAATCAGCACTTCGACAAAGGGTTGCGCACGCACCGCCTGCAACGAGCGCGTCAGTACCTGGGCAATCACTGCCGCAGTGGGGATCGCGAGCGTCAGCGCGGGCAAGACCAAGGCACTGAAGCCCTGATTGCCCATGGCCGGGAACCAGTGCCACGAAAACGAAAACCCCTGCAGCAAAAGCAGTCCGATCCAGAATGTGGGCAGTGACACCGCCACCGAAGGAATGCCCAGCAGCGCATTACGCAGCCAGTCACGCTTGACCAGATTGGCCGTAAGCGCCAACGCGATACCCGCCAGCAACGCAAGGCCCAGCGCCAGAAAGGTCAACGCGGCAGTGGCTGGCAATGCCTGAGCCAAGGCCTGAACCACCGGTTCGCCGCTCTGTATCGAGCGACCGAAATCCAGCTGCAGCGCCTTCCACAGCGCAATGCCGTATTGCACAGGCAAAGGCTGATCCAGATGGTATTCGGCGCGCAAAGCATCCACTTGCAACTGGTCAACGGCTGAAGGCTCGCCCTGTTGATTGAGCATGATGCTCACCGGATCGCTGGGTAGCGCGTACAGGATCAGGAACGACACGCTAAACGCCGCCCACAATACCAACAGCGCCTGGCCAATACGGCTGAGCAAGTAGATGGATGCCTGCCGGAGCGGCAAACGTGTCGCCACATCATTGCTGGAGGTCGTCAGTAAACTATCGCTCATCGCACTCTCCTTTCACGCAACACATATCCACCCGAACGCCCACCATCCTGTGGGAGCGAATTCATTCGCGAAGGGGCAGTGCCAGTCGCCACATCTTCAGCGCCAGCACCATCGCCTTCCCGGATGAATCCGGTCCCACAGGGTTTTGCGTCCGCAGTGAGATAGCGCAACACATATCCACCTGAATGCCCGCGTTCATGTGGGAGCGAATTCATTCGCGAAGGGGCAGTGCCAGTCGCCACATCTTCAGCGCCAGCACCATCGCCTTCCCGGATGAATCCGGTCCCACGGGGTCTTGCGTCCGCAGTTAGATAACGCGACACATATCCACCTGAACGCCCACCATCATGTGGAAGCGAATTCATTCGCGAAGGGGCCGTGCCAGTCACCACATCTTCAGCGCCAGCACCATCGCCTTCCCGGATGAATCCGGTCCCACGGGGTCTTGCGTCCGCAGTGAGATAACGCAACACATATCCACCTGAACGCCCACGATCCTGTGGGAGCGAATTCATTCGCGAAGGGGCCGTGCCAGTCATCACATCTTCAGCGCCAGCACCATCGCCTTCCCGGATGAATCCGGTCCCACAGGGTCTTGCGTCCGCAGTGAGATAACGCGACACATATCCACCTGAACGCCCACGATCCTGTGGGAGCGAATTCATTCGCGAAGGGGCCGTGCCAGTCGCCACATCTTCAGCGCCAGCACCATCGCCTTCCCGGATGAATCCGGTCCCACAGGGTCTTGCGTCGGCAGTTAGATAGCGTTGTCTCAGGAACATATCGGGACTCCTACCGCTGCAACCACGTATCGAAAAACTGCAGCCGCGAGGACGCTTCGTAATGCAGCCCTTGCACCTGTTTGCCGTGGGCCAGCACAGAGGACAGCTCGATCAGGGGGATGGCATGCCCTTCGCGCAGCAGAATTTCACTGGCCTGATCGGTCAGCGCCTGGCGTTGTGCGTTGTCCAGGGTGGCTGCGGCCTGCTGCAAGAGCTGATCGACCGGTGCAGGTTGGCGACGGTTGTAATTGCGGCCGTTCACCTCATACACCGTCCGCACCACGTCCGGATCGGCGCGGGTCAGGTTGAAAAATGTCAGGTGCATGTCACCGGCAGACTGCAAGGCAGCGATTTGGCTGATGGTGGACTTGTTCAGGCGCAAGTCGATGCCGACCAGCCGTAACTGCTGCTGTACCAACTCCAGAATCGGCGCGTTTTGCCAGTAACTGAGTTGCAGCGCCAGACGCTTGCCGTCACGGCTACGGATGCCGTCAGCGCCGACCTTCCAGCCCGCCTCTTCGAGCAGCTGTTTTGCGCCCTCCGGGTCGTATTTCAACAAAGAAGAAAAATCGCGATAGAACGGCGTACTGCTGGCCAGCAAGGCTGTTGCCGGTTTTTGATAGCGGGAAATGATGCTGCGCAACTGCTCACGATCAATCGCTTTGACCAAAGCCTGACGAACCTTGATATCGCTGTACAACGGGTCAGTTTCGTCCGGTGTCAGGTTGTAAACCACGCCCGGATTGGCCCGGGTCAATAAGGAGATGCCCTGCGTTTCCAGCACCGCTTCGTTCTGCGGCACCACTGCGGTGTCGACGTCGATCTGCCCCGACAGCAGACTGCCCAGGCGCACGCCGGACTCCGGCACGATGACAAATTCAATCCCGTCCAGCCAGGCTTTGCCTTTGTGCGTAGCCAGTGACGATTCCCCGGAATACGCTTCGTGACGTGCAAGCACCACCTTCTGGTTATGCACGAAAGATTTGATCACAAACGGCCCGCTGCCAATCAGGTTGCCCTGGCAACGCTCGGCAGGAGGCAAAGCCAGCGTCGACGGCGCCAACAGCCCGAGGCTCATGGTAGAAGTGGCTTGCAGGAACTGGGCATTGGACTGCCCGAACTCGATAACCACCGTGTTCTGGTCAGGCGTCTCGATGTTTTTCAGGCCTGCCAGATAGGTCGAACCCAGTACCGAGCGCGCTCCCAGCGCCACGATGTTTTCGTAGTTGGCCTTTACCGAGGCGGCGTTCAGCGCACTGCCGTCACTGAACTTGACGCCTTCACGCAGGTGAAAAGTGAAGCGTCGGGACTCGCCATCCACCTCCCAGCGGCTAGCCAGCCAGGGCACGATCTCACCAGTTTTCGGGTCCTGATCGGTCAGTGAATCCACCACCTGCCGACCCACGTTGAGCGCGGTGTTGTTACCCGCCTGCTGCGGATCGATACAGTTGGGGTCGCCGTCCAGCGCGACCTTAAGAATCCCGCCAGCGACCGGGTTGGCTGCACTAGTGGCGGCCGGGGTACTGGCCTTATCGCCGCATGCAGCGAGGGTGACGGCGACGAAGAGCAAGGCCAGTCGAGCACCCGTGGCAATTTTTAACGAAGTGTTCAAGGTCATAAGAAACAACTTTCTCTGAAGTCTGGCTTGGACCCTGTGGGAGCTGGGCTCTAACAGGGCGATGCAATCTTTTGTGTGCGGGGCTCACCGCGCATGCCGATTCGCGACATACGGCAACCCGAGGTTTTCCCGCAGGCTTTTGCCCTGGTATTCACGCTGGAATAGGCCACGACGTTGCAGTTCGGGCACGACGCCTTCGGCAAAATCGCTGATGCCTTCATGCAGCCCGCTGAACATCACATTGAAACCGTCTGCTGCTCCCGCTTCGAACCATTGCTGGAAGTCGTCGGCAATACTTTCAGGCGTCCCGATCAAAATGCGGTGCCCGCCCGATGTCAGCTTGTTGAACAACTGCCGCACCGTCGGCCGCTCACGGCGAATCAGATCGAAGACCAGCTTCTGGCGACTCTTATGGGTGTTGGTGTCGAACTGTTCCGGCGGTAACGGCACCACTTCGTCGAAGGGCAACTCGGAGAGATCAAACCCAAGGCTGGTAAACCGCGAAATGGTGCGCAGGAAGGTCTTGGCATCCAGCAGCTCCTGCAAACGGTCGTACTTGGCCTGAGCCTCGGCTTGGGTGCGCCCCACCACCGGCGAGACACCCGGTAGCACTTTCAGGTGATCGGGATTACGCCCCAACGCGGCCGCGCGTTGCTTGATTTCGGTGTAGAACGCCAGGCCTTGCTCCACCGTATGTTGCGCCGTGAACACCAGCTCCCCCGCCCGCGACGCCAAGGCACGACCGGCATCGGAGGAGCCCGCCTGGGCAATCACCGGATAACCCTGAATGGGCCGCGCTGCGTTGAGCGGGCCTTTGACCTGGAACGATTTGCCGTGGTGATCGAGCACGTGCATTTTTTCCACGTCTAGCCAGGTGCCGCTGGCCTTGT
This sequence comes from Pseudomonas viridiflava, assembly GCF_900602065.1. GTDB lineage: Bacteria > Pseudomonadota > Gammaproteobacteria > Pseudomonadales > Pseudomonadaceae > Aquipseudomonas. The sequence continues at coordinate 40,251 of NZ_UWFN01000200.1, read as the reverse complement.
CCTGCACAAAAGCGTCATCTTCCCAGCTGTCCCAGAGGCCGGTGACCACGTCATAGAACTCTTCGGCGCGCTCATAACGGTCGGCGTGCTGAACGTGAGCATCAAGGTTGAAGTTCTCGCCGCCGCCCAACGATGTGACCAGATTCCAGCCTGCCCGGCCGCCACTCAGATGGTCGATGTTGGCCAGCTTGCGGGCAATGTTGTACGGCTCGTTGTAAGTGGTACTCGCGGTACCGATCAGGCCTATGTCGCGGGTGACCAGTGCCAGCGCTGGCATCAGCACCAATGGGTCCCAGCGCACGCTGTTCGGGCCACGCGCCAACGCCTCAAGGTCCAGATCGACGTTCAGGCTGTCATTGAAAAACAGGGTATGAAAACGCGCTTTTTCCAGCGTCTCGGCGATCCAGCGAAAGTGATTGAAATCCTTGAACGAGTCAGCGGCAGCCTGCGGATGACGCCAGCTGGAACCCAATATGCCGGCGCTGGGAATAAACGCGCCGAGGATGATCTGTGGTTTTGCAGTGCTCATGCTTGATGCCCCTGTCAGAAGGTGTAACTCACACGGGTGTACCAGAGGCCACCGTAGGGATCGAACGGCGAGATGCTGCCGAATTTAGGGAAGCCGTTGACGTCTCCAGCGGGGTAAGCGTTGTTGTCGGCACGCACGTCGAACAGGTTGTTCGCGCCGACCGCCACACCAAGGCTGTCGGTCACCGCATAAGCGACCTCCAGATCGGTGATCCACTTGGCACCGAAGGTCACGTCAAAGTCAGGGTTAACGTCCCGGGAGATGACTTTGTCGTAGCGATTGAGCGCCAGGTTGATGTTGAATTTATCCACCTGCCAGTTACCGCTGAGAATCAGCTTGGTCTTGGGATTGGCCACCGTCAGATAGCCTTGGGCAACCCGGTCGAATAGCTCAAGTCCGGTAGAAGCCAGCGCGGAAGGCGTAGATTTGATGCCGTCGATTTCGGTCTTGTTGTAGTTGAACGCCAAGCCATATTTGACGCTGCCGTAGCGGCCATAATCGACCTTGTAGTCAGTGACCAGATCAACACCGCGAGTTGTCGTATCGGCCGCGTTGGTGAAGTACTTCACCCGGTAGCCCGGCCGATAGCCCTGTTGCTGAAGAATCTGATCGACGCTGTTGCCGGACAGAAAGCCGGTCAGCCCGATACGGTCCTTGATTTCGATCTGGTAAGCATCGATTGTCAGATTGGCTGCGGGCACAGGCTTATAGGTGAAGCCCACGCTGATGTTGCGTGATTTTTCCGGGTCCAGATCGCTGGCACCCAATGCCTTGGCCAACGCCGAATCGACCCGGGCGGTCTTGGCCTCAACGAACTGCAGCACACCGTTGACCGAGGTGTACTGGTTCGAGGTCTGCGCGTAGGTGGATTGCGACAGCGAAGGCGCCCGGAAGCCGTTGCTCAGCGTGCCACGAACCGCAAACTCGGGAGTGAAATCGTAGCGCAGCGCGAGCTTGCCGCTGGCAGTGTTGCCGGAGCTGTCGTCGTACTTTTCAAAACGCCCGGCGACACCGACGTAAAGCTTTTCGGTGGGGTTGATGCCCAGGTCCAGATAGGTTGCGTAGCTGTTGCGGCTGTTCTGCCCTTCGTCTTCCGGCGTGAGGGTAATTGCACCTTGCGCACCGATGGCTGCCGGTCTTCCGGCCAGCGGCCCGCTCGGGTAAACGTAGCCGCCGTTGATATACGAAAGCGGGTCATCGGACTCGGTCTTGTAACGCTCATGGCGGTGCTCGGCGCCCCAGGAAACCTGCAAGGGTTTGGCCAGACCGACCTCGAAAGCACGGGTCAGGTCGAGGTTATTGGTCCACTGATCGAAGGTGTTGGAGTAGGTATCGAAATGCGTCGGGCTGGACGGTCCTAAAGACGCATTGAGTGTTTCGTCGGTACCGGCCTGCCCCTTGTCACGGCCGAAAGTCGAACTCAGATCCCAATTCCACTCCTTGACCAGCCCCCTGGCACCTGCGGCGACCTGATAGTCGATCTCTTCAAGGGTATAGAACGGTGCCGTCCCGTCGGGGTAAATCTCGGGGATGATGTTGGTCGAGTTCGGCCGTCGATAGTTCTGCCCGCCTCGTGCATCGCGCTTGCTCAGGGTGGAAAAGGAATACAGGCTCAGGTCGTCATTGAGCGGCAGCTCGGCGTTATAGCCGACGTTGATGGCTTTGATTTTCGGCAAACCGTTCTTTTGCAGTTCACGATTAGTGCTCGCTTCTCGCGGATCGGCCGAGCCATCGGCTTGCGGGTAATACAGCGAGCCTGTGGCATCCCGCGAACGGACGGCGGTCTGCTGGGATTTGGCGTCCAAAGAAAAATTGAAGAAACCATCGTTGGGCAGCGCAAACCCGGCGTTGAGCGCCTGCTTGATAATTTCGCCGTCGCCTTTGTAGTACTCGCCAAACTGAGTGCTGGCCGTGCCGCCATTGTCGTTTTGCTTGAGGATGATATTGATCACCCCGGCGATGGCGTCCGACCCGTATTGGGCTGACGCACCGTCACGCAGCACTTCGATGTGGTCGATGGCGCTGATCGGGATCATGTCCAGATCCACCGGGTTGGTGCCGTAAGCTGCCGTGGAATCCAGGTTAATCACGGCGCTGTTATGGCGACGCTTGCCGTTGACCAGCACCAGCACGTTGGAGCCATTCAGGCCGCGCAGGCTGTAAGGCCGGGCAATGCTGTCGTTGGAGCTGCCTGATGGTCGCTGACTGAAGGACGGCAAGGACTTTTCCAGTGCTCCGCGCAGGCTGCCGGAGCCGGTTTTTTCCAGTTGCTGGGCGCTGATCACGTCAATCGGTGCCGGGCTACTGGTGACGGTGCGCGCCTCACTGCCCCGAGAGCCGGTGACAATCACTGTATCCAGGGTGTCGGTGCTGCTGTCAGCGGCAAATGCCATGCCCGGCAGCAAGCTGAAACCGGCAAGAAACAACGGCGCAAACGACGGTGCAACGGCGAAGGAATTCATTTTCATAAGGTCAACTTTCCAGAATCTGCTTGAAGTCGTTACGCCACAGCGGTCGCACGTCGACCTGCTGGCGAATCAACTGATGTTCAAAAAAGGCATCGGCTACTTGCTGCTGGGAGGCGATGGACTGCTCGGAAACCGGCACCATGCGCTGCGCTTCGCCACGCAGGCGGAACTGATCCAGATACAGTTGCGCATCGATACCCGTGATCTCCTGATTACGCCGCGCCCAGGCTTCAGGGTTGTTTTGCACCCAGGCCCAAGTGGCACGCTCACGCTGGAGAAAATCAGCCACCTGCGCGCTGCGTGCCGGATCCTGCAAGGCGCGTTGCGTCGTAGCGATCAGCGTGTTGCCCCGGTAATCGCTGACGTTCTGCAAACGGGTGCCGCCGGACTGCACGGCCTGAAGCACGGAAATACCGCCGCCGATCACGGCATCCAGATGCCCGCTGCGAAACGCAATCAACGCTTCCTGGATCGGCATCGGGATCGGCTGCACATCCTTCAGGGACAAGCCGTGCTGATTGAGCAGGCGCAACAGGAAGTAATGGGTGTTGGTGGCCCGCACATAGCTGATCTTTCTGCCCTTCAGGTCCGCAACCTGCTGAATACCGGCGTCATTGCGCACCACAATGCCAATGTCGCTGACATCGCCGGAAATCGTCGCCACCAGGGCAATCGGCACCTTGGCAATGGACGCGAAGATCGGCGGAATCTCGCTCATGTACACGTAGTCGAGGCTGTCACTGTTCAGGGCTTCGAGGACCAGGTTGCCGCCGCCAATGTCGATCCACTCGACGGGATAAGGCGTATCGAGTTGTCCGGCCAGGCCCATGAACGAGGCTGCCGAGCCTTTGTAACGCCAGACCCGCAGTGGCGCCTGCTCAGCGCCGAACACTGGCGGGGTGATGGCAGCCAGCAAGCCACCGGCGGCTGCAATGGCACCGCCGGTCAGCAATTGACGTCGAGTAATGGCAACCATGGCCTCAGGCCAACAGATCAGGTTGCTGGGCGATGATCTCGTCCCACAACGGCTGGAAATTGAGCCAGGCAAACAGTTCGTTGCGCGCCCTGCCCTGAGCATTTGCCGGATCTACCTGCGGGATCACCGGCACCCCGGCAGCCCGAGCCAGCAAGTGCGAACGGGCCACGTCTTCGGCGAGGATGAAACGCCAGGCCGCACTTTCGACCGTTTCTCCCACCGTCCAGACGCCGTGGTTTTGCCAGAACAACAGGTTATTGCCTGCGAAGCTGTCGACGAACGCACCGGTCACGATGTCGCGGTCTTGCTCCAAGGTGCCGTCGGCTTTACGCAAGTCGTGGCGCGGGAAGATTGCCTGATCGCCGACAAAGGCTCCGGCTTCGGCCGTAATCGGATCAAAAAGCTGCGCCAGCGATGACCATGTCCGCCCATAAAAACCATGTAAATGGGCGATACCGACGACTTCCGGACGGGCTTGCTGCAAGCCGTAATGCAAATCCAGCGCGCTGGTATTGAGCAGCCCGTCGCCTTCGACGACTTGCCCTTGGGCATCGACGCGCAGCAGTTGCGAAACACTGATCTGGGAAAACGGTACGCCCAGCGGGTTGATCCAGTAGTGATCGGTTTCAATCGGATCGCGAGCGGTGAAATGCCCGGCCAGGCCGACTTCGAATCCATAACGTGAAAACAGGCGATAAGCCGCCGCCAGACGCTGCTTGCGATGCAGCCGCTCTTGCAGCAGGTCGGCGTGGCGCAGGACGCTATCGAGAGTCAGACGGTTATTGCTGTTGGGCAGGCTGTAAATGCTTTTGGTGATGACGGGTGCATGGCTCATTCGGTTCTACTCAACCAGTGCTCGTGTTGCCGAGCTTTTTTCTTCAGGCGAACGCCATCGCTGCGCACATTGGAGCGCGGTGACAGGTTGGCATTTGGGAGTTCCGGACCACGCGACGTGGGTTGTCGACGGCTCGGAGAAATGGGCAGTAACGCTAGATGGTCATGATCAGGGTCCCTCGCATAAAGGCTGGCTGCTGCTCTCCTCCACCGTGCGAGGGGTCGGGTCGAGTCATGGTGTTGTTGCCGTTTTTACGGCTGACGCTTAAGAACCTAAAGCAAGGAAACCGCCTTGTGAAATTCCTTATCGGTCTAACGTAATATTCAATCTGATTATTTAGAAATACACATAAAATTCATTTTAGACATATAGGCCGCTTAGACCATCAGCCAGTTCTGGCTGGCAGGATCCCATCGGGCTACTGACATGACTCAAAGAGTTGAAAATAAATATTCAGCATAATCAAATCCACAACCAATCAATAAAATACATATTAGCTTAGAAGCAAAAAGCCTTTTACAGCAGCCAACCATAAGAATACGGTCTTAGAAAGACAGCCTGACCCTCCGTTCCGGTCAGCCTTCCCATGCACCCAACTCCCGCTGTGTAAAGGATCCATCCATGCATCTGAGACATTCCTTGGCAATACCCAACCGCGCCACAGGCGTCGCAATACACAGTCTCATGGGTCAAGGGTCGAGGATTGCGCAATGAGTAGACGTTTCCCGTTACTTCGCTTGCTGGCCGCCTGCGCCACCGCCGCGACACTGCTGGGCTGCTCACCGTCCGCTCAGGATCTGAAAGCCAACAAGACCCTGAAGATTGCTTTCTTTCGCGACAACACCACACTCGTCAGCCTCGACCCCTTCCAGGTCTACTGGCTTGAACACCGTGTGGTGCTGCGCAACGTCGCCGAGTCACTGACCGATCAGGATCCGCAAACCGGCAAAATCATCCCCTGGCTGGCTGAAAGCTGGCAGGTCAGCGACAACGCGCTGGAATACACTTTCCATTTGCGCAAAGACGTCACCTTCAGCAACGGCACGCGCTTCGACGCTCAGGCGGTTAAAGCAGCCTATGACTCCAACAAGGCCTTTGCCGCGCAACTGCCCACCACCTTTGGCGCGACCTATCTGAAGGGCTACGACCACGCGGAAGTGGTCGATGACTTTACCGTGAAGCTGGTGTTGGCTACGCCGAATGCCGGCTTCCTGCAGGCCACCTCCACCACCAACCTTGCGATCCTCGCGCCGGAATCCTACAAGCTCAGCGTCAAGGAACGTTCTCTCGGCGCCATTATTGGCACCGGCCCGTTCGTGCTGGAGCGCTACACCCCGGAAAGCGGTCTGAAGCTGGTCAAGCGCAAGGGCTATGCGTGGCCATCCGCCAACGTGAAAAACAAAGGCGAGGCGCACCTTAATACCGTCGAGGTCAGCTACGTGCCGGAAGAAAGCGTGCGCAATGGCCAGTTCGTGCAAGGTCAGGTGGACATTCTCTGGCCACGCGCGCCCTTCTCCGAAGTCGACCTGAACCTGTTCAAGTCCAAGGGCGCCACGATTCAGAGCCGGTCGCTGCCTGGCCCGGCGCTGAACTTCTACCCCAATACCCGTGGCACGCGCATCCTTGCTGATCGCAACGTGCGCCTGGCCCTGCAAAAAGGCATCGACCGCAAGACCTATGCCGCGACCGTGTACAACCCGCAATTCCCGGTGGTAACCAGCATCTACGACGTCACCACGCCGTACTACAAGAACAAGGCCGACACGCTCGGCTATGACCCGCAAGGCGCGGAAAAACTGCTGGATGAGGCAGGCTGGGTGAAGGGTCAGGATGGCTACCGCAGCAAGGACGGCAAACGCCTGAAACTGGTCTACAACCTGTCCCCGGCCGAAACCGCAGGCGATGTGCTGATTCAGGACCAACTGCGCAAGATCGGCATCGAGCTCAAGCTCAACGTGCTGACCACCGCGGAATGGGCCGCCGCCAACGCCTCGGGCAACTATGACCTGACCTCCACCTACATGACCCGTGCCGACCCGATCATTCTGCAGACGATCATCGACCCGCGCACCGCCAACAGCTCGACCCTGGCTACCAACCTGTACGCACCGGAAACACTGCCCAAGGCACTGGAGCTGTACGACGCAGGCCTGACCGCCACCCAAAGCGAGCAACGCGCAAAAGCCTATGGCGATCTACAGGATCTGCTGATCGAAGAAGGCTCCGCATTCCCGATCTATGAGCGTGTCTGGCAGGCCGCGACGGCCAAGAAGGTACAAAACTTCTACTGGACCGCCGAAGGCTTTGCCCTGCTCAACGACATCGAGATCGTCGCGCCATGAGCCGCTACGTGATCGGCCGGATCGCCCAGGCGCTGCTGGTGTTGTGGGGCGCGTACAGCGTGACGTACTTCATCCTGTATTTACTGCCGGGTGACACGCTGTCGATCATGCTCAGTGCCTCGGGTGTCGAGATCGACGCGCTGTCGCCTGAGGAGATCGCCAAGGCACAAGCCTATTACGGTCTGGATGGAGGGATTTTCCAGCAGTACTTTCACTTGCTGTGGGGCGCAGTTCAGGGCGACTTCGGCAGCTCGTTGACGCTCAACCGGCCGGTCGCTGAATTGCTCGTCGAGCGTCTGCCGCAGACCCTGGCGCTGGCGGGTCTGGCCATCGTGTTTTCACTGATTGGCGGCATCGGTCTGGCTTACCTCACCGCTTATGTGCGTTGGCAACCGCTGAAGGTCGCACTGGCCCGACTGCCCTCTTTGGGCTTTTCGGTGCCAGTGTTCTGGATGGGCCTGCTGCTGATCCAGTTGTTCGCCTTCACCCTCGGCTGGTTCCCGGCCACCGGCAACCAGGGCTTCTCCAGCCTGATCCTGCCCGCCGTCACCCTGGCCATTCCCAGTGCCGCAGTGTATGCGCAGGTTCTGCAACGCGGCTTCCAGGGTGTCTGGAAAGAACCCTACATTATTACCGCCTACGCCAAAGGCCTCAGCCGCGCGCAGGTCCAGGCCCGGCATGCGTTCAAGAATGCAGCCCTTCCGTTGTTGACCCTGATCGGCCTGCAAGTCGGCAATACCGTGTCCGGGGCCGTGCTGGTCGAAACCATTTTCGCCCGCTCCGGGGTCGGTCGACTGGCTCAGGAGGCGGTGCTGCGTCAGGACATTCCCGTGGTGCTTGCGATTGTCGCGGTATCAGCTGCGGCCTTTGTTCTGGTCAACCTGATCGTCGATCTGCTCTATCCCGCGCTAGACCCACGAATCGCCCATACACCAAAGGTCTCCTGACGCCATGACTATTTTTGATAATCGCCTTGAACGTCTGGCTCGCAGTTTCACCACCACGCAGCCAGCGCCGCCTGCCTTATGGCGTCGGCGCAGCCGCTTCAGCCGGGCCCTGGAGGCCACGCAGCCACTGCTGCGCCGACCGGGTTTTCTCCTGGCGGTTGCAATCATCGCCTTTGCCTTGCTGGCCGCCGTCGCGCCAAACCTGCTCACCAGCTTTGCGCCTTACGCCACCTCGCCGACCGACAAACTCACCGCGCCCAATGCCGTGCACTGGTTCGGCACCGATGAACTGGGCCGCGACTTATATACCCGGGTCGTCCACGGCTCAAGCCTCTCGGTGCAGGCCGCCCTGCTGGCCGTGGGCATCGCACTGGCAGGTGGCTTGAGCCTGGGTATCGTCTCCGGTTTCGCTGGTGGCCGGATTGACGCCGTGATCATGCGTTTCATCGATGTGCTGCTGGCCCTGCCCGGCTTGTTGCTGGCGCTGGCCATCGTCACCGCAATCGGTTTCGGCACCATCCCGGTGGCCATCGCCGTGGGCGTAGGGATCATTCCCGGTTTTGCCCGGACGACACGGGCCGAAGTGCTACGCATCAAAACCCTGCCCTACGTGGAAGCGGCGCGTCTGGGCGGAGCCAGTTGGACCCGGACCTTGCTGCGCCACATCCTGCCCAACGCCTGGGGCCCTGTTGCCGTGCTGGCGACGCTGGATTTCGGCGCGGCCATTCTCGCTACGGCGGGTTTGAGTTTTCTCGGTTTCGGCGCAGAGCCGCCTGCCGCGGAATGGGGCACGCTGATTGCCAACGGACGCCACTTTCTGATGACCGCACCCTGGGTGTCGCTGTTGCCGGGGCTGTTCGTGGTTGCGGTGGTGTTCAGCTTCAACCACATCGCCCGCACCCTTGAGGAGACTCAACGATGAGCATCACGGATGCATTGATCGACGTGCGCCAACTGGCTGTTGCCTACCGTTTTGGCGGGCAGGTCAATCAGGCGGTACGCGGCGTTTCATTTCAGGTGGCCAAAGGTGAAACCCTGGCCATTGTCGGTGAGTCCGGCTCCGGCAAATCGACCATGGCCAATGCCATCCTTGGGCTATTGCCAGACAACGCCATAGTGACCGGCGGCGAACTGTGGGTGGACGGCACGGACCTGACTCACGCCTCCGAGCGGCAAAAACGACAAATTCGCGGCAGCACGATCGGTCTGGTGCCACAGGACCCCATGGTCGGGCTGAACCCGACGCTGCGCATCGGCAAACAAATCGCCGAGGCGCTGATTGAGGCGCACGGCCGTCGTTATCCGGCGGTAGACGCCGATGTGCTGGAGTTGCTGCAACAGGTGGGTCTGGACAAGCCGCTGCTGCGCGCCCGGCAATACCCCCACGAGCTGTCCGGCGGCATGCGCCAGCGGGTGCTGATTGCCATTGCACTGGCGGGCAATCCACGGCTGATCATTGCCGACGAGCCCACCAGTGCGCTGGACGTGACCGTACAACGCAAGATTCTTGACCACCTGCAACGGTTGGTGGCAGATCGCGGCATTTCACTGCTGATCATCACCCACGATCTGGGCGTGGCCGCCGACCGCGCGGATCGGGTACTGGTGATGAAGAGCGGCGAACTGGTCGAACAAGGTCCGCCGCAACAGATTCTGATTAACCCGAGCCATTCCTACACTCAGGCACTGCTTGCCGCTGCGCCCGCCTTTGGCCAGCGCAAGACACCCGCAGCACCGCGCCCCTCCACGAACGGCAAAGCACCGATCCTCACGCTGGAGAACGTCGGCAAGTCGTTCCGCCTGCCTTATGTGAAAGGCGAAAACGCCGATTTTCAGGCCTTGGAGGATGTGAACTTCAAGGTTTATCCGGGGCAAACGCTGGCCATTGTGGGCGAGTCCGGCTCGGGTAAAAGTACTGCGTTGCGCATTGCGCTGGGTCTGGAAAAACCAAGCCAGGGCCGCGTGTTGTTCGAAGATAAGGACATTACTCATTTGGGTTGGCGTGACTTCCGCCCGTTACGCAGACGCATGCAACTGGTTCAGCAGAACCCTTTCGCTGCCCTTGACCCGCGCTTCACCCTGTTTGAGAGCATCATCGAACCGCTGGTGTCGTTTGGGCTGCTTAAAGGCCGGGATCTGGAACAGGCGGCGCGCAAGCTGATCGAGCGGGTGCATCTACCGGTGGCGTATCTGGATCGTTTGCCGCGAGAGCTCTCCGGTGGCCAGCGGCAGCGGGTCGCCATCGCACGAGCGCTGGCGTTGCAACCGGACTTGCTGCTGCTCGACGAGCCGGTGTCAGCCCTCGACGTCTCGGTACAGGCACAGATTCTGGATTTGCTGGTAGAGCTACAAAGCGAATTGGGCATTGCTTATGTGCTGGTGTCCCATGACCTCGCCGTGGTTGCCAGCGTGGCTCATCAGGTGTTGGTGTTGCGTCAGGGGAAGACCGTCGAACAAGGCGCTGCCAGCGAAATTTTCCACCAGCCGGAAGCGGCGTATACCCGTGAACTGATTGAAGCGATACCGGGGCGACGGCTGGAGGTAGCGGCGCAGTATTGAATTGAAATCCATTCGGCAGCTCTCATCTAACAAAATATAACCACATGATTTGGAATGCTCTTCTGTAGGAGTGAGCTTGCTCGCGATAGCGTCAGCACAGGCAATATATTCATCGACTGATAGACCGAATCGCGAGCAAGCTCACTCCTACAGGTACTGTGTTTACAGCTCGATGTTGGTACACATCCCACAAGGACAATCATGACCCGCACCCTTCTGGCTTTGACCCTCGCCTCGCTTCTAGCACCCGCCCTCAGCCAGGCTGCGACAACGGACATCACTGACGCGCAGTACCGGAAAGTGCTTGAAGGCTCATGGCGCGCCAAAGAGAACAGCGCCCGCGACAGTTACCGTCATCCCCAAGAGACATTGAAGTTCTTCGGTTTGCAGGCGCAGCAGACGGTGATCGAAATTACGCCTGGCGGTGGCTGGTACAGCGAAATCCTCGCGCCCTTGCTCAAGGACCATGGACGTTACGTTGCAGCGGTTCAGGCACCCTCTTCCGGCGACTATTACAAAAAAGCCGCCGACGGCCTGACGCAGAAATTCAAGGCGGACACGGCCCGTTACAGCAAAGCCGAAACCGTCGAGTTCGACCCGCAGGCACCGGTGTTCGGCAAACCCGGTACAGCAGACCGCGTGCTGACCTTCCGCAACGTTCACAACTGGGTGCTGGCGGATGATGCGCCGCAGATGTTCGCGGCGTTTTTCAAGGTGCTCAAACCGGGCGGTGTGCTGGGCGTGGTGGATCACCGGGCCAAAGACGGCGCTGATGTCAGCAGCATCAAAACCAGTGGTTACCTGCCTACTGATTACGTGGTGAAACTGGCCACGGATGCAGGCTTCAAGCTGGAAGCGCAAAGCGAAGTCAACGCCAACCCCAAAGACAGCAAAGACTACTCGGCGGGCGTCTGGACCCTGCCGCCCTCGTACAAACTGGGGGAACAGGACCGGGCGAAATACGCGGCGATTGGCGAGTCAGACCGGTTCACGTTGCGGTTTGTGAAGCCGGTGGGTGAATAGGACGCGCCCTGAACACCGCAAATTTCAGCAATAGACTCTCTTTGTAGGAGCTGCCGAAGGCTGCGAAGCATTTATCCTGAGACACCGCCATCGCAGCCTTCGGCAGCTCCTACAAGGACAATGTTTGCCGCAAAACATGGATAGCCCATAAACCTACTCCGCCGAGCTGATATGGCTCTGATAAAGCGCATTCAACCGCTCACTCACCGGGCGCTCGCCCGAACCAATCGGCCGGCCATCCACCACTTTCACCGGGGTGATGCCCGCCAGCGTGCCGGTGACGAAAGCTTCATCGGCGCTGTAGACCTGCGCCAGGGTGAACTCGCCTTCGTGAACCTTGATGCCGTTTTCACGCGCCAGGCTGACCAGCGTCTGGCGGGTAATACCGTTGAAGCAGCAATGCGCTGATGACGTCCACAGTTCGCCTTTGCGCACGATAAAAAAGTTGGTCGAGTTACAGCTCGCCACAAAGCCCCGGCTGTCGAGCATCAACGCCTCATCCGCACCGGCATGCAATGCTTGCAGCAAGGCCTGGATAAGATTCAGGCGGCTGTGGGAGTTAAGCCGCAAATCGAACACGTCCGGCGTGCTGCACCGATAGGTCGAGGTGAACAGCGAAATGCCCCGGGCCTTGGCTTCCAGGTCAACGACCTTGTACTCAGCCACACACACCACAGTCGCCTTGCCGATGATGAAGCGCGGGTCCTGATTAGGCGTGCTTTTGCGCCCACGGGTAATCATCAGGCGCAAATGCGCGCCGTCCGTCATGCCGTTGATTGCAAGGGTATCCCAGAGCACTTTTTCGACCTCGTCACGCGTCAGCCCGATGTCCAGATCGATGCTCAGCGCCCCTTCGAACAGCCGGTCCAGATGCGCCTGCAAGGCAACAAGTCTGCCCTGTACCAGGCGCAACCCTTCCCAAACGCCGTCACCGCAGACGAAACCCGCGTCAAATATCGACACCTTGGCGGCATCGCGGTGAACGAACTCACCGTTGAGGTAGACCTTGACGTCGGCATTACGCGGGTCGGCTGCATAGGCCTGACTGCTGGTGGTTGAAAGCATGGGAGTCTCCGGTCTTAAAAAGAACGCTCGGCGAAGCGGGCGAGGAATTCCTGGGTGCGGGGTTGCTGCGGGTTTTTCAGCACTTGATCAGGCGTGCCCTGCTCGTGGATGACGCCATTTTCGAGAAACAGTACCCGCTCGGCAAAGTGATAAGCGAAGCCCAGTTCGTGGGTCACCAGCAACAGCGTGCGGCCTTCGTCAGCCAGTTGGCGAATCACCCGCAGCACTTCGCCGACCAGCTCTGGGTCCAGCGACGACGTCGGCTCGTCGAACAGCAAGACCTCAGGTTCCATGACCAGGGCGCGGGCAATGGCCACGCGCTGTTGCTGACCGCCCGACAAGCGCCCCGGGTACGTATCGCGGCGATCGGCCAGACCGACTTTTTCCAGTTGCGCCAAGGCACGTTCACGCGCCTGGGCCTGGGAGATTTTTTTCACCGAGATCAAGCCTTCCATGACGTTCTCAAGCACGCTCATGTGCGGGAACAGGTTGAACTGCTGGAAGACCATGCCAACCCGCTCACGCACTTCGCGCAACTGCCGCTCCTGATAGGTTCGTTCGCCGCCACGCTCCTCGCCGAGCAGCACGCCGTTGAGTTCGATCTCGCCGCGGGTGGGCATTTCCATGAAGTTCAGGCAGCGCAGCAAAGTGCTCTTGCCTGAACCGCTGCCACCAATGATCGCGATGCGTTCACCGCGACGCACATCCAGGTCGATGCCCTTGAGCACCGGCTGATCGAAGTTTTTATGCAACTGACGAATACGGAACAACGGTTGTTCGGTCATGACAATTCTCAACAAATCAGCGAAGCGCGAGACGGCGCTCAAGGCGCGCAGCGAGGAAGCTGAACGGCCAGATCAGGCAGAAATACAGCAGCGCAACCACGGTCAGAATTTCCAGCGGGCGATAGTAGCTGGAGCTGAGCAAACGCCCCTGATACATCACTTCGGTCACCGCGAGGGTCGAGGCCAGCGACGTCACTTTGACCAGCTCGATCATACGATTGGTCAGCGCGGGCAGCATCCGCTGACAGGCTTGCGGCAGGATGATCCGCCGCAAGGCCCGCGTACGGCTCATGCCCAGGGCCTTGGCGCCCTCCCACTGACCGCGCACCACAGATTGCAGGCCCGCACGGAAAATCTCGGCGCAGTAGGCCGCGGTATACAGACTCAACGCCAGCGCTGCGGCAAAGAATGGCGTGAAGCGCACGCCCAGCAGCACCGGAAAGGCGTAGTAGATCCAGATCAACTGGATCAACACCGGCGTATTACGGAACACCTCGATGAAGGTAATGGCGGGCAAGGTAATGCGCCGCTTCGGCGATAAACGCGCGACGCCCAACACAAGCCCGACAGGCACACCCACCAGTGCGGCGATCACAAATAATTGCAGGGTGACTTTCAGGCCGCGCAGCAGCACAGGGAGGTTGTCGATGACGATCTGGAAATCCCAGTTGTAATCCATCTCAAGCGCTCCTTGCCAGGTGTCGTTCGAGACGCTGGCTGGCCAGGCTGGCAGCAAACAACACGGTGAAGTACATCACCGCGATCACGCTGTAGACCTCCAGAGGTCTGAACGTCTGCGTATTGATTTGCATCGCCTGATACAGGAGTTCGGCATACGCCAGCGAAGATGCCAGGGCGGTGGTTTTGACCAGTTCAAAGCTGCGTTCCAGAAAAGGCGCCAGCATGCGCCGCAGTGCCTGAGGCAGAATGATGCGGCGCAGCACCCGCGACTGGGTCATGCCCAATGCCTTGGCGCCCTCCCACTGACCGCGCTCCATGGACGCAATGCCGCCGCGCAGCACTTCGGCGTAGAACGCACTGGACTGAATCGAGAGCGCCAACACGGCGGCGGTGAACGGCGACAGGCTGACCGGTGCCAGCACTGGCAACGCATAGAAAAACCAGAAGAAGTGCACGATGGCCGGGGTGTTGCGGTAAAAGCCGATAAAGGCCATCGCCGGATAACGCAGCAGCGCTCGCGATGACATCCGCAACACCGCCATCAAGGCGCCCAGCAGGACGCCGAAAAACAGGGATACCAAGGCGATGCGTAACGTGCCCAGCAACCCTTCGAAGAGCAAGCCGCTATAGGGCAATATCGCTGAAAAATTCCAGGTATACACTCGTGTTTCTCTCCTGGGGTGATCCCCTCCGAGCCCGCACAGCCACCTCTTCCCCAGAGGAAGGCCGCGCATGTTAATGGCTGGACACAAATAGCCATAAATACCCGATATGCATTTGCATATTCATTTTTGTTCTAGCGATCACTCAGCCAGGGAGGTGCTTAAGCAGTAGCCTTTGACGTTTTTGCACATGGCATCGGTATGAGCAACGATTCACTGACCCGCACCCTCGCACAATTCGCCGCAGGCCTGACGCTCGACAGCGTGCCCACCGCGCTACGCGAGCAGATCAAACTGCACCTGATCGACGCCCTCGCGTGCGGTCTGGCATCAACGCGCAGTGAGCTGGCGGCGACTTTCCAGCGACATTGCATTGAGGAGTACGCCGCTGGCCCCTGCGCGTTGCTGGGCAGTTCAGTGCGTCTGGCACCGGTGGGTGCCGCGCTGTTCAACGGCATGGCGATCAATGCACTGGATCATGACGATGGCCTGGAAGTGGATGGTCGGGGCATGGGCCATCCCGGCGCGAGTCTGGTGGCGGCGGCACTGAGTGGCGTCTGGCAGCGCAAGGCTTCAGGCCGTGAACTGCTGGAAGCGCTGATTGCCGCTTATGAAATCAATGCCCGCGTGATCAGCGCCGTGCAGCCGAGCATTGAGCGCTTTCGTCAGGTGTACGGCGTTTGTCAGCATCAGGCGCTGGGCGCTGCGGTGGCATTCGGCAAATTGATGCAACTGGACGCAGCCGGTCTGGAGAACGCTCTGGGTCTGGCGGGCACCCTGACACCTCTGCCGAGCCTGCGTAAATACAACTGGGAGTCGCGCCCTTTGGTGTCATTCAAGGACTTCACGGCGCCAGCAGCCGAGGCTGGCGTACGCGCAGTACGCCTGCAGCAACATCAGTGGGTGGGTGCTCAAGCAGTGCTGGATGGCGATCAGGGGTTGTGGCGGATGCTCGGCTCGGACCAGTTTGATCCGCACCTGCTGGTCGCCGATCTGGGCAACGAATGGTTTGCAGCCAACTCCAGCCTCAAGCACTACCCTGCCTGTCGCTGGATCCACACGGCGCTGGAGTCCTTCGAGCAATTGCAGCAGACGCATGCGTTCGAGGCGGCGGCGATCAACGAAATCCGCGTGCTGACCGGTACCACCCAGGCCCGCGATTTCATGGACAGACGCCCGGTCAACGAAGTCGACGCCCAGTTCAGCCTGCCTCATACGCTGGCCTGCCTTGCACTGGGTATCGCCAAACACGATTGGCACATGACGAGCACGTTGAGCGATCCGCAGGTAAGGGCCGTGTCTGATCGAGTAGTCGCCGAGGTAGACCCCGAGTTGAACGCATTGATGGCCGATACCCGCCGCCCCGCCGGGCAAGTGCAGGTACGTCTGGGTGACGAGACCTTGACTGGAGCACGACTGGACTATCCGCTGGGCTGCCGCCAGAGGCCATTGAGCCGGGAACAGGTGGCCGACAAATACCGCCAGTACGCGCCGTTGGGTAGCCCTGTTGAACAGGTCGAACCAGTGCTGGCAGGGTTGTTTGCAATTGAAGAATGCGAGGATGTGGCGGTGTTGCTGGAAGGCTTGTTCAGGTAGCGCCTCGATTGGACGAGTGACAGCACGCTTTCACACTAGAAACAGGCCCCCTGTGGGAGCGAATTCATTCGCGAATCGATATTCCAGCGGACACATTCGCACCGGATGGACTGGCCCATTCGCGAATGAATTCGCTCCCACAATTGAATCGCATTGCCATCCAGGAAGTCGGCCGTATCTGAGAGTTGAGCTGTCGGGCCTGGCTTAAATTCGACCCGATCAGCTCACCTGCATTACTTCGCCCACTGCTCCTTGATAACCGGCGGTACTTTGCTTGGGTCTACACCGCGCAGGCGCAGGGCGTCTTCGTAGTATTTCTGGGTCACGCCGCTTTCATACAATTTGGCGAATTCCTTGCCGACGAAATCCCGGAAGGTTTTGTCGTCTTCGTAACGCACAGCGCCACTGGTGCTGACCGAGACGATCGGGGTGGGCAGAATCAGCGTGCCTTTGCGCACTTTCGCCTGCTGCAGCGCCAGCGCCGGGTGGAAGTACGAAAGACCGTCGACACGGCCCGCATAGAACGCCGCAACACCTTCGTCCATGTTGGTGTAGCGCTCCAGATGAGCCTTCTTGAATTTCTTGCTGAGAATCAGATCCGGGCTGCTGCCCTGGGTCACGCCGATGCGCACGTCGTCACGGTCCAGGTCTTCCCAGGTGGTGGCGGTCAGGCCGTCACGCAACAACACGCCCTGGGCGTACCAGAAGAACGGTTGCTCCGGAAAATCCACAGCCTTGCGACGCTCTTCAGTGGGGTCCAGCACCAGCATCAGGTCAATCTGGCCGGATTGCAGGGCCGCAACAGAGTTACCCCAAGTGGTCTCTACCGTGATCAGTTTGACGCCCAGTTCCTTGGCCAGATCCTTGCCCACGTTGTAGCCGATGCCATTCCACTGCTCGGTTGCAGGATCCTTGAAGAACCAGGGTTCACCCTGAGCGACACCAATCCGTAGCTCGCCTGAATCATGGATCTGTTTCCAGGTCGAGGCCGACTCGGCGGCCTGAGCAATGGAAACGGTGGACAGCAGCGCAGCGGCAATGACTCGCGCGTAGAAACCTAGAGACTTCATCGGGGTGATCCTGTTGACGTTGTTGACCCGTGTGGGTGCGCGAATGATGGCAATTAGCGCAGTTCATTCAAAAGAATTAATAGTATGTTTTTAATTTCCTTTTGGAATATATACCTCCCGGCATGCCAGCCAACCTGATCGAGCCAGAGTAATGATTTGTAAAACATCCACCGTCATCTCACCGACGAGCGCGCCCTGCACCGGGGCTGGATATGTTTCTATCCATGACACCTCTGTGACACCTTCAGAATGACAGGAGTCTGCGCATGCCCATCCACTCGTTCAGCCGTCGCCATTTCATTCAGGCCAGCTCAGCACTGGCAGCCATGGCGGCACTGTCTCCCCTGCTTCCCGCATTTGCCGCCACACCACTGTTAACCCGCAAGATTCCCTCGTCAGGTGAAGATTTGCCGGTGATTGGTCTGGGCACCGCCCGCACCTTCAACTTCGCAGTGAGCTCAAGTGAGATGGATCCCGCGCTGGAGGTACTCAAGACGCTACTCAGCGGTGGCGCCAGACTGATCGACACCGCGCCAAGCTACGGAGACTCCCAGGCCGTCACGGGGGAATTGCTGACCCGTGCCAAAGCCCATGGCCAGGCCTTTTTGGCCACCAAGGTTTCCTCCACCGGACGTGAAGCGGGTTTGCGGCAAATCGAACAGGCTTTCAAACAACTGCAAACCGAACGCATCGATCTGATTCAAGTGCACAACCTGCAAGACACCACGACCCAGTTGCAGACGTTGCGCGAGCTCAAAGAACAGGGCCGGATCCGCTACATCGGCGTGACCCATTACGTCGAGTCAGCCCATGACGAACTGCTGGCCACGCTGCAAAAAGAGAAAGTCGACTTTGTTCAGGTCAACTATTCCATCGGCGCACGCAACGCGGAAAAGCGCCTGCTGCCCTGGTGCGCGGACAATGGCGTAGCGGTTCTGGCCAACCGTACGTTCGAAGCCGGACGGTTGTTTGCCAAGGTCAAAGGCAAGCCGGTGCCCGATTGGGCCGCTGCCGAACTGGATGCCAGCTCATGGGCGCAACTGATGCTCAAGTTCGTGCTCGCCAACCCCGCCGTCACGGCAGTGATTCCGGCCACCAGTAACCCGCGTTATGCTGCCGACAACCTGCTGGCCGGCCAAGGTCGATTGCCAGACGCCAGGTTGCGCGAACGGATCGCCGAACTGTTCGCCTGATCACCTGCCACCGGGAGCGTGTCCGTGTCCGTTGTTGACCATCCATTGATCCACCGCGCTGCCCGAGCCATCAATGCCGAGCCGGACGAGTTGCGTCCGGCACTGGCAGGTTTTGCCCTGTTCTTCTGTCTGTTCTGCGGCTACTTCATGCTGCGCCCGATCCGCGAAGCCATGGGCATCCAGGCCGGTGTCGAAAACCTCCAGTGGCTGTTCACCGCAACGTTCGTGGTGATGCTGATCGCGGTCCCGTTGTTTGGCTGGCTTAACTCGGTGGTGCCACGGGTTCAGTTCGCCGACTGGGTTTACGGATTCTTTGCCATCAACCTGCTGTTTTTTGCCCTGACCTTTGCCCTGCATGACGACAGCGTGTGGTTGGCGCGTGTGTTTTACGTGTGGATCTCGGTCTACAACCTGTATGTCGTTTCAGTTGCCTGGAGTCTGATGGCCGATGCATTCGATGGCGGCCAGGCGCGGCGCTTGTTTGCGTTTATTGCAGCGGGCGCAAGTGTTGGGGGGTTGCTCGGTCCGCTGATCAGCGCCTTCTCGATTGATGTGCTCGGTCAGGGCGGTCTGGCGCTGGTCAGTGCGGTTTTATTGCTGTTGGCGCTGGCACTCAAGCGTTATCTCATGGCCTGGCGCGAATACGGCGGTGCAGGTCGGCCCGGAGCGCCTCCGGCCGAAAACCCGCGTCGACCGGTAGCGGGCAATCCGTTCAGTGGCATGTTGCGCGTGCTGCGCTCGCCGTATCTGCTGGGCGTGTGCCTGTTCGTGGTGCTGCTCGCCACGGCGAGTACCTTTCTGTATTTCGAACAGGCACGACTGGTTTCAGAGTTGTTCGCGACGCGTGAGGAACAGGTCCGCGTGTTCGGGCTGATCGATTTTGCGGTGCAGGCCGGTGCGCTGGTTTCGCAACTGTTCATCACCGGCCGGATCGCCCAGCGCTTTGGTGTCCGCGTGCTGCTGGCGGGTGTGCCAGCACTGGTGTGTATCGGCTTTATCGGTCTGGCACTGGCGCCCACATTTGCCATCTTGGCCGGGTTGATGATCGTGCGGCGTATCGGTGAATACGCCTTCATCCGTCCCGGTCGGGAAATGCTCTTTGCGCCGCTGGATGCGGAAACCAAATACAAGGCCAAGAACTTCATCGACACCGTGGTCTATCGAGGCGGCGATGCCGTCAGCGGCTGGGCGAAAAGCCTGCTCGACATGCTCGGGCAAGGCACTGTGCTGGTGGCATTGGTGGGAGCCCTCTGTGCGGCACTGTGGGCCGTGACCGGTTGGTATCTGGGACGACGCACAGACCGGGAAACGACGGAAACCCGCCGCGAAACGCTGCCGGATACCGATGGGTGATGGCATCAGGTCAGGCAACACAGTTTTGCTGACGCACCATATCGCGGGCAAGCACCGCTCCCACAGGGGAAATTCGCTTCATCTGTGAATGTGTATCGTCTGGACCGGCCCCTTCGCGAATGACTACCTGACCAGACGCTTTTCCTTCGAGGGGCGGTAACCGAAGTATGAGCTGTAGCACTTGCTGAAGTGGCTGGGGGAAACGAAGCCGCAGGCGACGAGGACTTCTACCTGTGACATTTCGGTGTGTTGCAACAGGCGGCGGGCTTCGGTGATGCGCAGTTCCAGATAATAGCGCTGCGGTGTGGTGCCCAACTGCTCGCGAAACAATCGCTCGACCTGGCGTCTGGAGCGGCCGGAGTACGCCACCAGTTGCTCCATCTCCAGCGGCTCTTCGAGGTTGGCGTCCATGAGTTTCACCACTTCGCGCAGCGGAGCACTGACGGATAAATGTGGCGAAGCCTTGATGCGCCGATAACGCGATTCCTCGAAGGAAAGAATGTCCTCGATCCCTTCCACCAGAGCCTTGTCGTGCAGCGTCTTGATCCACTCCAGCGCCATATGGAAAGCACCGGTCGGGCTGGATGCGGTGAGTCGATCCCGGTCCACGACAAACGCTTCGCTGGTCACCAGGGTGATTTTGCAGACCTCGGCCAGCGCCGGGCGATGTTCCGGGTGGATCGCGCAACGGTAACTGTCGAGAAGCCCCGCCACCCCGAGAAACCACGCCCCGTTCCATAGGCCAGCAAGGGCACTGCCCTGCTGCGCAGCTTCTTTGAGCAGAGGATTCAACTCAGGGTAGATTTTCAGTTCGGTCCGGTAGCCGCCGCACACCACCAGCAGGTCCAGATCGCTGATCTCGGCAGAGGTGATTTGCGCATCCGGGCGAATCACCAAGCCCAGGTCGCTGACCACTTCGCCGTCATGCAATCCGAAGGTTCGCGTGGTGAACAATCCGGGCCGTAAGAGATTGGCGGTAACAATCGTGTCCAGCGCCTGGGTGAAGGCAGGCAGCGAAAAGTGTTCAAGCAACAGGAAGCCTGCTCGTGCCTGCCGGGTCGGCACGCCACGATTATCTTCCAGATAGCGAAGGTTCTTGCCCTTCATGCCTCCGCTGAATTGACGTCGTTCAGTCATGTTCGCCTCTTTGCTCCCTCTCACGAACACCGTGCCAGTGGCTCTCAACGCCGGGAGTTTTTTCAGGCCGGATAATACCTTGTGTGTCACAGGGACTGTAGTGCTTGCGCGAAACCGTTGAAACCGTCCATAAGCGGGGTGTTTTCAAACCGATTATTTCCGAATCCGTAACAGTGTTTTGCTCAGATTGCCGCAGGACAATTTGCCGCAGCCCGGGCTTTTTTTGATAAGGTTGCAAAAGTAACCAGTTAGTTAATTGTTTGCGGAGTTCCTTTGAACTGAGCCGTATGGTCAGCGCCGAGCCTGAAAAGTCCCTGCGCAACCACTGTTCCGGAAGCAGCTGCATCGGCTGATTCCTCCACTACGCTTAACCTTTCACATCAACGCTCATGCGTTATCAGGACATGCACCATGACTAAGTCTCAACCTACGGCGTCCGTCAGCCGCTGGCCCATCTGGGTCGCGGCTCTCGGTGTGCTGGTATTTGGATTACTTTTCACAGGACTGGGCGGCTACCTCGCCACGCTGGGCGGTAGCTGGTATTTCCTGCTCGCAGGCCTCGGCATGCTGGTCTCCGCCGTGCTGCTCTTCAAACAGCGCCTGACGGGTGCCTGGCTGTTCGCAGCCGTCATGGTGCTGTCCATCATCTGGGCACTGGTCGACGCCGGTCTGAACTTCTGGCCGCAGATCTCCCGTCTGTTTGCACTGGGCGTATTGAGCCTGGTGGTTGCACTGGTCTACCCGACCCTGCGCAAGGCCAACGGCCTGGTGAGCGGTCGTGGCGGCTATGCGCTGGGTGGCCTGCTGGCACTGGCTATCGTCGGTGGCGCCTGGGGCATGTTCATCCCCCACGCTTCGGTTTCCCCGACTGGCGACGGCCCGGGCCTGACCAAAGTCGACCCGGCCAAAGCACAGAAAGACTGGGCGCACTACGGTAACGACGAAGGCGGCAGCCGCTTTGCGGCGCTGGACCAGATCAACCGCAGCAACGTCGGCAGCCTGGTGCCCGCCTGGACTTACCAGACCGGCGACGTTGCCATCAGCGACGGCAATGGTGCCGAAGACCAGATGACCCCGCTGCAAGTCGGCGACAAAGTGTTCATCTGCACCCCGCACAACAACGTCATCGCACTGGACGCCGACACCGGCAAACAGCTGTGGAAAAACGAAATCAACGCGCAGAGCAAAGTCTGGCAGCGCTGCCGTGGTCTGGCGTACTTCGATTCGACAGCGGCACTGGCTCAGCCAGTTGACGGCAGCACGCCCGCCACCGCTGTTTCGGTACCGGCTGGCGCCAACTGCCAGCGTCGCTTGCTGACCAACACCATCGATGCGCGCCTGATTGCCGTGGACGCCGACACTGGCGAGTTCTGCCAGGGCTTCGGCACCAACGGTCAGGTTGATCTGAAAGCAGGCCTGGGCAATGTTCCGGACTCCTACTATCAACTGTCCTCGGCGCCGCTGATGGCGGGTTCGACTGTCGTCGTTGGCGGTCGCGTTGCCGACAACGTTCAGGCTGACATGCCTGGCGGCGTGATCCGTGGTTTTGACGTGATCACCGGCGCCATGCGCTGGGCGTTCGACCCGGGTAACCCAGAAGACAAGAAAGCTCCAGCGGCCGACGCCACTTACGTGCGCAGTACGCCAAACAGCTGGGCGCCGATGTCTTATGACCCGGCCATGAACACCATCTTCTTGCCGATGGGCAGCTCGTCCACCGACATTTATGGTGTTGAACGTACCGCGCTGGACCACAAATACGGCGCTTCGATTCTGGCCCTGAACGCAACAACAGGCGAAGAGAAGTGGGTCTATCAGACCGTCCACAACGACCTGTGGGACTTCGACCTGCCGATGCAGCCTAGCCTGATCGACTTCACCAACGCCGATGGCAGCAAGGTGCCTGCCGTGGTGATCGGCACCAAGGCCGGTCAGATCTTCGTGCTCGACCGTGCTACCGGCAAGCCGCTGACGAAAGTCGAAGATGTCGCCGTCAAAGCCGCCAACATCCCCAACGAGCCTTACTCGCCGACTCAACCGTTGTCGACCGGCATGCCGCAGATCGGCACCAAACACATGACCGAATCGGACATGTGGGGCGCGACGCCGTTTGATCAGATGCTGTGCCGTATCTCGTTCAAGCAAATGCGCTACGACGGCCTGTACACCGCGCCGGGCACCGACAAGTCGCTGAGCTTTCCGGGTTCACTGGGTGGCATGAACTGGGGCAGCCTCTCGACTGACCCGGTACACGGCTTTATCTTCGTCAACGACATGCGTCTGGGCCTGTGGATCCAGATGGTGCCGCAGCAGAAAGATGCCAAGGCGTCTTCCGGTGGCGAAGCGCTGAACACCGGCATGGGCGCAGTGCCGCTCAAAGGCACGCCTTATGCCGTGAACAAAAACCGCTTCCTGTCGATTGCCGGCATTCCGTGCCAGGCACCGCCGTTCGGCACGCTGACCGCGATTGACATGAAGACCCAGAAAGTCGCCTGGCAAGTCCCGGTCGGCACCGTTGAAGACACCGGTCCACTGGGGATCAAAATGCACCTGCCACTGCCAATCGGCATGCCGACCCTGGGTGGCACCTTGTCGACCCAAGGTGGCTTGATCTTCATCGCCGGGACTCAGGATTACTACCTGCGCGCCTTCAACTCCGCCAACGGTGAAGAAGCCTGGAAAGCCCGTCTGCCCGTCGGTAGCCAGGGCGGCCCGATGACCTTTGTGTCGCCAAAAACCGGCAAGCAATACGTGGTCATCACCGCCGGTGGTGGCCGTCAGTCGCCGGATCGCGGTGACTACGTGATCGCTTACGCGCTGCCTGACAGCAAGTAATCGCCAAAAGCAAAAACCCGCTGCCACCTCAACGGTGACAGCGGGTTTTTTATTGTCTTTTCCCGGCTAAACCCACCCTCATCAAACAACATGCAAGCGACTGGATTGAAATGCATTTTCTGTAGGAGCTGCCGAAGGCTGCGAAGCATTTATCCCGACATACCGCGATCGCAGCCTTCGGCAGCTCCTACAGGTCCCAAAGGGTCCGCCAACATGAAAAACGTACTCTACGTGCTCGCTTGAAGCGTACTCAAAAAGCGGGTTTTTTAGTGTTTTTTTCCGGCCTAAAACCATGCTCATCACACAACATGCAAGCGACAGGATTGAACTGCATTTTCTGTAGGAGCTGCCGAAGGCTGCGAAGCTTTTATCCTGACATACCGCGATCGCAGCCTTCGGCAGCTCCTACAGGTCCCACAGGGTCCGCCAACATGAAAAACGTACTCTACGTGCTCGCTTGCAGCGTACTCAAAAGCACGGCAGTGCAATTCCTGATTGCCCATCCTGCCTACCCTGCCCACTTCCATGACACCGATGACCGCGCATTCCGGCGCTCAGCCGCGCTGCCATCTAGGTGCCATTCATGAGGTGTGGAGATAGCTATGCGCAATCGAATTCTAAGGGCATCACTGGTCCTGACCCTGCTCGCGGCACAGATGGCTGGCAGCGCACAGGCGGCCGAAACTGCAGCCGTCGCCGTTGCCCCGCAATACGACACCAGCCACGTCTATGTCGCCCCCAATGACGTGGACCGCTTCGTGCAAAGCTTCACCGCGACCTTTGGCGGACAAAGCACCAAACAAGTGGTCGTCAACGTCCTGCCAACACCCAGCAGCACCACCTCGCAACTGTTGCAGACGCCCTACGGCACCGTGTCCCTGTTTGGATTCACCACGCCGATCCCGCGTCCTTTCGGCCAGGAGCGCAACGGCTATCTGGTCAAGGACATGGACCTCGCCATCAAGGCAGCACGTGAAAACGGTGCTGATGTGATCGTCAGCGACTTTCCGGACCCCATCGGGCGCGATGTCGTCGTCCAGTGGCCGGGTGGCGTGAACATGCAGCTTTACTGGCACACCAGCACACCGAACTACGCCGCCTTCCAGACCGTCCCGGAAAACCGCGTCTATGTCTCCAACGACCGCGCTGACGCATTCATCAAATCCTTCCTGGGCTTCTCCCACGGCAAGATCCTAAGCGACGACAAACACGCCTCGGCCATCGACATTGGTCAGGCGAAAAACACCTATCGCCGCGTCAGCATCCAGTCTGATTTCGGGCGCATGACCGTACTCGCCAGCAACGGCCAACTGCCCTACCCGTTTGGCCACGAGACCACCGGCTACGAGGTGCCTGACCTGACGGCAACCCTGAGCAAAGCCACTGGCTCCGGGGCAAAAATATTGGTTGCACCGTTTACCAGCCAGGGCCGCAGCTCGGCGATGGTTGAATTCCCGGGTGGCTACGTCGCTGAGATTCACCAGTTGCTTGCAGCCAAGTAAACGCCAGTCAAAACGAGGTCACCAATGAGCCGAAGCAATTGGATACGTCTGCCCGGGTGGAGCCTGGCAATCCTCTGGCCGCTGTTGAGCGCCAGTGTATTCGCCGATGAACAACCGACCCGGCCAGTCATCAAAACCAACCGCTGGCAGGAAGACTGGTCCGTACTCAAGGACCCGGCCCTGCGCACCGAACCGCTGGACAATCTGAAGTACATCCCGCTGTCCAGCGCCAACCCGTTCACCTACCTGTCGTTGGGCGCAACCTTGCGCGAACGCTTCGAGATGAACGATGCCAGCGGCTTCGGCATCAACAACGTGTCGCGCGACGCGTACCGGATTCAACGCTTTCAGGTGCATGCCGACCTGCACCTCAACGAGAACTGGCGGGTGTTCACCGAGCTTGAAGACGCCCGCGCCTACGACAAGACCTCAGTCGGTGGAGCGGACCAGAACCGCGTGGATTTGCGCCTCGCGTTTGTCGAGTACATCAACGCGTTCGACGCCGGGACCTTGAAGACCCGCGTCGGCCGACAGGACTTCGCCTTCGACCTGCAGCGTTTCATCTCCTCGCGGGATGGACCCAACGTGCGACAGTCCTTCGATGCGCTATGGGCTGACTGGGAAACCAGCAACTGGCGCTTCATCGGTATCGCCAGCCGCCCGGTGCAATACCTGGACGACCGGCATTTCGACGATAAATCCAATTCCGACGTGCAGTTCCACATGCTGCGCGTCGAGCGCCTGATCGACGGCAAGAATGAGCTTTCGGCGTATTACGGCCTGTATGAACGCAGCGATGCGCGCTACCTCGACGGCGCAGGCAACGAAACCCGGCACATCTTCGATGCCAGGCTGGGCGGCGCGGCGCAAGGCTATGACTGGGACATCGAAGGCATGCTGCAAAGCGGCTCGGTGGGCGGCAAGGACATCAAGGCCTGGGCAGCGGGAAGCCGGCTCGGCTACACCTTCGAAAGCGTGACCTGGAAACCGCGCATCGGCTTGCAGACCGACGTAGCCTCAGGTGATCGCAAAGCAGGCGACGGCACCGTGGGCACCTTCAACCCGCTGTTCCCCAATGGCTATTACTTCTCCCTGGCGGGCTACACCGGCTACAGCAACCTGATCCACATTAAGCCGTCGATCACCGTCAAACCCATCGACAAGCTCAGCGTACAAACCGCAGTTGGCCTGCTCTGGCGGCAAACCACCGACGACGC
Organism: Pseudomonas viridiflava; assembly: GCF_900602065.1. Classification (GTDB taxonomy): domain Bacteria; phylum Pseudomonadota; class Gammaproteobacteria; order Pseudomonadales; family Pseudomonadaceae; genus Aquipseudomonas. The sequence continues at coordinate 13,476 of NZ_UWFN01000200.1, read as the reverse complement.
CGTCTACACCCAGCCCAACATCCCGGTAGCCGGAACCGCAAACCGCGGCGACCGCTGGACCGGCGCCTACGGACAGTTGCGGACCGACTACGCCTTCACCCCAAACCTGACCGGCGCCATCGAAGCCGTCCACTACGACATCGGCCAGACTCTGCGCGACGCGGGCGGGCATGACAGCAATTACCTGGGGGTTGAATTGAAAATGAGCTGGTAGCGCAAACGCCACAAATTCTGTAGGCGGCCTGCATAGCACACGGGATAACAACCTGCGGCGATGTTGCCACCCAAGCACCGTCCTGTGGGAGCGAATTCATTCGCGAAGAGGCCGGTACATCTAAAGCATGTACCGGCCTGAAATACCACTTTCCAGCACGCCCATCACCTCCCCTAAATCGCCTTGCGCTGCCTCTCCAACCCCACCACCGACGCGTCAACCAAAGCACGAACCGCGTCCAACTGATGCACAACAGCACGCCCCAGCGGCCGAAACTCCGGCCTATGGTTATCCGCAGATTCGTAAACCGTCGCGGCAGCACAACTCAGATACTCGCAAGCCAGCACCAGCGCATCTTCAACGCTGATATCAGGTTTTACTGTGAAAGGACTGGCGATGGGTGACGGGGCCGAAGGTGCAGAGGTGGCCGAATGCGGTGCGGATTTGATCATGTGGAATCTCCCGAATGGATTGAACCGCCATGACACAGCCTGCTGACTTAATGTCGGCCCGCTGCTTGGCGATTTTTACTCCTCGATTGGGGCGGCCTGTCAAAACCGGTCGCTGGTTACGCGAAGGGCGGAGAGTATTGGCTGTTGCAACAAGCCTGTAGATCAAAAAGAGCGATCCCAAGCAGGCTTGACCTCCAAAACTTAGTTAATTACGTCTACACAATCATCTGACCCGATCACTGTTTCAAATCAATCATCAGCTTGTCGACCATCAAATCAACGGCATTCCCAAAAGCAGTCCGCAATGCCTCTGGATCTGTAGCGTATCGCTGGGGAGTAAACGCGAGATCATTGCCGTCACTGAGCGCCGTGATGGTCTCAAAATTACGCCAGATCTGTTCGTCACCACGCCGCATGACGGCAGAAAGACCTATCGTCGGGTACAGCTCAGTGCTGAAGTTTTTCAATGACACACCCCACTCCGTTACGATGAACTCTATTTTTGCATCGGCTTTGGCAGCATCCGGAGCGATGGTGAATAGTTTTTCTTTCGTTATCCGCGCCTCAAGTCGCTTCCGAAGGATTACGCCTACGTCAATATCGTTGCGCCGCATGTTGAGAAGGATCGCCTCACCTGGACTGATCCCTCTGTTATCCGTCGCCGCAGCAGCACTCGCTCCCGCCAATACCGCCGGTGAAATCCTGGAGCCAGTCGCCATGCCTGAAGCGGCTCCTACTCCCGCGCCCAATCCGGCCTGCCAGGCTTGATCCATGCTGTTGTACTTGAATTGCCCCAAAGACATGTCAATCGGGACAATCCAGATAGCCTTCACGAGTTGCCGGTTTTCGCTGGACAGGTCTTTGGTGACGCACCCCGTCAGCGAGGCGAAGAGGCCTATACAGGCTGCTATTTTTTTGAACGAACAATCCATTTTTGGCTCTCTGGGCAGTTGTAATTTTTGGCTAGCGGAAAGGTGGCGCATCAGGACGCAAGGATATCAGCTCGGTATATTCAGACCCATTTAGAACGCTTACGTCTGTGGCTGAACCCTGGTCATTCGGGACTCAACGCAGGCCGTCACCGGTGTAGTGTTCGCGCGCCTGACCAGAGAAAATCTTTCAGGTTCAAAACTATTATCAAACTACACTTGTGGTTCTTGCTGTATTGTCAGACACTCTGCATTGCCGACAATATACAGGCGTCATTCAACCGACTCGTAAATGATCGAGACAATGCGCCGACAACCGCATTAACAAAAGATTCAATCCACAGTGACGAGCGGCAATCATGTATTATAAATTCCTTTAAATACAATGACCTGAAGCAAGTAACAACCTCCCCGACGCCCTCCGTCAAATTCGCCCAAAACCTTTTAAAGACTCATCGAAAAACCAAAAGTTTCGCCCTGCGAAATTAAACATAAAAAGTGTATATAAATCTTTGCACTCATTGCGATTGCTGCTAATAATCGGCCCTGCTCCGGGAAGCAAGGCAATGCGCCATATCACACGAAGTGAATAATCATGTCTCCATTCTGATTTAACCCCGGCCCACTAAAACTCATTCATTAGTTAACTCAAGCCCCTTTGGCCTTGGGTCGGCTACTGTGCGGCGCAATAAATTGCGCGAGGAGGGCATCATCGCTCGCAGTCATTCAAGGATTAAGGTCCTATCGATTTTCGGCACGCGGCCTGAAGCCATCAAGATGGCTCCATTGGTTAAAGCGCTTGCCGCGGAATCCGGTGTCCACTCGCTCATCTGCGTGACGGGCCAGCATCAAAGCATGCTCAAGCAGGTAATGGATCTGTTCGATCTCACACCTGACTTCAGCCTCGACGTGATGAAGCCGAATCAGAACCTCAACACGCTGACGGCCTCGCTGTACGACGCGATTGATCCGGTACTGGACATGATCCAGCCAGACCGCGTCCTCGTGCATGGCGACACTACTTCGGCAATGGTTGCCGCGATGGCTGCGTTCCACCGGCGCATCCCGGTCGGCCATGTGGAAGCCGGTTTGCGTACCGGAGACATTCGCTCGCCGTGGCCGGAAGAAATGAACCGCCGCTGCATTGATCTGGGCGCCGACCTGTTGTTTGCTCCGACGTTTGAATCGCGTACCAATTTGCTCGGCGAACGCCTGCAAGGCCGCTCCTTCGTCACCGGTAATACCGTGATTGATGCGCTGCAACTCACTGCAGAGCGCATCAATAAGGACAACGCACTGCGCGACCGTCTTGATAGCCAGTTTGCCTTTATCAAGCCTGGGCGCAAGGTGCTGCTGGTCACGGGTCATCGTCGAGAAAACTTCGGCGATGGCTTCCTGGATATCTGTAAGGCCCTGCGCCAACTGGCCAGCCGTAGCGATATTCAGATCGTCTATCCCGTGCACCTGAACCCCAATGTTCAAGGCCCGGTCAACGAGCATCTGGGCGGCCTGGATAATGTGCACCTGATCGAGCCGCTGGATTACCTGGCGTTCGTGCGCTTGATGCAGCGTGCCCACGTGATCCTGACTGACTCGGGCGGCGTGCAGGAAGAGGCCCCTTCCCTTGGCAAACCCGTGCTGGTGATGCGTGAGGTGACCGAGCGTCCGGAAGCGGTCGCCGCTGGCACTGTGCGGCTGGTCGGTACCTCACCTGAATCAATCGTCAATGGCGTGTCGGCGCTCTACGACGACGACCTGCTGTGGCGTCGCGCTTCCCAGGCGGCCAACCCTTATGGCGATGGCAAAGCCAGCTCGCGGATCGTTGACGTGTTGCTGGGCAGACCCATGCATGAATTTGTGGTGGGCAAGCCACCGCGCGACATCGATATCCCACAGCTTATTAACCATGCCGCACTGAACCGTCCGGTATCCACACTCCAATAAACATTCGCCCCCCAACAACCCGAGATCTGCCTGAATGAAGTCTTCCGTTGCCACCCAATCGGGCGCGCTCAGCGCCCTTGCCTGTGGCGTGAGCCTGCTCGCGCTCATGCCCAACTTTGCGCTGGCCGCTGACAGCCCGCTCACTCAGGCGATCAACCGGTTAAACACTGATACCCAACAACAGCGCGAAATTCGCCTGAGTGATCTGGGCATCGATACGCCGATTATCCTTGGCTCTACCGATTCGCGGCGCGAGCTGTATCTGCCGGTTCCGGCCGGGGTACCGCTGACTGACGCGACATTGCAGTTCGATGCCAGTTACCTGAACGGCGAAGGCGGACGTAACACCATGCTGCTGTCGCTGGATGGCTATCCGGTGCGTGCCGAGGGGCTGACCGAGCCACAAGGCAGCGCCAATGCCACATTGGGCGTCGACAAGGCGGCCCGCGACAGCGGTTCGGTGCGGCTGGGGGTTGCCTGGTCGTCGATTGTTTCCCGCGTGCTGTGTGAAGACGAACGCGTTATCGGCAACGTATTGCGCATCGACCCGAGCACCCGCCTGACCTACAGCTATAACGCCAACGATCTGCAGGACATCGGCGCCGCATGGAACGCTCTGCCCGGCAAGCCAGGCATCATGGTTGCTCCGGGCAGTTTGTCTGCTGAAAGCTACGACGCGGCCTGGCGAATCGGCGTGGCGCTGGAGCGCATCGGTAAACACGCACGCATCCTGCCCTTCCCTGCCTTGCAGGACAGTGTCGACCTGAGCGCGCTGCGTGTTCCGGCTGAGCTGCTGAACATTCCGGCGTTTGCCAGCCTTAATGGCAAAGGCACACAAACCCTGAGCGATCCGGCACAAATCGGGGCGTTGCTGGTGTTGGGCCAGACGCCGAACGTGCAGGCCGATCTGGCGATCAACGATCCGCAACTGCTCAAGGCAATCAACGAATCGCTGGACGCTTTGCAGGCGCAGATTCAAGGCCGCGACGCAACTGCAGTCGATGCGTTTAACCAATGGCGTGAGCGCCACGTCAACGCAGGCCAGAAAACCGGCAAGGACAATGTACGCCTGGCCTTGCTGGGAAGCCGTCCAATGCTGATGATTGCTCCCGACGCCACCACTAAAGCCCTGACCCTGTTCAGTTCGGCATGGAACAAGCTGGCCCGCACTCGCCAACTGTCCATCAGCGAAGCGCAAGCCCCGCTGGACGCCGATGGCCGCGTAGCGCTGTCGCGATTGGGCGGCCAGCCTGGCACCATCGACGTGTTGGCCAAAGCCGACTGGAGTGCTTCGTTCCCACTGGGTGCCGTCGCCTATGACGGGCGCTTGCCAGTCAAGGCAGTGATCGATGTCTCTGCCGCGCCGGGTGCTTCGGACACGGCTCCGGTGGCCTCACTGTTCCTCAATGATTACCTGATTGGCGCGCAGCAGCTGGAAGCCAATGGCGAGAAACAACGCATTGAAGCGCGCATCCCGCGTTATGCCCTGGGTTCGACCAACGTGCTGCGCGTTTCCTTCCAGCGCCAGCCGGTCAGCGATCGCTGCCTGGAAACCCCTCAGGCGTTCCCGGTTGCAGTACGCCCGACCAGCCACATCGTGCTGGAGAAAACCACGCCGAGCGATGACTTCGCAGGCATGGCCGCACGGTTCGCGGTGGACACTCAAGTGTTGGTGCCACAAACCTGGCTCGATCACCCGGCCAGCAGTTTGCCGCAGGTGATTTCGGTGGCCAGCGCCAGCGGTGTTTCACCGTTGCGCGCGCAACTGAAAGTCAGCGCCGACCCGCAAGCCGCGGTCACGCCGGACAAATCCTTCCTCGCCTTCGCCCTGCCGATCAAAGACAGCAAACAGGCCGTGCAAGTCGATGATCAAGGTCGCCTGCGCATCAACCACAAGGATCAGGTCCTGCTGGACGTGACCCGGTTGAATAACCTCGCTTCCCTGCAAGTCGTCGAGTCCGGCAGCCAGCGCGGCCTGGTTTACCAGGCACTGGGCGCTGACGCACCGCAGTTCGCCAAACCGATTCTGCTGACCCGTGGCGACACGAGCATTCTGGGTAGCAACGGCGCACTGACCACCGTGGACAGCAAAGACCCGAACGGTAGCCAGATGATCGATGACGACGAGCCGAAAGGTCTGGACGCATGGCGTACGCCTTCCCTGCTCTGGCTGATCCCGGGCGGCATCCTGTTGTTCCTCGTATTGTTGCTGGCTGGCCGTAGCGCCCGTCGCAATCGCCAGTAACGGGAACCTGAGATGACGTCGCTTTATTGGCCCTACTGGCTGGCCCACTACTACAGCTTCCTGGAAGTCGCGACGATTGTGGTCGCCATACTGATCCTGATTTCCAGCCTGGACGATCTGTTCATCGACCTGTGGTACTGGTCTCGCCGGATATTTCGCAGGTTCACTGCCGGGCGCAAATACCGGCCGCTAACCGCTGAGCAATTGATCGCCCGGGATGAGCAGCCCCTGGCGATCATGGTCCCGGCGTGGCTGGAATACGACGTCATCGCCCCCATGATCGAAAACATGGTGTCGACGCTGGATTACCAGAACTACGTGGTGTTTGTCGGCACCTACATCAACGACCAGCGCACCATCGACGAAGTCGAACGTATGCGTCGCCGTTACAAGCAGTTGCATCGAGTGGAAGTCCCGCACGACGGGCCGACTTGCAAGGCCGACTGCCTGAACTGGGTGATTCAGGCGATCTTCCTGCACGAGAAAACCCACGGCATGACTTTCGCGGGTGTGGTATTGCACGACAGTGAAGACGTGCTGCACCCACTGGAACTGCGCCTGTTCAATTACCTGCTGCCGCGCAAGGACATGATTCAACTGCCCGTGGTTTCGCTTGAGCGCAACTGGTACGAATGGGTCGCGGGCACCTACATGGACGAGTTTGCCGAATGGCATGGCAAAGACCTGGTGGTGCGCGAAAGCATGAGTGACACCGTGCCTTCCGCCGGTGTAGGCACGTGCTTCTCGCACCGGGCGCTACGTGTGCTGGCCGGGGAAACCCAGAACATGCCGTTCAACACCGATAGCCTTACCGAGGACTACGATGTGGGCGCGCGCCTGGCAAAAGTCGGCATGAACGCGATCTTCGTGCGCTTCCCGGTGGAATACCGGGTGCTGCGTAAATCGTGGTTCAGAAAGCCTTACGAGTCGACCCTGAAAATGCCGCTGTGCGTACGGGAATTCTTCCCCGATACGTTCCGCACCGCGTTTCGCCAGAAAGCTCGCTGGACACTGGGCATCGGCCTCCAAGGCTGGGAACAGATGGGCTGGAACGGCTCGCTGGCCAACCGGTATCTGCTGTTTCGCGACCGCAAAGGCATCATTACCGCCTTCGTCAGCATCATTGCTTACCTGATTCTGGTGCAACTGTTGGCGTTGATCATCCTGCGCCAGAGCGGCTTGTGGGATACGAGTTTCCCTACCCCGTTTGAAACCAATGGCTTCATCAAGTACCTGTTGCTGGCCAACGGTATCGCCTTGGCGTGGCGCGTCATTCACCGCTGCTATTTCACTGGCGTGCTGTACGGCTGGCAGCACGCATTGCTGTCCATTCCACGCATGGTCGTCGGTAACTTCGTCAATTTCATGGCCGCCTCCCGCGCGTGGAAGATGTTTATCGTTGGCAAGGTCATGAACCGCAAGCTGGTCTGGGACAAAACCATGCATGACTTCCCGTCCACCGATCTGGTGGCGGTAGCGCCGCGCAAACTGGGCAGCGTGCTGTTGTCATGGCAGGCCATCAACGACAGCAACCTGCAGAGCGCATTGGCTGAACAACAGACTCGCCAACTGCCGTTGGGGCGGATTCTGCTCAACAACGGCTGGCTGGATGATGAAACCCTGGCCGAGGCCATCGCGTTCCAGAATGACTTGCCGCGTGTGTTCGACGTCGCTTCCAAAGCCGAGCTGGCAACACCCGTATTAGCCGACGAGTTTGCCTTGCGCTGGCGCGTCGTTCCGTTGGGCGTGAGCCCTGAAGGTCGTCCGCAAGTTGCCGTGGCCAGCCCGCTGTCAGCTGAAGGGCTGGAAGAGATCAGCGCCGAACTGGGCAGCGAGCCTGTGCAATTGATTGCCCGGGAAAGCGAAATCATCAACCAGCTGCGTCAACTCGATGCACCGGATGATCGTGCCTTGCCACACGCCAGCGCGCCGCTGCTGGGCGATCTGTTGATCGAAATGGGCCTGCTGGATCGCACGGTATTCAACAACGCGATGCTGCATTACAAGCCGCAGCAACACGGCCGTATCGGCGATTATCTGGTGGATATCGGCGTACTGCCGAGGGCTACCATCGAACAGGCGGTTGCTCGTCAGCACAGCCATTATCAGCCGGAGCCGGCATTATGAAACGCTCTCTGCTGAGCCTGATGGTCGCGGGCGCAAGCCTGCTGCCCGCTTTAAGCTACGGCGAAACGCTGCCTCTGCCGTTGACCGGTCCGGCTTATCAAACCGCCAACGAAGCCTACAGCGCTTACGATCGCAAGGATTACGACCTGGCGATTGCCAAGGCGCGCGAGGCGTTGCGTCAGCGTGCCGACGTCACCCGGTTGAACCGGCTGATTGAACTGGCGGAACGTGACAAGGACATGCGCGATAATCCTCGCCGTTATCCGCAGGCGAAACCTGCTCCTGGTTTCAGCGTTGCTGCTCAAGCGTTTAAAGCGTACGACCGCGACGACTTCGGGAGTGCGGCGCAGTCCGCCCGCAAAGCCATCGCTCTGGCCCCCAAGCGCATGGATTATCGACTGTTGCTGATCGAATCCTTGCAGCGCCAACAGCATCTGGTGGAAGCCGATCAGGCAACCAGCGAAGCGCTGCGGGTCTTCCCGGATGACGACGCTTTGTTGATGCGCCGAGAGGCCATTCGACGTCAGATCGCTGCACCGCTGGCCATTGCCGGTTATCGCGCGCTGGAACAGAACAACCTGCCAGAAGCAGTGAGTCAGGCCCGCCGAGCAGTCGGCTGGGCTCCGGAAATCACTGCTAACCAGCAACTGTTGATCAGCGCCCTGCTCGCCTCCAAAGACTACCCCGCAGCCGAACAAGCTGCGACCGGCGCGCTGGCACAGGATGACGGCGAAATTGCACCTTGGGTGCTGCGCAGCTATGCGCTGGACCGCCAGGGTAAAACTCAAGCGGCGCAGGCAGACTTGAATCAGGCGCTGGCTATTGAAGGTTTGCTGGATTCCGAGGAGCGCGAAATTCGCTTCTTCGCAGCGGATCTGGCGCTGGCCAACGGCAATCCGCAACAAGCGCTCGACCAGTTGCAACAACTGAAGCCAGACGAGGGTGGCGAAGTCGCCCGTCGCCGTGCCGCTGCGCAAGTGGTGGTACGTCAGCAAAGCAACGGCCTGAAAACCGCCATGCGCTTCCCTGCCCCGGCATTGAACTGCCAGGAAAGCGCCTTCGGCCTGATCTGCGATATCTGGCCAGGCAACCAGCGCGATGCGGGAACAGACACTGCCGTGCAAGCTTATGCCGCATTAGCGCGCAAGGACGCCGCTTCGGCCGTCGCCCTCGCCAGCGAAGCGATTCGCCGCGCCCCGCAAAACCCGGCTTACCGCAGCTTGCTGGTCAGCGCCTTGACCGACCAAAAGCGTCTGCCTGAAGCGATCGACGCGGCCAGTGAAGGCATTGCCGCCAACGGCGACGATGCTCGCCTGCTGGCGCAACGTGGTCGGCTGCGCCAACAAACCGGAGATGATTCAGGGGCGCGCAAAGACTTCACCCAGGCCTTGGCGCTCGGCAGCCTGCCGACGTATGAAGAAGCCAGCCTTTACGCGGCGCTGGGTCAGCGCCGCACTGCACGTGAGCGCTTGCAGCAAGCCCGTGATGCAGGCGAGCTGGAAGGCATGAGCAATCTGCAGGTCGCTTATCTCTCGGTACAGGCCGGTGACGACGAGGCGGCACATGACTCGTTTCGCAAGGCGGACACCGAGGCGCCACTGCCGCCAACGGCCACTCAGGATGCGGCGTACAACGCCATGCGCGTCAATGATGACGAGCAAGCGGTGGGTTACTTCAAGCGGGTAATCGACGCGCAAAATTCCGGTGAATTGGAGATGCCTGCTCAGCAGCTGTTTGATACCCGCCGTGCCGTGGCCGACGTCTCGCGCACCTGGGGCCTGATCAGCACCACGAGCTATCGTGGCAATAGCTCCAGCAGCGGCTTGAGTTCAGCGCCGAGTACCGGCAGCAATGGCAACGGAGGAAGTGGCGGCAGCAGCAATGACAGCCTGCAGAACAGCACTGAACTGTCGTGGCGCCCGCTGGGTTATCGCAACGCTCGTTTCGTCGAGCTTTACGGGCGAATCACCGACACCTTGTGGGCCAAAAACAGCGACTCCGACACAGGCATGGACGCCCTGCAAGGCGCGCTCGGCGTACGGGTCAAACCGTTCTCGTCGCTGAACGTCATGGCCGCGGCAGAGCGAACCTTTCCGATCGGTTCCTCAAACGTCGACGGCGACTGGCTGCTGCGTCTGGGCTACGGCTCCAGCGTCGGCACCGACCTGCGGGTCGATACCCCAAGCTGGTGGACCTCACAGCTGTTCGCCGAAGCCGGTCACTACGTCAACGACTCGCGCAATTACTTCAACAGCGAATGGCAAGGCGGCCGCAGCTACGCCATCGGCGGTACTGGCTCGCGTTGGGTCACCTTCCCGCATGTGGTGGCCGCTTACGACTACGACTCGAAGATGAACAGCAAAACCGGTGCAGATGGCCGCGCTGATTATTCGTCGGGCCACGCTGCAGGCGTTGGTGTGGGTAATAACGTGCGCTACTGGTTCCGCGAAGACGCTTACAACGCGCCGCGCTCCTACGTGGATTTTTCTCTGCAATATCGAGTGAAGGTGTCTGGCGATGACCGCGCCAAAGGCGTGTTTGCTCGACTGACTTACTCTTACTGAGGACTGATATGTACCCTCGAATCTGCTTGTGGCTGGGCATGAGCCTGGCTGCCACCTCGGCCCAGGCCGCGTTTGAAATCGCTCAGCTGTATGAATCGAAACTGCCGGAAGGTTCGGCCTGGGTCCGGGTGGTCAATCCATCCGACAGCACCCTGCAGGTACGCATTGATCAGGGCGCTAGCTTCAACCTGTCCGCTCAATCGACACTGGCCAGCCCGTTTCAGGTGGTCGATGGCCGTCAGCCCTTGCGCCTGACGGTCAACGGTCGAGAGATTAAAGACTTGAAAGCGCCGGCGAATGCCTTTGTCACACTGATCCTCGACGGCAACCCTGCTGCTGCACCGCGCGTGGTAATTGATCCGCCCGTGCGCGGCAAGGATTTGCGCGCCGAACTGAACATTTACAACCTGAGCAATGGCTGTGACAAGGCGGACATCAAACTGGCCAACGGGTCCAGCGTGTTCAGCCAGGTGCCACTCAAGGGCCAGGCGCAGCGCACCATCAATCCGGTGCAGGCGACCCTGATTGCCAGTTGTGGTCAGAGCGCCAGCCTGCCGTTCAAACTTGAACCGTTCAAGGCCGGTGATCGCTACAGCCTGTTCCTGATCGGCTCGGGCCAGACGCCGCGCCTGGTCGGCCTCGTCGATCAGACTGCGCCATGATGGCCCGACTGAACATGTCCCTCTCCGGTCGCCGCCTGCCGCTGCCCGCGATGATGACCGCCGTGTTATTGCTGGGCTTCTCCAGCATGGCGGTACAGGCCGCTTCGGCAGTGATCACCGGCAAAGACGGCTGGTTGTTTCCGGCCTGGGAAAGCCTGGACACAGTCGACAATGCCGGTACCACCCGCAGCATCGCGCTGATCAAGGATGTGCAGCAGCAACTTGAGCGCAACAAGATCGCGCTGGTGGTGCTGGTCGTGCCCATGAAGGCGCCGTTTTATGCGCAGCGCCTGCCCGCCGATCAGCCGCTGAAGCCCGCCGTGGCGCAACGTTACGACCAACTGCAAGGCGCGATGCACAAGGCTGGCCTGACCACGCTGGACATCAAGCCCATCCTGCGGCAAACCGAACACGGTGATCAAACGGCGTTCTATCGCGCCGACTATCACTGGACGGCCTGGAGTGCCGAGAACACGGCTGATGCCACGGCAAACCTGATCAAACAGCGCTATACGTTGCAGGGCGAGCCCGGTGGCGGCGCCGTACTCGGTGAGTGGTTCGACAAGCGAGCGTTTGGCGATCTGGCCAGTAACTTCCTGCCTGCGGTCAAACGCAAAGCCATTGGCCGGGACATCTACACCGTGCGTCATCAGGTGGAAAAGGACTTGTTGATCGACGATGCGCCAGCGCCCGTGCATGTGATTGGCAACAGCTTTGTGCAGCCTTATCTGGGCTTCACGCAGAAGCTGTCCAACGCGCTGGACCGACCGGTGACCCTGACCTGGAACCCCGGAGATGTCGGGCCTTGGGCCACCCTGCTGCAATACTTGCAGTCAGCGGATTTTGCCCAGCAGAAACCTCAGGTGATCGTCTGGCAATTCAACGAAGGCCAGTTTCATCAAGGCCCTGATGCGTCGGCCAACTGGAACGCCAAAGGCGTGATCTCGTTGAGCCAATGGCATCATCGCATCAACAAGGCGCTACCGTGAGGATTACAGGTAGGCCATTAAACCGTGCGACTCTGACCGCTCTGCTGCTTGCAGCCATGATAGGGACAGGGATCGCCATGTTGATAGCAAACGCAGTTAAACCGTTGAATCCGGGAATCGTCGGTATGGTCTGGCAGCCGGACAACGCCACGGTGGGCATCAAGGGGGACTGGCACAAACTCGGCGCACGGGAATTGCTGGTGCAGTGGACGGTGGTCGACGATCAGGCGTTTGTTCCGGGTACTGGCTTGCCCAGCGTGCCGGTCATGCCTGACTGGACGCGTATCGGTAAAGAGCCTTGGGCCAAAGACGTTATTGTCGGTCTGGCCGGGTATTTCAGCGAGAATCGCTCCCGGGATAACGTCGAGCAACTGGCGAAACTTTCAGAGCGCATTGCCAAGCTCTCTTTGCCGTTGAACGTCACCGGCTATTACTTCCCGGCCGAAGTTGATCCTAGCTGGACAAAGGCCAAGGAGCTGCCTGCACTGCTGGCCAAACTGCCGAGGCCGTTGTGGATCAGTGTTTACGATGGTGCCAACATCGGCCCTGCTGCTACGGCTGACTGGCTGAAGCAGTGGCTGCCGGATGACATTGGTGTGTTTTTCCAGGACGGCGTCGGCGTCTACGCCCGCACAGCCCCTGTGGCTCGCACCTATGCTGATGCGTTGCGCGACAGACTGGGCAAGGATCGCGTGCGAATCATCGCCGAAGCTTTCCGCCCGCAATACGGCGGCGGTTTCCGCTCAGCCACCGTAGATGAGCTCAAACCGCAGCTGGCGGCGTACGACGGTTATCCGCTGTACCTGTTCGACGGCCCGCACTACGTGACGCCGGAGTTGGTGAAGCAGCTGTTGAAGTGAGGCTGGATTGAGCCCGTAGGACCGGCTTTAGCCGGGAGAGCGGTATTTCAGATGAAACACAGGCTGCGGATGTACCCGCCTCTTCGCGAATGAATTTGCTCCCACCGGTAACCTGAGCCAAACGCAAAACCCCGTGGGACCGAATTCATTCGGGAAGGCGGTGTTTCAGGCGAGACAAACGCTGCGGATGTACCCACCTCTTCGCGAATGAATTCGCTCCCACCGGTGACCTCGGCAAGACGCAAAACCCCGTGGGACCGAATTCATTCGGGAAGGCGGTGTTTCAGACGAAACACAGGCTGCGGATGTACCCGCCTCCTCGCGAATGAATTCGTTCCTACCGGTGACCTGAGCCAGCCGCAAAACCCTGTGGGACCGAATTCATTCGGAAAGGCGGTGTTTCAGGCGAGACAAATGCTGCGGATGCACCGGCCTCTTCGCGAATGAATTCGCTCCTACCGGTGACCTCGGCAAGACGCAAAACCCCGTG
>NZ_UWFN01000342.1 GCF_900602065.1 Pseudomonas viridiflava | reverse complement strand
CAGGAAACTGGCCAAGCTGGAGTCCATGACCGTGCTGACCGACGGTGCCGAAGCGCCGTTGTCCGCGACCGCGCTGGTCGGTGACATGGAAGTGCTGGTGCCCATGGCCGGCCTGATCGACAAGGACGAGCAACCCGAGGAGGTTGCACACCGCGAAGCCGAGGAGGAAGCTGGGCTGACATTCTCCGCGCTGTGGCCGATTACCAAATATTTCCCGTCACCCGGCGGCAGTACCGAATATGTGCACTTGTACCTGGGCCGTTGCGACAGCTCGGGCGCGGGTGGGCGTTGCGTTCGCGCGGCGCACCGTGAGTGGCCCAGCGGGTGTGGGCGATGCCGAGGCGACCGACCAGCGGCTCACCGGCCAGGGCCTGCTC
>NZ_UWFN01000202.1 GCF_900602065.1 Pseudomonas viridiflava | reverse complement strand
GTCAACCAGTACAAAGTGATCCTCGAACTCGATGCCCGGCAACGTGGCAAGGCGGAGAGTCTGGCGTACTTCTACCTGCGTTCGCCGCTGACCAACGAGATGGTGCCGCTCTCGGCACTGGCCAAGGTCGGCGCGCCGCAAATGGGGCCTTTGTCGATCAGCCACGACGGCATGTTCCCTGCCGCAAACCTGTCCTTCAACCTCGCCTCCGGGGTCGCACTCGGCGATGCCGTGCGCATGCTGGACGAGGCCAAGGCCGAGATCGGCATGCCGGCGTCGATCATCGGCAGCTTCCAGGGGGCAGCGCAGGCGTTCCAGAGCTCGCTGGCCAATCAGCCCTGGCT
>NZ_UWFN01000361.1 GCF_900602065.1 Pseudomonas viridiflava | reverse complement strand
GCCTTGTAGGTTTTCAGTGCCTTCAAGCGCTCGTTCTTCAGCGCGTTACCCAGTTCCTTGCCCTTCAGGCCTTTCTCCAGCAGCGGTTGCACTGACACGGTTTGGGCGGCGTGTGCCGCGCCGCGCAGGTAGTCGGCCTGTGGATAACTGCGTTGCTCGAAGCCATGGCGGCCGCGTGCGTCCATCTCGCAGGCTGCAATAAACTCCTCGAAGCGTTGCGGTCGGCGGTAGACGTCGAAACTGTGCAGCAGCTCCAGCAAGGTCGATGGTTTCAGTTCCAGTGCCCGGTGGCCATGCGTGTGGTATTGGCCCACCA
>NZ_UWFN01000203.1 GCF_900602065.1 Pseudomonas viridiflava | reverse complement strand
GGATACTCCAGGCAGCCGCGGTCGGTGCCGGGCTGGCATGATTCTTAGAACTAGGGTATTCATTGGCTTTGGGTGGCGAAGGGCTACCATTTTTCGTTCAAAGGAGATGTGTTATGGCGAAAAGCAATGCAGCAGCGGAGGCGGCAGCTCTTACCTGCGGCTTAGTGATGCCTATCTCGGCTATGGATGGATGCACTGCAGAGCACTGGGTTGAGGTGAGAAATATCATCTGTGACGCCGTTCAGGGCATCGAGGATCTGACCTTCATCCCAAAGTTAGTAAGCGAGCAAGATGACGTCGGGGTAATTCAAGAGAGAATTGTACAAAATATTTATTCGTCCGATATCGTAAT
>NZ_UWFN01000307.1 GCF_900602065.1 Pseudomonas viridiflava | reverse complement strand
CCCGCATAAGGCTGGAATTTGGAGGACGGTTCCATCGGGTAGTACTGCAACGACAGGGTCGGCGGCAGGTGCTTGATGTCGGCCAGTTTGCCGTCAAGACCCGGGCCCAGGCCCTTCACCGCAACGGTGTGGCTGAACGGGGTGGCGGCCAGCAGTTCAATACCGATGTGCGGGGTCAGCATATAGGCGAATGTCAGGCCCAGCTGGGTATTGCCGTCGAGCGTGGCTTTGGTGCCTGAAACCTTGGTGCCGTCGAGTCTGACCTCGCCGCTGTCTTCGTTGGGT
>NZ_UWFN01000206.1 GCF_900602065.1 Pseudomonas viridiflava | reverse complement strand
CTCGACGGTGACGTCCTTCGGCGCGATGTGGCCACCGGCGACCTCGGGCAGGAACGGCAGGTACGTGTAGTAGGTGTTCTGGTCCACCAGCGTGATGCGCATGGGCACCGTGGCCGCGTGCTTCTGGAGCTGCTTGACCGTGGTGTAGCCAGCGGAGCCGCCGCCGAGGACGAGGACGTGAGGGATCGAGTCTGCCATTCCTCCGGTCTACCGGACTTTGGCTTGGCGCGTCATGAGTTCCGCGGCCTGTCGCGGAGCCGCCACCACGCGGTCTCGGCCAGTTCGGGCCCCGTGAACACCCCGTGCGGGGTGCGACGGGACTC
>NZ_UWFN01000210.1 GCF_900602065.1 Pseudomonas viridiflava | reverse complement strand
TTTTTTTTTTTTTTTTTTTTTTTTTTTTTTTTTTTTTTTTTTTTTTTTTTTTTTTTTTTTTTTTTTTTTTTTTTTTTTTTTTTTTTTTTTTTTTTTTTTTTTTTTTTTTTTTTTTTTTTTTTTTTTTT
>NZ_UWFN01000207.1 GCF_900602065.1 Pseudomonas viridiflava | reverse complement strand
ACCCAGTACAGCGACAGGAACACCGGCATTTGCACAAGAATCGGCAAGCATCCACCCAGCGGGTTGATCTTCTCTTTCTTGTACAACTCCCTCATTGCCTGGGACATTTTCTGGCGATCATCGCCATGTTGTTCCTTCAGCAAGGCCAGTTTCGGCGCCACGGCGCGCATGCGGGCCATGGATTTGTAGCTGGCTGCGGAGAGCGGGAAGAACAGGCCTTTGATCAGCATGGTCAGAACGATGATCGACCAGCCCCAGTTACCGAGGATCGCGTGGATATGTTGCAGCAGCCA
>NZ_UWFN01000209.1 GCF_900602065.1 Pseudomonas viridiflava | reverse complement strand
GTGGGCAACCCGGCAAGGATGCCGGGTTAGCCGCACCGGGCCATGGATGGCCCATTGCGGCGGCCCACGGTTCAGGATCTGCGGGCGGGTACACCGAGCGACAGCGAGGTGCCAAGTGGTGGGGCAAGAGCGTTTTGCTTACTTTTGCGCCTCAAAAGTGAGGCGCCGTAAGGGCGCAACCAATAGCCGCCATGACGCGGAAACGGATATGTACACAGAAACCAATGAATGGCCAATTCCAATGCATGCCATTCGTTCCAAACCGCCGCACGCCGCGATCTTTACGCCATCTTTACGCCGCACCAACCCCCTCGCTCTCGTTCCTTTACACCCTCAATCCCGACAATTAACCACACGCGGCAATCGCCGTAGAGACGGAGTATTTCGATGAGCGTTGTGGACGGGGTGTCACTGTTGTTAGCCGCAGGGCTGTTCATCTACCTACTGGTTGCGCTGCTACGCGCAGGCCAGAACTAGGAGACGAGCCGCCATGCACAGTTATGACTATCTACTGATTCTGGCTTTCCTGGCATTGGTGCTCTTGCCCGCGCCATTGTTGGGACGTTTTTACTACCGGGTGGTGGAAGGTGAACGCACCTGGCTGACGCCGATGCTGCGACCGGTTGAAAACATCTGCTATCGCCTGTCGGGCGTCGACCCCGCTGTCGAGCAGAACTGGAAGGCCTATCTCTGGGCCTTGCTGGCTTTCAACCTCGCTGGTTTCGTCCTGCTGTTCGCGATGCTCATGGGGCAGGGCGCTCTGCCCTTGAACCCACAGCAATTACCGGGCATGGAGTGGTCGCTCGCGTTCAACACCGCGATGAGTTTTGTCACCAACACCAACTGGCAAGCCTATAGCGGTGAAGCATCGCTCAGCTACCTGAGCCAGATGGCAGGCCTGACCGTGCAGAACTTCGTCAGCGCCGCCACCGGTGTGGCCGTGTTGTTGGCGTTTTGCCGGGGGATCAGCCGTCGTTCGACCCAGAACCTCGGCAACTTCTGGACCGACATGACCCGCGTTACGCTCTACGGCTTGTTGCCATTGTGTGTTGTGTTGGCGTTACTGCTGGTCTGGCAGGGCGTACCGCAAAACTTCGCTCACTATATTGATGCGCTGACCCTGCAAGGTGCTGATCAAAGCCTGCCCATGGGCCCGGCTGCCAGCCAGATTGCGATCAAACAACTGGGCACCAACGGCGGTGGCTTCTTCGGCGTCAATTCGGCGCATCCGTTTGAGAACCCGACCGCATGGAGCAACCTGTTTCAGTTGGCTTCAATCCTGATGATTCCGGCGGCGCTGGTATTTACCTTCGGTCACTACGTCAAGGACATGCGCCAGAGCCGGGCGATCATGGCCTGCATGCTGGTGCTGTTGATGATTGGCGGTGCGGTGTCGATGTGGGCCGAATATCAGCCTAATCCGACACTGAATGTCGCCAATGTGGAACAGACCGCTCCGCTGGAAGGCAAGGAAAGTCGTTTCGGTACTACCGGCACGGTGTTGTGGGCCACGGCAACCACGGCAGCGTCCAACGGCTCGGTGAATGGTATGCATGACAGCCTGAACCCGCTGAGCAGTATGGTCGCACTGGCCAACATGATGGTCGGCGAAGTGATTTTCGGCGGCGTCGGCGTGGGCCTTAACGGCATGCTGCTCAACGTGCTGATAGCGGTGTTTCTTGCAGGCTTGATGATCGGTCGTACGCCGGAATATCTGGGCAAGAAACTGCAAGCCAACGAGGTCAAGCTGCTGGTTGCGACCTTGCTTGTGATGCCGGTTGGTGTGCTCGTACTCGGTGCCATCGCGGCGAGTCTGCCGGGGCCGATGGCCTCGGTGAGCAACCCTGGCCCGCACGGTTTCAGTCAGTTGCTCTACGCCTATACCTCGGCCACCGCCAATAACGGCTCGGCGTTCGGCGGTTTCAGCGCCAACACCGTGTTCCATAACCTGATGCTCAGTCTGGCGATGTTCATCGGCCGCTTCGGCTACATCCTGCCGGTACTGGCCCTGGCTGGCAGCCTGGCGATGAAGAAGAGTGCGCCGCTGGGCCTGAACAGTTTCCCGACCCACGGCCCGCTGTTTGTCACCTTGTTGACCATGACGATCCTGATTGTCGGCGGCCTGACGTTCCTGCCGACCCTGGCTCTAGGGCCGATTGCCGAACATTTGAGTCTGGGTTTCTGAGGAGCCGACCATGAATATGCACATTGCAAAACCTGCATCGCCCGAATCAAAACCCGCGCCAGCGCAACCTGTGGCCGAGGCGGTGAAAACCGGTTTCGCAGCGCTGTGGCGTCCGGCGCTGATCCAGGCGTTTGTCAAACTCGATCCCCGTCAGTTGGCACGCTCACCGGTCATGCTGGTGGTGGAGCTGACTGCGATCCTCACCACTGTGTTGTGCCTGATTCCCGACCCGGCCGTCTCCACTGGCGTAGCGGTGCAAATTGCGTTGTGGCTGTGGTTCACCGTGCTGTTCGCCAACTTCGCCGAAGCCTTGGCAGAAGGTCGCGGCAAGGCGCGGGCCGACAGTCTCAAGGCGGGCAGCGAAGGCTTGAAGGCGCGCCGTCGTGATGAGTCGGGGCGCTTCAGCGTGGTTAACGCGACTCTGTTGCGCAAAGGCGATGTGGTGCGCGTCGAAGCCGGGGAGATGATCCCTGGTGACGGCGAAGTCATCGAAGGCATCGCGGCGGTCAATGAAGCGGCGATTACCGGTGAGTCCGCGCCGGTCATTCGCGAGTCCGGTGGTGATCGCTCGGCAGTGACCGGCAATACCCGGCTGGTTTCAGACTGGTTGCTGGTGCGCATCAGCAGCAACCCCGGCGAGTCCACGCTGGACCGGATGATCGCGCTGGTGGAGGGTGCCAAACGGCAGAAAACCCCGAATGAAGTGGCGCTGGATATCCTCCTGATCGGCCTGACGCTGATCTTCCTGCTGGTCGTGGTGACGCTGCAACCCTTTGCCCATTTCGCGGGCGGCAGTTTGCCGCTGGTGTTCCTGGTGGCGCTGCTGGTCACGCTGATTCCGACGACTATTGGCGGCTTGCTGTCGGCCATCGGTATTGCCGGGATGGACCGTCTGGTGCGCCTCAACGTGATCGCCAAATCCGGGCGTGCCGTGGAAGCAGCAGGTGACGTACACGTGCTGCTGTTGGACAAGACCGGCACCATCACCTTCGGCAACCGTCGTTGCAGTGCACTCTATGCAGCGCCGGGTGTTACCCCGAAAGAACTCAGCGAAGCCGCGCTGTTGGCCTCGCTGGCCGACGACACAGCGGAAGGTAAATCCATCGTCGAGTACCTGCGCAATCTGCACCCGATGGTCGAGCCAAAACCTGCCGACGTGACGGGCGTGCCATTCAGCGCTGAAACCCGGCTTTCGGGCGTGGACTACCAGAACCGGGTCTATCGCAAAGGCGCGGTGGATTCATTGCTGGCTTTTGTCGACATGCAGCGCAGTGACTTGCCCGCATCGTTGGCCCGGGAAATCGACGGCATCGCCAAAACCGGCGGCACACCGTTGCTGGTCTGTGTCGACAAGAAGTTGATCGGCGCCATTCATCTCAAGGACGTGGTCAAGCCGGGCATCCGCGAGCGTTTTGCCGAACTGCGCAAGCTGGGTATTCGCACCGTGATGGTGACTGGCGACAACCCGCTGACCGCTGCTGCGATTGCCGCTGAGGCCGGGGTTGATGATGTGCTGGCCGAAGCCACGCCAGAGAAAAAGCTTGAGCGTATTCGTGCCGAGCAGAACGACGGTCGCTTGGTGGCGATGTGTGGCGATGGCGCCAACGACGCCCCGGCGCTGGCTCAGGCCGACGTCGGCATGGCGATGAACGACGGCACCCAGGCGGCACGGGAAGCGGCCAATATGGTTGACCTCGACAGCGACCCGACGAAGCTGCTGGACGTGGTGCAGATTGGCAAGGAGTTGCTGGTGACGCGTGGGGCGCTGACCACCTTTTCGATTGCCAACGACATCGCCAAATACTTCGCGATTCTGCCTGCGCTGTTCGCAGCGATTTATCCGCAACTGGCTGTGCTGAACATCATGCAACTGGCCAGCCCACAGAGCGCGATTCTCTCGGCCATCGTGTTCAACGCTTTGATCATCGTGGTGCTGATCCCGCTGGCCTTGCGTGGTGTGCGCGTGCAGGCCGCCAGTGCGGCGCAATTGCTGCGGCGCAACCTGTTGATCTACGGGCTGGGCGGCATCGTGGTGCCGTTTGTGGGGATCAAGCTGATTGACATGATTCTGGTTGGTCTGCACCTGGTTTAAACCGGACGGATTTTAGGTAGGAGCTGCCGAAGGCTGCGAAGGCGGTGTGTCAGGCAGATCGATTCGCAGCCTTCGGCAGCTCCTACAGGAAACCCGGTTCACTTACTGAATAAGGATTCTCACCATGTCCACCATCATCCGTCCTGCGCTGAGCCTCCTGGTCCTGATGACCATCCTCACTGGCGTTGCTTACCCGCTGGCAGTCACCGGCGTTGCGCAGGTTGCGTTCCCTGATCAGGCCAACGGCAGCCTGATCCATGATGCTGACGGCAAGGTCCGTGGCTCGCAGTTGATCGCTCAATCGTTCGCGGGAGACGAGTGGTTTCACTCGCGCCCTTCAGCGGGTGCCTTTGCCACGGTAGCGAGCGGTGCCAGCAACTTTTCGCCCAGCAACCCGGCACTTGCCACGCGGATCAGCGAAGACGTGGCCAAAGAGGCGATACAAGGTCAGGGACCGGTGCCGTTGGCGCTGCTGACGACGTCAGGCAGTGGGCTTGATCCGCACCTTTCACCTGAAGCAGTGGCGTATCAGACTGCAAGGGTTGCCTCAGCGCGCAAGCTGCCCTTGGAGAAAGTCCAGAGCTTGATCGAAGCCAATACCTCGCGGCCTTTGATCGGCCCGCCAGTGGTCAACGTTTTGAACTTGAATCGCAGCCTGAATGAGTTACCGTCTGCGCAACAACAAGCACAGCTTTGAGTGAGCAATATGAGTGATTCCGGCCGTGCCGATGCGTTACTAGCCGAAATGCCCAGAGACGGGCGCGGTCGGCTCAAAGTGTTTCTCGGCGCTGCGCCGGGGGTGGGTAAGACTTACGCCATGCTGCAGGCCGCCCATACCCAGTTGCGCCAGGGTGTAGCGCTGATCGCCGGAGTCGTGGAAACCCATGGCCGGGCCGAGACCGAGGCGCTGCTGGGCGGCTTGCCGCAGCAGCCGCTGATTCGCTCGGAATACCGTGGCGTGACGCTGGAAGAAATGGATCTGGATGGCCTGCTCAGGCTCAAGCCGAAACTGGTGCTGGTAGACGAACTGGCCCACAGCAACGCCCCCGGCAGTCGTCATGCAAAACGCTGGCAGGATATTCAGGAGTTGCTGGCTGCCGGTATCGACGTCTACACCACGGTCAACGTTCAGCATCTGGAAAGCCTCAACGATCAGGTGCGCGGTATTACCGGCGTGCAAGTCCGGGAAACCTTGCCGGACTGGGTGTTGCAGGAAGCCTACGAACTGGTGCTGATCGACCTGCCACCCCGAGAGCTGCTGGAGCGTTTACGCGACGGCAAGGTGTATGTGCCGGAACAGGCGCGTGCCGCCATCGACGCGTTTTTTACCCAGACCAACCTGACCGCCCTGCGTGAACTGGCGATGCAGACGGCGGCGGCCCAGGTCGATAACGACCTGGCTCAGGGGTATCGCCAGTTGGGGCAGGCTGCACCGGCTGTTCGGGGTCGCCTGCTGGTTGCGGTCGATGGTGATGTGCATGCCGATCGTCTGGTGCGTCACGCCAGCCGCGTCGCTCAGCGTCGGCATCTGCCGTGGAGCCTGGTGCATGTCGACAATGGTCGGCCGTTTGACGAGCAAAATCGTGTACGCCTGCAAAGCGCTCAGCAACTGGCCGAAAGGCTGGGCGGTGAAGTGGTGCTGTTGCGTGCCGGGGAAGTGGCGAGAACCTTGATCCAGCATGCGGGTGAACGGCGTGCCAGTGTGGTCCTGGTCGGCCAGTCGCAGCCAAGACTGCGCCGTCGCTGGTTCGGTGGCGGGGTGGCTGAACGTTTGCTGCGTGAAGCCCACGGGCTGGAAATCAGTGTGCTGGACAGTGAGCCTTTGCCGGATCAGCCGCGTGTGCGTTCTTCGCGTCCTGCACGCTGGCAGGACTATTTACTCGCGGTCGTGGCCACGCTGTTGGCCAGTGCTCTGGCCTGGGCGGTGTCCAGCGTGCTGGACTTGCCGAACATCTCGCTGGTGTTTCTGGCAGCGGTGCTGCTGGTAGCGGTACGGACCAGTACGGGACCTGCGTTGGCGTGTTCGATTCTGTCGTTTCTGGCCTATGACTTCCTGTTCATGGTGCCGAGTTTTTCCCTGAGCATTCAGCGCGAAGAAGACGTGCTGACCTTGTTGTTTTTCCTGTTGATGTCGGCGTTGACCGGTAATCTCGCGGCTCGCCAGCGTCGACAAATGCAGGCGCTGCGTGAAACACAGGAAGAAACCAGCGAGTTGCTCGATCTGTCGCGCAAGTTGACGGCCGCTACGGATCGCCAGGCTGTCATCAGCGCTGCCGGACAGCACTTGAGCGGCTGGCAGGAGCTGGAAATCTGCCTGCTTGATCGTGACGGCGTGAATGGCTGGAAGGTACAAAGTGGTATCGCTCAGCTCTCCGAGCCTGAGCGCGCAGCGGCTGACTGGGCCTGGCAACATGATCAGCCGGCTGGCCACGGCACCGGCACGCTGCCGTCCAGTCGCTGGTGGTGGTACCCCTTGTCAGGCGAGGACGGGCCATTGGCATTGCTGGGTGTCTGTGCGCGTGCTGGCCAGGATTTCAGCGCGCAACGGCGTCGGCTGTTGATCGCGCTGACCCAGCCGCTGGCGCAGGCCCTGGCTCGGGCGCAATTGGCAGATGATCTGGAAGCGGCGCGTTTGCACGGCGAAACCGAGCAGCTACGCAGTGCGCTGCTGGCATCGGTGTCCCATGATCTGCGCACGCCGCTGACGGCCATGCGCGGCAGTATCGACAGCCTGTTGGCGCTGGGCGAAGCCATCCCTCTGGACGACCGTCGGGAACTGCTCGAAGGCACCCGCGACGAAGCCGAGCGTCTGGACCGCTACATTCAAAACCTGCTCGACATGACCCGTCTCGGACACGGCGCGTTGAAGCTGGCCCGGGACTGGGTTTCGCCGGGTGATATCGTTGGCAGCGCGCTGAACCGGCTGCGTGCGGTGATGGCCCCGCTGCAGGTGAAAACTTTGCTGCCTGCCGAGTTGCCGCTGCTGTATGTGCATGCGGCGTTAATCGAACAGGCGCTGGTCAATGTGCTGGAGAACGCTGCACGTTTTTCACCTGCCAACGGGCGCCTGGAGCTAGAAGCCGGGGCCATCGACGGCGAGCTGTTCTTTGCGGTCAGCGATGAGGGGCCGGGCATTCCGGAAGAGGAGCGGGCGAAGATTTTCGACATGTTCTACACCGCTGCCCGGGGTGATCGCGGCGGGCAGGGCACCGGTTTGGGGTTAGCCATCTGTCAGGGCATGGTGGGCGCGCACGGCGGGCGGATCAGCGTCGGGCAGGGCATTGATGGTCATGGCACGTGCATCACATTATATTTGCCGCTGCAGGCTCAGCCTCAAGGCGAAAGCGAAGCAGAGCTGCTGTCTTGAGCCCGCTTTTCGTTAAAGAATCAGGGTAATCCATGAGTCAGACCGCGACCATTCTGGTGATCGACGACGAGCCGCAGATTCGCAAGTTTCTGCGCATCAGCCTCGCGTCCCAAGGCTATAAAGTGCTGGAAGCCGGGACCGGTGCCGAGGGCCTGAGTCAGGCCGCACTGAGTAAACCCGACTTGTTGGTGCTGGACCTGGGCTTGCCGGACATGGACGGTCAGCAGGTATTGCGTGATTTTCGTGAGTGGTCCGCGGTGCCGGTGCTGGTGCTTTCGGTTCGCGCCAGCGAAGCCCAGAAAGTCGAGGCGCTGGATGGCGGTGCCAATGATTATGTGACCAAGCCGTTCGGTATTCAGGAGTTTCTGGCCCGGATTCGCGCCCTGCTGCGTCAGGCTCCAATGGGCGATCAGCCGGGCGCGGCTCTGCTGTTTGGTCCGCTGACGGTGGATCTGGCGTATCGCCGGGTGTTGCTCGATGGCGTTGAGGTTGCCCTGACTCGCAAGGAATATGCGGTGCTTGCGCAACTGGCGCGGCATCCTGGCCGGGTGATCACGCAGCAGCAATTGCTCAAGGATATCTGGGGCCCGACCCATACCGAGGACAGTCACTATTTGCGTATTGTGGTCGGTCATTTACGCCAGAAGCTGGCGGATGACCCAACCTCACCGAGGTTTATCGTGACCGAGGCGGGTGTGGGATACAGGCTGCGGGAAAGCTGAACTGTTGTTGTAATTGGAATACATATCTGTTGGAGCGAGGCTTGCCCGCGAATGTGTCCTTTCAGCTAGCACACGCATCGACTGACCTGACGCTTTCGCGGGCAAGCCTCGCTCCAACGAATATGACGGTCTTGAATATTGATGGTGCGCCAGGCCAAAAAATCTGCATTTCAGCCGTTGCTTCGATGCTCCGCCTCATACCGATCCAGCGTATCGCTGGCGATTTCCCGGCCCAGGGCGATGAGCTCCGGAGCTTTGTAAAACTCGAAGAACCGACACACGCGTTTCGGCACATTGATCAGAATGTCCGGCGGATAGCCAGCGATCTTGTATTGCGCCAACGAAGTCTGCATCACCTCAAAGCTCTGGTTGATCAGGTCCAGCAGCGAGGCCGGTCCGACATTGTCGATGATCACCGAGCCCGTGGCAGACTTAGGCGCGCTCTCGCCTTGCGGGGCTGCGGCGGGTTGCTGATCGTGCGGGTCGGCGGATTCCAGCCAGGGATTGTCAATAATTGCGGCGCTGGCCTTGGGGCTGTTCTGCGGCAGGTGCAACACTTCGTTGCCTGCGGCGTCGAGCTTGCGGCGAAACGGCAGTCTTGAACCCAGCGAGCTGATCATCGAGTCGAAACGTCGCTTTACCGCAGGCGGGCGTTCAATCACCGGCAACTGGTAATGCCCTTGAGTGGTTGAGTTGAGATTGACGGCGACGATCAGATCGCAATGGCTGGAAACCACCGGGACGATGGGCAAGGGATTGAGCAGGCCGCCATCCACCAGCATGCGATTGCCCTGCATGACGGGTGTGAACAAGCTGGGAATCGCCGCCGAGGCTCGCATCGCCTGATGCAGACAGCCTTCCTGAAACCAGATTTCCTGCTGATGGGTCAGGTCGGTAGCCACAGCGGTATAGGGGATTTGCAAGTCTTCGATATTGATCTCCCCGACGATTTCCCGGATCTGGCCGAAGACCTTCTCGCCCCGGATCGCGCCCAGACGGAAACTGACGTCTACCAGACGCAACACATCCAGATAGTCGAGGCTTTCGATCCATTCCCGGTATTGCTTGAGTTTGCCGGCCGCATAAACCCCGCCCACCACTGCGCCCATCGAGCAGCCTGCGATGCACGCAATGTCGTAACCGCGCCGCTCCAGCTCCTCGATGACGCCGATATGCGCATAACCCCGAGCGCCTCCAGAACCCAGCACCAGTGCTACACGCTTCTTCATAAAAGGCTCCCAGAGTCAGATTGATTCACCATACGCCCAAACCGGGTCATATTCGTAGCTGATTGCGGTTCTGTGAAGGCTCTATTGCAGTAAAAAACAGTTACGCTTGCGCCCCCGGTAATGGCACTTTCAGTCAGTGTCACCGTCAAAGCTGCACAATTGATATTTCCTCTTGAGGTAACACCGATGAAAGCCTGGATTGTCCTGCCCTTGTTTGCTCTGGTTCTCACTGGTTGCGCGGGTAAAACCGGTTATCGCGAAAGTTGCGGGACGCAGCTTGATTCGGCCTGGAAGGAACTTGATCTGGCCAAGGCTGAAGGTTTTGCCGGTACTGTCAGCTACTCGAAAGCCTTGTCCTTGTTGACCGGCGCCAAGACCCAGCAACAATTCGAAGCATTTGAAGGCTGCACCGAGAAAGCTGAAAAAGCGCGCTTCTATATTCGTGAATCCCGCGCCGGTCGCTGATTAATCCCCGCTACTCCCCTGTAGGAGCTGCCGAAGGCTGCGAAGGCGTCTGTTCAGGCGAATCAATTTCGCAGCCTTCGGCAGCTCCTACAGAATCTGTGCCTCTCAGTTGCATCTAAGCAATTTCCTCTTCTCCCTAGCGAAAACACCTACGCTATCTTTATTGTGACTGCGCAGCAGTCCTGTTTTTAGCCATAGGCAGTCGCCTGGAGAGTGTTTTCGATGGGCAGAAAACTCGATGAGTGCCTCAACGCCGTCAATGAGGTGGTGTTGGGTAAGGAGCCGCAAGTCCGACTGGCAATGACCTGCCTGCTCGGCGGTGGCCATTTGTTGATCGAAGACTTGCCCGGCATGGGCAAAACCACCCTTAGCCACACCCTGGCCATAGTCCTGGGTTTGAGCTTTCAGCGGATTCAATTCACGTCGGACCTGTTGCCGGGAGACATCCTCGGTACCTCGGTGTTTGATCGTGAAACCGGGCAATTCACTTTTCATCCCGGGCCGATTTTCGCTGAGCTGGTGCTGGCCGACGAGATCAATCGCGCCACCCCCAAAAGCCAGAGCGCATTGCTGGAGGCCATGGAAGAAGGGCAGGTCACCATTGAAGGCGCAACGCGTTTGCTGCCTGATCCGTTTTTTGTCATCGCTACCCAGAACCCCTTCAGCCAGGGGGGCACTTTTGCGTTGCCCGAATCGCAACTGGACCGCTTCCTGATGCGCCTTTCCCTGGGGTACCCGGCCCGTGCAGCGGAGAAGGCGTTGTTGCTGGGCGAGTCGCGCCGGGAGTTATTACCTCGTTTACAACCCTTGTTGAATCATGCCGAATTGAGGGCGTTGCAGGCGATGGCCCGGCAGGTGCGGGTCAGCGACGCTTTGGTGGACTACGTGTTGCGGCTGGTAGATGCAACTCGTGCACAGCCGCAGTTCGCCTACGGACTCTCACCAAGGGCAAGCCTGGCAATCCTGAGCGCCGCACGGGCCTGGGCGCTGCTCGCCGGGCGCGAGTATGTGATCCCCGAGGACGTGCAGGCGATTTTGCCCTCGGTGGTCGGCCACCGTTTGCGCGAGCGTACCGACCCTACCGGGCACGGCGGGGGAGCGCTGGTGCAATGGCTGCTGCGTGAGGTGCCGGCCCTTTGATCGAACAGTTCAGACCGTTCTGGCAGCGCTGGCTGGCGCGCCGTATACCGCCGGCTTCAAGGGTCCGACTGGACCACCGGCGCATCTTCATCATGCCCACCCGTACCGGTGGCAGTTTCGCGCTGGTGCTGTTTTTGATGTTGTTGGTGGCCATTAATTATCAGAACAGTCTGGCCTACGGGTTGACCTTCCTGCTGTTGTCGATGGCGATTCTGGGGATTTTGCACACGTACCGTAACCTGAGTGGTCTGGTGATCAGCGCCGGTGTTTCTCGTCCGGTATTTGTGGGCGAGACCGTGCAGTTGAGCCTGCGTCTTGACGCCGATGGCCGCGCCCATCAGGCGATATCGCTGGGCTGGGACGCCGCGTCGGTGCAGCAGGTGGATGTGTCTGCCGAGGAGCGCGTTGAAGTGGAATTGACCTTGCTCGCCCAGAGTCGAGGCTGGCTGCGGGCCCCAAGGCTGCGGATTGAAAGCGTTTTTCCCTTGAGCATTCTGCGCACCTGGAGCTGGCTGGATCTTGAGCAGACTGCGCTGATTTATCCTCGGCCTGTGGCAGGCGCCATGCCGCTGCTCAAGGGCGTACAGCCTCATGCAGAGGATCAGGGGCTGGCCACCCAAGGGCCCGGCGTGGACGATTATCAGGGGTTGCGCGTTTACCAGCCCGGTGACAACCGACGGCGTCTGCACTGGAAAGCCTATTCCCGGGGCCAGGGCTTGCTGCTCAAGGATTTCACCGACCTGAGCGGCCATGACTTGTGCCTGGATTTCATGGCGTTGGGCGGCGATATCGAGGAGAGGCTGTCGCGCCTGTGCTATTGGGTGGTGATTCTGTCACAGCGTCAGCAACCTTTTGCCTTGCGTCTGCCGGGATTCCTGTCCGCAGTCGACAACGGCAATCAGCATCGCGAAACCTGTCTGCGCGCGCTGGCGCTGTATGGCGTGCGGCAATGAGTAACGCCGCCTCCGGGCTGAGCCTGCCGATCCCCCGTACCAGCCTGACCTGGCTGCTGCTGGCACAGGCGCTGGTTGTCGTACCGTTCATTCAGCACATTCCAACAATGATCACCGGGCTTTGGCTGGCCTGTATGTTGTGGCGTGTGCAGATATTTCGCATGCGTGCCCGTCATCCCGGTTCCTGGGTAAAAGGCGGGCTACTGGTCGGCACCGCGGGCGGTGTGTATCTGGCGCGCGGCAGTCTGGTGGGGCTGGAGGCGGGGGCTGCTCTGTTGGTGGCGGCATTTGTCTTGAAAATGCTCGAAATGCAGAATCGACGTGATGCGCTGGTGCTGATTTTTCTTGGTTTTTTCTGCGTCGCGGTCGGCTATCTGTTTGAGGACAATCTGCTCTGGGCGGTGTTTACGGTGTTGCCGGTCAGCACACTGTTGGCGGCATTGATCGGATTGCAGTCATCCAGTCAGGCGAGCGGTCAGGTCAACAGCTTGAAGCTGGCGTTCAAGTTGTTGCTTCAGGCCGTGCCGCTGATGCTTCTGTTGTTCCTGTTTTTCCCGCGTCTTGAGCCGCTTTGGTCATTGCCGCAGCCGAGCAACAAAGGCCTGACGGGACTTTCCGACAGCATGGCGCCGGGCGATATGGCCGAGCTGAGCAAGTCCGCTGCGCTGGTGTTTCGTGCCAGTTTTGAAGGGCCAATCCCGGCGCGTAACCAGTTGTATTGGCGTTCGCTGACGCTTGAACAGTTCGACGGTCGACGCTGGTCACAGTCGTTGCGAGCGCAAACGGTGCAAGTTCCGCAGTGGCAGAAACTCGGTGATCCGCTGAGTTACAGCATCGTGATGGAACCCAGTGGTCGCCCCTGGTTGTCGAGCCTTGATATAGGCGAAAGCGACCAGGCAGATGTGCGCCAGATGAATGATTTCCGTCTGCAGCGGCGTCGACCGGTCGAGCAGTCGTTGCTTTACAACGTCACCTCCTGGCCGGACGCGACCCGCGAGGCTCAGCTCAACGAGAACATTCAACGCCAGGACCTGCAGTTGCCCGGCAAAGGCAACCCGCAGGCACGTCAATGGGCCAGTGATCTGGCGCGACGCTACCCCAAACCCGATGCACTGGCACAGGCGATGCTCGATTACTTCGCCCGCGAGCCTTATCACTACACCCTCAAGCCGCCGACGCTGGGGCCTGACAGCATCGATGATTTCCTGTTCGACAGCCGCCGTGGCTTTTGTGCGCACTACGCCGGGGCCATGACCTTTGTGCTGCGCGCAGCGGGGATTCCAGCGCGGGTGGTGGCCGGCTATCAGGGCGGCGAATTGAATCCGGACGGGCAATACCTGACCGTGCGCCAGTTCGATGCGCACGCCTGGGTCGAGTATTGGCAGCCGGGTGTAGGCTGGCGCAGCGTTGACCCTACTGCTGCCGTCGCGCCGCAACGCATCGAACAAGGCCTTGAACAGGCACTTGCTGCAGATGAGGCGTTTCTTGAAGATTCGCCCATGTCGGCCCTGCGCTATCGCAATGTCGCGTGGCTCAACTCACTGCGCCTGAGCTGGGACAATCTCAACTATGGCTGGCAGCGCTGGGTACTCGGCTATCAGGGGCAGGAGCAGTTGCGGGTGCTCAATCGCTGGTTCTCGGGGCTGGAAACGCCGGCCTTCATTGGTGGGCTGGGTCTGATTCTGGGGCTGTTTGCCTTGTGGGTGTTCAAGCCCTGGCAGCGGGAAAGTGATTCGCAACTTCGCCTGTTCAACGCGTTCGAAAGACTGCTGGCCCGCCACGGTTTACGGCGTTTGCCTGGCGAGGGCGCTGACGAGTTCTCGCGACGTGCGGCGCTGTCGTTGCCTGTGCATGCCGCCGCTATCGGTGCATTTGCCGAGGAGTTCCAGGCGCAACGTTATGCGGGTAGCAATTCCTCACCGGGTGAATTGCGACGGCGTTTGAAGTACCTGCGGCGCCGCCTGCCCTGGCGTGTGTCGGCGGTTAAAGAACCCACGGTTAACGAGAAGGATTAGTTCATGTCATCGATGGTTGACCATCTGGTTGCTCAAGTCCTGGGCTTGCAGATAAAACTGCTGGCCTGTCAGGCGCGTCTTGCTGCCTCCACTGACCCGGAAGCCTTGCATGACCTGCG
The DNA here is from genome assembly GCF_900602065.1 of Pseudomonas viridiflava. Lineage (GTDB taxonomy): Bacteria > Pseudomonadota > Gammaproteobacteria > Pseudomonadales > Pseudomonadaceae > Aquipseudomonas. The sequence goes on along the minus strand of NZ_UWFN01000209.1, from coordinate 160,589 downwards.
CACTACGGTGCGTCGTTTGCGCAGTCTGCTGCGTCCGTTACGTGGCATCGCCGGTGTCGAACAGCTGGAGGCTGCGGCTAAAGCGGTAGGGGAGCTGACGACTCCGCTGCGTGACATGGAAGTGCTTGCTGCGCACCTGGCCGATCAGGGACTGACGGAAGCGGCGACCGTGCGTATCAATAAGGTCAACAAATCCTATGGGCAGGTGGCGACTGCTACCGAGCTAAATCGTCTGTTCGCCACGCTGGACCAGTTCCCTGGTTTCTTGCGAGCGCAGCAGCGTCAGCGGTTGCTGCGTGGTCTGCGCAAGACGATTGAGAAAGGCATGGATAAGCAGTGGAAGAAACTCCGCGAAGCCATCGCCGACCCGGCTCATGATCGGCATCGCTTACGGCTGTTGATCAAGCGCGTGCGCTATGCCGCAGATGCTTATCCCGAGTTGAGCCACCAACCCAAGAAAATGCAGTCGCGGTTGAAAGCCGCTCAAGGCGCATTGGGTGACTGGCACGATCATCTGCAATGGCTGGCTCAGGCCGGGCAGGAACGTGATCTGGCACCGTGCATCGCGGGCTGGCAAACCGGTATTGTGCGGGCCGAGAAGAAGGCTGACGTTGCGCTGCAGCGTTTGAGCAAGACCTGCTTCGGTTGACGCGCATAACGGAACACACAAATCACAGATTGAATGCGCTTTCTGTAGGAGCTGCCGAAGGCTGCGAAGCATTCAACCTGTGATACCGCCATCGCAGCCTTCGGCAGCTCCTACAGATTCAATATTCGCCTAGAGACATCATGGCGTTGATCCGGCCGCAACTATGGCCGATATGACGTATGCGCAGCGCAGGGTGGCTGGTTAAGATCAATGCCTGTCTGCTGACTCGCCGCCGGGTGAGTCTTTTATTACCGGTACTACGGGGTCTACATGAAGTTTTCCGAGCTGATCGACGCGGTGCGCAGCAATCCGCTGGCCGTGACAATCCCGGCTGAATGGGCGCAGGGCCGCGCCAGTTTTGGTGGTTTGATGGCGGCGCTGCAATACGAGGCGATGCGCGCCAAAGTGCCTGAGGGACGACCCGTGCGCTCGCTGGCCATCACCTTTGTAGGGCCTGCTGAGCCAGGCGTTCCCATAGCGTTTGAAGTTGAAGTCTTGCGTGAAGGCAAAGCCGTCAGCCAGGTGCTGGGGCGCGCGACGCAAAATGGTCAGGTGATGACGCTGATTCAGGGCAGCTTCGGTGCGTCCCGTGAGTCGGTGATTTCGGTCAAGGCCGATCCTGCGCCAACGCTCAAACCGCTGGAAGAGTGTCCGCAACTGCCCTTTATCAGCGGCATGATGCCCGAGTACCTGCGGTTTATGGAGCTGCGTTGGGCGTTGGGCGGTATGCCATTCAGCAACACGCCATCCCCGGCTATTGGCGGTTATGTGCGGTTTCGCGACATGGAAGAAGGGCCTTGCAGCGAAGCGCACGTACTGGCGCTGGTCGATACCTGGCCACCGGCGCTGTTGCCTCACCTGAGTAAACCGGCGCCGGGCAGTTCATTGACCTGGACCATCGAATTCGTCCAGCCAATGCCGACATTGAGTACACATGACTGGTGCTCGTACAAGGCAGTGATTGAACATGCCCGCGACGGTTACGGACACACCGCCGCGATGCTCTGGTCACCGAAAGGGGAGCTGATTGCGATCAGTCGGCAGACGGTGACGGTGTTTGGGTAAGAGTGCGGCTTGATTGTGGACGAGTAGAAAATCTATGGCTTGTCCGCGATGGCCTGGGCTATTTAGCCTTTCGCTTAATGTAGTCGATCGTGTTCCCAACAGTGTCCAGCTTCTCAGCGTCCTCGTCGGGTATTTTAATTTCAAACTCCTTTTCCGCTTCCATTACCACGTTTAAAACATTGATGGAATCTGCGCCCAGTGAGCGGAATGTCTTGGTGTCCTGTAGTTCATCCACAGGGATATTGAGTTCATCTCCAACAATCTGCTTGAACCTTTCACTTATTTCCGACCTTTCCATGGCCTGCCTCCACTTTTTATTCAGGGGTGCGACGCCATTGATGCTGTGCCTAAACACTGGATTGGACAACTGTCATAAGTAACAGGTTAACCCTCAAAATCAGCGCGTTCCGACAAGCGGGTTGTTAAGGGCTCGGGTTATTGGGTTTCATGTGAATGCCCAACGCTGCGATCAGCCCGATCATGCCAATGGCCAGCGAAGACAGGCTCAGGGAAAACACGCCATCGAGAATCAGCAACACCGCCAGAATGAAAAACGGCACAGTCATCAGGTACAGGGAAAGATTGGGCAGTTGGCGACGATTGTCGGCGTAACTACGCCACTGCCACGTGTGGAGATTGAGTAAGCGCTTGCCCATGATTGCATTCCTCTACAAAAACTGTGTGAATGCCTGAAGAGTAGGCCTGACTCGCGGTGGCGGCGAATCAAGCCTGACTATCGGTGTAATAGGGGGGAGACAGGAATGAATAGTCAGACCTGAGACGTCAGGCCTGACAAACCGCTGTGTTCTTGTCGCGGGCGAGCTTCCACAGGTGCTACGCCATTGAGGAGTACTGGCTTTAGCCGGGAGGGCGATGCAAATGAACGCTCAGCCATTCAGCTTAAAGCTTCAATTGCCCGATCGCTTTGCTCAGTTCACCTGCCAGGGTCGCAAGTTCGTCGCTGGTGCTGGCTGAGTCTACGGTCTGGTTAACGGTGCGTTCGGTGACGTCGCGAATGCTGACCACCGCGCGGTTCATTTCTTCTGCAACCTGGCTTTGTTGCTCTGCGGCAACGGCAATCTGCGTATTACTCTCGCGCATTTGCGCCACCGCACCGGCAATCGCCGCCAGGGCTTCACCGGCCTCATGTGCCTGCTGTACGCACTCGTCCGCCTTGAACGAGCTGTCCTGCATGAAGTCCACGGCATCCCGTGTGCCGGATTGCAGCGCCGAGACCATGGTGGTGATTTCATCGGTTGAGACCTGCACGCGTTTCGCGAGGTTGCGTACTTCGTCGGCAACCACGGCAAAGCCCCGGCCCATTTCTCCGGCCCGTGCTGCCTCGATTGCTGCGTTCAATGCCAGCAGGTTGGTTTGTTCGGCAATGCTGTGGATCACACTGACCACACCGTTGATCTTCTGACTGTCTTCGGCCAGGCGCTGGATCATGCCTGCGGTCTGTTGTACGCCGCTGGACAGGCCGGCAATCGAGGTCTGAACGCGATCAACAACCGCTTTGCCGTCGCCCGCCAGGGTATCAGCCGTGCGGGACTGGTCCCGGGTGGTGCTGGCATGTTGAGCGATGTGATAAACCGTTGCGGACATTTCATTGATGGCCGTGGCCACCTGGTCAGTCTCGCTCTGTTGACCCAGCATGCCATGGCGTACATCGCTCATGCCGGCTGCCAGATGCGCCGCGCCTTGATCAAGACGTGCTGCGGTCTGGGATACGGTGCTGACGACGCGTTGATAACCTGCCTGCATGGCGTTGAACGCCTTGGCCATCTGGCCCACTTCATCTTCGCCGGTCAACGGCACGCGAGCCGAAAGGTCACCACTTTTTTCCACGTGCAGCATGACGTCCTTGAGGGTGTTGAGCTGGCTCAGCAGAAAGCGGATCAGCAACTGCGAGGCTCCGAGCATCGCCAGCATCAATACGAATACCGCGATGGCGTAGTTGGCGAAGCGGTCCTCGAGTACTTGTATCAGGCTTGGGGAAAAAGCCAGCACGGCGATTTTTTGCCCGTCAGGTCGAGCCACGAGCTGAGCGCCAATCAGGGGCTGTTGGTCCGTCACCGGTTGTGAGTTCAAAGGCACCCAGTCTGTGCCGGAGGCGAGCTCGGGTAGCGGCTGGTCCTTGAATGTCGGTGTTTGTCCGGCGTTCCATATCAGCAGTTGTGGATGCGCGGGCAGCGGTTGAGACACCGGCCAGTTGCCGAGCAGTCGGGCCTCGGCCTGGGCTGATTGCCGGGCGCCGTCGACCCGGGCCTGTTGCTCCAGTTGCAAGGCGTAGATGACCAGCATCAAGGTGGTAAAAAAAGCCACCGCGTTGACGGCCCAGAATTTGTACTTCAGCGAAAGATTGCTAAGCCAGGTGCCCATATGAAGGTCTTCTTTGGTGAGTCAGCAGGAGAAATGCAGCAAGGTGCCATCATCATCTCCCACTGAACAAAGCGTTCCTTGACGTGGGTCAACCTATTCTTGAGCGGCGGCAGGTATTTGGGGTAATGAGAAAAACTCTCGTGCGGCGGCGCTGCTGTGGCTGGCAAGATCTTCAAGCGTTTCGCTGCGATGCAGTGCGACTTCACGGAGGACTTCCGGAAGAAAGCCGGGTTCATTACGACCATTTTTAGGTTTGGGGCGCAGGGTGCGTGGCAGCAGGTAGGGCGCATCGCTTTCCAGCATCAACCGGCCGCGGGGAATGTCGCGAACCAGCGGGTGTAAGTGAGTGCCACGACGCTCGTCGCAAATCCAGCCGGTAATACCGATGTGCAAGTCCAGATCGAGATAACTGTAGAGCGCACGTTGTTCCCCGGTGAAACAGTGCACCACCGCCGCAGGCAGACGATCACGATAATCGCGGAGGATTTCGAGTAAGCGCTGATTCGCATCGCGCTCGTGGAGGAATACCGGCATTTGCAGCTCCACGGCCAGTGCCAGATGAGCCTCAAGCACTTTTTCCTGCTGAGGACGCGGCGAAAAATCGCGATTGAAATCCAGTCCGCATTCGCCCACGGCGCGCACACGATCCTGCCGCAGCAGGGCACGTAGCTGGCGCTCGCTGTCGCTGTTCCAGTCAACCGCCGAATGAGGGTGAATCCCAGCGGTACTGAACAGCCGCAGAGCGCTTTCATCCAGCTCATGAGAGAGCTTCAAGGCCAGCTCACTGCCCTCGACACTGGTGCCGGTCAGCAGCAACTGGCAGACGCCCGCAGCATAGGCGCGATCGAGCACCGCCTGTCGTTGCGAGTCGAAGCTGGCATTTGTCAGATTGACGCCGATGTCGATGAGTTGCATGGTGCTACCTCTGGCCGAAGACCGCTGAGGATATCAGAGCTTCGGTTCTAATAATAAAAGGTAATACAATCAGCCGCTTGAGCTGTTTTTCTGACAGGTTTTCGCAAGAAATAGATGGCATGAATGTCATCGGCCCAGCTCCACAGATCTCTTTTTTTATATTTTCGACCGGCATTTCCCTGGAGAGTGAATGATCCGAGCTTCCCGTTACCTCATTGTTTTTGCACTGCTGCTGTTACCGTTTTCGGTCAGCGCCCGTCAGGCAGGGCCACAGGTCGCCGAGCATAAAACGGTGGTGCGCGATCTGCCGGCTATTCGCAGCAGCAAAGTATTGCGCGTGCTCGTTAATCAGAGCCGTAACAGCTCCGGAGATGCCAAGGGAGAGGAAATCGGCGTCGAATACCATCGACTGCAAGCCTTCGAAAAATACCTCAACGGGCATTCCCGTGATGGTCAGCGCGTTACCTTCAAGATCGTTCCCAAAGCCAAGAATCAGTTGCTCAGCGCGTTGCAGCGTGGCGAGGGCGATCTGGTTGCTCCAGGGGAACTGCTTGATACCCGTGAAGCCAAGGGCATCGAAGCCAGCGAGCCGATCATCAGTCATGTACCGTTGGTTTTAGTCGGTGTCAGGGGGGCGCGCAGCTTCAAGCATATCGAGCAACTCTCCGGGAGAACCTTGAGCCTGTCAGCGGGCAGCGCTGCCGATGAGGCGGTGCATCTGCTGAATCAGCGACTGGCGTTGCGTAAACTGGCGCCGGTGAAAATCGAGTGGGTCGATCCCAGTCTGGCAGTCGAGGATGTGCTGGAAATGGTCCAGGCGGGCATCTTCCACCTGACGGTGGTTGAACAGCCGATTGCCGAGCGTTGGGCCAAGGTGATGCCCAAACTGCGCGTGGACCGTTCGTTGACGTTGAGCACCAACAGCGACATGAACTGGTTTGTGCGTCAGGACGCCACGCTGCTGCGCGCCACCATTGACGGTTTTCTCAAGACCTATAAGCCGCCTGCCAATCAGGATCTGGCGTTTCAGAAGGCCTACAAAAATCTCTACAAGGTCCACAACCCGCTGGCCCGTGCGGATCGCCAGCGTCTTGAGGAATTGCGCCCAACCTTGCAGCGGCATGCTGACGCGCAGGGCATGGACTGGTTGAATCTGGCCGCGCTGGCCTTCAAGGAGTCAGGGCTTGAGCCACAGGCGCAGGGCAGTGGCGGGGCAACCGGGTTATTGCAGATCACGCCGTCTGCCGCCAAGCGGGTCGGCGTGGGCAATATCCAGTCAACCGACAGCAATGTGCAGGCCGGGGCGAAGTATCTGGCCCTGATTCGGCGCAAGTTCTTCGCCAGTCCCAGGTTCAATGAGCGTGAACGCATGGCGTTTACCCTGGCGGCCTATAACCTTGGGCCGGAGCGTGTGCAAGGCATGCGCAAGGAAGCCAAGCGGCGAGGGCTCAACCCGGATCAATGGTTCTTCCAGACCGAGCGGGTGGCCATGGATCAGGCAGGTATGGGCGTGGTGAGCTACGTTAACAGTGTCAACAAGTACTATCTGGCGTTTGATCGTGAACGGGACTCACTGGAAAGCTCGCCTTCCAGCAAGGTTACTGTCAGGAAGTGATCGAAAAAATAGATGCTGATGGCGAGTTTTTTGCGATTGTTACATTTGCAGATCCGATTAATATGGCGCCATCACCTTCATTCACGGAACGCACCACATGAACACTCAGATCAAATCGCTTTTCACCACTCGCGCTGGCTACGGCCTGACAGTTGTACGTATTCTGGTTGGCATCATCTTTGTCGCTCATGGCAGCCAGAAACTGTTTGGTGCCTTCGGTGGTTATGGTCTGGAAGGCACTGGCCAATACATGGCGAGCCTGGGTCTGACGCCGGGTTATCTGATGGCGCTGTTGTCGGGTGGCGCGGAGTTCTTCGGCGGTCTGGGTCTGGTGGTGGGCTTGCTGGCACGTCCCGCAGCATTGGTGCTGGCCGCTACACTGGTGGTGGCAATCTTCTCGGTGCACATCAGCAACGGTCTGTTCATGGCCAATAACGGTTACGAGTTTGCACTGGCGCTGCTGGGTGGCGTGATTGCAGTGCTTATCGAAGGGGCCGGCAAGCTGTCCATTGATCGCACTATCGGCAACTGATCCGCGCAGCTGATTGATGTAACCCCTGAAAGGCCCGCCCAGTGCGGGCCTTTTTTATTCAGAAGCTAATCAGGTGGCAATTGACAATCAACGGGCTGCTTCTCTACGATGCTGCTCATGCGCCGATTTAAACAACTACTTGCGGGGCGCCAGACAGGCATGAAGCTTGTCGATAGAAGTCCTCAGCGGCTTCGAAATACCGCTAAAGCGTTGGTTCGGTGTTGCCTCTCACCGCTGCCCAGCGGAGCATTTGAGGCTGAGACAAAACATCATGAGCCACCCCGTCGTTCGCATTTCCCCGATTGCCACCCAGTTCTCCCGTCGTAACCCGAAAATTCTGCTGTGCGGCTCACACCAGCCGACCTTGCTGCGTTACCTGGACGGTCGTCCACGTCGCAACGGCGGACCTCACGCGTTTCTGATCCAGTTCGTTGATCCGCTACAGTCTCTGGCCAGCTTCAAGAACGATGAGTTCGACCTTGCGGTGGTTCAAGCGCCTTCGGCAGAGCGGGTCGAGGAGGTGGTGCGCAACCTGACGCGCATTGCCCGGCAGGGTTTGATTACGCGGTGTTGAGGTGTCTGAGCGCCTGATTTTTGTAGGAGCTGCCGAAGGCTGCGATGGCGGCGTGTCAGGTTAGATGCTTCGCAGCCTTCGGCAGCTCCTACAGGATCGGTGGTCGAGCTGCTTTTTCAGAGGTAATCAATCGCCACGATGTAGCAAAGTTGGTCGCCTGTCGGCGTCTGAACCTTCACTTCGGCGTCCAGCGCTTTGCCGATCAGGGCGCGGGCCAATGGCGAATCGATGCTGATCATATTCAGCTTCAGGTCCAGTTCGTCCGGGCCGACGATTCGGTAGCGCGATTCCTTGCCGTCCTCATCCTCAATGGTCACCCAGGCACCGAAGTAAACCTTGTTGAGGTCGCTCGGGTGAGCGCCGACGACCTTGAGGCTTTCCAGACGTTTGGTAAGAAAGCGCACACGGCTGTCGATTTCCCGAAGCATTTTTTTGCCGTAGGTGTACTCCGCGTTCTCCGAACGATCTCCTTGGGCGGCCGCTTCGCTGACTGACTGAGTGACCTGCGGGCGGCGCACATGCCAAAGCTCATGGAGTTCGGCACGCATCCGCGCTTCACCTTCAGGGGTGATCAGCGCGGTGCCAGCGGTGCGGGGAGGGCGATAGCGGCTCATGGATTGTCGTTGTATGGAACACGGGCGCGCAGTCTATCAGCCATCGCGCAACACCGTCAGCGGGCTGACATTCAGCGCTCGGCGGGTACCGAATACGCCCGCCCCCCCGACCAGCAACGCGCCGATGACAGGCAGCACCAGCAGCCAGGCGTGAGGCGCCCAATCCAGGTTGAAGGCATAGCGGTACAGCGCGAATGTCACCAATTCGCAACCCAGTGCAGCCAGCAGACCACTGACTGCGCCGAGGAGGCCGAACTCGATGCGTCGCGCCTTGATCAGCAATGCCCGTTCTGCACCCAAGGCTCGCACGAGCGCGCCTTGGCGAATGCGCTCATCAAGGGTCGCCTGCAAGCCGGAAAACAGCACGGCGATGCCGGCTGCCAGCACGAACAGCAGCACGAACTGCACTGCCAGCGTGACCTGATCCAGAATGCTGCGCACCTGCGCCAGCAGTGCTTCGACCCCCAGAATACTGATAGCCGGGAAGGTGCGTGACAGCTCGACGATCTGTTTGTCGTTGCCAGCAGGCAGATAGAAGCTGGTCATGTAGGTGGTGGGCAGATCCTGCAGGGTGCCGGGCTGGAAGATGATGAAAAAGTTCGGCTGGAAGGTGTCCCAGTTGACGTCCCGCAAGCTGGTGACCACGGCATCGCGACTCAGGCCGCCGACCATGAAGTTCAGCCGGTCGCCGAGCTTGATCTGTAGGCTCTCGGCCAGTTTGGTCTCTACCGAAACCCCTGGAGTTGCGCTGGTTTCGCCGTTGGCAGGCCACCAGTTGCCCGCTGTCAGGGTGTTGCCTTCCGGCATGTTCGCCGACCACGTCAGGTTCAGGTCGCGGCGTGTGGCGTTTTCACCGCGTGAATCCTTGGTCACGAAGTCGCTCACCGGCTTATCGTTGATATTCAACAGGCGACCGGGCACCACGGGATAGAGAGGGGCTGCGTGAGGCGACAGTTTGCTGATCTGCTGGCTGAACGCGTCTTTCTGATCCGGCAGCACATTGAGCACGAAATAATTAGGTGCATCCTTGGGCAGCTGGTTTTGCCAGGTGTCCAGCAGCTCGCCGCGCAGTAGCGCGATCAAGCCCATGGACAACAGAATCAAACCGAACGCCAGAGACTGCCCTGCGGCCGCCAAGGGATAGCGCAGCAACTGACCCAGGCCAAGGCGCCATGGCAGAGAGGCGCCTGCCAGCAGACGCCGCAGACTTTTCAGGGCCAGCAACAGCAAGCCGCCAAGCACAACTGCAGCAATCACACCGCCGCCGAGCAAGGCAAACGTCAGCACCAGATCAAGGCTCAAGCGCCACATGATCAAACCCAGGGCGAGCAGGGCGGCGCCATAGACCAGCCATGAGCTGGCCGGGATTGGCAGCATGTCACGGCGCAGGACGCGCAGCGGGGGAACACGGCCCAACGCTGCAAGCGGTGGCAGGGCAAAGCCTGCCAGTGCGACCAGACCAGTGCCGATACCCGCAAGGGCTGGCATCAAACCGCCGGGGGGCACTGTGGCTGGCAGCAGGTTATGCAGCAGACCGAACAGCGCCAGTTGCGCCAGCCAGCCGATCAATGCGCCGCTCAATGCCGCGAGCAGGCCGAGCATGGCCAGTTGCAGGCTGAACAGCACTAATGCTTCATTGCGCGACAGACCCAGGCAGCGCATCAATGCGCTGGCATCAAAACGGCGTACGGCGAAACGTGCAGCCGACAGCGCGACCGCGACACCGGCAAGCAGCACCGCAACGAGGCTGGCCATATTCAGATAACGTTCAGCCTTGCCGAGTGCGCCACCAATCTGTTGGCTGCCGTCACGGGCGTCCTTGATTTCCTGATGCGGCTCCAGGCCAGGCTCTATAGCTTTGCGATACGCGGCAAGCGCTTCAGGCGGGCCGCTCCACATTTCCCGATAACTGACGCGGCTGCCGGGCTGCACAACCCCGGTACCTTGCAGGTCGGCCATGTTGATCATGACCCGCGGCGTCAGGCTATAAAAGTTACCGGCACGATCAGGCTCGTAGGTCAGAACACGAGTCAGCTTGAGGGTTTTGGAACCCACGTCGATATCTTCGCCCACTTTCAGATCCACTGCCGGGAACAGCCGGGACTCGGCCCAGGCCTCACCGGGTTTCGGGCCACGGCTGACTTCTTCCGGCTGGTAAAGATCGGCAGCGCTTTTCAGCTCGCCGCGCAACGGGTATGAGCCGTCGACCGCCTTGATGCTGGATAACTGGATCCCGGCGTCGGTTGCAATGACCGTGGAAAATACGACGATTTGTGCGTGATCGAGCTTGAGTGCTTCGCCTGCCTGGATCTGCTCAGGCTTGGCCGGGCTTGAGCCTTCCACCACCAGATCGGCACCGAGAAACTCAGTGGCGCGCAACAGCATCGCGCCATTCAGACGGGCACCGAAGTAGCCGATGGCGGTGCTGGCGGCGACGGCGACCAGCAACGCAAAGAACAGGACCCGTAATTCACCCGCACGGGCGTCGCGCAGCAGTTGGCGGGTGGCGAGGGTGAGCAGGCGCAGAAACGGCAGGCGTACCATCAAGGCTCCAGTGGGGCGACCAGACGGCCACCTTCAAGACGGATCAGGCGTCGGCAGCGGTGTGCCAGACGTTCGTCGTGGGTGACCAGTACCAGCGTGGTACCGCGCTCCTTGTTCAGTTCGAACAACAAGTCGCTGATACGTTCGCCGGTCTGGCTGTCCAGGTTGCCGGTAGGTTCATCAGCGAACAGCACCGACGGGTCGGCCGCGAACGCGCGGGCAATGGCGACTCGTTGCTGCTCGCCACCTGACAGCTGGCGCGGCGTGTGGGTCAGGCGCTTACCCAGCCCGACACGCTCAAGAAGGATCCTGGCCTGATCGCGGGCGTCTTTGCGGCCCTCCAGTTCCATGGGCAGCATGACGTTTTCCAGCGCGTTGAGGCTGTCGAGCAACTGGAATGACTGGAATACAAAGCCCACATGTTCGGCGCGAACACGGGCGCGTTGATCTTCGTCCAGCTCACTCAGGTTGCGTCCCGCCAGAATCACTGCACCGGAGCTGGGCAAGTCGAGACCGGCCAGCAGGCCGAGCAGGGTTGATTTGCCAGAACCGGAGGCACCGACGATGGCCAGACTGTCGCCCTTGTTTAGTTCCAGAGAGAGTTCGTGCAGGATGGTCAGGTCACCTTCGGTGCTGGGGACCACTTTGTTGAGGCTCAGAGCACTGAGAATACTTTCACTCATGGAGAATCCGATGCGTGCGTGGTTTTTAAGTGCTGGCCTGGGTTTGCTGTTGCTGTCACAAGGCGCAGCGGCGGGCACAGTATTGATCGTTGGGGATAGTATCAGCGCGGCTTTCGGCCTGGATACCCGCGTGGGCTGGGTTGCCTTGCTTGAGCAGCGCATGAAGCAGGAGGGTTTCACCGATAAAGTGATCAACGCTTCCATCAGCGGGGATACCAGCTCAGGGGGCCAGGCGCGGCTGCCTGCGCTGCTTGCAGAGCACAAGCCGGAACTGGTGATCCTCGAACTGGGGGGTAATGATGGCTTGCGTGGCCAGCAGCCAACTCAATTGCAACAAAACCTTGCATCGATGATCGATCGCTCCCGGGATGCTGGCGCCAAGGTGCTTTTGCTGGGGATGCAGATCCCGCCGAACTACGGGCCGCGTTATACCAACGCGTTCAAGGCGGTTTACAGCAATCTGGCTGAAGAGAAGAAAGTGCCGCTGGTGCCCTTCTTTCTGGAGGGCGTGGGCGGTGTCCCCGAGCTGATGCAGGCTGACGGATTGCATCCAGCGGCAGGTGCCCAGCAAAAGTTGCTGGAAAATGTCTGGCCGACGCTAAAACCGCTGCTTTGAGGCTTTTCTAGCGGGGGGCTTTCGGCTAAGGTGGCGCCCCCAATCTGGAGCCCTCCATGCCACGTCCCGCCTGGTCGCTGTTTGCCTATCAAATGATCGAGCCCGATGAGCAGCTCGATCTGTTCGCGTGCCAGGAAGTCAAGGTGCATCTGGTTGCTCGTCAGCTTGAACTGGGCGGCACTGTAGACCGCACGCTGTGCGGGACGTTGTTGCCCGCGCAGCCGCGCTGGTCGCTGGTCGCACGCGAGGTTTTCCGTGATGAGCGGCTATGCTCGCTGTGTCGCGCCATCGTCGAAGCGCAGAAGCGGGGCACCAGACCGATCTGGCCTGAATTGCGATTCATGGAGTAAATTGCGGGTTGGCTCCCGGTCCAGCAGGTCTGGGTGTACAATTTGCCACTTTCACTACCCGCCGTATTGCCCAAGGATTCCCGGATGTTGTTGCGCATTCCAGCCGTTACCCGCTGCCTGTCGCTTGCTGCACTGTGTGCGGCGGGCTCCGTTTCCGCTTTGGAATTCCCTTTGCCGCCACCGGGCGAAGACATCATCGGCCAGGTACAGACCGTTACTGCCAGATACGAAGATACCTTCGCTGACCTGGGCACTAAGTATGATCTGGGTTATCTGGAAATGATCGCGGCCAACCCGGGCGTAGATCCCTGGTTGCCGGGCGCGGGTACCCAGATTGTGCTGCCGACCCGTTTCATACTGCCGCCCGGCCCGCGTGAGGGCATTGTGATCAACCTGTCCGAATACCGGATGTACTACTACCCAAAAGGTCAGAACGTCGTTCACACCTATCCGCTGGGTATTGGTCGTGAAGGCTGGGGGTCGCCTATTGGTGTCACCAAGGTGATTGCCAAGACACCTAATCCGACCTGGACGCCACCGGCTTCGATCCGCGCAGAGCACGCTGCTGATGGCGATCCGTTGCCAAACGTGGTGCCAGCGGGGCCGGACAATCCTCTGGGGCCGTTCAAGTTTGGTCTGGGGATGTCGGGTTACCTGATCCACGGTTCGAACAAGAAGTTTGGTATTGGCATGCGCACCAGTCACGGCTGCTTCCGTATGTATAACAACAACGTGCTGGAGCTGGCTGATATGGCCCCGGTGGGTACTACCGTGCGGATCATTGCCGAGCCTTACAAGTTTGGCTTGAGTGGTGGCAAGGTTTATCTGGAGGCGCATACGCCGGTGGATGACAACGGGAATCCGTCGGTGGTTGATAAGCACACGGCGGTGATCAATGCATTGCTCAAGCGTGAAGACCTGGCCAATAACCTGCGCATGAATTGGGATCTGGTGCGTGATGTGGTTGCGGCCGAGGATGGTATGCCGGTTGAAATCGCGGTGCCAGGTGCTGCGGTGGCTGCTACTGTGCAGGATTCGATTCCGTTGCAGTGATGGTTCTGCGTTGGTGTGGTTGGAGTTGTTCTTGCGTCCATATCCGTTACTGCGGTCGCGACTGCTATAGGTTGCGCTTTTACAGCGCGTCACTTTTGAAAAGAGCCCAAAAGTAACCAAAAGGCTCTTGCCCCCATCACTTGGCACCTCGCTGTCGCTCGGTGTACCCGCCCGCAGATCCTGAACCGTGGGCCGCCGCAATGGGCCATCCATGGCCCGGTGCGGCTAACCCGGCATCCTTGCCGGGTTGCCCACGGTTCAGAATCTGCGTTCGGCCGTCGTGATTTAACGGGGCGCCTCAGATCAAAATCAACAGCGCGGCGGCCTGACAGCCGACCTGTTTTCTTGGGTTTGCCGACATTCTGTAGGAGCTGCCGAAGGCTGCGAAGCGGTGTGTCAGGCGATATATTCGTTAGCCGTGCTGACGTCTCGCGAACAAGTTCGCTCCTACCGGTCCGCGGTGAAACCGCTGCTTTTGATCTGCTTTTGATTTTGATCTTAAGCGCCCCGTTAAACCACGCCGGCCGGAATTCGACATTGCTGTGTGGGGCAAACCGGCAGGGATGCCGGTTTAGCCGCCTCAGGCCATGGATGGCCGGTGGCGGCGGCGCCACGCAGCAATGTCGGATTACGGGCATGCCGAGCCTAGGCGAGGCACCCAGTGGTGGGGCAAGAGCGTTTTGGTTACTTTTGCGCTCCATCAAAAGTGACGCGGTGTAAAAGCGCAACCAATACCGGCCATAACTCCAATAACGGATATGCCCACACCAACCACCAACCGCAACCAAAAAAGCCAGCCAATAAAAAAGCCGACCCGGATAACCAGGTCGGCTTTCTTGCAACAACAATCCCGAAGGGATTATTACTTGCGGCTAGCCTTGTCCAACATACGCAGAGCGCGCTCGTTGGCTTCGTCAGCAGTTTGCTGAGCTTTTTGAGCAGCAGCCAGAGCTTCGTCAGCTTTGCGATACGCTTCGTCAGCGCGAGCTTGCGAACGAGCAGCTGCGTCTTCGGTAGCGGTCAGGCGAGCTTCGGTTTCTTTGGAAACGCTGCTGCAACCGGTAGCCAGAACTGCTGCCAGAGCCAGAGCAGAAAATTTCAGAGCGTTGTTCATTGTGTTCCCCTTCAAGGACTTTTTTTCAAATTAGTCATCTCTCGAAAATGAGAAAATGACCGGCGTACATAGTACCCACTGTTTGTAGTAAGTAAACTGACGAAGCGCAAGAAGCGGTACATTTTCTGCGCTTTGAAAGTGCTCCGCGTTACTTCCCACCGGTTTTGTATGAAAAGTATCCAGCTGTCTTGGCGTTTGCCTGCGCAGCCCCTGTAGCCGGAGGCTTGCGGGCAACAGCCCGACAGTTGTAAACGAGGATCGCCTACCCCGTCAGCGGGTGTCCATTGGCGCTTGGTATATGCCGAACATACACATGTTTAGCTTACGTCGAGGTGACTTTCAATTCACCTCGACGTCTCAATCGACAAGCTCCGGCAATGTTCAGTTCAATACGCTGATCAATCAGATGTTCGGTCGCGGCTTTTTGCGGTCGATACGCTTGAGCATATTCCCAAATGACGCCTACTATTTGCAGGTGCTCTTTTGTTGGGATCAGCAAAGCTCTTCTCGGTGTCCAAAACAGGCACGGGGTGGCGTAGATGTTCCTTCGCCGGAAAAACATCGGTAAGGTAGGGGTCAAATTCCAAGACCCGCGAGGAGTAGTGATGAGCGAGGCGTTGTCCATCCACCATGATGAGACCGGTCACCAGTTTGAAATCAGCATTGACGGTCACCGTGCGTACCTGACCTATATGGACCTGGGTAAGCAGACTCTGGATATTTACCGGACCTTCGTCCCCAACGCTCTGCGGGGCAGGGGGATTGCCGCTGCGCTGACTGAGCAGGCGCTCGACTATGCCGACAGCATTGGCTACACGGTCATACCGTCCTGCTCTTATGTAGAGCGCTACATGGAGCGCAATCAGCGTCAGGCGGCCAAGATCTGATGCTTGTTTCGAGCGGGTCCTGTTTCAGGCAGGCACTCAGAAAAACGCCGAGCATTTGCTCGGCGTTTTCGTTTCTGCTGCTGATCAGCCGCGTTGGCGTTTCGGCAGGACGTCCTTGAGCTTGGCGTGCATGCTGCGCAAGGTTTTTTCGGTGCTTTCCCAATCGATGCAGGCATCGGTCACGGATACGCCGTATTGCAGTTCCGACAGATCCTTGGGAATGGCCTGACAGCCCCAGTTCAAATGACTCTCAACCATCAGGCCGATGATCGACTGGTTGCCTTCCAGAATCTGGTTGGCGACGTTTTCCATGACCAGTGGTTGCAGGGCCGGGTCTTTGTTGGAGTTGGCGTGGCTGCAGTCGACCATGATGTTGGGCTTGATCTTCGCCTTGTTCAGCGCCTGTTCGCACAGGGCAACGCTGACCGAATCATAGTTGGGTTTGCCGTTGCCGCCGCGCAGTACGACGTGACCGTAAGCATTGCCTTTGGTGGTCACGATGGACACGCCACCTTCCTGATTGATGCCCAGGAAACGGTGCGGGCTGGAGACCGATTGCAGTGCATTGATAGCAACGGTCAGGCCGCCGTCGGTGCCGTTCTTGAAACCCACTGCCGAAGACAGGCCCGAAGCCATTTCCCGGTGAGTCTGGGATTCGGTGGTCCGTGCGCCGATGGCCGACCAGCTGATCAGGTCCTGCAGATACTGCGGGGAGATCGGGTCCAGTGCTTCGGTAGCGGTCGGCAGGCCCATTTCGGCCAGGTCCAGCAGCAATTGGCGGCCGATATGCAGGCCATCCTGAATCTTGAATGAGTCGTCCAGGTACGGATCGTTGATCAGGCCTTTCCAGCCCACGGTTGTGCGAGGCTTCTCGAAGTAGACGCGCATCACCAGATACAGTGTGTCGGAAACCTCGGCAGCCAGCGCCTTGAGGCGTTCGGCGTATTCGTGCGCAGCCTTGATGTCATGGATCGAGCACGGCCCGATCACGATGAACAGGCGATGATCCTTGCCATCGAGAATGTCGCGTACCACTTCACGGCCCTGGCTGACTGTTTTCAGTGCAGCGGCGGTGAGCGGAATTTCACGCTTGAGCTGATCCGGCGTGATCAGAGTCTCGTTGGAGGAAACGTTGAGGTCGTCAATCGGTAAATCAGCCATCGTGCTACTCATCAGGTCGCGTATGCCGGCCGCCAACGAACCCCGTGGGGCGAAGCCAGGCATGATTGAGCGAAACGGGGGACCGAACCTTAGCGCGTTAGGCCTTGCCGATACAATGGGCAAACGCTGCTTTATCGAGCTGCAAGGACTATTGGTGGTCAGTTTTACGCGCCTGCGTTGTGTTGCCACCATTTGCAAGCTGCCGTGCGGGCAACGATAGTGTTCGCCTTGATCGGGGGTGTATTTGAATCAGCTTGAACTTAGCGACTTTGATGTCGACCAGCAGTTGTTGCAGTTACCTGGCTCTTCCTTGTTGATCTTTACCAGCGTTGGCTGCGCCAGTTGTCGTTATGCCCGGCAACAGCTGCCAGCACTGGATCTTGCGATTGACCGGATATGCTGGATAGATGCTGCTGAAAACGGTGGGGCAGTGGCGCGTTATGAGGTGTTTCATTTACCAGCGCTGTTCCTTATCAGTGATGGGCAGTTTTATGGCGCGTTGCGTACGAAGCTGACCGGGCAGGACCTGCGACAGGCAGTGGCGGGTGCATTGGCGCGCGAGTCTGACGAACTGCCTTGAGTTCGACGCGGCAACACAGTCTCTACAGGAGGTATCACATGAAGGGTGAATTGAAGCAGCCACGGATAGGCATTATCGGCACTGGGGCAATCGGCGGTTTTTACGGGGTGATGCTGGCCAGAGCCGGGTTCGATGTGCATTTTCTCTTGCGCAGCGAGCTGAGCGTAGTGGCACGCGAAGGGCTGCATATTCAAAGCGCAGTGCATGGCGAGCTGGTGCTCAATCCGGTTCAGGCTTATTCCAGCGCAGCAGATATGCCGCCCTGCGACTGGCTGCTGATTGGAGCCAAGTCCACGTCCAATGCAGAGCTGGCGCCCGCCATCATTCAGGCGGCAGCCCCGGATGCCAAGGTGTTGGTCTTGCAGAACGGCCTGGCCGTAGAGGACAGCTTGCGTGCCAGGATACCTGACACGCTGCACTTGCTGGGCGGTTTGTGTTTCATCTGTGTGCATCGTTCAGGCCCCGGCAACGTGGTGCATCAAGCGCTGGGTGGCGTCAATCTGGGCTATCACAGTGGCCCGGCTGTTGATGACATGGCTCGCCAGGCAATCGTCGAGCAGGGCGCAAGCCTGTTTCATTCTGCAGGCCTGAACTCCGAGGCCATGACCAATCTGCAGCAGGCGCGTTGGCAGAAACTGGTCTGGAATATTCCTTACAACGGCTTGTCAGCCTTGCTGCAGGCCGGCACCTCGGAACTGATGACGAACGCCAATACCCGTGCATTGATTCTGGCGTTGATGGATGAAGTGACACGAGGGGCGCAGGCTTGTGGTTATGTACTGTCTGAGGGCTATGCCCAAAACCTGTTCGCCATGACCGAGAAAATGCCGGATTATCACCCGAGCATGTATCTGGACTATCAGGCGCAGCGCCCCCTTGAGCTGGAGGCCATCTATGCTCAGCCGTTGAGTGCCGCCATGCAGGCGGGATGCGATATGCCCCAAGTGCGCATGCTGTATCAGGCTCTGTCGTTTCTCGACGCACGTAATAGCTGAACCACATGAGGTGCGGGTAGAACATGGCTATCGGTCTGGATAAGAAGCTGGTCTTGGCGATTTCTTCCCGCGCGTTGTTTGATTTGCGTGAAAGCCATGCGATCTACACCGCCGATGGGGTTGAGGCTTATCGCAAGTATCAGATTGATCATGAGGACGAGATTCTCGAACCTGGTGATGCTTATCTGCTTGTGGAGAAACTCCTGAGTCTTAACACTCGCCTGAGCAATGCTCGGGTCGAGGTCATTCTGGTGTCGCGCAACAGTGCTGACACCGGCCTGCGGGTGTTCAATTCGATTCAGCATTATGGGCTGGATATCACTCGCGCCGCGTTCGTGGGTGGTCGAAGTCCTTATCCCTATCTGGCGGCCTTTGGCTGTCACCTGTTTCTGTCCACCCATGCCGAGGATGTGCGCAGTGCGCTGGACGCGGGTTTCGCAGCGGCAACCATCCTGTCAGGCGGCGCACGCCGGGCGGCCAGCGCCGAACTGCGTATTGCTTTCGACGGTGATGCGGTGCTGTTTTCCGATGACTCCGAGCGGGTCTACCAGTCGGGTGGTCTTGAAGCATTCCAGGCCAGCGAACGCGAGTCTGCACGTGAGCCGCTGCGCGGTGGACCGTTCAAGCCTTTCCTGGCCGCGCTTAATCTTTTGCAGCGCGAATTCCCGGAAGAAGCGTGTCCGATTCGTACTGCTCTGGTAACGGCGCGTTCTGCTCCGGCTCATGAGCGAGTGATCCGTACTTTGCGGGAATGGGACATTCGGCTTGATGAGTCGTTGTTTCTGGGCGGACTTGAGAAGTCAGCGTTTCTTGAAGCGTTCGCCGCTGATGTGTTCTTTGACGATCAGCCCGGTCACTGCGAGAAGGCTCGTGATGTGGTTGCTACCGGGCACGTGCCCCATGGCATCAGTAATGAGCTGAAGGCATGAGGGCAGCGGCCTGCAGGTAATTGCCGTCGCAGTCGTTTGTGCGCTGCTAAGCTGAATCCATCTCCGCCATTCTGGCTGTTCGGGAGGATGCACATGATACGTTCGATGCTCTATGCCACAGACCTTGGTCTGTACGCGCCCTATGTTATGCAGCACGCGCTGGCACTGGCTCGAACCTTCAAGGCCGAGCTCTATGTGGTGCATGTGGTGGAGCCCATGGGGTTATTCGCCGAGTCGGTTCTGCAAAGCTATCTGGGTGAGGATGCGTTGAAAGATCTGCGCAGCCAGGGGCTGAGTTCAGTCATGGAGGGGATTGAGCAGAAAGTCCTGGATGGCTTTCGGGACGAGTTGGGGGCGGATCATCAGGACCTGGCACTGATCAGTACCGTACGCGTAGTGCAGGGCGATCCCTGCAATATGATTCTGGAGCAGGCCGATAAGCTCAAGGTGGACTTGCTGGTGGTTGGCAGCCATAGCCGTGGGGCGGAAACCACCACGCCTATAGGTCGCACTGCGGCACGGGTCCTTCAGCTCTCGCAGGTGCCGGTGTACATGGTGCCGGGTTGTACGAAAAGCGTGCGCAGGTCCAACGGGCTCATCGATTGAAATCGTGCGTGCCTTTATCGCTTAAAGATGATAAAAAGTTCTAGCTACGTCGTCCTGACCATTAATCCAGTTATATACCGTCGCAGATGCCCTCGGGCGTCTTCCTGCTTTGAGGGATTCATATGAAGCTTCAACAATTGCGCTACATCTGGGAAGTGGCGCACCACGACCTCAACGTTTCCGCGACGGCTCAGAGCCTTTATACCTCTCAGCCCGGCATCAGCAAGCAGATCCGCCTGCTCGAAGATGAGTTGGGTGTTGAGGTTTTTGCTCGCAGTGGCAAGCACCTGACCCGCGTTACCCCGGCCGGTGAGCGCATCATTACTACGGCCGGCGAGATCCTGCGCAAGGTTGAAAGCATCAAGCAAATTGCCCAGGAATTCTCCAACGAGAAGAAAGGCACGCTATCGATCGCAACCACGCACACCCAGGCCCGTTATGCGCTGCCGCCGGTGATCAGCAATTTCATCAAGCAATACCCGGATGTGTCGCTGCATATGCATCAAGGTTCGCCAATGCAGATCGCGGAAATGGCTGCGGATGGCACAGTGGATTTCGCTATCGCGACAGAGGCCCTGGAGTTGTTTGGTGATCTGGTGATGATGCCGTGCTACCGCTGGAACCGCTGCGTTGTGGTGCCACATGGTCATCCACTGACCAAAGTGCCCAAGCTGACGCTGGAACTGCTGGCTGAATACCCGATTGTGACTTACGTGTTCGGTTTCACCGGCCGCTCCAAGCTGGACGAAGCCTTCAGCCATCGCGGTCTGACGCCGAAAGTCGTGTTTACCGCCGCTGACGCCGACGTGATCAAGACTTATGTCCGCCTGGGCCTGGGTGTCGGCATCGTTGCCAAAATGGCCGTCGATACCAAGCTGGACAACGATCTGGTCATGCTTGATGCAAGCGATCTGTTCGAATCAAGCGTCACCAAGATCGGTTTCCGTCGCGGTACTTTCCTGCGCGGTTTCATGTGCGACTTCATCGAAAAATTCGCTCCGCACCTGACCCGCGAAGTCATGGCCAAAGCAATCCAGTGCCACAACAAGCAGGAGCTGGAAGAGCTGTTTGACGGGGTTGAATTACCGGTGCATTGACTGGCTGGTTTCGATGAAGTTTTGTGCAGACTGTGTGGGAGCGAATTCATTCGCGAAGAGGCCAGTACTCCAGCTGAAGATCTGCAGGCTGGAATGCCGCCTTCGCGAATGAATTCGCTCCCACAGGTGATGTAATCACCCGCAGGAATATCGTTACACCTTGGCGATCAGGTTCCCCGAATGCAGGCCGCATTCCTTCTGCGTCGCTTCTTCCCACCACCAGCGACCTTCGCGCTCATGCTGGTTCGGCAGCACCGGACGCGTGCAAGGCTCACAGCCAATACTGATGAAACCACGCTCGTGCAGGCTGTTGTACGGCAGTTCGAGCATCCGGATATAGCCCCAGATTTCTTCGCTGCTCATCTGTGCCAACGGGTTGAACTTGTACAGGGTGCGCTCGGGTGTCGAGAATGCGCTGTCGATTTCCAGTGCCGCCACGTGGCTGCGGGTGCCAGGGCTCTGGTCACGACGCTGACCGGTTGCCCAGGCCTTCACGCCAGACAGTTTTCGGCGCAATGGTTCGATTTTACGTACGCCACAGCATTCGCCATGACCGTCCCGGTAAAAGCTGAATAAACCCTTTTCCTTTACGAAGGGTTCGAGCTTCTGTTGATCCGGGGTCATGATCTCGATATCGATCTTGTAATGCTCGCGAACCTGCTCGATAAAGCGATAGGTCTCCGGGTGCAGGCGACCCGTGTCCAGGCTGAACACCTTGACGTTTTTGTTCAGTTTCCAGGCCATGTCCACCAGCACCACGTCTTCGGCGCCGCTGAACGAAATCCACAGTTCGTCACCGAAGTGCTGAAAGGCCAGTTTGAGGATGTCCTGGGCCGACTTGTTGGCGTAGGTCGCTGCAAGTTCGGCGACATCGAAGGGTGTGCTCATCAGGCGGTTTCCTAAATATGGCGCTTAGGCGCTCGTAATGAGGCGAATGTTAACAAAATCCTTCAGCGAATTGGCCTGCGGGATGCTCGCGTGTTGTGTGGAAACGACGTGGGACCGGCTTCAGCCGGGAAGAGGCCGGTGCATTTGACACATCTGTATCGGCAGAAATACCGTCTTCCCGGCTAAAGGCGAGCCCGCGTCGTCAAAGCGCTTCCAGCGTATTCAGCAGAACCCGCACTTTGGTAAACGACTCCTGATATTCCGCTTCGCATTCTGAGTCTGCGACGATGCCGCCGCCGGCCCAGCAAGAAACCTTGCCGTCTTTAAGCAACAGGCTACGGATCGCGATGGAGCTGTCCATTTCGCCGCGCACATCCAGATACATCAATGAACCGCAATAAATGCTGCGCCGGGTCGGCTCCAGTTCATCGATGATCTGCATCGCGCGGATTTTCGGCGCGCCGGTGATGGAGCCTCCGGGAAAGCTGCCTGCGAGCAAGTCCAGTGCATCGTGATCATCCGCCAGCTCGCCCACTACGCTGCTGACCAGATGGTGCACGTTGGGGTAGCTTTCCAGGCTGAACAGCTCAGGTACTTTTACTGAGCCAATCCTGCAACTGCGGCCCAGATCATTGCGCAGCAGATCGACGATCATCAGGTTTTCCGCACGGTCCTTGGTGCTGGACAGCAGTTCCTGCGCGTAGGCTTGATCTTCTGCGGCGTCCTGACCGCGAGGGCGTGTACCTTTGATGGGGCGTGTCTCGACGTGGCCATGGCTGACCCTGACAAAGCGCTCTGGTGAAAGGCTCAAGACCGCGTCGCCTTCCGGCAGTGCCTGGTATCCGGAAAAGGGCGTCGGGCAGGCGTGGCGCAACGCGCAATAAGCCGCCCACGAGTCGCCTTGGTATCGGGCCTGGAAACGCTGGGTGAGATTGACCTGATAACAGTCGCCTGCCTGAATGTAGGCCTGAATCTTTTCGAAGGCGGCACGATAAACGTCGGCATTGATCGACGGTGCAAAATGACCTTGCAGGCTGAAGATACCTTGCCCGGATTCATGCGATTGGCTGAATAGCTCAATCAGCCGCTGACGCTCGCTATCCACCAGCGATGGATGAAACACCAGTTGGCTGGTGTGCTGCTGGTGATCGCTGACCAGCGCCCAGTCGTACAGACCCAGACGCGCATCGGGAAGCTGCAGATCATCAACCGCCGCCCCGGATTGCGCCTCCAGGCGGCGACCGAAGTCATAACTGAGATAGCCGATCAGGCCACCTGCAAAGGGTAGCCCGCAGTCCGAGGGCAATTGGGCGTGACCCAGGTCGTTCAAGCCTGCGCGCAAACGCTGGAAAAACTCACTGCCGGTTTCTGTAGCGTCCGGCAGAAAGGTCTGCACTGGCCATGCGCTCAGCAGGTCGAAGCGTCCGCGTTCGGCAACGGGGCGGCCGCTGTCCAGCAGCACTGCGCCCGGCGCGTGGCGGATACGTTGAAACCAGGCTGCCGGGTCGGGGGAGTAGGGCAGCGGATAGAGTGAGCAATCAGGCATTCGAGGATGTCAGTTCGGAGCGCGGGGTGGGGATTGTAGTCCTCCGCCGGGATCACTCCTAGTGGCGCGTCGGAGTCGCCGTTCACATGGAGCCACTATCCCGCTTCTATTGCGGCGGTACGTGACCGAACAGCTCCTGGACAAACTGCAGGCGCTGTTCAGGTGTTTCCTGTTCGCCGTTGAGCGCCAACTGTTCCAGCCGTGCTTCCACAGCCTGGGTCCTGTGGGTCAACCCGCAGTCGTTGGCGATCTGAATGTTGAGGCCGGGGCGGGCGTTGAGTTCGAGGATCAGCGGCCCGTGCTCCTGGTCAAGCACCATGTCGACGCCGATGTAGCCCAGCCCACACAGCTCATAACACTCGGCAGCCAGCTTCATGAAGCCATCCCAGTTCGGCAACTGTACGCCGTCCACCGCGTTGGTGGTGTCCGGGTGCTTGGTGATGATGGAGTTCAGCCAGGTGCCGCGAAGGGTAATGCCGGTGGCCAGATCGACACCCACGCCAATAGCGCCCTGATGGAGGTTGGCCTTGCCGCCAGACTGCCGGGTTGGCAGGCGCAGCATGGCCATGACCGGGTAGCCCATCAGCACGATGATGCGTATATCCGGCACGCCTTCGTAGCTGATGCTTTTGAAAATCTGATCCGGGGTGACCCGGTATTCGATCAGCGCCCGATCCCGGTGGCCGCCCAGGGAGTAAAGCCCGGTGAGGATGCTCGACACCTGATGCTCGATTTCCGAGTGGCTGACGATGCGCCCTGAAACAGTCCGATAGCGACCCTCGAAACGATCAGCGATCACCAGGATGCCGTCGCCGCCAGCGCCCTGAGCAGGCTTGATCACAAAGTCACTGCGCCCGCCAATGATCTCGTCGAGCTTGTCGATTTCTTTCTCGGTGGAAATGACCCCGTACATTTCTGGCACATTGATGCCCGCGGCAATGGCCCGTTCCTTGGTGATGATCTTGTCATCGACAATCGGATACAGGCTGCGCTTGTTGTACTTGAGCACGTAATCGGCATTACGCCGGTTGATGCCCATGATGCCCCGGGCTTCGAGGGCCTTCCAGGTTTTCCAGAGGCCGATCATTTGGCTTCTTCTTGCTTGGATTCTTCCTTGAGGAAGGCTTTGAAGCGAACGAGTTCGGTCAGGCGATAACCGCGATAGCGACCCATTGCCAACATGAAGCCCACCAGAATCAACAGCACTGCCGGGAAGGTGAAGACAAAGTAGATCAGCTCCGGGACGCTCATGATGATGTGCGCCAGAGATGCGGCGAACAGCGTGCCAATGGCGACTTTCATGGCATGACCGCCGCCCCGTTCTTCCCAGGTAATCGACAAGCGTTCAATGGTCATCGTCAGAATCACCATCGGGAACAGCGCCACTGAAAGGCCGCGCTCCAGGCCGAGTTTGTGGCTGAGTACGCTGATGGCTGCGATCAGCACCACCACGAACGTCAGTACCACCGACAGGCGGGGCAGCATTTGCAGCTTCAGGTGTTCCAGATAGGAGCGTAATGACAGGCCGAGCGCGGTGATCACCGTGAACAGGATGATGCCGAAGCCGAGCTGGGTTTCCCTGAAGGCGAGGGCGATCAATACCGGTGTAAAGGTACCTAGCGTCTGCAGGCCGATCAGGTTGCGCAGGACCAGAATCACCAGCACGCCAATCGGGATCATGACCATGATCATGAACGTTTGCTGGGTTTCCAGTGGCAGACCATACAACGAATATTCAAGAAAGTCGGCGTCAGTGCTGGCGTCAGTCAACTGGGCCAGACGGATCGCGTTCATTTCGCTGTTGTTGAGGCTGAAGGTGACGACGGCTTTTCTGCCGCCATCGACAGTGATCAGGTTCTCGTCGCCCGTCCACCACAACAGACGATCATCAGGCAGGCCCTTTTCACCCGTGTCCGGGTTGAAGTAGAGCCAGTCCTTGCCGTTGAAGCTGCGCAACCACAATTCCGGACTCTGTGGCTGGTCAGCGACAAGGCGAATGGTATGGACCTTTTCCATCGGTACGTGAGCGATGGACAGCAGCAATTCGGTGATGCGCGCTTTGTTTGAGCTGGAGGTATCACCGGCCAGCAGCAACTTCACGTTGTCATCATTGAGGTTGTTGACCCGCTTGATGGCTTCGGTGATGAAGGTTTCAACGTCTGCAGAGTGCTGACGGATAGGGGCAAGCAGCGCTTCGGCGGCGACTTTTTCCGGACCCTCGACGGCAATGCTGTCGCGGAATATCGGCCCTTTGGTCTTCAGCCTTTCTCCGCTATAGCGCTTGGTCAGCACCAGGCGGTAATACAGCGTCTGGTTGCCGGTTGCCCGGCGTGCCGACCAGGTCACCTTGCGGTTGCCATCGACACGATTGACGCTGACCCCGTAGTTATTGGAAATGAAGCTTTCGTTCAGGCTGATGAAGTCTCGCGCCAGCGGCGGGACGAACATCTGGACCTTTACCGAATCCTTATTGTTGTTGGCGACGAATTCGACCTTGGCATCGATATTCCACAGGTCGTCGGTTTCGTCCTCGGTCACCGGAATGCCGAGCGCCAGAATCTGATAGGCCGTGATTGCGATTCCGAGGGTCACCAGGACGCCAATCAGGATTTTCAGATGCAGAGTCAGAGAGCGCATTGGTTTACTCGGTGGTTTGAGCAGTGATTTCACAGCCAGGCTTGCCCGCTGCGTACTTAAGGCTTGGATCGACCAGCGCATCAAAGCGTTTTAACGCTTCGGAGCCGATCAAAAGCGGGTATTGGAAAGCACTTCGGTCGGTCAAGTTCACTTCTATCGTGCGTAAAGATGCACCCATGCATACATCAAGGCTGATAACCGGGCGCGCGGTGTACTTTTTATCATCGTCTGCATCGTAATCATCGGCGCGCCGTTTGATCTTGCTGACCCGGGCCAGTGGCCGTTCAATAGGGTGCGCATGGGCATCATCGATTGCCAGATAAAAGCGTACCCAGGTCTCACCGTTGCGCTTGAAATGTTTGATGTCCCGAGCGCTCAGTGAAGCAGTCTTGGCGCCAGTGTCGAGTTTGGCGGCGACTTGCAGGTCGATATCGTTGAGCTGGGCGTACTCGTTCAGACCGTAGACGGTCTTGTCCGCCGCCAGGGCGTTAACGGATAACAGAAGGAGGCAGAGCAGGGCGGGAAGGGCTTTGAAAGTCATAGATCCTGGCACATTGAGGGCGGTCATCCAGACGTCGACCCTGAGTCATTTAGTGGCTGGCGCAGTGCTATTACTGACAATCAGCTGGGGCGGCATTCTAGCATGAAGGTTCGCCTCGCTCACTGCGACGATCCTGTGAGCAGTGCTTCTGTGGGAGCCGCGATAAGCGCCTCAATATCTAAATGTTGTGGTGCTTTCATCGCGGGCAAGCCCAGCTCCCACAAGCCGTAGCTTGCAATGGTATTGTCGACACCTTCAGGATTTTCTTTGACTGATTGGCGTTCCAGGGCTATTTTTAGCTCAAATAAATTCAATGGTGTCGACAATGTTGGACTCGGCCGAAAGTGCTGCTCCAGTGACAGACGATTCGGAAACCCTCTCCGAAAACGTCTTCCGTCGCATCCAGGCGGCCATCATCAAAGGCGAGATCGCGCCCGGCAGCAAGATTTCCGAGCCTGAACTGGCGCGCACCTACGGCATCAGTCGTGGCCCTTTGCGCGAAGCTATCCACCGTCTCGAAGGCCAGCGTCTGCTGGTGCGTGTGCCGCATGTGGGCGCGCGGGTCGTTTCCCTGAGTCACGCCGAACTGATCGAACTCTACGAAATCCGTGAATCGCTGGAAGGCATGGCATGTCGCCTGGCGGCCGAACGCATGACGGCACAGGAGATCGACGAGCTGCGCCGAGTGCTGGACACCCACGAGCTCGATGCAGCCTTTCAGGCGGGAGTTGGCTATTACCAGCAGGAAGGTGATTTCGACTTCCATTACCGGATCATTCAAGGCAGCGGCAATCGCACGCTGACGCAGATGCTCTGCGGCGACCTGTATCAGCTGGTCCGCATGTACCGTATCCAGTTCTCCGCAACGCCCAATCGTCCCCGCCAGGCATTTGCCGAACACCACCGCATTCTCGACGCCATCGCCGACCGTGACGGTGAGTTGGCCGAACTGTTGATGCGCCGGCATATCGCTGCGTCCAAACGCAACATCGAACGGCACTATCTGGACCAGAATTTAGACCAGCATTTAGCTCAGCGGCCCCTAGAAAAGCCTGCTCCAACCCGAGGTGAACAATGAATTCCAATAAAACCACTCCAGGCCAGCGTTTTCGTGATGCGGTTGCCAGCGAACAGCCGTTGCAAGTGGTAGGTGCGATCAATGCCAATCATGCGTTGCTGGCCAAGCGCGCCGGGTTCAAGGCTATTTATCTGTCCGGTGGCGGAGTGGCAGCCGGATCGTTGGGAATTCCTGATCTGGGGATTACCGGGCTGGATGATGTGTTGACTGACGTGCGTCGCATTACCGACGTCTGCGACCTTCCATTGCTGGTCGACGTGGACACCGGCTTCGGTTCGTCGGCGTTCAACGTGGCGCGCACCGTGCGCTCGATGATCAAGTTCGGCGCTGCGGCGATCCACATTGAAGACCAGGTGGGCGCCAAGCGTTGCGGGCATCGCCCGAATAAAGAAATCGTTACCCAGCAGGAAATGGTCGATCGTATCAAGGCTGCAGTCGATGCTCGCACCGACGACAGTTTCGTGATCATGGCCCGCACTGATGCACTGGCGGTTGAGGGGCTGGAGTCAGCACTTGAGCGCGCCGCGGCATGCATCGAGGCCGGCGCTGACATGGTGTTCCCGGAAGCCATCACCGAACTGGACATGTACAAACTGTTTGCCTCGCGGGTCAACGCTCCGATTCTGGCCAATATCACTGAGTTTGGTGCTACGCCGCTGTTCACCGTGGATGAGCTGCGCAGCGCCGATGTTTCTCTGGTGCTCTATCCTTTGTCGGCATTCCGCGCCATGAACAAGGCGGCGGAAAACGTCTATGGCGCGATTCGCCGGGATGGCAGCCAGAAGAATGTGGTCGACACCATGCAGACTCGGATGGAGCTGTATGACGCAATTGATTACCACACCTTTGAGCAGAAACTTGATGCGCTGTTTGCGCAGAAGAAGGGTTAATTTTCCTGTAGGAGCTGCCAAAGGCTGCCATGGCGGTATGTCTGGATGAAGCTTCGCAGCCTGCGGCAGCTCCTACAGAACATAATGATCTGAATTGCCAAATCCCTAAAAAATCCAAGATTGGAGAGAGCAATGGCTGAAGCAAAAGTATTGAGTGGCGCTGGCCTGCGTGGCCAGGTTGCCGGACAGACTGCCTTGTCTACCGTGGGCCAGACCGGTGCTGGTCTGACCTATCGTGGCTACGATGTGAAAGAGCTGGCCGCCGAGGCCCGTTTTGAAGAAGTTGCCTACCTGTTGCTGTACGGCGAATTGCCGACTCAAGCGCAACTGGACACGTAT
This sequence comes from Pseudomonas viridiflava, assembly GCF_900602065.1. Taxonomy (GTDB): domain Bacteria; phylum Pseudomonadota; class Gammaproteobacteria; order Pseudomonadales; family Pseudomonadaceae; genus Aquipseudomonas. The sequence continues at coordinate 131,709 of NZ_UWFN01000209.1, read as the reverse complement.
CTGGCGAAGCTGAAAAAACTTCGCGACCTGCCGCAAGCCTTGAAAGAAGTGCTTGAACGTATTCCGGCCGACACGCATCCGATGGACGTGATGCGCACCGGCGCGTCGATGCTGGGCACCCTCGAGCCGGAAACCGGCTTCGAGCAACAGCGCGATTCCACCGACCGCCTGCTCGCCGCGTTCCCGGCGATCATGTGCTACTGGTACCGCTTCAGCCATGACGGCAAACGAATCAATTGCGTGACTGACGAAAATTCCATCGGCGCGCACTTCCTGCACCTGTTGCTGGACAAGAAGCCCAGCGAGCTGCACTGCAAGGTCATGGACGTGTCGCTGATCCTTTATGCGGAGCACGAATTCAACGCGTCGACTTTCACCGCGCGGGTGTGCGCATCGACGCTGTCCGACCTGTTCTCGTGCATCACCGCGGCCATCGGCACGTTACGCGGCCCGCTGCACGGTGGGGCGAACGAAGCGGCGATGGACATGATCGAGAAGTTCGGCTCTGCCGAAGAGGCGGTCAAAGGCACCCTCGGTATGCTGGAGCGTAAAGACAAGATCATGGGCTTCGGCCATGCGATCTATAAAGAGTCGGATCCGCGCAACGAAGTGATCAAGGGTTGGGCGAAACAGCTGGCTGACGAAGCGGGCGATACCGTGTTGTATCCAGTGTCCGAAGCTATCGACAAAACCATGTGGGAGCAGAAAAAGCTGTTCCCCAACGCTGACTTCTACCATGCCTCTGCGTACCACTTCATGGGCATTCCGACCAAGCTATTCACGCCGATTTTCGTCTGCTCGCGCCTGACTGGCTGGGCTGCGCATGTCTTCGAGCAGCGCGCCAATAACCGCATCATCCGCCCCAGCGCCGAATACGTCGGCGTTGCGCAGCGCAGTTTTGTGAGCATCGAAAAGCGCTGACCATAAACGTTATTGCTGACCCAACACTGGATCTGTAGGAGCTGCCGAAGGCTGCGATGGCAGTGTTTCAGGAAGAATGCTTCGCAGCCTTCGGCAGCTCCTACAGAGAGGTGTTTTACAGCCTCCTACAAAGCTCCCCCCATTTCCGTGATTGAGTCCTTGCGCCATGAATTCAGAACACCGCAAACCCTTGCCCGGCACTTCACTGGATTACTTCGATGCCCGTGAGGCGGTCGATGCGATCAAGCCGGGTGCTTATGACGGCTTGCCCTACACCTCACGCGTGCTGGCGGAAAATCTGGTGCGACGCTGCGATCCGGCAACCCTGAGAGCCTCCCTTGAGCAATTGATCGAGCGCAAGCGCGATCTGGACTTTCCCTGGTTTCCGGCGCGCGTCGTGTGCCATGACATCCTGGGGCAGACCGCGCTGGTTGACCTTGCCGGATTGCGTGACGCGATTGCCTTGCAAGGGGGAGACCCGTCGCTGGTCAATCCCGTCGTGCCGACGCAGTTGATCGTCGATCACTCTCTGGCGGTCGAGCACGGTGGCTTCGAGGCGGATGCTTTCGAGCGAAACAGGGCCATTGAGGATCGGCGCAACGAGGACCGTTTTCACTTCATCAACTGGACTAAAAAGGCGTTCAAGAACGTCGATGTGATCCCGCCTGGCAACGGCATCATGCACCAGATCAATCTGGAGCGAATGTCGCCGGTGGTGCATGCGCTGGATGGCGTGGCGTTCCCGGATACGCTGGTGGGCACTGACAGCCACACGCCCCATGTGGACGCATTGGGAGTGATCGCCATTGGCGTCGGCGGGCTTGAGGCCGAAAGCGTAATGCTCGGTCGGGCATCATGGATGCGCCTGCCGGATATCATCGGTGTGGAGTTGGTGGGCAAGCGTCAGCCGGGAATCACCGCGACCGACATCGTGCTGGCCGTTACCGAGTTCCTGCGCGCCGAGAAAGTCGTGTCTTCTTACCTGGAGTTTTTCGGCGAGGGGGCTAACGCGCTGACGCTGGGGGATCGGGCGACCATTTCCAACATGACCCCGGAATTCGGTGCGACGGCGGCGATGTTTTACATCGACCAGCAAACCCTTGATTACCTGACCCTGACGGGACGCGATCCCGAGCAGGTCAAATTGGTCGAAACCTACGCGAAACAGACGGGGTTGTGGGCAGACAGCCTGCGAACCGCCGAGTACGAACGGGTGCTGAGGTTCGATCTGTCCAGCGTGGTGCGCAATATCGCCGGGCCTTCCAACCCCCATCGCCGCGTGCCGACCTCCGAGCTGGCGGCCATGGGTATTTCCGGTGTCGTGGAAAACGAACCGGGTCTGATGCCTGACGGCGCAGTGATCATTGCGGCCATTACCAGTTGCACGAACACCAGCAACCCGCGCAACGTAATCGCTGCAGGTTTGCTGGCGCGCAACGCCAATGCCGCTGGCCTGACCCGCAAGCCTTGGGTGAAGTCGTCTCTGGCCCCGGGGTCCAAAGCCGTGCAGTTGTACCTGGAAGAAGCTGGCCTGCTGCCGGAACTGGAAGCGCTAGGCTTTGGTATCGTCGGTTTTGCCTGCACGACCTGTAATGGCATGAGTGGCGCGCTGGACCCGGTTATCCAGCAGGAGGTCATCGACCGCGATCTTTACGCCACGGCGGTGTTGTCCGGTAACCGTAATTTCGATGGGCGTATTCATCCTTACGCCAAACAGGCCTTCCTGGCTTCGCCGCCGTTGGTGGTCGCGTATGCAATTGCTGGCACCATTCGTTTTGATATCGAAAAGGACGTGCTCGGCACCGATAAAGCGGGCAATCCGGTCACCCTGAAAGATATCTGGCCCAGCGATGAAGAAATCGATGCGGTGGTCAAGGCCAGCGTCAAGCCGGATCAGTTTCGTCAGGTCTACATCCCGATGTTCGAGATCAAGGCCGACAACGGCGAGCAGGTCAAACCCCTTTACGACTGGCGTGCACCGAGTACTTACATTCGGCGCCCACCTTATTGGGAGGGCGCATTGGCCGGTGCTCGTCCTTTGAAAGGGATGCGACCGCTGGCGGTATTGGGCGACAACATCACCACCGATCATCTGTCACCTTCGAACGCCATCATGCTCGACAGCGCTGCCGGGGAGTACCTGGCCAAAATGGGCTTGCCGGAAGAGGACTTCAACTCTTACGCGACTCACCGCGGCGATCACCTCACAGCCCAGCGCGCGACGTTTGCCAACCCCAAACTGCTCAACGAAATGGTCCGCATCGACGGCAAGGTCAAGCAGGGCTCGCTGGCCCGTGTCGAGCCCGAAGGTCAGGTCACGCGGATGTGGGAAGCCATCGAAACCTACATGGAGCGCAAGCAGCCACTGATCATCATTGCCGGAGCTGACTACGGCCAGGGTTCATCCCGTGACTGGGCAGCCAAAGGCGTGCGGCTGGCGGGCGTCGAAGCGATTGCCGCAGAAGGTTTCGAGCGTATCCACCGCACCAACCTGGTAGGCATGGGCGTCCTGCCGCTGGAGTTCAAGCCGGGTGTTGATCGGCATACCCTGGGAATTGATGGCAGCGAAACCTTTGACGTGATCGGCGAGCGTATTCCGCGCAGCACCTTGACGCTGGTGATCAATCGCAAGAACGGTGAGCGAGTTGAAGTGCCTGTTACCTGCCGCCTTGATACCGCCGAAGAGGTTTCGATCTACGAAGCAGGTGGCGTGTTGCAGCGGTTTGCACAGGACTTTCTTGAGGCGGCCGAGGTGGTTTGATCAGTAGTGGGAGCCATTTTCTGTTGGAGCGAGGCTTGCCCGCGAAGGCTGCTTAGGGACTCAGCGCAAGTTTATGCCTGTACTGGCTTCTTCGCGGGCAAGCCTCGCTCCAACGGGTTCAGTTTCAGCGCGCGACAGCGTTCGAGTCCAATCAAGAAGGGACAACGATTTCATGACTCACAAAGCACAAATAAAAATCCCCGCCACTTATATGCGGGGCGGTACCAGCAAAGGCGTTTTCTTCAACCTTGCCGACTTGCCTGAAAGTGCGCAGTTCCCCGGCGCTACGCGTGACGCTTTGCTGCTGCGGGTTATTGGCAGCCCTGATCCCTATGAGAAACAGATCGATGGCATGGGCGGGGCAACCTCCAGCACCAGCAAAACCGTCATCGTATCGCGCAGCAGTCACGCCGATCATGACGTGGACTATCTGTTTGGCCAGGTTTCCATCGACAAGCCTTTCGTCGACTGGAGTGGCAACTGCGGCAACCTTTCTGCGGCAGTAGGCCCTTTCGCGATCAACAGCGGTTTGGTAGAGGCCTCGCGCATTCCGCAAAATGGCATCGCCGTGGTGCGCATCTGGCAGGCGAATATCGGCAAGACGATCATTGCCCATGTGCCGATTACCGACGGCGCGGTGCAGGAAACCGGCGATTTCGAACTGGATGGCGTGACGTTTCCCGCCGCCGAGGTGCAGCTTGAGTTCCTCGATCCGGCAGCTGATGAAGAGGGTGAGGGCGGTTCGATGTTCCCCACTGGCAATCTGGTGGATGAGCTGGCGGTACCGGGAATCGGCACGTTCCAGGCAACTTTTATCAACGCAGGGATCCCGACGATCTTCGTCAATGCCCGTGACATTGGCTACACCGGTAGCGAGTTGCAGGGCGATATCAATGACGATCCGAAAGCCCTGGCGATGTTTGAAGCGATCCGTGCCCATGGCGCGCTGCGTATGGGCCTGATCAAGCACCTGGACGAAGCTGCGACTCGTCAGCACACGCCCAAAGTCGCCTTTGTGGCCGGGCCCGCCGACTACACTGCGTCCAGTGGCAAGCCGGTGGCGGCCAGCAGCATCGATTTGTTGGTGCGTGCGATGTCCATGGGCAAGCTGCACCACGCCATGATGGGCACTGCCGCCGTGGCGATTGGCACGGCGGCCGCGATTCCGGGCACGCTGGTCAACCTCGCCGCAGGCGGTACTGAGCGTGAGGCTGTACGTTTTGGGCACCCCTCGGGCACGTTACGGGTTGGCGCGCAGGCAACGCATAGCAACGGCGAATGGAAAGTCACCAAGGCCATCATGAGCCGCAGCGCCCGGGTGTTAATGGAAGGGTGGGTGCGGGTTCCAGATAGTGCATTGGTAAGGTGAACGCTGGACTGTAGCCAACGTGTGGTGAGGTGATGCCTGCACCCGCGCTTCGCCAACAAGTTGGCTACAGGGTAATAATCACTGGAGTGAAATCATGACCAGCAACGTTGATCTGAACAACCGCCCGGACTACGACCAGGTTTTGCAGGACATCGCTGACTATGTATTGAATTACAAGGTCGAGTCCGCGCTGGCACTGGATACCGCACGCAATAGCCTGATCGATGCGCTGGGCTGTGGCTTGCTGTCCTTGCGCTTTCCTGAGTGCACGAAGCATCTTGGGCCGATTGTCGAGGGCACGATTGTGCCGCTCGGCGCCCGGGTACCCGGCACGAACTTGCGTCTGGATCCGGTCAAGGCGGCATGGGACATCGGTTGCATCATCCGCTGGCTGGATTACAACGACACATGGCTGGCTGCGGAGTGGGGGCATCCTTCGGACAATCTGGCGGCCATTCTGGCCGTGGCTGACCATATCTCCCAGAAGCGGGTCGCCTATGGCGAAGCACCCTTGAACATGCGTGATGTGCTCGAAGCCATGGTCATGGCCCACGAAATACAGGGTGTACTGGCGCTGGAAAACTCTTTCAATCGGGTAGGTCTGGATCATGTGGTGCTGGTTAAGGTGGCCTCTACGGCACTCAGTGCCAGGCTCATGGGCGCTAATCGTGAGCAGATGCTGTCGGCGTTGTCGCATGCGTTTGTTGATGGCCAGGCGCTGCGTACTTATCGGCATGCGCCCAACGCAGGCTCGCGCAAATCATGGGCTGCGGGGGATGCCAGCAGTCGCGGCGTGCGGCTGGCGGATATTGCCCTGCGTGGCGAAATGGGCATACCTGGCGCACTGAGCGCGGCGCAGTGGGGCTTTTATGACGTTTCCTTTAGCCAGACTAATAGAGACTTGGCGCTCAAGCCCGAGGGCAAGCGTCAGTTCAGTCTGTCCCAGCCGTACGGCAGCTACGTGATGGAAAACGTGTTGTTCAAAGTCAGTTTTCCTGCGGAGTTTCATGCCCAGACTGCTTGCGAAGCTGCCGTGATCCTGCATCCGCTGGTGCGTAACAGGCTTTCCGAGATCGACAGAATTGTCGTCACGACCCATGAATCGGCGATCCGGATCATTTCCAAGGAAGGCCCGCTGGCGAACTCTGCCGACCGGGATCATTGCCTGCAGTACATGATTGCCGTGCCGTTGGTCTATGGCACGCTGGTGGCCGAGCATTACGAAGACAGCTTTCATGCCGCGCACCCGATCATCGACCAGTTACGCGAAAAGATGGTGGTCATTGAGGAGGAACGCTACAGCCGCGATTATCTGGATCCGGAAAAGCGCTCCATCGCCAATGCGATCCAGGTGTATTTCAAAGATACGACCAGCACTGACCGTATCGAAATCGAATATCCCATAGGCCATCGCCGCCGCCGTGCCGATGGCATCCCGCTGCTGGAGGCGAAGTTCAAGAGCAACCTGGCAAGCCGATTTCCCCCTCAGCGCTGTGAACAGATTTTTGCCTTGTGCAAAGATCAGGAGCAACTGGAGGGGATGGCGGTTAACCGGTTTATGGAGATGTGGGTGGGGTGAGCGCGGGCGCCAAGTGCCCTAATCAAACTACTGGATTGAAATGCATTTTCTGTAGGAGCTGCCGAAGGCTGCGATCAGTTATCGCTGACACACCGCCATCGCAGCCTGCGGCAGCTCCTACAGATTTCAAGCATTACTTGAAACGCCGCTCGACGCCTTTTTCCACCAGCACCTTGGCGGAGATTTCTTCCACGGAGAAATGGGTGGAGTTGATGTGCGGGATGTTTTCCCGGCGAAACAGGCTCTCCACTTCGCGAACCTCGAATTCGCACTGCGCATAGCTGGAATAGCGGCTGTTGGGTTTGCGCTCGTGGCGAATGGCAGTCAGGCGATCCGGGTCAATGGTCAGGCCAAACAACTTGTTGCGGTGTTCCTTCAGCGCGTTCGGCAGTTGAAGGCGCTCCATGTCATCTTCGGTCAGCGGGTAATTGGCGGCGCGGATGCCGAACTGCATGGCCATGTACAGACAGGTCGGGGTTTTGCCGCACCGGGAAACCCCCACCAGAATAATGTCAGCCTTGTCGTAGTAGTGCGTACGGGCACCATCGTCGTTGTCCAGCGCAAAGTTCACCGCCTCGATCCGCTCCATGTAATTGGAGTTGTGGCCGATGGAGTGCGATTTGCCCACCGAGTAGGAGGAGTGTGAACTAAGCTCTTGCTCCAGCGGTGCCAGGAAGGTCGAAAAGATGTCGATCATGAAACCATTGGACGTCGCCAGGATCTCGCGAATGTCCTGATTGACGATGGTGTCGAAGATGATCGGGCGGACATCGTCCTTCTCGGCGGCATTGTTGATTTGTTGTACCATCGCCCGCGCTTTCTCGACGCTGTCGATATAGGGCCTGGTGAACTTGTTGAACGTAATGTTCTCAAATTGCGCTAGCAGGCTCTGGCCAAGGGTCTCGGCAGTAATACCGGTGCCGTCGGAGATGAAGAAAGCAGATCGTTTCATTTGCGCCTTTGGCCTTAAGCTGGTGACGATTGTTGGATATCATAGGCGCGCTTGCGAACCTGAGTGACTGGCATTCGCAACTTTTTTAAAGGTTCGTGCTTATGGCCAGACCAAAAACGTCTGGATCCATGCCGTAGCTGAGCCGACACTGAGCTTTTCCCAACAACAAAACAGTTAGTGGAGAGATCACCTTGGTAGAGTACGTAGTTTCCCTCGATAAGCTCGGCGTCCATGATGTGGAGCATGTGGGAGGCAAGAACGCATCCCTCGGCGAAATGATCAGCAACCTTGCCGGTGCTGGTGTTTCGGTGCCCGGTGGCTTTGCCACAACGGCCCAGGCCTACCGTGATTTCCTTGAGTTGAGTGGTCTGAACGATCAGATTCACGCAGCTCTGGACGCTCTGGATGTCGACGATGTCAACGCACTGGCCAAAACCGGCGCGCAGATTCGTCAGTGGATCATGGAAGCCGAATTCCCCGAGAAGCTTAACGCCGAAATCCGCACTGCCTTTGCCGAACTGTCGGCAGGCAACCCGAATCTCGCCGTCGCCGTGCGTTCTTCCGCCACCGCTGAAGACCTTCCCGATGCGTCCTTTGCCGGGCAGCAGGAAACCTTTCTTAATATCCGCGGCGTTGAAAACGTCATCCGTGCGGCCAAGGAAGTGTTCGCCTCGTTGTTCAACGATCGGGCCATTTCCTATCGCGTCCACCAGGGCTTTGATCACAAGCTCGTCGCCTTGTCGGCGGGTGTGCAGCGTATGGTGCGCTCCGAAACCGGTACGGCGGGCGTCATGTTCACCCTGGACACCGAATCGGGCTTCCGTGACGTGGTGTTCATCACCGGCGCTTACGGCCTCGGTGAAACGGTGGTGCAGGGCGCGGTCAACCCTGACGAGTTCTATGTACACAAGGGCACCCTCGCTGCGGGTCGTCCGGCCATCCTGCGCCGTAACCTGGGCAGCAAGGCCATCAAGATGATCTACGGCGAAGAAGCCAAGGCCGGTCGTTCGGTGAAAACCGTCGACGTCGAGCCTGCTGAACGCGCGCGTTTCTGCCTGAGTGACGATGAAGTCGCAGAGCTGGCCAAGCAGGCGATGATCATCGAGAAACATTACAAGGCACCGATGGACATCGAGTGGGCCAAAGACGGTGATGACGGCAAGCTGTACATCGTTCAGGCACGCCCGGAAACCGTGAAAAGCCGCGCTCAGGCCAATGTCATGGAGCGCTACCTGCTCAAGGAAACCGGCACTGTGCTGGTTGAAGGCCGTGCTATCGGTCAGCGTATCGGCGCAGGCAAGGTACGGATCATCAAAGACGTTTCCGAGATGGACAAGGTCCAGCCCGGCGACGTTCTGGTTTCCGACATGACCGACCCGGACTGGGAACCGGTGATGAAGCGCGCCAGCGCCATCGTCACCAACCGTGGCGGCCGTACCTGTCACGCGGCGATCATCGCTCGTGAGCTGGGTATCCCGGCTGTTGTAGGGTGCGGTAACGCGACCCAGTTGCTGCAGGACGGCCAGGGCGTAACGGTTTCCTGTGCTGAGGGCGACACCGGTTACATCTTCGAGGGCGAGCTGGGCTTTGACATCAAGACCAACTCGGTCGATGCGATGCCTGAGTTGCCGTTCAAAATCATGATGAACGTCGGCAACCCGGACCGGGCTTTCGACTTTGCCCAGTTGCCCAATGCCGGTGTTGGCCTGGCGCGTCTGGAATTCATCATCAACCGCATGATCGGCGTGCACCCCAAGGCATTGCTCAATTACGACAGCCTGCCTTTGGACATCAAGGACAGCGTCGACAAGCGCATCGCCGGTTACGACGATCCGGTGGGTTTCTATGTCGAGAAACTGGTCGAGGGCATCAGTACTCTGGCCGCAGCGTTTACTCCGAAAAAGGTCATCGTCCGTCTATCGGACTTCAAGTCCAACGAGTACGCCAACCTGATCGGCGGCAAGATGTACGAGCCGGAAGAAGAAAACCCGATGCTCGGTTTCCGCGGGGCTTCACGTTACATCAGTGAAAACTTCCGCGATTGCTTCGAGCTGGAGTGCCGTGCCCTCAAGCGTGTTCGTGAGGAAATGGGCCTGACCAACGTCGAAATCATGGTGCCGTTCGTGCGCACCCTGGGCGAGGCCAGTCAGGTTATCGATCTCTTGGCCGAGAACGGTCTGAAACGCGGCGAGAATGGCCTGCGCGTGATCATGATGTGTGAACTGCCGTCCAACGCCATTCTGGCCGAGGAGTTCCTGGAGTACTTCGACGGTTTCTCCATTGGCTCCAACGACCTGACCCAGCTGACTCTGGGCCTGGATCGTGACTCCGGGGTCATCGCGCATCTGTTTGATGAGCGTAATCCGGCGGTGAAGAAGCTGCTGTCCAACGCTATTCAAGCCTGTAACAAGGCTGGCAAGTACATTGGCATCTGTGGTCAGGGTCCTTCAGACCATCCGGACCTTGCCCGCTGGCTGATGGATCAAGGCATTGAAAGCGTTTCGTTGAACCCGGATTCCGTGCTGGAAACCTGGTTCTTCCTGGCTGAGGCTCAGGCTCCGGTTTGATGTGACTGAGTGAAGCCCCGGTTCATTCACATGAGCCGGGGCTTTTTTACGTTTACCATGGACGGTTTCCACACCGACCTTTGATTGTTTGAGCAATATGCAAAGCAGCAGCACTCTCTTTCCTGTCGCTCTGATCAGCGCCGAGCGTCGCGGTGATCTGGTCGAAGACGTATACCGCCTGAAGCCTGCCAACAGCCCCGACTACAGTGTCGAAATTGCCGTGACACGTCTCGGCCTTGTGGCCCAGTCCGATGTTCGGGGTGTGCCGGTGATCCTCATGCATGGCAGCTTTTCAAACCGGCGCTTCTGGTATTCGCCTAAAGGCATCGGTCTGGGTGCATACCTGGCTCGGGCAGGTTTCGATGTCTGGATACCGGAAATGCGCGGGCACGGACTGTCGGCACGCAACGAAGCCTATCGCTATAACCGGGTTGCGGATTATGCGCGCTACGACGTGCCTGCTATCGCAGCATTCGTCCGCGAGCAAAGTGGTCAGATTCCGCACTGGATTGGCCACTCGCTTGGCGGCACCACGCTCGCAGCGGCATTGGGCGGGCAGTATCTCGGTCCTCCAGGCGCGGCCTCTGTCGCCTTGTTCGGGAGTCAGGTCAGCCGCAATTACTGGCCGCTGAAAATGCCCCCGGTGCAATGGGCTGGCCGCTTGCTGCTCAAGCCGTTCGAGCATATTTCCGGCCCGCGTTTCAAGCGTGGTCCAGAAGACGAACCGATCGGGTTGGTGCTGGAAAGCATGCGTTGGCATGGTCTGTTCGGACGTTTCGGTGACAGGGAAACTGACTGGTGGGCTGGCTTGCCAGGCGTTGAAGTGCCCGTACTCGCGGTGGCTGCGGTCGGTGATCATCAAGATCCCGTCTGGGCCTGTCGCAAGCTTTTTGATCAGATCGGATCAGCACAGCGCAAGTTCATCAGCCTGGGGCGTGAGCAGGGTTTCTCGCAAGACTTCGATCACGTACAGATGCTGGTCAGCAAAAATGCCCAGCGAGAAGTCTGGCCGCTGGTTACCGAGTGGCTGAGCGAAGGCTGCGTCCCTGTACAGGAGCTGTCGCAAACGCCGATCGCCGTGGGGGACTGAGCGCAAGGTGTTTCCCTGCTGCTGCCGTGCGATTAAGCTACGACGCAAGTGCAGTTCAGTTAAAGGTCATGAAGCTGGCTACGTCCTCTTTTTATGAGCTACGGTTCATAAGCAGAGACCGACCCTTCACTGACAGGAGTTTCGCCATGCATTACCTCACGCCCGATTTGTGCGACGCCTATCCTGACCTGGTTCAGGTACTTGAACCGATGTTCAGTAACTTCGGTGGTCGTGATTCGTTCGGCGGCGAAATCGTCACCGTGAAATGCTTTGAGGACAACTCGCTGGTCAAGGAGCAGGCCGAGCTGGACGGAAAGGGCAAGGTTCTGGTCGTAGACGGCGGTGGGTCACTGCGTTGTGCATTACTCGGTGACATGATCGCCGAAAAGGCAGCGCGCAATGGCTGGCAAGGCATGGTGATCTATGGCTGCATCCGCGACGTGGATGTTCTGGCGCAGACTGATCTGGGTGTCCAGGCGCTGGCCAGTCACCCGCTGAGAACCCATAAGCGCGGTATCGGTGACTTGAACGTCGTGGTGACCTTTGCCGGCGTTACGTTCCGTCCCGGCGAATATGTGTATGCCGACAATAATGGCGTGATCGTTTCTCCCTCGCCTCTGACAATGCCCGAATAAGCGAAGTATTGATGTTCGACGAGACAAACGCGCAGTGGGGGCTGGTTCACGCTCTCGTATTGGATGGTAAAGGCGGGGCGCGTTTCATCGCTCGGACCGAACTGGATGGCCTGCAATTGCAGCCGCATGAAAGTGTCTGGCTGCATTGGGATCGCGGTCATCCGCAGACGCACACATGGTTACGCACAGCCAGTGGGCTGAGTGAATTCGCCTGCGACCTGCTGCTAGAAGAAAATACCAGGCCACGCTTGCTGCCACTGCCTGACGAAAAGCTGCTGCTGTTCCTGCGCGGGGTCAATCTCAACCCGGGGGCCGAGCCGGAAGACATGGTCTCGGTGCGGATTTTCGCCGCTGCCCAGCAGGTCATCTCTCTGCGTCTGCGTCCATTGCGGGCCACCGACGAGTTGATCGAGCAGCTCAACGAAGGCAAGGGGCCAAAAACTGCATCTGAGCTGATTCTTTATCTCGCCCAATACCTGACAGACAAGGTGCAGGCGCTAGTGGGTGACCTCACCGAATCGGTCGATGAAGAGGAAGAAAAGATAGATGCTGACGAGCGGTATGCCCCCGAACATGGCGATATGCTCCATATTCGACGCCGCGCCGCAGGGCTACGCCGTTTTCTCTCACCGCAGCGGGAAATTTACGCACAGCTCAGTCGCAGCAAGCTGCCGTGGTTCGTCGACGATGACGCTGATTACTGGAACGAGCTCAACAACAGCCTGACGCGTTACCTTGAAGAGCTGGAATTGACCCGCGAGCGAGTGGGGCTGGTGCTGGAGTCCGAAGACCGGCGGCTGCGCGAGCGCATGAATCACACCATGTACCGCTTTGGCATCATTACCGGGATATTTCTGCCCATGAGTTTTTTGACCGGCCTGCTGGGCATTAACGTGGGTGGTATCCCTGGCTCTGACAGCCCTTATGGTTTTTTGGTCGCCTGCGCATTGATTGTCGCGCTGGCGTTAGGGCAGTGGTGGCTGTTCCGGCGGTTGCGCTGGGTGTGACGGTTACAATTTTTAACGTTCGTCCACGGGGCAGTTTGTGACTCACCCGGATTGGTTCACGTCTTCTCTGGACGTTACGAGAGGTGCCTATGCACGATCCGTTTGAAGAATCATTGCGCGACATGCTCAAGTCGTCTTCCTCCAGCCGGGATGATGACGCCTGCCTGGGACGCGTATTGAAAACCGCCAATCGCCAAGTGGGCGCGGGTGTGTTGTTCAGTCTGCTGGGGCGCTGGACCGAAGCGATGATGATCGCCTTGAACAATGGCTCAGCCCACGTTGCACCGGTTTCACGTCAAAAGAATTCTACCGCTCGTCCTGTCGATAAGGCTGATTGAACATGGAATTGGATCTCTGGACTCAGAGTCTGGTTGCCGCAATGACTGCATTGTGGACCAAAGTTGCAAATTTCATCCCGAATCTGTTCGGCGCACTGGTGGTCGTACTGCTGGGTTTCGTGGTCGCCAAACTGCTCGACACCCTGTTGTCAAAGTTGCTCGCCAAACTAGGCCTTGATCGTCTGATGGCAGGCACCGGCCTGACCAAACTGATCAGCCGTGCAGGCGTTCAGGTGCCGATTTCCACTCTCATCGGCAAGATTGTTTACTGGTTCGTCTTGTTGATCTTTCTGGTTTCGGCCGCTGAATCGCTGGGGCTTGAGCGCGTTTCCGCAACGCTGGACATGCTGGCGCTTTATCTGCCCAAGGTTTTTGGTGCCGCTCTGGTGCTGCTGGTCGGTGTACTGCTGGCGCAACTGGTCAACGGTCTGGTGCGTGGCGCGGCGGAAGGAGTAGGGCTGGATTATTCCGCGGGTCTGGGGCGAATCGCTCAGGGGCTGGTCATTATTATCAGTATTTCGGTGGCGATCAGTCAGCTGGAGGTCAAAACTGACCTGCTGAACCATGTAATTGTGATCGGTTTGATTACCGTTGGTCTGGCAATTGCGCTGGCCATGGGCCTGGGAAGTCGTGAGCTTGCTGGCCAAATACTGGCAGGGATTTATGTGCGGGAGTTGTATCAGGTAGGCCAAGAGGTGCGTGTTGGCGATGTTGAAGGGCAGATTGAAGAGATTGGCACGGTGAAAACCACACTGCTTACAGATGACGGGGAGTTGGTTTCATTGTCCAACCGCGTCCTTCTGGAACAGCGAGTGAGCAGCCGTTAAGCGGCTAACCTGCTACTCTATGCCGCCACAAATTGCCGTTTCAATGGCAGTGGCGGCCATTGACCTGACTGTCGGCACGACTTGTTTTGAATAACCCTCAACCGCTATCGATGCGCTACGACCCCCGCGAGCTCTCTGATGAGGAGCTGGTTGCGCGCGCCCACGTCGAACTTTTTCATGTGACGCGGGCTTACGAAGAGTTGATGCGTCGCTATCAACGAACACTTTTTAACGTCTGTGCACGTTATTTAGGGAACGATCGCGATGCTGATGATGTCTGTCAGGAAGTGATGCTTAAGGTGTTGTATGGCTTGAAGAATTTCGAGGGTAAATCGAAATTCAAAACATGGCTGTACAGCATCACTTACAACGAATGCATCACGCAGTACAGAAAGGAACGGCGTAAGCGTCGCTTGATGGACGCTTTGAGTCTGGATCCACTTGAGGAAGCGTCGGAAGAAAAGACGCCTAAACCTGAAGAGCGGGGCGGGCTTGATCGCTGGCTGGTGCATGTGAACCCGATCGATCGGGAGATTCTGGTACTGCGATTTGTCGCAGAACTTGAATTCCAGGAGATCGCAGACATCATGCACATGGGCTTGAGTGCAACGAAAATGCGCTACAAGCGGGCTTTAGATAAATTACGTGAGAAATTTGCAGGCATTACCGAAACTTAACTCGGTGCAAATATCTCTAACGAGCAGGCAAGTTCTGATAGACTTGCCGATGAGTTGTCCCCAGCGATGTGGGACTGCTTTACAATCACCAGATGGGGATTTAACGGATGAAACTGAAAAACACCTTGGGCTTGGCCATTGGTACTATTGTTGCCGCGGCATCTTTCGGCGCTCTGGCACAAGGCCAAGGCGCAGTCGAAATCGAAGGCTTCGCCAAGAAAGAGTACTACGACAGCGCCCGTAACTTTAAAAACGACGGCAACCTGTTCGGCGGCTCGATTGGCTACTTCCTGACCGACGACGTAGAAGTACGTCTGGGTTACGACGAAGTTCACAACGTTCGCAGCGACAGTGGCAAGAACATCAAGGGCTCCAACACTGCCCTGGACGCTCTGTACCACTTCAACAACCCGGGCGACATGCTGCGTCCGTACGTTTCGGCTGGTTTCTCTGATCAAAGCATCGGTCAAGACGCTCGCGGCGGCCGTAACGGTTCTACCTTCGCCAACATCGGCGGCGGTGCCAAGCTTTACTTCACTGACAACTTCTATGCCCGTGCTGGCGTTGAAGCTCAGTACAACATCGACCAAGGCGACACCGAGTGGGCTCCTAGCGTCGGTATCGGCGTAAACTTCGGTGGCGGCTCCAAGAAAGTTGAAGCAGCACCAGCTCCAGTAGCTGAAGTGTGCTCCGACAGCGACAACGACGGCGTGTGCGACAACGTCGACAAGTGCCCGGACACCCCAGCCAACGTTACCGTTGACGCTGATGGCTGCCCAGCAGTTGCCGAAGTGGTTCGTGTTGAGCTGGACGTGAAGTTCGATTTCGACAAATCCGTAGTCAAGCCTAACAGCTACGGCGACATCAAGAACCTCGCTGACTTCATGCAACAGTACCCACAAACCACCACCACTGTTGAAGGTCACACTGACTCCGTCGGTCCTGACGCTTACAACCAAAAACTGTCCGAGCGTCGTGCAAACGCCGTTAAACAGGTTCTGGTTAACCAGTACGGTGTTGGCGCTAGCCGCGTAAACTCGGTTGGTTATGGCGAATCCCGTCCAGTTGCTGACAACGCAACTGACGCTGGCCGCGCTGTTAACCGTCGCGTAGAAGCTGAAGTTGAAGCACAAGCTAAGTAATTAGCCTGCTTTACTCGCTTCAATAGCGGTGTAAAAGAGAAGCCCGGCTAATGCCGGGCTTTTCTTTGCCTGCGATTTACTCTGTCGTTCAAGCCGTTTGACTGGCTGCTTGTTCCAGCACCGCAACATCCATTGCGCCCGCAACCTCTCCGATGACCAGAATGGCCGGGCTTTTCAGTTCGAAAAGGGCTGCGTCCTGCTGCATATCGGCCAGTGAGCTCCGGCACTCCCTTTGCTGAGGCAGGGAAGCATTCTCGATCATCGCCACGGGCATGTTCAGTGACATCCCGCCACTGATCAGGCTCTCGCGTATTTCGCCCAGTTTTGCCACGCCCATGTACACCACCAGCGTTGTTCCTCCTTGTGCCAGTGCTTGCCAGTTCAATGTACTGTCGTCCTGAGTGTGAGCTGTCACCAGCGTCACGCCACGACTGATACCCCGCAAGGTCAGGGATATTCCACATTGCGTCGCGCCTGCAAGGCCTGCCGTGATGCCATTGACCAGTTCAACTTCAACCCCATGAGCACGCAGCCAATCGGCTTCTTCGCCGCCGCGACCGAATATGCACGGGTCGCCGCCTTTCAGGCGCACCACGCATTTGCCCTGACGCACATAGCGCAGCATCAAACGATGGATGAACGCTTGCGGCGTCGAGCGGCAGCCACCGCGTTTACCTACGGCAATAACGCGCGCGCCCGGGCAATGCTCCAGTACTGCGTTGTTGACCAGGTCATCGATCAACACCACGTCGGCTTCGCGCAGTGCTCTTACGGCTTTTAGGGTCAGCAACTCTGGATCACCCGGGCCGGCGCCGACCAGCCAGACTTTTGCATTCATGCTATTCACCTCATCAGTTGATCGCGACGGTCGTCAGCAGTCGTTTGATTTCCGGCACGCAAGAGCCACACATGCTGCCGCAGCCCAGTTGTGTCTTTAGTTGAATCAGGTCCATACCTTTCGCAATGCCATCGCACACCGCGCTTTCACTGATATTCATGCAGTTGCACAGGGTTTTTCCGCTTGATGCTTTGCCTGCCCCGGTGCCTGGTGCGCGGCTTATCGGCGCGAGCAGCCAGCGACGCACCTCGTCGTCGATTTCCCGCCCGTCCAGCCACAAACTTTGCAGCCATTCTTTGGCAAGGGTTTCTCCGCATAGGCGGATGGCGGTTATCCGGCCTTGGTCCAGGCGAATGCGCTTGCTGATGCCTTGGCGATTATCGTCATAAGCCAGTACGGGGCCGTGATCCAGCCCCAGCAACTGGTCAATTCGATCCAGCAGCTCCTGAGTCGGGGCTTCGCCATTGGCTGCACGCAGTGTTAGTGCAGGACGTTCACGTCCTGCAAGGCTTAGGCTGGTATAGGGAAACTCGTCGCATAACGAACGCAACGCATCCAGACGGCATTGCACGTCGCCTTCGATCAGGATGAACAGTCGCCACGGCAGGTCGACTTTGTCGATCCGCACGCCAGAGTGCTTCAGCTCAGGTTGCCTGGAAATTGGATCGAACGCTGGCTGGATGAGTACATTTACTCCGCCCTTGAGGAATCGATCTCCCCAGTGCATGGGGATGAAGGCATGGCCAGCCCGCAAGCCGTCATCGCTGCCAACGGGAACGATCACACTGCCACGTCTGCTTTGCAGATTGACCAAATCACCCGTTTCCAGTCGATAGCGATGCAGATCTTCCGGATGCAGGCTCAGTACTGCTTCACTCACATGGCCGAACAAGCGCGCAGCGGTGCCTGTGCGGCTCATGCCGTGCCATTGATCACGCAGGCGGCCGGTGTTCAGGGTCAGCGGGAAGCGGCTGTCGCGTAGCTCTTTGGCAGCGCTGTACGGTTCGCTGATGAATCGGGCTTTGCCGGATGGTGTTGGAAATACACCCTCCAGATACAGTCTGGCTGTGCCGCTGGTGGCGCCGACCGGGAATGGCCATTGCTGCGGCCCGCGCTGATCAATGATCTCGTAGCTGATGCCGGACAAGTCCAGGTCGCGACCTTGGGTCAGCTGCTTGTATTCGTCGAACAGTGCTTGGGGCTGCTGGAAATCAAAAAGAGCGGCGGTATCAGGTTGCAGTCGGGCCTGAAGACGTTGTGCGAAATCGACTGTAATTGCCCAATCGGGGCGCGCTTCGCCGGGCGCCGCAACGGCTTTGCGCACATGGGAGATACGCCGTTCGGAATTGGTCACCGAGCCTTCTTTTTCGCCCCAACTGGCCGCGGGCAGCAGCAGGTCAGCGAAGCGGGCGGTTTCAGTGGTGCGAAAAGCTTCCTGAAGGACCACGAATGGGCATGTGCTCAAGGCTTCGCGTACATGAGTCTGATCAGGCAGCGACTGTGCCGGATTTGTGCAGGCGATCCATACCGCTTTGATCGTACCGTTGCGCATCTGCTCGAACAGTTCGATCGCTGACAAACCAGGAGTGTCGGGCAATGTATCGACACCCCAGTACTGTGCCACTTCAGCCCGATGCTCGGCGTTGGCCGCTTCCCGGTGGCCGGGAAGCAGGTTGGAGAGGCTGCCAGTCTCGCGACCGCCCATGGCATTAGGTTGGCCGGTCAGAGAAAACGGGCCGGCACCGGGGCGGCCTATTTGCCCGGTGGCCAGATGCAGGTTGATCAACGCGCTGTTTTTGGCGCTGCCAGCAGTGGACTGATTCAAGCCCATGCACCACAGCGACAGAAAGCTGGGTGCCTGGCCGATCCATTGCGCGCATTGCCGCAGTTGCTGAAGCGAGATGCCGCAGGTCTGCGCGACCATTTGCGGCGAGTAGTGATGCACCAGGCTTTTGAGCTCGGCATATCCCTCGGTGTGTTGCTCGATGAAATCCTGATCGACCCTGCCTTCCCAAAGCAGCAGATGCAGGATGCCGTGAAACAGCGCAACGTCTGTTCCGGGGTTAATCGCCAGATGCAGGTCCGCCAGGTCACAGGTGTCTGTACGCCGAGGGTCGATGACGATGATTTTCATCTCGGGACGCTGGCTTTTCGCTTCTTCCAGGCGTCGGAACAGGATCGGGTGGGCGTAGGCCATGTTGCTGCCGACGATCATCACGCAATCGCTGAGCTCGATGTCTTCATAGCTGCAAGGCGGTGCGTCTGCGCCCAGGCTACGTTTATAGCCCACCACGGCGGACGACATGCACAGCCGGGAATTACTGTCGATATTGTTGGTGCCAATCAGAGCGCGTGCGAGCTTGTTGAACGCGTAGTAATCCTCTGTCAGCAGTTGTCCCGAAATATAAAACGCGACGCTGTCAGGTCCATGTTCGCGAATGGTTTCTGCGAAGACATTGGCGGCGTGATCAAGGGCCGCGTCCCAATCCGTAACGCTGCGTCCCAGCTGTTTACTCAGGCGCAATTCCGGGTATAGCGCCCGTGCGCTTGGGTCACCAGTGAGGTGCAGGGTTGAGCCTTTGCTGCACAGCTTGCCAAAGTTGGCTGGATGCGTCGGGTCGCCTGTGACACCGATAATGTTGCGCCCGTCGTGTTCAATCAGCACGCCACAGCCGACCCCGCAATAGCAACAGGTGGATGCGGTGGTTTGCGTGATGGGCGCGGGGATACTGGTCAGGCGCATAACGCGGTATCCGTTTGCGATACGCTCACTTCACCGAACATCAACTGATCACGAAGGGCGATTATGGACTGCTGGCCGCGAATCAGGCGCAGGTACCAGCCGCCGTCAGTGGTGTCGCCGTACAGGCACGCGCCCACCAGAAGATCGTCTTTGATCACCAGTTTTTTGTAGGAACCGCTGAAAGGGTCTCGCAGGACTATGGTTTCCGTGCCTTCGCCTCCCATGAAATCGCCAGCGGAAAACAGATCAATCCCGGTCACCTTCAGCTTGGTCGAGGTGACTGAACCCTTGTAGCGGGCGAAGCCTAGTTGGGCGAGGTGGTTTGCGCAGACTTTGGCCTGCTCGAACAAGGGCGCTACCAGGCCATAGGCAGTGCCGCGATGACTGGCGCATTCGCCGATCGCATAGATCCTCGGATCGTAGGTCTGCAACGTGTCGTTGACCAGGATGCCCCGGTTGCAGGGCAATCCAGCCAGTTCCGCGAGTTCGGTCGCCGGGCGAATACCGGCGGCCATCACGACCAGGTCGGCCGGGATGATGTCGCCATTTTTGAACTGCACGGCGTTGACTGTACCTCGGCCGTTGTCCAGCAATGCCTCGGTCTGTTCGTTCAGGCGAAAGTGCAGGCCGCGGGCCTCCAGCGCGCTTTGGAGTAATTGCCCGGCGGCTTTATCCAACTGACGTTCCAGCAGCCATTTGCCGATGTGTACGACCGTGACGTCCATGCCACGCATCTTCAGCCCATTGGCGGCTTCCAGGCCGAGCAGGCCGCCACCGATCACCACCGCATGTTTTTGGGTTTTGGCGGTGTGGATCATGATTCGCGTGTCCGCGATGTCGCGGTAACCAATGACGCCGTTCAAGGTGCTGCCCGGCATTGGTGGCATGAATGGCGTAGAGCCTGTGGCAATCAGCAGGCGATCGTAATGCGCCACCGTGCCGTCGTCGGCAATCACCTGGCGTTTGGCCCGGTCGATTTTCACCACTCTGCGATTGAGCAGAAGTTGAATGTTGTTGCCCAGATACCAGTCCAGGTCGTTAAGCACGATGTCTTCGAACTTCTGCTCACCTGCCAGCACCGGTGAGAGCATGATGCGGTTGTAGTTAGGGTGCGGCTCGGCGCCGAATACGGTGATGTCGTACAGTTCGTCGCTGAGCTTGAGCAGCTCCTCCAGCGTACGAACGCCAGCCATGCCGTTGCCAACCATCACCAGTTTGAGTTTTCTCATCTTGCCTCCGAGAAGCCCGCGAGAGGGTGCTCGACAAATTCTGCGCAAACAAAAAAAGGCGTCCCGCTAGGTTACTAGCGAGGACGCCTTTGTCCGGTCCCGTTCTCTCGGGAAGCTCAGCCTTCGTCTTTGAAGGCTGGAGCGATATGAGTTGCTTGAGGAAAGATATGCAGGGGGTGTGCCAGATAGAGTCTTGTCTGGTGGAGAAACTGTGGGAGCAGGGCTTGCCAGCGATAAGGCTGGGCTCGATTCGCTTAGAGCGCGGTGCCCTTATCGTCGGAATGCCGCCAGACCCAGCCCTGCTCCCACAGCGTTGCATTTATCGGGGAGTATCACCTTGGTGCGCTATGCCCCGAACCGGGGCGATTTTGCTCAGTGACGCATCAGCCAAACGATGGCGATCAGATTCAGTAGCAGAGAAACCAGCGCCACCGTCCTCCAGACCTTTACTGGTTCGCGTTCAAGCAGCGGTTGAGCGCGTTTCACCAGTGGACGGTGCTCCGCTTGTTCCAGTTCCAGTAGCCACTGTTCAGCCGTTTCGTAGCGATGTTGCGGATCGGCCTGCAGTGCCTTGGACAGGTTGTGGTCCAGCCAGTCAGGCAGGTCGGGTCGATAGCGGCTGGCGGGGGTTGGTATACCGAAACGCCTATGCTGGAACGCTTCGATCTCGCCGTACGGGTAATGCCCGGTCAGCAGGTAATAAAGCGTCACGCCCACCGCGTACAGATCCTGGCGGGGAGTGGGCTCGTCGCCATTGAACGCCTCTGGTGCTATGAAGCTTGGCGTGCCCGGCAACTCGCCCGGTGTCAGCGTGGAAAGGCCGGGGCAGTAGGCGAGGCCGAAATCCAGCAGGCGTAACTCGCCGTCATCTTCGAGCAACAGGTTTTCCGGTTTGATATCCCGGTGAATGATGTTTCGCCGATGCAGCAAGCCCACCGCCCGCAATAGTTGCGTGGCGTGCGCTAACCATTGCGCCACGGACAGCTGGCCGTGCTCATTGAAGAGTTGCATCAGGCTGCGGCCTGAGTGTTCACGCATGACGTAATACAGGTGCTGGCGATCAGGTACGGGATGGGTTTCAGGGAAAAAACGGCCCGCCACGCGCTTCAAAAACCATTCTTCGAGCAGCAGTCCCTGGCCAGCGCCGGGTTCGTCATGGCGATTTCCAGGGAGCGTTTTCAATAACCAGCGCTGATTGTTCTGGTCGGTGACCCGATACAGCAGCGATTGCCGAGACTCCGCCAGCAACCCGTTAATCTGCCAGCCTTCAAAAGCCTGGCCAGTCTTTAAAGGAGGCGGCAATGGCCATTGTTGAAGCTGGATGAGAGCGTCGCCAAGGTCATCCTGACCCAGCGCGTCGACGCGAATCAGCACGGCACTGGCGTTGTCCTGACTACCGGCCAGATGTGCAGCGCTGACCAGCGTCTGCACGGCACGATCCAGATCCTCTTGCTCAGTGAGAATCGAACGAATACTCGCATCACCCAATGTTGCCCAGACTCCATCGCTGAGCAGCAGCAGGCGTTCGCCCTCGCGCAATTCGCCGTTCAGATAATCCATGACCAGGTACTGGTCCAGCCCCAGAGCACGCTTGAGCACATGCTGCATGTCTGGCTGTTCCCAGACGTGATCTTCACTGATGCGTTGCAGTTCTCCCGCATGCCAGCGATAGGCACGACAATCGCCCACATGCGCGAGAGTGAAACGCCGACCACGTAGCACCAGCAAGCTAAGGGTGGTCAGCAAGCCATTGGCCTGCAACCAGCGATTCTGTGCCAGCAGCAACCGGTCAAGGGATTGGGCGACGCCCCAGGTTTCCGGCGTCGAGTAGTAATCCAGCGCCAGCGCCTGCAAGGTGGATTGCGCCGCGAGGGCGCCATCCACGCATTGACTGACGCCATCCGCCAGGGCAAACAGATAGCCCTTGCTGGCGGCAAGGGCCGGGGCCGGAGTTACCAGGCGCATAGCGTCCTGATTCTCTGCCCGCGGCCCGCTGGCGCTGAATTGAGCAAGGCTCAGTCGCAAGCTCATCAATGACCTCAGACGCGAGCGGCGGTCACGGCTGCCGAGCCCCAGGTGGCTCTCCAGCGGCGCTTGACGTTAAGCAGGCCGAACCATGCCAATACGCCAAGGAATGCAAATAGCCACAGGCCCATCTGGTAGTCGCCGGTGTGTTGTTTGATCGAACCCAGGCCGGCTGCGAGCAGGAAGCCGCCGATGCCACCCGCCATGCCGATCAGGCCGGTCATGACACCGATTTCCTTGCGGAAGCGCTGTGGCACCAACTGGAACACTGCGCCATTACCTGCACCGAGACCGAGCATTGCGGCGACAAACAGCGCCAATGCCGCCCAGGAGCTGGGCAGATTGAAACCCACTGCCGCGATGCAGATTGCAGCGACGGCGTACATACCTGCCAGGGTGCGAATGCCGCCGAAGCGGTCAGCCAGGGCACCGCCCAATGGACGCATCAGACTGCCGCCAAACACGCAGGCTGCGGTGTAGTAACCGGCCGTGACCGGGCTAAGGCCATATTGGTCGTTGAAGTAGCCGGGCAGGGCGCTGGCCAGCCCGATAAAGCCGCCAAAGGTCACGCTGTAGAAAAACATGAACCACCAGCTGTCACGATCGCCCAGCGCTTTGAGGTAGTCGCTCATGGATTTGGGTTTGGCGCGTTCTGGAGCGTTGCGTGCCATCAGCGAGAATGCAATCAGCGTCAGCACCAGCGGAATGACCGCAAAACCGAACACATTGCTCCAGCCAAAGGCTGCCGCCAATACCGGCGCAATCAGCGCTGCCAGCACCGTGCCCGAGTTACCTGCACCGGCAATACCCATCGCCTTGCCTTGGTGCTCGGCTGGATACCACTGCGAGGCCAGCGGCAGGGCGACGGCGAATGATGCACCTGCCACGCCGAGGAATACGCCCAGTAACAGCGCCTGCTCGTAGGTGTGAATGCCCAGATTCCAGGCAGTAAACAGGGCAACGATCACAATGACCTGGCCGATGATGCCGGCTGTTTTCGGCGACAGCTGGTCGGCCACGATGCCCATCACAAAGCGCAGCAGTGCGCCGGCCAGGATCGGCGTCGCTACCATCAGGCCGCGTTGCTGGGTGGTGAGTTGCAGGTCGGTTGCGATCTGTACTGCCATTGGGCCGAGCAGGTACCAGACCATGAAGCTCAGGTCGAAATACAGAAATGCGGCGAACAGGGTCGGTTTGTGACCGGCCTTCCAGAAGCTTGTATTCATTGAACACCTCATCTGCAAAAAGGAGATCTGTCGGTTCAGGCACGGACCCGAACCGTAACGGGCTTGAATCTGTAGAAACCTGCAGGTGGGCGTCCATAACCTCGGCAGCTCCACCAACTCCAGTCACTGGAGCCAAAACGCAAAAAACGCCGCAACCCGATTCGCGTTGGCGAAGAGGTGTGCGACGTCTTTGTCGTAGAGTGGGGCAACCGCCGTTGGTTACCTGTGGTGATTAGCTAGCAAAAGGTAGGCCAGTTGTGGCAGGGATGTTTTTTTGAGCTGATGTGCTTTCTGGTGTGCATATCCGTTATGCGGTGATGGCTGATATTGGTTGCGCCCTTACGGCGCGTCACCTTTGTTCCGGAAGCAGGCCCAGCCAAAAGTAACCGATAAGCTCTTGCCCCACCACTCGGCCCCTCGCTGGGGCTCTGCGGGCGGCCAGCGTGGTTTGACGGGGCGCCCAAGATCAAAATCAAAAGCGCGGCGGCCTGTTAGCCGACTTGTTTTCTTGGGTTTGCCGACATTCTGTAGGCGCTGCCGAAGGCTGCGAAGCGGTGTGTCAGGTATACCGTAATCGTTGCCGCAACCTCCGACAACGCTAACCAGGCAGCACTTCATCAGCGGGATCCATGCGAACCTGTGGGACCGGATTCATCCGGGAAGAGGCCAGTACATCCACCCCATAATCGTCGCCTGAAACGCAGCCTTCCCGGATGAATCCGGTCCCACAGGTCCAATGTTTACCGCGATACAGCGCAGTGCCATGGCTGCGGTAACGGATATGTGCTCAGGCAAAAGCAGATCACCCACAACCGGCGCCAAACCTCACCCCAACAGCTCACTCATCGCAATAATCTGCTCCGCGACCTGAATCAGCTTTTGCTGTCTGCTCATGGCTTGGCGACGCATCAGGGTATACGCCTCTTCCTCCTTGCAATCCTTCATCTTCATCAACAGACCTTTGGCCAGCTCGATACGTTTGCGCTCGGCCAGTTGCTGATCCCGTGCCTGAAGCTGCGCCCGTAGAGCCTGATCGCTCTCGAAGCGAGCCATCGCCACGTCGAGAATCGGCTGCAGACGCTGGGCATGAATGCCCTCCACGATATAAGCACTCACCCCTGACTTGATGGCCTGGCGCATCACGCCCGGATCATGCTCATCGGTAAACATCACAATAGGTCGCGGTTGATCGCGACTGACCATCACCACCTGCTCCATCACATCGCGGCCAGGGGATTCGGTGTCGATCAGAATCACATCCGGGCGAAGGGCTTCAACCCGGGCGGGCAAGTCGATAATCAGCCCGGACTCATCGATCACCTCAAAGCCCGCCTCACTGAGCGCGGCCTTCAGGCGCCCGACTTTTTTTGCCGTGTCATTGATCAAGAGGATACGCAGCATAGTCATCAGCTCCTCATTGAGTCAGATCGGCAGTTGCCGAGCGGGCCAGCGCATGAAGCTTGAAGCTGCGCGCATAGCCTGCCGGATCAGAACCGTCCCAGACTTTGCCGTCGATCAACTGGCTGCTGCGCATCGTTGTTGCGGGAACCTCGATACCCAGCGCCCCGGCGGCCTGTCGGTACAGCGCCAGTTGATGCACGCCCTTGGCGACATTGAGGTAGTCAGGGTCCTCACGCAGCAAGCCCCAGCGCCGGAACTGAGTCATGAACCACATGCCGTCGGACAGATACGGCAGATTGACTTCGCCATTGCCGTGGAAACGCAATGCATGGTGATCGTGCCACTGGTTACCCAGTCCATCACGATAGTCGCCCAGCAGGCGCGGTTCGATGTAGCTGGCGGGAGCATCGAGATAGTCCACGCCACTCAGCAGTTGCGCGGTACTGCGGCGGTTTTCGTCGCTGGATTCGATAAAGCGGCTGGCTTCCAGTACGGCCATGACCAATGCCCGGGCGGTGTTCGGGTTCTGTTCGACGAATTCACGGGTGCATCCCAGCACTTTTTCCGGGTGGTTCGGCCAGATCGCCTGAGTAGTGGCAAAGGTAAAGCCCAATTGCTGATCCACTGCGCTGGCGCCCCAGGGTTCGCCTACACAGAAACCATCAATTCGACCGGCTTCCAGGTGCTCTACCATCCGCGGCGGTGGGACCACCACACTGGTAACGTCCTGCAAGGGATGAATACCCTGACTTGCCAGCCAGTAGTAAAGCCACATGGCGTGGTTGCCGGTGGGAAAGGTCTGCGCAAAGGTCAGCTTTGAGCCGCTTTGGTGCGCCTGACGATCCAGTGCCTCAGGAGTGATCACGCCGGCGTCTTGCAGCGCGCGCGACAGATTGATGCTCTGGCCATTCTGGTTCAGCCCCATCAGCACGGCCATGTCGGTGGCTGCGCTGCCGCCAATCCCTAATTGCACTGCATAAATCAGCCCGTAGAGGCTGTGCGCTGCGTGAAGCTCGCCGCTGACCAGTTTGTCGCGCAGGCTGGCCCAGGAGGGTTGACGTTTGAGGTTCAGGCTCAATCCATACGGCTGGGCAAAGCCCTGCGTCGCGGCCACCACGATAGAGGCGCTATCGGACAAAGGCATGAAGCCGATGTCCAGGCTGTTCATCTCTGGCGCATCGCTGCCAGCTACCCAGGCCAAGGGGTTTCGAGTGGGCTCGTTCATAAAGGTCATCTGTCCTCTGCCATGACGACTGCGGGTGAACCTGTGATATCCGGTTCGGGCTGGCAGGAATCTTCCATAAAAAAAGCGTCGTTCAATCCTTCGCAAAAGCAAAGACGGAACGACGCCGTTGTCGATGCACCACGCCATCGTTGGCGCACTGCTAATACCCTATGCCAAGCAAGCGATATGCCAGCGGCGTATCCCCGTCATAGTGATGCAGTACGTCATGTTGTGCAAAAGGGCGCAGGCATGCCTCGCACGCAATCGCTCAGACGTCTATAATCGCCGCCCTGAATTCAGCTTCTTACGAGCCGCGCCCGCCCATGTATAACCTGGCCCGCCAGTTACTGTTCAAACTTTCCCCGGAAACTTCCCACGACCTGTCGCTGGATCTGATTGGCGCTGGTGGCCGCTTGGGTATCAATGGCCTGTTGAGCAAGGCACCGGCGCGTCTGCCGGTTAATGTCATGGGGCTGGATTTTCCTAATCCAGTCGGGCTGGCTGCTGGTCTGGACAAGAATGGCGCGGCCATTGACGGCTTTGCCCAACTGGGCTTCGGCTTTGTCGAGATCGGTACGGTCACTCCCCGTCCTCAGCCGGGTAACCCGAAGCCGCGCATTTTCCGCTTGCCCCATGCTGAAGCGATCATCAACCGCATGGGCTTCAACAACCTGGGGGTCGACAACCTTGTCGCCCGGGTTCAGGCAGCCAGCTACAAAGGCATTCTGGGTATCAATATCGGTAAGAACTTTGATACGCCGGTCGAGCGCGCGGTAGACGACTACCTGATCTGTCTGGATAAGGTTTACGCCCATGCCAGCTATGTAACGGTCAATGTCAGTTCGCCTAATACGCCTGGCCTGCGCAGCCTGCAGTTCGGCGATTCGCTCAAGCAACTGCTCGAAGCCTTGCGCATTCGTCAGGAAGCGCTGACCCAGATGCACGGCAAACGAGTGCCGCTGGCTATCAAAATTGCACCGGACATGACCGATGAAGAAACCGTGCTGGTTGCAACGGCACTGATCGAGTCGGGCATGGATGCGGTGATCGCCACCAATACCACCCTTAGTCGCGAAGGCGTCGAAGGTTTGCCGCATGGTGACGAGGCGGGCGGTCTGTCCGGCGCTCCTGTGCGTGAGAAGAGCACCCACACCGTCAAGGTGCTGGCTGGCGAACTGGCCGGGCGTATGCCGATCATTGCGGCGGGCGGGATCACCGAAGGCAAGCACGCAGCTGAGAAAATCGCTGCGGGTGCCAGTCTGGTGCAGATCTACTCCGGCTTTATCTATAAAGGCCCGGCGCTGATACGTCAGTCAGTAGATGCCATCGCCGCGATGCCTAAACGCTAAGTCTGCGCCAGGTTATATAAGGCCGCTCATAAAAAAGGGGCTCCGTAAGGAACCCCTTGGGCTTGCGCCCGGCGCCCGGATGGGACGCTTCTGGTTTGAACTGCTTTCAGAGATTTGATGGACTGGTCGGAAATTACCTGATTATCCGACCGCGTGAAGTTCGTTGAGTCTGTGGATTCCCGCAGTGCCGGTCATACCGTCCCAGTTGTCGCCGCGTCCTTCTCGCCAGCCATTGATCCAGGCTTGGCGTACTGACGGTAGAGTAAAAGGGCAAAGCTCACGGGATTTACCATGAACGCCGTACTGATATCCGCGTAAAAATGCTCTTTCCAACGGATCACGCTTAAGTCTTCTCATAGGGTGTTGCCCTCGTTTGTTGACTGTTATGTCCCTGAGACCTCATGTCGAGGTCGGGCAGAAAATTTTCTGCCGTTGGTACCCGCTGCCGGCGTCGCGGGCTTTGGTGTTCTCACCGTTGCGGTGACAACCTGTGTTGATTTCTAACCAATGGATCGGGCGCTGTGAATGATCGTTTTGTCATAAGCACGTCATATTTGTAATAACTGGAACATAAGCGAAGATGTGTTTCAAACTTGATTATTTGTGCAGCCCTGTCTCCGCAAGGCTTGGGACAAATGTTGAGACCGCTTCGCAACCGCAGATGATGGCGGCTTGCAAGCACGCGTGATTCGACGAAGGGTCGCGATGTGACTTTTTATTACCGCTGTTGTCGTGCTGAATAGTCATTTTTAAATGTCCCTTGGCCACGATGGTCTGGGGATGGCTGCCTTGATGACTCATATGTTCACAAGGTGGTCCGGCACAAGTTGTGTGCCACGCAGGCGTTCTCCAAGAAAGACGTCTGTTAAATCTGGTCGGGCAATGCGTTGCCCGCCGCTTATGGCTCAGGCCCTGGAATACTCATGTCGGACCGTTACGAACTTTTCCTCACTTGTCCTAAAGGCCTGGAAGGGCTGCTTGCCGAGGAAGCCACTGCGCTTGGCCTCGAGGAAACCCGCGAACACACCTCAGCCATTCGTGGCAGCGCCGACATGGAGACGGCCTACCGGCTTTGCCTCTGGTCGCGTCTGGCCAACCGCGTACTGCTGGTCCTGAAGCGTTTCCCGATGAAGGACGCGGAAGACCTGTACAACGGCGTCTTGCATGTCGACTGGCACGATCATCTGGAACCGGATGGTTCGTTGGCGGTTGAGTTCAGCGGTCATGGTTCGGGTATCGACAACACCCATTTCGGCGCCTTGAAGGTCAAGGACGCCATCGTCGACAAATTGCGCATGCCAGACGGTTCGCGTCCTTCAGTGGACAAGCTGAACCCGGATCTGCGTGTGCATCTGCGTCTGGATCGCGGCGAAGCGATTCTGTCCCTGGACCTGTCTGGTCACAGCCTGCACCAGCGTGGCTATCGCTTGCAGCAGGGCGCTGCGCCATTGAAAGAAAACCTGGCTGCGGCGATCCTGATTCGTGCGGGCTGGCCGCGCATTGCGGCTGAAGGCGGCGCACTGGCTGACCCGATGTGCGGCGTGGGTACTTTCCTGGTCGAGGCGGCGATGATCGCTGCCGACATCGCGCCTAACCTCAAGCGTGAGCGCTGGGGCTTTTCTGCATGGCTTGGGCATGTGCCAGCCCTGTGGCGCAAGTTGCATGACGAAGCGCTGGAGCGGGCCGAGGCGGGTCTGGCCAAACCACCGCTGTGGATTCGCGGCTATGAAGCCGATCCGCGTCTGATTCAGCCCGGTCGTAACAACGTCGAGCGGGCGGGTCTAAGTGAGTGGATCAAGATTTACCAGGGTGAAGTGGCAACGTTCGAGCCGCGCCCGGATCAGAACCAGAAAGGTCTGGTGATCTGCAACCCTCCCTATGGCGAGCGACTGGGCGACGAAGCGAGCTTGCTGTATCTCTATCAGAACCTGGGCGAGCGTTTGCGTCAGGCTTGCCTGAACTGGGAGGCTGCGGTGTTCACCGGCGCGCCGGACCTGGGCAAGCGCATGGGGATTCGCAGCCACAAGCAATATGCTTTCTGGAACGGTGCCTTGCCGTGCAAGTTGCTGCTTATCAAAGTCCTGCCTGACCAGTTCGTGACGGGCGAGCGTCGCACCGCCGAACAGCGTCAGGTTGAGCGTGAGCAAGTCGAGCCGGAAGACACCAGCCCGCTGGTCACGCCAGGCAAGTACGAGAAGTACAACAAGAACGGTAACCCGATCAAGCCAGCGCCAGTGGTTGTCGAGCAGCCGCGCCTGAGCGAGGGCGGGCAGATGTTTGCCAACCGCTTGCAGAAGAACCTCAAGCTGTTGGGCAAATGGGTGCGTCGTGAAGGCATCGATTGCTATCGTGTGTATGACGCCGACATGCCTGAGTATTCTCTGGCTATCGATTTGTATCAGGATTGGGTTCACGTTCAGGAATACGCTGCGCCAAAGTCCATCGATCCGGAAAAAGCTTCGGCCCGTTTGTTCGATGCCCTGGCAGCGATCCCTCAAGCGCTGAATGTCGACAAGAGTCGCGTGGTGATAAAGCGCCGCGAACGTCAGAGCGGTACCAAACAGTACGAGCGGCAAAGTGCTCAAGGCCAGTTTGTCGAAGTCAATGAAGGTGGCATCAAGCTGCTGGTCAATTTGACGGATTACCTGGACACCGGTCTGTTCCTTGATCACCGTCCGATGCGCATGCGTATCCAGCGTGAAGCCGAGGGCAAGCGGTTCCTCAATCTGTACTCCTACACCGCGACAGCCAGCGTGCATGCGGCCAAAGGCGGTGCGCGCAGCACCACCAGTGTTGACCTGTCCCGGACGTACCTCGACTGGGCGCGTCGCAACCTGTCGCTCAATGGCTTCTCTGACAAGAACCGTCTGGAGCAGGGCGATGTCATGGCCTGGCTGGAGGCCTGCCGTGAAGAGTACGACCTGATCTTTATCGATCCACCGACCTTCTCCAACTCCAAGCGCATGGAAGGGATTTTCGACGTACAACGTGATCAGGTGCAGTTGCTTGACCTGGCCATGGCTCGCCTCGCGCCAGGTGGCGTGCTGTACTTCTCGAACAACTTCCGCAAGTTTGTCCTCGATGAAAACCTTGCACAGCGTTATGCCTTGGAAGAAATCACTGGCCAGACCATTGATCCTGACTTCGCCCGCAACAGCAAAATCCATAGGGCGTGGAAGATCACAGCCAAATAATCGGCTCGGCGAGCATCGATCCGTTCGCATTTGTGACGGATCGATGCGCAAATGGGGCAGACTCAGGCTAGGCAAAGTACTGGCGAATAGCTATAACTGAGCTACAGCCAGCGTGACGCGTCTCTATGCTGTAGCGTCACGAGTCCGATTTATGCCTACGAGTCAGATTCGCCCCAAGATTCTTGGCTTTATCAATGAACAGGCCTCTGCGTGGGTCGTCGCGACATTTGCCTTTCTGGTGGGTGCCGTTCTGACCGCTGTGTTGGCAATGGCCAACTTCGAACTCTATCAGCGCCAATTGCGTCAGCGTTTCGATCTGCTGGCCAATGAACGCTTCAGTCGTATTCAGGAGCGCCTCGATGGCCAGGCCTATCGTCTGGATAGCCTGCGGCGCTTCTTCACGTTCTCCGATACCGTCACCCGAGCCGAATTCAATGGGTTCGCTGATCCTTTACTGATCGGCACTCAGGCTTATTCATGGGCGCCAAAAGTGCTGAACGCACAGCGCCACTCGTTTGAGCAGCAGGCGGTAGCCGAGGGGTTAACGGGTTTTACGATTCGTCAGATAGCTCAAAACGGGACGCTCGAAACGGCCGGTGTCCGACCCGATTATTTCCCGATGCTTTTTACCCGGTCGCGCAGCAGCCTGCCGTTACCGCTGGGGTTTGATATCGGGTCTGAAAGTGTGCGCCGTGATGCCATTGATCTGGCTGGCAAGCTGGGCGCAATGGTCGCAACACCAAGAGTCAATCTTGTGGGTCTGGAGCCGGAAAATTCCAGCGGCGTGTTGCTATTGGCCCCCGTCATGTCCGCTGAAGCTGGCCCTGTAAGCGAGGTCAGTGGCTTTGTCATGGCGGTCATCAGCCTCAGCAAGTTGATGACTGAGGGGCTACCGTCTCAGGACAACCTGACACTGACCATGCGGGACCTGACATCGCCAGCGGAACCGCAGTTGCTCTTTCAATCGGCCACGCCTGCTGCATCGGATGAAATGCAGGTCAGCACGTTATTACGCATGGCCAATCGTGACTACCTGCTGGATATCCGGCCCACCGAGATGTTCATGAACAGTAATCAGTCGCTGGCTGGCAGCGTGATTTTCATGGGTGGGTTGTTGAGCCTGCTACTCAGCGCACTGCTTTACAACCTGGTCAGTCAGCGCCAGCGCGCGTTGCGGCTGGTGGACGAGCGCACCGCCGAACTGTGCATTCGCGAGCGCCAGTTACGCGGCGCGCATGGGGAGCTCAGTAACGTGCTGAATGCGGCAACCGATGTTGCAATCATTGCGACGGATCTGAACGGGGTGATCAGTACGTTCAACGTGGGCGCGCAGAAGATGTTGGGGTATAGCGAGGATGAGGTGCTGGGCCATTTCCGGCTCAAGGACCTGCAACTGGCTGCCGAGCTGGAAGACCACGCTCAGCATTTGAGTCAGGCTTATGGTTATCGGGTTACCGCCAGTCAGGCGATCTTTGTCGAGGCAAACGAGGCGGAGGGTCACAAGTCCCACGAGTGGACATTCGTTCGCCACGACGGCAGTTCGCTGACGGTCAACATGCTCGTCACTGCAGTGCGCAACGAGCATGAACAGTGGGTGGGGTATCTGGCTGTGTGCATTGATATCACCGAGCGCACGCTGGTCTATGAAGCACTGGCAGCGCGGGATCTTCTGCTGAAAAAAATCAGCGCTCATGTACCGGGCGGTATCTACCAGTATCAAATGGACGCCGACGGTCAGTCGCGTTTCAACTACATCAACGATGGCATGTGCGAACTGCATGGCATGACTCATGAGCAGATGTTGCTTGATTTCAAATCGGTGTTTGCCCGTGTCCATCCTCTGGATGCGCAGCGCGTGAAGGATTCCATGCGCGCTTCGGCACAAGAGATGACGCCTTGGCACGACGAGTACCGCCTCAATGTTCCAGGGCATGGGCTGCGTTGGGTACACGGCCACGCAACCCCGGAAGCGCAGCCCGGCGGTGCGGTGATCTGGCACGGTTTCCTCTCCGAGATCACGGACATGAAGCGTGTTGAGGAAGAGTTGCGTGCGCTGTCGGTAACTGACGTGCTGACGGGTGCCTACAACCGGCGTTATTTCCAGGAACGCTTGAACGCTGAACTGGCCCGTGTCCATCGTCATGGCGGGGCGTTGTCGCTGATCATGCTCGACATTGATCACTTCAAACGCATCAATGATGAGTATGGGCATGCGGTCGGTGACACGGTGCTACAGGCCATTTGCCAAAGAATCACCACTCGATTGCGGCGTAGTGATGTTTTCTGTCGACTGGGCGGTGAGGAATTTATGGTGCTTTGCCCGGGGAACTCTGCCACAGAGGCTCACGAACTGGCGATTCAGCTCTGGACCGGGTTGCGCAGCCATCCCGTGGAAGGCGTTGGGCTGGTGACGGCCAGTTTTGGTGTTGCGAGCTGGCGGGCAGGTGAGGGGGCCGATGCACTGCTGCTGCGTGCAGACTCCGGGGTTTATGCGGCCAAGCAGGCGGGGCGGGATCGGGTTGAGTGTGAAAGCCAGGAGACGGCGAGTTTGTGACGATTGGCAAACATTGGTGTTGTAGGAGCTGCCGAAGGCTGCGATGGCGGTATGTCAGGAAAAATGCTTCGCAGCCTTCGGCAGCTCCTACAGAGAGCACATATCTTGCTGTTTGTCTGTTAGGGGCGAGCGGGCGACCTGAATCACCCGCCAACTCTCTCTCTCCGTCCCTTACTGCTGCCGTATAGACACTGTGTTGTCGCCCAGCTTGGGCTGACGATACAGCTCGACCAGCACTTCATCGAGCACTGACGAGGCGCCCCATGGCCGTGGATCGTTGAGGATGGCGACCACTGCCCAGGTATTACCATTGCTGTCGCGGCTGAAGCCGGCGATGGCGCGAACGTTGTTCAAGGTGCCGGTCTTGATATGCGCTTCACCCAGCAGCGGAGTGCGCTTCAGGCGCTTGCGCATGGTGCCGTCCATTCCTGCGAGCGGCATGGAACTCATGAATTCTGCTGCGTAGGGGCTTTTCCACGCAGCCTGCAGAATGATCGCCATTTCCCGAGCGCTGACGCGTTCGTCCCGAGAGAGCCCAGAGCCATTCTCCATGACCAGATGAGGGGCCGTAATGCCTTTCTTGGCCAGCCACTGACGAATTACCCGTTGTGCTGCTTTGGCGTCATCGCCATCAGCATCGTTGCGGTACTCCGAGCCCAGGCTCAGGAACAACTGCTGTGCCATGGTGTTGTTGCTGAATTTGTTGATGTCGCGAATCACTTCAACCAGATCCGGCGAAAAAGCCCTGGCCAGCAACTTGGCGCTGCCGGGTACCACGTCAACCCGGTCCTTGCCCTGAATAGTGCCGCCCAACTCCTGCCAGATCGCCCGCACGGCGCCTGCTGCATACGTCGGGTGATCCAGCAGGGACAGGTAAGTCTGCGAATTGCAGCCATCGCCAAGCTGGCCGGTGACAGTCACGTTAACCGTGCCATCCGGCTGGGTGACCGGGTTATAACGAACATCGCCACATTGTTTGGACGCGAGAGCTTTGACCTGGTTATCGACGCGGATAGTCGCGATCGGCGGCTCAACCGACACCATGACTTTGCCGCCATCGTTGCGTGTGATGAAGCGCAGCGCCTTGAGATTGACCATCAACGAGTCAGGCTTGACCAGGAACGGCTTGTTTCTGTCGTTACCATCATCATCGAACACCGGCAGTTGCGGTTGTACGAAGTGGCTGCGATCCAGCACCAGATCGCCGGTAACCTGCTGCACGCCATTGGCACGCAGGTCACGCATCAGCAACCAGAGCTTTTCCATGTTCAGCTTGGGGTCGCCGCCGCCCTTGAGGTAAAGGTTGCCACGCAGTACGCCGTTATTAAGCGTGCCATCGGTGAAGAATTCGGTTTTCCACTGGTGGGTCGGCCCAAGCATTTCAAGCGCTGCGTAGGTGGTGACCAGTTTCATGGTCGATGCCGGGTTCACCGAAACATCGGCATTGAACACCGTCGGTGTACCAGGCCCATTAAGGGGCAGCATCACCAGTGACAGCGCGTCATTACCCAGCTTGCTGGCTTTGAGCGCTTGCTGAACTTTGGGAGGGAGTGAAGTATTGATAGGCGCGGCGTGGACGGGCAGGGCCAGCGGTAAAAGAAGCGAGGCAAAAAACAATGGACGCAGTGATTTGATCATTCAACAACCCCTACAACAAAGACGGGACACGAGAGGGCATGGATGGTTTCCCTCGATAAAAATACAGATGACTCAAACAAAAAAATGCCGACACGGATCGTTAACAATATGTAATACGTCTGAATAGAGCGGCATTATGCCCCAACCGTGGGCGAGTTGTGCCTTGGTCAGGCGTCCGGGCCAAGTATTTTTGTCATGGCGATGCATAACAATGTCGCTATCAATGGAGCGGGCTGGTCTAACTGCGCCGGTTTTATGGGCATTTGCCTTGCCAAGCTGATAAAGTGCGCCCCGATATTACTCAAGAGGATTGTTCCAATGGCCACTAATCGTTCCCGTCGTCTGCGCAAAAAACTCTGCGTTGATGAATTCCAGGAGTTGGGTTTTGAGCTGAACCTGGACTTCAAGGAAGATCTGGATGACCAGGCGATCGACGCATTCCTCGACGCTTTTCTGACTGAAGCCATGGACGCCAATGGTCTCGATTACGTTGGTGGTGATGACTTCGGTCTGGTTTGCCTCGCCAAACGCGGTTCTGTCAGCGAAGAGCAGCGCGCAATCGTTGAAGCATGGCTCAAAGGTCGCAGCGAACTGACCAAAGTTGAAGTCAGCCCGCTGATGGACGCGTGGCACCCGGAAACGCCGATCAACCCGGCAGCCTGATGTCAGGGCGGCAGGCTTCATGCCTGCCGCTTCATCGCTTTCTTCACTCCCCCCTTACGCCGCTCTGTTCAACTGCTCCCGCAGCGCCTGTTCCAGATCAAGCATGGCAACTTCGATGGCTCGTTGACGTTTCTGGATGACGCTTTCGGTCGTTGTTTCCAGGCACGCATCCTCTAACGCTTCGCATGTCTCAATCACTTGGGTTGCACGAATGATTCGCGCGGCACCTTTGATCCTGTGCGCAAGCAGGCATAACTCATGTTGGTCCTTGGCTGGCAGCAGAACGGCAAGCTCCATTCGATCCTCTTCGCTGCTGCGCAGGATCTGTTCGAGCAACCGCCGAATCATCTCGGGGCGTTCACCGGTCAGGGCATTGATGCTGCCCATTTGGAATGCTGGCTGCCGTTCTGCAGGTGAAACCTGCCCGGTGTCAGGCTCTGTTTCATCCTGTGGGTGAATGTTGCTCAGGCGCTCGTTCAGGGCGTTCAGGCTGATGGGCTTGAACAGGCAGTCGTCCATGCCGGCTTCGCGACATCGCTGCTTCTCCTCCGGTTGAGCATTGGCGGTGAATCCCAGAACGGTGCAGGGTGGCCGGCGGGACGCTTGTTCCTGATTTCGGATTGCCCGGGTCAGGTCATAGCCATTCATGATCGGCATATTGCAATCAGTTACGACAACGTCGAAATGGCCTGCCAGCCAGAGGTCCAGGCCTTGTGCACCATGCTCCGCCACAGCACAGCGATGCCCAAGAAACTCAAGTTGCTGGCAGAGCAGTAAGGAGTTCGCTGGATGGTCGTCGACTACCAGAATATTCAGCGCAGCGTTGGCCTGTGCAGCGCTTGCAGGGTGTTCGGGGGATATTGCCAGAGGCTCCAGTGTGGTGAGGCTGAAGGTCATGTTGACCTGTGTGCCCTGACCTTGCTCACTGCTCAATTCCAGCGTGCCGCCCATCATCTCGCACAGGCTACGACAGATCACCAGCCCCAGACCGGCTCCGGTGCGTGCCTGTTGACCGTTGTCGTCAGCCTGGGCAAAAGGCTCGAACAGCCGCTGAAGGTCTGCCTTGCTGATACCGATGCCGGTGTCTTGAATCCGGACATGTAATTGCAACTGTCGTGGATCGGCCTCGCTTTCGGTTTGCAGGGTGATTTTGATCTGGCCCTTTTCAGTGAATTTGATCGCGTTGCTGATCAGGTTGGAAAGAATCTGTTTGAAGCGCAGCGGGTCGACCAGGACGTCGGTATTGATGCCGCTGTCCAGATCGAGCAGAAGGCTGAGGCTCTTTTGTCGGGCCAGCCCGTCGAACACGCGGACCACGGACTCAACCAATTGACGCAGGTTGGCGCGTTCAGGGCTCAAGGTCAGGCGACCGGATTCAATACGTGCGACGTCAAGGATGTCCCCGATCAGTTCCAGCAGGTCCTTGGCCGAGCTGTAGGCGACCTCGACGGCCGGCCGGTCAAGGTGGCCCTGGTCAGCGCGCTTGAGCGCCAGTTCCAGCATGCCGATCACCGCATTCATCGGCGTTCGTATCTCATGACTCATGGTGGCGAGGAAGGTACTTTTTGCTCGGTTGGCGTTATCCGCCTGATCCTTGGCGGCGCGCAGGTCCTCAATCAGTCGCCGACGTTCGCTGATATCGATCCAGCCGCCAATAATGCCTTTTACCTCGCCCAGTGAGTCCCGGAAGGGCAGAATCCAGTGGTATATCGTGAGTTGTCGCTCACCAATCTGCAGCGTGCGATCAAGAATTTTCGGACTATTGCTGGCCATGACCTGCTGATAATCGCTGGCAAACTCCCTGGCCTCGAAAACATTGCTCAGGACGCCTTCAGTGACACTTTTGTCGAGGATGTCTTCACGTCGAGCATCAAAAGCCTTCAGGTAGCTGTCATTGCACATGCGCAGCAAACCTTCGCGGTCGCGCACATAGATAGGGTGCGGACTGCCATTGACCAGTGCTCTCATGAACTCGAACTGGTCGTTCAAGGCCCGTTCGGCCTGCTCGCGCTTTTTGATCTGGCGTCGCATGTAGGCGTTCCAGGCCAGAGAGCCCAGTAACAGCAGACCTGCACCCAATATAATCTGGTAAATCTGTCGCTGGTAATCCTGCCAGTTGCCTCCGGCAGGGGTGAAAGACCGCCAGCGATTGTTGATCGTCGCGAGCTCCTGGGGCGCGATGCTCAACAACGCTTTATCAAGAATACTGCTCAGCTCAGTCGCTTTGCGGGAAGTGGCCATCGCAATCAAAGCCGGTTTGTCACCGACAGTCGTCGTGATCTGTAACCTGTTCTCGAAAATCCCCGATGCCAGGAAATAGTTAGCGCTTACCAGCGAGGTAATTGCAGCTTCGACCCTCCCTTGGGCAAGCATTTCCAGCGTTTGAAACGGGTTGTCAACTTCTATGGGGACCACCGCCGGAAACTCACGTCGCAGGAACGCCATGATTGGGCTGCCCATCGGGATTGCGACCCGCTTACCGCTCATCTGATCCAGATTGATCGAGTTCTCTGGCCATTTACGCGTGACCAGCACGAATGAGTTGTCCAGGTAGGGGCGACTGAAACTGAATTGATCCTCTCGCTCCTCGCTGGAAATCAGCGCGCCGATCAGGTCCGCCTGACCCTGGCTGACCTGACTCATCACGTCGGCCATGCTGGGCGCGCGGGTGATCTCGAAACGTAAACCGGTACGCAGGCGCACCAGTTCAAGCAAGTCAGCGGTTATCCCGCGAAAATTGCCACTGGCATCAAAAAACGTCAGTGGCGCATAGGACTCGTTGATGACAACCCTGACGGCCGGATGCTGTTCGATCCAGCGTTCTTCGCGCTGGGTCAACTGGAGCTTCTGATCCGTCAGCATCAAGTCGCTGGCACCCCAGCGTTTTGAAATTGCGATGCGTTCTTCGACCGGAATGGCTTTGAGAGTGGCGTTGATGATGTCCAGCAACTGACTGTTTTCGCCACCTACCGCGAAGCTGAAACCATCAGGCTCATGCCGGCTGAAATTGGCCATCTGGATATTGTTGAGGTAGCCCTTGTTGATCATGTATTGGGTGGAAATGGTGTCTCCGAGAAAGACATCCGCCTGATTGAACGCAACGGCATTGATCGCGCTTTGAAACGATGGATAGGTTTTCACTGCCGTTTTGGGGTAAAGCTTCTGGACGTCTTCGGGCGGCAAATAGTGGTACATCATGCTCAGGCGCATTTCCGCCAGGCCGTCAGTGAGTGCGCGTGTCTCGCCAATCCGTGTGACAAGCACCGGCTGATCCACGGCATAGGGCGTTGAAAGCTTGATGTTACGGTCGGTCGCTTCAAAACCGTTCGCGCTGCCCAGCAGGTCTATCTGCCCTGTCGCCAGGGCCGCAATGGCGGCTTGTCTGGACTCAAAGCGAAGGACTCTGAAAGGCAGGTCCAGCGCTCTGGAAATAATGCTCGCATAGTCAGCGGTAAGCCCTTCGTAATCCCGACCGGTAAGTGTCATGTCAAATGGCGGATAGTCAGGGGCCGAAGTCCCCAGAACCAGTTCGCGCTTGTTGCGTATCCACTGCCATTGCGTTTTATCCAGCTGCAGTTCCATATGCCCGATGCTGGAGCGACCCAGCAAGGTATACAGTTCGGCCGCAACGACAGCGGTCTGCCACCCGATGCCAAGGCAAATGCTCGTGGTCAGGATCAAATAGTAATTAAAGCGCTTGGACATCCTGTTCCTCACACTAGCGCGTTGCGTTTTGCCATCTCGATTAGTTCTACCAGGGTTTTGACCCTGAGTTTCTGCATCAGGCGCGTTTTGTAAGTGCTGACCGTTTTGTTGCTGAGAAACATGCCTTTGGCAATTTCCTTGTTCGTTCGTCCCTGAGCGAACAACTGCAATACCATCAGTTCGCGGTCATTGACCAGTTTGAACAGCTCTATTTCACTGGGCTGACCATTTTCTCCGCTGGGCGGAGTCAGTGCCTGACTTGGGAAGTAATTGTAGCCGGATAATACTGCTTTCACCGAACTGAGCAATTCGCTCAGGTCTTCCTGTTTACAGACATAACCGGCGGCGCCTGACTGCATGCAACGAATAGCGAACAGGCTCGGGGTTTGTGAGGTCAGCACCAGGATTTTCGAGGCAAGCCCCATAGAGTTGAAGCGGGCCAGTACCTCCAGGCCGTCCAGCTTGGGAATGCTGATGTCCAGAATGATCAGGTCGGGCATGCATTCGCGGACCATTTGCATGGCATCCACACCATTATCCGTCTCGCCCACGACTTCGTAGTTTTCGTTTTCCAGGAGCATTCTTACGGCAAGACGAATGACCGGATGGTCATCGATGATAAAAACTGAGTTCATAGTTCAATCCATACAAGATGCGAGGAAAGCGCGCACCTTAGCTCAGATGTTCGGGCAGGCACATGAAGAGACCCGGCGATAGATGATATATAGGAAAGTTCCTACAGTAATTAGAGTATTGGAGCACGCGGGAACTCGTTTTTGTGATGCGTAATGTTTAATTTGGGCGCAAATAGAGTGTGCGGCTTGGTGCTGATGATCATGTTGTTTATTGCGATTGGGAATTAACCTACACGCTGTTTATACGCTTTCAGTAGTTTTACCAGCATAGTTCACTACAGACTAAAAGGGTGTCGAGTTCGGTCGTGTTCGCGTCCGTCAGTACGGTTTGTGCGCAAGGGAGCGGTTAGCTGTCCGGGAAGCGCAACGCCATCAGCCGGGAGAGGTCGGGGCCGTGTAGCGGCTTGCTCAGACAGCCGAGCAAAGGGAGTCCGCGTTGAGTCGCCAGTTGTTCGAGGGCCTGCAATTGAGGTGTGTCCAGGCCGCTCAGAACGACCGCGCATCGCGCCATTCCTGCCTCGAAGGCCTGTTCGATGATGTCGAAACCCTCTCCGTCGGGCAGGCACTGGTCGCAAAGCAGCAGATCGTATGGCTCGGCGCTGCGCTGGATGGCTTGTATGGCCTCCGCTGCAGTGAGGGCAGGGGTTAACAGAAAGTACCCCAGATTATTCAGAAGTATCTGTGTGGCAATGAGTTGGAAGGGGTGATCTTCCACAAGCAGAATGCGTAAGTTGTGTTTAAACATCAGGTAGTCCGGCAGAAACTGGCGCAGCACGGACGCTGATCGGCGCACAGCTGCAGGCGTCGGGCAGCATCGACGAT
The DNA here is from genome assembly GCF_900602065.1 of Pseudomonas viridiflava. GTDB lineage: Bacteria > Pseudomonadota > Gammaproteobacteria > Pseudomonadales > Pseudomonadaceae > Aquipseudomonas. The sequence goes on along the minus strand of NZ_UWFN01000209.1, from coordinate 90,597 downwards.
GGCCAGTGAGCGAGTAAGTGGAGGCGGCCAGTAATGGCTATCAAGCGGCGGAGTATCACGCAGGCACGAAATCATTTGCGATAAGACGATTCCTAAAAAAATGTAGGACGCGTCTGAAGTTGCCGGCGATTTGCTGCTGAGAAAGGTGCTGCCGCCCACTCGTTAAAAAACGCCGGGCGGCAGTGTCTGCTTTACATAGGGCTTGAGCGCCCGGTCATTTCCCTGGCCATCTCACTGGCATAGCTGTCGGTCATCCCGGCAATAAAGTCGATCATGCGCAGGAATGATGCATGCAATGGTGCATCAGGATCGGGAGCATTGTTGCCCAGCAGGTCGAGAATGCGCCTGTGCTTGAAAGAGGGTGCCCGGCCGCCGAACTGTTCCAGTGCGGCACCGCAGAAAGCGTTGAGCAGTATCTCCAGTGTGGTGTAGGCGCCTATCTCGTGCAGGGTCTTGCGCTTGTCCTGAAAGATTTTCTTGCGTGCCATGTCCTTGGCGCTCAGCACACAGCGCTTTGCGGGGCCATGCATGTGCTCGACCAGATCGCCACTGAGCGTACCGGCCAGTAATGCGTCCTGCTGTTCGACGAAGGCCCTCGCAGCAGCGTTGGTCAGATGCTCAATGGCTTTGCCACGCAGGATCGCCAGTTTGCGCCGACGTGAGTCATCAGGACCCAGTTGGCGATAGGTGTCAGGCAAATCATCGCCGACCAGCCCCAGCAGCAGCGATTCCACCTCTGCATACTCAAGCAACTCCATCTCCAAGCCGTCTTCGAGGTCGATCAGGGCATAACAGATGTCGTCTGCGGCTTCCATCAGATAGACCAGTGGATGTCGCGCCCAGCGCTGCTCCTCAAGTTGCGGCAGCCCCAGTTTTTGCGCGATCTGTTCCAGAATCGGCAGCTCGCTCTGGTAGCAGCCAAACTTGTGTTTCTTGTAGCCCAGGGAGTCCGCGTGGCGAGCCGTCCATGGGTATTTAAGGTAGGTGCCGAGGGTGGCGTAGGTCAGCCGTGTGCCACCGTCGAACTGGTGATATTCCAGTTGCGTCAGGACTCGAAAGCCCTGGGCATTACCTTCGAAATTGAGGAAGTCGTCGCGTTCTACCTCACTCATCGCATCGAGCCAGCCCCGGCCCGCAGCTTGTTTGAACCAGTTACGGATGGCGTCTTCGCCGGAATGACCGAACGGAGGATTGCCAATGTCGTGGGCCAGACAGGCCGACTGCACAACCATGCCCAGATCACTTGGATCACACCAGTCGGGCAGGGCACTACGCAGCGTTTCACCGACCCGCATCCCCAGTGAACGACCGACGCAACTGACTTCCAGCGAGTGGGTCAGGCGCGTATGAATGTGATCGTTGCTCGACACGGGATGAACTTGTGTCTTGCGCCCGAGGCGGCGAAATGCTCCGGAAAAAATGATTCGGTCATGATCTTTATGGAAAGGACTGCGCCCCAGTTCTTCCGGGCTGTGCAGGGTTTTGCCAAGTCGTTCGCGGTTGAGCAGGGTTTGCCAATCCAAGGCGTTTACTCCGTCGGTAAAGACTGCCTAGCTTCCGGGTTCGAAGACCCGGCTGCAAGGGGGTCAGAAACCCGCTGCGTCGACATCGATCAAGAGAATGCGTTGGTCGTTGTCGAAAAACTGTCCAGCGGTCAGGCAATACTGGTTGGTGGTAGCGTCTCGATAGGTATTGGAGAGGATCAGGCGGCGCTCGTGCCAGCCCTCGGCAAGTAAATGATAGAAATAGGGACGCCAGGACCAGTTGTGGCCAATGTAGGCGGTATCGGATTGCCATTCACCGTTGCGCCATTCCAGATTGGGCGTGAGCTGAGTACCGTGCCGGTCGCATTGGTAGAAGCGCAGTAGCCAAGGGTAGTCGTGCAATTGCGGCAATTGGTCAAGTGAACTCTGGTCCCAGCGTTGCAGGATGGACATCAACGAAGTGAGTTGCTGGCGCAGGCCCATGACCAGTGCCCGCTCCGCCAGCTTTTTTTGCACGTAGCGGTCGCGCAGTCGGGCAAATTGTTCAACGAACGCATCCGGCTCGAAGAATGTCTGCTCGCCGGGAGCAAACAGAAAGCCCTGGACGTAACGTGCGCCGCACTCGAGGGCAAAGTGTAATTCGGCTTCCGTTTCGACTCCTTCGGCGATAATCCAGCAACCGGTTTTTTCCGCCATCTGGGCCAGCGCTTTGACAATATCGCTGCTTGGCCCGCCTTTCGCTGCCGCCTGAAACAAACGCATATCAAGCTTGAGTATGTCGGGCTGCAAAGCGAGCACCCGGTCCAGTTGCGAGTAGCCAGCACCGAAATCATCGATGGCGATTCGTGCACCAGCCTCGCGGTAACGGCTGACTACTTCCGCGAGTCGCTGGCTGTTGCCATCCAGTTCTGTGATTTCAAACACGATGCGCTGCGGTTCTACAGCGTTTCGTTGCAGTTGCTTGAGGCTGGGCAAAGGCTGCCCGGGGCGCAGGCGAGAGATCCACCGGGGTGAGATATTCAGGCTCAGAAACCAGTCGTCAGGCGCCTGATGCAATCGGCTCAGAGCGTCGTCGCGGATAATACGATCCAGGCGGCGTAATGCAGCGGCAGGCATTTTCGGGTCCGCGAACAGCGGGCCCACTGACTTTAACTGGCCGTCGTCCTTTCGTACGCGGCCCAATGCTTCAACACCAGCAATACGGCCAGTAGCGGTATCAATGAACGGCTGAAAGCAGGCAATAGGTTGCCCATCAATCACATGGCCTCCTCAGTAAACTCGGCAGTTGAAATCAAAATTTCCACAGCAAAATGGATGGCTTCAGTGAAATCTGAAGCCATCCATCCAACTTGACAGGGAGGTGCTGCTTGCAAGAACGCAGCCAATTGCCACTAGCGTTTTCGGGACGAACCCAGCGCCATCCTGATAACCGGCAACAGGCTTACACCGAGTTTGATGATCCGGGTCAGGCCGCCAGGGCGCGAGCCTTTCGCACCTTTACCACCAAGGAAGCCCAGCAGCGAAACGACACCCATACCCCACAAAGGAGCATGCTTGATTCCCAGTGCGCCTTGCCAGTCGGTGCCCATGCCGCGAACCCTTCGCAACGGCTGGAGAAGATTGTTCGACTCCTGCCGGATTTCCTGGCGGTGCATTTCCATACGCAAGCGAACCAGCGCTTTGCGCAATTCGCGACGGGAGTGTTTCTGGTGAGATTCAGGCAGGCTCATCGCATCAATCGCTCACGGTCATTAGCCAATTCTTCGAGTGTCGCGTTGAATGGCGAGGACTCGTCGAATATGGCAGCTTTGAGACGCAGGGCGCAAAACAGCGCACACAACGTATAGAACACGCACAGGCCGATAATGCCGGCCAGACGATAGCTGTCCCACAACACGATTAGCAGGAGCGCCGACAGCCCCGTCAGCAGCAACAGGGCAAACACAAGCGCCAGGCCGGCGAACAAGAGCAGGCTCAAGGTGCGGGCCTTCTGCTCCTGAAGTTCAATGCCGAACAATTCCACATGACTGTGCAGCAGTCCGAGAACAGCCGCGCCCAGTCGCCGTGGCGACGATGAGGTCTGGTCTGATGCCTGACCGGATTCAGTTCCCGGAGCCATAATCGTTAGCGCCTTGTGGCCAGCAGGCCAATCAGGAAACCAACGCCAGCGGCGATGCCTACTGACTGCCATGGGTTGGTTTGTACGTAATCTTCGGTGGCTACGACGGCGGCCTTGCCTCGCTCACGAAGAGATTCTTCGGTGAGTTTCAGCGTTTCGCGTGCACGCAGCAGACTTTCATTGATCTGGCTGCGCAGTTCGTCGGCTTGCTCGCCTGCCAATGAGGCGGTGTGTTCCAGAAGCTTTTCCGTATCGGCAACCAGGACCTGAAAGTCAGCCATCAAGATTTCCTGGGCGTTCTGTGCTGTTTGGCGTGCCATTTTTCTCTCCATTAGGTGCGTATGGGCTTTCGAGTCCAGGGGCTTGCTGAAGGTTCACTTCAATGCCACATCAAATCCAGGTATCCGTATGAGCCGGTTTTGCGGTGTGTTGGTGCGTGGCCATTTGCTGTGCGCTGATCAGGAGCGCGCACTGGAGCAGATTTGACCTGGACGCAAGCGTGCTGTGCCCGGAGTTTCCACGATTTTACCCGCTCTGTCTCGGGGCATGTCCTGACGGATGCGGTTTGTTGCGGCGCCTTCAAGACGTGGCCTCATATGGACTGGATTTGGCTATGCTGTACCCCGACGCTGAATCGTGGGGTATCGTCTTGACGGCAGCCCGCAGGTTCACTCGCTGAAAGAGATACCTCTTTAGCAGGGGGCTTTTGGCAAATCATGGCAGTACTGTCGCCGTTCAGTGGCGTTCAGGCATGGGCTGGAGAGTGACATGGAGCGGTTGTATTCCCTTCAAGGGCTGAGGGGCCTTGCAGTGCTGGGCGTGGTGCTTTTCCACATGACGGCCGTCGAACTGAAGTACTCGGGGGGCGACAGGCTTTTGCCGGGCTGGCTGGATTTTTTTCAGTTAGGTGTTGATCTGTTTTTTGTCATCAGTGGTTTCGTGATGGTGATCGTCAGCCGTGGGCGGTTTCAGAGCAGCGTTGAACGGCAGCGTTTTCTGTTCAATCGCGTATCGCGTATTTACCCCACGTATTGGTTGTATTTTTTCATCACCCTGGTGGTTTATCTGGTTCAGCCAGGAATGGTCAACAGTGCTCACGGGGAGTCGAACCTGTGGCGGTCATTCCTGCTCCTGCCCAGTGACAAGGTGCTGCTGGTGATGGTGGCGTGGTCGCTGGTGTTCGAGTTGTGGTTCTACCTGGTTTTCAGTGTTTTGCTGTTTTTCAAAGAGCGCAGCTTGCCATTGCTGCTTGCTACCTGGGCCTTGGTGTTGCTGGTGTTCAATACGCTGGAGGATTGGCAGGAGTATTCGCCGGTGCTGGCGGTGATCCTTCACCCGTATGCGCTGGAGTTCATCGCCGGAGCATTACTGGCCCTGTTCTTCTATAGCCCGAACAGCGCGCGTATCCCCGGTTCCGCAGTCTGGGGGCTTTTGGCTGCGGCGGTGCTGCTGGGTATTCCGGTTATAGGCGCTTACGGGTTGTTTGAAGGCCACGGCTTGTCGAGGATGGTGATAGTCGGTGTGGTGTTCGCTACGCTGGTTTTCGCGCTGGCGTTGCTGGAGCGTCGCGGGCATGTTTCGATGCCAAAGGGGCTGGTGTCAATCGGCGACATGTCTTACACCGTCTACCTGTCACATCTATTGGTGCTGGGCGTTATCGGGCGTATCTGGCAATTGTTGGGCGGTTGGCCCGGCAGCCTGATGGACAACATTTTCTTCTGCGCACTGATGATGTGTGCGGTGCTATGTTACGGCTGGGTCGGTTATCGCTGTTTCGAGAAGCCGGTGCTGGATCGGGCCAATACCTTTGCCCGCAAATACTTTCGAGCTCGCTCATCTAGCCTGGAGCGGGCGCAGTAGAATTTTGGCGGCAACTCCCTGTTGGAGTGACAGTTGGATATACAGCTCGCGTCAATTACCCCTTACGGCGGCATCACCGTGATGCTGCCTGCCGCACTGGTTATCACCGGCTGGCTATGGATGACCCGTTCGCGGCGCTCGGCACTGCTGTGGGTCGCCACAGTGTTCGCGGTCTACTCGATCGTGGCGGTCAGTAAAATCCTTTTCAAAGGCTGGGGCGTGGCACTGGAGAGCCTGGGCATTTATGTCTTGAGCGGCCATGCGATGAATACCTGCCTGGTACTCACGGTGGGCTTGAGTCTGCTCGCCCGTCAGGTGCATCCGCGACTGAGCTGGCCCGCAGCAGCACTCGGATTGGCGGTAGGCTGGATGTTCAGCATCTACTGCGTTGCGCCATTCATTCATCCGTTGCCTGAAGCTGTCGCTGGCGCTTTGTTGGGCTCGTTGGCAGCCTGCCTTTTTTTGTTGGGTCTGGAGAACATCCAGCCGGGCAGAATTCCTTCTGCAGCCTTGCTGGTGGGGTTGCTGCTGATTGCCTTCAATACGACCACGCCCAAGTACACCGCAGAATCAATTCTGGACCGTATATCAATGCGTATATCCGGCGCTGAACAAGTCTTCAGGGCGCCTGACTGGCGGGTTCCCGAGGCCCCGCTTTGAGTTCTGCTCCTGGGCGTGGCATCCGCGCCTTTCTCGACGACCCTCTGCTGCAAGACTAAAATGGCTGCTAATTTCCTGTCTTGAGGGTCACCCGCATGCCTCCTGAATGCCAGTTGTTCGGCACCTTGGGGTGCCATCTTTGTGAAGTCGCGGAAGCAGAGTTGATGCCGCTGGTGGAGCATGGGCTTTTGGTTGAGCTGGTAGACATCGGGGATAGCGAGCATCTGGTCGAGACCTATGGCTTGCGTATCCCTGTCTTGCGTCGTATCGATACCGGCGCCGAACTCGACTGGCCGTTCAGTGTGGAGCGGGTTGTCAGCTTTTTATCGTAGGTGCGCGACCTGACCGCGCCAACAGATTCACATTTCCTTTAAGCCCTGATGGCTTGGGATGAGGGCATCGCAGACTACTGGCAAACATCCGTACACGAATTGAGTGGAACTTTTGCGCCGCTGAGCGTGTACAAGACTAGGTAAACCTTCATCCGGGCAGGCTTTTCTGGCTGCCTTGCACTTTTCTCAGCAAATGGACGAATGATGAAACCTTATCTCTGGCTTGGCCTTTTTGGCGCTTTTTCTCTGAATACAGCCCTCGCCGATTCGTTATCGGTTCCGATGAATCTGGTCAGTACTACGGACGCAGCGAAGCCGATCGGCGAAGTCATCATCACGGAAACCGAATACGGTCTGCTTTTCACGCCTAGCCTGACAACTTTGCCGGCGGGTGTTCATGGCTTTCATATCCACGAAAATGCCAGCTGCGATACGGCTACCAAAGACGGTGTAAAAATTGCCGCTCAGGCGGCCGGTGGACATTGGGACCCGAAAAAGACCGGCAAGCATCTGGGGCCTTACGCCAACGGTCACCTGGGTGACCTGCCAGCGATCTACGTCACTGAAGACGGCATGGCCAACTATCCGGTTCTTGCACCTCGTTTGAAAAAGCTCAAGGACGTCAAAGGCCATGCACTGATGATCCATGCGGGCGCAGATAACCATTCTGATATGCCCAAACCTCTAGGGGGTGGTGGTGATCGGGTTGCGTGCGGCGTGATCTGATACGCTCCGCCGATTCGCGATGGACAGGCTCTTGGGTGATAATGCCTGCGGCTCATCAAGAGCAGTCCCAAGAGCCTTTCCCCAAGAGCCCCAGTATGTCCGAGTCTGTGTTTTCTGCCGCCAACAGCCAGGCGAGCACTCTTTATCTACCCCCAGGCACGTGGGGGACTGTACTTGATTGCCTGTGCGCGCATTTCCGCGCCATCAGTCGCGAGCAGTGGCTTGATCGTATGGCCAGGGGGCGTGTGCTGGATGCCAACGGTAAACCTGTAGCAGCGGACCTGGCTTACAGGGAAGGGCTGCGCATTCACTACTTCCGTGAAGTCCCTAACGAAACGCCCATTCCGGTTCTGGAATCCATTCTCTATGCGGACGAGCACCTGGTGGTCGCCGATAAACCTCACTTCCTGCCTGTCACGCCCGCGGGAGAGTACGTCGAGCAGACATTGCTGCGCCGTTTGATCCGTCGACTGGATAATCCTGATCTGGTGCCGTTGCATCGCATTGACAGGCACACCGCAGGGCTGGTGCTTTTTTCTGCCAACAAGCAGACCCGTTCTGCTTACCAGTCACTGTTCCCGACCCGCCAGATCGACAAGCGTTATGAAGCCATTGCGCCTGCGTTACCGGGTATCGAATTCCCCCGCGTGCATAAAAGCCGGTTGATCGATGGCGAGCCTTTCTTTCGCATGCAGGAAGGGCCCGGCGCCAGTAATACCGAGACCGCCATGGAGGTTTGCGAACGCAACGGCGATCTTTGGCGTTACGGGTTGTACCCGGTGACAGGCAAGAAACACCAGTTGCGGGTGCATATGGCTGCGCTGGGGGCTGGTATCTGCAATGATCCTTTTTACCCCGATGTGATCAAGGACGCGGTGGATGATTACGCCAGACCCTTGAAGCTGCTGGCCCAAAGCTTGCGTTTTTGCGATCCGGTCACAGGGCAGTCGCGGCAATTTCACAGCGAGATTCGTCTGGACTGGTAATCCGGTATTTTCCGTAACCGATAAAAAACCCGCACTTGGCGGGTTTTTTTACATCTACTACACCGCAGTCAGATCAGAGGTCCTTGACGGTACGCACTTGATCCTTGTTGACGCGAGTTTCCTTGCCATCCAGTTGCTTGAACTCGTAGAAGCCCGAATCTTCATCATACTTGGGCGTATCGACGGCCTGAATTTCCCGGCCATCGGTCAGGGTGATCACGGTCGGCGATGCACAGCCGGCAAGCGATGCGAGGCCCAGTGCGAGCAAAAAGGCAGCGGGAAGGGTCCGTTGGTTCATTACGGTGTCTCCTGGTCGATTCTTGGTTAACTGACGTTAAGACGTAGCTGGCTTCAGCAAGTTCAATGAATATTAGTCGCTGCGCAAGGCTTGGGTCAGCCGGTGGTCCGGGTCAGCAGGTCCGGAGTATTGAGGTTGGCCAGCCGCGGATCGTCAGCCTCACATTGCACGGCGACGGCATGAAGTTGCTCCATGACCCTGCGCGGGCTGCGCTCACCGCTCAGCCAGGCGGCTTCAAAGGCCTTGGCGTGGAGAGTCGGGATCATGCAAAGCAGCGGTTGCCAGTGTGTTCCACTGCGTACCATGACCGGTTGCTCCGGGTGTTCGAACGCTGTTTTCCGCAGGCTCTGCAGCAATGAGTGGTCGATCAATGGCACGTCGCAGGGCAGCACCAGCAGATGTGAATGGTGCGCAAGCGGCAGGGCTGCGCGTATGCCCGCGAATGGTCCGTGAAACTCGTCGTTGCCATCCTGCACCAGTCGGTCAGCGTAAATCGCATAGTGTTCAAGGTTGCGATTGCAGGAGATAACCAGGTCGTCGGTCAACGGCCGGGTCAGACGATGCAGATGCTGTATCAGTGGTTCGCCCCGCCACAGGATCAAGCCTTTATCCCGACCGCCCATACGCTGACCTTGACCGCCCGCCAGCAGCAGGATCGAACAGGCGGGAAGGGGAATGACATCAGGCATGAGGGGGCTCGACCGAAGCAGGGAAAAGGAGTGCTGTGATATAACACCGGCCTGTTTTCCCTACAACTGTGGATTGAGCGATGAAAGCCAAGGCTGACACCCCCTTTGTACCGCTGAATATTGCTGTTTTAACGGTCAGTGACACCCGCACCCGGGAAACTGACACCTCTGGCCAGATGTTTGTCGACCGCCTGACTGAGGCCGGTCACAGCCTGATCGAGCGCGTTCTGCTCAAGGATGATCTGTACAAGATCCGCGCGAAGGTCGCTGGCTGGATTGCCGATGATGAAGTGCAGGTCGTGTTGATTACTGGCGGTACAGGTTTCACCGGTCGTGACAGCACGCCGGAAGCGGTTGCCTGCCTGCTGGACAAACAGGTCGATGGTTTCGGCGAGCTGTTTCGTCAGATCTCGGTGCCGGACATCGGTACATCGACGATCCAGTCCCGCGCATTGGCAGGACTGGCTAACGGTACGCTGGTGTGCTGCCTGCCCGGCTCGACCAATGCGGTGCGTACCGGCTGGGATGGCATTCTCGCCCAGCAACTGGACAACCGTTTCCGTCCCTGCAATTTCGTCCCACACCTGAAGCAGGCCGAACCCTGTGCAACGCGTGGATGACAAGCCAATGAGCAAGCCCTTGATGCCGGTCGAGCAAGCGCTGGCACGTTTGCTGGAAATGGCTGAAGCCGCACCTGTAACCGAGTCCGAAGCCGTTCCTCTGGCTCAGGCTCAGGGACGCGTACTGGCGCAGGACATGATTGCGACGCTTGATCTGCCGCCTTGGCCAAACAGCGCCATGGACGGTTACGCCTTGCGCCAGTCTGACTGGAACGGTGAGCCTCTGATCGTCAGTCAGCGAATCTTTGCCGGGCAGGCTCCGGAGCCATTGGCTCCTGGTACTTGCGCGCGGATTTTTACCGGCGCGCCGGTTCCTGAGGGCGCCGACTGCGTCGAAATGCAGGAGAACGCTGAAGTGTTCGCTGATCAGCGTGTCGGGTTCATCGAAACCCTGCAGGTCGGTCAGAATATTCGTCCTCAAGGCCAGGAGACTCTTACGGGCGACAAATTGCTGGCCGCCGGCACACGCCTGGGGCCGATTGAACTCGGGTTGGCGGCTTCTTTAGGACTGGCCGGGTTGCAAGTGGTCAGACGGTTGCGGGTGGCCGTTCTCTCCACCGGTGACGAGTTGATTGAACCGGGGCAGCCGTTGGGGCCGGGGCAGATCTACAACAGCAATCGTGTGCTGTTGTGCAGCTGGCTGAAACGGCTGGAGTGCGAGGTAGTCGATGCCGGGATTCTGCCCGACGATCTGGAGAAGACGCGCACAGCGTTGGGTGCGCTCAACGACGTAGATCTGATCCTTTCGACTGGCGGCGTTTCTGTGGGCGAAGCTGATTTTCTCGGGCACGCGTTGCGCGAAGAGGGCGAGCTTTCGTTATGGAAGCTGGCGATCAAGCCCGGGAAACCCCTGACGTTCGGTCATTTTCGGGGAGTGCCGGTGATTGGTTTGCCAGGCAATCCCGCCTCGACGCTGGTGACCTTTGCTCTGTTGGCCCGTCCTTACCTGTTGCGTCGTCAGGGTGTCGCTGCGGTCACGCCGTTACAATTTCCGGTACCGGCCGGTTTTGCCTGGACCAAGCCCGGTAACCGCCGTGAGTATCTGCGCGGAAGACTGGAGGAGGGGCGCGCGGTGTTTTATAAAAACCAGAGCTCCGGGGTGTTGCGCAGTGCAGCCTGGGCCGACGGCCTGATCGAGGTGCGCGAGGGCCGTACAGTGGCAGAGGGGGAATGGGTCAACTTCATTCCTTTGAGTGAAGTGCTCGGCTGATTGCGTTTTCACCCATCCGCATGGTCTATCTGCAAGGCATGAGCTACCCTCAAAAGCGCTGACAATTTGGGCATTCGGATTTCGCCCTGGAGTTTTGTTATGCCGTCTTTGAGAGTGGCTTGTGTCATCCCGACCTATAACGGGCGAAATGATTTACAGCGTTTACTGGATTCTCTGGCAACTCAGACAGCGGTTTTTGACACGCTGATTGTCGATTCGAGTTCCCGTGATGGAACCCTTGAGTTGGCGCGTTCGCGTTGCGCCAATGTGATCCGTGTCGACAGCAAGGATTTCAACCACGGCGGCACACGGCAAATGATGGTTGAGTTCAATCCCGATTACGACGTCTATGTCTATATGACTCAGGACGCGTACGTCGAGGACGTCGAGGCCATTGCCAATATTTTGCTGCCTTTCGCTGACCCGAAGGTGGGCGCTGTCTGCGGGCGTCAGTTGCCTCACAAAGATGCCAGCTTGCTCGCGCAGCATGCTCGCCTGTTCAACTACCCGCCGGTCTCACAGATCAAGACTCTGGAAGATGCTCCGGTACTCGGCATCAAAACACCGTTCATGTCCAACTCGTTTGCGGCCTATCGTCGCGAAGCCTTGCTGGATGTCGGTGGTTTCCCGCCGCATGTGATCCTTTCTGAAGATATGTACGTGACAGCCAAAATGCTTCTGGCCGGCTGGAAGGTCGCCTACGAAGGCTCGGCCGTGTGCCGTCACTCGCACAACTACACCGTGTGGGAAGAGTTTCGACGCTACTTTGATATTGGCGTGTTTCAGTCTCGCGAGGCCTGGATCTACGAAGCCTTTGGTGGCGTGGCCGGGGAGGGGATGCGTTACGTCAAATCAGAACTCAAGTTCCTCGGCCCCCGGCGTTTTCTGCTTTGGCCACTGTCGTTCATACGCAATGCTGCCAAATTGGTTGCTTACAAACTCAGCAAGCAGGAAAAACGTCTGCCTAAAAGCCTGAAGAGAAAGCTGGGCATGCATGGACGATATTGGGATGGGCCGTATGCGTAAACCGATTGCATCGGTGTTGGAATGCTATTGAGGTGCATTGAATCAGTGGCAATTGCTGCGCTGCTGATATTTGTTCCGTCCTAACGGCCGGGCCCCTTTGTTACGGCAAAGGGGCGAAACCATTTTACGCTGACGTCCGGCCCCCGCTTCGCGGCGGTTCCCTCCTTCCGGTGCCGTGGTGGGGCGACGCGCCGACGGGCCATCCATGGCCCAACGGCGCTCGCTCGGCATCCATGCCGAGCGCACCCCACCACGACACCTCCACTCGGCCTGCCGACGCTTGTCTCGCGTCGTTACGAAATTCGTGGCACGACATGCAAAAGCTTTAAAAGCGATCGCATTCGCGATCAATCCTTTCCGGCTTCCTCTTCCTGTTGGTCTGCCTCAAACAACTGAGCCAGTTCTTTCCTGGCTTCGCGAGCCGTCTGCAACACCTTCGCTGCATCGTCATAGACCAGATGTTGCGCTGCCAGAACCTGTTCATCGTGACGTTTGAAGCGGCTGATACGCGCATCAGCCTGGGTCTGGCTCAGGCCCAGACCTACCAGCGTACGTCGACTCATTTCCAGGCTGGAATAAAACGTTTCCCGCACTGCCTGAGCCCCGACATCAAGCAGGCGATGCACGTGCTGCCTGTTACGGGCACGAGCGATGATCTTGATGTTCGGATACAGCTTGTTGACCAGTTCGGCCGTCTTGATATTGATGTCGGGATCATCAGTCGCAATGATGAAAAACTCGGCCTGTTCGACTTTTGCCGCGCGAAGGATTTCCGGGCGCAACGGGTCTCCATAGAACACCGGAACATTGCCGAAGCTGCGAGAAAACTCGATGGACTCCACTGCCGTATCAAGCGCTACGAAGGGGATATTCTGCGCCCGTAGAATCCGCGCCACGATCTGGCCCATTCGGCCCATGCCCGCAATGACCACCCGAGGTGAATCGGTATTGATATCCCGGTATTCGTCCGGCACTTCCACGGTAACCGGCTTGGGCTTGAGCCAGTGGGCAATTCCCAGCAGCAACAGTGGGGTCAGCGCCATGGACAAGGTGATGGTCAACACCAGCGTGTCGTATAGGCGTGCGTCAAACAGGCCCTGATCACTGCCGATCTGGAACACCACAAAGGCGAACTCACCGCCCGCGGCGAGCACGATACCCAGTCGTAAAGCGCTTTGTTTACCCAGCCCACCCGCCAGACGACCAACAACAAACAGCAGTGGCAGTTTGATGAAGATCAGCAGCAGCGTCAGCCCCAGCACAACAAGCGGCTCGCTGAGCAGCAGGCTCAGGTTGGCGCCCATGCCGACGCTCATGAAAAACAACCCGAGCAGCAGCCCTTTGAAGGGCTCGATCTGTGACTCCAGCTCGTGACGGTACTCGGAGTCGGCCAGCAGCAGACCGGCGAGGAAAGCGCCCAGCGCCATGGACACACCCACCAGATCCATTAACCACGCGGTACCGATGACCACCAGCAATGCGGTCGCCGTGGACACCTCCTGGATTTTTGTCTTGGCCACAATACGGAACACCGGCCGCAGCAGATAACGGCCGCCCACCACCACAATCGCAATGACGCCTAATACTTCGAGGCCGTGAGTCAGGCCATCACTGGCGCTGAGCTTGTCATCGGTCCCCGCGAGCAATGGCACCATGGCAATCAGTGGAATGGCCGCGATGTCCTGAAACAGCAGAATGGCAAATGCCAGTCGACCGTGAGGGCTATTGAGTTCCTTGCGTTCGGCCAGGCTTTGCAGGCCGAAGGCTGTGGAAGACAGCGCCAGCCCTAGCCCCAGCACAACGGCAGTATTCAGTGGCTGACCGAAGGCGAGCAGGGCAATGACGCCGATGACCAGTCCCGTCAACAAGACTTGCGCCATACCGACGCCGAATACGGCCTTGCGCATGACCCACAAACGTTTGGGCGAAAGTTCGAGGCCGATGATAAACAGCAGCAGAACTACGCCCAGTTCAGAGATATGGCTGACGCTCTCAGGATTGCCGATCAGCCCCAGTACTGAAGGGCCTATGATTACACCGGCGAACAGATAGCCGATAACGGCCCCCAGTTGCAGCCGTTTGGCCAGTGGGACGGTCAAAACCGCGGCAAACAGAAACACGACTGCGGCCTGCAACAGGCTGCCTTCATGGGGCATGGTTGACTCCTTGCTAATCACGAAAAGGCCGCATGAGCAGCCTTGAATAAAGGCTATTAAACCATGCGAATTGTAACCAGCGTTGTCCGGATGTGCTCTGGCGTGGGTATCTGGCGAGCGTGGCGGGATAAATCGCTGCAGGGAGCAGGCATGCAGGATGCCGATGTCAGGCTTGGCACATCAGCGTAAGATAGGCGCGCATTTGTGCGCAACGAGTGCAGTCCATGAAGATTTCAGGAACCTTGTAATGACCAATAAACAACGTTTGATTTATTCGCTGCTGATTGCCCTGGCGGTACTGGCGATCATGCTGGGCCTGTCTCGTTTGCAGGCCAGCGGTGTCATCACCGAGCAAACTTTCCAGTACATCGCCATCGCCGTTGCCGTTCTGGTCGTGGTCATCAACGGCGTGATACGCCGCAAGGTCAAACGCTGAGAGCTTGCGGTTCAGTGCAACCGGGCAGTTACTGTGCCGACTTGTCCGGTTCGTTGAGCTGTTGCATGGCCTGAGGATGCAGGCTGTAGCTCTTGTCCGGATTGAGAAAAATAACACCTTCGTCGCACAGGCGTTTCAATACTTCCCGCACGCTCAGGAAGGACAACGGGATATCCAGCTTCAGCAATTGGCTGTGTACGCCACGAACGCCCAGAGGCTGTCCTTCGCTGGTGGCGTGCAGCAGCGCATCCAGGACCTTCAAACGGACCAGGCTGGTCCGCAGACCAAAGCTTTTCAGCAGCTTCCTGATGGGTTCGTTGCTCTGACGCTCGGTATCGGTCGCTGGCGCCTGGGCCTGCGCTGCAATGGCTGACTGGCGCAGCATCGTTCGGGTGGTGGTGGCTTGACGATTAAACATGCGCAAATTCCTTTTCAGGCTCAGAAAATACTTGCCTCACTTACTAAGACGTATGAGCGCTGAAAATCCTCAGCATTTTCCGAAAAAAAGTTTACCGATCATCCTTTCAAGCCTCTCTAAGTGAGCCGTTGATCCCTAAATTTTCCTCCTGTTCTTCGTCTTTAACTGAGCGACAGCCCGTCAAGGCTGTACCTGTCCAAAAGCCAGCCATCAGGAGTCAGAGTGATCATTTTCAAGCGCGTGCCGACGTTGTGTATTTGCGGATTGTTGTTAGGCCTGAGTCTCAGTGCTCATGCGCAGTTACCTGTCGGTCAGGCTGGCGCGGAGATTCGTCGGACGACGTTCGGCGTGCCGCATATCCGCGCGCAAAACGAGCGCGGCCTTGGCTACGGTATTGGTTACGCCTACGCGCAGGACAACCTCTGTCTGCTGGCCAATGAAGTCATCACGGTAAACGGCGAACGCTCGCGTTACTTTGGTCCCGAGAAGCAGACCACCGAGCAGCGCAATAACATGGCCAGCGATGTGTACTTCAACTGGCTGAATACGCCTCAGGCTGTCGCCGCGTTCTGGAAGGCCCAGACACCACAGGTCCGGCAATTGGTCGAGGGGTATGTCGCGGGATATAACCGGTTTCTGACGGAGACGCGACAAGCCGGTAATCAGGGTGAATGTTTGCAGGCTCAGTGGCTGCGTCCGATCACCACCGACGATCAGGTCAAGCTCACCCGCCGCCTTCTAGTCGAAGGCGGTGTGGGGCGTTTTGCCGAAGCCCTTGCCGCCGCCGCACCGCCCGCTGCCACCGTCACCAGTCACTCAATGGATTCGACGTCATTCGCCAGTGCTGTTGCCCATGATCAGGACTTTGCTCTGGAGAGGGGGAGTAACGCTGTGGCGATTGGTCGTGACCGATCCGAAAATGGCCGCGGTATGCTGTTGGCCAACCCGCATTTTCCGTGGGTGGGCGGCATGCGTTTTTATCAAATGCACCTGACCATCCCCGGCAAGCTCGATGTCATGGGGGCCGCGCTGCCGGGACTGCCGTTGATCAATATCGGCTTCAGCCAGCACCTGGCCTGGACCCATACGGTGGACACCTCCAAACACTTCACCTTATACCGGCTCAAGCTTGATCCAAAGGACCCCACCCGTTATCTGGTTGACGGACAATCGCGCCCGCTGCAAAAGACCCGTGTCAGCGTCATGCTGAGCGACAAGGATGGCAAGCCGCAGCAGCAAACCCGCGAGATTTATCAGTCCGAGTTTGGCCCCGTGGTGCAGTGGCCGGGCAAGCTGGACTGGAACCGTGAATATGCCTATAGCTTGCGCGATGCAAACCTTGGCAATGATCGGGTCATGCAGCAGTGGTATGCGATGAACCGGTCCAGAAACCTTGCGGAGCTGAAAAGCGCATTGCAGAAAATTCAGGGCATCCCTTGGGTCAATACGTTAGCCGTAGACGATCAGGGGCAGACGCTATACACCAATTATTCAGTCGTTCCGAATGTCAGCAGCCAGAAGCTGGCGCAATGCAGTGATCCTGCTGCTGGTCTGGAGATGATCGTGCTGGACGGCTCGCGCAAGGCCTGCGCCTGGGACAACGATACGTCAGCGGCGCAGCCAGGGATCTTCCCAAGCTCAGCGTTGCCGGTGTTGAGCCGTAGCGATTATCTGCAGAACTCAAATGATTCGGCGTGGATGACCAATCCGGCGCAGCCATTGACGGGCTTTTCGCCACTGATCAGCCGTGATGCCCAGCCGCTTGGGCCGCGTACACGTTTTGCCGTGGATCGTCTCGGCAGCCTGCAGCAGGCTGGCAAGGTCACAATTGCGGACTTGCAGGCCATGGTGATGGATAACCGGGTGTATCTCGCCGAGGCCGGTGGGGTGCTGGACGATCTACTGCAGTACTGCGCGGGTTACTCCGGACCTGACGCTGCAACGGTCAAAAGTGTCTGCACGAGCATGAGCCAGTGGGATCGCAGTGCCAATCTGGATGCAGGCGTGGGGTTCGTGCATTTTCAAAACATCGCCAAGGCGCTGCAGGCTGTTCCGAATGCCTGGCGTATAGCCTTTGACCCGGCCAATCCGGTCCATACACCTCGCGGTCTGGATTTGCGCCAGGCCGGTGTAACGGGAGCGCTGCATGCCGCCGTGCTGGCATCGGCGCAACAGCTGAGCAAAGCCGGTGTGACTGAAGAAACGCGCTGGGGCGATATTCAAGTCTCTACTGCGGGCAAGCAGCAGACGCCAATCCATGGTGCTCCGGGAGTTCTGGGCGTCTACAACGCGATGCAGTCTGTGCCGCGTCCTGATGGCAAGCGTGAAGTGGTCAGTGGCAGCAGCTATTTGCAAGTGGTGAGTTTTGACGAGCACGGTCCTCTGGCTCAGGGCTTGCTGGCGCCGTCGGAGTCAACCCGTGAAGAATCCCCGTATCGTCGGGATCAGACCGAAGCGTTCTCTAAAAAGCAATGGGCCGTATTGCCGTTCACCGAGCAGCAGATCACGGCAGACCCTGCTTATCAGTTGCAAGTGATCAAGGAAGGGCAGCAGTAATCTCGGGGGGAGGGGCGAAAAGGCTGGCTCGGGTCTGGTGTGGATCGCGTCCAGCCTTATTGTCGGAATGCCGGCGAGACATGCTCGGGTGGGGCGTCAGGCTAGCCCTTCGGTGTGATACCCGGTCGCCTGTTGATGACCTGATTACCTTCTTTGTTTCGGGTCACCGTCACAGGCAATACCTTGGGTAAAGAGGTCACCAAGCCAGCCATGTCCTGCGTGTTGTAACTGCCGCCGATACGGATCGCGCCAGTTGCATTGTCAGCGAGCAGAATCGGTTGGGGCAGGTAGCGGTTGATCAGCGGCAGCGCCTGCGCCAAGGGCAGGTTGTTGATGATCAGCTTGCCATTGCGCCAGGCCAGGATGTTGTCGTTGGCGTAGGTTTCGCTGATCTGCGGTTCGAAGTCGCCACTCTTGTAGCTAGCCTGCATACCGGGTTCAAGGCGATATCCGCTACCCGGTTGGGAGCTGTCACTGACCACTTGCACAGAGCCTTCGAGCAGCATGACCCGGACCTGGTCCTGGTACATCCATACGTTGAATTTGGTGCCGGTAACCTTGACGCTGCCCTGACCGGCTTTCACTACAAATGGATGCTGGGCATCGTGGCTGACCTCGAAGAACGCCTCGCCCTTGTCCAGCACGACACTGCGTCGATCCTTGTAGTTGGCGAACGTCAGGCGGGTTCCCAGGTTCAGTTCCACACGGCTACCGTCTGCCATGGTAACCAGGCGAGTGCTGCCGTTGGCTTCATAGCTGTCATAAGCATTGGGCAGCCAGCCCTGATTCCAGCCTATGTAACCTGCTACCGGCAAGGCGAGGGCAACGATGGCCGCTGCGGCGGCATAATTACGCCAGGTTCTACCGGATGCTTTGGCTGCTGGATTGCTGCCCAAGCGCACGACATTGTCGCCGGCAGGCAATGGATTGACCGGCACCACCTGCTCGGAAATATCCCAGATTTCCAGCATCGCTTCATATTCAACGGTATGCAGCGGATGCGCATGCAGCCAGTGTTCAAATGCCTGACGCTCCTCTGCGGTGCAATCACTGGCATGCATGCGCATGCACCAATGTGCTGCGGCATCGGTGACGGCATCGTATTCGGCTTCGCTGAGAATTGGGTCGCTCATTGGTACTCCGGCTGTAGGAGTATTCTACATGCGCGTGGGAGCGGGGGAGAACAGTTGTGGCTATTGAATATCAACGCATCAGTCCATTTTTTTGGTAATAGCGGTCGATTCGCGTTAACGCATTGTTTAACCACTCCTGTTAAGCGCTCTCCGGTATTAAACTGCCGTTTTTCATATACAACCTCTCACGGAGCCATGGATGAACGTGCGTATCGAACATACCTCCAATCCTACTGAAGAAGACGTCTCGGCAATCCTAACGCCTTTGCGCGCTTATAACGTCGCCAAGGCAGGCCAGTCCGGGGCAGAGAAATTCGCACTGCTGGTCAAGGATGAACAAGGCGACGAGGTTCTCGGCGGGTTGAAGGGCAGCATTTTTTATAGCTGGATGTTCATCGAGTTGCTGGTAGTGCCGGAACAAGCCCGGGGGCAGGGGCTTGGCGTACGTCTGATGGCAATGGCTGAAGACCTGGCGCGTGAGAAAAACTGCACAGGTATATGGCTCGATACGTTCGATTTTCAGGCACCTGAATTTTACAGAAACCTCGGGTATAACGAGTGCGGTCAAATTAACGATTATCCACCCGGGCATCGACGTTACTTTTTTCAGAAGCGTCTGGATCAAACTGATGGTGTAGATTCAGCTCTTTAAGGGTGAGCGTTAATCTCGACTATCGTCACGACACTCTTCCTGTTGTTCACGCTGACCTCCGGAGTCTTCAATGTCTGCACCCCATGACAACCAGACGCATACCCTTGGCTTCACCGAGTTGACCGAGGTACTGCGGCAGATATTTGTGCGCCATGGCACTTCGGAGGAGGTGGCTAAGGTGTTGTCGAAAAACTGCGCAAGTGCCCAGCGCGACGGCTCTCACAGTCATGGCATTTTTCGCATTCCCGGTTATTTGTCTTCACTGGCCAGTGGCTGGGTCGACGGCAAGGCGGTGCCTGTAGTCGAAGACGTAGCTGCTGCATTTATCCGCGTGGATGCGGCCAATGGCTTTGCGCAGCCTGCGTTGGCGGCTGCCACGCCATTGCTGATCGAAAAGGTAAAAAGCGCAGGTATCGCGATCCTGGCCATTCGCAGCTCCCACCACTTTGCTGCTTTGTGGCCGGATGTCGAGCCTTTTGCCAAGCAAGGGCTGGTGGCGCTGAGCGTCGTCAATAGCATGACTTGCGTGGTACCCCATGGCGCACAGAAACCTCTGTTTGGCACCAATCCGATAGCGTTCGCCGCGCCTCGCGCAGGCGGGGAGCCCATTGTTTTTGATCTGGCGACCAGTGCTATTGCCAACGGCGACGTGCAGATTGCTGCCCGAGCGGGTCGCACCTTGCCTGCCGGAATGGGCGTTGACCGCGCTGGGCAACCGACGCAAGACCCTAAAGCCATCCTGGATGGCGGGGCACTTCTGCCGTTCGGCGGCTATAAGGGCTCTGCACTGTCGATGATGGTCGAGTTGCTTGCAGCTGGCCTCACGGGAGGCAATTTCTCGTTCGAGTTCGACTGGTCTCGACATCCCGGTGCGCAAACCCCCTGGACCGGACAATTGCTGATCGTGATCGACCCGGATAAAGGCAGCGGCCAACACTTCGCAACGCGTAGCGAGGAGTTGGTCCGGCAGATGCAGGGTGTGGGGCAGGAGCGCATACCGGGTGATCGGCGATACCTGGAGCGGGCAAAGTCACTTGCGGGCGGCATCGAGATCTCGTTGGCAGAATGGGAGAACCTGCAAGCACTTGCCCGTGGCTAAGCGCTCAGCATAAAACCGTGCAGGGCGACTGATCGGTAACACAGCCGTTCGTCGTCATCTGGCTTGCGTTATCACGCTGATCCAAATACTGTATGTTTAAACAGTAATTTGAAAGAGGCGGTCGCCATGTCCCTTGAACGCGTTGCACAGACTTCACCTGATCACGTATCCATCATCGCTGGCATGGATGAAATGCAGCGCGAAGATTTTCTGGCTCTGGCGGCCGCGCTTCGTCAGTTCAATGCCTACGAACCTCTGGTGTCCATGGCTATCGTCAACGCCCGGCACGCGGTTGAATGTCATAGTCGGCTGGCGGCTGACTGACTTCAGTGTCTGCAGGCGCAGCCTGCTCGGTTTCAGCCATTCCGTCCGAGCGGGCATGACGACTCTTCCCGTTGCGTATCAAGCGCAACGCCAGCAGTGTGCCGAACAGCGAAATCACGCACCAGCCCAGCAGGAAATTCACCACGCTTGATTCTCCAGACCGCGCCTGATGCAAAGCATAGGCGTGGATAATCGAGCCTTTTTTCAACATGATGGAAGTGGCTCTTGAGCTTTATACCACTGTGACTGCAAATGTTCAGGGTCTTTCAGGCGCCGTGATGTGTTGCTACAGAGGGTCAGATAAATTCCCTTTGCTTGATTGGCTGTATATGAAACGTATATGATTCATATATTCCATTCGAGGTGAATCATGGGTCTGGTCAAGATTTCCGAACATATGCACGCCAATATCCGCGCAGCAAGTGCCGCGCTGAGCCGTTCGATCAATGCTCAAGCTGAACACTGGATGCGTGTCGGCATGCTCAGCGAATTGCACCCCGGGCTGAATTACAGCGAGATTTGCCAGATGTTGATCCGTACAGAAAATGCCGACGGCATTGTTTTGAGTGCGCAGACCTTCGATATTTCGCCTGTTCAGTCCCAGGCACAGGTAGCTTCTCGATGAGCGGCCCTGTCAGCATCAAAAGTGAAGCAGATCTGGTTCAATTGCGAATCGCCGGCAGGTTGGCTGCTGACGTTCTGGCCATGATCAAGCCGCATGTAAAAGCAGGCATCAGTACCGAGGCGCTGGACGATATCTGTAATGAGTACATCGTCAAAGAGCTGAAAGTGATTCCAGCCAATGTCGGCTATCACGGGTTTACCAAAACCACCTGCATCTCACCCAACGCAGTGGTATGCCACGGTATACCGTCGGCATCAGACATCCTCAAGGATGGCGACATCATCAATATCGATGTCGCTGTCATCAAAGACGGTTGGTATGGCGACACCAGCCGCATGTATTTCGTGGGCGAGGTCAGCCCGCTGGCGAAACGTCTGGTACACACCACCTACGAGGCCACGCGTGCGGGCATTCACGCGGTGTGCCCAGGCGCAACGCTGGGTGATATCGGGCATGCCATCCAGACGGTCGCGCATCGCGAAGGTTTCAGTGTCGTTCGTGAGTATTGCGGGCACGGGATCGGGCGTAATTACCATGAAGACCCTCAGGTCCTGCATTACGGCGCTCAGGGCAAGGGAATGCGGCTCAAGCCAGGCATGGTGTTCACCATCGAGCCCATGATCAACGCAGGCAAGCCAGGTACCAAAGTCCTGCCGGACGGCTGGACAGTCCTGACCAGGGATTTGTCGTTGTCTGCCCAGTGGGAGCATATGGTCGCGGTGACCGAAACGGGATTTGAGCTGTTGACTCCATGGCCGGAAGGCACGGGCGAATACCCGGAAATCTGACGTAAAAAAGCCCGACCTGAAGCAGGTCGGGCTAGATGTTTTGCTTACGCGTCGCAGGCCTTCGCGGCTACAACTCCAGCAGAGCTGAGCTTGATTGGATAATTCAACGAGCGACCCGCCTTGCCCGTGGAATCAACACTGCCATCATGAATAAGGCCGTCCTTCTGCAACTGCTCCAGGGTGTCCGCGACTGCGTTCTCCCCCCGATAGTTGTCCAGTACTTCTTTGCCCAGTCCGGTGGGGTGGGCGTGCAGTAGTCGGGTCAGGACTTCTTTTTCAAGGTCTTTATCGATGGTCATGCTTACCTCGCGTTGCTGGTTTGATGAGCGCTGCTTGATAAGTGGGACCGCCTCGAAATCATTTTGTTTAGACTTTCTCTTCCTTGCGTGTCTTTTTCCAGTGCACCTGGGTTACGCCCAGTATCTCTGCCTGAAGAAGCGCCAGTCTGATCGGTCCTGTAGCTACGCTGTCGTCTAACTGCCAAACGCCCGCGTGCAGTGTTGCAATGTGCAGCGCATCGCTTTCGCAAAGCTGCAGTGCCTGATGAGAGAAGTGCCGAGGTTCGCCGCGAAACTGATAATGAATTTCAAAATCCGTCTGATCGTTCATCATTGCCCCTGCCTGTGGGATGTCGAGATACATCTCTGAAAATGCGTACTTCCTGGTACCTGGAAGCTTGAGTGGAGGAGGCTCAACAGCGTGCTACCAGTTCATTTAGAGATCGATACAGGCTTGCAAAGACTTCAAGCGGCCTTGAATCGTACTACTGCTCCAGATGTCCTTTTGTCTGAAAAAGGGAAGAGGAGAATTACACTGATTTAGACATATTTGTACACATCTCCGATGAGCGGTGGATGTGTTTTTTCCGGTTGCTCAAGGGGCTCTAGACAAGCCCCTCAACGCCCTTCGTGGTTGCTGTTCAGCCGCAGCTCTTCAGGTCCACCGGGCCCACGAATTCATTGCCTCGGCCCATTACGCAGGCGACTCGCTGATTGCGCTGGCGCTCCCAGCTTTCGACCGGATAAGTCTTGTTCCAGGCTTGGTATAACTGCTGATCCTGACGTGACAGGCGCAAGTTGTACTGCTTGCTCATATAGAAGTAAGTGCGCGCGATCATGCCGCGAATGGAAGGCCGTGGCATGACCTTTTTGGCCTTGAAATCAACCTGCGTCAAGCACGAGCCGTACTGACCGGTCTGGGTTGGAAGCCAGCCAAAACTGAAGTTGTTTCGGTCGCCATTGACCTCGCCAATGCTGGGTACCAAGTTGTGCAGGTCGGCTTCGGCTTGCTGAAAAACCTTGTCGTTTTTCGTGCAGTTCTTGCGTCCACCGTTCTGCCAGCACTGGCGCAGGTGGCCGATTTGCCATGCAGGGACAATATGCTCCCACTCAATACGTTTGGCCCGCGTTGCGTTTTTGCGCGGAACGTAACCGCAGCCAGCGATATCGACTTTATTACCGCTGTATTTACAGCCGCAGTAAAACTCGGTGGACTGAGCCGAATAGAGACCCCAGGCAACCTTTTTCGCCTGGCTGAACGTATGGGGCGCTTCGGCAGTAGCGGTGAGTGACGTCGTGAGAAGCAGTGAAGTACAAAGCAGGGTAAAAAATCGCACAATCATGCCGTCAATCTTCCTTCGGCACTGTCCAGAAAATTTGCACGCCGCCATCATCCCGATAGGCGAGGGTTACGTTGTCGTTTTCCGCGATCTCTTCAAGCAACTGATTCCATTCGTCCTCAACTTCGTCCGGCAGGCGGAATATCAATGCTGCTTTGGCTTTTTGCGCCGTCGGCGAATTGATGATCTTCTGCACTCGCACGCCTAGACGTTCGTAAGAGCTGGGGAGGGACTGAGTTGCTGCGCCTGGATTTGCCACGGAATGGTTCCTTGGGTTGCTGTACGGGCATACAGTATTTCACTGTGGGCCGTTTCGCAACTCTGCTGTAGGAACAAATTCACGGGGTTGTGCGATTGCGCAGAACTGGTGAGTTGCCGTTGGGCATTCAATCCTCAAGAAAAATCTGAACAGGCCGATTGCTGGAGCAGGACTCGATTTTTCAGGATGACGGTAATGACTATTTCCGCGCTTGGTTTTTCAGCATCTACATTCAGTGTCAATGCAGGCTCCGCCGCCAGCGCAGAAGCCTCGTCAGAAGACAAGAAGAAGGTCGATAGCACCGCACTCGGGGATAAAAAGGTCAGCGGCGATATCACTGATCATCTGAGTGTTTCAGCAAAACAGATGCTCAAGCGTCTGGCCGAACTGCAATCCCAGTTGCGTGATCTGCGAGGTAAAATGCGGGCTGCAGAAAACGCCTCCTATTCAAATCTCGCTGCGCGGAACGCGGTTGTGGCGAGCTTTCAAAATCAGATATCAGCCATCACCGGAACCATTTTGCTCATGTCCGGTTCGTTGTTCAGAGAGCTGGACCGAAGCGGTGGTCTGAACATCACGGTATAAATCACTCCTCGATTTTAGCTTTTCCGAGCGTTGACAATTCCTGCGCCGGTTCTCATAGTTCACATCTCGCAAACGTTTGCGCCATGGTCCGTGATCATGGTCGTCGCGTGTTGCCCGACACAATAATCATAAGATCGGAGTGTACCTATGAAGCTGCCATTTGCTGGACGCGTTCTTGCCGTCGCTATGCTCGCTGCTGTTGCCGCTACTACCTCTCTCCCGGCTTTATCGGCTGAGTCTTCGGACAAGCCTAAAGTCGCGCTGGTCATGAAGTCCCTTGCCAATGAATTCTTCCGGACCATGGAAGATGGCGCCAAGGCTTATCAGAAAGAAAACGCCGACAAGTTTGACCTGATTTCCAATGGCATCAAGGACGAGTCGGACACGTCCAACCAGATTCGCATCGTCGAGCAGATGATTGTTTCCAAGGTCAATGCGCTGGTTATTGCCCCGGCAGATTCCAAAGCGCTGGTACCGGTCATCAAGAAGGCCATGGATGCGGGCATTACCGTGGTGAACATCGACAACCAGCTTGATGCCGATGTGCTGAAAAGCAAGGGTATCAGCGTTCCGTTTGTGGGCCCCGACAACCGCAAGGGCGCGAAGCTGGTGGGTGAATACCTGGCCCGCGACCTGAATCCTGGTGACGAAGTCGGGATTATTGAAGGTGTTCCCACTACCACCAATGCTCAGCAACGCACCGCCGGTTTCAAGGACGCCATGGACGCCAGGCAGATGAAGATTGTTTCGGTGCAGTCTGGCAACTGGGAAATCGACAAGGGTAATGCTGTTGCCTCGGCCATGCTCAACGCTCATCCGAACCTGAAGGCTTTGCTGGCTGGTAATGACAGCATGGCGCTGGGCGCTGTGTCTGCCGTTCGTGCGGCGGGCAAGGCGGGGCAGGTCAAAGTGGTTGGCTACGACAACATCAAGGCTATTCAGCCCATGATCGAAGACGGTCGGGTACTGGCTACCGCCGATCAATTTGCCGCCCGGCAAGCCATGTTCGGCATCGACGCAGCCTTGAAAATTCTCAAGGGTGAAAAGGTCGAGACGGTTAATGGCGTGATCGAAACGCCAGTGACGCTGATCACCAAATCCAAACCGTAACCCCTTCGCCGAATGACTGCATCTGCCTGTACCGGGCAGGTGCACGGAGAGTTTTATGTCGGCTTCAGCTCAAACCGCTGTGCTGTCTGTCAGCGGTATAGGCAAGACCTACGCGCAACCCGTGCTGGGCGACATCGACCTGACGTTGATGCGTGGCGAAGTGCTCGCCCTGACGGGGGAGAATGGCGCCGGTAAAAGTACCCTTTCGAAAATCATAGGCGGCCTGGAAGCACCAACTACCGGGCAGATGCAATTTCAGGGGGAAAGTTATCAGCCGGCAAACCGTACGCAGGCAGAAAAGCTTGGCGTGCGCATGGTGATGCAGGAACTCAATCTGCTGCCCACGCTGTCTGTTGCAGAAAACCTGTTCCTCGACAACTTGCCGCGTCGTGCAGGCTGGATCAACCGCAAGCGTCTGCGTGAAGACGCGATCAAGGCCATGGCTCAAGTCGGGCTGGACGCTATTGATCCGGACACGCTGGTCAGTGAGCTGGGTATCGGTCACCAGCAGATGGTGGAAATTGCCCGCAATCTGATCGGTGACTGTCGTGTGCTGATACTCGATGAGCCTACGGCCATGCTGACGGCCCGGGAAGTCGAGATGCTGTTCGAGCAGATCATTCGCCTGCAGGCGCGTGGCGTTTCGATCATTTACATCTCTCACCGCCTTGAAGAGTTGCAGCGTGTTGCACAACGTATCGCTGTGCTGCGTGACGGCAAGCTGGTGTGCGTCGATGCCATCGCCAACTACAGCAGTGAGCAGTTGGTGACGTTGATGGTCGGCCGGGAGCTGGGTGACAAGATTGATCTGGGGACACGCCAGATTGGGGAGGTCGCCCTGAGTGTCAAAGGCCTTGGGCGTGGCGAAAAGGTTCGGGATGTCTCATTCCAGGTCCGTAAAGGTGAGATTTTCGGCATTTCCGGATTGATCGGTGCCGGCCGCAC
The DNA here is from genome assembly GCF_900602065.1 of Pseudomonas viridiflava. Lineage (GTDB taxonomy): Bacteria > Pseudomonadota > Gammaproteobacteria > Pseudomonadales > Pseudomonadaceae > Aquipseudomonas. The sequence goes on along the minus strand of NZ_UWFN01000209.1, from coordinate 63,883 downwards.
GGAGCTGTTGCGCCTGATCTATGGCGCAGATCTCGCCGACACCGGCAGCATCGAACTGGGTAACCCGCTTCGGGCGGTCTCGATTCGCTCTCCTGCCGACGCAGTTCGCGAGGGCATCGCGCTGATTACCGAAGATCGTAAGGGCGAAGGGCTGCTGTTGACTCAGTCCATCAGCGCCAATATCGCCTTGGGCAATATGGATGCGGTATCGGCTGGCGGGCTGGTCAACGCTCACGATGAAGCGAGCCTGGCAAAACGGCAGATTGATGCCATGCGTATTCGCAGTTCTGGTCCGGCGCAACTGGTTTCAGAGCTGTCCGGTGGTAATCAACAGAAGGTAGTTATCGGACGTTGGCTGGAGCGCGATTGCCCGATCATGCTGTTTGACGAGCCTACCCGCGGCATTGATGTAGGGGCCAAGTTCGATATTTACGGCCTGCTCGGCGAACTGACCCGTCAGGGCAGGGCATTGGTGGTGGTCTCCAGTGACCTGCGTGAGCTGATGTTGATCTGTGATCGCATCGGCGTGCTGTCTGCCGGGCGTCTGATCGATACCTTCGAACGCGACAGCTGGACCCAGGACGAACTGCTTGCCGCCGCATTTGCCGGCTATCAAAAACGCGACGCGCTGCTCAGTGAAGCGGCGCCGAGGACTGCTTGATGAAAACCTCTACCTCTTCACAGGCTTTGTCTGCATCGGCGAAGCGTGGCGGTACTTATTTCGGGCTGGGCACCTACCTGGGCCTGGCGGGTGCCTTGCTGGCAATGATCGTGCTGTTTTCGCTGCTCAGCGATCACTTTCTCTCGTACAACACGTTCAGCACCATCGCGAATCAGATTCCTGATCTGATGGTGTTGGCGGTAGGTATGACGTTTGTGCTGATTATCGGTGGCATTGATCTGTCCGTGGGTTCAGTGCTCGCTCTCGCGGCATCAGCAGTCAGCGTAGCGATTCTTGGCTGGGGCTGGAGTATTTTCCCGGCTGCGCTGTTGGGCATGGCCTGCGCCACACTGGCGGGCACGCTGACCGGCTCGATTACGGTCGCCTGGCGAATTCCTTCATTTATCGTGTCTCTGGGTGTGCTGGAGATGGCCCGTGGTGTTGCCTACCAGATGACTGATTCGCGCACCGCTTACATTGGTGATGCTTACGCCTGGTTATCAAACCCGTTTGCCTTCGGCATCTCGCCCTCGTTTGTCATTGCCTTGCTGGTGATTTTTGCCGCGCAAGCGCTGCTCACCCGCACCGTATTTGGACGCTACCTGATCGGCATCGGTACCAACGAAGAGGCCGTGCGCCTGGCGGGCATCAACCCCAAGCCCTACAAGATTCTGGTGTTCTCGATGATGGGCCTGTTGGCGGGCGTCGCGGCGCTGTTCCAGATTTCCCGTCTGGAAGCCGCCGACCCTAACGCCGGCTCGGGGCTGGAGTTGCAGGTGATCGCCGCAGTAGTCATTGGCGGCACCAGTTTGATGGGCGGACGTGGTTCGATCATCAGCACCTTCTTTGGCGTGTTGATCATTTCGGTGCTGGCGGCCGGGTTGGCGCAAATCGGTGCCACGGAGCCAACCAAGCGGATTATCACCGGTGCGGTGATTGTCATCGCCGTGGTCCTCGACACTTATCGCAGTCACCGCGCAAAACGTCAGGTCTGACATGGCAACAATCAAGGATGTAGCGGCACTGGCCGGTATTTCGTACACGACGGTATCTCACGTCTTGAATAATTCCCGGCCTGTCAGCGATCAAGTCAGGGTCAAGGTCGAGGCGGCCATTCGGCAGCTGGATTATGTGCCCAGTGCTGTTGCGCGCTCCCTCAAGGCCAAATCCACCTCGACCATCGGCTTGCTGATACCCAATGGGGTCAACCCGTATTTCGCCGAGCTGGCCCGCGGCATTGAGGATTACTGCGAGCGCAACGGCTTCTGCGTGATCCTGTGCAACTGCGATGACAATGCAGATAAACAGCGTGGTTATTTGCGGGTATTGCTGGAGAAGCGCGTCGACGGGCTGATCGTGTCATCGGTGGGAGGGGATCCCGGGCTGGACGGTGGTCTCGCAGGTGTGCGTACGCCCATGGTGGTAGTTGACCGCGAACTTGAGGGTATCGACGCTGATCTCGTGCGTATTGATCACGAACTGGGCGGTTATCTGGCCACCCGGCATCTCCTTGATTTGGGGCATCGCCATATCGCCTGTATTCATGGTCCCGCGCAAACCAGCGTGGCACGGTTGAGGCTGCAAGGTTACGAGCGAGCGATGGCTGAGGCGGGCATTCACGTCGATCCTCATTGGGTCATCGAAAGTGACTACACCAGCCCGGGCGGTTATCAGGCGGCTGTCAGCCTGTTGGCAGGTGAGCCACCGACGGCTATTTTTGCCGGAAATGACATGATCGGGATCGGCGTATTGCGCGCCGCTGCCGAGCGCAATGTCCGCGTGCCAAGGGATCTCTCCGTGGTGGGGTTCGACGACATAGAAATGAGCCGCTATGTATACCCAGCCTTGACGACGGTCGGGCAGTCGATTGTCTCGCTGGGCGAGAGTGCCGCGCAGATGCTTTTAAGGCGCATCACTGGCGTGTTCGAGGATGCAACCGAGCAGCGTGTCGTTGCGCCAAGCATTGTGCTGCGTGAGTCCACGGCACCGCCGCTCCATGAATCACGCTGAGTCATAACTACGTTGAGTCATAACGATGAATGCGAAAAAGAATACTGACGTGCCGCACGCCCAGGTGGTGGTGATTGGCAGTTTGAATATGGATCTGGTCACGCGTGCGCAACGTTTGCCGGGGCCAGGGGAAACCCTGAGCGGCGATTCATTCGCCACCGTATCGGGCGGCAAGGGCGCTAATCAGGCCGTTGCGGCGGCTCGGTTGGGCGCGCGTGTGGCAATGATTGGCTGCGTCGGTGATGACGCCTATGGCGAGCAACTGCGTAATGCTCTGCTGGCTGAGCAGATTGACTGCCAAGGATTGACCATTGTCGCTGATGTTTCTACTGGGATTGCTTCAATCGTGGTGGATGCCGATGGCCAGAACGCGATCATTATTGTCGCCGGGGGTAATGGTCGCCTCACGCCGGAGGTCATTGACCGCTTCGATGCTCTGCTGGGTGCTGCGCAGGTCGTTATTTGTCAGCTGGAAGTGCCTTTGCCCGCTGTTGCGCATGCATTGCGTCGCGCACGGGAATTGGGCAAGACGGTGATCCTCAATCCCGCTCCGGCGGTCGCTGCATTGCCTGATCAGTGGTATTCGCTGATCGATTATCTGATTCCCAACGAAAGCGAAGCGGCGATTCTGAGCGGTATCGCAGTGGACTCGCTGGTGTCGGCTGAACGCGCGACGCAGTCTCTGCTGGCTTCAGGTGCAAGCAAGGTCATCATCACGCTGGGGGAGCAGGGGGCATTGCTGGCTTCAGGGCAGGGGAGCGAGCATTTTCCTGCACCGCGTGTGACCGCGGTCGACAGCACGGCTGCCGGTGATACATTTGTTGGCGGTTTTGCTGCGGCGCTCGCGCAAGGTCACACTGAAGCTGACGCGATTCGTTTCGCGCAGAAGGCTGCGGCAATATCTGTAACCCGTGCTGGCGCGCAGCCCTCCATTCCCGATAGCGCTGAAGTCCAAAGGTTTGCTTTTACATGAAAAAAACACCGCTGCTTAACATCGCACTGTCCCGAGTCATCGCTTCCCTGGGGCACGGCGATATCCTGATGATTGTCGACGCAGGCATGCCAATCCCGGCGGGTGTGGAAGTGATTGATCTGGCGCTCACCCGCGGCGTAGCCGATTTCGCCAGCGTGCTGGATACCGTCCTGAGTGAAATGCAGGTCGAAAGCCATGTGCTGGCTGAGGAAATCATGTTCAAGAAGCCGCCAGCCCTGAGTGTTATCGAAGGCTTGAATCTGGACGGTGATCTGGGTGAGCAGCGTCTGCTCAGTCATGAGGCGCTCAAGGCCTTGAGTAAAAGCGCCAGAGCGATTGTGCGCACTGGCGAATGTGAGCCATACAGCAACATTGCATTGGTTGCCGGTGTGGTTTTCTGACTGTCCGCAAGGACGCTTATCTGGAACAGGGAGTTCTTTATGCACCTTTTGTATCTCGTCAAACAGTTACCTCTCACACAGTTGCTTCGGAGCCTGCTGCTTTTGTCCATTCTCAGCGCGAGCGTTACCCAGGCCGCGGAAAAGCGCGATTTGATCATCGATACTGACCCAGGGGCTGATGACGTGGTGGCGTTGCTGCTTGCCCTGGCGTCACCCGAGGAGTTGAACGTCCTGGCGATTACGACTGTGGCGGGCAATGTGCGGCTGGATAAAACGTCGCGCAATGCCCGGCTGGCACGGGAATGGGCTGGGCGCGAGGACGTGCCGGTGTATGCCGGGGCGTCGAAGCCTTTGGTGCGTAAACCGATTTACGCGGAGAATGTTCACGGTCAGGAAGGACTGCCCGGCGTCCCTGTCCATGAGCCAACGCAAGGGCTGGCGCAGGGTAACGCGGTGCAGTATCTGATTGATACGTTGCGCAAGGCCAGGCCGCATAGCATCACTATTGCCATGCTCGGGCCGCAAACCAATCTGGCGTTGGCGCTGGTGCAGGATCCGGAAATCACCCAAGGCATCAAGGAAGTCGTGGTGATGGGCGGCGCGCACTTCAATGGCGGGAACATCACACCGGTTGCCGAATTCAATCTGTTCGCCGATCCCCATGCGGCTCAGGTTGTCCTGGCCAGCGGTGTCAAACTGACCTATCTGCCGCTGGATGTCACCCATAAAATCCTCACCAGCGAACAGCGTCTGGCGCAGATTGCTGCGCTGGATAATCAGGCCGGTAAACTGGTCGGCAGTATTCTCAACGAATACGTGAAACTGGATATGGCTCACTACGGTTTGCCAGGCGGACCGGTTCATGACGCGAGTGTCATTGCCTGGCTGCTTAAGCCTGAGCTGTTCAGCGGCAGGCAGGTCAACGTGGCAATCGACAGCCGCGAAGGTGTCGGTTTTGGTCAGACCGTTGCTGACTGGTATGACACGCTGGGCCTGGAAAAAAATGTGTTCTGGGTCGAAAACGGCGATGCGCAGGGCTTTTTCGACCTGCTGACCAGTCGGTTGTCACGCCTCAAATAACGGCCATTTGGCGGGCCGGTTCAGGACACTGCTTGTGCTTTACCGGTTTCGCTGGGGTATCGGGCGAGCACTTGTGTGATGAATGCAAGTGCACCCTCAGTTCCCAGTTCCTTCACCAGCAAGTCCACCGCAATAATCGCCAGCTCTTCCGGGTTTCCCGGGCTGTGTGATGAATGCCCCTGCGGCCATTTGGCCTTGATGTCTGCATCGATAGATACGACTGCCATTACTGCCTCTTCTCGTCGTCTGTAAGGGGTTCATAACCAGCGTCACCTGAGTGGTCGAACGCTGAACGCAGTAAAGCACTTCAGGGTCTTTTTGGCACTGCTACCTAAGGAGTCTGGCGGATAGCCGTAGATACCTCCGGCCTGCTTACTCATGTTTTGTGACGATTTGCTTTCGCGGGCATGGAGCGGGTCGGGCAGACTCCTCAGCTGTCTGAGCTGATGGCATTGAACTGGCCATGTGTTGCAACGAATGGGTTGGGGTGCTGTCGCAAGGGTTCAGCTTTTGTTTATCGGTCAAGGAGTCTGTATGCCGTGGAAAATATCTTCAGTCGGGTTGCTCGTCGCGTTGTCGTTACTGGCAGGGTGCAGCAGCACGCCTGAGCCAGCAGCTCAAGAGCCGAATGCCCCCGTCGCCGGTGGTCGTTGTGATGCCGCGGGCGCTCAGTTCGCTGTAGGTCAGCAAGCTTCAGCAGCATTGCTGGCTCAGGCTCGTGCCAAGGCCGGGGCGCAGGATGCACGATTCATCGGTGCCAATGACATGGTCACGCTGGAATATCGCTCTAATCGCGTCAATCTCAATACCGACGCCAATGGCAAGGTAGTGCGGGTCAACTGCGGTTGAGTCGAGTGGTTTTGCTACAGGCATAAAAAAACCCCGTCAGTGACGGGGTTTTTTTAGATCGCTCGGATTACTCCGGACGAACCTGAGCAGCTTGCATGCCCTTTTGGCCTTTCTCAGCCACGAAGGAAACGGTCTGGCCTTCTTTCAGGCTTTTGAAACCGTCGCTTTCGATAGCTTTGAAGTGTACGAACAGGTCGTCACCGCCACCCTGTGGGGTGATAAAGCCGAAGCCTTTTTCATCGTTGAACCATTTTACGGTGCCGGTTTGGCGATTAGACATGGTGAATCTCCAAGAACATAATTTTTCAGTGTACGTGTTGCTCAGGCCAACTGGGCACACCGGCCTATCATAGTCGAAATGCGGGAATGTAGAACTTTTTCAGTAAGAACTTTGAGTCAGTGTCGTAAGAAGGAACCGCATAACGCCCCTCGAACTTACCTTTTCAAATACATTGGTCATAGGTTCAAGCTCCGACAGCGGGGCTACAAGGCGCGTATTACGTGGGTCTCAGAAAAACCCTGCTAACTTGCGGACAGTGCGCCCCGCGTTACAGTCTCGATTCATCTATATCAATTATTTTTTTGGTCCGGCACAGTTTTTAGCCACTAAGTCCCGCATTTTTGCAGTTTGCTCAGGGGTTGGTGGCGGATTGGCATTGCTCATTTTTTCAATTTCAGCGCTGCTGAAATTTTTGCTGACTTGTTCGGCGCCGCATTCGCAATGGGCCTTTGCGGATTTCTCATCCAGCGTCTGGCCCGCAGTAGCGACGCAGTCGTTGATAAATTTTGCTTTGGTTGGCGCGCTCATGGCTGCCTGGGCGCTGAGTGGCACTGCCAGTGCGATAGGGGCGAGCAGGGCTAAAAGACTTAACTTCATGGCGTTCTCCTTATAGGGCACAGCGGGATTGCTATGAGTTGCACATCCATCTGACGGCCTTGAGGCGCTCCAGTTCAGTGCGCGTTTTATTGGGATGGGAGGGCAGGGTGGTGATTAAGTGATACTGCGTGCATGTGCTTGGGCTGAGCTGTGATAGGATGCGCGTCCTTTATATCTGTTCGCTGCTGGTCTAGAGCTTGTCTAGCCTCGTCGTTCAGCTTTTTATTGTTCAATCCAGTCATCTGGTTCGGTTCAAGGTTGGCCGCAAGGCTCCTGCCACTGTGAGGCAGGCATACCACCGGATCACGTACTGGCTCATCCCAACCCACGTGACCTTTGGTAGGGGTCACCACTAGGAGAGGAGGCGCCATGCCCACCATTACTCTTCCCGACGGTAGTCAACGTTCATTCGATCATCCGGTTTCCGTAGCCGAGGTCGCGCTTTCCATTGGTGCCGGTCTGGCGAAGGCCACCGTCGCCGGTAAAGTCGACGGTCAACTGGTCGATGCCAGCGATCTGATCGAAAAAGATGCCAGCCTGCAAATCATTACCCCCAAGGACCAGGAAGGGCTGGAGATCATCCGCCACTCGTGCGCCCACCTTGTAGGTCATGCGGTCAAGCAGCTGTACCCGACTGCCAAAATGGTTATCGGGCCAGTCATTGATGACGGTTTTTATTACGATATCGCTTACGAGCGCCCGTTCACGCCTGAAGACATGGCGGCGATCGAGCAGCGCATGCAGCAGTTGATCGAAAAAGATTACGACGTCATCAAGAAGGTTACTCCACGTGCCGAAGTGATCGACGTGTTCACTGCGCGTCACGAAGATTACAAACTGCGTCTGGTTGAAGACATGCCGGAGCAGCAGACCATGGGTCTGTATTATCACGAAGAATACGTCGACATGTGCCGCGGTCCGCACGTACCGAATACTCGTTTCCTCAAGTCGTTCAAGCTGACCAAGTTGTCGGGCGCCTACTGGCGTGGTGATGCCAAAAACGAGCAGTTGCAGCGTGTCTACGGCACGGCCTGGGCTGACAAGAAGCAGCTGGCTGCTTACATCCAGCGGATCGAAGAAGCTGAAAAGCGCGATCACCGCAAGATCGGCAAGCGCCTTGGTCTGTTTCATACCCAGGAAGAAGCGCCAGGCATGGTGTTCTGGCATCCGCAGGGCTGGACCTTGTATCAGGTGCTTGAGCAGTACATGCGCAAGGTGCAGCGCGAGAACGGTTATCTGGAGATCAAAACTCCGCAGGTCGTCGATCGCTCCCTGTGGGAGAAGTCGGGTCACTGGGCGAACTACGCCGACAACATGTTCACCACCGAGTCCGAGAGCCGCGACTACGCAATCAAGCCGATGAACTGCCCTTGCCACGTGCAGGTGTTCAATCAAGGCCTGAAAAGCTACCGCGAGCTGCCGATGCGTCTGGCCGAGTTCGGTGCCTGCCATCGCAACGAGCCGTCCGGTGCGCTGCACGGGATCATGCGTGTTCGCGGCTTCACTCAAGATGATGCACACATCTTTTGCACTGAAGACCAGATGCAGGCCGAGTCCGCGGCGTTCATCAAACTGACGCTGGATGTGTACGCGGATTTTGGCTTCAAGGACATTGAGCTGAAGCTTTCGACTCGTCCAGAGAAGCGTGTAGGTTCCGACGAGCTGTGGGATCGCGCTGAAAGCGCGTTGGCGTCGGCTCTGGACAGTGCCGGTCTGCCGTACGACCTGCAACCGGGCGAGGGCGCATTTTACGGTCCCAAGATCGAGTTCTCGTTGAAGGACTGTCTGGGTCGTGTCTGGCAGTGTGGTACCCTGCAGCTCGATTTCAACTTGCCGATCCGTTTGAGCGCGGAATACGTGTCCGAAGACAACAGCCGTAAGCATCCGGTCATGTTGCACCGGGCGATTCTCGGTTCCTTCGAGCGTTTCATCGGAATTTTGATCGAGCACTACGAAGGTGCGTTCCCGGCCTGGCTGGCGCCCACTCAGGCAGTGATTATGAATATCACTGATAAACAGGCAGATTTTGCCCTTGAAGTGGAAAAAATTCTCTCGGAAAGCGGGTTTCGTGCCAAGTCCGACTTGAGAAATGAAAAGATCGGCTTTAAAATCCGTGAGCATACTTTGCTCAAGGTTCCTTATCTCCTCGTGATTGGAGATCGGGAAGTTGAAATGCAAACTGTCGCTGTGCGGACACGCGAAGGTGCAGACCTCGGCTCGATGCCGGTCGCCCAATTCGCTGAATTCCTCGCACAAGCGGTTTCCCGGCGTGGTCGCCAAGATTCGGAGTAATTATTATTAAGCGTGAAATGAGACAAGATAAACGAGCTGCACCGAAAGCCCCGATCAACGAGAATATCTCGGCACGCGAGGTTCGGTTAATTGGAGCTGAAGGCGAGCAGCTTGGGATTGTGTCAATTGAAGACGCGCTTCTTAAGGCTGAAGAGGCCAAACTGGATTTGGTGGAAATTTCCGCCGATGCAGTACCCCCTGTTTGCAAGCTGATGGACTACGGCAAATCGATCTTCGAGAAGAAGAAGCAGATTGCTGCCGCGAAGAAAAACCAGAAGCAGATTCAGGTTAAAGAAATCAAGTTTCGTCCAGGGACGGAGGAAGGGGATTACCAGGTAAAACTACGCAACCTGGTACGTTTCCTGAGTGACGGGGACAGGGCCAAGGTATCGTTGAGATTCCGCGGTCGTGAGATGGCCCACCAGGAGCTGGGCATGGAACTGTTGAAGCGGGTTGAAGCTGACCTGCTCGAATACGGTTCCGTTGAGCAGCATCCTAAGATGGAAGGACGCCAGCTGATTATGGTCATCGCCCCGAAAAAGAAGAAATAACCACCAGGGCACGGCAGGCCTTGCGGTTATGTTTATCAACTGAATGCGGAGTATCCGAACATGCCAAAGATGAAGACTAAAAGTGGTGCAGCTAAGCGGTTTTTGAAAACTGCTAACGGCATCAAGCACAAACACGCTTTCAAGAGCCACATCCTGACCAAAATGTCGACCAAGCGTAAGCGTCAACTGCGCGGTAGCAGCTTGCTGCATCCGTCTGACGTGGCAAAAGTCGAGCGCATGCTGCGCCTTCGTTAATTTTGATCAAGAATAGAGGAAGTAACTCATGGCTCGTGTAAAGCGTGGCGTCATTGCCCGTAAGCGTCACAAAAAAATTCTGAAACTTGCTAAAGGCTACTACGGCGCGCGTTCACGCGTATTCCGTGTTGCCAAGCAAGCGGTAATCAAGGCAGGCCAGTACGCCTACCGCGACCGTCGTCAGAAAAAACGTCAGTTCCGCGCTCTGTGGATCGCTCGTATCAACGCTGGTGCTCGTATCAACGGTCTGTCCTACAGCCGTTTCATCGCCGGCCTGAAAAAAGCGTCCATCGAGATCGACCGTAAGGTTCTGGCTGATCTGGCAGTGAACGAAAAAGCGGCGTTTGCTGCGATTGTCGAGAAAGCTAAAGCCACTTTGGCCTAAGTCCCCGACAATCACCGGGCCTCAGTTTCTGAGGCTCGGTGTTAAACGTCATAAATAGGGGAAGAGCCTTAAAGCTCTTCCCCTATTTCGTATCTGGAGTCTGTACATGGAAAACCTGGACGCGCTGGTCTCGCAAGCTCTTGAGGCTGTGCAGAGCGCTGAAGATATCAATGCCCTGGAGCAAATCCGGGTTCAATACCTTGGCAAGAAGGGCGAGTTGACTCAGGTGATGAAGACCCTGGGGAATTTGCCTGCAGAAGAGCGTCCGCAAGTCGGCGCCCTGATCAACGTCGCCAAGGAGCGTGTCACAGAGGTTCTCAATGCCCGCAAGGCGTCGTTCGAGGAAGCGGATCTCGCCGCCAAACTCGCCGCCGAGTCCATTGACGTGACCCTGCCTGGCCGTGGCCAGACCTCGGGCGGTCTGCATCCTGTTACCCGTACTCTGGAACGCATCGAACAATTCTTCACCCACATTGGCTACGGCATCGCCGAAGGCCCTGAGGTGGAAGACGATTACCACAACTTTGAAGCGCTCAACATCCCAGGCCATCACCCGGCCCGCTCGATGCATGACACCTTCTATTTCAACGCGAACATGCTGTTGCGGACCCATACCTCACCGGTACAGGTCCGCACCATGGAATCGCAGCGTCCGCCGATCCGCATTGTCTGCCCGGGCCGTGTGTACCGCAGCGACTCCGATATCACTCACTCGCCGATGTTCCACCAGGTCGAAGGCCTGCTGGTCGATCGCGACATCAACTTCGCTGACCTGAAAGGGACTATCGAAGAGTTCCTGCGGGTGTTCTTCGAAAAAGAACTGGCCGTACGTTTCCGCCCGTCTTACTTCCCGTTCACCGAGCCTTCTGCTGAAGTCGACATGGAATGTGTGATGTGCAGCGGTAAAGGTTGCCGAGTCTGCAAACAGACTGGCTGGCTGGAAGTCATGGGGTGCGGCATGGTTCACCCGAACGTGCTGCGCATGTCCGGCATCGACCCTGAAGAGTTCTCGGGCTTTGCTTTCGGCATGGGCGTGGAGCGTCTGGCCATGCTGCGTTACGGCGTCAACGACTTGCGTCTGTTCTTCGATAACGACTTGCGGTTCCTCGCGCAATTTCGCTGAGGCGCTTCGCGGCAGCCCGCCAATGGCCGCTGTCGCAGAGCACCGGAGTCGCCCGTAACGCATTTTTTTGGAGAGCAGGATGAAATTCAGTGAACAATGGTTGCGCGGCTGGGTAAGCCCGCAAGTATCCCGCGACGAGCTGGTTGCTCGTTTGTCGATGGCTGGCCTTGAAGTCGATAGCGTCACCCCGGCTGCGGGTGTATTCAGCGGTGTGGTCGTGGGCGAAGTGCTGAGCACCGAGCAACACCCCGATGCTGACAAACTGCGTGTATGCCAGGTCAGCAACGGTTCGGAAACCTTTCAGGTTGTCTGCGGCGCGCCAAACGTGCGTCCCGGTCTGAAGATTCCATTCGCCATGATCGGTGCCGAGCTGCCGGGCGATTTCAAGATCAAGAAAGCCAAGCTGCGTGGCGTTGAGTCCAACGGCATGCTGTGCTCCCAATCCGAGCTGCAAGTAGGCGAGGGCAACGACGGCCTGATGGAACTGCCAGCCGATGCGCCGGTGGGTGAAGACTTCCGTGTGTACCTTGAGCTGGATGACGCCAGCATCGAAGTTGACCTGACCCCCAACCGTGGCGATTGCCTGTCGCTGGCGGGGCTGGCTCGCGAAGTAGGCGCGCTCTACGCGGCCCCGGTGGCTGTTCCGGCTGTTGCTGCTGTTGCGGTAACCCACGATGAAGTACGTCCGGTTGACGTGCTGGCGACCAACGCCTGCCCACGCTACCTCGGGCGCGTGATTCGCAATGTTGATCTGTCTCGTCCAACGCCTTTGTGGATGGTTGAGCGTCTGCGTCGTTCCGATATTCGCAGCATCGACGCCGTGGTCGACATCACCAACTACGTGATGGTTGAGCTGGGCCAGCCATTGCATGCGTTTGATCTGGCTGAAATCAACGGCGGCATCCGTGTGCGTATGGCAGAAGAGGGCGAGAAGCTTGTTCTGCTGGACGGTCAGGAAGTCAGCCTGCGTTCCGACACTCTGGTGATTGCTGACCATCAACGCGCCTTGGCAATCGCCGGTGTGATGGGCGGGGAGCACAGCGGTGTTTCCAGCACCACTCGTGATGTATTCCTCGAAAGCGCGTTCTTTGACCAGATCGCCGTTGCGGGTAAAGCCCGTTCCTACGGCCTGCACACCGACGCCTCGCATCGCTACGAGCGTGGCGTTGACTGGCAGCTGGCTCGCAAGGCGATGGAGCGAGCCACTGGCCTGCTGCTGGAAATTACCGGTGGCGAAGCCGGTCCGGTAATTGAAGCTGTCAGCGAAAAAGATCTGCCGTCGATCGCACCGGTTACTTTGCGTGCCGAGCGTATCGAGCAGATGCTGGGTCTGAAAATGGACTCCGCCGAAGTCGAAGGTTTCTTGAATGGGCTGGGCCTCACTGTTTCGTCCGAAGCAGCAGGGCAGTGGCGCGTTGAAGTGCCTAGTCATCGTTTCGATATCAGCCTGGAAGTGGACCTGATCGAAGAGCTGGCTCGCCTATACGGCTACAACCGTCTGCCGGTTCGTTATCCACAGGCGCGTCTGGCGCCGCAAGCCAAGGCCGAAGCCCGCAGTGATCTGCCTGAGCTGCGTCGTCTATTGGTCGCTCGTGGTTATCAGGAAGCAATCACCTACAGCTTCATTGATCCTAAGCAGTTCGAACTGTTCAGCCCAGGGGCCGAGCCGTTGCTGTTGGCGAACCCTATCTCCAACGACATGGCCGCTATGCGTGCGTCGTTGTGGCCGGGCTTGGTCAAGTCTCTGCAGCACAACCTCAACCGTCAGCAGGACCGTGTGCGCCTTTTCGAAAGCGGCTTGCGCTTTGTTGGTCAACTGGACGGCCTGAAGCAAGAGCCGATGTTGGCAGGTGTGGTTTGCGGCAGCCGCTTGCCTGAGGGCTGGGCGCAAGGTCGTGAAGTAGTTGACTTCTTCGACGTCAAAGCAGACGTAGAAGCAGTATTGGGTTTCGCGGGCGCATTGGGCTCTTTCACTTTTGTGCCGGGCAAGCATCCAGCGTTGCACCCTGGTCAGACGGCGCGCATCGAGCGCGACGGTCGTGAAGTGGGCTATGTCGGTGCGATTCACCCTGAATTGTCGAAAACCCTGGGGCTGGATCGTCCAGTCTTTGTTTTCGAGCTGGTTCTGGCAGAAGTTGCACTGGGTAAGATGCCTAAATTCCAGGAGTTGTCGCGCTTTCCTGAGGTACGACGTGACCTGGCGCTGCTGGCTGATGAAGGTGTTCCAGCGACTGCAGTTCTTGACGTTATTCGAGAAAATGCAGGCGAATGGCTCACAGACCTCAGGCTATTTGACGTTTATCAGGGTAAAGGCATTGATCCGCATAGAAAAAGCCTTGCAGTTGGCTTGACCTGGCAGCATCCATCGCGCACTCTTAACGACGATGAGGTCAATGCGGCGACGCATAAAATCCTCACCTCACTCGAGGAAAGGTTAAACGCCACGTTAAGGAAGTAGCGTATGGGGGCTCTGACGAAAGCTGAGATGGCCGAACGTCTGTACGAAGAGCTGGGCCTGAATAAACGAGAAGCCAAGGAATTGGTGGAGCTGTTCTTCGAGGAAATCAGGCACGCTCTGGAAGATAACGAGCAGGTCAAATTGTCCGGATTCGGCAATTTTGACCTGCGAGATAAACGCCAGCGGCCAGGTAGAAATCCGAAGACAGGGGAAGAAATTCCTATCACGGCTCGCCGTGTTGTCACGTTCCGTCCAGGGCAGAAGTTGAAGGCCCGAGTTGAGGCTTATGCTGGAACCAAGTCATAACGACGAGTTACCGCCGATCCCAGGCAAACGCTACTTCACCATTGGTGAGGTCAGTGAACTCTGCGCGGTAAAACCGCACGTTTTGCGCTATTGGGAGCAGGAGTTTCCTCAGCTCAACCCCGTTAAACGACGTGGTAATCGCCGGTATTATCAGCGCGAAGACGTGCTGATGATCCGGCAGATCCGCGGCTTGCTCTACGAGCAAGGTTTCACCATCGGCGGTGCGCGCTTGCGCATGACCGCTGGCGAACCCAAGGATGAAACTCAGGATTACAAACAACTGCTCCGGCAGATGATCGTCGAGCTGGAAGACGTTCTGGTGGTATTGGGCAAGTAGAAATCGCCCGGATACTTCCATAATTCAAACGCTTAGGTTATATTCCTCGAAGTTTCCGCAGCATTGAAACTGATACACGCCTAGTCGGGGCGTAGCGCAGCCCGGTAGCGCACTTGCATGGGGTGCAAGGGGTCGAGTGTTCGAATCACTCCGTCCCGACCATATTCTCTGAGTAAAATCAGACACTTAAGCCGGTTATCTCAACCGGCTTTTTTGTGCCTGCGGAATAGATGCGCAAAACTATTCGATGAACTCGCTGATATTCAGGTCCGGAATTGCTTCAGACCAGACGATTTCCGAGTGGTCGCGCTGGTAGTTTTTCGTCATTTCCTCCGTCGCGTGCCCCGCGATCTTCTGACCATTCTTCCCGTACTGTTTGTACAGATGCAGCGATGGGGGTCTATGCGCTACGGACTGACCTCAGATTGAGTCTCGTAGCGAGTCCAGCCAAACATGCCAATCCCCAGAACAAGCGCGGCAGCTAAAAATCCCTGAATTACGTTCTTCATATCCCCTCCATAGGTGAAAGGTGATTCTACCTTGCCACCGCTGGCGAGCACATTGCGCTTGCCTCAGAGCCAAATCTCAGACATGAAAAAGCCCGCGATGGGAGAGCGGGCTAAGGCCTGATAGTGCCTGCATTCAAATTACGAGGCCGCTTGTGAAAAAAGCGTGAAGGTCAGGCTGAAAATGTTCGGCGCTAGACTTGGCCACACCAAAATCTGCAACAAATCCGCCCCAGCTTGTCTACTCTTCATGAAACTATCGGGTCAGCAGAGGACGCACGATGTATTCAAAACCAGATATCCAGCGAATTCTTGAAACAGCGTTTTTGCCCTCGAAGTGCGAATGCGTTGTCAGTGGAAACGACAGCTTCTCGGTGAAGCTCATCAATCCCGCATCAGGCGATATCGAGCTGTATGTAGCAGCGATCTCCTGGTCTGAGCTTTCCACCAGCAGATCCATCGCCAAGCTGGTGCTCTCGCTGAAAGAACAGAGGGACCTTATGGGTAAGATGGAGTTGTCTATGAAACGACTGGGGTAGGGCGAATACGAAAAGCCCGGCGAACTGGCTCCTACAAGTTCCTATCCTCAGATAACCCAAACTCATGGCTTCAAAAACAGAAACATTACCCACAATGGGAGGGCGAGGACCAAAGGCACCCCGACGAGCAGGACCAAACCCTGAACAAGGTATCTCCAGCGATAGAGGCGGGTCCCTTCAGGTGCGTTCCTGGCATCCTTCCACCAATCCCAAAGGTCCAGAATCCTTAGCAGCTCAAAAACATCTCCGATGTCTGCACGCAATGCCAATTTCTCCCTTTTGCTACGACTCGATATCCGCGCGTAGCGCTAGTTCACACCGACTGGCCATTCCACACATACAGCACCCGACCCAAGATGTGGGTATCGTCGACGCGGATGTCCTCCGGGTCAAGCGATCCTTGCCTTTCTTCTGCAGGCGCTTCTCGTACAGCATTTCGTCGTGGGAGAAGAGGTAGATACCGTTGCCCGTGAACTCCCTGATCGTAGCGTCAACCAGCAGGGGGGGGCGCGGTCCTTAGTCGTCGGAGCCATCGACTGACCCCAGGCGATAATCATCTTGAGATGGAGATGGTCGGTCAGAGGCTATGCAACTGGGTGGTCAAGTCGTAGGTATTTCCCCAGACGGTAATGACGTTCGAGCCGTTGGTGCTGGAAGCCACTTCCTCGGCTGCGTCAGCGATCTTTTGCCAAGCGTCGTCTGACAGGTTCTTCCCGTGCTTTGCCAGCATCTGCTGAACGATGTCCGCGGATGACTGGTGCGCAATCCAAAAAGCCCTATCCTCGAAACGGGACATCCCTGTGCTTGAGCTGCCCGATACCGCTCTTATATTTGGCTGCTCGACATGGAAATGTTCAAAACCACAAAACCTACCAATGGTAGGTTACGACGAATAAGGTTCTTGCTAGGCTATCTACGAATGGTAGGTAAACCCCTAAAGGAGAACCGACAATGTCACTCAATCCTATTTTGTTCATGGGCGGCTCGGGCGCCATTGGCCATCGCACTGCGCGGGCATTACGCGCTGCCCATCCCGATATCCCGTTGCTGATCGGCGGCCGAGATCTTCGCAAAGCTCAGCAAGCAGCGGAGCAGATCGGTGGCGCGCAGGGCGTGCAGATTGATTCCGGTGCAGAAGACCTAGGGCTCGGCGACCGTCAGGTCAGCGCCGTGGTGGTGTTTTACATGGATCACTCGCTTGCCGGGCTGCGTTATGCGCAGAAGCGTGGCGTGCCGCACCTCAGTATCTCTTCAGGCATCTTCGAGATTGCACCGGAAATAGCCGCCTACATGCACACGCCTGATGCTGCGCCTATCGTTCTCGGTTACGAATGGCTGGTAGGCGCCACGACCGTGCCTACGCTCGAAGTCGCCCGGTCGTTTGGCCGGGTGGACGAGATATGCATCAACGCACTGGTCGATGAACAGGACGGCGGAGGGCCAACCGTTGCCACCGATTTTGAACACTTGAACAGAATGTTGCCCGCTGCGATGACTCGCCGAAAAGGTGTGTATGTCTGGCGCGAAGGAGAGGATGCAAAGGCCAGCTTCCACGCTGTGGATGGTACGGCCATCGAATCCACTGGGTTCTCTTCAATCGACGTCGTGGGCCTAGCGACTGCAACAGGTTCGCCCAACGTCCAGTTCAACCTGGCGACAGGCGTGAGCTCGACCCGTCGCCAGGGTGGGGCGATGTCGACGGAGATCATCATTGAACTCGCTGGGGAGGACCTGAAGGGCGAGCCGCTACGCACTCGTCATGCCGTTGTGCATCCGGAGGGCGCTGCCGCCCTGACGGGGCTCAGCGTGGCAATGATTCTTGAGCGGCTATTGGGGCTGGATGGTAAAACACCGACGCAACCCGGCCTGTACTTCCCTTACCAGATTCTCGACGCACAAACGTATCTGCAACGGCTGCAGCAAGAGGGCGGTGAGTTGCGTGAGCTGCAATCGCAATGAGTCAGCGCGCTGCTCACGTCGCTGCGCATTCAGGATTTCGCCTTGATCGCGTATAACCCGCCCGCAATCACCAGTAAACCTCCTGCGATCGTCCACGCATCCGGCACCTCGCTAAACACGAACACACCGATGAGGGTGGCGAATACCAGCAGGGTGTAGTTGAACGGTTGCAGGCTACCCGCCGTGGCCAGTTTGAGTGATTGAATGAGCAGTAACTGGGCGACGATGCCGGTCGTTGAGAGCACGCCAATCAACAGCCATTGGTCAAAAGTGGGATCTACCCAGCCGGGTAATCCGATAAAGGTAATGGCAATCGCGCCGACGACGGCCATGTAGAGCATGTTCGTGGCGAAGGAGTCATGCTGGCTGATACGCCGCGTAAGGATGTTGAACAATGCAAAGCCCAGTGCCGAGAGCAGAGGTATCAGCGCCACCAGTTCGAAAACACCGGCGCCGGGGCGCAGGATAATCAGCGTTCCAGTGAAGCCTATGGCTGCGGCGAGCCAGCGGCGCAGGCCGATGAACTCGCCGAGCATGATCCCGGCCAGCGCCAGCGTCATCAATGGGAAGACCGCATACAGTGCATGCATTTCTGCCAGGCCCAGAAAACGTAACCCAAAGGCAAAAAGCGCTACGTCGATAACGCCAAGCAGTGCTCTGAGTATCTGCAGCCGCGGTTGCTTGCTGCGTATTGCGGTTCTTACACCGCCCCGGTAGGCGGCATAAACGGCGGCAAAAATAACGAATGCCCAATAACGCACCATCACCATCTGTGCCACGGGGAGGTCTTTGACCAGTACCTTGGTGATCCCGTCCTGAGTTGCAAATATCAGCATCGACAGCAGACACAGGACGATCCCAAGCTGTGGGCGTGAGGCCCCAACAGGACGCTCGATACTGGCCAGCGGTTCACTCACTGGTTCAGCCTTCCTTGCCAGCGCGAAGGGCCTGCCAGCTGATGACCGAACTCACCCCAAGCCGGGTGAGGATTTTCGGAGGCAGTTTGCTCGGCCCGGGCGTATTACTGAAATCATCCAGAAACCTGGACTTTATGCCCGTCGCCAACTCAGCCGCCATCACGCCTGCCAGCGTGCTCTTGACCGTTCCGAGGCCGTTTTCGCAGCACGCTGAATACAGGTTCTCTTCTATTTCCCCGAATGCCGGTGCGCTGTTGCGGCTCAGGCACAGACGACCCGCCCAGCTGAATTCCAGCGGTGTTGATTTCAATTCCGGAAAGCGTGCGTCCAGAGAGTGTCGTTGTTCCCGGGCGACATCTGCCACGCGCTGGGGCGTCACTTGAATGCTCGGATCGTAGGTGAATTTAGTGCGAATCACGATTCGTGAAAGTCCATCCACTGTGATCTTGCGCACCGTAGCGCCCATGGGGTCAGCCGGCAGGAGGGCCCACCGCTCGCGTCCCGTCACTGCTCTTTTGAAATCATCGTGATGATAACCGGCAGTCATCGAGGCATACGTGAACACATGCAGCAGGCGCCCCTGGAAATGCCCGAAGTCTTCGATGTGCCCGTTGACGGCGAGAATGACCTTGGGCGCCGTCACCAGACCGCGATGAGAGCGTGCCGTCCAGTCATTTCCCGAGCGTGACAGTTCGACGATAGGAGAGCGTTCGTACAGGCTGATTTTTTCATTCAGTCCGGTTGCCAGATCGCGGATGTATTGCGCCGGTTGGATCATCACGGCCCCAGGCGTGTACAGCCCGCCGTGATAGTAAGTGGAGCCGGTGATGTCGCGCATTTGCGCAGCATCGAAGAGCTCATAATGCTCGCCGATGCCTTTGAGCGACGCCGCGTAATTGGCGTTCAGCCGTTCGCCGCGCTCTGTGGCGGCAGCGTTGATCTTGCCCGAAGGGTCAAAGGTTTCGCTGGCCATGCCGTAGTCGCGTGCAGCCTGAGCGGCAAAATCGATAGCGAATCGGTTCTGCGCAATTTCCCGTGCTGTTGCTGATTCGCCTGCCACTGAGTACTCCCCCGAAGACAGGCTGTGGGGCACGTCGATCATGAACCCGGAGTTTCTTCCCGCGGGCCCGGTAGCAACCTCGTGAGCGTCAACAACCACGATGCGATCCCTGGGTCGCAATTGGGTCAGTCGACGTGCCGCGGAGAGGCCGGCGAAACCGGCTCCGATGATCAGCCAGTCCGCCGTCACGCTCCCATCAAGCTCACGCACAGGAGTAGCACGTCTGGAAATAGCCTCCCAACCCGAAACACCGGTATCTACCGGCAGGCGCTTGATGGAATGTGTGCTCATTTTACGGTCTCATCTACCGACCGATCAGACACATCGATCCAGATGGTTTTGATTTCGGTGTACTGATCGTGAGCGAAAACCGACTTGTCGCGACCACCGAAGCCTGACTCTTTGTAGCCGCCAAACGGGGTAGAGGCATCGCCCTCACCGAAGCAGTTGACGGTGACAATCCCGGCACGGATTTCCCGGGACAGCTTGATCGCTTTGCGCAAGCTGCCGGTGTAAACCGAGGCGGCCAGGCCGTAGACCGTGTCGTTTGCCAGAGCGATCGCTTCAGAGATCGTATTGAAAGTGGTGACTGACAATACCGGCCCGAAAATTTCCTCCTGAAACAGTCGGCTGTCCCGTTCTACGCCATCCACCACGGTCAACTGGACGAACGCGCCATCCTGAGTATCGCCGCCGTAGACGATGTCTAGGTTAGCGGCGCTGGCGTAGTCCAGGTAAGACTTCACCTTGTCGAAATGGAGGCTGCTGACCAATGCTCCCACCCGGTTCTGAGGATCCATCGGGTTACCCATTTTCCACTCGCGTATGTAGGCACCCATGCGTTCCAGCAACTGGTCTTTGACCGAGGCGTGAACCAACAGTCGAGACGTTGCGGAACAGTTTTCGCCCATGTTCCAGAACGCGCCGTTGACCACCTGCTCAGCCACCAGATCCAGGTCTTCGGCATCGTCCATGACCACCGCAGGGTTCTTGCCGCCGCACTCAAGCACCACGCGCTTGAGGTTTGAATCGGCCGAATAGTGCAGGAAGCGCCGACCGGTCGCGGTGGAGCCGGTGAAGCTCACCATGTCGACATCTTTGTGCAGGCCGATAGGCTCACCGACGTCTTTGCCGGTACCTGTCACGATATTGAGCACGCCTGCAGGTACACCCGCTTCGAATGCCAGTTCGGCTACGCGCAGAGTGGTCAGGCTGGTCTGCTCGGCGGGTTTGACGATCACCGAACAACCGGCGGCCAGCGCCGGCCCGATCTTCCACGCGAGCATCAACAGCGGGAAGTTCCACGGCAGCACGCAGCCCACCACTCCGATAGGCTCGCGCACCACCATGGTCAGCGCGTCGTTGCCCACCGGGGCCGTGTTGTCATACAGCTTGTCGATCAATTCGGCGTGCCAGCGCAAGGTATGAATAGTGTCGGGCACATCCACCAACTGGCATTCACGCACCGGTTTGCCGCTGTCCAGGCTTTCCAGTACCGCCAGTTCGTGGCGGTTGTTTTCGAGCAGTCGGGCAAATTTGAGTAACACGGCTTTCCGGTCGCTTGGCGCAAGCAGTCTCCAGCGCCCATCGTCGAACGCTTCTTTGGCCTTGCTAACCGCGATGTCCACATCCTCGGCCGTGCAAGCCGCCAGATCGGTCAGAAACTCGCCCGTTGCCGGGTTGGTTGTTGCCAGCGTGTTGCCTGAAACGGAAGGTTTGAATGCACCGTTGATAAACGCGTTGGCGGGAAACGAAATCGATCGTGCAATAGCGGCATATTCATCCGCAGTAAGAAGGTCACGCATGGCTGGCTCCTGATGTGATGTGTGCAACGGTGCGTTTCACGTTGGCGATAACGGTTTGCAGGCTACGTTTGTCTTCGCCGTTCAGAGGCCGCAACGGCGCGCGGACATCTCCGACTTTCAGGCCGTTCAACTCACAACCAAACTTGATGCATTGCACGAACTTGCCGCCATCCAGCGCATTCATCAGCGGCATCATGGCGGACATGATTTGCCGGCCTTTGTCGAAGTTCTTCTCGACCACACAGGCTTCATATAAAGCCACATGCTCTCGGGGCAGAAAGTTTGAACCGGCGCACACCCAACTTCTTGCACCCCAGGCGAAGAACTCCAGTGCCTGATCATCCCAGCCGCAGGACAACGCGATATGCGGGAATTCACGAGCGAGTAAATGCACGCGGCCCATGTCGCCAGAACTTTCCTTGATGGCCACTACGTTTTTTGATTTGCCTACGCGAGCGAGGTAATCCTCGTTCATCTGTACGCACATGCGCCCGGGGTAGTTGTACAACATGATCGGCATGTTGGCGGCGCGGTCGATGGTTAACGCGTGAATGGCGTTTTCCTGATCGGTCGGCAATGCGTAGGGGGGAGTGGTAACCAGAATCGCGTCGGCCTTGATTGCCTTGGCGTCCTTGGCAAACAGCACGGCATCTTCGGTACGAGTGGCGCCGGTGCCAATAATCAACTGAACACGCGAACCAATAACTTCTTTGGCCCGGGCAGCAAGTTTCAGACGCTCTTCGGCGGTCTGCGCATAATATTCGCCCGTCGAGCCACCAATAATAATGCCATGCACGTTGGCTTCGATTAGCGACTCCAGAACTTCCGGAAAAACAGCCCAGTCAATTTCACCATCGGCTGTGTGCGGGGTTACCGCAGGCGTATAAATACCTTCGAATCTCAAGAGGATTACTCCGAATAGTCATGGCCGGAAGAGCAGTGAACGCGCACGTGATACCGCTGCGGACGCGTTAAAGTTCCAGTGTGTTGTCGTGGCGCAGAGGTAAGAAGTGACTCAGTAATGCCCGCTGAATATAAGGTCATCCTGAAGGTTAGTTATTATTGTCAGTCCTTTAGAAAAGCCTGGCGGTGACTGCCTTAATCACCGCCACACTGTTATCCAACCGACTTCAGTTTTATGGGCGCGTTGCCGCTGTCATCTTTAAGTCTGTTGAGCATGATGTCGCAATACCAGTCGTCAAACTGGCAGACGCCATTTTCGGCCTTCGAAGAAAAGGGCCCGGGTTCATAAGCGGGAGAGTTCACACCCACTTGTGCGCCTTCAACCAGCGTGCGGTCCTGATCATTGGTGGCGAGCCAGACTTTGGTCAGGCGTTCAAGATCGTAGTCAACGCCTTCCTGAGCCGTCTTCTTGACGATCCATTTGGTGGTCACCAGTGTTTCGTTAGGGCCAATAGGCAAGACGCGGAAACTCAGGGCGTGATCGCCCAGGAAATGATTCCAGGTGGACGGATAGTTGAAATACAGCAGCGCCCCGATGTCTGCTTCACCGCTGTTGTCCAGCCTGCCAGACACTGCTGGCTTGCCATCCATGGTGTAGCTGACCGCGCCCGATGACAGAGGGATCCGGGTAATGCGGAAGCGCCCGGCTTCGTCCATGACCAACTGGCTAGGCATGCCTGCGGCTTCGCAGCGGTCCCAGTGTGCTTTTAGCTCCGGGTCATCACTGCCGCCGACGCCTGCAACCGAGAGGTTTTCCACGAACGAATTCATCAGTTCAGGGTGGGTACCGTCACAGTGATAGCATTCGCGGTTGTTTTCGAAGACCAGCTTCCAGTTGCCTTTTTCAATCAGGTTCGATTCGAAAGCGACCCTGCAGTCATCCAGCAGATGAGGCGCAAGGAAAGGCGTTACTGCTTCACGGAAAGTGGAGAAATCAGGGGCTACGTCAGCCACACAGACATAAATGTAGGTGTTGACGATTTCACAATGCACGGGCTTGAGGTTGTACTGGGACTTGTAGAAATCGTCGCCCATGTTGCCAGCAAACAATAGCCGCCCATCCAGCTCAAAAGTCCACTTGTGGTAAGGGCAGACCAGTTTGGCGACTTTGCCTTTAGCCTCGGGGCATACCTTTGAGCCCCGGTGCCGACAGGCGTTATGGAATGCGCGGATCTCGCCATCGGCACCACGAACTACGGCAACCGGATACTGACCGATCTGCAGTGAAAGGTACTGCCCGGATTTCTCTAGTTCGAAGGTGTGACCCGCGAAAATCCAGTCTTTGTGCCACAGCTGTTCAAGGTCTTGTTGATAGACATCCGGATCGCTGTAAAGCGCTCCTGGGAGAGCGTGTCGAGGTTTGCGTTGTGCAATAAGCTGAGAAACGGCTGATCTGATATTCACGTCCCACGCACTCCATTCGCTCCAGGCGCTGCTCACCGGTAAGGGAGCTGCAGCCGATCATTATTGGTTCGAAACTCGGTATTGACCGTCACTTGAAATGTTCAATGATGACGCGATGATCCTGACAAACATCTGTAAACGGCCAACCGTCAGTTCTTCCGGCTTTTGTGAAGGTTACGTGTACAAATCGACGTTCAACAAGAAACTTTTAGGTCAGGCAATGCATAAACAAATGTTATCAATCGTGAGAGGCGCACGGGGAAAGCAGGGCAGGGGAAGTGTGCGAAGCGAAGAGTATCGCAAGCATATTTCAACGCCCTGACCGTGACAAACCAGAGTGTGATTGGCTTTATCACGGAGAGTGAAGGGCTATTTAAGAGGCGTGTTACGTGAAATAGGAGAGCAGCCAGTCGCGCAATTTGCAGCACGCGTGGTCATTGGCCCGGTCTTCCCTGAACGCGAGGTAGTGTTGAGAGTCCTTGTGGACCACTTCTTTCTGAATAGGGCGAACCAGTGCGCCGCTTTCAATCAATTCGGCTACCAACTGGCTCCAGCCGAGTGCCACGCCCTGATTGGCCAGCGCCATATTGATCACCACGTTGTAGTCATTGGCACTGAAGACATGAGGCCGGTCGTGCGGGCGCTTTTCTATATCGGTGTCATGGAAGGCGAGCCAGACGCTCCAGTCAACATGTTCTGCCACTTGTGAGCGCCCGTAGGGGCTCAAGTTGAGCAGGGCGCTGTCGCGCAGGCCTTCCAGGGTCGCGAGCTCCGGATGCTCGTCGCGATACTGAGGGGTGCACACGGGGAATATCACGTCGTGAAACAGCGGATAGTTACGGTAACCACTCTGCACGCTGGAAAATTTAGTGATGAAGATATCAGGTGTAACACCGGGCTCCATTGAAAGGAAGTTTTGCGTGCTGATCAGATTAAGGTCGATGTCCTGATTCTGGCTGAAGAACCCCGGCAGTTTCGGGGAAAGCCACAGTGCGGCAAACGCGGCGGAGCAGCACAGGGTCAGCTCTGACTTGCCAGCCTTGTAAGCGCCGACTCGCTTCGCCGCCTGGGAAATGTTGACGAAGGACAGTTGCGCCGCATCGAAAAAAGCAGAGCCCGCTTCGGTAAGCTCGACCGCTCTGCCAACCCGCCTGAACAGTTCGACGCCCAGATAAGCTTCCAGCTCGCGAATCTGTCGGCTGATAGCGGCCTGAGTCACGCAAAGCGCCTCTGCGGCACGCGTGAAGCTCTGGTATTTCGCGGCGGCCACAAAGGATTTCACCGCTTTGAGCGACGGCATCTTTAATAACGTGTTGTCAGGGTCGATGTGCTTAACCATAACCTAAGGTATCCATTTTCCTGGAAAACGGGTGTAGAGGGCTCGTGACCGAGGCGGGTCGCCAGTACTTCGCAACAGCCTGCATCGCTGATAACCGCCTCTCGCTAGCCTTATGACAGGCGTAGGCAGGCGCTGTCCATAAGGGACCGCCAAGCGTGTCGTTTTTGGATATGTGCTGATCAATAACCTGACGTTATTGATTGATTGGACGAAATGTTGTTAGACGTTGCGGGGCTAAGGTAATAACTTTGTCATCAAGGCTCTCGTCCCACTCAGAAGTCATTGACCATAAATAATAATAAGAGGATTCAAAGGATGTCTCATTCTTTTCTTTCAAGAAGTTCTTCTGCTGCCATAACAAGTTCATTCTGATCGGTGATAGCCCAGTCTATTTCCGAACCTTTTTTAGCACTCGCAGAAGGAAGGGATTATGAGTCATGGTGACGAAATACTCTCGGTCAAGAATATCTATAAAGTCTTTGGCACCCAGCCAAAAGTAGCAATGGATATGCTCAACGGCGGGGCGGATAAAAATGAAATTTTCAACAAGACCGGGCAAGTCGTCGGTGTATTTGACGCTACATTTTCGGTAAAGCGTGGCGAGATTTTTGTCATCATGGGATTGTCGGGGTCCGGCAAGTCAACCATGGTCCGTTTGTTCAATCGTCTGATCGAACCCACCTCGGGCACTATTCATCTTAACGGCAAGGAAATCACCGGCCTCTCCGACGTGGCGCTTTTAAATGTGCGTCGCAAGGAAATGAGTATGGTTTTCCAGTCGTTCGCGCTCATGCCGCACATGAACGTTATCGACAATGCCGCCTTCGGTCTTGAAGTGTCGGGTATCGATGAAAAAGAGCGCCACGAGCGCGCCCGTAAAGCGCTGGAGCAAGTGGGGCTGACCGGTCATGAATACAGCTTTCCGCACCAGTTGTCCGGCGGTATGCAGCAGCGAGTCGGCCTGGCCCGCGCGCTGGCCAATGACCCTGCGATCCTGCTCATGGACGAGGCCTTTTCAGCGCTGGATCCACTCATCCGTCATGAGATGCAGGGTGAGCTTATTCGCCTGCAGGCGGAACAGCACCGCACCATCATTTTTATCTCCCATGACATCGAAGAGGCCATTCGTATCGGCCATCGCATCGCGATCATGGAAGGCGGGCGCATTGTACAGATTGGCTCTCCCCAAGAGTTGCTCTGCAACCCGGTGAACGATTACGTCAGGGCCTTCTTCAAGGGTTTTGATGCGTCGAAGATTCTACGAGCTGGCGACGTCGCAACCCTCAGCGCTGAACATCCGTATGACGGGGACACTTCGCGGCCAACGCTGCATGTCGATGTTCCGCTGCAAGACATCTTTCACATCGTCGCCAATGCCGTGCACCCCGTCGCCGTTGTGGATGGGCAGGGCGTGTTCAAAGGCACCATTTCCAAGAGTCTTTTGCTGCAGACAATGAGTCGTCACTGACCGTGTCAACCGGGCGAAACATCAGCCTCAGCTACTCAGGTATCCAGCATGTCCGATTTCAGCGTTCTTGATCCGTTCCAAAGCATCACTATTCCTCTGGGCCAGTGGGTTGAAGTAGTGCTCAACTATCTGGTGCATAACTTCCGTGAAGTGTTTCGATCCATACGATGGCCTGTGGACCAGATACTCAACGGTATTCAAAGCGGATTGCTGTCCATCCCGCCGACGATTTTCATCATCTTTGCCACGCTGCTTGGTTGGCAGGTGGGCGGCAAGAAGGTGGGTGCCCTCTGTTTTGTCACGCTCACGCTTCTGGGGCTGATTGGCGTCTGGAACGACGCAATGACAACCTTGGCGTTAGTCCTCACATCACTGGTCTTTTGCGTAGTGATCGGTGTTCCGCTGGGTGTGCTCTGCGCCCGCAGCGACCGCCTGGAAAGAATACTCAGGCCAGGGCTTGATGCGATGCAGACCTTACCGGCCTTCGTTTATCTGGTCCCCGTAGTGATGCTGTTTGGTATCGGTAACGTGCCGGGTGTCTTGGTCACCATCATTTTCTCGGTCGCGCCATTGGTGCGCCTGACCAATCTGGGCATCCGCCAGGTACCCGAAGACAAGGTCGAAGCCGCCCGGGCGTTCGGCTGCACACGGCGGCAGATGCTGCTCAAGGTGCAACTGCCCCTGGCTGCCCCCACGATCATGGCTGGCCTGAACCAGGCGCTGATGCTGTCGCTGTCCATGGTGGTCATCGCCTCCATGATTTCTGTCGGTGGCCTTGGGTTGATGGTCCTTCGCGGCATTGGTCGACTGGACATGGGGCTTGCCACGGTGGGCGGAGTTGGGCTGGTGCTGTTGGCAATCTTCCTTGACCGGTTGACCCAGGCCATGGGTGAGCGCAGCAACAGTGCCGTCAAGGGTGAGCGCTGGTACCAGACAGGGCCCGTTGGAATGTTGTTCAAACTTGGAAAAAAGACTGAAGCAAAACATACCGGTGCACCTTTAAAAGAAAACTAAGTGCCGGACGTTAATTGATCGCTGTACGCCTGCCCCTTATCCCCCTGCAAGGTAGATGACGATGAATGCTGACAAACACAGTGTAAAAATAAAAATGATTCGTTGTATGGCCGCTCTGGCGATCGCCATAACACCGGCTTTTGCTACTGCTGCTCAGGAACCTGGCAAGGGCGTATCCATCACACCGATTTTTCCAACCATTGCCGAAGAGCGATTCCGCGGTGAAATTGCCATGGCCGGGCTCAAAGATCTGGGCTACAACGTGCAGCAGCCCAAGGAGACTGACTATCCGGCAATGATGCTCGCGCTGTCTTATGGTGACGCAGACTTCACCGTGCATGCCTGGGAGCAGTTGCATGCGTCGTTCTACGCCAAAGCGGGCGGGGACGACACCATGGTGAAAATCGGCAGCATCATGCCCGGTGTATTGCAGGGGTACATGATCGACAAGAAAACTGCTGATCAATACAAAATCACTTCAGTCGAAGACCTGAAAAAGCCGGAAATTGCCAAGTTGTTCGACAGCAATGGCGACGGTAAAGCCGATATGACGGGGTGCAACCCCGGATGGGGCTGTGAGGTTGTCGTCGAACACCATATGCAGGCCTACGGCCTTGAAAAGACGGTCACCGACAACCGTGGCTCTTACTTCGCCCTGATGGCCGACACCATTGCCCGCTATAAAGAGGGTAAGCCAATCCTCTACTTCACCTGGGTTCCACAGTGGATCTCCACCGTACTGGTCGAGGGCAGGGATGTGGTCTGGCTAAGCGTTCCAAGGACCGACCTTCCCGGCGGGAAAAACGACGTTAACACCACTTACAAAGGCAAAAATCTGGGCTTTGCGGTGGACAACATTCGCGCGGTGTTGAACAAGGATTTTGCCGAGAAGAATCCGGTAGCGGTCAAGTTTTTGTCCGAGATGCAAATCACTACTGATGATGAAAGTGCTCAGAACCTGAAAATGCACAACGGCGAAAACTCTGCTGCGGACATCAAGCGCCACGCGGCTGAATGGATTGCGGCTCACCAGGCTGCCTACGACGGCTGGCTGGCAGATGCCCGAGCCGCCGCAAAGAAATAAGCCGTACCGATAAAGCCTCAGGCTGTCCGTTTTCGGGCGGCCTTTTTTATACCCCGTTTAATAGGGAGGGGCGTATGTCCCTTTATTCATTCATTCAGCAATTCGAACTAGCCGACACGCCTCTTGAAACCCGCAAGCGAATTGAGACCTGTCTGCTCGATATTATCGGCGTCGCGGCCGCAGCACGTGAAAACAACACCAGCCATATCCTGAAGGAGTTTGCGGTTGCCCATTACCCGGCGACAACACTCTCAAGCCGTTTATGGTTTGACGGCAGGTCGGTGCATCCCTTGGGCGCAGCCTATGCGGGCGGTTTCAGTGTCGACAGCCTGGATGCTCATGAAGGCCACTTCACGTCCAAAGGTCACGCGGGTGCGACCGTGGTTCCGGCAATCATCGCGTTGATCGACGCCTTTTGTGCCGGTGGCAAGAATATCAGCGGCGAAGAAATACTCTGCGTATTGACCATCGGCTACGAGACGGCGCTAAGAGCCGGGCGGGCGTTGATGGCTACCGCTGCGCAATATCATGCTTCAGGGGCTTTCGCCGGAATTGGAGTGGTGTGCGCTGGCGCCCGTTTGCTTAAGCTGGACGAGCAAACCTTTAGGCACGCCCTCGGTATTGCGGAATATTTTGGCCCGCGCTGTCCGATGATGCGCGTGGTGGATTACCCGTCGATGCTGCGTGATGCCCATGGCGCTGGCGCTCATGCGGGTATAAATGCGCTGCTGATGGCTCAGGCAGGCGTCACCGGTGCCCCCGCTGAAACCGTCGAATTGGCGGGTGGTCTCCCTTACTGGCAGGGCTTGGGCGAAACCTGGGAAATCGACGAGCAATACTTCAAACCCTGGCCGGTCTGCCGCTGGGCCCAGCCAGCATTGACTGCCATGACGCAACTGATGAGCGAGCATCCGGAGATCGCTCCAGGAAGCATCGAAACAATCCAGATTGAGACCTTTCATGAGTCGGTGCGTTTGCAGGGGCACTTCCCCAAAAATGCCGATGAAGCCCAGTACGCACTGGCATTTCCGGTTGCCGCTCTGGTAGCGCGTGGCCGGGTCAGCGCGGACGAAGTGACGGGGGCGGCTATTGATGCCCCGGACATTCTTGCCATCAGCAAGACTATCAACATCGCTGAAGCGGCTGATTTGTCAGTGCGTTTCCCGGAAGAAATACTCTCTCGCGTCACGGTTCAACTCAAGGACGGCAGGTGTATCTCCAGCCCGACGACATCGGCCAAAGGTGATCCGGCCAACCCCATGACCGCGGCCGAATTCATCGAAAAATACCGGATGTTTTCAGAGCAAAGCCTTGGGGTCTCGCGTAGTCGCTTGCTTGAGCAGGCAGTCGCCAGCCTGGCAGAAAAACCTGATTGCGAAGGGTTGCTTAATCTTCTTCTGTCTCCGTGTGCCGAAGCTGCGTACAAATGAACAGCGGCCGAGGGTGGAACCGATGACTTACGTTTTTGAAAGCGTGCTCAGGGATCAGAACCTGCGTTATTCGTCCTCTGCCAAAACCCTGTCAAAGCCGCAGTCGGCAGTGCGCGTTGCGTTTATCCTGCTGGATAATTTTTCCCTGATGTCGTTTAGCGGCGCCATGGACGCGCTGGTGACTGCGAACCTGATGAACGATTCACCGATTTTCGACATCCAGAAAATCAGCCTCAAAGGCGATGCCGTCTTGAGTGATCTGGGGGTCGCCGTTCCCTTTGACCTGGAGCTTTCGGAACTGCGTGCGCGTCATGATGTGCTTGTTGTAGTGGGCGGCTTGCGGGTCGAGTTGAAAAGCAACCCGTGTCTGCGACGCAAGCTGATTGCCGCCGCAGCCTGTGGCACGAGCATGGGCGGGTTGTGGAATGGCGCCTACTTTCTAGCGGATGCCCGGTTAATGGATGGATATTTCTGCGCATTCCATCCTGATGGCCGCGCAATGATGACTGACAAGTTTCCGTGTCTGGGTATCAGTGACAAGAGTTATGTGGTTGAACCTGACCGGATGACATGCGCTGGTGCCAGCAGCGCGTTGCGGATGATGCTGGAATATATCCGGGGCACCCAAGGCAGTGCGTTGACCCGTGCAGTGGAGGAAATTCTCGGGTGTGACCAGCATGAGCATGTCAGCGGTGTGTCCACTGTGTCGGTGGACTCGGATCCGACGCTGCCGCAAGCCCTGAAGCTGGCGCTGGAGTTGATGCACAAGAACATAGAAGAGCCGTTGAGCCTTGATGACCTGGCTGCCTGCGCCGGAATTTCGAAGCGCCAGCTTGAACGCCGTTTCTTTCGCTTTGTCGGCGCCGCTCCCGGTCGCTATTACCTGGAACTGCGATTGACCCGCGCCCGACAGCTTGTTCTGCAGACCAATCGATCCATCACCGATATCGCCATGGCCACCGGTTTTGTGAGCATGCCGCATTTTCACAAACGCTTTCGAGACTTCTTTGACGCCGCCCCCGGCAGTTACCGGGCGACGTATGAGCTGCGCAAGCAAGCGAGCTGTTAGCATCGCCCAACTTGAATAAAACGGAATGTCCGATGGTTATGTTCCTGACAGCCACCTGATTGGGAATACTTTCCTGTAGGAGCTGCCGAAGGCTGCGAAGCATTTAACCTGACACACCGCCATCGCAGCCTTCGGCAGCTCCTACCCGTCAAATGTTTGCCGCGAGACCTTCAGCGCGGAGCATTATTCAGATTTGTCTTAAAGGCAGAGGCGGGGTTTCTGATTAATGTGTGCGTGCTCCCCCGGCGGTCAGGACAACTCAACTCAATCTGAAAAGCAGTTCGGGTCGTCGGGGGAACATCGATTTTCAGGGGTACAAGTCTGTAGGATGCGCTATCCCCGGTAAGCATCTGGGATGGCCAATTAATCCAGCCTACGCACCGACAGCTATGGAGTACTCCATGCACGAATCCCAATCCTCATCTTCCAGTCAGTTCATGCTTCGCAGTCGCCTTCAATGTGGCGTGGTGGAGCTGCCCGTGCACTATATGCGCGGTGGCACCTCGACTGGCGTAGTGATTTGGGAGCCTTTGTTGCCCCGCGATGAAGGGCTGCGTGCAGAGCTGCTGCGTCATCTGATGGGCGTTCCACTGTCAGGCGATCAGCCAGGGAATCGCCAGATCACCGGCCTTGGCAGAGGCCCTGCCACCAGCAATAAAGTGTTCCTGGCCCGGATCGAAGAAACGTCGGCAGGGCCACAGATCGTCAGCACGCTTGCTCAACTGGCCAGCGATCATGGCGCTATCGACTGGAGTGTGAACTGCGGCAACATGTCTTCTGCGTTGTCGCTCTGGGCCCTTGATGCGGGGCTGATAGCGGCACCTGCCAGTGGCACCTTTGAGGTACAAATCAAAAACACCAACACGGGCGTCGTGACGCTTGCACGTATGTATCGCGATGAGCAGGGGCGTTTCATCAATGCTGAGATTCCGGGCGTTCAGGGCGCGTTCCCCAGTGTTGATCTGTTTCTGCAGTCGCCCGTAGGTAACAAGACTGGCGCGTTCTTGCCGACGGGAAATGTTCTCGACACGTTCGCCGGGCACGACGTTTCCTGTGTTGATGTCGCGGTGCCGATGGTGATCGCTGATGCAGCGAGCTTCGGCAAGACCGGACACGAAGCGGTCTCGGCGCTTGAATCTGACCAGACGTTCATGGCGCAGCTACGTCAAGTCTGGATTGAGGCAGGGCTCAAGATGCGCCTGCGCCGCCGTGATGGCGAGCTTATGAGCCTTGCAGATCTGGAGCGAAGCGAGACCATACCCAAGGTCTGTATCGTCGGTGCTCCGCGTCAGGGAGGCAATATTGCCGTGCGTTATTTCACGCCACAAACGGGGCATGCGTCGATGGCTGTTTCAGGTGGCTGCTGTCTTGCCGCTGCGTGTCTGTTGCCGGGGACTGTTGCTCACAAGATCGCAATGGGTATTGCTGAGCCTGTTGCCTCGTTTTCAGATATCGAGGTGAGCATCGAGAATCCGGCGGGCAAACTGGATACCACCGTCAGTGTGAGAACTGAAGGCAGCCATATCGAAGTCAAGGCTGCTGCCTACCGTCGCAGTGCGCAAATACTGATGCGCGGGCACGCACCCTTGTACAGAGCTTCTGCCCAGCTGATTGAGGCACTGGAGAGTGTTATTCCGGGCTGAAAGGGCTGAATTTCAGGCAAAAGAAAAGCCCGCGATGGGGATCAACGGGCTTAAAGTCATGAAGGAGCTGGGATAACCATACGGGGCGGTCCGTGAAAAAAACGTGAACGGAAACCGCGAATGTTTTCACTTCTTTCTGGTAAGCCTTAATCCGTTAGCGACCCTCGCCATACATCCCGTTCAAGATCACCAGTTCAAGCGTTGCCACGACCACGCACAGCGATATGAAACCCGGACTGAAAACCCGCTTGCGGTTCGATGAGTCGCTGTCGGGCCATGGTCCATCGATAAATAGTCCGATGAGCAACATGCAAATCAGTATTGCCCAGCCCTGCATCCTTTTCGTCAACCCGTTGCGTTCCCATTCGGCCATCTGCTTCGTCTGCCTTTGCGCTGGTCAGCCTGTAAAAACCATCACTGTAACTCCAATAGACGCGGGAGAGCGCCAACATCAGGCCTGTATTGACTATTTAACACCTCGCGATAGTTAAAATATTGTCCTTCCGCCCGAGGTCAATCGGTTAGCATCAGGGCAGTCACACGCAGCGCGATTCTTAAATTTAACAAGGACTACAAGATGTTCGCCAAAGCGTTCGTTCCGTTGATGTTGGTTGCGTCGATGAGTCAGGCCGCGCCAACTGTGAAGATTTTCAACTGGACGGATTATTTCGCACCGGACACGCTGACTAACTTCCAGAAAGAAACGGGCATTGCCGCCACTTACGACACCTATGAGCGGAACGAGACTCTGGATGACACGCTGAAAGCGGGACACTCCGGTTACGACATCGTGGTGCCGTCGAGTCATTTCCTGGCTCGCCAGATTGAGCGCGGCAATTTACAGAAACTGGACAAAAGCCAGTTACCCAACTGGAAGAACCTCAATCCGGTTTTGCTTCAGGCGTTGGCAAACGTTGATCCTGGCAACGCATACGCGTTCCCTTATCTATGGGGGACTACCGGTATCGGTTACAACGCGGCCAAGGTCGAAGCGGTATTGGGCAAGGACACGCCCCTGAATTCCTGGGACTTGATCTTCAAACCCGAGAACCTGAAAAAGCTTTCTCAATGCGGTGTGGCAATGGTCGACAGTGCCGCGAGCGTTCTGCCGATTGCGCTCAACTATCTGAACCTTCCTCCCGACAGCGCAAACGCTGCGGATTACCCCAAGGCCACAGCGGCTTTGCGCGCGGTTCGGCCCTATGTTCGCTATTTCAACTCCACCGAGTACATAACGGATCTGGCCAGCGGCAAGATCTGCGTGGCGGTAGGGTATTCCGGGGACGTCATGCTCGCGCAACATCAGGCGCAGCAAGCAGGCAAGGGCGTTGAAATCAAATACGCGCTACCGCGGGAAGGTTCACCCATGTGGTTTGACATGATGGCCATCCCGGCAGATGCGCCCAATCAAAAAGCGGCCTATGCCTTCATGAACTACGTGCTTAACCCCAAGGTGATCAGCGGCATTTCCAATTACCTGCATTACGCGAATGGCAATGAGAAGGCCGAGGCACTGGTAGAGGCTTCCGTTCACAACGACACCGCAATCTACCCCGACGCCGAAACGCTCAGTACCTTGTTCGCACTTCAGGCCATACCTGCCGATATTGAAAAGCTCAGGTCTCAGGTGTGGGCGCAGGTCAAGGCAGAACAGTGACACGCTGGATCAGCTGCGAGCCTGCCGCGCCTGCTGCATCAGCCAGTCGCGGAAAAGCAGTGCATGCTGTTTCCGGGATTTGCGCTCGGGGCTGACCACCCAATACGACTCCCCCGAACGCACCGGTTTGCCAAACGGCATGTGAAGTTCGCCGCTTTGCAATTCCCGCTCAACATAGTGGATGGGCACGACCGCAAGGCCCAGGCCACTGACCGCTGCGCTGATGAGCATTTCGCTCTGAGAAAACCGTACACCCTGAATAAGCCCCGTGCCGACGCATCCCGATGCGCGCAGCCATTGCAGCCAAAGGCTCGGCCGGCTCGCGTTCTGCAGGGTGGGTACTTTGGAGAAGTCCAGCTGATCACGCTTTTCACCCACGCTGATCAGCCTGGGTGACGCGACTACCACCAGCTCCTCGGCAAACAACTCCAGCGCTCTGGCGTCGTTCCACGCACCCGCACCGCGCATGATGGCGATATCGAAGCGGCAGGTTTTGAAGTCAACATCAGCTTCGATCGGGTTGACCTCGACGGGGATCTCAGGCGCCTGCCGAACGAAGTTTTCCAGCCGCGGTGCTAGCCAGCGCGAGACGAATGTAGGGTTGGCACCAATCATCAGCGAAGCATCCGCTTTGCGCCCGCGGACCAGATCGATGGAGACTTCTTCGAGCCGGTTAAGCATCGGCACCACGTCCTGAACATACTTGCTGCCTGCATCGGTGAGGATCAGACGAGAACCCGAGCGCTCGAACAGGCGTATGCCCAGGAACTGTTCGAGATTGGTGATCTGGCGGCTGACCCCGCTTTGCGTCACGGACAGATCTTCCGCCGCTCGAGTGAAATTCAAATGCCGTGCCGAGGCTTCGAATGCCTGAAGCGCGGAGAGCGAAGGTAGAAATCGGCGCATGGCATTGATCCTGAGTGAGGGCGTCATGATTTTTAGTCATGACGACCCCATTTTTCAAGGCTTCAGTTGTAAAAAGCTTTGTGTCATCAATATGTCGTACGAATCTGCATCTGGGTTGGACGCTTCGTCGTACGCAGAGCATGCAGCGTTTTACGTTGTCCGGTGACGGCAATCTTGCGTACAGGTTTATCACGTTGCACTGAGCAGAAGTCATCTGCCAACAATAAGTCGAACAGCGCCTGGATTCAGCCGGACGCGTTGTCCAATCGACATTTGCCTTACCTGTCTTTTTTCGACTGCCAACCAGATTTTCGCGAGATGATGAGCTCAAAACATCACAAATGGCTAAGAAAAGGGAACGTTTTGCATGATTACGCGCAGAAGATTTACCAAGCTTTTCGGGGCCACCGTGATCAGTGCTTCGACGGGGCTTGTTTCACTGAGTGCCAAAGCAGCCAGCTCGCTTGAGCGTGTGAAATCCTCGGGTGTCCTGCGTATCGGTGCCATCGCCGATGGCGCGCCTTACTATCAGAAAAGCCTGACCGGCGGCCCTTGGCGCGGCTTCTACATCGACATCTGTCAGAAGCTTGCAGATGATCTGGGCGTGAAACTCTCGATTCTTGAAACCACCTGGGGCAACTCGGTACTGGACCTGCAGGCCAGCAAGATTGATGTGTTCTTTGGGCTGAACCCCACGCCAGAGCGCCAGAAAGTCATCGACTTTTCCGGACCAGTGTTCAAAAACTCATTCACGTTCATTGCCAAAAAGTCAGTCACCGCGAAGACGTGGGAAGACTTCAATACCGCTGAGATGCGCATAGGTGTCGACGCGGGCTCTTCACACGATAGCGCCGTTACTCGACTGGCGCCGAACGCTACGGTCTCCCGTTTGAAAACCGCCAGTGATGCGACGGCAGCCCTGCAATCCGGTCGGGTAGACGCCCAGTGCCTGGTGATGGTGCTCGCGCTTGCGTTGCGCGCGAAGAACCCGGCGATCGGTCAGTTGATCGTGCCAACTCCAGTGAACTCCACGACATCCAATGCGGGCTTCCGGCGCGAGGAAGATACCTCCTGGCGCGAGTTCGTCGATGCATGGATCACCGAACACCGTGAAAACGGCTTCATCAAGGACGCGATCATGCGCAACATGGAGCTGGTTAAGGTCACCCAGAAAGACTTCCCTGAAGGCTTCGAAATCTGATCAGCCTTTATTGCTGATGGGCAGTTTTTCAAATCGGGTTATGTGACGTGGGGTTTTGACATGTACGAGTGGGATTTCTCCGCGCTCTGGGAATACCGCTGGCTGTTGCTGGAAGGCCTTGGCCTGACGGTGTCTTTTACCGCTGCCATTGTGGTGGGAGGGCTGGTCATCGGGCTCTTGGCGGCGATGGGCTTGCTGTCGCGCTTTACGCCGGTGCGCGCCGTCGCGCTGATGTTTACCGAGGTGTTCCGCTGCACGCCGGTACTGGTCCAACTGATCTGGTTTTATTACGCGCTGCCGATTCTGGCGGGCATCGAGATGACGCCAATCACTGCGTCATTGCTGGCCTTGTCCTGTTATGGCGGTGCCTTCTACGCCGAGATCATTCGTGGCGGCATCGTCTCCATTGAAACAGGCCAGCGCGAGGCAGGCGGGGCATTGGGCATGACCCCGATGCTGACCATGCGGCGGATCATTCTGCCTCAGGCGATCAGGCGCATGGTGCCGGCGCTGATGAACCAGTCGATCATGCAATTCAAAAATACCTCGCTGGTGTCGGTGCTCGCTGTGCCCGACCTGGTTTATCAGGGGCAGATGATTGCCCATGACAGTTTCCGTCCGCTCGAAACGTATTCCGCCGTGGCGGTTGCCTACTTTGTGATCCTGTTTCCGCTCACCCTTGTCGTGCGTTATCGCGAGAAGAAACACGGAGCCATTCAATAATGTCCGCGAAACCGAAGATCGAAATCACCTCGCTGCGCAAAAGTTTCGGTGCGCTGGAAGTATTGAAGAACATCAACTTCAAGGTTGAGGAGGGCGGTGTCGTCTCGTTGATCGGGCCATCCGGATCGGGCAAGTCAACGCTGCTTCGCTCGATCAATCTCTTGGTTGAACCCGATGCAGGCGAAATTCGTGTGGGTGATACCACGTTCCTGTTCGGTCAGGGGCGTCGGCCCCCGGGCACCAAAGAGCTTGCGGTTTTTCGTGCGCGTACCGGCATGGTCTTTCAGAATTTCAATCTCTTCCCTCACATGAGCGTGCTGGAAAACGTGATGGAGGCACCCGTCCATGTGCGTCGGCTGAGCAAGAGCGTCGCCCGTGATCTGGCTATGTCGCAGCTGGAAAAGGTCGGTCTGGCCGACCGCGCGCAGCAAATGCCCAAGACCTTGTCGGGTGGTCAGATGCAGCGCGTAGCGATTGCCCGGGCGCTGGCCATGGAACCCGAAGTGATGCTCTTCGATGAAGCCACTTCGGCGCTGGACCCTGAACTGGTGGGCGAGGTGCTGAGCACCATTCAGCAGCTGGCGGCAGACGGCATGACCATGGTGATCGTGACCCACGAGATTGCCTTTGCACGCGAAGTGGCTGACCGAGTGGTGTTCATGCGTGACGGCTACGTGATTGAGGAAGGGCCTGCGCGCGAGACCATCGACAACCCTCGCGAAGAAGCGACGCGCAACTTTCTCAACCACTTTCATAAAGGTAACGGCGCCCGTTAAACAGCGCTTGACCGGTTTCATACACATTAATCGTGCCCAGCCCTCGATATGTTCAGGCTGCGCTGCGGGCGGAGGAGTCATGACCATGACCAACGAAAGCGTTCAAAGACTGCGGGTCTTCTTGATTGAAAGCCCGATAAAAATGGCGCGTCTTCAGGGCGTGGGCAACGTTAAAGGCAGCGTAAAGCGTGTGTTGGTGGAACTGACTTCAAGTTCCGGCATTGTCGGCTGGGGAGAGGCTGCGCCCTGGGAGGTATTTACCGGCACAGCTGAAGGAGCGTTCGCCGCGATCGACACCTATCTTCGCCCGTTGGTGATTGGGGCAAACATCCGCTCGATTAGAGCCACTACTCTGGCAATGGACACCGCACTGGTCGGCCATGGTGAAGCCAAACTCGCCATCGAGACCGCGATGTTCGACATCCTCGGCAAGTCCTGCGGGTTATCCATTGCCGACCTGCTGGGCGGCAGAGTGCGCGACAGCATCCCGCTCTCGTTTTCGATTGCCGACCCGGACTTTGAAGCGGACATGGAGCGGATGCGGGCGATGGTTCCGGCAGGCAATCGCATCTTCAAGGTCAAGACCGGGGTTAAACCCCACGCCGAGGACATGGCCCACTTAGAGGCCATGCGCAGTGAGTTTGGTAACTCGATTGATTTGCGACTCGACTACAACCAGGCGCTGGCACCCTTTGGCGCAATCAGCATTCTGCGTGACGTCGACCAGTTCCGACCGACCTTCATCGAGCAACCGGTCCCACGTAATTGCCTGGCTGCGATGGCGTCTTTTGCCGATGCACTGGACACGCCGATTCTGGCCGATGAGAGCTGTTTTGACGCCCGTGACCTGATGGAAATCATCCGTCTCGGCGCGGCCGATGCGATCTCGGTCAAGCTGATGAAAGCCGGTGGCATTCTCAAGGCACAGGGAATCATGGCCATCGCCGACGCTGTGCATATCCCGGCCTACGGCGGCACCTTGTGGGAGGGCGGTGTGGCGCTGGCCGCAGGGACTCAGTTCATCGCGGCGACGCCGGGCATGTCGCTGGGTTGTGAGTTCTACATGCCCCATCACGTGCTGACTGAAGACGTGTTGGAGGAACGCATCCCCAACCGTGAGGGTGCTGTGATTGTGCCGACCGGACCGGGGCTTGGCATCTCTGTCACTGAAGCATCGCTGCGCGGCAATGCGCGCATTCTGGCTGAACGATGAGTGGTGCATCCAGTATGAAACAGCACGCAGCAAACCCACCTCGGCACATCGTCGTGATCGGTGGCGGCATCGTTGGCGTGTGCAGCGCGCTGGCGCTGTTGAAGGACGGCCATCGCGTGACGATTCTTGAGCCGCTAGAGCCGGGCGGCCAGCAAGCGGCGAGTTACGGCAATGGTGCGTTTGTGAGCCCGGCTTCGATCATTCCGATGTCGATGCCAGGGCTGTGGAAAAAGGTCCCCGGTTTTCTCATGGATCCTCAGGGGCCATTCACGATCCGCTGGCAGTACCTGTTGAGGCTCGCACCGTGGCTGATCCGCTTCGTCAAGGCGGGTGCTACTCCGGCCAGGGCCGCCCGAACAGCCAGGATCCTGTCGACGTTGTTATCCGATGCGCCCGCGCGGCATCTGGCGCTTGCCTCTGCATGCGGCGTACCGGAGCTCATTCGTCGGGACGGTTTGCTGTACGTTTATCCGGACCGTGAAGCCTTTGCTCAGGAGGCTTTTTCATGGCAGCTAAGGCGCGACAATGGCATTCAATGGTGGGAGCTGGACGCCGATGCGCTGCATGAGTTTGAGCCTGCGCTGAACCCTCGGTACACCTTCGGGGTGTTACTCGAAAGCGGCGGGCATTGCCTAGATCCCGGAGCCTATGTGCGCGGATTGGTCAACCGCTTTACCTCGCTTGGCGGCGAACTGATCCGGGCGCGAGCCGAAGGATTCAACATCAGCAATGCTCATCTGCAAAGCGTGCGTACCGACAAGGGGCCAGTCGTCTGTGATGGCGCGGTCATCAGCGCCGGTATTCACTCCAAGGTACTTGCGAAGCGTGTCGGCGATACGGTTTCTCTGGAAAGCGAGCGGGGCTACCACGTTGAAATCGCTCAGCCTGCCAGTGGTCCGCGCATACCGGTCATGCCCTCGGACGGCAAGATGGCCAACACCATGACGCTGGGCGGATTGCGCGCTTCGGGTCAGGTGGAACTCGCCGGTGTTGACTGCCCGCCGGACTGGAAGCGCGCAGACATCCTGCTGCATCACTTGTTGAGGACCTATCCAGGGCTCGGTGATGATCCTTCCCAGTTGAAGATATCGCGCTGGCAAGGCAACCGTCCTTCAACACCCGATGGGCTGCCTGTGATCGCCGCGTCCCGTGCGACGCCAGACGTTGTGCATGCCTTCGGTCACGGTCATGTCGGCCTCGCGTCCGCGCCCATGACTGCTCAGATAGTGGCCAGCCTGTTTGCGGGCGAGTCAGCGCCCATCGACATCACACCTTTCGCGGCGTCACGCTTCTGACCAGGACCCCGCAGAGGTTCGAGGCTAGGTGCCGACTGCGCAAACGGCATAAGCTTATGTTTATACGGTTCTTCAATAGTTTT
Source organism: Pseudomonas viridiflava (assembly GCF_900602065.1). Taxonomy (GTDB): domain Bacteria; phylum Pseudomonadota; class Gammaproteobacteria; order Pseudomonadales; family Pseudomonadaceae; genus Aquipseudomonas. Next base: position 23,271 of record NZ_UWFN01000209.1, on the reverse strand, counting down.
CGTAAATTATTATAATTAAATGGAATTTTAAAAAGCGCGGGTCATGCTTTTGGCATAACCCGCGCGTCCTCGAAAGGCGAAGGATTCCATGACCCTACGAAAACTTATTATCGCGGCAGGCCTGATGCTTGCGGCGGCAACAGCGCATGCCGAACAGACCATCAGTATTGGGTACCAGCGCTCTTCCACGCTGTGGATCCTGCTCAAGGAAAACGGCCAACTGGAGGAACGGCTCAAACCTCTGGGCTTCACCGTCAATTGGCATGAGTTCAGCAGCGGGCTGCTGAGTGCATTGAACGCCGGCGCGGTCGATCTACACGCCGATGTGGCTGACGCCTTTGCGCTGTTCACCCAAGCCGCCGATGCGCCGCTGACCTACTACGCACGTGAAGCGCCATCGCCGAGTGCTCAGGCGATCATCGTCTCGAAAGACTCGCCGATTAAAACTGTCGCCGACCTCAAGGGTAAAACCGTAGCGGTGTCCAAGGGTTCGGGCAGTCACTTTCTGCTGATCTCGGCGCTGAAAGAGGCCGGGCTGACCCTGAATGACATCACCCCGCGCTATCTGGAAGCACCGGACGGTGTCGCCGCGTTTGCCAGCGGCAAGGTCGATGCCTGGGCGATCTGGGACCCGTTCCTGGCCACCCAGCAACGTGAGCATCAGGTGCGGGTCATCACGGATGGCAGTCAAGGGTTGGCCAACTACAACCGCTTCTATCTCGCCAATACCAGTTTTGCCAAAGCGCACCCCGAGGTCTTGCAGGTGGTGATCGACACCCTGCGCGAATCTGGCAAGTGGGTGAAGTCACATCCGCAAGACGCGGCGAAAATTCTTGCGCCGGTGTGGGGCAACATCCCTGTCGAAACCGTGGAGCTGGCTAACAGCCGTCGCAGCTACGACATCATCCCTGTCAAACCCGAAGAACTGGCCGAGCAGCAGCGGATCGCCGACACCTATTACGGCGCAAAACTGATCCCCAAACCGCTGAAGACTTCCGGGATGAGTATCTGGGCGCCACAAGGCAAATAGCGTGAGGTTCAACCCCTTCGACTGGAGCTGCACATGAGCCGTCAAATTCACCTGTCCGCGTTTTTGCTGACCGGGCCGGTCATCCACAGTCACGCCGTCTGGCGCCATCCCGAGACCCTCGGCAACTACCTCGATCCTGAGTACTACGCGCGAACGGCGCGAGTGGTCGAGGAGGGGTTGTTCGACTTTCTGTTCTTTGCGGATCGTCTTGCCGTAGGCGATCAAATGGGTGGCTCCCGTGACGTGGCATTGCGTTACGGCGCCCAGGACGCCACGCGCCTGGACCCGTTGCCGATCCTGTCTTATCTGGTTGGTCAGACCCACAAGCTCGGCCTGGGGGCCACGCGCTCGACTACCTATTACGAGCCAGCCCATATTGCGCGAGAGTTCGCCACCCTCGATCACTTGTCCAAAGGCCGTGCCGCCTGGAACATCGTGACCTCGATGAATGACAGCGAAGGACGTTTGTTCGGCAAGGAAAAACACCTGGAGCACGACCTGCGTTACGACCGTGCCGACGAGTTTGTCGAAGTGGCGCTCAAGCTCTGGCGCAGTTGGGAGCGTGACGCGCTGAAGCTGGACCGGGAAACGGGTGTGTTAGCGGATCCGTCGAAAATTCATCCCGTGCAGCATCAGGGTGAGTGGTTCAAGGTTGAAGGACCGCTGAATATTCCGCGCACCCCTCAAGGTCGCCCAGTGCTGATACAGGCGGGTTCTTCAGGGCGCGGTCGGCGCTTTGGAGCGCGTTGGGCCGAGGCGATTTTCACCATCCATCCGCACCTCAAAGCGATGCAGGCGTTCCGTGAAGACGTGCGTGGGCACGTGGTGCAACAAGGGCGTACGGCAGACAGTTGCAAGGTGTTAACGGCAGTGATGCCATTTATTGGTGGTTCCGAAGCCGAGGCCCGCGCCAAACGCGACAAGCACAACGCACTGGCGCGTCCTGAGTTGGGCCTGGTGACACTGGCCTCGCAGTTGAACGTCGACCTGTCGCCATTCCCTCTGTCGGCTACTTTGGCAGAAATTGCCCAATCGCCGTTGATTCATCCCGCTGCCGCGGAGAAGTTGCTGATGCAGGGTGCTGAGACCACGCTGGAAGAGCTCGGCAGGATCTTCGCCAGCAGCGTTCGCGTGCCGCAACTGGTGGGTACCGGCGCGCAGATCGCTGATCAACTGGCGGATATTTTCCTGCGCGGCGGCTGCGATGGTTTCGTCATTTCTCCAGCGTATTTGCCGGGTTCTTTCAGTGAGTTCGTCGAAAGCGTGATTCCGCATTTGCAGCGCAAGGGGCTGTTTCGCACTGCGTATGAAGGTTCGACGTTAAGGGAACACCTTGGGCTTGGGGCTGAGTCATGAGTTCAGGCGCTGCTTAGCTTTGCTTGAGTCGGCGATCCGCCTCTGCCCAGGTGCCGGTCATCAGGCTGGTCGGTGCGAAATCCTCGAAAGCCCAGCGAATAGAGACGGCTGCCCGACGCAAAACCACTGCTTCCACATCGAGCGTCCACAAGCGTTCCGCGCCCTTGAAGGCTGCGATCATCGGGCTTTCGAGAATCAGTTCGGTACGCCCGGAAAGCTGCAGCATGTCGCCCGTTGCAAAGTCGACGAATAACAATCCAGCCTTGGGATTAAGCTCAAGGTTGCCCAGCGTATTGAAGTGCAGGTTCCCGGCATAGTCCGGGATGGTCAGGTGATTGCCTTCCACTTTAATGAACCCCGGCCGTCCTCCCCGGTGTGAAACGTCGATTGAGCGTTGCGGGTCCTCTTGATCGATGTAGCTGGCAACGAAGAACGTATCCGCATCCCGGATGATCATCGTGGTTTGCTCGTTCAGTTCAGTGAAGTCCAGGCGTTGGGGCTTATCGCCAGAAACCTCCGCAGTTCTCGAATACTGACGTTGCTGAATGTACTGCGGGCAATTGCCGAAGGCGTGTTCGACGGCTATTTCCAGCTGGTCATCTGCGGCCTGTGAGATCACCCCATTGACGCGACTTCTGCGCCGCCTATGCAACTCGATACCCAGCAGACCGATGGCATCGCCTGTTTGTAGTCCGGGGGTCGCAGGGTCTTGCCGGTCAGGTGAGATTTGCAGCGTCAGGTGCGTTGGATCGGACGACGTGACAAAGCCTTCCGGCCCTTCGATCAGGGTTGCCCATGGTCTGCCCTCTGAATCCACCGCGCCCACAATCATGAAAGGCAGTTGCCGGTAGAACTCCCGGTGCTGATCAGGCAGGTAGTTGCGGATGACCTTCGGACCAAACATCTCCATCTGGTCAGAAACGCCGAGCTGTTGGTGAAGCATTTTTTCACCCGCATGCCAGGGGGAGCGAGAAGGCTTCGGGAGCTGTTCCATGAGTGGGCACTCTTCGTGTTAGCGGTCTGGGCTAAAGGGCAATCAGCTGATGCTAGCTGTTTATTGCAACTCAGGCCCGATTTTGCCGGGTATCACCTGACAAGGCTCAGCAGAGAGGGCCGGTCGAATGTATCGATTTGTATAAGAATTGTATGTGAATAAGAATGAGTCGTAGTAACATTGCCCGACAATATGACCGGGCTACAGGTGTGCCCGGTGTCTTATAAGGCCTGCACGTTCATGCGTCGAATTCTTGTCTCACTCTGCCTCCTCAATGCGTACTCCGTCTCTGCCCTCGCTGAACAAACAACTTCCGAAAAATTGCCTGTGGAGCTGCAGGCGACCGATATCAACGGTGCTGCTGAAACCGAAAACCCCCAAGGTCCGGTAAATGGATACCGGGCAACACGCTCAGCAAGTGCCACACGCACCGATACTTCAATTCATGAAACGCCACAGTCCATCAGCGTGGTTTCACGTGATGTGGTTGAGGATATCGGCGCAACCCGTTTGCAGGACGCACTGGATTACGCAGGGGGCGTTGGCCGGGCCAATAACTTTGGCGGGCAAGGTATGACCACCTTCACCGTGCGTGGCTTTACGACGGGGGAGTTCTACCGCAACGGATTCCCGATAAACCGTGGTTATCCGAACATGCCCGATGCCAATACCATTGAGCGCCTTGAAGTTCTGCGAGGTCCTGCCACGACGCTGTACGGCCGAGGTGATCCGGGCGGCACCTTCAACGTGATCTCCAAACAGCCGTTGGCCGAGCGCACCGTCACCCTGGGCAGCCAGATCAACGATCAGGGCATGCATCGCGGCACGCTGGATGCCAGCGGCCCTCTGGACGAGGACGGCAAACTGGCCTATCGCCTGAACATGGTGGGTGAGGGCGGCGATACCTTCCGCGATCACGTCGAAACCGAGCGCTATGGGGTGGCACCCGTGTTGACCTGGCAGGTCAGCGGCACGACCCGCCTCCTTCGAAGGTGATTTCATGCGCAACAATCACCCTCTCGACCGCGGTCTGACGCGGTATCCGGCGCAAACCAGTACTGCATCGCGGGACACGTTCTTTGGCGAGAAAGACGCTGGCAAACTGCACAATGACAACAACATGGCCCAGTTGCGTTTTGAGCACATGCTCAATGACAACTGGACACTCGGGGGCGGTACGCAGTGGCTCGACGGGACCCTGCAAGGCAACGCCATCGAGGCCAACGGCCTGGCCGCTGATGGCCGGACGCTGGGGCGTAACTTCAACTATCGCAAGCTGGAGTGGACGTCTAAAGACACCCAGTTGAACCTCACCGGGCACTTCTCCACGGGCGGGTTCGATCACACCCTGCTGACCGGTATCGAATACGAAGATTACGACTACACGTCGATCATTCAACGCTCAAGCGGCGCGGTCGGCGCCTACCCGGTTGATATCTACAATCCCGTTTACGGCCAGCCTCGCCCGGCGCTGACCCGAACGCCCACTGACGACAGGGAAAACCTCAAGACGTACGCGGCGTTCATTCAGGATCAGGTGGCCCTGACCGAGCGCTTGAAAGTATTGGCAGGCGCACGCTTCGAACGCTTTGAACATGAGTACGAGTCCTACGTGCCGGGTGTTCGTGACTGGTCGAAAAGTGACAATGCAGTAACGCCACGACTGGGTGTGATCTACGACCTTACCGACACTGTGGCCATTTACGCGGACGCTGCACGTTCCTTCAAACCCAACACGGGTGCTGCGCGCCTGGGCGGTGGCTTCAAGCCGGAGGAGGGCAAGTCTGTCGAGATGGGCATCAAGTGGGAAGCACTGGACGGCCAGTTGAGTGTTGATGCGGCGGTGTACCAGATCGAAAAACAGAACGTTTTGACCACTGATCCTGTCGTCAACACGTTCAGCGTCGCTGCCGGGGAAGTGCGCAGCCGTGGCTTTGACTTGAATGTGGCGGGCAATCTGACCCCCGAATGGCGTGTGATTGGCGGGTATGCCTATGTGGATGCAGAAGTGACCAAGGACAACACGTTGAAGTCCGGGACACGTCTGCTGAACATTCCCGAGAACAGCTTCAGCCTGCTCAACGTCTATGAGTTTCAGGACGGCGGCATGAAAGGCCTGGGGCTGGGAGTTGGTGCCAAGTATGTCGACCAGCGCGCGGGCCAGACCGCAGCCAATGCGTTCTCGATGGATAGCTACACCGTGGTGGACCTGCTGGGTTACTACAAGGTCAACGAAAAGATCCGCTTGAACCTTGACCTGAAAAACCTGTTCGACAGTCACTACGAAGAAGGTGCCTTCGGCAACGTCTACGCCTATCCGGGTGCCCCACGCACCGTTCAGGCGGGGATTTCCTACACGCTGTAGGGAGCGGAAACCGGTTCTTCGTAACCGTGGTCTGTTTTTGCTGCGCGACGCATGCCCGCCCATCAAACACAGGCCACCCCCTGAATTTGAAATGCGTTTTCTGTAGGAGCTGCCGAAGGCTGCGAAGCATTTATCCTGAAGCCCCGCGATCGAACGGGATCTGTTGGAGCGAGGCTGCCCGTGAATCAGCCGGCGCGGTGTGTCAGGCACTGCTGCGTTAACTTTCTTCGCGGGCAAGCCTCGCTCCAACAGAAATCCCCGATCCATCAGGCGTTATATGCAGTGAGTCGCGCACCATTACGCGTCTGTCAGACAGTACGCCGTGCAACCAGCCTCGCCAGCCACAGGCACAATCCAAACGCAATCAGCGCCATCGCTGTCAGCACATGGATCATCGCTTCGCTGCCCATTTCCGACATCACATAACCGCACGCAATCGGCGCTATGGCTTGGGCCAGTAGTGCAGGGCGTGCCATTCGGCCGGAGACAACGGCGTAATCACTTTGATGTACGACCACCAGCGGCAACGTGCTTTTGACGATAGCGCGCAGGCCGTTACCGGCGCCGTAACACACCAGCCCCCATGCGACGAGAGCGGGCGCGAAGTCCACCAGCAACAGCCCCAGAGCTGTCATGCCGCTGGAAAGAAGGGCGGTGAACATCGGGGCCTTACGCTTGAACATCAGGTCGATGACCCGACACAACACCTGCGCCGGACCAATCATCGCGGCCAGCGCAATCGCCGAGGTGAGACTGTGCCCGCGGGCTTGCAGTACCGTCAGAATCACAATCGACAGACAGGTCATCAAGGCTGCGGCAATCGCAAACAATGCGGTCATTGCCCAGTAGATAGACGGCGCGAGCGGAGTACCACTGCCCTGAGCAGCACGGCTCGGCCCGGCCACCGGCACATGCGCGTCCAGCGCATAACGATACAAAGGGTAAAGCAGGAACAGGACTACTGTGCCGAATACACCACAGGTCATTCGCCAGCCCATGAGGTGATCCATCAGTGCCAGAAGTGGCCAGATAACGGTGGTACAGAATCCGGAAATCAGTGTGATCCCGACAATGATAGGGCGGGCTTCCAGCCCATAGGTCGCGCCCAGTGACGTGAACAGCGCATCGTAAAGTCCGCTGGCCATGGCGACCCCGATGATCACCCAGGCCAACAGAAAGACCGGCAGCGAGGGGGCGAGCGCCATCAACCACAGGCCAGCGGCGAGAATCAATCCGTGAGCCGCCAGCACCTTGCGCCCGCCGAGGCTTGCGATCAGTCGCCCGCACAGAGGAGACAGCAGGCTGGCGACCAGCAAGCCGATGGATGCGCCACCCAACACCCACTGATGTGACCAGCCCGTGTCAGCCGCAATGGGGTCAGCCAGTACGCCCAGCAGGTAAAAAGACCCGCCCCAAGAGAGTATTTGCAGCAACCCGAGCAGGGCGATTTTGCCATTGCCGGGGCGGCGGGGCAGAGCAGCGGTATTCAATCGAAATCCTTAGCGTCAAGCCGTCAGTGCGCCAGTCACAGTCCGGAATCCTAGCAGCTTCAAAGTGCTCAATGACAGCCGTTCAGGCCTCAGCGCAGGCTCCACGACACGCCGACATAAACCCCAAGACCTTCACCCGGTGTCGAGCGTGCGGCGTCCAGCCCTCGGTCGTCGTAACCCGGCGTGACGGTCGCAGCGTAGTGTTTGTTGGTCAGATTGCGCATGTCCACCCAGGTCTGCCAGTCGTTCTTCGCGGCGTTGTAGCCCACCGTTGCGCCGAACAGTGCGTAAGGGTCGGCGTAGTAGCTATTGGCGTAATCCACCGCTGCCTTGGACACCAGTTGGGTGTTGACCGCCGCGAAGAAGCCTTGCGGCCAGTCGTAGCGCAACTCGCCCTGGTAGTAATGCATGGGCAGACCGGGCAAGCGGTTGTCGCCGAAGCGATCGTCGTCACGGTAGTGGAAATCGCTGAAGGTGTAGGCCTGACGCAAGCTCAGCTCGCCGCCTTCATGGGACCACAGTTTGCTCAGCAGGCTTGCTTCAACGCCCTGATGCACGGTGGGGCTGGCATTCAGTTCGTAAGGGGTAGTGGCGTTGGCGTCCGGGAGCACCGAAAGCAGTTCGTGACGCACTTGTGCGTAGTACCACGCCAGGCTCCATTGGCCGAGCGCGCTTTCACCACGGCCGCCTATTTCCAGGGTGGTTGCGGTCTGGTTGCGCAGCTCGATCGGGTCGCGCTGCGCACCGGTGGCGACGCCGCTGCCCGCCGGAAACAATTGATTGGAGCTGTAGATCAACGACCAGGGATGAGGGCCTTCCACCGAGCGGCTGAGGTTGGCGAACACTTGCACGTCCGGCGTCAATTGGTAGCGCATGCCCACACGAGGCGCATAGTCCCAGTCGCTCATGCTGGTCTTGCCACCGTTATCAGGGTAAGTCACGGCGCTCTCGCGTCGGGTATAAATGGCTGCGAGGCCGGTGGTCAGCCACAAATCGTTGGCGATCTCCAGATCGTTGCCGACGTGCAGCACCGTGTCCGAACCCTGATAGGTAAAGTTGCGAATACGTGTGCCGGGCGCGTAGCCAGCGGTATTGCCGACCGGGATGCGGACGAACTCGCTGGCGCCGGAGTTGGGCAGGTGTTTGGTCACGCGCAGGCCCAGTGTGCTGTTGCTCTCCAGACCCCACAGCGTATCGCGACGCTTGTAATCGAACGTGCCACTGACGTCGGTGTAAGCCACTCTCAGGCGGTTTGGCCCTTCGCGCAGGTCCATGGGGTAGTCGTGATAAGCGAGGCCGGTCTGGATGCTCGAATCGTCGTCGATGTACCAAGTGGTTTTGTTACCGATGAACGTGCTGCCCGGTTGATCGCGGTTGTAGTCCCGCGACTCGTAGATGGGGTTGGCCACTCGGGTATCGTGTTCGATGGAGTTTTTGCTCACGCGCCCGGCAAGTTCGTTGTCGGTTTCGCGGTGGCGCAGATAAAAGCGAGTTTCCAGGTTCGGGTTGAAGCGATAACCGAAGTTGGCGATTACCCCCTGGCTTTGACTGGCCGTGTGATCCTGATAACCGTCGGAGCGCGCATCAGTCATCGCCACGTAGTAGTCGAAGTCACCCAGTACCTGGCCGGAGCTGACCTGACGCTGTTGATAGCCGTGGCTTCCGGTCACATAGCGCACCTGAAGCAGCGGTGCATCGTAGCCGCTATGGCTGACGTAATTGATCGCACCACCCAGAGCCAGTGCGCCCCGGTCGAAACCGTTGGCACCGCGCAGCACTTCCACATGGTCGAGCCACAGCGGCTCCAGCAATTCATAAGGCGTACCGCCGGGGCCTGTGAGTGGCAGGCCGTCGAGCATCGCGTAAACCCCGGAGGCATGCGCACCCGGTGCGCGATTGATACCCGAGCCGCGTATTGAAATCTTCACCCCTTCATTGCCCGCCGACTGGGCATAGACACCCGGCTGATACGCCAGCACATCCTGGTTACTGGCCACGCGGCCCTGTAGCGGGCGACGCAAGTCGATCACGTTGGTGCCGCCGGGTACCTTGGCAAGGTGTTCTTTCGCGTCTTCGACTGACAGGTCTTCGCCGCTCAGCTCCTGCTCACGTATCAGCACCTGCCCCAACTCCATCTCCTGAGCCTCGGCCAGCGCCGGACAAATAAGGGCCAGGCCCAGTAGCGCGGCGGGCAGGGGTTTCGGCGAAAACATTGGGGGCTCCAGACATAGAAAACAAACAGTGAAACCTGCGACGTATCAAAGGACGAAAGAAACACATGGCAATTTTGATTTTTTGCCAGACACCAGCGTGCCTGATTTACCGCGTCAACTGGCTCGCGGGCAAGCCTCGCTCCAACAACCCCCTTCCATTCAGTTGGTTACACTTGGGTTGATTGAGCCCTCTTGTTTATGGCATCACGCTGTCGTGTTTAAAACAGCGAACCAAGGAACACACGAGCACCGCGAGGCCGCGATAGCGTTGTATCAGACCGTTCCGTCCTTGATTGGCATCCCCTTGCATTTGTTTCAGGAGTATCTTGCAGGGCGAGCCAACTCAACGCCGAAGTCATCAACCCATTTCTGGAGCACGCATGAGCGCTATTGAATACCGCAACCTTGGCCGCAACGGCGTCAAGGTCTCGCCACTCACCCTAGGCACCATGATGTTCGGTGGGCAGACCGATGATGCGGTGGCACAGCGCATCGTCGACAAGGCATTTGAGCAGGGCATCAACTTCATCGATACCGCCAACAACTACAACGGTGGAGCGTCCGAGGAAGTCGTGGGCCGATTGATCGCCGAGCGTCGCTCGCACTGGGTGCTGGCCAGCAAGTTTGGCAACCCCAACCCTGGTGGCAAGGCGCCCAATGATCGTGGCGCCTCTCGGCACAGCATCATTCAGTCTGTGGAATCGAGCCTCAAGCGTTTGAACACCGATTACATCGACCTGCTTTATCTGCATCGCGAAGATGACAGCGTTCCGGTGGAAGAAACCCTGCGTGCGCTGTCGGACCTGATCCGAGCGGGCAAGATCCGCGCTTATGGCTTGTCGAATCATCGCGGCTGGAAACTCGCAGAGTTCAGCCGCACAGCCGACTTGCTCGGCATTGAACGTCCAGCCGCGAGCCAGCCACTGTACAACCTGGCTAACCGGCAGATTGAGGTCGAGCACTTGCCGGCCGCCGAGTATTACGGGATTGGTGTGGTGTCCTACAGCCCGTTGGCGCGTGGCGTATTGACTGCTAAATACGACCCGACCTTGCCGCCAGCCGAAGATACCCGTGCCGGGCGCAACGACCCGCGTTTGCAGCAGACCGAATGGCGCGCCGAGTCGTTGAGTCTGGCGCAACGAGTCAAGGACCACGCGCAGGCACGGGGCATCACGCCGGGGCAATTTGCGCTTGCGTGGGTGTTGAACAACACACTGATCACCTCGGCCATCGCCGGTCCACGCACCGAAGAACAGTGGAACGACTATGTACCGGCGTTGAATTACGCGTTCACGGCTGAAGACGAGGCGTTTGTTAATGATCTGGTGGTCACCGGGCATTCGTCGACACCGGGCTACAACGACCCGAGCCATCCGTTTCTTGGGCGTCAATCGCGGGTTTGAAGATAAGTGCTGCTCCATGGTTCATGTTTGCTTCGCAACAGCGCGATGTCTGGGAACTGGCAACACACGATCAACCTGGAACGCCATCCCCTGTAGGAGTGACCGGGGTGGCGCTCCACCTTGCTCGCAATGGAGGCACTGCGTTACATCAGGCATGTCGCGTCATCGTTCATCGCGAGCAAGCTCAGCTCCCACAGGATTGTCGCAATGTCGTAGAACCGGCCGGGTTTGCGGCGCCAAGGGTGTCAGGTACACCGGAGCAGGTCTTGCTATTGCTCTCTAGCCTTGAAAATTCCAGTTGTAACGCACTGTTTGCAGGCCCCGGCCTTGCGCCCGGCAAAAAGCGTCGGTATACAGCGCCCACAAAGGAGCTTTCATGGTTATGTCATATCGAGCGTCTGAGTTACCCGCGCCGGGATTTGCACCGAATCTGTTGAGAGTCGGTGTATTGATGGCCTGCGGTATGGGCAATGGTTTGCTGGCTGGAACGGCATGGGCCGAAGAGGGTGCGGTTGCAAGTAACAGTGTGCAATTGGACGCGATCACCGTCGTCGGTGAGCAGGACACCGGCTACCAGGCCACTCAGGCTGCGGTCGGTGGCTTCGGTCAGGCGCCGTTACTGGATACGCCCGCATCGATTGCGGTGATCACCGAGCAGCGACTCAAGGATCAGCAGGCGCGCCTGCTCAGCGACGTGCTGCGCAACGATGCTTCGGTCGGCGAGAGCTATGCGCCGGTGGGTTACTACGAAAATTTCGTGGTGCGCGGTTTTGCCCTCAATTCCGCCAGCAGCTACAAGATCAACGGCCGGACCATCACCGGCGAGCAGAACGTCGCGCTGGAAAACAAGCAGCAGGTTGAGTTGCTCAAGGGGCTGGCAGGTTTGCAAAGCGGGGTGTCCGAGCCCGGTGGTCTGGTCAACTATGTCAGCAAGCGTCCGGAAAATGTACGTTCGGTCACGGTGTCCACCAATGAGCAGGGCGAGCGCTATCTGGCGACCGATCTGGGCGGCTGGTTCGGCAGCGAGCAGCAGTTGGGCATTCGTACCAACCTCGCCCATGAAGACATTCGCTCCTATGTTGATCACGCCGACGGCAAGCGTGACTTTGCTTCGCTGGCGGTCGACTGGAACATCAGCCCCGACAGCCTGCTGCAATTGAATGCCGAGTATCAGAATCGCGAACAGCGCTCTGTGCCCGGTTACCAGTTACTGGGCGGCATCGCGGTGCCGCACAATCCAGACCCCAAAGACCTGTTGGGTTACCAGAGTTGGTCCAATCCTGTGGGCATTCAGTCGCTGAACCTTGACGGGCTTTATGAGTACCGCCTCAACGACTCATGGAAAGCCAGCTTCAGCGCCTCGCGCAGCCGAGTGGTGATCGATGACTACAGCACCTTTGCCTGGGGCTGCTATGGCTCGGCCAGTTGCTCGGGGATTGATGTGGCGAATTACTTCAGCCCTGAAGGTGAGTACGATATTTCCGATTACCGTAGCCCTGACGATACCCGCCGCAACGACGAGGCTCAGGCCGCTATCAGCGGGCAGTTCGACACCGGATTCCTCAAGCATGATCTGACGTTTGGGACCACGGCGTTCCGTCGTCTGGTGGACCGCCGCGCGTCGTTTAACAAATTTATCGGCACGGGAACCATCGGCAGCACTCCCGACACATTCGAGCCTGCACCTGGCGAACTCGGCCACACCTACCGCCGCCTGGATAGCCGTCAATATGGACTGTTCGCCACCGACAGAATCAGCTTCAACGAGCAGTGGCAAACGGTGCTCGGCGGTCGGCAAATTCGCCTTGATGAAGAAAGCTACGACAGCACAGGCGCCACCACCCGGCACACCCAACGTGCGGAGTTTTTGCCTCAGGCGGCGCTGATCTATAAACCGCGCCCGGACACTTCGCTTTACATCAGCTACAGCAAAGGTTTGTCGCTGGGGGGCGAAGCGTCCTGGTTCAGCAGCAACGCCGATGAGATTCTGCCGCCGACCACCTCAAAGCAGATCGAACTGGGGGCCAAGCACGATTGGCAAAATCTTAGCCTGACTGCCGCGTTGTTCCAGATCACTCAGGACTACCAGTACAACCGTCCCAACGACGATGGAACCCTGACCTACGTTCAGCAAGGCAAGCAGAAAAACACCGGTCTCGAACTGTCAGCCAATGGTCGTGTGACGTCGAATCTGCAAGTATCGGCCAGCGTCGCCGCGATTCGGGCGCGTGTCACTGGCAGTGGCACCGAGGCCTACGACGGTCATCAGGCAATCAACGTTCCCAAACTTCGCGCCGCGCTGCATGGTGACTACAGCATTCCCGGCTTCAACGGTCTGGCCTTGCTGGGTGGCGTGCAGTACAGCGGCAGCAAGTACGCCAACCGCCAGGGCAGCGTGAAGGTCGATGACTACGCGGTATTTGATATGGGCGGACGCTACAGCACCAAGGTCGAGAGCTATGACACGGTATTGCGACTGACCGTCGATAACCTGTTCGATAAACGTTACTGGCGTGACGTGGGCGAGTCTGCGGGCGACGGTTATCTATTCCCGGGCGCGCCACGGACTGCGCGGTTGTCAGCCACTGTGAATTTCTGAGGGCAAGCATGAGCAAGTTTTTTATCAGTGGCACGCTGTTGGTATGCGCTGCACTCGCCGGGTGTCAGCAACGGCCTCCGGCCAATGATCAACTGGATGCCGTGCTGTGGACGCAAACGTCTATCGAGCACGAATTGATCTACCGACAGGTATTCGACAGCGCCACCCGGCAGCTGGATGTCGCGCTCGCTGACCCGAAGTGGGACGCCTTGGCGCTACCCCCACGCGATCTGACTGGCCTGCCGCCCGCGGTGATCGTCGATATCGACGAAACCCTGCTGGATAACATCCCGCTCAATGCCCGTGATATTCGCAACGACGAGATCTATTCCTACGACCGCTGGAATGTGTGGGTGGACCAGGCCAGAGCACAGGATTTACCAGGCGCGGTGGGCTTTCTTCAGGCCGCTACCCAACGCGGCGTGAAGGTGTATTACCTGACCAATCGCGAGCATTCGCAAGTAGCGGCGACAGTCAGAAACCTACGCCTGCGAGGCTTTCCGGTGAGCGATTCGCAGCAGGTGCTGGCTGCTGCAACGCCCACGGGTAGCTGTGAAAAAGACGGATACGGTAAAACCTGTCGCCGCCAATGGGTCGCCAGCCATGCTCGGGTGCTGATGCTGGTCGGGGATTCGTTTGGCGATTTCGTCCAGGCGGGGAGCAATAACCTTGCGGCACAGCGCAAGGCGGCCGAGCCTTATCTTTCCTGGTTGGGGCAACGCTGGTTCCTGTTGCCCAATCCGACTTACGGCAAATGGTACAGCGCGCCTTATGGCGATCAGGAAGACCTGCCCATGACGCGCAAACGCGAGCTCAAACAACAGGCGCTGGATCTCCAGCAATAACTCACAGCCAAGGCTGTCCAGGGTGGCGCCCGGCGCCAGTGGACCGAGGGGCAAACCATGTCAACGCTGGAAATCATTGCGGTGGTCATCAACATCATCGGTGTGTGGCTCACCACCCAGCGCATTCGCTGGTGCTGGCCAGTCAGTGTGGTGGCGGTGTTGTTGTATGCGTGGATTTTTTACGACGCAAAGCTTTATTCGGACATGCTGCTGCAGGTGATTTTTGCCTTTCTTCAGGGCTACGGCTGGTGGTGCTGGAGTCAGGGTGGGCTGGACGATGGCAAGGTGCACGTGGCACGTCTGCCGCTGAACACAGCTGTGTTGAATCTGATCGTCGGAGCGCTGGCAGCCGTGCTTCTCGGGAGTCTGATGGCGCATTTTACCGACGCAGTCGTGCCGTGGCTGGACGCTTCGCTGACAGCTTTCAGCCTGGTTGCCAGTGTCTGGGCAGCCCGCAAGTACGTGGCCAGCTGGTGGTTGTGGATCGTCCTCGACTGCGTCTACGTCGGTATGTACCTGCATCGGGATCTGGACCTCACTGCCGGTTTGTACGCCGGATTTGTGGTGCTGGCATTCTACGGCTATCGCGCCTGGCGGCGGGATTTGTTGAGTCAGGAAGCACGACGTGGCGAGTTGAGCGCAGGGGTTTGAATAAGTTTGTGCTCAGGATATATGAGCGTGTCGAGTGCAACTGAAAGGCTTTCGAAGCGTCTGAAGACCATGGCCGGGTTTTGGTTTTACCCTTACAATGCCGTCGCGAAACCGTCTTCAGTCGCCGTTTTTCCAGGCCGGATCGGGGCGCAAAATGTACAGCGTCCTTTGATCCAGATACATACTCATTTGCCTGGCTCGGGCTGAAGGTTCTTTTCTCTTTGTTATTCATGGTTTTATCCCGTTTGCCGAAAAAGCATAACCGGGCTTTGCCTGTTCGTGCCTGACAACATCAGGCACTAAAGGGTCTTTACAAACAATTTTTGGATTCGCACGCGCGGGTCTCAGGTAGTGACCATGCCAGCCCTTCCCAAGACTGAACTTGAGCAGGCCCTTGCCCTATGCAAGGGCAGTTTTTTATCAGTCGGTTTTTTCAGTTTTTTCGTCAACCTGCTGATGCTGGTGCCGTCTTTTTACATGCTGCAGGTTTACGACCGGGCAGTGGGCAGCGGCAGTGTGTCCACGTTGGTGATGCTGACGCTCATCATGCTTTTGCTGATGGCCACCGTCGGTGGACTGGAATGGGTACGTTCACGCGTCATGGTGCGTATCAGTACGCGGCTGGAGGCGCTGCTGGGGCAACGACTTTTTGACGCCAGTTTCAAGCAGGCGCTGAACTCAGGCGGTATGAATGCTTCGGCCCAGCCGCTGAGTGACCTGAGTGGCCTGCGTCAGTTTCTGACGGGCAACGGGTTGTTCGCCTTCTTTGACACGCCGTGGATTCCGATCTATCTGGCAGTCATGTTCATTTTCCACCCTTGGTATGGATGGATGGGGGTGATTAGCGCCTTGCTGCTCGGGGCATTGGCGTACCTCAATGAGAAACTCACTCAGGCACCATTGCACGCTGCCAATCGCGAGCAAATGGCGGCAACGTCTTTTACCAATAAAAGCCTGCGTAATGCCGAAGTGGTCGAGTCTATGGGCATGCTTGGGCAACTGCGCAATCGCTGGAAAGCCCGCACCCACAAGGTTCTGGTTTTGCAAAGCCTGGCCAGTGACCGCGCCGGTGCTATCGCAGCGGTCTCGAAGACATTCCGCCAGGTCGTGCAGTCGCTGGTGCTGGGCCTTGGCGCCTACTTGACCATCAAACACGAAATATCTTCTGGTTTGATGATCGCGGGATCCATTCTGCTGGGACGTGCACTGGCGCCCATCGACCAGTTGATCGGTGTCTGGAAGGGCTTCATCGGTGCACGTGCGCAATACGCTCGTCTTCAGGACCTGTTGCGTAAAATCGCCGCAGAACCTGAGCGCATGTCGCTGCCAGCTCCTGAAGGCACGATCAGCGTTAGCAATCTTTCAGCGGGGTCTCCCGACAGCCGCAAGCCGATCATCCGCGGGCTGAACTTTCATGTGGCGGCGGGTGAGACTGTGGGGGTCATCGGTCCCAGTGGCGCTGGCAAATCTACACTGGCCCGGGCGTTACTGGGTGTCTGGCCAAGTCTGCAGGGCACAGTGCGCCTGGATGGCGCGGACATCACACAATGGCGACGTGAAGAGTTGGGCCAGCACATCGGCTATTTACCTCAGGATATCGAACTGTTCGAAGGCACGATCAGCGAAAACATTGCCCGATTTGGTGATGTTGATGCCAGCGCAGTCGTTGCTGCTGCACGGATGGCCGGTGTACACGAACTGATCTTGCAGTTGCCTGAAGGCTACGACACCGTCATCGGTGCCAACGGGGGTGGCTTATCAGGCGGGCAGCGTCAACGTGTCGGGCTGGCACGTGCCCTTTATGGCGCGCCGCGCCTGGTGGTGCTCGACGAACCTAACTCCAACCTTGATGACGCTGGCGAGCGAATGCTTGCCGAAGCGTTGCAAAAACTCAAGCAGAGCGGGGCGACCGTGTTCGTCATCACCCATCGATCCGGTGTGCTGGCCAATGTCGACAAACTGCTGGTACTCAATCAGGGCGAGCTGAGCCTCTACGGTCCACGTGACAAGGTTCTGGCTCATCTGCAAGGCGGTGCGCAGGCTGCTCCGCAATCCATTCCGGCCAGGCCTTGAGACGTGATGAACCCATCTATGCAAAACCTCATCCAGGCTCCTGCCCAATTACCCGGGTTACCGGTCGATGATCGCCCGACCCGACGCATCGGCTACCTCATTCTGCTGGTCACCTTCGGCCTCTTCGGCGGCTGGGCAACCTTCGCTCCTCTGGGAAGCGCGGCATTGGCGCCAGGTGTCGTGACCGTCAAGAGCTACCGCAAAACCGTACAGCACCTTGAGGGGGGAATCGTGCGCGAGCTTCGCGTGCATGACGGGGATCAGGTAAAAGCCGGTGATGTGCTGCTGGTACTGGACAATACCCAGGCCCGCTCCGAAATGGAGATGATGCGCAGCCAGTTGATTGCAGCTCTTGAGCTGGAAGCGCGGCTGGTCGCCGAGCGCGACGGGCTGTCTGAACCGGTTGCCGTACGGGGGCTGAGCGCCAATGATCCACGGGTGCGGGAAGCTCATGAGAGCGAGTCGCGGATTTTCCAGGCTCGTCGTAATTCCTTGCTGGGCGAGGTGGGTCTGCTGGAAAAATCGATTGGCCAGATTGAGCAGCAAGTTCGGGGCTATACCGCAATCATCGCCAGCAAGCAGACGCTGGCGAAATCCTATCAGGACGAGATCGTGGATTTGCGGGCGCTGCTCGCTGACGGTTATGTCGACAAACAGCGTTTGCGGGAGCAGGAACGCAGCCTTTCGCGGCTCCAGGCCGAAGTCGCCGAACATCAGTCTGACAGCGCCCGGGCCCGGGTGCAGATAGGTGAGGCACAGCTGAAGATTCTGCAACTGAGAAAAACCTTTGCCTCCGAGGTGGCCGAGCAGTTGGGGGAAACGCGAACCAAGGTATACGACTTGCGTGAACGTCTCGCCACCGTGCAGGACCGCGCGCAACGCACTGAAATTCTGGCGCCCGAGTCGGGCATGGTCATGGGCATGGCCGTCCATACCCTCGGCGGTGTCATCAGTCCGGGCACGCCATTGCTTGATATCGTGCCAGCCAGCGAAGAGTTGATTGTCGAGGCTCAGGTGTCGCCAATGGATATCGACCGTATTGCTCTGGGCAAACTGGTGGATATCCGTTTCAGTGCTTTCAAAAGCAGTACCACGCCGGTTATCGAGGGGCGGTTGGTGCAAATTTCCGCCGACCGGTTGATCAACAAAGACAACGGCGCTGCCTATTACCTGGCCCGTGTGGCGGTGACCGATCAGGGTCGCAAAAATCTGGGTGATCTGGCGTTGGTGCCAGGTATGCCTGCTGAAGTCTTGATCAACACGGGCTCGCGGACTTTGCTGCAATACTTGATGCAGCCTGCGACCAATGCGTTTGCCCGCTCGTTGATCGAGGACTGAGTATGAAACGCTTGATCGCGATCGGTTTCGGGCTGTCGTTCACGGCTCTGGCTTTCGGCCAGGCGCCAGATGTGGCCGACAGCCAATATGTCGACCTCTGGCAATTGCAGCAAGAGGCACATAGTGCCGACCCCCGGATTCTCAGGGCGCAGGCCCGGATCAGAAGTGGAGAAGGCCGCAAGCGCGAAGCCTTTGGTCAACTGCTTCCGCAGTTGAACGCCACCGGCAGTGTGAATCGCAGCCGCCGGGATGATGACCTCAGCCGCACCGAGTACAACGGTAAGCGTGCGGCACTGGCTCTAAACCAGAAGATTTACGATCCGCAGAGCTGGCGCAGTTACCTGAAATTTTCCGAGTTGGCCGAGCAAAGCCAGTTCGAATCAGAAGATGCACGGGTTCAAGCCAGCATTGACTTGTCCGAGCGCTATTTTGCGGTGCTGGCTGCCGAGGATGAGCTGTCTCTGGTGCGCAGCGAACTGCAAGCAACCCGTCACAACCTCAAGCGGGCAGAGCGCCTGTACGCCGATCAGATGGTGACCATCACCGACAAGCTCGATATTGCGGCCCGGGTCGATACGCTGGAGGCTGATGAAATCGATGCGCTCAACAAGGTCGCGATCACCCGGGAAGCGATCTCTGAGCTGATAGGCCGTGATGTCCGCGAGCCGTTCAAGCGGATTGCAGAAAACCCGGCGTTCAGTTTGCCTGCGCAAACCGAGGCGTATTGGGTGCAGACCGCACTGGAGAATAACCCGGCACTCCATGCCCGGGAGCACAGTATCAATGCCGCCGAAGCAGCCATCAGCGAAGCCAAGGCAGGGCATCTTCCACGCCTGGGTTTGAACCTGAGCGGGCAACGCAGCGACATTGGCTATGAGGGCTCGTTGACGCCGCGATCGGATAATTACATCGCTTCCCTGGATTTACAGATTCCGCTTTACAGCGGAGGCGCCACCAGCGCTCGCGTCGCAGCCTTTGAGGGTGACAAGGAAGCTGCTCAGCAGGACCTCGAAGCGCTGCGTCGTCAGGTCGTCAAGGAAACCCGCACCGCTTATATCGGCATGGCCGCTGGGCTCAGCCGGATCAAGGCCACGCGCAGGGCATTGGAATCTGCCGAGAAATCCCGCCAGGCCACTGAAAAGGCTTACCAGTACAGCGTGAAAAACGCGACCGATGTACTGGACAGCATCCGCAATGAATTCCGCGCGAGACGCGATCTCTATCAGTCCCAATACAAGTTCGTCACCAGCATGCTGGTACTGCACCGCTGGAGCGGTCGACTGGGCGAAGCAGACATTCGCCGGGCGAACGATTGGCTGGTTGTTCCGCTTTAACCACCCCAAAAGCAAAAGCCCCGGCAGACCAGAAAACTGACTCCCGGGGCTCTCTGTTCAGCAATCAGGCTACTGAAATGAAGTCACTCTGAGACAGGGCATTCACGCCCGTGAGTTTGATCGAAAAGTCAGCGGCTGATCCCGCGTCCGTAGTGCCGTATAAAATCCCGTCAGTCAGCTTCAACTGTCCGGCTCCGGTGAACGCGGCATCGCTTGCGATCAGTGTGAAGTCTCCCAACTGCGTCAGGTCGATGCGGTCCGTCCCCGACTGGAAGTCAGTGATTGTGTCCCGCGTCGTATTGGTATTACCCAATTGGGTGAGATTGAATACAAACGTATCGCTGCCCAGTCCACCCGTCAGCACGTTGGCGGCGTTATTGCCAGTCAGTATGTTGTCCAGAGCGTTACCGACCAGATTGAAGGCGACTGTGTTGGTCAGCGTTGCATTTTCAACGTTGGCGCCGAGGGTGTAAGTCCCTCCTGCTGTAGTAATCGCCACATTTACTGTATCGGTCCCTTCATCCGCCAGTTCGGTGACGCTGTCGGCCGCGCTGTCCACAATGTAGGTGTCGTTGCCCGCGCCACCAGCCAGTGTGTCGGCACCGGCACCACCATCAAGAATGTTGTTTGCGTCGTTGCCGATAATGTTGTTGGCCAGCGCATTACCGGTGATATTGATCTGCACGCCGCTCTCGGAGAAGCTCGCGTCAGCGTCTTCCAGGTTGGCGGCGAGGGTAATGTTGACCGCGCCCTTGCTCGAATCACCGCCCCAGATTTCGACAAAATCCTGCCCTTCGCCGGCTTTCTCGATGATGACGTCGATGACCTGGTTATTATCGTTCAGCTCGATCACGTAACCGTCATCACCTTTGCCGCCTTCATAGGTATCGGCCCCCGCGAAGCCGTCCAGGAAGTTATTGCCACTGTTGCCGGTCATGTGGTTGGCCAGATCATTACCTTGGGCTTTTATATTGCCGGTCCCGATAAGTACCAGATTTTCGAGGTTATCCGCCATCCGGTATTTGGCCGCTGTGGAGCGGACAGTGTCGATACCACCGTTGGCGCTCTCAATGATGATGTCTGCGTTCTCATCGACGATGTACGTGTCGTTGCCATTGCCGCCGATCAGGGTGTCGGTGCCCAGACCGCCATCCAGGATGTTGGCCGCGTTGTTGCCCGTCAGTACGTTACCCAGGGCGTTACCGGTCAGATTGAATGCAATAGTATTGTTCAGCGCTGCATTCTCAATGTTATTGCCCAGTTTGTAAGTACCGCCTACGGTAGTGATTGCGACGTTGACCGTATCGGTCCCTTTATCCAGCAACTCGGTGACGATGTCGGCCGCGTTGTCCACGATGTAAGTGTCGTCGCCCGCGCCGCCAGCCAGTGTGTCGGCACCGGCTCCACCGTCAAGAATGTTGTTTGCGTCGTTGCCGATGATGTCGTTGGCCAGCGCATTACCGGTGATATTGATCTGCACGCCACTCTCGGAGAAGCTCGCGTCAGCGTCTTCCAGGTTGGCGGCGAGGGTAATGTTGACCACGCCCATGCTCGAATCACCGCCCCAGATCTCGACAAAATCCCGTCCTTCGCCGGCTTTCTCGATGATCACGTCGATAACCTGATTGTTATCGGTCAACTCGATCACATAGCCGTCATCACCTTTGCCGCCCTCATAGGTATCGGCGCCGGCGAAGCCATCCAGGAAGTTATTGCCGCTGTTGCCGGTCATGTGGTTGGCCAGTTCATTGCCCTGGGCTTTTATATTGCCGGTCCCGATCAGTACCAGATTTTCAAGGTTATCCGCCATCCGGTATTTGGCCGCTGTGGAGCGGACAGTGTCGATACCACCGCTGTCGCTCTCAACGATGAGATCTGCGTTCTCATCGACAACATAGATGTCGTCACCGTCCCCGCCGATCAGGGTGTCGGTGCCCAGGCCGCCGTCCAGAATGTTGGCTGAACTGTTGCCGGTAATAACGTTGGCTACCGCATTGCCGGTCAGATTGAGCAGCACGCCTGGCTCAGTATTGTGCGCATCCAGGTTTTCCAGATTCGCTGCGAGCGTCAGGGTGACAGCCGCTCGGCCTGAGACTCCGCCAAACAACTCCAGAGTATCGTTACCTTCACTCGCCAGTTCAGTGATTTTGTCTTGCAGCGCATTGGTCGCGGTCAAATCCACAGCGTAGGTGTCATCGCCTTTGCCACCGATTAACGTGTCGATGCCCTCCAGACCATCCAGTCTGTTGTTGCCATCGTTGCCAATGAGGATATTAGCTAGATCATTACCTTTGGCTTCGACGTTGGCGTTACCCAGCAGCGTCAGGTTTTCGATGTTGTCGCCCAGTTCGAAATCGACCGAGGACCTGACCAGATCAATGCCGTCGACTGCCAGGGTTTCGACCACGGTATCGCCTGCACCGACGATGTAAATGTCGTTACCTTTGCCGCCGCTCAACACGTTGGCTGCAGTGTTTTGCGAACCGTCGAGGGTGTTGGCCAATGCGTTGCCGGTGGCATTGATTGCGTTGCTGCCGGTCAGGGTGATGTTTTCCAGGGTTGAACCCAGGGTGAAATCTACGCTGCTCTCGACGGTGTCGATCCCGGCGGTATCGATGATCTGGTCAGCGATATCGTCCACCACGTAGGTGTCGTTACCCGCGCCACCGTTCATGAGATCGGCACCGGCGCCCCCGTCGATACGGTTGGCGGCGGCGTTGCCGATCAGGATGTTATCCAGTTCATTGCCCGTCAGGTTGAAGGCTACGGCGTTGGTCAGTGTCGCGTTTTCGAGGTTTTCACCCAGCGTGTAAGACGAGCCAGCCGTGGCGATGGCGACGTTGACGGTGTCGGTCCCGGCAAGGCTGTCTTCGGTGATGACGTCTAGTGTGTTATCGATGACGTAAATGTCATTGCCCTGGCCGCCAATCAGGGTGTCAGCGCCCAGCCCACCGTTGAGAACGTTGGCCCCGGCGTTGCCGGTCAGGATGTTATTGGAGGCGTTGCCGGTCAGGTTGAGCAGGGCTTCGGTCTGGCTGGCGTCGAGATTTTCAAGCGTTGCCGCCAACGCGAGGGTGACCGCTGCGCGGCCGCCGGTTCCGCCGGTCACCTGCAAGGTATCGGTGCCTTGGCCTGCCAGTTCGGTGACGGTGTCTTGCAGGGTATTGGTGGCCGTCAATTGCACTACATAGGTGTCATCGCCCTTGCCGCCGATCAAGGTATCGGCACCGCCCAGGCCGTTAAGGATGTTATTGGCGTCGTTGCCGGTGATGATATTGGCCAGGCTGTTGCCGGTGCCATCGAGGTTGCTGCTACCGGTCAGCGTCAGGTTTTCGATGTTGTCGCCCAGTTCGAAATCGACCGAGGACCTGACCAGATCAATGCCGTCGACTGCCAGTGTTTCGACCACGGTATCGCCCGCACCGACGATGTAAATGTCGTTACCTTTGCCGCCGCTCAAGACGTTGGCTGCAGTGTTTTGCGAACCGTCAAGGATGTTGGCCAATGCGTTGCCGGTGGCATTGATTGCGCTGCTGCCGGTCAGGGTGATGTTTTCCAGGGTTGAACCCAGGGTGAAGTC
>NZ_UWFN01000211.1 GCF_900602065.1 Pseudomonas viridiflava | reverse complement strand
GAAATACGCACTCGATCAACCAGGACCGCGTCGCGCGGAGTGATCACGCACCTTTTATCTTTTTCATATTTTGTCCAGGACAGACACATGACTCAAGTCGCCAACACGCCTTACGAAGCCCTTGAAGTAGGTCAGAAAGCCAGCTACAGCAAGACAGTCCAGGAACGTGACATCCAGTTGTTCGCGGCCATGTCCGGCGATCACAACCCGGTCCACCTGGACGCCGAATACGCTTCCAAAACCATGTTCAAGGAGCGCATCGCTCACGGCATGTTCAGCGGTGCACTGATCAGCGCGGCAGTGGCGTGTGAGCTGCCAGGCCCGGGCACCATCTACATCGGCCAGCAGATGACCTTTCAGAAGCCGGTCAAACTGTGTGACACCCTGACGGTGCGTCTGGAAATTCTCGAAAAACTGCCGAAATTCCGCGTGCGCATCGCGACCCGCGTGTTCAATC
>NZ_UWFN01000366.1 GCF_900602065.1 Pseudomonas viridiflava | reverse complement strand
GTCCGGGCCATCCCCGGATACAGGCTCGGAAGCGTTCGAGTCGGGCTCGGGGGAAGCACTGGGGGTCGGTGCCGACACCGGTGCAGGGCTGGATCGATAATCCGCGCGTCGTTTGATCTGGTATTCACGCACCGCGGCGTTGTGAGCATCCAGATCATTGGAAAATACGTGGCTGCCGTCACCCTTGGCCACGAAGTACAGGCTGTCGCCCGATACCGGATTGAGCGCGGCATGAATCGCTTCGCGCCCTACCAGCGAAATGGGCGTTGGCGGCATCCCGGCAATCACGTAGGTATTGTAGGGCGTGGCC
>NZ_UWFN01000369.1 GCF_900602065.1 Pseudomonas viridiflava | reverse complement strand
GCGTTGGGCATGCATCTCGTGATGCTAAGCGTGACAGTCGAGTGCTTGAGATCACGCTGATCGTTCCTACGCTCCGCGTGGGAATGCCTCTCAGGACGCTCCGCGTCCGCTCTCGAATGTGGCGCAGATGCGTGGCCAAGCTCCAGCGTTATCCACGTCATGCGCTCGGCTCACTGAGTCCGCAATCTGTGCCATTTGTGACGCGGAGCGTCACGGGAGGCATGCCCACGCGGAGCGATGGGCACGATCAGTGTTGAGGCGGACGCGCTACAAAAATCTACTTCTGCGTCCCGTCATCCTGCTGGAGCAGGTTGGCCTGGGTCAGGTTGCAGCCTGCCGGGACGCTGCGGGTCAGCCAGACGTTGCCGCCGATGGTCGAGCCCTGACCAATGG
>NZ_UWFN01000214.1 GCF_900602065.1 Pseudomonas viridiflava | reverse complement strand
GCTGCCCTGGGCCAGTCGTGCCCGCAGATCCACCGCTTGCAGAGCCCCCGTTGGCTGAGCATCCCCAGTGGTCTCGCTGAGCGTATCGCTGACAATCCGCCCGTCGCTGATTTCGATGACGCGCCTGGCGCGGGCGGCGACGTCGCGGTCGTGGGTAATCAGAATGACGACGTGGCCCTGACTGGCCAGCTCGTCCAGCAACGTCATCACTTCCGCGCCACTGTGACTGTCCAGTGCGCCGGTCGGCTCATCGGCCAGGATGATGTGGCCGCCGCTCATCAAGGCGCGGGCAATGGACACTCGTTGCTGCTGGCCGCCGGAGAGTTGATGCGGGCGATTGCCGGTGCGCGAGCCAAGCCCCAGCCGGTCCAGCTAGGCGGCGGCACGGGCATGGCGTTGCGCAGCAGGCGTGCCAGCATAGATCGCCGGCATCTCGACGTTTTCCTGTGCCGAGCCGGACGGGATCAGGTGATAGCCCTGAAGCACGAAGCCGAACGCTTCGCGGCGCAGCCAGGCCAGCTCGTCGCTGCCCAGCTCCGCGACGTTTTCGCCTGCAAACAGGTATTCACCCGAGGTAGGGC
>NZ_UWFN01000247.1 GCF_900602065.1 Pseudomonas viridiflava | reverse complement strand
CAAGGCCGCGCCGGCCGGAAAGATCAAACTCAGACGGCTGAAAAAATGGTCGCGCAAGGCGCTGTCGTCCTTCATCGCCCGTACCAGCATCTCCAGCCCCTTGGGCACCGTGAAGTAGATGGTGGGAGCGATCTCGCGCAGGTTGCGCACCGTTTTCGCGAAGTCGTCGGGGGTCGGCTTGCCGTCGTCGAGGTACAAGGTTCCGCCGCAGAACATCACCATGCCGGAGATCAGATTGCCGGCGGCCGTGTGATGCCAGGGCATCCAGTCGAGCAGCACCGGCGGCCGCTCGTCCAGGAAGGGGTAGCAC
>NZ_UWFN01000215.1 GCF_900602065.1 Pseudomonas viridiflava | reverse complement strand
GCCCTGGACGACGCTTCGATCCGCAAGGCGCTGGCCACGCTCAAGCCCGGTGCGGACACCTTCAGCCTGTATCACTCGGCACTGGGCCGTTCCCGCGCTGACTGGCTGATCGGCATGAACATGAGCCGACTGTTCACCCTGCTGGGCCGACAATCAGGCTATCAGGGCGTGCTGCCGGTAGGACGCGTGCAGACCCCGACACTTCGACTGGTCGTGGACCGCGACCGCAGCATTGCCCATTTCGTCCCTGTGCCTTACTGGGCCATCGATGTGGAGCTGCTGCATGACCAACAGGCGTTCATCGCCCAATGGCGAGCGCCTTCGGACGCTTGTGATGATCAGGACCGCTGCCTGAATCAGCCGCTGGCGCAGCAGGCAGCGGAAG
>NZ_UWFN01000217.1 GCF_900602065.1 Pseudomonas viridiflava | reverse complement strand
CGGTCGCACCGTGCACGATTTCCTGTACGGCACGCTGCACCGTGCGCTGGGTGACGTTCGGCCTGAAGATCAGTTGTCCGGCAGTGCACCTGTGACAGCGATTGTGCGTCCGACCGGCCCCGAAGCGGGCGAGTTCGGGCCGCAGGGCGAGATGCGTCTGGCCAATAACGTGCTCGAACAGCCGCAGGGCGAGACCTATGCACGTCCCGCAGGCTCTGGCTCGGGCGGCGGCTATCAGTATCAATACTCGCCGCGGCCGGCTTCGCCGGGTGCGCCCGTTGCCGAAGTGCAAAGCGCCTACCGCGAGTTTTTCGCGCCGCTGCCGGGCACCACGCCGACGTCGTTGCCAGAGTCGCCTGCTGATATTCCACCGCTGGGTTATGCGCCCGCGCAGCTCAAAGGCATCTACATCCTGGCTGAAAACGCCCACGGACTGGTGC
>NZ_UWFN01000218.1 GCF_900602065.1 Pseudomonas viridiflava | reverse complement strand
GAATCCACGGCGAAGCGGCCGGTGGAACAGTCCCCTGGGTCCAGCTTTGATGCCCTGTGCAAAAGCGGCCTGCGGATTTTGCGCCACCTGTTGCGTAACCCGATGACGCTTGCCGGCTTGCTGGTTGCGCTGCTGCTGGTGGTTGTGGCGACGTTTGCGCCGTGGATCGCCACCCATGACCCGGTCGCGCAAAACCTGGCCAACGCCCTGCAGGCGCCGGGTTCGGCGCACTGGTTCGGTACCGATGAATACGGCCGCGACATTTTCAGCCGGTTGGTCTACGGCTCGCGGATCACGCTGTACATCATTGCCTTGGTCACCGTGATCGTCGGCC
>NZ_UWFN01000221.1 GCF_900602065.1 Pseudomonas viridiflava | reverse complement strand
GGCTCGGTGGGCGAGAACGTGCGGAGCCCGAGCACCGTCGGCAGTTCGTCGAGCAGCCCGAGCGGGTAGAGGATCGCCGTGTAGACGGCCAGGACGCCGGAGTCGGCGATGAGCCGGACCGAGCCGTCCTCGATCCGAGCGGGACGTCCGAGGTACGTGCGGAGGTCACCGAGTGAGGCGGCGTCGGGAAGCGTGAACGAGTTGCCCATGTCGTCCTCGATCCTACCGGCCATCGGCGCCGCGCAGCCCGGGGGCGACGACCTGCGACGGCGGCGGGCAGCCGTTCGTAGACTGCACAGCGTGAACGGCGAACCCGACTTCCTGCGGACCCTGCGACTCGAGGACACCGGCGCGAGCA
>NZ_UWFN01000267.1 GCF_900602065.1 Pseudomonas viridiflava | reverse complement strand
CCATAAAACTGTTTGACAACGCTTTCATCCGGGAACGCCAGCGTCCAGTTCGAGATAGCCCCTGTGCCTTCGAACGGCAGATACCGACCATCGCCGAACAGCAGTTGGCACAGCCAGCCTTCCTTGCCTACACCTCGACCGTCGTCTGACAGTGTTGAAGACAACGCTATTTGCTGCAAGGCCCGCAAATTGGTTTTGATGT
This sequence comes from Pseudomonas viridiflava, assembly GCF_900602065.1. GTDB lineage: Bacteria > Pseudomonadota > Gammaproteobacteria > Pseudomonadales > Pseudomonadaceae > Aquipseudomonas. The sequence continues at coordinate 203 of NZ_UWFN01000267.1, read as the reverse complement.
GAGGATGGGCCTTACGTGCGCCATAAAGCAGTTTTGCCGCTTCAATATCTGGCTTGATCAGTGTAGTACTGCCTGTTTGAGTCAGGACGGCACTCAGGTTCTGTAGGCTGTTCGGGTTATCGGATTTCAGTTTGAACGACACGGACACATGCGTGATCTGCCTCAGGTAATGTCCGGGATAGTTGCTGTCGAAGTCCTTGGAT
>NZ_UWFN01000382.1 GCF_900602065.1 Pseudomonas viridiflava | reverse complement strand
CGCCGCCACTGGCCGAGGCCTTGAACGCTACTCTGGGTGCCGGCTTGGCCTACAGCGCGCGGCAGCCCTGCATCGCCCGTTCAAGGGCCTCGATCACGGTTTGCGGGCGCGCATGGGGGCTGACTTGCAGGCTGACCGTCAGGCCGAACATGTCCGCCGGGCGCGAGAAGTTGATGATCTTGGCCTTGGCCGCCAAGGAATTGGGGATCACCGCCATGCTGCCCTGGGAGGTTTGCAGGCGTGTGGCGCGCCAGTCGATGTCGGTGACACGGCCTTCGGTGCCGTCGATGGAGATCCAGTCATCCAGCTGATAAGGCTTGGTAG
>NZ_UWFN01000223.1 GCF_900602065.1 Pseudomonas viridiflava | reverse complement strand
CTTGCGCAGCTTGGTCTCGAACTCGATTTCCTTCTTCAGGCCCTCATTACCTTTCATGGCCTCCAGTGCCTGGAGCTGCTCGGCGAGGTGTTTTTCCAACTGGCGGTACTCTGCAAGTTTGGACATTCTTTTTCCCTGTCTTTGAGTGGGTGTGGTTCTTCAGATTGAATGCGTCGTTCGCAAGTTCAGCCTATTTCCGACGTGTCAGCTGGCTCTCAAGGTGGGCCAATTCCGCTTTTATTGCCTTGATGGTCAGTGCTTGGATCTGAATGGTTCTGGCCGGGGCCGCGT
>NZ_UWFN01000224.1 GCF_900602065.1 Pseudomonas viridiflava | reverse complement strand
TTCCTGCTCCAGCGTCTGGTGATACGGCGTCCAGACCTGCTCCAGGTACTTCGCTTGCTCTTCAGGCCCCGGCGTTTGTCCTTCCTTGAACAGCGGCACGCCGTCGAACAGGATCGATGGAAACAGCCCTGTGGTTGCACCGGCATACATCGGTTTGTCGTCGGACGGACGATTGAGGTCGATGACGAATCGCGAATACTCGGCCGCCAGGGTGCTGGCGCCCAGTTCGGCAGCGAAGTCGTACAGGCGCGGGATGTGCCAGTCGGTGTCGGGCAGGCTCAGCGCCTCGTCCACCAGCCCGGCTTTCACTGCAGGCGTGAGCTTGAGGCCCGCGT
>NZ_UWFN01000298.1 GCF_900602065.1 Pseudomonas viridiflava | reverse complement strand
GTGTGACGGGTGCCTCGATTCCAGTAGGGAATTACCGGAGCGAGAATCAGGTTGAGTAGCCCCAGAAAAGCCAGAAAAAGCGCGTCAGGCTGTTGCAGGTAGGGAGCGACCGCTTCGCTACGCAGGCTGGGGATGAAAGAAAGCAACAGAGCTGCTGCTCCCGTTACCAGGTGGACAATTTTCAACATTTTTAAAAAGCTCACAGGTCAAGAAGGATTACAAGAAATAGCGTGTAACGCCCGGTACGCTTCTGAACAGGAGGAGGCGTGATACACGAGCGATGGGCCAGCCTATGCGCCAAGCCGGATGACAACGCTTCAGCGACACGCGGTGTATTTAACAGCAAAGCCCGATGCTACTC
>NZ_UWFN01000226.1 GCF_900602065.1 Pseudomonas viridiflava | reverse complement strand
AAACCAGAATAAGCCCGTGACACGCTCTGCGAAACTGAATAATACTGAGCATATCTTTCACGTTTGGAGAATGATGTGGATCTGGTCCAGCTGGAGATCTTCAAGGCAGTTGCCGAGCACGGCAGCATCAGTGCGGCTGCGCAGCATATCCATCGGGTGCCTTCCAACCTGACCACGCGCATCAAGCAACTGGAACAGGACCTGGGCGTTGAGCTGTTTATTCGTGAAAAGCTCCGGTTGCGGCTGTCGCCTGCCGGCTGGAATTTTCTCGACTACACGCGGCGTATTCTTGATC
>NZ_UWFN01000227.1 GCF_900602065.1 Pseudomonas viridiflava | reverse complement strand
GGCATGAGTTTTATCAGCGTCAACAATGTGTGGCAGCGCTATGGCGACCAAGTAGTGCTGGAGGGCCTCAACCTGCAGGTGGCCGAGGGTGAATTCTGCACGCTGGTGGGCACCTCCGGGTGTGGCAAGTCGACCTTCCTGCGCCTGTTGCTGGGCCAGGAAACCGCTAGCAAAGGCTCGATCCTGCTCGACGGCCAACCGCTGGCCGCCGAGCCGGATGCCAGCCGTGGCGTGGTGTTCCAGCGTTACTCAGTGTTCGCGCATTTGAGCGTGCTGGAT
>NZ_UWFN01000359.1 GCF_900602065.1 Pseudomonas viridiflava | reverse complement strand
GCGCTGGTCCCGCCGCTGGCGCAACTCTGGGCCCAAGGGCGCGACTGGGAGGACAGCGACCTGACCAGCCTGAAGCTGCTGCAAGTCGGCGGCTCGCGACTGGACCCGGCACTGGCAGCCCACCTGCTTGAAGCGCTGGACTGCCAAATACAACAGGTGTTCGGCATGGCCGAGGGCCTGCTGTGCTACACCCGCCCGGACGATCCGCTGGAAGTGGTGCTCAATACGCAGGGCCGTCCATTGTCGCCGTTCGACCAGGTTCGTCTGGTGGACACCGACCTGAATGACGTTGCTCATGGCCAGACCGGCGAACTGCTGACCCGCGGCCCCTACAC
>NZ_UWFN01000228.1 GCF_900602065.1 Pseudomonas viridiflava | reverse complement strand
GAAATACAACATAGTGCCGCCCACCAGCAAAGGAATACTTCCCCGGGGGGTGATTTTCAGCCATGGCGGCCAGTGCGTCAGTACGAAAATCAGCCGCCGAATAGCTCTGAGACGGGTCGCGTATGTCGATCAGGCGGTGCGGAAATTCGGCCAGTTGCGCCTTGGAAGGCTTGGCCGTGCCGATGTCCATGTCGCGATAGACCAGCGCCGAATCGACGCTGATCAGCTCACACGGCAGGACCTTGGTGTGTTCGATTGCAAGATCGGTCTTGCCCGCTGCGGTTGGCCCCATGAGAAAGATGGCCGGAGGTAAAGCATTCATTCATTGTCCGCGCAGGAATAATTTATCCAGATCGTTGCGCCC
>NZ_UWFN01000229.1 GCF_900602065.1 Pseudomonas viridiflava | reverse complement strand
TCGGTGACGACCTGCGTGCCCATCGAGTGCCCGACCAGGACCGGGTCCTGGAGCCCGAGGTCGTCGATGACCCGTCCGACCGCGTCGGCGTAGCGCTCGATCGAGACCTTCCCGCGGAACCGCGGGACGCCGGCGAACCCCGGCAGGTCCAGCGCGTGCACCGGACCGTTCTCGTTGAGGTGCGGGGCGAGCCGCTCGTAGTAGGTCGACGCGATGCCCAGGCCCGCGACCAGCACGAAGGCCCGCGCGCCCGGCTCGCCGATCGAGCTCACACGGACGTAGGTGCCGTCGACCGCGACCCGGTCCACCTGC
>NZ_UWFN01000303.1 GCF_900602065.1 Pseudomonas viridiflava | reverse complement strand
CGTTCTGGTAGGTCAAGGGAGAGCTCCAGACGATCGGCTTGTTCGGGGTCAATGTTCAAGCGGATGTCGTATTGCTTGTCTAGGAGCGTCAGTGACAGCAGGCGCGTGTATAGCTCTTCCATCACGCGCTCGTACTGGGCGCGGCTGTAGCGCGGGTGCAGTGCCGACAGCTTGATGGAGATGCCCGGACCTTCATAAATCCCACGGCCGTGAGAGGCTTTGCCGATGGAGTGAATGGCTTGTTCGTACGAGGCCAGATACTTCTGCGCGTCGTGTTCGGTGAGTGCGGCTTCACCGAGCATGTCGTAGGAATAGCGGAAGCCCTTGGCTTCGAAC
>NZ_UWFN01000231.1 GCF_900602065.1 Pseudomonas viridiflava | reverse complement strand
GTGTGTGCCTGATCCTAGACCCGGATCGCCGCATCGACAAACGAGGATTCCTCAATCTGTTGTGCTAATTTCTCACTCCGAAACGTTGTAAAGCTCGACAAATCAGAGCGATCAGTGAGGACACCGCACATGAGACGCAAGATACCCAGCACCATCGCACTGATCAGCTTCGAGTCTGCCGCGCGCCACGAGAGCTTCACCAGGGCCGCCGAGGAACTGTCGCTCACCCAAGGGGCCGTATGCCGACAGATCGGTAGTCTGGAAGCGTTTCTTGGCCTCGAGCTTTTCCGACGCTCACGGCGCGGCGTGAAGCTGACGGAAGCCGGACTTTCCTACAGCCGTCGGGTCGCACTGCAGCTGGATGCCGAGG
>NZ_UWFN01000233.1 GCF_900602065.1 Pseudomonas viridiflava | reverse complement strand
GTACTGCTCGCGCCACGGCATCCAGAAAGCTGCGTGGCCGCCAGTGCAGCAGCGCACCGAGCATAATGAACAGGAAGTTGTAGGTGTTCAGCCCGGAAATTGCGGTGATCGCCGGTTTGGTCGAGAACTCGTTGAACAGCCAGCCTGCACCCAGCAGCACCATCAGAATGATCAGCAGTGGACTGGATTCCAGCCATTCACCGGGACGTGAGCGGGCAGGCAGCGGTGGCAGGTTGAAGGCCGGGTCCACGCCGCAGGCCTTTGCGTCACGGGCGCTGTTCGGGCCGGGCGCGGTGGCATAGGCGACGATGATTGAGATCACCATCAGCACTCCCAGCATGACCCCGGACTGCCAGAGGAAGATGGTTTCGGTGAAAGGAATGACCCCGGTGATCGCCAGAAT
>NZ_UWFN01000234.1 GCF_900602065.1 Pseudomonas viridiflava | reverse complement strand
CCTGCAGGGCGTGGCAAATGGTTGTTACCGCTCGTGGCACATCTTCGCGCATTCAGCTACCTGTCTGGACTAGACCAGCCTTGTCGTGGGGCACGCTTTAACCCCTGCCGTTGTCATCAGCCGTGTTGCAGCAAGCCTAGGCCGGGTCTATGACCGTCCTGTGACACGCTGCTACATGATCCATGCCAACCCCCGCCCAGACAGCCCTCAAGCCCTTGAGGAGCAAGCACTTGAGTCTGGTCTACGCTTAGCGCCAGGCAGTGACCGAATGCAGGCAATGTGGAATCAACCACGCGGCCCGACACGAAAATGTCATGCAACAGGCCTAACTTGGCTCAGGTAT
>NZ_UWFN01000235.1 GCF_900602065.1 Pseudomonas viridiflava | reverse complement strand
GCGCAACGGGCCGACGAAGAAGAGAAAAAATACTGGTGCTGGCAACCTCGAACCGGCTGGCAGGCACTGGCCGAGCCGTGGGTGACCAGCAACCGGGAGATATCGCTCAACTGGCACGCACCGCTAGCCCTGGACGAGCATGATCTGCGCATCGAAGGCTATCTGGCGTTCGAATGCCCGGATCGCGGCCGCTATGGCTACAACCTGCGCTGCATTCACAGCGACACGGAAATCCAGACCGGGCACGATTCCCAAGGCCAATTGCTGGGCGGGAAGCGGAAACTGACCGGTGTTCGCCTGGTCGTCCCGCTGACTGGCAAGGGCGAGCGCGGCATGAGCAGCATCGAGACCGAGCCGTTGCTGGAAGGGCAGCGCGCCCGGCTGAGT
>NZ_UWFN01000239.1 GCF_900602065.1 Pseudomonas viridiflava | reverse complement strand
ACGTTACCGAGCAACGTGCTTTCGAGCGCGTGCGCAGCGAGTTCGTGCTGCGCGCCTCGCACGAACTGCGTACGCCGGTCACGGGCATGCACATGGCATTTGGTCTGCTGCAGGAGAGGCTGCATTTTGCGCCTGAATCCCGCGAAGCGGACCTGCTCAATACAGTCACCGAAGAAATGCAGCGCCTGATGCAGCTCATCAACGACCTGCTGAATTTTTCGCGTTATCAGAATGGCCTGCAGAAGCTCAAGCTGGCGCCTTGCTCCATCGAAGCGCTCCTGGAGGAGGCCAAGGCGCGCTTCGAAGAACAGGCTCAGGAGCAGGGCATCGTCC
>NZ_UWFN01000241.1 GCF_900602065.1 Pseudomonas viridiflava | reverse complement strand
GGCCACCTGCACGCGCGTCTACAACGGCAGTCAAGTGTATGACGGCAACTCGGCACAACTGACATTTGGCCGGGTTAACCTGACCTCGACCTACCTGCAACCGGTGGGTACGCATTTGGGCTCCGTGGTGGTCTCGCCCGCGACGGCGCCCGGGTCGTCCGGGTCGACCACCGCGCCACCGGCGAGAGCACCGGTGTGCACGAGGACGAGCGGAGCTTCCTGTTCGCGCAGGAGTGGGTGGAGGACCAGTCCGCCGTCGTCACCGCACTCGCCACACCATCGGAC
>NZ_UWFN01000243.1 GCF_900602065.1 Pseudomonas viridiflava | reverse complement strand
TTTCAGGCAATACATTAAGCAGCGGATGTACCGGCCTCTTCGCGAATGAATTCGCTCCCACGGGGATTTGCGTCTGGCTCCGAACCTGTGGGACCGAATTCATTCGGGAAGACGGTATTTCAGGCAATACATTAAGCAGCGGATGTACCGGCCTCTTCGCGAATGAATTCGCTCCCACGGGGATTTGCGTCTGGCTCCGAACCTGTGGGACCGAATTCATTCGGGAAGACGGTATTTCAGGCAACATATTAAGCAGCGGA
>NZ_UWFN01000244.1 GCF_900602065.1 Pseudomonas viridiflava | reverse complement strand
GCCAAGGACACCCGCAACCATTTCGCCAACGTCGACAGCCTTGTGGCGTTCGTCAGCGCCAGACAGCCGGTCTGAGGATTGAACATGCAAACCCGTGAAGACATCTTCCAAACCCTGCGCACGGCCATGGTCGAACTGTTCGAACTGGAACCTGAAAGGGTCGTCCCCGAGGCGACCTGTATCAGGACCTGGAAATCGACAGCATTGACGCTGTTGACCTGATCGACCACATCAAGCGCAAGACCGGCAAGAAAATCGCGGCGGAAGAGTTCAAGTCCGTCAGAACCGTCAACGACGTGGTCGAGGCCGTCTACCGCCTGG
>NZ_UWFN01000245.1 GCF_900602065.1 Pseudomonas viridiflava | reverse complement strand
TTCGCGAATGCGGCAGTACAGACGATAGGTAAATGTCGAATGCACCGGCCTCTTCGCGAATGAATTCGCTCCCACAATTGGCACCGCATTTCAGGTCCCGAAATTCTCTTACAACATCAACGGCGCTCGCTCACACAGTTTGTTCAATGCCGCTACCCAGTTCGGGTCGTCATTCAACGGGTGGAAGAACAAGCATCTGGATGATCAATTGCCATGACGCTCCGGTTACTTGTCGGGATATGGCCAAGTGGGCACCGCATTTCAGGTCCCGAAATTCTCTTACAACAGCAACGGCGCACGCTCGCACAGTTTGTTCAATGCCGCTGCCCAGTTAGGGTCGTCATTCAACGGGTGGAAGAACAAGCATCTGAATGATCAATTGCCATGACGCTCCGGTTACCTGTCGGGATATGGCCAAGTGGGAGCGAATTCATTCGCGAATGCGGCAGTACAGACGATAGAGACATGTCGAATGTACCGCCCTCTTCGCGAATGAATTCGCTCCCACAATTGGGCACCGCATTTCAGGTCCCGAAATTCTCTTACAACATCAACGGCGCACGCTCGCACAGTTTGTTCAATGCCGCAGCCCAGTTCGGGTCGTCATTCAGGCACGGTATAAGCACCAGCTCCTCTCCCCCCGCAGCCTTGAACTGCTCAGCACCGCGATCACCGATTTCTTCCAGCGTCTCGATGCAATCCGCGACGAACGCCGGGCACATCACGAGCAGTTTCTTCACGCCCTGAGCGGCCAACTCCTCCAGGCGTGCTTCGGTGTACGGTTCGATCCATTTCGCACGACCCAGCCGCGACTGGAACGACACCGACCACTTGCCATCCGCAATGCCCATCTGTTTGGCGAACACCGCCGCCGAACGCAGACACTGTGCGCGATAGCAGGTGGCGAGTACGTCCGGTGAAGCGTTCTTGCAGCAGTCGGCATCTTTGAAACAGTGATTGCCGGTCGGATCGAGTTTGGTGAGGTGCCGCTCGGGCAGACCATGGAAGCTCAGCAGCAGGTGATCATGAGGCTGTTCAAGGTGCGGCTTGACGCTGGCAACCAAAGCGTCGATGTATTCCGGCTGATCATAAAAAGCCTGCAATACAGAGAACTTCACGTTCAGCGACCTGGCCTTTACAACCCGTTTGGCCTCCTCGATCACCGTCGTCACCGTGCTGTCGGCGAACTGCGGATACAGCGGTGCCAGGGTGATCTTGCTGATGCCCTGCGCAGCCAGCCGGGTGAGCACCGTTTCAATGGACGGCTCGCCGTAACGCATTGCCAGCTCAACCGGGCCTTGGGTCCATTCTTTAGTCATGGCCTGGTGTAAACGCTTGCTCAGCACCACCAGAGGCGACCCTTCATCCCACCAGATGGAAGCGTAGGCGTGAGCGGATTGCTCCGGACGCTTGATCAGAATCAAGGACACCAACAGTCGGCGAACCGGCCACGGCAAATCAATGACGTAGGGATCCATCAGAAATTGATTGAGATAACTGCGCACGTCGGCCACAGACGTGGAGGCCGGCGAGCCGAGATTGACCAGCAACAGCGCGTGATCGGTCATGCAACATCCTATTTCAGTGACGGCCGAGGATATCGTCCAGGGCAGCGTGCAGTTCGGTAAATCGGAAGGTGAAACCGGCCTCTTCCAGACGAGCAGGTCGAGCGCGTTGACCACCCAGCAGCAGAACAGACAATTCACCCAGCAACACTTTCAACGCCAGGGCGGGCAAGGGCATGAACGCAGGACGGTGGAGAACACCCGCAAGCGTTTTGGCAAACTCTCGGTTGCGCACCGGGGTTGGCGCGCAGAGATTATACGGACCTTGTGCATCACTCTTGTGCAACAGAAAATCAATCGCAGCGATTTGGTCTTTGATGTGTATCCACGGCATCCACTGCCTGCCGTTACCGATAGGCCCGCCCATACCGAATTTGAACGGCGGTAGCAGGCGCTGCAACATACCGCCGTCACCGGAGAGCACCAGGCCGGTGCGAATGATCACCACCCGGATACCTTGAGCCTCGGCTCGCTGCGCAGTTTCTTCCCAGGCACCGCACAGGTGACTGGCGAAATCCTCTTTGACTGGCTGCGACGTTTCATCCAGGTCACGCTCGCCCCCATCACCGTACCAACCCACCGCCGAACCACTGATCAGCACCTGCGGTTTTTGTGCCCGCGACTCAAACCAGGCCAGCAATTGCTCGGTCAAGCCAATGCGACTGTCCCACAACTGAGTTCTGCGCTTGCGCGTCCAGGGCCGGTCAGCGATCGGCGCACCGGCAAGGTTGATCACTGCATCCACCGGTTGCTCATTCAGCTCGCTGAGCTGGGCAACCCCTCGAACAGCACTGCCACACAGCTTCGGAACGTCATCGGGTCTGCGGCTCCAGACCGTGACCTGATGCCCCTGTTGCGTCCAGAGCTGGCAAAGCTGCCGCCCTATCAAACCAGTACCGCCGGTCAGCAATATGTGCATGGCAGGTTTCCTTGCGTGGCGTTCGCGAGTATTCGGTAGTCTATTTTTTATGGCCGCATCTGTTCACGTCAGCAGATTGCTCTTGAACAATAGGTCAAACATCACGAGGGAGCAGACAGCCCATCCTTTCGGATAGTTGCCCAATACCCTCAAGTGTCAGATTTTAAGCTCGAGCCGTACGAGACGCATTGCGCTGGGTCCGGACAGTAGATCACAGCTAGTTATACCAAAAAACAATATTGTACAGGTTTTAACTACGGCGTAGTCTGTGCAGACAAGGTAACGAGGCCCCTATGACTGTACCTATCGCAATCATCGGTACCGGCATCGCCGGACTCTCAGCTGCCCAAGCGCTCCATGCCGCCGGGCACCCCGTACATCTTTTCGACAAAAGCCGCGGCAGTGGCGGAAGGATGTCCAGCAAACGCAGTGATGCTGGTTCGCTTGATCTGGGCGCACAGTATTTCACTGCCCGTGACCGCCGCTTCATGGCGGCAGTCCAGCAGTGGCAGGCCCAGGGCTGTGCCGCCCCGTGGACTCCCTCACTTTATAACTCGCACGCGGGCCAACTCAGCCCGTCCCCCGACGAGCAAGTGCGCTGGGTGGGCAAACCGGGCATGAGTGCTATCACCCGCGCCATGCTTGGCGATCTTGAGGTGTCGTTCTCTTGCAGGATTACCGAGGTATTCCGGGGTGAACAGCACTGGAATCTGCAGGATGCCGACGGCCAGAGCCATGGTCCGTTCAGCCACGTCATCATTGCTACGCCAGCGCCGCAGGCAACCGCGCTACTGGCCAGCGCGCCTAAACTTGCCGGCGTCGCGGCCAGTGTGAAAATGGAACCCACCTGGGCGGTCGCGCTGGGATTCGGCAGCGCCCTGCAGACACCTCTGGAAGGCTGCTTCGTGCAGGACAGCCCGATCGACTGGCTTGCCCGTAATCGCAGCAAACCGAGACGCGACACCACCCTGGACACCTGGGTATTGCATGCCACCAGCAATTGGAGCAGGCAGCATCTGGACATGCCCAAAGAGGCAGTCATTGAGCATCTACGTGGAGCATTTGCCGAACTGATCGGCTGCGCAGTGCCTGCACCTACGTTCAGTCTGGCGCACCGCTGGCTCTACGCGCGTCCCGCCGCCGCTCACGAATGGGGTGCGCTTTCGGATCCTGATCTGGGCATTTATGTCTGCGGCGACTGGTGTCTGTCCGGCCGTGTAGAAGGTGCATGGCTCAGCGGTCAGGAAGCAGCCCGCCGTTTACTGGAACACCTGAATTGAACCGCCTCAATCCGCGCAAGCTGCTGCTGTCGAAATGGACGGCAGCAAAGCCAGTCAACCGCGAGAAGCATTTCCTGGTCACTGAACTGTTCCGCGACGATGAAGGCACAGTGCTGGAAATTGAATTGCAAGCGGTGCTGACCCAGCGCAGTGAGCGCCTTGCGTGGCAAACCTTACAGGACTCGGATGCCTGGAGAATGGGCTGGAAGTAAACGCGCAGGCAGGTGCGTCGTGGGAGCGGCCGTCCGCTTCAGCCGGGAATACCGCATCACTGACAGCAGAGCTACGCCGACTGTAACTCCCCCTCACCGACAGGACATGGAACCGGGAGCTCTTCTCGCGAGCAAGCTCTGCTCCCACATGATCCGCGCTATCCAGCCCCCAGCCCGATACAAAACCTATACAAACCATTTGACTTGTACACTGCTGAACCTATGATGAACCAACGTTGTACAGAAAATTAACTCTGTACAAGCCAGTTCAGAGGTTCGCATGCTCTCACCGGCAGTCCATAAACCGAAACTCGGCATCAGTGCCTGCCTCATGGGCGATGAGGTGCGGTTCAATGGGGGTCATAAAGAATCCCATTTATGCACCCGCGAGCTGACCGAGTACTTCGAATTTGTCACCGCCTGCCCTGAAGTGGCGATCGGCATGGGCATCCCTCGTGAGCCGATTCGTCTGGTCGGCGATGCGCAAAGCCCTCAAGCCGTCGGCACAGTCAACAAAGACCTCAATGTCACTCAGCCTCTGGCCGACTACGGCGTCAAGATGGCGCAAGAGTTGGGCGATATCTGCGGCTACATCTTTATGCAGAAGTCTCCGTCCTGTGGACTGGAGCGCGTCAAGGTCTACACGGAAAATGGGGCCCCCGTTGAGGGGGGAGGACGCGGGATTTATGCCCAGGCGTTTTGCGAACGCCACCCAAACCTTCCGGTAGAAGAAGACGGCCGCCTGAATGACGCGGTGCTGCGGGAAAACTTCATCACCCGAGTGTTTGCCTACGCCGCCTGGCAGGAGCTGCTCAAGGCTGGCATTACCCGCCGTAGCCTGACCGAATTTCACTCGCGCTATAAATACCAGCTCATGGCGAACGATCCCGTGCAGTACAAAGCGCTGGGCAGCCTGTTGGGCAACATGGGCCGCAGTGACCCGAACGACATCGCGCCGCGCTATTTCAGCGACCTGATGAGTGCTCTGAAAAAGCCCGCCACCCGCCGTACTCATACCAATGTCCTGCAGCACATCAGCGGCTACCTGAAACAAACCCTCAGTAGCGCCGACAAGCAGGAAATCCAGCAACTGATCGCGCAGTACCACCAAGGCATCGTGCCATTGATCGTGCCGCTCACGCTGCTCAAACACCACTTCCGCCAGCACCCGGATCCGTACGTGGCCCTGCAGGTTTACATGCAGCCTCATCCGGAAAATCTCAGCCTGCGAAATGCGATCTAACCCATGACCGACACTCTGCTCAAGATCCCCGCGCCCGAGCAAAACAGCGAAGCAACCGCTGTGGAAGGCGACTGGCTGCCCATCCGCGAGGTGGCTCGCCAGACCGGCGTCAACGCCGTAACACTGCGGGCCTGGGAGCGACGCTATGGGCTCATCGTGCCGCATCGCACAGCCAAAGGTCATCGGCTGTACTCCCACGAGCATGTCCTGCGAGTGATGAATATCCTCACGTGGCTTAATCGTGGTGTATCGGTCAGCCAGGTCAAAAGCCTTATCGACAGTCGTCAGCCTGAAACCGGCATTGCCGGCAACGACTGGGATGACCTGCGCCAGAACCTGATCAAATCCATCGCTGAACTGGCCGAGCGTCGCGTCGACGACCTCTTCAATCAAGCCATGTCGCTCTACCCGCCACGCACGGTCTGCGAGCAACTTCTGCGGCCTCTGCTGGCTGAGCTGGAGTTCCGCTGGCAGGGCCAATTTGGCGGGCAGATGGAGCGTGTGTTCTTTTACTCATGGCTGCGCAGCAAACTGGGCGCCCGCATCTATCACAACAACCGCCAACTCAGCGGTACGCCGATCTTGCTGGTGAATCACTCCGACCTGCCGCTAGAGCCCCATCTGTGGCTAAGCGCCTGGCTGATCAGCAGTGCTGATTGCCCGGTGGAAGTCTTCGACTGGCCGCTACCCAGCGGCGAACTGGCACTGGCGGCCGAACATCTCAAGCCGCGGGCGGTGCTGCTGTACTCCAGCAAAGCCTTGCATCACGGGCAACTCCCGAAATTGCTGAGCAACGTTCAGTGCCCGACGGTGCTCGCGGGCGCCTGCGTGCGTATTCATTGCGACGACCTCGCCATGACCATCAACAAGATACAAGGGCTGCATCTGGCTGAAGACCCGCTCGGCGCCCTCGCCGCCTTGCAGCTACTGGACCTTCTTTAAGGAATAAACATGCAATTGCTATGGCTGCGCAGCGACTTGCGCGTGCACGACAATACCGCCCTCAGCGCTGCCATGGAGCAGGGTCCTGTTGTGGCCTTGTATCTGATCAGTCCCGGTCAATGGCTCAGCCATGACGATGCGCCGTGCAAAGTGGATTTCTGGCTGCGCAATCTGGTGGAACTGCAAAAAGCGCTGGGCGCATTGAACGTGCCGTTGCTGATTCGCGAGGCCGACAGTTGGGATCAGGCACCGCAAGTACTGCTGGAGCTGTGCCGCGAACACACTATCCAGGCAGTGCATGCCAACGAAGAATATGGCATCAACGAGACCCGTCGGGATGAAGCGGTTGCCGATGCCCTTCAAGACGCCGACATTAAGTGGCGCAGCTATCTGGATCAGTTGTTCTTCAAACCTGGCAGCGTGCTGACCAAAACGGGTACCTATTTCCAGGTCTTCAGCCAGTTCCGCAAAGTCTGCTACGCCCGCATGCATCAGGCCATGCCGCCGCTGGTTCGCCTGCCCAAACCACAGGCCCCGCTGGATATAAAGAGTGATCACATCCCCGAACAGGTAAAGGGCTTCCCGACGCCGACTCAGGCACTTCAAGCCTTGTGGCCTGCGGGTGAAGACGAAGCCAGTCGGCGTCTGGCCGAGTTCAGCGATGAGCAGATCGACTATTACCGCTCCGAACGTGACTTCCCGGCCAAACCTGGCACCAGCCAGCTCTCGGCCTACCTGGCCGCAGGCGTGATATCGCCGCGCCAATGCCTGCACGCGGCCCTGAGCAGCAATCAGGGTGAATTCGAAACCGGCAGCGTCGGCGCCGTCACCTGGATCAACGAGCTGCTGTGGCGCGAATTCTATAAACACATTCTGGTTGGCTTCCCACGCGTCTCGCGCCACCGTGCGTTCCGCCCGGAAACCGAAGCACTGAAATGGCGTGACGCGCCAGAAGAGCTGGCCGCGTGGCAAGAGGCACGTACAGGGCTGCCAATCATCGACGCCGCCATGCGCCAACTGCTCGACACCGGCTGGATGCACAACCGCCTGCGCATGGTCGTGGCAATGTTCCTGACCAAAAACCTGCTGATTGACTGGCGCGAAGGCGAACGTTTCTTCATGCAGCACCTGATCGACGGTGATCTGGCCGCCAACAACGGTGGCTGGCAGTGGAGCTCTTCTACAGGCACTGACTCTTCGCCCTACTTCCGGATTTTCAATCCGTTGTCGCAATCGGAAAAGTTCGACCCTGAAGGTCGCTTCCTGAAGCAGTGGTTGCCGGAACTGGCCGAGCTCAACAAGAAAGAAGTGCACAACCCGGCCGCTGCCGGTGGCTTGTTCGGCATTGCCAACTATCCAAAACCTATTGTCGACCTGAGCAGCAGTCGCGCCCGTGCTTTGGCCGCGTTCAAGGCCCTGCCTCATCGCCAGCCCGCAACCGGAGTTGCTGATGACTGATTTCCTGCAGCGCTTTGCTCATGAGTTTGCCGCTTTGGACAAGAACAGTCTGGACCGGCTTGGCGAGATGTACAGCGACGACGTGAAGTTCACTGATCCGCTGCATCAGATTCACGGCCTGCCGCAAATGCGCCGCTACTTTGCCGATCTGTACGCCAACGTGACCGATCTGCGTTTCGACTTCCATGGTTTTGACCAGGTCAGTGAAGGCAACGGTTATTTACGCTGGACCATGAGCTACTCACATCCGCGCCTTGCTAAAGGCAAGACCATCCGGGTTGAGGGCTGCTCGCACCTGCTCTGGCGCGACAAGGTTTATCAACATCGCGATTATTTCGACGCAGGCGCTTTGCTGTACGAGCACCTGCCGATCATGGGCCAGCTCATCAGTTGGCTGAAAAGGAGACTGGGATGAGTAATCCGAACATGCGACGTATCTGGTTGACCGGAGCCAGCAGTGGTATTGGTCTCGCGCTCGCTGAAGAGCTGCTCATCGCCGGTCACCATCTGGCACTCACTGCCCGGACGCTGGCCCCGCTTGAAGAGCTGGAACGACGCTTTCCCGGCCAGGTACTGCTCGCGCCGGGGGATTTGAACGACGGCGAGCAAATTACCGCCATCGGCGATCGCATCAGTCAGGAATGGGGGGCTCTGGACAGCGCAATCATCAATGCCGGTACCTGCGAATACATCGACACCAATCACTTCGACGCCGCGCTGCTTGAGCGAGTGGTTCGCACCAACCTGCTGGCCAGCTCCTACTGCGTTCAAGAAGCATTGTTGCTGTTGCGCAAGGGCAACAAACCGCATCTGGTCGGCGTTTGCAGTTCGGTGACGTATCTGCCGCTGACCCGCAGCGAGGCCTACGGCGCGTCCAAGGCCGGTATGCGCTACCTGTTCGAATCCCTGCGGATCGATCTGGCACATGAGCACATTGACGTTACCGTCGTCAGCCCTGGCTTCGTTGATACCCCGCTGACCGCTAAAAACGATTTCGCCATGCCCATGCGCTGGCCGGTCAGAAAAGCCGCCAAGTACATTGCCGAACGCTTGCAGCGGACTCGTCGCCCCATGGAAATCGCCTTCCCCGGGCTGTTCATTCTGACCCTGCGGTTATTGGCGCTGCTCCCCACCCGCGTGCAACTCGCGTTAGGAAAACGTATGGCCCGCTCAGCGGCTCAAACCAGGGACGCCCAATGAAAATCGCCATCATCGGCAGTGGTATCGCCGGCCTGACCAGCGCCTATCTGCTGAACCGCTCTCACGACATTACGGTGTTCGAGGCGGCCGACTGGATTGGCGGGCACACCCATACCGTTGATGTACAGCTGAACGGACGCGACTACGCCATCGATACCGGCTTCATCGTGTTCAACGACTGGACCTACCCGAACTTCATTCGCCTGCTCGGGCAACTCGGCGTGACGTTCAAGCCTACCGAAATGAGCTTCTCCGTCAGCGACCCGAAGACCCGGACTGAATACAACGGCAATAACCTCAACAGCCTGTTCGCCCAACGCAGTAACCTGCTATCTCCGAGCTTCTGGGGCATGCTGCGCGACATTCTGCGCTTTAACCGTGAAGCACTGAGCGATCTGGAAAACCAGCGCATTGCTCAGGACACCACTCTGGGTGATTACCTGCACAGTCGGGGTTACGGCACACGTTTCATTGAGCATTACATTGTGCCCATGGGTGCAGCGATATGGTCGATGTCTCTGGCGGACATGCTTGCGTTTCCTCTGCAGTTCTTTGTGCGCTTTTTCAAGAATCACGGTTTGTTGTCAGTCAGCAATCGGCCACAGTGGTGCGTCATAGAAGGCGGTTCCAGCCGTTACATCGAGCCGTTGACCGCGTCGTTTGCCCAGCGGATTCGCCTGTCGTGCCCGGTCAGCCTCGTGGAACGGGATGCAGAGGGCGTGACCGTTCATAGTTCCGCAGGCATCGAGCGATTCGACAAAGTCGTGTTCGCCTGTCACAGCGACCAGGCCCTGAAAATGCTCGCGCAACCGAGCGCAGCCGAACGGGAAATCCTCGGTGCCCTGCCCTACGCCGAAAACGACGTGGTACTGCATACCGATACGAGCCTGTTGCCCAAGCGACCGCTGGCCTGGGCCAGCTGGAACTACCGACTCGGCGGTGGCGAGCAACAGCTGGCCGCCGTGACTTACGACATGAACATCCTGCAGGGCATCGACAGCGAAACGACGTTCTGCGTCAGCCTCAATCAGACCCAAGCCATCGACCCGAACAAAATTCTTGCCCGCTACAGCTACGCCCATCCGCAGTACAGCCTGGCAGGCGTAGAGGCGCAGGCGCGCTGGCCCGAACTCGACGGTGTTAACCACACCTGGTTCTGCGGCGCGTACTGGGCAAATGGTTTCCATGAAGACGGCGTGGTCAGCGGCCTGCGCGTCGCCTCGGCACTGGGCGAATCATTGTGAACAGCGCCCTGTACAGCGGCTGGATCGCCCACCGGCGTTTTGCGCCGCGAGCCCACGACTTCCGGTATCGAATAGGCCTGCTGTATCTGGACCTGGACGAACAAAGCGCTGTGTTGAATGTGTCGCCGGTCGCGGGCAACAGTCGCTGGGCGCCGTTTTCGTTTCGCGAAACGGACTACCTGCGAGAGCAAACCCGGCAAGGCATCCCACTGATAGACGCTGTGCGCGAGCGAGTCAGCCAGGCTATCGGTCATACGCCGCAGGGCAGGATATGCCTGCTGACCCAAGCGCGCAGTTGGGGCCTGGCGTTCAATCCGGTCAGCTTTTTTTATTGCTTCGAAGAAGACGGCACGCTGGCGGCAATTCTCTGTGAAGTAAGCAATACCCCATGGCGCGAGCGCTACCACTATGTATTGCCGGCCGATGGCGAGGGGCATCAGCATTTCGCGGTGGCCAAAGCCTTTCACGTTTCACCGTTTCTGCCCCGCGACCTTGAGTACCGCATGAGTTTCAGCCCACCGGGCGAGCGTCTCGGCGTGCACATGGCGGACTGGCAAGGTGAGCTGAAAATGTTCGACGCCACGCTCAATCTTGAACGCCAGGACCTGAACCGGGGCAACCTGCATCGTTATCTGCTGGCCTTTCCGTGGATGACCGCCAAGACCTGTCTGGCGATCTACTGGCAAGCCCTGCGTCTGCTTTTGAAACGTATTCCGATTTTTCCTCATCAGGCCGCTGACGGCGACTACCGCACTGCCGCCACGCAATTGAAGGGTCAACGCCATGAAAAGCAGTAGCAGCAGTTTTTCGGCCAATCTGGGCACCAACAGTTTGACGGCCAATATTTTGCGACGAGGCGTGCTGCGTCAACTTGCGCGGCTACGTACCGGCCAACTGGTGGTCACCGAAGGTGAGGAACGCCATGTCTTCGGCGCCGCCGGGGCGCTGATCCAGGGCGAAATCCAGATTCTTGATTCTGCCGTCTGGGGCATGGTCGCCAGCAATGGCTCCATCGGTGCAGGCGAAGCGTTCATCCACGGTTATTGGACCTCGCCCGACCTGACTGCAGTCATCAGGGTGTTTGTCAGCAACCTGGATGTGCTGGATGCCATGGAAGGTGGCATGGCGCGCCTGAGTCGCCCGTTCATTCAAGGGCTGCACTGGCTGAATCGCAATACCCGTGAAGGCTCGCAAAAAAACATCGCCGCTCACTACGATCTGGGCAATGAGCTGTTCGAACAGTTTCTGGATCCGACCATGATGTATTCCGCCGCGCAGTTCCTGACACCGGAAGACACGCTGGAACAGGCACAACTGAACAAACTGGAGCGCATCTGCCAGAAGCTCGGGCTCAAACCCGACGACCATCTGCTGGAAATCGGTACCGGCTGGGGCAGCATGGCGATTTACGCCGCGCAGCAGTATGGCTGCAAAGTCACCACCACGACCCTCTCCAAAGAACAGTTCGCGTACACCGAGAAGCGCATCGAAGCATTGGGCCTGCAGGACAGGATCACCCTGCTGCTCAAAGATTATCGGGACCTCACCGGGCAGTTCGACAAGCTGGTGTCCATCGAAATGATCGAGGCAGTCGGTCACCGCTTTTTACCCACCTACTTCAAGCAGTGTGCGCATTTGCTCAAGGACGATGGCCTGATGCTGCTGCAAGCCATCACCATCCGCGAGCAACGTTATGAACAAGCCAAACGCAGCGTCGACTTCATCCAGCGCTACATCTTCCCGGGCGGAGCATTACCTTCCGTGCACAAAATGCTCGAAATCGTCGGCCGCGATACCGACATGAATCTACTGCACATGGAAGATTTCGGCCTGCATTACGCGCGTACCCTGCGCCTCTGGCACGACAACTTCCGTCATGCACACGGCTACCTCGCAGAGCTGGGTTACGACGATTACTTCCTGCGACTCTGGGAGTTTTACCTGTGCTACTGCGAGGGCGGTTTTCTCGAACGCACCATCGGTACTGCACAATTGCTGCTGGCGAAACCTTGCGCAGTGCCACAACCGTTGCTGGGCCGCTTCGATGCTTAAACAAATAGCCAATGCCGTGCTGTTCCAGATGGGCTGGTTTGCCAGTGTGATGGGCGGCAACAGCTATTGGTTGCTGATACCGGTCGGCGTGCTGCTTATTCACCTCTTGTGGATAAGCTCGTGGGCTGCCGAAGGTAAATTACTGCTGTGGATAACTGCACTGGGTACGGTACTGGACAGTGCGCTGATGCTGTTGGGCGTCTTCGACTTCGGCAGTGATGGACTATTGATCCCACTGTGGCTGATTTTGCTCTGGGCAGTATTGGGCACCACCCTCAGGCATTGTCTGGCCTGGACGGCAAAGCCCTGGTGGCGCGCCAGCCTGCTGGGCGCGATAGGTGGGCCGATGTCGTATTACGCAGGCTCGAAGCTGGCTGGCGTGCAATTACCGCTTGGCTTGTGGCCGAGTATGGTTTTGTTGGCGGCACTATGGGCGGCAGTGTTTCCACTCCTGCAATGGCGGGCTGGGCGCTTGCTCGCCGGTCAGTCAGACAACATGCCTGCCTCGCACTGACATACACTGCGCGCCTATGACCTCTACCCTGATCCCGACTCGCCCGATCCCTACCGAAACCGCTATCACGTGTTCGACCTGCGCAGCTTGCTGCTGCCAACTGGAAGTCATGCTGATTACCGACACCGGCGTGCCTGAACGCTTTATCGACACCGACGATTGGGGCGGCGAAGTCATGTTACGCCTGGACGACGGCTGGTGCGCCGCACTGGATCGCAACACCATGAGGTGCACTATCTACGAGGTACGTCCGCTGATCTGCCGGGAATTCGAGACAGGATCAGAGGAGTGCATGAATGAAAGGCTGGGGATTGAAGGGGCTTATTTGTAGGCGGACTTTGCGTCGCCCGCGATACGGGCGACGCAAATATTCTTTAAAGCGGCATCGTGTAATGCAGCGCGTAGCTTTCGATACCGTCGTTTGGCTCTTTGATCCCGGCGTTCGAGTAGTGAGTCGCGCGGATGCCCACCTCATGACCACCGTTGAAACGCACGCCGAAGCCGATGCGGTCTTCAAACTGGAAGGCCGAGCCGAGCTTGCGGTCCTCAACCTGAGTGTTGGAGAACACGGATACACCGACACCCGCTTCGATGTAAGGCTTCACAGTATCACCGGCGAATTCGTAAACGAAAACCGGAGAGAACGAAAGACTGTTGTTACTGGAACGCTTGTCGCCATCCCAATAAGTGTATGCACCATCAAAGTAGCCAGTCAGGCGACCCACGTCGCTCTGCAGCCAGCTCTGATCCCAATCAAACTTCATGCCCAAGCGATAAGTCTGGGTGGATTCACTGGTCTGACCGACCGAGAATTCAACGCCAGCGGCTTGAGTCAGTGAAGTTTGCCCCATCAACGCAGCCGCAAGCGCAGCCAGACACAACAGACGCTTCATCAGAAACTTCCTATTTCGAATGCAATTATTAGGTGTATTTGCAGATAACCGGCTTGCTATAGAAATCCGGCGTGGAACGTTAGTTCCAACGCCAAGCGAAGCTTTTCACGATTTTTTTACAAATCGAAGAATCGCACATTGTCAGATTTTTTCCATAGCGTAGGTAGGATGTTTCCGAAATTATACAAATCAGCGCTGGTCCAGAACTGCGTTTCCTGAGCGTCTCCATCGTGCAGAAGGCCGTGCTGAGTCAATAATCGCTGGAGCTGGCGAGCCACGGCGTGACCGGTGTCGATCAAAATGACCGATTCCGGAATCATTTCCCGCAGCAGAGGTTTGAGGAAGGGATAGTGGGTACAGCCGAGGATGATCGTGTCACAGCCCTCGGCCAGAAGCGGTTCGACATAGCCCCGCAGCAGGGCACGAATGGTCGGGCTTAACAGATCGCCCGCTTCGATCAGTTCCACCAGGCCGGGGCACGGCTGCGTCACGACCCGTACATCACCCGCGAAACGGTCGAGCAAGGCGGCGAACTTTGCGCTTTGCAAAGTACCGGTGGTAGCGAGCACCCCCACCACACCACTGCGAGTCGCAGCCGCCGCCGGTTTGACCGCAGGTTCCATACCGATAATTGGCCAGTCAGGATAATGCTCACGCAATTGAGCGGCGGCGGCGGCCGTCGCGGTGTTGCAGGCCAGCACCAGTGCCTTGGCCCCTTGCTCGCGAAAGAATTGCGCGATGATCATGCAGCGTTCGCGGATGAACTCCGGGGTTTTCTCTCCGTAAGGGATATGCCCGCAGTCCGCAACGTACAACAGCGACTCATTGGGTAGCAGGTTGTGAATCTCGCCCAGCACCGACAAACCACCTACGCCGGAATCAAACACGCCCACCGGCGCATCGCTGGCTTTACTCATGCTGCCCTGCACCGCAGACGCTACAGCCCGGATCACGCTTGACCTTCAGTTCACGAAAGCGGGTGCTCAGCGCATCAATCAGCAACAAACGCCCCACCAGCGGCTCACCGAAACCGACCAGCACCTTGAGTGCTTCAAGGGCCTGCAGACTGCCGACCAATCCCACAAGAGGCCCGATCACACCGGCTTCGCTACAGGTCAGTTCGGCTTCGCTACCGTGACCATATAAGCAGTGATAGCAAGGGCTTTCAGGTCGACGTGGATCGAACACCGACAGCTGGCCTTCGAGGCGAATCGCCGCACCGCTGACCAATGGCTTGCCCGCTGCGACACAGGCCGCATTGACTGCACCACGGGTGGTGAAATTGTCCGAGCAATCGAGCACCAGATCGACATCGCCCACTGCCGCGGTCAGGGAATCAGCGTCCAGCCCGGTGCGATGAGGGACCAAGGTAACGTCGGGATTGATCGCCGTCAGACGAATAATTGCTGAGTCCACCTTGCTTTGCCCGACAGTCTGGCTGTCGTGAATGATCTGGCGTTGCAGGTTGGTCAGGTCGACAGTGTCGAAATCCGCCAGGTGCAGCTCACCGACACCGGCCGCCGCCAGGTACAGCGCAACCGGTGATCCCAGGCCACCGAGGCCTACTATCAGCACCCGGCTTTGCTTGAGCTTGAGCTGGCCGTCGATATCGACGTGCTGCAACAGAATCTGTCGGCTATAGCGCAACAGTTCCAGATCAGTCAGCACGGCAGACGCCCGAAGGTAATGCGCTCGTGGTCGCCCAGATCGCGACGGGTCTGGATTTTCTCGAAACCATGGCTGCTCAACAAATCGCGTACCGCCGCGCCCTGGTCGTAACCGTGTTCAAGCAACAGCCAGCCTTCGCCATTCAGATAGGTCGGGGCCTGCGCGATGATCATGCGGATATCGTCCAGACCGTCCGACCCTGCAACCAGTGCACTGCTCGGCTCAAAACGCACATCGCCCGCCACCAGGTGCGGGTCCTCGGCGGCAATGTACGGCGGGTTGCTGATGATCAGATCAAAACGCTGCCCTTCAAGGGAGCTGAACCAATGGCTGCTCAGCACCTTGGCGTTATCCAGGTGCAGGCGCTGGCGGTTACGCTCGGCGAGGGCAACGGCTTCAAGCACCCGATCCACCGCCGTCACCTGCCAGACCGAGCGCTCGCTGGCCAGTGCCAGTGCGATTGCACCGGTCCCGGTCCCCAGATCGAGTACACGCGTCGGTGCAAAGGCGGGCACCAGTTCCAGCGCAGCTTCGACCAGCATTTCGGTTTCAGGACGCGGTATCAGGGTATGGGGCGCAACATCCAGATCCAGCTTCCAGAAGCCCTGCTGACCCAGAATGTAGGCGACGGGTTCACCGGTGCGACGGCGTTGCAGGTGGGAGGCAAACGTCAGAGCGGCTTCGCTGCTGACAATCCGCTCCGGCCAGGTATGCAGGAAACTACGCGGTTTACCCAGCGCAGCGGCCAGAAGCAGTTCAGCATCAAGACGGGCAGTTGGTGAATCAGGAAGCTCGGCGCTTCTTAACAGGCTGGCGATGATGGTCATTTACTCACCCAGTGCCGCTAGTTGGTCTGCCTGATATTCGGCAAGCAGCGGCTCTATCACTGCATCGACACCACCGGCCAAAACTTCATCCAGCGAATACAAGGTCAGATTCACGCGGTGATCCGTTACTCGCCCCTGAGGGAAGTTATAGGTTCGAATACGCTCGGATCGATCACCCGAGCCCACCAGCAGTTTACGCTCACTGGCAATGGCATTGGCAGCGGCGCTGGTTTGCTGGTCGTTAAGCTTCGCGGACAGCCAGGACATGGCACGGGCGCGGTTCTTGTGTTGCGAACGCTCTTCCTGGCACTCAACGACGATACCCGACGGAAGGTGGGTGATACGAATCGCCGAATCGGTCTTGTTGACGTGCTGACCACCCGCGCCCGATGAACGATAGGTGTCAACGCGCAGGTCCGCAGGATTAATTTCGATTGCCTGTTGCTCGTCCGGCTCAGGCAACACCGCGACGGTGCAGGCCGAGGTGTGGATGCGGCCCTGGGATTCGGTTTCCGGAACCCGCTGCACGCGATGCGCCCCGGACTCAAACTTCAGCTTGCCGTAGACGTTCTCGCCCTCGACCCGGGCAATCACCTCTTTATAACCGCCATGCTCGCCTTCGTTTTCGGACAGAATCTCTATCCGCCAGCCACGTCGCTCGGCATAACGCGAATACATGCGGAACAGATCGCCAGAGAAGATCGCCGCCTCATCGCCACCGGTCCCGGCACGAATCTCAAGGAACACGTTACGTCCGTCGTTGGGATCCTTGGGCAGCAGCATGCGTTGCAGCTGGCTCTCCAGATCAGCGAGCAACTGCTTGGTCTCGCGCACTTCCTCGACAGCCATTTCGCGCATGTCCGGATCGCTGTCCTTGAGCAACGCCTGGGCGCCGTCCAGATCAGCCAGCGCCTTTAGCAGCTGTTTATAGGCGGCAACAATTGGCTCCACCTCGGCGTACTCACGGGAGTACGCACGGAATTTGGTCTGATCCGAAATAATCTCGGCATCGCCGAGCAACGCGGTCAGTTCCTCGAAGCGATCGCTGAGGACATCGAGTTTGTTGAGCAGTGAGGCTTTCATTGCGGGGGTTTATCCGTCGAGCCCTCACCGAGGGCAAAAAGTTCCTGGGCCATGGCCAGCGCGTCGAGGCGGCCTTCGGCAGAGAGTTTTTTCAATTGCACGCTGGGTGCATGCAGCAACTTGTTGGTCAACCCGCGAGCCAACTGCACCAGCACGTCTTCGGCATTGCTGCCGTTGGCCAGCATACGCTGAGCCTTGAGTAATTCTTCGTCACGCAGCCTTTCGCTTTGCTGGCGGTAAGCGCGCAGCACATCAACCGCGGCCAGTTCACGCAGGCGGAACATGAAGTCATTGGTGCCTGCTGCTACCAATTCTTCAGCAGCCTGCGCAGCGCCCTGACGACTCTTGAGGTTCTCGGCGACGACTTCATGCAGATCGTCGACGGTGTACAGATAAACGTCGTCCAGCTCACCGACCTCGGGCTCGATGTCCCGTGGTACGGCGATATCAACCATGAAAATCGGCTTATGCTTGCGCAGCTTCAGCGCACTTTCAACAGCACCCTTGCCGAGAATCGGCAACTGGCTGGCCGTGGAACTGATCACGATATCGCTGTTGACCAGTTCGGCCGGTATATCCGAGAGCAATACCGCGTGAGCGCCAAACTCGGCAGCCAGAATACTTGCGCGCTCAAGGGTCCGGTTGGCAACCACGATACGCTTGACGCCCAGATCATGCAGATGGCGGGCAACCAGCGTGATGGTTTCGCCAGCACCGATCAGCAAGGCCTGACTGCGCTGCAGATCACTGAAGATCTGTTTCGCCAGACTGACCGCGGCAAACGCCACAGAAACCGGGTTTTCACCAATGGCCGTGTCGGTACGTACCTGCTTGGCCGCACTGAACGTGGCCTGAAACAGCCGCCCCAGCAGCGGACCAATGGTCCCGGCTTCCCGGGCCACGGCATAGGCGGATTTCATCTGCCCGAGAATCTGCGGCTCGCCGAGCACCAGCGAGTCGAGCCCTGAGGCCACCCGCATCATGTGACGAACTGCCGCATCGTCGGCGTGCACATAAGCACTGGCGCGCAGCTCTTCGAGGCTCAAATGATGATAATCAGCGAGCCAGGCAAGAATCGTTTCAGAACCGATCTGGTCCTGCTCGATGTACAACTCGCTACGGTTGCACGTAGAAAGGATCGCAGCTTCGCGGCTGTTGGTGAGGCGGCAAAGCTGCTGCAAGGCCTCAACCAGCTGCTCTGGCGTAAATGCCACGCGCTCGCGGACGTCTACCGAGGCAGTCTTATGGTTGATACCAAGTGCAAGGAAGGCCATTCAAGGTCGCTGATGGTGACGTGAAGCCGGCAATTGTCCTACTTCAATAGACTCAGAACAACCACCGTTGACTATTGTCCTAATAGACTCGCGCTGCAGATGCCCCCATTTGGGGCCTGCAACACAAATAAATACGCGTTCCGGCAGTTTTCCAACCGGCTGTGGGTTTGCTCCCAGCCTTGTGTCATGATGCTCAAAACCGCAGGTAAGTCGTCCCTTCTTATATATGAATAGATCCTCCGCGCTGTTTCTCGCCCTTGTCTTTCTCAGCGGTTGCCAGTCCATGGCGCCGGTACAGCCGCAGACCACGCCTGCGCCGAAAGACACCGCCCCCGCACCTGAAGCCAAGCCTCAGGTATACGGCTCGTTCACCCAGGAAACCCTCGTCAGCCTGTTGAGTGCCGAACTGGCTGGCCAGCGCAATCGTTTCGATATTGCCCTGGACAACTATGTGACCCAGGCAATCAACACTCAGGACCCGGGTGTTTCCGAACGCGCTTTCCGGATTGCCGAGTACCTGGGCGCTGATCAGGCCGCGCTGGATACTTCGCTGATCTGGGCCAGAAACGACCGGGATAATCTTGAAGCACAGCGCGCGGCAGCCATTCAACTGGCCCGGGCCGGGCGTTATGACGACTCCATGATCTACATGGAAAAGGTTCTGCAGGGTCAGGGCGATACACATTTCGACTTCCTTGCGCTGTCTGCCTCTGAAACAAATCCGGAAACCCGCAGCGCATTGCTCACCAGCTTTGACCGCCTGCTGGTCAAGTACCCGAACAACGGTCAGCTGATTTTTGGCAAGGCACTGTTGCTGCAACAGAACGGCGAGGCCGAAGCCTCGTTGAAGTTGCTCGAAGACAACCCGCCTAAAGACGGCGAAATCGCTCCCATATTGCTGCGCGCCCGACTGCTGCAAGGCATGAGCCGGGGCAAGGAAGCGCTGCCAATCCTTGAAAAAAGCATCAAGAAGTATCCGGATGACAAGCGCCTGCGCCTGACCTACGCCCGTATGCTGGTCGAGCAGAACCGAATGGAAGATGCCAAAGTGCAGTTTTCCAGCCTCGTGCAGCAGTATCCCGATGACGACGAGCTGCGCTTTTCCCTTGCACTGGTCTGCCTGGAAGCCAAAGCATGGGACGAAGCCGAAGGCTACCTGGAAGAGCTGATTGCTCGTGGTGCCCATGAGGATTCCGCGCACCTGAATCTGGGCCGCATCCATGAAGAGCGCAATGATCAGGCGAGTGCACTGGCCGAGTATGCTCAGGTCGGTCCGGGGCCGGACTTCCTCTCCGCGCAACTGCGTCAGGCCGATATCCTGATGAGCAACGGCAGTGCCGCCGAAGCCTCCAAACGCCTGGCCGAAGCTCGCGAGGCTCAACCTGACTACGCGATCCAGCTGTACCTGATCGAAGCCGAAACCCTTTCCAGCAACAATCAGGTCGATCGCGCCTGGCAGTTGCTGACTCAAGCACTCAAGCAATACCCGGACGACCTGAACCTGCTGTACACCCGATCGATGATGGCGGAGAAGCGCGGCGATCTGGCGCAGATGGAAAAAGACCTGCGCGCGATTCTGAAACGCGAACCGGAAAACGCCATGGCACTCAACGCGCTGGGCTATACCCTTTCCGACCGCACCACGCGCTATGCAGAAGCCAAGGAACTGATCGAAAGAGCCCACAAACTCAATCCGGAAGATCCTGCAGTCCTCGACAGCCTTGGCTGGGTAAACTACCGCCTGGGCAACCTGGACGAAGCAGAACGTTTGCTGCGCCTGGCACTTGAACGCTTCCCCGACCATGAAGTAGCCGCTCACCTGGGCGAAGTGCTCTGGGCGAAAGGCGAACAACGTGAAGCCCGCAAAATCTGGGGCAAAGCCCTCGAAGAACAACCTGACAGCCCTATTCTGCGCAGCACCCTGCTGCGCCTGACCGGATCCGAGACTCTTTAATTTTATGTTTTTGCGCCACGTAGTCGTATTCAGCTTCATCGCCCTGCTCGCCGGTTGTGCCGGACTCACTTCCCGGGAAGCCGTTGAAGGCAAGGGCGACCCCGCTCAGTGGCGCCAGCACAAAGAACAACTGACCACCCTCGATGGCTGGCAGATCAACGGCAAAGTCGGCATTCGCGCCCCCAAAGATTCAGGTAGCGGCACGCTGTTCTGGCTGCAACGCCAGGATTACTACGACATTCGCCTGTCAGGCCCGCTGGGACGCGGCGCGGCGCGCTTGACGGGCCGACCTGGCAGTGTAGCGCTGGAAGTCGCCAATCAGGGACGCTATGAAGCGCCGACTCCGGAAACCCTGCTCGAAGAGCAACTGGGCTGGAAATTGCCGGTATCGCATCTGGTCTGGTGGGTTCGCGGCCTGCCCGCTCCCGACAGCAAAAGCCGCCTGACCCTCGATGGTGACAGCCGCCTGGCCAGCCTCGAACAGGATGGGTGGCAAGTTGAATACCTCAGCTATGTCGAACAGAACGGTTACTGGCTGCCCGAGCGCGTCAAACTGCACGGACAAGACCTCGACGTCACGCTGGTGATCAAGGACTGGCAGCCACGCAAACTGGGTCAATAAACATGAGCGAAGCACGCCTGACCCTGCCCGCTCCGGCCAAATTGAACCTGATGCTGCACATTCTGGGTCGTCGTCCTGATGGCTATCACGAACTGCAAACCCTGTTTCAGTTTGTCGATTACGGCGACGAACTCAGCTTCGCCGTTCGTCAGGACGGTGAAATCTGCCTGCAAACTGATGTTCCCGGCGTTCCCCATGACAGCAACCTGATCGTCAAAGCGGCGCGCGCGCTGCAAAAACAATCGGGCTGCACACTCGGCATGGACATCTGGCTGGAAAAACGCCTGCCCATGGGAGGCGGAATCGGCGGCGGCAGCTCCGATGCGGCAACCACTTTGCTGGGCCTGAACCATTTATGGAATCTGGACTGGGACGAAGATCGTCTGGCCGCGCTGGGCCTGACCCTTGGCGCCGACGTCCCGGTTTTCGTCCGTGGACACGCCGCATTTGCTGAGGGTGTGGGGGAAAAACTCACCCCTGTAGACCCGGAAGAACCGTGGTATCTGGTACTCGTGCCGCAAGTATCTGTAAGTACAGCAGAAATTTTTTCAGATCCACTGTTGACACGTAACACTCCTCCCATTAAAGTGCGCCCCGTTCCCAAGGGAAACAGTCGAAATGACTGCTTACCGGTTGTAGCAAGGCGTTATCCAGAGGTACGTAACGCATTGAATTTGTTAGGTAAATTTACCGAAGCAAAATTAACCGGAACTGGAAGTTGTGTGTTTGGGGCCTTCCCAAACAAAGCTGAAGCTGATAAAGTCTCGGCCCTTCTGACAGAGACCCTTACAGGGTTTGTAGCGAAAGGAAGCAACGTTTCGATGTTGCATCGCAAGCTACAAAGTCTGCTCTAAAAGGAACCGAGTACTCGGTACTCGTTGCAACAGATACAGGGGCGTCGCCAAGCGGTAAGGCAGCAGGTTTTGATCCTGCCATGCGTTGGTTCGAATCCAGCCGCCCCTGCCATTTTCCTATACTCATCCAGGTTACCCTCAGCCTTCAGGTACTGCGCGTGTCCAAGATGATGGTCTTTACGGGGAACGCTAACCCCGATCTGGCTCGACGTGTCGTACGTCAGCTGCATATCCCACTAGGTGATGTTTCTGTCGGAAAATTTTCCGACGGCGAGATTTCTACTGAGATCAATGAAAACGTCCGCGGTAAAGACGTCTTTATCATTCAGCCGACTTGCGCACCGACCAACGATAACCTGATGGAACTCGTCGTGATGGCTGATGCCTTCCGTCGTTCCTCAGCGTCCCGAATCACTGCTGTGATTCCTTACTTTGGTTATGCCCGTCAGGATCGCCGTCCGCGTTCCGCACGTGTGGCTATCAGCGCAAAAGTTGTTGCTGACATGCTTACCGTAGTCGGGATCGATCGTGTTCTCACGGTTGATCTGCATGCTGACCAAATCCAGGGTTTCTTCGATATTCCGGTAGATAACATCTACGGCTCCCCTGTTCTGGTGGATGACATCGAAGATCAACGCTTTGAAAACCTGATGATCGTTTCCCCGGACATTGGCGGCGTCGTGCGTGCACGTGCTGTTGCCAAGTCGCTGGGTGTTGATCTCGGGATCATCGACAAGCGCCGTGAGAAAGCCAATCACTCTGAAGTGATGCATATCATCGGTGATGTCGAAGGGCGTACCTGTATTCTGGTCGATGACATGGTCGATACCGCCGGCACTCTGTGCCATGCGGCCAAGGCCTTGAAAGAGCATGGCGCTGCCAAGGTCTTTGCCTACTGCACACACCCTGTGCTGTCGGGTCGGGCGATCGAAAACATTGAAAATTCCGTGCTGGACGAACTGGTGGTGACTAACACCATCCCGTTGTCCGCTGCCGCACAAGCCTGTAGCCGTATCCGTCAACTGGATATTGCTCCGGTAGTTGCCGAGGCGGTCCGCCGCATCAGCAACGAAGAATCGATCAGCGCGATGTTCCGCTAAGGGTTTTCCCTGAGCTGACACCCTGTTGACGAAAAGCGCCCCGCCCTGACATTCGGTCAGGGCGGGGCTTTTTTGCCCATATCGTCCTGACGTCGGTCGCAAACGTCAGGTCGAATGTGGCTAATTTGGAGATACAAAATGAACGATTTTACTTTGAATGCTGAACTGCGTTCCGACCTGGGGAAAGGTGCGAGCCGCCGCCTGCGTCGTCTCGCAAGCCTGGTTCCAGCTGTAGTTTACGGTGGCGACAAAGCCCCTGAATCCATCAGCCTGCTGGCCAAGGAAGTTGCAAAACTGCTGGAAAACGAAGCTTCGTACAGCCACATCATCGCGCTGACCGTTGATGGCAAAAAGCAAAACGTGATCATCAAAGCTCTGCAACGTCACCCGGCCAAAGGCCACGTGATGCACGCTGACTTCGTACGCGTTGTTGCTGGTCAAAAACTGACCGCAATCGTACCTGTACACTTCATCGGCGAAGAAGCTCCAGTGAAGAAAGGCGGCGAAGTTTCGCACGTTACTTCCGAGCTGGAAGTAAGCTGCCTGCCGAAAGATCTGCCTGAGTTCATCGAAGTAGACGTGTCTGCTCTGGAAATCGGTTCGATCGTTCACCTGTCCGACGTTAAAGCGCCTAAAGGCGTTGAGTTCGTTGCTCTGGCGCACGGTACTGACCTGGCTATCGCCAACGTCCACGCACCACGCGTTGCACCGACCGAAGACGAAGCAGAAGGTACTGCCGAGTAATTCATTACTCGGTAATACCGGAGTTGCTCGGGAGACCGCTGTAAAAGTCAGGCAAAACGGGCAGAATCGCGGAGTTTACATCATGGTAAATGAGCAGTTTTCTTCCAGTTTTGCCGCTGCCTGCAGCGGTTTCAACCACAACTCCAGAAAAGGGCCCCTGTCGTGACTGCCATACAACTGATCGTTGGCCTGGGAAATCCAGGCGCTGAATACGAACAGACCCGGCATAACGCAGGGGCTCTTTTTGTTGAGCGTATCGCTGACGCGCAACGAGTCAATCTCGTCGCCGAGCGCAAATTTTTTGGCCTGACCGCACGCTTCACTCATCAAGGTCAGGATGTTCGTCTGCTGATTCCCACCACCTACATGAACCGCAGCGGCCAGTCCGTCGCGGCGCTCGCTGGTTTCTACCGGATACCGGTTGATGCCATCCTGGTGGCGCATGACGAACTCGATCTGCCACCGGGCGTTGCCAAGTTCAAACAGGGCGGCGGTCATGGCGGTCACAACGGGCTGCGGGACATCATCGCGCAACTCGGCAATCAGAATACTTTTCATCGCTTGCGGCTTGGCATCGGCCACCCGGGCGACGCCAACAAGGTCTCCGGTTTTGTTCTGGGTCGAGCGCCACGCGCCGAACAGGAAAAGCTGGACGCCAGCATCGACTTTGCCCTCGGCGTGCTGCCGGATATCTTCGCCGGTGAATGGAACCGGGCGATGAAAAACCTGCACAGCCAGAAGGCCTGACATCACTCGAGGGGAAATACCATGGGCTTCAATTGCGGCATCGTCGGCCTGCCCAACGTCGGCAAATCCACCCTGTTCAACGCCCTGACCAAGTCCGGTATTGCGGCGGAGAACTTCCCCTTCTGCACCATCGAACCGAACAGCGGCATCGTGGCCATGCCCGACCCACGCCTTGCGGCACTGGCGGCCATCGTCAATCCCAAGCGTATCCTGCCGACCACCATGGAATTCGTCGACATTGCGGGCCTGGTAGCGGGCGCGTCCAAAGGTGAAGGCCTGGGCAACAAGTTCCTCGCCAACATCCGTGAGACCGACGCCATCGCTCACGTGGTTCGCTGCTTCGAAGACGACAACGTGATTCACGTTTCCAACAGCGTTGACCCGAAGCGTGACATCGAGATCATCGATCTGGAACTGATCTTTGCTGACCTCGACAGCTGTGAAAAACAGCTGCAGAAGGTCACTCGCAACGCCAAGGGCGGCGACAAGGACGCAGTGGTTCAGAAAGGCCTGCTGGAGCAGTTGATCGCTCACTTCACCGAAGGCAAGCCAGCCCGCAGCCTGATGAAGAACATGAACGCTGACGAAAAAGCAGTGATTCGTGGCTTCCACCTGCTGACCACCAAGCCGGTCATGTACATCGCCAACGTGGCTGAAGACGGTTTCGAGAACAACCCGCTGCTGGACGTAGTGCGCGCCATCGCCGAAGAAGAAGGCGCAATGCTGGTGCCGGTGTGCAACAAGATCGAAGCGGAAATCGCCGAGCTTGATGACGGCGAAGAAAAGGACATGTTCCTCGAAGCCCTGGGCTTTGAAGAACCAGGCCTGAACCGCGTGATCCGTGCGGGCTACGAAATGCTGCACCTGCAGACCTACTTCACTGCTGGCGTTGAAGAAGTCCGCGCCTGGACCGTCCGCGTCGGTGCCACCGCACCACAAGCCGCTGGCGTGATCCACACCGACTTCGAAAAAGGCTTCATCCGCGCCGAGTGCATCGCCTACAACGACTTCATCCAGTACAAGGGTGAAGCCGGTGCCAAGGAAGCCGGCAAATGGCGTCTGGAAGGCAAGGACTACATCGTCAAAGACGGCGACGTGCTGCACTTCCGTTTTAACGTCTGATCGGAGTCAGTCCAAGGCGTTTTTTTAAAGCACTGAGAACTGACCAAACCCCATTAAAACCGCGCCTGTGCGCGGTTTTTTTGTTTCTTCATGATCAAAAGAGCCCCCTCCCCCAGTGCCAACGGCCAGGCATGGGCCTTTCTCGACACCAAGATCGAAGGGTACAAAAATAGCCGGTCAAGTGTTACAAAAGCTTCTCTTGAACACCATCTGAGGGATCCAGCATGTTCGTTCGCCGTACCGCAATGGCGGTCGCTGTCGCCGCCACCCTGCTCTGTTCATCGACATTCGCCGTCGAAGTGCCTGCACAGCAACTCCTCAAGAACGCCGAAGCCGAACAGAAGGCTTATCTGGCTACCGTTGAACAACTCGTAGATATCGATACCGGCACCGGTCAGGCGCCGGGACTCAAGACCGTCAGTGAAATGCTGGTAAATCGCCTCAAAGCATTGGGGGCAACGGTGCAGACCACGCCAGCTTCGCCATCCACCGGCGATAACATCGTCGGCACGATCAAGGGCAATGGCAGCAAATCATTCTTGCTGATGATTCACTACGACACGGTGTTTGGTCCGGGTACGGCGGCCAAGCGGCCATTCAAAGTAGAAGGCGAACGGGCCTTCGGGCCGGGTGTGGCAGACGCCAAAGGCGGCGTAGCCATGGTGCTGCATTCACTCAAGCTTTTGCAGGATCAAAAATTCAAGGACTACGGCACCATCACCGTGCTGTTCAACCCGGACGAGGAAACAGGCTCGGCGGGTTCGAAAAAGGTCATCGCCGAACTGGCCAGCAAACACGACTACGTGTTCTCTTATGAGCCGCCTGACTCGGATGCGGTAACGGTAGCCACCAACGGCATCAACGGCGTGTTCGTGGACGTTAAAGGTAAATCATCCCACGCAGGCTCGGCCCCTGAAGCGGGACGCAATGCGGCAATGGAACTGTCCCATCAACTGATCCAACTCAAGGATCTGGGGGATAAGGCCAAGGGCACCACAGTGAACTGGACGGTGATCAACGCTGGCACCAAGCGCAACATCATCCCGGACAGCGCCGTGGCCGAAGGCGACATGCGCTATTCGGACCTCAGCGAGTCCGATCGTGTGCTGGCCGATGGTCAACGCATCGTGCAGGGCAAGCTGATCGATGGGACTCAGGTGACTTTCCGCATGGACAAAGGCCGCCCACCACTCGTGAGGAACCCGGCCACCGAAGACCTGGCTAAAACGGCGCAGACGCTGTACGGCAAGATTGGCCGCAAAGTCGAGCCGATCGCCATGCGCTTCGGTACCGATGCCGGTTATGCCTATGTGCCCGACAGCCAGAAACCTGCAGTGCTGGAAACCATGGGCGTGGTCGGCGCCGGGCTGCACTCCGAAGACGAATACATAGACCTGTCGAGCATCGCGCCGAGGCTTTACCTGACGACGGCGATGATCATGCAGTTATCTGAAAAATAGGCGTGAGCACACATAAAAGCCTTGGTTAACCAAGGACCTTTAAGAGGTCGCGCAGCAACCATTGGGTCTTGTAGGAGCGAGCTTGCTCGCGATAGCGGTTGAATGTTGAGAAATTTATCGCCTGACCAAACGCTATCGCGAGCAAGCTCACTCCTACAAAAATCATTCGAATCCTAATAGTTATTCTATGTTTTTTGCGGTGGCCATCACTTCCCGTTAAACGCCGTCATGTCCTGCTGCAACAGCCCCAGCAATCGGCTCGAACCTACGCTGAGTTGGCGCCCCAACCGGCTGATGATGTGTACCTGGGATTCACTGAACACTTGGGATTCCAGTGGTAACGCAATCAGCTTGCCACTCGCCAGCTCATCCACCACCACGAAGGTTGGTAACAGGGTTACACCACCGCTCATGGCAAAGCGCTTGAGCATGGCGAAGGTGTTGCAGGTCAGGGTTGGCATCAGGGAAACACCCGACTGCTGTTCGGCCTGAGTCAGGATCTGGCGGATGCCGTAAGAAACCCCAAGCAATCCCAACCGATAACTGTCCAGACCTTTCAGAGGGATCGGCCCGTCATGTTGCGCCAGCGGATGATCGGGGCTGACCATCACACAGACCGGCTGTTTCTGGTGAGCGTGTGAGCGAATCTTCGGGTCAGCGGGCGGGTTGAACACCAGGCCGATGTGCGCCTCGTCTTCTACTACCTGACGGATCACTTCGTTGGTGCCGCACACGTTCACTTGCAGCTCGACCTTGGGGTACAGCGTCGAGAATTTTGTCAGCGGCTCGGTCAGGCCATCGATAAACCCTTCACCAATCGCCAACACCACCGAACCGCTCTGTAAACCGCGCAACGCTTGCAGCGACTCCAGCAACACCTCCTGCTGGGAAAGGCGCTGACGGTAGTAAGCCAATACGCGATCCCCCGCCTCGGTCGGTTTCACCCCGCGACGATGGCGCTCCAGCAACGGTGCCCCCAACTCATGCTCCAACTGGGCGATCTGGCGGCTGACCGCAGAGGGCGCAACGTCGAGAAAGTCAGCAGCAGCACGAACGCTGCCCAGTCGTACGGCCTCAAAGAAATAAAGAATGCGTCGATCCTGAACCAGACTCATGGGCCACCTGCGTTGCTTTCAACGCAACAAAAATGAATTTGGTGATTATTGCTGTGTGTGCAGAGCGGTGTCCATACTCGGTTCATCTGCCGATAACCACTGACGGTGCGACGTAGCCTGTCAAACAGCTAAGCGAGCATTCTGAATGACTTTAAAAGTAGGCGTGATTGGACTGGGCAACATGGGCGGCGGCATGGCTGCAACCCTGGCCAGCAAAGGCTTTGACGTAAGCGGTTTTGACCTGTCGCAAGCTGCACTGGAAATCGCCGAGAGCAAAGGCGTGAAACCGGTGACTGACCGCGCCGCACTGATCAAACAGGTCGACGTGCTGATCCTGTCGTTGCCAAAAGCAGAACACGTTGAATCGGTTTGCCTGGGCGCTGAAGGCGTACTGCAGCACGGCAACGCAGGCTTGATCGTGGTCGACACCACCACTTCTACACCGGAAGCCAGCCGCAAGGTGGCTGCCGCCCTGTTGCAAAAGAACATTGGCTTCATCGACGCACCGGTTTCCGGCGGCCCTAAAGGTGCAGCCACCGGCACTATGTCCATGGTCATCGGCGCAGAAGACGCAGACCTGGAAAAAGTATTGCCAGTACTCGAAGGCATGAGCGGCACGCGGGTTCACGTCGGAAAATGCGGCGCAGGCAACGTGGCGAAAATCGCCAACAACATGCTTGCTGCCTGCCACCTGATCAGCACCGCAGAAGCCGTGAGCATGGCTGCCAAAGCGGGCGTCGATCCGGAAAAACTGATGTTGGGTCTGAACGCTGGTTCCGGCCGTAGCGGCGCCACTCAAGTGATGTTTCCGACCTGGGTGCTGAACAAAACCTACAACTCGGGCTTCACCATGGGCCTGATGCGCAAAGACGTCGGCCTGGCCAGCGACCTGGCCGCCAGCCTGGATCTGGACCTGCCACTGGCGCGCATCGTCGCCCAACTGTGGGCCGCCAGCAGCGAAACGCTGCCGGATGGTGAAGACTTCAACTGCATCGTCCAGCGGACCGATGCCCAGCTGTTCGGCAAAGGGGAATAACCGATGAGCACGCAAAAATTGCTGGAATTGATGCGACCATACTGGGGCGACCGTAACACGGTCGCCAGCTATGTTGGCGGCGAGTTCATCGAAGGCCATGGCGAGCCGGTGGAAGTGCGCAACGCCCACGACGACAGCCTGATGCTGAGTTTTCCCGATGCCGACGCATCACTGGTTGCAACCATCGACGCAGCGGCCAAAACCGCCCAGGCCCAGTGGGCAGCCCTGACTGCTCAGGCCCGTGGCCGCTTGATGTATCAGGTCGGCGCATTGATTCGTCAGGAAGCCGCCAATCTGGCGCAGATCGAATCCATCACGGCCAACAAACCAATTCGCGATGCCAACGTTGAAGTGGCAAAAGTCGCCGAAATGTTCGAGTACTACGCCGGCTGGGCCGACAAGCTGCACGGCGAAGTGATCCCGGTACCGACTTCGCACCTCAACTACGTCACCTACGAACCACTGGGCACAGTGCTGCAAATCACCCCGTGGAACGCGCCGATTTTCACTTGCGGCTGGCAGATCGCACCGGCGATCACGGCCGGTAACGCGGTGATTCTCAAGCCGTCCGAACTGACCGCCTTGTCCTCTCTAGTGGTCGCTGTTCTGATCGAGCGCGCCGGTGTGCCAAAAGGTCTGGTCAACGTCGTGGCCGGTTTCGGCCATACCATCGGCCAGGCGCTGATCGCCAAAGCAGATATCCGCAAAGTGGTGTTCGTAGGTTCGCCCGCCACCGGTCGTCACATCGCCAGCGCCGCTGCACAACGTTGCATTCCGTGCGTACTGGAACTGGGCGGCAAGTCGGCCAACATCGTCTTTGAAGACGCTGATCTGGAAGTCGCTCTGCGCGGCGCTCAGGCCGCGATCTTCTCCGGCGCGGGCCAAAGCTGCGTATCCGGTTCGCGTCTGCTGGTGCAGGAATCGATCTTTGAGCGCTTCACCACCGCGCTGGCGGCAGCGGGCAAACAATTCAAGGTCGGCGACCCAAGCGATCCGGAAACCCAGATCGGCCCGATCAATAACGCCAAGCAATATGCACACGTAAAGAGCATGGTCGAAAACGCGCTCCAGGATGGTGCGAAGCTGGTGGGTGTCGATGCTGATCCGCTGCCGAAGGTGCCGGGCTATTACGTCAACCCAACGGTGCTGGCGGGTGACAACGCACTGAACTGCGCGCAGGACGAAATCTTCGGTCCGGTGGTCGTGGCGATTCCGTTCAAAGATGAAGCTGAAGCCATCCGCATTGCCAATGACAGCCGCTTCGGTCTGGCCGGTGCGGTATGGACTCGCGATGTCGGCCGCGCCCACCGCGTCGCCAAACAAGTGCGCGCCGGGACTTTCTGGGTCAACGGTTACAAGACCATCCACGTCAGCTCGCCCTTCGGCGGCTACGGCGACAGCGGCTACGGTCGTTCGTCGGGCCTCGACGCACTGCGCGAATACAGCGAAGTCAAAAGCGTCTGGGTTGAAACGGCTGCCGTCCCTGCGGTCAGCTTCGGTTACGGCGCGAGCCTGGAGTGAAACTGATGAAGCTATCCCAAACGTTGATCGAAGACGCCACGCTATGGCGTCGCGACTTCCATTCAGCCCCGGAACTGGGCTTTGAAGAACTGCGCACCTCCGAGCGCGTTGCGCAGTTGCTCGAAAGCTTTGGCATTGAAGTGCATCGTGGCCTGGGCGGTACGGGCGTGGTCGGTACCTTGCGGACCGGTGAAGGCCCAAGCATCGGCATTCGTGCCGACATGGACGCCCTGCCGATTCAGGAGCTGGGCACCCACTCCCACGCGTCCACACACAAGGGCTGCATGCATGCCTGCGGTCATGACGGTCACACCGCGATTTTGCTGGCCACCGCTCGCCACCTGAGCGAGACCCGCAACTTCAAAGGCACCGTGTATTTCGTGTTCCAGCCTGCTGAGGAAAACCTCGGTGGCGCGGGCAAAATGATCGACGACGGGTTGTTCGAACGCTTCCCAATGGACGCTATCTACGGCCTGCATAACTGGCCGGGCGCCCCTGCCGGGCAAGTGATCATCAATCCGGGGCCGATGATGGCTTCGCTGGACACCTTCGAAATCACCCTGACCGGCAAAGGCAGTCATGCTGCCATGCCGGACAAAGGGGCTGACCCGATTGTTGCCGCTGCGCAGTTGGTGCTGGGCCTGCAGACCATCGTGGCCCGCCGACTTTCGCCACTGGACTCGGCGGTGGTCAGCATCACGCAGTTCAACGCCGGTGAAGCGATCAACGTGATCCCGGAAACGGCAGTCCTGCGCGGTACCGTGCGCTGCCTGCAAACCCCGGTGCGTGACAAGGTCGAAAAGTTGATTGGCGAATTCGTCGAGCAACTGCCAGTCGCCTTCGGCGTGACGGGCAAGCTGGCTTACAAAGTCGGCTATCCGGTTACCGAGAACAACGTCGATGCAGCGGCCACGATTCGTCGTGCGGCCATCACGGCGGTGGGTGAGGAAAACGTGCAATGGGGTTGCAACCCGTCCATGGCCTCCGAAGACTTTGCCTACATGCTCCAGGCCCGCCCCGGCGCTTACATCTGGCTGGGCGTGGACGGCGAAAAACCTTCAGCGGCGCTGCACAACCCGTATTACGACTTCAACGATCAAGTGATCGGCGCGGGCGTGGCGGTGTGGACGAAGCTGGTGGAGCAGGAGTTGGCTGCGAGCTGATCAGGAACTGATTGCCCTGGTTGTCAGAAACCCTGTGGGAGCGAATTCATTCGCGAAAGCGTAGGCACATCCGATAAACGTTCATCGGATGTACCGGCCTCTTCGCGAATGAATTCGCTCCCACATGAGATCGCATTTCAAATCAATTCAGCACTCCACCCACTTCACCGCCAACCCGCCGCGTGACGTTTCCTTGTACTTCTCAAGCATGTCCGCGCCGGTGTCGCGCATGGTGCGGATGGCGTGGTCCAGGGAGATGAAATGCTCGCCGTCGCCACGCATGGCCATTTGTGCAGCGTTGATCGCTTTCACGGCAGCAATTGCGTTGCGCTCGATACAGGGTATTTGCACCAGCCCGCCAACCGGGTCGCAAGTCAGGCCAAGGTTATGTTCCAGACCAATCTCCGCAGCGTTTTCAACCTGCTCAGGCGTAGCGCCGAGAATCTCGGCCAAGCCCGCAGCAGCCATGGCACAGGCCGACCCCACTTCGCCCTGACAGCCCACTTCAGCACCGGAAATCGACGCGTTCTTCTTACACAGAATGCCCACCGCCGCCGCGCTCAAAAAGAACCGCACAACGTCATCTTCAGTGGCATCCGGATTGAATTTCATAAAGTAGTGCAGCACCGCCGGGATGATCCCTGCTGCGCCGTTGGTAGGCGCTGTCACCATGCGCCCGCCTGCAGCGTTTTCTTCGTTGACTGCCAGGGCGAACAGGTTGACCCACTCCATGGCGCTGAGGGTCGAGCTGATCACGTTGGGCTTGCCCAGTTCCTGCAGGCTACGGTGCAGTTTGAACGCACGACGCCGCACATTCAGGCCACCGGGCAAGATCCCTTCTTCGCGCAGCCCTTTGTTTACGCAGTCCTGCATGGCGCCCCAGATGTGCAGAATCCGCGAGCGGATTTCCGCTTCGGTACGCCAGACTTTCTCGTTCTCCATCATCAGCGCAGAAATGCTCAGGCCATGTTTTTTGCACAGGCGCAGCAGCTGGGCACCGCTGGAGAAATCGTAAGGCAACTCGGTAGTATCGCTATCCAGAACGCCGCTGGCGGCCTGTTCGGCATCAACAACGAAACCACCGCCGACCGAATAATAAGTCTGCTCATACACTTCACCAGTGGCACCATAGGCGCAGAGCGTCATGCCGTTAGGGTGATAAGGCAGGCTCTCTTCCAGCAGGCGCATGTCGCGCTGCCAGTCGAAGGTAATGCGCTGCTCACCGCCCAGCAGCAGAACTTGTTGCTCAAGTACGGCATCTACTCGGGGTGCTACCAGCGCCGGGTCAACCTGGTCAGGCCATTCGCCCATCAGACCAATAACCGTTGCACGGTCGCTGCCGTGGCCGATGCCGGTGGCCGACAGCGAGCCATACAAACGTACCTCGACACGCTCGACCTTGTTCAGCAGGCCCAGCTCGCGCAGTTGCACACTGAAGATTGCAGCAGCACGCATTGGCCCTACTGTGTGCGAACTGGAGGGGCCGATGCCGATTTTGAACATGTCGAAGACGCTGATAGCCATACGGTTAGCTCGATTCGTGAGAGGCTTGTAGGCCTCGAAAGACACTTTGTTATGTGCTGGTATTTTTAGGCTCCAGCCAAACGATCCACAAACGAAACTTCCTAAGCCACGGTTAAGCAGAACTGATAGATGAGCAAAATCCTCAACGCGCAAATGCACGCATGGCTTCAGGTTTTCGCCTGTGCCGCCCGGCACCTGTCGTTTACCCGCTGCGCGGACGAACTGCACGTAACGCCCGGCGCCATCAGCCAGCAAATGCGTCAGCTCGAAGAGCGGCTGGGCTTTGCGCTGTTCCATCGGGTCGGTCGTGGTCTTGAGCTGACCGCTGAAGGGCAGCGGCTGGCTATCGTTGCCAACGAGGTTCACAGCCGTATTGATGATGAACTGCGGCTGCTGCACTCGGGACGCATCGGCGGTGTGTTCAAGCTGCGTTGTATTCCTTCGTTCCTGAGCAAATGGCTGATGCCACGCCTGCCGCAACTGGAGCAGGCGTTTCCCGACATTCAGCTACGAATCATTGCCGAGGACAGCAGCGGCTCTTTGCGTGATGACGATTTTGACCTGGCGATTGACCTCAACGACGGCAGTTATCCGGGGTTGATGACCACTTCATTACTGGAAGAGGAGTTGTTCCCGGTCTGCTCGCCCGCCTTGCAAGCCGGCAAGCCACCGCTGGATACACCGAGCCAACTGGTGCATTACCCATTGCTGCACGACATTACGGCCTGGCGCGGCAGCTATGAGTATGCCGAGTGGGAGTTTTATCTGAACGCTATCGGTGCATCAGGCGTTGATGTGCGTCGCGGTCACACGTTCAATCGCAATCACCTGACCATTGAAGCGGCGATCATGGGCATGGGCGTGGCCATTGCGCGCAAGGCGCTGATCACCAATGAGCTGGAGGAAGGCTCGCTGATCATCCCGTTCGGCCACCCGATTGCAGCGCGCAAGAAGTACGTGCTGGTCTACCGCGAAGGCGCCCTGCAAACCCCGGCCCGTCGGGCGGTGCATGACTGGCTGGTGGAGCAGGCGTTGGGAATGTGATCGGTTAACACTCCTTCGGCTAAAGGCCAAGAAGTGTGTTTGGAATGCATCTCTGTGGGATGCGAATTTATTCGCGAAAGGGCCGGCACATCCACACCAGGTGTATTGCCTGAAATACCGCCTTCCCGAATAAATTCGGTCCCACAGGCCTTCATGACTTTGAGATGGTGACCAGCCTGTGCGGTGCTTACCGCAAACAAAACGCCGGGCAGATTCGATCTGCCCGGCGTTTTTATTGCCAACTGCTCAATGCCTAGTGAAAGAACTCAGCGATCAGCACAGCACCAATGAACGTACCAAAGTTAGCCAGGAACGACACCAGCACGATGCGCCAGCCCAACAGGCGGAACGCTGGCAGGTCCTTGGCCACCGACAAACCGGCGAAAGCCAGCATCGGTGTGATCACTGCAAGCATGTTGATCGAGCCAACCATCTGCGCAATCTCAGCCGCCCAAGGGCATGCTGGAGAGGTCATGAACATCGCGACAATCGACACGGTGCACACCGCCGGGATCTTGCGGCGCAGGGCAACGCAGATCATCTCGCCGATGAAAACCGCCAGGATCATCACCGCGATACCGCCAAAGGCGGCAGGCGACAGCGTCTTGTAGCCCACATAGTTGGCGATCAATGCCAACGCACCGGCTGCCAGCCACGCGCTGATCCGTCCGCCCCAACCCAGCTCCTTGACCTCAAGGGATACCTGGTCGTGCTTGGGACCATTGTTCATCACCGAAGCTTTGGTGGTACGGCCGATGATCGGCTCAAGAACCCGGTAGCCCCAGACCGCCAATGGCAGAGAAATGAACAGCGTGAAGTACGTGCCAATAGTGGTGGTGATCAGGTTCGACGCGGCGGCAAGCGCCATGACTTCCTTGGCCACTTCCGGCGTCTGCTGAGCAGCGATTGCACCCGCCGCAGCGGCCATCATGCTGCCTGAACCGATGCCCGAGCCCATCGCCAGCGAGTTGGGATGGAAGATCCCGAGGCTGGTAATGAAGCCTGCAACAACGGCAATGAACAACGCACCGAACAATGTCCCGGTCAGGTATTCAGCGAGTACCCCGCGCCCCTCCGGGGAGTCCATGCCGTAGCGCTCGCCGATGATAGCCAGACTTGGCTCGCGACCTACGGAGAACGTTGCGCCGATGGCTTCACGCTTGATACCGAGCATCAGCGCCACCGGCAGACCGAGGATCACGGTGCCGACAAAATGGCCGAACTCCTGGAACAACAACGCCCAACCGGAGGCAAATACCAACGGCAATGAACCGCCGACGACCATGCCCAGCTTGGCGATGAACACCAACAGAGCCGGTTGCAGAATGGATGCAGAACGTACCTGATCGCCAAGGCTCAGGCCTATAGGACCTGGCAGACGGCGGCTGAAGATGCCGATACCCGCACCGATCAACAGCGCCCAGACCATCGGCAGCAGAACGACTTTGCCAGGGCCGAGGGGAATACTGATCGCGCCGATTGCCTCGGCCACCACCAGAATGACCGCTGCCCAGATGTACAGTTTTACGGTCGATGAAACGGCACGATTTTCGCCCAGTGTCGCGGCGTGAGAATGTTGCATGGTTGTCCCCTCACCTGTTGGCCAATCGTCATGCGGCTGGCCAATAGTTGTTGTTTTTTCAGGAGGTGCCGACGGCACCCAGGGCAGATTCAAAGTCCATGTCAGGCATGGCGACTCGCGTGTGGCGAGCGGTGAAGATTGATGCTCTCGCCTGCTTTATGACGCCCCTTGTGAGGGTTGCTCCGTCAGCAGATCCGGCCTTTCGCCCCCGGCTGGTGGCGTCGGGGTGCAGTTCGAGTATGGGTAGGGAGAGGACACGCACCAATATTACAGAATGAATTTATTGTTGCCTAAAACAGAACACCAAAAGGCTCCTCTATCCCCCTGTTGGAGCGAGGCTTGCCCGCGAATCAGTTGATGCGGTATGCCAGACAAACCACATTATCGTTCTTCGCGGGCAAGCCTCGCTCCAACAGAAAATACGTTCAATTTAGATGGAGTCGGCACCGGGAGACTCAGCAGACACTTCCCCCGCCCCCGAATTGCTCGGGGGCGGGTCTTACTCAACCCTCAATCCAGCTGAAAGCGCGAGGTGTTGTCGCTCAACGCACGGCTGCCTTTGCTCAGCGTGTCAGCAGCCTGATTCACTGCGCGAGCACCGTCGAGCAAGCGCCCTGCGGCTTGGTCGACCTGCTGGATATTGCCGCTGACTTCATCAGCAGTACTGGCCTGCTCTTCAACCGCAGTCGAAATCTGCGCCAGGGTATCGGTAACGCCCTGCACCGCACTGGCGATCTCAACCAAACGCTCGCCCAGATCGGTCACCGACTGCGCATCGTTGACCGCCTGACCGCACGCCGACTCCATCAAGCCCACGGCCTGGCTCACAGTCGAGCGCAGGCTGTCGACGGTGCTGGCAATTTCCGCCGTGGAAACCTGAGTACGCTGCGACAGGCTGCGAACCTCATCAGCGACTACCGCAAAACCACGGCCCTGCTCACCCGCTCGCGCTGCCTCGATGGCTGCGTTGAGCGCCAAGAGGTTGGTCTGTTCAGCAATCCCGCGAATCGCATCGACGACCGACTGAATCTGTTGCCCCTGCTCGCTGACTCGGCCCAGCGCCGCAGCGGTATCCGTCAGGCGCTGATTGAGCTGCTGGATACTCGTGGTCGTGCGCTGACTGTCGCGGCTG
Organism: Pseudomonas viridiflava; assembly: GCF_900602065.1. Lineage (GTDB taxonomy): Bacteria > Pseudomonadota > Gammaproteobacteria > Pseudomonadales > Pseudomonadaceae > Aquipseudomonas. The sequence goes on along the minus strand of NZ_UWFN01000245.1, from coordinate 26,057 downwards.
CTCTCTTCAGCGATCTGGCGCGTATGCCGGGCGCTGTCAGACGCCTGCTCACAACTTTTTGCCACGCCCTGCGAGGTCGCCGCCAGCTCGGTCGCTGCTGCGGCAATCTGACTGATCTGATACTGCTGCTCTTCAACTTCGGTCAGCGTGCCGCTCGATTGCGTATTGAGGGTCAACACCGCGCTGCCCAGTTGCTTGGTTTCATGGTTGACGCCCAGCAAACTGGTGCGCAACTGCACCACAGCAACGTTCAATGCAGTGCTGATCGCAGCCAGCTCATCACGTCCCTGTACTTCCACCTGCACCAACAGATTGCCGTCACGCAGGGACTCCGCCAACGTAGTGATACCGCTGGCACTGCGACGGATCGATGCCTGCAGGCACGCAAACAGATAAAGCGCAGCCAGCAGCAGCACGCCAAAGCAGATACCCATGGGGATGAACTGCATGTTGGATTTGTTGTGGTAATGGGCCAGGCGACTGTCCAGTGACTGCAACGACTGGTTGCGCAGGCTCGCCAGATCGTTGAGCAAAGTATCCACGCTGCGCTCGAACGCAGGCGCGTCAAGTTTGATGGTGCCGTCAAACACCCCGTCATCCAGCACCTTCAATTCAACGTTCAAGCGCTGCATAACGGCGTCGTAATTGTCTGCCCACGGTTTCATTTCCGCAGGCAGTTTCGCTTTCAGGAAATCCCCGGCCTTGATCAGTTGAGTCTGAGCATCGGAGATACGTCCACGCAGCTCGCGCATCTGCAAGCGGCTTTGCAGGCTGAATTGCCCGGTGACCACCGAGGTCTGACCGATACTGGCCATACGACCAATACGCTCGATCAATTCCGGTACCTGCTGAGTCGACATCTGCATCAACAGATAGGTCTCCAGCCATGGATCAAGGATCAGGCCGCTGTCCGTGGCGATCTGCTCGCGTAAGGCTTGCACATTGGCCAGGGCATTAGTGAATCGGTCATAGCCGTCCGGCCACCAGCCCACGGTTCGCAGCGATGCGATGTCCATGCCGGTGACCGAAGCTTTGAGGGTGTCATAACGCTTGAGCGCGTCGGCGCTGGCGTCTTCGCTTTTGAGCGTAGTACCCAGCGCCTCAAGCGCCTGCGTAATACGCGGGCCTGCGGCATCCATCGAGCTCATTGCAGCCTTGGCAGCGGGCGTAGGTTCCTTGAGGATATCGGAGGCCTTCCAGCGTGCAGCATTGTCGCGCTGATGAGAAAGCTCGGCATCCACCTGATCCAGCGCCAGCAACTGAGTGACACCCGAACGTTCGCCCGAGATCGTCGCGAGCTTACTGCGGTAGTCCTGACCGATCATCCACAGGCTACCCACCAGCGGCAGCATGAACAGAAGGAACAGCATCTGAAACTTACGCGCGAAACCAAAACGGCTAAGCATGCGCATACCAGGTGACAAAAGACTGTACATGACCGACCTACTCCCCCAGAACATCGAACAGAAATGGCAGAAACCATCCCGGATGTCTTTGAAAAAACGCTACCGGCAAAATGCCATGTTATTGATTGAATTACGATAGCCGCCCAGCGCTTCCTAAATGGCGCCAGTGCAGAAATCGTCAGCTATGCGATCTCCTAGCAATATTCAGACCGTGTAGGCGATCGCTGTTTTTATCAGTAGGAAGCTTCCCGCTCGGTGGATAGACACTGCAAAAGTACGTCACCAATGGTTTCGCTTTGTCATTTCCCGGAGGAGAGACCCCAGATGGTCGGCAAACACCCTCAGGTCCTGCAGGCGCAAGATGCTCTTTAAAGACCTTGATGCGGAACGGAATGCCTGGACCTCGAACAGGACGTCGCCTCCCGCAAAAGTCAGCGAAAACATTAAGGTCTGGCTAAACGTGCACCGAGAAGGCATGAAGAATGGCTGGACGATGGCTTGCTCCAGGATCTTTTTTGCTAACGGTAAACCGGCTTCGGCCTTGAATGACGGGGATGAAACCCTAACCGCTTGATCACACGCATAAATTTTTCAGAACAAGGGTTGACACATATCCCTTATCCGCGAATAATGCGCGCCACTTGGCTACATAGCTCAGTTGGTTAGAGCATAGCATTCATAATGCTGGGGTCCGGGGTTCAAGTCCCTGTGTAGCCACCAAGTACCTGCTTCATGACATCATCGATGCTCATGAAGCAACAAGAAGCCCGCCTAGTGCGGGCTTTCTTGTTTCTGGGGTTTACTCGTCACACATCCCAGCAAGCCGATACATAACGTATCCAAATGCCCCCTCCCTACCGATCCGTTTTCCTCTAAAACTATTGAGCGGTGCTCGCACGTGCGGCGCCCGGGCTGATGACGCTTTTTAAGGGCTCGCGGGCATATGCATCGCGTTAGCTATTTTCAGTTGAACATGCCTCATGTCTCACCGACGAACAGCGGTTGTCAAAAACACAACTAGAGTAGCATCGACCCATCGACAGGGAAGCCCATGGATATACTCAAGCCATCACGTTTTGACGACGCTGCGATCTTATATCCGACCGACAAGGCAGGCCTTGAACGGTGCCTGCGCCTTTTGAGAATGGCCCGCCCTAAAGAATTCGCGGACTTGCAAAAGCTGTTCGGTACGCATGGTGTCGATTTGTTCAAGCCGAGAGCCGCGATGAGTTGGGTCTTGATTGACGTAGGTGGCAACAATCTCAGGGTGATAGGTGGCATCAACTACACCCGGCAGAAATTCTATGTCAAACACATCTACACGCACGCTGATTACGACGTTGCAAACGTCTGGTACGCAAGAAACAAAGGGGTAAAACGATGAGCGCAGCGCGAGCCAACTTTCAAACCGTAGCAGCAACGCTTGGCGAGTTATACGCGGTACTGGAGCGCCTGCGCGGTGAGTTTGTGCACGGCATCAAGACTCCTGCCGACTATGCGCGTGCGACCTATCTGCTTGATGAGCTCACCGATGGGCGCGTACTGAGCAATGTCGAGGAGAAAATCCTCGTCGAGCTTGAGGACGAAATTCTGGCCTATCAGCGTGATTCTGAGCAGTTTCGCGAATCGAATGCCGCGTTCGAAGCGACTTGCACCCCCATACAACTGATCAAGGATCTGATGGAAACGCTCGGGCTCACCGGTTCGGATCTTCCTGAGATAGGTGATAAAACGGCGGTATCCAAGGTGCTTGGCGGTGACCGCCCTATTAGTCACAAGATGGCGTACGCGCTGGCAGAAAGGTTTGCAATGGAGCCGGGCGCTTTCATATCTGCCGCCCCGGCAAAAGTAGCTCAAACCAGAAACGCTCCTTCAACCAAGAAGACGTCTGGCTATTACCCTGCTCGCAGTGACGCTGAGAGTGCACGCCCATTGAAGGACAGCGATACCGGTGCATACAACGCGACGGTCTCGAAAAGCCGCCGAAAAGGCGGCCTTCAAGAAACATAACTAGCGCTTCAGAAATCCCAGCGCGTCGACACCATTACGTTACGCGGATCGCCGTAGTACGAAGATCGGTAGAAGCCGATGTTGGTGAAGTACTTCTTATCAAACGCATTGTTCAGGTTCACCGAAGCGGACAGGTTTTTGCTGATCTGATAGCGCGCCATCAGATCGACCAGCCAGTAGGGGTCCTGGGAAAACTCTCGGTTGACTCCCCTGCCGTTATCCACATCCTGCCAGCCTTTGCCTTGCCAGCGAGCGCCACCGCCGAGCGTGAGTTTGTCGAGGCTGCCTGTAAGCTTGTAGCTGGTGTAGAAATTGAGCTGATCTTCAGGCTCCCAGGTTGAAAGCTTCTTGCCGTTTTCATCGCGGATCACCTTATGGGTGTAGCCCGCCTGTAACTGCCAGCCGGGTGCCAGCTCGCCGGAAATCTCGGCTTCGTAACCTTTGGTCTTGGCCTTGATGCCCATATAGGCCCAGTCCACCAGCGAGCCCACCGGAATATTGTTGTTGAACTCGGTGTCTTCTTCCGCTCGGTTCGTCTCGTGAATCTCGAAGTACGCGAGGCTTGCGTTCAAGCGTCCGTCGTAGAACTCTCCCTTTAGCCCCAATTCGTAGTTCTTGCCCTCATCAGGCTCAACCATTTTGTTGGTTCGATCAGGGCGTAGCTGTTGCGGCATGAAGATTTCGGTGTAGCTGGCGTAAGCCGAGAAGTTGTCGTTAAGGTCATACACAACGCCAACATAGGGGATGACCTTGCCGGTCTCCTTCGAGTCGTTGGTGCCGGTCAGTCGGTAGTCAGTCAATCGTGAGCCGAGCAACAGGGACAGGTCTTCAGTGAGGCTAAGCCGTGTTGAAAAGTACACCGCAGCCTGGCGTGTGATGTCGTCTTTCTTGGTCACCGGACCCCAATCCGGCTCCAGACTGTCACCGTCCCAGCCATAGAGATCAAAGTTGTTGCTGTCTCGATACTTCGCGCTGTAGTAATCATCGCCTTTCCAATGGGTACGCGAAATCGACGACCCCAGGACCAGTTCATGCTCACGTCCGCCCAAACTGAAAGGGCCTGAGAGATAAAAGTCGCCGTTGTTGCTGATGGTCCGACCCGAGTACTTGGCGGCATAGACTGCCGCCCTGTCGGTGCTGTTGCGCAGAGGAGCTGAATAACCCAATGGAGCGTCATACCCGTTCAATTGGTTGCTGTAGTTGGCCTTGGCAATCCAGCCGTTATCCAGAGTATGTTCCAGCGTGGCAAACAGACTGCGACTGTATTGCTGCCACCCACTCCACTTCGGCCCGTTGTTGTAAGAGCGATCAAAGCTGATGTTGTTGCCCTGCCCGTCGAACAGGGAACGACTACCTGACCAGCTAGAGCCTTTGGGATCATTGTTTTGATAGTCGGCACCGACGGTCAGAAGCGTGTCGGGCGAGAGATCGAACTCAAGAATGCCGTAATAGACATTGGTCTTGCGCTCGTAGTGGTCCATGAACGAATGCTTGTCCTGATAGACCGTCACTGCGCGTCCACGCACATTACCGCTCTCGGTCAGTGGGCCACTGACATCAAGCTCCGAACGGTAGTTGTCCCAGGACCCGGCCCCTAGGTCCACATGCCCTTTGAAATCCGCCGTCGGCTTCTTGCGAATCAGGTTGATCGTACCGCCCGGCCCACCCGCGCCGGTCATCAACCCTGTGGTGCCCTTGAGCACTTCGACGCGGTCGTAGATTGCCATGTCGCTCAGGGTTTGCCCGGCCGCATAACCGTCATTACGCGCAGTGGGAACGCCATCGTACTGGAAGTTCTGGATAGCAAAGCCGCGGGCGAAATAGTTGGTCCGCTCAGTGTCATAGGTCGATACGGTGATGCCTGGCGTATGACGCATGACGTCGTCGATGGAGTTCAGAGCGAAGTCGTCCATTGTCTGACGAGTCACCACCGAGATCGATTGCGGCGTTTCCCGTGGGGTCAGCACCATGCGGGTCGCCGTCGCGATAGTCCCAGGCGTGTATGAACCCGAACCTTCGGTGACCGTACCCAACTGATTGGCGCTGACCTGAGTTGCTTGCAGCTCCATCATCCCACTCCCGGATACCGGCCTGGGAACCACGCGATAGCCGCCCGATACAGCCTCAGCCTGCAAGTTCAAAGGACTCAACAGCAGCTCAAGGCCTTCGTTGACAGAGAAGTCGCCCTTCAGGCCCCCACTCTGCACGCCTGCCGCCAGCGCAGAATCAATACCGATCATCACGCCCGCCTGTTGCCCGAAAGTGCCCAGCACGCGGTCAAGACTATCGGCAGAGATGTTATAGGCCTGGCGTTGAGCGTGCTCTTGGGCAGCTACCGTATTGGCCGCCAAGGCGCCATGGCTAGCGGTCGCTACTGATAAACCTAAGATGACGGTGCGCAATGCACAGGCAAGCGGAGTGACGCGGCTGAGCATGAAGACTCTCCTGTCGAGAAGGGTTGGGTAGCCGCTTTTTCAGCGTCTTACCTGTCTTGATGCTTGAGATGAGAAATACTGCCGCACTCGCAAAAAAATAATCCGAGGCTAGGCCGCAACGACGGTGACCAGGTAACCAAACACCCTTTGCACACGCAAAGGCAGCACCTTGGCCAACAGATCCAGGCTGGCGTCCGGGTGATCCAGTGAGAACGAGCCCGATACCTGCAAACCGGCAACCGCGGGATCACAACGCAACACGCCGCGCCGGTAGCGATCGAGTTGCTCAATCACCTCCCCCAGTGGCATACGCTCGGCAATCAGCAGCCCTTTAGCCCATGCTTCGGCGCTTGACGGCACGTTGTTCAGCTGCCCGTTGCGGACACTGTCGAAGGTGAGTTGCTGACCGCCGTTGAGCCGGGTGCCGACGCCATGCAGCGGCTCGACCGACGCACTGCCCGCAAGTATTTGCACTTCGGTTCCCGGTCGACGTGGCAGATCCTGGCTGATGATCAACCGCGACAACGCTGCCGGCCGCACCCAGCCATTGGCCGTCTTGATGGCCGTCATGTCGCTGGTACCGGTATTCAATAACAGCCTGCCGAGGTTTAGCGTCATGTCTGCGCCACGAATATCCACCGCCGTGCGCGTATCCAGCTGCAGCTCAACCGCGTTAGCCAGCCGCAGTTGCCGCCGCTCGCCGGTAGCGGTGTGATAGTCGCTGAACAACTCCGGCAGCAACGCCCGCTCGCGCACGCTCAAGCCAAGACATGTCGCAACACCCAGGCCGACAAAGCCTTTAAGCAAGGTGCGACGCGAGCTTGTACTGCGTGCGTTCAACAGTTGCCGGGCATTGGACGCCGACACCGCATGAGTACCGTTGCGCATATCGCGACCAAGCCCGACCAGTCGCTGCCAGGCTAATTCATGCTGAGGGTTTTCATTGCGCCACTGCTGACAGGCGCGCTGTTCGGCGACACCACTGGTACCCGATTGCAGCGTAACCATCCAGTTCAACGCCTGGTCCAGCACGCTTTCGTCCACTGACTGATCACGAGCAGCCTGGCCACGACTCATTGACCGTACACCGCAAGATAGCAATGCCGATAGGCTTTGAGCATGGCCTTTTGCACCACGTTCACGCTCAAGTCCATGCGCTCAGCGATCTGTGGATAAGTCAGCCCGTCGAGCTGCGAGAGCAGGAAAATCTCGCGCACCTTCATGCCGAGTCCATCCAGTACCTGCCCGACAGCATCCAGCGCTTCAAGCACCAGCAAACGGGTTTCCGGCGAGGGCATGTGTTCCGGCTCAAGGATTGTCAGCGATTGCTCGTAAGCTCGCTCCAGTGCCTGCCGACGGAAATACTGCCCGCATAAACGGCTGGCAACCGTCGTCAGATAAGCCCGAGGCTCGCGGAAAATCGGCACGCTGCCACTGCTCAGAATCCGCACAAAAGTATCCTGCGCCAGATCCAGAGCCAAATCCTGCCCACCCAGCTTGCGCCGCAGCAGCTGTACCACCCAACCATGGTGCTGAGCGTAGAGCTCGCCCACAACGTGATGAGTAGAAGAGGATGAAGCCATCAGCGCGATATCCAGAGGGACTAAAGAAAGTCGCGCATGATAATACTTCTCATTCGATGCGGGTTAGGGTTTCTTTTGCTGATTTCTGGCTATCACTCTTACACGTAACGCGGTGCATCCATCCGGTCATGCAAAATACGAATGACCGTAATCCCATATGCTGAGATTCGGAAGTAGATTACATGCCGCTCGACGGTGCGGCGGCGGTAGCCTGATCGAATATAGTCGCAGGCCGGTGCAGTTTTCGGTGACTGAGCCAGCTCTGCGAAAGCCGTTGTTATTAGGTCTATGTAACGATTGGCCTGTGCCGTGTTCCATTCTTGAAACGTATGAATCCAGATGGCTTCCAGATCGCGCTCAGCAGCAGGCGTAAGACGGTATTCAGTCATGCGCTCTCAACATTCTCTGCTTGAATTCATCAGCACTGAATGGACGCGCTTCGCCGCTCGATTCGCCTTCGATAAGTGCAAGGCGGATCCCCTCAATCTCAGCACTGCGCTCCTGCTCGCGCCGAATCAAATCGCGGATATATTCGCTGTCATTTGTGTAGCGGCCTGCCTCAATCTGCGATTTGATCCAAGTATCTTGCTGGTCGGTCACAGTGATGGTTTTGCGTACGGTTCCCATAGCGATTCCCTTGGTTCGGTTATAGATGACGATTAGTTTGTCATACTATTGATGCGCAAGTGCGCACCGCTGGGCGCTGAGGCGTAGATCAAAATCGAAGGCAATGGAGGTTTCTGGGTTTAAAAACAATCTAACTATCTGAAAAATATAATTTCAGGAGAGCGGTGCTTGCCCGCGATCACGGTCATTCGATATACCTGATGCCCTAGGAACCTGAATCGCAGACAAGCGTTGGGCTCTATCAGGCGCTCAGTTTATTCAGCCTGACTTCCATCAACTCCAGCACATCACAGCTGTCTTGCAGCAACAGAAAAGCAGCCTCAGCGACGTGAGCCAACTGGTTTTCATCGGTGTCTTTGGTCGTGGTGCTGGCCAAGCAGCTCATCAGATTTTTGACTGCGCGCAGGCGTTGCGTGGCGCACAGGTGCAGGTCGGCCATCGGGGCTTCAGGGTTTATCGAAAGGACATTATTGGGAAATTGGGACAGCGGGATATTTTGTGTCATGCGAATAACTCCAGATCTATTGGAGCTGCCGCCGTCTTGTCGCCAAACAAGCTTGGGTGACAGCTGTACGCAGGTTGGCGAACCGGTCGCACGCACCCGGCAGACCCGAAGGTCTCCCACGCACAGCTGCCATAACGTTGCCCACAAAAAATGGGCAACCTAGCTCTGGAGCTGTTGCGCGCACAAATCGGATCGCCAAACCCGGTCGCTGATATGCAGCGACGGGGCGAATGATAGGTGCGGGGTTTGCCTCGCGCAACCGCTGTTAAAACCGATGTTGATACTGGGTGAAATTGCTTAATTGATAAGCCTGGATCAGACCTGCCCCCCATTTTTGCTGTGCAAGAGTGGCCGTCCCGTCTTCGACGCTGCGTTGTCGCGTAGCAAGCGCGCTCCTACAGGCGAAAAGTACTCCATCAGATAGCTAAATTTTGTGTGATAAGGACCCGGCAACGCGGGCTTGATCCCACCCGCTGAATAACCGCAAATTACTCAAGTAAATGCCCGACCTGCGGACATTCTGTGGACCCCACCTTCGTTTAATCAGTTGAGGCAGCCAGACCCGATGGCCGTTGTATTAGTTTTCATTGGTTTTCTCGCCTTTGCCTCGGGCTACATCGTCTCGCTTGAAGACCGACTTCAGCGCGACGGAAAGTTTTGCCCGTTCAGCGTGCGAACAAACCTCAAGGCATCTGTGCGAGCACGCAAAACCCTGATCTGGTTGGGAATGCTGATTTGGGTAATAGCGGGTGCAAGCTATCTCTGGGGACCGCCGCTGGAGGCCTCGCCGGAAGACCAAATCGGTGGGCTGGGCGTCATCGGGCTTATCTTCGCGTTCATGTATTGGGGTCGCGCAAGAGAGCACGAATTCCAGAAAACCGGAGCCTCGACCGACTCATACGCTTATCAGGAGGCGATCGAGCCTCATGAATGGTGGCCGATTGCATTCCGGGCTTTGGTTGATGTCACGAAGATTCTGCTCGTTCTGTTCTTGATGTATGCGATCAAGCGCTTGATCAATCTTTAGTACAGAGCACTCTGGCGGCGGAGCCTCTCAATCACCACCAGCACCTTGCTCAACCGGCTCTCCTTCGACAAATCCCCCTCCAGCCTGAGCACTTCACACCGGCGCTGCTCAAGCCAATCCCTATGCTGCTGCAAACTGCGGCCCGGCTCGATACCGGTGTCGTACTGCGCAGCCCATGCCAGAAACTCAGGGTTGGCAGCGCCGAAGCGTTGCTCTTCGCGCACCTTTAATCGCGCAAGGCGTATGTCGCTTGGAACGTAGAGGAAAACCACCAGATCGAAAGCATCTTCCAGCGCTTTGCCCCACCCCATTACCGAACCTGAAACTACAGCATTCGCGCTGGCACGCACATCAGTTAGCAATGCAGTACCGCGCTGATTCTTGGCGACCATCTGTTGATAAGGAGGGCTGGTGGGCAGCCACTGATAGTCATCACCTTCCAGATGCCGGGCCGATAATGCATGAGACAGGTCGCGACCTAATGTCGATGTGCCGGAGCCTGGTGCTCCAGTAATAAGGATGTGCATATTTTCGGGCCAATAGAGTATTGGAGCAGAGCGAGATCTGAATGCTAGTTGATTAGCACACGGTGATCTATGAAACATAGGCCCGCTTGACCTCCACTTAACTAGAGGTCTGAGACTGTCGGCTTTTCCACCTGGAGTTGTCCGATGTCCAAGCCAGAAACCACCCCTGCTTTCGATTTATCCAATCCGCCAGGCCTGTACGATCCCAGTTCAAATGGCTATTCCCATGTAGCCCGATTGCAGCCCCAGGCACAGCTTTTGTACATCGCCGGGCAAGGTGGCGAAGACCAGCAGGGTCAACTGTCTCCAGTGTTTGCCGAGCAAGCGAGGCAAGCGCTCGCCAACCTCGCTATTGCGCTGCAATCCAAGGGCGCCAGTCTCCATGACGTATTCAAACTGACGCTACTGATCGTCGATCACGACCAGCAAAAACTGGCCACGTGGGTCGAGGAAATAGACCGGGCATGGGGCGCGCCGATGAAGCCTGTGTGCACATTGATTCCGGTGCCGCGTCTGGCGCTGGACGGAATGCAGATTGAAATTGATGCCGTTGCCGCCATTCAATAGGAGGTTGTACGACGCCTTCCATGCTGTCTCCAACTAGACGTTCGACCTGTAGGCGCTCACCGAGGTTACGAGGCCAGCGATAGCGGAGTGTCAGACAGACCGCCATCGCTGGCCTCGTAACCTCGGTGAGCGCCTACAGGATTCGGGTCAATTCAGAATTGTATTTCAATGGATAGGACGTGAACTCAATAGAGCCTGAAACCATCAGGATTGGCCCCATCATCGCCAAACTGGCCGATATGCCGCATGGAAATAGCACACAGGTACCATCTGCGACACCACAACACCTTGACAACAAACCAGAAATAATTTGTCGCATGTTTTTCAAACCTGATAGCATCCCGCTACCCGTGATGAGCAGACGATACTTGAGTATCGCGCCTCAATGCTGTGCTGGATGAATACTGTTCATACAGCCGCACCTATGCAAACGAATCACAATTAGAGCAACCCCCGAGGTCTGCCAGCCCTGTTCCTGATTGCGCGCCAGCGCCTGAGACGATCGTGAGTTGTACGTCAACTGGCAACGTATGCCTTTTACGTTGACCGTGACCGGTTGGAAGAACCGCCAACCATCGCCTTCTGTTGAAACGATCCGGAACCTGAAAACGTCGCCGTACCTGTCCTTCAGTCGAGGGCGAATTCGGCTGCGCGCTATTCACGTTAGCTAAGGGGTTGCACAGCAGGTCGAGGCTTTCGATTTCCGAAAAGCACCGTCCGGGGTTTTCTTGTGAGCATTCATAGGGGCCTCACCATGTTGTTGAACAAACCTACGTCACGAAGGAAGTTTCTGCTTTCTTCCTTGATTGCATTACCTGCGATAGGCGTCGCCATTAAAGGCCTGAGCGCTGCGGAAGCAGCGGAGATGGTTGCGCCAAAACTTGAAGAATATCGTCCGACTTTTTTCAGCGCGGCTGAATGGGCCTTCATTATGGCGGCCTGTGATCGCCTGATCCCGGCCGGTGGCCGTGGCCCTGGCGCGCTGGAAACCAACGTTCCCGTTTTTATCGATCAGCAACTGGCCAGCGACCTGGGCAGCGAGATCTATCTGGAAGGCCCTTTCAAACTCGATGCCCCGGCAGAGATGGGTTATCAGATCCCGTACCGCCCGCAAGAGATCTATCAGAAAGGCATCAAGAGCGTTGACGCTTTCTGTCAGGACAAGCACCAGAAGAACTTCGCGTCGCTGGATGCAGCCAAGCAAGAAGACGTCTTGAAGCAACTGCAGAAAGGCGAAGTGAGCTTCAAGGCTTTTGGCGAAGACGTGCTCAAGTCCAAGCAGTTCTTTGGCGAACTGTTGAACCACACCAAGCAGGGCTACCTCTCGGACCCGATCTATGGCGGCAACAAGGGCATGAAAGCCTGGATCGCCATCGGCTTCCCCGGAGCCCGCGCCAGTTACGTGGAGTGGGTGACACAGCACAACGTCAAGTACCCCCTCGGCCCGGTCAGCATCAGCGGCCTGCGCGGTTGATCTCTTTTCGCCAAGCATTTCCAGCATAGGTTTCTCATGGCAAATATTACTAATGACGAAGTCGACGTAGTTGTCGTCGGCCTCGGCTGGGCCGGCTCGTTAATGAGCATTGAACTGGCTCAGGCAGGTTTGAAAGTACGCGCTCTGGAGCGCGGTGAAGATCGCAACAACACCGACTTCGCCTATCCGAAGCCAGCCGATCAGTACGCGTACGGCATCCGTAACAAGATCATGGCCACGCCGAAAGCGGCAGCAATGACCGTTCGCCACACCGCCAACGACGTTGCACTGCCGACCCGCAAATGGGGTGCTTTCGAGCCAGGCACTGGCGTGGGCGGTTCTGGTCTGCACTGGACCGGCGTATTGATTCGTCCGACGCCGACCGACATCAAGCTCAAGACGTATGCAGACCAGGCCTACAAGCCAGGCATCCTGCAAGAAGACATGCGCATCGGCGATTACCCGTTCACCTGGGATGAAATCGAACCGTTCCTGGACAAGTTCGACAAGATCTGTGGCCTGTCGGGTAATACCGGCAACCTGCAAGGTCGCATCATCGAAGGCGGTGACCCGTTCGAAGGGCCACGTTCCAGCGCATTCCCGTTGCCGCCCCTCGAAGACACCCTGAACTGCAAGATGTTTGCAGACGTGGCGCGCAAGATGGGTTACCACCCGTTCCCGAACCCGTCGGCAAACGTCTCTCAGGCGTGGACTAACCCGTACGGCAACCAGATCGCGCCGTGCAACTACTGCGGTTATTGCAGTAAGTACCCGTGCCTGAACTACTCGAAAGCCTCGCCGCAAACCGCGGTGCTGGACTCGCTCAAGCGCATGGAAAACTTCTCGTACCGGGTTAACGCCAACGTACTGAAAGTTGAACTGCATCCAGACGGCAAGACCGCCAAAGGCGTTACCTACGCCGACGCCGACGGCAATCTGGTGTTCCAGCCTGCTGGCATCGTCGTGTTGGCTGGCTTCCAGTTCGTCAACGTGCGTCTGATGCTGTTGTCCGGTATCGGCAAGCCTTACGACCCGATCACCGAAACCGGTACCGTTGGCCGTAACTACGCGTTCCTTAGCAACGGCGGTTCCACGCTGTTCTTCAAGGACAAGGAGTTCAACCCGTTCGCCACCGCCGGTGCTACCGGGCAGATGTTCAACGACGTTTCGCCAGGCAACTACGACGGCGCAGCACTGGGGTTCATTGGCGGCGCGAAGATCCACAGCTCGCAAGCTACAGGTGCACCTATCGGTACAGCACTGCCAAGCGGCACGCCGGATTGGGGCCAGGGCTGGAAAGAAGGCATGCAGGACTGGTATGGCCACTCGATGAAAGTGAGCATCACCACCAGCTGCCAGTCTTATCGTGGTCACTACGTGGACCTGGACCCGACTTACAAAGATCCATGGGGCCTGCCACTGCTGCGTATCACCTTCGACTGGAAACAGAACGAGCTGAAACTGCAGCAGCACTTGCGCAAGATCGTGCTGGATATCACCAAGGAACTGGGCCCGGACAGCTACAGCGAAAGCTTCCTGTCGATGGATTCGCATTGGGATATCACCAAGTACGTATCGACCCACAACGTGGGCGGCGCGGTCATGGGCGACGATCCGAAAACCACTGCGCTCAACCGTTATCTGCAGAGCTGGGACGTGCATAACGTCTTCGTGCCAGGCGGCAACGCCTTCCCGCAGAACTTCCAGGCCAACCCGACTGCATTGATCGGCGCACTGACCCTGTTCTCGGCTCAGGCCATCAAAGACCACTACATCAAAAACCCTGGCCCACTGGTTCAGGTATAAGGAGCGAGAACATGACATCCAAATCCCGCTCCCGGCTGCTGGCATTGCTGGCGGTCTGTGTAGTGCTTGCCCTGCTGGCCTGGCTGGTCAGTGTGTTCCTCAACAAATCGGGTGACGCGGCTGCGCAGATGACTCAGGAAGTGACGCCTGAGCTCATCAGCAAGGGTGCTTATCTGGCTCGCGCTGGCGACTGTGTGGCATGCCACACCGCTCACGACGGCAAAACCTTCGCGGGTGGCCGTGGTATCGAGTCGCCAATCGGCACGATCTACGCGACCAACATCACGCCGGATAAAGACACCGGTATCGGTGGCTGGACCTATGGCGACTTCGAGCGCGCAGTACGTCGCGGTGTCGGTCACGATGGCAGCGCGCTGTACCCGGCGATGCCGTTCCCGTCGTATGCCAAGGTTTCGGACGAAGACACGCAAGCGTTGTATGCGTACTTCATGAAAGGCGTTGAGCCGGTCAAGCAGGCGAATCAGGCCAACGATATTCCGTGGCCGCTGTCGATTCGCTGGCCGTTGGCTTACTGGCGCACGTTCTTCTCGCCTACACCTGAGTCGACCGTTGCACCTGTTGCGGGCACCGATCCGCAACTCGTTCGCGGCGCGTATCTGGTACAGGGCCTGGGCCACTGCGGTTCTTGCCATACACCACGTGCGCTGACCATGCAGGAAAAAGGTCTGGACGAGAAAAGTGCGGACTACCTGACCGGCGCCCTGCTCAACGATTGGGCTGTACCTTCGATCCGTGGCGTTGCTCACTGGTCGCAGGACGAAATCGTCGACTACCTGGGTTCTGGCCGTAATGCCAAAGCTTCGGTCGCCGGTGAAATGACCGACGTTGTGGCCAACAGCACGTCGCACATGACCGATGAAGATCTGCATGCGATGGCGGCTTATCTGAAGTCGTTGTCTGGCCCTGCTGACAAGAATGGCGAAACTGTTTATCAGCACAATGCTGAACGCAGCGCCGCCACGGCCAGCAAGTTGACCGCCGCCAAGGACCTGACCCTGGGCGAGCGTCTGTACCTGGACAACTGTGGCGCCTGCCACTTTGTCAAAGGCGAAGGCGCTGCACGGATCTTCCCGCGTCTGGACGGTGCTTCAATCATCAACGCCGAAAACCCGACCGCTTTGATCCACGTGATTCTCGCTGGCGCGCAAACGCCGTCCACCGCGAGAGGCCCGTCGATCCTGCCGATGCCAGGTTTTGCCCAGCGCATGAACGATGCAGAAGTTGCCGAACTGGCCACCTTCCTGCGTCAGGGCTGGTCCAACAAGGCACCTGCAGTGTCCGCGAAGCTGGTCCAGGAAGTCCGCACGGCCCTGGCCGAAGGGCATCCGAAGCAGCAGAAAAAGCTTGAGGCCAGCAACGAGAAGTAAGTTGTCTCGGTTGTAGCTAACGTTGTTCAGAAAGCCCGCCTCGTGCGGGCTTTTTGTTGGCGGCTCGACCCGTAGGAGCGGCTTTAGCCGGTCCCACTGGACAAACTGGATCTGTGGGAGCTGAGCTTGCTCGCGATAAGGCTGGATGCGGTTCGCCCGGCCAGTCCTACGGCATGCGCCAATCGCAAGATCACATCAACCCCGTGGGAGCTGAGCTTGCTCGCGATAAACGATAACGCGGTGTGTCTTCCGGCAAAGTCTCATGCATCGCGAGCAAGCTCGGCTCCCACAGGGTGGGTTCTATCCAGAAGGATCGGGCGGCAAGAAGTCGGCTCGATCTGGCACCCATAATTTGAGCCGATTACAGGCCTACATAGAATTTCCCGCAGAGATAGCATTCCACCTCAATCACCCTTCCCGATGCGGCAAGAACAGCTCCGCGACCAAGCCTCCTTCAGCCCGGTTGCGCAAGGTAAGGCTGCCGTCGTGGCTCATGGCGATGCGCTTGGCGATGCTCAGACCCAGGCCATAGCCGCCCGATTGCGGGTTGCGGGAGTCTTCGCCGCGAATGAAAGGCTCGGTAATCGACGCCAAAAGCTCCTCTTGTATGCCCGGCCCATGATCCTTGATGCGAACGAAGACGCCATCATCGGTTCTTTCCAGCGAGATCACGATCTGCCGGGCATAACGTAACGCGTTGACCAGAAGATTTTGCAGACAGCGATGCACCAGCACCTCGTTGGCATAGAGCAGCCCTCCTCGTCCCAGAATCGGCAGCGGCTCGTCAACGGTGGTCAGGTCTGCGCACAGCCGGGCCAGCAACTTATCGACATCGACCACCTGAAAGGACTGCTGCCTGGCGCTTTGCAGGTAGTCCAGCACCTGACCGATCATGCGGTCCATCTGCACGATGTTCTGCTTCAAACGCTCGCGATGGGTGTCCTCGGTGAGCCGCTCGATGCGCAGGCGCATACGGGTCAACGGCGTGCGCAAATCGTGGGAGACCGCAGCCAGAAAAAACGTCTGGTCGTTGACCATGGCGATCAGACGTTGCTGCATGGCATTGAAGGTTTGTGCGGCCTGACGCACCTCCTGCGGTCCCTCCACCACCAAGGGAGCCTGTTCGAGGTTATCGCCCAGACCACGCGCAGCATCACTCAAACGCTGCAGCGGACGCAGGCAGATTCGTACTGCCAGCCAGCAGATCGCCAACACCGCGAGAATGCGCAACACATAAATCCTGAGCACGTAATCGGCAATCAGCGCCCAGGCCGACTCACCGCTCCAGCCCTGCAATTCCTGCCCTTCGATATCCAGCCAATGCCCGTCGGCCAAGGGCACCGCAAAACGCACATGAGCCACCGCCGTGCGCAAGCCAAACAGGCTGCGCCAGACCACAGGTTGACCTTGTTCATCAGTGAGAGTGACCTTGAGAATCCGCGCTGGCTGATCATGCCCGAGCTCAAAAGCCAAGGCCTGCCTCAACAACAACTCGATGCGCCGCCGACCGCGCTTCTCCCCGGAATCGGGCTCGGGTACAGCGTCTACACAACTGATCCGATAGCGCGCAGGCGTGGCAACTGGTTCGGCTACGGTGCACCCGGCTTCGCCAATAAGACCCGCGGTGCGGCTCGCAATCAGACGCACCGGCGCTTCAAGCACCTGAGCAAAGCGCACATCAAACCAGATACTGCTGGATAGCAACTGGATCGCCAGAGTGCCGCTGACCATGATCAGCAGCAATTGCGCAAACAGTGTTTTCGGCCACAGGCGTTTGATGCGCGCGCAGATCTGCGCACGTGTCACCTCAGGCTCCCGGGCCGTGGGGCGTGATACTGAGCAAGTAGCCTTCATTACGGATGGTCAGGATTTGCACAACGCCGTCTTGGGTGTCCTTCAGGTGCTGGCGTAGACGACTGATGCACATGTCCACCGAACGATCGTCCGGCTGATAATCGCGCCCCAGCGCACTACGTGTGAGCTGGTCACGAGACAACACTTGTTCATGAGAGGCAAGCAGGTCGCGTAACACTCGATAGTCCGAGCGCGGCAAGCTCAACGACGGGCCTTCGGGTGGGCTCAATAGCCGTTTGACGTGATCAAGCCGATACCCGGCAAACTCCTGCAAGGCGCTGACGGGCGCTTTTTCCAGCGGTTCGTTGCGACCGGGACGACGCAGCACCGCCTTGATTCTGGCAATCAGTTCACGCGGTTCGAAAGGCTTGGCCAGATAATCGTCGGCACCGACCTCAAGCCCGATGATGCGGTCCAGCGCCGTGCCCTTGGCGGAAAGCATGATCACACTCAGCCCCGGCATCCCTTGCAAACGGCGGCACAGGCTCAGACCGTCTTCACCCGGGAGCATCAGATCCAGCACCACCAGATCCACCTTGTGCTGCTCCAGTTGCTCCCACATCTGCGGGCCGTCTGCCGCGGCAAGCACGCGGTCACCTGACTCACTCAGGTAGTCACAGAGCAGTTCGCGAATTTCGTCGTCATCGTCCACGACCAGCAGGGTCCTGGCCATTGGCTGGGGCATTGAAGCAAGGGGGTTCAGAGCGCTCATTACATTCCATTACATACCCGTACAAGCCGGGGATAGTGCTCAAAGTCACGGTGAATAAAATCGTATCAAAAATCATCTGCAAATACGAAACATTACCAGTGACGACAGTACATCATGACCATCCATTTCCCGCAATCTTCTGCACCCCGAGCGCAGTCGCGCAGCGCATTCAAACCCAAATACACAGCTCTGGTCATTGCGATGGGCCTGAGTGCGCTTTCAAGCCAGACCGTCTTTGCCGACGACACGGTTGAACTCGGAGCGGTCAATATCGAAGACAGCTCAATGCCGACCGGCGATGCAGCCGAGCAACTGGGCTATACAGTCAAAAGCACCACCAGCTCTACCGGCATGAAACTGACCCCTAGGCAAACCCCGCAGTCGGTCACGACCATCACCCATGAGCAAATGGCCGACCAGCAGATCACGAGTCTGGAAGACGCGCTGGAAACAGCTCCCGGTGTGACCATGAGCAAGTCGGAAGTGGGCGGTCGCACTGACTACCGTGCCCGCGGTTACTCGATCACCAACTGGAAAGTCGACGGCCTGCAATTCCAGGGCGGCTCCGACTTCAGCGGCGGCGGCAGCGCGCTGAACATGGACATGTACGAGCGCATTGATATCGTGCGTGGCGCCAACGGTTTGCTGGGCGGGACTGGTGATCCTTCGGCAACGGTCAATCTGATCCGCAAGCGCCCTGGCACCGAATTCGGTGGCAGCGCTTACGCCACCTATGGCAGCTGGGACAAGCGCCGACTGGGCGCTGACCTGAACCTGCCACTGTCCGAAGATGGCCGCCTGCGCTCACGCTTTGTGGTCACCCAGCAGGATGCCAACTCTTTCCGCGACAATCAGTCTGATCGCTCCCGCGCGGCGCTGGCCAACTTTGAATTCGACCTGAGCGATGCCACCACCATTGGCGCGGGCTACCAGTATGAGTACGCCAAAGTCGTCGGCGGCGGCTGGGGTGCCAACATTCCCATCTGGTACGGCGACGGCAGCGAGACCAACCTGCCACGCAGCACAAACGTGGTCCCAAGCTGGAGCTTTGGTGAGTACATCACGCGCACCGGTTTTGCCTCGCTGGAACACCGTTTCGACAATGACTGGACGCTGAACGTCAACGCCGCACAAAGCACCAGCGAAGTGCTGAACCATCGCGGCCTGGCCAAGGTGAACTCGTCCGGCGGCGGCAACTATGGCGGTTACTGGGATCAGGACGGCAGCGGTGCTGTGCTCAACGGCCTGCACAGTTCTACCGACACCACACAGCAGTCTGCACAATTTGACCTGACCGGTCCGTTCCAGCTGTTCGGCCGTAGTCATCAGGCGATGTTCGGTTACAACGACAGCCGCACGGTGTCCTGGTCTCCGCAGTACAACTGCAACCTGACCAGCGCTACCCGCACCAGCGCAACCTCGACCAACTGTCAGTTCCGTGCAAACAACGGCTTCCCGCTCAGCGACTGGACCAACGGCGTGGATGACGACTTTTACATGAACGCCTGGAAAACAGGTCTGCACACCAAAACCACCACGCGTTTGCAGGGCATGTATGCCGCCACCCGCCTGAGCATCACTGATCCGTTGTCGGTCATCGTCGGCGCCCGTGTCAGTGATTATTCCGCTACCACGATCAGCACTGCAGGCGCGCGCACCAATCAACAGGAAAGTGGCATCGTCACCCCATACATGGGCGCGGTGTATGACCTGAACGACAACTACTCGCTCTATGCCAGCTACACCGACATCTTCTCGCCACAAACCAGTGAAGATCAGGGTGGCAGCAAGATTGAGCCTATTCGTGGGCAAAGTTACGAAACCGGGATCAAGGGCGAATGGTTCGATGGTCGTCTGAATGGCCAGGCGGCGTATTTCCGCACGCGTCAGGACAACAAGGCTGTTGAAGACGGTGCCAACCTGACGCCAACCGGAGCCCAGGCTTACAAGGCAGGCTCGGGGGTGGAAACCGACGGTATCGACCTGGAGCTGGCGGGCGCCCTGACGCCAAACTGGAACGTCTACGGTGGGTACACCTACCTGCACTTCCGTCGTGAAGACGAAGGCAGCCGCGCTGATCCGTCCCACCTGTTCAAGGCTTCGACGACCTATCGCCTGTCTGGCCTGCTTGATCAGTTGACCATCGGCACGGGCGTTACTGCGCAGACCAACATCCGCACAACCTCGACTCCGGCAGGCATCCCCACCAACGGCGTTAGCCGCGGCCCAACCGACGTGAACTGGTCCGGCTACGCGATCTGGAACGCCATGGCCAAATACGCCATTACCGACGACACATCACTGACACTCAACGCCAACAACCTGTTCGACAAGCACTACTACAGCCGCTACGGCTTCTACGCGGGCGCAATTTATGGTGACCCACGCAGCGTGTCGATGACGCTGAGTACGGCGTTTTGATGGGGAGTTGATTGCATAAAAGAAGCCCGCTTATTGCGGGCTTTTTTGTGGAAGCAGAAATTCGTTGGCAACATCGTGCAAGAGTCTGATCATTGGCAAAATGAATTTTATAAGTAAATATCCGTGCATTACTTATAAAAGACCTATATTTTTCCTGTGAACACCATTAACTGGACACGTAAGGCCGTTAAGCAGCTCCTGAAACTGCACACACTGCATCAGCTCCAGATTCGCGATGCGGTGACCAGGCTTACCGTTATGCCGGACGTGCCCAACGTCAAGATGCTGGTGCGGCACGAACATGGATATCGGCTGAGAGTCGGTGACTACCGCGTCCTGTTCGATTGGGATGGCGCAATCAGGATCGTCAGCATACAAGAGGTCAAGAAACGTGACGAACGCACCTACTGACGTTCAAATCATCAACGGCCCGGATGGAAAACCGGCATTCGTGGTGATTCCTTACGCGCAATACGTCGCGCAACATAATAATCACAGCGACCTGATACCCCATGAGGTAGTGAGTCTCATCGTTGATGGTGCCTCACCTATTCGCGCCTGGCGTGAGCATTTGGGACTGACTCAGGAAGATGTCGCCAAGCGATTGGGCATCAGCCAACCTGCTTATGCACAACAGGAAACGGTCGCCAAGCCGCGCAAGGCGACCCGAGAAAAAATCGCGACAGCGTTCGGGATAGGTTCAGATCAGCTGGAGCTTTGAGGAGGGACTTCGAGTTAGCAGAGGTCAGCCTTGCTATGACATCGCACAGTTGTGCAGCGAACGAGAGTCCTGTGGGGGCGGTGTTTGGTCTGGGCGGCATTCCGACGGTGTGTCTTCCTGACGCGTCTCATGTATCGTCGGAATGCCGCCCAGACCAAGCACTGCTCCCACAGGAAATTCCATTTCAAGCCTGACTTTTGAATATTGCTGAAGAAAACAGCCTATTTACGACGAGGCCTCGAAACCACGGATTCAATATTCTTGCGCCCAATCAGCATTGGTTTTTGCGGCGCCTCTTGTGCCAGCCATTTGAACATCACCAGGCAATCGACGAACCCCAGGCGCGCATGTTGATAAGCACGCGGCAGGCGGCCGACGATGTCGAACCCGAGCTTCTGCCACAGCGCTACCGCGACTTCGTTGCTCGCCACTACCGAATTGAACTGCATGGCCAGGAAGCCGTTTTCAGTCGCGACCTTTTGTGAATGCTCACACATCAACCGGGCAACGCCGCGGCCGCGGGCGGCTTCGGTGACCATGTAGCCGCAGTTGCAGACATGACTACCAGGACCTGCCGCGTTGGCTTTGAGGTAGTAACTGCCGAGCAACACGCCATCTTCTTCGGCGATGAAGGTGTGCAGCGGCATTTCCAGCCAGAGGTACAACGCCTGTTCACGCGTCAGTTGCGGATCGTAGGCGTAGGTTTCCTGCGCAGCGACCACGCCTTGAAAAGTGGGCCAGAAGAGCTCGAAGTCATCGGCAGTCATGGGCCGGATATTGATCATGGGGCAACCTTGAAAAGGTGAGTCAGTGGGCAGGTTTCAGGTTTGAGGAGCATCCTGCAAAGGTTTCGTCGGACTTGATTCTGTAGGAGCTGCCGCAGGCTGCGAATAGCGGTCTGTCAGATGCACCTGATCGCAGCCTTCGGCAGCTCCTACAGAGGTGGATCCAAGCCACTGCTACCCCAACAGATGTTTGGATATAAGCTTCGAAATCTCCACCATCGACGTCTTCCCGGTGAACTCGAACTTCACCTTGCCCAGTGCTGAGAAGTAGATTTCCAGCTCGGAGTCCAGGTCGAAGGTGCCGGAGGTTTCAATAGAGTAGGCAACGATATTTTTATAGGGCAAGGACGTAAAGTCTTTCTTGCTGCCCGTCAGCCCCTGCACGTTGACGGCGATGATGCGCTTGTTGGTAAACACCACGCCGTCGCGCATGGATTTGTAAGAATCAATCACGTGCTCCCCGTCCAGCAATAACGCGGTCACGCGCTCGGCGTACTCGTCGTTCTGCTTGAGTTTGAAGAAGCCCTTGTTATTGAAATCGATCATCCACTGCCCCTCGTTTGTAAAGTAATCTTCCCGGATTTGAGCAGGCATGTTCAGGCAGCGCCGCACGGGTTTCAACAAGAGAATATCTGCATGGCAAAAACCACTACCGACCTTACTGCGCGGGACGTCTATCAACTCCTGAAAGATATCGCCCTCGAAACGCGAACGTTACACACGGTGAACACCCGCAAGGGGTACATCAACGTCGAGGTAGATGGCTGGCAACTCACACTGATCAGTGAAGGCAACATGCTGAGCTACTGCGAGGCGTGCCAATCTCCTGAGGGTAATCTCGGGACAGCGGACCATTGGCAGCGCTACGGCACCGACCCGGTCAAGCTGCTGAGCATCTGGGAACACGAACAACTGCGACGGCTGCTGAAGTTATCCACAACTCAGGAATAAGCCCCAACGACCCAGTTCACTTTCTTCAGTGCCGCACGCAGTGTCGGCATGTCCACTGAGCCGAGCGCCAGACGGATCGCATGCGGCACCTGAGCAGACACCGCAAACGGCTCCGCCGTGGACACCGAGATGTTCTCGCGCATCAACGACGCCACAACCTGATCCGCTCGCGCATCCTCGGCCAATGGCAGCCAGGTGAAATACGAACAGGGATGGCTGACGCAATTCAATCCGCACAGCAGCTCATCGGCGAGCAATTGCCTGGCTTGGGCATCTGCACGCTTCTGCGCTTCCAGCGTGCTGACTGTGCCGTCGTCCAGCCAACCGGTGGCAATCGCGGTCATCACACCGGCGGTGTTCCAGGTCGTCGCTCTGATGACACGCTCCAGCGCCCCGACGAGCGAAACCGGGGCGGCAATGAATCCAAACCGCAACCCGGTAGCGACGCTTTTTGACAAGCCAGACACATACACCGTGCGCTCCGGTGCCAACTCCGCAAGAGGCGGCGGAGGATTAGGGGCCAGAAACGCATAAGCCGCGTCTTCGATAATATGCAGCGCGTGTTGCCGGGCGATGGACACCAGACGCTCGCGCTGCTCGATATCCAGCACCCAGCCCATCGGGTTATGCAGCGTTGGCATGCTGTAAATCCCACGCACCGTTCTCTTTCGGCAAAGCTTTTCCAGAGCATCGAAATCAGGCCCTGAAGCCGTGACCGGGATAGGCAGAACTTCCAGGCTTAGTGATTCAGCCAACACCTTGAAGCCCGGATAGGTCAACGCATCAGCCGCGATCACATCGCCGGGTTTGAACAGCGCCATCATCGCCACCGCCAGACCATGCTGAGCGCCATTGACCAGCAAAACCTGCTCTGACTTAACCGTAAGCCCGCGATTGTGCAGATGACGCGCAACGGACGCCCGCTCGTGGGTACGCCCCGCATGAGGCTGGTAGCGCAACAGCGATTCCAGATCCCCGGACAACGCGAGTTGGCGCAACGCATTGCGCAATAAATCGGCCTGGCCTGGCAACGACGGGTAGTTGAAATTGAGATCGATGACGCCAGTCGCCACCTCTGGCTGATCAATGCCATGCCCCAGTGGTAATGAGGTCTCACGAACGAAAGTGCCGCGCCCCGCTTCACCACTCACCAGGCCCATGGCCTCAAGCTCCGCGTAGACCCGAGACGCCGTAACCAACGCCAAACCTTCCGCCGTGGCCAGGGTTCGGTGTGTGGGTAAACGTGTGCCCGGCGGCAAACGTCCCGAACGAATATCCGCCGCAAAAGTATCCACCAGTGATTTGTAACGGGCCAATGGCATGTGGAACTGTATCCATGACAATTTTTTGATTGTACTGATACTCGACCCTAGGATGCCTTTACGCAACCCGACCAGAGTGTGGCCCGCATGGAACAAGCATCAACTGCAAAAATCCCGTCCATGGAAAACGCCACCCGAGGATGGATCAATGGTCTGATCGGCGTGGTGATCTTCAGCGGTTCATTGCCTGCTACGCGCGTAGCGGTGCTGGAATTCGACCCGGTATTTCTGACCGTCATTCGTGCAACCATCGCAGGCATTCTGGCGCTGTGCATGCTGCTGCTGTTCAAGGAGCGGCGTCCCGCCCGCCATCAACTGCTGTCGTTGTTGATCGTCGCTATCGGGGTGGTCGTCGGTTTCCCGCTATTAACCGCGCTGGCGTTGCAGCACGTCACGTCCGCGCACTCCATCGTCTTCCTCGGCTTGCTACCACTGGCGACAGCTATTTTCGCTGTACTGCGCGGTGGCGAGCGGCCGCGTCCTGCCTTCTGGTTTTTTTCGGTGCTCGGCAGTTTGATGGTGGTCGGCTTCGCTTTCTCCCAAGGCTTGAACGCCTCTGCCACCGGAGACATCCTGATGCTCTTGGCTATTCTGGTCTGCGGGTTGGGTTATGCCGAGGGTGCCAGATTGTCCAGAGCGCTGGGGGGCTGGCAGGTGATCAGTTGGGCGCTGGTATTGGCCCTACCGGTCATGGCAACGCTGAGCTTGCTGCGGAGCCCACCGTCATTTTCGACCATCAGCCCCCTTGCCTGGCTGAGCCTGGGCTACGTGTCGTTGTTCAGCATGCTGATCGGCTTCGTGTTCTGGTATCGCGGCCTTGCCCAAGGCGGAATTGCGGCTGTTGGGCAATTGCAGCTGCTGCAGCCTTTTTTTGGGCTCGCGTTAGCGGCGACATTGCTGCATGAGCAGGTAAGCGCCGGGATGCTGGGGGTGACGGTTGCGGTGATTCTTTGTGTGGTGGGTGTAAGAAGGTTTGCACGGTAGGTGACACGGCGCAATTCGGCCCTGGTGACCCGGCATCGCGCTGTCTTGCGGCAAACATTGGTTCTGTAGGAGCTGCCGAAGGCTGCGATGGCGGTATGTCAGGAGTAATGCTTCGCAGCCTTCGGCAGCGCCTACAAAAAGCGCATTTCAATTCGATGGTTTGCAGTTTTTGATGACAGCGAACTTGTTCGCGAGAGGCGGCAAGCCTGAATCGCCGCATCAAGCCTCTCGGCAACAAATTACCTCCTATCTGACTGCCCGCTGCCTGGCCAAGCGCATCAATCCAGCACAACGGTCTTGCCGTCCAGTGTGATGCTGTCAGCACGCATTTCATCGACTCTGAATTTACCCCGGTACCCGGTCACATCAACCTTTTTACCTACCGCAAGCCCATCTGCGGAAACACCGTGGGATCTCATGCGTGCTGGAGGCGTCAAAATAACCGTCCAGGTTTTCTCATCTGTTCTGAGGCGCATCGTGACGTAGGGGTTGGAGTAGCTTGACGCATCAATCGTCCCACTGAGCTGCTGCGGTTTAGTGGTGTCGTACTCCGTCCATCCATACTCGGCGAACGCGGCTGATGCAGTCAGTAACCATGGCAATGCAAAACTTTTAAGCCAGACGTTCATGATGCTTTCGCTCCTGCGAAATACGGCTTACTCCAGTCCGGCGGTGGCAAGTGGACAGCAAAAATCCCGATCGAGATAACGCCGCGTACAGATTTAGCTTAGTCGTGTTGCGTGCTCAGGACGGCTTTACGGATCGCTAGCGGTGATAATGCCAAACTGGCAACTGTCCCCTTTGAGTTGACAGTAAAACGCTTTCCAGCCGATTTATCCTTTATTCGAAGACCTTTAATCTGGCCTCAAGTTGAACGACGCCACTTACTACTTACCTACTTCGATAAAGGATTCCACCATGACTAACGCCACTTACAACCGCCTGAACAAAG
>NZ_UWFN01000370.1 GCF_900602065.1 Pseudomonas viridiflava | reverse complement strand
GTGGTATCCAACCCGAATGCGCCGAGCGTGCTGGCGTAGACGCCGCCGAGCACCAGCGCCTGGTAGCCCTCGGCAACCCGTAAGCCACTGTTGGCGGTCACGCTGTTGGTCAGGCCACGCTGGTAGGTCATCTCGCTGAACGGGTCGTGGTCGCCGAAGTCACGGCTTCGGCCCAGCGCCATGCTGTAGCGCGACAGCCCGGGTCGCAATGACTCGGGCACCGCCGAAAACGGTACTGTGAAGCGGCTGACGCTGCCGTCGGCCTCGACCACCGAGACATC
>NZ_UWFN01000246.1 GCF_900602065.1 Pseudomonas viridiflava | reverse complement strand
GTGCTGGTCTGCTCATGGGGCGCAACCCACGAAGAATACGTGCTGCCTGCCATCGCAGCGGGCAAGCCAGTGTTTTGTGAAAAGCCGCTTGCGGTCACGGCGGCAGGTTGCCGACACATCGTCGAAGCCGAAATCGCAGGGGGCAGGCGTCTGGTGCAGGTCGGTTTCATGCGGCCTTACGATCATGGCTACCGCGCCCTCAAGGCGGTGATCGACAGTGGCCAGATCGGCGAGCCGTTGATGCTGCACTGCGCGCACCGCAACCCGCGGGTCGGCGAGAACTACAAGACCGACATGGCGATCACCGACACGCTGATCCATGAACTCGACGTGCTGCGCTGGCTGCT
>NZ_UWFN01000250.1 GCF_900602065.1 Pseudomonas viridiflava | reverse complement strand
GTCTGGCACTGGACATCCCTGGTGGCGTTGCTGAGCTACTCGGGTTTGCGGGCCATTCCGGACGTCTACTATCAGGCGGCGCGGATCGACCGGGCGTCGAGCTGGGCAATCTTCCGGCACATTCAACTGCCGAAGATGAAAAGTGTGCTGCTGATCGCCGTGATGCTGCGGTTCATGGACAGCTTCATGATCTACACCGAGCCGTTCGTGCTCACCGGCGGCGGTGCCCACGCGTCCGAGGTCCTGACGGCGGCGGGTATCGACCCGACCGCCCGGGGTGAGGCGATCGGGTACCCGACCTCGGCC
>NZ_UWFN01000356.1 GCF_900602065.1 Pseudomonas viridiflava | reverse complement strand
CAGCTGTGCCGCCGTCAAAGGCAGCAACTACGCCAAATGGTGCGACCCGGCGTACGACAAGCTGGTACAGCAGGCAAAGCTGACGACCAACCGCGACGAGCGCATCAAGCTGTATCAACAGGCCCAGCACATTCTCAAGCAGCAGGTGCCGATCACACCGATTGCCAACTCCAGGGTTTCCCAGCCGATGCGCAAGGAAGTGCAGGACTTCAAGATCAGTCCATTCGGGCTGACACCGTTCTACGGGGTCAGTCTGAGCAAGTGAGGTAACAGTCGCAGCCC
>NZ_UWFN01000253.1 GCF_900602065.1 Pseudomonas viridiflava | reverse complement strand
TCCGAGGGCAGACCCAGGTAACGAGCGCTCGCACCGGTTGCGATGATCAACGCGTCGCAGGTGTAGGTTGCGCTGTCGCCCTGCAGGCTGAACGGCTTGCCTGCCAGATCGACCGAGTTGATGTGATCGAACACGATCTCGGTCTCGAAACGCTCGGCGTGCTCGCGCATGCGCTCCATCAATACCGGACCGGTCAGGCCATGCGGGTCGCCCGGCCAGTTATCGACTTCAGTGGTCGTGGTCAGCTGACCGCCAGCCTGCATGCCGGTGATGAGTGGAGGCTTGAGGTTGGCGCGCGCGGCATACACCGCAGCGCTGTAACCGGCAGGGCCGGAACCGAGAATGATCACTCGGGAATGACGTACGTCTGACATG
>NZ_UWFN01000257.1 GCF_900602065.1 Pseudomonas viridiflava | reverse complement strand
GCTCAAGAACGTGCGTCCGGCGGCGGCAACCAGTTATGCCTACGTCAACCCTGCGGTAGCGGTGTTGCTGGGTGTCGTGTTCGCGGGCGAAACGATCGGTCTGCCCGAGTGCCTGGCGATGGTGGTGATCATCAGCGGGGTGGTGCTGATCGGCTTGCCGCAATGGCGCAGACCGCCCCCTCAGGAAACCGTCTCAGCGCGTACAAGCTAACCGAGGCGGGCCGGACAGGGTAAACTGCGCGCCTTGCGCTGAATTTTTCCTACGGTATTCCCATGACATTCGCCTCTCTCGGCCTGATCGAACCCTTGCTG
>NZ_UWFN01000258.1 GCF_900602065.1 Pseudomonas viridiflava | reverse complement strand
GAACTGGATGGCGTGTTCGGCTGGTTGTTTGCGGTGCTGGCGGGCTTCGACAAACCCTTCAACCAGGCGCCTTCACTGCATATCGCGCTGCTGGTGATCCTGTGGGTGGTGTACCAGCGGCATACCCAGGGGTTCCGGCGCTGGGCAGTGCACGGCTGGTTTGCACTGAACGGCATTTCCGTGCTGACCACTTATCAACATCACTTTATCGACTTACCCACAGGCGCCCTCGCGGGCTGGTTGTGCGTGTGGCTCTGGCCGCTGGAACACCCCAGCCC
>NZ_UWFN01000311.1 GCF_900602065.1 Pseudomonas viridiflava | reverse complement strand
CAATAGCTCGAGAAGCTTCTTCGGTCCCCATTTATCGTGCGCCTCCTTCATCGCCACCACACGGGCCAGGATCTCATCGTCGGTTTTATTGGGGCTGTTGTGAGGGCGTCGGGACAGTTCGGCTAAGGACTTTAAATCGCCATTGTGCCGGCCGATCCATTTGTCGACGGTAGGCCGGCTTACGTTAAAGCGGCGCGCCAGCTGGCTTTTGGTGTAGTTACCAGAAAGCCAGTCAGCGACCAGTCTGATTCGTTGATTCATCGGAGACTCTTGGTTCCAGGGCATGATCAGTTACCTCCTGATCATGCGTATTAACCTGTAAACC
>NZ_UWFN01000260.1 GCF_900602065.1 Pseudomonas viridiflava | reverse complement strand
ACCGTATACCGCGCCTCAGGGCTCGCCTCTGAACCAGCCGCATACCATCGATGCGCAGGCGCACAAAGTCGAAGAGCCGACCCGCAAAGACCAGGTTTAAGACCATGTTCGGTATCAGCTTCTCTGAATTGCTGTTGATCGGCCTCATGGCCCTGCTGGTGCTCGGCCCCGAGCGACTGCCCGGCGCAGCACGCACCGCAGGCCTGTGGATAGGCCGACTGAAGCGCAGCTTCAATGCGATCAAACAGGAAGTTGAACGTGAAATCGGTGCCGACGAAGTCCGTCGGCAGTTGCACAACGAGCACATTCTTTCGTTGGAAGATGAAGCGCGCAAAATGTTCG
>NZ_UWFN01000261.1 GCF_900602065.1 Pseudomonas viridiflava | reverse complement strand
GAATTACGTCAACTAAGCTGACAACTAAATTACACTAAAAAAACCCTTGCCAACTCCACTTTCCTGAGAATAGGATTACCTTACGAATGAGTTAAATCAAATGCGGCAGACACCAACCTTTTCATATCCAAACGTTCTTCGAGGCATTATGTCTTGCACAATAGAACCACCAGTAAATGGCGACTATAGAAAAGTGCTTCTCAAAAACCTGGTTCTGTGGCGTAAGTGCACGGCTGCGGAAAGTGATAAGGCTGCTGAATGGAGTAGCGACTATGGGGCGCAGTTCGCTTACAGCATTC
>NZ_UWFN01000385.1 GCF_900602065.1 Pseudomonas viridiflava | reverse complement strand
CGCCGGGTTTGCGCGGTATGAAATGCCGTTGCTCGCCGTGGTGCTCGTAATCGTCGCCTTCCATATTGACGAGGCTGGCAACGACGCCTCCCATACCCACGAAGCCTAATGGCCCGGCGGCAACGCTAAGCACGGCAGACGGGATCAGGGTTTTCCACTCAGAGTCCAGCCAGGTGAAGGGTACTCCGGGGACCGGGTCGTTGTGGTTGACCATGCGGTGGTGAGTGAGGTCTTTGGCTTCGCGGACGAACGTGGCGTCAGCGGCGCGGGGGGCGCCGAAGGTGTAGAGCTGTAAGTTTTCGGAGTATTTACGACGCATCCATTCGGCCATCAGCAATGCAATTGCGCCGCCGAGGCTGTGGCCTACTACGAGAATATTTTGTTCCCCGGTGTAAAAAGCCCCCATGTAGTCAGTGATAAATTTTTTGGTAGATATAAACGCGTTATGGAAGCCTCGGTGAGCTTGGCCAGGGCCATCGCCGTAGGGAATCTGCCGCGCATCTGCGTCTCGTAATGCATCCCAGCCACCCGCCGTGCCGCGTATGGAAATCAGAACGACTTTGTCGTTGTGGGTGATAAAAGCCTGAGTGTCTGAACTGTTATTCAGGAAATGTGTGTTCTCTGGAAACTCCCAGCCCTGATCCTTTTCTTTGGTGTAACGAACGTTGTCCCAAGGCACGATTTCCAGACGTTTGGAGTACGGCACCTCCTCGCAAAGCAAGTGAAAAGGCCCCGCATTGTTAAACCGTGTCGGTTTCTTCAGATGCGCCAGCTCGTTGTGCAGGACCTGGCCAATCGAAGCAATCCGGTCGCCGTAGTAGGGCGGCGGTGCAGGCTGCTCGTCATGCTCACGCTCCTGATTGAATGGTGCATAGACAAAGGTGCTCATCACCGCCAGGTGATAACAGTTCAACGCGCAAAAGGCCTTGTCCCGGGAAAAGATCGGGCTGTAAGCGCGCAAGGCTTTCACTTCAATCACGTGGTGTCGGCAGGGCGCCAATGGAATGCCCGCTTTTTCCTCTATGCCACGCTTTTTAAATAGCGCTTTGCATTCCGCTACCAGAAAAGGGCTGGGGAAGTGTTTGTCGATCGTGTGCTCGGGCAAATGCGCTGCCGCTGAATTGAGCGCGAAGTCCCGTACCTGAACGTGATAATAGAGGGCCTCTTCTTCCTTGGCGCGCACTTGCGGTAAATGCGGATCGCCGGGTTTGCGGTGGGCAGCGGGGGTTTGTTCTGCTGCAACTTGAAGAGCTGTTAATGGGATAGGAAAACTTTCTCTGTCTCGCAAGTCTTCATACCATTTTTCTCCAAATTCAAAAGGTGAATTCACCTCCAGAAATAAAGGGCCATGGTAAAAGTCATCCACTTTTGCGTAGCCCTCGGAGTCAGTTTTACCCGTATAAATTTGGCCTTGGCTGTCGTAAGCCTTGAAAGTGAGTCCGGAGTAGGTTTCTCCTTTTCCATGTTCGTCGACTAGGCGGAAACTGGCCCAGTGACCGCGCAGGGGGCACGACTCTTGTAACCTAGGGCCTATCATTGGCATTTTATTATTGCTCCTTGCAGTTGGGATAGACCGTGCAGATTTGCCCGTCCATCTCAAAAGTTTTGAAAATAGGTGGTACTTGGCATCGATTTGATTTTTCTGTCGGTTGACATGGCTTCCAGCCTGCTTCTGTTTTTATCCAGCGGTTTCTCATTGATGGTTTTTCGATCGGATTAGATTCGATAATTAAGGTGGCTGTTTTATTGGCTAATTTATTCGTTGGTAAATTTGCTATCGCTCCTCGACATGACATGAGTTTTGCGATCCCAGTGCGCATTTTGCTTTCTTGAAACATGAAACTGCAAAGTGCATTTAGTTCTAATTCTCCAGCTGCCGTGAAATCGTGCGAGTGTGAGTCGGCTTTGCGCTGGACTTGCAAGTAGCCGTCTGCGTAAGTGTTTTGCCATTTCTCTTTTCCGTACCGCGCATTGATTTCCAGCTTCACCCGCCCAAGCTTCATCCCACAAAGACCCTTGTAGTAACTCAGCGGTATCTCAAAACTAAAGGCCTGAGGCTGCGCCTGAATCTCAGCGGTGTACTGTTGCGTATGACGCCGAGTGATGGTCTTGCCGGGCTCAAATGACGGTGTCTGACAACTGGGTTTATCCGGCTCATTGGGGACATAGAAAGCAATGGCATCAATGCCAAACTCCGCAGGCAGCTGCCCCTTGAACGTAAACGTATCCCAGCCGCGATGGCTGGTAGCTGAAACTGCAACCTCCTTGGCCAATATTCCGACTAAATCACAGCCACTCAGGCCGAGTATCAATGCGCCGATACTCAATACCCGAAGGGCAGGGCTGAGTATCTCGGAAGATGTTTGGGGATACATGAGTGCTTACTCCGTGCAGCCGGGGAATACAGTGCAAGTCTGTCCGTTCATTTCGAAAGTTTTAAACGCGGGTGGGGATTGGCACTTTATCCATCCACCCTCTTTGGGGAGGCATGGTTTCCAACCATTGTCGAACTTGATCCATGTATGGTCGTAGTAGGGCCGTTCCTCCGTACTAACGTTTACATTGAGATGCACGGTTTTGTTTGCTAATTCGGATTCTGGCAAATCTAATCCTTGAGATTTACACTGCATTAGCTTGGCTATGCCGAGATGCATTGCACTTTCTTTGAACGTGAAGCTGCACTCTGCTTTTACATTGATAGCATTTGCCCTCCCGAAGGAGAGGGTTTTGTCGGTGCCGTTTTGGCTAATTAAAAAATTACCGTCTGCATAAGTTTTTTGCCATTTCTCTTTTCCGTACCGCGCATTGATTTCCAGCTTCACCCGCCCAAGTCTCATCCCGCACAGACCCTTGTAGTAACTCAGCGGTATCTCAAAACCAAACGCCTGAGGCTGCGGCTGAATTTCAGCGGTGTACTGCTTTGAGTGACGCCGAGTGATGGTCTTGCCGGGCTCAAATGACTGGGCCTGACAACTGGCTTTACCCGGCTCGTTGGGGCCATAGAATGCGATGGCGTCAATGCCAAACTCCGCAGGCAGCTGCCCCTTGAACGTAAACGTATCCCAGCCGCGATGGCTGGTGGCTGAGACTGCGGCCTCCTTGACAAGTGTTGCGACTAAATCACAGGCACTCAAGCTCAGCGTTAATACGCCAATACCCAGTATCCGAAGTGCAGTGCTGATTACCTCGGCAGATGTNCG
>NZ_UWFN01000263.1 GCF_900602065.1 Pseudomonas viridiflava | reverse complement strand
ACACGGCCCTGTAGGAGCGAGCTTGCTCGCGATAGCGGTCCCACTGTTGAAAAATCATCGTCTGACCAGGTGCAATCGCGAGCAAGCTCACTCCTACAGTCAACAAGCATTCCAATCATAGAGTTTAATTGTTACTGCCAGGAGCTGCCCCGCGTCCTTGACACCGCGCTGTCGCCCAGCAAACACCGCCCTGTAGGAGCGAGCTTGCTCGCGATAGCGGTCCCACTTTTGAAAAATCATCGTCTGACCAGGTGCAATCGCGAGCAAGCTCACTCCTACAGTCAACAAGCATTCCAATCATAGAGTTGAGTTGTTACTACCATGAGCTGCCCCAGCGTCCCTGACACCGCGATATCTCGCGGTAACCACGGGCCTGTAGGAGCGAGCTTGCTCGCGATAGCGGCAGCACTGTTGAAAAATCATCGTCTGACCAGGTGCAATCGCGAGCAAGCTCACTCCTACAGAAACGCATTCCAAATCAGGTAGTTGAATTTTGTTTGATAGGTGTCATCGCGGTTTACGGCGGTCGTGATGTCGAATTGTCAGACACTTTGCCATCAAGTGGTTAGATCAAAAGTGAATCTGATAGTTAAGCGCTTAAAGTGGTTAGTTATCAATCCAATAAAAAGCCCCGCTATAAGCGGGGCTGTTTTACTGCGGGTGCGGGAACGTTATATCCGTCCCAACAGCACCAATATCAGCAGAATCACCAGGACGGTACCGATGATGCCCGATGGACCGTAGCCCCAGCTGCGGGAGTGCGGGAAGACTGGCAGACCGCCGATCAACAGCAGAATCAGGACGATGATAAGAATAGTGCCGATGCCCATGATGATTTCCTTCCTTAGTTCTTGGTAAATGGCTAGAACAGTTCAAGCTTCCGCCCGATGGCATAAAGTTTGTGCTGCTTGAATGATCCGACTGTAGGCGTTCGGAAAAAGTCCATCGAAAACGTGAGAAAGTTTACATTTTGAAAAAAGTTTATAGTGAGCGAAATCAAGTTGAACTTTAAACACTTGGAGCTGTTTCCGTTTTCGCCGTTTTGCTTGAGGACATGTACATGCTCTATCGTCTGGGCGCCGATGCTGTATTGGTCATTCATCTGCTGTTTATCGTGTTCGTGCTGTCTGGCGGACTGCTGGTTTTGCGCTGGCGCTGGGTGATGGCGTTGCATATACCGGCGATGATCTGGGGGGCAGTGGTGGAGTTCTTTCATCTTTACTGTCCGCTTACGCCTTTGGAGAACGCGCTACGTGCCCGCGCGGGCGGGGAAGGGTATGACGGGGGATTCATCGAGCACTATCTGATTGCGTTGATTTATCCGGCAGGCCTGACTCCGCAGATCCAGCTGTGGCTGGGTGCTGTAGTACTGCTGGTCAACACCGCAGTGTATGGCTGGGTCATCTTCCGTTTATGGCGCAAGCCCACGTAGGCCGTGGGTTTGCCCGTGTCATTCAGCGCCCTGATGGTGGGTAGAAGTGATGATTTCCGTGGTTACACTGGGCTCACGCTGTAAAAACATGAGCCCCTAACCACAAGGCGTTTGTTATGCAAAATCGCATCATGATCACTGGTGCAGGTTCCGGCCTGGGTCGCGAAATCGCTTTACGCTGGGCCCGGGAAGGCTGGCGCCTGGCACTGTCTGACGTCAACGATGGCGGTTTGCAGGAAACCCTGAAAGTGGTGCGGGAGGCCGGTGGTGATGGCTTCGTTCAGCGCTGCGACGTGCGTGACTACAGTCAACTGACGGCGCTGGCTCAGGCGTGCGAAGAGAAGTTTGGCGGTATCGACATTATCGTCAATAACGCTGGCGTGGCTTCGGGAGGCCTTTTCAATGAGCTGTCTCTGGAAGACTGGGACTGGCAGATCGCGATCAATCTCATGGGCGTGGTCAAAGGCTGCAAGGCCTTTTTGCCGATGCTTGAAGCGAGCAAAGGCAAGATCATCAATATTGCGTCCATGGCTGCCCTGATGCAGGGGCCTGCCATGAGCAATTACAACGTCGCCAAGGCCGGTGTCGTGGCTCTTTCCGAGAGTTTACTGGTTGAATTGAGTGCGCAGGAAGTGAGCGTTCATGTCGTGTGTCCGTCGTTTTTCCAGACCAACTTGCTGGATTCTTTCCGTGGGCCAACGCCGGCCATGAAAGCTCAAGTTGGCAAGTTGCTGGAAAGCTCGCCGATTACAGCCTCGGACATTGCCGATTACATCTACGAACACGTCGCGCAAGGCGAATTCATGATCCTCCCCCACGAACAAGGGCGCATGGCCTGGCAACTGAAGCAGAAAAACCCCCAGGCGCTGTACGACGAGATGACGAGCATGTGCGCGAAAATGCGGGCGAAGGCGCGGCAGGGTAGGGAATAGATAACCGGCGATGAAATGCAATCTCTGTGGGAGCCGTCCAGACCAAGCACCGCTCCCATATGAAATCGTATTCCGGCTCAGCCGTGATGGTGTTGACGGATGCTGTCCTTGGGCCGCATGCCTTTCGTTACATCCCCTGTTTTCTGATACGGTTGCCGCCATCCATCGCAACCGTTGAAGAGAATCTCTGTGCTCAATTACCTGTGGTTTTTCCTCGCGGCGCTGTTTGAGATCGCGGGCTGCTATGCATTCTGGATGTGGCTACGCCAGGGCAAAAGCGCACTCTGGGTGATTCCGGCGTTGATCAGCCTGACCGTGTTCGCAGTCTTGCTGACCCGTGTCGAAGCAGCGTACGCAGGGCGTGCTTATGCGGCGTATGGCGGGATCTACATCATCGCGTCCATAGCCTGGCTGGGAATCATAGAGCGGGTCAGGCCCCTGACATCGGACTGGCTGGGCGCAGCACTTTGCGTCATTGGCGCGAGCATCATTCTGCTCGGTCCGCGTTGGTCTGCGCAGTAAGTTTTCCTACCTAATTCGTCGTTAAGTAAGACATTTCTGTCAGTTAAATCTGGCGGAGATGAAGGACGTTACTGAATTTATCCAGGCCAATTGATGCCTGGAGACAGGCCATGCAATCTGCTCTTCGGTTAACAATAAGAGAGCAGGGATATGCTGGTTATAGTGCGCGAAACAGGAGAGGTGTTCTCGATCGGCGAAGAGATCACCGTACAAGTCCTGGCTATTCACGGGAATCAGATACGCTTGGGGATTGAAGCTCCACGGCATGTCAAGGTTCACCGGGCCGAAGTCTATGAGCGTATTGCCAAGAGGCTTTCGAGTCAGTCGAAGGTCAAGGTTGAAGGGGAAGTACCCGACACCAGTTCATGATCAGTCGAAAAATTCTTTTGGAACGTCGTGCTTGAGCATGAGCTGGCACTGCTGACTTTCCAGGTCGAAAAAAATCACCGCCTGACCTTTGCTCAGTGCATGACGTACACGCAGGACTCGGGTTTCCAGCGGGGTTTCGTCGCCATTGTCGGTTCCGTCACGGGTCACGAAATCTTCAATCAGACGGGTAAGGGTGTCAGCTTCGAGTTGGTCGTGGGGGATCAGCATGGGCGCTCTCGCATCAATTCCCGGCGATGATAGTGCCGATGTCTGAAAAAAGCAGGGAGATTTTCCCAGACGCAGATAGGAGGAAGTTGTGAACCCGAACGGTACAGACTGTGTGAAAACTACTGCAGGCTGGGCACCTTCGGTGCTACGCGCACAATACTGCGTTAAAAACAGCCGAAAAATGCTCATTTAGAACATCTAGAGTCGGACGCGACCCCGGCCGTTTTTCGGCTGTTTTTGCCTTGTCTTGCCGTCGCTCGCTACGTTTTCACACCGTCTGGGTAGGAGCGAATTCATTCGCGAATGCGGTGTTCCAGTACATAAATCCATAGCGACTGTACGTGCCTCTTCGCGAATGAATTCGCTCCCACGGGAGACTCTGTGTTTTCAGGCAAACACAGAGTCTCCCGTGAAGGTGTTTTTCCGCTCTAAGCGTTACTCGACTTCTTCCCGGTTCTGCCCCACCAGGCTATCGACGCTCGGTACCCGGGTATCGGTTTCCATCTGCGCATCGTGCTCGATCTGATGGCTGAAACGCTCAAGCGAAGACTGCGCGGGCTGCGCGTCGCTGGCAAAGACCGGCGGGCTGAGCATGTAGGCACCCAGCAGGCGGCTCAGCGCGGCCAGGCTATCGATGTGAGTCCGCTCGTAACCATGCGTGGCGTCACAGCCGAACGCGAGCAGCGCGGTACGAATGTCGTGACCTGCGGTGACTGCTGAGTGGGCATCACTGAAGTAATAGCGGAACATGTCGCGACGCACCGGCAGCTCATTCTCAGAGCCCAGACGCAGCAGGTGGCGGGACAGGTGATAGTCGTAAGGGCCACCGGAATCCTGCATCGCCACGCTGACCGCGTGTTCGCTTGAGTGCTGACCCGGCGCAACGGGCGCGATATCGATGCCGACGAACTCACTGACATCCCAAGGCAGCACTCCCGCAGCGCCGGTGCCGGTTTCCTCGGTGATGGTGAACAGCGGGTGGCAATCAATCTGCGGCTCGGCACCACTGTCAACAATGGCTTTGAGTGCGGCCAGCAGCGCGGCGACACCGGCTTTGTCGTCCAGGTGGCGGGCGCTGATATGGCCGCTCTCGGTGAACTCCGGCAGCGGGTCAAACGCTACGAAGTCGCCGATACCTACACCCAGAGATTCGCAATCGGCTTTGGTGGTGCTGTAAGCATCAAGACGCAGCTCGACGTGATCCCAACTGATGGGCATTTCGTCGACAGCCGTGTTGAACGCATGACCGGAGGCCATCAACGGCAGCACGCTGCCGCGAATCACACCATGGTCAGTAAACACGCTGACCCGGCTGCCTTCGGCAAAGCGACTCGACCAGCAGCCAATCGGTGCCAGTGACAAGCGACCGTTTTCTTTCACCTCTCGCACGGCGGCGCCAATGGTGTCCAGGTGGGCAGATACCGCCCGATCAGGGCTGTTTTGCTTGCCTTTGAGGGTGGCGCGAATGGTGCCGCGCCGCGTCAGCTCAAAAGGGATACCCAGTTCTTCAAGGCGCTCGGCGACGTAGCGCACGATGGTGTCGGTGAAGCCTGTAGGGCTTGGGATCGCGAGCATTTCCAACAGGACTTTCTGCAGGTAGTTCAGATCCGGTTCGGGGATAGTTTTTGCAGTCGTCATGGGGGTACTCCTGAGATACATAGTGCTGCTGGAGGCCGAAGTCGGATCTCCTGTGGGAGCGAATTCATTCGCGAAAGCGGTGTGTCAGATGGCTTTGTGCTGACTGACCTGTCGCTTTCGCGGATGAATCCGCTCCCACAGGTTCAACGTCGGCCTGTGGAAGCGTGGTTATTCACACGTGCGCAGGCAAGCTGTGCGGGAACAGCAGATCGACAAACTTTTCTGCCGTCGGTTGCGGTTCATGGTTGGCGAGGCCGACGCGTTCGTTGGCCTCGATGAAAACGTACTCGGGCTGATCGGCGGCCGGGACCATCAGGTCCAGGCCCACCACCGGGATGTCCAGCGCACGGGCGGCGCGGATGGCGGCGTCGCTGAGCACCGGGTGCAGAATCGACGTTACATCCTCCAGACAGCCACCGGTGTGCAGGTTGGCAGTGCGGCGTACCGCCAGACGTTCGTCCATGGGCAACACGCTGCCGAACTCGTAACCGGCATCACGCACCGTGCGTTCGGTTTCTTCGTCCATGGGGATCTTGCTTTCGCCACTGGTCGCTGCCGCACGGCGGCGACTCTGGGCTTCGATCAACTGGCCTATGGTGTGGCGACCATCGCCCACCACTTCTGCCGGCCGGCGGATGGCTGCGGCAACCACTTCAAAGCCGATCACGACAATGCGCAGATCCAGCCCCTCGTGGAAGCTTTCCAGAATGACCCGGGTGTCGAACTGTTTGGCGCGCTCGATGGCGCCGTGCATTTCTTCGACGGTCTGCAGATTGACGGCAACGCCTTGACCCTGTTCGCCGTCCAGCGGTTTGACAACAATCTGCTGATGCGCTTCAAGAAACGCCCGATCAGCCTCGTCGTCACCGGCCCGTTGTTGCGCAGGTAACTTCAGGCCTGCCGCTTTCAGGGCTTTGTGGGTCAGGCTTTTGTCCTGGCACAAAGTCATGCTGACTGCGCTGGTCAGGTCGCTCAACGATTCCCGGCAACGAATTCGGCGTCCGCCATAAGCAAGGGTAAACAAGCCTGCTTCAGCGTCATCGACTTGTACTTCAATACCGCGACGATGAGCTTCTTCGACAATGATCCGCGCATATGGATTGAAGTCCGCCTGCGGGCCCGGGCCGAGGAACAGCACTTCGTTGATACCGTTTTTGCGCTTGATGGCGAAAGTCGGCAGGTTACGAAAGCCCAGCTTGGCGTACAGCGCCTTGGCTTGCTGATTGTCATGCAACACCGACAGGTCCAGATAACTCAGGCCACGGCTCATGAAATGCTCAATAAGGTGACGCACCAGCACTTCGCCAACACCGGGGCGCGTGCATTGCGGGTCTACGGCCAGACACCAGAGGCTGCTGCCGTTTTCCGGATCGTTGAACGCTTTATGGTGATTGAGGCCCATGACGCTGCCAATCACCGCGTTAGTCGTTTCGTCCTCGGCCAGCCAATACACCGGCCCGCCCTGATGACGCGGGGTCAGCAATTCGGGGTCGATGGGCAGCATGCCCCGCGCGATGTACAGATTGTTGATGGCCTGCCAATCGGCACTGTTCTGCGCCCGACGAATTCGAAAGCCGCGAAACACTCGCTGCGCGGGACGGTAATCGCTGAACCACAGGCGCAACGTGTCCGACGGGTCGAGAAACAATTGCTGAGGCGATTGAGCCAGTACCTGCTGCGGGGCCGCGACATACAACGCAATATCGCGTTCGCCAGGTTTCTCGTTGAGCAGTTCGTTGGCCAGTGCGGCCGGGTCAGGGTACGTATGGCCGATCAGCAGTCGGCCCCAGCCGCAATGCAGGGCAAGCGGCTTGGCTTCGTTGTCGCTGCCGTCCTCTGCAAAGCGCGCTTGAAGCCGTTCATACGAAGGCGACTGGCCGCGCAACAGGCGCTGGCTGTAGGTCGTCGAGTGCTGTTTCATTAATCAGAGTCCTTGTTCGCTGAGCCACAGGTTCAGCGCTGCCAACTGCCACAACTTGGAGCCGCGCAGAGGCGTCAGTTGACCTTCCGGGTTGGTCAACAGTTTGTCGATCATGGCCGGGTTGAACAGGCCACGATCCTGGCTTGGGTCAACCAGCAAGTCGCGTACCCAACCCAGCGTCGCACCTTCCAGATGCTTGAGGCCCGGTACCGGGAAGTAACCTTTTTTGCGGTCGATCACTTCCGAAGGAATGACCAGGCGCGCTGCTTCTTTCAGCACCTGTTTGCCGCCGTCGGGCAGCTTGAATTTGCCGGGAATGCGCGCCGACAGTTCCACCAGGCGATAGTCGAGGAACGGCGTACGTGCTTCCAGGCCCCAGGCCATGGTCATGTTGTCCACGCGCTTGACCGGGTCATCAACCAGCATGATCGTGCTGTCCAGACGTAACGCCTTATCTACCGCCGCATCAGCACCTGGCTGAGCGAAATGCTCACGGACGAAATCGCCCGCTGCGTCATTGGCAGTCAGCCATTTAGGCTGCACG
Source organism: Pseudomonas viridiflava (assembly GCF_900602065.1). Taxonomy (GTDB): domain Bacteria; phylum Pseudomonadota; class Gammaproteobacteria; order Pseudomonadales; family Pseudomonadaceae; genus Aquipseudomonas. The sequence continues at coordinate 278,690 of NZ_UWFN01000263.1, read as the reverse complement.
GTGGCTGCGTACTCGTCGTAACTGCGATCGACAAACGCATCGCGATAAGCCGCAACCGGATCGGCAGCGCCATCCACTTGCGGATACCAGTGATAACCGGCGAACAGTTCGTCCGCGCCCTGGCCGCTTTGCACCACTTTGCAGTGCTTGGACACTTCGCGGGACAGCAGATAGAACGCGATGCAGTCGTGACTGACCATCGGCTCGCTCATGGCGCGAAACGCCGCAGGCAACTGCTCGATAATCTCGTGTTCCTGAATGCGCAACTGATGGTGGTTGGTGCCGTAATGCTTGGCGATCAGGTCCGAATACTGAAACTCGTCACCCCGCTCGCCGCCTGCATCTTCAAAGCCGATGGAGAAGGTCGACAGATTCTCGACGCCGACTTCACGCAACAGACCGACCAACATGCTCGAATCGACACCGCCGGAAAGCAATACACCGACATCAACCGCCGCACGTTGACGAATTGCCACCGCTTCGCGGGTGCTGTCGAGCACACGATCACGCCAGTCTTCCAGCGTCAGGTTGGCTTCGTCGGCATGCGGGCCGTAAGGCAGGCGCCACCAGACTTTCTGCTCGGTCTTGCCGTGGGCATCAATGCGCATCCAGCTGGCAGGTGCAAGCTTCTCGACACCGGCTAGCAAGGTGCGCGGGGCAGGGACCACTGCGTGGAAGTTCAGGTAGTGATTGAGTGCCACCGGGTCGAGCATGCCGCTGATGTCGCCACCTTTGAGCAGGGCTGGCAGCGTCGATGCGAAACGCAGGCGCTTGTCAGTGCGCGAGAAATACAGCGGCTTGACGCCCAGTCGGTCACGAGCGATGAACAGCTCCTGCTTGTCGCGATTCCAGATCGCAAAGGCGAACATGCCATTGAGCTTGGGCAGTAAGTCCACGCCCCAGGCGTGATAGCCCTTGAGCAACACTTCGGTGTCGCCTTCGGAATGGAACTGGTAACCCAGGTTTTGTAGCTCGGTCCGCAGTTCCGGATAGTTATACACCGCACCGTTGAAAGCCATTGAGAGGCCCAGATGGCTGTCGATCATCGGCTGCGCAGAGCCGTCCGACAGGTCCATGATTTTCAGACGGCGATGACCAAGGGCAATCGGCCCCTGGCTGTGAAACCCCCACGCATCCGGGCCGCGAGGCGCCAGCTCATGGGTAATGCGTTCAACAGCGGCCAGATCCGCTGGTTGATGGTCGAAACGTAGTTCACCTGCTAATCCGCACATAAGTCCTTACCGGTTTTCCGTTGGGGAAGGTGGCTGAGAAAGTGCAGCCACCCAGAAACTGACCCATGGGAAACGGGGGAGTTTTAGATCAATCGGTTATAAGGGCTTCAGTGCGGGCTAGATTTGGGTTCAATTCCTGTATGAACTTTGCAATGCATTACCCCGTGGGAGCAGAGCTTGCTCGCGATAAGAACACCGCGGTCTACCCGAAATCGAGTCCAGCCATATCGCGAGCAAGCTCTACTCCTACAGAGGATCATCCAAGGCACTTGCACTCTAGGCGTGCAGCCATCAATACCCGGTCATCTCCAGATAGCCCACGCCCTTGTGGCTGCCGCTCAAGGTAATCGGGCCTTCCCAGTAGGGGATCTGCAGGTCCATCCAGGCTTTGGGGTTCAGGGCTTCGGTGATGATTTCCAGATCCTTGCCAGGGATTTTTACCGACCAGCGGGTCGGCATGTCATGACCCGCAACGCGGGTGTTGGCCAACGGCGACAGGCTGATGTCCCTGCCGCTCAACAACTGCGTATTGCCGTCGACACCGATCCATGTTCCGGTCAGGTAGGGCTCGCCCTGTTTTTGGCGCATGCGATACAGCATCAACTCTTCGCCACTGTCCAGATGCACGGAGAACCAGTCCCAGCCGGTCTGGTTGGCGGTCAACGGCTGGCTGCTCCATTCCCGGTCCAGCCACGCCGGGCCGCTGACGCGATAACGTTTGCCAGCGATAGTCAGTTCGCCGTCGGCTTGAAAGTACGGCTGGCTGTAGTAATACGAAGCCTGACCCTGTTCGGATTTCTGGCTGAAGCCCTGTGTGCCTTGCAGCACCAGCGGCTTGCTGGCTGTCAGGTGGAGCTGATAAGCGAACTGCGGCCCTTTTGCTTGCAATTGTATGTCGGCCAACGGGTCTGCCGTGGTCGAATCGCTACGCAGTGCCCACTCGTCGATCCACGCTGAAAATGGCGTGAGATTTACACCTGCCTGTTCGATACCCCCCCGTGCATAGCGCTCCGCCGCGTAGTGTTGCGTGGCCGAGGTCACCGCGGCGTGGCCCATCCAGATCGTTCCGTCATTCCAGCCCGAGCCCTCGGCACCCGCGCGCAATGCATTGCGGAACAGCGTCCATTGCACGCCGAAGTCCTGCCCTTGCTCGTCCTTGAGGTTGGCGGTGATGTACCACCATTCGATGCGGAATCCCGGATGCGGGCCGTGATCCTTCGGAAAGGCGAACTGGCGGCCCGGCGTGACCGGGGTGAACTGTTCTGCCTGAGTGCCCAGACCGGCGAAGCCCTGTTCTGGCTCGGCAGGTTTATCACAGCCAACAAGGGCCAGGAGAATCAGCGGTACCAGCCAGTTAAGCTTCATTGGCAAAGGTCCTCAGCAGGTCGGCAGGGCGAGTGCGCGACAGCTTCAACAGTGGCCATGCAGAGGCGAGCAGGGTGGCAAGCAGTGCCAGCGCGGCCAATTGCAGGAGCTGCATCGGGAAGATATGCAGCGGCAAGCGCCAGCCGAAGGCCTGCACGTTGATCACGGCATCCAGGCACCACGCCAGCAGCAAGCCCAGTGGCAAGGCCAGGATCAGTGTCAGTACCGCCAACAACCAGGTCTGGCCGAGGTTGAGCAGCATCAACTGGCGACGTGTGACACCCAGCGCCCACAACGGCGCGAGTTGGCCGAGGCGGCTTTGACTCTGGGTCAGCAGGCTGATGAACAATGCGATGCCCGCGACGGCGAGGGTCAGGCTGTTCAGCGCGGCGGTAGCCGCGAAGGTGCGTTCAAAGATCTGCGTGGACCAGCCTTTGAGTTGGGTCTGATCAATGATGTGGTTGTCGTCCAGCGCGAATCGTCGTTGCAGCTCGCTGACCAGCGCGGGCACGACGGCCGGATCGATGCGCAGGTTGAAGCGATTGGCAGCCAGTTGTGGCCAGTGGCTCAGCAAGCGTTGCGCGTTGACCAGCAAGTGGCCTTTGGGATTGCCGTAGTCGGCGTAGACACCCACGATGCGTGGCGTCCACTGGCCGTCCGGGGCGGGAATCACCAGGCTTTCGCCGACGCTCAGTTTCAGGCGACGGGCCAGTTGTTCGCTGATCATCACGCTATCACTCTGGACCAGTTGGTCCCACGGATCGCCGCTGGCGGCCTCCAGCAGTGGCCAATGTTCGCGGTAGGTTGAATGATCCACCACGCCGAACAGGTCCGCTGGCCAACCCTCCAGTTGAACCGCCACTTGCCAGTTAGGCAGTATCGCGCCAACGCTGGGTTGCTGCGCGAGCCAGGCTTGCAGCTCGGGCGCTTGGGCGGCATTTTGCGGGGTGACGTACAACTCGGCAGTCAGCCTTTGTTCCAGCCAGTTGCCGAAGGTTTGCCGGAAGCCGGACGTCATGCTCCCAGCTCCGATATTGGCCGCCAGCGCGAGCAGCAAGGCCATCAATGCCAGGCTCAGGGCGGGCAGTTGCTGACGGCAATCAGCCAGAAACCATTGGCCCAATACTGAACGACTGCGCCCCAGTAACACCTTGAGCAGACTGTTGAGCACCACCGGCAGGCCCAGAGCCGCAGCCAGCAGCAGGGCACCTGTCAACACAAAGCCAGCCGCGAGGCTGTCACCCAGCACCAGTGCGGCCAGTGCAATGATTGCGGCACCGCCAGCCACCCAGCCCTGGCGGCGCAACCAGCGGCTGTGGGCCTGATGCCAGGCCTGTGGGTTGGCCAGTGCCAGCAAGGGCAGGCGCGCCGCACGCAGCAAACTGCTGACGCCAGCCAGCAATGCACCCAACACACTCAAGCCAAGGCCGCCCAGCCACCAGACCGGACTCAGGCTCAGTTGCCCGGCGACCTCAGCGCCATACAAGCCGCGCAGGCTGGCAGCAACATCGGGCAGCAGCAGACTCGCCAACAGATAGCCACTGGCAATCCCGAGCAGCCCGCCGAGCAGGGCCAAAACCCCTAACTCCATGCCCAGCGCTGCAATCAGCATTCTGGCGCTGACCCCGCAGGCGCGAAGGTTGCGCAGCAGACCCCGGCGCTGCTCCAGCGCCAGACCGATGGCCGCATGCACAATGAACAGACCCACGATGAAGGCCAGCACGCCCAATGCGTTCAGGTTCAGGTGGAAACTTTCAGTGAGGCGCGTCAGATTGTTCTCTTCGCCGCTTTTCTTCAGTTGAAGCAGGCCGTTCAATTCAGCTGGTAAAGGCGGATTGCTCGCGGCGAAGTCTTTGGGCAGCAGCAGACGTGACACTTGATTGGGCATCTGCAGCAATGGCTGAGCGAAGCCGATATCCGTGAGCAGTACGCCGGGCGCCATGCCGACTCGACTGTGCAGCGGTGGCAGGCGCTGGCCGTTGCTGGTCAGTGGTTGTTGCCCCTCATGTAGGCCCAGCGCTTGCAGTGTCTGGGTCGCGATCCAGGTCTGGCCGGGTGGGGTGAGGAAATCAACGATCCCGTTCAGATCAAGTGTCTGTCCGGCCACCGCTGTACCGCTGGGCAATGACACCGGTTCAATGCCCATCAGTTGCACACGGCGGCCTTCCAGCCCTCGAAGGGAGATCCGGCCCTGTACCACGGGCGACACCGGCCAGCCCTCACGGCGCAGACTGATAAAGACGTCCTGCGAGAACGCCCCGTTGTTGGCGGTGGCCAGACTGCTTTGCGGTTCGCCGCCGATCAGTTGGCTGGCCTGGGCGTAGCTCTGCCGCGCCTGACTGTTGAGCGCTTGCACACCGGTCAACAGCGCAGTGGCCAGCCACAGTCCCGTCAGTACGCTGAAAAACTGCACCGGGTGACGTCGCCAGTGGCTGAGCAGGGCCCGCAGCGTCCAGTAGAAAACCCGCACTTCAGCGACCGCTCTCGGTTGCCAGACGGCCATGATGCAGGATCACTTTCTGAGCCAGTCGCTCGGCCACTCGAGGGCTGTGGGTGACCATCAACAGGCTGATGGAGCTGTCGGCCAGCAGGTCCAGGAGCAATTGCAGGACTTCATCGCTGGTGGCTTCATCGAGGTTGCCGGTGGGCTCATCGGCCAGCAGCAGACCCGGTCGAGACGCCAGCGCCCGGCCAATCGCAACCCGCTGTTGTTGGCCGCCTGACAGTTGCTCGGGATAGCGTTTGAGCAAGTCACCAAGACCCAGTCGTTCCACCAGTTGCGCCTGCCATTGCGGCTCATAACGCCCGGCCAACCGCGCCTGAAATGCCAGATTGTCTTCAACCTTGAGGCTGCCGATCAGGTTGAATTGCTGAAACACCAGGCCGATTTCCGTACGGCGCCAGTTGGCGAGTTGTGATTCGCTCATAAGATCCAGCCGCTGCCCGGCAATCTCGATCTGCCCCTCGTCGGCCTGATCAAGGCCGGCCACCATATGCAGTAACGTGCTTTTGCCGCTGCCGGATTCGCCCATCAAGGCGAGACTGCTGCCTTTCTGCAGAGATAAATCCACTCCACGCAAAACTGCCAGTGGACCTTGGGCAGTGGCGTAGCTCTTGAAGACATTTTTTACTTCAAGCATGGGGGGCTCGATTGGCGGGTTGGGAGGGGAGGATAGCAATATTGTGTACATATCCGTTTTTGCGTTCATGGCTGATATTGGTTGCGCTTTTACAGCGCCTCACTTTTGAAAAGAGCCCAAAAGTAAGCAAAACGCTCTTGCCCCATCACTTGGCACCTCGCTGGTGCTCGGTGTACCCGCCCGCAGATCCTGAAGCGTGGGCCGCCGCAACGGGCCATCCATGGCCCAATGCGGCTAACCCGGCGTCCTGCCGGGTTGCCCACGCTTCAGAATCTGCGTTCGGCCAGCGTGATTTAACGGGGCGCCTCAGATCAAAATCAGAAGCGCGGCGGCCTGACAGCCGACCTGGTTGTGTGAGCTTTCCGGTTTTCTGTAGGAGCTGCCGAAGGCTGCGAAGCGGTGTGTCAGATGTCAAATGCGTTGGTTGTGGTGACGTCTCGCGAACAAGTTCGCTCCTACCGTTCCGCGGTGAAACCGCTGTTTTTGATCTGCTTTTGATTTTGATCTGAGGCGCCCCGTTAAACCACGCCGGCCGGAATTCGACATTGCTGCGTGGGGCTAACCGGCAGGGATGCCGGTTTAGCCGCCTCAGGCCATGGATGGCCGGTGGCGGCGGCCCCACGCAGCAATGTCGGATTACGGGCATGCCGAGCACCAGCGAGGCACCCAGTGGTGGGGCAAGAGCGCTTTGGTTACTTTTGTCTGGGCCGGCTTCCGGATTTTCGAAAGTGACGCGCTGTAAAAGCGCAACCAATACTAGCCGTTACCTCATCAACGGATATGTACACTGAACCCGAGCGCGACCAGGCCAAGCCAAGTCGTAACTATTTCCCCCGAATCAACTCCCGCAACATAAACCGATTCGGATGACACGCCTCAGCCACACTGCGGGGCAATGGCAGCGGCTCATTGTCGAGCCAAGCGGCAAGTAGCTCGGCGCACAAGGGCGCGGTGATCAGGCCACGAGAGCCATGACCGCTATTGATGTACAAACCATCCAGCCAAGGGCAGGGCGTTTCGGGGATCTGCCGAGCGTCCTTGCCAAGGGCGGCATAAGCCTGGACGAACGCGTCCCTGTCCGCCAACGGCCCGATGATCGGCAGATAGTCCGGGCTGGTACACCGGAAAGCAGCTCGCCCCTCTAACTGTTCTGCCGACAAACCAGCGACACCGAGACGCTCACTCAAGTCCGCCGAGATTTCCTGCAATAACTGTAGATTGCCCAGATGATCGGCCGTCGTGGTGCTCAAGTCTTCATTGGTGAAATCAAAACTGGCCCCCAAGGTATGTTCACCCAACCTTGCCGGAGCGACGTAGCCTTCAGCACAGACCACTGTGTTCAGCGCTTTGCTGGCCTCGGTTTGCGTTAAACGCGTGATCTGTCCGCGAATACGCTTGAGCGGTAACGAAGCGCTCAAGGGGAATTGCCTGATGTCGGCTGCTCCGGCAAGCACTACGACTTCTGCCTGATCCAGCAACTCCTCGCCATCCCATGCTTGCCATTGGCCTGATTCACGGCGCAGTTCGACGATGTTTCGATGAGTTTGCAAACGAATATTTTCGTGGCCGACATGCGCACGGCACAAGGCTGGCGGATGCACCCAGCCCCCCTCAGGGAAGAACAAACCGCCATTTTCCAGCGCTATGCCACTGCGTGCTTCGGCGGCCGGTTGATCAACCTGATGCAACAACTCTTCAGGAAACGCCGCCGCCAGTTGCGCCTGGCGCTGGGCTTCCTTGTCGTTAAAGGCCAGTTGCAACACACCGCAGGCATCCCAGTCCACGCCCCTTTGCAGACGTTCGAGAATGCGCCGGGTATAACCAAAACCACTGAGTATCAGTTGCGACAACGCCGTGCCGTGGGCCGATAGCTTCAGGTAAAGCACACCTTGTGGATTACCCGACGCTTCCTGCGCAAGGTCGCTGTGGCGTTCTATCAAGGTCACTCGCCAGCCCCTTGCCGCAAGGCTTGCAGCGGTGGTGCAGCCAGCCATGCCGCCGCCAATGACTAGTGCTTTCCGGTCGCCGGTCAGCGGCGCAGGGCGGGAGAACCAGGGTTTGCTCGCTGGCACTGGCGGTGCCTCTTCCGGCCAGCCAAGGAAGGTGCCGCGCAGCACTTCCCATTTGTGACCAATGCCAGGCACTCGCTTCATTTTGAAGCGTGCGGCATTCAGCGCACGGCGTACCCAGCCAGTACTGGTGAAGGTACCAATCGTCGAGTTCGGCGCAGCCAGTCGGGCCAGTTCGGCGAACAACTCGGGTGTCCACATTTCCGGGTTTTTCGCCGGAGCGAAGCCATCCAGAAACCACGCGTCAATTTGCCCGTCCAGCTGCGGCAGCATGTCCAGCACATCACCGATCAGCAGGGTCAGCGTCACGCGTCCGTCGTCGAACACCAGACGCTGAAAACCCTCATGCACCGCCACATACTGCTCCAGTAACGGCTCGGAAAAGGGCAACAGCTCTGGCCACAGTGCGAGGGCGCGCTTGAGGTCTGACTGGCTCAGCGGGAATTTTTCGACGCTGACAAAGTGCAGTCGGGCCGATGCGGGGGCGCACTCGGCGAACAGTTGCCAGGCGCAGAGAAAATTCAGCCCGGTCCCGAAGCCCGTCTCGCCAATCACCAACCGACCGCCCAACGGCAATGCGCTGAAACGATCACGCAGATCGTTTTGCACCAGAAATACGTGTCGGGTTTCTTCAAGGCCTGCCCCGGTCGCGAAGTAGACGTCGGAGAACTCCCGGGAAAGAGGGTTGCCCTGTTCGTCCCAGTCGATCTGGGCATGGCGGGTGATGGTCACGGTATGGCTCGGCTTGTGTGCGGGGGCGTGCATCTTAGCGCAGCAAGCACCACACCTGTAGGCGCTGCTGAAGGTTGCGGGCGAGCGCTGTCGGGGGCTCTGGGCGATTGCTTGGCAAATAACACTAAATTTATCTGAGTCTACACAGGACCTGTGCAGACTGTGTGAAAACTACTGCAGGCTGGGCACCTTCGGTGCTACGCGCACAATACTGCGTTAAAAACAGGCGAAAAATGCTCATTTAGAACACCTAGAGTCGGACGCGACCCCGGCCGTTTTTCGCCTGTTTTTGCCTTGTCTTGCCGTCGCTCGCTACGTTTTCACACAGTCTGTGTAGGACCGGATTTATCCGGGAAGGCTGCATTCCAGCCGACGATGATGTGCCGGATGCACTGGCCTTTTCCCGGATGAATCCGGTCCCGCACGTCCAGTGTTTGCTGAACGACAACGCCGTTTCAGGGCTTCGGTACGATCTTCTAAAGGGATAGCCGGAGTGTATGGCCTGGCATGAAGCCGCAAAGCCCCATGCTGGTATTAACTATCTACCCCCTTAGGCACGACTAAACCTGATCACGTGCAGACTCTTCTATAGGAGTCATGCAATGAGAAAACCTGTAATCCAACCCCACCAGCGTCACATCAAAAATACCCTGCCATCCTGGTACGTCTATACCACCGCTGAACTGCGTCAGCGATTGCATCGCGACATGTTGCGCAGCCATCACCTTCGCGAGCAGGTGAGCAAGGCCCTGAGCGGTATGCAGGATCTAATGGCCTTCGCCCGCCCTTTACTGACCCGTGCGCTCAACGAGGCATTCGGGCCGGGCCTGGATATCGACCGTGATCACTTTCGCCATGTCCGTTTTGCGGACACTTGGTTGCCGCTGCCAAGCAAGTTGGTGGAGCGCCGCTTTACCGTGCAATCGTTACTGGAAGCTGCGTTGCAGAACTACCATCAGGAGGAGGTTGATGAAGTCACTGGCGACTCGGTGATTTATCACGGCAAGCCCAATCTTGCGAACTTCGCTTCGGGTGCCAGTTACCCTCATGCCCTGAAGGTATCGCCAGCGAAGTTCATGGCGTTATGTCGAAGCCTGGATATTGGCGGTCAATACCAGAATCATCTCAAGTCTGTATTGGAGCCGGTTTCAGGCCCGCTGGCGACGGGTGCGCTGGGTACTACGCAGATCAAGGATGTGCTGAGTCATCAAGTGCGTAATGCCTTGTATGTCGAGGCGCACCTTGCCTACATGCAAGGGCGCGATGTGCTTTCCTGGGAGGCTTATCGTTCAGTCCTGTCAGCCATCGGGCACCGGGCGGAGCAGGGGCGGGCGCAGGCCCTGGATATCCAGCATCTGACGCTGCTCGGTTTTTCCGTGCGCGACGTTCTGGTGTTCCAGGCCCGCAGCCTGAGCGGCTGTGTGGTGTATATGCCGGGCGACCCGACGGCCCCCCTCAAGGAATACGATTCACTGGATCAGTTCGTGAAAGAGCTGCGCACAAAACTGAGGGCTGGCGACTATCAGCGTTATTTCTCCGGTTTTATTGCGCAGCGGCGCAGGGCCGAGTTTCTCGGCAGGCTTCGTGCGTGCTTGACGCCGATGCGCGAGCGTCGGGTGCCAGGGGATACAGGGTTGATACCCAGAATGTGGCTGGTGCCAGAGGTCGATGCAGATGCCGATCTGCAACCGATCGCCGAGACCATTCCTTATCCACTGCTGGAGTATTTGTATTTTCAGCGAATGCTGCGCATCAAGGACGATGCCAGAGCGTTGGCTGTGCCTACCGGCGATGAAGATGAAGCGTCACGTCGTGCGCGGCTGGCTCACTGCCTGGCGTTAGGCATGAACGTGGCCAATCTGGCTGCTTTGTTCGTGCCGGTGCTGGGCGAACTCATGATGGTCGTCGCGGGGGCGCAACTGCTGGTCGATACCTTTGAAGGCGTCGAAGCATGGGCGCTCGGCGATATGGATCAGGCCCTTGAACACCTGGCCAGCGTTGCGGAAAACCTGGCAATGCTTGCAGTGTTTGCTGCTGCGGGTAAAGCCGCGTCTTCAGGTGAACTGCCAGCGATCAAGGACTCCTCGTTTGTGGGCAATATGATCCCGGTCAAGCTGGACAATGGCCAGATGCGCCTATGGTCGGTGGACCCCAAGCCCTTCGCTGTCGATATCACGCTGCCGACGGGTGCGACGCCCAGCGCAGAAGGTATCTTTGAACACCAAGGCGTCAAATACATCGGGTTGCAAGGCCGGTTCTATCGGGTAGAGCTGGACACTGCACTGAATAAATGGCGAATCAAGCCGCCTCGCGGCAGGCGTTTTTCTCCAAAACTGGAGCACAACAGTGCAGGCGCCTGGCGACATGAAGGTGAAAACCCGTTGCTGTGGGATTTGAAAACCTCGTTCCGGCGTCTGGGCTACTCGGTGACGGATTTGTCCGCGCAAGCCGTTGAAGACGTTCTGAGCGTAACCGGTACTGATCAGGCGTTGCTCACCACGTTGCATCTTGAGAATCAGCCACCGCCCGGAGCGTTGACGGATACCGTTGAACGTTTCGCGCTGAACGAGCGTGTGATGCAGATGAACGCCGAGTCTGCGCCGTTGCTGTTTGAGCGTCTCAATCAAGTGCGCGAAGCCAGCAATGACCCTCTGGTGCAACTGATAAGAAGGGATTTCCCGGGGATGACCGGAGCAGCAGCCCGCGAGTTACTGCTTGAAGCCAGTGCGGAGCAATTGGGGGCAATGCAAACAACGCAGTCAATCCCTGTGAATATTGCCGGAAGGGCGCGTGGTTATTTGCAGCAAACCCGGATCAATCAGGCCCTGGAGGGCTTTTTTCTGCAATCGAGGGCGGGCAGCCCCGACACGCTGAAACTGTCTTTGCATGGGTTGAAGCAGCTGCCGGGATGGCCTGCTGACCTGCGGATTGAAATCAGGGATGGTGCGTTTGGCGGGCCCTTGCTGGAGGGCGTGGGCGAGCGCTCCACCACTCGACGCCGGATTCTTGTCAAGCAGGGCAATCGCTACACGCCTTGCGATACGACTGGTAAAGAACTGGCACCTCAGGGGGAATTCTTTACGGCTGTGGTGAACGCATTGCCCGGCGATGTACTGCGTGACATCGGCATCACAGAGGCCGCTGCGCTGAGTAAACGCATTGTCAGTGAGGCAACCGGGCAACGCGGGCGGGTAGCGCAGACGCTTGGCCTGCAGGAAATCACTCCCGGTTTCCGTGGCCCGACACGTCTGGCGGATCGGCGGCTGGGTTACGAGTTGAGCGGGCGAGGTGCGGCGCTGCCCGATTTGCCAGTTGAGTCTGTTGACTTGATTACAGCGATGAACATCCTTTATCCGGAAGCGCCCGATCTGGCAACCCATGTGCAAAATCTGATGTTGCGGGGCTGGGACATTCCGCAATTGGTGGAAATGACCCGGGCCAGATTGCAGTCCTGGGAAGTGATGCGCAGTGCGCTGGAAGGTTGGGTAAACCCTAGCGGTCCCGGACCTTCAATCAGCAACGAGCGATTGGCTGTTCGCCGGGTCGTCGCGGATGCGTTGGGGCGTACCTGGCGATTCAGTGATCTGCTATCGCCTATGCACTCCAGAAACCTCTTGCTGGAGAACCTCGACCTTACCGGGCTTTCCGATATGCCCGATCTGCCTGCCCACTATTCGCAGGTTCATTATCTGACACTGAATACTGTCACGGGTGAAGCTGAGGATATCAACCGCTTCCTGGGACGTTTTCCCGCGGTTAACCGGCTGGAAATACTCGGCCGTGGTTTGACTGCAATACCTGAGGGCATAGCGGGTATGGAGGATTTGGTTCACTTGTCACTTGAACGCATGGGGCTGACCATTGATCAGCAGTCCATGGACCTGTTCATGAGGATGCGGGCTCTGGATGACCTTGATCTGACCGGTAATATACTCGGGGAAATTACCGACGTCGGTCGCCTGCGTATCTCAACACTCTGGCTCAACGAAACGGGATTGACTCAGTGGCCCGCATGGGTCGACAGCCTTCCTTTGCAGACGCTGGATATCAGCGACAACCAGATTGTGCATCTGCCAGATTACATCCTCGATAACAGCATGGGGCAGCCGTCGCAGATGACCATTCATGCGTATGACAACCCTATCGATAATGAGGAACTGCGCAGGTTCTGGGTCAATGATCGCGGTTACGACATGACCTATCGTCTTGAATACGACTTCCCGGAGGATATCCGTGACCTGGTGGTGGATACCACCTCCAGCGATGACGAAGCCTCGTCGGACGAGGATGTTGATTGGCATACCCACAACGCTGGTCATACGCCTCTTGCGCCCCCTGTGCCCGTGGCGGATATCTGGGTTGTCGAAGGGCGCACTGAACTGAATTCAAGGTTGAGCGTTGCCTGGCAAACGGTGGAAGAGGCAGCGGATGCGCCCAACCTGCTGATATTGCTGCAGCGCCTTCAAGAGGCTCCGGATTTCCAGCGCTTTCATGAAGAGCTGGCCAATGACGTGATGAGGGTGCTCGAAGCAGCGGCGGAAAATCCGACGCTGCGTGCTGAGCTGGAAGTCATGGCCAATGATCGGCTGTTTGGTGCTGATCAGACCTGCGAGGACGGCGCGAGGCTTATTTTCAGCGACATCCAGGTGGCAGTTTATGCCCAGAGGGAGTTGCAGGAAGTACCTGAGGCGCAGCATACCGAAGTGCTGTTTCGGGTCATGCGTGGCCTGTTTCGTCTGAATGAGGTACAGGCCATCGCCGATCTGGAAATCGCCAGCAGGGAAAGTCGCGGCGTTCATGTTGACCATGCCGAAGTCCGTATGGCGTATCGAATCGGTCTGGCTCCCGATTTGAACTTGCCGGGTCAGCCGTTGAGCATGGCCTGGAGCCGACTGGCTTCGGTGGATCGTCAGGCGATTCTTGCGGCGCGGCGTTTGGTGCTGGAGCGCGAAATCGGCGATGAGTTTGTCACCTACGCGCTGGCTGATCGTCGCTGGACCGAACGCTTGCGCGCGGAGCATCAGGCTGACCTGGTGCGGGTGACTGCTTCCATCAGGGAGCAAATGGATGCCCTCGAGGAACACCCACCCATTGATATTGCCGAGGACCTGCGTCGGCGCAGCGAGGTCAACGCACGTCTGGTCGCTGCCCAGTTTGCGAACGACCTGCAAGCTGTGGTTCGGGAGAATCATGAGCTTGAACAACTGATCGCCAACCCGCCGATTGATAACGATGAATACGACCGACAGGGCCGAGCGCTGATCGCCAGTCTGAACGCGGCCGAAAAGGCTCTGCTTGAGCAATTGATCCACAACATGCGCCAACGATGGTTCTGATTCATTGATCCATCCCCGGCAACTTTGCCGGGGATGGATTAGTCTCAGGGTTATTACCGAGTCTTAAGCAGGTGGAGGACCTGTAGGAGTGAGCTTGCTCGCGATAGCGCCACGTCAGACGATATCTATCAACGTACAAAACCTCATCGCGAGCAAGCTCACTCCTACAGGGATTAACGTCGTTTCAGATGTTTACAGGGTCCAGGCCAGAGAGGAGTCATGCATGTTCGAATCCGCTGAAATCGGTCACGTCATCGCCAAGGAAACTTACGACGCTGAAGTTCCGGCTTTGCGCGAGGCGTTGCTGGAAGCGCAATACGATCTTCATGAGCAGGGCAAGCGCCAGATCATCGTATTGATCAATGGCATTGAAGGCGCGGGCAAGGGCGAAACGGTCAAGCTGTTGAATGAATGGATGGACCCTCGTTATATCGAGGTACGCACCTTTGATCAGCAGACGGATGAAGAGTTGGCGCATCCCACCGCTTGGCGTTATTGGCGGCAATTGCCCGCCAAAGGCCGGATGGGTGTTTTCTTCGGCAACTGGTACAGCCAGATGCTGCAGGGGCGAGTTCACGGGTTATTCAAGGATGCGGTGCTGGATCAGGCCATCAATGGCTCCGAGCGTCTTGAAAAAATGCTCACCGATGAAGGCGCGCTGATTTTCAAGTTCTGGTTTCATCTGTCGAAGAAACAGATGAAATCGCGCCTCAAACAGCTCAAGGACGACCCGTTGCACAGTTGGCGCATCAGCCCGCTCGACTGGCAGCAATCCAAAACCTACGACAAGTTTGTCCGTTACGGTGAGCGTGTTCTACGGCGCACCAGTCGCGAGTATGCGCCGTGGCACGTCATCGAGGGTGTTGATCCGTATTACCGCAGCCTGACCGTGGGCCGTTTGCTGCTTGAGGGCATGCAAGCGGCGTTGAACGCTCCCAAGGCCACTTCGCAACCGCTGAGCATTGGGCCGCTGGCGCATAACCACGATGAAGTAACCCTGCTGGGCAGCCTCGACATGAGCCTGAGCCTGGACAAGGACGATTACGAAGAGCAACTGATTACCGAACAGGCGCGGCTGTCGGGCAATATTCGCGACAAGCGCATGCGTAAACATGCGTTGGTTGCAGTGTTCGAAGGCAACGACGCGGCAGGTAAGGGCGGGGCAATTCGCCGGGTGGCGGCGGCGCTCGACCCACGCCAATACAACATTGTGCCAATCGCCGCGCCCAGTGAAGACGAGCGCGCTCAGCCCTACCTATGGCGTTTCTGGCGACAGATTCCGGCGCGGGGCAAATTCACAGTGTTTGATCGTTCCTGGTACGGCCGGGTGCTGGTGGAGCGGGTCGAAGGTTTCTGCAGCGAGGCTGACTGGTTAAGAGCCTATGGCGAGATCAACGACTTCGAAGAGCAACTGACCGACGCCGGAATCGTGGTGGTCAAGTTCTGGCTGGCCATTGACGAAAAAACCCAGCTGGACCGGTTCAAGGCCCGGGAGAAGATCCCTTTCAAACGTCACAAGATTACCGACGAAGACTGGCGCAACCGCGAAAAATGGCCGCAGTATCGTGAAGCGGTGGGCGATATGGTCGATCGCACCAGCACCGAAATTGCGCCGTGGACACTGGTTGAAGCCAATGACAAACGCTGGGCGCGGGTGAAGGTCCTGCGCACCCTCAACGAAGCGCTGGAAGCAGCGTTTGCCCGGGATAAGAAGAAGTAAGTGCTGGGATGGCAGCACCGACGCTATCGCGAGCAAGCTCGACTCCTACAGTCGACGGCATACCCCTGTAGGAGTCGAGCTTGCTCGCGATAGCGATTTTAGGTCCTCGGACTTCGGGCTGATTCAACCCGGGAGCCAACCATCACCGCTCGCGCATCGCCTCTGTCCTCGCCTTCAATACCGGCTTCAACAAGTAGTCCATCACGCTTTTCTCGCCGGTGATGATATCCACGGTGGCGATCATGCCGGGGATGATCAGCAGCGGTTTGTCGTCGCTGCCCAGGTGATTACGATCGGTGCGCACCTGAATCAGATAGAAGCTGTTGCCCTTGTCATCCGTCGTCGTGTCCGCCCCGATCAGTTCAAGCTTTGCCGGGAGCCCGCCATAGATCGTGTAGTCGTAAGCACTGAACTTGACCATGGCCTTCTGGCCCGGGTGCAGAAAGGCAACGTCCTGCGGTCGCACTTTTGCTTCGATCAACAGGTTGTCTTCCAGCGGCACTATTTCCACCAGATCGCTGCCTGGCTGGACCACGCCGCCAATGGTGTTGACCTTGAGCATCTTGACGATGCCGCGCACCGGCGATACCACGGTCGTACGGCTGACCCTGTCGTCAATGGCAACACTGGTGGCGGTGATTTTCGCCAGCTCTGAACGCCGCTCATTGAGTTCTTTCGACGCGTCCGAGCGGAAGGTCATTTCTGATTCCTGCACCTTGCTCTTGATCTCGTTGATCGCGGCTTCAGCCCGGGGAATGGCTAGCGTCGCGGCTTCCAGAGAGCCTCTGATATCCACTGCGCTGCGTTTCAGACGAAGGATTTCCACTGGTGAGACGGCACCGGAGGCCACCAGTGGCGACGACATGTTCAGTTCCTGCTGAACCAGTCCCAGGCTGCTGCGGTACTGCTCTTGCTTGGCGCGAAACTCGGCCAGTTCTTGAGTCTTCTGTCGCAGTTGCTCGTTCAGCGTACGTTGCTCGCTGGTCAAGCGGCGCTGCCGGGATTGGTAGAGTGACAACTCATCCCTCGCCGTTTGCGACGCCTTGGCGACGATCTCGTCCGAAAGCTTGAACGGCCAGCCCTGCGACTCCGCTGAAAGACGTTCCACTTGAGCGCTCAAGGTGTAGCGATCAACTTCACTTTCGCCCTTGTTGGAAAGAAAGCGCGTGTCATCCAGACGCAACAGCGTGTCGCCTTTGTTCACCAGTTGCCCTTCACGGACAAAAATGCCGGTGACGATGCCGCCTTCCAGGTTCTGGATAATCTGCACTTTGCTCGAAGGAATGGCTTTGCCTTCGCCCATGGTGACTTCCTGAAGTACGGCGAATTTGGCCCAGACCAGCGCAGTCAGCATCAGGCTTGCGACCACCCAGACGGTGATGCGCGATTTGCGTGGCGAGTCCTGAGCCATGGCGCCGGCCAGATACGGCATGAATTCGAGGTCGTCGCGCAGGCGCGGATTGAAGTAACGCGGAGAAGTAGAGGCGGGCATAAGTGATGCTCCTTAAACCGCGCCCGGGCCGATCTGGCCCTTGCGCAGTGCTTCGATTACAGCGTCTTTGGGGCCGTCGGCGACGAGCTTGCCGTTGTCCATGACCAGCAAGCGATCAACCAGTGTCAGCATCGACATGCGATGGGTCACCAGCAGCAGGGTCTTGCCCGGTAGCAGTTCGTACAGGTGTTGGCGCAGTTGATCTTCACTGCTGTTGTCCATGTGGCTGGTCGGTTCGTCCAGCAGCAACAACGGTGGGTCGAGCAGCAGCGCGCGGGCCAGGAGGACTGTTTGTCGTTGACCACCGGAGAGCAACTGCCCGCGCTCACCGACTGGCCGGTCGAAGCCTTGCGGGTGCCGCAGGGCCAGCTCATCAACGCCGGTCAGGCGCGCCACCTCAAGCATGCGTGAATCACTGATGTAGCGAGCGCCCAGGGTCAGGTTGTCGCGCAGGCTGCCGGACAACAAGGGCAAGTCATGAGCGACATAGCCGATCTGCTGGCGTACATCAGCGACGTCCAGTTGTCGCAGGTCGAGGTTGTCGAGTAAGACCTGACCTGCATCGGGCGGGTAAAACCCCATCAGTAATCTTGCCAGCGTGCTCTTGCCGGAGCCGCTGCGGCCAATAATGCCGATCCGTTCACCGGGGCGGACCTTGAAGCTGACCGCCGATAACGCTTCAGCCCCTTTGGCTGCATAGCGAAAGCTCACCTGATCCATGCACAGCCCGCCCAATAGCGCGCTGTTTTGCAGGGGCTTTTGCTCCGCCTGGGTTTCCTGAGGCAGCGTCATCAAGGCGTCGGTACTGGTCATGGTCAGTCGCGCTTGCTGATAGCGCGTAATCAAACCGGCGATTTGCCCGAGTGGAGCCAGTACGCGACTGCCGAGCATGTACGTGGCGACCAGCGCACCAACGCTGAGGTTACCGGCGATGATGCTGTAGACTCCGGCAACAATCGTTGCCATGCCAGCGAATTGCTGAACGAACAGTGTGCCGTTGCTGGCCAGCGCGGCAAGGTTGCGGGCGTGGCCGTCGAGGCGGGTCAGGGCGCCGTGGGTACTCTCCCATTGGTGTTGCCGCTGGCTCTGTGCGCCGCAGGCCTTGAGGGTTTCGAGGCCGCCCAGGGTTTCGATCAGCAGGCCCTGGCGTTCAGCACCCAGGGTCAGACTTTTTTGCACGGTGTCGCGCAGGCGGATCTGGATCAGCCAGGCGAAGACGATCGTCAGCGGGAAAGCGATCAGCGGGATCAATACTAGCCAGCCACCCAGCAACCCGATGACCACCAACATCAATGCAGCGAAGGGTAGATCGATAAGGCTGGTCAGGGTCACTGCGGTCAGGAATTCGCGCAGACCCTGAAAGTCATGGATGCTTTGAGCGAAGCCGCCAATGGTCGCCGGGCGTGCTTTCATGGTCATGCCCACGATGCGCTCGAACAGCGTGGCGGACAGAATCAGGTCGGTTTTACGCCCGGCCTGATCCAGCAGATGTGCACGAATCAGACGCAGACCGAGCTCGAACACTGTGCCGATGAGCAGTCCGATGGCCAGCACCCACAGGGTCGACGTGGCCTGGTTGGGTACCACTCGATCGTAGGTCTGCATGACGAACAGCGGCACCATCAAGCCCAGTACGTTGATCAACAGGCTGGCCAGAATCGCGTCGCTGTACAGACCACGGGACAACTTGAGCGTATCGCGAAACCAGGCCTTGACCCGTGGTACCAGCGGCGCACGCAGGTCCTCGAGTTCATGGCGCGGACGGGCGAACAGTGCCTGGCCGCTGTAGCTTTTGGTCAGCTCCTCGCGAGTGACCCATTGCTCGCCACCCTCGCTTTCGCAGGGCAGGATCAACGCCCGGCCGTCCTCCCCCCAACTGCGAAGTACCGCACAGCGCTGCCCGTCCAAAAGCAGTAAAACCGGCAGGCTCAAGGCGTCGATCGCGTTGAGTTCGCGGCGCAGCCAGCGCGCCTGCAACCCTGCCCGGGCTGCCGCACGCGGCAGCAGGTCGGCACTCAAACGCTGCTCCGCCAGGGGCAGCCCGGTACTCAGGCTGGTTCGGCTGGCGGCACCGTCATGCAATCGGCAGAGAATCAGCAGGCCGTCTAGCAGCGGATCATCAAAGCTTGAGCGGGCATCGAGTGAAAAGGGCAATTCCATGCTGGTCACAGGCATACTCCCGAGGCAGAAGCGTTATTTCAGTTCAGGCAGGCGTGCGTCGCTTTTGACTTCCGTCAACGCGATAGCCTCGGAGGGCACCACGACTCGTTGCTTGCGCAGCAATTCGCCCTCGGTCGCGAGCACGCGATACATGGCGAACTCCTCGGTGTAACGCACTTCGGTGTAACGGCGGCTGGCGTTGTACAACTCGTTTTCGCTGTCCAGCAGATCCAGCAGTGTGCGTTGGCCGAGGCCGAACTGATCTTGATAAGCGGCCCGTACACGCGTGGTGGTTTCGGCATATTCCCTGGCAGCGGGCGTTTGCAGGCGAGCATTGGACATGGCGTTCCAGGCCAGCGAGAGGTTCTCGTTGAGCATGCGCAGCGCGTTGTTGCGGATGTCCAGAGCTTGTCCGGTCTTGTAGGAGTCCGAGCGCAGGCGGGCCTTGTCGCGGTTGCCGTTGAACAGGTTGTAATTCATCACTACAGCGGCGCGCCATTCGTTGTCGTGACCTTCTTCGCCTTGCAGATTGTTATTGGCGCCCACTGCCACTTCGGCATCGAAGCGTGGATAGAACGGTGACTTGGCAATTTCGTATTGTTTCTGCGCGGCGTTGACATCGGCCTGAGCGGACTTGAGATAGGGGTTGTTGATCAGCATGCTTTGTTGCGCGGCACTGAGGCTCAACGGCACTTCGCCCTTGATGGATGGCGGGGTCTCCAGCTCGTCAGGCATGCGGCCAACCGCGCTGAAAAAGTTGGCTTCGGCATCAGCCAGATCCACTTGGGCAGTGTAAAAATTGTTCTCTGCCAAGGCTCGACGCGCTGCGGACTGGTCGCGGTCTGCCGTACTGCCCACGCCGCGCTCACTGCGCAGGCCGATCTGATCATTGATGCGCAAGTGAGCCTGCAGGTTGTTCTTGGCCAAAGTCAGCAACTCGCGCCGTTTCAGTACATCGAGATAAACCTCGATGGCCCGCAACGCGAGGCTTTCCGAAGTACCCCGCACGTAATACGCCCGGGAGTCGACTACCGCTTTGGTGCGGCCTACTTCGTTCGGGGTATTGAAGCCATCAAACAGCAACTGGCGCAGGCGCAACTCTGATTGCGTGTAGTTCAGGTCACGATTGTCATGCCCATAAATCGCCCGGGTGGTGGGGTTGTCGGTGCGTTGTCGGCCGTAACTGGCGACCAGGTCCACTGCGGGCAGGTATCCGCCCTTGGCGACATTCACATCCTCATCGGCGGACAGCCGGTTGTTCTTGCTGGCCTGAATTTCCGGGTGGTTATCGAGGGTGTCCTGAATGGCGTCGGTCAACGACATGGCTTGCGCTTGAGCACAGGCCACCGCTAACACCACGGCACTGTAAAGCGGGGTCAAATCGCGCATGAATACTTCTCCCTAAGTAATACTGTTCTTGTTTGCCAAAAAACTGACGATCTGTGCGTTTAAAACCGTATCAGGTTTGTAACATCACAGCTAAGAACAACTTTGGAGGCAGCCAAGACGTTTTTTTCATAACGCTTATGCCGAAAAAAACTTATGAGATTTATTAGAAGCGAGCGATTGTCTATGGATTGATTTGCATAAAAACAGCTATTTACGGTTGTTGGTTTCGAAAATTTAAAGTTATGACGTTTTTATGGCTTTACTGATCTTGATGATTTTTAAAGCGAAAACGGAGTTGCTGATGGGTGTCGGTTTTATGGCGTTTAAATAAATGTCGATCTTTTTCTAGTCCATAGAAGGCGAAAAACAGGCCTTTTTGTAACGGGAACGGGTCGGATTGTTGCGAATCAGGGAGGGAATATGGGCGGGTTTATCGGCACGGTGCGACAAGTGGCGGGTGACGTATTTGCAGTGGCGGGCGACGGTACACGCAGGATTCTGATCGATGGGGATCGGCTGTTTGCCGGAGAACAGTTGCAGACCGGCGGAAGCGGTGCCGTGGCGGTCAATCTCAACGGCGGAGGCGAACTGACCCTCGGACGTGGCAGCAGTCTGCAACTCACGCCGCAGTTACTTAATCATCAGGCCGGACATGTCGAAACGGCGGACGAGCTGACCCCCACCTTGGCTCAATCTGCCGTTCAGCCCACGCAGACTGTATTGCCTGAGCAAGTCATCAGCGCAGATGCGCAGTTGCAAGCCCCTGAAGCGGTTGATGCCGAGCCGGAGGCGGCGGATGGTTCATCGCTGGGAGGCGGGCATTCGGCATTGTTGTTGGCCGAAGTTGGCGGCGAAGTAACACCGGAGATTGGTTTTCCGACCCAGGGCTTTAGCGCTGCTCCCGAGTTCCCCGAAGGGCGTATCGAGGGGCCTGGCGATGCTTCGAGTCGTTCGGGCAGTGTTTATGAGCCTCCGGTTCTCATCGTGCCGCCTACTGATCCTGAACCGCCGACAGACCCTGAGCCCCCGGTCGAGCCTCCCGTCGATCATGCCGTGGAGTTGTGCGGCGGTGAGCTGACGCTTAATGAAAACGATCTGTCCTGCGGCCCCGTCACCCAGTCAGGGGTGTTCACCGTCAATGCGGTCGACGGCTTGCAAAGCCTGGTGATCGGTGGGCTGGCGGTCATCAGCGCGGGCATTGTCGCGGGATTTCCGCTGACCGCGCAGACCCCTTTGGGCAACACATTCAGCGTCACAGGTTATGACCCCACTACTGGCGAAGTCAGCTACAGCTACACCTTGCAGGGTGCCGCTGACCATCCTGCCGGTGATGGCGCGAATGTTACGGGCGAGTCGTTCAGCGTCGTCGCTCACGACAGCGATGGTGATTCGGCCAATAGCACGCTGGACATCAATATTATTGACGACGTGCCTGAAGCTCATTGCATCGAAGTCACACTGAGCGCTGATCCAGGGTGCCCCGGCTCGCCTCTGAACAGCGCCAGTGGCAGTCTGTTGCAGGGCGGTACGTTCGGTGCCGACGGCGGGTTTGTACACTCCATCAGCATTGATGGCACCACTTACAGCTACGACCCGCAAACCGGGCTGTGCGTCAGTTCCTGCGCGGGGGCCGGGGTGTTCGATCCCGCCACGAACAGCCTCACGGTCACCAGCGACGGCGGCGGTACCCTGGTGGTTAACCTGCTCAACGGCGACTTTAGCTATACCCCCTCGGCGAATCCTGACTGTGAGCCTTTGACCGAGAACATCCAGTATGTAATCAGCGACAACGACGGTGACCTGGCTGGCTCCACTCTACAAATCAACGTTCCGGCCATCCAGCCACCCGAAGGCCCGACGGCTGTGGCCGACAACGTCATCACTAATATTCTCGCACCCTGCATCAATATTCCCGGGGCGCTGTTGCTGGCCAATGACGTGCCCGGCAGCGGTGGGCCTTTGGCCGCCAGCCCCACGGTGTTCCATACGGGATGGCAGGCCAAGGGCGAGGGGTTTTCCAATGACTGCCCGAAAGTCATCGATTTTTCCGGTAAACGCGATAACCCCGGTAACCAGTTGAAGAACCTTGAACGCAGCGACTTTGCGAACACCGGTGCCATGACCGCACTAGTGGCTATTACGGGGTATCTGGGGGCATTCAGCGCTTCAGGGGCTAATGCGCAGGACCTTTACAGCGTCAGCCTGGTGGCTGGCGAGAGCGTGACGGTCGACCTGAAAAGTCTGAGTGAGCAAATCGGTGTTCTCTGGCAACTTGACGGTGGCGAGTTTCAATTGCTGGACGCTGGCGGGACCTTTACCGCAACGGAAAACGGTGTCTATCGCATCCTTCTGGTTAATCAGCCTGAAGCCGGGCAACCCGGTCCTGCGCTGCACTATTCCCTTGATCTGGCGATTGATTACAGCGCCGCCGACACCGCGCCGAATCACGAAAGTGCTTACACGGTGAGCGACGGCCATGGCGGCAGCGATTCAGCGGCGGTGAACATCAGTTATCAGGAAGGGTGCACATTGCTGGGCACCACGGGCGACGACGTACTGCTCGGTGGTGCGGGAGACGACAGCCTGCATGGCGGCGATGGCAACGACGTGCTCAGCGGTGGTGCTGGCAACAACGATCTGTATGGTGATAACGGTAATGACATCCTGTTCAGCGGTGCGGGCAATGAAGTGCTGGACGGCGGCGCGGGTAATAACACCGCCAGTTATGCGTTGGCCGAGTCCGGCGTCACTGTCAGTACGGCGCAGCTCGGGCCGCAACACACCGGCGGGGCGGGTACTGACACGTTGATCAATATCCAGAACCTGATCGGTTCGGATTACGACGATCACCTCACCGGTGACTACGAGGCCAATACCATCAATGGCGGTGCAGGCAATGACGTGCTGATTGGCGGCTTGGGTAACGACACGCTGACGGGCGGGGCGGGTCACGACACGTTCAAGTGGTTGGCGGGGGACAGTGGGCACGATGTGGTGACTGATTTCAGTCTCGGGGCTGACACGCTGGATTTGTCGAAGCTGCTGCAAGGTTTTAGCGCGGGTGCGGATTCGCTGGATGACTTTCTACATTTCAAGGTCACGGGCAGTGGTGCGGATCTGGTGTCGAGCATTGAAATCGGATCGGGCGGTGCTTCACAAACGATCGACCTGGCGGGCGTTGATCTGGCGCATCACTATGGGGTCGGGGTTGGCGCGGGGGGTATGGTGTCTGGTGCTGATGCCGGGTCGATCATCAGCGGGATGCTGGGGGATCATTCGTTGAGGGCGGATGTGGTTTGAGGTGTTTGCCTTGAATTGTGTACAGCCTTATCGCGGCATACATATCCGTTACCGCAGAAATGGATATGTACCCAAAAATCCCTGCATGGAAAAGATGTATCGCTTGGGCGACGCAAACTTCAAGCCTTGCGCAACGTCTTCTGCCGCAAGATATAAACCGTCACCAACACCGCACAGGTCACCATGAACACTCTTGCCCAGAGGAACGACACGAGATAACAGGAAAATCCGATGCTGATCCACATCGTCACAATCGCATAAACCTTACCCTTGAGCGGGATGCCATTGCCCTCAAGGTAATCGCGAATCCACGGGCCTAGCCGCGGGTGATTGACCAGCCAGTTATAAAAGCGCGGAGAGCTTCGAGCGAAGCACGCGGCGGCGAGCAATAGAAAAGGCGTGGTGGGCAGAATCGGCAGGAAAATCCCGATGACACCCAATACCACGCTTAACCAGCCAGCGCCCAGAAAGGCATAGCGCACGAAACGGTTACGACTCGTGCGCGGTGCGGCCTGCGCCATAGGCGCAGACTCAGTGGTGGCGAGGCTTGAGGATCGCCGGCTTCTCATCCGGCGCCTGGCACAGCAGGTACAACGCGGTGAGCGCTTCCGGAATCTGCACGATCATGTCATCCATCAGGTTGGCATCAGCCGCGATGTCAGAGAACTCAGGCTGCTCATCGAACAGGCCCGAACCGACCATGATCGGCAACAGCATCTCGCTGACTTCTTCCTCGGCGGTTTCGAACCAGGCGCTTTCACGCAGGAACACACCTTCCATGAAGCCAATGCACCAGCCGCGCAGGTCGGAATCATCCGGCTCGTCGCCCAGGTCCAGATCGCATGGCAGTTCGAACTCTTCATCAGAAGCCAGTTGACGCGCAATGTGCGCCTGCAACTGGATCAGGGTGCCTTCGATTTCTTCGCGCTGCGCATCATCGGCGTAATGCGGTGGCTCGGAGAACAGCGCATCGATCCACTCGCGCTCTGGCACGGTTTCGGCGCAGATGGAAAGAGCGGTCAGGTAGCCATGAGCGGCCACGTAGTCCAGTGCCTCGTCATGCAGCTCATCTGCATCGAGGAAGACTTGCAGGCGGTTTAGTTGCTCAGCGAAGGACATTGACGGACTACCTTGGAAATAAACGATGCTGAATTCTAGGCCCTGAGCGCCTCGGGCGCCAGCGCGGAGGTAGTTGATGCTTAATTTCGACCGCTTATATCCATGCCACCCTTTGCCCATGACTCGTCGGGTATACTGGCGCGCTTTGCAGTGCAGCAGGACATTCTGGGGTTTTTATGCTCGAACAGGCGCAACGCGTACTTAAAGACATCTTCGGCTATGACAGCTTTCGTGGTCGCCAGGGTGCCATTATTGAACGCGTGGCCAGCGGCGGTGATGCGCTGGTATTGATGCCCACCGGCGGTGGCAAGTCGCTGTGTTTTCAGGTCCCGGGCCTGTTGCGTGATGGCCTTGCGGTGGTTGTTTCGCCACTGATCGCCCTGATGGACGATCAGGTCGCCACGCTGGAGGAGCTGGGCGTCTCGGCAGCTGCGCTGAACTCTACCCTGAACGCCGATCAGCAGCGGGAACTGGCTCACCGGATTCGTCAGGGCGAAATCAAGATGCTGTACCTGGCGCCGGAGCGTCTGGTTCAGCCACGTATGCTGGCGTTTTTGCAGAATCTGCAGATTGCCCTGTTCGCCATCGACGAAGCTCACTGTGTGTCCCAATGGGGTCATGACTTCCGTCCCGAGTATTTGCAACTGGGACAGTTGGCAGAGCTGTTCCCCGATGTACCGCGTATCGCCCTGACTGCCACAGCCGACAAGCGGACCCGGGAAGAAATCGTCACCCGGCTGCATCTGCAGAACGCCGAGCGCTTCCTGTCCAGTTTCGACAGACCGAATATTTTTTATCGCATCGTGCCCAAGGAGTCGCCGCGCAAGCAATTGCTGGCGTTTCTCTCCGAGCGTCGTAGCGACGCCGGTATTGTGTACTGCCTGTCACGCAAAAAAGTCGACGAAGTGGCTGCTTTCCTTTGTGAAAACGGCTATCCGGCGTTGCCTTATCATGCCGGCCTGCCTTCCGAGACCCGTGCTGCCAACCAGAAACGCTTCCTTAATGAGGAAGGCCTGATCATGGTTGCGACCATCGCTTTCGGTATGGGCATTGACAAGCCCAACGTGCGATTTGTTGCGCACATGGATTTGCCCAAGTCTCTTGAGGCGTATTACCAGGAAACCGGTCGGGCGGGGCGTGATGGTTTGCCCGCTGATGCGTGGATGGCCTACGGTCTGCAGGATGTGCTGATGCTCAAGCAGATGCTGCAGAACTCCGAGGGCGACGAACGACACAAACGTCTGGAGCACCACAAGCTGGATGCCATGCTGGCGCTGTGCGAAGAAACCCGCTGCCGCCGTCAGACGCTGCTGGCCTATTTCGACGAAGACATGCCTCAGCCGTGCGGTCATTGCGACAACTGTGTCGATGGCGTACAGACCTGGGATGCGACAGAGCCAGCCCGTCAGGCATTGTCGGCGATTTATCGTACAGGCCAGCGTTACGGGGTTGGTCATCTGGTGGATGTGCTGCTGGGTAAATCCAACGACAAGGTGCAGAGCTTCGGTCATCAGCATCTGTCGGTGTTTGGCGTCGGCAAGGCGCGCTCCGAGGGCGAATGGCGTTCGCTGTTCCGCCAGTTGGTGGCACGTGGGCT
Source organism: Pseudomonas viridiflava (assembly GCF_900602065.1). GTDB lineage: Bacteria > Pseudomonadota > Gammaproteobacteria > Pseudomonadales > Pseudomonadaceae > Aquipseudomonas. Next base: position 252,039 of record NZ_UWFN01000263.1, on the reverse strand, counting down.
GGCTGATATCGATCTGGAAGGCTACGGTGGACTGCGCCTTAGTGACACCTGCCGTCCATTGTTGCGTGGCGAAGTAACGCTGGAACTGCGTCGTGACCTGAAACCGCAGACCACGGCGAAAAGCAGCTCCGGCAGCCCGGCCAGCCAACTGGTGCGTGGCGAAGAGCGTGAGCAGTGGGAAGCGTTGCGCGCGCTGCGACGCAAGCTGGCTGAAGAGCATGGCGTGCCGCCTTATGTCATCTTCCCGGACTCGACCTTGCTGGAAATGCTGCGCAGCAAGCCCGAAACCATGTCGGACATGGCTCAGGTCGGCGGCGTCGGCGCACGCAAGCTGGAGCGTTACGGCGAAGCCTTTCTGGAAGTGCTGGGCGGTGCAGCCGAAGCGCCAAAGGTTGTGGCCGATGTACGCCACGAACTTATCAGCCTGGCTCGCGCCGGGATGACCCCTGCACAGATTGCCGGTCAGTTGCAGTGCACCGAGAAAAACGTCTACACCATGCTCGCTGAAGCCATCGGCAGGCAGCAGCTTTCTCTGGAGCAGGCGCTGGACCTGCCGGAAGACTTGCTCAGCGAAATTCAGGATGCGTTCCTGGACGGCGAGGGTGAGTTACCGCCTGTAGCGGCCATCGCCGAGCAGTTTTCCGGGCGCGTACCGGAAGGGGTTCTGTATTGCGTACGCGCTGCCCTGCAGGCTGAGTTCGAGGTTTGATGCAGGCCCATGCTATTCCCGTGGGAGCGAATTCATTCGCGAAGGGGCCGGTACATTCGCAGCCTGTGTATCGCCTGAAACACCGACTTCCCGAATAAATTCGGTCCCACAGGTTTTGCATCGCGTATCAGATTGGTAGGCAGGCTGAGTATCTCCCACATAGCACTGCCTCACCTGTAGCAGATATCCAACTCATATACTTACAACCCCTCACTTGCCTCAATCCTGACGCCATGCTTAGCTGACTAATTATTAGTATCGACCCAGAGTTTCTCTATGCCCATGACAGATGAACACCGCTTCGGCATGCAACTGGCACACATGTCCCGTGGCTGGCGCGCAGAACTGGATCGACGCCTGGCCGATCTCGGGCTATCCCAGGCTCGATGGCTGGTGTTGTTGCACCTTGCGCGGTTTCAGGAGCCGCCGACTCAGCGTGAACTGGCGCAGAGCGTGGGCGTTGAAGGGCCGACCCTCGCGCGCTTGCTCGACAGCCTGGAGGCGCAGGGGCTGGTGCAGCGCCACGCAGTAGCCGAAGACCGTCGCGCCAAGAAAATCGTGCTGTGCGACACAGCCCGTCCCTTGATCCAGAAGATCGAAGCCATAGCCACTGCGCTACGGGTTGAGCTGTTCGCGGGTATTGATGAGGAAGAACTTCGGGTTTGCATGCGCGTCCACACACGGATTCTGGCCAACCTCGAAAGATCCTGAGGCAGACACGCTCCTTCTCGCTCATACTTGCAGCCAGGCATTGAAGTCCACGCCATGTATTGAATATGCAAAGAAGCCTGTTTCGGTTTCTATAAGGGTTCGTATGCGCAATAGCTCTCAGGCGGCTACTCGATCAGGTTTTGCCAAGACCGCTTTTCGTCGCGGCTTGATGGTCGCCGCTTTATCCTCGGCATCTCTGTTCTATTCGACGTTTGCGTCTGCATTGGGCATGGGCGATATCACGCTGCACTCGGCCCTCAATCAGCCGCTTGATGCCGAAATCGAGTTGGTGGAAACCGCCGGACTGAGCGCTGAAGACATCGTCGCGCGACTGGCCTCGCCGGAAGAGTTTGCCCGCGCAGGTGTCGACCGGGTCTTCTTTTTCAATGATCTTCGCTTCACTCCGGTGATTCGCGGCAATCGCGGTGTGATTCGTGTGGTGTCGAGCAAGCCGGTCACCGAACCCTACCTGCAGTTTCTCGTGCAGATACTGCGGCCGGGCGGCGACATGTTGCATGAATACACGTTGCTGCTGGACCCGGCGACGTCTGCGCAAGGTCGCGCTGCAGTGGCGGGTCGCTCCCGCAGCGCCGCGACTCAAGGCTCCGAACAATCACGGATGCCTGTTGCGCCACCGGCAGCACTGGAAGGTAAACGCTACTCGGTTGTGGGCGGCGATACCCTTAACTCCATCGCCCGACGTATCCAGGGCACTGGCTCCAGTGCATCGGCAGGACGAATGGCTGACGGGATCAAGGCGCTCAACCCTCAGGTTTTTCCTAATGGCGACAGTACCGCACTAAAGGTCGGGCAAAGTCTGTTGCTGCCGGACGCCGCCGTGTTGCCTTCTGGTAATCCGTCTCCCGCGCCCACCGCAGCAACTTCGCCGCCAGCCGCAGAAGTTCAGCGCGGTGCCGAACAACTTGCCGCATCGGCCATTGAAAATCAGTTGCTGACCAAGACAGTGGAAGACCTGCGCCTTCAGTTGCAGGCGCAGCAGGCATCGATTGATGGCAAGGACAAACAGATTATTGGTCTGCAAACCGAGCTGGCGGAAAGTCGCGCAGACACTTCGGCACTGGCACCTGTAGCACCTGCGCCTATCGCTGCGGCTCCTTCCGTTAGTGCGGAGCCACAACCAAGCCCCTCGTTGCTGACTTCGCCGTTGCTGTTGGGCGCGGTGGCGATTTTGCTATTGCTGCTGGGGCTGGTCTGGTCGGTGCGTCGTAATCGTCGCAAACAGCCGGTAAGGCAACCGGTCAGCGCCGACCCAACCCTGATCAAGCCAGCGCGTACTCCAGTTGTTCCGGTTTATGACACGCCTGCCGTAACCCCCAAAGTGTCAGGGCCTGTTGTTGCTGCTTCGGCTTCGACTCCTTCGCGTCCAGCCCCGACCCGTCAGGCTGCCGGTAGCACCGACCCGCTGGACGGCGTCAGCATCTATATCGCTTATGGCCGGTTTGCCGAGGCGATGGGCATTCTGCGCGATGCGCTGGTCAAGCAGCCTGAGCGTACCGACGTTCGTATTCGTATTCTCGAACTGTTGGCAGAGCAGGGCGATTCTGCCGGTTTCGCCGAGGAGGAGCAGAGCGCTTTACACAATGGCGTGGAGCCGGAACAGCTTCAGCAGATCCGCTCTCGTTATCCACAGCTCAAGCCTGCCAGTGAAGCGCTGAGTGCTGCGCCCGCCACCCTGGTTGCTGCTGCGCCGCTGGCCGCCGCAGTTGTCCCGGCCGCAATGGCTGAACAGCAACCCGCACAGCTCGATGAAAGTGCGGCTGCCGCGCTCAACCCGGAGCCCGTCGATGATTTCCAGTTGAATCTGGATGATCTGTCGATGGATGCCGACTGGGACCTGGTAGATCCTTTCGACAAACCCGTCACCGCACGTGCGGATGCATCGGTGCAAAAACCGGTCGAAGATCCGGGATTCGCTTCAAACCTCACTGAGCTGCCTGACGTGCAGGAAATTCCGGATGATCGTTTTCTTAGCGATTTTCCCGAGGAAGATGGGGTTGTCGAGTCTAACAACGACGCCCTGGACGATACCTTCCTTGATGGATTCATGGATGAGTCCGGTGAGTTTGATTTGCTTGATCTCGAAGAAGTCCCGCTCAGTAAAGTCAATCAGGCCCAGGTACTGATTGATGACGGGGACATTGAAGGCGCTCGTGAACTGTTGTTGCAGGTGATCGAAGAGTCCGACGAAGAACATCAGCAGACGGCTCGTGCCCTGTTGGCGGGGCTGTAAGCGCTCACGAGTATCCCCATCGCGACCGTCGTAGACTCGGTCAGCTCCTGTTAGACAAAATGCAAATCACTGAATTGAAATGCGCATTCTGTAGGAGCTGCCGAAGGCTGCGAAGCAATCGTTATGACCTGCGTCCCTCGCAGCCTTCGGCAGTTCCTACAGGTCCAATATCTGCCGTGAGACAGCGCTGTGTCAGGGACGCTGAGCGATGTCCAGCAGGAAATCATCTGTCCTTATCCTGGAGATTCTTTCCATGTCTACCGCAAAACCCGAAATAACCATTACCTACTGCACGCAATGCCAATGGTTGCTGCGGGCGGCATGGCTGGCTCAGGAATTACTCAGTACGTTTTCCGATGATCTGGGCAAGGTCTCTCTGCAACCTGGTACTGGCGGTATATTCGTCATCGCGTGTGATGGCGTGCAACTCTGGGAGCGTAAGGCTGACGGCGGATTCCCCGAGGCGAAGGTGCTCAAGCAGCGTGTCCGCGATCAGATTGATCCACAGCGTGATCTGGGGCACAACGACAGGACCAGGCCTGATCAGTGAGTCGTCGCTGCCTGAGGTGGTTTTTTACCGTTCATCAGGCCTGAGACGATGATTGCGATGATGATCAGCGCGCCGCCCAGCAACATGCTCAAGGTTGGGACTTCGGCAAACAGCAGCCAGGCAAATGTGATGCCGTAAACCGGTTCCAGGGCGAATACCACAGCAGCGGTCCGGGCTTTTATCACCGCCAGGCTCGCAACGAAAAGGCTGTGAGCCAGCCCGGTGCAGAGCACACCCAGCAAGCCGATCCACAGCCAGTCCAGGGCAGGAACGGTACTCAATTCAGGGGCCGCCATCGGCAGCAGACACAGCCCCACGATCAGGTTTTGATACAGCGCGGCTTGCACGGGTGGGACGCTTTTTGAACTGACGCGATTGACCAGCGATAACAGCGAAAATGTCAGCCCGGAAAACACCGCCCACAGCAGGCCGCTGGTGGCCTCGCTGGCCAGATTGAACTCGGGTGTCACCAGCACCAGTCCGATACTGACCAGTATCACCAGAACAATCTCGTTGCTGCGGATTCGTTCGCGAAACAGCAGCCCTTCAAGGATCACGGTAAAAGCCGGAAAGCTGGCGAAGCCCAGGGTTGCGACAGCCACACCGGCGACTTTGACGGCGATGAAAAAACTCACCCAGTGCGCTGCGAGCAGGATGCCTGCAAGTGCCAGTCGTGCCCAATCGGCTCGTCGCAGGGTTTGCCACGGGGTATTGCTGGCAAAGCGGGCGAAGACGGCCAACGCCGCAACGGCGAATATTCCGCGACCGAACACGATGACTGAGGGCGATGCACTGGCCAGCTTGCCGAAAACACCGGTGAGGCCAAACATCAGTGCGCCGATATGCAGGGCGCCGAGGGCGGAACGGGGCGTCATGGTGTTCCTCAAGTGAAATTGTTTGTAAACCCAATTCCTGTGGGAGCGAATTTATTCGCGAAGAGGCAGGCACTCCCGATACAGATTTATTGCCTGAAACACCGCCTTCGCGAATGAATTCGCTCCTACAGGGTATCAGGGCATTCTCAAGATACTTGGAGTCCGAAGCTGCGTTTGTACTGTTGGAACGCACGAGTCTACCAGCGCCCACCTGAAGCATTCAGTCCAACTATTCCTGCGCATTGTCATGACATTGCCACAACCCGGTCACATTCGATTAACCGGTAACGGGCACTCTCATGCAAACCCAGCAGGAGATGGTTCATGACCAGTGCTCAGCTTGCCAAACCCAGCCGTAAGCAACGCGTTCGCACCTTGTGGATTTCTGATGTGCATTTGGGCACGCGGGATTGCCAGGCCGAACACTTGTCACATTTCCTCAAAGGCTATCAGGCTGACAAGGTCTATCTGGTGGGGGATATCATCGATGGCTGGAAGCTGCGCGGCGGCATGTATTGGCCTCAGGCCCATACCAACGTGATACGCCGCCTGCTGACCATGAGTAAGCGCGGCACCGAGGTGATCTATGTCACCGGTAACCACGATGAATTTTTACGCCGCTATTCGAAGCTGATTCTGGGCAATATCCAGTTGGTGGATGAGGCCGAGCACGTCACTGCAGACGGGCGCCGTCTGTTGGTCATCCACGGCGACCAGTTTGACGTGATCACACGCTACCACCGCTGGCTGGCCTTCCTCGGCGACTCTGCTTACGAGTTCACTCTGACCCTCAACCGTTGGCTGAATCATTGGCGGGCCAGGTACGGCTACGGTTACTGGTCGTTATCGGCCTATCTCAAGCACAAGGTCAAAACGGCGGTCAGTTTCATCAGTGACTTTGAAGAGGCCATCGCCCATGAGTGCGTCAAGCGCGGGCTGGATGGTGTGGTGTGCGGGCATATCCACCATGCTGAGATGCGCATGGTCGGCGACGTGGAATACCTCAACTGCGGTGACTGGGTGGAATCCTGTACCGCATTGATTGAGCATCTGGACGGCACGATTGAGCTGTTTCGGCTCGCGGACGCTCATCTCAAGCATAAGGAACTGCTTGCTGAAGAAAAGCTTGAGGCCAGCGAGCCGGTAGTCTGAAACGCTGGCGGTTGATGTGCCGTCGGCTAAAACGGAACCTTGCCAGTCAGCATGTCGCGGTACATGACGAAATCGCCCAGCAAGCTATAGAACGGATGCTGAAAAGTAGCAGGGCGATTCTTCTCGAAGAAAAAATGACCCACCCAGGCGAAGCCATAACCTGCCACTGGTACTAGCCAGATCAGGCTCCAGCTGCCGCTGCCAATCACAAAGGCCAGCAGGAAGATCACCAGACTGGTGCCGACAAAGTGTAGGCGACGGCACGAGCTGTCACGGTGTTCTTGCAGGTAGTAGGGATAGAAATCGGCGAAGCGGGTAAACGACTTGGTGGTTTCCATGGCTGGAGTTCCTGATCGTTGGCGCTGTTGATTTAATGTCAGCTGGCTTTTGCGTCAACTGACATTAAACGCCATTACGATCACTGGCGCCAGAATGCCGGAATGCACAGTACCAGTACCGTGATGATCTCAAGACGCCCCAGCAGCATGCCACCCGACAGAATCCACTTTGCGGCGTCGGGCAAGGTAGCGAAGTTACCGGCCGGGCCAATGGTCTCGCCCAGCCCTGGGCCTACGCCGGACACCGTGCTCGCCGCGCCGGTCAGCGCAGTCATCCAGTCCAGTCCCAACAGCGACAGCAACAGGGCGATGCCGCAAATAGTGATGGTGAAAAAGAACGAGAATGTCAGGATCGAGCGCACGATTTCATCGTCCAGACGGTGGCCGTTATAGGTTTGCTTGAGCACCGCACGCGGATGGATCAACTGATTGAGGTTGGCCTTGAGCAGAATGTAGGCGACCTGGAAGCGGAAAATCTTCACCCCGCCAGCGGTGGAGCCGGAACAGCCACCGATAAAGCCCAGATAAAAGAAGAACATCAGCGCGAAGTTGCCCCACAGGCTGTAATCGCCGAGGGCGAAACCGGTAGTTGTCACCACAGAGGTCACGTTCAGGGCCACATGACGTAGCGCGTCGTACCATGGCAGATCGGTGGTCGCCCAGTACCAGGCGCCGAGTACCAGCCAGGTAACCAGCAATAAGCCCAACAAACCGCGAACCTGTTCATCCCTGATCAGGGCTCCACGGTTACCGCGCAAGGTTGCGACATAGAGGGTGAACGGCAGGCTGCCGAGGATCATCACCACAATGGCAACCCAATGCACCGCAGGTTGAGGCCATTTGGCCAGTGACAGGTCAGAAGTGGAGAACCCGCCGGTCGAGATGGCGGACATGGCGTGGTTGATCGCATCGAACAGGCTCATGCCGGCAGCCCAGAAGGCCAGGCTGCCCAGCGCGGTAATGCTGACGTAGGCCAGCACGATAAACTTGGCGACCATATGCGAGCGGGGCATGACCTTTTCCGAGCGGTCGGAAGATTCCGTCTGGAACAGACGCATGCCACCGATACGTAGCAGGGGCAGAATGGCTACTGCCATACCGATAAAGCCGATCCCGCCCAGCCAGTGGAGCATCGAGCGCCAGATAAGGATGCCGGGCGACATGGTGTCCAGACCGCTGAGTACTGTTGAACCCGTCGCGGTAATGCCGGACATGCTTTCGAAGAAGGAGTCGGTGTAGCTGATGTGCTGGGTCAGCAGAAACGGCAGGGCGGCGAACACGCAAACGACGATCCAGCTGGAGACTGTCAGCAGATACATGTCTCGCGGGCGCAAGTGCACGTGTTCCGGTCGACCGGGCAGGATCAGCGCCAGCCCGGCCATGAACGTCAGCAAGCTGGCCCATAGAAAGGAGCGCAGATCTTCGAAGCGGTCGTAAATGACCAGCGTCACCATGGGCACGATCATGGCGATGGCCAGGGTGATCAGGAATATGCCGATAATGAAACCGATGATGCGAAGGGTCGGCAACGCCATGCAGTCACTCTGACTAGGTTCGGGGAAAGGCGCCATTCTACCTGCGGCCCACGGCAAGTAAACCGTGGCCTGTGCGTCGCAGCGTGTAAGTAATTGCCTCGCAGGTTCGTTATCCGTGTGCACAGGCTCTAGAATGACCCATCATTTCTCAAGGAGGTAGCCCATGGTGGCGCTCGACGTATTGCTCAATCGTGTCTCGGTCCCACGATTGATCGACCCGGCCCCGGATGCAGCCCAGCGTGAAATTTTGTTCAGTGCGGCCATGCGTGCACCGGATCATGGCCAGTTGCGTCCGTTTCGGTTTATCACGGTGGAAGGCGCAGCCCGTGAGCGCATGGGGGATTTGCTCGCTGAGGCGTTGCAGGCCAGTGGATCGGAAGTGACACCGCAAGCCTTGGACAAAGCACGCCTCGGCCCGCTACGCGCGCCTTTGGTCGTGGTTGTGGTTGCCCGTCTGCAGGATCACTACAAAGTGCCAAAAACTGAGCAACTGATTACCGCCGGTTGCGCGGCGCACAGTGTTTTGCTGGCGTCTTATGCGCTGGGCGTTGGTGCGGTATGGCGCACGGGTGAACTGTCTTATTCGCCGCTCGTCGCCAAAGGTTTTGGCCTGGCGGATGACGAAGAGGTGATTGCCTTTCTGTACCTGGGTACGCCGCTGAATCCGCCACGGGTTGCTGGCAAGGTGGATGTAGTGGATTTTGTGAGTGAGTGGCAGGGCTGAGTGCTGAAGTACTGAAGTTTTTTCTGTAGGAGCTGCCGAAGGCTGCGAAGCGGTGTGCCAGATACATCGCTTTCGCAGCCTTCGGCAGCTCCTACAGGGAACGTGTGCAACAGCAAAATTAACTAAGCCCCCGAACTCGCCGGCTCCGCTGGCAAATCAATAATCGCCAGAAATCCGCCCTCGGGATGATTACCCAGAATCAATTCCCCACCATGACGTTGTGCGGCGCGACGAGCAATTGCCAGCCCCAGGCCGTGCCCCGGTGCGGCCTGGCCGGGGGCGCGGTAAAACGGCTCGCCCAGTTGCGTCAGGTGCTCAGCCGCTACGCCTGGTCCATGATCGCGCACACTCAATTGCAGCCGGTCGCCGACCCGTTTTGCCTGAATGTCTATCGGCTTGCCGGCCGGATTGAAGCGCAATGCGTTACGCAACAGATTGTCAGTGGCCCGCTCAATCATGTCAGGCCAGCCCTGTAGAGACAGATTGGGCTCAACGCTCACGGCAATTTGCTGGTCACCACCGTCCAGATTTGCATCATTCCTGAGGCGTAAAAGCAACGCGTTGAGATCAATGAGCTCAGCGCTGCTCAGTTGCGCATCAAGCCGCGCCAGCGCGAGGATTTCGCTGATCAGTGCCTCCAGTCGGTCACACTCCCGACTCAGGCGCGGCCAGAGTTTTTCCCGTTCGGCCGGTTCCGCCCGTTCCGCCAGCGCCAGCGCAATACGCAAGCGCGCCAAGGGGGAGCGCAGCTCATGGGATACATCGCGCAGCAACTGACGCTGACTGCCAATCAGGCTTTGCAGCCGCGCGCCCATACGGTTGAAGTCGGTTGCCAGCACACCAAACTCATCCCGGCGGTTAGCGAGCTGCGCAAGGCTGTTCTGCTGATAGGTGGTTTGCCCGAGGTCATGCACCGCACCGCGTAAGCGGCTGAGGGGGCGAGTGATCGACAAGGTCACCAGCAGGCTGAACAAGGTCAGCACCACCAGGGCAATCCCGAGTGCGCTGAGCGGCCACATCAAACTGTCGCGGTGCCACGCATCCAGCTCCGGGTGAGGAATGCGATAAATGAACAGGTAGGTTTCCCCGGATTTTTCACTGGTGTACTCACTGGTCAGGCGACGCCATGGAAGCTGTCGGGGGTCATCGCCCTGGCGAGCCTCAAGAGCGGCAGCGCGGGGCGAAAAGGTGCCGCGCACCACCGGGTCGCCATTGTCGTTGAGGACCTGAACGTCCATGTGATTCTTGCGTTTGAGGCTTTGCAGGTAATCCTGTGCAGCATCTGCGCCCTGGTTTTCGTATTGCTCGGTCCAGGCTTGCGGCAAATGACTCAGCAGCGGATGACGGCTGAGGATCCATGCGTCTTGATTCAGCATGTGGCCGAGCAGAATGGACAGGCCTGCAACCAGGGCAATGGCCAGCCAGAAGCTAGCCAGAATTCGCCAGAACAATGAACGCACGGGACAACCTCAAAATAGAGAAACCCGGCACGCTTGGGGAGTGCCGGGTTCAGGTGGATCAGTAGCTTACTGGGCTTTTTGTGCTTTTTGCGCCTTCCACGCTTCGAATTCAGCGCGTTCGGCCATCTTTGCTGCGCGCTCTTTCTTCATTTCGTCGAATTCCTTCTGCTGCTCAGGCTTGAGCAGGGCGCGGATATCGCTGTCAGTCTTGGTGCGCTTGGCGTCCAGTTCGTCTTTCATGGCTTTCTGGTCAGCAGGCGACAGCTTGGCCAGATACTTTTCAGTGATGTCCTTGCGGTCGTGCATTCGCTCGCCCATCAGTTTGCCGATCTGTTGACGCTGTTCGCGGCTCAGGTCCAGCTTGTCGAAGGGACCGCGGTCATGGTGCATGCCGGCACGTGGACCCTCAGGGCCTGGACCAAAACCAGGGCCATCCCCAGGAGCAGCCATTGCAACGGTAGGCAGTGCAGCAGCGAACATCAAAGCGATCAGAGTCTTGCGCATGGTGTATCTCCTTGTCTCGAATCCGGCTCGTTGCCGGTTGAGGCCAGTTTAGGGAGATCAAGGTCAAGAGCGGTCAGGCTACTGTAAAGCCTTAGTAAAGAGGGGAAGTGACTGGGCTGACATATAGAATTTAACTTGGGGGATTTTGTGGGAGCAGAGCTTGCTCGCGATAAGGCTGGACGCGGTTCATTGTCGATCGCGGTGCCCTTATCGCGAGCAAGCTCTGCTCCCACACAAGCTCTGCCACATAAGCACTGTTCCTGCCGGGATGCAGCGTCCAAGTGACTACACGCTGTAGTAATAACCCCGGCTACGCAACGCCACTATTCGCGGGCGGCCGTCAGGGTGCGGGCCGATTTTCTTGCGCAGGTTGCTGACGTGCATGTCCAGGCTGCGATCGTAAAGGGTCAGCTTGCGGCCCAATGCCAATTGCGCCAGTTCCTGCTTGTCCAGCGGCTCACCCGGCTGGCGCAACAGGGCTTCGAGCAAACGGCTTTCTGAGACGGTCAGAACCAGCTCCTGATCGTTGATGATTACCACGCCGCGCACCGGACTGAAGCTCAGGTCTCCCAGCTCCAGCTGTGTCGATACGGCTGTCGGATGGCTACGGCGCAGTACTGCGCGAAGGCGGGCGGTTAGCTCGCGAGGGTCGCAGGGTTTGGCCAGGTAATCATCGGCACCCAGTTCCAGACCCAGAATCCGGTCCAGAGGCTCGCCGCGTGCAGACAGCATCAATACCGGCAAGTCCGGATGATCGCTGCGCAACTGCTTGAGCAGTTCCAGGCCGCTGCCGTCGGGGAGCATGACATCCAGAACGACCGCAGCGGGTGCGGATTCCGCAAGGGCGCGACGGGCACTGTTGCCGTCGTGGCAGGCGTGGACCAGAAAGCCTTCCTGGCTCAACCAGCTACTCAGGAGCTCGCAGAGTTCCTGGTCATCATCAATAAGTAACAGCTCGCTCATGTCTCACTCAATTTAGCCACTGTCGACGCTGCTTACGTCCACCGCGGGCAAAGATACCGCACAGGAGGGCTATCAGCGCAACACCCCCTCCGGTGACGAACCATTGTTGCTGTTCGGTCAGGATACGTTGCGGTTCGGCCGATTGTGCTTCTTTGAGCTGTAACTTGAGCCTTTGGTTCTCCTGGCGCAGGCGACCGAGTTGGGCGCTCTCGCGTGCGGCGTCAGCGTTCTGCACCTGCTTGAGGAGTTCTTCGCGCTGGCGCTCGCTTTCCTTCAGGCGCTGCTGAAGATCACTGATCTGGGCGGCAGTGGTCGGCAGCGGTAACGCATAGGAGGTACCGGAACCACTCGTTTCCTCGGCCTGGACGGTAGTCGCACCCATTGCCAACACAACAGCCAGTAGACATGCCCGCATCTGAACTCCTGTTTCAGCGTCCGTGTTTCAACGGCCGCATTTTTAGACGGCAGTGTTCTTATAGAACGGTTTTTATAGAACATTCAGCAGGTTGTCGGCAGGGCGTTGAGAATGATTAGCGTCAGAGCGGGAGATTTTGTAATCGCTGCCAGGAGCGGCAGCGATTGCAGGGGGTAGCGCGGGGAAGATTTAAGGCAGGACTTTCTTGAAGGGCTTCACAACAACGTTGGCGTAGACGCCTGCCTTGACGAACGGATCAGCTTCGGCCCAGGTCTTTGCAGCGCTCAAGGACTCGAACTCGGCCACGATCAGGCTGCCGGAGAACCCCGCGGCACCAGGATCATTGCTGTCTACGGCCGGATTTGGCCCGGCGAGAATCAAGCGCCCCTCGTCCTTGAGCGCATTCAGGCGGTCCAGATGAGCCGGGCGCACGCTCAGGCGTTTTTCCAGGGAGTTTTCGACGTCTGTGGCAATGATTGCGTAGAGCATGTCAGTCCTCGGTTTTCGTTGGGGGCGGTGCGGAAGCAGGGTCATGCATGTGCTTGGCAAGGTACAGGCCCTGAGCGATCAGGAATACCAGCGTCATGCCCAGGCTGCCGAATACTTTGAAGTCGACCCAGAATTCCTGATAAGTGAACGCCACATAAAGGTTGGCCGCGCCGCAGAACAGGAAGAAGATGATCCAGGCGATGTTCAGCTTGGTCCAGATTGCTTTCGGCAAGCTCAATGCGTGCCCCATGATGCGTTGAATCAGTGGACGGTCGCCAATGAAATGGCTTCCGGCAAAGGCCAGCGCAAACAGCCAGTTCACCACGGGCGCTTTCCATTTGAGGAAAGTTTCGCTGTGAAAGGCCAGGGTCAGACTACCGAACACCAGACAGGCAACCAGCGTCAGCCACTGGCTTTTTTCCAGTTTGCCCTGTTTGACGAACAGAATGCCGTAGACCACCACTGAACTGACGATCAGCATGGCGGTCGCACTGAAAATACCGCCCAGCGTGTAGCTGTTGCCCAGGAACTCGACGGCGCGCGGTTCGATCTTGTAAACGATGAAAAACAGCAGCAGCGGGATGAAGTCGATGAATTGTTTCACAATGGCAGCCAGAAGCAGGATGTGGCGGCATAATAACAAACATCAATGACAGCGAAAGCGCCACCTATGAATGTTGACCTGCACTGCCACAGCACAGCCTCCGACGGCGCTCTTGCGCCCACGGCATTGGTTGCGCGTGCTTACGAGAATGGCGTGCGCGTCCTTTCCCTGACTGACCACGATACCCTTGAAGGTCTCGAAGAAGCCCGGACTGCGGCGCTTTCACTGGGTATGCAACTGGTTAACGGGGTCGAGCTTTCGTGCACCTGGGGTGGGGCAACTATCCATATTCTCGGCTATGGTTTCGCCATGGATGCACCACCTTTAGTGGCTGCAATCGCCCGTTTGCATGACGGTCGCTGGTTGCGCGCCGAAGAAATCAGTCGCAAATTGGCGATCAAAGGTATGTCTGGAGCGCTGGAAGGTGCTCGCGCTATTCAGCAAGAGCTGGGCGACAGTGGTAATGCTCCGGCTCGTCCGCACTTCGCGGACTTCATGGTGCGCGCAGGTTTCGTCAAGGACCGCGCCGAAGCTTTCCGTAAATGGTTGGGCGCGGGCAAACTGGGCGATGTGAAACAACATTGGCCCACGCTTGAGGAGACCGTCGGTACCTTGCGTGAATCCGGCGCCTGGGTCAGTCTTGCGCACCCCTCGCATTATGATTTCACCCGTAGCAAGCGTCGTAAGCTGGTCGCCACGTTTCTTGAAGCGGGTGGCCATGCGATTGAAGTCGTCAATGGCCTGCAACCTGCCGAACAGGTTGGAACCCTGGCCATTCTGGCGCGTGAGTTTGGCCTGCTGGTAACCGCCGGCAGTGATTTCCATGCTCCTGGTGGCTGGTCCGAGATAGGTATCTATCGTCCGGTGCCGGAAGACCTGCCGCCCCTTTGGTCCCGGTTCAAACATGATCAGTCTACTGCTGCCTTCTGAACAGGAAGATACCGTGAGTCAATTTTTCCAGGTCCACCCGGAGAACCCGCAACCGCGCCTGATCAAACAGGCTGTGGAAATTATTAAAGCGGGCGGTTTGGTGGTCTATCCAACAGATTCCTCCTACGCCCTGGGTTGTCAGCTCGGTGATAAAAGCGCCATCGAGCGCATTCGCCGTCTGCGCCAGCTGGACGACAAGCACAACTTCACGCTGATGTGCTGCGACCTGTCCCAACTGGGGCTGTTCGCCAAAGTCGATACCGGTGCGTTTCGCGCACTCAAGGCCCACACGCCGGGGCCTTACACCTTCATTCTGAACGCCACGCGGGAGGTGCCACGGCTGATCCTGCATCCCAAGCGCCGGACGATCGGCCTGCGGGTACCCAAACATCCTATCGCCCAGGCTTTGCTTGAGGAGTTGGGCGAGCCGTTGATGAGCGTCAGTTTGATCCTGCCGGGGGAAAGCGTGCCGCTAAGCGATCCCTACGAGATGCGCCAGGCCCTCGAACGTCAGGTTGACCTGATCATTGATGGCGGCATGGGCGGGATTGCTGCTTCGACTGTGATCAACCTGACCGGCGATGAGCCTGAGGTCGTTCGTGTCGGTTGCGGCGATCCGTCACCGTTTGGTGTCGAGGCTTGATGGCTACGGTAGAAGCCGTTGACAGTCAGGCCGACGCTCAACAAGAACTGCCGTTCGCCATGGTCTACGGCCAGGCGGTCACGCAGATGCCAATGGATCTGTATATCCCGCCGGATGCGCTGGAAGTCTTTCTTGAGGCATTTGAAGGCCCGCTCGACCTGCTGCTCTACCTGATCCGCAAGCAGAACATCGACATCCTCGACATCCCGGTGGCGGAGATCACCAAGCAGTACATGGGCTACGTCGAGCTGATGAAAACGGTGCGCCTGGAATTGGCTGCAGAGTACCTGGTGATGGCCGCGATGCTGGCGGAAATCAAGTCGCGCATGCTGCTGCCGCGTTCTGCCGAAGCCGAAGAGGAGGAAGACGACCCTCGCGCCGAACTGATCCGCCGGTTGCAGGAGTACGAGCGCTTCAAAGTCGCCGCCGAAGGTATTGACCAGTTGAGCCGCGTAGGGCGTGATGTCGTCGTGCCCAAGCTGGACGCTCCCGAAGCCCGGGCGCGCAAGTTGTTGCCTGAAGTCAGCCTTGAAGAGTTGTTGATGTCCATGGCCGAAGTGCTGCGCCGTGGCGACATGTTTGAAAGCCATCAGGTCAGCCGTGAGGCCTTGTCGACCCGTGAGCGCATGAGTGATGTGCTTGAGCGGCTGAAAGGCGGCGGATTTGTGCCATTTGCCGAACTCTTTACCGCCGAAGAGGGGCGCCTCGGTGTAGTCGTGACGTTCATGGCCGTGCTTGAGCTGGTCAAGGAGTCATTGGTGGAATTGGTACAGAACGAGCCCTTTGCGGTCATCCATGTGCGGGCGCGAGCCGAATAAGAGCTGAACAATGAATCTCAACGAACCTCGCGAGCTGGCTCCGCTGCTCGAAGCTTTCCTGTTGGCCTCGGGCAAGCCGCAATCGCTGGAACGCCTTTACGAACTGTTCGAGGAAGGCGAGCGTCCTGAGCCGCCGGTCTTCAAGAAAGCACTGCAGTTACTGGGCAAGTCCTGCGAGGGCAGGGCTTTCGAACTCAAGGAAGTGGCTTCCGGTTACCGCCTGCAGATTCGCGAAAAGTTTTCCCCTTGGGTCGGTCGTCTTTGGGAGGAGCGTCCGCAGCGCTATTCCCGAGCCATGCTGGAAACCATGGCGTTGATTGCTTATCGCCAACCCATTACCCGGGGTGAAATTGAGGATGTGCGCGGTGTTGCGGTTAACAGTCATATCGTGAAAACCCTGCTGGAACGCGAGTGGATCAGGGTGGTGGGATACCGCGAGGTGCCGGGAAAGCCTGCGATGTTTGCGACCACCAAGGTATTTCTCGACCACTTCAACCTGAAAAATCTCGACGACTTGCCGCCGCTGGCTGATCTGCGTGAGCTGGAGCCGGACCCCGTTCTGGATTTCGAAGACGCTCCGGTGCCCGCGCACCTGCAGGCGATGGCCGACGCGAGCATCGATCCGGACGCAGAACCGGAGCCGCCAAGAGACGAGACGAGCTTCCGCAGCCTGTTGGTCGAACTCGACTCGATGGAGCAGGGTCTGAAGATCGACTTCGATGATTTGCTGCCGGATGAGCCAGATGAAAAACCAGAGGACGGTAGCGATCCCCTGTAGGAGCTGCCGAAGGCTGCGAAGCAGTGGGTCAGACAAATCGCTTTCGCAGCCTTCGGCAGCTCCTACAGGGCAAACAGCGTTCATTCAGGCGGTGCACCACTCATGAGCGACACCAAGAACCCCTGCATCAGCCTCTGTAAATTCGACGCCGACATCTGCATTGGCTGTGGCCGCAGCAAGAAAGAAATCAAGGCCTGGAAAAAGATGGACAAGGATGAGCGCCGCGACGTGCTGAAAGAAGCGGCTGTGCGCATGAAGGGTTTCAAGAGTGCCGGTCGGCGGAAAAAGAAGTAAGCCGCAATTTTTCGACTAGCCTCTGATGCGCAACGCGTTATGTGAGCGTATGATTCGCGACCTTTTGGCGATTCTGCTCGTGATGAGTTTAGCGCCAGAAGTTTTTCAGTATTACGCCTCGTGGCTATCCACAGCCCAGGCAACAGGTTGCGCCGGTCCTCGGCGTCCCCTGAATCGACACACCGGGAGGTGCCCAGATGAGTGAACAAGACAAGCAGGACAGCCAGGAAATCGGACCCGCAGGCGAAAAGCTGCAGAAGGTTCTGGCACGTATTGGCGTAGGCTCGCGTCGCGACGTTGAAGCCTGGATCAGCCAGGGCCGTATCAAGGTCAATGGCAAGGACGCGACCCTCGGTCAGCGCGTCGATCTGCACGATGCGATTACCGTTGACGGCCGCGTCATCAAACGCGAAGAGGCCGCCGAAACGGTGCGCCGCGTCATCATGTACAACAAACCGGACGGTGAAATCTGTACCCGTGACGACCCTGAAGGTCGCCCGACGGTGTTCGATCGCCTGCCGCGTCCAAAAGAGGGCCGTTGGGTCAATATCGGTCGTCTGGACATCAATACCACCGGTTTGCTGATGTTCACCACCGATGGTGAGCTGGCCAACCGTTTGATGCACCCGTCTTTCGAAATGGACCGTGAATACGCTGTGCGTGTGCGTGGCGAAGTGGACGATGACATGATCGCGCGGCTCAAAGCTGGCGTTGTTCTTGAAGACGGTCCGGCTCGTTTCACCGATATCCAGCAAGCGCCGGGCGGTGAAGGCTTCAACCACTGGTATCACTGCGTGGTGATGGAAGGCCGTAACCGTGAAGTGCGTCGCCTGTGGGAATCCCAGGGGCTGGTGGTCAGCCGTCTGAAGCGCGTACGTTACGGGCCGGTGTTCCTCAACTCCGACCTGCCGATGGGCCGCTGGCGCGAAATGAGCCAGTACGAGGTGGATATCCTCAGTGCTGAAGTAGGCCTCACACCTGTGGCTCAACCGCAGATGAACGCCAAGACCAAGGACAAGATGGAGCGCTTGCAGCGTCAGTCTTCCCGTCCATTGGGCAAAAGCGAGCGCGTGCGCACCCTGCGTCCGGCCAAGGACGGTGCTCCGACTGGCGAGCGTGCTCCACGTCAGCCGCAAGTGACCGGCAGTGACCGTGATCGCGCCCAGCGTCCAGCAGCGCCGCGTTCGGATTCCGGCCGTGGTCAGCGCAACGACCCTAACAAGTCGGCGCCGCGCACGCCGCGTCCAGCCAATGGCCGCAGCGATACGCGTACCGACAACAGCCGTGGCACGCCAGTGGCTGAGCGTCCGAGCGATATGAACAAACGCCCGGCCAAGCCGTCGCCTAAGCGCCCAGGCATCAATCTGGTCGATGACGCGCCGTCCGGCAAGCGTCGTGGCCCGGCATCGGGTTCGGGCCAGCGCCCGGGTTTCGGTCGTCGCAAGCCGCAGTAAAGGTCAGCAGTCATAAGAAACGCCCCTCGCAAGACGGGCGTTTTTTTTCGCCTCGATATACCTCGAATAGCCCTCCCGCCTAAGACCTTGTGACACTTGATCCCGACATCTTCACCTCACTGAGCTAAGCCGTAAGGGTGTCTTCGACGTTATCGGGATGGGCGCTATGCGTACAGGGATGTTCGCGTTGGCCTTGGGGTTACTGGCGCTACGCTTTTTACCGGTCTTGCCGCCACTGTGGCTGTTGTTCGTCATGCCGGTGCTGGCCTTGATGCTGTTGCCGTTTCGCACGTACCCCATCGCTTTGTTTTTATTCGGCTTCAGTTGGGCGTGCATCTCGGCGCAATGGGCGCTGGATGATCGCTTGTCGCCCGCGCTGGATGGCCAGACAGTCTGGTTGCAAGGCAAGGTCGTCGGTTTGCCTGCGTCAACCGAAGGTGTGGTGCGCTTTGAGCTGGAAGGGCTGCAATCCAGACGCTTCAGATTGCCGGAGCGCATGCGGGTAGCCTGGTACGGCGGTCCACAGGTGCGCAGTGGTGAACACTGGCGTCTGGCAGTCAAGCTCAAGCGCCCGGGCGGACTGGCCAACCCGCATGCATTTGATTACGAAGCCTGGCTCCTCGCCCAGCGTATCGGTGCAACGGGGACCGTCTCTGATGGGCAGTTGCTGAAGTCTGCTGCGTCCGGCTGGCGTGACGCGATACGCCAGCGCTTGTTGGCGGTGGATGCACAAGGACGCGAAGGCGGTCTGGCGGCTTTGGTCCTGGGCGATGGATCGGGCTTGAGTGCGGTTGACTGGCAGATACTGCAGGACACCGGCACCGTGCATTTACTGGTGATTTCCGGCCAGCATGTGGGCTTGTTGGCGGGTGTGATGTACGCGTTTATCGCCGGGCTGGCGCGCTGGGGGCTGTGGCCGCGGGCCTTGCCGTGGTTGCCATGGGCGTGCGGGTTGGCGTTCAGTGCCGCGCTCGGTTACGGCTTGCTTGCAGGCTTTGAAGTGCCGGTGCGTCGGGCGTGCGTCATGGTCGGTATGGTTTTGCTTTGGCGGTTGCGCTTTCGTCATCTGGGGGCCGTCGGGCCGCTACTGGTATCGCTCAATGTGGTGCTGGTGTTTGAGCCACTGGCCAGTTTGCAGCCGGGTTTCTGGCTGTCATTTATCGCCGTGGCGATTCTGATTCTGATATTCGGTGGGCGGCTGGGTGCCTGGAGTTGGTTACAAAGCTGGACGCGCGCCCAGTGGTTGATCGCCATCGGTCTGTTACCGGTGTTGCTGGCGCTGAACCTGCCCATCAGTTTGAGTGGTCCGTTTGCCAATCTCGTCGCGGTGCCCTGGGTCAGCTTCCTGATCCTGCCGCCTGCATTGCTCGGGACCTTGTTCCTGCCGGTTCCGTATCTGGGAGAAGGGTTGCTATGGCTGGCAGGCGGTGCGCTGGAGTGGTTGTTCACGTTTCTCGGCTGGGTTGCTGAGTGGTTACCTGCCTGGGTGCCAAGTGCCATCCCGTTCTGGGCCTGGCTGCTGAGCCTGCTGGGCGGCGTGTTGTTGCTCTTGCCCGGCGGTGTGCCGTTGCGCGGGCTGGGTTGGCCGTTGTTGCTGCTTTGCGTGTTCCCGCCGCTGAAAAGCGTGCCGCACGGGCAAGTCGAAGTGTTGCAACTGGACGTGGGGCAGGGTTTGGCGATTCTTTTGCGCACCCGACACCACACCCTGCTCTATGACGCCGGGCCACGTTTCGGTGAATTCGACATCGGGCAGCGCGTCGTGCTGCCCGCCATACGCAAGACCGGCGCACGCCAACTTGATCTGATGCTGATCAGCCACGCCGACGCGGATCACGCCGGTGGCGCGCAGGCGGTCCATCAAGGCTTGCCGGTCATGCGAGTGCTGGGAGGTGAGCTGGAAAGGTTGCCGCCGTTGCTGAACGCGCAACTGTGTAGCAATGACGAGCGCTGGGAGTGGGACGGTGTGCTGTTTTCAACCTGGCGCTGGGGGGATGCCAGAGAGGGTAACCAGGCCTCTTGTGTGCTGATGATCGATGCTCAAGGCGAGCGCTTGTTGTTGACCGGGGATATCGACGTCGAGGCCGAGCAAGCGCTGATCGACAGTGGCCGCGATGTAAGCGCCGACTGGCTGCAAGCGCCGCACCACGGGAGTCGCACTTCTTCATCGAAAAGCTTTCTGCGCTCGGTCGCCCCTCGCGGCGTATTGATTTCCCGAGGTCGCAATAATGCCTTTGGGCACCCGCATCCATTGATCATGGCGCGCTATCAATGGTTCGGCATTCCCACCTGGGACAGCGCCGAACTGGGTGCGATCAGCCTGCACCTCGGGACCTTCGACAAGCCCCGGTCGCAGCGGGCCGAGAGGCGATTCTGGCGTGACTGACGCAAGGATATCGATCGCAGGCTTCGGCGAGTCGCCGACCCTATGATAGAGTGGCGCCAATTTTTCGAGGGAGTCGTCACTGTGTGGGAACTGGTCAAATCTGGCGGCTGGATGATGCTGCCGATCATTCTGAGTTCCATTGCTGCGGTCGGCATTATCATCGAGCGCCTCTGGACCCTTCGTGCTAGCCGCATTACCCCGCCGCATCTGGTAGGGCAAGTCTGGCAGTGGATTCAGGACAAAAAGCTCGACAAGGAAAAGCTCAAGCAACTGCGTGCCGATTCCCCTCTGGGTGAAATCCTTGCTGCAGGCCTGGCCAATTCACGGCATGGCCGCGAAATCATGAAAGAGTGCATTGAAGAGGCTGCTGCCCGGGTCATTCATGATCTGGAGCGTTATCTCAGTGCGCTGGGCTCCATCGCTGCAATGGCCCCTTTGCTGGGTCTGCTGGGTACGGTGCTGGGCATGATCGACATTTTCGGTTCGTTCAATGCCACCGGCAATACGGCCAATGCCTCGGTTCTGGCGGGCGGTATCTCCAAAGCGCTGATCTGTACGGCGTCAGGCCTGATCGTTGCGATTCCGGCAATCTTCTTTCACCGTTACCTGCAAAGCCGCGTCGACGAGCTGGTGGTCGGCATGGAACAGGAAGCCATCAAACTGGTGGAAGTGGTGCAGGGTGATCGCGAAGTTGACCTGAACGATCCAAAAATCGACCTCAAGTCGCAGGCTCGGGGCGAGGGTCGTAAAAAGTGAAGTTTCGTCGTCGCAAGGTCAGGGAGAACATCGACATCAACCTTGTTTCGTTGATTGATGTGGTGTTCATCCTGCTGCTGTTCTTTATCGTGACCACGACCTTCACTCGCGAAACCCAACTGCGCGTCGACTTGCCGCAGGCGGTAACCGGCGCTCCGGAAACGGATGCCGATCTCAAGCATCTGGACATCACTATCAATGCTGACGGCGTCTTTTCGGTGAACAACCAGTTGCTGCCGAAAAACGATCTGCAGACCCTGATCGATGCGCTTCAGCGTGAGTCTGCCGGTGATACCAGCCTGCCGCTGTCGATCAGTGCCGATGGTAAAACCCCGCACCAGTCGGTGATCACCGCCATGGACGCCGCAGGCAAGCTGGGTTTCAGCCACCTGCGCATGACCACGGTCGAAGCCGCACCGGCTAACTAATGGCACTTTCTGACCGCTTGCTTGACGCCTGGTACAACGGCCATCCGGCGCTGATGCTGTTGCGTCCGTTGGAGAGCCTCTATCGGCGCGTCGTGCAGGGCAAGCGTGAGCGTTTTCTGGCGGGGCAGGGCGAGATCTACAAGGCCCCTGTGCCGGTTATTGTCGTCGGTAATATCACTATCGGCGGAACGGGCAAAACACCGTTGATCCTGTGGATGATCGAACACTGCCGCCAAAAAGGCCTGCGTGTCGGGGTGGTCAGCCGTGGTTACGGCGCTAAACCGCCGAGTCTGCCGTGGCGTGTAACCGGCGAGCAGAGCGCCAGCGAGGCAGGCGACGAACCTTTGCTGATCGTACAGCGCAGCGGCGTGCCGTTGATGATCGACCCTGATCGCAGCCGTGCCGTGCAAGCGCTGCTCGACAGTGAGTCGCTGGATCTGATTCTTTCCGACGATGGCCTGCAGCATTACCGGCTGGCGCGAGACCTTGAATTGGTGCTGATCGATGCTGCTCGTGGGCTGGGTAATCGCCGTTGTCTACCCGCAGGCCCGCTGCGCGAACCTGTCGAGCGTCTCGAAAGTGTTGATGCGTTGCTCTACAACGGAACCAGCGCTGATCGGGACGACGGCTATGCCTTTCAGTTGCAACCTTCGGCGCTGGTCAATCTGCGCAGCGGCGAGCGTCAGTCGCTGGAATTCTTCCCGGCCGGGCAGGCACTTCACGCCGTGGCCGGTATCGGTAATCCGCAGCGTTTCTTCAATACTCTCGAAGGGCTACACTGGCGGCCGGTCAACCACGCGTTTGCCGACCATGCTGTTTTCAGTGCTCAGGCGCTGACTTTTTCTCCGGAGCTGCCTGTTGTCATGACCGAGAAGGATGCCGTGAAGTGCCGGCCTTTCGCGGCGGATGACTGGTGGTACCTGGCTGTGGATGCGGTGCCATCCGATGCTTTTATCAGTTGGTTCGATTCGCAGTTGTTACGTCTTTTGCCATGATTCGCTCAGGATTTCTTATGGACACCAAATTACTCGACATCCTCGCTTGCCCTATCTGCAAGGGGCCGCTGAAGCTCAGCGCCGATAAAACCGAGCTGATCAGCAAAGGCGCTGGCCTGGCTTACCCGATTCGCGATGGCATCCCGGTGATGCTCGAAAGCGAAGCGCGCACGCTGAGCACTGACGAGCGCCTGGACAAATGACAGCAGCATTTACGGTCGTTATCCCTGCGCGTTACGGCTCCAGTCGATTTCCGGGCAAACCGCTCAAAGAGATTGCTGGCAAACCGATGATCCAGCATGTCTGGGAACAGGCACGCAAGAGCAGCGCGACGCGGGTTGTTGTCGCAACGGATGATGCGCGCATCGTTGAGGCCTGCAAGGCCTTTGGCGCTGAAGTGCTGCTGACTCGCGACGATCACAACTCCGGTACTGACCGGCTGGCCGAGGTCGCCACACAGTTGGGCCTGGAAGCCGATGCTATCGTGGTCAACGTGCAAGGCGACGAGCCGATGATCCCGCCTGCGGTGATCGATCAGGTCGCCGACAATCTTGCTGCCCACCCTGAAGCCCGGATGTCGACGCTGGCCGAGCCAATTGATGACGTAGCGGCGTTGTTCAACCCGAACGTGGTCAAGGTCGTGTCTGACATCAACGGCCTTGCCCTGACGTTCAGCCGTGCGCCGTTGCCTTGGGCCCGGGACGCACTGGCCAGCGATCGCGAGCAATTGCCTGCGGGCGTGCCTTATCGTCGACATATCGGAATCTACGCTTACCGCGCAGGGTTCCTGCATGACTTCGTGAGCTGGGGGCCATGCTGGCTGGAGAATACTGAAAGTCTGGAGCAGTTGCGTGCGCTCTGGCATGGCATCCGGATTCATGTCGCTGATGCGCTGGAAGCACCACCTGCCGGCGTCGATACGCCAGAAGACCTTGAGCGCGTTCGTCGCTTGCTGGAGATTTGACGTTGCAACCGCAGTCTGCTGTTTCGCTCCGGCCGTTCAACACGTTCGGCGTTGATGTAAAAGCACAGATGTTTGCCGAAGCGCATAACGACGACGATGTGCGCGACGCTCTGGCCTACAGTGCTGAGCATGATCTGCCGCTCATGGTGATCGGCGGAGGCAGCAACTTACTGCTGACAGGTGATGTGCAGGCCTTGGTCTTGCGCATGGCCAGTCGCGGCATACGTATCCTGCGGGAAGATTGCCTGCAGGCAATTATCGAGGCTGAAGCAGGCGAGCCGTGGCATCCGTTCGTGTTGTCATGCCTTGAGTTGGGGCTCGCCGGGCTGGAAAACCTGAGCCTGATCCCGGGTACCGTGGGTGCTGCGCCCATGCAGAACATCGGCGCCTACGGGGTGGAAATCAAGGATGTGTTTCACGGCCTGACAGCGCTTGACCGTCAGACGGGCGAACTGCGTGATTTCTCTCTGGAGGAGTGCGCTTTCGGTTATCGCGACAGTCTGTTCAAGCATGAGATCGGGCGCTGGGTGATTTTGCGGGTGCGCTTCCTTCTCACCCGTGATCCTCATTTGCACCTTGAATATGGTCCTGTGCGCCAGCGTCTTGAAGAGCAGGGCATCAAGCAGCCGACGCCGCGTGATGTCAGTGCGGCGATCTGTGCGATACGCAGTGAAAAGCTTCCGGACCCGGCAGTGTTGGGCAATGCCGGCAGTTTCTTCAAGAATCCTCTGGTATCTGCCGAGCTGGCCGAGCAGATCCGCCGAACGTATCCTGCGCTGGTGGGTTATCCACAGCCTGACGGTCAGGTGAAACTTGCCGCCGGCTGGCTTATTGAACAGGCTGGCTGGAAGGGCTATCGCGAAGGCGATGCCGGTGTTCACCGACTGCAATCATTGGTTCTGGTCAATTACGGGCAGGCGACGGGCTTGCAGCTGCACGCTTTGGCGCAACGCATCCAGGCTGACATCGCCAAACGCTTTGGTGTTGCGCTGGAAATGGAACCCAATCTGTATTGAGTTGAACGATCCCGCAGGAGCAACCATGACCAACACTGTGTGCGCCATTGTCCTCGCTGCCGGTGAAGGCACCCGGTTTCAAGCGGTTGCCGGGGACGGGCAGAGCAAGTTGCTTGCCCAATGTGTGGGGCGTGATGGAACAGCGCGTCCGGTCCTGGAGCAGACGCTCGTTAACCTGCAAGGGGTTGTCGACAAGGTTCTGGTGATTACCCGGCCCGACTGTTCACAGATCATCGCGCTTGCTCACCACTATCGCTGTGAGCTGATCATGCTGGCTTCAGCGGGTATGGGCGACAGCATCGCCGCAGCCGTGGCTGCCGAGCCCGATCATCGTGCCTGGCTGATCGTTCTGGGCGACATGCCTTTTATCCTGCCTCAGACCCTGCATAAGGTTGTTGCTTCGTTGGAAGACGGACGAATCTCCGTACCCGTCCTGAAGACAGAGCGTGGCCATCCAGTAGGATTCGGTCGCCAGTACGGTCCGGCTTTGAAGGGGTTGAGCGGTGATCAGGGGGCCAGGCGGTTGTTTCGAGAGGGTTGTGTTCAGCAGGTGGAGGTGGATGATCCGGGTGTGCTTTGGGATGTGGATGTACCGGATCGGTTGGTGTTTGTTCCCTCATAGCGCATTCATAGGTTGATCCCAATCCTGTAGGAGCTCCCCACAGTATCTCGCCCATAAAAAAGCCCCACCTGCTTTCACAGGTGGGGCTTTTTATTCAGTCAAGGATCAAGCGAGGGGTTTAGGCTCGGTGCTCTCTTCCTTGGCTTCATGGTGCTGGACGGCTTCGTCAGTCGAGTGCAGGTTCTGCTCGGCAACCGGAGCAGGTTCTACTGCTTCGATTGCGGGCTGAATTGCTTCGACTTCGGATGCCACAGGAGCTGCAACGGTATTCGCTGCGGCTTCTTCAGCTTCCTTCTGCAGACGCTCGGCTTCACGCTTGCGACGACGCACTTCACGTGGATCGTTAGGCGCGCGGCCGTTGGTGCTGACCGGCAGAGCTGGAGCTTCAGGGGCAACTGCCACTGCTGCTTCTGCGGTAGGCGGAGTCGCAACAACTTCAGGCGCCGCGTACGGAGCAGGCTCCTCGGCAACTACTGGCGCTGGAGTTGGCAGTTCAGCCGACGAAGTGGCCGCAGCCTCTTCGCGAGCCGGTGCTGCTTCCTCAACCTGCGGGACAGGCGTTGTCGGCTCTGGCGTTGGCTTGAAAGGGACAACACGTTCTGCGTGTGGCGCTTCGAACAGCTCGGTCTGTGCAGCCAGAGCCGGGGCTTCAGCGATGACCTGAGGAGCCGCTTCGACAACCGCTGGCACTTCAGCAGACTGCACTTCAACGTCCGGAGCTTTTTCGGCTTTCGGTGCGTCTTGAGCAACCGGAGCCTCAACAGCAGGCGTTTCTACTGCCGGTGCTTCAACCGGTGCTTCGAACGCTGGAGTCTGGATCGAAGGGGTTTCGATAACAGCCTGCGGTACGAAAGACGAGTCAGTAGAGTCAACGGTAGCGGTAGCGCGTTCGGCCTGGCGGTGAGCTTCGGCTTCGGCGGGTGCACTGATGACGCTGCTGGCAACGGCTGCGGTGGCTGCGGTAATAGCCAGGCCTGCTGCCTGATCGGAGTTACCGGATTCGCTGCCTTCTTCTTCAGCGCCTTCGGAACCTTCGATCACGTTGCCGTTTGCGTCACGCTGGCGCTCACGACGGTTGCTGCGACGACGCTGACCACGGGAGCGGCGGCGAGGGCGATCGCCTTCTGCACCGTCCTGATGATCCTCGGTCGTCAGTTCTTCGTTCGGCAGCACTTCGTCTTCGCTGACCGCAGCTGCGGCCTGCTCGGCGCGAGGCTGGCGTTCTTCACGCGGCGCACGTGGCTGGCGTTCTTCGCGTGGAGCGCGTTCCTCGCGAGGTGCACGCTCTTCACGCGGAGCATCGGCTGCCGGAGCGGCATCCAGAGGTTCGCGCAGTTCACGTACACGCTCTTCACGCGGCTTGCGGTCTTCACGTGGCGCGCGTGGTGCACGAGGTGCGCGCTCTTCACGCGGTGCGCGGGCCGGGCGTTCTTCACGCGGTGCTGCATTGTTTTCGTCGATGGCTTCACGTGGAGCACGCGGTGCACGTTCTTCACGAGGTGCGCGTTCCTCACGTGGAGCACGCTCTTCGCGTGGTGCACGTTCGGCGCGTTCTTCACGCGGCTTGCGTTCTTCGTCGCGACGGTTGTTGCGTCCACGGCTTTGTTGACGGCCGTTGCGGCGTTCTTCGTTGCGCGCAGGGCGTTCGGCGGCAGGCTTTTCAACCACAACCGGTGCGGCTGGCTCCTCCTTGGTGGCGAACAGGCTCACCAGGGATTTGACCAGACCTTTGAACAGGCTTGGCTCGTGAGCGACTGGCGCTGGAGCAGCAGCGGCTGCCTCAACCGGAACCGGAGCGTTGGCGCGCGGTGGAGCAGTTTTGACTGCAGCTTCCTGACGAACCAGGGTCCGGGTGGCGGCAGCTGGCTGAACTTCTTCCACTTCAGCAGCAGCGGCAGCGATTTCATAGCTGGACTGCAGGGTGTGGGCTTCCGGGCTGTCATCACGCAGACGCTGAACTTCGAAATGCGGCGTTTCGAGGTGATCGTTCGGCAGGATGATGATGCGGGCGCGGGTGCGCAGTTCGATCTTGGTGATCGAGTTGCGTTTTTCGTTGAGCAGGAAAGCAGCAACCGGAATCGGCACTTGAGCGCGGACTTCGGCAGTACGGTCTTTCAGGGCTTCTTCTTCGATCAGACGCAAGATGGCCAACGACAGCGATTCAACGTCACGGATGATGCCAGTGCCATTACAGCGCGGGCAGACGATACCGCTGCTTTCGCCCAGGGATGGACGCAGGCGCTGACGGGACATTTCCAGCAGGCCGAAGCGCGAGATGCGACCGACTTGAACGCGAGCGCGGTCAGCTTCGAGGCTTTCGCGGACTTTTTCTTCCACGGCGCGCTGGTTCTTGGCCGGCGTCATGTCGATGAAGTCGATGACGATCAGGCCGCCGATGTCACGCAGGCGCAACTGACGGGCGATTTCTTCAGCCGCTTCAAGGTTGGTCTGCAGGGCGGTTTCTTCGATGTCGCTGCCTTTGGTGGCGCGCGCCGAGTTGATGTCGATGGACACCAGGGCTTCGGTCGGATCGATAACGATGGAGCCGCCGGAAGGCAGTTCAACGACGCGCTGGAAGGCGGTCTCGATCTGGCTTTCGATCTGGAAACGGTTGAACAGCGGAACGCTGTCTTCGTACAGCTTGATCTTGCTGGCGTACTGCGGCATCACCTGGCGGATGAAGGTCAGGGCTTCTTCCTGGGCTTCGATGCTGTCGATCAGCACTTCGCCGATGTCCTGGCGCAGGTAGTCGCGGATAGCGCGGATGATGACGTTGCTTTCCTGGTAGATCAGGAAAGGAGCGGCGCGGTCCAGCGAAGCTTCTTTGATGGCGGTCCAGAGTTGCAGCAGGTAGTCGAGGTCCCACTGCATTTCTTCGCTGCTGCGGCCCAGGCCGGCAGTGCGCACGATCAGACCCATGTCGGCTGGAGCAATCAGGCCGTTCAGCGCTTCGCGCAGTTCGTTGCGCTCTTCGCCCTCAATGCGACGGGAAATACCGCCTGCACGTGGGTTGTTAGGCATCAGGACCAGATAACGACCGGCCAGACTGATGAAGGTCGTCAGGGCTGCGCCTTTGTTACCGCGCTCTTCTTTTTCGACCTGAACGATAACTTCCTGGCCTTCGGTCAGGACGTCCTTGATGTTGACGCGGCCTTCGGGGGCTTTCTTGAAGTACTCGCGGGAGATTTCTTTGAGAGGCAGGAAGCCGTGGCGCTCAGAGCCGAAATCGACAAAGGCAGCCTCAAGGCTGGGTTCGATGCGAGTGATCCGGCCTTTATAGATATTGGCCTTTTTCTGCTCGCGGGCACCGGACTCGATGTCCAGGTCATATAAGCGCTGGCCGTCTACCAGTGCAACGCGCAACTCTTCGGGTTGAGTTGCATTAATCAGCATTCTTTTCATGTAGTACCGTCGGTTTCCGGGCTGCCGGAAACGGCGTTCGGCACACACGACTTCTCACGGTCGGTGTCAGGGCACGTCAGGAGTGGTTGGACACTCCAGTGTCTAGCGAGATTACGGCCAACGGGGCCGAAGTCGCGACGACGTTTCCTGCTTGCTGTGGTGACAAAAGACACCCTTTCAGCAAAAGCTTTGTCAGGAGGAGGAATCGACCATCGGTAGCGGACGAGATGAAGCGTCTAAAACAAGCCTTGTGCTACACAGTCCGATGGTTGTGCGTCTCCACCCTACACGTATCCCTGATAATTCGGGTGCTGCCGTGCGCAGAATCCGCAACGGGTTGGCATTTACCGCGGCCTTCCAGAGGGAGGGTCGCGCATCATGGCTTAAGGCGTTTGTTTCCGAAACATTCGCTCGGAGCGTCTGTAAACGACTGCACTTTGTGAACTGGCCGTGATTTTTTAGCTCTGAAGGCGAGTGATAACTCTGCGATCTGGCGTCTATCAGGCCTCATGTCACCTGCGCTTGTTACGTTTGCAGCCAATCCGTTGTCACCGAAAGCCCCGTAGGACGGCCTCGCGTCCTCGTGAATTGCGTAGGGCAGGGCCGGTCATAAACCGTTTGTCCGCTGTCCAGGCCGCTTTTGGCGGCGTTCGCGACTATAGCAGCAATCATTAAGTGCTTCAAATCCATAAAAAATTGTTATGATTTGCGCCATGACGAATATCACCCCTCCAACCCCCGGCGTCCAGCTGGTAGAGGTTGCGCCGGAATATGCCGGTCAACGTATCGATAACTTTCTTGTCACTTTCCTCAAAGGCGTGCCCAAGACCTTGATTTACCGCATCTTGCGCAAAGGCGAAGTGCGGGTGAACAAGGGGCGCATCAAGCCCGAGTACAAGTTGCAGGCAGGCGACATCATCAGGGTTCCGCCGGTACGTGTGCCGGAGCGGGATGAGCCCGTGCCTGTCGCCCAGGGGCTGCTGCAGCGTCTTGAGGCGGCGATTGTCTACGAGGACAAGGCGCTGATCGTGCTCAACAAACCCGCAGGTATTGCCGTGCATGGCGGCAGCGGCCTTAACTTCGGCGTCATCGAGGCGTTCCGGCAGATGCGCCCGGACGCCAAAGAGCTGGAGTTGGTGCACCGCCTGGACCGCGATACTTCCGGTCTGCTGATGATCGCCAAGAAGCGCAGCATGTTGCGCCATTTGCACGAAGCGTTGCGGGGAGACGGCGTCGACAAGCGCTACATGGCGTTGGTGCGCGGTCGTTGGGATACCGCCCAGAAGCGCGTTAGCGCGCCATTGCTCAAGAGCAACCTGCGTTCCGGTGAGCGCATGGTCGAAGTCAATGACGAGGGCAAGGAGGCGCTGACAATTTTCAAAGTGCTGCGCCGCTTCGGAGATTTCGCCACCATGGTCGAGGCCAAGCCGGTGACGGGTCGCACTCACCAGATTCGCGTGCACACACTGCATGCGGGACACGCGATTGCGGGTGATACCAAATACGGCGACGAAGACTTCAGTCGCGAGATTCGTGATCTGGGCGGCAAGCGCTTGTTCCTGCATGCTTACATGTTGACCGTGCCACTGCAGGATGGTGGCGAGCTTAAATTGCAGGCACCCGTAGATGAGATGTGGGCCAAGACAGTGGAGCGTTTGAGTGCGACCTGATTTTGAATCATCGAAGTACGATTTGTTGATTTTTGACTGGGACGGCACGCTGGCCGACTCCATTGGTCGTATCGTCGCCGCCATGCGCGCCGCAGCTGTCGAGAGCGGCAGGCCGGAGCGTGATGAGCAGGCGATCAAAGGCATTATCGGTCTGGGGCTGCCCGAAGCGATTCGTACGCTTTATCCGGACATCACCGGCAATGACCTGATCGACTTCCGTCAGCATTACGCCGACAGCTATATGGCCATGGATAACGACGTTGCCTCGCCTTTGTTCGAGGCGGTGCGCGAATCCATTGAGGGCTGGCGCGCCGAGGGTTACAAGCTGGCCGTTGCGACCGGCAAGGCGCGTCGCGGCCTTGATCGTGTACTCAAGGCCCATGACTGGCTCGATTATTTCGACATCACCCGCGCTGCGGATGAAACCGCCAGCAAGCCTGATCCGCTGATGCTCAATGAAATCCTGCAGCATTGCGGGGTTGAGCCGAGGCGGGCGCTGATGGTGGGTGATTCTTCGTTCGATCTGTTGATGGCGCGTAATGCTGGTATGGATTCAGTGGCTGTCGGCTATGGCGCACAGTCACTGGATTCATTGCGTACCTACGAGCCGCGTCTGGCTATCGAACATTTTTCCGAGCTGCGCACCTGGCTGGGTGATCGCAGTCGTCAGTCTTCATTGTTGGGGTCGTAAATAAATGTCGGACGAATGGAAAGCACCGGTTTCGCAGGACAAGGATGAACTCGCAGACAGCAAGGCTGATGCGAAGAGCTGGAAGTTGCTGGAAAAAACCTTGCTGGCAGGCATCCAGGAGCAGCGTCGCTCGCGTCGCTGGGGGATTTTCTTCAAGTGCCTGACCTTCCTTTATCTGATCACGGCATTGTTCCTGTTCACGCCGCTGGGCGATTTCGAGAAGAGCGCCTCTGGCAGTGCGCATCACACCGCGCTGATCCAGATCGAAGGCATGATCGCCGACAAGGAGCCTGCCAGCGCCGATAACATCGTTGGCAGCCTGCGTGCGGCGTTCGAAGATCCGAAAACCAAAGGCGTGATCCTGCGCATCAACAGCCCTGGTGGTAGCCCGGTGCAGTCGGGCTATGTTGCCGATGAGATCCGTCGCCTGCGCGCCGAGAAGCCGGAGATCAAGGTCTATGCCGTGATCACCGACCTGGGGGCCTCGGGTGCCTATTACATCGCCAGCGCGGCTGACCAGATCTACGCCGACAAGGCCAGTCTGGTGGGCTCCATCGGCGTCACCGCAGCAGGCTTCGGCTTTGTCGGCGCAATGGAAAAGCTGGGTGTTGATCGTCGTACCTACACGTCGGGCGAGCACAAGTCGTTCCTCGATCCGTTCCAGCCACAAAAAGAAGACGAAACCGCCTTCTGGCAGAGCGTGCTGGACACGACTCATCGTCAGTTCATCGCCAGCGTGAAACAGGGGCGCGGCGACCGTCTGAAGGATAAAGATCATCCTGAACTGTTCTCCGGGCTGGTCTGGACGGGCGAACAAGCCTTGCCGCTGGGCCTGATCGACGGACTGGGCAGCTCCAGCTACGTCGCACGTGAAGTGATCGGCGAAAAAGAAATGGTCGACTTCACCGTCCAGGAATCCCCGTTCGATCGCTTCTCGAAAAAACTGGGCGCCAGCGTGGCTGACCAAATCGCAATGTGGGCAGGCTTCAAAGGGCCGACGCTTCGCTGATTGCGAATCGTAGCCAACAAAAAAAACCGACCATTGGTCGGTTTTTTTATTCCGCAGATGTCGACCACTGAGCACCATGGCTGGGTAAGCTCGCGCATCCAGGTCGGCTATCAGGCCGCCACGCTTTTGATTTTGATCTGAGGCGCCCCGTTAAACCACGCTGGCCGAACGCAGATTCTGAGCCGTGGGCAACCCGGCAAGGATGCCGGGTTAGCCGCATTGGGCCATGGATGGCCCGTTGCGGCGGCCCACGGTTCAGAATCTGTGTTCGGGTATGCCGAGCGACAGCGAGGCACCAAGTGGTGGGGCAAGAGCCTTTTGGTTACTTTTGGGCTCCTTTCAAAAGTGACGCGCTGTAAACGCGCAACCAATATCAGTCACGCCCGCGGTAACGGATATGTACACAACATTCACTGCACAAATAATCAGAGCACCTGCACGCCTTCCTTTATAAGCATATCCACCAACCGAATCAGCGGCAGACCAACCAAACTCGTAGCATCACTCCCCTCGGTACTCCGAAACAGACTGACACCCAACCCCTCAGCCTTGAAACTACCCGCGCAATCATAAGGCTGCTCCGCATGCAAATAACGCTCGATACTCGCCTGGTCCAGAGTGCGCATATGAACCGTGAACGGCACATGATCAACCTGACACAGCCCTGTCGAACTATTAAACAGCGCCAGACCAGTCAAAAAGGTCACACTAGACCCGCTGGCATTGCTCAACTGATCCCGCGCACGCTCGAACGTGTGAGGCTTGCCAAGAATCTTGTCATCCAGCACAGCAACCTGATCAGAACCAATAATCAAATGTCCGGGGTATTCGGTCGCGAGCGCACGGGCTTTCTCTTCCGCGAGGCGACGTACCAGCTCCACTGCGCTCTCGTCGGGTCGGTGGCTTTCATCGATATCAGGCGACGCGCAGACGAACGGCAGGCGCAGTCTGGCGAGCAATTCCCGGCGATAAGGTGAGCTGGAAGCGAGGAGTAAAGGCAACATGCGGTTCTCCAGAAAGTGAAAACTGATTCTAATCAGTCTTGTGCAGGATTATTGGTCTGAATTTCCTTTGACATGCCTTGGGGTCGTCCCTAGAATGCTGCGCCTATGTTGAATGACCCGATTCCACCTCACGTTGACCCGCGCAAATTGGCTGATCGTGGCACTACCCTTCAAGGTGAAGTGCTGCTGGCTGATTTGGAGAGACTCTGCGACCCGCTTTCCGACACCGTCGGTACGGTGCAGGCCAAATTCATTTTTGAGCGTGACGAACGTCGCTCCGTGGTTATCCACAGTGCAATCGACGTCGAAGTCAAAATGGTTTGCCAGCGTTGTCTTGAGCTGGTCACCCTGCCGATCCACAGCGAGTGCAGTTACGCCGTGGTGAAGGAGGGTGCGAATACCCAGTCGTTACCGAAAGGTTATGACGTGCTGGAACTGGGCGAAGATCCATTGGATCTGCTGGCATTGATCGAGGAGGAGCTTTTGCTCGCCTTGCCCATTGTGCCTGCTCATCATCCGGAAGAATGCCAGCAGCCGGCGGGTCTCGATGAGCCCGAACCGAGCGTGGACGAGGTAACGCGGTCCAACCCGTTCAGTGTATTGGCGCAGTTAAAGCGTGACCCAAACGTTTAGGAGTTAATCAATTATGGCTGTTCAGCAGAACAAAAAATCCCGCTCTGCCCGTGACATGCGTCGTTCGCACGACGCTCTTGAGGCAAGCACTCTGTCGGTAGAAAAGACCACTGGTGAAATTCACCTGCGTCACCACGTTTCGCCGGAAGGTGTTTACCGTGGTCGTAAAGTGATCGACAAGGGCGCTGACGAGTAATTTCTTGTCCGCTCCGATCATCGCGATCGACGCAATGGGCGGGGACTTCGGTCCCCGCAACATTGTTCAGGCCAGCCTTGCGTGCCTGTCTGCTACGCCCTCGCTCCATCTGATCCTTGTGGGTCAAGCCCCCCTTATTGAAGAACTGATCTCCCGCCATTCAGGTGTGGATCGCTCACGTCTGCGCGTTGTGAACGCCAGCGAAGTGATTGCCATGGACGAGCGGCCTTCTCAGGCGTTGCGTGGCAAGCCTGATTCTTCGATGCGCGTGGCATTGGATCTGGTGGCAAGTGGGCAGGCTCAAGCCTGTGTCAGTGCCGGTAATACCGGGGCCCTGATGGCGCTCTCGCGTTTTGTGTTGAAAACCCTGCCGGGTATTGATCGGCCAGCCATGGTTGCCGCCATACCAACCCAGCGCGGTTATTGTCAGTTGCTGGATTTGGGGGCGAACGTCGATTGCAGTGCCGAAAATCTCTATCAGTTTGCGGTGATGGGGTCGGTTGCGGCAGAAGCGCTGGGTGTGGTGCGGCCAAAGGTCGCGCTGCTCAATGTCGGGACTGAGGACATCAAAGGTAATCAGCAGGTCAAGCTGGCTGCGAGCCTTTTGCAGGCTGCGCCGGGCTTGAACTACACAGGCTTTGTCGAAGGTGACGGGTTGTATCGCGGTGAGGCAGATGTCGTTGTTTGTGACGGCTTTGTCGGCAATATCGTGCTGAAGTCCAGCGAAGGGTTGGCGAGCATGATCTCTGCGCGAATTGAAACCTTGTTCAGGCAAAATGTGTTGTCCAGGGCGGTCGGAGCATTAGCGATGCCTTTGCTCAAGCGTTTGCAGGCTGATCTGGCACCTGCCCGGCACAACGGTGCGAGCTTTCTCGGGTTGCAGGGCATTGTGGTAAAGAGTCACGGCTCTGCCAGCACGCAAGGCTTTCAAAGTGCGATTCAGCGGGCGCTGATCGAGATTCAGGAAAACCTGCCGCAACGCTTGCATGGCCGTCTTGGGGAGTTGTTGTAGGCTTTCTCTGGCGACGTTTGCGGTTCATCTCCGCTAGAATGTGACGCTGCTGACTGACCGGTCATCAAAATCGGCAAGTGGCTGTAATAAGAATTTCTCGCGCTCGGCCAAGGCCGGGCGTTTATTTCGACGACCATAATCAGGGGCTTGTTTAATGTCTGCATCCCTCGCATTCGTCTTTCCGGGTCAAGGATCGCAATCGCTCGGCATGCTTGCCGATCAAGGCGCACAGCATCCTTTGATCCTCGATACTTTCGCGCAGGCATCTGATGCCTTGGGTTATGACCTCTGGGCGCTGACTCAGGAAGGTCCGGTGGAGTCGCTCAATCAGACCGACAAGACCCAGCCGGCCATTCTTACCGCGTCTGTTGCCTTGTGGCATGTATGGCTGGCTGAAGGCGGAGCTGTTCCTGCTTTTGTTGCCGGCCACAGCTTGGGGGAATACAGCGCGCTGGTCGCGGCACAGAGTCTGAGCCTGGCTGACGCGGTCAAGCTGGTAGAGCGTCGTGGGCAGTTGATGCAGGAAGCCGTTCCGGCCGGTCAGGGTGGCATGGCTGCCATTCTTGGTCTGGATGATGCCGATGTTATCGCTGCCTGCGCCGAAGCGGCTCAGGGCGAAGTGGTCAGCGCGGTCAATTTCAACTCGCCGGGCCAGGTCGTCATCGCCGGTTCTGCCGAGGCTGTAAAGCGTGCCATGGACTTGTGCAAGGCGCGTGGCGCAAAGCGTGCCCTGCCATTGCCGGTCAGCGTTCCGTCGCATTGTGAGTTGATGCGTCCGGCGGCCGAGCGTTTCGCCGAGTCGATCGAAGCGATCGAGTGGCAGGCTCCGCAGATTCCATTGGTGCAGAACGTCAGCGCCAGTGTCGTGACAGATCTGGCCACGTTGAAAACCGATTTGCTGCAACAGTTGTACAAGCCGGTCCGTTGGGTCGAGTCGATCCAGGCTTTGGCTGCAAATGGCGCTACCCAGTTGATCGAGTGTGGCCCGGGCAAAGTCCTGGCTGGTCTGAACAAGCGTTGCGCCGAAGGCGTGACGACCTACAATCTGGATACCCCAGACGCCTACGCCGCCGCCCGTGCGGCACTGGCCTGATTAGGAGAGCTTGCATGAGCCTGCAAGGTAAAGTTGCACTGGTGACCGGTGCCAGTCGTGGTATCGGTCAAGCCATTGCCCTGGAATTGGGTCGTAATGGCGCCGTTGTTGTCGGGACAGCGACTTCCGAGTCCGGTGCCGAGCGCATCAGCGCGACGTTCAAGGAAAACGGCATCGAAGGCTTTGGTCTGATGCTGGATGTCTGCAACGCTGAGTCCGTGGATTCCGTGCTGTCGCAGATTCAGGAGCGCGTTGGCGCACCGTTGATTCTGGTCAATAATGCCGGCATCACCCGTGACAACCTGATGATGCGCATGAAAGACGACGAGTGGAACGATGTCGTCAACACCAACCTGAACAGCCTTTTCCGTCTGTCCAAGGGTGTTTTGCGCGGCATGACCAAGGCGCGTTGGGGTCGAATCATCAGTATTGGTTCTGTTGTGGGTGCCATGGGCAACGCAGGCCAAGTAAACTATGCCGCCGCGAAAGCGGGTCTGGAAGGTTTCAGTCGCGCCCTGGCGCGTGAAGTGGGTTCGCGTGCGGTAACCGTGAACTCGGTAACTCCCGGCTTTATCGACACCGATATGACCCGTGAGCTACCTCAGGCGCAACGAGATTCCCTGACGGCACAGATTCCTCTGGGTCGCCTGGGGCAGGCAGAAGAGATTGCGCATGTTGTCGCTTTTCTTGCCTCGGAAGGTGCAGGCTACGTTACCGGGGCTACAATCCCCGTCAACGGCGGCATGTATATGTGATCGCCCGTTTTAAAAAAATGTAATACGGGCTGTCTAAAATCCGTTATAAAGCTGAAATCTTTTAATGGGCAGAGAGGTGATGGGCGTATCGGGAATTGCGTTTAGCTTGAAATACGCAAATCCTCTTCTATACACTTACCCATCGGCCAGCTGCCCGAATTTTTCCACTAGGAGTTAAAACACGGTATGAGCACCATCGAAGAGCGCGTCAAGAAAATCGTTGCCGAGCAACTTGGCGTCAAATCTGAGGAAGTTGTGAACACTGCTTCCTTCGTTGAAGACCTGGGTGCCGACTCCCTTGACACCGTTGAGCTGGTAATGGCTCTGGAAGAGGAATTCGAGACCGAAATCCCTGACGAAGAAGCCGAGAAGATCACCACTGTTCAAGCCGCTATCGATTACGTTACTGCCCACCAGGCGTAACATTTAGTAATCGTTGCTGGGTCATGGGAAAACCGCACTGCCTTACCGGCGTGCGGTTTTTTCTTTAAAACGATGTCCTGTGTAGTCAATGAGAGAAAAGGAGAGTCCTGTGTCGCGTAGACGCGTCGTGGTCACCGGTATGGGTATGCTGTCGCCATTGGGTACGGATGTGCCGAGCAGTTGGCAGGGTATTCTGGCTGGTCGCAGTGGCATTAACCTTATCGAACACACAGACCTTTCGGCTTACACGACCCGCTTTGGCGGTTCGATCAAGGGCTTCAACGTCGAAGAGTATCTGGCGCCCAAAGAGGCTCGCAGGCTCGATCTATTCATCCAGTACGGTCTCGCTGCCAGCTTTCAGGCTGTGCGTAATTCCGGCCTGGAAGTCACCGATGCAAACCGTGAGCGCATTGGCGTTGCCATGGGTTCTGGAATCGGTGGCCTGACCAATATCGAAAACAACAGCCGTTCGCTGCATGAGCAGGGGCCTGGGCGTATTTCGCCGTTTTTCGTACCTGGTTCGATTATCAACATGATTTCCGGTTTCCTGTCGATCCACCTGGGCGCACAGGGACCTAACTATGCCATTGCAACGGCCTGCACCACTGGCACGCATTGCATTGGCATGGCTGCACGCAACATTGCCTACGGCGAAGCCGATGTGATGATCGCTGGCGGTGCCGAAATGGCGGCCTGTGGGCTGGGCATGGGCGGCTTTGGTGCTTCCCGGGCGCTGTCGACCCGCAATGACGACCCGACCCGCGCCAGCCGTCCCTGGGACAAAGGCCGTGATGGTTTTGTGCTGTCAGACGGTTCCGGTGCCCTGGTTCTTGAAGAGCTGGAGCATGCCAAGGCACGTGGCGCGACGATTTATGCCGAGCTGATCGGCTTTGGTATGAGCGGCGACGCTTACCACATGACTTCGCCACCAGACGATGGTGCAGGTGCTGCCCGCTGCATTCGCAACGCGTTGAAGGATGCTCAGGTCAACACTGATCAGGTTCAGTACATCAATGCCCACGGTACCTCGACCATGGCGGGCGATCTTGCCGAAGCCAACGCGATCAAAAGCGTATTTGGCGATCACGCCTACAAGCTGGCGGTCAGCTCCACCAAATCCATGACCGGTCACCTGTTGGGTGCGGCCGGTGCCGTTGAAGCTATTTTCAGTGTCCTGGCCATTAACGGTCAGGTGGCCCCGCCGACCATCAACCTGGACGAGCCGGGTGAAGGTTGTGATCTGGACTTCGTGCCGCACGAGGCACGCAATATGCCTATCGACGTGGTGATCTCCAACTCCTTCGGTTTTGGTGGAACCAACGGCTCACTGGTGTTCCGCCGGTTCGCTGAGTGATGCCAGGCTGGATAGATGGACGTCCGGCCGACACGCTTTCTGTCAGGAATAGAGGCCTTGCTTACGGTGATGGGCTTTTTGAAACCATCGCCGTAAGGGCAGGGCAGCCCACGCTGCTGGATCAGCACTTGCAGCGGTTGCAACGAGGCTGCGATCGTCTCGGCATTACGGTTGATCATCTTCTGATTCGTGACGAGCTGCTGGCTTTTGCCTCGCAGCTCGGCGATGGCGTGATGAAACTGATTCTTGCTCGTGGCGACAGTCAGCGCGGCTATGCTCCTGATCCACATTCCCAGCCGTTAAGAATTCTTCAGGGCAGCCCACTGCCTGCCTATCCATTGGCTCATGCAGAGCAAGGCATTCGCCTGTTTCCCTGTGTTACTCGTCTGGCCGAGCAGCCTTTGTTGGCGGGCTTGAAGCATTTGAATCGTCTTGAACAAGTGCTTGCCCGCTCGGAATGGCAGAGCCCCGAGTTTGCTGAAGGGCTGATGCGCGATACCTCCGGGCGCGTTATTGAAGGGGTGTATAGCAATTTGTTTGCAGTCCGTGATGACGTGTTGGTCACGGCTGATTTGAGCCGTAGCGGCGTAGCCGGAGTGATGCGTGCCGCGTTGCTGGAGCAGGCACCAAGACTTGGGATACAGGTCGAAATTCGTGATCTGCAACTGGCAGACCTGGAACAGGCAGACGAAGTATTTGTCTGCAACAGTGTCTATGGCATCTGGCCGGTGCGTGGCTTCGAACAGCTGAGCTGGCCGGTTGGGCCGCTCACCCGTAAACTGCAGCGCACAGCTCTTGCCCTTCTGGATATCGCTTAGTGATTCGAAAATTTTTGCTGTTGCTGGAAACGGGTCTGGTCCTGGCAGGTCTGGGGCTGGGTTTTGCCTACTGGCAGCAGAACGAGGCATTGCATCAGCCCTTGAACGTAGCCCAGGAACAAATGCTCGACGTTCCTGCCGGTTCTACGCCAGGCGGTCTGCTTAATCGTTTGCAGGCCGACGGTGTGATCAAGGATGCTTTCTGGCTGCGACTTTACTGGCGCTTCAACCTGTCCGATGAAGCCTTGCACAGCGGCGAATACCGCATGACGCCGGGCATGGATGCGCAATCCTTGCTCGCGCTGTGGCAGCGTGGCGAAGTCGTGCAATACAGCCTGACCCTGGTCGAAGGCTGGAATTTTCGGCAAGTACGTGCAGCGCTGGGTAAGCAGCCCAAGCTGGAGCAAACATTGGGGAATCTGACGGATTCGGAGCTGATGGCCAAAATCGGTCACCCGGACGTTTTTCCTGAAGGCCGGTTCTTCCCTGACACGTACCGCTACGTGCGTGGCATGACCGACGCCGAAATCCTCAAACAAGCCTATAAGCGTCTCGATGAAGTGCTGAATGACGAGTGGGCGAAGCGTGCAGCAGATGTGCCTTATGCCGACCCTTATCAAGCGCTGATCATGGCGTCGCTGGTTGAAAAGGAAACCGGCGTTCCGCAGGAGCGTGGGCAGATTGCCGGGGTATTCGTTCGCCGGTTGACGCTCGGAATGTTACTGCAGACCGACCCGACCGTGATCTACGGTCTCGGTGAGCGCTACAACGGCAAGCTGACCCGTGCTCACTTGAAAGAGCCTACGCCTTACAACACTTATGTCATCACCGGCATGCCGCCCACGCCCATCTCGTTGGTAGGGCGTGAAGCGATTCACGCAGCGCTCAATCCTGTGGCAGGCAGCAGTCTTTATTTCGTCGCCAGAGGCGATGGCAGTCACGTTTTTTCCAACGATCTGGATGCGCACAACGCTGCGGTTCGTGAGTTCCAGCTCAAGCGTCGTGCCGACTACCGATCAAGTCCGGCTCCCGTTGCGCCCCCGGTTGTACCGGCCACACCCGCTGAGCCAGTCCCGGCGGTCGAGCCTGACCCTGCAACGACAGACGCCTCCAAATCTGAAGAAAGCGCTGCCCCGAGCGAGCAAAAATCACAATGAATTCTACTGAGTACAGCCTGTGACCGGCCTGTTTATCACCCTTGAAGGCCCGGAAGGTGCGGGTAAAAGCACCAACCGTGAATACCTTGCCGCGCAACTGCGCGCTGAAGGCATCGATGTGCTGCTGACGCGCGAGCCAGGTGGAACGCCGCTGGCCGAGCGTATTCGCGAGCTGTTGCTGGCGCCCAGCGACGAAGCGATGCATGCCGATACCGAGCTGTTGCTGGTGTTTGCTGCCCGCGCGCAGCATCTGGCCGAAGTGATTCGCCCTGCGCTGGCGCGTGGTGCGGTGGTCCTCTGCGACCGTTTCACGGATGCCACTTACGCCTATCAAGGTGGTGGCCGTGGCTTGTCTCACGAGCGTATCGCTACGCTGGAAAGTTTTGTGCAGGGCGCTTTGCGGCCGGACCTGACCCTGGTATTCGATTTGCCCGTGGAAGTGGGTCTTGCGCGTGCTACGGCGCGGGGACGACTGGATCGTTTCGAGCAGGAAGGTCGAACCTTTTTTGATGCGGTGCGCAGCACTTATCTGAATCGTGCCAAGGCTGAACCTGCTCGGTATCGTTTGGTGGACGCCGCGCAGTCCCTGCCACAAGTTCAACAGTCCCTCGATGCATTGCTGCCCGAGCTGGTGAGTCTGTACCGTGGCTGAAGCCTATCCCTGGCAAGAGCAGTTGTGGCAACAGTTGGCCGGTCGCGCTCAACACGCCCATGCCTATTTGCTGCATGGGCCAATCGGCATTGGCAAGCGAGCGTTGGCCGAGCGTCTGATGGCCAGTCTGTTGTGTCAGCGACC
The DNA here is from genome assembly GCF_900602065.1 of Pseudomonas viridiflava. GTDB lineage: Bacteria > Pseudomonadota > Gammaproteobacteria > Pseudomonadales > Pseudomonadaceae > Aquipseudomonas. The sequence continues at coordinate 210,665 of NZ_UWFN01000263.1, read as the reverse complement.
GGAAGGTCTGGAAGCGTGCGGTCAGTGCAAGTCATGCCTGCTGCTCGCGGCGGGCAGTCACCCCGATAATTATGTGCTTGAGCCAGAAGAAGCGGACAAGGCGATCAAGGTCGATCAGGTTCGTGATCTGGTGAGTTTCGTGGTGCAGACCGCGCAAATGGGTGGCCGCAAAGTGGTGTTGATCGAGCCGGTAGAGTCGATGAACATCAATGCCGCCAATGCCCTGCTCAAAAGCCTTGAGGAGCCGTCTGGTAACACCGTGTTGCTGCTGGTCAGCCATCAGCCGAGCAGATTGTTACCGACGGTCAAAAGTCGTTGTGTACAACAGGCTTGCCCGCTACCCAGCGAAGAGATGAGCCTGATCTGGCTGGCCAAGGCATTGCCCGAATGCAGTGAGAGCGAGCGTTTTGAGTTGCTGACGCTGGCGGCGGGGTCGCCGCTTGCCGCCGTCAGCCTTCAGGCTCAGGGTGTGCGCGAGCAGCGAGCTCAAGTCGTGGATGGCGTGAAAAAGTTGCTCAAGCAGCAACAATCGCCGACGCAGCTTGCGGAAGGCTGGAAAGACATCCCTCTACTGTTGTTGTTTGACTGGTTCTGCGATTGGTCGCACCTGATTTTACGTTTTCAACTGACCGAAGATGAGCAAGGGCTGGGATTGGAGGATATGCGCAAAGTAGTGCAGTATCTGGCCCAGAAGTCCGCGCAGGGCAGGGTGCTTGAAATTCAGGACTGGATTCTGGCCCAGCGTCAGAAAGTCATGTCCAAGGCCAATTTGAACCGCGTGCTGTTGCTTGAGGCCTTGCTGGTTCAATGGGCTGGATTGACTGGCCAGCGCTAGACGTTGCCCGGCTGTCTTTATTCAGATACCAAGGAGTTGTCATGAGCTTGCCGCTGAATTCCGGTCCACGAAATGGCATTTTGTCTCTGACTATCAAGGACAAGGCCGTTCTTTACGCCGCGTATATGCCATTCATCAAAAATGGCGGGCTGTTCATCCCGACCAGCAAAAGCTACAAGCTGGGGGATGAGGTGTTCATGTTGCTGAACTTGATGGATGAGCCGGAGAAAATCCCGGTGGCCGGCAAGGTTGCATGGATCACGCCCAAGGGTGCTCAGGGTAATCGCGCCGCAGGTGTGGGCGTGCAGTTCAATGACGGTGACAATACCGCGCGTACCATGATCGAAACTTATCTGGCCGGTGCTTTGAAGTCCGACCGTCCTACCCACACGATGTAGATGTCTATTTCATGCTTGTAGATTCCCATTGTCACCTTGACCGCCTCGACCTCGCTGAACATTCCGGTTCACTTGATGCTGCCCTTGAGGCTGCCCGGGGGCGTGGGGTCGGGCATTTTCTGTGCATTGGCGTCAGCGCCGACAACGCGGGTGCGGTCAAGGCCCTCGCCGAGCGTTATGACGATGTCGATTGCTCGGTGGGCATTCATCCGCTGGACCTGACGCCGGGTGAAACGCCAGCCCTGGACTGGTTGCTCAAGGAGCTGGATCACCCGCGTGTCGTCGCCATTGGCGAAACCGGGCTGGATTACCATTACGAGCCCGAAGCCGCAGAGCTGCAGCAGGCGTCTTTCCGGTTGCACCTTCAGGCGGCAAACATCACTGGGAAACCGGTCATTGTTCATACTCGCGGCGCACGGGCCGACACGTTGGACCTGCTGCGCGAAGCCGCTCTGCCGCAGGGCGGTGTGTTGCACTGCTTTACCGAGGACTGGGAAATGGCCAAGGCCGCGCTCGACCTGGGTTTCTACATTTCCCTGTCTGGCATCGTCACTTTTCGCAATGCCGACGCGCTGCGTGATGTGGCGCGTCAGGTGCCTGCGGATCGCTTGCTGGTTGAAACGGACTCACCTTACCTGGCGCCAATTCCTTATCGCGGCAAACCAAACCTGCCGCAGTACGTTCGAGAAGTGGCCGAGTTTCTGGCGATGCTGCGCGGCGAGTCCTACGAGCAGTTTGCTGAAATGACGACGGCCAACTTTGCTCGCCTGTTTCCCTTGGCTCATCTCAAGGGTTGATGGAATTACAGGCAAAAAAAACCCGGGTTCTGGGGGGTGAATCCGGGTTAAGACCATTAGGAGTAAAACAAAGGAGCGCTGTCCATCGGCCCCTTTATTGGCGTGCCACTTGGGGGAGATGTCGCGCCAACGAACTAAGTATTGGTCAGGATTGCAGGGCGTCCAGTCGCTTCTGTACGTTTTTTAAACAGATTTGGAATAGCGCGGCGGTTGTTGAGTCCGTTTTATCTCGCGTGCTATGTCGACACGTCCGGATCAAGACCACATTCTTTGTTGGAGCGAGGCTTGCCCGCGAATCGGTTGGCGCGGTATGTCAGATAAGCCGCGTCATCGCTATTCGCGGGCAAGCCTCGCTCCAACAGCTGTAGCGCAGTTTCATATGGGAACGATGCCTGGTCTTGGCCGCACCCGGACGATAAGATCAACACCCGTTCTTTTCCCGAAGTGAGCTTCCGGATTGTCTGACACGCTGTACGCTAAAACCGGCTTTCCACGCATTTAGCGAACCCTGGTTGGATGATCCGTGCAATTTCGCGCAAGTTAGGCATAATACCGAGCTTCGATTTTGAGCCGTGCAGACCTTCTCAATATGCAAAAAGAACCTCGTAAGGTCCGTGAGTTTCGCCGCCGTGAGCAGGAAATTCTCGACACCGCGCTTAAGTTGTTCCTCGACGAGGGCGAAGACAGCGTTACTGTCGAGATGATTGCGGATGCCGTAGGCATTGGCAAAGGCACCATCTACAAACACTTCAAATCCAAGGCCGAAATCTATCTGCGCCTGATGCTCGACTATGAGCGTGATTTGAACGAGTTGCTGCATTCAGCGGATCTGGAAAAAGACAAAGAGTCGCTGTCCCGCGCCTACTTTGAATTCCGCATGCGTGACCCGCAGCGCTATCGCCTGTTTGATCGCCTTGAAGAGAAGGTCGTCAAAGGCAATCAGGTACCGGAGCTGGTTGAGGAGCTGCACAAGATCCGCGCCTCCAACTTCGAACACCTGACGCTTTTGATCAAAGGGCGAATCAACGAAGGCAAGCTCGAAGACGTCCCGCCGTATTTCCATTACTGCGCCGCTTGGGCTCTGGTGCATGGCGCTGTTGCGCTGTATCACTCGCCGTTCTGGAGCAATGTGCTGGAGGATCAGGAAGGCTTTTTCCAGTTCCTGATGGATATCGGGGTGCGCATGGGTAACAAGCGCAAGCGCGATACTGACGTGCCTGTTGATCCGAAAACGGATGCCTCAGACCAGTAATCAACGTCGGCACAAGCTCTATTGCGTAAAGAAGTCAGGCGCTTTTTATCTTCAAACCAGCATTATTCGGCTTTCGGGTCAGGTCTGGCTCGGAAGCTGCATCCGACGACCATTCGCCGGTTTTCCGTCACCGGCATCTGGGAGGGGAATAATGCGTAGCCTGGTTCTTTTACTGGCGCTGTTGGCGTTGAGTGGTTGCATGAAGGTCAGTGATCTGGCTCAGGGAGCCAAGGATCAACTGAGTGATGCCGGGGTTCTCGATCATGGCGAAACCCGCCGTATCGGCAACTGGCGTATACAGGCCGATTCATTCATCTACATCGCCCAAGGCGCGTTCGTGCCGCCTAACTCCAGCCCCAGTCCCAAACAGAACGTGGTCGCAGAAGAGGCCTTCAATGGCTTCGTCGAATATTTCCCAATGGTCCGTCGCGCCCGCGCCCCGCTTGGGCTGGACGAGGCGATGACCGAAGCTCGTGGTTTCGGTGCCCATTACTTGCTCTACACTCGTTTTGCCAAGGCTGACGATCGTATCGGCAATACCGATGAATGGTCTGACCAGGAAGCGCTGGACCGGCTGGGCATTGATAATGGCGTGATCCAGATCATGCTGATCGAAACCAGCACTCGCTACCTGATTGATACAGCGCGTATCCGTATCCGTGGCGGATTGCTGACGTTCTACGACAATAAACCAGAAGATTTGCTCGGCCCGCCGCTTGAGGAATACGCTCGTAGCCTGTTGGGTCTGAGTCGCTAAGGAGTAAGCAATGACCGGTCCGGGCAAGGCCAATGATCTGTTTGCGCAGATCCCCAAAAGTAAAGGGTTGCCGCCCGTTCATCTGTGGAATCCGGATTTTTGCGGCGATATCGATATGCGTATCGCCCGGGATGGCACCTGGTATTACCTGGGGACGCCGATTGGTCGCAAACCGATGGTGCGGTTGTTTTCCACCATCATGCGCCGGGACGGTGATGATTATTTCCTGATTACTCCGGTGGAGAAGGTCCGTATCCGTGTCGACGATGCGCCTTTTGTGGCCATCAGTCTCACCGTCGAGGGGGAGGGCGAGCAGCAGAATCTGCGTTTCTCTACCAATGTTGACGATGAGACCGACGCGGGCCCTGAGCATCCGTTACGGGTGCTGATCGATCCGCAGACCGAGGAACCGGCGCCTTATATTCACGTGCGGGCCAATCTTGAAGCCTTGATCCATCGCAATGTGTTCTACCAGCTGGTGGAACTGGCGGTTCCCCGCGACATTGACGGTCAGCGCTGGCTGGGTGTCTGGAGTCGCGGGGAGTTCTTTCCTATAGGCCTTGAGCCATGAATCGATAAGTAGCCCTGTCAATTGCCTGCTTTGAACTCGGCGGTTAAAGTGCCGCTCCCCGTTTTACCTGAGGTTTTTGCATGAATCAGTCCTTTGATATTGCCGTCATCGGCGCCACCGGTACTGTCGGCGAAACCATCGTCCAGATTCTTGAAGAGCGTGACTTCCCTGTTGCGCAATTGCACTTGCTGGCCAGTATTGAGTCGGCGGGTCACTCCGTACCTTTCAGGGGCAAAAATGTGCGTGTGCGTGAGGTCGACGAGTTCGATTTCAGCAAGGCGCAGGTGGCGTTCTTTGCTGCCGGTCCGGCAGTTACCCGCAGTTATGCTGCACGTGCGACGGCTGCCGGATGTTCGGTCGTTGATCTGTCCGGCGGTTTATCCCCGGACGAAGCACCCAATGTTATTCCCGAAATCAATGGCGCACTGATCGAGTCGTACGGTAAGCCGTTTCAAGTCGGTAGCCCAAGTCCGTCCGGGGCCGCACTGGCGCTGACATTGACGCCGTTGCTGGCGGTGCTGGATATCCAGCGGGTCAACGTCACGGCCTGTCTGGCGGTGTCCAGTCAGGGGCGTGAAGGCGTTGCTGAGCTGGCGCGCCAAACCACCGAACTGCTCAATGTACGGCCGTTGGAACCGCGTTTTTTTGATCGGCAAATGGCCTTTAACCTGCTGGCCCAAGTGGGTGCCCCGGATGCAGAGGGCCATGTGCCGCTGGAAAAGCGTTTGGTCGCAGAGTTGCGAGAGTTGCTGGCTCTGCCTTTACTGAAGGTCTCCGCTGCAAGCGTGCAGGCGCCGGTTTTTTTTGGCGACAGCTTTACGGTTTCGCTGGTAACGGCGGCACCTGTGGACCTTGTAGCCGTCAACAAGGCACTGGAATCGGCGGCCGGTATCGAGCTGGTTGAGGCCGGAGATTACCCGACAGCGGTCGGTGATGCTGTAGGGCAGGATGTTGTTTATGTAGGACGAGTGCGGAGCGGAATCGACGATCCTTGTGAGTTAAATCTTTGGGTCACGTCGGATAATGTACGCAAAGGTGCCGCTCTCAACGCTGTGCAGGTCGCGGAATTGTTGATAAAAGACTATGTGTAAAAGATACTTGGCAGCAATTTGAAGAATCATTCTAGCCAGGCGTGTCCTCCAAGCACCTGAGATGAGTACTTTTTACCTCTCGGATGCCGAGGAATTTTTTAACAAGGGATGGGCTATGGTTCAGGTTCGCAAACTGGTTTTAGCAATTGCTGCGGCTTCGGCGCTGTCATCTGGAATGGCGCATGCGCTGGGGCTTGGGGAATTGTCGGTCAAGTCGACCCTGAACCAGCCGCTGGTAGCTGAAATCGAATTGACGGAAGCGCAGGGCCTGAATGCCTCGCAAGTCGTGCCAAGTCTGGCGACGACCGCCGATTTCGCTCAGGCCGGGGTTACCCGTCAGGCGTTTCTCAGCGATCTCACGTTTACGCCGGTGATCAATGCCAGTGGCAAGAGTGTCTTGCGTATCACCTCCAGCAGGCCGGTACGTGAACCCTTCGTAAAATTCCTCGTCCAGGTATTGTGGCCAAATGGTCGGCTGCTGCGCGAGTACAGCCTGCTGCTTGATCCGCCCAAATATTCTCCGGAAGCGGCGGCAGCTGCAGCGGCTGCTTCGGCACCTGCTGCCACTCCCCAGACGCAGTTGCCTTCGACGGCGCCGACTGCCGAGCAACCTGCTGCTCCGGCACCTGCACCTGAAACTCAGCCGCCAAGTGCTCCGGCACCTGCTGCGGATGCCAATGCCAAGCCGGCTCTATACACCACCAGCAATAACGACACGTTGTGGGAAATTGCCGAGAAAAATCGTAATGGCGGCACCGTGCAGCAGACGATGCTGGCCATCCAGGCGCTCAACCCTGATGCGTTCATTGGCGGCAATATCAACCGTCTGAAGAAAGGCCAGGTGTTGCGACTGCCGACGCCATCGCAGTCGACCACTATGCCTCAACCTCAAGCGATCACCGAAGTCGCTGCGCAGAACCAGGCATGGCGTCAGGGTCGCAGAACGGCGACTGGCGCTCGTCAGGTGGATGCAACGCGGCGAGATCGTGCCGATGCTGCACCTTCCCGGGTTGAGGCGGGCGATAACCTGAGCCTCGTTTCAGCAGGATCGAACGCTGCGGGCAAAGGCTCGGCAACTGAAAAGGAATTAAGCAACAAGCTGGCCGTGGCTCAGGAAAACCTGGACACCGCACGTCGTGATAACGCGGAGCTCAAGAGCCGCATGAACGACCTGCAAAGTCAGCTGGACAAGATGCAGCGTCTGATCCAGCTGAAAAGCGATCAGCTCGCCAAGATGCAGGCTGCCGGGGGCGTTGTTCCTCCTGCCGCTCCAGCGGCGACACCTGCGGATTCGGCCATGCCGGCGGCCGTCGTGCCCGCGCCTGGTACGCCGGAAGCTGCTCCCAAGCCGCCAGGTGAAATTGCGCCTGAAGATGCTCTGCCGGCCGGTGCCGCTCAGGTCGCTGCGCCTGGCGAAGATCAGCCGTTGGCCGTAGAACCGGTCGTCGCGCCGGAATCCGACGCGGATGACGCATTCAAACAGTTGCTCACCAACCCGGTAGTGCTCGGCATCATCGGCGGCGCTGTGGTGCTGTTCCTGCTTCTGCTGATGCTGTTCCTGGCTCGCCGTCGCAACGCCAAGGCTGAAGCCGAGAAGCACAAGCGCATGGCGCGTGCCCTGGCTGAAGAATCTGATTTTGTCTCTGATATGGACATGGAGTTGCCGCAAGCCAGCTTCGAAGGTCTGGGTGTTGCTTCGCCGAACGTGGCCATGGCGTCTCCGGGTCCTGCGGGTGGCTCAAAAGAGCGTCCTGCCGATCCGTTGGTTCAGGCGGAAATTCATATCGCTTACGGCCGTATGAATCAGGCAGTTGAATTGCTGGAAGAGGCGGTCAAGGAAGATCCGGCTCGCGATGATATCCGTCTGAAACTGATGGAAATCTACGCAGAGCAGGGCAACACCAAAGCCTTCGCGGCGCATGAGCGCAAAGTGGTGGCACGGGGAAAGCATCAAGCTGAGGTCGAGCAGCTAAAAAGTCGTTACCCGACCATGGTCACCGCAGCTGTTGTGGCTGCGGCAGCAACAGCCACTGCGGCGGCAGTGGCCGCTGAGCTGGATGCGAAATACGTTGAAGAGCTGCTGCTCGATGAAGACGAGCCGCAGCCCCCTGTTCTGGAAGTGCAACCAGAACCTGAGCCTGAGCCTGTGCTTGAGCCGGAACCAGAACCAGAACCAGAACCGGTCGTTGTTACTTCTGCTGAGGAAGCCGTTGTTCCGCCTGTCGATGACTTCGAACATGATTTCGATCTGAGTCTCGACGATCTGGAGCAGGCTTCGCCAGAGCATGTAGTTGATCTGAGCGCGCCTGCTGATGTGGCCGATTTTGAGCAGGATGCACCGACGGTTGAGACTGAAGAAGAGCCAAGCTTTGAATCGCTGCTGAAGCAGCAGACTGAAGCGCCTGTTGCCAGTGCGTCTGATGATCTGGCTGATTTCGATCTGGATCTGGCCGAGGACGAGCCTGCGCTGACCACGGAAGACGACTTCCTGCTCAGCCTGGACAATGAGCCTCTGGATCTGGGAGAGGCAGCGCCTGCTGTGGAGCCTGAGCCAGAGCACGATCTGGACTTGCCGGATGATTTTGATCTGTCGCTGTCGGACGAAATCGAAACCGATCCTGCTGCTCAGGCGTTTGCTTCCGAGATCGAAGACGTAAACGCCGAACTGGAGCGCTTGTCGCAGAATCTCGAACATCCGCCTATGGCTGAGCCTTTTGAATCGCCGAGCTTTACGGCAGATGACATGGCTGCGATGGATGACGAGCCTGAGTTCGATTTCCTGGCAGGCACTGATGAAGCCGCGACCAAACTCGATCTGGCGCGTGCCTACATCGAGATGGGCGATAGCGACGGCGCTCGTGACATCCTTGACGAGGTGGTCTCCGAAGGTGATGACGGTCAAAAGACCGAGGCGCGGGACATGCTCTCTCGTCTTGCCTGATCTGACCCAGCTGTACTGCAACGGCCGCTTATGCGGCCGTTTGCATTTATGGCGTCGGGCACGTGGCGTCTTTTTTCGACGGCCCTATAATGGCCGCCATTTTGCAATCCGACAGGCTTTTACCTCTTGGCGAACATAGATAACCCGGCAGCCGAAATGGCTGCTGAAGGCTTTTCCCGAATAGCGCTCGGCGTCGAGTACAAGGGCTCGCGTTATTCGGGGTGGCAGCGTCAGGCCTCTGGAGTGCTGACCGTTCAGGAAACCCTCGAAGACGCCTTGTCGAAAGTCGCCGACTCGCCGGTGTCTCTGATGTGTGCCGGTCGAACCGACGCCGGTGTGCATGCCTGCGGGCAGGTCGTGCATTTCGATACTCAGGCTCAGCGCTCGATGAAGGCCTGGGTGATGGGGGCGAATATCAATTTGCCCCACGACATCAGCGTCAGTTGGGCCAAGGTTATGCCCGCTGATTTCCATGCGCGCTTCAAGGCCATCGCCCGGCGCTATCGCTACGTCATCTATAACGATCAGATTCGCCCGGCGCATCTGAATCAGGAAATCACCTGGAACCATCGTCCGCTGGACGTCGAGCGTATGGCCCAGGCGGCGCAGTACCTGGTGGGAACTCATGATTTCAGTGCCTTCCGTGCCGGGCAGTGCCAGGCCAAGTCGCCCGTCAAGCAGTTGCATCATCTGCGCGTCACTCAGCACGGCAAGATGATCGTTATTGATGTGCGCGCCAATGCGTTCCTGCACCACATGGTGCGGAACATTGCTGGCGTGCTGATGACTATCGGAGCGGGCGAGCGTCCGGTTGAATGGGCCAGGGAAGTACTGGAGAGCAAGGTTCGTCGCACCGGAGGGGTTACGGCTCATCCGTTCGGGCTGTATCTGGTGCAGGTTGAGTACCGCGACGAGTTCCCGTTGCCCGAGCGCTATATCGGGCCGCATTTTCTCACAGGCTTCTCGGAACTTGACGGCTGACGCCTGTAGCAGCATTTGTTAACATCCGGCCTTTCCCGAAAGGCTTGAGGTTTTCTTTACATGTCAGCCGTTCGCAGCAAGATCTGCGGGATTACCCGCATAGAAGATGCATTGGCTGCCGTTGAGGCGGGTGCCGATGCCATCGGCTTTGTGTTTTACGCTAAAAGCCCCAGGGCGGTCAGTGTTCAGCAGGCGCGGGCAATCATTGCCGCGTTGCCGCCGTTTATCAGCACGGTCGGCCTGTTCGTCAATGCCAGTCGTTGTGAACTCAACGAAACCCTGGATGCAGTGCCGCTGGACATGTTGCAGTTTCATGGGGATGAGACGCCCGAGCAGTGCGACGGCTATCATCGTCCGTACATCAAGGCACTGCGGGTGCAGGCGGGTGACGATATTGCCGCCAGTTGCCGGTTGTATTCGGGAGCGAGCGGTATCCTGCTCGACACCTTCGTGGCGGGGGTTCCGGGTGGGACCGGCGAAACGTTCGACTGGGCGCTGATCCCGAACGATCTGGAAAAGCCGATTATTCTGGCCGGTGGTTTGACCTCGGCCAACGTGGCTCAGGCGATTACCCAGGTCCGGCCGTACGCGGTGGACGTCAGTGGTGGGGTGGAGAAGAGCCGCGGCATTAAGGATCATGACAAGATCCGCGCGTTCATGAGCGCGGTGCACGGCTGCTGATGGCGGTTCGATGTGACGGGTTTTCGTCGGCCACCGTCCATAACCCTGTCTGTACGGCAGGCAGGCAATCCCGTATATGCGGGCGGATTTTTACGGGTGAGGTTCGAACGGCCTCGCCACGGTTGTTGAATCACGATTGAAGCTGCGTACCAGGCTGGGCACGCCATGTGACGGCCACAGGCAAGCAGCTTCAAGTCATTTACGAATTAGTTAAAGGGCATGCGCAGGGTGCTGAATCACCCGGCGTTCGAGCCACCGGTACTGGAGAAATAAAGCATGAGCAACTGGTTGGTAGACAAACTGATCCCTTCGATCATGCGTTCCGAGGTCAAGAAAAGCTCGGTTCCTGAAGGCCTCTGGCATAAATGCCCATCCTGCGAAGCGGTGCTTTATCGTCCAGAGCTGGAAAAGACCCTGGACGTTTGCCCCAAGTGCAACCACCACATGCGTATCGGCGCTCGCGCTCGCCTGGATATCTTCCTGGATGAAGAGGGCCGTTCCGAGATCGGCGCTGATCTGGAGCCGGTTGACCGTCTCAAGTTCCGCGACAGCAAGAAGTACAAGGATCGCCTGGTCGGTGCCCAGAAGCAGACTGGTGAAAAAGACGCGCTGATTTCCATGAGCGGCTCGCTGTTGGGTATGCCGGTTGTGGTTTCTGCGTTCGAATTCTCTTTCATGGGTGGTTCGATGGGCGCTATTGTCGGCGAGCGTTTTGTTCAGGCTGCCAACTATGCGCTGGAAAAACGCTGCCCGATGATCTGCTTCGCCGCTTCCGGCGGTGCGCGCATGCAGGAAGCGCTGATCTCGCTGATGCAGATGGCCAAGACTTCGGCCGTGCTGGCCCGTCTTCGTGAAGAAGGCCTGCCGTTCATTTCCGTGCTGACCGATCCGGTTTACGGTGGTGTTTCCGCGAGTCTGGCCATGCTGGGTGACGTAATCGTCGCCGAGCCAAAGGCATTGATCGGTTTCGCGGGGCCTCGTGTTATCGAGCAGACCGTGCGTGAAAAACTGCCGGAAGGCTTCCAGCGCAGTGAGTTCCTGTTGGATCATGGTGCGATTGACATGATCATTCACCGTCAGGAACTGCGTCAGCGTCTGGGTAACCTGTTGGCACAAATGATGAACCTGCCTACGCCGAAGTTTGTCGCACCCGTCATCGAGCCAGTCATCGTTCCTCCGGCGCCAGCCAACGTATGACGCCAGGATCCCTGGGCGACTGGCTCGCCTATCTTGAGCAGTTGCATCCATCTGCCATTGATATGGGGTTGGACAGGTCGCGTCAGGTTGCGCAGCAATTAGGTCTGACCCGGCCGGCACCCAGGGTGATTACGGTAACCGGCACCAACGGCAAGGGTTCGACCTGCGCTTTTTTAGCTTCTTTGCTTCGTGCTCAAGGCCTTAAAGTCGGCGTCTACAGCTCTCCGCATTTGCTGCGCTATAACGAGCGTGTGCAGGTGCAGGGCGTTGAGGCGACCGATCTTGAGCTTTGTGATGCGTTCGCGGCTGTAGAGGCTGCCCGTGGCGATGTCACGCTGACCTATTTCGAAATGGGGACGCTGGCGGCCTTCTGGTTATTCGAGCAGGCGGCACTTGATGTGGCGGTGCTTGAGGTCGGTCTCGGTGGTCGTCTCGATGCGGTCAATCTGATCGATGCCGATCTTGCCATTGTGACCAGCATAGGCGTTGATCACGCGGACTGGCTGGGTGATACCCGCGAGTCTGTAGCGTTCGAGAAAGCCGGTATCTTTCGTGAAGGTCGTCCGGTGCTGTGCGGTGATCTTGACCCTCCTGCGCCACTGCTTGATCAGGCGCGAAAGCTCAATTGTCCGCTGATGCTGCGTGGACGTGAGTTCGATCTCTCTATCAATGAGCGCAGCTGGAGCTGGACGGGGCGTGACGGGCAGGGGCAACCGCTAGCGTTGCGCGACCTGCCGCTGCTCGACCTGCCGATGGAAAATGCCGCACTGGCTTTGCAGGCTTATCTGCTGCTGGATCTTGCGTGGCAGCCTGAGCCGGTGAGCGCTGCGTTGCTTGATACGCGGATTATCGGGCGCCTGGATCGCCGCTCTTTCAGCTGGCACGGCAAGCGCCTGAACCTGTTGATGGATGTGGGACATAACCCTCACGCTGCACACTTCCTGGCGCAACGCATGGCTCAGCGTCCGGTGGCGGGCAAGCGTCTGGCGGTCTTTGGTCTGCTGGCTGACAAGGAGCTGGAAGGCGTCGTTGCAGAGCTGGCTTCCAGCATCAATGACTGGGCGGTTGCGCCGCTTCCGACTTCGCGCAGCCGACCAGCAGCGGATTTGCAGGTTGCACTTGAGAACCTTGGCGCGCACGTGACGTCCTATCAGAGTGTCGCGTTAGCACTGGAAGCCCAATGCGCGCACGCTACAGCCGATGACGAGATTTTGCTGTTCGGGTCTTTTTACTGTGTTGCCGAGGCCCTGGAATGGTTGACCCGGCACGCCATAGAGGAAGCTGCAAATGGCTCTGCTGGATAACGTATTCAAACAGCGTATGGTCGGTGCCCTGGTGCTGATCGCCGTGGCGGTGATCTTCCTGCCGATGCTGTTCACGCGTCAGGATGAGACGCGTCATGTTCAGGTCGATGCGCCTGCTGCGCCGCAAGCGCCCGTGACGCCTCAAGTGCAGGTTCAGCCGGTTCCGGTTCCCGAGCCGCAGGTCTTGCCTCAAGAGCCTGTGCCCGAAGAGGGTGAAATGGTGGGCGACGATCAGGCACCGGCTATGCCGATCGCTCCAGCGCCGCCTCAGGTAAAGCCGGCAACACCGCCTGCCGCCAAACCCGCTGCCAAGCCAGTAACTCCGCCTGCTCCAGCTCCGGCGCCAACGACAGCAACGCCCCCGGCACAAGCGGCTGCCAAGCCTGCCGTGCCATCAGGTGTTGATGCAAACGGTCTTTCCGTGAGTTGGTCGGTGCAGTTGGCGAGCATGTCCAACCGTGCCAACGCCGATAATCTGCAGAAAACCCTGCGCACCCAGGGCTACAACGCCTATATCCGCACTGCGAACGGCGTAAACCGGGTGTTTGTAGGGCCTTTGATCGAGCGGGCAGAGGCTGATCGCCTGCGCGATCAGCTCGACAAGCAGCAGAAGCTCAAGGGTATTGTGGTGCGCTTTCAGCCTGAGCAGGGTTGATGCTTTTCAGATGATTGCTCGCCGCCTAGGCTGTGTGAAAGCGTAGCGAGCGATGGCAAGACAAGGCGCAACGAGCAGAGCGAATCAAGGCAGGCGAAAAACGGTCGGGGTCGCGTCCGACTCCAGGTGTTCTAAATGAGCATTTTTCGCCTGCTTTCAACGCAGTATTGCGCGCGTAGCGACGAAGTTGCCCAGCCTGCAGTAGTTTTCACAGCCTGGGCCGGAAATCTCGCTTACCGGCAGGTCAGCGCTCTGCTAAAATGCGCCGCCTTATCTGTTCGCAGGCTCAAACGTGCCCTTTACCCCGGTCGACTGGGCGATCCTCGGGATCGTCGCTATCTCCGCTCTGATCAGTCTCAAGCGCGGCTTCGTCAAAGAAGCCCTGTCGCTGGTGACCTGGATCATTGCAGGTGTTGTCGCCTGGATGTTTGGCGCGGGATTATCAGGTTATTTGGTCAATTACATCGAAACGCCGTCGTTTCGGGTTATTGCGGCCTGTACTATTCTATTCGTCGCCACCTTGCTGGTCGGCGCAATGATCAACTTTCTTATTGGGGAACTGATTCGTGTCACCGGGCTTTCCGGGACCGATCGCTTTCTCGGCATGGTCTTTGGCGCAGCGCGCGGAGGCTTGCTTGTAGTAGTGGCAGTCGGGCTGTTGAGCCTGGGGCCAGTACAACAGGATCAATGGTGGCAGCAATCGAGGTTGGTGCCGCAATTTCTCATGGTCGCTGACTGGTCGAAAAACCTGATTCTCGGGATGTCCAGCAAGTGGCTCGCCAGCGGAGTCAGCGTACCTGCTGAACTGCCGTTCAAGGAACACCTCCTGCCGCCTACAATGCCGCAGGAAGTGCTCGGTAAATCCAGTTCCACTAAGTAGGGGTTGTGTCGCATGTGTGGCATCGTCGGTATCGTCGGTAAGTCGAACGTCAATCAGGCGCTGTATGACGCGCTCACCGTCCTCCAACACCGCGGCCAGGACGCTGCCGGTATCGTAACCAGCCATGATGGCCGGTTATTCCTGCGCAAGGACAACGGCCTCGTTCGTGATGTGTTCCACCAACGCCATATGCAGCGTCTGGTTGGTCACATGGGTATTGGTCATGTGCGCTATCCAACCGCGGGCAGCTCGACTTCGGCCGAAGCCCAGCCGTTTTACGTCAACTCGCCGTATGGCATCACGTTGGCGCACAACGGTAACCTGACCAACGTTGAACAATTGGCCAAGGAGATTTACGAATCTGACCTGCGCCACGTCAACACCAATTCCGATTCGGAAGTGCTGCTCAACGTTTTTGCCCATGAACTGGCCGTGCGCGGCAAGTTGCAGCCAACCGAAGAAGACATCTTCGCAGCAGTCACTGATGTGCATAAGCGTTGCCGTGGCGGTTACGCCGTGGTCGCGATGATCACCGGTTACGGTATCGTCGGTTTCCGTGACCCGGACGCCATTCGCCCGATCGTGTTCGGTCAGCGTCATACCGACGAAGGCGTCGAGTACATGATCGCCTCCGAAAGCGTTTCGCTGGACGTACTGGGTTTCACCCTGATTCGCGACCTGGCACCGGGCGAAGCGGTTTACATCACTGAAGATGGCAAGCTGCACACCCGTCAGTGCGCGACCAATCCCAAGTACGCACCGTGCATCTTCGAACACGTCTACCTGGCGCGTCCGGATTCGATCATCGACGGCATCTCGGTCTACAAGGCGCGTCTGCGCATGGGCGAGAAGCTGGCTGACAAGATCATGCGCGAGCGTCCGGATCACGACATCGACGTGGTTATTCCTATTCCGGACACCAGCCGTACGGCGGCACTGGAGTTGGCGAATCACCTGGGCGTCAAGTTCCGCGAAGGTTTCGTCAAGAACCGTTACATCGGCCGTACGTTCATCATGCCTGGCCAGGCGGCGCGTAAAAAATCCGTGCGTCAGAAGCTCAACGCTATCGAGCTGGAGTTCCGCGGCAAGAACGTCATGCTGGTGGATGACTCCATCGTGCGCGGTACCACCTGTAAGCAGATCATTCAGATGGCCCGTGAAGCCGGTGCCAAGAACGTTTACTTCTGTTCCGCTGCACCAGCCGTTCGTTACCCGAACGTCTACGGTATCGACATGCCAAGCGCTCACGAGCTGATCGCCCACAACCGCACCACGCAGGACGTTGCCGATCTGATCGGCGCCGACTGGTTGATCTATCAGGACCTGAATGACCTGATCGAAGCGGTCAGCGGTAGCAAGAAGATCAAAATCGATAACTTCGATTGCTCGGTCTTTGACGGCAAGTACGTGACCGGTGATATCGACGAGCATTACCTGAACAAGATCGAGCAGGCGCGTAACGACGCCTCCAAGGTCAAGACTCAGGCGGTGAGTGCGATCATCGATCTGTACAACAACTAATTATCAGGGAGAGGGCGCATGACTCAGGAATGGGATGCCGGTCGGCTGGACAGCGACCTTGAAGGCGTAGGTTTCGACACACTTGCCGTGCGTGCCGGTCAACACCGCACGCCAGAAGGCGAGCATGGCGACCCGATGTTCTTCACCTCCAGTTACGTGTTTCGCACAGCCGCCGACGCGGCTGCGCGCTTCGCAGGTGAAGTGCCAGGCAACGTCTATTCCCGTTACACGAATCCGACGGTGCGTTCTTTCGAAGAGCGTATCGCCGCGCTGGAAGGCGCTGAGCAGGCGGTTGCAACTGCCACCGGCATGGCCGCGATCCTGGCAACCGTCATGAGTCTGTGCAGCGCTGGCGACCATGTGCTGGTTTCCCAGAGCGTGTTCGGCTCGACCATCAGCCTGTTCGAGAAGTACTTCAAGCGTTTTGGTGTCGAAGTCGATTACGTTCCGCTGGCCGAACTGGCTGGCTGGGATGCGGCAATCAAGCCCAACACCAAATTGCTGTTCGTCGAGTCGCCGTCCAATCCGTTGGCGGAGCTGGTCGATATCAAGGCGCTGTCGGAAATCGCTCACGCCAAGGGCGCGATGCTGGTAGTCGACAACTGTTTCTGTACGCCAGCGCTGCAGCAGCCGCTGTCGCTGGGTGCCGATGTGGTTGTGCATTCCGCCACCAAGTTCATTGATGGTCAGGGCCGTTGCATGGGCGGTGTGGTGGCTGGTCGTAGCGAGCAGATGAAAGAAGTCGTCGGCTTCCTGCGTACCGCCGGACCAACGCTGAGCCCGTTCAACGCATGGATCTTCCTCAAGGGCCTCGAAACTCTGAACCTGCGCATGCGCGCGCACTGTGCCAGCGCTCTTGAGCTGGCCGAATGGCTGGAGCAGCAGGACGGCATCGAGAAAGTGCACTACGCCGGCCTCAAGAGCCATCCGCAGCATGCGTTGGCGCAGCGTCAGCAGAAGGGCTTTGGTGCGGTGGTCAGCTTCGAGGTCAAGGGTGGCAAGGATGGCGCATGGCGCTTCATCGACGCCACCCGGCTGATTTCGATCACCGCCAACCTGGGCGACAGCAAAACCACCATCACGCACCCGAGCACCACGTCCCATGGTCGTCTGGCGCCTCAGGAGCGTGAAGCTGCGGGTATCCTCGACAGTCTGATCCGGGTTGCTGTAGGTCTGGAAGATGTCGCTGACCTGAAAGCGGATCTGGCGCGTGGTCTGGCAGCGCTGTGAATGATTGGGTAATGGAAGCCGCCAGCACCAGTAACGGGCGGGTGGCTTTGGTGACGGGTGCAGCTCGCGGGATTGGTCTGGGTATTGCTGCCTGGCTGATTACCGAGGGCTGGCAAGTAGTCCTGGTTGATGTGGATTGTGCGCGTGGCGCTGTGGTTGCCGAGACGCTGGGCGACAATGCCATCTTCATCGCAATGGATGTCGCCAGCGAGGAGCAGGTGGCGGCGGGGGTGGCCGAGGTCATTGGTCAGTTCGGTCGCCTTGATGCGCTGGTCTGCAATGCGGCGATTGCCGATCCTCATAACACCACGCTGGAAAGCCTCAGTCTGGCGCACTGGAATCGGGTGCTGGGGATCAACCTCAGCGGCCCGATGCTATTGGCCAAGCACTGTGCCCCGTATTTACGTGCCCATGCGGGCAGTATCATCAACCTGACTTCAACCCGCGCTCGTCAGTCAGAAGCCGATACCGAGGCTTATGCGGCGAGTAAAGGCGGTCTGTTGGCGTTGACGCACTCACTGGCCATCAGTCTCGGGCCAGAGATCCGCGTCAATGCCGTCAGCCCGGGCTGGATCGACGCACGGGACCCTTCCGTGCGGCGCGCCGAGCCGCTCTCAGAGGCTGATCATGCGCAGCATCCGGCGGGCAGGGTAGGCACGGTCGATGATGTGGCTGCAATGGTCGCGTGGCTGCTGTCGCGCAATGCCGGGTTTGTCACGGGGCAAGAGTTCGTGGTGGACGGCGGCATGAGCAAGAAGATGATTTATCTGTAGCCGCGGCAAGTTTCAATCTGCAAGCTGCAAGAGAAAGCGAGCCTTCGGGTTCGCTTTTTTGTTTTTGGCCTGGAGCTTGAAACTTGCGGCTGGAAGCTGTTCTTAAAAAAAACTTCAAGCAGGGTATTGACTTAGGTTCGTTAGGTGCGTAAATTTCGCGGCCTCAACGAAGCAAAGGGTGATTAGCTCAGCTGGGAGAGCAGCTGCCTTACAAGCAGCGGGTCGGCGGTTCGATCCCGTCATCACCCACCACTTCGTGAGTTTCAGCATTTAATGTTGAAGAGCAACATAGCAATACCGGACGTAAGTCCACCGACAAGCAGCGGTAGTTCAGTCGGTTAGAATACCGGCCTGTCACGCCGGGGGTCGCGGGTTCGAGTCCCGTCCGCTGCGCCATATTTGACGGATCAGATCAGTCTGGTCTGCGATTGAAAAGCCTCAAGGCTTCTCAGTCAGGGTTACACGAAGCAGGTTCTCGAAAACCTGCTTCAACGATTCAAACGGACGCAAGTCCGAGCGATACGCAGCGGTAGTTCAGTCGGTTAGAATACCGGCCTGTCACGCCGGGGGTCGCGGGTTCGAGTCCCGTCCGCTGCGCCATACATAGCTTCGAGGCCCTTGAACTCCTTGAAGCGAAAGAAAGCGACCTTAACCGGTCGCTTTTTTTTTGCCTGATATTTTATGTTCAGGTGAGCTGCCCTCGCGGCTAGAACCCTCTGGCAAATGCAGTCTTCTGAATTGAAAAGCCTTTCATGTGGGGAGCATCCGTGATGACCATGGAACCGCTATGTCTCGCAGCAAACATTGGACCTGTAGGAGTGAGCTTGCTCGCGATAGCAATTTATTAATTAAAAAATCCAATCTGATAAAACGCTATCGCGAGCAAGCTCACTCCTACAGGTTATTTGTTTACAGCTAGACAGTGCTGCACCAGCGGCCTATCTATGGGCACGCAAATCCTTGAGCAAGCCCTCCCAACTGCCAAACAGCGCATTCGAGCTGATCAGGCGTCTTTCCTTGCCTGCCCCCAGCACAAGCGCAGGAACACCGCTCGTGCCCATCTGAGCCATTAGGCCCTGGGCTACCTTGACCCGCTCACGGGAATGGTTCAGTAACCCGTCTTCCTGCGCCAGCAACAGGCTGGCGGCCTCGCTCAGTTGCATGCCTGTGAGAATACGGGCAAGAACCTCAAGGTCAGTGATGTCCAGACCTTGAACATAACGGCCGCGCTGTATCGCACCCAGCGCCTCCAGCTCCCGCGACGGCTCAGTCATCGCCACCGCGCCAAGGGCTCGGGTTGCAGGCCCCGAGTCAAATCGGCGGGTGTGATCCTCAAGTACCTGACGTTGATAAACCTCGCTGAAAGGCTGACCGGTTAACGTGCCGATGCGCAGGTCATTGGACCAGGCATAATCAGCGAAGCCAGCGTCCATCGGGCGTGAGTGGCTGTCAGCAAACAGGCCGGTAGGGGATAGAGTAAGGCTGAAGTCGTTCATAGCGTCGACGCGTTGCAGCACCGACGACGCCCCATAGCACCAGCCACACAGCGGATCGAAAAGGTAAGTGATGCTGATTGGCTCACTCACCACTTCATCTCACCCTTGGCCACTTTCGCGCTCAGCACCAACGAGGACTCATCCGCCAGATTCGGGTAGTGCGCTTTCATCGCTGCAATCAGTGCGGCAGAGTCTTTCGCCTTGGCGGTTTCGGCATCAAAGTTTTTGATGTAGCCAGCTGTGAAGTTCGGTGATTGCAGTGCGGTCAGCTCGCCCGGCAGGAAGTGACCCGGAACGATGGTTGCAGGTTTGAGCTTCTCAATGGTCGTCAGGGTCCCCAGCCAGTCCTGATGGGATTTAGCGCTCTGAGTGTCGGCCATCCATACGTGAATGTTGTTGGACAGCACTACGCCGCCCATTACGGCCTTGATCGACGGGATCCATACGAAGCTGCGATCGGGTTGAGGGCCGTCCAGGCCAACCACTTGCAGCTTCTGACCTTCAAGCGTCAGTTCATTGCCCTGCAGTACGTCAGGCACGATGACTTTGCCCGGTGCGCCTGCGCCCAGCTTGGGACCCCAGTAAGCCAGCTTGGCGTCCTTGGTTTCGTTGATATGCGCAACGGTCTGGGCACTGGCCACGACCTTGGCCTTCGGGTATGCGGTGGTGATGGTTTGCAGGCCGAAATAGAAATCCGGATCGCCGTGACTGATGTAAATCGTCGTCAGGTTTTTTCCGCTCTTGCGGATTTTTTCGACGATCTGATCGGCCTGCGCGCTGGAAAACTGAGCATCAACCAAAACCGCGTCTTTCTCACCCGTTACCAGAACGGACGAAACCGGAAAGATGGCGTCTTCACCCGGGTTATAGACATCCAGTTTCAGTGGCTGCGCGGCCAGGCTTGTACCGGCGAAACCGAGCAGGGCGAAAGCAGCTAATAAACGTCGTGCGGACAGCGAAATCATGTCGAGCTCCATCATGGCCTGAATAAGGAGCTGGCAGGTTAGTTGAGATTTATAGAGCGAAAAACGCTAGATTGGGCGCAAATTTGTTTCTAAAATCGGTCGAATCATGGATAAATTGGCAGCAATGCAGGCTTTCGTGACCGTCGTGGACTGCGCAAGCCAGACCGCTGCGGCGGACAAGCTCGGGTTATCAAGGCCGGTGATTTCCAGACTGCTTGCGGAGCTTGAAGACTGGACGGGTGCGCGTTTGATGCATCGCACCACTCGACGCCTGAACCTGACGGCTGCAGGTGCGGAGGTATTACCGCTGTGCAGGCGCATGCTTGATCTGGCGCAGGAGATGCGTGCAGTCGTTGCGGCGCCTGAGGATGAGCCAAAAGGATTGCTGCGCGTGACCGCCAGCACCTCGTTCGGTCAGGCGCAATTGATGCGCGCGGTGACCGATTTTGTCGGGCGCTATTCGCAAGTCAGCGTCGATATGGTGCTCCTGGATCGCACCGTCAATCTGGTCGATGAGCGCATAGATCTGGCGATTCGGATCACCAATGAACTGGACGCTAATCTGATCGCACGAAGGCTGACTACTTGCCGCTCAGTGGTGTGCGCCTCGCCGGATTACCTGAAACGGCATTCAGCGCCCAGGGATATCGAAGACCTGACACTGCATAACTGCCTGACGCATACCTATCACAGCAGCAGCCTCTGGCACTTCACCCATAAAGGCCTGCCGAGAAGCGTTGCAGTGAAGGGCAATCTCACCAGCAATGATTCGATCACCACGATGCAGGCTGCGCTGTGTGGTGCAGGCGTGGCGTTGTTGCCGACTTACCTGGCGGCGCCGTTGATTCAGCAAGGTCAGTTGGTTGCGCTGCTGGGGGCGTATCAGCCGATGGAGCTGGGTATCTTTGCGGTGTATGCCTCCCGCAAGCACATGTCGTCAGCGCTGCGCGCCATGCTCGATTTTCTCGCGCAACGCTTTGCTCCTGAGCCTGCCTGGGACGGTATTCAGGCGAGTCCAGCCAGGCCAGTCAGAGGCGGACGACTTCCACGGTAACTGACCGCCGAGACTGAAACGGCGTGAGCAGCGACAGGTCATCCAGTTCGTGGGTGATCAGGGTCCACGGCTGACGCAACGGCGTCCAGTGTTGCTGGCGCGCGCGGCCGAGCTTGGTGGCGTCGGCCAGCACATAGATGTGGGCTGCGCGGGCGATCATGGTTTCCTTGAGGTACGCCTGCTCTGCGCTGGCTTCGCACAGTCCGAGTTCAGCCACTACGCCATCGGCACTCAGGAATACTTTGTCGGCACTCAGATGCTCAAGAGCGGCCTGCGCCGTCACGCCGTAGGTCGACATGCTCGCGCTGCGCAAATCACCGCCCAGCACGGTGATGCGTCCTTCAGGAATCAGCGCAAGGTCAGCCAGGGCCATGAGGTTGTTGGTGATGACGTGCAGGCCGCGACGCTGATTGAGCAACTGAGCCAGCGCGCTGGTGGTAGTGCCGCCTTCAAGGAACAGCGTGTCGTGATCCTGGATATGCGCCAGTGCTGCACGGGCGATGACGGTTTTTTCCTGGCTGTGTTGCTGGCGGCGTTCTTCTACCGACGTTTCCGGTTCGCGCATGCCCACGTGAGCCGCGCCGCCATAGGTGCGAATCACCAGACCTTCTTCCGCCAGAGCGGTGAGGTCCCGGCGCACCGTCGCTTCCGATACGCCCAGCTGGGCGCACAGTTCATCGACGTTCGACTTTCCTGAAAGGACCAGTTCCAGTATCGATTGACGGCGATTTGCGACTTTCATGAACAGCCTTGGTAGTGAGCGAGGAGAAAGGGGTTATCACATTAAACCGCGGTGCAATGCAACCGCAGAACCAGTGAGTCTATAGCGAAGCGCCGCCACAGATCACCAGGCTTTGCCCGGTAATGGCACCCGCATCGGGGCCAAGCAGAAACGCCGCCATACCGGCGACTTCATAGGGCTGCACGAAGCGGCCAATGGGCGGCTTGTTGGGCGGGGTGCCGCTGCGAGCCGGGTCCAGCAACATCGGCGTTTCAGTCGCGCCGGGAGCAATCAGGTTGGCCGTGATGCCCAGGGGTGCCAGTTCCATGGCCCAGGAGCGCACCATGCCTTGTAATGCCGCCTTGGTTGCCGCGTACTGGCTGCGTCCATGGGCACCTTGCATGGTGCGGCTGCCAATCATCACGATTCTTGCACCGGGGTGCAGCCTGCCATGCAGGGTGTTGACCAGATGGCTAGCCGCCGCGACGTGAACCTGCCACATCGCTTGAGCATCCTCCGGATTCAACTGGCCCAGAGGCGCGGTGCGCATGAAGCCTGCCGCGTGAACAATGGCGTCCAGCGTATCGACGGTTTGCAAGGCCTGTTCAAGCGCGTGCAAATCGCTCAGGTCGCATTCAGTCCAGTGAAAGAGGGGGTGATCGATATCGGCAGGGCGGCGACTCAGGCCATGCACACGCCAGCCTTCGGCCAGCAAGCGCTGAGCGATGGCCATGCCGATGCCGGAACTGACGCCGGTCAGTACGGCGGTTTTTGTCGGGGTCATAAAAAGGTGCCGCTCCGTCATACACGCGGGTTCTGTAGGAGTGAGCTTGCTCGCGATTCGATTTTTCTGTCGATAAATTATCGCCTGATCTGACGCTATCGCGAGCAAGCTCACTCCTACAGGGAATGCATTTCAACTCAGAATATTGGGTTTGTTTTGTATGCGGTTAATACCATTCAGCGCACTGCCGCCAGCGGCAAGTGCACATGTTTGATCTTCTGCCGAAAATACGTGAACGCCACATGCAGGCTGCCATCCCGCGCCTGAATAATGCTCGGGTAGGAGAACTCGCGGTTGAGCTTTTCCTGAGAGTTATTGGTCAGGCAGAAACCATCCCCCAACTCAAGGTCCAGCCGCACCGGCCAGCTTCGCCCGTCATCGTGGGACAGCGC
The DNA here is from genome assembly GCF_900602065.1 of Pseudomonas viridiflava. Classification (GTDB taxonomy): domain Bacteria; phylum Pseudomonadota; class Gammaproteobacteria; order Pseudomonadales; family Pseudomonadaceae; genus Aquipseudomonas. The sequence continues at coordinate 187,389 of NZ_UWFN01000263.1, read as the reverse complement.
CAGACTCATGGGCGCACGCGGGATGCCCCACACTGCGCTTTTGCCATCCTCAGTCTGGCCCGGAGTTACGCGGTCATCGCCTTCATCCTCGATTTCGTCGTACAGCGACGCCCGGCGCTGGCTATGGCCTTCGGCGCTGACCGGGTTGTAGACCAATGCCAGTTCGCCGCTGATCAGCCGCACGAATTGAATCGAAGAGTTGTTATTGGGCAGTTCAGTAGCGACCGGTACGCTCCAGCTACGTCCACGATCGGTGGAGCGGCTGCTGTAAATCGAATCGGCCCAGCGGCTGCGGAACAGGCCCAGCAAGCTGCCGTCGGCCACTTGATGAACGTTCATGTGCACGGCGCCGGTGCTGTCCGGGACGTCATGGCGCGACCAGTTTTGCCCCTGATCGCTGGAAATCATCACTGCGCTGACATCGTGATTACCGACCCATTTTTCGCCGGGCAGGGTGATGCAATACCAGACCGGCAAGAGCCAGTCGCCGTTATCCAGCACCACCGGCGGCTGGCGCACGAAGGTGCCCGGTTCATCGAACAGGGTTTCCACCGGGCCCCAGGTCTTGCCCTGATCCGCCGACAGGCGACGGCGAATGATCGCCGTCTCCTGATTGCCGGAAATTTGCGCGGTCCAGATCAGCCACAAAGGGCCTTGCGGTGCCTGAAACAGAATCGGGTTCTGCTCGGATCGGGTGTCGTCCTGAGACAGTTTTTCCGGTTCGCTCCATACGCCCGTTTGTGGGTCGCGGCGCGACAGCAGGACAAAAATATCGGCCATGCCTTCCTGGGTTCCGGCGAACCAGGTGCACAACACCGTGCCGTCGGCCAGTTCGTGAAGGTTCGCGGCATGGTTTTGCGCATAAGGCGTTGGCAGGAAGGCGTCCTGGCGTTGATTACTGATTGGCATGGGAGACCTCTTGTTTGTCATTGCCGGGCTTATCCTGACGGCGGCTGATCGCTTGCGGGAACAGGCGCTCTACAGCAATCACGATGGCCGGAGTGACCAGCGCGACGTACATGTTATCGATGCCGTACGGGTTATCCAGCAGGTACCAGACGCTGGTGGTGACGGACGAGGCGATCAGGCCCAGCGTTGCACCGCGGCCCGAGCCGAAGAATGGCAGGTAAATGGCGATCATCGCGACAACGGCGATGGACAGGCGCAGCGCTCGGGTAAAGAACGACAGGTTGAGAATTTCAGGCACGAAGAACACAAAGAACAGCGGTACAAAGCCGATGATCAATGCGATGACGCGAGTCGCCTTTAGTTCGCGGTCCACCGATGGCTTGCGCATTGGCACGTAGAAGTCCCGCACCACCAGCGAAGCAATGGCCAGGGCGACGGTACTGACACTGACGAAGATCGAGGCGACCAGAGAAATAGTCACCACACCTGCCAAAACCGGGCTCATCGATTGCAGGAAAACCGGCAAGGCGTACAGGCTGCCCATGTCCGGATGCAGGTATTTGGAGGCGACGCCGATGAAGCCCAGGGCCAACGCAATCGGGATGCACAGCAGTGATGCGTAGAAGGTGGAGCGTTGGGCGGCTTTCGAATCAGGCGTCGAGGAAATCGCCTGGATGATGAACTGAGTGGAGAAGATCGCACCGACCGTGCCGATGATCCACGCCATGATTTTCGAGCCGCCGATGGCACCATCCCAGGTGAAGTAGTGTTCAGGCATGTTCTGAATCACCGGGGTGAAGCCGCCCGTCAAGTTCAGGGCCACATACAGCACGATCATCACGCCGACGTATTTCACGGCGGTATGCAGGATGCTCATGTAGGCCACGCTTTTCAGGCCGCCGAACACGTAATACAGGGTGCTGATGATCGCTGTGATAAACGCCGCAGTCGGCAGGTTGATCTTCATCACGGTGGCAATCGCTGCTGCGCCGCTGACGTAGTTGCCGACGTTCACCAGCAACAGTGCGTAGATCATGATGATCGACACGACCAGCTTGGTGGAGGTGCCGTATTTCTTGGCGATGAACCCGGAAATGGTGAATTCGCCCGAGTTGTAGAGCTTGCGGGCCATGAGCAGGCCGAACAGCGGGAAGCCAATGGCGGCGGCGATCACCGACCAGGAGGCGGCAAAGCCACTTTCGAAGGCTGCCTGTGCGGTACCGACGGTAGATTTTGCGCCGATGAATTCCGACATCATCAGGATGCCGACGACAAAGGCGGGCATGGTGCGCGCGGCGACCATGTATTGCTCACTGGTCTTGCTGCGCAGTCGCAAGCTCATCCAGGTGGTAATGACGATGTAAACGACGACCATACCGATGATGATCGCAGTGTCCTGCGAGTTGAAGGTTTCCATCATTTCGCTCCGTTGTTGTTTTTGTGGCGCGTTGTTTCAGAGGACTTCAGGGATTGGTTTGAAAGATTGCGCGGCTTTAAACAGCCACCGACTGGCGTGTCTCCCGCTTGCGGGTCGCCAGCTCGACGGCCTGGCGCAAGGCTTCGATCAGGCTGCGTTCGTCAGCGATGCCTTTACCGGCGATGTCGAACGCCGTGCCGTGGTCCACCGAGGTGCGGATAACGGGCAGGCCAACGGTGACGTTGACTCCGGCTTCCAGGCCCATGACTTTTACCGGGCCATGGCCCTGGTCGTGGTACATGGCAACGACTGCATCGAAGTCACCGCGACCTGCACGGAAGAACAGCGTGTCAGCGGGTAGCGGACCTTCCACACGCCAGCCGCGGGCGCGCAGTTCTTCGATGGCGGGCTGGATCTTGGTTTCCTCTTCGCCATAGCCAAACAGGCCGTTTTCCCCCGCGTGCGGGTTGATGCCGCAGACTGCGATCAGCGGATTTTCAATACCGGCGCGGGTCAGGGTTTCCCGGCAGCGTTCGATGGTGCGCTTGACCAGTCCCGGTTCGATTTTCGCAATAGCGTCGATGATGCCGATGTGGGTGGTGACGTGAATCACTCGCAGGGTCGGCGTCATCAGCATCATCGAGACTTCTTCAATGCCCAGCAGGTGCGCGAGCATTTCCGTGTGACCGGGGAAAATATGCCCGCCTGCGTGCAGCGCTTCTTTGTTCAGCGGTGCGGTGCAGATCGCGTCCAGCTCACCGCTTTCAGTCAATTGCACGGTGCGCTCGATGTAGCGAAACGCTGCATTGCCTGCCACGGCCGACAGCTTGCCGTAGGGCATGTCCGCGGGGATCAGCCCCAGATCGATGCAGTCCACGGTGCCCATTTCAAAGCGCGCATTGGCGGGAGAGGCGATGCTATTCACCCGCAGGCTGCCACCGACGATTCGATTGGCATCTTCAAGGCGTTTGGCATCACCGATGACCAGCGGCCGACAGCTGTCGTACACCGACTGATGGGCCAGGGTTTTCATGATGATTTCCGGACCCACACCGGCGGCATCGCCCATGGTGATCCCGATCACGGGACGTTCAGACATGATGGATTTCCTTTTTATGGTGGGGCGCGTCCGCAATGGATGGGCTGCGGCCGTGAAGCTGTTGCCAGGCGGTGAACAGCGTGTCCGGTTGGCCAAAGGCTCCGGCTTTGGTCACAACGTTCAAGCCTGTTTCGGAGCGGGAAAGCACGACGCCGGGGGCCAGTTCGCCCTGAACTTCAAGACGGTTGATGCCAGCGGCAGTGAGAATGGCGCGGGCGGTTTCGCCGCCGGTCGCGATCAACGAACCCGTGACGGCGAGGGCGGGTTTAAGCCATTCGGCCAGCGCACTGCTCAGCAGCGCTGCGACACCGGGATCACGCTGTTGCTGGCTCAGCGTTACCAGGCTGTCTTCGCCATTGGCCAGACGCAGATAAAGAAGGGTGATCAACTGCTCGCGCTGTTCAGTGTTTGCTGGATCAAGCAGCGTGTCAGCGTCTATTTCCAGACAGAAACAGCCACTGTGCCCGGCGAGTGTGGCGGCCTGTTGTTGTGAGTGCTCAGACATGCTTCCCACTACGGTCAGCACGGGTGAGCGGCCTTGCACCTTTATGTCGGCAGGGCCGGGCAGGCCCAATGCTTGTGGTAGATGACTGGCGAGTCCTGCTGAACCTACCCAGAACAATTGACGGTGCAGCGGTGCCGTAGCGCGGGCCAGATGTTGCAGGTCTGCGTCAGTCACGGCATCACACACCAGTGCCTGAACCTTGCTTTTCAAGGCTTGATCCACGGCGCTGGCCAGTGCTGCTTCATCACGCACGGTGTCGATATCGACGGCTACACAGCGCAACCCTTCTGCGCTGAGGCTTTCCAGCAGGTTACCGGTGCCCGTCAGGTTTTCATTGCGCCAGACATCACTCAATGCGACGGAGATGCCGTTGATCAACTGCACCGAGTCTCGAGTGGTACGGCCCATTGCCGGAAAGGCTGGGGCAACAATTGCCAGGCCGTAATGAACCTGAAGCGCGGCGACTTCACTCGCGACATTGCCGCGCAGCGTCGAGTCGATTTTCTTGTAGAGCGCTCGGCTGGCGTACTGACGCTGTTGCACGATGGCGGTGTTGGCCTGCGCGGCTGCTACCGGATCAAGTCGCCGTGAATCGACATCGATGGCGACCACTGCTGCGGTTGAGGGAGTGTCGTGGCCGTCGAAGACTATTTCGGTCGACAGGCGCCGGGCGAAACCCGCCGCGCAATCGGCGGCTCCGGACAGGTCGTCAGCAATGATCAACAAGCCCGATACATTCCCGGCACTCATGGCAGCAGGCACCGATAGAGGTTTTCGATGTCGGTCAGGCTCAGGGCCTTGGGGTTGTTGGCCATCAAACGGGTGACTTTGGAGGCAGCCACCGCCATGTCAGCCAGGTGCTCTTCGCCGACGCCGAACTCGCGCAAATCCTGAGGAATGTTCAGGGTGGCGGTCCATTGGCGGATCTGCTGAATCAGCTTCTGCGCGGCGACCTCATCGCTGTCCTGCTGTTCTGCAACACCGCAGACACAGGCGGCGCGTTTCAAGCGATCTGCGCAACTGTCCAGATTGAAGGCCATCACATGCGGCAGCAACATGGCGTTGGCCACGCCGTGGGTAACATGGAATTTGCCGCCCAACGGGTAGGCCATGGCATGCACCGCCGCTGTACCGGCGGCGGTCAGGGCCAGGCCGCCGTACATCGAGCCGAGCAGCATGTCGCCGCGTGCGCTGACCGAGTCCGGTTGCTGGTAAGCCTCGACAATGCTGCCCGCGATCAGACGCATGGATTCCAGCGCGAAGGCGTCGCTGATCGGGTTGGCCTTGGTGGAAATGAACGACTCCAGCGAATGCACGAAAGCGTCCATGCCGGTCGCGGCAGTGATGCTGCGTGGCAAGCTCAGCGTCAACAGTGGATCGAGGATGACCAGCGTAGGCAGCAAATGACGGCTGACGACGCCGATCTTCAGTTCTTCGTCGGGCAGGGTGACGATGGCGTTCGGTGTGACTTCGGAACCTGTGCCCGAGGTGGTCGGTACCAGCACCATGGGCTTGCCGGGATGGCTGACCTTGTCGACGCCGAGCAGGTCGCGCAATGGCGTGTCGTTGGTGAGCATGACCGAAAACAGCTTGGCGGCGTCCAGTACGCTACCGCCGCCAATGGCGATCAATGCGTCGGGCGCATGAGGTGCAACGTCTTCACGAAAGACCCGCTCGATGTTTTCCAGGGTCGGTTCGATTTCGACGTTGTCGACCATGTGCACGGCAATGCCGGCGGCATTCAGCTGTGCGCTGACTTTCTCCGTCACGCCCAGGTTATGCATGGCGTTTTGCGTGACCAGCACGACATTGCGCAGTGGGGTATCGAGCAGCGGCAGTTTTTCGGTCAACTGGTCAAGGCTGCCGGGGCCATGAATCACGTGTTTGACGGTTTGAAAATGATAGGTCGACATCTGTGCGTCTCCTGGCAAATCAGCGGTAAACCGCAAGCAGGGTTTCCAGTTTTTGCACGGCAGCAGCATCCAGCGGCTGCACCGGCGCGCGACAAGGTCCGACCGGTAGATTGAGCAGTTCAGTGGCTTTTTTCAGCACCACAGGCATGGTGCCCATGGCAAAGGCATCGCGCAGCGGACGCAGCGCTTCCTGGGCAACTCGCGCAGCGTCATGGTTGCCTGCCTGAAAGTGATTCCAGATCGACATGACCAGATCCGGCACCGCGTTGGCGGTCGCGGCAATCGCGCCATCGCCACCGGCCAGGAGGTTCCAGTAGATCAGCGAGTCAGTACCGGCAAAGACCGCGAAGTCGTCGCTGCGGTATTTCATCATCTGTACCAGAGCGTCGAAGTTACCTGCGCTGTCCTTGATGCCTTTGATCATCGGGTGTTGATGCAGCGCTGCAACGGCGCCGATGCCAATGGACATGCCGGTCTTGGCCGGAATGTTGTACATCATCAGGGGCAGGCTGGAGGCGTCGGCGATGGCTTCGTAATGCTTGATCAACTCGTTCTGGCTGATGGCGTTGAAGTAGGGGGTGATGACGGAAAGGGCATTTGCGCCGATGTCCGTCACTTTTTTGTTCATTTCAATCACTTCGCGAGTGGCAAAGGCACCTGTGCCAATCACAACCGGCACGCGACCGGCAGCCGCCTCAACCGTAACGCGGGCGATTTCCAGCTTTTCAGCTTCTGAAAGGGTGAAGAACTCGCCATTGGTGCCGAGCACGAACAGACCGTGCACGCCAGCTTGAATAAGGTTTTCGACGAGCGCGCGGAGTGCGTGATGGTCAACCTGCTGATCGGCAGTGAAGGGCGTGACCAGGGCTGGAATAATGCCGCGAAATTGCATGATGGGATTCTCGTTTTATTCTTAGTGAGATCCACAATGATTAAAACGATCATAAAATGCAAGTTATTTTGATCGTTTCGTTCATTGTTGATTGAAACGATCATTCTGTTGGCCTTTTGCCGCTGTCAGATGACCCCAGATGTGGCCGTTTGTAACAAGATCCTTTCCATCTGCGCGTTGATCCTGCGCGTCCCTTGTTGCAGACTTACCGACGTTTTCCAGTCCGCAGTTCTGCTGACCGTTTTTACCCAGGATCCTTGATGCCTAACTTAGTTAACTTTCGTACCGCATGCTGCGCCGTTGCCTTGCTGGCAATCGCGGGCTGTTCTTCGAAAAAAACCGCAGTCTACGAGCATGAGAATTTTGATGACGCGGGGACTTTTTCCAGGACTTACCCGGTCAGTGACTCGGCTTCCTGTGAAGCCGCGCGCCGCGCATTGCTCAGTCAGGGCTACATCATCACCAGCAGTGACCCGAAGATGATCAGCGGCAACAAGAGCTTCCAGCAAACTGGCGAGACTCACATGCAGATCAGCTTCAACGTGGTCTGTGCCGCTGACGACACCACTGACAAAAGCTCGACGGTGTTCGCTAACGCCTTGCAGGATCGCTACGCGCTGAAGAAAACCAACAACTCGGCCAGTCTGGGTGTTGGTGTGCTGGGTTCGGTGTCGATGCCGATTGGTTCCACTGACGACTCGATGGTCAAAGTGGCAAGCGAGACCGTGGCGTCAGACAAGTTCTACGATCGCTTCTTCATGCTGGTAGACAACTTCATGCCGCCTGAAGCGAAAAAAGCCGCCAACATCAAAGAAACCCCAAAGGCTGCGCTTGGCGTGCCGGAGCAAACGGTGCCCGCGCCAAAACCGGCGGCATTGGTTGAACCGGCACCCGCAGCAGCTCCCGCGCCGGTAGCAGAGCCGACGCCTGCGCCCGCAGTTGAATCCAGCCAGCCAGTGCCAGCCCCGGCTGCGCCGACGGAGTCGATTCAGGCTGAACCTGCTCCTGCCGAGGAAGCCCCGGTTGAGGCTGCTCCGCCAGCCGAGCCGGAAGCTGCGCCAGCGCAGTAGCTAGCAGGCACAATGCATACCCCATGTGGGAGCGGTGCTTGCCCGCGATTAGGCTGGACGCGGTTCACTTTAGATCGCGGTGTCCTTATCGCGGGCAAGCACCGCTCCCACAGGGATAGATCCGAGGCGTCCGCTAGCTCTAGCCCAAAAACAGCTTATAAGCCGGGTTCTCACTTTCATCCCAATACGGATAACCAATCTCGGCCAGCGCCGCCGGGATCAGGTGCCGCTCGTCTTCAGGCACCACCAGCCCCGCAACGACCCGGCCATCCGCCGCGCCATGGTTGCGGTAATGGAACATCGAAATCGTCCACTGTCCGCCCAACTTGTTGAGGAAGTTGAACAGCGCACCCGGACGTTCCGGGAACTCAAAGCGAAACACCACTTCATCGCTGACCCGCTCTGCATGTCCGCCGACCATGTGGCGGATATGCAGCTTGGCCAGTTCGTTGTCGGTCAGGTCAACCACTGGAAAACCCTGCTCGGTCAGGCTGGCAATCAGGGCCTTGCGCGGATCCGTTTCGGGGTGAGTCTGCACACCGACAAAAATGTGCGCTTCGCGGTCGGTGTGATAGCGGTAGTTGAACTCGGTGATCTGGCGTTTGCCAACCGCTTCGCAGAAGGCCTTGAAGCTGCCCGGCTGTTCGGGGATGGTCACGGCGATGATTGCTTCGCGGCCTTCGCCCAGCTCAGCGCGCTCGGCGACGTGGCGTAATCGGTCGAAATTGACGTTGGCACCTGAGTCAATCGCCACCAGGGTCTGGCCGCTGACGCCGTACTGCTCGACGTATTTCTTGATCCCGGCCACACCCAGCGCGCCAGCCGGTTCGGTGATCGAGCGGGTGTCGTCGTAGATATCCTTGATGGCGGCGCAGACTTCATCAGTGCTGACCGTCAGCACTTCGTCGACGTAATCCTTGCAGACTTCAAACGTGTGCTGGCCGATTTGCGCCACTGCCACGCCGTCGGCGAATAATCCAACCTGTTGCAGCACCACTCGCTCGCCGTAGGCCATGGCCTGCTGCAGGCAATTGGAATCGTCCGGCTCGACGCCAATCACCTTGATGTCCGGTCGCAGGTACTTCACATACGCTGCAATGCCCGCGATCAAACTGCCGCCACCCACAGGGACGAAAATCGCGTCCAGCGGGCCCTGATGCTGACGAAGAATCTCCATCGCCACCGTGCCTTGCCCGGCAATGGTGTCGGGGTCGTCATAGGGGTGGATGTAGACGTAACCCATCTCATCCACCAGCTTCAGCGAATAGGCCAGCGCTTCAGGAAAGGAATCACCGTGCAGGACCACGGTTGCGCCACGGGAGCGTACACCCTCGATTTTGATTTCAGGTGTGGTCTTGGGCATCACGATGGTTGCAGCCACACCAAGGGTTTTGGCAGCCAGTGCCAGACCTTGCGCGTGGTTGCCTGCTGAGGCCGCTACGACGCCACGGGCCAGTTCTTCAGGGCTGAGCTGCGCCAGCTTGTTGTACGCGCCGCGAATCTTGAACGAGAACACCGGCTGCAAGTCTTCGCGCTTTAGCAGCACCTGATTGCCCAGCCGCCCGGACAACTGGCGAGCATGCTGCAATGGGGTTTCCACGGCCACGTCGTAAACGCGGGAGGTGAGGATCTTGCGGGCGTATTGATTGAGCAGGTCGGTCATCGTGTCGGCCCCGTGTTATGGGTGACGATGCGCTGAGCCTGAGAAGCGAAGAGGGCGGCTTGAATGTTGATCATGTCTGACTCCTGGTTCGACTTGTTTAGCCCAGGAGACAAGAAAAAAACCCGCCTCTTGGGCGGGTTGGGTGCACGCGTCGGCTAACCCGCCATGACTGGAATGGCGGTAATAATAATCTGGCCGAAGAAATGCTTGGTTACGTTCATGGCCTGAAGACTATTGCGGAAGCTCTTTGCAAGTCAAGACAGGCAAGGCTAAATCCTTATCGGCGCGTATCGTAAGTTTCATGATCAAGTCATTTTTCCTTCACCTTGGCACTTTATGGTGAGGGCAGTGGTCAGTGAATGACGTCATTTCAAAGAACAGCCAAGAGGGCACGCGTTATGGACGACTATCAAGAAGAACTGCTGGAATACAGAGCGTTTGAGCTGGACCCGCCAGAGCCTGCGGATGATGCGACCGAGTTGTGAATGTCTGAGCAGGTTCCTTTTCTGTAGGAGCTGCCGAAGGCTGCGAAAGCAATCTTCCTGACACACCGCTATCGCAGCCTTCGGCTGCTCCTACACGCTCAGCCGGGGCGGATAATTCAACCCTGCCTGCGCTGGCTACGGCGAAACTCGCCAGGTGTCTGGCCGGTCCAGCGCTTGAAGGCCCGTTGAAACGCTTCGGCAGAAGCAAATCCCAGCAAGTAGGCAATCTCACCGAATGCCAGTTCGGTGTCGCGTATATACGTCATCGCCAGATCACGCCGAGTGTCATTCAGGAGGCTGCGAAAACCGGTGCCTTCTTCGGCCAGTTTGCGGCGTAAGGTCCAGGCGGGCAGTTTCAGTCGGGCAGCAATCTCCTCCAGATCCGGTTCCCTTCCACCGCTGAGCAAAGGGCCCAGCAGACGGGTGATGCGTTCTCGCAAGCTGCGGGTACGGGTCAATTGTTCGAGTTCGTTCTCACACAGCTGCAGCAAATGTGCCCAGGTACTGGGGCAATGCTGCGGGTTGCGCAGGCTCAATGTGTGCCGGTTCAGGCGTAGTTGATTGGTGGTGGCGGTGAAGACTACCGGTTGTGTGCTTAATTCGCTGTATTCAGCGGCATAGCCGGGTGCATCAAATTCAATCTCGATGCGCTCAGCGCGCACTTCAGTTGCGCTGAGGCTGGAAAGTTGCTGCAGCCAACTGGCGATAATCGAGTCCACCACAAAGCGGTTATAACCGTTGTACGGGCTGATGGAATAGAACCGCAACCAGGCTCCTTCAGCGTCCTCGTGAAAGCTCGACTGGCCACGATAGTTTGAGCCGTACAAGGCTTCGAAACGGATCAGGGTGCGAGCCGCCTCGCGAACGTTCGGGGCTTGGGCTGCTGTCACTCCTGCCAGACCGCATTGGCTGATGTGGCTCAAACGGCCCATGCGCAAACCAAGGCCGGGCTGGCCGGTCAGTTGAATGGCAGCATGGCCTAGGCGCATGTAACGCGGAATGGACAAACGCGCTCCGGCCTCGGCCAGCCTTGCGTGATCCAGGCCGTACTGCTCCAGCAATGGCTGTGGATCCTGACCAAAACTGCGCACCGCATCGGCCAGGCTGTGAACAAAGCCCACTGACAAATCACCAAGACGTGTAGGCGATGGGGTCATGCTCATAACCAGATATTGATCAGGCGAGCGCCACGGTGGGCTTTGTCATCCGGCGACGGTTCGACGATATGGCGGCCATCGCGGCTGACGAAACTGTGTCCCGAACTGCCTTGATCCCACAGCTGGCCGCGCATGAACACGCTGACTCCGGCCTTGGCGGTGCTGAGCGGCGCGTGGCTGGTCAGGGTAAGACGCTGCCACGCTTCCCCCTCGCTGATATCACCCGTGTTCAGCCCGGTTGCGCCGAGCAGGTCCGGCGTGCGATAGCCTCGCCACGGGCTGGTCCAGTGGCCGGAGCCAATCACAAAGGCGGGCACGGCAATCAGCTCGGCACCCAGTTTGTTCAGGCTGGCGTAATTGCCGGGATGCCAGCTGTCGCTGCCGATCAATATGCCCAGTTTACCCGCCGGGGTATCGAAGACACTCAAGTCGGTGGCTGAGTGGACATAATGGCGTTGATACGCCATTGGGAATAGTTGGCGCTGGGGCTGGCCGAGAGGTTCGCCGTCGCGGCCGAAAGCCACACTGCTGTTATACAGCGGGCCACTGCCGAGCTTCAATTTACCGTTTTCAATGGTCGGCTCAGGCAGCACGACGGAGCCCGCGACCAGCGTGACACCAAACTCCCTGGCCAGACCGCCAAAAAGCGCTTGATACTGTTCGGCCATCGTGGTCGCTTTCATGCGCAAGTGGGCGTCGTCGAGCCAGTTGTCACCTTTGGCGCCGAGCACTGCGCCGAGAAACTTGAGCGGGTTGCTGAGGGATATCCACGTCAGCGCTTCATCCATGCTGACGGCCTGATAGACCTCATTTTTCTCGCCACTGGCAACCAGCCAGGTGCCCACATGTTCGGGGAGCACGACGATGGTTCGGCTGTTGATCAAACCCTGCTCGCGAGCTTGTTGCAGGTAGGCGGCCAACTTGCGATGCAAGCGCTGGGGACTTTGATAATCGGCGGGAAACAGCTCCGGCTGAATGCCGAGCAAATTGCCGCGCTCACTTGGCTGGCCTTCGTCGACCACGAGCTGGATGCGCAGGTCGGACAGGTAGTGGCCCACCGGACGTTGTTCAGTCCAGAAGCCGTAGCCGACAAGAGCAGTGGTGAGTACGACGCCGATCGCAATAGTAAAAAATGTACGCATAAGTAGTTTGAAGTGCTGACGATCCCGGGTGGTGGCTGTGTAGGGTTATGTGTGCCGAGACTACGGGAAAACAACGGCTTAACGAACTTTTTTCCATTCGATAACGGGTTTTTTGTCGCACTGAATCAGCCCGCCGGTCCGCGCCGCCAGTCAGTGGCGTTGTCAATCGGGCAATGCCCCATCGCAAATGTCTTTCCTATTCGCTAGAGTCGGGCCGTATCACGTATTGGGTGAGTGTTCAGGGAAGCGTATGTCAGCAGAGTCAGAGTTTACCGACGAGAAAATCAAGCACGCTTTGCAGGGCATCACCGTGCCGCCGCAGCCGCAGATACTGGTCGACTTGCAGATCGAGCAGTACATGCCCGACCCCGATCTGGCGGAGATTGCCCGTCTCATCTCCCAGGATCCCGGTATCGCGGGCGCCTTGCTGAAAATCGTCAATTCCAGCTACTTCGGTTTGAGCAACCGGATATCTTCGATTCCGCGCGCTGTAAATCTGCTGGGCAGCCGATCGGTGATCAATATGGTCAACGGCCTGTCCATCCGTGGCGGGATGAACGATGAGTCCATCGTGATCCTCAACCGTTTCTGGGACACCGCGCAGGACATCGCCATGACCTGCCTGGCGCTTGCCAAACGGCTGGGCTCTCAAGCGGTTGACGAAGCTTATGCGCTGGGCTTGTTCCACGATTGTGGCGTGCCGTTGATGTACAAGAAATTCCCCAACTACATGACGGTGCTGGAGCAGGGCTACGCCGGTGCAAACCAGCAACAGCGCGTCGTCGACGTAGAAAACAAAGCGTTCAATACCAACCACGCGGTGGTCGGCTACTACACCGCCAAAGCCTGGCGCCTGCCCGAGCACATGGCAACGACCATTGCCCGGCATCACAACGCCTACGCGGTGTTCAGTGATGACACGGGGCAACACAGTCAGGTCAAGAACCTGCTATCGATCCTGAAAATGGCCGAACACATCTGTGAGTCGTACCGTGTGCTGGGCAAGGAAAGTGCCGATCACGAGTGGAACACCATCAGCCATCTGGTGCTCGATTATGTCGGCTTGTCCGAGTATGACTTTCAGGAGTTGAAGGCGAATATTCGGGAGTTGGGTGCGCGTTGAATCAACATCGTCGTTCCGCCTCTTTAGCGTGCTACGTGACCCTGATGACCCGCGACAAGGCGGGTTTTTAGGGGGCATGTGAAAATGTCAACTTGACCTGTAGGAGCTGCCGAAGGCTGCGATTGCGGTAGGTCAGGGCGAATTCTTCGCAGCCTTCGGCAGCTCCTACAGGTAATGCATTTCAAGCCCGATCCTTGATCAGCGCCGCCCGGTCCGCGTACTCACATCGACCCACACCGCCAATACCAGAATGCTGCCTTTGACGATCATCTGCCAGTAGCTGTCCACGTCGAGCATGGACATGCCGTTGTCCAGACTGGTGATCACCAGCGCACCGAGGAGGGCGCCGTAGACAGTGCCTGAGCCGCCACGCATTGAGGTGCCGCCGATGAAGCACGCGGCGATGGCATCCAGTTCGCCCATGCTGCCGGCAGAGGGTGAGCCCGCCGCCAGGCGTGCGGTGTTGACCATACCGGCGAGGGCGCACATCACCCCCATGATGCCGAAGATCCACAGTTTCACGGCCTGCACGTTGATGCCGGACAGCCGGGTCGCCTCCATGTTGCTGCCCACCGAGTAGACCCTTCGGCCGAACACGGTCTGGCTAGTGACGTAACTGAATACCCCGAGCAGGACCAGCAACAGCAGCACCGGCACGGGAATGCCGTCGTAGCTGTTGAGTGTTTGAACGAACCCCGCCAGCACCGCGCCGATCAGCACCACGCGCAAGACGTCTCGTACCAGTGAATGTGCAGCTAGACCATGAGCGGCACGATTGCGACGTTGTTTCCAGGTCAGAAAAAGCGTGAGTGCGAACAGCACGATGCCCAGCCCGGTGCCGACTGAATGCGGCAGATAACCCTGGCCGACGTACACCAGTTCCGGCGAGACCGGGGCGATGGTCGTGCCGCCGGTGATGCCCAGCAGAATGCCGCGGAACGCCAGCATGCCCCCCAAGCCGACGATGAACGACGGGATGCGCAGGTACGCCGTCATGTAGCCGTTGGCGAGGCCGATCATCAGCCCACATAGCGCGACGAGGCTCAGGTTGGCCAACAGCGGGATGTGATAGACCACGTCAAGAATGGCCGCCAGTCCACCGAGCAGCCCGAGCAACGAGCCCACGGATAAATCAATCTCGCCACTGATGATCACCAGCACCATGCCGCAGGCAAGTATTCCCGTGATGGACATTTGCCGCAGCAAGTTTGAAAGATTGCGCGGGGTCAGAAATCCACCGTCGGTCTGCCAACTGAAGAACAGCCAGATAACCGCCACGGCGATGACCAGCGCAAGCATTTTGTAGCGTGTGAAGAGCTGTTTGACCTGATTCATCTACGCGGACTTCCGATCATTATTGTTGTTAGGGTCGGCGGTTTGGCTGAGTGCAGCCGCGAGTACCTGTTCCTGGGTCAGATCGTGATTGATGAAGTCTCCGCGCAACTGGCCTTCGCCAATGACCAGCACCCGGTCAGAGACGCCAAGCACTTCGGCCAGCTCCGAAGACACCATAATTATCGACACGCCCGCAGCCGCCAGCGCGCCTATCAGTTTGTAGATTTCGTACTTGGCACCCACATCCACGCCACGGGTGGGCTCATCGAGAATCAGCACGCGGGGTTGGGTCAGGAGCATTTTTGCCAGCACGGCCTTTTGCTGATTTCCGCCAGACAGGCTGGTGATCGGCAGGAACGGGCTCGCGGTCTTGAGGTGCATACGCGAGATTTCCTTGTCGATGCTGTCCAGTTCGGCTTCGGCATCGATACGCGTCAGCTTCGAGTAAGCGTCCAGCACCGCCAGGGTAATGTTCTGTCCCACCCCCAGATCGGGAATGATGCCTTGGCGCTTGCGGTCTTCGGGCACCATGCACAGCCCGGCGCGAATGGCTTTCAGTGGTGTGCGGGTGTCGATCAGTTTGCCGTCCAGCCAGACTTCGCCTTCGTGACGGCCGGGATAGGCGCCAAATAATGCCGAGACCAGTTCTGTGCGTCCGGCGCCGACCAGCCCGGCAATACCGAGTATCTCGCCACGCTTGAGGGCGAACGAAATATTGTCGACCCGTTTGCGCTTCGGGTTGTCGACGTCGTAGCAGGTGACATGGCGCGCCTCGAAAATCACATCGCCAATGTCATGGGGTTCGGTGGGGTAGAGGTTGCTCATTTCCCGCCCGACCATCTGGGTGATGATCTGCGCAATGTCCATGGCTGCCATCGCGGTGGTAGCGATGTGTTTGCCGTCACGGATAACCGATACGGTGTCACACACCGCGGCGACTTCATCCAGCTTGTGGGAAATGTAGACGCACGCAACGCCCTTGGACTTGAGGTCGCGGATGATGTCCAGCAGTACCTCGATCTCAGAACGGGTCAAGGCTGACGAGGGTTCATCAAGAATCAACAGCCGCGCTTGCTTGTTCAGCGCCTTGGCGATTTCCACCAGCTGTTGATAGCCGCCGCCGTATTGGGAAACCGGCAATGACACGTTCATGTCCGGGACTTTCAGTTCGCGCATCAGTGCTTCGGCACGGTGGGTCATGGCGGGGTAGTTCATGCGCCCGCCGAACAGCGTCAACTCATGCCCCATGAAGATGTTCTCGGTCACCGAAAGGTCGGGCACCAGGGTCAATTCCTGATGGATGATGACGATCCCGGCCGCTTCGGTTTCGCTGATCGACTGGGCCCTGAGAGGCTGGCCGTCCCAGAGGATTTCACCTTCCCAGGTGCCATACGGGTAGACCGCCGACAGCACTTTCATCAGCGTGGATTTACCCGCGCCATTCTCGCCACACAACCCTACGCATTCCCCGGGCCTGACCTTGATATCAATGCCATTGAGGGCTTTTACCCCATCGAAGGTTTTGACGATGCCATTCATTTGCAGCAGGTATTCGGACATGGCGAGTGCTCAAAATAAGCGGGTGCAGGCAGGCACGGTTTCTGTAGGAGCTGCCGAAGGCTGCGATGGCGGTGTGTCAGGACGGATGCCTTCGCAGCCTTCGGCAGCTCCTACAGAAAATGCATTTCAATCCAGAGGAATGCACTTTTTGATCGGAGCGAGGTGCACGCTCAGATCACTTCCCCTCAATCTGCGCCTTGGTGTAAAACCCGTCCTTCTCCAGCAGGTCAATGTTGTCCTTGGTCAACGGCGTCGGCGTGAGCAGGATGGTGTCGACTTTTTTGCTGCCGTTGTCGTACTGCGAGCTGTAGGTGGGTTTTTCATTGCGCGCCAGTTGCACCGACAGTTTGGCGGCCTCGGTAGCGATGAGTTTCAGCGGCTTGTAGACGGTCATGGTCTGCGTGCCATTGATCACACGCTTGATTGCCGCCAGGTCGGCATCCTGACCTGAAATCGGCACCTTGCCCGCCAGCTTCTGTGCAGCCAGTGCCTGAATCGCGCCGCCTGCGGTGGCGTCGTTGGAGGCAACGATGCCGTCGATCTTGTTGTCGTTACGGGTCAGGGCGTTTTCGACAATGCTCAGCGCTTCAGTCGGGTTCCACTCTTTGACCCATTGCTGGCCGACGATCTTGATATCGCCCTTGTCTATTGCGGGCTGTAAGATCTTCATCTGGCCTTCACGCAGCACTTTTGCGTTGTTGTCGGTCGGCGCGCCACCGAGCAGAAAGTAATTACCCTTGGGCGCGGCGTTCAACACGCCGCTGGCCTGCATCTCGCCGACCTTTTCGTTATCGAAGGAGATGTACGCGTCAATGTCAGCATTGAGAATCAGCCGGTCGTAGGACACGACCTTGATCCCGGCTTTCTTGGCTTCGGCAACAGCGTTGGTCAGTACCGTGGCATTGAACGGCACGATGACAATCACATCGACCCCTCGGGAAATAAGGTTCTCGATCTGTGAAATCTGCTTCTGCTCGTTGGCGTCGGCCGATTGTACGAAGACCTTGGCATCCAGTTTTTCCGCCGCCGCGACGAAGTAATCGCGATCGCGGGCCCAGCGCTCCAGGCGCAGGTCATCAATGGAGAAGCCGATTTTTGGATGGGCAGGGTCGGCCATGGCCGGAATTGACAGCAGCGCGAGAGCGCCAACCAGTAGCGTGCGTTTAAAACTCTTCATAGTGGTGCGTCCTTTATTGTTGTTTTTAGAAGCGACTGCCTGACGATGAATATCGTGCTGGTAGAACTGTAGAGAGTCGCAAGGCGCCGCGAGCACAGATTTGTCGCGCGAATGTAACTGGATTGCGGTGCCCGCGGGCCTTGATTGCGATCAGCGATAAATGAACTGGTTGACGATGTTTTCGAGCATTTCCTGCCGGCCGCTGACGGCTTGTGGGTTCAGCTCTTTGGCAAAGGCATGCTCGGCCAGTGACTGAAGGCTGAACTCACCCGCCAGCACCGACTGGCCTAGCGGCTGCTGCCAGCCCGCGTAGCGCTGATCCTTGAATTGCTGAAGCCGGTCGTTCTGCAGCATGGCCGCCGCGCGCTCCAGAGATAGGGCAAGCACATCCATTGCAGCCACATGGCCATGGAACAGATCAACTTCGTCCAGGCTCTGCCGACGCACCTTGGAGTCAAAGTTGAAGCCGCCGTTCTTGAACCCGCCCGCCTTGAGGATTTCATAAGTGGCCAGCGTCATCTCTTCGACGCTGTTGGGGAACTGGTCGGTGTCCCAGCCGTTTTGCGGGTCTCCGCGATTGGCGTCGATACTGCCGAAGATGCCCAACGAAGCCGCTGTGGCGATTTCATGGTGGAAGCTATGGCCGGCCAAAGTCGCGTGGTTGGCCTCGATATTGACCTTGATTTCGTTTTCCAGGCCGTACTGCTGCAGAAAGCCAAACACGGTGGCGCTGTCGTAATCGTATTGGTGTTTGGTCGGCTCCTGCGGTTTTGGCTCGATCAGCAGGTCGCCTTTGAAGTTGATCTGGTGTTTGTGCTCGACCACCATCTGCATGAAACGGCCCAGCTGTTCGCGCTCGTGTTTCAAGTCGGTGTTGAGCAAGGTTTCATAACCCTCGCGGCCACCCCACAGCACGTAATTGGCGCCGCCGAGGCGTAGGGTCGCGTTCATGGCACTGAATACCTGAGCGGCTGCGCAGGCAAAGACTTCCGGGTCAGGGTTGCTGGCAGCGCCAGCGGCAAAACGCGGGTTGCTGAAGCAGTTGGCAGTGCCCCACAACAGCTTTATGCCGCTTTGCTCCTGATGGCGCTCCAGATGGTCGACCATGTGCGCAAAGTTGTTGCGGTACTCCTTGAGCGAGCCGCCTTCCGGGGCAACATCGGTGTCATGGAAGCAGTAGTAGTCGATGCCCAGTTTGCTAAAGAACTCGAACGCCGCCTCGGCTTTGCCGATCGCTACCTCCAGCGGATCACCCGGATGCTGCCATGGGCGTTTGAAGGTGCCTGCGCCGAACACGTCGGAGCCTGGCCAGACGAAGGTGTGCCAGTAACAGGCAGCCATGCGCAGGTGCTCGCGCATTGGTTTGCCGAGGATGATTTTGTTCGCATCGTAGTGGCGAAAGGCGAGGGGCGAATCGCTGTCAGGGCCTTCGAAGCGAATTCGGTCGATAGCGGGGAAATATGGCATTCGCAATGTCCTTGTTGTTTTTATCGGTTGCTCTAATCGATTGCTCTTTTCAGTGCCTCGATACTAGCAACGGCCCTGTCACTGCCGATTATGAAAATCATCAACACCGAGTGCGATTTTGCGTATTGAGAATCTTCGTCTGCACGCCTAGTCTGTTTCGATCACCTCGGCCCGGCCCAGGACAATAACAATGAAGACTGTACCGCCCGTTCACCGCGTTGCGCTGTTGTTCAATGGCAGCAAGATCTATGACCGCGGCATCATCAGCGGCATCGGCAACTACCTGAGCAGTACCCGTGCTTCCTGGGATTTGTTTCTGGAAGAGGATTTTCTGTGCCGGTTGAAAGGTATCGAGCGTTGGCAAGGGGACGGGATCATTGCCGACTTTGACGACCCGATGATTGGCGAGGCGCTGGCCGGGATCAGGTTGCCAGTGGTTGCGGTGGGCGGCTCTTATCAGAACGAGGAGGACTATCCGCGAGGTATCCCTTACGTCGCCACCGATAATCAGGCATTGATGACGCTGGCTTACGAACATCTCATTGAAGCGGGTTTGACCCGTTTTGCCTGTTTCAGCCTGCCAGAAGCGCAAGCCAATCGTTGGGCTCAGGAGCGTGAGAAGGCGTTTCGCAAATTGATGCAGCGCGACGGTCTGCATGCCGAGGTCTACCGCGGCATGGGCACCAGCGCGCCGCTTTGGGACAGTGCTGTCGAACAGCAGATCGCCTGGCTGCAAAGCTTGCCCAAGCCTATCGGCATTATTGCCGTCAGCGATGCCCGGGCGCGGCAGTTATTGCAGGCCTGCCTGACGGCCGGGATTGCCGTTCCGGAACAGGTGGCGCTGATCGGCATCGATAATGATCCGCTGACCCGCAGCTTGACGCGGGTCCCGCTGAGTTCGGTCAGCCAGGGCACAGAGACCATGGGACGCACGGCCGCGCAGTTGCTGCATCAGATGCTGCACGGCATGCCCGCCAAGGGCACCCACATTCTGATCCCCCCGGACTCGATCAACGTACAGCTGTCGAGTTTGCACCAGCCATTAGGCGATCCTTATGTGATGCAGGCATTGTTGTTCATTCGCCAATATGCCTGCCAGGGCATCAAGACGGCGCAGGTCGCGGCTTATGTGGGGGTGTCGCGTTCAGCGCTGGAGTCGCACTTTCGCCAGGTACGGGGCTGCAGCGTGCATGACGAAATTTTGCGCTTCAAACTCACGGCGGCGGCCAATGGCCTGAAGAACACAAATTCGACCATCGCAGACACCGCGCGCAACTGCGGCTTCAAATCTGCGCAGTACCTGCACACGGTGTTCCGTCGCGAGTTTGGCTGCACGCCACTTGAGTATCGGCAGGAGGTGATTGTTTAGGAACATCGCCCGGCCGGTCCTGCGGATTGCGCCGGCGCTGCATCTCGAACTCGATATTTTTTTCAGCAGCTACCCATTATCCGACAGAACATTTTCTCGTACGATTCGAACCTTGCGTGTATCCATGGAGGGCCGTCCTTTGTGGCGCATGTATCGCGAACGGTGGGGCATTTGTCAGCTTCAAAGGTACATGGTATGTTCCGCGGCCGGCTGGATCCACGTGCAGTTCTGGATGTTTTTCACCCTTACGGCATGGGCCTGGGGTTGCATTTCATTGGTGCATCGCTGATGAACTTTCCGAAAATTTCTCTATGGGTATTGTTTGGCCTATAAATGAACGCTTCAGCGAAAAATCAATACGCTGACAGGTTTCATATCTGCGCAACGGACAGTGCTATTCAAATGCCAAAAAACATTCCCGCTCCTGACCCAGCCGCTCCCCCCAAGCGTCGCCATATCCCCAAGGGCGATGTGCGCAAACTCGAAATCATTCAAGCCGCCATGGTTATTTTTGCCAGGGATGGGTTCGCGGGGGCAACGCTGACCAATGTCTCCAAGGTCGCGGGTATATCGCAAGTCGGATTGCTGCATCACTTTCCCAATAAGCTCGCGCTGTTGCACGCGGTGCTGCAGCATCGGGATCAATACGTCGCCACCCGCTTGCAGGAAGCTGATGAGGTCGCGTCGCTGGAAGGGTTTTTATCGTTTCTGAAGTTCATCATGAAGTTCAGTACCGAGGATGCCGCTGTCAGTCAGGCGTTGATGATCATCAATACGGAAAGCCTGTCCGTTACCCACCCGGCCAACCTTTGGTTCAGCGAGCGCTTTGGGATTGTGCACAGCCACCTTCAAGCTCATCTCAATCTGCTGATCGAAGCGGGCGAAATTCACTCGGCCACCGATGTGAAGCAGGTCAGCCTCGAGATTGCTTCGATGATGGACGGCATGCAGATTCAATGGCTTCGCTCCCCGGATTACGTACCGATTGAACGCGCCTTCGCCAGGTATCTTGAGCGTCTGGCTTCGGATCTCAAGCCGGCCGGACTCGCCTGAGAACGACCGCTTGATAGCCGGTGATCGGTGGCTGTAGAAGCCACCGATCAGGCCTTCTTAGTAAGCCTGTTCTGGCTTGACCTGAACTGCTTTGCGCAGCGGAGTCGGGAGAGGGTTGGATTCACGCGTGGATAGTTTTTCGCCATACAGCGCGACCACCGTGCGGTTCAGCGCCATGTTTTCCGAGTCCTTGCCTACCAGAACCTTGAACTTGCCCGGGTCTACAATCCAGCTGACCGCGTCAGGCGAATAGTAGGCGAACGAGCGGGCGTCCAGCGGGATCGTCACGGTTTTGCTTTCGCCCGGCTTCAGGTAGACCTTGGAGAAGCCCTTCAGCTCTTTTTCCGGACGATCAACTTGCGGCTTTGAAGGCTGCACGTACAACTGAGCCACTTCGAAACCAGCCTTGTTGCCCGTGTTGGTCACGGTGAACGTGGCCTTGATGGTTGCGCCGGGCGCAAGCACGTTGCTCGACAGCTTCAGGTCGCTGTATTCGTAGGTCGTATAGGACAACCCGAAACCGAACGGGTAGAGCGGTTTTGCATGGTTCTTGTCATAACCGCGGTAGCCCAGATACAGGCCTTCGCTGTAGGTCATTTCAGTCGGCGGCTTAGGGCTGCTGAAGTAGTACGGTGCCGGATCGGAGTACGAGGCGAAGCTCGGGTTGTCCTGCACTTTCTTGTCCAGCGTGATGGGCAGCTTGCCCGATGGGTTGACCTTACCGTACAGGATTTCCGCCAGTGCCTGACCGCCTTGCTGGCCCGGGAACCAGGCGTGCAGGGAAGCCGCGACCTTGGTTGCCCACGGTTGCATATCCATACCGCCGCCGCCGTGCATCACGACGATGGTTTTAGGGTTGGCTCTCTGCACGAAGCTGATCAATTCAGACTGAAATTGCGGCAGTTCGAAGGGGTGATCAAGGGACTCGCCTTCGTATTCGAAGTTGCTGCCCGCTGCCACCACGACTGCGTCATAGTCAGCCAGATTGGTCGGTGGACGCAGCGACGCCCAGCTCAGCTGCACGCCATTCATGCCGCCCAGCACCGGGGTGTAATTGCCTTTGAGTCGACGATATTCCAGGCGCACGTTGTACTCGGTGCCGGCTTTCAGCGCGACAGTCTTGACGGTACGTGGCACCACAGGAATCAGGTCGAATGAAACCTGCTTGTCTTCATCCTCAACCACCAGCTCGTCGTTGATCCAGAGCTTGTAGGCACCATCGGCGCGGACTTTGAATACGTGCGGGCCAGTGATGGTGGGTTTGATTTTGCTGGTGAAGCGAGCCGAGAATGCGCCCGGTGCCGGGGTGTAGCCGGTTACCGCGCTGGTGCCGCTGTCGGTCACGTTGGTGTTGGTGATCCAGCTCAGGTTGAGGCCCGGCTCGATGCGGGTTGCAACAGGATCGCCGGACAGCGTGGTGTTGGCGTAGTACTCCGCTTTGACACCCGTGTTGCTGATGGCGTCCTTGCCTTTGCCTTTACCGGTACCCGGCTGATACCAGACCGACGATTTCGGGTCGAGGCTCATCTCCGGCAGGTAGTCGACATTGCTGGCGTTCGACGCCAGTTGCTTGAGCCCGCTCAGCTCGGTAACGTAGCTGGCAGGTGCTGAGTAAGCGGTGCCGAATGGCGCAGTCGGTGGCTGCATTGCCAGGTCGCCGATGACAGCGATTTTTGCCGTTTTCGGCAGTGGCAGCAGAGGTTTCTGCCCGTCTACAGGTTCGTTGCGCAGGAGCACAATCGATTCCCTCGCGACGTTCAGCGCAGCCAGTTGGCCGTGCTCACGGTGCTCAAGAGGCTGAGCTTTGTTGATGCCCTTATCGAAGCCGTAGCTGACCAGTGCCCTGAGATTCCTGCGGACTTTGTCGTCGATCACGCTCTGATGCAGTTGGCCGTTCCAGACATAGGGCAGCAACTTGGCTTCAGTGAATTGCAGGCCGCTCGGCATGTCGATATCGGTGCCTGCCCAGGCGCCTTTGAACGCGTCCTGAACCGAGTTGAAGTCACTCATCACGTTGCCCTGGAAGCCCCACTGGCCTTTCAGGATGTCGGTGATCAGGTGGTGATTCTCACAGGCATATTCGCCATTGATCTTGTTGTAGCCGCACATGATCGAGGCAATGTTCGAGTTCTTGACCAGCGATTCGAAGCCGGGCAGATACAGCTCCTGCATGGCGCGCTCGTCAATTTTGACGTCCAGATAGTGCCGGTTCGCCTCTTGCTCGTTCATCAGGTAATGCTTGGCTGCAGCCTGAATCCCCTGAACCTGAATACCGTTGGTGACGGCCGGCGCCAACACTGCGCCGAGGAATGGATCTTCGCCACTCATGTACTCGGCGGAACGCCCGTTGAACGGGGTGCGATAGAGATTGATGGCCGGAGACAGCATTTGCTGACCGCCAGCGATCCGGGTTTCGTAGCCAATCGCCAGACCGAACTCTTTAGCCCGGTTGATGCTCCACGTCGCGGCCAGTGCCGACGGTGACGGGTACTGCGCACCGAAGGTCTTGCCGCCGACCAGCACGCCCATGGCCGAGTCGTAGGCGACTGTGCCTTGCAGGTTGAACTTGTCCAGCTTGGGAATCATGCGTCCGTCATCGACGCGCGAGAAGTTGATCTTTTCCGACTGGCTCATGTTGTCGAGCATCGCGCCAACCCGCGCTTCGACCTCATTGCCCGTCATCGGGGTGACAGCCATTACGGTGCCTGCCTGAGCAATGCTCAACGCAAGCAGACTCAGGCCTAAGCCTTGTTTGATCATGGACATGGAGCTACTCCTGAATTCGTTCGATAGGGGGTGTGCTGCGTATCAAACGAAGACTCATTTCTCGTCATCGGTCGTTGGGGCGTCGTCGGTCACGACCGGGGCGTCCAGCACCGTCTGCGCGCCTGTCGACTGGCTTTTTGTGGCGCTTTCGGCGCCAGTGATCTGCTCGCGTTTGGCCTCGACTTCCACGCGCACATCACTCGATGTCGACGGCAGGGGATTTTTGTTTTCGGCGGCTGATACAGAAAGTGTGGTGAGGCCCATCAGAAAAATGGCAGCAAGAGGCAGCAAGCTTCTAGCCATCGGGAGAATCTCCAAATAGAAGTGGGTAACGAAGAAGTGTCAGCGCGTGGAGGTTTACTACAGGCTGCGGACAGTAAGTCAGCAGTGTGAGCTTAAAGTTCTATGGCGGCAAAAATGTTGCCTTTATATATTTTAAATTTACATCTGCAATGTTTTTGTATTGCAAGAATTATTGGTGATTATTTTCAGTTTAGTAATTATTATTGGTTATTTATTCTAAAAATATTTGATTTATAGCAATAAAAAATCTTTCATAAAAACAGAGTGATAGCTCTGTTTTGAGCGGTGATAAAGTGATTGTGTTGTAAGATCATCCCTTCATGTCGCGTTGGCTAAAGGGTGTGCGTGTCACGCTGCTCATTCCGGAAAGCGAGAAAACGCACGGTGTAAACACGTGCGGTTGTTCAGGCTAATGGTATTCAGAGGTTTATCTGTGACATCCCAAGCGAGTTCCTTCCTGCCTCATGAGTCCGGGTTAATCCCCGAGCTCACAGACCCTCTCGCGGTAGATCTGGCGATTTTAAAAGCGGTCTGGCTACTAATAAGCGAGGTAAGGCCTGGCGGGGGGAAGCCACGACAGCTGACGTGCGGGCAGATATACATGCAGTTGGTGCGCCGTCAGCCAAGCGTTCCCTCCATCGTGCGCTGTGTGTTGGCGATCGATGTGCTCGTGAACGAAGGGCTGTTGGTGTCGGAGAGGGTACTGGAGGAAGATCCTGCTTTTCCCTACACCCAGCACATCATCAGCGGGCTGACTGAGATCGGTGGAGCGTCCCTGATGGCCAAGAATGCAATGAACACCACCTGACATCCAGTGCGACGTTGATGTGCCTGGCTATGCATCAAGTCGCAATGGAGTCATGTGGCCTGGTCTACGAGATTAGGCTCGTTGATCACCAGTAAATAGCGTATCAGGGTGTGTCAGCAGGTAACGTTTCAGCTCGCCATCATCGACTAAGATCCGGCCCTTACAGGGTGCATTGGCGAGCAAGTCTCTATCGCTTTGCTGAGAGACCAAAACGCCAAAATCAACGGTGTGCCCGGCGCAGGGACGCCCTGTGGGATATCTCACTGACGTGGATCAGTCGCGAGCCTGAGGCATCCCTAAATTGCCCCTTATTCCCCCGCTATGACCAAGTGAGAGGTTGCTGGCTTCGTTCGAAATCTTGCCTAAAACGACGGGTCGGAGGTGGGGTTTATGAGTGCAGGGCTGGCATTTCAGATATATCCGATTGGAACGAGCAAATATCGCCGTGAAATAGGCAACAGTGAGATCAGGCCGTTCGACATACTCCGCGAAACCCTAAACATGGTGTTTGGCGCCTTCTGCGTCATCGGTGTTCACTGCGCGTCGAGTCAGTAACTGTATGGAAAATAATGAAATACGCTTTGCCTGCAATAGTTGCGGGATCTGCTGCAAGGGCCGTTTGGTTCCTCTCACCCTTGGCGAGGCCAGGCGTTGGCTGGAAAGAGGGCATGACATTGCTGTAGTACTGGAAGCTTTCGACGAACATCACTGGCCTGCGGAACCCGGCAAGTTCAGCCACAATGCTGGACGTTCTGTTCAGGTCGCCAGCGGCCGCCATCAGATTAACGTGACGCCGATCTTTACCGGTAATGCACTTACTCAATGCCCTAATCTGGATGACCAGAATCGTTGCGGCATTTACGAGGAGCGCCCTTTAGTCTGCCGAATTTATCCCTTGGAAATATCACCCTTTATTGCCTTGAGTCCTGCAAGCAAGATTTGTCCCCCCGAAGTATGGGATGCCGGGGAGGTTATATTCTCGGATCGCGTCACCGATCCGGTGGTGGCTGATGAGATAGAGGAGTCCAGGCGTTCGGACAAGCGCGATGCTCGGGCTAAAGTAGCCATTTGCGAATCCTTGGGTATGACTGTTGCGGCATGGAAAGAGGACGCATTGGCTGTTTACTTGCCTGTTGCAGATGAGCTGCTTGCTGCGATCGAGCGCTTTGATCAAGGGCAAATTGAAGCGCATGAAGTTGATTGGCGGCTGCGTATCGAGAATGCGGAGTTACGTGAAACAGTGAGCAGTCGTGGGGCGTACATCGATAGCTCAAGCGCCCCTGAATATATCTTTTACAAACTGTAGGGCAGCGGTACTCGCTCGATTTATGCATTTCGAATCCAGGAAAGACCCAGAAATGAATAGAACTTGCGGCGTCACCGTTTTGAAGGCGCATCATTTTGTGCAGTCTTTTGCTTCTATCAGGCAAATAATTACCCCTCCCAAAGGCAATAATCCGCTTATTCAAATCAACAAGCGGATTAGCCCATGAACTCGCTATTTTCACCCTACCAATTGAAGGACGTCACGTTACGTAACCGCATCGTGGCTTCACCTATGTGCCAATACCAGGCCGTCGATGGGGCGCTGAATGGATGGCATAAAACCCACTACGAAACGTTGGCGAAAGGTGGTGCAGGTCTGGTGGTGGTCGAGGCAACTGCTGTCAACCCCGAGGGCCGGATCACACCGGGTGATGCCGGGCTCTGGAGCGATAGTCATATTGCCGGTTTTGCCGATGTGGCCTGGGTCATCAAAAACGCCGGCGCAGTGCCCGGCATTCAACTGGGTCACGCAGGGCGCAAAGCGGGATGTACGCCTCCTTGGGTGGGAGGGCACCCACTTGAAGAGTCCGACGCGCAGAGCTGGAAGCCTGTTTCAGCGAGTGCTCTCCCTTACGTGCCTGATTCCTCCTACATTCCTGACGAGCTGACACACGAGGGCATTCGTAGTATTCAAGCTGATTTCATGAGCGCTGCTGCACGGGCTCATCGTGCAGGATTCGAATGGCTGGAGCTGCATTTTGCGCACGGTTTTCTTGGCCAGGCTTTCCTGTCTCCGAAGGCCAATATCCGCACTGACGAATACGGCGGTTCGTTGCCAAACCGGGCGCGTTTCCTGCTCGAAATTGTAGCGGCGGTAAAGACGGTGTGGCCGCAAAATCTCCCGCTGACGATCCGTTTTGGTACGGTCGACTTTGAGGAGGATCTTGAAGAATCACTGGCCGAATCCATTCAGGTCCTTAGGTGGCTGCAGGAAGGGGGCGTGGATTTTGTCGATTGCTCCCTTTCCCTGGCTGTGCCCAGCGAGCCGGTGCCGTGGGGCCCTAATTTCATGGTGCCTTTTGCGGAGCGCGTACGAACTGAGACTGGACTGCCTGTCGGGACTAGCTGGATGATCACAAACGCTCATGAGGCGGATGAGTTCGTGCGCTCTGGCTCCCTGGATCTTGTGTGTTTTGCACGGACGCTGCTGGGCAATCCTCACTGGCCATTCCAGGCAGCGCGTGAGTTGGGCGTCCCTGATCCGGCTTCTGTGTTGCCGACACCTTACGCTTACTGGCTGCAGAACTGGGCTGGCTGATTTTGTAGGGCGCGATGCGCAAGGTACAGATTGTCCATGTTGTGGAGAGCGGGCGGGAGATTGTCCATGAGCGAATTACCAGGTGGAACTGGTTTCGGCCAGACTCTAGAGGTTTTCGTCGGTCCGCTCTCTGTATGGGCGCTAGCCAAAGCATTGACGGAACAGACTGAACAGTTCATTAGCCAGCACCCAGGCTTCGTTGGTGCGAGCGTGCAGGTAAGTGAATATCAACACACTGTTCACCTGCATCTGTATTGGCACTCGAAGGAGGCCAGTGAAAATGCATTGGCCTATCCAAAACAAGGCGAAGGAGATCTCGTTCAGCTTGTAAACAACTTTCAGGTGCGCACGATGAAGTTTCAGACATTTTTTGTCTGTGCAGACATTCGGGCTCAACATTGATTCGCCGAGGATCTTGAAGTTTTGGAAGTTGATCTTTTGCCGATGTTACCCGGCTGTATTTCAGTGGTTCGATAATGCGTCAGTTGTCGCGTGCCTGACGTATACGTTTTGCCTAACCGGAGGGTCATGAGATGAACAAGCATGTGTCAGGTCTGAAAGTCAGCGCCTCATTGTTAATCGCAATGCTGTTTGTATTTTCCAGCCTCAGCGCCGCCCATGCGGCGACGGCAGTGGACAAGGCCGTGAGTTTACATGCAAGTGTTTGGTCCAATGATGACCTCAAACGCATTATCAAAGCTGATGACCTCAAGATTTCCCCGTTTCGCGAGGACGGCGTTACTTACGGGACGCCTACCTGGATCTGGTGTGTGGAAGTTGATGGCAACCTTTATGTGCGGGCGTTCCACGGTAAGGCATCTTCTTGGTACAAGGCGGCCGTTCGCGAAAAGGCCGGGCGTATCATCGCGGCTGGAATGACTCGCGATGTAAGTTTTGAAGGCATCGACGGCGCTATAAATGAGCGGGTTGACCAAGCCTATCGAGACAAATACAGCAGTAGCCCTTACCTCGCTGACATGATTAGTGATCAAGCGAAAGGCGCAACGGTAAAAATCTCCCCCAAGGCACCCTAGGTTTTACCCGGGCAGACGCTGCCAGATGACGTGGCGGCGCTGAGCCCATCATTTCAGGCAGCCCATTTTCCTGAGATAGCCATGAAATACATTGTTACGAGTGACTTTTATCTCTAGCAACTCATTGGATTGGGCAATAAACACACTTGATCAGGCAAATCTATTTGTCGCTGGCCAACCATACTGGCCAGCAGAAAAGCGCCTGATGAGTTGGCGTAGCGCTTTCGGACACTATTGGAGAGGCCTTCATGGCAGACCGCAACAGACTTCAGCTCACCATCAATGGTGCACCTCAGGCCTTCGAGCTAGACCCGCGCACTACTTTGCTGGATGCGCTTCGCGAGCATGCATTCCTTCCCGGCACCAAGAAAGGTTGCGACCAGGGTCAGTGTGGTGCTTGTACGGTTCATGTCGATGGTGAGCGGGTGTTGAGCTGTCTGACGCTCGCGGCTCAGGTTGTAGGTCGTGATGTGACGACCATTGAAGGGTTGGTCAACGCGGACGGCACGCTGCATGCCGTGCAGGCTGCTTTCGTTGAGTTTGATGCATTCCAATGTGGTTACTGCACGCCGGGCCAGATCATGTCCGCAGTTGCCTGTATCCGCGAGGGACATACAGGGTCTGATGATGAAATCCGCGAATACATGAGCGGCAATATCTGCCGATGCGGCGCCTATCCGCATATCGTCACCGCCGTCCGCACTGCGGCAGCACGCTTGCAGGGAGACAAAGCATGAGAGCGCTCGACTATATTCGCGCAAGCGATGTCGCCAATGCGCGGCAAGAAGTGCTCCTGCCGGAAACCCGTTTTCTGGCCGGGGGGACAACACTGCTCGATCTCATGAAGTGCGGCGTGGAACGTCCTGCCCGACTGGTTGATATCAGCCACTTGCAAGGCTTGAACGAAATAAATGTCGGCGCCCAACAGATCAACATCGGGGCTTCGGCGAAGATGAGTCATGTGGCCGCCAACCCTCAAATTCAGACTCAGGCACCGGTACTGAGCGAGGCCCTCTGGCGCGCCGCTTCCCCGCAATTGCGAAATATGGCCACGATTGGCGGCAACTTGATGCAACGCACGCGGTGCACCTATTTTCGTGACCCAAGTGCTTACCCTGAATGCAACAAACGTAATCCTGGATCGGGATGCGCTGCGCTAAACGGGATCAATCGCAACCATGCAGTGCTAGGCACAAGTGATGGATGCATTGCCATCTATCCCGGTGACTTTGCAGTGGCGTTAGTTGCTTTTGATGCCAAGGTTTTGATTCGGGGTGCAACTGAGCGTCAGGTACTGGCCGAAGATTTCTACCGGTTACCTGGTGAACGTCCGGACATTGAGCACGATCTTTTACCTGGAGAGATGATCATCGGCATTGAAGTGCCGGTGGTAGCTGCTTTGAAACGCTCCCATTACCTCAAGGTGCGTGATCGCGCGTCCTATGAGTTCGCCGCGGCAAGCGCTGCTGTCGGGGTCGAATTCGAAGACGATGGCAGCACCATCAAGGATGTCCGCATTGCCATGGGCGGAGTGGGTACCAAGCCTTGGCGGACACGTGCTGTAGAGCAGGCTTTGATCGGTAAAACGTTCACCGAAAAAGTGATTCGTGAGGCCGCCCGGCACGCCGTGAGCGGTGCTCAAGCTCGTGAGCACAATGGCTTCAAGATAGTCCTGGCGCCTCGCGTCGTTGCGCGAGCATTGATGACCGTTGGAGGTCTGGTATGAGCGATCTCTTCAACCCCAGGGTTTATCGCCGGACACTGCTCAAAACCGCTGCGGCGGGCTCAGCTGTCGCATACACCGGTCTTGCGCTTAACCCGCTGACGGGTGAGGCAGCGCCGCTGATCGAGAAGGAACAAAATGGTTCTCTGGGAGAGCGTGCATCCCGTCAGGACGGTGGCCTCAAAGTAAGAGGGGAGGCCCGCTATGCCATTGAGCAGGCCATCGAAGGCATGCTTTACGGAGTTGCGGTGCAATCAACCATTCCCGCAGGCCGCATTACTGCAATCGACGTTGGTGTGGCGGAAAAGGCTCCGGGGGTTGTTGCCATTTACACGCACCTCAATCCGCTCGTTATTCAACCAGCAACCCCGTTTATCAAGGGGGGATCTGCAACTGAAAACTTCACTCCATTGCAGGATGATCAGGTGCGCTGGAATGGACAGCACATTGCTTTGGTTGTGGCGCAGACGTTAGAGCAGGCAACTGAAGCTGCGAATCTGGTCAAGGTCACTTACCAGCAAACGACAGCCATCATCGACCCTGATGATGCGCGTGCCAAACCCCAACCAATCGATGACCTGCAGGCCAAGTGGGGAGACGCACCCGCCGCGTTGGCAGCCGCTGCCGTCAAAATTGAAGGGGTTTACACCACGCCCCGCGAGTACAACGTTCCGATGGAGCCGCACGCCTGCATTGCTCAGTGGGAGGGCGACAAACTTACGGTTTATGAATCGAGTCAGTGGGTAGGCGGCGCGCGTAACGTTATTTCCCAATGGATGGGCATTGAGATAGCAAAGGTACGGGTTGTTTCACCTTTTGTCGGTGGCGGGTTCGGCTGCAAGGTTGCTCCGCATCCTCATGTCGCCATGACCTGTGCCGCGTCCAGGGTATTGGGCCGACCGCTGAAAGTTTCGCTGACTCGTCCTCAAACGTTTACCAGCTTCGGTGGTCGGCCCAGGACCAGTCAAAAACTGGCGTTAGGTGCCACCCGTGAAGGCATGCTGGTGTCGGTCGTGCATGCAGGGTGGAACGAGACCGCCATTGATGACACGCACCTGGAACCCAGCACGTCGGTGACGGCGTTGATGTACGCCACGCCCAACATGCTTGCCCGTCACAGCATCATTCCGGTGAACACCGTAAATCCAGGGTGGATGCGTGCGCCAGGGGAAAACATCAGCACCTATGCGCTTGAGACGGCCATGGATGAACTGGCGGTGGAGCTGGGTCTTGATCCAATCGAACTGAGGCTACGGAACTGGGCGTCCCGGGATCCGAAAGCCAATATTCCCTGGACGACTCGGCGCCTAAGAGAGGGATACGCAGCCGGTGCAAACGCATTCGGCTGGGCCAACCGTAACCCCAAGCCTCGCTCGATGCGTGAAGGTCGTGAGCTGATTGGTTGGGGCGTGGCAGCGGGCACCTATCCCGTGTGGCGAACGCCCGGGGAAGCGAAGATCATCATCCATCGCGATGGCCGGATAGAGGTCTTGAGCGGTGGCGTTGATCTGGGCACGGGCACCTACACCATTCTTGCGCAAACGGCAGCTGAAGTACTAGACGTGCCGACCAGCGCGGTCAAGGTCAGCCTTGGTGACACCGATTTGCCCCGCGCATCCGTCGCGGGTGGCTCTCAGTTGGCAAACAACCTGACGGGCGCGGTTTACAAGGCGGCGAAAGTGGCTCGCAACGAGCTGCTGCGTGTGGCTACAACCGACCCGAAATCGTCCCTGCACGGGATGGACATCTCAAACCTGGTATTCAAAAACGGGCGCATAAAGCCTTCGCAAAGACCCGGCGACGGTATCGCGTTGGGTGACCTGCTGAAAGCGATTGGCAAAGAGCGATTCGAGATAACGACTGACACCTTCAAAGCGGGCGCGACCGAGGCTGATCGTGATGCCGCCGCGCACGGGTTCAGCCAAATGCTGCCTGCGACCAATGGTGGGGTGTCTGCTC
Source organism: Pseudomonas viridiflava (assembly GCF_900602065.1). Lineage (GTDB taxonomy): Bacteria > Pseudomonadota > Gammaproteobacteria > Pseudomonadales > Pseudomonadaceae > Aquipseudomonas. The sequence continues at coordinate 154,876 of NZ_UWFN01000263.1, read as the reverse complement.
ACAGCTGGGGTGTCCATTTCGTCGAGGTTCGAGTGGACGAAGACTTCGGTACGGTCAAGGTCAAACGCATGGTGGCAGCGTTCGACAGTGGCAGGGTGTACAACCCCAAACTGGCGGAAAGTCAGTGGATGGGCGGGATGATCATGGGCATCGGCCAGGCTCTGTTTGAAGAGGGCCACATTGATCGCCGGGACGGTCGCATCGTCAACGCAAGCCTGGCTGACTACGTCGTGCCGGTGAATGCCGACGTGCCTGAAATCATCACAATCGATGTCGGGATACCTGATCTGCAGGCCAGTGCCTTGGGCGGTAAGGCTGTGGGTGAGCTTGGGATTGTTGGAGTGGCAGCCGCCATCGGTAACGCGGTTTATCACGCCACCGGAAAGCGTATTCGTGATCTCCCTTTCACTCTGGATAAGCTGCTCGCCTGATCTATGAACAGTCTCGATCTTCAGGTTATTCAACAGGCCTCGACCTGGCTGGAGCAAGGCCACGGTGTGTGGTTGTGCACTGTCCTCTCAACGTTTGGGTCTGCGCCTCGTGGTCCCGGTGCAATGCTTGTGGCACTGGAGCAAGGAGGGTTCTGCGGCTCCCTTTCGGGCGGCTGTGTGGAGGATGATTTCCTTGAGCGACTGGGGCGAGGCGAGTTCGAACCTAGCAGTCAGATCATTCGATACGGTGAAGGCGGGTTTACGCCAAACCTGCAATTGCCGTGTGGCGGCGTGCTTGATGTCCTCGTTGAGTATTTCGAGGCTGACTGCTCGGGGCGTGAGTATTTCGCGAGGCTTGAACAGGCTTTGCACGGGCGGCAGTTAATCGTGCGTCGCGTCATGCTGGGGACTCGCGATGCGTACATTGAAGACGCTGACAGAGAGTGCGCGCCGGTCACCGTTGAGCATGAGCAAGTTCGGCTGAGGATAGGTGCCGTGCGACGGCTACTGATCGCGGGTTTGTCGCCAGTCGCCGAGTTTTGTGCCAGTTTCGCGGTTGCGCTGGGCTACGAGGTCGTTGTGTGTGATCCGCGCACCGAATTGGCCTCGACTTTCAAGATGCCCGGTGTCGCGGTATTCGAAATGCTCCCCGCGACCTACATTGCTCAAGGGGGCTGTCATGCTTCGACGGCTGTCGTCGCATTGACTCACGATCCACGCCTGGATGACCTGACGCTGATGGAAGCGGTAAGGACGTCTGCATTTTACATTGGGGCAATGGGCTCGCGGCGCACCAGCGAAAAACGCCTTGAGCGCGTGAGACGTATCGGAGGGCTGGATGATGACGGTATCAATCGCATTCACGCCCCGATCGGTCTGAACCTTGGCAGCAAGACACCTGCCGAGATTGCACTGGCGGTCATGGCCGATATCGTTCGGGTGAGTAATGCAATCAGCAAAAACGTACTGTAGCGATACATCGGGGGAAATCATGAGTCCAGCTTCCAGAGATGTTCGCAGCGTCACGGATACCGCTCGTCTGGCTGAGCGAGTCGGGCAAATCCTGCGCCAGGAAGGTGACTACTACAGCGCTATTCCAGGACTCAGCTTTCATCGACGTAACGCAGCAACGGCGCCTTTACACTGTATCTACGCGCTAGGGCTTGGCTTGACGCTGCAAGGCGGGAAGCAGGTCATGGTGGGAGAAGAGATTCTGGCCTACGGTCCCGGCCAGTCTATGGTGACGAGCGTCGACATTCCCGTTATCGCGAATGTCACCCGTGCCAGTGCCTCCCAACCGTTTCTTGGGATGATATTGGCGCTGGACGGCACAATGGTTGTGCAGGTAGCAGAGCGAATGAAGCTATCTCAGCGCATGAAAGATGAGGGATTCCGCCCCGTCACCGTGCATGCATTGGATGCACATATCCTCGACGCGCTGGAGCGTCTGATCGAGCTGCTGGATGATCGCGCTTTGATTGAAATCCTTGCGCCGCTGATTATCGAGGAGATAGTGGTGCGTGTCTTGAGCGGTCCCCACAGCCTGCAATTACTGCATATCGTAAGTGCCGGCTCACCCAGTCAGCACATCGCCAGATGCCTATCGTGGCTGAAGCTGAATTTTCGGCAGTCCCTCAAAGTCGACGAACTGGCGGCAACAGCTCACATGAGTCCCTCCACGTTCCGCCAGCATTTTCGGACGGTTACCGGTATGAGTCCGCTGCAGTATCAAAAACAACTCAGGCTCCAGGCCGCCAGGCAAATGATGCTGAGCCAAAACATGGATGCCAGCAGCGCCGGGGGGCTTGTCGGGTATGAGAGCTCCTCCCAGTTCAGCCGCGAATACAGCCGACTGTTCGGCGAGCCCCCGCAGCGCGACATCAAGCGTATGCGTTTGTAGTAAGCGTGCTATGGGATGCACTGTCGTGCAGCAAACACGTTACCTGTAGGAGCAAGCTTGCTCGCGATAGCGGTCTTTCAAATACGGAAATGGTATCTGAGAGAATGTCATCGCGAGCAAGGTGGAGCGCCACCCCGGTCACTTCTACAGGGACGCGTTTCAATTCAGATAGTGGTCTTATGTTTGATGAGAGGCCCTGCTTGCCTGACCCCGTCTGAAAGCTAGCTGCACATTTAAATCATCAACTTGTCACTTACAGTCATTGAGCAGGTCGCGAAGCTCGTCTTTACTGTTGCCCAATGAACAGGCCACCAAGGCCTGAATAATTGACGGCTGCTTCAGGCAGTCGCATACCGTGACAGTTCGATGGAGTTTCTATGGCCGCCGCTCATTACCCGCACCTGCTGGCCCCGCTGGATCTGGGCTTTACCACCTTGCGCAACCGCACCCTGATGGGTTCCATGCACACCGGTCTGGAAGAAAAGCCGGGTGGTTTTGAGCGTATGGCGGCGTATTTTGCCGAGCGGGCAACGGGCGGTGTCGGGCTGATGGTGACGGGTGGGATTGCGCCTAACGAAGAAGGCGGCGTTTACACCGGCGCTGCGAAGCTGACCACGGCCGAAGAGGCTGAGCAGCATCGTATAGTCACCCAGGCGGTACATGAGGCTGGCGGCAAAATCTGCCTGCAAATTCTCCACGCCGGGCGTTATGCCTACAGCAAGAACCAGGTCGCCCCCAGCGCGATTCAGGCGCCCATCAACCCTTTCAAGCCTCGCGAGCTGGACGAAGAAGGCATCGAAAAGCAGATTGCCGATTTCGTCACCTGCTCTACGCTGGCCCAAAGCGCCGGGTACGACGGCGTAGAGGTCATGGGTTCTGAAGGCTATTTCATTAACCAGTTCCTGGCGGCTCACACCAACCATCGCACTGATCGCTGGGGCGGCAGCTACGAAAACCGCATGCGTCTGCCGGTGGAAATCGTTCGGCGGGTTCGCGAGGCGGTTGGGGCTGAGTTCATCATTATCTTTCGCCTGTCGATGCTCGATCTGGTGGAAGGCGGCAGCACTTGGGAAGAGATTGTGCAATTGGCTCGGGCCATTGAGAAGGCCGGGGCGACGATTATCAACACCGGTATTGGCTGGCACGAAGCGCGGATCCCAACCATCGCGACCAAGGTGCCGCGTGCCGCATTCAGTAAAGTCACTGCCAAACTGCGCGGCTCGGTAGGCATTCCGCTGATCACCACCAACCGCATCAATACGCCGGAAATCGCCGAGCAGATTCTCAGCGAAGGCGATGCCGATATGGTCTCCATGGCCCGGCCTTTTCTGGCGGACCCCGAGTTCGTCAACAAGGCGGCTGCCGGGCGGGCTGATGAGATCAACACTTGCATCGGCTGTAATCAGGCCTGTCTGGACCATACGTTTGGCGGCAAGCTGACCAGTTGCCTGGTCAATCCGCGTGCCTGTCATGAGACCGAGCTGAATTACATCCCGACGCGCCAGAGCAAGAAAATCGCCGTGATTGGCGCTGGGCCTGCCGGGCTGGCGGCCGCCACGGTTGCCGCTGAGCGCGGCCATCAGGTGACCTTGTTCGATTCGGCGGCAGAAATTGGCGGCCAGTTCAATATCGCCAAGCGCGTACCGGGCAAGGAAGAGTTCTACGAAACCCTGCGTTACTTCGCACGCAAACTGCAAACCACTGGCGTCGACGTGCGGCTCAATACTCGTGTTGCTGTCGAAGACCTGCGCGGCGCGGGTTACGACGAGGTCATCCTCGCGACCGGCATCGCGCCACGTACCCCGGCGATACCCGGTATCGAACATCCCAAAGTGTTGAGCTATCTGGATGTGATCCTGCAGCGCAAGCCAGTGGGCGGCAGCGTTGCGGTGATTGGCGCGGGCGGTATCGGTTTTGATGTCTCGGAGTTTCTGGTGCATCAGGGTATTTCCACCAGCCTGGATCGCACGGCTTTCTGGAAGGAATGGGGTATTGATACTGCCCTGGAAGCACGCGGCGGTGTAGTCGGGATCAAGCCGGAGTTGCACGCCCCGGCGCGTCAGGTGTTCCTGTTACAGCGCAAGGCCTCCAAGGTCGGCGACGGTCTGGGGAAAACCACCGGCTGGATCCACCGCACGGGCCTGAAGAACAAGCAGGTGCAGATGCTCAACAGCGTTGAATACCTGCGGATCGACGATGCTGGCCTGCACATTCGGATTGGTGAAGGTGAAGAGAAGGTCTTGCCGGTGGACAACATCGTGATCTGTGCCGGGCAGGATCCACTGCGAGAGCTGTATGACGGGTTGGTCGAGGCCGGGCAGAGCGTGCACCTGATCGGCGGTGCGGACGTCGCGGCCGAACTGGATGCGAAGCGGGCGATTGATCAGGGTTCAAGGTTGGCGGCGGGGTTGTAGGGCCGAGACCGACGACTCGGTTTCAATTAAAGAATGCGATCAACCTGTGGGACCGAATTCATTCGGGAAGACTGATTATCAGACGCTGAATATGTATTGTCTGTATCGGCCCCTTCGCGAATGAATTCGCTCCCACAGGAATTGTGATTGCAGGCCAACATAGAATCTCCCCCAAAGATCTGTGGCGCACCTAGCCTTGGATACCTGCATATTCCGGCGCAATGCTAAACTCCCGCCCTTCATCCTGCGGCCCGGCTCCCTGTGTCTATCGCCCCCATTCACTGGCAACCCAGCGCTCCTCTTCAGCGGCTGAACCTGACTTGGCTCGCCAGTGCTGGAGTCGAGGTTGCGGTCCTGCGTCTGGATCTCATTGATCCGCTGATCAGCGGCAACAAGTGGTTCAAGCTCGCTCATCACTTGGCGGCGGCCAGCGAGGTGGATGCGAAAGGCGTTATCAGTCTGGGCGGCGCGCATTCCAATCATCTGCATGCGTTGGCAGCAGCGGGCAAGCGGTTTGGCTTTGCCACGGTCGGATTGTTGCGCGGTCATGCAGTGCAGACGCCCACCACGGTCGATCTACAGACGTTCGGCATGCAACTGCACTGGCTTGGCTATGGCGGTTATCGCGCACGCCATGAGCCGGACTTCTGGCCTTCGTGGCTGACGCAATACCCTGATTTCTACCCGATCCCGGAAGGCGGTGGCGGTTTGCCCGGCGCGCTTGGCTGCGCGGGGTTATTAGAGATGGTGCACGAACAACTGAGCGACCTGGGCTGGGGTAATTACCATGGCTGGTGGCTGGCGGCCGGGACGGGCACCACGCTGGCTGGACTGGTGTTTGCCGAGGAGGGCGCGCATCCGGTATATGGCGCAATGGCGGTGCCGGATGATCATGGGGTCGAGCAGAATGTCGCGGCAATCCTGGCCCACCGCCAAATCTGTAGGAGCTGCCGAAGGCTGCGATGCGATTGCCCTGAAAATCCGCTTTCGCAGCCTTCGGCAGCTCCTACAGATGCGAAGGATGACTATGACCTCATCAGCGCCTCCCGTGGCGGCTTCGCCAAAACCGACCCCCACTTGCTGGATTTCATCGCCACCAGCGAATCCCAAAGCGGCATCCCCTTCGAACCGCTGTACACCGGCAAGGCGCTGCTGGCCCTGCACGATGAAGTGGTCGCCGGGCGTTTTCCGGCAGGCACCCGGCTGATTTTCATCCACACCGGCGGCTTGCAAGGTCGTCGGGCGATGGGCTTGTAATCATTGATCCAAAGCCTCTGGCATGAATCATGCGCTATTGAACTACGGTGGGGTCGGTCCTGAATATGCGGATGACACTTTTGGAGTGAGCCGCTTCAGCGACTGTCCCGATAATCGATAGCTTCCTGATGAAATGTCGAGGTCCAGCATGACAAGCGCCGCTACGGAACAAGTCAGTCCCAAAACGCTGAGAAAAGTGATTGTCGCCGCCGCCATCGGCAACTTCGTCGAATGGTTCGACTTCGCCGTTTATGGGTTTCTGGCGACTGCCATCGCCCAGCAGTTTTTCCCCAGTGGCGATGCCAGCGCAGCGCTGCTGAAAACCTTCGCGGTGTTCGCCGTGGCCTTCGCATTCCGGCCATTGGGCGGGATTTTCTTTGGCATGCTCGGCGATCGGATCGGCCGCAAACGCACCCTGGCAATGACCATTTTGCTGATGGCCGCTGCCACGACCTTGATTGGTCTGCTACCGACCTACGCCGCCATCGGCGTGATGGCGCCGATTCTGCTGACGTTGATTCGTTGCGCTCAGGGCTTTTCGGCAGGGGGTGAGTACGCCGGGGCCTGCGCCTATCTCATGGAGCATGCACCCAGCGACAAGCGCGCCTGGTATGGCAGCTTCGTCCCGGTCTCGACCTTTTCTGCGTTTGCCGCGGCAGCCGTCGTTGCCTATGCCCTTGAGGCATCACTGTCCCCGGAAGCCATGGGCAGTTGGGGCTGGCGCTTGCCGTTCCTGATCGCTGCACCGCTGGGGCTGGTCGGCTTGTACCTGCGCTGGAAACTGGATGAAACCCCGGCATTCCAGGCAGTGACCCAGGAACATGATGTTGCTCATTCGCCCCTCAAGGAAACCCTGCGTAACCACGGCGCGGCGATTTGCTGTCTGGGGGCCTTCGTATCCCTGACGGCGCTGTCGTTCTATATGTTCACCACGTATTTCGCCACTTACCTGCAAGTGGCGGGTGGTTTGAGTCGTGCGACGGCGTTGCTGGTGTCGTTGATTGCGCTGCTCTTTGCTGCGGCGATCTGCCCGCTGGCCGGGTTGTATTCCGACAAGGTCGGGCGACGCAAGACGGTCATGACGGCCTGTGCGCTGCTGATCGTGGTGGTCTTCCCGTCCTTCCTGATGGCCAGTTCCGGTTCGTTCGCTGCGTCTATCGTCGGCGTGATGCTGCTGGCGGTCGGTGCGGTGTTGTGTGGCGTGGTGACGGCAGCGCTGCTCTCGGAAACCTTCCCGACCCGCACTCGGTATACCGCTTCGGCGATCACCTACAACATGGCTTACACCATCTTTGGCGGCACCGCGCCGTTGATGGCAACCTGGTTGATCACCACTACAGGCAGCAACCTGTCACCCGCATTTTACCTGATCGCGGTTGCTTTGCTCGCACTGGCTGGCGGGTTGGCGCTGCCGGAAACCTCGCGGATATCGCTGCATGATGTGCCGACGGGGGAGAAGGGCGTGGCTGTTGGAGCTACGGTTTGACTGGCTCCTGTAAAAGAAAATACAGCGAGTGAATTGAAATGAATTTTCTGTAGGAGCTGCCGAAGGCTGCGAAGCATTTATCCAGACACACCGCCATCGCAGCCTTCGGCAGCTCCTACAGGTCCAATGTTTGCCGCCCGGAAAGGGAGGCAGGACGCGGTCATGCAAAATCAGATTTCGCGTTCATTCCCCGCAACAATATGTAGCGGCCATGCCCCAAAAAATGGCACATTGGCGGACCTTGTGCCGCTGACATATTTTGCAATATCCAGGTCGTGGCACATCCAATAGCTTCGCGGATGAACTCCATGGACGTCAGTAACTCCCCCACCAGCGCAATTCCTGCTGCAACTCCTACGCCTTCCAGTACCAGCAGCCCGCTGGTCATGCGCATCATTGGTGCTGTTGCACTGGCGCATCTGGTCAACGACTTGATTCAGGCGGTCTTGCCGTCGATCTACCCACTGCTCAAGGAAAGTTACGGCCTGACGTTTACGCAGGTCGGTTTGATTACCCTGACGTTCCAGATCACTGCTTCGTTGCTACAGCCCTGGGTCGGTTATTACACCGACCGTCATCCCAATCCGCTGGTGCTGCCGGTGGGCTCGCTGTGCACACTGATTGGCATTTTAATGCTGGCCGTGGTGGGTAGCTTCCCGATGATTCTTCTGGCCTCGGCCCTGATCGGCATTGGCTCCTCGACCTTTCACCCGGAAGCTTCGCGTATTGCGCGGCTGGCTTCAGGTGGGCGTTTTGGTCTGGCACAGTCGACCTTTCAAGTGGGAGGCAATACCGGTTCGGCATTCGGCCCGTTGCTGGCGGCGGCGATCATCATCCCTTTCGGTCAGGGGCATGTGGCCTGGTTCGGGCTGGTCGCGCTGTTCTCCGTTGGATTGCTGTACGCGATCAGCCGCTGGTACCGCGCGCATTTGAATCTGTTCAAGCTCAAACAAGGTCAGGCCGCGAGCCATGGCCTGTCGAAAGGACGGGTGACCGGCGCTCTGGTCGTGCTGGCTTTCCTGATATTTTCCAAGTTCTTCTACATGTCGAGCATCACCAGTTACTTCACCTTCTATTTGATCGAGAAGTTCGACCTGTCGGTGGCTAACTCCCAGCTGTACCTGTTCCTGTTCCTCGGGGCAGTGGCTGCGGGCACCTTCTTCGGTGGGCCGATCGGTGACCGGATTGGCCGTAAAGCGGTGATCTGGTTCTCGATTCTGGGGGCTGCGCCGTTCACCCTTGCGTTGCCTTACGCTGATCTGTTCTGGACAAGCATTCTGAGTGTGATCATCGGTTTCATTCTGGCCTCGGCGTTTTCCGCCATTGTGGTGTATGCCCAGGAACTGGTGCCGGGTAACGTCGGCATGATCGCGGGGATCTTTTTCGGGCTGATGTTCGGCTTTGGTGGTATTGGCGCGGCTTTGCTGGGTTATCTGGCTGACAGCCACGGCATTCTGTTCGTCTACAACCTGTGTTCCTACCTGCCGCTGCTGGGGATCATGGCGATTCTGCTGCCGCGCACTAAAAAAGCCGCTTGAGGATCAGGCGGGCGACACGGGCAATGTGATGGATTGAATCGTATTGCTCGTGTCACCCAGCCGTGGCCAGATGTCCGAAACCAGAAACACCCGTTCGGCTTCCTCCCATTCGCCGCTGGCGTTTTCCACCAGCCTTACCAGCAGTTGCGCCGGGGCCAGTGGATCCAGCTGAGTCAGCCAGTCCTGCAACTGCGAATCTGTCCAGGCTTCACGGTAGTGGGCTGGCGCCAGCCAGGCGTGACGCGGCAATAGCTGCCAGCGACCCTCTGGCCGTTGCGCGGTAAATGCGTGCCAATCCTTTTGATGCAGCCAACTGCCACGCAAGTGCTGGTGATGGACGCCTTGCGGAGAATCAGTCTGACCTGGCCACGGATACAGCAGATAGCCGCCAAGCCACAGCTGGGCATCGAACGTTTCTATACCCAGTGCGGCAAGTAGCTCACGGCTTTCCGGGCGTGCGGAAATCGGTAGCTGATGTTGGCTCAGATGGGCAAGTTTGAGGTCAAGCCGATCATGGCAACCCGGCCCCAACCATTGCGAAGGGTCGCTGCCGTCACCTTGCTGCGGTCCGAGATAGAGCTTTATCGCCAATTCCACGTGGTGCACGCCTTCGGCATCGCGCAGCAGCATGTCCAGCTCACCCAGGGTTTGTCCGCCATTGCGAATCGGCAGGTTGGCGGCAACCATTTCGACGCCGGGCGCCTGAGCCACTGCAAATTGCCATAAACGCTCGTAATACACGCCCAGCCGACGTGTTGCGCTCAATGCCAGCCAGTGGAGCAGGGCATGGCTGTCCTGATCGAGCCGGAACAGAAAATCTGCCAATTGCTGCGGCTCCCGCACCCAGTCACTGGCCGTCAGCGGATGGCGCTGGGGCCACGGCGTCTGCTCCAGCATCGGCGGCGCCAGAATCACCCAGGCCAGATCCCGCACGTGTGGCGTGCGTAACTGGCGGGGCAGGTGGGTGAGGCTGGGGAAAAGAGTCATGGGCGCAGGATAGCGGAAACGGCTTTGGTGCGATAAATGATGAAGCGATATGGCTTCAGGCTGTGTCTCATGTATCGCGGGCAAGCCCGGGTCCCACAAAAACCGCATTCCAGCAGGGATGTCACTGAGTTGGAATGCTGACCTGTGGGAGCCGGGCTTGCCCGCGATACATGAGACACAGCCAGCAGCCATACCCATTTAGCTTTTATCACCCAGTAAAATCACGGCCTATTTGCCGCTACCCCGGCCTTTCGCCCATAATCCCTGTCTTTAAGCCGCATCGAACCCCGCAGGAGCCCCATGGAGCAGTTTCGTAATATCGGCATCATCGGCCGCCTGGGCAGTGTTCAGGTGCTCGATACCGTGCGCCGACTCAAGAGATTCCTGCTGGAACGGCACCTGCACGTCATTCTGGAAGACACCATCGCCGAGGTTTTGCCCGGCCATGGCCTGCAAACCTCATCGCGCAAGATGCTCGGTGAAGTCTGCGACATGGTCATCGTCGTCGGGGGTGATGGCAGTCTGTTGGGTGCCGCCCGTGCGCTGGCCAAACACAACGTGCCGGTGTTGGGTATCAACCGTGGCAGCCTGGGCTTCCTGACCGATATTCGCCCTGACGAACTGGAAGTCAAAGTCGCCGAAGTACTCGATGGCCATTATCTGGTCGAGAACCGCTTCCTGTTACAGGCCGAAGTCCGCCGTCACGGCGAAGCCATTGGTCAGGGCGACGCGCTCAACGATGTGGTGCTGCACCCCGGCAAGTCGACGCGGATGATCGAATTCGAGATCTACATCGACGGCCAGTTTGTGTGCAGCCAGAAGGCCGACGGCCTGATCGTCGCCACGCCTACCGGGTCAACTGCTTACGCACTGTCCGCTGGCGGGCCGATCATGCATCCCAAGCTGGATGCCATCGTGATTGTGCCGATGTACCCGCACACCTTGTCTGGCAGGCCCATCGTGGTTGATGGCAACAGCGAGCTGAAAATCGTGGTGTCCAAGGACATGACGATTTATCCGCAGGTCTCGTGCGACGGGCAGAACCACTTCACCTGCGCACCGGGCGACACCATCACGGTCAGCAAGAAATCGCAGAAACTGCGTCTGATTCACCCCCTTGATCACAACTACTATGAAGTCTGTCGCACCAAGCTTGGCTGGGGTAGCCGACTTGGTGGTGGAGGCGACTGATGCTCGATCCCGCGCGTAGCTACGATTTGATCGGTGACGTGCATGGTTGTGCCCACACGCTGGAGAAACTGCTCAGCGTGCTGGGTTATCGCTTTCAGGCGGGCGTCTGGCGCCACCCTGAACGCATCGCGTTATTTCTCGGTGACATCATTGACCGCGGCCCGTTGATTCGCGAATCGCTGCATATCGTGCGCGACATGGTCAAGGCGGGCCACGCGCTGTGCATCATGGGTAACCATGAATTCAACGCGTTGGGCTGGCACACCCCGGCCCCGCCGGAGAGTGGCAAGCAGTTCGTGCGCGAGCATTCGTTACGTCACAGCAAGCTCATGGGTGAAACCCTGGCGCAGTTCGAACAATATCCGGATGAGTGGAAGGAATTCGTCGACTGGTTCTACGAGCTGCCACTGTTCATGGATGCCGGACGTTTCCGGGTGGTGCATGCCTGCTGGGATGCCAGCCTGATCACTCCGCTGATTACCATGCACGGCGGCGGCTGCATCAATCAGCAGTTCGTTCAGGCTTCGGCGGTGCAGGGCAGCTTTGCCTGTGCGGTGTTTGACCGGTTACTGCGTGGCACCGACATGCGCCTGCCCCATGGCATCACGCTGACCGGCGGTGATGGCCTGACCCGCGAGTTTTTCCGCACCAAGTTCTGGGAAGACGATCCGCAAACCTACGGTGACGTGGTGTTCCAGCCCGACGCATTGCCTGAAGGCGTGGCCAAGACGCCCCTGTCCACCACTGAAAAGAATGCCTTGCTGCGCTACGGCGCCGATGAACCCATGTTGTTTGTCGGTCATTACTGGCGCAGCGGAATCCCCGCTCCGATCCGGCCGAATCTGGCCTGCCTGGATTACAGCGCCGTGCTCTACGGCAAACTGGTCGCCTATCGGCTTGACCAGGAAACCTGCATTGATCCGGACAAATTCGTCTGGGTTGATGTTGAACGTCCCGAGGCTGTTTGATGAGTCCTGTTGCTGTATTGCGTCTGCCGTTGACCACCGACCTGAGTGGCTTCGTCAGTTTGTTGAATCGCCTGCGCGTGCCGCACCGGGTCAGCGAAGAGGCGGGCGAGCAAGTACTGTGGGTACCGGACTCGCCGCAGCTGGCGGACGATATCCGTGCCCTTTATCAGCAATACCCGGAAGGCGACGAGCACTATCAGTTGCCAGCTGGCGAGCAGAGCACCAAAGCACCACGGCCCGGCTTTGTTAAGCAACTGCGCGACAGCCCGGTGACCACGCTGGTACTGCTGGCTTCTTTGATTGTGGGCGCGATTACCCTGTTGGGTGAAAACCTTGACGCGGTGCGCTGGCTGACATTTCTAGATTTTCGCGTGCATGGCGAGTACGCCACGTTCCTGCCCCCCGGCGACAGCCTGGCCGCCGGTCAATGGTGGAGAATCGTCACGCCGATGCTGATTCACTTCGGCATCCTGCATCTGGCCATGAACGCCATGTGGTACTGGGAGCTAGGCCGCCGTATCGAATGGCGTCAGGGCAGCCTGCATCTGCTCGGTCTAACCCTGCTGTTCAGTGCAGTTTCCAACACCATTCAATATCAGTTCGGCGGTGCCAGCCTGTTCGGTGGCTTGTCCGGCGTTCTGTATGGCCTGCTGGGTCATTGCTGGATCTTTCAATTGCTCGCGCCCAACCCCATCTATCGTTTACCGCGCGGTGTGCTGGTGATGATGCTGGCCTGGCTGGTGCTGTGTATTTCAGGGTTGGTCAGCATGCTGGGCTTTGGCGAAATCGCCAACGGCGCCCATGTCGGCGGGCTGATCACTGGTTGTGTAACAGGTCTGATTGGCGGGGCAATTGCCCGGGTCAGAGCCTGATTTTGAATGCTGGTTAATTAAGAGTCAGGAGTGCGCTATGTCCTCTTTTGCCGAAATGATTGAAAACATCACCCCGGATATCTACGAAAGCCTGAAGCTGGCAGTAGAAATCGGGAAGTGGTCCGATGGCCGCAAGCTGACTCAGGAACAGCGCGAGTTGTCCTTGCAGGCGTTGATCGCCTGGGAAGTGCAGAACCTGCCGGAAGACCAGCGCATCGGTTACATGGGCCCACAGGAATGTGCGTCCAAGTCCACCACTGTGCCGAATATCCTGTTCAAGTCGGATGCCATCCATTGATTGAGATTGGTCGCGGAGCCGTTAATAAAATGTCGGCGCGTCTGGACGCGTCGGCGGTGCAGTATGCGTTTCGTCTGGGTGACACGGAGATTCCGGTCAACCCGCTGATTGGCAAAACAGTCCGTCTGGAGTTCCTTGGCGCGATCCATTGCAGCCATTGTGGACGCAAGACCAAGTCCAGCTACAGCCAGGGTTACTGCTACCCGTGCATGCTCAAGCTGGCGCAGTGCGACATCTGCATCATGAGCCCGGAAAAATGCCACCACGAGCACGGCACGTGTCGTGATCCGGCGTGGGGCGAGCAATTCTGCATGACCGATCATGTCGTCTACCTGGCCAACTCGTCGGGCGTTAAAGTCGGTATTACCCGCGCCACGCAGCTGCCAACCCGCTGGCTGGATCAGGGCGCCAGTCAGGCGCTGCCGATCCTGCGCGTGGCCACTCGCCAACAGTCCGGGTTCGTTGAGGACCTGTTGCGTAGTCAGGTTGCCGACCGCACCAACTGGCGCGCGTTGCTCAAAGGCGACGCACAGCCGGTGGACCTGGCCGCCATTCGCCAGCAACTGTTCGACAGTTGCGCCGAAGGCCTGGCCGGGCTGCAAGAACGATTTGGCTTGCAGGCCATCCAAATGCTGCATGACGTCGAACCGATCGAGATCCGCTACCCCGTAGAGGCGTACCCGACCAAGATCGTCAGCTTCAATCTGGACAAGAACCCGATCGCTGAAGGCACATTGCTGGGGATCAAGGGCCAGTACCTGATCTTCGATACCGGCGTGATCAATATTCGTAAATACACGGCTTATCAGCTCGCCGTGCATCAGTAAGAGGACTCATCATGCGCACCGAACAACCGCAAATGATCTACCTGAAGGACTATCAGGCCCCTGAGTACCTCATCGACGAAACGCACCTGACGTTCGAGCTGTTCGATGACCACTCGCTGGTTCACGCGCAACTGGTCATGCGCCGCAACCCGGCGCGTGGCGCAGGCTTGCCGCCGCTGGTGCTGGACGGCCAGTTGCTGGAGCTGCTGTCCGTCAGGCTCGGTGATGCCGAATTGAGCGCCACTGATTACCAACTGACTCCGGACCATCTGACTTTGCACCCACAGGCCGAGTCCTTCACGGTCGACACCAGCGTGCGCATCCATCCGGAAACCAACACCGCACTGGAGGGGTTGTACAAATCCAGTGGCATGTTCTGCACCCAGTGTGAGGCCGAAGGTTTCCGCAAGATTACCTACTACCTCGACCGCCCGGACGTGATGAGCAAGTTCACCACGACGCTGAGCGCCGACAAGCACAACTTCCCGGTATTGCTCTCCAACGGCAACCCGATTGCCAGCGGCCCGGAAGATGACGGCCGGCACTGGGCGACCTGGGAAGACCCGTTCATGAAACCGGCGTACCTGTTTGCCCTGGTAGCCGGCGATCTGTGGTGCGTCGAAGACAAGTTCACCACCGTGAGCGAGCGGGAAGTGACCCTGCGTATCTATGTCGAGCCGGAAAACATCGACAAGTGCCAGCACGCCATGACCAGCCTGAAAAAATCCATGCGCTGGGACGAAGAAACCTACGGTCGTGAGTACGATCTGGATATCTTCATGATCGTCGCTGTGAACGACTTCAACATGGGCGCGATGGAGAACAAGGGTCTCAACATCTTCAACTCCAGCGCCGTGCTGGCCCGTGCCGAAACCGCCACCGACGCCGCACACCAGCGCGTCGAGGCCATCGTCGCCCACGAATACTTCCACAACTGGTCGGGCAACCGCGTGACCTGTCGTGACTGGTTCCAGCTGTCATTGAAAGAAGGCTTTACGGTTTACCGCGATGCAGGCTTTTCGTCAGACATGAACTCGGCCACGGTCAAGCGCATTCAGGACGTGGCGTACCTGCGTACCCACCAGTTCGCCGAAGATGCGGGCCCGATGGCTCACGCTGTGCGCCCGGACAGCTTTATCGAGATTTCCAACTTCTACACCCTGACCGTGTATGAAAAGGGTTCGGAAGTTGTTGGCATGCTTCACACGCTGCTCGGCGCACAGGGTTTCCGCAAAGGCAGTGATCTGTACTTTGAGCGTCATGACGGCCAGGCCGTGACCTGCGATGACTTCATCAAGGCCATGGAAGATGCCAATGGCGTCGACCTGACCCAGTTCAAACGTTGGTACAGCCAGGCCGGTACGCCGCGTCTGGCGGTCAGCGAGTCCTATGACAGCGCAGCTAAAACCTACAGCCTGACCTTCCGCCAGAGCTGCCCGACCACACCGGGTCAGCCAGGGGATGCGAAGAAGCCGTTCGTGATTCCGGTGGAGCTGGGCTTGCTGGACAAGCAGGGCGGCGAAATCCCGTTGCGCCTGCAAGGCGAAGACGCTGCCGCTGGCAACACGCGGGTGATTTCCGTCACCGAAGCCGAGCAGACCTTCACCTTCGTTGATATTGCTGAACAGCCGCTGCCCTCGTTGCTGCGTGGTTTCTCGGCTCCGGTGAAACTCAGCTTCCCGTACAACCGCGACCAACTGATGTTCCTCATGCAGCATGACAGCGACGGCTTCAACCGCTGGGATGCGGGCCAGCAACTGTCGGTGCAGGTGCTGCAGGAGTTGATCGGTCAGCACCAGAAAGGCCAGCCGCTGGTCCTCGATCAGCGTTTGATCACGGCGTTGGGCACGGTTCTGGCGGATACCTCGCTGGATCAGGCCATGATTGCCGAAATGCTATCGTTGCCGGGCGAAGCCTATCTGACCGAAATCAGTGAAGTGGCCGACGTGGATGCTATCCACGCTGCCCGTGAGTTTGTGCGCAAGCAGCTTGCCGACAGCCTGTTCGACGGGTTGTGGGCGCGCTACACGGCCAACCGCAAGGTGTCGAAAGCCACTGAGTACGTCGCTGAAGCCGAGCATTTCGCCCGTCGCGCTCTGCAGAACATTGCCCTGTCGTACCTGATGCTCAGTCAGAAACCGGAAGTGCTGGCCGCGACCATCGAGCAGTTCGATACCGCCGACAACATGACCGAGCGCCTGACGGCCCTTGCCGTACTGGTCAACTCGCCGTTTACCGCCGAGAAGGACAAGGCGCTGGCGGTGTTTGCCGAGAACTTCAAAGACAACCCGCTGGTTATGGATCAGTGGTTCAGCGTTCAGGCAGGCAGCCCGTTGCCTGGCGGTCTTGGGCGGGTCAAGACGCTGATGCAGCACCCGGCATTCAACATCAAGAACCCGAACAAGGTACGCGCCTTGATCGGTGCTTTTGCTGGCCAGAACCTGATCAACTTCCACGCTGCGGACGGCTCCGGCTACCGTTTCCTGGCTGATCTGGTGATCCAGCTCAACGGCTTCAATCCGCAGATCGCCTCGCGTCAATTGGCCCCCCTGACTCGCTGGCGCAAATACGACAGCAAACGTCAGGCGCTGATGAAGGACGAACTGGTGCGCATCCGTGATTCGGGTGAGCTGTCCAGTGACGTGTTCGAAGTGGTGAGCAAAAGCCTCGCCGAATAGCGAAGACTGTTGACCCAAGGGCCTTCCGCGCAAGCGGCAGGCCCTTTTTTTATGGTGCTAATCCGGTCCCACTGGATCGCGGTGACCTGAAGGTGAGTACAAATCCTGTGGGAGCGAATTCATTCGCGAAGGGGGTGATGCATCCACAGCCTCGTTGTCGTCACGAATACCGCCTTCCCGGATGAATCCGGTCCCACTGGATGCGCGTGAACTCAAGCTTGCTGCGTAGGGGCTTTCCAGCGTTCTGTGTGGACGTTTCACACGATCAGACAAGGATTCGGCTGGCAGAAGCGTCCTGCAACATCGCCCATCCTTTCGACCCGCGTTGCGTTGACCCTGGGGTTGCGCGCGCGTCATCTCAGAAAGGGTAGGGATTGTGTTGATAAACGTACGGGAAACGTTGGTATTGCTGGGGCTGGTCGCTTTTGGGCATGAGGCCCTGGCGGATGCAAAGGTCTTCAACGAGCAGAAAACAAAGTTGGGCAGCATAGAGCTGAATCTGGGAGTAGGGCTGCTCAACGGTCGGTCTCTGGAAAAGGTCTACGATGATGGCGAAAAAGTCAGCCAGTTGAACTGGGATATCAAGCAAGTGCCCACCCTGCACCTGGGGCTGACCTACAATCCGCTGGACTGGCTCTCCCTTGAAGCACGCGGCTGGACGCGTATGGCGGCAGGTAACAGCCATATGAAAGATTACGATTGGTCAGCAGGCGAGGACGCCGACTGGACCGATTACTCGAACCACCCCGATACGCGTCTGAAGAATGCCTGGCAGGCCGAGTTTGCCGCGACGGGCTGGGCGCTGAAGCGTGGGAACGTTGCCCTGGGCGTTATGGCAGGGTATCAGCGCACCCGATTTGACTGGCAGGCCCGGGGTGGCAGCTATGTCTATTCTTCAGACAACGGTGATCGTGATGTGACCGGAGACTTTCCTTCCGGGCTCAAGGTCATCACTTACCAGCAAACCTATGACACCCCTTACCTCGGGCTTGTCGGGCTCTACAATCTGCAGCGCTGGAGCCTTGAAGGTCGTTTCAAGTACAGCCAGTGGGTCAAAGCCAGAGACTTCGATTCGCACCACCTGCGAAATCTGACATTTAGCGGCAACAACGGAGACAGGGGACGGATGCAGAGCCTTGCTCTGGCGCTTTCGTATCAGATGACCCCGCAGTTTTCCGTCAAGGCTGGCCTTGATCATCAGGTCTATAGCGAGGCCAAGGGCAGTGCGTTGATCAAGCATGCCCCGAGCGGTGACAGCCTGCGCACCGGCGATAAGTCCAATTCACAATCCAACAGAACAACCGTTTCCAGCCTCGCCCTGGCCTATCAGTTCTGAACCTGGCAGGCCGGACCGTCAAACCCGGCCTACACTGGCAATGAGTTATCCCCTGTAGGAGCTGCCGAAGGCTGCGAGCGATTTATCTGAATCAGCGCTTTCGCAGCCTTCGGCAGCTCCTACAGGGGGAGAGGGTTCTAAGCCTGCATCACCCCAACTGATAATCCACCAATCACACAAGAGGCCTCGACCAAAGATAGCCATATGTCGATTGTCATGCGTTTCCAAAGCTGGATAGGATAGGTCGGCTTCCAGAAGTCCAAGGCTAGAGCGCTTCGCCAAGGCTTTCTGATAAAAGTCGCCTAATAAAAATAATGGAAAGGGGACGCTTCATGAGTGAGCCTGCAAATCGGCGCACACAGTCCGGTGGGGAATCGGCAGTCGGACAGCCATTGGCATTACGAATGGGCAAGCCCTTGGCGACAGCCTGGTCGCTGTTCGCAATCATGGCTTTATCAAGTCTGGCCATGCCATCAATGGCGGCCACCGAAAGTACCACCCAAAGCCCTGACTCGACTCAGAGCACTCTGTATTCCATCGAATCTGCCAAGGCCTCGCGCAGCCTTCTACTCGATGTAGCCCATGCCGGTGCCCGACTGGTGGTGGTCGGCGAGCGTGGACACATTCTGTATTCCGACGATCAGGGCAAAACCTGGGTTCAAGCCAAAGTGCCAACTCGTCAACTCCTGACCTCTGTGTATTTCGTTGATGACAAGCACGGCTGGGCTGTGGGGCATGACGCGCAGGTCCTGGCCAGCAGCGATGGCGGCACCACATGGGTCAAGCAATTCGAAGACCTGACGCGCGAGGCACCGTTGCTGGATGTCTGGTTCAAGGACACCTCAACCGGTTTTGCAGTCGGCGCTTACGGCATGTTGCTGACGACGGTGGACGGTGGTCAGCACTGGGAAGACGTCAGCGACCGCCTCGACAACGAAGATCAATATCACCTCAACGGCATTACGCATGTTGCAGATAGCGGTCTGTTTGTCGTCGGCGAATCGGGGGCGATGTTCCGCTCCGGAGACGATGGCGAGTCCTGGGAAAAGCTTGAAGGGCCGTATCAGGGATCGTTGTTTGGCGCGATTGGCACCGGTCAGCCCGGCACGCTGCTGGTATATGGGCTGCGTGGCAATCTCTACCGCTCCGCTGACTTTGGCGACACCTGGGAGCCCATCGAGCTGAAGGCTGCGCGCGGGCCGCTGGAGTTTGGACTGTCCAATGCGACGCAGCTGGAAGATGGCTCACTGGTGCTGGTGGGCAACGGTGGCAGCGTGATGCGCAGCACCGACGACGGCCTGACATTCAAGGTTTACAACCGTCCTGACCGGGTTTCGTTATCCGGGGTGACGGCTGATGCACAGGGCAATCTGATTCTGGTTGGACAAGGAGGCGTACGCGTCACCTCGCCGACGGGCGCCGAGTCGAGCCAACAATAAGAATGATCAGGGCAGGGAAATTTCGGCATGAGTAATCTGCACGACACTCAGCAGCACAGCAGCGGCAAGGAAACCTTCCTTGAACGTTTGATTTTCAATAATCGTCCAGCAGTTATCGTTATCTGTCTGCTGGTCAGCATCTTTCTGTTCTGGCAGGCGACGCTGGTTCGGCCTTCGACCAGCTTCGAGAAAATGATCCCGCTGGATCATCCCTTCATCCAGAAAATGATGGAGCACCGCAACGATCTGGCCAATCTGGGTAACACCGTACGGATATCGGTCGAAGCGCTGGATGGCGACATATTCTCCAAGCAGTACATGGAAACCCTGCGGGAGATCAACGACGAAGTTTTCTACATCTCCGGGGTTGATCGTTCCGGCCTGAAATCTCTGTGGAGCCCCAGCGTACGCTGGACCGAAGTAACAGAAGAGGGCTTTGCCGGTGGTGAGGTCATCCCGCAAAGCTACGACGGTTCCGACGACAGTCTCGATCAGTTGCGTAACAACGTACTCAAGTCCGGGCAGGTCGGACGCCTGGTGGCCAACGATTTCAAGTCGAGCATTGTTGATGTGCCGCTGCTGGAGTCCTACCCGGACCCACAGGATCAGGGCAAGCTGATCAAGCTGGACTACCAGCAGTTTTCCCATCAACTGGAAGAGAAAATTCGCGACAAGTACGAAGCGCAGAACCCCAACATCAAGATCCATATAGTCGGATTTGCCAAAAAAGTCGGCGACTTGATCGACGGCCTGTTGATGGTGGTGCTGTTCTTCGGTGTGGCCTTCGTCATTACCCTCGTGTTGTTGATCTGGTTTACCCGTTGTATTCGCAGCACCATCGCCGTGTTGAGCACCACCCTGATTGCGGTGGTCTGGCAATTGGGGTTGATGCACGTGGTGGGCTTCGGGCTGGACCCGTATTCGATGCTGGTGCCGTTCCTGATCTTTGCGATCGGTATTTCCCACGGCGTGCAGAAAATCAACGGTATTGCCTTGCAGTCCAGTGATGCCGATAACGCCCTGACTGCAGCGCGGCGTACGTTTCGCCAGTTGTTTCTGCCAGGCATGATCGCGATTCTGGCGGATGCGGTGGGTTTCATCACCTTGCTGATCATCGACATCGGTGTGATTCGCGAACTGGCAATTGGCGCATCGATTGGTGTCGCGGTCATCGTCTTCACCAACCTCATCCTGCTTCCCGTAGCGATTTCCTACGCGGGGATCAGCAAGAGGGCAATCAACCGCAGCAAGAAGGACGCGGTGTCCGAACATCCGTTCTGGCGTCTGTTGTCCGGTTTTGCCAGCGCCAAAGTTGCACCGGTGTCGATCGTGCTGGCCTTGCTCGCCTTCGGTGGCGGCCTCTGGTACAGCCAGAACCTGAAGATCGGTGACCTCGATCAAGGCGCGCCGGAACTGCGCCCCGATTCACGCTACAACCAGGACAACAGTTTCATCATCAACCACTACTCCACCAGCTCTGATGTGTTGGTGGTAATGGTCAAGACGCCGCCGGAAGGCTGCTCGGCGTATCCGACCCTGGCTGCCATGAACGAGCTGACCTGGAAAATGGAGAATACGCCGGGCGTGCAGTCGGCGATTTCTCTGGTAACGGTCTCCAAGCAGGTCATCAAGGGCATGAACGAGGGCAACCTCAAGTGGGAAGCCCTGTCGCGCAACAAAGACGTGCTCAACAGCTCCATCGCCCGGGCGGATGGCTTGTACAACAACGACTGTTCGTTGGCACCACTGCTGGTGTTCCTCAATGATCACAAGGCTGAAACCCTGGATCGCGCGGTGCATGCGGTGCAGGAGTTTGCGGCCGAAAACAATCGTGAAGGCCTGGAATTCCTGCTGGCAGCCGGTAACGCCGGGATCGAAGCAGCGACCAACGAGGTGATCAAACGCTCCGAGTTGACCATCCTGATTCTGGTCTACATCTGTGTGGCGGCGATGTGCATGATCACCTTCCGCTCCTGGGCCGCTACGCTGTGCATTGTGCTGCCGCTGGTGCTGACCTCGGTGCTGGGCAACGCATTGATGGCGTTCATGGGCATCGGCGTCAAGGTCGCGACCTTGCCGGTGGTGGCGCTGGGGGTGGGGATCGGTGTCGATTACGGCATCTACATCTACAGCCGTCTGGAAAGCTTCCTGCGTGCAGGCCTACCGTTGCAGGAGGCGTATTACGAAACTCTGAAGTCCACCGGCAAAGCCGTTCTGTTTACCGGCCTATGTCTGGCGATAGGCGTATGCACCTGGATCTTCTCGGCAATCAAGTTCCAGGCTGACATGGGCCTGATGCTGACCTTCATGCTGCTCTGGAATATGTTCGGCGCGTTGTGGCTGTTGCCAGCGCTGGCGCGGTTCCTGATCAAGCCGGAGAAAATGGCCGGCAAAGTGGGGAATTCGCTGTTTTCACATTGAGATCAATGCATCCACTGTAGGAGCTGCCGAAGGCTGCGAAGGCGATGTAACAGACATACCGCTTCGCAGCCTTCGGCAGCTCCTACAGGTGCAGTGTTACAACCCCAACTCCCGGCCCAGCACCACGCTCAATGCATTGCGCGCGTCATCAAGCTGCACCAGCGTTGCATGCCGCGCACCCAAAGCGTCGCGGTTTTCGATGGCGGTGAGGATTGCCTTGTGGCGCGGCAACGCCAGTTCATGCAGGTTGGGGCGTTGGTTTGAATGCTTGAGCGCTTCACGCAAGGCCAGCGAGAGCATGTTGCACAGGTGCGCGAGCAGATCGTTGTGCGTAGCGTCGGCAATACGGCTGTGGAAATCCAGGTCGGGCTGCAACAGTGCTTCAGGATTTGGCGCAGCCTCCATGCGTTGATACGCCTCGCCAATCGACGCGATCTCTTCATCGGTGGCGTGTTGCGCGGCGAGGGCGGCAACAGCGGGTTCGATGACCGCCCGGACGCTGGTCAACAAATTGAAGAATTCATTTTGGGGCGTGCACTGCATGACCCAGTGCAACACATCCGGGTCGAGCAAATGCCATTCACGACGCGCTTTGACCACGGTGCCGACCCGCGGGCGCGAGTACACCAGACCTTTGGCCACCAGCACCCGGGTTGCTTCGCGCAACACCGGTCGACTGACAGCGTATTCCTCACAGAGCAAGGCTTCGGCAGGCAATTTCTCATCCGGTTTGAAACGTCCGGAAACGATCTGCATGCCCAACTCCTGGACAATGCGGGCGTGCATGCTTTTGCGGTCGGAAGGCTTTCGGTAATCCATGGGGACGCAAGTCGATCCTGAGCGATGAGTGCGGGGCATCATAGCATCGGCTTTGAGTCCTGGCGCATATCCCCTGTGGGAGCGAATTTATTCGCGAATGGGCCGGTACATCCAATCACATTCGTTGTTTGAAAAACCGTCTTCGCGAATGAATTCGCTCCCACAGGTTGCGCGCCCTCAAAGATATCGAGGCAACCTGTTAGAGCGACATTCAGTTTTATCAATGCGAATGCCTTGGCACCTCCGCCCCGCGCATACCCACCAGGAAGTCGAAGTCGCAGCCCTGATCAGCCTGCAACACATGCTTCACATACAGCTCGCGATAGCCGCCCACCAACAGTTGCTGCTGTTGCGGTGGCTGCCAGTCGGCGAGGCGGGCGGCCAGTTCGGCGTCCGGAATGTCCAGGTGCAGACGGCCGCTGGCGCAATCAAGTTCGATCCAGTCACCTTCCTGCACCACCGCCAATGGGCCACCAGCCGCTGCTTCCGGTGCCACATGCAAAACCACTGTGCCGTAAGCGGTGCCGCTCATACGTGCATCGGAAATGCGCACCATGTCAGTCACTCCCTGAGCGAGCAGTTTGGCTGGCAGGCCCATGTTGCCGACTTCAGCCATGCCCGGATAACCCTTGGGCCCGCAGTTTTTCATGACCATGATTGAGTTGGCATCGATGTCCAGATCCGGATCATTGATCCGCGCCTTGTACATGTCGAAGTTCTCGAAGACCACGGCGCGGCCACGGTGTTGCATCAATGAGGCAGTAGCGGCGGAAGGCTTGAGCACGGCACCCAGCGGCGCCAGATTACCGCGCAGGACACAGATGCCGCCGTCAGCGCGGATCGGGTTGTCCAGAGCGCGGATCACTTCGTCTTCGCCATAGATTGGCGCGCCCTGGGTATTCTCGCGGATGGATTTGCCGTTGACGGTCAAGGCGTCCGGATTAGGTAGCAGGTTGGCCTCGTCCATGCGTCGCAGCACGGCGGGCAGACCGCCCGAATAGTAGAACTCCTCCATCAGGAAGCGCCCGGACGGTTGCAGGTCGACGATGGTTGGCATGCCACGGCCGATACGGGTCCAGTCGTCCAGCTCCAGATCGACGCCGATGCGCCCGGCGATGGCTTTCAAATGGATGACGGCATTGGTCGAGCCGCCAATGGCCGCGTTGACTCGAATCGCGTTTTCAAACGCGGCTTTGGTGAGAATCTTCGACAGGCGCAGGTCTTCTTTGACCATCTCCACCGCACGCATCCCGGACATGTGCGCCAGCACGTAACGTCGGGAGTCCACGGCCGGAATCGCCGCGTTGTGGGGCAGGGAAGTGCCGAGCGCTTCAGCCATACACGCCATGGTCGATGCGGTGCCCATGGTGTTGCAGGTACCCGCCGAGCGCGACATGCCGCCTTCTGCTGCGAGAAAATCATCAAGGGTGATTTGCCCGCCTTTATAGGCTTCATGCATCTGCCAGACCACGGTGCCGGAGCCGATGTCCTTGCCTTTGTGCTTGCCATTGAGCATCGGCCCGCCGGTCACAACGATGGCGGGCACGTCGCAGCTGGCCGCGCCCATCAGCAGAGCGGGGGTGGTTTTGTCACAGCCGGTGAGCAACACAACGCCGTCGATGGGGTTGCCGCGAATCGCTTCCTCGACGTCCATGCTGGTCAGGTTGCGGGTGAACATTGCGGTGGGGCGCAGGTTGGATTCGCCATTGGAGAACACCGGGAATTCCACAGGCCAGCCACCTGCCTCAATCACACCACGTTTGACGTGTTCGGCAATCTGTCTGAAGTGGGCGTTGCAGGGGGTCAGTTCCGACCAGGTGTTGCAGATGCCGATGATGGGCTTGCCCTGAAACTGGTGATCGGCGATGCCCTGATTCTTCATCCAGCTGCGGTACATGAAGCCGTTTTTGTCGGCAGTACCAAACCATTGGGCAGAACGCAGGGGCTTTTTATCGGAATCAGACATGATCAGGCTCTCTTATTGTAAGACTTAATGGCTTTTATGCTGGTTAAGTTAAGCGTAAATTCGGCTCATTGGAAGAGTTGTTCGCTAAATAGTATTACTATATAGTCGATTTTCAGTGAGGGACGACCGTGGCGGCAGCATGCAAATGCTTCAGGCCAGAGGCGATCTCCACTTCATAACAAGAACAATTGGAGATCGCACACATGAGCCAGGAACTCCGGCTTATTCGCCGCATCACCCTGAAACTGATTCCCTTCCTGATCCTGCTTTACCTGATCGCTTATGTGGACCGCTCCGCCGTGGGCTTCGCCAAGTTGCACATGGGCGCGGACATCGGTATCGGCGATGCGGCCTACGGGCTGGGTGCCGGGCTGTTTTTCATCGGCTACTTCCTGTTCGAAATCCCCAGCAACCTGATGCTTGAACGCTTCGGTGCCCGTCGCTGGTTCGCGCGGATCATGATCACCTGGGGCGCGATCACCATCGGCATGGCCTTCGTGCAGGGGCCGCACAGCTTCTATGTGATGCGCTTTCTGCTGGGTGCGGCCGAGGCAGGCTTCTTTCCGGGCGTTTTGTACTACATCACGCAGTGGTTCCCGGTTCGCCATCGCGGCAAGATCCTCGGCCTGTTTATCCTGTCCCAACCGATTGCAATGATGATCACCGGCCCGGTGTCCGGCGGTTTGCTGGGCATGGACGGCGTGCTCGGTCTGCACGGCTGGCAGTGGCTGTTTATCGTCATCGGCACCCCGGCCATCCTGCTGACGTGGCCGGTGCTGCGCTGGTTGCCCGATGGCCCGCAACAAGTCAAATGGATGGACCAGGCCGAGAAGGACTGGCTCACCGGCGAGTTGAAAAAGGATCTGGAGGAGTACGGTCAGACTCGCCATGGCAATCCGTTGCACGCCCTGAAGGACAAACGCGTCCTGCTGCTTGCGCTGTTTTACCTGCCCGTGACGTTGAGCATTTACGGCTTGGGCCTGTGGCTGCCGACGCTGATCAAACAGTTTGGCGGCAGTGATCTGGTGACCGGCTTCGTGTCTTCAGTGCCTTACATTTTCGGCATCATCGGCTTGCTGATCATCCCGCGCAGTTCCGACCGTCTTAACGACCGGTATGGGCACCTTGCCGTGCTTTATGTGCTGGGCGCGATCGGTCTGTTCCTCAGTGCCTGGCTGACCTTGCCTGTCGCGCAACTGGCGGCGTTGTGCCTGGTGGCGTTCGCGCTGTTTTCCTGCACCGCGGTGTTCTGGACCTTGCCGGGCCGCTTCTTTGCGGGTGCCAGTGCTGCGGCGGGTATCGCCTTGATCAACTCAGTGGGCAACCTGGGTGGCTATATCGGTCCGTTCGTGATCGGCGCGCTCAAGGAATACACCGGCAACCTGGCTTCGGGCCTGTACTTCCTGTCCGTGGTGATGGTCTTCGGGCTGGTGTTGACCGGTGTGGTTTACCACTTGCTGGAACGCAAGCATGTGCTGCCCGCCAGCGATTTCGCCGCCAGTGCCCGCGGTCGTCAGGCCTGATAACTCAATGGTGCCTTTCCCTGTGGGACCGAATTTATTCGGGAAGGCGGTATTTCAGGCAATACAAAGGTGGCGGATGTACCGGCCCATTCGCGAATGAATTCGCTCCCACGCAGACTGTGTTTACAGGCCAACCTGGAATCCCCCACCGGGGAAACGCGTCGCCTGCAATGAATATGAAAGGAGAAACCCATGAACCTTGTGCAATTCGAACTCAACAACGGCCAACGCCGCGTCGGTCTGGTCGACGGTGATCTGATCCGTGAAGTACAGGGCGCGCAGAGCGTGCGGGAGCTTGCGCTATCGGCTATTGACGCTGGCATTGGCCTGGCGCAACAGGTCGACAAGCAGGGCCTCGGTGACAGCCATGATTATGCTCAGCTCTTGCAGGAACTGCGCATCCTGCCGCCGCTGGACCATCCCGATCCTGCACATCTGCTGGTCAGCGGTACCGGCCTGACTCACTTGGGCAGCGCCTCTGCCCGGGACAAGATGCACCAGCAGGCGGGCGATGAAGCCTCGATGACTGACACCATGCGCATCTTCAAATGGGGCGTGGAGGGGGGCAAACCAGCAGCCGGGCAGGCGGGTGTACAGCCGGAATGGTTTTACAAAGGCGATGGCAGCATTGTCGTGCGTCCCGGCAAAGCTTTTTCGTTGCCACCGTTTGCCGAGGATGGCGGCGAAGAGCCCGAGCTGAGCGGTCTGTATGTGATCGGCAATGACGGTAAGCCGTACCGGCTGGGTTTCGCCATTGGTAACGAATACTCCGACCATGTCATGGAGCGTCGTAATTACCTCTATCTCGCCCACTCGAAGCTGCGCGCCTGTTCCTTTGGCCCGGAACTGCGGGTTGGCGAGCTGCCGCAGAACCTGGCCGGAACCAGTCGGGTGCTACGTGACGGTGAAGTGCTCTGGGAGAAAGAGTTCCTCAGTGGCGAAGCCAACATGTGCCACAGCCTGGAAAACCTTGAGTACCACCACTTCAAATACAGCCAGTTCCTGCGTCCGGGTGACGTGCACGTGCACTTCTTCGGCACCGCGACCTTGTCGTTTGCTGATGGCGTGCGCACCCAGCCGGGGGATCAGTTTCAGATCAGCCAGGCAGAGTTCGGCAAGCCGCTGGTAAACGGAATCGAACAAACCGAAGCCGCGTTTTTGCCGGGCGGGATCGGGCAGTTGTGATGATCATCCATAGGAATGCGATTTAACCCTGTGGGAGCTGAGCTTGCTCGCGATACATGAGACGAGTCTAGAAGATACACCGCGTTATCGTTTATCGCGGGCAAGCCTCGCTCCCACAGGGTTCATTCCACAGGATCAAATTGCATTTAAGTTCGACACCCACTAATAACAACAAGGAGGTGCGCACATGACCACCCACACTGCGCCAGTCGAAGCGTTCGATGAGGATGCCTTCGAGGACAAGATCTACCGCAAGGTGAACTGGCGGATCATCCCGCTGTTCATCGTCTGCTTCCTGTTTGCCTATCTGGATCGCGTCAACATCAGCTTTGCCAAACTGCAGATGCAGAGCGATCTGGGCTTCAGTGAAACGGTCTATGGCCTTGGTGCCAGCCTGTTTTTCGTCGGCTACTTTCTGTTCGAAGTCCCCAGCAACATGCTCCTGCACAAGATCGGCGCAAGGGTATGGATTGCGCGGATCATGGTCACATGGGGCATCACTTCCGCGTGCATGATGTTCGTGCAGACTGAGTTCTGGTTCTACACCCTGCGTTTTCTGATTGGTGTGATGGAAGCGGGCTTTGTGCCTGGCGTGTTGTATTTCTTCACCCAGTGGTACCCGAGTAACCGCCGCGCGCGGGTCAATTCCTACTTCAAGAGTTCGATCTGCCTGTGCGGTATTGTCGGCGGGCCGATTGCCGGGCTGATCCTCAACCACTTCGACGGGGTGCTGGGCATGCCCGGCTGGCGCTGGCTGTTCCTGCTGGAAGGCCTGCCGTCGGTATTGCTCGGCATCGTGGTGTTCTGGTTTGTCTGCGACCGCATTGAAGACGCCAAATGGCTGAACGACGCCGAAAAAAAAGTCGTTCTGGCGCGCATGGCCCGGGAAGTCCAGCCCGAGACGCCGCAAAGCTTCAAGGACATCTGGAAACACCCGACCACCTACGTCATGTCGGTGATTTACCTGTGTCTGGTCATGGCGCTGACCGGTCTGTTGTTCTGGATGCCGCAACTGATCAAAAGCGCAGGCGTTGCCGACACCATGACCATTGGCTGGCTGACGGTGATTCCCTATGTGGGTGCGGTGGTTGGCAACCTGCTGATCGGTGCCAGCTCCGATCGACACGGTGAACGCCGTTGGCACATGGCGGCTTGCGCATTACTGACAGCGGCGGGCTATCTGGTCTGCGCGTTGCTCCCAGGGCAATTGCTGCCGTTGATGGTTGGCATGACCATGATCATGACTGGCATCATCGCCTGGATGCCGATTTTCTGGACCATTCCGCCGCGTTTCCTCAGTGGTCTGGCGGCAGCAGCGGGTATCGCGCTGATCAATTCCATCGGCCAGTTGGGCGGCATCATCGCGCCGTTCATGGTCGGCCGGGTCAAGGATCTGACCGGTGCGGCGACGCCTGCGCTCTATGTACTGTGCGCGGTTTGCATACTGGCCGCTGCGTTGATTATCTGGGGGATTCCGAACCGGTATTATGTGCGCGAGACCACCCACGACAAACCCTCATCGGCTGCCGTTGAAGCTACTGCTTAAACTCGCAGGTGGTTTTGGCCTATCATTCGCGCTTTTACACAGACGAAGACTGCCATGACCACCACCCCGACGACGATGAGTGCAGCCCTGAAAGACGCCACGATGCTGGAAATTGACGGGCTGCACGCCTGGGATTTCTTTCTGGGCGATTTCCTCACCCTCGAGTGCATGGACGGTCGCGAGCGCAAGACCTGGCGGTTCACCATGGAGCAGGTCAACGCCGCGACATTCGATGAAGCTCAGCAATGCTGGCTGATTACCGACGGCACTCATGATTACCGCATGAAGTGCCTCGAAGCGTTCACGCCGACCAAAGAAGACGATGAAGACGTGCAAGAGGATTGATCCGCATAAAACCAATCAGGGCAAAGCAGTGTCTCAGAAGTTGTTCGCGCGTCGATGGCGCCCAATAACAACCTGAAAAAGAAGGCTCTGCCCATGACTCGTACATTTCTGCCTTGGCTGGCACTGGCCGGCGCAATGAGCGCTTTCCCGATACAGGCGCAAAGCATGACTGAATACGACGTACTGATTGGTTCTTATACCCAGGCCGCCAGTGAAGGTATCTATCGATACCGGTTCAACAGCCAGACTGGCCAGCTGGATGCCAAGCCGTTGCAAGTGATCAAGACTGACAATCCGTCCTGGCTGACGCTGTCGAAAGATCAGCGCCACCTGTTCGTCGTCAACGAAAACGGCCCTGGTGGCAAGGACGTGGTCGGCAAAGTGAGCAGTTTTGCCATTGACGCCAAGACCCATCAGGTCACGCCGATCAATCAGGTGAAGAGCCAGGGTGATGAGCCGACGCATTCGAGCCTGAGCCCGGACCAGCGTTTCCTGTTCGTTTCCAACTACGCCGTGCAACCCCATCCGGGTGGTGCGCTGGCGGTGATTCCGGTTGGCCAGGACGGCACGCTGTCCGACGTCGTTCAGGTCAGCAATAATCACGGCGCCAGTAAGGTCAACCCTGAGCGTCAGGCGTCTTCCCATGTGCATTCGGCCATCCCTACGCCGGACGGCAAGTACGTGGTGACCAGTGATCTGGGCGCCGACAAGATGCTGGTGTTCAGTTACGACGGCAAGCGCGCCAAGCCTTTGCAACCCGCGAAAACGCCGACTGTGCAATTGCCGCCAGGCAGCGGCCCGCGTCATCTGTTGTTCAGTCAGGATGGCAAACACGCCTGGTTAACCCTTGAGATGGTCGCGCAGGTCGCGGTGTTTGATTACCACGACGGTGTGTTCAAGCAGACCCAACTGGTGGATCTGAAGAACAAAGACCAGCAGCAGAAAGTCGGTGCGGGTGGTTTGCACACCTCGCCAAACGGCAAATACCTCTACGTGGCCAATCGCGGTGAAGCCAACCAGTTGCTGGTATTTGCCATTGATGCAAAAGGGCAGCTCAGCGAAGTGCAGCGTCGCTCGGTTGAAGGCCTGGAGCCTCGTGAGTTCAGCTTCGACCCAAGCGGTCAGTTCATGCTGATCGCCAACCAGAAGAGCAATCAGATTGTCACGGTGAAGGTCGACCCGAAAACCGGTTTGCTCGGTGACACGGTGCAAAAACTCGATTTTGATTCACCGTCGGATTTCCGTTTCCTGACGGGCAAGTGATTGTCCCGGAGCCTCAACCCCGCTATTTACGCGGGGTTGAGGTTCTATCAATTCAAGTGATATGAGCTAGTGCTACAAAACATTTCGGCTGAGCCGCCCTCGGGGGTAAGTTTGAGTCACGGCCAAGACGGTCAAGACTTGAAACGCAGTAAACATACTCCGAGGGTTAACGCCATGAACTTCAATATCTTCTCCATCATTGCCGCGTCTGCCATCTCCGCCACTGTTGCATTGCCTGCACAGGCCAGTGTTGATGTCAGCGACAAAAAGAATCACGCCACTCAGACTTACACCCCTAAATACTTGCAGCAAAGTGCTAATTTTTACGCAGCACTGGATCACAAGACTCAACAATGAATAAGCGATTGAATCCATTCCCGGTTAGCGAATAGTTCGATACCCGGGAATGGATTCTCAAAGAACAACCCTGTTTGATTAACGCCGCTTTCGCGAGCATGTTCGCTTACCCAGGTTTTTGCGACCTTCTGATCATCGCGTATCAGAGCCATGCAAATTCTGCCAGTGAGCCTGCTCGCGAAAGCGCCGGATGAGTCCCTCTTGGCCCGCGTCTCTCATAGGATGCGGGCTTTTTTTGTCTGTAGGGTTCCACAATCTGTAGGAGCTGCCGAAGGCTGCGAAAGCAATATTTCTGATGCACCGCCATCGCAGCCTTCGGCAGCTCCTACAGGGTTATCTATTGAATTGATAAACCGATTCAATAATCAACCCAGCTGATATTCGCTATCTCTAACCATCGTTTTTCAATACTCCGTTTTTTCGCGATCCTGTCGGCCAGGAAACACAACACTGCAACTGACGGAGTTACACCCATGGCCACTGCCATTCTTCATTCAATCAAACAAGGCGCTTACATCGCCATTTCGCTTTATGTGGTTTTTATTGCAGTGGTCACTGTTACCAGCATGAATCCGCAACTGACTTCTCCCTCAACTCAAACCGTGGTTGACCGCGCGGCGCTGAATACTCAGGAGCGTGCATCGTGAGTGGCGGCAAGATGTGGGTGACGGCGGGTCTGGCAGTCATGATCAACGGCAGTTCATTGTTGGGCATTGGCCAGAACTCGGTGGGCGGTGTCGCGCGTAATATCGAATGCCGGTATGAAATCGCTCAGGCTATTGAGCTATCAAGGGCGCAGAAAGTGCAGGCAGGAACCCGGCCGGACAGGGTTGAGGTGGTTGTGTAATGCGGCTTGCGATGCGCTTTCCTGTGGGAGCGGTGCTTGCCCGCGATAGGTACAACTCGGTCTATCCCAGCATTGCGTCCAGCCTTATCGTCGGAATGCCGCCCAGACCAAGCACCGCTCCCACAAAAGATTGCGGTTACCGATAGGCTGTTGTCACTTAGCCATCACTGCTTTAAACAATGCTGACTGAATGAACCGTTCCAGCCAGCCACGCAACTGCGGATATGGACTCGTTGCGAACCAGTCAGGATCCACCGCGCTGAATTGCCGTATGAACGGCGCGACCGCGATGTCTGCCAGGCTCACTTGATCCGTTACCAGAAAGTCCCGGTCCTCTAAACGAGCCTCCAGCTTCTGCAAAAACACCTCACCCAGTTGCCGGTAATGTTCTTGCGGATGCTCTGGGTGGCGTACGAAGTATTTGTAGCGATCCAGATGCTGCTTGAACACCTGATCATTCTCCTCAATAAGCGCCTGAATATCCCGACGACCATCACCGTTGTCGATCAGTAGCCAGTTATCCGGATCATTGCAGGCCAACGCCCAGTGCATGATGTCCAGGCTTTGTTCCAGCACCTGATCTTCCAGCACCAGCACCGGCACCGTGCCTTTCGGCGAGCGCTCAAGCATCTCCGGCGGTTTCGCCTTGAGGCTGACTTCGTGGATTTGTACCGCGCAGCCCGCATACCGCAAAGCCATGCGAGCGCGCATGGCGTAAGGGCAGCGGCGAAAAGAGTAAAGCACTGCGCTCATCAGGGACTGACCTCTACCGTACTCAGGCCATTGCCCTGGCGCCGCACCTGAATCTGTACCGGGATTCGTTCGTGCATTTCCTGTACGTGAGAGATCACCCCGACCTTACGGCCCTGGGCTTGCAAACCATCCAGTGCATCCATGGCGAGTTGCAGGGATTCCGGGTCGAGGCTGCCGAAGCCTTCGTCGATAAACAATGATTCGATTTTCAAGGTGCTTGATGCCATGGATGCCAGTCCGAGGGCCAGCGCCAGCGAAACGAGAAAGGTCTCGCCGCCAGACAGCGAATGCACCGAGCGCAGTTCGTCGCCCATTTCCGTGTCCATCACCAGCAACCCGAGCATGCTGCCGCCGCGCTTGAGACGATAACGTCGCACCAGTTGTTTTAGCTGGGCGTTGGCATGATGGACCAGCAAGTCGAGGTTGTAAGCCTGAGCGATCTTGCGGAATCGATCGCCTTCAGCCGAGCCGATCAACGCTGCCAGGCGAGCCCAGCGCAGGTACTCGCTGTGGGCCTTGGCGATCTGTTCCTGCAGGTCGCGGCTTGCGTTGTTACGGCGCTCGTCTTCGCTGAGTTGAGCGCGCAAGTCAGCGCATTGCTGTTCCTGATCGGCGCAGCGTTTTTGTGCCTCCAGCAACGCGGCGGCCAATTGCTCGGCATCGGCCACATCGCTGTGGTGGGCCTGATGCTGCTGCAGCTGTTTGTCGCGTTCCTGGAGCAGAATGCGACTCTGTTCCAGAGCCTTTTCGCTTTGTTGCAGTTGCTGACGCAGTTGAGTGATGCCCTCATCGTTGTAGGTGAGCAACACCTCCAGAGCGGCATCGTCCAGCTCGGCGTGGGTGCTGCGCCATTGCGTGATGTTCTGATTCAGCTCGGCCAGCTCCTGCTGCAAATCCTTCAGGCGGGACTGTTCGCTTTCAAGCCCCGTGGCCAGTTTGATCAGTTCGCTGCGTGCCTGTTGCAGCTCATCACTGGCGTTGGCTTGAGCCCGGCGAGCATGTTCCAGCAGCGTCTCAAGCTGCTGTTGCCATTGTTCGGCACTGGTGTAATCGCCGAGCATTTGCGCGAGACGTTGCTGGCTGGCCAGTTGCAGAGCCTGAAGGTCTGCCAGACGTTGCTGTTGTTTCAGGCGTTCCTGTTCCAGATTGTGCTGACTGTCCTGTTCGCGCTCGATTTTGCGTGCCCGCTCGCTGTGTTCCTGTTGTTCTTCCTGCTGGCGATCGAGTTGTTGCAGGCGTTGCGCGATGTCGTTGTCGAGTTGCATGAAACTGTCGGTCGCTGCGTCACGCCAGCGCGGCAGGCTTTCGGCAGGCAGCAGGGGCTCAAACTCCTGAAGCGCCGCTTCGAAGGCCTGATTGTCCAGGGCAATATTGCGTTGCTGGTCATCCAGCATTTTCATCGCGCTCTGGCTGGCGTCGCGGGCGATTTGCACGTTCTGCTGCAATTGCTCGGCGTCCTGCTGCACTTTGAGCAACAGGCGCTGGCGTTGCTCGCTGGCGGCAATTTCTTCAGTCAGTGCATGCAGTCGTTCGCTCAGCCAGTCACCGCGTTGCGGCTCGGGTTGCTCCAGCAGGCGCGGGTACAACGGGTGCGCCTCAAGCTCGGGGGTCAGTTTCTGCAACTGTTCTGTGAGTTGTTCCAGCTGTGGCCGGGCCTGTTTGAGGCGAGTGTTGAGCTCCGTGACTTCGGCACGCAGTTCGGCGAGCTTTTCGCTTAGCTGGCTGACCTTCAGGCGGGCACTGTTTTCTTCGCTGTCATCATGGCCGGACAACGCTTGCAGCAGAGCATCGGACTGGTGATAAGGATGATCTTCGCTGCCGCAGACCGGGCAGGGTTGTTGATCAACCAACTGGCCGCGCAGCTCTTCGACACTGGCACTGCGGGCCAGGCGCTGGCGTTGCAACACCTCGACGGTCACTTTCAATGCCTGCTCGGCCGCGTCGTGTTCGGTTTTCAATTGCAGGCCGTTAGCGATGCTTTTGTTGCGCTGCTCATTGGCTTGCTGTTGTTGCACTTCGACATCTTGCAGGCGCTTTTCGATGTCCTGATGCCGCTGCCAGATACGCTCCAGTGAGTCGCTGGCGCTGTGTTGCTGACGATTGTCCTGCAGCAGTTGCCCGAGGCGCTGAATCTCGGCGTTGACGGCTTCAGCCTTGACCTGAGCCTCGCTGTACAGCGCTTGCAGGGCATTGCGTCGGTCGGTCAATTCCTGCTCGGCGCGGGTCGAGTTTTTCTCCAGTTCGGGCAGTTCTTCACGACCCTTGTTCAAGCGGGCGCTGAGTTTGACCGCTTCCTGCAAGCGGGGCCGGTAGGCCGTCCACGCCTGGCTCAACGGTGCAAGTACGGCACTTTTTTCCAGCTGCCCGGCGATGGATTGCAAGCGCTCGTCCAGCAGGCGTTGTTGATCAAGCAGTTGATTCAATGCGGCCTGGCTGTTGGCTTTTGTCCGTTCTGCTGCTTCGGCATGAAGCGCGGCGTCCTGCACTTCCTTGTTCAGGTGGGTGAGGTTGCCTTGCTGTTCGAACGCCTGGCCGATGAGCGGTGCGGCGGTCTTTTTCTGTTGTTCGGCTTGTTCGAGTGCGGCAGTAGCAGCCAGCAGTTTTTCTTCAATCCCGTTTTGCCGTGCTTGAAGGTCACTCTGACGCTGGACGTGCTCGCTGATCTGCGCACTCAGCGGGCTCAGTTGGGCATCCAGCCGGTTACGCTGGGCGAACAGGTGACGTTGTGGCGCGAGGCGTTCCAGTTGTCCCAGCAACTGACGCTGGCTGGCCTGGCTTTCCCAGTCTTGCTGGGCGCTCGCCAGTTGCTCACTGGCGCTCAGGTGTTCGTCACGCAAGCGCAATAGTTCGGTCAGCCACTGCTGTTTAAGTTCCAGCTGACGCTGTTGAGCTTGCTGGGTCTTGAGCTGTTGCTGCGCTTCGCTGAAGTGTTGTTCCAGTGCTGCGCGTTGCTCCGGCTGCATGGGTGCGATGCCGGTGGCCAGCAACTTGAGGTCTTCGTGGACCTTTTCTGCTTCCTTGCTCTTGCTGAAAGCACGGCGACCCAGTTGGCTGTAGATCGCCGTATCGGTGAGCTTTTCCAGCAGTTCGCTGCGCTCTTTGTCGTCAGCTTTGAGGAACGCACTGAACTCACTCTGAGCCAGCATGACCGCCCGGGTGAACTGCTCGAAGTTAAGACCCAGGCGGGCTTCGAGCATGGTTTTGTATTCGGACTTGTTCTGCGTGCTGAGGATCTGCTCGCTGTCCAGATCGGTCAGGGTCTGACGGCTGGCCTGGAGTTTTTTCGCGGCGTTGTCCCGCGCGCGGTTGGTTTCCCAGCGGGCGCGATAGCGACGTTTGTCGATACCGACGAAGTCCACCTCGGCATAACCACTGCCGGTGCCACGGCGTAGCAGCGTACGCGGGTCGTTGGTGCTGATGTCACCGTCGATTTCCGGAACCCGCGACTGGCCGATATTGCTCAGGCGCGGTATGGCCCCGAACAGTGCCAGGCACAACGCATCAAGCAGGGTGCTTTTGCCTGCGCCGGTGGGGCCGGTGATGGCGAACAGACCGGCGCTGGCCAGGGGTTCTGCGGTGAAGTCCAGTTCAAAAGGCCCGGCGAGAGAGGCGAGGTTTTTCAGGCGGATGGCGAGGATTTTCATGGTTGTTCGCTCTCCAGCTGGACTTCCTGCAACAGCGTGGCGAAGTCACTCAGGGTTTGTTCATCGACCTCGCTGCCATAGTTATCCAGCCATGCGCGGCTGAATAGCTCTTGTGGGCTCAGCTGATCCAGCTCGATCAGGCCTTCGTCGTTGTCATCACCGTTACCACTGCCTTTACCGGCATATTCGGCGCCGATCCGCACCAGCCGCACGGCTTTGCCTTCCAGTGCGCCTTCTATCTGGTTACGCAGGTCCGGCTGGGGTTCGTCCAGTCGCACGCGCACTTCCAGCCAGGGCTGGCGATCAATGTCGGCCAGCAGGTCGATGTCCGGCAGCTCCTTGAGCTGCAACAGCAGTTCGGCCAGCGGTGCCGGGCCGATCCGTTGCAGGTTGACGGCGCGGGGGATCAACAGCGTTTCGACGCTGCGCAGTTGATCGCCGTCGCAATCGATTTCGAGAATCTGATGCTGGTAGCCGATTTCCGAAAATGACAACGGGATCGGCGAGCCGCAGTAACGAATGCGTTCTTCGCCGTTGACTCGCTGCGGCTTGTGCAAATGGCCAAGGGCAACGTAGGTGATACTCGGCCCGAACAGGCTGGCGGGGAGCGCTTCGGCGTTACCGATGATCAGGCTGCGCTCGGAGTCTTCCGAGACCGAACCTCCGGCCATGTGCGCGTGGCTGATGGCGATCAGGGCTTGCCCCGGTTGGCGTTTCAGATTAGCCGCTTCGATCAGCAGTTCGTGCACGCGGCCAATGCCGCGCAAGTAGTCGTCGCCCAGAGTTGCGCCGGTGACTTCAGCAGGACGCAGGAATGGCAGCGCCAGGCACCATGCGCCGATTTCACCTGTGGCGTCCGGCAGGGGCAGTAACAGGCGTTCGACATCCAGCGTGCCGTCGTCGAGCCATAACACCCGACCCAATGCGTGGGTGCGCAAACGCCGCATCAGGGGCGCGGGCAATTCGATGCGCGAGCCGGAATCGTGGTTGCCGGCGATCATCACGATGGTCAGCAGCGGTTGTTGCTCGTGGGCGCTGACGATGAAGTCGTACAGCCGCTCCTGGGATTTAACCGGCGGGTTGACGGTGTCGAAGATGTCACCGGCAATCAGCAGCACATCAGGCTGACGCTCGGCGAGCCGCGCCAGTAGCCAGGTCAGAAAGCTGGCGTGTTCGAAGTCCCGCTCCTGGCCATGAAGGTTCTGGCCGAGGTGCCAGTCGGAGGTGTGGAACAGTCGCATGTTTTTACCTTGTTTATTCGGCGCTATTGACCCTGTAGGAGCTGCCGAAGGCTGCGATATCGGTTTACCGATTCATTGCGGCGAGTACGAAGGTGCCTTCGCAGCCTTCGGCAGCTCCTACAGGGTTAGCGGCGTGATTCTATTTTGGATACAACGGCGGCAAGCTCTGCTCGCCCGTCGGGTCCTGAATGTGTTCGGCGGCGGGCAGGGTACGTACTGCTCGCCATAGTTGTTCGCCCAGCCAGAGCTGGCCGGTTTCGCTGTACAGCGCGCCATTGAGGCCATCCAGTGCATCGGACAGCGGCACGAAGCGGGCAGCCATGTCGGCCAGGGTTTCCGGTTGCTGACGCGCCCAGGCGTCCAGTGCCTGACGGGTGGCTTGCGGGTCATTCGCCAGGCTGGCGCGCTTGAGATCATCCAGCACCGTGCGCGGGCTGGGCCCTGTTTGCACGGCGCGGGTGACGGCTGGCAAGCCGCGAGCACGCCACCAGAGCACAAAACCAATCAGCGTGGTGAGGGCAAAGAACAGCGTGCTCATCTGCCACGGCCAGACTGGCGGGCCTATGACAGTGACGCCGTTCAGATCGCTGCTGACCGGTGTGTCCACCGCCAGGCTCGGGTTGATGCTGACCTGCAAGGTTCGGGCGGGCAGGGTGGTGTGTTCAAGATGGTCTTCAAAGGTGTTCCACCAGACCACGTCGACACTTGGTAAATCAATCGCACCTGGACGAGTGGGCACCAGCGCTTCACGTTCTTCACGCGTGCCGATCAGGCCTCGTTCGCTGGTCAGGTTGGCCAGCTTGGGCTGGTCGGGATAACGTCGCAAGGCACTGACTTCTGTCGCTGGCAACGGCGGTAACTGTGCACCGGACAGGCCTTCGACCTTGAGGGTAATGGTCCGGGTCAGGGAGTCTCCCACCTGGCTGCGGCCGGGCTCTGGGCTCCAGCTTTCGCTCAGGTTAATGCTGCGGGCGGGCAGCCAGGGCGCATCAGCCGGGTAATTGGCTGGCTTGGCCTTGACCGTCAGGGGCAATTGCGCCGAACTGACACGCATCACTTTGCCTGGCTGTGGCCCGAACGGCGTGCCCGGTTCGTTGCTCGAAGGTCCGTCGCTATTAGGCTGAACCAGCGTGGCGCTGAAGTGCTGGGGCGGTATCACCAGCGTGCCGCTTTGCTGCGGATAGATCGCGTAGCGCATTTCGATCACGCCGTGGCGGATACCGTTGATGAGCTTTTCGTAAGTTCGCGATTCGCCGAGTTTCTCGACCCGTGCTTCGGGGATTTCCAGGGGGCTCAAGGTGCTGTCGTCGAACAGCGATACCGAATGGTAAACCCGCAGCGTCAATACGGCCTGGGCCTGGACGTAAACGGTGTCTTTATCCAGCGTCGCCTCGACGAATACGGGCGCCTGTTGGCTGGCGTGATCCGGATTGTCGCTTTGTATAACCTGCAGGCTGATCGGCTGGCTCTTCAGCGCGCCCAGTTGCAGCGAAGGAATTTCCACCGATCCCGTCTGTTTTGGCAGCAGGGTGATGATCCAGCGCGTGGTGGCCTGATTGCCGCCGTCGAGGGTGTTGAGGCGGTTGATCTGCCGCGTACCGCCCACATCGAAGCTGTTCTCCAGAGCGCTCAGGTCCGGCTTGCCAAACTGCGTGACGTCGCTGGTTTCCAGGGTCAGCTCCACGGTTTCCCCGGAGTTGAGCCGCGTGCGATCGACACTGGCTACCAGTTCCGCAGCCTGGCCCGGCAGCGCAACAAGGCTGAGCAGCAAGCCGAACAATAGGGAGTAGGCGCGACTCATTGAGTGTTTTCCTGACGCTGTTGCTGTTCATACCAGAATTTACGTCGCAACAGCTCGCCGGGATCATCCGGGATCTGCCGCAACCATTGCTCAAGCGCCTGGCGCCGTTCGCCATTGATAGTGCCGTCAGCCGGCCTGATCGGTGGCCGGGTGGTTTCTTCGTCATCCATCGGTGAGCCTGACTGCGGGTTACCTTTGGGTTGAACTGTCGACTCACCGGGGGAGGGCTCACCGTCGGCAGTGCTGGCTTCGGCGGATTCAGCCGATTGCTGACTTTCGGTACGCTGATGGGTCGCAGCCTGGTTCTGCGGGTTTTCGCCGTCACTGTTGTCGTCGCGGCTTTGAGCCTGATCAGACTCTTCAGGTTCCGCGGCTTTATTCTTCTCCAGCGCCTCTTCTACCAATGCCTTGTTTTGCAGCGCTGCCTGCAAGTCAGGCTGGCGCTCCAGTGCCTGCTCATAAGCGTCCAGCGCGGCTTCAAGTTCGCCATTGCGGGCCAGCGCATTCCCGCGATTGTAATGGTCGGCGGCGCTATTGCCCTCGGCAAAACGCTGGGCGGCGCTCGCGTAATCTCCGGCCTGATACAGCGCGATGCCTTTCCATTGCGGGTTTTCAAAGTGCCGGGCGGCTTCGGCGGGGCGCTGCTGCTCAAGCAGTTGCTGGCCTTGCTGATCCGGGCGCAACCACAGATCGGCGAACTCGAAGGCATAGCTGTTCTGCGGCAGCGCCATTAATAGCGGCAGACACAGCAGCCACCCGCGACGCCCGGCGCAGGCGGCCAGCAGCAACAGCGGCAACAGGAACCAGTAGCCTTGGTCGGTCCAGCTGTCGAGTTGAATCAGTTGCCCATCGTTTTGTACCTGTTTCGGGCTGTCCAGCAAGCCCAGTTCACGCAGGTCGTGATCGTCCATGCGCAATTGCCGGTACTGTCCGCCGACTTGCCCGGCGAAGTCCGTAAGGCTGGCGCTGTCCAGGCGCGGCAGCAGGATCGCGCCCTGGGCGTCTTTGAGCAGACCGCCTTTTTCCTGTTCAACCGGTGCGCCTTCAGCGGTGCCAACCCCGAGAATCAGCAGCGGCGGTGACTGGCCGACCAGCGCCTGACGAATACCCTCGCGTTCCTGCTCGCTCAGTGATGAGCCGATGATCAACAAGCGGCCACGTCCCAGCGCGCCTTGCTTGAGCAGGGCCAGCGCCTTCTGGACGGCCAGATCGGCACGGTGCCCGGCCTGCGGCATGATCGACGGTTTGACCGCATCCAGCAGGTTGCGAATAGTGATCTGATCATCCGACAGCGGCACCAGCGTATGGGCGCTACCGGCGTAGACGATGATCGCCGTTTGCGAATCGCTGCGGGCCTGCAGCAGGTCCATCAGTTTACGACGGGCTTGTTCGAGTCGCGTCGGCGGGGCATCGGTGGCGAGCATTTCCGGGGTCAGTTCGAGCATCACCACCAGCGGATCAACAGGTTTCTGGCTCAACTGTTCGACACGCTGCCAGCCTGGGCCAAGCAGCGCCAGCAAACCCAGCAACCAGGCAATGCCGAGCACGATCCACGGTTTTTTACTGTCGCGACCTCGGCCGCCGCTGAGCAGGACGGCATGGAACGCAGGGGGCAGAATCATTTGCCAGCGCCCGGCACGTTTCTGCCGGTTCCAGAGTTGCCAGAGCAGCCAGCCCAGTAATGGCAGGAGCAATAACCACCAAGGGCGGAACCAGTGCGGCCATAGCGCAATCATCGGCGGCGCCCCAGACGTTTGACTCGTTGCCCGACCCGCTGACGCCAATGCTGACCATCACGAACAAAGCGTTGGCGGTTGAGCACGCGGTGCACCGGGTTGTTCGGCCAGCGTTCGTGTACGACCAGCAACACGCTCAGCAGCATCGCCATCGCGAGTGGCCAGTGATAAAGCGCCTGAGCAGGGCGTGCCTGAGTCTGTTGTTGCGCAACCGGCTCAAGCGCGTCGAGGGTCTGACGAATTTTTTCCAATTGGTCGCCGTCCCGTGCGCGGAAAT
This sequence comes from Pseudomonas viridiflava, assembly GCF_900602065.1. Taxonomy (GTDB): domain Bacteria; phylum Pseudomonadota; class Gammaproteobacteria; order Pseudomonadales; family Pseudomonadaceae; genus Aquipseudomonas. The sequence goes on along the minus strand of NZ_UWFN01000263.1, from coordinate 113,530 downwards.
ACTGCCCGCCGGTCAACTGGGCGATTTCCTTGAGGGTCGGCTCATCCAGGTCCAGGCTGGGGTTGAGCCCAAGCATGCCCAGCGAGCCTTCTTTGTTTGGGTCCGAGCCGATGCCAATCGTGTAAATCTTCACCTGTTGTTCGGCCGCCAGACGCGCGGCGGTGACCGGATCAATCTGCCCGCCATTGTTGGCGCCGTCGGTGACCAGCACCAGCACGCGGCTCTGCGCCGGGCGTAGGCGCAAGCGTTTCAAGGCCAGGCCAATGGCATCGCCGATAGCGGTATTTTTCCCGGCGATGCCGATCCGTGCTTCATCCAGCCAGACGCGCACCGTGTGGCGATCGAAGGTCAGCGGGGCTTGAACAAATGCCTGACTGCCAAACAGGATCAGACCGACTCGATCTCCTTTGCGGCCTTGCAGAAAGTCACCCAGCAAATGCTGCACCAGAACCAGCCGGCTGACTTCGTCGCTTTTCCATTCCATGTCCGGGTAATCCATGGAACCGGAAACATCCACGGCGACCAGAAGGTCCCGACCACTGGACGGCAATGGCAGCGGTTCTCCCAGCCATTGCGGGCGGGCAGCCGCGACCAGCAGCAGTAACCAGATCAGGATGAACGGCAGTTGCTGGCGCCAGCCGGGCAGGGCGACTTTGGCGCGCCGCCCGACCAGTTCTTCCAGATCACCCAGGAAGCTGACTTTGAGTGCTGCTTCGCCGCTGTCGGCACCAGGCAACAGCAGCCGCATCAGCCACGGCAGGGGCAGCAGAGCGAATACCCACGGCCAGGCGAACTCAAACATGTTTGCGAATCCAGGTTTCAACGGATTGCGTCAGGCCATTGATGGCCTTGTCGTCGAGTTTGCATTCGGGCTTGTACACGCCTTCCACCAGCACCATCCAGCGGGTCAAACCGGCAGCCGGGCAGCGGTTGTCGAGAAACGCCAGCCATTTGCGGCCATTCAGCGTATGGCTCTGGCTGTATGGATAGTGGTTACGGCACAGTCGTTTCAGCAAACCATTGATTTGTTGCAACCAGGCACCGGCCGGAGCGCCGTCATAAGGCTTGGGCATGTTGGCGAGTTCGGCCAGCGCGGCGACGCGTACAGGGTCCAGCGGCAGTTCGGCACGGCGAACCCGGGTTTTCACTGGCAGCACATGCCGCACTCGCCACAATCCCCAACCGGCCAGCGGAACCAGCAGCAACAGTAACCACCAGCCCGGAGCCAGCGGCCAGAAGCTCACGGCTTGCGGGGCGATCAGCGGTTGCAGTTGGTCCAGCGGGTTCATTTGCGTTTCACCGGGCGCTGAGCGTTCAGGTATTCACGCAGTTGTTCGACCATTTCCTGCTGGGTGCTCAGCGGCATCAACAGCACGCGCAGTTTCTTCGCGAGCATTTCCCAGCGATCTTTACGCGCCTCGCCCTGGGCGCGATAGGCCTGGCGCAGTTCGGGGTTCAGGGTGTCCATTTCCAGCTGCGCGCCGCGTTCTGCAAAGCGCAGCAGGCCGGAGGCGGGAAGGGCATGATCCAGCGGGTCGGACAATGGCAAGAGCAGCAGGTCGCAATGCCGCGACAACAGACTCAGCTGTTGTTCAGCGGCATCGGACAGTGCGCGCTCATCACACAGAACAATTACCAGACTGCCCGGCCGCAGCACCTCGCGTGCACGGCGCAAGGCGATGCCGAGTGCGTCGCGGTCGGCAGCAATTTCGGTGTGCAGCGACTGATTGACCCTGACCATCCGGTTGAGCAATTGCAGCAGACTCTGCTTGCTGCGCCGTGGCTTGATCTCGTAATGCTCGTTGTCGCCAAATACCAGCCCGCCCACCCGGTCGTTGTGGATCAACGCGGCCCAGCCGATCAGCGCCGCAGCCTGGGCGGCGAGCACTGATTTGAACATCAGCCCTGAGCCGAAGAACAGGCGGCGGCTTTGCTCGACCAGGATGAAAATCGGGCGTTCGCGTTCTTCGTGAAACAGCTTGGTGTGTGGCTCCTGAGTACGAGCCGTCACGCGCCAGTCGATGCTGCGTACGTCGTCGCCTGCCTGATAGACCCGGACCTGATCAAAATCCACACCCCGGCCGCGCAGCTTGGAATGGTGCAAGCCAATCAACGGGCTGCGCTGGCTTGGGGTGGAGAACAGCTGGACTTCGCGGACGCGATGACGCATCTCGATCAGCTCGGTGAGGCTGACACGAATACCCGGCTGGGGGATCAGGTAGGGTTGCATGGCTTCACGCAACAGCCACGACATCAAGAATGCGCTGGATCACCCGGTCCTGATCGATCCCCGCGGCTTCAGCTTCGAACGACAGGATGATCCGGTGACGCAGCACGTCGAACAGCACGGCCTGAATGTCCTCCGGGCTCACAAAATCACGCCCGGCGAGCCACGCATGAGCACGGGCGCAACGATCAAGCGCGATGGAACCGCGAGGGCTAGCGCCGTAGGAAATCCATTCAGCCATTTCCGCATCGAACTTGGCCGGGGTGCGAGTCGCCATGACCAACTGCACCAGGTATTCCTCCACGGCATCGGCCATGTACAGGCCGAGGATTTCCTTGCGTGCGGCGAAAATCGCCTGCTGGCTGACCCGGCGCTCCGGCTTGGTTTCGCCGTTCAGCGCTTCACCACGGGCCTGAGCAAGGATCTTGCGTTCTACCGAGGCGTCAGGGAAACCGATCTTGACGTGCATCAGGAAACGGTCGAGCTGCGCTTCAGGCAGCGGGTAGGTGCCTTCCTGCTCGATAGGGTTCTGGGTGGCCATGACCAGAAACAGTGGCGACAGGTCGTAGGTACTGCGACCGACGCTGACCTGGCGCTCGGCCATGGCTTCAAGCAGCGCGGACTGGACCTTGGCCGGTGCGCGGTTGATTTCGTCCGCCAGCACTAGGTTGTGGAAGATCGGCCCTTGCTGGAAGACGAAGCTGCCGGTTTCCGGACGATAAATCTCGGTGCCGGTGATGTCGGCGGGCAGCAGGTCGGGGGTGAATTGAATACGATGAAATTGCGCTTCGATGCCTTCTGCCAGTTCTTTGATCGCTTTGGTCTTTGCCAGACCCGGAGCACCTTCGACCAGCATGTGGCCATCGGCGAGCAGGGCGATCAGGAGACGTTCGATCAGTTTTTCCTGGCCGAGAATCTGCGTGGAAAGAAAGGTTCGCAGCGCAATCAGCGCTTCACGATGTTCCATCGGTGACTGTTCCTGGCAGGTAATCAGCGGCGTCATGTGACACCGAAGCTGGGGGCGTTACTTTAATCCATAGAGGGGGGTGGCGACTAACGGCTGTGGGGTTTTTTGTGAGGTTTTGAGGAAAATGCTACAAAGAGTTAGGAGTTGTCCTACAGGAATGGGGTTGCATTGGCGTTGGTGCGTTGGTGCGTTGGTGCGTTGTTGTGTACATATCCATTGTTGGGTAACGGCTGATAGTGGTTGCGCTTTTACAGCGCGTCACTTTTGAACATCCGGAAGCCGGCCCAGACAAAAGTAACCAAAACGCTCTTGCCCCATCACTCGGTCCCTCGCCTAGGCTCGGGATGCCCGCCCGCAGATCTGAAACCGTGGGCCGCCGCAATGGGCCATCCATGGCCCGGTGCGGCTAACCCGGCGTCCTGCCGGGTTGCCCACGGTTTCAGATCTACGTTCGGCCAGCGTGATTTAACGGGGCGCCTCAGATCAAAAGCACGGCGGCCTGATAGCCGACCTGATTTGTAAGTTTGCCGGGCTTCTGTAGGAGCTGCCGAAGGCTGCGAGGCGGTGTGTCAGATAACGAATGCGTTGGCCGTGGTGGCGTCTCGCGAACAAGTTCGCTCCTACCAGTCCGAGGCGTTACCGCCGTTTTCGCTCTGCTTTTGATCTGCTTTTGATCTGCTTTTGATTTTGATCTTAAGCGCCCCGTTAAACCACGCCGGCCGGAATTCGACATTACTGTGTGGGGCAAGCCGGCAGGGATGCCGGTTTAGCCGCCTCAGGCCATGGATGGCCGGTGGCGGCGGCCCCACGCAGTAATGTCGGATTACGGGTATGCCGAGCGACAGCGAGGGACCCAGTGGTGGGGCAAGAGCCTTTTGGTTACTTTTGGGCCCCAAAAGTGACGCGCTGTAAAAGCGCAACCGATGTAAGCCGTCACCGCAAAAATGGATATGTACGCCCAATCATCAAGCCCCGGCCAGCTCACTCACATAAACCCCAACACCCTCAAGAATAATCACCAGCGTCTCTTCAACCTCCTGCAACTCATCAGCCGCCATGCCATGGCTGATTTCATACAGATGATGCCCATCAAGCGCCTTGCCATCGGCCGGATCAAGCTCGACCAGCAGACGCTCTGCACTGAACGTCACCTTGAGCTGCGAAACCGTAAGCACCTTGTCATCACGCACAGTGATTTCAACTTCCTGCTCATCCGGAAAGCGCGTCAGCGAAAGCAGATCGCCGTTTTCACCGTGGCAGCAGAGCAGCGCCATGTCGTCGTATTCGTCATCGCACGGGTTGACGATGAAACTGGCAGTCTTGATTTGCATGAGCGTTCCTGGCTGTAAAAACGGGCGAGCAGCAATTTTGCCAGCGATTGGCAGGCAATGCCCAAGAGTTTCCTGCAACCAGATGACCGAATATGTCGCAGCACGACAAGTAACTGCCCGTCGGCTCTCGTTAAGCTGAGGGGGCGGATGAACGGTAGTGGGAGAAATCCTGCCCTGCGTGTTTTTTTCGGCACCGGCTTCAGAAAAGCAAATGTGACGAGTCGTTCGCGGCAAGCGTTAGTTCTTTGGCTTATGCTGTGCCTCTGCCGTTTCATCCAGGCACAGCATGTGCAGGCAACACTTCCTTCAAGCTTCCTTCTAAAAAAGCACAAGCGGAGTACCTCAGATGGCGTTCTTCACCGCAGCCAGCAAGTCTGACTTTCAGCATCAACTGCAAGCAGCACTGGCGCAGCACATCAGTGAACAGGCACTGCCACAAGTGGCGCTGTTCGCTGAGCAATTCTTCGGCATCATTTCCCTTGATGAACTCACCCAGCGCCGCTTGTCCGACCTGGCAGGCTGCACACTGTCAGCCTGGCGTCTGCTTGAGCGTTTCGAACACGATACTCCGCAGGTCCGCGTTTATAACCCCGATTACGAACGCCACGGCTGGCAGTCGACGCACACGGCGGTCGAAGTGCTGCACCATGACCTGCCATTCCTGGTGGACTCGGTACGTACTGAACTGAACCGTCGCGGTTACAGCATCCATACGCTGCAAACCACCGTCCTGAGCGTGCGACGTGGTAGCAAAGGCGAACTGCTGGAATTGCTGCCCAAGGGCACCAGTGGCGAAGGCGTGCTGCAAGAATCCCTGATGTACCTCGAAATCGACCGCTGCGCCAACGCCAGCGAGTTGAATGTGCTGGCTCGCGAGCTGGAGCAAGTGCTCGGTGAAGTGCGGGTTGCGGTAGAAGATTTCGAACCGATGAAAGCCAAGCTGCACGAGCTGCTGGCCGGTATCGATTCAGTGCAATACAGCGTTGAAGAAGGTGAAAAGTCCGAGGTCAAAGCGTTTCTGCAATGGCTGGTAGATAACCACTTCACCTTCCTGGGTTATGAAGAGTTTCAAGTCAGCAGCGAGGCCGACGGCGGCCAGCTGGTGTATGACGAATCGTCTTTTCTGGGCCTGACCAAGCGCCTGCGCGCCGGCTTGACCCGCGAAGACCTGCACATCGAAGACTACGCCGTCAGCTACCTGCAAGAGCCGATGCTGCTGTCGTTCGCCAAGGCTGCACACCCAAGCCGTGTGCACCGTCCGGCGTATCCCGACTATGTGTCGATCCGCCAGATCGACGCGTCGGGCAAGGTCATCAAGGAATGCCGTTTCATGGGCTTGTACACCTCGTCGGTGTATGGCGAAAGCGTACGTGTCATCCCGTATATCCGTCGCAAGGTCGCGGAGATAGAGCGTCGCTCCGGTTTCCATCCCAAGGCGCACCTTGGCAAGGAACTGGCTCAGGTGGTGGAAGTGCTGCCGCGTGATGACCTGTTCCAGACCCCGGTGGATGAACTGTTCAACACCGTGATGTCGATTGTGCAGATCCAGGAGCGCAACAAGATTCGCGTGTTCCTGCGCAAAGACCCTTATGGCCGCTTCTGCTACTGCCTGGCCTACGTGCCACGCGATGTTTACTCCACTGAAGTGCGACAGAAGATCCAGCAGGTCTTGATGGAGCGCCTCAAGGCCAGCGATTGCGAATTCTGGACCTTCTTCTCTGAATCCGTGCTGGCCCGCGTGCAGTTGATTCTACGGGTCGACCCGAAAGTCACCCTCAACATCGACCCGGTGCAGCTGGAAAACGAAGTTGTCCAGGCCTGCCGTTCGTGGAAAGACGACTACGCCAGTCTGGTCGTGGAAAGCTTCGGCGAAGCCCACGGCACCAATGTGCTGGCGGATTTCCCGAAAGGTTTCCCGGCCGGTTATCGCGAGCGTTTTGCCGCGCATTCGGCCGTGGTCGATATGCAGCACCTGTTGAACCTGAGCGAAGCCAAGCCGCTGGTGATGAGCTTCTATCAGCCGTTGTCCGGCGACAAGGCGCAGCTGCATTGCAAGCTGTACCACGCCGACACGCCGCTGGCCCTGTCTGACGTCTTGCCGATCCTGGAAAACCTGGGCCTGCGTGTGCTGGGTGAGTTCCCGTATCGTTTGCGCCACACCAATGGCCGTGAGTTCTGGATTCATGACTTCGCGTTCACGGCCGCTGAAGGTCTGGAAATCGACATCCAGCAACTTAACGACACCTTGCAGGATGCGTTCGTGCACATCGTGCGCGGCGACGCCGAAAACGATGCATTCAACCGTCTGGTGTTGACCGCTGGCCTGCCGTGGCGCGACGTGGCGCTGCTGCGTGCTTACGCCCGTTACCTGAAACAGATTCGTCTGGGCTTCGACCTTGGCTACATCGCCACCACCCTGAACAACCACACGGACATCGCCCGTGAGCTGACCCGGTTGTTCAAGACCCGCTTCTATCTGGCGCGCAAGCTGACCACTGAAGACCTGGATGACAAGCAACTGCGTCTGGAACAGGCGATTCTGACCGCGCTGGACGATGTTCAGGTGCTCAACGAAGACCGCATCCTGCGTCGTTATCTGGACTTGATCAAAGCCACGCAGCGCACCAACTTCTACCAGACCGACGCCAATGGCCAGAACAAAAGCTACTTCAGCTTCAAGTTCAACCCGCGCCTGATTCCAGAACTGCCCAAGCCGGTGCCGAAGTTTGAAATCTTCGTTTACTCACCGCGCGTTGAAGGCGTGCACCTGCGCTTCGGCAACGTGGCCCGTGGCGGCTTGCGTTGGTCTGACCGTGAAGAAGACTTCCGCACTGAAGTGCTCGGGCTGGTAAAAGCACAACACGTGAAGAACTCGGTGATCGTCCCGGTGGGCGCCAAAGGCGGCTTCCTGCCGCGTCGCTTGCCGTTGGGTGGCAGCCGTGACGATATCCAGGCCGAAGGTATTGCCTGCTATCGCATCTTCATTTCCGGCTTGCTGGACATCACCGACAACCTCAAAGAAGGCGAACTGGTTCCGCCCGCCAACGTGGTGCGTCACGACGACGATGACCCGTACCTGGTGGTGGCAGCGGACAAGGGCACTGCGACCTTCTCCGACATCGCCAACGGTATCGCCATCGACTACGGTTTCTGGCTGGGCGATGCCTTTGCTTCCGGTGGTTCGGCCGGTTATGACCACAAGAAAATGGGCATTACCGCCAAAGGCGCGTGGGTTGGCGTGCAACGTCATTTCCGCGAGCGTGACATCAACGTTCAGCAGGACAGCATCAGCGTCATCGGTATCGGCGACATGGCCGGGGACGTGTTCGGCAATGGCTTGCTGATGTCCGACAAGCTGCAACTGGTGGCTGCGTTCAACCACCTGCACATCTTTATCGATCCAAACCCGGAGCCAGCCAGCAGCTTCGTTGAGCGCAAGCGTCTGTACGACCTGCCGCGTTCGGCCTGGACCGATTACGACACCAGCATCATGTCGGCGGGCGGCGGGATTTTTCCGCGCAGCGCGAAAAGCATCACCATCACGCCGCAGATGAAAGAACGCTTCGACATCAAGGCTGACAAGCTGACCCCGACCGAACTGCTCAATGCGTTGCTCAAGGCACCGGTGGATCTGTTGTGGAACGGCGGCATCGGCACTTACGTCAAGTCCAGCGAAGAAAGCCACGCCGACGTGGGCGACAAGGCCAACGACGCGCACCGGGTCAATGGTGACGAGTTGCGCTGCAAGGTGGTGGGTGAGGGCGGTAACCTCGGGATGACCCAGCTGGGTCGTGTCGAGTTCGCGCTCAATGGTGGCAGCTCCAACACTGACTTCATCGACAACGCGGCTGGCGTTGACTGCTCCGACCACGAAGTGAACATCAAAATCCTGCTCAACGAAGTGGTGCAGGCCGGCGACATGACTGAAAAGCAGCGTAACCAGCTGCTGGAAAGCATGACCGACGAAGTTGGCAATCTGGTGTTGGGCAACAACTACAAGCAGACCCAGGCGTTGTCCCTGGCAACGCGTCGTGCTTACGAGCGCATTGCCGAGTACAAGCGCCTGATGGCGGATCTGGAAGCCCGTGGCAAGCTCGACCGCGCCATTGAGTTCCTGCCTGCTGAAGAGCGGGTCAGCGAGCGTGTGGCGGCCGGTCATGGCCTGACGCGTCCAGAGCTGTCGGTGTTGATCTCCTACAGCAAGATCGATCTGAACGAAGCGTTGCTGGAGTCTCGCGTACCGGATGACGATTATCTGGCTCGCGACATGGAAACCGCGTTCCCGCCATCGCTGGGGGCCAAGTACTCCGGCGCCATGCGTCAGCACCGTCTGAAGCGCGAAATTGTCAGCACGCAGATCGCCAACGATCTGGTCAACCACATGGGCATCACCTTCGTGCAGCGGCTCAAAGAGTCCACCGGCATGAGTGCGGCCAACGTGGCGGGCGCATACGTTATCGTGCGGGACATCTTCCATCTGCCGCACTGGTTCCGTCAGATCGAAGCGCTGGACTACAAGGTCCCGGCTGAGATCCAGTTGGCGTTGATGGACGAACTGATGCGTCTGGGTCGTCGCGCAACACGCTGGTTCCTGCGCAGCCGCCGTAACGAGCTGGACGCGGGACGTGATGTGGCGCACTTCGGTCCGCACATCGCAGCGTTGGGTCTCAAGCTCGACGAACTGCTGGAAGGTCCGACGCGTGAGGTCTGGCAGACCCGCTATCAGGCTTACGTCGAGGCCGGTGTGCCCGAGTTGCTGGCACGTATGGTTGCCGGTACCAGCCACTTGTACACGCTGTTGCCGATCATCGAAGCGTCTGACGTCACCGGGCAGAATGCTGCCGACGTGGCCAAGGCTTACTTTGCCGTGGGCAGCGCGCTGGACGTGACCTGGTACTTGCAACAGATCAGCAGCCTGCCGGTGGAAAACAACTGGCAAGCACTGGCCCGTGAAGCGTTCCGTGACGACATCGACTGGCAGCAACGGGCGATCACCATCTCGGTTCTGCAGATGGTTGATGGGCCTGCTGATATCGAAGAGCGCCTGAACCTGTGGCTTGAACAGCACAGCGCCATGGTCGACCGCTGGCGTGCCATGCTGGTGGACATCCGCGCAGCAAGCGGCACGGACTACGCGATGTACGCCGTAGCCAACCGCGAGCTGCTGGACCTGGCCATGAGTGGGCAGGCCATCACTGTTTGATGGTTTAGTCCGGCTGTGATGAAAAACCCTGCATCGTGAGATGTGGGGTTTTTTATTGGGTGGCACGAATGCCTGTTGGAGCGAGGCTTGGTCTGGGCGGCATTCCGACGATAAATGTGACGCAGCGAGAAGTCACACCGCGTTATCGTTCATCGCGAGCAAGCTCGGCTCCTACAGGGGATCGCCGATATCTGTGGGAGCGAGGCTTGGTCTGGGCGGCATTCCGACGATACATGTCGCAGCGAGAAGTCACACCGCGTTATCGTTCATCGCGAGCAAGCTCGGCTCCTACAGGGGATTGCCGATATCTGTGGGAGCGAGGCTTGCCCGCGATACATGAGACACAGCCAGAAGTCACACCGCGTTATCGTTTATCGTCGGAATGCCGCCCAGACCAGGCTCGGCTCCTATAGATATTGCGGCGATTATGGGGCTGGATGAATGCGATCCTGTGGGAGCGGTGCTTGCCCGCGATAAGAACACCGCGATTATCCTTCAGACCGCGTCGCCTTTATCGTCGGAATGCCGCCCAGACCAAGCACCGCTCCCACATGAACCGGGTTTGCCGCGCGACAGCGGGACGCTTTGGTTCAGGTCGGCTTCTAAGGGGCCAAGTTTCGCTCCAACGGGAACCGTAGACGATTCTCGAACTTTGGGTAGGCTTGGAGTTTCGCGCAGGAGTGAGGCGATCTCAACGATTGGCCAATGTCTTGGGACCGGCTTTAGCCGGGGAGACATTGTTGTAACCCATCAATCAGGCAAGATACCTGGCGATTTCATAATGTTGATCACCGCTTATCCTCTGAGTGATGACGACAATATTCGTATTGTTATCATTCGTCCTATTGTGAATGATAGCGCTGCGCATTGGCCCCAGCTCTTCGAACACTGCAATGCCTTTGTCACCGAACCCGTCATCCATTATGCCGAAGGGCATACACCTCGATAGAAAACCTGTGGTATAGATTGTTTGATCTTCAAATAGTATGCGGTAGCCTGAAATGACGATGCGGTTCCCTGCGTCTATCGTAATAGCGGTGGCCAAGGTTTCGTAGTGCTCACCAAGATCGATGTATAAAGGGTTGCTATTATTGAAAGATTGATCAAGGTTGCCATTGGCAAGCAGCTTGACCAGGCCGCAGTGTTGCCTGGTGGTTGGCGGTGGGGCGGTAGAGTCAAAAAAAGCACTCGAAATAATCGTACTTCCGTCTTCAAAAACTTGAACCTGCCTAGGGTAAATGATTTTGTCCGGTGCAGAAAAATGGGCAACTCCCAGCTTGCCAAAGGTTCGATCCAGCGTACCTTCGGCGTCATACCTGACAACAATTCCAAGCCTGCGACCGTCTTCGGCACTCTCACCGTATGAGACAACAGTAATGCCCCCTTTTCGATCAATGCTGTAGTCACGACAAGTCAGGGTTTGATCCACCCCGTCGGGGTCTTTGATTAACACAAGGCCGCTTGTTCCAAACGTTGTATCGAGTGATCCATCAATGTTCATTCTTGCAAGGTATGAAAATGAGTTACCTTGGCGTGAGTGCGCGTAGGCAAGGAACAGTAATTTTCCATCTTCCACGGTAGTCACTTTGTTGCAGTGGGGCCCTTGTCCATTACGAAGGTCGACCCCATTCCAGGAAAACGCATGCTTGATTCCCGGATGTCCAGAATGAATGTCGTCATTGCTGCGGGCCGGGATAGGCAGAGAATACAGGATTGATCCGCTGTTTCCGAAGCTCGTATCCAGCTGTCCTGATGGTGTGATGCGGGCTGCTCCCGTGTAGGTGAGCTGTATTCCGTTGATAACGACGTATGAATATCCCAAACAGGTGATCGCTCCGCTTTCGCTGAACACGAAGTGTTCAATCCATAATGGGTTTGGAAAGATCTCGGTGTCTGACTTTGGTACGGGAATGAATACATATCCATTGCTCCCAAAGCGGGTGTCGACTGAGCCATCTGCCAACAGGCGAGTCACATGAGTTGTATAGCTGGCGCCGTCGCTGATGTAAGCATAAGTTCGCTGATCGGTATTTTTTGTCAGAGGGTCTGCTGCCAGGACCACAGGCGATGCGGGGGCCGAATAGTCAGGGTGTGGAACAGTCACCCTGCCGCCTTCACCAAAACTCAAGTCCAGCTCAGGGGTAGTGAATTTCTTCTTGTTCGTCCTCGATGTTTTGTTGCTCATGATTGCTTTCCATTGCGTTTACCCTGCTTGACTTAGAAGCGTAATAGGAACACACGTTATTTTCCAATGGTGCCGGGCAGGCGGTCTATGGCTTACTTCTGTCGTGTAGGATTAATAATCAACCAGTTAAGAGTGCTTGTAGCGAAGCGTTATATTCATAATCGAGAAATAATCTAGAGATCCTGGGTCCTACTACCTGGCTATAGCCGTTGCATTTAAGCCGGCTGATTTCTAATGGACACTCTTCTTCCGCGTTATCGTTTATCGTCGGAATGCCGCCCAGAAATTGTATTATTCCAGCCCAATAAAAAACCCCGTCACAAGGACGGGGTTCTTTTAACGCTGTGTTTCGTTATTACGCTTGAACAACCGGGATGTTGGCGCTCGCTGCGATGTCACGGAACTCGGCGATCTGATCGAAGCTCAGGTAGCGGTATACGTCCGCTGCCATGGTGTCGATCTGTTTCGCGTATTCCATGTACTCCTCGACGGTCGGCAGGCGACCCAGGATAGACGCAACGGATGCCAGTTCGGCCGAGGCCAGGTAGACATTCGCGCCGTCGCCCAGACGGTTCGGGAAGTTACGGGTCGAAGTCGACACAACTGTCGAGTTCGGCTCAACACGTGCCTGGTTACCCATGCACAGCGAGCAACCCGGCATTTCCATGCGCGCGCCGGCCTTGCCGTAGATGCCGTAGTAGCCTTCTTCCGTCAGCTGGTGGGCATCCATCTTGGTCGGCGGCGACAGCCACAGACGTGTCGGCAACTGGCCCTTGACCTTGTCGAGCAACTTGCCCGCAGCGCGGAAGTGGCCGATGTTGGTCATGCACGAACCGATGAACACTTCGTCGATCTTCTCGCCAGCAACGCTGGACAGCAGACGGGCGTCGTCCGGATCGTTTGGTGCGCAGAGCACTGGCTCGTTGATGTCGTTGAGGTCGATTTCAATGATTTCCGCGTATTCCGCGTCAGCATCGGCAACCATCAGCTCAGGGTTGGCAACCCAGGCTTCCATCGCTTGAGCACGACGTTCCAGCGTACGAACATCGCCGTAACCTTCACCGATCATCCAGCGCAGCAGGGTGATGTTGGAGTTCAGGTACTCGGTGATCGACTCTTTCGACAGCTTGATGGTGCAACCGGCAGCAGAGCGCTCGGCCGAGGCGTCGGACAGTTCGAAAGCCTGTTCGATGCTCAGGTCATCAAGGCCTTCGATCTCCAGGATGCGACCGGAGAAGGCGTTCTTCTTGCCTTTCTTCTCAACAGTCAGCAAGCCCGACTGAATGGCGAAGTAAGGAATCGCATGAACCAGGTCACGCAGGGTGATGCCAGGCTTCATCTTGCCTTTGAAACGCACCAGAATCGATTCCGGCATGTCCAGCGGCATAACACCGGTAGCAGCAGCAAACGCAACCAGACCAGAACCGGCCGGGAACGAAATGCCCATCGGGAAGCGGGTGTGGGAGTCACCACCGGTACCGACGGTATCCGGCAGCAGCATGCGGTTCAGCCAGCTATGGATGATGCCGTCGCCCGGACGCAGGGAAACGCCGCCACGGGTCATGATGAAGTCAGGCAGCGTGTGGTGCGTAGTGACGTCGATCGGTTTTGGATAAGCAGCGGTGTGGCAGAAGGACTGCATGACCAGATCAGCGGAGAAGCCCAGGCACGCCAGGTCTTTCAGCTCGTCACGGGTCATCGGGCCAGTAGTGTCCTGGGAACCGACGGTAGTCATCTTCGGTTCGCAGTACGTGCCTGGACGAACGCCTTTGCCTTCCGGCAGGCCGCAGGCCTTGCCGACCATTTTTTGCGCCAGGGTGTAGCCTTTGCCGGTATCGACAGGGGCTTCTGGCAGCTTGAANAGATCGGTAGGGCCCAGACCCAGCTCTGCACGAGCCTTGTCGGTCAGGCCGCGGCCGATGATCAGCGGGATACGGCCGCCAGCACGCACTTCGTCCAACAGAACCGGCGTCTTCATTTCGAAGGTGGTCAGGACTTCGTCAGTGCCGTGTTTGCAGACTTTGCCAGCATGCGGATACAGGTCGATCACGTCGCCCATGTTCATGTTGCTGACGTCGAATTCGATTGGCAGTGCGCCGGCATCTTCCATGGTGTTGTAGAAGATCGGAGCGATTTTGCTGCCGAAGCAGAAACCGCCAGCGCGCTTGTTCGGCACGTAAGGAACGTCGTCGCCGAAGAACCACAGTACCGAGTTGGTAGCGGACTTACGCGAAGAACCGGTACCGACCACGTCGCCAACATAGGCAATCGGGAAGCCCTGGCCGCGCATTTCTTCGATTTGCTTCATCGGACCGATGGAGCCTTGTACGTCCGGAACGATCCCTTCACGGGCCATTTTCAGCATGGCCAGGGCGTGCAGAGGGATGTCAGGGCGGGACCATGCGTCCGGCGCAGGGGAGAGGTCGTCGGTGTTGGTTTCGCCAGTCACCTTGAAAACGCGCAGGCTGATCTTGTCGGCCAGAGTAGGGCGCTTCTTGAACCATTCGCCATCAGCCCAGGACTGCATGACGCCCTTGGCGTGAGCGTTGCCGCTCTTGGCTTTTTCGGCTACGTCGTGGAAGGCATCGAACATCAGCAGCGTGTGCTTCAGTTGTTCGGCGGCCACCGGGGCCAGCGTTGCGTCATCCAGCATGTCGACCAGCGTGACGATGTTGTAGCCACCCTGCATGGTGCCGAGCAGTTCAACGGCGCGCTTTTTGTCGATCAGGGGAGAAGTGGCTTCGCCCTTGGCCAGGGCAGACAGGAAACCGGCTTTGACGTAGGCAGCTTCGTCAACGCCAGGTGGAATGCGATTGGTGATCAGGTCAACGAGAAAAGCTTCTTCGCCAGCCGGGGGATTCTTCAGCAGTTCGATCAAGCCGGCAGTTTGTTCGGCGTTAAGCGGCTGGGGCACGATACCCTGGGCGGCACGCTCTTCGATGTGTTTACGGTAGGCTTCAAGCACAGTATTACCCTCATCAGTGGTCCCAAATGGGTGTCCGGGACGCTCATCCAGGAATTGCCCGAAAAACCTGCACGACGAAACTTTTTGAGTTCCTTGGCCAGGGTTTTCGGCAATTCCTTACAGAAGCTGTTTTCAAAGTTTTACGCCTGCAGGACGGCTGATGAGTGTTGACGAGGGCTTGAATCCTGCGTCAACACCGGACTGCGGGGTTACTTTGACTGTGCTCGTGACGCTTTGAAAACAGCTTCCAACGGACATTGGCGCCTTAAAAGGCTCGCTGATTCTACGGCAAATCTTCCGTAAAGGTAAGTTAGCCCTACACGTTCGGGGGTGATCGTTGTTAGACAAAGGGCTAATATGCGGGCTCGTTCTCGCCTGTCGTTGCCCTGTTTGCCATGCCCAATCAAATCATCAAAACGCCCTGCGTCGGCCTTTGTTCCACTGTTTACGGGGACCTGGTGTGCCGTGGCTGCAAGCGTTTTCACCATGAAGTGATCCACTGGAACGGTTACGACGAAGACCAGAAGCGCGCGGTGTGGCTTAGGCTCGAACAGCTGTTGGTTCAGGTGATGACCGCCAAGCTGGAAGTGTTCGATGCGGGCAAACTGCGCCTGCAACTTGAACAACGCAAAATCCGTTTTGTGCCCGCGCAGTCCGAGTATTGCTGGGCTTATCAACTGATTGCGCGGGGTGCGCGGGTCATCACCAATATTGAAGCCTACGGTATGGTGTTGATGCCGGAGTTCCGCGATTGGGCATTGCCTGACTTGCGCGATGCCATTGATCGGGAATTTTTCCTGCTGTCCGAAGCTCACTATGAACGCTACATCGCACCGGGCTTTCTAAAGGATGCGTTTGGCAGTTAGGCGCGGGTCTGGATGCCGTTCTTGGATGCCGTTGGTAAACAGGTGATAATGCCCGCCAGTTTCTGGAGTGCTTATGTCTGAACCCATCCAAAGTCAGCCTGTCGACGCCGTTCTCGATGCCACCGGCCTCAATTGCCCCGAGCCGGTGATGATGCTGCATCAGAAAGTCCGCGACCTGCCGGCTGGCGGCCTGCTCAAGGTCATCGCCACTGACCCGTCCACACGCCGCGACATTCCCAAGTTCTGTGTTTTCCTGGGCCATGATCTGGTCGATCAAGAGGCTGCAGACGGGACGTTTCTGTACTGGATTCGCAAGAAGCTGGATTGAGCCCGAAGGATTAGCATCTGCCACAGGACTTTTGTGGGAGCAGAGCTTGCTCGCGATAAGGCCGGATGCGGTTTGATTTGAATCGCATCCGGCCTTATCGCGAGCAAGCTCTGCTCCCACAACGACTGCATTCCACATCAACTTGCTCGTTGACCTTCCTATCCCTCCCGATCAATGCCTAAACTGCCGCCGACCCCAGGGAGTACACCATGCGAATTGTTGCTGACGAAAATATTCCGCTGCTCGACGCCTTCTTTGCCGGTTTCGGCGAGATTCAGCGCTTGCCCGGCCGTTCCATTGACCGAGCTGCGGTAGCGGATGCGGACATTCTATTGGTGCGCTCGGTGACGCCAGTGACCCGCGATTTGCTCGAAGGAAGCCCGGTACGCTTTGTCGGCACCTGCACCATCGGCACCGATCACCTGGACCTGGATTATTTTCAACAGGCGGGTATTCAGTGGTCCAGTGCGCCGGGCTGTAATGCCCGTGGCGTAGTCGATTATGTGCTCGGCAGCCTGTTGACCCTGGCAGAGATCGAAGGCGTGGATCTGACGCAGCGTACTTATGGCGTAGTCGGCGCGGGGCAGGTGGGCGGGCGGTTGATCAAGGTTCTGAAGGCGCTGGGCTGGAATGTACTGGTCTGCGATCCTCCCCGGCAGGCGGCAGAAGGCGGCGACTTTGTCAGCCTCGATGAAATCCTGCAGCGCTGCGATGTGATCAGCCTGCACACCCCGCTGGACAAGGGGGGGGAGCACCCTACCTGGCATCTGCTCGATAAATCGCGCTTGCAGCAGCTTAAACACGGCAGTTGGTTGATCAATGCCAGCCGTGGTGCAGTCGTCGACAACGCCGCCTTGCACGACACGCTGCTTGATCGCGAAGACCTGCAAGCCGTGCTGGACGTATGGGAAGGCGAACCGGTGGTCAACACCGCACTGGCCGACTTGTGCGTGATAGGCACGCCGCATATCGCGGGTTATAGCCTTGACGGACGGCAGCGGGGCACTGCGCAGATTTATCAGGCCTTGTGTGGCTTTCTGGAGCAGGAAGCCTCGATCAGCCTTGCTGACCTGCTGCCTAAACCGTGGCTGGCTGAAGTCACCCTGGACGAGCACACCGATCCGGTCTGGGCTTTGAACACCCTGTGTCGGGGCGTCTACGACCCGCGCCGTGACGATGCCGACTTCCGGCGTAGCCTCGTCGGTTCGGTGAGCCAGCCAGTGGCATTCGATCTGTTGCGCAAACACTACCCGCCGCGTCGCGAGATAGAAGGGTTGAAGGTGCGTATCAATGGCCAGTCCGATGCGTTGCAGCAACTGGTCACTGCACTGGGCGCAGTTGTTGTCCCTGCCTGAATGGTCGAATTCCGGACAGAAAAAACCCGACGGTGACGTCGGGTTCTAAAAAATCGGGTTTTGCTTAATCTTGTTTTTCAGGGGTGACCCAGTTGTTGTCGCATTCCTGACAGGCGGCCTGAACCATCTCTTCAGTAATCACGACTTCACGCCCGTCCTTGTCCAGGATTGCGCCGCCCACGGGCAGCTGCGGGTTGGCTCGTACCACCGGAACTTCATTACTGTTTGCTTGCAAGCTCATGGCCTGTCTCCTTCATCAGGTGTTTGTGCCCAGACTAATCGCGTTCAATGACTCTGCCGTGACATCCCTCGACAACATCAAGCGCGCTTTTAGTCCACCAGAAACCGCACGTAACCGCCAGCTTTCGCTTAGATCATTCCTCTCTAGGGGACTGTATCAGCGGTCATAACTATCCAGACTAAGGCTTATCGCCAGAGTTCATCAGGACCTGCCAGGCGGTAAAAGCACAGAAATCCTTTCTTTAACCGGTGTAGGCTCTGGCTTCAGCCTTTCATGCGGGTTCAGCTTTCATGGCTTCATTGCTTTCCAGTCGTCAGCGTCAGGCCATTCGTCTGGCAGCGCAGTTCATGGCTCCTTATCGCTGGCAAACCGTGGGTGCCTTGCTGGCGTTGATCGTGACGGCGGGTATTACCCTGTCGATCGGGCAAGGCATCAAGATGCTGGTCGATCAGGGTTTCGTGACGCGTTCACCGCATCTGCTCAACCAGTCCATTGGCCTGTTCATGCTGCTGGTGCTGGGTTTGGCAGCAGGCACCTTTGTACGGTTCTATCTGGTGTCGTGGATTGGCGAGCGGGTAGTGGCGGACTTGCGTAAAAAAGTCTTCGATCACCTGATCAACCTGCATCCGGGCTTTTACGAAAATAATCGCAGTTCGGAAATCCAGTCACGGCTGACCGCTGATACCACGTTGCTGCAGTCGGTGATCGGTTCGTCGCTGTCGATGTTCCTGCGTAATGCCCTGATGGTCATCGGCGGCATCGTCCTGCTGTTCATCACCAACCCCAAGCTCACCAGTATTGTGGTTGTGGCGCTGCCGTTAGTGGTCGCGCCAATCCTGATTTTTGGTCGTCGTGTGCGCAGCCTTTCCCGGGAAAGCCAGGACCGTGTCGCCGATGTCGGCAGTTACGTTTCCGAAGCATTGGGCCAGATCAAGACGGTTCAGGCCTACAACCATCAGCAGCAGGACAAGGCGCGCTTTGCCAAGACTGCCGAAGATGCGTTTCAGACCGCTCGCAAGCGTATCTTGCAGCGTTCGTGGCTGATTACTCTGGTGATCGTGTTGGTATTAGGCGCTGTGGCGGTGATGTTGTGGGTGGGTGGCATGGACGTCATCGACGGCACGATCTCCAGCGGTGAACTGGCGGCCTTCGTGTTTTACGCGCTGATTGTGGGGAGCGCGTTCGGCACCTTGAGCGAGGTGATTGGCGAACTCCAGCGAGCGGCGGGGGCGGCCGAGCGGATCTCTGAGTTGCTGCGGGCGAGAAGCGAGATCACGCCTCCCGCCACTGATCTGCTGCAATTGCCGGAGCGGGTCACCGGGCGTCTGGACTTACAGGGCGTGAGCTTCAGCTATCCGTCTCGTCCGGAGCACAAGGCCGTGGACAACCTGACGCTGAGCATTGAGCCTGGAGAGACCCTGGCGCTGGTTGGCCCTTCGGGCGCGGGTAAATCGACGCTGTTCGATCTGCTGCTGCGCTTCTACGATCCGCAGCAAGGTCAGATCTGTATTGACGGTATGCCCATTGCCCAGCTTGATCCGCTGGATTTGCGCCGGTGCTTTGCTTTGGTGTCGCAAACCCCGGCGCTGTTTTTCGGCAGTGTCGAAGACAATATCCGCTACGGGAATGCCAATGCCACGACAGAACAGGTAGAAGCCGCTGCGCGGATTGCTCATGCACATGAATTCATTCTGCAGATGGCTGAGGGTTATCAGACTCATCTGGGTGATGGTGGGCTTGGATTGTCCGGAGGGCAGCGTCAACGCCTGGCTATTGCTCGGGCGTTGTTAGTGGATGCACCAATTCTGTTGCTGGACGAAGCAACCAGCGCGCTGGATGCCCAGAGTGAACATCTGATTCAGGAAGCGTTACCGGGCTTGATGAAAGGCCGAACCACGCTGGTCATCGCCCATCGCCTGGCCACGGTGCAAAACGCCGATCGGATTGCGGTTATCGATCAAGGACGGTTGGTTGCGGTGGGCACGCATCAGCAACTCATCGTCAGCAACCCGCTGTATGCCAGGCTCGCTGCGTTGCAGTTCAATGCGCGGGGGGAAGAGGTGGTTTGAGACGGGTAATGCTAGCTCCGTGGGAGCGAATTTATTCGCGAAGGGGTCAGTACTGTCGACACTTATCTGCCGTCAGGAAAAACCATTCGCGAATGAATTCGCTCCCACAGGATTTCTTGTTTTCTTAGCGATACTCACACAGATAAGCAGTATCAACAGCCACTTTCAGCTGGAACTTGCTATTGGCCGGGACGTTGAACTGGCTCCCGGTGGCGAAGGTTTCCCAATCGGTGCTGTCTGGCAGTTTCACGCTCAGGCTGCCGGAGATGACGTGCATGATTTCGCGCTGTGCAGTACCGAACTCGTATTCACCCGCGGCCATCACACCAATCGTGGCTTGCCCTTCAGCTTGAGTGAAAGCAATGGATTTAACGGTGCCGTCGAAGTACTCGTTGACTTTGAACATGGCGATTCCTCGATAAGGGCTGGAAATTTGGGCGGCCAGTATGCCCAAGCCTGTTCAAGCCGTCACCCGCTTTAGAACGCGAGTGCCAATCAATTAGGAAGAATCAGCGGCAACAGGCGAGCGGTGTTCCGGGCGTCAACCAGGGCCCGGTGTTGCTGACCGTTGAATTGCATACCCGCCAGTTGCAGGGCACCGTTCAGTCCCATGGGCCGCTGCAATTGACGCTCCTTGGCGAAGCGTTGCTTGAGGTTCACGTGGGGCACCGTGCTCAGAAAACTGGTCAGGTTGTGCTGCCGCCACTCCTGCTCCAACTGCTGGCGATCATAGTCACCCCAGCTCGCCCAGCCCACGACTCGCGCCTGATGGTGGCTGATCCAGCGCTCGAACGCGGGCCACACGGTGGTCAGCGGCGCAGCGCTGTCGATGTTGCTTTGGCTGATGTGAGTCAGTTCCTTGCAAAAGTGCGTCAGCAACGGCCGACGTACCGGGCGCACAAAACGCTCGAAATGGTCCAGTTCACGCCCGTCCTGATTGACCAGCGTCGCCCCGATTTCGATGATCTCCATTTCTGCTACCGGCCAGCCGCCTTCTTCGGTCGTGGCCTCCAGATCAATCACCAACCAGTGCGGCATCTGAAGCTCCTGTCCAAAATCATTGATCCATTTCGGATCAAGCGTAGCCACATTCAACCGGATCCGTCCATCGGTGCGACTTCCAGCAAAACTTGTCGCCCTTTGACCTGATCACCGGGTACCACTTGTATCTGGCGAATCACGCCGTCAATCGCAGCGTTGAGCGGGTGCTCCATTTTCATCGCTTCGAGCACCATCAGTAGTTGCCCCTGGCTGACGGTGGCGCCCTCACTGACTAATACATCGACAATCGATCCGTCCATCGGTGCCCTGATCGTGCCGGAACGGGTCACATTCGGACCAGCGACCGCGTCATGCGTGCGATCGGTCAGTTGTAACGCTCCGGAATCGTCGTGCAGCCACAGGTGCTTGCCCAGCAGATAGCACGCCTGTTGGCTGCGCACGCCATCGACCTCGACCCAGGCCGAACGCGCGTCGTAGCTGAGCACATGGACGCTGATCAGCGTGTTCTGAACCTTGAGGTCCAGGCGTGCGCCGTTGCGGGTGAGTTCGACCTCGTGAACCTGCTCGCCCAGCCCCAGCAGATAGCGGCGCTGTTCCGGGCCAGTATTACTCCAGCCTGCCAGTTTGGAAGGGTGACTGCTGGCAGAGCCTTGATAGAACAATGCCGCCGCCACGGCCAGTTGACTGGCGCGGGCCGTCGCGGGGCGCAGGCAAGGGTCGTTGTGCAGGTGCTGCGCGATGAAACCGGTGTCGACGTGGGAGTCAATAAACGCGGGGTGCTTGAGAATGCTGGTCAGCAACCGTTGATTGGTGTTAACGCCCAGCAGCACGCAGCCCTGTATCGCCCGCAGTAATTTGCGCCTGGCCTCTTCCCGCGTGGCGCCGTGGGCGATGATTTTGCCGAGCATGGGGTCGTAGAAAGGGCTGACAGTCTGGTCCTCGCTCAAGCCGTGATCGACCCTGATGCCGTCGAACAGCAAAGGCTGCCACCGCAAGACCCGGCCAGTCTGGGGCAGAAAGCCCTGCGCCGGGTCTTCGGCATACAGGCGCGCTTCAATAGCGTGGCCGTTGAGCTGGATCTGTTCTTGCTGCAAGGGCAGGGCTTCACCAGAGGCCACCTTGATTTGCCAGGCCACCAGGTCCAGACCAGTGATCATCTCTGTAACGGGATGCTCCACCTGCAAGCGGGTGTTCATTTCCAGAAAGTAAAACTGGCCGTCACTGGCCAGCAGGAATTCTACGGTGCCAGCGCCCAAATAGCTCACGGCCCGCCCGGCTTGCAAGGCGGCCGCACCCATGGCCTCACGCAGCCCCGCGTCGACCACGGGGCAGGGCGCTTCCTCGATGACTTTCTGGTGGCGGCGCTGAACCGAGCAATCACGTTCGCCGAGATAAACCAGGTTGCCGTGGCTGTCGCCGAAAATCTGCATTTCCACGTGGCGCGGATTGATCAGTGCCTGCTCCAGGATCAGCTCGCCTGAACCGAAGGCGTTCTGCGCCTCGGAGCGCGCAGTGTTGATCCGTTCGAGCAATTGGTCCGGGTGCTCGACCAGACGCATACCGCGACCGCCGCCACCCGCGCTGGCCTTGATCATCAGCGGATAACCGATGCGTTCGGCTTCGCGGCTCAAGGTCACGTCGTCCTGCTCTGCACCCTGATATCCGTCGATGCAGGGCACCCCGGCCTTAAGCATGGCCAGTTTTGACAGGCGCTTGCTGCCCATCAGTTCAATGGCCTCGGCGCTGGGGCCGATGAACACCAGATTGGCTGCTGCGCAGGCGCGGGCAAACTCAGCGTTTTCTGAGAGAAAACCATAGCCGGGATGAATGGCATCGGCTCCGCTGCGCCGGGCCGCGTCCAGGATGACGTCGATGTTCAGATACGACTGCTGCACCGTCGGCGCGCCGATGCACACCGCTTCGTCGGCCATTTGCACGTGCCGGGCATCACTGTCGGCGGCGCTGAAAACGGCCACCGTGCGATAGCCCAGATTGCGCGCAGTGCTGATCACGCGGCAGGCGATTTCGCCACGGTTGGCAATAAGGATCTTGTTGAATGCGGGCATGGTGTGCTCCCTCGGTCAGCATCGTTAGCGTTGGGGGATCCAGACAGGGTCGCGTTTTTGCATGAACGCCAGCGTCCCCTCCATTCCTTCCGGGCTGCCGACCGCGGCACTGAATGCTTCTGCAGCCTGATCCAGCAATTGAGTCATTGGCGTATGTTCAGTCGCCAGCAGCAACGCCTTGGTAGCGGCATTGGCTCCCGGTGCACAGCGCAGCACTTGATCCAGGACCTCACTCAGACGTTCGGCCATGGCCTGATTATCGCGTTCCACAAAATGCACCAGCCCCAGACGTGCGGCCTGTTCCCCGTCGAAACGGGCGGCGGTCAGCGCCAGCCGTCGGGTTTGCGAAAGGCCGATGCGCTTGACCATGAACGGTGCGATCTGCGCGGGCAGCAGGCCGAGGCTGGTTTCCGGCAGGCCAAATTGCGCCTGTTGATGAGCAATCGCGATATCGCTGACGCACGCCAGCCCCATGCCGCCGCCCAGCACCGCACCGTCGAGCACGACGATCAAGGTTTGCGGCAGGTTTTGCGCGTCTTCAAGCAGGCTGCCGAATGCGCGATTCAGGCTTTTATAAGCGTGCGGGCCGTGTTGCCGGGCCTGCGCCATGTCCTTGATGTCGGCCCCGGCGCAAAAATGCCCGCCCGCGCCTGCCATGACGATGACCCGGGTCAGGCCATCGTCGCGTACAGCGCTGAAAACCGCACGTAACTCGCTGACCATTTGCAGGCTCATGGCATTACGGGCCTGGGGGCGGTTGAGGGTGATGTGCAAAACGCCTCTATGCCGATCGAGTATCAGCGTTTCGTACTCTGGCAGCAGGCTCATGGTTTTTTCCCCGGCAGAATGCCCATCAGCTTGCAGATGATGCCCAGCATGATTTCGTCAGCGCCGCCGCCAATCGACACCAGACGTACATCGCGGTACGCCCGGGACACCGGGTTTTCCCACATGAAGCCCATGCCGCCCCAGTATTGCAGGCAACTGTCGGTGACCTCCCGTCCCAGACGCCCGGCCTTGAGCTTGGCCATGGACGCCAGGCGAGTCACGTCGCGACCTTTGATGTACAGCTCGGTGGCTTGATAGACCAGTGCCCGCAAGCACTCGATTTCGGTTTGCAGCTCGGCCAGGCGGAAATGAATGACCTGATTGTCGATCAGCGCCTTGCCGAACGTGTGGCGCTCGCGGCAGTACTCGATGGTGCTGTCTATGCAGTGCTCCAGGCCTTTAAGCATGTTCGCGGCACCGAACAGGCGTTCTTCCTGAAACTGCAGCATTTGCATCATGAACCCGGCACCCTCATGACCGATCCGGTTACGTTGCGGAATGCGCACTTCATCGAAAAACACCTGAGCCGTTTCCGAACTGCGCATGCCCAGCTTGTCCAGAGGCTGGCTCAGGCTGATGCCGGGGGTATTCATGGGCAGCATGATCAGCGACTTGTTGACGTGGGGTTTGTCATCCGATGTGTTGGCCAGCAGGCAGATGAAGTCGGCACTGGGCGAATTGGTGATCCACATCTTGCTGCCATTGATCACATAGTCGTCGCCGTCTTTACGGGCGCTGGTCTTGAGGCCCGCGACATCCGAGCCCGCCCCGACTTCGGATACGCCGATGCAACCTACCTGTTCGCCCGCGATGGCGGGGCGCAGAAATTCGTCACGCAACTCGTCGGAGCCGAAGCGGGCCAGCGCCGGGGTGCACATGTCAGTCTGCACGCCAATGGCCATGGGGATGCCACCGCAATGCACCGTGCCGAATTCTTCGGCAGCGACAATCGAGTAGCTGTAATCCAGTGCCATGCCGCCGAACTGTTCGGGCTTGGAAATCCCCAGCAACCCCAACTCACCGGCTTTACGGAAAATCTCGTGGATGGGAAAGCGACCGGCTTTCTCCCATTCATCGACATGGGGGTTGATGTCGTTATCGACAAAACTGCGCACCGTACGGCGCAGGGCTTCGTGTTCGGATGTGATGAGCATTTTTTATTGTTCTCCTTACGATTGTTTTCACAGCAATGGCTGACAAACAACTCATCCAATGAACAGCTATCTCCCTGTAGGAGATTGACCTTGGTCCCTGATACGAACACTGGGCCTGTAGGAGCTGCCGAAGGCTGCGATGGCGGTGTGGCAGGATCAATGTCTCGCAGCCTTCGGCAGCTCCTACAGAAAATGCATTTCAATTCAGTGGTTAGTATGTTGTTTGTCTGGCGCGATTCCAGAGCGGTTCTAAAACCGCGCCACCCCAAAACTGTTGCCCTGCAACGGCCTGACCGCCGCTTCTTCACAGATATCCAGCAGGAAACCCAGCAGCGTGCGGCTGTCTCGCGGGTCGATCAGGCCGTCGTCCCACAGGCTGGCGGTGCCGTAAAGCGCGCTGGACTGGCTGTCGAGCTTCTGCGCGGTGACCTGCTCCAGCATATCGAGCATCTTGGGATCAACTTCGATGCCGGCCTTGAGCTGCTTGGCCTCGGTGACGATACGCAGCACCTTGCCCGCTTGTGCGCCGCCCATGACGGCCGTACGGCTGTTGGGCCAGGCGAAGATGAACCGTGGGTCCAGCCCCCGCCCGCACATGGCGTAATTGCCTGCCCCGTAGGAACCGCCGACCACCAGGGTGAGTTTCGGCACTCTGGCGTTGGCCACCGCCTGAATCATCTTCGCCCCGTGCTTGATCACGCCTTGCTGCTCGGACTCGGTACCGACCATGAACCCCGTGGTGTTATGCAGAAATAACAATGGCGTCTGACTCTGGTCGCACAACTGAATGAACTGCGCCGCTTTGCTCGCGCCCTTGGCGGTGATCGGGCCGTTGTTACCGATCACACCGCAAGGCCGACCCTGGATGTGCAAATGGCCACACATCGTCTGGCTGTCGTACTCGCCCTTGAACTCCAGAAACTGCGAGCCATCGGCCAGCCGGGCAAGTATTTCCCGGACGTCGTAAGGCTTTTTCGGGTCGTTGGGGATCAAGCCGAGCAGGTCATCGATGGGGTACAGCGGCTCCTGATAGACCTTGGGCGGACGCACTGGCAGCTGTGCATTCCACGGTAGCAGGCTAATGATTTCGCGCACGATGCGCAGACCGTCGGCGTCGTCCTCTGCCAGATACTCTGCGGTGCCCGCCACCTGAGCGTGCATCTCGGCGCCGCCCAGTTCTTCATCCGTGGCAATTTCCCCGGTAGCAGCCTTGAGCAGCGGTGGCCCCGCCAAAAACAGGCGAGCCTTGCCGCGTACGACCACGACGTAATCGGAAAGCCCCGGTTGATAAGCGCCGCCCGCCGTGGACGAGCCGTGAACCACGGTGATCTGCGGCAAGCCCATGGCCGACATGCGCGCCTGATTGGCAAAGCCTCGTGCGCCTTCAACGAAAATCTCGGCGGCATAGTTAAGGTTGGCGCCGCCACTTTCCGCCAGCGTGACCACTGGCAGACGATTTTCGACAGCGATTTGCTGCAGCCGCAGGGACTTTTTCAGACCGCTCGGGGAAATGGTCCCGCCCCGAATCGCGCTGTTATTGGCCACCACCAACACCCGCACTCCGGACACGTAACCAATCCCGGCGATCAGGCCGCCGCCTGCCTGGCTGCCGTCCTTGTCGTCATGCAGCTTGTAGCCCGCCAGCGAGGACAGTTCCAGGAATGGCGCGCCGGGGTCCAGCAGCAGGTTCAGGCGCTCGCGAGGCAACAGCTGGCCGCGCTGGCGGAATTTGTCTTTGGCCGCGGCGGCTTTATCCAGCAGCACCTGCTCCAGTTGCCTGACTTGAGCAATCCCGATCAGCATCGCCTCACGGTTGGTGGCGAAGCTTGAACTGTGGGTGTCCAGTTGTGACTCAATCACCGGCATGGCTTATTCCTCCCCTTTGAGCACGTCAGGCAAGGTGGCACGATGAAAACCGTTATAAGCCTCGCTACGGGCCGCCGGATAAAGCGGCCAGGTGCGATTGCCCAGACTGGCACCGCCGTCGATACGCAACGTGCTGCCGTTGATAAACGCGGCTGCCGGGCTGAGCAGAAAGACGATGGCGGCGCTGACTTCGGATTCGCTGCCGATGCGTTTGAGCGGCACGTGCTCGCGCAAGGTCGGGATCACTGCTTTGAACGCGCCTTGATAGGTGTCCATGCCACTGGAAGCAATCCAGCCCGGCGCGACGGCATTCACGCGCACTCCCGCGTGGCCCCATTCGAAGGCGGCGGTCTTGGTCAGGTTGTCCATGCCTGAGCGCGCTGCGCCCGAGTGCCCCATGCCCGGCATGCCGCCCCACATATCGGCCAGCATGTTGACGATGGCGCCGCCGTGCTTGCTCATGCTCTGGTTGAAGACTTCCCGGGCCATCAGGAAACCGCCCACCAGATTACTGCGCAGTACGGTTTCAAAACCTTTTTGATTGATCGCCGACAAGGGGGAGGGGAACTGGCCGCCAGCGTTATTGACCAGGCCATGCAGCGGGCCGTGAGCGTCGATGAGTGTGCTGATCAGCGCTTGCACCGACGCCTCCTCGCGGATGTCGCAGCTGTAGCCGTGGGCCTGGCCGCCGTCCTGCTGAATTTCGGTGCAGACCTGCTCGAGCTTTTCCGGCTTGCGCCCGACCAGCAATACATGAGCACCCAGCGCTGCCAGTTCGTGGGCGGTGCAGCGACCAATGCCACTGCCGCCACCGGTGATCAAAATCGTCCGCCCGGCGAAGAGGTCAGGTTTGAACACGGAGTTGTAAGCCATTGATCACCTCTTTTTATAGTTCTCTGTGGGAACTGAGCTTGCTCGCGACAAGAGCACTGCAGATGGCAGGTCAATCACGTCTGGCCTTCTGGACTGAAAGGCATTTTTTGTAGGAGCTGCCGAAGGCTGCGAAGCATTTATCCTGATACACCGCGATCGCAGCCTTCGGCAGCTCCTACAGGTCCTGTGTTTGCCGCGAGGCAGCGCGGTGCTATGACACCGGGCCATCAACTAACCTCATCCGCCACCCATTGCGGCACTGCGATTTCTATCTCCAGCAATTGCTGGGCAAATGCCTTGCCTTGCGGGTCAATACGCAGGCTGGCAACACCGCCGCCACCCAGAGCGTTTTCCAGCAGAAAGTTCAAGCTGTGGCTGCCCGGCAGATACCAGCGCTCGACGCGGCCCTGTATCGGGTCCAGCACATGGCGCATCCAGTCCACCACCACTGCGGTCGTCAGGCTTTCGGCGATCCATGGCAGGTACTCCGCACGCCGCGCCATGACCCCGATATTGCTGTGGTTGCCTTTGTCCCCGGAGCGCGCCACCGCCAAGCGAATCAATGGCACGCTGGCGTCGGCCTGGCCTTGTGGCGCGGGCGGTTGCAGGTCTTCGGCCAGTTCCAGCGGGTCGAGCCGGTGAACATCGGGTAAACAGCAGGGCAGAGCCTGACCGCTCATCTCGACGCTCAGGCTGCAAACCGACTTATCCACCAGAAACGAAAACAGCCGGATCACCGGGTACACCGTGGGCCGGCCACCGACAATGCCGGTCAGTCCCGGGGCCATGCCGGTGGCGGCCTGGGCAATTTCCCGGGAGAACAGAATCAGTGCTTCTTTTTGCGGATGACGGACGGCCAGCTTGATCACCACTTCACGGCTGTCCTGGCGTTTGCCGTGGGGGCCGTAAGTCGCCTCACTGCCCAGTAACTCGATGTTTACTTCGCTGTAAGGCGCCCAGCCGCGTTGCTCGAACATCTCACTGGTCTTGCTGATGATCGCCTGACCGACTCTCTGTGCCTTGGCGACTGCGTCGATGCCCGCCAGCAGGCAACTGGCGGTGCAGCGAAAGCCATCGGGCCAGGTCGCCGAAACCTTGTATTGATCACTGGGTGAAAAACCGCGAGCGCCCTTGATCCGGACCCGGTTCTCGCCGGACTGTTCGAGGTGCACTTGAGTGAAGTCGCACACCACATCGGGCAGCTGATAAGCGCGTGGGTCGCCGATTTCGTACAGCAACTGTTCGCCAACGCTCAACGGCGAAATCAGCCCGCCGGGGCCTTCTGGTTTGCAGACGACGAATGTCCCGTCTTCGCTGACCTCAACAATAGGGAAACCGATGTGCTCGTAGTCCGGCACATCCTGCCAGTCAGTGAAGTTGCCGCCCGTACATTGCGCGCCGCACTCGATGATGTGGCCAGCCAGTGCCGCTTGCGCCAGGCGGTCGTAATCGTCCCACTGCCAGCCGAACTCGTGAACCAGCGCCGCGCTGACCACCGCACTGTCGACCACACGGCCGGTGATCACGATGTCGGCACCTTGTTGCAGGGCGGCGACGATGCCAGGAGCGCCGAGGTAGGCGTTGATCGACACGCACATAGCGGGTAGCGGGGCGCCGCTGAACATCTCGCGGATATCGGCTTTCTTGAGATGTGCGAACTGTGGTTGCAGGTTATCGCCGTTTAAAACGGCGATCTTCAGGGCCACGCCTGAGGTGTCACAGGCCCTTTGCAGCGCAGCGGCGCAAGCGGCGGGATTGATGCCGCCTGCGTTGCTGATCACGCGGATCTTCTGTTCGGCAATGCTGCCGAGGAGCGGTGTCAGGACATCGATGAAGTCTGTCGCATAGCCTGCGTCCGGGTTTTTTATCCGTGCCCCGGCCATCAATGACAGGGTGATCTCGGCCAGATAATCAAATACCAGATAATCCAGCTTGCCGGCTTCAACCAGTTGCGCGGCGGCCGTGCTGGTATCTCCCCAGAAGGCGCTCGCACAGCCGATGCGCAGATGCTTGCTCATGGTCGACCTCCGTGGTCCCGAGACAGTCAGGCGAGACTACCAAGCAAGCGCTTGGTTGTGGAAGTGCTGAAAACGATTTGAGGCGACCGTTGATCAGCCAGCGCGTGATTTATTTATTGGCCTAGCGCTTGCTTGGTTGTGCGGGCAGGCATAGATTGCTGGGCATGTGAGATTGCTTAAAGCGTAATGATTGATTGCGGTCTTGGTTCGGTGTCGTCTGGGCCATGCAGGATCGACTTTTCATGTTGGAGCGAGGCTTGCCCGCGAAGAACGATAACGCGGTGTAGCTGGGTTCATCTCGTCGCCTGATTCGCGGGCAAGCCTCGCTCCAACAGCGATCACGTCGCAAGTTCAGAAGTTCGAGTGCTGTTTGGAGAGAAACCACCGTGAACGAGCAGCAAGCTCTATTGGTCATGCGTGAGTTGGTCGACGCAGGCCAGCTCACTGATCCGGAAAGCGCCCGGGGCAAGTTGTTGCAGGTCTCGGCGCACCTGTTCCGCAACAAGGGGTATGAGCGCACTACCGTGCGTGATCTGGCCAGTGCAGTCGGTATCCAGTCAGGCAGCATCTTCCATCACTTCAAAAGCAAGGACGAGATCCTGCGCGCCGTGATGGAAGAAACCATCATCTACAACACCGCGTTGATGCGTGCCGCACTGGTTGAAGTCAGCACTGTGCGCGAGCGCGTGCTGGCGTTGATTCGCTGTGAGTTGCAATCGATCATGGGCGGCAGTGGTGAGGCCATGGCCGTGCTGGTTTATGAATGGCGGTCGCTGTCAGCTGAAGGTCAGGCACACGTTCTGGCGTTGCGTGATCTCTATGAACAACTCTGGCTAAAAGTGCTGGGGGAGGCCAAGGACGCCGGTTTCATCAAAGGAGATGTGTTCGTGACGCGGCGCTTTTTGACAGGTGCGTTGTCCTGGACGACGACCTGGTTCAGGCCTCAAGGCAGCATGACGCTGGATCAATTAGCGGATGAAGCGCTAATGATGGCACTTAGGGATAATTAACCCCGCTTTGCACTATTTGCTCATTGTTTTAAAACCAAAAAACACCTAGGGTTGATCAATTTCAGGGGTGCGCAGTCTTGAAGTTTTTGTCTGTGCGAATGGCTTCGCGAGCCTTGTGGGTAAGCGCTGCAGCACTACTCGCCATGCCGGTGAGTGCTGCGCAGGTAGTAAGAATTGGTGCGGCGCATTTCCCGCCTTACACCATCCGGCCGGAAAAAGGTGCAGACACCGGGCTGTTGCCTGAGCTGGTGGCGGCCCTGAATGCTGCCCAGCGTGATTATCAGTTCGTGCTGGTACCGACTTCTATTCCGCGCCGGTTTCGTGATTTCGAGCAAGGTCGCATCGACATGGCGATATTTGAAAATCCCGATTGGGATTGGCAGAGCATCCCCCATGAAGCGGTCGACATGAAGCTCGAAGATGCCGAGATCTTTGTTGCTCGGAAGGTGGAAGGTCGTACCCAGAGCTATTTTGATGATCTGCACGGCAAGCGGTTAGCCCTGTTCAGCGGCTATCACTACGCGTTTGCGCAGTTCAACGCAGACCCGAAGTACCTCAGCGAGCATTTTGAATCCACGCTGACCTATTCCCATGACAGCAATCTGTTGATGGTCATGCGCGACCGTGCGGACATTGCGCTGGTAACGCGTTCGTACCTCAGCGACTTCATGGCGCGCAACCGGACGGAAGCTGCTCAGTTACTGGTCTCGGAGCGAGTCGATCAAACCTACCGGCATTTCGCCCTGCTGCGCCCCAAGGCACCTATCAGCGGCGCGCAGTTCGATCTGCTGCTCCAGCAACTGCGGGACAACGGGCAGATGCTGAAAATCTTTCAGCCGTTTCGAATCGCCGTACTGCCATTGACCAGCCACCGCGCCGTGGCTACCGAGCGCACTCAGGCAAACGCCCAATAAAAAAGACGGTGCCAATGGCACCGTCTTTTTTCAGTTCTAGCGATCCTTGGCTTCTTTGGCATCCATCTCGGCATTGCGCTCGTGGACACGTTTGAGTTGCTCATCGGTCAGTGGCAGCTTCTGCGCAGATTGGCGCAAGACCATCAAACCGCCCACGATCGAACCAATTGCAACCAGCAGAATTAACCAGGCATACCAGGGCATAGGGCTCTCCTTTCTTATGTAACCGTTTGAGCAGCCGCGCCGCCCAATGGTTCAAGTCTAGCCCTGTGCCCTGATCGCGTCGTTATTTAAAGCCCGGTCAGCATCGCGTCAGCCGGAGCGTCGGCGCGTGATTGCGCCGTCAGGCTGAAGTAGACGAAGCCCACCACCATAAAGGCAAGGAAGATCAGGCCGATCAGTGCGTTGAACCAGGCCATCGCAATCAGGCACACCACCGCCAGCGCCAGGGCAATGCCCGGCACGATCGGGTAACCCGGTGCACGGAAGGTGCGCTCCAGCGACGGTTCGGTTTTACGCAGTTTGAACAGGCTGAGCATGCTCATGATGTACATCACGATGGCGCCGAAGACCGCCATGGTGATCATGGCTGCTGTCAGGGTCATGCCGCCGAGATTGACCAGGCCGTCGCTGTAGATCGCCGCGATACCAATCAGGCCGCCCGCGATGATGGCGCGGTGTGGTGTCTGGAAACGCGACAGTTTGGCCAGCGAGGAGGGCAGGTAACCCGCGCGAGCCAGTGCGAAGAACTGGCGGGAGTAGCCCATGATGATGCCGTGGAAACTGGCTACAAGACCGAAAAGGCCGATCCAGACCAGCATGTGCAACCAGCCGGAGTTCTCGCCAACCACGGTTTTCATCGCTTGTGGCAGAGGGTCGTTGATGTTCGACAGGGTGCGCCAGTCGCCCACGCCGCCCGCAAAAAGCATGACGCCCATGGCTAGAATCACCAAGGTCAGGATGCCGCTGACATAAGCTTTTGGAATCGTGCGCTTGGGGTCCTTGGCTTCTTCGGCGGCCATGGCCGCGCCTTCAATGGCCAGGAAGAACCAGATCGCAAAGGGGATCGCCGCAAACATACCGGCAATCGCCGGAGCACCAAAGGTGTCGGAACCGGCCCAGCCGTTGAGCGCGAAATTACTGAAGCTGAACGCCGGAGCGACCACGCCCATAAACACCAGCAACTCGGCCACTGCAAGAATGCAGACCACCAGCTCGAAGGTCGCAGCCAGTTTCACGCCCAGAATATTCAGGGTCATGAACACGATGTAAGCGCCGACCGCCGCCAGCTTGGGATCAAGCCCCGGAAACTGCACGTTCAGATAGGCGCCGATGGCCATCGCAATCGCTGGCGGCGCAAATACAAATTCAATCAAGGTGGCCAGGCCTGCAATCAGCCCGCCTTTTTCACCGAAGGCCCGACGGCTGTAGGCAAAAGGCCCACCCGCGTGAGGGATGGCCGTGGTCAGTTCGGTAAAACTGAAGATGAAACAGGTGTACATCAACGCAACCATCAACGAAGTGACCAGAAAGCCCAATGTCCCGGCCACGCCCCAGCCGTAACTCCAGCCGAAGTATTCGCCGGAAATCACCAGCCCTACCGCAATCCCCCATAAATGCAGCGTACCCAGCGTGGGTTTGAGTTGTGTGTTCATGAGCAGCTCCCTGAAGTCTGTGGAATCATCGAAACATCCTGTTGCAGTCGCCATGCCACTCAATGAACCATAGTCGTATTGGTCCCAAACGCGTCGTTTGCAGAACGGTTCTCGTTTGTGCGCGCCAAGAGGGTGCGGCTTTGGTGCGGGCAGGGCAGGGTTATGTCCGCTTTAGGGCGTATTCATTGGGGAGAATCGATTCAGTTGGGCGGTTCGAATACCGTCTGCTGTAAGGTTCGGATACAATGCGCGCCGATTTCGACTTACCAGAGAACCCGCTCATGTCCGTCTGCCAGACTCCTGTCATCGTCGCCCTGGATTTCCCGACCCGTGACGCCGCTTTGAAGCTGGCTGACCAGCTGGATCCCAAGCTCTGCCGCGTTAAAGTCGGTAAGGAGCTGTTTACCAGTTGCGCTTCGGACATCGTCGAAACCCTGCGTGACAAGGGCTTCGAAGTGTTCCTTGATCTCAAATTCCACGACATCCCCAACACCACCGCCATGGCGGTCAAAGCGGCGGCCGAGATGGGGGTGTGGATGGTCAACGTCCATTGTTCCGGCGGCCTGCGCATGATGGCGGCCTGCCGTGAAGTGCTCGACCAGCGCACTGGCCCGCAGCCTTTGCTGATCGGCGTGACCGTGCTGACCAGCATGGAGCGCGAAGACCTGGCCGGGATCGGCCTGGACGTCGACCCGCAAGTGCAAGTACTGCGCCTGGCTGCATTGGCTGAAAAGGCTGGTATGGACGGTCTGGTGTGTTCTGCGCTGGAAGCCCAGGCCCTGAAAGCTGCACACCCGGCCTTGCAATTGGTTACCCCAGGCATCCGCCCGAGCGGCAGCGCCCAGGACGACCAACGCCGCATCCTGACTCCGCGTCAGGCGCTGGACGCAGGCTCCGACTACCTCGTCATCGGCCGCCCGATCAGCCAGGCCGCCGACCCGGCCAAAGCGCTGGCAGCGGTTGTGGCTGAGTTGGCGCTCTAAAAACCTCATTGACCTATAGGTTTTTTTAAATCCTATAGGTCTGACGGCGCAGTGGTACTGGCTGTACGCCTGTTCTCTGTGGGGGTTCTATGTTGGCCTGCAAGGGTTGATCCCGGTGGGAGCGAATTCATTCGCGAATGCGTCTTGTCAGGCGACAGAAGTGTTGAATCTGCCGGCCCTTTCCCGAATAAATTCGGTCCCACAGGTCCTGCATGAGCTTGATGCTCCCACAGGTGATCTACGTCTACAGGTCTAACACCAATCGCCGCTCATACCCGATCCGCCCCTTGTACGCCTCACCGGTATCCACCCAACCTTGGCCGACATACAAATTCAGCGCCGCCAGATTATCCGCATCCACCGACAACATTAGTTGCCCGATATCCGGCCACGTCGTGCGCGCCACCTGCGGCAACCCCTGCAAAAACACCTTGCCCAGACCTTTCCCCTGAACCCGATGATCTATCTGCAGCGCATGCAACGTCGCCGAGCCTTCCACCGCCCAGTGCGGTAAGAACTCCCCGCGCTTGAGCAGTAAAAAGCCCACCGGCTTGTCATCCGCCAGCAACGCCACACCCTGAATATTCGGACTTGGCCGGACCAGCAAGGTATTCAACGCGCAGTAAATATCCCCGGAAAACGGCAGCTGCTCCGGCAAAATCTCCAGCGCATCCAGTTGCTGGCGCTGCACTTCGTTCAGTGTTTCGTAGCTCACAACTTGCGTTTTCATCACTGCTAAATCGCACCGTCTGACGAGAAAAGTAGGCGGTGCGCAGTATGGCTCAGTGTCTGACAGAAGTGCATGGAGAGGGCGGGCTAAATATCTGCTTCTCAACGACTGTTAACGCATCACAGCCATCGCTCAACAGCATCAATGCGGCATTGGCGATGCAACGCACGTCGCACTCGTCTGCGCCGTCCAGCGTTTCCAATAAATGCCGCGCCATGCGAAGGCGCCGGTCTGCGCTGGCAAACAGAAAATCCAGCGGTGCCTGGGTGTCCATGTGCATCACCGGGCTGTCTGTGTTGTTGCTCTTGAGGGGGACGAAGCGATTCATGCTGCACCTCCCCGAACGGATGGGGCAGGAGGATTTGGAGTGATCTTGAACATTAATGGCATTCTCTTTGTGAGGTGGAGCTGCCAAAAACTCACTTCCACATGAGTGGGTGGCAGCTGTGCGCGGGTGTGGAAGACCGGTCAAAGAGAACCCGGCGCACCCGAAGGTGCCCCAGCGCACAGCCGCCATAACACAGCCATCGGACACCTTATGGCCCCGATGATTGGTAAAAGCTTCTGTACTCTTTGAACAGCCGGGCTTCCACACCCGATCACTGATGTGCAGTGACGGCGCGACTATAAGCCCCGATTCCGAGCGCTGCAAGCTACCCAGCCCCCGTCACACAAGTGCTTGAGCGCTATCGAATTTTTATCCCGCATTACGGGTTGTAACTTCGCGCCAGACCGGTACAATGGCGCGGCTCGCCGACAGGTGAGTGTCGTTATGGTGACCCCATCGGTCCCCCCGCAACGATTACCCGTGAACCTGGTCAGATCCGGAAGGAAGCAGCCACAGCGGGAACATTGTGTGCCGGGGTGTGGCTGGTGGGGTTACCACCTATCTCTAAAGCTCGCCAGCTCTGGCGGGTTTAGCAAAAAATCCAATTCTGATCAGCGTTCAGGTTTTCCTGAATATCGTGCTGCATCGTCTGTGAATCTATTTACGCCGCTATCTCCTTAAACATACACCTGCTTTGTTATCTTCCCCGGAAAGTATTTATCCACCAGTGCATACAGCGCCGCCGCCGTTTCAGCGTCCACCACGCCGTCATATTTTTTCGGGCGGAAATGCAGCTGGAATGCCCGGATCAGCTTCTTGTATCCACTTTCAGTCATCGCAGCGGTTGTGTCATACCCGTAAAGGCCTAGTTTCGCGATCATGTCGGCTTTGGCGGGCATGGCGCAGCTGAACTGTGCCTGATAGTTTTGTTTGGTTGCCTCGTCATACCAGGCGCCAATACCGGCATCGTGAAGTTCTTTCCAGGGGAATGCGGCACCGGGGTCGCTTTTTCTGCCGATGGAGATATCACTGTGGCCGACGACGTTAACCGGCGATATGTCCGGGTAACGCTGGAGAATGTTCTTTGCCAGCTCTTTGACTGCCTCTATTTGCGTGGAGTTGTACGGCGGGAACGTGAAAACGCCTTTGTCTTCGGTGGCCACATAAACGATTTCTACCCCGATGGCAGTGTCGTTAAGGTTGTAACGCTTCGCCCATCCGCTGACGCCTGCATGCCATGCGCGTTCGCCTTCATCGACGAGGTTGAAGATGCGCATGTCGGTGAAACCCGCGTCGGTGTAGGTTTTATCGCTTGGGTCCGGGACAAGATAATGCGAACTGACTGACGGGCCGGTGAGCGCAGCGACTGATTGTCGGAAGTTACAGGCGGTGTAATGCATGACCAGAAAACGGGTGCGGTGATTGAAGCTTTTTGTGGCTCTGTAGCTGTTGTAATCGATAGCGTACATCGGTGAATCCTGCTGAACGTGAATGAGAAATCACGCTAGCATCGGGTGTTTTTTGTATGGCTTTAGATATGTATTACATGTTGGTTTTTTGGGTGTTTAAGATATCCGCACGCTCTCTGTAGGAGCTGCCGAAGGCTGCGAATCGGTAAAGACTGACACACCGCTTTCGCAGCCTTCGGCAGCTCCTACAATTGATTATTTTCGCCGTCGGAATCAGTGCTACGAGAGACCATAAAACTTATTCACGAACACCGGGATGCAATTGCGTATGCGGGTTGAAACCATCAGCTACCTGAGGAAAAACGCGGCGACGCTTGACGTATCCGAGCCGATTGTAATAACGAAACATGGTCTTCCAGCCTATGTAATTGAGTCCTGCGCAGCGCGCAAGCACCGAGATGAAACCATCGCGTTGATCAAACTCATGGCCTTGGCATCTCGGGACAAAGAGCAAGGCAAGCTCATCTCTGTTGATGCCCTTATGAGTCGGCTAGCCCTGCATGACTTATAGTGATTGCTCCTTCAAGAGCGCCTGAGGTTGGGTTCACCGGTTGAATCTCGATATTTTGGCTCTTTGAATATTTGTGACCCCTCAAGCGTTTCGAACCTGAGCAAAGTATCTGAATGACTGACCCCCATACCACTCAAGTCATCACCCGTGCCGCCACCCCACAGGACGCACTGTCTATCGGTGTGCTCGGCATGCAGGTTTTTCTCGATACGTATTCCACCGAAGGAATCCGGGACGCAATTGCTCAGGAAGCGCTTGATGCCTTCTTGCCGGATACGATTTCAAAAATCATTGCCCAGCCCGATACGTTGATCGTTGTGGCTGAGGTTAATCATCATCTTGTCGGTTTCGCACAGGTTGCCTTGCGAACTGATCATGAGGTGATTGGCGATTCGAGTGCCGCGGAGTTAAAGCGTCTGTACGTACAGGAAAGGTTTACCGGACGAGGCGTGGGCTACAAGTTGCTTCAACGCGCCGAAGAATATGCGCGGCTTGGAGGTGCGTCATTGCTATGGGCCACGGTCTGGGTTGGCAATGAGTGAGCGGTCGGCTTTTATCCTCGGCAAGGCTACGAATGTCTGGGTTCGACGTCTTTCACTTTTCAAAATGAAACCCATGAAAACCGCTTGTTCGCTAAAAATATAATTTAATGAGTTGAAACGCATCTGAGCTCACCGAGGTCACGAGGCCAGCGATGGCGGTTTGTCTGACACTCCGCCATCGCTGGCCTCGTAACCTCGGTGAGCTCCTACAGGCTACGCGTTTCAGGGCACAATTGATGCGATGTTTGAAAGAGTCACCTTCAAGCAATACCGCCTTCAAACCGCAGATCCTGGCGCAGCGCCTCGACACAGAAATCCACAAAGGAGCGTACTTTGGACGAGCCGCGTCGGCCCTCCAGATACACCACGTGGACCGGCTCCGGTTCGATCTCGAATGCTTCCAGCACACAGGCCAGTTTCCCATCCCGCAGGTGCTCGCGTATCTGGTAATACGGCACCTGGGTCAGCCCCCAATCCTGCACGGCTGCGCCGATGGCAGCCTGGAATGACGTAAGGCTGAGCCTTGAGCCGACGTCTACTGAGTAGTCGTGGCCATCAACTCGAAACTGCCACTGAGGTGCTCGTTCTGATGCGGAGGTCGAGATGGTCGAGTGGTGGCGCAAGTCGTCCGGGTGCTGTGGCGTGCCATGTTCGGCGATGTAGGCGGGGGAGGCGCACACCATGCGCCGCACGCTGCCGACGGGGATTGCCGTCAACGAGGAATCGGGCAGGGGGCCAATGCGCACGGCGACATCAACCCCTTCATCCAGCATCGACACCACCCGATCAACCAGAATTGCGCGAATCTCCACTGCCGGGTACTGACTGAGGAAGCGCGTCAGAACCGGTGTGACGTGCAGCGCACCAAACATCTGAGGCGCCGTGACGGTGAGCAAGCCGCCAGGCAGTGCGTGCAAACCACCCGCTGCGTTTTCCGCTTCAGCAAGGTCGGCCAGCAAACGATGGCAGTCAACGGCAAACCGTTGCCCGGCTTCAGTGAGACGCATGTTGCGAGTGTTGCGCACCACCAGCAACACCCCCAGGCGACTCTCCAGGCTGGCCACTGCCCGCGTGACCGTAGCGGTGGACAACCCAAAGTGCCGTGCGACTCCGGCGAAGCTGGTCTGGTCGGCCAGAGCAGCGAACACTGTCATTTCCTGAATTCGGTCCATGTCCTGCCTGCAGCGTAATGAGTGTTGCGGGAATGCTACCAGCATTGCAGAAATAGAAATGGTGAATTGAGTTTTGTGGTGATTCTCTACAATAGAAGCAGGGAATAGGATAGACCTCAATTCATTCAGAACAGGGTCTCGCCATGAACCATTCCGATCCAGCGTTCGGCATCAGTCGGCGCAAAGTTTTGCAGGCATCTGCGGTAGGCGCAGCGTCTGCTATCGGCGCATCTTTTGTGAGTGCGGCCAGCAAAGGACCAACAACAGGAGGAGCAACTATGGCACTCGACGATAACTTCCGCGTCACCTTCCACACGCAGAAAGTTGGCGAGGTGGAGGTCTTCTATCGCGAAGTCGGCCGCAAGGACGCGCCGGTGCTCCTGTTGCTGCACGGCTTTCCGAGCGCCAGCCACATGTTCCGCGACCTGATGCCATTGCTGGCAAACCAGTACCGTCTCATCGCACCGGATTTACCGGGTTTCGGAAACACTAAAGCGCCGCCGCGCGGGCAGTTCGATTACACCTTCGAAAACCTCTACAAAGTGATCGAAGGCTTTACTGAAGCGTTGGGCCTGAACAAATACGCGCTGTACATATTCGATTACGGCGCCCCAACCGGTTTGCGTCTTGCCGCTGCGAATCCGGAAAAAGTGACGGCAATCATCAGCCAGAACGGCAACGCCTATCTGGAAGGTTTCAGTGATCAGTGGGACCCGTGGCAAGCCTACTGGCGCGACCCTTCGGCAGCCAATCGCGAAGCTTGCCGCCCATCGTTATCGCCGGAAACCATTCGTGACTGGCAGTACGGCACAGGCGCTGACCCGCAGAAGCTTTCACCGGATGGTTACAACCTGGACATCCAGTACATGGCGCGGCCAGGTGCCGAAGAAATCCAGCTGGACCTGATTCTCGACTACCGCACCAACGTGGCGGCATACCCGGCGTTTCAGGCGTACTTGCGCAAACACCAACCGCCGCTGCTGGCCGTGTGGGGCAAGCATGACCCGGCGTTTATCCCGCCGGGAGCAGAGGCTTATCGTAAAGACATTCCGAATGCGGAAGTGCATCTGCTGGACGCGGGCCACTTCGCACTGGAGACCCATGCGCCGGAAGTGGCTGAGTACATCCGCGAATTTCTTTCAAGGAAACTGAACAAGTAAGCAGTCCGCGTACCCGAACAGCGTCCGCTCAACAGACCCCTCTTGCTCGGGCGGACGCACGTTCAACATGACCGCAAGAAAACCCTCGATCTCATGGCAGTAAAGACCAGCCATGGATTTTCCTCTCGTATCGCGGCGATACACCGGCCATCATGGAGCGCTCGTTATCCGGTTCACACAATCTGGATGGCGAAGAGACCCAACGCCATGTGGATGTGTATTGATGGATTTACGCGACCTCTACTATTTCGAAACCATCGCTGATCTGGGCAACCTGGGGCGCGCCGGTGACAAGTTGCATCGCACCCAGCCGGCGCTGTCGAAAAGCATTCAGCGACTGGAAGAAACCCTCGGCACTGCGTTGTTTTTTCGTGAAGGGCGGCGCATGCGGCTCACTCCAGCGGGTGAACTGCTGTTGATGCGCGCCCGGCTTCTGCGTCAGGGCGTGCAGGAAACCCGTCGGGAAATTCAGGACTTTGCCAAAGGTACGGTGGGCAATGTACGCCTCGGCTGCGGCCCGACGGCTGCGGAATATTTGTTGCCGAGTCTGGTGTCGTTGTTACTGGACACTGCCCCTGATCTGACGCTGGAACTCGTCACCGGTCAGAACGACATATTGCTCAACTCGCTGCGAACCGGGCAGCTGGATCTGCTGATCTGCCCGCTGTCGGCGGTGGATGTCGCCCAGTTCGAAACCTTCGCACTGCTGCAGGATGAAGTCGTGGTGGTTGCCAGCGCCGACCATGCTTTGTTCGAGCGCCCGATTGTAATGGCGGATCTGTGCGAATGGCGCTGGGTGCTGGCGGCGCCAACGGTGGCCACCCGGCGCTGGCTGGACAATACGTTTTTCAATCATCAACTGGACACGCCGCAGATTCAGATCCAGACCAACTCCATCAACATGATGCCGCGGCTGATTGCTCACACACCGCTGCTGAGTTTCATTTCCAGGCATAACCTCGGCGTGGGCAAAATTGGCGCGCACCTGCGCGAGGTACCACTGGCAGAAACCACCATGAAGCGCAGCTTCGGTCTGGTGATGCGCCGCGAAGCTTACATCTCGCCACCTACCGCTTACGTCGTCGATCTGCTCAAGCGAGAAGGTACGGCGTTGTTTACCGATCATTCCGATCTGACCTGAGTATTTTCCCAAGTGTTACCCGTCGCCCCAACGAGGGACACAATCGGGTCGATGTATCAATTAAATTCATAGTTGAATAAAAAAGCGGAAATAGATTTATACGAGGAATAGGTTAACCATGGAGGCCATAGCGGTAGATGTCGCGAGCGATGTCTGAACCGATGCCAATAATGAAAACAAGGCACCCTCCATGACGTACACCATTCTTGTCACCGCCGAACGCCTTGCACCCGCGGGGCTGAACATCCTCATGCAACGCGGCTGTCGAGTGCTGTTTGTCAGCGCAGGGCAGGAAGTTGCTGACATCGAACGGCTGATGGCTAGCGAACCGATTGATGCAGTGATCTCGCGGACTTTCGACCTCAGTGAACAGGCGATCGGCGCATGCCCGACCCTGAAAGTCATTTCCAAACACGGCGTTGGCGTCAGCAATATCAATGTTGCTGCGGCGACTGCCCGTGGCGTTCCGGTCTACGTCACGCCCGGTGCCAACGCGCAATCGGTGTGTGAGATGACCCTGGCTCTGATGTTCGCAGCCGCGCGCAAAGTCAGCTGGATGGACAGCGAAATCCGCGCTGGTCGCTGGTCCCGTGCGCAGGACGGTCTGGAACTGAGCGGGCGTACGCTGGGCCTGGTCGGTTTTGGTCAAGTGGCGCGCAAAGTCGCGACGGTATGCCAGGCGCTCGGTATGCCGGTACGGGTTTACGACCCGTTTCTCAAAACCGACAGCGGCCTGCTGGGCGCTGTGGCCGTGGACTCATTGGCAGCATTGCTCAGCGAAAGTTATGTTTTGAGCCTGCATGTGCCGCTCACCGCACAGACCCGCAACCTCATTGGCGCTGCCGAGCTGGCAATGCTTCCCGAAGGCGCGCTGTTGATCAATACCGCGCGCGGCGAGGTGGTAGACGAAGCCGCCCTGGTCCAGGCACTGCGCAGCGGCCAGTTGTACGCGGCAGGACTGGACACCATGGCCATCGAACCTCTGCCGTCCAGCAGCCCTTTATTGGATCTGGGCAACGTTGTGCTGACCCCTCATGTCGGCGGTTCGACCCCGGCGGCACTGGCCGCAATGGCCCGGGATGCTGCGAACAACGTACTGGATTTCCTCGACGGCAAGCCTGTGCCTCGTACGTCGTGCGTCAACGCTGACCTGCTTCCCCTTTGACCGGAGATTTACCATGACCGCTTCTGCTCTCAATGACTGGCCAACCGGCTACCGTATCAATCCGCGTAACGACAATCTTGGCGCTGACCTGATCGAGGCGTTCCGCAGCGTCCCGGTGGCGGTTGCGGGGGATTGTCTGGGGCGCGGCATCGGCGCCAGAGGCCTGCACGTTTATCACGGCGATCTGTCGCTCAAGTTGTGTGGCCCCGCGTTCACGTTGCGGGTGCGTCCCGGTGACAACCTGATGGTGCACAAGGCCCTGATGATGGTTCAACCCGGCGATGTGCTGGTTATTGATGGCGCGGGTGACGTCAGCCAGGCGGTCATCGGCGGTCTTGTCCGCACCACGGCATTACGGGTCAGGCTTGGCGGCATTGTCATCGACGGCGCGGTTCGTGATCTCGAAGAACTGGCCGAAGGCATCCTGCCGGTGTTCGCGGCGGGCCACACGCACCGTGGCCCGAGCAAGGACGGCCCCGGCGAAATCAATGTGCCGATAGCCTGCGCAGGACTCTGCGTCATGCCCGGCGATTTGATGCTGGGCGATGCTGACGGCGTACTCGCAGTGCCGCAGGCGGATGTTGCGGCCCTGCTACCCAAAGCCATCGCCCACCTTGAGCGCGAGGCCGCGATCCGCGAAACCAATCGCCTTGGCACTGCCGACCCGGAACGCTTCGACGCACTGCTGCGCGCCAAAGGCCTGCCGGTCTGAGTACCTTGCACTGACTCTCATTAACCCACTGCACGGGCTATCCATGCCGGTAGCTGGCGCTTCGCATCCGTAAAAAGTCACCCAGATAAAACTAAAAAAAAGAGGGAACCCATGCTGACGATCCTCAGCTATACGATGATCACTTGCTTCATGTATCTGGTCATGAGCCGCCGTCTTTCGCCGTTGGTGGCGTTGATGCTGGTGCCCGTGGTGTTTGCCTGTATCGGTGGGTTCGCCGCAGGGCTTGGCCCGATGATGATCGACGGTGTGAAGATGCTCGCACCGACCGGGATCATGCTGACCTTTGCGATCCTGTACTTTTCGATGATGACCGATGCCGGGCTGTTCAACCCACTGGTCAAAATGATCCTGAAAGTGGTCAAGGGCGATCCGCAGAAGATCGTGATTGGCAGCGCGATTCTCGGTATCTGCGTTGGCCTGGATGGTGACGGCGCGACAACTTACATCATCACCACCGCCGCGCTGTTACCGCTGTACCGGCGCACCGGGATTCGCCTGCAAGTCATGGCGACGGTGTTGTTGCTCAGCAATGGCGTGATGAACATGCTGCCTTGGGCCGGGCCGTTTTCTCGCGCCGCCAGCGCCATGCATGTGGACGTTGCCGACCTGTTCATGGAAATGCTGCCGATGATGCTTGCCGCGCTGGCGTGGGTGGTGTT
The DNA here is from genome assembly GCF_900602065.1 of Pseudomonas viridiflava. Taxonomy (GTDB): domain Bacteria; phylum Pseudomonadota; class Gammaproteobacteria; order Pseudomonadales; family Pseudomonadaceae; genus Aquipseudomonas. Next base: position 69,814 of record NZ_UWFN01000263.1, on the reverse strand, counting down.
TGTCGCGTTTCTGCTGGGGCGTATGGAGAAGCGTCGCCTGGGCGTGATCGAACTACGCGAAGGCGAGGGCATGGATCACTTCAAGGAGTCCGCACCGGGCGACTGGCGCTTTGTGTTTAACGCCGTGCTGACGACTGCTCTGATTACCTGCATGGTCATGAGTGTATTGCCGCTGCCGATTCTGTTCATGCTCGCATTCGGCATTGGCGCAGTCGCCAACTTCCCCAAAATCGAGGACCAGAAGGCCCTTGTCTCACGCCATGCGGGCAACGTGATGCTGGTGTCCCTGCTGATTTTTGCCGCCGGTATCTTCGTCGGCATCATGACCGGCACCGGCATGATCAAGGCCATTTCCGAAAGCCTCATTTACGTCATTCCGCAATGGGCGGGGCAGTACATGTCGTTGATCACCGCGCTGATCAGCATGCCGGGCACTTATGTACTGACTAACGACGCGTTCTACTTCGGCATCCTGCCAATCCTTGCCGACACCGCCAGCCATTACGGCATCGGGCCCATGGAAATGGCCGTCGCCGGGCTGATCGGCCAACCGGTTCATGTGCTGAGTCCGCTGGTGGCATCGACGTATCTGCTGTGCGGCTTGCTGGATGTCGACTATGCGAACAACCAGCGTATTTCTTTCAAATGGTCGGTGGGTACGGTCGGCGTGATGTTTGTGATGTCGCTGCTGATCGGCGCGCTTTCCATCCTCCACTAAGCCACGTCCGCTGGCTCAGTGCCGGCGGTCTGCACCCGAGGTCATTTCATGCACAACAATCACGACATAGATATTTTGATCAGCGAGGTCGGCCCCCGCGACGGGCTGCAAAGCGTCAAGGCGAGCATGCCTACCGCGCTCAAAATCGAGTGGCTGACGGCACTGGCAGCGTCCGGTTTGCGCGAGATCGAAATCGGTTCGTTCGTTTCGCCGAAACTGCTTCCACAAATGGCCGATGCGGCACAATTGGTCGCTCACGCGAGAACCCTGCCGGGGCTGTTTGTCACCGCTCTGGTGCCCAATCTCAAAGGCGCGCAGGCAGCGTTCGAAGCCGGAGTGCAAAAAATCACCCTGCCGATTTCGGTCAGCGAGCCGCACTCGTTGGCAAACATCCGCAAGACGCATGCGCAGGTTTTTGAAGAAGTCCGCTCAGTCGTTGCGTTACGCGATCAGCAGTACCCGCACATCCAGATCGAGGCGGGTCTCTCCACGGTATTCGGCTGCACGCTGCAAGGTGTAGTGCCGGCCGATGACGTCATTCGTATGGCCCTCACCATGGCCGGGCTCGGGGTCGATGAGGTGGGGCTGGCCGATACGGTGGGCTATGCCAACCCGACTCAGGTACGTCAATTGTTCACCCGATTGCGTCATGAGCTGGGGCCTGTCGCGGGCAGTGCCCACTTTCACAACACCCGGGGGCAGGGGTTGGCGAACGTCGTGGCCGCGCTGGATGTCGGGGTCACGACCATCGACGCCTCTCAGGGTGGGTTGGGCGGCTGTCCCTATGCCCCCGGCGCCTCGGGAAACATCGTCACCGAAGATCTGGTTTACCTGCTCGAATCCATGGGCCTGCGCACTGGCGTTGACATCGACCGTCTGGTCGCCGCGCGCGAATGGCTGCAGAAGGGGCTGCCGGAGGAGCCGCTTTATGGATTCATCCCTGATGCCGGTGTGGGCAAGAATTTTCGTTATGCAAGCAAGGACCAATGAACATGCAGTCGACTGATGAAAAGACGCTGCCACTGGCAGGCATTCGTGTGATCGAGTTCGTACACATGGTCATGGGGCCGACCTGCGGTTTGGTATTGGCTGACCTCGGTGCAGAGGTGATCAAGGTTGAGCCGGCGCCTGCGGGGGACAATACGCGGCGCTTGCGAGGCTCCGGCGCAGGTTACTGGATGACCTATAACCGCAATAAAAAAAGCTTTGCCGTCGACATGAAAACCGAAGAGGGCATGCTGGCCGTCCGCAAGCTCATCGCCAGTGCTGACGTGGTCACCGAAAACTTTCGTCCCGGTGCCATGGGAAAACTGGCGCTGGGTTATGAGCAGGTCAAGGCGATCAAGCCTTCCATCATCTACAGCTCAATGAAAGGTTTTCTGCCCGGCCCTTACGATCAACGCACAGCGCTCGATGAAGTTGTGCAGATGATGACCGGCCTTGCTTATATGACTGGCCCGGTGGGTCGGCCTTTGCGGGCTGGGGCTTCGGTAAATGATGTAATGGGCGGCATGTTCAGCGCTATCTCAATCCTCGCCGCTTTGCATCAGCGCAACGCTACCGGGCTGGGCCAGTTTGTACAGACCGGCCTGTTTGAAAACTCGGCCTTCCTCGTGGCGCAACACATGATGCAGAAAGTCGTCACGGGTAAGGCCGCCGCGCCGATGCCCAACCGGGTCTCCGCCTGGGCAATCTACGATGTATTCACCACCGCCGACGATGAGCAGGTTTTCCTCGGGGTCGTCAGCGACGGCCAATGGCAAAGTTTCTGCAAAGCCTTTGATTTCAGCGAGTGGGCCTTAGACCCCGCGCTGGCTCTCAATAACCAGCGGGTGCAGGCGCGCGAAGACCTTCTGCCGCAGGTGAGTCAGTGTTTGGGCGGCATGAGTAAGGTCGAAGTGATGGCGCGCTGCGAAGCCGCGGGCCTTCCATTCTCACCGATCCAGCGTCCAGAGGATCTGTTTGAGGATAGGCACCTGAATGATTCGGGCGGCATGGCCGCGCTGACGGCTGACGACGGCACCGCTGTAAAAGTGCCGATGTTGCCTTTCGAAATGGATGGCCAGCGTTTCGGCACGCGGCTTAATGTGCCTGAGCTTGGCAGCCATTCGACTGAGCTGCTGAGCCAGTTGGGCTACAGCGATGAGGAGATTCGGGTGTTAGAGGCTGCTGGTGTGGTTAAAGGTTAATGGCATGATGGGGCGCTGCTCGCGCCTGAGCTAAGGACGCCTGCTGATCCCACTACAGTACTCAGAGTAAACGACGTATGCCCGATACATCCCGGACCCATTCTGCCGTGACTCTGAGCCCGGCCCAGCAAACCGACCTCGACGACTTGGTCGCTATCCGGATTGAAGCGATGCGCGAAAGTCTGGAGCGCGTAGGGCGCTTTGATCCGGTGCGTGCTCGCGAACGTTTTGTCAGCGGTTTCGATGCGCGTAATACACGCTATATCGAAGTGGCTGGAGAGCGGGTTGGCTTTGTCGTGATCAAGCGTCACGAGCATGAGTGGGTGCTTGATCATCTTTATCTGAGGCTGAATGCGCAGGGCTCGGGCATAGGCTCGGCGGTGCTGGCGTTGATTTTCAAAGAGGCAGATGCCGCGGGGCTTCCGATTAAAGTCGGCGCGCTTAAAGAGAGCGCGTCGAATCGGTTTTACCTGCGCCATGGGTTTCAGTTTCTAGAGAGCGGCGAGTTCGATCATTACTATGTTCGCCGGTGCATTGGGGGCTGAACGTTTGCCCTTGAAACGCTGCACCAGCTCAACAGCCAACCCGCAAAGCCGCGAGCAGTGACGCTAACGACTCGGTAGCCCCGTCAAATGTGTTTTCCGACTTCACCGTGTCCCATTGCATTGCGTCACTCAGGCAGTAGTCGCCTATGCATTTCATGGGGGGCGTTTGCGGGTCCAGCAGACCTAATGGAATCCACATGTACGGCGAGCCACGCAGGGCGTTGGGGACTGTCGAACCGCACTGTTTGCAGAAGTCATTTCTGTAACCGCTGGGTTTGACCCAAGTGCTGATTTCGGACTCTCCCGCCTCCCACTGGAAAGTGGATTGCGGGACAATTGTCGCGCAGTTGTAACCCGTGCCTGTTTGTTTCCGGCAGAGAGAGCAGTGGCATCGGTAGAAATACAGTGGTTCTGTTTTAAGGGTAAAAACCACGCTTGCGCAGAGGCATTGTCCTGTCAGCATGTATACATTCCTTTTCGAGAGGCTCGTTCTGCTTGACCATTGTCAGGTGCCTTAGCGACCACTAAACCCTGACAGAAATCGCTCGGTGATTATCGCTACCGCCTCAGCCGCAGGCATTAGCGCTGTGTCGACAGTAAACGGCGTGTCATCCCACGCTTCATATTCGTGGTCCAGCACCGACTGCCAACTGGGCGGAGTCAGGTCCGGAATATCACTTATTCTGTTTTCAACCCGGCGTTGGTGTTCCTGTTTGTCGGAGCACACCACCTGAATATTCACCAACTGAGCGCCAACGCTTGTGGCAATGTTGCTCCAGGCATTTCGGCTTTCCAGCACCGGGTTAACGCAATCGACGATGACTGAATTACCAAGTTCAAGGTTGCCCAGCGCAAGCTCATTCGCGACCCGGTAACCGGCAGGCCCGATATCGTGTGCAAGCTCGCCGGAGTTACGCATAGCCTGTTCAATTGAATCAATACGCAGATACACCGCCTGTGTTCGGCGAACGAGTTCACGTGCAATCGTCGTTTTACCTGTGCCGGGAAGACCACTAAAGACAATGAGCATTCGAAGTTCGCTGTGGCTGGCAATAATCAATCAAGCACGGGGCGCATAAAACTACGCTCGTAGCTGACAATGAATTTCTTCTCGACCGCCAGTGCCACCGCTTCAATGCATTCGGCATCGGTTTCGGCTTCTTTGCGATAGCGCTCATAGTCCGCAAGGCTCTGAAAACTGAACAGGCAATAGGCGACGTTGTTTGCACCTTCGGCCGGCAGGAAATAGCCATGGTGCAAACCGCCCATTCGCGTCACCAGGCGGATCCATAAGCGTGAATAGATTTCAAAGGCCGGGATTTGGTACGGATCAATCAGATACTTCACGTGGCAGGTGATCATTACGAGCTGTCCTTGTTCGAGAGGCACAGAGGTTAGCAATTAAGTATCGGTGTGAATATTACTGCGCTGTGTATGACGTTTTGTTCCTGAATCTGTATCTAACGCCTTTCGCTCCTGCGCTTTACGCTTGCCTCCAAGAACCGGCCCAGCCGAACGCCAGCGATTCCAGGAGTTATACCGTGCCCGAACTGTCCAGCCTGTTGGCCTATGGTCTGATTTCACTCGGGATGGTACTGACTCCCGGCCCGAACATGATTTACCTCATATCACGCTCGATCTGTCAGGGGCGTAAGGCCGGGTTGATTTCACTGGGCGGTGTTGCGTTGGGTTTTGTTGTTTATATGGTGTTCGCCGCTCTGGGTATTACCGCCCTGGTGATGGCGGTGCCTTATGCGTATGACGCATTGCGAGTGGGCGGCGCGTTGTATCTGGTTTATCTGGCCTGGCAGGCGGTCAAGCCGGGTGGCCGTTCGCCGTTTCAAGTCAAAGACCTGCCCAGGGACAGCCCGCGCAAGTTGTTCATGATGGGCTTTGTCACCAACCTGCTGAATCCCAAAGTGGCAGTCATGTATTTATCGTTACTGCCCCAGTTCATCGATCCAGGGCATGGCAGCGTTCTGCTGCAATCGCTGGTGCTGGGCTTTACGCAGATTGTCATCAGCGTGAGCGTCAACGCGATGATTGCGATCATGGCGGGTTCAATCGCAGCGTTTTTTGTCGGCAGGCCGTTTTGGCAGGTCGTACAGCGCTGGTTAATGGGCACAGTGCTCATGGGGCTGGCGGTGCGGATGGTGATTGAAGGGCGGCGTTGATTGTGGCGTGCGGTCCTGCGACATTGCGGGATCGCAGCCAGACCGCGTCATCGTTCATCGCGAGCAAGCTCGGCTCCCACAGGTGAGCGGTTGCCAGTGAATCCCGCGTCGTTACCGTATGCCGCGCGACACTTCAATGCCCGTGTACGGTCCACGCCACCAGCCGGGCGACCATCGGGCGTACCACGAGCACACAGATGAATGCAGATGGCATCGCCACTCGATACGCATTCATCACATTCCTCATGTAATGTTCATCAAAACCAAATTCAGCCAGAGTAATCACCAGGCACATGAGAAACGCCATGATGGTCGCCATGTACAGTGCAAACACATAAGGTGTGGCGCGTTTTGGAAAGCGTAGGCGCAAGGTGTTCTGGGTGCTTCCGGCAGTCATCGGTTAACCTCGTCAAGAGTGGGTATCGCAGGAGCCGCTAACCTAACAAGCTGCTGCATGTGCCGGTAGCCACGTAATGCTTGAATCACTGTTAAGTAAAATCAACGAATGGAGCGCTGGGAGTTCGATGGATATTCTGGGGTTGATCAGTACGTTCATTCGCGTCGTGGAGGTTGGCAGCATTGCCGCAGCGGCCAGAGCCCAGGGTATGAGCGCGGCAGCGGTGAGTCAGAGCATCAGTCGGCTGGAAAAACATTTGGGCACGCAATTGCTTTCCCGAACCACACGCAGGATGGCGCTGACTGAAAGCGGGACGCGGTACTACGAAAAAGTGCGCCACATCCCACGCGATATCGAACTGGCTTCCCAGGCTGCTGGCGTCGCTACCGAACCTCAGGGGCCGCTACGGATTGCGACGACGGCAGCGTTCGGTCGGCATGTGCTGGCACCACTCATGCCTGCGTTCAAGGCGGCTTACCCGCGCATCAGCGTCGAGCTGATCAGTGCCGACCGGCGTGTCGATCATCGTCTGGAAGGTGTAGACGTCAGTATTCGTATCGAGGCGCAATTGAACGATCAGTTGGTCGTGCGACGTATCACGTCACTTCCATTCGTATTCTGCGCATCGCCTGCCTACCTCGACCGGGCGGGCGTGCCCACTACCCCGGAAGAACTGAAAGAACACGACTGCCTGGTGTTTCGCTACCCCACTGACGGACGTTTTCTGCCGTGGAATTTCATACGCGGCGGCAAGCGTTTCGAGGCGAAGGTCAACCCGGGTTTTGTCTGTGATGACATCGACATGCTCACCCAGATTGCCCTGAACGGCGGTGGCATAGCCCGTCTGGCAAGCTTCATTGCGCAGCCTCTGATCGACAGCGGGCGCTTGCTGCCCTTGTTCGAATCAGGCAATCGCAGCGATGCCTTTGCAGAGTCTGAACCGATGGATATTTACGCCTGTGTCACGGAACGGTCGGCATTGAATGCGAAGGTACGAGCGTTCATCGAGTTTCTTGAGGGTGCGCTGCACTCGTAGCAGATCCGGCGCTCTATTGAATGATCCGCAGGATGGTTTAAACCGAAACTTATTGTGTTGGCGAGGGGCAAAATATTGGATATCCACGAGCTTGAGCCTTTTAGCGAGCATGAAGTCGCAGAAATGCAGCGTTTCAACAAAAAGCTCGGCTGGTTGCCGCGTTTTCGAATCCGCAACCGCCTGACGCCCCGGGTTATTCAGACACTGCTGCGCGCAGGGCAAATCGGCGGCGCGAACAAGCTGGCCAAACAGGGGCTGCTGGCTGAAAAGCGTTTGGTTGGTGTCGACGGTTTATCGGTACCCGTACGGATCTTGCGGCCCAAAGGTAAAGCCCGAGGCGTGGTGTTTGATATCCATGGCGGAGGGTGGGTAATCGGCAATGCGCAGATGAACGACGACCTCAACGTTGCCATGGTCAATGCGTGTGATGTGGTGGTGGTTTCGGTGGACTACCGACTCGCCGTGTCGACGCCCGTTGAAGGCCTGATGGATGACTGTCTTTCGGCGGCGCGCTGGTTGTTGAGCGGTGCCTGCAAAGAGTTTGCGGATTTGCCTGTGATCATTGTCGGTGAGTCGGCGGGTGGGCATCTTGCAGCCGCGACGCTTCTACGGCTCAAGGCCTGGCCCGATTTGCTCCAACGGGTAAGCGGGGCGGTCCTTTACTACGGCGTTTATGACTTGACCGGCACGGCCAGCGTACGCACGGCCGGGCCAGAAACGCTGGTCCTGGACGGTCCAGGTATGGTCGAAGCACTGCGCCTGCTCACGCCCGGACTGAGCGACGAGGAACGCCGCGTGCCGCCATTGTCGCCTTTGTATGGCGACCTTGAAGGTTTACCTCCAGCGCTGATGTTCGCCGGTGAGCTGGACCCACTGCTGGACGACACCGTGGAGATGGCGGAGCGGTGGAAGAAGTCTGCGGATGTTGAGTTGCACGTGATGCCGGTTTGCGCACACGGGTTTATTCATTTCCCGACGGCGATGACTCAGCGAGTGCTTGCGCGCAGTCATCAGTGGATTGCCAGTCGAATCAATGCTGTGGCGACTGAGCCCGGTTCTGCTGACCGCCGCGCAGTAAAAGTAACGCTGAGTTAATCAATTTCTGGCTTTACGACCCAGCGGGCTTTTCACGGGCAAACTTTTTCCATGTTCGCTCCACCATGTGTTCAGTGCTTCCATGGTCGGCCCCAGCGCCCGTGCCTTGTCCGTGATCGCGTATTCGACGCGTGGCGGTACTTCTGCAAACACTGTGCGGGTAATCAGGCCATCGTTTTCAAGTTCGCGCAGTTGCGCCGTCAGCATGTGTTGGGTGACGCCGGTTATGGCTTTGCGCAGCTCGCCGAAGCGGTAGATCCGCTGATTCAACAGCCACATTATTTCCAGTTTCCATTTGCCTGAAAGCAACGCGAATGCCCGACGCATCTCTTCGTGCATGTTGACGTTTTCGCCGTCATTAGTCTGGTTTTCCATACTGACTGTCACTTTTTCATCCTACTTGTGGCTTTTCATCCAGGACGACATCTTTGCCGGAAATCGATGCCGCTGAACAGTGCGGCCGATCAAATTCCTACAGACTGACTGGAGAACAAAGATGGCCCGACTCAACGGTAAAGTTGCAATCGTCACAGGTGCCGGGCGCGGCATTGGCCGTGCCACTGCAAAGCTGTTTGCAGCAGAGGGCGCACGCGTGGCCGTAGTGTCACGCACGCCTGAAAATGTGGATCGTGTGGTTGCCGATATCAAGGCTGCTGGCGGTGTCGCGCTGGGCGTGGTCTGCGATATCGCCGACCCTGAACAGATCAAGGCTGCCGTCGACAAGGTGGTCGCTACCTATGGCCAGATCGACATTCTGGTCAACAATGCGTTTGATCCTTCGGCGGTGCTGTCATCGGTTCTCGATCTGTCGGTCGAGCAATTGCAGCGCAATTTCGAGATGGGCCCCATTGCTTACCTGCGCACCATGCAAGCCTGCTATCCGTACCTGAAAGCCAGTGGCGAGGGGCGAGTCATCAACTTCGGCTCGCTGGCCGGGGTCATCGGTCTGCCAGGCTATGTGCCTTACAACATGGCGAAAGAAGCAGTGCGCGCCTTGACCCGCTCAGCGGCGCGGGAGTGGGGACCTGACAACATCACCGTCAACAACCTGCTGCCAGTTGCCGACACCTGGGGCGCGGGAGCGGATGTACCTGCACCCGCCAACGCGCTGGCTCGCTATGGATCGCCAGAAGAGGACATTTCCCCGGTCGTGCTGTTTCTCGCCAGCAAGGATGCCCAATACCTGACCGGCTACAGCCTGACGCCGGATGGCGGGATGATTATTGATAGTGCTCGTTGATCATTGCGTGACTGAGTGGCAGCGTTAGCTGCTCAGTCCTGGCCTTAAATCGCATTCAGTTCTGCCAACGTGTCATCGGACAGAACCAGTTCGGCTACTACCAGGTTTTCACGCAGGTGAGTCACCGAGGAGGTGCCGGGGATCAGCAGGATGTTGGCCGAGCGACGCAGTAGCCATGCCAGCGCCAACTGCTTTGGCGTCACGTCCAGTCGCTGTGCAATCGTCGACAGTGCAGAGGACTGAATCGGTGTGAATCCACCCAGCGGGAAAAACGGCACGTAGGCGATGCCGTCACGGGCCAACTCGTCGATCATGGCGTTGTCGTGCTGCTGGGCAATGTTGTAGAGATTTTGCACGCAGACGAACTTGACCAGCTTGCGCGCTTCGGCGACTTGCGTCGGTGTGACGTTGCTGATGCCGATGTGGCGAATCAGCCCTTGCTGCTGCAGTTCTGCAACTGCGGTCAATTGTTCTTCGATCGACCCTTCAGCTGTTCCCATTGCATTGAACATGATCCGCACGTTCACAACATCCAGCACGTCCAGGCCAAGATTGCGCAAGTTGTCATGCACCGCCTGCGTCAGCTCTTGCTTTGAGGAGGCTCGAAGCCAGGCACCGTCTGCGCCGCGCAATGCACCGATTTTGGTGACGATGGTGAGGTCGTCCCGATACGGATGCAGCGCCTCGCGAATAATCTGATTGGTGATATGCGGCCCGTAGAAGTCGCTGGTGTCGATATGATTCACGCCAGACTCGACAGCCTCGCGCAGGACTGCGACCGCCGCCTGGCGATCCTTGGGTGGACCAAATACGCCGGGGCCTGCCAGTTGCATGGCGCCGTAGCCGATACGTTTTACCTGGCGGTCGCCGAGGTTGAATGTGCCGCTTTTAGTTAGATCCGTCATGTCCATCACTCTTGCGTGGCTTGAGGGAAACTATGGTATGAAGGAACCTTCAGGTTTTGAATTCGCATTCCATGACGACTGTTAAAGCTTCTTTAAAGCCAAGAAAATCAGCTGTTCAAGCCAGATCTGTCGCAACGGTAGATGCGCTTCACACCGCGACCCTTCAGGTTTTGACTCAGCACGGGCTAAAGCGCTGCACCACCACGCGGGTTGCCGAGCGCGCCGGAATGTCCGTGGGCAGCCTCTATCAGTACTATCCGAACCGTGACGCGCTGCTGGCAGCGGTGCTCGAAAAGCATCTGCTGGAAGTCGTCGAAACGGTGGAGCTGGCTTGTGCCCGTTATCACGGTAAGGCTGTTGCTGAAATGGCCGCGGGCTTTGTCTCGGCGTTTCTGGCCGTAAAGCTGCGAAACCCAACGGCTTCGAAAGCGCTTTACGCGATTGCGGCGGAGCGGGGCGGTGCCGAACTGATGGCTCGCATCGGCGAGCGCATGGTGGCCGCCATCGCCAACATGCTGGCAACCGCAGCGGATGCGCACTTCGAGGCTCCGGCTTTGGTCGCGCAAGTTTCTTTGCACGCGGTGATCGGGCCGGTACGAGCCATGCTTGAGGGGTTCTCGCCGCCTGATTTCACAGAGTGCCTTGAGCAGCAGTTGACCTTGTTACTGACGGCCTATCTTCAAGTTCATCAGAGCGTTAAAAGTCGCCCATGAAGCCATTTAAAATTCGTCAGTTAGACCGTTCCGACACTGATTCGCTGCTGGCATTTGAAGTCCGTAATCGTGAGTGGTTTGAATCTCACATTGATGCGCGAGATCCTTCGTTCTATTCGTCACAGGGTGTCGCAGAGCATATTCAAGGCTATCTGGCCGACTTTGCCATAGGTGTCTGGCATCCGTTTGTTATCGAAGATGACCATGGAGAAATAATAGGCCGGGCCAATCTGAAGGATATAGACCTGTCAGCGCGTTGCGCCGAAGTGGGTTATCGAATTGATCAAGGTGCTTGCGGGCAAGGGCTGGCAACACGGGCGCTGAAGCATCTGATTGAAGAGGCCAGGAGTCGGGGACTTACGCAACTGATTGCTTATGTCTTCAAGGAAAACCTCGGTTCGAGGAAGGTCCTTGAGCGATGCGGGTTTCAGTCTGAGCAGTCGGTGCATGACGAGGCGGCAGAGGGCAGGTTTGTGCTGCTTCTCTAGCTAGCAGCTATCAGGTCAGCGATAGAGGTGTGTCAGGCAGGCCGCCATCGGCGCCGTCGTAACCTCCGACAACTCCTACAGAACTGCGGTGTATCTGACGGAATACCAAACCTGTAGGAGCTGCCGAAGGCTGCGATTGGCACCCTCGTCTACTTCCGATCTGAACGCCTTAAAGGCTATACGTCCGCCCACATCAATCTGGCTTTTGCACCATCATGTACTGGCCGAAGTTGTTGATGTGATCGTCCAGGTTATCTTCAAGCATCAGCCTGTATTGATCACAGAAATACTTCAGCATCGCCTCACGCGCCTGAGCCATTTCCTCACCGGATTTAAAACTGCGCGCGCTGACCCAGGCATTGAATCGTGTGGTGCCAAACATCATGGATGCGTTGACTTGACCGATGTTTTCGAAAGTTTTGAGCTGTTCGTTGGACAGTTCAATGTGCGCGTCGGCGCGATCATAGAATGCTTGGTCTGTAGCGTCTGGCATTGCGGGTTACCTGGGTCGTTTTTGTTGAGTGCCTGGAGCATTAAAACATCTTTGTCTTTAGCTTGATGCAGAAGAGCAGCAGAGGGATGAACGCGCATGACTGAGTGGGACATTTTCGAAACCGAGCACTGGCGGGTCAGCCATCGGCGTGATGCTCGTTATAGCGGTTACCTGATGGTCAGTTCGGTGGCTTCTGCCACGGATTTCATGGACCTCAGTGACATGGCGCTGGCTTCGCTCGGAGGTGTATTACGCGAAACCGAGCAACTTCTTTTTCGCGCCTACGAACCCTGGAAAGTCATCGTTTACAAACTGGGTTTGTCCGCGGGTTTCAATCTGCATTTTCACGTTGCCCCCGTCACACAGGCGTTGTTGGCGCAAGTCGCGAGCCATCCGGATTATGCTGATGAGCCTGACGGTAACGATGCGATTGTTTTTTTGAGTCGCGTGTATTGCGAGCGACCATTGAATGAACAAGAGCGCGAAGCTCAGTATAAGACGGTGATGATTCTCCGCGAGCTGCTGGCCACGTCGGCGGTCGGTAATAAAACACCTGGTGTTCGATGAGCAGCCAGAGCGTTTCCCCAGGTACCTATTGGAAACCCTCGTAGGCTTTATCTTCTTCGGCGGTGCAGGACTTGCGACGACGTGGGGCGTATTGCGGGGGCGCAAGGCGTTCAAACGGTGGAATACGCCGTTTTAGTCGCAAGTCAGGCTGGTGATTCGACAGTGGGTAATCCCACTGTCGGCGTTCATTCAAAAATTCGTTCCCATCCTCGAGTGATCATCAGATAACCATATCCCGGTTACCCGGCCTGTGATGTCTTTCAGTGGGACCTGCCCCATGAAACGGCTGTCGTTACTTGAGTCTCTGTTATCACCCAACAGATACACATGATCGGGTTCAACTTTGACAGGCGACAGGTGCTGTGACTGCGCATCCACTACGGAACCTGGAGGCGCAAAAAACAGGCCGAGGTTTTCACCATTGTTAATCACCTCTCCGTTGACGATTGCCAGGATGTCGCCAGGAACTCCCGCAACTCGTTTAGTGGCTTCAATACCGTTAAACCGGTACACCACGATATCGCCCACCTTCGGTGTGCTGTACCGGCTGTTTTTCACGATGTAGTCGCCTACTTCCAGCGTTGGTCTCATCGAGCTGCTCGGGATGCTGTAGAGCTGATAGCCGAGCAGGGTGGAGCGCAATGGGTGGAACAGCACCAATGTCAGCATGATTAAAGACGCAACATATACAACATGGAACCGCATGGTGGGCAGTGATGTTGAATCGTTGTGCTTGCGTGCAATGATTGCCGCCGCAATAGCGGAGCAGAGCTTGACCAGCACGATGAACGCCAAGAGCGCATAGACCCCCTTGGGAGTTGCGATCAATCCCAGGGCGCCCGCCATTATCACGCCCGCATAGAGAAAGCCGGCGACGCGCACTGCCCACTTCACGCGCCCGACATACACAAGCCCCCAACCGGGTACCAGACAAGACATAAAGAAAGCGTTTGTTGAGTATCTCTGGCGCTGCATACTGGATTTATCACCGTATTGGAAAAAGTTAGAGTACTGACATCTTGCGGTCGACTCGTAACGAGGTCGTGTTAAAAGAGCTTGCTGGCGGGCAAAGCAGAAGTACTGCAATCGAGGAATGCATGGGCTGCAATTCCATTAATCCTGGCACTGCAATGCTTTCGACTTTTTTGACTATACGATGCCATTCATTGTTGGCGCAAAGGTGTGATCAGGCATGTTGCGCCCCCGTCATCCTGTTTCTGTGAGTCTGTTAGCCAGATTTGGATAGGCAGAGTCATCGACGGCCGACCAGAACTGCGGCCATAATCGAGTCATTACGCTTCCCAGAATAAATACAAAAACTCAGGAGTCATCGATGCAACCAATCCGTCTCGGTCTGGTGGGCTACGGCAAAATCGCCCAGGATCAACACGTGCCAGCCATCAATGCCAACCCGGCTTTTCAACTGGTGGCGGTGGCTACGCAAGGACAGCCCTGTGTCGGGGTCGAGAATTTCAAATCCCTTGATGAACTGCTCGAAAAGGGCTCGCAGGTCGACGCCATTGCATTCTGTACGCCACCGCAAGGGCGATTCGTGCTGGTGCAACAAGCGCTCGCAGCGGGCAAGCATGTGTTGGTCGAGAAGCCGCCGTGTGCCACGTTGGGTGAGGCCATGGCCTTGGTGAGTCAGGTTGAGCAGCAAGGCGTCAGCGGCCTGTTCGCCTGGCATTCGCGTTACGCGCCGGGTATCGAAGCAGCCCGTGACTGGCTGGCCACCCGCACCCTGCAAAGCGTACAGATCGACTGGAAGGAAGACGTGCGCAAATGGCACCCCGGCCAGGCGTGGATCTGGCAGCCAGGTGGATTAGGTGTTTTCGATCCGGGCATCAATGCGCTGTCGATCGCGACCCATTTGTTGCCGTTGCCGCTGTTCGTTGCGTCGGCTGACTTGCGGGTCCCGAGTAATTGCCAGTCGCCTATCGCCGCCTCGATCAAAATGTCTGATGCGCGCCACCTTGATGTTCGCGCGGAGTTTGATTTCGATCACGGTCATGATGAACTCTGGAGCATCGAAATTCGCTGCGCCGAAGGTGTTTTGCGACTCGATAACGGCGGCGCACTGTTGAGTATCGATGGCGTGCGCCAGACAGTTTCCGAAGAGGGTGAATACGCTGCGGTCTATCGACACTTTCAGCAGTTGATTGCGAGCAAAACCAGCGACCTTGACCTGCAACCGCTGAGGCTGGTTGCGGACAGTTTCTTCGTCGGCAGCCGGGCATTGGTTGAGCCGTTTTATGATTGAGCGTGACGTTATCTGAAGGGCCAAAACCTTCGGCCACTCACTGCATCTCCCGATTGAATCCTATCCTGTACAGACTGTGTGAAAACTACTGCGCTCGGCAATACTGCGTTAAAACAGGCGAAAAATGCTCATTTAGAACACCTAGACTCCGCTTTTTCGCCTGTTTTTGCCTTGTCTTGCCGTCGCTCGCTACGTTTTCACACAGTCTGTGTAGGAGCTCACCGAGGTTACGAGGCCAGCGATGGCGGTTAGTCTGACACACCGCCATCGCTGGCCTCGTAACCTCGGTGAGCTTCTACAGGTCCGATACCCGTAGATTAATGACGCTTCCATGGCTCGCTCGGCCAAGCGTCATGGCAAGCAAGCCAAAAGGAATTCGACATGCATCGCCTGACCTGGCTGCGTGATGAGATGCAACACAGCAATACCTTCGCGCAGTGGCTGCATCAACAGTTCGCGTACGAATATATCGGTCAGTCCCTGGCCGACTGGCAGCATGAGTTTGCCGAAGGGCAGTTGAGCGGTGACTGGCAATGCCTGATCGCCGTTGAGGATGGCCAGCTACTGGGAGGCGCGGCGCTTGCCACAAACGACCTCGCCGAGCGTCCGGAGCTGGGGCCGTGGCTCGCGTGCGTGTTCATTGCCCCGCATGCACGGCAGCGAGGCCTGGCAGAGCAACTGATCGAAGGCATCTGCACGGAAGCAAAGAGGGGCGGCACCTCGCGCATTTATCTGCATACCCACGATCGCCATGAGTACTACGCGAAGCGCGGGTGGCAGGTGTTGGAACGCTTTGAGGCCTGGGATAAGGCGCAATGGCTGATGACGCGGGATCTTTGATCGCTGCCAGTCATTGCCCGTTCGGTCTTCGGCGGGCAGTATCACGGTTTGACAAACGGACGCGTCGCCATGCACACACCCAAACTTCACCTCATGTGCGGCAAGATCGCATCCGGCAAATCAACACTCGCCAAAGCACTGGCCGTCGAGCATTCAGCAATCTTGCTCAGTGAGGATCACTGGCTCTCAAAGCTCTACCCCGGCGAGATCAACTCAGTCGCCGACTACGTGCGATCTGCACACCGGATACGCGATGTATTGGGCCCACTGGTCATCAACCTGCTGAAGTCAGACGTTGATGTGGTTCTGGACTTTCCGGGCAATACCCGCGCCGATCGCGAGTGGTTACGCAGCCTGTCGGAGGGCGCGAAGGTCAGGCACTGTTTGCACTATCTGGAGCTGGACGATGATATTTGCCGCGCCCGCCTGCACGCCCGTAACGAGCGCGCCGAGCACGACTTTGCAGCCACCGATGCCGAGTTTGATTTGATCACCCGTTATTTCCAGGCTCCCACAATGGAAGAAGGCCTGGATATTCTGGTCCACCGTCCGTAGCGCGGATGGCTGCGTAATCTGTTTTTAACGCAGACGAAAAGCAAATCAGTATTTAGTACAACTCGTCAGGTTTAACGACTCATGGGGCTGTTATAGGTCTGCGCCGTCGGCATTTCGAAGAAGCTGCACATGCGTGGCGTGATCGTCGTCCAATGGCTGAAAACCACAGCGCAGGTAAAATGCAGCCGCATCCGGGTTATCGGTGGACAGGCGCACCATGCGGAAATGCTCAGTCGCATATTCCACAAGCTGATTGACCAACCGCCTTCCGATGTTCTGATTTCTTGCTTCATTGGCGATGTACACCCTGCGTAGCCTGCCGATGTCCTGACCAGCAAACGGGTCCCGCGTCAGGCCACCAATGCCCACAAGACGGTCTCCCAGATACGCCGTCATCAGGCATTCACCCTGCGCCTCAAAACGGTTCGCTCCGGTTTGCCACTCCTCAATCAAGCGGGTGAGAAACCTGAAACCCTCTGCGCTCGCTTGTTCTTCCAGTGCCTGAATCTGTGGAGGCAATGCGGTGATCAGTTGAATGTCCACGTGGTTCACTCGATGTTCTCGTTTTGAGAGAGGCTCCGTCTTGCCAGAAATACCAGTACAGGTTGCAATCGGCAATGGTCGGGGAATTGCCGACGGGGCGCCCATTTTACGGAAATCGAAGCTAGTCATCCTTCAATTGATCCGCAAGAAACTCGACCATAGCCCTCACTCGACGACTGGGGCTGCTGGTTGCCGTTACCGCGTGCCAGCCAATAGCCGGGTGTCGCGCAGATGATTCGCTGGCTTCTGGTCAGCGCACGGGAGAATTCGGGAGGGCGGTGTTTCAGGCAGTACATTAACCATGGATGTACCGCCCTTCAGGTGTCAGGCGTTGGTTCGGCCGACAGCAGCTGGATCACCGCAGCCATCAGCTATCGTTAGTGGCGACAGTCACCTGTGTGCTCACGGCACGTCGGCCAGTCCCGGCGTCGGCACACGAATAGCGGAATAGCTCAAATGACAACCCATGAACCTTCTATAGGCAGGGCCGATGAGTCTGATCTGGACGGCATTCTGGAGCTTCAGGCTGCGAATCAGATCACCCAGGGTGGTTCGCTTTCGGCCAGCCTGCCACGCTCGCGAGTGCAGGCGATGAATGAATAAAATGCCCCTGATCGTTGCGCGCCGTGACGGGCACATTACCGGCTTTCTGATGACCACCACACGAGCGATGAACGCTGATCTGCCGATAGTGAAGGCCATGTTCGCCGCCTATCACGGCACACCTGACGCCTATGTCTATGGCCCGATTTGCGTCGGTGAGCAAGAGCGTGGCAAGGGGCTGGCGCAGAAGATGTTTGCCGATCTCCGGCGCCTTGAGGCGGGGCGTGAAGGCATTCTTTTCATACGTCAGGACAACGAGCCTTCATTGCGGGCGCATTTGAAAATGGGCATGAAGGAGGTCGCCCGTTTTTCATTCAAGGGGTTTGAGTACGCTGTCTTTTCTTATATTGGATAGCCTTTGCCCATGACAGGAAGAGGGCGGCTTGCAGTGCCGAGCGGTGATGCTTATTGCCTCGAGAACACCACCCTGACATTGCTTCGACCAAGCACTTTAGCCAGATCCTCAGCCCCCTCAACCCGGCCAATACGAGTGTATGAGTAGGGCGAGTCAAACGTCAGGTAGAAGAGCACCAGAGTGTCCGAGCCGTACAGCATGAGATCGCCGTTATGGATTACGCCCGGGCGGTACGGCGCGGTGGGCAGTTTTTGTGCGAGGGTGACGTGTTTCTCGTTGCCATTCAGGTCCGGCATGTTCAGGGTGAGCGGCAATCTGGCAGCCAGTGCGCGGCCGGTCTCGTTGTCAGCCAGGGTGACAACGAACGGGCGATCGCCAACAGTCATCCCTATGCGTAGCCCAGCTGCGGGTGTGGGTGGGGTCGTTGAATCCGCGATGGCTGAGACCGGGGTTGCCTCAGCGCCGAGCATCAGAAGACCCAGTAACAGGCGCGTAGCACGCTGACGTAAATGCAGTAAATAGCTATGTGCCCTGATCATGAATGTCTCCGTGTCGGGGACGTGCCGGGAAGATCGACTGAGTTTGCGAGTCAGCTCGCGGTATTGGCCGTCACAAGCGATTGACCAGACGCCGCACGCGCCGCCAGCAGCGCAAGTACGGCTGCAATCACCAGCAACGCCGCGCTTAATTCAAAGGTTGCCCGGTAGCCACTGAAGTCGAATACAAAGCCGCCGACGGTAGCGCCCAATGCGATTGCCAACTGGATGATAGCGACCATCAGTCCGCCGCCTGCTTCTGCATCTTCGGGCAGTGTTTTGGCCAGCCATGTCCACCAGCCAACGGGGGCGGCAGTTGCGACCAGTCCCCAGAGGCCGAGCAGTACCGCAGTTGTCAGTGCTGAGCTGCCGAACGAAACCAGAGCCAGTGCAATTACAGCCATCAACACTGGAATGACAATCAGTGTTCGATGCAGGCCGGTTTTCAGGAATATTTCGATCAGGAATGTACCTGCCAAACCGGCCAGACCCAGAATAAGCAGCATCAGTGAAAGCATGGAAACGCTGACATGCGTGACGGCCTCAAGAAACGGGCGCAGGTAGGTGAACAGCATGAACTGGCCCATGAAGAACACGCTGACGGCCACCATACCCAGAGCGACGGGCGTATTTTTCATTAGCTGGAAGACGTTACGGCTGCCCACGCGGCCGGTGGCCTTCATCGGCGGCAAGCTGAACAGCAGCCATGCCGAGGCGAGCAGGGCAACTGGAACCACGCAGAAAAAAGCCCCACGCCAGCCTATCAAGGCACCGAGAAAACTCCCGAGAGGCGCAGCTATGACGGTGGCCAGAGCGTTGCCGCCATTGACGATGGCCATCGCTCGCGTCACCTGATCTTCCGGCACCAGGCGCATGGCCGTTGCTGCTGACAGGGACCAGAAGCCACCGATGGCGACGCCGATCAGCGCCCGTCCAGCCATGAACAGCGTGTAGTTTGGCGCGAACGCCACTACGGTGCCGGAGACGATCATCAGCAGCGTGAGCGATAGCAATAACAGCTTTCGGTCAACCCGTGCCGCCACGGCTGGAATCAGCAGGCTGGTGAACAGGGCAAACAGCCCGGAGACGGAGATGCCCTGACCAGCTTGTCCTTCAGTAATGTGCAAATCGGCTGCAATTGGCGTCAGCAGACTGACCGGCATGAATTCCGAAGCGACCAGTGCAAAGGCGGCGAGTGACATCGCGAGCACTGCGCCCCAGGAGTGCTGGTCGTTCTGAGTGGAGAGGTGAGATGTATCGGTCATTGAATGATGTGTCCTGTAGAGCGTGAAGCGTCGCGGCATCGATATCGCAACCGCGAAAGGGACGTGCCCATAGGCCTGTCATTGATGAACCATTTTCCCCGGATGGCCGGACGCTCTGTAGCGCATTCCAATGACTTACTTGCCTGATCCTCTGAGTCTTGCTCTTTAAGCAGGACGCCCGGACGACAGAGGGGTAGAGTTCAGTGAAGAGGCGCGAGACGAACATGGCGATCAAACAAAGCACTGCAGTTCAACATTCATCGGCACAAGAACGGCTGGCGCAGATCATTGGCGAGCGGGTTTCCATCCCCGGTGATTTCGGCATGCCCATCGAGGGTCTTGGTTTCTTCAGGCGCGAACATCCGTCGTCGCCCGTGGTGTGCATGGTCGAGCCGAGCATCATTCTGGTTGCCAGTGGCGAAAAGCAGTTGTGGGTAGGCGGCCAGGGCTATCCCTATGACACGACCCGCTTTCTGATCACCTCACTGGACTTGCCTGCCAACTCTGAAGTGTTGGCGGCAAGCCCTGAACAGCCGTGTCTCGGGCTGACGTTGAAGCTGGATGTGCGCATGCTGGCTGAGTTGGCTGCACAGAGCGGTCTGTCGCCGGTTCGTGATCGATCCGTCGGGGCGGGCGTCGGCATCGGCTCTGTCACCGACGCATTGTTAGCGTCGTTCGAACGCCTGCTGGCGTTGCTTGAGGAACCCGAAGCCATTCCGGTTCTTGCACCGCTGATCAAGCGCGAAATCCACTATCGGCTATTGATGAGCGACCAGGCGAACAGGCTGCGACAAATCACTGCTGTGGACGGTCAGGGTTATCGAATCGCCAAAGCCATCGACTGGTTGAAGCTGAACTACGCCAGCGCGCTGCGGGTCGACGAACTGGCCGCCCGTGTGCAAATGAGTGCGGCCACCTTTCACCATCATTTCCGGCAGCTCACGGCAATGAGCCCTTTGCAGTATCAGAAGTGGCTGCGATTGAATGAAGCGCGGCGTTTGATGCTCAACGAACAAAAGGACGTTTCCAGTGCGGCCTTCAAGGTCGGCTACGAAAGCCCGTCCCAGTTCAGCCGCGAATACAGCCGCCTGTTTGGCGTACCGCCCAAACGGGATATTTCCGGGTTGAGGGGGCAGGGTGGGGATGTCGATTTGCGGGAGAGCGGGACTTGAGTGGCTGCCTCTTACTGCTTTGAGAGGTGCGCGGCGGTTTTCCATGTGTCCACGCCTACGAACGAGCTGAAGCATGACGGAGGCCAGGATCACCTGTCGACTGATCGCCACGTTACGAGTCCATCCAGACCATGGCTGGACTTGAGTCCTCCATCAAACGCTGGATCTGTAGGAGCTGCCGTAGGCTGCGATCGCGATGTGTCAGGGATAACTGATCGCAGCCTTCGGCAGCTCCTACAGAAAATGCATCAGGCCCACGTGCACGACAATCCGCGCCATGCTCGCTTTAAAGTTGATCTGCACAACATTGCTCGCCAGAATCGCGCTCCTGTCCGACCAAGCGTGTTGGGTGTGCAGTGAATAGGGGCGGCGGTTGAACGAACACACATTGTCCATGCGCCTTGAGCGCGTGGCGGCGCAGGTACCGGCCGGTGCACGGCTGGCCGATATCGGCTCGGACCACGGCTACCTGCCGGTGGCATTGTTGCGCCGAGGATTGATTGCAGCGGCGATAGCGGGCGAAGTGGCTGATACACCGTTTCGTGCGGCCAAACGCACCGTGCGCGAAAACGATCTCGATCAGCAGATCACCGTGCGTCTGGCCGATGGGCTGGCAGCAATCAAGCCAGAGGACCAGGTCACAGCGATCAGCATCTGTGGAATGGGCGGAGAAACCATCCGCGACATCCTCGAAAGCGGTCAGTCGCATTTGAGTGGCCGGGAGCGCTTGATCCTGCAGCCCAACGGCGGGGAGCAACCGTTGCGCCTATGGCTGATGGAGCATGACTACCGGATCCTCTATGAAGAGGTCCTGCGGGAAAACCGTTTCGATTATGAAATCATCGTTGCCGAGCGCCTCGGGCCGGTGATCTACACCGCTGAGGAACTGTACTTTGGCCCGTTACAGATGCAGGAGCGCAGTCCGGCATTCCTGCTCAAGTGGCATCGGTTGTTGCGTTACAAGCAGAAGACGTTGAAGCACTTCGAACGCGCTCGTCAGGCGCTGCCGGAGGAAAGGCTGGAAGACGCCACCCGGCAGGTTCGGTGGATTACTGAATTGCTGGCTGCTACTGGAGCATGACGCGCTGAATATTCGGGCGATTGGTTTTATCTGGGAATACGCGTCGTAGGACCGGCTTCAGCCGGGAAGAGGCCGGGACAGACACTTGGTGTCTCCCTGTCGGAATACCGTCTTCCCGGCTAAAGCCGGTCCCACTACAACGCGCCAGTATCGGGCCCGCATCAAAACCTGTGAGAGCTGAGCTTGCTCGCGATGAGGCTGTCGAGTCATCACCGCCTCACGTCATATCCTCCTAGGTCTTCAGGCGTTTCGCTTTAGTTTTGCGACCGAGCTTGAAGGCATCACCCGACGCTTCTGGCACAAGGGACATGCAGGGGGGAGCGGGCTCGGTCTGGCCATCGTCGATGCCATTGTCATCAGCAGTCAGGGGGAGTTGTCGTTCGCCAATCTGGTGGATGGGTTTGAGGCGGTCTTGAAACTTCCCTTGGCCGAGACGTCAGCGAACAGTTTTCAATCAGTGCCCACTTTCTAAAGATCTCCGGGCAATTGCCTGAAGCATGCGGCGACGAATCATGCCGCTCACTGGCCGTATCGCGTACCAATAAGGCGTGAAACGTCTGAGCGCCTGACGATCAACGCAATGCACCCGCGTGTGTGTCGTCATCCGGGCTAGCCCTGACTCCAGGCGCTGACAAGTAAAGCTGATCGCGAGCTTGACGCTGCCCGGTTCAGCAAAGTGTTGAAAGGCTTCTCCATCAGCCAAATGGGCCTGGCCGTAGTCAGCCTGCCAGAACTTTCCTGCCAGTCCGTAGACGACTTCTGTGTCGCCATCGCGATGCAGCAGGGTGAAGTTGTCCATGCCAAAACTCGCTTTACTGCTTGATGCCGAGCGTTGGAATAACCGCATGGGCAGCTCGCGTAGCTGGATGGCGTAACGAAAGAACCGGTCATCTTCAGGTCGGTACTTAACGGCTTCAGTCATCAGCCGGGCCGGGCTGGCTGCGGTTTCCAGCCAGTGGGTTTCACTGAACTGATAGTCAGGCAGGTAACGATCAATAAGATGCATCCGTACTCCTTATTGCAGGATTGTCCCGGTCGGCGGGGCGATAGATCAGGCCATTCTTTTAGATGTGCGTCTGGATCATCCTGCCTTGCCGACGTCTTGTGCAATCACGATCTGCTTTAGGGATCTCATGGTGATCCCGATACTCTGAACGCTTCATTCGTGAGTCTAAAGCTACCGCCCTCGCTGCCGATAACACCGGCCATAAACATGCGCCGTCGCGATAACGGCAATGACTGAATTTGCGACCAAAGCGTTGTGCTTGAAGGTCGCGTCATTTAAGGAAGAGTGACTGTGATCATTGGTATCGACCTGGGCACCACCAATAGCCTCGTGGCCGCTTGGGATGGCGAGCAGGCCCGGATACTTCCCAATGCCCTGGGCAACTTCCTGACCCCCAGCGTGGTTGGCCTCGACGACCATGGTCAGTTGGTGGTCGGTGACATCGCCCGTGAGCGTTTGCATACCCATCCCAAGCTGACCGCGTCGCTGTTCAAACGCTACATGGGCAGCGCCCGTGAAACCCATCTCGGCGGTCGCGCCTATCGCGCCGAAGAGCTTTCTGCAATGTTGCTGCGCAGCCTCAAGGCTGACGCAGAACGTGCTCTGGGTGAGCCAGTCCACGAAGCAGTCATCAGCGTGCCTGCGTATTTCAGCGATGCTCAGCGCAAGGCCACGCGTATCGCTGGCGAACTGGCGGGGCTGAAGATTGAAAAGCTGGTCAACGAACCCACCGCCGCAGCGTTGGCTTATGGTCTTCAACAGCGAAATGAAGCGACCTTTCTGGTATTCGACCTTGGCGGGGGCACCTTTGACGTGTCCATCCTTGAGCTGTTCGAAGGTGTCATGGAGGTTCGTGCCAGTGCGGGGGACAACTTCCTCGGCGGCGAAGATTTCGATGATCTGCTCGTGCAGCACTTCATCGCCAAAATCGGCACCTCTGACCTGCCAGACACAACCCTGCCGGCAATAGCCCAGCGGTTGCGGCGCGAGGCACAGCGGATTCGTCACTCGTTGGGGCAGGCGCAGGTTGCGCATTTTACCCTGCGTGAGCAGACACGCGAGTGGAGCCTTGAGCTGACGCAGAGCGACCTCGCTGAGATTGTCCGTCCATTACTGGATCGTTTACGCGCCCCGATCGAGCGCGCGTTGCGCGATGCCCGAATCAAGGTCGCGGACCTCGACGAAATATTGCTGGTGGGTGGCACAACGCGTATGCCGTTGGTGCGCAAACTGGTCGCGGCACTGTTCGGACGAATTCCGGCGATGCAGCTCAACCCGGACGAGGTGGTCGCGCAGGGCGCGGCGATTCAGGCTGCGCTGGTAGCACGCCATGAATCTCTGGAAGAGGTGGTGCTGACCGATGTATGCCCCTATACCTTGGGGATCGAGACTTCGGTGCAGGTCGGTGCCGGTTATCAAAGCGGTCACTACCTCCCAATCATCGAGCGCAATACCGTGGTGCCGGTCAGCCGTTCCCGCTCGGTGTCCACCCTCAGTGATAATCAGAAAGTGGTCAATCTGTTGATCTACCAGGGCGAAAGCCGCTTGGTGAGCAACAATATTTTCCTTGGCGAGCTGGAAATTCCGGTGCCGCCGCGCAAGGCCGGTGAAGTCAGCCTGGACGTACGTTTTACCTACGACAACAATGGCTTGCTCGAAGCGCAGGTCCATCTGCCGATCAATGGCGAAACCCTGCGGCTGGTGATCGAGAACAACCCTGGCGTATTGGCTCCTGAAGAAATCGCCCGGCGTCTGACGGCTCTTGAGGCGCTGAAAGTGCATCCGCGTGATCAGCAGGTCAATACCCTGCTGCTCGCCCGACTGGATCGCTTGTATCAGGAAAGCCTCGGTGACGGTCGTCTGCACATTGCCGCCCTGGCGAACCATTTCCAGCAAATGCTCGACACACAGGACGAACGCCAGATACGCGAAGCTCGTAGCGATATTACCCAGCGGCTGGTCCATTTCGAGCGAGAGGTTTAAGCCGTCATGAGCCACTGGCAATTGCTCGATCTGACTCCGGATGCGGACGAACGCAGCATCAAGCGCGCCTATGCGCGGCTGCTCAAAACCCATCGTCCAGATGAAAATCCCGAAGCGTTCCAGCGCCTGCGTGAAGCCTATGAAAGCTCCCTGGCAGAAGCTCGCTGGCGTGCGCAGGCCGATGACGAGGTTATCGATGAGCCTGCGGTGGCAACGATTGAAGAAGCGGCAGTGCAGTCGACGCTGCAAGCTGACGCCACTGCGCTAGTGATGCCTTTTGAGCGTGTTGAGGTACTCGACGACGTCAGCCCGCCAGACCCTTCTCTGGAGCAGATACAGCAGTGGCTGGACGAGGGTAAAGAGCGGCAGGTCCTGGATGCGCTGCGCATCTGGCTGGCGAGCGACTGGCTATTGCCTTTCGAGCGCCGCCAGCAGTTCGAGCAGCGCGTACTGGATTGGCTTGAGTCGGCTCCTGAATGGACGCCGGCCTTCTTCGAAGCGGTGTGCCAGTCGATGGGCTGGGACGAAGCACAAGGCAATATTCCGTGCGACTACTGGCGCTGGGACCGACTGATCCACAGGTGTGAAGCGCGGGCGATGGAAGAAACCATACGCAGCGAGCTGGCCAGGTATGACGCCGACAAACTCCACGGACAGGCTGCCGCGTTGCTGCTCAAACCCATGAGTGATCACCGCCGACGTGGCATGGCCGACTATTTCACCGGCCTTGACTGGCAACGCTTTGCTCAGCTCGCGCAGAACATCGAATATCAGAACCCGGATATACCTCGCAGGCTGGGGCTGCAACCGCTTGAGAACTGGCGGGACTGGTTGCCACCCTCCAGCTATCGAAGCATCTACATTTTCCTGTGGTTGGCGCTCTCTGCTGTCCTCATAGCTTCGGCGCTGCTTGGGCCAAGTAAGACTGATCAACTGGGCTCGATCATTTTTCTGCCAGTGTTTGTGCCGGTGGTGATGTGGATCGGCATGAAGATGTATCACGTCTGGGCCATGGTGGCCGTGGCATTGGGGAAGCTGGATGTAATCATCAGCCGCGAATTCATCCCGCATCGCTGGTATCGACAAGGTGCCGGTCTGTTGTTGCTCCGGCACATTGTTCCCAGTCTGGTTCCCGCGGCGCTGGCCTGGGTATGGTCTGCCAGTACTACGGCGCTAATACCGCTGGCCCCGATGTTGGTGTTATTAGGCACGCTTTATTTCACGGATGAAGCGCTGACCGGCGGCAAGGTTTCGCTTGGAGCGCGGGCTTTGGCGGCAATCAAACGCAAAGCCGGACGGCTGCCGTGGCACCTGCTGCAGCGCGAAAGCCTGATCGCCATCTTTGCTGTCTTGGGGACGGCTGGCTTCGTGTATTTCCGCATGAAGAACCTGCTTTAACAGGCAGGCCCGTTTTCACTGCGTATTACTGTGCAAATCCACAACTATCTCCGCCGGGCGTAGTCTGTTCATAGACCTCACTCTCGCCCGGCGGAGCTTTCATGATCATTGTTCATCACCTCAACAACTCGCGCTCCCAGCGCATTCTCTGGCTGCTTGAAGAGCTTGGGCTGCCCTACGAGATCAAGCGCTACCAGCGCGACCCAAAAACCAATCTGGCGCCCCCAGAGCTCAAGGCGATCAATGCGCTGGGCAAGTCGCCGGTCATTGAAGATGGCCCGCACGTGGTCATCGAGTCCGGCGCGATTGTCGATTACCTGATTCGTCGCCATGGCGATGGTCGCCTGCAACCGGACCCTGCCACGGCCACCTACGATGAATATGTGCAGTGGCTGCACTTTGCCGAAGGCTCGGCCATGCTGCCACTGATGCTCAACCTGTACGTTGGGCGGCTGGGGGATGCGGGTGCGCCGTTGCATCCTCGTATCGAGTCCGAGCTGGCGAATTATCTGGGCTATCTGAACGAGGCCTTGGGGCTAACCCCGTTTCTGGTGGGCGACGAGATAACAGGTGCGGATGTCCAGATGAGTTTCATCGGCGAGTTCGCCAAGGCTCAGGGCATGTTGCAGCCTTACCCGAATGTTGCCGCGTGGGTGCAACGCTTTCAGGACCGACCCGCGTATCGCAAGGCGCTGGAGCAGGGTGGGGAGTATGCATTTGCCAAGTGACCGCCGGACAAATTCGGCGATTGCTTAGCGTAGAAGCTCGCTGGCGCTACGTTGCTTGATCGCGTAGCGACCCGAGCCGATTGAAGTGAGCCAGGATCAGCTCTCGGAAGGCGCAGTAGAGTCCTGTGCGGTCTCGGCGTCCATTTTCAACCGGTCAGCTTTGCTGATGTATTTAGGCTTTTTCGGGGCCAGCTTGGCGTTGGCTTTTTTGGCTTTGGCCTTGAATAGCTGCTGTAGTTTTTTCTGGCGGTTCATGTTTTCTGCTCGGCGAGTCAATGCTGGGTCATGCGGGTGCGAAATTCTAAACCAGATCCCGGTCGAGCGCTTTGAGTCGATTGCTTTGTCGATGACAGGCATAGTCGGATGCCCCGGATTTTGCGGGCATCCGCATCAGTGGCCTGACTTAGAGCAAGTCTTCAGGCTGCATTGTCAGGATGATCTTGCCCACGTTTTCGGCTGACTCCATCCGGCGATGTGCATCCGCCGCACGTGACAGCGCGAAGGTGCTGTCCACCACCGGCTCCAGGCTGCCAGCGCCTTCAAACCGCTCAAGCCAATGCTCGCGAAAGCGTTTGATCATGTCGTGCTTCTCCGGCTGGGTGCGGGATTTCATCACCGTGCCGATGATTTGCAGGTGGCGGTAAAGGATATGCTCCAGCGCTATCGACACCTGGCCGCCGCCGCCAAGAATGCCCACCTGGATAAGCCTGCCGCCGTTGGCGAGCGAGGCAATGTTGCGTGCGAAGTAAGGCTCGCCGACAAAGTCGATGACCACATCCACACCGCGACCACCGGTCTTGTCGGCAATGACTTCGGCGAAATCAGTGGTTTTGTAATCGATGGCAACATCGGCGCCCAAGTGTTCGACACGCGCCAGTTTGCTGCCTTCGGTTGTCGCATAAACGGTGGCCCCTGTGGCGTAGGCCAGTTGTACCGCAGCCGAACCGACGCCTCCCGCAGCCGCGTGGATCAGCACCGAGTCGCCGGACTTGAGTCGAGCCAGATGCATCATCGCTTCATGGGCGGTGACAAACACTTCGGGAATGGCGGCAGCGTGCACATAGTCCAGTTGGGCGGGAATGTGCATCGCCATGCGGTAGTCAATTCGCGCCTGTTCGGCGTAGGCACCGCCACCCACCACGCCCATTACTCGATCCCCGACTTTGAAACCCGACACGTCGCTGCCTGTTTCAATGACTTCACCGGCTATCTCAAGCCCGATGATCGGCGAGTCGCCGAAGTCTGGTCGACCATAGCCACCGGTGCGATGGGTCAGGTCCGCCCGATTGACACCGGCGGCATAGACGCGCACCAACAGGTCGGTCGGGCGTACTTCGGGACTTGGCGCGTCTTGAAGTTTCAGTACATCGGCATCGCCGAAGTTTTCAATGATGATGGCTTTCATGGCTGGGTTGTCTCCGATTCAGTAAAGGTGGCATTGGCAATGGCGGACGCGGTAATGGCCGCAGGGAAACCGGCATAGAACGCCAGGTGAGTGATCGCCGCGGCGATTTCGCTGTGGCTGACTCCATTGCTGACTGCACGCTTGAGGTGGGCAGGCAGTTCTTCAGAGTGACCACCGGCAATCAGGGCAGCCACCGTGACCAGGCTGCGGTCGCGTGGCGACAGTGCCGGATCACTCCAGATCTGCGGGTACAAGGTCGAGTCAACGAACTGCGACAGTTTTGGGGTGAAGGCTCGGGCGGCTTCGCGCGGGCTGCTGAAATTGATGTTCGACATGGGAGACGTCCTCAGATCTGGCTGATGAATTTGTGAGTCAGGTAGTGCTCGATGCCCTCAATGCCGCCTTCGGAGCCGTGACCGCTTTCTTTCATGCCACCGAAGGGCAGTTCAGTGGCCACAATCCGGTACTGATTGATGCCGATCATGCCGGCCTCAAGACCGTCAGCGACGTCGATTGCGGTGCGTGCACTTGAAGTGAACGCGTAGGCAGACAGGCCGTAAGGCAGGCGGTTTGCTTCTGCCAGACCGTCCTCCAGTTCATCGAATGGCATTAATATCGCGATGGGTCCGAAGGGTTCTTCGTGCATGACCCGGGCGCTCATGGGCACATCGGCCAGAACAGTTGGCTCGAAGAAATAACCGTCACCCGGCAGACGCTTGCCGCCTGCCAGCAGCCGCGCACCCTGAGCAACGGCGTCGGCCACCAGTTCTTCCATCTTGGCCAGTTGCCGTGGGTTGGCGAGTGGGCCGACTTGGGTATCTGGCTGCAAACCATTGCCGATTTTCAAGGCGCGGGTGGCCGTTACAAAGTGATCAACGAACGTTTGGTAAACCTCTTTCTGAATCAGAAAACGCGTGGACGAAATGCACACCTGTCCGGTGCCGCGAAACCGGTTTGCAACGCCTTCTACCGCCGCTTTTTCAACCTCCGCGTCTGCAAACACCAATACCGGCCCGTGACCACCCAGCTCCAGGGTGATGGGCTTGACGCCTTCTGCGGCGCGAGCAGATAACAGGCGGCCAATCGGCACCGATCCGGTGAAGGTCACTTTACGAATGATCGGTGAGGCAATCAGTTGGCTGGAGACTTGATCAGGGATGCCGAAAACGATTTGCAGCACGCCTTTGGGCAAACCTGCATCGTCCAGCGCACGGGCCAGGGCCAGGGCTGTGGACGGGCTTTCTTCGCCAGGCTTGAGGATCACGCTGCAACCGGCTGCCAGCGCTGCCGAGAGCTTGCGGGCAGGGGTGATGGCCGGGAAATTCCACGGGGTAAAGGCGGCCACCGGACCAATCGCCTGACGCTTGACCAGTTGCAGAACACCCGGACGGTTGGCAGGTACAACACGACCATCAATACGGCGTGCGCTTTCAGCGAACCATTCGAAGTACTCCGCTGCGCGCTTTACTTCATCCAGGCTTTCGGTCAGCGGCTTGCCTTCTTCCAGCGTCATCTGGGCAGCGATATGCGGTGCACGTTCGAGGATCAGATCGGCAGCGCGTTTGAGAACCTTCGCACGCTGGTCCGGCACTGTGTTGCGCCAAGTATCGAAGCTGATTCGGGCGACTTCCAGTGCGTGCTGAAGGTCAGCTTGCGTGGCCAGCGGTACGCGCCCGATTTCGTGCCCGATTGCCGGATTGACGACAGCGGCGGTATCGCGCCCTTGAGCGTCGATCCACTCGCCACCGATGAAAAGATAAAGCGGGTCGTAAGAAGTGTTCATGGCGTTGCCCTTCATGGTTGTCAGGATTCGGGTTCAAGCCAGTGGCGTGTCTCGACGCTGCAATGGCTTGCCGCAGTGCCGGTACAGGCGGCCTGTGCAACCAAGTCTATGGAGGGCAACGCATTTGATTTAGCCGGCAAGAAGGGAATCATTGTTGTGTCAAAAGGAAATATCAGTCCGGGCAGAGCGGGTTGCACTGCCAATAATGAGCGGCGATGATGCCGCTTCACCGCTGCGCAACAGGCTTTAAGGACGCAACAGATGGACAAGTTTTCTAATATGTCTGTGTACGTAAAGGTCGTAGAGATGGGCAGTTTCACCGCTGTGGCCAACCATCTCGAATCGACGGTCGGCAATGTGTCCCGAGCGGTTTCTGCCCTGGAAACGATGCTTGATGCTCGTCTGCTGCAACGCTCCACCCGACGTCTTTCGGTGACCGATGCGGGGCGGCGGTTTTACGAGCGATGCAAGACAATCCTCGCTGACCTAGAGAACGCGGAGGCCGAGGCGAGCAATGCACTGCTGGAACCCAGGGGCACGCTACGCGTGCATTGCGTGCCGGGTCTTGCGCGCCACCTCGTCACGTGTGCGGCGCTGGAGTACCGCAGGAAATTCCCGGAGGTCACCGTGGATTTGCTGCTCTCGCAACGCATGCCGAACCTGCTTGAAGACCAACTGGATGTCTCCATTCTGATTGCCCGAACGCTGCCGGATTCGGCCTATGTCAGCCAGAAAATCGGAGTCAGTCACTGCGTGCTGGTGGCGTCGCCTGACTATCTGTCACGGCACGCAGCACCACAGGACCCGCAGGATCTGAGCGATCACCAATGCCTGTTGCTGGGCACCGTCGACTACGCACGAGATGAGTGGCAACTGAAGAGCAAAACCGGCAGCGCCACCTTCGTGCCCACGGGGCCTGGCTTCAGCGTGAACGATATGGAGGCCATGGCTGTTGCGGTGCGCGACGGAGCAGGCATCGGCTTGCTGGCCGGTTTTTCAGCCATCGACGATTTGCGCTCAGGGAAACTGGTGCGGGTCTTGCCGGACTTCCATACCCACGAGCGCAACGTTTACGCGGTCTATACCTCTCGCCAGTTCGTCGATGCGAAGATCAGCCGCTTTATCGATACGCTGAAGGCACGGGTGGGTGAGCAATTGGCGGCTACTGCTCATGAGCTGATTGGTCAATGACAGCAGTGGCCAAGGTACGTGCTACCAATCAGAGTGAACCAGGTCGCGAGACGTCAGGCCTGCGCGCACAAGTATGACGCCCCGCCTGTAGGACCGAATTTATTCGGGAAGAGGCCGGTACATCCGCCACATGTGTATCGTCAGGAATGTGTACCGACGACCACATTCACGTTGGTTCAGAAACTTCTCGCAGCTACATCGACAGGGGTCGTCCCTTGAGTGAGCTCGATGATGACTCGTGATGCCTGAGGGTTTTCGATCAGCTCAGCCAGAAAGGCGGCAACGTCGTCGCGGGAAATCTCGCCATACGGAATGGCGAGGCCTGCCCGAACGTTACCGGTACCGGGGCGGTCGACGAGGGTGCCAGGCCTGAGGATGACCCAATCCAGTTCAGAAGATGCCAGGACGACATCGGCCTGCTTCTTGACCTTCATGTAGTTCTCGAATCCTTCAGAGGTTTCTCCACCTCGTAGCGCTTCCGGGAAAGCCGATACCAGCAAGAAGCGGCGTACGCCTGCTGTTTGTGCTGCATTGACCGCTGTTTCCAGTGCTTTGCCATCAATGGCATTGGTCAGTTCCATGCCTGCGCCGCCAGCTCCGGCGGTGAACACCACGGTGTCGCTGCCTGCCATTGCATCGCTTAGTTGCGTAGAGTCCAGCTCGATGAGGTTACCCAGCAGAGGCGTAGCGCCCTGCGCTTTGAGTGGCTCTGCCTGCTCTGGTTTGCGATGAAGCGCTACTACTTCATGACCGGCAGCACTGAGCCTGGGGATCAGGTGGCGTGCGACCTTACCGGCAGCGCCGATGACGAACACGTTAGACATGCGATGCTCCTGATGGCGGACGTGCCGGTGTGTGGTGTACCGGCACATCGCAGTATGTTTTTAACCTTCGAACTGGTGGTAGACCTTGGCGATCACCTTCCAGTTGCCGTCGATTTTGAGCAGCGTCAGGTAGTCGTTGTAATCGGCACCGATGGCATCTTTTTCCATGTCGACGCGCACTACCGCGGTGGTGGGAGTAATGGCGAGGACATCCAGACGCGTGGTGATGTCCGGGGCATTGCCGTTGCTTTCAACAAAGGTGTAAAGATTGCTGATCGGCCCGCCCAATAGTTGGCCATTGGTGAAGCCATACATGACCGCGTCCTTGTGGAAGGCTTCTTCGATGGTGGCGACGCTGCCAGTGCGCAGGCCTTCGACATATTTGCCCGCTGTTTCAATCACGGCGTTGTAGTCGCTGGTCGGTACTGCTTTGATGTTTTTGCTCATGAACAGGTCTTCCTTTTGTTGGTTGAATTGATCACCCGATGAAACGAGGTCGTTGACGGTGACGTTTTGTTGCTCGGGTAATCAGTAGTGACCGAGAGGCCAGTCGGTGTAGCCCTTGGCGCCACCGCCGTAGTACGACTCGCGGGGCGCGATGGTCAGTTCGGCGCCGTAGCGCAGGCGCTTGACCAGATCCGGGTTTGAGATAAACAGGCGTCCGAACGCCACTGCGTCGATCTTGCCTTGCGTCCGGCGCTCGATTGCCATGTCCAGGTCATAGTTGTTGTTGCCGATGAAGGTGCCATTGAACTGCGCGCTCAGTGCGTCCATATCGACGCCTTCAGGAACTTCACGTGACGTGGCCGTGGCGCCTTCGACGAAGTGCAAATACGCCAGATTGAGCGTGTTGAGTTGCTGGATCAGGTAACCATGCAGGCCCATGACATTGCTGTCCGGCGGGGTGTTGCCCGCGTCCGGCGTGACCGGCGAGAGGCGAATACCGACGCGATCATTGCCCCAGATATCGACGATGGCCTGGGTCACTTCCAGCGTCAGGCGGGCGCGGTTTTCAATCGAGCCGCCGTATTGATCCGTGCGTTGATTAGTGGAGTCGCGCAGAAACTGGTCCAGCAGGTAGCTGTTGGCCGAGTGGACTTCAACGCCATCGAAGCCGGCACGTTTGGCGTTTTCGGCAGCCAGTTTGTACTGATCGATAATGCCGGGGATCTCATCGGTTTCCAGTGCGCGGGGCATCGACACCGGGACAAAACCATTGGCCGTATACGTGTTGCCGTCGGCTTTGATGGCGGAGGGCGCGACCGGTGCCTGACCGTCAGGTTGCAGGTCGACGCTGGAGAAGCGACCGACATGCCACAACTGGCTGACGATCTTGCCGCCTGCTGCATGCACCGCGTCCGTCACTTTGCGCCAACCGGCGACTTGTTCGTCGTTCCAGATCCCAGGTGTTGCGGCATAGCCTCTGCCCTGAGCGGAAATATTGGTCGCCTCGGCGACGATAAGCCCGGCGCTGGCGCGTTGTGCGTAATAAGTGGCGTGTAGATCACCAGGAACGCCGTCCTCGTCATAGCGACTGCGCGTGACGGGGGCCATGACAATGCGGTTGGCCAGCTCGATGGAGCCCATACGAACCGGCGAGAAAAGATCGGTGGTCGTGCTGATGTCGTTCATTGATTGGTTTACCTGCAAAGTTGATGGTTATAACTGACCGGTCGTCTACTAAAATGCGCTAAAAAAAAGCGCACTACCTCAGTAGGCGCTTGCTCATGTTCAGAGCGGTGTCGAAGGAGTCTGTAGACTTGTTTACTTTCACTAACAGCGAGGCCCCGAGCCAGAGCTGGTAAAGGCCCTCGGCAAACGCGCGGCTGTCTTCTCCAGGATGCAGGCTGTCATCGGCGATACCCAGATCAACGCACGTGGTGATGCGCTGAATGATCTTTGCCGTACCGCTCTCAAGGACCTTGCGCATGCCGTCAGACAGGTCGCACACCTCCGGGCCTAGCTTGACGACCAGGCACTTGCCGTCGGGGAGGTCGGTGCCCTGTGTGTCCTTCCAGTAATTGAAGTAGGCCCATAGTCGTTCTGCGCCATTGCCTGGTTGCGCCATCAGCGCGTCGACACGGCCCAGATATTCGGAGAAGTACTCTTCAAGCAGCGCTTCGCCGAATTCTTCCTTGGATTTGAAGTAGTAGTAAAACGAGCCTTTGGGCACGCCCGCAGCGCTCACGACCTCGGCGAGACCGACAGCGGTGTAGCCCTTGTTCGTCATAAGCGAGCGAGCCACATCAAGGATGTGCTGACGCATGTCGTGGTTAGGTTTCTTCATAATGGCGGCGATGCTAAAACATAACTGACCAGTCGTCTACAAGGTTTTCAGGACCTCTCGCTGAACGGTAAACGCCCTGATTACATCGGCTGTATCCGGGGCGTGGCGAAAAAGCGGAAAAAGTCGGGGCACATTCCGTCCAGCTAATGCGCCCCGACGGTGCTTCAAGCCTGAAGGTAGACAACATGCGTATGGGTGTACTCATACAAGCCATGCTTGCCGTCCGCGCCGCCCACACCGGACTTTCTGACTCCCGCGTGGAAGCCCTGCATGGCCTCGAAATTCTCACGGTTGATGTACGTCTCGCCAAAGTCGATTTCGCGGATGGCGTACATGGCCTTGCTCAGATCCCTGGTGTACAGCGACGACGTCAGGCCGTATTCGCAGTCGTTGGCCAGGGCAATGGCTTCATCCAGGTCATCGACGATCTGGATAGGCAGCACCGGGCCAAATATTTCCTTGCGCATGATTTCCATGTCCGCGCTGCAACCCGTCAACACGGTTGGCTGGAAGTGAAAGCCTTGACCGAGGTCAGCGATGTTGCCGCCGGTGATCAGGCTGGCGCCCTGTGCCTGGGCTTTTTTGACTTTGGCGGCGACGCTTTCCAGTCCTTGCCGGTTGATCAGCGGGCCCATTTCTACCGAGCTGTCGGCCAGTGGATCTCCGTAGCGGGTCGCGGCCATGGCAGCGCTGATCCTGTCGATGAATTCGTCGGCGACGCCCCGTTCGACGTACACCCGCTCAGCGCAGTTGCACACCTGGCCGGTGTTGATGATCCGCGAATCGCGAATGGCTTTGACGGCAAGGTCCAGGTCCGCATCGGCGAGCACAATGGCGGGCGCTTTGCCGCCCAGTTCAAGGTTGAGTTTGGTGATGTTGGGCGCTGCGGCGCTCATGATTCGCGCCCCGGTTTCAACGCTGCCGGTGAAGCTGATCATGTTCACTTGCTGATGTGAGGTCAGCGCTGCACCGACCCGGCCATCGCCGCAGACCACGTTGAACACGCCCGCAGGAAGGTCGGTTTCAGCGACCAGTCGGGCAAACTCGAAGCAGTTGTTGGGTGTCTCTTCGCTGGGCTTGATGACGATGGTGTTGCCTGTCACCAGTGCAGGAGCCATCTTGCGGGCGATCAGGAAGAACGGGAAATTCCACGGCAGGATCCCTGCTACTACACCCAGCGGTTTGCGAAACATGAAGATGTTCTCGCCGGGACGATCGCTGGTGATGATTTCACCTTCAATGCGCCGTGCCCACTCGGCCATATAGTCGAGGTAGTCCGCAGTAAAGTTGACCTCTACTTCTGCCAGCGCGTAGATCTTGCCTTGTTCCAGAGTGATGGTGCGGGCCAGGTGGGCGACGTTTTCGCGCAGCTTGCTGGCGATTTTGCGCAGATAACCTGCACGCTCGTTGGCCGGACGTTTTGCCCATGCCGACTGAGCCGAGCGGGCAGCGGCCAGCGCACGATCCACTTGATCCGCATCTGATGCGGGGACTTTGGCAAGCACGGCGCCAGTGGCCGGGTTGAGCACTTCAAAGTGTTCGGCGCTGGGGACAAATTCGCCGTTGATGTAGTTTTCGTAAACCGGTACTGAAGACATGGTCGGGCTCCTTCCAGTCAATAGGTGCGTGAGGCCGGGCGTTGTTCGGTGGCGTCACGATAAAGCGCGAGGTTGTTGAGTGCCGCCTGGCGCATCAGGCTGATGTCGATGGCCACGGCGATGAACTGACACCCCCAGCTTTGATAGCGGCGGGCGTCCTCTTCAGCCGGGGCCAGAATCCCGCTGATTTTCCCGGCCGCAAGCGTGGCATCAATGGCGTGGCGGATTTTTTCCTGCACTTCAGGGTGTGACGGATTGCCGATATGGCCCAGCCCCGTGGACAAATCCGCCGGGCCGATGAACACCGCATCAACGCCTTCCACGGCGGCAATTTCCGCGACGTTATCCACGCCCGCGCGGGACTCGACCTGCACAATCAGGCAGAGCTCTTCATGGGCGGTATTGATGTAGTCCGGCACGCCGTCCCAGCGTGTGGCGCGGGTCAAACCGCCGCCGACGCCGCGAATGCCGTGTGGCGGATAGCGGGTGGCCTGTACCAGCGCGCGAGCCTGCGCGGCGGTCTCGACCATGGGGATCATCAGTGTCTGAGTGCCGATATCCAGCAACTGTTTGATCAGCACCGGATCGTGACTCACGGCGCGTACGATCGGCGCTGTGGAGTAGGGCGCCACTGCCTGTAGCTGGGCGAGGATCGAAGGCACGGTATTGGGTGCGTGTTCGCCATCGATGAGCATCCAGTCGTAGCCGAAGCTGGCGGTGATTTCGGCGCCATAGCCTGTGGCAAATCCTGCCCAGATACCGTATTGCGGCTCGCCTTTGGCCAAGGCGGCCTTGAAGCCGTTGCGTGGCATTTTCATAGGGACTCCTGTCGGGCTGGGCCCGACATCCAGGGTTGGCTGACTCAGTGCTGGTAAGGGCGATGCAGTTGGCACTCAGGGTTCAACGTCACGCCAAAGCCTGGTTGATCGAGTTTCGAAAGACGCATGCGACCGTTCTCCGGCACCGGTTCGCCGAGCAGTTGAGGGTGGAACATCGGCACGACTTCGTCGGCCTTGGGCGCCATCATCAGGAATTCAGCGAATGGGCTGTTGGTGCGCGTGGCCACAAAGTGATAGCTGTAAACAGACGAACCGTGAGGCACGACCATTGCACTGTGGGCATCGGCCAGCGCCGAGATCTTGATCAGTTCGGTGATACCGCCACACCAGCCGACATCCGGCTGGATGATGTCGCAGCAGCCCATTTCCAGCAGCATCCGGAAGCCCCAGCGTGTTGCTTCATGCTCGCCGGTGGTGACCAGCATGCCGGTGGGCACGGCTTTTTTAAGCGCGGCGTAACCCCAGTAATCGTCAGGTGACAGCGCCTCTTCGATCCATTTCAGACCAAACTCATGGGCACCTTGGGCCAGACGCGTGGCGTAGTTGAGGTCCAGGCTCATCCAGCAATCGAGCATCAGCCAGAAGTCCTTGCCGACGCGCTCGCGCATCACCGCCAGTTCTTCGAGGTTCTTGCGCAGGCCTTCTTCGCCTTCTGCCGGGCCATGGTGAAGCGGCAGCTTGCCACCGATAAAACCCATTTTTTGTGCCAGGTCCGGACGGGCGCCGGTGGCGTAGAACTGCAGTTCGTCACGTACCGCGCCGCCGAGTAATTGGTGCACCGGCTCCTTGCGGACCTTGCCGAGCAAGTCCCACAGCGCCAGGTCAATGCCGGAGATCGTGTTGATCACCAGCCCTTTACGGCCGTAGTACTGGGACGAGAAATACATCTGATCCCAGATGCGCTCGATGTCGGTGACCTTCGCGCCCTCAACAAAGCGCGCCAGGTGTTTTTCGACGATATAGGCCGCAGGCTCGCCGCCCGTGGTGACGGCGAAGCCGATGTTGCCTTCCGAGTCCTCGACCTCGACCACCAGAGTGCCGAGCACGTTGATACCGAAGCTGCGACGGCTCTGGCGGTACTCCGGGTATTTGCTCATCGGCGTGGCGATGTGGTCGTCGATCCAGTGGCCGTCGCCCTGATCGTGATAGTCGGCGCCACCGCCGCGCAAGACAAAGGCGCGAACATGTTTGATGGTTGGAATGGCCATGATGTGATTCCTCCTGGTCAGACTTGAAAAGTCGGTTGCTTGCGAGGGACAGCCTGACTCGGCGGGCGAATGCCCATGATCAGGGCTGCGGCAATGAGTGTCGTGACGGCCAGCACGTACAAGCCGGCTGCCGGAGAATGAAAGGAGGCTTCTGCCCAGTTCTTCAGGATCGGCGCAATGAACCCGCCCAGCGCACCGAAAGAGTTGATCAGCGCGATGGCACCGGCTGCGGCAGCACCTGCCAGGAAGCTACCGGGGAATGTCCAGAACACCGGTTGTACCGCGATGAAACCCGAAGCGGCGAAGCACAGCGCAAGGATGCCGAGCAATGGGCTGGCGAAGGTCACCGATGCGGCGATCCCCAAGCCCGACACCACCAGAGTCAAGGCCGCCACCGTGCGGCGCTGGCCGGTACGATCAGCAATACCGGGGATTTTCCATGCGGCCAGTAACGCGCATATCCACGGGATGGCGCTGACCAGGCCGACCATCAAGCCGACTTTGGTGCCCAGCAATCCTGCGACCTGGCTTGGCAGGTAGAAAACCACACCGTAAACACTGGCCTGAATCAGCATATAAATCAGGCACAAGTACAGAACCGCAGGCTGACAAAGGATTTTCAGCAGGCTGCCATGGGATTGCTTTTGGCTGTCCTCAGCATCCAGCACCGCTTGCAACTGGTTACGCTCTTCTGGCGTAAGCCACTTGGCGTCGGCAGGGCGATTGTCCAGGTAGAAGTAGGCCCAGACACCGACCACGCTGGCCATTAACCCTTCGACCGCAAACAGCCACTGCCAGCCATGGGTGCCCATGAAGCCGTCCAGTTCAAGCAGCAAGCCTGACAACGGGCTGCCGAAAATAAACGCCAGCGGTGCGCCGAAATAGAAGAAGCCCATGGCCTTGCCGCGTGATGCGCTGGGGAACCAGTAGGTGAGGTACAGGATCACGCCCGGGAAGAAGCCCGCTTCTGCGACACCCAGCAGGAATCTCAGGATGTAGAAGGTGGTTTCGTTGTGCGCAAACATCATGGCGGCGGAGACGAGGCCCCAGGTCACCATGATCCGGCACATCCACAAGCGAGCGCCGACCTTGTGCATGATCAGGTTGCTGGGTACTTCCAGCAACGCGTATCCGGCGAAGAACACGCCAGCACCAAACGCGAAAGCGGCGTCACTGATTCCGGTATCGGCCTGAAACGCCTGCTTGGCAAAGCCGACGTTGGCACGATCAAGGAACGCCATGATGTACATCAGCAGGAGAAACGGCAGCAGCCGCCAGGAGACCTTGCGCAGTAAAGTCGCGGGTAGAGTGTTCACGTCAGTTTCCTTTTTGGAATTATTGAACTGCGTAACGGCTTGGATTGAGCGTTGAGTTTTTTAGGCGCGGAGCCTCGACAGCCATTCAGACGTCGGGGTATGCGGCATTGCGGGACGGGTGGGAGCGCGGGGCAACGAGGGGGCAGTAAAGTGTTTCATTGGATTCACCTCATTGGGTGTTGTTTTCTTGTGCCGAGGACTCTACTGCTTACCTGGGATGCGTGACTAATCGAATTAAGCTTATAGTCGATACCTTAAAGTTATCGATGGCAGAGGGCAGCATGAGTATCGAGCGATCTCCCCACCACCTGTTTGGCCGGCTGCGTTACAAGCACCTGCAGATGCTGGTGGTGCTTGGCTCAAGCCTCAACCTGCACCGCGCTTCGCTGAGCATGAGCATGTCCCAACCCGCAGCGACGCGCATGCTCCAGGAAATCGAAGACATGTTCGGCTGTGAGTTGTTCGAACGTCTGCCAAGAGGCATGCGCCCGACCGCGCTGGGCCGCGAGTTGTTGCGCTTCGCCGAGGCTGCGCTGAGCGGGCTGGACCGTTGCGCTGCCGACATTGCCGTGCGTAAGCAGGGCGGTTACGGGTATTTGTCGATCGGCACGATCATGGGCGCGGCGCCTGATCTGGTGATGAATGCCGTGGCTGAAATCAAAGGCCTCAACCCGCAATTGCGCATCCGCATCATGGGTGACACCAGTGATCAGGTGGTGCAGTTGCTGGAGCAGGGACGTGTGGATATTGCGGTCACGCGGCGTAACCTCATCACGGACCGCGAGCAGTATGAATTTGAGCCACTGGGCAATGAGCGGCTGATTGCCGTGGTGCACAGCGGCCACCCGCTGGCCCGGCGACGCAAGTTGCAATGGGCAGAACTGGTCAGGGATTGGCCATGGATTCTGCAGCCCGAAACCAGCCCGGCGCGCATTGCCATCGAACAAGCCTTGCAAAAGCTTGAACTGCCGATACCGGCGGACATCATCGAGTGCAGTTCGGTGTATTCGATGCAGCAACTGGTGCAACTGACCGATGCGCTGATGGTGCTCTCCGAGTCGGCGATGCGGGACTATCTGAAGATGGGCCTGGTCAAGGCGCTGCCGGTCACCCTCGACGCGCAGATGGCACCATTCGGCCTGCTACGCCGCAAAGGCGAACCGGTCAGCCGTGAGTTGCAGCACTTCATTGATTTGCTGCGTAAACGGGCTCGCGAGACGGCGTGAAGGCCTGTTCGTTGTAGGAGCTGCCGAAGGCTGCGATGGCGGTGTGTCAGGAATAAACGCTTTCGCAGCCTTCGGCAGCTCCTGCAGAATTTAGTCAGCCACGGTCCTGTGGGAGTTGTCGGAGGTCGGTCTCCCTGACACTCCGCCATCGCTGGCCTCGTAACCTCGGTGAACTCCTACAGGTGCTGGGTAATTTTATGGGCGTATTCCGCTCTGGAATACGCCCATGAAAATCATGAATTTTATTTATCTTGCCGAACCTCGTAGCGTGCGTTCTTCACCATAAGGAGATGACGTTATGAACAACCTGCGCTTGTATGTTGATGCCCAATTCACCAGCCCGTATGCCATGTCGGCTTTCGTGGTGCTGCGCGAGAAGGGTCTCGATTTCGAGATGAGTACTGTGGATCTGGACGCCACTGAAAATCAGTCAGCTGATTACGCCAGCCTTTCGTTGACTCAGCGGGTACCGACACTGATGCATGGAGACTTTGCACTGTCCGAGTCCTCTGCGATCACCGAGTATCTGGAAGAGGTTTTCCCACAGTCTCCGGTTTATCCGCACAATTCCAGGCAGCGTGCAAAAGCCCGGCAAGTTCAGGCATGGATTCGCAGTGATCTGCTGCCGATTCGTCAGGAGCGATCCACGCTGGTTGTTTTCTATGGCGACAAAGCCGGTCCGCTGTCGACAGAGGCCGAGTCAGCAACACGCAAGCTGTTCAGTGCTGCACAAATACTGCTTGCCGACAGCCCCGAGTACTTGTTCGGCGAGTGGTCAATCGCTGACATGGATCTGGCCGTGATGCTTAACCGGCTGATACTCAATGGCGATCTGGTGCCCCCCGCGCTAGTGGATTATGCGCAGCGCCAATGGCAGCGACCGAGCGTGCAGGAGTGGGTCAAGTTGCAGCGTCCTCCGCTTTAGGTGCTGGCGTATGGATTGACCGCCAATCCCTCTGGCGGTCAATTCAGCCTTTATGCAAAGCAAAAAAATCAAAACCGGCGCGTCTTTATTCAGGTCCGCATGCTGCCATCAATCAGAAGCTGTATTTGGCCGTCAGCATCATGTTACGTGGCGTGCCATAGCTGTCGCCGCCGTAGTCTGAGGAGTTGGCGATGGTCGAGTAGTACTTGCGGTCGAAGACGTTGTTGGCATTGAGCTGCAGGTCCAGGTGCTTGTTGACCTGGTAGCCCGCCATCAGGTCGGTGATGGCGTAGCCGCCCTGTTCCAGGCGATAGCTACCGCCATCGGCCAGGGCGATATCGTTGTACATGCGGCTCTGCCAGGAGACGTTGCCGCCGACGCGCAGTTTCTCCAGCGGACCCTGGAAGTGGTAACTGGTGGTCAGCTTGAACAGGTGCTCAGGCAGGTCGGTGTCAAATTGCTTGTTGACCTTGCCCGGGTTTGCGGCATCCTTGACCGTGTGCGTACGAGCATAGGTGTAGCCACCGCCAACCTGCCAGTTTTCGGTCAGCGCGCCTTGCAGTTCGAAGTCGACACCCTGGCTGCGGATCTCGCCGGAGGCCTCGGAGCAAGAGGATTGCAGGCAGTCTTGCGTCACCACGGCTACCGCGCGATTCTCCTGATCTACACGAAACAGAGCCATGCTCGCGTTAAGCGCACCGTCGAAGTATTCGCCCTTGATGCCGATCTCGTAGTTTTTACCCACGATCGGTTTCAGTGGTGTACCGGAGGTGTCTTGGGCGCTCTGCGGGGTGAAGATATCGCTGTAGCTGACATAGACCGAGTGATGATCATCCAGATCGTAGATCAGACCGGCGTAGCGCGTAACGTTACGGGTGACCTTGTAGTCGCCATCGCCATCACGGTTGTCGTAGTCATACCAGTCCAGGCGGCCACCGAGGATCAGCTTCAGCGGGTCGGCGAGGCTCAGGCGGGTGGTCATGTACACGCCATCCTGAGTCGTCACTTCGCGCCCGGTGGTGGTGTGGACGAAGTCGGGTTTGCCCGCACTGAGCGGCCAGTAGAAGTAATTGAACGGGTCGTAGTCCTGGGTCGTCATGTCGTAAATGCGTTTGCTTGCGCCCACTACCAGCTCATGTGTGCGCCCGAACGCTTCAAACGGACCACTGACGAAAGCGTCCAGACCGGCCTGATTCTCATCATTGGCGGCTTGGTAAACCGTGCGCTGCAGCGTCCTGTCAGGGGCCCAGCGTGACTGGTAGGAGCCGGAGAACAGCGCGTTCTGTTCGGCGTAGTTGGCGT
Organism: Pseudomonas viridiflava; assembly: GCF_900602065.1. GTDB lineage: Bacteria > Pseudomonadota > Gammaproteobacteria > Pseudomonadales > Pseudomonadaceae > Aquipseudomonas. The sequence goes on along the minus strand of NZ_UWFN01000263.1, from coordinate 27,025 downwards.
TGATCTGAAGTTTCCAGTCATTGGCCAGACGCTGACGCAGCTCGGCAAAAACGGTGCTGATTTCCTGATCCTTGTTCTCCCAGTCGGTGCCGGGATTGTACGAACGAGGCAGGTCCAGGTGATGGCCATTTTCGCCAATCATCGCTGAACCCCAGAAGTAGTTGGTCTTGTCCTTCTGATGAGAGAAGCCCAGGGTCAATGTCGTGTCGTCGCTCAGGTCAGCTTCGGTAACCCCGTAGAACAGACCGTGGTCCTCCTCTACGCCATCAATGAAACTGTTGGCGTCGCGGTACGAAGCGACGACGCGGCCGCGCAGGGTGCCGCTGTCGTTGAGTGGGCTGGAGGCATCCAGTTCACCGCGATAGTCATCCCAACTGCCAGCAGCACCGGTCAGGGTGACTTTCTGCTCGGCCAATGGACGCTTGCGCACCAGGTTGATCGCCGCTGAAGGGTTGCCCGCGCCGGTGACCAGACCGGTAGCGCCGCGTACCACCTCAACCCTGTCGAACATCGCCAGGTTGGGCTGGGCACCGACCGACACGCCGTTATAGCCGCTCGGGATGCCGTCGTACATGAGGTTGTCGATGTCGAAGCCGCGTGACGTGTAGGACTGTCGACCTGGACCGTTGGAGTAATTGAGGAATAACCCCGGAGAGGCTCTGACCACGTCGTTAATGCTGGTCATGGCCTGATCGTCCATGCGCTGACGGGTAATAACGGTGACAGCCTGTGGTGTTTCGCGCATGGTCAGCGGCAGCTTGGTGGCTGTCGACATCGCGCCGGTGGTGTACGAGCTGGAGCCCTCGGTGGTGCTGCCCAGTTGGCTTGAGGTAATTTCGCTGGCACCCAGCTCTACCGTGGTCGGGCTGGATTGCGCCTGCACTTCGCTGCTGTCATCGGCCATCGCCGGAGTCAGGGTGGCCATGCAGATGGCCATTGCCAGAAGATTGCGTGAGGGACTGAAACAGTGCAGCGGGGTAGAGCGGGACATGACTAACTTCCTGTTAAAACGATGAGAATTAATGCTTATGAGAATTATTAGCATTCATTTTGTCAGGAATTTAAATCACGTAACAGCTTGATACGGAGAATATTTATCAATGGTGGCTGGCACATGGCCTGCTCAGGCGGGGGTGTGACAACGCCAGCCAACAATTTGGCGCGGGACGCCTCGACCCTTTCAAGGTCAGAGGCGTATTGCAGGGACAGGTCTCAAGCTTTGTTTTGTAACCACTCGGCGCGGCTCATTTCCCAAATTTCCTTGAGCATAGGCCCCGAGACGAAATGCCCTTCCTGCGTGTCGACCAGCCGCATGCCTTCGCGTTGGGAAACTTTGCGCGACGCCTGGTTGCCCACCGCTTTGGGTACCTGCATAACCGGGCGGGCCAGCGTCTCAAACCAATAGGCGTTAATCACCTGACACGCCTCGCTTATGTAGCCTTGCCCCTGCCATTGGGGCGCTAGCCAGAAGCCACGGTTGTTACCCGGCTGATCGTACAGACTGATGCTGCCGATGCTCTGCGCCGGTTCCGTATTCAAGCGGATCATCCAGTGCCACTCACGTCCGGACGCGATAGCAGGAAGCACAACGTCACGTACATAGGTCAGCGCACCGTCAGCCGGATAAGGCCACGGCACACGGCTGTCGAGGTAACGGACCACTTCCCACTGTGGGAAAAGCTGCTGGATTGCAGGCGCATCACTCAGTTGCAGGGAAGTGAGTATCAGGCGGGAGGTGTGAAGAGCAGGAGGGCATTCCATGGCACGGGGTCCTTAATGATCAGTATCAGGTATCTCCCGAACACTTTCGCAGAACCGCAGCGCGCCTGTCGAATGTCAGATAAGAACCTCCCAGGTTAATAACCCGGTGCGCAAGAGAGGATCACGCAGCGAGGTTCGCCGTTCCGGTTCTCGTTAAAACCGCTGCATCGATGGCCGATCGTCTTCGGCTAGGTGTAGCATCATCGGCCTTTGCGTCAGGATCTACTGGACGGGTTATGTTTTCAGCTTTCAAGCGCGGACGATTGTTATCGGCGGTGTTCAGTGTTCTGTTGTTGACCGGGCCGGCATACGCCGCGTCTGACCTCAGCGACCTTGAGCGGGCAGCGCAGGCGGGCAATGCAGATGCTCAGGTTCTCCTTGGCGCGCGTTATGAACGGGGCGATGGGGTCGAGCAAGACAAGGCGCAAGCGTTTACGTGGTTTCTCAAAGCCGCCCGGCAGAACGATGCTGTTGCGCAATTTAACGTTGCTGTTCTATACGAACACGGCGAGGGTGTGGCTCAGGATTGGTCCAAGGCACTGAGCTATTACCGCAAGTCGGCTGATCAGGGTTTCGTCAACGCTCAATTTCAATTGGGTGCCATTTATCAATATGGCCGGGGTGAGACCAAGAATCTCAACGAGGCTGCTCACTGGTACGCCTTGGCGGCCAAACAAGGTTTTGCGGGCGCTCAGAACAGACTTGGCTTGTTGTATGAAGACGGTGAAGCTGTTTCCCAAAGCTATGAAGAGGCCGTAGCGCTGTACCTGAAAGCGGCCGAACAGGGTGACTCCGCTGCGCAGTTCAACCTTGCCAGGCTGTATGCCGACGGTAAAGGTGTGGTCCAGGATCAGAGCAAGGCCGTGTATTGGTATCGCAAAGCTGCCGAGCAAGGAGAGTCTTATGCTCAGCACAACATGGGCGTTTTTTACCAGCACGGTTCGGGCGTGGTCCGCGATCCGGCGGAAGCGGCCGTGTGGTATCGAAAAGCTGCCGAGCAGGGCCGGGCGTCGGCGCAGTTCAACCTTGGAATGCTATATGTAACGGGGGAGGGTGTTGCACAGGACTATTCAGCCGCTGCCAAATGGTTTCGTCTCGCTGCCGAGCAAGGGCACGCTGGCGGCGAGTCAAGTCTGGGCAATCTCTACTTCATGGGCGAGGGAGTCCCCAAGGACCGTGCCCAGGCGATTAAATGGTGGGAAAAAGCCGCGGCGCATGGGGATGCCGTCGCACGGAGTAACCTTGAGAGGTTTTGACGCGGTCATGGCCCCCGTCGCTTTCATACACCCTTTCAAAATATTTCGACACGAACTTCAGTGAACTAACGCTCTGGCGCGATGATCCTTTTCTTTGCGCAGTCAGCGCGACCCTGTCTGCCAGTGCATCTGCGCTGAGTTTCGGACCGGGTCGTTCAACGATAAGGAGCCGCCGTGACCGTTACCACTCAACCCTTATACCGGACCACTCCAAGCCCGCTTCATGCGATCTTGCTGGCCGGTACCGTCCCGCTGTTTCTCGGTGCTTTGCTGAGTGACATTGCTTACGCCCAGACCTACCAGATTCAATGGGCCAATTTTGCCTCGTGGCTGATCGCCGGAGGTCTGCTGTTCTGTGGCCTGGCGTTGTTGTTTGCGCTGGTCAATCTGATCCGTGCGGACCATAAGGCAGGGCGTCCTGTTGCGTATTTCCTGCTACTGCTCGCCACTTGGGCGTTGGGTCTGCTGAACGCGTTTGAGCATGCGAAAGACGCTTGGGCGATGATGCCAACGGGCCTGGTGTTGTCGATCGTCGTGACCTTGTTGTCCGTTGTTGCTGCATGGATCGGCCTCACTAATCTGCGTTCGGGAGGTGCGGAATGAAGCATTCAGGCGCACTGACTCTTATCAGCGTGGCACTGTTGTTGAGTGCTTGTGGTGGCGACGGAGAAAGCACTCAGGCACGCGGTCCGGATCCGAAGTTGCCCGAGCCGCAACGCACGCTTTTGCCCAGCATGAAGATCGCTGAGCCTGTGGCATGGGGTGATCAGAAGCCCACCGTTCCCGAGGGCTTCAGCATTAGCGCAATTGCGACTGACCTGAGGATTCCGCGCCAGACGCTGGTCCTGCCCAACGGCGATATTCTGGTTGCAGAAGGGCGTGGCGGCAGTGCAGCCAAGCTCAAGCCCAAGGATGTGATCGCCAGCGTGATCAAGGCGAAGGGCAACACGCAGGTCAAAGGCGGCAACCGTCTGACGTTGCTGCGGGATGCCGATGGCGATGGCGCTTATGAGTTGAAGACGGTTTTCGCTGAGAACCTCAACGCGCCGTATGGCCTCGCGTTTGCCGATGGCAAGCTGTACGTGGCCAATCAGGATGCGCTGGTGCGCTTCGATTATCAGGATGGCCAGACCAAAGCCAGTGGTGCGCCGACCACGGTCACTGAACTGCCTTCGCAGATCAACCATCACTGGACCAAAGCGCTGACCATCAGTGAGGACGGGCGCACCCTGTATGTGGGCATTGGCTCGAACAGCAACGTCACCGAGCGCGGCATGGAAGTCGAGATTGATCGCGCCATGGTCTGGCAGATCGATGCCGAGACGGGCGCGCACAAGCCATATGCGACGGGCCTGCGTAACCCGACAGCGTTGACCATTCAGCCCGAAACCGGGCAGTTGTGGACGGTGGTCAATGAGCGTGACGAGCTGGGGCCTGATCTGGTTCCGGATTATCTGACTTCGGTGAAGGAGGGCGGTTTCTACGGCTGGCCTTACAGCTATTGGGGCCAGAACGTTGACTCACGCGCGCAGCCGCAGAATCCGGACAAGGTCGCCTCGGCGATCAAACCTGATTACAGCCTGGGTTCGCACGTTGCCGCACTGGGTGTCGACTTTTCCATCCCGGCCATGGGTGAGAAATTCGCCAACGGCGTATTTGTTGGCGAGCATGGCAGTTGGAACCGTCCAAACCCGGTGGGTTACAAGGTGATTTTCGTGCCGTTCAACGACGGTCGCCCTGCGGGTGAGCCGGTTGATTTCGCGACAGGCTTCCGTGGCGCTGACGGCAAAACTCGCGGTCGACCTGTTGGGGTCACGGTGGACCCGAAAGGTGCGCTGATCATTGCCGACGACCTGGCCAATACGGTCTGGCGAGTGACGCGCAACCGTTGAGCCGAGTGCCCCGAGGCGGATTATCTCCTCGGGGCGCTTCTGCACCGTCACCCAGCAAATAATTGATCTGTAGGAGTGAGCTTGCTCGCGATGGCGTCAGGTCAGACGATATCTTCTTAACCTGTCTATCGCTATCGCGAGCAAGCTCACTCCTACAGAAAAAATTATTTAATTCAGATAGTTATTTTATGTTTGATGAGAGCCGCCGATTCGAGTTTGCTGCGCGACACTGCTATGCAATTCTCGAAGAAGTCGCCATCAACTCAATACTTCCAGGTCACCGAGGCCGTCAGGTTCCTTGGCGCGCCGTAGTTGGTCGAGCCCGCTGATTGATACAGCGAAAGCAGGTATTTCTGATCGGTGACGTTATTCAGGTTCAATGACGTGCTCCAGTGATCATCGAAGTCGTAGCTGGCCATCAGGTCAATCAGCGCGTAGGCCTCTTGTTCAACCCTGCGGTTCGTATCGACTTCAGTCCCGCTTTGCCACTGGATGCGAGTCCCGACTCTGGCCTGGGGCATGCCGGGTAGCCGGTAGGCCAGGCTGCCGCGCAAGACGTGATCAGGGATGTACTTGCGTGCTTCATCACCATCCGCGTCTTCGATCCGCACAAAGGTATAGCCCGCAGCCAGTTCCAGGCCTGGCAATGCCTCGCCGGAAGCTTCCAGCTCGACACCACGGCTCTTGACGTCCGCACCTCGATAAACGTATTGGCCACCCACGATCTGACCGGTGAGTTCAGCAACGTTTTGCTGATCGGTTTTGAACACCGCTGCGGTGAGGGTCAGTCGCTCTTCGAGCACGCGTCCTTTCACGCCGACCTCGGTGCTTTTACCCTCTAGAGGCTCGATCACTCCGCCACTGGTGCTACGCACGTATTGCGGCTTGAAGATCTCGGTCCAGCTGGTATAGAGGCTCCATTGCGGGGTGAGGTCATAGACCAGACCGGTGTAAGGCGTCACTTTGCCGTGCACCCGCGTATCGTGCCGCGCTCCATAGCCCGCACCTTCGCCATCGGCACTGAGCATCCGGGCTCCGGCAATCCAGTGCAGATCATCGGCGAGGCTGAACCGTGCACCGGCGAACAGGCTTTTCTGACGGTCGCTGAACAGCTGGGTGTTCAGGTCGTTGGTAAAGTCAAAGGCCGGTTGCACCACGGTGCCCGCCAGGGCGTCCGCAAGGCTGGCGTTGATAAAGCCGGCAGCATCCCGATAGTGGCCGCGCTCCTTGTGATGAGTGCGGCCGTAGTTGGCACCTACCGTCAACTCATGTTCGCGCCCCAGAAAATTGAATGGCCCGGATAGCTGAGCTTCGCCGATAACCTGATGTTCGGTACTGGTGGTGCGGTTGACGTAGGCAAAAACGTCAGTCGCCGTTGCCGGGATGGCGTACAGCATTTTTGTGTCCTGATGCTGGCTTACGCCGGTCAGGGTGATTTTGCTGTGCCAGCCGTTATCGAATTCGTGGGTCAGCTCGGCGAAGGCGCGTTTGGTGTGGATGTCCCAGTAGGTCCAGGGTTGACCGATGCTGGAGCTGCGGCTGCTGTAATGAATGCGATTGCCCGCGAAATCGGCGATGGGCAGGGCGCCCCAGGTGCTGCCGTTCGAATAGCTGTCTTGCTGGGAAAAGCCTACGGTCAGCGTGTCCGCGTCGGACAGGTCGAATGCCAGCAGACCTGCCGCCACATTGACCTCGTGGCTGTACTGGTCGAGGTAGGAATTACCTTTGTCGTGTGCGGTGATGAAACGACCGCGCACGTTACCGCTATCTGTCAGCGGGCCGGAGACATCCAGGCCGAGGCGACGGTTGTCCCATGAACCGGCACTGGCGTCGATTTTCGCCTGAAACGTATCGGTAGGGCGCTTGCGGACGAAATTCACTGTTGCCGACGGGTTGCCTGCACCACTCATGAGCCCGTTGGCACCGTGCAATACATCGATCTGTTCGAACTCGGTCATGTCCTGATCGCCGAGCAGCACGCCGCCGGAGAAAGGCATGCCCATGCCGTCATATTCGAAGTTATCGATTGTGAAGCCGCGAGAGGTAAAGGCCGTGCGGTCAGTCTCGAATTGTTCGACGGTGACTGACGGCGCGCTGCGCAAGGCTTCTTTGACGCTGTTGAGCTGGAAGTCGTCCATTTGCTCGCGGGTCACGACGGTCACCGCTTGCGGCGTTTCCTTGTCGCTCAGGCCCAGACGTGTGGTGCTGGAAACCGGCTTGCCCTGATAGCCCACACTCTGGAGAGAGTCTTGTGTGCTGCGCGACTGAATCTGCGTGGCGGGCAGGTTCATCTCGTTGGCGACTTCAGGGCGGGCAACGGGCACCAGATATACCGTTACAGCGTCGGTACGGGCGAAGCTGTAGCCGCTGCCTTGCAGCAGGCCCGCCAATCCCTCTTCGGCCGAGTAGCTGCCAACAACTGCACTGCTGCGCAAACCAGCATCGAGGTTGCCGTCGAGCAGGACGTTTTGCCCGGTTTGCTGGCTAAACACCAACAGGGCCAGACGCAACTGTTGCGCCGGAATGTTGAGTGACAGCTTGTCCATGGTGCTGCCAGCGCTGTTGCCTGGCGCGGCATGCGCCTGAACGGCCCCTACGAGCAGCGTGCAGGCGAGTACTGCGCCGTGGGCGCCCAGTCGCCATTGCGCGCCATTTTTGCGTTCAGGATTGTGGTGCTTTGCCATTCAGGTTGTTCCCTATGAGATGCGCACGGATATGCGAACAGCTATCAGTCACATCTAAGACGGATGACCTTTGGCAATACCTGAAGGTGTTTTGAAAAAATTGTGACGGGTATCTGCTGGAGGCAGAGATTGCGGATTGGAATAATATTCAGGCGACCGGCTGCCACCGTGGGTGCGGTATTTCTACCGACCCGTTTCCTGTGACTGTGCGGGCCCGTACCCGGCTGAGGCCGGTTCCGCGTCAAGCCGCATGAATGACGGTCACCAGATCGGTGTACGTCGTCATTCTTACCGCCAGGGCCTTGGAAAGAACATCAAGCATTTGCTCAGGCCGATTCAGATTGAGGATCAGGCTGACTCGTCGTGCTGCAAGCTGCTGGTCCGCGATGAATATTTTGCCTTCGCGCCACCGTTGAAGTTCGCTGACCACTGCGCTCAGCGGCTTGTCGAAGAACACCAGTCGGCCGCTGCGCCAGGCGAGAACCTGGTCCAGTTCTGCGTGCTGAATAGCGCCTGTTTGATGGGCGCTGAAGCGAAGTGACAGGCCTTCTCCCAAATCCGTTTGTTGGCTCGATGTAACCACGCGTACCGTATGCCGACTCACCGTCAGCATCGTTGTTGTGCTGTCGCATGACACGCAGAACTCGCTGTCGTTAGTCAGAATCTGGCCCGCATCGGTGCTGACCGAGAGCTCGCCGGCAGCGCTGGGCACTACGTTGAAAAATGCCTCGCCCTGCAGCAGCTCCACGGCACGCTGTGTAGAGGACATGTTCAGATTCAGTGCGGTGTTGCCCGCAAGTTCAACGGTTGACCCATCAGCCAGGCGCACTGTCCGCCGTTCACCTACTGCGGTTCGCACGTCTGCAAAAGGGGATGCTGCGCCTTTGAGCCAGAACGTCGTTGCGCTCGTGGTGACCGCCGCCGCACAGGCCGCGACGCCCAAACCGACAAAGCGGCGCCGTGATAACCGGGCGCTGACTGCAGGCGGATTCGGTTGGGTGAGAAGGGCAGAGGCGGCCCATAAACTTTCCAGTTGCGCATACGCCTGTGCATGCCGGGGGTCAGCGTCGAGCCACTTTGCCAACGCTTCTCGCTCGGCGGCTGTGGGCGATCCGCCGTGCATCAACGCAAACCACGTGCTGGCCTGATGGCTGACGTCATCAGGCTGCGCAGCGGATGGGTGAAGAATCGGAGGTTCAACGCTCATAGGTCAATCAATTCAAGACAGGACGGTGCTGGCGCCAGATTGTAGTCCAGCTTGAGGGCGTAAGTCCGCTGCCCGGTCGTGTGCTTCCTCGGGTTCAAACAATTGAAGGCGATCACTCGGACATCCCTGACTTCAACAAGTCCAGGGCTCTGACCATGCGGCTGAAAGCGGTTTTAGAAGAAATCCCGAGGCGTTCACCGATCTCGACGTAGGTCAGGCCTTCAACCCGCACCATTAAAAACACTTCACGACAAGGCTCAGGCATGTTCTGAATCACGTCGTTCAAGGCTGACAGTTGCTGATTTGCAATGGCAGCTTGCTCAAGTGTCGGCGTTTGCGGTTCGGCATCGCTCATCTCTTGCTGTTCGAGTGGCTCGACCTTTCGATGCTCCTGGCGGCGGGTATGGTCGATAAACAGATTGCGAGCACTGGAGAACAGGTAGGCACGGAAGTTTTCTATGCGCGTACGGCTCATTTGTTCTGACAGCCGGATGAACGTGTCCTGAGTCAGGTCGGCAGCAGTCTCTTTGCAGCGCAAGCGACGATCCAGGTAAGCCTGAATTTCTCCGCGATGGGCGAGATATAACGCCTTGAGATCTGAGCCGGACATGAAGCCACCTTAACTGGCATGGGAGCAAGGGCGGCAAAATATCACAAATGAGAATCATTTGCTCTAGTTGGCAGGCATCGTCAGGTCCGGCCAGGCGTAGCTATGAACTGATGAGTTCCCGCACGCGTAAGGTGAGGGTGTCAATTGCAAAGGGTTTGGTCAGCACTTGCATGCCGGGGCCCAACTGGTCATCTCCGATGGCGGCGTTTTCTGCGTAGCCGGTGATGAACAAGGTTTTCAGCGCAGGCCTGACTTCTCGCCCGGCGTCGGCCATTTGCCTGCCATTCATGCCACCCGGCAGCCCGACATCGGTGATCAGCAGGTCGATGTGGACATCGGAACGCAGCACCTTGAGTCCGGCGACGCTGTCACCTGCCTCAATGATTCGATAGTTAAGGTCGCTCAGCACGTCCATGAGCAACATTCGAACCGTTGGTTCGTCATCGACAATCAGAATGGTCTCGCCGAAATCTGCGGGTGGCACCGATGTCTTGTCCGCTTCCCGGGCGTCCTCGGTTGCTTCTCCATCGTAACGGGGCAGGTAAATGCCAATCGTTGTGCCCACACCCACTTGGGAGTGAATACGCACCTGGCCTCCGGACTGTTTGGCAAATCCGTAGATCATGGACAGGCCCAGGCCGGTGCCCTGACCAATCGGTTTGGTGGTGAAGAAAGGGTCGAACGCTTTGGCTATCACCTCTGGCGTCATGCCTGTACCGGTGTCGGTGACAGTCAGTGCCAGATACTGACCTTCAGGCATTTCGTGCGCGCGGGCCGTGTCACCGTCCATTGTCATGTTGGTGGTTTCGATCCGGATGCGTCCGCCGTCCGGCATTGCATCACGGGCATTGATGCACAGGTTGAGGAGGGCATTTTCAAGCTGGCTGGCATCCACCAGAGTGGGCCATACGCTCGCTGCACCGATGGTCTCCAGGGCAATGCCCGGGCCGACGGTGCGTTTAATGAGCTCGCCCATTCCTTCCATTAACCTGTTCACATCGGTCGGTCGCGGATCGAGGGTTTGCCGACGGGAAAACGCCAGCAGGCGGTGAGTCAACGCAGCGGCGCGTTTTGCGGCACCCTGCGCAGTCGCAATGTACTTCTCCGTTTCCGTCCAGCGACCCTGAGCGATTCGGGTGCCCATCAATTCCAGAGCCCCGGAAATACCGGCCAGCAGGTTGTTGAAATCGTGCGCCAGGCCGCCGGTCAACTGGCCGACGGCTTCCATCTTTTGCGACTGCCGTAGTTTCTCTTCCGCTTGCATCAGTTCGACGGTGCGCTCTGCCACGCGTTGTTCCAGGGTTTCGTTGAGCGCACGCAGGGCTGCCGTTGCGCGGTCGCGTTCGGCTTCGATGGAACGTCGTCGTTCCACGTCGATCACCACGCCTGGCAGGCTGAGCGGGCTGCCGTCTTCGGCCAGATCAACCCGTCCATTCGCTTCGATCCAGTAGTACCGGCCATCAGCGCGACGTACACGGTACTGGTGCGCGTAAGCACCGCCTCTGAGGGTGGCCTCCTTGATCGCTTGCTCCAGCCCCTCCTTGTCTTCAGGGTGAACGGTCGCGACGACCTGTGCCATGCTCAAGCCCTCAAGGCCCAAGGCAGGATCAATACCGAAGGCCCGCGAGAAAGCTTCGTCAATGGTGAAGCGGTCGTTGGGAATGTCCCAGTGCCAGGTACCGATAATTGCGCCCGCCGCGAGCGCCAGTTGCACGCGCTCAACGTTTTGCCGCGCAACGGCCTCGCTGATGCGTAGACGTTCCTGCGCGTTGCGCCGTTCGGTGACGTCGCTGAAGATGATCGCGATCTGCCTGTCGGCCAGGTCACCGACGCTGACGGCGCGAACGTCAAACCAGCGCTTGAAGGCTTCAGCATAGTTTTCGAAGGTAGCGGGCTCACCGGTTTTAGCGACATGCCCGTAGGTTTCGAACCAGAAGCGTTCCAGATCCGGGGCAAACTCGGTTACCCACTTGCCGCGCAGGTTGACCCCGGCCTGGCGTTCGAAAGCGGGGTTTGCCTCGACGAACTGGTAATCAATCGGCTGGTCGTCGGCATCGAACTTCACCTGAACGATGGCAAAGGCCGACTCGATCGTCTCGAGAATCTTTCGGAAGCGCTCCTCGCTCTGGCGCAAGGCGGTTTCCGCGGTTCGCATCCGTGACAGGTCGAGCATGGCGCCGATCATGCGCACGGCGAGGCCTTCGGCGTTGCGGATCACATGACCACGGTCCAGGATATCTGCGTACGAGCCATCGATGCGCCGAAATCGGTACTCGGCTGTCCAGGCGCTGCCGCTACCGTCGATCACGGCATGGATCGAGTTATAGATGCGTGTCTGGTCATCAGGATGAATCTGGGCAATCCACCACTCGCCAGAGGTGTCGATTGACCCTAGCGGATGCCCGTAGGCCTCCTCCAGCGCTTCGTTCCAAAGCACCTGGTTGGCCAGCAAGTCCCAGTCCCAGATCGCGTCGTTGGTGGCTTTCGCCGCCAACCGATAGCGCTCCTGTGTTTCCTCGATGGCCACGCCTGCGAGGTGCTCGCTGGTGCGATCACGCAGGATCTTGACGAAACCAAGGTGAAGGTTGTCATCGTCATAGAGCGGCATCATCTCGCCCGATGCCCAGAAACGTTGACGACCTTTGCGCAGATGCCAGCGCTCATCCAGAGCACGACCTTCCTGAAGTGCGACGCGCATCTCCCGTTCGATCTGGCCGCTGACCCGGTCCGCTTCGGTGAAGAAGCGTTCGGCTGTCTGGCCCAGCATTTCTTCGCTGCTCCAGCCCAGCACCAACTCGGCACCGGGGTTCCAGTCGGTGATAACTCCGGCAGGATTGGTCACGATCATGGCGATATCGATGGCACTTTCGAAGATCGCCTGTTGGCGTGTTTCGCTGCTGGCGACGGTCGCCTGATCGGCTTCTGGCTCAGGGGCTGAAGTGACTGATGCGGCAAACCCGGTGCTCGGTTCAGCCTGATGCTGTGGGTCAATGCCTGCGTCCTCAAGGGCTCTGCGCAAACGCACGACTTCAGCCTCAAGCTGTTCACGAGTCAGGTCTTTCAACGGGCTGTCCACTTTCGCATTGTTGGTCCTTGGTAACCGCATCGGATCAGAAGCATTCGACATTCGTAAGGGCAAACCCGCAGCGCTGCAGATCTTGGCCTGCGCACTTGTTCACTGGGAGGAGTGCGTGAATAAGGTCGCGAATCCGTTTATGACCGGTACACACTTCGGTCGGTTCCAGCCAGGCCATGAATGACTCTAAGCGGTGATATCGGGCCGTAGGGTATGCGTGTTGCGCGCGATCCGGGAGAGGGACCGCAGATCGAAAAAACGCCGCTTTCTCTGTATCGAGACAAGCGGCGCTTTCTTTAGACGAATAAGCAGTGCTGCATGATTTGTCTACTCAATGCTCAATAGACTCACGCACTCTTTATTGCGCGTTTTTCAGCTTGATCACGTCACCGGAGATCGTGGTGGTGTAACCGCTCAGGATCCAGGCCCAGAACCAGTTTTCCTGGACTTGGGTGTTGATCATCGCATCGCCGCCTTTAGCGTTGATGGCGGAAGTCTGGGCGCGTACGAAGCGGCTGTTCTGGCGGATAGGGATAATGCCGAACAACATCAGGCCGGTGGCGCTTGCCTCACTGTGACCCAGTACGGTGTATTGGTTGCTGTCGTAGTGAGGGGATTTGATGGCGGTACCGGTGCAACCTGCCAGGGCGAGACCGAGAACGGCAGATGCGGCAACTTTACTGATGTACTTCATTGAAAACTCCATAGCCTAGAATCCCGGGATCCAATTTCGCGGGGGCGACACTCTAACCGCACCTCTCACAGATTGGAACGATCCTTCCTACAGAGATCGAGGCTATATAAACATTCGCGGCTCTTCAGGGACGTCGATTTGACCGCCCCTGGCCGCCGCTAATTTGGCTGGAGGGACTCGCGAATCGCTGCGGTTTGATCGACCAGCCGAACGCTGTCGCGCCCTTCACGTTTCGAGGTGTACAGCGCAGCATCGCCTTGTTCGATCAACGCAGCCAGGCTGACGGGCGGCTGGTCAAACAGGTTCGCGCCAATGCTCAATGTCACCGCCTGGGGCGTGCTGAACGTTTGTGAGGTTGCGTTGTGAAACTGGCTGCGCAGGGCATTGCCCAGTTCCAGAATGCGGTCACGAGAGGCGTTATTAAGCAGAATGACGAACTCGTCACCGCCCAGTCGTGCTGCCAGGGAGCCTTGGGGCAGGTTTGAGCGGATCATCTCGCTCAGCGTGATCAGCAGACGATCGCCAGCGGTGTGGCCGAACAGGTCGTTAACCAGTTTGAAGTTATCGATATCGATCAGCAGCAGGGCGCCGGGTCGAGTGCTTGTGACCTGATCCAGCAAACGCTGCGCCCGTACTTCAAGGGCGCGGCGGTTGTACAGGGCGGTTAACGGGTCGCGAGCGGCCAGCCGGGCGATGCGCATTTCCCGGCGATAGCGCTCCGTCCCGGTCATGGACAGTGCAATAAGCATGATCGCCATCGCGCCCTCCACCAGTGAAATCTGAATGATCTCGCCGCGGAACCCTGCAAGATCGATCAACGTGCCTGGCACCAGAGGCGGTATCGCCTTGGCCACATAAAAAAGGCCATGGATGAGCAGCACATAGCGCAGTTGCACCGCCCCGACGCTGAGCGACTTGCCATGGGGGCGCAGGAGGAAACTGGCTGTTAGCGTGAGCAAAGCCACCAGCAATGAGTTGACCACGAGCATGATTTTCGACCACGCCGGGTCGTTCGGTAGCAAAAGCAGGACCAGCCAGGCGACGGGTATTAGAAGCCAGGCGCGCGACAGGCGCACTTCGGTAAAACGCGCCACACCCGCCAGAAAAAGCCAGTGCGCCGCCACTAGCAGGCCATTGGCGAACCAGATACCGATCAACAAAAAACCGCTCATGCGTAGCAGGGCGAGTGTGGAGCCGATGCTGATCGTTGCAAAACCAGCGCTCCAGTACAGCAGTGAGGATTCACGAACGCTGCGCCATTCGACCGCAAGGTACAAGGCAGCGGCCGCCGCAAGGGCGATGGTAAGGATGAGCAGCGTGGGTGGGTCGAGCGCCATGGACTGACTGGCCTTTCTGATGGGCGATAAAAGGCGGGATTGTAAGCGTTCAGACGGATTTTTCAGAGCGCAACTGTCGGGTATTGGGCTGTTGCTGGACCAGTGGTGCCATCATCGTGAATTTCCGGGCTCTACAGGGCTCTACAGGGCTCTACAGGTCTCTACAGGAAAGGCCTCGGTAAGGCCGGACGCTGTCCTGATAGTCGGGCGCACCTAATATAAGCAGGCCAGGAGAACGTAAAAATGACCACCGATTTCAAGAGCGGCGACGCCGTCAGCTGGAACTCAGAAGCGGGTGAAACCCATGGCAAAGTGTCCAAGGTCCACGTCGAGGATGTGGAGTTCATGGGCAAGCATCGGCCTGCTTCGAAAGAACATCCGCAATATGAGGCCAAAAGCGACAAGACCGGCCACCTGGCAATCCACCACGGCAGTGCGCTTAGCCGCCGGTGAGGTGAGTTGCAGATCGAGTATCAGGTGGCCAGTCCTGCGAAAAGCCCATTTATCCAGTAGGTTATGTTTTGTCTAATTGGGTGGTTGATGCCGGGAATGACCTGACCGGAACGCTGCGACTAGAGGCCGAGCCGTTGCTTGAGTTCGGCCTCACTCCAGACGCCGCTGGCCGGTCCGCCTGGCAGACCTTCGTTGGCTCGTGCCAGCGGTAGCATGACTGGCATGAACCCTGCGTCGCGCACCAGTCTGGCACCCACCTCGCGAGCCTTGTCGTCATCGGCAAAGGTCGGGATCGCCTTGTTCTTGCCCGACTGGCTTTCCATGGACGCGTAACCGATGGCGTTGAACGCCCGAACCAGATGTACGTCCGGCAGATACTCCAGGTCAGCAGATGCAACACCTTGATCAAGCGCTTTGCGCCCTGTGTCTCCATCGCGGCCGCTGAAGGGGTTGCTGGCGCTGAGCACGACTTTGCCATTCAGTTTGCCCTTCAGTTGTTCTGAAAGCGTCGGCATTGCTCCATACGGAACCGTCAAGACGATCACATCACCCCATGCGGCAGCATCAGTGACCGAGCCGGCTCGTGTATTGGGGCCTGCGGTTTTCACCAGGTCCGTCAGTTCTGTGGGGTGCCGTGAGGAAAACATGACCGAATGGCCTGCTTTGGCCCACAGCGTGCCCAGCGTTCCACCGACGTTACCGGCACCGATCACGCTGATCTTGAGGGGCTCGGCCAGCACCTGGCTACTGAACAGGACAAGACCTGCAAACGCTGAAAAAAGGTGTCTGAACATGTTGTCTACTCCGGTTTGGAAAAGTCATTTATCCACCCTAGTAGAGGCAGCCGCCAAACGAAAGCTCACATGAGTCCAGTGCCGTCGCGCAGTCGAGCTTTACGCGCAGGGCCTTACCGCCTCACGTGCAGTCATTGGTCGCGCCAGGCTCAGCAACCCCAGTAACGCCAGTCCCGCGCCTACCCACAATGGAGCTCGCAGGCCATAACCGGCATCAATGGCGGTGCCGCCGCCCCAACTGCCCAATGCCAGGCCGGCAGTGATCACCGACGTATGCAGGGTGTTCACCAATGCACCGGGCTCCGCGGCTTTCATCACTCGCGCGACCATCGCCGGGTTAAGCGCCACGCCTGTCAGGCCCAGTGTGATGAAGCACGTCAGGTTCAACCAGAGGTGATCGCCCGCCAGCGCAAAGCCGCTTAACGCCAGTACCAGCAAAAGCAGGCCCCAGCCGAGAGCAGGGAGGGTGTAGCGATCCGCAATGCGGCCTACAACCATGTTCCCCAGCAGGTTAGCGACGCCATACAAGGCCAGTAATGGCGCCACGTGGCCGGGCGCAATGCCGACTTCTTCAATCAGGATCGGGGTGCAATAGCTGAATGCGGCAAAAGTGGCACCGATAATCAGTCCACTGGTGATATAGGCGGCCCACAGGCTGCGGTTTTTCAAGGCGTCCCATTGACGGTTCAGTGCTGGTTCGCTGCCGGCTTCACTGACGGGCAAACGTGCTGCGGCCAATACGCTGCAGATCAGCGCCAGCAACACGACCAGCCACGAACTGGCACGCCAGCCAAAATGCTGCTCGACCCACGCGGTCAATGGCACTCCGGCGACCGGCGAAAGCATCAGCCCCGCCAACACCACCGATACCGCTCTGCCGCGGAACTGCGGCGCAACCAACCCGGCACAGACAGTCATGCACAGCCCGATACAGGCGGCGCTGGATACACCCATCAGAATTCTCGCCAGGGCCAGCACCGTATAACTCGGAGCCATGGCGGCCAGCATACCGGCCGCGACGTAGACCGCCAGTAGCCCGACCAGTGCGCGTTTGTTGCTGATGCCACGGCTCAGCAACAGAACTGTCACCGGAGGCCCTCCCAACGCCATGCCCAAGGCATAGAACGCAATGAGATTACCCACTTGCGCCAGACTGACCGAAAAGGCATCGGCCAAGGCTGGCATCATCCCGGCAACCATGAATTCGGCAGTCACCAGAGAAAAGATCGTCAACCCCAGCAGGTAGACGGTGGAGGGCAGTTTGGCGTGGGTGGTCATGGACGTCTCAGGTATTCACAAAGGCCGCTACCCTAGGGATTGTTGATCGAATGGTCAAATAACTGTTGGGCATAGGGTCATGCTTTGGCGTCTTGATGGAGCCATGGCCTTGTCAGGCGTCTGCCAAGGCTCCCTTCAATAGCAAGTGCTCAACCTCTGGCGTGCGCTGGTTGATAGCTCCCAGATAATCGATCAGTTCCGCCGCCCGGCTGCCGCGCAGGCCCGCAGTTGTAATGTGGCCGTCGCGCACATAGGTGTAGAGCCCGGACACGGCGAACGCTTTCAGTTGGGCGATGTGTTCGCCTTGGGCTTGCAGTGTGGCCTGGAATAACGGGCTGTCGAAAAAACGGCGTCGGGCCAGCGGGCTTTCGAACGCTATCTCCATCATTGCGAGCTCTGCCCGCGCGGGCACTGCGTGATGAGCGACATTGGGGGCCGGAGGATGCATGCCGTCGTTGTTGAACGGTTGGCACAGGTGCAAGGTTAATTTCAGCACCTCATCAGCATGGGCCAAGGCCTTGGTCAGATCGTTGCTTAGGTAGTCGTGCAATCGCGCGAGACTGCTGCGAGGACTGAAGTGCACATGAATACGGTCGAGGCGGTCCAGCCCGTTGAACGTCTCGTCGTTCAGGCGATTGACCAGCGTCGTCGAACCTTTCGGTAAATCGTAGGCCAGGGTTTCCTCGAACATGTTCTGTTCGTCAGAGAAGATTATCGAGCTGGCTTGCTGAAACTGCTTCTGTTCCTGAGCTGAAGCGAAGCCAATCTCGACTCCGCCATCCAGTTCGTAATCGGCTATTTCCTGAACGCCGGAGGCCAACGGCCAAAGATGAGCGTCCTGGTTTCGGGAAAAATGGTGCTGGATATATAAACCGAGTCCGGGCAGTCGGGAGCAGAGCGGGCCATGCACGTCGCGCCAGTAAGTGGCGAAGATTTCATGGGGCACGCGTTCGCGTCGTTTCACGGTGGTATAGCTATTGATCTCAATCATGATTCACCTCAAGCAGGAAAATATTCGCATGAAGGTGAGAGTGGGTCTGTTTTCAGTCGTTCGGTTTATCTTCAGGTGAGTGACGCCCCGGTTCTTCCCCAGGCGTAGCGGTTGGCAAACGTGCTTGCAGGCCATCACTGAATCTCGCAAAGTCCGCTTTGGCTACTCCCTTATCGCGTTTTACCCGGAAACCCTATCTTGAATCGCCTCGATCATATTCAGCTCATGGCCGCGTATAACCAGTGGATGAACGACAAGCTATATGTCGCTGCCGCCCGCCTGCCCGAGGAGGCGTTGAGCGCGGACCGCGCTGCATTCTTCGGTTCAATCATGGGCACGCTGAACCATCTGCTGGTCGGCGATACCCTCTGGCTCAAGCGCTTCGCACGGCATCCGGCAGGGTTTCCCGCTCTGGATGTAGTGCGTGATTTACCTGATCCTAAAGCCTTGAGTGAGCAGGTCTTTAATAGCCTGTCGGAACTGTCGGCGCAGCGCAGACGGGTTGATCAGGCAATCATCGAGTGGACTGTCGAATTGCAAGAGGTCGATCTTGATGTGGTGCTGCGTTACGCCAATACCGCGGGTATTCCGGCAGCGCGTGATTTTTACGGACTGTTGATTCACTTCTTCAATCATCAGACCCACCACCGCGGGCAGGCGACGACGCTGCTGACGCAGGCGGGCGTCGATGTCGGCTCTACCGATCTGCTGGGGCTGATTCCGGACATTGACTGACACATTGACTCGCCGAGTGCGTTGTCGGTGGACGGCATAAGGCCATTCAGCTAACTTTGCGCCGCCGCCAATAAAGCACCGTTGTGGTGCGGCGGATCCACGAGCCTCATTATTAAAGGACTGAGACCTGCCAATGAAACTCTCTGCTTTGCTTCTTCCTGCCATCGCGCTGTTTACAGCTGCCAATGCTTCAGCCGCCACTGACTCATTGGCTGATTTCCTGAGCTGCAGCACCCAGTCGTTCCCGGTCATTACGCAAGCACCGTTCAAGTCACTGGTTCCCGGCAAGCAGGAAAACGGCCGTATCACCCTGCAGGGCGGCACCAAGACTGAGATGGGCCAGCGCTGGGTGTTCGATAAGCCGGTGGTGGTTGACGGTCTGTCCTTGACCGGCTTCTACGCCGAGGACATGGATCTGATGGGCTCGCGCATCATCAGTTGGGGGTTCTATGTTCAGCAGTCGCCTGAGCAAGTCGTGGCGTCGCTAAAGAAAGAGCACTCTCTGGAGCTGCTGTCGACCAATGGCGTGTTTGCCCGGCCGGAAATCTGGTCCGAGAAAGAGTCGAAATGGCTGTCTGAAACTTCGGGCGACACCGCTGGCAAGCTGGTCACCGACACCTCCGAGCGGGTCCTGATAGTCGAGCCTGTGCCAGCTGACGTGACCGGGGGCAGCAAGGGCATGTTGACGTGTTCCATCCAGGGTAAGGTCAGCGAAGCGGCCTTGAAATCGAGCCGTCCAGATCTGCTTTAAAACCACCTGATGCCTGGCAGGCCGTCATGCAGGTTCAGGTGGCGGCTTGATGATCAACCGAGTCATCTTGAATTTCCGCTTCTGAGCGGTTGTTTGAACATCTCCACTACTCTTACCTTTGTTCAGCAGTGCATGAACGCTGTAAACGGCCACCGCAGAATAAAAAACACACGGAGCACCCTACAGCAGCGCGAGCTGCATGCGGCGCTCTACGACAGGGAACTTGGTGCCTCGACAGACGTTCGTAGTACCGGATTAACCAAGACACGCCTCGTTACCGACATCAAGGCCACTTGAAGTCAGTCGATAGCTTGAACATGAACCCAATTTGATTCGCACTGCTCGCTTGGATGCATCGCACTAATGAGGCTGCTTGATGAACACCCTATCGGCGAGTGACCGTGCGCAACTGTTGCGTGAAACCACCGCGCAGTTCTGGCAGCACATTGTGCCCATTGTGCAAATCGCCTTCTGCATCCACCTCATATTGTTCGTGCTGTTCTGCGCGCTGAAGATACCTTCCCTGGCTGTGGGTAACGGCCTGAGCATTCTGGCTTATGTGGTCTGCCTCAAGGCCATCCGCGCGGGGCGCTACAGCTTCGCCGGGATGGTAATGAGCGCGGAAATCATCCTGCACGCGCTGCTGGCGACCTGGGTGCTGGGTTGGAACAGCAATTTTTACTTCTACCTTTACTGCGTGATTCCGATTATCGCGTTCAGTTTTCAAAGTGCGCGTCGGCCACGGTTACTGCTGAACCTGGCCATTCTCGTCGTCTCGGTAGGCGGCTTCGCGCTGCGTGGGCAAATGGGCATCGACTCAGGCGTGGCACCGCAGTTGCTCGAGGTGTTCGGTATCGTCAATGTCCTGACCGCCATCGGCGTGTTATTGCATGGCACTGCGTTGTCTGTACGCTTCACGCGTTCTATGCAACTGAACCTGTTCCATACCGCCAATCGCGACAGCCTGACCAACCTCTATACCCGGCGCAGAGTGATGCTCGGGGTACGGCAACTGGCTGACGCGGTACCGTCAGCGATCATCCTGTTGGACATCGACCACTTCAAACAGATCAACGACCGGCTGGGGCACGAGCAGGGCGACCTGATCCTTCAGCGAGTCGCGGAAGCCATCAACAGCAACGTACGCGCCACCGACGTTGCTTCCCGCTGGGGCGGCGAAGAGTTTCTGGTGCTGATGCCCGACACCTCGGCGCAGGCTGCCCAAGCAGTGGCAGAGCGCATCTTGCTGCGCATTCGCGAATGGGTGGGACAAGTGGACCATGGACCGCTGGTGGTCACTGCGACCCTCGCCGTCAGCGAAATCCGCCCGGCAGAAAGCTTCGAAAGCGCCCTTAACCGCGCAGATCAGGCCCTGTACCAAGGTAAGCAACAGGGGCGTAACCAACTGGTTGTGGCCGGTTGAATTTGCTGAGAGATGACCGGATCGGTTGAACCTGCGGCGGCTCATGAGCCTCGGCCGTAACTGCTTTGCTTTGCTTTGCTTTGCTTTGCTTTGGATCTTGATTTTGATCTTAAGCGCCCCGTTAAACCACGCTGGCCGCACGCAGATTCTGAACCGTGGGCAGCCCGGCAAGGATGCCGGGTTAGCCGCACCGGGCCATGGATGGCCCATTGCGGCGGCCCACGGTTCAGGATCTGCGGGCGGGTACACCGAGCGACAGCGAGGTGCCGAGTGGTGGGGCAAGAGCCTTTTGCTTACTTTTGGCTGGGCCGGCTTCCGGAACAAAAGTGAGGCGCCGTAAGGGCGCAACCAATAGCAGCCGTAACCTCAAAAACGGATATACACACAACCACCCGCGACCTGAACAAAGACCGAGGCGCACCCATCGCGGGCAAGCCTCGCTCCCACATAGACCGCGTAATCTTCATCCCCATGATCATCCATTGAGCTTGCGGGCGAACATGGAATCTCCCACGTCACCAGGCAGTGGCCGACAGAACACTCAACTGATCAAGTGGGAAACTGCAGCGCGTTGGTCAGATCACCCATCGGCGATTGCCCGCGAGCAACCATCGCACTGTCTCGCTCCTTCAGACCATTGAGCTTTTCCAGCCCGTGAACCCGAGTAATCAGACGCAGAATCGAAGCCGTATCGTAGACCGTATGATCGACCGTGCCCTTACGCGCGAAAGGAGAAACCACCAGCGCAGGAATCCGCGTACCCGGCCCCCAACGATCGCCCTGGGGTGGCGCTACGTGATCCCACCAGCCGCCGTTTTCGTCGACAGTAATGACAACCACCATGTTCGCCCATTGCGGACTGCTGCGAAGTACCTTGATCACGCGGTCGATATGCCGATCACCTGCTGCGACATCCGCGTAACCCGCATGCATGTTCAGATTGCCCTGAGGCTTATAGA
The DNA here is from genome assembly GCF_900602065.1 of Pseudomonas viridiflava. Taxonomy (GTDB): domain Bacteria; phylum Pseudomonadota; class Gammaproteobacteria; order Pseudomonadales; family Pseudomonadaceae; genus Aquipseudomonas. The sequence continues at coordinate 5,124 of NZ_UWFN01000263.1, read as the reverse complement.
AGGTGACCGCAGGTAATTTGCCCGCCTCAGCATCGGCGAGGAATTTGTTGCTGCTGACCTCATCGCCCAGCCCGCCATCGCGCAAACGTTTTTTCCGTTCAGCCGGGTTCTGCGGGCCTTGCTGCACGAAATAATTGAACGGCTGATGGTGGTACTGAAAATTGGGAATTTTCGGGATCCCGGTAGAGTCCTTAAACTCATCAAGCGTGACTTGCCAGGCACCTGCATACCACGCCCAGTCGACATTCTTCTTCGACAACTTGTCGCCAATGTGTTCGTGAGTCTGTGGCACCAGCACGTTGGGCAGATCCGGCATGGAGTAGTCCGGTTTTGCCGGATCACGTAGCCAGGTCGGCCAGAACGGCGGGGCGAGGGTATTAACCGCATAGCCATCGGGCGTCAGTGCGCTGGGGCCGAATTGCGGTGGTCCGGTCATGGCGCTGGCCGGAGACTGCTCCAGTGGCTTGAGGCGCGGGTCCGTCGGGTTGTCACTTTCCAGGCGGGCGATTTGTGATTTCGCCACCGAGTTCGCAGCATCCGGGTACTTCGGTGCGGTGGCAGCAATCAGGTACTGGTGGTTGAGAAACGAACCGCCAAAGGCTCCCTGGAAGAAGTTGTCACAGAGTACAAACTCCTTGGCGACATCCCACAGACGCAGCGAATACTGGCTTTGTGCGTAGTAACCCATTGGCAGGCCACCGGCATCGGCCCAGGCAACGAAGCGGTCATTCTTGCCGCCGTTGATTTGCATCTGGTTCTGATAAAACACATGCCACAGGTCCCGGGTGACGAGGCTCAGTGGTAAATCTTCGCCATTGATACCTTTGAGCGGGAAGGGTGCATTGGGCAGGTTTTCCTGAAACTGACCGCCCGCGGGGTAGCTCACGCCGTCAACCGTTTGCGGGCCCACTTGCAGCACGCCGCCCCAGGCCGGTGGCAGGGTTTTCAGCAGCGAGCCGTCGCGGTCACGTTGTTGATAATCGCCTGGCTTGAGCGCCGACAGGGGCTTCTGCACTCCAGGGAAATTACCGAACAAGTTATTGAAGCTGCGGTTCTCGGCGTAGATCACCACGACGGTTTTGACATGCTCGCGTAGAGCCTTGTCCAATGCCGCGCCTGTCAAAGGAGCGGTTGGCGCTGCCGGGGATTTCTGAGTGGTATCGCAGCCGCTCAGGGCGATACCAGCACCCAAGGCAGCCATGCCTCCCAGAAATCGGCGGCGTGTAGGGTCGTTTTGCGAGGCATCGTCGGGTTTGTCGCTCATCGTGAACTACCTGCCTGGGTAAATGTTGCTAAATGTTTCAGGCGAGGGTATCCACGCTGTATGACGGTATTACTACAGCCGATCTGCGGCGGACCTTTCGCAGAGTCAGATGCGTGGAGCCGTGTAGCGATCGATAATCCGCTGAATTTCTCCGGAGACTCTCATCCGTACCAGTGTGCGCAGGATTTTTTGGGTGGGCAGGGCAGGGTCGTTGCGAATGATGCAACCGGCTGGCTGCTCGGCGATCAGCGAGATAGCTTTCAATTGCTGGTTGGCGGGGAGGTCACGGTTTAGCCAATCCAACACCAATTGGCTCGACACCGCGTAGTGGTAGCGTCCTGCAATCAGCTTTCGCAATGTCTGCTCCTGACTGCGCGCGTCTTCACGCACCAGTTGGTGATTGTCGAACAGGTACTGCAGATCCGGGTAGTTATAGCCCAGCACGGTGCCAATGATTTCATTGTCGAAGTGGTCGGGATAAGGCCCTGCGGCGGTCTCGGCAGAAGCGATCAGCAGGTCACGTTGATACAGGATCGGCAGGCTCCAGAAATAGTCGCCTGACAGGTGCGGCACCCAGGCTTGCGCCGCGTAGCAACGAATGTCGACCTCGCCGCGCTCAAGGGCCGCCTGCACGCGCAGGCGCGGCAGTACGTGATACTCGGCTTCGCGGCCCACCTGACGAGCAAGGCTCTGCATGATCTCGAACAGGATTCCGGCCGTGGGTTGGTAATTGTCCAGTTGCACCAGTGGCATCGACCAGCTTTCAGCCACGGAAAATCTCAGTGGCGGCTCGGCTGCTGACGCGTTTACGGTCAACAGCAACAGGGCGCTCGGTATGAGCTGACTTAGACGCATAAAAGGTTCCTCAAGTGCGAGCATCCATAAACGCTCTTAAAGACCCGACTACTGGGCGCCTTTACATCCGTTTTCACAGCTTAGCCAGAATAGACGAGGACACCAGATGCAATTTTGCCCCTGCTCCGCTAGCATTAGCGGTCTTCCGCTTCCCAGTTGCGACGGTTTTCCATGAGTTATCAGGTTCTTGCACGTAAATGGCGTCCGCGCTCGTTCCGCGAAATGGTCGGCCAGACCCATGTGCTGAAGGCCCTGATCAATGCGCTGGACAGCCAGCGGCTGCACCACGCCTATTTATTCACTGGCACCCGGGGCGTAGGTAAAACCACGATTGCGCGGATTATCGCCAAGTGCCTCAACTGTGAAACCGGCATTACGTCGACGCCTTGCGGCACCTGCTCGGTGTGCCGGGAGATCGATGAAGGTCGTTTTGTCGACCTGATCGAAATCGACGCCGCGAGCCGCACCAAGGTCGAGGACACCCGTGAGCTGCTGGATAATGTGCAATACGCGCCGAGCCGCGGACGCTTCAAGGTCTACCTGATCGACGAAGTGCACATGCTCTCCAGCCACTCGTTCAACGCGTTGCTCAAGACTCTTGAAGAGCCGCCGCCGTACGTCAAATTCATCCTCGCGACGACTGATCCGCAGAAACTGCCAGCGACGATTCTGTCGCGCTGCCTGCAGTTCTCCCTGAAAAACATGACGCCGGAGCGCGTGGTCGAGCATTTGACCCATGTGCTGGGCGTCGAAAACGTCCCGTTCGAAGAGGATGCACTGTGGTTGCTGGGACGTGCCGCCGACGGCTCGATGCGCGACGCCATGAGCCTTACCGATCAGGCCATCGCCTTTGGCGAAGGCAAGGTGATGGCCGCCGATGTGCGGGCCATGCTCGGTACGCTGGATCACGGCCAGGTGTTCGACGTGCTGACCGCTTTGATCGACGGCGATGCCCGCAGTCTGCTGGAAGCTGTCCGCCATCTGGCCGAACAGGGCCCGGACTGGAATGGCGTGTTGTCGGAGATTCTCAACGTATTGCATCGCGTGGCGATTGCCCAGGCGTTGCCTGAGGGTGTCGACAACGGCCATGGCGACCGTGATCGTGTGCTTGCTCTGGCGCAGGCATTGCCTGCCGAAGACGTACAGTTTTACTACCAGATGGGCTTGATCGGCCGACGCGATCTGCCACTCGCGCCTGATCCTCGAGGAGGCTTTGAAATGGTCCTGCTGCGGATGTTGGCGTTTCGCCCCGCTGACAGCAGCGATGCCCCGAGGCAGCCGCTAAAGACAGTGGGAATCAACCCGGCCACAGTTGATTCCCCACAACCAGTGGCCGGCGCGACAGCGGTCGCGCCGGTAGCCGTTGCTCCTGTGCAGGCAGCCGCTCCGGTTGTTGCTGCGCCAGTGGCTGCTCCGATTGTCGAGCCGGTAGTGCAAACCCCCGCGCCGACTCCCGTGGTAACTGCCCCGGAACCTGAGCCGGTCGAAGAAGTCGACTTGCCATGGAATGAGCCCAAGGCGTTGCCGCCTGTAGCTGAAGAGCAACCCGAACCCGAGCCGGTTGCTACGCCTGCTCAGGAACTGGTTGCCGAGCCGGTACTCGACACCGTCGCCGAGCAGCCTGAACTCACGCCGATGCCAAGTCCTGCGCCAGCCAGTCCGGTGCCGGATGCGCCGGAGGTTGAAGTACCGCAGTCTGAGGCTGTCGCCGAGCAAGCCGTGACCCCGGCGATGCTTGAAGCCATTCCTGACGCTTACGTGCCAGCACCGATGGACCGTGACGACGAACCACCACCGGACGACGATTATGTTGAGCCCGATGTGGATATCGATCCGGCGTCCTACAGTTATCTGGATGAACTCGCGCACGAAACCGTGACCGAAGAGGTCGAAGCTGAACCGGCTCCGGCGTCGAAACCGGCGACGGGGCTGGCAGCTGAATGGCTGGACATGTTCAACAAGTTGCCGATTTCGGGCATGACCAGCAGCATCGCATCCAACTGCACGCTGGTCTCGATGGACGGCGATAACTGGTTGCTGCACCTGGATCCGGGGCACAGCGCCTTGTTCAACGCGACCCAGTTGCGCCGTATCAACGATGGTCTCAATCAATTTACCGGGCGCACGATCAACCTCAAGATCGAGTTGATCAAACCTGAACAGGAAACCCCGGCCCAGGCGGCTTCGCGGTTGCGTGTCGAGCGGCAGCGGCAGGCGGAAGCGTCGATCCATGCCGATCCGTTCATCCAGCAGATGCTTGAACAGTTTGGCGCAGTGATCCGGGAGGATACGATTAAGCCCGTGGATGCCCCGGTGGCTCAGACTCATTAACTGACGGTGGGATTCGAATGGTTTCCCACCTGCTAACACAATCAACTTTCGAGGAGATATCCCATGATGAAAGGTGGCATGGCTGGTCTGATGAAGCAGGCGCAGCAAATGCAGGAAAAAATGGCCAAGATGCAGGAAGAACTGGCCAATGCCGAAGTTACCGGTCAATCGGGCGCAGGCCTGGTCAGCGTAGTGATGACCGGTCGCCATGACGTCAAGCGCATCAATCTGGATGACAGCCTGATGCAGGAAGACAAGGAAGTACTGGAAGACCTGATCGCTGCTGCCGTCAACGACGCAGTACGCAAGATTGAACAGGCCAGCCAGGAAAAGACCTCCAGCATGACAGCAGGCATGCAACTGCCTCCAGGTATGAAGCTGCCGTTCTGATTGCAGGTTGTATCCCAAAATGCCAGGCCTTATGCCTGGCATTTTTGTTTGTGCAAAAAGGTTCGAATCGTCCAGAGCCTGTGGGTGCTTGCCCGCGATAAAAAACACTGCGGATCTCAGGTCAATCGCGTCCAGCCTTATCGCGGGCAAGCACCGCTCCCACAGGGAAAGCGCGTTTCATCCGTGGGAGCGGTGCTTGCCCGCGATGCAGGCGCTGCGGTCGTGCAGATGAACCGGGTTGCTTTCTTCGGGGGCAAGCCTCGCTCCAACAGGGAGGCGAGCTT
>NZ_UWFN01000291.1 GCF_900602065.1 Pseudomonas viridiflava | reverse complement strand
TTAGCCTGACCGGCAACTCACTGGATAACACCCTGACCGGAAATGCCGCCGCGAACACGCTGGACGGTGGCCTGGGTGCCGATACGCTTATCGGCGGCAAGGGTAACGACACCTACATTGTCGATGACATTGGCGACGTCGTTACCGAGGCACTTAACGAAGGCGTCGATACCGTCAAGGCGTCCATCGACCACGTGCTGAGCAGCAACATTGAAAACCTTATCCTGACCGGCTCAGCCATCAACGGTACCGGTAACGGACTGAATAACGTCATCAACGGCAACGAACAGGACAACGTGCTCGATGGCCGCGCTGGCATCGACACACTGATTGGCGGCAAAGGCAACGACACTTACATCGTAGATCTGCTGGCCAAAGGTGTAGGCAGTAAAGCGACACTGGTACTGGAAGACGTTATTACCGAAAAAGCCGGTGAAGGTGATCACGACCTGCTCAAACTGAGTGCTGATCGGCTGGTTAATTTCTCCGGTACTGCCGCAGTAACACTGGGCGCCAACCTGGAAGATCTGGACGCATCCGCTACGGGAAATCTGGCGATCAGCCTCACGGGCAACGCCGCCAACAACGTCATTACCGGCAATGACGGCGATAACCTTCTCGACGGTAAAACCGGCATCGACACACTCGTGGGTGGCAAAGGCGACGACACTTACCTGCTCGACAATGCAGCGGAACTGGCACTCGTTGGCGAAGACGCAGATGAAGGTAACGACACCCTGAAAATTGGCTACAACAACGCCAGCAAAACCACTGCGCTTGACGTCGACCTGAGCAGCAGCAACTTGCTGAATTTTGAAAACATCACCCTGACCGGCACCGGCCTGTTCAATCTGACCGGCAATGATCGCGGCAACAGGCTGACCGGCAACCTTGCGCGCAACGAAATCACCGGTGGTGCTGGTAATGACGTACTCGACGGTAAAAACGGTGGTGATTTGCTGACTGGCGGCGCAGGCGATGACACTTACTACGTCTACAGCGACAAAGACGTTCTGGTCGAAACTGCCAACGGCGGCAACGACACCGTCCATGTCGTGGCCTACGCAAAAAACAGCTACACCCTGGCCGACAATCTGGAAAACGCGATCGTCGACTCGGCCGCCGCGTTTAGCCTGACCGGCAACTCACTGGATAACACCCTGACCGGAAATGCCGCCGCGAACACGCTGGACGGTGGCCTGGGTGCCGATACGCTTATCGGCGGCAAGGGTAACGACACCTACATTGTCGATGAAATTGGCGACGTCGTTACCGAGGCACTTAACGAAGGCATCGATACCGTCAAGGCGTCCATCGACCACGTGCTGAGCAGCAACGTTGAAAACCTTATCCTGACCGGCTCAGCCATCAACGGTACCGGTAACGGACTGAATAACATCATCAACGGCAACGAACAGGACAACGTGCTCGATGGCCGCGCTGGCATCGACACACTGATTGGCGGCAAAGGCAACGACACTTACATCGTCGATCTGCTGGCCAAAGGTGTAGGCAGTAAAGCGACACTGGTGCTGGAAGACGTTATTACCGAAAAAGCCGGTGAAGGTGATTCGGACGCTCTGGTTCTGCGCATTGACTCGGCCATCGCTGAGGCGTTCCAAGGCACTGCCTCCATCACCCTTAACGCCAACCTGGAAGTCCTCGACGCCCGAGAAACTGGCGCGTTGAACATGACGCTTATCGGAAACGCCGCCAATAACGTCATCTACGGTAACAATGGCAATAACACTCTCAACGGTGGCGCCGGTAATGACATGCTGCAAGCCGGTGACGGCGGCATTAACGTGCTGATAGGCGGTCTCGGGGCTGACCAGATGGTGGGAGGGTCGGGCGTCGACACCTTCAGGTTCAACGCCCTGAACGAGATGGGATTAAACGACAAGCAAGATGTCATTTCTCTCTTCACCACCGATGTCGATGCCCCAGGCGCTGGCGACAAGCTCGATTTCTCCGCGCTCAAGGGCTACACGTTCGTTGGGGATAAAGAGTTCACCGGAGGCGCCAAGGAACTGCGCTTTGTGGCCGATGCTGACGGCATCGTGGTTTACGGCACCAGCAATGCTGATCAGGTCGCAGACTTTTCCATCAAGCTGGTGGGTGTGAGTGCATTAACCGATGCAGATCTGATCTTGTCTTGACGGCCAGCAGCGGGCTGCCAGAGTAATTCTGCAACATCTTCCGCCTGGCAGCTGAAATCCAGACCGGCCACTACTGCGAGGTATTGGCCGGTTTTCGTTTGCGCAACGATCCGTCTGGAGGCTTGGGAAGTGGTAAATCAGTACCTGCTGTACGACCACTCATCGGCAAATGATGGCTCATAGCCACCCAGCTATCGTTTTTGATACACCTGCCGATACAAGCTGGATATGATCCACCTTTTTTTGGCGTCAGAAATAAAACTCCATCATAACGAACGCGCTTAATGATGTGCATTCCACGAGTAGCCGTCATCGCGGGACAGATCAAAATTCTTTCAGGAAGCAAGAATGCCCTCTCCAACCGGTTCTTCCATGAGCTACTCGGTTTTTGCAAGCAATAATCCTCAACTCAACAGCTTGCTATACGGCACATCATGGAGTTTCTACGGGGTTCTACCGACTAACCTGACCTATAGCTTTTACGATTCAGATACCTCCAGATTCGCTCTGCCATACAGCGGCGATCAGGAGTATCTGAACGCTTACGAACTGGCGCCAGAGCAAAAAACCGCCATCGTCGACACCTTGGCCAAGTGGTCCGCCGTGGCTAATGTCAACTTCACTCAAGTGACTGACACCGCTACGAACGTTGGCGATCTGCGCTTTGGTGGCTATATGGACATGGAGGAAGGCACGGCAGCGTGGGCTTACTTTCCCGCCAACTCGCCTGTTGCAGGCGACGTGTGGATAGCACCGACCACCGACGACCCTAATCCCATCGAAGGCAGTTATGACTACCTGACCTTCATGCATGAAATCGGTCATGCGCTAGGGCTCAAGCACCCCTTCGAGGGTAGCAATTACAACGGCACCACGCTGTCACCCGTACTCGATGATGTTCGCTACACCATCATGAGTTACACCAACGCTTACTCCTACGAACCGACCACCCCGATGCTTCTGGACATCCTGGCGATCCAGAAGCTCTATGGCGCGAATATGCTGTGGGAAGCGGGAGATACAACTTATCGCTGGGACGCCAATCAGTCTGTATTCGAGACGATCTGGGACGGCGGCGGTATAGACACGATTGATGCAAGCAACCAAACCGATTCCGTGCTGATCAACCTCAATGAGGGCGAGTTCAGCAACATTGGGCAGGCCTTTATTGACTACCAGCAGCAAAAGCTGGTCAACGATGGCCTGGCGATTGCCTTCGGCGCGAAGATTGAGAACGCTACGGGCTCGGCATTTGATGACGCCCTGATCGGTAACGACCTGAACAACGTGCTGGATGGCGGCGCAGGTGCCGACATCATGATAGGCGGGGATGGCAGCGATACTTACATCGTCGACAACATTAACGATAGCGTCATCGAAACCGGCTTTTGGAAAAGCGATGCCGATACGGTCGTGGCTTCGGTGAACTGGACTTTGGGCGCCAACCTGGAAAACCTCACCTTGACCGGGTCCGCCAATCTTGATGGCACCGGTAACTCCAGCCGAAACGTATTGATCGGTAATGACGGCGACAACAGCCTCAGCGGCGGGGCAGGCGCAGATGAGTTACGCGGCGGTGCAGGCAACGACCGTCTTGATGGTGGCGTGGGAATTGACGCATTGTTCGGTGGAACCGGCGATGACACTTACATCGTCGACAACATCGCCGATCGGGTAGTGGAACTCAATGGCGAAGGTCATGACCTCGTACAAACCACAGTCAGCTATACGCTCGGCGCGTTTGTTGAGGATGGCCAACTTCTGGGCGCGGCGGCCGTAAATCTTACAGGGAACGACTTGGCCAATACGCTGACAGGCAACAATGCGGCGAACGTTCTCGACGGTAAGGCAGGTGCTGACACTCTGATCGGCGGCCTGGGTAACGACACTTACATCGTCGACAACGTGGCCGATGTAGTTGTTGAAAACAGCACTCTGCTCAGTGAAATCGACACGGTTCAGGCTTCGGTCAGCTACACCCTGAGCGCCAACGTGGAAGTGCTGACTCTGACCGGTAGCAGCAACATCAACGGCACCGGCAACGCGCTGAATAACCGAATCGATGGTAACGGTGGCGACAACGTGCTCGACGGCGGTAGCGGGATTGATACCCTGAGCGGAGGTCTGGGCAACGACACCTACGTGGTCGACGATATCAGGGACGTGATCATCGAAACCAGCAAAGTTGTCACCGAGATTGATACGGTCGAGTCCTCGGTCAGTTGGACCCTGGCCGCTAACCTTGAGAACCTGACCCTGACCGGTAATGCCAATCTCAACGGCACAGGCAACCTCCTTAACAACTTGCTGATCGGCAACGTCGGGGACAATCTGCTCAGCGGTGGTTTGGGTAACGATGAGTTACAAGGCGGTGCAGGCAATGACCGTCTGGATGGCGGCGCCGGAATTGATACGCTGCTTGGCGGCACCGGCGATGACACGTATATCGTCGATAACCTCAAAGATGTAGTGACCGAGCTCGACGACGAGGGTCATGATCTGGTGCAGACCACGGTCAGTTACACGCTGGGTGACTATGTTGAAGACGGGCAAGCGCTCGGCGCAGCCGCCATCAGCCTCACAGGCAATGACGAGGCCAACACCCTGACCGGCAACAACGCGGCCAACGTGCTGGACGGCAAGGCCGGTGCCGATACCTTGATCGGTGGGTTGGGCAACGACACGTACATCGTCGACAACATCGGTGACGTGGTAGTTGAGAACAGCGCACTGGCCGCTGAAATTGACAGCGTTCAAGCCTCCATCAGCTACGTGTTGGGGGCGAATCTTGAGAACCTGATTCTCACCAGCACCGACAACCTCACCGGCACCGGCAACACCTTGAACAACCGCATTACCGGCAACAGCGGTGACAACCGTCTGGACGGCGGTCTGGGTATCGACACGTTGATCGGTGGCTTGGGTAACGACACCTATGTCGTCGACAACCTGCGTGATGTGATCCTTGAAACCTCCACCTTGCCCGGCGAAATCGACTCGGTCGAGTCGTCGGTCAACTGGACTCTGGGCGCTAACCTGGAGAACCTCACGCTTACAGGCAATGCCCTTAACGGTATTGGCAATGCTCTGAGCAACGTCCTGACCGGAAACAGTGGCGATAACAGCCTGAGCGGCGGTGCAGGGGCTGATGAGCTGAACGGCGGGGCAGGCAATGACCGACTTGACGGCGGACTGGGTGCTGATGCGATGCTTGGCGGCACCGGCGATGACTTCTACCTCGTAGACAATACGGATGACAGCGTCACCGAACTCGCCGCCGAAGGCTACGACGTGGTGCAAACCTCCGTCAGCTACACACTCAGCGACTTCATTGAAGAGGGCCGACTCGTCGGTAATCTCGCGCTGCGGCTCACTGGCAACGCTCAGGACAACCTGCTGCTCGGCAACGCTTTGGCCAACACTCTTGAAGGCGGTGCAGGCAACGACACCCTTAACGGCGGTGTCGGCATCGACACCTTGATCGGCGGCTTGGGCAACGACACGTACATCGTCGACAACCTCAAAGACGTAGTGACCGAGCTCGACGATGAGGGCCGCGATCTGGTGCAAACCACGGTCACCTATACCCTCAGCAATTTTGTCGAAGACGCACAGGCGCTGGGCGCAGCAGCGATAAACCTAACCGGCAACGACGAGGTCAACACCCTGACCGGCAACAACGCGGCCAACGTGCTGGACGGTAAAGCCGGCGCCGATACCTTAATCGGTGGGCTGGGCAACGACACCTACATCGTCGACAACCTCGGTGACGTGGTGGTTGAAAGCAGCGCACTGCTCGCTGAAATCGACACCGTCCAGGCCTCCATCACCTACAGCCTCGGCGCCAACGTAGAAAATCTGATCCTCACCGGCACAAACAACCTCACCGGCACCGGCAACGCCTTGAACAACCGCATTACCGGCAACAGCGGTGATAACCGTCTGGACGGTGGTCTGGGTATCGACACGTTGATCGGTGGCTTGGGTAACGACACCTATGTCGTCGACAATCTGCGTGATGTGATCCTTGAGACTTCCAGACTGACCAGCGAAATCGATACGGTCGAGTCTTCGGTCAACTGGGCCCTGGGCGCCAACCTGGAAAACCTGACCCTGACCGGCAGCGATAATCTCAATGGCACCGGTAACACGCTGGCCAACGTATTGACCGGCAACGCCGGAAACAATTTGCTCAACGGCGGCGCGGGTGTCGACACCTTGAAAGGTGGTGGTGGTAACGACACTTATGTGCTGGACCAGTTTGCCGAACTGGCGCTCATCGAAGAGCTGAGTAATCAGGGCAGCGACACGTTGAACGTAGCCTTCGCTGCAACCACGCTCAACAACACCGTGGACCTGAGCAATAGCAACTTGCGCAACGTGGAAAACGTCACGCTGCTGGGGGTCGGACTGTTCAGCGTCATCGGTAACGATCGGGACAACATCCTGCTCGGCAACGCCTTCAACAACACCCTGAATGGCGGTGCAGGCAACGACACCCTCAACGGCGGTGTCGGCATCGACACCTTGATCGGCGGCACTGGCGATGACACGTACATCGTCGACAACCTCAAAGACGTAGTGACCGAGCTCGACGATGAGGGCCGTGATCTGGTGCAAACCACGGTCACCTATACCCTCAGCAATTTTGTCGAAGACGCACAGGCGCTGGGCGCCGCCGCCATCAACCTCACCGGCAACGACGAAGCCAACACCCTGACCGGCAACAACGCGGCCAACGTGCTGGACGGTAAAGCAGGCGCCGACACCTTAATCGGTGGGCTGGGCAACGACACCTACATCGTCGACAACATCGGTGACGTGGTAGTTGAGAACAGCGAACTGGCTGCTGAAATCGACACCGTTCAGGCCTCCATCAGCTATAGCCTCGGCGCCAACGTAGAAAATCTGATCCTCACCGGCACAAATAACCTCACCGGCACCGGCAACACCCTGAACAACCGCATCACCGGCAACAGCGGTGATAACCGTCTGGACGGTGGTCTGGGTATCGACACGTTGATCGGTGGCTTGGGTAACGACACCTATGTCGTCGACAATCTGCGTGATGTGATCCTTGAGACTTCCAGACTGACCAGCGAAATCGACACGGTCGAGTCATCGGTCAACTGGACCCTGGGCGCCAACCTGGAAAACCTGACCCTGACCGGCAGCGACAACCTCAACGGCACGGGCAACATCTTGAATAACGTGCTGATTGGCAATGACGGTAACAACACACTCAATGGTGGTACCGGCAACGACACACTCGAAGGTGGAGCCGGTAACGACGTACTGATTGGCGGGTTGGGCACAGATACACTGACCGGCGGCACCGGGGCCGACATCTTCGCCTTTAATCTGCTCAGCGAGCTTGGCCTGGGCATCAATCGCGATGTGATTACCGACTTCGACAGCGCGCAAGGCGACAAGATTGACCTGACCCGACTTGATGCCAATATCCTCGTGCGCGGGGTGAACCCTTTCACCTTCATTGGTGAGGAGGCATTCACCGGTGCCGGACAATTGCGTTTCGTCGATCAAGTCCTGTCAGGCAATATCAATGGCAACCTCGCCGGTGATTTTGAGATTCACCTGGTGGGCGTGACTCAGTTCACCGCCAACGACCTGATCGTCTGACTCGATACCTCAGAGCCTGAGAGAAAGCCGACAAATACCGGCATTTCTCCAGGTAACTGCGTGCGAGCATCAGCCTAGTAGTCCGAGTTCCTGCGCTCGGGCTACCGCTTGGGTACGTCGCTCGACACCTAGCTTGCCATTGATATGACTGGCATGGGTCTTGACGGTGTGTACAGAGATAAAAAGCTGATCGCTGATTTCCTGGTTGGAGCAACCCTGGGCGATCAGTTGCAGGACGCTCAACTCACGTGCGCTGAGCGTATCGGTGATGTGCAGTGAATCGGCGCTTTCACGCGACGCTGCGCAACTCGCAACAGGAATTTTTTCCAGTAGAGCATCTCGCGCTGCACAGGGTGCACTGTGCAGCAGTTGGTCGCGCAGCCAGCCAGGATGGCGCTCAATCAAATCATGAAAAGGCAGTAATGCCCCGCCAGTTGCTGCGCGCAAACTCTGATCGAGTAGCGCGCGGGCCTTCGTCTCGTCGCGCGTACCGATCAACAACAGCATCTGTTGTATCACCGCGGTCAGATTCAATAACTGGCCATCGACGCGCCTCGCATTATTTTCCAGCAGTTTGAGTCGCTGCGCGCTTGCGTCCAGTTGCCCTTGAAAGCGCTCAAGGGCCGCGCACTGCAACTCGACATAGTGCGGTAAGTGAGGATGACATTCAGGGGAAGGCGCCGGAGCATCGCCACTATAGGTCTGCGTCAGACGCAGCAGCCAGGCCTCGGCGAGATCAAAGCGACCTTGCGCCAGCCACAACTCGCATTTCACCAAGGTGATCATCGCCAGATAGTAGATCGACGGTACATCCCAGATATGCATCAGTCGTTCAGCTTCGGATAACTCCGCAAACGCCTCCGCGAATCGCCCCTCGCGCCCATGCAACCCGGCGATCACGCTATGGCCGATCAGCACGCTGATATCCCGACACGCCCGCGCCTCGGCGAGACCGGCCAGCAACAGTGTGCGACCGGCCTCATCATCCATGCGCAGGGTCAGCAGATATCCTTCATAAAGGGTGAGTCGCGCTCGGATGGCATACAGCCGCTGCGCGGACAACCCCTTCAAGCGTTGCAACCCGTGGCGAACCTCATCAAGCGCACGCAAAATCTCACCGCGTGCCTGCAACGCTCGGGCGCGGTCGTAATGCGCGAGGGCTTCGAACAGCGGGTTGGCGACCCTCTGGGCAAGCTCCAGCGCATCACGATTCAAAGCTCGCGCTCGCCATAAATCGCCTTCGGCAATCGCCAGATTAGCAAGTGTGGAAAGGCACATTAAACGTTGACCATAGCGTTTACGCGGCAAACTGAGCAGCGCTTCACTGCAATATCGCCGGGTTTTTTCGGTATCGCCGCGCCCCCTGGCAATGATGCCGCTCAGCGCCAGCCACTGGGCCAGCATTGATTGCTGCGCAGTGGCAGAGGGCGCGGGCAGGAAGCGGCTGAGGTGTTCGGCCAAATCCTCGGCCGCATCAAGCTGACACGCCAACCCCAACGCCCACGCATACAGCACGATCAGCCTGGGCGTGCTGATCAACAAGCTGTCGGGCAAATCCATTTTCCAGCGTAACAACATGCCAACGTTCTGTTCGGCCAACAACTGCTCTTCGGAAAGGTTTTGTACAAGGTTGGCGGCCACATCCGGATGCCCAGCCCGCAACGCCTGCTCTACTGCTTCATCCAGCAGCCCCTGCTCACTGAACCAGCGGCAGGCGTTTAGATGCAGCCGGTTCTGTTGCGACCCGGCCTGATCCCTGGCGCGTAAGAGATCGGAGAATAAATGGTGGTAGCGATACCAGCGCCCCTGTTCGTCCAGTGGTACCAGGAATACCTGATGGGACTGCAGGTAACTCAGCATTTGCGCGCTGTCGTGGCTGTCCCTCACCGCATCGCACAGCTCAAAACAAAAGCGTTCAAGGCAGGCCGTGTCGTAAAGAAAAGCCTGCACATCGCCAGGCAAGCAATCGATGACTTCTTCAAGCAAATAATCGCGGATCAGACCCTCGCCACCGTGTAGTCCCTGAGGCAACTCGTTGCCAGCGCCGACTTCAGAACTCGCCAGCAGCCAGAAACGCAGCCCCGCCACCCAGCCTTCGCTACGTTCGATAAGGCTTTGTATTGCCGCTGCATCGAGGGTGTTGCTGTGCTGGGACAGCAGTGTCAAAGATTCTGTAAGAGTCAGGCGCAAGTCGCTCTCGTTGAGCTCCAGCAATTGCCGTGAGAGGCGCAGGCGTGCCAGATGCCACTCGGGACGCTGGCGGCTGGTGACCATAATGATCAGCCCGGCGGGAAGATGATTCAGGAAAAACTGCAGGCACCTGTCAAGTACCGGGCCCTGGGCAAGATGGTAATCGTCCAGCACCAGCAGCACGGGCTTGCCGAGCATAAGGTGCATCGACAGCTCGTCCAGCAAACCGTCGAGCCACTCCTCAAACGCAAAGGGCTGATGGCGCTGGCGCATTTTCAACAAGCCCAGAGACTGCGCGCCCAATTGCGGGAAAAACTGCTGCAGCGCGGCAAGCAGCCGCTCAAGAAAACGCCCAGGGTCGCTATCACGAGGGCTAAGCCCCAACCACACGCTTTGCCATTGCTCCGGCAGGTTCTGACAGAACTCCACAGCCAGTGAGCTTTTACCAAAACCTGCCGGAGCACTGATCAACAGCAATCGCCCGGACAAACCTGCACTCAATCGTGCGCACAAACGTTCACGGGGTACGTAGCCGTCAGGCAAGGGCGGTCGAAAGAATCGCCCCTCCAGCGCGGGAACCGCGTTGCCTGCGAACACTTGCAAACGGGACAGATCAGTCATGGCCGGCTCTTGTTGACGTCTTATCGGCTTGGCGAATGTTCTGGAGACTAGCCGGTAAGTCAGCGGTTTTGAAGGCGCCGAAGGAAAAGACTGTAACAATTTCCCTACAATCATCGAACCGAATACACACCCATAAAAAAGCCCCTGTTACGGGGCTTCGGGTGAGTCACAACATTTTTTGAATCATCATCTACCGGCAATCAAATACGGTACCTGTGAGAGCGAATTTATTCGCGAAGCGGCCGGAGCATTCAAAACATATCTGTCGCCTGATGAATTCGCCCTCATCTAGCACCATGCAACCTACGGCATTGAAATGCATTTTCTGTAGGAGCTGCCGAAGGCTGCGAAGCATTCTTCCTGACACACTGCGATCGCAGCTTCCGGCAGCTCCTACAGGTCCTGTGTTTGCCGCGAGGCCTTCAAAGAAATCAGCGCACACCCTCCTGGCGCAGTGCATTAGGCGTGAACTCACTGGTGGTGGCGGTGAAGCCGAAGTCATACGCACGTTTCTCTTCGTTCTTCATGCCCAAAGCCAGATAGCGGCCTGACTGCAGGTCATAGATAGTTTCCAGGGCATACCACGGCACTTGTTTATCGTAGTAGTTCTCGGCATGAGCCTCGGCGACACGCCACAGTTGGCCGCGACCGTCGTAATGGTCGATAACCGCTGCCTGCCAGGTGTCCTCATCAATAAAGAAGTCACGCTTGGCGTAGATGTGGCGCTGGCCTTCCTTGAGCGTTGCGGTGATGTGCCAGACACGGCGCAGTTCATAGCGGGCAAGGTCCTGATTGATATGACCGGCCTTGATGATGTCAGCGTACTTGAGCTTCGGATCGTCCAGCTTGTAGCTGTTGGCAGCGATATACATCTCTTGTTTGCCAACCAGTTTCCAGTCGTAGCGATCCGGTGCACCGTTGAACATGTCCAGGTTGTCCGAGGTACGCAAGCCATCAGCCGCAGTGCCCGGCCCGTCATAGGAAACCTGCGGAGCGCGGCGGACCCGACGCTGACCCGCGTTGTAGAGCCATGCGGAACGCGGTTCAGCAACCTGATTGAGGGTTTCGTGCACCAGCAATACGCTGCCAGCCAGACGCGCTGGTGCGGTCACTTCCTGCTTGAAGTAGAACAATACGTTGCCAGGATTCTTAGGATCGTAGTCCTTCATCTTGTCGCGAAACACGAACTGATCGCTGAAGTACACAAGACTGTATGACCCGTTAGGCTGCGGAGTGGCCTGGGTTACCAGACGCTTTACGCTCCCCCCACGATACCGCCCGATGTGGTTCCAGATGACTTCGTTGGCACTCTGCGGAATCGGGAACGGCACCGCCGTATCGAAATTCTCAAGGCCGTTACCGCCGCCTACCGCTTTGGTATTGGTGGCGTTTTTCTTGATGGCCGCGAACACCTCATCCGGCACCGTCGCACCGCGATGGGATGGATAGACCGGCATTTTGAAAGTTTCAGGGTAGCGCTTGAACATCGCGTACTGACCCGGTGCCAGATTAGCCTTGTACTGCTCCACGTTAGCCGCGGTGATGGTGAACAGCGGTTTTTCACTGGCATACGGGTTGGCGAGGAAGCCTTTGGCATCTACCGCCCCTGCATTCTTTGGCATCGGGCTCCAGGCAGGGATGGTGTTGGCAGCATTACCGGCCTTTTCAGCGCCCATGGGCGTCAACGTGGTTCCAAGCTTTGCTGCTTCAGATTCAGACACAGCCGCCATGACACCGGTTGCCAGCAGCGACAATCCGAGCACACCGACTTGCAACAGACTCTTTGTTATTTTCATTTTCATAGTCGTCCTGAAAAACCGTGTTCTTAGAAGTTCATGCCAAAGCTGAGCGACACGAAGTCGCGATCATCGACCGTGGTGTACTTGCCATCAAAGAAGTTGGTGTACGAAAGTGCCGCTGTGTAGGTGTTCTGGTATTCGGCATCCAGACCCAGGCTAACCGCTTTACGGCCTTCCTCGAAGTTGCCGCCAGGGCCGGGCGAGTACCCCTTGACGTCATGCGACCAGGCAACGCTCGGACGCAGGTTCACACCGGCAAATACACTGTTGTAATCCCAGATGGCGCGAGCGCGATAGCCCCACGAGTTGGCAGTAGTGAAGCCATCGTCTTCGCAATAGCGACTCACGTTGTTTTGAGGGGCAGTTCCCAGAGTTTGGGCGTTGAGTGATGTGCAACGGCCGTTAGCCAGCGGGCCTGGACCGTAGCTTGGGTCGCGGCCGTAGCGGATTTTCGAAGTGCTTTCCAGCCCGCCAACGTGTGTCCAGCCCACTTCACCCACGACGGTCAGACGCTCGGCTCCCATCACTTGATCAAAGAACTGGGTAAACGAGGTTTGCAGTTGGGTGATTTCTTTGCGGCGATAACCTGGTTGATCGGTGTCGGGGCTGCCTTGCAGCGGCGATACGGTTGAGTCCAGTGGCGTGATGCCTGAATACAGGATGTCGGTGGTATTGATCTGCACCGGAGCGTTTGGACGGTAGCTGATCTCACCGCTCCACGCGGTACCGGTAGGCAACGTGGTGGAGAAGCTCAACCCGTACAGTTGAATATCTTCAGGGTATTCGACGTAGTAGCTGGAGTTGCCCGCAACGACCAGTGGCATCAAAGAGGCAACCAGACCCGGTTGCGCAGCCAACGGACCGAGTGCAGCGATCAGCGCGGCAGGGTTGTATGAGCCCGCTGGAGCGCCCCGACCGCTGAAAATTGGCGCACGACTGTGGTAGTTCATGAAATAAGCGCCGAACTCAGTGTCCAGCGGCTCAAAGTTGTAGTGCATGGCTACGCCAAACTGACCGCCGTCACGGGCATCACGATCAGGACCCCGGCGCACGACTGCACCCTCGTCAGGGTTACCCCACCTGACACCTTGTGCAGCCAGAGCATTGAACACTGTCGGCCTGGCAACCGCCGGTAAAGCAGCAGCCAAACCTGCCTGGCTGCGCAACACTGCAAGATTGCCGTCGCAACCATCCGAAATTACATCCGGCTGCGAGAAGAACGTGCCGCAGTTATCGGTAACGGTCTGGTCCCACTCAAGCTGGTAAAAACCTTCTGCGGAAAGATTTTCAGTAATGCTTTGCGACAGATAGAACATGTTGACCGGAATCAGGCCTTCCTTGATTTCGGCGCCTGGACGACGGAACGCGGACACGTCGACCGGGTTGATGCTGTTGATACCGCCCTGGATGAAAGTACTTTCACCCCAGCTGACCACCTGTTTACCGAAACGCACAGAACCTGGCTCATCGCCGATGCTGTAGTTGTGGTAAACGAAGGCGTCGAGAATCTGCCCGCCAGAAGACTTCGCGCCTTCCTTGCGATTGGAATCGCTGATGTCCTTGAACTCGCGGTTCTCGTCCTTGAGTTCAAAGTCGTACCAGTATTTGCCACGCACAAACACACCGGTGTCGCCGTACTTCAACTCAAGATCGTGAATGCCCTTGAAGATTTTCGAAAACGTTTCACCGCGTTTGAAGTTCAAGTGGCCGTCATCGGACGTCTGCGACAGGCCATGCCCGCCGTTGTTGGAACCGATGAGATTCTTGTTGGCTTTCTCGGTAGACCAACTGGCGCCCACGGAGAGCGACGAGTCGAACTTGCCTTCGATTTCGCCAATGTTGAAGCTGACGCCGAAAGCAGGACCGGCGAGCGTAGAAGCGAGACTGACGGCCAGAGGCAGTTTTGCCCGGCGCCAGAACTGGTTTGCTGATGTCATCGACGCTACTCCATGTGTTTTTTATTGTTTTGGCAGTGGTACTGCTAAAAACGGCACAGTCCATCTTGCGACAGACAGTCCAACGCTCATCGGGTAACCCAGAAGGTTACAACGGATCAGTGTCTTCATTCGTTTTTACCCAGCCCCTGATACCGACTATAGCCAGCAGGTCGCACTGCTTGATCCCTCTAAAGTGTGATTTGCAGTCCAAGACTCTCTGCCGCGCGTATTTGCGCCCGATGACGTCAGCGGGCTCGTGGGGAGAATGGCTTAATTTGCGGATTTGGCAAGCCAAGCGCTTGCTTGGTCAGCGCTGAGCCGACAAGCCGCACCCGGCAGGCACGGCTCAGACCCGGGCAAGGTGGAAAAAGTGCCGTATTCACCTTGCCCGCACGATCAGAGCGTCGAGAGGAAGCTGCTGTTGGTGCTCTGCCATTCGACGATATCCAGCCGCATACGCTTCTTGTCGAGCTTGCCGACGCTGGTCTTGGGAATTTCAGTAACAACCGCGATCTGATGCGGGATCGCCCACTTGTTGATATGCCCCAGTTCGACGAAGGGCTTGAGGTGCTCTTTCAGATCCTTCGCCTCGATGCTGTGTCCCTCTCGCACCACCAGCAGTGCAAAAGGCCGCTCGCCCCATTGCGGGTCTGCGATCCCCACCACGGCAACTTCGCGAACCCCGGGATGGCGACTGCACAGATCCTCCAGCGCCAGGGACGAAATCCATTCGCCGCCGGTCTTGATCACATCCTTGATCCGGTCACGAATGTCGATGACACCCATGCTGTCGAGTGTTGCCACGTCCCCCGTATGCAGCCAGCCACCGGCCCACATCTCGGCGCCTTTTTGCGGCTCACGGTAATAACCTTCACTCAACCAGGGTGCTCGCAGCACCAACTCGCCCATGGATTCACCGTCGGCGGGAAGGAAGTTACCCTCTTCATCAACAATCGCCGCGTCTACCAGAATGCCTGGTACGCCCGCCTTGATTCGATACGTGACGCGCTCGTCCTCGCTGCCCGCACGCAGTTCGTCATTCAAATGCGCAACCGAAATCAACGGGCCGGTTTCCGACATGCCATAAGCGGCAGTCAGTTGAATGCCACGCGCCTTGGCCGCTTCATATAGCGTGCGGTTCAACGAGCTGCCGCCGATGATGATCTTCCAGCCTCCAAAGTCGACGCCTTGCGCAGCCTTTGCGTTGAGGACCATTTGCATGATGGTCGGCACGCAATGGGAAAAAGTGACTTTCTCCTTGCGCCACAACTCGACCAGAAACTCCGGATCATAGCGGCCGGGATAAACCTGTTTGACCCCGAGCATGGTCGCCGCGTAAGGCATGCCCCAGGCATGCACGTGAAACATCGGCGTGATGGGCATGTACACATCATCGGTGCCCAGCAAGCGCTCGGCACTGCCAACAATGGTCGCGACGCCCATGGTGTGCAGCACCAACTGGCGATGGCTGAAATACACGCCTTTGGGGTTGCCCGTGGTGCCGGTGGTATAGAACGTTGTGGCGACGGAGTTTTCGTCGAAATCCTCGAATTCGTACTGAGCACTGGCCTGAGCCAGCAGCGTCTCGTATTCGCCCACCAGATTGGGCAACTCAGCAGTCTTTTCCGGCAGGTCCGTCAGCAGCAGGGTTTTCTCGACGGTGGTCAGATGCCCGGCCATTGCCTGATACAGACCGACGAACTCGCTGTTGACCAGCACGAACTTATCTTCGGCATGGTTCATCGTGTAGACGATTTGATCCGGCGAGAGCCGAACGTTGATGGTGTGAATCACGGCGCCAATCATCGGAATGGCAAACATGCACTCAAGGTAACGGTGGCTGTCCCAATCCATCACCGCCACTGTATCGCCCGCCTTGACGCCAGCGGCACTGAGCACATTGGCCAACCGGCAGACGCGCTCGATCAGTTCTGGATAGGTATAGCGAACGGTGTCGCGGTAGACGATTTCCCGGGTTTTTTCGTAACGGCTGCCTGACATCAATAGCCGCTTGATCAACAGAGGATATTGATAGGCACCGTCGGCTGGCGGAATAACGCGGGTCTGCAACATAAGAGTTCCTTTTCAAAGTGCACGGGCGTGGCTTGAAATATGGACTCTAGAGCGGTACCTCGCCAGTCAAATCAGCCAAAGGGATGATTTGCCGGATAAGCAGTTGTCAGCCTGACACTACCCTGTAGGAGCTGCCGAAGGCTGCGATGGCGGTGTGTCAGGATAGATGCTTCGCAGCCTTCGGCAGCTCCTACAGTTGCATCGTATTGGGCAAAAAGTTGTATCAATGACTCTCAGTCAGCGCCAATTTCAGACCCAACGCTACCAATACACCACCCATGGCGCGATCAAACCAGTGCCCCATACGTGCAAAGCCTGCGCGCACACGCTCCTGACTGAACAAACGCGCCACCATGCAAAACCACAGTCCTGTCGCTACCGCCAGATACACGCCATAACCGGCCTGAACCCACAGCGGCGTGTGCGGGTTGATCACTACGGTGAACAACGACAGAAAAAACAGCGTGGCCTTGGGATTCAGGCCGTTGGTGATAAAGCCGCTGGTAAACGCACCACGAGCCGTGCGCTCACCTGCGGCAACGTTGACCGGTGCATCGCTGGCGTTGGCAGGCTTGGCCCGCAGCGCCTTGAAGCCGATGTAAAGCAGATACGCGGCGGCCGCCCATTTAAGCGCGTTGAACAGCACGATCGACTGCGAAACAATCAAACCAATCCCCAGCAGCGAGTAACCGACGTGCAGGAAAATCGCCGTTCCCACGCCCATGGCGGTGTAGGTACCCGCCTTGCGTCCATGGGCCACACTTTCTCGCACGACCACGGCGAAATCCGGTCCGGGGCTGGCGACAGCGAGCAAGTGGATCAAGGCAACGGTGAGAAACTCGGCCCAATACATGGTGATTCTCCAAAAAAGCTGGCCTAAAGATAAGCCGGCCAAAATGTAAGCAAGCGTTTCGCTCTGTTAGGCTAGCCACATTAAGCCTTCAATACGTCCATTAACAGGTACAGCTGATGAGCAATCACGGTAAGGCAGTTTTTCTCGACTACACGTCGTTGGATCTGGGCGATCTGGACTTCAGCGCGCTGCGTGAATGCTTCAATGAGCTGACGCTACACACCAGCACCAGTCCTGATCAGGTGATTGATCGACTGCAAGGCGCGCAGGTGGCGATCAGCAACAAGATGGTGATCGACTCCAACACGTTCGCAGCCTGTCCGGACCTCAAACTGGTACTGGTGACTGCCACCGGCACCAATAACATCGACCTGGTTGCGGCCCGCCATCATGGGGTTACCGTCTGCAACTGTCAGGGTTACGGCACACCATCGGTCGCTCAGCACACATTGATGCTGTTACTGGCACTCGCTACCAGCCTGCCCGACTATCAAAAAGCAGTGCAGCAAGGCCTCTGGCAGAAGTCTAAGCAGTTCTGTCTGCTGGACTTTCCCATCGTTGAGCTGGAAGGCAAAACACTGGGCCTGCTGGGCCATGGTGAATTGGGTGGCGCGGTGGCAAAACTGGCCGAGGCGTTTGGCATGCGTGTCGTCCTTGGGCAAATCCCCGGCCGCCCTGCTCGCCCGGACCGCTTGCCACTCGAAGAACTGTTGCCTCAGGTTGACGCTCTGACCTTGCATTGCCCGCTCAACGACGACACCCGCGACATGATCGGAGCCCACGAGCTAAGCCTGCTCAAGCCGCACGCGTACATCATCAATACCGCCCGCGGCGGGCTGATCAATGAGCAAGCCCTGGCCGACGCGTTGCGTAACGGCCAACTGGGCGGTGCCGCTACCGACGTACTCACGGTTGAGCCGCCGAGTGCGGGCAACCCGCTACTGGCAGGCGATATTCCACGCCTGATCATCACCCCTCACAGCGCCTGGGGTGCCCGTGAAGCACGGCAACGAATCGTCAGCCAGGTGACCGAGAATGCACTGGGGTTCTTTGCGGGCAAACCGGTTCGGGTGGTGAGCTAGACCGCGATGACGCCCTGCCCTGTGGGAGCCCCGCACTGTCTTGAGGCAAACACAGGACCTGTGTGACCGGATTCATCCGGTCCCACAGGATCTTCGTAAATTCAGATAGTTATGTGTTGTTTAATCAGAGCGAGTTCTTAACAACTCCGGCTGGCAACCAAACTGTTAGACTCCGCGCTTTTTCGAGGAGCCCACCATGGACCCGCGCAGTGAAGTGTTACTCCGTCAGGCCGAACTGTTTCAGGGCTCCCTGCTGCTCGCCGGCCTGCCTGCTGATGATTTGCTCGGCCGCCTGCCGCACGCCCAGGGCTGGTGCTGGCACGCAGGTGATCAGGCTGCACTGGATGCACGCTTTGAAGGTCGTAGCCATTTCGGCGTAACAGTCCCTGAGCTGCCATTCGAGGCCGCCGTGGTGTTTTTGCCCAAAGCGCGAGAACTGACCAACTATTTGCTCAATGCCCTCGCCTCGCGCCTGGCGGGACGTGAACTGTTTCTGGTCGGTGAAAAACGCAGCGGTATCGAAGCCGCCGCCAAACAGCTGAGCCCGTTTGGCCGCGCCCGCAAGCTGGATAGCGCTCGTCATTGCCAGCTTTGGCAAGTCACCGTTGAAGACGCCCCAAAAGCGGTAACGCTGGAAAGCCTCGCCCAGCATTACGAAGTCGAAATGGAAGACGGTCCGCTCAAGGTTGTCAGCCTGCCGGGCGTTTTCAGCCAGGGCCGACTGGACCGTGGCTCGGCATTGTTGCTGCAGAACATCGACAAGCTGCCCAGCGGCAACTTGCTCGACTTCGGTTGCGGCGCAGGCGTGCTAGGGGCTGCGGTAAAACGTCGCTACCCGCATAACAATGTGATCATGCTCGACGTCGATGCATTTGCCACCGCCAGCACCCGCCTGACCCTTGCTGCAAACGGGCTGGAGGCAGAAGTGCTGACGGGCGACGGTATCGATGCAGCGCCTATGGGCTTGAGCACTATTCTGAGCAATCCGCCCTTCCATGTCGGGGTCCACACGGACTACAAAGCCACGGAAAACCTGCTGAGAAAAGCACGCCAACATCTGAAATCAGGCGGCGAACTTCGGCTAGTCGCTAATAGTTTTCTCAAGTATCAACCGATCATTGAGGAGCACTTTGGCGTATGCGCGATCAAGGCTGAAGGAAATGGCTTCAGAATCTACCGTGCCAAGCGGGCTTGAAAATAAGCACTTGCCCAAAGTGAAAGCTGGAGGCAGAATCCGCTCCGTCCTAGGGGAGTAGTCTCCCACGAGCGCCATGCTCGTCCGGTACGCATCAACATACTTGGTCCTCAGACCATGGTGCGTACGACCCCGAATCCGCTCAGACGGATCGGTGGTTTGACAAGACCTATGACACGAACACCTTACCCGGGGCGGGGAGGCTGTACGTGTCATAGCCGTGTCGACCCGCCCCTTAGGAAAACCTGATGCTGGAATCCCTGTTGGTCCCCACCGCTGTCGTTGCACTAGCCGAAATCGGTGACAAGACCCAACTCCTCGCGCTTATTCTGGCCGCTCGCTTTCGCAAGCCCTGGCCGATCATTGCCGGCATTGTCGCCGCGACATTGGCCAACCATGCCGCAGCCGGTGCCGTAGGTGCCTGGTTCAGCAGTTTCCTCTCGGATGCAACCCTGCACTGGATTCTCGCCGCTAGCTTCGCAGCCACTGCGCTGTGGACGTTGGTTCCGGACAAGATAGATGACGACGAAGCCAATACCGCACGCAAGTTTGGCCCGTTCATGACCACGCTGATCGCGTTCTTCATTGCTGAAATCGGCGACAAGACGCAAATCGCTACGGTCATGCTCGCCGCGCAATATTCGTATCTATGGCTGGTGATTCTGGGTACTACCCTGGGCATGTTGCTGGCTAACGTGCCAGTGGTACTGGCCGGCAATTTCGCCGCCGAAAAACTGCCCTTGACCCTGATCCGCCGTCTGGCAGCGAGCGCCTTCTTCGTACTGGCGCTGGTGGCGGTGTACAAGGCGATGCAGGTGAGTGGCTGGATTTAACTGTAGGAACGCGCACTGTGTCCCTGACACAGCGCCGTCGCGTAGAACACACCGGACCTGTAGGAGCTGCCGTAGGCTGCGATCGCGGAGTGTCAGGACAATTGCTTCGCAGCCTTCGGCAGCTCCTACAGAAAATGCATTTAAATCCAGTAATGAGCGCCACGCTTCGCCAATAATCAGCGCCTACAGGACAAGCAAACTCCTCAGGATTTTGGAGCAGCGTTATACAACGGCATCACCTTGGGAATCGCTGCCTGCAAAGACGCGATGCGACTTTCCGAAGCCGGGTGAGTGCTCATGAACTCAGGCTGCGAGCCACCGGAATTCTGGGTCATTTTCTGCCACAGGGTAATGGCGGCATTCGGGTTGTAACCCGCCCGTGCTGCCAACTCCAGGCCCAGTAGATCAGCCTCGTTTTCGTTACTGCGACTGTTAGGCAAGGTCAGGCTGTAGTTAACCACCGTATCGGCCAATGCCATGCTGTCTTGCCCTAATCCAAGAATGGCGCCCGCGCCCTGCTTGGCCATTGCAACGCCATAAGCCTTGGACATCGACTCACGTCCGTGCTCACGCAAGGCATGGGCAATTTCATGGCCCATCACCGCCGCAATCTCATCGTCTGTCAGCTTCAGCTTATCGATCAGACCGGTGTAGAAAATGATCTTGCCGCCCGGACCACAGTTGGCGTTCAGTTCATCACTTTTGATCAGGTTCACTTCCCACTGCCACTGCGCAGAATCCGGGCGCAGCTTGGGTGCCTGACCGATCAGGCGGTCAGCAATCGTATGCACACGTTTGGCATTGGCGCTGGTGGTGTCGAGCACGCCCTTGGTCGACGCCTCGCCGACTGTTTCCTTGTAGGACTGGGCATACATCTGATTGACCTCATCGGTCGAAAGCATGCTGAACATGTATTGCTTGCGCTCGACACCGACCGAATCGCCGCTGGTGGTATTCACGGCCTGGCAGCCGCCAAGCAGGATGGCTGCGCTCAAGGCACATAGAGCAAACTTCTGACGCATGATGAATCTCCCTCTGAACATGGCGCTCATCCTAGGCGGTGAACGACTTACGCGCCAGATACTGGCTGACAGGCGCTTTGTCCGCGTAAAGCGGTGATGGTTCCTGTATGTGTGTGATCTCGTGTGGGAGCGGTGCTTGCCCGCGACTCAGGCACCTCGGTGCATCAGACATACCGAGTAATCTTGATCGCGGGCAAGCACCGCTCCCACATAACGGTCTTACGAGGCAAGACCAGCGATTGCGGACGAACATAGAATCTCCCACAGTAGACCGCATTGCCTATGAACCTGTGCCCATCACAACGGCGTCAGACACTCAGGCGCATTGAGCTTCGGATCGTTGACCAGATTGGCCAACGGCCGCTCGCGCAGCGCGGTTTGTGGAGCGGCGAGCAGCGCCTGCAAGGTCGGCAATGGTGTATCGGCTGCGAGCCAGTCTTTCTGTCCTTGAGCGTCGAGAATCAACGGACGCCGCTGACTGGCAGCCAGTTGCGTGACCACCGCGACACTCAGGTACGTATGGCCCTGCACCGGGTACGCTTCCCATATAGCCGCAAAAAACAGCGCCGAGCCCTCCCCGGGTGTCAGCCAGAAAGGCCGTTTACGGGTAGTACCGCGCCATTCATAAAAACCGTTGGCGGGCAGCAGGCAGCGGCGCAGGCGAAACGCTTCGCGAAACATCGGTTGCTCGGCCAAGGTCTCGGCGCGGGCGTGAGCGGGGGTACGGGACAGATCAGTCAGCCACGGCGGGGTAAGCCCCCAACGCGCACGAGCCAGTTCAAGATCGCCCTCAGTGCCGGCAACGGCACGCAGCATGAGTACCGAGTCCGCTGGCGAAATATTCCATTGCGCTTGTTGGTCAGCCGGAAAACCGGGCAAGGCCGCAAAAGCGGGCGTCCAACGAAACAGCGCATAACGTCCACACATGGGGCTATAAAACTCGTTTGGACGCGCTGAACTGTGGAGACAAGGCCATTAAGCCGCTCAACACACCAGCACGTCAGGGAAATTGTCCGGCTCATCACCGGGCTCGCCTCCAGAGAAAGGCAGCGCCGCATTGTACTCAGTGATCAACTGTCGCGCCTGTTCGACCTGATCGTTGTCCACCAGCAACCCCAACAGGCCGAGGGCTGGCAACTCGCCAAGGGCGCCCAGCAAGTGCTGGCCGGTGAGGTGCGCTTCAATACCTTCGCTGGCGAGCATGCCTTGTAACAGCTCGCCTTCCATGAGGTTTTCCGGCTCGTAGACTTTCTGCATCATTCGTTCTCGCTGCGAACATCCAGACTCCAGTCTTCACCATCGGTTTGCAAGTCGAAGACAATGGGCCGACAACAGACCGGGCAATCCTCTATGTACTGCTGGTCACCGCCAGACAAGTCCAGCACCGCCTCGACCGGCTCACCGCAGTAAGGGCAGTCGTAACTCTGAATTTCCTGCATCGCGGTCTCCGGGATCAGTTGTGCGTATAATCGCGGTCTTTCAAGGCTCTGCTAGAGTCTGGACGTGTTTTCCAGACTTGGCCTCCCCTATTACTTTGTCACCCCCTACAAGAGAGCATGATGGGCGAATTTGATGCCATCCGACCTTACAACGACGCTGAAGTCTCAGCGGTGCTTGAGCGTTTGCTCAGCGACAAAGAGTTTCTCTCGATCCTGACCCGCTTCCGCTTCCCGAAACTGGCAGGCGCGTTAGGCTGGGCACTGCAACCGATCATCGCCCGCAAGCTGCGCCGCCAGTTCGTGGGCATCAATTCGGTTGCCACCCTGCAGGACAAGGTCGAATACTACGTCGACCACACCATTGAGCGCGCTACCGACGGTGTGACCTACACGGGCGTCGAGCAGTTCAAATCCGGCAGCGCCTATCTCTTTCTGGCCAACCACCGCGATATCGTGATGGACCCGGCTTTTGTCAATTACGCCGTGTACCACGCAGGCCTGCCGACACCGCGCATCGCGATTGGCGATAACCTCCTGCAAAAACCTTTTGTCAGCGATCTGATGCGCCTGAACAAGAGCTTCATCGTGCACCGTTCCATCGCCGGGCGCCGGGAAAAGATGGCGGCCTACCAGTTGCTGTCTGCCTACATCAACCACTCGATTCGCAACGACTGCCAATCGATCTGGATTGCCCAGGCTGAAGGCCGTGCCAAGGACGGTGATGACCGTACTGAGTCGGCAATCCTCAAGATGTTCCACATGAGCCGCAAGGACGAACCGTTCGCCGAAGTGATTCAGTCACTGAACCTGACGCCGGTGTCCATTAGCTACGAATACGACCCTTGCGATCATGCCAAGGCCCGGGAGCTGTACATTCGCGCCACCACCGGCACTTACAGCAAAGCGCCGGGCGAGGATGACGTCAGCATCGCCTTGGGCATTACCGGCTACAAGGGCCGCGTCCATGTGAACTTTGCGCCACCGATCACCGAGCTTTTCGAAGACACCAAAGCGCTGGCCATTGAAATGGACCGGCAGATTCTCGGTGGTTACCGCCTGTTCCCCGTCCATTACCTGGCTTACGCACAATGGGCCGATGCAGATTCGTCGCTCAACGTACCGTTGGCCAAGGATGTATTCGCTGCGCCGGAACTGGCCAAGGCTCAGGAAGAATGGCAACGTCGTCTCGATGAGTGCCCGGTCGAGCATCAGCCTTACCTGATCCAGCAGTATGCGACGCCTGTACGCAATCAATACCGGGTAAAGGCTGGCATCCCGCTCTGATCCTGCTGACGGTAAAAAAGGCGCTGATATCAAGCGCCTTTTTTATGCCTGAAAATTGTCAGACAATTTTCTTCGTCGTCACAGTTCCGTAACCTGACCCGGGCACTCTATGGCTCCTTCGAGGCAGAACCTCGACCCAATGGAGCTCGTCATGCTGCACGCCAAAAACCAGGACCGCCTTTATTTGATCGCTCCTAGCGACGAGCAGGAAGCGTTGATCGACGCTTGGTCGTTCAACGTTCAGGACCGCAACTGGCTGGTGTATTGCGCGCTTGGCGGCCATCAGCATCCCGACCTGCCGGACATGGACCTGCAGACGGGCTTCAGCTTTCTGGACTTTTATCAGCAGGCGGCTTGAGACGCATACAGCATTCGCAACAAAAGCAGGCCTCAGAATTGAAACACATTCCCTGTGGGAGCTGAGCTTACTCGCGATGAGGCTTGACGCGGTTCCCTTTAGATCGCGTCCAGCCTCATCGCGAGCAAGCTCAGCTCCCACAAGAGACTGTGTTCGCAGCGCAACAGGGACCTGCCCACAAAAAAGCCCGGCATCTCGCAAGAGAGCCGGGCTTTTTTACAACAGCGCTGGTGTTACTGAGCCAGTGTGTTGCCGATGGTCTGATCCTGGAACAGACGCGTCAGCGCGTCGCTCAACACGTCGCTGACCAAGCGGGTGTTGGTTTCCTGGTTCGGGGCCATGCCGAAGCGCTGGTCCAGCGAGGCTGCATAGCGACCTGCGTAGTTGCGACCGTTGTTCTGCACCTCGGCACGGAACGTGGCGCTGATTGTTGCTTCAGTCACGTACAGACCTTCTTTCGGCGACTGATATTTGAGATCAGCCAAAGTCACCGTCAACTGTGGACCGCTGCCGCCCTGTGAAGGAGTGAAGCCCAGCAGACGCACTGCGGCCTCAGCCTGTGCCTGCAACTTGGGCACAACGTCTGCGCCGGCAACGCTGACTGCGCTGGTTTCCGGGTACATACCACCGCGAGTTCCCAGCGTCGGGCTTGGGCGACCGTCGACCACACGCACCACCACCGGCTGACCGCGGCCTACCGGCGCCAACTGAGCGTTCAGCTTGGGTTGCGGGCTAAGTTGTTGCGGGCTGTGGGCACAGCCGACCAGAGTCAGACTCGTTACAGCAAGCAAACCAAACAAAATGCGACGCAGCATGCTCATCTCTCCAATGGGCCAGGCACTAAATGTGCCGCAGTATAGCGGCCTCCCAGCGCCGCCAACCAGTGAAAATCGGACCGCTTCAGTCATGCAATGGTTCAGCAACAAGCACGTCACGACGGTGTCATGTGTGCCGTGCAGACTTGCGCCTAAACCAACCGGGAGCCACACCATGGACTTTATCTGGTCACTCTTCAGTTCTCGCCCCAAGTACCGCCATTACGCGCGCATTGATCAGATCGGCATTTGCCGTGCCTTCAAGCAATGCAGCCAGCCCCCTGTGGGTCAGGGCTGGGTCGAAGTCACCGAGCAGAATCTGTCCTGGCTGAACCAGCCACTGCCGCTCAACGCCCGCCTCGTCCGCCGTGCCGGGCAACCTGCAGCCCGTCAGTTGCGCATGGCCTGACCGAAAAGCGAATAAAAGTCACTTAAGCCGATCAATTCCTGTCGTTTCATCGCTATAATCTCCCCCCGATTATAAGGACGTCTCCTGATCGGGCCTCGCAGCATGGCTAATCTCCGGATTAGCGCCTCCGTAATGCCCACAGAGAGCCGCCCACACAGGTCATATGCACGCACATTGCGTGTTGGTCAGTGCCCAATGGCTCGATTTGTTTCGAACCTTTCGCTCGCCAACACCTCAGGATGCATGCAGCTGATCTGCCGGTGCTGTCATCGTGCAGCCCTTTTTGAGGTTGAGGTTCGCGTCTCCAAAAGAGCGCGAAAAAACGGGTTTCACTACTTCACAAGAGTGTGGCGAGCAAATGAACAGGTACGCGTTTGTAAATGCACCATTAGCATCAGACCCAGCCCTTTTGAACAGGATCGATTGCTGCTGCGCAGCCTCCATGACTGGAGTCTGAAGCCTGTCCGCTACGGATTTGGTTGCATAACCGGATGCCTTGACGATAGTCGAATGGCTGACCGGGCTGAAAAATGCGTTCATGCTGCCCTGATGAACCCGTGATTACAGTCCGTTTGGTGGCCTCCGTTGATGATGCGAAGAATTGCGAAGAATCGGACATGCAGATCCTGGCCAAGGTTATCGGGGCACAACTTTGAACAAAGCCCCGCTACCAGGCATCTGACCTCGGGATCGTATGCCGTCAATTTGGTGCTGCAGATTTTGGAGACGCGTTAATGGCGCATAACGAAGCAGTCGATGTGGTATTGGTTGGAGCGGGCATCATGAGTGCCACTCTTGCCGTGCTGCTCAAAGAGCTCGACCCCGGCCTCAAGCTGGAAGTCGTTGAGCTGATGGACTCTGGCGCTGCGGAGAGTTCCAACCCTTGGAACAACGCCGGTACCGGCCATGCCGGGCTGTGCGAGCTCAATTACACCCCACCGGCAAAAGATGGTGCCATCGACATCAAAAAGGCCGTGCAGATCAATACCCAGTTCGAAGTCTCCAAACAGTTCTGGGCGTATCTGACGCAAAAAGACACCTTTGGCTCCTCGAAGAACTTCATTAGCCCGGTGCCGCACCTGAGCTTCGTGCAGGGCGAGAAAGGCATTGCCTTCCTCAAGACCCGTTTCGAAGCCATGCACAAGCACCATGCTTTCTCGTCCATGGAGTACACCGAAGACAAGGCCACCCTTGCCGAGTGGATGCCGCTGATGATGCCCGGCCGCCCAGCCGACGAGCAGATCGCCGCTACTCGCGTGATGAATGGTACTGACGTCAACTTCGGCAACCTCACCAATCAACTGCTCAAGCACCTGAGCAGCAGCCCTGACGCGCAGGTCAAATACTGCAAGCGCGTCACTGGCCTGAGCCGTAAAGGCGCTGGCTGGAGCGTCAGCATCAAAGACGTGAACAGCGGCACCACCCGTGAAATCGATGCGAAATTCGTCTTCCTCGGCGCTGGTGGCGCGGCGCTGCCGTTGCTGCAGATGTCAGGCATCGAAGAAAGCAAAGGCTTTGGCGGCTTCCCGGTCAGCGGGCAGTGGCTGCGTTGCGACAACCCCGAAGTGGTCAAGCACCATCAGGCCAAGGTCTACAGCCAGGCAGCGGTCGGCTCGCCGCCGATGTCGGTTCCGCACCTGGACACTCGCGTAGTCGATGGCAAGAAATCCCTGCTGTTCGGGCCGTACGCAGGCTTTACTACCAAGTTCCTCAAGCACGGTTCTTTCCTCGACCTGCCGCTTTCGGTACGCATGGCCAATATCAAACCAATGCTGGCCGTGGCTCGCGACAACATGGACCTGACCAAATACCTGGTCAGTGAAGTCATGCAGTCCATGGAGCAGCGTCTTGAGTCACTGCGCCGCTTTTATCCACAGGCGAAAGCCGAAGACTGGCGCCTGGAAATCGCTGGCCAGCGGGTGCAGATCATCAAAAAGGACGCCAACAAAGGCGGTGTCCTGCAGTTCGGCACCGAGCTGGTCTCAGCCAAAGACGGGTCTCTGGCCG
Organism: Pseudomonas viridiflava; assembly: GCF_900602065.1. GTDB lineage: Bacteria > Pseudomonadota > Gammaproteobacteria > Pseudomonadales > Pseudomonadaceae > Aquipseudomonas. The sequence goes on along the minus strand of NZ_UWFN01000291.1, from coordinate 5,839 downwards.
CACTGCTGGGTGCATCGCCAGGTGCTTCGGTGACTGTTTCGATCATGCTGGACCTGATCGAGCGCTGCTTCCCGGAAAAAGCCCACGGCGAGTGGGCAAGCAAGCTGAATGAAATCTTCCCGGCCCGGGAAAAAGCTCTGGAAACTGACGCGCAGCTTTATGAGCGGGTCAGCATCCAGAACAACGAGCGCCTGGAACTGGTAGAAAGGCACAGCGAAACGCAAAGTTTCGCGTAAGTAACAAGCTGAACAGGCATACGCCCGACTTACATAGTCGGGCGTATTCCTGTTCAATGGTGCCAACTCAGCAGTAAAGCATTTCTCCGTTTACTCAATACGAAATTCAACGGTGTAACCCTCGTCAGGCTGATTGCTCACGACCCGCCCTTTGCAAACGGCTCCAAACAGGCCGTCTGATGTCGCATCAACCCATTGAAAAGCCTCTTCATTGGCCTTGAACCAGCCGAATGAATAGTTCGTATCGTAACCTGCCTTGAAAGTGCAGGACCTCTTGTCTGCACTGTAGCTAAAGTTCATCGCACCTTTTTTCTTCGAGGCGTAGATCAAACTAAAATTGCCGGTGCCATGGGCAGGTACAGCATAGCTACGCATACGCTCCGGGCTTACGACCCAGCTGGCAGCGCTAAGCACTAACGGTGTAGCAGTCTGGTTGACGACCTTGACGCTCACTCTGTAACGCCCGTCTGCATGGGCAGAGTGTGCAACGCTTACCGTCAACCAAAACAAACAGAGTAACGCTTTTAGACCCACTCTATTCATGGACTTATGTAAATTCATTTCGTCACTCCGACATCAGCATCACAAGATACTTCTTTTCATTTCATACGATAACGAACACTGAACCGCTCTTTATAAACCCATTCATCCACTTTCATTTCACACTTTGCAGGCGTACTGCCGAAACTTTTTGTGACCTTCCAGTGAGTGGGCCCAATAAGTGTCAGGGGGCCCTTTACCCGTTTTCCAGTCCCGTAGGTCAGGACAAAATTACAACTCCGTCCTTCCTGTGAGGACACAACGATATTTACGTCGCCAGATTTCGAGGGGATCCGAACATTGAACCCGCCCCCTTCGCCAGGCGGAATTTTATGATCCTTGGGATCTCGCCCCCCTGGGTCCCAGCTTTGGTTGGTCAAATAGATATCTTGATCCGTAAAGTTTCGGATTTCACCGTGGTAAAGGGTGGTCGCTTGAGCCTGAACAACACTGGCTATCAACGAAACGCTCACCACAGCAGTCACTGCCCAATAGTTCATACTCTGGAATTCCTTTTCCTTATTAAAAACAATGTACCGAACACACTAGTCAGTGCGCAGATAACGCCTCAGCTTATGTCGAAATCACTTGATACTCAGTTTTAGCTTAAAACCATCATCCGCGTCATTCCTGACGATGCTGGCATTGCAGACTGCACCAAACTGTCCCACCGATTGGCCGCGAACCGTCTCGAACGGCTCAGGGGTTGAGATCAGCCATCCCCTGCCTGGGACCGTCCCCCAATCGGCGCGATATTTACAGGCAGTATTAGCGGTAGCATAGGTGAACAATAGAGTGCCTTTTATCTCGCCCGGTACGGTCACCCGGAACTCCCCGGTAAAATGCTCGGGAATCTTATAATCCACTGGATGGTAATTTCCCAGAGGCCAGGTCGCTTGAGTCAGGGAGATATCTGACTGACTTTGGTTGACCACCGTAACATCAATTTTTTTGGCCGCTTGAGCGCTAACCGCCCCCCAGAGCAAATTGGAACAAAAAAACAGGCTAAAAAATGATACATATTTATTCATCATCGAAATCCATTTCGATACAGCAATTTAGTTTATTAACTTACGCATGAGATTGCACAAACCAGTATGGCTTGAGTTTTATAAATTAAAAAAATAAATATAGACTTGGAAAGTAGGAAAGTTCGACCAATCTTGTGGCTTTAGTCAATCCTAGCCCGAAGCAACCGAAACAATAATAAGGGCAGGCGCTACTGAACACCTGCCTTGTTAAGCCATCAGCCTCGAGCTTTCTCGATCAGCTCAATATACTCATCGGCATTACGCTGGTCCTTGATCGTCGCAATGAAGTCATTGCCGTGCTCGTCCTTACCGTCTAGGTCGTAACCGGCTTCAAGGAAGAACACCAGAAAACGCTCGAAATCATTGACCCGCAAACCACGGTAAGCCTTGATCAGCTTGTGCAAGGATGGCGATGTAGCGTCAACCGGCTCGAAGAGCAGGAACGCTTTAACCTGCTCGTCACCGATCTCATCGCCAATCAACTGCTTTTTATCTTTACGCATTGCGTGCTCCAACTGGATCGCTGACTTGTTAACCGGCGGGCAGTTTACCCCTCGCCCGGCAAAAGGCTCAACGAGTACGCACGGCTGCGGTGTGCAAATCTGCCCATACATGGCCGTTGGCATAGCTCAGGAACTGGCAGTAAAGCTTCTCGTTGCGCAACAGATCCATCAGCGTTCGATATTGCGCGACCGGGTAATACAGATTCAGCACTCGGGTCTTGTCATCAAAAACCGGCTTTTTAAGGCTTTTGCTCTCACTGTCGAAATGAATCAGCACCTCGTTGATCGTGGCGCCCTTGTTCATCGGTTTGCCTTTGAGGCGCAGCAGTACCGGGGCTGTGACAGGAATGGGTGTCTGATTGGATTGACGCTGATTGCCCACCACCACTGAATACTCGGTGATTTGCAGCAATTGCTGCTGCTCGGGTTCGCCTTCACGCAGATTAAGGTCGTCTGGCGGCAGGTATTGGGCGTGCATGGGTTCAGCTGAAACAGGCGCTGCAACTGCCAGGCAGCACAGCAGAGCGAGTGTTGCGCTACGGATCAAAAGCTTCATTTCGACTTCCCGCAAGGACAGGGCTGGCACTTTAGCATGCGGGAGGTGTGACCTCAGTGGACAGGCGGCCCTGTGGGAGCGAATTCATTCGCGAATGTGGCAGTACAGACGATAGATAAATGTCGAATGCACCGGCCTCTTCGCGAATGAATTCGCTCCTACAAAAACACGTGCGCTATTACATCCCTTTAACCGCATAAATCCCGGCAGCGTTGCGCCAGTAGCCTTTGTAATCCATGCCGTAACCGAAGATATAGCGGTCAACGCACGGCAGGCCCACAAAGTCGGCTTTCAGGTCTGGGCGTGCTTTGCGGTCGTGGTCTTTATCAATCAACACCGCGGTGTGCACAGCGCGGGCACCGGCGTGTTTGCAGAAGTCGATGATCGCGCCCAGCGTGTGACCTTCGTCAAGGATGTCATCGATGATCAGCACATCACGGTCGATAAACGAGACTTCCGGCTTGGCCTTCCAGAACAGATCACCGCCGCTGGTTTCATTGCGATAGCGAGTGGCGTGCAGGTAAGACGCCTCCAGTGGGAAGTTCAGGTGAGTCAGCAGCTTGCCCGAGAAGATCAGACCGCCGTTCATCACGCAAAATACGACCGGGTTGCGCTCGGCCAGTTCGGCATTGATGTGCGCGCCAACGCGGGCGATGGCCGCTTCGACTTCAGCTTCTGTGTACAGGCAGTCAGCCTCGCGCATGATTTGACGGATATGCTCGAGATCAGCGGACATGACGCTCTCCAGGGGGGCAGTGTAAGAAAAGCGGGCAAAGGTACGCATCCGCTTCAGTCAGAGCAAGCAATTCTGGACTAACGTGTCAGGAATTGTCTGAAAACACCGTAAGGCACGTAGGACAGTAACAGCTGAATAGATTAACCTAGGCCGTTTTTTTGCCCCCCGCCGGAGCTTTTTCCTATGCCTATTCGTGAGATCCGCCATCCGCTGATCCGCCACAAGCTCGGCCTGATGCGCCGCGCTGACATCAGCACCAAGAACTTCCGTGAGCTCGCTCAGGAGGTCGGTGCCCTGCTTACCTACGAAGCCACCGCCGATTTACCGCTGGAAACCTATGATATCCAGGGCTGGGCCGGCACTGTGCCGGTCGAGAAAATCGCCGGAAAGAAGATCACTGTAGTGCCGATTCTGCGTGCCGGTATCGGCATGCTCGACGGCGTCCTCAGCCTGATCCCGGGCGCGAAAGTCAGCGCCGTTGGCGTGGCGCGTAACGAGGAAACCCTTGAAGCGCACACGTATCTGGAAAAACTGGTTCCGGAAATCGACGAGCGTCTGGCCATGATCATCGACCCGATGCTGGCCACCGGTGGATCGATGGTCGCCACAATCAACCTGTTGAAAAAAGCCGGCTGCAAGGAAATCCGCGCCATGGTTCTGGTCGCTGCACCAGAGGGCATTGCCGTGGTCGAAGCCGCGCACCCTGACGTGATCATCTACACCGCGTCCATTGATGAGCGTCTGAACGAACATGGCTACATCATTCCGGGCCTGGGCGATGCCGGTGACAAAATTTTTGGCACCAAGCAAAAGGATTAATGATGAGGCAGGACGAGTTCAACGATCCACTGTGGCGTACCGTGCTGTCCGGCGCGCAGATGCTCTTTGTGGCGTTCGGCGCACTGGTACTCATGCCGCTGATCACCGGGCTGGATCCTAACGTCGCACTGTTTACCGCAGGCCTGGGTACATTGCTGTTTCAAATCGTCACCGGACGTCAGGTGCCCGTTTTTCTGGCATCGAGCTTTGCATTCATCACGCCGATCATTCTTGCCAAGGGTCAGTTTGGCCTCGCGGCGACCATGGGCGGCGTCATGGCGGCGGGTTTCGTCTACACCTTCCTCGGCCTCGCCGTGAAGATCAAAGGTACTGGCTTCATCGATAAGCTGCTGCCACCTGTAGTGATCGGCCCGGTGATTATCTCCATCGGCCTGGCCATGGCACCGATCGCGGCCAACATGGCGATGGGCAAAAGTGGCGACGGCGCCGAGTTGATCCCTTACAGCACCGCGATGCTGATCTCGATGCCTGCGCTGCTGACCACCTTGGTCGTAGCGGTGTTCGGCAAAGGCATTTTCCGTCTGGTGCCGATTATCTCCGGCGTGCTGGTGGGCTTCGCTCTGTCGTTCTACTTTGGCGTGGTCGACACTGCAAAAATCGCTGCCGCGCCGTGGCTGGCACTGCCAGCGTTCACGGCACCGGAGTTCAACTGGCAGGCGATTCTGTTCATCGTGCCCGTAGCCCTCGCGCCCGCCATCGAGCACATCGGTGGTGTGATTGCGGTCGGCAGCGTGACCGGTCGCGATTACCTGAAGAAACCAGGCCTGCATCGCACGCTGTTTGGTGACGGCATTGCCACCACCGCAGCAGGCCTGTTCGGCGGACCACCCAACACGACCTACGCCGAAGTGACTGGCGCCGTGATGCTGACCAAGAACTACAACCCGAAGATCATGACCTGGGCGGCTGTGTTTGCGATCACCCTGGCGTTCATCGGCAAGTTCGGCGCACTGCTGCAAAGCATTCCGGTACCGGTGATGGGCGGGATTCTCTGCCTGTTGTTCGGCTCGATTGCCGCGGTCGGCATGAACACCCTGATTCGCCACAAGGTCGACTTGGCCGAAGCCCGCAATCTGGTGATCGTGTCAGTCACGCTGGTGTTCGGTATTGGCGGTGTATTGATCGGTACCGGCAACGGCCCGGACGATTTCGGCCTGAAGGGTATTGCCCTGTGCGCGGTAACGGCTATAGCGCTGAACCTGCTTTTGCCGGGCAATGACGGGTGGAAGAACAAGCATCTGGATGATCAATTGCCATAACGCTCCGGTTAGCTGTCGGGATATGGCCAAGTGGGAGCGAATTCATTCGCGAATGCGGCAGTACAGACGATAGAGACATGTCGAATGTACCGCCCTCTTCGCGAATGAATTCGCTCCCACAATTGGGCACCGCATTTC
>NZ_UWFN01000264.1 GCF_900602065.1 Pseudomonas viridiflava | reverse complement strand
GTTTTGATGGCCAGGTTCGAAGTCGGTGCGGTGCAGCCGCTCACGCTGATGGTGAACGGCGTTTCGCCCGCTGTGCTGCCCACTGCGCTCAAGGCGGCGGCGCTGACGGTAGGCATCAGGATCACCGGATTCGCTGCGATGCCGTTGACCGCTACAGCACAGGTCTGATCCGACACCTGGCCAGTGAATGTGATGGTGTTCGGGGCGGCCGCGAAGGTCAGGGCTGGAGCGGCGGTCATGGCCAGGATCAAGGCAATGCGCTTCATGGTGGAACTCCTCATTAAAGATGGTTAGGGCTGTGCGTGGACGCCGTCCGTTTTTCGCCACAGGGCGTAAGGGGGCTGTCCAGGCGCCGCAATCTTATGGAGAGGAGGCGTGGGGTTTAATCAGGCGATTCTTAAAAGTCACGCCGGGGGGTGCGCCGACAGCACCGCCTGCGACTTTGAGGATCGTCTTATTCCGAGGGCCAGGGCCTTGGCTTAACGTTCCCTGATGAAGCTACGCCAAGCCTTACCTCCGCTCGACACGTCGCTCTCCACCCCCGCGGCGGCGAGAAAGCTACTGCGCCTGTTGTTCATCGCTCTGGTGCTGGGGTTCTACGCTGGCGTCTAC
>NZ_UWFN01000265.1 GCF_900602065.1 Pseudomonas viridiflava | reverse complement strand
AAAGGCCGTTGCGGTCACTGCATATCTGTCTGACGCAATATCGCCTTCCCGAATAAATTCGGTCCCACGGGTTCTGCGTCGCTCGCGGTTTGCGGTGATCCTGTGGGAGCGAATTCATTCGCGAAAGGGCCGTTACAGTCACTGCATATCTGTCTGACGCAATATCGCCTTCCCGAATAAATCTGTCCCACAGGGCTCTCACTACCAGTATCTGTCACAACCCCCTGCTAAAGTCCGGCGATTCAATTTTGAGGTGTGTCCCGATGCGGCTTGCCTGGCTGGTGCTGTTGTTTGTGGTCTTCAATGCCAATGCTGAACCCTCGGCGGCAGTGAAATCCCTTGAAGATTACGCCTTCCCGACCCGCAACGACCAAACCCGAGAGGGCATTCGCACCGACGCATTACTGGTACTGCGTGACGGTGAGGTGGTGTACGAGCGCTACGCCGGAGTGACCGCTGCCCAGACCCCACACCTCACGTGGTCCATCAGCAAAAGCATCATGGCGACGGTTTTGGGCGTCGCGTTTGGTGAAGGTCGCTTTGCGCTGGATGATCCTGCTGCAAAGTTCTATCCCCCGCTCAACGCTCACCCTGATATCACCCTCAAGCATCTGATGCAGTGGACCTCCGGCCTGGATTGGCAGGAGGACTATGAATACGCACCGCTCAACTCTTCGGTGGTCGCCATGCTTTATACCCGTGGCCGGGACGACATGGCGCGCTTTACTGCCGGGCATCGCAGTGCTCACAAACCGGGTACGTCGTTCCTGTATTCCAGTGGCGACAGCAACGTCCTGTCTGCCGCGCTGAAAGGCATGGTCGGGGAAAAGGCCTACGCGGACTATCCATGGACGGCACTGTTCGAGCCGCTGGGCATTCGCAGCGCTGTGTGGGAGACCGATGCCAGCGGCACGTTTGTCGGTTCTTCCTACGCCTACATGACGGCACAGGATCTGGCCCGTATTGGTTTATTAATGCAACGCGGCGGGCTCTGGAATGACCGACAGTTAGTGCCCAAAGCCTGGGTCGACTTCGTTCTCACGCCGTTCGCCAATCAACAGCCAAATGCCGAGGTCTCTGGCGGCCAGTGGTGGCTCAATCAAACATCCAAAGGTGATATAGGCCCATGGCCAAGTGCGCCTGGCGATACTTTCGCCGCGCTGGGGCATTGGGGGCAGGCGTTGTATGTGGTCCCCAGTACCGGACTGGTGATCGTGCGCTATGCCGATGACCGGGATGGCAGTTATTCCCATGACGAACTACTGAAGCGGGTCTTGGCAGCTTTTGGCGGGGAGCGCGCGCAATGAGCAGTCGCAAAGGTTTTATCCGACGTCGTCCGTTCAGCAGCCTCTTGCTACTGGTCTTGATCATCGTGGCGGTGCTGGTCTGGCAAAACCGCCTCGCATTGGCGGCATTCCCAAGCATCATCAGCGCCTATACCGCCAAAGAGTATTGCTCCTGTCGCTACGTCATGCTTAATTCCGCCGAGTATTGCCGTGGTTACGTCAAACAGTACGTACCGAGCAGCTTGCTCGACGACGCGGCGAATAAACGGGTAACTGCCGAAGGTCTTGGCCGCAGTAATGTGGCCACTTGGCAGGGCGAGCGACAAGGCTGTCGCTTGCTACCGTCAGCGCCATGAAAAACCGGATGCGAACGTAGCAGTTCGCCAGCGGTCAGACAGGCGGTATGGTTGCCCCTTAATGCGCATCTGGAGTTTGCATGCCCATCACAACCCGCCTGTTGCTGGCTTTGCTGGCGCTGACCGCATTGCCTGCTCAGGCGAACTGGTACTTGGACAACGAGTCCTCAAGGCTGTCGTTCACGTCGACCAAAAACGCCAACATTGCTGAAGTCCATCGCTTCCTGACCTTGCATGGCAAAGTCGATCGTAAAGGCGCAGCTGAGCTTGAGGTAGAGCTGGAGTCCGTCAGCACCGGCATCGCCCTGCGTGACGAGCGCATTCGCGAGCAAGTCTTTAACATCGATAAATTCCCCAGAGCGAAAATCAACGCTCAGCTCGACCTGGGGCCGATCAACGATCTGGCGCCCGGTGCACAGCTTGAATTAAGGCTGCCGTTGGTGGTGCAACTGCATGGCAAATCCCATAGCTATCGAGCCGAGCTGCTTGCTACACGCCTGGATGAGCGACGCTTTCAGGTCGTGACGCTTGAGCCGCTGGTGGTCAACGCTCAGGATTTTGATCTTGTGCCGGGCTTCACGACGCTGCGCAATGCCGCCGGACTCTCGGCGGTCAGCCTCGCGGTGCCCGTGGGTGCTGTCTTGATCTTCACGGCGCGCTGAGGATGAGCGGTGCAATATTTCCCTGGCGTGAGAACAACCAGTTCCAGCTGTTGATCGACGGCCCGTCGTTCTTTCCGCGCATGATTGCTGCCATTGACGCTGCTCAGCAGCAAGTCGAGCTGGAGCTTTATCTGGTGGAGGCGGGCGCGTGCGCCGATGCAGTAGTGCGAGCCCTGGTGGACGCGGCCAAGCGCGGCGTAATCGTGCGTTGCCTGTTCGACGACTTTGGTGCTCAGGCCTTTACCCTTGGGTTGCGCAAACGTCTGACCGACGCGGGCGTGATCCTGCGCTTCTACAATCGTATTAACTGGCGACGCGGTGTGCGTAACTTCTACCGCGACCATCGCAAATTACTGTTGGTGGACAAAAAGCTCGCGGTAGTCGGCGGCACAGGTGTCACCGATGAGTTCTGGCAGCCCGCCGAGCCGGTCAGCGAGTGGCATGAGGTCATGGTTGAAATCACCGGGCCATTGGTCATTGACTGGCAGGCACTGTTTGATCGGCAGTTTCACGCCAATCCGCGCCGTACAGCCTGGCGTCCAGCGGAAAACTTCGGTCTGCCGCGCTTGCCCAAGGTCCCTGTCAAAGGGCATGGGTTAGGTCGCGTCGCCTATGCCGACTCCCGCCAGCACCGTGACATTCTGCAATCATTGGTGCGGGCGCTTAACAGCGGTCATAAGCGTATCTGGCTGGCGACGCCGTATTTCCTGCCTACGTGGAAGGTCCGTCGCTCGCTACGGCGTGCCGCGGCTCGGGGGATTGATGTCCGCTTGCTGCTGACCGGCCCGCGCACCGATCACCCTTCAGTACGCTACGCCGGGCATCGCTATTACCCGCGCTTGTTGCGTGCGGGCGTGAAAATCTTCGAGTACCAGCCGTGCTTCCTGCATTTGAAAATGGTCCTGATTGATGACTGGGTCAGCATTGGCTCGTGCAACTTTGATCACTGGAACCTGCGCTTCAATCTGGAAGCCAATCTGGAGGCTCTCGACGTCGGCCTGACCCGCGATGTGGTCGCCAGCTTTGAAAAAGACTTTGCGGTCAGTAAGGAAATCACCCTGGCCGACTGGAAAAAGCGGCCTCTGTGGCGGCGGATCAAGCAACGGCTCTGGGGCTGGATTGATCGGTTGGTGGTTAATTTGCTGGATAAGCGCGGCTGAGGTGGGACCGGCCGGGCGGCGTTCCCACAGGGCACGCGTTAGCTTCAAGCTATGGGGGGTAAGCACAAGGCTTGTAGGAGCCAACTTGTTGGCGAGGCTGTTTCTGATACGCCGCTTCGCCAACAAGTTGGCTCCTACAGAATGTGGCTTTCATATATTTGGTGTTTGCATCTGTAGACTCTAGTTGCTAGTGTTTGCATCTACAGATGCAAAAGGTGTTTCGCATGTCCGCAGTCCCGCAACTCCAGCCTCTCTCCAAAGAACAATGCGTCTCCGGCCTGCGCGCAGCGTTGCGCATTCTCGACAAGTGGAATGCGTCCAGTGAGCAGGCGTGTCGGATTTTGCGTATCTCGCGCAGTACCTACACGCGGGCCAAGCAGACGGGCTCGGAATGGTCAGTCGGACTGGACATGGATCAGATGCACCGCATCAGCTTTGTGTTGAACATTCATGCGGCGTTGCGCACGGTTTTCGACAATCCGGACAACGTTTACGGCTTTGCAACGATGGACAACGGCAACGAGTTTTTCAACGGCCGTAAGCCGCTGGACATCATGGCGCAGGGGGATATCGTTTCGTTGTACGAGACCTTCCGCCGTGTTGATGCACTCCGGGGCGCGCAGTGGTAACGCTGGAAAGCCTTCCGCTGCTGGCTGATGAAGAGCGGCGGGCGTATCGGCTGGTCAACTCCAGATTCCCTCCCATCGACCTGTTCGACGATGTAGCTGACGCAGCGGAGTTCGAGGCGTTGTATCAATTGCAGGCGCTGACCAATCCGCGGTTACAGAATGAAGTGGGGCGACTTGCCCTTATCCCGGTTTCGGAGATTCCCTTTGGTATTCCCGGCTGCTCTTACGCCGTTGGTCCTTTCACCCATGTAAATCCTTCAGGTTCACGGTTTAGCGATGGTGCGTTTGGGGTGTTGTACTTGGCCGATGTGATGGAAACCGCCATCGCAGAGGTGCGCCATCATCAGAACCACTATTGGTCGAGAGTGGCAGGACTCAACTACGAGCGCTTTCTGTTTCGTGGTCTGTGTTGCACATTCGATGAGGATGCAAATCGCGACGCCACCGGGCTGCCACTTTCAGACCCGATCTACGATCCTGATGATTATTCCCATGCTCGCCAACTGGGCCACGCCGCCAAGCGGGCAGGGTGCCCGGGACTGCGTTACAACTCGGTTCGCTCGCCGGGCAACCATTGCTGGGCATTGATGACGCCCAGGCATGTGAAGTCGATTGTTCAGACCGCGCACTACGAAATGATCTGGAGTGGGCAGATCACCAGTGTGAGTCGTCTTTCGAATGCTTGAGTGTGTTTATGGCACCGCGCTGTCGCGCAGCAAACACTGGACCTGTAGGAGCTGCCGAAGGCTGCGATGGCGGTGTATCAGAATGAAGGCTTCGCAGCCTTCGGCAGCTCCTACAGTAGCCCTCGCACTTCAATAAAAAACCCGCATCTCTGCGGGTTTTTTATCGAGGCCGATGTGCTTACTGCACTTCTACCGCCAGGCTGTCGCTGATCTTCTTCTGCCAGATCTGCGGGCCGGTGACGTGGACGGACTCGCCCTTGCTGTCGACGGCAACGGTAACCGGCATGTCTTTGACTTCGAACTCGTAGATCGCTTCCATGCCCAGTTCGGCAAAGGCCACGACTTTCGACTTCTTGATCGCCTGAGCCACCAGGTAAGCAGCACCGCCGACAGCCATCAGGTACACGGCTTTGTGGTCTTTGATCGCTTCGATAGCGGTCGGGCCGCGCTCGGATTTGCCGATCATGCCCAACAGGCCGGTCTGATCGAGGATCTGCCGGGTGAATTTGTCCATCCGCGTGGCGGTAGTCGGGCCAGCCGGGCCAACCACTTCTTCGCGCACCGGATCAACCGGGCCGACGTAGTAAATGAAGCGACCTTTGAGGTCCACCGGCAGGGTTTCGCCCTTGTTGAGCATTTCAACCATGCGCTTGTGGGCAGCATCGCGACCGGTGAGCATTTTGCCGTTGAGCAGGACAGTTTCGCCTGGCTTCCAGCTTTGCACGTCTTCCGGCGTCAGGGTGTCGAGGTTGACGCGACGGGCTGACGGGCCTGCTTCCCAGACGATTTCCGGGTAGGCATCCAGCGATGGCGCTTCCAGCGAGGCAGGGCCGGAACCATCAAGCACGAAGTGCGCGTGACGGGTGGCCGCGCAGTTAGGGATCATGCACACCGGCAGAGAAGCCGCGTGAGTCGGGTAATCCATGATCTTCACGTCGAGCACGGTGGTCAGACCGCCCAGGCCCTGGGCACCGATGCCCAGTTGGTTGACCTTCTCGAACAGCTCCAGACGCATCTCTTCGATACGGTTGGAAGGGCCGCGCTTTTTCAGCTCGTGGATGTCGATGGACTCCATCAGTACTTCTTTGGCCATGACTGCGGCTTTCTCTGCAGTACCACCAATACCAATGCCAAGCATGCCAGGCGGGCACCAGCCAGCGCCCATGGTTGGCACAGTTTTCAGTACCCAGTCGACGATCGAGTCGGACGGGTTGAGCATGGCCATTTTCGACTTGTTTTCCGAGCCGCCGCCTTTGGCAGCCACGTCCACTTCCACGGTGTTACCCGGGACGATGGAGTAGTGAATAACGGCTGGAGTGTTGTCTTTGGTGTTTTTACGCGCACCGGCCGGGTCGGCCAGGATCGAGGCGCGCAAGACGTTTTCCGGCAAGTTGTAGGCGCGACGCACGCCTTCGTTGATCATGTCGTCCAGGCCCATGGTGGCCCCGTCCCAACGGACGTCCATGCCGACGCGCACAAATACGGTGACGATGCCGGTGTCCTGGCAGATCGGGCGATGACCGGTCGCGCACATGCGCGAGTTGATCAGGATCTGCGCCATGGAGTCACGGGCAGCAGGCGACTCTTCGCGCAGATAGGCTTCGTGCATGGCCTGAATGAAATCTACCGGGTGGTAGTAGGAAATGAATTGCAGGGCGTCGGCTACGCTCTGAATCAGGTCGTCTTGCTTGATCACGGTCATGTGGGCGCGCTCCTCTGTTTAGGACGGGAACATTCAAAATATAGTCTGAGCCATCTGCGTTCGAGCGATGTCTCATGGCTGCAACAGCGTGGCTGGCTGCGACAAAAAGGCGCGGCAGTATAACCCGCAACCTCTTGGGTCCATCCATCGGTTTTGCGCTTCGCACTCTTTTGCTCTTCGAATGGCTTAACCCAGCACCAGTCGGTGTCGCTGGCAATAACGCCTTCAAACCCCCGTATCAAAAGGGACGCAAAGGCGGGGATGCGAGTTGCAATTGAATCTATTTGAACGTATTTAACCTGTATTGGCTGGAAACTTTTTGATGTGAGTCTAAAGTTCCGGGCTTGGTGCCACTATGGGAAGGAATCCTTTTTGAGCACGATAAGCGCACGGGAAATATCTCCCACCACGCAATCCCTTTTTCTGAAGCGTTTTGGCTTGGCTGCAGCCACTTATCTGTTGGTGACAATGCTGAGCTGGCTGGCGATTTATGCGGGGGAACTGCATCAGCCGATGCTGGAAACAGTGATTACCTGCGTTTTGGTGCTATTGAGTCAGCTCGCCGTATTTGTCGTATTTCTCACCAAGCTGAACCAGCGTTTCACGGATGCCAGCCTGACTGAGTTCCAAGTGTTGCTCGCCCTGTGCTGGCTGACCTGGCTGCTCTCGTGTCTGGACGGGGCGCGCAGTGTATTTTTGATTGTGTATGCGCCAATCCTTTTGTTTGGCCTGTTTCAACTGACGCCAATGGTCTTTGCCCGATGTGCGGTGTTGGTACTGCTGAGTTTTGCCGGTATCAACCTGTGGGAGTTCCTCGACGGAACCATGCGCAAACCCGGAACCGTGCTCCTGCAGATCAGTGCACTGTTCGTCATGTTGCTGTGGCTTAGCCTGTTTGCCGGTTATGTGAATGCCCAGCGCCAGCGAATGCGTCACCGCCGCTATGCCTTGCAGGCTCACCAGGACACATTGCGCGGGATGATGGTGCAGCTTGAAGAGTTGGCTGCTACCGATGAACTCACCAATCTGTACAATCGCCGCTACTTTTTGCGCATGGCTGCCCGGGAGTTGAATCTGCTGGGCAGTGACGCTTCCCATGGTCTGGCCTTGATTGATCTCGATCACTTCAAGCGCATCAACGATAACTATGGTCATTCGGCAGGCGATCAGGTGCTCCAGGCTTTTGCGGCCCGTGCTGAAGATTGCCTGCGCGACAGTGATGTACTGGCGCGCTACGGTGGAGAGGAGTTTGTGTTGTTCATACCGCAATGCAACGAGCAACAACTGATCGATTGTTGTGAGCGTGTACGTGACGCTTTCAGCCAGGTGGAGTTGCCGACGTTGCCGGACTGCAGCCTGAGTCTGTCGGTGGGCATGACCTTGCTGCAGCGTGGCGACAATCTTGATGACGCATTGCAGCGGGCGGACCAGGCGCTTTATCGGGCCAAGCGCACTGGACGCAATCGATGTGTGTCTGGCTGGGAAAATGTAGATGCCTGAATTGCAGGTGGGGGAGCGTCGCTGGACGGTCGCCTCAGGAAGTAACTTGCTGGACAGCCTCAATCAGGCGGGCATCGCGGTCCCCTACAGCTGTCGAGCCGGGAGTTGCCATGCCTGCCTGGTGCGCTGCATCACTGGCGAACCTGCTGACGCACTGCCTGAAGCGCTTGATCCTGTTAAGCGCTTGCAGGGCTGGCGTCTGGCCTGCCAATGCCGAGTGATCGACGATCTGGCGGTTCAGGCGTTTGATCCGCTGTGCGACGGCGCGCCTGCGCGGGTAGCGGGCTGCGACTGGTTGAGCCCAGCGGTACTGCGTTTGCGCCTGGAGCCTGAGCGGCCGTTGCGTTATCGCGCCGGGCAGCATCTGGTGCTCTGGACCGCCAGCGGGGTCGCCAGGCCTTACTCGCTGGCAAGTTTGCCCGGCGAAGATCCCTATCTGGAATTCCACCTTGATTGCCGCCAGCCCGGCGCATTTGTCGATGCCGCCCGGCAGCTGGAAATCGGCGATTCCATAGGTCTTGGTGAATTGCGCGGCGGTGCCTTGCAATACGATCCGGACTGGCAGGAGCAGCCTTTGTTATTGCTGGGCGCCGGGACCGGGCTAGGCCCGTTATGGGGCGTGCTGCGTGAGGCACTGCGTCAGGACCATCAAGGGCCAATCAGGCTTATCCATTTGGCGCGTGATGGCGGTGAGCATTACCTGCGCACCGAACTGACTGAGCTGGCAGGTAATCATGGTGTTCAGGTGCAGCTAGTGACGGCTGATGAGCTGGAGGCGACGCTTGCAGACCTGCGCATGCTGTCGCGCAAGACCATGGCGCTGGTCTGTGGCAGCCCGCAAAGTGTAGAGACCTTTGCCAAGCGACTTTATCTGGCCGGTATTCCGCGTAATCAGGTGTTGGCGGATGTGTTTGTGGGGCGTGATTAAAGCATTCAAATGCGAGATTGCGCGGTGCCATAGACACCGGGGTCTCTCCTATAGAAGTGCGCTGTTGTTCACCCTCGGTCAGCAAATACAAAAAAGCCCCGACTCTCGCGAGCCGGGGTTTTTTGTTTACTGCGCGGGCGGTCTTAGACCAACGGATCGCCGACGTGCAGGATCTTCATGCCGTTGGTGCCACCGATGGTGTGGTAGCTGTCGCCCTTGGTGAGGATGACCCAATCGCCTTGCTCAACGAGACCGCGCTTGAGCAGTTCGTCTACCGCAGACTGGCTGACCTGGCCTGGTGGCAGGTTGGCCGGGTCGAACGGTACGGTGTAGACGCCACGGAACATTGCTGCGCGTGCCTGAGTCCCGCGGTGCGGGGAGAACGCGTAGATCGGCACCGAGGAGCGAATGCGCGACATGATCAGCGGGGTATAGCCGCTTTCAGTCAGGGCAATGATCGCTTTCACACCTGGGAAGTGGTTAGCGGTGTACATGGCCGCCAGCGCGATGCTTTCGTCACAACGGGTGAACGAGTGACCGATGCGGTGGCTGGAGGTTTTACCTGTCGGGTGCTTTTCAGCACCGATGCAGATACGAGCCATCGCCTGAACGGCTTCGATCGGGTAGGAACCGGCAGCACTTTCAGCAGACAGCATCACCGCGTCGGTGTAGTCGAGCACGGCGTTGGCCACGTCGGATACTTCGGCGCGAGTCGGCATCGGGCTGGAGATCATGGACTCCATCATCTGCGTCGCTACGATCACCGCTTTGTTATGACGACGAGCGTGCAGGATGATGCGCTTTTGCACGCCAACCAGCTCTGCGTCACCGATTTCAACGCCCAGGTCGCCACGGGCAACCATGACGGCATCACTGGCGCGGATCAGCGCGTCCAGCACTTCGTCGTTAGCCACGGCTTCGGCACGTTCGATCTTCGCCACCAGCCAGGCAGTACCGCCCGACTCGTCACGCAGCTTACGGGCGTATTCCATGTCCGCGGCGTCGCGCGGGAATGAAACGGCCAGATAGTCCAGCTCCATTTCAGCAGCCAGCTTGATGTCCAGTTTGTCTTTTTCGGTCAACGCCGGGGCAGTGAGGCCGCCACCGCGACGGTTGATGCCTTTGTGGTCAGACAATGGACCACCGATCAGCACGGTGCAGTGCAGTTCGTCGGCAGTCTGGGTGTCAACGCGCATGACCACGCGACCGTCGTCGAGCAGCAGCTCGTCGCCTACGCCGCAATCCTTGACCAGATCCGGGTAGTCGATACCCACGATTTGCTGGTTGCCTTCGGTCAGCGGGTGAACAGTGGAGAAGGTGAACTTGTCACCGACTTTCAGTTCGATTTTCTTGCCTGCGAACTTGGCGATACGAATTTTCGGACCTTGCAGGTCACCCAGCAGAGCGACGAAACGCCCGTGCTTTGCGGCGATTTCGCGAATAAGCCTGGCGCGTGCCTTGTGCTCATCCGGGGTGCCGTGGGAGAAGTTCAGGCGAGCAACGTCCAGACCCGCGAGGATCAATTGTTCGATGACTTCCGGTGAGTTACTGGCAGGGCCAAGAGTGGCGACGATTTTGGTGCGGCGAACGGTCATGCACAAACTCCTTATATGAAGCGCAGCGAGAGGCTACTACTGTCTTGATCTGTAGTCATGTTTCTTTGCACTACCGCGATGTTTTGCCGGTGCACAATCGGCTGACGATCGGTGTCAAACCTGCTTGAAGAAATCTTGTTTCAGGCCGATACATTGCAGAGCACAGGAGAGTCCCATGCGAATCGTGATGATTTTAGTATTGCTGGCAGCTGTCAGCGGCTGCACCCGGATGGCCATGAATTCCAATTTGAACAGCGCGTATCGGTCCTATGACCGTGGTGACTGTGAGGCCGTAATGTTGAGCCTGTCCAAGGTCGATCGTCAAAGCCGGTCGCGCCGTTACGTTCAGCCTGAAGTGTCGATGCTGCGTGGGCAGTGTCTGGAGCGGCAGAAACTGTTTGTCGATGCAGCGCAGACCTATCAGTTCATCATCACCCAGTACCCTTACAGCGAATACGCCTTCAGAGCTCGTGCCCGATTGGAGACTCTTCAGCAATTAGGTCACTATCCACGGGTGCAGACTGCACAGGTCAGCCCTGTAAAACGGTAGATACACCCGTTTGAATCTTCTGTATCGCTTTTGAGTGGCTGAACGGCGCAGTTGGTCTAGTCTCTGTAAAAGCAGACGAACGCACGTGACTTCCAGGACTTGTAACGGGTCAGAGTCACGTTTCACTGCTATGACAAATCTGAGGTTTGTCTGTATCAGGGACGCTGACCGTCTTGACGGTTATCAGGAGTTTTAGCGCGACCATGCTCAATGGTCACCTATGGCGGCTTTATCTATGTTGAAAGAGCGAAGAATCGAACGGCATCAACTGCCTTGCTACCTCCGGGTTTTCAATCGCTACACCAACAAGCAATTAGGCTGTCTGGGCAATGTTTCCGAGCAGGGACTGATGCTCATCAGTGATCTGCCAATGCTGGTAGGCGCTGATTTTGAACTGCGCATGCAGGTACCCTGCGAGCGCGGAACGCCTGTAACCCTGGAGGTGACAGCGACGTGCCTGTGGTGTCATGAAGATGAGACGCCAGGTAGCTACGACTCCGGATTCATACTCACCGAGTCGCCGCCAGAGTATGCGGAGCTGATCCGTGCCTTAAGGCACTACTTCAGCTTCTATCCGATGGAAGCGTCGGCCTGACGCAACGTGTTATCTCGCAGGCGAGACGTTGTGCCTGCATCGTGCGAAGGCCGCCTCGCCGACAAATCGGCTCTTATCAAGTAAATATAATTACCTGACTTGTAATGTTTTTCTGTAGGAGCTGCCGAAGGCTGCGATAGCGGTCTGTCAGGATAAATGCTTCGCAGCCTTCGGCAGCTCCTACAGGTCTACGGTTTACTGCATGGCAGTGGGATGTATCACAGCGCTCCGGATTTTTTCCAGCTCAGATAGCGACTGATCAGTTCTGGGCCAAGATCCGCTGGTCGTGAGTCCAGAACCGGGATGCCGTGAGCACCCAGCCGTTGATGCAGTACGGTGCGGGCGTTCAAAAAGTCGATGGTCCCGCAATACAGCAGTGCTTCTTCATAGGTCTGTACAGGTGATTGCCGCAGAGTGTCCAGTACCTCTTCGCGCAAGCTGACCACCAGAATCCTGTGCTTCTGGCCGAGTAGTTTGACCGCCGACAGCAGTTCTTCGTCATCCTCATCGCGCACATTGGTCATCAATACCACGAGCGCCCGGCGCTTCTGTCGGGCCAGCAACTGACGTGCGGCAGCGCTGTAATCGGCAGATTTGCGGGTGGTATTCAGGTCGTAAACGCTATTGAGCAAGGTGTTCAACTGGCTCGGCCCTTTAACGGGCGCAAGGTAGCGGTCTTGCCCGGTGGAAAAAGTCGACAAGCCCACTGCGTCGCCCTGGCGTAACGCTACATGCCCCAGCAGCAATAAAGCGTTGAGGGCGTGATCGAAATGCGAAAGCGCGCCGTCCTGGCTGCGCATGCGTCGACCGCAATCGAGCATGAAGATGATTTGCTGGTCGGTTTCCTCTTGATATTCCCGTGCGATGGGCGCTCGGTGGCGGGCGGTGGCTTTCCAGTCGATTTGCCGCAGGCTATCGCCTTCTCGAAATTCCCGTAACTGGTTGAACTCCACCCCCAGGCCACGGCGCTGACGCTGGCGCACGCCTATCTGGCTAAGCCAGTTCTCAACGGCGTGCAACTGGCCTCCGTTGATCCGGGTGAAGTCTGGATAGACCCGCGTGCTGTCGGTCAATGCCAGGCGGCGACGAGCCCGCCACAGGCCCATCGGGCTGGGCAACTCCAGTTCACACTGCGCAAGCTTGAAATGCCCCCGTTGCAGCGGACGCAGCCTGTAGGTCAATTGGGCCTGCTCGCCGGGCCGCAACGTAATGATCTGAGGAAGATGCTCGGCCTCGAAACCGTCCGGCAAATGATCGAACACTTGCACGATGAGTTCGCCAGCATAGTCATGACTCAGTTCCAGGCGCACATCGGTCCAACGGCCCAATGCCAGGCTGCCTGGAATCTGGCGTTGCAGGCGCGGTGATACGGTGCGACTCAACCGGAACGCATCGACCGCCGCAATCATCAGTAATGCCAGCAGCAACCCGCCAAACAGCAGGCCGAGTTCATCGGGCACCTTGACGGCCAGCGCAGACAGGATGCCGAGGAGCAGCGCCAAGGCCGTCAGGGTTCCCAGCCAGCCGAGCAATGCACGCGACGGTTTCAGCATGTGTTTCATAGGCGGGGAGCCGGAACCTGATCAAGCAGTTGTCCGAGTACCTGATCAACCGACAGGCCTTCGATGTCGAGCTCTGGCGCCAGTCGTACCCGATGGCGCAATACGGCGAGCGCGCAGCTTTTGACGTCGTCAGGAATGACAAACTCGCCGCCGCGCAACAACGCTCGGGCTCGGCCGCCCCGAACGAGTGCAATTGACGCCCGCGGGCCTGCTCCGAGGGTCAGACCTGGCCAGGTACGTGTGGCTCGGGCCAGCCGAATGGCGTAGTCCAGCACCTGATCATCAAGGGGCAGTTCGCTTGCGATGCGCTGCAAGGCTTGTACTTCTCTGGCCTGAAGCACCACGCGCAATGGCTGCACGTCCAGCATGTCGGCCCGGGTCGAACGTGTGACCTGACGAACCATGGCCAATTCTTCTTCGACGTCCGGGTAGTCCATACGCAGTTTGAGCATGAAGCGATCCAGCTCGGCTTCGGGCAGTGGATAGGTCCCTTCCTGCTCGATCGGGTTTTGCGTTGCCAGCACCATGAATGGCTGCGCGATCGGCATGGCCTTGCCTTCGAGTGTCACCTGGCGTTCCTGCATGGCTTCAAGCAGTGCGGCCTGAGTCTTGGCCGGTGCGCGGTTGATTTCATCGGCCAGTAGCAGGTTGGTGAAAATCGGACCCTTGCGCAGTTTGAACTGCTCGGTTTGCAGGTCATAGACCGCGTGCCCGGTGACATCGCTGGGCATCAGGTCAGGCGTAAACTGAATCCGCGCGAACTCGCCGCCGAAACAGCGGGCCAGCGCCCGCACCAGCAGGGTTTTACCAAGGCCCGGTACACCCTCAAGCAGAACGTGGCCGCCGCCAATCAATGCGGTCAGTACGTCATCAATGACCGCAGCCTGTCCAATCACGGCTTTTTGCAGTTCCTTGCGCAGCGCTTGCGCCAGCTGACTGGCGCGCTGGCGTTGCTGAGCCTGATTGCTCACAGGCGTCACCGGAGTCGCTGCCGGGTCGATATTGAACTCGACGACAGGCTCGGGGCTGGCGGACGGTTCGTTGGGTAGATCGCTCATAGGGCATTCCTGATGGTTTGCAGGTGGGCAACCTGACGGGTGAAGTCGGAACTGGACATGCGCTGTGCCGGACGCGGGCGCATTGCCTGACTGATGACGCTGCCTGGCTGGCGCGTCAGACGTGCCAGGACTTGCCATTGATCAGCGACCATTAGTGAGTCGAAGCCCGGATGGCGAATACGGGCGCGGTGAAGAATTTCTGTTTGCAGGGCGCGCAGAAGTGATTGCGGACCGCTGCGACGACGCAGGAATTCAGCGCTGGCACGCAAGTGCTCGGTCAATTGCCGACGAGCTCCCGCTGCGGGCGCCCGTAACGGCCCCTGGCGCATACCCGCCCGCCACAATCCTGCACCGACGAGCAGTAACAGCATCAGTAGCAGTAGCGGGAAGTGGCGCAGCAGCAGGCTGAACAGATTATCGTGCTGGGTCCTGACGACCATCGTGACCTTGCTGTCTTGAGTCAGATACCACAGTAGCCAGGCATTGTCGTAGCGACCGATGGACCCGGTTTTCCACAGCTCGGCGTCGGTTACCACGGTGATCAGGCCATCGCCATAGACCAGTTGCAGCATGTGCGTTGCGCCAGCGCTGTTGGCCCATGACTGGGCCTGGTCCTCTGGGTCTTCAAGGTGGAATCTGGGGTCGAAGCCTATATAGGCCGGTGCTTCTTCATTTTCCAGATACAGGCGTGTCAAATCTGGCCAGGGCAACCTGGGTGCTTTGGGGGCCGGTGCGCGCAGCGGGATTACCGGGCTGACGGGAGAGTATTCCTGCCCTTTGAGGTCTTTGGTGAGTAGCTGATGAATCTGAAGGCGATCAAGCAACAGGTCGCCGCTGCGGCCTTTTTTTTCATTCCAGAGCTGTCTGGCAACAAACAGCAGATGCCCCCCTGAGCGTGCCCAATGCAGGACTTGATCCGCTTGCGCAGGGGTCATGTGTTCCCGGCTGTCCAACAGCAACAGGGTTTGTGATTCCTGGCTCGTATCGGGCAGTTTGTTAGTGGAGTCCGCGATATTCACCGCGATGGAACGGTTGCGCAGAAAGCTTTCTGCAGCCAGCCATGGATTGCCACGGGCTTCGGGAGAGGGGCCTTGATCGACGGTCTCCTCGTAGTGCTCGAGGTTTTTCAGCAGATAGCCTGCGCTCAGGCACAAAACCAGCACAACCAGGGTGAGCAGTACTCCATTACGTCGGGTCATGGCCGGGCTTTCCGGTCAAACAGGTGCCGCCACTGCTCGCACAGTTCCTGCTGGACATGAGCCGCCGGCAGTTGATGACCGTAGGCGAGGTTCTGCCAGTGTTGAGTCAGGTTGCGGCTGAACTCGTTAAGGGCAGGCTGATCAAGCGCAGCGATTCTTTGCAGGACCTGGCCTTCGGTGTCGGCGCTTTTCAGTGGTAACTGATAATCGCTGAGCAAGCGGCTGAGCAGCGCTCTGTAGAGCAGCCCCAACGCTTCGCGTGGCTGGCTCGGCCAGAGTCTTTCGGCGCTGCCCGCGACGTCGCCAGGCAGACTTTCAGCGCTGATTTGCAGGCCGAATAACTGTTCGGGCTGCAGGCGCTGCGGTTTTTCACGGGGGGCTCGACGGTTGACGAATGTAGCCAGCCATTTTCTGTAGCGCCAGATCACCACGCCAGTCACGGCGATAACAATTGCCCACAGCAAAACCTTGAAAGCCTGGGCAAGGTAGTTGCCTAGCTGCAGTAGCCATTTCAGCCACTCGCGCAGATTGTTGAGCTTGTCCGCGCCGTTCTCCGCTTGGGAGGTTTTCTGCTCTTCAGGTAACCGCCAGCCGGAAACTGTCTTCGGGTTTTTGAACGGTGGTTGCTGTAGCACATTGTGAATGTCCTGCCGCGACGCAGTGCTGGTCAGGTCCTGATTGACGAGGCGTGGGCTGTCTGGGCCCGGCTCGTTTTCGGTTGAAAGTTCGGGAATGGGGCAGCTGAAATCCTGTTGCGCAGACCAGGCCTTGGGGGGCGGACTGATCAGCGTCAGACCAAGGCCGATCATCAGCACATAGGCGCTACCCGTGAGCCGCTGACGCAAACGCCGCAGAACCAGTTCAATGTCCCAGGCCTCCAGAACCGTGCGCCGGTTCAAATACAGGGTGAAACCGCATGAGACGTAGATCGGTCCCCATATCATCAGGATCAGTACATAGAACAGATTGCTCAGGTGCTCCAGCCAGTTCAGTTCGTTGTTCAGCTTGAGCATCATCAGCCAGGCCCAGTCGAGCTCCACCTGTTGAGGAATCAGTGCGTAAAAAAACACGATCATGCCTATCCACAGACAAAGCTCCAGCGCGCTGCCGACTACTGTCAGGCAACGAGCTGCAAACTGATCTTTCTGGCTGAGCACCTCGATTCTCTGTCTGAGTTCAGCGCCAGAGAGTTGCTCCAACTGTTGCACCGGCAAAATAAAGCTGCGGCTCAGGCTGAATCTGCGCCAGGTCAGGCTGGCGAGAAGATTCGGACGCAATGTTTTCAGCCAGCCTTTCAGTGCCTCTTTGAGGCTTGGGGCCGGGTCGAATAACGCTTGAGAAAGAATGAGCAGTGGCAGGCGTTCATAAACAGGCTTGAGCCACCAGAACACCACGATCGCGATTTTCGGGTAGTCCCACAGGAGGAGGCTGAGCAGCGCGAAGATTGGCAGGGTCACCATCGCCCAGCTGGCTATCAGCAAGCCACGATGCTTGCGCGCCAGCAGAACACCCAGATCAATGGCTTCCCATGGGGTTCGCGGCTGAATCGCAACGCTGGCATCAGTCAGGCGCATGGCGAGTCCTGCCAGCAAAAACCAGATAGGCGATGACCAGTCCCCATAGCGTGCCACCGACTGCATACTTGATGGTCGGTTGCGGCCAGGTCATGGATGACCAGTAGGCCTCTATAAACGCTGCAATCAACAAAAACAGGATGACGCCATAAACGAGCTGAACACTGGTCTTTGCAGCCATCCGCAGAGCCTCGCCGCGACGTAGCGCTCCGGGGGCGAGAAGTGCCCAGCCGAGTTTGAGGCCTGCGGCGCCCGCCAGAGCGATGGCGGTGAGTTCAAATGCGCCGTGGCCGATGACAAATGACCAGAATGTCTGCCCGTAGCCCATGCCGGTCAGGTGTCCGGCGACCGCCCCGATCGTGACGCCGTTGAAGAACAGGAAGAACAGGCTGCCAAGCCCGAACAGCAAACCGGTGGCGTAGGTCTGAAAGGCAATCCCGATGTTGTTCATGATGTAGTAACCGAACATCATCCAGTCGGCGTCGGCGGCACGCTCCGCCGCCTGGCCGATACGGCTCGATTGCGGATCGTACATGCTCTCCATCTGCGTCACCTGCTCAGGGGTAACGACGCTGTAGATCAGGTCGGGGAAGCCGTGCACCAGCAAGGCCATGCCGATCAGACTGCCGAAGAACAGCAGGCTGGCAACGGCCACCAGACGCCATTCTGCACGCACCAGCCGTGGGAATCCCGCCAGTACGAAACCCAGCAATTGCGCGCCGATGGGGTGGCGATGGCGATACAGTTGCTGATGTCCACGCATCGCCAACTGCTGCAACGGATCGACCAGATGGCTGCTGTAACCTCTCTCCTGCGCAATGGCCAACTGGTTACAGATACGTCGGTAATCACGGCTGAATGTCTCGTTCGAACCGGCTTGCGGTTTGCCTTTTTCAAGGCCGGCCAGGCGCTCTGCAAAACGCGCCCATTCAGCCTGATAACGAAGTTCGAAAAGGCCTTGTTTCATGTTGGCCCCAGCAGGCCGCTGGCCACGCTATTGAGTCTTGGCACCGCGAGTGCGGGGCTTACGTTAAGCGGCTCGGCGAGAATGGATGCCAGTTCCTGAGTCCGTTCCGAGGAGAGTTCGGCCTGACGTTGCGCGAAGCTCAGAATCGCTCGTTGTTCTTCCAGAGTCATCATGAACGGCGCAATGATCGGCGTGGCCTGGGGCAGTACCGGGCGGCGCGGCGGTTTGTCCTGATAGACCACCAGTGTGCCTGCGGCGAGATCACCCAGGCGCTTGAATTGCGGGTGTTGCAGACAACTGATGGCTGCGAGGCTGTAACCGAACGGCAGCATGTCGACGAAGCGCAGCAGGTTGCGGATCAGCGACGCCGTCCAGCCGATGGGGGTTGCGTCATCGTGGATCACTCTCAGGCCCATGATCTGTTTGCCAGGTGTACGTCCCTGGTTAAGGACTTCAAACAACACCATGTACCACCAGGTCACCACGAACAGCGCAATAGCGCTCGAACCCGCACCAAACGACTCGAACAGGCTGAAGATCAGGAAGAGTGCGCCCATGACTGCGGCACGAATGCTGAAATCGATAGCGAACGCCAGTGCACGCGGTACAAGTCCAGCCGGTCGCAGATGCAGATCGATGCCTTCCGGGGTTTCGATCTGGCTACGGGTGTCCAGCGGCGCGGTTGGCGGTGCAGTCCTTGGCAAAATGTGCGGAGATGGCATTGTCGGGAGAGGGACGCCTGAGAGCAAAGCCTGATGCTAGGTGCTGTTGGGATGCTAAGCAACCGGACTGTTTCTACATGTGATGTAAGAAAAGGTTTCTTTTGAGGAAAACCTCGCCTGATTGGCCTTTTTCCATGTTCAAGCCCTACACTTTGCCGGTCTTTTGTTCAGGATCAGCCCGTGACTTCCAGCATCTTCTGGTACGACTACGAAACCACCGGTATTAACCCGCGCAACGATCGCCCGCTGCAAATGGCGGGTATACGCACTGATTTCGAGCTCAACGAGATAGCGCCTCCGGTCAATATTCACTGTCAGCCCAGTGACGATATCCTGCCGCATCCCGCTGCATGCATGATTACCGGCATCACGCCGACGACTCTCGCCGAGAAGGGCTTGTGCGAGGCCGATTTAATGACGCGTGTGCATGCACAGCTCGCAGCGCCGGGTACGTGCGGCGCGGGTTACAACACGTTGCGTTTCGATGATGAGATGACACGGTACAGTCTGTACCGGAATTTTTTTGATCCTTACGCGCGGGAATGGCAGGGCGGCAACAGTCGCTGGGATTTGATCGACGTGGTTCGTGCTGCCTACGCGCTGCGCCCCGAAGGCATTGTCTGGCCGGAAGACGACGGCCGGGTCACCCTCAAACTCGAACGCCTCACGGCGGCAAATGGCATCGATCATGGTCAGGCACATGATGCCTTGTCCGATGTGCGCGCCACGATTGCTCTGGCGCGTCTGATTCGTGAGAAACAGCCTCGTCTTTACGAGTACCTGTTCGAGTTGCGCACCAAGCAAAAAGTCCAACAGCAGATACGGCTCATGGAGCCGTTGGTACATATCTCCGGACGTTTTTCCGCGGCGCGTCATTATCTCGGGGTTGTGCTTCCGCTCGCCTGGCACCCGCAGAACCGGAACGCGCTGATTGTTTGCGATTTACATCAGGACCACAGGCCGTTACTGGAACAGGACGCCCACCTATTGCGACAACGGTTATATACCCGTCGCGAAGAGTTGGTGGACGGCGAGCTGCCCGTCCCACTCAAACTCTTGCATATAAACCGTTGCCCGGTGATCGCACCGATGAAGGTGTTGCGGCCTGAAGATCAACAACGCTTGAATCTGGACATGACAGTCTTCGATGAGCGTGTACGTCATCTCAATGAACGTGAGGATCTCTGGCGAGAAAAGCTGGACGTCATTTATGCAGGCGATGACTTTGTTGCCAGCGAAGATCCAGAACAACAATTGTATGACGGATTTATTGGCGACCGTGATCGCAGGCTGTGTGAGCAAGTTCGTAATGCTGAACCGGCAGACTTGGCTCATCAGTCATGGCCTTTTGATGATGCACGCTTGCCAGAGTTATTATTTCGGTATCGGGCACGTAATTTTGCTGAAACGCTGAGCACCGAAGAGCAACAGCGCTGGCTTGATTTTTGTAGGACACGACTGACAACGCCTGAATGGGGGGCGCCTAATACGCTGAAAAGTTTCACTCAGTCACTTGTTGAACTGTCCCTTAGTGCGAACCCGGAACAGCTCAAGGTATTGCGCGAGTGGCAGGACTATGTCGAGGTGCTGCGCCAGAGACTGGGCATTTGAGGCCGCACTGACGGGCGTTCCCCAGGCAATAAAAAACGCCAGCATGGCTGGCGTTTTTTTGCGTAACGAGTGAAGCAGGACTTGCCTGGGGTTTAGCCCAGCAGAGTAGCCCAGCCTTCAACTTCATCACCACCCCACTTGGCTTTCCACTCTTTCAGAGTTTTGTGGTTGCCACCTTTGGTTTCGATGACTTCGCCGTTGTGCGGGTTTTTATATTGCTTGACCTTGCGCGCGCGCTTGGTGCCAGTCGGTTTAACTGCGCCGCGAGCGGACTTGCCAACTTTTGCTTCTGGGTCGAGCAGAGCAATGATGTCGCGCAGCGACTTCTGGTATTCGCCCATCAGGGTGCGCAGTTTGCCTTCGAATTCCAGCTCGGTTTGCAGTTTGTCGTCTTGAGACAGGTTCTTCAAACGGGCTTGCAGTTCTTTGATGGCTTCTTCTGTCGCACGGTATTCGTTGATCAGGGACATGATGCTTACCTATGTTGAGAGGTGGCAGGGAGACAGTGAAGCAATAATAGTCATGCGCCATGATCAAGTAAACATTAAATAAAAGTTTTATTTGAATTATTTAGAAATATACACCGTCCTACAAAACGGACGATAACTAGATGCTCTGACACCGGCGACAAAGATAGTCATATCAACCTGTTTAATTCCTGGTGTGATAAGTGATCGTGCAGGCAACGCTACGTGGGGGGGAGAGCGTTGCCGCTGCAGGACGCACGGGTGGGTTTGGCGGTCCTCAATCAGTTTGACAGGAATACTGCAGTTTTCCCGCGCAGTCGCTAGAATAGCGGCCTTTGCGAAGTTCTGGAGTTTCCCCCAATGCGCACTTTTCGTCTGGTGATTTCTTGCCCGGACCGTGTCGGCATCGTTGCCAAAGTCAGTAACTTTCTGGCGTCCTATAACGGCTGGATTACCGAAGCGAGCCATCACTCTGACAACCTGAGTGGCTGGTTCTTCATGCGTCACGAAATTCGTGCCGATACGCTGCCTTTCGATCTGGACGCTTTCCGCGAGGCCTTCGCGCCCATCGCTGAAGAGTTTGCGATGGACTGGCGCATCACCGACTCAGCGCAAAAGAAGCGCGTCGTACTGATGGCGAGTCGCGAGTCGCACTGTCTGGCGGACTTGTTGCACCGCTGGCACAGCGATGAACTGGATTGCGAAATTGCCTGCGTGATTTCCAATCACCAGGATTTGCGCAGCATGGTTGAATGGCATGGCATTCCTTATTACTACGTTCCGGTAAACCCGACCGACAAAGAACCGGCATTTGCCGAGGTTTCTCGTCTGGTATCCCATCACCAGGCTGACGTAGTGGTGCTGGCGCGTTACATGCAGATTCTGCCGCCGCAACTGTGCCGTGAATATGCCCATCAGGTCATCAATATTCACCACAGCTTCCTGCCATCGTTTGTGGGTGCCAAGCCTTATCACCAGGCTTCCTTGCGGGGGGTAAAGTTGATCGGCGCAACTTGCCATTATGTTACTGAAGAGTTGGATGCCGGCCCGATCATCGAGCAGGACGTAGTGCGTGTCAGCCACAGCGACAGCATTGAGAACATGGTGCGTTTCGGTCGTGACGTGGAAAAAATGGTACTGGCCCGCGGCTTGCGCTACCACCTGGAAGACCGCGTGCTGGTGCATGACAACAAGACGGTAGTGTTCGACTAAGCTGATTTTGTCTACTTGGGATACGACGTCGTTTCTTGGGTGGTATTAGCAAGGTGGGAGCCAATTTGTTCGCGAAAATGATGGGGCATGCGCTGATGTATTTTCAGGTCCGGCCCCTTCGCGAATGAATTCGCTCCCACAGTTAAATCGCACTCCGACTCAGGTTTTGTTAGCAAGCTTGCAAGGCGACCGACATGACTGACCCGCTCGACAAAGCTACGTCTACAGCGCCCCCAACCTTGGGGGAGGGCTGTCTTAGCCGCTATGATCCTGATGCGCTTACGCCTGAAGACGGTGCCGATTTCGACGGAGCTGCCGAACTTTGGCGTGTAACGCAGCTGGAAAAGGAGCAGCAACACAGCGACAGGCCCGACGCCTGATTCAGATTTGATTGAAACGGATCAACTTGTTCAGCAATGGTCGTCCGACCATCAGCAAGAAGATCGGCCCTCCCACCACGAGGTAGAAGTAGTAGGTCACGGTGCGCCAGATCAGGATGGCGGCTGCGGCTGTGGATTTGCCTACCATCGGTGCCAGAAGTGCCGCAGACGTCAACTCCGCGGTACCCGCGCCTCCGGGCAGCAGGCTGAATTGCCCGGCGGTCAACGACAGCATCTGAATCAGAAACGTCCAGGCCCACTGCACGTTGACGCCCAGGCCTTGTAGCGCCAGATACAAAATGCTGTAACGCAGCCCCCAGTGCAGGCAGGTCAGTAGAAATACAGCGATCAACTTCTGGCGAGGCATTTTCCAGGTTTCAGCCAGCGCATCACGAAAATGCAGAAGTTTGCGCGCCCAGCGATGCCGGGTAGTGCCTTTGGTGTTCAGTCGTTTAAGCACGCGACCGTTGAACTTGATGACCTGGCGATGGAATCGGGCGAACCCGAGGAACAGACACAGGCTGCCCACAACTAGAACCGCGCTGAAGCCCAACAGCCATTCCATGCGCTCGCTGAGGGTGTGGAAGAGCGCATAAAACATGATCCCCACGAGCGCAACGAGGAAAAACACCAGATCGCTGAGTTGGTCCGTGGCGAATACTGCGCTGGCTTTTGCGGGTCTGACGCCATTTCGGGCGAGCACTGCCATCAACGTCAGCGGCCCACCGCTGCCACCGGGCGTTGCGCAATAGGCAAACTCGCTGGCCATAATCAGGCCCAGGCTTTTATTGATTGTCAGTTGGCGTGCGCTTTCACCCAACAGGATCCGCATGCGTAGGGTATTCAGGCCCCAGCAGAGGATGATCATGCCGAACATGGCCATGAGCAGGGCGAAGGGGAAGTTGCGTAAGCGCTGAAAGATATCTCCGCCGCCCATCAGCAACGGGATCAGCACTGCTGCCAGCAAGCCAATAGCCAACCATGCAATTCGCTTCATTCTTGATGCTCTGAAGGTTGCAACGGTTGAGCCAGCGAGATAAATGCGGTCATGGGGTGTTGTGTGCCTTGTTCGAGCAAGTGAGTAGCGGCATGCCTGATATTACAGGCCGAACTGCTCTGGATGATCACGGAAAAGTTTAACGTTGACCACCGATTACGACAGATGTTCGTCAGGTGGGGTCGACAGTGTGTTGCTGACGCGCTCGCGGCTAAAGCCGTTCCTGCGAACTGCGCCTGTCCGGTAGGAGCGAACGTGTTCGCGAAGCATTGGCACAAGCGATAGATCAGCATCGCCAGCCAAACCGCCTCGCGAACATGTTGGCTCCTACCAGGGGTTGCATCCTTCCTTCCCCGCTATAGCATTAAGTTTTGCGCTGTTTTCCGGCTAGTGGACCACACTGAGATAACGATCAAGACAGGGTGATGAAATGCCAGACGCTCAGAACATTGTGATAGGTGCCGGTCCGGACGGACTGCCGGTGAGTCAGGCGTTGCGCCTGGGAAATCGGCACGGTCTGGTGGCCGGAGCGACCGGAACCGGCAAAACGGTGACATTGCAGCGCCTGGCCGAGGCCTTCAGCGATGCGGGTGTCGCAGTATTCGCTGCTGATATCAAGGGAGACTTGTGCGGGCTGGGCGCACCCGGTGCTCCGCAAGGCAAGATTGCCGAGCGCATCGCTGGCATGCCCTGGCTCAATCACACCCCAAAGGGCTATCCGGTCACGTTGTGGGACATCCACGGGCAATCCGGTCATCCGCTTCGCACCACATTGAGCGAAATGGGGCCGCTGTTACTGGGTAGCCTGCTTGAGTTGACGGACAGTCAGCAGGCGGCACTGTATGCGGCTTTCAAGGTGGCGGATCGTGAAGGCTTGTTGCTGCTCGATATCAAAGACCTCAAGGCATTGCTCAATCACCTGCGCGATAACCCGCAGTTGCTGGGAGAAGACTCTTCTCTGATTACCACGGGTTCAAGTCAGGCGTTACAGCGCCGTCTGGCGGTGCTTGAACAGCAGGGCGCCGAGGCGTTGTTTGGCGAACCCGCTTTGCAACTGGAAGACATCCTGCATCCGGCAAGCGACGGGCGAGGGCGTATCCATTTGCTGGATGCCAGTCGTCTGGTGCATGAGGCGCCAAAGGTCTACGCGACTTTCCTTTTGTGGCTGTTAGCCGAGTTGTTCGAGCAACTACCTGAGCGCGGTGATGCGGACAAGCCGATATTGGCGCTATTTTTCGATGAGGCGCATTTGCTGTTTGCTGACACAGCCAAGGCCTTGCAGGACAGGCTTGAGCAAGTAGTGCGGTTGATCCGTTCCAAAGGCGTCGGCGTGTATTTTGTCACCCAGTCACCGGGTGACTTGCCCGATCAGGTGCTTGCGCAGTTGGGATTGCGTATCCAGCACGGTTTGCGAGCATTCACCGCCAGGGAGCAGAAGTCTTTGCGCGCTGTGGCAGACGGGTTCCGACCCAATCCGGATATCGACACGCTGGCGGTGCTCACACAGCTCGGTATTGGCGAAGCATTGGTGGGTACCTTGCAGGAAAAAGGTACGCCCGCGATGGTCCAGCAAGTGTTGATCGCGCCGCCCCAGTCGCGAATTGGGCCGCTGAGCGCCGCCGAACGAGCCAGCCTGATCGCCCAATCGCCTCTGGCTGGACGCTACGACAAGCCGGTTGACCGTGAGTCTGCCTATGAAATGCTTGTCGCCCGTAAAGTCACCGCCCCTGAAACGGAAGACGTGCCCGCAAAAAGTGCCAAGGAGCAGGAGAGCTTCACTGATATGGCTGGGGCGTTTCTTGGGGGCGTGGCAGGGCAGGCGATGAAAAGCGCAGTGCGACAGGCTGCCAACCAGTTGGGGCGGCAGTTGGTGCGGGGGTTGATGGGGTCGTTACTGGGCGGGGGTAAGAAGCGGCGGTAGTTCAGGGATGTTTGTAAACTGCTCTATGTCTCTTGGTTCACAGTTTTCGCAGCAAACATTGGACTGTAGGAGCGAGCTTGCTCGCGATAACGTTAGCACAGGCGATACATCCATCGACTGACAGACCGAATCGCGAGCAAGCTCGCTCCTACATTCCGGTATTTGCTTCGCGAGCGCGCGGTGTCAGGGGCAACGGGCGACTCCTACAGCAGCGCGCCAGCGCGGGTGATACCCGCGATGGCGCTTTTATCAAGCCAGCGCTTTGGAGGCGAGCCAGAACAAACCGGCCGACAAGGCGACGGTGGCTGGCAGGGTCAAGACCCAGGCCAGCAGGATGGTGCGTACGGTACCGCTCTGCAGACCGCTTTTGTTGGCAACCATGGTGCCCGCAACGCCCGATGACAAAATGTGGGTCGTCGAAACCGGAAGGCTGAAGATGTTAGCCGCAGCAATGGCGCAAGCCGTCGTGATCTGGGCCGACATGCCTTGTGCGTATGTCATGCCTTGCTTGCCAATCTTCTCGCCGATGGTCAGAACCACGCGTTTCCAGCCGACCATTGTGCCGATGCCCAAGGCCAGAGCTACGGCCAGAATCACCCAGAATGGCGCGTATTCAGTGGTTGCGGTCAGGTCTTTGCGGAGCTTTTCCAGATCCGATTTTTCACGAGGCGCCAGGTTTGGCAGTTTGGCCACTTTGCGCGCAGTGTCATCCAGGCACAGCAAGTAACGGCGGACTTCAATACGGCGCTCGGGCGTCAAGGAGTGGTAGTCGGCAACGCCGGTGAGGTTGTCGAGCAATGCGGCGATGGTGGGTTCGGTTTGTTCCGGGTTGCAGCTGGAGCTTTCCGGCAGGTCGCCTTTTTCTGCTTTGCCCAGCGCCAGGAATTCGCCCAGTGTGGCGTTGTTGCGCTGATAGAACTGGCTCAGATGCAGGGTCGCATCCTTGGTCCGTTCGATTTGATAGGTGGTGCTGTTCAAATCCAGTACGAACTGGCTTGGCACAATACCGATGAGGACCAGCATGATCAGGCCGATGCCTTTCTGGCCGTCGTTGGAGCCGTGTACGAAGCTCACCGCCATGGCCGAAATCACCAGAACCAGACGGTTCCAGAATGGCGGATGCTTCTTGTCGTCGAGTTTGCGACGCTGTTCAGGCGTCTTGTGCATTTTCGACAGCGGCCGCCACCATTTCAGCCCTATCAGGACCAGCGCAGCCACCAGGAAACCCGCGAGTGGCGAGAAAACCAGCGAAGCGCCGATGTCGATCGCTTTCTGCCAGTTCACACCATCGGCCAACGGAATATCGTTGATCAACGCGTTGGCAAGGCCAACACCGAGGATCGAGCCGATCAGCGTGTGGGAACTTGATGCCGGAATACCGAAATACCAGGTGCCCAGGTTCCAGGTGATCGCCGCAGCGAGCAACGAGAAGACCATGGCCAGGCCGTGACCGGTGTTGACGTTGATCAGCAACTCAACCGGCAACAAGTGAACGATGGCATAGGCCACGCCGACACCGCCCAGCAGCACACCCAGGAAATTGAAGATCCCGGAAAAGAACACGGCCAGATGAGGCGGCATGGCTTTGGTATAAATGACTGTCGCCACCGCGTTTGCGGTGTCATGAAAGCCGTTGATGAACTCGAAGGTGAGGACGAACGCCAGGGCGAGCAACAGGCTCACAAGCACCCAAGCATCTAGTCCGCTGAATAAATCGATCATGAAGGTTTTCTGACCCGGTCTGAAGGGGGCGGGATTATGACAGAAAAAATACAGATCGATGTATCGGCTGCCGACTGGTATCGCCCGATTGTCGAAATTTTATGCTCGACAAAGCCTCCCCGTTGATAACTCAAGGGGATAGTCGCGGCCTGTTCATGGCTGTCAGGCAAAGCTGTTGCCTGTCCTGAATCTTTTTCGACCGGGCAATGAGGGCTGCCCGGATCGCAAGGGCGGTGAAGTTAACGCTCTTCGTTCAGGTCTTTTTCCATTTTCTGCAGTTCTTGCTTGAAAGCCTGGTCCAGAATGCTGGCTTTCTTGCGCCAAGGTTTGCGTTCCGGCTCTGGTTGAGCGGCGTAGGTAGTGATCTCACCACCGTAAACATCCTTGTAGCGTTGTTCCTGGCGCTCAAGTTCCGCGCGCAGTTCATCTTTGGTCACGTTGTTACCTGATCAAGTCAAAAATTTATCTGGCGATATCGCAAAGCTGCTTAAACGTCCACACATAAACTCATCCAGGGCTGCGGGTAGGCATATGCCAAACAGCAGGCTGGAGGGGCCGTGTTCAGAACATCTTGCGGCTCGCGGCTACGGACACCAGAACACGTAATTGTCGTAGCGACAGTCGTTTGAGTTGCAAGTGCGATGGCTACTTTGGTCGAGATCTATTCGCGAGGATAACGATGCGGCAGCACTGCTACAGTGCGTCGATCCTGTGGTATGCCCTGAGCATGGCGCCCGGTACTGCAACCATTGCGAATCGTTATTGCCGACCAAGTGACAGACACTATCTCCAAGAACTTCGAATCAGTCAACTATATGTGAGGCTGTTTATCAAAAGACTTCAAGATTGGAGTTTTTCTTGTACGACTGTTCTGAAGTTTCAGTGAGTGACATACGACGTAACTTCAATGTACGAAATATTGACAGTCGCAGACAGATTTCTGGCGACATAGTTCGGGGCGAAGTGCGTGGACTGTGCAGGGCAAGCGATATTTGTGACGAAGGGACGCATAAGGAGAATGCAAACTGCAATTTGTGGCGTTTCGATATCATGTGCGTCGAAGCGATGCAGGAATAAAAACGGCCTCGCTTCATGGGCAAGGCCGTGCCTTGGACTTCTCGTGGGTACCTGACCAGTATTTCCAAGAAGCCACTTAAGGCTATGCAAAGGTATAAGTATCTTTGTGATGGGTCAATTGCGATTATCGGCCAGTCGTTCGATAATCGCACGAAGCGGCTTGAGCATTTCCTCTGAAAAGCGTGGAAGCTGCGAATCGTATGGCCTGAGAGGTTTTCCCGAGGTAGTGGCAATGAATGATGAACTACGAAATTCTTTTGCTTCGTTAGCCCCGCCTATTGTGGCGTCACCCGCCAAACGGATTCAGGCGTTAACCGGAGACCCGGATTTCATGACCTCGCTGGCCAGAGGGCTGGCAGTGATTCATGCCTTTCAGGAGCGCAAACGGCACCTGACCATTGCGCAAATCAGTCACCGCACGGAGATTCCTCGCGCGGCTGTTCGACGGTGTTTGCTGACATTGATCAAACTGGGATATGCGACGACAGACGGTCGGACTTATTCACTGCTGCCCAAAGTCCTGACACTGGGGCACGCTTATCTGTCATCGACTCCACTGGCCGTTTCTTCCCAACCCTATCTGGACCGGATGAGTGACCAGTTGCATGAGGCCTGCAACATGGCGACCCTGGAGGGGGAGGACATTCTGTACATCGCCCGTTCCGCGACTACTCAGCGCCTGATTTCGGTCGATCTCTCCGTGGGCGGTCGACTGCCTGCCTATTGCACGTCAATGGGCCGTATCCTGCTCTCGGCACTGGATGATGTCTCGCTCCGCGAGTATCTGGACCATGTTGACCTGCAACCCAAAACCAGCCGAACGATCCGCACGGCTGATGCGTTGCTTGAATGCCTTCAGCAGGTTCGTCAACAAGGCTGGTGCATTGTCGATCAGGAGCTGGAGCAAGGTTTACGGTCCATTGCGGTACCGGTCTACGACGCGTCGGGTCAGGTACTTGCCGCACTGAATGTCAGTACCAGCGCGGGGCGTGTTGCCAGAAGTGAGCTGGAGCAGCGCTTTCTGCCGATCATGCTGGATGCGAGCAGAGATCTGAGC
The DNA here is from genome assembly GCF_900602065.1 of Pseudomonas viridiflava. GTDB lineage: Bacteria > Pseudomonadota > Gammaproteobacteria > Pseudomonadales > Pseudomonadaceae > Aquipseudomonas. Next base: position 629,889 of record NZ_UWFN01000265.1, on the reverse strand, counting down.
ACTCAGCTGTTCACCTGACGTTCGCTGAATTTGTGCGATTAACGAACGAATAATCGATTATCGGATTGTTTGGCCTCAGGCCCCGGCATAACCTCAAGTCCATTCCAGCGTAGTTCATCTGCGCTGTTCATTGGATGTAATTTGAGTTCGGGAGCACCTCATGGCTGAAATTCTTTCTCTACGCGACGCCGTGAAGCAATTCGTCAACGATGGCGACACCGTTGCGCTGGAAGGCTTCACCCATTTGATCCCCACGGCTGCAGGCCACGAAATTATTCGCCAGGGCAAGAAAGATCTGACCCTGGTGCGCATGACGCCAGACCTGATCTACGACCAGCTCATCGGTGCGGGTTGTGCCAAACGTCTGATTTTTTCGTGGGGCGGAAACCCTGGAGTGGGCTCCTTGCACCGTCTGCGCGACGCGGTTGAAAAGCAGTGGCCACACTCGATGGAGATCGAAGAACACAGCCATGCCGATCTGGCCAACGCATACGTCGCCGGTGCCTCCGGACTGCCGTTTGCCGTGCTGCGCGCCTACGCCGGTTCTGACCTGCCAAAGGTCAATCCATTGATCAAAACCGTGACCTGCCCGTTTACCGGGGAGGTCCTCGCGGCGGTGCCGGCGGTGCGTCCTGATGTGACAGTGATTCATGCGCAGAAAGCCGATCGCAAGGGCAACGTGCTTTTGTGGGGCATCCTCGGTGTACAAAAAGAAGCGGCGCTGGCGGCCAAGCGTTGCATCGTCACAGTGGAAGAGATCGTCGATGATCTCAATGCGCCGATGAACGCCTGCGTTCTGCCTACCTGGGCGTTGAGTGCAGTGTGTCATGTGCCCGGTGGCGCGCATCCGTCCTACGCTCACGGTTATTACGAGCGGGATAACCGTTTCTACCAGGCCTGGGACCCGATTGCTCGTGACCGCGAGACTTTTAGCGCCTGGATCAAGGAATACATTCATGGCACAGCGGATTTCAGCGAGTTCCAGAGCAAGTTGGCCAGCGCTTCGGAGGCAAAATAATGACTTACACCACCAGTGAAATGATGACTGTGGCGGCGGCTCGTCGCCTGCGTAATGGCGCGGTCTGCTTCGTAGGTATTGGTTTGCCTTCCAAGGCGGCGAATCTCGCCCGTCTCACTTCGTCGCCGGATGTTGTGCTGATTTACGAGTCAGGCCCTATTGGCGCTAAACCGACGGTACTGCCGCTGTCCATCGGCGACGGTGAACTGGCGGAAACAGCTGACACGGTGGTGTCCACCAGCGAGATTTTCCGTTACTGGCTGCAAGGTGGGCGAGTGGATGTGGGCTTCCTCGGCGCTGCGCAAGTTGACCGTTTCGGCAATATCAACACTACAGTGGTCGGCGACTACAACAACCCGAAAGTCCGTTTGCCAGGGGCGGGTGGCGCGCCGGAAATCGCCGGGTCGGCGAAACAAGTGCTGATCATCCTCAAGCAATCGGCAAGAGCCTTTGTGAACAAGCTGGATTTCATGACTTCAGTGGGGCATGGCGAAGGCGGCGATTCACGCAAGCGTCTGGGTTTGCCTGGCGCTGGACCGGTTGGGATTATTACTGACCTGTGCATCATGGAGCCGGAAGAGGGGACGAACGAGTTCATCGTCACAACACTGCACCCTGGCGTGACCCGTGAGCAGGTCATCGCGGCTACTGGTTGGGAAGTACGCTTTGCCGAAAACGTCGAGTACTCGGCCGAGCCAAGCGAAACCGAACTGAGCGCGTTGCGTGATCTGGAAGCCCGGACCGCTAAAGCGCATGGTCAAGCGCCGGGAGAAGCATGATGCGTGACGTTTTTATCTGCGATGCAATCCGCACTCCGATTGGTCGCTTTGGCGGCGGATTATCCAGTGTTCGTGCTGACGACCTCGCGGCTGTGCCGATCAAGGCGCTGATCGAGCGAAATCCTTCGGTGAACTGGAACGAGGTGGATGAGGTGTTTTTCGGTTGCGCCAACCAGGCCGGCGAAGATAACCGCAACGTTGCGCGCATGGCGGCGTTGCTGGCGGGGCTGCCGGAGACTATTCCGGGCGTCACCCTCAATCGGCTTTGCGCCTCAGGCATGGATGCGATTGGCACAGCATTTCGTGCGATTGCTGCTGGCGAGATGGAATTGGCAATCGCCGGGGGCGTTGAGTCGATGTCCCGTGCGCCCTTTGTCATGGGCAAGGCCGACGCCGCGTACTCCCGCAACATGAAGCTGGAAGACACGACTATCGGCTGGCGTTTCATCAACCCGTTGATGAAAGCGCAGTACGGCGTCGATTCAATGCCACAGACCGGCGATAACGTCGCCGATGATTTCAAGATTTCTCGGGCCGATCAGGACGCTTTCGCCCTGCGCAGTCAGCAGCGCACCGCCGCTGCTCAGGCTGCGGGCTTTTTTAAGGAAGAAATCACGCCCGTTCGAGTTGCCCACAAGAAGGGCGAGACGGTCGTGGAGCAGGATGAGCACCCGCGTGCCGACACCAGTCTGGAAACCCTTGCGAAGCTGAAACCGGTCAACGGTCCGGACAAGACGGTCACTGCTGGTAACGCGTCTGGCGTCAACGACGGCGCTGCCGCGCTGATTCTGGCGTCGGCAGAGGCTGTCAAAAAGCACGGTTTGACGCCCCGTGCGCGGATCCTCGGCATGGCCAGCGCCGGTGTCGCGCCTCGTGTTATGGGGATAGGTCCGGTGCCCGCGGTACGCAAACTGGTTGAGCGACTGGGTCTGGCAGTCAGCGATTTTGATGTGATCGAACTCAACGAAGCCTTTGCCAGCCAGGGCCTGGCGGTTCTGCGTGAACTTGGGCTGGCCGACGATGCACCGCAGGTGAATCCAAATGGTGGCGCAATTGCTTTGGGACACCCATTGGGCATGAGCGGTGCCCGACTGGTGTTGACCGCTCTGCACCAACTGGAAAAAAACGGCGGCCGTCGAGGACTGGCGACCATGTGCGTGGGCGTAGGGCAGGGGCTTGCGTTGGCGATTGAGCGCTGAGACCGAACATCACTGAATACAGTCACCCAGCTTTTTGATGGCCTCCACGAAAAGGTCATTTGAGGGCTGGGTGATTGTTTTTCAGGAGCTCACTCGAGCTTTGTTTTTGTAGGAGCTGCCGAAGGCTGCGAAGTCGATTGCCTGACACACCGCGTTCGCAGCCTTCGGCAGCTCCTACAGGAGGATGGGAATTCAAGAGACTTATGCGCTGTCACATGTTACAGGTTATGTCCTGGATGACTGTTCAGCTTTAATGGGGAAAAAATAATGACAACCACGCATTACACGGGTGAAGAACGTAGCAAAAGGATCTTTGCGATTGTCGGTGCCTCCTCGGGCAACCTGGTCGAATGGTTCGACTTCTACGTGTACGCCTTCTGCGCCATCTACTTCGCTCCCGCCTTCTTTCCTTCTGACGACCCCACCGTTCAATTGCTCAACACCGCAGGTGTGTTTGCTGCCGGGTTCCTGATGCGGCCTATCGGTGGCTGGTTGTTTGGCCGGGTCGCTGACAAGCATGGTCGTAAAAACTCGATGATGATCGCCGTCCTGATGATGTGCGGCGGCTCGTTGATGATCGCGTGTTTGCCGACTTACGCGACGATTGGTGTCTGGGCACCGGCATTGCTGCTACTGGCGCGCCTCATTCAAGGGCTGTCGGTGGGCGGTGAGTACGGCACTACGGCGACGTACATGAGTGAAGTGGCGTTGCGCGGACAGCGTGGTTTCTTCGCCTCGTTCCAGTATGTGACCCTGATTGGTGGTCAGTTACTGGCAGTGTTGACTGTGGTGATCATGCAGCAGTTTCTCAGCACTGAAGAACTGCGTGCCTACGGCTGGCGGATTCCGTTTGTGATCGGTGCCGTCGCTGCGCTGATCTCCCTGTTCCTGCGTCGTTCACTTGAGGAAACGACCACCGCTGAAATGCGTCAGGACAAAGATGCCGGTAGCATCAGCGCGCTGTTTCGTGATCACAAGGCAGCGTTTATCACGGTGCTGGGTTACACCGCTGGCGGCTCGCTGATTTTCTACACCTTTACCACCTACATGCAGAAGTACTTGGTAAACACCGGCGGCATGGACCCCAAAACCGCCAGTTACATCATGACCGGCGCGCTGTTCCTGTACATGTGCATGCAGCCCTTGTTCGGCATGCTGGCGGACAAGATCGGGCGTCGTAACTCAATGCTGTGGTTCGGTGCGCTGGGTACGCTGTGTACGGTGCCGATCCTGATGACCCTGAAAACCACAACTAACCCGTTTCTGGCGTTCCTGCTGATCACCTTTGCGCTGGCGATCGTCAGCTTTTATACCTCGATCAGCGGCCTGGTGAAGGCCGAAATGTTCCCGCCGCAGGTTCGTGCGCTGGGTGTCGGCCTGGCTTATGCAGTGGCTAACGCGGTGTTCGGTGGTTCAGCGGAATACGTTGCGCTGAGTCTGAAGAATCAGGGCGTGGAGAATAACTTCTATTGGTACGTGACCATCATGATGGCGGTTGCCTTCCTGTTCAGTCTACGACTGCCGAAACAACCGGCTTACTTGCATCACGATCACTGATAAATCGTTTATCTGACCCAATAAAAAACCCACCGATGAGGTGGGTTTTTTTTGTGAGTCGCTTATCAGAACAGGGGTCAGAACAGCTGAACTGTTGGCTTCTCTTTATCTATCGGTTTGGCCTGTCCGGTTTGCTCGTACCAGCCACCGCCGAGGGCCTTGTACAGGTTGACCTCGCTGGTGAGCTGGGAGAGACGGTCGGTGATCAGCGACTGTTGTGCACTGAACAGCGAGCGTTGAGCATCGAGGAAGGTCAGGTTGCTGTCGATCCCGATCCGGTAGCGACGCTCAGCCAGACGGTAGTAGTCCTGGTTGGCGTTGACGAAATCACGCTGGGCTTGCAACTGCTCGTTGTAAGTCTTGCGTGAAGCCAGGCCGTCAGAGACTTCCTGGAAGGCGGTCTGAATCGCCTTCTCGTAGTTGGCAACGCTGATCTCTTTCTGGATTTTCGAGTAATCCAGACTGGCACGCAGGCTACCGGCGTTGAAGATCGGAATATTGATACTTGGCTGGAACAGCCAGGTACCCGAACCGCCATCAAACAGACCGGAGAGGTCGGGGCTGATCGTGCCCGCATTGGCCGTCAGGCTGATGCTTGGGAAGAACGCAGCACGGGCCGCGCCGATATTAGCGTTGGCAGCTTGCAGGGTGTGCTCGGCTTGCAGAATGTCCGGGCGACGCTGCAGCAGGTCCGAAGGCAGGCCCGCTGGCAAAACGCTCAGCAGGTCGGCACTCAGTGGCTGCGCTGGCGGCAGGTTGGTCGGCAGGTTAGTGCCGAGCAGCAAGGTCAGGTTGTTCTGATCCTGAGCGACCTGACGCTGATAGCGGGCCAGAGCAACCTTGGCGCTTTCCACCGAGGTGCGTGCCTGACTCAGATCCAGCGCCGAAGAAACGCCTACTTCGTTGCTACGGGAAGTCAGACGCAGACTTTCTTCGTAGGTCTTGAGGGTTTCTTCTGTCAGTTTGAGCAGCTCTTTATCAGCTTGCCAGGTCAGATAAGCGTTGGCGACGTTGGCCACCAGGCTGATCTGCGTGCTGCGACGGGCTTCTTCACTGGAGAAGTACGTCTGCAAGGCTTGCTCGCTCAGGCTGCGCACCCTGCCGAACAGATCCAGCTCGTAGGCACTGACGCCCAGCGTGGCCGAATACTGGCTGGTAATGCCTGATTGGCCAGTGGTCGACATATCGGCTGGCAAACGCTGACGGCTGCCGCTGCCATCGGCAGAAACAGCCGGGAACAGATCGGCACGCTGGATGCGGTATTGCGCACGGTAAGCGTCGATGTTCAGCGCCGCGACACGCAGGTCGCGGTTATTGACCAGTGCAGTCTGGATCAGCTGTTGCAGGGCCGGGTCATGGAAAAACTGACGCCAGCCCTGTTCCGCTGCCGCGACGTTCGCCGCTTCGGTCGGCGAGTAGGCCGGTCCTTGCGGGTACTGCGCCGCGACCGGAGCCGCAGGTTGTTTGTATTCAGGGATCAACGAGCAACCACTGAGAATGACCGCAGTGACTGCCAGGGAGATCAGGGACTTGCTCATTGGCCAGCCTCATCATGTGATGTTTGTTTCTCGTGTTCCTTGTCGTACTTGCTCTTGAACATCGACGACACGGCAACGTAGAACATTGGGACCCAGAAAATTGCCAGGACGGTGGCGGTGATCATACCGCCGATTACGCCCGTACCGATTGCGTGCTGGCTACCTGAACCGGCACCGGTGGAGATCGCCAGCGGTACCACGCCGAGGATGAACGCCATGGAGGTCATGATGATCGGGCGCAGACGCATGCGGCAGGCTTCCATCGCCGCATCCACCAGACTCTTGCCCTGTTCATGCAGCTCTTTGGCAAACTCGACAATCAGGATCGCATTCTTCGCCGCCAGCCCGATCGTCGTCAACAACCCGACCTGGAAGAACACGTCGTTGGACAGGCCCCTCAGACTGGTTGCCATAAGTGCACCGATGATACCCAGCGGTACAACGAGCATGACCGCAATCGGAATCGACCAGCTTTCATACAGGGCTGCCAGACAGAGGAACACCACCAGCATCGACAGGGCATACAGCGCAGGCGCCTGGGAGCCGGACAAACGTTCTTCGAAAGACAGGCCGGTGAAGGCATAGCCGATACCCGATGGCAGCTTCTTGGCAATCGCCTCGACCTCCGCCATGGCTTGACCCGAGCTGTAGCCCGGAGCCGGTGTACCGAGAATTTCCATTGCCGCTACGCCGTTATAACGCGACAGCTTCGGCGAACCGTAGATCCATTTGCCGCTGGCAATAGCCGACAGAGGCACCATGGTCCCTGCGTCGTTGCGTACATACCATTTGCCCAGATCTTCAGGGGTCATGCGGCTGGCCGCTTCACCCTGCACGTAGACTTTCTTGACCCGACCGCGGTCGATAAAGTCGTTGACGTAGCTGCCACCCAGAGCGATAGACAAGGTCTGGTTGATGTTTGACAAGGTAATGCCCAGGGCACTGGCCTTTTCATCATCGACAGTGAGCTCGTACTGCGGCTCATCGCCCAGACCGTTCGGACGTACGCCTGCAAGGATCTTGCTTTGCGCCGCCATGCCGAGGAACTGGTTACGTGCTTCCAGCAGTTTCTCGTGGCCTACGCCGCCCTGATCCTGCAGGTAAACGTCGAAACCGGTGGCGTTACCCAGTTCGAGTACCGAAGGTGGAACGACTGCGTACACCATGGCGTCACGGAAGCTGGCGAAGTGTGCCTGAGCACGTTGAGCAATCTTGAATACGGTATTTTCCGAGTCACGCTCGTCCCACGGTTTGAGCATGACGAACGCAAGGCCCGAGCTCTGACCACGACCGGCAAAGTTGAAGCCGTTGACGCTGAACACCGAGTTCACGCCGTTGCCTTCACCGTTTTCCTTGTCGAGCAGGAAGGTACGCATCTCGTCGATGACTTTCTGCGTACGCTCGGCGGACGAGCCCGCGGGGGTTTGAACCTGAGCGAAAATCACGCCTTGGTCTTCTTCCGGCAGGAACGCGCTCGGGATGCGGGTGAACAGGAAGATCATGCCCGCAACGATGAGCAGATACACGCCGAACGCTGGCAGCTTGTGAGTCACCATGCGTTTCACGCCGCGCTCGTAGCTGTCTACGCCACGATCAAACGTACGGTTGAACCAGCCGAAGAAGCCTTTTTTGGGTTGGCCGTGTTTTTCCGGATCAATGGGCTTGAGCATGGTGGCGCACAGCGCCGGGGTGAAGATCAGCGCAACCAGAACCGACAGGGCCATTGCCGAAACAATAGTGATCGAGAACTGTTTGTAAATAACCCCTGTAGACCCGCCGAAGAACGCCATTGGCAGCAGCACCGCCGAGAGCACCATGGCGATACCCACCAGTGCGCCCTGGATCTGGCCCATGGATTTCTTGGTCGCCTCTTTGGGCGATAAGTGCTCTTCGGCCATGACCCGTTCGACGTTCTCCACCACCACGATGGCATCGTCCACCAAGAGTCCGATGGCCAGAATCATGCCGAACATGGTCAGGGTGTTAATCGTGAAACCGAACGCTGCGAGGATGCCGAATGTACCGAGCAATACCACCGGCACGGTCATCGTCGTAATCACGGTGGCGCGGAAGTTTTGCAGGAACAGGTACATCACCAGGAACACCAGCACGATCGCTTCGATCAGGGTGTGAACAACCCCGGAGATCGATTCGGTCACGGTTGGTGTGGTGTCGTACGGGTAAACCACTTTCATGCCAGCCGGGAAGAAGGGCTCCAGGTTGGCGACAGTGGCGCGAATGGCCTTGGCAGTGTCCAGAGCGTTGGCGCCGGAAGCCAGTTTGATCGCCATACCTGAAGCCGGCTTGCCGTTGAACTGAGCGTCGATGCTGTAGTTCTGGCCACCCAGGCCAATACGGGCGACGTCATGCAGGCGTACTTGCGAGCCGTCGGTGTTGACCTTGAGCAGGATGTTGCCGAACTGCTCAGGTGTCTGCAGACGTGTCTTGCCGATGATCGTGGCGTTCAGCTGGGTGCCGGGCAGGGCAGGGAGACCGCCCAACTGGCCTGTGGCGATCTGAACGTTCTGTGCCGAAATCGCCGTGCTCACATCAACCGGTGTCAGCTGGAAGTTGTTGAGCTTGGCCGGGTCCAGCCAGATACGCATGGCGTATTGCGAACCGAACACCTGGAAGTCACCCACACCGGACGTCCGGGAAATCGGGTCCTGGATGTTGGAAACGATGTAGTTGGACAAGTCTTCCCGGGTCAGACCGCTGCCGTCTTCGGCAACCAGACCGATTACCAGCAGGAAGTTCTTCACCGACTTGGTAACGCGCAGGCCCTGTTGCTGTACTTCTTGCGGCAGCAGCGGGGTGGCCAGGTTGAGCTTGTTCTGGACCTGAACCTGAGCGGTATCCGGGTTGGTACCCTGATTGAAGGTCACGGTGATGGTCATGCTGCCGTCGGAGTTACTGTCCGAGGAAACATAACGCAGGTTATCAATACCGTTGAGCTGTTGCTCAATGATCTGAACGACGGTGTCCTGCACAGTCTGCGCCGAAGCACCTGGGTAGGTAACCTGAATGTCGATGGCTGTCGGCGCAATGGCCGGGTATTGGTTGATCGGTAGTTTCAGGATCGAAAGCGTACCCACCAGCATGATCACCAGGGCTAATACCCAGGCGAAAATGGGGCGGTCGATAAAGAATTTAGACATCGGTTACTCACCTTTGCCAGTGGCGGCAGGGGCGGACTCAGCGGACTGGGCTGGCGTGAGGTTGGTCGCTTCCTTGACCGTCACTTCTGCGCCTGGCTTGACGAATTGCAGACCTTCAGTGATTACGCGATCACCCGGTTCCAGACCTTTCTCGATCAACCAGTAAGCACCAGCAGTGCGGTTGGCGATGAGTTCACGCTGTTCAACCTTGTTGTCTTTGTTGACCACCAGGGCAGACGGCTTGCCGCGCATGTCACGGGTCACGCCTTGCTGTGGAGCAAGGATGGCTTCGCTTTTCATGCCAGCCTGCAACTGAGCGTGAACAAACATACCTGGCAACAGGGTGTGATCAGGGTTCGGGAACACAGCGCGCAGGGTCACGGAGCCAGTCGCCTGATCTACCGAAACTTCGGAGAATTCCAGTTTGCCCGGCTTGCTGTATTCGCTGCCGTCTTCAAGGGTCAGCTTGACCGACGCCGCGTTGTCACCTGCCTTTTGCAGTTTGCCGCTTTCCAGGTCGCGACGCAGTTTGAGCATCTCGGTGGACGACTGAGTCACGTCAACGTAGATCGGGTCCAGTTGCTGGATCGTTGCCATGGCGTTGGTCTGACCGCTGGTAACCAGTGCGCCTTCGGTCACATCGGAACGCCCGATACGGCCGGAAATCGGTGCCATCACCTTGGTGTAGCGCAGGTTGATCTGGGCAGTCTGCAGAGTGGCCTGGGCTTCCTGACTGGAGGCCAGAGCCGTGTCGTATTCCTGACGGCTCACCGCTTGCTCGTTGACCAGTTGCTTGTAGCGATCTGCCAAAGACTTCGCCGATTGCAGAGTCGCTTTTGCGCTATTGGCGGTGGCTTCGTAAAGCGCTGGGTCAATCTGATACAGCTGTTGGCCGGCTTTGACATCGCCGCCCTCTGTAAACAGACGCTTGAGAATGATGCCGTTGACCTGTGGCCGAACTTCAGCGATGCGGTAAGCCGTGGTACGGCCCGGCAGTTCCGAAGTCAGGGTGTAGGGCTGAGCTTTGATGGTCACGACGCCGACCTGAGGAGGTGCAGCTGCAGGAGCTGCGGCTTCTTCCTTTTTACTGCATCCACTGAGCAGTGTTGCCAGGGCGACGGCAGTGACCAGTACGGTAACAGCTGGCTTGAATTGCATGAAGATCCTCGGGTCAGGAGCCTGGGTGCTCAAGAAAAGTGAAAGGGTGTGAAAAATTCTGGCTGGATAAGTAGTAGGCTAATGAATATACTTACATTCACGGTTGTTTGTAAATACCTTATCCTGTGCCGCGAAGCCGCGCAGGGCGGGGATTGCAGGTTCGGGACAAGGCGATACAAATGCCGCCCGGTGTTGCTTCAGTGCCACATGATTCGTGGTGTGTAGCATTTTCAATGAGGTTTTAATGCCATGGTCCGTCGTACCAAAGAGGAAGCTCAGGTTACCCGCAGCCAAATTCTCGAGGCCGCTGAAAAAGCGTTCTATGAGAGAGGTGTTGCGCGTACGACTCTGGCGGACATCGCAGCCTTGGCAGGTGTGACACGCGGCGCTATTTACTGGCATTTCAGCAACAAAGCTGATCTGGTGCAGGCGATGCTCGACAGCATCCAGGAGCCTCTGGAAGAGATGGCCAGGGCGAGCGAGAGCGAGGACGAAGCCGACCCATTGGGTTGCATGAAAAAACTGCTCATTCATTTGTTTCATGAAATTACACTGGACCCAAAAACGCGTCGCATTAACGAGATCTTGTTTCATAAATGCGAATTCACCGATGAAATGTGTGACTTTCGCCACCAGCGTCAGGTTAATGCCCTGGAGTGCAACGACCGTATTGGCCTGGCATTGAGCAATGCGGTCCGCAAAGGCCAACTGCCTGCAGACCTGGATACCGTCCGCGCCTCCATCGCCCTGCATGCTTATATAGATGGCATGCTCGGTCAGTGGCTGCTTGTCCCGGACAGCTACTCGCTCAATGACAGGGCCGAAAAATGGGTGGATGCCGGGCTTGACATGCTGCGCCTAAGTCCCGCGCTACGCACCTGAAACTTCTGTCAGATTCTCCCCCGCCAAACGCACTGCATATCTATATCGAAATATGCAGTGACTGCCCAGTCAGTTTACCGACTGCTTACACTGGTGTCGCAATGCTACTACGACTGTGGTTAGTCGAAAGCGTTCGGCAGAGGCTATTTTTGTAGGATTTGAGTAGGACACTTCTTGAAGTGTGTAGCTGATTTCCCAAAGTGCTTTTCCCGTATTGTTCACGCTGGCAACTCCCTTCACTCTTCCGTCGCATTCTTGTTTCTGGATGACCGGGAGAATAAAAACGTGTTGCAAACCGTATCTGAAGCATCAGGAACTCTGGGAAGGCTCAAGTGCCAGGCCAATCAATTACTGACCGACGCTGCGCAGTGCCGACCTGCTGCCCGACTTGGGTTGATGACGACGTTGTACTTCAAGCAAGGCCATACAGCGCAGGCCCGGCAACGGATCGAAGCGTGTTTTACGCATTTTTACGAGACGTTTCGGCCCGCCCTTGAATGGCAGTCTTATCAGCGGCTCCGAAAGCTGTCCCCCAGCAGTTTTTCCATCTGCCGACGGCAAGTGCTTGAAAGCTCGCCTGACCAGCCACTGTTATGGTCGATTTCCAGTGCCCGGCCAGTTGAGGCCGCGACTCATTGCATATCGGTCATGGCTCCTCCCCGGAGCCAGGCGGCCACTGATCACTCTTGCCTGAAAATGCTTCTGCCGTGGACCGTACTCATGGAAAGGGACGGAGCCAAGGTATACGAGGGGTGGATCAAGTACCTGTGCAATCAGACCCAGGCCGAGCACGGCTATGGCAGTCTCGTCTGTGTCTTGCCGGGCGATGGTCTGCGATACCTGCCTCTGGAGTACGAGCTGGCGCAACGTTATGTGGGCTTGATGGTGGACGCCGGCCCACATATGGAGAGCCTGCGTTTGCTGGACCGGATCAAGGGCGTCAGTTGGTACAGCGTTTTGGGCAGCCGCTTTGTTCAGCAGTTGGGAGGCAGCGACCGGCTGCGCAGTGTGCTCAGTGCTAACAGCGATGTGGTTTTTCACACCTATGAAAGCGGCCTTATGATTCGTGCGGGTGTGTTGCCGATGCTGGGGAGCAGGGGCGAGGGGCCGTCGAGCGCCTATATGGCGGTCAATAAGGTACTCAAGCCCATCCGGGTGCAGGATACCGGGTGCTTGCACCCTTGTCCGGGGCGCGGGATTGGTTTTACGGAGCAGTCCACTGCCCAGTGGTATGCACGTTTCGATGAAAAACCCATGGCCTCGGTACGTGCCGGTCAACCATGCCCGCAGACCGGGCACTGGTTCAGCAGCGCCATGGCGCGCTCTCGCCGTTTCTTCAATAAAGGTGAAGTCATGCCCGCTTTCGAGCACCTCAAAGCGGATCGAACCCAGTGGTTCTGGACTGATTTCAGCGGGTGACGGAGCGGCGGCGCTCACCTCTTCCTCATGAATGATTCTTCATCATCCGGCGTTTGGCTAAGCTCTGCACAGACTTATAAAAATGAGGGGGCCTGTCATGCAGTTTTCGCCACGACGTTTCGGTGTTGTCCTGGGGTTTCTATGCTCCGCCTGGCTTGGCCAGGCCGGGGCCGGCGTCGAGAGCCCGGAACAGGGGCCTGCTGCGAGGGCGCTGCTGGAGAAGGCAGTGGCACGCTACCAGCAGGCCGGGGACAAATCATTTGCCGAGTTCAGCCGTCAAGGCGAGTTCGTTGACGGGGAGCGCTATGTGTTCGTTGTCGACACTCATGGCGTCATGCTCGCCAGCGGGGGTCCCTCGGTGGTGCTGATAGGTCGGGATGTATCTCAGGTGCTGGAGCCGGACCTGCAAAAGGCGTTCAAGGAAGTTTTGCAAACCCCCGAGAGCAAAGGTGTGCAGCAGGCCGAGTACCGCTGGCATAACTGGGCTGACGGTAAGGTCGAGCGCAAGCGTGTTTACTTCCAGCGTGTTGGCGAGCGGATCCTCGCGGTGGGCTACTACGTTCCTCGGGCTTCGCCTGAGCAAGCCAGGGCATTGCTGGATAAAGCAGTCAGTGAACTGAATCGTGACCAAAAAGGCACCCTCAGTGCGATTAATAGCCTGCGAGGCGGCTTTCTGCAGGATGACCTTTATGTGTTCGTGGTCGATCTGAACAGCAAGCGTTACGTCGCGCACGGTACCAATCTGCGACTGATCAATACTGACTTTCGCAAGGTAAAAGACCCTGAGGGCAAACCTGTTGGCGAACCGATGCTGGCTTTGATCGAAAAACAGGACGCCGCTGAATACGAATACCGCTGGCGCAACCCGGTAACCGGCAAGGTAGAGAACAAGCATGCGTATGCGCGCAAGGTTGGGGATTACCTGGTGGCGGTGGGGTATTACAGCAAGTAGTTCCTGTGGGAGCAGAGCTTGCTCGCGATGCAGCGATGCAGTGCTTCAGATAACACGGGTTGTGCTTATCGCGGGCAAGCCCGGCTCTCACAGGACCGTTCGACCCAAACTCATTTCAGGCTTCCTTGTGCTCCTTGCCCCGCAACAGATTGTTGGGCATCGCCAGTGCGGCAGCCAGGCCCAACAGCGAGATTGCTGCGCTGACGATCATCAGGTGGCGGAACGTCAGCGACAGTTCATCACGCAAGGTTTGCAGGGCAGGGCCGCTGGCGGCGTTGAGGCTGTCCATCAGGACATTGCCGGATGCGCCCTCAGCGCCGCCGATGGAACCTGTGGTGACGCCGCTCAGCCCGGTTTCTTGCAGCATTGCCAGCAATAGCGCAGACATCATGGCCACTCCCACTGCACCGCCCAGAGAGCGGAACAGATTGGTGGTGCTGGTTGCCACACCCATGTCGTTTCTCGCAACCGAGTTTTGTGTCCCGACGAGCGAGGTCGGGAACTGCATGCCGCTGGCAATTCCCGTCATCATCATGAACAGGCTGGTCAGCAGCAACGATTGCGGCGGCGTGAACGCCATGCCCAGGATCGCTATCGGCATCAACATCGCGCCGGTAAGGATCATCGGCTTGTAGCGGCCGGTGAGAGACGTACGACGGCCAGCAAAAAAAGCCCCCATCGGCATGCCTATCGCCAAAGGTAAAAGGTGTACTGCAGCGCTGTCGGCACCACCGCCGGTGACCGTCTGGAAACGCAGCGGCACCAGAACGATCAGCGAAATAGCCTGGAAACTGGTGAAGAAAATCGTGCACCAGCAAAGCACGGCGCTACGGTTGGCGAACAGGTGCATCGGCAGGAGAGGCTCAAGTGTGCGACGTTCGTACCAGACAAAGCAGATCAGGGCCAGCAGTGCCACGCCGAGCAGCGTCAGCACTTGCCCATCACGCCAGCTGTGGCCCTGGCCAATTTCAGTGATGCCCAACAACAGCGCGCTCAGGCCGATAATCATCAGCACTGTTCCAAGGTAATCGATGACGGGTTTACGTTGCGGGACGGGCAGGCCGAGAAGGGTACGTTTGGCGAACCACCAGGCGATCACGCCCAGTGGCAGGTTGATCAGGAATACCCAACGCCAGGACAGGTACTGCGTCATGACGCCCCCCAACAATGGACCCGAAACACTGGCCAGAGCGTACATGCCGCTGAAATAGCCTTGGTAGCGTCCTCGCTCTCGCGGTGGCACGAGGTCACCGATGATTGCCTGACTGACTGAAACCATACCGCCCGCGCCAATCCCCTGAATAACCCGCGCGAGTACCAATTGCTCCATGCTTTGCGCCATGCCGCAAAACAGCGATGCCAGCGTGAAGAGCCCAAGCCCGAACAGCATCAGCTTGCGCCGACCATACAAGTCGCCCAGTTTGCCGTAGATAGGTACTGCCACAGTCAGCGCCACCATGTAGGCGGAGATCACCCACGCCAACAGGTCGAAGTCATTGAACTGGGTGGATATGGCAGGAATGGAGACGGCGACGATTGTCTGGTCCAGCGCACTGAGAAATACGGCCATCATCAACGCAACCAGGACGCTACGGATGGAAGGCATGGTGGGGGGAAGACTGGTCAAGGCAGAACCTGATCGACAGTAATGCCCGCCGAATACCGACGGGGGAAGCAGTCAGTCTAAGCCGATAGCTCCCTAATCGATAGGTGCCTCATACAGTTCTCGCGACTTAAACGCTTCAGCCTCGTTTCATCGCAATGCGCTGAATGTCGCATTACTGGGGACGCAATGACCAAAGTTGCAGGTCGCGACTTGCGGCGCCTGACGGGCCAGTTCATTGCGATATACGCCTGCCGCATACACTGCGATGACGGCGCTGATACCCAGTACAGTGACGCATCTTTTTATTTTTATGTTCATGCCGCTTCCCTCATTCCGACTACATGACAGTTCTGAAAGGATTATCAGAAGTGTAGGGCAGGCGTTTTAAAGCTGTAGGAAAGAATTGATCTAGCAGGCATGGCTGAATGCCTTAAAAGTTATAGCCATGTCGAAGCTAATGTACGTTGAGCACGATATTTGCTTTTTCAGCTGTAGCACTGGCGTTTCAAGTGAACACGTATCGGAGCGCCTTCCGGTCAATTGAGGATCAATAACAATGGCAACCTGCGGCGAAGTGTTGGTGAAGTTACTGGAAGGTTATGGTGTTGAGCGGGTGTTCGGCATTCCAGGTGTGCACACCGTTGAACTCTACCGTGGGCTGGCGAGTTCGAGTATCAGGCACCTCACGCCGCGACATGAGCAGGGTGCGGGTTTCATGGCTGATGGATACTCACGTACCCGTGGCAAACCGGGGGTGTGTTTCATTATTACCGGCCCTGGCATGACCAACATCACCACGGCCATGGGCCAGGCTTATGCGGATTCGATTCCCATGCTGGTCATTTCCAGCGTGCAGTCACGCAACCAGTTGGGCGGCGGGCGCGGCAAGTTGCATGAATTGCCCGCGCAAGGTGCGCTGGTTGCCGGCGTCGCGGCCTTTTCCCACACACTGATGTCCGCCACTGAACTGCCGGGAGTCCTGGCGCGGGCGTTCGCGGTATTCCAGGCCGGACGTCCGCGGCCGGTCCATATCGAAATTCCGCTCGATGTATTGGTGGAGAATGCCGATGCGCTGCTGGCTTGCGAGCCGGTCAGGGTCAGCCGCGCCGGCCCTTCACCGGCAGCCATTGCGCAAATGAGCCGCCTGCTCGCTGGCGCCCGACGGCCTTTGATCCTTGCCGGAGGCGGCGCTATTGATGCTGCTGCCGCGCTGACTCGTCTGGCCGAGCAACTGGATGCTCCCATTGCGCTGACGATCAACGCCAAAGGCATGCTGCCTGCCAGTCATCCTCTGCTGATCGGCTCGACTCAGGCACTGGATCCGACGCGTGAGTTGATCGAGGCCGCTGACGTCGTCTTGGCGATTGGCACCGAGCTTGCGGAAACAGACTACGACATCACCTTTCAGGGGCATTTCAAGATCCCGGGAACGCTGCTGCGTATCGACATTGATCCCGACCAGACCGTGCGTAACTTCCCGCCAACGGTGGCGCTGGTCTCTGATTCCAATGCTGCTGCACAGGCGCTGCTCACAGAGATGGCACACGAAACACTCAGCGAGCGCCTGTCAGACTGGGGCGCCAGCCGCGTGCGCGCATTGCGCAAAACCCTTCATGCGTCATGGGACGCGGCGACCCTTGGGCAGACGGTCTTTTTGCGAACGGTATTGGAGGTGCTTGAAGGGGTGGTCATCGTGGGCGACTCCACCCAGCCGGTCTACACCGGGAATCTGACGCTGGACCTGGATCAGCCGCGGCGCTGGTTCAACTCTTCCACCGGTTACGGCACGCTGGGCTACGCGCTGCCAGCCGCGATAGGGGCGTGGCTGGGGAGCGTCGATGCGGGGGAGCAGCGTCCGGTGGCCTGCCTGATTGGCGATGGAGGCCTGCAGTTCACGTTGGCGGAACTGGCCAGTGCAGTCGAAGCGCGCACGCCGATCATCATCCTGCTGTGGAATAACCAGGGTTACGAAGAGATCAAGAAGTACATGGTCAATCGTGCTATCGAGCCTGTAGGCGTGGATATTTATACGCCCGATTTTATCGGCGTCGCCAAAGCGCTGGGGTGCGAGGCTGAAGCGGTGGAAGGCGTGGACTCGCTCAAGGCTGCTTTGCGTGTCGCGGTGGAACGGCCAGGGCCGACCTTGATCGAGATTGATCAAGGTGCATGGATGAGGGCGATGGTGGCTGGGTAACGGGGCCTGCTAAAGAGCTCCTTGAGAGAGCCCCGCCACACCAGGCTAAACCGTCGCTCTCAGTCGAGCGAGGTCGCGAAGCGGCGGGGCTCCGAACAGTCGACTGTATTCCCGGCTGAACTGCGAAGGGCTTTCGTAGCCAACTTTGTAACCAGCCGCCGAAGCATCGAGGCCATCGGCAAGCATCAAACGTCGCGCTTCCTGAAGTCGCAGCTGCTTTTGATACTGCAACGGGCTCATTGCCGTCACCGCTTTGAAGCGATGGTGCAGGGTTGAAACACTCAGGTTCACCTCTCGGGCCAGTTCTTCTATGCGCAATGACTCAGTGAAATTCTGATTGAGCCACCTGATCGCCTGGGTTACGCGATGCGTCTGGCAGCTGGTGATAGCGATTTCATAAAGACGGTGACCTTGAGGGCTGCGCAGCAGGCGATAGAGGATCTCGCGTTTGATCAGCGGCGCAAGCATGGAGATGTCCTTCGGGCTGTCCAGCAGCTTTGAAAGACGCAGCACCGCATCCAGCAACTGCGCATCGATTCGTTCTATATAAAGACCGCGTCCGCTGGGACGGGTAGGGACGCTCATGGGGCCTGCTTCGGCAATCAATGCGTTGATGTCCGCAGGATCAATATCCAGCCTTAGCGCCAGGTTTGGATTTTCCGGAGTGGCATCAAGGATTCTGCCGCTCAGAGGTAATGCCACGGACAACACCAGATAGTTGAGCGGATCGTAGGTGTAGGTCTCATCACCCAGGCGCACCTCTTTGCTGCCGTGAGCAAAGATGCACAGCGCAGGCTGGATAAGGCTAGGCAGCGATTGCGCCGGGCTTTCATAACGCACCATGTGCAGGGGCGAGATTGCGGTCTGGAAAGCACCTTCAGAGGGCGCGAAACGGCGAATCAGCTCAGCCAGTTCTGCACGCTGCTTTTCCATGTCTTCGCTGACCGGTTCTGTGGGGTGTTGGAGTTGCGACATGGGGAGTCCTTAATCCTTCGTTAATGTGCCCAGCTTATTTTTGTGCAAGCCAAAGCACTACGCCAATCCTGCGGGATGATTGCCTGATCCTGCCGGTGTGCAGCATTCGGGCCGCAGGATCGGATCAAGCATTGCCTGGTACTGTTCAGAGTGACCACCCGGATGAGGCAATGTCCTTAGGGCCGTTTCAGCAGTGCTGCAGGATCAGGCAAGAAGCCGACAGGAACCGACTAACGATGATTGCGCCCAGGCCCTAATCTCGGTTCCTGCCGTCAAACCCTGAAAATCATCCTGATACACAAGGAGCCATGACCATGCCTCAGTCATCAACAGTGAGCCATCTGGTTTTCGCCCGCGCCAGGACAGGTCAAAGCGAGCAATTGGGCGAGCGTCTGCTCTGCCTGGTCGAACCCTCGCGTAACGCCGACGGTTGCCTGAGTTTTACCTTGCAGCTTTCACTCAAGGACCCGGATCTATGGCTGATTTCCGGCTGTTGGGCCAGTGAAGCAGCAATGAACAGCTGGCTGGCCGCTCCTGAGTTGCAAGTGTTTTCCGACGTCATCCAGACCTATAGCGTCAGCAGCCTGGATTTCCGAACGTTCTCCACGCCTGATGGCGCAGACATTGAAGTCGCTCGCTGGATGAACACAGTCTGAGCGCTGCCGGTTAGAATCCCCTGTTTTAAAGCATTAAGCAGGATCACTATTCATGGCACGCAAAGAACTCAATGGCTTCGAAGCCGTTTCCGCAGTGGTCCCGGGCGAGGGTGGCTACGATGCCGCTATCGCAGTAAAGGGGCTGGGAGCCGGTGGCGCACCGGTATTTCATCGGATACTGCCAGGCCAGAAATTCAAGACCGCCTACGATGCCGACGTTGCAGCCACTGCCGAGCTGGACCGTCTGGTCGACATTGATGCGGAGGGCGGTCTGTCATTTCAGACGCTTTGATCTGTCTTCAATCAATTCTCAGGCTTTAGGGCGGTGCATCCTGAACAGCGCTTCGGGTCCCAGCTGGAAGTAGTCGGCCGGGCCGCCGCCACGCAGAATAGGTTCGCCTGCTGCCGTGTCGTAAATCCCGTCCTTGAGCAGCGACTTGGCAATATGCACTGCCACCACCTCGCCAAGAATCAGCCAGCTGGGCACAAGCTCTTTATCGGCGCGCTGTAGCTGGATGATTTGGGTGACCTTGCATTCGAACGAAACCGGCGTCTCCTTCACGCGTGGAACCGCCACGATCTGCGATGCCAGAGGTGTCAGGTTCGCCAACTCAAACTCACTGACGTCAGCTGCAACGGGGGCACAGCTCTGATTCATGGCCTCTGCCAGCGAGCGTGTGGCCAGGTTCCAGACGAACTCGCCGGTCTGTTCGATATTGTTCAGGCTGTCTTTGCGGCCAACACTGCAAAACCCGATGATTGGCGGGATGTAGTTGAACGCGTTGAAAAAGCTGTAAGGCGCCAGGTTCAACTTGCCGTTGGTATCCTGCGAGGAGATCCAGCCGATGGGGCGGGGGCCCACGATGGCATTGAACGGATCGTGAGGCAGGCCATGGCCTTGGGAGGGCTCATAAGAGTAAATATCGTCAGACATGATAAGGGTCCTGTTTAGCCGCTAAGGCGCATGAAATTTTGCGTCCATAGTGCCTGACAATTCGCCGTGCCTGACAGTTCTGCGTGGTTCAAAAACGATTAAGCCCGGCACGAGGCCGGGCTAAAGGGGACACGTCGAGCGATTACACTCGACGGTTTGCACCAACGCGATCTGCACCATCTGCAGCGAGACGATTTGCACCGACGTGATCAGCGCCATCAGAAGTCAGGCGGTTTGCGCCAACGCGATCAGCACCATCTTCAGCCAGACGGTTTGCACCGACGTGATCAGCACCATCGGAAGTCAGGCGGTTTGCACCAACGCGGTCTGCACCATCTGCAGCCAGACGATTTGCACCGACGTGATCAGCACCATCAGAAGCCTGGCGAATGCCACCGACGTTAGTGTGTTTGCTACCGCCTTCAGCAACAGTCAGCGTCGAAGTCTGCTCAACCGCATTAGTGTGGTCGTTACCTGGCAGGCTTGGCAGTTGTGGAGAAGCGAATGCGCTTGAAGCCAATACAGAGAAAGCAAGACCAAAAATCAGTTTGTTAGTTTTCATGATGTTTACTCCAATCGAGTTGTTTGTCAGTTCGGTATGGAGTGAATGCTACGCGCCTGAAATTTATTCAGAAGTGAATAGGATTGCTAACGACCATCGTTAAAAATGATAGTAAGCCGCTGGGCGCTGTTTTCGGGCTGTGAGAGGTGGATTGCATCAGTGTGGTGCATTTACCTGAAAAACTTTGTAATAAGCCCTCTTGACAAATTTTATTGTTTGTTAAATTTGCGGATATCTCAGGTTTTTTAGCCTCAAATTGCACTGATCTGGAAGCAGCTGGTACGCCGTGCTGCTGATAAAAAAGGGCGGCCGCAAAAAATGCGGCTGCCCTTCATCATTAGCGATGATATGACCTTAGTCAGTCTCGATCCGCGAATGCTTGCGAGTGTCCTTCATGAAGACATACACCAGCAGCGAACAGGCAATGCAGGCTGTGACGTACCAGTAGTAACCGGTCTCCATGCCAATGCTCTTGAACCACAGTGCGATGTATTCGGCGGTGCCGCCAAAGATCGACACGGTCAGGGCATAGGGCAGGCCGACGCCCAGAGCGCGAATCTCCGTCGGGAACAGCTCGGCTTTAACCACTGCGTTGATCGAGGTGTAGCCGCTGACGATGATTAGCGCCGCCATGATCAGGAAGAATGCTCCCCACCAGGTTTGAATCGTATGCAGCGTCGTGAGGATCGGTACGGTACACAGCGTTCCCAATACCCCGAAGGCGATCAGAATCGGTCTGCGACCGACTTTGTCCGACAGTGCGCCTACCAGTGGCTGGATCACCATGAACAGGAACAGCGTCGCTGCCGAGATGGTGGTCGAGTCACTGATGCTCATGCCGACCGTGTTCACCAGATACTTCTGCATGTACGTGGTGTAGGTATAGAAAGCCAGCGTACCGCCCATGGTCAGACCGACGACGGTCATCAGCTCCTTGGGGTGGCGCATCAATGTGCGCATCAGGCTTTCCTGTGGTTTTTCTTTCTTCTTGCGGGTGAACGATTCCGTCTCTTCCATACCGCGACGCAGGAACAACGCAACCACCGCACACAGCGCGCCGATTACGAACGGCACACGCCAGCCCCACGAGTACAGTTGCTCGGTGGTCAGCGTCTGTTGCAGCACGATCAATACGGCAAGAGCGATGAGTTGCCCGGAAATCAGCGTCACGTACTGGAAACTGGAGAAAAAGCCGCGGCGTTCCTTGGTCGCCATTTCACTGAGGTAGGTTGCCGAGGTGCCGTATTCACCACCCACCGACAGGCCCTGCAGCAAACGGGCGAATACCAGAAGGATAGGGGCGCCAACGCCGATAACTTCGTAGCCCGGCGTCAAGGCAATGATCAGGGAGCCGAAGCACATCAGCAGTACCGAGGCCATCAGCGCGGCCTTGCGACCTTTGCGGTCAGCGTACAGCCCCATCAGCCAGCCGCCGATTGGGCGCATCAGGAAGCCTACGGCGAAAATAGCGGCGGTGTTGAGCAGTTGCGCAGTGGTGTCGCCTTTGGGGAAGAAGGACTTGGCGAAGTAGAGGGAGAAGGCAGCATAGACGTACCAGTCATACCACTCGACCATGTTGCCGACCGAGCCGCTGAAAATTGACTTGAGACGACTTGAGGTGGTTTTTGCGGCCGCTGGTGCGCTGGCCGACCCGATAGGGGCAGAGTTGGGAGTGTCCATCATGTTCCTTTTATTCATTGTTTTTAGAATGGCGCGTCAATGCGCAACCTTGCTATGGCTATAGCAGGAGCTGTGCCATGTGAAGAAAGGCCGGTTTAGAGGGGATGTAGCAAGCTGGATGAGCGGAAATCCGCTTATTGAAGGGGGTGGCGTAAGCGGAAAGTTGCCGATGACTCATCGCTAACGCTAATACCTGTAGGAGCTGCCGGAGGCTGCGATGGCGTTATGTCAGGAAAAAAGCTTCGCAGCCTTCGGCAGCTCCTACATGGACTGTGTTTTCAGATTGATCAGTAAATGCCCATGAGGCAGATCTACTCGACAAACATCTCTCGCAACAGACCATGCCGCTGCATCTTCTCGTTCAGCGTGCGGCGAGGCAGTTGCAGTTCTTCGAGGACGGCTTTGATATCCCCTTTGTGCCTTGTCAGAGCAGCACGCAGGCACTGGGCTTCAAACGCCTCTTGTTGGGCGGCGAGGGATTGCCCGGTATCACCATTCATCAGAGGGGCCGATTCCAGGCCGAGAATCTGCCTCTCTGCCGCATTGGCCAGTTCGCGAACGTTGCCGGGCCAGTCGTGACTCAGCAGTTGGCCCAGTTGTGCGCCGCTGAGTGGCGGGGCGTTGCGGCCCAGGCGCTGCGCTGCCGTACTCGCGAAGTGCGCGAACAATAGCGGGATGTCTTCACGACGCTCGCGCAGTGGCGGCAGGCGCAACTCGGCAACCGTAAGCCGGTAAGCCAGGTCTTCGCGAAAGCGTCCTGCACGGGCCTCTTCCAGCAGGTCTGGCTTGGTCGCCGCGACGATACGCAGGTCGACATCAATGGCCTTGTTGGACCCCAGACGCTCAAGCTTCTTGTCTTGCAGCACCCGCAGCAGTTTGACCTGTTGTGCCAGCGGCATGCTTTCGATTTCATCGAGAAACAGCGTACCGCCATCGGCGTATTCCAGCTTGCCGATGCGTTTGCCCTGGGCGCCGGTAAACGCCCCGCTTTCGTGGCCGAACAGTTCGGCTTCGAACAACTGCTCCGGGATCGCCGCACAGTTCAATGCCACAAAAGGTTTGTGCGCCCGGGGACCAAAATCATGCAGGCAGCGAGCGACCATTTCCTTGCCGCTGCCGGTTTCACCTCTGATGACCACGTTCACCGGCAGTTGCGACAGGTCCAGCACTTGGCGGCGCAGGGTTTGCAGGCCGGGTGAGACGCCCAGCAAGGTCGCTTCCAGCTGGGTGCGGGAGTCGGCCTGATCATGAAGGCGACGGTTTTCCAGAATCAGCTGGCGTTTCTCCAGGGCGCGTCGCAGGTTACGTAGCAACGTCTCCGGGCTGAAGGGCTTTTCGAGAAAGTCATAGGCACCTTCACGCATGGCGTCCACCGCCATGGGTACGTCGCCATGGCCGGTCAGCAAAATAACCGGCAGGTCGGCATCAATCGCCTGTAATCGGTTCAGCAACTCCATACCGTTCATTCCCGGCATGCGCACGTCAGTGAGGATTACGCCGGGGAAGTGCTCCGGCAACTGCGCCAGGCAATCCTCGGCGCGGCTGTAAACCTGAACGTTGAAGCTCGACAGCGTCAGCCATTGCTCTACCGCTTCGCGAATCGGAGCTTCATCGTCGACCACAATTACTGAGTTCAACATGCGGGGGCAGGCTCCAGATAGTCGTTGGGCAAGCTGAACCAGAACAGCGCTCCATCGTGCTTGTTTTCGGCGCTGAGCCGACCGCCCAATTCATGGACGATGGCATAAGACACGGCAAGTCCCAGGCCTAGACCATCGCCAACCGGTTTGGTGGTGAAAAACGGGTCGAAGATGTTTGCCAGATGATCTTCATCAATGCCGCCACCGCTGTCACTGACGCTGATAAGCCAGCGTGTCTGTTCAGGGTGGATGCGGATTTCCAGGCGTTTAACCGGTTTGTCGCGCATGGCGTCCAGAGCATTGCGCAGCAGATTGATCAGCACCTGCTCAAGACGGATCGCATCGCCACGTACCCAGGCCGGTCGCGTCAGATTCAGGACGCAATCGACATGCTCATCGCGCAACCGTGAGTCCAGCAGCAACAGGGCTTGATCAACGACGGCTGCGAGATCCAGCCTTTCGCGCAGTCCACCGGGGCTTTTACGGGCGAATGTTTTCAGGTGACCGGTCAACGCCGTCATCCTGACCAGTTGTTGATCCAGCGGTCCGAGCGCTTTATAGGCATCGTCAACACGTCCGTGATCAAGCAACAGCCGGACGGTCGCCAGCTGCATGCGCTGAGCCGTCAGGGGTTGATTGATTTCGTGAGCCAACGCTGCGGACATCTGCCCCAGCGCGGCCAGTTTAGTGGACTGTACAAGGCCTTCTTGTGCGGTGCGCAAGTCCCGGGTGCGCTCCTGTACCTGACGCTCCAACTCGTCACGGCTGCTTTCGCGCAATCGTGCCAAACGCCAACGCTGGTAGAGAAACAGCCCCAGAAATATCAGGGTCAGCCATGTGCCTGCCGCTGCAAGGCCAGCGTTGCGGGCGTCTTCGCTGGCCAGTTGAGGTCTGCGCAGCAGGTGCAGAGTCCAGTCTTCGCCCGTGAGTGGCATGGATTGCCACAGATAATCGGCTCTGCCGTCCGGTCCATCCACGCGAGTCAGGTGGCTTTGCTTGCTGAATTCGCGTATCTCGGTGCGTGGCAGGGGAGACAATGGTTGTTTGTCGTATTGGCGCGTTGTGGCCAGTTCGGCGCGATCCTTTACCGAGATGGGCAGCAGTTCGCGATAACGCCAGCGCGGTTGGTTGGCAATGAAGACGATGCCTTTGGCGTCACTGACCAGTAGCAAGTCATCGCCCTTGGCCCACTCGTGTTCAAGATCGGGAAACTCCAGCTTCACGACCATTGCACCCATAAAATCGCCTGCATCAGTGGTGACCGCGTGGGACAGGAAATACCCAGGGATGCCACTGGTTACGCCGACTGCATAAAAACGCCCTACACCGGTGGCTTTGGTTTGCTGGAAGTAAGGGCGGAACGCGTAATTGTGACCCACATAGCTGGTCGGTAGACGCCAGTTGCTGGCACCGATAGCCAGGCCATTGCGATCCATCAGTTCGAGGGTCGAAGATTGGGCGGCACCGTTGATCTTTTCCAGTTTGCGGTTCAGGGCATCCTGGGACACGGCAGTGATCGGGCCATTCAAGGCAGCGCGCAACTCCGGATCAAGGGCCAACACGGCGGGCAACGCCCGGTAGCGTTCAATGAGCGTGTGCAGGGTGTTGGCGTAAAGTGAAAGCTGATCCA
Source organism: Pseudomonas viridiflava (assembly GCF_900602065.1). Classification (GTDB taxonomy): domain Bacteria; phylum Pseudomonadota; class Gammaproteobacteria; order Pseudomonadales; family Pseudomonadaceae; genus Aquipseudomonas. Next base: position 604,352 of record NZ_UWFN01000265.1, on the reverse strand, counting down.
GCGCACGCGTGGCTTCCTGCTCCACAGCCGCGCGTTGCGCATGACGCATGGCAAGGCTGGCCGACACCGCCGCACCTGCCAGAATCAGCAGGACATACAGGGTTATGCGCAGGGGGCGGGAAGTTGAGGGCATGAGTGGGGCAGCCTGGATTCCGCATTGAGGCACGGTCTTGTAGGAGAGCTGCCGAAGGCTGCGATGCGATAACTGGATCAGATCGCTATCGCAGCCTTCGGCAGCTCCTACAGATGTTGCGCGGTACTCAAATATTGTTTTATTCGTCGAAGGCAGTGTGGTTGCCCTCGACAACTCACTCTTACAACAAATTAAAACTCGTCTCTTTAACCGTCGCAGAATCCAGGCCAATCATCAGCTTGAACTCACCGGCTTCGGCTGCGTATTTCAACTGCGGGTTAAAGAACTTCAGGTCTTCTTCGCTGAGGGTGAAGGTCACGACCTTCTCTTCGCCCGCTTTCAGCATGATTTTCTCGAAGCCCTTGAGCTCTTTGACCGGACGGCTGATGGACGCTGCAACATCACGCAGGTACAACTGAACCACTGTTTCGCCCGCGACTTTGCCAGTGTTCTTGACGGTCACGCTGGCGGTCAGCTTGCCTTTGCGGGGCAGGTCTTTGGCCGACAGGGTGATGTCGGAAACATCGAACTGCGTGTAGCTCAAGCCATAGCCAAACGGGAACAACGGGCCGTTGGTTTCTTCGAAGTAATGCGACGTGTAGTTGCCAGGCTTGTCCGCTGAATACGGACGACCGGTGTTCAGGTGTGCGTAGTAAATCGGCAGTTGACCGATCGAGCGCGGGAACGACATCGCCAGTTTGCCCGACGGGTTGTAGTCACCAAACAGTACGTCGGCCACGGCATTGCCGCCTTCGGTGCCCGGGAACCAGGTTTCCAGCATCGCATCGGCCTGCTCGACTTCGTCGACCAGTACCAGTGGACGACCATTCATCAGCACCAGGACCAACGGTTTGCCGGTGGCTTTCAGGGCCTTGATCAATGCCTGCTGCGTTGCAGGGATATTCAGGCTGCTGCGGCTGGCGGATTCGTGAGACATACCGCGAGACTCGCCGACTACGGCAACGATCACATCGGCCTGCTCAGCGGTCTTGACCGCTTCGTCGAGCATTTCCTGTTCCGGACGCGGATCAACTTCCACTTCATGTTCAATGAAGTTCAGGTAGTTGAGGATGTGTTCGTTGTCGCTGATGTTGGAGCCACGGGCATACAGCAGTTTCGCCTTGTCGCCGACAGCGTTGGCCAGACCATCATAAACAGTGACCGACTGGTTCGGGCGGCCAGCGGCAGACCAGCTGCCGAGCATGTCCAGCTGACTCTTGGCGAGGCTGCCGATTACGGCGATGGTGCCTTGTTTTTTCAGCGGCAGGGTTTCGTTCTGGTTTTTCAGCAGCACCAGGGTTTTGCGGGCTACGTCACGCGCTTCGGCGCGGTGCAGACGGTCGTCAGAGTAAGTATCGGCCGGGTCCTGAGCCGCATCGCCAATACGCAGGTACGGGTTGGCGAACAGGCCCATGTCGTACTTGGCGCCCAGTACTTCGCGCACCGCGTTGTCGATTTCCTTCACGGACACTTCACCACTCTTGACCAGGCCAGGCAGCTCTTCACCGTAAGCCTTGTCGTTCATGCTGAGGTCAACGCCAGCCTTGATGGCCAGTTTTGCCGCTTCGCGGTAGTCCTTGGCGACGCCGTGGTCGATCAATTCCTTGATCGCACCGTGATCGCTGATGGTTACACCCTTGAAGCCCCAATCCTTGCGCAACAGGTCTTGCAGCAACCAGTTGTTTGACGTGGAAGGTACGCCGTTGATCGAGTTGAGCGCGATCATTACCCCACCCGCGCCTGCATCAATACCTGCGCGATACGGCGGCAGGTAATCCTGATACATGCGCGTCGGACTCATGTCCACGGTGTTGTAGTCCCGACCGCCTTCTACTGCGCCGTACAGGGCGAAGTGTTTGACGGCGGCCATGATGCTGTCGGCAGAAGCGACGTTAGCGCCCTGAAACGACTTGACCATTTCTTTGGAAATGCGCGAAACCAGATAGGTGTCTTCGCCAAACCCTTCGGAGCTGCGGCCCCAGCGTGGGTCGCGGGAGATATCCACCATCGGTGCGAAGGTCATGTCCAGACCGTCGGCACTGGCTTCAATCGCCGAAATACGGCCGGTCTCGGCAATGGCTGCCATGTCCCAGCTGGCAGCCATACCCAGGCTGATCGGGAAAATGGTCCTATGACCGTGGATCACGTCATAGGCGAAGAACATCGGAATCTTCAGGCGGCTTTTAGCGACAGCTGCTTCCTGAAGCGGGCGGTTTTCCGAGCGGGTAATGGAATTGAACGTGCCGCCAATGCGGCCCTCAGCAATTTCCTTGAGAATCATCGGCTGCGGCATTTCCTGGCTGATACTGATCAAGCGCAGTTGACCGATCTTTTCGTCGAGGGTCATTTGCTTCATCAAGTTGGCGATGAAGGCGTTTTTTGCTTGCAGCGTGGCCTGGCTATTGGCCGCCGGGGCGTTGACATTGTTTGCAGCCAACACTGGCTGACTGGCCAGACCGACCAGAAGGCCGAGTAAACACAGCTTATTCATGAATGATTTCTCAAGGCTTTGCCCGCAACTCGCATTAAATAACAGGCAGCCATATTTTATGGGTTTAGACCTTTGGTATTGCATGTCGGCCAGGGCTGCAGATTGCCGCTGCGCTTATCATCGCACCGAGTATCTGTAGCGCAGGTTTTCGACATCTTGGCGTAGGCGACGGATTATGCAGGGGAACTTCAGTTTTGGCTAAAGTCACTTCAGCCATTCGGAATCAAAAAGTAACAAACAGACGATAGGCTCGCCAATCCGAGTTCATTCTTCCAGACCAGCGCCCTTCAATTAATCCAACCTTCAACGCCTTAACCCGCCTAAAATAGCCGCCTTTGCTATCTGCTCGTTTCGAGGCGTTTTTGATGTCAGTCACAGTTACTTCGACCCAGCCCGCGCCAGATCATCGTGCGCAGTTTTTGAGCCTGCTGGAAAACAGTCTTTCCCAGAACTCGTTCATCAAGCTGGTACTGGCCAAGTACGTAGGCGCCGAAGCCGAGTTGCAGCGGGTGATCATCAAAGCGCTGACCGTTAAGGATCAGTCTTGCCTGTCCTTCGTTTATCGCTACAAGACCCGTGATATCACCAAGAACTTCCCGTTGGTGGAAGCGGTGCAGGTCATTGCCGATCTGTTGCCCGAATCATTCAAGAACGCGCACTTGTTGTCGTTGACCGATGAGGTCCAGCTGGAGTTCAGCAAGAAAGGCAAAAGCACTCTGTTCAAGAGCAAAGCGCAGCAGGAGCGTGAAGCGCCGTCTGCGGGTCATGACCGCGAGAAGAAGCGTTATCTGGAATTGACCCGACCGTTTCTGACTGATTTGGGCGTGACCAACAAGCAGCATGAGTTGATTCCGTCCATGTCGCGCAAATGGAAGCAGATCAACAAGTTCATTGAGGTCTTCTCCCACGCACTGACGTCTTCACCACTCAAGCTAGATCAGCCGATCAAAGTGGCGGATTTCGGCTCGGGCAAGGGCTATCTGACCTTCGCTATTCACGATTACCTGCGCAATACGTTGCAGGCTGACGGTCAGGTCACTGGCGTTGAATTGCGTGAGGACATGGTCACCTTGTGCAACAACGCAGCAGGCCGGCTTGAGCATCCGGGTTTGACCTTCGAATGCGGCGACGTACGCAGCGTTGCGCCCAGCGCACTGGACGTGATGATCGCCTTGCATGCCTGCGACATCGCCACCGATTACGCCATCCATATGGGCATTCGTTCCGGCGCGTCGATCATCATGTGTTCGCCGTGCTGCCATAAGCAGATTCGTCTGCAAATCCAGAGCCCGACGCTGCTGCGGCCGATGCTGCAATACGGTCTGCATATGGGGCAGCAGGCTGAAATGGTCACCGACAGCCTGCGTGCATTACTGCTTGAAGCCTGTGGCTACGAGACCAAAGTGTTCGAATTCATCTCGTTGGAGCACACCAACAAGAACAAGATGATTCTGGCCGTGAAGCGCGCCGAGCCGCTCAAGTCCACTGAAATTCTGGCGAAAATCCAGGAGTTGAAAGTGTTCTACGGCATCCAGGAACAATGCCTGGAAACGTTGCTGCAGGCGGATGGGTTTATCAAATGACACCAAAACCCTTGTAGGAGCTGACGAGCAACGCGAGGCTGCGATAGCGACCTGTCTGATACACCTCTATCGCAGCCTCGCGTTGCTCGTCAGCTCCTACAGGTGGCGTGCTTGCTTCTTCATTCATTGAGCCAGATCAATTCACCCTTCCTCGGCGCGCGCATGCTGTAAGCATTCTCCACGCGCAGGCGACCACGCCGAGGTTCCATCATGAGCAGCACCTTTTTCATTCCCGCCGTGAACATCATGGGCCTCGGCTGTCTCGATGAGGCCATGCAGGCGATCCGTAAATACGGCTTCCTCAAAGCGCTGATTGTCACCGACGCAGGTCTGGCCAAGGCTGGGCTCGCTGCCCACATCGCCGGTCTGCTGGTGGAGCAGGGCATTGACTCGGTGGTGTTCGACGGTGCGCAACCCAACCCGACGGTGAGCAATGTCGAGAGCGGCCTGGCGCTCTTGCGTGAGCGGGAATGCGACTTCGTGATTTCCCTGGGCGGTGGCTCGCCTCATGACTGCGCCAAAGGCATTGCGTTGTGCGCCACCAACGGCGGGCATATCAGCGACTACGAAGGAGTGGACCGTTCGCAAAATCCGCAATTGCCGTTGATCGCCATCAACACAACGGCAGGCACGGCGAGTGAGATGACCCGCTTTTGCATCATCACGGATGAAGTACGCCACGTAAAAATGGCCATCGTTGATCGTAACGTGACACCGCTGTTGTCAGTCAATGACCCGGCGATGATGGCCAAAATGCCCAAATCACTGACTGCTGCTACCGGCATGGACGCGTTGACGCACGCCATCGAAGCTTATGTCTCGACCGCCGCCACGCCGATCACCGATGCCTGCGCTCTGAAGGCTATGGCGCTGATCGCCCGTAATCTGCGCCGTGCAGTGGACGATGGATCAGACATGGAGGCACGAGAAAACATGGCGTATGCCCAGTTTCTCGCGGGCATGGCGTTTAACAATGCGTCTCTGGGTTTCGTGCATGCCATGGCTCACCAGCTCGGTGGCTTCTATGACTTGCCGCATGGCGTGTGCAACGCGGTATTACTGCCTCATGTGCAGAGTTTCAATGCAAGGGTCTGCCCGGCGCGCCTGACAGATGTGGCGCATGCCATGGGTGCTGACATTCGTGGTCTGTCGCCGGAGGAGGGAGCCCGTGCCGCGATTTCCGCGATTCGTACGTTGGCGGGCTCCATCGACATTCCACCGGGGCTGACTGCCTTGGGCGTGAAGGAAGAGGATTTCCCGATCCTGGCGGCCAATGCCTTGAAAGACGCTTGCGGCCTGACCAACCCGCGCCCTGCTGATCAGGCGCAAATAGAAGACATCTTCCGCCGCGCACTGTGAATAGCGCCCCACTCATTGAGGCAGAACTGTTGATGAAAACCACCTCCAGCGCTATTTGCGAAGCAGCCGATGACCTCGCAGGCTTCGTCGGTTACCACCACAAGGCACAGCGATACATCGTGCGTTTCAGCGAAGATTCGTTCGGCATGGATGTCAGCGATGACGGCATTATTCCGGCCTGTGAATTCGTCTGGACGGCCGGGAAAGATGAACTCATGACCCTCAGTCGGGATCGCCTTCAACTGCTTTTAGAGCAGAACATCGACGACCGCTTGCGCATCAGCGAGCCCTTGCGGGTGTATATGCGACGTCTGGATTTGCCGGAGATAGTGGTGGAGCGGCGGGTGAGGGTTTAGAGCTAAATGCATCCTCAGGATTGGAATGCATTTCTGTAGGAGCTGCCGAAGGCTGCGATCAGTTATCGCTGACACAGCGCAATCGCAGCCTTCGGCAGCTCCTACAGTTCCAATGTTTCCGTGAAACTACGCCGTGTCAGGGGCACGGCGCAGCTCATCCTCACATCTTGAAGCGCAGCGCCAGCTGATTCAGGCCCACCGCCAGTTGCGACAGCTCGCTGCTGGCTGCCGAGGTCTGGTTGGCACCTGCCGATGTCTGCAGGGACAGGTCGCGGATGCTGGTCAGGTTACGGTCAACTTCGCGGGCGACTTGTGCTTGCTCTTCGGTTGCCGAGGCAATGCTCATGTTGCGTTCGTTGATCTGCACAATCGCCGCGGTGATTTCAGCCAGTGCCAGACCTGCCGCTTCAGCGACATCAAGGCTCGCGCGTGCGCGTTCGCTGCTGTGGCCCATGGCGCTGACTGCTTTACCGGCACCGTCCTGAATCGAGGCGATCATTTTTTCGATCTCGGCAGTGGACTGCTGAGTACGATGCGCCAACGCGCGAACTTCGTCCGCTACCACCGCAAAACCACGACCGGCTTCACCCGCGCGTGCCGCTTCAATCGCCGCGTTGAGTGCGAGCAGGTTGGTCTGGTCAGCAATACCGCGAATCACGTCCAGCACGCCGCTGATGCCTTGAACCTGCACGGCCAGGCCGTCGATCTCGACCGCGGTGACACCGACCGCCTGGTGCAGCTCATTGATCACACTCACGGTTTCGCCGACACGCTTGCTGCCGTTTTCTGCCGACTGGCTCGAATCACGCGCAGCTGTGGACGCCAGCGAAGCGTTGCGTGCTACTTCTTCAACCGCTGCGCTCATCTGATTAATGGCTGTTGCAGCCTGATTGATTTCATCGTTCTGACGCTGCACACCACGCAACGAGTCCTCGGTAACGGCGGTCATCTCTTCGGAGGTCGATGCCAGTTGCGACGAGGAGTCGCCCAGTTCACCGAGTGTGCGGCGCAGGTTTTGTTGCATCACCGACAGCGCTTGCAGCAGTCGACCTGGTTCGTCCTTGCCATCAATGTCGATCGGCTGGCTGAGATCGTTGGCGGCGATTTGCTGGGCAACGGCCAAGGCCTTGGCAATTGGCGCAGCCAGGCTGCGGGTAAACAGCGCAGCCAGTGCCAGTGTCGCGGCCAGTGCGATCAGAATCGCGGCAATGGTGACGTTACGGGATTGGGAGTAGGTCTGGTCTGCCGCGGCGTCAGATTCAGCCATTTTCAGGTTTGCCAGGCGCGAAACCTCGGTGATGTCCTTACTCAATACGTCCGCTGAGAGAGTCATTTCTCCGGTAGAAATCGTCATCGCATTGATAACGTCTTCGCGTTTTTGTTCGACGGCATCCAGGAAGCGGCTGTGAACACCGAGGTAAGCCGACAGGTGCTGCTCCATACTGGAGAATGCTTTCTGACCAGTTTCAGTGATCAGCAAAGGTTTTAACTTGCGGACATCCGCTTCCAGGCTTGCACGAGCCTGGCTGATGCGTTCGAGCTGACGTTTGACACCCTCAGCATTTTGCGCCGCACGTAGACCTGTGTTGCCCAGGCGGATGGTCATCAAATCAGTCTTGATCTGTTCAATGGCTTGAATAGTAGGCAGTACGTTGTCCTGCAGCGTCTCTCGTGACTCTTTCAAACCAGTGGACTGCTGCAAGGAGAACAGACCCAAGGCTGTAATCAATATGGCAAAAAAGCCAAAGCAAAGCAGCGACCGGGGGGCGATGTTGAGGTTTCTCAGGTTCATGCGAGGGGCCTGTCGGAAGGGAAACGTTAGTAGCCTATCGACGTTAAACGGTTCAGCTTGAGGCCGCCTAGCTGATTATTTGGAAATATCCAGTAATGAGCCGAAAAAAATGATGAAAATCAATGTTGTGACGAAAACCGTTGAGATAGACGCTTCTCTATGTAAGCAAAGCAATCCAATTTTTGAGCTCCAGGCTGATATGTCAGCGCGATTGTTGCCTGGTGAGCATGAGCGTGATGCCGCTGTGTGACAGCGGCGGTCTCGGGTCACGCGGCCTGTAACTGGTCCTGAGCATCCAGATAATCCGCAAGATTGTGCAAATACACGACAGGCTGACCTTTGCTGGAGCCGCCAAGTCGAGTGACTTTGAGGGCAATTGTGCCATTGCTGATTTTTCGCATCAGGTAGCGATCGCTCGATATGTGGGAGAAATACCGTTCCCGAACGGCGCTTAACGTCGGGCACGGCGTTGCGAATTCAGACCGCAGTTGGTTGAGTGTCTGGCTCATGCTACGTCACCTCCCCAAGGGTTGATTTCATCCGTACGTGTTAACGGTGCGTTGCTCTGTGCACGCTTTTTTTTCGGTGTGATGATCAGTAAAAGTCCGGCTTGCTGCTGGATAGCGTGGATCGCAGCAGGATTCGAAGTGGCTGCCGGGTGCAAGTACACCTGGCAGCGAGGGTGATGCGTTGGTTTTTTCATGTCTCGTACTCGGTAATGATTGGGTACGAAGTTAAATTAGCAACAGCTAATTATTTATACAATAGCATTTGCTAAATATTTCTTTGCTTGCGCCTTTTGTCCTTCAGTCTTGAGCGGGCACATCCCAGAAGACGCGGACAGACCCGTCGTCCTGAAGGGCTGCGTACACACCATCGGTCTCGGTGATGGCATCCATGATCTGATCCCAGTCCTCTTGAGATTCGTCCGGCGCTTTGTAAACAAGCGCGGCATGCTCCTTACGGGCGGCAGGTGATGTGAGGATTTTCTGAATACGCGCTCCCAGCATCTCCAGTGATGTTGGGGGGACGAGCGCTCTGGGTTGCGTCTTGGACATGAGTTCCTCCTTGGTGTTATGTATATACATACAGTAAATATCGGAGGGCCAATCGGCAAGAGAAAAGAGTACGTGTGTACTCTTTTTTCTGTGAGGCATTAAAAAGCCCGCATCGGCGGGCTTGTTACAGATCGCATTGAGAGCTACAGCTTTCGGGCGTTCCAGACCAGTAATACCCGCGCCTGAATATGGATTTTCTCAAGGTCAGCGCCATCGATCATGATCGGCGGATAAACCGGGTTGTCCGAAATCATGCGCAGCGCTCCACCGGTCATTCTCTGTAGGCGCTTGATGAACAGATCGCCGTCGAGAGTGAACACGTAAACCGCATCGGTTCGAATTTCGGTGATGCCTCGATCAACGAGCAGCGAGTCGCCGTCGCGAAAGGTACCTTCCATGCTGTCGCCATCGCCGGTGATGATCGCCAGGTTTTCGAGGCTTGAGTACGACATGCCTTGAGTTTTCAGCCAGTCGAGATGCACCGTCATTTCACGGATGACTTCAACCTGATGTTCCGGAACCAGGCCGTAGCCCATCGAGGCCGCCACGTTCAGATGCGGGATGGTGATGAACCCCAAAGACTCCATGACTTTCCGGGTGTCGACGGGTGCTGCTGCTTTTGGCTTCTCTCGCTCCAGCAGGTCACCGCTGTCCGAAGGCTCTGGAGAGACCAGTGTGCCTGGGGCGAGATCGATCTTGCCCTCCAAGGTAGCAGCCGCTTTTTCCCCTAGTTTTCGATGACCGTTCAACAGCTGCGACAGATAAGAAGCGTCGAGGCCGAACTGGTTGGCGAAGTCCTTCTGGGTGAGGCCGGCCATAGCATGGCGAAGGGCTCTGAGGCGTTGTTCGTAAATATCCATGGCTCAATCATCGCTTTGCGTTAGCAGACAGTAAATTACATTTTGCTATTGATGTAAATATTAGCGATTGCTAATCTTTTTGTTCATCCCACAGGTTCGCAACGATTTGCCTGGCTTCAGCCAGGTTGATTAATCACGCCTTGGGTTTTTCACGATGCCTGCTGTGCGGGTATGGAGTTGATGGAGAGCAACAACAATGATCAAGGAAATCGAAAAGCTGATGGTGCATTGGGGCGAGCAAACCCGCGAGCAAGGTTTGGGTGGCGGTTTAGGCAGCCAGTTGGGGGCATTGATCGAGTGGGGTGGGGCACCACCGCGCAGCACACCGGGCTCGCGCATTCTGGATGGCGGTGGCACAGGCATGGACACCATCGCCACAGCCATAGACCGTGCCGTCGCTCAATTGCAGCGCACACCGGGTCAGGCGGCTTTGGCCAGACTTGCCACACAACGCTATTGCGAACTGGTGCCGGTGCGCGAGCAGATGCGCACCGCGGGGATTGCCGAAGGCGCTGACCGGACTTACCGCAACCGGGTGCAGCGACTGCATGAGTTAGTGATGTCGATCGTGATGGCGAGTACGGGCAAGCGCGGCGCTCCGTCCAGCCTATAAAAAGCATGCTGGAACTCATCGACTTGTAGGAGCTGCCGAAGACTGCGAAGCATTTATCCTGACATACCCTCATCGCAGCCTCCGGCAGCTCCTACAGGTCCAATGTTTGCTGCGCGACAACGCGGTACCAGCAACGGGCGATCACCCGCCAAACACAACTTTCTAGACTGAACCCAATCTTGTAATCGCTCACCGAGGTTCAGTCTCTGGAATAACCGGCTCAGGCTGCACAACCAACCGTTCGTCGAGCTACTTTGTCGTGTTCTGGTCACATTCCTGTCGCGTTCCCGTCGCATCTGAACCACCCTGAAATCAGCACTTCCCATGCTTTCCGGCGGGAGGTACAAAGGCGGCACGATCTGAGATTTACGCCTGAGGCAGCAGCGACAGGCAGGCTTCTTAGCCACGTCATCGGGCCTCTACAGGCAGTCACCCACCCCGCTTCGGCGGGGTTTCTTTTTCCCCTCGGGAATAGCAATGGAGTATGAGCATGGCCGAGCCAGCGAGCACGGCCGCATCTGTCGTGGTCGCTGGTGCGGCCGGTGCGGGTTTCGCAGGATTATTGACAGGCATTGATACGCTCGCCGCCATCGGCGCATTGGCGGGCGCATTGGTGTTCTTTACCACCACAGAAGAAATGCCGGTCTGGAAGCGGATGGTCTTTCTGCTGGTGTCATTTGTAATGGGTTATTTGTTCGCCCCCGCTCTGGTGGATTTCGAGATTTGGGGGATTCGTCCTTTCAAGTATTCAGGGCCTGCAGCATTCGGGGCCTCCGTGCTGGTGGTCACTGTGGCGCTGGCAGCAATCAAACGGCGCGGCAGATTAGAGACCGGGCAGCCTGGAGGTCAGGATGGATAAGCCTTTGATTAGCGCACTGCTTACCCAGGTGACGTTCTGGTTGTGCATGGGCTTGTTCGTTCGGCTCTTCACGTTTCGCCGCAAAGGCGCACGGTTTCGCCGAAACATGAGCTGTCTGGCCTGGCTGGTCATGGTCAGCGCTGGCACGGTGATGGTTTACATCTGCAAAGGCATGCTGGTCATGCCGGTTCAGGCCTGGCCTCTGGTGATGATCCTGGCCGTATTTGTCGGCTCTGTTTACCAGAGCAACGGCAACCTGGCGCAAGTCTGGAAGATCGGTCAGTGACCCGGATACCTGAGCGCGGATAACTTCGGAGAGCCCGTATTCGCCGGGCTTCCCGAGCCACTTTTTATGAGCACAGCAAAGCCCCGTTCGCGGGGCTTTTGCGTTGCAGCGCAAAACAGGATGGCGACTTCGGATTGAGCCTGGCAGGGCCCGGCATAAATCAAAGGATTACGCATATGTTGAAAGATTGCAGATGTGGAAAGTGCAAAAGACTTCTTGCCCGAGTGGGTGAGTACACCGAACTCCAGATCAAATGTTCCCGATGCGGGACGTTGAATCATGTGAGGGCCGAGAGCCCCGAGTCATCGCCTCTGAGCGACCAGCGTGCGGATAGTCCGCGCAACTGATCGATGTCCAAATTCATACCTTGAGGTGAACTATGAAACTGTACAAAAAGCTTCTGTTGGTTACGGCCTTGTTGTCGTCCTTTGTTTCTGTAAATACCTGGGCTGCGGCTCAGTCGTGGAACCTGGCTCGTGATATGTATATCGCTACTGAAGCTGCCCCGCCGAGTTCGCCCTGGTCTTTCATGCAGAACAAGACAGCGGTAAATGCTTCGGCAAATTACACGCTGTTTCCGACGTTTTTTGCTGACACTTGCAACGGCAGCCCGGTCACTTGCTGGCGAGAAGGTTCAGTAGCCGGTTCTATCAGTATCGCCAAAAAAACCTTCACTCTCAGCGGCTCTGGTACGAACTACGTGCTGAAGCAGGGTGATATTTACGCTCACCCAGGCTCCAGCTTTCAGACCATCGTCCGCTGGGCCAGTCCGATCGCTGGGAACATCAATGTGTTGGGGCGTCTCAACGACCTGCATAACGCCTGCGGTGACGGGATCAAATGGTCCCTGAACCTGGGCGATACCGTTCTGCAGTCCGGCAGCTTTGCAAATGGCGGGAGTTCGCTGATCAAGGTGAATGATGTGGCGGTTACCACTACCTCTTTGATCTATCTAGTCATCGACAAAAAGGCTGACAACTCCTGCGATTCCACAAGTGTTGACCTGTTCATCACCAACTGAGAGACGCTGCGCGCCACTGGATAGCAGCCCGACGAAGATGTCGGGCTGCTGATCTAACGATTACCCCCCCCTCGGAACCTCTGAGAGCCCCGATCCACAGGGCCTGCTTAGCCACTTTTTACGACTACTACAAAGCCCCGTTTCCGGGGCTTTGTCGTGTCTGGAGTTCTGAAACTGGAGTTCTGAGATGAACGTAACAACTTTGATTACGCAGATAAGCGAGCGCTGCCCCGGTTTTCAAGGCCGTGTCACCGGTGGCCTGCAGTGGGACAGCGCTCGCACTGATGACCCACTGGCGATGCCCGCGGCTTATGTCCTGACGGCGGGTGACACCGCACAGGAATCCACCACCAATGTGGTCCGGCACGTCGTTCGTGAGCAATACCAGGTCAACGTGGCGCTGGCTAACCGTGATCAATACGGCCAGGCCGCGACTCAGGAACTTCACAGCATTCGCGTTCAGCTATGGGCCGCTCTGGTGGGCTTTCAGCCTGAGGCTGAAGACGATCCTTTGCAGTACAGCGGTAGCTCGATGTTGCTGATTGACGATAACCGGGTGGTTTACCAGTTCCGTTTTTTCACCGAGTTCATGTTGGGTCGCAGCGACCCGGCAGGGCCTCCCGAAACGTGGCAGGAGCAGTTCAACGATGGCCTTCCACTGCTTGAGGGAGTCGATATGGACATCGACTTCATTGACCCAATGGTCGATCAAAACCTGACTGATAGCGGCCCGGATGGCCGCATCGAATTTAAAACCCGTGAGGATATACCCCAGTGAAACGAGTACATGTGAAACCTGCCGAAGGCCGGGCTGTTCCGGATCCGGCCCGGGGCGGCGAACTGCTGTCCGTCGAGGGCTACGAAGTACCGCTGACTGCCTTTTGGCAGCGACGGATCAATGATGCAGACGTAATCGTGGGTATGGCTGCGAGCCTGCCCAAAGCGAAAGGGAGTGCCGCCAAATGACTGTAGGTTTCAGCCAGATTCCATCCGACCTTCGTGTACCACTGTTCTACGCCGAGCTTGATAACTCGATGGCCAACAGCGGTGCTTCCAGTCTGCGACGCCTGATCATCGGTCAGGTCAACGACGATGCCACCAGTGAAGATATCGGCCGCCTGGTGCTGATTTCGCGCAGCACCGAAGCGCGCTCCATTGGCGGCGCCGGTTCGATGTTGTGGGCCATGCACGCAGCGCATCGCAAGATCGATGTTGCGGGCGAGGTCTGGTGCCTGCCACTCAAGATCGAGTCCGGCACCAATGCGCAAGGCAAGGTCACGTTGACCGGTACCGCCACGGCGGCCGGCCTGCTGAACCTGTATGTCGGCGGCGTGCGTGTGCGAGCCATCGTGCCTGAACTGGCCACGGCCGCTGAAGCAGCCACTGCGTTGCTGAGCGCTATCAATGCGGCCACCGATCTGCCGGTTACTGCTACCGCCGAAGCGGGCGTCGTCACGCTGGTCAGCAAGTTCAAAGGCGAGCTGGGCAACGATATCCAGTTGAGCTTCAACCGACTGGGTGCTGCCAATGGTGAGCAACTGCCAGCCGGTCTGGAAGTCGTTGTGGCTGCGATGGCCGGTGGTGTGGGTACGCCGGAAATGGCCGCCGCGCTGGCCGCGCTCGGCGATGAACCGTTCGAGTTCATCAGCCAGCCATGGACCGACGCTGCAACGCTGGATTACTGGAAATCCACCATGGACTTCACCTCGGGCCGCTGGTCCTGGGCGAAGCAGATCTACGGTCGGGTTTACAGTGCCAAGCGCGGTACTTTGGGTGCTTTGGTAGCTGCGGGCAAACTGCGCAATGACCCATCGGTGTCTATCGGTGCCATGGAAAAAAGCATTCCGCAGCCTGTGTGGGAAGTCGCTGCGCAGTTCAGCGCACGCACCGCCGTGTTCATCAGCGCCGACCCTGCATGCCCGACGCAATCGGGGGCGTTGGGGGCCATCGAGCCTGCGGCGGTCAGTGACCGTTTCATGCTGGATGAATACCAGTCGTTGCTCGGCAGCGGCATCGCCACGTTCGAATATTCGGGCAGCGCGATGCGTATCCAGCGCGCGATCACCACGTATCAGCGTAACGCGTACAACCAGCCGGATGACTCGTACCTGGACAGCGAGCCGCTGCACCAGTCGGCGTATGTGTTGCGTTTCCTGCGCACCCGCATCACCAGCAAATACGGTCGACACAAACTGGCGAACGACGGCACCAAATTTGGCCCGGGCCAGCGCATGGTGACGCCGAAGGTCATCCGCGGTGAGCTGATCGCGGCTTATGGCGAGCTGGTACGTCTGGGGATTGTCGAGAACATCGACGCCTTCAAGGACAACCTTATCGTTGAGCGCGACGCGACCAATCCGAATCGCCTGAACGTGCTGTATCCACCGGATCTGGTCAACCAACTGCGCGTGTTCGCGCTGTTGTATCAGTTCCGCCTGCAGTATTCCGACGCGGCCTGAGCCGCTTAATCAAACGTCATTCCAAGCCCGCCCTGTGCGGGCTTTTTTAGTGGAGATTCACATGGGTCAGAAAGTTGCGGGTACTTGCTACATCAAGGTCGACGGCGAACAGCTGGTTATCACGGGCGCGGTAGAAGTACCGATGTCCCGGGTCAAGCGTGAAACCGTTGTGGTCGGCTACTTCAAGGAAAACGAAGTCACGCCGTTCATCAAAGTTGACGCGATTCGTACCGTCGATTTCCCACGGGCAAAAATCGAGACTGGCACCAACATGACGGTCACCGCCGAGTTTAACGACGGCACCACTTACGTGCTCAGCGGCGCGTACGCGGTGGATGACATGACCAGCACCAGTGAGGACGGCAAGGTCAGCCTCAAATTCGAAGGCATCTCGGGGGACTGGCAGTGATGAGCAAAGAGACCTTTACCCTGGCCGTCGCCATCAAGGCACACGGTCAGGAACTCACCGAGCTGCACCTGCGTCGCCCGACGGCTGAAGAATGCCGGGCGATCAAGGTGCTGCCTTACACGCTTTCCGACTCGTCGATGCCTGTGGCGGATATCGAAGCGGCCTGCAAATACATCGCGGTGTGCGCAGCCATTCCGGCGGGGTCAGTCAACCAACTGGACCTGGCGGACCTGAACAACCTGGTGTGGAAAATCATCGGTTTTTTCCTGCAGAGCGCTTCGGTGGCGTCGCCGACCTGATCGGCGTGGTGTACGACCTCGCTTACTTCTGGAGGTCGGACCCTGAGGTGCTCATGGGAAGACCTTTGGATGTAATTCTGGAAAGCGAGTGGCATGCCTTTCGAATACTCGAAGAGCAACGGGGGAATAATGGCTAATAACATTCAAGTCATGGTGGTCATGACCGGCGTCGACAAGCTGTCGCCCCAGCTCAAAAACGCGCAGAAAGAAATCTCGACCCTGAGTAAATCCTTGAGCGCCTTGGGCAACATTCCCTTCATGAATACTTTGACCGGCAAGGAGGGGCTGATGAAGCCCTTCGTTGATGGCGCTAAAGCCGCTATTGCCTTTGAAAGCTCCATGGTCAAGGTCAGGCGGGCGGTTGATTTTCAGACGCCCGAGCAGTTCAAGGCGATGAGCAAGGACGTGCTCGACCTGTCGGAAAAACTGCCGGTGTCCGCTGCGGGCATCGCGCAAGTGTTTGCGTTGGGTGGGAAATCGGGCATTGCCCGAGAGGAATTGAAAGCGTTCGCCGAAGATGCCTTGAAGATGGGCATTGCCTTCGATCAGACCGGAGAACAGTCCGGCGCGATGATGGCGTCATGGCGGACAGACTTCAAACTGAACCAGACGGAAGCCATGGCCCTGGCCGACCAGATCACTCAGTTGGGGAAGGCCGATGGTGTGGACGCGGGGAAAGTTTCCCGCATCGTCACCGCCGCAGGTTCGTCCGGATTGAGTTCAGGGCAGGCCGCCGCAATGGGCGCTGTTTTCGCCAAGGGTGGCGCTTCCGAAGAGGCGGCCGCGAGCAGCATGCGCAATTTTGCGCAAACACTGAACGCAGGCACTCTCGCAACCGAGGGCCAGAAGCAGGCGTTCAAGGCGTTGGGGCTGGACGCGCAAGCGGTGTCTGAAGGCATGTCCGCAGATGCCGAAGGTACGATCAGTAATGTGCTGACCAAGCTGAACTCGCTGGAGAAGGGCCAGCAGGGCGCGATGTTGTCGCAGTTGTTCGGTGATCAATCGGCTGCTCTGCTAGTGGCTGATCTCGACACGCTGTCGCGTAATTTCCATCTGGTTGGTAACAGTCAGCAGTATGCGGGATCGGTGCAGGAGGCTTACGCCGCCACTGCTGAGACAACCGCAAGTCGGCTGCAGGTGATGGATAACCGCACAACGCGTTTGGGGATTGCCATCGGTTCAGCGCTGTTGCCGCCGGTCAATGATTTCCTCGGCACGATCGGGCCGTTGATCAGCAAGGTTTCAGAGTTTACCGAGGCCAATCCCGGGCTGGTCAGAAGCATCGCCGGGGCGGCAGCGGGCTTTACGCTCCTGCGTTTGGCGGTGGTCGCGGCGACGGTGGCCAGCGCCTTTATGAGCGCTGTTATTGGTAATAATCCTGTGGGGCTCATCGTTCGTGGGATTGCTCTGGCAGCAGGCTTGTTGATTGCCAACTGGTCATCGGTTGCGGGCTTCTTTCAGGAGGTATGGACGACGATTCAGGCCGCAGGAGTGATGGCGTGGGAAGGGATGAAGACCATCTTTTCCTGGACGCCGCTGGGAATGATTATTCAGAACTGGGCGCCGATTACTGCCTGGTTCCAAGACCTGTGGACGACCCTTGAACCTATAGTTTCGCCGATGCTGGCGCTATTTGGTGGCGGGGCTGTCAAGGTCAATACGAACATCGGCGGTGGCACAGGCCAGTTCGTGAAAGCCAACGCTGCCCAGCTCGTCCGCGACGAACAAGCACAGCGCAATCTCACTCAGGGCGGTGCATCAGCTGCTTCACTGTTGCGTTCACCTGAGCAAGCCGGTGCGCCCGGCAGCCTGATCATGGCCGGGTCGCTCAATCAGCAGGCGGCGGCCAACAACCGTATGAGCCTGCAGGGCGCGTTGACCGTGCAGTTCCAGAACGCGCCGCCGGGGACCACCGTTGGCGAGGCTCAAACCAATCAGCCGGGCTTCTCGATATCGCAAAGGGGCGTTCGCAGCCTTTCGCAGCAGTAGCCTCTCGAAATAAAGGACAGCGACATGAGCAAGACTTGGCGGGATGACCTGCGGTCGGCCTCGTTCCGTGGCGTCGGCTTCTGGGTCGACAGCGACAGCACGACAGTGGGGCGGCGTACGCAGTTGCATGAATATCCCCAGCGTGATCGGCCCTTGGTCGAAGACATGGGGCGTAAAACCCGGGCGATAACGTTCGAGGCTTTTGTCATCGGTGACGATTGCTTCGTACAGCGCGACAACCTGTTACACGCACTGGATCAACCCGGTTCTGGGGAATTGATTCACCCCTGGTTCGGGCGCATGACCGTGACCGCGACCGAAGGCTGTCAGGTCAAACAGTTGCGTGTGGAAGGCGGCATTGTAAGGTTTGCTCTTACGTTCATCGAAGCCGGGGAAAAGGGCTATCCGGTCGGCGTAGCCAATACGGCCAGGTTGCTGGAAATGGAGAACGAAAGTTTTCTGAATTCAGCACTGGCTCGATACAAGAGCGCGATGGCACTGGTCAACAAAGCGCAAATCAGCATGACGGCGCTACAAAACGGTGTCGCCGGGGTGCAGTTGGCTATTCAGCGCGAGTTCAGTCAGTTGACCGGTTTTGTCAGCTCGGCGGCTTCGCTGGCCGACACACTGGCCAACTTTCCGGAAAACCTGTCGACGATGCTGGGCGCGCAATTTTCCAGCATGACTGGCGAGTTTGATCGCTTCAAAACCTCGCAACGCCAGGCCATGACCAAGGTGGAAACGGTGCTTGGGCTGGTGAGTCCGGCAACGGCTGCGGGAGGTGTGGCCACGGTCGCCACCGTTACCGCTACGCGAGAGCTGGTGCGTGACGGGGTGCTGGCCGATGCCCTCCGTCTGGCCTCGGCCATGCCGGTGGTTGCAGCACCTGCGCCGTTGCCGGGGGTGCCCAGCCTGGAGCAGCAGGTTGCAACGCCCGTAGCGCATCCCGAAGTACCGGTGGCGGCCGACATCATGCAACTGCGTGATGCTCTCAGCGATGCTCTTTGGCAAGCTGCGCTGCTGGCTGATCACGAGCACTTCGAGCGCATTGAAGCGGTTCGCAAACGTATGAGGGAGCACCTGACCGCCGTTGCGCGTTCAGGGGTAAACCTCGTTGACGTGACGCCCAAAGAATCTGTGCCCGCGGTGGTGCTGGCCTTCAGGCAGTTTGCCGACGCCACACGCGGCGATGAAATCGTCGCGCGTAACAGCATTTCTCACCCAGGCTTCTTGCCAGCGGCGACCCTTCAAGTCGCTCAGGAGTAACCCATGGACTCGCAAAACGTCGTCACGCTCAGCGTTGATGGCACGGACTACCGTGGCTGGAAAACAGTCAGCATCTCTGCCGGTATTGAGCAGCAGGCGCGGACGTTTACCTTGGGCGTGTCCTGGCGCTGGCCGGGCAAGGACATGGAAGTTGAGATCAGGCAAGGCGCCCGTTGCAAGGTTCGCATTGGCGGGGATCTTGTGCTGACGGGACACGTGTATTCGACCCCGGTCAGCTACGACGCTAACAGCGTGACCCGCGCGATTGCCGGGCGGTCGCTGACCGCAGATTTGGTGGATTGCGCGGTAACAGGGTCTGTTACTCAGTGGAATAAACAGAGCGTGCAGGACATTGTTCAGGCGCTGGCTGAACCCTATGGGATCAAGGTGCTCAGTGAGGTGGCACAGACTGCCAGGCTCGAAAGTCACCACAGTACCCCCGGCGAAACGGTGTTCGAGTCCATCGACAAGTTACTCACGCTTTCCCGGTTGTTTTCCACCGATGACGGCGAGGGGCATTTAGTGATTGTTGCTCCCGGCAGCAGCGGTCGGGCGGTTGACCGCCTGGAGCTCGGGAAGAATATTCTTACTGGCTCTGCGCAGTTGGACTATTCCGGAGTGTTCTCTCAATACCGTGTCACGGGGCAGCGCAAACGGGAAGACAAAGAGCCCGCCAGTGCAGCAGCACAGGTCGAGGCCTTTGCCTTCGACGACACGCCACCACGCAATCGGCTCAAGCACATTCATGAGCAGAACCAGTTGACCCAGACACTCGCTCAATCTCGCGCCGACTGGGAGCGCGCCAGCCGCAAGGGCAAGGCGTTGACCCGCACCTACAAGATTCAGGGGTGGCGGCAATCGAACGGTGACCTGTGGCGGGAAAACATGATCGTGCGCATCGTCGATCATTTGATCGGTGATGACCGGGACATGCTGATCAGCCAGATCCAGTACAACCTGGGGGAAAGCGGCACCACCGCAGACCTCACGGTCGCGCCCATCGAAGCGTTTCTGCCTGAGCCTAAAAAGCTTGAGTAACGCCACGTAAACCATCGCTCACCCATTTTTATTACCTACTGGAAGCCTTCGACATGAGAGAGCTGCTGAACACGCTCGTCCGCGGAGTCGTCAATCTGGTCAACCCGGCCGGGGCGATTCAGTCCCTGCAAATGACCCTGACTGCAAACGAAGTGAAGGACGGCCTCGAACACTTCGAGCCGTACGGCTACACCTCCAACCCGCATCCCGGCGCGGAGGGCTTGACCGCTTTTATCGGCGGCGACCGATCACACGGCGTGGTGATCTGCGTTTCGGACCGGCGTTTTCGTTTGACCGGTCTGAAGAACGGCGAAGTGGCGCTGCACACCGATGAGGGGGATTTCATCCACTTCAAACGCAATCGCGTCATCGAGTTGCAGACCCTGACCTTGCAGATCAATGCCACCGATTCCGTGGATCTGAACACCACAAACTTCAGCGTCAAGGCGAGCGGCGGAGTGACTTTCGACACACCGCTGATCAGCACCACCGGGCGCATCGAGTCGTCGGGCGATCAGGTCGCTGCGGGCGTCAGCCTGGTCACCCATGTGCATGAAGGCTCGGACAAAAAACCAGTGCCGGGAGGCTAGCCATGAGCGTGATCAATGAAGCAACCACAGAGCAGGCCTGGCGCCGCGCGGCAATCATCAGCCTGCTGACATGGCGACGGGCCGGGGTGGACGACAAGCTGGACGACCCCGAGCGTTACGGCTGGTGGGGCGACAGTTTTCCCACGGTCACCGATGACCAGATTGGCTCGCGGCTGTACCTGCTGCGTCGCCGCACGCTTACCGCGCAAACCGAACGCGATGCCCAGGATTACGCCCGTGAAGCACTGCAATGGATGCTCGATGACGGCCGTGTTTCGGCCGTGCTGATCGACATCACACGCGGCGCCGAGCGGCTCGACATGCGGGTGAGGCTGGCCTTGACGGGCGGCGCCACGGTGGAAATTTATCTCGATAATTTATGGCTGGTGATCAATGCCGTTTAAAACTCCCTCACTACCCGAACTGATCAGTCGTGCGCGCAGTGATCTGGCCGGTTCAAGTGCGCTGCTGCGCTCTGACGCCGAGGTCCTGGCGCGCATCAATGGCGCCGCCTCTTATGGTCGTTACGGGCATCAACACTACATTGCTGCGCAGATCCTGCCGGACACCGCCGATGAAGAAAATCTGCTGCGCATGGCACTGCTGCGGCTCAGGCGCAGCTATCTGCCCGCAGTGAGCTCAGCCGGTACGGCCAGCTTCACCGGAGTGGTGGGCGCGGTGCTGGATGCCGGGACATTGCTGCAACGTGAAGGTGATGGTGCGCTGTTCAAGGTGTCGCTGTCGGTCACGCTCACGGCGTTGAGCAGCTCGGTGAAACTGGAAGCCGTGGTGCCAGGCATTCTGGGTAATACGTCGGCGGCGACTCGCTTGACCACGGTTTCGCCGGTGGTCGGTGTCGCCAATACCTTCGTGGTGCTTGACCCCGGTCTGACCGGTGGCACCGAGCAGGAAAGCCTTGAGGCGCTGCGGGCCAAGGTCATGCGTTCTTATGCGGTGGTGCCCCATGGCGGCAATCAAAGTGACTACGTGACCTGGGCGCTGGAAGTGCCCGGCGTGACGCGGGCCTGGGTACGCAGGCACTGGATGGGGCCGGGCACGGTTGGCGTGTTCGTGGTGCGCGACGGCGACATTGACCCGATCCCCAACGCCGAGCAACTGCAGCGCGTCTACGACTACATCGAATCGATGCGTCCGGTGACTGCAGAAGTGCGGGTGTTCGCACCGGTCGAGCTACCAATCCAGTACGAAATCAAACTGACCCCGGACAGCGGTGCGATTAGGGCTGCCGTGGAGGACGCGCTGATTGACCTGCACAGCCGCGAGGCAGACCTGGGCGTCGTGTTGCTCGGCAGCCATATCGCCGAAGCGATCAGCGGCGCGGCTGGCGAAAAGGATCACACCCTGTTCGCGCCACTTGGCAACGTGCAACCGGACGCCAACGAGCTGCCCACCTTTGGAGGCATCTTATGGCGATAAGAACAACCGCTGCGTATTACGCGCAGCTCAAGGCACTGCTGCCGCCCGGTCCCGCATGGGATGCAGAGCGGGTGCCGGAAATTCATCAGTTGCTCGAAGCCGGGTCCCTCGAACTGGCCCGGGAAGATTTGCGCCTGGCTGACCTGTTGGGTGAAAGCGATCCAAACCACGTACGTGAACTGGTCCCGGACTGGGAGCGGGTCATGGGTCTCCCTGACCCGTGTCTGGGGGTGAACCCCAGCTTCGAAGACCGGCAACTGGCCGTCCGCCGTCGCCTGACAGAAGTCGGCGGGCAGACCCCCGCGTTCTTCGTGCAATTGGCGATATCGGTGGGCTATCCACACGCGACCGTCACCGAATACCGCACGCCGCGCTTTGGCAATGCCCGCTTCGGGAAAGCACGTTTCGGCACCTGGTCGGCGCAGTACATGTGGACCCTCAACACAGGCCCGCGCCTGCGACTGGGTCGGCGTTTTGCGGTCACTCACTGGGGCGAGCGCTTCGGAGTTAATCCCAGCAGCGCATTCGAATGCGTCATCCGCCGCGCAGTCCCTGCGCATGCACATGAGTTTATAAATTACGGGGTAAATGAATAATGGATTTTCCAAAAAGTGTGCCCAACGTCGGGCTGGTTGACGGTCGGTTCGTCGACGAAAGCAACATCACCGGTCAGGTCGGATCATTGATCACGGCGGACTGGGGCAATGCCATGACGTCGGAGATTATCAACGTGATTGAGGCGGCGGAGTTGGTGCCGACCGAGGGGCAGAATGATCAGTTGGTGGTGGCGATTGAAGAGTTGACAGAGCGGAAAGTCGAGGGTTGGTTTGCGAATGCTGTTGTGCAAGCTACAGAGAGCGTTCGTGGTTGGGCGAAAGTAGCAACCCAGGCGTTGACCGATGCGGGTGTTGATGACTCAACGTTCGTTACACCAAAAAAGCTTAGGAGAGGCGTGTCTTATATAATCGGTCCGAACGGGTATGTTGCTTTGCCTACATGGTTAGGGGGACTGATTCTGCAATGGGGAACAGTAACCGTTCCCGCGTATACAAGCGTAGTGCAGTTTACGAGTCCGTTGACAACTACCTATCCAAGTGAGTGTTATGGTGTGGTCGCTATGAATATAACCTCAGTTAACATTCTAGCCTTGGTTTCTAAGACTACTTCAACATTTACAATGGGCGCTAATACCCGTGATCAGGGTAGCTCAAATCCTGTTTCGTCAGCTTTTTTTATAAGTTTGGGGGTCTAGTGTGAATTACTATTCTTATGAAACTTGCGGCTTTTATTGTACGGATATAGTCTCTTGTTATCCTGAAGATGCGGTAGAGATTAGTGATGATGAATTTCGGCGTTTGTTGGAAGGGGTACGGAATGGAAAGGTCATAGTACCCGGCAACGCTGGGAATCCTATTTTGATGGATGCTATTGACGCATCGGGGGGCACTTGTGAAGAAACTTCTGCTCAGAAGCTGCTTAGGCTCAAATCTATTGCGAGCGAGCGCAGGGCAGCGTTAGCTATTCGTATTGAGGAGGTTGAGGATGCCGTATCGTTGGGCATGGCTCTGAACTCTGAGTTGGAGGAGTTAAATTCATGTAGTTTAGCGCTTGTTGAATGGAGGCGTTATTCAGTTTTTCTAGCACGTATTGATGGAAGTGATGGGGCATCTGATGAAGTAGATTGGCCTCCCGTACCCATTGCGTGAATCGCCAGCGCTGTCTGCTCTAGTCTTATGCCCAATATGTGGGTTCTATTTTAATAGGAGATTCGGTGGCGCCTTGATCCGGACGCAGGCCTTCGCTTGCAAAAAATATTTTATAAATTATAGGGTTTACGACTTATGGATTTTCCAAAAAGCATGCCAGACATTGGCCTGGTTAATGGCCAGTTTGTCGATGAGGATATCACACTTGGCCAAGTGGGAACTTATATACCCAGTTCTTGGGGTAATGCGGTGACGCAGGAAATTATCAATGTTATTGAGTCTGCCGAGCTCAAACCGAGGGAGGGTCAAAACAATCAGCTAGCATTGGCTATTGAACAATTGATTGCGGATAACCTGGCAGGCGCTGCGACTGAGGAAAAATCCGGTGTAGCGAAAATTGCGACGCAGATGCAGGTTGATACCGGCACAGACGATTTCGCCATAGTCACTCCGAAAAAGCTGGCAGAGAAAGCAGGCGTCGGCATCAGAGGCAGTTACTCGAACCTTCGAATATCTACGACGGGAATGAGTTCGGTCATTACTATCACTGCTGATCGTTTGGTAGTAGAGGGGCCTAATCTCACAATGCGTACGTTGAGCGATATTTCGCTTTCATGCAATCTCGCTGTTTCAGGCATTGGTGGTCTGGATAAAGACTCCGTATTAGCTTCAGCGTGGTATTACATTCACGTTATCTACAACCCAGTATCGAGAGCCGTCGCGTCTATCGCTTCGCTCAGTAGAACGGCACCGTTGCTACCGGTAGGGTTCTCATTTAGTGGAGTGGTGAAAACCGTGAGAACTGATGATACGGCCAACAGATTTCCACTCGCTTTTATAAGTAGCGGTGGCTCTACCCAATACACTCCACGTCTGGGGTCTAATACGTTGCGTTTCCCTCTTGCTGCAACTGGTGCGGCCATTGGAAGTTTCGCAGCAGGAGGGCTTGTACCACTAAATCTCTCGAATATTGTCCCTCCTACAGCCAAGGCCGTGACACTGTTGCTGGTTTCTATTGGCGCCAACATGAGTATTGCTCTCGCGCCCAGTAATAACTTTGGTGCCGCTGACAATGCTCCAAGTCCACCCATTACAACCGATGTTGCTGCCGGCGGTACTCAAGGAGCTTTCACCATAATGCTAGAGTCGTTGATCGTCTATTACGCAGCGAACAGTACTTATTCAATTAACGTAATAGGATGGGAGGACAGTCTATGATGGGCTGGGCAGTCATGATTCAAGAAGGTGTGGTGGTCAATAAACGCTCAGTAGATGTCACTATGGATTTGTTTGATGGTGAATACTTTCATACTGAGAATGATGGTCCGCCTCCTGACCCGGTACTTCCTCCCTCACGGTTGATGGAGGTGTTTCGTACTGCAATTCAAAAGCACTTGGATGCAGCGGCTGTCGTTGTCGGATACGACGATATCAAAACTGCCGTTACCTATGCAGAGGAACCGGCGGTGCCGAAGTTTCAGGCCGAGGGGCAAGCGTTACGTGCCTGGCGTAGCCGTGTGTGGGACTACTGCTTTGCGCAGATAGCAGCAGTGCATACGGGTGAGCGTGAATTGCCATCTGCAGATATGTTGATCGCCGAGCTTCCTGCTTTGGTGATGCCGTGATTCCGTGATGGCTGAAAAGCCTTAACTCCTTCGGCTAATCCTTCCCAAGTATTGAACCCGTCAAGTACGGTTTTTTTTCGCCCGGAGAAATCCATGACCGCAACAAACAAAGACCACGAAACCCTTGCCCGCACCCTCTGGGGCGAGGCTCGTGGTGAAGGCCTGGCGGGGATGATCGCTGTCGGCTGGACCATCCGTAACCGGGTGGAAATGGATCTGCATAATGATGGCAAACCGGACTGGTGGGGGGAGGGCTATGTGGCTGTATGCCGGGCCCCGTATCAGTTCAGTTGCTGGAACCGTAACGATCCCAATTATCCGTTCATGAGCGGCACGAAACCCATTCCTGTCGCGCAATTCGCACTGGCTTTGCAGGCGGCTTCGGCCGTCATGGCGGGCGAGCAATCTGATCCCACTGGTGGCGCGACTCATTACTACGCCACCAGCATGCCCAAGGCTCCGGCCTGGGCATCGATGGCCCGGCGGACGCTCAAGCTGGGTCGTCACATTTTTTTCCGGGACGTGCCATGAGCGCGTTCTTTAAATGGATCCCCGTCTGGGGCTGGGTGCTGCTGGCGCTGTTAACAGCCAGCGGCTACCTGGCTTTACGTCTGGACGCGGTGACAGCCGATCGCGACGTCGTTGCCCTAGAGCGCGACGCCGAACGAGAAAAGGTCCGTCGGCTCACCGCTGCCAATGAATCCCGCAAAAAGACCCAGAAGCTGCTGCTCGATCTGGACACCCGTCATACACAGGAACAGGCCCGCGCCGATGAACAAAATGATGCCATGCTTGCTGCTGTCGCTACTGGTGCTCGGCGGGTGTACGTCAACGCCCGTTGTCCCGCAGTGCGAACCTCCGCCAGCACCGCCCGCCAGCCTGATGAAGAAAGTCGAGCCCAACTTGACCCGGCGGTTGCAGAAAGAATTCTCCATACCGGTGTCGACGGGGATGACGCCATCCGTCAATTGAGTGCGTTGCAGGAGTATGTCGAGAAGGTTTGCCTGGGCCCTGCTGGTTAGTTGATCCGCATGTTTTTGCGCGTCTCACTACATCCGATTCGAGCGGTACCGCCGCTAGCTGCCGGCCCCTGTTCTTAGTGTTCGCACCGTAATTCTTTCAGTGCCGCAGCAGCCAGAAAACCAGAGCGTGATGCGTAGCGTCGATCGTTCTTCACGCGATCATCAATGCGCAGCAACAAGTTTTCCGGGAGCGTCGCGTTGAATCGGACCGCTTTGCCGAAATAGGGTGTCACATCGAACTCAACCACTGCCCAGATCCCGTCTGCGTAATCCGGATTTGCGATATGAATATCTATGGCCTGAGGTGACGGCAATGGATAGCCATCTTCGACGAGGCCTTCGAAGTGAAGTGAAAGGGCTTCCTGGACGTTATCCAGCGCCTCGATGACCGAGCTTCCCGCTGAGAAGCAACCGGGCACGTCCGGCACAATCACCCCGTAGTCAGAATCGGCATCTTTATGCAGGACGACTGTGAATTTCATATGCTCGTACCTATCTCGCGAATCATTTCAGGCCCGCCTGTTTCAAAATGCTATTGATCGTTTTGATCGGGATATCTGAATCTGGATGCTTAACGGTGACCCTGCCAGGTTTGGTTGCATGCTTGTACTGCCTATGGCTGCCCTTGGTTGCGACCAGATACCACCCGTCGTCCTCAATTGCTTTGATCATCTCTCTGCTGCGCATCGGCTCATCCCTTAGCTTAGTCGCGGTGTGTATAGTACACACTATTTTTTTGCGTGCGTAGCATGCTGCCATCGCCGTCCATTTGCTCGAGTGATGGATAGAACAAATCAGCGGGCAAAGGATGCTCTCCTTTCGCCTGTGAGTGGGATAGTACTGAGTTTTTTATGCGTCAGGATGAGTGCGGTTTAGCGCGTCACCCATTGCATGCGGGACCGAAACGCAGAGTAAGAAATTGGCGATGGGGAGGACGGACATGGGACTGTTGACGTGCTGCTGTTTGGCAAACAAGTCCCCAGGGGGAGATTCTATGTTCGCGTACAGGATGCGTCGATTCTGTGGGTATTCCAGGTTAAGCACTGCTGGGGAGAGGAGAGCCAACTTGTTGGCGGGGCGTCAGGCCTGCTGAATCAGAACTGTCGCCTCGCCAACAAGTTAGCTCCTGCCAGAGTGGTTTTTGACGCAAAAACCATCAGCCCTTGATGAACGCCAACAGATCTTCGTTGATCACTTCCGGGTGGGTCGTGCACATGCCGTGCGGATAGCCTTTGTAGACTTTCAACGTGCCGTTCTTGACCAGTTTGATGGACAGTTCGGCGGAGTCTGCGATCGGCACGATCTGGTCATCATCGCCGTGCAGGATCAGCACCGGTACGGTGATTTTTTTCAGGTCTTCGGTGAAGTCGGTTTCCGAGAAGGCCTTGATGCAGTCGTAATGAGCTTTGGCGCCGCCCATCATGCCCTGGCGCCACCAATTGTCTTTAGTGCCTTCGGAGACTTTGGCGCCTTCGCGGTTGTAACCGTAGAACGGGATCGGCACTTCTTTGTAGAACTGCGCCCGGTTGGCGGCGAGTGCTGCGCGGAAGCCGTCGAACACGCTCATTGGCAGGCCGCCCGGGTTGTTGGCGGTTTTGAGCATGATCGGTGGCACTGCGCCAATGAGTACGGCTTTGGCTACGCGGCCAGCACCGTGCTGCGCGACATAACGAGCGACTTCACCACCGCCAGTGGAGTGGCCGATGTGCACGGCGTCTTTGAGTTTCAGGTGGGTCACCAGGGCTGCCACGTCCGCGGCGTAGGTGTCCATATCGTTGCCAGTGGCGGTCTGGGTCGAGCGGCCATGACCGCGACGGTCGTGAGCGATTACCCGGTAGCCTTTGGACACGAAGAACAGCATCTGGGCGTCCCAGTCATCGGAGCTGAGCGGCCAGCCGTGGTGGAAAACGATAGGCTGACCCGTGCCCCAATCCTTGTAGAAAATCTCAGTGCCGTCGCTGGTAGTGAAACTTGTCATGTCGTTATGTCCTTTTCCAGTAGGGGCTTTAGTTGCCGCTTGAGCAACGTTGCTGCCAATGGCCATTGCCGAGAGTGAGCCTGCAGCCAGCGCAGTGGCGCCAACCTTGAGAACTTGCCTGCGGGAACTCGTTGGGGTATTTGGAGTGTTATTGCTCTCTGACATAAAACCTCCAGCTCTCGGCTGGGCACGAGAGGCTGACTCAAGACGTTAGCTCAATCCATGAGCGGGGTTGCAGCAACCGACGATTGCGCAGCAGGCATCAGGGCCTGGGGCACTTAACTTGGGTGGTTGCAGTTTTAAGTGATAAACCGGGACGCAAAATACAGTCCGAGTTGAACCCGAAATCAGCAACACCGATGTAACGGATGTGCTGTTGTCTGGGCAAAACTATACGGCGATGAGCGGGAAAGAATAACGAGGCAGGAACTGACTGATTGTCGCTCTGGTGTTGACAGTTGTGGCGCCCGGGGCAGCTTGAAATGTGCAGTCTCCGTAGGGCTCAAGAGCCGGCGCAAGGCCGCGACGGCGTCACTGCGGCCACTGCTCCAGCAGCATCGCCACGAACTTCTCCGCTGCCGGGGACAGCGAAGCCCCACGCCTCGACACCAGCCCCAACGTTCTGTCGACCACCGGATCCACCAGCGGCACGCTCACAAGAGTGGGGTGACCTTCGGCTGGCATTGCCAGGCTTGGCATGGCCGAAATCCCCAAACCTGCCTCGACCATCCCTAATGAGGTCGACAAATGCTGCACCTCATAAAACCACTTCGGCCGCCAGCTTAGACCCGCCAATGCGTGGTCAAGAATCATCCGGTTGCCGCTCAGACGTCCGACACCAATAAGGCGGTATTCGCTGAGTTCGATCCAGGACACGGACTCACGTTTTGCCAGTTCGTGGTCGCGTCTACAGGCGAGGACGAAGGGCTCTTTGACCAGCGGCACAAATTCGATATCCGGGTGCTGTCCACTCATCATGTTGATGCCGAAATCTGCTTCCCCGCGTAGCACTGCTTCCAGACCTTCGTTTGCGCTGAGATCCAATAAGCGGATGCGGATTTTTGGATAGCGCTCGTTGTACAGGCGAATCACTGACGGCAAAAAGTAGAACGCTGCGGTGGGAATACATGCGAGGGTCACCTGACCTATCTGGCGTTCTGCCAATTCCCGAATGTTCAGAATCGAGTCTTCAAAATCGTCGAGCAGGCGTCGCGCCTTGGGGAAAAAGTCACGACCCACGCTGGTCAGGCTGACCCTGCGAGTCGTGCGATCCAGCAATGAAGTCCCTAACCCCTGTTCAAGCTTTTTGATGCGGCGGGTCAACGCTGGCTGAGAAATATGCAGCACTTCTGCAGCTTCATGGAAACTGCCAAGTTCGGCGATTTTCACGAACGATCGAATATCTTGCAGCTCATATTCCACTTTTTATTCTCCTGTAGGTGGTTGGTAATGGGCGTTTGTGAGGTTAAGTTATTATTTACCAAAATGGAATAATCGCTACGATCTTTGCATTGGATAAGCGAAAACATCCGTGGGACTCTTGCTTTCAACACATCAATTACCCCAATTGATCAACAAGAGTCTGCACATATGCAACCGATTCCCTGCGTTCTGATGCGCGGCGGCACCTCCAAGGGGCCGGTTTTTCTTGCCAGTGATTTACCTGTCTCGACTGCTGAGCGTGACGAGCTTTTGTTGGCGCTGATGGGCTCCGGCCATGAGCTGGAGATCGACGGCATCGGCGGTGGCAGCCCGCAAACCAGCAAGGTCGCGATTGTCAGTCCTTCGACCCACGAAGACGCCGATGTCGATTACCTGTTCGTGCAAGTTATGGTTTCGCAGCGCCGTGTCGATACCGCGCCCAACTGCGGCAACATGCTCTGCGCTGTTGGTCCGTTTGCGGTGGAGCAAGGGTTGGTCAAGGCCAGTGGCGATGTCACTCAGGTGCGAATTCGTAACCTCAACACCGGCACTTTTGTTTGCGCTGACGTCAACACGCCCGGTGGCCAGGTCAGCTACGAGGGCCAGACCAGCATTGATGGTGTGCCCGGTTCGGCGGCCCCTGTTCAATTGACCTTTCTGGACGCAGCGGGCAGCAAGACCGGCAAACTTTTCCCCACGGGTCAGCAGACTGACATCCTTGATGGCGTGCCGGTAACCTGCATCGACATGGCGATGCCGATGGTCATCATCGAAGCGTCGTTGTTAGGCAAACGGGGTGATGAGACGCCCGCCGAGCTGGACGCTGACAAGGAGTTTCTGCGTAAGCTTGAGGCACTTCGCTTGCGTGCAGGTCTGGCGATGGGGCTGGGCGATGTCAGCGATAAAGTCATCCCCAAACCCGTACTGGTTTCGAAACCCGATGCGGGCGGGACCCTCAAGGTTCGCTACTTCATGCCGCATAACTGTCATAAGGCGTTGGCCATTACCGGTTCGATCGGTCTGGCTACAGCGTGCGTCAGTGACGGAACCGTTGTCGCCAGGTTGCTGGGCCTGGGGGCTGATTCATCGCGCTTGCAGCAGGTCCGGATCGAGCATCCCAGTGGTTCGATTCAGGTGGCCCTGACTTATGTCGGTGAGAACGGACAAACGATTCGAGCCTCGGTGATCCGGACCGCGCGCCGTCTCTTTTCCGGTGAGGTTTATGCGCCTGCCGTGCAACGGCTGGCTGGCTAAAAGTTTTGTAGTGACACCCACTCCAATCGATCGCCATTCGAGCAGATCGGGTATCGTTCAGACGGTTCTCGGCAAGCCCGGCTGCATTCGCTTGGCCAGAAAATAACAACAAGAGAATATCCATATGCTTGCCTTCCTTGGCCTGGCCATGGTCGTGGTGTTCACCTACCTGATCATGTCCAAACGTTTGTCGCCCATCGTTGCGTTGACCATCGTCCCGATAATATTTGCAGTCATTGGCGGCTTTGGTGGTACCACCGGCAAGATGATGCTCGATGGCCTGAAAATGGTCGCGCCATCAGCCGCGCTGTTGCTGTTTGCGATCCTGTTTTTTGGCTTGATGATCGATTCCGGATTGTTCGACCCGCTGATTCGCAAGATCCTCAAACGGGTGAATGGCGACCCGATGAAAATCGCGGTGGGTACTGCGTTGTTGTCGCTGACCGTGGCCCTTGATGGCGACGGCACGACCACTTACATGATCACCTGCGCGGCGATGCTGCCGCTGTACAAACGCATTGGTATGAACCCGATGATCCTCGGCATCGTGGCGATGCTGTCGTTGAGCATCATGAGCGGCATGACTCCTTGGGGTGGCCCTGCAACCCGAGCTATTGCTGCGTTGGGGCTGGATGCCGGGGAGTACTTCATTCCGCTGCTGCCGACCATGATCGGTGGTGCGGCGTGGGTGGTGTTCACAGCCTTTTTGCTGGGCCGTGCCGAACGCAAACGTATCGGTAATGTGAACCTGCAAAGCGGAGGCGGTAACTGCTACATCGAAGCGATTCTGGGCGATACCCCGCACAAGCGCCCGAAGCTGGCTTACGTCAATCTGGCGTTGGTCATCGTGGTGATGGTCGCGCTGGTCATGGGCCTGATGCACTCGGCGGTTCTGTTCCTGATCGGCTTTGTGCTGGCGCTGATGATCAACTATCCGCAGCTGGATATTCAGAAGGAACGCATCCTCGCTCACTCCGGCAATGCCATGACCGTGGTGCTGCTGGTGTTTGCGGCCGGTGTGTTCGCCGGGATCTTCTCGGGCACCAAAATGGTCGACGCATTGGCGCAGACGCTGGTGGCCTGGATTCCGCCGGAGTGGGGTCATCTGTTCCCGTTGGTGGTTGCACTGACCAGCATGCCGCTGACCTTCGTGCTCTCCAATGACGCTTACTATTTTGGCGTGGTACCGATCCTTGCCAACGCCGCAGCCGCGTACGGCATCAGCCCGCTGGAAATCGCGAGGGCTTCGATTCTGGGTCAGCCCGTGCATCTGATGAGCCCGCTGGTGGCTTCAACTTTGCTGCTGGTCGGCATGATCGACCGCGATATTGGCGACTTCCAGAAAGCCACGGTGAAGTGGGCGGTGCTGACATCTTTGGTGGTCACGGCCCTGGCGCTGCTGACCGGTGCGCTGACGTTGTTTGTTTGATTTAGAAACTGAAATGCATTTTCTGTAGGAGCTGCCGAAGGCTGCGAGAGCGGTCATCCTGACACACCGCTTTCGCAGCCTTCGGCAGCTCCTACAACAACTCTTTGTGCTCCCACCTACTACTGAACCAACCACACGCCCCTGACAGGGCGTGCGGATTACTGCATCTCCAATAACAACAATGAGTATTGAGCATGAGTATGTTTTCCAAGTGTGGAACTGCAACTTTCATAAAGAGCGCGCCGCTGTTGACCTTACTGCCTTGGGTCGGCGTGGACGCGGCGGGTTTTGTCGAAGACAGCAAGTTGAAGTTGCAACTGCGTAACGTCTACTTCAATGAGAACTTCCGTGATGAAAACGGCCTGAGCGCTCGCGCAGCCAGTACCGCCAAGAGCGAACGCACCGAGTGGGCGCAAGGTTTTCTGCTCGACTATCAGTCCGGTTTTACCCAAGGCACATTGGGCGTTGGCGTTGATGCGCTGGGCCTGCTTGGTGTCAAACTTGATTCAGGCAAAGGCCGCAGCGGTACTGGCTTGCTGCCGGTGCATGACGATGGCCGCGCTGCGGATGAGTTCGCTAGCCTGGGCGCGGCGGCGAAAGTGCGTCTGGCCAAGACCACGCTGAAGTACGGCACGCTGTTGCCCAAAACGCCGGTACTCATCTACAACGATGCACGGCTGTTGCCTCAGACGTATCAGGGCACTCAATTCACCAGCACTGACATTGAAAACCTGACCCTGACTGGCGGTCACCTGGATCAATTCAAACTGCGCGATTCGTCGGACAGCCGCTCAATCATTCCCGACGGATTCACCGGCCGAGGTTCGGACTTCTCGTACGTGGGCGGCGATTACAAACTCGGAAAAAACATCAAACTCAGCTACTTCTACGGCGAACTGGAAAACTTCTACCGGCAGCAATTTGCATCGATCCAGCATGATTTGCCGTTGGGATCAGGCGTGCTGACCAGCGACCTGCGCTACTTCAACAGCGTCGATGCCGGAACGGGGCGTGGCGGCAAAATCGATAACGATATGCTCAGCGGGCAATTGACCTATGCACTGGCCGGGCACAGTTTTGGCGGCGGTTATCAGACCTTGAGCGGCGACGCGGGCTTGCCCTATATCAGCGGCGCTACCGTGTATTCGTTCAGCAACGTCGGGATCGGGAAGTTTATCGAGGAGGATGAAAAGACCTGGATGCTCAGCTATGGCTATGACTTCGCACGCGTAGGTGTGCCGGGTCTGACATTCTCGACGCGCTACCTGAGTGGCGACAACGGCAAGTCGGGCGCTGCGCAATTGAAGGAATGGGAACGCGATGCAGAGCTGGCTTACGTGCTGCAAGGCGGGACGTTGAAAGGGCTGGGAGTAAAACTGCGTAACTACGTGTACCGCTCCGACTTTGCCCGAGGTCGTGACAGCAACCGGATCTACATCACCTACGACATTGCGCTTTGGTGACCGGCCCCATTTATCGAAACAAAATTCGAATCATTGTATGGAGACGGTTTTACGTGGGGGATTCTATGTTGGTCTGCAAGCCCTAATCCCGGTGGGAGCGAATTCATTCGCGAAGGGGCCGGTACATTCGAAGCTTATGTATCGCTTTAACACCGCCTTCCCGAATGAATTCGGTCCCACCTGGAATCGTATTTGCCGCGAGACAGCGCGGTGTCAGGGACACGGGGCGATCTTCTATCGAACACAATGCAATCCCTTTAGGAGCGACCGGGGTGGTCCTCCTACAGGTTTCCGGTCTATCGGGTTGTCACCGGCTTCAAACCGCTGTCTTCAATGGCTTTAGCGCCTTCCTTGGAGGCCATGTATTTCAGCAGCGCCTGAGCTTCTTTTGCATGTTCAGTCGAGCGGGTAACAGCACCCGAATAAAGCGTCATTTGCTGCGCTTGATCCGGGATCAGGCCAACGATGTCGATGCCTTCAACAGGCTTGAGTTCGCTGAGCTGCTGAAAGCCGAGTTGCGCTTCCTTGCGGGCGACAACGGCACCGACCGGTTCGGCAGGAATCATCCGCGCCTTGGCAGTGAAGTCAGCGCCAAGGGTCATTTTCGGGAACAGAATGCGCGAGAGGTAAACGCCGCTGGCGCTGTCGGAGTAGGCGATGGACTTGCTGTCGAGCAGCGCCTTGCGAAATGCTTCCATTGTGGAAATGTCAGGCTTTGCCTCGCCCTTGCGCACGGCCATGGCGATGTAGGATTTGCCCAGATCGACTCTGCTGGCTTTATCGACCTGATCTTGCGCGACCAGTTTGTCCAGGGCAGAACCGACCATCAGCACAACGTCGGCGGGTTCTTTACGATCCAGGCGGTTGGGAATGGCTTGGGGTGTTTTCCCCATGGAAGGCGACGCTTCAATGTTCAGCTTCACGCCCGTGGCTTTCTCGTAATCCGGGGCGATGCCCTGAACGGCACCCATGATGCCGCCGGAGCTCAGAACAGTCAGAGTGGTCGGTGTGGGCACCGGCGCTGCATGGGCCGCGAGGGCGGTGAGCAATGCACATGAAAGGGCGAGGGGCGTGAGCAAGCGTGGCATGGCAAGGGGACTCGTCGAAGAAAAACGCGACACTAAACGCCACGGCCACCCTGAAAAAGTTACCCTGCGTTAATAAATATTTAGTTTACCCACCGTGACCAACTCCCTAGGCTCGCGGTTCTTTAACGCCGCATGCGCGGACTGTCAGCGGGGATATTCATGAATCAGGCGCTGGTCATCGAAGATGATGAGGTGACCGCACAATCCATCGCCACCGAGCTGCAAGCTCATGGTTTTGACGTGCAACGAGCCAGCACCGGGCGTGACGGGCTGGCCATGGCAATCGCGGGCAGCTATGACGCGATTACCCTGGACCGAATGCTGCCGGACTTCGATGGCCTGACTATCGTCACCACGTTGCGCAGCCTCGGCATCCTCACGCCGGTGTTGATGATCAGTGCGCTATCCGATGTTGACGAGCGCGTCAGAGGGTTGCGCTGCGGCGGTGATGATTACCTGACCAAGCCGTTTTCGATGGTCGAAATGGTCGCGCGTCTGGAGGTGCTGTTACGGCGCCCGACTGGCGAGTCGCAAATCCATCAGCTCAGCGTTGGCAACCTGACCCTCGACCTGATCGAAAACAGCGTGTCGCGCTCCGGCGAGCGCATCACCTTGCTGCCTACCGAATTCAAACTGCTGACCTACCTGATGCGTCATGCCGGGCAGCAAGTGACGCGCACCATGTTGTTTGAAGAGGTCTGGGGGTATCACTTCGATCCCGGCACCAACATCATTGATGTGCACATGGGCCGCTTGCGCAAAAAGATAGAAGGCCCCGGTGCGCCGTTGATTCATACCATTCGTGGATCGGGGTACGTGCTTGGCACTCAAGACTGAGCGCTGGCGCTCCAGCAACAGCCGGCTGATTGGCCTTTATGCACTGTTCTTCGTGGCATGGGGCGCGGTGTTCACCGGCGTTCTGTACTGGAAGATATCCGGTTATCTCGGCACTGTGGCCGAGCGCACCTTGATGCAACGCGCGCACTATTACCAGAAGATCGACGACGCCGACCTGATCAATGAGTTGCAGGGCAGCGAGGCGTACTCGATTCCCGGTATCGACGCTTATGGTCTGTTCGAAGGCAACGGTCAGTATGTGGCTGGCAACCTGTTGAAACTGAGGTCGAGCCTGCCTGATGACGGTCGTGTGCATTACCTCAAGCGCGGTTTGAGAATCGCCGACACGCTGAGTGAAACGCGCAGCAGTCACGCTTTTTTGCAGCGCCGCAAGGACGGGCGAATACTGGTGCTGGCGCGTGACGGCGGTTCCATCTCGGCGGTCGCAGGGATCATCGGCCAAGCGCTGTTCTGGGGGCTGTCCCTCACCCTGATACCGGGTTTGATCGGTTGGCAATTACTCAGGCGCAGGCCACTGCGTCGGGTCGAAAGGCTGCAGCGCAGCACCGAGCGGATCGTCTCAGGCAACCTGTCAGAGCGGCTGCCCCTGTCGCCCGCACGGGATGAACTGGACATGCTGGCCAGCGCCGTCAACACCATGCTCGAACATATCGAACGGCTGCTGCACGAGGTCAAAAGCGTCTGCGATGGCATCGCCCATGACCTGCGCACCCCGTTGACGCGTCTGCGTGCGCGGCTTTATCAATTGCAGCAATTGCCCATGACCGATGCTCATGCATCAAGCCTCAGTCTGGCGCTGGAAGAGAGCGAAGCGATCATGTTCCGGTTTCAGGGCTTGCTGAGGATTTCCGAGCTGGAAGACACCCGACGGCGACTGGCCTTTGCGGTGTTTCAGCCCGACGCATTACTACGCCAGGTCCATGAGTTTTACGAACCCATGGCGCAGGAAAAAGGTCAGGTTCTGGGGCTCGAACTGGGTGCAGATTTACCCGCCATAAAGGGCGATCAGGCGCTGCTGTTTGAGGCGCTGACTAATCTGCTGGATAACGCGATCAAATTCACCTCGCCGGGTGGGCATCTTTGTCTGCGGGCCAATGTGGTGGGCGACAGTCTGCGCATTGAAGTGATTGACGACGGTCCGGGCATTCCTGAGGCCGAACGGGAAAGCGTGTTGCGCCGGTTGTATCGCGGTGATGCCAGCCGTCAGCAACCGGGTTACGGGCTTGGGCTTTCGTTGGTGGCTGCGGTCGTTCGTCTGCACACGTTCAACTTGCGAATTCAGGCTTCTGAATCCGGTGGTACGCGCGTAGTCATCGACTGCCCACTGATTAGCTAACGCGTTGGCGCGCTTAAACTTTTCTTAACTTTGCTTAATTTGAGACGGGACAGGTCATCACCTAGTTTGGCGGACCCTCTGCCAACCCGGACCTGTTTCTGTGAAACCACTGATATTGCGGATCAGCCTGATCTGCGTTTGCACCCTCTGGGCGAATGTCGGCGTGGCCGCTCCGTCTCGGGGGGCCATGATTCCTTCGCCGCCCCAGTTGTCAGCGAGCGCCTGGGTGTTGATGGACGCCAACACGGGTCATGTCATCGTCGAGCACGACGCGGACGAGCGTTTGCCTCCCGCCAGTCTGACCAAGCTAATGACGGTGTACGTGGCCACCCGGGATATTCAGGCCGGGCAATTAAAACCGGACGAACTGGTCACCGTCAGCGAAAACGCCTGGCGCACCGAAGGCTCCAGAATGTTCCTCGATCCGGGCAGTACCGTCAGCGTTCACGACCTGCTGCAAGGCATCGTCATCGACTCCGGCAACGATGCCAGCGTGGCGCTGGCCGAACACATCGCGGGCAGCACCGACAGCTTCGCCAGCCTGATGAACAAAACGGCGCAAAGCCTTGGGCTGAGCAACACGCACTTCGATAACCCGACAGGCCTGCCGGAACCCGACCATTACTCGTCCGCTCATGACATGGCGATGCTGGCCCAGTCCATCATCAACGACGAGTCGGCGTACTACCCGCTCTACAAGAAAAAGCACTTCACCTGGAACGGTATTCGGCAACCCAATCGCAACTTGCTGCTCTGGCGTGACAAAACCGTTGACGGCCTCAAGACCGGGCACACCGAAGCGGCAGGTTACTGCATGGTCACCTCCGCCGTGAGGGATGGTCGGCGGTTGATCACTGCGGTGTTCGGCTCCAGTTCAGCGCTGGCCCGTGCGACGGATACCGAGAAACTCCTTACCTATGGTTTCCGCTTTTACGAAAACCAGACCTTCGAGAAAGCGCTTCAGCCGTTGAGCCATCCGAGAGTCTGGAAGGGCACTGAAAATACCCTTGCCGTGGGCGTTCTAGACGACATTACGCTGACGACGCCCAAGGGTTCGCACAAGCCTGAAACCCGCGTCCGCATCGATGCCCCGCTGATTGCCCCTGTGGATAAAGGCGCAGTGGTCGGCAGCATTGACGTATTTGATGGCGAGCAGAAACTGGCAACCCGGCCGTTGATCGCGTTGGAAGGTGTTGAAGCAGGAAGCTGGTGGAACCGCTGGACGGATGCGGTGCGGTTGCTGTTTCACGGGTGGTTTGCGGG
Source organism: Pseudomonas viridiflava (assembly GCF_900602065.1). Taxonomy (GTDB): domain Bacteria; phylum Pseudomonadota; class Gammaproteobacteria; order Pseudomonadales; family Pseudomonadaceae; genus Aquipseudomonas. Next base: position 566,010 of record NZ_UWFN01000265.1, on the reverse strand, counting down.
GTTCGCAGAGGATTGAAGTCTATTTTTGTAGAAGGCAACTTGTTGGCGAGGCGGTATACCTGACGCTCCGCCTCGCTAACAATATGCAAACTACTGGGTTGAAATGCATTTTCTGTAGGAGCTGCCGAAGGCTGCGAAACATTTATCCTGACACACCGCGATCGCAGCCTTCGGCAGCTCCTACAGAAAACGGTGCAGTCAGGCATTGGTTGAATGCTTGAAATGGTGGTGACTATAACCACTAAATCGAATTTAGGGATGCGCGCTGCTCTTGGCATCGAGTTCTGCTGCTTGTCCCCAATGGACACTGCTGGTTCGATGGCCCGGTTTTTACATTTCTTGCCTTGCCTGACCAAACGCCGCGCCGTACCCTCCGCAGCTGCTGAATAACTCAGCACTGGATTTGGCGATCCGGCTAGCAATGATGTATAGCGTGTACCATTCGGAAGCGGGCAGTTATTGCCCGTGATCCGCTATGGCGGTTGTACGTGGGAGACCTTCGGGTCTGCCGGTTCTTTGCTCCGGTTCGCCAACCTGCGTACAACTGCCACCCTATTCGTTTGGCGACGGTAGCTGGCAGTCTAACCAGCAAAGAGAAATAGACTGATGCCGACAACTGAAACGACACCTTTCATCCCAACCCTATTCACCCGCCAAACCCTCCCGCTCCACGCGCTCATGCTGGAAAACCAGGCCTGGTTCTGCGCACGCGATCTGGGCCGCTTGATGGGCCTGTTCATCGACGAGCGCAAAACCCGCAAGCTCGGACGTGATGAGTGTCGCACCTTGCCGCTGCACCGCTATGGCTCGACTCAGGACACCCTGATGGTTAACGAGTCCGGCGCCTACGCATTACTGATTTATCACCCCTCTGCGCAAAATCGTGAACTGCGCGAATGGCTGACGCTGCAGGTCGTGCCTGTGTTGCGTGACATCCAAAATCCCGGCCGCACCGAACGCCCAATCCTCGGTGTGCTGGATTGGGACGGTGCCTCGATGAACCTGCTGCATTGGCAGGACGAGTCGTGGATTCGTCTGCGAGACATGCCCAACATCCTGCTGCACGAAACCCGCGAGAAACGCCCGTGGTGGAAAAGGGCGACGCGGTTTTTGTCGATGTAATCAGAGGTTGTAAACGCCAAATCAGTGAGAGCGAATTCATTCGCGAAAGCGTTGTGTCAGACACAGAGGTTTTACAGACCGGATGCCTTCGCGAATGAATTCGCTCCCACGGGAAACGGCGTATTCAGGTATTTATGCTGTGGAGGGTAGTGCGCTGGCGACGCCCCCCTTGGCTGTCTATTTATCTGCAGTGACCGAAATGACCGGCGCATGGCTGACCGGGAAATTCACCGAGCGCGCGATGAAGCATTTCTCATGGGCTATGTGGTGCAAGGTATGGGCTTTGTCGACGTCGGAGCCCGCAGCCAAAATGACGTTCGGCTTTAATACAACCGAGGTGAACTGGCCCGCGCCATTGCTCTCCTCAATCATTGTGCCTTCTGCATGGTCTTCATATTCAAGCACCACAATCCCTGCTTCGGCGCACAGGCCCAAATACCAGAGTTTGTGACAGGCCGATAAAGATGCGAGCAGCAATTCCTCGGGGTTCCAGCGTGCTGGATCACCACGGAAGCTTGGGTCGGACGAACCTTCAATGGATGGTTTGCCGTTGGCTTTAATGACATGTGATCGACTGTAACCACGGTAGGACGAAGTTCCGGTGCCTTCGTTGCCAGTCCAGGTGACCTGTACTGCGTAGTGGTGTGTTTTGTCTGCCATTTGCTGCTCCCGGGGAAAAGGTGCCCGGCAATGATGTTACCGCGAAGGCTCATCAATGCTGCACGCCATTTTTGAAACGCATTCCTTGTAGGAGCTGCCGAAGGCTGCGAAGCATTTATCCTGACACACCGCTATCGCAGCCTTCGGCAGCTCCTACAGGGAACAGTGCAGTCAGGTATTTACGCGGTTTTTAGGCGAGTGCGGCTGAAGCGATAAGAATAAGCAGGAAGGTACAGAGGTGATGCAAGAAAGGCCCAAAAGCCTTGAAGGAAATGGAGCGGGTGGAGGGAATCGAACCCTCAACTAAAGCTTGGGAAGCTTTCGTTTTACCACTAAACTACACCCGCTCTGAAGCGGCTGACTTTGTACCAGAACGGCACGCTGAATTGAAGCGCTAATTTCTCTCCTCCTGTTTTAATCCCTTGAAAACTAATGCCGAACGGAGCCCATCCGCGCTTGTCTGTGCATGCTGCACGGGCGGATGGGTTCCCTTGCTCGGTCGTGCGTCAGGTTCAGAGGGCGAAAGCATGTACGGTTTGGGCCTGTTGGTAGTGGTAGGTTGATCGGCTGCGGGACTCAGGTTGTGGAGTCAGGAAGTCCATCAGCGCGTCCCGCGAGTCGCGGCAAGCGGATTTGTGCTCCATGTCCAGAAAGTGCCCGGTGCTCTGCAGGGTGCTGAAGGTGCTGTGCTGGATAACCGGGGCGAACAACCGGGCGTCGGTGGCAGCGGTGTACTCGTCCCACTCACCGTTAAGAAACAGCACCGGCACGTTAATGTTCTGCGCGACCGTCAGGTAGTTCGCGGTATCCAGGGTCAGTACGTCGTTGATGTGAAAGTGCATCTGGTCGTATTCGTGTGTGTCCAGGTTACTCACGTGACGATGATTGAAGCGCTTGAACAACGGCGGCAGGTGTTTGCCGATGGTGCTGTTGACCAGATTGCCGACCTCGTAGCGGTCATGGACGCTGAGGTGGGTGATGCCGCGTTCCAGATAATCGCGCATGTGTACGTTGATCACGGGGGAGAACGAGCTGATCACAGCCTTTTCGATTCGTTTGGGCCTGTGGGACAGAGCAACAAGCGTGGCCGCGCCACCCCACGAGAACGACATGACGTGTTCAGCGTTGAAATGGTCGATCAGCTCCAGCAGGATTTGCCCTTCCAGCTCTTTGGTCAGTGGCCTTTCGTTCAGGTTGTGCGGCTTGGATTTGCCCGCGTAAGGCTGATCGTAGAGCACGACGTTGAATTGCGGGTGCAGGTTGCGCACGGTCTGGGCGAACGATGCAGTGGTGGCCAGTGAGCCGTTGACCATGATGATGGTCTTTTCGGCCGCCTCTGCCCGATAGAACTCCGTGTAAACCCGAAACTCTCCCTGTATATCAAGCACAGCGATTTCTGGCCTCATATGTGTGTCTCCTGGCGTAAACAATATGTGCGCGCAAACAACGTTGCACGAGTTTCGTGACAGGTAGGCATTGCCTTGCAAAGGGGCCCTTGTCGATCCGAAACGATCTTGCCGACAGGTTTTATTATTGGCGGGCGATTTGCCGTGAGCGTTGGCTCGGGGCGGCAAAAGGTTTCTTGGAATACACACATGACTCACCGGTCACATGTGGACCGATGATTGGATTCAAGCAGTGGATCCGGTAACCCGCAAGTGCCGTTCGTAGTTTGTTTGGCCGGTCTGCCGAGCGGTAGGGAAAGGTTTATACGCCCTGAATTTCCGAAGGCTCTAGCGCGCGGTATTGACCTGGTTCGAGTTCTGGGTCGAGCTTCAGATGAGCCATGCTTTCCCGATGCAGACGCAGGACTTTGTTATCGAAATGGCCGAACATGCGCTTGATCTGATGGTAGCGGCCTTCGACGATGCTCAATCTTGCGCAACGCGGACCGAGTACGGTCAGCTGTGCGGGTTGGGTGGTGAGGTCTTCAAAGGCGAAGTACAAGCCTTCGGCAAAAGTCTGTACATACCGCTCATCGATCACTTGCTCTGTTTCGACGTAATACACTTTCGGCAGCTTGGTCTGCGGTTGGGTCAGGCGTCGTGACCACTGGCCGTCGTTGGTAAGCAGCATCAGCCCGGTGGTATTGAAATCCAGCCGTCCGGCGATGTGCAGTTCGTGCTTGTCGGGCTCGTGCAGCAAGTCCAGCACCGTGGGGTGTTGCGGGTCGGTGGTGGCGCTGACGCAGCCCTGAGGTTTGTGCAGCATGAAGTAGCGCGCAGGCTTGCCAGCTTGCAGGACTGCATCATCGAACTCTACCCGGCTGAACTCGCGCACATCGTGATGCGGATCGCTGACCTGTACCCCGTCCACCTTGACCCGCCCGCCAATCAACGCCAGACGTACGTCTTTGCGATTGAAACGCGGCAGGTTGCTGAGAAAACGGTCGAGGCGCATGGAGATTTTAGTGTGATGGCGAGGAGGGCGGGTATGTTACCTGTTCCCGCGCAAGATCCATTAGCTCGAGTGAGTACTGTCGCTGATCCGGACAGTTTCCTGTAGGAGCTGCCGAAGGCTGCGAAGGCGGTTTTTCTGACACACCGCAATTCGCAGCCTTCGGCAGCTCCTACAGATCAGGCGCCATTAACCATGGGCGAAGGATTTTTGCATGCACCGGCCTTTTCGCGAATTCTGTGGGAGCCGAGCACGGATCGCGGGCTAACATAGAGTTTCCCACAGGGTTCAGTCGGGGCACGGGTCAGTCTTATCCGAAAGCGCATCACTGATCCCCGCGCAACGCGGGCACAGGCAGGCTTTGTTGCGCAGTTCTTGCGGCAGGGCCTGGATCACCGCCGGGTCGATGCTCACCGAAAAACACCAGCACGCCTGATCCGCCGTGCGCGGGTCGGCCAGGGTGCAGGCATTGCTTGCACCACAGGCAGGACAGTGTTGCGCGGTATCGGCTGAGGTATTCATGAAACAGGCAACGTCTCCATGCAGATCTGGTTTCGACCGTTTTGCTTGGCGCGGTAAAGCGCGCTGTCCGCGCGTGCGATCAGGCTTTGCAACGTGTCATCGGGACGTAACTGACTCAGGCCAATGCTGACTGTCACGTGCAGCGGCTGACCGGCGAAAATGTAGGCGTGCTGCTCGGCCAGTAAACGAATTTTTTCCGCGACGTCATGGGCATTAGCGGTATCGGTGCCCTTGAGCAGGATGATGAACTCTTCACCTCCCCAGCGACAAATGATGTCCGACTGACGTAGACAGCTTTTAAGATCGTCAGCGAAGCCGGCGAGTACTTCATCGCCCGCCAGATGGCCGTGCGTGTCATTGAGCCGTTTGAAGTGGTCCAGGTCCAGGAGCATCGCCGTCAGCGGGCGTGACTCGCGCTGCGCATCCTTGAGAGTCTTGAGTGCCCAGAGGTTAAAACCGCGACGGTTGGGCAAACCGGTAAGGCTGTCGAGGGTCGCCTGGGCTTCGATCCGGTACTGGAAGCGGCTGACCACCAGATTCAGCAGATAAACCACTATCAGCGTGATGACCAGGCAAATAAACAGATTCAGGTACAGCGAGTGGCGTATGTCGTTCAGCGCAGACTCTTCTTCCTTGTCGACGAACAAATACCAGTTCAGCTCCGGTATGTAACGCACGTTAAGGAAGTGTTCCTTGCCATTGACCCGGTGCTCGTAAGTGCCGCTGAGCGGTTTGGGCATTTTGCTGAGCAGGTCGGACATGCTCGGCAGTTGAGTGATGGACTCGCCAATAGCCGCGCCTTGCGGGCCACCGTCGGCACCGGTCAGGACGATACGGCCAAAGGTATCGACGAAATACACGCTGCGCTGATAACGCTGTTGATAGCGGTCGATCAACTTGATGACCGCATCGACGGTCAGGCCGACGCCCGTGGCACCGATGAACTTGTTGTTGTAGTCGAATACTTTGTAATTGATGAAGAAGGTCAGGTTGTCCTTGTTGGCCATGTCCGGGTCGACATTGATCTCATAAGGTGCCTCCATGTCCCGGACCCGGTAATACCAGACGTCCCGGGGCTCACGGGCGTCGATCTTCTTCAGGATGCCTTTGGCCTGGTAATAGGTCAGGGTGCTGTCGGACACGAAAAACGAGGTGAACGCCCCGTAATGGTCCATGACTTCTTTCAGGTAACGGGTGATTTGTTGCGGGTTGCGCTCGCCTTCCACAACCCAGTCGCGCATGAACGTGTCACGGGCCATCATCGAAGAAATCAACACGGGGCGCACCAGATCTTTCTGGATTTCCGAATACACGGTGTCGGACGTCAGCGGCAGCTCGGTATTGATGATGTTGTCGCGAATGGACGTGCGCGACGCGTAATAGCTGAGCAGCGAAGTTGCCAGAAAGCCACAGCCCAGCACGATCACCAGCGTAAACAGAAGCGAGCGTTGCGAAGGGCCAGCAGAGCGAAAAGCCATAACGTGTCCGATTGTTTTGCCTGTCCGTGAAAGCTGGCATGCTAGCCCGCCGCCATTCTTTTCGCTATCGCGACATTAAATGTTTTTCGCCGATTTTGAGCTCACGCTATCAGCAAATTCGTAGTTTTATGCTCATGGCACTCTGTACACCGGGGCGATGCCAAACAACGACTTGAACGCTGAACAACGACAATGCAGCAGCAGAATCCTGTCGTAGTGAATACCTGCGTCAGCCAGTGCATTAAAAAACTGGTCCAGAGCAGGGGGTGCCATGCCGAAGCGATTTCTAACCGTCATCACGTCCATGGGGGTTGGTGGCAGCGTGTTCCGCAGCGGCGATTGATTGGAGTTGCGCACGACATGGCTGATGTCCTGATAGCTTTCGCCATAAGGACTCTGAAATTTTGACAGGATGTAGTTTTTTATCATTCCCGGCCGTGAAGTGCCTGCCAGCAGTTTGTCAGTCAAGACGTAGGGATGGGCCAGCGAGCTTACGAGTGTTGGGCGCTGCGTATCGAGGAGGGCGAACGGGCTTGCCTGTTTACTGACCGCCCGATGCAATCCGGGGTCGACCAGTTCATGGCCATGCGGCGCGTAGACCTGCAGTTCAGTGCCGTTGGGGATGGCTGCATTTTTACTCCATGGCAGGTAGTAACCGTGGCTACTGACCACCAGCGTGCGCGCTTGTCGGGTTTCGGCGGTCCATAGCAGAAACTGACGTTTGAGCTTCCAGGCTTTCACTGCCAGGGTGGAGAACCCGGCGTGACCTGGAAGGGTCCAGGCTTTCAGCACCGTGTCAGTATTGAAAAAACTTTCCATACGGGTTTCGCGGTTCAACATCGAACGGTTGAGCCAGATGCTAAAACTTTTAGTGCTTGAAACTGAAGTAATCGCAGGCGTTAACGCAGGTTTGACCGGTGTTGCCAATTTGCGCAGAGCATTGGTCAGACGGGGCATGGCAGGCGGCAATTGCAGTAATCCCACAGACAGAGCACTGAGCAACGCTTGCTGCTTCTCGGCATAACGCGCACCAGGCAGGTTCGCCGAAGCGATATTCAGCGCTGTTAGACCCAGTTCGGTCGCCAGCGAGGCAATCAACGCAGGCGTCAGCAGTATCGACATCGGGGCGATCAGAAACTGCAGTTGATGGAGCTGCCGCGTCCAGTACCGAAGTGACACTTCCTGGGAGGTAACCACGGTGTCATCCGCATTCCAGAGACTGTTTTGCCTGAGCATACTGACTATCTGAGTAAACGGAGAGCCGGTGACGTTTCGCTCGCTCAACTCCTGCGCCAGCGCTTTGCGGGTGTCGTGATTGAGCAAAACGTCAGTCCATGGGCGCATCAGGGAAACCGGCTCGCTGGGAGCCTGATCGCCAGCCCAGACTTTCAGAATGTAAGTGAGCCGCTCGTGGTGTCGCACGGGGACGTAATCAAGCAGGGCACCTCGCCACGTTTGACTGCGTGCGGCATGACGCAGGTAACGGTTGAGCAGCTCCTCGTTTTCGAACTCGATAAATGCCTTGAGCGCACCTGCCTGGTAGAGCACCCGCTGCGTTTTGCCAGGATGGCTCAGTACCAAAAGGCTCGGGCAGTATTGGGCGGTCGGGCCGTCGAACAGAGAGTGCTGTAGATACAAACCGGGTATCGACCATTCGATCCGAGCGCCCCGGGTTTCGATGTTCAGTTGCTCCAGCGCTTTGACGATCATATCGAACCCGTGACGCTGCACGGTGCGTTGCTTGAGGCATAGCAATGCCTGGGTCACGAACTGGCTTTGCAGGGTCGCCTCGATGGCTGCCTTGTGCTGCGCCCAGAACTCATCGATTTCCTGGCGCATCACCTTCAGAAAGCTGATCTCACGAATGACACTCTCAATGGCCTGAACGTCCATGGGCAGCTCTTGGCGCGCGTCCCACTTGCCCGTGCCGGTGACGTCGAGATACACCGCATTACGGCCTCCGTTATCGATGTAGCCGGCTGGCGATGCGACGCGGTAATTGCTCACCAGTGCCTCGCTCAGGCTAATGGGTTTTTCATCCGGGACCTGAATGTCGAGGGCGGGGTGCCGGGCGTCACCTAGCGGAGTGGTGGACTGACCCCGCAGATAACGAATGAACACCTGATCGGGGTTAACCACCCAATGGTGTTTTTCCCGCAGTGCCTTGGCCATGACTTTGGCGGCCGTGGCCAAGGGGACCGGGATCTGCTGCAGAACATCGGGGTGCGACTGCCATACATCCATCGCGCCGAGCAAACTCAGGCCACGCTCTATGGTTTTGAATGGATGGGGCTGAGCGCTTAGGCCGATCTGTGTCTCGATATAGTCCAGCGAGCGTTTTTCCTGGGCGGCGGTGATAGCCGAAAAAATATCACCGTCGACTTCGGTGAGACTGACTGGCCCGGAGTAGTCATGCAGGCCAGGGAGCGTCTTCATGGCATCAACGAACTTTTTACTCATGTGTGCCGGTACATCGCTGATGTATTCCACAGGCGCAGTTCGACCTCCCGGCATGTGGATATAGCAATGTGATGTGTTGTTAGACCGTAGCTGAAAAGCGTCGGGTAAATCCTGTTCATTGATCGACAGCAGGTGCGCAACGGCGCGCTGTCCTCGGGCGGATATTTCAAGGCACGCTGCCGAGTCCGGGAATGCCTCCAGCCCCAAGGCGTCAAGCGCGAGTTCATAGCCTTCGCGCGTGATCAGTTTGCGAGCGTACTGCCGCGCCAACTTATCCAGAAAAGACAGCTTGGCCAGCGCCCGGTAAGTGCCCCGGTGCCTGGCCCAGAAACTTTCCATCAGAGCGGGGTAGTCGAGGAACCAGCGGCTATTGATGATCAGGTTGAGCGCAGCTTGTGCGGTAAGGGCGGGGATTGATTTATCCAGAGGCTTGTCTGTGAAGCTGTACTGCAGAAGCGCACGCATCATCGCGCCGTTGAAGGACAGTACGCCGATATCCGTCAGCGTCATACGCCGCGAATAACGCTCACGGCCTTGGTTGTCGACCTCGGGATTGGTTTCAGTGCAAAAGCGGATACTGAGTTTGTCGGGGGACAGGGCTTTACCGGTGGTCTGTTGCAGCAGATGCTTCAATTGCTCGCGTATATAAGCGCGCAGGGGTGGAGGGTAATCCATATCCAGCTGGATGGCTTTGAGCAGCAGGGGCGAATGGGCGATGAGTTTGAAGCCGGGGCTTTTTGTGAGGTTTTCCAGGCGCTGGCGATGAGCGTCCGTATGCAGCGTTTGATCGTTCATGAAAAGGCCGACTTAGTGAGTTGAAGCGTCACTATGTCGGCTGGTTTTTTGTGATTGGGCTAATTATGTATGGGACCCAAGACTCTTTGCACTTATGAACAACATACAAACTACAGATTGAAATGCGCTTTTTGTAGGAGCTGCCGAAGGCTGCGAAGCGTTCATCCTGACACACCGCCATCGCAGCCTTCGGCAGCTCCTACAGGGGGCGTTCACCGCGTAAACACCCGTTTTTTGTGGGAGCGAATTCATTCGCGAATGCGTTTTTCCTGCAAAAAAATATGTGTCTGACACACCGCTTTCGCGAATGAATTCGCTCCTGCAAGGGTGTGTGTTTCAAGCCGATTTAGCGCTATTTATCAGCCTGCAAATAAGCCCGCCAGCCGCCCAGATGGCTGATGTTTTTTGCACCCTCCAGCCCATAAGCTTCGCAGATGAACCCGCACTCCCAACGTCCGTCGGCGAGCTGCACTTTGCCTAAACCCAGTGGCGCCGGAATTCCGGTGAGGAATGAGCCCAACTCGTGGCTCGGCAGTTCCCAGACTTCCACCTCAATGGCAACGCCACCTTGATCGACCCGGACCATACCCGGCCTGAACGGCGGGCCGCCTGCCAGTGCGTAGAGTTGGTAATCAGCAGAGCTTCGCGTGGTTTCAACCAGCCGAGCGCCGCGCTGTTTGAGTTGCCAGTTCAGCGCCAGGCCATCCAGATGCGCGCCGCACACCACTACGCGAGCCATGTCATTACGGGCGAGGGTAGCGGGTTTGTTCAGCGGCGTTTTCAGGCCCCCCGTCAGCGGCAATTCGGTATGCCGTTGCAGGGCGTCAGCAATGCTTAGCAGGTATTGATCGGTGAAGACCCGACCAAACAGCGTCACGCCCCATGGCAGCCCGTTATCCATGAAGGCGCTCGGTACGGCTATAGCGGCGTAATCCAGCAGGTTAACGAAGTTGGTGTAGTAACCCAGATCCGAGTTACGCAGTACGGGTTCGGCTTGCAGTTCGGCGTTGGTCACCGGGCGGGGGATGCTTGGCGTTACGACGAAGTCCAGACCTTCCATGGCTTTGTCGCAGATCGCCTTGAGCGCTTGCAGGCGGTATTGCGCGCGGAATGTATCCACACCCGTCACGCCGGGGGCCTTGGCCAGCACTGCTTTGATCACCGGCAGCACAGCGTCGGGACTGGTCTCCATGAGTTCGCCAGCGACGCTGTAACGTTCGGCGACCCACGGGCCTTCATAGAGCAGGCGTGCGGCTTCAAGAAACGGTGACAGGTCCAGCGTGACGGCTTGGCCACCCAGCGCGGTCAGGTGGTCAACGGCGTCGCTAAACAGCTGCGGGCCTTGGGTGCAGCCGAAGAACTCCAGGTCTTCTTCGCGTGGAACGCCGAACCGGAACGGGCGTGGCGCACCGAATGCCGAAGCATCGTTCCACAGAGGGTTGCTGCGGCTGTATTCGTCACGGGGGTCCAGTCGTGCGGTCAGGCTCAGCAACTGGCTGGCTTCGCGGGCGGTGGCGGTGAAGGTGGTCACGCAGTCCAGCGTGCGGCAGGCGGGCACGACTCCGGCGGTTGAGATCAGGCCTTTGCTGGCTTTCATGCCGACCAGATTGTTTAGCGCAGCGGGCACCCGGCCCGAGCCTGCTGTGTCGGTGCCCAGCGAGAAGCTGCTGACGCGCAGCGCGACGGCGAGTGACGAACCCGAGCTGGACCCGCCCGATGGATATTCTTTGAGCACGCTGTTCGGGCAGGCGCCATAGGGCGAGCGGCTGCCGTTCAAGCCGGTGGCAAACTGATCCAGATTGGTTTTGCCCATGGGGATCGCCCCCAGTGCCAACAGTTGCTCGACGATCGTCGCCGAGCGTTCAGGCGTGTAGGCATACGCCACGCAAGCCGCCGTCGTCGGAATACCTGCCAGATCGATGTTGTCCTTGATCGCGAAAGGGATGCCGTAAAGCGGCAGGTCCTTGATATCACGGCCCTCCAGTGCGGCGAGGTAGGGCTCCAGTTCGTTCGGGGTCAGCAGGTGAATGAACAGGTGATATTCGGGGTTCAACGCAGCGGCTTTTTCGCGCAAGGCGAGGATCAATTGACGGGGTGTCAGGTTGCCGGATTCATAGGCCGCACGGACTGAATCCAGGCGCAGGTCACGCAACGTTACTTCAAGGCTCATAGAAGAATTCCATCAAAAAGTAAAAGGATCAGTCGGCTTGCAGTACGACGACACGCTGACCTGCACGGACTGCCGAACCTGGCTGAACGCGCACCTCGCGGACCACGCCTGAGGTCGGCGCCAGCAGCGGAATTTCCATCTTCATCGACTCTAGGATTACCAATGCCTCACCTGCCTCGACACGCTGGCCGACCTCGACCTGCACCTGCCAGAGGTTGCCAGCGATATGGCTGTCGACGCTGTGTTCTCCTGCCTTGAGCGGGGCTTCTTCAGTCAGGGGGGCGACGGCTTCATCGCTTTCGAAATTAGCCTGACCGCTGGCAATCCAGCGTTCACGTTCAGCGTTGAATGCCGCTTGTTGCTGGCTGCGGAAAGAGGCGATGCCCTCGGCTTCGCGATTCAGGAACGCCTGATAATCGGCCAGGTTCAGCGTGCTGTGTTCGATCTCCAGGTCATAGCGACCTAGCGGGAAGTCACGACGGATGCGCAGCAGTTCGTCTGCGCTGACCGGGTAGAAACGGATCTGATCGAAGAAGCGCAGCAACCAGGGTTTGCCGTCGAACGCGGCAACTTCGCGGTAGCGATTCCACATCTGCAAGGTCCGCCCCACAAACTGATAACCACCGGGGCCCTCCATGCCGTACACGCACATGTACGCGCCGCCGATGCCCACCGAGTTCTCAGCAGTCCAGGTGCGGGCGGGGTTGTATTTGGTGGTGACCAGTCGGTGGCGCGGATCCAGTGGCGTGGCAACCGGAGCGCCGAGGTAAACATCGCCCAGGCCCATGACCAGATAGCTGGCCTCGAACACGGTGCGCTGCACTTCGTCGAGGTTGGGCAGGTCGTTTATGCGCCGGATGAACTCCAGATTGCTCGGGCACCAAGGGGCGTCCTTGCGCACGGTAGTCATGTATTTTTCGATGGCGAGCTGACAGGCCGGATCATCCCAGGACAACGGCAGATGGACGATGCGCGAAGGGACTTGCAAGTCCTTGGTCGCGCAGACCGCGTCCCATTCACCAGCGACGATATCGAGCAGTTGCGCCAGCGGTAGTCGTTCCGGCTGGTAATGCACTTGCAGTGAGCGAATGCCCGGCGTCAGGTCGATTACGCCTTGCAGATGCTTGGCTTCCAGCGCCTGCATCAAGGCATGGCCGCGGAAGCGCAAGACCAGATCCAGCTCCGGTGCGCCGATTTCCAGCAACAGGTGCGTGTCGCCTGAGAGGCGGGCGACCAAACGAGTGTCGTCTGCGCCAATGTCGAGCACGATAGGGGAGGTGAGCTGGAAAGGAGCCTGTAGAAGCGAGCTTGCTCGCGATGAGGCTGGTACAGCTGATACATTTGCAGCGTCTGAAATACCGCCATCGCGAGCAATGTGGAGCGCCACCCCGATCCTCCTACAGAGGTTTGCGGTTTCAGAGAACAAGCGGCGTGCCTGTTCAATACTCACCGCTTCAAACATCACCTTGTCCCCAGCCTTGAGCTGGCCCAGTTGCCACAGGTCCGCCTCGATGATGGTCACCGGGCAGACGAAGCCACCCAGAGATGGACCGTCCGGGCCGAGGATCACCGGCATATCACCGGTGAAATCCACTGCGCCGATGGCATACGGGTTGTCATGAATGTTCGACGGATGCAGGCCCGCTTCACCACCATCAGCCCGCACCCACTCCGGCTTCGGCCCGATCAGGCGCACGCCGGTGCGGCTGGAGTTGAAGTGCACTTCCCACTGCGTGGCGAAGAACGTCTGTATGTAGTTTTCAGTGAAGTATTCCGGTGCGCCGTGCGGGCCGTAGATGACTCGCATGTGACGCACTTCAGCAAGGTCTTCCAGTTGCTCTGAAGCGACTTGCTGCCCGGCGCTACGATTAACCAGTGGCGAAACATGCAGCACGTCACCCGCCCGCAAAGCGCGTCCGCCGTGCCCGCCGAACTGGCCGAGAGTGAATGTGCTTTTGCTGCCCAGATAATCCGGCACATCCAGCCCACCACGCACGCACAGGTAACTGCGCGCCCCGGCTCCGGCAATCGTGCCCAGTGCCAGTTGTGAACCAGCGGGCACGAACACTGCCGTATTCAGCGGCTGCGGTTCACCGTCCATCGTCAGTGGAATAACTGCGCCGGTGACCGCCACCACAGCATCGGTATTGAAGCGCAGTAACGGGCCGCTCATGGTGATTTCCAGTGCCGCGCAACCTTCGGCATTACCCAGCAAACTGTTGCCCAAACGCAAAGCACGGCTGTCCATCGGACCGGACGGCGGCACGCCTACTGCCCAGTAACCCAGACGCCCCGGATAATCCTGCACGCTGGTTTGCGTACCGCCACTGAGCACTTCAAAGGTATCGGCCTGATAGACCAGACCTTCCAGGCAGCGAGTCCATGGCTGGCCGCTGGCGAACGGTACGTCGGCGATAATCTGCCGCAGGTAGTCGCGATTGGTCTCCACGCCATACAGGCGGGTTTCGCTCAATGCATTGGCCAGTCCATCGCTGGCTAATTGGCGATTGGGTGCCCAACTGATCACCTTGGCGATCATCGGGTCGAAGAACGGCGGAATCTCGCATCCGGCTTCTACCCAGGTATCGATGCGCAAGCTTTTGCCATCTACAGCCGGGAAGTTCACCGCTGTCAGTAAGCCAGGACAGGGCTGGAAATCCCGCCCCGGATCTTCCGCATACAGACGCGCCTGTATGGCGTGACCGCTGGGCTTGAGCGCGGCTTGCAGCTCGCTCAACGGCGGCAGATCACCGGCTGCCAGTTGCACCATCCAGCTGACCAGATCGACACCCCAGACTTGCTCGGTCACGCCGTGCTCGACTTGCAGGCGGGTGTTCACTTCGAGGAAGTAAAAACGCTGATCGTCGCTGTCGAAAACAAACTCCACAGTTCCTGCGCTGCGATAGTTAACGGCTTTGGCAAGTTTGATCGCCGCCATGCACAGCGCTTCACCCATGCCGTCGGGCAGGTTTGGCGCGGGGGTTTCTTCGAGGACTTTCTGGTTGCGCCGTTGCACCGAGCAATCGCGTACACCAAGGGCCAGCACTTCACCACGGCCATCACCAAACACCTGCACTTCAAGGTGCCGGGCGCGCTGGATGTATTTCTCGATGAATACGCCGGAGTCGCTGAAATTGTTCTGCCCGAGTCGTTTTACGGCCTCGAAGGATTCGCTCAGTTCTGCGGCACTGCGGCAAACGCGCATGCCAATCCCGCCACCGCCTGCGGTGCTTTTCAGCATCACCGGGTAGCCGATGATTTCAGCCGCGCCCAGAGCGGCTTCGACGCTGTCGAGTAGCTCGGTGCCTTCGAGCATCGGCACGCCGTGCATCCTGGCCAGCGCACGTGCCGTGTGCTTGAGGCCGAAGACGCGCAGTTGCTCGGGCGTTGGCCCCACGAAGGCGATCCCTGCATCTTCACAGGCCTGAGCAAAGGCCGCGTTTTCCGAAAGAAAACCGTAACCGGGATGGATGGCTTTCGCACCGCTGGTTTTGGCGATGGCGAGGATTTTGTCCACCGCCAGATAGGTACCGGCTGCGCCGCCTTCACCCAGACTGTGGGCCTCATCGGCTTCCAGCAGGTGCAGACTGGCCGCGTCAGCCTCGGAGTACACCGCGACGCCTTTGACGTGCAGTGCACGAAGGGTGCGCAGGATGCGGCAGGCAATGGCGCCGCGGTTGGCAATCAGCAGTTTTTCGAACATGTCTTGAACCCCGGAAGCCGATCAGCTCGACCTCAAACTGGGAAGCGGGCCGTCCCGCTATTGATGTGTCTGCACGAGGGTCGTCCGTCGTGGTGTGTTCAGGTGCTGCAATACTTGAATTGCAATGCGGCCCTTGTGGGAGCGGTGCTTGCCCGCGATAGGCTGGACGCGGTTCCCTTTAGATCGCGTCCAGCCTATCGCGGGCAAGCACCGCTCCCACAGGTTCTAAGCAATCCCATAGCCCCGTGTAATCAATTCCAGACGTGCAATTCAGCCGGTGTCGGGTTGTAGCCATTGCACGGGTTGTTCAATTGCGGGCAGTTGGAGATCAGCACGATCACGTCCATTTCGGCGCGCAATTCCACGTACTTGCCGGGGGCGGAAATACCGTCTTCAAAGGTCAGCCCCCCATCAGCCGTGACCGGCACGTTCATGAAGAAGTTGATGTTTGGCCCGATGTCGCCTTTGCCCAGGCGACCATCGTGGGCACAGGCCCGCAGGTAGTTATCGCGGCAGCTGTGCATGTGGCGTTTTTCCAGAGCGTAACGCACGGTGTTGCTCTCTTGTGCGCAGGCACCACCGAGGGTGTCGTGGCGACCGCAGGTGTCATCGACGATGGTCAGCATCGGCTTGCCGAGGTTGGAATACAGCACGCTGCCCGTAGTCAGATAAACGCTGCCTTGACGGCGCAATGTGCGCTGTACGTCATAACGCTCACGAGGGTTGGCGAGGCTGAAGAACAGCGTATCGATTGCCTGGTTGCCTTCCAGATCAAGGATGCGCAGGGTTTGCCCGGCCTTGAGTTCGGTCAGCGACGGCTCGCCTGCCGGGATGTGAGTAGTGGTGGTCGGGATGTTGGTATGCAGACTCATGACAATGCTCCTCAGGCGAACAGGCGGTCGGTGTTGATGAAACCGCGCTCGTTTTCCGGGCGGGACGTGCGGCAGTGTTCGGCGACGCTGGCGTCGGCTTTCATCCAGCTCAGCTTGACCGGTTGTGGCGCGTATTCCGGGTTCGGGTCCATGGGGTGTTGCAGAGCGGTGAGCACCACCAGCGTGTCCATTGGTGCGTACAGCTCGATGTAGTCTCCGGCCTTGGAGTTGTTCGGCACGAAGTGCAGCTTGCCCGCGTCGTCAACGCTCACTCGGCTGAACAGGTTCAAGGTCATCAGCAGGTCGGACAGCCCTAGACCCCACTTGCCCAGCTCGACCAGCAGGTTGTCGACGCCGTTGCGGAAGAAGCCATTGCGCAGCTCCTGATAGCGACCCTGGCCATATTTTTCCGCGACTTCATCGGCGCAGAGCACGCCGCCGATGCTGTCGCTCCAGCCGCAGGTGTCAGCCGTAATCGCCGTCAGTACGCGGCCCATGTCCGAATACAGGCAGTGACCGCTGGTGAGCTTGGCGGTGTGTTGGCACTTGAGGCTGTCGGGCAGATTCAGCCGCTCGGTTTTTTCGTGTGCGTTGAGCATCGTCAGGCTGACGTTGGCATTGCCATTCAAATCGGTCAGGCGCAGTAGTTCACCGCGCTTGAGGATGAACGAACGATGGCCGCCACCGGGTAGCAGTTCTTCGGCGAATACGGGGAATAAGGTGCTTGATGTGGTCATGAGCAATGTCCTTTAAGCCTGTTGCAGCGAATCAAGCGCGGCGCGTGCGGCGCGGCGGTCGCTGTTCAGGGGGATGTCGTAAGTGATGCGCGCGCCGTAAGCGCCGGGGGCGTGCGGATCGATGCGCACTTTGTCGAATACCAACAGCCGGGTGCCGAGGTTGAAGCCTTCGGACAGGTCGTGAGTGACCATGAATACGGTCAGTCGGGTCTCGCGCCACAACTCCAGCAACAACGCGTGCATGTCTTTGCGAATGCCGGGATCGAGGGCGCCGAACGGCTCGTCGAGCAGCAGCACCCGAGGTTTCATGATCAGCGCTTGAGCGATGGCCAGCCGTTGTTGCATGCCGCCAGACAGCTGCGCGGGGTATTTATCCAGCGCGTGACCGAGGCCGACTTTGTGCAGCAGTTGCGCAGCCTGTTCCCGAGCTTCCCGCTTGGCTGTGCCAAACAACCGACCAAGGAATGCCGAACGAGGCAGTTCAAGACCCAGCGCTACGTTGTCCAGCACCGAAAGATGCGGGAACACCGAATAGCGCTGGAACACCACGCCTCGACTGGCATCCGGCTCGCTGGCCAGTGCCTTGCCGCCCAGTGTGATCGTGCCTTTGCTCGCCACTTCCTGGCCCAATAGCAGGCGCAGAAAGGTTGATTTGCCGCAGCCCGAAGCGCCCACCAGTGTGCAGAACTCGCCTTCGGCGACGCTCAGATTCAGGCCTTCGAGCACCACCAGATCGTCGTACTGCTGCCAGACGTTATTGACTGAAATGAAGCTCATCCGCGTGCCCCCTCATACCAGGGGAAGGCTTTGCGGGTCAGCGCCTTGAGGCCCCAATCCATGAGCCAGGCCAGCAGGGTGATCCAGACCACATAGGGAAGAATCACATCCATGGCCAGATAACGCCGAACCAGAAAGATCCGATAGCCAAGGCCGTCGGTGGAGGCGATGGCTTCAGCGGCAATCAGGAACAACCAGGCCGAGCCGAGCACCAGTCGCAGAGCAATCAGCAGACGCGGCAGCAACTGCGGCAGGATCACCCGCAGGATCAGCGTCCAGGTTGATGCGCCCAACGTTTGCGCCTTGATCAGCAACTCGACGGGAATTTCCCGGGCGCGCTGCTCAAGATCGCGGGCCAGAATCGGCGTGATACCGATCACGATCAGCATCACTTTCGACAGTTCGCCTAACCCGAAGACAATGAACAGGATCGGCAGAATCGCCAGCGGCGGCACCATCGACAGCACCGTCAGCAGCGGCGATAACGGCGCGCCGAATAACGGCAAGATCCCCGAGGCAATGCCCAGGCACAGGCCCAGCAACGCGCTGATGCCCAGGCCGATTCCCAGACGCTGCAGGCTGGAACCAGTGTCCTGCCACAGCAGATAGCCGCCGCTGCGTTGGTCCTCGGTGAAGGCCATGCGTTTTACCGCATCGGCCATCTGTACCGCGCTGGGCAACAGCTTGTCGTTGGGATTTTCCGTCAGCCGTGTTGCCGAGCCCGTGAAATAGGCGAACAGCAGCAAAGCGAACGGCAGGAGCACCAGAATCAAGCGGCTGGCGCGATCCGGGCGGCGATTTATCAAGCGCATGGCAAAGACCTTTGAGCAGAACGCGAATTACAACTTGCCGTCGGCAGCCATCTGCACATAGCTCGGATCGAAGTGCAGCTTCTGGTTGGCCTTGTCGCCGGAGGTCACCCCATTGGCGAAGGTCATGCCCACAGCGCTGGAGTCTTTGGCGCCTTCACCGAGCAAGCCATGCTCGAAAGAGAAGTTGGCGACTTTGCGCATGGTGTCCGGCAGCTGTTTGCTGGTGGCGAACTCAAGCGCTTCTTTGGGCGTAGCGAACAGCTTGGTGGTGTCCAGCTGTGCCTGGAAACCGGCCAGATCGGTGCCTGAAGCTTTGGCCATGTGCTCAAGAGCGGCTTTGCTCTGGGCATTTTTCGCGTTCATCAGTGCGACCACTTCAAACCATGCGCCGGTAAGGGCTTTGCCCAGGGCCGGGTTGTCTTTCAGGGTCTGGGTGTTGACCACCATCATGTCCATGATCTCGCCAGGGATCTGGCTGGAGTTGAACACTTCAGTCACGCCGGGCTTGGCTTTGATGTCGGCCAGCATCGGGTTCCAGGTGGTGACGGCTTGCACGTCGTCAGTGTTGAAAGCCGCGGAGATATCAGCGTCGGAGGTGTTGACGACTTTCAGGTCTTTTTCTGCAAGGTCAACGCTGTCCAGCGCGCGGGCCAGCAAGTAGTGGGAGACGGAAAGTTCGACCAGATTGACGTCCATGCCTTTGAGGTCAGCAACTTTCTTGCCGGTCCCTTTGAGGACGATGCCATCATTACCATTGGAGAAGTCGCTGACCACCAGTGCGGTGCTTTCCACACCGCCCGCAGCCGGGATCGTTAGCGCGTCCATGTTGGTCATGGTGCAACCATCGAACTGGCCAGCGGTGTATTGGTTGATGGATTCGACGTAGTCGTTGAGCTGGGTAACATCAATCTTGATGTCGTATTTCTTCGCCCATTTATCAACGATGCCTTGGGTGCCTGCGTATTCCCACGGCATCCAGCCGGCATAAATGGTCCAGCAAACGTTGAATTCTTTTTTTACGGCGGCGTGTGCCGGGGAGAGGATCGATGCAGCGATGAGGCCTGCGGTGAGCAGACCTAATAGACGGGACTTTTGCATGTTTACCTCCAGTAGCGAAAGAAAGGCGATCAGGAGCAACGCGACACCACTGGTGTCCTGTCTCCCGGGCTTTTATCCCGCCGTGTAACCTCTACTGGAGGTCGCTGACTCTCGGACCAGCCACTCGCCAGAAGCGAGCCGGAACCCTAGTCAGCTATTGCAAATTGTGGTGCCGCGAACCTGAGTTGACTCCTGCACACGGTTTGTTAAGCGAGAGTTGTGCCAAGTCGCGCGAAGGCCCGCATGCCGTGACTGGCAGCGATACTGGATGCTCATTCATGGCCAGATTTTGCTGTGCGATGGTGCGTGGGTGCACTGTGATGGGGCGGCAGCTCGTCAGGTGACGGGGGGCGCAGGGCACTGGACGGTCTTTTTAATGTCTTATTTTTCGTCCGTTGCTGTTTGGACGGGCGCCGACCAGCGTCGCTGGTGTGTGCACTATCGCGGTCCAGGAGGCCGCCATGTATCGACGAACCTTGCTCATCGTTTTGCTGGCCCTGAGTCTCGCCGGTTGCTACACAGACTCAGGCTACTATTCGTCCCGGGTGACGGCGCTGCCGACCACCTATGGCGCCACCGAAATCTATTCCTACGACAATGGCTACCGTTCCAATTACTACCAGGAACAGCGCATTTATGTCGCGCCACAGCCCCGCTACTATTCTGCGCCGCCGGTGCGTTATTACTCACCACCACCGGTACGCTACTACGCGCCGCCACCGGTCCCGCGCTATTACCAGCCAGGCCGGCCACCGGGCTACGGTTGGGGCGATAACCGCTACCGCGGTAATCCCGGTTATCGCAATTCGCCGCGTAACGACTATCACGGTCGTCCAGGCCGACCCGGTCCTTCGTGGGGCGATGGTCATGGTGATGGCAGAGGCCACGGCGGTCCCGGCAGAGGCGGTGGACGTGGTGACGGTCGAGGCGGTCGAGGCGGCGATGGTCGAGGCGGGCATCGGTAGGTGAATCGAAACGGCGCTCCTAGGGGGCGCCTTTTTTGTGATATCCCACCACAGATTCTATGCAATTCAGTGGGACCGGCTTTAGCCGGGAATAGGACAGTTCAGTTAATGAAAATGGAGCGTCAGAAATACCGCCTTCCCGGCTAAAGCCGGTCCCACTGGATTTGTGTCTCACATCAGCTCGCCATGCGGCCAGGTTGTTGCGCAATAGCAGCTTCTAAAGATTCAGAGCCTGTCGTTCGGGATTTTCGCGTCTGCGCTCAGGCGTAATGGTTTCATACTAGCCAAGCTCACTGACTCTGTGGGTTTGCGGACAATCCCTTTAAGGTCTCGTACAGATAGCGTACGAGCTAAGGGGTATGCCTCACGGTCTGCGAGCTTTCCAGACTCAGCCTCTGCGAACGGTTTGTCTTCTGGCATCACTAATGCTCCACGATTTTTCGTATTCTGAAGAATAAGCTGATCGAATCAAGCCGCGATGAGCATCCGGTCAGGAAAGAGCCTTAGTACCCCGACAAATCCGCCAACGGATGCCGTCCTTCCCACGCCTTGCTGAAGTGCGCATCAATCACCGCCAACGGAATCGTCGCTACGTCCTGCCAATGCCAGTGGGGCGTGTTGTCCTTGTCGATAAGCCGCGCACGCACGCCCTCGCTGAATTCCGGATGGCGGCAGCAGTTCAGGCTGATGGCGTATTCCATCTGCAGCACCTCGGCCAAGGACATGTAGCGGGCGCGCTGGATTTGTTCCCACACCAAATGCGCGGTCAGCGGGCAGCCCTGTGTCAGGTTTTTAGCGGCGCGGGCCATGAGTGCGTCGTCGCTGTGTTGCAAATGGCTGATGGCGTTCCAGGCGCAGGGCAGGTTACCGACGTCGAGC
Organism: Pseudomonas viridiflava; assembly: GCF_900602065.1. Taxonomy (GTDB): domain Bacteria; phylum Pseudomonadota; class Gammaproteobacteria; order Pseudomonadales; family Pseudomonadaceae; genus Aquipseudomonas. The sequence continues at coordinate 544,563 of NZ_UWFN01000265.1, read as the reverse complement.
AGTTCATCAATCTGCGCTCGGCGGGGTAGCCACTGTGCCTCAGGCAACTGGCTGATGGCTTCATGTTGCAGGGCCTTGAGCAGGCTGTTGAGCTGAATCGACGTTTGCTCCTGCCAGTTCAATTGCTGCAGGCCTTCGATCAGGTCCTCTTGTTGTTCATCAAGCATGAAGCGGTCTGCCAGATACAGATCGAGCGCGTCGCGAGCGTTGATGTGAGCGCCGGTCAGGCCAAGGAATAACCCAAGCTTGCCGGGCAGGCGTGACAGGAACCAACTGGCGCCAACGTCTGGAAACAGGCCGATGCTGATTTCCGGCATGGCCAGCCGACTGCTGGGTGTCACAATGCGCGTGCTCGCCCCTTGCAGCAGGCCCATGCCGCCACCGAGCACGTAGCCGTGACCCCAGCAGATCAGTGGTTTTGGATAGGTGTGCAAGCTGTAGTCGAGGCGATACTCCGCGGCGAAGAAACTGGCAGCCAGCGGCGGGACTTCCCCAGGATGTTCACGGCATTGATCCACCAATGAGCGCACATCGCCACCGACACAGAAGGCCTTTGTGCCATTACCGCGCAGCAGAACGCAGACGATTTTCTCGTCGCTGGCCCAAGTATCAAGACGATCCTGCAGGGCGAGGATCATGGGCAGTGACAACGCATTCAGAGAGTGCTCGGCGTCCAGAGTGGCGATGCCGATGCGTGCGCCATCCTGAGCCGGAAGTTCTTCAAATTGCAGATTCATCGTGACCTCTCGAGGGCAATACAGGTGTCCAACACAGGTGTGATTACCCGGCGTCGGGTTAAGTTGCATGAGGTGCAGTGTAGGAAAAGGCTGGGGGCGACGAGCTGATTTGACATTGGCGGCCAGCTTTCCTAGTGTCCGCGCATTGATTTCAGGGTGTGACCATGACAAGCGACGACCGTATCAAACTTGACCCTAGCTGGAAGCAGGCGCTGCGTGAGGAATTCGAAAAGCCTTACATGGCCCAACTGCGTGAATTCCTGCGTCAGGAGCACGCGGCAGGCAAGGAAATCTATCCGCCCGGGCCGCTGATCTTCAATGCATTGAATTCTACGCCGCTGGACAAGGTCAAGGTGGTGATACTGGGCCAGGATCCGTATCACGGCCCCGGTCAGGCTCACGGCTTGTGCTTCTCGGTCCAGCCGGGCGTGCCTGCACCCCCTTCGCTGGTCAACATCTATAAAGAGTTGAAGCGCGACCTGAACATTGATATCCCTCGCCACGGTCACTTGCAATCCTGGGCCGATCAAGGGGTGTTGATGCTTAACACTACGCTGACCGTCGAGCGTGCCAATGCAGCTTCCCATGCAGGCAAAGGCTGGCAACATTTCACTGACAAGGTGATTGAAACGGTCAGCGCCCAGCAGCCGCATCTGGTGTTCATGCTGTGGGGCGCCCATGCGCAGAGCAAACAGAAACTGGTGGATGCCACCAAGCACCTGGTGCTGACCTCGGTGCATCCGTCGCCGTTGTCAGCCTATAAAGGCTTTCTGGGTTGTGGGCATTTCAGCAGGGCGAACAAGTATCTTGAGCAGAATGGCATGGAGCCGATTGAGTGGCGTTTGCCGCAGGATTGATGAGATCTCATCTTTTGTAGGAGCTGCCGAAGGCTGCGAAGGCGGTGTGACATGGAAATCGTTTCGCAGCCTTCGGCAGCTCCTACAGAAAACGTTAATCTCCAGCTCGCCGATCCCAATACCGAAAAATCGGCTCAGCCAGAAACAGTACGAACAACAACCTCATCACCTGCATCGCAGTCACCAAGGGCACGGAGAGTTGCAGGACTTCGGCTGTCAGGCTCATTTCCGCAATGCCGCCAGGCATCATGCCCAGGGTCAGTGAGCGCAGATCCAGATGAGTCGCGGTGCTCAGAGCAAATGCGGCGAGGGCGGCGATGGACATGGTCAGCGCAGTCCCGAGCAGCGTCCTGATCATGAAAGACGGTGCGCGACGAAAGAACTGACGATTGAAGTGGCAACCCAGCCCACTGCCGATCAGCCACTGACCGGTCTGGCTGCTGCCGTCCGGTAGGCCAATATGCAGATCAAAACTGACACTGATCACTGCACTGACCAGTAACGGCCCGAACAGCCAGGGATTCGGTTGCTTCAACCGTTGCCAGAGCCAGGCCACCGCCGCACCCAGCGGGAACAATACCGCCAGCCACAGCCAGTTAACGCTCCCGGCGTGGACAATCGGCGTGCCTTCGCCCATCAGGTATTTGAAAATGGCCGGAACGCAAAGTACCACCATCAGCACCCGCAGGCTTTGCCCTGCGGCAACGCTACTGAGGATGGCGCCATTGCGTGCTCCGAGGTTGACCATCTCTCCCGAGCCTCCGGGCATGCTTGAGAAAAACGCCGTTGCGCGGTCTTCTCCGGTGCGAAGCATGAGCCACACGCCTACCACACTGGAAATACTGGTGATCAGTGCAGCGAGAAAAATCAGCCCGAAATGCGCGGTGACCTGCTCGATCACCACCGGGGTGAAGTGCAGGCCAATACCGATGCCGACAATCCATTGGCCGCATTTGCGGCCGCCGGGTATTTCCGCCAGTTGCCAGGGAGTCAGGCAGCGAACAAGGATGATCGCCAATAGGGAGCCGACCATCCAGGGAAGAGGCCAGCCGACCAGGCTGGCGAGGTAGCCGCCAGCCAGACCGACCAGCGGTGTTGCCCACCAGCTTTTGAGGGGTCGATCAGACACTGGTCGCAGCACTGCGTTGGGCAGAGCGCTTGCGCCAGATACGAATGATCGGGAACAGCAGCATGAAAATGGTCAGCACCCAGACACCGATGGTGATCGGGCTAGACCATAGAATCTCCATCGCACCGTTGGAAATCGACAGTGCACGACGCAGGTTCTGCTCCATCAAACCGCCCAGGATGAAACCCAGCAGGATCGGCGACAGCGGGAAGTCCAGCTTGCGCAGGATGTAACCGAAGATACCGATGCCGACCATCAGGAACAGGTCAAAGGTGGTCGCGTGGACGGCGTAGACGCCAATCCCGGTGATGATTGCGATTACCGGCACCAGTGCCCAGTTCGGCACGTTGAGGATGCGGGTGAAGATACGAATCATCGGGATGTTGAGGATCACCAGCATGACGTTGGCGATGAACAAAGAAGCGATCAAGCCCCAGACGATATCTGGCTGCTGTTGGAACAGCATCGGACCTGGAGTGATGTTGTACAGCGACAGCGCGCCGATCATCACCGCCGTGGTACCCGAACCCGGTACGCCCAGCGTCAGCATGGGCACCAGTGCGCCGCAAGCCGAAGCGCCAATCGCGGTTTCCGGTGCTGCCAGACCGCGCATGTCGCCCTGGCCGAATTTGCCGCTGGCACCTGCCATGCGCTTCTCGGTCATGTACGCCACGGCGCTGGCCAGCGTTGCTCCGGCACCTGGCAATACGCCCATGATGAAGCCCAGCAAGCCGCAACGGATGTTGACCACGAACACCGCGCCCGCTTCCTTGAGGTTGAACAGCATGCGCCCGGTGGCCTGCACGGCTTCCTGACCACGGTGGGTTTTTTCCAGCAACAGCAGAATTTCGCTGATGGAGAACAGGCCCAGTACCAACACCACAAACTGGATGCCGTCAGTGAGGTGGATATTGTCGCCGGTAAAGCGATAAACACCGCTGTTGGCGTCGATACCGACTGCCGACAGAAACAAACCGATCAACGCCGCAATAAACGTTTTGACGGGACGATCACCTGCCATACCGCCCAGGCAGACAATGGCAAAGACCATCAGCACGAAATACTCCGCGGGTCCGAAGGCTATCGCCCACTTCGCCAACAGCGGCGCGAATAGCACCATGCCGCAGGTAGCGATAAAGGCACCGATGAACGAACTCCATGCTGACAGTGACAGAGCAACGCCTGCCAGGCCCTGACGTGCCATCGGGTAGCCGTCGAGGGTGGTCATGACGGTCGATGCTTCACCCGGGATGTTCAGCAGGATCGAACTGATCCGACCGCCGTATTCACAACCCAGATAAACCGCTGCCAATAGAATCAGCGCGGACTCCGGCGGCAGGCCCAGTGCGAAGGCAATCGGGATCAACAGCGCGACACCGTTGATCGGGCCCAGGCCCGGCAACAGCCCGACGACAGTGCCGATCAACGTTCCGCACAATGCAGTAATGAGGTTATACGGCGTCAATGCAACGCCGAAGCCCTGGCCCAGATAGCTGAAAGTATCCATTGATTAGTTCTCCAGAACGTCGAGCAGGCCCAGGGGCAACGGAACGTCCATGGCTTTATCGAAAAGCAGGTAAAGGCCGACGCTCATCAGAATCACCACGATCACGCTTGGCACCCAACGGCCGCCATACAGGCGCGCCATGGGGATGCCAATCAGAATGCTGCTGAGGATGAAACCCAGCGGTTCGAAAGTCCCGGCGAAGATCAGCAGCAAGACGACGCACGCGACGATCTTGATGATGGTTTCACGGTCCAGTGGAGGCTCTTCTTCGGTATGAACAATGGGCGCCGGGCGGAACAGCATGTAAATCAAAGCCAGGCTCATCAACCCGAGCATCAGCAGGGGGAATGCCCGGGGGCCAACCGGTTCGTAGGAAAACGGCGCCTGATAGGGCCAGGCCATTACTGCCAGGCCAGCACACAGCAGCAATAGCACTGCGGCGAAAATACGTTGGATCACCATGGTGAAAACTCCCGGGTTGCGCTGCCGCGCAGGCAGACGCAACCACTAGTCAGTCAATCGATCACTGAATCAGGCCGAATTCCTTGGCCAGGGTCTTGTAGTCAGCAACCTGTTTCTTCACGTAGGTGTCCAGTTCTGCGCCGGTCATGGCGAACGGGAACAGTTCACGCTGGTCACGCAGTTTGGCGAAGTCTTCCGAAGCCAGCAGCTTGTCGAACGCAGCTTTCCACCAGTCGTATTCGGCGTCGGTGACTTTTGGCCCGAGGTAGAAGCCGCGAACCACTGGCCAGACGATGTCGTAGCCTTGTTCTTTGGCGGTCGGAATGTTTTTCATTTCCGGCTCGTCCAGGCGGTTCTCGGAGAACACGGCCAGCAGGCGCATGTCGCCGCTGAGGATGTGCGGCATCGAGTCGGAGATGTCGGTACTGCCCACCTGAATGTGGCCGCCGAGCAATGCGGTTGCGATTTCACCACCGCCTTCGAGTGCCACATAACGCAAGTCGCGCGGGTTGATACCGGCTGCCTTGGCGATCAGCGCAGTCTGCATCCAGTCCTGGCTGCCCACGGTGCCGCCCGAACCGATCACGACTTTGCTTGGGTCGGCTTTAAGAGCCTTGACCAGATCGTCGAGGGTTTTGTACGGCGAGTCATTTTTCACCGCGATTGCGCCATAGCTGGTGCCCACCGCAGCAAGCCAGCGCACGGCGTTCTCATCGAAACGGCCAAACTTGCCTTGCGCCAGGTTCAGCAACGAACCACTGGACCAGGCGACCAGCGTGCCGGCATCGGCAGGGCGCTGAGCGACCACTGCGTTGTAAGCCACAGCACCAACGCCGCCGGGCATGTAAGTCACACGCATCGGTTTGGTGAGGATTTTTTCGTTGATCAGCGCGCTCTGTACCAGTTTGCAGGTCAGGTCGAAGCCACCACCAGGCGAAGCCGGGGCGATACATTCAGGGCGCTTGGGTTCGTCTGCCGCAAACAGCTGCGTGGCAAACATCATGCAGCCCGCGGCCAGCGCGACACGACGCAAGGATAAAGTCATGGTCAGTCTCCAGATTTTTGTTTTTGGATGTAGAACTGTGTTCGATTCGTTTTACGGGCGGCCACAAACAGGCCAGCCCGGACGTGCTTCATCGCAGTGAATGAATATCGAAAGCAAACGGAGGTGTGCCCGCAATGAAATGCGTGCAACTGAAAGCGTAGAGATAGGTTCTGCAGACGGGCGAGGGTGCCCTGGACATTGGCTGTGTCATGGTCGACTCCGTTCTTGTTCTTATTGTGAAAGCGCATCTCACGGCGCTTTTCTTTACGTCCGCTAAAGCGGCAGTTGCGTGATGCTAAACAGCGAAGCTTTCATAAACCTTTCAGCTACCTTTCAATGGCAACCTAAATTGAGTTTAGATTTGTTTCAGTGCTTCACAGCCTCTGGCGCGCCTGTAAACTCCGGTCTCCATAAAAGCCACGCTATCAGGAGAAGTCGATGCGTGTTCTTCTCGTTGAGGATCATCTGCAATTAGCCGAAAGCGTCGCCCAGGCCTTGAAGGGGGCCGGGTTGACCGTCGACGTATTGCACGATGGTGTTGCAGCTGACCTGGCATTGAGCAGCGAAGAATATGCTGCCGTCATCCTGGATGTCGGTTTGCCGCGCATGGATGGCTTTGAAGTGCTGGCGCGGCTGCGCGGGCGGGGCAAGAACCTGCCTGTGCTGATGCTGACGGCGCGCAGTGACGTGAAGGACCGCGTTCATGGCCTTAATCTGGGGGCTGACGATTACCTGGCTAAACCTTTCGAGCTTTCAGAGCTGGAAGCGCGAGTCAAAGCGCTGCTGCGGCGCAGTGTGCTGGGTGGCGAGCGGCAGCAGCGTTGTGGGGTGCTGGCGTACGATCTGGATACCCGGCGGTTCACTTTGGGCGACGAACTGTTGACCCTGACCTCCAGGGAGCAGGCGGTGCTAGAGGCATTGATAGCGCGGCCGGGCAGGGTAATGAGTAAGGAGCAAGTGGCCTCTCAGGTCTTTGGTCTGGATGAAGAGGCCAGCGCTGATGCTATCGAAATCTATGTGCACCGACTGCGCAAGAAGCTCGATGGGCATCCTGTAGCGATCGTGACGTTCCGCGGTCTGGGCTATTTGCTGGAAAGCCGTGATGAACAGCCATAACAGCCTGCGTTGGCGGTTACTGTGGAATCTGGGTGTATTGCTCACGGTATTGATGCTGGCAAGCGGTCTCAGCGCTTACTGGAATGGTCGGGAAGCTGCTGACATTGCATACGACCGAACCTTGTTGGCCTCGGCCCGAACCATTGCTGCCGGGGTCTCCCAGCGTGATGGAACCTTGAGTGCCGATGTGCCTTACATCGCGTTGGATACCTTCGCTTACGACAGTGCGGGTCGTATCTATTATCAGGTCAATGACATCAATCGAAAGCTGATCTCCGGCTACGAAAACCTGCCGCCCCCGCCCCCCGGCACGCTGCGCACGGATGACTACCCGGCGCTGGCCAGCTTTTATACCGCGCGCTATCAAGGGCAATCGGTGCGTGTGGTGAGCCTGCTCAAACCGGTCAGTGAACCGAATATGAACGGCATGGCCGAGATTCGCGTCGCCGAGACTGAAGAGGCTCGGGTCAGCATGGCGCGCAGCTTGATGGCTGATACCTTGCTGCGGTTAGGCATGTTGGGCGCGGGGGCATTGTTGCTGGTGTGGTTTACAGTCAGCGCGGCATTGCGTCCTCTGGAACGCTTGCGCGCCGAAGTGGAAGCGCGGCAGCCGGATGATTTGCGGGCTTTGCCTCTGGTCGAGGTTCAGCACGAGCTGCACCCATTGGTTAACGCGCTGAATCACTTTACCGAGCGTCTTCGGCAGCAGTTCGAGCGGCAAGCACAGTTTATTGCCGATGCGGCTCATGAGTTGCGCACGCCACTGGCAGCACTCAAGGCCCGGGTTGAGTTGGGGTTGCGCGATCCCGAGCCCGCTCATTGGCGCACTACGCTTGAGGCTGCGGCGCAGGGGACTGATCGCCTGACCCATCTGGCTAACCAGTTATTGTCGTTGGCCCGTATTGAAAACGGTGCCCGGGCCATTGCCGAGGGTGGGGCGCAGACTCTGGACTTGAGTCAGTTAGCCCGCGAGCTGGGTATGGCGATGGCTCCGCTGGCGCATGCCCACGGCGTCTCCCTTGCGCTCGAAGCGGATGAGCCGGTCTGGCTACAGGGCGAGCCTACATTGCTCAATGAGCTGTTGAGCAACCTTATCGATAACGCGCTGGCGCACACCCCATCGGGCGGCAACGTAATCCTGCGCGTCAGTGCGCCGGGTGTTCTCGAAGTTGAGGACGATGGTCCGGGCATTCCTGAGGCAGAGCGCAACCGGGTATTCGAGCGCTTCTACCGCAGTCGTCAGCAGGGCAAGGGATCGGGTCTGGGATTGGCGATAGTCGGCGAAATATGCCGCGCACACCTGGCGCAGATCAGCCTCCATGATGGTGTTGCAGGTGGGTTGAAGGTGCGGGTGAGTTTTATCGCAGCGCAATAGACCTTGATGCATGTGCGATCTGTGTGGGAGTGAATTCATCCGCGAATGCAGTATTAAGGCCGTTAGATTCCTATGGAATGTACCGGCCTCTTCGCGAATGAATTCGCTCCAGCAGGGTTCACGTCCGTCGTGCGAATTGCTCCCTAGTAGAGCATCATCTTCGCTTCGTCCATCTCGGCCCCCAAATGGCCGCCGCTCATGTCCAGGCCCAACTGATGGAATGCCGGGAGGCTGCTCATATCGATCTGGCTATACGGATGCCCGGTGCCTTGGTAGATGTGCACCGTCGCGATCTGAACCAGGTCGATGTAATCCGCCGATTTCGATACGCGAGTGAAGTCCTGGAAGCTCTTGGGCACACTCGCCAAAGGTTCGGGGAAGTCCCAGGAGCGCAACAATCGTTCACCGATGACCGGGTGGATAGCCTCAATGACATGGTTGAGGCTGACCGGATCCGATAGCAACTCGAAGTGATCTTCGGCGTAGGTCAGGATTGGTAACACGCCAATCAAATGGATCAGCCCGGCCAGGGTCGCCTTGTCCGGTTTGAGCTCCGAGCGCCGGTAGCTGAGTGCATAGCTGATGCCAGCGACTTGCAGGCTTTGTTTCCATATTTCGCGCAATTTGCTTTCTACCACTTCGGATTTGGCATGGAACATCTGTTCCACCACCAGCCCGATGGCAAGATTGCAGGTGTAGTTGACGCCCAGGCGGGTGATCGCCGTATTGACGTCGCTGACCTCAAAGTTGGGGCGCAGCAGGGGGCTGTTCACCACCTTGATCAAGCGTGCTGAAAGCGCGGTATCGCTACCAATCACGCGACTCAGCTCGGCAACGCTGATTTCGGTGTTCTCGGCTGCGAGGCGAATCTTTAGTGCTACTTCAGGGAGGGTAGGCAAGAACAAGGCATCTCTATCGATTGCCTTGATCAAGTTCCTTTGCACCTCTTCAGCCATCTTGCTCATGTCGCATCTCGTGGGCGTTTGGGTAGTCCCGCGCCTCGGCACACCCTGGGCGTGACGAGGCGGGACAGATATGCAGACATTTCCAGCGTGAAGGTGTTCGTCTGGATCAGCGCTGTGTTTCGAGTTTGCTGTCCAGCGTATAGGGCAAGTCAGCCAGTTGCAGGGCCGGACCTTCTGGTGAACCAAGCTGAATCTGGCCGTTTTCCACAGCGTCGGCCTGCAGAACGGCCAGCAACTCACTACCGCGCCCAGCCTTTGCCGCCAGAACAACGTTGCCTACAGCACTGGCATGCACTGGGGAAAACAAGGCCGTGCCCGGCTCGGGAAGCTCTTGATCCGCCAGTGTCAGACGATAGAGGCGACGTTTGAGCTTGCCGAGATACTGCATGCGGGCCACGATTTCTTGGCCTGTGTAGCAGCCTTTCTTGAAGCTGACACCGCCGACGGCTTGCAGGTTGATCATCTGCGGGATGAACTCTTCGCGCGTGGTGCCGAATACCTGGCCAATGCCTGCGCGAATCTGACCTAACTGCCAATCGTTGAGCGTGCCTTCACTCAACTGCGCAGCCAGACGCGATTGAGTTTCATCGGCATGCTCTGAGCGGACCCACAACTCAGCTCGCGCGGGAGAGACCCTGACCGCGATGAGGTCATTGGCGCGGACAACCGCATCGGTGTCCTGTGGTAGATCGAGGCCCAGGTTTACCAGGGCTCCGTCTCCATTGTGCAGGCCGAAACGCACCCAGGAGGCACTTTCATCGGTCAGTTTTGATTTGGAGAACACGGCGTACTTCTTCAGATCGGCCAGCTGTGCCTCGATCAGCTCGCTGGCCATCGCCAGCACGCAGCCGTCGCCTTCAAGAAGAATACGGAAGCTCGATTGCATGCGGCCCTTTTGCGTGCAACGGGCGCCAAGGCTGGCCCTGGCTTCGTTCAGGTAATCGAGATTGCAGGTCAATTGGCCCTGCAGGAATTTGCTGGCATCAACGCCGCGGACGGCGAGAACACCTTCATGGGAAAGCGGGCAGTAGAAAGCTGAGTCGGCCATGGGTCATCGCAACGGGAAAAAGTCTGGGGCACATGATAGTGCCGAGTCCGGATAATGGGTACATGAAAACTACTGCGACTATTGTGCGGTTCGCTGATACGCCTCGCGGCTGTATACTCGCCGCCTATTTTGAGGAGCGCTCCATGGTCGAAGACGTCGAACTCAACCGCCTTTACTGGCACAGCCGCCGCGGCATGCTTGAACTGGATGTGCTGTTGGTACCGTTTGTCCGGGAAGTCTATCCCTCGCTCAATGATGTAGACCGTGACCTGTATCGCCGCCTGCTGACCTGTGAAGATCAGGACATGTTCGGCTGGTTCATGCAGCGTGGCGAATCTGAAGACGCAGAGTTACAGCGCATGGTTCGCATGATTCTGGATCGTGTTCAGCCCAAGTGATCATTTTGAATGCCATTGGCATACCTCCCGTGGGTTGCTGGTGGCGTACGGGATCGCTCAGTTTCTGGCGTTGATCGCTCTTTATATGCTCGCAGTCCCTGGTTGGGCATTTTTGCTTGGCCTCGCGCTTTGCACGGCGCATTGCCTTTGGGTTGTACCGGGCTCGATCCTGCTTTCAAGCCCCACCGCGCTCACCGGGCTGCGGCGCAATGCCGAGGGCTGGCAGCTGTGGAGTCAGCGGGACGGCTGGCAGCCTGCGCAATTGTGCCGGGACAGCATGGCACTGCCGCTGTTTGTCGTGCTGCGCTTCCGTCTTGTGGGTAAAGGGGCTGGTGGTAGATGGCACGGGGTACGCGGTATTTGTATTCCTTGCGATGCCATGGCGCAGGACACCCACCGGCGCCTGCGTCTTCGCTTGAAGTTCAGCCGACGTAGGTGGGCGGCACCAGAATAGTATCGAGCGCTTCGGGCAGCGTCCGCGGATAGTCCAGTGTGTAATGGAGGCCTCGCGACTCTTTGCGCTCCATGGCAGATCTGATCATCAGTTCCGCTACTTGAGCAAGATTCCTCAGCTCGATCAGGTCTCTGCTGACTTTGTAGTTGCTGTAGAACTCATCAATCTCGTCAAGCAGCAGCCGTACCCGGTGCTGGGCACGCTGCAGGCGCTTGTTGGTGCGCACGATCCCCACGTAGTCCCACATGAAGCGTCTGAGCTCGTCCCAGTTGTGGGCGATGATCACGTCTTCATCTGAGTCAGTTACCTGACTGGCATCCCAGCTTGGCAAGGCAACAGTCTCGGGCGTTTGCGGCAGTTGTTCGAGAATGTCCGCAGCTGCCGAACGGGCATAAACGAAACATTCCAGCAGGGAGTTGCTGGCCATGCGGTTCGCCCCATGCAAGCCTGTACAGCTGGTTTCGCCAATCGCATAAAGCCCGGGCACGTCGGTCCGCCCGCGTTCATCGACCACCACGCCGCCGCAGGTGTAATGCGCTGCTGGCACCACCGGGATCGGCTGGCGGGTGATATCGATGGAAAACTCCAGGCAGCGCTCATAGACCGTGGGGAAGTGGCTTTTGATGAAGGCTTCAGGTTTGTGGCTGATGTCCAGGTAGACGCAATCAATACCCAGGCGCTTCATTTCATGGTCGATGGCGCGGGCTACGATGTCACGCGGAGCCAGTTCGGCGCGGGGGTCGAAGCGCTGCATGAAGCGTTCGCCGTTCGGCAGTTTGAGGTAGGCCCCTTCACCGCGCAGCGCCTCAGTCACCAGAAAGCTTTTGGCTTGCGGGTGATACAGGCACGTAGGGTGGAACTGGTTGAATTCCAGATTGGCAACTCGGCAGCCGGAACGCCAGGCCATGGCGATGCCATCACCGCAGGCGCCGTCCGGGTTACTGGTGTAGAGATAGACCTTGGCTGCACCGCCGGAAGCCAGGACCGTGAAGCGTCCACCGTAGGTGTCGACTTCGCCGCTGCTGCGATTGAGTACGTAGGCACCCAGGCAGCGTTGTCCGTCGAGGCCGAGCCTGGGCTCGGTAATCAGGTCAATCGCGACCCGTTGCTCAAGCAACTCAATATTTGGCCGTAATCTGGCCTGTGCGAGCAGGGTCTTGAAAATAGCTGCGCCGGTGGCATCTGCCGCATGGATGATGCGTCGATGGCTGTGGCCGCCTTCTCGGGTCAGATGGAATTCAAAGCTGCCATCTTCGGTACCTGGCGGGTCGTCGCGGGTAAACGGCACGCCTTGGTCAATCAACCACTGAATGGCTTCGCGGCTATGTTCGACGGTAAAGCGCACGGCGTTTTCGTTGCACAGTCCGCCGCCCGCATTCAGCGTATCTTCGACGTGTGATTGCACTGTGTCGCTTTCATCCAGTACCGCCGCGACGCCGCCTTGAGCCCAGAATGTGGAGCCATTGGCCAGCTCCCCTTTACTCAAAACAGCAACCCGCAAGTGTGATGGCAGTGTCAGTGCGAGGCTCAACCCTGCCGCGCCGCTGCCAATCACTAATACGTCGTGTTGAAAATGTTGGCTCATCTATGAATTCCGCATGCTGCGGCCACTAGTATAAGTAAGGGGGTAGCGGCACAATAGCCGCGCCTTTATGGCAATGTGAAACCATGAAGGGCCCGGATTGTGCTCCAGTCCGTGTCTGAATGCATACCGTTACCCGTCAGGTTGGTCGCAGATGTTGTAATACTGCAACTGATTTCCCACGCGGTAAGGGTATTGGTCTCACACCAGCGATCGAACTCCGGGAACTTTTTATGATGGCACGGGTTCCATAGCTGGTTGCCTGTAAAGGGACGGCGTCGGCTTTTGAGTGGGGCTGGAACAAGCTACCCATCGCGAATTCGACGACTAGATTATTCGCGCAGCCGACCTGGTTCGAGCTGCGTTTTTCGTGCGGGCCTTTGAGCGTCCGCAGGAAACTTGCCTGGAGGGGAGAACTTTTGCGAGAAGCCCGAGTCTATGTATGCAAGCCGACACACTGGCTGGTACAGCGCTCCTTCAAGCGTTATGAGGAGTGTTCATGCTAACCCAGGAAGAGGATCAGCAGCTGGTCGAACGCGTACAGCGCGGCGACAAGCGAGCTTTTGATCTGTTGGTGCTGAAGTATCAGCACAAGATTCTCGGGTTGATCGTGCGTTTCGTGCACGACACCCATGAAGCTCAAGATGTTGCGCAGGAAGCCTTTATCAAGGCCTATCGTGCACTTGGAAATTTCCGCGGTGACAGCGCCTTTTATACATGGCTGTACCGTATCGCCATTAACACGGCGAAAAACTATCTGGTGTCGCGCGGTCGGCGACCACCTGATAGCGATGTAAGGTCTGAAGACGCGGAGTTCTACGATGGCGATCACGGCCTCAAGGACATCGAGTCGCCGGAGCGTGCATTGTTAAGGGATGAGATCGAGGGCACTGTCCATCGAACTATCCAGCTTCTCCCGGAAGATTTGCGTACTGCCCTAACTTTACGTGAGTTCGACGGTCTGAGTTACGAGGACATTGCCAGTGTCATGCAATGTCCGGTGGGTACCGTGCGCTCCCGGATTTTCCGCGCTCGGGAAGCCATCGATAAAGCCCTGCAGCCGTTGTTGCAGGAATCCTGAGACAGCGGCGATAGCCAAGAGAGGAACCGCCATGAGTCGTGAAGCCCTGCAGGAATCGCTGTCCGCAGTGATGGATAACGAAGCGGACGAATTGGAATTACGTCGGGTATTGAATGCCATTGACGATGCGGATACACGTGCCACATGGTCGCGTTATCAGATTGCTCGTGCAGCCATGCACAAAGAGCTGTTGATACCTCACTTGGATATCACGGCTGCAGTTTCTGCCGCGATCGCCGATGAAGTCAGCCCGTTGAAAGCTGCTCGTGGTCCATGGCGCAGCCTGGGTCGTCTTGCAGTTGCCGCTTCGGTCACTGTTGCGGTATTGGCTGGCGTACGCTTGTACAACCAGGACGACATCGCTGGTGCACAGTTGGCGCAACAGGCTCCACAGCCTGCAAGCCTGTCTGTTCCACAAGTGAAAGGCCCTGCAGTACTGGCCGGTTACACTGAAAGCAGCGAACCTGTTCAAGGTCCGATGGTTAACGGTGTGCTGCAAGGTCAGGCTGGACAGGATCAACGTCTGCCAGGCTACCTGCGTCAACATGCTCAGCAAGCTGCGTTGAAGGGAACTGAAAGCGCTCTGCCTTACGCACGCGCCGCCAGCCTGGAAAACCGTTAAGGAGGATCATGCGCGCCATCCCTCTATTGCCATTGTTGCTTGGTGGATGGCTTGTCCTCCCCGCTCATGCCGATGATGCGCAGGATTCGCTAAAGCGTCTTGCGCAGGCTGAGCAGCAGCAAAGCTTCCAAGGCACATTCGTTTACGAACGTAATGGTAGTTTTTCTACCCATCGAATCTGGCATCGGGTCACTGATGGCAAAGTTCGTGAGCGATTGCTGCAGCTGGACGGTTCTGCTCAGGAAGTGTTGCGCGTTGATGGGGTAACCCAATGCGTCAGCGGCACTCTTGAGGCAGGAGTATCCAACGTTCCTGACTCTGCAGTTCATGCATACGATGTCAAAAAACTCTCCGCCTGGTACGACATGAAAGTTGTCGGTACTTCGCGTGTGGCGGGTCGTCCGGCAAAAATTATTGCCCTGGCACCCAAGGATCAGCATCGATATGGCATCGAGTTACACCTCGATGATGAAACCGGATTGCCACTTAAATCGCTCTTGCTGAGTGAGAAGGGGCAGTTGCTGGAGCGTTTCCAGTTCACTGAGTTCGACTCTGCCAGCGCTCCTGCTGATCAGGTGTTGCAAGCCAGTGCTGACTGCAAGCCTGTAGAAGTTGCCAAGGGCAAACCCGAAAATTCCAAAAAGCCGGCGCCGTGGCGTCTGGAGTGGATGCCTCCGGGTTTTGAACTCAGCAGCAGTGCAGTTCGCAAGGATCCGGCCTCCAGTGCTCCAGTCAGCAGCCTCATGTACGACGACGGCATCGCCAGATTTTCGGTTTTCGTAGAGCCCATTAGTGGCGCTGCGGTGACTGATACTCGCACTCAGCTTGGGCCGACCGTAGCGGTTTCACGCAGGCTCACGACCCCTAAAGGCGATGTGCTGGTGACGGTTGTAGGTGAAGTACCCATCGGCACGGCCGAGCGAGTTGCGCTTTCGCTTCGCAGTACTGACCTGCAAGCCAGCAAGAAGTAATTCGGAAAATTGATGGTCAGCGCCCAAGATGTAGAAGGTTTCATCTTGGGCCCGGTAGTCCCCAGAGCAAGCCTTTGCAGGTCATCCGGTCAGTTCGCCGAAATGTTTGGTGAGGTTTCCAGGTTGCAAAAACTCTCTTTTTTTTCTATAGGTCACAGCCTCGCAGCTCTGGCCTTTGTTGTTTTCGGGTCAGGAAAGTTGCTGCTGGAAATATGCACTCGGTCGAGTGCCATGGGCGCAGGCTCATTGGGCCGTTCGGTCTGTACTGCTTAACTATGCTCGTTGTGAACGGGAGCCGTATGTCTATACCAAGCTTGAAATCCTATCTCTCACTGTTTGCTACTGTGCTGATGCTCGGCCAGGTCGTCACGGCTCAGGCCGAGGCGTTGCCAGACTTCACCAGTCTTGTCGAGCAAGCTTCCCCGGCGGTAGTGAACATCAGTACCCGTCAGAAGATGCCGGAACGCTCCGTCGCTCAGAACCAGATGCCTGATCTTGAAGGTCTGCCGCCTATGCTGCGTGAGTTTCTCGAGCGCAGTGTGCCGCCAGGTTCGCGTCCGCCAGGATCGGGCCGTGGTGACCGTCAGCGAGAGGCTCAGTCTTTGGGGTCCGGGTTCATTATCTCGGCCGACGGCTATGTGCTGACCAATAACCACGTGATTGATGGTGCTGACGAGATTCTGGTTCGTCTGTCTGATCGCAGTGAATTGAAAGCCAAGCTGGTCGGTACAGATCCGCGTACCGATGTTGCAGTGCTGAAAATCGAAGGGAAGGACCTGCCAACAGTCAAACTCGGCAACTCCGAGAAGCTGAAGGTGGGTGAATGGGTGCTGGCGATCGGTTCGCCGTTCGGTTTTGACCACTCCGTGACCAAGGGCATCGTCAGTGCCAAAGGCCGTAGTCTGCCAAACGACACTTATGTGCCATTCATCCAGACTGACGTAGCCATCAACCCTGGCAACTCCGGTGGCCCGCTGTTCAACATGTCGGGTGAGGTGGTCGGGATCAACTCGCAGATTTTCACCCGTTCGGGTGGCTTCATGGGGTTGTCGTTCGCCATACCTATCGACGTAGCGCTGGATGTTGCCAACCAGATCAAAGCCAGTGGCAAGGTTAACCGTGGCTGGCTCGGCGTTGTGATTCAGGAGGTTAACAAAGACCTGGCTGAGTCCTTCGGTCTGGACAAGCCTGCCGGTGCACTGGTTGCTCAAGTGCTCGACAATGGCCCGGCCGCCAAAGGCGGCTTGCAGGTGGGTGACGTGATTCTGAGCGCCAATGGCACGCCTATCGTCATGTCTGCTGATCTTCCGCACCTGATCGGCAACCTCAAGGATGGCAGCAAGGCCGAGCTGGGGATCATTCGCGACGGTAAGCGTCAGAACCTGACTGTGACGGTGGGTGCTCTGCCTGATGAAGGTCAGGAAATGGGCAGCCCGGATTCCGCCGGCGCCGAGCGCAGCAGCAATCGCCTGGGCGTATCCGTTGTCGATCTGACCGCTGAGCAGCAGAAAAGCCTGGAACTCAAGGGTGGGGTGGTTATCAAGGAAGTGACCGACGGTCCAGCCGCCTTGATCGGCCTGCAAGCCGGTGATGTGATCACTCACCTCAACAACCAGGCTATCAATTCGGCGAAGAGCTTTGCCGAGATAGCAAAAGGTCTGCCGAAGAATCGTTCTGTGTCCATGCGCGTATTGCGTCAGGGCCGTGCGAGCTTCATTACCTTCAAACTGGCTGAGTAGCCGGTTCGACCAGCAATGAAGGGCGGTGCTTACCGCCCTTTTTTGTGCGTGGTGTATGCGTCTACCCGAAGGATGTAAGTGGCTGATCTGGAATGCTTTTCTGTAGGAGCGAGTTTGCTCGCGATGGCGTCAGCACGGGCAATGTATTCATCGACTGACAGACCGAATCGCGAGCAAGCTCGCTCCTGCAGTGGGCGTGTTTGCTTCGCGAGAGCTCGGTGTCAGGGACACTGGGCGATCTCTAATGTTGAACCAGTCGCCGCTGAACGTGACGCCCAAGCGTTAGTTCAGGTACAATTCCCGGCTATTTTTCGGCGGGTAATCTGCCTGCAACCTTTTTGAGTGTTGATCCGTGAGTGATTTGAGTCATATCCGTAATTTCTCCATCATCGCCCACATTGACCATGGCAAGTCGACGCTGGCCGACCGCTTCATTCAAATGTGCGGTGGCTTGTCCGAGCGCGAAATGGAAGCTCAGGTACTTGACTCCATGGATCTCGAGCGTGAGCGCGGGATCACCATCAAGGCCCACAGCGTTACGCTGCACTACAAGGCCAACGACGGTAAAACCTACCAGTTGAACTTCATCGACACCCCGGGTCACGTCGACTTCACCTATGAAGTCAGCCGTTCCCTGGCCGCGTGCGAAGGTGCCCTGCTGGTTGTAGATGCCGGTCAAGGTGTTGAAGCACAGTCCGTTGCCAACTGCTATACCGCCATCGAGCAGGGCCTTGAGGTCATGCCGGTGCTGAACAAGATGGACTTGCCGCAGGCCGATCCGGACCGCGTCAAGGAGGAAATCGAAAAGATCATCGGTATCGACGCCACTGACGCCGTAGCCTGTAGCGCCAAGAGCGGCATGGGTGTCGACGAAGTGCTGGAGCGTCTGGTTCACACCATTCCCGCGCCGACCGGTAACATCGAGGATCCGCTGCAAGCGTTGATCATCGACTCCTGGTTCGACAACTACCTGGGGGTTGTCTCCCTGGTGCGTGTGCGTCACGGCCGGGTGAAGAAGGGCGACAAGATTCTTGTTAAATCCACCGGCAAGATGCACCTGGTCGACAGCGTGGGTGTATTCACTCCCAAGCACACGGCTACGGCGGATCTGAAAGCCGGTGAAGTGGGCTTCATCATCGCTGGCATCAAGGATATTCATGGCGCGCCGGTAGGTGACACCCTGACCTTGAGCACTACGCCGGATGTTGAGGTTCTCCCTGGTTTCAAGCGTATCCAGCCACAGGTTTATGCCGGTTTGTTCCCGGTCAGCTCCGATGACTTCGAGGACTTCCGTGAAGCCCTGCAGAAGCTGACGTTGAACGACTCGTCCCTGCAGTACTCGCCGGAAAGCTCCGACGCACTGGGCTTCGGCTTCCGTTGCGGCTTCCTCGGCATGCTGCACATGGAGATTATTCAGGAGCGTCTGGAGCGTGAATACGATCTGGACCTGATCACTACAGCGCCGACCGTTATTTTCGAACTGCTGCTCAAGACCGGTGAAACGATTTACGTCGATAACCCGTCCAAGCTGCCGGATCTGTCCGCGATTGAAGACATGCGCGAGCCTATTGTCCGGGCAAATATTCTAGTACCGCAGGAACACCTCGGTAACGTGATTACACTGTGCATCGAGAAGCGCGGCGTCCAGCACGACATGCTGTTCCTGGGTACTCAGGTGCAAGTGACCTACGATTTGCCGATGAACGAAGTCGTCCTCGACTTCTTCGACCGTCTCAAGTCCGTGAGCCGTGGCTACGCATCGCTGGATTACCATTTCGACCGTTACCAGTCTGCCAATCTGGTGAAACTGGACGTGCTGATCAACGCCGAGAAGGTCGATGCTCTGGCGCTGATCGTGCACCGTGACAACGCGGCCTACAAAGGTCGTGCGTTGACCGAAAAGATGAAAGAACTGATTCCTCGGCAAATGTTCGACGTAGCGATTCAGGCTGCCATTGGTGGTCAGATCATTGCGCGTACAACCGTCAAGGCTCTCAGAAAGAACGTACTGGCCAAATGTTACGGTGGCGACGTGAGCCGTAAACGTAAATTGCTTGAGAAGCAAAAGGCCGGTAAGAAACGCATGAAGCAGGTCGGCAACGTGGAAATTCCACAAGAAGCTTTCCTCGCAGTGCTCAGGTTGGAATAGTCAGGTCCTATGTCACTAAATTTCCCGCTGTTGCTGGTCATCGCTGTATTCGTCTGCGGTTTGCTGGCGTTGCTCGACCTGGTCATCCTGGCACCTCGTCGCCGGGCCGCCATCACGACTTATCAGGGCAGTGTCAGCCAGCCGGATGTTGCGGTGGTAGAACGCCTGAACAAGGAACCTTTGCTGGTTGAGTACGGTAAATCGTTCTTTCCGGTGCTGTTCATCGTGTTGGTACTGCGGTCGTTTCTGGTCGAGCCGTTCCAGATCCCTTCCGAGTCAATGGTTCCGACATTGCGGGTAGGTGATTTCATCCTGGTGAACAAGTTTTCCTACGGGATTCGCTTGCCGGTCATTGATGAAAAGGTGATTTCGATTGGTGAGCCGAAACATGGCGATGTCATGGTGTTCCGCTTCCCAGGTGATCCGAGCATCAACTACATCAAGCGTGTCATCGGCCTGCCAGGCGACCGCATCGTCTACACGAGCGACAAGAAACTGTTCGTCAATGGCGAGCAGGTTGCCAAACAGTTGATCGGAAGCGAGCCTGGTGCGCTGGGTACTGCAGAGCTGTACACCGAGAAGCTGGGTGAGGTTGAGCATCAGATTCGCGAGCAGATGAGCCGTTACCGTGCTCCCCCTGGCGGCGAGTGGACAGTTCCAGCTGGCCATTACTTCATGATGGGCGACAACCGTGACAACTCCAACGACAGCCGCTATTGGGATGATCCCAACATTCCAAAGGATGAGCTGGGTATGGTTCCGGACAAGAACATCGTAGGCAAAGCGTTCGCGATCTGGATGAGCTGGCCTGAGCCGAAGTTCAGCAACTTCCCTAACTTCTCGCGGGTAGGGTTGATCAAGTAATCAATACGGCGCTGTGTTCTACAGCGCCGTATGTCATTTGGGGTTGCTCGAAAATGTACGGCGGTCGATGGAATATCGGCGTGTGCGATACGAGCTATCCTTGGGGTCGTACATGACGTTTGCCAGTTCGCAAAAGGGGTGGTCGTTTACAGGAGTATTGCTGGCAGTAGCGCTGGGAATATTTTTACTGAGTGTAGCGTTCAAGCTGGTCCCGCATTACCTCGACAATCGAGAGATGAAGAAAATCATCAATGCGGTCGATAGCAACCGGGCTCTTGAAATCAGTACGGTCAGCGAGTTTTACAGTTATGTCGGGAAGAGCATGCAGGTCAACAGTATTCGGGATGTGGATTTGAATAAGGCGTTAAGCGTGACGGTAGAGAACAACAGGTTCCTTGCCCATTTGAAATATGAAAAACGTGAACCACTGATCCAGAATGTCGATCTGGTGGTGATGTTCGACGACACCTTCAGCGTGGGTAAACCGTGAGCGTTTCCTTGAGTCGCCTGGAGCGTCAGCTCGGCTATACCTTCAAGGATCAGGAACTGATGGTCCTGGCCCTGACTCACCGCAGCTTTGCCGGGCGCAATAACGAGCGTCTGGAATTCCTCGGTGATGCCATTCTTAACTTCGTTGCTGGCGAAGCGCTGTTCGAGCGTTTTCCTCAGGCCCGTGAAGGCCAGTTGTCGCGTCTGCGAGCACGTCTGGTCAAGGGTGAAACGCTGGCGTTGCTGGCCCGTGGTTTTGATCTGGGTGAATACCTGCGTCTGGGGTCTGGCGAATTGAAGAGCGGTGGCTTTCGCCGTGAGTCGATTCTGGCCGACGCCCTCGAAGCGTTGATTGGCGCGATTTATCTGGATGCCGGCATGGAAATGGCCCGCGAACGCGTCCTGGCCTGGCTGACCACGGAGTTCGACAGCCTGACCCTGGTCGACACCAACAAAGATCCAAAAACCCGACTGCAGGAGTTTCTTCAGTCGCGTGCCTGTGAACTGCCGCGTTACGAAGTGGTGGATATCCAGGGCGAACCGCATTGCCGGACATTTTTTGTCGAGTGCGAGATCACCTTATTGAATGAAAAAAGCCGGGGTCAGGGTGTCAGCCGTCGTATTGCCGAACAGGTAGCAGCGGCCGCAGCACTTATTGCCCTTGGTGTGGAGAATGGCCATGACTGATTCAACCGCAACACGCTGTGGCTACGTTGCCATCGTCGGCCGCCCGAATGTGGGCAAATCCACGCTG
Organism: Pseudomonas viridiflava; assembly: GCF_900602065.1. GTDB lineage: Bacteria > Pseudomonadota > Gammaproteobacteria > Pseudomonadales > Pseudomonadaceae > Aquipseudomonas. The sequence continues at coordinate 523,219 of NZ_UWFN01000265.1, read as the reverse complement.
CTCAACCACATCCTCGGTCAGAAGCTGGCGATTACTTCGCGCAAGCCTCAGACCACTCGCCACAACATGCTGGGTATCAAGACCGAAGGCGCTGTTCAGGCCATCTATGTCGATACACCGGGCATGCATAAAAACGGCGAGAAAGCCCTCAATCGCTACATGAACAAGACGGCTTCGGCGGCGTTGAAGGACGTAGACGTCGTGATCTTTGTGGTCGATCGTACCCGTTGGACCGAAGAAGACCAGATGGTTCTGGAACGCGTGCAATACGTGCAAGGTCCGCTGATTCTGGCGATCAACAAGACCGACCGTATTGAGGACAAAGCCGAGCTGATGCCGCACCTGGAGTGGCTGCAAGGCCAACTGCCGAACGCATCCATCGTGCCGATCTCCGCGCAACACGGGCACAATCTGGAAGCACTGGAAAGCCTGATTGCCTCTCATCTTCCGGAAAACGATCACTTCTTCCCTGAAGACCAGATCACCGACCGCAGCAGCCGCTTCCTGGCCGCTGAGCTGGTTCGCGAGAAGATCATGCGCCAGCTGGGTGCCGAGCTGCCGTACCAGATCACTGTTGAAATCGAAGAGTTCAAGCAGCAGGGTAAAACCCTGCATATCCATGCCTTGATCCTCGTCGAGCGTGACGGCCAGAAAAAAATCATCATTGGCGACAAGGGCGAGCGTATCAAGCGCATCGGTACTGAAGCTCGCCGCGACATGGAGTTGTTGTTTGATTCCAAGGTCATGCTCAACCTTTGGGTCAAAGTCAAAGGTGGCTGGTCCGATGATGAACGTGCCCTGCGTTCGTTGGGCTACGGCGACCTGTAAGCCTGCTTCATCCGGTGCGACTTGTCTGGTCGCACTGGCTCGCCTGCCTGCCTTTGCATTCCTAGAGCCACCTGCATGATCAGCGTGCCTATCGGCCAACCTGCTTACGTGTTGCACAGCCGGGCGTACCGTGAAAACAGCGCGTTGGTGGACTTCCTTACGCCCCAGGGCCGGTTGCGTGCCGTGCTGCGTAATGCGCGTGGAAAGGCCGGTACACTGGCGCGACCGTTCGTGCCGCTGGAGATTGAATTCCGCGGGCGTGGCGAGTTGAAAAACGTTGGCCGAATGGAAAGCTCCGGCGTCGCCAGATGGATGGTGGGCGATGCGCTATTCAGCGGGCTTTACCTGAACGAATTGCTGATCCGCCTGCTGCCAGCAGAGGATCCTCATCCTGCTGTATTCGATCATTACGCTGCAACGTTACAGGCGCTCGCCGAAGGCCGGCCTCTGGAGCCATTGCTGCGTTCGTTCGAATGGCGCTTGCTGGATGATCTCGGCTACGGATTTGCGTTGGACGTTGATATCAATGGCGACCCCCTCGACGCCAATGGCCTGTACCGCCTGCAAGTGGATGCGGGGCTTGAACAGGTTTATCTGTTACAACCAGGTCTGTTCAACGGCACCGAGTTGCTGGCCATGGCTGAGGCTGACTGGAGCGCCCCGGGTGCCTTGTCCGCCGCCAAGCGGCTAATGCGTCAGGCACTGGCTGTTCATCTGGGCGGTCGTCCATTGGTTAGTCGTGAATTGTTTCGCAAGTCGTGATCAGGCTTTATGCTCACCGACCTGTTTCGATCATATTTCAGGAGACACCCGTGACTCAGAGCACTCGCATCCTTCTTGGCGTAAACATTGACCACGTTGCCACGCTGCGTCAGGCCCGTGGTACGCGTTACCCGGATCCGGTCAAGGCCGCGCTGGATGCTGAAGAGGCGGGTGCCGATGGTATTACGGTGCATCTGCGTGAAGACCGTCGGCACATTCAGGAACGCGATGTGCTGCTGCTCAAGGATGTGCTGCAAACCCGGATGAACTTCGAAATGGGCGTCACTGAAGAGATGCTCGCGTTTGCCGAGCGTATTCGCCCGGCGCATGTTTGCCTTGTACCGGAAACACGTCAGGAGCTCACCACTGAGGGCGGTCTGGACGTCGCCGGGCAAGAGGCGCGTATCAAGGCGGCCGTAGAGCGCTTGAGCAAGATCGGCTGTGAGGTGTCGCTGTTTATCGATGCTGATGAACAGCAGATCGCCGCCTCAAAGCGTGTGGGCGCCCCGGCCATCGAATTGCACACCGGCCGCTATGCGGATGCTCAAACGCCCACTGAAGTTGCTGAAGAGCTAAAGCGGATTGCTGATGGCGTGGCTTTTGGCTTGAGCGAAGGTTTGATCGTCAACGCCGGGCACGGCCTGCATTACCATAACGTTGAGGCGGTGGCCGCGATCAAGGGCATCAACGAACTGAACATCGGCCACGCACTGGTGGCTCATGCGCTGTTCGTGGGTTTCAAGGCAGCTGTGGCAGAGATGAAAGCGTTGATTGTGGCGGCGGCTTATAAAGGTTAACCCCTATCTGTAGGAGTGAGCTTGCTCGCGATCCGGTATCAGCCGAAATGTGATTTGACTGATTTGACGCTATCGCGAGCAAGCTCACTCCTACAGGGGTAATGATGTAGAGATTTAAGGCTTTCGCCCTACAATCACTGCGCGCATCGGCGCAGGCAAGCCCTCAACGGTTTTGCTGTGATCGTCAGGGTCAAGGAAGTCGCTCAGTGACTGGTAACGCATCCACTCCGTCCCGCGCTGTTCTTCGACCGTGGTCACGCTGACATCCACGCATCGCACGTCAACAAAGCCTGCACGGCGAAGCCACAGTTCAAGCGCTGGCACTGATGGCAGGAACCATACGTTACGCATCTGCGAATAGCGGTCTTCCGGGACCAGGACCTGATGCACGTCGCCTTCCACCACCATGGTTTCCAGTACCAGTTCGCCGCCTTTCACCAGGCAGTCCTTCAGCGCGAGCAAATGGTCGATAGGTGATTTGCGGTGATACAAAACACCCATCGAAAACACGGTGTCGAAGCCTTCAAGCCGCGCAGGCAAGTCTTCCAGAGCGAAGGGCAGGTGCCACGCCGGTAGCTCGGGCAGGTATTTCTGCATGGCCTGGAACTGACAGAAGAACAACCAGTTCGGATCGACACCAATCACGCTATCAGCGCCGGCACCCAGCATCCGCCACTGGTAGTAGCCGTTGCCGCAACCCACATCCAGTACGCGCTTGCCCCTGAGGTCCAGGTGCGGCGAGACACGCGACCATTTCCAGTCTGAGCGCCACTCGGTATCAATGTGCACGCCGAACACATCGAACGGCCCTTTGCGCCAGGGCGAAAGCCCCATCAGAGCCGCATGGGTCTGCGTTCGGGTTTCTTCGTCGCAATCGACGCTCAGAGTAAAGCTGTCTTTAAGCTCTACACGAGTGGGCACCAAGTCCGGCAAGGCATTGAGAGCACCTTGCCAGCGCTCCAGGTCGCCATGACCCTTGGCCATTTTGGTGTCGAGTTGAGCCTGCAGGCCGTTGGCCCATTCAGCCAGAGGAGTGCCCGCCAGACGGCGGACCAGTGGGGCGAGATCAATCATGGCAGGGCAATCAACGAGGCAAAGTTAAGGCACTGGAACCACGGCACCACCTTGGAAAAGCCTGCGTCGAGCAAGCGTTGGCGGTGTTCTTCGAGGCTGTCGGGTTTCATCACGTTTTCGATGGCGCTGCGCTTCTGGGCGATTTCCAGCTCGCTGTAGCCGTTGGCGCGTTTGAAAGCGATGTGCAAGTCAGTGAGCAAGGTGTGTTCCTGCTCATCATTGAATCGCAGCTTTTCAGAGAGAATCAGCGCGCCACCCGGCACCAGTGCCTGACGAATACGGCCCAACAACGCCAGGCGCTGCGCAGGCGCGATGAATTGCAGGGTGAAATTGAGGGCCACCACTGAAGCGGGTTCGAACTCAAGGGCCAGGATGTCGCCCTCAATTACCTGCACCGGCAGCAACTCTTGAAACATCGAGTCCTGAGCGTTCAGGTATTCACGGCAGCGTTCGACCATGGCAGCTGAGTTATCCACAGCGATCACCTTGCAGCCCTCGACGCGTACGTGGCGGCGCAAGGCTTGCGTCACAGCACCCAGTGAACTCCCCAAGTCATACAGGACACTGTTGGGCCGGGCGAATTGCGCGGACAGCACGCCAAGGTTTTCGACAATCGTCGGATAACCGGGCACCGAGCGCTTGATCATGTCCGGAAAGACCCGCACCACGTCCTCGTTGAAGGCGAAGTCCGGCACCTGGGCAAGGGGCTGGGCGAAAATGCGGTCGGGTTCTTTGCTCACGGTGGTTCCGGCGGGGGCTGAAAAGTGCGGCATTTTAGCCAAATCCGCGCCCCGGCCGAAACCTCATCTCATCGAACGACAGGAAATCCTGTTCAGTTGACGGTAATAGCGCAGTCGAAGGTCTGTTCTGGAGGCACTTCCGGTGCCCAAGGCTGTTGATAGACCATCAACAAACGCCCGGTCCCCGCCGTCGAGGCCTGGTAGCGCCAGACCGATTGCCCGGCACTGCCGACGGTGTTGCGGTCATCGGAGTTGCTGTAGACCTCAGGTCCGAGGCTACGCAGGATGGATGGCGCAGCGTCCTGAGTCTGCCAGCGGTATCCGGTGGTGGGCGAACTGGGAAGGCTCAAGATCAAGGTTTGCCCGGTTTTGAGAGGCAGCGGGCAGTCGCTTTGATCTTCGAGGGTGACGATGTGTTTGGGTTGTTGCGCGCAGGCGGTGAGCAGCGACAGGCTGAGCAGGGCAAGCAGACGGGCAGGTGGCATGGTGGCTCCGGTCTTCGAACGAGACCGGAGCATAACCGATGAGTTGTTGGTGTGGGAGAGAGTTAGCTAGCACCGCTCCCACAAGGGTAATATCGCCCGTTAAAACAACACTTTCGCCACATCCGCAAAGCGCTTGGCGAAGTGCACGGTGATGCCTTCTTTGAGGTAGTCCGGCAGCTCTTCGAAGTTGCCGCGGTTAGGTTCCGGGAGGATCAGTTCATTGATCTTCTGGCGCCGCGCCGCAATGACTTTCTCTCGCACGCCGCCAATCGGCAGTACATGCCCGGTGAGGGTCAGCTCGCCCGTCATGGCCACGCCTTTTTTCGGTGCCTGGTTACGGGCCAAAGACAACAGAGCGCTGGCCATCGTTACCCCTGCGCTAGGGCCATCTTTCGGGGTAGCGCCTTCGGGAACGTGCAGATGCACGAACGCTTCGTCGAAGAAGGTCGGATCGCCCCCGAATTGCTTTAGGTTCGAGCTGACGTAGCTGTAAGCGATTTCCGCTGACTCCTTCATCACGTCGCCCAGTTGCCCGGTCAGTTTGAAGCCACGATTGAGGGTGTGAATCCGCGTCGCTTCGATCGGCAGGGTCGCGCCGCCCATGCTGGTCCAGGCGAGACCGGTAATGACACCGGTGCCTGCCAATACTCTTTCGTTGCGGAATACCGCCATGCCCAGTGAGGCTTCAAGGTCCTTGGGACCGATCTTGATGGTCGACTTGGGTTCATCAATCAACTTCACCACAGCCTTGCGCACAACTTTGCTCAGCTGCTTTTCCAGTTGCCGGACGCCAGCTTCCCGCGCATAACCTTCAATGATCGCGCGCAGTGCCGTGTCACTGATGCTGAGGCTGCCTTTGGAGACACCGGCCTTCTCCAACTGCTTGGGCCATAAGTGGCGCTTGGCAATGGCGAGTTTTTCTTCGGTGATGTAACCCGACAGGCGAATGACTTCCATCCGGTCAAGCAGTGGGCCGGGGATTGAGTCCAGGGTGTTGGCGGTGCAGACGAACAGCACTTTCGACAGGTCCAGACGCAGGTCCAGGTAGTGATCGAGGAATTCGACGTTCTGCTCCGGATCCAGGGTTTCCAGCAGTGCCGAAGCCGGATCGCCCTGAAAGCTCTGGCCCATCTTGTCGATTTCATCGAGCATGATGACCGGGTTCATGACTTCCATATCCTTGAGCGCCTGCACGAGCTTGCCCGGTTGAGCGCCGATGTAGGTGCGACGGTGGCCCTTGATCTCTGCCTCGTCACGCATGCCACCCACACTGAAGCGATAGAACGGGCGGCCAAGGGATTCAGCAATCGAGCGTCCGACACTGGTCTTGCCGACGCCTGGCGGGCCGACCAGCAAGACAATGGAACCGCTGATCTCGCCTTTGTAAGCACCCACCGCAAGGAACTCGAGGATCCGCGACTTGATGTCGTCCAGGCCTGCGTGGTGCTGATCCAGCACTTTACGGGCATGCTTGAGGTCCAGCTTGTCTTTGCCGAAAACACCCCAGGGTACTGAACTGGCCCAATCCAGATAGTTACGGGTGACCGCATATTCCGGAGAACCGGTTTCCAGCACCTTGAGTTTGTTGATTTCCTCATCGATGCGCTTGCGGGCCTGCGCGGGCAAGGTTTTGCCTTCCAGTCGCGCTTCGAACTGTTCGATGTCGGCGCTGCGGTCGTCTTTACTCAGGCCCAGTTCCTGCTGGATGACCTTGAGCTGCTCCTTGAGGAAGAACTCGCGCTGGTGTTCACCGATCTTGCGGTTCACCTCGGCAGAGATTTCCTTTTGCAGGCGCGCGACTTCGACTTCCTTGCGCAGCATCGGCAGGACTTTTTCCATGCGTTTGAGCATCGGAACGCAGTCGAGAACCTGCTGTAATTCGACACCGGTCGCTGAAGTCAACGCAGCGGCGAAGTCAGTCAGCGGCGACGGATCGTTGGGGCTGAAGCGGTTGAGGTAGTTTTTCAGCTCTTCGCTGTACAGCGGGTTGAGCGGCAGCAGTTCCTTGATGGCATTGATCAACGCCATGCCGTAAGCCTTGACCTCGTCGGTCGGCTCATTGGGCTGATGGGGGTATTCGACTTCCACCAGATAAGGCGGACGATGATGTTTGAGCCAGGTCTTGATCCGTACCCGGCTGAGGCCCTGGGCGACGAATTGCAGTTTGCCGTTTTCGCGGCTGGCGTGGTGCACTTTGACCAGCGTGCCGTACTCCGGCAAGGCCCCGGTATTGAAGTGCCGCGGGTCTTCAGGTGGCGTGTCCATGAAGAACAGCGCCAGAGAATGATGATCAGACTTGCTGACCAGCTCCAGGGTTTCAGCCCATGGCTCTTCGTTGACGATGACCGGCAATACCTGCGCCGGGAAGAAGGGGCGGTTGTGAATCGGGATGATATAGACCTTGTCCGGCAGGTTCTGCCCAGGCAAAGCGAGCGTGGTGCTGCTGGAGCTCAGCGTTACTTCGGGCTCGGCTTCTACGTCGTCTGGCAAATCTCGTGAGTCTGCTTGCTGGTCGCTCATGGGGCACCTGCACAATTGAACATGGAGCTTAGATGGGGCAGTCGCGCTCAGGTTTCAATGGCTCCTGTCGATAGCCTTTTGAGAGGAAGGAAAAACAAGCCATTCATGGCACCGGAACTACCTTTCGTCGAATCGTCATCGATGATGGCTAAATGCCTCTCCACTGTGCGTGATCTTCCGTCTGGCCGCAGCTACTCTGCGAGTGAGACCCTTCGTTGCCAAGGCTGGCGCTGTTTTATCCGGCTTTGCCGTTGTGGATTGAGCTTATGAGCAAATTATCGTCATTGATCGTTTCGACCTGTGTCCTGACGTTGTGTACAGCCTCGGCCTCAGCTGCCACGCTGACCGCCCGCGTGGTCGATCAACAAGGCAAACCGCTGCCTGACGCTGTTATTACCCTGAAGGGGCCTGCGGGCAAAAGTGCTGTTGTGCTCAATGCCAACATGGACCAGCGTGATCAGGAGTTTGTGCCCCGGGTGTTGGCTGTGCACAGCAATACAGAGGTCAAATTCCCCAATAGCGACAATATTCGCCATCAGGTTTATTCGTTTTCTCCGGCCAAGCGCTTTGAGCTGCGTCTCTACAGTGGTACGCCCTCTGATCCGCTGTTGTTCGACAAGCCGGGAGTCGTGGTACTCGGGTGCAACATCCACGACTGGATGGTCGGTTACATCTACGTCACCGATGAACCCTGGTTCGCCGTCAGTGATGCCAATGGTGTCGTGAAATTCGAAGATATGTCCGCGGGGCACTACTCGGCGACGTTGTGGCACCCGAAGACCATCGAGATGCAACCGGCGAGTGGTGGCGACTTTGATGTACCTGCTGCGGGGCTGAGCAAGGATTTCAAGCTGGAAGTGGAGCCTGGCGATGACGATAAATCCTCGGCGCCTGCCCCTGACGCGTTCGGCGATGCTTTTCATAAAGCTGCCCATCAATGAACCTGCGCACCAGTTTTCAGGCGCGAATCGCCTGCGTGCTCATCGCGTTGTTGCTGGTTGTAGTCGTGGCGGTGTTTCTCGCCGTCAAGGCTGCAACCGGCGACGCTGTTCGCTCCCAGGCGCAAACCCAGCTGGAGGTGGGCGCTCGGGTATTCGCCGATGTGATGGACATGCGGGGCAAGCGGCTGCGTGATGGCGTGCAGCTGGTTTCGGCTGACTTCGGCTTTCGCGACGCAGTGGCCAGTTCCGATGCTTCCACCATTCGCTCGGTACTGCTCAACCACGGCAGCCGGATCAGCGCCAGTGACATGTTTTTGCTGGGGATGGACGGCACAGTCATAGCCAGCACCATCGCGCAAATCGTTGAGGGTACAAAATTCCCGTTTGACCAGACGCTGCGTGACGCTCGCCGTAAAAGTCAGTCCATGGTGATCGTTCCGGGTGGCGGCGTGCCGCATCTTCTGGTTGAGAGCACAGTTCTGGCGCCTTTGCCGATCGGTCGGGTCGTGATGGGCTTCACGATGGATGCCGAACTTGCCCAGTCATTGCGCTCGCTCAGCGGTCTTGAGGTGTCGTTTCTCACCGTCGAGAACGGTGAGCCTGGGCACTTGATCAGCACGCAACCTGCAGAGCTGGATGCCAGCCTCATAGAGCTGATGCTCGACCCGGCTAAAAGTCGAGTGCACTTGACCGAGCATGGTGGCCTCAGTTTCTTGAGCCAGACCATGGTGCTGGACAGCATCGAAGGGGGACAGGAGCAAGTTTTTGCTCTGCTGCAGAGCCCGATTGATAAAGCGATGCTGGCCTTTGCGCCCTTGGACGAGAAAATCTTCTGGATCTCGATCATTGCGCTGCTGGCCTCGCTGATCGGCACTCTGGGACTGGCTCGCAGCGTCTCCCAACCGGTTCAGGAACTGGCTGAGGCCGCCAAGCGTATCGGTGAGGGCGATTATAAAACGCCTGTGACGCTGGCTCGCAGTGACGAACTGGGTCAGTTGGCTGTTGCCATCAACACCATGCAGCAAGGCATCGCCGTTCGCGAAGACCAGCTCGCCCACAACGCACTGCATGACCCGCTGACCGGTTTGCCCAATCGCGCTCTGGCGATGGAGCGTCTGAGCAGTTCCATTGCTGCGCAGCGGGCCATGACGCTGCTGTATCTGGGGATCGATAACTACCTGGCAATCAGCGACGCGTGTGGTGCAGCCGGTGTCGATCAATTGCTGCAACAGATCGGCCAGCGTCTGCAGGATACCTTGCAACCAGGCGATACCCTGGCGCGGTTGACGGCCAATGAGTTTCTGGTTTTGCTGGACCATACGGGCAGTGATGGCGCAGTGGGGCGCGCGGATCGGCTGCAACGTTTGCTGGGGCAGCCCCAGCATGTGGATGGCAACGACGTTACGCTGGAATGCAGTATCGGCATTGCCAACTTTCCAGAGCATGCGTCATCCGCTGACGAGCTGTTCAAGCGTGCAGCCATTGCGCGTCAGGACGCGGCGAACTTGCCGGGCCGTTTGCAGGTTTATCAGGACGGTCGGGATCTTGCCCACCAGCGTCAGATCAACCTTATTCGTGATCTGCGTCATGCCGCGAAAAATGGCGAATTGATGCTTCATTACCAGCCAAAGCTGGATATCCGGCAAGGAACTGTGCGTCAGGCCGAAGCCCTGTTGCGCTGGACGCATCCGCAGTTCGGCAACGTGTCACCGGCAGAATTCATCGTATTGGCGGAGCGTACCGGCAGTATTCACCTGCTGACCAATTGGGTCATCGAAGAGTCCATGCGCCAATTGGCCGAGTGGTCGACGCGCGGCCTGCACTTGCAGGTTTCGGTGAATATCTCCGCTGATGACTTGCTGGGTGAGCACTTGGTCGACCGCGTCATCAGGCTTCTCAAGCAGCATCGGGTACCCGCCGAGCAGTTGATTTTCGAGATTACTGAAAGTGCCGTGATGCGCGAGCCTGAGCATGCACTGGTCGTGCTTAATCGTCTGCGCGACCTGGGCATCAGCCTGTCGGTAGATGATTTCGGCACCGGCTACTCATCGCTGGCGCACCTCAAGCGCCTGCCGGTGCAGGAACTGAAAATCGACCAGTCATTCGTACGCAATCTGGATGAAACCAGCGAAGACGCGGTAATCGTGCGCTCCACCATCGAAATGAGCCATAACCTTGGGCTCAAGGTGGTCGCCGAAGGCGTTGAATATGAACACAGTCTCAAGTTACTGGAGCGCTGGCACTGCGATACGGCTCAGGGTTACCTGATCAGCCGTCCACTCCCCGCAGTCGCCTTCGAGGCCTGGATGGCCAAGTCCTTGTCCTCACCCAGTCTGATGGTCCATTGAGCTATGAATTACAAATATTCGGTCGTGCTGAGCTGTGTTCTGGGCGCCTTCATGCCAATTGCAGAGGCTGACAATGGTCGTTTGATTGCGACGGGAGGTGCATCCAGCATTGAAGGTGCAGCGGGTGGCGGGATTATTCCGTGGGCCGTGCTGACCGGTTATGGCGAACAGGGCGAGTGGGGCACCAGCGTCTTTGCGACCCATGTCGACCTGCCGGATTACACGCTGGACGTAGCGGGCATGTCGGTCGCTTATGGCAACCGCGTGGAATTGTCTTACGCCCATCAGCGTTTTGACCTGGGTACGCTGCAAAAAGATCTGAGCTTGCCGGAAGACAACCTGACCCAGGATATCTTCGGTGTGAAGGTGCGATTGTTTGGTGACCTGATCTACGACACCTTGCCGCAAGTGTCATTGGGCATTGAATACAAGAAGCAGAATGACTTCCTGATCCCCAGCCTTATTGGCGCCAAGCGCGATTCGGACGTCGAGGGCTACCTGACTGCCAGTCGCCTGTTCATGGGGGCGGCGTTTGGTTACAACCTGGTGGTTAACGGCGGTGTGCGTTACAGCCGCGCCAATGAAACCGGTTTGCTGGGGTTCGGCGGTGATCGTCGTGATACTCGCAGTGTGCTCAAGGAGGGTTCAGTTGCGGTGCTGTTCAACCCGCGCTGGGCTGTGGGTGTCGAGTACCGTGAGAAACCGGACAACCTTTCTTTTGCCGGCGAGAGCGATTGGGCTGATTTGTTTGTGGGCTATTTCCCTAACAAGCATCTCTCCGTGGTGCTGGCTTACGCCAAGCTAGGAGAAATCGCTACGCTTGAAAACCAGAACGGGGCCTATCTGTCCATTCAGGGGAGTTTCTGATCATGCGCCTGCTGAGCTGGTTTCTGTTTGCGTTGCTGGTCGGTTGTGCTCAGCAACCGCCCAAGGATGACAGTCTTTATCAGGGCCTTGGACAGCGCGCCGGGATTCAGCGCATCGTCGAAGGCATGCTCATCATTTCAGTGAAAGATAAGCGCATCGGCGAGCACTTCAAGAAAATCGATATCGTGCGTCTGCGCGACAAACTGGTTGAGCAGTTGTGTGTCGAAGCGGGCGGCCCTTGTAAATACACCGGTGACACCATGGCCGAATCCCACAAGGGTCAGAACCTGACACGCAGTGATTTCAACGCGCTGGTTGAAAACCTGATCGACGCCATGGATGCCGAGGGTATCTCAGTACCCAACCAGAATCGCTTGATCGCCCGGCTGGCGCCAATGCGCGGGGACGTGATCGAGAAGTAAGTCGGCGCAAAACTCTAAAGGGGATGATACCTGTGGGAGCAGAGCTTGCTCGCGATAAGGCTGGACGCAATCTAAGTTGAACCGTATCCAGCCTTATCGCGAGCAAGCTCTGCTCCCACACAAAAAAGGCGGCCATCTTTCGAGGGCCGCCTTTTTCATTGCATCAGCAAATCATCAATCCGGCAGTTTGAACGCCATCACGTAGTCGCCTTGCTTGGTGCCTAGCGAACCGTGACCGCCTGCAACAACCAGCACGTATTGCTTGCCGTCCTTGCCGGTGTAGGTCATCGGTGTGGTTTGTGCGCCTGCTGGCAGGCGGCCTTCCCACAACTGCTTGCCGTTACGAACGTCGTAAGCACGCAGGTATTGGTCCAGGGTACCGCTGAGGAACGCTACGCCACCGGCAGTGGTAAACGTGCCGCCCAGGCTTGGAACACCCATGGACAGTGGAATCGGAACCGGCGAGCTGTCACGCACGGTGCCGTTCTTGTGCTTCCAGATAGTCTGATGGTTGGTCAGATCAACTGCGGCCACGTAACCCCAGGCCGGTGCCTGGCAAGGCAGGCCCATCGGCGACAGCAGCGCTTCAAGGATTACGCCATATGGCGCGCCTTTGTTCGGCTGTACACCTTCGGTTTCGCTCTTGCGACCCGGGCCGCCTTCGACTTCTGCCGCGGGTACCAGTTTGGAGCGGAAAGCCATGTAGCTCGGGTTGACAAATGCGATCTGGCGAACCGGATCGACCGAAATACCGCCCCAGTCGAACACGCCGAAGTTACCTGGATAGACGATCGAACCTTGCAGCGATGGCGGCGTGAACGGGCCGTCGTAGCGCAGCGATTTGAAGTCGATCCGGCACAGCGCCTGATCAAATGGTGTCACACCCCACATGTCGCGTTCTTTCAACGGCGGCGGCATGAAGTTCAGGTCGGACTTGGGCTGGGTTGGCGAGGTGCGATCGCCCGCTACTGCGCCTTGTGGAACCGGTACTTCATTGATCGGGATGATCGGTTGACCATTGCTGCGGTCCAGCACGTAGATGCTGCCCTGCTTGGTCGATACCAGTACTGCCGGCTTGATGCCGTCGGCGGTTTTCATGTCCATGAGGGTCGGCTGACCGCCCACGTCCATGTCCCACAGGTCATGGTGAGTCAGTTGCATGTTCCAGCGGACTTTGCCGGACGCGATGTCCAGAGCCACGATACTGGCGCTGTATTTCTCCGACTCGTCAGTACGGTCGCCGCCCCATTGATCCGGAGTCTGGTTGCCCATCGGCAGGTAAAGCATGCCGAGTTTTTCGTCGACGGCGAACATCGACCACATGTTGGGCGAGTTGCGGGTGTAAGACTGGCCCGCTGCAAGCGGAGTCGTATCGTCCGGATTGCCGCTGTCCCAGTTCCAGACCAGACGGCCGGTGTGGACGTCGAACGCGCGGATCACGCCCGAAGGTTCATCAACCGAAACGTTATCGGTGACGTGGCCACCAATCACTACCAGGTCCTTGGTCACGGCAGGTGGCGAGGTGGAGTAGTAACCGCCCGGCGCGAAAGTGCCGATGTTGGCGCTCAGGTCGATGGCGCCCTTGTTACCGAAGTCTTCACAGACTTTGCCGGTGTCGGCGTTCAATGCGATCAGGCGAGTGTCGGCCGTTGGCAGGAAGATACGGCGTGGGCAAGCGTTGCTCGCCGCGGAAGCAGCAGCCGGTGCTGCCGGGCTTTGCGCTGGCGCTGCGGCATAAGCGGCGTCATCGTGATACGACACGCCACGGCAGGTCATGTGCGCCCAGCCTTTGAAGTTGGCTGCGTTCTGGGTGCTGATCTTCGGATCGTAGCGCCAGATTTCCTTGCCGGTGTCCGGATCGAGGGCAATCACCTGGCTGTGCGGAGTACACACGTAAAGCATGCCGTTGACCTTCAGCGGCGTGTTCTCGGCAGTGGTTTCACCTGGATCGTTCGGCCCCGGAATATCGCCCGTGCGATAGGTCCAGGCCGGTACCAGTTTGCTGGCGTTGTCCGGCGTGATCTGTGCCAGTGGCGAGTAACGGTCACCGAAACCAGTGCGCCCGTAGGACTGCCAGTCGCCATCAGGCATGGCTGGCGCGGCACTGGTGGTGCCCGCAGTGTCACGGTCCAGTTGACCCTTGATTTCACCGGGGTTGGTGAACTGGCTGGCCAGCGCAGTGAGGCCTGCCAGCACTACGGCAACGGTCAGTGCGCCGGTGCCTTTACCGCCAGGCTCGCCACGCAGGACGGGGCGGCGGAACCATGGCAGCAACATGACGATGCCCAAGGCAAACCACAGCGCCAGACGCGGCACCAGTTGCCACCAGTCAAGACCCACTTCCCACAAAGCCCAGACGGTGCTGGCGAACAGGATCAGTGCGTACAGGCCGAATGCCGCCCGGCGTCCGGTGATGAGCAGAATGCCCGTCACCGCGAAGCCAATGCCTGCCAGCAAGTAATACAGCGAACCGCCCAGCTGCAGCAGTTTGACGCCCAGGCCCAGCAGGACCAGGCCCATCAGCAGTATCACCAGCCCGAGCAATGTCGGTAGCAGGCGATTTTTACTCAAAGCACCGTCAGTGCTCATAGTGTGAATCTCCAAGGACAGATTTAAGTGATGAAGCTTTGTTATTCGCGCAGGATTCGCGGAGGAATTGCCTGCAATACTTTGAAACTAGTTGTTGATACGAACTAATGACAGCAGAAATCAGCCGTCGGTCAGAACGATGACTGAATTTTCAGGCCCGCCACCAACGCATCGTCCACCTTGTCCACGCCACCGGGATGGCGAACGAACTGCAGATTCGGGCGCACCGTCAGCCAGTTGGTCAGGTGCACGCCGTAATACAGCTCGGCGTTGTATTCAGTGTCTTGCAGGGGCGTGAAAGCCGGATCGTTGTAGTCGAAAACAGCGGCCGCCTGATTACGTGCGGCGGCATTTTTGCGGTAGGCAGGGTTGACGTGGATGCGCGAGACGGCGAGGCCGATATCATCTTTGGGACGCGCGTCGAACGGGCCTTTATAAAACGCGCCGACAGCGACGTAGTTGTCGACCATGTTGGTCTTCTTGTCGTGCATTGTGCCGTTGGCGAATACGCTCAACCCGCGGCTTTGATCGCCGTCGCGGCTGGTCACCTGCTGCAACAGGTTCAACCACATGCCATGTTTGCTCGACGCTCCGCGGTAGGCGCTGTCGGTTAACGCCGCGGACTGCCCGTTGCTGTTGTTGTAAACGTCCTGGCTGTCGGCGGTGCTGTAGTAATAACCGGCGCGATATTCGCCTGGGAGACCATTGACCTTGGGCGACCAGACCAGCTCAACCGGCAAGACTGCGCCTTGAGTGCCGCTGCCGCTGAGCTTGAAGCCGTTGTCGTTTTCCAGATTCGACGGGTTTTGCTCGAATGCGCCGATCTGGGCGAAGAATTCGGGAGTGATCTGATATTTGATGCGCATCGCCCACTGGCTGACCGGCCAGTTGTAAACGGTGCCGCCATCCCAGTTACCGACTTGAGAGCCACAAAGTGAAAGGTTCTGGAAGTCGCAGGGGAAACTGCCGAAGTCTTCGCCCTGATTGAATCGGCCCAGCTTGATACTCAAGGCCTGATCAAAGAATTTTTGCTGATACCACAGCTGCGTCAGGCGGGTAACGCTGCCACGCCCCCAGACTTCTTGTGACGAAGACAGCGTGCCGGTGCGCGGGTCACTGACCCGGTCGTTGCTGATGTTGTCACCGTTGCGGTTGGTCACGGTCAGTTGAAACTCTGCATCGTGCCAGCCGAGAATCTTCTGCAGATCGAGGTGAGCACCGAGCGCGTACTGGTCGCTGTAACGCACCGCGTTGTCGTGGCTGTAACCACCGTGCAGGTTGGAGCCCATTTCGGCGGTGTAGTCGAGTTTGAAGTCGTAGCCTTGTTGCGACAGCTCGGTGCGTTTACCGCCCCAGTCGCCCAGCATCCATGGCGAATCACTGTCGAATGCCGGGGCGGCCTGAACACAGCTGGCAAGGCCTGCAGCGGCGAGCCCACAGAGCCTGGCAGTCAAGCGACGGCGTGAAGGGAAGGGCAGGGCAATAGCCAAAAAACGTCTCGGGTCGGCAGACATAGGTATCGTTCTTTTGAGTTATTTGAAAAAAGGCGTGCGGCGCTATGCCGCGGCTTCGCAACGTATTTAGAGGTTGCAAAATCGGTTCAGCTGGCAGGTTGTAATGATAGGGGGCTATCGAGTTTGTAAAAAGCAACAAAACTGACATGGATCATTGCGGGGATTGCAACAGTGGGGAGGACGGTCTGTTGGCGCGAGGCTTGCCGCGAATAACCGTCACGCGGTGTCTCGTTACTATCGATGTATTCCCTTCGCGGGCAAGCCTCGCTCCAACAGGTTCTACACCACTCCTGTAGGAGCTGCCGAAGGCTGCGAGGCGGTGTGTCAGACCGAATGCCATCGCAGCCTTCGGCAGCTCCTACAAGGCGATCGACGCAGGTTTTTACCACCCGCACATTGCGCGCGGGCGGCTTTGGATCTAATCAAAACGTCGTCCGCAACCCCACTTCTATACTGCGCCCTGGCGCGGGGGCGATGTCGCGCAGGATTGAGCTGGCGTAGCGCACGGTCTGGTTGGTCAGGTTCTCGCCGTTGACGAAAGCCAGCCACTGGCTGCCACCCAGATCAAACTTGTACCCGGCGCTGGCTCCAAGCGTCGTATAGCCATCAGTCCCGCTCTCGTTATCCGGCACGCGACGCTGAGCGCTGGCGTGCTCCACATCGATCCGGGCCTGCCATTTGTCCAGTTCCCACAACAGGCCGCTGTTCAAACGCAATGGCGCGATACGAGGTAACGCTTCGCCGGTGTCGAGGTTCTTCGCTCGGGTGTAATCGCCGGAAAGCTCCAGTGCCAGGCTACCGTACTGGTTTTGCCCCAGCTTCCAGTGATCTTGTGCCTCAACGCCACTGAACCGCGCACGAACGCCCGAGTAGTTGTATTCCGGAATGCCATCTGCGTCTTCTTCGCCATCGTCATCCAGCGTGCGACCTGTGCCCAGCAAACCGATGTAATTGGAGAAATGACTGTAGAAAACCCCAACGCTGCCTTTGTGGGTGCCATTGTCAAAGCGCAAGGCCAGATCGCTGGACACCGCTTTTTCTTTGGAAAGACCTGCATCGCCGCGCTCATAAGTGCCGGTCGCGACGTGTGCGCCGTTGGCGTACAGCTCATAGAAGGTCGGCGCGCGTTCGGTATATCCCAGCGTTGCGGCAAGCGACCAGATTGGCGTCAAGGTGTAGACAGCGCCCGACGACAGGCTTCCTGCGGTGAAGCTGCTGGAGTTGTCGGCGTTGGCGAAGCGCTCGTTGCCTTTGGCGTCCGGGTCGACCGTGGTGTGTTCGATGCGACCGCCGAGGCTCAACTTTAGCCGCTCAGTGGCTTGCAGCTCTTCGAGGATGAACAGCGCGCCCGCGTCAGTATCGGTCTGCGGCACGAACGCTTCTTCGCCCAGTGCAGAGAATTCGCCACGGGTAATTTGCGCGCCGACTACGCCTTCAAGCGGGCCAATAGGTTGATGACGCGCTTCAACGCGGGCCTCATAGCCCTTGTTCTTGAACGTGGTCCCGACTTCACCGCCTTCGATCTCACGGTGCTCGTATTCGGTATAACCCGCGTCAACTTTCACTGAACTGAAGGGACCCGACAGGTTGCGGATTTCCGACGCAAACGCATAGTGCTGTTGCTCCATGCGGATGCGCACGTCTTGTTCGGCAGGCGATCCGTAGTTGGAGTCATAGTTGCTGTAGGACACACCCGCGTAGCCATCGTCCCAGGTATAGGAACCGCCGACTGCGCCACCATCCTGTCGACCGTCGCTGTTGCTCAGGCGGTGTTTCTTGTCGTTACCTTCCTCGGCTGCGCGTTGCTCGCTGGTACGGGCATAGCCAGGGATGCGCAGGTCGTTGAACTCGCGGGCGTTGGCGTCGATGTGCAAAGCGAACTGGCCATTACCGGCTTCAAGTTTGCCGGCGCTGCTTCGCGTTGTGTCCGCGCCGCCGTAACGCAGTTCTCCTGCGCCGTGGATACCTTCAATGGCTTCGGTCGGGATACGGTTGTCGAAGGTGTTGACCACCCCACCGATGGCATTGCCGCCATACAACAACGCTGCCGGGCCACGAACGATCTCGATGCGCTCGACGTTCACCGGGTCTAGCGGAACGGCGTGGTCGTAGGACAGGGACGATGCGTCCAGCGCGCCCACGCCGTTGCGCAGGATGCGAATCCGGTCGCCGTCCAGGCCGCGAATGATCGGCCGACTGGCTCCCGGCCCGAAATAGGAAGACGAAACTCCTGGCTGTTTATTGAGCGTCTCACCCAGGCTGCCTTTTTGCTGCAACGTCAGGTCGTCGCCTTCAAGTACCGTTGCCGGGGATGCCAATTGGTCGCTGCCCAGTGGGTTGGCGGTAATCACCTGCGGCTGCAGATCAACAGTGTTGGCGGCGTGGGCAGGTGAGACGAGCAGCATGGCAGCTGCCAGTGGCGTGAGGTGCCAGAGCAAGAAATGGGAGGGACGAGACATGCGGAGTTCCTTGGCAGCCGGGCGCGTTCTGAGGCGCCCTGCACAGCGTTGATATCAAGTTGAGATGGATAACTGTTGTTACAATATAACATCTCTTTATCGGCTGAAAGAGGAACTTTTCGGAAACGTCCTACGCTCTAGGTAGGCGGAAGCTGACTGCCGATGCAAAGACTTCGCACGCTAAGCTCTTCCCGCTGTCTGAAGGCTCGGCTAAGGTGCGCAGCTTCCGGGAAGTGCCCCCTATCCATTCAGCTTGAAGGTCTCGCATGACTACACCCCACTCCAACCCTTTGCACGGTGTAACGCTGGAACAAATCCTCAACGCTCTGGTTGAGCATTACGAGTGGTCAGGCCTGGCTGAACGCATTGATATTCGCTGCTTCAAGAGCGATCCAAGCATCAAGTCCAGCCTGACGTTTCTGCGCAAGACGCCTTGGGCCAGGGAGAAGGTCGAGGCGTTGTACGTGAAGTTGCACCGCAGTAAAGGCTGGTAATTTCGCCCGGTTTGAAGGCCGGGTTTCAAGGAACAGTGATGTACTTCCAATACATGAAAAGTGCGCAAGGACAGCGCTGCTATACGATGATTGCTGCGTGCCTGGGATGGTCAGGGCTGGCCATTCAGCTTTACCTAATTTTCATCGCGCGTTGGGCCGATGACGCGAGCCTGATAGGTGGGCTGGTACGGTTTTTCAGCTTCTTTACGGTGTGGAGTAACACGCTGGTGGCGGTTGTGCTGACCAGCGCACTCACCGGCAGACGTTCCCCGGCGCATCGCTTTTTCCAGCATCCCGTGGTGTGCAGCGGGATTGCCGCCAGTATTGTGCTGGTCGGTCTGGCCTATAACGTGCTGCTGCGTCACCTCTGGCAGCCGGAAGGCTGGCAATGGATCGCCGACGAACTGCTTCACGATGTCATGCCGCTGGCGTTTCTGCTGTATTGGTGGCTGTACGTGCCGAAGGGAATGTTGCGGATCGAGCATGTGCTGCTGTGGATTCTCTACCCTGTCATCTATTTCTCTTACGTGCTGCTGCGCGGCAGTTCCATTGGCGATTACATGTACCCGTTTATCAACGTCGGCAACATTGGTTATGTGCAGGCGTTTACCAATGCGGGTGGGGTGTTGATCGGTTTTATCGTGATTGCGCTGGTGTTGCTTGGAGTGGACAGGTTACGCGCCAAGTGCTGAATCTGTAGGAGCGCCCCGGTGTCTTGCACCGCACGGTCTCGCGGCAAACATAGGATCTGTAGGAGCTGCCGGAGGCTGCGATCGCGGTGTATCAGCAGAAATGCTTCGCAGCCTTCGGCAGCTCCTACAGAAAATGCATTTTTGCATGTTGTTTGATGAGCACTACTTGTCCGTCAGCCCTCATCACTCCCATCCAGCCGCCAGTAACCCGCAGCCTTCACGAACTCCTCGTCCAGTCCGAACTCGCCAAGCAATACCCGGCGCAGCTTGCGCGACAGCAGCGATTCAGTCGCAACCCAGGCGTAGAGTTTGCCCTCAGGCATTTCCAGGCGGCGGGTGACGTCCACCAGATCCTGTTCGCCTCGCACGATCCAGATCACATCAACCTGCGCTTTGCTTTGAAAAACCTGCTGCTCAGCGGAGTCCGCAACTTCTACGACGACCAGCGCGCTGCGATTGGCTGGCAGCTCTTCGAGGCGTCGGGCGATGGCGGGCAGGGCGGTTTCGTCGCCGATCAGCAAATAGCTGTCGAATATATCCGGCACGATCATCGAGCCGCGTGGCCCGGCGATGTTCAGCAACTGCCCCGGTTCAGCCTGTGCTGCCCAGGTCGCTGCCGGGCCGTCGCCGTGTAACACGAAATCAATATCCAGCTCGCCGCTCACCGCATCGTAACGACGTGGCGTGTAGTCGCGCATGACCGGCTTTGGTCCGTCGCTGGGTGAGCCCGGTACAAAGTTATCCAGCGCGGCTTGTTCTTCGGGCGTGGTAGCGAAAATCAGCTTTACGTGGTCATCGGTGCCCAGACTGGTGAAGCCGGTCAAGTCCGGACCTCGCAGGGTAATCCGGCGCATTTTGGGTGTGATATCGGTTACACGCAGCACTTCCAGCTTGCGGCGTTTGATCTCATGGCTGACACGGTGGATGGATTGCTGTGAATTCATACCGGCTTCTCCGAGTTGACGTAGGGGCCATCGACGATGGCTTTGGCCGTGTTATTGAGCAGATCCCGAACCCGCAGGATTTCTTCCGGGCTCCAGCGACCGTGATGCAATTGCAAGGCATGGCGCAGGTTGTGCACGGCTTCATGGATTTCAGCGGGGCGGTCGTGGCCGCGCAGTGATCGCTTACTGACGTCGATACGCATACGCACGCCATCCAGCGCGATTTTCTGCTCAGCCAGTGAAGCGCGACCGGCGTCGGTTGCGGCGTAATGTTTCTTTCCACCCTGAGCATCGCCTTCAATCAATTCGCTTTCTTCAAGGAAGGTCAGGGTGGGATAGATCACCCCTGGGCTGGGGCTGTAGGCGCCGTCGAACATGCCTTCGATCTGGCGGATCAGGTCGTAGCCATGGCAAGGCTGCTCGGCGATCAACGCCAGCAGCAGCAATTTCAGGTCGCCAGGTGCGAACACTCGAGGTCCGCGGCCGCCACGTTCCCGCCCGGGTCGTTTTTCAAAACCATCTCGCCCATCGCCATGCTCGCGATGAGGTGGACGATGGTCGTTGTCGTGAGGGTCATCACGCATCTCTTCATCTCCTGTTACACGTTAGATATACCTTAAGATATATCTTAACTGTGAAGCAAGAGATAAAGACGAACGGTTCTCGTTTGCTACTTGGCAGCCGTGCATAGGCACAGTCGGTGTCCCTGACGCCGCACTGTCGCGCTGCAAACACCGAGCCTGTAGGAGCGAGCTTGCTCGCGATGGAGGCAGCTCAGGCGATGAATTTGTCGGCCAAGAAACCGAATCGCGAGCAAGCTCGCTCCTACAGAGGCTTTGTGAGGGCTGCGAGGGAGGTGTTCATAAGCAATGAGCTACATGAGCCCTGTTTTACAGAGCGTATGGCCACCCGGCTCCAGATACGGATTCAGAATCGGCGCCATGCCTTTGAGGACCTGCACCGGCAGTGCCGAGGTGAACCGGAACCCCTCTGCGGCCCGGCCGGGTACGAAGGCCGTTAGCGTGCCAAAGTGGTTATCGCCCAGATAGAACACAAAAGTCGCCGTCCGGTTGATCGCCCGCGAGCTGAGGACGCGTCCGCCTGAGCCGATACTTTCGATGCGGTTGTCGCCGGTCCCTGTCTTGCCGCCCATTGCCAGGATGGAGCCATCCTGCAACTTGAAGCTGCCGTGTACCCGCTTGGCCGTGCCGCTGTCGACCACTTGTGACAGCGCTTCACGCATGGCAGCGGCGACTTCGGAAGGCAACACACGCTGGCCCAGTTCCGGATTGTTCGCCAGGCGTGTTTCGTAAGGCGTGTCGGCTGCAAAATGCAGGCTGTCGATGCGCAGGGTTGGCGAACGAATACCGTCGTTCTGAATAATGCCAATCAGCTCGGCCAGCGCTGCGGGGCGGTCGCCGGAGCTGCCAATGGCGGTGGCCAGTGACGGCACCAGATGGTCGAACGGATAGCCCACACGCTGCCAGCGCTGGTGGATATCGAGAAAAGCCTCGACCTCCATCATGGTGCGAATCCGGCTGTCACGAGCGCTCTTGTGGCGACTCTTGAACAGCCAGCCATACACTTCCTGACGCTCATGGCGACTGGCGGCAACGGCGTCCTTGAACTGCGCTTCCGGGTGCTGCAGCAAGTAACCCACCAACCACAGATCCAGCGGGTGAGCCTTGGCGATGTAGCCCTGGTCAGGCAGGTTGTATTTGCCCGGCCCGTAGCTTTCATAGAGATCGGCCAAACGTTTTTCGCTGAGCTTCGGTCCGACTTTTTCCTCAGCCATGTGCGCGCGGATAAACGTGTTGAAATTGGCCTGACTGGCGCCTGGCAGTAGATACCGGTGTACGGCCGCAAGCCTTATGGGCGTCGGGACAAGACCATCCAGGAAGGTGTCGAGCCGTTCCTGAGTGGTCTTGTCCTTGTAGCGTTTCCAGAAGCGCAGCAGGAACACCGAGCCTTCCCGGTCAGCGAAGCGGCTCAGGTATTCCTGACGGCGCGGATCGTCGTCATCCTTGAGCAATTCTGCACTGTTGTTCGGTCCCTGGTAGGTGCTGTAGCGCACGACATCGCGCATCAGGCGGATGAACGGCAGGTTGATCGACTCACGCAACGATTCGCGCAAGGTCGGCAGGCGGTTGTCGTCTTCCTTGCGAAAGTTATTGAAGTGATGCATGCCGCCACCTGTGAAAAAACTCTCCGCAGGGCTGGCCGAATAACGCCGGTCCAGGGCCGCCGAAAGCATCTTCGTCAGGTCTCGATCCTTGTTCTGCATCAAGTAGTCCAGTGCCCAGCGTGTCAGGCGATCCTGATCGGCTACAGGTTCTTTCCCAAGTGCACTGAGACTCTGTTCCGCGTAACGGTCATGCAGTTCGGCAATGATTTCCAGGTAGGTGGTCAGCACCCGCAACTTGGCTGTAGAGCCCAGTTCGAGCTTGCTGCCTTCATTGATGTCGAACGGCTGATCGGTGCTGTCGGTCTGCACCCGAACCCTGGAACCGTCCGGGCCGCGTTCAAACAGGGTGAAGCTGTAACGAACCTGAGTCGTACTGGCGGGTGTCAGCAAGCGTTCGCCCAGCAGCCCGACCTGTGCAGCAAAAGCCGGGTCCGCCAGATCTTTGAGGTACTGACTGACACTGTTCTGCAGCTCGCTTTGCAAGGTGCTGGTGGCCGACAGATCCAGTCGATCAAGATCGTACAGCGGGCGGTTGAGCAGTGCCGACAGTCGGCTGCGGGCAACGCTGATCCCCTTGTTGGTCTCGATGGGCTGAATCGTGGGTTGTTCAACCCAGTTGCGATAGCTCAGATCCGCTTTGAGCGCGGCATTGGCCAAGGCACTATTGATCACCTGATTTTGCGCCAGCAGACGAATGTGGCTGTCCGTCAACTCGGCCAGCTCGGCACGACCTTTGGCCAGATAGTGCGAGGGCCGACGTTGAGCGATAACCAGTGATAGCACCTCACGTAACGCCAGGCCTCGTGCTGCAAGACTTTGCGGATCGCTGGCGCTGGAAGTGAGCACCTGATTGGTCTTGACGAAGTCCGCGCCATACCAGACCCGTAAACCCTCCGCCATGCCATGCACTTCGCCGTGCCCCGGCACTGCCGACAGCGGCACGCTGTTGAGGTAGTCACGCACCACTCGTTGCCGTGCCTCCAGGGTCTGCTGGCCCGGTTGATAGGCACGCACGCTGGCAGAAATCATCTGCCGAAGCTTTTCCGAACCCGACAACGTGAGGCCATCGGGGGAGTGCCGGTACTTCTCCAGTTGCGTCGCCAGCGTGCTACCACCGGCAGATTGTCCCGGCAAACCGATCAGTTTTGACACCTGGGAAATCGCCGCTTTGGCAAAACGTGGCCAGTCCACCGCAGGGTTGGCCATGGGTTGTTGTGGATCAAGCAAGTCCCGGTTTTCGATGAACAGCAGGCTGTGTACTAAAAGGGGCGGGATCGCGGCGAAGGTCGGGTAGAACTGTTGTGGGTAACGGAACTGGTAGAGGTCGATTCCGCGGCAGTCAGTGATCGACAGGCCCGCCTGAATCTTCTCTTCATACGGCACGAAGAAGCCACGCTTACTGTAGTCGAGCAAGTCCGAAGAAAATCTGACCTGTTCGGTAATCAGATAGTCGCGCTTGAGCAGGCGCGGCAGGAACTCATTCAGCGAGGAGTAGCCCAGACGTTTGTCGAACGGGCCTTCGCCAGGATAGAGCACTGAATCGCTCGGGCCGGGATGCATCGAGTAGCTCAGCTTTGCCGCAAACCGACTGAATTCCAGTGCCTGCAACCGCGAGCTGCGTGACTCGATCACCATCGCGACGGCCAGCGCCGCAATCCCCATGAGCAGTAATACCCAGAATACGCGCCACACGTAACTTTTGCGGCGAGGGGCTTTCGGCATGGGGGCGCGGTCACTACGGTCCGCTGTAATCACCGTCTGTTTCGTATCTGCATGCCGTAAAACGCCCATTTCGATTGGCCCGGTTAAACCTGTTAATCGCACCTGACTCAAGCTTAGTCGCTGACCGGGATTGCGGGGAAAATTGTCCAGGGCGATAGGGCGCATCCTGCGTACCAATCCCTGGTGTGCTCAGGCCGCAGGTCCATCAGCGGCTCTCAAGGTGTATCGGCCAGGGCCTGGATTTTTTAAATCCTTGCGTCGAAAAAGTCTCGAACCGAATGACAGCCCTTTTCTTGGCTTTCCTACAGCCTTTAGGGTGTAACTGAAGAATAGTGAGTAGGAAAATACGCTGATAATAGCGCTAGTGTAGGAAACGTCTGATTTTTAGTGTCTATTATTGACTCGGATATTAAACGCTGGTTACGTCAGTTTTGTCAGTGCTAACAGTGCCTGGCATAAATCGTCTAAACAGAAGTTTAACTATCTAGGAAATTTTATGAACAAGAACAAAAAATGGTTTCTCAGTACAGTCGCGTCTGCAGTTTTGTTAGCCTCTTCATGCCAGTTATTGGCGCAGGCGTGTAACTGCGATGATCCGGTTGTTCCGGACGTGGTTGTCGAAGAATACGTTAACGCTGAGAACGAGCCCGTTGTGACAGGTCTGGAGCCGCAGTTGGCTATCGAGCCAGCGGTAGTGCCTGAAGAACAGAGTGCGGCAGAAGCACCTGACTTCATTGTGCTATCGGACAAGATTCACCAGATTCAAAAGGTTTTGGAAAATAGCGCATCGGTGCATCACTATAGTTTTACTTCGGTTCGTGGCCAGGATGTATTGCTGGGGACGCCAGAGCCGGAGCGCAAGACGCTTAATCAACTTTGGAAAGTCGAGTATCAGGTGAATGGAGGCGATTGGAAGATCAAGGGTGCTTCAGCTCCAGAAGCTTTTCATGCGCTGGATATTGGCTCCGTTGTCAACGTTCGTGTGAGCGCAGTCAAGGGCGCTCAGATTGAAAATGCGCCTTACAAGATTGTATTAGGGTCCTACCCGCATCGTGATTACACCCTCCACCACGAGGAGGGGCTGGCGAGGTTTCCTCATGATTTCAGTAAAGATGGGTTTATTGCAACGCAAGCCATCGAAAAGTCGATGCTGGAGGTAAAGTTCTGGGATTCTAAAGGTGCTCCGCTGGAAGGGGGCGTTTTGGAGCTGAGATTTGGACATTTCGGTCCTGTAAACCTTGGCTCGATTACACTGGTCTCGGGTAGCGACGGCAAAGCTTCGAGACTTCTTGAGTTTGGTAAGTGTGAAGGGGGGACCTTGGCGAAAGAATTTACTCAGAACCTTGAGAAGGGTAGAGCAACGTGGGCCAGCCGTTATAGGACAGGGACGTATGTTGGCACCAATGTCCTGCTTGACCATTTAGCAGATAAGCCTCATGTCTACTTGTTTGGACATATTTGTAATCGATTCCTGATTAACTGGCAGAGCAGGAAATAGTTAAAGGAGGCGCTCTATCTCAAAGAGGGTAGAGCGCCCACTCATTACGCTTTCACGTCTATCAAAGAGTGGTCTCGTGTTTCAGCATTTTTATAAATTTGACTTTCCCAGTCATCGTTTCGATCTGTTTTGATGAAATTCATTATTCCGTAGTCAATGATGGTGTGAAAGTTAAGCAGGCTGATATCATATTTGCCCCCGAACTTCTCGGTGTCATGGTCGACTATACGCATGATGGTCTTGGCGTGATCCTGTATATTACTTTTGAATTCTTTAAATTTGTTCATCGCCTCGGTCAGTCGATCAGTTTCAGCTTCCGTCAGGTTACCCTTAGGG
Organism: Pseudomonas viridiflava; assembly: GCF_900602065.1. GTDB lineage: Bacteria > Pseudomonadota > Gammaproteobacteria > Pseudomonadales > Pseudomonadaceae > Aquipseudomonas. The sequence continues at coordinate 497,002 of NZ_UWFN01000265.1, read as the reverse complement.
TCCAGTACTTTAACTTCTCCGTCAGGTCCTAACGTGTAACTCCAGTTTTTTACCGCTACGTCAGGGTCCATGAAGTGAAGTTCCTCCATGAATGCGTTAAATATCTTATGCTGCTTTCCAAGCAATATGAATGACTTATGATACTGCCCTTCAACGTATTCCTCTCTGTTGGTCGGAATACGCATTGAATAGTCGGTGTTGGTCATTTTTTTCCAAGGTTCCTCTTCCTTCGTGTAAAACTCCTTCGCAAATTTCTCCGCCCCGGTCAGAATGCGCTCCGGCTTCACGGCAGCGGCTTTTACCTCCTGTTCGATTTTGGTTGGAACAGGCACAGACACAGGCAGTTTTACTGGAGTTGCGGCAATGGCATTGTTGATGTTCACGAGTAGTCCCTCTCAGTGGTGTTTGTCTCCCTTTGCGTAACGGCCAGGCCAGAAGAAACTTGGCCTGATAACGTTGTGGGAAACTTCCGAGAGGGACTCTTATTGAGACGCTGTTCTCAAATAGCGACCGCGTTAGCGGGTTTGGGTTTACCGAGGCGCTTATTAAAGTCGAGCCAGGCAGCCATCAACATCATCAGGCCCAGACCGAGGATCGCGGTGCAGACTTGCATAGGCCAGGTGTCACCGGCCAACGCGTTGATCATGTCAGCCATCGGCGCGAGCAATACGCCCAGGCAGAAGATTTCCAGCGAATAACGACCCATGCGGCAGGTTTGTCGTGCGGGCCAGCTTTGCACCCAGGTGTTGCGGGCGGGCAGCAGTTTGGCGACGCAATAGGCCAACGCCAGAAAGTGCAGCAGACGCATCGGCCCCAGATCAGTCTTGTTGATCGGATACAGCCCGTCGGCAACGAATTGCGGCATGAGCACGGGGTGCAATGCCGGAAACTTCCAGGAGAATGCCATGACCGCAGCGGCCAATACGTATAAGGCTGAAATCGTGAACAGCGGTTGTTGTGTAAGCGGGCGTTGATCGACTTTGATCGCGGGCTTGGCTTCAGACGTCAGTGCGCAAGCGCCGCCAAGCACGAACAGCAATTGCCAGGCCACCGGGTTGAAGTACCAGACGCCGCCGCCTTCATAGGCGGAAATATTCCAGCCCTCCAGCGGCACCATCAAGTACAGCCCAATGGACAGGCCGACCGTCAGGGTCATATTGCGCAGCATCATCGGCAGGATCAACGGCAAGGCCAGCAGCAGCAGGATGTACAGCGGCAACGGGTCGGTCAGGTTGGGTTTAAAGCGCAGCAGCAGTTGATCCGCCAATGCCTGTTGAGGGTCGGCGACAAAATGTTGCAGGCCCATTTCCTGAATCATGTCGCGGGTTTCGACGTAATGATTGGCAACGAAAACAATGCCCATCAACAGCGTCAGCAAGAAGATGTGAACAACGTAGAGCACCCAGGTACGGCGCAGGATTCTCACGGTTGAAACGACAAAGCCGTCACGTCGAGCGATACGGCCATAGGCGAGGATGGCGGCATAGCCCGCCAGGAAGACGAAAATTTCCGCAGCGTCACTGAAGCCGAAATTGCGTACGGTCAATTGGGCGAGGGGGTTGTCCGGCACGTGATCCCAAAAAATGAAGATCAACGCCAGGCCCCGAAAGAAGTCGATGCGCAGGTCGCGTCCGTTATTCATAACGGTAGGCTCTTTAATGTCGTAATGGATAAAGATCAGCCGCGAGGGCTCTAGGTTCCGCGCCGCCGGTCACTCAGGGTGTCCTGACGGGTTCGGCGGCGCGGCAGGGTGGATGATTTTCAGCGCAATTGCAAAGGTGGGCTAATTACAGGATGTCTCGATTGCCTGCTATGCCCCTGATGAGTCTCCGACCATTGGTCATACGCCATTCAGGACGCTGTCCTTTACTAAAGGGGGCATCCAGCTGTGCTGTCGGTTGTCAGGGAAGCCGGTACCCAGAGTACAGCCAGGGACGATGCCCGCATGACGCCTTATCCAAGGGGTTTTTCACGTTATCTATTGATAGGCATCTTGAACACCTTCATTCATTGGACGGTGTTTGTCGCGCTGTGCCTTGGTTGGCACGCCCCGCAATCGCTGGCCAACGCAGCTGGCTTTATTGCTGCCGGATCGTTTTCGTTTTACGCCAATGCTCTCTATACCTTCAACGCCCAGTTGTCATGGTCGGGGTACCTGCTTTTCATAAGCCTTATGGGGGGGCTGAGTTTTGTTGTCGGACACATCGCTGATCTTCGGCAAACGCCTTTGCTGGTGACGCTGGTTGTTTCTTCAGGGCTTGGCCTGAGCCTGGGTTATTGCTGTTCCAGGTATTTGATTTTCAGGAGGTACTCTTGAAGATCTCTTTGATAACGCCGGTTTTTAATGAGGCGCTGGCCATTCCGCTGTTCCATCAGGCTGTCAGGCAGGAATCTTCCTTACAGGAAATTGCCCTGCAGATTGTCTTTATCAATGACGGCAGCACTGATCAGACGGACCTGCTGGTCAGGGGACTCATTGCGGGTGACAACGAGGTGATGCTGATCAACCTGTCCCGCAACTTCGGCAAAGAGGCTGCCCTATTAGCCGGGCTGGAATATGCCGATGGCGATGCAGTCATTCCCATTGATGTTGATTTGCAAGACCCGATAAGCGTCATCCCACGCATGATCAATGAGTGGCAAAAAGGTGCAGATGTCGTGTTGGCCAGACGTCAGGATCGCTCAGTTGACAGCCCGTTGAAACGCTACGCGGCTTCGCTTTTTTATCGCGTGATGAATGTGATCGGCAGTACGCGGATCGAGCCCAACGTAGGCGATTTTCGTTTAATGGATCGTAAAGTCGTGGACGTTATAAAAGCGCTGCCGGAGCATGAGTTGTTCATGAAAGGATTACTCTCTTGGGCGGGGTTTCATACGGTCATCATTGATTATGATCGAGCCGCCCGGGTGGCTGGGCAAACCAAATTCAACGCAAGGAAACTTTGGCATCTGGCGCTGGACGGTGTGACTTCGTTCAGCACGGTACCGCTACGAATCTGGACTTATGTCGGCTGCGCACTTTCGTTGTTTTCGGTGTGTTACGGAGTTTACCGTGCAGTGCAAAGCATCGTGCTGGATAACGATATCCCGGCGTATTCGTCACTGATGACCGCGCTGTTATTGATAGGGGGTATTCAACTGATCGGGATAGGTGTTTTAGGCGAGTATGTAGGCCGCATCTATATGGAAGCCAAGCACAGGCCGCGGTATGTGGTGGAAAGTTCGGTAGGCTTCCAGCCGAGAGGGTCCTGAGAAGAGGGCGGGTTTACGGTCTCAAAGAATTCATGCTGCGTGAGAGTGTTTATAGCGATCGGAAGGAGAGCTCTATGTCGTCCGCATCCCGCTTGGCGCTTGGCATTCTCCTGATCCGTGATTATCAACTCCTGCCTGTCATGACGCTCGCAGTTGCTGTTCGTTTATACGGCATTACCCATTCTGCTATCTGGTTTGATGAAGCCTACAGTGTACTGATAAGCGCAATGCCACCTGCTGATATATGGCGCTACAGCGCCAACGATGTACATCCACCTCTTTATTATTTTCTGCTGCACGTCTGGATGATTTTGTTTGGCGAAGGTGTTTTCTCAGTTCGCCTGATGAGTGCGGTGACCGGTGTATTGACGGTGCCTGTCAGCGTTTGGCTTGTCGGCGTGATCGCTACCCGGCGCGCTGCGATTCTGGCCGGAGTTTTATCGGCGCTTTTGCCTTTTGCCGTTCGATACAGTCAGGAGGCTCGCATGTATGCGCTGGTCGCTCTGTTCTGTCTTGCTTCGACGCTGGCGCTGGTCTATTGGGTGAAAAACTCCAGACACGACAGGTATCTGTATGTTTATGCGTTGATTATGGCGTTAGGTTTCTACACGCATTATTTTGCCGGGCTCTGTCTGGCCGTCCACTGGTTATACCTTCTTACTGTCTGTGAAAGAGGTCGGTCACTGGCAATCAGGCCTGGGTGGTGGATGGCTAATCTGGCAGTGGTTGTTCTTTACCTCCCGTGGGTGCCCGCGTTACTGATGCAGTTGACACATTTGCATTCAGTCGGCTGGATACCTCAGATGAGTGTCCGCTCTGTCGTCTCACAAATCTGGCTGTTTCTGACACTTGAGCCCGCCTCGGACAGGCCATTGGTAGCCTACTTTTGTGCTCCTGTCATAGTCGTGTTGATGACGGTCGCGCTGCTGAAACGGGAGCCTGGTCACTACCGTTTCAACGCGTTACTGACGTTGTACACGTTCGCACCCATTCTTCTGGTCGCGTTGGTGTCTTTCAAAGTAGCGCTGTTCTGGCCCCGTTATTTTTTGTTCGCAGCAATGGGGCTCCCCTTGCTGCTGGCGCTGGGCCTGGACCAACTGATCGCTCGTCGCCGTCGGCTCGGCATTGTCTGCCTGATTGTGCTGATGGGGGTGCAGGTGAGCGGTCTGCGTAACGTTTATGCCGGACAATACAAGATCAATAATCCGTATCAACGTCAGGAAAGTGGCATTGATAGAGTCTCGGCTTACGTGAACGCGCACGGGGCGACGGGTGATCGTGTGCTGGTCTATGGTCTTAACTTTTATCCAAGTGCCCTTTACTACAATAAAACCGATACGAAACCGCTTTTATTCATGCCGGTTAATGTGTTCGGCGAGCGTCCTGATAGTGTGCGAGCTGGCTCGCTGTGGGATCAGGACGGCAAGGCATTTTATATAGATAGTTTGGGGCGAGTCCCTGTGGACACGCGCCGCGTCTGGTTTATTTACGAAGATTCTCAAACGAGGCCCGATTTTCCTGACCATTGGCGCCTCGTCGATTGCATGACTGTTGGCGACACTACACTTTCGCTCTACACGCTTGAGCCCCCGTCGCTTCGCTGATCAACAGAGACTGTCGCGCTTTCACCCAATGGCGTTGGGCTCAAAACTGTCCGCCCGCGCCATTTGCCACATGTTGGAATAAAAGCTGCCGTCCACTTCGCCGGTCAGCAACTGTCCGGGTTCCAGAAACACATGGGACTGCGAGAACAGTTTGATTTCGGTGGCTGACATGCGCCTCACCAGATGTCTGGCTTCCAGTTGCGAAGGGTGATCCAGACCTGCTGCGGCGAGCATTTCCGCCAGACCTTTGAGCGTGTTGCGATGGAAGTTGAAGACCCGTTGGGCCTTGTCCGGCACCACCAGTGCGCGCTGACGCAGGGCGTCTTGAGTCGCGACGCCGGTAGGGCATTTGTTGGTGTGGCAGCTCTGCGACTGAATACAGCCAATGGCGAACATAAAGCCGCGCGCCGAGTTGGCCCAGTCTGCGCCGATGGCCAGTACGCTGGCGATATCGAAGGCGCTGACGATTTTGCCACTGGCACCCAGTTTGATCTTGTCTCGCAGGTTGAGACCCACGAGGGTGTTGTGCACAAACAGCAAGCCTTCGCGCATAGGTACGCCCATGTGGTCGGTGAACTCCACAGGTGCTGCGCCGGTGCCGCCTTCCGTACCGTCGACCACAATGAAGTCCGGCAGAATGCCGGTTTCCAGCATGGCTTTGGCAATGCCCATGAACTCCCATGGATGGCCAAGGCAGAACTTGAAGCCTACCGGTTTGCCGCCCGACAGCTCACGCAGTTGAGCAATGAACTGCATCAGTTCGCACGGCGTTGAGAACGCGCTGTGACGGGACGGCGACACGCAGTCTTCACCCATCAGAATGCCGCGGGTTTCGGCGATTTCTTTGGTGACCTTGTGCTTGGGCAGGATGCCGCCGTGGCCCGGTTTGGCGCCCTGGCTCATCTTGATCTCGATCATTCGCACCTGCGGGTCTTTGGCTTGTTCGGCGAATCGTTGTGGATCGAAGCGTCCGTCGGCTGTCCTGCAACCAAAATAACCGCTGCCCAACTCCCATGTCAGGTCGCCGCCGTGCTCGCGGTGGTAGGGGCTGATGCTGCCCTCACCGGTGTCATGGGCAAAATTGCCGAGCTTCGCGCCCTGATTCAAGGCGCGGATGGCATTGGCGCTGAGCGAACCAAAGCTCATGGCCGAGATATTAAAGATCGAGGCTGAATAAGGCTGGGTGCATTGCGGTCCACCGACGATCACCCGAAAGGCATTGGGGTCGCTAAGTGGCGCGGGGCGCATGGAGTGGCTGATGAACTCGAAGCCGGTCTGGTACACATCAATCAGGGTGCCGAAGGGTCTGTCTGCCGACTCGTTCTTGGCTCGTGAGTAGACCAGCGAGCGTTGTGCCCGGGAGAAGGGCAGGGCATCGCTGTCGGATTCCAGCAGGTACTGGCGGATCTCCGGGCGAATAGCCTCTACGGCGTAGCGAATATTACCGAGAACCGGGTAGTTGCGTCGCACCGAGTGGGGCGACTGCAACAGGTCGATTATCCCCACTACTGACAGCACGCCGGTCAGCAGCGTGAAAGGCCATAGCCACTCGTGATGCCAGAACGGCAAGCTGAACAAGGTAAAAAGCACGCAACCAACGAAGAAGGCGTAACGACTGAGAATCGACAGACTCATACGGTTTCCTGGGCTAATGACGGTGGTTTTCGATCTGATTTTTTTGGGGTGTTTCCGGCACGGCACTGTTCCGGGGGGAGATGCTCACGCAGTGCCTCAAGAAGGCTCGATGCTTCAACCACCCGAAAGCGGCTTCGGCAAAGCAGGTGCTTCGTTCTGAAAGGCTATCGGCCGGATTGAGAATAGCTCAATGACAGGGATCGAACGGCAGCGTAGCTGAATTCAATCCTCTAGCACCCAAGGCTTGATATGGCGGATGCGTCCGGCCATTTCGTAGACATCTTCGCGTCCTTCGAGGCTTGTCCAGCGCAGGTGCTCGATCAACGTCCGCTCTTTAGGGTTGAGCGCGACGAAGCCCAATTCATCCGCTTTATGCATGAACGCTTCACGGGGTTCTGAAGGCGTGCTGGCGGCGATCACTTCCTGCAGCGCGCTTTGCAGCATCGACACGTAGCCGACCAGCATGGATGGATTGCACAGCACGTCAGTCTTGTTGACATAGCCGTCTAGCAGACGCAGCGAATCCCTTGCTTCGATCAGGCGGCTATAGGCATGGAGGGAGATTTGGTAGTGATCTGGTTGAGACATGGCTTGTTTCCATCCGGCCAATACGCCAGGAGCCCAGTCCCGGGCCGCTGATCCTGCAACGGCGGGGCGAACCTTAGCGGCAAGCGTCGGCCTAATCAAGTTCACGAATGATGCAAGTCACGACAATCGATTTGGGTCTCAAATGAGTGATATGTTATGTTGTAACCATCTTATCATCACGCTCTGGAGGCATCATGAAACCTGATATCCATCCTCAATACCGTCAAGTGCTGTTCCACGACACTGCGGCTGATGTTTACTTCCTGATCGGTTCGACCGTCGACACTGACCGCACGCAAAAACACAGTGACGGCGAAACCTATCCCTACGTGGCGCTCGATGTGTCCAGCGCTTCTCACCCGATGTACACCGGGCAACAACGTAAAACGACGACAGAAGGCCGGATCGCGGGCTTCAACAAGCGCTTTGCCACGTTTGGCTCCGGTGCAAAAAAAGACACTGCAGCCGCTGAATGATGCAGTGTCGGTCTCGCGGCATGGACGATCAGAACCTGATCATCCATGCCGCGAGATTTTTTTTGCCTTTTATTTGATTTCGACGACCACCTGCACGCATCGCCACTGGACTAACGGGCAAATTTGCTTTTGACTCTGCGGCCTGAAAATCAGGAGTTGTCGCTTTGAAAAAATCAGTCGCCATCCTCTTCGGCGGACAATCCAGCGAGCACGAAGTCTCGCTGCAGTCAGCGAGGAACGTGATCAACGCGATCGATCGTAGCGCCCACGATCTGACGCTGATCGGCATCGACAAGTCGGGCCGCTGGCTGCACTTCGATGAGAGCGATTACCTGCTGAATGCCAGTGACCCGGCGAAGATCAGCCTCAGTGCTTCAGGTAAGCGGTTGTCTTTGCTGCCGGGTAGTACTGACGGGCAGTTCGTTGACGTGGAGTCGGGCATCGAGCTGCCGCGCATAGACGTTGTTTTCCCGTTGATTCACGGAGCATTCGGTGAGGACGGTTCGTTGCAGGGCCTCCTGCGTCTGCTGGCCATTCCTTTTGTCGGCCCTGATGTACTCGCATCTGCTGCGTGTATGGATAAAGACGTGACCAAGCGCCTGCTGCGTGACGCCGGTATTGCTGTTGCGCCGTTCGTGGTGGTCAGTCACGGGGAGTCAGTGGCGTATGCCTCCGTAGTCGCTCAGCTTGGCTTGCCGATATTCGTAAAGCCGGCGAGTCAGGGCTCTTCGGTGGGCGTCAGCAAGGTGACCGACGAAGCCAGTTATAGCGCGGCTTTGGCACTGGCTTTCGAATACGATCACAAGGTTCTGATCGAAAAGGGCATCGTTGGCCGCGAAGTGGAATGCGCAGTGCTCGGCAACCGTCAGCCGCAAGTCAGTGTCTGTGGTGAAGTGATTGCCAACGACGAGTTCTATGCCTACGACACCAAGTACCTGAACGGTGATCAGGCGCGTATCGCAATCCCAGCCGAGCTGGCGTCCGATGTGAGCGATGAGGTCCGCGCCGTTGCATTACGCGCGTATCAGGTACTCGGTTGCGCGGGGCTGGCGCGTGTGGACTTCTTTGTCACCGAGGCTCGGGACATCATCATCAATGAAGTGAACACGATTCCCGGTTTCACCTCTATCAGCATGTACCCCAAGTTGTGGCAGGCTACCCAGTTGTCTTATTCAGGCTTGATTGACCGTCTGATCGAGCTGGCTCTGGAGCGCGCCGAGGAAGCCAGGCACCTCAAGACCGAGATATTTGCATGAAGCTGATTCACATCGCTGCGGCGTTATTGATCGGGGAAGACGGGCGCACGTTGCTGGTGCGCAAACGGGGTACCCAGGCATTCATGCAGCCAGGTGGCAAGATTGACGCGGGCGAGTCTGCTGCGCACGCTTTGGCGCGTGAACTTGAGGAAGAACTCGGGTTGCATATCGATCCTGCCAGCGCCGGGTATCTGGGCTCATTCGCGGCGCCTGCCGCCAACGAGCCAGGCTACGAGGTGCGCTGCGAGTTGTTTGAAGTGCGTATCAAGGTCGATGTAGTGCCCGCTGCAGAGATCGAAGAGGTCGTGTGGATCAGTGCCCAGAGCCATCCGGAGCTGAATCTGGCACCGCTGACCAGGGACACGATTCTGCCGATTTACCGAGGCATGTTCGCCCAAGCCTGATAGTGATCAGGCTTTCCCGGTAATCCCGTATTTACGCAAGCGATGGGCAATGGCGGTGTGCGAGGTCTGTAGGCGCGCCGCCAGTTGCCGGGTTGATGGATAGTCGGCATAGAGCTTCTCCAGCAAGGCTTTTTCGAAGCTATCGACGGCCTGCTCCAGGCTGCTCACTTCGCCTTCATTGTCTCCGGCAACTGCAGTTCCGGCGATATCCAGATCACCGATGTCCACCAGATTGCTGTCACTGATGGCCGCGGCGCGGAAAATCACGTTCTGTAACTGACGCACATTGCCCGGCCAGCGGTTGCCGAGCAGTGCCGGATAAGTGCTGTTGGCAAGGCGGCAAACCGGGCGCTGAATCTGCGCGCAGGCCTGTTCCATGAAATAGCGCGCCAGCAGCAGAATGTCCTGGCCGCGATCGCGCAGTGGTGGTACTTCCAGATTGAGTACGTTCAAACGGTAGAACAGGTCTTCCCGGAAGCTGCCTTCGCTGACCATTTTTTCCAGGTTGCGATGGGTGGCGCTGAGGATGCGCACATTGACCTTCACTTCCTTGTCGCCGCCGACACGCCTGAAACTTCCGTCATTGAGAAACCGCAGCAGCTTGGCTTGCAGGTAGGGTGACATCTCGCCAATTTCATCGAGAAACACTGTGCCATGGTTGGCCAGTTCCATCAGGCCCGGTTTCCCACCCCGTTGCGCGCCGGTGAACGCGCCAGGGGCGTAACCGAACAGCTCACTCTCGGCGAGGTTTTCCGGCAGAGCAGCACAGTTGAGAGCCAGAAAGGGCGCGCTGTGCCGCGTGCTGGTGGCGTGGCAGGCGCGGGCCACCAGCTCTTTGCCGGTACCGGTTTCACCCTGGATCAATAGCGGCGCATCCAGTGCAGCAACCCGTTGTGCACGGGCTTTCAAAGTTCGAATTGCGGGTGACTCACCCAGGAGTGCGTCGAAGCCTTCTGCGTGGTCGTGATGCAATGCCGACAGGCGTTCACCTATCCGGCTTGGCTGATAAAGCGTGAGCAACGCGCCGGCGTCAGTAATCGGTGTCGCATCCAGCAGCAGGGCTTCGCCGTTGAGGGTGACTTCACGCAGCGGCAGGCGGAAACCGTTTTCCAACAGTGCGCTGTGCAAACCAGGGTCGCTAAACAGCTCAGCCACCGGCTCACCGGCGGGTTCGCGACCGATCAGCGCGATTAATGCCGGGTTGGCGAGCAATACATGCCCGGCGCTGTCCAGAGCCAGAACCGGATCCGTCATGGCCGCCAGCAATGCATCGAGTTGCAGATGGCGGCGCTGACCGGGAAGGATATCGACCACGGTAATGGCTTCGACTCCGCGAACCCGAAACAGCGCGTCCTTGAGTTCTTCCAGCACCTGATGGCTGAGGGTGGGGGCGTCGATGTAAACGTTGGGCGGGACCATTTCCACCGCATCCAGATTCAGATTACGCCCACCCAGAATGGCGAGGACTTCCTGAGTGATACCGACGCGGTCGATGAAGCTGACGTGGATACGCATGAGGCGTTAAAGGTTCTGGGTGAAGAAGTGGGCGATTATGCCAGCAAAAGCGGGGGGGAACGCTCAATCGGAATGAGTCTGGCGGGGTAACTGTCATTTGAACAGCCATAGTTGCCTACCGTAGACCGCCTTTTCACAGCGTTCCGTTGGAGCGAGGCTTGCCCGCGAATCAGCCGACGCGGTAGGGCAGATGCACCGCATTATCGTTCTTCGCGGGCAAGCCTCGCTCCAACAGTGCCTCAGCGCACTATTTCAAACCAAATGCTCCGGCTTTACAGGCTCGCCTGGCTCAAGGCCCAGTTTGTCGCGTACATCCTTGAACATACGGTCGTATTCTTCATGCATCGCCAGCGGCAGCACGGCAATGTGCGGCATGCCATGTTTGACGGCAACCTGGTTGGCGTTATGGGCAAAATTGCAGGCTAGATCTCGCGGCAGTTCGAACTCATCTTCAAACGTATTGCCAGCAACCTCGCCTTGCATGGAGAAGTGCATGCATTTGCCTTCCTCGGGGTTCTCGCTGACTTCATAGCGGATATGAATGTCGTAGCCGAAATCCGATGCTTGCAGCGGTGCACGGGTGATATGCAAATGGCCTGGTTCGAACATGTCAGTGCCCCTTGGTTGCTCAGTGAGTGTACCGGTAGACCCTTTGAGTCTATTGACGTTCGGTGGGAGTCGAGCCTCAACCTTAGACCATCGTGAGTGACAGGGGCATGACGTGGATCAGGAGGCGTCGCTGACGGGCTCTGGTCGCGACCAGATCCACAGGTTGCCCAGCAACATACCGCCAATGGCGGCATAGACCGGCCAGCCGTGCATCAGGTACAGCATCAGGCCCGCACAGACCAGCATGCTGATGGTGGCGCTGACTTTGGCATTGCGCGTCACCCGGCGACCGTTGCGCCAATTGCTCAGGATTGGCCCGAACAACTTATGATTTTCCAGCCAGGCACTCAGGCGCGGCGAGCTTTTGGTCGCCGCCCACGCCGCCAGCAATATGAACTCGGTGGTGGGCAGGCCCGGAATGAAAATAGCCGCGATGCCTATACCAAGGCTGGTATAGGCGAGGAGGCCGAACAGAAGGCGAGAGAGTCGCGAACCGGGTGGTTTGGAGGTCATAGTCACTACAGGCAGGTTCAGAAAGCCCGGCCAGCTTAACAGCACCGGGCGTTTTTTCATGCTTGAACCAGCTCTGCCTTTGGTGCGTGAGCATAGGCGTGCTGCAACAGCACATTGAAGCGTTCGAAGGCTGCGAGTGCGCCTTTATCTGCTTCGGCTTCCTCCTGCTCTGTGAAATTCAGTCCGTCCAGCGTTCTGATAAAGCTTTTCCAGCCTTCGGCGCGGCCACCGGCAGGCTCGCTCAGATGCCGGGCACCAAAGTTTTCGCTCAGGTTCAGCGCAACGGCACGCTTGATCAGAAAAGCCGCTCCCAGCTTCGAGCCTTCGGACACGAACAGCCAGCCCAACGCCTCAGCCTTGCCCGGTTGGCTGACGGCACCGTCGATTGTTTCAGGGATTGCGGTATTCAGATCTGCAAGGTCAGCCTTGGCCTGCTCCGCACGGCAACGAGCAGGCAGGTCAGGGATAACTTGCTTCAGCTCGGGGTCGTTGTACAGACCCTGCAGCTCAGCCTGAAACAGGTACTGGGCGACCACAAAGCGTTTGTAGCTTTCCAGCGTTTCGAAAGGCGCATTGGCTTTTACAGCCTTGTCGAGCCGCTCATGGGGCGCATGGGTGATCTGATTAAGGCGCTGGGAACGCAGGGCAGGGCGGTTCTGCTCGGTGCTCATAGGGTCTTCCTTGGAAAATGGAGGGGATGTTGAATAGACGAATGACAGACGTTTGAAGCGTAAAAATCGTGAGACCGGCTTTAGCCGGGAAAGCGGTATACCCGACGAATCATTTTCTGTGACTGTAAGGGCCTCTTCCCGGCTCAAGCCGGTCCCACGACGTGAAGTCCGTGGGGGCATTGCTTAATCAGATATCCCAGACCACGTTGACGCTGAAGTTGCGGCCGGGCTGAGTCAGACGATCAAGGTTGGCCGGGGAGGTGACGGCTGCTTCTCCAGCGCTGTCGTAGCCGCGCACGTCGTCCCATAGCCAGTATTTTTTGTCGGCGAGGTTGTACAGTCCGGCATTCACGGTCACATCGTTGGTGACTTTGTAATAACCGCTGAGATCAAGAACACCAAAACCCGGAGTCTTGAACTGGCTCGATGAACCGTCTGGTTCATTGAAATCAACGTCACTCACACGGTTCTTGCGTTTGACCAGCGTCCAGCTGAGCAGCCCACCGTAGTTATCCTGTTCATAGCCCAGACCGAACACACCTGTCAGTGGATTGATGCTATTGAGCGGTTCACCACTGTCGTTGTTACGGCCGTACAGGTAGCTAATGGCGCTTTGGGTATAGAGACCTTCAGGTGCTCCAAACGTATCGAGGTTCAGGCGACCCTTGAGCTCAATGCCCTTGATAGTCGCGTGAGCGATGTTGTTCGCCCGGAAAGTCGCTCCGGTTGCAGTGCCTGGCTGAATCTGGTCTTCATCGATGAAGTCGCGGTATTTGTTGTAAAACACCGCAACGTCGAAGGAGCCAGCTTCAAAGCGACCGCGCAATCCGGTTTCATAGCTCTTGCTCTTTTCCGGCTCCAGATCAGGGTTGGGTTCTACGGTGTAACCGCTTTGCAGGTTTTCGAAGCGCCCGTAAAGCGCTTTGGCGCTCGGTGTGCGGAAGCCTTCCGCATATTGGCCGTACCACGTGTATTGATCATTGAATGCATAGGTCACCCCCATCTTGGGCGACACTCGATGCCATTTTTGGCTTTCGTCACTGACGCTGTTCCGATCCTCACCCACCGTGTTGAGAAATGCCTGAGTGATGTGCGGGTCCAGGCGGGTGTAGTCGTAGCGTGCGCCTGGCATGAAGGTCCAGTCGTTCCAGCGGATTTCGTCCTGTGCAAACACGCTGTAGGTATTGATAGTGGGGTCCGGGAAGTCACTGGACGGGGCCAGTGTGTTTTGAGGCAGTACCTGGCCGACCGCCCTGCACGTACCAAAACCCGCCGTCGATGCACAGACTTCACCCCCGCTGCGCTGGCCGGTGACTTTCTGCTGCTTGAGGGTGGTGCCGTAGGTCAGCAGGTGATCCGTATCGCCAATACTGAACGCTTTGTCCAGTTGAGCATCGAGAATCCACTGACGTTCTTTGTAAGTGGTTTCTCGAGAGCGCCACACATCCCGGGAGATCGGGAAGTAGCGCTCGAGCGTCGTCTGGTCGGTCTTGGCAATCTGATAGTTCAGGCTCCATTTGACGTTATCCGCCAACAGGGTATTGAGCTCGAAACTGTTTTCCAGACCAAACCGCTCGCGGGTGATGGTGTCGTTCCCGGTGCGTCCACGGTAAAAGTTCAATCCGGTGCCTGCACCACCAGTGAACAGCCCGCCTACAGCGCTCTGTTGGTCAGTATCACGGTCATCCTTGTACTTTTCGTAGGTCAGGCCCAGGCGTGCACCTTCGTCATAGTTCCAGCCCAGCTTGGCCAGGATATTGGTGGTGCGCGCATCTTCCGGGTTGGCTTCGGTGCGTTCCAGCCCGGTGCCACCAGTGCTGCCGTAAGACTCGATTTCGTGGCCGTTGCGCTGGCTGAGGTGCAGCAGGCCGTCGAAGTCGCCCTGGCGCGCGGCAATAGTGCCAGACGTCAGCCAGCTTTCATCAGCCGAGCTGTAGCCGGTTTTGAGACGAGCACCGACATCCTTGCCGTCCTTGATGATGTCATTGGCATCGAGGGTGTAGTAGCTCACAGCGCCGCCAATGGCGCTGCTGCCGTAGAGCGCGGAGGCAGGGCCACGAAGAATCTCAACACGCTTGACGATTTCCGGATCGACGTAGTTACGATGGGTGTTCGCATAGGGGCCGGAGAAATAGTTGTCCGGCACTTCGACGCCATCCACCTGAGTCAGGATCCTGTTACCGTCGATACCGCGAATGTTATAGCCGGTGGTGCCCGAGCGCTGACCCGCACCGCCTACCGAAACGCCTGGCTCGTAACGCACCAGATCGCGAATGGTGTTCACGTTCTGGCGGTCGAGTTCGGCACGTTCGTGTACTGAAACGGTGTTGGGAACGGACGCAATATCCTGTGCCTGACGGGTTGCACTCACTGTGATCTGGTCCAGTGCGACAACCCCGGCGCTACGCTTTTCCAGCACCACATTGTTGTTGCTCATGGCTCGGTAGCTCAGGCTAGAACCCGCCAGCAGTTTCTCCAGTGCATTGGCAGGTGTGAGTGAACCGTGAGCCCCCGGAGAGGTGACGTTGTTTGCCAGCTCTGCAGAAACGCCCACTTGCCAACCCGTGACGCGGCTGAACTCATTGAGTGCCGAAGCCAATGGCTGCTGCGCAATGTTGAAGGCGTAAACCCCGGCAGTTCGAGTCGGCGCCGTCGCGGCCTCGGATTCGCCGGGGGTGGCTGCGTGCAGTGCACCGGACCATCCTGCGGCGGATAGCACCGCAAGGGTCAGCAGCGATAGGGCAGACTTTTGCAGCCCGGCGGTGCGGGACGCGTTAGGCGTGGCGGGATTGCGCATTGTCGATGGGGCTCCGTGTTGCAATCTTTTTAGTTTTTTGCGACTGACGCTAATACGAATCAGTTGCATTGGCTAAGACGAGACGCGCGACGGATAGCTATCGAGTAAAAATAAATTCGTTTAGTTGAGGATGACCAGTGCGGGCAGCTCATGCATCTGTGCGGCGGTGATATGTGCCAGTGAACGAACCACTTCCATTGGGTTGTCCAGGCGGTAGTTTCCGGTCACGGCAACGCTTTCCAGCTTGCTGTTGGTGTTGATGATCCAGCCAGGGTAATAGCGCCGCAGCTCGGCAAGCACCTCACCCAACGGACAATTATCAAACACCAGTCGGCCCTGAACCCAAGCCAGGTCTGTGGTTTGATCAAGCTTTTGCCGATGACTGAAACCCTCAGGGCCCACACGGATACTGTCGCCGCCAGCAAGCTTGACTGCCTCGTTACTCTGCGGAGCACGGACGTCCAGCGCACCGCGCTGTACCTGGATTTGCGCGATGCCATTCAGGTAGCGCACGGCGAAAGCGCTACCGCTTGCGCGCATGCTGACCGCCCCGGCAAGCACCTCCAGTGGTTGTCCCTGACTGGCCGGCACTTCGAAGAACGCCTCACCCTGCAGCAGCTTGGCAACCTGATTGGTGTCAGTGGCTTTGCTGGAGAAGGCGGAGTTTGTGTTGAGCAACACCTTCGAGCCGTCATCCAGTTGCAGGCGTTGGCGCTCACCCACCACGGTCAGGTGATCCGCTTGCAGGCGCAGCCCCAGATTGCTGAAGCTGAACAGGCCGATCAACAACACGGCGGCGGTGCCCAGCTTGATCCAGTGGGGACGCAGGCGGCGCCAGCGCGAGGGTCTGATCGCAGCCAGCTCCACGGCTGCCTGGGTGACCGGTTGTGAGTGCCAGATAGCCTGGACTTTGTTAAACGCTTCCCGATGGGCAGGGTCCGCCATCAGCCAGTTCTGGAAACGGGCCTGCTGCTGTTCGTCGCTGCCGTCCAGTTCGATCAGCCAGCTCAAGGCTTGATCCATCACGCGGTCGCTCAGCATCTCTTCAGCGACAGTGCGCGCGCGATGGAGGTCAGGATCCTTCACGAGAAGTCCTCGGTTGTTCTTGTCGATCGTCGGCCAGTGCCGGATTTGCCGCAGCCTGCTGCATCACTCAAGGGTGGTCAAGTCTTGTGGCAACAGCGACGCAGATCGCCATGATCAGTTTCAGCTCCTTCTGCACGGTGCTCGCAGATACGCCGAGTTGCTCTGCAATCTCCACATAGCTGAGGCCCTGCAGACGGCTGAGACTGAAAATCTGTTGTTGGCGCGACGTCAGCGTAGCAAGACTTTTGCTCAGGCCTTCGACCATGCGCCGTGCATGGGTTGCGTCTTCTAACGACGTCACGGGAGCGCTGACGTTTTCCATATCGGCCGTCGTCGCGTCCTCGGCCAGCGTACGTTCTCGCACACGCCGGGCACGCAAATGATCCAGCGCCAGGTTGCGGGCGGTCTGAAAAATGAACGGCTCAAGATGCTCGATTGCCCGGTTGCTCAGTGCACCGGTCACGCGTAGGTAGGTTTCCTGAAGCAGGTCTTCTGCAGTGCTGTGATTGCTGACGATCCGCTGCAGGGTGCGCAGCAGAACAGGTCTGTGAGAGACAAATACTTCGTTTAAACGCGATTGACTCACCAGAAGAGTACTCGACCAAAAAAGCAGTGGATGATAATGCTTCTCATCCTCTTGTTTGGTCAAGGGGTGTTTGCTGTTGTTGTCTTTAGGAAGAGTGAACTCCCTGTGGGAGTGCCCCGGTGTCCCTGACACATCGCTCTCGCGTAGCGAGCACCGGACCTGTAGGAGCGAGCTTGCTCGCGATTCGGTCTGTCAGTCGATGTTCATATCGGCTGTGCTGACGCCATCGCGAGCAAGCTCACTCCTACAAAGAGATCCGTCCCGACTCAGGAATGATGGTTCCTCAAACTCAGAGCTTCACTCTGCGTTATGCAGCGCCAGGCAGTTGTCCAGCATCCGGTTGGAGAACGCCCATTCGTTGTCATACCAGGCAAGGACTTTGAGCAACTTGCCGCTGACTTTGGTGTGATTGGCATCGAAAATTGACGACAACGGATTGTGGTTGAAGTCGTGCGAAACCAGCGGCAGGGTGTTATAGCCCAGCACTTTCGAGTGCTGGCTGGCTTCTTTCATCAGCGCGTTCACTTGCTCGGCAGTAGCTTCGCGAGTGAGTTGCACGGTCAGGTCCACCAGAGACACGTTGATCACAGGAACCCGTACCGCCATCCCGGTCAGCTTGCCTGCCAGCTCTGGCAGAACAAGGCCTACCGCTTCAGCAGCACCGGTCTTGCTCGGGATCATCGACTGGGTTGCCGACCGTGCGCGGTACGGATCGGTGTGGTAAACGTCGATCAGATTCTGATCGTTGGTGTACGCATGAATAGTGGTCATCAAGCCGCTTTCGATGCCCAGTTCGCGGTGCAGTACCTGTGCGACCGGCGCCAGACAGTTGGTCGTGCAGGATGCGCTGGAAATGATTTGATGCGATTGGCGCAGGGTGTCGTGGTTCACGCCATAGACGATGGTCGCGTCGGCACCTTGAGCCGGGGCCGAGATAATCACCTTGCGAGCACCGGCAGTCAGGTGTGCAGCAGCTTTGTCGCGGCTAGTGAACAAGCCGGTGCATTCGAATACCACATCAATGTTCTGGGCTTTCCAGGGCAGCTCGGCAGGGTTGCGAATGGCGCTGACCGCAATACGGTCACCATTGACCGTCAGGCTCTCGCTGTCACACTCGACAGTGCCGGAAAAAGGCCCGTGAACCGTGTCGAAACGCAGCAGGTGAGCGTTCATCTCACTGTCGCCCAAATCATTGATGGCGACGACCTGCAGGTCTTGGCGGTAGCCTTGGGTATACAGTGCTCGCAGGACGTTGCGGCCGATGCGGCCAAAACCATTGATTGCAATACGAAGAGTCATACAGCCGTCCTTTCTGAATTTGTTGTTGGAATTACAAGATTATTCGCATAGAAATAGAAAACAAGCCTTTTTAGTGGCAATATTTTGTTTTATCTACAACGAGAAGCCTGTAAGGCCAAAACAGTTGATCGAGATCAAGCTTTTACAGCCAAGGCGATAGCCTCGATATCTGCAAGGTCTGAAACGGGTGACCACATACGTTAGCCTGGAGTTCAGCACATGCATCCCCGCATCCTTGAAGTAACCGAGCGGCTGATAGCCCGTAGTCGCGAAACCCGGCAGCGCTATCTGCAACTGATTCGAGGTGCCGCCAGCGACGGCCCGATGCGCGGCAAGCTGCAATGCGCCAATTTCGCTCATGGCGTAGCGGCTTGCGGTCCTGAAGATAAAAACAACCTGCGCATGATGAACGCGGCTAACGTTGCCATCGTGTCCTCCTACAATGACATGCTCTCGGCGCATCAGCCCTACGAGCATTTCCCGAACCAGATCAAACAGGCTTTACGTGACATTGGTTCGGTCGGTCAGTTTGCCGGTGGCGTACCCGCCATGTGCGATGGTGTCACTCAAGGTGAACCCGGCATGGAAATCGGCATCGCCAGCCGCGAAGTGATTGCCATGTCCACGGCGGTTGCGCTTTCCCACAACATGTTCGACGCCGCCTTGATGCTGGGCGTCTGCGACAAGATCGTGCCGGGCCTGATGATGGGCGCACTGCGTTTCGGTCATCTGCCGATGATTTTCATTCCGGGCGGCCCTATGGTTTCCGGCATCTCCAACAAGGAGAAAGCCGATGTCCGCCAGCGCTACGCCGAAGGCAAGGCCACTCGCGAGGAACTGCTGGATTCGGAGATGAAGTCCTACCACGGCCCAGGCACCTGCACCTTCTACGGCACAGCCAATACCAATCAGTTGCTGATGGAAGTCATGGGTCTGCACTTGCCCGGCTCTTCGTTCGTCAACCCTTACACGCCGCTGCGTGATGCGCTGACCCTTGAGGCTGCGCAGCAGGTCACGCGCATGACCATGCAGAGCGGCAACTTCATGCCTATCGGCGAAATCGTCGACGAGCGCTCGCTGGTCAACTCGATTGTCGCCCTGCATGCCACGGGCGGTTCGACTAACCACACGCTGCACATGCCAGCCATCGCTCAAGCTGCAGGTATTCAACTGACCTGGCAAGACATGGCTGACCTGTCCGAAGTCGTGCCGACCCTGACCCACGTCTATCCCAACGGCAAAGCCGATATCAACCACTTCCAGGCCGCTGGCGGCATGTCATTCCTGATCCGTGAATTGCTGGAAGCCGGT
Source organism: Pseudomonas viridiflava (assembly GCF_900602065.1). GTDB lineage: Bacteria > Pseudomonadota > Gammaproteobacteria > Pseudomonadales > Pseudomonadaceae > Aquipseudomonas. The sequence goes on along the minus strand of NZ_UWFN01000265.1, from coordinate 477,400 downwards.
CTGCTCCACGAAGACGTCAACACGGTGCTGGGTCGCGGCCTGAGTCGTTACACCCAGGAGCCGTTCCTGGAAGATGGCAAGCTGGTATGGCGCGAAGGTCCGATTGAGAGCCTCGATGAAAACATCCTGCGTCCTGTCGCCAAAGCGTTCTCGCCTGAGGGTGGCCTGCGTGTGATGGAAGGTAACCTGGGCCGCGGTGTGATGAAGGTTTCGGCCGTCGCGCTGGAGCATCAGGTTGTTCAGGCACCTGCACGGGTTTTTCATGATCAGCAGGATCTGGCTGACGCGTTCAAGGCCGGTGAGCTGGAATGTGATTTCGTCGCCGTCATGCGCTTCCAGGGGCCGCGTTCCAACGGGATGCCCGAGTTACACAAAATGACACCATTTCTCGGGGTGCTTCAGGATCGCGGTTTCAAGGTCGCGCTGGTGACTGATGGACGCATGTCCGGCGCGTCGGGAAAGATCCCGGCAGCCATACATGTCTGCCCTGAGGCCTATAGTGGTGGCCCTTTGGCACTGGTTCGCGACGGCGACATCATTCGCGTTGATGGGGTAAAAGGGACCTTGCAAGTTCTGATCGAACCGGCAGAATTGGCCGCCAGAGAACCTGCGGTAGGTCACCTGGATAACGCGGTCGGCTGCGGTCGCGAGTTGTTCGGTTTCATGCGCATGGCCTTCAGCTCCGCCGAGCAGGGCGCCAGCGCCTTTACCTCGAATCTGGAGACGCTTAAGTGAAGTTGGCCCTGGTCGGTGATATTGGCGGTACCAATGCACGTTTTGCCATTTGGGAAGACGACAAGCTGCATTCGATCCGGGTATTCCCGACCATCGACTACGCCAGTCCGGAGAAGGCCGTTGAGGTCTATCTTCAGGATCTGGAGCTGCAACGGGGTGATGTGGGCTCTGTATGTCTGGCGGTCGCGGGGCCTGTGGATGGTGATGAGTTCGAGTTCACCAACAGCCACTGGAAGCTCAGCAAATCGGCGTTCTGCGCCAACCTCAAAGTTGATGACCTGCTGCTGATCAATGACTTCAGTGCCATGGCGCTGGGCATGACGCGTCTGGCAGATGACGAATACCTGACGGTTTGTCACGGTATCAGCGAGCCGGATCGCCCGCGTGTGGTGGTCGGGCCCGGTACAGGGCTGGGGGTTGGTACCTTGCTCAGTGTCGGCGTCAATCACTGGATGGCTTTACCGGGCGAGGGCGGACATGTTGATCTGCCGATCGGCAACGCGCGTGAAGCCATGTTGTGGATGCGCCTGATGGCCGAGCACGAACATGTCAGCGCGGAAACCGTGCTCAGTGGCGCAGGTCTGCTGGGGTTGTATCAGGTCAGCTGTGCGCTGGATGACATCGAACCGGTGCTCAAGTCTCCGGCCGCCATTACCTCTGCGGCTGTGGCGGGCGATCCGGTTGCGGCAGCGGTGCTCGAACAGTTCTGTGTGTTTCTCGGGCGTGTCGCGGGCAACAACGTGCTCACCGTCGGCGGTCGCGGTGGGGTGTACATCGTCGGTGGTGTGGTACCGCGGTTTATCGAGTTTTTCATGAGCAGCGGTTTCAAGCGCGCCTTCGCGGAAAAAGGTGTGATGAGCGATTATTTCAACGGCATCCCGGTGTGGCTGGTGACTGCCGAGTATCCGGGCCTCATGGGCGCAGGTGTTGCGTTGCAGCAAGCATTTGGCGAAGAGCGCGCGGTAGAACTGTAGCTGCGGGGCAATATAGCTCTCAAGTTGGAATGCAGTTCCTGTGGGAGCGGTGCTTGCCCGCGATAAGGACACCGCGATCCAGGGTGAATCGCGTCCAGCCTTATCGCGGGCAAGCACCGCTCCCACAGTTCAGGATGTGAGTAAGATTTCAGTTCCACCCCTAACAATAACGATCCATAGCAACAAGGACGACCCCAGTGAGCTCAGTCAGTAAATCGATCCTGCTGGTCGATGATGACCAGGAGATTCGTGAGTTGCTGCAAACCTACTTGAGCCGTTCCGGTTTTCAGGTGCGCGCCGTCGGCGATGGCGCGGGTTTCCGTCAGGCTTTCACTGAAGAGCCAGGCGATCTGTTGATTCTCGATGTGATGCTGCCCGACGAAGACGGTTTCAGTCTCTGCCGTTGGGTGCGTCAGCACGTTCGCTACCCCCATGTCCCCATCATCATGCTCACCGCCAGTTCCGATGAGGCAGACCGCGTTATCGGCCTTGAATTGGGTGCCGATGACTATCTGGGTAAACCTTTCAGCCCGCGGGAGCTGGTCGCGCGTATCAAAGCCCTGTTGCGGCGCGCCCAGTTCGGTCAGGAACGCGTCGGTGGCGATGTGCTGACCTTCGATGAATGGCGGCTGGACATGGTCAGTCACAGGCTCTTCCACAGTGACGGCGAAGAAGTGATTCTGTCCGGCGCTGACTTTGCGCTGCTCAAACTGTTCCTCGATAACCCACAGCAGATCCTTGATCGTGACACCATCGGCAATGCGACGCGGGGTCGCGAGTTGATGCCGCTTGAGCGAATCGTCGATATGGCGGTCAGTCGGTTGCGTCAGCGTTTGCGTGACACTGGCAAGTCACCGCGGCTTATCCGTACCGTACGTGGCAGTGGTTATCTGCTGGCGGCGAACGTGATCTGCCAAGCCAACAGTGGTTACTGAGTGTTGATCTACGACGCACCAAAACGCTCGTTGCCGTTGCCGCGCTCCCTCCTCGGGCGCATGTTGCTGTTGACCCTGCTGGCGGTGTTGCTTGCTCAGGCGCTGTCCAGTGTCATCTGGTTGTCGCAATTACGTGCGACGCAAATGGAAGGGTTGGTGACCAGTGCGCGCAGCCTGGCCCACTCCATGGCGGCCAGCGTCAGTTACTTTCGGTCCTTGCCTCTGGCGTACCGCCCGTTGGTGCTTGACCAGCTACGCAGCATGGGCGGCACTCGTTTTGTCGTGTCCCTCAATGACCGTCCGCTGGACATGCAGGTGCTCGATGCCACGCCGCGCAAACAGGCAGTGCTGACTGCTGTCGATGAAGTACTGCGTCAGCATCTGGGTACCGATCCGGCCATCGCGGTGTGGTTCGTGCGCCCGGAGGATTTGCGCATCTTCAACAGCGGCCTGAAACTCGACGAATTACCTCGCTCCTGGGCGCATTACGCCCTGACTCTGGAACCGGTGAATCCGCCGGTCCTGGTCACGCAGATCGAGCTCGCGGCGGGGGAGTGGTTATACATCGCGTCGCTGTTGCCTGAGCCCTACACCACGCTTGAAGAGCAGGACTTGCCGCTGCAGCAGGTCTGGTTTATTGCCCTCACCAGCGGTTTTCTGCTGTTGTTCATTGGCCTGTTGGTGCATTGGCAAAGTCGTCCGCTCAAGCGTCTGGCGCGTGCGGCGAGAGACATGTCATTGGGAGCGGATGTCGAGCCGGATGTCGAAGGGGGCGCCAGTGAGGTGGTGGAAGTCAGCCGGGCCTTCAGTGCGATGCGCACCCGCATCAGTCGGTATTTAACCGAGCGTGGTCAGTTGTTCAGCGCTATCTCCCACGACTTGCGCACCCCGATCACCCGTCTGCGCCTGCGGGTAGAGCTGCTTGAAGACGAAGCGCTGCAAGCCAAATTCACCCGCGATCTCGATGAGCTGGAGCTGTTGGTCAAAGGCGCGCTGCAGTGCGTCAAGGACACCGATATTCACGAGAACATCGAGGCCGTGGACCTCAATCATGTGCTCGATTGCCTGGTGGAGCCTTACCTGCTGCCTTACGGTAATGGCAACGCTACGCAGGAAGGCAAAGCGCTGGCGCCTTACCCCGGCAAGCCGCTGGCGCTCAAGCGCTGTATCGGCAACCTGATCGACAACGCCCTCAAATACGGCACCCGGGCCCATCTCAAAATCGAAGACAACGTTCAGGCGTTCGTTCTGCACGTGGACGATGAGGGGCCGGGCGTACCGGAGCAGCGTCTGGAACGGGTCTTCGAACCGCACTTCCGGCTCGCGGGCAATCAGCAGCAAGGTTACGGCCTTGGCCTGGGCATTGCCCGCAACATCGCCCACAGCCACGGCGGCGAAGTAAGCCTGCAAAACCTGCGCGGTGGCGGCCTACGGGTAACGTTGTATTTACCGCGCACGGTGGAATGACTGACGCCGCGGAATCCTCGTGGGAAATTGGAAACCCAATTCTGGACGTGTGGGACCGAATTCATTCGGGAAGGCGGTACTCCAGGCGATGCACAGGCTGCGGATGTACCGGCCTCTTCGCGAATGAATTCGCTCCCACGGGTATTGTATTTGCAGGCCAGCATAGAATCTCCCGCAGGGTTTCTGTCCATATTTCCAATGTAACCATCCTGTGACCATTGCGCGTCGCTTCGTTACTATTCTTTCAAAACCCTTGGTTAGACTCCATGCAGCGCAAGCACAGACTTGCTCATGCATAACAACAAGAAAAGGTTAAATCGATGAATTCAATTTCCCGCCTCGCAGCTGTCATCTCTGTCGCCTCGTTGTTCCCTCTGAGCGCTCTAGCCGCTGATTCGAAAGGCACCGTCGAAGTTGTCCACTGGTGGACCTCCGGTGGCGAGAAAGCGGCTGTGGATGTGCTCAAGGCTCAGGTAGAGAAAGACGGCTTCACATGGAAGGACGGCGCAGTTGCCGGTGGTGGTGGTTCGACGGCCATGACTGTGCTCAAGAGCCGCGCCGTATCCGGTAATCCACCGGGCGTCGCGCAGATCAAAGGCCCGGATATTCAGGAATGGGCGTCCACCGGCTTGCTCGACACTGACGTCCTGAAAGACGTTGCCAAAGAAGAGAAGTGGGACGGCCTGCTGGACAAGAAAGTCTCCGACACCGTCAAGTACGACGGCGACTATGTGGCCGTGCCGGTCAACATTCACCGCGTCAACTGGCTGTGGATCAACCCGGAAGTCTTCAAGAAAGCCGGTATCGAAAAAGCCCCCACCACCCTTGATGAATTCTACGCCGCAGGCGACAAGCTGAAAGCCAAGGGCTTCATCGCCCTGGCTCATGGTGGTCAGCCATGGCAAGACAGCACCGTCTTTGAAGCCGTGTTGCTGTCGGTCATGGGCGCTGATGGATACAAAAAAGCCTTTGTCGACCTGGACGAGAAAACCCTGACTGGCCCGGAAATGGTCAAGGTGTTTACCGAGTTCAAGAAGGTCGCTGGTTACATGGACCCGAACCGTGCCGGTCGTGACTGGAACGTCGCTGCTGCGGACGTGATCAACGGCAAGGCCGGTATGCAGATCATGGGTGACTGGGCCAAGAGCGAGTGGACTGCTGCCAAGAAGGTAGCGGGCAAGGATTATCAGTGTGTGGCGTTCCCGGGCACCGACAAGGCCTTTACCTACAACATCGACTCTCTGGCGGTCTTCAAACAGAAAGACAAAGGCACCGCTGCGGCTCAGCAAGACATTGCCAGAGTCGCGCTGGGTGAAGACTTCCAGAAGGTCTTCAGCATCAACAAGGGTTCGATCCCGGTTCGTAACGACATGTTGAACAACATGGAAAAGAACGGTTTCGATTCCTGCGCCCAGACCGCAGCCAAGGACTTCCTGGCTGACGCGAAAACCGGTGGCCTGCAGCCAAGCATGGCGCACAACATGGCGACGACCCTTGCCGTGCAGGGCGCGATCTTCGATGTGGTGACCAACTACATGAACGATCCAAAGGCTGATCCTGCCAAAGCGCCGGCCCAACTGTCCTCGGCTATCAAGTCCGCCAAGTAACGCTTTCTGAAGCTGCACCGCTGGTTCGCCAGCGATACACCCAGCCGTAGTGCGTGCTGCCGACACCAGAGTCTGGTGTCAGGCACGCCTGCGCACTGGAAACGATGTTTTCAATGTGGATGATTCGATGAGCTCTGTCGCTGCCCTCAGCAAAGCCTCGCCACTCGATGCGCTGCAACGCTGGCTGCCCAAGTTGGTGCTCGCGCCGAGCATGTTCATCGTGCTGGTCGGTTTTTACGGTTACATCCTGTGGACGTTCGTGCTGTCGTTCACCACCTCGACTTTCCTGCCCAGTTACAAGTGGGCCGGGCTTGCGCAGTACGTGCGTCTGTACGAAAGCGACCGTTGGTGGGTGGCAAGCAAGAACCTGATCGTTTTTGGCGGCATGTTCATCGCCATCAGCCTGGCTATTGGCGTCGTGCTCGCGGTGTTTCTCGATCAGCGTATTCGTCGCGAAGGGTTTATCCGCACGATTTATCTGTACCCGATGGCGTTGTCGATGATCGTCACCGGTACTGCCTGGAAGTGGTTGCTCAACCCGGGTCTGGGCCTGGACAAAATGCTTCGGGACTGGGGCTGGGAAGGCTTTCGCCTGGACTGGCTGGTAGACCCTGATCGCGTGGTGTACTGCCTGGTGATTGCTGCTGTGTGGCAGTCGTCCGGGTTCATCATGGCGATGTTTCTTGCCGGGCTGCGTGGCGTTGATCAATCGATCATCCGTGCCGCGCAGATTGATGGCGCGAGCATGCCGAAGATTTACTGGAAAGTGGTGCTGCCAAGCCTGCGTCCGGTGTTCTTCAGTTCGGTGATGATCCTCGCGCACATCGCAATCAAGAGTTTCGACCTGGTGGCGGCGATGACGGCTGGCGGACCGGGTTACTCCTCGGATTTGCCCGCCATGTTCATGTACTCGTTCACCTTCAGCCGTGGCCAGATGGGCATGGGTTCGGCCAGTGCGATTCTGATGCTTGGCGCGATCCTGGCGATTCTGGTGCCGTATCTGTATTCCGAGCTGAGGACCAAGCGCAATGACTAGTCATGTCGGCAAACCAGCCTTCAGCTTCGGTCGTATCGCCATTTATGCGGTATTGATCCTCGCGTGTCTGCTGTACCTCGTACCGCTGGTGGTCATGTTGCTCACCAGCTTCAAAACACCTGAAGACATCGGCACCGGCAACCTGCTGAGCTGGCCCACCGTGGTCACCGGGATTGGCTGGATCAAGGCCTGGGCGACGCTGGATGGCTACTTCTGGAACTCGATCAAGATCACCGTGCCCGCTGTTCTGATTTCAACGGCCATCGGTGCACTCAACGGCTACGTGCTGTCGATGTGGCGTTTTCGCGGCTCGCAGTTGTTCTTCGGCCTGCTGTTGTTTGGCTGCTTCCTGCCGTTTCAAACGGTATTGCTGCCTGCGTCTTTCACGCTCGGCAAGATGGGGCTGGCCAGCACTACCACCGGGCTGGTGTTCGTGCACGTGGTTTACGGTCTGGCCTTCACCACGCTGTTCTTCCGTAACTACTACGTGAGCATTCCGGACGCGCTGGTCAAGGCTGCGCGGCTGGATGGTGCGGGTTTCTTCACGATCTTCGGCAAGATCATTCTGCCGATGTCGACGCCGATCATCATGGTTTGCCTGATCTGGCAGTTCACCCAGATCTGGAACGACTTCCTGTTTGGTGTGGTGTTCTCCAGCGGCGATTCGCAGCCCATTACCGTGGCGCTGAATAACCTGGTCAACACCAGTACCGGGGTCAAGGAATACAACGTTGATATGGCGGCCGCGATGATCGCCGGGCTGCCGACATTGCTGGTGTACATCGTCGCTGGCAAGTATTTCGTGCGTGGGCTCACGGCCGGCGCAGTCAAGGGGTAAACATGGCAACGCTCGAATTACGTAATGTAAACAAGACCTACGGCGCGGGCCTTCCGGACACGCTGAAAAACATCGAATTGCAGATCAAGGATGGCGAGTTCCTGATTCTGGTCGGGCCTTCCGGCTGTGGTAAGTCGACCCTGATGAACTGCATCGCAGGGCTGGAAAACATCAGTGCCGGGTCGATCCTGATCGACGACGCCGATGTCAGCGGCATGAGCCCCAAGGATCGAGACATCGCCATGGTGTTTCAGTCCTACGCGCTGTACCCAACCATGAGCGTGCGCGAGAACATCGAGTTCGGTCTGAAGATTCGCAAGATGAGTGCTGCGGCCATCGACGAAGAGGTCACCCGCGTCGCCAAGCTGCTGCAGATCGAGCATCTGCTCAATCGCAAGCCGGGGCAGTTGTCCGGCGGTCAGCAGCAGCGCGTGGCGATGGGGCGTGCCCTGGCACGACGGCCGAAGATTTATCTGTTCGACGAACCCCTGTCCAACCTCGACGCCAAGCTGCGCGTCGAGATGCGTACCGAAATGAAGCTGATGCACCAGCGTCTGAAAACCACCACGGTTTACGTCACCCACGATCAGATCGAAGCAATGACTCTGGGCGACAAAGTGGCGGTGATGAAAGACGGCATCATTCAGCAGTTCGGTACGCCCAAACAGATCTACAACGATCCAGCCAACCTGTTCGTTGCCAGCTTTATTGGTTCGCCACCGATGAACTTCATTCCACTGCGTCTGCAACGCAAGGAAGGGCGTCTTATTGCGTTGCTCGACAGTGGCCAAGCGCGTTGCGAGTTGCCTTTGGGCATGACCGACGCGGGGCTGGAAGACCGCGAAGTAATCCTTGGTTTGCGCCCTGAGCAAATAGTGCTCGCGCCTTCGGAGGCCAACGGCCTGCCGACCATTCGCGCCGAAGTTCAGGTCACCGAACCCACCGGGCCGGACACACTGGTGTTCGTCACGCTCAACCAGAGCAAGGTCTGCTGCCGTCTCGCACCAGACGTTGCGCCGCAGGTAGGTGAAAGCCTGACCCTGCAATTCGACCCGGCCAAAGTTCTGCTCTTTGATGCCGCCACTGGCGAGCGACTGGGCGTGCTTGCCAGCCAGCAGCCAGTCGAACGTGCAGCCAATGTCACCCAGATCAACCGTAACTGACCGGACACTGCCAGCCGGGCGCTCACTGCCATTCAGAGCGTTCTGCCAGCGAACACGAAGTAGTCGATGTCAATGCCGTAAAAGCTAATAACAATAAAATGAGGATCCAAGGGATGAAGAAGCTACGCAATAAATCGCTTAATCAGTTCCAGCTTGTCGGTGGTTTGTCCGTATTGAGCGCGCTGGTTTTTTCCAGTGCGGCTTACGCCATCGAGCCTTACAACCCCAACGGGCATATGACCGGTGACTGGGGTGGCGTGCGTAAAGAACTGTATGACAAGGGCTATGATTTCTCGCTGGAATACGTTGGCGAGATGGGCTCCAACATTCACGGCGGCTACGACACCGACAAGACGGCTCGCTACAGCGACCAGTTCGCACTCGGCGTTAACATCGACCTGCAAAAAGCTTTCGGCTGGAACGATGCTGAGTTCAAGCTGGCAATCACTGAGCGTAGCGGCAAGAACATCTCCAATGATCGTCTCGGCGATCCGCGCGTCGGCACACTCAGTTCCTCGCAGGAAGTCTGGGGTCGTGGTCAGACCTGGCGCCTGACACAGATGTGGGTCAAACAGAAATTCTTCGACGGCAAGCTCGACATCAAGGCCGGCCGCATGGGCGAAGGCGAAGACTTCGGCAGCTTCCCTTGCGACTTCCAGAACTTGACGTTCTGCGGCACTCAGGCCGCCAACTATGTGGATACCTGGTACAACTGGCCTGTCAGCCAGTGGGCGTTGCGTGTGAAATACAACATCACGCCTGAGGTGTACGCACAGATCGGCGTCTACGAGCAGAACCCGTCCAACCTGGAAACCGGAAACGGCTTCAAGCTGAGCGGCAGCGGTTCCAAAGGGACGCTGGTGCCGGTTGAAGTGGTGTGGTCGCCAACCGTTAACTCGCTGCCTGGCGAATATCGGCTGGGTTATTACTTCAGCAGCCCGAGTGCCGACGACCGCTACGAGGATGTCAACGGCCAGCCTCAAGGTCTGACCGGTGCAGCGTTCAAGTCGCGTAACGAAAAAACTGGCTGGTGGGTCGTGGCGCAGCAACAGGTCAGCACCTTCAGTGGCGATCCGTCTCGCGGCCTGACCCTGTTTGCCAACGCCACCGTGCATGACAAGGACACCAACTTCGTCGACAACTTCCTGCAAGTCGGTATGGTCTTCAAAGGGCCTTTCGATGCGCGTCCGAAGGATGACATCGGCATCGGTGTTTCGCGTATCCACGTCAACGATAACGTCACCGATCGTGCCCGTCAGATCAACGCCGTCAATGGCATCAGCGACTATGACAACCCAGGCTATCTGCCTATCCAGAAGAGCGAGTACAACTCCGAGATCTACTACGGCGTACACGTTACCGACTGGCTGACTGTCCGCCCCAACCTGCAATACATCAAAAGCCCGGGTGGCGTAGATCAAGTGGATAACGCTCTGGTCGCGGGTATCAAATTGCAGACCAAGTTCTAAACGATCAAGGGTCGTGTGTGCTTTGCGGGCAGCCTGGCTGCCCGTTTTTTTGAGCAAAAGAATGCTTTGTCTGTAGGAGCTGCCGAAGGCTGCGATCGCGATCTGCCAGATGTACCGCATCGCAGCCTTCGGCAGCTCCTACAGACCCAGTGGCGCAGGACAACAATGACCACCAATCAAGCAGATGCATCCGAACACCCCCTACAGCGCTTCTTCACATCCCGACGCGCCCGGCCGACCTTCGAATGGGAGCGTCATCAGCGACGCGACGTGTTGCTGATTGATCATCCGTTGTGTCAGGCAGTGTTCAGCCGGCAGGGCGCACAACTGCTGCATTTCCAGCCCACGGGTCAGAAACCCTGGCTGTGGTGCGCATCGCGCTGGCCGCAGGTGGGTGCGATCCGTGGCGGTGTGCCGGTGTGTTGGCCCTGGCATGGGAGGCATCCCGTTGAGTCGGGCTGGCCCGCGCATGGCTGGGGTCGATTGCTGGACTGGAAACTGATCGACAGCCGCGAAAGCGAATCCGGCGTCAGTCTGCATTGGCGTTTGCAGCTGTGTGACTGGCAGGCCGATCTGTATGCCGAGCTGGGGGAGGGTATGGAATTGCGCCTTGGCACCTCTCACGAAGACAGCGAACCCTGTCAGTTCGGCCACGCTTTGCACGCTTACTGGCGCATCAGTGACGTCGCCGATGTGGCCTTGCACGGCCTGGAAGGCGCTGAGGGCTTCGATCAGTTGAATCGACGGGCATGTCGGCAGGAGGGCGAGTTACGCGTCGCGGGTGGCTGCCAGCGGGTATTCGAGCACAATGGTCCGTTGCAGCTACAGGATCAATCCTGGCAGCGCCGTCTGAGTATTAACAGTGGCGCCAACGCCAGTACTGTCGTCTGGCATCCTGGCAGCCGACCCTTGCTGGGTGTAGCAGGCAAGGAGGCATCAGGTTTCGTTTGCGTTGAAGCAGCGTCAGGCGGCGATGAAAGCCTGAGCCTTGCGCCGGGAGAGCAGGTCGAGCTGAGTTTACAGGCGTGTTTGCTGCATTGAAGGCAAACACAGGAGCCAACATGCAACTACTGGATTTCTGTAGGAGCTGCCGAAGGCTGCGAAGCATTTATCCTGATACGCCGCGATCGCAGCCTTCGGCAGCTCCTACAGAAAGCTTTAAGCGCTACCCCTGATCCTCAACCGGATACCGGCTGTCATTCAAACTTTCCTTGATCTTGCGCAGGTGCGGCTGGAAGTCCACGCCGCGGCGCAGGGTCATGCCGGTAGCCAGCACATCGAGCACTGTGAGCTGGATGATCCTGGAAGTCATCGGCATATAGATGTCGGTGTCTTCCGGCAGTGGAATGTTCAGGCTTACCGTGCTGGCTTGGGCCAGGGGCGAACCGGCTGCTGTGAGCCCCAGCACTGAAGCGCCATTGGCCCGGGCAATGCGCGCCACTTCCACCAGTTCCCGTGTACGGCCTGTGTAGGAAATGATCACGAACAACTCGCCGGTGTGCGCCACCGAGGCAATCATGCGCTGCATGAGCACGTCGGCATGGGCGGTGACCGCCAGATTGAAGCGGAAGAATTTGTGTTGGGCGTCCAGCGCCACCGGTGCGGAAGCGCCCAGACCGAAGAAGTGGATCTGGCGCGCCTGAATCAACATGTCTACCGACTTGCTGATCAGGGCCGGGTCCAGTTGCTGAACGGCGCTGTCCAGTGAGGCAATTGCGCTGCCAAATATCTTTTTGGTGTACGCCTCGGGGTCATCGTCGGCTTCTACCGCACGGCTGACGTATGCAGCACCGCTGGCCAGGCTCTGCGCCAACTGCAATTTAAGTTCCGGGTAACCACTGACGGCGAAGGAACGGCAGAAGCGATTGACCGTTGGCTCGCTGACTTTGGCTGCCTGGGCTAATGCCGCAATACTGAAGCGAGTTGCTTGTTGTGGGTTAAGAAGAATCGCTTCAGCAACCTTGCGTTCAGCCTTGTTGAGTTCTTCGAGGCGGCTCTGGATCTGCTCCAGAAGATTTCTTGAGTGGTCCATTCAAAGTCCTAATCAGGCAGATTTGCTCAGGTTTTTTTGAGGGCAGGCAGATAGGCCCTTTAGCCTGTAGCAAAGGTGGCCTATCGTACTCAGGGCCTGTGTTGATCACCACTGGAATATGCTTTTAGATTGAATGTTGTGGTTATTACTACATATGGCCTTGAGTAACGCCTTTAAAAAAGGTATTTGTAGCTTAACTTGATAAAAGAACCAACATTATGCTCTCGATTACGGTTGAACCGTGCACTTTTGCCTTGTTTGGCGCCTTGGGCGACCTGGCAGTGCGCAAGCTGTTCCCGGCGCTTTATCAGCTCGACCGCGCTGGATTGCTGCATGCCGACACGCGAATTCTCGCGTTGGCGCGTGAGTCTGGCGACGCACAGCAGCATTTGGCACACATCGATGAATCGTTACGCCGCTTCGTTCCTGAAGCACAGCTTGAAACGGAACACGTGGAGCGTTTTCAGGCGCGTCTGAGCTACCTGCACGTCGACTTTCTCAAGGCTGAGGATTATGTCGCACTGGCAGAGCGCGTGGGCGACGCAGAAACCCTGATTGCCTACTTCGCCACGCCTGCTTCGGTGTATGGCGCGATCTGTGAAAATCTGGCCTCGGTGAACCTGACCGAACGTACTCGTGCAGTGCTGGAAAAACCTATCGGCCATGACCTCGCTTCTTCGCGTCGGGTCAACGACGCCGTGGCGCAGTTCCTCCCGGAAAGTCGCGTTTATCGTATCGACCACTACCTGGGCAAAGACACCGTTCAGAACCTGATCGCCCTGCGCTTTGCCAACAGCCTGTTTGAAACCCAGTGGAACCAGAACCACATTTCCCACGTTGAAATCACCGTGGCAGAGAAAGTGGGCATTGAAGGCCGTTGGGGTTACTTCGATCAGGCCGGGCAATTGCGCGACATGATTCAGAACCACTTGCTGCAATTGCTGTGTCTGATCGCCATGGACCCGCCGAGCGACCTGTCTGCTGACAGTATTCGTGACGAAAAAGTGAAGGTGCTCAAAGCCCTCGCGCCCTTCACCCCGGAGCGGCTGGCTACTCAGGTGGTTCGCGGTCAATACACGGCGGGTTACAGCGAGGGCAAGGCCGTGCCGGGTTATCTGGAGGAAGAAAACTCCAACACCCAGAGCGATACCGAAACCTTCGTTGCGCTGCGTGCCGATATCCGTAACTGGCGCTGGTCGGGTACCCCGTTCTACCTGCGTACCGGCAAGCGTATGCCGCAGAAACTGTCGCAGATCGTGATCCATTTCAAAGAGCCGCCGCACTACATCTTCGCCCCCGAGCAGCGCATGCAGATCAGCAACCGTCTGATCATTCGCCTGCAGCCGGACGAAGGCATTTCCTTGCAGGTGATGACCAAGGATCAGGGCCTGGACAAAGGCATGCAGCTGCGCAGCGGCCCGTTGCAACTGAATTTTTCCGACACTTACCGCAGCGCGCGCGTCCCTGATGCCTATGAGCGTTTGTTGCTGGAAGTCATGCGCGGCAATCAGAACCTGTTTGTTCGCAAAGATGAAATTGAGTACGCCTGGCAATGGTGCGATCAACTGATCGCCGGCTGGAAAAAGGCGGGCGATGCGCCCAAGCCTTATGCCGCCGGATCGTGGGGGCCGATGAGCTCCATTGCCCTGATTACTCGTGATGGGAGATCGTGGTATGGCGATATGTGAACTTGAATTTCCCCAAGGCCTTGTGGCCCGGGAGTTCGATAATCCTCAGCAGTTGGCGCAGACGTTGGCCGCCAACGTTGCCGAACAGCTTAACGCTGCAATCAGCGCCAATGGCGTAGCGACCCTGGTGGTTTCCGGTGGTCGCAGCCCGGTGGCGTTTTTCCAGAGCCTGGCTCAGCAGCCGCTGGACTGGTCGAAAGTGGTCGTCAGCCTGGCTGACGAACGCTGGGTGCCGGTCGAGCACGCCGACAGCAACGCAGGCCTGCTGCAGCGTTTCCTGTTGCAAGGCCCGGCGGCCAAGGCGCGCTTCTTCGGTCTATACACCGTCGCGCCGAGCCTTGAAGAGGCCGCCGACGCGGCTGATCAGGCACTGGCTGAGCTGCCGCCGATTGACGTGCTGATTCTGGGCATGGGCGATGACGGGCACACCGCATCGCTGTTCCCCGAGAGCCCGAACCTGAGCGAAGCGTTGCGACTGGACAGTACTCGCCGTTGTTTACCGATGCTGGCGCCTGCTGTTCCGCATCAACGCTTGACCATGACGCGTCAACTGCTGGCTTCGGCGCGCCTGCCGATCCTGTCGGTTTCCGGTCAGGCCAAGCTCGACACCCTGCGGGCCGCATTGGCGGGCGATGACCTCGCTGAAATGCCAATACGCGCCTTTCTTGACTCTTCACTTGAGATTTACTGGTGCCCATAACAAAAGGATCCGCCGCCATGAACACCGTCGATAACACTCAGCCGCTGAACAGCATGGCGAACAAGATCAAGCAGATTGACGAACTCTGCGCCAAGGCAAAAATTTTGCCGGTCATCACCATCCTGCGTGACGAGGACGTCCTGCCGCTGGCTGACGCCTTGGCCGCCGGTGGCATGACGGCGCTGGAAGTCACTTTGCGCTCGGCATTTGGCCTGAGTGCAATCCGTATTCTTCGTGAGCAGCGCCCTGAGCTGTGCGTCGGTGCAGGCACCATTCTTGACCGGCACATGCTGGCCGACGCCGAGGCGGCGGGTTCGCAATTCATCGTCACGCCGGGCAGTACGCAGGACTTGCTGCAAGCCGCGCTCGACAGCCCGTTGCCGCTGTTGCCGGGCATCAGCAGTGCGTCGGAAATCATGATTGGCTACGCCATGGGCTATCGTCGCTTCAAGCTGTTCCCGGCGGAAATCAGCGGCGGCGTCGCGGCGATCAAGGCGCTTGGCGGTCCGTTCAATGAAGTGCGTTTCTGCCCAACCGGCGGCGTCAACGCCGACAACCTCAAAAGCTACATGGCCCAGCCCAATGTGATGTGCGTGGGCGGGACGTGGATGATCGACAACGCCTGGGTCAAGAACGGCGACTGGGGCCGTATCCAGGAAGCCACCGCGCAGGCGATGGCGTTGTTTGACTGATTAATCCGCGGTTTGTGGGAGCAGAGCTTGCTCGCGATAAACGATAACGCGGTATGGCTTCTGGCTGCGTCTTATGCATCGCGAGCAAGCTCTGCTCCCACAATTCGAAATCCGTTGCTCACCCCAACTGCTGCAACGCCTCAACCAACAGCTCCATATCCGCCGCTGAGGTACTGAACCCCGGCGTAATCCGGATACACGGTCCACAGGCAGCGCCTTGGCGGGCGACGGTGAACAGGTTGTATTCCTCCAGCAAGCGCTCAACCATCCGCTGCTGATCCTGTTGCCGAGTAAAGCGCAACGCGGTAATCCCGCAATACAGGCGCGGGTCGTCCGGGGTCAGAATTTCAACCTGCTCCAGGTCTCTTGCCGGCTTGACCCAAAGGTCTCGCAGGTAGCTCAGACGTGCGCCCTTAACTGCCGAACCGCCCATCGCCAGATGCTCTTCGAATACTTTGGGCAGCGTCATCCACGCCGGGATGTTCGGCGTGCCATAAGGCACCAGTGACAGGATGTCATCGGCATCGTAGCGGGTGTCGCCCATGTCCGGGTCGACAGCCGAAATGCGCTCGCGGGCCACATAGATAAACCCCAGACTCAACGGCGAGCCGATCCATTTCTGCAGGTTGTATCCGGCGAATGCCACGCCCAACTCGTCGAGTTTGAAGTCCAGTTGGCCGAGTGCGTGGGCGCCGTCGAGGATGACATCCACGCCGTGCTCTTTAGCCAGACCGGCAATGGCCTGAACCGGCATCACCAGCCCCGTGCGATGGGTGACATGAGTCAGCGCCATCAGCTTGAGCCGGGGATACTGCTCGAACGCCTGCTGATAGCTGTTGAGCAGGCTGTCGTAGGTGGCGGGATGGACGTGGGAGATTTCGATGACTTCGACACCACGGCTTTTCGCCAGCCAGCGCATGGCGCTTTGCACACTGATGTAATCAAGATCGCAGATCAGCACCTGATCACCGGGCTGCAACTGGTTGTAGTTACGGATCAGCGATTGCAGGGATTCGGAGGCGCAGCGGGTAATGGCAACTTCCTGCGCGCTGACCTGGAGCAATTGCGCCAGTTGCGCGTGGATCATGCCGCTGTCGTAGGCATCGAACTGGCGACGCACGTACACCGAGTTGCTGCGGTTCACGTAATCAATGTTGCGCCGGTAGTCCTCCTGCACCTCGCGGGTCATGCGGCCGAAGTAACCGTTCTCTAGATTGATCGGCCCCGGTTCCACGTCATATCGTCCAGCGATACCCTGCCAGAACTGTTCATCCCTTGCCTGTTGCTTGAGCATTGCGTCCTCTCTTTCTGACTGAATGACTGCTCCTACAGGGGCAATCTGCACGCAACATTGGATGGCCCTGAAAATCCATTGCTATTGGCGGTCGTTGTACTTCTTTCTGGGCCTCGTGCGCAGCGGATCAAGCAGCTCCGACAGACCGTTATGATCGATCTCCTGCATCAATGCCAGCAAACTGCCTAGCTCACCTTTAGGAAAGCCTTCGCGCGCAAACCAGTTCAGATACTGGCCCGGCAAGTCAGCGAGCAGCCGCCCCTGATATTTGCCAAACGGCATCTCGCGAGTGACCAGCAGCAAAAGTTTTTCCGGATCCATAAGGTTTACATCGCCTGATTTCAGAACATCCCCACGATACGTGCATTCTGCATGCAGGCCAAAGGACAGTTCATGCATAAATCACGAGCCATCTGTCTGGTGTTAATACTAAGTTGATGATTTTAAAGGAATAAATAAATTTAAAAAAGCTGGCATGCGCCCTGCAATTACTCATGCATGCAAATCATTTTGTATAAACCTGCCCATAAGGAACTTGAAAAATGACTGACATCAATAAAGAATCGATCTCCCTTCTGAACGACCTGATCGAAACCAGCAAAGATGGCGAGAAAGGTTTTCAGACCAGTGCAGAAGACATCAAAAACCCTGCGATCAAAGCATTCTTCCTGAGCCGCTCTGCAGAGATCAAAACGTCGGTTGCTGAATTGCAAGCCGAAGTGCGCTCGCTGGGCGGTGATCCAGAAACTTCTTCCAGCGTAAGCGGTACTTTGCACCGCGCCTGGGTTGATCTGAAGTCGGCGCTGACCGGCAAGGACGACAAAGCGATCCTCGAAGAAGTAGAACGTGGCGAAGATGTCGCGCTGAAAGCGTACAAAGAAGCGCGCGAGAAAGCGGTCAAGGACAATCTGCCAGCATCCGTGCAGTCGCTGATCGACAAGCAACTGCAAGGCGTTCAGGCCAACCACGACAAAGTTCGTGACCTGCGCAATGCTGCTCGTGCCGAGAAAGCTGCACACTAAGACGTGAATGTCTGAAAAAACGCCAGCCAGTCTGGCGTTTTTTTATGGCTGCAATCTGCTCCGTCAAGCTGTACGTCGGTTGCAGCTCAAAGGCTAAGCGGGCTCAACCCGGTTACGCCCTTTGCTTTTGGCGACGTACAACGCCTTGTCCGCTGTCTTGAACAACAGGTCGATGGTCTCACCCGTTTTAGCCTCAGCGCAGGCGATGCCAATGCTCACGGTAATCGGCTGGCTATCGCTGGCGTAGGGCGGGATCGCTTCCACTGCTTTACGAATGATCTCTGCGATTACACGGGCGCCCTCCAGGCTCGTCTCACCTAACACCACCACGAACTCTTCGCCGCCATAGCGCGCAACGAAGTCGCCTGGTCTTCTGATGTTGTGGGCGATGGTCGATGCAACGTTGCGTAGCGCTTCGTCCCCGCCGTGATGCCCATGACGATCATTGAAGGCTTTGAAGTGATCGACATCTACCACCAGCAGCGAAAGCGGTTTGCCTGAGCGCATCCCGCGCGTCCATTCGCTTTTCATCACTTCGTCGAGCCGACGCCGATTGGCCAGCCCCGTCAGGGCATCGGTTGACGCGCGGGCTCTGAGCTCGCTTTCTGCCTGATGCCGCAGCCTCAATTCGCGGCGCAGCAACAGGCTTAGCCAGAGAATCCCCAGGCACAATACGGTGGTGGCGGCCCCGACCAGCAGCACATTACGGTTCCAGAGGGCATAGACCTCTTTTACGGACTGGCCTACCACCACAATCAACGGTAACTCGCCAACATGAGAGAAGGTATACAGCCGCTCTTTGCCGTCCACCGACGAAATTCCGGAAAAGCTGCCGTTACCTTCTTCAAGAATGCGTTTGAAATTGGGGCTGGAGGCAAAGCTTTCGCCGATGATGTCTTTGCCGGGTATGTCCGGGTGACGAGCGAGCAGCGTGCCGTCAGTGTTGAGCAGCGTGACGTTGCTGTCCGGACCGATGTCCAGCGTGCGAAACAGTTGCTTGAAATACACCAGGCGCATCGCAGCGCTGGCGATGCCCTGAAACGAACCGTCTTCGCCAGAGATGCGACGGCTGAAGCTGATGCACCAGTCTTTGAAACCCCAGTGCGCCTTGAAAGGTGCACCGACCATCATGTCCAGCGACGGGTTACTCATGTGCTCCTGAAAATGAGGGCGGTCGGCAAGGTTATAGGGACGTGGTTCAAGTGATGTGGAGTCAGCGAGAATTCGGCCGTCTTTGTCGATTAACAGCAGGTCACCTTTGTAACGCGCTGCAGTGGAGCGATCGAACAAAACCAAATGGCGCAAGTTCGGGGCAATGCCCTGCAACTCGGGCAGTTGCCACGCGTTGATCATGCCTTGCAGTGAAGTGTCGTAAAGCTCTGCATTACGTAATACATCGGCATCAATCAAACGCACGATATTGGAAGACGCCCGGGCTGCTGCTTCATTTGCATCCCGGCGCTCGCGGATCAATAACGAAACGACAATGATCGCGATAGCGGTGATCGCCAGCACACTGCCGAAAATCAGAATAATTTCTGGTCGCTGCCAATTTTTACGAGATGCCTGCATGGCTTGGGGAGCAATCATTGCTGGGGATAAACTCGGAAAATGATGAATGCTTCTTCAACTCTTTGTTTTTAAAGAGTTTAAAGATTTTAAAGAGTTTTTATATATTCAGGATCAATGTCGACCCGGTATTTATAACCTATGTGGGGCGGGTCGAAACAGGTGTGATTTTACCGTGTGTGTGAATGCGCTTTTATTTCGTGAAAGATCTTACGGTTTGGCAGACGGTACATGCGGTAGACATTAATCCCTGTGGGAGCGTTGCTTGGCTGGTCAGGGGCAGGACATCACAACGGCAATTTGATGCCGAAGGTGTTGATACCCTCACGGCTGTGTACGAACACGCTGCCGCCGTGCATCAACGCAATAGCCTTGACGATAGCCAGCCCGAGACCGTGGTTGGCACCACTGTTGGCGCGTGATGCATCCACCCGGTAAAAGCGTTCGAACAGTTTGGGCAGGTGTTCGCTGGCAATTTGTGCACCGGGGTTGGCGACGCCAACGCTGACATGGTCAGTCTGTTCGGTGATATCCACGCGGATCAACTGGCCCGCTTCGGTGTGCTGCACCGCGTTGTGCAGCAGGTTGATCAGTGCCCTGCGCAAGTGGGCTTTTTCCATCGGTACGCAGGCATCGCCGTAGACTTCGACCTGTACCTGGGCATCCTCAAGAATGAAGTCCAGATAATCCAGCGTGGTCGCCACTTCCTGAGCCAGTGAGGCGCAGGTCAACTCTGTGACTTTGCTGCCCTGATCGGCGCTGGCCAGGAACAGCATGTCGTTGATGATTGAGCGGAGTCGTTCGAGTTCTTCCAGGTTCGATTGCAGCACCTCGAAGTAATGTTCTGCCGAGCGCCCCCGGGTCAGGGCGACCTGGGTCTGGCCGATAAGATTGGTCAGCGGTGAACGCAGTTCGTGGGCGACATCGGCGTTGAACGACTCCAATCGCGCATAGGCCTGCTCGACCCGCTCCAGCGTCGAGTTGAACGAGGTGACAAACTGGTTGAGTTCCGGTGGCAGTGGCGTCATCTGCAGCCGGCCGGAGAGTCTGGGTGGTGCGAGCTTGCGTGCCTCCAGTGACAGGTTGGTCAACGGCCGCAGACCAATGCGCGCGACCCAGTAACCCAACACCGAAGCCAGCAGAATGCCCAGCGCTGCGAAGCCGATCAGGGCAATCATCAAAGCATGTTGGGTCTGCAGAAAGGTTTCGGTATCGACGGCAATCAGAAATCGCAACGGAGGGCGCTGTTCCTTGGCTTCGAACTGACTGACCAAGACCTTGAACGGGAACTCATGCCCGGTAATTTTCAGGTTGCGCATGCCCAGAGGGCCGTTGGCGAAGCTGCGAATGTCGGCATCCGGATTGCCGAACTCGTAGGTTGGATTGTCACTGACGACCCAAAAGCGCAGGCGCTTGTCTTCTTCGCTAAGCAGCTTGAGTTTGCTTTTGATCCGTCCCCAGTGCTCGACATCACTGTGCCGGTTGACTGCAGATTCGAGCACGCTGTAACGCGCCTCGGCCTCGGCTTCCGGTAGCAGTGCCATGCTTTTGTCGACCTGCAAGTACAAGGCCCAGCCGATCAGGGTGAAGACCAGCAATGCCACCAGTGCAAACAGGCCGCTTAGACGCAGGGCAATCGAGTCAGTCTTCACTGCGGCTCTCCGGCGCGGCTCTCCAACACGTAGCCCATGCCGCGAATGGTATGCAGCAGTTTGTGCTCGAATGGCCCGTCCAGTTTGGCGCGCAAGCGTTTTATCGCGACTTCGACGACATTGGCATCGCTATCGAAATTGATATCCCAGACCATTTCAGCGATGGATGTCTTGGACAGAATTTCCCCCTGCCGACGCGCCAGTACGCTGAGCAACGAGAACTCTTTGGCGGTGAGGTCCAGGCGCAGTCCGGCGCGAGTTGCCTTGCGGCTGATCAGGTCGATCCACAGGTCGGCAATGCTGATCTGCACCGGCTCGTGACCGCTGCTGCGTCGGGTCAGGGCCTGTAAGCGGGCGACCAGCTCAAGGAACGAGAACGGTTTGCCCAGGTAGTCATCGGCCCCTTCGCGAAGGCCGCGGATACGGTCGTCCACTTGCTCGCGGGCGGTGAGCATGATCACCGGCGTCTGTTTACGTGCGCGCAACGTGCGCAATACCCCAAAGCCATCCAGGCCGGGCAGCATTACGTCGAGAATGATCACGTCGTAATCGCTCTCCAGCGCCAGATGCAGCCCCTCGATGCCATCGCGGGCGAGGTCCACGGTAAAGCCTTGCTCAGTCAGGCCGCGATGCAGGTAATCGGCGGTCTTCTCTTCGTCTTCGATGATCAGGACACGCATGGGGCAGTTCTCGATAGGTGAACCATAACTTTTTAAATGCGCTGGACCTTGTGGGCTCTTATCAAACAACGCGCATACCACTGAATTGAAGCGCATCTTCTGTAGGAGCTGCCGAAGGCTGCGAAGCATTTATCCTGACATGCAGCGATCGCAGCCTTCGGCAGCTCCTACAGGTCTCTTATTGGTCATCACTTTTGCATGACCAAAGCCGGCTCAGGCTCAGCCTTTCGCTTATGAAACACCCGCTCCAGCTGCAAGTAGATCACCGGCGTCGTGAACAGCGTCAGCATCTGACTGACCAACAGCCCGCCGACCACCGCAATCCCCAGCGGCTGGCGCAGTTCGGCGCCGACGCCATAACCGAGCATCAAGGGCAGGGCGCCCAGTAGCGCGGCCAGTGTCGTCATGATGATCGGGCGGAAACGCGTCAGGCAGGCTTCATGAATGGCGTCCAGGGGGCTCATGCCCCGGTCGCGTTGTGCCTCAAGGGCGAAGTCCACCAGCAGGATACCGTTCTTCTTGACAATGCCGATCAGCAGGACCACACCGATCAACGCCATGATCGAAAAATCCTGTCCCATCAACCACAACAACAGCAGCGCGCCGATACCCGCCGAGGGCAGGGTGGAAATAATGGTCAGTGGGTGGACGAAGCTCTCATAAAGCACCCCAAGAATGATGTACACCGCCACCAGCGCCGCGAGAATCAACCAGGGTTGATTGGCCAGCGAACTCTGAAACGCCTGCGCCGCCCCCTGGAAGTTACCGATGATGGAGGCTGGCATGCCGATCTCGTTTTTGGCCTGATCGAGCATGCGCACTGCATCGCCCAACGCAACGCCGGGGGACAAGTTGAAGGACAGGTTGGCGGCCGGGAACATGCCGTCATGGGCAATCGACAACGGACCCATGGTAGGCGCGCCGACTTTGGCCAGCGCCGACAGCGGCACCATCTCGTTGGTCAGCGGCGAGCGCAGATAAAAATACGCCAGGCTTTCGGCCTTGCCACGTTGTTTGGCGTCCAGTTCCAGAATCACTTTGTACTGGTTGATCTCGGTCTGGAACTCGCTGATCTGCCGTTGACCGAAAGCGTCATACAGGGCCTGGTCAACGTCATTGGTGGTCAGCCCGAAACGGGCAGCGGCGCTACGATCAATATTGATGTGAGTGACGCTACCGCCCAGTTGCAGGTCGTTGGACAAGTCGCGGAACGCCGGATTGCTTCGCAGCTTTTCCGTCAGGCGCTGGGTCCAGGTGTTGAGCAGCGGACCGTCATTGCTCTTGAGCACATACTGATACTGGCTGCGACTCGGGCCGGGGCTGAGATTGATGTCTTGCCCGGCCCTCAGGTACAGGACAATGCCGGGGATTTTCGCCAGCTTCGGACGTATCCGGTCGATGAACTCACTCACCGACACGTCACGCTCACCTCTTGGTTTGAGGGAGATCCAGAAGCGTCCGTTGGCGATGGTCTGGTTGCTGCCGCTGACGCCCACCGAGTGGGAAAACGCCTGAACGGCAGGATCGGCACCGACGATTTTTGCCAGTTGCAGGTGTTTTTCCACCATGTCGGGGTAGGAAATATCTGCCGCAGCCTCACTGGTACCAAGGGCAAAAGCCGTGTCTTGCACCGGAAAGAACCCTTTCGGAATCAGCACGTAGCCAACGCCTGCCAATACCAGCGTCAGGCCAAAAATCCCGAGCATGATCCGTTGATGGGCCAGCGCCTTGTTCAGCCCGCGCTCGTAAAGCGCCAACAGGCGTTCACTGAACCCCGGCTTCGCGTGTGGATCATGTTTTGGTGCGCGCATGAACAGGGCCGCCAGTGTTGGCGCCAGGGTCAGTGAAACGACGACCGAGATCAGAATGGTCGCGGTCGCGGTCAGGGCGAACTCCTTGAACAGCCGCCCGACCACACCGCCCATGAACAGCAACGGAATAAAGGCCGCCACCAGCGAGAAGCTGATGGAAACCACCGTAAAGCCGATTTCTCCCGAACCCTTGATCGCCGCTTCACGCATGCCGTCACCGGCTTCAAGGTGTCGGTGGATGTTCTCCACCACGACGATAGCGTCGTCCACCACGAACCCGACGGCCACCACAATCGCCACCAGCGTCAGGTTGTTCAGGCTGAAACCAAACACGTACATCATTGCGAAACTGGCAACCAGCGAGACCCCCAGCACCGCGCTGACGATCAGGGTTGCCGAGAGCTGCCGCAGGAATAGCGCCATGACCGCGACCACCAGCAGAATGGCGATCACCAGCGTCAGTTCCACCTCATGCAGCGAGGCGCGAATGGTTCGGGTACGGTCATTGAGTACCGAAACGTCAACTGATGCCGGAAGCATTTCCAGCAGACGTGGCAGTTCGCGCTGAATGCGATCCACGGTTTCCACGATATTTGCGCCGGGCTGGCGGAAGATCGTGACGTTGACGCCTTGCTGATCACCCGACCAGGCCTGCACGTAGGCGTTTTCCGAACCGTTGATGACCCGCGCCACATCCTTCAGGTGCACGGGCGCACCGTCCTTGTAAGAGACGATCAGTTGCGCGTAATCCTGAGGCCGGAATAGCTGATCGTTGGAAGCGATCGTGGACACGCTGTCTTTGCCGTACAACGCACCTTTGGCGAGGTTAAGACTGGTCTGCTGCACCGCGACGCGGATGTCCGCCAGCGTCAGGCCCAGTGCAGCAAGCTTCTCCGGCGCAGCCTGCACGCGAATCGCCGGGCGTTGCTGGCCGGTAATGAACACCTGACCCACACCGTCGATCTGACTGAGTTGCCTTGCCAGCAACGACTCGGTGACGTCGCTGAGTTCGGTGGGCGGCATCAGATTGGAGCTGACGCTGAGAATCAGCACCGGGCTGTCGGCCGGGTTGACCTTGCGCCATGTTGGCAAATTGGGCATGTCAGCGGGAAGGCGCCCCGCGGCGGTATTGATCGCAGCCTGAACTTCCTGCGCGGCGGTATCGATACTTTTATTGAGGGTGAATTGCAGGGTCAGGTTAGTCGAGCCCAACGCACTGCTGGAAGTCATTTGGGTCATGCCGGGGATCGCGCTGAATTGCACTTCCAGCGGTGTCGCGACCGACGACGCCATGGTTTCCGGACTTGCGCCGGGCAATTGGGCTGTCACCTGAATAGTCGGAAACTCGGCCTCCGGCAGCGGTGCAACCGGCAGGCGAGGGAAGGCAATCGCCCCCAACAAGACCATGGCAAACGTCAGTAGCAAGGTGGCGACCGGATGGTCTACGCACCAAGCGGAAATCGAGCCGCGGCCCTTCATCGTGTGCCGTCCAGATTGGCCGTCTGGCTACTCTCGGTCGTGTCACGCAGCACTTCGATTCGCGATCCGGCCTTCAGTCGTGATTGACCGTCGCTGACCAGGACGTCGCCTGCCTTGGGACCGGATATCAGCATCAGGGCACTGTCCTGATACAGGACCTGCACCGGCACTACCTCAACCTTGTCACCATTGACCCTGAACGCGAAGTGCTGGTCGATGCCGCGCTGTACCACCTGTGGAGGCACTCGCAGGGCGTCGCGCTCAACCGCTGTCTGGATTTTCACCGTGACCAACTGGCCTGGCCACAACAGTTGTTTCGGATTACTGAACTCGGCCTTGGCGCGAATGGTTCCGGTGGTGGCCGAGACCTGGTTGTCGATCAAGGTCAGCTTGCCGTCGCCCAGCAGCGTACCGTTGTCGCCATCACCGAGGAATGCTTTGACCGCCGCTGGCGTGCTGGAGGCGATCAAACCTTGCAGGGTCGGCAGCATTTGTTGCGGCAGCGAGAACTCGACCGAGACGGGATCAATCTGTGTGACGGAAAACAGGCCCTGAGCATCGCTGACGCGCAGAAAGTTGCCTTCATCGACGTTGCGAATCCCTACCCGGCCGCTCACCGGTGAGCGAATTTGCGTATACGACAACTGCACCTGGGCGGCGTTAATGGCTGCGTCGTTACCCATCGCGGTGGCTTTGAGTTGATGAACGGTGGCTTGCTGCTGGTCGAAAGTCTGTCTGGAAATGCCGTTGTCCTCGCTGAGCAGCCGGTAGCGCTTGAGATCGACCTGGGCCATGTCCAGCTGTGCTTTGCTTTGCGCCAACTGCGCTTTGGCCTGTTCCAGGGTTGCGCGGATTGCCCGGTCATCAATCGTCGCCAACAGATCTCCGGCTTTGACCGTTTGCCCTTCCTTGACCAGCACTTTGGTGAGGATGCCGTCCACCTGAGGCCTGATCACCACACTGTGCAGCGACAGTACCGAGCCTATCCCCGTCACGAAGCGCGGTACATCTTCCTCGGTCACTTTGACGACTTTGACAGGTACCGCCACCGGCGCGCTTATTTTGGCTGTGGCTGGACGGGTCAGACTCCAGCTGGAAACACCGATCAAGCCTGCGATCACAACAACGGCAAGGACGGTTCTGGTCTGTTTACGCATTCGAGAGACGCCGGAAAGTCGGGATAGGGAAGTGTGTCGATGTTGGCTTGTCTCTTATAACCCGCCAACCCGGTCAGCAGAGTGACGGCCGCCTGTCAGAATTGTCAGCAAGAAAAGCACACGACCCGCGAACGTTATCAAGAAAGCCCGGCCCGAGACGATATCCATAGAAAGGAATCTGCGGAAATTCTACTGCTTGTTCCGTTTGGCTCTTTGTACTGATCAGAACGTATAACTCGGAGCAAGCCTATGAAACGCAGCGTCTCAAGTTTCAATCGGTGTCTGGACGTCGTTCATGAGGTGCGCAAGGTCATCGCCCTTGTGATGGTGGCTCCCCTCTGCATGAGCGCTTTAGTGGCGCAAGCGTCCGAAGGGCAGCTGAGTTTTACCGGGCACATCAGCAATGCCAGTTGCGCGGTGCTGCAGTCGACGAATGCGCAGGAGAGGGCCAACACTCAACGGGTCAAGGTGTCTGAACACCTGTCCATTGTTGTCGACACCGCGCACAACGCCTGCGCGGCTTCAGTCATACCGTTCTCTGCGCAGTATCAGGCGCTGCCGGTAGTACTCTCCAGTCACTACAGCGCCGGATCGGGAATACTGACCCTGACTTACCAATAGCGTTGCGGGAATGAAATACCTGCTACTAAACCTGTACCTTGATAAAACAAGTGAAAGGTTTGGTAGCAAAAAGCTTTGGCGTTTGTAGTGTTGCTGTCAACTTTGTCTGAGGTTTTACCCGACCTCTATTATCAGGTATTGTCGCCAGGCTATACATGACGTGGCCTGCGCAAGAGTTCGGGGTTAGTCCTACGGAAAGTTCCTGCAAGTTGCGTGGGTTAATCCATCTAATCAAAGTAAAAAAGACGACATCGATCACGCAGATCGAACCTTATAGTGCGTGGCGTCCGATTCAGGGCATACACGAAATAACACAAGGAATGTCGTTAATATGAAAACTATCACTCTTGCGCTGGCCATTAGTGGCGCTATGGCTTTGAGCCTGACTAATACGGCCAATGCTGCGAACAATGGCGTGCTGAAATTTACCGGCACCCTGACCAATATTTCCTGCAGTGTTGCACCTGGGACCGGGACTGGCCCGGGTAATCAGCCTGGCGATATTGCTGTCGATCTAGGCAACGTTTCGTTCTCTGACATTGGCACCTCTGGCGAAAACAGGCTCGAGACCGCGACGCCTATCCAGTTGCTGGTCAACTGCACCGCGGGTGCCGATCAATACAATCTGGTGAAGATGCGCTTTAAAGCCGGAATGGGCCATGGCACGGATGACAATGACAGCAAGTTACTTCGTGTCACCGGTTCGGCAGGCGGTGTTGCCATCGGTGTGCTTAACGCTTCGAATCAACTGATGGATCTGTCCGGCACTGGAACCATCGACAAACCACTGGTCAAGGACGGCGCTGATGGTGCCACCGCTGAGCTCAACCTGGCTGGCGTCTACATGCTCAACGGCACGCCAACCCGACCAGGTACCGCCATGGGCGACCTGCCGTTCACGCTGGATTACGAGTAATACGCTGGCCGGAGCGAGCAGCGCTCGTTCCGTCTGCGGTTACGCATCTCCATAGAATATTGAAAGGTATGGACGTCCGCAGGACCTGCTTTAACCGCTTGCGGTTCAAGCCCGGTCCTGCGGGCAGTGTCTTGTTAAAGACGCTGTGGTATTTCATATCAAGTACAAGGCGAGCGTCAGCATGTTTTTGTTCCTACACCGTCGTGTGGTCCTGTTGGTTTCAGTGGCTGGATGGCTGTTACTGCTCAGCGCCAGTGTGCAAGCAAGCATCGTGATCAACACCACACGCATCATTTATCCCGGGTCAGACAAGGAAGTCAGTTTCGGCGTACATAACGCCGGAAATAAAGAGATCCTTGTACAAAGTTGGCTTGAGCCAAGTGCCGAGTATACGGATCCGAATAATCTGCCTTTTGTCATAACCCCGGCGATAGCCCGCTTACCGGGTGATGGCAGGCAATTGGTACGAATCATCTATGCCGGGATGGACATGCCACAGGATCGGGAGTCAGTGCTTTGGCTCAACGTTCAGGAGATCCCCCAGGTTGCCGCGCAAAACACATTGCAGATCGCGATTCGGCAGCGCATGAAGTTGTTCTTCCGGCCCAAAGGGTTGGTGGGCGATGT
Organism: Pseudomonas viridiflava; assembly: GCF_900602065.1. Taxonomy (GTDB): domain Bacteria; phylum Pseudomonadota; class Gammaproteobacteria; order Pseudomonadales; family Pseudomonadaceae; genus Aquipseudomonas. Next base: position 449,236 of record NZ_UWFN01000265.1, on the reverse strand, counting down.
CGCCGAAGCGCCCGCTAACCTGCGCTGGAAACTGGATACAAATAATACCGTGCACGTTGAAAACCCCGGACCGTTTCACGTTTCGATGGTCATGATCGCTGCACAGCGTGCCGGCAGCGAGTTGCTGAGCAAAGACAGCCAGATGATCGCTCCCGGACAGCAACTGCAACTACCGTTGAATTCGCCCGGCGACGGAGCGTTGCTGAGTTTCATCAGTATTAATGATTTCGGCGGTCAGGTTGTTTACCGCGCTGCTCTGAAAACTGGCGAGATCACCCAGGCCATCAAAGTGGAACCTTGATAGCCGGCACGTAGTTTTAGTTACGCGTTACTTACCCAATTTGAGCCGCGTCATGCGCGACGGCTCGGTAGTTGTGTGTCTGCCTGAAAGGGATTCGGGTGTGACCCAGAACTTCTAGATCGAGTGGAAGCAGCTAATGGAATGGCTTGACAACAACATTGGGGAACTAACCCCGGGATCCATCCTGCCGTTAACAAAGGGGTTCAAATCAACGGGTTTAAAAGGCGGTATGGCATTGGCCCTGATGCCCTTACTGACAGCGCAGACCTGGGCTGTAGAGAGTGCGCCGGTCGCCGTTGTGAAGTTCAATACCGCGTTTATTCAGGGCAGCGACCAGCCGCCGGAACTCACCGAATTTTTGCAGGCCAATACGGTGTTGCCGGGAACGTATCGGGTGGATATTTACGTCAATCGTGCATTGAGCGGTCGGCGCGATATCGTCTTCACCCGCAATGCTCAATCCGGTCGTATCGAGCCTTGTCTAACGCTGGAGATGCTTCAGGGTTTCGGTCTTGATATCGAGCGTCTGCAGGCTGGACAGCCGCAGCAAAGTCCGCAGACGTGTTACGACTTGCCCGCACACATCGAATTCGCGCGTGTGGATTACCAACCCGGCGCGTTACGCCTGAACATCAGCGTGCCTCAAGCAGTCATGCAACGCAGCGCCAGGGGCTATGTACCACCGGAGTTGTGGGACGGGGGGGAGTCAGCAGCTTTTGCCAGCTACTCGTTCAACGCTGTGCGTCGCAGCAACCAGCGTGAGAAGACCGATCAGTACTACCTGGGGCTGCGCAATGGCCTGAACCTTGGTGCGTGGCGGTTACGCAACGAGTCCTCATTGGCCTATGGTGACAATCAGTCTTATCGTTTCAGCAGCAATCGGACATATCTGCAAAGGGATCTGAGTACGCTGCGCAGTCAGTTGACCCTCGGTGAGACGTTTACCGATTCACAGATATTCGACAGTGTGCGTTTTCTCGGTGTGGGAGTGAGCTCCGACGATGCCATGCTGCCCGACAGTGAGCGTAATTATGCGCCGGTGATTCGCGGCACCGCCGAAACCAACGCGTCGGTGGAAGTTCGGCAAAACGGTTTTTTGCTCTACAGCGGCAATGTGTCGCCTGGGCCGTTCGAGATCACTGATATCTACCCGAGCGGCTCCAATGGTGATCTGCAAGTCACCATTATCGAAGCCGATGGCCGTCGGCGCACTTTCACCCAGGCCTATGCTTCGCTGCCGATCATGGTGCCTGCAGGTGCATTTCGCTACAGCCTTGCAGCAGGGCAGGTCGACAGCGGCAGTGATGACGCAGCCAGCCCGATGTTTGGCAGCCTGGGTCTGATTTACGGCGTGTCCGAGCGGGTCACGGGCTTTGGTGGTTTGCAGTTGGCTGAGGATTATCAGGCAACCAATATCGGCGCCGGTCTCAATACCGGATACGGCGCACTGTCAGCCGACCTGACCCACTCCATCAGCGAGACTGATCAGCAGAGTCAGGCGGGACAGAGCGTACGGGTGCGATACGCCAATACCCTGAATGCCACCGACACCACGTTTGCAGTGGCTGGTTATCGATATTCCACCGACCTCTACCTGTCCTTGAACGAGCACGTCGAATCAGCCCGCGCACGTTTTCGTCGGGCAATGATCGGCCGTCCGAAAGACCGCATGGAGCTGACTGTTACTCAGACCTTGCCTGCGCAGTTCGGCAGCCTGAGTCTGACCGCCTCGGAACAGCGGTATTGGCGCATGGAAGGCAAAACCCGGCAGTTCTACCTGGCGTATAACGCTGCCTGGCGGTCGCTCAGTTACAGCCTGTCGCTGGAAAACAATCGTGATTTCGGTCGCGACGGGCAGGGTGAGAGCGACAATCGAATCGCCGTCAGCCTGATTTTGCCACTGGGAGAAAGCTCCAGCGCTTCGCGGCTGTCTTTCAATGGCGTACGAGACAGCGCGGGCGATTACAACGCGCAAGCGGGCCTCAGTGGTCAGGTGCTTGATCAGCGCCACGCGTTCTATTCGGTACAGGCCGGGCACGACAGCAGTTCAGGCAGTTTTGGCTCCGGAAAGCTCAACACCACCCAGCCCTACGGCCGCTTCGAGGCAGGTTATAGCCAGGGTCGTGATTACAATGCCTTGAGTCTGGGGGCGTCCGGTTCTGTGCTGGTTCATGGCGGGGGCATAAACCTGGGGCAGTCACTGGGGGAAACCTTTGCTCTGGTAGAGGTCCCGAAGGTCGGCGGTGCCCGACTGACCAGCTTCAGCAATGTCGAGACCGCAGCCAATGGCTACGCAGTGTTGCCTTACGCGCAGCCCTATCGAAGCAACTGGGTCAGCCTGGATACCCGGCAACTCGGCGCGGACGTTGAACTGGATAACGCGGTCAACCAGATTGTTCCGCGTCGCGGCGCGATGCCTGTGGTGCGCTTCAAGGCTTCAACCGGGCGCCGTGTTCAGTTCGAGCTGGTTCAAGCCGACGGCAGCAGAATTCCTTTGGGTGCCAGTGTCGAAACGCCTGAAGGCAAGGCTTTGGCGCTGGTTGACCCCACCGGTCGGGCGCTTGTCCTGAGCGAACAGGACAGCAGTGAGTTGCGTGTCAGGTGGGCTGATCGAAGCTGTCGTGCACCGTTCTCGTTGCCGGCTCGTGATCCGTCGCGTGCCTACGAGCGCATCCGGGTGATCTGCCAATGACGACGCTTGTTTATCTGGGGCTCGCTGCGTTACTGGCAAGTTCTAGTGCGCACGCTGCGGTGTCCCTGAGCGGGACGCGGCTGATCTTTGATGGCCGCTTCCCCGAGGCAAGCCTTCAAGTTGTCAATGGCAGTGAGCATGAAGTGTTGATCCAGTCCTGGCTAAGCGATCCGGCCAACATTGACGGCAGTCTTGAAGGTGCCGCCGTCGAGCTGCCATTCGTGCTCAGCCCTCAATTGGCCCACCTGGAAGCGCGCGGCAAGCAGACGTTAAGGGTTCTGTATCAAGGTCAGGGCATGCCATTGACTGGAGAATCCCTGCTGCACCTGTACGTACTGGAAATTCCAAGGCGCACTGAAGTCACCCACGCGTTGAGCATTGCCATCCGCCAGCGCATCAACGTCTTCTACCGCCCTGCCGGACTCGCTGATGATCCGGCCACAACCGCCTCCCGATTGAGCTGGACGCTCGCTTCAACGTCGCTGAGCGTGAGTAATCCGACTTCTTACCATGCCGCGTTACAGGATGTGCGGCTGGGTGAGGTGGCTGTCAGCGACTACCTGCTACTGGCGCCAGGTGCCAGCCATGAGATGCCTGTTCCTGCTGCGCGCGGGATACGGAATCTGTCGTTCAAGGCGCTGAACGATTATGGCGGTGCGGATGCTTACTGCGCTGCGGGCAAAAGCGACGGCTTTGACAACACTGAACACCGGCAAAAGGACTGCTGAATGATGAATACCTATCTCCAGACTGCACGCGATTTTCTGAGCTTGAAGGCCCTCCCTGTAGACGTGCGTTCCTGTCCAGCAAAATATAAATCACGGAATAGATACGATTTTTATGTGGGAGCGGTGCTTGCCCGCGATAAAAACACCGCGTTTTATCCTTCAGACCGCGTCGCCTTTATCGCGGGCAAGCACCGCTCCCACATAAAGCCGAGTTTGTTGCGCGACAGCGAGGTGCATTGGCGACGGGGCGGCGCGTGCAGGGCCTTGCTTCTGCTGGCTCTATTGCTAACCCCGGCCACCAGCTTCGCGATGATCTGCAAAACTCAAGGCTCGGGGGAAACGGTGGTTCGGGCTGATCTTGACAGCAGCGTGGCGATCCCTGCGAGCGTGCCCGACGGGGATGTTGTCTGGCGATCCGGGCGGCAGGACCTTCAGATCGAATGCATCAAGGACGGCGCGCTGGCCGCTCAGGAAGAAGTTGTTCTCTACCTGAATCCGGACAACCTGAAGGTCGGTCAGGGCATTCGGGCTGGCATCACGTTAGCGGGAGTCGACCATACGCAGAGCAGTGGGCGAATCGGTACGGGTCATTACCTGCCTGTTTGTCACGAAGGCGAGGGCAATATCGGCGCCTGCCCCAAGGTCCGATTCAACCTGGCCTTCTCCGTGTTCATTCAAAAGTTCGGGCCAATCCCTCACTCCGGCGTTGCCAGTGATCTGCTTGATTACCGGGTGTTCCAGCTCGACAGCGGCAAAGGGCTCAATCCGTTGCCGGATCACAGCCTCAATTACCGGATCAATAACCTCAACGGGCTGCGATTTGTCGCCTGTGATGCGCAGTTGCAAGTCGTGCCTGAAACCGTGGAATTCGGCAACGTCGGCATTCAGCACGTTGCGGTGGGCAAGGTCATCGAGCGCCGGCCATTCTCGCTTGTCACCCGACGCAGTTGTGAGTCACCGTTCAGTCTTGGTGCACGCTTCAAACCGGTCAGTGGCAAATTGTCGGGCAACTATCTGATCCCGGTTGCCAATGACAGCGTGGGCATCCGCATCCTGAGCGCTCGTGATGAATCCGTGTTGAGTTACAACGAACCTTTTCATCTGGCTGATCTGCTCAACGACACCCAGACGAGCAGTGTGGACTTCAATGCCGAGCTGGTCTGGCAAAAAAACAACCCTAAAGCCGGGCCTTTCGAGGCCGAAGTCATGGTTGACCTGTTTTACAAATAGCTTCAGCTGATAGGAGGTTCCGGCTGTGCAGGCGGCGGGTAAATGATTCAGGTATGCTGCGCGACCTTTCGACGACTGATTGCCAATTTCTGGAGCTTTTCATGACTTCTATCGACCCCACACCGGCTCCTGAAACTGTCATTGCCGAAGATTCGGCTACGGACAAAAAGGCGTCGGTCCCTGCGTTCAGCTTTCCTTTCAAGCCTGCAGACTTCGCGCAGTCGAAAACGGACCAGCCCTGGTATCAGAAGTCGAACAAGCACGGCCACAACAAAACCCCTGGCGCCGCGCCACACGGCACGCGCAAGTCGATGGGCAAGCGTTAAACCGTAGGCGGGATGTTGTGAGTGTGACGTGGGATTCTGCGGGAGGGATTCCGTGTTTCCTGCTAGCTCAATTCCCTGTAGGAGCTGCCGAAGGCTGCGATCGCGGTGTTTCAGGATAAATCCTTCGCAGCCTTCGGCAGCTCCTACAGAAAATGCATTTCAATCCAGTAGTTTGATGAGAGTGAGGCTGCTGTCAGACCGCCTGGAGCGGAATAAACATGTACCCCGCAGGTTCGCCCGTGGCCAGCTTGGCCCCGGCCAGATTTAGTGTGTCGATAACCGCGTCGCCCGCCACGTGAAACGTCCAGCCATCGTTGACGGCGGCTGCGTCATTGCCGTCCACCAGGTCCATCACGGCGGTGGCGAAAGCGTCCATGTCCGGTAAGTACGCAACGAAGCCATTGCCTTTCAACGCCGTGGCACGAATTCCGAGGCGTTGGCAGATCGCTTCTTTAGCGCCGATGTCTTCGCGGTCGGCCTGGCGAGATTGTTCAATCAGGCGGCTGAGTTCGGTGTCGGCCAATTCTCCACCCACGATCAGATCCGGACCCTGCTCCCAGGACTCGGGTGGGCAGTCCTTGGCTTGTGGGCGCAAAGGAATATGCGGATTGATCTCCATCGGATAGATCCGGCACACCAGCGGCCGACGGTCATAAATCCGACAGAGCTTGTCTGCGTCAAGATTCCGGCAAGGACCGACGTTATAGGCGGCGAAAGTGATCGCCACCTGCGCCTGGGTCATGCCACTCTGGACTCGCGTTGAGCGACGCGTGGCGTGAGTCAGTTGCGCTTCAGGCACACCATAACCATCAGCCAGAAATGCCTCGGTCAGGATGATCAGTGATCCGCCGTCGGCCGCCCATTGCAAGGCTTCACCGAGTGTCAGGGGGACGTGGTGGTCGGTGCAGCAGCGGCCGCAACCGACACAGGAAAATCGGGTATTCATTGCGATAGAGGTCCGTCATGACAGGCGTCGCGCGCTGCACAGGCCAGGGTTGCAGGCACGACTGAGACGGTGTTCGAAGCAAGTTATGAGCCAGCGTGGGGCGCTGTTACTTTTTCAGGTTAGCGGGCAGCTCGGTCCACTCACTGACCGTGGCTTTTTTGCTCTGCCGGTTGTACAGGCACAGCTCGGCCCCTGGTTGATTTTTCATGTGCGGCTGCGGGTAGCGGCCTCTGAGCATGAGCGCCTCATAACCGAGGTTGTCGTCAAACCCTGTCTTGCCGACAGCTCGTACTTCCTTGAGCTGGCTGGCTTTCATGCAGCTCTCGATAACCGCTTTCTCCAGGGCTATCCAGGCATCCGGGCTGGCGGCGTTGGCCTGGCCGGCGAGTGCCGCGCAAGCTATCAACAGGAAGGTAGACGCTTTCATAGTCGTTCTCCATGGTCATCGATTGATGGTGGAGTATGCCAGATCAGGCCTGGTTGGTTTCCAGCCGCTGCACATAGCGCATGCCTGCTTTCTCGTACAGGCAACGTGCGGGCAGGTTGTTTTCCATGACTTTGAGGTCTGCAAAAGCCTCGCGCCGCTGGTGAAAAATGCGGAATACGTGGTTAAGCAACTGGAGCGCCAAGCCCTGGTTTCTGGCCCGGGGGTGGATCACCAGGTCTTTGATGAACGCGCTGGTCCAGCCCTGAATCAGGCCGATCATGCCCTGATCGTCATGAAGGGCGAAGCATAAGGCCGGATCGTATTCGGGGTCGGTCTTCCAGGTGTTTACCCAGTCCGGGTAGTCAGGCAGCGCTGCATCATCGGCGTAACTCTGCCGCAAGAGGGCATAGGCTTGCGGCGCATCCTCAAGGGTGAACGCGGTAATGTGAATGTGAGGTGGCCACGCCTCTGCCGCAGGCAAGCGATCAAGATCGCGGCGCATCAGCCAGCAATGCCGGTCAGATCCGCCGAGGCGTTCCATCACATTCACGCGCCTTGGGCCTGTACCGCCCGTGCGGCGACGATCAGGCTGCGGGTCAACTCCGGCGAGGAGAACTTGGTCAGTACCGAGTTGGCGCCCGCGAGCCTGGCTTTTTCACTGTTCATGGCGCTGTCCAGGGACGTGTGCAGCAGGATGTACAGGTCCTGGAAATCAGGCGTTTCACGCAGGGTCCGAGTCAGTGCGTAGCCGTCCATCTCGGACATTTCGATATCGGATACCACCACGTTGATTTGCGCGGGAGAGCCCTGCAGTTCCAGCAATACGTCAATGGCTTCCTTGGCGCTGCGCGCCGTGTGGCAATCCAGGCCCAGGTTACGCAAGGTGAGCAGCGATTGCTGCAGCGCTACCTGACTGTCATCGACGACCAGGATCCGCGTTGCCGCCAACAACTCGGCTTCTTCCATGGTCAATTCATCCGGTTGCGCGACGATCTGCGCCGGAGCAATCCCGTGGATGACTTTTTCGATGTCCAGCACCTGTACCAGCGTCCCGTCTACCTGGGTCACGCCCGTAATGAACGAACGACCGTTGGCGCCAAATGGCGGCGGGCGAATGTCAGTGGTCAGGCAATGGACGATCTTGCTCACAGCCTGAACATGCAGGCCCTGCTTGGAACGGCTGACATCGGTGACGATCAGGCAGCCGCCATCCGGGTCGACCAGCGGCTTTTCACCAATGGCCCGACTGAGGTCAATCACGGAAAGCGAGGCGCCTCGCAGCGTGGCAACGCCTTTGACGTGCGGGTGCGATTCTGGAAGTCGTGTCAGGGCAGGGCAGGGGATGATCTCACTGACCTTGAGCAAGTTGATCGCCATCAACTTGCCGCTGCGTAACGTGAACAGCAGCAGCGAAAGTGAATCTGCTCGGACATTCTTGGTGGACATATAAACCTTCTGGCAATAAGTGTTTCGCCGCAGTAAGCAGCAAACAGCCTTCTCTGGATAGGTTATCGACCCTGCGCAGGTACGCTTGAGGTTTTTTGTACGCTGGCGGGTTTTCCCTGATCCCGTCGGGTGGCCGATAGGGGCCTGGATGAAATTTACCGCAGCCGGGTCATTAAGACTGCGGCGAGTCAAAATGACCATCCAATTTCTGGTGTCTATTTGACCATTTCACACTAACTTGTTGATTTTGCTAGCAGTAAATTTTGGCACGGTTCCTGAAACACCATGGTTACATTCTACAAAGCCTGTGTGCCTGGAGTACATCATGTTAAGCGCCTCGGATCGTGCCATTGTTAAAGCCACCGTGCCACTGCTCGAAAGCGGCGGTGAGACGTTGACGACTCACTTCTACAAAAAGATGCTCGGCGAGTATCCGCAGGTAAGGCCGCTGTTCAATCCGGCGCATCAGGCCAGTGGTGACCAGCCCAGAGCGCTGGCCAATGGCTTGTTGATGTACGCCCGGCACATTGACGAGCTTGAGCAGTTGGGTGACTTGCTGGCGAAAATCATCAACAAGCACGTCGCGCTGCAGATTCTTCCCGAGCACTATCCGATTGTAGGCAGTTGCTTGCTGAGTGCTATCCGCGAAGTGCTCGGTGAGGAGATCGCCACCGATGAAGTACTGCAAGCCTGGGGCCGCGCTTATCAGCAGCTTGCCGATGTGCTGATCGGTGCCGAGGGGGCGATCTACGAGGAGAAGGCCCAGGCGCATGGAGGCTGGCGTGGTACCCGTGAATTCAGGCTGGCGGCGAAAGTTGCTGAAAGTTCGGAAATCACCTCGTTCCACCTGCAACCCGCGGACGGCGGTCCATTGCTCGATTTCACGCCGGGTCAGTACATTGGCCTGCAGTTGCGAATAGGCGACGAAGAGATGCGCCGCAATTATTCGTTGTCAGCCGTGGCGGGTGGCGCTCAGTACCGGATCAGCGTCAAGCGCGAGCCTCATGGCAAGGTGTCCAGTTACCTGCATGACGAACTGCAGGTGGGCGACAGCCTGCTGCTGTTTCCGCCGTCGGGTGAGTTCACCCTGACCACCAGCGACAAGCCGCTGGTGCTGATCAGTGGCGGGGTGGGCATTACGCCGACCCTGGCAATGCTGGAAGCCGCACTTGAAACCTCTCGCCCGGTGCACTTCATTCACTGTGCGCGTAACGGCCGCGTGCATGCGTTCCGCGATTGGGTAGACGGTCTGGTGGACCGGCACCCGCAGCTAAAACGATTCTATTGCTACGCGGAAGATGATGGCGTCAGCCCTGCTGGTGATGCCGTCGGCCTTCTTGATCAGGCACGTCTGGAGCAGTGGTTGCCCGAGGAACGGGATGTGGACGTGTACTTCCTTGGCCCCAAGGCGTTCATGAAGGCCGTCAAGCGTCAGCTCAAAGCGGCAGGTGTTCCGGAGAAGCAAAGTCGCTTCGAGTTTTTCGGTCCGGCTTCTGCACTGGAGTGAGGTGCGACAAATAGTCGCGCTCTTCTATATATAGAAGAGCTCTGCTGACACCGTGCTTCCTACAAGGGCCACATTTTCTGCAAAGCGTTAACGGGAATGCTCTGATCCATTTTGCCTGCGACAAATGGCCGCATCCTTCTATATATAGAAGGATGCGTTTTTTTGCGTGGGGGGCTTTTGTTCAAGCGCTGAATTCGCACGCCGAACGCCATCGGGCTGCCAAATATGGCCATATGGCGGGTGCGGGCTTGAGTTGTCCTCAATGGCCCCTGATTATCGCGAGCGATCGGGGCGCTGTGCCTTTACAATCCGGTGTCAGCCCTGAAGGGGCACTGCTACACGCCTCCGGCATTGATCGAACGGTCCGAATGGACACCCTTTCGAAAGGTATGTGAATGATCGACAACATGTTGTACCTAAAACGCGAAAAGCGCTTCCTGGTCTTGCTGGGCGTTATCTGCCTGGCGCTGATCGGCGGGGCGCTGTACATGCAGATCGTGCTGGGCGAGGCACCTTGCCCGCTGTGCATCCTGCAACGCTATGCGCTGCTGTTCATCGCAATCTTCGCTTTCATCGGCGCAGCCATGCCAGGTCGCCGGAGCATCACTGCGCTTGAAACACTGGTGGTGCTCAGCGCCATAGGCGGCATCGTTGCCGCCGGCCGTCATGTCTACATCCTTTCGCACCCTACCGAGAGTTGCGGCATCGACATCCTGCAACCGATCGTTGATGGCCTCCCGCTGGCCTCGATGTTCCCGATCGGATTCCAGGTCGGCGGCTTCTGCACGACCCCTTATCCGCCAGTCCTCGGATTGTCACTCGCGCAATGGGCGCTGGTGGCGTTCGTATTGACCGTCATACTGGTCCCGATCGGCATCATTCGTAACCGGCGCAAATACCGCGGTCTACAGGGCTTGTGAGGAAATAATGCCCCTACAAAAAGGGGCATTTCTTGTGAAAATTTCGTGAGCTGATTCTCGATTTTTACAGATCCTGATACAAACTGTTGCTAAAAAAAACATAGTCATTAAATTTCTAGATATCTACAATCCCCGCACTTGCCGCGCAGGGTCACCCCGCGCTGAGCATTTTTGAGGTCAGAAAAGCGCCTTTTGCGCAGGCTGTGCCGGTAGTGCCAGTCGGTCTCTGAAAGCACCATGAATGTCCGCACCAAAGGGAATTGGCCCGTAATCCGGGCGTGATGCCACACATTCGAATAAGAAATTAAAGATAAATATGGATTTGTCGTTACGCTTTGCATGCGTCGTGACAGGCTTTGTTCAATCCAAAAAAATATGCCAACTCCGGCAGGTTTCGGTGTTGGCGGTCGAAAACCAATTGCACCCGCAAGCTGCTTTTGCTTTTAGAGGTCGTGAGATGAGTAAAAAAAGGTACCCCAGGTTTTTTGGCTTCTTGGCCCTTTTCAGCATGCTTTTGCTCAGTGGTTGCGAGGGCGTGCCTCTGCTCGATCCTAAAGGGCAAGTGGGGCTCGACGAGCGCAACCTGATTATCACCGCAACGCTGTTGATGTTGATCGTGGTAATCCCGGTCATTTTCCTGACGATCATTTTCGCCTGGAAATATCGCGCTTCGAACAAGGCTGCTACCTACACGCCTGACTGGTCTCACTCGACCAAGATCGAAGCTGCAGTGTGGGGCATTCCGATGGTCCTGCTGCTGGTGCTGTTCTACATCACCTACAAGTCTACCCACGCACTGGACCCGTATCGTCCGATCGAATCCGACGTGCCGCCGGTCACCATCGAAGTGATTTCGCTGGACTGGAAATGGGTGTTCATCTATCCGGAACAGGGCATTGCCACGGTCAACAAGATCGTCTTCCCTGCCAACACTCCGGTCAATTTCAAGATTACTTCCGATTCGGTGATGAACTCGTTCTTCATTCCGGGTCTGGGCGGCCAGGTTTACGCCATGGCGGGCATGCTGACCAAGCTGCACCTTATCGCCAACGAGAACCATGAGTTCAACGGTATCTCCGCCAACTACAGTGGCGCAGGTTTCACCGGCATGAAGTTCAAGGCAACCGCAACCTCCAAGGCGGATTTCGACGCCTGGGTCGCCGAAGTCAAGAGTTCACCTAAAAAGCTTGAAGCTTCGGAATACGCTGCTTTGCTCAAACCGAGCGAGCGTAACCCGGTCGAGCTGTTCTCCGAGGTCACTCCGAATCTGTTCAATGCCGTCATCGACAAGTACGAAGGCATGAAACCAGGCAAGAAAAACCCTCATGAGCAGGAAGGTACTGCTGAAGAGTCGGCTCAAGCCGGTCAGGTCGGGATGGACATGGGTAAGCATGTAGCTGCTGGGGCAGAGGAGTAAACGATGTTTGGTAAATTAAGTCTGGACGCGATCCCGTATCACGAGCCGATAGTCATGATCACCCTCGCGATGATCGCGCTGGGTGGCCTTGCGTTGGTCGCGGCGATCAGCTATTTCAAAAAATGGACCTACTTGTGGACCGAATGGCTGACGTCAGTCGACCACAAGAAAATCGGTGTGATGTACATCATCGTTGCCATGGTCATGCTGTTGCGCGGTTTCGCCGACGCCGTGATGATGCGTACCCAGCTGGCTTTGGCCCAGAACGGCTCGGAAGGCTATTTGCCGCCTGAGCACTATGACCAGATCTTCACCGCTCACGGTGTGATCATGATCATCTTCATGGCGATGCCATTCTTCACCGGCCTGATGAACATCGTCGTGCCGCTGCAGATCGGTGCCCGTGACGTTGCCTTCCCGTTCCTGAACTCCCTGAGCTTCTGGCTCCTGGTGTCCGGCGTACTGTTGGTCAACATCTCTCTGGGTGTCGGCGAGTTCGCCAAAACCGGTTGGGTTGCTTACCCGCCACTGTCCGGCCTGGCTTACAGTCCTGGAGTGGGGGTCGACTACTACATCTGGGCGCTACAGTTATCGGGACTCGGGACAACGCTCACGGGTGTCAACTTCCTGGTCACCGTGCTGAAAATGCGCACGCCTGGCATGAAGTTGATGGAAATGCCGATCTTCACCTGGACCTGCACCTGGGCAAACGTTCTGATCGTGGCTTCGTTCCCGATCCTGACCGCTACCCTTGCAGCTCTGACGCTTGACCGTTACCTGGACTTCCACATTTTCACGAACGAGTTGGGTGGTAACCCGATGATGTACGTGAACCTGTTCTGGGCATGGGGTCACCCTGAAGTTTACATTCTGGTATTGCCTGCTTTCGGTGTGTTCTCCGAAGTCATCTCTACCTTTACCGGCAAGCGCCTGTTCGGCCACAAGTCGATGATCTACGCCAGCGGCGGGATCTGCGTCCTGGGCTTCATGGTATGGCTGCACCACTTCTTCACCATGGGTTCGGGTGCCAGCGTCAACGCCTTCTTCGGTCTGGCGACAATGCTGATTGCGCTACCGACGGGTGTGAAGCTATTCAACTGGCTGTTCACCATTTACCAGGGCCGTCTGCGCTTCACCGCGCCAGTACTCTGGACTCTGGGCTTCATGATCACCTTCTCGATCGGCGGTATGACCGGCGTTCTGTTGGCGATCCCGGGTGCTGACTTCGTACTGCACAACAGCCTGTTCGTCATCGCTCACTTCCACAACGTCATCATCGGCGGTGCGGTATTCGGTTACATCGCTGGTTTCGCGTTCTGGTTCCCTAAAGCATTCGGCTTCAAGCTGAATGAGAAGTGGGGCAAGTCTGCGTTCTACTGCTGGTTCTTCGGTTTCTTCATTGCGTTCATGCCGCTGTACTTCCTGGGCTTCCTGGGGATGACTCGTCGTCTGAACACCACTGATAACCCGGCCTGGAACCTGTACCTGGACATCGCCTGGTGGGGTGCAATGCTGATCGCTGTTGGTATCGCATGCCAACTGATCCAGATCTTCGTCAGCGTTCGTGACCGCAACAAGCCAGAGAATCGTGATCTGACTGGTGACCCGTGGAATGGCCACACGCTGGAATGGTCGACGTCTTCGCCGCCGCCGTTCTACAACTTCGCCGAGCTGCCGAAAGCAACCGACCTGGATGCCTTCACCGAAGCCAAGCGTAACGGCACTGCTTACAACGTACCGGCTCACTATTCGGCGATTCACATGCCGAACAACACCGCGACCGGTCTGGTGATGGGTCTGCTGTTGACAGTGTTCGGCTTCGCCATGATCTGGCACATCTGGTGGTTGGCTATCGCCAGCCTGGTGGCGACCGTAGTTTCGTTCGTTATCCACGCCGCACGTGACGACCAAGGCTACATGGTGCCCGCTGAAGAAGTGGCGCGTATCGAAGGTGAGCAGCACAAGGTCCTCGTGGCTCAGGGTGCATACACGCCTGGCAAATCCACACTGGAACAGGTTTAAACATGTCGAACTTAGTATTGAATCCAGGAGATGCCCACGGTCATGACGACCACGGGCATGATCACCACGATGCGGGGCCAATGACCGTCTACGGTTTCTGGCTCTACCTGATGACCGACTGCGTGTTGTTCGCATCCTTCTTCGCGATCTACGCGGTGTTGGTCAACAACGTAGCGGGCGGTCCTTCGGGACACGACATTTTCGAGCTGCCATTCGTGGCCGTCGAAACCGCGTTCCTGTTGTTCAGTAGTATTACTTACGGCTTTGCGATGCTGGCCGTCCACAAGGGCAAGAAGAGTCAAGTGCTGGGCTGGTTGGCCCTGACCTTCCTGTTCGGTGCCGGCTTCATCGCGATGGAAATCTACGAGTTCCATCACCTGATCGTCGAAGGCTACGGCCCTAGCCGTAGCGGCTTCCTGTCTGGCTTCTTTGCACTGGTAGGCCTGCACGGCCTGCACGTGACCAGCGGTCTGATCTGGATGGGCATCATGATGTATCAGGTCAAGACTCGCGGCCTGACGTCGACCAACGCTACTCGTCTGAGCTGCCTGAGCCTGTTCTGGCACTTCCTGGACGTAGTATGGATTTGCGTCTTCACCGTTGTTTATCTGATGGGGACTTTGTAAATGGCTAACGCACACGCGCATATCTCTGCTGAAGACCACAGCCATGGTGTGAAGGACTACGTGATCGGCTTCGTCCTGTCCGTGATCCTGACCGCTATCCCGTTCGGCGTGGTGATGTATCCGGTGATGTCCAAGACTGCGACCCTGGCGACGATTCTGATCTTCGCTGTGGTACAGGTTCTGGTTCACCTGCGCTACTTCCTGCACCTGGATCGTTCGGAGGCTCAGCGTAACAACGTGTTCGCGTTTGCGTTCACTGCGCTGGTCATCGTTCTGCTGGTCGGCCTCTCGTTGTGGATCATGTTCAGCATCCACACCGTCATGATGGCTAAATGAGGTAACCCTGATGTCCCTTAAGCACTTTATCCAAATCACCAAGCCGGGGATCATTTTCGGTAACGTGCTTTCGGTGGCAGGTGGCTTTTTTCTGGCCTCCAAAGGGCAAATTGACTTCGGCATGTTTCTGGCCGCAGTCATAGGCACCTCATTGGTCGTTGCATCCGGTTGTGTTTTCAACAACTGCATCGACCGTGACATCGACCAGAAGATGGAGCGCACCAAGAACCGCGTGTTGGTACAAGGCCTGGTCTCGTTGAGACTGGCCTTGCTCTACGCAACGATTCTGGGTGTTGGCGGGGTTGGTTTGCTGTACACCAAAACCAACCCGCTCGCGGCGTTGCTTGCAGTGATTGGCTTCGTGATTTACGTCGGCTTCTACAGCCTGTACTTCAAGCGCAAGTCGGTACACGGCACGCTGATCGGTAGCTTGTCGGGGGCCATGCCTCCGGTGATCGGCTACTGCGCAGTGAGCAACAGCTTCGACTTTGCGGCATTGACCCTGCTGGTGATGTTCAGCCTCTGGCAGATGCCGCATTCCTATGCCATCGCGATTTTCCGTTTCAACGACTATCTGGCTGCGAAGATTCCGGTATTGCCGGTTGAGCGCGGCATCAAGGTCGCCAAGCGTCATATCCTGCTCTACATCCTGGCGTTCCTGGTGGCCACCTTGATGTTGACCTTCGGCGGTTACGCCGGGCTCAACTATCTGGCGGTCGCTGCGGGCATGGGCATGTACTGGCTGTATATGGCCTGGAAAGGCTACAAGGCAGTGGACGACACTGTCTGGGCCCGTAAGCTGTTCGTATTCTCCATCTTCACCATCAGTGCTCTGAGCTTCATGATGTCGGTGGACTTTCAGGTGACCAAAGATCTGTTGGTGACTTACGCCTTCTGATCCAGGCCAGCCTGAAAACAGAAAACCCGTTGCTCGGTAGAGCAGCGGGTTTTTTTTGCTTCTATCTTTTCGGGCTACTGACGCTCGAAGATAAATTCGTATTTCCCCGTCGGCTGCTCCAGGGCGTAAGTCTGCATGACATCCTTGAGGGTCTGCGCCGATACCTCGTCGGTGGCGTAAAACGCCACGTGATTGAACGCAGTCGCGATCTTGGGCACATGCATTTGCAGTTCACCGACCTTGATCCAGTTATCCGGGCGCTCGGGGAACCACTCTTCGTAGATAAACGCGTAGTGCACGTTCTTGCGGTCCATCAGGTCCTTGATCCAGCCGGAGCCAGTTTCTGTCTTGCGCAGTTTCAGGGCCTCAAGGTTGCCAAGCCCCCAGAGGTCCAGCACGTATTGCCTGGAGTTAAGCGCAACCAGGCCAAGGTCATTGACGGCCACGGGCGCATTGAGTCGCTGGGCGACTTGTGACATCGGATATTGCTGGTTGTACACCGCTGCTGAGGCCAGTGGCGTGCTCAGGGTGGTGTACACCAGTTGTGCGAAGGCCAAGGGGAGCAGGGCGAAGATAATGGCTGTGCTGCGCGCCTTGAGATGAGTGATGCACAGGTGCAGGAAAAACACCCCGAGGAAGGTCAGCCAGTAGATTTCATAACGGCCGAACCAGCCGTTCTTGCCAAACAGCGCGTGCAGCGCTGTCACCGTAACCAGCAGCATGATCAGCAGCTTGCGGTTTGGCATGAAGGCGCACATCACCAGGAGTGCCACAATGATCCAGCCATACTTTTCAAACTGGCCGATGGCGTTCATGGCGATGGACGACAGCCCGCTGGTGTCTGATTTGGCGATGACCGAGGAGGGCAGGTAACCCACGCCTAGCCTGGCCAGAAACAGCGAGAACAGCGCCACGGCGCTGACCAGCAGCGCCCCGCACATGAGCGGCCTCAGGCGCTCCCCTTTGCAAAGCAGATACAGCAAGACGGGGAGAGACACCGCCAGCCCTTCGTAGCGCACCAGCGGTAGCACCAGAATGGCCAGATAGACGCCATTGCGGGTCACTTGTTCGCTGTAAAACTCTTTGCGCAGCACGCCCAGTGCAATCACTGTCACCAGAAAGATCTGCAGGCAGTGTTCCATGCCGTTGAACATCAGCCCGTAGAAATTGGTTGCCAGAAACCATCCGCCGAGGATGCACAAACGGTGAACCAAGCTGATCTCTGGCAACAGGCGGTTGAAGAGTGAGCAGGTCAGAAACGAGAAGCCAATGTTCAGTAGCAGCGGAACCCACAGCATGAAATTGCCGAGTGGGGTAAAAGGCGCCAGGAGAAAGGGCCAGAGGATACTGGACGATGGGGCTGAGTATTCCCCCGGATTAATACCGTAATGACCGCTGAAGATACGTTTGGCCAGATCGATATGGATATATGGATCGTCCAGGGTGTACATCAGCATGCCGCCGTTTATGGCCAGTGTTGCCAGCACCAGAAAGACGACCGGCAAAAAGAACAACACCAGCATGACGCGGCGATCAACTGCGTGGGTGGCGACCGGGCTGGCTACGTTAATGCCTGTTTCCATGGCGAGTTTGCTCATTCTGTCGAGTAAGGCGGGAAGGTCCTGTCTGACGTGTCACGGGCTGAGCGTAATCGAGAGAGTTTGCAAGTCAAATTAATGACTTCAATGGTGGGGCTGGAAAGGCAGGGTTTAAGGGGTGTCAAAGTAATGGCTTGGCTGCAAGGGAGGTTAATCCGTCTCGATATGAGTCGATTGGCTTCGTTGAACGGACGATTTTCATGAGGCGTTCACCAGCTTGGGCTGAATATCTATAACAAACGTGCGTTGATTACTCGGGATCGTTACAATCGTTTTCGTTGAAGCCATTCCGAAATGTGATGATGACCGAACTCTCCACAGAACAGCCGCTCGCTAGTGCTCCGCCTCTCGTCTCGATTGTCGCGCCTTGCTATAACGCGGAAAAGTTTCTTGAAGACGCCATGGCAAGTATCTTTGCTCAGGACTATGAGAACTTCGAAGTTATTGTCGTGGACGATGGTTCGACGGATAACAGTTTCGCCCTGCTGCAATCACTTCAGTCAAAGTATACGTTTCAGCTTTACCAGCAAGAAAACCAGGGTGTCAGTGCAGCCCTTAATCACGGCATGCAATACGCCAAAGGGACTTATGTTGCGACCCCGGATCTGGACGACATTATGTTGCCCGACTCTGTGAGAGTACGTGCGGAGTATCTGGATAAGCACCCCCATGTGGGATGTGTCGGCGCCTTGATTATTTATATGGACAGTGAGGGTCGAGATACTAAGCGCCAGCATCGCGACTACATTGAATACCTCAAGTTTGAGCAAGTTCTCAGGGGGGCCGTTGTGGTGGGTGCGCCGGTCGCGCTTTATCGCCTGGATGCCATCAAGGCTGCCGGGTTTTACGATCCGAATATCAGGGTTCAGGATTTCCAGATGACCCTGAAGATTGCTCATCAGGGTTATTGTATTGACGTGCTGCCGGTATGCGTCACCCGCTATCGTCGGCACGCGAATAACCTCTCGCGCAAATACAAAGTGCTACTGGACGCGGATCTGCAGACCATCGCGCCTTATAAGTCGCATCGCGATTATCACAAGGGCAGAACCTTGATCGTGCACAAGGCGCTCAAATACGCGGTGGTCTCGGACAAGAAACACGCCTGGAGCCTGTTGCGCTCCATCCCGCTGCGGCACATGAACATGAAGACCCTGACACGCTTCAAGCGGCTGGTGCTGAGTCACTGAGCAAGTGACATGGCACCAGCGTTTGCCTTACTTGGCGAACAGTTGACCGATGTCTTTGAACGCCTTGAATTCCAGGGCGTTGCCACAGGGGTCGAAGAAGAACATGGTGGCTTGCTCGCCCACTTCGCCCTTGAAGCGCACATAAGGTTCGATCACGAACTTTATACCTTGTGAGTGCATGCGCTCCGCCAGGATTTCCCAGTCTTCCCAACTCAACACCACGCCAAAGTGAGGCACCGGCACGTCATGGCCGTCCACGACGTTAGTGCCTGCCGACTCCTGCGAGGCGGTTTTGGGGTGTTCGTGGATCACCAACTGGTGGCCATAGAAATCGTAATCAACCCAATGATCGCTTGAGCGACCCTCAGTGAAACCGAACACTTCAGTGTAGAAGTGGCGCGCGGCTGCCAGGTCGTAAACGGGGATTGCCAAATGGAAGGGGGCGAGGCTCACGGTAAATATCCTTTTTATGAAGAAGGCTATTGAAGACGATTTATTTTAGATAAGAATAAATTTATACAAAGCGGATATATTCACTGCTCAGCTCAAAAAAAATCGATCAATGGAGCGGCTTATGCTGCGTGAATTGAAAACCTTCCTGGCCGTAGCCCGTTACGGCACGTTCGCGGCAGCGGGTATGCACATCGGTTTGACCCAATCGGCGGTCAGCTCGCAGATCAAGAATCTCGAACAGGCGCTAGGTGTGCGTTTGTTTGATCGCACCGGACGACAGGCCATTCTCAATGCGGCCGGTATTCGTGCGCTGCCCATGGCTCAGGAAATGTTCGAGTTGTTCAACCGCATGTCGACGCCAGTGGACCCTGAGGAATATCGCGGTGAAATGAAGATCGGTGCGATTGCCAGTGCGCAAACCGGTTTTCTGCCTCAGGCGTTGCTGCGATTGCGGCGTCGTGCGCCGGCGGTTGAGGCCAAGCTGGTGCCGGGTGTGTCATTAAACTTGCTGAGCCAGCTGGATGCCGGTGAACTGGATGTGGCAATTCTGATCAAGCCGCCATTCGAGTTACCCAAAGAGCTACATGTGCAAGTTCTGGAAACCGAACCTTTTGTGCTGATCGTTCCACTGGATCTCGAAGAATCTGACCCGCTCAAACTCTTGGCTGAACAGCCGCATGTGCGCTATGACCGGGCGTCGTTTGGTGGGCGTCAGGTCACCCGGTTTTTGCGTGAACAACAGATTGAGGTGCATGTGGCGCTGGAGCTGGACGAGCTGGACGCCATCGTCAAGTTCGTTGAAAGCGGGCTGGGCATTTCTCTGATACCTCGGGCCGGTCTGTGGCTGGAGCGGGATGCCAGAGTGCAGGTGATCAGCCTGGGCGATCTCACGTTTTACCGCGAAGTGGTGTTGATGATGCGTCGTAGCCAGCGCGACTTGCCGCTGCACAAGCTGTTTACTGATTGCCTGGCTCCCGAAGCAGGTAATGCGCAATTGCCAGATTGAACATGTATCAAGGTTTATGTGTTTTTCGGGCCGCAAGCCGCGGATGATCTGGCAGAATACGGCCATGGCCTGATTCGTCCAGGCAGCCGCTAAATGAAAGAGGGCGTTATGAGTCACGACAGCATTAATTGGGACACTCTGGGTTTCGACTACATCAAAACTGATATGCGCTACCTCTCTCATTGGCGCGATGGCGCGTGGGATGAGGGCTCGTTGACTGAAGATAACGTGCTGCACATCAGCGAAGGCTCCACCGCGCTGCATTACGGCCAGCAGTGTTTCGAAGGCCTGAAGGCTTATCGCTGCAAGGACGGCTCGATCAACCTGTTCCGCCCTGACCAGAACGCCCTGCGCATGCAGCGCAGCTGTGGTCGTCTGTTGATGCCGCAAGTGCCGACCGATGTGTTCATCGAGGCGTGCAAAAAAGTCGTTGCTGCCAACGAGCGTTTCATCCCGCCGTACGGCTCCGGCGGCGCGCTGTATCTGCGCCCGTTCGTGATCGGCGTGGGTGACAACATCGGCGTGCGTACCGCGCCCGAGTTCATCTTCTCGATCTTCTGCATCCCGGTGGGTGCCTATTTCAAAGGTGGCCTGAAACCGAACAACTTCGTGATCTCCGGCTACGACCGCGCGGCGCCACAAGGTACCGGCGCAGCCAAGGTCGGCGGTAACTATGCAGCCAGCCTGATGCCGGGTTCCGAAGCCAAGAAACTGAGCTTCGCGGATGCCATCTATCTGGACCCGCAAACCCACACCAAGATCGAAGAAGTCGGCTCGGCCAACTTCTTTGCCATCACTCACGACGACGTGTTCGTGACGCCGAAGTCGCCGTCCGTGCTGCCGGGTATCACCCGTCTGTCGTTGATTGAACTGGCGCAGAGCCGCTTGGGTTTGAAGGTCGTTGAAGGTGACGTGTTCATCGACAAGATTTCTGACTTCAAAGAAGCCGGCGCTTGCGGCACCGCTGCGGTGATCACGCCAATCGGCGGGATTTCCTACAAGGACAAGCTGCATGTGTTCTACAGCGAAACCGAAGTCGGCCCTGTCACCCGCAAGCTCTACGCAGAGCTGACCGGCGTACAGTCGGGCGACGTTGAAGCGCCAGCGGGCTGGATCGTCAAGGTTTGATGTAAACCTGTAGGAGCTGCCGAAGGCTGCGAACGAGGCTGTGTCAGACAGACCGCTTTCGCAGCCTTCGGCAGCTCCTACAGATATCCTCTACTTCGTAGAATTTGCGTCCTTCGCCGGCCCCAGCACAATCACCAGGTGCCGCAAGTCTCCCACACTCAAACTGATGCTCTTGCCCGACGGGCTCTCGCTCACTTCGCCCAGTACATATACCGTGAAGAACTTCACTTCATCGGCATGGCTCAGCAATTCGCTGATGTATCGGCTGGATCGGTACGCTTTCATCTGTGCAGGTGACACGTACAGCGTTACCAGTTTGCCCTCAAGGCGGTCAAAGAACTTGAACTTGAAGCCCAGCCCATAACGTTCCACCAGACCACCGCCGTAAAGCACCCGCCCGTTATCGCCCAGCTTCGCGTATTTGATATGCCGGAAATAGGAGCGCAACGTCTGCTCACCTTGTCCGGGAATCTTCAAGGTCAGCAATTTGAAGTCATCTGCGGGCAACTGCGCTTTGGCTTGACGATAACTGTCCACGAGCCGTTCGAGATTATTGGTGCGTGTTTCGCTGTCGCGAGGTGGCTTTACCTTTGGCGTTTTAACGGCCGCAGGTTCGTCCGCTACCTGAACGGCAACAGCAGCAGGCTTGGCTTCTTTGCTCTTTTCTACACCTGACGTTTTTATCGTGGGGTCAAAGACATCGATATAGTCATCGAGCTTGCGTTTGGCCTTGCGGATGCGTGTTTGCGGCTCGGTTTCTTCAATATCAACAGGCGGCTGGTTTTCTTCAGCCTGCTCATCAATCCATTCGCAATCCGGGTGGTGATCGGAATGTGGATTGGCGCGAAAGTGGGCCGACACAAACGTCGGGTTGTCCTGAGGCTTCACGTCATAGCGCACGCCCGTGATCTTTGCCCCAAGCTTGCGACAGGGCTCGCTGGAGCAGAGAAACTCGAAACGCTGCCGAGGCTCTTCCAGGGAAAAGTACTCGCGACGCGCAGCGCTGATAGACACCTCTTCCTGAAGCTCGACACAGAACGCCCGGGTAATGCTTTTGTTGGTTTTCATCTGGCAGGTCCGACAGGTCAGAAGCACGTCGTAGTGTCTTTGACATAACTGTGTCCTGCAATAGACCTCAAGGCCGTATGCAGATGCCGTGGGACCGGCTTTAGCCGGGAATGGTCCTGCACAGTCGCTGCATTTGTATCATTAGTCATGCAGCCTTCCCGGCTGAAGCCGGTCCCACGTCATCAGTCACTGGGCAGGCACGGCCAGCCAGTTACCGACAGTTTTCTGATACGCCCCCGTCGCTTTGCTCAGATGCAGCCACTGATCGACGTAGCCCTTCCAGGCCACATCACCACGCGGCAGCAAATACGCCTTTTCACCGTATTGCAGGGAGTGGGTCGGGTTGATCGCACACAAGCCCGGCATACGCTTTTGCTGATAGAGCGCTTCGGACGCTTCAGTGATCATCACGTCGGCTTTTTTATCCAGCAGTTCCTGGAAGATCGTCTTGTTGTCGTGGAAGGCCAATTGCGCATTGGGCAGGAACGCACGGGCGAAGGCTTCGTTGGTGCCGCCTGCCGGTTCGATCAGGCGCACCGTCGGCTTGTTGATCTGCTCGATGGTTTGATACAGCGCCACATCTTCACAGCGCGCCAGCGGGATCTTGCCGTCGACGTCCAGCGTGCTGCTGAAGAAGACCTTCTTCTGGCGCTCTAGCGTTACCGAGATGCCACCTACGGCGATGTCGCACTTCTCGGCCACCATGTCCGGCACCAGCGTTTTCCAGGTGCTCGGCACCCATTGCACTTTTACGCCCAGACTTTGCGCCAGAGCGCGCGCCAGTTCGATATCGATGCCTTCGTATTCACCATCCTCGCGCAGGAAAGAATACGGTTTGTAATCCCCTGTAGTGCACACCGCCAGTTGTCCTTCTTGCAGCACCTTGTCCAGATGAGACGGCAATTCTTGTGCCTGGGCAAAACTCGACAGCCCGAAGAGCAGGGCGGCTGTTGCGCTGTGTTTCATGTTTTTCATAAGAGTCGAGCTCGACGATCGGAAGGATGCTGCGGACAAAGCAAGAACGAAGCCATATGCACGATTTATTGAGTTGGAATGTATTCCTGTAGGAGCTGCCGAAGGCTGCGAAGCCTTTGACCTGACACACCGCTATCGCAGCCTTCGGCAGCTCCTACGCATCATCGAATGAGTCTATGGGGGAATTACTGCCCCGGCACCGCCAGCCAGTGGCTGACCACGGTCTGATAAGTACCGGTCGCCTTGCTCAGGTGCAGCCATTGATCGACATAGGCCTTCCAGGTGATGTCGTCCCGTGGCAGCAGGTAAGCCTTTTCGCCGTACTGCATGTAGCGCGTCGGGTTGATCGCGCATAGCCCGGGCATGCGCTTCTGCTGGTACAAGGCTTCGGATGAATCGGTAATCATCACGTCGGCTTTCTTGTCCAGCAGCTCCTGGAAAATGGTTTTGTTGTCATGGAAAGCCAACTGCGCTGCTGGCAGATGGGCGCGAACAAAGGCTTCATTGGTACCGCCGGCGGGCTCGATCAAACGCACGGACGGCTTGTTGATCTGCTCGATGGTTTGATACAGCGCCTGATCTTCGCAGCGGGTCAGGGGGATCTTGCCGTCCACATCCAGCGTGTTACTGAAGAAGGCTTTCTTCTGGCGCTCCAGCGTCACCGACACACCGCCCATGGTCACATCGCACTTACCGGCAAGCATGTCCGGCATCAGGGTTTTCCAGGTGGTCGGTACCCACTGGATTTTCACCCCAAGGCTTTGCGCCAGCGTGCGGGCCATTTCGATGTCGATGCCTTCATATTCGCCATCTTCGCGCAGAAAAGTGTAGGGCTTGTAATCACCGGTGGTGCAAACGGCCAACACACCTGACTGCAACACCTTGTCCAGGTGAGAGCCTGAATCCTGCGCTAGGGCGACGCTGGAGCAACTGAACAGCAGGGTAGCGGTGATGCAAAGTTTCTTATTATTCATGGCAGGCAACACTCGAAAGTTAAGTGATAAAGCGGCGGTAATCCTGCCTGACAATGCTCACCGATGCCATCGTTCGCGGTTTACGGGGGCATTCACCGCATAAACACCTGACTGCACTGTTTCTCGTGGGAGCGAATTCATTCGCGAAGGCATTTCTGCTGGAAAGTATCTGCATCTGATACACCGCTTTCGCGAATAAATTCGCTCCTACCAGGAGTCTCCATTCACTCCAGCAGCGGCGGGTTATTTGACAAGCGCGATACGACGCACCACTGCAGTGCGGTGTGGTGCATAAGTAGTGCGTTTTTTGATTGTTTGTGCGTGATACACGCATATTTATCTATTTTTAGCGCGCATTGGTCTTTTTCTGGGTAATCTATGCGCGCTTTGGTTTGCAGTGCTCTGCTTGCCTGCTATTCATCCTTACGCCTTTCAAGAGTTCGCCATGACCCAGATCGCCGCCACGCAAACCGTCAAGCACTCCACTTTCGAAGACATATTTGCGATCGTCATCGGCACATTGATGGTGTCCTTCGGGGTAATGATGCTTCGCCAAGTGGGCGGGGTGACCGGTAGCAGCGCCGGGATCGCCTTTTTGATCAGCTACGCGACCCATTTGTCATTCGGTGTGGCGTTCTTCCTCATTAACTTGCCGTTCTATTACCTGGCCATTCGCCGCATGGGCTGGGCGTTTACCATTAAGACCTTCTGCTCGGTAGCGCTGGTGTCAGTGTTCTCTGAACTGCATGCGCGGTTCATCCACATCGATCAACTGCAGCCTATCTACGCGGCGCTGTTCGGCAACATCATGATGGGCCTTGGGTTCATCGTCCTGTTCCGTCACAAGGCAAGCCTGGGCGGGATCAATATCCTCGCGCTGTACCTGCAGGACCGCATCGGTCTGCGCGCGGGCAAATTGCAAATGGTCGTGGACGTACTCGTCGTACTGGGTTCGCTGTACCTCGTGAGCCTGCCGATACTGCTGGCCTCCATCGCGGGCGCCATCGTGCTCAACCTGATCATCGCCGTTAACCACCGGCCGCATCGCTACACCGCCTGAGCCCTTTTCAGAATCGGCGAATGAATAAAAAAGAGCAGGTCCGGTAAGGGGCCTGCTCTTGTTTGTAATGCAGTGCGTCACTGGTCTTTACTCTGGCGGCGGGCCTGACCGATAGCTGATTGCTGCATAACGGCTACCAGATTTCGACTGAAGCTCTCGGGTCAATTGCCCGAGTGTACGCAGGCTGTGGAGTGTTTGATTCACCCGAAAGCCGCGTTTGAGGTTGAGCGCCTGCTGATCAAAGCTTTTCAGCGTTGAATCAAATACCGCAGGTTCAGCCTCCAGCGATTCGAAATCCTGATGGGGCGAGTGTTCCGATAAATCCATGACGACCTCCTGGCTCGTTGGTGGGCAGATCATTGCGTTGTGTTGTGATCAAGCGCTCTTTCCTTGTACGAAGCCGGAGCCCAGATCAGCCGCTGTGATCGGGTTTGAATCCGGATCGGACATGGTTCGGTTTTTCAGGTTGAGCAGCACTTCTTCATCGTCAGATGACAGCACCACCGAGGCGCTGCCATCGCCGCCGTCAACAGCAGGCTCAGGCGACTCGACGTATTCCCACTCTTCCCCTTCGTTCCACGGGCCGCGCAGGTCAGGGCCGCCGTTGGACATGTTGAAGTAGACGTTGGTGAATTCCGGCATGCCCGGCAGCTTGCCTTGCGGGAAGTTCGGTTGAATGGATTGCAGTGCCTTTTCGAACGACTTCTGGTGGGCTATTTCCCGGGTCATCAGGAAGCCCAGCGCCTCTTTGATACCGGGATCATCAGTGACGTTCATCAGGCGTTCGTAAACGATCTTCGCCCGCGCTTCGGCGGCGATGTTGGAGCGAAAGTCGGCAGTCGGTTCGCCAATGGTATCGACGTAGGCGGCAGTCCATGGCACGCCGGCCGAGTTGGTCAGCGGCGCACCGCCGCCGTACAACAGGCTGGTGATGTGCGAATCGTTACCGGCGCCATTGATCGCCCGATACAGTTCGCCTTCTTCCTGGATGCCTTCGGCCAGTTGGCCTTTACCGCCACGGTTGAGCATGCAGATGATCGAGCCGATGATCTCCAGGTGGCTCAGCTCTTCTGTAGCGATGTCCATCAACAGGTCTTTGCGGCCTGCATCTTCCTCGGCCAGGGCTTGCGTGAAATAGCGCGCGGCGGCTGCCAATTCCCCCTGGGCTCCACCAAACTGCTCAAGTAGAAGATTAGCCAACCCCGGATCCGGTCTTGCTACACGCACGGTGTATTGCAAACGTCGGTTATGCATAAACATGGTTTCAATCCTCAACTTTATTTTGGCCAAAACGGCTGTGTGGTCATCTGCGTGGCCACAGGAAAGAGAGCAATCGAGGAGAAGCGCCGTTCCGGAAAGTTGACCAGCGGCCGAAAAATTCAAGAACCGGCAGGTATTTGGATTCGACCGGATGTGTGAGAGGGGGCGTTGGATTTTTTTGGATTGCTAGCGTGGGGCCAGCTTGCGCTGCGATCTTTCTGGTTCACCACTACGTCCCGGAAAACCGTGCCTTGCGTCGCTGGCTGACCCACGAGGTCATGCCTGCGCCTCAAACATGGGAACAACCCTGGTGGCGCAAAGTACTGCGCATGGATCGAACATGAGCGAATTTTTCACATTTTGACGATGGATAAAAAACCACTATTTAATTATAGAAACACCCGGTTGTTTCGTTAATAACCCACCTGAAGTACGGGTGTATTCTGGATCCAATTTTTCAATTATCTAATTTATTCAACTGTGTATCCCGCGTTAATCCGCGAGTTACCTCACTGCGCTGCAAAACCTTGTTTTAGAGCCTCAAGTCTTAGACGTCGCTGCCGTTATCAAGCCTAGACACGGCGAATAATCACTTTTGATTGCGCTTGCCTGCCTCTATAAAAAATGTGTGCGGAGTGACTGCTTTATGATTTTCAATAAACGATTGAAGCAGGAGTTATTAACGATAAGCGAAAAGCTTTCGACCATGGAGCAGGTACGCGACAGTCTTGAGATTGAAATGCTGTCCATCAACCTCAATGAGCGCGGCAAAATCGAGTCAGTTAACAGTAAGTTTGAACAGGAAATGCGCTACACGAGTAAAGAGCTGGTCGGCCGTTTGCTGGTAGAGCTGGTCCCCAAGTACGCTCAGAGTACCGACCACTTTGCGCGCATGAGCAAAGCCATTCAGCAAGGCAAGCACTGGGCGGGCGCCCTGCAGATTTTCCGTGGCGACCAGAAAGAGGCGTGGCTGCGGGTGATTGTTCAGCCGGTGACCAACAGCGCTGGCAAGGTCATACAGTTCTCTTTGTACGCCAGTGACCTGACGCGCACCATCGAGACTTCCCGTGAGCACGAGAACCTGATCGAAGCGCTGCAACGCTCCACCGCGGTTATTGAATTTGATTTGAGCGGCAACGTGCTGACTGCCAACCAGCGCTTTCTGGATTCCATGGGCTACTCGCTGGCGCAAGTGGTTGGCAAACACCACAGTATTTTCTGTGAGGCACAGGAAGCCAACTCCCAGCAGTATCAAGTGTTCTGGGAAAAGCTGCGCCGTGGTGAGTTCGTGGTCGATCGCTTCAAACGTATCGACAGCCGTGGTCATTCGGTCTGGCTGGAGGCTTCTTACAACCCGGTTACAGACGCGCACAATCGTCTCTACAAAATCGTGAAATTCGCGACTGTTATCACTGAGCAAGTCGAACGCGAAGAGGCCGTTTCCGAAGCGGCAAAAATTGCCTTCACGATTTCCAAACACACCGACGAAACTGCACGCAAAGGCAGCATCGTGGTCAAGGAAACCGTCGACGTCATGCGCGCCCTGGCTTCGCAGATGGAGCTCGCCGTAGAGGGCATCGGCGCACTCGACAAGCAATCGCAAATCATCGGTTCGATCATCACTGCCATCAGCAGCATTGCCGATCAAACCAACCTGTTGGCCCTCAACGCCGCCATCGAAGCCGCCCGCGCTGGTGAACAAGGCCGAGGCTTTGCCGTTGTTGCCGACGAAGTCCGCCAACTCGCTTCCCGCACCAGCGCCGCCACCGCCGAAATTGTCGACGTGGTGCAGAAAAACCAGGCACTGGCAGAACAAGCCGTGGGCGTTATCGAACACGGTAAAAAACAGGCAGAACAAGGCCTGGAGCTGTCAGGTCAGGCAGGCAGAGTCATCGTCGAGATTCAGGACGGGGCCAAGCAGGTAGTGAACGCGGTGGGGCAGTTTGCGAATCAGGTTTCGGGGTGATTGATCAACCAGGCCCGGATTAGACCGGGCTTGGTTTGATTGCTCGTCTCAGGCTGCAGATCTTGCAGATCGGTCAGGGCAGCGCGTCTCTGTGGGAGCCGAGCTTGCTCGCGATAAGGCCGGACGCGATCTAAAGTGAACCGAGTCCAGCCTTATCGCGAGCAAGCTCAGCTCCCACAGTGGAATGCAATCCTGCAGGCAGAGCTGGGTGGCCAGACCAGATTCGCAATCAATCCTCAGGATCAGCCTGACTCTCCGGTTTCCAGCGCGCCACCAGATCAGCCATCCCGGCCGTAATGCCGTCGGTGTTGTCTTCGATGATCTGTAAGTGGCTGGCGATGCTGTCGGCGGCGTCTACTGCGCCGCGCTCATCGAGCCAGATTCGAACCTCGTCCATGGCCGCACGTAGCGCGTTGATGTTTTGGTCGAGGCTGGCAAGCAAGGCAGGGGTGGGGTCATCAGGCACTGACATGGTCTTTCCTCCATAAAAAGGAAAGTGTAGTTGTGGCCCCTACAGTGTCATGCAGATCAAACGGGTACTTTGTGTCCAGTCTTGTCGGTCGATACCGCGCCTTCCTCAGCCCGGAGGAATGGTACCCAGCAGGCCCACGCCGATTGCAGCCACTAAAAAGATCGCCATGTAGATCGTAAGCTTGCCCATAAGGCCTCCCGAAGATGGGTGATGTAGCACGTTCAGAATCACGTCAAGAACGACCCGATCAGTTGAAGGGTTCAGGCTGTCGGGGTGGCTTTATTATCAGGGGGAGGGCGATTGCAATACAGATTCAGATGGGGGAGAAAAATACGGATCAGATGGGTGTGCAGGTGAGTAGGCGATAAGGTTTGACAGTGAGGAATAGGTAACTTGCGTTCTCACAATCAGAGCGATACTGAAACGTCAGCGAATATTTGCTCCAACTTCGCTGATTTCATCCGCCGAAAGGTCTCGCCAATCTGGTGGGCCTATCCCGTACTCCGCGCTTGCAGCTTCAAGCACTTCTTCAAGTGAATGATAGAGATGGTCGCCTTCAACGATGTTTGGGTAATCGATATAGCGAATAACCAGATAAAAAACCTCATCTTCCGTGGTCACCAGGCCGAACGTTACCAGTGCGGTAACGCCTGCATCATCGGGCTGCCTCAGCGAGGCGAAGAGGTAGCTCGGTTGTGACGTCATGGTGTTGCGCCTTTAGCGGGATGAGAGGCTTGGCTATCCTTGATCTCTTCCAGGCGACCGCCGCAGTCAATGAACGACTCTTTGTAATTCTGCCGACAGATCTTGCTTTGCGCCGCGCCAGGGTCGACCGGCTCCGAGCCACAGGGGTTGGAAATTTGCGGGGTCGCTGGGGTCTGCTGCATGCACGCTCGATAGCCAACCATTCGGCCTTCGTAAGTCGCCCGCTGGCCCTGAACGCTTTCCTCCGCGAGCTTTTCACAGGACTGGACTCTTGCATCCAGCTGGGCGACACAGCGTTGTCCCTGCTCGGTTTCAGGTTTGACATAGCGGTAGTGAGTACAGGCGGCGAGGTTGAGCAAGGTAAAGGCGGCGAGGGAGATCGAAGCGAAGCGCAGAGGCATGAATTCCATATCCTTGGGATAAAACATGCGCTGTTCGACTGGGGAAATGGGATCGGGTTCTAAATTGCTGGGCGTTTGTTCTGCAGGTGGGGTGGTCCGATAATCAAGCACAAAAAAACCGGCGCAATGGCCGGTTTCTTTGTATTCAAGCTGCATTGAGCAGCAGCTTGAAGTGTGTCGTGGTGCCCCGAGGGGGACACGGGAGTCCTGTGACAGTAAACGGCAGGTAGCGGCAAAAACCGGTAATCCCCGGCCACGCTGGGCGAAACTGATGTTCACCAACGACAGCAGACGGCAGGTTCGTGTTTCTCCGTGTTAGCCTTTACGCCATTTTTACGCCAGGAGGGTGTATGGCTTCATATAGGAAACGGAGCGGTGGTTGGAGGGCCGAGGTGGTGAAGCTGGGTGTGCGTGACTCCCAAACGTTCGATACCAAGGCTGCAGCCGTCGCATGGGCAATTGCTCGTGAAACTGAAATCATGGCTCAGAGCGGGACATCCCGCGCAAGCGTCTCGATGACTGTTTCGGAAGCCCTGGGCAGATACAAACGGGATGTTTCTCCTACCAAGGAAGGCCAGCGTTGGGAGGAACTTCGGTTGGATAGGTTTGACCGGGAGCTTGAATGGGTAGGAGAGCTTATGGGCAACATCACGTCAGAGCAGGTCGCTCAATGGCGGGATGGGCGGCTGAAAAAGGTCAAGAGCTCGACTGTGCGGCGTGAGATGACACTTCTATCTTCCGTGTTTGAAATCGCTAGGCGGGAGTGGAAAACGTGCCTGGTCAACCCTGTTCGAGATGCCAAAAGGCCGAGTAATGGCCCGCCTCGCGAACGACGTGTTGCTACCGGTGAAATTAGCGCGCTGATCAATCGGTTTGGCTATGTTGAGGGGCAGCCGCCGGTGACTCTGCTGCAAGAGTTGGCGTATGCATTCCTCATCGCTATCGAAACTGCAATGAGGCAAGGCGAGATCTTGGGTATGACCGCGAAGTGGGTGAATTTGCGCGAGCGCTTCGTTCATCTACCCAAAACAAAAAATGGCTCTACTCGGAATGTTCCGTTGAGTAAGCGGGCGGGAGAGTTGTTGGTGCCGATGTTGGAAGGGAAGGGCGGTAGCGATCGCTTATTCAAGCTCGAGTCGGCATCGGCGGACACTATGTTTCGCAAGATCCGAGACGAGCTAAAAATTGATGGCCTGACCTTTCATGACACCCGGCATGAAGCCATTACGCGGCTTGCCCGCAAGGTTGAGGTGTTGGACCTGGCGCGTATCACCGGTCACAAGGATCTCAAATCCCTGATGATTTACTACAACGCCACGGCATCCGAAGTGGCTGAACGTCTGGGATAAAAAAAGCCTGCGGGGTACGCAGGCTTTCATTCACGCGGTTTGTCTGGCTCGCCTAGCGACGGGCAATCTCGCACGATGTTGGCGCAACCAAACAATAACCTCTGCCGCAAACCATCTTTTCGCCGCTTTCACTCCCGTTGCACAAGGTTGGACGCTCATGGGGAAACTCGGCTGAACAACGATCCTACGCTCTACAGTGTCGCCCGACAGTTTCAGGTAGGCAGCTATGTCCTGCGAGGTCCACAGTTCATGTTCTGGCGCAACCGCCGGACGCTGTAGCTGTCGGATCAGTTCATGCAGCGAGCGGATCAGATCAACCGTTCCTGGTTGATCCTCACCGGGCATAGCGCTTCTCCCTCGCTGCTCGAGCAGCTTTATTTTCAGCCATGACTGCCGCCCATTCATCAGCTTTGCGCTGCTGACGGATCTTGCTGCAGAGCTGGTGTCTTGGAATTGATCGTGCGAATTCACAGATATCGCAGATGCTTGGCAGGTCAAGGCGATGGCTGGCCAGCGGTGGTCGGATTCTTTCTGTTCCCTGCATGGTCAGTCTTCCGTCGGGGCTGGTAATTCTTTGAGCTCGACTTCAAAGAACCCGGGCACGTCGACTTCGGCACCTATCACCCGCATACCGCACCAGCCATAAGGCTTCTCGTCCGCCTCACAGCCGCCAAAACCGTCGGTACTATGCAGGTCGTGGGTCCAGATGAGGCCGGGATTGTCACCGAATATATTCTTGAAGGCCGGGGTGAAACCTGCCCCACCTTGCTCGAGCATGATCCTGATCATGGTGGAGCCAGCCATTCGGATCGCAACGCGTATGACGTCGCCATCTTCATCCATCAACCTGGTTTTATCGTCGGAAAGGTAGCTGTTGATCATGGCGGCCCGATCAGGCGTCAACACATCGAGATTGACCTCAAGCAGCACCTCGTAATCTTTCCAGGACTCGCTTACTTTGAAACGCTTGATATTGGTTTGCTCAGACATGATTTCGGCCCTGCTGCTGGATAGATTTAGTAGGTATGGCAAGTACATTGGCGACGACCAGTGCCTCGATTTCGGTTAGGTCGCCTTGTGCCATTGCGAAAGTGGCCAACGACTCGAGCCGGACACGGGCATCGGGGGTCTTGCGTACCTGGTACTCGAAAAGCGCTGTACCAACGATGCGGATCGTCAGCAGGTGGCGGGTGGCTTGCGCGCTTTGTTCGGGTGTTGTGGTAGCCTTCGTGCCGCCACTGCTTTGGTGCTGTGCTTGCATGGTGTTGCCCTCTGTGGTGGTTGGTGTCGGGGAGGTACGAACTCCTCGACGCCCTTGCTTTACCGGGGTTAACCGGCGCTCTGTTCAGCCGGAACCGGTCGCACCAGGTGAATTACCAAGTCCTTCAGATCGACGTTGCCATCTGTCTCTGACTGCCATTCCAAAACCGCTTGAATGTGGTCACGGCTGCAGCCCATCACCAGAATTTCCCGCTCACCGCGAGCGGCGCGAATCTCCAAAATCCCCAGCAGCCCCTCAACCGCATACGCATCCGCGTGGACGATAGGCATGCCGTCGCTGGTCTCCTTGAGGCAGGCGATGAGAAAGGGAATCTGGTCTGCTGCATCCGTGGTGCGGGATTCGATAACGACTTCAACTTGCATTGCCGGTACTCCTCTGTGCGTTCATCAAGCGGCCTGGAAAATCCAGCACCGTACGGTTTTGGCTTTGTTAGCCGCGTCGACGTCCCAGGCCGAACACACGTTCCGGTTGGTTTCGATAAATTTGGGGCACTTGCTGGTTTTCAGGTGGCGTTTCAGCTCGGTCAGGTCGGGCACCTTCTGGCGTTTCTCTGCCGCTTCCTTCGCAAAGTCGTTCAGGTTCACCGCGATCAGCCCCTCGTTTCGGGAATGGTTGAGGCCACCGGCGGTGCTGTTCAGGTACTCGTACAACTCCCAGAACTCAACGACGATCGGGTGGTCTGCGTTGATCGCCAACTGGCGCTCTTTGGCCATGCTCTGGATCTCTGCATGGGTGGCTTTGATCTGCTGCTTGGTCAGCGGTACGACGTGTACCAAGGCGTCGACAAGCGCGTGCAACTGGGCGTGATTCTTGGCAATCCGGACGGTGCGAATCTCAGGTAGGGCCAGCAGCTGCTGTTCGTAAATCGGTACCTGTTCACGGACGGTCTGCATCACGCTGCTTTCTTTCATCGTGGCCTTGACCAGAAACCCACTCACGCGGTCGACCGGCATACGCTCCAGCTTCTCCACCAACAGCTTGGTCTGTGGGGTCTGACCATCCTTGGTCATGGCGATGTGCACCAGACGCTGCAGGATGGGTTCGGACGCATTCACCGCATGGTTCTGACCGATCACCACGACACCACGGAACGGCGGTTCACGTGTGTCGTTGCCGTTGTTCTTAACGCCGGTGGAGCGAACGCTGCGGCCGTTGTAGGCGGTCTTGAGTTCGTCCCAGTCGTACTGCTTGGTCTGGCTGCCGTCGGTCTTTTCCCGCTCTGACTCGATCAGCACCACGGGCAGGTTGCCGACTTGGGCGAAGTTCCGTGCTCGAGCAACTGGCGTGCCTTTGGTTGGGTCGAAGCCCTCGTAATCGATACGGCCGCAAAGCTTCCACAGAAATTCGATCAGGGTGGATTTACCCGCACCAGGCTCACCGATGATTTCGGCGAAGGGGTAGCTTTTCTGGTACTGGCGGATCTGCTCCGCGAACAGGGATCCGAACCAGAAGGCGAGCGCGACCAGTCCTTTGGGACCGAAACATTCCCAGATGATGTCCAGCCACTCGGTATCGAATTTCTCGAGATCGGTGTTCAGGTTGAGAATCACCGACTGACTAAGCGTCTTGATGCTCAGGCGCTCCATGTCGAAGAAGTCTTCTTCATTGAGCTTGAACACTTTCCCGTCGCGCACCGCTACGTCGCCATAGACATAAGCGCCGTGCTCTTTGGTGTAGCCGGTGAAGTCGATGGTCTGGACGGTTTTGAGCGCATCTGTCTGCTCTTCGATAAACGCGTCCAGTTGCTGTGTGGTCCCGGTGAACATCCCGCCCGGGGCGATGCCAAGCAGGCGCTTCTTGAACTCGGCAGAGGAGGAGATCTGCGAGCTGGTGAAGGTGTTCTTGATCGGCGCAGCATCGTGAGCAAACGTGATCCGGAAGTAGTACCAAGACTCGTCGGTCAGCTTGTTTTCCTGGTAGTACAGGGCTTTCGGATTGCAGGTGGCGATCCGCTGCAGCGCACCGCACTGTTGCATGGCCTTTGCCCGCATCTGTTTGTTGTTCAGCTGCTGATCGTCGTGGTGCTCGCTTTCTTCCAGCTCCTGGATCGCTTTGTTGTACTTGTCCAGATCGAGTCTGAACCAGTAAAGGCGGTTGCCGAACTCCAGGTGGAATTCGCTCCGGCGCTTCCAATCGAACATGACCAGGGCTTTTTCGGTCGCGTTCTCAGCGATCAGAAGAGCACCGAAGTGGCGGGCGGTGGTTATGTCTTTGTCGACCTGAACATCGCGCTTCTCGCCTTCGTCCAGGAACTGCCAACGCTGGTGAAGATCGTTCCAGTCGACCTTTCTGTTATCGCGCTGGGGGATCTGCGCCGCTTCGCAAGTAAAGCCCAGCTCGCGAGCCATACGCACCCAGCGCTTCGTGTAAGCGTGTGCACCGGGTTCGTTATCCAGCGCCCATACCAGCTTCGGCAGACTGCCCTGGCGTGCTGCTGCCAGTGATTTAAGAGAGTCAGCCGGGAATGCGTTGGAGGACATGGCAGATACGGCGGCAATGTCATGGTGCCCCAGGGCGATCGCATCAAAGATACCCTCGACAATCCATAGCTCTTTAACGGTGGCCAGGTCGACGTTCGGCGGACACCACCAGACGCCCTTATAGCTCTCGCCTGGCATAAACCGAGCTTTCATCTTCCCGAAGCGTGCGGGTTTGTCGATCAGCCGCTCCCAATACCCGCCTTTCTCCAAGGCAAACCGAACGGTAGCGCTGCCGGCGTTGTGCTGGCTTGAGTAGTATGTGTCCTGGGTAAACCAGTTACCGATCAGTGAAATATCGAAGCCACGGGAAAACTCCAGATACGCCCGTGCTGTAGCCGAAGGCGCGTTTTCAGTAGCCGGAACGCGCTTGCTCCAGTCTTCGAAAAGGTCGGCATAGATTTCTTTGACATGTACGGTGTGGCCGCATTTTTCTTGACGTCCACAGTTGAGCTGCCAAGGTTTCTCAAAGCGGGTGTACAGCTCCCTTTTATTACATTTTGGGCAGGTGCCGCCGCGCATGTAATCGGTGCCGGGCCGGTGTTTGAGGCCGAAGTCGGATTCGATGCGCTGCAGGACGTCGTGACGTAGATCGTCTCTCATGATTGCTTCACTGCGTTGAGGCTGTGGGACAGGGCTGCCATAAGGCGTTTTTGCGCGGCCATTACCGGGACGTGGGCGATGATTGCGCCATGGCGCAGACCATCCGCCACCAGGCGGAATTGGTCGGCATACCAGTACTCGTTGAGGTTCAGTCGGTACTGTTCACGCAGGGCTGCCAGCAAGGCTTCAGCCTCTGCCGGCGGCAGTTGGGTGGTAACAATTACGGCGTTTCCCATCGTGAAACCTCGAATTCGGGCGCAGCTCACCCAAACCCACGGGGTGTGGGGCAGGCAATGTGTTGGGTTTGGTGTTACGAGTTGGCTAAGCGGTAACGCCCGTTGTCCGGTGCGTTGATGATGCGTTCGTAGATCAGGCTGACCGGGATTGCCCAGGCGTGGCCGGTTGTTGGGTCGACAATCACCGAATGGGTTGTCGAGCTGTTGAGGACGTCGAGGCGTTGCCGATCGCGAATCACGCTCATGTCGCTGCAGGCCAGGTGAACCATTCGTTCGGCCATCTGAGTCAGAACGTCGTAGTCAGCGACGAGGTGTTGAACAGCACGGGCAAACAACTGCTGGTCATTGCCCAGGTGCTCGCACTGGTGGCGCTCCAGGAAAGCCAAAGCAGCCGCTTTAAGCACGTCCTGATATTCCTGTACTGCAGGCTCATTGTTCATTGGGCGGTCCCTGATTTGGCGCGGTACAGATCGATGGCTGACAGCACTTCGGCGTGGCGTGCGGCCATGTGCAGGTTGTGTGCGTTGAGAATGTGCTCTGCCTCGGCCTCGTTAATCACACCGTCCGCAAGGGCCTTGGCAATCTCTTGGTCGACACACCCACGCTTTGCAGATACTTGAACGGAGAGCGCATACATTTCGACGTTATCCAGTTCATCCGGATCCGGGACCGGGACGAACAAACCGCCATACATGGAAGCGACGTAGTTAGGGAAATGCTGCGTGCCAGCTTCTTGCTCAAGCTGGTAAAGCTGAGCGTCGCTTAAGGGCCGGCTGTTGTTGTTTTCATAGGCGTGGTTGTCGAACTTCTTCAATGCCAGGCCGATGCGAGCGGCAGCGCATTCGCGACCGCCTGGATAGCTGCAAATAATTGCGCTTACTACTTCGCGGCGAGTCTTTAGAACTGGGCTTTTCATGTTCTGCTTTTCCCTGCTGACCTGTGCCATTACTGTGCGATCACGCCGTTTTTGATACCTAGCAACACTGCGGCGCGATGTGCCTCCCCGCGGCGACCTTTGAGCCGACCGTTCAATAGGTCGCTGACTAAATTTTTGTTCAGTCCGTGCTGGCGACTGAATTCCGCGATGCTGACCCCCTTGTGATCGAGAGCGGCCCGGGCTTGCTCGGGCGTAACGGTGGCGGGCATGATGTGTACTCTGTTTGTTTGTGGTGGTTTCTGTTTGTCTGTGGTGATTCTTGGTCAAAAAAATGATCAGGTCAATAGGGTGTGAATAAAAAAATGCTCATAGCTGATGGAGTTGGTGATCGCCTAAGGGAAGAGCGTGAGCGCCTTGGCATGAATCAAACTGAGTTTGGAACGCTGTTAGGGGTCAGTCGGGGGACGCAGAAGAACTACGAACTGGGCGCGAATTCGTTGGATCTGAGGTATGTGTCGGCCTTGACGGAGTGCAAGGTAGACGCGGGCTACGTGCTTACTGGACTGCGCTCGCGGCCCCCTGCAGAAGGGCTTGATCAGGCCGAAGTAGAATTGATCGAGCAATTTAGGCAATTGCCCGCAGATGACCAAAAAACGGTTCGACGCATTGTGAAGTCGATGGCCGCCGAGGCGATGGGAACTTCGCAGCAAATCTAGATGTGTCATGTAATCCAGCCTTTTGCGTTCTGCAAAGCGGTACTTGCCCCGATAACGTCGATTCAGTCATGCACTTAATGGAGAAATACGCATGTTGGATCGCAAGACATATGAAAGTCGTTATCGCGAAACTGTTGGTTATGAGTGGTCAGAATTGACTGATCTAGAAGTACGCTTGCTGCAGCTCTATCGCCAGATGCCCGAGAGCAGTCGAAAACAAATCCGGCGTATAGCCGGATTCTTAGCCGAGTCGGCTGACGACGAGTAAGACTCACAATCGTGCCCAAATCAGTTATTGAACGCTGGCCATTTCGGCTGGCGTTCCCGCCCAGCATCACGCCGCCCCCAACTGATCGAACAGCTCCCGCTGTTGGGTCCGTGACAAGTTCTTGAGGCTGTCGAAGAGCAGCCGGTCCATAGCCTGCGCGGACGGGCTGAGCGTATGTGAAAACGAAAGATTTGCCACCCAGGTGTGCCCGCATTTCGCGTCCAGGCACTGGCAATACAGTTTTGCGAAGTCCACCGAAAACCTCTCAGTCGACGAAATCCGCCCCTTGTGTCCGCACTTACATGTAACCCGCATCTCGTGTCCCTCCCCAGGGGCAGCCAATTGCCAGCATTTTGCCACAATCTGTAGTGGCATTCTCTTAGCTAGACACCTTCTGTAGTGTTTTCACCTGCTGATGGCGTTTCTCGCCAGGCGATTCGCCTGTCTGCTCGCAAGGTATCGTTCACCTGGTCGAAAAGTTGACAGATGGGCCGGATCTCGTTGCTTGTGTACACCCGATCGATCTTCTCGATATCGCCGAAGCCGCCGCTGTTCTCCGGGATGATTCCTGCCAGCGCGGGGTTCATGCGCCAGGCGGCGATCACGTCGTTACGGGTGATGTTCTTGACCTTCTCCAGCTCGTCCTTCGCCTGGAAGTCACCCACGGGGATGATCTGAATAGCGTTTTCCTTGCCGTTCGGGATGTTCACGAACATCGATCTGAAGTTGCCCACGCCCTTACTGGCGCTGATCTGGGAGCGCAGCTCGTCCTCGTCTTCCTCGGTCAGGTCCGGGTCGTTGGTGTAGAAAATGTATCCGGCGTGCGCACCGTTGCTGTAGTAGCGCCGGCGAAACAGAGTCGCGGCTTCGTTGAGCAACAGCGCCTGCAGACCGCCCAGGTAGTCCGGGACGCCGTAGATGTTCTGTTCGACGTCGTAGTCGAGCACGTGCTCGATCTCGTCCTGGGCGAACTCCAGTTCCTTGTTGTCCGGCAGCAACATCACGAAGCCTCCGTCGACCTTGACCCGCATGTTGATGGCCGGGAGGTGCTGCAGCTCCAGGACTTGGCCGAAGGCGTTGGAGTTTCGATAGAAATACGACTCCCCGAACACCATGTAATCAAGGCCAGCGCGGCCCATGGTCTGTGTGCTGCAGCCTGCCGAGGCGATGAACTCACGCAGCAGCAGGTTGCGCTTGAACTTCGGGATGGCGCCGTGGTGTGCGTTGGCGCGCAGCAGCTTGGCCAACCCCGTGCGTGACACAGGCGGCTTGTAGATTTCGCCGTCGTCGCTGGGGAACACCCCCACGTACTCGCCGATGTTCCCCGACAGGACCTGCTCGGGTTCCCCGAAGGTGAATGACCGCATGGGTTGCTGCGGTCGTTGGACTACCTGAGGCTTTCTGCGTTTGTTGGCCATGGCTGCTGTGGGTGCTCGTGACGTAGCGGCTGCGACGCCGCTTGTTGATGTTGAGGGGTTCGTTTGCCAGGGCGTGCATCACCGCCCAAGCGATATCGGCATGGCCGGTGGCTTCGGTGCGCGATGCGCTGTAGGTGATCTGGCCGCTGGTGGTTGTGCCCCGCTTGATGGTCAGGAAGGCCTGAGCGATGTCCGTCCAGCCGGCGTCCCATTCGATGCGGCTGCCCTGAATCGTGTCCTGAGCCTTGAGCACCAGGGTGTTTTTGGTATCGAGGCTGTAGTGGATCGGTGTGACTTTGGCGTAGAAGTCGCGCACCAGGTCGAACACCCCATAGCCCACGCCGGTGACATCGATCCCGATGTGCTGCACGTTGAAGCGCTCGGTGAGCTTTTTGACCTGGGCGGCCTGGTAGGTGAACGAATGGCCACGCCAACTGTGCTTTTCCAGGATCCGGAACTTTGCCCCGGGTTCGAGCGGCGGCGCGACCACCACACAGGTGGCGTCGTCCCGGGTACGACTCGGGTCGTAGCCCAGCCAGACCGGGCTGTTGCCGAATGGCCGCTCCAGATCGGGGTTGTAGTCTTCCCACAGCGACAGATCGGAGTAGCAGCGCTCCAGATCCTTGAGGCCGAATGCGCTCTGCGTGCTGTCGATGAACTTGCAGTAGAACAGCTGCTGAAACTTGTCCTCGTCGTACTCCAGCTGCAGCTGCTCGATGTCGAACAGATCGCAGCCGCCGGCAATGGCATCGTCCAGGGTGATGGTTTTGCGCCATTGGCCATCCGGACACAGCGCGCCCTGGGTGTACGCCTCTTCGGTAGGCCAGGTGCCGTCGGCTTTCTTCCCGCGTTTGCTGTTGCGGAAAGCTTCGCCTGACCAAAACGGGTACGCCTGGTGCGATACGGCGCTGGGCGTCGAGAAGTAGGTTTTGCGCCATTTCTTGTGGGTACCCATGGCGCTGGCCACGGTGCTGAGCTTGTCGAAGTCGCGGATCCAGAAGTATTCATCGACGTAGACGTGCCCGTGGTAGCCCTGGGCGGTACTGCTGTTGGTGCTGAGAAAGCGCAGCTCTGCACCGTTGCTCAGAACAATCGGGTTGCCCGTCAGCTCGATATCGAACCATTGCTTGGCGAACTGGATGATGTAGCTGCGGAAGATCTCCGACTGTGAGCGGCTGGCAGACAGGAACACCTGGTTATCGCCGCTGAGCACCGCATCCATGAAAGCTTCGCCAGCGAAATAGTAGGTCAGGCCCACCTGGCGGCTTTTGAGGATGTTCCGGATCCTGCAGGTCAGCGGGTTCTGCTTGGCGGCGAACAGCTCCTGCTGATAGCGGTACATCTTGGATATGAATTTATCCAGGAAGTCGACTTCGGTCAGGTCGCTGATGTCGTTTTTTTGCTTCTTCTCCCGCTTTTTCCCGCCCTTATCGCCTCGATCCCCCCGGTCCTTTCGCTCCCGTCGCGGTTCATCAGAACGCTGGCCACCGTCCTGTGGCTCATCGCTCACCGGCGTGGGTGCAGGCTTGGCGCACTGTTTGGCCAGGCGCTCGCGAATGGTGGTCAGCTGCGCCAGTTCGTCCAGATCGGCCTTGCTCAGGCTCCCGGGTTTATCCAGGAGCAGGGTGATACGCCGGCTGACCGCCGTCAGCGGCTCCTCTTCGGTCAGCATGTCCTCCCAGCAACCTTGGCGGATCCAGTAGTAGACGATCCGAACGCTGGGCAGGTTGAGCTGCGCCTGAATTTCCTTCGCTTTGCAGCGACGCAGAAACAGGCGTTTGGCGGCTTCTTTGACTTCGGTTGAGTAGTACATGGGCCGCAGTCTATGCGGCGAAAACGCAGGAAACGCGGGGTTAAAATCCGTGTTTATCCTAGATCGTGGAAATAGGACCAAGACAAAAGTTTACTGATTGTTGGAGGCTCCGCGGCTCCCTATCTTGGCGGCTCAAATCACCGATTGAGCGCAGTTAACGCCCATGCCCCGTTCCCTTGTTTCGTTCTGGAAACGCGTCGCCACCAGCGGCCTGACCGTCGATGGTCGCGAGATCCTTCCCCAGGAGCTGCGCGACATCGCTGAGACCTACAAATCGTCTCTCTACACCGCTGTGATCTGGTGTGACCACGAACGTTGGCACGGTTCTCATGGCACCGTTTATTCGGTGCGCCTGGTCGAGGAAGCCGATGATCTGGAGCCCGGGCAAGTGGCGCTGGAGGCTCAGTTGAAGCCGAACGACCGCCTTCTGTACCTGAATGACCAGGGCCAGAAACTGTTCAGCAGCATCGAAATCACTCCGAATTTTCGCGGCACCGGCAAAGCCTACCTCACTGGCATGGCTGTGACTGATGAGCCCGCCAGTGTTGGCACCCAGGAACTCTACTTTTCGAACAAAACCGCCAAAAGCGCCTATTTCGCCGCGTCCATCCCGCTCGGATCGCTGGACGAAGACAAGCCCGAAGGCGAAGTGGGCACGCTGATCGGTTTGCTCACCAATTTTTTCAAGCGCTTCGCAGTGGACACCCAGCCCGCTGAACCCACCCCCCCAACCGAGACCCCCCCAATGGATGAAGCTACAGCAACGGCCCTGAAAGCCCTGCTGGCTCAATTGCTGATTGTCGCTGCTGGCATTCAGGCCGTGATTGAGCCTGTCGCGGAAGAGGCTCCAGAGCCTGATGACGCACCGATCGATGACGTGCAAACAGCCGTCGACGGCATCGTAAGTACTGCCGAGGCAGATCGTGAGTTCAGCCGTAAGGGCGGTGCCACGAACAAAGCCTTGTTGGCCAGCATGGAAAAACTGCAGGAGCAGTTCTCCGCGCTGCAGAACACCGGCACTGGTCGTCAGTTGCCACGTAACCAGGGGCCAGTCGGCACCGCTTCGAAAAAGGTGTTCTGACATGGCCCAGAATCTGAGTACATACGGCGCGAAAATGTACGCGCAGCTGCAGCTCGCCATCGCTGAAACTTACGGTGTTGAGCTGTCCAGTAAGATGTTCAGCGTGGAGCCGACGATCGCCCAGGAACTGAACGAGGCGATCACCGCCAAGTCGGACTTCCTGCAGCGCATCAACGTCGTACCAGTCACCGAGATCAAGGGTCAGAAGGTGTTTCTGGGCGTATCCGGTCCGGTCACTGGTCGTACCAACACCAAGACCACCGACCGTGAAGCCAAGGACGCATCGGCACTGGATGACAGCACCTACGAGCTGTTTTCCACCGAATCCGACGTCAGCTTGCCTTACGCGAAAATCGACGCCTGGGCGAAATTCCCGGATTTCCACCAGAAGTACTCCGCTGCCGTTCAGAAACAGATCGCGCTGGACCGCATCATGGTTGGTTTCCATGGCACGAGCGCGGCTGCTCAGACCGATATCGCCGCTAACCCGATGCTCCAGGACGTGAACAAGGGCTGGCTGCAGATCGCCCGTGAGCAGATCCCGGCCCAGGTGCTCAAGGAAGGCAAAACCGTTGGCAAGGTGACCTTGGGCGTGGACGGCGACTACGCCAATCTTGATGCCCTGGTGCATGACACCAAACAGATGGTGGACGAGCGTCTGCGCGATGGTGGTGACCTGATCGCGATCATCGGTTCCGACCTGCTGGCAGCCGACAAGGCCAAGCTGTACGCCAAGCAAGGCGACGTGCCGACCGAAAAAGAACGTGTGGAAGACGCCCAGGTCATCGCGACTTACGGTGGCCTGCCGAGCTTCAGCATTCCGTTCTTCCCGGTCAACGGCGTGCTGGTCACCAGCTGGGACAACCTGTCGATTTATTACCAGGACTCCAGCTGGCGCAAACAGACCGTGGACAACCCGAAACGCTCCCGCGTCGAGGATTACAACAGCCGTAACGAAGGCTATGTGATCGAGCAGCTGGAAAAGTTCGCGCTGACCGAAAACGTGGAGCTGGTCTGATGAGCCTGGCTCTTGCCCACAAACGTCGGATCCAGAGCCTGGGCGCGGCTGCAGTGGTGGCGTCTGCCACTGCCGCAGTCACCTACTCACCGGCCGAAGCGCTGAACAGCCCTGCCAATGCCCGCAAGCACCTGCTGCTGCAGGAAGCGGCGCTGGATCAGGATCTGGAGCGCCTGAGCGCGATCAAGGGCCTGGCAGGTCGCCAGTCGCTCAAGCGTGATGAGTTGCTGCCCAAATACCAGGACTTCATTCAGCGCTACTGCGAGTCTGGCCTGGTGATGCCGAACCGTGTCCTGGTGCAGGCGATTATCTGGCTGTTCGACACAGCCCAGTTCGAAGACGGGCTGGAGCTGGCTGACTTCGCGATCGGGCAAAGCCAGGAAATGCCGGCGCGCTTCAAACGTCGCGACATTCAGACCTTTGTGGCAGATGCCGTGATCGATTGGGCCTATGCCGAATACCACGCCAGCCGTAGTCCGGAGCCGTACCTGTCCGACTTGCTGCCCCGGGTTGATGGTGAATGGGACCTGACAGAGCAGATCCCTGCCAAGTACCACAAGTTGATCGGCATTCGTGCCATGGAGGCCGACGAGTGGGAGACGGCGCTCAAGCACTTTGAGCGAGCCACCGAGCTTTACCCACAGGTCGGTGTGGATACCCGCATGAAGAACTGCCACCGGGTATTGAAAAAACTACAGCCGGCGACGGCTTCCGAATAACCGACTACCCCCCCAGCGGGAACCTGTGGAAGTGAGCCGCCCATTTATGGACCGTCCCACTGAAAACAGGCTTCCCGCCCTATTTGAGCGGCCAGCAATGAGCTTTTCCGGGAAACCCACCACCTTTGTGGAACAAGCGATCGAGAACGACGGCTTTTGGCCTGACCTCTCTGTGGCCGAGTTTCAGAAAGGTTACCGCCTGCCGGCGGAGTACCTGGTAGACATGCTGGCCACTGAACTGACCACGGCCATGCACGAGGTGAATCTCGACCTGGCCAAGCTTAAAGCGCGATGGCAGGGCGCTGGAGTGTCAAGCGTTGAGTCTGCAGACACCAGCGTGCTGCCTGAGCGCACCTATCAAACCGCGACCTACAAACGCGCCGTCTACAGCCGCGCCAAATCGACCCTGCTCACCCAGTTCGCCACGGTGACCCGTCGCGAGCCTGCCGAGAACACGGGCAAGGAACTGCCTGAACGCGGGGAAACCTTTCTCGCCTTCAGCCAGGCCGCTGTGCGTTCGCTGCAGGGCCGTGGCCGCATTACGGCGGCGCTGCTGTGATCAAGCTCAAGGCGTTGACCGCCTACCTGATCGAGTGCGCCCTGGTGCAACCCGAGCAGCTCGATAGCTGGACCGACCAGGTGCAGGTGGAATTGATCTGGAAGCCAGACCAGAAGGGCATGCGCATGGGCGACATGAACTACGGCGCAACCATCGTGCTCGAGCGTTTCGCCGATAACCCGGCGCGGCTCTTTGCCCTGGTCGGCAGCTGGCTGGAAACCTATGACCAGGATCGTGACGGCCTGCCCCAGGTGGTGTTTGACGTGACCATGCTCGATGACGACCTGGCGGACGTTGACATCAAGCTGCAGTTCACCGAATCGCAGTACCTGACCGAGGACGATGACGGCGAGATCAAGGTCGGCGACAAGTCCTATGCCTTCAAGCCGTATGAGCTGTGGGTGGCCGAAGAAGGCGAGGTGACTGGCCGTGGCGCGTAGCACCTTCGA
This sequence comes from Pseudomonas viridiflava, assembly GCF_900602065.1. Lineage (GTDB taxonomy): Bacteria > Pseudomonadota > Gammaproteobacteria > Pseudomonadales > Pseudomonadaceae > Aquipseudomonas. Next base: position 404,293 of record NZ_UWFN01000265.1, on the reverse strand, counting down.
ACGCGACGTGCGCGGCATGCTCGATGTCGAAAAGCAGCTCGCCCTAATGGAGCTGCGCCCTCAGTTGCGCCGCCGTTTGCTCAACAACGTCAGCAAGCGCGTGCGCAGTGTAAGCCGTAAGCGTCAACGCGATCAGCAGAACGTGGACGGCACGCCGTTCGAGGCGCGCAAAGGCTCGTCGAAGGGCAAAAAGAAGATGGAGGCCGGGCTGGCCAAGCTGCTGGAGGTCACCCGGCTGGACGCTGACGAGGCCGAACTGGGCTGGCGCAACGCGCTGACCCGTTGGGTTGCCACCCAGCAGCACAACGGCGTTTCCGAGCGTCGTACCGCCGCCCAGATGCGCCAGTGGAACAAGGTTCCCGAAGGCCTGGCTGCGACCGAAAAGCAGGCCAAGCGTCTGCGCCGTCTCGGTTTCAAGGTACGCCAGGCGGGCAAGAAAACCCTTACACGTCCGTCTGTGGCGTGGATTCAAGAGCATGTGAACTACGCCAAGGCGGGTCTGCTGATCCGCATCCTGGACGACGAACAATCCGAATCATCTGGTGCGCAAAGCTGGGAAATCACCCTGCCCAAACGCCAGTTCCTCGGCCCCGGCACCGAAGCGGAAACCAGCGCGCTGGTGAACCTGGTGCTGGAACAAATCCTTAATTCCCAACGATAACGAGGCACTGCATGGCACTCGGCAAAGTCAGCGTCAACAATCTCAACCTCAGTCAGGGCGCTGTCACCCAGGTCGAGAACTATTTCCTTTTCATCGGTACCGGCCCGAAAAGCCAGGGCCAGGTGATTGCTCTGAACACCGACAGCGACCTGGACGTGATGCTCGGCGTTACGGCCAGCGACCTGAAAACCCAGGTGACGGCGGCGCGCCTCAACGGTGGCGATCGCTGGGCCTGCCTGGCGATCCCATTGGCAGCGGATAAGACCTGGCAGGACGCGCTGACCTATGCGCTGCAGCATAACTACTCGTTCGAAGCGTTCGTGATCTGTGCACCAGTGACCGAAGGCGGCGAGCTGGAAGACATGCACGAAGCCGCGATCGGTCTGCAGAACACTTACGGGCGTCGTGCATTCGTCATGGCATCGTCACTGGGCATTGAACCAAACGTTACCTGGTCTCAGTACACCACTGCACAGAAGGCGATCACTGACGGTATCGCCGCGCCCCGCGTGTTGTGCGTGCCCCAGCTGCACGGCAATGACCTGGGCGTGTTGGCCGGTCGCCTGTCCAACGCGGCCGTGAGCATTGCCGACAGCCCGATGCGCGTAGCCACCGGTGCTGTGATGGGGCTGGGTACTGTTCCGGTGGACTCCGAGGGCGTTCCGCTGACGTCTGCCGTTCGCACCGAGCTGGACAAGTCGCGCTTGTCGGTCAGCCAGACCTACCCGGATTACGAGGGCGTGTACTGGGGCGACGGCAACATGCTGGACACCCCGGGCAGCGACTTCCTGGTGATCGAGTACCTGCGCATCGTCGACAAGGCTGCGCGCCAGGTGCGCCCGCTGCTGATCCGTCGCGTTGGTGACCGTAGCCTGAACAGCAGCGCTGCGAGCATGGCCAGCAACAAGACCTACCTCATGACCCCGCTGCGTGCGATGGCCAAGTCCACGACCTTCGCTGGGCGTGTGTTCCCGGGCGAGATCGAGACCCCGTCTGACGACGCGATCGTCCTGACCTGGAAGAGCAAAACGGCGGTCGAGGCTTACATCAGCATCCGCCCCCTCAACTGCCCGAAAGACCTGACCGCGAACATCGCGCTCGACCTTTCCACCACGGAGTAACCCCCCATGGCTGCAAAAATTGGCGGCAAGAACTTCGACATCACCGTGGGCGATCTCGCCATTCACGTCGAAGCTTGCACCCTGGACATCACTGATAACACCGCCGTGGCGCAAACCCGTGGCGTACCCAACGGCCATGTAGACGGTGACGTGGCGGCTGCTGGCGAGATGGAGCTGGACACCACCAACTTCAATCTGCTGATCGAGGCGGCTAAAACCGCCGGCAGTTTCCGCGAGTTGCCGCTGTTCGATAACGTGTTTTTCGCCAAGGCAGGCGAGGAAGAACTGCGGATCGAGGCCTTCGGTTGCAAGTTGCGTCTGTCCAGCCTGCTGAGCATCGATCCCAAGGGCGCGACCAAGAACACTCACAAGATCCCGTATGACGTCACCAGTCCGGACTTCGTGAAAATCAATGGCGTGCCGTACCTGGCCTCGTCTGAAATCGAAGGGCTGACCTGATGGTGTGCCCGTTCGATCGCGCCCAAGTCCTGGAACAGCGGCAACGCGACCAGGCGATAGCGGCCCAACTTGCCCGTGCGCGATCCAGCGGGCCAAGCCTGACCCATTGCGAAGACTGCGACCAGCCGATTCCGGAGCTGCGCCAGGCGCTGGGCGGGATGACCCGCTGTGTCCCGTGCCAGAGCCTTTTCGAAAAAGGAAACCGCTGATGAGTACTCCTCTGCAGCAGCCTCTTGCCGATCCCGGAACCGACACCACGCGTGTGGGACGGATCGAGCGCGACGTGATGTTGATCCAGTACCGGCTGGAGTCGATGGAAAATCGGCACGAGTCGGTGCCGATCCGTGTGACCAAGCTCGAACAGCAGTTTGAACACATGTCCGGCCAGCTCTCGGAACTTAACGTTGGCCAGCAGAAGCTGACGGTTGTTGTCTCCGATATCGGCAAGAAGATCACTTGGGCGCTGGCCATCGCCAGCACCTTGTGGGCAATCCTGCAGATGGTTGGCCCGACGTTGTTGCGAGGGCTGTTCCCATGAGCCTGCGCGGAAGGATTACGGCTGGCACGCTCACGTTGTGCAGTTCTGCCCTGGTGTTGTTCCTGGGCACGTGGGAAGGCAACGGCCAGAACGTCGTTTACCCGGACCAGTTGGCCCGTGGACTGCCTACGGTGTGCAAAGGCATCACCCGCCACACCAGCCCGTATCCCGTGATCGTGGGCGACTTCTGGTCGGATGATCGCTGCGCCGAGGTGGAGCACCTGGTGATCGAAAAGGGCCAGTTGACCCTGGCCGACTGCCTGACCAATCAGGCGATCGGGCAGAACACCTTCGACGCGCTCTCCAGCCATGGCCATAACTTCGGCAACTCCACCACCTGCGCCAGTCGTGCCGTGGGGCTGATCAACGCTGGTCGGATCAAAGAGGGCTGCAGGGCGTTGGCCTGGGCCCCGGACGGGAAAACGCCGGTTTGGGCCTACGTCACTGACGCCCAGGGCAAGAAATCATTCGTGCGCGGCTTGCACGCCAGGCGTTTGGCCGAAATGGAGCTGTGCCTGAAATGACGATCACCCCAATGCGCTTTGTATTCGCGGTGCTGCTCACCGCGCTGATCCCGTTGTTTTGGTTCGTTCAGGTCGTTAAAGAGCGGGACACCGCTGTGCATGAGCTGCAGCAGGCCAAGGCCGATGTGAAGACCCTGATAGAGCACGCGAACTCGGTGGCGAAGATGCTCGCCGATCGTACTGCGCTCGACCTGAAACACACCCAGGAACTTAAAGATGCGCTCGATCAAAACCAGTCTTTGCGCCGCGATGTTGATGATGGCCGTCAGCGGTTGCTCGTCAAAGCCCGTTGTCCCGCCCCAGGACTGCCCACTGCCGCCGGAGCCACCGGCCTGGCTAATGCTGGATCCCCCGAACTCGCAGCAGACGCTCGACCGGATTATTTCACCCTCCGAGACCAGCTCGCCCTAAGCAGGCAGATGGTGCTCGGCCTGCAGGACTACATCCGCCAGGTGGTGCAACGCGCACCGGCGAAACCCTGATTTTTCTCAACCAACTGTTAACGGATAACACCATGACTGACGTAAACCGCGACATCACCCTGGAAATCAAAGGCACTGACTTCGTTTTCCGCCTGACCCCTCAGGACGTGACCAAGTACTTCAACGCCACCACCCAGGCTAACAAGGTCGCGCCGGCTACCAACTTGCTGACAGGCACGATCAACCAGGAGCAGAAGGCCGAGCTGAAACTCTTTCTGGGCAACCCGGTGACGGTGATGGAGCTGGCCGGCGCGCTGCTCGAGGAGTACTCGCCTGATATCGGTCTGGTCGTAAAAAAGTCCTCGAGCACGCTGACGGCTTAAAAGACGACGGCTTGGGCCAGTTGCTGGCCCTGACCAATCGCTGGCTGCCTGGCACCGAGCCCACCATTGAAAACATGGGGGTGGCCAAGTGGCTGGAGGACGAACACTGGAGACGCATGGAGATCGCGGTTGCCAACGGCATCGCCCATGCGCTGAACGGATAAAACCCCATGGCTGACCGCAGTGCCCGCTTGGCCTTCATCCTGAGCCTGACCGATAAGGTCAGCGCTCCCCTGGGCAAGGTCAAAACCAGCTTTTCCGACCTGGCCACCCAGGGCGAAGCCAACATCAGACAGATGGGGCTGGGCCTTGGCGGGCTGGTCGGCGCGGCCAAGGGCATCAGTGAGTCACTGGAGCCGGCGCTGGAAATGAACCGCGCCCTGGGCGAGGTTCGTTCCCTGGGCGTTGCCGAGGACGCGCTGACATCCCTGAATCAAAAGGCCCTGGAGTTCTCTGTGAACTACGGGGCTAACGCCCGGGACTTTGCTGCGTCGGCCTACAGTATTTCGGGCGCGATCAAGGGGCTGGTGGGCGAGCAGCTGGCCACCTTCACCAACACCAGCAACCTGCTGGCCAAGGCCACCAAATCCGACGCCGAGACCATGGGGGCGTACGTCGGCACCATGTACAACCTGTTCAAGACCTCGGCCGATTCCATGGGCAAAAGCCAGTGGGTCGAGAAGCTGGGCGGGCAAACGGCATTGGCGGCTCAACTGTTCCGCACGGACGGCGCGCAGCTCAAGGACGCTTTCAAGGAAGTCGGCCAGATCGCGAATACGGCGGGTGTCGATATCGCCGAGCAGTTCGCGGTGATCGGCACACTGAGCAGCACCATGGAAGGCGGCGACGCGGGCGGCTTGTACAAGTCGTTTTTCGAGAACATTGGCTCTGCGTCGGAAAAGCTCAAGATGAAGTTCACCGAGCAGAACGGCCAGCTGATGCCCATGGCGGACATTCTGGCCAAGCTCGAGGGCAAGTTCGGCGACCTCAACAGTGCCGCCGCCGGCGCGAAGCTGACCGAAGCTTTCGGCGGGGAAGGGGCGCGAGTCATCACCGCCCTGGCCAAGGACACCGACCGCTTCAAAACCAGCCTGGATCAGTTGGGCAAAGTCCGCGGACTGGAAAATGCCGAGAAGATGGCCAAGGCGATGGTGGATCCGTGGCAGCAGTTCGGCGCCGCTGTGGTCGCGCTGCGCGTGTCCTTTGGCCAGGCGCTGATTCCGATGCTGACGCCGTTGATGGACAAACTGGTCAGCATTGCCGCGACTCTGACGCGCTGGACGCAGATCTTCCCGAACATTACCCGGGTGATTGGCGCGACGGTGCTGATCATCCTTGGCCTGGTTGCCGCGATGTCGGCCGTCACCCTAGTGGTGGGCATCAGCAAAATGGCCTGGCTGGGCGCACTCACGGTCTGGAAGCTGCTCAACTGGCAGGGCTACAAGTCCATTGCCATGTTCCTGTTCCATACCGTTATGGTCGCCGCGTTTGTGGTCGGCCTAGTGGCCCTGTACACCTGGATGGGCATTGTCCGGGTGGGGATGATGCTTTGGCAGGGCGCGATCTGGCTGGTGAACGCCGCGTTGCTGGCCAACCCCGTGTTGTTGATCGTGATCGGGATTCTCGCCCTGGTCGCCGTCGTGGTTGCCGCGATCGTCTACTGGGACCAGTGGACCAGCGCGCTGATGAACACAGCCGCTTTCCAGTGGATCCAGAAGCAACTGGATGCGCTCAAGAGCTGGTTCGGCACGATCGGCGGCTGGACCGGCATGGCCAAGTCCGCATGGGACGGCATCGTCGGTATCTTCCGCAACGCCATCAAGGGGTTGATCGACATGATCAACAAGATCCCGGGCGTGCAGATCGATGCAAGCTTTGGCGACCTGCCCAAGGCCCCGGAATTGCCAGGCATGACCGCGCCTCTGGTCACCACACCTTCACTCGCTGAACAGGCCGAGCAGGCCCGCAAAAACATGAACGCCGGTACCGGGGGCGGCTTGTCGCCTACGCGGCCGAACGCGGTACCGCCTGGCGGGCTGCTGACCAGCATCCAGAACAACAGCAATAGCCAGAACAAAGGCACGCACATCGAAAACATGAACATCAATACAGCCAAGCCAATGACGCCTCTGGAGCTGGAAAACATGATGGCGATGGGGGTCGGCGGATGAGCGAATACATCGATCTTCTGATCGTCGACAACGACTTGGCACTGGATCTGTCGCAGCAACCCAATCTGGTGGACGACCGCGCCTGTATCGCCCAGGACATCGCGCACATGATCCGCGACAGCGGGCTGCTGGTCACCCTGGTGGCCGAGCGCTCAACGCTGCGTCAGCGTGACTGCATCCAGCAAATGGAGCTGCTGGTGGAGGACGACGAACGCCTGGTACCGGGCACCGCGCAAATCACCCAGGTCGAGCCGGGGCTGTTCCTGGTCACGGCCACGACCCTGAAATTCGGAACCCTTGAGGTGAACCTGTGAGTGACGTTGATTTTAAGCAGGCGCTCACTGACGCCGGCATTCCGACCACCGAGGCCGCCCTGCGTACCGCATGGGAAGCGGAAGTGGTCGCCCAGGGCAGCAAGGTGGCCAACACCAGTGCCTATTCGCCGTTCTGGCGGGTGATCACGGCGCTGATCACCAAGCCGGTGATGTGGATCCTGGACTTCCTGATCGCAACGGTGCTGCCGAATTTCTTCGTCAAGACGGCGACCAGCACTTGGTTGGAAATGCTGGCCTGGGCGGTCAACGTCGAGCGCAAGGGCGCGACCAAGGCCAGCGGCCTGTTGCTGTTCACTCGCACAGCGGCCGGCGGCGCGCTGGTGGTCGAGGCCGGGACCATTGTTCAGTCGGCTTCGATCAATGGACACGTCTACCAACTGGTGACCACCGCCGCCGGCGTCTTTGCTGATGGCCTGATGCAGCTAGAAATCCCGGTCGAAGCGGTGGAAAGCGGATCCGGGTTTAACCTGGCCCCGGGTTACTACGCGATCTTGCCAGTTCCGGTACCGGGCATTGCCCAGGTGGTGAACAACGACGGCTGGCTGGCGGTACCCGGGGCGGATGCCGAACCTGACGACGAGCTGCGCCTGCGCACGCGCAATCAGTTCTCGGCGGTCAACCAGTGGCACACCGATGCAGTTTACAAGGCGATGATCTCGGCGTTCCCCGGCGTGCGTCCGGATGGCGTGTACTTTGAGCATGGGGCCCCACGCGGACCGGGCAGCGCCAATGCCTATGTGTTGTTTGAGGCCGATGTGCCGGCGGCGACTTACCTGGAGCAAATCAACGCCCATATCCGAGACGGGGGCAATCATGGCCATGGCGACGATCTGCTGGTGATGACCATGCCAGAGACCTTGCACGCGCTGCAGCTGGACATCTGGCCCCTGTCGACGCTGACGGACGATCAGCGGGAAACCCTGAAGGCCAACGCCGATCAGTTCATCCGCGCCGCGTTCCGTGAAAGCAGCGCCGCCGATTACCAGCCGACGCTGACCTACCCGCAGTCACGTTTTTCGTTCAGCCGCCTGGGCGAAGAGCTGCACCAGAAGTTCGCCGGCATTGAGTCTCTGAAGTTTGCGAACGAGGACATCATTTCCGAGCTGAGCATTCCCCGCATCCAGTCGCTGCAGGTGAATCTCGTTGATTAAGCTCAATTTGAAATTCTGGCTGGCCGGTACCGAGCTGACCAAGCTCAAGGACGCCGCCCAGTCCTGGTGGGAGCGGGTTGAGCAATGGCTGCGCTGGCCGCTGCTGCAGCTGGATGCCGAGACCTGTCACCTGGTCATGCTCGATCTGCTCGCCTGGCAGCGGGATATCACCCGTTTCAAGGGCGAGCCTGAGAGCCTTTACCGGCTGCGCGTGAAGTACGCCTTTATCAACGCCGTCGACGCCGGCAGCACAGCGGGGATGAAACGCATCCTGGTGCGTCTGGGCGTGGGGTATGTCGAGATCGAGGAGCGCCAGCCCGACCGTGACTGGGATGTGGTGCTGCTGCAGCTGAGCAACACCCAGTTGGCCAGCAATCCGGAACTGCTCCGCGTCCTTATTCAGCAATACGGCCGTACCTGCCGCCGCTACGACTTTGTGACCATCACGCCGCTAAACGCCTATGTGACCGTCGTCGACTTTAACGATAACCAGCAAACGCTGGTTGCCAGCCTGTAGGAGTTCCCATGGGAGCCAGCATTACCCTTGCAGGTGAAAACCTGATTGCCCAAAAACAAGGTGCCAAAGAGGCGCTGCGCATTGCGCGCTTCCTGTTTGCCAACGTCCCCGGGCTGGACGCTAACGCGGTGGTCGATCGGGCAGCCGCCAAGCCAACGGCCGCACAGATCGTCTACACCTACCCATTGCCCGACGAAAACGCGGGCTATGTGAATCCCAACCAGGTGGTGTACAGCTCCCAACTGGGGTCCGACGTCGGCGATTGGGACTTCAACTGGATCGGTCTAGAAAGCGACGAGGGCGTGTTGTTCGCGGTGTCCTATGTGCCGCTGCAGCAGAAGCGCCGCAACATTCCGCCGCTGCAGATCGGCAACAACGTGACCCGTAACTTCCTGGTGGCCTTCGACGGTGCCCAGGCGCTCACCGGCATCACGATCGACGCCAGCACTTGGCAGCACGACTTCACTGTGCGCTTGGCTGGCATTGATGAGCGTGAGCGCGTGAGCAACCGCGACGTGTACGGGCGCGCCTGTTTCTTCAGCAGCTCGCTGCAGCTGGAAAAGGTCGGGACTGCCTATCAGCTCAAGCCCGGTACCGCGTACATCGAAGGTATTCGTCTGGTGCTGGCAGCAGCGCTGCCGGTCGCAGTTGCCGCACTGCCGGCACAGGTCTGGCTGGACGTAGTACTGCAGCGTGAGCTGAATGATGTAGTGCCCACCTGGAAGATGGTTTTCGGTGCTGACAAGGTGGATTACACGGACACACTCGGCGCAAAGCACTACTGCGTACCGATCGCCACGGTCACCGTTGGCGGTGTGGTCGCTGACCTTCGATCAGTAGAGGCAATCAACGGCCCCCTGGTGCAACAATTTGCGCTGCGTACCGGCGATTACGCTGCCTTACGCGCTCGTGCAACCACCAAGGAAGACGTGAAGCTGGGCAACATCCCCAACGCGATCAGCGACGACGCGGAAAAAAACAGCAGCGAGATCCTGGCCACGACCAAGGCGGTCAAGTCTTTGGGCACAGCGATCGGAACTGTTATTGAAAAAATCATTTCCGGCATTACCGAGGTCGGTAAAGCCGCGAAACTTGGCACCGCTCGCAAGATCACTTTGGACGGCGCCGTTACGGGTGAGGTCCTGTTCGATGGTTCGACCGATGTGAAACTCACTGCAGCAGCGGCTCAGGCGACCGAAGTCGTCTCGGGGGGAGCAAAAGTTGCCACCCAGCTGCAGGTCAATACCGGAGAGGATGACACCGCTTATATCACCTCGAAGAAGCTTCGGTGGGGGCTGGTGAAGGGCGTTAAATACATCATTTTCCCCACTTGGATGCTCAGTTTGAAACTGGTCTGGGGGCGTCTGGAGTCGGTGGGTCTGAATCAGTCGTTCTATGCCGTGACATTCCCGATCGCCTTCACCAGTGAGGTTTTCCACATCAATACTGTGATCAGCCGCAGCACTGTGATTTCAGGTGCCGTTGCAACTGTGATCAAGCCTGACCACACCTTGACCGGCTTTGAAGTTGCCGGCGACCAAGACACCAACACCTCAATCGGCGACATCCCCTGGTTCGCCTTCGGAATCTGACTATGACCATGTATGCGACTTGGATTGACGCTGACCAGCGATTCGCCTTTAGCCTGGAGGGTGGTGATCAAATCATCACTGCAGCCCGCCATACGGAGCTTTTGCAGGCTGAGAGCAGGGGCAGCACGCTGCAGCCTGACCCAAAGACGGGTCGCCCCGCCATTGTGGGCCGTGCTGAGACAGCCGTTGAAGAGGTGGCGACCACCAGCTACAACGAGAAAGTCCAAGAAATTAACGCGGCCTGTGAAGCGCAGATCACTGCCGGCTTTTGGTCCTCTGCCCTTGGAACGCCTTATTTCTACGACAGCCAGCTAGAGGACCAGTTGAATCTGACCGGCATCATCCAGGCAAACACTGACAGCGCCTATCCCTGCCGTGATGATCAGGGCGTGAAGGTCTTCCGGGATCACACCGCCGCGCAGCTGCAGCAAGTGGGTGACGACTTCATCAAACTCAAGTTGCAGCTGCTGCAGAAGGCCAATGGACTCAAACAGGTTTTGGACAGCGCACTGGCAGCGCTCGATCTGTCCGCGATCGCCGCTGTGGTCTGGGAGTTTGAGTCGCTATGAACTGGGCACCAGTGACCATGCGCTGGCCCGAGCAGGCCACCCAATGGATGGGCGAACTGACCGCCGCCAAGGATCTGGCCGGCGGTGAGCTGGCCAGCACGGCGCTACGCTTGGCGGGGCTGGATGGGTTGGCCACCACCAGCCCAGGTCCGGTCGGTGCGGCCGCCCAGGGCGTGATCGCTGCCGGTCGCGATGCGATGGCCAGCCAACTGGGCGAAGCGCCGGCGTGCATTACCGTGACGCCGTTTCAATCGGGTATCGGCCAGGGGCAGGGCAGCCAGCGTTTCCTGTCCGCGCCCAATTTGCTGCAGGTGATGGCCGACAAACTCACCGACAGCACGGACGATGCTCGTCCGACCGAGCCGCAATACGCATTGTCGATCCTGTTCCTGGGCACCAACTACGGCCAGCTGGCCAGCACCTTGTCCCGGTTCAATGCGTTGATGCCGGTTCCTGACCTGGTGCGGGCCGAACGGCGCGCACAGCACCTGTCCACGCTCGAGGCAGAAAAGTGGGTGATGCCCAGCGCCGGGCCGTTGCCACGCTGGGCCAGTCTGCCCCTGGAGCGCTGCACCGTGCTCAAGGCAGCCAAACAGGCCATGTCCAGTCAGTTGGCCACGCTGGAAAGCTACGCGGCAGACAGTTCGCCCCTGGGCGATCTCGCTGCGCTGGCAACACGCAAGGCAGCGCAGCAGCAGGGGAGTGACCAGAAGCTGGACGACCTCAAGGCGTTGCTGGCCGGCGGTGTCGAGGACACCACCATGCGCGCACGCCTGTTGGGACCAGGTACGCCGGCCGAGCTGCGCAAGGCGCTGCTGGAGGATGACGACGCCCCGGGGCATGAATGGGTACTGTCCAGCGGCGCAATGCTGGTCGGCTCGCTCCAGGGGCTGAGCTTTGTTCGTGAACTGGTGGGCCTATGACGTTATTGCTCGATGGCCAGCAGGTGCTGGGCAAACGCATGAAGGTCACGGCAAACCTGCGTATTGAAAGCGAGGATCTGTCGGGCCAAACCAGCGGCAGCGAAAAGGCGCACAAGGGCTTCAAGCCCAAGACGCTGGCCGTCTCCCTGCAAATCGCGTTTGTTGACGCGGTCCAACTGAAAACCCTGATGCGCCTGGCAGAAGCCACCGCCAGTGGCGGTGAGCTCAAAACCTACCGGATCGTGAACGACACGGCGTCGGCCTTTGGCATGCGCCAGGTGCAGTTCACCGAGGGCGTGAGCGCCCGGGAAGACGACACGCTCGCCTCCTGGTCGGTCCAGTTCACCTTGACCGAAAAGCAGTCGAACCCGGAGAAGGTCGAGCAGCGCCGAGCGGCCAACGGCACCACAGCGCAATCAGCCGCGGGCACTGGCGTGGCCAGCGAAGATGGGAGCGGGACGGGCACGCCGCTGACCGGCTTTGAAGCCACCTTGAAGAAACTGGACAACTACCTGGGCGGCACCTCATGAGCATGAAACTGCACAAGGTGCTGACGATCGGGGGGGCGGTGTATCCCCTGGTGAAAGATGACGTACGCCTTGAGCTGGCTGGCCCGGGGCGTGCGACGTTCACCGTTCAGGCAGCGGCTGCGCTGAAAGGCCTGGTCACCCTGGACGTGGGTTACAACGACAGCCTACTGCAGCGCCATTTCATAGGCTACGTGGAAACCTCGACCGCCGCTAACGGCACCGAGCAGGTGCTGTTCTGCCGAGAGCTGGCCGCGATCCTTGCCAAGCCGCTGCCCATGAACCTGCGTCACGTTCACCTGCAGGCCGTGCTCGAGGAGGTCAGCACCAAGACCGGTCTGCGCTTTCGTGTTCCGGGCCAGGCCTACGCCCGGGTCAAGGTGCCTTATTTCTACAGCCTGGCTGCCGGATACCAGGCAATGCAAAGCATGGCCGGCGTATTCGGGATCTCCGACTTTATCTGGCAGCAGCAGGGCGACGGTGAGGTGTTCGTGGGCAGTTGGGCCGATAGCTTCTTCGGTACCCGATCGCCGCTGCAGCTGCCCACCGAACTGTTCAACGGTTACCAGGGCAATCAGAGCGCAATGATCGCAGCCTTACCAGGTCTGCGCCCGGGCGCATCATTCAACCAGGGCGAGCGGATCACCAGTGTGACCCTTGCCGGCAGTCAGATGGCAATCAAATGGAAGACGCAATCCGCCGCGCTGTAGAGCGCCAGTTCCCCGAACTTACCGGCGGCTATCACCTGCCGCGCTTTGGCCGTGTGGTCGCGGTACCGGACGCCCCAGCGGCGCAAGGACTGTGCGACGATTTCCGCCCGCGCTTTGGCGTCGACGTTGAGGTGCTGCTGCCCAGTGGCGAGCCGGATCCGGATCTACCGGTACTGACCAGCGTGCCGCTGCCTGCGCCCATGGGCGGCCAGGAAGCTGGCATGTTTGGCTTTCCGGAGGAGGGTACCACCGTGGTGATCAGCTTTGCCTACGGTCTGCCGACCAAGCCTTTTATCACGCAGATCCTGCCGCACGGCCTGAGCCTGCCCCGGGTACCGAAGGGCGATCAGGTCTGGCAACACAGCGAAGCCTGCCAGCAGCGCGTCGACGCCGATGGCAACTGGCTGCGCCAAACGGACGGCAAGATCCAGGACAAGGCCATCGAGCGCGAAGTGGAAGCCCTGGACAACACCGAGAGCTTCCAGAACCACACCAGGACAGTGGACGACCATTCCATCGAGTCAGTGGGCGGCATCAAGAAAATCGAGGCGATGGGCGCGCTCAAGCTTTTGTCAGCCGGATCCGCGAGCCTGGCAGCGGTTGACGATCTGCACCAAGCGACCGGCCGTGATCTCAACCTGGTGGTGGGGCAGAAGCACAACGCCACGGTTGGTGGCGACATGCAGGAGCGGATCGAGGGCTTACGCCGAAGCGTGGCTGGCAGCAGTCAGCACCTGCAGGCCCCGAAAACTTGGCTAGGATCACAAAGCGTTAACGTGCTGCAGGTCCTTTGTGATGTGCTGGACCTCATCGAGCAGATGAATATGCAACTATCCACCCATACGCATCTGCCAGGGCCAGCCCCATCTGTCGCTGACGCCTCAATGTTTATAAAATCTGCAGAAACTTCCTCTTTGCTTTTAACCAAGCTTGCCGCTATAACCATGTCTGGTGTTTAGAGCAAAGTCTGTAATCAAGAGGTGTACTCAATGACAGCTAGCAAGGATGTTGCTGGACTTAATACTAATGAAGATCAACCTAAAATCTCGTCCACACCAGGACCTGCTTGGATTTCCGCACTTCAAAGTCCAGGGATACTAGCGTTGCAGGAAACAATCTCAAAGTTTCGTTCTAAAATGGATTTTATTAATTCAAAGATAAATATCCCTGTTTTCAAGAACATTTCTCTGCTTACTAACACGATTGAACTCATGCGGCGTGCTAACGAGGTTAGATCCGAAAAATATCCACAAATGGCTGAGAATCTGAGAGAGGCAGCCTCATTTAGCTGGTTTTCCAGCATGCTTTTTGATTTTAGAACATGGGAAGAGTTGCCGTTTGTAGCTGATGGTATTGAGGATGCGGCTGAACGTGAAAAACTCATTGAGTCCGCATACGCAGAGGCTTATCGAGACATGATGCCTTATCTTGTGGAACGAATAGCTTCTATGTTCCCCGCTCGATCCTTCGCTGTACTTCCTGCAGCGGCTGCGCACAACCGGGGAGAATATGCATTGTCCGTTCCGGTTTTTTTGTCACAGGCTGAAGGGGTACTAAGGGACTTCACTTCCAGTGAGCTTTTTAGTGAAAGAAAAGACCCTATCACAAAGTATGCAGCTCAGCAGCGTGCGTTAATCGATACGAATGGGAACTGGCTGAACTTATCGGATGATGCCGCGTGGGCTCAGTTGAGTGGTGATCTACCTATTGGCTGGGGGCCAAAGCTTCGGAGTGATAATAACTACTCAGGATTGAATAGAAATACAACACTCCACGGCATCGACTTATATTACGCGACCGAGCGCAACAGTTTGAAAGCTTTCTCCCTGTTATGCCACGTAGCTGGTATCTTTGAGTGGATTAATAGCGATATTGAGGAGGCGCCACAATGAATGCGTCTTGGTTATGTGCATTTGACGGTCCATAACTGGTCAATTTTAGTTGTGTAGCTTTGACTCATCATGTCCCGCCTCATTCCCCAGTCGGGGTTAGTCGGGACAGTTGCTATTCGGAGCGTACCTCTGCCCCACCTAGAATTTATTTCGTCTAGAACGCCCATCACTTTCTCTGCTGCCTGTGGCTGGCAGGACGCGAAGAGGTCATCAGTGAATTCGCCTGGCTGCCGTAAATCCATCAGCAGAACTTCGGCCTTGCTGTATTTGAAGCCAGGTCGGAACAGTCGATTTACTGCCTCGGTCGCAGCCTTGGTCATCAGCCGGACGTCATTCGTGGGATATGGCAACTCAACCAAGGCCCCGTTGGCGTACTTCGCCTCGTCAGGGTTGAACATGCCAGTCCGGATGCTGACCCTGATCTTCTTGCAAAGCGAGTTCTGCGCCCGCAGCTTTTCCGCTGCGCGCTGAACGTACGTCGCCACCGCCTCTTTTATAGGCTCAATGGTGGTCAAGCGCTTGCCGAACATCCGGCTGCTGCAGATCTCCTGCTTTGGCGGTTCCGCTTCGCCCAGCTCCAGGCAGCTGACCCCGGAAAGT
The DNA here is from genome assembly GCF_900602065.1 of Pseudomonas viridiflava. Classification (GTDB taxonomy): domain Bacteria; phylum Pseudomonadota; class Gammaproteobacteria; order Pseudomonadales; family Pseudomonadaceae; genus Aquipseudomonas. Next base: position 389,198 of record NZ_UWFN01000265.1, on the reverse strand, counting down.
TCACGGACCGTCTTCTCGATAACCACACTGAATTTCTTCCCAAGTACCGTAGGGTCGGCTTTGGCCAAGTCCATAGCGGTAAGGATATTCATCGCTTCCAAATGGGCCTTCATCTTGCGACCCACACCCCAGACCTCTGACACGGCAGTGTTTCGCAGCACCCAGGCGCGCTTATGGGGATCGCAGATATCCACTACTCCGCCCGTGTAGGACTGCAGTCGTTTGGCTGTGTGGTTGGCCAGCTTAGCCAGCGTTTTGGTGGGGCCAATGCCTACACCGACCGGAATACCGGTTGATCGGTGCACTGCGGTACGGATCGTTCGGCCAAATGCTGTCAGGTCGCCGGGCATGCCGGTGAGGTCGCAAAACGCTTCGTCGATGCTGTACACCTCCACGGCGGGCACCATGGACTCGATGACAGTCATGACCCGCTCGCTGATATCGCCATACAACGCGTAGTTGCTGCTGAAGGCTTGGACACCGTGCTGCCGCAGCGCGTCCTTGATTTGGAAGTAGGGTGCGCCCATCTTCACAAACGGCTTGGCGTCGTAGCTGCGTGCGATCACACAACCATCGTTATTGCTCAGCACCACGATTGGCGTTTTCGCCAGATCGGGCCTGAATACGCGCTCGCAACTGGCGTAGAAGCTGTTGCAATCGACCAGGGCGAAGACAGGCTCACGAATTGTCATGATCGCGCACGCTGTATTTCACAACGCCCCAGATCACCAACTCGTCGCATTCCATCACATGCCGTGGCGGGTATTTGGTGTTTTCGGAGGTGAGCATGCACACGTTGTCGCGCATATGCAGACGCTTGCACACCGGCTCTGAGTTGAGCGCTGCTATGACGATATCGCCATGCTCTGCGTACAGGCTGCGATCAACGATCACGATGTCACCGCTATAAATGCCCGCCCCTTGCATGCTGTCTCCCTCGATCTTAACCAGGTACACATGCGGCGCTCGAATGTCGAAAAGCTCATCCAAGGAAAGATGCTTTTCGATGTGATCGGCGGCCGGCGACGGGAATCCCGCAGGCACATGGAAAGAATAGAGCGGGAGCTTCTCGCCCCCAGTAGACACTGGGCCAAGGACGGTGATGGTCATGATGCTAACCTAACGCTAAATACTGTATGAACGTACAGTTAACGATTTCGGCTGCTTGCGGTCAATCTCATATGTAGGACATTTCGACGGGTGACATCATGTGCGGACGCTATTCGATCTACGAACCCATGGCCCACTACCTTAAAGAGCTGGGTTCAAAACAGATTGTGATCAACGGCTATGACGAGTGGCCGATTGATCGCTACAACGTCGCGCCGAGCACCCGCGTGGAGGTCATCCGTGGATTGGAACAAGGCCTCAGCGTGGACAAGGTCCGCTGGGGATGGTCGCCTTTCTGGGCAAAGGGGAAAAGGCCTGACCCAATCAATGCCAGGGTAGAGACGGTCACTACGGGAAAGTTCTTTAAGCAGCTCTGGCCGAATGGTCGTGTGCTTGTACCCGCGAACGGTTGGTTTGAATGGGTCAAGGATCCTGACGACCCGAAGATAAAGCAGCCCTACTTCATCAGGCTGAAAAGCAAGGCTCCGATGTTTTATGGGGGGCTGGCTCAGGTAACGCTCGGCCTGGAGCCACACGAGGGGGATGGTTTTGTGATCATCACCGCCGCCAGCGATGAGGGCATGGTCGACATTCACGATCGGCGTCCGCTTGTGCTGACACCCGAATACGCGAACGAATGGCTTGAGCCTGACCTGTCACCCGAACGGGCAGCGGAGATCGCGAAGGAATGCTGTAGGCCGGTGGATGATTTCGAGTGGTACTCAGTGAGCAAGGCAGTGGGGAACGTGAGGAACCAAGGCCCTGAGCTGATAGCACCTCTAAGTTAGGAAGCCGATCCTACCAGGTCAGAAAACTGGGCTGATCCCTCGTGAGCTGTGTGTTCCGGCACTGGGGCGAGGAAAACCCGCCGAGAAACAAAAAAACATCCGAAAAAGCACTTATCCCCCTCCCGCCGACGGGCTTTGTGTCCTTTTTTTGTGCAAATCCTTGAGCAGTGCAAACCAACCTCCAGCCCACGCCGCCCGTGGGCCTCTACAGGCGATCGGCCATTTCATTTTGTGAAAGGTTTTGTAAGGAAATGAAGCGCGGTTGCACAGCGCTGCGCTGACCAGGTGAAAACGGCCAAACGCTGATACCCCCGGATTCATTGGACGAAAAATTGAAAACCGTGGGTTTCGGTGCATTTTCAAAATCTTGATAGATCAGAAAGTGCGGGTGAACTGCAATCAGTCTGGGCGGGACGTTAAGCGGTGTGCGTCAGTCGGGCCGTGGGCTGCAGCGGATATCGGGGCTGCAATCAGTTTTCACGGGGCTGCACATGCTCTGTTGCGTTTGGGAGCCGCTTTCGGACGTTTGAAAAACGGGGTTTTGATGAGATTTGTTCTCAGGGGAGAGGGGGGGAATTCTGAAAACAGCGATATTGGCTATATGACCCATCGAGCTGCGCTGCAGGCCACGTTTTCTGTGGTCTCCCGGTATTACATGGCGAAGTAATATCAAGCGATATGAGACGTAATATTTTCCTCAAACCCCCGGATTCATTGGGTTTTAAGGAATGTAAATATAGCTATTTAGAAAGGTAACAATCTAGCCAATGTATCGCTTCAATATCGCCTTTTTCAGAATTGCTGAAAGCCCAGAAATGCAAGGGTTACAGCCAATTTTCGACAGGCATATTACAGATATCGCTATTTTTTTGGGCCCCCACGGATTTTAGGATTCGGTTTCCTATAGAAGGGGGCAGCCTGGCCATTCGTGTACATCTCCCGCGTTCTGAAGGTCACTCTTGCGGCGTCTAGCAGTGGTGGACTCAAGCAAGCACGGCTACATGCCCAGGAGTGCAGCAGAGTGATGAGGTGAATTACGCATTTGTGGGAAATTGTAGTTTGCAAACTTCTTGATTTTGTACGCTACAGCACGTTGAAGTAAGGAGGTTTCAGAAGTTGTGTTCACTTGTTTTTTTATGGATGGGCAGAATTTTAAAGTTATCCAAATTAGATTTCAAATAAAAATCATGCTTCTCGGTAGATCCCTCCATGATAAGAAATCTATCACCTACCTTCGCTACCAAGCGTCTTTCTTTTGTAGAGCCAAATAATCCCGGCTCCGTCAATACCGGAAAGCGGTCATCGATCCGATCCAAATCTGCGGTGGCTACCATGCTTCCTATTCCTGATGCCAACGTGAATACGGTGAACGCAGAGGATAGCGCCCAGCCGGAAGCCTCTACGAATCCCTTCCTATCCGGGAGGTTGTAAGTATGTAGGGCTTCAACTGAGTAAAATCCAAAGAGCATGCAAAGCCAAATATTCGCTAGCGGTGTAAATACATTAGTTACTGAAATAGTAGTGAAGAACGAGAGTATAAAAGCGCCAGCGATTATTAATAGAGGAATTCCAAGAATGCAGGAAACTTGGGTTTTTACCGATACATTATGTGAAAACAAGAAATAAGCTAGAACAGCGCCAGTGACGATCAATAGTGATGTAGGGAGGGCGTAGGTTAAGGTTTCTTGAAAAGTAAGATAGTCTGCAACCCATGTGCAACCGAGCTCGTTAAAGTATCCAGCGGCATGTTTTTGGCCGAGTAAATACGCAAACGGTGCAGACACAGCTGTCACTTGACCGAGCTCAATCAACGAAGGGGATTGCTGCCTGGCGTCGACCATGGTCAAGCTCCGATCTCTGAGCGTATGGGATTGGAAATCCGTTGGCGGGTTGTGGTTCACGGAAGCATCAAGCGCCTAACCCGCGACAGCATTGGGCTAAGTAAATTTTTCTAGGGTTACGCCATTTTTACGCCAGACGAAAAAAAAGGCCTTGAAAATCAAGGCCTTTCTTTATTGAGCTGGTGCCCCGAGGGAGAATCGAACTCCCACTTCTTTCGAAAACGGATTTTGAATCCGCCGCGTCTACCAATTCCGCCATCAGGGCTCAATGGCGGCGAAGTCTACAGACGGTATTACCGTTGGTCAATCACCTTTCATGGTCAATTTTGTCTCTTTCCGCTAAACTTCGCGGCCCTGCTAGACGAACTCCATCATGCGCGTTGCTGACTTTACTTTCGAGCTCCCTGATTCCCTGATCGCTCGCCATCCTTTGGCCGAGCGCCGCAGCAGTCGTTTGTTGACCCTGGACGGGGTCACGGGCGCGCTGGCTCACGAACATTTTTCCGATTTGCTGGAGCATGTGCGCCCCGGTGATTTGATGGTGTTCAACAATACCCGCGTGATTCCGGCGCGGCTGTTCGGCCAGAAGGCGTCGGGCGGCAAGCTGGAGATTCTGGTGGAGCGGGTGCTGGACACGCACAGCGTGCTGGCCCATGTGCGGTCGAGCAAATCGCCAAAGCCAGGTTCGATGATTGTTATCGATGGTGGTGGCGAAGCCGAGATGGTCGTGCGCCATGACACCTTGTTCGAACTGCGTTTCAGCGAGCCGGTCTTGCCGCTGCTGGAGCGTGTCGGGCACATGCCGCTGCCTCCTTATATAGACAGACCGGATGACAGCGCCGACCGCGAGCGTTATCAGACGGTCTACGCCCAGCGCGCCGGTGCTGTTGCTGCGCCGACGGCGGGTTTGCATTTCGATCAGCCGCTGCTGGATGCCATGCAAGCCAAAGGCGTGGAGATGGCGTTTGTCACCCTGCACGTGGGCGCGGGTACGTTCCAGCCGGTGCGGGTCGAGAAGCTTGAAGATCACCATATGCACAGCGAGTGGCTGGAAGTCGGCCAGGACGTTGTCGATGCAGTGGCCGCATGTCGTGCACGCGGCGGCCGGGTGATTGCGGTGGGTACGACCAGCGTGCGTTCGCTGGAAAGTGCTGCCCGTGACGGTGTGTTGAAGCCGTTCAGTGGCGACACCGACATCTTTATTTTTCCGGGGCGTCCCTTCCATGTGGTCGATGCCCTGGTGACCAACTTTCATTTGCCGGAATCCACGCTGCTGATGCTGGTTTCGGCATTCGCCGGTTATCCCGAAACCATGGCTGCCTACGCGGCGGCGGTGGAAAACGGCTACCGCTTCTTTAGTTACGGTGATGCCATGTTCATCACCCGCAATCCCGCGCCGACCGCTCCCAAGGCATCGGGCCCAGAGGATCACGCATGAGCCGCACCAGTCGTATGTCTTTCGAGTTGTTGGCCACTGACGGCAAGGCGCGTCGTGGTCGTCTGACCTTCCCGCGAGGCGTGGTGGAAACACCGGCGTTCATGCCGGTGGGCACTTATGGCACGGTCAAGGGCATGCTGCCGCGTGACATCGAGGCCACTGGCGCGCAAATCATTCTGGGTAACACGTTCCACTTGTGGCTGCGTCCGGGTACCGAGGTCATCAAGGCTCACGGTGACTTGCACGATTTCATGAAGTGGAATGGTCCGATTCTGACTGACTCGGGCGGCTTTCAGGTGTTCAGCCTGGGCGCGATGCGCAAGATCAAGGAGGAGGGCGTGACCTTCGCCTCTCCTGTGGATGGCGCCAAGGTATTCATGGGGCCGGAAGAGTCGATGCAGGTGCAGCGTGATCTGGGCTCCGACATCGTGATGATTTTCGATGAATGCACGCCTTACCCGGCTGACGAAGACGTTGCCCGTGTGTCCATGGAGTTGTCGCTGCGCTGGGCCAAGCGCTCTAAAGTCGCCCATGGCGAAAGCACTGCCGCGCTGTTCGGAATTGTTCAGGGCGGCATGCATGAAAGTCTGCGCAAGCGTTCGCTGGAAGGCCTTGATCAGATCGGCTTTGATGGCCTGGCCATCGGCGGTTTGTCGGTCGGCGAACCCAAGCACGAGATGATCAAGGTGCTGGATTATCTGCCTGGCCTGATGCCTCCTGAAAAACCTCGTTACCTTATGGGGGTAGGCAAGCCTGAAGATCTGGTTGAGGGTGTGCGCCGCGGAATCGACATGTTCGATTGCGTGATGCCGACCCGCAATGCCCGCAACGGTCATTTGTTCATTGATACAGGTGTATTGAAGATCCGTAACGCGTTCCATCGTCACGATGATTCGCCTCTGGATCCGACCTGCGATTGCTACACCTGTCAGAACTTCTCGCGCGCTTATCTGCATCACCTGGACAAGTGCGGCGAAATGCTGGGAAGCATGCTGAATACGATCCACAATTTGCGGCATTACCAGCGCCTTATGGCTGGTTTGCGCGAGGCTATTCAACAAGGTACATTGGCCGCCTTTGTCGATGCCTTCTATGCCAAGCGCGGGATTCCAACGCCGCCGATGGACTGAGTCAAAACAAGTTTTTCTGCTTTTTACTTAATTATGCAACTGGAGTGCTAAATGAGCTTTTTCATCTCTCCCGCTTTCGCGGACGCTGCTGCACCTGCTGCTGGCCCTATGGGTGGCGGTTTTGAATGGATCTTCCTGGTCGGCTTCCTGGTCATCTTCTATCTGATGATCTGGCGTCCACAGGCCAAGCGCGCCAAAGAGCAGAAGAACCTGCTGGGCAACTTGCAGAAGGGCGACGAAGTGGTTACCACCGGCGGTATCGCTGGCAAGATCACTAAAGTGACTGATGACTTCGTTGTTATCGAAGTTTCCGACACTGTTGAGCTGAAAATGCAGAAGGGCGCTATTGCTGCCACGCTGCCAAAGGGCACCCTGAAAGCGATTTAAGATTCAGACTTTTACCAATCGACGGGGCGCGCAAGGCGCCCCGCGTTATAAGCGGGCGGCGTGATGCTGAACAAATACCCTCTGTGGAAATACGTACTGATCCTGGCGGTGCTGGTGATCGGTTTTATTTATTCCGCACCCAATCTCTACCCTGACGATCCAGCGATCCAGATCAGCGGCGCAAGCACTGCGCTGCAGGTGGGGCAGGCTGATCTGGAGCGGGCGAGCAAAGCGCTTGTTGATTCCGGAATCGCGGTCAAGGCCTCTTCGCTGGCCGAGAATGGCAAAGGCGGTTTGTTGCGTCTGAGCAAGCAGGAAGACCAGCTGCCAGCCAAGGATGTTGTGCGCAAGGCGTTAGGCGATGACTATGTCGTTGCACTGAACCTGGCCCCGACTACTCCGCCATGGTTGCGCAATCTGGGTGCAACCCCGATGAAGATGGGTCTGGACTTGTCCGGTGGTGTGCACTTCCTGCTGGAAGTTGACATGGACAAGGCGCTGGATGCGCGTCTGAAAGTTTATGAAGGCGAAGTCAAAAGCCTGTTGCGCAAGGAAAAGGTGCGTTATCGCAGCCTGCCGCAACTGGGTGGCGCTATTCAATTGGGTTTCAGCGATGATGCTGCCCGTGAAGAAGCCCGTGCTCTGGTTCGCAAGAATTTCACCGATTTCGAAATCACTCCGGCTGAGCTGAACGGCATTCCTGTGCTGCGTCTGGCAATGACCCCGGCGAAGATCAACGAGATCCGCGATTACTCCATCAAGCAGAACTTGACCACGGTACGGAACCGGGTCAACGAGCTGGGTGTTGCCGAGCCTCTGGTTCAGCGTCAGGGTGCCAACCGTATCGTGGTTGAGCTGCCGGGCGTGCAGGACACCGCTGAAGCCAAGCGTATTCTGGGCAAGACAGCCAACCTTGAGTTCCGTCTGGGCGCAGGTCCGGATGACTCCAAAGCCACCACCGAAATGTTCGAGTTCCGCGAAGGCGGTCGTCCGGCAGCACCGGTGGAGCGTGGTCTGATCATCACCGGTGATCAGGTGACTGACGCCAAGGCGAGCTTTGACGAGCACGGCCGTCCACAGGTGAATATCACCCTGGACGGTCACGGTGGCGAGTTGATGAGCCGTGCGACCCGCAGCAACGTGGGTCGTAGCATGGCGGTGATCTTCATCGAGCAGAAACCGACCACTACCTACACCAAACAGACTGTCGACGGCGTCGAGAAAGACGTGCCGGTTCAGACCTTCAAGGAAGAAAAGAAGATCATCAGTCTGGCGACCATCCAGTCGCCACTGGGCGCTCAGTTCCGGATTACCGGCCTGAATGGTCAGGGTGAGTCTTCCGAGCTGGCGCTGTTGCTGCGTGCCGGTGGTCTGGCTGCTCCGATGTACTTCGCTGAAGAGCGCACAATCGGTCCGAGCCTGGGTGCTGACAACATCACCAAGGGTATCGACGCTTCCTTGTGGGGCATGCTGTTCGTTTCGCTGTTCATCATGGCTATCTATCGCTTCTTCGGTTTGATCGCGACAGTTGCTCTGGCACTGAACATGGTCATGCTGCTGGCGTTGATGTCGCTGCTGAGCGCGACGCTGACCCTGCCGGGTATTGCCGGTATCGTCTTGACGATGGGTATGGCGGTGGACGCCAACGTGCTGATCTTCTCGCGGATACGTGAGGAAATCGCTAACGGCATGACCATTCAGCGAGCGATCCATGAAGGTTTCGACCGCGCCTATACCGCGATCCTCGACGCCAACCTGACGACGTTGCTGGTCGGCGGCATTCTCTTCGCAATGGGCACCGGCCCGGTGAAGGGTTTTGCGGTGACCATGTCGCTCGGGATCTTTACCTCGATGTTCACGGCCATCATGGTGACCCGCGCAATGGTCAACCTGATCTATGGCGGGCGTGACTTCAAGAAGTTGTGGATTTAAGGGGCTGCCATGTTACGTACCATTAACTTCATGGGCGTGCGCAATGTTGCGTTCGCCGTCACGATGCTCCTTACCGTTCTGGCGTTGTTCAGCTGGTTCCACAAGGGGCTCAACTATGGCCTGGACTTCACCGGCGGTACGCTGATCGAGCTGACTTACGAGCGTCCTGCCGATCTGGGCAAGGTTCGTGAGGAGCTGGTCAGCTCGGGTTATCACGATGCTGTGGTGCAAAACTTCGGCGCCACTACCGATCTGCTCGTGCGTATGCCGGGCGAAGATCCGCAGTTGGGTTCCCAGGTTGCCGATGCTCTGCGTAAAGCGGGCGGCGACAACCCGGCTACCGTCAAGCGCGTCGAGTTCGTAGGGCCGCAGGTAGGTGAAGAGCTGCGCGACCAGGGTGGCCTGGGCATGCTTCTGGCTCTGGGTGGTGTATTGATCTACCTGGCCTTCCGCTTTCAGTGGAAGTTCGCGGTCGGTGCGATCATCTCCCTGATCCACGACGTGGTCGTGACGATGGGTATCCTGTCGTTCTTCCAGATCACCTTCGACCTGACGGTGCTGGCGGCAGTGCTCGCCATCATCGGCTACTCGCTCAACGACACCATTGTGGTATTTGACCGTGTGCGGGAAAACTTCCGTTTGCTGCGCAAGGCATCGTTGATCGAAAATATCAACATCTCCACGACTCAAACGCTGCTGCGTACCGTTGCAACGTCGGTTTCGACCTTGCTGGCGATTGCGGCCTTGTGGGTGTTTGGTGGTGACAACCTTGAAGGTTTCTCCATCGCGCTGTTCGTCGGTGTAGTGGCGGGTACTTACTCTTCCATCTATATCGCGAACGTGGTGCTGATCTGGCTGAACTTGACCACAGAGGATCTGATTCCTCCTGTAGTCGCCGAGAAGGCTGACGATCTTCCCTGATCGCTGTGCTTCCCGAGAGTGATACAAAAAGGGCATGAGTTTTGAACTCATGCCCTTTTTTGTGCTCCAAGGCTTGGGTTCGTGGATTGCCGACGCTTGCGCTGAAACGGTGACGATCCCAAGTACTGCGTAGGAAAACTACGTTTGAGATGGTCAGGAGGTTCACGTGAACAAATCGTTGCTTGTTGGTGCTGTGCTGGGCGCTGCCGTTGTTACGGCTGGCGGTGCTGTTGCCACCTACAGCCTCGTTAAAAGCGGCCCGGAATATGCGGATGTGCTGGCAGTCGAGCCGGTTAAACAGCAAATAAAAACGCCGCGTGAAGTTTGCAAAGATGTCACCGTAACCAAACGTGCTCCGGTCAAGGATGAGCACCAGATTGTGGGCAGTGTGATCGGTGCTGTTGCGGGTGGCTTGCTGGGTAACCAGGTGGGCGGCGGCAATGGCAAGAAGATCGCTACCGTAGCGGGCGCTGTTGGCGGCGGCTATGCCGGTAACAAGGTTCAGGAAGGCATGCAGAACCGCGACACTTACACCACCACCGAGACTCGCTGCAACACGGTCAATGACATCAGCGACAAGGTCGTGGGTTATGACGTGAAGTACAAGCTTAACGACAAGGTGGGTCAGGTACGCATGGATCGTGATCCGGGCGGTCAGATTCCAGTCAACAAGGAAGGCCAGCTGATTCTGGGTCAAAACCAGCAATAAGTCTTGAGTCTGCGTTGATCAGAAAAAGCACCTTCGGGTGCTTTTTCTTTTCTGTGTGGCGGAAAGTGGCAGGCACAAAAAAACCGGCGCTTGGCCGGTTTTTTATGGGGCTGAATCTTAACGCTTCATCGTGGCCGGCAAGTGCGGTGCGATGGAGGTCAGAACAGCTTTGAAGCACTTGGTGTTACCAGCAACGATGTGGCCTTTCTCCAGGAAGTCGTGACCGCCTGTGAAGTCGCTGACCAGGCCGCCTGCTTCTTGAATCAGCAGTGCGCCTGCAGCCATGTCCCACTCGGACAGGCCTGATTCCCAGAACGCGTCGAAACGGCCTGCTGCTACATAAGCCAGGTCCAGGCTGGCAGCGCCTGCGCGACGGATGCCTGCGGTCTGGCCTACCAGGCTACGGAACATGCCCAGGTAGTTTTCCAGGTTGTCCATCTGGTTGTCGCGGAACGGGAAGCCGGTGCCGAGCAGGGCGCCGTCAAGGCTGGTGCGCGGGCTGACGCGCATGCGGCGACCGTTAAGCTGCGCGCCATTACCTGCGCTGGCGGTGAATTCTTCCTGACGAACAGGATCCAGAACCACTGCGTGAGCCAGACGACCTTTGTGTTTGCAGGCAATGCTGACCGCGAAGTGCGGAATGCCGCGAAGAAAGTTGGTGGTGCCGTCCAGTGGGTCGATGATCCACAGGTAGTCAGCGCCTTCACCGCTGCCTTCGTGCATGCCGGTTTCTTCACCAAGAATGCCGTGAGTCGGGTAGGCCTTGCGCAGGGCGGTGATGATCAGTTGCTCGGCCGCGCGATCGATTTCGCTGACGTAATCCTTCGCGCCTTTTTCATCGACCTTGATGGTATCCAGGCGCTCGATGGAGCGGAAGATCAATTCGCTGGCGCTGCGGGCGGCGCGCAGCGCGATATTCAGCATGGGCTGCATGGACGTTTCACCTAGGTCGTTAAAGAAAGCCGAACATTGTATTGGCTGTGTCGGAATTTTTCCAGCGCTGGTGCGAGTAATGTTGGAACGAACGGGCGTATATCTGACATTCGCGGTGTGCTCGTCGCGGGCAAGCACTGCTCCCACAGGTTGGTCGTGATCTCAAGCTCATGATGGAACTGTGGGACCGAATTCATTCGGGAAGGCGGTATTTCTGGCTACACAAAGGCTGCGAATGTCCCGTCCTTTTCTCTAATGAATTCGCTCCCACGGGATCCGGTTTGGCAGGCCGGTATAGAGTCTCCCACGTAGGCGTCCGGGTTGGCTGAGTGTCGCCCGCCGCAACCGTTCATAGCGTTCACTCCGCCTGTTCTGTAAGATTTCACCCCCTCCTACTTATCTGTGAGCGCTCCCATTGCTGCAAAACATTCGTGTTGTCCTGGTCGGTACCAGTCACCCCGGTAATATCGGTGGGGCTGCTCGTGCCATGAAAAACATGGGGCTTTCGCGCCTGGTGCTCGTTGATCCGCAGTTTTTCCCTCACCATGAAGCTGATGCTCGTGCTTCTGGTGCTGGCGATATTCTGGAAAAGGCTCAAGTGGTTGCGACCCTGGAAGACGCCTTGGTGGGGTGCAACCTGGTGTTGGGTACCAGTGCTCGCGACCGCCGCATCCCGTGGCCGCTGCTTGATCCGCGTGAGTCCGGTGTGATGGCTGCCGAGCAGGCCGGGCAGGGGGCAGAGGTCGCGTTGGTGTTTGGTCGTGAATACGCCGGCCTCACCAACGAGGAGCTGCAGCGATGTCATTACCACGTACATATCCCATCCGATCCCGAGTTCAGTTCGCTGAATCTCGCAGCGGCGGTGCAAGTGCTCAGTTACGAGGTTCGCATGTCGTGGCTGGCCGCTCAGGGGCAGCCCACCAAGGTAGAGAAAGTTGAAGTGACCTCGGTGCGCAGTGCTGACCTGGCAACCATGGATGAGATGGAAGGCTTCTATGGTCATCTGGAGTCAACGCTGGTGGCTATCGGCTTTCTTGATCCGGAAAAACCTCGCCATTTGATGGCTCGGCTGCGTCGTCTGTATGGGCGTAGCGAGGTGAATCGTTCCGAGATCAGTATTTTGCGCGGCATCCTTACCGAAACCCAGAAGGCTGCGCGTGGCGAACCTTATAAGCGGAAGGAACAATGATGTTCGAGCGTCTGCGAGAAGATATTCAAAGTGTGTTTCATCGTGATCCTGCTGCGCGCAACTCCTTCGAGGTACTGACTTGCTACCCCGGCATGCATGCCATCTGGTTGCACCGGCTGGCACACATCCTGTGGCGCAACGGCTGGAAGTGGCCTGCGCGTGTGGTTTCCAATTTTGGTCGCTGGATGACCGGGATCGAAATTCATCCGGGCGCCAAGGTGGGGCGGCGCTTCTTCATCGATCACGGTATGGGCATTGTGATTGGCGAGACGGCTGAAATCGGCAATGACGTGACGCTTTATCAGGGTGTGACGCTCGGTGGTACCAGCTGGAATGCCGGCAAGCGCCATCCGACCCTTGAGGATGGTGTTGTGGTCGGCGCGGGTGCCAAGGTGCTTGGGCCGTTTACGGTGGGTGCCGGTGCCAAGATCGGCTCCAATGCGGTGGTGACCAAGGCTGTGCCCGCAGGTGCTACCGCAGTCGGGATTCCGGGGCGGATCATTATCAAGTCCAGTGATGATGTGGAGGCCAAGCGCAAGGCAATCGCCGAGAAGCTGGGTTTCGATGCCTATGGGGTCAGTGAAGACATGCCAGACCCGGTTGCCCGCGCGATCGGTCAATTGCTGGATCACCTGCAGGCTGTGGACGGGCGTCTGGAGGGAATGTGCGAAGCCCTCAAGGGTCTGGGCAGCGACTACTGCGCCAAAGAGCTGCCCGAGTTGCGCGATGAGGTCTTTGATTGCGTAAAGGACAAGAGTGAAAGCAAAGTCGGCTGACCGGCCTTGAATCTGGGGCGTGTCATGCGCCCCAGTGTTTGCTATGATGCGGCCGCTCTTTTGTGCTTAATCCCGACTGTTTTGCTAGGTCTTATAGTTGACTTAAATACTCGGGAATAGCATACTCGCCTCTATTCCGAACCTCTGCGGTACACGCCATGCGACTGACAACTAAAGGCCGATACGCGGTAACTGCCATGCTTGACCTGGCGTTACATGCGCAGAACGGGCCAGTGTCTCTGGCCGATATTTCCGAGCGCCAGGGTATTTCCCTGTCTTACCTTGAGCAGCTGTTTGCCAAGCTGCGCCGTGGCAATCTGGTTTCCAGTGTTCGTGGTCCCGGCGGCGGTTACCAGTTGTCCCGTGACATGCACGGCATCAAGGTTGCTCAGGTTGTCGATGCGGTCAACGAGTCTGTCGATGCAACGCGTTGTCAGGGGTTGGGTGATTGCCATGCCGGTGATACCTGCCTGACTCACCATTTGTGGTGTGACCTCAGTGAGCAGATTCACGAATTTCTAAGCGGTATCAGTCTGGCCGACCTTGTCACTCGCCGTGAGGTACAAGAAGTTGCCCAGCGCCAGGATCTGCGTCGCACCAGCGCCAAGACCCAGTACCTGGATAAGATTGAAACGTCCGCCGTTGAATGAGCGTAGATGAATCAGCGGTGCGCCTGCCTGATAGGAGAGATTCAATGAAGTTGCCGATTTACCTTGATTACTCCGCGACGACCCCGGTCGATCCGCGTGTCGCTCAGAAAATGATTGAGTGCCTGACCGCTGACGGAAACTTCGGTAACCCGGCATCGCGCTCCCACGTCTTCGGCTGGAAAGCTGAAGAGTCGGTCGAGAACGCTCGCCGTCAGGTAGCCGATCTGGTTAACGCCGATCCGCGTGAAATCGTCTGGACCTCGGGTGCAACCGAGTCCGACAACCTGGCAATCAAGGGTGTCGCGCACTTCTACGCCAGCAAAGGCAAGCACATCATCACCAACAAGATCGAGCATAAAGCGGTGCTCGACACCACGCGTCAGCTTGAGCGTGAAGGTTTTGAAGTTACCTACATCGAGCCTGGTGAAGACGGCCTGATTACTCCGGCATTGGTAGAAGCCGCGCTGCGAGACGACACTATCCTGGTTTCGGTCATGCACGTGAACAACGAAATCGGCACCGTGAACGACATCGCTGCAATCGGCGAACTGACCCGCTCCCGCGGCGTGTTGTTCCATGTCGATGCTGCCCAGTCCACCGGTAAGGTCGAGATTGATCTGGCCAACCTCAAGGTTGACCTGATGTCGTTTTCTGCACACAAGACTTACGGTCCTAAAGGTATCGGCGCACTGTACGTCAGCCGCAAGCCGCGTGTTCGCATCGAAGCGGCCATGCACGGCGGCGGTCACGAGCGTGGCATGCGTTCCGGTACCCTGGCAACGCACCAGATCGTCGGCATGGGTGAAGCATTTCGTATCGCCAAGGAAGAAATGGCCGCAGAAAACGTGCGTGTCAAAGCCCTGAGCGATCGTTTCTACAAGCAGGTTGAGCATCTGGAAGAGCTGTACGTCAACGGCAGCCTGACTGCTCGTGTGCCGCACAACCTGAACCTGAGCTTCAACTACGTCGAAGGCGAGTCGCTGATCATGGCGCTCAAGGACCTGGCTGTATCGTCAGGTTCCGCTTGCACCTCCGCGTCGCTTGAGCCGTCTTATGTGCTGCGCGCCCTTGGTCGTAACGACGAACTGGCACACAGCTCGATACGCTTCACCTTCGGTCGTTTCAGTACCGAAGAAGAAATCGATTACGCCGCGCAGAAGGTTTGCGAAGCGGTCACCAAGCTGCGTGCACTTTCGCCGCTATGGGACATGTACAAAGACGGCGTCGACATTTCCAAGATCGAGTGGGCGGCGCACTAATTTAAAGCCGCCTTACCGACAGGCCATGTTTAACCTGTAGTTGCATGGCTTGCAGAGCGGCTCCCTGATAGAGGAATAGCATCATGGCTTACAGCGAAAAGGTCATTGACCACTACGAAAACCCGCGCAATGTCGGCAAGATGAACGCGGAAGACCCAGATGTTGGCACCGGCATGGTCGGCGCTCCTGCTTGCGGCGACGTCATGCGTCTGCAGATCAAGGTCAACGAGCAGGGCGTCATTGAAGACGCCAAGTTCAAGACTTATGGCTGCGGTTCGGCTATCGCTTCCAGCTCTCTGGCGACCGAGTGGATGAAAGGCAAGACTCTGGATGAAGCAGAGACCATCAAAAACACTCAGTTGGCTGAAGAGCTGGCGCTGCCACCGGTGAAAATTCACTGCTCCGTACTCGCTGAGGACGCCATCAAGGCGGCCGTTCGTGACTACAAGCAGAAGAAAGGCCTGCTGTAATAGCAGCGTCTTTTTCAAGAGGCTGGTGTTAAGTAACTGGTGTGAGGTAAGGAGTTCCGATGGCTATCAGCATGACAGAAGCTGCCGCTAAACACGTACGACGCTCCCTTGATGGGCGCGGCAAAGGTGATGGCGTTCGTCTGGGTGTTCGCACCACAGGCTGTTCAGGTCTCGCCTATGTGCTTGAGTTCGTCGATGAGGCGCAAAGCGAAGATTCCGTGTTTGAATTGCACGGCGTCAAGGTGATCATTGACCCGAAAAGCCTGGTCTATCTCGATGGCACCGAGCTCGATTTCGTCAAGGAAGGGTTGAACGAAGGCTTCAAGTTCAACAACCCCAACTCGCGCGGTGAATGTGGCTGCGGCGAAAGCTTCAACGTCTGAGGCTTATTGTGGGTACTCCTTGTCATTTCGCTCTATTCGAGCTTCAGCCGAGCTTTCGCCTCGACCTCGATCAGTTGGCGACTCGCTACCGTGAGCTTGCTCGTGAGGTTCATCCCGACCGTTTTGCTGACGCCTCTGAGCGTGAGCAGCGGTTGGCGCTTGAGCGCTCCGCCAGTCTTAACGACGCCTATCAGACGCTCAAGAATGCTCCGAAACGGGCGCGCTATCTGTTAGCGATGCGCGGCGAAGTGCCTCTTGAAGTCACTGTTCACGATCCTGAGTTTCTTCTGCAGCAGATGCAATGGCGCGAAGAGCTTGAGGATCTGCAGGACGAGGCTGATCTGGCGGGTGTCGCGGTTTTCAAGCGTCGCCTCAAGACTGCTCAGGAAGAACTGAACGAAAGCTTTGCGGCCTGTTGGGATGATGCTGCGCAACGCGACCAGGCCGAGCGCCTGATGCGGCGCATGCAGTTCCTCGACAAGCTCTCTTACGAAGTGCGCCAGCTTGAAGAGCGCCTCGACGATTAACTCCGTGCTGCTTCTGGCCGCACGCCTGTGAAATTCTGATAAAGCATGGCTCTACTGCAGATCGCCGAACCCGGTCAAAGTCCTCAACCTCACCAGCGCCGTCTGGCAGTTGGTATTGACCTGGGCACAACCAATTCGCTGGTCGCTGCGTTGCGCAGTGGCCTTTCCGAACCGCTGGCTGATGCAGATGGGCAAGTCATTCTGCCCTCTGCTGTGCGCTACCATGCCGATCGCGTCGAGGTGGGGCAGGCTGCAAAAGCCGCCGCCTCGACAGATCCATTCAACACCGTGCTGTCGGTCAAGCGCTTGATGGGTCGTGGTCTGTCCGACGTCAAGCAATTGGGCGAGCAGTTGCCTTACCGCTTTGTAGGCGGCGAGTCGCACATGCCGTTCATCGAGACTGTTCAGGGGCCGAAAAGCCCGGTGGAAGTCTCTGCCGATATCCTGAAGGTTCTGCGTCAGCGTGCTGAGCAGGCGTTGGGTGGTGATCTGGTCGGGGCGGTCATCACTGTTCCGGCTTATTTCGACGACGCTCAGCGTCAGGCCACCAAAGACGCCGCCAAATTGGCGGGTCTTAACGTGCTGCGTCTGCTCAATGAGCCGACCGCTGCGGCCGTGGCTTATGGTCTGGATCAGAGCGCCCAGGGCGTTGTTGCGATTTATGACTTGGGCGGCGGTACGTTCGACATCTCTATTCTGCGTCTCACTGGCGGCGTGTTCGAAGTCCTGGCAACTGGCGGTGACACTGCGCTGGGCGGTGATGACTTCGATCATGCAATTGCGGGCTGGATTGTCAGTGAGGCAGGTTTGTCTGCCGATATCGACCCTTCTGCTCAGCGAAGCTTGTTACAGGCGGCTTGCACGGCTAAAGAAGCACTGACCAGCGAGGCTTCCGTCGACGTCGAGTACGGCGACTGGAATGGCACGCTGACGCGACAAGCTTTCGAAACCCTGATCGAGCCAATGGTTGCGCGCAGCCTCAAGTCTTGCCGTCGTGCCGTGCGTGACGCCGGTATCGAGCTGGATGAAGTGGAAGCGGTGGTCATGGTCGGCGGCTCGACGCGCGTCCCGCGTGTGCGTGGCGCTGTAGCTGAGTTGTTTGGTCGTCAGCCATTGACGGATATCGACCCGGATCAAGTGGTCGCCATTGGTGCGGCGATCCAGGCTGATACCCTGGCTGGCAACAAGCGAGATGGTGGTGAGTTGCTCCTGCTTGATGTGATTCCACTCTCGTTGGGACTGGAAACCATGGGCGGCCTGATGGAGAAGGTGATTCCGCGTAACACCACGATCCCGGTTGCGCGTGCTCAGGAGTTCACCACTTACAAAGACGGCCAGTCCGCAATGATGATTCACGTGCTGCAAGGCGAGCGTGAGTTAATCAGTGACTGTCGCTCGCTGGCTCGTTTTGAGTTGCGCGGCATTCCGGCCATGGTGGCGGGTGCTGCAAAAATCCGCGTGACGTTCCAGGTGGATGCTGATGGCCTGCTGAGTGTCTCTGCCCGCGAGCTGGGCTCAGGCGTTGAGTCGAGCATCCAGGTCAAGCCGTCCTATGGGCTGACCGATGGCGAAATTGCCCGGATGCTCACGGATTCTTTCGCCAACGCCAGCGATGACAAGGTTGCCCGCGTATTGCGCGAGCAGCAGGTCGATGCCCAGCGCCTCGTCGAGGCAGTCGAAGCTGCGCTTGAAGTTGATGGTGAGCGCTTGCTGGATACCGAAGAGCGCATGGTGATCGACCTGCAGTTGCAGGAATTACGTGAATTGATGCAAGGCACCGATGGCCCTGCCATCGAGCAGCAGACCAAGCGTCTCTCGCAGGTGACCGATGCATTTGCAGCCCGCCGCATGAATATGACGGTAAAAGCCGCTCTGGCGGGGCGCAACCTGAATGACATTGAGGAATAACTGATGCCGCAGCTGATTTTTCTGCCCCATGCCGTGTTGTGCCCGGAAGGGCTGGTTCTGGAGGTTGAGCCTGGCACTTCCATCCTCGAAATTGCCCATGAGCATCACATCGAGATTGAAAGCGCCTGTGGCGGTGTCTGTGCCTGCACTACCTGTCATTGTGTCATTCGCGAGGGTTTTGGCTCTCTGAATGAAGCAGACGAGCTGGAAGAAGACATGCTGGACAAGGCTTGGGGGCTGGAAGCTCAGTCCCGTCTGTCCTGTCAGGCAGTCGTCGGAAATGAAGACCTCACCGTTGAAATTCCGAAGTATTCGCTTAACCATGCGGCTGAAGCGCCGCACTGATTCAAGGAAGTCTCATGAGCCTTAAATGGGTTGATGTGCAGGAAATAGCGATCCAGCTTGCCGAATTACACCCGGATGTCGATCCGCTGTCGGTGAATTTCGTCAAGCTGCGCAATCTGGTTATGAATCTGCCCGAGTTCGACGATATCCCGGACCGCGGCGGGGAAAAGGTCCTTGAAGCCATTCAGGGCTTGTGGATCGAAGAAGCAGACTAAGCTCTGTTACTTATGCAGTTAGGAAATCCCCCAGAACCCGCGTATAATTCGCGGGTTTAATTTTTCGCTTTAATCATCGTTTCTGGAGTTACACCATGGCTGTTCAACGTACTTTCTCCATCATCAAGCCTGACGCCGTTGCTAAAAACGTAATCGGCGAGATCACCACTCGTTTTGAAAAAGCCGGTCTGCGCGTCGTTGCTTCGAAACTGAAGCAGCTGTCCAAGGCTGAAGCTGAAGGTTTCTACGCTGAGCACAGCGCTCGTGGCTTCTTCGGCGACCTGGTTGCTTTCATGATCTCCGGTCCTGTTGTTGTTCAGGTTCTGGAAGGCGAAAACGCTATCGCTCTTAACCGTGAGCTGATGGGCGCTACCAACCCTAAAGAAGCTGCTGCTGGCACCATCCGTGCTGACTTCGCTGATTCCATCGATGCCAACGCTGTTCACGGCTCCGATTCCGAAGCGGCCGCTGCTCGCGAGATTTCTTACTTCTTCGCAGCTACAGAGGTAACCGCTCGCTAAGTCCTGGACTAACGAGTGAAGGGTGAATTCATGATTGCAACGACTGGCAAAACAAACCTGTTGGGTCTTACCCAGCCGGAAATGGAAAAATTCTTCGATTCAATCGGGGAGAAGCGCTTCCGTGCCGGTCAGGTCATGAAGTGGATTCACCACTTTGGCGTCGACGATTTCGACGCCATGACGAATGTCAGCAAGGCCCTGCGCGAAAAGCTCAAGGCCTGTGCTGAGGTTCGCGGTCCTGAAGTCGTCAGCGAGGACATCTCCACCGATGGCACCCGTAAATGGGTGGTACGTGTGGCGTCCGGCAGCTGCGTCGAAACCGTTTATATCCCCCAGGGCAAACGCGGCACCTTGTGTGTTTCGTCCCAGGCGGGCTGTGCGCTGGATTGCAGCTTCTGCTCTACCGGCAAGCAAGGCTTCAACAGCAACCTTACCGCCGCCGAAGTGATCGGTCAGGTGTGGATTGCCAACAAATCCTTTGGCAGCGTCCCGGCTACCGTCGACCGTGCCATCACCAACGTGGTGATGATGGGCATGGGTGAGCCGCTGCTGAATTTCGATAATGTCATTGCCGCCATGCATCTGATGATGGATGACCTGGGGTATGGCATTTCCAAGCGCCGGGTGACCTTGTCTACCTCCGGCGTGGTGCCGATGATCGACGTGCTTGCCGAGCACATCGACGTTTCGCTGGCCTTGTCGCTGCACGCGCCCAACGACGCGCTGCGCAACCAGTTGGTACCGATCAACAAGAAATACCCCTTGAAGATGCTGCTCGAATCCTGCCGTCGCTACATGGCGACGCTGGGTGAGAAGCGCGTTCTGACCATTGAGTACACCATGCTCAAGGATGTCAACGACAAGGTCGAGCACGCCGTTGAGATGATCGAGTTGCTCAAGGACACGCCTTGCAAGATCAATCTGATCCCGTTCAACCCGTTTCCGCACTCTGGTTACGAGCGTCCGAGCAACAATGCAATTCGTCGCTTCCAGGATCAGCTGCACCAGGCTGGATACAACGTCACCGTACGCACCACCCGCGGTGAGGATATCGATGCCGCCTGTGGTCAGTTGGTCGGGCAGGTCATGGACCGTACACGCCGCAGTGAGCGTTATATCGCTGTACGTGAATTGAGTAGCGAGGCGAGTGTGGCTCAAAGCGCTGCGACTCGAACCTGATCGCGAACCTGGCCGAGAGAATCTCAATGTCCGTGCGTGCCGCCCTGCTGCTCTGCTTTTTGACCGCGCTGGCTGGTTGCGTGACCACGGGTAATGTCGATCCGATGAGCACCAGCAAAGGTCGCGACGCTGCACGTCAGGCTTATGTGCAGCTGGGTATTGGTTATCTGCAGCAGGGGCAGACCGAGCGCGCCAAGGTGCCATTGAAAAAGGCGCTGGAACTGGACAGTTCAGATGCGGATGCCAATGCCGCACTGGCTCTGGTCTTTCAGGTCGAGATGGAGCCCGAGCTGGCTGACCAGCATTTCCAGAAAGCGCTGTCCTCGCGCCGGGGCGACGCACGTATCCTCAACAATTACGGCAGTTTTCTTTACGAGCAGAAGCGCTACAAAGAAGCGTATGAGCGTTTTGAACAAGCTGCCGCCGATAACCTTTATCCTGAGCGTTCGCGAGTATTCGAAAATCTGGGCATGACTGCCGTTATGCTGGGTGACCGCGAAGCTGCCGCTGCTCATTTCACCAAAGCCTTGCGCATGGATCGTCAATTGCCCCGCGCATTGCTGGAAATGGCTGAGTTGTCTTACGAAGACAGGCATTATGTGCCCTCGCGTGATTATTACGACCGGTTTAGCCAACTGAGCGAGCAAAATGCACGTAGTCTATTGCTCGGTACGCGGTTGGCAAAAATCTACGAAGATCGCAACAAGGCAGCCAGTTTTGGCCTGCAACTCAAAAGACTCTATCCCGGTACGCCGGAATATCAGCAATACCTGTCGGAGCAATGATGAAAGCGGTGCATCCCGAAGTCGTAGCAGCCACTCGCGTCAATCCTGGCGATACCTTGCGTCAGGCTCGTGAGAGTAAAAACTGGTCGCTGCCAGACGTCGCCCTGAGGCTGAATCTCACCGTAACCTCGTTGAGTAACCTCGAGGCTGGCCACTTTGAAAAACTGCCGGGTCATACGTTCGCCCGCGGTTATGTTCGTGCATACGCCAAGGTGCTGGAGCTGGATCAGGCCGCGCTGGTCACTCAATTCGATCAGTACACCGGCACGGACAGCGCTGGCAGTTCGGTGCATGCATTGGGTCGTATCGAGGAGCCGGTGCGTCTCTCCCACAATATTCTGCGGATCGTCAGCCTGTTGTTGCTGGTGGTACTGGTCGGTGGTGGTTTTTTCTGGTGGCAGGATCAGACGTCCATGCGTGGCAAGGACTCAGGTCTGAGCCTTGAGCACGTTGAAGTCGAAAGCGCTGATGGCACCACCCAGATTCATCCGCTGGACGAGCCTGAAGATCAGGCCGTTGCTGAAGCGCAGACGTCCGACTCGGCGCCGCTGGCCCTGAATCCTTCTACGCCCCCAGTACAGGCACCTGCTCAGGCCCCGGTTCAGACGCCTGTTACCCCGTCGTCGGCTACGCCTCCTGCAGCTTCGCCGACGCATAGCGCGCCTGCGACCGCTCCAGCGCCATCAGCTCCGGTAGTTGCGCCAGCCCCTGCTGCTCCTGCTGTCGCCGCTGAGGCTCCGGTTGCTGGTGCTGGCCAGTTGAGCATCACATTCATCGCTGATTGCTGGACTCAGGTCACTGACGCTGGTGGCAAGGTTTTGTACAGCGGTTTGAAGCGCAAGGGCGACACTCTGGACGTGAATGGCAAGCCACCTCTGAATGTGCGCCTGGGTGCGGCAGCTGGCGCTCAGGTCAGCTACAACGGCATGCCGGTCGATGTAGCTCCGTTCACAACTGGCGCGACTGCTCGCCTGAAGCTGGGACAATAAGTCATGCACGGTGAATCTCCGATCAAGCGTCGCGAATCCCGGAAAATCTGGGTAGGTTCGGTACCGGTAGGCGGCGATGCGCCTATCGCGGTGCAGAGCATGACTAACAGCGACACCAATGATGTCGCGGCGACGGTTGCGCAAATCAATCGTCTGGAAGCTGCTGGCGTGGACATCGTCCGGGTTTCGGTTCCGGACATGGACGCCGCTGAGGCTTTCGGTCGTATCAAACAATTGGTGAAGGTCCCGCTGGTTGCCGACATTCACTTTGATTACCGGATTGCCTTGCGGGTTGCCGAACTGGGTGTCGATTGCCTGCGTATCAATCCGGGCAACATCGGTCGCGAAGACCGGGTGAAGGCTGTGGTTGATGCCGCTCGTGATCGTGGCATTCCTATTCGCATTGGCGTCAACGCCGGTTCGCTGGAAAAAGACCTTCAGAAGAAGTACGGCGAGCCCACGCCTGCAGCGCTTGTAGAGTCGGCGCTGCGCCACGTCGAGCACCTCGAACGCCTGAACTTCAAAGACTTCAAGGTCAGCGTGAAAGCCTCGGATGTGTTCATGGCCGTAGAGGCCTATCGCTTGCTGGCCAAGGAAATTGTCCAGCCGCTGCACCTGGGTATCACCGAAGCGGGTGGTTTACGCTCAGGCACGGTGAAATCAGCCGTTGGCCTAGGTATGCTGCTCGCCGAGGGAATTGGCGATACTATCCGCATCTCGCTGGCCGCTGATCCGGTTGAAGAGGTGAAAGTCGGCTACGACATCCTTAAATCGCTGCGCCTTCGTTCTCGTGGGATCAACTTCATCGCCTGCCCGAGTTGCTCGCGGCAGAACTTCGATGTGGTCAAGACCATGAATGAACTGGAAGGGCGGCTTGAGGATTTGCTGGTGCCGCTGGATGTTGCGGTCATCGGTTGTGTGGTCAACGGCCCGGGTGAAGCCAAAGAGGCGCATGTAGGTCTGACGGGTGGCACGCCGAACCTGATCTATATCGACGGCAAACCGGCACAGAAGCTGACCAATGACAATCTGGTGGATGAGCTGGAACGCTTGATTCGCCAGAAAGCGGCCGAAAAGGTCGAAGCTGACGCAGCCCTTATCGCGCGCGGCTAAACAGAATTGCTAAGGATTTTTTGTGAGTAAGTCTCTGCAAGCCATTCGTGGCATGAACGACATTTTGCCCGATCAGACCCCGCTGTGGCGTCACTTCGAAGGCACGGTCTCGCGTCTGCTGGATAACTACGGTTACCGTCAGATTCGCATGCCTATCGTGGAATTCACCGATCTGTTCAAGCGTTCCATCGGTGAAGTGACCGATATCGTCGAAAAAGAGATGTACACCTTTGCCGATCGCAACGGTGACTCTCTGACCCTGCGCCCTGAAGGCACCGCAGCTTGCGTGCGTGCTGTGCTTGAACACGGTATTACCGGTGGCGGTCAGGTGCAGAAACTGTGGTACATCGGTCCGATGTTCCGGCACGAGCGTCCACAGAAAGGCCGTTATCGTCAGTTTCACCAGATCGGTGTCGAGGTGTTCAACCTTGATGGTCCGGACATCGACGCAGAACTGATCGTCCTGACCTGGCGTCTGTGGGGCCTGTTGGGTATCCGCAACGCAGTCAAGCTCGAACTCAACAGCCTGGGCACCAGCGAGGCGCGAGCGCGTTACCGCGATGCACTGGTCGAGTTTCTGTCCGCACGCCTCAGCGAGCTGGATGAAGACAGCCAGCGTCGCCTGAAGACCAACCCTTTGCGCGTACTCGACACCAAGAACCCTGAAACCCAGGCCCTGCTGGTCGATGCGCCGAAACTGGCGGATTACCTGGACGACGAGTCTCGCATCCACTTCGAAGGCCTCAAGGCGCGTCTGGATGCTGCGGGTATTCCGTATGTGATCAATCCGAAGCTGGTTCGTGGTCTCGATTACTACAGCAAAACCGTTTTCGAGTGGGTAACAGATCAACTGGGAGCCCAAGGCACTGTATGCGCGGGCGGCCGTTATGACGGTCTGGTCGAGCAAATGGGTGGCAAGCCTACCAGTGGCGTCGGTTTCGCCATGGGTATCGAGCGTCTGGTGCTGCTGCTTGAAACACTTGAGCAGGTCCCTGAGGAGATATCCCGTCAGGTTGACGTGTACCTGTGCGCCTTCGGCGAAGCGGCGGAGCTGGCAGCACTTGCGCTGACCGAGCGTGTGCGTGATGAACTGCCGAACCTGCGCTTGCAGGTAAACGCGGGAGCTGGCAGTTTCAAAAGTCAGTTCAAGAAAGCCGACAAGAGTGGTGCGCTGTTCGCGTTGATCCTTGGGGAAGAGGAACTGGCGCAGCAGATCATCGGCGTCAAACCCCTGCGTGGTCAGGGTGAACAACAAAATATTGCATGGGATGCTCTGTCCGAGCACCTGGCCTCCTGCGTTGTGCAGGGTTGAAGCTGATTTACAGCCGATTTAGCGAATAGGAGTATTGGGGTGTCAGGTACTGAAGATGATGAACTGGCGGCAATGAAGGACTGGTGGCAGCGTAATGGTAAACCTCTGGTAACAGGTGGTTTGCTGGCGCTGGTAGTGGTGCTTGGCTGGCAGGCCTGGACCAGATACGAAAGCAATCAGTCGCAAGGTGCTTCGGCGCTTTACCAGCAGTTGCTGGAAACCGCCCTTACGCCGAGTGGCCAGGCAGACACGGCCCGTGTTGCTGAAATCGCCCACAAGCTCAAAACCGAGTTCGGTGGGTCTGCCTATGCTCAATACGGCAGCCTGTTCGTGGCCAAGGTGGCCGTCGATAACGGCAAGCTCGATGATGCAGCGGCCGAGTTGAAACTGGTAACCGACAAGCCTGCCAGCGACACGTTGGGCGAAATCGCCCGTCAGCGTCTGGCGCGTGTATTGGCTGCACAGAACAAGGCCGACGACGCGCTCAAGCTGCTCAACGGCGATGCCGACAAGGCGTTCCTGGCCAGCCGCGAAGAGCTCAAGGGCGACCTGCTCGTACAGCTGGGCCGCACTGACGAGGCCCATGCTGCATACCAAAAAGCCAAATCCGCGCTGTCTGAAGAAGCGGCCGTAGGTGGCTTACAAATGAAGCTCGACGACTTGGCCAAAGGGGATGCGTGACGTGATCCGTTGGAAACATGCAGCATTGCTGGCTCTGGCCATTTTGGCCGCGGGTTGCAGCAGCAACAGCAAAAAGGAATTGCCACCGGCCGAGCTGACCGACTTCAAAGAAGAAGTTGTGCTGCAAAAGCAGTGGAGCCGCTCTATCGGTGAGGGCCAGGGCGAAACCTACAACATGTTGGTTCCGGCCATTGATGGCGACCGTATCTTCGCCAGCGACGTTGAAGGCTTCATTGTCGCGATGGACCGAATGAACGGTAAGGTCATTTGGGAAAAAGATCTTGAGTTGCGTGTATCCGGTGCCGTTGGCGTGGGTTACGGCATGCTCATGGTGGGAACCCTGAAAGGCGAAGTCGTCGCTCTGGACTCCAGCACCGGTGAAGAAAAATGGCGCTCTCGCGTGACCAGCGAAGTGCTGGCTCCGCCTGCCACCAACGGTGATGTGGTCGTGGTGCAGACTCAGGATGACCGTATTGTCGGCCTGGATGCAGCGACCGGTAATCAGCGCTGGATCTACGAAAGCACCCCGGCTGTACTGACCCTGCGCGGTACTGGCGCGCCGATCGTGACCAACCGCCTGGCGGTGGCTGGCCTGTCGACCGGTAAAGTGGTTGCACTGGACACCTCCAACGGCGTGCCGGTCTGGGAGCAACGTGTTGCTGTTCCGCAAGGTCGCTCCGAGCTGGATCGTGTCGTTGATATCGACGGCGGTTTGCTGCTGTCCGGTGGTACTTTGTACGTCGCTACCTATCAGGGCCGGGTTGCCGGTCTTGAGCTGGAAAGCGGCCGTGTGATCTGGCAGCGCGATGCATCGAGTTACTCTGGCGTAGCCCAGGGCTTTGGCAGTGTTTATGCCAGCCTGGCCTCCGGCACCGTCGAGGGTATCGATGAGCGTTCGTCCTCTGCCTTGTGGAGTAACGAAGCGCTGGCCCGTCGTCAGCTGGGTTCCCCGGAAGTGTTTTCCAGCTATGTAGCTGTTGGCGACATGGAAGGCTATCTGCACCTGTTGAGCCAGGTTGATGGTCGTTTCGTGGGCCGCGAGCGCATCGACAGTGACGGCCTGCGTGCTCGTCCGCTGGTGGTTGGCGACATGATTTACGTCTATGGCAACAGCGGCAAGCTGGAAGCCCTGACGATCAAGTAATGGATGTCTATGCTTGATTACGACCCCGCTTCGGCGGGGTTTGCAGCACTCTGAGTGCTGCCCCGAACTCCGGCCGCTGCCCTGCAGCGGCTTTTGTATTTTCTGAAATAACGAAGTGGAGAGCCGCATGGTTCCCGTAATCGCCCTGGTGGGTCGACCGAACGTCGGCAAGTCCACCTTGTTCAACCGCCTGACCAGGACTCGCGACGCCATCGTCGGCGATCTGTCCGGTCTGACCCGTGATCGCCAATACGGTGAGGCCAAGTGGCAAGGGCGCTCCTACATTCTGATCGACACCGGCGGTATTTCCGGTGACGAACACGGCATGGACGAAAAGATGGCCGAGCAGTCACTGCTGGCTATCGAAGAAGCCGATGTCGTGCTGTTCCTTGTTGATGCCAAAGCCGGTTTCACTGCAGCTGACCAGATGATCGGCGAGCACTTGCGCAAACGTGGCAAGCGCTCTTATGTGGTAGCCAACAAGGTCGACAACATCGACCCTGAAATGGCCCGCGCCGAGTTCGCACCATTGGGTATGGGCGATGCTATTCCGGTAGCCGGTGCTCACGGTCGCGGCATCAGCCAGATGCTGGAAATCGCCCTCAGCCAATTCCCGAAAGATGAAGGGGAAGAGGACGAGGAAGGTGAAGCCGAGGTTGTTGCTGAAGGTCAGGAAGCCAAGCGCATTCCGGGTCCGAGTGAAAAAGACGGCATCAAGATCGCCATCATCGGTCGTCCTAACGTCGGCAAGTCGACCCTGGTCAACCGTATGTTGGGTGAAGACCGGGTTATCGTCTATGACGAGCCGGGCACGACGCGTGACAGCATCTACATCCCGTTTGAGCGCAACGACGAGAAGTACACCCTGATCGACACCGCCGGTGTGCGTAAGCGCGGCAAGATCCACGAGGAAGTTGAAAAATTCTCCGTGGTGAAAACCCTGCAAGCCATCAAGGACGCCAACGTGGTGATCTTTGTGATGGACGCTCGCGAAGGTGTGGTTGACCACGACTTGAACCTGTTGGGCTTCGCCCTCGAAGCCGGTCGCGCATTGGTTATCGCCCTGAACAAATGGGACGGCATGGTCCCAAGCGAACGTGATTACGTGAAGACCGAGCTTGAACGCCGGTTGTTCTTCGTTGACTTCGCCGATATCCACTTCATCTCGGCGCTGCACGGCACAGGTGTGGGCAACCTGTATCAGTCGGTGCAGAACTCCTTCAAGTCCGCGGTAACCCGTTGGCCAACCAGCCGCCTGACGCAGATTCTTGAAGATGCGGTCAGCGAGCACGCTCCACCGATGGTCGGCAGTCGTCGCATCAAGCTTCGTTACGCTCACTTGGGTGGTGCTAACCCGCCGCTGATCGTGATCCACGGTAACCAGGTCGAGAAAGTACCCAAGTCCTACGTCCGTTACCTGGAAAACACTTACCGTCGTGTACTCAAACTGGTCGGCACACCGATCCGTATCGAGTTCAAAGGCGGCGAGAACCCTTACGAGGGTAACAAGAACACGCTCACAGACCGTCAGGTCAACAAGAAGCGTCGGATGATGTCGCACCACAAGAAAGCCGACAAGAAGCGTAGAGACAAGCGCTGATCTAACTCTGTTGGAGCCGGGCTTGCCCGCGAACCAGACGCTGCGGTGTGTCAGATTCGGCGGCGTCATCGTTCTTCGCGGGCAAGCCTCGCTCCAACAGGATCTTCATCAGTGGCTATCCTCCATCGGTAAAAAGCTTTCTCAGGAAAAGGCGCTAATAGCGCCTTTTTTTATGCGCGCGCTATGGGCTATCCTGCCTGACCCCGTGCCGCTGTGGAGCCGGGCGTAGAGCAGGAAACAGGCCCGATGATTGACAGCAAGTTGCCCAATGTTGGCACTACTATTTTTACCGTCATGTCTCAGCTCGCAGCCGAGACGGGCGCGATCAACCTGTCCCAGGGTTTCCCCGATTTCGATGGTCCCCAGGCGCTGCGCGATGCATTGAGCCGCCACGTTGCTGAAGGGCACAACCAATACGCACCCATGACCGGTTTGCCTGCGCTTCGCCAACAGGTCGCGACCAAGATTGCGCGCAGCTATGGCCGCCAGGTCAACGCTGAAACTGAAATCACTATTACTCCGGGCGCTACCCAGGCGATTTTCTGTGCAGTCCAGGCCGTGATTCGTCCGGGTGACGAAGTGATCGTTTTTGATCCTTGCTACGACAGCTACGAGCCCTCGGTTGAGCTGGCCGGCGGCCGTTGTGTTCATGTGCAACTGGATGCAAACGACTTCTCCATCGACTGGCAGAAACTGCGTGATGCGCTGAGCCCCCGGACCCGGATGATCATCATCAACAGCCCTCATAACCCGAGTGGCGCGTTGATCAGTCGTGCCGAACTGGACCAACTGGCTGCGCTGATCGCCGAGCGTGATATCTACCTCGTCAGCGACGAGGTCTATGAGCATCTGGTATTCGATGGTGTTCAGCACGTCAGCATCCTGAGCCACGAAGAGTTGTATCAGCGCGCCTTTGTGGTCAGCTCGTTCGGTAAGACCTATCACGTCACCGGCTGGAAAACCGGTTACGTGGTTGCGCCGCCAGCATTGAGCGCCGAGTTGCGAAAGGTTCACCAGTACGTCAGTTTCTGCGGCGTCACGCCACTGCAATGGGCACTGGCTGATTTTATGGCCGAGCACCCTGAGCACGTTGAAGAGTTGCCTGCGTTCTATCAGGCCAAACGTGATTTCTTCTGCGATCAATTACAGGGCTCGCGCTTCACGTTTGATCGTGTTGGCGGTACCTACTTTCAGCTTGTGAACTACGCGCAAATCCGACCGGACCTCAACGACGTGGAGATGTCGCTGTGGATGACTCGTGAGCATGGCGTGGCGAGTATTCCTGTCTCTGTGTTCTATCAGAAACCACCTGAAGGCCAGCGGCTGATCCGGCTGTGCTTCGCCAAGCGTGAGGAGACGTTGCGTCAGGCAGCGGAAAAATTATGCGCGATCTGAGTGAGCTACCAAACCTGAAGGTGGCGTTGGTCCAGACCTCGCTGGTCTGGCATGACCGCAAGGCTAATCTTGAGCACTTCGCCATGCTCCTGGCTCCCATCAAAGGCGCCGATCTGGTGATTCTGCCGGAGATGTTCACAACGGGCTTTTCCATGGCGTCTGAAACCCTCGCCGAACCAGAAGCAGGTCCCACATCCAAATGGATGCTTGAGCAGGCCAGGCTGCTCAACGCGGTGATTACCGGTAGCGTCATCGTCAAGGATGCTGATGGCAGTCACCGCAACAGGCTGTTGTGGGCTCGTCCGGACGGCGAGATGCTGCATTACGACAAGCGCCATCTGTTTCGCATGGCGGGTGAGCACGAGCATTACAGCCCTGGTGAACGGCAAGTGCAGTTCGAACTCAAGGGTTGGCGCATTCGTCCGCTGATTTGCTACGACTTGCGCTTTCCTGTCTGGAGTCGTGACGCGCAGCACACCGATCTGTTGCTCTACACCGCAAACTGGCCGGGCGCTCGACGCATGCACTGGAACCGGCTACTCCCGGCACGGGCCATTGAAAACCTGTGTTACGTCGCTGCAGTCAATCGCACCGGCACCGACGGTAAAGGCTTTGCCTACACCGGTGACAGTCAGGTGCTGGATTTCCAGGGAGAGAGCCTGTTCAACGCCGGAGAGGCTGACGGCGTTTTTGAGGTATCGTTGAACGCTGCGGATCTTGCGGCTTACCGGACAAAGTTTCCGGCTCATCTCGACGCCGATACATTCGAGATTCGCTAACCCCGCGTCGCACGCTTCCTGAGCGTAGTCTTCGGTTGCTTGAACACATGTTTCAGAATATTTCATCGAGTAGCTGAAGTTTTGATAGATACGGCCGATATGGCTGTATCAATCCAGGAGTTGGCCATGACTACCATCAATACAAGCTCGCTTGGCGTTTATTCCAGCGGTTATACAGCTGCGATCAAAACCAGCACAGACTCCAAAACCTCCGACACCAAGTCGGATGAGGCTACTTCGGTTGATGTGAACCTTCGTGGCACTGTGTATCAGACCGGCGACGAAGCGAAAGCGGGTGCCGCAGCTCCGGCAAGTCCTGCAGAGGAACAAATCGAGCGGATCCAGAAGGAGATCAAAGACGTCCAGAAGCAGCTCCTGCGTCAGCAACAGCAGCTGGCCTCGGCTCAGGCGAGCAAAAGCTCGGATCAAGAAAAGGCCGTGCAAGTCATGTCCATCCAGCAGCAGATAGCGGGTACCCAAGCCCAGCTGGCCACCCTGCAGGCTGCGTTGATTACGTTGATGAAAGGCAGTGTAAACACGACGGCCTGATTCTCGCGCAAACAAAAAGGCCCTGAAGCTTTCACTTCAGGGCCTTTTTTTGTTCGTCTGGCGTCGTTACAGGTGCAGCGCCAGGCGAATCAGGCGGCTTTCGCTTCAGCCTGACTCAGCGAGCGGTTCAGCGCGCTGAACAGTGCCTTGAAGCTTGCCGTAGTGATGTTTTCATCGACCCCTACGCCGTGGACCGCACGATCGCCGTTAACTCGCAGTTCGATGTAGGCAGCTGCTTTGGCGGTGGTACCGGCACCGATCGCATGCTCGTTGTAATCCATGATTTCCACGCCAACCGGCAGGCTTGATACCAGCGCTTCGAGCGCGCCGTTGCCTTTGCCTTTCCAGCGTTGGGTTTCGTCGTTGACGCTGACTTCGGCATCCACTGCGCTGGTGTTGTTTTCTTCCTGCAGGCGATGGCTGATCAGTGCATAAGGTTTGTTGGCCTGCAGGTATTCACGCTTGAACAGCGCGTAGATCTGCTGGGCGCTCATTTCCAGGCCGAGGCGATCGGTTTCACCCTGAACCACCTGGCTGAACTCGATCTGCATGCGACGCGGCAGAGAGATGCCGTATTCCTGTTCCAGCAAATAAGTGATGCCGCCCTTACCGGACTGGCTGTTGACACGAATCACCGCCTCATAGCTGCGGCCAATGTCTGCCGGGTCGATTGGCAGGTAAGGCACTTCCCACAGAGCGTCGTCTTTCTGTTGGGCGAAGCCTTTGCGGATTGCATCCTGGTGCGAGCCGGAGAACGCGGTGTGAACCAGGTCGCCCACGTAAGGAGCGCGGGGATGGACCGGGATCTGGTTGCATTCCTCAACGACTTTACGCACGCCATCAATGTCGGAGAAGTCCAGTTGCGGGTCCAGGCCCTGGGTGTACATGTTCAGTGCCACTGTCACCAGGTCAACGTTACCGGTGCGCTCGCCGTTACCGAACAGGCAGCCTTCAACGCGATCTGCGCCAGCCATCAGGCCCAACTCGGTGGCCGCGATACCGGTGCCACGGTCGTTGTGGGTATGCAGGCTGATGATCACGCTGTCACGACGATTGATGTTGCGACAGAACCATTCGATCTGGTCGGCGTAGATATTCGGGGTAGCGACTTCAACCGTGGCGGGCAGGTTGAGGATGACCTTGTTCTCAGGCGTGGCGTTCCAGACTTCGATGACCGCGTCGCAGACTTCCTTGGCGAATTCCAGCTCAGTCGCGCTGAAGGTTTCCGGAGAGTATTCGAACGTCCACTGGGTCTCAGGCTGCTCTGCTGCGTACTTCACAAACAGCTTGGCTGCACTGACCGCGATTTCTTTCACGCCAGCCTTGTCCTGATTGAAGACGATGCGGCGGAAGGAAGGGCTGGTGGCGTTGTAGAGGTGAACGATTGCCTTCTTGGCGCCGCGCAGGGATTCGAAGGTGCGCGCAATCAGGTCTTCACGGCCTTGGGTCAGCACTTGAATAGTGGTGTCGTCCGGGATGTGGCCGTCTTCGATCAGCGTGCGTACGAAGTCGAAGTCGGTCTGTGAAGCCGCAGGGAACGATGCCTCGATTTCTTTCACGCCAACGGCGACCAGAGTCTTCCAGAAGCGCAGCTTCTTCACCGCATCCATTGGCTCAATCAGCGACTGGTTACCGTCACGAAGGTCCGAGCTGCACCAGATAGGCGCCGCAGTGATGGTCTTTGAAGGCCAGGTGCGGTCAGGCAGGTCGATGGTCGGAAAAGCGCGGTACTTCTTCGAGGGATCTTTGAGCATGGGCATTGGAGCGAATCCTTTGGGTACTTATTTTGTCTGGGCCGGGAGAAGGCGGCCAACCGATGAAGCGAGAGGCGGGGTGAGGCACAGCGATCTAGCTTGGCAGTCGTGCACTGACCAGGCTGAGACAGCGATGTTGCCGCAACAGAATGAGGGTTTGAGAGGTTTTCATAAGGCCAACCGTAACCATTGGGGTGAAAGTTGGCAAGAGGTTGAAAAAAATTGAGATAAGTTCTCTTGAAACGTTTTCTTGTGGTTATTTATAGCTTTAATCTTTAGTTAATAAGTTAATAATTGCGCGAGTTCGTTTTCTTGTAGGAGCTATCGCAGGCTGCGAAGCGATGTGGCAGACAAAATCGCTTCGCAGCCTGCGACAGCTCCTACAGAAAATTCCTAAGGCTGGAACGCGCCAATGAATATCGCCGGATCAACCCGTGCGTCATTAAGGCTGACATTCCAGTGCATGTGCGGACCCGTTGCCCGACCGGTCGAACCCACACGACCGATAACACCACCACGAGGTACTGCATCGCCAACCTTCACGTCAATCTTCGACATGTGGCAGAACATGCTGATGAAGCCCTGACCATGGTCAACAAACACGGTATTGCCGTTGAAGAAGTAATTACCGGTCAGGATCACTTTACCGGCTGCGGGGGCCTTGATGGGTGTGCCCGCCGGAACCGCAAAGTCCAGACCGGAATGCGGGTTGCGCTCCTCACCATTAAAGAAGCGGCGCACGCCGAACTTACTGGAGAGCGGGCCTGCTACCGGTTTGTCCAGCGCCAGATTGCTCGGTGTGCCCGGGCTGAAACTGCGGTAGGCCTTGAGCTGCTCGGCCAGCTCACCGTCAATGCGCTTCAGGTCATCCGGGTTTGGATTGACCTGTCTCTGGTTTTTCAGGGTGATACGTTGTTCGGGGTATTTCTTGCTACCGACCGCGAAGTTCAGGGTGCGGCTGCCACTGGCATCCTTGGCGACCAGTTGCTGAGTGCCCGGTTTTACGGTCAATGGCACGCCGACAATCGCCAGCCAGCGCACGCCCTGCTCCTTGACCACCAGCACCGGTTTGCCGTCGTACGTGGCTTTTGGCGCTTGTGCGGCATTGCCCAGATCGATCACTGCGACGCCACCGGGCACCGGCTTGTTCAGCAGGCGTGTGATGTAACTGTCAGCGTGGGCAGGCAGGCACAGAAAAGCAGCGAGCAGCGGGGCGATAAAACGCAGCATCAGTATTCAATCCAGAAGAGAAAGGGTGACAGGCGTCAAGTGGTTGTCCTCGACGCGCACTTGCAGTTCGCCTTCGCCAAGCCGAGCGGTCAGCCGCTGGCCGGTTCGGGTTTGTGCCGCGGTGCGAATCGCATGGCCGCGTTCGTCGAGCAATATGCTATAGCCTCGTCCCAGCGTCGCCAGCGGGCTGACCACTTGCAGGGTTTGCACTTGGGTCTGCAATTGCAGGCGGCGGGTTTTGAGCGCATCGCGCATCGCCTTGGGCAAACGCTCGGCCAGAACGTCCAGACGCTGGCGCAGAAACGCCAGTGTCCGGCCCGGATGCTGTGCGGCCAGGCGGCTTTCCAGGTGTGCAAGTCTGACCTGTCGCTTGTGGGTTTGCTGCTCGAATGCACGGCGCATACGCATGTCCAGATCATCCAGACGTTGCGATTGCTGGCGTAGACGTTCCCCTGGGTGGCGCAGACGGCGGGAGATTCCCTCAAGGCGCAGCCGTTCGCGCATCAGTTTGTCTTGTATGCGACTGACCAGTCGGCGATGCAGGCTGTCCACCCGACGATGCAGATCGCTAGAGTCGGGCGCCAGCAGCTCGGCCGCGGCGGAGGGCGTGGGTGCGCGGACGTCGGCCACGAAGTCGCTGATCGAGACATCGGTTTCATGGCCAACGGCGCTGACGATTGGCGTTACACAGGCATCAATGGCACGGGCCACGGCTTCTTCGTTGAAGCACCAGAGATCCTCCAGCGAACCACCACCACGGGCCAGAATCAGTGCATCGAAACCACGCGCATCCGCCAGCTTCAGAGCGCGAACGATCTGGCTGATGGCTTCGCGGCCCTGAACAGCTGTAGGGATCAGCGTCAGTTCGACTTGAGGTGCACGGCGGCGAAACACGCTGATGATGTCGCGGATCACGGCGCCGGTCGGCGAACTGATAATGCCGATGCGTTGCGGGTGAAGGGGTAGGGCGATTTTACGCTCGGCACTGAACAGGCCTTCGGCGCTGAGCTTCTCTTTCAGTGCATCGAAGGCCAGGCGTAGCGCGCCGTCACCGGCGGGCTCCACCGTGTCGAGGATCAACTGATAGTCGCCGCGACCTTCAAATAAAGAAACCTTGCCGCGAACCTTGACCTGCAAACCATCCTTGAGCGCCTGGCGGACTCGCGCTGCACTCTGCCGGAACAGTGCGCAACGGACCTGAGCCCCGGAGTCCTTCAATGTGAAGTACACATGACCGGACGCCGGGCGCGAGAGATTGGAGATTTCCCCCTCGACCCAGATATTGCTGAACACATCCTCCAGCAACACCCGGGCGCGGCCGTTGAGCTGGCTGACAGTAAGGATTTCCCGGTCGAGGCCGAGTCTTGCGAAGGGGTCTTTGATCATGGGGGGCATGATAAAGGCAATGCGCAACAAGCGCACGGCGGGAAATTTATCTGTCCCTGCAGGAGCGCACAAGCAGCGCAAGGCCGCGATGGCGGTCTGCCCGATACGCCGCAATCGCGGCCTTGCGCTGCTCGTGCGCTCCTACGGGAAATGCATTAGATTCAGGCGAAGCTCAAGGAAGAAGATCAATGGGCAACATCAATGTCATCGAAGCCTTCACTCAACTGGGCTTTACGCCCCTGAACTGGCTGCTCATCGTGCTGGGTATCGTCGCGGCTTATATAGTTTTTGGCATTGCAGGCTTCGGCACCGCGTTGGTCGCTGGTCCGATCCTGATCAACTTCATGCCGCTGTCGCAGATCATTCCTTTATTGGTACTGCTCGACTTCATCGCTGCATTTGGCAATCTGCTGCCTTCGCGTCAGTCGGTGGTCAAGTCCGAGCTCGTACGTCTGCTGCCGTGCATGGCGCTCGGGTGCAGCCTTGGCGTGGTATTTCTGCTCAACCTGAAGTCCGATCTGCTTCTCCTGTTAATGGGCGTGTTCATCACCTGTTATGCGCTTTATACCCTGGCGGTCAAAGCAAGGCCGACGCAACTGGCCGCAGGTTGGGCCATTCCGATGGGGACGGTCGGCGGGCTGTTCGGTGCGTTGTTCGGCAGTGGTGGCTTTCTATATGCGATCTACCTGAACAGCCGGCTGGAATCCAAAGAGCAGGTCCGCGCGACACAGAGTGCCTTGATCAGTTGCAGCACTATCGTGCGCCTGAGCCTGTTTCTGATCGCCGGGGTGTATGCGCAAATTCCGCTGCTGCTTCTGGCATTGTGCTTGCTACCCGCCATGGCGCTGGGATCGTGGATCGGCCGGCGGTTGACCCTGCGCATGTCGCGGGAAACGTTCGTCAGGCTGGTCACCTGGCTGGTGCTGGTCAGCGGTATCGTGCTGATAGGGCGCTATTTTGCACATTGACTCCGACTTGACCTGAGCCGCTGGGGCATTAAGCTGCCGACCCTCGAACACATTAGCCAAAGAGCATCATGAGCAGCCAAAGTATTATCGTCCCGCAGATTTCCGGTTTCCCTGGTCGTGAGGCCCGGGCACGTCTGATTCTGCGCTGGCTGGTCAAGCTCAACGTGGTTGAGCCAGAGTTGACCACCTGCGGGCGAACCTACAACAAGATGGCTTACGCCATTGCGCCCGGTGCTCGTGCCGTGGTCGAGCATCCGGAGGCGCTGCCCTTTGGTCAGCCGGTCAATGGTCTGGAGATCGTTACCAAGCGCTGCATCTACACGCCACTCAAGGATTTCGCCGAAGAAGCCGGTTGCCCTGAATGCCGCAAGGAAATCGGCGAGGCGCTGTTCGACAGTCTCGAAGAGTGGATGCCTGGTCACACTGACAACTTCATCTGCCCTGAATGCCGCCATGAAGACGACATCAACGGCTTTCTGTTCCTGCAGCCATGCGGCTTCTCGAACCTGGGTTTCATCTTTAACGACTGGCTCGACGCTTCGTTCAAACAGACCTTTCTGGATGACTTCGCCGAACGTCTGGATCGTCCGGTTTCCTTCGTCAAAGTACGTCTATAACGTCGTGTGATAATTGCCTAAGGTTTACATTGAGCCGACGGGGGTGTCTGGGTATAATGGCGCGCTTCCAATTTCCCGCTCGGGAGCCCCCGCGATGCTGCGTATCAGCCAAGAAGCACTTACTTTCGACGACATTCTCCTTGTGCCCGGTTATTCCGAGGTACTTCCTAACGAAGTCAGTCTGAAAACCCGTTTGACCCGTGGCATCGAATTGAACATTCCGCTGGTCTCCGCTGCCATGGACACCGTGACTGAAGCCCGTCTGGCAATTGCCATGGCTCAGGAAGGCGGTATCGGTGTCATCCACAAGAACATGACCATCGAGCAGCAAGCTGCCGAAGTCCGCAAGGTCAAGAAGTTCGAAGCCGGTGTCGTGAAAGACCCGATCACCATCGAGGCTGACGCCACGGTTCGTGACCTGTTCGAACTGACCCGCCTGCACAATATTTCTGGTGTACCTGTCCTGCACAATGGCGACCTGGTCGGCATCGTGACGTCCCGTGACGTGCGCTTTGAAAACCGTCTGGACGTGCCTGTTCGCGAAGTGATGACGCCTAAAGAGCGTCTGGTCACTGTTCGTGAAGGCGCTGACAAGAACGAAGTACGCGAGCTGCTGCACAAGCACCGTCTGGAAAAAGTCCTGATCGTCGACGCCAAGTTCGCGCTCAAAGGCATGATGACCGTCAAGGACATCGAAAAAGCCAAGGCTTATCCGCTGGCCAGCAAGGACGACCAGGGTCGTCTGCGCGTGGGTGCTGCTGTCGGCACCGGTAAAGACACTGGCGAACGCGTTACTGCGCTGGTTGCTGCAGGTGTTGACGTAGTGGTGGTCGACACCGCTCACGGTCACTCCAAAGGCGTGATCGACCGCGTACGCTGGGTCAAAGAGAACTTCCCTGAAGTACAGGTCATTGGCGGCAACATCGCCACTGGCGCTGCTGCCAAGGCACTGGTTGCCGCTGGCGCTGATGCAGTCAAGGTCGGTATCGGCCCTGGTTCGATCTGCACCACGCGTATCGTTGCTGGTGTGGGCGTGCCGCAAATCAGCGCTATCGCCAACGTCGCCGCTGCCCTTGAGGGTACTGGCGTTCCATTGATCGCCGACGGCGGTATCCGTTTCTCCGGTGACCTGTCCAAGGCCATCGTAGCCGGTGCGTCCTGCGTGATGATGGGCTCGATGTTCGCCGGTACTGAAGAAGCACCAGGCGAGATCGAACTGTTCCAGGGCCGCTCCTACAAGGCTTACCGCGGTATGGGTTCGCTGGGTGCCATGTCTCAGGCGCAGGGCTCGTCCGACCGTTACTTCCAGGACTCGTCCGAAGGTGCCGAGAAGCTGGTGCCGGAAGGTATTGAAGGCCGTGTTGCCTACAAAGGCTCGCTGGCCGCAATCATCCATCAACTGATGGGCGGCCTGCGTTCTTCCATGGGTTACACCGGCAGCGCTGACATTGAAGAGATGCGCACCAAGCCTGAATTCGTGCGTATCACCGGTGCCGGTATGGCTGAATCCCACGTCCACGACGTGCAGATCACCAAGGAAGCGCCGAACTATCGCGTTGGTTGATCCGGATTGCATCGTGGTTTGCGCCACGATGCAGCCCAACGAATTTTATAGCCGGGGCTGTTGACGCAGCCCCGTGTCGTTTCTGTTTATTGACGAGAATGAGTCATGGCCCTCGACATTCACGCCCACCGTATCCTGATCCTCGACTTCGGTTCCCAGTACACCCAATTGATCGCCCGTCGCGTGCGTGAAATCGGCGTTTACTGCGAGCTGCACCCGTTCGACATGGACGACGAAGCCATTCGTGAGTTCGCTCCAAAAGGCGTGATTCTCGCCGGCGGTCCCGAGTCCGTACACGAAGCCAACAGCCCGCGCTGCCCGCAAGCGGTATTCGATCTGGGCGTGCCGGTTTTCGGTATCTGCTACGGCATGCAGACCATGGCCGAGCAGTTGGGCGGCAAGGTTGCAGGCTCTGAACTCCGCGAGTTCGGCTACGCCCGTGTTGACGTAGTCGGCAAAAGCCGTCTGCTGGATGGTATCGAAGACCACATCGACGCCGACGGCCTGTTCGGCCTCGACGTGTGGATGAGCCACGGTGACAAGGTCACCAAACTGCCTGAAGAATTCCACATTCTGGCCAGCACCCCGAGCTGCCCGATTGCCGGTATGGCAGACGACGCTCGCGGTTACTACGGCGTGCAGTTCCACCCGGAAGTGACCCACACCAAGCAGGGCGGTCGCATCCTGTCGCGCTTTATCCTCGACATCTGTGGTTGTGAAGCGCTGTGGACCCCGTCGAAGATTGCTGAAGACGCCATTGCTCAGGTCCGTGCTCAGGTCGGTACTGACAACGTATTGCTGGGCTTGTCCGGCGGCGTTGACTCATCCGTTGTTGCTGCTCTGTTGCATAAGGCCATCGGCGATCAACTGACCTGCGTATTCGTCGATAACGGCTTGCTGCGCCTGCACGAAGGCGAGCAGGTGATGGCTATGTTCGCTGAGAACATGGGTGTCAAAGTGATCCGCGCCAACGCTGAAGACCAGTTCCTGAACAATCTGGCTGGCGAAAGCGATCCGGAGAAGAAGCGCAAAATCATCGGTCGTACCTTCATCGACGTGTTTGATGCCGAGTCCTGCAAGCTGGACAACATCAAGTACCTCGCCCAAGGCACCATTTACCCGGACGTGATCGAGTCGGCTGGCGCGAAAAGCGGCAAGGCTCACGTGATCAAGTCGCACCACAACGTGGGCGGCCTGCCGGAAGAAATGAACCTCAAGCTGGTCGAACCTCTGCGTGAGCTGTTCAAGGACGAAGTACGTCGCCTCGGTCTGGAACTGGGTCTGCCGTACGACATGGTTTACCGTCACCCATTCCCAGGCCCTGGCCTTGGCGTGCGGATCCTTGGTGAAGTGAAAAAGGAATACGCCGACCTGCTGCGTCGCGCTGACCACATCTTCATCGAAGAGCTGCGCAAAGCCGACTGGTACCACAAAGTCAGCCAGGCGTTCGTCGTGTTCCAACCGGTTAAATCGGTTGGCGTCGTAGGCGATGGCCGTCGTTACGCATGGGTCGTTGCACTGCGCGCCGTGGAAACCATCGACTTCATGACCGCACGTTGGGCGCACCTGCCTTACGAGCTGCTGGAAACTGTCAGCGGCCGGATCATCAACGAGATCGAAGGCATTTCCCGCGTGACTTACGACGTGTCGAGCAAGCCGCCGGCGACGATTGAGTGGGAATAATCCCCTACAGCGCAGCATGAAAAAACCGGCTTCGGCCGGTTTTTTTATGCCTGCGATAACGGCTAACTCTTGCTATAGAAGAGCCCGCCAGAAAATCGAAAAGTCGCGTGCTTATATTTTGAGATATTCATCACATAAACACTGCAAGTCATTATGCGTCAACGCACCTTTCACTAATCGCAGTGGTCCAACCTGCGGCTTCATGCGTACACAAGAAAATTCTCACCTATTAATCGGGCAGTGAACGACCAGCCGCAAAAGCCGGCCGCATGCTCTATGGAAATGATGCTCTTATCAGGGACCCGTCTTTATGCGCTCTTACCTTTCTGTTGTCGCCGCTTCTCTCGCCACGCTTACCTGCCTGACCGCCATGGCAGCAGACGATATTTCGGGCGTGACGCTTGGTTCCTCGTTAGCTGATGCCAAAGAAGCCATCGCCAAGGCAAACCCCGACTTGAAGCTTTCTCCGCTCATGTTGAGAAACGGCAATGAGGGAGGGGTAACAGCGGTGAGTCCGGACCTGATACCTGAGGCAGGTGTGGGTAGCGTGAAACGTCCTTCTGACGAGTTTGCAGCACTTCAAACTGACTCAGGCAAGGTTTGGTTCATCGCTCGCGTTCAGCGTCTTGAGCAGGGTGCGCGCATCAAGACCGATACGCTTGAGGCTTCATTGACGGAAAAATTTGGTAAGCCTTCCTCCCCCGGCTTGGGCTACGGTTTTGTCTGGCAATTCGACCGCGAAGGGAAACAGTACTTCGGTCCTGGTACAGCGGGGCCTTGCGATAGCATGATGCGGGGCGGTAGCAATCTTCCCGGCGTAACAGTGGGTGCACCTGAGTCGTTCAGTCCGACATGCGGGAAGTTGATTGTCGTATCAACGACGGAACAGCCTGACGGCATGGTGCCCTATTACACCGTCTCCCTTATCGACGCCAAAACAATGTTTGACGAGCTGGCCGCGCGTGATGCTCAGGCAGAAACTGAGCGTGCGAAAAAGCTTTCGGATGAGCAAGCCAAAGGTGTGAAGCCTAAAATCTGATAGCAGCAGATATCTGGCACAAAACTGGTGTTCCAGAAAAAAGATGCCGACGCGAGCTGATCGATCAGGGGTTCGCTGTTGTTTGAGTGAGTGGAATAGATAGAAAAG
Organism: Pseudomonas viridiflava; assembly: GCF_900602065.1. Taxonomy (GTDB): domain Bacteria; phylum Pseudomonadota; class Gammaproteobacteria; order Pseudomonadales; family Pseudomonadaceae; genus Aquipseudomonas. The sequence goes on along the minus strand of NZ_UWFN01000265.1, from coordinate 347,891 downwards.
CCGGTGTCGTCTAGCAGCAGGCGCACCGGCTTTTTTATTGTGAGCAATTGACCTGTACAGCCAACAAATTAGCTCCCATCGAAACACAACACGTAACGTTCTGAGTTTACGCAAATCCTGTGGGACCGAATTTATTCGGGAAGAGGTCGGTACATCCGTCACATCATTGTCGTCGGGAATGCCGCCTTCCCGGCTAAAGCCGGTCAAACTGGTTCTCTGTTTGCTGCGCGACAGCGCGGTGGCTCGGAAACCGGGACGACTTCTGCATGGGCCGCCGCTCCAACAGGTTCGGTGTTTTGATTTTGGAAATGCAGGTGTATCGTATTCGCCCCTCGCATCGACTCTCGGATGCGACTCGTGTCTGGTTTTTGAGGTGTTCGCGTTTATGTCTTTTACCCGTCGACAAATACTCGGAGGCCTTGTCGGTCTTGCTGCGGTGGGGCTGGGCGCGGGCGGTGCTTCCCGGTATTGGCTGGGCCGTCGTGGGCCGGGTGAGGGGCATGATTTCGAGCTGATCGCCGCGCCGCTGGACGTCGAACTGGTCGCGGGGCATCAAACGCCGGCGTGGGCGTTTGGCGGATCTGCGCCCGGGACCGAGTTGCGGGTGCGACAGGGCGAGTGGCTGCGCTTGCGCTTTATCAATCATCTGCCGGTTGAAACCACGATCCACTGGCATGGCATTCGCTTGCCGCTGGAAATGGATGGCGTGCCCTATGTGTCGCAGCTACCCGTCAAGCCGGGCGAGTATTTCGATTACAAGTTTCTGGTGCCGGATGCAGGCAGCTACTGGTATCACCCGCATGTCAGCAGCAGCGAAGAGCTGGGGCGCGGCCTGGTCGGGCCGCTGATCATTGAAGAGCGCGAGCCCACTGGCTTCAAACATGAGCGCACGGTCAGTCTGAAAAGCTGGCATGTGGACGAAGAGGGCGCATTCACTGAGTTCAGCGTGATTCGCGAGGCTGCTCGTGAAGGGACGGCGGGGCGTCTCTCTACTATCAATGGTATCCCTCAGGGCGTTATCGAGTTGCCTGCCGGGCAGATCACTCGGGTGCGAATTCTCAACCTTGATAACACCGTGACCTACCGTCTCAATCTGCCGGGAGCCGAGGCACAGATTTATGCGCTGGACGGCAATCCGATCAAGCCTCGGCCGTTGGGCAAGGATTATTGGTTGGGACCGGGTATGCGCCTGTGTCTCGCGATCAAAGCGCCGCCTGCAGGTGAAGAGTTGTCATTTCGAAATGGCCCGGTGCGCTTGGGTACTTTCCGTTCGGTCGCCAATAATGATGCGCCAGGCGAATGGCCGCCGGAGCTGCCAGCCAATCCGATTGCCGAGCCGGACATTGAAAATGCCGAAAAGCTTAACTTCAACTTTGAATGGGTCGGATCGGTCTCCGTCAATGTCGATAACGGCAAGCCGCCAAGTCTGTGGCAGATCAATGGCGAGGCCTGGGATATCACCGACAAGACCTGCGCCGACCGGCCTATCGCGAAACTGGTATTGGGCAAGAGCTACATCTTTGAGCTCAAGAACATGACCCAGTATCAGCACCCGATTCACTTGCATGGGATGAGCTTCAAGGTGCTGGCGTCGGATCGCAGGAAGATTATTCCGTATTTCACCGATACGTTCCTGTTGGGCAGAAACGAGCGCGCACGTGTGGCGCTGGTGGCGGATAATCCCGGCGTGTGGATGTTCCACTGCCATGTGATTGATCACATGGAAACCGGACTTATGGCAGCAATAGAGGTTTCTTGATGCGGCAGCCGCAAATCATTGATCGCAGTCGCGATCAGGACTTCATGCGCGAAGCGTTGTCACTGGCGGCTCAAGGGGCTGCGCTGGGTGAAGTACCCGTGGGCGCGGTGCTGGTACAGAATGGCGAGATCATCGGTCGAGGCTTCAATTGCCCTATCAGTGGCAGTGATCCCAGCGCTCATGCGGAGATGGTCGCTATACGTGCTGCGGCGCAGGCGGTCAGCAATTACCGGCTGCCGGGCAGCACGCTGTACGTCACGTTAGAGCCGTGCAGCATGTGCGCGGGGCTGATCGTCCATTCGCGTATTGCACGCGTGGTCTACGGCGCACTTGAACCCAAGGCTGGCATTGTTCAGAGCCAGGGGCAGTTTTTCACTCAGGGCTTTCTCAACCATCGTGTTTTGTTTGAAGGCGGGGTGCTGGGTGAGGAGTGCGGCACGATGTTGAGCGAGTTTTTCAGGATGCGACGGGCGAAGGGCTAACGCTGAGCTGCTTGATTTGAAATGAGACCCCCTGTGGGAGCGGTGCTTGCCCGCGATAAGGCCGGACTCGATCTAAAGCGAACCGTGTTAAGCCTTATCGCGGGCAAGCACCGCTCCCACAGGGACCGTATTTCAATTCGGCTAAGCGAGGAAGTCTTTTAAAGCGGAGGATTTTCTTCAGCAGGCTTGGTCTTGTTCATGCCCGGCACATGCAGATTGCTCTCTGCAACCTGGCTGCCTTCCAGCTGCGGCTGCGTGGCCCAGGTAAGGATGTCGTAGTAGCGGCGGATGTTGGCCACAAAGTGCACCGGCTCGCCGCCTCGGGCATAGCCGTAGCGGGTCTTGCTGTACCACTTTTTCTGCGAAAGACGCGGCAGCATCTTTTTAACGTCGAGCCATTTGTTTGGATTCAGGCCCTCGTTCTCAGCCAGTTTCCGCGCATCTTCCAAATGTCCGCCACCAATGTTGTAGGACGCGAGAGCAAACCACGTACGATCCGGCTCTAAAATCGTGTCGTCCAACTGCTCCTTAACGTAGGCAAAGTACTTGGCACCCCCCTGAATGCTCTGTTTGGCATCCAGGCGGTTGGACACGCCCATGGCCTGCGCCGTGTTTTGAGTCAGCATCATCAAGCCGCGTACACCGGTCTTGGAGGTAACGCCCGGCTGCCAGAGTGATTCCTGATAACCGATAGCCGCCAGCAAGCGCCAGTCCACCTGTTCCTTCTTGGCAGACGCCTGGAAGTGTTTCTCGTACTTGGGAAGGCGTTCCTGCAAATGCTGGGCAAAGGTATAGGCGCCCACATAACCAAGCACATCGACGTGCCCGTAATAGCGATCTTTCAAGCGCTGCAGAGTGCCGTTCTTGTTGACCTTGTCGAGATAAGCGTTGATTTCGTTAAGCAGGCTGTTGTCTTCGCCCGGCGCTACCGCCCAGCGTTGTCCCTTGCCTTCACCCAGATCGAACGCGACACGCACGTTGGGGAAGTAAACCTGATTCATCGCCAACTCGTTGGAGTCCACAAGGGTGATGTCAGTTTGGCCTTCATCGACCATGCGCAGCAGGTCGACTACCTCAACAGCGTCGGATTCTTCGTACTCAATTGCAGGATTTTGCGCTTTCAGTGTAGCCATTTGCTCGGCATGACTGCTGCCTTTAAGGACAGTAATGCGTTTTCCCACCAGATCCGAAGGCTCCGTTGGGCGTGACTGGCCATTGCGATAGATGACCTGCGGAGTGACATCAAGGTAGGAGTGAGAGAAGCGAGCCTGCTTTTTGCGTTCTGCAGTATCAATCAAGCCAGCGGCTGCGAGGACCGGGCCGCCGGGTTTCTGGATCTGCTCGAAGATGTCGTCAAGATTGTCGGCTGTTTCGATCTTCAGCTCTACGCCGAGATCTTCGGCGAAACGCTTGACCAATTCGTACTCGAAACCGGTTTCCCCGTTGCGATCCTGGAAGTAGGTCGCGGGGCTGTTGCGAGTGACCACGCGCAGCACGCCGTCCTCCTTTACTCGCTCCAGTGTGTTGGGTTTATCCACACAGGCGCCGAGCATCAGGAAGAGTCCGGTTGCGATGAGCCATCTGGCACAACGAGGGCGGAAGTCTGATTGGGAAAACATCCGGGCAGTATACGCAAAGCGCACCCGTCGCCATATCTCGACAGCGACGCTCGGGTCTGCTAGAGCGCGGCCTTTCTAATGGGTAACTTGGGGGGCAACTCGGGCTGCCGATATTCGGGCACTGTCAATCTGGCCGTTTTGGGTGCTCAAACAGTACGTTTAGGCTAGAATGCACGGCCTCAAAGCACACCCCCTTCCCGAGGCTGTCCCGAAGATGTTGATCCTGCGCGGTGCTCCTGCCCTTTCTGCCTTTCGCCACAGCAAATTACTGGAACAACTGAAACAGAAAGTTTCAGCTGTCAGTGGCTTGTATGCCGAATTTGCCCACTTTGCCGAAGTCGCTGGCGATCTGACTGGCGAGGAACAGGAAGTTCTCGTTCGCATCTTGAAATACGGCCCGAGTGTGCCGGTTCAAGAGCCGACCGGCCGGTTGTTCCTGGTGTTGCCACGTTTCGGCACTATTTCGCCATGGTCCAGCAAAGCCAGCGATATCGCCCGTAACTGCGGTCTGGCCAAAGTTCAGCGCATTGAACGCGGTATTACCTTCTATGTAGAAGGCCAGTTCAACGAAGCTGAAGCCCAGATCATTGCCGGCTGCCTGCATGACCGCATGACACAAATGGTGCTGGGTTCCGTTCAGGAAGCCGAAGGCCTGTTCACTCACGCCGAGCCCAAGCCGCTGACTGCGATTGATGTGCTGGGTGGCGGTCGTGCTGCACTGGAAAAAGCCAACGTCGACCTCGGTCTGGCGCTGGCTGAAGACGAAATCGATTATCTGGTCACCAGCTTCAATGGTCTGGGGCGCAACCCTCACGACATCGAACTGATGATGTTTGCCCAGGCGAACTCCGAGCACTGCCGTCACAAGATCTTCAACGCCAGTTGGGATATCGACGGCGAGAGCCAGGAAAAAAGCCTGTTCGGCATGATCAAGAACACTTACCAGATGCACAGCGAAGGCGTCCTGTCTGCTTATAAGGACAACGCTTCGGTGATCGTCGGCAGTGTGGCAGGGCGTTTCTTCCCGGACCCTGAAACCCGCCAGTACGGTGCGGTACAGGAGCCAGTGCACATTCTGATGAAGGTTGAGACTCACAACCACCCGACTGCGATTGCCCCGTTCCCGGGCGCATCGACTGGTTCGGGTGGCGAGATTCGCGACGAAGGCGCAACCGGTCGCGGTGCCAAGCCTAAAGCTGGCCTGACCGGTTTCACCGTTTCCAACCTGCAGATTCCAGGCTTCGAACAACCGTGGGAAGTGAACTACGGCAAGCCTGAGCGCATCGTGACTGCGCTGGATATCATGCTTGAAGGCCCATTGGGTGGCGCAGCGTTCAACAACGAATTCGGCCGCCCGGCACTGACCGGTTATTTCCGTACCTTCGAGCAATCCATCAGCACGCCGCACGGTGATGAAGTTCGCGGTTACCACAAGCCGATCATGCTCGCCGGCGGTATGGGTAACATCCGTGCCGAACACGTACAGAAAGGCGAAATCACCGTTGGCTCCAAGCTGATCGTACTCGGCGGCCCGGCGATGTTGATCGGTCTGGGCGGCGGCGCGGCTTCTTCGATGGCCACCGGTACCAGCTCGGCGGATCTGGATTTTGCTTCGGTTCAGCGTGAAAACCCTGAAATGGAGCGTCGTTGTCAGGAAGTCATCGACCGTTGCTGGCAGCTGGGTGACAAGAACCCGATCAGCTTCATTCACGACGTAGGCGCGGGTGGTTTGTCCAACGCCTTCCCGGAACTGGTCAATGACGGCGGCCGTGGTGGTCGTTTCGAATTGCGTAATGTGCCAAACGACGAGCCGGGCATGGCCCCGCTGGAAATCTGGAGCAACGAATCCCAGGAACGTTACGTGATGGCTGTGGGCGCCGAAGACTTCGAGCGTTTCAAGGCTATTTGCGAACGTGAGCGCTGCCCGTTCGCGGTAGTGGGTGAGGCGACTGCCGAGCCACAGTTGACCGTGACCGACAGCCATTTCGGCAACAACCCGGTTGATATGCCGCTCGAAGTCCTGCTGGGCAAGGCTCCGCGCATGCACCGCAGTGCTGATCGTGAAAACGAACTGGGCGACGACTTTGACCCGAGCGTGCTCGACATCGAAGAAAGCGTACAGCGCGTTCTGCACCATCCGGCCGTAGCCAGCAAAAGCTTCCTGATCACCATTGGTGACCGCAGCATTACCGGTCTGGTCGCTCGTGATCAGATGGTAGGCCCTTGGCAGGTGCCGGTGGCTGACGTCGCCGTGACCGCAACCAGCTTCGACGTCAATACCGGTGAAGCCATGGCGATGGGCGAGCGTACTCCGCTGGCACTGCTGGACGCTCCTGCTTCAGGCCGTATGGCCATCGGCGAGACGCTGACCAACATCGCTGCCTCGCGCATCGAAAAGCTTTCCGATATCAAGATGTCCGCCAACTGGATGTCCGCTGCCGGTCACCCAGGTGAAGACGCTCGTCTGTACGACACGGTCAAGGCTGTGGGTATGGAGCTTTGCCCTGCACTGGGTATCACCATTCCGGTGGGCAAGGACTCAATGTCCATGAAAACCCGCTGGAGCGATGAAGGCGTCGAGAAGAGCGTAACGTCGCCGCTGTCGCTGATCGTGACCGGCTTTGCGCCGGTGACTGACATTCGCAAGACCCTGACTCCAGAGCTGCGTATGGACAAGGGCGTCACCGACCTGATCCTGATCGATCTGGGTCGTGGCCAGAACCGTATGGGTGCTTCTATCCTGGCTCAGGTTTACGGCAAGCTCGGTCGTGTTGCACCGGACGTCGATGACTCGGAAGACCTCAAGGCGTTCTTCGCTGTCATTCAAGGTCTGAACGCTGACGGCCATCTGCTGGCTTACCATGACCGTTCCGATGGCGGTCTGTTGGTTACGACGCTGGAAATGGCTTTCGCTGGTCATTGTGGTCTGGACCTGCACATGGACGGTCTGGCTGAGACGCCAGCCGAACTGGCAGCAATCCTGTTCAACGAAGAGCTGGGTGCGGTGATTCAGGTTCGCCAGGATGCCACTCCGGATGTACTGGCCCAGTTCAGCGCTGCGGGTCTGGAAGATTGCGTTGCCGTAATTGGTCAGCCGGTCAACAACGACGAAGTTTCCATCAGCTTCAATGGCGAGCCAGTGTTTGGCGGCCAGCGTCGTCTGCTGCAGCGTCAGTGGGCTGAAACCAGCTACCAGATCCAGCGTCTGCGTGATAACGCCGAGTGTGCCGATCAAGAGTTCGACGCGCTGTTGGAAGAAGATAATCCAGGCCTGACCGTCAAGCTGGGCTTCGACGTCAACGAAGACATTGCGGCGCCGTACATCAAGACTGGCGTGCGTCCACAAGTCGCTGTACTGCGTGAGCAGGGCGTCAACGGTCAGGTCGAAATGGCAGCTGCTTTCGACCGCGCCGGTTTCAACGCGATTGACGTTCACATGAGCGATATCCTCGCCGGTCGTGTCGATCTGAACGATTTCAAAGGGATGGTTGCTTGCGGTGGCTTCTCGTACGGCGACGTGCTGGGCGCTGGTGAAGGCTGGGCCAAGTCGGCGCTGTTCAATAGCCGAGCGCGTGATGCGTTCCAGGGCTTCTTCGAGCGTCAGGACAGCTTCACTCTCGGTGTGTGCAATGGTTGTCAGATGTTGTCCAACCTGCACGAGTTGATTCCGGGCAGCGAGCTGTGGCCACACTTCGTGCGCAACCGCTCCGAGCAGTTCGAAGCCCGGGTTGCGATGGTGCAGATCCAGGAGTCGCCGTCGATCTTCCTGCAGGGTATGGCCGGTTCGCGCATGCCGATCGCCATCGCCCACGGCGAAGGTCACGCTGAGTTCTCCAGTGATGAAGCGCTGGTCGCTGCCGATGTTTCCGGCACGGTCGCGCTACGTTTCGTCGACAACCACGGCAAGATCACCGAAGCCTACCCGGCCAACCCGAACGGTTCGCCGCGCGGCATTGGTGGTCTGACTACTCGCGACGGTCGCGTCACTATCATGATGCCGCACCCTGAACGTGTATTCCGTGCCGTGCAGAACTCCTGGCGTCCAGAAGACTGGAACGAAGACGGTGCGTGGATGCGCATGTTCCGCAATGCACGTGCCTGGGTTAACTAAGACGTCATGTACAAGCTCGCGTTCTTTGTGCCGCCGAGCCATGTAGATCAGGTCAAAAGTGCCGTATTCGCCGCTGGTGCAGGGCGAATCGGGGCTTATGACCAGTGTTCATGGCAGGTGCTTGGCCACGGCCAGTTCCGCCCGCTGGATGGCAGTCAGCCATTTATCGGGCAGGGCGGCGTGGTCGAGCAGGTGCAGGAATGGAAGGTTGAGCTTGTTGTAGCGGATGAGTTGATTCAGCAAGTAGTGGTGGCTCTCAAGCAGAGCCACCCCTATGAGACACCAGCCTACGAGGTTTGGCGGTTGGAGGATCTGTAATTCCTCTGTAGGAGCTGCCGAAGGCTGCGATGCGATTTATCTGATACATCGCCATCGCAGCCTTCGGCAGCTCCTACAGGAGTCCAGCGTTCTCTTTAAGGCCTGATCTCAATCATCGTGCCGTCTTTTACCAGGCTCCACACTTCCCGCATGTCGTTGTTCTTCAGCGCGATGCAGCCGTTGGTCCAGTCCAGCGTGTGGAAGTACCACTCCGGATACTCCTCATCCACTGGCGTGCCATGAATCATGATCATGCTGCCCGGCTTCACGCCTTCGCGTTTTGAGCGCTCTGCGTCCGCAGCATTCGGGTAGGAGATGTGCATCGACAAGTTGTAGTTGGTGCTGGTCTTGCGCCAGTCGAGCCAATAGAAACCTTCGGGTGTGCGCTGGTCGCCTTCCTTGAGTTTGGTGCCTTTGGGTTGTTTACCCAGCGAAATACGGTAGGTCTTCAGGGACTCGCCACCGCTGATCAGTTGCAACTGACGGACTGATTTGAGCACCAGCACTTTGTCGATTTTCTTGTCTGCGATGTTCTCGACGTTGATGACCTTTTCGCCAACGATCTTCTGCTCGCTGCCCTTCGGAACAATGGTCTGAGTAAACGAGGCCTGAGACAGCGGCATGAATGACAAGCACAAAGCAGCGAGCAACCAACGCATCTAAACGGTATCCCTGAGGCGGCGCCTGTTGTGGGCTGGCCTGATTAAGAGTCTTGAATGGGCCGCGATGGCGGCAGGGACTCGTTACGCACAGGGTAAACCTGTTGGCGACGATCCGCGAAAAAGCATTCTAGGGTACGGCGGACCGTCATGAAAGCCAGCTCTGACCACGGTATGTCGGCTTCGTCGAACAGGCGGACTTCCAGGCTCTCGATTCCGGCGGCGAAGTCTGGTGTAGCCAGCTCGCCCCGAAAGAACACATGCACCTGATTAATGTGCGCAACGTCTACCAGCATGTACAGACTGAGATCGCCCGGCGTTGCGCAGGCTTCTTCATCCGTTTCCCGGCGTGCTGCCTGCTCCATGGTTTCGCCGTTTTCCATAAAGCCTGCCGGCAGGGTCCAGAACCCCAGGCGAGGTTCGATAGCCCTACGGCACAGCAATACCTTGCCTTCCCACACCGCCAGGCAGCCCGCGACGATATTGGGGTTCTGGTAGTGAATGGTTTTGCAATGTTCGCAGACATAACGCAGGCGGCTATCGCCTTCAGGAATGCACTGGATAACCGGTTTGGCGCACTGGCTGCAGAATTTCATGGAATGAGTCGATTGCTGAATTCAGCCGCTATCTTGGCGCGTGGTGCGGGTCATCGGCAAGCTGCGCTTTAGTCTTGCTTACATTGTCCTACAAGGGCTTGGGCGGTTCGCCACTTTGGTGCATGATGCGGGGTAGGCAACAGATCGAGATTTCCCATGCTGGATGAGCTACTTCGCCGTGTAAGCAGTCATACGCCGAGCACATTTGAGACGGATCGACTTTTTCCCGAAGCTGCAGTGTTGCTGCCGATTACCCGTAGTGACGAGCCGGAGTTGATTCTGACTCTGCGTGCCAGCGGGCTGTCGACCCATGGTGGTGAAGTGGCCTTTCCGGGTGGGCGACGTGACCCTGAAGACAGTGACCTGATTTTTACTGCACTGCGCGAAGCCGAGGAAGAGATCGGTCTGCCGCCGGGGCTGGTAGAAGTGATCGGCCCGCTCAGCCCATTGATCTCCAAGCACGGTATCAAAGTCACGCCCTATGTGGGGTTGATTCCCGACTTCGTCGAATATCGCCCCAACGATGCTGAAATCGCCGCCGTGTTCAGCGTGCCGCTGGAGTTCTTTCGGCAGGACACCCGAGAGCATACCCACCGCATCGACTATCAAGGACGTAGTTGGTACGTGCCCAGCTATCGTTACGGGGAATTCAAAATCTGGGGGCTGACTGCGATCATGATCGTCGAGTTGATCAACGTGCTTTATGACAGCAAGATCAGCCTGCATCACCCGCCTGAACACTCCGTGATCTAAGCGTCGATTAAACGGGCCGCAGAGCCTTGAGGATTCCTACCCATGAAATATCGTCTGGGCGATTTTCGCGTCGAAACCCATCCGCAAAGCTGGGTCGCGCCCAATGCTGTGCTGATCGGCAAGGTCAAGCTGGAGGCGGGGGCTAATGTCTGGTTCAACGCCGTGCTGCGTGGCGATAACGAGTTGATCCACATTGGTGAGAACAGCAACGTGCAGGACGGCACGGTGATGCATACCGATATGGGCTCGCCGTTGGCGATCGGTAAAGGCGTGACTATCGGGCATAACGCCATGCTGCATGGTTGCAGCGTCGATGATTACAGTCTGATCGGGATCAACGCAGTGATCCTTAACGGCGCGAAGATTGGCAAGTACTGCATCATCGGCGCCAATTCGTTGATCGGTGAGGGCAAGGTGATCCCTGATGGCTCGCTCGTCATGGGCTCGCCCGGTAAAGTAGTGCGTGAACTCACTGAAGTGCAGAAGAAAATGCTTGAAGCCAGTGCCGCCCACTACGTCCACAACGCCCAGCGCTACGCTCGCGACTTGATGCCGCAGGACGATTGATGGAAACCGAACGCCGTGTTGCCTCACCCTGCGTCAGTATCTGCGCGCTGGATGACGATGATGTATGCCTGGGTTGCCAGCGTACCGTGAAAGAAATCACCGACTGGCACGCCATGGACAACGACCAGCGCCGCGCCGTGCTCAGGCTCTGCCATGAGCGTGCCGAAGCGAGTGGGCTTGTCTGGAAGTTGTCCTGAGCAGTCTCGCATGGCGATTCTTGTAGGAGCTGCCGAAGGCTGCGAAAGCGGTCTTCCAGATGGTTCGCTTCGCAGCCTTCGGCAGCTCCTACAAAGTACCGATTCCAGATCAGCGAGCAGCGAGGCTGGTATCATCTCCGCATCTTCCCGCCACATAAGCCTCACCTCATGCTCTTCCTGATTGCCTACATCAGCAGCGTTGTGCTGATCAATTTCGCTTTTTCCGCCGCGCCGCATCTGGACGTTATCTGGTCTGCCTGGGGTGGGTTGGTGTTTGTGTTGCGCGATATGGTGCAGACCCGTTTCGGCCACGGTGCGATCCTGGCTATGCTCGCCGCTCTGGTGCTGTCGTATGTGACGTCCGATCCCACCATTGCGCTGGCCAGTGCCACAGCGTTTGCGGTCTCGGAGTGCATCGACTGGCTGGTGTTCACTATCACCAAGCGTCCGTTGCGTGATCGTTTGTGGCTAAGTTCGGCGTTGAGTATCCCGGTGGATACCTTCATCTTTTTCGGCCTGATCGATGCGCTGACCACTCCGGTTATTGTCACGGCGCTGGTTTCCAAGTTTGCCGGTGTCACTGCCGTCTGGCTGATCATGGCCTGGCGTGCGCGCAAGAACGCTTGTCCTGGCTGAGAATTACGGGGCTTCGTGTTAAATTGCGCGCCTTTCTCCACAGCGGTCGCTCGCATCGACGCGGGCTGCCCTCGATATCTGCTCCACGAGGACCTGAGATGACTCAAATCGGAACTCCACTGTCGCCTGTCGCGACCCGTGTATTGCTCTGCGGTTGCGGTGAGCTGGGCAAGGAAGTAGTGATCGAACTGCAGCGCCTGGGCGTTGAGGTGATCGCTGTTGATCGTTATGCCAATGCGCCTGCCATGCAGGTTGCCCATCGCAGCCATGTGATCAACATGCTCGACGGTGCTGCGCTGCGTGCGGTGATCGAAGCCGAGAAACCGCACTACATCGTGCCGGAAATCGAGGCAATCGCCACCGCCACTCTGGTTGAACTGGAAGCTGAAGGGTTCACGGTTATCCCGACGGCCCGCGCCACGCAATTGACCATGAACCGCGAAGGCATCCGTCGTCTTGCCGCCGAAGAGCTGGACCTGCCAACGTCGCCGTATCACTTCGCCGACACCTTCGAAGACTACAGCAAGGCTGTCCAGGACCTGGGCTTCCCATGTGTGGTCAAGCCGGTGATGAGTTCGTCGGGCAAAGGCCAGAGCCTGCTGCGCACTGCTGATGACGTGCAGAAGGCCTGGGACTACGCTCAGGAAGGCGGTCGTGCCGGTAAAGGCCGCGTGATCATCGAAGGCTTCATCGACTTCGAATACGAAATCACTCTGCTGACCGTACGTCACGCGGGCGGTACTACCTTCTGCGCGCCAGTGGGCCACCGTCAGGAGAAGGGCGACTATCAGGAGTCCTGGCAGCCACAGGCTATGAGCCCTGTTGCACTGGCTGAGTCCGAGCGCGTTGCCAAGGCGGTTACTGAGGCGCTGGGTGGTCGTGGTCTGTTTGGTGTCGAACTGTTCATCAAAGGTGATCAGGTCTGGTTCAGCGAAGTTTCGCCGCGCCCGCACGATACAGGCCTGGTTACTCTGATTTCTCAGGACCTGTCGCAGTTTGCCTTGCACGCTCGCGCCATTCTGGGTCTGCCGATCCCGCAGATTCGCCAGTTTGGGCCATCGGCTTCAGCTGTAATTCTGGTGGAAGGTCAGTCGACGAATACCACTTTCGCCAACCTCAATGAGGCCCTGAGCGAGCCGGATACCGCACTGCGTCTGTTCGGCAAGCCTGAAGTCAACGGCCAGCGCCGCATGGGCGTGGCACTGGCCCGTGACGAGTCCATCGAAGCGGCCCGCGCCAAGGCCACCCGCTCTTCGCGGGCTGTGAAAGTCCAGCTGTAACGTAGCGCTGCGTCATATAGGGCGGTGTCCCAGACACCGCCCTATCGCGGGGACTGTTGGAGCGAGGCTTGCCCGCGAACTAGCCGACGCGGTATGTCTGGCGCACAGCGTCATCGTTCTTCGCCGGCAAGCCTCGCTCCAACAGAAACCTCTGTTCACACGAGCGCTTGTCTGAGCTAAGCAATCTTGTCCAGATCCGCCTCACGCGTCTCCTTCAGGCACAGCACGGCAATCACGCTGATCAACGCTGCTGCCGACACATACCCACCGACCCAACTCAAGCCGCCCATCGCTACCAGTTTCTGGGCGAAGAAAGGCGCAACTGATGCTCCGACAATGCCACCCAGGTTGTAGGCCGCTGACGCGCCGGTGTACCTGACGCGTGTAGGAAACAGTTCGGGCAACATCGCACCCATAGGGGCGAAGGTCACGCCCATCAAGAACAGTTCGATACACAGAAACAGCGCTACGGCCCATGTCGTGCCATGCGTCAGCAAGGGCTCCATGGTGAAGCCGGACATAATCGCCAGCACGCCACCAATGATCAGCACCGGGCGTCGTCCAAAACGATCGCTGGCCCATGCAGCAAGCGGGGTCGCCGCAGCCATGAACAGCACCGCGAAGCACAGCAGGGCGAGGAAGGTCTCCCGGCTGTAACCCAGGGTGGACACGCCATAGCTCAGTGAGAACACCGTTGAGATGTAGAACAGCGCATAACAAACCACCATTGATGCCGCACCAAGTAATACCGGCACCCAGTATTGGCTGAACAGCTCGACTATCGGCATCTTCACTCGCTCGTGGCGGGCGATTGCCTTGGTGAAGACTGGCGTTTCTTCCAGCTTCAGGCGCACATAAAGTCCAACCATGACCAATGCCGCGCTCAGCAGGAACGGGATTCGCCAGCCCCAGGAGCGAAACTGCTCGTCATCCAGCGTCATGGCCAGTGTCAGGAACAGCCCGTTAGCGGCGAGGAAACCAATCGAAGGGCCAAGTTGCGGGAACATACCGAACCAGGCGCGTTTGCCTTTGGGGGCGTTTTCCGTAGCAAGCAAAGCCGCGCCGCCCCATTCGCCACCCAGCCCCAGGCCCTGTCCGAAACGTAGCACGCATAAAAGAATCGGTGCCCAGGCACCTATCGTTGCGTAACCCGGCAGTACGCCGATCAGCGTGGTGCACACGCCCATCAGCAGAAGTGAAGCCACCAGCGTTGATTTGCGCCCAATGCGATCACCGAAGTGGCCGAACAGCGCAGAGCCTAGCGGGCGGGCAAGGAAGGCGATACCGAAGGTCAGAAACGCCGACAGCATTTGTGCGGTGCCTGACGTTTGGGGGAAAAACACCGGGCCGATTACCAGCGCGGCGGCGGTGGCGTACACGTAGAAGTCATAGAATTCGATGGCGGTGCCAATAAAACTGGCGGTAGCGACGCGTGTGGCGGAATTGGCCGGGCGAGCTGGCGCGCTATCATTTTCATGAGCGGCAGAAGTCGTAGTCATGCGGTTTTCCTGACAGTCGTAGTGCCTTTCGACGAGGCATACATTAATTATTGTGGGTGCAGCGCTGATCAGGTTAGCCCGGATAAGGGCGAAAGGCGTTGGCCGTGCCTTGGGTAGGGCAGGGTCAGGGAAATGCGCGAAACGTTCAGGCTGAGTGACTGGCCGGATCACACGGGGTGCGGGTAGCACACGGATCGGCGGGCTGGGTAAGCGGCTCGATTATAGGAATCGTGCCGCTTGCATAACAAGGGGCTTGTAACAATGGCATCAGTGACTTTAGCGGGTGGTCGGCTTCTGCCACATCATGACTCGCGTCACGCGGTTGTCTTCGGTTTCGAGGATTTCCAGGCGATACGGCCCGATCTTCAGGCAGACCGCACTTTCCGGGATGGTTTCCAGCGCTTCGGTGACGAGACCATTGAGGGTCTTGGGGCCGTCGGACGGCAAGTGCCAGCCCAGACTCTTGTTCAGATCACGAATCGAAGCCGCGCCGTCCACTACCAGCCTGCCATCGGCCTGTGGGTGAATGTGCGGATTGTTCAGGGTTTGCTCGTTTTCGAACTCGCCGACGATCTCTTCCAGAATGTCTTCCAGGCTGACAATGCCCAGCACTTCGCCGTACTCATCGACCACCACGCCGAGGCGGCGCTGTTGTTTGTGGAAGTTGAGCAACTGCAGTTGAAGCGGCGTGCTTTCCGGAACGAAGTAAGGCTCGTAGCACGCGGCCAGGATCTGCTCTTTGGTCAGCTCACCCTTGGGCAGCAGATGGCTGATCTGACGTGTGTTGAGCACGCCTTGAACCTGATTGATATCGTTGTGATAAACAGGCAGACGGGTGTGCCTTGAGATAATCAGGCGCTCGACAATCTGCTCGATGCTGTCGTCAAGGTTGACGCCGTCCACGTCATTGCGCGGTACCAGAATGTCGTTGACGGTGATGCTGTCCAGCGCATGGATGCCTGAAAGCACGGGAGAGCGGCCAGGATGGTGTTCGTTGACGCCGTCGTGATGAGTGTGCGGACGTACTTCGTCGTCGTTCGCTGCGACCACCCGGGTGTTACGCCCGCCGAACGGTCGTAGCAGCGTCCTGGCAATGCAGTTGAACAGCCAGGCCAGTGGCCAGAGCAACTTCATCGGAATGCGCAGCAGGCTGTTCGCCATGTGCACGATTACTTCCGGATGGCGGGCTGCCAGTTTGCGAGGGATGAGTTCTACGAAGATCAGCGTGATGCTGGTGACGCTGATCCAGGCCAGCGTCGGGCCGTTGTAAAACCAGTAGTTCACTGACAGCAGGGTGACGATCACGGTGATCAGCACCTTGATCAAGGTGTTGGCAAGGATCAGGCTGCCCAGTTCGAATTTAAGCTCAGGCCGGGGAGGGGCCGGTTGACGGTCACCGCTGCGCAGCGCTTTGAGTCGCTGGTGGGCTGTTTCAATAGCCGTAAAAAGGGCTGCCCAAAGAATCAACAGGGCCACGACACCGAGCATCGGGGCGATTGGCAAATTATCCATAATCAGCGAACCGTCAGATGTGCAGAATGAATTCGCGGACCAGCTTGCTGCCGAAATAGGCCAGCATCAGCAGGCAGAAACCGCCCAGGGTCCAGCGGATAGCCTTGTGCCCGCGCCAGCCGAGACGATTGCGGCCCCACAACAATACGCTGAACACCACCCAGGCCAGGCACGCCAGCAGGGTTTTGTGTACCAGGTGCTGTGCGAAGAGGTTTTCGACGAACAGCCAGCCGGAGATCAGTGAGAGGGAAAGCAGCGACCATCCGGCCCAGAGAAAGCCAAACAACAGGCTTTCCATGGTTTGCAGGGGAGGGAAGTTCTTGATCAGCCCTGACGGGTGCTTATGCTTGAGTTGATGGTCCTGCACCAGCAGCAGCAATGCCTGCACGACTGCAATGGTGAACATGCCGTAGGCAAGAATCGACAGCAGAATGTGGCTGAGAATGCCCGGTTCTTCAACGATGGGCTGCACTGTGCCCGCCGGTGCAAACTGCGCAAGCAGCGCAGTAATCATCCCCAGCGGGAACAGAAGCACGAGCAGGTTTTCTACCGGGATGCGCACGGTAGCGAGCAATGTCAGCGCGATCACCGCAACGGCAATCAGGCTGGCGGCGCTGAAAAAGTCCAGGCCAAGCCCGATGGGGCGGATCAACTGGGAAAAAAGTCCGAAGGCATGTGCCACAACGGCCAGCGTGCCGAGCAGGCAGAGCAGCCGTTTGTCGGCGCGTTTCGCCTGGCTGAGGCGGATGCCCTGATAGATAGTCGCAGCGGCATAAAGGCAGGCGGCGGCGAGGCTGGGTAGCAGGCTGGGTGGCAAAGGGAACATAAATCCTGATGGACGGGCCTTTAAAGGCGCTGAGTTTGGCATACAACCGTCATTTCACGAAAGACCACAGATGCAGACTCCGTAGTGTCCGTCCAGCGGAGTCTTCGCTATAATCCGCGACCTGCTCTAGCCACAGGCTCGCCGAGCGCCATTTTATGATGGGCCGGGCCGCATCAACCGGGGTTCGCCAAGAGCCTGAAAGGATCGCGCATGTTTGAAAACCTGACAGATCGTCTCTCGCAGACGCTGCGCCATGTGACTGGCAAAGCCAAGCTGACCGAGGACAACATCAAAGACACCCTGCGCGAAGTGCGTATGGCGTTGCTTGAAGCAGACGTTGCCTTGCCGGTTGTCAAAGACTTCGTCAACAAGGTCAAGGAGCGCGCTGTCGGCACGGAAGTGTCGCGCAGCCTGACCCCGGGCCAGGCCTTCGTGAAGATCGTCCAGGCTGAACTAGAAGACATGATGGGGGCAGCCAATGAAGAGCTGACCCTGAATGTCACGCCGCCTGCCGTGATTCTGATGGCGGGTCTGCAGGGTGCGGGTAAGACCACTACTGCTGGCAAGCTGGCCAAGTTTCTCAAAGAGCGCAAGAAAAAGACCGTCATGGTCGTGTCTGCCGACGTATATCGTCCGGCAGCCATCAAGCAGCTCGAAACCCTGGCTGGCGACATCGGTGTCACGTTCTTCCCTTCGGATATCAGCCAGAAGCCGGTGGACATTGCCGAAGCGGCAATAAAGGAAGCGAAGCTCAAGTTTATTGACGTCGTCATCCTCGACACCGCAGGTCGTCTGCATATCGACGCGGAGATGATGGGCGAGATCCAGGCGCTGCATGCTGCGGTCAAGCCAGCCGAGACGCTGTTCGTGGTTGATGCCATGACCGGTCAGGATGCCGCCAACACTGCCAAGGCGTTTGGTGATGCGCTGCCGTTGACCGGTGTGATCCTGACCAAGGTCGACGGTGATGCCCGGGGCGGTGCAGCGTTGTCCGTGCGCGCCATCACCGGCAAGCCGATCAAGTTCATCGGTATGGGCGAGAAGAGCGATGCGCTCGAACCGTTCCACCCTGATCGTATCGCGTCACGAATTCTTGGCATGGGGGACGTGCTCAGCCTCATCGAACAGGCCGAGCAGACCCTCGACAAGGACAAGGCCGATAAACTGGCCAAAAAGCTGAAAAAGGGCAAAGGCTTCGATCTCGAAGATTTCCGTGATCAGCTTCAACAGATGAAGAACATGGGCGGCCTCGGCGGGCTCATGGACAAACTGCCGAGCATCGGTGGCGTCAACCTGTCGCAGATGGGCAATGCCCAAGGCGCAGCAGAGAAGCAGTTCAAGCAGATGGAAGCCATCATCAACTCGATGACTCCGGCTGAGCGTCGTGACCCGGATCTGATCAGCGGCTCGCGCAAGCGCCGCATATCCATGGGGTCTGGCACTCAGGTGCAGGACATCGGGCGTCTGATCAAGCAGCACAAGCAGATGCAGAAGATGATGAAGAAATTCTCCGCCAAAGGCGGAATGGCCAAAATGATGCGCGGCATGGGCGGAATGTTGCCCGGCGGCGGCATGCCAAAAATGTGATGCATCGCGTGCAGGTTCCTCTGCGCGCATCCCACATGGGGGCTCGCCCCCGGTAAAAGCCCGCGTTGCGGGTCTATATAAGCCGTCGCAAGCGACGGCTCCCTGGCAAATCTGCACGGCACAACAGCAAGTGCCAGAAAAAGACATTTGCAAAAGTCCGGATATTCCTTAGAATATGCGGCCTTTCGGGCACCTATGCCCGCTGTGCATCTTAGATTTGCAGCACCGACTACAGGAACGATGTTCAATGCTAACTATTCGTCTTGCCCTGGGCGGCTCCAAAAAGCGCCCGTTTTACCACCTGACTGTTACCGATAGCCGCAATGCGCGCGACGGTTCGCACAAAGAGCAAATTGGCTTCTTCAACCCGGTTGCCCGTGGTCAGGAAGTTCGTTTGTCCGTGAACGAAGAGCGCGTTAACTACTGGTTGAGCGTGGGTGCACAAACATCCGATCGCGTTGCCCAGTTGCTGAAAGAACACGCCAAGACCAAGGTCGCGGCCTGAGCAATATGAACGCGGCGCCAACGACTGCCGACGACTTGATCGTCATTGGCAAGATTTATTCGGTACATGGCGTTCGCGGCGAAGTGAAGGTTTTTTCCTTTACTGATCCGATTGGAAACCTGTTGGATTACAAAACCTGGACGCTTCGGCGCGAAGGCAGCGTTAAACAGGTAGAGCTGGTCAGCGGACGCTTGCAAAACAAGTTCCTGGTCGCAAAGCTCAAAGGTCTCGATGACCGTGAAGAAGCTCGTCTTCTGGCCGGTTTTGAAATCTGCGTGCCGCGTAACCTGTTCCCTGATCTGACCGACGGCGAGTACTACTGGTACCAGCTGGAGGGTCTCAAGGTCATCGACCATCAAGGGCAATTGCTCGGGAAGATCGATCATCTGCTAGAGACAGGCTCGAATGATGTAATGGTGGTCAAGCCCTGCGCAGGCAGCCTGGACGATCGCGAACGCCTGTTGCCCTATACAGAGCAATGTGTGTTGGTTGTTGACCTGGAAGCTGGCGAGATGAAGGTGGATTGGGATTCGGACTTCTAAGCAATGGCTAGCCTGCGCATAGAAGTGATCAGTCTGTTTCCCGAGATGTTTTCCGCCATCAGCGACTACGGCATTACCAGCCGTGCGGTGAAACAAGGGCTGTTGCAGCTGACTTGTTGGAATCCGCGGGACTACACCACGGATCGGCATCACACTGTGGACGATCGCCCATTTGGCGGTGGTCCGGGCATGGTGATGAAGATCAAGCCCCTTGAAGATGCTCTGGTTCAGGCCAGGCAAGCGGCAGGGGATGCGGCGAAGGTGATTTACCTGTCGCCACAAGGCCGCCAACTGAATCAGTCTGCGGTACGCGAACTGGCGCAGGAGGAAGCGATTATCCTCATCGCCGGTCGTTATGAAGGCATTGACGAGCGTTTTATTGATGCTCATGTCGATGAAGAGTGGTCGATTGGTGACTATGTACTGTCTGGCGGCGAGCTGCCGGCAATGGTGCTGATCGATGCGGTTACGCGGCTGCTGCCTGGAGCTTTAGGGCATGCGGACTCTGCGGAGGAAGATTCCTTCACTGATGGTCTGCTGGATTGCCCGCATTACACCCGACCGGAGGTGTATGCGGATCAGCGTGTTCCCGACGTGTTGCTAAGTGGCAATCACGCGCACATCCGGCGTTGGCGTTTACAGCAGTCCCTTGGGCGGACCTATGAACGACGCGCCGATCTTCTGGAAAGCCGCTCGCTTTCTGGAGAAGAGAAGAAGCTGCTCGCGGAATACATCCGCGAACGGGACGATAGTTAACGTATCGATGGTAGATCAGACGATTTACCTTAGGAGCACAGCATGACTAACAAAATCATCCTTGCACTCGAAGCAGAGCAGATGACCAAAGAGATCCCTACCTTTGCCCCGGGCGACACTGTTGTCGTTCAGGTGAAAGTGAAGGAAGGCGACCGCGCTCGTCTGCAGGCGTTCGAAGGCGTAGTAATTGCCAAGCGTAACCGTGGCGTAAACAGTGCTTTCACTGTTCGTAAAATCTCCAACGGTGTTGGCGTTGAGCGTACTTTCCAGACCTACAGCCCGCAAATCGACAGCCTGGCTGTGAAACGTCGCGGTGACGTTCGCAAGGCCAAACTGTACTACCTGCGTGACCTGTCCGGTAAAGCAGCTCGCATCAAGGAAAAACTGTCCTGAGTACAGTTTTTCGATGCAAGAAAAAAGCAGCCTAAGGGCTGCTTTTTTGTGCCTGGGGTTTTATTGTCCCCAGCCAGTACCTTATGTAGCACTGCTCAAGCGCGAATACTCATGTCTGCTATCGATGACCCTCTGATCGACCGTTTTCTTGATGCCCTCTGGCTAGAGAAGGGGCTCTCGGACAATACGCGTGATGCCTATCGCAGCGATCTTGCCTTGTTCAACGGCTGGTTGCAGGAGCAAGGCCTGGAGTTGATCAACGTTGGACGCTCGGCAATCCTTGATCATCTGGCATGGCGAGTGGACAAGGCCTACAAGCCTCGTTCCACGGCACGCTTTCTTTCCGGGGCGCGTGGCTTCTATCGTTACCTGTTGAGAGAAAAGCTGATTCAGGTCGATCCGACGCTGCAGGTGGATATGCCTCAGCTTGGCAGGCCTTTGCCCAAATCGCTGTCGGAAGCGGACGTTGAGTCTTTACTGGCTGCGCCTGATTTGAGCGAAGCCATCGGTCAGCGGGATAAAGCCATGCTTGAGGTGCTGTATGCCTGCGGCTTGCGAGTTACCGAACTGATCAGTCTGACCCTGGAGCAGGTCAATCTTCGCCAGGGTGTCTTGAGGGTGATGGGCAAGGGCAGCAAGGAGCGTCTGGTGCCCATGGGCGAAGAGGCTATTGTCTGGATCGAGCGCTACATGCGCGGGGCCCGCGATGAATTGCTGGCAGGTCGTCCCAGTGATGTGTTGTTTCCCAGTCAGCGCGGCGAGCAGATGACCCGCCAGACCTTTTGGCACCGGATCAAACATCAGGCCATGGTTGCGGGCATCAGCAAATCTTTGTCGCCTCATACATTGCGCCACGCTTTTGCCACTCACTTGCTCAATCATGGCGCTGACTTGCGAGTGGTGCAGATGCTGCTGGGGCACAGTGATCTGTCCACAACACAAATCTACACCCACGTTGCCCGTGCCCGATTGCAAGAGATGCACGCCAAACATCACCCGCGCGGCTGAACGTTCAAGGCTGCATCTTTTGCAGGCAGTCTGTATCAGTCCGGTAAGGTTTACGGGCCTTATGTGGTAGGCTTTGCCGGTTTCGCAGATTGAAGCTGACGGGCGCTTTTTTTGCCCCAGTCAGTCTGCCCACCGCCCGAGGAGTTTTCATGCGCGTGACCCAGATTATCGCCGCCGCCGCAGTTGCGTTGGCCAGTACGTTCAGTATGTTCGCCCAGGCGGATGCTCCCGCCGACCAAGCCATTCGCAAGACTCTGGATTCGCTCAAGCTTGAGCTGCCGGTAGAAAGCATCGGCGCCAGTCCGTTGAGCGGTCTGTACGAGGTCAAGCTCAAGGGCGGCCGCGTGCTGTATGCCAGCGCTGACGGCCAGTTCGTGATGCAGGGCTATCTGTTTCAGATCCAGGACGGCAAACCGGTCAACCTGACCGAGAAGACCGAACGGCTGGCCATCGCCAAGACCATCAACGGTATCCCTACCGCCGAGATGGTTGTTTATCCGGCAATTGGCGAGACCAAATCGCACATCACGGTTTTCACCGACACCACCTGCCCGTATTGCCACAAGCTGCACGCCGAAGTGCCGCAGTTGAATAAAATGGGCATCGAGGTTCGTTATGTTGCGTTCCCGCGTCAGGGCCTCGGCTCACCGGGCGACGAACAGTTGCAGGCTGTCTGGTGCTCCAAGGATCGCAAGGCAGCCATGGATCGCATGGTCGATGGCAAGAACATCGAAGCGCCCAAGTGCGCCAACCCTGTCACCAAACAATTCGAAGTGGGCCAATCGATCGGTGTGAACGGCACACCGGCCATCGTTTTGGCTGACGGCCAGTTGATTCCGGGTTACCAACCCGCTGCACAAGTGGCCAAGCTGGCGCTCAGCGCCAAATAAATCAGCGTGTCCCATGACCGTTGAGTAAATAGAGAGCCGTGCTGTGCTGCACGGCTGTTTTCCACGGTTGGTTCCAAGCCGACCGTTTTACGGGGAGTTCATAGTGAATCCGGTCAAAGTAGGCATCTGTGGGCTGGGTACCGTCGGTGGCGGTACCTTCAACGTACTTAAGCGTAACGCCGAGGAAATTGCCCGCCGTGCGGGTCGTGGAATTGAAGTGGCACAAATCGCCCTGCGTACGCCAAACCCCAACTGCCAGATTACCGGTACACCGACCACCAGCGACGTCTTCGCGGTGGCAACCAACCCTGAAATCGATATCGTCATTGAACTGATTGGCGGCTATACCGTAGCTCGCGATCTGGTGCTCAAGGCCATTGAAAACGGCAAGCACGTAGTCACTGCCAACAAAGCGCTGATTGCTGTGCACGGTAACGAAATTTTCGCCAAGGCGCGTGAGAAGGGCGTGATCGTAGCGTTTGAAGCTGCGGTTGCGGGCGGTATCCCGGTGATCAAGGCAATTCGTGAAGGTCTTTCGGCCAACCGCATCAACTGGGTTGCCGGGATCATCAACGGTACCGGTAACTTCATCCTTACCGAAATGCGTGAGAAAGGCCGCACCTTCCCTGACGTTCTGGCCGAAGCCCAGGCGCTGGGTTACGCCGAAGCCGATCCAACGTTCGACGTTGAAGGTATCGACGCTGCACACAAGCTGACCATCCTGGCGTCCATCGCCTTTGGTATCCCGCTGCAGTTCGACAAGGCTTACACCGAAGGCATCACCAAACTGACTACCGCAGACGTCAATTATGCTGAAGCGCTGGGTTATCGCATCAAGCACCTGGGCGTGGCGCGCAGCACCGCGGCCGGTATTGAATTGCGAGTCCACCCGACGCTGATCCCGGCTGATCGCCTGATTGCCAACGTCAATGGTGTGATGAACGCGGTCATGGTCAATGGTGACGCCGCAGGCTCGACGCTGTTCTACGGCGCTGGCGCCGGCATGGAGCCTACCGCTTCGTCAGTGGTTGCCGATCTGGTCGACGTCGTGCGTGCGATGACTTCAGATCCGGAAAATCGCGTACCGCATCTGGCATTCCAGCCCGACTCGCTGTCCGCTCATCCAATTCTGCCAATCGAAGCCTGCGAAAGCGCGTATTACCTGCGCATTCAGGCCAAGGACCATCCTGGCGTACTCGCGCAGGTGGCGAGCATTCTGTCGGAGCGGGGCATTAACATCGAATCGATCATGCAGAAGGAAGTCGAAGAACATGACGGCCTGGTGCCGATGATTCTGTTGACGCATCGCGTGCTGGAACAGCGCATGAACGATGCCATTGAGGCCCTGGAAGCTCTGCAGGACGTGGTTGGCCCGGTAGTCCGGATCCGCGTCGAACATCTCAATTAAATACAGCTGCAAGCTGTCAGCTACAAGCCGCAAGCCAGAAGCCGGTCGCTTCGAACTTGCCGCTTGAAGCTTGAAGCTTGAAGCTCAAACCGAAGGTTTGAATCTCATGCGCTACATCAGTACCCGCGGCCAGGCGCCGGCCCTGAACTTCGAAGACGTGCTGCTGACTGGTCTGGCCAGCGACGGCGGTTTGTACGTGCCGGAAAACCTGCCGCGCTTCACTCAGGAAGAGATTGCTTCCTGGGCAGGCCTGCCATACCACGAACTGGCGTTCCGGGTGATGCGCCCGTTCGTGACCGGCAGCATTCCCGATGCGGATTTCAAAAAGATCCTTGAAGAAACCTACGGCGTATTCGCTCATAGCTCGGTTGCACCGCTGCGCCAACTGAATGGTAATGAGTGGGTCCTGGAACTGTTCCACGGCCCGACGCTGGCGTTCAAGGACTTCGCACTGCAATTGCTGGGTCGTTTGCTGGATTACGTGTTGGCCAAGCGTGGCGAGCGGGTTGTGATCATCGGTGCAACATCCGGCGATACCGGCTCTGCGGCCATTGAAGGTTGCCGCAAGTGCGATAACGTGGATATCTTCATCCTGCACCCGAACAACCGGGTGTCGGACGTCCAGCGCCGCCAGATGACGACCATCTTCGGCGACAACATCCACAACATCGCTGTGGAAGGCAACTTCGACGACTGCCAGGAAATGGTCAAGAACAGCTTCGCTGACCAGAGCTTCCTCAAAGGCACGCGGCTGGTCGCGGTCAACTCGATCAACTGGGCGCGGATCATGGCTCAGATCGTTTACTACTTCCACGCCTCGCTGCAGCTGGGCGGGCCGGCACGCTCGGTGTCGTTCTCGGTACCTACCGGTAACTTCGGCGACATTTTTGCCGGTTACCTGGCACGCAATATGGGCCTGCCGATCAATCAATTGATCGTCGCTACTAATCGCAATGACATTCTGCACCGCTTCATGAGTGGCAATCAGTATGTAAAAGAGACCCTGCATGCCACGTTGTCGCCGTCCATGGACATCATGGTGTCGTCGAACTTCGAGCGTTTGCTGTTCGATATGCATGGCCGCAACGGTGCCACGCTGGCGGGGCTGATGGAGAGCTTCAAGCAGGGCGGTGGTTTCAGTGTCGAAGAAGACCGCTGGACCGAAACCCGCAAGCTGTTTGACTCCCTGGCTGTCAGCGACGAAGAGACCTGCGAGACCATTGCCGATGTTTATGCCAAGACTGGTGAGGTGCTGGATCCGCATACGGCGATCGGTGTTAAAGCAGCACGAGCCTGCCGTCGGAGCCTGGATACGCCGATGGTGATCCTTGGCACGGCGCATCCGGTCAAATTCCCTGAGGCAGTGGAGAAAGCGGGTGTAGGAAAAGCGCTTGAGCTACCTGCACATTTGTCTGATTTGTTCGAGCGTGACGAACGCTGCACCGTTTTGCCTAATGACCTGAAAGCCATACAGGCCTTCGTTAGCCAGCATGGCAACCGGGGTAAACCGCTCTAACGGTATATCCGTGTAACAACTTAAGGCCCGCCCCCCAGCGGGCCTTCTCGTTTCTGCATGCCAAACTTCGGGAGTTTTAGACACTTACGGATGAGTTAGTCGCTGTGAAAAATGCAAACAAAGGGGGCGCCTTCGAAGGCAAGAACATCGCCCCCGGAAAAAGCGCGCTATGCGTGCTGTCACTACTATTGGCGTTGCTGTTCACTCAGTCCGGCCATGCCGAGCGAAGCCTGTCTTTCAGCCTTGGTGCCCCGTTCATGGCAGTGGAACCACTGGCTATGTCTGAATCTGACCGCCAATGGCTTGATGATCGCCCAGCGCTGCGAGTCGGCGTGGTGACGGTCGACTATGAGCCGATCGATATCGCCAGCGACCGCAACCGATACCAAGGCATCAGTGCCGATTATCTGAGTCTGATCGGCAGCAAACTGAATGTCAGAATGCAAATTCGTGGATTTCCAAGACCCGAGGGGGCAATCAACGCTTTGCGCGACGGAACCATCGATATCATTGCGACAGCAAATGGTTTCGAGCGTGCGTTCAATGAGGTGCGTTTATCGGCGGGCTATGTGGCTGATCGCTCGGTAGTTGTCGGTCGTAAAGGCGGGCGGGGGCTAATGGAAGGGCTCAAGGGCAACAAGGTGGTGGTGCTGGACGGGTATGTTGATTTGCTTGCCGTGCAGGCAGAGTACCCTCAAAGCGAAATCGTTATCGCCCCGACTCTGTTCAGTGCCATGGAAGCCGTCAGCCATGGCGACGCGGACGCTTTAATCGGTAACGACGTCATTGCCCGTTCTTACATGGCATTGCGTCCATATCTGGGGTTGCAGATCCAGTACGACAGTCAGTTGCCGCAAGACAGTTTTTCCTTCGCCGTGCACGCTAACCAACCGCAACTACTCTCCCTGATCGACGCCGCTCTGGCCAGCCTGAGCCCGGCGACCAGGCGTGAAATACTGGGGCGCTGGACCCTGGGTCTGGGCTCTGACGCCGGTGGCCAGCGAGTGGCGCTCAATCGCAATGAAAGACGCTGGATTGGCAAGCACCCGGTTGTGACGATCGCCTCACAACAACACCCGCCGTATATCTACAAGGATAACGATGGGCAGTGGGTAGGTCTTAATATCGACATATTGGCCCGGATATCACGTATTACCGGTCTGCAGTTCGTTCATGAAGAAACGGTGACCATCGAGCAGACGTTCAATCTTCTGCGCAGCGGTCACGCCCAGATGAACACGACGCTTGCCGAGAATGCCGAGCGTCGCGAGATGCTCGACTTCAGCTATGCGTTTGGCGGCAACAGTTGGGTGTTCGTATTGCGCGCAGAGGACTCCTCCCCGCATTCTCTGCGCGAGTTGGCAGGCAAATCACTGGCGCTGCCTGCCAGGCATGCTCTGGAGGGCATCATAAGGCGCGAGTATCCGCGCATAAATTTGATCCCTACGGCCAGCTATGAAGAAGCCCGGGAATTGGTCGCTTCCGGCGATGCAGTGGCGACGATACAAAACGAGGCGGGGGCTTATCTTGATCCTCGAGGCGTATTGAAGGTTGGCCGTGGCGTTGAAGGCTGGTGGTCTTCTGACCGGATGTCTGTCATCAAGTCCCATCCGGAATTGCTCGACATCCTTAACAAGGCGCTGGAGGAGTTCCCGATTACCGAAATGCGCGCCATCCGCACCAAATGGCTTTCGTCTGCTGCTCCCCAGGTCGGGCTCTGGAGCCGGATTCCGGGCTGGATTTACTGGGGTTTCAGCATCGCGCTGTTACTGGTGCTGGTTTCGTTGCTCTGGAGCAGTCGTCTCAAGATTCAGATCAATCAACGGCTCAGGGCGGAAGAGGCACTCAACGACCAGTTGGTGTTCAAGCATGCGTTGTTCGATGGAATACCCAACCCCGTGTATGTGCGGGACCTGAAAGGTCGGTTGATCTCCTGTAATCGGAGTTACGAAGAGAGCCTGGGGATCAGCTTCGAACAGATGAACGGCCGACGCTTGATTGATGTGGACCTTATCCCCCGCGAGACAGCCGAGCAATTACATGGGGATTACATCAAGTTGCTGGAAACCCGGCAGCCCATTTTCGCTGACCGTAGCATGCGTTTGATGGATAAGCAGATTGATGCCTTGCAGTGGACCGTGCCGTTTTATCGTGCCGATGGCGAAGTGCAGGGGCTCTTGGGCGGCTGGATCGACATCAGCGAGCGCAGGCAGCTTGAAACGCAGCTGTTTGAAGCGAAGGAGCAGGCACTTCGGTCGAGCGAGGCAAAAAACATCTTCATGGCGAATGCAGGTCGTGAAATGCGCAGTGCACTGGCGGATATTGTTGGCTTGCTGGAGCTCGAAATTGAACACATTCTGCACAAGGGGCAGACACCCTCCAGAGCCCTTGAAGAGGCGTTGTGTTCGACCCGCGCTTTGCTCGACAGGGTCGACGCCAATGATGTGGCTGCATGACGCGCCCGGGGGGGCTTATTGCTGTTATGGCGTCTGCGCCACAGCCATTGAGCGATGGAGATTGAGCCTGACAGTTTTTTCTCTGTCATATTCGACAGGCATGCTCGGACAGTCGCATTGCAAAACCATCGAGAACTTTCCACTGAGGGCGATGGTCATTGATAAGCACCTTTGCATTCAAACTGTTGAGTGGTGATCCAGATGGAAAATATCAGCTTACTGCTAAGCGAGGCGCTGGCACCTTACCAGGCTGTTCTTGGGCCTGTTGGACTGCTGGGTGAGCGCCTGGTATCGATCAAGGATGTTACCGGTGCAGTGGTGATCGAACGCACATTCACAGCAGGTCATTTGCGCGACAAGCGTCAGCTTACGGATGTGGTCGATGGCTTGCGTCGTGATCTGATGGTCGCTGAAGGCCGTATCGAACCTTGTGTCATTGCTGCCATGCGCCACGCTGCCCTTGATCGTCCGTTTATCCCGGCGCAGGGATTTGTTTGAGGTGCACAGGAACCTTAAGGTCCATAGACGTTCTGACTATTTACGGCAGGTTGAGACATTGTGCTCCGGTGGCTCAACCTGTTCGTACTGGTCCCGAATGGACCACGGTTTACCCCGAGTAGTCTCCCCGCTGCTCGGGGTTTCTTTTTTTAAACCCGCCTGAAATCTGATTTACTTGCCCGGTTCCTCAAAAAACCTCTTGGCGTCCTGCAGGTATTCCTCACGCTTGGGTGACGGAATCCATTGCGCGTAGAACCCCACCAGCTTTGTTTCGCGCAGCACGCGCATTTCACGATTGATGATTTCCATGGCTTGGCGCCCCTGCAGGGTGTCTGCGCAGCCGATATGGGTGAACTGATATTTGGGAACGCCCTTCACCGGCAAAAACGTCAGGTCCTGTTCGGGGATACCTTGTTGACGGGCTTGATAAAGCGCCTCGGGCCAGTAGCTGATCAATCCTTGCAATCGTCCCAGACGCTCCATTTGCAGCAGGCTGCCAACGGCGTCGCTGCCGTAATGCACGCTTAGTTCATCGTCCGCAACCTTGTCCAGAATCCTGTCGATTACCTGGCCATAGCTGCGCTCGGCGACTACCCCGACCTTGACGCTATTACTGTTGAGCAGCGCCTCCAGGTCGAGGATGTTGTCTTTCACAAACGGTAAGAATTGCGCCATGTCCTGCTTGCGTACCGTCAGACCATTGCTGAACGCCGCGTAGGTAGGGATCGAAAAAACAATGTTTTTGGCCCGCTCTGGCGTCCAGAGTACGGTGGGGTCGCAAGCGAAAACTCCGTCCTTGAGCATTTGTGTGCCACGCGCCCGATTGACGCGCATCAGCAGGTGGTCATATTCCGGCATCCTGGCGATGAGCAGCGGCATGAGCCTGTCGATTGCGCCTTTCCCCTCATCGGGGCCTGAAAAGATGGTCGAAGGGGGCAAGTCGCGTAGTAGCCAGATGAGTGTGTCTTTGGCATGGCTGGTGGCCGCAATACACATCATGCTCAGAGCAGACAGGCATGCGACCAGAATCCTTCGGGCGAGAGGCGAGTTGCGTGTATGCATTCGCGGATGTCTTCCCCGGGAAATGGCTGAGTATAGGTGTCAACTGACAAACGAGAGGATAGACGTTCTGACGCAGACGTGAGGTGCAGTATCACTCAGACCCCGTGGCTGCGAATATCGGGCTTTACCTGATAGCGTTTTGGCTTTTTGTACCTTTCCAACCACTTGAACCCACACCAACTCCGCATTCATTGCAGCCGAACAGACGGGCCGGGTCGTTCAATCAGACGGCATCGGGTAGACTTGCCGCCTTTCCCCGTATCTAGAAGCCCGTTCATGGCCCAGCCGTCCACGACCTACAAATTCGAACTCAACCTTACCGATCTTGATCGCGGGGTTTACGAGAACGTCAAACAGACCATTGCCCGCCATCCTTCCGAAACCGAAGAGCGCATGACCGTGCGCCTGCTGGCCTATGCCTTCTGGTACAACGAGCAACTCTCGTTCGGCCGTGGTTTGTCGGACGTAGATGAGCCGGCCCTGTGGGAAAAAAGCCTGGATGACCGCGTGCTGCACTGGATCGAGGTGGGTCAGCCGGACGCTGATCGCTTGACGTGGTGTTCGCGTCGTACCGAACGTACCAGCCTGCTGGCATACGGCAGCCTGCGGGTCTGGGAAGGCAAGGTCATTCCTGCCATCAAGAACCTGAAGAACGTCAACGTCGCAGCCGTTCCTCAGGAAGTGCTGGAAGTGCTGGCCAAGGACATGCCACGGGTCATCAAATGGGATGTGATGATCAGCGAAGGGACGATCTTCGTGACTGACGATCGGGGGCAGCATGAAGTCCAGTTGCAATGGCTCACCGGCGAGCGCGGCTGATCGTCCAGGTCTCAACGCCTCCTGCAGGAGCGCACGAGCACCGCGAGGCCGCGATAGCGGTTTATCAGACAGACCGTCATCGCTGCCTCGCGGTGCTCGTGAGTTCCTACAGAAGAAAAGCATTTAAATTCAGTTACTCAGTTATTTAACGTCTGGTTGGAATCAAAAAAACCGCATGCGCATCGAACCTCGCCTACTGCCGCAAACCCTGCCTTTTCTTGGTGATTTGCCGCCGCTGCTGACACGGCTGTACGCCGCGCGCGGCGTGTTGTCTGAAGCCGAGCTGGATAAAAGCCTTGCGCGGTTGATCCCCTATCAGCAGCTCAAGGGAATCGATGCCGCGGTTGATCTGCTGGTCACTGCCCTGAACGAACGCCAGCGGATTCTCATCGTCGGAGACTTCGACGCTGACGGCGCAACGGCCAGTACTGTCGGCGTGCTGGGCCTTAGATTGTTGGGCGCTGCCCATGTTGATTACCTCGTGCCCAACCGTTTCGAATATGGATACGGTCTGACCCCGGAAATCGTCGCCGTAGCGCTGGAGCGCACCCCGCAGTTGTTGATGACCGTCGATAACGGCATTTCCAGCGTGGAGGGCGTGGCGGCAGCCAAGGCGGCGGGTTTAAAGGTGCTGGTCACTGACCACCATTTACCCGGTCATGAGTTGCCGGCTGCAGATGCCATCGTCAATCCCAATCAGCCAGGCTGCACGTTCCCAAGCAAGGCGCTGGCGGGTGTCGGGGTGATTTTCTATGTCTTGATGGCTTTGCGTGCCCGCCTGCGAGACACCGGCTGGTTCGAGACAAATCAGCGTGCGCAGCCAAATCTGGGTGAATTGCTGGATCTGGTCGCACTGGGCAGCGTGGCTGACGTGGTGCCGCTGGATACCAATAACCGGATTCTGGTACATCAGGGCTTGATGCGTATTCGCGCCGGGCGTGCGCGTCCCGGCCTGAAGGCAATTCTCGAAGTAGCACGTCGCGATCACAAACGGATTACCTCCACTGACCTGGGCTTTATCCTCGGGCCACGGCTGAATGCCGCGGGACGTCTGGATGACATGAGCCTGGGTATCGAATGCCTGCTTTGCGAAGATGAAACCCTGGCCCGTGAAATGGCCGTGCAACTGGACGAGCTGAACCAGGACCGCAAAACCATTGAGCAGGGCATGCAGCGTGAGGCGCTTGCCCAGCTCAAGGATCTGCCGCTGGAGTCCATGCCGTTCGGCCTGTGCCTGTTCGAACCCGACTGGCACCAAGGGGTGATCGGCATTCTGGCATCGCGCATGAAAGAGCGTTATCACCGGCCGACGATTGCTTTCGCCAGCGCTGGCGAGGGCATGCTCAAGGGCTCGGCCCGTTCGGTGCCCGGGTTTCACATCCGCGATGCACTGGATGCTGTGGCCGCACATCATCCCGAGTTGATCAGCAAGTTTGGTGGCCATGCAATGGCGGCTGGTTTGTCGTTGCCTGAAGAGAACTTTCCCGCTTTTGCTGCGGCTTTTGATGAGGAAGTCCGGCGTCAGCTCCAGGAAGAAGACCTGACTGGCCGGTTGTTGTCCGACGGTCCTTTGGCCGTCGAAGAGTTTCATCTGGAGCTGGCTCGTGCGCTGCGTAATGCCGGTCCCTGGGGGCAGCACTTTCCCGAACCTTTGTTCCATGGCGTCTTCCAGCTAGTGGAGCAGCGGGTGGTCGGCGAGCGGCATCTGAAGATGGTGCTCAAGAGTGAATGCGGCAGCGTGAAGCTCGATGCCATTGCGTTTGGCATTGATCGCGATGTCTGGCCGAATCCCAATATTCGTTGGGTCGAACTTGCCTATAAACTCGACCTCAACGAGTTTCGCGGCAATGAAACGGTGCAACTGATGGTGGCGCATATCGCACCCCGGTAGGACACACAGCAGGAACCCCCAACAGGATCGGATTGTCGACTAGGCTCTAGACACGGTTTTTTCATTGCGTGTCTTGACGCCTATTCCTGCCTGAGAGGTCCCCATGAGCCTGTTGTTAGAACCCTATACCCTTCGCCAGTTGACGCTGCGCAACCGCATTGCTGTGTCCCCGATGTGTCAGTATTCCGCGGTGGACGGCCTGACTAACGACTGGCACCTGGTGCACCTGGGCAGTCGTGCGGTGGGCGGTGCGGGCCTTGTGTTCACTGAAGCCGTTGCGGTTACCCAAGATGGCCGGATCACCCCGGAGGATCTGGGCCTGTGGAATGACGAGCAGATTGAAGGCCTGCAACGAATCACCCGCTTTATTGATGCTCAAGGTGTGGTCGCGGGCATACAACTGGCTCATGCCGGACGTAAGGCCAGCAGCTGGCGCCCGTGGTTGGGCAAGTCGGGCAGTATCAAGGCCGATGAGGGCGGCTGGACACCGTGGGGGCCATCGCCGATTGCCTTTGATCCCAAGCATACTGCGCCGGTGCAGCTCAGTGAGGGGCAGATTCAGGAAGTGATTCAGGCCTTCGTCGCAGCCGCAAAGCGCGCGCTGACGGCTGGTTTCAAGGTTGTGGAAGTGCACGCCGCCCACGGTTATCTCCTGCATCAGTTTCTGTCGCCGTTGAGTAATCAGCGTCAGGATAAATACGGCGGCTCGTTCGAAAATCGTATCCGCTTGACCCTTGAAGTGACTCAAGCGGTGCGTGCTGTCTGGCCTGAAGAGTTGCCATTGTTCGTGCGGGTCTCGGCGACTGACTGGGTGGAAGATGGCTGGAACCCTGATGAAACCGTCGAGTTGGCGCGTCGCCTGAAAGATCTCGGGGTAGACCTTATTGATGTGTCCTCCGGGGGCACTTCTGCCAATGCGGAAATCCCGGTTGGCCCCGGTTATCAGACCCGTTTTGCCGAGCGAGTGAAAAAAGAGTCCGGCATCGCGACCGGTACTGTCGGCATGATTACCGAGCCTGCTCAGGCCGAACATATTCTGCGCACCGGTCAGGCCGATATCATCCTGCTGGCTCGCGAATTGTTGCGTGACCCTTACTGGCCATTGCACGCTGACGATGATCTTGGCGGCCGCAAGGCAACCTGGCCCGCTCAGTACCAGCGCGCGACCCACCGTGACCAGCCGATTCATGAGTCTGATTTGCGCGATTGATCAGAGCTGAGGTGACAGGCACCCCGCCATCGATGGGGCCTGTCACCCCGGTGGGGGCGTGTCTGAAAACACGAGCTTGTAGGAGCTGCCGAAGGCTGCGATCGCGGTGTGCCAGGATGAATGCATCGCAGCCTTCGGCAGCTCCTACAGGAAATGCGTTTCAATCATGCTGTGTAATAAGAGTTCCTGAGCACCGCGGCGGCAGATTGTCTTTTACACCGCGTCGCGAATCCTGGTCATGCACAAAAGACTCAATGCTTGAACATCACATGCCTCACGGTGGTGTAGTCCTCCAGCCCGTACATCGACATGTCTTTGCCATAGCCCGAGAGCTTCTGGCCGCCGTGAGGCATTTCGCTGACCAGCATAAAGTGGGTGTTTACCCAGGTGCAGCCGTATTGCAGGCGTGCGGCCAGGCGATGAGCGCGGCCGATGTCCTGAGTCCAGACTGACGACGCCAGGCCGTAATCCGATTCATTGGCCCAGGCCAGCACTTGCGCTTCGTCATCGAAACGGGTCACTGACACCACCGGACCAAACACCTCGCGTTTGACGATTTCATCATCCTGCTGTGCGTCGGCAATCACTGTTGGCTCAAAGAAGTAGCCGTTGCCCTCTATCGCCTTGCCGCCTGTTACCAGGCGCATGTGCGACTGGGCCAGCGCACGTTCGACGAAGCCGGCCACACGGTCTCGATGCTGGGCGCTGATCAAAGGTCCCATTTCGGTGGCAGGGTCATTCTGCAGGCCGTGTTTGATGCTGCTCACGGCCTCACCCAGTTTCGTGACGAACGCGTCATAGACAGCATTTTGTGCGTAGATCCGGCAGGCCGCGGTGCAGTCCTGACCCGCGTTGTAGAAGCCGAACGTGCGGATGCCTTCGACGGCTGCGTCGATGTCAGCATCGTCAAAGATGATCACCGGGGCTTTGCCGCCCAGTTCCATGTGCATGCGTTTTACGCTGGCCGCCGTGCTGGAGATGATATGCGCGCCTGTGGCGATTGAACCCGTCAGCGATACCATGCGTACTTTTGAATGGCTCACCAGAGCGTTACCCACCGTAGTACCGCGTCCGAATACCAGGTTCAGCACGCCCGCCGGAAAGATCTCAGCAGCCAGCTCCACGAGACGCAACGCGGTCAGCGGCGTCAGTTCCGAGGGCTTGAGCACGACGGTATTGCCTGCCGCGAGTGCCGGCGCGATTTTCCAGGCGACCATCATCAGCGGGTAGTTCCAGGGCGCAATCGATGCGATGACGCCAATCGGATCACGACGGATCATCGAGGTATGACCGGGTAGATACTCACCTGCCGCCGATCCGCCCATGCAGCGACTGGCGCCCGCGAAGAAGCGGAACACATCGGCAATCGCTGGAATCTCGTCATTGAGCGCGGCGCTGTAGGGCTTGCCGCAATTGTCAGATTCCAGCTTGGCCAGTTCTTCACCGTGGGCGTCGATGGTGTCTGCGAGCTTGAGCAGCAAGAGCGAGCGATCCTTGGGGGCGGTTTGTGACCAACTTTCAAATGCAGCGTCCGCAGCACGCACCGCGCTGTCGACCTGGGCTTCGCTGGCTTCATTGATTTCCACCAGCACGCGTCCCAGTGCCGGGTTGAACACTGACTGCTGGGGACCTTCGCCCTTCACCAATTGGCCGTTGATCAACAGTTTGGTTTGCATGGGGCATCTCCTTTTGGCTCTGGATTATTTTCCACCGCTTCCCGCCACGCTTTCACCGCCGCGGGTCAGGTAATACGCGCCAAGAATCGGCAGCATGGTAACGATCATGACCAGCATGGCCACCACGTTGGTGACGGGCACATCCCTTGGTCGGCTCAGTTGGTTAAGCAGCCAGATCGGTAAAGTGCGCTCGTGTCCTGCGGTGAAGGTGGTGACAATGATTTCATCAAACGACAGCGCGAAAGCCAGCATGCCGCCTGCCAGCATGGCCGAGCCGAGGTTGGGCAGAATGATGTAACGAAAGGTTTGCCAGCCGTCTGCGCCCAGATCCATCGACGCTTCAATCAGGTTCTGGGAAGTGCGGCGTAACCGAGCGATGACATTGTTGTAGACGATCACCACACAGAAGGTGGCATGGCCGACGATGATGGTGAACATGCCCGGCTCAATACCCAGAGTTTTGAACGCCGCCAGCAAGGCCAGGCCAGTGATGATGCCGGGCAGGGCGATGGGCAGGATCAACACCAGCGAAATGGAGTCTTTGCCGAAGAAGTCACGCCGGTACAGGGCGAGAGAGGCGAGGGTGCCCAGTACCATGGCGATCAACGTTGCGATAAGCGCAATCTTCAAGGACAGCTTGATCGCTTCAAGCACGTCAGGGCGGGAGAACGCCACGCTGAACCACTTCAGGGTAAAGCCCTGGGGCGGGAAGCTGAAGGCGGCGTCCTGAGTGTTGAACGCATACATGAAAATAATCAGGATCGGAAAGTGCAGGAATACCAGGCCGCCCCACGCTGCCAGTTTCAGCCAGATGGAAGCCCGTTCTGAAGGGGGCACAGGGTCAGAGCGCATCGAAAGCCCCCAGTCGTTTGACGATGGACAGGTAAATGGCAATCAGCAGAATAGGCACTAGCGTGAATGCAGCTGCCATGGGCATGTTGCCGATGGCGCCTTGCTGGGCATACACCATGCTGCCGATGAAGTAACCCGGAGGGCCGATCAGTTGCGGCACGATGAAGTCACCCAGGGTCAGCGAAAAGGTGAAGATCGACCCCGCGGCGATGCCCGGTATGGCTAACGGCAGGATGACCTGCGTGAATGTCTGCCAGGGGCGGGCACCCAGATCGGCCGAGGCTTGCAACAGTGTCGGCGGCAGCCGTTCCAGTGAAGCCTGGATTGGCAGAATCATGAACGGCAGCCAGATATAGACGAAGACCATGAAGCGCCCCAGATACGAGGTCGACAGGGTGCTGCCACCAACTCCGGGTATCCCCAGAATGAACTGCAACACCGGTTCCAGCCCCAGGTGCTGAATGAACCATTGCGCCACGCCGCCTTTGGCCAGTAATAACGTCCAGGCGTAGGCCTTGACGATGTAGCTGGCCCACATCGGCAGCATCACGGCGATGTAAAAAAACGCTTTGGTTTTGCCTCGGGTATACCGAGCCATGTAATACGCGATGGGAAAGGCGATGATGCCGCTGGCGATGGAAACTGCGATTGCCATTGTCAGCGTACGTTTGATGACATCGAAGTTTGCCGGTTGCAGCAGCGCCGCGAAGTTGCTCAGGGTCAGGTCCGGCGTAACGGTCATGCTGAAGTCGTCGAACGTGTAAAACCCCTGCCACAGCAGGCTGAGCAGTGAACCCAGGTACACGGCGCCGAACCAGATCAACGGCGGGATCAGCAATAGCGACAGGTACAGATTCGGTCGTCGATAAAGCAAGTCGCAGAACCTGCGCATGACAGTGGCTGGCGGCTGAGGCAGGGCGCGGCTCATTTCACGAACCTGCGTTCACAGGCATGTCCCTGAGGACGACCATTGCTTCGCGAGACCATCGCACCTGCAGCCGTCGACCTGTTTCATAGGGCGAGCCGTCATCCCGCCATTGGCTGTTGGCCCGACTGACATTGAGACGCTGTCCGCTGTCCAGCGTCAGCTCGTAGCGGGTGGTGCTGCCCTGGTACTGAATGTCGTGCAACAGTCCGTGGACTTCAACCTCATGGCTGGCCAACGGGCCCTCGGCGAAACGGATATGTTCCGGGCGAATCGAGAAGGGCTGGGGGCTACCACTCAATTGCGCAGCGAGATCGCCATGCAGCACATTGGAGGTGCCGACAAACTCGGCAACAAAGCGCGTCGCGGGGTTCATGTACAGATTACGCGGCGTATCGACCTGTTCGATGCGACCTTTGTTGAATACCGCAACCCGGTCTGACATCGACAGTGCCTCGGTCTGGTCGTGAGTGACGAAAATGAAGGTAATGCCCAGTTGGCGCTGGAGTTTTTTCAGTTCGCCCTGCATCTGTTCACGCAGCTTCAAGTCCAGTGCGCCAAGGGGCTCATCCAGCAGCAATACTCTGGGGCGATTGACCAGCGCCCGGGCCAGAGCCACACGCTGGCGTTGGCCACCCGAAAGCTGTACTGGCTTGCGCTCGCCGTAACCCTCCAGCGCGACCATGGTCAGGGCCTCATCGGCTTTGGCATAACGCTCGTGCCTGGCGACGCCTTTTACTTTCAGCCCATAGGCGACGTTGTCCCGCACATTCATATGGGGGAACAGCGCATAGTCCTGAAACACTGTGTTCACGTCGCGTTGATAGGGCGGCAATCCGGTGGCTTCTTCACCGTGGATGCGGATTGAACCCGTGTCAGGCTGCTCGAATCCGGCAATCAAACGCAGACACGTCGTTTTGCCCGAGCCGGAAGGCCCCAGCATAGAGAAAAATTCCCCGTCCTTAATCTCGATACAAACGGCGTCGACGGCCTTCACCTCGCCAAACTGTCGGGACACATTGGTGAACTGGACTGCAAGGGGCATGGTGGAACTCCGGTGAGTGAGTGCCTTCAGAAACTTCGTCGTCGCGCAGCAAGCGGGCATTTGTAGGCGCGCGCTTGCCCGCGATTCGCTCTTTCAGTCGACGAATGTATTGCCTGTGCTGACGCCATCGCGGGCAAGCGCGCTCCTACAGGCCCCCGTTTGCTCGCGACAGCGAGGTATTACCTGCCGCCCATAATCGCAATGTAGTCCTGGGTCCAGCGGCTGTAAGGGACGTACTTGCCGCCTTCGGATTGCGGCGTTTTCCAGAAGGCGATGTGCTCGAATTGATCGAAGCCGTTGGTCGCACAGCCTTGAGGGCCGAGCAGGTCACTGGCCTTGCACGCTTCGGGCACCGCAGGCAGGGAGCCGAACCATGCGGCAATGTCGCCCTGGACTTTCGGTTGTAACGACCAGTCCATCCACTTATAGGCGCAGTTAGGGTGCTTGGCCTCAGCATGCAACATGGTGGTATCGGCCCAGCCGGTGGCGCCTTCTTTGGGGATGGTCGAATCGACGGGTTGTTTGTCTGCCTTCAAGCCGTTGACCATGTAGCCCCAGGAGCTGGAGGCTGCCACGCCTTCGTTTTTCACGTCACTCATCTGGACCGTCGCGTCATGCCAGTAGCGATGGATCAACGGCTGCTGTTTGCGCAGCAAGTCGAGCACCGCTGCGTATTGCGTTTCGGTGAGTTGGTACGGATCGACGATACCCAGCTCGGGCTTGGCGGACTTCAGATACAGCGCTGCGTCGGCCATATAGATTGGCCCGTCGTAGGCCTGGACCCGGCCCTTGTTGGATTTACCGTCGGGCAACTCCTGTGCCTCGAAAACCACACTCCAGCTGATAGGCGGAACCTTGAACACGTTGGTGTTGTACATCAACACGTTCGGGCCCCATTGGTAGGGCGTACCGAAGGTTTGCTGATCAACCACGTACCAAGGGCCGCCCTTGAGACGCGGGTCGAGGTTTTTCCAGTTCGGGATCAGTTGCGGGTCGATGGGTTGAACGCGTTTGCCTGCGATCAGGCGTAAAGAAGCGTCGCCGGAGGCCGTCACCAGGTCGTAACCACCCTTGGTCATCAGGCTGACCATTTCGTCAGAGGTGGCCGCCGTCTTTACGTTGACCTTGCAGCCGGTTTGTTGCTCGAACCCGGTAACCCAGTCATAAGCCTTGTCGCTCTCGCCGCGCTCGATGTAGCCGGGCCAGGCAACTATATCCAGTTGGCCTTCACCATCACCGACGGTCTTGAATGTTTCGGCTGCCTGCAAGCTGGCGCTGGCAATCAATGCGCTGATCGCTGCGCTCAGGAGTGCGGTGGTATGTGCTGACATCAGAATCCCTCTTATTTAATTATGATCGGGGCAGTAATCAACAGGTGTAGCGCAACAACGACGAAGCTGCGGGGCTTATTGCTTATTAGTGTTTGGCTAATGTGCAGGAGCGCCGGTCGCGTTGCAACATCCAGAAGCACACCCGACAACAGCCCCGACACACTTCGTTTTACTCTGGCCAATACCTAACCAAACGAATAAGTCTGTGGAGGCTTTCCATGAACACGCGTGGCTTACTGGACCAACTTCTTAAATCCGGCCAGGAAATGCTGCAGAACAAGGCCGGTGGTGCAGGGCATCAGCAAGGTGGCAAAAAGTCTTCTGCCGCTGGCGGTCTTGGCAGCTTGCTGGGCGGTGCAGGTGGCGGTGGTTTGAGCAGTCTGTTGTCAGGCGCGGGTGGCGGGGCACTGGCTTCAGGTGCCATGGGCTTGCTGATGGGCAGCAAGGGCGCCCGCAAAGTCGGCGGTAAAGTACTGACGTATGGCGGCCTGGCGGCGTTGGGCGTGATTGCCTATAAAGCGTATGGCAACTGGCAAGCCAAGCAGGGTTCTGCACCGCAGGGCGAGCCGCAAACGATTGATCGTCTGCCACCTGAGCAGGTCGAGGAGCACAGTCAGGCAATCCTGCGTGCGCTGGTGGCAGCGGCCAAATCTGACGGTCATGTCGACGAGCGCGAGCGTGAGTTGATCGAAGGTGAATTCACCAAGCTGACGGGTGATCAGGAGTTGCAGCACTGGCTTCATGCCGAGCTTCACAAACCTCTGGACCCGGCCGAAGTCGCCCGCGCTGCCAAGACGCCTGAGATGGCGGCCGAGATGTATATCGCCAGTGTGATGCTTGTTGATGAAGAGCATTTCATGGAGCGCGCGTATCTGGACGAACT
The DNA here is from genome assembly GCF_900602065.1 of Pseudomonas viridiflava. GTDB lineage: Bacteria > Pseudomonadota > Gammaproteobacteria > Pseudomonadales > Pseudomonadaceae > Aquipseudomonas. The sequence goes on along the minus strand of NZ_UWFN01000265.1, from coordinate 307,824 downwards.
GGCCCGTCAACTCAAGCTGGCACCGGCTTTGAAGGCGGAGCTGGAGATACAGGTGCGTCAGGCGCAGGTTTAAAAGCAGATAGTGAATTGAATGCGTTGAAGGCAGTTGTATGTATGGCGCTGCCAAGTCCGGTTCCGTCCTGGCGGCCGGGTCACTTTTGTTTCGTCAAAAGTAACCAAAACCATTCGCGCTGACGTACGGCCCCTGCTTCGCAGGGGTTCCTTCGTTCCGGCACCGTGGTGTGGGCACGCGCCGACGGGCCATCCATGGCCCAACGGCGCTCGCTCGGCATCCATGCCGAGCGACCCACACCACGGCACCTCCACTCAGCCTTCCGACGCTAATTTGGTGGCGTGTTCAAAGTTGTTGCCCGGCTCTGAATAGCTGAAGCGAAAAAACAACATCACAATCTTAATCAAGAGCGTTCAGGTCGTCAGTTGACGACATTCAGGATCAGCGGCGCAAAACCTGCATCTGCATCACCCCCAATTTCCCCTGCATTCATTCGGATATTTCGGCCCTGTAAGAAAATTCTCAAAGGTTGGCGGGAATAACCCTAATTTATCTCTGAAACAACCCCCTTAGTTCGTAAGAGGCTGGGCTATACTCAGGCCGCGTTGGGCCGTTCGTCGGTCCGCTTCTTGAACCCGGCGTGAAATCCGGTGTTGAACTCTTGAGGGATGACCGTGAAGAACTGGACCTTACGCCAACGGATTTTGGCGAGTTTCGCCGTAATTATCGCCATCATGCTCTTGATGGTTGTCGTCTCGTTTTCCCGCCTGTTAGCGATCCAGTCCAGTGAAGAGGAAGTTCGCCTCGATGCATTGCCCGGCGTTTACTACAGCACCTTGTTGCGCAGTGCGTGGGGCGAAAGTTATATCCGTACTCTGGAGCTGATCGGTGAAGGGCAGGGCCGCGAGCTGACGGCACCGGAAAAAGATCAGTTCAACGACTTCGAAGCTCGCCTTCAGCAGCAGGTCGATAACTACAAACAAACTATTTTTGATGATGCCGACAAGGCCAACTTTACTGACTTCGAGCGTCAGCGTGAGACCTACACGCGGCTGCTTAACGATGTTCATACCAATTTTCAACGTGGTGATTACGCAAAAGCCAAATCAGAGTTTTACGACCAGACGCGGCCCGTATGGTCTCAAGGGCGTAAGCAACTGAACGACATCATTGTCATCAACAAGAAAGTGGCCGATCAGGCGACGGACGAAATCGTCTCCGCCGTGACTGCTGCCAAGATCAGCATGGGTCTTTCTTTACTCATTGCGATCATTGCCGCCACCGCATGCGGGCTGCTGCTGATGCGCTCGATCATGTCGCCGATGCAGCGCATCGTCAGCATTCTTGAAACCATGCGTACCGGCGACCTGAGCAAGCGGCTCAACCTCGATCGCAAAGACGAGTTCGGTGCCGTGGAAACCGGCTTCAACGACATGATGACCGAATTGACCGGTCTGGTTTCTCAGGCGCAACGTTCTTCGGTACAGGTCACGACCTCGGTCACCGAGATCGCTGCCACCTCTCGGCAGCAACAAGCGACCGCCACTGAAACCGCTGCCACCACCACTGAAATTGGTGCGACGTCGCGGGAAATCGCAGCGACTTCACGTGATCTGGTGCGCACCATGACTGAAGTCACCAGCGCTGCCGATCAGGCTTCTATTCTCGCCGGTTCCGGCCAGCAGGGGCTGGCGCGCATGGAAGACACCATGCATCAGGTGATGGGCGCTGCCGATCTGGTCAATGCCAAGCTGGCAATCCTTAACGAGAAAGCAGGCAACATCAACCAAGTGGTGGTGACCATCGTCAAGGTCGCCGATCAGACCAACTTGCTGTCGTTGAACGCGGCTATTGAAGCGGAAAAAGCCGGTGAGTATGGCCGTGGTTTTGCCGTGGTTGCGACCGAAGTGCGCCGCCTGGCTGACCAGACAGCCGTGGCCACCTACGATATCGAGCAGATGGTCCGTGAGATACAGTCGGCGGTATCTGCTGGCGTGATGGGTATGGACAAGTTTTCCGAAGAAGTCCGTCGTGGCATGTTCGAAGTCACTCAAGTGGGCGAGCAGCTGACGCAGATTATTCATCAGGTACAGGCGCTCGCACCTCGTGTGCTGATGGTCAACGAAGGCATGCAGGCTCAGGCAACCGGTGCCGAGCAGATCAACCAGGCGCTCGTTCAACTGGGCGACGCCAGCAGCCAGACTGTGGAATCCTTGCGTCAGGCCAGTTTTGCCATCGATGAGTTGAGTCAGGTGGCGGTCGGTTTGCGCAGCGGCGTCTCGCGTTTCAAAGTCTGAGTACCGACTATGAGCGAGCTCTCGGTCAGTCGCGGCAGTTCTTCGGTAGCCCCGAAGAACAGGCTGTTCCTGCTGTTTCGTATCGGCGATGAACGTTACGCCCTTGAGGCGGTGGAAATCGCCGAAGTATTGCCTCGTCTGCCTCTCAAGGTCATTGCCCGGGCTCCACACTGGGTGGCAGGCATACTGGCCCATCGTGCGCAGATGATTCCGGTCATCGACCTGGCCGCGTTGGCGTTTGGTCAGAGCGCCAGGTCGCGCACCAGTACGCGATTGGTGCTGGTGCATTATCGGGTCGATGCCCGGCAACCGAAACGCTTGCTCGGGCTGATTATCGAACAAGCCACTGACATGCTCAGATGCGCGCCAGACGAGTTCAGGGATTACGGGCTGGACAACCCCGATGCTGCTTATCTGGGGCCGGTGCGTGAGGACGCCTCCGGGCTGGTGCAGTGGATCGGTATTCAAGATCTGCTCAGTGATCAGGTGCGTGAATTGCTTTATCCGGCGCAGCCTTCTGAGTTCGAGTTTATAGGGGAGGTGCCATGAGTCGTGAGGCGCGCTTCTTCAGTTTCCTCAAAGATCGCATTGGTCTGGACGTGGCTTCTATCGGCGAAGCCATCGTCGAGCGCGCCATACGTCAGCGCTATCTGGCGACCAAGGCCGCAGACAGTGACGACTATTGGCATCTGCTGCAGTCTTCGACGGACGAACAGCAGGCGCTGATTGAAGCAGTGATCGTTCCCGAAACCTGGTTTTTTCGCTATCCCGAATCCTTTGTTTCTTTAGGCAATCTCGCCAAGGCGCGCATCGCCGAGCTGAACAGCGTGCGGCCGATTCGTATCCTCAGCTTGCCGTGCTCAACCGGTGAGGAGCCATACTCGATTGCGATGGCTCTGTTTGACGCCGGTGCTCTGGCTCAGCAGTTCGCGATCGACGCGATGGACATCAGCCCGATATCGATCCAGCGTGCGCAACGCGGTGTGTATGGCAGGAACTCGTTTCGCGGTGACGACATTTCCTTTCGTGATCGTTATTTCAATGCGACCGAAGACGGCTTTGAGCTACAGGACCGCATCCGCGAACGAATCAGTTTTCGCGCCGGGAACCTGCTCGATCCGGCGTTGATGAACCAGACCCCCTACGACTTCGTGTTCTGTCGCAACTTGCTGATCTATTTTGATCAGGCCACGCAGAAGCATGTGTTCGAGGTGCTTAAGCGCCTGACCCGTGATGACGGCATTCTGTTTATCGGACCCGCTGAAGGCAGCTTGTTGACGCGCATGGGCATGCGCTCCATAGGCATACCTCAGACCTTTGCCTTCAGCCATTACATAGAGCCTCAAGTCGATGTCGCAACACCTGCGGCACCCATGCCGCGCAGCGGATTGGTGCCGCCAGGTTTTTCCGCTCGAAGCGTGCCGCGTCCTCCTCCACGGCCAGTTACGGCGTCGCTTGCGACCCCGCAGCGTTCAAGCCCTGTGGCGTCGGGGGGCAGCGCTGCGGCAACTGGCAAAGACGATATTGCGACGTTGCTGGCCACCATCGCCAGCCTGGCCAATGAAGGCAAAAGCGTTGAAGCACGCGCTGCGTGTGAGCGCTTTCTGAAAAGTCATGAGCCGGTGGCGCAGGTGTTTTATTGGTTAGGGTTGCTCAGCGAGGTCGAGGGTGGCATTGCCCAGGCGCAGGGTTTCTATCGCAAGGCGCTTTATTTACAACCGCAGCACCCGGAAGCGCTGGCGCAGCTTGCAGCATTGCTGGCTGCTCAGGGTGACAGCGCTGGCGCACGTCGACTCAATGAGCGTGCGGCCCGCAGCGTGAACAAGCAAGGTAGCCCGCGATGAGCAGAATCTACAGCTATTCGAGCTTCATTCACGAAGATGCCCAAGCCATTGATGATTGCTGGAACCGCATCGGGATCCATGGCGACCGGTCTTGCCCGCTGCTGGTGGAACACATTCATTGCCGTAACTGCCCGGTCTATGCGGCGGCTGCCACGACGTTGCTGGATCGTTATGCGCTGACGCGTGATGATCGTGATTACACGCAGGGCGCCGATCTTCAGGTCGAGACCAAGACTCGCTCCATTCTGGTTTTCCGTCTGGGCGAGGAGTGGCTCGGTTTCCCCACCCGTTGCCTGATAGAGATCGCGCCGTTGCAAATCATTCACTCGCTGCCGCATCAGCGCTCTCGGGCCTTGCTCGGCGTGGCCAACGTGCGTGGCGCCCTGGTCGCCTGCCTGTCGCTGGTGGAATTGCTGGGGCTGGATTCGACCGGTGCGCCTGCGCAATCTGGCCGGATCATGCCGCGTATGCTGATTGTGGCTGCAGAGGGTGGGCCGGTGGTGGTGCCCGTGGATGAAGTTCACGGTATTCATGCCATTGAAGAGCACCTGCTGGATTCGGCTTCGAGTTCCGGCACGCACGCCAATGCCCGCTTTACCCGAGGCGTCTTGCAATGGAAGGATTACAGCCTGCGTTTGCTTGATGAAGAACAACTGTTGTCGGCGGTCAATCGGAGCCTTTCATGACGCCAGATGAAATGCGCGATGCCTCGCTGTTCGAACTGTTCACCCTTGAGGCCGAAGCCCAGACTCAAGTGTTGAGCGCAGGTTTGCTGGCACTTGAGCGTGACCCGACCCAGGCCGATCACCTGGAAGCCTGCATGCGCGCTGCTCATTCGCTTAAAGGCGCAGCGCGTATTGTCGGCGTCCATTTCGGTGTCAGCGTTTCTCATGTGATGGAAGATTGTCTGGTCAGCGCTCAAGAGGGACGTCTGTACCTTCAGCCTGAACATATCGACGCCTTGTTGCAGGGCACCGACCTGTTGATGCGCATCGCAACGCCTGGCGTGAGTCATGTTGCGCAAGCCGATATCGACGCGTACGTGGAGCGCATGAATACCCTGATGGCGCAGGGCAGCGGGGTGGTGCGCGGAACGACGTTACTGACGCCTTCCGCTGATGATGCCTTGTTGGCAAGCGCGATGGCGCTGACTCAATCGGCGCCTTCCGGTTTTGATCCGTTGCTCGCGCTGGACATTCCTGCGCAAAACCCGCCTTCGGGTTTTACGGCCCCGTCAGATTCAGTTCCGGATACATCTGCCGAAGAAAACCTTGCTGAGCCAGCCCCTGCACCTGCCATGCGACGCAATCGTCGGGCATCGGAGGGCGGTGAGCGGGTTCTGCGAGTCACTGCCGAGCGCCTTAACAGCTTGCTGGATCTGTCGAGCAAGTCGCTGGTCGAAACGCAGCGCATCAAGCCTTACCTGGCCAACATGCAGCGCCTCAAGCGGATTCAGAGCAGCAGTAGTCGTGCGCTGGATGATCTGGAAGCTACCTTTGGTGAGGTCGGCCTTGGTCCTGATGCGCAAAAGGCGTTGGACGAAGCGCGTCGCTTACTGGCAGACGCTCAGCAAATGCTGGTGAACCAGACCGCCGAGCTGGATGAGTTTGGCTGGGTCGCGGGGCAGCGAGCGCAGGAGCTTTATGACACAGCACTGGCTTGCCGCATGCGCCCCTTTGCCGATGTGCTCGCCGGGCAGGCGCGCATGGTGCGTGACCTCGGACGTGAGTTGGGCAAGCAGGTTCGCCTGGAAATCGAAGGCGAAAAAACCCAGGTTGACCGCGACGTGCTGGAGAAGCTTGAAGCGCCGCTGACCCATTTGCTGCGTAACGCCGTGGATCATGGCATCGAATTGCCCGAACTTCGGCTTGCTGCGGGCAAGCCGGCGGAAGGCCTGATCCGTCTCAAAGCGTCGCATCAGGCCGGTCAGTTGCAGGTAGAACTGAGTGATGACGGCGGCGGCGTTGACCTTGAGCGGCTGCGCAGCAATATCATCAAGCGCCAGCTGTCGCCCGCTGAAACGGCTTCGCAGTTGAGTGAGGAAGAGCTGCTGACGTTTCTGTTTCTGCCGGGTTTCAGCCTGAAAGACAAAGTTACCGAGATTTCCGGGCGTGGCGTCGGCCTTGATGCAGTCCATGACATGGTTCGTCAGCTTCGCGGCGTAGTTGTCGCCCAGCAACAGGCGGACCATGGCACCCGGTTCGTGATGGAAGTCCCGTTGACCCTGTCGGTGGTGCGCAGCCTGGTGGTGGAGGTCGGCGGCGAAGCGTATGCCTTCCCGCTAGCGCATATCGAACGCATGAGCGATGTGCACAGCGATGATATCGTTCAGTTGGAAGGGCGTCAGCACTTCTGGCACGAAGGACGACACGTCGGGCTGGTTGCCGCCAGCCAGTTGCTGCACCGGCCTGCGAGCCAGAACACCGAAGGCGTGCTTAAGGTCGTGGTGATACGCGAGCGTGATGCGGTGTATGGCGTTGCCGTCGAACGTTTTATCGGTGAGCGTACGCTGGTGGTTCTGCCCCTCGATCCACGGCTTGGCAAGGTGCAGGATATCTCCGCGGGTGCCTTGCTTGATGACGGTTCGGTGGTACTGATCATCGACGTCGAAGACATGCTCCGGTCGGTGGAGAAGCTGCTTAACACCGGACGTCTTGAACGTATTGATCGGCGTAATCGCCAGGCTGACGCCATATTGCGTAAACGCGTGCTGGTGGTCGACGACTCGTTGACGGTGCGTGAGTTGCAGCGCAAGTTACTGGTCAATCGCGGCTACGAAGTGGCCGTTGCCGTGGACGGTATGGATGGCTGGAATGCATTGCGCGCAGAAGATTTCGATTTGCTCATTACGGATATCGACATGCCCCGCATGGACGGTATCGAACTGGTCACGCTTGTGCGCAGGGACACTCGATTGCAGTCCCTGCCGGTGATGGTTGTTTCCTATAAAGATCGCGAAGAAGACCGCCGTCGTGGTCTGGATGCGGGGGCCGATTACTATCTGGCCAAGGCCAGCTTTCATGACGATGCGCTGCTCGACGCTGTTGCTGAATTGATTGGAGATGCTCAGGCATGAAAATCGCGATCGTCAATGACATGCCTATGGCAGTCGAGGCCTTGCGCCGGGCGGTGGCCCTGGAGCCTGCGCATGAAGTGGTGTGGGTTGCGGGCAATGGGGCAGAAGCGGTGCGTAAATGTGCCGAATTGACCCCGGACGTCATTCTGATGGACCTGATCATGCCGATCATGGACGGCGTCGAAGCGACCCGGCAAATCATGGCGGCAACGCCTTGCGCCATCGTCATCGTTACAGTAGATCGGCAGCAGAATATGCACCGCGTCTTTGAAGCCATGGGGCATGGCGCGCTGGATGTTGTCGATACGCCTGCCATCGGCGCGGGCAACCCCCGGGATGCAGCGGCACCGCTGCTGCGCAAGATCCTTAATATTGGCTGGTTGGTGCGCCCGGAGCAGCGTTCTGAAACGGTCGTCGCCTCACCGCAGCGCGCAGGCGGTCAGCGTCAGCAATTGGTGGCCATCGGTTCATCGGCGGGTGGTCCTGCCGCGCTGGAGCAGTTATTGAAAGGGTTGCCGGTGAATTTCCCGGCGGCCATTGTGTTGGTGCAGCATGTAGACCAGGTGTTCGCTGCCGGCATGGCTGAATGGCTCAGCACCGCGTCCGGGCTGCCGGTGCGGTTGGCCCAGGAAGGTGAACCACCACGTCCGGGCACCGTGTTGCTGGCGGGTACCAACCACCATATCCGTTTACTCAAGAACGGTACGCTTGCCTACACAGCGGAGCCGGTCAATGAAATCTACCGGCCTTCAATCGATGTTTTTTTTGAAAGTGTGGCGCGTTACTGGACCGGAGATGCGGTCGGTGTTTTGCTGACGGGCATGGGACGCGACGGGGCTCAAGGCCTCAAGCTCATGCGTCAGCAAGGTTATTTGACCATCGCACAGGATCAGCAGTCCTGTGCGGTGTACGGCATGCCCAAAGCGGCTGCGGCAATTGATGCGGCGGTTGAGATCAGACCGCTGGAGACTATTTCGATGCGCTTGAAAGAGGTGTTCGCCCCATGAGTATTCTGGTGGGTTCACCTTCAGGTGTTGATCAGGAGTTCTTTAATGAATGACTTGCAGCTGGACTCCTTCCAGCCAGATGACGAAAACTCGGCCATGGTGCTGCTGGTCGATGACCAGGCAATGATCGGCGAAGCGGTCAGACGCGGCCTGGCCAACGAAGAGCGCATCGACTTCCATTTCTGCGCCGATCCGCATCAGGCCATCGCTCAGGCTATTCAGATCAAGCCTACCGTCATCTTGCAGGATCTGGTCATGCCGGGCCTGGACGGCCTGACGCTGGTGCGCGAGTACCGCAATAATCCGCTGACCAAAGACATCCCGATCATCGTGCTTTCGACCAAAGAAGACCCGATGATCAAGAGCGCGGCGTTCTCTGCCGGGGCCAACGATTACCTGGTCAAGCTGCCGGACACTATCGAGCTGGTGGCGCGCATTCGCTATCACTCCCGTTCCTACATGACCCTTCTGCAACGCGACGAAGCCTATCGCGCCTTGCGCGTGAGCCAGCAGCAGTTGCTCGACACCAACCTGGTGCTACAGCGCCTGATGAACTCTGACGGTTTGACCGGGCTGTCCAATCGTCGTCATTTCGACGAGTACCTGGAGCTGGAATGGCGTCGTGCGACACGTGATCAGACGCAGCTGTCGTTGATGATGATCGACGTCGATTTCTTCAAGGCCTACAACGACAACTTCGGCCACCTTGAAGGGGACGAAGCGTTGCGCCAGGTCGCCAAGGCCATTCGCGCCAGCTCAGCAAGGCCGTCGGACTTGCCTGCGCGTTATGGTGGCGAAGAGTTTGCTTTGGTGCTGCCGAGCACGTCGCCGGGCGGCGCCCGCCTGTTGGCCGAGAAGCTGCGCATGACGGTCGCGGGCATGAACATCCCGCATATCGCACCCACACCGGGCTCGTCGTTGACCGTCAGTATTGGCGTCTCGACCATCGTTCCTCAGCCGGGCAGCAACAGCCGTCAGTTGATTCAGGAGGCTGACAAGGGGCTTTATGCGGCCAAGCATAATGGGCGTAATCAGGTTTCGGTGGCGTAGGGAGAGTTACAAAACTGCCGACATCGCGGTAACGTTATCCACGCATGGATATCTACACATCTTTCAAAGCATTTTGTGTACATATCCGTTACCGCGTTAATGGCTGATATTGGTTGCGCTTTTACAGCGCCTCACTTTTGAAAGCGCAAAAGTAAGCAAAACGCTCTTGCCCCACCACTGGGTACCTCGCTGTCGCTCGGCATACCCGTAATCCGACATTGCTGCGTGGGGCCGCCGCCACCGGCCATCCATGGCCTGAGGCGGCTAAACCGGCATCCCTGCCGGTTTGCCCCACGCAGCAATATCGAATTCCGGCCGTCGTGGTTTAACGGGGCGCCTAAGATCAAAATCAAAAGCAGATCAAAAGCAGAGCGAAAACCGCGATAGCGCCTCGGACCGGTAGGAGCGAACTTGTTCGCGAGACGTCACCACAGCCAACGCATTCGACGTCTGGCACACCGCTTCGCAGCCTTCGGCAGCTCCTACAGAAACCCGGAAAGTTCACGCATCAGGTCGGCTGTCAGGCCGCCGTGCTTTTGATTTTGATCTTGGGCGCCCCGTTAAACCACGCTGGCCGAACGCAGATTCTGAACCGTGGGCAACCCGGCAGGACGCTGGGTTAGCCGCACCGGGCCATGGATGGCCCATTGCGGCGGCCCACGGTTCAGGATCTGCGGGCGGGTACACCGAGCGACAGCGAGGTGCCGAGTGGTGGGGCAAGAGCCTTTTGCTTACTTTTGCGCTTTCAAAAGTGAGGCGCTGTAAAAGCGCAACGAATATCAGCCATCACCGCTATAACGGATATGTACACGATCGATGCATGAAAGATGTGTAGACCTATGCCGCGATAAGATCACCGCAGAATTTGCAGATATCACTCCCCATCAGTGGCTTTCACGCCAAACCACTGCCCAACGGACTGCCTTCATTCCGTTCACTCGGGTATACTCACCGGCTTTGAAAATTTCGCCTGCGAGTGCTGCCCACCATGGAAATCAACCCGATCCTAAACAGCATCAAGGACCTGTCCGAGCGCTCCGAAACCATTCGGGGGTATCTTTGACTACGATCACAAACATGATCGTCTGACCGAAGTTAACCGCGAGCTCGAAGATCCAAATGTCTGGAACAACCCGGCCTACGCTCAGGAACTGGGGCGTGAGCGCTCCCTGCTGGCGCAGATCGTAGAAACCCTGGACGAAATGTCCTCCGGTCTGGCTGATGCCAAAGACCTGCTGCTGATGTCCGCTGAAGAAGAAGATCAGGCTGCCGTCGATGACGTGGCTGCCGAAGTCGAGCGCTTGCGTGCGTCGCTTGAGAAGCTTGAATTCCGCCGTATGTTCAGCGGCGAAATGGACCCTAACAACGCCTACCTGGATATCCAGGCCGGTTCCGGCGGTACCGAAGCACAGGACTGGGCCAACATCCTGCTGCGCATGTACCTGCGCTGGGCTGACAAGCGCGGTTTCGATGCAACCATCATGGAACTGTCTGCAGGTGAAGTCGCCGGTATCAAAGGCGCCACTGTACACATCAAGGGTGAATACGCCTTTGGCTGGTTGCGCACTGAAATCGGCGTGCACCGTCTGGTGCGCAAGAGCCCGTTTGACTCCGGCAACCGCCGCCACACCTCGTTCTCGGCGGTCTTTGTTTCTCCGGAAATCGACGACAACATCGAAATCGACATCAACCCGTCGGACCTGCGTATCGATACCTATCGCTCGTCCGGTGCCGGTGGTCAGCACGTAAACACCACTGACTCGGCCGTGCGGATTACTCACGTACCGACCAACACTGTGGTGAGCTGCCAGAACGAACGCTCCCAGCACGCCAACAAAGACACCGCGATGAAAATGTTGCGGGCGCGCTTGTACGAACAGGAAGTGCAGAAACGCAACGCCGCTTCCCAGGCGCTGGAAGACACCAAGTCCGATATCGGCTGGGGTCACCAGATCCGTTCCTACGTGCTGGACGCCTCGCGGATCAAGGATCTGCGGACCAACATCGAACGCAGCGACTGCGACAAAGTGCTGGATGGCGATCTCGACGAGTACCTGATCGCGAGCCTCAAACAAGGGCTGTAACCCGTCAGCCTCGATCTACAAGACCCCCGTGCAAGCGCGGGGGCAACGAACCTGTGATGGAAAATCTAAAGACATGAGCGACCAACAACTCGACCCGCAAGCCCTGCAACAGGAAGAAAACACCCTGATCGCCCTGCGCAAGGAAAAGCTTGCTGCCGAGCGCGCCAAGGGGCAGGCCTTCCCCAACGACTTCCGCCGCGACAGCTACTGCAATGATCTGCAGAAGCAGTACGTGGACAAGACCAAGGAAGAGCTGGCTGAAGCGGCGATCCCGGTCAAGGTTGCCGGTCGCCTCATGCTCAACCGTGGCTCGTTCATGGTGATTCAGGACATGACCGGTCGCATCCAGGTCTACGTCAACCGCAAGACTTTGTCGGAAGAAACCCTGGCCGCAGTGAAAACCTGGGACCTGGGCGACATCATCGCAGCCGAAGGCACCCTGGCGCGTTCGGGCAAGGGCGACCTGTACGTTGAAATGACCAGCGTGCGTCTGCTGACCAAGTCCCTGCGCCCGCTGCCGGACAAGCACCACGGCCTGACCGACACCGAACAGCGCTATCGCCAGCGCTACGTTGACCTGATCGTCAACGAAGACGTACGCGACACGTTCCGTGTGCGTTCGCAAGTCATCGCTCACATCCGCAGCTTCCTGATGAAGCGTGACTTCCTGGAAGTCGAAACGCCGATGCTGCAAACCATTCCAGGTGGTGCCGCAGCCAAGCCGTTCGAAACTCACCACAATGCGCTGGACATGGAAATGTTCCTGCGTATCGCGCCTGAGCTGTACCTGAAGCGCCTGGTGGTTGGCGGCTTCGAGAAAGTGTTCGAGATCAACCGCAACTTCCGTAACGAAGGCGTCTCGACCCGTCACAACCCTGAGTTCACCATGCTTGAGTTCTATCAGGCATACGCGGACTACGAAGACAATATGGACCTGACCGAGGAGCTGTTCCGCGAACTGGCTCAACTGGTTCTGGGTACTACCGATGTGCCCTACGGCGACAAGGTATTCCACTTCGGCGAACCGTTTGTGCGTCTGTCGGTGTTCGATTCGATCCTCAAGTACAACCCGGATCTGACCGCTGCAGACCTGCAAGACATCGACAAGGCGCGTGCCATTGCCAAGAAAGCTGGCGCCAAGGTGCTGGGCTTCGAAGGTCTGGGCAAACTGCAGGTGATGATTTTCGAAGAGCTGGTCGAGCACAAGCTGGAGCAGCCGCACTTCATCACTCAATACCCGTTCGAAGTGTCGCCGCTGGCACGTCGCAACGATGACAACCCGAACGTCACTGACCGTTTCGAGCTGTTCATTGGCGGCCGTGAAATCGCCAACGCCTATTCCGAGTTGAACGATGCGGAAGATCAGGCTGAGCGCTTCCAGGCCCAGGTGGCCGACAAGGACGCGGGCGATGACGAAGCCATGCACTACGACGCAGATTTCGTGCGTGCGCTGGAATACGGCATGCCGCCGACTGCCGGTGAAGGTATCGGTATCGACCGTCTGGTGATGTTGTTGACCAACGCACCGTCGATCCGCGACGTGATCCTCTTCCCGCACATGCGCCCGCAAGCGTAAGTGATGTGAAAAAACGAGCCGCCTGTGATGGGCGGCTTTTTTTTGCGTGACGATTGAGCGTCTGAAAGCTTCAGTTCAGTCATGTTGGTTTACATTTGAACCGGAAAGGCAAGCTGGAAACAGCGCCTTGGTAACCCCAAGAGCTCTTACGGTGAGCATGGCAACGCGCTGGCACGTGGCGAACATTGCACTTGTAGGAGCTGCCGAAGGCTGCGATAGAGGTATTGCAGGATGAATGCTTCGCAGCCTTCGGCAGCTCCTACAGGAATGCATTCCAATTCAGTTGTTTGCATAGTGGTTGATAAGACCGCACTCGCAACGCGAAGGCTGCGATAAGGTTTTGGCTGATCCACCGCAATCGCAATGCTGTGAGTCATTACAGAAAATGAGTTGTTAAGCAAAAGGAAAGAACCGTCGTGACCCGTTCTATTGCTCAAAATGGAGCCGCTGGTGCCGCTAGCGCCGTGGTGCAAAGTGTCGAGTACCGCGGGCGCAAGGCAAGTCGCCAGGGCAGCGAACAACGCAGGCAGGATATTCTCGATGCCGCCATGCGCATTGTGGTCCGCGACGGCGTGCGCGCCGTGCGGCACCGGGCAGTCGCTGCCGAAGCAGGCGTGCCGTTGTCGGCCACTACTTATTACTTCAAGGATATCGATGACCTGCTCACCGATGCCTTTTCCCAGTACGTCGAGCGCAGCGCTAACTATATGGCCAAGCTCTGGGAGAGCACTGAGGTCAGGTTGCGTGAAATGGTTGCGCGCACTGACGGCACGCCTGTCGGCCGTGCGCGTCTGGCCGACGAAATCGCGCTGATGGCCATGGAGTACATTCGTCACCAGCTTGCAACCCGACGCGATTTTCTGATTGCCGAATATGCTTTCCATTGCGAAGCACTGCTCAACCCGAGACTGGCCCGGCTGGTTAATGCCCATCAGGATATTCTCCTGCAAGGCGCCTGCCGGCTTTTGCAGGTCATGGGCTCGGTTCAGCCACTTCAGGACGCTCAAGTGTTGACGGGGATAATGTGCCGGATGGAATATCAGGGGCTACTACATGGCGCGCAGCCTGACGCGGACGAAGAAAACCTCGGTATTCTCACTCGCCAGATGCACCTGGTACTGGGTACCACCAAGCCGGTTGACGAGTGACAAACCCCTCTGGGGAGTAGCCAATGAAAGCCTGGCGTCTGTGCGTCGCCTTGTCGTTTCTGCTGTTGAGTGGGTGTCTGGTGACCTTCAAGGATCCGATCCCTGCTCGCGAGGCTGCGCCTTCGCAGCTACTGGGGACCTGGACGAGCAAGAATGCCTGGGGCGAGCCACTCGAACTGGAAATAAGCCGGGCAGGTGACAACGAATACAAGGCTCTGAGCTATCGTAAGGGGGATCGCAAGAACCGCGATGCATATGCGTTTACGGTCTCAAGGCACGGCAGTCGATGGTATTTGTCTGCAGGATTACCGACCAAAGACGGCGGTCATTTTGTGATGGCTGGCTTCGAGTTGGCAGAAAGTGGCGAGCTTGTGGTCTACAACCTTGATCTGGATCGTTTCACGCAGTGGGTTGAGCAAAAGGCACTGACTGGCGAAAAAGTGCCAGCCGGAAAAGGCGAGGGGCTGTTAATCACCAGCCCGCTGGATGAGGTCTTCAGCTACCTGAACGATCCGGCCAATTCCGACGTTTTCCTTGAGGTGGCGCGTTACCAGCGACTGCCGAAGCAGGGCACACGCCCAACCAATTAAGGCTTGGCCAACTAAGGAGCAGTGGGTGGACGAGTACCAGCAGACTATTCGAACGTTGTCGGACCGTATCGTCGCAGCGCAGACGCCGATCCGGGTTCTGGATGCGGTGAAGTGGGACGATACGGTGCGCAAGGACTTTCTTGCGGCCAAGGGTAAAGCGCTACCGGCAGTGGACCGCGCTTACTATGAAAATCGACCGCTGGGTTTTGACTCTTCCGAAGTGAAGCTCGAATTCCAGAATATCGAGCGCGACATCACCCGGCAGTTGGGTCAGTTCAACCCTGTTGGTCAGATCATGCGTCGCATGTGCAAGGAGTACCGCATGGTGGTGCGCATGCTCGAAGCCCGTGGGACGGCTGATTTCGGTCTGATTTCCCAAGAGCTTTACGGCGCGGCATCTGACGCGTTTCATGCCGGTGACCCCACCCTGGCCGACCTGGGCTTGATGCTCTCCGACTACCTCAACAATATTGCCGGACGCGGTGACCTCAAGGACGAACCAAAAATCCTGACCGCCAAGGACGCGGTATCGTTGCTGCAAAGTCGCTTGAACAAAGTCTTTGGCGAGGCCGAAGAGACCATCCGCGTATTCGAGTCTGACGGTATTGTGGCCGACGCAGCGGCGGGTGCCGATTACATCAAGATCCGCAGCGATGCGATGTTCAACGAACGAGACGTTCGCGCGCTGGAAGTCCATGAAGGCCTAGTGCATGTAGGCACCACCCTCAATGGCCAGAATCAGCCGATCTGTACCTTTCTTTCGAAAGGACCACCGTCGTCGACAGTGACGCAGGAGGGCCTGGCTATCCTCATGGAGGTCATCGCTTTCGCCTCCTATCCGAGTCGTCTGCGCAAGTTGACCAACCGCACGCGCGCCATTCACATGGCCGAGGAGGGTGCTGATTTCCTTCAGGTGTTCGAGTTCTATCGTGAGCAAGGTTTTGGCATGTCTGAGAGCTACGGCAATGCCAGTCGGGTTTTCCGCGGTTCGGTGCCCAATGGTCTGCCATTCACCAAAGACTTGTCCTACCTCAAAGGTTTCATCATGGTTTACAACTATATTCAGCTCGCCGTGCGCAAGGGCAAGCTGGAGCAAGTGCCGCTGCTGTTCTGTGGCAAAACCACCCTTGAGGACATGCGTACCCTGCGTCAACTGGTTGATGAGGGACTGGTCGTACCGCCCAAGTACCTGCCGGAACAGTTCAGGGACATGAATGCCCTGTCGGCCTGGATGTGTTTCTCGAACTTCTTGAACCACCTGAGCCTGGACCGGATCGAAGCGGATTATTCGAACATCCTGTAGCGCCACCACCGATCCTGTGTAGGAGCTGCCGAAGGCTGCGAAGGCGGTGTGTCATTGGAATCCGATCGCAGCCTTCGGCAGCGCCTACAGGAAATGTATTTTATTGATCAGAGCCGCATCAAGAAAACAAAAGGAATCCCGCTTGAAGTTCCTGATATCCCTCGCGCTGCTCCTCTCTCTCACCGGTTGCAGTTCGATGCTGTTTTACCCGGAACCAGGCCTGCCGTTTACCCCTGAAAAAGCCCACCTGCAATATCGCGATGTGACGCTTACCGCTGCTGACGGTACGCAATTGCATGCCTGGTGGTTGCCGGCAAAAGAGGGCGTTGAGGTCAAAGGCACGGTGCTGCACCTGCATGGCAACGGCGGTAACCTCGCTTGGCATCTGGGCGGTAGCTGGTGGCTGCCCGAGCAGGGTTATCAGGTCTTGATCCTGGACTATCGCGGCTATGGTTTATCCCAAGGGGAGCCCAGCCTGCCTGCGATTTATCAGGACGTGGATGCGGCATTCGACTGGCTGAACAAAGCCCCTGAAGTGCAGAACAAACCGCTGGTAGTGCTTGGGCAAAGTATCGGCGGAGCACTGGCCGTACACTATCTGGCTGAGCAGCCGCAGCAGCGCTCGCGGATCAAGGCGTTGATCCTCGACGGCACACCCGCCAGTTATCGCGATGTAGCCCGTTACACCCTGGGTACGTCATGGCTGACCTGGCCGCTCAAAACGCCGCTGTCATGGTTGATTCCCGACTCAGACAGCGCCATCAACGGCCTGCCACAGCTGGCGGGTACGCCGATGCTGATTTTCCAGAGTCTCGACGACACCCTGGTGCCGCTCGACAACGGCATCAGCCTTTATCGAGCCGCGCCACCACCGCGGGTGCTGCAGTTGACCCGTGGTGGGCATGTCCAGACATTTGCTGATCCCACCTGGCGTCAGGTGATGGTCCGTTATCTGGAAGACCCACAGCACTTCAATGGCCTGCGTCGTTTGGCCGAAGTGCCGAACTACCCCGTGCCCTCCGAAAAAAGAAACGCCCGAGAACCGCAATGACTGAAGAACGCAACGCTATCCCTTTGATCATCACCGGCATTTGCACCATCTTCGTCACCGTCGGCACGCTCTGGTATTACGGCTATCTGCATTTTGCCAAGCCTGAAGATGCGCTGTTGCTCAATGATTTCACCATGATCAAGACAGTGCCGGGTGAGGACTACAAAGTCGCCGCCACCCCTGCCGCAGAAGTCGCCCAGTGCATTGATGGCGTGCTGGTGCTGTTCGATACGTCGCAGAAAGGGTTATCGGGTGTGCTGATCAACAGCAAGAAGCAGGCGGTGCGCTGTGTGGGGCAGGAGACGCCACAGCAGCTCCAGCCTTAACGCGTATCGATTTCCTCTGTAGGAGCTGCCGGAGGCTGCGAAAGCGGTGTGTCATGGGGATCCATTCGCAGCCTTCGGCAGCTCCTACAGGTGACGACAAACAACAAAAAGCCCGGCCTGTTTTCACAGGCCGGGCTTTCGGTTTACAGCGTCAGCGATTTATTTGATCGACGAACGCGGTGCTACCGGCTGGTTGTCATTGGAAACGGTCACTTCCACGCGACGGTTCTGGGCGCGGCCCGAAGCGCTGCTGTTGTCAGCAACCGGGTATTCCTTGCCATAACCCTGGGAAACTACGCGGGATGGATCAACGCCCATTTTCACCAGTGCCATACGAACGGAATTAGCGCGGCGCTCGGACAGGGACAGGTTGTAAGAGTCGGAACCCGAGCTGTCGGTATAGCCTTCAACGATTACCTTGCGATCCGGGTTGTCACGCAGGTAAGTCGCCAGCTGGTTAACGTTAACCAGACCGCTGGACTTCAGTTCAGCCTTGTTCAGATCGAACAGCACGTCGCCGAAAGTCACCAGAGTGCCGCGTTCGGTCTGCTTGGCATTCAGGCTGCTTTGCAGGGCTTTGATCTGAGCGTCACGAGCATCCAGACGGGCTTGAGCACGCTGTGCGGAAGCGCCTTTCAGTTCTTCTTCAGCGGTGCGCAGGGCAATAGTCTGCTTGGCCACTTCAACGCGCTGGTTGGTCAGATAAGCCAGTTGGTCGACTTTCTTCTCGTCTTCGCTGTTGCGATAGGCTGCGTCAGCCTTGTCCAGCCAGTCGCTGGCGTCTTTGGTTTCCAGCGCCGCGACTTTAGTAGCCTGCGGGTTGGTCTGCAGAGCCGAGAAATTGGTGCGTGCCTGTTCCAGATTCTGGTTTGGCGGTGTCGAGCAAGCGGCCAGTGCAACACTCATGGCCAGCAGGGCAGGGATCATCACTTGTTTACGCATAATAGTTTCGTCCTTTAAATCGAATTCGAAATGCATGAAAAACGTTGCTTGCAACGCTGGTTACTGGGCCGGTGCCGGTTGCACCTGACGCAGGCCTTCTTCACGTAGTTCGTTGACGCCTTGACGGGCGTCCTGCACGGCTCTTTCGGCCTTGGCTGCCTGGGACTTACGCTCCGCTACACGGGCGTCCCACTCAGCTTGTTCAGCCAGGCGGCGTGCTTCGTCGTATTTCTGCTCCTGCATGGCGAGGTCCGCTTGCTTGAGCTTGTCTTGTGCCGATTTCATTTCTACGGCGGAGTACTCGGTGCCACCGGCGCTGACGGCACTGTTAACGGCAGACTGGCTCACGGCGTACTGCTCGGTCGGCGGATTACCAGCGCAACCAGCGAGGACGAAGCTGGCACCCAGTGCCAGTGCGGTCAGTTTCAGGCCGCGCAGACCTTTGGACTTGGTGTTGGCAGTAAGCGTGTTCATCGTGTTCGACTCCATTATGTAACTCCTGAAAATCTTGGGTGTTCCATGACAGTCGTTGGCCTGAAGCGTGCGAGGTAGCGTGGGGCTGCGCCGTTAGCTATCCGTAGGCTTTTCTGTAATGGCTAATGGCTCGGACACATGCGCTTTTTGAATAGTTCAGCTTTTTTTTGACGTCAATTCATTAGTCGAACAGGGGAACGAATCGTGTGAAAAAACGATCCCGGCAGGCAAATGCCAGGTCGTTTCGAGTCAGGCGAGAGCCGGAAACCGGGTGTTACTCAGCGTCCTGTTTCGCGGATAAGTCATGCAGGTAACGCCGTGACAGGGCAAGGAAGCGCGGGGTCGGGCCGACGTCTTCGTAAATCGGATCACCCTCTTCATCGGTGGTCACTACATGCTGACCCTTGACGTAAGGGAAGCTGGTTTCAAGCTCTTCCAGCGCGGCGCCAATCAGCTCGCCCAGTAACTCTTCAGGATGATGTTTGGGGTACATTTCGGTCAGTGCGCTAAGGCGTGCAGCGGACTCCATGTCCAGGTGAATCGCATATTGGGTCTTGGTCAGCCGTCCTTTGGCGTTCTCTTCCCAATGGGTGGCAAGCTCACGGATTTTCATAAGGGCCTCTTCATTTACCCGCCTGCGGCAGGTCTGCTTGAGTACTGAGCCATGGCTCGGGAATGAGATTAGTCGGGTTATTGCAAACCGGTTTACTCACAGGGATTTGGCGTGCTCAATGATTTTGGTGCACTGTTGGTAGACAAGGGGTAGATCAGATTTCTGCACGCTTGTTCAGTAGCGACGTTCACTGGCTGGCTGCACCCATACAAAAAGACAGTGGGGGAAAAGGACGATGGCTGATATCGATGCGCGCTTACGCGAAGATGTACACCTGCTGGGGGAGCTATTGGGGAACACCATTCGTGAGCAGCGCGGTGGTGAGTTTCTCGACAAGATCGAACGTATTCGCAAGGGCGCCAAAGCGGGTCGAAGGGGTTCGGCGGAGGGGACCGAGCAACTCACTTCCAGCGTCGACGGCCTGGCCGAAGATGAGTTATTGCCCGTCGCCCGGGCATTCAATCAGTTCCTCAATCTGGCGAACATTGCCGAGCAATATCAACTGATCCGGCGTCGCGACGATTCACAGCCTCAGCCGTTCGAGTCTCGTGTCTTGCCTGAACTGCTCGATCGCCTCAAGGCTGCCGGACAGACTCCCGAAGCGCTGGCGCGGCAATTGGGCAAGCTGGAAATCGAGCTTGTTCTGACCGCGCACCCCACTGAAGTCGCGCGTCGCACGCTGATTCAGAAATACGACGCCATCGCCGCGCAACTGGCTGCCCTCGATCACCGGGATTTGAGCAGCACCGAGCGCGAGCAGATCACCGAACGTTTGCAGCGCCTGATCGCCGAGGCCTGGCACACTGAAGAAATTCGCCGCACACGTCCAACGCCAGTCGATGAGGCGAAGTGGGGCTTTGCCGTTATCGAGCATTCACTCTGGCATGCCGTGCCCAATTATCTGCGCAAGGCTGATCATGCGTTGTATGCGGCTACCGGCTTTCATCTGCCGCTGGAAGCTGCACCGATTCGTTTCGCTTCCTGGATGGGCGGCGACCGTGACGGCAACCCGAATGTCACCGCGGCAGTGACTCGCGAAGTGCTGTTGCTGGCTCGCTGGATGGCAGCGGACTTGTACGTGCGTGATGTTGATCAACTGGCTGCCGAATTGTCGATGCAACAAGCCAGTGACGCATTGCGCGCCAGTGCGGGTGACAACGCCGAGCCTTATCGTGCCGTTCTGAAGCAACTGCGCGAGCGTCTGCGGGCGACCCGGAACTGGGCTCAGGCATCGCTTGCGGTGACTCAACCTGCACCGGACAACGTGCTGCACGACAATCGTGACCTGCTTGGCCCACTGATGCTGTGCTTCCAGTCGTTGCATGAATGCGGCATGGGCGTGATCGCTGATGGTCCGCTGCTCGATTGCCTGCGTCGTGCGGTGACGTTCGGCCTGTTCCTTGTACGCCTTGATGTGCGTCAGGACTCCAGTCGGCATGAGTCGGCCATGACCGAAATCACCGACTACCTCGGGCTCGGTCGTTACGAGGACTGGGATGAACAGGCGCGTGTCGATTTCCTCTTGAAAGAACTCAACAGCCGACGTCCGTTGCTGCCTGCCCATTTCAAACCGGCAGCAGACACCGCCGAAGTGCTGGCAACCTGTCGTGAGGTAGCTTCTGCGCCCGCCGCGTCATTGGGGTCCTACGTGATTTCCATGGCCGGTGCCGCATCGGATGTACTGGCGGTGCAACTGTTGCTCAAGGAGGCTGGTTTGCAGCGTCCGATGCGCGTCGTGCCGCTGTTCGAAACCCTTGCGGACCTGGACAACGCCGGGCCTGCGATCGAGCAATTGTTGAGCTTGCCAGGCTATCGTTCGCGTCTGCACGGCCCGCAAGAAGTCATGATTGGCTATTCCGATTCCGCCAAGGATGCCGGCACCACCGCCTCGGCCTGGGCGCAGTATCGGGCGCAGGAAAAACTGGTGGATATCTGCCGTGCCCAGCAAGTCGAGCTGCTGCTGTTTCATGGCCGGGGCGGCACTGTAGGGCGTGGGGGCGGTCCGGCCCACGCGGCGATTCTGTCGCAGCCACCGGGTTCGGTCGCGGGACGTTTCCGCACGACGGAGCAGGGCGAGATGATCCGCTTCAAGTTCGGCTTGCCTGACATCGCTGAACAAAACCTGAATCTCTACCTTGCTGCCGTACTGGAAGCCACGTTGCAGCCACCACCACCGCCGGAGCCGGCATGGCGAGACATGATGGACAGCCTGGCCGCCGACGGCGTCAACGCTTACCGTGCCGTGGTGCGTGAGCATCCGGAGTTCGTCGAATACTTCAGGCAGGCCACACCCGAGCAGGAACTTGGGCGTTTGCCTTTGGGCAGTCGCCCGGCCAAGCGCAGGGAAGGCGGGGTCGAGAGTCTGCGGGCGATCCCGTGGATTTTTGCCTGGACTCAGACGCGTCTGATGTTGCCCGCCTGGCTCGGCTGGGAGGCAGCCTTGAACAAGGCGCTGGAGCGCTGCGAAGGTGAGCTGTTGGCGCAGATGCGTGAACACTGGCCGTTTTTTCGCACCCGGATCGACATGCTGGAGATGGTTCTTGCCAAGGCTGACCACGATATTGCCCAGTTATACGATCAGCGTCTTGTGGAGCCACGATTGCAACATTTAGGTACGCATTTGCGCGACCTATTGTCGCAGGCTTGCGCCGTGGTGCTGGGCCTGACCGGGCAATCGCAACTGCTGGCTCACAGTCCCGAGACATTGGAGTTCATCAGTCTGCGCAACACCTATCTGGATCCGCTGCATCTGCTTCAGGCGGAGCTGCTTGCACGCTCACGCAATCGCGAGGCAAGTCTGGACAGTCCTCTGGAACAGGCGCTGCTGGTGTCTGTAGCCGGTATCGCCGCCGGATTGCGTAACACCGGTTAACCAGCGTGTCCGTTAATGGCGCACTGCTAATTGCCTGTGCGCCATTAGCATCAATGACTTGCGTGCTTTTAGCTGACTCAAGCCACCTGAACCAATCCCACACTCTGCTACCTCTGACCGGGTGGCGGATACTGCGACTTTTGGCGGCTTGTGCCACCCCTGTCGGCTGTGTATCTTGATCAGCCTTTGGCCATTCTTCGGCTGTAACCTTATTTGAGATTGGTCCTGCAGTGGCGAATCTGACGTTTACATATAAAAAATTTGAGGAGCACATCAATGCGCGTGATTCTGCTGGGAGCTCCCGGGGCCGGTAAAGGTACTCAGGCAAAATTCATCACCGAAAAATTCGGCATCCCGCAAATTTCCACAGGCGATATGCTGCGCGCTGCGGTCAAGGCTGGCACCGAACTGGGGCTTAAAGCCAAAAGCGTCATGGACAGCGGCGGTCTGGTTTCCGATGACCTGATCATCGGCCTGATCAAGGATCGTCTGTCCGAGCCTGATTGCGCCAACGGCGTACTGTTCGACGGCTTCCCGCGGACCATCCCGCAAGCAGAAGCATTGCTGGCTGCCGGTCTGGAAATCGACAACGTGCTGGAAATCGCTGTAGATGACGAGGAAATCGTCAAGCGTATGTCTGGTCGCCGCGTGCACGAAGGCTCTGGCCGCATCTATCACACCATCTTCAATCCGCCTAAAGTTGAAGGTGTTGACGACGTTACCGGCGAGCCACTGCTGCAGCGCAAGGACGACGTAGAAGAAACCGTTCGCCATCGCCTGTCCGTGTATCACGCGCAGACCAAGCCGCTGGTTGAGTTCTACAGCAAACTCGAAGCCAGGAATGGCAAGCCTAAGTGCAGCCACATCGCAGGCGTTGGTTCTGTTGAAGAAATCACCAAAAAAGTGCTTGAAGCCCTGAGCTGATAACGCTGGTTTGAGTCAACAAACGGTCCGCTTGCGGGCCGTTTTGTCGTTTATAATGCGCCCCTTTTTTGATCTTGATGGATAACCCTGATGACCACCTTGCTGGCCCTGGATACTGCCACTGAAGCCTGCTCGGTTGCCCTGCTGCACGACGGCAAGGTGCTGAGCCACTACGAGGTGATCCCGCGCCTGCATGCCCAGCGTCTGCTGCCGATGATCAAGACAATCATGGCCGAAGCCGGTATTGGCCTGTCCGCACTGGATGCCATCGCTTTCGGCCGTGGTCCGGGCGCATTTACGGGCGTGCGGATTGCCATTGGTGTGGTTCAGGGGTTGGCGTATGGCCTGGAGCGTCCGGTATTGCCTGTCTCCAATCTCGCGGTACTGGCTCAGCGGGCCTTGCGTGAGCATGGCGTGCATCAGGTGGCTGCAGCCATCGATGCGCGCATGGATGAGGTTTACTGGGGTTGTTATCGCGAGGCGGCGGGGGAGATGTGTTTGCTCGGGGCTGAAGCGGTATTGCCGCCAGAGCACGTTGCATTGCCGTCCGATGTCAGTGGTGAATGGTTCGGCGCGGGTACCGGCTGGGGTTATGCCGAACGTTTGCCGGTCAACGTTGCTGGTCATGACGCCAGCATGCTGCCCCATGCACAGGATCTGCTGACTTTGGCGACCTACGCCTGGCAGCGCGGTGAGGCCATCATTGCAGACGATGCGCAGCCGGTTTACCTGCGCGATAAAGTGGCTACGCCCAAAGCCCGGTGATATCTGTAGAAACTCGTTCTTATCAAACAACATGCAAACTACTTGATTGGAAATGCATTTTCTGTAGGAGCTGCCGAAGGCTGCGAAGCATTTATCCTGACACGCCGCGATCGCAGCCTTCGGCAGCTCCTACAGGTCCAATGTTTGCCGCAAGACAGGGCAGCTTCCACAGCTTCTGTGCCATCCTCTGAAACCCTTTGTGGCCGGTCAAAACACGACCTTTCATCGCCTAAAACCATCAATTCCCCGCTGGTTTCGAAACTTTTGCGATTTGTGTGGTCTAGTTAACGTTCGGGTAATTGCAACAACTAACCCGTGACGTTAAATTGCCACTATAAGATGCAGAGTACGCACTAATGCGCATAGACGGCCCCTCACAACGTTCATACCCCATCAAACGCAAGCCGCGTAGTCAGCCTGCGATCGTTGATGGCACCTTCGAAGAAGTCGAAAACGACGCCGAAGTTGCCCAGCAGCCAGCGCACGGCGCTCGCTCAGGTGGTAGTGGGCAGGCCAACTCGACAGCCAACGTACCTGCTCGTCAGCAAGACATTATCTTTCCGCGCTCCATGAGTACCCGCGTAGCCAACGCTTTGGCCAGTTACCTCGCCACCGCCAGCTTCGTTGATTGGGATCTGGAAGTTTCCGGGCTTGATGTCCACGTTTGAACGATTCCCGCCTGCCATATTTTCTGGGATGTCCGTCATGGAGTGAGAACGCCTGGCGCGAATCACTGTATCCGGAAGACGCTCGCAGTAACGAATTTCTAGGCCTGTATTCACAGGTTTTCAACGCCGTCGAAGGCAACACTACTTTTTACGCCCGACCCGCGCCTGCTGCTGTTCAGCGCTGGGCTGAAGTGCTGCCTGATGATTTTCGCTTCACGGCCAAGTTTCCCGGTGACATCAGCCATGGCGGTGATCTGCGCCTACAGCT
Source organism: Pseudomonas viridiflava (assembly GCF_900602065.1). Lineage (GTDB taxonomy): Bacteria > Pseudomonadota > Gammaproteobacteria > Pseudomonadales > Pseudomonadaceae > Aquipseudomonas. The sequence goes on along the minus strand of NZ_UWFN01000265.1, from coordinate 282,933 downwards.
GCAAGCGGCTGAAACCTTCATTCAATTGCTGGCCCCGCTGGGCAAGCGTGTCGCACCTTTCTGGCTACAGCTTTCAGCCAGCTTCACGCCGCAACGCCTCGCCGAACTGATCACTTTCATTGATGAGCTGCAGTGCCCGCTGGCTGTCGAAGTGCGTAATAGAGCGTTCTTCGAAAGGGGTGATGAAGAGCGCTTGCTTAATCGTTTGTTGCTTGAGCGCGGCGTCGAGCGCATCTGTCTGGATTCCCGAGCGTTATTCAGCTGTGTGTCCAGCGATCCGGCGGTACTGCATGCTCAGTCGAAGAAACCTAAGGTGCCTGCTCGCCCTGCAGCACTGACCCAATTCCCGCAGGTGCGCTTCATTGGTCATCCCGTGCTGGAAGCCAATGACCCCTTTCTGATCCAGTGGGTGACCAAGGTCGCAGGCTGGATCGAGGAAGGCCGCACGCCTTATGTGTTCCTGCACACCCCGGATAACCTCGAAGCGCCACAGCTGGCCCGCCGTTTTCACAACCAGTTGATGGCACGCCTGCCGGGCTTGCCGCCGTTACCTGAATTGGACCGTACACCACCGGTGCAGCAACTGGGCTTGCTCTGAGGTCGATAACTGTGGCTTCAATAGCCGCATTGACGATCACAGGAGTCAGCAATGGATTCGCAACAACTTCTTCGCGCACAGACTTTCAAAGCGTTGCACGAGCGTGATCATGCATTTGTGATTCCCAATCCTTGGGACGCAGGGTCGGCCAAGCTGTTGGCGTCCATGGGCTTTGAGGCGCTGGCCACGACCAGCGCAGGCCTGGCATTCACCTTGGGGCGTGCCGATGCCGAAGGTGCGCTGAGCTTTGCCGAGTCGCTGGAAAACATCCGCGCTATCGTTGCCGCAACCGAGCTGCCTGTCGCTGCTGATCTCGAAAACTGTTTCGCCGACAGTCCGGAGGATTGTGCGGCCAACCTGTTGGCGGCCGCGCAGGCGGGCATTATTGGTGGCTCTATCGAAGATGCCACTGGCAAGACCGATCAGCCGATTTACGATTTCGAATTGTCCGTAGCGCGGGTCAGAGCGGCGGCGCTGGCTGCACGCAGCTTGCCGTTCCCGTTCATGCTCACCGCCCGAGCGGAAAACCTGCTCAACGGGCGAATGGACTTCGCTGACACCTTGAATCGGCTCCAGGCCTACGCTGACGCTGGAGCTGACATGCTCTACGCGCCCGGCCTGCGTACCCGGGAAGAAGTGATAGCGGTGGTGCGTGCTGTCGCCCCCAAGCCGGTCAACGTATTGATGGGGCTTGGCGGCGTCACGCTGACGGTTGCCGAGCTCAGTGACTGTGGCGTCAAGCGCATCAGCGTCGGCTCCTCGCTCGTCCGCGCAGCCTTCGGCGGTTTGTATCGTGCTGCTGAAGAAATCCGTACCCACGGGACTTTTAACTACGCTGAGCAGGCGCTGCCATTTGCTCAACTCAACGCGTTGTTCAAGGGCTGAGGGTGCGGGGTTCTACGCTGTTTCTGGTTTTCCTGCTGCTATGTGCCGGTGCGGTTGCTGCGGTATGGCGAGGCTGGATTGAGGTGCCTGCGCAGTGGAATCCCTGGGCACCACTGGATATCCAGGCTGAAACCAATTTCCTGACGTCCTACAAATTATCGCGGGTGAAGAGCGATCCACAGCTGTGTGATCAGGTGCTGGGATCGTCGAGCCTGCGTTTCAGCCATCAGGCCGATAGCCCTGCGTCAGCGGATTGCCCGCTCAGCGATGTGTTACGGGTCCAGGGCAGCGAGGTGGCGCTCAGCAGCAGTTTTCTCGCCAGTTGCCCGTTGGCGGTGGCCTACGCGCTATTTGAAGTGCACACCTTGCAGCCCGCCGCCCAGTCAGTATTCGGCCAGCGAGTGACGCGTATCGACCATCTAGGCAGTTTTGCCTGTCGCAACGTATATGGCAGAAGTAGCGGACGTTTGAGTCAGCATGCGAGCGCTAATGCGCTGGATATCGCAGGCTTCCGGCTGGCGGACGGGCAGCGGATCAATTTGTTGCGGGACTGGAAAGATGCGGGAGACAAGGGGCGGTTTCTGCGGGAGGTCCGCGACGGCGCCTGCAAGCAGTTCAATACCGTATTAGGGCCGGATTACAACGCAGCGCATCAAAACCATTTCCATCTGGATATGGGCGGGTGGCGGGTGTGTCGCTGAGGTAGATATTTTTGTAGGAGCTGCCGAGGCTGCGAAGGCGGCGTGTCATGGGAATCCATTCGCAGCCTTCGGCAGCTCCTGCAGATATCACCGAGTCAACGAAATCAAGCCGCCATGCGCAGGTTTTGCAGGATGATCGGGCGAGCCCAGCCCATGTCGTAGTTCAGTGCGCGCTGCTGCGCGACCATGGTGTCGTCATCCAGTGGCAGGGCGGGCTTGTCGGCCAAGTCCCATTCGAACTCGGCGATTGGCAAGTGCAGCGGACGTGGTTGAGGGCCGGGGCCAGGTATCACGCTATCATCGTAAGGATTGAGTACGTTCGGACGAACCCACTCGCTGTCGAACTCCAGGTTACGCTGCTGGGCGATCATCTCGCCGATGCTGAACGGTTCGTTCGGCGGAGGCAGCAGGTCGAGTTCGAATTCAGCGATAGGCAGAAACAGCGGCTTGGCAGGGATAAGCGGCTTGCCTTCAACCGGGCAGGCGCGCTGCTCGACGATCTTGCCCAGCGTGCGGGCACCGGCAACAGGCTCACCGGTGGCAACGTCGGTAGCAACACTGGCAGGGTCAACAGGTTCTGCAGGCGTGTCACGCAGTTGTTCAGCCATCGCACGGGCAAACGCATCCGACCAGATCTGGGTAACACCGCCCAGTGCCCGGCTGTTGCGCAGGGTAAAATCACCTGCGTGCGTTAGATAACCTATGGATGATTGCTGAATGTCTGACATATCGATCGTTACACGTCGTAGGTCTGGCAAAATGCCTGATACTTCTTTATCGGCAGATTTTGCCGATCATTAACACTTTTTGAGCGTGTGGACACAATGAGTGAGCAACAAGCGGGCAGTCGTATCCGGGTCGAGGCCCTTGATAGCCAGAGTCAGGAGCAGGCCGTGCAATGGGCGCAGCGTCTGGACCTGCTTTCAGGCGACGTTGATGCCGATTTTGCCCTCCAAGTGACTGACAATGGTCTGCAATTGCAGCAATTGGGTGATGACGCGCCGGGGCCGGTGCGGGTGGACTTCGTCGAGGGCGCAGTGGCCCATCGACGTTTGTTCGGTGGTGGCAGCGGGCAGATGATTGCCAAGGCCGTGGGTATCCAGCCGGGCGTTCGGCCTACGGTGCTGGATGCAACGGCGGGGCTGGGCAAGGATGCGTTTGTACTGGCCAGCCTTGGCTGCCAGATGAGCCTCATCGAACGCCAGCCAATCATTGCCGCACTGCTGGAAGATGGCTTGAGCCGCGGGCGACAGGATCGGGAAGTGGGTTCAATCATCAGCCAGATGCATTTGCTGACTGGCAACTCCATCGAGCTGATTCGTGGCTGGGAAGGCGAGCCACCGCAGGTAATCTATCTGGATCCGATGTTTCCGCACCGTGAAAAAACCGCGTTGGTGAAGAAAGAAATGCGTCTGTTTCGGCCACTGGTAGGCGACGACATGGATGCCCCGGCGCTGCTGGACGCGGCACTGGCATTGGCAACCCACCGCGTAGTGGTCAAACGCCCGCGCAAAGCCCCGTGCATCGAAGGTCCCAAGCCGAGCTACGCGCTGGATGGCAAATCCAGCCGGTATGACATCTATCCGAAGAAGGCGTTGAAGTCGGTGTGATTTCGACCATTTCTCTGGCACTACACAGGTCCCGCTGGATGTCTGCGGTCTCAGGCGCTCACCGGACCTGTGGGACCGAATTCATTCGGGAAGGCGGTATTCGTCACAACAAATTTGCAGTGGATGTACCGGCCCCTTCGCGAATGAATTCGCTCCCACAGGTTCACCTCGGTCCAATGGGCATCATCAGACCCCATAGGCCCGCATGAATAAGCCCACCACTTCCTGCACATGCGCTTCGGCGCTGGCCTCGTCTGGCCGCTCGCCGCAGCCGACCAGCAGGCGGAAGTTGCACACGCCTTTGATCAGGCTTAGAAAGTGTTCTGCTGCGGTTCTCGGAGAGTCGAACTTCAACTGTCCGCTTTGCTCAAGGCGGCTAAGCAATCGTTCGGTCTCCTGAAGAATCCGTTGTGGCCCGGCTTCAAAAAATATCTGCGACAGCTTTGGGTCCTGAGTGCCCAACGTCACCATCAGGCGATGCAGCTCAATGGATTCCGGGCTGTTGATCAAGACCTGAAACCCGCGCGCAACATTCAGCAGCAATGCCTTGGCAGGCAAGTCGCGATTGAGCTGAATGAACAACTCCGGCATCTGCTCTTCGCAGCGAGCCACGACGGCAGAGGTAAATAACGTCTCCTTGTCGTTGAAATGGCTATACACCGTGAGCTTGGAAACGCCAGCCTCTGCGGCGACGGCATCCATGCTGGTACTGGCGTAGCCATTGCGTACGAATAGCTCTTTCGCAGCATCGAGAATGGCTTGGCGCTTGGCCTGATCTTTCGGCCGGCCGGGTCCCGGATTGTTTTGGGAACCGCTGTGAGGACTGCTATGAGAGCCGCTTTGAGAATCGTCAGACATGTTCGTTTAATAATGTACTGGTGAGTTTGGTAATTTTTAATATACTCGCCAGTACAATTATTCCAAGCATCTTTTGCGAAGGGCTCCACCATGTTGCGCAAATGTCTGTGCCTCGTCCTGCCTCTGGGTCTGATGTCGTTGCTGTCTGGCTGTGGCCAGGAGGCAACCGCACCGATCACCATTCGTCCCGCCATGGTGATTCAGCCTTCACCTTCTGCTCAGGCGATGGACAGCTATCCCGGTGAAGTTCGCGCCCGTTTTGAACCCGATCTGGCCTTCCGGATTGGCGGCAAGGTCAGCAAGCGCCTGGTGGAAGAGGGGCAGCGGGTCAAAGCCAATCAGCCCTTGGCCGAACTGGACGCTCAGGATGTGCGCCTGCAACTGGACGCCACCCGTGCTCAAGTCGCTGCTGCCGAAGCCAATCTGCAACTGGTGCGCTCCGAGCGGGATCGCTACAAGACCCTGATGGATCGGCAGATGGTCAGCCGTTCGCAGTTTGACAATGCCGAAAACCTGTATCGCTCCGGCGAAGCCCGGCTCAAGCAGATCAAGGCCGAATTGACGGTCGCCGATAACCAGACCAGCTATGCCGTGCTGCGCGCGCCTCAGGATGGGGTGGTGGCCAAGCGTCTGGTGGAAGTGGGGCAGGTGGTCGCCGCAGGGCAAACGGTATTCACTCTGGCCGCTGATGGTGAGCGGGAAGTGCTGATCAGCCTGCCGGAACAGAATTTCGCCCGCTTCAAAACCGATCAGCCCGTCACCGTAGAGCTGTGGACCCAGCGTGAGCAGCGTTTTCCTGGTCGGATTCGTGAGCTTTCACCAGCCGCTGACCCGCGCTCGCGAACCTTCGCAGCACGCATTGCCTTTGCTGGCGGCAAGGTGCCTGCCGAGCTGGGTCAAAGTGCACGGGTGTTCATAGAGGCTGCGCAAGCCGTGCCACTGGCGGTTCCGCTCTCGGCCGTAACGTCTGAAAACGGCAGCCATTACGTGTGGCGGGTTGCTGCCGACAGCACGCTCAAGCGGGTTAACGTCCGGCTCGGGCCTTATGGCCAGGAATCGGTGCCGGTGCTGGAAGGCTTGGCGGCCAGTGACTGGATCGTTGCCGCTGGCGTGCACGTGCTGCATGAAGGCGAGCAGGTCCGTCCTGTGGATCGTGATAACCGTGCGGTCAAACTGGCTGCGAAGGAGTAAGCACGGATGCGATTCAATCTTTCCGAATGGGCGCTGCGCAATCGCCAGATCGTGCTGTACCTGATGATCGTTCTGGCTGTTGTTGGCGCGCTGTCCTACACCAAACTCGGTCAAAGCGAAGACCCGCCCTTTACCTTCAAGGCGATGGTCATCCGTACATTGTGGCCCGGCGCAAGTGCTGAAGAAGTCGCGCGGCAGGTCACGGATCGTATCGAAAAGAAACTCATGGAAACCGGCGAGTACGACCGCATCGTCTCGTTCTCACGGCCCGGCGAATCCCAAGTCACGTTTATTGCCCGTGATTCGATCTTTTCCTCTTACCTGCCGGAGCTTTTCTACCAGATCCGGAAAAAGGTCGGGGACATCCGTCAGAACTTGCCGCCGGGTGTGCAAGGGCCGTTTTTCAACGACGAATTCGGCACCACGTTTGGCAATATCTATGCGCTGACCGGCAAGGGCTTTGATTATGCCGTGCTCAAGGACTACGCCGACCGTATCCAGCTTCAACTGCAACGCATCAACGATGTCGGCAAGGTTGAACTGATTGGCTTGCAGGACGAGAAAATCTGGATCGAATTGTCCAACGTCAAGCTCGCAACACTGGGCTTGCCCATGCAAGCCGTGCAACAGGCCCTTGAAGCGCAGAATGCGGTCTCGGCCACCAGTTTTTTTGAAACACCCAGCGAGCGGGTTCAGTTACGCGTCAGCGGCCGCTTCCAGACCGTCGACGAGATTCGGGAATTTCCGATCCGCGTGGGTGATCGGACTTTGCGCATACGCGATCTGGCCGAAGTGCATCGCGGTTTCAATGATCCGCCTGCACCGCGCATGCGTTTCATGGGTGAGGAGGCCATTGGCTTGGCGGTGGCCATGAAGCCGGGTGGCGATATTTTGGTCCTTGGCAAAGCGCTGGAGGGCGAGTTCGCCCGACTGCAGAAAAACCTGCCCGCCGGGATGGAGCTGCGCAAAGTTTCTGATCAGCCTGCTGCGGTGAAAACCGGAGTCGGCGAATTCGTTCAGGTCCTGGCCGAAGCGCTGGCGATTGTGCTGCTGGTAAGTTTTTTCTCGCTGGGCATGCGCACCGGCATGGTGGTCGCGTTGGCGATTCCGCTGGTATTGGCCATGACCTTTGCCTGCATGTATTACCTGGGAATCGGCCTGCACAAGATTTCCCTTGGCGCGCTGGTATTGGCGTTGGGTCTGCTGGTGGATGACGCGATCATTGCCGTGGAAATGATGGCGATCAAGATGGAGCAGGGCTACGACCGGCTGCGAGCCGCGAGCTTTGCCTGGACCAGCACCGCCTTCCCCATGCTGACTGGCACCCTGATTACGGCTGCCGGGTTCTTGCCGATTGCCACTGCGCAGTCCAGCACGGGTGAATACACCCGCTCGATTTTTCAGGTAGTGACCATCGCGCTGTTGGCGTCCTGGGTCGCCGCCGTGGTCTTTGTGCCGTATCTGGGCGAGCGTCTGCTGCCTGATCTGGCGAAGATTCACGCTAAAAAGCATGGCACTGGACCCGGCGCAGTGGACCCTCACGGTACGCCGTTCTACCAACGGGTACGTGCGATGGTGGGCTGGTGCGTGCGCTGGCGCAAGACCGTGATTTTCGCCACGGTGGCGCTGTTCGTGCTGTCGGTGGTGATGTTCAAATTTGTCCCGCAGCAGTTCTTCCCGGCGTCCGGTCGGCTGGAACTGATGGTGGATTTGAAGCTGACGGAAGGCGCTTCGCTGAACAGCACCGCCGAGCAGGTCAAGCGTCTCGAACAGATGCTCAAGGATCATCCGGGTATCGACAATTACGTGTCCTATGTAGGCACAGGTTCGCCACGCTTCTATCTGCCGCTTGATCAGCAACTGCCCGCGACCAGCTTTGCGCAGTTCGTGGTGTTGGCGAAAACGATTGAGGACCGCGAGGCGTTACGGACCTGGCTGATCAGCAACCTCAACGAGCAATTCCCGACCTTGCGCTCACGGGTGACGCGGCTGGAAAACGGCCCGCCTGTAGGTTATCCGGTGCAGTTCCGGGTCAGTGGCGAGCATATCGAAGAGGTCCGCGCATTGGCTCGCAAGGTGGCAGCCAAGGTGCGGGAAAATCCTCACGTCGCCAATGTCCATCTGGACTGGGAAGAGCCGAGCAAAGTGGTGTTCCTCAATCTGGATCAGGATCGGGCGCGCGCACTGGGCGTAACCACTGCTGAACTGTCGAGGTTCCTGCAGCGCTCGTTGACCGGATCCAGCGTCAGTCAGTATCGCGAGGATGATGAGCTGATCGAGATCCTGTTGCGCGGTACACCTGACGAGCGTCAGCAGCTCGGGGCGTTGGCGAGCCTTGCGGTGCCGACTGAAAACGGCACCAGTGTTGCGTTATCGCAAGTGGCGACCCTTGAATACGGATTCGAAGAGGGGGTGATCTGGCACCGTAACCGTTTGCCCAACGTGACGATCCGCGCTGATATTTACGGCAAGGAACAACCGGCGACGCTGGTGCAGCAAATCCTCCCAACCCTGGCAGACGTGCGCAACGAGTTGCCGGATGGCTATCTGCTGGAGGTTGGGGGAACAGTAGAGGACGCGGCACGTGGGCAGAATTCGGTGAAGGCGGGCGTGCCGCTGTTCATCGTCGTGGTGCTGACGTTGCTGATGCTGCAACTGCGCAGCTTTTCACGGATGTTCATGGTGTTTCTGACCGCGCCGCTGGGGCTGATCGGGGTGACACTGTTCCTGCTGGTGTTCAATCAACCGTTCGGATTCGTTGCGATGCTGGGCACTATCGCCTTGTCGGGGATGATCATGCGCAACTCGGTGATCCTGGTAGACCAGATCGAGCAGGACATCGCCGGTGGACTTGATCAGTGGTCGGCGATTATCGAGGCAACCGTGCGGCGCTTCCGGCCTATCGTATTGACTGCTCTGGCGGCGGTGCTGGCGATGATTCCGCTGTCTCGCAGCGTCTTCTTCGGCCCGATGGCTGTGGCGATCATGGGCGGGTTGATCGTGGCGACAGCGCTGACGCTGCTGTTCTTGCCTGCGCTGTATGCCGCGTGGTTCAGGGTGAAGAAGGCGGATTAAAGCGGGTACATATCCGTGGGAGCGAATTCAATCGCGAAGGGGTCGTTACATTCTCAGCTTATGTATCGCCTGAAATATAGCCTTCCCGAATGAATTCGGTCCCACAGAGATAGTATTTCAAATCAAGTATTTGTTTGGCTTCCTACAACGCCCCAAACACCTTCTTCGCCAGACTCGTAGCCGCAGCTGCCGGGTTGGCGCGGATGCTTTCTTCCTGTTTGGCGATCATTTCAAACAGGCCATTGAGCGCCTGCTCGGTCACATATCCTTCGATATTTGAACTCTTGGCATCAAGCACACCCAGCGTCGCTGCCTGACCGGCAAAGGCGTTGTACTTCTGCGCCAGGCCAACCTTGTCGGTGGCTTGTTTGACGATGGGCAGGAATTTGGCTCTGATCTGCTCGCGACTGCTGCTGTTCAAGTACTGAGTTGCGGAATCCTTGCCACCGCTGAGAATGCCCTTGGCGTCAGCCACGCTCATTTTCTTCACGGCATCCACCAGCAACGCCTGAGCTTGCGGAACGGCGGCTTCGGCAGCCTGGTTCATGCTGGTTTCCAGCTGGTCAACCTGAGCGCCCATGCCGAATTGCTTCATCTTTTTGGCGACTTTGCCAAGATTGCCCGGCAGCTCGATGCGCACGTCCTGGTTATCGCTGAAGCCACCCGGTTTACCCAGTTGCTTTACGGCAATTTGCGCGCCCTGAGTCAGCGCGTCTTTCAGGCCGCCGGTGGCGTCCGATTGCGAGACGTCGTTCAGCGACAGGGCAAATACGCTGCCCGACAGCATCAGGCCCGCGCACAGGCTGGCAAACGTAAAGGGGAGATGAAGCATGAGAGCATCCTTTTCTTTGACTTGATTCGGAGACCGCGCCGGGTTGAACCCCGGCGCGGTGGTGCATAGAGCCTATCAGGAAGTCAGGCTGGCTGGCGGTGCTGAAATCGCCAGGATCAACGGCTTTCTTCGACGGGCTCCGGTTCGCTGGCATCTTCACTGCCGTGCAGCGCCACTTGGCGAATCGACAGGCGAATCTCAGCAGGCAGTACCCGCTTGGCAGCTCCCTCGGCCAGTTCGCCCAGCAGCGGGTGATAACTCAATTTGCCAGCCGGGTCCTTACGCAGTACCCCCAGGTCCAGCAGGGTCTGGATGAAGTGACGGAACAGGCTTTTGTCGAAGAATTCCGGGGCGTTCAGGCCGTGCAGGATCGATAGCCGCTGAGCCATCACCGTACACAGGTCTTCCAGTTCTTCTGCGCTGAGGGTTTTCTGTCCGCTGTTGAGCAGTAACGAAATTGCCATGTAAAACCGCTGCAGAGTCTGGGCAATGGCCCGCGACAACAGCGTCAACAACACAAACTCTCGGGAGCTCGGTGCGGGCCGCAGGTAAACGTTGTTCTCGAAGCGCAGCAGGCCTTGCTCGACAAACGCTTGCAGCCATTCATCGACCACTTCGTCCAGCTTGTTCAACGGCCAGCGGATGAACAGCTCCGACTGCAGGTACGGATACAGTGCACGGGTGTAGCGCAGGATCTGCTCGCGGCTCATGCGCGATGAACTCTGGAAGAAACTGGCCAGCAGTGAAGGCAGGGCGAAAATGTGCAGGACGTTGTTGCGGTAATACGTCATCAACACCGCATTCTGTTCGTCCAGGTACAAAATCTTGCCCAGTGCGTCCTTCTGTTCCGAGAGCAGGTCCATGCTTTTCACATGTTCAATCAACGCTCGACCGTCACCTTCCGGCAGGGTGGTATGCGGCGAATACGGTACACGCCGCAGCAGCGTCAGATACAGGTCGAGGACCCGTTCCATCGCCAGATCGTCCAGTGCCAGCTTCTGTGTGGACAGCAGCGCCAGCGCAACCAGATTCACCGGGTTGATCGCAGCGGCTTCGTTCAGATGCTGAGCCACACGTTCGCCCAGTCGATTAGTGGTTTCGTTGAGCCAGGCGGGTTTGAATTGCGGACCCAACTGCTGTTCACGCCAGTCCGGTTGTTCATCATCGAGGAATTCAGCCAGCTTGATCGGCTCTCCGAAGTTCACCGAAACCTGACCGAAGCGCTGCTTCAAGGCGCCAATGACCTTGAAGATATCGAAGATCGATTCTTTCTTTTTTGTCGCACCGCGCAGCTCGCCCAAATAGGTGCGGCCTTCCAGCACGCGCTCGTAACCGATGTACACCGGCACAAATACGATCGGCATCCGTGAGTTGCGCAGGAAGCTGCGCAGGGTAATCGCCAACATACCGGTCTTGGGTTGCAGCATGCGTCCGGTGCGCGAGCGTCCGCCTTCAACGAAGTACTCCACCGGGAAGCCTTTGGTGAACAGCGTGTGCAGATACTCGTTGAACACCGAGGTGTACAGGGGATTGCCCTTGAACGTGCGACGCATGAAAAATGCACCGCCACGACGCAGCAGGCTGCCAATGACCGGCATGTTCAGGTTGATACCCGCCGCGATGTGCGGGGGCGTCAGGCCGTTGCGAAACAGCAGATAAGAGAGCAGCAGGTAATCGATGTGGCTGCGATGGCAGGGCACGTAGATCACTTCATGACCCTGGGCAACGTCCTTCACGCCTTCGATATGACTGACCTTGATGCCGTCGTAAATCTTGTTCCAGAACCAACTCAGGATCACTTCCAGAAAACGGATCGCCGAATAGGTGTAATCCGAAGCGATTTCGTTACCGTAGCGCAGCGCCTGTTCCCGGGCCTTGGCTTCGGGGATTTTCTCCCGCTCGGCTTCTTCGAGAATGGCCTGTTTGACCAACGGCTCGTCGAGCAGGCCTTTGACCAGATTGCGTCGGTGCGACACGTCGGGGCCGATCACAGCGGTCTTCAAGTTACGGAAGTGCGTACGCAGCAAGCGCTGAGCCATGCGCAAGGTCAGTTCATAACCCTTGTTCTCGTTGACCAGATCGCGCATGTGAATCGGTGCAGAGAATTGCACCCGGGTCTTGCGGCCCAGGATCAGAATGCTCACAAAACGCCGCAGGCGGCCAGTGACCGCCCAACTGTCAGCAAACAGCAGCTTCCACGGGCTGGATTCGCGATCCGGCGACTGCCCCCAGAACACACTGACCGGAATGATTTGCGCATCTTCGGTGGCGTTCTGGCTGACAGCACTGACCAGCCGCTCCAGCGTCGGCGGCGCACCGCGTTTGTCCTGACGGCCAAGCCAGTCCGGAGACGGTGTGAGATAGAAAAACGCAGCCGGTTCAACCAGCTCGCCGACTGACACCGGCAGGATAGGACGCGGCAGGCCGGCCTTGCGGCATTCGGTGTCGATAACCGCCAGATCGCTCATGGAGGGCGATTGCAAGGCGTAAAACACCGGGCGACTGCGATCCAGATTGAGCGTGAACGAAGACTGATTGATGGTCTCGGAACGAACCCAGAGATACAACAAGCGACGCAAGGTGCCAAATACAAGGCGGCGGAACGGAGAACGGGTCATACGGCATCTGCGAAAAGGGGGCGGTGCCCGCGAGGACGCTAGTGTGCCGTATCTGGTGGGGTTGGGCAAAAATGCCGTTGCGCGACAAATCTGCAGGCCTTCACAAAGCCTGTGGGAGCGAATTCATTCGCGAAGGGGCCAGTCCAGCCGATGCATATTCATCGTCAGCAATACTGTATTCGCGAATGAATTCGCTCCCACATGAAACAGCGTTACGCCGTCTTCCAGGTAATCTCTTCTTCGCCATCCGCACTGATACGAATCCAGCGATCCGCCGTCTCTTCGCTTTCTTCCTCGACCCAGGTACCGGGTGCGCAGCGCACTTCAACGTTGAGGGCCGCGAAGGCCGCACGGGCGCAGGCGATATCGTCTTCCCACGGGGTGTCATCGCTGTCCAGATGCAGGCTGTTCCATTTGCCTACCGCCTTGGGCAGCCAGGTGACCGGCACGTTGCCCGCTTTGCACTTCCAGGTCTGGCCTTTCTGTACCCAGTCGGTGCATTGACCCAGTGCGGCGCTGAGCCACTCGGCAATGGCCTTGTGATCAACATCAGTGTCTTTCAGGTAAATCTCGATATCGGGTTGGCGCATGGATGCCTCGTGAGAAAGTGAAAAAATCCATTCGCGGATTCAGTCGGATGCCCGTTAGCGGGCATCTTCGTTGTTGGTTATTGCAGTACGAAATAATCGTAGCGCATGGAAACCGTCACCTCGAAAGGTTCGGCCTGTTCAATCACATTGGCGCGACGTTCAGCGCTGGCTCGCCAGCCGTGGGGCGTCATGGCCAGCAGGTTGGCGCGTGCCTGACCGTCAACGAGGCTGAGCTTGAAACGCAGGGTTTCACTGTGAGCCAGCGACATGCCTTCCGGCACCAATGCCAGATGTTTGTCATCGGCATAGTCACGCACTTCGTCGTAGAGCCGCTCGCGCAACTCCATCAGGTGTTCGCTGGTCGGGCCGACCCGCATTAAACCACCGCCCGGCGTCAGCAAGCGCTTGGCCTCGTTCCAGTCCAGCGGGCTGAACACACTGGCCAGAAACTGGCAGCTGGCATCCGGCAGCGGGACGCGAGCCATGCTGGCGATCAACCACGTCAGTTTCGGGTTACGACGACAGGCGCGCTTGACCGCCTCGCGGGAGATATCCAGCGCATAGCCATCGGCATCCGGCAGTGCCTCGGCTATTTGCGCGGTGTAGTAACCCTCGCCACAACCGATGTCCAGCCAGTGCGCCGGGGCACGTTCAGCGGCCAGTTCTGCCAGGCGCTTGGCCACGGGCGCGTAATGACCGGCATTGAGGAAATCCCGGCGCGCCTCGACCATGGCCTGATTGTCACCAGGGTCGCGGCTGTTCTTGTGCTGCACCGGCAACAGGTTCAGATATCCCTGACGCGCGCGGTCAAAACGGTGGTTGGCCGGGCAGGCCACACCATTGTCCACCGCAGTCAGCGGGGCAGAGCAGATCGGGCAGGTCAGCATCAGGCGAGCAACTTGACCAGGGTCTGGTAGTAGATCTCGGTCAATACATCGAGGTCGCTGGCCAGAATGCGTTCGTTGACCTGGTGAATCGTCGCGTTGACCGGGCCCAGCTCTACCACCTGCGTGCCCAATGTGGCGATGAAACGCCCGTCAGAGGTGCCGCCGCTGGTAGACGCTTTGGTCTCGCGCCCCGTGACCGCTTTGATGCTCGCCGAGACGGCATCGAGCAAATCGCCCGGCTCGGTGAGGAACGGCAGACCAGACAACGCCCAGTCCACATGCCAGTCCAGACCATGCTTGTCGAGAATGGCCGAGACCCGTTGTTGCAGGCCTTCGACGGTGGACTCGGTAGAGAAACGGAAGTTGAACACAGCTACCAGATCACCAGGAATCACGTTGGTCGCGCCGGTCCCGGAATTTAGGTTGGAAATCTGGAAACTGGTCGGCGGGAAGAAGTCATTACCTTCATCCCAATGCTCTGCGGCCAGTTCTGCCAACGCTGGAGCGGCCAAGTGAATCGGATTGCGCGCCAGATGCGGGTACGCCACATGGCCCTGTTTGCCGCGAACGGTCAGGGTTGCGCCAAGGGAGCCGCGACGACCGTTTTTGACTACATCGCCAACCAGCGTGGTGCTCGACGGCTCGCCCACGATGCACCAGTCCAGACGCTCGTTGCGCTCACGCAACCGTTCAACCACAGCCTTGGTGCCGTGATGCGCCGGACCTTCTTCGTCGCTGGTAATCAGGAAAGTGACTTTGCCTTTGTGGTTCGGATATTCACCCACAAAACGCTCAGCCGCCACCAGCATCGCTGCCAGGCTGCCTTTCATGTCTGCTGCACCACGTCCGCATAACATGCCGTCGGCATCGATCAGCGCGTCGAACGGGTCGTTTTGCCAAGCCTGTACCGGACCGGTCGGCACCACGTCGGTATGACCGGCAAAGCACAGCACCGGACCTTCGTTGCTGCCATGACTGGCCCAGAAGTTGTCCACGTCCTCGATACGCATTGGCTCAAGCGTGAAGCCTGCGTCACCCAGGCGTTGCATCATCACCGCCTGACAATCGGCATCAATGGGCGTGACCGAAGGACGACGAATCAGGTCGCAGGCGAGTTGCAGCGTAGGCGAAAGGTCGGCTGGGGCCGTCATGTACAAAACTCCGGTTGATAGCGCAGTGGACCTGTAGGAGCTGCCGCAGGCTGCGAATTGCGATGCGTCAGGCTTATCACCTTTGCAGCCTTCGGCAGCTCCTGCAGATCGTATAAGGGCGCGAAAAAGGCGCCTATCTTAAAGCAAAACGGGGATGGGAGGCCGCCGTTTAGTGATGTGCGGGCGTTTATCTCAACGTGACCGCTGTTTCTTCATTGAAGAGACTTTGTGCCGCACTCGAGATGTGCCCTACGGCTTAATGGGAAGAGACCTGCATATTTCGATGCTGTGTCCATGCACACTGGTTTGTCATTACAAACCACCGACATGCACTCAGCTTCGTCCCTGACGAGGAGCGCAAATGTGTGCAGCGCGCAAAGCATGGATCGCTATGAAAATACTATCGTTTTGGCTGGCCTGCATCGGAGGAGGAGTCACTCTTGACTATCTCGGTATTCCCCACGGTTTGCTGCTGGGCTCAATAGTGGTATCAGCGATTATTGTCAGTAAGTGGGGGGTTTCTCCGCACTTGAAGTTTGGCCTTGGTTAGGTGCAGATAGTCCTGGGTGTTGCCACCGGACTTATGTTTGATGCGTGGGACAGTCGAGTCGTCGGTGCTCTGCTTCCGAGTATCGCTTTCATGGTGCTCTGCCATATGGCCCAGATTGCCGTGGCTGGATTCTGGTTGAGCAGCGTTTCAAAGTGGAGCATCAAGGACTCTTTGCTTGCGGTGTATCCAGGTGCGCTCGCAGCGGTCTTTGATCTGATGGAGTCCGAGCGTGCGTCCAGCAAAGTGATGGTTGTACATCTAATTCGTCTTTTAGGAATTACCGTACTGGTTAGCGTATTCATGCCGGTTGATGCGCAAGTAGTCGCGACATCCAGTGAGTTAACAGGTCCGGGCATGTTTCTGGCGGTGTCATCGTTGATTGCCCTGTCTCTGCTGTCTGGACGCTTGCTATTCAGATTCGGTGTACCCGCACCATTCATGCTGACGGCGATTATCTGCACGGGTATCTACGTCAAGATGGGCTACCTGGGTGGTTTCCAAGTACCGCGATGGAGCGTGCTGTTGGCTACATTGGTTCTCGGTGTGTTGATCGGAACCAAATTCCGGGACGTTACGTGGGTAGAACTTGTTCGGCACGGAAGATCAGGCCTCGTCTCAGTGATCTTGATGTTGTCGATTGCAGGCGGTTTTGCTTTGTTGGCTGGGAGGGTTCTAGACGAAGATCCATTTACCCTTTGGCTGGCCTATATGCCAGGCGCAATTGAGACCATCGCAATTGTCGCATTCAGCAGCGGGCTGAATGTTGTATTCATCCTTTCCCATCACTTGGTGCGAATGGTCCTCCTGCACTTCGCGCCAGCGTTGATCATTCGGCTACGTCGCTAGGCGGCAATCATCAACCTGCCCCCTCAGTACATTTTCTGACCAATCACCCACCTTCAGGATGCCCTATCTCACCCAAAGCCCTATAATGCGCGCCGGTTTTTGGGGTATTGGTCATGAGTTCAGAAGATCCGCGTTTTGCAGGTATCGCCCGTTTGTACGGCATCGAAGGTCTGGAGCGGCTGCGTGCTGCCCACGTTGCTGTGGTCGGTATCGGCGGTGTCGGTTCCTGGGCGGCTGAGGCCATGGCGCGTTCAGGGGTGGGTGAGATTTCCCTGTTTGATCTGGATGACGTCTGCGTCAGCAACAGCAATCGTCAGTTGCACGCGCTGGACAGCACCGTGGGTCGGCCCAAGGTCGAGGTGATGGCTGAGCGTCTGCGGGCGATCAATCCGGATTGCGTTGTGCACGCGGTGGCTGATTTCGTGACCCGCGACACCATGGCCGAGTACATCACGCCGGATCTGGATTGCGTGCTGGACTGCATCGACGCGGTCAACGCCAAGGCGGCGCTGATTGCCTGGTGCAAGCGGCGCAAGATCCAGATCATCACCACCGGCGGTGCAGGTGGGCAGATTGATCCGACGCTTATCCAGGTCTGCGATTTGAACCGTACCTTCAACGATCCACTGGCTTCAAAAGTACGCTCGACCCTGCGCCGCGATTATGGCTTCTCGCGGACCATGAACCGTCATTACAGCGTGCCGTGCGTGTTTTCCACTGAGCAACTGCGCTATCCCAAACCGGACGGCAGTATCTGCCTGCAGAAGAGTTTTGTCGGGGATGGGGTCAAGCTGGATTGCGCCGGTGGTTTCGGCGCGGTGATGATGGTGACAGCGACCTTCGGTATGGTCGCGGCCACCAAAGCGGTGGACAAGATCGTTGCAGGCGTGCGCCGCCCATCGGAGCGCGCCAAGCCGGTGTCGGTACCGCCGCCTCAGCCCGCCGCTTCCGCCAGCTGACGCATCTTCTGTAGCACCGCATTCAGGCCGTTGCTGCGTGAAGGCGAGAGTTGACGGCTCAACCCCAATTGGGTGAACCAGTCCGGCAAATCCACTTGCTGGAGCTCCGCTGCCGACAAACCGTTGACCCGGGCCAGCAACAGCGCCACCAGACCACGAATCATCCGAGCATCGCTGGCCGCGCGAAACTGCCAATGGCCTTGGGTCATATCGCCTAGTAGCCAGACCTTGCTTTCACAGCCATGAACCAGATGCTCTTCGGACTTTTCATGATCAGCCAGAGCGGGCAATCGCTCACCCCATTGCATGAGCAGTCGCGCGCGCTGCTCCCAGCCCTGAGGTTGAGCGAAGGTGTCCAGTGCCGTTTGTGCGTCGACGGGCAGGCTCATCGCAGCAACTCCAGCGCCTGATCCAGTGCGTTGAAGAAGTGCTGCAAGTCGCTTGAATCGTTATACAGCGCAAGAGACACCCGAATCGCACCCGACAGACCAAGGCTTTTCAGCAGCGGCATGGCGCAGTGATGACCCGCACGCACTGCGATGCCTTGTTCAGTGAGCAGGTGCGCGAGGTCGGCGTTGTGCACGCCTTCCACTGTAAAGCTGACCAGCGCCAGTTGCGGTTCGCCCAGTACCTGAACCCCGTCGCGCTGACGCAAGCCTTCAAGCAGCATGGCGTGCAGGCCTGCCTCATGCTCCAGCACTGCGCGGTGATCGAGGCTCTTCAAGTAATCCAGTGTCGCGCCAAGGCCGATCACACCGGCAATCGGTGGTGTTCCGGCTTCGAAGCCCAGTGGTGCCGGGCGGAACTTCGCGTGTTCGTAATCGGTGGTCAGCACCATCTCGCCGCCAAACTGCCAATGTTGCAGGCGCGGCAGCACGTCATTGCGGCCATACAAAACGCCGACGCCTTCAGGGCCGTAGAGCTTGTGGCTGGAAAACACGTAGAAGTCACAGCCCAGTGCTTGCACGTCATGTCGCCCGTGGACCACGCCCTGAGCGCCATCGACAACAGTCAGTGCGCCTTGGGCTTTGGCCAATGCGAGTAATTCCGACAGTGGCTGCCAGGCGCCCAGCACGTTGGACAATTGGCTCACGGCAAGCAGCCGTGTGCGGCCGCCGATCAGTTGCGCAGCAGCGCTCAGGTCGATCAGCCCTTGCTCATTGAGCGGCAGAATGACCAGCTTCAGACCACGACGTTGAGCAAGTTGCTGCCAGGGCAGCAGATTGGCGTGATGTTCCAGCGCGCTGATTGCGATTTCATCACCGGCCACGAACTCATGCTCAAGGCCGTAGGCCAGCAGGTTGAGTGCGGAGGTGGCGCCGTGGGTAAAAATAATCTGACCCAACTCGCCGGCATTGAGCCAGTGAGCAACCTTGTTGCGGCTGTCCTCGAACGCCTGAGTCGCATGAGCGCCGGGCAAATGCTGGGCGCGATGCACATTAGCTGCGCCATTGGCGTAGTAATGGCTCAGGGCGTCGAGCAGGGCTTGAGGTTTCTGGGTGGTCGCGGCGTTGTCCAGATAGGTCTGGCCTTGCCGTTGCAGGGCGTCGATGGCTGGAAAGTCAGCGCGCCAAGGGGAAAAGAGGGGCATTTGCTTTGACTCGGTGAGTCAGGCCCGATCATGCGATCGGGCCTGATGCAGCATCGATCAGTTGTGAGCGTGCAGCGCTTCGTTCAGCTCGATGGCCGACTTGTGGGTTTTGCATTCCACAGCGCCGGTTTCCGAGTTGCGGCGGAACAGCAGGTCAGGCTGACCGGCCAGATCACGTGCTTTGACGATTTTGACCAGCTTGTTCTGGTCGTCGAGCAGCGCAACCTTGGTGCCAGCCGTCACGTACAAACCCGACTCCACGGTGTTGCGATCGCCCAACGGGATACCGATACCGGCGTTGGCGCCGATCAGGCAGCCTTCGCCGACTTTGATGACGATGTTGCCGCCACCGGACAAGGTGCCCATGGTGGAGCAACCGCCGCCCAGGTCAGAACCCTTACCGACGAATACGCCAGCCGAAACACGGCCTTCGATCATGCCCGGGCCTTCGGTGCCTGCGTTGAAGTTGACGAAACCTTCGTGCATCACGGTAGTGCCTTCACCGATGTAAGCGCCCAGACGGATACGCGCGCTGTCAGCGATACGCACGCCGGTCGGTACGACGTAATCGGTCATTTTCGGGAACTTGTCGACGGAGAACACTTCCAGCAGCTCGCCCTTGAGGCGTGCTTCCAGTTGGCGCGGGGCCAGTTCGTTCAGGTCGATGGCGCCCTGGCTGGTCCATGCAACGTTGGGCAGCAGAGGGAAGATCCTGGCCAGGCTCAGGCCGTGCGGCTTGACCAGACGGTGGGAGAGCAGGTGCAGCTTGAGGTAGGCCTCAGGCGTGGACGTCAGCGCTGCATCTTCGGCGAGCAGGGTCGCAACCAGCGGCTTGTGACTTTCGGCCAGACGGGTCAGCAATGCAGCCTGACCAGCATCAACGGACTTGAGGGCTTCAGCCAGCTTCGACGCCTGATCGGTGTTGAAGGTAATGGCCTGGTTGCCACCGGTGTAACCCAGTACTGGTGTAACCGCTGCGATCAATTCAGCAGACGGGTTGATCAGTGGCTGTGCGTAGAAAACTTCCAGCCATGCGCCTTGACGGTTTTGAGTGCCGACACCGAAGGCGAGGCTGAACAGGGAAGTGGACATGCAAATACCTCTTACGAATTTAAAGGGCTATCTCAGTCAGGCGATAGCCGCTGCATACAGGTCTGGTTTGAAGCCAATCAGGGTTCTGTCACCAAGATCAAGCACCGGGCGCTTGATCATCGACGGTTGAGCGAGCATCAGTTCAATCGCTTTATCCTGGTCGAGGTCGGCTTTCTGCGCCTCATCCAGCTTGCGAAAGGTGGTGCCAGCACGATTCAACACTGTTTGCCAGCCGTGCTCGTTGCACCACTGGGTCAGATGTTCGCGATCGATGCCTTGGGTTTTATAGTCGTGAAAATCGTAGTTCACCGGCTTTTCATCGAGCCAGGTGCGAGCCTTTTTCATCGTGTCGCACGCTTTGATCCCATACAGGTGCAACTTGTTGATTTCATCAGCCACGAGCTTGCCCCCTTTGAGACAGTTGAAAAACGGTGACGGATTATGCCACGGACACGCGTGCTGGGCGTGTACTGCCGACGTCTTTATGTACCCGGGAACGATGTTTTGCCTGTTTCATACCTATGGGTGACGGCGGTGCAGCAGCTTAAACCGTTAATATGGCACTTCGATGTGCAGTGAGTACCCCCTCTTGCAGACGATCTACAGGAACTGCCGAAGGCTGCGAAACATTTATCCTGACACACCATGATCGCAGCCTTCGGCAGCTCCTACAGATCCTGTGTTTGCCGCGAGACAGCGTGGTGTCATGGACGCCGGGGCAGCGCCCACAGAAAATCGCGTCAATACAGTTCGACATGTTTTAAGGAAACCCCGTAATGCAAACTGCCTACACCGTCCTCATCCTGCTGACTCTTGTAGGCATCTCGCGGTTACTGGCCCGTGTCATTCCTTTGCCGTTGCCGCTGGTGCAAATTGCTGCCGGGGCTTTGCTGGCCTGGCCCACGCTGGGCTTGCACGTGGCGCTGGACCCCGAGCTTTTTCTATTCCTGTTTCTGCCGCCGCTGTTGTTCTCTGACGGCTGGCGCATGCCCAAGCGCGACTTGTGGCGTTATCGCGGGCCGATCCTGACCCTGGCCGTCGGGCTGGTGGTGTTTACCGTGGTGGGTGCCGGTTATTTCATTCATTGGCTATTGCCGAGCATTCCACTGCCGGTTGCCTTTGCTCTTGCGGCCGTATTGTCGCCAACCGACGCAGTGGCGGTATCCGCCATCGCTCAGGATCGTCTGCCCGCACCGATCATGCGGATGCTGCAAGGCGAAGCGCTGATGAACGACGCAACCGGTCTGGTGACGTTCAAGTTTGCCCTGGCGGCCGCCATCACCGGTGTATTTTCTCTGGCTGACGCGAGCCTGACCTTTGTTCTGGTGGCCTGTGGCGGGCTCGCCATCGGTGTCGCGCTGAGCTGGCTGGTCGGGCGCTTTCGCAGCTGGATGATCACGCGAGGCTGGGATGACCCGGCAACCCACGTGGTGTTCATGTTGCTGCTACCGTTCGCGGCCTATGTGCTGGCCGAGCAATTGGGGGCTTCCGGGATTCTCTCGGCGGTGGCAGCCGGGATGATGCAAAGCTGGGTGGATTTGCTGCCGCGCCAGACCAGTACCCGCTTGCTCAATCGCAGTGTCTGGACGTTGCTGGAGTTTGCCTTCAACGGTCTGATTTTCCTGCTGTTGGGGCTGCAACTGCCGGACATCATCGGCGCTGTCACCCACGATGAAGTCACCGTCTGGCCAACTTTGCTGTATCGCTGTCTGGATGTATTGGCGATCTTTCTGGTGCTGGTTGTGTTGCGCTATGTCTGGGTACAGAGCGTCTGGCGCCTGATGATTCCTATTCGACGCTGGCGAGGGCGAAGCGAAAGCACGCTTGAGTTATCGACCGGTGCTTCACTGCTTCTGACGGTCGGCGGCGTGCGCGGAGCTGTAACGCTCGCCGGTACCTTGTCGGTGCCGATGCTGATCAGCGCCGGTGTCGTCTTTCCTCAGCGTGATCTGCTGATTTTCATTGCTGCCGGGGTCATTTTGCTGTCGCTCGTGGCCGCCTGTATCTGCTTGCCACTGCTGTTGCGTGGAATGGTGAGCGAGCCTGATCTGCGCATGAAACAAGAGGTCGGGGAAGCATGGAAGCGTATCGCGCAAGTCGCGATTCACGCGCTGGAAAACCAGGAGGTCAGCACCGGTGACAGTGCTCAGGATGCAGCTCAGGCTGCGTTGGCGACTGAAGTGAAAGCCAGGATCATGTCGGAGTACCGTCATCGCCTGGATGTTTTCAACGACACTTCCGAAGCTCAGGCCCTGGCGTTCCAGATGGATCAGATCGAGCGGCGTATGCGCATCAGTGCCCTGCGTGCGCAGCGTCTCGAACTGTACAAGCTTCATCGCCAACACCAGATCGGCGACGATGTGCTGCGTCAGATCCTGGCGCAGCTGGACCTGAACGAGGCCAACCTGGGAATGGTGAAGTAGGCGGAATTTGTAAGGGGGAGCGGCCGGACGGCGTTCCCACGGCAGATTGATCCCACGGCACATTGCATGCCGTGGGGAGTAAGCCTCACTTGGTAATGAAGTCGCGAATCCGCTCAGCGGCTTCGATGCATTCAGCCAGCGGCGCAACCAGCGCCAGGCGTACTCGTCCGGCCCCCGGGTTGAAACCGTCCACTTCGCGGGACAGATAAGAACCCGGCACCACGGTGACATGTTGGTCAACGAACAGGTCACGGCAGAACGCTGCGTCGTCGCCACCAACGCTTGGCCACAGGTAAAAGCCACCATCCGGACGTTGTACGTCCATCACCGGCGCAAGAATCTCTAGCACGGCATCAAATTTTTCGCGGTAAAGGTCGCGATTGGCGCGTACGTGTTCTTCATCGTTCCAGGCTGCAATGCTGGCCAATTGGGTTTGAACCGGCATCGCGCAGCCGTGGTAGGTGCGATAGAGCAGGAAGGCTTTGAGGATATCCGCATCGCCCGCGACGAATCCGGAGCGCAGGCCCGGCAGGTTCGAACGCTTGGACAGACTATGGAATACCACGCACCGTTTGAAATCCTTGCGACCCAGTTCCACGCAGGCACTCAGCAGGCCGGCAGGTGGTGTCTGCTCGTCGAAGTAAAGCTCGCTGTAGCACTCGTCGGCGGCGATCACGAAGTCGTGTTCGTCAGCCAGAGCGATCAGTTTTTTCAATGTTTCCAGCGGGATCAACGCGCCCGTTGGATTGCCCGGCGAGCACAGGAACAGGATCTGGCAGCGTTTCCAGATATCGGCAGACACTGCGTCGAAGTCCGGGTTGAAACCGTTCTCGACCAGGCATGGAAGGTAGTGAGGCTTCGCGCCAGCCAGAAACGCGGCGCCTTCGTAGATTTGATAAAACGGGTTCGGGCTGACCACCAGCGCGTCATCGCCACGGTTGACTACGGTCTGGGTGAAGGCAAACAGCGCTTCGCGAGTTCCGTTGACTGGCAGCACGTTCCGCGCCGGGTCCAGCCAGCCATCAGGTATGCCAAAGCGACGCTCGCACCAGCCGGAGATGGCTTCGCGCAACGCCGGGATGCCCAATGTGGTCGGATAGACTGCCATCTGGTCAAGGTTGTCAGTCATGGCCTTGGCGACGAAGTCTGGCGAGCGATGCTTGGGTTCACCAATGGACAGCGCGACCGGGCGCTTTTCCGGGTTTGGCGTCACGCTGCCGAGCAGGGCGCGAAGCTTTTCGAAAGGGTAGGGCTGAAGCAATTGCATCGCGTTATTCATGGGGCTGGCTTCCAGAAGCAGGGCGCTCATGTCAGTGAGCGCCGTAAGTCGATTCATTGAACAGCGTCAGGGTTTACTCAGATGCTGATGCGCAATTCGCCGGGCTCGTGGTTGACGTTCAGTTGCTCGACGATGGCGTCCTGCAACTGGCTGCACAACTGCGGATCGGACAGCGGCTGATTATTGGCATCGGTAATGAAGAACACGTCTTCTACCCGCTCGCCCAGCGTCGCGATCTTGGCGTTTTGCAGTGACAGGTCAAACTCCAGAAAGATTTTGCCAATCCGTGCCAGCAGGCCAGGGCGATCGGGAGCGGAAAGCTCCAGGATCGTCACCGGGCGCTGCGCATCGTTGTGGATCGTAACCTGCGGCGGAAAGGCAAAATGCTTGAGCTGGCGCGGTACACGACGTTTGATGATGGTCGGGTAGTCGTCCGGGTTCCTCAATGCGTCGGTCAGGCCGTCGCGAATTTCCTTGATGCGCACAGGATTATCGCCAATCGAGCCGCCATCGTTGTCGAGCACGATATAGGTGTCGAGAGTGAACCTGCTGCTGGAGGTGATGACCCGGGCGTCATGAATGTTCAGGTTCAACTGGTCCATCGCCGCCACTGTCACCGCGAAGAAGTCATGCTGATCGGGCGCGTAGATAAAAATCTGCGTGCCGCCTTCAAATTCGCGCTGAGTGGTTTCCTTGATCAGAACCAGCGGACCGCCATCCGTCGGTTGCTGCAGGATCGCATCACTGTGCCAGGCCACATCCCCTGCGGTATGACGCAGGAAGTAGTCATCGCCCAACTGGGACCAGAGTTGTTCCACGTCGTCCGGGTCAGTGCCGTTACGAACCAGAATATCCAGCGCGGCAATTTGGGTGCGTCGTATCTGCTCTTCGCGGTCTACCGGGTTCTCCAGGCCGCGCTTCAGGGCGCGCTTGGTTTCGGTATAAAGCTGACGCAGCAAGCTGGCGCGCCATGAGTTCCAGAGCGTCGGGTTGGTGGCGTTTATGTCGGCAACCGTCAGCACGTAGAGGTAATCCAGGTGAACCTCATCGCCGACAAACTGGGCGAAATCGTGGATCACTTGCGGATCGGACAAGTCCTTGCGCTGAGCTGTGGTGGACATCACCAGGTGATGGCTGACCAGCCAGACGATAAGACGCGTGTCCCAGTCAGGCAGTTGATGGCGGATACCAAACGCTTCGGCATCCACTGCGCCCAGCTCCGAGTGGTCGCCGCCGCGGCCCTTGCCGATGTCGTGGTACAGGCCTGCCAGGTAGATCAGTTCAGGCTTCGGCAGCCTGCCCATGACCTTGCTGGCCAGTGGGAATTTCTCTGACACCTGAGTGTACTGAAGCTTACGCAAGTGCTTGATGAGGTTCAGCGTGTGCGCATCAACCGTATAGATGTGGAACAGGTCATGCTGCATTTGCCCGACGATGTGACCGAACTCTGGCAAATACAGACCCAGAATGCCGTAACGGTTCATTCGGCGCAGGTTGCGATGAATGCCTAATTCGCATTTGAACAGCTCGATAAACAGGCTGGTGTTGCGAATGTCGTTACGGAAATCATCGTTGATCAAATGCCGGTGTTCGCGCAGCAGCCGAATGGTGTCGGCGCGCACACCTTTGATTTCCGGGTGCTGAGCCATCAGCACAAAAATTTCGATCATGGCGAACGGCGTGCGTTTGAATACGTTCGCGTTGGTCGCCTCGATGTAACCGTCATGTACCTGAAAGCGCGAGTTGAGCGGCTGAGTGCTCGCACCTTCGTCGTCGGTCAGGATGACCTCTTCGAAGTGCTGAATGATCAGGTCGCTGAGCTGCGCGATGCTCATCACTACCCGGTAGTACTTCTGCATGAAGCGTTCGATGGCCAGCTTGGCGTCGCTGTCCTGATAGCCCAGCAGGCTGGCAATGCTGCGCTGGTGGTCGAACAGCAGGCGATCTTCGGCCCGGCCTGCCAGCATGTGCAGGGCGTAACGTACCTTCCAGAGAAACTCCTGAGAGGAGGCGAGGAGGTTGTTTTCGCTTTCCAGCAAAAAGCCTTCACCCGCCAGTGCATGCAGGTTCAAGGTGCCGTATTGACGCCGGGCGACCCAGAGAATGGTCTGAATATCGCGCAGGCCCCCGGGCGAACCTTTGACGTTAGGCTCAAGGTTGTACTCGGTGTCGTTGTACTTGTGATGCCGGGTCTTCTGCTCGGCACGTTTGGCCAGGAAAAATTCTTTGCTGGGCCACATCTGTTTCGGGCTGGTGACTTCGAGCATGCGCTGGCGCAGGCGCTCGGGCCCGGCGATAGTGCGGCTCTCCATCAGGTTGGTGATCACCGTGAGGTCGGCTTGGCCTTCCACTGCGCATTCGTCTACCGAGCGCACGCTTTGACCTACTTCCAGGCCGATGTCCCAGAGCAGGGTAAGAAAGCGCTCTATGGGTTCACGGAAAACTTCATGATCGGCGCTGTCCAGCAGGATCAGCAGGTCGATGTCCGAGTAAGGGTGCAGTTCGCCGCGGCCGTAACCACCGACTGCGAGCAACGCGATGTCGGCTTCTTCGCTCCAGTCGAAATGGTCCCAGGCCTGTTGCAGGATGTTGTCCACGAACCAGGCACGGTCTTCGATCAGGCGGCGGATATCGCGACCTGACTTGAAGCGCGCATCAAGCACCTCCCGCGCATTGCGGATGGCTTTCTTGAACGCGGCAATCGGACTCGCTTTCAACGCCAGTTCGGCCTGGAACTGACCACGGTCGAACAAATCGGGATCCACCTGCGGCATGGAACTGCTTTCCTTTTATCTAGATCAAGCGAGCGTTGTGATCAGGCTGATGTGCGGGCGATGGTGTCGTCGCTGCGCAGGGTGAAAATCTCATAGCCGTCAGCGGTGACCAGAATGGTGTGTTCCCATTGTGCCGACAGCTTGCGGTCCTTGGTGATTGCGGTCCAGCCATCACCCAGCAGACGGGTTTCGGCGCGGCCCTGATTGATCATTGGCTCGATGGTAAAGGTCATGCCTTCGACCAGTGCCATGCCTTCGCCTGCCTTGCCGTAATGCACGACTTGCGGCTCCTCATGGAACACTTTGCCGATGCCGTGCCCGCAATATTCACGGACTACCGAAAAGCCGCTTTTTTCCGCGTGCTTCTGGATGACTTCGCCAATATCACCCAGCGTGGTGCCCGGGCGGACAATCTCGATGCCTTTATACAGGCATTCCTGGGTGATTTTCGACAGGCGCTCGGCCCACTCAGGCACTTTGCCTACGTGAAACATCTTGCTGGTGTCGCCGTGGTAGCCATCCTTGATCACGGTCACATCGATGTTCAGCACGTCGCCGTTTTTCAACGGCTTCTCATTCGGAATGCCATGGCACACGACGTGGTTGATCGAGGTGCAGATCGATTTGGGGAAACCTTTGTAATTCAGCGGTGCGGGTATCGCTTTCTGCTCATTGACGATGTAGTCGTGGCAGATACGGTCCAGCTCTTCGGTGGTGACGCCAGGTTTGACGTAAGCACCGATCATTTCCAGGACATCGGCAGCCAGACGACCGGCAATGCGCATTTTTTCGATGTCTTCGGGGGTTTTGATGGTGACGGTCATACGAACTCTCTCGGCGCACAGGCGGCGCGGCTAATACGGAAAACGGCGATTCTACCAGACCGTCGCAGGTGGGGGATTGTTGCTTCCTTATATAGGGCGTCGTGCGGGAGTTTTGTGTACATATCCTTTTTCGTGGTGATGGCTGATATTGGTTGCGCTTTTACAGCGCCTCACTTTTGATGGATCCGGAAGCCGGCCCAGACAAAAGTAAGCAAAACGCTCTTGCCCCACCACTTGGTGCCTCGCCTAGGCTCGGCATGCCCGTAATCCGACATTGCTGCGTGGGGCCGCCACCACCGGCCATCCATGGCCTGAGGCGGCTAAACCGGCATCCCTGCCGGTTTGCCCCACGCAGCAATGTCGAATTCCGGCCGGCGTGGTTTAACGGGGCGCCTAAGATCAAAATCAAAAGCAGATCAAAAGCAGAATGAAAACGGCGATAGCGCCTCGGACCGGTAGGAGCGAACTTGTTCGCGAGACGCCAGCACAGCCGACACAGGTCTCGCGTGACACACCGCTTCGCAGCCTTCGGCAGCTCCTACAGAAAACCGGAAAGCTCACACAACCAGGTCGGCTCTCAGGCCGCCGCGCTTTTGATTTTGATCTGAGGCGCCCCGTTAATCACGCTGGCCGAACGCAGATTCTGAAGCGTGGGCAACCCGGCAGGACGCCGGGTTAGTCGCACCGGGCCATGGATGGCCCATTGCGGCGGCCCACGGTTCAGGATCTGCGGGCGGGTACACCGAGCGACAGCGAGGTGCCGAGTGGTGGGGTAAAAGCCTTTTGGTTACTTTTGGGCCCCAAAAGTGACGCGCCGTAAGGGTGCAACCAATATCAGCCATTACCGCGACAACGGATATGTACACAAAAACCACCTCCCTATTACCGCTGATTACGAGCAGGCAATAAAAGCATCGTGCAACCTGCACGTAATTCGAGTTCCGTTATCCAGACTTCTATGGTATAAAATGCGCCGCTTTCCGGGGTAAGCCCCGCAAGCACTAACCCACACACGTGTCGACACGATGACCTGGGTGCCCTCGGCTTGAAGCCGCTGGTTGGTCATTGGGATACGTGGAGGCCTAACCCGACTTATCAAGGAACTATCATGTCCCAAGTCAATATGCGCGATATGCTGAAGGCCGGTGTGCACTTCGGTCACCAGACCCGTTACTGGAACCCGAAAATGGGTAAATACATTTTCGGCGCGCGTAACAAGATTCACATTATCAACCTTGAAAAAACCCTGCCTATGTTCAACGAAGCTCTGACTTTCGTTGAAAAACTGGCTTCGGGCAAAAACAAGATTCTGTTCGTCGGCACCAAGCGTTCCGCTGGCAAGATCGTTGCTGAAGAAGCAGCACGTTGCGGTTCGCCGTACGTCGATCACCGCTGGTTGGGCGGCATGCTGACCAACTTCAAAACCATCCGTCAGTCGATCAAGCGTCTGCGTGAGCTTGAAGTACAGGCTGAAGACGGTACTTTCGCCAAGCTGACCAAGAAAGAGGCGCTGATGCGCTCTCGTGATCTGGAAAAACTGGATCGCAGCCTGGGTGGTATCAAGGACATGGGCGGTCTGCCAGACGCGCTGTTCGTTATCGACGTTGATCACGAGCGCATCGCGATCACCGAAGCTAACAAGCTGGGTATCCCGGTTATCGGCGTAGTCGATACCAACAGCAGCCCGGAAGGCGTTGACTACATCATCCCAGGCAACGATGACGCAATCCGCGCTATCCAGCTGTACATGGGTTCGATGGCTGATGCTGTAATCCGTGGTCGCAACAATGTTGCTGGCGGCACCGACGTTTTCGTCGAAGAAGCTCCAGCAGCTGCAGTTGAAGGCTGAGTAACTAACGCCTAGCGTTTACTCAGTACGCAAAAAGGGGGCTTGGCCCCCTTTTTGCCACCTCGAGAACCATGTGTCGGCGTTGTCATGACGTTCCTGTCATCTACGGCTGTCACCATGCGTTTTCAAGAATTTGAACGCCCGCCCTGGCGGGTGGAATGGTTTAAGACCTATCCAAGAGGATTTTGAAATGGCAGAGATTACTGCAGCGTTGGTTAAAGAACTGCGCGAGCGTACCGGCGAAGGCATGATGGATTGCAAAAAGGCCTTGACCAAGGCTGGCGGCGATATCGAAAAAGCCATTGATGACATGCGTGCTTCGGGCGCCATCAAGGCTGCAAAAAAAGCAGGCAACGTTGCTGCTGAAGGCGCTATCGCTATCAAGGATGACGGTAAAGCCGCTGTCCTGATCGAAGTTAACTCGCAGACCGACTTCCTGGCTCTGCAGGACGACTTCAAAGGCTTTGTAGCTGCAAGCGTTGAAAAAGCGTTCGCTGACAAGCTGACCACTGTTGAGCCGCTGATCGCTGCTCAGGAAGAAGCTCGTCTGGCCCTGGTCGCCAAAACTGGTGAGAACGTCAACATTCGTCGTCTGGCGCGTGTTGAAGGTGACGTTCTGGGTGCATACCTGCACGGCAACAAGATCGGTGTTGTTGTAGCTCTGAAAGGCGGCGACGCTGAACTGGCCAAAGACATCGCGATGCACGTTGCTGCCAGCAACCCTGAGTTCCTGCTGCCTTCGGAAGTTTCTGCCGAAGCGATCGAGCGCGAGAAGGGCGTCTTCCTGCAACTGAACGAAGACAAGATCAAAGGCAAGCCAGCCGAAATCGTTGAAAAAATGGTTGCCGGTCGCATCACCAAGTTCCTGGCCGAAGCCAGCCTCGTTGAGCAAGCGTTCGTCAAGAACCCGGAAATCAAAGTAGGCGATCTGGCCAAGAAAGCCGGCGCTGAAATCGTTTCTTTCACCTACTTCAAAGTGGGCGAAGGCATCGAGAAGCCAGTTGATAACTTCGCTGACGAAGTTGCTGCTCAAGTGGCTGCTGCTTCCAAGCAATAAGATGGTTTTCAACGCTTGAACCAAAGAGGCTGCCCGCTTACGCGCGCAGCCTCTTTGTCAAAAAGGAAAAGGTGTTTGTTTTCCTTGGAGAAGTGGCTTACAAGGCTGCATTCTTCTGACGCTGTCGCAGCGTCAAGCTAGAGTTAGCGCAGGCATAAAATGCCCGCACAGATTTTTTTCAGAAAACGCCGCAGGAGAGATTCGCAATGGCTCAGCAGGGCAGTGGTTATCAGGCTCGCTATAAACGCATTCTACTCAAGCTTAGCGGCGAGGCCCTGATGGGCTCCGAAGAGTTCGGAATCGATCCAAAAGTACTGGATCGCATGGCGCTGGAAGTTGGCCAGCTGGTTGGCATAGGCGTTCAGGTCGGACTGGTTATCGGGGGCGGTAACCTGTTCCGTGGCGCGGCATTGAGTGCTGCCGGCATGGATCGTGTTACGGGTGATCACATGGGCATGCTGGCCACTGTGATGAATGCTCTGGCAATGCGTGATGCGCTGGAGCGTGCCAATATCTCCGCCATCGTGATGTCTGCCATTTCGATGGTGGGTGTGACTGATCACTATGATCGTCGTAAAGCCATGCGTCACCTGAGTTCAAAAGAGGTCGTGATTTTCGCGGCCGGTACCGGCAATCCGTTCTTCACCACTGATTCGGCTGCTTGCCTGCGAGCCATCGAAATCGACGCCGACGTTGTTCTCAAAGCAACCAAGGTCGACGGTGTGTACACCGCAGATCCGTTCAAAGACCCGCATGCAGAGAAGTTCGATCATCTGACTTACGATGAAGTGCTGGATCGCAAGCTGGGTGTTATGGACCTGACGGCAATCTGTCTGTGCCGCGATCACAAGATGCCACTCCGTGTTTTTAATATGAACAAGCCCGGCGCCCTGCTGAATATCGTACACGGCGGCGCTGAAGGAACCCTGATCGAGGAAGGCGCACAATGATCAACGAAATCAAGAAAGACGCTCAAGAGCGCATGCAGAAATCACTCGAATCCTTGAACCATGCATTTGGTCAGATTCGTACCGGCAAGGCTCACCCAAGCATTCTGGGCAGTGTAATGGTGCCGTACTACGGCGCTGATACTCCTTTGAGCGGCGTTGCCAACGTTACTGTAAAAGACTCGCGCACCCTGCAGGTCGTTGCGTTCGAACGTAACATGCTGGCTGCCGTCGACAAGGCGATCCAGAGCGCCGGTCTGAACCTCAACCCGACCAACCTCGGTGAGCTGCTGCTTATCTCCATGCCCGCCCTGACTGAAGAAACCCGTAAGGGCTTCACCAAGCAGGCTCGCAGCGCTGCAGAAGATGCGCGTGTTGCT
Organism: Pseudomonas viridiflava; assembly: GCF_900602065.1. Lineage (GTDB taxonomy): Bacteria > Pseudomonadota > Gammaproteobacteria > Pseudomonadales > Pseudomonadaceae > Aquipseudomonas. Next base: position 251,366 of record NZ_UWFN01000265.1, on the reverse strand, counting down.
GTGCGTAACATTCGCCGTGATGCCTTGGGTGACCTGAAGAAGCTGGTCAAGGACAAGGAAATCAGCGAAGACGAAGAGCGTCGTGCTGCTGCCGATATTCAGAAGCTGACTGACAAGGCGGAAGCTGATATCGACTCGGCCACCAAGGCAAAAGAAGCAGACCTGATGGCCGTATAAGGTTCGGGGCGCTTTCATGGAAAAGACTAAATCGACCGCGCCCTCATCGGTGCCGCGGCATGTCGCGATCATCATGGATGGCAACAACCGGTGGGCGAAAAAACGCCTGCTGCCTGGTGTGGCAGGTCATAAAGCCGGTGTCGACGCGGTTCGAGCGGTCATTGAGGTGTGCGCTGAAGCCAAGGTTGAGGTGCTCACGCTGTTCGCGTTCTCCAGTGAGAACTGGCAGCGACCAGCCGAAGAAGTCGGGGCGTTGATGGAGCTTTTTTTCACGGCCTTGCGCCGTGAAACCAAGCGCCTGAACGAGAACCAGATCAGTCTGCGCATCATCGGCGACCGATCCCGTTTTCACCCCGAGCTTCAAGCGGCCATGCGGGAAGCTGAAAACAGTACCGCAGGAAACGATCGTTTTGTTCTGCAGATTGCCGCCAATTATGGCGGTCAGTGGGACATCGCTCAGGCTGCGCAGCGCCTGGCGCGTGAAGTGCAGGCCGGGCATCTGCGTCCGGATGACATAACGCCCGAATTGTTGCAAACCTGTCTGGCGACTGGTGATCTGCCGTTGCCGGACTTGTGTATTCGTACCGGTGGCGAGCATCGCATCAGTAACTTCCTGCTTTGGCAGCTGGCGTATGCCGAGCTGTACTTCTCCGACCTGTTCTGGCCGGACTTCAAACACGATGCCATGCGCGCCGCGCTGGCTGATTTCGCTTCGCGTCAGCGTCGCTTCGGTAAAACGAGCGAGCAGATCGAAGCTGGAGCCCGGGTTTAATGCTGAAACAACGGATTATCACAGCGCTTATTTTGCTGCCGATTGCGCTTTGCGGTTTTTTTCTACTGTCCGGGGCCAGCTTTGCGCTGTTCATTGGCATTGTAGTCACCCTTGGCGCCTGGGAGTGGGCGCGTCTGGCGGGGTTCCCTGCTCAATCGGCTCGTGTCGCCTATGCGGTGTGCGTTGCTGCGCTGCTGTTCCTGCTTTACCTGATGCCGGGCCTTGCGCCTTGGATTCTGGTGGCGGCAGTCATCTGGTGGGCGGTAGCAACCTGGTTGGTGCTGACTTATCCGGAGTCCAGCCGTCATTGGTCCAGCGCGATCTGCAAGCTGGCGATCGGTCTGTTGATTCTGCTTCCTGCGTGGCAAGGTCTGGTATTGATCAAGCAATGGCCGCTGGGTAACTGGTTGATTCTTTCGGTCATGGTGCTGGTGTGGGGGGCAGACATCGGGGCCTATTTCTCCGGCAAGGCATTTGGCAAGCGCAAGCTGGCGCCGAAAGTCAGTCCGGGCAAGAGTTGGGAAGGTGTCTACGGTGGTTTGGCCACTTGCCTGTTGATCACTGCGATTGTCGGCGTCTCTCGCGACTGGTCCGCTGCGCAGTTCCTGTTTGGTTTGCTGAGCACGGCAATCGTCGTGTTTATCTCCGTGGTGGGCGATTTGACCGAAAGCATGTTCAAGCGTCTGTCAGGGATCAAGGACAGTAGTAATCTGTTGCCTGGCCACGGCGGGGTGCTTGATCGTATCGACAGCCTGACCGCCGCGATTCCGGTTTTTGCCGTGCTGCTTTGGGCTGCTGATTGGGGCGTGCTGTGAATCGTCCTCAACAGGTAACCGTTTTAGGTGCTACTGGCTCGGTGGGTCTGAGCACCCTGGATGTCATTGCTCGTCATCCCGATCTCTATCAGGTATTTGCCCTGACTGGCTTCAGTCGCCAAAGTGAATTGCTGGCGTTGTGCATCAAGCACACACCGCGTTTCGCTGTGCTGCCGACTCAGGAGGCTGCCCGCAAGTTGCAGGATGATCTGGCCGCTGCTGGCCTCGATACTCGAGTGCTGGTGGGGGAGGGCGGTCTTTGCGAAGTCGCTGCGCATCCACAGGTCGACGCTGTGCTTGCTGCCATTGTGGGCGCTGCTGGCCTGCGGCCTACGTTGGCGGCTGTCGAGGCTGGCAAGAAAGTTCTGCTGGCTAACAAGGAAGCGCTGGTCATGTCCGGCGCCTTGTTCATGCAGGCGGTTCGTCAAAGTGGCGCGGTATTGCTGCCCATTGATAGCGAGCACAACGCGATTTTCCAGTGCTTGCCGCTTGATTATGCGCGTGGCCTGAGCCCGGTTGGCGTACGACGCATTCTGCTGACGGCCTCTGGTGGCCCGTTCCGCGAAACGCCGTTGAGCGAGCTGCATGACGTATCCCCTGAGCAAGCCTGTGCCCATCCCAACTGGTCGATGGGGCGCAAAATCTCGGTGGACTCGGCAAGCATGATGAACAAGGGTCTTGAGCTTATCGAGGCTTGCTGGCTGTTCGACGCGCGGCCTGAGCAGATTGAGGTGGTTATTCATCCTCAAAGCGTCATCCATTCCATGGTTGATTACGTGGATGGGTCGGTGCTTGCTCAGTTGGGTAATCCGGATATGCGCACACCTATCGCTCATGCCCTGGCCTGGCCGCAACGCATTGACTCGGGCGTGGCGCCGCTGGACCTTTTCAGTATTGCGCGTCTGGATTTCCAGGCTCCCGACGAGCAACGCTTTCCGTGCCTGCGTCTGGCCCGGCAAGCTGCCGAAGCCGGTAACAGTGCTCCAGCCATGTTGAACGCGGCAAACGAAGTCGCAGTGGCTGCATTTCTTGATCGGCGCATCCGTTATCCGGAAATCGCGAGTATGATCGACGATGTTTTGAATCTTGAACCCGTTGTTCCGCTCCCTGATCTGGATGCGGTATTTGATGCGGATTCAAAAGCGCGCGTTTTGGCAGAGCAATGGCTCAGCCGCAACGGGCGATAATCGCAGAGGCTAGAAGGTGCTGGCGCAGGGCTTGAACCAGCCAGTACCCGGAGAAAGTTGATGAGCGCGCTCTATATGATTGTTGGCACCCTGGTTGCGCTGGGCGTGCTGGTTACCTTTCACGAATACGGTCACTTCTGGGTGGCGCGGCGTTGTGGCGTCAAGGTTTTACGTTTTTCGGTCGGCTTTGGCACGCCGCTGGTGCGCTGGCATGATCGTCAGGGGACCGAGTATGTGATCGCTGCCATCCCGCTGGGCGGCTACGTGAAAATGCTTGATGAGCGTGAAGGCAACGTTCCCCCCGAGCTTGCTGATCAGTCATTCAATCGCAAGTCGGTTTATCAGCGTATTGCCATTGTCAGCGCCGGCCCGATTGCGAACTTCCTCTTGGCGATCTTTTTCTTCTGGGTCTTGGCCATGCTGGGTAGCCAGCAGGTGCGTCCCGTTATCGGTGCAGTCGAAGCAGGCAGTATTGCGCAGAAGGCAGGTTTGAGTGCCGGGCAGGAAATTGTTTCTGTAGATGGCGAAGCTGTTTCCGGCTGGTCTGCTGTGAATCTGCAGTTGGTGCGTCGTTTGGGGGAAAGTGGCTCCGTCGCGCTTAAGGTGCGTGAATCTGGTGCAACGGTTGATACCGCTCACAGTCTGCAACTGGATAACTGGTTGAAAGGTGCCGAAGAGCCGGACCCGATCAAGTCGCTGGGTATCCGTCCGTGGCGTCCAGCGCTGCCGCCGGTTCTGGCGGAGCTTGATCCGAAGGGTCCTGCGCAGGCAGCAGGGCTGAAAACCGGTGACAAGCTGATTGCTCTTGATGGTCGTCCGGTAGACGAGTGGCAGCAGGTAGTTGATTGGGTGCGCGAGCGCCCTGATGCGAAAATTTCTCTACGTGTTGAGCGTGACGGATCACAGCTTGATGTGCCGCTGACGCTTGCCGCGCGCGGTGAAGGCAAGGCTGCAAGCGGTTATCTGGGGGCTGGCGTTAAAGGTATCGATTGGCCTCCGGAGATGTTGCGCGAAGTCAGTTATGGTCCTTTGGCCGCTGTGGCCGAGGGCGCCAGCCGTACCTGGACCATGAGCGTACTGACGCTCGATTCACTCCGGAAAATGTTGTTCGGCGAGCTCTCGGTAAAAAACTTGAGTGGACCGATAACCATTGCTAAAGTGGCGGGCGCTTCGGCCCAGTCGGGCATAGGTGATTTCCTGAATTTCCTCGCTTATCTGAGCATAAGCCTGGGAGTCCTGAATTTACTGCCTATTCCAGTGCTGGACGGGGGGCATTTGTTGTTCTATCTGATTGAGTGGGCACGTGGTCGCCCCCTTTCGGAAAGGGTTCAAGGTTGGGGGGTTCAGATTGGTATCAGTCTGGTGGTGGGCGTTATGTTGCTCGCGCTGGTCAACGATCTGGGTCGACTGTAAAGCTTAGCTTTGCTGAGTTGCGAATCTGCCGCATTTTGCGGCAGTTTGTTTATTGCCAGTTGGAATAAGAAAGGACTTCATGAAACGTCTGCTGCTAACTGCGGTTCTTGCCGTACTGATGATTGCCGAAGTTCACGCCGAGTCCTTCACTATCTCCGATATCCGTGTCAATGGCCTGCAGCGGGTATCCGCGGGCAGTGTATTTGGTGCGTTGCCGCTGAACGTTGGCGAGCAAGCGGATGATGGTCGTCTGGTGGATGCCACTCGCGCACTGTTTAAAACCGGGTTCTTCCAGGATATTCAGTTGGGTCGTGACGGCAATGTGCTGGTCATCACCGTCGTCGAGCGTCCATCTGTCGCGAGTATCGAAATCGAGGGCAACAAAGCCATCTCTACTGAAGACCTGATGAAAGGTCTGAAACAGTCGGGTCTGGCTGAAGGTGAAATCTTCCAGCGGGCAACTCTCGAAGGTGTGCGCAACGAGCTGCAACGTCAGTATGTTGCTCAAGGTCGTTATTCGGCTGAAGTCGCGACTGAAGTCGTTGCCCAGCCACGCAACCGCGTTGGCCTGAAGATCAACATCAACGAAGGCACGGTCGCCTCCATCCAGCACATCAACGTGGTGGGTAACAGCGTTTTCCCTGATGAAGACCTGATCGACCTGTTTGAACTCAAGACCACCAACTGGCTTTCCTTCTTCAAGAACGACGACAAGTACGCCCGGGAAAAACTGTCCGGCGACCTCGAACGTCTGCGTTCGTACTATCTCGATCGCGGCTATATCAACATGGATATCGCCTCGACTCAGGTGTCGATCACGCCTGACAAGAAAAACGTCTACATCACGGTCAACGTTAACGAAGGCCAGAAGTACAGCGTCAAGTCCGTCAAGCTGAGCGGTGACCTCAAGGTTCCGGAAGATCAGGTCAAGTCCCTGCTGCTGGTCAAGCCTGGCCAGGTTTTCTCGCGCAAGGTCATGACCACGACCTCCGAGCTGATCACTCGTCGTCTGGGTAACGAAGGCTATACCTTCGCCAACGTCAACGGCGTGCCTACACCGAATGATGAAGATCACACCGTCGACATCACTTTCGTGGTTGATCCTGGCAAACGTGCTTATGTGAACCGCATCAACTTCCGCGGAAACACCAAATCTGCTGACGAAGTGTTGCGTCGTGAAATGCGCCAGATGGAAGGCGGGTGGGCTTCGACCTATCTGATCGACCAGTCCAAGACCCGTCTGGATCGTCTGGGCTTCTTCAAGGAAGTGAACGTTGAGACTCCGGCGGTTCCAGGCACCGACGACCAGGTTGATGTTAACTACGCCGTAGAAGAGCAGGCCTCCGGCTCGATTACCGCCAGTGTCGGTTTCGCCCAGAGCGCCGGTCTGATTCTTGGCGGTTCGATCAGCCAGAACAACTTCCTCGGTACTGGTAACAAGGTCAGCATCGGCCTGACCCGCAGCGAATATCAGAGCCGTTACAACTTCAGCTATGTCGATCCGTACTGGACCGCTGATGGTGTGAGCCTGGGTTACAACGCGTTCTACCGCACCACCGATTACGACGATCTTGATGTTGACGTTGCGAGCTATGCGGTAGACAGCCTCGGTGCTGGTATCAGCATGGGCTACCCGATCAACGAAACTTCGCGTCTGACTTACGGCCTGACCGTGCAGCAGGACGAAATCAAGACCGGTACCTACACCGTCGACGAAATCTTTGATTTCGTGGACAAGGAAGGCGACAAGTACCTGAACTTCAAGGGTTCGATCGGCTGGTCCGAGTCCACTCTGAACAAAGGTGTACTGGCGACGCGTGGTCACTCGCAAAGCCTCGTGCTGGAAACTACATTGCCGGGTAGCGACCTGTCGTTCTACAAACTCGACTACCGTGCTCAGTACTTCCACCCGATCACCGATAACTACACCCTGCGTCTGCACACTGAGCTGGGTTATGGCGACGGCTATGGTTCGACCTCCGGTCTGCCGTTCTATGAGAACTACTATGCCGGTGGCTTCAACTCGGTTCGTGGTTTCAAGGACAGCACCCTGGGGCCGCGCAGTACGCCTAGTACCGGTACCAAGCCAGGCACCGCTGCTGACCCGGACCAGGATCCACTTCCGTTCGGTGGTAACGTACTGGTTCAAGGTGGCGTAGAGGTCATGTTCCCTCTGCCGTTCATCAAAGACCAACGCTCCCTGCGCACTTCGCTGTTCTGGGACGTGGGTAACGTGTTCGACACCAACTGCAATTCCAACCGGACGCTCAACGGCAAGAAAGTTGAATGTAATGACGTCGACTTCTCCGGTATGGCCAGTTCTGTTGGTGTAGGTGTGACCTGGATTACCGCGCTCGGTCCTTTGAGCTTCGCTCTGGCGATGCCGATCAAGAAACCGGATGACGATACTGAAACCCAGGTTTTCCAATTTTCCCTTGGTCAGACTTTCTAAGCGTCTGATTTTAGATAACGACAGCGAATTCTGTAGGAGTGCATCGTGCGTAAGTTGACTCAATTGGTACTGCTGGCAACCGTTCTGGCAGCAGGCCCGGCTTTTGCCGACATGAAAATTGCCGTTCTGAACTATCAAATGGCTTTGCTTGAATCTGATGCGGCCAAGAAATACGCCGTTGATGCCGAGAAGAAGTTCGGTCCGCAACTGACCAAACTGAAGACTCTGGAAAGCAGTGCCAAGGGTATCCAGGATCGTCTGGTAAGCGGCGGCGACAAAATGGCCCAGCCAGAGCGCGAGCGTCTTGAGCTTGAGTTCAAGCAAAAAGCCCGTGACTTCCAGTTCCAGTCCAAGGAACTGAACGAAGCGAAAGCCGTTGCCGATCGTGAAATGCTCAAGCAACTCAAGCCCAAGCTGGATCAGGCAGTGGAAGAAGTGATCAAGAAAGGTGCATTTGACCTGGTCTTCGAGCGCGGTGCAGTGATTGACGTCAAGCCACAGTACGACGTTACTCGCCAGGTCATCGAGCGCATGAACCAGCTGAAGTAACCTATGACCGCGACTATCAAGCTCGGCGAGTTGGCCGAGTTCCTGGGGGCCACGCTGCGTGGTTCTCAGGATAAAGAAATTACCGGGCTGGCCACTTTGCAAGAGGCCGGTCCAGGTCAGGTCAGTTTCCTGGCAAATCCGCAATACCGTAAATTCCTCGTTGATACTCAAGCCTCTGCGGTGCTGTTGAAGCCTGCTGACGCGGATTCGTATGCTGGCGATGCATTGCTGGTGCCGGATCCCTATCTGGCTTACGCGCGTATCTCCCATCTGTTCGATCCCAAGCCCAAGGCCGTTGCCGGAATCCATCCGACAGCAGTCATCGCTGATGACGCGCAGATTGATCCTGCGGCGAGCATCGGTGCTTTCGCTGTGATCGAGAGCGGAGCGCGGATCGCTGCGGGCGTTACCGTCGGTGCCCAGTGTTTTATTGGTGCCCGGTGCGAAATCGGTGAGGGCGGCTGGCTAGCTCCACGCGTTACGCTTTATCACGACGTGCGCATCGGTAAGCGAGTAGTCATTCAATCGGGTGCTGTTCTGGGCGGCGAAGGCTTCGGCTTTGCCAACGAGAAGGGTATCTGGCAGAAGATTGCCCAGATTGGTGGTGTGCTGATAGGCGACGATGTGGAAATTGGCGTGAATACCGCCATTGACCGCGGCGCGCTGGCTGACACCCGCATCGGTAACGGTGTGAAGCTGGATAACCAGATTCAGATCGCCCACAACGTGCAGATTGGCGATCACACGGCGATGGCCGCGTGCGTGGGTATCTCCGGCAGTACCAAAATCGGCAAGCACTGCATGCTTGCCGGTGGTGTTGGGCTGGTTGGGCATATCGACATCTGCGATGGCGTTTTTATCACCGGCATGACGATGGTGACCCATTCGATTACCGAGCCAGGTTCTTATTCATCGGGGACTGCCATGCAGCCTGCAGGCGAGTGGCGTAAAAGCGCTGCACGTATTCGCAAGCTCGACGACATGGCGCGTCGACTGCAAAAACTGGAAAAGATTGTTGAGGCAGTGACCTCAGGCGTTAATGCTTCATCAGATGGCTGATACTTTTTTCATATCAAGCGCGCACTGCCGATAAATTGCTTCCTTGATTTGCAGAGGAGTGCAGCGCAATTGCCGCGCACTCCCAATCTTGACTACAGGCTTCCCCTCGAAATGATGGACATCAACGAAATTCGCGAATACTTGCCACACCGCTACCCGTTCCTTTTGGTGGATCGTGTCGTTGAGCTCGATGTAGAGAGCAAAAGTATTCGTGCTTATAAAAACGTCAGCATCAATGAACCGTTTTTCAACGGGCACTTCCCTGCGCATCCAATCATGCCGGGTGTGTTGATCATTGAGGCGATGGCACAAGCGGCCGGTATCCTTGGCTTCAAAATGCTGGGTGCCAAACCTGCTGATGGCACACTGTATTATTTCGTGGGCTCGGACAAACTGCGTTTCCGCCAGCCTGTGCTGCCGGGCGACCAGTTGATTCTTGAAGCGAAGTTCCTCAGCTGCAAGCGTCAGATCTGGAAGTTCGAATGCCAGGCTTCGGTCGACGGCAAGCCGGTTTGCTCCGCAGAAATCATCTGTGCGGAACGTAAACTATGAGTTTAATTGACCCTCGCGCAATCATCGATCCGACAGCCGTCCTGGCTGACAATGTGGAGGTCGGCCCGTGGTCGATCATCGGAGCCGGTGTGGAAATTGGCGAGGGTACAGTGGTTGGGCCTCACGTGATCCTGCGTGGCCCGACCCGGATCGGTAAGCACAATCGTATCTACCAGTTTTCCTCGGTAGGCGAGGACACACCCGATCTCAAGTACAAGGGTGAGGCGACGCGTCTGGTCATTGGCGATCACAACGTGATTCGTGAGGGTGTGACGATTCACCGTGGGACTATTCAGGACCGTGCTGAAACCACGATTGGCGACCACAACCTGATCATGGCCTATGCACACATCGGTCATGACAGCGTCATCGGCAACAACTGCATTCTGGTTAACAACACCGCGTTAGCGGGTCATGTGCATGTTGCGGATTGGGCGATCCTGTCCGGTTTCACCCTGGTCCATCAGTATTGCCATATTGGTGCCCATAGTTTTTCCGGTATGGGGACGGCCATTGGCAAGGACGTTCCTGCATTTGTAACCGTGTTCGGCAACCCTGCCGAAGCGCGGAGCATGAACTTTGAAGGCATGCGCCGCCGCGGCTTCACCGAAGAAGCCATTCACGCGCTGCGTCGGGCCTACAAAGTGGTTTATCGGCAGGGGCTGACGGTTGATCAGGCCATTGCCGACCTGGCTGAGCCTGCTGCCCAGTTCCCAGAGGTCGCTCTGTTTCTTGAGTCTATTCAGACCTCGACCCGCGGCATCACCCGCTAATCATGTCCAGCGTATTGCGTGTCGCTTTAGTCGCTGGCGAGGCGTCGGGGGATATTCTCGGCTCTGGTCTCATGCGCGCCATCAAGGCGCGTCATCCTCATGTCGAGTTCATCGGTGTCGGCGGTCCGCTGATGGAAGCCGAGGGCATGGTGTCGTACTTCCCGATGGAGCGTCTGTCGGTGATGGGGCTTGTCGAAGTGCTGGGTCGACTGCGTGAGCTGATGGCTCGACGCAAGCTGTTGATTCAGACTCTCATCGATCAAAAGCCTGATGTCTTCATTGGTATCGACGCGCCGGACTTCACACTCAACATCGAGCTTCAGTTGCGTCGTGCCGGAATAAAAACGGTGCACTACGTCAGCCCGTCTGTGTGGGCGTGGCGGCAGAAGCGGGTCCTCAAGATTCGTGAAGGCTGCGACCTGATGTTGACCCTGCTGCCTTTCGAAGCTCGTTTTTATGAAGAGAAAGGTGTGCCGGTCAAATTCGTCGGGCATCCGCTGGCTGACACCATTCCGCTACAGGCCGACCGCGCTGCCGCGCGCGCCGAATTAGGCCTGGGCGATGGGCCTGTCGTAGCGTTGATGCCGGGCAGTCGCGGTGGTGAAGTGGGGCGTCTGGGCAGTCTGTTCTTTGATGCTGCCGAGCGCCTGCTGGCCTCACGTCCTGATGTCCGCTTTGTGCTGCCGTGCGCCAGTCCGCAGCGTCGCGCACAGATCGAACAGTTGCTGGTGGGTCGCGAGTTGCAGGTGTTGCTGCTCGACGGCCGCTCCCATGTGGCGCTGGCCGCCTGCGATGCGGTATTGATCGCGTCGGGCACCGCGACACTGGAAGCACTGCTTTACAAGCGTCCAATGGTGGTTGCCTATCGTCTGGCACCGCTGACCTTCTGGATACTCAAGCGTCTGGTGAAAAGCCCTTACGTCTCGCTGCCCAACCTTCTTGCGCAGCGTCTGCTGGTGCCGGAGTTGTTGCAGGATGACGCCACCGCTGAAGCGTTGGTGCAGCAGCTGCTGCCGTTGCTGGATGATGGCGCTGCGCAGACTGCGGGCTTTGACGAAATACACCGGACCTTGCGTCGCGATGCATCCAATCAGGCCGCCGAGGCGGTGTTGAGCCTGATTGGCCATTCGCCTTCACTGTGAGTTCGCGTTCAATGCAAATGGGTCTGGATTTTAATCTGGTCGAGGAGCTGGTTGCCGGCGTTGATGAAGTGGGCCGCGGGCCGCTTTGTGGTGCGGTGGTGACAGCAGCGGTGATTCTCGACCCGCGCCGCCCGATTCTGGGGCTCAATGATTCGAAGAAGCTGACCGAGGCCAAGCGCGAGCTGCTGTTCGATGAAATCTGTGAGAAGGCGCTGTCCTGGCATATTGCCCGGGCGGAAGTCGAAGAGATCGACGAACTGAACATTCTGCACGCCACCATGCTCGCCATGAAGCGTGCTGTGGAAGGCTTGATGATCACGCCGAAGCTGGCATTGATCGATGGCAACCGTTGCCCTCAGTTGTCAGTACCCAGTGCGCCGGTGGTGCAGGGTGATTCCAAGGTACCGGCCATTGCAGCTGCGTCTATTCTCGCCAAGGTCAGTCGTGACCGTGAAATGGCGGCCATGGAACTCAAGTATCCGGGTTACGGCATTGGCGGACACAAGGGCTATCCAACGCCTGTTCATCTTGAAGCCCTTGCGCGCCTGGGGCCGACGCCCATTCATCGGCGTTCGTTCGGGCCAGTGCGGGCTGCCTATGAGGCGCGTGATGCAATGATTCAGTCAGCGTTGTCCTCATCGTCGATTTTCCCATTGAGCTGACAGTGGGCTGATGTTTTGCCAAAGGCCCGGTACAATCCGGGCCTTCGTTTTTGTTCTAGCGCTATAGGATCTCCATGCCGGCTTCTTTCGTTCATCTACGCCTGCACACCGAATATTCGCTGGTCGATGGCCTGGTACGGGTCAAACCGCTGGTCAAAACCCTCGCAGCCATGAATATGCCTGCCGTGGCGGTGACTGATCAGAACAACTTGTGCTCGCTGGTCAAGTTCTACAAGGCGGCAATGGGCGCGGGGATCAAGCCTATCTGCGGTGCAGACCTGTGGCTGTCGAACAAGGACGAAGATGCAGCGTTGAGCCGCATCAGCCTGCTGGTCATGAATGCCAAGGGCTACCGAAATCTCACTGAGCTGATTTCCCGTGGCTTCATTGATGGTCAGCGCAACGGCCAGATCATCATTGAGCGCGAGTGGGTGGCCGAAGCCAACGAAGGCCTGATCGCACTATCTGCGGCGAAGGAAGGCGAGATTGGCATGGCGTTGCTGGGTAACAACCCGGCCGACGCGGACCAACTATTGCGCGAATGGATGGCGGTTTTCCCCGATCGTTTCTATGTCGAAGTGCAGCGGACCAACCGCGCCAACGACGAAGAGCACCTGCACGCGGCGGTGGCTCTGGCAGAGCGCCATGGTGCGCCGCTGGTGGCGACCAACGATGTGCGATTCATCAAGCAGGAAGATTTCGAAGCGCATGAAACCCGTGTCTGCATCGGTGAAGGGCGTGCGCTGGACGACCCGCGCCGCTCGCACAATTACAGCGATCAGCAGTATCTGAAAAGCGCCGAGGAAATGGCCGAGCTGTTCAGCGACCTGCCGGAAGCGCTGGAAAACTCGGTGGAAATCGCCAAGCGCTGCAACATCGATGTGAAGCTGGGCACTCACTTCCTGCCTGACTACCCGATTCCGGATGGCATGACCATCGACGAGTACTTCCGCAAGGTATCGTTTGACGGCCTGGAAGAACGCCTTGCGGTGCTTTGGCCTAAAGACACCACCCCGGACTATGAAGCCAAGCGTCAGGTCTATGTCGACCGGTTGAATTTCGAGCTGGATATCATCATCCAGATGGGATTCCCGGGTTACTTCCTGATCGTGATGGACTTTATCCAGTGGGCCAAGAGCAACGGCGTGCCGGTAGGTCCGGGCCGGGGATCGGGCGCCGGGTCGCTGGTGGCCTATGTACAGAAAATTACTGACCTTGATCCGCTGGAATATGACCTGCTGTTCGAGCGGTTCCTGAACCCGGAGCGGGTATCCATGCCCGACTTCGACGTCGACTTCTGCATGGATGGTCGTGACCGCGTGATTGATTACGTGGCCGAGAAGTACGGCCGCAATGCGGTAAGCCAGATCATCACCTTCGGTTCCATGGCCGCCAAGGCGGTGGTGCGCGACGTGGCTCGGGTGCAGGGCAAGTCTTATGGGCTGGCCGATCGTCTGTCGAAGATGATCCCGTTCGAAGTCGGCATGACGCTGGAGAAAGCCTACGAACAGGAGGAGATTCTCCGCGACTTCCTCAAAGTCGATGAAGAGGCTGCCGAAATCTGGGAAATGGCGCGCAAGCTTGAAGGCATTGTGCGTAACGTCGGCAAGCACGCCGGTGGTGTGGTTATCGCTCCGACCAAGCTGACTGACTTTTCGGCGATTTATTGCGACGAAGAGGGCAGCGGTCTGGTAACCCAGTTCGACAAGGATGATGTCGAGGCTGCAGGGCTGGTGAAGTTCGACTTCCTCGGTCTGCGGACTCTGACCATTATCGACTGGGCGCTGAAGACGATTAACCGCGATCGCGCCAAGGTCAACGAAGAGCCGCTGGATATCGCCTTCATTCCACTGGATGACGCGCCGACCTATCAGTTGCTGCAGAAAGCCGAAACGACGGCGGTGTTCCAGCTTGAGTCGCGCGGTATGAAAGAGCTGATCAAGAAGCTCAAGCCCGACTGCCTGGAAGACTTGATCGCACTGGTTGCCCTGTTCCGTCCCGGCCCGCTGCAATCGGGCATGGTTGATGACTTTATCAACCGTAAGCACGGTCGTGCCGAGCTGTCCTACCCGCACGTCGACTACCAGTACGATGGGCTGAAACCGGTTCTGGCACCTACCTACGGCATCATTCTTTATCAAGAACAGGTGATGCAGATTGCGCAGGTCATGGCTGGCTATACCCTCGGCGGCGCTGACATGCTTCGTCGTGCGATGGGTAAGAAAAAGCCTGAGGAAATGGCCAAGCAGCGGGGCGGTTTCATTGAGGGTTGCAAGACCAACAATATTGACCCGGATCTGGCAGGTAACATTTTCGACCTGGTAGAGAAGTTCGCCGGTTATGGCTTCAACAAGTCTCACTCGGCCGCCTATGGTCTGGTTTCCTACCAGACCGCGTGGCTGAAGGCGCACTACCCGGCACCGTTCATGGCTGCGGTACTGTCCGCGGATATGCACAACACCGACAAGGTCGTCACCTTGATCGAAGAAGTGCGGATCATGAAGCTGCGCCTGGACGCGCCCGACGTGAATACCTCCGAGTACAAGTTCACGGTGAGCGAAGATGGCCGCATTATTTATGGCCTCGGCGCGATCAAAGGTGTGGGCGAAGGCCCGGTTGAGGCGATTACTGAAGCGCGTGAGGCCGGACCGTTCAAGGATCTGTTCGATTTCTGTGCGCGGGTTGATCTCAAACGGGTCAACAAACGGACTCTCGACGGTTTGATTCGCAGCGGCGCGCTTGATCGCCTCGGTCCCTACTTCGAAACCGAACCTAAAGCGTATCAGGCCAATATCGACCGCAACCGCGCGGTGCTGCTGGCGTCGCTGGTCGAAGCCATTCAGGCCGCGGAGCAAACAGCGCGCAGTCACGACAGCGGTCACTCGGACCTGTTTGGCGGGTTGTTCGTAGAAGAAGACACCGATGTGTATGCCAATCACCGCAAGGCGAAGGAGGGGAGTCTCAAAGACCGGTTACGCGGTGAGAAAGAGACTCTTGGCTTGTACCTGACCGGGCACCCGATTGACGAATACGAAGGCGAGATTCGCCGCTTTGCACGGCAACGAATCATCGATCTCAAGCCTGCTCGTGATACCCAGACCGTCGCCGGCCTGATCATTGCGTTGCGGGTCATGAAGAACAAGAAGGGCGACAAGATGGGGTTTATCACCCTTGACGACCGCTCGGGGCGAATAGAAGCTTCGCTGTTTGCCGAAGCGTTCCATTCTGCTCAGGCCTTGCTGCAGACTGACGCCATGGTGGTGGTCGAGGGTGAGGTCAGCAACGACGATTTCTCTGGCGGGCTGCGCTTGCGTGCCAAACGGGTGATGAGCATCGAAGATGCACGTACCAACCTGGCAGAAAGCTTGCGTCTGACCGTACGTGCCGAAGCGCTTAAAGGCGACCGGCTGCGCTGGCTGGGCGATCTGTGCAAGCGCCATCGTGGTGCTTGCCCGATTACCCTGGATTACACCGGGCTGGATGCCAAGGCCTTGTTGCAGTTTGGCGAAGCGTGGCGAATTGATCCTGCAGACAGCTTGATTCAAGCTCTGCGTGACCAGTTCGGGCGTGAGAACGTCTTCCTGCAGTATCGCTGAAAGCATCAGCCCAGAATTTTTTAAACTCGACCTGAATGCGCCTGTTCCCGTAAGGTAAGGCGCTAACGGATCAACCGGCCGGCCTCTTGGCCGTCGACCCAAGACGGATGCCTATGAACCCGAATTTTCTTGATTTCGAACAGCCGATCGCTGACCTGCAAGCCAAGATCGAAGAATTGCGCTTGGTGGGTAATGACAACTCGCTGAACATCGGCGACGAAATCTCGCGACTGCAAGACAAGAGCAACACGCTGACCGAAAGCATTTTCGGCAACCTGACCAGTTGGCAGATTGCACGTATGGCGCGTCACCCGCGTCGTCCGTACACGCTGGACTACATTCAGCACATCTTCACCGAGTTCGATGAGCTGCATGGCGACCGTCATTTCTCCGACGACGCTGCAATCGTCGGCGGTATTGCCCGTCTGGAAGGCCAGCCAGTTATGGTGATCGGCCATCAGAAAGGCCGTGAAGTGCGTGAGAAAGTTCGTCGTAACTTCGGTATGCCACGCCCAGAGGGCTATCGCAAAGCCTGCCGTCTGATGGAAATGGCCGAGCGTTTCAAGATGCCGATCCTGACCTTCATCGACACACCGGGCGCTTACCCGGGTATCGACGCTGAAGAGCGTAACCAGAGCGAAGCCATTGCCTGGAACCTGCGGGTCATGGCCCGTCTGAAAACGCCAATCATCGCCACGGTTATCGGCGAAGGTGGTTCGGGCGGTGCGTTGGCAATCGGTGTTTGTGATCAGCTCAACATGTTGCAGTACTCCACCTACGCGGTTATCTCCCCGGAAGGCTGTGCTTCGATTCTGTGGAAAACCGCCGAAAAGGCACCTGATGCTGCTGAAGCCATGGGCATCACGGCTGAGCGTCTGAAAGGCCTGGGTATTGTTGATAAAGTCATCGGCGAACCGCTGGGTGGTGCACATCGCGATCCTGCCGCTGCTGCACTGGCAATTCGTCAGGAATTGAGCAGCCAGCTGGCAATGCTCAAGAAGCTGGACAACGATGCGCTGCTGGCTCGTCGTTATGATCGTTTGATGAGCTACGGTCTCTGATTTAGAGGCGACGCTTCAATCGCGTTCTTGTGGGAGCGAATTTATTCGCGAAGGCATTCAGTTTGACGATGACGATGTGTCGGCTGTACCGGCCTCTTCGCGAATGAATTCGCTCCCACGGGAAGCACTAATATCTAATGGCTACATCCATCTCCCCCCGTCATGATCTCCCCGCCAGGCTTCTTCAAGCCATGGCCCCCTGGCGTAACGCGCCGGTCTGGCACATCGGTTTCTCTGGTGGCCTGGACTCCACGGTATTACTGCACCTCCTGGCTGAACTCGCCAAGCGCGAACACCTGCCTGTCATTAAAGCCATTCACGTCCATCACGGCCTGCAGCCTGCTGCTGAAGCGTGGCCTGTGCATTGCCAGCAGGTTTGTCAGGCGCTGAGCGTTCCTCTGCACGTCGTCAGCGTACAGGTGATGCCCGGTGCCAGTCTGGAGCAGGCTGCCCGGGATGCACGCTATAAGGCGTTCAGCGGGCAGTTAAGCGGCGATGAGGTGCTGCTGACCGGGCAGCATCGGGATGATCAGGCTGAAACTTTGCTTTTTCGCCTGCTGCGCGGCGCAGGTTTGCGCGGGTTGGCGGGGATGCCTGTCAGTCGCGCCTTGGGTCGCGGCCAGTTGGTAAGGCCATTGTTGGGGGTGTCCCGCGAAGAGTTAAGGCTTTACGCCGCCGCACACGGATTGAGCTGGGTGGACGACCCTAGCAACAGTAATTCGCGCTTTGCCCGAAATCACTTGCGCAATGAAGTGCTGCCGGTGATCAAGGCTCGTTGGCCGCAGGCAGCCACCAATATCGCGCGTGCTGCCGCTCATCTGGATGAAGCTCAGCAGTTGCTGGATGAATTAGCTTCGGTGGATCTGGCGAATGCGAACGTTGCTGGTCCCTATGCGTGGATCAATGTGCCCTCGTTGGCGCTACCTGCGCTGGCCACGCTTTCCCCTGCACGGCAACGCAATGCATTGCGCCACTGGCTGGCGCCGCTGACCCGTCTTCCGGACAGCGATCATTGGGCGGGTTGGGAAAGTCTGCGCGACGCAGGGCAGGGAGGGCGTCCTGTCTGGCGTCTCACTGATGGCGAATTGCACCGCGATCAAGGGCGCATCTGGTGGCTTTCCGACAACTGGTTGCGGCCGATGCAAGCTGTCGGAGTCTGGCCCGATGCGTGTCGGCAACTGGACCTGCCGGGTAATGGTCAGCTGTTCATTGAGGGTGACGTACCTTCTGGAGCCCTGGAGGTGCGATATCGTCTTGGTGGGGAAGTTCTGAACCTGCCCGGCCGGGGGCATCGCGACCTGAAACGGCTGCTCAATGAGTGCGAAATACCGTTATTTGTCCGCGGCCGATTGCCGCTGCTGTTCCGCGAGGGCGAGTTTTTGGCCGTGGCGAACCTGCCCGCACTCAATGTTTGCGGCCATGAAAGCTGGATGTTGCACTGGGTGCCACCGACGAATGACCAAAGTTTGAGCTGAAAGCCCAATTCCGGTAGACTACGCTCCCTTCTTGATACAGCTTCTGTGGATCCTTTTGGATCGACATGAGTTGCCGGTTACCAACCAGTCTTTGCTGGATGATTCTTAAATGTGGCGCGCAATTGACAGGCTTTTTCAGTCAGTCCGTTTCAACGCAGCAGTTCGGGAGTTCACCGTGAATTTTGTCGGTAATCGGGGGCTTCGGCCTTCCTTCGCTTTCCCCGGCGGCTCTGACCGCTTTAACGCAGACTTCTAGGGTTTTTCATGACGCGCTACATCTTCGTCACGGGCGGTGTTGTTTCTTCATTGGGGAAAGGCATTGCCTCGGCTTCATTGGCGGCCATCCTGGAGGCGCGGGGACTTAAGGTCACCATGCTCAAGCTTGACCCCTATATCAACGTCGATCCGGGCACCATGAGTCCGTTCCAGCACGGTGAGGTGTTCGTCACGCATGACGGCGCCGAAACCGACCTGGACCTTGGCCACTACGAGCGGTTCATCCGCACGACCATGACCCAGAACAACAACTTCACCACTGGCCGTGTGTACGAACACGTCCTGCGCAAAGAGCGCCGTGGTGATTATCTGGGCGCGACCATTCAGGTCATTCCGCACATCACCGACGAAATCAAACGCCGGATCATCAAGGGCGCAGGCGATGCCGACGTCGCTCTGGTCGAGATTGGCGGCACCGTAGGTGATATCGAGTCGCAACCGTTCCTGGAAGCGATCCGCCAGTTGCGTTTCGAAGTGGGTGCCAAGCGCGCCATGCTGATGCACCTGACACTGGTTCCTTACATTGCGACTGCTGGCGAAACCAAAACCAAGCCGACCCAACACTCGGTGAAGGAATTGCGTTCCATCGGCTTGCAGCCTGACGTTCTGGTATGCCGTTCCGATCACCCGATCGATATTTCTTCGCGTCGCAAGATCGCTCAGTTCACCAACGTGGAAGAGCGTGCAGTTATCGCGCTTGAAGACGCTGACACCATCTACAAGATCCCTGGCATCCTGCACTCTCAGGGTCTGGATGACTTCGTCGTTGAGCGCTTTGGCCTGCAGTGCAACAGTGCCGACCTGTCCGAGTGGGACGCTGTGGTAGACGCCAAGCTCAATCCTGAGCATGAAGTTACCATCGCCATGGTCGGCAAATACATGGAACTGCTGGACGCTTACAAGTCGCTCATCGAAGCGATGAGTCACGCTGGCATCACCAACCGTACCAAGGTCAACCTGCGCTACATCGACTCTGAAGACATCGAGAATCAAGGCACTGCTCTGCTGGAAGGCGTTGATGCGATCCTGGTGCCTGGCGGCTTCGGTCTGCGTGGCGTCGAAGGCAAGATCACTGCTGTTCAGTTTGCTCGTGAAAACAAGGTGCCATACCTGGGGATCTGCCTGGGCATGCAAGTGGCCGTGATCGAATACGCTCGTAACGTACTGGGCTGGAAGGACGCCAACTCCACTGAATTCGATCGCAATGGCGCACACGCTGTTGTAGGTCTGATCACCGAGTGGGCTGACGCCACCGGCGCAGTTGAAACCCGTACTGAAAGCTCCGATCTGGGCGGCACCATGCGTCTGGGCGCTCAGGAATGTCAGCTTGAGCCAGGTTCGCTGGTGCACGATTGCTACGCCAGCGACGTGATCGTCGAGCGTCATCGTCATCGCTATGAAGTGAACAACAACCTCTTGCCGCAGTTGCTTGAAGCTGGCCTGAAAGTGTCGGGTCGCTCCGGTGATGGTGCGCTGGTAGAAGTGGTTGAAGCCCCGGATCATCCATGGTTCGTTGCCTGCCAGTTCCACCCTGAGTTCACCTCGACACCTCGCGATGGCCATCCGCTGTTCAGTGGCTTCGTCAAGGCAGCACTGACTCAGCACAAGAAAAATTCTTGATTCGGGAAATCCAGAACATGGCTCAGAAAACTATCCGCGTCGGCTCGATCGAAATTGCCAATGACAAGCCAATGGTGCTTTTCGGTGGCATGAACGTCCTCGAGTCCCGGGACATGGCCATGCAGATCTGCGAAGAGTACGTACGGGTTACCGAAAAGCTCGGTATCCCTTACGTGTTCAAGGCCAGCTTCGATAAAGCCAACCGCTCGTCCATGCACTCTTATCGTGGCCCTGGCCTGGAAGAGGGCATGCGGATCTTTGAAGAAGTCAAAAAGACCTTCAATGTGCCGCTGATCACTGACGTGCATGAACCAGAGCAGGCGAAAGTCGTAGCCGAAGTCTGCGACATCATCCAGTTGCCTGCCTTCTTGTCGCGTCAAACTGATCTCGTCGTTGCCATGGCCCGTACGGGTGCCGTGATCAACATCAAGAAAGCCCAGTTCCTCGCGCCTCAGGAAATGAAGCACATCCTGAACAAGTGTGAGGAAGCCGGTAACGATCAGTTGATCCTCTGTGAGCGCGGTTCGAGTTTTGGCTACAACAATCTGGTTGTAGACATGCTTGGCTTCGGCATCATGAAGCAGTTCGAGTATCCGGTATTTTTCGACGTGACCCACTCCCTGCAAATGCCGGGTGGCCGTTCGGACTCTGCCGGCGGTCGTCGTGCACAGGTTTTGGAACTGGCGAAGGCTGGCATCAGTCAAAACCTCGCCGGACTGTTCCTTGAGGCGCATCCTGATCCTGACAATGCCAAATGCGATGGCCCTTGCGCCTTGCGTCTGGACAAGCTGGAGCCGTTCCTGGCTCAGCTAAAGGCTCTGGATGAGTTGGTCAAAAGCTTCCCGGTAGTAGAAACCGCTTAAAGCTGCTTCTCCGGAGGGTTGCCCTCCGGTAAAGTGCCGCACGCTTACATCCCCCGACCCCAGGTCGGGGTTTGTCGCTCTAAGGTCTGCCCTGCATTGAGCCCTGGAGCGGCAAGCATTTCCCAGCTGCGTCGTTTTCGTCAATCTTGGAGTGTTTACAACAATGGCAAAAATCGTCGACATCAAAGGTCGTGAAGTTCTCGACTCCCGTGGCAATCCCACCGTGGAAGCAGATGTGCTCCTCGACAACGGCATCATCGGTAGCGCATGCGCACCGTCCGGTGCTTCAACCGGCTCGCGCGAGGCGCTGGAGCTGCGTGATGGCGACAAGAGCCGTTACCTGGGCAAGGGCGTTCTCAAGGCTGTAGCCAACATCAATGGTCCGATTCGCGACCTGTTGCTGGGCAAGGATCCGGTTGATCAGCAAGCGCTGGACCGCGCCATGATTGCGCTGGACGGTACTGAAAACAAAGCCAGCCTGGGCGCCAACGCGATCCTCGCTGTATCTCTGGCCGCCGCGAAAGCCGCTGCCCAGGATCAGGACCTGCCGTTGTACGCGCACATTGCCAACCTGAACGGTACACCGGGTGTTTATTCGATGCCGGTTCCGATGATGAACATCATCAACGGTGGCGAGCATGCCGATAACAACATCGACATTCAGGAATTCATGATTCAGCCTGTCGGCGCCAAGACCTTCTCTGAAGGCCTGCGCTGGGGCACCGAGATTTTCCATCACCTCAAAGCTGTGCTGAAGGCTCGTGGCCTGAACACCGCCGTAGGTGACGAAGGTGGTTTCGCACCTGACCTCAACTCCAATGCCGATGCACTGGACGCTATCGCCGAAGCTGTCGCCAACGCAGGCTACAAGCTGGGTACCGACGTGACCCTGGCGCTGGACTGTGCGGCGAGCGAGTTTTACAAGAACGGCAAATACGTTCTGAGCGAAGAAGGCGAGTACGACTCTGCCGGGTTCGCCGACTACCTGGCTGATCTGGTCAGCAAGCACCCGATCATCTCCATTGAAGATGGCCTGGACGAATCCGATTGGGATGGCTGGAAAATTCTCACCGACAAGATCGGCGACAAGGTCCAGCTGGTAGGTGACGACCTGTTCGTGACCAATACCAAAATTCTCAAGGAAGGCATTGAGAAGAAGATCGGTAACTCGATTCTGATCAAGTTCAACCAGATCGGCACGTTGACCGAGACGCTGGAAGCCATTCAGATGGCCAAGGCTGCCGGTTATACCGCCGTTATCTCGCACCGTTCTGGCGAAACCGAAGATTCCACTATTGCCGATCTGGCGGTGGGCACCTCGGCAGGCCAGATCAAGACCGGTTCGTTGAGCCGTTCTGACCGTATCTCCAAGTACAACCAGCTGCTTCGCATCGAAGAGCAGCTGGGTGCCAAGGCTGTTTATCGCGGTCGTGGCGAGTTTCGCGGTTGATAGCGAGATGGTAAAAAGACAGCCGGTGCTGTGAGAGTCTTCCGATTTTTCGGAGGATTCGGCAGTATCGATGCGGACTTGCGGTAATTGAGCCTGGCGCTGCCAGGCTCAATGCCCTCAGTCCCTTTTTCGTATTGCTAGCTTCACGTTGTTGGCCCTGCTGTCTTTTTTTACTGGGTACCTGATATTCAATGCGCAGTCCTAACTGGTTGTTTCTGGTCTTGATCCTGATGCTCGCGGGCCTGCAATATCGCCTGTGGGTTGGTAACGGGAGCCTGGCTCAGGTTGCCAGCCTCAATCAGCAAATTGCCGATCAGCATGCCGAGAACGAAGCATTGCTGGAGCGCAACCGGGTCATGGACGCAGAAGTGCTTGAATTGAAAAAAGGTATGGAAACCGTCGAGGAGCGTGCCCGTCATGAGTTGGGTATGGTCAAAGACGGCGAGACGCTTTATCAGTTGGCACAATGAAGCTGGCTTTGAAGCTGACCCTATGACAAAGAGCATCCTCCCGGCCTTCTGGGCAGTGGTTCCTGCCGCGGGTGTTGGTGCCCGTATGGCCGCAGACCGTCCCAAGCAGTACCTGCAACTGGGCGGCATGACAATTCTTCAACACAGCCTCCTTTGCTTTCTGGATCACCCCCGTCTTAAAGGCTTGGTGATCAGTCTGGCTGTGGATGATCCTTACTGGCCGGCCCTGCCTTGTGCGCTGGATTCGCGTATTGCGCGAGTGGATGGCGGCAAGGAGCGCGCAGATTCAGTGCTTAACGCGTTGCTGTATCTGCATGCTCAAGGTGCTGGAGATGAGGATTGGGTGTTGGTTCACGACGCCGCGCGACCCAATCTTGCGCGTTCAGATCTTGATAACCTGCTAAGTGAGTTGGCCGATGACCCGGTGGGTGGGCTATTGGCGGTTCCTGCCCGCGATACGCTGAAACGCGCGGGGCCTGACGGCAGAGTCACTGAAACCGTAGATCGCAGTTTGATCTGGCAGGCCTATACGCCACAGATGTTCCGGCTCGGCGCGCTGCATCGTGCGTTGGCTGACGGGCTGGTTTCCAACGTCGCGATTACCGACGAGGCTTCCGCGATCGAATGGGCGGGTCAGTCACCCCGGCTGATCGAAGGTCGTTCCGACAATATCAAGGTCACTCGTCCTGAGGATCTTGAGTGGTTGCGCCAAAGGCGCAGCGAGTTCAATCGCTAAGGTCCAGGATCCGCCCCGTTGTCCATGGCGCTATCCTGTCTAACGGCAGCCAAATGACCTGTGGGACCGGATTCATCCGGGAAAGCGGCATTCCAATCGATGCACCGGTTGCGGATTTACCGGCCCCTTCGCGAATGAATTCGCTCCCGCGGAGAATTGAGTTACTTGTACTCATCCCGCATTGCCAACCCGTCTTTCAGATAATCCACCAGCTTGCGCACCTTTGGCGAAAGGTGCCGCTGTTGCGGGTACAACGCCCAGACCGCGGTATTGGGCGGTTGATGGGCTTCCAGTAACGAAACCAGCGCACCGCTGTTCAAATGGCTTAGCACGTAATAATCCGGCAGCTGGCACAACCCCACGCCGTGCAGCGCCGCATCCAGCACCGCCTGACCACTGTTGCAGCGCCAGTTGCCCTGGACGCGCTGGGAAAACTCGCGCCCATTTTGCTGAAGCACCCAGGTATCACTGCTGCCGATCAGGCAATTGTGGCGACTTAGCTCCGACACACTATGTGGCCGACCGTAACGCTCCAGATAAGACGGGGATGCGCACAAGTACATCCTGCGTGGCGCCAGGCGGGTTGCGACCAATCGGGAGTCCTGCAATCGACCGAGACGAATGGCCAGATCAAGGCCCTCATGAACCATGTCCAGGGTGTCATTGTTCAACTGGATTTCCACTCGGATCTGCGGGTACAGGTCCATGAAGCGTGTCACCAAGGGCGTGATGAATCGCTCGCCATAGGCCACGGCACAGGTCATACGCAGCAGGCCTTTGGGTTCACTGGTCAGATCGCCTACGGCGCGCAGCGCTTCTTCACGTCCGTCTTGCAGACGCTGGCAGTGGTGCAGGAATGTCTGACCCGCTTCAGTCAGCGCGACACGCCGCGTGCTTCGATATAGCAGTCGGGTTTGCAGGCGCTCTTCGAGGCGAGCGATCTGGCGACTGATGTGCGAGGACGACACACCCATGCGCTCAGCGGCTGCCGTGAACTGGCCACACTCTGCCACTGCCACGAACTCATCCAGACCTTCCCAGCGATTGGTGTACATCGATTATCCCTGTTCAGCAATAATGTTTTGCTTTTGACCGGATTATTAATCAACTGGCACTGCTTTACACTCCTTCCATTGTTTTCAGCTTCTATTACTAACTTCATTGGAGAAAGATCGATGATCAAGTCACGTGCCGCAGTTGCCTTCGCCCCTAACGAACCGCTGCAAATTGTAGAAGTCGACGTTGAAGCGCCGAAGGCGGGTGAGGTCTTGGTTCGCACGATTGCCACCGGTGTGTGCCATACCGACGCCTACACCTTGTCGGGTGCAGATTCGGAAGGCGTGTTCCCGTGCATTCTCGGTCACGAAGGTGGCGGTATCGTCGAAGCGATTGGCGAGGGCGTTACCTCCCTGGCGGTGGGCGATCACGTCATCCCGCTTTACACTGCTGAATGCCGCGAGTGCAAATTCTGCCTGTCGGGCAAAACCAACCTCTGTCAGAAAGTGCGTGCCACTCAGGGCAAGGGTCTGATGCCTGACGGCACTACCCGTTTCAGCTACAACGGTCAGCCGGTCTATCACTACATGGGCTGCTCGACGTTCTCCGAATACACCGTGGTGCCGGAAATTTCCCTGGCGAAAATTCCGAAAGAAGCACCGCTGGAAAAAGTCTGTCTGCTCGGCTGCGGCGTCACCACCGGCATCGGTGCAGTACTCAATACCGCCAAAGTCGAGGAGGGCGCTACTGTCGCCATCTTCGGTCTGGGTGGTATCGGTCTGGCTGCAATCATTGGCGCGAAGATGGCCAAGGCCTCGCGCATCATCGCAATCGACATCAACCCGGCAAAATTCGACGTGGCGCGTGAACTGGGGGCTACCGACTTCATCAACCCTAAAGATCATGAAAAGCCGATTCAGGACGTGATCGTTGAATTGACAGATGGCGGTGTGGATTACAGCTTCGAATGTATCGGTAACGTGAATCTGATGCGTGCTGCGCTGGAATGCTGCCACAAAGGCTGGGGCGAGTCGGTAATCATCGGCGTGGCCCCGTCGGGTCAGGAAATCGCGACCCGTCCATTCCAGTTGGTGACCGGTCGCGTCTGGCGCGGTTCAGCCTTCGGTGGCGTCCGTGGTCGTACCGAACTGCCAAGCTATGTTGAAAAGGCTCAGAAGGGCGAAATCCCGCTGGATACTTTCATCACCCATACCATGGGGCTGGAAGACATCAACAAGGCATTCGACTTGATGCACGAAGGCAAAAGCATCCGCACAGTCATTCACTTTTAAGCAGTTGCAAGCTTCAAGCGACAAGCTACAAGAGGGTTCCGCGCCTCTTGCAGCTTGAAGCTTGTAGCTTGTGCCTGGGAGTTTACGACCATGGCTCTAGAGAATATTTCCTGCCAGAAAAGTTTTGGCGGTTGGCACAAGCGTTACAAGCATCATTCCAAGGTGCTTGGGTGTGACATGGTGTTTGCCGTTTATCTGCCGCCACAGGCGGAGCAGGGCGGTAAGTTGCCGGTGCTGTACTGGCTCTCGGGCCTGACCTGCACCGATGAAAACTTCATGCAGAAGGCTGCCGCTCAGCGGGTGGCAGCAGAGCTGGGCTTGATCATTGTCGCGCCAGATACCAGTCCGCGTGGACCGGATGTTGCCGGTGATCCTGATGGCGCATGGGATTTTGGTTTGGGTGCCGGGTTCTATCTCAATGCTACGCAAGAGCCCTGGGCGAAGCATTACCGTATGCACGACTATGTAGTAAGCGAGCTGCCCGCTCTGGTCGAAGCGCATTTCCCGGCTTCGCAGGCTCGCGGGATCAGCGGTCACTCCATGGGCGGCCACGGTGCTCTTGTCTGCGCGTTGCGCAATCCGGGCCGCTACAAATCGGTGTCAGCGTTCTCACCCATTTCCAATCCGATGGATTGTCCGTGGGGCCAGAAAGCTTTTTCCCGCTACCTCGGTGAAGAGCGTTCGCGCTGGCGTGAATGGGATGCGAGCGTACTGATTGCCGATGCCCGCGAGAAGTTGCCGATGTTGGTGGACCAGGGCGATCGCGATGATTTCCTCGCTAATCAGCTTAAACCCGAGGCACTGGTTCAGGCGGCCAAAGCGGCCGGTCATCCCCTGACATTGCGTATGCAACCGGGTTATGACCACAGCTATTTCTTCATCGCCAGCTTCATCGAAGATCACCTTCGGCATCATGGCGACGCGTTGAACAGCTAAGCGTCGACAAAGTAGGTAGAATCACGCCCTGACTTTTTTCAGGGCGTTTTTTTATGCGTATTGGCCATGGCTATGATGTGCACCGTTTCGCTGAAGGCGATTTCATCACCTTGGGTGGCGTGCGCATCGCGCACCGTTTCGGCCTGCTTGCCCATTCCGATGGCGATGTACTGTTGCACGCCTTGAGCGATGCTTTGCTTGGTGCCGCAGCGCTGGGTGATATCGGCAAGCATTTCCCTGACACCGATCCGCAGTTCAAAGGTGCTGACAGCCGTGCGCTGTTGCGCCACGTATTGACTCTGGTGCGGGGCAAAGGCTGGAAAGTCGGCAACGTAGACGCAACGATTGTCGCTCAGGCGCCCAAAATGGCTCCGCACATTGAATCCATGCGTGCATTGATCGCCGAGGATCTCCAGATCGATCTGGATCAAGTGAACGTCAAGGCAACTACGACTGAAAAGCTTGGCTTTACCGGTCGCGAAGAAGGCATCGCGGTTCACGCCGTCGCGCTGTTGCTGTCCGCATGACCGAATCAGAACTGCTGGGCCCGCAAGCCTATGGCCAGCCGCTGGGTAGCGCGGTACTCAAGGCGACTGCCGAAGATTTTCAGGTCGATGAAGTGCTGGACATCCCGCTCTCCGGCGATGGCGAGCATTTATGGTTATGGGTCGAGAAACGCGGCCTCAACACTGAGGAAGCCGCCCGCCGTCTTGCGCGTGCTGCTGGCGTTCAGTTGAGGACTGTCAGCTATGCCGGGTTGAAGGATCGTCAGGCGCTGACTCGTCAGTGGTTCAGCATCCAGTTGCCGGGCAAGGCTGACCCCGATTTGAGTTCGGCGGAAAACGAGACCCTGAAAATTCTTCAAAGCACCCGCCACAAGCGCAAGCTGCAGCGCGGTGCTCATGCGGCAAACGGCTTCACGTTGCGTCTGACTCAGTTGAACGCCGACAAGGACGCACTGAATGCGCGGCTTGAGTTGATCGCCAAGGCCGGAATCCCCAATTACTTCGGTGCCCAGCGATTTGGTTATCAAGGTGGCAATCTGGGTGAGGCGCGCGATTACGCTATGCGTCAGGCGTTGCCGGAACAGCGTGCAGTGCGTTCCCGGTTGCTGTCCACGGCCCGCAGTTATCTTTTCAATCAGGTGCTTGCTGCCCGTGTCGCGGATGGTTCCTGGCAGGTCGCGCAAGTGGGGGATCTGCTGGCCTTCACTGACAGTCGCAGTTTTTTTCCGGCTGGCGTGGATGAGTGCAATGATCCGCGGCTGGCGATTCTTGATCTGCATCCGACGGGCCCGCAATGGGGCGAAGGCCTATCGCCAGCCTCCGGAGCCACGGCAGTACTGGAGAATGACGTCGCCAATCGTGAATCGGCACTGCGCGACTGGCTGACGAGAGCGGGAATGGAGCACGAACGGCGCATCCTGCGACTGCCCATTGGGCGGTTGACGTGGCATTATCCCGAGCCTGACATTCTGCAACTGGAATTCGTCCTTCCGCCCGGATGCTTCGCCACTGTACTGGTGCGCGAACTTGTTGATCTGGCGCCGGTTGGGCAGACGGACAGCTCATGCGTATTCTGATTTCTAACGATGATGGGGTCGCCGCGCCCGGTCTCGCCGCGTTGTATGCGGCGCTGGCCGATTACAGCGAGTGCGTGGTGATAGCCCCCGATCAAGACAAAAGCGGCGCCAGCAGCTCGCTGACGCTCGACCGCCCTTTGCATCCTCATGCATTGGCGAACGGTTTCATCAGCGTCAACGGCACTCCGACCGATTGCGTGCACCTGGGTCTGAACGGGTTGCTTGAAGTGCAACCGGACATGGTTGTGTCCGGGATCAACCTGGGCGCTAATCTGGGCGACGACGTTTTGTATTCCGGGACAGTGGCCGCAGCCCTTGAGGGGCGGTTCCTGGAGAAACCTTCGTTTGCCTTTTCGTTTCTGTCGCGTCAGCCGGATAACCTGGCCACCGCAGCGCATTATGCGCGCGTGCTGGTCGAGGCTCATGAGCAGCTCGACTTGCCGCCTCGCACAGTGCTGAACGTGAATATTCCAAATCTGCCGCTTGACCGTATCCGGGGCATCCAGTTGACCCGGCTTGGGCATCGGGCGCGAGCCGCTGCGCCGATCAAGGTAGTCGATCCTCGTGGACGTGCCGGCTACTGGATCGCGGCGGCAGGTGACGCTGAGGACGGCGGCGCCGGGACAGATTTTCATGCAGTGATGCAAGGCTATGTTTCAATCACCCCCTTGCAGCTGGATCGTACTTACCAGGACGGGTTCGCTAGCCTGAACAAATGGCTGGAGGGCCTTCTTTGATGTCTCGCGAGCAAGATGATCTGTTACGTCGTGGCATCGGGATGACTTCCCAGCGGACTCGGGAGCGCCTGATTCAACGTCTTTACGAGGAAGGGCTTTCCAACGCGCAGGTGCTGGAAGTCATTCGCAAGACGCCACGGCATTTGTTTGTCGATGAAGCTCTGGCTCATCGAGCCTATGAAGATACTGCGCTCCCGATCGGCCACAACCAGACGATTTCACAGCCTTATATGGTGGCGCGCATGAGCGAGCTGCTGTTGGCGGCAGGTCCGCTGGACAAGGTGCTGGAGATCGGAACCGGTTCCGGCTACCAGACTGCTGTCCTTGCGCAGCTGGTCGAGCGGGTGTTCTCGGTTGAGCGAATCAAGGTATTGCAGGATCGCGCCAAGGAGCGTCTGGTCGAGCTTAATCTGCGTAATGTGGTATTCCGCTGGGGCGATGGCTGGGAAGGTTGGCCGGCTCTGGCACCGTACAACGGGATTATCGTGACCGCGGTCGCCACCGATGTGCCACAGGCACTGCTTGATCAGCTTGCCCCCGGAGGGCGGTTAGTGATCCCGGTGGGATCAGGCGAAGTACAGCAGTTGATGCTGATTGTGCGTGAGGAAAACGGGTTCTCCCGGCATGTGCTTGGCGCCGTGCGCTTTGTACCTTTGCTCAATGGTCCGCTGGCTTGATAGCTGTTCAGTGAATTCTGGGGAACGCGGCCTGTCTACCTCATGGCACCAAAGACCAGCGTCTGGAATGAACCCGTGAAACGGTGATCCTGACCGCATCAATTTGATTCAGAACAGTTAAGCAGTAGCTGCCAGTCGTTATTACGGCACAATAGGCATCTTTAATTCAGTCACCAGTAAAGGGAGTGGCGGGTGAGTCGCACAGTCATTCGGCAGCGTAGTTATTCAACAAGTTTTCAGCGGCTGGTGATTGGCATTGCGCTCAGTGTCCTCTTGGTCGGATGCTCCAGCTCGCCCTCCGGTGGCGTGCGTGTCGTCGATCGTAATAACAATGCTGCGCCTCAACGTCCGACGGTGACGACAGGACAGTACGTTGTCCGTCGCGGTGACACGCTGTTCTCCATCGCCTTCCGTTACGGCTGGGATTACAAGGCGCTCGCGGCACGCAACCAGATTCCAGAGCCCTATACGATTCGTCCGGGTCAGACGATTCGCTTTGACGGCCGTTCAAATTCAACATCCTCAACGGTTGCGGCAGCTCCAGGAGGCGTTCGCCCACCTGTTGCTTCCACAACGACTTCGACCACGACCAGCCCTTCTGGCTCGGTGAAAACCACGGTTATCTCCAAGCCGGTGACGGTTGTTCCCCCTCCGGCGAACGAGTCGACAGGGCCCGCCGGGCCATCTCCGAAAGGCTGGACATGGCCGTCTAACGGCGTTTTGATCGGCAAATTTTCTTCAAACGGTAGTTTGAATAAAGGCATTGATATCGCTGGAGATTTGGGACAGCCTGTTTTGGCTGCGTCTGATGGGTCGGTGGTTTACGCCGGGAGTGGCTTGCGGGGCTACGGCGAATTAGTCATCATCAAACACAGCGATACCTACGTCAGTGCTTACGGCCACAACCGTAGGCTGTTGGTACGGGAGGGGCAACAGGTCAAGGCAGGGCAGACGATTGCCGAGATGGGGTCAACGGGAACTGACCGGGTGAAGTTGCATTTTGAGATTCGCCGCCAGGGCAAACCTGTAGATCCGCTGCAATTCCTGCCGCGTCGTTGATTGTTGCCAGCCTGTTCCTAGCGTAGAGGGACAGGCTCAAGCGTTGCCATGGAATTGGCGTCGCTGGAGCTTGAGGTCGAACTCACCAAAGGACTATAACAATGGCTCTTAGCAAAGAAGCGCCGGAGTTTGACATCGACGATGAGGTTCTCCTTATGGAGGCCGGCATCGTTCTGGAATCGGAGCTTGAAGCGGACGAGAAGCAGACTCCTGCTGCCTCTGCGCCCCGTACCAGAGCAAAAAACTCCACATCGCTCAAACAACACAAATACATCGACTACACCCGGGCGCTTGATGCTACCCAGTTGTACCTCAATGAAATCGGGTTTTCCCCGCTGCTTTCTCCGGAAGAAGAAGTCCACTTTGCGAGACTCTCGCAAAAAGGTGATCCGGCTGGTCGTAAGCGCATGATTGAAAGTAACCTGCGACTGGTGGTGAAAATTGCCAGACGTTATGTCAATCGTGGGTTGTCGTTGCTGGACCTGATCGAAGAGGGCAACCTCGGACTCATCAGAGCGGTCGAAAAATTCGATCCGGAACGTGGATTCCGTTTCTCAACTTACGCAACATGGTGGATTCGTCAGACCATTGAGCGTGCGATCATGAATCAGACCCGCACCATTCGGCTGCCTATTCATGTCGTCAAAGAACTCAACGTCTATTTGCGGGCTGCCCGCGAACTGACGCAAAAACTCGATCACGAACCCTCTCCTGAAGAAATCGCCAACCTGCTTGAAAAGCCGGTGGGTGAGGTCAAGCGCATGCTTGGTCTGAATGAGCGCGTTTCCTCTGTCGATGTTTCTCTCGGTCCGGATTCCGACAAGACATTGCTCGATACCCTGACCGACGATCGCCCCACCGATCCTTGTGAGCTGCTGCAGGACGATGACCTTTCACAGAGCATTGACCAATGGCTTTCAGAGCTGACCGACAAGCAGAGAGAGGTCGTGATACGGCGTTTCGGCTTACGCGGTCATGAGAGCAGCACGCTCGAAGATGTAGGGCTGGAAATCGGTCTTACTCGTGAGCGTGTCAGGCAGATCCAGGTGGAGGGCCTCAAGCGCTTGCGCGAGATCCTCGAAAAGAACGGGCTTTCCAGTGAGTCACTGTTTCAATGAAGTAAATATCCGCAAAGATAAACAGTAAGTTTATCTTTCGCGTCACGAAAAACACTCCGTTAAGGGGTGTTTTTTTTTGCTGGAGTTAAAGGCGGGTTCGGGCTGCTCATTAAGGCCATTCGGCGTACACGTAAGTTATCCAGACTCTTTCGACGTCAGTCATTACTTACACCGGCTGTAAGCCTTTGCGAAATACAATGCACAACATTGACCTGTGTGGATGTAGTCGCTCCCTAACCGTATGAAATAAAAGACTTTTAATTTATATCCGTGATGTCCTGATAGATCTTGAAAGATTTCGCCTACTTGCCCTCGGCGCAAAAAACACTACTATCAGAACTGTGTCTACGGATGGACACAGGCCGTCAAGGATGACAGTCAAGGACATCGCAGGATGCGATTCATCAGGATGATGAAAGGGATTAAAAGGATTAGGGAAAAAATGTGGGCGGGTCATACCGCCCCTTTTTTCGTCTGGAGAAAAGTATCCCCGGATAAACAGACAGCCACAAAAAAGCCCCGCAAGGGGCTTTCTTGAACAGCCTGAACGCTTAACGTTCCAGGTCTGCGATCTTGCCGGTTTTGCCATCCCACTCTGCTGCGTCAGCCAGTGCGTCTTTCTTCTCGGTGATGTTCGGCCAGACGTCCGCGAGCTCGGCGTTGAGCTCGATGAAGTTCTCCATCCCGGCAGGGATCTCATCTTCCGAGAAAATGGCCTGAGCGGGGCATTCAGGCTCGCAAAGCGCGCAGTCAATGCACTCATCCGGGTGAATCACCAGGAAGTTCGGGCCTTCGTAGAAGCAGTCCACCGGACAGACTTCTACACAGTCGGTGTATTTGCACTTGATGCAGTTGTCGGTGACGACGAAGGTCATTTCTAATTCTCTCCTCAGGCGGCGACAGCAGAGCCCTTCGGTATAGGGTTGCCAGGTTCGGGAAGTCTCCCGCGCCGTGTGAAACACATGCATTAGGTAAACGGCGCTGAATGCAGATCGACTGCACGCATGGCGTTCGACCCTGGGTTCGCTACGTCTCACGCGGCTCGGATCAGCTGCTCAGCCAGGCTAAAAGCTGTCAGCGTCTCAAACCGCGCGGGATTCTAACAGCTTGTTACGGTTCTCGTTAGATGCGAGTTTGCAGTGCATATAACAACTCTAGCGCCTGACGTGGCGTGACATCGTCGAGTTTGGCCCTGGAGAGCTCTTCGAGCACCGGGTGCGGCAGGCTCGCGAACATGTCACTTTGCTGGGGCGCAGCGGGTTTTCCAGGTTTTGGACGAGGCTGCTCGTGGGGCAGGCTGGTGGTCTCCAACCGGTGTAAATGTTCTTTCGCCCGGCCAATCACTTTCGCTGGAACCCCGGCCAGCTGGGCTACAGCCAGGCCATAGCTTTGGCTGGCAGGTCCTGGCAGAACCCGGTGCAGGAACACAATTCGCTCGTTGTGCTCGGTCGCATTGAGGTGCACGTTGGCGACCAGCGGTTCGCTTTCCGGCAGCACAGTCAGCTCGAAATAGTGGGTGGCGAACAGCGTGTAGGCGCGTAACTGGGCGAGACATTCTGCCGCAGCCCATGCCAGGGACAGACCATCAAATGTACTGGTGCCGCGTCCAACCTCGTCCATCAGCACCAGGCTGCGATCAGTGGCGTTGTGCAGGATGTTGGCCGTTTCGCTCATTTCGACCATGAACGTCGAACGCCCGCCTGCAAGGTCATCGCTGGAGCCGATCCGAGTGAAAATCCGGTCTACCAGTGACAGCTCGCAGCTCGCCGCTGGCACGAAGCTGCCGATGTGGGCCAGCAACACGATCAGTGCGGTCTGGCGCATATAGGTCGACTTACCGCCCATGTTCGGGCCGGTGATGACCAGCATCCGGGTCTTGTCATCAAGGTCCAGATCGTTGGCCACGAACGGCGAGGTCAGCACCTGTTCCACGACCGGGTGACGACCCTGGTCGATGCGCATGCAGGGCTCATCGACGAACTGCGGGCAGTTAAGGTCCAGATTCAGGGCGCGTTCGGCCAGGTTGCTCAGCACATCCAGCTCGGCCAGTGCCGAGGCGGTGTCCTGCAGCGGAGCGAGGTGGCCGATCAGGTCCTCAAGCAACGCTTCGTACAGCATTTTCTCGCGCGCCAGTGCGCGGCTTTTGGCTGACAACGCTTTGTCTTCGAACTCTTTCAGTTCCGGCGTGATGAAGCGCTCGGCACCTTTCAGGGTTTGTCGACGAATGTAATCGGCAGGTGCCTGTTCGGCCTGCTTGCTTGGCAACTCAATGAAGTAGCCGTGAATCCGGTTGTAGCCGACTTTCAGATTGGCCAATCCGGTTCGGGCTTTTTCACGGGCCTCAAGGTCAATCAGGAACTGCCCGGCGTTTTCACTCAGCGACTGCAGCTCGTCCAGCTCAGCGTCATAACCGGTTTTCAGCACGCCGCCATCGCGGATCACCGCCGGCGGGTTATCAATGACGGCTCGTTGCAGCAAATCAGCCAGTTCCGGATAGACGCCGGTGACTTTGGCCAGTTGCTGCAAATGCGGCGCTTCCAGTTCGGCCATTGCCGTTTGCAATTCGGGCAACGCACTCAATGCATCGCGAAGGCGAGCGAGGTCGCGTGGCCGCGCATTGCGCAGGCCGATGCGGGCAAGGATTCGCTCGATATCGCCGATTTCCTTCAGCTGCGGCTGCAGGTTTTCGAATCGATAACGCTCAAGCAGACACTTGATGGAAGATTGCCGCGCCTTGAGGACCGACAGGTCACGCAAAGGGCGATTCAACCAGCGGGTCAGGAGGCGCGTACCCATTGCGGTCTGGCAGCGATCTACCACCGACTGCAAGGTGTTGTCGCGGCCACCGGCCAGGTTGGTGTCCAGTTCGAGGTTGCGTCGGGTGGCGCCGTCGAGGATGACCGTATCGTCAAGACGCTCGTGACGCAGGCTACGCAGGTGCGGCAGGGCAGTACGCTGGGTTTCCTTGGCGTAGCCCAGCAGGCAACCGGCAGCACCGATCGCCAGGGTCAGGTTTTCGCAGCCAAAGCCTTTCAGGTCCTGAGTCGAGAACTGCTGGCAAAGACTTTTGAGCGCCGAGTCGCGCTCGAAATCCCAAGGCGCGCGGCGGCGTGATCCTCGACGCTTTTCGGCGGGCAGACCTTGTGGCCAGTCATCCGGGATAAGTAGCTCCACGGGGTTGATACGCTCAAGTTCAGCCAGCAGGTTCTCCCAGCCCTTGATTTCCAGCACGCTGAAATTGCCACTGGTGATGTCCATCACCGCCAGGCCGAACAGGCGTTCATCGCCCAATACGGCTGCGATCAGATTGTCGCGCCGCTCGTCCAGCAGGGCTTCATCGCTGACAGTGCCGGGGGTGATGATGCGTACTACCTGACGATCTACCGGGCCTTTGCTGGTCGCCGGGTCGCCAACCTGCTCACAGATCACCACGGATTCGCCGAGTTTGACCAGCTTGGCCAGATAGCCTTCAGCCGCGTGATAGGGAATCCCGCACATAGGGATGCTCTGGCCGGCTGACTGGCCCCGCGCTGTCAGGGTGATGTCCAGCAATTTGGCGGCTTTCTTCGCGTCTTCGTAGAAAATTTCGTAGAAATCGCCCATGCGGTAGAACATCAACTGGTCAGGGTGCTGATTCTTCAGCCGCCAGTACTGCTGCATCATCGGGGTGTGTGATGAGAGATCGGAAATTGCTTTATTCATCAGATAGTTAGGCAAGTTCGTTAGAAAGATGGGGCAAATTCGGAAGCGTGCCTGATATCCCCTTTGGGCTAACAGGTCGGTAAGTCCGTGTGTTTTGCGATGGGCGCAAGATTACCACGCGAGGCTTCGCTACGCAGGTCCGCTGCAAGTCGGCTGATTCGTCACCGAGCGTTTCCGAACGGCCACAGAGTCGAAATCGCTGTATAGACTTTGCAGCGTCGCCTCTCAATCCCGAGCAGGCGTTGTAAAAAAGGGATTTTATATGGCTAACAAACGCGGAAGGGATTCTGAAAGCGGGCGTTTCATTCCGGTCGAAGAGGCTCGGCGACGCCCGAAGGAAACAACGGTTGAAACCATCAAGAAACCGCATTGCCCGAAAACCCGAGACAAATGACGTATCCATGAGGGCGGTCGCGATCAGGCCGCTCTCTGCTTGCACCTTCAAAGCGCTCGTGTACGGTGTTGGTTTACTCGCCTTTCCAAAGGAAGAGCATCTTGGATGAGATCACCCGGCTTGCCGCCACCCTTGGCAAGCATCTGCAATCGATCAACGCTCAGGTCAGCACCGCCGAGTCCTGTACCGGCGGCGGCATCGCCGAAGCGATTACCCGGATACCCGGCAGCTCGGCCTGGTTCGAGGCGGGTTATGTCACTTACTCCAACCCCCAGAAAACCCTTCAGTTGCAAGTACCGACCGAATTGTTTGCCCGGGTCGGTGCGGTCAGCGAGGAGGTGGTGCGCGCGATGGTGTCGGGTGCGCAACGTCAGAGCGGCGCAAGGTTTGCGGTTGCGGTTAGTGGTGTAGCCGGGCCGGATGGCGGCTCGGTCGAGAAGCCGGTCGGCACTGTATGGCTGTGTTGGGGCGTGGGTGGAAAGCTGATTTCCCGGCGCGAACAGTTCGCCGGAGACCGTGACGAGGTGCGCCGACAAACGGTGAAAGCCGCGCTAGAGGGGCTGATCCAGCTTGTCAGTGCAGAAATACCAACTCGGGGGTAGGCGAGCGCTCAACCCTGTGGAATAATACTGTCTACTTATACAGGTGTTGTGGCCGTCAGGCCCCTAATTGAATTTGATTACGTGAGGACTTCAATGGACGACAACAAGAAGAAAGCCTTGGCTGCGGCCTTGGGTCAGATCGAGCGTCAATTCGGTAAAGGTGCCGTAATGCGCATGGGTGACCATGACCGCCAGGCTATTCCTTCTATCTCCACCGGTTCGCTCGGGCTGGATATCGCGCTGGGTATTGGCGGTTTGCCGAAAGGCCGGATCGTTGAAATCTACGGTCCGGAATCTTCCGGTAAAACGACGCTGACGCTTTCGGTTATCGCCCAGGCCCAGAAAATGGGTGCAACTTGTGCGTTCGTCGATGCCGAGCACGCGCTTGATCCAGAATACGCAGGCAAGCTGGGCGTCAATGTTGACGACCTGCTCGTGTCGCAGCCGGATACCGGTGAGCAGGCGCTGGAAATCACCGACATGCTGGTGCGCTCCAATGCCATCGACGTCATCGTTGTCGACTCCGTTGCCGCTCTGGTACCGAAGGCTGAGATCGAAGGCGAAATGGGTGACATGCACGTGGGTCTGCAGGCTCGTCTGATGTCTCAGGCGCTGCGCAAGATCACCGGCAACATCAAAAACGCCAACTGCCTGGTTATCTTCATTAACCAGATCCGTATGAAGATCGGTGTGATGTTCGGTAGCCCTGAGACCACCACCGGTGGTAACGCGCTGAAGTTTTACGCTTCGGTCCGTCTGGACATCCGCCGTACCGGTGCTGTGAAAGAGGGCGACGAAGTCGTCGGTAGCGAAACCCGTGTCAAAGTCGTCAAGAACAAGGTGGCTCCGCCGTTCCGTCAGGCCGAGTTCCAGATTCTTTACGGCAAGGGTATCTACCTCAATGGCGAGATCATTGATCTGGCCGTACTGCATGGTTTCGTAGAGAAGTCCGGTGCATGGTACAGCTACCAAGGCAGCAAAATCGGTCAGGGTAAAGCCAACTCGGCCAAGTTCCTGGCGGATAACCCGGAAGTAGGTGCCACCCTTGAGAAGATGATTCGCGAGAAGTTGCTGACTCCAGGTGTTGATACCAAATCCGAAGCCTCTCGTGCACCAGCGCCTGCTGATGACATGGCTGAAGCTGACGTTGATCTCTGATAGATCATGTCGGTTGTACTCGATACACCTGTCGCCGTAAGGCGCACCGCAATGGACCTGCTCGCACGCCGCGAGCACGGTCGTGTCGAGCTGACGCGCAAACTGCGTCAGCGCGGCGCAACTCCTGAACTCATCGAACCTGCTCTCGACCGCCTTGTGGAAGAAGGGCTGTTGTCTGAAGCGCGTTACCTCGAAAGTTTCGTCTCTTACCGTGCACGCTCGGGCTATGGCCCTGCGCGTATTCGTGAGGAGTTGAATCAGCGAGGATTGCAGCGTGCGGAAGTCGAACAGGCCATTCGGGAATGTGGTTTTGATTGGCAGGAAAAACTGAAAGAAACCTGGCAGCGCAAGTTTGCCGGTCAGTTGCCCGCAGATGCGCGGGAGCGTGCGAAGCAAGGTCGCTTCTTGAGCTACCGCGGTTATCCCATGGATATGATCGGCCGCCTGTTAAGCGGCCGTGGCGAAGACGACTGATCCTCAGGACTCTTTTGAGGATTCCGATTCCCGGGCTTTCAATTTTGCTGCCGGTTGAGCCCAGTTTTCCGACAGGTTGATGTAGTCCACCAACTCCCGCAAACGCCCTTGATTACGTCCACTGAAAGTAAATACCAAGCGCGTCAGATGGCTGAAATCAGCCTCATGTTCTTCACCCTGATAAGCATGTTGCTGAAAGTCTTCTGCCAGACGCAGGTCGGCGAATGCTTCTTGCATATGCGCAATGGCTTGCTCGGTGAGCGGGTGATGCATGCGCAGGATGAACTTGTTCTTCAGCCAACGGCTTGAATGGAAGTTGCTGTAGAACTGATCGATTTCCTCAACCGCTTCTTCGGCGCTGTAGACCAGGCGCAGTAATTTCATGTCGTTTGGCAGAATGTAGTGATTTTCTTCCAGCTGACTTTTGATGAAGTCCAGTGCGCTCTGCCAGAAACTTCCTCCTGGCACGTCGAGTAGCACGATAGGCACCAGTGGACTTTTGCCGGTCTGAATCAGTGTCAGCACTTCCAGAGCTTCATCAAGCGTGCCGAAACCACCTGGGCAAAGCACCAGCGCATCGGCTTCTTTGACAAAGAACAGCTTGCGCGTGAAGAAGAAGTGGAAGGGCAGCAGGTTGCCCGTGCCCTCGACCGTGGCGTTAGCGTGCTGTTCGAACGGCAAAGTGATGTTGAAGCCCAGGCTGTGATTCAGCCCGGCGCCTTCATGGGTCGCAGCCATGATGCCGCCCCCCGCGCCAGTGATGACCATCAGATCCGCTTTGGCCAGCAACGCGCCAAGCTCCTTGGCGAGCGCATACAGTGGATGTTCAACGGGGGTGCGGGCGGAGCCGAAGACCGTCACCTTGCGGCGCCCGCGGAACTGCTCAAGTACCCGAAAGGCATTGTCCAGTTCGCGCAAGGCTTGCAGCGTTATTTTGGCGTTCCAGCGATTGCGATCGTCCTGGGCCATGCGCAATACGGTCAGCATCATGTCGCGATAGAGCGGAAGGTTTGGACTGTTGGGGGCTACCAGATTGATCTGTTCTTCGATCTTGCTGGTGAGGTCTTTACCGTTACTTTGAAAGTGGCTGCTCAGCAGGTCGTTGGGTACATAGGGCATTCAAGGCTCTCCTTGCATGAATCGTCACTCCAGCCATCGAGGGCTGATACTTGATTTCAAACGATAATGACCCTTGCCTGCTGGGACTGGCAACGTTTGTGTATGACTTTGGGTTTCTGCACCGCAGACGTTGGACCGGCTTGAACAGCACTGAGGTGGAACGGCCGGGCGGCGTTCCGTTTCAGCCGGGAAGTCGGGATTCCCGGCGATGAAGATGGAGTGACTGTACCGGCCACTTCCCGGCTAAAGCCGGTCCCACGTTGGGTTCTTGTGCGGTGCGAGAAGGAATCTTACTTCTTGACCGAACAGTCGCTGGCCTTGAATACCTGGCTGGTTACCGGACGATTGGTCTTGTACTCGGTGAACTGATACTTGAGTACCGCGCCCTTGCTCATCAACTGGCGATAGCCGTTGTTATGGCAAACACTGTTCCCGAGCTGATTGCGGACCGCATCGGGGTTGGCGCGCATTTGCTGGGCCTGGCCTTCGCGAACACTCAGATGATTGATCAACTGATTGCCTTCAACCGTGTAACCCTGATCGAGAATGTCCTCATTGATAGCCCGCGGCGTGCCGACGCTGCTTTCCTTCGCAACTTTTTCGAGCATTTTGCTCAATTCGAAATCCTGCTTCGACGCCGCTTGAGCGAAGAATGGGACAGCGAGCAGAAGCGTGAGGGTAGGGACGGTAAGGCGCAGCATTAAATTCTCCTGATTCAGTGACTGGCCCGTTGGACCGGTGACTTGCAAGTATGTTCAGCAGGCAGCAGGGCTGAATATGCATGAACGATGGCGAAGTATAAGGATGGCGCGCAGTGAAAGCGATTCGTCCGTCGACACCGCGGGCCGGACAGGACGTGGCTCTGTTAAACTGCGCAGACTTTTAAGCCCTCCGAGTTATCGCAGTGTTCACGCTTCCCTTCAATCGACGCATGCCATTATGAGCCACGCCGTTTCTCGCCTGCGCGATCGCCGTCTGGCGCAGAGTACCAAGCCGTTTATTGCACGCGGGTCGCGCGCGCCACGCTGCAATCAGTGTCGAGTGATCCCCGAGTACTGCCTGTGTGGATGGAAGCCAAATGTGGCGACCAATTCGGCGATGTGTCTGCTTATGTACGACACTGAGCCGCTTAAGCCGACTAATACCGGCTGGCTGATTGCGGATGTTGTCGATGACACTCATGCATTTGGCTGGTCACGCATAGAGGTCGATGAGCAGTTGCTGGCATTGCTGGATGATCCGCAATGGCAGCCCTATATTGTTTTCCCGGGTGAGTTTGTGGCTCCGCAACGGGTGGTCAACCAGGTCATTCAGGAAGAGGGCAAGCGTCCGCTCTTCATCTTGCTGGATGCGACCTGGCCTGAAGCGCGCAAGATGTTTCGCAAAAGCCCTTACCTGGAACGGTTTCCGGTGCTCAGCCTTGAGCCGGAACAGATGTCCCGCTATCGCCTGCGCCGTTCAAAGCGTGATGATCATTTTTGCACGGCGGAAGTCGCTGCATTGTGTCTGGAGCTGGCCGGCGATAAGCAAGCCAGCGGGGTGCTTGATGCTTACCTGGATGTGTTCACTGCTCACTATCTGGGCGCGAAGTACCAGAAAAACATTGATTCGGATGATGTCTCTCACACCCATCTGAAGGCTTTTCTCTAAGCTGATATTGCGGCTTCGCGAGTGACGTGCACCTGCATGCGAAATAACCTCTGTTTGCGGCCGGGTTAATGCTTGACCACCCCGGTTTCGCTGGGCATGCTGGCGCCGCATAAAGGCCCGGACGGGTGTTTTTCGCAGGCTGCGGTTCGCGCTGCGTATAGCTGCAACAAGTGTTTGCTGGCATTTGCCAATGCCTTGCTGGGCGCTGAATGGATCGGCGCCCACTTATAAGTACAGGACCACCCCATGACTTACGAAATCCTGATTGCCGATGACCATCCGCTGTTCCGCAGCGCGTTGCATCAGGCATTGAGCCTTGGCCTCGGTCCTGATGTGAGACTCGTGGAGGCGGAGAGCATTGCCCAGCTTGAAGCGCGTCTGGATGAGAAGTCTGACTGGGATCTGGTCCTGCTGGACTTGAATATGCCGGGTGCTTATGGCTTTTCCGGTCTGGTCCTGCTGCGTGGTCAGTATCCGCAGATTCCGGTGGTGATGGTGTCGGCGCAGGAAGAAGCCGCCATCGTTGTCAGGTCCCGAGAGTTTGGTGCCAGTGGCTTCATCCCCAAGTCCAGCCCGTTGGAGACTATTCAGCAGGCTGTGCGCAAGGTACTTGAAGGCGATGTCTGGTGGCCGCCGCAGGCTAACGAAGCCGTGAGTGTTTCTGATGAAGCCAAAGCCGCCAGCGCGGGTCTGGCAAGCCTGACGCCTCAGCAGTTCCGGGTATTGACCATGGTCTGTGAAGGATTGCTGAACAAACAGATTGCCTATGAGCTGACCGTCTCTGAAGCAACGATCAAGGCTCATGTCACGGCGATATTTCGCAAGCTGGGTGTGCGGACACGAACCCAGGCTGCATTGCTTTTGCAACAGCTGGAATCCATTTCTCCGAACGGATAACTCTGGATGACTCAACCGTTCACATTTTTTTGATCTGTCCTGAATTAGCTTCCATCATCTTTTTTTGCACAGCAGCCTATCTATGTCTCCTTTCAAAGGCCAAACGGGCCTGAAACGTATCCTGAATGCCGCCGGTTATTCTTTCGATGGTCTGTCTGCCGCTTTCAAGGGTGAAGCCGCTTTCAGGCAGTTGGTGCTTCTTAACGTAGTGCTGGTGCCACTGGCTTTTATCGTCGATGTGAGCAAGGGCGAGCGCGCGTTGTTGATCGCGGTGTGCCTGCTGGCACTGATCGTTGAATTGCTCAATTCGGCGGTTGAAGCGGCCATCGATCGCATTTCCCTGGATTTGCATCCTCTTTCGAAAAACGCCAAAGACATGGGCAGCGCTGCCCAGATGGTCTCGTTGACCATGATCGCTGCTGTATGGATGCTAATCCTGTTCGGCTGATCATCTAGTACATGCTTGGCAGCACGATTTCATCGCTGCGCTGGACGCCTTCAGTCAACGAGCGGCACAGGTCGAGAAACTCGCGCATGGCAGAGGTCTGATACTTCTGCTTGTGCCAGATGAAGTAAAACTCTCGGGACAGGTCCAGCTCCGGTGTTTCCACCGCCACCAGACTGCCGCGCCGAATTGCATCCCGAAGAGCCAGTCGGGATATGCAGCCAATACCCAGACCCGATTCGACGGCACGTTTGATGGCCTCTGTATGCTCAAGCTCCAGGCGTACATTCAGCGCATTGCGATGATGACGCATCGCCTGATCGAACGTAAGGCGGGTTCCTGAGCCCTGTTCGCGCAGGATCCAGGCTTCCTGGGTCAGTTCGTCGAGGCTGGCATGTCCGCGTTTGGCCAGTGGGTGCTGAGGGGCGCAGAACACCACGAGTTCGTCCTCGACCCAGCGTTGCACCTCAATGTCAGCGTGCGTGCAATCGCCTTCAATCAGACCCAGATCAATTTCGTAGTGTGCGACCTGCTGCACGATGTGAGCGGTGTTCTGTACATGCAGCTTGACCTGGCTCTCCGGGTGACGCTGCATGAAACTGCCGATCAACAGCGTCGCCAGGTAATTACCGATGGTCAGCGTGGCGCCTACCGCCAGCGAGCCGAAACCGGATTTACCATTGAGCAAGTCCTCG
Organism: Pseudomonas viridiflava; assembly: GCF_900602065.1. Lineage (GTDB taxonomy): Bacteria > Pseudomonadota > Gammaproteobacteria > Pseudomonadales > Pseudomonadaceae > Aquipseudomonas. Next base: position 208,733 of record NZ_UWFN01000265.1, on the reverse strand, counting down.
ATCTCTTTGGCCTGATCCAGCAGGGCAACCGCCTGGGGCAGTAGCTGGCGCCCGGTGGCATTCAGGCTCAGGCGTTTTCCCGCCCGGTCGAACAACTGGCAACTGGACTGTCGCTCCAGTTCAGTGATGGACGTGCTGGCGGCCGATTGGGACAGCGATAGCAGGATCGCCGCCCGGGAAACGCTTTCCTGTTGGGCGACGGCTACAAAAACCTGAAGTTGACGTAAAGTAAATCGCATATCTATATAACCGATAACCTATATCTTAATAATTCAGTTAACAGATATTGTGCTTCCCACTAGAATATCGCGCAATAGCGTTCCTACCCGGCGCAAGCGAATCTCAGGAGTTTTCACGTAAATGAGCAACATGAACCACGAGCGTGTTCTAAGCGTCCACCACTGGAACGACACACTCTTCAGTTTCAAGTGCACCCGCGATCCAGGTCTGCGTTTCGAGAACGGTCAGTTCGTCATGATCGGTCTGCAGCAGCCAAACGGGCGCCCGCTCATGCGTGCCTATTCGATCGCCAGCCCGAACTGGGAAGAGCATCTCGAATTCTTCAGCATTAAAGTGCCTGATGGTCCCCTGACTTCGCAGTTGCAACACTTGAAGGAAGGCGATGAGATCATCATCAGCAAAAAGCCTACGGGCACGCTGGTACTCGACGACCTCAAGCCGGGCAAGCATCTTTATCTGCTGAGCACGGGTACCGGTCTGGCGCCGTTCATGAGCGTTATTCAAGACCCTGAAACCTATGAGCGTTTCGAAAAAGTCATTCTGTGCCACGGCGTACGCTATGTGAATGAAGTCGCTTACCGCGAATTCATCACCGAACACCTGCCACAGAACGAGTTCTTCGGCGACGCGCTGCGCGACAAGCTGATTTACTACCCAACCGTTACTCGTGAGCCGTTCGAGAACGAAGGTCGTCTGACTGACCTGATGCGCAGCGGCAAGTTGTTCAGCGATATTGGGCTGCCACCGATCAATCCTCAGGACGACCGCGCCATGTTGTGCGGTAGCCCAAGCATGCTCGACGAAACCAGCGAAGTGCTCAACAGCTTCGGTCTGACGGTTTCTCCGCGTATGCGTGAGCCAGGCGACTATCTGATCGAGCGTGCATTCGTCGAGAAGTAAGCGCTGAAATTACGGGGTGGGGGGTGTTCGCACGCCCCGCTGATGTGACAAAAAAACCGCCTGGGGGTCACGGACCGGGCGGTTTTTTTGTGGGCGCAGATTCGTGATGTAATCAATCGGCAGTGAGCACGACTTCCAGCACGTTGATCACTCCCGGGCCGGGGTAGTGCCAACGCACGTCGAGGTCCCAGAATTGCGCACCGTAGCGGCGTTCCGAAGTGGGTGTCTGATAGGCCGGACGTGGGTCCTGCGCCAGGCATTGCTCGATCAGTTCGATTAGCGGTTCATTCAGGCGCATGCCGTGCTCATGAGCCTGCTTCAAGGCTGACTCATCCCAATTCACAGGGATGAGGTCTGGTGCGGCACTGGCCATGTTATTGAATGCTGTTGACACGTTGTCGGCGTAAGGCACATAGGGCTTGATGTCCAGTACCGGCGTGCCGTCCAGTAAGTCGATGCCCGATAAGTACAGGCGTCCGGCTTCAACCTTGTCGAGCTTGACCACTGACTGGCCGATCCCGTTCGGGCGATGCGTGGCACGGGTGGCGAAGACGCCCATCGACTGGTTGCCCCCCAGCCGTGGCGGCCTGACTTTCAAGCGGGGTTTGTCTTCCAGAGCTTGATGAAAGAGAAACAGAATCCAGACATGACTGACGTGTTCCAGACCCTGCACGGCATCGCCCTGATCGAACGGCGCCACTAGTTCCAGCACGCCACGCGCCGCTGGCGCCAGTTGTGGCTGGCGCGGAATGGCGAACTTCTCCTTGAAGCAGGAGCGGACGAAGCCGATGGGGGAGACGGTGTAGGAATCAGTCATGAGATGCGTCTGAATTGAAATGAGTACGCCATGCGGACTGTGGGAGCGAATTTATTCGCGAAAGGGCCGGTACATCCAACGCTTTTCGAAGGTGTGGAAGGCCGTATTCGCGAATGAATTCGCTCCCACAGGTTCTCTACATGGCGGTAGCCAGCTTGTTCAGCCGCGAACCCGCAGGGTCAAACCCTTGAGGAAGTTACGCAGCAACTGGTCGCCACACGTACGGTAGTTGCTGTGGCCGAATTTGCGGAACAGGGCGCTCAGTTCAGGTTTGGAGACCGGGAACTCAACCGATTTGAGGATCGCATGCATGTCCTCTTCCTTCAGTTCGAAGGCTACGCGCAGCTTCTTCAAGACGGTGTTGTTGGTGACTGGCAGCTCGACAGGCTGCGGCGCGCGGCTGTCGTCCTTGCCACGCTTGAAAATCACCAGGCCATCAAGGAAGTGCGCCATGATTTCATCGCTGCAATTCAGATAGCCTTCTTCGTCTTCCTTCTTGGTGAAGGCGATGACATCAGCCTTGGAAATTTCCATTCCGCCAAGCTTTGTAATGTCGACAATTTTGCCGTCGCTGATATCAAGCATGTAGCGCACGCTGCGCAATACGTCGTTGTTCATCATGATGGGTAAATCCTGGTAAGGCTGGGGTCACGCGGCAGGAAAGGATCCTGCAGCATTGAACTGAATCAGAACTTCTCTTTGGAAGTCATGTAGCGCCATTGGCCTTCGGGCAACTTGCCCATGGACACGCCGCCGATGCGGATGCGCCGGACTGAAACGATCTTCAGGCCTACGGCTTCACACATTTGAGCAATGACGCCGGGTTGCGGGTTTTTCATCGCAAAACGCAGACGGTTCTCGCTCTGCCAGCTGGCTTTGACCTTGGGCAATTCCGTGCCTTTGTAAGTCATGCCGTGATTGAGCCGGTTGAGGCCGTGAGCGACCATCTCACCGGATATTTCCACCACGTACTCTTGCTCGATCTTGCTGCGATCATCCGTGAGCTTTCGGAGGATCTTCCAGTCCTGGCTGAACACCATCAAACCGCTGGCATTGGCCTGCAGCGTCGAGATAGGTTCAAGGCGCAGAAAGTGTCCTTTGAGCGGACGTTTGCCGAAGCTGTGTTCTTCCGAGAGGGTGGCAGGGGTAATCAATGCCAGTGCATCGGCTTCGCGCAGAGTGGCCGGTTTGTGGAAGATGATGGTGACAGGCTCTGGTGCATCGGCCTTGGCTTCGCGATCCAGCACAACCGTTTCGGTGTCGACCTTGAACTGCGGTTCATCGATGACTTTACCGTCCACGGTGACCCAGCCGCCTTCGATATACAGCTCAGCCTCCCTGCGGGAGCAGCCGGTCAGTTCGATCAGGCGTTTGGAGAGGCGGATGGGTTCTGACATGACAAAAGCCGTTACTTGAGAGAAAGGCCGACATTGTACCCGTGCCCGCCCGGTTAATCGCGGCAACATTGCAAATGGTGCGTAATCGGGTCGCTGCCTTCATAGCTGAAGCCACTTCCATCAAACAAAATGCTGAATGCATTCTTGTAGGAGCTGCCGAAGGCTGCGATTGCATTTCCCCCTGATACACCGCAATCGCAGCCTTCGGCAGCTCCTACGGGGGGCTTGGTTATCAAAATCGCTGCTCCAGCCTCATCCGCAACATTGGATACGGCTGCCCAAGCCCGTCGACTTCAGAACGGCTGATCACTTCAAAACCCTGCTTGAGGTAAAACTCCAGCGCTTGCGGGTTCTGTTCGTTGACGTCCAGTTCGCGAATCCTGAAGTGTTCGATGCTGTGAGCCAATAGCTGTTTGCCCAGCCCTCGGCCGCGATGATCGGCGGCGATGAACAGCATCTCCAGCTTGCCGATACTGACGCCGGCGAAGCCCGTGATATTCAGGTGTGAATCCCGGGTGCAGACCAGCGTCACGGTATCCAGATAACGGGTCAGCAGCAGCTCCTTGAGCTGCACGATGTACGCATCGGGCAAAAAGTCATGCGTCGCGCGGACAGCGCTTTCCCAGACTTGAATCAATTGCGGATAGTCATTTTTATCAGCGTTGGAGATCGCCGGATGTTGCATGGGGTTTGGCTCCACTGAAGGTCGCTTTGTGTTCCTGACACGTCGCCAAGGCGCTGCGTTGTTTCGTGGCAAGCATGGACCCTGTAGAAGTGAGCTTGCTCGCGATAGCGTCAGGCCAGACGCTAATTCTCAGCAGGTCTAAATCGCGAGCAAGCTCACTCCTACAGGTCCTATGCTTGCCGTGAGACAGCGTGGTGTCAGGGACGCGGGGGCGATTTTCTACAGAAAATGCATTTCAGTTAAAGGATTACAGCTGTTCGATAGAAGGCAGTGCACACGGACTAGCTTAGCCCTTCGAAGTCAAAAAAAGCCCCGCCGTTTGAAGGGCGGGGCTGTTTTGTTGCATCAGCTCAAACGGAGGGTCAAAGCGTCTCGGCCCAGAGATCATACTCATCGGCGTCGGTGACGCGGCACATGACCTTGTCGCCTGGCTTCAAGGTGCTGTTGTCATCCAGGGCGATGAACACATTGCCGTCGATTTCCGGAGCATCGAAGAAGCAGCGGCCCACAGCGCCTTGCTCGTCGACTTCGTCAATCAACACTTCGATTTCCCGGCCGATTTTCATCTGCAGGCGGGCAGCGCTGATGGCTTGCTGGTGGGCCATGAAGCGGTCCCAACGGTCCTGTTTGACGTCGTCCGGCACAATGGCCGCGTCCAGCAGGTTGGCCGGTGCGCCTTCAACCGGCGAGTACTGGAAGCAGCCGACGCGGTCGAGTTGTGCTTCAGTCAGCCAGTCCAGCAGGTACTGGAAGTCTTCTTCGGTTTCGCCGGGGAAGCCGACGATGAAGGTCGAACGGATGATCAGGTCCGGGCATTGCTCACGCCAGTTCTTGATACGGGCCAGAGTCTTGTCTTCGAAGGCCGGACGCTTCATCAGCTTGAGCACTTTCGGGCTGGCGTGCTGGAAGGGGATATCCAGGTACGGCAGGATTTTCCCGGCGGCCATCAGCGGGATCAGCTCATCAACGTGCGGGTACGGGTAAACATAGTGCAGACGGACCCAGACACCCATTGAGCTCAGGGCCTGACACAGCTCGGTCATGCGAGTCTTGACCGGGGCACCGTTCCAGAAACCGGTGCGATACTTGACGTCGACGCCGTAGGCGCTGGTGTCCTGAGAGATTACGAGCAGTTCTTTTACGCCAGCCTTGACCAGACGCTGGGCTTCGTCGAGTACATCGCCCACCGGGCGGCTGACCAGTTTGCCGCGCATCGACGGGATGATGCAGAAGCTGCAGCTGTGATTGCAGCCTTCGGAAATCTTCAGGTACGCGTAGTGGCGTGGGGTCAGTTTGACGCCTTGAGGCGGCACCAGATCGATCAACGGGTTGTGATCGAGCTTGGGCGGCGCTGCGTCGTGCACGGCGTTGACCACTTGCTCGTATTGCTGTGGACCGGTAACGGACAACACGCTTGGGTGCACGTCACGGATCACGCTTTCATCAACGCCCATGCAGCCGGTGACGATGACCTTACCGTTCTCTTTAATGGCGTCGCCGATCACTTCCAGCGATTCAGCCTTGGCGGCATCGATGAAACCACAGGTATTGACCACAACGACGTCGGCGTCCTGATAAGTCGGTACGACTTCGTAGCCTTCCATGCGCAGCTGGGTAAGGATGCGCTCGGAGTCGACCAAAGCTTTCGGGCAGCCTAACGATACCCAACCTACACTTGGGGTTTTGCTCATATAATCACCTCGGTTGGGTACGTTCTTTGGGGCGCGCGATTCTATTCGCTGGCTAAAAAATGTGCAATTTTCTTTGTTGGCAATGATTGCTATTTAGGTTTGGTGAGTGTATGGAAGAAAAAAATCACAGGGATCCGGACAACAGGAATCATAGCGATCCGGACAACATCAATCACAGGGATCCGGACTACGGGAGTGATAGGGATCCGGACAGTAGAAATCGTCGCGACCCGGATGAAAGTATTCGCAGGGATCCAGATGAACAACATATGGAAGATCGTCATCTGGAGCAAAAGGCTCAGTTGGATGCTATCGAGCAAAGAGCGAAGGATGCGTACGATCGCATTAAAGCCGAGGCAGCGAGAACTAGTAAAGAAAAAGCTAACTTAGAAGATGAATTAAGATCTCTTTTTTCAGAGAAAAAGACAGAGCGCATATCGAGAATAAAATATCGTTCTATGTACGCTGTTTCTATGTTAACGGGTTTCATAGCTTCGATATATAGTGTTGGCTTATGGTTTTATCCTGAGTTTGGCTCATTTGTTTTTAAAAGTTGGGAGATTACTTTATCTGTATTAGTTGCTTTAATATGTATTATGGTGGGTGTGATTGTTCAAGCATACATGCCTAAGCGGGAAAAAGGGTTTGTTGGTATCGATATTAGGGCTCAGGAAGAGAAAAATGAACGGTATATAAACGAGAAAATAAATGCCGCTATAAAACTGCTGGAAGTTCCGCCCCGATCTCCCGAAACTGTTACCAAGTCTGAAGATAGTATAAAAATTTCTGACGAATATTTTGCATCCGTCACACCACCCAGCGGGACGGCTGTATCTAAGTTTGAATCGTATGTTGCTTTTTTAGTCAGAGAGTTGGACTTCCAGATTTTAACATTTGATACAAAAGCTTCGGAATTGCTTGATACAGGTATAAAGTTTCTTCTTTGGGGGATTTCGGCATACGTTGTCTCTATATTTATTTGGCAGTTTGCTATAAAAAACGGCTATGTGGGCGAATATGCCATTATTGGTATGGTCTCATGCACTCTGGCGTTTCTTGTGGTGGAGTTTTTGGCCGCATGGTTTTTGCGGCAATATAAGGGGTTTGTAGAATCATCAATCCATCTTGTTAAGGCTAGATCGCTTTTTAACCGATACATGCTTTCTTATCATGCTGTCGTAGAGTTTTCCAATCCCTCTGAGGAAATTGCTGCCATAAGAGGCCAGATACTCAAGGTTTTGGAAGAAACAGTGAAGTGGCCGGAAGCATCCGTAGCAAAGGCTGGTGACCTTAATCATATGGTTGCAATGTTCGAGTCTGTATCAAAAGTTATTGAGGTAGCTAAATCAGATAGCGATAAAGCTTCTACAGATAAGAAGAAGGCTTCCGCAAGCGAGGCTCCAGGCTAGTGTCCATTTCCCCTAAAGTATTCAGCTATCTAAGGTTTTCTGATCCTAAACAGTCAGCAGGTGGCAGCGCCGATCGACAGCTTCAATATGCTCAGCGCTGGGCAGCCGAGAAAAGCCTGGTGCTGGATGAGTCGTTGTCACTTCGGGACGAAGGATTATCTGCCTATCACCAGCGCCATGTAACCCAAGGTGCATTGGGAGTCTTTCTTCTGGCTATCCAAGACGGGCGCATCGCTGCTGGATCAATATTGGTGGTTGAGGGGCTGGACCGGCTGAGCCGTGCCGAACCGATACAGGCGCAGGCGCAGTTGGCCCAAATTATCAACGCTGGCATTACCGTCGTCACCGCGAGTGACGGTCGGGAGTACAACCGCGCCAGTCTCAAGGCGCAGCCAATGGACCTTGTCTATTCGCTCCTGGTGATGATTCGTGCGCACGAAGAATCCGATACCAAGAGCAAGCGGGTGAAGGCATCCATACGTAGACTGTGTGAAGGCTGGATAGCCGGAACTTACCGTGGCCTTGTTCGTAACGGTAAAGATCCACAGTGGGTCAAGTGGACCGGAGATGCGTGGGAGTTGATCCCAGAAAGAGTCGCTGCAGTGAAGCGTGCGCTTGAGTTGTATCAAAGCGGGCTTGGTGCTGCCCGTGCAGCGAAGCTGATGCACGAGGAGGGGTTTGAGCTGAGCGAATGGGGAATCAATGGTCAACAGATCTACAGGCTCATCAAACTGCCTGCTCTGCGCGGTGCGAAGCGCATCTCTGTCGACGGGGAAGATTATCTGTTGGAGGACTACTATCCGCGCCTCCTTTCAGAGACTGAGTGGTCCGAGCTTCAGCACTTGGGAGGTCAGCGCCTGCGTCGACGTGGCCATGGCGAGATCCCAGGCTTCATCACCGGTATGGGGATTACTTATTGTGGATACTGCGGTAGTGCCCTCGTCGCTCAAAACGCCATGAGTCGGCGGAAGACAGACGGAAGCTTGAATGACGGTCATCGGCGTTTGCACTGTGTGGGGTACAGCAAGAATGGTGGCTGTAAGGAAAGTGGTTCTTGTAGCGTCGTGCCGATCGAGCGCGCTTTGCTGAGTTTTTGCTCGGATCAAATCAACCTGCAGCGTTTGTTGCAGGTGGGGGACGATGGTCAAGGGCTGCGCCAGCAACTGATTGTAGCCAGGTCAGCGGGCGAAAAAATCAAAGTCCAACTCGATAGGGTTACCGATGCGCTGATGGCTGACGATAGCGGATCCCCGCCGCAGGCTTTCATTCGTAAAGCGCGAGAACTGGAGGCCCAGCAGGTGGAAGCTGGTAGGAAGGTGGCGCAGCTGGAGCACGAGCTGGCCACGGTTTCCCGCTCTACCAAACCTGCTCAGGCAGGGCGTTGGGCAGAGCTTGCAGCACGCGCTAATAAGTTGGATACCGACGCGCGGGAGCAGATCCGCCAGTTGGTGATGGATACGTTTGATCGCATCGTGATTTACATGCGTGGCTTGAATCCTGATGGCAGGAACGGACAGGAGATCGATGTACAGCTACTTTCCCGCACTGGCCAGCATCGGTTGATTCAAATCAGCCGACGATCTGGAGCGTGGGTGGCCAGCGAAGATTGGGACTGATCTTGCCGGGTGGCAAGAAGCCACCTTATACTGGTTGGATATACAGTGTAAGCAAGGAGTGTTTATGTCTCATAGCGTCTATCCCGTTGGTCTTGAACGATCACACACCCCGTATGAGCGACTTGCCCGTCGCATTCACCGCCAGGTGAATAGCTCGGCAGCGCAGAGGCGAAGGCGAACGGTGATTGCTAGGCTATCAGGCGAAAAACTGGATGACTGGGACTGTTTGCTTGATCAGCTCGACCTTGAGGATAGCGTGCGCGTCACACGATTGGAGTGTGGTGCTGTAGGGCTGACGTGGACAAATCAGCATGCAAGCACGATAGTCTTTGCCTAATTATCTATCAAAAATAATTAGCCTTAGGCTTGATATGAAGTAAGCCATAGGCTAACTTTGCCTCCGTCACTTCGCGGTAGTGTTTCGCACTGCCGTGATCGCCATGGAGGTTCACCGCATGATTCGCCCTACCTTTAGCCTTTCGTTTGATGCCCGTGCGCAGTTGGCCGAACACGTCAAACAGAACGGCATCTTTCCCCTATCTCTCGTCTGCAACTACGCGCCGAGCTTCCTACTAGCCCATTTGACGATCGAGCAGTGCGGTTCTGACGTTGCTGTTCAGGTCCGGTTGGGTGAGACGGTGAACACGCTTACCGTTGGGCTTCTCGACGATACGGCTCATAGGGTCGAGCATTTCGTTGAAGAGCTTGCGAACATGCACTACGAGCGGATGGCCCAGCCTATTCTCGATCGTGACCTGGAGTTTCTGTTGCGCAATGCCGCAACAAGCCGCCGTGGGCTCTATCTGTTGCCGCAGTCAGGAATGCACGACCTCCGGTTGCTGCTGACAGCAGCTGCCGAGAATCCAGATCAGACGTATTTCAGATTCCTGCTGGGTGGCGCCGGTATTTCAGCTCCAATGCTGATGCCTGCGGATCCTGATAAAGCCTACGAACTGCTCTCCAACTTCGTCCGCGAAGTGAAGGAGTGGCAATGACTACCTCTCAGCTCATGTTGATACTGGGCGGCTTGGCCGTCTGCCAGGTTATTGCCATGGCTCTGCCTTATTGGATGGGATGGCGGTCCGGCCAGACAGCTGCCACCGCATCGCTCCTGGACGAAAACCAACGATTGAGAGACGAGCTGTCGTCGGTGCATGCTCAGATTCGCCAGATCAAGCAGGGGGTGAGCTATGCCTAATCACCTCATCTGCCAGCGAGTTCGCTGGTTGCTTCTGACCATCGCTGTCGCGCTTTCTAGTGTCACTGCTCTGTCCGTTGGCATGGCCATGTCGACACTGATTGCCGACCCGCTACTGGCGGCAGTGTTTGCTACTGCAGCAGTACTGCTGGATTTCTACAAGTACCTGGCTTGGCCGATAGCTTTGGGCATGCTGGCTGCTGGCAAGCGTGCCTATGCCGTACTGATGATCATCTCGGCTCTGATGCTGGCAGTGGTATCAGCGTGGGCTACATATGATCGACTACTGACGTCCATCGTTTCAGGCCAGACGCGGTACACCGCTGTTACCGAACAACGCATGGTTGACCTGCAAGCTGTCAGGTCCGATGGGCTGCGGCAGCTCGACTCCCTGGACAAAGACGCTCGATCGATCGGGGATCAGGCACGGCAACTGCGCGAACGCGGCATCGTTAGCAAGGCGCAGGAGTTGGAATCGTCTGCCCTAGGCCGGATTGATGGTCAGCGTGAGCAGGTTCTACAGCGACTCGATCGTGCATCGGTGGAACTTACCGAACTGCGTGCCAAGCCAGCGGCATCCGTTGGGCTGCCTGAGCTGTTGGCGATATTGCTCTGTGCCGGGTTTGCTATCGCCCTGGAAGCGGTGCCCGCGCTTATTGGATCTGCACTGCGCGTCGGCAGCCTGTCCGCGCCCCCTTTGCCGGAAACGATGGTTTCGACAACACCGGCAACAGCGACAACAGCCTCAGAAAACCCAGCATTTGGCGAGCAGCAGGATCTGTTCGGATCACCGGACGGTGCCCTGATGCAGACATTGCTCGACATCACGCGAACAGTTGCGCCAGGCACGCCGATATCGCTCCGTGATTTCACTACTGCAGCTCGTGTCGGGAATCGACGCGCCATGAAGCTGTTTCGTGCAGCGCTCGACCTAGGCGAACTGCGAAAAACCACCGCCGGCTATGTGACCGCTTGAGGAGGGCATGACTATGACTTTCGATTTTTCAGAGCAGGATAGACGAATGCTTTCCCGTAGCGTGTCTGGTTGGAGGGACGCGAACGTGCAAATCGACACTGCGATCGAGTCCGAAAACTGGACCGCGATCGACAGCGCCCAGATTGATCGGTCGTCGCACGCAAACACCATCGCGCTGATCGTAAACAAATACACAGACGCAGTTGAACAAGGAGCACGGCCATGATTGGTATCCCAGAGACAGGCACCCTGGAGAATGGCCGTATCGCTGCCAACGTCACCAGCGGCTACAAGTTCACGACAGCTGATGGCCGACCTGCCCGTCTGGCGATCATCGACGACCAAGGCAACGTGGTGGAATCTGGCGAAGCTGTGGCACGTGAAGCGTGGAACGTGTGCATTGCGGTGATCAAGAACTTCAAGATTGGGCAGGGCCATATCGTCGTTCACAGTGCGCCACCAGGTATGACTCCGCCCGAAGCGCAGAAGAATGTAAAGGGATCCCGTCCATGAGCTATAACTGCGCATACGTTCGTAACCACTATAAGGTCCCAGCAGAAGTGGGTCGCCGCGTCATCGCAAATGGCGAGCCTGGAGTGATCCTGGCCGACCGCGGCCAATATATCGGCGTGGTACTCGACAGCGACCTGAAGAAGCGCATTCGCAACTATCACCCAACTTGGGAAATGGAGTACGGCGAGATGGCTGAAAAGCTTCCACTCAAAAAGTGGAAGGTTCTTCCATTCAATTTTGGCTGGGATGAGCTGAGCTGGAATCGCGATGCGCAGGGGTACCTGACTGAGGTCTGGGCGGCTACTCGCAATCAGGCGAAATATCTCGCCTATCGAGAGCTTGAAGACTGCTGCGTCGATGCAAGGGCGATGTGCTTTTTCAAAGTTCGGCGTGCTTGATCAGGTTTCCAGCCGGCTACGTCTAACACCCTCACTCGAATAACCTGCGTCACCTCATCCTGTATCGGGAGGGTCGCATCTGGCTGGAAATCACTATGAGCCAGCTTCACCAGGTAATGGTCGGCGACGATTGCATCGAGATGATGCAGACGCTGCCTGACCTTCGAGGCCGCTACATACCAGTGATTTTAGCGTCGATCGCCCGACCAATAATTTCCCAGTTGTCGTCTAGCACAACAGGTTGATAGCTGGGATTGAGCGGCACCAGGTAACCGACTCCGGCGTCCATCGCGTACTGCTTGAATGTCGTCTCTCCACTGACCGTGTTGCGGGCAACGTAGAACTTTCCACTGATGATATCGAATCCCTCAGGGCGGATCAGGATCGGAGTGCCTTCTGGAAAGGTAGGTGGAGTATCCGAGGTCATTGATTTGCCCTTGACCCTCAACCAGTAGCCTTTTGGGCCAGCATTTTCTGTTGAGCTAAGCCACTCGTCAGAGATGCCGGTAGGGTAGCTGGCAGACGATTCTATCCCCAGACCAGCATCTACCCATGTTATCAGAGGGTACTCGGTGGCCTCTCTGCGAGGTTGGATCATGGGGCCTACGTTTGCCATTTCGGAAATTTCAGCCGCTAGCCGGGGGCTGAAGCTCTCGATCGGCTCCTGCAGCATTTTCGCCAGTACAGCAGCAAACCGAGCATTCAACGGATTGATGCCCCTCAGGTACTGATTGACCGATGCAGGCGTGATTCCTGCTGCCTCAGCAAGCTTTCGCTGAGTGAGTTTCAGAGAATTCTTCTTCGACAGAAACAAAGCATTTGCCGCTTTGCTTTCGGCCATGAGGGTGTCTGTTAGAGGTTTTTTTATGTATGCCATCAACAAATTATAAGCCGTAGGCTAACGATTGTAGACAAGCCTCCGGCGTTCGTTATCTGTCACCTAAGTAAGCCTTTGGCGTATTTTTATTGCTATCAAAAAAGCCGTCGGCTAATATTCCAGCGTTCATTGCCCCTTAGGTGTATGCCGTGGAAAAAATATCGTTGAGTGACTTCGTCAGGAAGATTGGGCAAGCCCGGGTTGCTCGCGCATTGGGTTGCAAACCTGCGTCAATTGCTAAAGCTCTCAAGGCGCGCCGTAACATCGAAGTATCAGTGGATAGCGACGGTTCATGCGTGGCTCAAGAGGTGCGTCCTTTCCCTTCGACCACTCCAGATGATCTAGAGCTTGAGCAGGCTAAAAGCAGTAGCGCTGCATGAACACGTCTAATCCAGGACATCCCTCGATCTCCCGTGACCAGGTACTGGTTGCCCACGCAGCCGAAATGATTGCCCGCACGGGTTTCAGCCAGGACGACTTCGCCCAGTTGCTGAGCAGCAACCTGCACCGCTTGGTTCCTGACAAGGCTGTCAGCAAGGACGTGCCGGACTTCGACGAGTTGGCCAAGGGTAATGACGCACCGGCTTTCCTTCGGGCGTCCGGAGCCTGGCTGCGGCGTGTTGGTCGATGGCTTAACGGTGAGGTAGACCTGCCGTGCTGGCTTGAAGAGGCGTGGGTAGAGGCGCTTGACGGGGATTTCAAAGACGATTGCATCAATGAGCTGGCCAGCCGTCACGGTCTGACCGGTGCTCGTGAGCAGGACGGTCACGGGAACCCTCTGTGCGCGTTCGGCCTGCTGGTTGCCAGACTGGGCAACACGGTCGCCCTGGGCAGCGAGATCCTTGCTGACGGCCGGATTGACGTCGGGGATCTCGACAAGCTGCCTGACTTTGTCGATCGGCTCCGATCGGTGGAAGCCCGCTGCAGCGAACTGCGTACGCAGGCCGAGGATGTACTGCTCGAGCAGCTTCAAAAACCTGTCCTGCACCAGGTGAACTAGCGCCTGTGACTCAGCCGGATAAGGACATCAATTCGCGAACGAGCGACCGCAAGGCCGGCCCCAAAAAGGGTCGGCCTACTGCTGTGCATCGCGACAAGAAAGATCCACATGCGGCCCTGCATGCTCCTATCCGGCCGGCTCGCTACAGAGAAAAGCGTCATCTGACCTCGGCTCAACTTAACAATCCGCTGATACGCCAGGCTTTCAACCGGCTGAGCCGGATGGGTGACGAACTGCGTGGTACATATCTGCGCTCGCTGGACACCATCCACGGTGGTCGACGCACGCGATCTGAGAAGTTTTCAATGCTGGCCAAGACAGCAGAGCAGATGTTGCTGCGGTTGGACCTGGCCACAGGTGTATTAGGTTGGCTGGAGGTTGAGGAAGGTCGGTTCTGCCTCAGCACCCAGTGCAATATCGCTGAACACAGCGATGTCTCCGCTTCGTCTTTCAGTCGCTTCATGCACGGGATGGAGCAGGCCGAATATGTATACCGGCGCATCGAGAAGGTGCGCCTGGATGAAAAGGATTCGCAGGGACTCCACCTCGTTCGTACTCGTGTCCTGGTGCGCTTCACTGAAAAGTTCTTTGCCGATCTTGGCCTTCGCTATCTTTGGTTCCGCGCCAAGAAAGCGGCCATCAAAAAGCGTGAACGGGAGCTACGCGAGATCGGCGCGATGCGCAATGCACGTCAGGAGAAAGCGTCCCTGGAAGAGTTCAAGAGGCAGCAATCGCGTAGCAACTGGCAGAAGAGCGAGGCTCGAAAGGCCGCTGGTGCTCAGGGGCAGCCACACGATGCAACGCCTAGGCAAGAGACGCCTTGCGGCACCAGCCCTCCTTATGAGCCTGATAAGCCGCCTAGCGGCACCGTGAACGATAAGCTGGCGCGACTGATGCGCAGTGTTCAGGTCAAGAAAGACAACCCCCCCTCGGAATAATCGCGGATCCCGCGAGGCCAGGTCACGCCTGGTCATCGAAAAATCATCCCACATCCTTACCAGCACGGCCTGCATGCATCGTTGTGGCGGCCATCCGCCACCTCCGCGTCGACTTTCTGCCGCCATTTTGCGGCGCTGCCGGCGCGCGCGCAGGGCAACCAGGATGTCTTTGAAATAAATGGGATTTTAAACCCCTCTCAGTACCCCCCACAGGGTAAAAAAAGAGACTTCCGAGGTGTCCACAGGCCTTGTATGTTGGGTACATGATGATGCCTTCGCCCAAGGGCTCAGCTCGCTTCGCTCAATTCTCCAGAGAATCGCGGGCTGCGCGCCCGCACCAGCGGCAGGGCAGTGCCCTGCACCCAACTCTGGATACCCGGCACACAGTGCCGTGGATCCAGAGGGCGTCAGAAGCGGTAATTGGGCGCGCCGAGGTGCAATCGAAATTCGCGAGCAGCGGTCGCGGGCACGATCGGGCGGCGCGGCTGTGATTTTGGGTGCGAGGTTGTCAGACCACCGGCCGCTGCGCGGGTTCCGCCGCACGGCATTCTTCGTAATCAAGCGAGATCGGGGGGCGGCTTATATGCCAGCGTGCTGGCATGCTGCGATCTGGAGATCATGGTTCACTCAAAGAAGGAGCAAGCATGAAAGCCCAGGACGTTGCAGACAAGTTGACTGCTAGAGGTTATGCAGTTTCAAACATTAAGGAGCCTGACTCACTTGGGCCTGGTCACGTTCATGTTCGAGACGACATCTTTGTGGAGGTCGCTGCTGAGGGCGATGCTGTATGCGTCGTGATGATCCAGCCGGACGGGACCGTTGTTTATGGACGTTCTAGAAGGCGATTCGCTTACGTCGAAACTGACATTGCCGCGGTAATCAACCAAGGGTGGCCAAGACCTTAGCTGCGACAGCTCTGATGGATTTAAACAGGCTTGATGGGATGATCTTCTTGGTCAGATGTTGGTGATGCCCGCGTTGCAGGCATCGGTGTGGCTGGTGATCGAGGAGGGCGGCTCAGTACGGGAGGAGGGTGTATCGGGGCGTGCCCGGTCAGATCCCGGATTGAATCCCCAGTTGGGCGATCAACTGCTGCTGTTGCGACGGTGGCATCTCCCGCAACTGATCGAGCAGCAGGGTCTCCAGCGTACGAACTGGCGCATTAAGGGAGTGCGAAAACGTCAGGTGCGCCACCCATGTGTGGCCGCACTCCGGGTTCAAGCACAGGCAATACAGCTTGGAAAACTGTTTCGTCTGTTCCCTGGTAGTTCGGATTTTTCCTTTGCTATTGCAGACCGTGCAGTAGACGCGCATTTACCCCTCCGTAATCCTTTTTGCGTAGCATCATTTTGCCACGTTTGGTGGTTTTTTGCCTCAGAAACATGGTTTTTTATCCAGTGTTTCCGGTTGTTTCGGGGAGTTCACGCCAACTGAATCGCCGGTCTTCGCGCAATACGTCGTTGGCTTTATTGAACAGCTGACAGATGGGCCGGATTTCGTTGCTGGTGTACACGCGATCGATCTTCTCGATGTCTCCGAATCCTGCCGAATTCTCGGGGATGATCCCGGCAAGTGCTGGATTCATGCGCCACGCCGCGATGATGTCGTTGCGGGTGATGTTCTTGACCTTCTCCAGCTCATCCTTGGCTTGGAAATCCCCCACGGGAATGATCTGAATGGCCTTCTCCGCACCGCCTGGTATGTTGACGAACATACTGCGGAAGTTACCTACGCCCTTGCTTGATGCCATCTGGGAGCGCAGCTCGTCCTCGTCATCTTCAGTCAGGTTCGGGTCATTGGTGTAGAAGATGTAACCGGCGTGGGCACCGTTGTTGTAGTAGCGCCGGCGGAACAAGGTGGCGGCCTCGTTGAGCAGCAGTGCCTGGATACCGCCGAGGTACTCCGGGACCCCATACACGTTCTGTTCCACGTCGTAGTTGAATATATGCACGATCTCGTGGGCTTCGAAAGCCTCTTCTTTGCCGTCATCGAGCAGGCGCACAAATCCGCCGTCCAGCCGGACGCGCATGTTGATGGCGGGTATGTGCTGCAGCTCCAGGATGTGCCCGAACATATTGGGCACGCCGTAGAAATACGCCTCGCCAAACACCATAAAATCTAGAGCCGCGTGGCTCATGGTGGTTTCCGACATGCCGGAGGAGGGGATTAGCTCACGCAGCAGCAGGTTGCGTTTGAAGCCCGGAATAGCGCCGTGGTGCGCGTTCGCCCTTAGCAGCTTGGCCAGCCCGATCCGGGACACCGGAGGCGTATACAGACGACCGTCGTGACTGGCGGTTACTCCGATGTAGTGGCCGAGGCTGTCCTGCAGCACCGGCTCGGGCGCGCCGAACGTGAACATGCGCATCGGCTGCTGCGGAGCGGCTGGGTGCGGGGGATTTGACTTTGTCGGACGGCGATTTTTGCGCTTGGCCATTCAGGGAGGATCCGGTAAGTGTGTATTTGCTGCGTCGACGGCTGCCGACATTCAGTGGTTCGTAGTGCAGGGCGTGCATGATCGACCAGGCCACGTCGGCGTGGCCGTTGGCATCGGTCCTGGAAGCGCTGTAGGTGACTTGACCGCTGCCTGTAGTGCCGCGCTTGATGCTCAGGAAGGCCTGCGAGATGTCGTTTGAGCCGGCGTCCCATTCGATCCGGCCTTTTTGGATCGTGTCCTGGGCCTTGAGGACCAAGATGTTTTTGGTTTCCAGGCTGTAGTGGATCGACATAACGCGGGGGTAGAACACCCGAACCAGGTCGAATACGCCGTAGCCGATGCCAGTGGTGTCGATGCCGATGTGCTGGACGTTGAACCGGCCGACAAGCTTCTCGATCTGCTCGGCCTGGTAAGTGAACGACTGTCCGCGCCAGGAGTGCTTTTCAAGGATGCGGAATTTTCCACCCTGCTCCAGGGGCGGAGCGACCACCACGCAGCTGGCGTCGTCGCGGGTCCGGCTTGGGTCGTATCCGATCCAGACAGGGCTGTTGCCAAAGGGGCGCTCGGCGTCGGGATCGTAGTCCGTCCAAAGCGATTGGTCGGAATAGCACTTTTCCAGATCCTTGAGCGTGAACGCGCCCTGGGTGCTGTCGATGAATTTGCACATGAACAACTGATCGAACGAATCATCGTCGTACTCCAGCTGCAGCTGCTCTAGGTTGAACAGGTCGCAGCCGCCGGCGATGGCGTCCAGGATGGTGATCGTCTTGCGCCATTGCCCATCCGGGCATAGTGCGCCTGCCTGGAACGCCTTATCAGTTGGCCATTCCTTACCGGCGGCAGCTTTCTTTTGCCTCTTGCTGTTGCGGAACGACTCGCCGGTCCAGAATGGATAGGCCGGATGGGAGACCGCACTGGGCGTGCTGAAATATGTTTTGCGCCACTTGTGATGGGTGGCCATGGCCGACGCTACTTTGTTCAGTTTCTGGAAGTCCCTGATCCAGAAATATTCGTCGACGTAGACGTGGCCGCTGTAGCCCTGGGCGCTGCTGCTGTTGGTGCTCATGAACTGCAGCTTTGCGCCGTTGCTCAGGATGATTGGGTCGCCAGTCAGCTCGATATCGAACCATTCTTTGGCGAATCCGATGATGTAACTGCGGAAGATCTCCGACTGAGCACGGCTGGCCGACAAGAACACCTGGTTGTCGCCGGTCAGCACCGCGTCCATGAACGCTTCGCCGGCAAAGTAATAGGTCAAACCAACCTGGCGGGACTTCAGGATGTTGCGGATCCGCATGGTCAGAGGATTTTGCTTGGCCGCAAACAGTTCTTTCTGATAGCCGAATAGCTTGGATGTGAACTTGTCCAAAAAATCGATTTCGGTCAGATGGTCGATATCGTTTTTGGATTTTTTTTCCCGCCTCTTCCCATCGCGCTCACGGCGCGGCTTCTGCTTTCCCTCGCGGCGCTGCCCATCTTCGGCCAGGTCGCTGCCGCCATCCGGGATTGCCGCCGGCACTGATTTGGTCGATTGCTTCTGCAACCGCTCGCGGTAGGTGATGAGCCGCTCCAGCTCGTTCAGCTCATCCTTGGACAGGGTGCCGGCTTTCTCCAGGAGCAAAGTGATCCGCCGGCTGCATGCAGTCAGTGGCTCCTCATCCGTGAGCATGTCGTCCCAGTTCCCCTGCCGGATCCAGTGGTAAACGATGCGGACGTGAGGCAGGCCGAGTTGCGCCTGAATTTCCTTGGCCCTGTAGCGGCGCAGAAACAGACGTTTGGCGGCTTCTTTTACTTCGGTTGAATAGTGCATGGCCGCAGTCTATGCGGCGAAAAAGCGGAAAACGTGGTGAAAAAATCCGCGTTTGTCCTCGATGCAAACAACGCGGACGAGCAAGGATTTAAACAGTTTGTTGGTAGGTTAGAGCCTCCCTATCGTGAGGCCTCAATTACCCGATGAGCGCCGCACTCCCTCATGCCTCGATCCCTTGTCTCCTCCTGGAAACGCGTTGCTGTCAGCGGTCCCACCGTTGATGGTCGCGAGATCTATCCCCAGGAATTGATCGACCTCGCCGAAACGTATGACCCAGCGTTCTACACGGCTTCGATCTGGTATGAACATGAACGAGAGTTCGGCACGCACGGCACTGTGTATGCGCTGCGTCTATCCGAAGACACCTCCGATTTGAAGCCTGGCCAGATTGCTCTGGAAGCAAAGCTGCGGCCCAACGACAAACTGCTGCACCTCAACGACCTGGGCGAAAAGCTGTTCAGCAGCATCGAGATTCGCCCGAGTTTCGCCGGCACCGGTCGCAACTATCTCGGCGGCCTGGCTGTTACTGATGAGCCGGCGAGCATCGGCACTCAAGAACTGTACTTCACCGCCCAGACAGGCCGGAGCCGCAACGCTCAGCGCCCGAAGGCCCCTGGGCGTCTCAGCGCCGGCACACCTTTGGATTTCAATGAAATGAGCACAGACAACGAAGCCAAAAACCTGTTTGGCGCACTGGCCCAGTTCTTCAAACGCTTCGCTGTGGACGAGCAGGAAGCGGACCCGTCTACCGACACCCCTACCGAGAGCAAACCCCCAATGGATGAAGCAACAGCTAAGGCGCTACAAGGCCTGGTGGAACAGCAACTGCTTGTGACCGCAGGCATTCAAGCCCTGGTCGACAGCTTCGCGCCTGTCGAGCCGGAAGCTGACCCTGACGCCGTCTCCGACGTTCAGACCGCCGTGGACAAGATCATCACCACCGCCGAAGAAGAGAAGCAGCTCAGCCGCCGCGTCCCTGACAACAAGGCAGTGCTGACCAGCCTCGGCCGCATCGAGAAGATGTTCAGCGAGGCAATGAACACTCCGCAGGCTCGCCAGTTCAGCCGCACGGCCGGTAATGCTGACAAGCCGAAGAAGGTGTACTGACATGGCGTATTCGCTGAGCAATCACGGGGCGAAAATGTACGCCCAGCTGCAGATGGCCATCGCCGAAACCTACGGCGTTGATACCGCTGTCCGCATGTTCAATGTCGAGCCTTCGGTCGCCCAGGAGCTGAACGACGCGATCACCCACCAGGCCGATTTCCTCGAACGGATCAACATCGTTCTGGTAGATCAAATCAAAGGTCAGAAGGTGTTCCTGGGCACCAACGGCCCGGTTACTGGCCGTACTAACACCAAGACCAACGACCGGGAAGCTGTTGATGCTTCTTCGCTCGATGACGACACCTACGAGCTGTCGTCTACCGAGTCCGATGTCAGCCTGTCTTACGCGAAGATCGATGCCTGGGCGAAATTCCCTGAGTTCCACGCCAAGTACTCGGCTGCTGTTCAACGCCAGATCGCGCTGGACCGCATCATGATCGGCTTCCACGGCATCAGTGCGGCGGCACAAAGCGACAAGACGCAGTACCCGATGCTTCAGGACGTGAACAAGGGGTGGCTGCAGCAACTGCGCGAGAAAGCCCCTGCTCAGGTCATGAAGGAAGGCGCGCTTGCCGGCAAGGTCACCATGGGGCCAGAAGGCGACTACGCCAATCTCGATGCTTTGGTGCATGACGCCAAGCAGTTGGTCGATGAGCGTCTGCGCGACGCTGGCGACCTGATTGTCATCATCGGTTCGGATCTGCTGGCAGCAGACAAGGCCAAGCTGTATTCCAAACAGGGCAGCACTCCGACTGAAAAAGAGCGCATCGAGTCAGCTCAGGTGATCGCCACCTACGGCGGTCTACCAGCATTCAGCGTGCCTTACTTCCCGGCCAATGCCGTATTGGTGACCAGCTTCGACAACCTGTCGATCTACGTCCAGGCAAGCAGCTGGCGTAAGCAAACTATCGACAATCCGAAGCGCAGCCGCGTTGAGGACTACAACAGCCGTAACGAAGGCTATGTGATTGAACAGGTGGAAAAAGCCGGCCTGATCGAAAACGTCGAGATCCTGGAGCAAGCAGCGTGAGCCTGGCACTGGCGCACAAGCGCCGCGTTCTCGCCCAGGGCCTGGCCGTAGTTGCTGTCGCCAGTGCCAGTCCGAAGCCGTATTCCTCCGAAACTGCTCTGGCCAGTCCGGCGAATGCCCAGAAGCACCTCAAGCTGATGGAGCAAAGCCTGCAGGTAGATCTGGACCGCATCGCCGCGATCGACAGCCGCGAACAGCGACAGTTGCTCAAGCGTGACGAGTTGCTGCCCAAGTATCTGGACTACGTGCAGCGCTATCGCGAATCAGGTCTCAGCTTCGCTAATCCGGTGCTGGTCTACGTGCTGATCTGGCTATTCGACACGGTCCAGTTCACCAAGGGCCTAGAGCTTGCTGAATTTGCAATGGGTCAGGACCAGAAGCTGCCTGAGCGCTTTAACCGCAACATCCAGACGTTTGTGGCGGATGAGGTCATCGACTGGGCCGAAGCCGAATACAAAGCCCAGCGCAGTCCGGAACCCTACGTCTCCAAATTGCTGCACCTGGTTGATGGCGAGTGGAAGCTGTTCGAACGGATCCCCGCCCGCTACCACAAGCAATTGGGCCTGCTGGCGATGGATCGCCGTGACTGGACCGCCGCAATCGTGCATTTCGAACGCGCTGAAGCCTTGTACGAAAGCATCGGTGTAGGCACTCGCCTTGCCGGCGCTCGTAAAGCGCTCCTCAAGGCCCAGGCCTCCGGATCGACTGCCGAGATTGCCACGCGGCTGGATGAGGTTCTGCAGGTTTCCGATGACCAGGGTTCCGCAGACACCTCTTGCGACAACAGCGACAGCAGCGAAACCGCCGCTACCGATTAACCGACTCACCCCCCGCAGGGAACTGCCAAGGCAACCCAAGTCATTTATGACCGTCCGGCATCGCCTGAAGCGGCTACCTGCCCTATTTGAGCACCCAGCATGAGCTTTTCCGGGAAACCCACCACCTTTGTGGAACAGATCATCGAGAACGACGGCTTTTGGCCGCACCTCTCCGTGGCCGAGTTCCAGAAGGGTTACCGCCTGCCGGCGGAATACCTGGTCGATATGCTGGCTGCTGATTTATCCATGGCCATGGTCGAGGTGAATAGCGACCTGGCCACGCTAAAAGCGCGCTGGCAGGGCGCTGGAGTGTCAGACGTTGAATCCGCAGACACCACCATCCTGCCAGAGCGCACCCATCAAACCGCGACCTATAAACGGGCCGTGTATTGCCGCGCCAAGGCCAGCCTGCTGACCCAGTTCGCCACCGTGTCGCGTCGTGAGTCGGCTGAAAACATCGGTAAAGAACTGCCCGAGCGATCGGAGACCTTTCTGGCGTTCAGCCAGGCCGCTGTGCGCTCGCTGCAGGGCCGTGGCCGCATCACGGCGGCGCTGCTGTGATCAAGCTCAAGGCGTTGACCGCCTACCTGATCGACTGCGCCCTGGTGGCTCCCGAACAGCTCGATAGCTGGACTGACCAGGTGCAGGTTGAGTTGATCTGGAAGCCGGACGAGAACGGCATGCGCATGGGCGACATGAACTACGGCGCAACCATCGTCCTGGAGCGTTTCGCCGATAACCCGGCCCGGCTCTTTGCCCTGGTCGGCAGTTGGTTGGAAACCCATGATCAGGACCGTGACGGCCTGCCCAATGTCGTGTTCGACGTGACCATGCTGGACAACGATCTGGCAGACGTGGACATCAAGCTGCAGTTCACCGAGTCGCAGTACCTGAGCGAGGACGATGACGGCGAGATCAAGGTCGGCGACAAGTCTTATTCGTTCAAGCCATACGAGCTGTGGGTGGCTGAGGAAGGCGAGGTGACCGGCCGTGGCGCGTAGCACGTTCGAACGAGATATACGCGGCATGCTCGATGTCGACAAGCAGCTCGCCTTGCTTGAACTGCGCCCGCAGTTGCGCCGCCGTTTGCTGAACAACGTCAGCAAGCGCGTGCGCAGTGCCAGCCGTAAGCGGGTCCGTGATCAGCAGAACCTCGACGGCACACCGTTCGAGGCGCGCAAAGGCTCGTCCAAGGGCAAAAAGAAAATGGAGTCCGGGCTGGCCAAGCTGCTGGAGGTCACCCGGCTGGACGCTGACGAGGCCGAACTGGGCTGGCGCAACGCGCTGACCCGCTGGGTTGCGACCCAGCAGCACAACGGTGTTTCCGAGCGTCGTACCGCCGCCCAGATGCGCCAGTGGAACAAGGTTCCCGAAGGCCTGGCTGCGACCGAAAAGCAGGCCAAGCGTCTGCGCCGTCTCGGTTTCAAGGTCCGCCAGGCGGGCAAGAAAACCCTTACACGTCCGTCCGTGGCGTGGATTCAAGAGCACGTGAACTACGCCAAGGCGGGTCTGCTGATCCGCATCCTGGACGACGAACAATCCGAATCATCTGGTGCGCAGAGCTGGGAAATCACCCTGCCCAAACGCCAGTTCCTCGGCCCCGGTACCGAAGCGGAAACCACCGCACTGGTGAACCTGGTGCTGGAACAAATCCTTAATTCTCAACGATAACGAGGCACTGCATGGCACTCGGCAAAGTCAGCGTCAACAATCTCAACCTCAGTCAGGGCGCTGTCACCCAGGTCGAGAACTATTTCATTTTCATCGGTCCCGGCCCCAAGAGTCAGGGCCAGGTGATCGCACTCAACACCGACAGCGATCTGGACGTGATGCTAGGCGTTCCCGCCAGCGCGTTGAAAACCCAGGTGACGGCGGCGCGCCTCAACGGTGGCGATCGCTGGGCCTGCCTGGCCATCCCATTGGGTGCCGACAAGACCTGGCAGGACGCGCTCACCTCTGCGCTGCAGCACAACTATTCCTTTGAAGCCATTGTGATCTGTGCGCCAGTGACCGCTGGTGACGAGCTGGAGGACATGCACGAAGCAGCGATCGGCCTGCAGAACACTTACGGACGTCGTGCGTTCGTCATGGCCTCGTCGGTCGGCATCGAACCGAACATGACTTGGTCGCAGTACACCACAGCTCAGAAGGCAATCACCGATGGCATCGCCGCGCCTCGTGTGCTCTGCGTGCCGCTGCTGCACGGCAATGACCTGGGCGTGTTGGCCGGTCGCCTGGCTAACGCGGCTGTCAGCATTGCTGATAGTCCGATGCGCGTGGCCACCGGCGCTGTGATGGGGCTGGGTGACATTCCGGTCGACTCTGAGGGCGTACCGCTGACGTCTGCCGTTCGCTTCGAGCTGGACAAGTCGCGCTTCTCGGTCAGCCAGACCTACCCGGACTACGAGGGCGTGTACTGGGGGGACGGCAACATGCTCGACACCCCGGGCAGCGACTTCCTGGTGATCGAGTACCTGCGCATCGTCGACAAGGCCGCCCGCCAAGTTCGTCCGCTGCTGATCCGCCGTGTGGGTGACCGCAGCCTGAACAGCAGCGCCGCGAGCATGGCCAGCAACAAAACCTACCTGATGACCCCGCTGCGTGCGATGGCCAAGTCCACAAGCTTTGCCGGTCGCGTGTTCCCGGGCGAGATCGAGACGCCGTCTGACGACGCGATTGTCCTCACCTGGAAGAGCAAAACGGCGGTCGAGGCTTACATCAGCATCCGCCCCCTCAACTGCCCGAAAGACCTGACCGCGAACATCGCGCTCGATCTTTCCACCACGGAGTAATCCCCCATGGCTGCAAAA
Organism: Pseudomonas viridiflava; assembly: GCF_900602065.1. GTDB lineage: Bacteria > Pseudomonadota > Gammaproteobacteria > Pseudomonadales > Pseudomonadaceae > Aquipseudomonas. The sequence goes on along the minus strand of NZ_UWFN01000265.1, from coordinate 184,069 downwards.
ATTGGCGGTAAGAACTTCGACATCACCGTGGGCGATCTCGCCATTCACGTTGAAGCTCTGACCCTTGATATCACCGACAACAGCGCCGTGGCGCAAACCCGTGGCGTTCCTAACGGCCATGTCGACGGCGACGTGGCAGCCGCTGGCGAGATGGAGCTGGACACCACCAACTTCAATCTGCTGATCGAGGCTGCGAAGACTGCAGGCAGCTTCCGTGCATTGCCGCTGTTCGACTCGGTGTTCTTCGCCAAAGCAGGTGAAGAGGAACTGCGCATTGAGGCGTTTGGCTGCAAGTTGCGTCTGTCCAGCTTGCTGAGCATCGATCCGAAGGGCGCGACCAAGAACACCCACAAGATCCCGTATGACGTCACCAGTCCGGACTTCGTGAAGATCAACGGCGTGCCGTACCTGGACTCCGCTGAAATCGAAGGGCTGACCTGATGGTGTGCCCGTTCGATCGTGCCCAGGACCTGGAACAGCGGCAACGCGACCAGGCCATAGCGGCCCAACTCGCCCGCACGCGATCACGCGGGCCAAGCCTGAGCCATTGTCAGGACTGCGACAAACCTATTCCGGAACTACGCCAGGCGCTTGGTGGGATGACCCGCTGTGTCCCGTGCCAGAGCCTTTTCGAGCAAGGAAACCGCTGATGAGTACTACTCTGCAGCACGCACTGGACGACCCCGGTACCGACACCACGCGAGTGGGCCGCATCGAGCGCGACGTGATGCTTATCCAGTACCGCCTGGAGTCGATGGAAAACCGCCATGAATCGGTGCCGATCCGTGTGACCAAGCTTGAACAGCAGTTTGAGCATATGTCTGGCCAGCTTTCGGAACTCAATCTCGGCCAGCAAAAACTGACTGTCGTCGTTTCCGATATCGGCAAGAAAATCACCTGGGCGCTGGCCATTGCCAGCACCTTGTGGGCGATTCTGCAGATGGTCGGGCCAACTCTGCTGCGGGGGCTGTTCCCATGAGCCTGCGCGGGAAAATCATGCGCGGCGCACTGGTGCTCTGCAGTTCCAGCCTGGTGCTGTTCCTGGGCACGTGGGAAGGCAACGGTCAGAACGTTGTTTACCCCGACCAGTTGGCCCGTGGACTGCCTACGGTGTGCAAAGGCATCACCCGCCACACCAGCCCTTATCCCGTGGTCGTCGGCGACTTCTGGTCGGATGAGCGCTGCGCCGAGGTGGAACACCTGGTGATCGAAAAGGGCCAGTTGACGCTGGCCGATTGCCTGACCAATCAGGCGATCGGGCAGAACCCGTTCGACGCGCTGTCCAGCCATGGCCACAACTTCGGCAACGCGACCACGTGCGCCAGTCGGGCTGTGGTCCTGATCAACGCCGGACGGATCGAAGAGGGCTGCAGGGCATTGGCCTGGGCCCCAGACGGAAAAACACCGGTATGGGCTTACGTCACTGACGCACAGGGCAAGAAATCATTCGTGCGCGGCTTGCACAACCGGCGCTTGGCCGAAATGGAGCTGTGCCTGAAATGACGATTACCCCCATGCGCTTTGTATTCGCGGTCCTGCTCACGGCGTTGATCCCGCTGTTCTTCTTCGTCCAGGTGGTGAAGGAACGGGACACAGCCGTCCACGAGCTGCAACAGGCCAAGTCCGATGTGAAAACCCTCATAGAGCACGCGAACCTGGTGGCGAAGATGCTCGCCGACCGTACCGCGCTCGACCTGAAACACACCCAGGAACTTAAAGATGCGCTCGATCAAAACCAGTCTCTGCGCCGCGATGTTGACGATGGCAATCAGCGGCTGCTCGTCAAAGCCCGTTGTCCCGCCCCAGGACTGTCCACCGCCGCCGGAACCACCAGCCTGGCTAATGCTGGATCCGCCGAACTCGCAGCAGACGCTCGACCGGATTATTTCACCCTCCGAGATCAGCTCGCCCTCAGCAAGCAAATGATTCTCGGGCTGCAGGACTACATCCGCCAGGTCGCGCTGCGCGCACCGGCAAACCCCTGATTTTCTCAACCAACTGTTAACGGATAACACCATGACCGACGTAAACCGCGACATCACGCTGGAAATCAAAGGCACCGACTTCGTATTCCACCTGACGCCCCAGGACGTGACCAAGTACTTCAACGCCACCACTCAGGCCAACAAGGTCGCACCGGCCACCAATTTGCTGTCGGGCACCATCAAGCAGGAGCAGAAGGCCGATCTGAAACCGTTCCTGGCTAACCCGGTGACCGTGATGGAGTTGGCCGGTGCGCTGCTCGAGGAGTACTCGCCTGATATCGGTCTGGTCGTAAAAAAGTCCTCGAGCACGCTGAGCGCTTAAACGACGACGCGCTGGGCCAGTTGCTGGCCCTGACCAACCGCTGGCTACCTGGTACCGAACCCACCATCGAAAACATGGGGATCGCCAAGTGGCTGGAGGACGAACACTGGAGACGTATGGATATTGCCGTTGCTGACGGCATCGCCCATGCGCTGAACGGATAAAACCCCATGGCTGACCGCAGTGCCCGCTTGGCCTTCATCCTGAGCCTGACCGACAAGGTCAGCGCTCCCCTGGGCAAGGTCAAAACCAGCTTCTCCGACCTGGCCACCCAGGGCGAAGCCAACATCAGACAGATGGGGCTTGGCCTGGGCGGGATGATCGGTGCAGCCAAGGGCATCAGTGAATCCCTGGAACCGGCGCTGGAAATGAACCGCGCCCTGGGCGAAGTCCGATCGCTGGGCGTCGCCGAGGACGCGCTGACGTCCCTGAATCAAAAAGCCCTGGAGTTCTCCACGAACTACGGGACCAACGCCCGGGATTTTGCCGCTTCGGCCTACAGCATTTCGGGCGCGATCAAGGGACTGGTAGGCACTCAGTTGGCCACCTTCACCAACACCAGCAACCTGTTGGCAAAGGCGACCAAATCCGACGCCGATACCATGGGCGCGTACGTCGGCACCATGTACAACCTGTTCAAGACGTCGGCTGATGCCATGGGCAAAAGCCAGTGGGTCGAGAAGCTGGGCGGGCAAACGGCGTTGGCCGCCCAGCTGTTCCGCACCGACGGCGCGCAGCTCAAGGACGCCTTCAAGGAAGTCGGCCAGATCGCCAACACGGCCGGCACCGATATCGCCGAGCAGTTCGCGGTGATCGGCACGCTGAGCAGCACCATGGAAGGCGGCGATGCGGGCGGCCTGTACAAGTCGTTCTTCGAAAACATCGGCGCAGCGTCTGAAAAGCTCAAGATGAAGTTCACCGAGCAGAACGGCCAATTGATGCCCATGGCCGACATTCTGGCCAAGCTGGAAGGCAAGTTCGGTGATCTGAACAGTGCCGCTGCAGGCGCGAAGCTGACCGAAGCTTTCGGCGGGGAAGGCGCACGCGTCATCACCGCACTGGCCAAGGACACCGACCGATTCAAGAGCAGTCTGGATCAGTTGGGCAAAGTCCGCGGACTGGAAAACGCCGAGAAGATGGCCAAGGCGATGGTGGATCCGTGGCAGCAGTTCGGCGCCGCTGTTGTCGCGCTGCGTGTGTCGTTTGGTCAGGCGTTGATTCCGATGCTCACGCCGTTGATGGACAAGCTGGTCAGCATTGCCTCAACGCTGACCCGCTGGACGCAGATCTTCCCGAACATTACCCGGGTAGTCGGTGCCACGGTGTTGATCATCCTCGGCCTGGTCGCCGCCATGTCCGCCGTTACCCTGGTGGTGGGCATTAGCAAAATGGCCTGGCTGGGCGCGCTCACGGTCTGGAAGCTGCTCAACTGGCAGGGCTACAAGTCCATTGCCATGTTTGTGTTCCACACGGTGATGGTCGCCGCATTCGTGATCGGCCTGATCGCCATGTACACCTGGATGGCGACCGTCAGGGTCGGAATGATGCTTTGGCAGGGCGCGATCTGGCTGGTCAACTCGGCGTTGATGGCCAACCCGGTGTTGCTGATCGTGATCGGGATTCTTGCCTTGGTCGCCGTCGTTATCGCGGCAGTCGTCTACTGGGACCAGTGGACCAGCGCACTGATGAACACGGCCGCTTTCCAGTGGATCCAGCAGCAACTGGAAGCGCTGTCGAACTGGTTCGGATCGATCGGCGGCTGGTCCGGCATGGCCAGTGCTGCATGGGACGGCATCGTGTCGATCTTCCGCAACGCAATCAGCGGCCTGATCGAGATGATCAACAAGATTCCCGGCGTGCAGATCGATGCAAGCTTTGGTGACCTGCCCAAGCCCCCGGAACTGCCTGGCATGACCGCGCCACTGGTTACCACACCTTCACTCGCTGAACAGACCGAGCAAGCCCGCAAAAACATGAACGCCGGTACCGGGGGCGGTCTGTCGCCTACGCGGCCGAACGCGGTACCGCCTGGCGGGCTGCTGACCAGCATCCAGAACAACAACAGCAGCCAGACCAAAGGCACGCACATCGAAAACATGAACATCAATACGGCCAAGCCTATGACGCCTTTGGAGCTGGAAAACATGATGGCGATGGGGGTTGGCGGATGAGCGAATACGTCGATCTGCTGATCTCCGATAACGACGTGGTACTGGATCTGTCGCAGCAACCCACGCTGGTGGACGACCGCGCCTGCATCGCCCAGGACATCGCCCACATGATCCGTGACAGCGGGCTGCTAGTTACCCTGGTGGCTGAGCGCTCAACTCTGCGGCAACGCGACTGCATCCAGCAAATGGAGCTGCTGGTGGAAGACGACGAACGCCTGGTACCGGGCACGGCGCAAATCACCCAGGTCGAACCGGGATTGTTCCTGGTAACGGCCACCACCCTGAAATTTGGAACCCTTGAGGTGAACCTGTGAGTGACGTTGATTTTAAGCAGGCGCTCACTGACGCCGGTATCCCGACCACCGAGGCGGGGCTGCGTGCCGCGTGGGAGGCCGAAGTAGTCGCCCAAGGCGCGAAAGTGGCCAACACCAGCGCTTATTCGCCGTTCTGGCGGGTGGTCACGGCGCTGATCACCAAGCCGGTGATGTGGATCCTGCAGTTTCTGATCACCACGGTGCTGCCGAATTTCTTCGTCAAGACGGCGACCGGCAGCTGGCTGGAAATGCTGGCTTGGGCGGTGAACGTAGAGCGCAAGGGCGCGACCAAGGCCAGCGGCCATTTGCTGTTCACCCGCACGGCTGCAGGCGGTGCGCTGGTGGTTGAGGCCGGTACCGTGGTGCAGTCTGCCTCGATCAATGGCCACGTGTACCAGCTGGTGACCACGGCTCCCGGCGTTTTTGCCGATGGGCTGATGCAGCTGCAGATCCCGGTCGAGGCAGTGGAAAGCGGATCCGGGTTTAACCTGGCCCCGGGTTACTACGCGATTCTGCCGGTGCCGGTACCGGGCATTGCCCAGGTGGTAAACAACGACGGCTGGCTGTCGGTACCTGGTGCGGATCCGGAACCGGACGACGAGCTGCGCCTGCGCACCCGTAACCAGTTTTCGGCGGTCAACCAGTGGCACACCGACTCGGTGTACAAGGCCATGATCTCGGCCTTCCCGGGCGTACGTCCGGATGGCGTGTACTTCGAGCACGGTGCCCCGCGTGGCCCGGGCAGCGCCAATGCCTATGTCTTGTTCGAAGCGGACGTACCAGCGGCCACTTACCTGGAGCAGATCAACGCGCACATTCGGGACCAGGGCAACCATGGCCATGGCGACGATCTGCTGGTCATGGCCATGCCGGAAACCTTCCACCCGCTGCAGTTGGAGATCTGGCCACGTTCGACGCTGACGGCTGATCAGCGCGAGATGCTGCAGGCCAACGCCGATCAGTTCATCCGGACTGCCTTTCGCGAAAGCACCACCGCCGATTACCAGCCAACGCTGACCTACCCGCAGTCGCGGTTTTCATTCAGCCGCTTGGGTGAAGAACTGCACCAGCAATTCCCTGGCATTGAGTCGCTGCACTTCATCAATGCCGACATCGTGTCGGAGCTGACCATTCCCCGCATCCAGTCGCTGCAGGTGAACCTCAATGATTAAGCTCAATTTGAAGTTCTGGCTGGCTGGTACCGAGCTGACCAAGATCAAAGACGCTGCCCAGTCCTGGTGGGAGCGGGTAGAGCAGTGGTTGGGCTGGCCACTGCTGCAGCTCGATGCCGAGACCTGTCACCTGGTCATGCTCGATCTGCTCGCCTGGCAGCGGGACATCACGCGCTTCAAGGGCGAGCCGGAAAGCCTGTACCGCCTGCGCGTGAAATACGCCTTCATCAATGCCGTCGACGCCGGTAGCACCGCTGGGATGAAACGCATCCTGGTGCGCCTGGGCGTCGGCTATGTCGAGATCGAGGAGCGTCAACCCGACCGTGACTGGGATGTGGTGCTGCTGCAGCTGAGCAACACCCAGTTGGCCGACAACCCGGAGCTGCTCCGCGTCCTGATTCAGCAATACGGCCGCACTTGCCGCCGTTACGACTTCGTCACCATCACACCGGTCACCACATACGTGGCCGTCGTGGACTTTAACGACGATCAGCAAACGCTGATCGCCAGCCTGTAGGAGTTCCCATGGGAGCCAGCATTACCCTTGCAGGTGAAAACCTGATTGCCCAGAAACAACCAACGCTGCAGCCGCTCAAGATTGCGCGCTTCATCTTTGCCAACGTACCCGGGTTGAATCCAAGTATCGCAGTCGATCGCGCCGCCGCTAAGCCGCCTGCCGCCCAGATTGTTTACACCTACCAGATCCCGAACGGTAACGCGGGTTACGTGAACCCTAACCAGGTGGTGTACAGCTCGCAGCTGGGGTCCGACCTCGGTGACTGGGATTTCAACTGGGTCGGTCTGGAGAGTGACGAGGGCGTATTGTTCGCCGTGTCCTATGTGCCCCTGCAGCAGAAGCGCCGCAACATTCCGCCGCTGCAGATCGGCAACAACGTGACCCGCAACTTCCTTGTGGTGTTTGACGGTGCCCAGGCACTGACCGGTATCACCATTGATGCCAGCACCTGGCAGCACGACTTTACGGTGCGCCTGGCGGGCATTGATGAGCGCGAGCGGCTGAGCAATCGCGACGTATTCGGTCGGGCCTGTTTCTTCGGTACCGGCCTGCAGCTGGAAAAAGTAGCCGGCGCTTTTCAACTAAAGGCCGGCACGGCCTATATCGAAGGCATCCGCCTGCAGCAGAGCGCATTACTGCCGGTCTTGCCGTCTAAATTCCCAACCACTGCCTGGCTGGATGTTTCCCTGGAGCGCGGCTTGAACGACGTGGCCGCCACCATGAAAGTGGTGTTCGCTGCCGATCGGCCTGACTACTCGGATTCGGTGGGTGTGAAGCATTACTGCGTGGCACTGGCTGATTTGCCTGATGCCAACACCATCACCGACCGCCGCACCGTCGAGGCGATCAACGGCCCGCTGGTGACCCACTTTGCGGCGCGCATTGGCGATTACCCGAACCTTCGAGCACGCGCGACCACCAAGACCGACGTGGGTCTGGGCAACCTGCCCAATGCGACCAGTGACAATCCGGATACCGACGACAGCTTAGTGCTGGCCACCACCAAGGCTTTGAAGGCTTTGGGCACGGCGATCGGAAGTGTTATCGAGAAGATTGTTTCCGGCGTCACCGAGGTTGGTAAGGCTGCCAAGTTGGGCACTGCCCGGAAGATCACGCTGGATGGTGCCGTCACCGGCGAAGTGCTGTTCGATGGTTCTGCCGATGTGAAGCTAACGGCGGCTGCGACTCAGGCAACTGAAACCGTTTCGGGCGGGGCCAAAGTGGCGAGCCAGGCCCAGACAAATGCCGGTACGAATGACGCAGCCTACGTCACGCCGAAGAAATTGCGCTGGGGATTTGCGGTAAGCCTTGGGGCCACGGGCTACATCATTCTGCCCACCTGGTTGAGTGGCCTGACGTTCCAGTGGGGGCGGCTGGTCGGGGTTACGCTCTACCAGAACTTCTACACGGTCACATTCCCGATCCAGTTCAGCCAGGTGTTTCACATCGGTTCGGACATCTATCGGTCGACCGTTATCTCCGGAACCGTGGCCACGCTCACCAAGCCGGATTTCACCACGACCGGTTTCGAGATCTGCGGTGACCCTGACACCAACTCATCCGTAGGCGATATCGCCTGGTTTGCCATTGGAGTGTGCCAATGACCATTTTTGCCACCTGGGTGCCATCCGATACCCGTTTCGCCTTCAGCCTCAGCGCCGGTGAACATCGCCTGACCAATGCCCAGCATGCGGCACTGCTGGCTGCCCAAAGCTTAGGGGTCAAGCTATCCCCTGATGCGGTCACAGGTTTTCCAGTCGCGGTTGAGAGCGTGTCAGAGCGAGCGCAAATGCTCTACGACGTGCAGGTCCGCATCGTGAACGATGTCTGTCAGGGCCAGATCATCAGCGGGTTTTGGTCGTCTGCCCTGGGCGCAGCTTTTTTCTACGACAGTCAGGTGGAAGATCAACTGAACCTGACCGGAATCATCCAGACCGCCGCTGCTAGCGCGTATCCCTGCCGGGATGAACAGGGTGTGAAGGTGTTCCGGGATCACAGCGCCGCGCAGTTGCAGCAAGTAGGTGATGACTTCATTCAGCTCAAACTGCAACTGCTGCAGAAGGCCAATGTCCTCAAGCAAGCTCTGGACACTGCACTGGCAGCGCTCGATCTATCCGCGATTGCCGCGGTGGTCTGGGAGTCTGAATCCGTATGAGCTGGGCACCTGTGACGATGCGCTGGCCTGAGCAGGCCACGGAATGGATGGGCGATCTGACAGCGGCCAAGGATCTGGCCGGTGGCGAGCTGGCCAACACCGCGCAGCGGCTTGCCGGACTGGACGGGCTGGCCACCACCAATCCGGGGCCGGTCGGTGCAGTTGCTGAAAGCGTGATCGCTGCAGGTCGTGCGGCGATGGCCAGTCAACTGGGCGAAGCCCCGGCCTGCATCACCGTGACGCCGTTTCAGTCAGGCATTGGCCAAGGGCAGGGCAATCAGCGCTTTCTGTCCGCACCCAACCTGCTGCAGGTAATGGCCGACAAGCTCACGGACAGTTCGGACGATGCCCGCCCGACAGAGCCTCAATACGCGCTGCTCATCCTGTTCCTGGCCACCAACTACGGCCAGCTAGCCAGCACCTTAACCAAGTTCAATGCGCTGATGCCAGTTCCGGACCTGGTGCGAGCCGAGCGCCGGGCGCAACACCTGTCCACACTCGAGGCGGAGAAGTGGGTGATGCCCAGCGCTGGACCGTTGCCACGTTGGGGCAGTCTGCCGCTGGAGCGTTGCACCGTGCTCAAAGCCGCTAAACAGGCAATGTCGGGCCAGTTGGCCACGCTTGAAAGCTATGCGGCGGACAGCTCGCCGATGGGGGATCTGGCTGCATTGGCTGCACGCAAGGCCGCGCAGCAGCAGGGCAGCGACCAGAAACTGGACGACCTCAAGGCGTTGCTGGCCAGCGGTGACGAAGACACGACCATGCGCGCGCGACTGCTCGGTCCTGGTACGCCTGCAGATCTGCGCAAGGCACTGCTGCAGGACGACGCCCCGGGCCACGAGTGGGTGCTGTCAGCTGGGACCATGTTGGTCGGCTCGCTTCAGGGCTTGAGCTTTGTCCGTGAACTGGTGGGCCTATGACGTTATTGCTCGATGGCCAGCAGGTGCTGGGCAAACGGATGAAGGTCACGGCAAACCTGCGTATCGAAAGCGAGGATCTGTCCGGGCAAACCAGTGGTAGCGAGAAGGCGCACAAGGGTTTTAAGCCTAAGACGCTGACCGTCAGTCTGCAGATTGCTTTCGTTGACCAGGTGCAACTGAAAACGCTGATGCGCTTGGCTGAGGCGACCGAGGGCGGCGGGCAACTGAAAACCTATCGGATCGTGAACGACACGGCGTCGGCGTTCGGCATGCGCCAGGTGCAGTTCACCGAAGGCGTCAGCGCCCGGGAAGATGACACGCTGGCCTCTTGGTCGGTGCAGTTCACCCTGACCGAAAAGCAATCGAACCCGGAGAAGGTCGAGCAGCGCCGCAAGGCCAATGGCTCCAAGGCGCAATCGGCATCAGGCACTGGCGTTGCAGGCGAGGACGGATCCGGAACGGACACGGCGCTCACCGGCTTCGAAGGTGTGTTGAAGAAACTGGATAACTACCTCGGCGGCACGCCATGAGCATGAAACTGCACAAGGTGCTGACTATTGGCGGTGTGACGCATGCCCTGGTGAAAGACGATGTGCGACTGGAGTTGGCAGGACCTGGGCGAGCGACCTTCACCATTCAAGCACCCGCGCCGGTCAAAGGTCTGGTTACGCTGGATGTGGGCTACAACGAAAGCCTGCTGCAGCGCCACTTCATCGGTTACGTGGAAACCTCGACCGCCGCCAATAGCACCGAGCAGGTCCTGTTCTGCAGAGAGGTTGCCGCGATCCTGGCCAAGCCTCTGCCCATGAACCTGCGTCATGTCGACCTGCAGGGCGTTCTCAAAGAGATCAGTACCAAGACCGGCCTGCGCTTTCGTGTTCCAGATCAGGCCTATGCCCGGTTAAAGGTTCCTTACTTCTACAGCCTGGCCGCCGGGTATCAGGCGATGCAAAGCATGGCCGGGGTGTTCGGGATCTCCGACTTCATCTGGCAGCAGCAGGGCGACGGCGAAGTGTTCGTGGGCAGTTGGGCCGACAGCTTTTTTGGCTCCCGATCGGCGCTGCAGCTGCCCGCCGAACTGTTCGACGGTTACCAGGGCAATCAGAGCGCAATGATCGCGGCCTTACCAGGTCTGCGTCCGGGCGCATCATTCAACCAAGGCGAGCGGATCACTAGCGTGACGCTTGCCGGTAGTCAGATGGCAATCAAATGGAAGAAGCAATCGGTCGCGCTGTAGAGCGCCTGTTCCCTGAATTGACGGGTGGTTACCACCTGCCGCGCTTTGGGCGGGTGGTCGCGGTGCCGGACGCTCCTGCAGCGCAAGGCCTGTGCGACGACTTCCGTCCGCGTTTTGGCGTCGACGTCGAAGTCCTGTTGCCCAGTGGCGAGCCGGATCCGGATCTGCCGGTCCTGACCAGCGTCCCGTTGCCTGCGCCCATGGGCGGTCAAGAGGCGGGCATGTTCGGCTTTCCGGAGGAGGGCACCACCGTGGTGATCAGCTTCGCCTACGGCCTGCCGACCAAGCCCTTTATCACGCAGATCCTCCCGCACGGCCTGAGTCTGCCCCGGGTTCCGAAGGGTGATCAGGTGTGGCAGCACAGCGAGGCCTGTCAGCAGCGCGTGGACGCCGACGGCAACTGGCTGCGCCAAACGGACGGCAAGATCCAGGACAAGGCGATCGAGCGGGAAGTGGAAGCCCTGGAGAACACCGAAACCTTCCAGAGCCACACCAGGACGGTGGACGACCATTCCACCGAATCAGTGGGAGGCATCAAGAAGATCGAGGCACTGGGCGCGCTCAAGCTGTTGACCGGCGGATCCGCGAGCCTGGCAGCGGTGGACGATCTGCACCAGGCTACCGGTCGCGACCTCAACCTGGTGGTGGGGCAAAAGCACAACGCCACGGTGGGTGGCGATATGCAGGAGCGGATCGAGGGCCTGCGCAAGAGCGTGGCGGGTGTCAGTCAGCGCCTGCAGTCTCCCAAGACTTGGTTGGGATCCGAGAGCGTGAACGTGCTGCAGGTACTGTGTGATTTACTTGATCTGGTGCAGCAAATGAATTCTCAACTTGCCACGCACACACACGGCCCGACGCCAGTACCAGGTAACGCTACAGCGTTTGCTCAATACTCTGCTCAAGCAACCACGTTGTCCGAAAAAACCAAGCTGATAACTTTGTAAAGATTATTTGATAACTATAGAGCTGGATATGTGTCGGTTTATCATGTTCGATACCGAGATGTTCTTTTTTTGTAATTCGATCCTCACATCATCCCAGCTAAGATTTATTACGGTATGAGGAACTATCTCTTCTCCATTCTTTACTATGAATGCCCCTACCGCAAATGAGTCGCCATCATTTAGATTGGCGTAGCTTTTCAAATAAGCTTCTATGGTTTTTCTGGCCGTGTCCGCCGAGTCGCCGATAAGCCGTCTGACTTCTTCGTGGACGTGGCTAATTGCCCCGATATAGGCTCTCGCGCCTTTCTTCAAATCGTATCTGTCGGGAAGCTCGTCAAGGATATTTCGCTTGAATTTAGAGTTTTCCGCTAGCGCTGTTTTTTCTGCGTAAATTTCCAGATTGAATACTAACTGATCTGCTTTCTTTTGCTCCGTTAAAGTCCATTTGCTAGGTGTGGAGATTGTGTGTACCGCCAAACCATAGTGGTTAACATGGTTCCGAAGCGCCTCCATTGCGCGGTAATCTAGGGTGTCATCGTAATGTTTGCTAAGGAGTGTGCTAATCGTATTTTCTGTTTCTGACTCATTGGTGGAGCACTTTGACGCAAGGCCTGCTACACGTTCAGTATACTGTTTCGCTGTTGATAAAAAATTTACGAGTCTGCGGTTTAATGTTGAAAGAATTTTGTAGCTGTGATGGTAGTCGAAGTGGACGCTGTTAGCTAAGTTGTCCAGTGTAAGGATTAACTGCTCTTTCTCAAACTCTAAATAGTTGCACAGTGCTAAGTCGTACTTCTCCTCAATGTTGAGTGCGATGCCCAAGATTCTCCTGGCGAGCTGAATTGAGATATATTCACTAGGGGTAAGTTCTAGTTTTTTATGGTTGTCTAAAGTAATGGTGCCAAGAAAATATTTTGCCTCGATATCCATGGCGTACGCTCCGATATTGTTCGTATGTAATTGTATGCTCAATTAAATCAGAAAGAGAGTTACTCAGATAGCTTTATTCAAGGCGGCATCACCACGCCTATGCATAAGCACACCCGTCGAAGTAATCGATGCCGCTCAGCAAGAAACCGCTCGGGGCCATTCCGGACAAGCTCGCATCAAGTAGCCCAGGCAGGGGGACAGGTTCCAACGGCATCCCCTCGATACCCGCGCTACATCTGATCTTCGGTCCTCGCTTTTCATTTATCAATTCCCCTAACTCCGGAATAAATCCCCACCATACGGCTGCCCTCGTGGTGTGCCCCATTCATCCCCAGTAAAGAACACTAGCCCGAACGCTGGGATGTAGGTCACTGGTCCGTATTCGACCCAGCCATTTGCGAGCGTCACGTGCACTGCAGTGCACTCGATACGCTCTGGCCGATCCGGTAAAAAAGCTATCCGGAAGACAGCTGTGTGGGTCTGCTCGAAAGCGACCTCAAGTCCGGAGACAAGACATTCGCTGTCGCCATGGGTGAACACCACATCTGCAAGGCCACGGTAAGTCATGTAGGCCATGTCTTCACCTGATCACTTGGTCGAGCTTGGCCTCGACTGCATAGGCCAGTGCGCCGTCAGCCAGTTCCAATAAATCACTAAGGTCATCGCCATCGATCACTTGGGACCGGTGGAGCGTGTGAGCTGTTCTGAGAAGCGTTTTATGCTGAGCTCCAGGATTATCTAGAAGCGCGACCTGGTCGTTTAGCAGCAGCGTCCACGTCGCGATAGCGGCGGTCCTTTCAATAGTTTCCATATTCATAGCTCCCGGCCTACCCATCAAATATAGCTGTATGCATAAACAGTACTATAGGTGGTGAGTCGTCGCCATTCGATCGGATGAAATGCATGTCAGCGGTCACATCACCAGCGATATCTATGCTTTTTCAAATTGGACCGATCTTCGGACATGGGAGGGATGTTGCTCAAAATGGCGATCAGTTCGAACCAGGGGTAGGCCCCGTGGGTATTCGCCAGGCAGCCGGGTAAGTGTTGAAAGGACTGAGACGCCATATCAATGGGCTGAGCGACCAAACACTGGCTGCAGACAACAAAGTCAGCCATCAACGTCCAGCGGCCGGACCAGCCAATTTGCTGCTCGTTGATTTCAGTGCTGCCGCTCAAGTCCACACAATGCTCATACAACGATTGTTTATTCATTTCACACACCCTGTGTTCTTAAGGGGATGACATCCAGTCCTCCCACCTAAACAGGATAGGTCGCGCTGCTGTGAGCCTCTGACCGTTTCGGCATAAAAATCTCAGTGAAATAAAAAAACGTCCGAAAAAGCACTTATCCCCCTCCCGCCGACGGGCTTTGTGTCCCTTTTCTTTGCAAATCTCTGAGCAGAGCAAAGCTACCCCCAGCCCCCGCAGGCCTTGGGCCTCTGCAGTCGATTGGCGATTGCACTCAGTGCAAGGTTTTGCAGAACAATGTCATCGGACTGCACAGCTCGATGCAGACGCTCTTGGACGGTTGACTTAGGCGATGGCCCGGTTGGCTTGAACAAAAACTTTAAAAACCGGCGAAAAGTGGAATTTTAATAATCAGCTCCCCTCTCGGATCTGCGTGTTGAACGAACCGATGCCACCGAACCATAAAACGCTGGAAGCCTCGTCGATCAAGGCTTTCCGGCATTTAGGATGGTGATGGAGATTTGCACAAGGCTGCAGCTCAATTCTGAATCGCGGTCCCGAATCAAGGGGTGAGATCTGGTGAACTAAACCTTTGGATTAGCGCGCCGCCACCATCTAGGTTTGGTTTCCTGGACGGAGACGAAGCCACACAACCAGTCTTCATAACTTTCGTCATTCGGAATCAGGCCCTCTCGGAGAGGTTTCTCAAAGTCGAATGTTGTGATCCTTGGCGGATTTCCCTTCAGCCGCGACTTATAGCGTTTTTTAAGTGTTTCACCATGGTCTCTCACGTCTTCGCACAGCTTAATACTGAAGAAAATAATGTCATCTGTGTAGAGAGAAATGGCTTTAACGGTCCCGCCATACTCTTGGTTCGTATTCGTTTCTCCATAAGGCAAACCCAAGTACATATGGTGTATAGAAGCTCCCTCCGGAAACTGCTTGTTCTTGAAAGCAGTCAAAAGCTCGTTTCGCTTCGCTAAAGCTGCATTCAGGTTTACCACTGAGTCAGCTACTGCGGTTACCGTAGATATCGTCCGTCCCACGGTGGACAGGCGGCTCAGAACAATGTCTTGAATTGCCGCAATGGGCGGTGAAATCTCCTGCAAATAAAGCATGTTGGGCGTCATTTCGAATTGGGTAGTTGCTGGGATCTGGCGTGTAATGACCTTTGTTTTATGTGCCTCATAATTTTTCCGATCATTATCGTAAGAGCTCTTCAACGCCTTGACGTGCTGCTTTTTTAACGCTAACGCGAGGGACGCTACCGTCACAGCGAGCGATAAGACCGCATTCGTGTGTTGAAACTCCTTCACCAGCTCCTCTCTGAATTTACCTTTTTCTGCGATGCGCTGAGCAGCTACTGCACCTGCGAACGCCCCAGCCAGCGAAGTCGTGAAAGAAGAGTTTGCAAAACTTTTTATGTTATCCCAGAGAGGTGAGACGAGAGGGGACAGCTCTGCGTATAAAGAAGCGATTTCAGTCACGTACGAAAATCTCACATGGTGGTCAAACAGGGATCACTTTGGTCGGTCTTCAGTGTATGCACATTGATTGAGTCTAACCCTACTTTTTAGCTTGGGAGGCATGCCAAGCGCTTAGCGTCTTTTTGTATATATTGAGCATCGTAGGGGCAACCCAGACTTACAAACCCGACCTTCGGGGCGGATGGCGTGGTGACGGTGGACATTGACTAACCTCGGCGGAGATGTGGGCTTCGGCATATAGCCGAGGCAACAGCTGGGCGCTGGTATCCGGAACCGGATTCGTGCGCCTCTGATCAAAAAGTGCGCAATTCTAGCGATCAGCCCGGCGATTGACCAGTGTTATGCAGAGAATTACGACGAGTGCTGCGCTATGCTTCGCGTCGTTACGAAATATGTCGGTATTTCCGATGTCGGTAGCACGCATTACGTATTGGCGACTCAAAGCACCATCGCGTGTTTTTTGCAGTTAATGCCTCGGTTTCCGGAGTGGTAAATGAGTCAAGCAAGCAGTCAGGCTGAGACCGGGCATCCAGTGTCAAAACCACTCGCGCTATTGATGGCGGCGGTGGGCGTGGTTTATGGCGATATCGGCACCAGTCCGCTGTACACCCTCAAGGAAGTGTTCCAGGGCGGATATGGCGTGGACGTCACTCATGACGCCGTGCTTGGCATTCTGTCGCTGATCTTCTGGTCGCTCATCTGGGTCGTCTCCTTCAAGTACATGGTCTTCATCCTGCGCGCCGATAACCAGGGGGAGGGCGGCATCATGGCGCTCACCGCACTGGCTCGTCGGGCGACGATCAAGTACCCGAAACTGCAGATGACCATGGTGGTTTTCGGTTTGTTTGGTGCTGCGCTGTTTTATGGCGACAGCATGATCACTCCGGCGATTTCCGTGCTGTCAGCCATGGAAGGGCTTGAGCTGGCCTTTGACGGTATCGAGCATTGGGTGGTGCCGATGGCACTGGTGGTGCTGGTCGCGCTGTTCCTGATCCAGCGTCATGGCACCGCGCGTATCGGCGTGCTGTTCGGTCCGGTGATGGTTACCTGGTTTGTGGTGCTGGGGCTTCTGGGCATCAACGGTATCGTGCACCAGCCTGAAGTGTTGCATGCAATGAATCCATTGTGGGCTGTGCGCTTCTTTATCATTCATCCCGGTATTGGCGTCGCGATCCTTGGCGCTGTAGTGCTGGCGTTGACCGGTGCCGAGGCGCTGTACGCCGACATGGGGCATTTTGGTCGCAAGCCGATTGCCCGGGCATGGTTCGCGCTGGTCCTTCCTGCACTGGTGCTGAACTACTTTGGTCAGGGCGCGCTGGTTCTGGAGAATCCAGAGGCTGCGCGGAATCCGTTTTATCTGCTGGCGCCCGGTTGGGCTTTGCTGCCGCTGATCGGCTTGTCGACCCTGGCGACGGTGATTGCCTCTCAGGCGGTGATTTCCGGGGCGTTCTCCATGACGCTGCAGGCCATTCAGCTCGGCTACATCCCACGCATGTACATTCAGCACACGTCCAGTGACGCGCAAGGCCAGATCTACATTGGTGCGGTGAACTGGTCGTTGATGGTGGGGGTGATTCTTCTGGTGCTGGGCTTCGAGTCCTCGGGCGCGCTGGCTTCGGCTTATGGTGTTGCAGTCACCGGGACGATGTTCTGTACCACCATTCTGGTTTCGTCCGTGATGCTGCTGCTCTGGAAGTGGCCTGCCGTTCTGGCGGTGCCTCTGTTGTTGGCGCTGCTGTTCGTGGACAGTCTGTTCTTCGCGGCCAACGTTCCGAAGGTGATTCAGGGGGGCGCGTTTCCGGTCATTGCCGGGGTGGTGCTGTTTATCCTGATGACCACCTGGAAGCGCGGTAAGCAACTGCTGGTTGATCGCATCGACGAAGGCGGGCTGCCGCTGCCGATTTTTATCAGCAGTATTCGTGTCCAGCCGCCTCATCGGGTGCAAGGGACAGCGGTATTTCTGACTGCCCGCAGCGATGCAGTACCTCATGCCCTGTTGCACAACATGCTGCACAACCAGGTGCTGCATGAGCAGGTGGTGCTGTTGACGGTGGTCTATGAAGACACTCCAAGGGTTCCGGCGCAGCAACGTTTTGAGGTTGAAGCCTATGGGGAAGGCTTCTATCGCGTGATCCTGCATTTCGGTTTCATTGATGAACCGGATGTACCTGCCGCGCTCGGCCTTTGTCATCTGGATGAGCTGGATTTCAGCCCGATGCGCACGACTTATTTCCTGAGTCGTGAAACCGTGATCCCGTCAAAAATGGTCGGTATGGCCCGATGGCGTGAGGCGCTGTTTGCGTTCATGTTGAAGAATGCCAACGGCAATCTGCGCTTCTTCAAGCTGCCGTTCAATCGAGTGATCGAGTTGGGGACACAGGTTGAGATGTAGTTTGGCGGCACGCACCGCACATGTGTCCTCCTGTTGGAGCGAGGCTTGCCCGCGAAGAGCGTTAACGCGGTCGGTCTGATACATCGAGTCAACGGGTTCGCGGGCAAGCCTCGCTCCAACAGGGATGCGGGTCTACACGGGAATCCACTCAACAAAAAATCCCCGCAGCCTCACAGCTGACGGGGATTTTTTTGTACTGCCGTAAATCAGCTTACTGCGCGGTAGCCTTACCCTGACGCTTATTGATGAAAGTAATCAAGCGCTTGGCCAGCGCCGGGTAGTTTTCGTCAAAGTGGTGACCACCCGGCAATTGCAACTTCTCGCCGACAGCGGTGGTGTCGGTGCAGCCGCTTTCCTTGGTCTCTTCGACGCCATAGACGCACAGTACTTTTTCGCCAGGCAATTTAGCCATTTCCGGACCGGTTTGCAGATCCTTGCCTGCCGCGCCCAGCCAGCCGTCGACGCGAATTTCGAAGCTGCCCGTGCGGGCGAAGGCCAGCAGGATCATGCCGTCAACGCGCTCCTGATCCTCTTGTGGCAGGCGGTTGTAGACGGCAGGCAGGACGTCCGCGCCAAATGAGTAACCCGCGAGGATGAAGCGCTTGGCGCCCCATTTCTGACGATAGTGCTGCATCAGTTCGGTCAGGTCAGCGGCCGTCTGCTCGGGAGATTTGTGTTCCCAGTAGTAGCGCAGGACATCGATACCCACCACTGGATAGCCCATGCCAGCCATGTCCCCGGCAACGACTTTGTCCAGGTCACGCCAGCCACCATCACCGGACAGGAACAGCGTTACGGTGTCGGAGGGTTGCGCAGCAGGCACCTCTACGACAGGGATACCCAGACCGCCACCTTTGTCATCATCGCCAACCAGTTTGCGGCGCAGCTCGCTGTTGAGGACCTGTGGCAGCTTGATGTCATAGTCGCTGATGCTGGTGTCGGCGTTGGTCTGATCACGCACGAATGCCGCAGGCTCATCGTCCGGCGCGTCGTTCCACGCGACCATCCAGTGACCGTGGGGTGCGGTCTTGGGCAATGGCACATCGCAGATAACCGGCGGCGTCTCATCGGGCTCTAGGGTTTTGACCGGCTGAGAAGGTACTTCCAGATAGAAACCTACTGAAATAGCTTCCGCCTTGTCGTTGTTCTGCCCCGCGAGCCAGCGCCAGGCCAGGGTTGCGCCCGGGCCTATACCGGCTACGACAGTTGGTGCTTCATCAAGTTTGCCCAAGGCCTCATTGAAGGTCTTCTGCTGCAGGGTGCAGTCTTCCTTTGGCAGTACAACCTGAATGATCCGGGCAGAAGCGTCTTGACTCAGGGCCTGCAATTGTTTGTCAGACAGCAGATCATCGGCGGTCACGGCCAGTGCAACCTGAACCTTGGCCCGGTTGCCGGGCGTTACGCTGATCACCGCTGAGCCGTCGCTCAATGCGGAGCGCTCCAGCGTTGCGGGTGGGGCGGGGCGGCTCCACAACCAGACTCCAAGAACCAGAACCAAAACAATCAGCAGTGCTGCGAGCAAAATGCGCCGGTAGCGTTGAATCATCAGCGTTTCACCAATCCAGTCAGGCCGCCCGCAATCAGGGCGGCGGTGTCAGCCAGTGCCACCAGCGGATCGAGTCCGGCGGGCACGGCCATATAACGAGGTTCCCAGTCAGGCTGGAATTTGTCTTTGAAGCGACGCAGGCCCTGGAAGTTGTAGAGCTGTTCGCCACGACGGAACACCATGGAGCCCAGGCGCTGGGTCAGGGGCGCGCCCCGGCGTGGTTGCAGGCCCGATAGCGGCACCATGCCCAGGCTGAAGCGTTCGTAGCCGTGCTCTTTGTAATACAGAATCAGCCCGACCATCATGAACTCCATGGTCAGCTTCGGAGCATCAGGGTGAGCGCGCATCAGGTCCAGGCTGGCCAGATCATGACGCGATGTCTCAAGCAGGTTGGAGAACGCTACCGGCTTGCCTTCGAAATGGATGATCGCGATGCGGAAATGCTTGAGGTACTCAGGGCTGAAGCGGCCCAGTGAGAAACCTTTTTCGCGCACATTTTTGCCTGTCAGCCAGGCATCGGAAATGACTTTCAGTTCATCAAGCGGTGCCTGACCTGCTTCATAGATTTCCAGCGACAAACCATCACGTCCGCCCCGGTTCCAGGTGTAGCGCAGGTCTTTCATCTCCTTGCCTTTGGCTTCGATGTCGAAGCGCCGCAAGTTGACCCGAGCCTCTTCACCCAGCTTGATCGCAGTCAGGCCGATGTCCATGTAGAACGGCAGATTTTCCGCGCGGACCTGATAGAACACAGGGCGCGCGTGGTGCACATCACACAGGTCGCGGAATTGCCAGATCAGCTCGGCGCGCTGCTGAGTCGGGCCGATCGGGTCATAAAGGGCAACGAGGCTGCGGCCGCGATGGGCGTACATCAGAAATGCGTTGCCCTCGGGATGCAGTAGCACGGCTTTATCGCCGGTCAGCACCAATCCGCCATCAGGCTGTGACGACGCATTGAGGATTTCCGCGGCCTTGGCCAGCTCTGAAGCGTCCGGAAGTTTGATAACCGGTCGCGCGGTGCGCAGCAACCAGGTGAGCGAAACAATGACCAGTAACACCGCGCTGCCCAGCGCTGAGCGAAGCCCGCGAGGTGCATCCGCATCCAGCGTGAACTGCCACCACAGTTGATGGCTGTAGGGCACGTCCTGATAGGCAAACAGCAGTAGCCAGAACGATGCCCCAAGCACGCAAAGTGTCGCAACCAGGTACAGCGGCGAGAAGGGCAGTTCCAGCAGGCGACTAGGCCGGTAGAACGAGCGGCGAAAAATGGCCAGCAGCGCCGCAGTCAGGATCAGCAAAGTGGCTTCTTCATAATCGAAGCCTTTAAGCATCGACAGTGCAGCGCCTGCCAATAGCAGAATGACCGTCAGCATCCATGCGGCCGAGAGGCGGCGTCGCAGTCCTTGAGCCAGCAGCAGACACAGAACGCCAATAAGGCTGGCGCCAAAGTGTGAAAGGTTGATCAGGCGGTGGGGGATTAGAAATCCCAGATCCTCAAGGCGGGTGTCGATTTCGGGCGTCGCACCGGAAAACAACAACACAACGCCGGAAAGGAACACCAGTAGTGCGAGGATCGGCGCGGCGAGACCGGATGCGACGCGCATCGCCTGTTTGGTCGGTAGCAGGCGCTGACCTTCTGTGAACAGAAGCACCAGACACGCCAACAGCAACGGCAGGACGACGTAAATCATCCGGTACAGCAACAATGCGGCAGCCAGCGGCGCGGCACCCAGTTCGTTAGCGAAGGCTGCGAGCAGGATCGCCTCGAAAACGCCCACGCCGCCCGGGACATGGCTGAGCACACCTGCGGCCAGTGCCAGCAGGTAAATCAGCATGAAGGCCCCGAATGGTGGCGATTGTGGCAGCAGTAGATAGAGAACAGTGGCGGCCGCTGCGACATCCAGTGCAGTGATCACCAGTTGCATCAGCGTCAGGCGCACGCCAGGCAGGCGCAGGGTACGGCGTCCGGCACGCACCAGCAGAGTATGGGGGATCGTCTGCTCAGGTAGTCGGCGGCGATAAACTGCAATGGCCAACACGGCTGTCAGCACTAGAACGCCGATGGCAATCGCTGCCAGCAGGTCTACAGGTGTATGCAGCGCAAGGGATGCACCGGACAGGTTGCTCAGGGTCGCGAGTGCTGCCAGCGGTGGCAGGGCGCAGCCGAGCGACAAGCTGGCGAACAGCGTCATCCGGGCAACTTCTACCGCGCCGATGCCTTTGCGAGAGTACAGTCGATAGCGCACCGAGCCACCGGACAGCATCGACAGGCCTACAGCATTGCCAATGGCGAACGCGGTAAAGCCGCCAAGAGCCAGGGTTTTGTTAGGCAGATTAACGCCAGCATAACGGCTGGCGGAAAATTCATAGCCGAGCAGAATGACGAAGCCGACTGCAGCCGCTAACAGCGCACCCGCCAAAGACGGCCCCGGCACGCTAAGCAGTGAGTCTTGCAGCGCATAAAGATCAAGCTCGCTCAACATGTGTCGGCAAGCGATCAAGGCCACGGCGAACAGCAAGAGCGTAACGCCCAGTCCGATTGGCTGGCGGTATTTACTCAACAGCTCCAGCCATTGGAGGCGCGCAGGTTGGATAGGTTGATTAGCCGTAACTGCTTCGTTCGGTTCTGACGGGTTAGCGCGCATCAATCACTCCTTGGATCGTGCGCGACAGAATGGAGGTATACAGCCAAGTTACCAATCCCTACGCAAAAAATATTTCGAGATGTTAGCGCGTCATCGTCTAACGAGCGAATGGAGCCTGTACCTTCATGTAGCTGTTCAGCAACAGTTCAGCTATTAAACAGCTATCGGCAGATCGCTGTAAAACTGTCGGGTTTTGTAATATTACGTTACAAGGAGTCGGTTCGGTGGAGCGGGGTGGCGGGAATTTGCTTTCTGCATCAGAGGCTTGCGCTACTTTTCACACGCGCACAAAAAAGGCCACTCTTTCGAGTAGCCTTTTCTGCTGTTTGGTTGCGGGAGCCGGATTTGAACCGACGACCTTCGGGTTATGAGCCCGACGAGCTACCAGACTGCTCCATCCCGCGTCTGTGTGGCGGCATTCTACAGAGGATCACAGGGCTGTCAATTGTTAATTCAAGAAAATTGCTTTTCCTTCAATCGGTTAGCGTAAGTTTTTGACCGGGCGGACAAGCTGTAAGCCCTGCCAGGTGGGGCTGTCAGCCAATATCTATACAAACTCTGGAGCGGGGGGTTACTTCAGTTTTCCGGTAGGCCCGCACATCACCAGATGTCACATGTCGACACGAGTGAGATACTGCCCGACCACGTCTCTCGCAAAATTCTTACATGACGCAGCGAAAAATCATCCATGTTGACTGTGACTGCTTCTATGCAGCCATCGAAATGCGCGATGACCCTCGGCTGGCCAATAAGCCGCTGGCTGTGGGGGGCTCTGCGGATAAGCGAGGCGTCATTGCAACCTGCAATTATGAGGCGAGGGCTTACGGCGTGCGTTCGGCGATGTCTTCGCGGCATGCCTTGAAGCTTTGTCCGGACCTGACCATCGTCAAGCCGAGAATGGATGCCTATAAAGAAGCGTCCAAAGAAATCCAGACCATCTTTCGTGATTACACCGACCTTATCGAGCCATTGTCGCTGGATGAGGCCTATCTTGATGTGTCCGATGCCGGCCATTTTTCCGGCAGCGCAACGCGTATCGCACAGGATATTCGGCGCCGGGTGTCCAACCAACTGCATATCACGGTCTCTGCTGGCGTAGCGCCGAACAAGTTTCTGGCCAAAATCGCCAGCGACTGGAAGAAACCCAATGGCTTGTTTGTGATCACTCCGGATCAGGTCGAGGATTTTGTCGCGCAATTACCCGTCAGCAAGCTGCACGGTGTTGGCAAAGTGACCGCCGACAAACTGGGCAGATTGGGGATTATCAGTTGTACCGATTTGCGCGACTGGAAAAAGCTGGCACTGGTGCGAGAGTTTGGCTCGTTCGGCGAGCGCCTGTGGGGGTTGGCCCGCGGTATTGATGAGCGGCCTGTGCAGAACGACAACAGGCGTCAGTCGGTGAGCGTGGAGAATACCTACCACACAGATCTTCCTGATTTGGCCAGTTGCCTGGAAAAACTACCGGAATTGCTGGAAACGCTGAACGGGCGCGTCGCGCGCATGGATGGGCATTACCGTCCTGGCAAGCCTTTCGTCAAAGTGAAGTTTCACGACTTCACCCAGACGACCCTTGAACAGTCAGGCGCCGGTCGCGATCTGGAGAGTTTCGAACAGTTGCTGACTCAGGCGTTTACACGAGGAGGCAAGCCTGTGCGCCTACTAGGGATTGGTGTGCGATTGCATGATTTGCGTGGGGCTCATGAACAGCTTGAGCTGTTTTCGCGCTGAACGGATTTCTGTATAGGCCAGACACCGCCCTATCGAGAAGCAAATAGGCAGCTCTCATCACAAAACACGTCACTATTTAAATTTCCACAGAACCTGTGGGGCCGAATTTATTCGGGAAGAGGTCGGTACATCCGCCACATCATTGTCGTCGGGAATGCAGCCTTCCTGGTTAAAGTGGAGTGCCATCCCGGCCGTCCCACTAATCCTCTGTTTGCCGCGAGACAGCCCGGTGTCATAAATACCGGGCTCACCCCTACAGAAAAACGGCGCGAATCAGGTCACTTTTCAGCGCCTGGATCCGCTACCAGTCGACCCGCATCCTTGGCCAGTGCTTTCAAAAATTCCTGTTGCAGCTGCGGATCGTCGCGAGTCATCTCGATAAGGCTTTGTTCGAGGTCGCTGGCTTCTTCTTCCAGGCCAAGATCCGATAGACG
The DNA here is from genome assembly GCF_900602065.1 of Pseudomonas viridiflava. Classification (GTDB taxonomy): domain Bacteria; phylum Pseudomonadota; class Gammaproteobacteria; order Pseudomonadales; family Pseudomonadaceae; genus Aquipseudomonas. Next base: position 159,982 of record NZ_UWFN01000265.1, on the reverse strand, counting down.
TTTGACCCGATAGACCCATTGGCTGACTTCGTCGTCTTCCAGGTCGTCATAAATCAGCCCGTGGGCTTCAATCAATTTACCGCGCAAGGTGCGACTGACTGCCAGGTCGGCATTGGCGTGGGTATCGTCCTGCTCGTCTTCGACGCTCAGATACAGGCGTGTGACATGGCTCAGGTCCTGTTCGGCGAAGGGGCTGTCTAGCAGACTCAGGCGTAGTACACCGTTGCGATCAGTCGTCAGTTCATGACTCTGGGAGCCTGCCTTGACCGTCACCGGGCGTTCATTCCAGGGGAGCGTCGAGTTTTCGATTCTCTTCTCCCGCTGGACCTCATTGATACCGGCCAGATTCTGTTGAGCGCGCCCGTGAGACGGTGCGTTCATGAAGGGGTTGAGGCCGGCAACGCCGTAGTTGATCCAGTCTTTGGTCACGCTGTCCGGCAGGCGGCCCAGAGCAAAGACGTTGACCACGTTTGCGCCGACACCTGCCACGACCGCCACTGCACCGAGGGGGATCTCGTAGATTTCCCGCCATGGCTGATAGGGTGTGTACCGATCGTAAAGACGGGTTACTTCAAATTCGGTGACCTCAAAGGTCCGGTGTTCGTGAATGCGCACACGTCGTTGTGGCAGCTCAAGGGTTTTGGGCTCACCAAGGTCAATCTGTACGTTGTGCGAGAGCAGTTTGCGCTCGATACGTTCTTCGTGCTCGCTGCGTTGCGACAGTTGATTGGCGCAGCCGCTGACCAGGGACGCGCAAAGAATCACGCAGCCTAGGTTAAGTGGGGATCGCTTGAACATGAGATCTCTTGCGAATTAAGGCAGGTCATGGCTGAAAAATGGCGCCCACCTCATGGTGAGCGCCATCAAGACTCAGCGACGAACGCGGCCCTGGATGAAGGACAGTACCTCGGCAACCGGCAAGGCCTGGGCTTCGGACTCGGTCCGGCTCTTGTATTCCAGATTGCCTTCAGCCAGACCGCGATCGCTGACCACGATGCGATGCGGGATACCGATAAGCTCCATGTCCGCGAACTTGTTGCCCGGACTGGTTTTCTTGTCGCGATCATCAAGCAGCACTTCATAGCCTGCAGCGGTCAGCTCGGCATACAGCTTATCGGTCGCTTCGCGAACTGCCTCGGTTTCGTAGCGCAGAGGTACCAGAGCGATCTGGAAAGGTGCCAGAGTGTCGTTCCAGATAATGCCGTTCTCGTCGCTGTTCTGCTCAATGGCAGCAGCAACCACACGGGATACGCCGATGCCGTAGCAACCCATGGACAGGTTGACCGGTTTGCCGTTCTCGCCCAGTACCTGGCACTTCATGGCTTCGCTGTACTTGGTGCCCAGCTGGAAAATGTGGCCGACCTCGATACCGCGTTTGATTTCGAGGGTGCCTTTACCATCAGGGCTAGGGTCGCCAGCAACGACGTTACGCAAATCGGCTACGGCCGGAACCGGCAGGTCGCGTTCCCAGTTGACGCCGAAATAGTGCTTGTCGTCGATGTTTGCACCAATGGCGAAGTCGCTCATCAGCTCAACCGAGCGGTCGATGATGCAAGGCAGTGGCAGATTCAGCGGGCCCAGCGAGCCAGCGCCGGCACCAATAGCAGCACGCAGTTCGGCTTCGGAGGCCATGACCAGCGGGCTTGCGACCTGCTCGAGTTTGGCGGCTTTGATTTCGTTCAGGTCGTGGTCGCCACGAATGATCAGGGCAATCAGCTTGCCTTCTTCTGCAGCGTGGACCACCAGGGTTTTGATGGTCTTTTCGATCGGCAGGTTGAAGCCTTCTACCAGTTGCGCAATGGTCTTGGCGTCCGGTGTATCGATCAGGCGCAGCTCTTCAGTTGCAGCGCCACGGCTGGTTTCGCGTGGGACAGCCTCGGCTTTCTCGATGTTCGCGGCGTAATCGGAGCCATCGCTGAACACGATATCGTCTTCGCCGGACTCGGCCAGTACGTGAAATTCGTGGGAGCCTGCACCACCGATCGAGCCGTTATCAGCCTCGACCGGACGGAATTTCAGGCCCAGACGCGAGAACACGTTGCAGTACGCCAGGTGCATACGGTCGTAGGTGACCTGCAGCGAGGCATGATCAGCGTGGAACGAGTAGGCGTCTTTCATGACGAATTCGCGGCCGCGCATCAAGCCGAAGCGCGGACGGATCTCGTCACGGAATTTGGTCTGGATCTGGTACAGATTGATTGGCAGCTGTTTATAGCTGTTGAGCTCATTGCGGGCCAGATCGGTGATGACTTCTTCATGGGTCGGCCCCAGACAGAAGTCACGGTTGTGCCGGTCAGTCAGGCGCATCAGCTCAGGGCCGTACTGTTCCCAGCGGCCAGATTCCTGCCACAGCTCTGCCGGCTGAATGCCCGGCATCAATACTTCCAGTGCGCCAGCAGCGTCCATTTCTTCACGAACGATGACTTCGACCTTGCGCAATACACGCAAGCCCATGGGGAGCCAGGTGTACAGGCCGGAAGCGAGTTTGCGGATCATGCCGGCACGCAGCATCAGCTGGTGACTGACTACGACCGCATCGGAAGGGGTTTCTTTCTGTGTGGCGAGCAAAAATTGACTGGTGCGCATGGTAGGCCGTTGTCGGTTGCTGAGACTGGAAATGACTGGGCATTGTACGGGCAGTGTCTAGTCCCGTACAGGCCGTGAGGTTCTCAGGATTACAGCGAAATCTGTTTGACCCCTATATGAAAAAGCCCGGCATCAGCCGGGCTTTTCATTAAACGAGAAGCTGAGTGGCGATTACAGGACCGAGATCGGGTAGTCGACAATCAGACGGAACTCGTTAACGTCGCCTTCACCCTGATCGTCGTTGGCGCGGTGCCATGCTTGACGGATGCGGAACGACAGGTCTTTGGCTGGACCGGCCTGAACCACGTACTTGGCTTCGAAGTTGGTTTCGTGGTGCTTGCCGTCTGCGCCATACAAGTTTGCATAGGCACTGCCCGTCGGGGTGTTGGTGCCGTCAATGTCGTAACCTTTGATGTAACGGGTCATGAAGCTCAGACCTGGAACACCGTATGGAGTCATGTTCAGATCATAGCGTGCCTGCCAGGATTTCTCGCCAGGACCGTTGAAGTCGGAGTACTGGATGGAGTTATTCAGGAAGATCGAGTCGCCACCCCTGTTGTTGTCGCCGATACCGATGTAATCGAACGGTGTATCGCCGTTGATCTTCTGGAATGCAACAGTCACGGTATGAGCGGCTGCGAACGAGTAAGCGACCGAGCCAGAGAACGCGGTGTTGCTGATATCGCCCGCTTTCGCGCTACCTTCGTCTTCGGTGCGATACAGGTTTGCATCAAATGCCAGAGACTGAGAGTCAGTCAGCGGCAATGCATAGTTTACGTTGGCGTAGTACTGGTCCCAGATGTCTTCCAGTTTTGCTGCGTAGAGCGCGACACCAAGGCTGTCAGTAATTGAGTATTTACCACCTACGAAGTCAGCCGACTTTGCCGACTGGCCCGCATAGGTTGCCCAAATGTTGCCGCTGTGGCTGGTGTCATCCTGACTGGTGCCGGAGTAGAAGTGACCACCTTCCAGATCCAGGCCAGCGATTTCGCTGCTCTGCAAGCTGATACCGCTTGCAGTTTGAGGCAGCAGACGAGAGCCGCCCACGGCGAATACAGGGCTGGTTGGCTGCATGTCGCCAATTTTCAGCTCTGTTTTCGAAACTCGGAATTTAACAGCGCCACCGGCTTTGCCGAAGCTGTCTTCGTTCTCGCCTTGGCTGTTGGTGACCAGGTTGCCCGAACCTGAATATTTGTCCGAACCGTCCAGCTTAAGGCCGAAATAGCCAAAGGCCTCAACGCCGACACCGATGGTGCCTTGCGTGTAACCGGTGCTGAAATTACCCCAGAAGCCTTGGGTCCAGTCTTTGTCGTCAACGTTGGTGTCTTTCTTGTCGCGATTGTAATAGTAGTTGCGAGCCTTCAGGTCCAGCGTGCTGCCCTCAATGAAACCTTTGGCATCAGCCTGATCGCTGACAAACGGTGCTGCTGTTGCCAATTGAGTACTGGCGGCAGTAACGGCCAGTGCGATTGCGCTCCACTTCATCACTCTCATCGTGACTTGCTCCTTTGGTTTTTAAGAGAAGAGTACTGCCGTCCACCTGTTTTTTTATCTGGACGGCTCTTTCTTTTTGTGTCGGCGAAATCTATATCACGCTGACATGGGTGGCGATAGTTACAGACCTAACCTTGCAAAATTTTTACGGTGTTGTCGCAAACGATTACTGCGTCAGTCGCAAATGCATAAGCGTACGCAACTACTGTGTTACTTCGAATGCTTGAGCACAGGTTCAAAGAGTCTATGCGGTACGTCCGTCATCCCTCCTTGGGCTGTCTCTTCGCCTCATGCATGGGCGCTGTTTTCTCCTGATCCGCCAGGAGAGCATTCACCCTTGCTCAGTACCATAGCAACAACCGTGCACAAAGCTTAGCGGAATGAGAAAAAAATGTGAAAAAACGAGCATTTACTTTCGAAGTGTTTTTTAAGTGATTGAAAAATAACATAATAAATAAAAATTGATTTTAAAAAATAAGCAGCGTTTTCGTCGCGATTCAGGGTTTTCCGGCAGGGCGCGTTACCCGTGAGGGCGTAACTTGAGTAGTCCGGACGGGAACGGTTGATTTGTGACTGGAAACCGGGTCGTTTTGGTGCGTTGGCCATTCCTCGTGCATTAGAGTGGCCCGAGGGCGCGGCCGGTGAGTAATGTGTAGCGCCGCTTCGTTTCATTTAGATGACGCATGCCTTTTTCCGGGGGCTTCTGCGCCGAGTTATCGGTTGCATATCTGTAGAGATATGTAACAGATGTCATAGTGATGGCTTTCTGGTCGGGTGTGCGTAAATGGGGCATCGCACGTGCTGGTTGATTCTTAATGGTGCGCAATCGCGGGCAGGGCTTAATAAGGTAAGCATGGGGAGTCGGGGCGCTGTAAACCGATCACCGGGAAGGTAAGTCGTGAAGTTGTAGTTGTTCCCGAGTATCCTGCCTGGTAGTGCGCGACGGTTTAAAAATACAAGTCTGTGCAAACGCTCACCTGTAGATCAGGAGTTATATCGTGTTCGTTCTGGATTCACGCTTGCAAGAAGATGCATTGCTCATTGGCGACTTCCCGTTGTGCCGATTGCTCTTGTCCAATGATTCAAATTACCCCTGGTTTATTCTGGTGCCACGACGCCCTGATATCTCCGAAGTTTTCCAGCTGGATGCCACTGACCAGTTGCAGTTGTGGACAGAGACTACTGCCCTCTCAGAGCTGCTGAAGGAGCTGTTCAACGCCGACAAGCTCAACGTGGCCGCCCTCGGTAATGTCGTCAGCCAGCTTCACATGCATGTCATCGTGCGACGAAAAACCGATATCGCCTGGCCGGCGCCGGTGTGGGGCAAGCATCCTGCTCAGCCTTATACCGCGCAGGAGTTCTCGCTGATCAGGGATAATCTGCGCAAGGTACTGGTCAGCAATTTCACCTTTGCGGAGCAGTCATCATGACTCTTGAAGCACGAGTAACCGATCTGGAGAGTCGACTGGCTTTTCAGGATGATACTATCCAGGCCCTCAATGACGTGCTTGTCACCCAACAGCGGGCACTGGACCGGCTGCAGCAGCAAATGGCGGCCATGCTCAAGCGTCAGGAGGAAATGGGCAGTCAATTCGAAATGTTCGGCGAGGACGCGCCACCGCCACATTATTGAGTCTCAGTGGGCATAAAAAAACGGCCTTCTATTTAGATAGAAGGCCGTTTTTTGTACTGCGGTAAAAATCAGCGGCGTGGCAAGGCTGCAATTACATCCTCTGCCTGAAGGCCCTTGTCGCGATTCATGACCGAGAACTCTACACGTTGGCCTTCGACCAGCACACGGTGGCCTTCGCCACGAATGGCCCGGAAATGCACGAATATATCGTCGCCGGAGTCACGCGAAATAAAGCCGAAGCCCTTGGACGTGTTGAACCACTTTACGGTACCTGTATCGCGGTTGGTCATGTCGTGGCTTTGCGCAACGGGTGAAGGAGAGGACCGGTAAAAACTGACGGCCAGGTGCAGGGCTACCGCGATGAGGGCGGCGGTGAGTGCTGCGATGATGGCTGGCTGGCCAGCAATGGTTTCCAACGGTACAAGCAAGGTCAGGATTTGAAGCACAACAGCAAGGACAAGTAGTGCGCTGACCAGATTTTGCAGGTGATGACGTGGTCCTCTGTTCCAGTAGGGGATCACGGGTGCCAGTACAAGATTCAGCAGGCCGAAGAATGCCAGATAAAGCGCATCGGGTTGCAATAGAGAAGACAATGCTTCGCTACGCAGGCTGGGAATAAAGGAAAGCAGCAGGGCTGCGGCTCCCGTTAGCAGGTGGACTATTTTCAACATTTCGATAACTCACATTAAGATGGATCACAAGGAAATAGCTGAGGACACCCGGTACGCTTCTAGAAAAGTGAAGGCGTGAGGCACGAGTGAACTTTCAGCCTATGCACAGCAGCCCGATCAGTCAGATGCCGAGACACGCCGTGTATTTAACAGCAAAGCTCAGGGCTACTCAAATCAACAGCTTGCGTTACATCGCAGACGGAGAGTCCTGAGCGACACAAAGCGACGGGCGGTGTCAGTCATTCTCATTTGGTGCCCTGGTCTGTCCCTGCAGGAGCGCAGGTATTTGCACTACAGGGCTGCGTCCCGACTCGTGTCTTGGTACAGTGGCTGCTGTACCTGCTGGATTAAAATCACCAATTGAAAGGGGAAATACATGGCAATCGATATCGGTATCAGCGAAGAGAATCGCAAGTCAATCGTCGATGGTCTTTCTCATTTGCTCGCAGATACCTACGTTCTTTATCTGAAGACTCATAACTTTCACTGGAACGTCAGTGGGCCAATGTTTCGTACGCTGCATCTGATGTTCGAAGAGCAGTACAACGAACTGGCTCTGGCGGTTGACTCCATTGCCGAACGTATTCGTGCGCTGGGCTTCCCGGCTCCGGGCACTTATACAACCTATGCTCGCCTTTCTTCGATCAAAGAAGAAGAGGGTGTGCCGGGTGCTGAAGATATGATCAGAAGTCTGGTGCAAGGGCAAGAGGCTGTAGTACGCACTGCGCGTAGTCTTTTTCCTCTTCTGGATAAGGTCAGTGATGAACCGACTGCAGACCTGCTGACCCAGAGAATGCAGGTTCATGAAAAAACGGCGTGGATGCTCCGTTCCATGCTCGAAACCAAGTAATAGATACTACGAGTGGTGCGTGGCACCACTCGTCTTTCTCATCCTCTCGGGCTGATGCCCCCGCTTTTGCTGCTCCGTCAACAGTTGTGATGCATTTGCCTGCGGGAAGGTTGATTTTCTGGAGGGGCTATAACTATTCATTACCTGCACGTGAAATTAGTCTCTTCTGTTAGGCGGTTATTCATTATTCCTCTGCACTTTGTAGTGATGTCCTACATGTTTTAAGTCTTAATGCGGCTGGTTATCAACACATAAATCGGGCCTGATAGGCAGGCATTTATTTATATTTAAATGTTTCTCACAGGACCCGAATTTATTGTTTAGAGGAAGCCGTTATGGTTCGAGAGGTCGAATGCGACGTAAAAGACCTAAAGCGTCACACGAAGATTTGTAATGATCCGTTTGTCGAAGATTTCAACATGTCACTGGCTCAGCCACACTCCAGGTCAGTACGGCTTAACGGTCTGGCAACCTGTTTGCGACTTGAAAATGTTTACTGGAATATTCTTTCAACCATCGCCAGATCCAATGACTGTTCTGTCAATGCGGTACTTTCTTATATCGACAGAGAAGTACATCTACGCTACGGCGGGGTGAAAAATTTCAGCGGTCTGATCCGGGTCGTCTGTGTTGCCCATCTTTTGAAGGGTGGCAGCCTGGATCTGACGCAGGCATAACGCCCTCGCATGGGCCTCCAATTTTCGTGGGCTCGCTGTTTTGGCGGGCCTGCCTTTACGCTTGCTCTGGCGGCTGCAGTGCCCGGTGCTGCCAGCAGTGGCGAAGTTATCTTGATCTGTTCGGTTTGCGCGGCTGCACGGTCGTGATTAACGCTATATAATCCTCGGCCTTGCTAAAAACGGGCACGTCTGCGCCTACAGTGCGCAGCGACGGGCCGATGGCTTGAACGCGTGCCTGGGCTCTTGCACTATTGAGCGCAAGCCAAGAGCGAAAGCTCCACCGAATTTCGAATTACGAGAAGTGAACAGACCATCATGATGCGCAGCCATTATTGCGGCCAATTGAACGAGAGCCTGGAAGGTCAGGAAATTACCCTTTGCGGATGGGTCCACCGCCGTCGCGACCACGGGGGGGTGATTTTCCTCGATATCCGTGATCGTGAAGGTATGGCTCAGGTGGTTTTCGACCCTGACCGTGCAGAGACCTTTGCCGCTGCCGACCGCGTTCGTAGCGAATACGTCGTCAAGCTCACCGGTAAGGTGCGTGCTCGTCCGGCGGGTGCCGTAAATACCAACATGGCATCCGGCGCCATCGAAGTGCTCGGGTATGAGCTGGAAGTACTGAACGAGTCGGAAACCCCGCCGTTCCCGCTCAACGAATATTCCGATGTGGGCGAAGAAACCCGTCTGCGCTATCGCTTCATCGACCTGCGTCGCCCGGAAATGGCCGAGAAGCTGCGTCTGCGTTCGCGCATCACTACCAGCATTCGTCGCTATCTGGATGAAAACGGCTTTCTCGACGTTGAGACGCCAATCCTGACGCGTGCAACTCCGGAAGGGGCTCGCGACTATCTGGTACCTAGCCGCACACACCCAGGCAGTTTCTTTGCCTTGCCGCAATCCCCGCAGTTGTTCAAGCAACTGTTGATGGTTGCCGGTTTTGACCGTTACTACCAGATCGCTAAATGCTTCCGCGACGAAGACCTGCGCGCCGACCGTCAGCCTGAATTCACCCAGATCGACATCGAAACCAGCTTCCTTACTGAAGAAGAAATCATCGGTCTGACCGAGAAGATGATTCGTCAGCTGTTCAAGGAAGTGCTGGATCTGGAGTTCGGTGATTTCCCGCACATGACTTTCGAAGAAGCCATGCGCCGCTACGGTTCAGACAAGCCAGACCTGCGTAACCCGCTGGAACTGGTTGACGTTGCCGACCAACTCAAAGAAGTTGATTTCAAGGTGTTTAGCGGTCCGGCCAACGATCCGAAATGCCGTATTGCCGCGCTGCGTGTTCCAGGTGGGGCGAGCATTCCGCGTAAGCAGATCGACGATTACACCAAGTTCGTCGGCATCTACGGTGCCAAAGGCCTGGCCTACATCAAGGTCAACGAGCGCGCTGCGGGTGTTGAAGGCTTGCAGTCGCCAATCGTCAAGAACATCCCGGAAGCCAACCTCAACGTGATCCTGGATCGTGTTGGCGCAGTGGATGGCGATATCGTGTTCTTCGGCGCGGACAAAGCCAAGATCGTCAGCGAGGCCTTGGGCGCGCTGCGCATCAAGGTCGGTAACGACTTCAAACTGCACACCTGCGAATGGGCACCGATGTGGGTTGTGGACTTCCCGATGTTCGAAGAGAACGACGACGGCAGCTTCACCGCATTGCACCACCCGTTCACTGCGCCGAAGTGCACCCCGGAAGAACTGGAGGCCAACCCGGCAACCGCTCTGTCCCGTGCCTACGACATGGTACTCAACGGTACCGAGCTGGGTGGCGGTTCGATCCGTATTCACCGCAAGGAAATGCAACAGGCGGTGTTCCGTCTGCTGGGTATCGCTGAAGACGAGCAGCAGGAGAAGTTCGGCTTCCTGCTCGACGCCCTGAAGTACGGCGCACCACCGCACGGTGGTCTGGCGTTTGGTCTGGATCGTCTGGTCATGCTGATGACCGGCGCCCAGTCGATTCGTGAAGTGATTGCGTTCCCGAAAACCCAGAGCGCTGCTGACGTCATGACCCAGGCTCCTGGCGTTGTGGATGCCAAGGCCTTGCGTGAACTGCACATCCGTTTGCGTGAACAGCCAAAGGCTGAGTAACGCTCGACGGGACGCGTTCCTCCATCCTGGGGGAGCGCGTCCCGCATGGCTGTACCCCTGATCAAGTAAATCCTTTTGCCTGTTTATCGATGGGCGAAAGGCGAAGGTGTTTGAAAAAGAATCTGGAGCGAGATATGGCAGGTCATTCTAAGTGGGCGAACATCAAGCACCGCAAAGAGCGTCAGGATGCCAAAAAGGGCAAGATTTTTACCAAGTGGATTCGTGAGCTGACCGTTGCAGCCCGTCAGGGCGGCGGCGATCCGGGCTCCAACCCTCGTCTGCGTCTTGCGCTGGACAAGGCCCTTGGTGCAAACATGACCCGCGACACCATTGACCGCGCAGTGGCTCGTGGCACCGGTGCAGCAGATGGTGACGATGTCGAAGAGTTGGGCTACGAAGGCTACGGCCCGGGTGGCGTGGCGATCATGGTTGAAACCATGACTGACAACCGTAATCGCACTGCGGCAGCCGTACGCCATGCGTTCACCAAGTGTGGTGGCAACCTGGGCACAGATGGTTCCGTCGCATATCTGTTTGATCGTAAAGGTCAGATCTCGTTTGCCGCCGGTGTTGATGAAGACTCTCTGACCGAAGCTGCAATGGAAGCTGACGCCGATGATATCGTCACCAATGATGACGGTAGCATTGATGTGTTCACCTCGTTTTCCAGCTTTTACGCAGTTCGCAATGTTATTGAAGCGGCTGGCTTCAACGCTACGGACGCTGAAATCGTCATGTTGCCGACAACCAGCGCGGTACTTGATCTGGAAACAGCAGAAAAGGTGCTCAAGCTGATCGACATGCTCGAAGACCTGGATGACGTACAAAACGTCTATTCCAATGCGGAAATTCCGGACGAAGTCATGGAACAGTTGGGCTGACAGATTTCTGCAGGACAAAGGGGCCGGAGGGCGATAGCGATGTTACTGGCACCGCTATCGGCCTCCGGCTTCTGCCTTTATGCTGCGATCTTCGCTGGGTATCACTTCTCAAGCTGCAGGCTTTATGACTCTTATTCTTGGTATAGACCCGGGCTCCCGAATCACTGGTTATGGCGTGGTGAGAGATACCGGGCGTGGCTGTGTTTACGTGGCGTCGGGCTGTATTCGCACCGGCAGTGGCGAGCTGCATGAGCGTTTGCAGATTGTGTTCCGCGGGGTGAGGGAAGTCATTCAGACCTACGGTCCCGTGACCATGGGCATTGAAAAGGTTTTTATGGCGCGTAACGCTGACTCGGCCTTGAAGCTGGGCCAGGCACGGGGCGCGGCAATCGTTGCCGGGGCCGAAGAGGGGTTGGAGATTGCCGAATATTCGGCGACTCAGGTCAAGCAAGCTGTCGCTGGCACCGGGGGGGCGAATAAAGAGCAGGTGATGATGATGGTCATGCATCTGCTCAAGTTGACCCAGAAGCCGCAAATCGACGCTTCCGACGCCCTGGCGATCGCCCTGTGTCATGCGCATACGCGTTCAAGCCTGATTCCTCACGGCCTGAACACGGCTCGCAGTCGCGGTGGTCGCCTGCGTCTCTAATGCTTGCGATAGTGGGGCTGTGTCTCTGTTAGCATCATCTGCTTTAACATTTCTGCTTGCAGGCTGTGTCATGCCTGCAATGATTGCGAACACTATTTCGCGTTGGTCACGTGGTCTGGCCGGCAATACGAAAGGATTTGATACGTGATTGGACGCTTACGCGGCTTTTTGGCTGAGAAACAGCCGCCGCATCTGGTGCTTGATGTGAACGGTATCGGCTATGAGATCGAGGTCCCCATGACCACGCTCTACCGCCTGCCGCATGTCGGCGAGCCCGTGACGCTGCATACTCACCTGGTGGTCCGTGAGGATGCACACCTGTTGTATGGTTTTTATGAGAAGCGTGAGCGCGAGCTGTTTCGGGAGCTGATCCGCCTGAATGGAGTGGGTCCGAAACTGGCGCTGGCCTTGATGTCCGGTCTGGAAGTGGATGAGTTGGTACGTTGCGTTCAGGCCCAGGACACTTCTGCTTTGACCCGTATTCCGGGCGTAGGTAAAAAGACTGCCGAGCGCCTGCTCGTCGAGCTCAAGGATCGCTTCAAGGCCTGGGAAACCTTGCCTGGGACTTTTGCACTGGTTTCCAACGGGCCAAATGCGCCGGAACCCGTGGCGACAGCCGAGAATGATGCGGTCAGCGCGCTTATCTCCCTGGGTTACAAGCCTCAAGAGGCGAGCAAAGCGGTTTCCGCTATCAAGGAAAAAGACTTGAGTAGTGCAGATTTGATTCGACGTGCCTTGAAGGGAATGGCTTAAGTGATTGACGCTGACCGCCTGATAACCGCCAGTGGCGGCCGTGATCGTGATGAACAGATTGATCGCGCAATTCGTCCACTGAGCCTTGCCGACTATATTGGTCAGCCGACGGTACGTGAGCAGATGGAGTTGTTCATCCAGGCCGCTCGCGGACGTAACGAAGCGCTCGACCACACGCTGATCTTCGGCCCGCCCGGTTTGGGCAAGACCACACTGGCCAATATCATTGCCCAGGAAATGTCGGTTTCCATCAAGAGCACGTCGGGCCCTGTACTGGAGCGGCCGGGTGATCTTGCGGCGATTCTGACCAATCTTGAACCCAACGATGTTCTCTTCATCGACGAGATTCACCGGCTGTCGCCTATCGTTGAAGAAGTCCTTTACCCGGCGATGGAGGACTTTCAGCTCGACATCATGATCGGCGAAGGGCCTGCGGCTCGCTCGATCAAGCTTGATCTGCCGCCGTTTACGCTGGTTGGGGCAACCACCCGGGCCGGCATGCTGACGAATCCGTTGCGTGACCGTTTCGGTATCGTGCAGCGTCTGGAGTTCTACAGCATCGCGGATCTGGCAACTATCGTTTCGCGCTCTGCGGGGATTCTGGGCCTGCCGATTGAGCCGGAGGGGGCGTTTGAGATTGCTCGCCGGGCGCGTGGCACGCCGCGGATCGCCAATCGCCTGTTGCGCCGGGTGCGGGATTTCGCCGAAGTACGTGGAAAGGGCGAGATTACCAAGCCTATCGCTGATCTGGCGCTCAATCTGCTCGATGTCGACGAGCGCGGTTTTGATCATCAAGACCGGCGTTTGCTGCTGACCATGATCGAAAAGTTTGACGGCGGTCCGGTGGGTGTAGACAGTCTGGCTGCGGCGATCAGTGAAGAGCGCCATACCATTGAAGACGTGCTGGAACCCTATTTGATCCAGCAAGGCTATATCATGCGCACACCACGTGGGCGGGTCGTGACCCGCCATGCCTATTTGCACTTCGGGCTGAATATTCCTTCCCGAATGGGTGAGATGCCAGGTGCCGAACAATTTGTTGCAGATGAAGACATTTAAAAAAGCGCAAAACACTGATTTATTCGGGGTTTGCGCGGTCAGACTGGCAGCTGCGTCAGGTCGACACGAAATAACCGGCAAAACGTTGAAAAACAGTTGCCGTGGCGGATTGGCAACCTGAGGAGTAAGCACTAGAGTATGCGCGCGCAAAACGGGGTTCAGTCGTTCGCACATCGCTGTCGCGTTTATTACGAGGACACCGATGCAGGCGGCATTGTCTACTACGTCAATTATCTGAAATTCATGGAGCGAGCTCGTACCGAGCGGCTGCGGGATCTGGGGTTCGCCCAATCCTCAATGGCGAAGGAAGGCTTGTTGTTCGTTGTGCATTCCAGCGAGGCTCGTTATCACAAGCCGGCGCGACTGGATGACGAACTGCTGGTCAGCGCTGAAGTAATCGAATTGAACCGTGTCAGCCTGCGCTTCAAACAAGAAGTCAGGCGGGCTGCGGATGCAACGCTGCTCTGTGAGGGGCAGTTCTTGGTGGCGTGTGTAAACGCCGATAGTTTGAAGCCCCGGGCCATTCCCGAAGCTCTGCGTGCGGCCTTTGCCGACCAGGGCGGCGCGGGCACACATACAGAGCAGGAGAGCAAGCGTGGAAGCTAACGTCGTCGACCATTCCTCCATGTGGAGTTTGGTCAGTAATGCCAGCATTGTCGTTCAGTTGGTCATGCTGATCCTGGTGGCTGCTTCAGTCACTTCATGGATCATGATTTTTCAGCGCAGCAACATGCTGCGTGCTGGGCGCCGGGCATTGGACAGCTTCGAGGAGCGTTTCTGGTCCGGCATCGATCTGTCCAAACTGTACCGTCAGGCGGGCAGCAATCCAGACCCTGATTCGGGTGTCGAGCAGATCTTCCGTGCCGGCTTCAAAGAGTTCTCGCGTCTGCGTCAGCAGGCAGGTGTCGATCCAGAGGCCGTGATGGAAGGCGTGGCTCGTGCCATGCGTGTTGCCATCTCGCGTGAGGAAGAGAAACTCGAATCGGGTCTGCCTTATCTGGCCACCGTTGGCTCCGTCAGCCCGTACATCGGCTTGTTCGGTACCGTGTGGGGGATCATGAACTCCTTCCGCGGCCTGGCCACAGCACAACAGGCGACACTCGCCACTGTTGCGCCCGGTATTGCCGAAGCACTGATCGCAACAGCCATTGGCCTGTTCGCGGCGATCCCTGCAGTAATCGCTTACAACCGTTTCGCCGCTCGCAGCGAGACCTTGATCAGCCGTTACTACACCTTCGCCGATGAATTCCAGGCCATCCTGCACCGTAAAGTGCACACCAGCGAAGAGTGAGCAGGTAATTCCCAATGGCTTTAATCGCTCGAGATCGCCGCAGAAAACGCAAGCCGGTCGCCGAAATGAACGTAGTGCCTTACATCGACGTGATGTTGGTGCTGCTGGTCATCTTCATGGTCACCGCTCCCATGATCAATCAGGGCGTGAAAGTCGATTTGCCCAAAGTCTCCAGCGAGGCTTTGCCGCAAGACAACAACAATCAGGTCCTGACCATTTCGATCAAGGCTGACAAGACCTATTACTGGAATCTTGGCAGCGAAGTCGACACCGACAAGCAGATGGACAAGGCAATGACCTTGCCGCAGCTGACCTCGGCCGTCACCAAAATCGTTGCCGCCGGACGTGAAGCCGGCAAGCAGACGCAGGTTTTCATTCGTGGCGACAAAACCGTTGATTACGGTTCGGTCATGGGCACCATGGGTGGGCTGCAGAAGGCAGGGGTCGGGAATGTCGGCTTGATTACTGAGGCCCCCTGATGCAGCCAATTCGAGAGCCGTCCGCCTCGGAGAATTATTTCTGGCCTAGTGTCTGGGCCGTGGCGTTGCATGTCCTGATTTTTGGCTTGCTGTTTGTCAGCTTTGCCATGACTCCGGAATTGCCCGAAGCCAAGCCTATCGTGCAGGCCACCCTGTACCAGCTCAAGTCCAAGAGTCAGGCGACAACCCAGACCAACCAGAAAATTGCCGGCGAGGCGAAGAAGACCGCTGCACGACAGACAGAAGTCGAGCAGCTGGAACAGAAGAAAGTCGAGCAGGAAAAGCAGGAAGCTGTAAAAGCTGCGGAACAAAAGAAAGAAGAGGCTGCTCAAAAAGCGGAAGAACAGAAGGCTGAAGAAGCAGCGCAGAAAGCGGCCGAGGCGAAAAAGGCCGACGAAGCGAAGAAAGCTGATGAAGCCAAGAAGGCTGATGCCAAAAAAGCTGAAGAAAAACAGCTGGCGGACATTGCCAAGAAAAAAGCTGAAGACGACGCCAAGAAAAAGGCCGAGGAAGACGCCAAGAAAGCTGCAGCCGAGGAAGCCAAGAAACAGGCCGCCGACGATGCGAAGAAAAAAGCGGCTGAAGACGCCAAGAAAAAGGCTGCCGAAGACGCTAAAAAGAAAGCAGCTGACGACGCGAAGAAGAAAGCCACTGCCGATGCTGCCAAGAAGGCGCAGGAAGCAGCTCGCAAATCTGCTGAAGACAAAAAGGCTCAGGCCTTGGCTGACCTGCTCTCCGATAAACCGGAACGGCAACAGGCATTGGCGGATGAGCAGGGTGACGAAGTCGCGGGTAGTTTCGACGATCTGATTCGTGTTCGAGCCTCCGAGGGCTGGAGTCGACCACCATCAGCACGTAACAACATGTCCGTTACGCTGCAGATTGGTATGTTGCCGGATGGCACTATTGCCTCGGTATCGGTTGCCAAATCCAGCGGAGACGGGCCGTTTGACAGTTCAGCAGTCGCAGCAGTCAAGAACATTGGCCGCTTGACAGAAATGCAGGGTATGAAGGCCGCGGACTTCGCTCCCTATCGTTCATTCAAGATGACATTTACACCTGGAGATCTAGCCTTGTGATCAAGCTTTTTCGAGGACTACTAGTAGTCGTTCTCTGTTGTGCGGCCGGTATGGTCAGTGCAGAAGAGAAGAACATTCTGGTCACCAGCGGCAGTGACCGTGCAACGCCTATCGCTGTTGTGCCTTTTGGCTGGCAGGGCGGCAACGTACTTCCAGAGGACATGTCGGAAATCATCGGCAATGACCTGCGCAATTCGGGTTACTACGCACCGATCGCGCGTCAGAACATGATCAGCCAGCCAAGCCAGGCCAGCGAAGTCATCTTCCGTGACTGGAAAGCACTGGGCGCACAATACGTGATGGTCGGTAATATCGTTCCTGCAGGTGGTCGCCTGCAGGTGCAATATGCACTGTTCAACGTGGCGACCGAGCAGCAGGTACTGACCGGTAACGTGTCGGGTACTACTGATCAACTGCGTGACATGTCGCACTACATTGCGGATCAGTCGTTCGAGAAACTGACCGGCATCAAGGGCGCTTTCTCCACCCGTATGCTGTACGTGACTGCTGAGCGTTTCTCCGAGAACAACACCCGCTTCACGTTGCAGCGTTCGGACTACGACGGTGCTCGTGCAGTGACCCTGTTGCAATCTCGTGAGCCGATCCTGTCTCCGCGCTTCGCACCCGACGGCAAGCGTATTGCCTATGTATCGTTTGAGCAGAAGCGTCCGCGCATCTTCGTTCAGCACATCGATACCGGTCGCCGCGAGCAGATCACCAACTTTGAAGGCCTGAACGGCGCGCCTGCGTGGTCACCTGATGGCACCAAGCTTGCGTTCGTGTTGTCGAAGGACGGTAACCCGGAAGTTTATGTGATGAACCTGGCTTCGCGTCAGTTGAGTCGCGTAACCAACGATTCGTCTATTGATACCGAACCGTTCTTTGGTAAAGATGGCTCGACGCTGTACTTCACGTCGGACCGTGGCGGCAAGCCACAGATCTACAAGACAAATATTAATGGTGGTGGTGCTGAGCGAGTAACTTTCGTAGGTAACTACAACGCCAACCCGAAATTGTCAGCCGATGAAAAGACGCTGGTAATGATTCACCGGCAGGACGGCTTCACTAATTTCAAGGTTGCGGTGCAGGATTTGGCGCGCGGAAGTGTAAAAATCCTCACAGATAGCAACCTTGATGAGTCGCCTACTGTTGCGCCCAACGGCACCATGGTAATCTACGCCACCCGCCAGCAGGGCCGGGGAGTCTTGATGCTCGTGTCCATTAATGGACGCGTAAGGCTCCCGCTTCCTACCGCTCAAGGCGAAGTCAGAGAACCGTCCTGGTCCCCTTACCTGAACTGACGCGGCGCTACACAAAAAGATTTGCTTAACACACTGGGGTTCATTAGGAGTTTCACGATGGAAATGCTGAAGTTTGGTAAATTTGCTGCGCTGGCTCTGGCCATGGCTGTAGCTGTAGGTTGCTCTTCCAAAGGCGGCGACAACGCTGGCGAAGGCGCTGTTGATCCTAACGCTGGTTACGGCGCAAACACTGGTGCCGTTGATGGCAGCCTGAGCGAAGAAGCTGCTCTGCGCGCAATCACCACCTTCTACTTCGAATACGACAGTTCGGACCTGAAACCAGAAGCCCTGCGCGCTCTGGACGTACACGCCAAGGACCTGAAAGCCAACGGCGCTCGCGTAGTTCTGGAAGGCAACACCGACGAACGTGGTACTCGTGAGTACAACATGGCACTGGGCGAGCGTCGTGCGAAAGCCGTTCAACGCTACCTGGTTCTGCAAGGTGTTTCCCCAGCTCAGCTGGAACTGGTTTCCTACGGCGAAGAGCGTCCAGTTGCTACCGGCAACGACGAGCAGTCTTGGGCTCAAAACCGTCGCGTCGAACTGCGTAAGTAATTTGACATGCGAACGTGCCGACGTGCTCTAACCGTTTTGGCCCTCACCCTTCCACTTGCTGCGTGGGGTGCGGTTCCTGTGGTCGATAACAATTCTGGCTCTGGCAGCAGCAGTTATCCGCCAGCTGGTTATGGCACGTCTGGCGCCTATGCCGGGGGAGGGGTTACGGCCCAACCCTCGGCACAAGGTCAGCTGTTCATGCAGTTGCAACAGATGCAGGACGAAATCGCGCGTTTGCGCGGTATGGTCGAGGTCCAGCAGAACGATATCCAGCGCATGAAACAAGAAGCGCTTGAGCGGTATCAGGATCTGGATTCACGCATAGGGGCAGGCGGCGCAGCCGCAGCGGCTTCCAATAATTCTCAACCGGCTGGTGGTGATATCAACGCCAGCGGGACACCAGCAGCACCGGCCGCGCAAGCGCCGTCTGCAGGTACTGAACCACCTGATCCAGCCAAGGAAAAGCTTTACTACGAAGCTGCCTTTGACCTGATCAAGGCCAAGGATTTTGATAAAGCCAGCCAGGCTTTCGGCGCATTCCTTCGCAAATACCCAAACAGCACGTACGCGGGCAACGCTCAGTACTGGCTGGGTGAGGTGAACCTGGCGAAAGGTGATCTGCAAGGCGCCGGTCAGGCGTTCGCCAAGGTCAGCCAGCTTTACCCAAAGCACGCCAAAGTGCCTGATTCGCTGTACAAGCTTGCCGATGTCGAGCGCCGCCTCGGTAATACCGACAAGGTGAAAGGCATTTTGCAGCAGGTTGTAGCTCAGTATCCGGGTACCTCTGCTGCTCAGTTGGCACAACGCGACCTGCAGCGCCTTTAAGATTCTGACCCGAAATTCAAGAAAGCCGCGCTTGTCGCGGCTTTTTTCGTTAGAATTCGGCACCCGAATTTTCGGTACTTTTTAAATACGCTTCTCTGGATTCTGCGATTGCAGGGTGCTTTGAAGTGCCTGACGGAGGCGGACGGCCTGTTTAGCTGTTACGCCCGTGGCCCATATGCAAGAAACGTTACGCATCACCGAAGTCTTTTACTCGTTGCAGGGTGAGACTCGCACAGCTGGCTTGCCCACTGTTTTTGTTCGGCTGACGGGTTGCCCGCTCCGTTGCCAATACTGCGACAGCGCCTACGCGTTCACTGGCGGCACGATTCAGACTCTGGACGACATTCTCGGCCAAGTGGCTGATTATCGCCCGCGCTATGTCTGCGTGACTGGCGGTGAGCCGCTGGCTCAGCCCAATGCCATCCCGTTGCTCAAGCGCCTTTGTGATGCGGGTTATGAGGTGTCGCTGGAGACCAGCGGTGCGCTGGATATTTCGGCAGTTGATCCGCGCGTCAGCCGTGTCGTGGACCTGAAAACGCCAGGTTCCATGGAGGTCACTCGCAACCGCTACGAGAATATCGAGCTCTTGACGCCTAACGATCAGGTCAAGTTTGTGCTCTGCTCACGCGAAGACTACGACTGGGCTGTCTCCAAGCTCATTCAGTACGGTCTGGAGCGTCGCGCCGGTGAGGTGTTGTTTTCCCCTAGCCATCACCAGCTGAACGCCCGCGATCTCGCGGACTGGATCGTTGCCGACAACCTGCCTGTACGCCTGCAAATGCAGCTGCATAAATTTCTCTGGAACGATGAGCCGGGGCGCTGAGATGAGTGAAGCAACCATGACTGAAAAAAGAGCGGTAATTCTCCTGTCCGGCGGACTGGATTCGGCCACCGTGGTCGCGATGGCGCGTGAGCAGGGCTACACCTGCTACACCATGAGTTTCGATTACGGCCAGCGTCATCGGGCCGAGCTGGACGCAGCAGTGCGCGTCGCTCGCGATCTGGGTGTGGCCGAACACAAGGTCATAGGTCTGAATCTTAACGGTATCGGTGGCTCGGCGCTGACCGATGACTCCATCGCTGTTCCTGAAACTCCCGGTGAAGGTATTCCGGTCACTTACGTGCCTGCGCGCAATACCGTGTTTCTGTCCCTCGCGCTGGGCTGGGCAGAAGTGCTCGGCGCGCGCGATATTTTCATCGGCGTCAACGCGGTGGATTACTCCGGCTATCCGGACTGCCGACCTGAGTTCATCGAATCGTTTGAGCGCATGGCCAACCTCGCCACCAAGGCCGGTGTAGAAGGGCAGGGTTTCACCATTCAGGCCCCGCTGCAGAATCTGAGCAAAGCCGATATCGTCAAGGCTGGCGTACGTCTGGGCGTTGATTACGGCCTGACGGTTTCTTGCTATCAAGCCGATGATCAAGGCCGTGCATGCCGTAAATGCGACAGCTGCCGCCTGCGTGCAGAAGGCTTCGCAGCCGCCGGAATCAGTGACCCGACACGATATTTTTAAAATAATTGAAATTAGGTGTTGAATTACTCATATAAATCAGTAATATACGCGCCACGCAACAGAGGGTCGTTAGCTCAGTTGGTAGAGCAGTTGGCTTTTAACCAATTGGTCGTAGGTTCGAATCCCACACGACCCACCATTTTTTGCAGTTTGAAAACCTGGAAGGCCCACGAAAGTGAGGATTTTCAGGTTTTTTTTTGCCTGGAAAGGGGAGCCTAGCTAAAGGAATAGCTTTGTTTCTGGGTTTTCAGGAGCTCATACAAGCAGCTGTCTGCCGCTAAACATAGCCTTGCCTTGCTGTGTGTCAAATTGGAACTTGTTTCCAGCCAAGCGCCTTACACGCCCTCTGAAGCCTCAAAACACCCAAATGATCAGTATCAGCTCGCTATCTGCAGCCGTACATCAGCTTCAGAAATGCGATCCTTCGCAACACGTCCCTCTCTCAAAGTCTGAAGAATCTCGTCTCCGCCGTGAGTTTTACCGATTGTTCCAACTCATTGGTTGGTTTGATAGTTGAGCCAATTCATTGAGCTGATCGGTAATTTTGCGATCGTTGGTCAAGGCAGGAGCCGCGGATGGGTGTCCTCTACGTTGCTTGAGCCAGTCGGCCAAGTGTGAAAGCAGGCTATCCAGTTCTTCAGAGCTTATGGCCTCCTGTTGCAGGTACGTTTCAGCCTGATAGATCTTCTCGGCTCGAATGACCAGCGCATCCTCGATTTGATCATCTACTACTCGTGGGGCTGCAGGAGAAGCTGGTTTCGGCGAGTCGATAACATACATGGTGGTAGTGTCAGTTGAGAGTGTTGGGTCTATCTTCTGTACGATGGGCCGCTCTTGTGCTGACTCTATTAGTGCTGTCGTGTGATCTGACAAACGATGAAGCACTGCACCCAGGTCGACCCTGGCCCGATGGGTTAGCTGGGTAGGAGGGCGGCTCCTCTCGTTGAGCACAATTCGCATAAAATCATAATCAGGCTCTATGTACTCCATCGTTGTGGCCATGTTGGAGTGGTTCAAGAGGGTCTTTGTGACATGAATATTCCGCTGAGGCTGTTTCATCAAGTCGCTGGCAATTGTGTGTCTGAAGCGGTGCGGGGTCATCCTTACCCCTGTTTCCTTCGTTAGCTTTTTGTACATTGCCTCGACCTGATCCAAGTTCATGTACTTGCGTCGATAGAAGACCGAGAATCGATTGACGTTGAAAAGCTGATCCGTTTTACCGAAGCGAAGTGCCTGAGCTGATTCAATCAACGTCATGATGAAGGGCATGAGGTCGTCTGGGATTGGGATCATGAACTCGCGATGGGTTTTCTCCAGGTCACCTTGGATACGGATCAAGCGCGTTTTGAGGTTTACATCCGCAACCTGGATGCAGAGCAAAGCATTCAGACGTACACCCGTGTGATAGAACATCTCGAAAACGGTGAGCCAAAACCAAGCAGGTGTAACTTTCGCACGCCTGGTTGTTTTCTGTTCTTCATCGACGAGTGTCAACAGCCAGCTTCTCGCCCGACTTATCGCATCACTGACTACGGTCTTCTTCGGTTTCTTGGGGGGGATCACGCTTGTTTTGCTGAATGGGTTTTTCTTAAGGTTCAACAGGTCGTGCTGTATCCCAAATCCGAAAACAGTCCTCAAATGGCTTGAGTAGGTGTTCCAGCTGCGTTTCGCTAGCCCTCCGTCCAGGCGTTCTTTTCGCCAAACTAGAATTTGCCTTGTATCGACGTCGTTCGCTTGGCAGTTGCCGAAGTGACGTATGAACGATCTGGTCGCAGCATGATAAATTTTCACCGAGTCAGGACGAAGATTATGAGCTCCGACGTATTCGTTCGTCAGGTCCAGAACTGTGATCATTTAGCTGCGTCCTTATCGTCGGCAGCTACGAGCTTTAGAATTGCGTTGTCATAAGGAACTTCATTGAAAACTGCTGTTGGATCCTTCAGTAGGTAACCTCTGAGCTCCTTGCTTTTCCTTGGGCCTTTTACCTCGCAAGTGAAAATGTTGAGTTGTGTACTGGTCTTGCGGTGCAATTTGAGTTTCTCAAATGCACGCTGAACCAATTGCCACGGCTCCAGCTCCTTCTCTTTCGCTGCAGCCTGAGTGTCTGGATGCTCCAATGCATAGCGTTTGAAAATGTCGGGACTGACCAGGAACGCCGTCCCGTCAACCGTGTGAACCCGCGCTTTAGCGTCGTTGATCACTATTTTGTGGGAGATGACACCCTCCCTAAGCCAGCCCAGAAATGCCGAACCAT
Source organism: Pseudomonas viridiflava (assembly GCF_900602065.1). Classification (GTDB taxonomy): domain Bacteria; phylum Pseudomonadota; class Gammaproteobacteria; order Pseudomonadales; family Pseudomonadaceae; genus Aquipseudomonas. The sequence continues at coordinate 137,340 of NZ_UWFN01000265.1, read as the reverse complement.
AATCTCCTGCAATCATAGAAACCGGTCGATCTATCATATCGTCGGTTTGTTTTCTGAGCGGCTCGGGCTGTCTGATCTTTGGCATGTCCACTGTAGGCTCGATTGCAGGCGTTTGTTCTGCAGGAGCTTGGGGGGGGAGTGCGCCTTGGGGAAGGTCATCAAAAAGTGAAAGCAAATCATCCATGTGATCGGGGTCGCTCTGCGTGTTTTGTGAAGTAGTTGGCAGAGTATTGTGAGTGTCGGTAGTTTGTTTTGGTAGCGATGAGCCAGTACTAGTTGTTGCTGGCATGCTTTGGGGGGCGTTATTTGTCTGTTCCAACTCCATGTCGTCTTGAGCCGTTCCTGCTAGTTCCACTGTCAAGGTACCGCTGTAGATTGCCGGTCGTTCGTCAGCCTGGGGCCAGATCAGGGCTGGAGAAATCTTCAGGACTGTGAATGTGTTTTTCCAACCGCGACCATTGTCGATGGCCGCTTTCCAGATGGCCTTGTCCTGGGCATTAGTCTGAATGATTGCCTGATCCTGAAGCATGTTGAACATAGGAGCATTTGAGTTAGGAATGTGCTCTATTCCCTGAGCCAGTAAAGCTGCTCTGAGCTGGTCTACTGCAGGTTTGCTCACGAGCCAAAGTGCTTCCTGAGTCAGCCATCCATCTGACGGACCATCCGGCTGATTCAGTTTGAATTTTTCTTTCACCAGCATCCTCAAACCATCCACCAACTGGCGTTGCAAGGACTGCTTTGGTGCGGTCAATGCCCGGTCAGGGTTTCCGCCTAACTCTTGGGCAACTGATGCTTGGTCAGCCTGGGTCACTATCTCGCCAAGGATTCCTGCGTGCTCGTATTGGCCTGCGAGGGTAAACAGCAGCTGTGCCCACAGTTCTGGAAATGCACTGAGCCAGTCCATAGCCTCGGTAGGGAGTACTTGGGCGTAGATCAATGAAGATGCCGCCCCGTGGAGTCGATAATCCCGGCCTTTCACGTAACGGAATCGATATGGCTGTGTTAGCGGGCCATACCAGGGGTGCCACGTTTTGCCGTCCTGCTGTTCAACGGCGACGTCCACTGCAATTTTCCCCAAGTCGTGCATCAACGCCCCATAGGCAGCCGCGGCTGACCAGGCTTCTGCCTGGGCAGCCTGCGACTCCGGAGGGGCCCCGATCGGCAGCAGGTATGTCTGACGAATCTTGAGTGCATAGGCTACGATCTCCAGCCCGTGATCGAGCATCCCCCCAGGGTAGGCATGGTGATGGTTTTCCGATGCCGGCAGGTGCTGCACCAATGTTGCGTATCGCTCCAAAGGCGTTAAGTAGAGAGCACCAAACTGCTTGCGGGATAGAGAGGTTCGTTGCCAGATATTTTCAAGAAGATTTCGCCGCCTGGGCGTGCCGAGAAGGGCGCCAGATGACTCAGGCCGTATGAAGCCTTCAATGTCTGAGGCAGGTGAAGAGCCGCTGTTAGTTCTGCGTCGAAAAAAGGTTAGCATTGCATCGCCCATGAGAAGGTCATGGGATGTGTTTTCCGCTACACGAAGCTACGCAGCAATGCTTAAACGATATCGGCACTGCCGAGGTTTAGAGATCAATGTGCCAGTCTCGAACTCTACGGTTCTGGACCATACATGCCGCCCATAGCGATACGTGTCAAAAAGCTCTTACACGCAGGGACCGTTGGGATCTCACACAACCCACAATCAACGCCATATGGATTGGTAATCCAAGTCAGTCCGTCTAGTTCGTCGTAGTCGAGACGGTGACCGTCAATCCTTACCACCTCACCAATTAGAAGGTCGGCTGCAAGCCTCTCCGGAGTAGGCAGGTCCAGGTCCTCCCAGGCGCCTCGTAGGATGCAATCTCGAGCGTGCGTTCTTTTGGCCTCAAGCTTGCTCTCAAGCTCCTGGTTCTTCAGATTCTCGTTTTTCTCTTTTTGATAATGCGCATACGTCCGGGTGTAACGTTCCTCAAGTTCAGGCGCATCTCTGAACAAAATCGGTGGGTTTAGACCGTAATGCCCCGGGCAATCAGTAGCTTCATGTGCGGCCAGCAGATCGACCCAGGCATATGCTGATTGCTCAGCCTGTAAGGTTTCACGATTAAAGCCGCCGATCTTCTCCAAGCAGCGCTTAGTCATCCAGTCCCAGCGGGCAGTCAGGGCGATCTCAAAATTGTTGTTCATGACCGCCTTCCAGCTGGATGATAGGGGCATCCTTGCAACCAGAAATACAGACAGTGTCGACGCCCGCAGCCCGCCACTCTCGGGTTAACAATCGCAACTTATCCAGGAGCTCACACAAATCGTTGTCTTCGCGGGGAGTGCTCCTGCAGCACATGTCTTCACGCAATGTCACGAGCGGAATCCATGTTGTCAGTAGGTCACCATGTGTCACATGCGTTGCTATGCCTTGGAGATCTTTTTGAAACTCGGTTCGCCAGAACTTTCCCACCCATTGGTAAAAAGTTTTGGCTTCCTGTCCTGAAAGCTCGATAGGTTGTACTCCAGGCACCGGTTTGAGTATCACCCAGCTATCCAGGTCGTACTGACAGGGGTCAATAAGCACTGGTCCACTACGATCAATGCATTCAAGGGTTGCCATGGGGTTTGTTCCTGGTAATAGCTTGGATCACACGTAAAACGTGACTTCAGCCTTAATTTCTTTGAGAAGAACCGCTGTCATCACCAGAGCCTCTGTCATGTCCGGCACCTCCACATCATCGGTACCGAAGTCGTGCGCAACGCCAGTCATGAACGTGAGAGACACAGATCCAGTCGCCCCATTAATGTCTACGGAAAGATATTCCGTGTTGTGCTGGCGATAAGGCCAAACCAGCGCGATTGCTTGCCCTGTCGTCTTTAACCGTACCTGTACGGCTAGTGTTTCAGCCCACTTCTGTATTTCGGGCGAGATCAAGCGCGTGCTCGAACCCATGTGGCAGAGAATTTCAATGTCATCTGTTACAGCGGATGTGCAGTCGGAACTTGACATGCCCGTATCCTCATTCGGTGAGGGGAGAGCATTGCTTGGGTGGCTGAGGCCGTCAGTGGGAAACCCTTATTGACGGGCTGAGGGTTTGGTAGAGACGGTTCAGGGCTGATGAAGGCAAGATTCTTTCGTCGACAAATGGCGTTTCAGAAATCGTAGAGGTGGAAAGATGCTTATTGCTTCCAAAAGCGGCAACATTTCAGTAGCCACGCTGATATCCGAAACGGACAAAGCATGGACGCTTATAGTTGAAAATCGCGAAGTCCAAGTTAGCAAGTCTGACAGACGCCAGCGCGCTTTCAATGACATGTCTGACGCCTTGAAATGGACCAATGCTGACAAAGAACTGATTGAGCACTTTCTTGCTCTCGACTCGGGAAAAAACGCCTCGGTTGATGATGGGAAGAATGCCCGGCTTATTACTGAGCCCCGCTTCTCGGTAAACCTGACAGCGCATCAATTGAATGATCTCAAGATAATCCTGGACGCAGCGACAGCCAGTGAAGCGGATCCAGCCGCCGAAATATTCAAACTGATGGATCAGGTACGAGCTGCATGTCGGCAAGCGGCTCATCCAGTAGCTGAAACTACTGAGTCTTGAAAGCTTATGCGTTACGTCATTAGCGTTGCGTACCACTACCTAGCGGGAAAACTTACTATCAAGCATTCGATCTACGCTCTTCGCGAAAGACCAGTGGCTGTGGTCAGCAAGGGCAAAACTTGGGTTATAGAACCGGGCTTTGAGGTCTGAGGATTATCGACAATGAGGAGCCCTGCCTGCTGAGGCGGATTGTAGGATTGATTGGATAGGCAATATTGCCTATTCTTTTGCTTAGGCAATATTGCCTATTACTGAGCAAGCGAGGGATGCGTGGACAACCGCACACGTTATCTACATCTACTGGAAACATATGGGATCACCCAGGCAAAAAGCGCTGAACTAATTGCAGCTGTCACTGCGCGGCCTTGCGGTGTGCGAACGGTTCGGTCATGGCTCAACGATCCTGAGAAGCCAAGCTCAACACCTTGTCCCGATTATGCCGTTGCGAATTTGGAGAAGGCGATTGAATACATGCAGCGCGCCTTGGCACTACGTGCAGCGAGTTCAAGGAACTCAGCCAATTTAGACATGTATAGCTCCTGTTGAGATGTCCTTAGTTTATCGCAAGGCCTGATTTGACGCTCATCAGGCCGCTCTGAATACTCTGCGTAAGAGCCGGCTGACCACATGAAAAAGACTGCAAGGTTTTGAGTGGCTCGCGCCTGCCGTTGTGTTTAGGATGAAATTTACTTTTCATCTGCAGGAGTTTCTCAATGGATCAAAACAAAAATCGTGTTGCCGAGTTACTGACGTTTGCCGTCGGCATTGCTTTGGTCGGCTACGTGCTGGCTAAGGCCTTTTCTGATCTGATCGGCGTCGACGTTTCCGCCGGAGGCCGACTGCTGTTCAGCATCGTTCTCTCTGTAGGGCTTGTAGGTTACGCGGTGTGGAACGAACTGACTGATGGGTTACTTGGGTTACGGGCGCTGTTACCCCTGGCCCTGTCCACGCTCTGGAGTGGCATGTGGCCGGCAATGCAATACTGGGGAGCTAAGCCATTTTACTTCCCGGGTTTACCGATGGAGCAACAGAACGTCGAATGGTGGGCTAATGCCTACATGCAGTGGGGTGGAACGGCAGCCCTGTTGTTCGGTGGCTACGCAATTGCTTATTGGACCTGGAGACGTTATTAAAAAGCGCGCGTAGCATTGTTGCTTCCCTTCGAACTGGTGATGGATAGCGTGTTTTGCCGCGCTGAGCGTCACCAGCCACCAGGTGCGGTATAGCATTTTCCGTGAACACCCCGGCACGCGGGCCTGTAAGCTATTCAGGAGGCCCCTTGCCCACTCTCTCAGGATCATTCGCGATTCGTCATCAATCCTGACAGAGAGCCCCATGACAGCACCCATCCGCCGCGCAACTTCCCTTCGACCTGGACAATTCAAGCACCTGATCCGCGTCGCATCCGTGACTGGCCGTCTACCGGAGCGCGACGTTATGCTTTTGTGGCTCACACACACCACTGGCATTCGCGTAACCGAGCTGGCCTTACTGGAGGTCGCAGACGTGCTATATCCCAGCGGAGCCATCAAGCCTGAGGTGTATTTACGCGCAGACATCACCAAGGGCTGTCGTCCGCGCAATGTGTATCTGACTCATCCACGATGCCTTGTCGCCCTGGATGGCTGGATCGCAGTTCGCTTGCAGCGCTGCTGGGGCCTTTCCGGCACCGACGAATACCGAGGCCTGCGGCCAGGTTCAAAGCTGGTCACCACACACAAGGGCCAAGCCTTTGAACTCGCGTTCAAACATCGCCAGCTGGATAGTGGGCCTGAGGTGTGTCGGGCCTGCGATTCGCTGCAACAGACGATCAGCAGGCTCTACCGGCAGGCCGGTATCAAACAGGGTTCGTCTCACAGTGGCAGACGCTCTCTAGCTGCAAAAGTCTTGTCCGCGACCGGGGATGTAGAGACAGTACAGACGATCCTCGGGCACGCCTGTCTTGACCATAGCAAGCCCTATTTGAACGTAGATCAAGACGTCATCAGGCGGGCTTTTGAGGTCGCCCTTTAGTCCGCTAATTGTTCCTAGTGTTTGAGAAGTCAGTGGTATACTACCGGCAAGCGAGCCGGCAAAATAATCACCTAAAAATTGATATGGGCCTTTATTAATAAGGCATAGCGTAAGGTAGGTAAACGGCAAATGTCATTCACCCCGTATATTCCCCAAGACAAGGCTCCCGAGGAGTTGCAGGACCAGATCGTTAAGGTCATGCGCCTTGATGCGGAACTCCACGGCAAGATCCCGCGCCCGCTGCGCGTGCCGATGACCAACCTATTGCGCGTAGTGAACTCGTACTACAGCAATAAGATCGAGGGTAACTCTACGGTACCGGCTGACATTCTGCGCGCCGAACAGGTTGCAGACGCGCCTCAGGAGGTCAAAGCCAGCGAGGACTTCTTGGAGATCAAGCGCCACATTGAAGCGCAGCGCCGCCTCACCGACGACCCGATCAACCCAGTCGATGTCTGCACTCGGGACACCATCTCGCGTCTACAACGCGAATTCTACGTCGGTGTGCCGGAGGAGATGCTCGATATCCAAATTAACGAACAAGGCGACGTTATCCGCATGCTTCCCGGCGTATTCCGCGAGTACGGCGTCAAGGTTGGCCAACACATCGCCCCGACCGCTGAGCAGATGCACGCCCACCTTGGCCAATTCGAGCGCGTTTACCGACTGGATCGAATTCACGGGCTGTCGCGCTTCCTCGCGGCCGCTGCAGCGCACCACAGGCTGATGTGGATCCACCCCTTCATGGACGGAAACGGCCGCACAGGGCGCCTGTTCACTGACCAGTACATAAAGGCCGCCGGTTTTGGCGGCTATGGGCTGTGGTCGATGAGCCGTGGCTTCGCCCGAAACACCGACGCGTATTACGACATGCTCAAGGCAGCCGACCACCCTCGAAAAGGCGACCAGGACGGTCGCGGCATTTTGTCGGATAGCGGTCTGATGCGCTGGACCCAGTACTTCACCGAAACCGCGCTGGACCAGGTTCAGTACTTCAGCGCTCAGCTTGATCCGGAGAAGCTAGGCGAGCGGATCGATGTGTACTTCGAGATGCGCAGTCGTGGCGCGCTTTCAGACGGCAAGGGCAATGCACTGCCAGAGCTCCGGATCGAGGCCAGGGACGTTTACAAAACCTTGCTCCATATGGGCGACCAGCCACGTGCCGAGCTGCAGGCCAGCCTTGGCGTTGGGGAACGCACCACCCGGGGCCTGTTGAGCCAGATGGCAAAAGAGGGCTTGATCAGCCTCGACGGACGCAAGCCGGTATCCCTGAACCTTTCGCGGCACTCAATCGAGTTCCTGTTCCCCTACCTTTGGTAGGGGGGCTGGAACACCATTTGGAATGGTAGGAAAAGAGAACAACATGTCTACAGATGGACGGATTCATATTGGCACTTTGGGCATGGGTATTCCGAAAATCTACAGTGAAGTGGTAACAAAGATTGTATCCGGCCACCTTGCCCTCGAAAGCGCATTGTGCAAGCAGATTAAATCTCGTTCGCTGAAACCTAGTCGCAAGCAATTTGGGGCACGCCTTGCAGTCGTGGTTTCGGATCTAGGCCTACCAGAAGACTGGTCGATAGATGCGTGCCGTAAACTGAATAAAGTACGTAATGATTGCGCACATATAGGTGATGGTGACTATCAGTTTTTGGCTGCCCGAATTATGGAGCCTGCTGAAGAGTTCGTCGGGTATGTCAAGCAGCATAATACGCGGCTTGCCGCCCACAAAATAAGTGACTTCGACTGGGCATGCACCATGACCTACCAACGAATTTACGAAATTTGCGGCCTCGAATACGACCCATTGATCTTCGGAAAGCACGCTTCGCTACCCACCGAAATCAGGAATATATTTTTGTCTCCTAGTGCGTAGGAAAACGATCATGGACTTAGTAGCCCGCAGAACCATTGAGCAACGTATCACCATCGCAGCCGCCGAAGGCTTGGTTGCAGCCGGTTGCAGGATTTCCGTTGTCGAAGGCCAAAAGGTGTTTCTCGCCGATAGCACAGACCCAGTTGCAATTGATGCTGCTTTACATGCATCGGGTGAACCAGGATTTAAGGTTAAGCGCACTCTCGACGGCATTGTGCATGAGGGTTGGGTAGATTTTGTTGGAGCGCGGGGAATCGAAGTCACCGCAGACAAAAAACTAAAGCTCAACAATGCGTTGAAGATGGCCAATACCTTGGCGGTGCAGCTCGGTGCCCAGTCTGAGAACGGATGCCCATCTTGTGGTTGCCCAGTACCTGCCGATGTTGTTTTAGACGAATGGGGCTACTTTCATTGCCCGGAGCCAGAGTGCGGCGACCGGCTTCACCTAAATGAAGATGGCAGGCCGCAAGGCTATAAGGGCTAATGTCCCGAAGTTTAAGGAAAACACAACCAAATCTAGGGAGCATCAGCCATGGAGCTGTTTTTCTTAATGATCACCGCTTGCATCAACAACTGCCATACATCAGAAAGCGGCTATATCAAGCCTTTCGAAACACTTGACGCGTGTGTTGCCGCTGCGCGTAAAGACCAAGAAGGCAAAAGACGCTTCGCATCGATGCGTAACTCTCCGATTTATCTGTATGAGTGTCGGAGCGAAAGTCGAACTGTCGCAGTTCCAAAACAGACTTAAGCTTCAACATAGGAAAAAACGCTGCACACCAGCCCGCCCTTGTCGCGGGCTGTGTCAGTAGAATCAGGGGACTTTCGGCCCTGATGACTCAGCCAGGAACGGGAATCATCACGGATAAGAGAGACGATAGCCCAGTAATTGCTACTGTTCCGCTGAATCATCCTGCACCGCAGAATGTGCATGAAATTGACTAATCGGTCCGCCGAGCCCAGGAATTCACATTCGGCTGACACAGACATGGATCTAGAAAAAATGGTCATGCAAAAGGATTCTGCAATCTGGAAAACCAATACCCACAGGCTAGTCCTGCTGGCGACACTCACTATGTTGATCCTGGTACTTCTGCTTCATTTTCCATTCGACGGGTACGTAAGCGAGTACAGCTACAGCGTGCCATCGCTTACCGCATGCCCAAAGGGCGACCTTATGCAGAAGATGAGAGAACTTGGAGCAGAAGAGTTCAACAAAGCGATTCAGGCCTGCCAAGGTGCCTTTATGACTAAGGAGTTACCCATTTCCGATTGGCGTAGCAATGGCGCGCCAATCTATTGGTTTGCCTCGCCGGTCCATGCGTTTGTGACCGTACTCGCGATTCTGATTGTTGGTCTAGCTTGTTTTTTTTCTATCACACCAAAACGAGTCTCCAGTTAACCGTCGATGAAGACGGCCATGTTGTTCAAGACTAGATCCCATTGCCCGGCTCGCCGGGCCTTCAAGGAAATCTGCCATGCCAAAGAAACTATCAGCTCCATTCACGCTTGAAGAAGACATAGTGCGCTTGAACGCCTTACTACCTACTGAAGCGATGATTGAGGAGTTTAGCGACATGCTCCAGCAGATTCATAGAAGCAATGCTACCGAGCGTGAGCGATTACTGGCGCTCGGAATGTGTCACGGTTACTTAAGCGGCCTAAAATCCGCCGAGTTGTTGAGCGCAGCCAAGGTCCCCGACTTGCGTGAGATAGTCTTTTGGGCAGAACTAAGATCTGAGTCTAAGTAAGTAGGAAAATAAGATGAAATCATTATTGCTCGCTACGTTACTTCTTTCGTCTGCGGTCTCGGCTGCCGAGGCACCGCCAATACAATCTGGACCTAATCCCACGCAATTCACAGGGCGAGTTTTCACGCTGGCTGCTGATGACCCTTTAAAGCAAATCAAGCTCCCCGCGAAGATTGGCTATCCGGCATTGATTCTTGATAAGTCGATGACTGTTCGGACAGACATTGGCCAGGAAATCACCACAGACCGTGTGCAGTTCGTTCTAGATGACGGCGTCCGAATTACGAATGGGGCTAGAGTCGAGCTCGACTGCGGGTTCGTTATGGGAGCAGAGACCCAACACCACTTCGAGCCGCTCTTCTGCGGTCAGAGCAAACTAAAAACTTTGGATTAGCGATCCGCTCTGGATACACCGAGCGCCGTTAGATCGGGCGTAGGAAAGGACCGTGAACAACGAAAAAAACGAGCACAAAATCACCTTGTCTCCTGGTTCTCGGTTTCGCCGACAAGCAGGACCGTACGACCTAGATACTGGCCAGCCGCGATATGCCGTCGAGGTGAGCGCACCGGACGAGCATACGCGACGTCAGGTCGAGGATAATTCGCAGATCATGGGTGGCCCTGGCAGGCACTTCTATGTATGGGATATCAAGAACGGTTCCAGCTGGCCTGTACTCCTAACACTGACCGTGGATGGAGTACCGGCAGATCAGTACAGCAACTGACGAAATGTTCGAGGAAAAATTTGATGGAAGTTAGCCGATGAGTAAGGTGTTCCTAAGTCATAACCATGCGGACAAACCTTTTACAAGGCGTCTCGCGAGCGATCTTCGCCAAGCAGGTCATTCTGTTTGGATTGATGAAGCCGAAATAAACATCGGTGACTCCCTCATAGGGAAAATTCGTGAAGGTCTTGATGAAGTAGATTTTGTGGCAGCGGTTCTAAGTGAGCACTCCATTGGTAGTGTTTGGGTGCAGAGGGAACTGGAGATCGCGTCAAGCCGAGAGATCGAAGAGCGCAGAGTGGTTGTTCTGCCATTGTTGGTGCAAAAAGTGGCGCTGCCAGGTTTTCTGAAAGGGAAATTTTACGCTGACTTCACCGATCCCACGTCTTACAAACCAATGCTTGATCTTCTCCTTCGCGCGCTTTGCCCCGCAACGCCGGTAGAAAAGCCCGCAGACGCTGAGATGGAAGCTCTAAGGAGCGAGCTTGCCGTCATGAAGCATGCTTTAGATGATCTTTCTAAACAGAATAAAGCTCATCAGCATTTTTCGCTGATGCATAAGAGTCCCCTACTAGCTGACGCTGTTTACCGTGCTAACCAGAAATTTCCGAATCATGCGCCAATCAATAACACCTACGCCTTTGAGGTTGGTAATACCGTGGTAACCCTGGATTACCTTCTTTGGGGTATTGGGAAAGCCATGAGAACGGGAGCTCACGTTCTAGAGGCGCTGCTTTCAATGCACAACAAGTGGCAAGAGGCTCACTGCATGATCGAAGCATACGACGACCTACTAGCTAGCTATGAATAAGGAACCAACCACATGCACCGACCTGGCAAAGAGCCCATCCCGGCGCCCGTGCCGACCCCTCTGACCGAGTCGCTAAAGATTGAGCTGACGCTGAGTGGTCGAGACTTGGAGCATTTCAATGCATACCGTGAGGCGGTGCATGCGCTCAATCCTGATAACTGGTCGAGGGCGTTAAAGAGGGCGTATACCGGCGCGACCAACCAACGGGGGTACTACACACCCCTCAAGGCGGCGGCGGGGGAGGCCCTGGCCAGCGCCCTCTATGAGCAGGCCGAGGCGCAGTTGTGTACCCGTGCCTATTTGGCTCGTGCCGCTGCGGACAATGTGAACCAGTAGGAAAGACTTGTATGAACAATTTTGGGCCTCTAATCCTAGTCATTTCTGGGGCGATAGTTTTTTACCTCTACCGGTCACACAAGCGGAAGGCTGACTACGAAGCTGTATGTGAAGTGACCCAGGTTTTGAGAGATTTTGCATACAGATCTGGAGCTGAATCCAAAGGGAAAGTGCATCGGCACGAGGTCATGGCGGACGCCATTCGGGAAGCTCAGTCAGCGGTTATTGTGAAACGCAGATTCGAGTCTGACTACACTAACCATGTAAGTCGCCAATTGCTCAGTTCATTTAGCCCCGAGTTTCTTGAATCGATTGGATTCCCACGCGAAACGGCAAGGTTTAGCAGGTGCCGCTCTGGTCTGATTACCCTCGCGAAAGATTTTGAGCGTCTTCAGCTCCGTAATAAAAAGTGGTGAATCGCGCCCTGTGAGTTGAAGGAAATGTCGCTCAGATGCAACCCAAACCTTGGCCTACAAACTAGGGCTAAACCAGTGAAGGGAGACGCGATTTTCGCGTCCGAGAAAACGAGGGAACGAAAATGAGCACTTCCGACGATTTGCTGGACGACAACCTTGGTGAACGTTCCAAACTCCCATCAGAATTTGCAGGTCAAAAGTTGTTTGTTCGAGGTGACGACTGGCAGAACAATGCCATGCTTGGCTGGGCGCCTTATCCCATGGATATTTACGCGGCTGGGTATAAAGACGCGGCAGATGCAATCTTGTATGCATTGTCGGAGCGCAGAACCAGTCTCGACAGCGTTATTTATCCATTAGTATTCCTCTACCGCCAAGGATTAGAGCTTCAAATAAAGCTGATTCTGCCGTTGGCTAGACAGCTGGCAAACTCTCCTGCCAAAGAAGACCACAGCCATAGCCTGATGCCCATGTGGGCAGAACTGCGGACGCTAGTCAATGAGCTGACTCCACATGCATGCGATCAGGAGGTGCCTGCGATGGAGCAATTCCTACATCAACTAGCCGAGATTGATCCGCAGTCGTTCGCCTTTCGGTACCCCGAGGACAAAAAGGGCCAGTTATCGCTGCCGGACCTACACCACATCAATGTTCGACATCTCAGTGAGGTCATGGACAGCCTATTCTTGCTGCTTTCCGGCATTCATTCGGAGCTAGGTGAGATGGATCAGCATGTTTGGTGAGCCGGTAGTTTTCAACTTCAAAACTGTGGGTCCGCTAATGCGCGGCCGTCCATAGGAAAATGCGATGAGCCGGATTTTTACAATAGCGTTGGCATTATTAGCTATTGCACACAGCGCGGTTGCGGCCGAAGTCGCACAGCCCGAACCCAAGCTGGTGACAATCCTTCACGACAATCAGGGCATTCATGAAGACCTGATTGCATCGCAGGAGCTGATTGCTTTGGGGTGTATGGGCAAATTGAACATTACCGCCACGGTATCTGGACAATATGAGGCAGCCTCTCTGGCGAAAATCCAGCAATGTGCAGACAACGAGGGTACTGACCTTGCCGCAAAGATACTGGCTCAATACAAGCGGGGTGAGATTGAGAAGGCAAGAATGCCAACCTACACGTTGCATTACTCGGCAATTTTTGCGAAAGAAAACAATATTGAAGCTCAGAAGACGGCAACGGCTGATTTGATCAAGGCTGCGAGAGAGCAGGGGAAAAAGCATTATCCCTACACGGGGAAGTAAGAAGGAAAAAAGAATGGATTACGAGTCCCTGCCTAGCGCTAGGGTAATCGAGGAAGCACGAGCATATTTGAGAGCTTCGCTGCTGCTTGAACAGCATGGCTTGAATGGTGATACAGCCCTATATTGGCCTGCGGCGATGAACTCAGCACTGGCGTCGGAGTTGTACCTTAAATCATTTCTTGTTGAGGCTGACCCGCGCCATCCAAGGACTGAATACGATCCTGATGGCCACCTACGATTGTCTATACGCTTGCCTGGAAATCGACATGATCTGCTTGAGCTATACAGAGCCATGCCGATGGATCTAGCCACCCAGTTTAGAGAAATTTCCGATCGGCTTTGTCCCGGCTTTCCGCTGGAGAAATGGATCATGTCGTGTGCGAGCTTATTTGTCGGAACTCGATATCCATATGAAGCCAATTCCACCCAGACCATTGACTCTGATGTATTAAAGCTCGCGCCGCATCTGGATCTGGTGTTAAGCGAATTTCTCGCCTCGGGCGAGACTCGGCCCCATGAGTCCTAATAGAATGGAAAGCGCCGGTTACGGCAAAGCCAAAAGCGTTCTGCCAGCAGGTGCCCAGTCGAGCTAAAGCGGAAAAGTTGTCCAGGTACACCCCAGGCCCAGCCGTCGAACGTTGGGGCAGTAGGGGAAGAAGCCCCAAGCGTCGAAAAGGAGTAATCAATAATGCTTTCCAACACCAATCTGTACGACGTAATGCTTTCAGACGCGCATCCTGGCTATCAACAGGTGAGGCTGCGTCGTCGCGCTGGCTACGAAAACCATGTGGTTGTTCTTGTCGATATCCATAAGCTTATCCAATTTTCCGATCAGCACTTGCACTCCAATTATGTGGTTCCACCTGCAGAAGATTGGTCTGAGGTGAAGCGACAGGAATTGGCAACGTTCCTCGCCCCCCCTGGACCAACAGAGCGGCATGTTGAGATGCCTTTTGTTTCTTTCAACGAAATGCAGGTGCAGTTTCGAGTACCTTTCATGAAAGTCTTCAGTCGCAAGCGTGAGCGCCTGGTGCGCTGGGTCGGTTACACCCAAGGTCGTCATCGCACACGTTATCTTCACTTCGCAGGAGCTTCGGTTATCCCTGTAATGTGTCTTCAGAACGAAGCTCAAACCCTGCAACACTACTGCGGCGTATCTGCATAGCCGCTATCTGAGTGCCTGCGTGAGACTGACGATGGCGCTGCAAGTGGAGATTGAACGAGGAGAGTGCCGAGGGTGGCGCGCCCCGGGTTCATTAACGCGTCTTCCGATAAATAAGCCCCGACACTTGAATAAGTGTCGGGGCTTGTCAATTGCATCACCCGCTAAGTTCAGGCCGCTATCATATTTGCCTGCATGTGATTGTGTCTCAGCAAACGTCCTATAGTCGCCGCTATAGCCTCGAAGGCAGTGAAGATGACCGACTGACCCAGTATCTCGTGGGCAATTGTGTTTGATACACCTCTAATGATTTCAATTGGTATGGTTTTCGCCATTGCATGCTCGATCACCGTTAGTAGCCTGCTCAATGATGGATTGTGCGGGTGCCGGATAAATGGCTCAGTTGATCTGGCCTTTGCGTAGCCCCGTCCGATGCAGCCACACGAAGCTGCATCAGCTGTGAGAAATTGCCGACGAAATCCTTTACCGCTGGCGATATCGCGTTCTTCCTTCTGTTCCAGGTAGTCATAGCACTTCCACCTCTCGTCATTATCTGGGACAGATTCCATCAGGTCTCTCAGAGAGCGTTCCTTGGTGCGAAGCGGCAAAATTTGATGCAGTGTCAGTGAGTCAAATGCGCCCTCCGTGTAGGCCACCAAAACCATTCTGGAGCGATTTTCGAAAGCTCCAAATACGTTCCCATCAAGAATGCACTCAAATAGCTGGTAACCCAGTGAGGTCAGTACAGACCGAATCATTTCCATGGAGGTGCTGGTCAGGTAATCAGGAACGTTTTCTACGATCGCCATTGCGGGGTTTGTGTGACGGACAAAGTCCAGGAAGTCCACGAATAATGAGCCAGCCGCAGGATGTTGTTCGGCTGCGGAAAGCTTGTTCTTCGCTTTGCCGGCGCGAGACGCTCCTGTGCAAGGAATGCCTGCAATAACGAGATCGCATTGCGGAGTGTTTTCCCCACGCTGGACGTCCCGGACATCGGCACAAATAGCGACCGAGTTGTCTCGCCACAGCATCCTGTTGTTACGCAGACTGGCATCCAGGTACTGCTCCTCGAGCTCAATGCCAATTCGAACATAGGTGTCGATGTCTGATCGTGCCAAGCCAGCGTGAATCGCACGGTCCAGCACGCCACCACCGTGATACAGGCTGCATACAGCCAGTGGTTCCTGGGCATTGAGCTTCTGCTTCAGCCGCGCTAGGCGTTCGTCTTTCCGCGTATCTTTATCCAGGGCTGTGATTAGGATCCTACCCAGGCGGATGACGACCCGAACCTTTTCCGCAGTCTTAAATAGACTTCGCAGAAGTGCTGTGCGTATCTCAATAAGAGGTGTTGTTATGCCATTGCGAACACGTTTAGAGACTCTGATTATCCCCGCATTGTTTTCTACTGCAGCTGGTGTGGGCACCAGTTCAAGTTTGGTTCGTCCGTCCCCGCGTGACAGGGAAAAGCAAGACCCTATTTCGATACCGGCACTCAGCAGTTTTTGACCTTCAAGCCAAATACGAGGAACGCCGCGGGCTTCCCCGATTTTCGGGGTGATGAGCAAGGTGAAGTTTTTCATAGAGGGTTCTCGATAGGGGAACCCAGCCCAATGGGAGGATTCCCATTGGGTGATTGAATGATTAGTGTGCAACCGCCAACTGGACGTTGGCCGCTCGCGCTTCCGGTAGCTTTGCGAGCTTTGGGGGATGGATCCACGCAATTACTTGCGTCTAAGCCTTCAGATCCTGACTTCAGACTTTTGCATTACCAGGTTCCAGGAAGCCTGTTGTGTTTGTCAACGAGGAATGGGTTGTTACTGCTTTGACTCGGACGCCCGTCGCTGGTCGGCAGGTAAGTGAACGGTTAAGCTGAGATTGATGCAGCACTGGGGCCGAGGACGTAGGAGAAGCGCAATTTTTTGCGCCTTTGCGAATGACGAACAGAAGGGAAGGAAGACTTAAATGGGGCTGAAAAACAGCGAAAGCCAAATCGGAGTATTAATAGCCGCTGCGCATTTAATCAGGACCGGGCGCTTAGATATAGGGGCAGAGCTGGTCGAGAAATTGTGCCCTGATAACGTGCATGTTACAGGGGTTGGTGACTACGACCGCTGCCAGCTAGTGCGTTTGAACCTGGAGCGTGAGTTCAAGTTGGGAGGGCTAGATTCTATTGAGCCAGGTTTCGACCACTAAAAGGGCTGACACGACGAGTATCTCTGATCCGTTGCACAAACCGTCGAAGTAAGCAGGAAAAGTCCCTCAGCAAAACTGACAGCTGTCAGCGTGCTCTTAACGATATGTCCGAGGCCATGAAATGGGCCGGTGCAGAACCAGAACTAATTGAGCATTTTGCTGCGCTAACTGCGGGGAAAGCGGTTCCCGCTGATCAGGCGCAGAGTTGAGATAAAAATCGCATCAGGTGCACCAAGCCCCGGCGTCAGAAACCGGGGCCTGGATGAAAGGAGACCACAAGGAGTAACTATGGACATCTATACAGACTGGCTACACGGCACGCAATCTCTTATCGCCCAGTGGACATTGACTGGACGCGGTGCTCTGAAGGGCACCACTCCGCTCCACAAAGGCCTATTTTTCACTACGAGTCGTAAGTTCGCTTTAGACAGCGGTCAGGTGCACGGTACTAACGCTAACTTGTATCAGGCAACTGTTGTGCCTGGGGCTCATGTGCTTGATATCACTGATCCAGATGTGACCTGCACACCCCGGGAGTCGGAGCATCTACGTCAACTCGTTGTAGGCCGCCGTCCGGGCATGGGCAATATCCAATGCGAGTTTAAGCAACACTGGAAAACTGGCTGGAGGACAGGCGATATCATGAAGTATGCACCTAGGCCCGGAGATGAGATGATGGCCAAGATGGCAGATCTCGCTATTCATCACCGCGACACTGTTGCCGGCCAGCGCGCTTGGAATCTGTGTCAGATGATCACTCGCCAATGCATCGAAGATATTGTCGACGCTTCAATTGAAGCTGGTTATCAAGCTGTCGCTGGCAACGAACGGCAATATGGGGTGACCTATCCGATCTTGATCGTGCTAGATCCGAATATTTTGACAACCCCTGTGAAGATCTGACCTTCGCCAAGGTACATCTCAAGCCCTGCCTCGAACCTCTACCGGATTCATCATGGACGATTTACAACTCGCGATTAATGCCTCTTCTGAGGTTGGACGCCTTTATAAAGATGCCAAGGCATTCAGTACGCACACGCCCGTCCTGGCTTTGTCTTTCTTACGTGGCTTGGCAGCCGCCTTTTGCAATTGTCTGGATCCCGATTTAGCTAATTATTCCCTTGATGACAAAATCAAGAGCCTGGACGCTCGAGGCCTGATCAAACCTTCCGCCAAAAGGCATCTCCGAACACTGCAATCAAGCGGCAACAAAGCTTCTCATCCTGAGCGGTTTGATTTCATCGAGTTAAATTTCGCCAACCTCGTCGTCGATGCATTAATCGCTGCAAGGGGGCTGGTTGAGTATTTGTATGTCGTGCGCCATGAAAGTGTCCCTACATATGTGGTCACTGTGGACGAGTCGGACTCTCTCAAAGAGATGTGCGCTCGTGCAATGTTAGATGGTGATGTCGAGTCCATTAACCAGGCTGGTGTGTATTTCAAGGAACGCGCTGATCAGCACAATATAGACAGTGCATTCGTGCGTTTGGACGGTTATTCACATGACTCTCGATCCGACATCGATCAGGCGATGTTTTGGTTCAAGCAAGGCGCAGCTGTGCGTCACCCTAACTGTCTCTACCAGTATGGTCTTTATCTTGCCACACATATAAATGTTGAGTCCAAGCAGCTTCATGATGGCGAGCGTTTTATCTACGACGCTGCGCAATATAGGCATCCAGATGCGCTGATTTACGTTGCGCAAAGATGCTTTGAGGGTGGGGGAATATTTAACAAGGATGTAGCTTACTCTCGTGAGTTGTTCGAGCAAGCCGCTGAGCAAGGACACCCCACGGCATTTGCGCAGCTTGGAGCGATTTGGGCCAAAGGTTTGGGCTGTGAAATTGACCTCGCAGCTGCTGCTTCTTACACGCTTCGTGCTGCGGAGGCCGGAGATCCTCAGGGGCAGTTCAACTTATTTGTATTTTATCAGGAAGGTATGGGGTTACCTCAGGATGCCGCTGAGGCAATCCGGTGGTTGAATGAAGCAGCTGCGCAAGACTATCCGCAGGCGGTGTATACCCTCGCTTACTTCATTCAGATGGAAAAGATTCCTGGGCGTGCTTTAGGCGAAACACTCGATCTTTTTGAGCGCGCTATGGCGCACGAGGAGTTTCGTGCTCGGGCTGCTTTGTCGCTGGCAGAGATAATTGAGACGCTTGATCCCTCGCACGTAGACTTGATGCGTGCTGCAAGGTGCCTGCAGATTTGTTATGCCACGCTCGACAAGGATGGCGACCCCAATAATATCCGCGATGACTGCTTGAGTGCATGTGAGCGCATTGTGAGCAGGCTCAGGGCGCATATTAATGTATATGGCCCAGACCTGGCACTGCATGGAGACGATTTGTTTACCAGCACCTTGTTCAGCAAAGAATGCGTGCCTGTTTTGGATAGCCAAGCTCGAATTATGGAGGTATATGAAGTACTGCGTCGAGCTGGAGCTGGAGCCGGTGCAAAGGAACAAAGCACTGCGTACATGATGCGGGAGGCTTGCTTGACGCCTCGACTGGTTAAAACTGCTCATCACCCAGGTACAGAAAGTTATTCCCTCCAAGCTCAAGCAGTAGGGAAGCAGCTTCGTAATGACCCATGCAACTGCGGGTCGGGGAGGAAATTCAAGAAATGTCATGGTAGATGAGGCTGATTAATTATACTTGCGAGTTTGAAAAGGTGCTGCGTGTAACAGACCACAAAACGCATCAGCTCAGCTAATCTTAGTCTCAAAGAAACTAAGCGACTATAGTAGAATACCAACATCCCACCCCTTGCATTTGATAAGTGGCTAACCGATATAGTTATTCATGAATTTAGTACGCTGAGAGGTATGCGTCCGGCCAAGTCATCATTTATTCAGTAAAGCAAAATTCGACCTGCTGGGACTTAGTTACTGAGCGACGACT
Organism: Pseudomonas viridiflava; assembly: GCF_900602065.1. Taxonomy (GTDB): domain Bacteria; phylum Pseudomonadota; class Gammaproteobacteria; order Pseudomonadales; family Pseudomonadaceae; genus Aquipseudomonas. The sequence continues at coordinate 118,316 of NZ_UWFN01000265.1, read as the reverse complement.
TGAGGGCTTAGCAGGAGAGCGTGGCACCCGTAACTCATCCCCCGGCGGAATTAGTAGATTGTTGAGAACACCCTCATGATTTAGCTTCGCCAGCTCTTCTTGTGTACGTCGCAGCAAGGCGCTGACTGACTCCCTCGACCCGGTGCACAGAGTGATCGCCACAAGAGTAAGTGGATTTACACTGAGTGGGCCGCTGAGAGCGGTAATCATCTCTAGCGTGGGGCTCGACTGGGCTCGCTCCAATTTGGATACGTAGGTACGGCTGCTGACTTCTGCCAGATTTCTCTGAGTCAATCCCTTGCTGGCCCGCATCGCTTTAAGAACAGCAGCAAATGCATTTTTAAGCGACATGAACACGTTCCTGATTGAGCCAGTCCCTTTGAGCGTGGATAAGCTGGATACGCTGGAAGGGACATTCTAGTTACGTGAAAGCGTATCACGGTATGCCTGGGTTCAATGCTCTAGCGGCACTGAGATGATCATTCAGCTTGATGGAGCTATCTACGCAGATTGGGCTAGGTTAGGCACCAGCAGTGCACTGTTGTCCACGCCTCGGAATATCTTCTGATCCACATCCAGCGCTTCGATGTAATCGCAAGGTGCCTTGGCGATGACCAAGCCTGGTTATTTAGACGGACTCATTATTTGCTCTGCTGTTTGTGCCGTGCGTACATCACAGCGCTGCCACCGGAAGCATTACGTGCCTGAAGCTCGAAGGCGTGCGGGTAGCCTTTGATAAGGTCGCTCAGTTTTTTGTAGCCATGAGTCCTGGGATCGAAATCTGGCCGCAGCTTCGTGATATTCGCGCCTAGCGCGCCTAGGTGTGCCCATCCATCCTCGTCAGCTATGTCGTCGAGGATTTTCGCGATGAATCCCACAGGGGCTTTGGGCTTTTTAAGCTGCTCAGTCTGCGTGGCTACGCTGGACTCGCTGCTGCTGGTAGCGGATGTCTCGGATATCTCACTTGTGGGGAGAGGAGGTGCATCCTCATGTAGCAATTCGATGTAAACGAACTTGTCGCAGGCAGCCACGAACGGCTTCGGTGTTTTCTGTTCACCGAACCCATATACCGTCAGTCCCTCTTCACGCAGGCGAGAGGCGAGGCGGGTGAAGTCGCTGTCACTGGACACTAAGCAGAAGCCGTCGAAGCGTCGGGTGTACAATAGATCCATTGCATCAATGATGAGTGAGCTGTCGGTCGCGTTCTTCCCTTTGGTGTAGGCGAACTGCTGGATCGGCTGGATGGAGTGATCGAGCAGGACTTTCTTCCAACCGCCAAGCTGTGGGCCAGTCCAGTCGCCATAGATGCGCTTGACGCTGGCAACGCCGTATTTAGCGATCTCTTCGAACAGACCTTCAACGATTGCTGCCGGTGCATTATCAGCATCGATCAGAACTGCCAAATGCTTCTGTGCATTGGCGGAAGTGTGTGTGGCCATGGATCATCCTTGAGTGAAAGCACTGCACACCACCATACCCACAATCGGATAATTATTCCGGGCATTTACCTGCGTGTGATGCCCAATGCTTTGACCACTCATCTAAGTGACTTGGCCGGACGGTTACGATCATTCAGCTTGATGGAGCTATCTACGCAGATTGGGCTAGGGGTGATTACCAACATCGGTAACCCCAAGTCCATGGCCTTCTATGCTGCTGTTTTTTCAGCCGCAGCTCCCGCCCACGTTTCGATAGGCACGTTTTTGTCGATGCTGGCAGTTGTAGTGGTGGTTTCAATGGCTTGGTATGGAATGGTCGCAATCGCTTTTTCGCAGCCTAAGATTGCTTTCGCTTATCAAGGAAGGAAAAAAGCAATTGACCGGCTGTGCGGTGGGTTGATTTTGTCGTTGGGGATCTGCCAGCTGGTTTAGCAATACTGTGACTGAAAACTGGCCTGGCTAGGTGACTTCGCTGAACGCATACTATTTTCCACACCCCTTTGCTCGCGGTCCGGCTCTCTCGGTTGTCAGGTAAACGGAACCAACTGTATGGATTTAAGGAGTTGGCGTTTGCAGCGCCGATAGGAAAATACTAGCCATCAACCTGAAGGGCTCAGATCGATATGGATCTTTACCGCATCACTCCCCACCTCAATCGGGCCAAAAGCCTATTGGAGAAGCCTGATGAACCGTCAATGCGCTATGCGGCGCTAGAGTTACGCTTCGCGATGGAGACTGTGGTTTATAGGCAGTTGCAACAGTATGGCGAAGTCATCCCTGGCAGCCTGACAAGAATGTGGAAGCCGGATCAGATCCTTAAACTGCTTATCTCTTTTGATCCGACCGCTGGCCAAGGAGGTGAGTTATCGTTCGCGACTAATGGGCCTGATGAACTACCGCAAGACTTCAAACCAATAGGGGAAACGAAAGCAATACCTTGGAAAGAATTCAGAGGCTTCTACAACAAACTTGGCTCCTACTTACATGTTTCACCGCACAAGCCTGACGGAAAAAAGAGCACCACTCTGACGAAGGAAGCTTTCACGAAAATCATTGCTGGGCTTGAGGACTGCACAACTGCAACGGCTATATTTGCCTTCAAGGCGATCATTTCGGCTCGCTGTGATTGCGACAACATGCTTTATGTCGGACAAAGCGAGTTTAATAATGATGAGCTTACCGTATGCAGCAACACTAAGTGCAACAGGCTTTGGCAAAAAAGGACAACCGATGATGGCCAACAGGTCCTCGATAGGGTCGAAGTGATCACTTTCCGGTGTGCTGATTGCCAGGCATATATTCGTGTTCAGCCGGCGCTCATCTGGCAGCCGATCAGATGCCCAAATTGCCCCTGCAGCTTTAAGATTAATTTGGCCCTGTCGACAGCCACGCGGATTGGATAGGCACAGTTGCAATGGTTGCGCCTTATGGGCGCCGGTCTGTGGTCACCCAATATCAGGTCATTCAACTGCACCCCAGCTCTGTCCGCAATAAAAACGGGGCCAGATCAGCATAGAGGCGCGTTTTTCGCGTCCGCGAAAAATCAGGTAAAGGCTGATGAATGACCTTTATCCACATGCAATCCTATAATCATCCCGCAGCACCTGACAGCTCGGAGCTTTCTCGCCTGATAGATCTGATCGAGCTGCATCAGGCAATCGCAGCGCTCGGCCAGCCACCTGACTATAGTGGCGCTGCACTGTGGCAATAACCAACCGAAAGGAACCCGCGAAATAGGCAAGCCCCCTGTAGATGTATTGGCCTATCACCATGTGCGTGAAGTATTGAGTCAAGAAGGTATCAGTGCTGGGTCGTTAGACTCTCAGCACAAGATCAGGGAAGGGGTGAGCCTGCTGAAGGCTGAGGCCGAACGTCTAGAGCTTCTGAGCTAGAGCTTGATGGCTGAGCTGGACGATGCTGATGCCCCGGTGGCCAAGGAATAAAGGAAAAGACAGGCCATGGCAATGGGGTTAATCAGTTTGTAACCTGAAAGTTTCGGTGTGTTGTACGGCAGATTTTGTTGCCCCGTCCAGTGCCAGGACCGCTGTTGGCGTACGATCCCTGTACGCCTCGGGCATGTTGTTAGTTTGATAGTGCGGTACTGACTTATAGATCCTTACCAAACACCCACTCAAACGATTTTTTCTCTGCTTGATAGATCCTTTCCATCCCCGCATCGCTGATATGGCTGGTGTCAGCGTAAAGTAGCCCCTCTTCACCGTAGCCTCGGCAAAGTTTCTCATCACAGAACTGGGTGATTGGATCAATGAATCTTATGTTCGGTTCTTGGGCTACTGACTCTCTGAGCCAGGACAGAGCGTCCTTACGGGCTGTATCTACAGCAATACGTTCCTCTGAGCAGTGGATATCTCTTTCAACCCTATAGCGGTCAGATCTCATCACGCAGTCTTTAGCTGGTGCATTGAACACAGGAACTGGGCCAATAACGAGGATTCTGTCGATACCCTGCGCGCGAAGGTAGTTATAGGTGCCTTTCAGTTTCTCAACAAAACCAGCGCGAGTATCTGTGAACGGGGTGATGCTGCCGGGCTCGCTCAAGGAGTATTGCCCTCGACCTGTGTACAAGGACCAGCGTGAAAAAATGACTGCAAACTTTGGCTTGATCTCATCTCCAATAAGGCTTTTGGCATTGGCTCTGCCTTTCTCGCATCGCTCGCCCATTGCTTCATCTGGATCGTTTATGTGAGTGTTGAAAAATGCACCACACCCTCCTGAGGATACGCTGGCAATTACTGCGTCATCAGCAAGCGCGTGCTTTGCTATCCCTCGGTAAGCTGCGTCGGCATGTGAATCGCCAATTAGCAGTCCAATCGGTTTTTCGGCTGCGAGATCCAGGCAGGCTTGAGGGTCTGTGATTGAGTGGAGATTGCAGACACCAGCTCGGCTTGCCCGCTTAGGCGCTTGAGCTTCGGTGTAGTTTGAAGCAACTGACGGTGCGTAAACTTTGGTCATGTACACACCGGACAATCCTACGGCTATGCATAGCGATAGCGCTGCGCCCGTATGCTTCCAGTTCGCTCCACGAGGCAAATGCTGGCGCCAGGCTAAGATTTTTTTATCAACCAGCAAATAGGTCGCCCATGCAAGAAGGAGTGAAATGCCGGCCATCGCGAGATCAAATGAGAGATCTCGAGCGCCGAAATGGTATATCCGGCCGAATGAGAGAAGTGGCCAGTGCCAGAGATACCACGCGTAGGAAATCAGTCCGATTGCTACCAATGGCTTCAGTGATAGAGCCCGAGCTACCAGATTCTGGGGTTGAGCTACGCCACATAGGATGATGAGCGCTGCTCCAGCCACTGGCATAATGGCTTTCCAGGAAGGATAGGTATCTTCACCGGAGTACATGAATATTGCAGTTGCAACGAGTGTGAGCCCAAAGAGAGCAATGATTTCTGTTGCAGCTCTCGGAAATCGAAGAACGAATGGAACCAGAAACGCAAGAACCCCGCCTGCTATGAACTCCCATGCTCTCAGTGGCATCAAGAAAAACGCATAATTCCTACCAGCGCCACCGCCTGTTAATGTAATACACCCATACAGAGAAAGGCCGAACAATACAAGGATTGCGGAGATGCAAAGAGCGCGAGCCTTCGTTGATGATAGCTTCCTACATGCAGTGTAGATTCCAAAAATAGCGAGTGGGGCAATGATGTAGAATTGTTCTTCGACCGAAAGTGACCACATGTGTAGTAATGGTTTAACGTCAACCTCTGTGTCGAAGTAGCCTTGACTCCTGAGGAAGAAGTGGTTGGCTATCATTACGGCCGAATTTGTTACCTGTCTTCCAAATGATTCCAGTTCGTCTGGAAGAACTAGTACGAATGGGGCGATGACTGCACACGTCGCAATAACCAATAAATACGGTGGAAGAATTCTCAGTGCCCGTCGAGCCCAGAACTCGCTAAATTTAAATTTCTTTGCCTCCATTGAGCTGATCAGATGGGTAACAATCAGAAAGCCTGAAATCACAAAGAAAATATCAACACCGACAAATCCACCTGGTACCTGAGAAAAGCCCACATGATAGGCAACCACGGCCAGGATGGATAAGGCTCGGAGGCCGTCGATAAATGGCTTGTAGCCAGATGAATACTGCAGTGCTTTGCTGACTGTCATTCTTTGCAAATCGCCTGTATTAGTGTGTGTCAATGGTACTAGCTTTTAGCCATTTACGTCAGGCGTAAAGTCCTGGCAGGTATCATTAATAGGTGACTTCATTTTAGTCTGAGTTGGAACCTCAACAGTTTTCTGGGCTTCCCTTTAGCCGCCGCAGGCCCCTTTCAGGTAAGGCACTTACCCTTGACCTCCATTCCATTCAAACCCTTCTAGAACCCTTTGCTTGGGCCATTTACCCTTTCGAGGGGGTATGCGTGGTGCGGACTACACAGCGCATTCGAAATGGTATGCACCTTTCCTAAGGGACACAATTTCCCCGCGCTCTACCCAAGGACGAAAAAGCACATTGATCCGGAAGAAGTGATCATCCTGAGTTTCTTGATAAAGCTCCTTCAGGATTGATAGGCGTGTATTACCACCGTTGCGAATAATGAGGAAATTCCCAGTTGCGCTGCTGTCGCACTGATTGCGAAGGTCGCACAGGATTACCGTTCCGAGCCTGGTGCCCGACCGTGTGTAGGAGAAATTAACGTTGATGAGTACCTGGCGGCCATTGGTGATCCGCAGGATGTTCGGCTGTCGGTGTGCTTCTCCAGTGAGCAGGGCTGACGGATGCTCTATTTAGGGCTGAAGTATTTGCACGTTATCGCCGCGATTTTCCTGTTCGGATTCGGCATGGGTTCTTTCCTTTATCTGATTGCCGCCAACCGCACGCGAAATCTGCAGGTCATTGCCCACGTCTGCGCAATGGTTGTGCGTTTCGATACCTGGATCACCACCCCGGCAGGTTTTCTGCAAGTCGCCACAGGCTATGCGTTAGTCAGGCTTGCCGGGCTGCCTTTGACGTCGCCATGGCTGCTGACCTCGTTGCTGATCTTCTTCATGGTGGGCGCGCTCTGGCTGCCTGTGCTGGTGCTGCAAAAGCGCTTGCACAGGTTAGCGTTCAGCGCTGCTGAGCAAGGTTTGTCGCTGGATGAGCGATACCAGAGCGCTTACAGCAAATGGTTCTGGATGGGGATCTGCGGTTTTGCGGGGATGTTTGTCATTGTGCTGATGATGGTGACAAAGATGACGCCATGGCAGTGGCTAAGTTGACTCTGTTCCGTCGGAGCAATCCTGTGTCTCTGATACCGCGCTGTCGCCAGCGAACGAATTTGTTGGAGCGAGGCTTGCCCGCGAGCTCGCCAACCCGGTGTGTCAGGCACCACCGCATTAACGTTCTTCGCGGGCAAGCCTCGCTCCAACAGAGCTGTGTTTGCTAGCGAAGGCGCGTTATCAAAGAGGCGGGGCCGGGCGAGCGCTCACTCAGTGAAAGCACTCACGCAGGGCACTGCGATAGAAATCGAAAGCGTCAATGGCGCCCTGAATCGCTTCGGCTTTTTGCGCTTCGTCCAGGTTCAAACCATCCAGCAATGCCACGAACTGACGCCAGTGCAGCGCACGGCCGTCGGGGTGGGCGGCAAGATGGCGTGCGCCGTGTTCTGCGTTGAAGCCCATCTGCTGGGTTTCCTTGAAGAGAAACGCTGCACCCAGATTCGAGCCTTCCGCACAGTACAGCCAGCCAATTGCAGCGTGCATGGAATGCGGCTTCACTGCCGCCGGGGCCGCGGGAACTGACAGGCCGAGGTCTTTCATGTCCGCGCACACGGCGTCAAAACGAGGCAGCTCCCTAAGACCGGGCAGCAACTGATTCAGATCTGCATCGTCGTACAGGTCATGAATGGCACCATGAAAGCGATGCTGAAGGCGCAGAAAGCAGCCGTAGCGTTGATTGTCTTCAAATGGGCGGGACTGCATGACCAGCGTGTCGACGCTGTCATGGTCGCGGGTGCTTCCTGCTTTCAGGCGTTTGCTCAGCGGAAGTTCTGGTGGCTGTTGGGCGTTGGCGAGCATTGGCGAGGGTCCTGTGTGTGCTGCGACAAGTTACCAAATGATGGCCATGGCATGTAAGCGGGGCAACGAGCGGAGCATTAAGAATGCTTAACCGTTCAGAACGAGGACTCGCGAATCAGCACGGTCAGTGTGCTGCGCCAGGCTCGCATGATCAGGCTCTGTGCTTGAGCTTCGATGACCACGGTTCCACGCAAGCCCATTCGGGGGGTGGATGAAACGTGCGAGGGTGTCAGCAGGGCCCGGTAGATGGCCTGCTCGGGTTGCGGAACGCGCTCGCTGTCGAGGGTCGCCGCCAGACCTCCAGCATAGGTCGAAGCCAGCTCCGGTGCAGACGACAGGCGGCGTACGGCGGTGTGCTCGACGCTGTCCAGATTCAGTTCCAGTGACGCTCTGGAGAAGACCTCCGGGTAGAAGCGCGCGCTGCTGCCGGGTTCCAGACGTGCCAGATCATGTTCTTCTACGAAGGCTTCCACGACACCGGCATCGCTGCCGATCAGCGTACCAAGCCACTCGCCCGCCGACAGCCATTCACCTTGCTCCAGTGGGTCGGCAATGTCTGCCATGACACCGCTGAATGGCGCTCGAACGGTCAAATGGCTTGATTGCTGGCGTAGCACCGCCTGACGTTCCAGAGCCGCAATTAACTCCTGGCGGACCACCATCAGGTTAGCCGCAGCCTCCGTGTTGAACTGCTGAAAACTGCTTTGCCATTGCAGGGTGACAATCTGCCGATCAAGGATCGCCAGCTCCTGCTTGAGGCTGGGGGCCTCCAGAATGAACAACGGCTGACCTGCCTCAACGTTCGCACCGGGCTTTACCAGAATCTGTTGCAGCTGCGACCCGACCGGCACGTAAAGTCCCGCCTGTTGCTGGGTGCGCAGCAAGGCCGGGGCATGGATGCTCCCGCGCCAGGGAACACAGGCCAGTAGCAGCAGCCCAAGACATACCAGCAAGGTGCTCAGTGAGTTGCGATTCATGCGGTAGTCCTTGCGTCGGGAGAACCACTCACGCAGTTCGCTGAAGATGGGGCGCAGCAGGAAATAAACGATTTCAACGACGAACAGCAGGATGCCCAACAGCTTGAAGGCGAAGTGGTAGACCAGTAACGCGATCCCTAGAAACAGAAAAAACCGATAGATCCAGGTGCCCAGCGAATAACCAATCAGGGTGCGCTCCAGCCACGGTTCAAAATGTTCGGGGCGTTCTTCACCAAAACGGAACAGCCACTCACGTAAACGCCAGCGCGTCAGGCGGAACGCACGGGTTTGCAGGTTGGGCACGTCGAGCAGATCGGAAAGCAGGAAATAGCCGTCGAACCGCATGAACGGGCTCAGGTTGACCGTCAGGGTCAGAATCCAGGTGGTGGCGGCCAGCATGAACGCTGCGCTGCGCAGCATCCCGTCAGGCAGAAAGCTCCAAAGCAACGTGGCCCAGGCGGCTAATGCCAGTTCCACCAGCATGCCCGCTGCGCCAACGGCCATACGTTGGCGTCGCTGTTTGAGTCGCCAGGCACCGGAGGTGTCGGTGTACAGCACCGGCCACAGCACCAGCAGTGCAACACCCATCGTGGCGACTCTGCCGCCATAACGCTTGCAGGTATAGGCATGGCCGAGCTCATGCAGCACCTTGGACACAATCAGCGTTGCGCCGGCCAGTGCGGCACCTTCCAGCGTAAAGAAGTGCAGGAAGGTATGAATGAAGGTTTCCCACTGGCGTGCCGCCAGAAACAGACCAAGGCCCGCTGCTATCAGCGTCAGGTACAGGAACGTGCGACTGTAGAACGGCTCGACCCAATGACGGGTTTTGCCGAGAAAACGGTCTGGACGCAGTAACGGAATGCGTACAAACAGATAGTTCTTGAGCAGCCAGCTGGCCCAACCGACGCTTTGCGCATCAGCGATATGTTGCAGACGAGCGTTGTCTTCGGCACCGCAGGCTTGCAGCAACTGATTGGTTTGCAGAAAGTTTTTGAACGCAGAGATATCATTCCCATCCAGCTCCAGGGTGCTGTCCTGACTGATCGCGAGGGCAATGGCTGCCACATTCCCCAGATGCCAGCGCGAGAGGATCTCTACTTCAGCCCAGCCGAGCCGGAAAAATTGCCCCCGTGCCGGATCCTCCAGTGTCCAGGTCGGCGAACCGTCCCGATTGCGCGGCCCTTCGTGCAGCAACAGCTCATCGCGCAGTCTGGGGAGTGGCGTTGGTGGATTGGCTGTGCCCGGCAGCGCGGCGCTGTTCATCGGTTGTGCGCCTCATAGCTCGCGCAGGGGACGGCAGGCCTCACAATGCGAGCCAGATGCGTAGCGCTGACAGCGGGCGACGGAGCAGGTAATACAGCACGCTGGTGCGTTCGCCGTAGAGCTTCGCCGTGCCTTTGAGGCCAACCCGAATACGTGGGTCCGCCTCGGTGAATTCGGCTTTCAAGCGATAGGCCATGCTGCCGTCTGCTGTCGGGCTGGCCCGGTAAGCCAGACGTTGCAGGCTCGCAGGCAGCGGTGACGTTGGGTCAGTATTGAGGAACATCAGGATGTCGGCACCCGGCTGCAAGTCTATGGCATCAGCGATGGGCAACTGGATGTCCAGTTGTGCCTCGCTCGGCTCAGCGACCAGCATGATGCGTTCACCTAATGACACCGGACGACCTACCCAGTCGCTCGGATCATCGAACACCGCGACGCCGGCACGGGGAGCCAGAATGTTCATGCGCTTGAGGCTTTCCTGCAGGTAATACACCTCGGTCTGCGCCTGTTCGCGACGCCCCTGCAATACGGCCAGGGTTGCTTTGCTGCGTTCATCGCTGAGCGCTTGTTGCTGAGCCTGACGGAACTCGGCATCAGCGATCGCCATGGCCTGGCGTGATGATTCCAGGCGGCTTTGCAGTTCCCGGGCGTCGAGTTGCACCAGTACCTGCCCGGCCTGGACCAGTTCGTTGGGCTTTACCAGAATTTTTTCCACCACGCCTTGCAGCGGTGCACGCAAAACGCTGGGTTGACGGGCAACGATTTCGGCGGGGGCCAATACCGATTGGCGGACCGGCAAGCTCAGTAGTACGGCCGTTGCGAGCAACCCGGCCAGCCACCGGCGTTTGTGTGATTGGCCAGTTTTGCGTCGGCTGCTCTTGCCCAGCAATGCTGCCCAGGCATGGCCATACGCATTGATCAGCAGGGCAGCCAGTGGCTCCTGCGACGAGGGCAGCAGCGTTTCCCTGGCCAGCAACAGTGCGCCGAGGAGTCTGCCGTCGACATGCCGTAACGGCATCCAGATCAGGTGTGCAGGAAAATGCTCGGCCCACAGCGGCAGGTCATCGGTAGCCAGGCCGGCGGTATTGAGCGAATGAATGTGTTGAGCGTCGGGCTGGTCTTGCCAGCGTTTGCATAAGCCGCTGAGCCAGATATTGAACGGCGCATCCTGCTCGACCACCGCCAGGCCCGAGATTGCGTCGATCCGTGAGCGATCGCAACTCCACAGCAGAGCCTGACGATAGTCGAGCAGCAAGCGGCTGTCGTTGACCATGACAAATGCCAGTTCCTGAGTCGTCAGCGCACTGCGCGCCTGCTGTTCGAGTTGCAGCAGTTGGCTGAGGCTTTGCAGGGCTTGCTGGTCAGGGGGCTCGGCGGTCTTCATTTGGCGCTGACGATGGGCGGAGCGAGTTGCGCGGTGCCGCTCATGCCTGGCAACAGGCTGGCATCGCTGGCTGCGATTCGGCCGAAGACCTTGACCGACTGGCTGAGCGGATCAATGACCGAGCCCATGCGTACAACTTCTGCGGGGTAGCTTTTGCCGGTCTCATCAAGGCTGACTTGAAAGCGGCTGCCGGGCTTGAGCCAGGTCAGCCAGCGCGATGGGGCGATCAGCTCCACGTCGAATGCACTGTTGTCGTAAATGGCCAACAGCTCCTTGCCTTCGGCGACGTATTCACCTGGCTGGACCTTACGCTCGGCAATGCGCCCGGAGAACGGCGCGCTGATACTGCATCGCTGCAGCATGACCCGTCCTACGCCACTTTCAGCGCGTGCCATGGCCAGGGCTGCTTCGGCCTGAGCGACATCCGCAACACTGATGGACTGCAACTGGTCGAGGCGTTTGGCGATCATCAGTTTTTTGCTGGCGGCAGACTCGGCGGCGGTTGAGTGATTGAGTCGCGCCTGGTGAATGGCGCAGTCGAAGGCCACCAGACGTTCGCCTTTCTTGAAGCTTTCGCCTTCTTTCACGTCCAGACTGATGATCTTGCCAGCCAGTTCGCTGGACAGCACCGTGCGTTGGCTCGCGATCAGTTGTACGCGGATGTCGGCTGCCGAGGAGCCAGTCGCCGGGGACCCGACAGTCGAGGCGGTCGAGGGCGGTTGCAGGGGCGCGGGTTCGTCGGCATTGACCGTGGCGCAAGCCATTGCCAGCAGTAACAAGGAATAGGGGAGCGGAGGCGAAATACGCATGGCGGCTTGGGAATCTCGGCAGGGAAGCGCCACCCCGGTCGGAGTGGCGTTAATGGATCAGCGCAGGGTCGGAGTGTTCACCGGAACCAGCTCGGCATCTTGCAGAGAGCCGAGGCTGCTCCAGGTATTGATTCGCGCTGGAGCAGGCGCGGCTTTCGGTGCTGGCAGCGGCTGGGCTACGGTACGGGCCATCAGCGACGGAGCGGCATGCAGGCGTGGCACCGGCGTTTCACCTTTGGCCAGAGCAATCGCGTTGTGGGCGATGGCCTGGCTCAGGGTGGCGACGCTTTTGTCGGCCAGTTGTTCGGGCAGCGGATCAAGCCCGGCAGACTGGTAAACCGCGCCATAAGCGTTCTGCAACTCGGCATAACTGCGATCGCGAGTACGCGTTGCCAGGACCGTTTCGGTGCTGGTGCGTACACGCTCGACCAGCGTTTGCGCGTCGCTTTGGACGGCGCTTTCGGTCTGGGTGAGAATGCCGCGCTGAATACGCTGCAGTTCGTTGGAGCGCTCGAACAGGCGTGATGCGCGTTGGTATTGTTGCCAGGCCACGTTGACTTGAGTCAGCACGGCCATACGCAGTGCCTGGCGGCGAACATCGGCAACGGCTTCGCGCGCTTCGCCAGCCCGGCTGATCGCAGGGTAGGAGAGCACGCTGAGCAGGTTCCAGCTGACTTGCACACCGGCATCGGCCCAGTTGTTATTGGCCATGTAACTGGTGCTGTCGTAATTACCACCGATGAACAGCGAAGCGCCTGGCAGCAGGCGCAACATGGCGCTGCGGGTTTCCAGCACGGCGTTGCGCGCCAGGTAGCCTTCCTCACGGACCTCCGGACGCTTGACCATGGCCATGGTTTCCAGGTCTTCGAGGCTGTAGGCCAGTGGCGGTCGGGTCAATTGTTGCTCGCTGGGAACGACCAGGCTGTATTGGGTGGCCGGTGGCAGGTTCATCAACGCGGCCAGTCGGGATTTGGCAGTGGCCAGTTCGCTGTCCACTGATTCCAGTTGGCGGACCATTTCCAGCAGCCCCTTCTGGAAGCGCAGGGCATCCAGCGGCGCGAGCAGACGTTGTTTCTCGGTCTGTTGCGCGCGCTCCAGTGCACTGCGCGCTTCCACCAGTGTGCGTTGCACCTCAGGTTTCAGGCGCTCGGCCGTGGCGGCTTCCCAGTAGGCGGCACGTACCTGCTGAATGATGTCGGCCACCACTCGCCTGCGGCGTTCCTCGGCTCCCAGGGTTTTGTTGGCCTGAGCTTTGGCGCTGAAGTAACCGAGGCCGAAATCAAGGGTGTTCCACGACATTTGCAGGTCGGCGTTGCGGCTGGAGCGGTCCTGACTGGTGGACGGCTCCAGGGACTGGCTGCCGGTGCGAATAGATTCGCTGGACGACGCCGACACGTTGTCACGTCCACGCCAACCCGCCCGCGCCGCCAGTTTGGGTAGCATGTCGAGGTTCTGTGCGTCCAGCAGGTTGTCTTCCAGCGCTCGCTCCATCAGCATCAGACGTTGCTGCAGGTTGTATTTCACGGCCCGGGCCATGGCTTCATCCAGGCTGATTGGCCGGGTGACGGGCTCTTGGGCGTCGAACATCTTGACCCGGTCGGAGCTCGCCTCAGCGATTTGCTGGTCGAGGGTGATCGCTTCGGGTTTCACGGCGCAGGCAGACAGGCTGAGCGTGGCCAGGCCGATGGCCAGACGCAGCGACAGGCGACCAGTGAGGCCTGGAAGTTTGGTGTTGATCACGAGTGTTCCTCTGAAAAGTGCTGTCCGTACCGCGATCGGGTGAGGCCGGGGTGCGGGCCAGTTTGGGGCGGCGACAAGATAAGAATTATTCTTGATAACAGGCAATTGCGGGTTCATTAAGAATGCTTAATGAACCCGCGTCGTTGTTGCGATCAGGCCGCGTCGCGGTCGGATTTTTCCCCGGGCGTGGCATCTTTTGGCAGCAGTGCGGCGAGCAGTGCCTGAGCCCGGGCCAGCAGTCCGCCCTGGCTGGCGACCTGCAGTTGCTCGCTGACGCCTCTCTGTGCCGACGCCTGTGAGCGAGGCTCTGCGGTTTGAAGCGCGGGCGTCTGTTCAGGCGTTAGGCTGAGTGTCCGGTTGCCGTCGGTTTGCAGCTCTACGGGAATGCGCGCCTCTTTACCGCTCGCGTCCCGGGCAATCAGCACCAGCCGCAACCGTTCTGCCTGCTTCATACGATCGCGGTCAACCACGATCTTGCCGGTACGACTGTCGAAGCTGACCCAGCCCGGCAGCGGTAGCCCGTTGCTCAGGCGCAGGCTGACGGTCAACTGGCTGTCGCGGCTGCTGAAAATCCCGTCCGGTAGCTGGAAGTCGATCCGTGACGATGTCCCGCTCATGTCCAGCAAGGCACCGATCCGCTCGCGGTTGGTTGATAACGTCGTGCCATCGGGGGATGTCTGGCTAACCCACAGGGCGCTCTGCCCATTGGCTGTCCGCAACGGTGTGTCGAACACCGTAAAGCCGGAATCAGGCTGGGTGAAATCCAGAGGCTGGCCGAAGCTGTCGAGTCCGATGTTGTCGGTGAAACGTAAGGGCCTGTTGCCCGCGACCTCACCGACAAGGCTCGGCGATGACGCGCTTTCCGGTCGCCCTGAAGAGTCAAAAACAGGGTCGCGGGAAGCCGACGGCGCTGTATGCCAGGCGACCGGATCGACGGGAATTACCGGGCTTACGCTGTCGATCACCGGCGTCGGATTGCCTGCACCGGGTTCGCTTGCGACCTGTACGGTGAAGTTGATCGTGCGCGTGGCGGTCAGCCCGGCAGTGTCGCTGACCACCAGTGTCAACACGCCGCTGCCAGTCGGGATGCCGGACAGAATGCGAGTGGCCGGATCGAAACTCATGCCGTCGGGCACGACATCGGCCTGCCAGGTCAGCGTGTCGCCGTCCGGGTCGTTGAACAGGTTGGCGGGGAGGGTGACGCTGTAGTTCTGGCCGACGGTGCCTGGTGTCAGGTTGTACGGCGTGGTGCCCGCGATGGGCGACTGGTTGGCCGCCGGGTCGCGCAAGGTGATCTGCACCACGCGGGTCTGGCTGGTCAGTGCGGCATCACTGAAACTCATATTGAGATTCACTGAACTGTTACTGACGCCGGTAGCGTCTGTGGCGTAGGTCAGCTTGCCGAAAATGGCATTGGCGTCTGCGCTGCTGACCTGAGCTGTAAAGGTCAGGGTCAGCGTGCCGTTGAGGTCGATCAAGCTCGCAATGGCCGCGCCGCCCTTGAATATCTGGCCGTTCACCAGGCTCAGGCCATCGCCGTCGGCAAATCCGAAATGGTCACGGCTGTCGGCTGATGGAGCGCGGGAAATACTCACGCTTGCGCCTTGGTAGTTGCCTGCGCCAGCGTTGGCCGCATCCAGTTCAGCGTCGCTGAGGCTCAGCCCTGGCGCCAGTATTACCGGGTCTGTGCCGATGATGTAGATCGGCGCGGGCGTGGCGATGACGCTGAGCGACGTCAGGCCCTGACCTACGACAATGGCGTTGCCGTTACTGTCCAGAACGATCTGTTTCGCGCCGCCGAGCGTGCTGCTGTCGCTGCTTTGCAGGGTGTCGGCAAGGATCAGTGTCTGATCTACCACTGCGTAGCGATTCAGGGTGCCGTTTGCGGTTGAGACGAACAGTGCAGCGCCATCGTCTGAGAGGACCAGATCGCTGATATCGCCCAGGCCGCTGGCGACAACGCCTATTAACGTGAAGCTGCCATTACTGGCGTCGAAACTCAGCAGGCGTACGCTGTCGCCGCCAGCGATGTAAACGTATCGACCATCGTTTGACACGGCGACATGTTGCAGGCTGCCCAGTTCGACCGGGTTGTCGATTGCAGGATCTGTTGGGGTGTTTCGGATAAAGCCCAGCAACGTCAGTTGCCCGTCGCTGCCTTGACGGTAGGCGATCAGGCTGTTGCTGTAGTCGGTGCTGACGAATACCAGATCTCCCGACACATCAATTGCAGTGGGTAGCCAGAGGTAAGGCGCGTTCCAGCCATCGCCCAGCGTCTGGGTTTGAGTCAGTTGACCCGTGCCTGCATCGCGGCTGTAAACCAGCAGGCTGGTGCTGCCGAGGATGTACAGCGAGCGACCGTCAGGCGACTGGACAATATCCTTTGTCTCGTAGAATTCGAAGTCGCTTTGGGAGCTCAGGGTCTGAACAACGCGCAGCACGCCAGAACTGTCGCGGCTGTAAATCGCCACGCCGTTTTTCTCGGCATCAATGGCACCGATGGCATAGAGCGCCTGGCCATCGGCACTGATCAGCAGGCGGTTGATCGAGGTGAGTTCGCCTCCACCCGGCAGGGTGCTGAGGTAGGTCAATTCGCCTGTTGTCGCGTTGCGGCTGAACAGGGCGATGACGCCTCTGTTATCGGCGGCATACAGCGTCGAACCGTCCTGAGAAAGGCTGATCGCGGTCACACTCGACAGCCCGCCAAGCGTGCTGATGCTACTCGTGACCTGAATATCACCCAGCGCGATGACCGGATCCTTGACGATCACCGGTGTGTCATTGACCGGCGTTATGTCGATGCTCAACGCCATGGTGCTGGAGGTCAGGAAGCGGTCAGACAGGGTCACGCTGATCGCGAGGCTGTCAGCCGGGGCGTGATCGGCACTCACATAGGTAATCTGACGCAGGGTGTTCTGTACGTCCGCAGTGGTCGGGATAGTGCCCGCGTCATCATTGAAACGAATGGTCAGCACGCCGTCCGTGTTGGTCACTTGGCCGATGACGACGCCGTCCTTGAGTAAGGTACGGCCCTCCAGGCTCAGACCATTACCGGCATTGAAACCCAGCGTGTCGAGGCTGGTAGCACCGCTGCCTAGCGTCAGGGTCAGGGTGGCACCGCTGTAGTTACCGGCGCCGCCGTTCAGGGCGTCCATTTGTGCGTCGGTGACCGTTGCACCGGGAGCGATCGCAATTGCACTGTCGCCTTCGGTATAGGGGCGCGCTGGCACCGGGCCGGCCAGTACGGGCGCGGTGTTCGGGGTACTGGCGGGTTTGAGAGTGACGGTGACCTCGTCTGCCAGCACTGTTGTCGGCGAGCTGCCGCTGGCAAAATTCTCGGTAATGCTCAGGCCGATGCTGCGGGTACCGCTCAAACCGCTGCCGGTGTTGTTGTAGGTGATGCCGTCGATAAGTGTGGCGGTGCTGGCTGGATCTCGGCCCACAAAAATCGTCAACGTTGCCACACCGTTCTCCACGAGAACACTGTACTGAATACCGCTGGCAGTCTTTGGTGTGCCGTTGGTTGTTTGCAGCACAATGTTGCTGCCGTCGACTCGCAGCACTTCGTTCGGACCGCTGGCATCGACCGTAATGAAGACTTTCCAGATCGTCTGATCAGTCTCGATGGTGTCGATTTGCGTGCCATTGAACAGCTTCACCCCTTCGCCGTTTTCGGCGAGGTCGGGGTTGAGCGGGGTACTGATCAGCACGGACGGGTCATTCACGCCGTGCAGATCAACGCCCACTTCCAATACCGTGCTGTTGCCTGCGCCGTCGTCAAAGGTAACGCTGAAGTCCGGCGTTGCTCCGGCCCGCTCCGGGTCGTTGCTGGTATTGGCGTAAGCGATCTGGCGCAATACGTTCTGCGCATCTGCCTGGCTGCTGCCTGCCAGGAAAGTCACCGTCAGTTCGCCATTGGCCTGCACGAATGTGGCAATGGCCACGCCGCCTTTCATGATCTGGCTGCCATCCAGAGTCAGGCCATTGCCATCCAGGAAGGTGAACAGATCGTCGGCCAGTGCGCCGCCATCGCGGACGATGCTGATGCTGGCGTCTTCATAATTGCCGGTAACATCCAGTGTCGGGCTGGACAGGTGAGCGCTGGGCAACAGCGCGCCAGCGGAACCGCCTTCGGTGTAATCAAGGCGTGGCAGGTCGACGTTCATGGTGAAGAGTATTGAGGTTCCGGTGTCGCTGATGTACAGCTGTTTGCCGTCGTTACTCAGGCTGATGCTGTTCAGGCTTTTGAACGACAGGCCGAACTCGGTCCCGTCATCCGTCACGTCCGCATAGTGGGTGAGCGTGCCGTCGGCTGCGCGAGTGAACACTTTGAGGGTGTCTTCACCGACCAGAAACACTGCCGAACCATCGGCGGAAACCACCAGATCGCTGCCAGCCAGATTCACTGCGCTGCTGCCAATCAGCGTCAGGCGGCCATCGCTGCCGATGCTGATGGCTTCAAGGCTGCCAGGTGTGCCGTTGTTGATGGCGTAAAGGGTTTTGCCATCGGCGGAGACGGTCAGCCCGCCAATGTAGTTTTCCCCGGTGCCGACGCTGTTGAGGTAGGTCAACACACCGTCGGCACCGATACGCAGTGCGCTGGCAATGGCATTGCCGCCGGTGCCACCGACGAACAGGAACTGGCCGTCCACCGAGAGTTGCAGGCGATTGATGCTCGCCAGGCCCTGCATGCCATCGGCACCGTCGCTGTAAGTTTTGTCCAGTGTCAGCGAGCCATCGGCTTGCTGGCTGAACACCGACAGGCTATCACCGGCGGCGATGTACACATGGCCGCCAACGCTGACGATATCGCGGATAGCGTCGACACCACCGGCAATGGCACTGCCGTTCAATGTCCCGGCCAGGGCCAGTTCGCCGCTGCTGGTGTCGCGGCTGAAAACCACTACCGCGTTGTCAGTGCTGCCAATCACATACAGCGACTGCTGATCGGCCGACAGCACCACTTTGATTGCGCCGCCCAACCCGGCGATGCCATCGGCCAGGCTGGCGTCGAACAGGCTTCGTACCAGTGTCAGGCTGCCGTCCGCGGCCCGGCTGAACTGGCTTAGGTAGGAAGTGCCGCTTTCCGGGATGCTGACCACATACAGGTACTTGCCGTCGCTGGACAGCACGGAGTCCTGAGCGCCGCTGAGTACATCGGTAAAGAGCTCGGAGCTCCAGCCATCGGTCTGGCCTGCATACTCGATATCTGTGGTATCACCGCTCAACACCGGTGCGAGTGCCGGGTCGGCAGCGACGGTCAGGGTCACCTGCAGATCACGACTATTGCCGAGGGTATCGGTCACGGTGACGGTAATGGTGTAGCTGCCTTTGCTGTCTGGCGTACCGGAAACGGTTCGGGTGGCCGGGTCGAAGCTGAGGGTCGAGGGCAGGCCATCGACTTGCCACGTCAGCACATCGCCCTCGGCATCCTTGAACAGATCCTCAGGCAATACGACGCTGTACGAATGATTGACCGTTGCGGTGACGGGCACATAACTGTCGTTGCTGACCACGGGCGCATGGTTAACCAGCAAGACGACCACGGTGCTGTCGGATTTGCCGCCATCGCCGATGCTGACGCTCAGGTTGACCCTGGCTGGCGCGGTGCTGTCGCCGTTCTGATAGGTGACTTGCTTGAGCACCTGATTGGCCAGGGTTTTGTCCACGCTGGCGGTGAAGGTCACGGTCAGCTTGCCTGCATCGATCATGAAGTCGGCGATGGCCTGGTCTTGATAGAGAATCTTGCCGTTTTCCAGGCGCAGGTCGTTACCGTCGGCGAATGCGAACAGATCACTGACAGATGCCGTGCCGGAGCGGACGATGGTCAGCACCGTGCCCTTGTAGTCGCTCAAGGTGTCGAAGTCGGCGTCAGCGAAGCTCACGCCGTCGGCAAAGGTGGTGGGGTGTTGATCGCTGTAAACGGTATTGGCGCGGGCCGACAGAATGGCGACGCCCGTGCTGACCTGCGAAGACCCTGTGTAGATGTTCAGGCCGTCCGCGCTGACGGCCAGGTGGTTGATGCTCTTGCCAACGTTGACGCTCTCGGAAAAGGTCAGTTTGCCTGTCGTGGCATCCCGGGCGAATACCAGTACTGACTGGCCACCGAACGTGGTGACGTACAGCGCTGAGCCGTCCGCCGACAAGGCCATCTCGCGCATGGTCAGCGCAGTGGTGTACTTGCTGTTGTAGGTATCGACGGTGCCGACGTAGGTCAGCCCGCCATCGACGTCGCGCTGGAAGATGCTGATGGTGCCGATGGCATTAGAGCCGACATACAGGAACTGATCGTCCGGTGAAATGACGATGTCCTGCAGGTTTTGCAGGAAGCGGTTGTCAGTCGGTTGCACACCACTGTCCGGGTCGGCGCTGATACTGGCCTGATTGACGGCCGCCACATAGGTCAGGATGCCGGTGCTGATGTCACGCTTGAGGATCGTGATCATCGCGTTGCCGTTGTTACTGACGTACACCGACGTGCCGTCGGCAGACACGACCAGCCCGGTAGGCTGATTCAATCCCTTGTCGGCGGTACCTCCCAGATAGGAACCGATAAACGTCAGGTCGCCTGTGGCTGGGTCGCGAGAGAAAAAGGCGATTTCGCTTTTGTTTGTGGAGCCGTCGTTCGCGCGCACACCGTTGATGGTGTACAGCGACTTGCCGTCAGCCGAGAGCACGATTTCGCTGACCACAGTATCCAGGCCCGAGGTGGTCAGGCTGCCATTCACTTCGCCTTGGGTGGCAACGATGCCGCTGTAGGTCAGCGCGCCGTTGGCTGCGTCGCGGGTGAACAACACCAACGAATAGGCAGTGGCGCTGCCCGTGCTGGAGTACCCGGCCACATACACTGAAGTGCCGTCCGGGGAGACGGTCAGGGTGTTGGCGCCATTGAGACCGTTGACTTCGATGGCGGTGGTGTTCGGGTCGTCGCCGGTGCCTTGAGTGAAGGTCTGCAACAGGGTCAGTTCGCCGCTGGCCGTGTCCCGGGCGTAGACCCGGATATACGCGATGCCCGTTAGGCTCGCGCCGCTGCTGCCGGTGACGTACAGGGTTTTGCCGTCCGTGGACAGCGTGACGCTGGTGACGTAATCGGTGTTGCCGGACAGCGTGCCATCGGAATAGAACAGTGTCGGGTCGGGATCGACGTCCACTTGCAGCACGGGCGCATTGTTGACTGCCAACACAATATTCGCGACCAGCCCCGGCGCGCCGGTGTCCTTGCCATCGTTGGCCGTACCGCCGTTATCGCGCAGGGTGACCAGCGTCACGTTGCGGTTGCCGGTGACGGCCTGGTTGCTGTCATTGACGTATGCGATGGCGTTGACCAGCGCTTGCGCGGCGAAGGTGCTGATGCCGCTGGCGCTGCTGATGGTCAGGCTGCCAACGCCATTGGTCAGGCTGTAAACGTAGCTATAACCGTTAATGGTGGTATTGCTGCTGGAGGTGGACAGATCGATGCGCGTGCCATCAATGATGATGAATTCGTTGGCGACTGAGCCAAGGCCATCGATGCTCAGCTTCATCTCGATGATGCTCTGACCGACTTCGCCGGTGTTGACTGAGGCGTCCTTGAACAACGTCGCCACAGTGCCCTTGGTATCGTAAACCGGCTGCACCGGCACGGTAGCGCCGAGGGTCGGTGCGCTGTTGTCGGTCAACAGAAGAGCAACCGTTGCTGCAACGCTGCTCAACGTGCCATCGCTGGCGCTGATGTTCAGTCTGACCAATGTGCCGTCGACGTTATTGCCGGTGTTGCTGTAGGTGATCTGTTGCAGGACAGCGTTGGCATCGGCGCTGCTCGCCGCGGCTGTGAAGGTTATCGTCAGAGTGCCGCCGCTCTCGGTGAAGGTGGCGATTTCCACGCCATTCTTCAGGATTCTGTTGTTCTCCAGTGTCAGGCCCGATGCCGTGGCGAAGCCGAACTGATCCTCGCCGTTCGCGCCACCGCTGCGCTCAATGGTGATGCTCGCGCCTTGATAATTACCGGCGTTGTTGGCAAGGCGGTCGAGGTTGGCATCGGACAGGGTCAGGCCATCAGTGATTCTGGTTTCACTGCCATTGATGTAGCTGAGCGTGGTGCTGAAGCGGCTCAGGCTACTGCCTGCCACGACCAGCGATTGGCCGTCCGGTGCGAGGCTTACTGCTCCCGCGCCACTCACGTCGTTGAGAGTGCGGGTCAGGCTCAGAGCCCCGTTGGCGCCAATGCTGTAAACGCTCAATGTGCCTGCGCTGCTGGAAGTGGCATACAGTTTGGTGCCGTCGCCGGAAACGCTCAGTGCGCTGACCCCGGCCAGGCTGGTACTGCCCAGCGATACCAGGGTTTTTCCGCTGCCGTCGCCTTGCAAGGCATAAATGCGAATGGTCGAGCCGTCACCGATGTAGATCAGGCTGCCGTCTGCCGAGGCGGTCAGTGAAGGGGTGATGCTGGTGGGGATCCCGGTGGAAAGGGTGCCTGCCGACAGCTTGGTCAGCTTGCCATCTGCATCACGCTGCAGGGTTACCAGGCTGGTGCCAGACGCAACGAAGACATAGTCCCCGGCACTGACGATGGTTCGTGTGCGACCACCACCCAGGGCGCCCTCCTGAAGGGTCGGCAAGCCAGTACCGCTCAGCTCTCCGGTCGCGGTATCACGAGTGAACACGGTTATGCCGCCAACCCGGGTGGAGACGTAGACCTGCTTGCCGTCGCTGGACAGCGCCACACTTTGCAGCTCGCCACCACCACTGGTGCTATTGAGATAGCTGAGGGTGCCGTTATCCGAGACGTCGAGCGTGATGATGTTGCTGCCGGAAATGGCATACATCGACTTGCCATCGCTGCTCAAAGCCAGGTCGGTGATGCTGCTCAGATTGGTGCTGTCTTTGAAGACCTGCTCACTGGTCAGCGCCCCGTTTGCATCCACCGCGAATTTGACGATGGTGCCCGACGCATTGGCCGCATAGAGGTACTTGCCGTCGCTGGAGTAGACCACTTCCTTGCTGGTGCCCAGGTCCGCAAGGGTGACGGATTGCGCCAGATCCGGAATCCCGGCATCGCCAATCACCGGGGGGCGGTTGATCTGGTTATCGAGGTTGATCGTGGCGCTGATGTTCAGTGTGGCGGTGTCGCTGTCGTCACTGAGGCTTTTGAGTGTGATAGTGGTTGCGCCGCTCTCGATGCTACTGTCTTTTACTTGATAGGCAATGTTATCGATCAGGTTAGCGACGTCAGCAGGCGTGTTGTCAGCCGACGAATTCAGGGCGATGGTCACCGTGGTGATGTCGCCGTTGACAGCGACGGTGTACGCGTACTTATGGGTCTCGGTTACACCTGGCCCTGTCGTCAGATCGATTGTCGTGCCATCGATCACCAACGCCTGATTGGCACCGCTGCTATTGACTGTGACCACCAGTGATTCCAGCTCATGGTTGGCACTGTCTGCGCTGACTGCTACTGCGCCGAACAGATCCACCGCCGGGATAGTGGTGGTACTGTCAGTGACCGTGACAGTGGCGTTCGCGGGCGTTGCTTCTACACCGGGCGCGACATCGGTGGCCGCGACCTGCACAGCGACGTCCGCTGCCGTCGCCACGGCTGCCGCATCGAACATCATGCGCGGTTCCAGGGCCAATGCCAGGCTGGCGTGCTTGAGGCGTTTGCGTGTGTTCGAGGCGGGCAATGTCATGGCGGTGTCCTTTCTGCAAATGGCTGACGAAGTGGCCTGAGGCTTACTCGACCAGGCGGGCGTAGTGTTCATGTTTGATCTTGTTGGCGATCTTGTTCAGCAGCGTCTGGATCTGGTCTTCGCCCTGAACGAATGTGCTGGCGTCTGCGAACACCATGTCGCCGCCACCCTGGGCGCAAATCTGCAGGCCGGGGCCGGCAATCTTGTCGAACAGCACGCGTTGGGAGTCGGCGGGGTCACCGGGGCGCACGCCGATGAAATAGAACTTCAGCTTGCGTGCCCGGAAGCTGCTGCACAGGCTTTCGAAACGGCGCATGGCATAGTCAGTGCCGTTGTTTTCGCCGCTGACTGACTGGCCTACTTTTGCCGCGTTGTAGGAATCAGTGTCGAACCAGTCACCGACGGTGTTGGCCAGCATGACGATGATCTTGACGTTCTCGCTGCCGTCACCTTCGTTGAAGTCCAGCGGCAACTCAGGGTCCAGCCAGCCGTTGCTGCCGCGCATTTGCGGTGACAGGGCCATGCCTGCCCAGCCCATGGCGATGGAGTAATTAACGTTGAAACCGGTGCGCATGGCGTCCAGGCGCTTTTCGAGTTCTTCCTTGTCGTTGGTCAGCGGAAGCAACGCTGCTTTGGGGCAACCTTTGTCGGCGACGATGAAACGGGTGTCACTGATGCCGTTGGCCAGGCCGAAGTCCGGGTTGGGACCGACCCACGAAACCCATCTGGCACCCGGGTCGTTTTCGATCAGGTCGTGACGGTAATACACACGGGTGAACTGGCCGGTGGGTGGCTCATCCCAGAAGTAGTTTTCACCCAGAACCAGACCTCGGTTCATACAGGTCAGGCCGGATGCCAGGTCTGGCGTGCGCCGGTCAGCAAGGCTGCTGATCTTGCCGGTGCGAAACAGCGATTGCAGTTCAACCGCGTTGATCGCTTGAGAGGTTGCCCAGCGTCGGATGCGCTGTGCGTCGGCGGGGTCATAGACATTGACCGCCTGGCTGTAGGGCACCAGCGAAATCCACAGCCGTTTATTGTCGTTACTGCTGCTGTCTTCACCCAGCAGGCTGGTAATGAAGTTCTTCCCCAATCGACGCAGGGCGGCGAGTTGGGCGTCATTTTCGCTACCGGTATTGGGCAGCATCAAAGCGATCTCGGTGGCCCGGGAGATCACTTCCACAGTGGAGTGCACGTTCAGGTCCTGGCGCTTGCCACCGAGCAATTCAGGGTCGGCATGGAAGCTCACTTCGGCCCTGTAACGTACCCGGCTCTCGTCGTCGACGGTTTTGCTCAGTTCAAAATTGCTGTAGTCGATCTGCTCCGCCAACTGGCTGTCCATGCCCAGGTTGTTCTTCACATAGTCGTAGGCCAGTGCACTCAGTTTCGGCATGGAGTTTTCGCCATTTATCAGGCGTTCGTTACCCACGGCCATCGCGGCCGCGTCGGTGGCCCGCTTGACCTGGGCCGCATTGCTGACCATGCGGCTGGTATCCAGAACGTAGGCGGTGGCCAGCAAAGCGCCGCCCATGGCCAGGACCATGAACGACGCAATGCTGCCGCGCTGGCTGGCCGCACTGGGCAGTCGTGCGCGGCGCGCGCCTGCGGCCATCGGTGTGAAGGGGCGTTTCATGGGGGGCGGTGTTCCTGCACGATAGGGGCTGACGGCGCTCCATGAGAGGAGTGTCAGCAAGTGCGGCAAAGATAAGAATAATTCCTAATAGCGGGCAACCGCGGGTTCATTAAGAATGCTTAATGAGTGAGCTTTAACTTGGCAATTACGATACCTGTAGGAGCTGCCGAAGGCTGCGATAGCGGTGTCTCAGGATGAATGCTTCGCAGCCTTCGGCAGTTCCTACAAAATTACTTGCCTGCTGCGCTACAGCGTCGTGCCAGGTACGTCGAGAAGATGTTTCACTCGGAAAACTGCGGCCCATTGAGCAAATGGCCCGGTATCTGCTCAGGCCGCGACCAGATCCACAACGCGCCGCTGCCCATGCCCAGCCCGGCGCTGACCAATAGCCAGAGCGGCGGCTGATGCCAGATAAGGATCGCCAGACATAGGCTCATGCTCAGGCTGGCGACCAGCTTGCTCTTGCGGTTGATCACGCCGCCGTTTCGCCAGTTATGCAGCAAGGGCCCGAGCACCCGGTGTTGCTCCAGCCAACGACTCAGGCGTGGCGAACTCTTGGCAGAGGCCCACGCACACAGCAGGACAAATTCAGTTGTCGGCAAGCCGGGAATGATCAACCCGAGAAAGGCAAATGCCAGGCTGCCATAAGCCAGGGCGAGAAAACCCAGGCGCTTCAAACCGGTGGCGGGTGTTACGTGAGAAGGCGTCATGTTCAGGTGCGCAAAGTCCGAGAGCGGAAGGGCTTCCAGTAAAGAGTGCCGGCGATGGGTGAACAAGTTAAGAAGGGTTAATTTTCTGAAGTGGAATGTGTTTTCTGTAGAGCTGCCCGGCGTCCCTGACACCGCGCTGTCTCGCGGTAGACACGATTCCCTGTGGGACCGGATTCATCCGGGAAGGGGGCATTCCTGACGATGAAAATGTAGAGAATGTACGTGCCTCTCCCGGATGAATCCGGTCCCACAAGTGCAGCGTAAATTCAGATAGTTCTGCGCTGTTTGATAAGATTGCCCGTTGTCCCTGACAAGCGCTGACGCGTAGCAAACGAATGCCCTGTAGGACCGAAGGCTGCGATGGCGGTATGTCAGGATAAATGAGCTGCCACAGTTCAATCCTCCTGCTCTTGCCCCACTTCTTGTGCCAGGCGGTCATCCAGCTTCAATTCGGTGTAAACCATCCGGCTGAACGCCACTGCCTGCAAGGTCTTGTCTACCAGCAGATTGCTGCTCAAGGCCAGGGTGTTGCTGCTACGGCACAGCTGCACGACCAGCAAGGTGGTTTTGTTCTGGCTGTCATCTTCGTCGTCCTCGCTTTGCTCCGCACGTTCCTCGGGCATGTCCCCGGTGTAGCGCGTCGAAGCGCTGTAACTTGGGCAGATGCCTTCATCGCTGCCCCGGTAAATGGGGCGCCAGGGCATTTTCCGATCCAGCGCGACCCTGCTGATGATCAGCTCGTAATCGCCCAGCACGTCAGGCGTTGCCGCCTGTTCGATCAGCGCGTCGAGCCCGGCGCTGTCCAGTCGGCTTTGCATCGCCAGTACCGAGGCGATGTTATGCGCGCTCTGTTCCAGATAACTGCGAGCCTGACTGACGTTGTAGAGATCGGCGCTGATCAGTGCCGTACCAATCAGCAGCGGCATGATCAGGGCCGCCTCGATCAGCGCGTTGCCCCGCTGGCGAGAACGCAAAGCAACTT
The DNA here is from genome assembly GCF_900602065.1 of Pseudomonas viridiflava. Lineage (GTDB taxonomy): Bacteria > Pseudomonadota > Gammaproteobacteria > Pseudomonadales > Pseudomonadaceae > Aquipseudomonas. The sequence continues at coordinate 91,684 of NZ_UWFN01000265.1, read as the reverse complement.
TCATTCGTCGTCTTCCTCGCTGATGAGATTGCCCAGCAGGTGTCGGTACTGGTACTGAAACGCGTTGCCCAGCCCAAACAGTGCTGGCAGCGGAGTCATGAATTCCTGGCTCATGTCGACGCTTATGCTAAGGATTGGCGGCGAGTTGTCCGTGCTGTCTTCTTCTTCCGGATCAGGTTTGGCACCCCCGAACTGGCGCAGGTTATCGAAGGCCAGGACGTCCACCGTGAAGTTCTCCTCGGTCAGAAAACCGTAGGAGGAGTCGATCATGCGTTGCGCGATATCGCTCTGCAGGTCTGCCTGGCTGTAATAGCGGGTGTCGGTGCGAAAGTCCTGTACCGCGCGTTCGAGTGACAGGCTGCCAACCCCGATCATCAACGCAATGCGCGCCAGCTCGAAAAGCATCATGACGCCGAACAGCAAGACCGGCAGGATCAGGGCGGTCTCTACCGCGGTGACGCCGCTCTGATCGCGCCACAGCGTGCGGCAATTGGGTGTCTCGGCCATGTCAGTGTTCAGTCCTGATCATGCAGTGTGAAGGGGTGCTGGCTAGCGGCGAGCAGCTCACTGGCCAGCGGCGCACCTTTGCTCACACGATCACGTGCAGCCTGGAACTCCACGAGGATCTTGCCCGCGCGCTCCGGTTGCAGTTTTTCCAGCAGCACCCGTTGCGCGGTTTCGTCATGGCCTGCCAGCACATAGGCCAGGGCCAGATTGAGTTGCAGTGCGACATTGCCGTTGTTACGCGACTGATTGAGCAAGCCGATCGCACGGGTGGTGTCGCCATCCGCCAGCCAGGCGAGGGCCAGGTTATTGACTGCTGCGTTGTAGCCCGGATCGATTTCCAGGGCTTTCTCGAACTGCTTGCGCGCTTCGCCATCCTGATGCTGCAGGTTCAGGGCGACACCCAGGCCGTTGAGCGCCTGGGCGTTGTTCGGTGCGCTTTCCAGAGCACAGCGGAATTCCTGCTCGGCCTGTTTCGCCATGCCCAGCGCCAGATACGCACGGCCGCTGCCACTGCACACGGTCAGGCGTTGCACTGGAGCAAGGTCATTGCCCAGTTGCTGTCTGGCCCGCCGATACAGCGCCAGTGTTTCCTGAGGTGGGCGAACGGTCGCTGCGACGCTGGCGTATTCGAGCAGATAGGGACCGCTCAACTGCTGACGCTGATCCATGCGCTCGTAGATTTCGTAAGACGCTTCAAGGCGACCGTTGTCACGCAGAACGTGCGCCAGGCGCAGTGCTTCTTTGGCTTCCTTGCCCAACGAAGGCGCCGAAGTGCTGCTGCTTAGCGAGGGGAGGTGAGTGCAGCCGCCAAGGGCCAACAGGCCGATCAGCATCAATTGAGAGCGCAGGCGTGACATAAACGGGGTGCTCCGTAGCAGCATGTAGGGTCAGTTACCGAGCAGACGAATGATGCGCACCATGGCGGGTGCTCCCATCATTGCGACAATCGGCGGGAGGATGAGGGTCATCAGCGGAACGCTGAGTTGGGCGGGCAATTTACCGGCCCGTTCTTCAAGGTCGAGAATCAGGGTTTTACGGCTTTCATCGGAGATCGTGCGCAGCGCCTGAGAAAGCGGCGTGCCATAACGTTCAGCCTGGATCAGGGTGGCGACCATGCTCTCGATACCGCTGACACCGGTGCGTTCGGCCAGATTGACCAAGGCCCGTGAACGGTCACTGAGGATCTGCAACTCGGCGAAGGTGTAGCGCAATTCTTCAGCCATTTCCGGCGCCGACAAGGCCAGCTCCTTGGACACCACTTGCAGCACCCGGCCCAGTGGCAGCCCAGCTTCGGCGCAGATCACCATCAGGTCCAGCGCGTCAGGCAGGCTGCGCGAGAGCTTGCCGCCACGCTTGGCACTGAGCCATTTGAGCCACACCTCGGGCAGTGCGGTACCGGCAAACATCGCGGTCAGACCACAGGCCAGCCCGGTAAGCCCGAAACGCGATTTTGCCTCCAGCACGCCGAACAGTACGATGCCGGCCAGCACCAGGCTCAGGGTGTATTTGCCGACCATCAACAGGCCCAGCGCTTCGTGGCTACGCATACCCGCCATGGACAACAAACGGCGCAGATGGCGGCGGTCATTGACGGTGCCCGCCAGGCCTTCGCCAATCCGGGCCAGCGGCAACAGGATTGCCTGCAGTCGGGGCGGCAACCGCAGACTCTGCTGACGCAGAATATTGGCTTGTTGCGCGCCAGGTTGTTCTGTTGCCTGACGTTTGCCAAGGCGCTGGAACAAGGGGGCAACACGTTTGCTGTGGTGCAGGCCGATCAGGGCCAGGCCGAGCCCCGCCAATAGAATGGCCAATGCGCCTTGTGCCATCGGGTCTTCGAACAGTGTGCTCATACCACTCTCCTGACCATCTGCTGGGTGATCAACAGACCCAGCGTGACGCTGCCGAACGCATAAAACAGCACACTGTTACCGGTGGGGTCATTGAGCAGAAAACGGAAATCGTTCGGCGAATTCAGGTACATGTAGCCCAGCGCCATCGGCACCAGCGAGGCAACGATTTTGGCTGAGGCTCGTGCTTCCGATGTCTTGGCCTGGATCTTCAATTGCAGCTCCTGACGTTCACGCAGGGTCGAGGCGAGCCGGTCGAGCGTTTCACCCAGTCGGCCGCCAGCCTCCTGGTTGATGATCAGGATCACCGCGAAGAATCGGTACTCGTTCAACGGGATGCGTTTGGCCGAATCCTGCATGGCCTGGCGCAACGGCAGGCCCAGTCTCATCCAGTTGTCGATCAGGGAAAACTCCACCGCCAAAGGTCCGGGAATGTTCTCGGCCACCAACGCGAAAGCGTTCGTGATCGGAACGCCCGCCCGAGCGGTGCGGGTGATCGCGTCAATCGCCTCGGGCAGGCTTTGCTTGAGTTGTTTGAGGTGTTTGGCCAGCGCGTTGCGGTAACTGATGTTGGCCAGCAGAACAAAGCAGAGCACTGCCAGGACACTCCCGGAAACCCACGGCATGGGCATCTCGCGGCCCAGTAACGTGGCAGGCAACAGGCTGGCCAGCGTCAGCATGGTCAGGCGTGTGCGCAAGGTCTTTTGCCAACCGAGTACGCTGAGGTTGAACCAGACTTTGCCCAGGGCCTTGCCAAAAAACGGCAACCGCGCGAACGGTGCGCGCTCCATTTCCCGGAGAATGTCCTGAGCCTTGGTCGAGGTCTGTGCAGCGGCAGCCTTGTCGCTATCGCCGGCGTTGAGCCGGGCTTTCAGCAAGGCCAGATACTGCGCGATATCTTTATCTTTCTTGCGACGGCCATTGAGGCTGCGCGCTGCAAAATACGCCAGCAGTACCGCGAGAAATACCAGCAGGGTGAGCAGATCCAGAGCGGCGTCCATCAGGCCTGACCTTCGAACAGATGCGCGTGGCTGGTGTAGAACTGTGGCCGCTGGCCGCTGGAAACAAATTGCCCGCTGAGGCGGCCTTTGGCATCGACGCTGGTGGTCTTGAAGCTGAACAGTTCCTGGCTCTGGATGACTTCGTTTTCCATGCCGCAGACTTCAGTAATGGAGACGATGCGTCGCGCACCGTCGCGCATGCGTTCCACTTGCACGATCAGGTTGACGGCACTGGCGATCTGTCGGCGAATAGCCTCAAGGGGCAGTTGCATGCTGGCCATCATCACCATGTTCTCCAGACGCATGATCGCGTCGCGCGGAGTGTTGGCGTGGACCGTACACAGCGAGCCATCGTGACCGGTGTTCATCGCCTGAAGCATGTCGAAGCTTTCGCCGCCACGCACCTCGCCGAGAATAATCCGGTCAGGGCGCATCCGCAGGGCGTTACGCACCAGGTCGCGCTGGTCGACCTTGCCCGTGCCTTCGGCGCTGACCGGTCGGGTTTCAAGGCGCACCACGTGAATCTGCTGCAACTGCAGCTCGGCGGCGTCTTCGATGGTGATGATGCGGTCTTCGTCGCTGATCTTCTGCGACAGTGCGTTGAGCAGGGTGGTCTTGCCCGCACCGGTCCCGCCCGAAACGATGATGTTGAGCTTGGCGACCATCGCCCGGCGCAACACCTCGACCATCTCCATGGAAATCGCGCCGCGCTCCGACAGGCTCTCCAGGGACATGTTGCGGCGCATGAACTTACGAATGGAAATCGTCGTGCCATCGATCGCCAGCGGATAGGTAATCACGTTGACCCGGCTGCCGTCGGCCAGCCGCGCATCGACCATCGGGTGGGTTTCATCGATGCGGCGGCCCACTGCGGCGGCAATGCGCTGCGCGGTGTTGAACACATGAGCTTCGTCGACGAAGGTAATCGGTGACAGTTCCAGTTTGCCGTAGCGCTCGACAAACACTTGCCCGGCACCGTTGACCAGAATGTCGTTCACCGAGTCGTCTGCCAGCAACGGCTGGATCGGGCCAATGCCGACCATCTCGTTGAGCATTTCTTCGGCGATGGTTTCCTCTTCCTGACGGGAGAGCTGCAAGCGGTTTTCGTCACAGATGCGGCGGATCAGCGACTCGATCTGCCCGCGCAATTTATCGCGGCCCATGGCTGCGGCTTTCAGCGGGTCAATCTGGTCATACAGATGGCCACGGATCAGCCGCCGGTTATGGGCACCTGCGCCATCCAGCGACTTGCCCGGCACGTTGCGGGCAACCGTCGTTGCCCGCACTTCCTGTACGGCGGCCGGGGCTGGGGTTTCCGCTGTTTGCTTGCGCGCGGGTTTGGGTTTCTGCGGCTGACGGATGAGCATGTTTGAATTCCTCGTTCTCAGGCGTTCGTTCTCAGGCGGCCGAGCGGCTGCGGCCCAGCACGTTCTTGAGACGGCTGATGATGTTGCTGCTCTGCAGGCTGGTTTTGCGTGGCGTGTGTCCGCACGCCAGATCGGTCAGTTCCAGTAGGCTGCTTTGGAACGCTGGCGCGCTGGACAGGCGCAGTGGGCCTGTCAGCAGGCTGCTGCTCAGGGACTGACCGGCATAGGGCAGAACCAGATCGATACGTCGTTCGACGAACTCCTCGAATTGCTTGCGCTCGACACCTGACGCCAGGTTGCCGCGTGACGGGTTGATCACCAGCAGCAGATGCTGACCGTCGCTTTCATCGCCAATCTCACGCAACAAACGGTGGGTGTTGCGTGCGTCCTGGACGTTCATGTCGGCGAGGACGATGCGCGTTTGCGCGTGGGCCAGGACATCCATGCAGCCGCTTGGGCGACCAGCGGGCAGGTCCCAGACCACCTGATTGAACATGCGGCACAGGTTGCCGCCGAGACTGAGCAGATGGTCGACCGCCAGATGCGGATCGATCTGGTAGCTGGGCTCCTGAGCGAGCAAGTGCAGGCGGTCGTTGATCTTGCCCATGGAACGTTGCAGGAAGCGGCTGTCGATCTCGTTGCTGCTCAAGGCACCCGCCAGTCCGGCATCACCGTCGTAGCCCAGCAGCAAGGCGAGGTCGCCATTGTGACGGTCGAAGTCCACCACAGCCGTCGCCGTGTGACGTTGCTCTGAAAGCAATTGCGCCAACCCGGCAGCCACGGTGCTGCTGCCACAGCCGCCGCTGGCACCGGTAATGGCAATGGTGCGGCCGTTACGCACGCCATGGGCTTCGTGCTGATCGGCACCCTGTGCTCTGGCCAGCGTTGCTGCCAGCAAGTCAAAAGGCACCGGCTTGACCAGGTAATCGCAGACCCCGTTGCGCAGCAGGGTACGGTAGAGATCCACATCCTGACGGCTGCCAGTGGTAACGATCTGGCACGTAGGGTCACAGTTTTCAAACAGCTCACTGAGCGACTGCAAGGGCAGTGGGTCGCCATCGATGTCCACCAGCATCACGGCGGGCGACGGGTTGACCTGGCTCCAGTTGATGGCTGCGCCGATACCGCCTGCCAGAACGTGGCTGGCGTCATGACCCAGACGCACGATCTGCTCGACGAAACGCTGTGCTTCCTGGGCGGAGGAGGGGAATAGCATGACGCCGCTGTTTAACGGTTGGTTGTCGCTGCTGTGAAGGGTGTTGTCATTCATGTTGATGTCCTCTCGGCGCCTGGCAGCACTGATTGCTGGAGTACGCAGAACGCCGTGCTCAGGCCCGGCGTGCTGGTCCAGAAGATCAGTCTTCGTTGAAGTCGATATCGAGCAACTCGCGGGTCTCGCCGTCCTGGTAGCGAGTCACTGCATTCACCGCCGCTGTTCCGTCACCGGCGTCGAGGGTTTGCGCCCTGACCAGATCACGCGGGTCGGCGACCATGCGAGCCACGTTGGCGCGATTGGCACAACCGAGCGTCCCGACGGCCATGTAGGGTTTGACGGTCCAGGTTTTATCGTCAGCGATGGCGCATTCCGGGGTTTTGACCACCAGGGCTTCGGAGATGACCTGCAGGTCCCAGTCCTGAGTGTTGCCAGCTTGCAGTTGTACTGGCGCGACCCGCAGTTGCTGAGGATTCGCACCTTGCTCGCGCAAGACGCTGGCCAGACGTTCAGCGAGTTTTTCGCCAATCGGTGTCAGGGGTTGCAGCGTCAGGGTCTGGTTACGCAGACGCCCCTGGGCCTTGAGCAAGGTGTTGAGGTTGGCCAGGGACTCTGGAGTAAAACCGCCATTGGGTGTGGCCTGCAAAGAGGTGACCATGGCCGAAGGCGCAACAGTAATGCCTTGTGCCTGAGCCTGGTCATGGGGCGCGAAACGGCTTTCACGCATCTGGTTCAGCGGGCGGTCGCAGCCACCGAGCAGCAGGGCCACGACGACGAGAGAAAGCAGTGATTTGACAGCGGGCATGATGTTCTCCGGGTCTCAGTACAGGTAGCCAGCGGACGCCTGGCTTGGCATTTGGGCGTCCAGCGCGCGAATGCCTCGGCCCGGTGTCTGCAGATCGCTTGGCACTGTTGGTTCCACGACGTAGGCGGTGGCGATGATGACCAGTTCGGTGTCTTCCTGTGAGCTGGTTTCGGTCTCGAACAGGCGGCCAATGCCAGGGATGCTTTTCAGGCCGGGTACGCCGGTGACCTGCTGGGCGACGTTGCTGCGCAGCATGCCTGCCAGGGCAAAACTCTGGCCGCTGGCAAGCTCTACGGTGGTGTCGGCGCGGCGGACTTTGAACGCCGGGATGACGTTGCCCTGCAGTATGACCGCGCCTTCGTCCGACAGATCGCTGACTTCCGGGGCCACATGCAGGCTGATGCGGTTGGGCGACAGCAGGGTTGGCGTCATGCGCATGATCACGCCGTACTGCTTGTACTCGATGGTCACGTTGTTGTTGGTGATGATCACGATGGGCACTTCGCCGCCCGCTGCAAAACCGGCAGTCTCGCCGGACATTGCGGTCAGGTTCGGCTCTGCCAGTACGGTGGCCAACCCGTCTTCGGAAAGTGCCGTCAGCAGCCCCGATACCGTGGTCGATCCTCGGGTACGCGAGCCTTGGCCGACGGTATTGGTGCCGGTCGGTTGCAGGATTGCCCCCGTGGTCGCATCGAACAGGCTGCTGGCATTACTGAAGAAGAAGTTGCCGTCCTTCAGTGCCACGCCCCAGTTCATGCCCAGTGATGTGGTCATGCTGCGCGACACTTCGACGATCCGTACGCTGATGTTGACCTGAGCGGACAGTTCGACTTTTAGCTGATTGATAACTTTTGGCGCCTGACCACCGCCTCCGGGTGCCCCCGCTGCACCACCACCACCGCCTTGGGAACTGCTGTCTTCAGCACCCAGATAAGACTCGACGCTTTTGATCACCTGCTTGGCTTGCTGGGGCGTGCGCACGGTGCCACGGACGATCAGGCCGCTGCCTGAAGAAGGACCGAATTCGACCTTCGAACCCGGCACTTCCTCGGCGATCTGCTTGCTGAGCGCCGCCAGATCGTGGGTTGCAACCAGGCGTAGCGCTGCGATGACTTCGTCATTTTCATCCATGGCGTAGAGCGTCGTAGTGCCCGCGTTCTGGGCAAATACAAAGACACTGCCGGGGGACGGCACTTGAAAGCTGGCCACGGACGGATCGGCCACCAGCACAGTGGTCGCAGCTCTCGGAAGCTGCAGCAAGCGACCTTGCTTGACGAGCAATTGCACGTCTTCGGTCTCTTTGACCTGCGTCAGCTTGCGCGGCAGATTCAGCCGTTTCGGAACGGGTTGCTCTTCGACGATGTACTGACCCTGATCGGCCTCATCCTGGCCTTGATCGGCTTCATCCGGCGCATTCTGCGCGCAGGCGGTGCTGGACCAGATCAGGCTTGCGGCGAGAACGCAGGCCAGCGAGGCGGCGGGAGCTTTCGAAACGAACTTCATTGTCTGTGATTCCGAGTGGGCTGTTCCGGCCGGTTCTGTGCCGGCGGTGTGCTGTGGAGATTTTTTTGCTTACCGGCCGAAGTCCAGAACTTCTGTCTGAATACCCCGGTACATCTGCACCTTGGGGGCCTGGCCGCTGAAGCTTTGGTAGATATGGGTGGTTTGGCTCAGCGAGGTGATCCGGCTTGGGTCTGTGACCTGGGCTTGCGCAACCGGCTCGCTGGCACTGAGCAGAACCAGCTGCAAGGTGCCGATTTCTCTCGCTACTGCCAGGCGCTCGGCTTGTGCCGGGCTGACTTCCAGCGTCGCGGTGTCGTAGAACTCGCGCTTGGTCTTCTTGGGCTCGGCTTCTTCGCTGCGGGGCGTCAACTCGCCACGAGTGATGTTATTCAGGGCCAGCACGCGCACATCGCGCAGTAAGGTCTGTGATGCCAGGCGAGGAGTGATCTGCCCCGGCTTCAGCGTGGCTTCCTCCTTGTCGCGGTCCAGGCTGAGGATCACATCAACACGATCGCCTGTGGAGATCAGGCCGGAGTTGCTGGCCACCGCACTGGTCGGCACGGAAATCGCCCGCATGCCAGGTTTGAGCACCGCAGCAATGAAGCCGGGCTGACCTGGATGCACCAGCAGGTTGCTGGCCAGCGCCTCGTTTTTGGCGATGGGCTGGCGCACGGTTGCACCCAGCACCATGCCGACGTTGTCTTTGCTTTTGAGGAAGTAGAGCAGCGGTGAGTGTTCTTGCTCAGTCTCTTCCCAGCGCACCGCGGCGGTGTCAATGAACTCGCCGGGCTTGAGGTCACGGCTCGCCACGAGAATGGCTTGCAGGTTTACCTGCTCGACCTTTTTCGGCGCTTGCTGCTGTACCACGGTGGCAGGGGCCGGTTTCAACATGACTCGGACCAGCAGCGCTGCACTGCCAGCCACCAGCAAGGTGCCTGCCAGAAGAAGAATGGAGGGGGCTTTCATGAGTGAACCGTGCTGTCAGGAGTGAATGGGGACGAACAGGGTGTAAAGCGCGCCGGTCGCAATGGCCAAACCATAAGGGATGCCAAGCGGGCGGTTTTCAGTCAGCACTGTCGGGGTTTCAATGTTCAGTTTCAGGTGCTGTGTCGCCACCTGCTGCCAGCCTCTGGCAAGGCTGTTTTCGACGACGCTCAACATCGGTAGAAGCAGTGCCAGTACGCCGCCTGCCAAGGCTGTAACGATGAGGAAAACCATCTGCCCGTCACCTGCCCAGAGGCACAGCACAGCCATCAGTTTTACGTCACCGGCACCCACCCGGCCCAGGCAGAACAAGCTGTAGCCCACCAGCAAGACCATCGTTGCAGTTGCCCCGCAGCGAGCCAGCAGGCTCAACAGCTGATCACCGCTCATCGCGCCCCATGGGCCAAGACCGAACGCGGCGGACATCGGCAGAAACAACCAGACAGCGAAGAGCAACACCACCAGCAAGTTGTGAATACGGCGGTAGAGCAGATCCGAACAGATCACCCAGGCCAGCGCTGGCAGCAGAACCAGCATGATGAAAGTGTTGCCCATGACCGGCTCCGATTCGCGTACTTACTTCGAGGCGCCAGGGGTATTGGTGTTGGTGATCTGGTCGGCGATAGACGCGAAGCGATCTTTCAGGGCCGTGACGAATACACCGTCGGAGCCGAAGATCACGCCAATCGCGGCGGCCATGGCGGCAGCCAGAATGCCGTATTCAATGGCAGTCACACCGCTTTCATCAGCGAGGAATTTTTTCAGGGACGGGGACATAGAGAAGGCTCCTTTGATCGGCTCGGTATTGAAATCTGATCTGGGGAAGTGTGTCCCCGGAATGGCCGATATTAAGATTCATTCTCAATTGGTTAACAAGCACGCGATTATTAAGAATGCTTAAGGAACCTCGCCCCTCAGCGCAGTTCCTGACGGGCTTTGATCTTGATGGTCGCGCGTAAGCCGGGGTTGTTATCAAGCAGCTTCAGCGAGCCTCCATGCAGATCACATATTGCCTTGCTGAGGGTCAGTCCCAGGCCATTGCCGGGAACGTTGCCGCTGGTGTCCAGGCGTTGAAAGCGTTCCATGGCCTTGTCGTTCATCTGAGTTGGAATACCCGGTCCGCAATCGGCGACTCCTAGGTGACACCAGTCCTGATGATGGGAGGCGAAGAGGGTGATGGGCAGTCCGCTCGGCGCATATTTCAGGGCGTTGTCCACCAGATTGGCCATGGCTTGAAACAGCAAGGCCCGATCACCGTAGAGCCAGCAGCGGCTGTCAGTGTCGATCAGTAGCGGGCAGCCTAACTCTTCGGCCATTGGCAAGTAGTAATCGCGTACGTCGATGAGCAGTTCGTTGGCCTGAATGCTTTCGAAATCATGAGCACAACGACCGGTTTCCACTTCACCCACGCGCATCACGGCGCGGAACAGATTCTGAATGCGCTCACTTTCTTTGACGGCCTGCAGCAGTTCTGCGCGAATGTCGCCGTCGACACCTTCGGTGGCGTTTTGCAGTCTGCTCTGCAGGCGCGTCAAGGGTGTACGCAGTTCATGGGCGATATGGCTGGTGACGTTACGCACTTCGTCCATCAAGCGGTTGATGCGCCGCAGGCATAGGTTGACGTCGCTGCCCAGTTGGTCGAACTCGTCCCCGTATTCGTCGTAGGGCACGGTCACGCTGTGATCGCCCTTGGCGTAAAGCGCCAAGGCGTGACGGATGCGATTGATGCGGTACATGTTGCGCATACTGAACGGCAAGCTGGTGAGCAGGATGAACAACAAAATCAGCAGCAGGCCTGCGCCAGTCAGCAATGGAATGATGCGGGTACGCTCCAGCATTGGATGCAGGTCGTACGCGCTGAAGTAGTGACCGCCATCGGCGAGAGGCACCAGCAAACCGAGTATTTCGCTCTCGTTACCCTGCGCATCGATGACTTGTGTATGGCGCCAGTTGTTGCTGCAGGCTTCTTTGCAGTGCCTTTGCGGAAGCAGATTAGCGTCACCGAAAACCACATTGTCATCACGGTCGAACAGCAGCGCGTGGCGGTCCTTGCGGGTTTCAAAAGGGTCGCGATACGCGAGCGCTGCCAGCACTTGCTCGGTTTTTTGCAGGCGGCCATTGAGCTGTTGCGAGCGCACATCGGCCAGGATCATCTCGCGCACATGGCTGCGCATGACGATTTCCAGCAGGTGGTTACACAAGATGATCGAGGCCAGCGCTACCAGCAAACAGATGAAGGCGATGGTGGTGGCCTGACGAAAGTTACTGGTGTTGAGCAGCAGCCTCAGGTTATCGGTGTTAACCAAGGGCGTATCCAATCGCGCGAATCGTACGGATCATCGAGCGCTGGAAACCTTTGTCGATCTTGGTGCGCAGTTTCGACAGATGGACGTCGATCAGGTTGGTCTGCGGATCGAAGTGATAACCCCATACTTTTTCCAGGAGCATGCCGCGGGTAACGGTCTGACCATTGTTTTTAGCCAATACCAGCAGCAGCTTGTATTCCTTATCGGTGAGGTCGATGCGCTGACCACCGCGGGTCACTTCACGACGACCCAGATCAATGTGCAGGTCTTCAATCTGGATGCTTTCTTCCTGAGTCGACTGGCTGCGGCGACGTGCGAGCAATTCCAGGCGCAGCAGCAGCTCGGTGAAATCAAAAGGCTTGCCCAGGTAGTCATCGGCCCCGGCCCGCAGGCCTTCGACTCGATCAGCAGACTGGTCGTTAGCCGAGAGAATCAGGACCGGAGGATGAGGCTTGCCGTGCAGACGTGTCAGTACTTCTATACCGTCCATTTTCGGCAGGATGCGGTCCAGGATCACAACGTCGAAAGCTTCACGCTCAAGCATTTCCAGCGCGCCTTCGCCGTTATCGGTCATCCGGCAGTTGTGCCCGCTTGCATGCAGTTTGCTGCCGAGCCAGTGGCTCACGGCCACATCGTCCTCTACCACCAGTACTCGCATGTCGATCTTCCTTCTGGCTTTGCTCTAAGCGGGCTCTCTTTTAACAACAGTGCGCTTGGAATAGGGTTAAGAATTGTTAAATGTAATGATAATGATTCTCACTATTGTTACATGATAGTCAAATGCCATGCAATTGGGATATGAATGCTTTTGATGCATGCATTGAAAGAGGGGGAAGGGGGGCCGCAGGATGGGTGTGCCGGGTGGTACGTTGTGTCGTCTGGTCGGGTCCTGTTGGAGTCTGTCGTATGAACCGCATTCCAGTTCAGTAGCCCGAAGCCCCGCACCTCAATGAATAATGAACTTGGTGAAGTCACACGCCTTGCGCGTAATGCCCAGAATGTCAGCCATGAATCGGTCATCCTCGGTGCTGCGATGCATCGCCTTGTACGAAATCTGCGGCAGTGCAGGGGTGACATCCAGACGTTGCAGCAGCTTGCGATCCAGCACATGACCCAGACAATGCAGCGGCAGGCAAGCCGTCGCGAGCCCGGACACCGCCAAGCCGATCTGCGCCAGCAGGTTGTTGCAGGTAATCGACTTATGGATGTCGATGCCTTTCATCTTGAACCACTGCCCATAAGCCATGCCCATGCCTGACAGCGCGCCCTGAATAATCAGCGTGCGCGACGCCAGCTCTTCCAGCGTCATGCGCGTCTGATCACCCGCCAAAGCCGGTGTACACATCCAGGCGTTCTCCACTGAGTCGAGTTTCTCGGCAGAGAAGCGATTGTCCTGAAAGATGTCCGGAACAATGATCAAGTCGATGGAATTGCTCGCCAGACGCTCGTACAGCACCGGACTCAGGTCCACCTCCGGAATGATCTCCACCAGCGGATAAGCGCTGCGAATCCCGCTGACCAGATCAGGCAACCAGGTCAAGGCAGTCAGCTCCGTGACGCCCAGACGCAACTTGCGTTGCAGGTTCTCCGGGCTTTCAAGACGCTGCAGCATGGCGTCCCGCTGGTTCAAAAGACTGGAGGCCAGCGCGACCAGTTCCGCCCCCATCGGCGTGAGTTGAGCGCTGCGCCGGGAGCGGTCAAACAAGGGTTGGCCGTAACGCGTTTCCAGGTCCTGGATACGCTTGGAAATGGCCGACTGCGTGGTGTTCAGGTGGTCGGCTGCCGAGTCGAAACTGCCCAGCCGGGCGACCCAGAAAATCGCTTCTATCTGCTTGATCGTAATCATTGCGCAATCCTCATTCGCTCTTTGAAAGATTCCCTTAGGAGATGAGTAAACGCAACAAAAAATCGCTTTTTGTTCGTTTTGGCAATCAGTAGTCTTCAAACCAACCGAGCCTAAACACACAGGTCATCCGCAATGTCGTACCCGCTTTCGAACAGACTCAACCGTTTCGCATCGTCCGCCAGTGTTGCCGCGAAAGCGCGGGTCATGGAGCTGGAAGCCGCTGGCAAGAAGATCCTCGACTTCTGTGTCGGTGAGCCGGACTTCGTGACGCCGACTTCGATTATTGAAGCGGCGCGCACTGCCGCTCTGGCCGGCCAGACTCGCTACACCGCGACCACCGGCACCAAGCAACTGAAGACCGCCGTGCAGCGCAAGTTCAAGCAAGACAACGGCCTGGATTATTCACTGGCTGAAATCGTTGTCGGGTCGGGCGCCAAGCAACTGATCTACACCGCCTTCACCTGCACCGTGGACGAGGGCGATGAAGTGATCATCCCCGCGCCTTACTGGGTCAGCTATCCCGACATCGTCAAGCTCAATGGTGGCGTCCCGGTCATCCTCGAATGCCCGGACTCCCAGGGCTTCAAGCTCAAGCCAGAGCAACTCGAAGCGGCGATCACGCCGAAAACCAAATGGCTGGTGCTCAACTCGCCGAACAACCCGAGCGGCGCGATTTACAGCGAAGCGGAAATGCAGGCCATCGTCGACGTGCTGGTGCGTCATCCGCACGTGTGGCTGATGACTGACGAGATTTACGAATACTTCAACTATGCCGGTGCCGCATTGCCCGCACCGGCTGTGCAAGCCCCGCAACTCAAGGAACGCACCCTGGTAATCAACGGTGTGTCCAAGGCCTACGCCATGACTGGCTGGCGCATTGGTTATGCTGGCGGCCCGCTACCGCTGATCAAGGCCATGGACAAGCTGATGTCGCAAAGCATCGGTGGCGCATCGGCGGTGAGTCAGGCTGCCGCAGTGGCAGCGCTCGAAGAGGGTGGTAGTTTCGTGGAGGAGGCGGCACGTGTGTTTGCTGAGCGCCGCAATCTGATCATCGAATTGTTGAACGACGTACCAGGCCTCAAGTGCCTGGCCATTGAAGGGGCGTTTTATGCGTACCCTAACTGCGGCGGTCTGATTGGCAAGCGCACGCCAGACGGTGTAGTGCTGCAGTCGGATCTGGATGTACGCAACTATTTGCTCGAGAGCGCGAACGTCGCGGTGCTCGATGGTGCGGCTTACGGCCTGTCACCTTATCTGCGTCTCTCGTTTGCCACGTCGACTGAGATCATTACCGAAGGCTGCCGCAGAATGAAGGAGGCATGCCAGGCATTGAGTTGAGGTGAGTCGTGAGCAAAAACTGCTTTCAAAAAAACTAAAAAAAGATCCGCTTTTATTTCTGCCCTCATTCTTGAAGAGATACCGACAATGATGAAAAAGGTTTTGCTTACTTTGATGGGGTTGATGGCAGCAACCACGGCAATGGCTGATGGTCTGCAAGACGTCAAGGATCGCGGAACCCTGCGTTGCGCGACGTTGACTGACAGCGTGCCGTTGGGATACCAGGATCCGACCACCCGGGAAATCGTTGGTCTGGATGTCGATTTGTGTAAATCCCTGGCCAAGCATCTGGGCGTCAAAGCCGAGTTGCAGGGCGTTGCCGTCAGTGCGCGGATCCCGACGCTGATTTCCGGCCGCGCCGATGTAGTGGCAGCCGCGCTGGGTTACACCAAGGAGCGTGCCGAGCAGATCGATTTCTCTTCGGCTTACTATCAGGTGCCGATCAAGGTGCTGGTCAAAGGCGACAGCGGCATCAAGACCTTCGCTGATCTGGCGGACAAACGCGTCAGTGCCATCAAGAGCTCCACGCCGGAGTTGTATGCGCGCCAGCAAATCACCGACGCCAAGGTCGTAGGTTTCGAAGACGCACCTTCAGCGTTCCTCGCTCTGCAGCAAGGCAAGGTCCAGGGCATGGCAATGACCGAGCCGGCATCGATCCGCTTCCATACTCGCAGTCAGAACATGCGCTTCCTTGATCAGGCGCTGCACTTCGAGCCCAACTGCGTAGGTGTCAAAAAAGGCGAAACTGCACTGACCAACGCTATCAATCAGGCATTGGTGGACATGGAAGCCAGCGGTGAGCTGCAAGCACTCTGGGATCACTGGTACGGCGACCAGACTGAATACAAGCTGGTACGTGAGAAGAAACTCACACCGCTCTCTGATTTCCAGTGATTGAAAGCGGGCCGCTTCACGCGGCCCGATTGAGGTGCTTGTGTCAATTTTCAATGGCTTCGGTTCCCTGCTTCAGGGGGACTACCTGCACGCGTTTCTGGGCGGGGCAGGGGTAACACTGCAACTGTTCTTCATCTCGGCAGTGCTGGCCTTCGTTCTGGCTTGCCTGTTGATGGGGATCCGCCTGATCCCCGGCCGGATCGGTGACTTCGTGGTGGCAGTCTTCGTTGAATATCACCGCAACGTACCCAGCCTTGTGCAGTTGTTTGTGTGGTATTTCGGCATCCCGCAACTGCTGCCGCTGGCTGCACAGGACTGGATCAACGGCCACGGCGGCGAAGTGATTTTCGCCGTCATCGCCCTGACGTTGAACAGCGCGGCTTACGTGTCCGAGGACCTGCGCAGCGGCTTCCGTTCTTTGCCCAACGGCCAGACCGAAGCGGCCCGTGCGCTGGGGATCAATTACGTGCAAACCCTGCGCAAGATTCTGATTCCGCAGGCCATGCGCGCATCGGCTCCATCGCTGGTCAATCAGGCGCTTTCCCTGTTCAAGACCACTGCATTGGCCATGGCCATCGGTACAGCAGAAATGATGTACATCACGCGGCAAATCGAAGGTGAAACCTACATGACCTTCCAGACCTTTGCCGTGGCAAGTCTGTTCTACCTGATCGGCTCCTGGACGATCATGATTCTGGGTGCCGTCTGGCAGCGACGCATCGACCTGCGGATGGCGAGGTAACCATGCTCGAGATACTTCACGATTACGGGATCATGCTGCTGGTCGGCCAGTATCCACAGGGACCGCTGGGCGGTCTGGCGCTGACTGTCATCATCGCGTTGCTGGCGCTGATTATTTCGTTCCCGCTGGCAGTCATGATGGGTCTGGCGCGTACGTCATCCATTGCACCGATTCGCAACGTGGCCATGGGTTACACCTATGTCGTGCGGGCGATCCCGCTGCTGTTGCTGATCTTCTGGTGTTACTTCGCAGTGCCGTTGATTACCGGCATCAACATCTCCGGCTTCGTCACCATGCTGGTGGCACTGGTGGTGTACGAGGGTGCGTATCTGGGTGAAGTGGTAAGGGCCGGGATCAACGCCGTGCCCAAAGGCCAGGTTGAAGCCGCCCGGGCGATTGGCATGAGCTACGGCCAGTGCATGCGCAAGATCGTGCTGCCGCAGGCGCTGTTCAACATGCTGCCGAGCATCCTCAACCAATTCATCATGATCACAAAAAACACTTCGTTGGCTTACCTGATCGGTACGCAGGAAGTCACCTTCGCGGCCTATCAGATCAACAACCAGCTATTGACCCAGCCGTTCGAGGTCTATGCGCTGCTGGCCGGTTTCTACTTTGTGTTGTGCTTCTCGCTGAGTCGTCTCGCCAAATGGCTGGAAGACACCATCAACCGCAAGCGCCTGGGTTCTGCCCGCGCCACAAATGACAGCGTTGAAGAAAATCCAGTTCTGGTGGGGCAACCGAAATGATCGAATTCAAGAACGTGAACAAGTGGTATGGCGAATATCGCGCACTGAGCGATATCACTGAGCAGGTATCCGCTGGTGAAGTGGTTGTAGTGTGCGGACCTTCGGGGTCGGGTAAGTCCACGCTGATTCGTACCGTGAACCGCCTTGAGGAAATCCAGGATGGCAGCATTCTGATTTCCGGCGAAGACGTTCATGCCTCGAAAAAGAACCTCAATGCCTTGCGCAGCCGGGTGGGTTTCGTCTTCCAGAACTTCAACCTGTTCCCGCACATGAGCGTGCTGGATAACGTGATGATCGGGCCGATCACGGTGCTCAACCGTAACAAGACCGACGCTGCAAAAACCGCTCGTGACCTGCTGGCCAAGGTCGGGCTGGCACACAAGGCCGATGCCATGCCGCTGCAATTGTCGGGTGGTCAGCAACAGCGGGTGGCGATTGCCCGGGCCTTGGCGATGGAGCCACCGGTGATGTTGTTCGATGAGCCGACCAGCGCGCTGGACCCGGAAATGGTTGGCGAGGTGCTGCAGGTCATGAAAGATCTCGCGTCCGAAGGCATGACCATGATCTGCGTGACCCATGAAATGGGCTTTGCCCGGGAAGTGGCTGACCGTATCTGGTTCATGGACGCGGGTCAGGTGCTGGAGGGCGCCGCGCCGGAAGACTTCTTTACGGCGCCGAAACACCCGCGTGCGGCCAAGTTCATCTCTGATATTCGGGCGCACTGATGAAGCCGTCAGGATCGCCGCACCTGCCCGTTCGCAAGGATTGGCTGGCGCGGGTGGATGAACCTGCGATTGATCCGCAGTTGGCGATTGTCGATGCGCATCACCATCTGTGGGATCGTCCGGAAAACCATTACCTGCTGGATGACTATCTGGACGACCTCGACAGCGGTCATCGGGTCGTGGCATCGGTGTATGTGCAATGCCGCTCGATGTACAACCTGGATCGGCCCGAGTCATTCCAGTGCGTGGGTGAGGTGGAGTTCGCCAACGGTATAGCGGCGCTCAGCGCCAGCGGTCTGTATGGTCCGGCGCGGATTTGCAGCGCCATCGTGGCCGGTGCGGATCTGCGTCTGGGGCAGGCGGTGGTGCCAGTACTGGAAGAGATGCTTGAACGGGCCGGACCACGCTTGCAGGGCATTCGTAACGTCACAGCCTGGCACGCCGATCCGCAGGTGGTTTCAAACCCCAGGCCGCCGCCGTCCGGCATCCTCCTGGACACGCACTTTCGCAAGGGCGTGAGTCTTCTCAAGGATTACGGGCTGGCGCTGGATGTCTGGGGCTATCACACCCAGCTCGAGGAAATTCTGGATCTGGCCAGGTCCTTTCCGGATCAAGTGATCGTGCTGGATCACGTGGGCGGGCCCATAGGCATCGGCCCGTATGCCGGTCGTCGGAAAGAGGTCTTCGCTCAGTGGTCGCGGCTTATCTGCCAATTGGCCAATTGCCCCAATGTGTTGGTCAAGCTGGGCGGGTTGGGCATGGACGTTGGAGGCTTCGCGTTGCATACCCGTGAACTTCCGCCTGACTCGGACACGCTCGCCGAGTTATGGCGTCCTTATATCCTGCACTGCATCGAAGCGTTCGGTGTGGAGCGTTGCATGTTTGAAAGTAACTTTCCGGTGGATAAGGGTATGTATTCCTATGGCGTGATGTGGAATGCCTTCAAGAAAATAACCGCTGATTTTACAGCGGGGGAGAAACGCTTTCTGTTCAGTCAGACGGCGGCGTATACCTACAACTTGAATCTTGCCGGCTAATACAGGAAACACGTTAACCGTATCGTTGTTTATTCAGGCTTCATTCGTTATTTCGATTCCGGTATCCGGGGCGCGGCTTCGTTCGCCCTGAAGAAAGTTTTCTCCAGGTTTTAGCGTTCGTTTTTAAATAGTTATCTAACTCAAGATGGAGCGCCGTTGTTGGCGTTGGTCCGTCAGTGCATAGTGAGGCGACATCATGTCCAGTGGATTCAGAGTATTGAAACGCACCCGTCAGGTAAGTGTGGAGCAAGTCGAAGGTTATCGTAAGGTGCCCGTGGCCAACGTCAGTGACTCAATGAACCGCATGGCGGCCGGTGGCGCAACCTTGCGGCCTATGCACCGTTCCGGCGTGCTGGCGGGCCCCGCGCTGACGGTGAAGTGCCGGCCCGGCGATAACCTGATGGTGCATTACGCCCTCGATATCGCCCAACCTGGCGATGTGATTGTGGTGGATGCCGGGGGGGATCTGACCAACGCAATCATCGGTGAGTTGATGGTCGCTTACGCCATCAAGAAGCGCTTGGGCGGTATTGTCATCAACGGCGCTATTCGAGACGCAGCGAGCATTGGCGCTGATGACTTTCCTGTTTTTGCCGCCGGTATTACTCATCGCGGTCCTTATAAAGACGGTCCCGGTGAAATCAATGTTCCTGTTGCAATCAACGGAATGGTAATTGAACCAGGCGATATGATTGTCGGTGATGATGATGGTTTGCTGTGCATCCCGTTTAATGAAGTTGATGACGTGCTGAAGAAATCCAGCGCCAAACATGCGGCTGAAACCCAGCAACTTCTGGATATCGCTGAAGGTCATAACGATCGCCGTTGGGTTATTGACAGTCTCAGAAATAAGGGCTGCGTATTTCTGGAATAAAGCGTCAACGCATTTGCTGTTTTATCGAGGGGAATTGACCCTGCATCGCAGACCGCTGAAACAGATGGTAAATCTGAAAGGGGCTGGCTAAAATCCGCCCGCCTTCAGCGGCTTGAGCCATCGGACGTGAACGACTGGCTCCAAGACCGAACCACGACCCCAGGTCGACATACTTATAAAGCTGGAAGGCCCGTGAAAATGAGGTATTCCAGCTTTTTTTGTGTCTGCTTTTCGGGTGTAAACTCGCCTTGTGCGCTATCAGAGCGCTTGCAGGTTCAGCGAACATGACGCAAATTTCCGAACGCCTGTTGGTCCAGGCCCATCTTGATGCCAAGCAGCCTAAAGAGCTGAGCGTCGAAGAACAGGCCCACTACCGCGCAGCCATTGCGGCCGAGCTCAAGGCTCAGGACGCTGTGCTGGTGGCGCATTATTACTGCGATCCGGTGATTCAGGCGTTGGCGGAGGAGACCGGCGGTTGTGTCTCCGACTCACTGGAAATGGCCCGTTTCAGCAATAACCATTCGGCGAAAACCGTCCTGGTGGCTGGCGTGCGCTTCATGGGCGAGACCGCCAAAATCCTCAACCCTGAAAAACGTGTACTGATGCCGACGCTTGAGGCGACCTGCTCGCTGGATCTGGGTTGCCCGGTAGACGAGTTCACAGCGTTCTGCGATCAGTATCCGGAGCGTACGGTGGTGGTGTATGCCAATACCTCGGCCGCTGTCAAAGCCCGTGCCGACTGGGTCGTGACCTCCGGTTGCGCGCTGGAAGTCGTTGAAAGCCTGATGGACAACGGCGAGAAAATCATCTGGGCGCCAGACAAACACCTGGGTCGTTATATCCAGCGTGAAACCGGTGCTGACATGCTGCTCTGGGACGGTGCCTGTATCGTCCATGAAGAGTTTAAGTCCAAGCAGCTTGAGGACATGAAAGCGCTGTTTCCGGAGGCGGCGATTCTGGTTCACCCTGAGTCGCCCGAGTCGGTGATCGATCTGGCCGATGCGGTGGGTTCGACCAGCCAGATGATCAAGGCCGCACAGACGCTGCCGAACAAGATGTTCATCGTGGCTACTGATCGCGGCATTTTCTACAAGATGCAGCAGCTGTGCCCGGACAAGATTTTCATCGAAGCGCCCACTGCCGGTAACGGCGCGGCCTGCCGCAGTTGCGCGCATTGCCCGTGGATGGCGATGAACACGCTTGAACGTACATTGCAGTGTTTGCGCGAGGGTACTAACGAGATCTTCGTCGATCCTGCAGTTATTCCCCATGCGGTACGTCCATTGCAGCGGATGCTGGATTTTACCCAGGCTGCGCGGATGCGTCAGATGGGGAATGCTTGATACCGCCTGGCAACTTACCTGAAGTGGAATGCTATCCCTGTGGGGGATTCTATGTTTCCCTGCCAGATCGATTCACTGTGGGAGCGAATTTATTCGCGAAGGGGCCAGTACATCCGCAGCCTTTGTATTGAGTGAAACGCCGTCTTCCCGAATGAATTCGGTCCCACAGGTGCGCCATTGAGTTTGAAATCAATGCCAACCTGTGGGAGCGGTGCTTGCCGCGCTTTAGCGTTACATCATGTCCTTGACCATCCGCTCCTGATCCGCCAATTCCTTCTGCCGCGCATCAATGCGTGAAGCCAGCTGGAAGTTGTTGTTCGCCCGACGTTTGGCGAAGTCCAGTTGCTGGATGGCCTGCCTGAAATCACCCACCAGCGCGAAGTACTCGGCACGGGCCTGATGCAGACCAATAGTGTTGCCGTTCAAACCACGGGTCTCAGCGACCAGATACCAGATGTCCGGATCATCAGGACGGTTTTTCAACAGCCCGTTCAGGGATTTCTCCGCTTCAGCGGTACGATTCTGTTTGAGTAGCACATCAACCCGAACCTGATTCAACGGATAGTTGTCAGGATATTGAGTCAGCATCCGGTCCACGCGTTGTTGTGCGTCATTGAGCCGGTTGTTGGTGATGTCCAGATCAATCTGCGTCAGGTTGTAGGTGATGTCGTTAGGTGACTTGTCGATCAACGGCTTGAGGGTTTCCCGTGCTTCGTTGAGCTGCCCACCTTTGATCTGCGCGATAGCGAGGCCGTAGCGCGCAGGGGCCGAATTTGGGGTCTCGGTCAGTTGGGCACGAAAGCGCTTGGCGGCAATCCCCGGTGTTTCTTCGTAGATCAACGCCACCCGCGCACGCATCAGCTGGTAGCGCACGCTGTCTTCCTTGCCGCCCGGTTTTGCTTGTTCGGCGCGGTTACGGGTGTCCGCGATCCGCGATTCAGTTACCGGGTGAGTCAGCAGAAATTCAGGAGGCTTGGCGTCGAAGCGATACTGACGCATCAAACGCTCAAACATGGTCGGCATGTTGCGCGGGTCGTAGCCGGCCTTTTCCAGATTGAGAATGCCGATCCGGTCGGCTTCCTGCTCGTTCTGGCGGGAGAAACGACGCTGTTCCTGAATGGCCGCGGCCTGTGAGCCCGCGATGGCCGCAATGCCTGCATCGCCCGCTCCCGCAGCGGCCATGACAATCCCCGCAAGCATTGCTGCCATGACGGGCACTTGCATGCGCTGTTGGGCTTCAACACCACGAGCAAAGTGGCGTTGCGACAAGTGAGCCAGTTCGTGCGCCAGTACCGAAGCGTATTCGCCTTCAGTCTGGGCATTGAGGAACAAACCGCCGTTGACGCCGATAATCCCGCCGGGTGCGGCGAAGGCGTTGAGTTGCGGGCTGTTGATCAGAATGAACTCAAGGCGTCGGTCCTGTACCTGGCTGGTTTCCGCCAGGCTGTAGACCGAGGTCTCGACGAAGTCCTTGAGCTGAGGGTCGGAAAGTTGCGAGACCTGACCACGAAGCAGCCCAAGCCAGGCACGGCCCAACTGGTGTTCCTGCTCCGGCGAAACAATCGCGGAACTGGCATCGCCGAGGGACGGCAGGTCATCGGCATGCGCAGGAACAGTCATCAGGCATGCGAGCGTCAGCAGGGTGGGGCGCAGAAAATTCATCCATGGAGCTCTGAGTTGGAGAACCTCTACTGTAGCCGTCTAAATGGCTTGATGGCCAGAGTGCGGTATTCTTCCGGCCTCGAAGATGTATCTGATAGAAACATTTTGCCTTCGTATAGCAATTTGATGTGCCTGCCCGGAGAGAAACGATGTCTGACGCTGTAACGCGCCCCGAAAGCTGTGACGCTGAAGTCGACGCAAGCGGCCTTAATTGCCCGCTGCCGTTGCTCAAGGCCAAACTGGAGCTCAACCGCCTGAACCGCGGCGCCGTACTCAAGGTCATCGCTACCGACGCCGGATCCCAGCGCGACTTCCGTTCCTTCGCCAGGCTTGCTGGCCATGAATTGCTTCATGAGGAAGCCGAGGCCGGGATCTACACCTACTGGCTGCGTAAGGCGTAACCGAAACAGGCCCATCCGCTTCAAAAGGATTTTTGATGTTCAACGTGCTTCGCAACTGGGTACAACGCTACTTTTCCGATGAAGAGGCGGTTGTGCTCGCGGTGTTGCTGTTTCTGGCGTTCACCATTGTTCTGACCCTTGGCGGCATGCTCGCGCCCGTGCTGGCCGGGATGGTGCTGGCGTTCCTGATGCAAGGGCTGGTGAGCCTGCTTGAGCGTTTTCGGGTGCCCGAATCCGGCGCGGTCGGCCTGGTCTTCATGCTGTTCATGGGGGCGTTGCTGGTGTTCTTGCTGGTCCTGGTGCCGCTGCTCTGGCATCAATTGATCACGCTGTTCAATGAGCTGCCGGGCATGCTTGCCAAATGGCAGTCGTTATTGCTGCTGTTGCCCGAGCGTTATCCGCATCTGGTTTCCGACGAACAGGTGCTGCATGCCATCGAAGTCGCACGTGGCGAGATCGGCAAGTTCGGCCAGTGGGCACTGACTTTCTCGCTGTCCAGTTTGCCGTTGCTGGCCAACGTCATGATTTATCTCGTGCTGGTGCCGATCCTGGTGTTCTTCTTTCTCAAGGATCGTCGTCTCATTGGCCGCTGGGTGGTCAGCTACCTGCCACGCGAACGCGCTTTGATGACGCGTGTTGCCGAAGAAATGAATCGGCAGATCGCCAACTACATTCGCGGCAAAGTCATCGAGATATTTATTTGTGGTGGCGTGACCTACATCGGTTTTGTGGCGCTGGGGCTTAACTACGCTGCGTTGCTGGCGATGCTGGTGGGGATTTCCGTGGTGGTGCCATACGTCGGCGCGGTGGTGGTGACCGTACCGGTGGCCTTGATCGCGTTGTTTCAGTGGGGCTGGAGTGACCAGTTCATCTACCTGATGGTGGTCTACGGCGTGATTCAGGCGCTGGACGGCAACGTGCTGGTGCCACTGCTGTTTTCGGAGGCGGTCAACCTGCACCCGGTCGCAATCATCTGCGCTGTACTTTTGTTTGGCGGGTTGTGGGGCTTCTGGGGGATCTTCTTCGCGATTCCGCTGGCGACCCTGTTCAAGGCCGTGCTGGACGCGTGGCCAAGGCAGGAGCCTACCGTGGCGCCTTTGTTGTAAGCACCGACGCCATCGCGAGCAAGGTGGAGCGCCACCCCGGTCGCTCCTACAGATTGAAACGCATTCTTCTGTAGGAGCGAGCTTGCTCGCGATAGCGGTTGAAAGCGCACCAAGGCTTCAGGCTTTATTCAACGCCTGAGCCTGTTCCAGCACCGCTTCCACATGCCCCGGCACTTTCACGCCGCGCCATTCGTGGCGTAGCACACCGTCCTTGTCGATCAAAAAGGTGCTGCGATCCACGCCAAGGTATTCCTTGCCGTACAGCTTCTTGAGCTTGATCACATCAAACAGCTGGCAAAGGGCTTCGTCCTTGTCCGAAATCAGCTCGAACGGGAACGACTGCTTGGCCTTGAAATTCTCGTGAGACTTGAGGCTGTCCCTTGACACACCAAACACCAGGGTGTTGGCCGCCTGAAACTGCTCATGTTGATCGCGAAAGTTCTGACCCTGAGTGGTGCAGCCTGGCGTGCTGTCTTTCGGGTAGAAATAAATCACGACCTGCTTGCCCTTGAGTTCGGACAGGCTCACGGCCTGTCCGCTAGTGGCTTGCACCTGAAAATCGCTAACCGGTTGATCTACTGCTACAGCCATGGGACTTCCTTACATGGGGGCTTGCGGGCGCCACGGTTCGATCAGTGCATCCAGGTTCAGCGCGTCGGCGAAATCCAGAAACTGATCGCGCAGCCAACTGATCTGGATGCCCGCAGGCAAGGTCACGGTGAAGGTTGCGTTGAGCATGGTGCCGCCGGTCTGCGGAGCCAGATAGGTATCGCAGATCAGGTTTTCCAGTTCCACGTTGTGGTCCATGAAGAACTGGCACAGCTCATTGATGATGTCCGGGCGATACGCCGAGCTGACGTAAGCCACGTAAGGCAGCGCCTCTGGACGGCTTTCCAGCGTGGCACTGCGTACCACGCTGGTGGTGAAGTCGTGCTTCTTGGACAGGCCGGGCAGGCCTGTTTCCAGGCGGGCCAGGGCATCCCAGCTACCGGAAACCTGAAGAATCAACGCACTGTATTCGCCGTGACGGGTCAGGCGCGAGCTGACTACCGAGCAACGGCTTTCGTGACTGGCACGGCACAGGACGTTGGTCAGCTCCATTGGGTTTGCGCCAAGGGCACTGATGACAAGGAATTGTTCGCGAACTGTGGGGGTGGACGACATGCAGCATTCCTAGACGATGAGCGGTCGGTACATTTATTGGCTTGCGGGGCCGAATCGACGATCAACAGCGTCAGACGACAACCGCAACCCTGGCGAGGTGCGTCTGCCCGATTGGCCAAAGGCAGGCTGCAACAGCGCTGGAGCAGGGGTTCTGACGTTTAAATCGACCGAATGAATGAGGCGCGCAGATGACCAGTACCGATCAAAGAACGAAGGGTAGCGAAAACCATCGCTCAGGGGAATGCTCACAGCGTGGTACTTCGCTTGTACAAGGCTGATAGCGCCAGTACCATTACGGCTCTCTTTTTCCGGCAGGAGCGGTTGCATGATTGCGGGCAGTATGGTGGCACTGGTCACACCCATGGATGCACAGGGACGTCTGGACTGGGACAGCCTGAGCAAACTGGTGGACTTCCACCTGCAAGAGGGCACCAACGCCATTGTTGCCGTTGGCACCACAGGTGAATCGGCCACGCTTGATGTGAATGAACACATCGAGGTGATCCGTCGTGTGGTCGATCAGGTGGCAGGGCGTATTCCTGTTATCGCAGGCACAGGCGCAAACTCAACGCGTGAAGCGATCGAGCTGACCAACAACGCCAAGCGCGCAGGCGCCGACGCGTGCCTTCTGGTCACGCCGTATTACAACAAGCCGACTCAGGAAGGCCTGTATCAGCACTTCAAGGCTATTGCCGAAGCAGTAGACATCCCGCAGATCCTTTACAACGTGCCGGGCCGTACCGCCTGCGACATGCTGGCAGAGACTGTTGTGCGCTTGTCCACCGTGCCGAACATCATCGGCATCAAGGAAGCGACGGGTGATCTGCAGCGCGCCAAGGACATCCTGGCGGGCGTCAGCAGCGACTTCCTGGTGTATTCCGGTGATGACGCGACAGCCGTCGAATTGATGCTGCTGGGTGGCAAAGGCAACATTTCCGTGACCGCCAACGTTGCACCGCGTGCCATGAGTGAGTTGTGTGCTGCGGCCATGCGTGGTGACGCTGAAGCTGCGCGGGCGATCAATGAAAAACTGATGCCGCTCAACAAGACCCTGTTTATCGAATCCAACCCTATCCCCGTGAAATGGGCCCTGAACGAAATGGGTTTGATGCCGGACGGTATCCGTCTGCCGCTCACCTGGCTCAGCCAGGCCTGTCACGAACCGCTGCGTCAGGCCCTGCGCCAGTCCGGCGTTCTGGTTTAATTGAGGAAGCATTACGCAATGAAGCGATTGGCCGGACTTTCCGCACTTGCCTTGATTATCTCCAGCACCAGCGGTTGCGGTTGGCTGTGGGGTGAAGATGGTTACTTCCGTGACCGTGGCAGCGATTACCTCGAAGCACAGCAAACTGCACCGATGCAGATCCCGCCGGGTGTTTCGGAGACCAAGCGTCTCGACCCGCTGCTGCCGATCCCGCGTAACGTGGCAGATGACACCGTCAAAGGTGAATTCGTCGTACCTCGTCCGCAACCTCTGTCGACCGTTGCCGATGCCAGCGATTTCAGCCTGCAGAAGAGCGGCAATAACAGTTGGGTGCTCGCTCAACGTGCGCCTGCTGAAGTCTGGCCTGTAGCGCATCAGTATTTCGAAGATAACGGTTTCCGTATCGCCGAAGATCGCCCGCAAACAGGTGAGTTCAGCACTACGTGGCAGCGTCTGGACGAGCTGTCCGCGGTCGTCGCCAAGCGCCTGAGTGCCAGCGGCACGGCTTCCGATGCAGAAACCCGCGTGCGAGTACGTATCGAGCCGGGCGTGCAGCGCAACACCAGCGAGATCTACGTGGTCAGCGCTGAGCGCCCAGCGGGCAGCACCGCTGACGTCCCGTTCACTGATCGCGCTACCAACGTGGCGCTCGATGCTGCGTTGACCGATGACATGCTGGCCAGTCTGAGCCGCAGCGCAGAACAGGGCGGCTCCGTGTCGCTGCTGGCCGCGCGTGACTACGACACCCCAAGCCGTGTTGCCTTGAGCGAAGACGGCAGCGGCAACCCGGTTCTGAACGTCGGTTCGGATCTGGATCGTGCCTGGTCAAGCGTCGGTCGTGCACTCAATCAGGGTGAATGGCGCGTAGAAGACATCAACCGCAGCCTGGGTCTGTACTACATCAACCTGGCAGAGCGGGCTGATACGCCTGAGAACAAACCTGGTTTCTTCGGCCGCCTGTTCGGCAGCAAGGAAACCAAGGAAGAGATCGATGCCCGTGCCGAGCGTTATCAAGTGCGCTTGAGCAAAGTGGGTGACAACGTTCAGGTAACCGTTGAGAAAAACATCAACACCGTCGCGCCGGCAGATGTTGCCCGTCGCGTACTGGGTGTCATTCAAGACAACCTGGGTTAAGTGCGTTTCGCAGTATTAGGCAGCGGCAGCCAAGGGAATGGCACGCTGGTAGCCAGCGGTAATACGCATGTGCTGGTGGATTGCGGTTTCTCCCTGCGGGAAACCGAACGACGACTGGCGCGGCTAGGGCTTAGCGCGCATCAGTTGAGTGCGATTCTGGTAACCCACGAACATGCCGATCACGTGCATGGCGTGGGTTTGCTGTCTCGGCGCTACAATCTGCCGGTGTACATGAGCAGTGGCACGGCGCGAGGGTTGCGCAAGCCTGTTGAAGTCGCCGGGTATCTGGCAGGCGGGCAGGATTTGCAGTTGGGAGCGTTGAACATCCACGTGGTGTCCGTCGCTCACGATGCCCTTGAGCCGACGCAGTTTGTCTTCACCGACGGCACGCGTCGTTTTGGTCTGCTGACGGATCTGGGTTCGTACTGCCCGACGGTGCTGCAAAGCTACCACGGTCTGGACGCCCTGATGATCGAGTCCAACCACTGCCGGGACATGCTTGCCCGCGGTCACTACCCGTACTTCCTGAAGCAGCGGGTCGGTGGCAGCGAAGGACATTTGAACAACCATCAGGCCGCAAGCCTGGTGAACGAGTTGGGCTGGCAGGACCTGCAACATCTGGTACTGGCCCACCTCAGCAGCAAGAACAATCTGCCGCATCTGGCCCGGCAATGTTTCGTCGACACCTTAGGGTGCGATCCGGACTGGTTACAATTGGCCGATCAAGATTCAGGGCTCGACTGGCGACATATCGCCTAGCCCAACTACTTAGCAAGCGGAGCCCATCATGGAAAAACGTGAAGAACTCTACCGCGGCAAAGCCAAGTCGGTTTACAAGACCGACGACGCTGACCGCTTGATCCTGCTGTTCCGTAACGACACTTCGGCGTTCGACGGCAAGCGTATCGAACAGCTGGACCGTAAAGGCATGGTGAACAACAAGTTCAACGCCTTCATTATGCAGAAGCTCGAAGCTGCAGGCATTCCGACCCAATTCGACAAGCTGCTGGCCGACAACGAAGTCCTGGTCAAAAAGCTCGACATGATCCCGGTCGAATGCGTCGTGCGTAACTACGCCGCCGGTAGCCTGGTAAAGCGCCTGGGCGTTGAAGAGGGCCTCAAGCTCAACCCGTACACCTTCGAGCTGTTCCTGAAGGACGATGCCAAGGGCGACCCGTTCATCAACGAATCCCACGTTGTGGCATTCGGCTGGGGCACCGCCGAGCAACTGGTTCGCATGAAAGAACTGTCGCTCAAGGTCAACGAAGTCCTGAGCAAACTGTTCGATGACGCCGGCCTGCTGCTGGTCGACTTCAAACTCGAATTTGGCGTGTTCAGCGACGGCTCCATCGTCCTAGGCGACGAATTCAGCCCGGACGGCTGCCGTCTGTGGGACAAAGACACCAAGAAGAAAATGGACAAAGACCGCTTCCGCCAGGGCCTCGGTGACGTCATCGAAGCCTACGAAGAAGTCGCCAACCGTCTGGGCGTACCGCTCTAAGACGGAAAAAAGTAACGCAAGCGCTTGATAGCACGAAAAAAAATTAGCAAAAGGTATCGCCTTCTGCGATTGAACTGTTATGATGCGCGCCGTTGGAGAGATGCCGGAGTGGCCGAACGGGACGGATTCGAAATCCGTTGTACTGGCGACAGTACCTAGGGTTCAAATCCCTATCTCTCCGCCATTATTGCTACACGCCAAACCCCTGATAACGTTGAAGTTATCGGGGGTTTTTCGTTTCTGGTCTTAAAGTCTAGGGCAGGTTTAGGGCAAATATCGTCTGCTCTAGACCTTTAAGGGACGCTCTAGTCCTCCCTGAACCCCATCATCTGCGAAACATACCGGCCATGCTTTTGGTGTCGGCGGGTATCCGCCTGGCCTCTACGCCGGTGCCGGTACCAACCTGTCGAGGTGGCTGCTGACCGGTGAGCTGCTCGACTTTTACGCCGACCGCATGGTCCGCGACCTTAGCCTGTCTGATAAGCGCAAGAAGACTGGCGCATCGCTGATCAAGTGCCACTTACAGCCGCGCCTGGGTAATGTGCCACTGACCGGCATCGACAAGGCTACCTTGGGTGATCCGCTCATGTGGCCAGCTCAGGAAACGGGCTTTGGCGAAGAGAAAACCAGGCAGCTCTGGAAGGCTGGCTTGGCGTGGATATATAGCGCGTTGGAGTTCTGTCGCAAAGCAGCTTAACCAAGAGTCGTTGTGATGATGGCAATTTGGTGTTGCGCAGTCCAGAATGTGCGCCTTTACAGATCGCCATGGAGAGCGAAATGAATGATGTAAATGCACCATCCACACGAAAAGTTGGTTTTCTTCTCGGGGCGGGGATCGTTTTTTTTCCGGTTATCTTTTCGTGGTTTCTGTTTCGAAAAGGTCATTCCACGCTGTCGCGCGTACTTGGCTTTGGCTGGTTAATCCTCAGTTTGGTAGTCATTTTTGCAGCGCCGTCATCACCCAAAACTGACGAGGCAGTGCAGACCCCTGCCCAGCCAGCGGCTCAAGTTGCTCCTGCCCAACCAGCAGCGAAAGCTGCACCGGCGGAGCCTTTGAAGGTATATACAGCTTCGCAGGTCTCCTCAAGTTATGAGGAGAATACGGTCGCCGCTGATATTCTATTCAAGGGCAAGCAGGTCAAGATCACTGGGCGCATTGATGATATCAATACTGATTACAGAGGCAGGCCGTATCTGGTTTTGGCCAGTAAAAATCAGTTTATGGGGCCGCAATTCCAGTTCGATAAATCTGATCTAGAAGTGATGGCTCAATTGAAAAAAGGTCAGAACGTTACAGTGATTTGTACGGGCAAGGGCGATGTGATCAAAACTCCAATGTTCGAAGATTGCAAAATGTCGAACTAGTCACTCAAACAGAATCTCGACAGGCCCGGGCCTGTTCTATAGATTTACCGTTACTTTGTGGTTTTTCCGCGAGCAAAGCCCAGCCACAGTGCTGGGCTTTTTGCTTTCTATGGTTCTTCGAGCCACGGCATTTGCCGGGGCTTTTTCGTCTTTTGCGCCGCCACTCCCATCGCTCCGAGCTAGGAGTGCTGCTGGGGCCCAATTTATTTTGCTCCCCAAGAGGGAGGAGCCGGATGCCAGGCATACCCGAAAAGAATCCCGGCTTTTGGGCGCAGGTCTGGGTTGTCCTGAGTACACCTGATTGGCAAGGGGCGATCATGACCGCGACTATTTCTCTACTGCGCATCCTGTACGAAGCCAAAGAGACCAATAAGCGGCCAATTACTTTCGAGTCGCTGCTACCCGGCGAGAACAAGCGTGCCCTGGGCTTCGACTTCGTTGTGGGCAGTGAAGGCGAGGAGATGGCGCTGAATCATCTGGCGCGGCTTTTTATGGATTACGCAAATTTGTCATTTCGGCGAGCGTTGGTGGCTCGACGTAGACGGTTGGGTGCTGATGAGTGAATTGAGGTGATTGGCTGGACGGGTGGAGGAGTGTGGGTGGTTCCCGGTGTACCTGATGCCCGGCGGCGCCTGAATCGCGGGCAAGCCTCCCCACAGGTTCCACGCCATCCCGTAGGACCGGCTTTAGCCGGGAGGGCGTCGGGACATTTATCAAATATTCTTCGGCAGAAATACCGCCCTCCCGTCTGAAGCCGGTCTTAACGGATAGCGGGCAAACACAGAACTTCTCACTGGGATAGGGGATCTCGGCTAACGCGGGCCAAAGGGGGTTTAGGAATCGTCCGATTTTCCTCTGGTTGATAGTCGAGAGCCTGGAGATATGAATAACTACCGCAGTCGCCAATTGGAATTGGCTGAAGATGAACCTGAATCCACTCGGCATAACGAGGGAAATCAGTTTCAGGGGCGCAGGCTCATATAGGCGCTCATTTCAGGGAAAACCATGCAGGAACACGTCATGACTGAAGGCGAGCTCGAAAAAACCAAAGCCGAGATCAAAAAAATGTTAGCCGAAGCGCACAAGCTGGTTTTGGAGGCTGACAAGCTCGGCGCTGAAAAAAACAGGCTTAATACTGAAGCTCGCAAAATGACTCGAGAAATCTTCTGGTATCCCGTCGCAATTGCCATCGGCATGATTGGCGCAGTTTCCACGGTAACGCTGTTGCTGGCCAGGCTACTCAGCTAATCGCTTTTTGCTGGCATGCAGTCTGATGGTCAGTTCCGAGTGAGACTCAACCCCTCAGCATCAACCACCACCGTCACCCCTTCATAGCTCGCCAGCGTCGCGTGCGGCGTCTCTATCTCATGCTGCGTCAACGCCATGACGTTCTACCCAGTGATTCCAGACCCGCTCGGCGGCGACGATGGAATTGAGCAGCGTGCCGTCCATGTCGAACAGAAATGCCGAGAGCGTCGGTTGTTGAGCATGGGTTACCTCGGGTTGAAATTCTGGTTAAGGACGATGAGTGACCAGCTTGATTCCGAGTGCATTTAATACTTTCAGTACTGTGTCAAAGCGCGGCTTCGCCCCTGGAGCCAAAGCTTTGTACAGACTGGCTCTGCCAAGCCCTGAATCCTTGGCTATCTGAGCCATGCCACGTGCTTTTGCTACATGGCCAACGGCACGAATCAGTTCGTCCGTATCACCATCAGCAAGAACCTGGGAGAGGTATTCGTTGATGGCCTCGTCGCTGTCAAGGATTTCTGCCATATCAAACGGCACCAGGGTATCAGCCATTTATCAAACCTCCTTCGCCATTATTTTTGCCTGCCTCATATCACCCGGCTGAGTTGATTTATCCCCGCCGACCAGGAGCACGATGATCGTACGGTCCCGGGTGGTGAAATAGATTCTGTATCCTGCGCCGACATCTACGCGCATCTCGGACACTCCTTCGCCGACGGCTTTCACGTCTCCCAGATTACCTGCCGATACGCGCTCAATACGTCGCGCTATAGCGATCCTGGCCCGTATGTCGCGCAAGCCTGCGTGCCAATGGGTGAAAATTTGTGTCTGCTGTATTGTGTACGTCACTGCCAAGTGTATCCGACTGGAGACAATTTTTCGTCGTTTTTTAGGTTGGCGATATTCGCGCAGGCGAGTTCATTCGAGCCCGGATTCGGCTATTTTTCGAGGAGAAGGGCTGGACGAAATATCACAACGGGGCGGAGAGCTTAGGCTCGCAACCTGTATCGAGTGCGGTAGATACCTACCGCGCTTGGTCTCACGGAGTCGATGCTGGAGAGGTTGCTGATGAGTTTTTCTGGTATTCCATGGCAGTCGCCGCTGGCATTAGTGCCACGATCGCGACGATTACTATCTAGATAGTCAGGCTCTTGGGTGCGGGCTGACTTCCTGCTCTAAACCCGCATCAACCCCAACCCCTCAGCATCAACCACCACCGTCACCCCTTCATAACTCGCCAGCGTCCCGTGCCGCGTCTCCATCTCATGCTCATGCGTTGCCGTAATCACAACCACACTCGCGCCTGCTGCTTCCGCCGCCGCAATACCTGCGGGTGCATCTTCGAATACCAGGCAGTCTTTCGGATCAACGCCCAGACGTTTCGCTGCAAGCAGGAAGCAGTCCGGGAAGGGTTTGCCTTGGGTGACGTCTTCGGATGTGACGATGTTGACCGGTAGTTTCAGGCCAGCGGCTTTCAGGCGCGCTTCGGCCAAGGCGCGTGGGGCGGAGGTGACGATAGCCCAACGCTCTGGCGGGAGAGAGGCGAGGAGGCGGGCGGCGTCGGCGACTTCGATGACGCCTTCTACATCGTCAATTTCTGCTTGTGAGATGGCTTCGGCTTCCCGTTCTGCGTCAACGCCGGGCAGGTTGAGGTTGCGGATGGTGTCGATGCATCGCACGCCGTGGATAGTGGGCAGAAATGTTTTGACGTCCAGGCCGTGGCGTTCTGCCCAGTGAGTCCAGACCCGCTCGGCGGCGACGATGGAGTTGAGCAGCGTGCCGTCCATGTCAAACAGGAATGCCGAGAAGCGTCGGTTGTTGAGCATGGGTTACCTCATTGAAATGGGGAAGATACGCACGATTTTGTAGGAGCTACCGAAGGCTGCGAAATACGGAGTGGCATGAAAAACGCCTTCGCAGCCTTCGGCAGCTCCTACAGTGGTCAACATATTCCGTGACAATTCCGAGTCTACCCAGCAGCGCCGGGGCATACGAGTCTGATTTTTTGCCATCCTTTCGCCATGTAGTAGCGGCAAATTGTCGCAACACGATTTTGCGCGAGTAAGATGTGCACCTTGATTTCACGACCCCCGATTTTTCGGGGCTGGCCCTGATGCGCTCTGTAATGGAGATTCCGGGTTGCCGGCCTCGGTTGTACGGACTGAATACGAGTAGACAAGAAAAGGCGATAACTGAAAATGACCAAGACTTCGCGACCTTTATATATTTCCTATGCCGGCCCTTCGCTGCTGGAAATGCCCCTGCTGAATAAAGGCAGTGCTTTTACCCCGCAAGAGCGGGTCGAATTCAATCTGATCGGGCTGCTACCGCAAAACGTAGAGACGATCGAAGAGCAAGTGACGCGGGTGTACAGCCAGTATCAGCAGTGCGCGAGTGATCTGGACAAGCATATTTATCTGCGTTCGATCCAGGACAACAACGAAACGTTGTTCTTCCGCCTGCTGGATTCTCACCTCGATGAAATGCTGCCAATTATCTACACGCCGACGGTAGGGCAGGCCTGTCAGGAATTCTCCAAAATCTATCGTACTCACCGTGGTCTGTTTATTTCTTATCCGGATCGCGACC
Source organism: Pseudomonas viridiflava (assembly GCF_900602065.1). Taxonomy (GTDB): domain Bacteria; phylum Pseudomonadota; class Gammaproteobacteria; order Pseudomonadales; family Pseudomonadaceae; genus Aquipseudomonas. The sequence continues at coordinate 57,229 of NZ_UWFN01000265.1, read as the reverse complement.
GTATCGACGATATTCTGCGCAGCGCCACCAAGGACCGCATCAAGATCATCGTAGTCACGGACAGCGAGCGGATTCTCGGTCTGGGTGATCAGGGCATCGGTGGCATGGGCATTCCGATTGGCAAGCTGTCGCTGTACACCGCGTGCGGCGGGATCAGCCCGGCTTACACGTTGCCTATCGTGCTGGACGTCGGCACCAACAATCAGGAGTTGCTCGACGACCCGATGTACATGGGCTGGCGCAACAAGCGGGTGACCGGCAAGGAATATGAAGACTTCATCGCGCTGTTCATCGAGGCTGTTCAGCGTCGCTGGCCGGACGTGCTGCTGCAGTTCGAAGACTTCGCCCAGACCAACGCCATGCCGTTGCTGGACAAGTACCGCGACGAGCTGTGCTGCTTCAACGACGACATTCAGGGCACTGCATCGGTTGCGGTCGGCACCTTGCTGGCGGCCTGTAAAGCCAAGAATGAAACCCTCGGTCAGCAGCGCGTGGTGTTCCTCGGCGCGGGTTCGGCCGGTTGCGGTATTGCCGAGCACATCATCGCCGCGATGGTGATTGAAGGCCTGACGGAAGCAGAAGCCCGCAAGCGGGTGATGATGGTGGATCGTTTTGGCCTGTTGACCGACAGCATGGACAACCTGCTGGACTTCCAGAAAAACCTGGCTCAGAAAGCTGGCGACGTGGCGGGCTGGTCGAGTGGCTCGGGCTACCCTGAGCTGCTGGACGTAGTGACTAACGGCAAGCCGACTGTGTTGATCGGCGTGTCCGGCCAGCGTGGCCTGTTCACCGAGCAGATCATCCGCGAGATGCATAAACACTGCGCCAAGCCGCTGGTCATGCCGTTGTCCAATCCGACGTCGAAGGTCGAAGTCACCCCGCAGGAAGTCCTGACCTGGACCAACGGCGATGCGCTGGTAGCAACCGGTAGTCCATTTGCCCCGGTGACTGTGGGTGATCGCACGTTCCACATCGCACAGTGCAACAACTCCTACATCTTCCCGGGCATTGGTCTGGGTGTGATCGCGGCAAAAGCCACACGGATCTCCGACAAAATGCTGATGGCGGCGTCCAACGCGCTGGCTGAGTGTTCACCGATGGTGACGGGCAAGGGCGACGCGGTATTGCCGCCGCTGAAGGAGATTCAGGAAGTCAGCAAGAAGATCGCTCTGGCCGTCGCCAAGCAGGCTCAGGCTGATGGCGTGGCGCTGGAAACTACTGAAGAGTTTCTGGTTGAGGCGATCCAGCGTAACTTCTGGCAGCCGAAGTACCGGGCTTATCGTCGCAGCGCGGTTTGATCGCGGGCTGACGGGATGAGCGAAAGCCGCGACAGGCAAACCTGTCGCGGCTTTTTTATGGGTTTAAACTTGGCTCATCTGGCGCTTTTATGCAGGATCTTTGCGTCACGCGTGACTTGTAGGAGCTGCCGAAGGCTGCGAAGGCGTTTTATCAGATAGATCGCTTTCGCAGCCTTCGGCAGCTCCTACAGGTTGGCAGTTTTTCCACTGATAACTGGCAAGGCACAGGAGAGATGTATTGGAAGGAATCGACAAGGCAGGAACTGAACAGATCTTCGCCTTCAACGCCGCCCTGAAAAATCTCCTCCAAACCAAACCGGCCAAACCCTCCACCGGCGAGCCGCTGTATTTCAAAATCTTGCCAACGCCTCTGGGCCCTATGCTGGCCATGGCGGAGAAGCGCGGGCTGGTAATGCTCGAATTCCTTGATCGACCGATCCTGATGCGCGAAATCGAAGAGCTGCGCAGCCGTTATGGTTACCTGGTTGGCGCAGGTGATACGCCCCATCTGCTGCAGGTCGCAGACGAACTGAAACGCTACTTCGAAGGCGCGTTGACCCGCTTTGAAGTACCGCTGCACACGCCAGGCAGTATTTTTCAGAATCAGGTGTGGGAAGCGTTACGTCAGGTCCCTTACGGCACCACCTGCACCTATGGCGAAATCGCGCTGTTGCTGGGTAAGCCGGGAGGCAGTCGCGCTGTAGGGCTGGCTAATGGCAGTAACCGCATGTCCATCGTTCTGCCGTGCCATCGGGTGATCGGCGCGGACGGCTCACTCACCGGTTATGGTGGTGGCAAGCATCGCAAGGAATTCCTGTTGCGTCTGGAGCGCGTAAAGCTACAAATCGACGAGCAAGGGCAGTTAGCGTTCTGAAGGTCGGCGCGCTGGCCCGATGAACGGTCGGTTTTTGCCCTTATTAGCCGCAAATCCAAGATGAAGATGTTCAACACTTGTAGGACAGATGCGCGGTAATTGCTGACGGCGATATATACTGCGCGCCATTCTTCAAGGGAGAGCCGTGTGGCCATCGATATTCACTGGATTCGCGACGACGACAGCCTCGCCCTGCATTGCGCACAGTGGCAGTCATTGCCCTTTGTTGCCCTCGACACCGAGTTCATGCGGGTCGACACTTTTTACCCTATCGCGGCCTTGCTGCAGATCGGTGACGGTACCAGCGCCTGGCTGATTGACCCTCTGTTGATCAATGACTGGCGGCCGTTGTCGGCACTGCTGGAAAACCCCGGCGTCATCAAAGTGGTTCACGCCTGCAGCGAAGATCTGGAAGTCCTGCTGCGTCTGACGGGCAGTCTGCCAGCGCCGCTGTTTGATACCCAACTGGCAGCGGCTTACCTGAACCTTGGCTTCTCGATGGGCTATTCGAGACTGGTTCAGGACGTACTGAACATCGATCTGCCCAAGGGCGAAACCCGTTCAGACTGGTTGCAACGCCCGCTGTCCGAGACCCAGATCAGCTATGCCGCCGAAGACGCGGTGCATCTGGCCGAGCTGTACGGCATTTTGCGTCCGCGCCTGTCAGATGAAAAATACGTCTGGCTGCTGGAGGACGGGGCGGAGCTGGTTGCCAATCTGCGTCGCGACGTTGACCCGTACGAGGTGTATCGCGACGCCAAGCTGGCCTGGAAGCTGTCCCGCGCGCAGTTGGCAGTGTTGCGTGAACTGTGTGCCTGGCGTGAACGTGAAGCCCGTGCCCGTAATGTGCCGCGTAATCGTATCGTGCGCGAACATTCGCTATGGCCGCTGGCCAGAACGCAGCCCGACAGTCTGGCCGCGCTGGCGAAGATCGACGACATGCACCCCAAGACAGTGCGTCAGGATGGCGAATTCATTCTTGATCTGATTAAAAAATCGGCCAGCGTGCCGCCAGATCAATGGCCGCCAGCGTTGCCGGAGCCTTTGCCGATCGAGGCTGCGGCCGTGATCAAGACACTTCGTGCCGTCGGCCAGCGCTATGCCGAACAACTGGATATGGCCCCAGAGTTGATGTTGCGCAAAAAGACCCTCGAAGCCTTGCTCAAAAGCGGCTTTCCCGATGGCCCCTATCAATTGCCCGATTCGCTGCGTGGCTGGCGCCGCGAATTGATGGGCCAAGCGCTGCTCGACAGCCTGGCCAACGCAGGAGAACAGCAGTGAAGCGTATTTGCTCGATTTACCGCAGCAGCAAGAGAAATGAGATGTACCTCTACGTGCTCAAGAGTGATGAACTCAAGCGCGTACCGCCGGAATTGATGGTTGCTTTCGGCAAGCCGTTTCACGCGTTTGATCTGGTCCTGAGCCCTGAGCGCACCTTGTCTCGCGAGGACATCAACAAGGTATTGGAAAACCTCGACACCCAGGGTTACCACCTGCAGATGCCGCCAGCAGAAGATGAGTACATCGAGCACTTGCCCGAAGAGTTGTTGCGTCGCAACGACCCGGTCTGAGCCTGAGCGAACAACCGTTAGCCGACGTTATAAAGACTGGTACTGGTCAGTGCGCACGATGATGTGCGTATTACCGGTCATCGGTCGCATGTATTGTTTTTAAGGTTTTGAAACCATGCGCGTTCTGATCGCCGAACACGATTACCCTGTCTATACCCAGTTGTTGCGCAAGGCTGCGCCTGAGCTGGAAATCCTCAGTACTGGCGACTCTGCCGAGCTGTCCAGGTTTGCCACTGATTGCCCGGTCTGGCTCGGTCAGCCGGACTTGCTGGCCAACCTGTTACGTCAGGGACACAAACCCGCATGGATGCAATCAACCTGGGCTGGCGTTACGCCGCTGCTGGTTGAGGGCCTTACCCGAGATTACCGTCTGACCCGTGCCGTGGGCATTTTTGGTCAGGTGATGGCCGAGTTCGTTCTGACCTATATGTTGGGGCATGAACGCGAAGTCCTGGCCCGCCTGGTCAGCCAGGTCGAGCGCAAATGGGACAACCGCACGGGCCACAGCCTCGCAGGCCGCAAGGCGTTGATCGTGGGGGCGGGTGATATCGGCCTGAGCGTCGCGCAGTTTCTCGTGCCATTTGGTGTGCAGGTCTACGGCATCGCTTCAAGCGCTCGTACTCAAGCGCCTTTTGTTGAAGTTGGCGCCATGGAAGATCTGGATCGGCTGGTAGGGGAGGTTGATTACGTCATTAACCTGCTGCCGAACACGCCGCAAACCCACGATCTGTACGACGCGAAACTGTTCGCCAAATTCAAGCCTACGGGTTTGTTCATGAACGTGGGACGCGGCGTGGCCGTGGTTGATGCCGATCTGGTGGAAGCCCTGAAAGAAGGCCATCTGGCTGGTGCCGTGATTGACGTATGCCGCCAGGAGCCTCTGCCGCAACGCCATCCATTCTGGACCGCCTGGGGCTTGTTGCTGACAGGGCACAGTTCCGCGCCGACGTCGCCAGTGGCAATGGTCGGTTTGTTTCTGGAAAACCTGAAGGCGTACGAGGCGGGTGATCAATTGCGCGGGGAAGTGGATTTTTCGCGGGGGTATTGAAGTTTCAGCCCGCTACGAGACTTGTGGGACCGGATTCATTCGCGAAGGGGGCATTACAGACGGCATGATTTTTCGACTGTACTGACCTATTCGCGAATGAATTCGCTCCCACAGGTAATCATCAGATTCACCTCGGCTTACAGGCTGAAATCACCTTCAGCCGCCAGCTGCGCCACGGTCTGACGTGGGCTTGGGACTTCGCGGCCTTGCAGGTACTCAGGCAAGGTCGATTTGTCGCCCAGCTTGCCGATCGCTACCGCTGCGTGCAGTGCGTAGCCTTCCGGAACGTTCAACTCTTTACGGGTCAGCTCCTGATCGAAACCGGCCATGCCGTGGGTGTGCCAGCCGCTCAGGCTGGCTTGCAGCGCCAGGTAACCCCAGGCAGAACCGGTGTCAAAGGTATGCCACAGCGCCGGGCTTTCTTCAGTCGCGCCAGGGGCTGTGAACGTCGTCTTGGAAATCACGATAACCAGCGCTGCCGCATGCTGCGCCCAGTTACGGTTGAACTCGTTCAGCAGGCCCAGGTAACGCTCCCAGTTTGGCGTGTCCCGACGTGCATACAGAAAACGCCAGGGCTGCGAGTTATAGGCCGAAGGTGCCCAGCGAGCGGCTTCGAAAACGCTCAGCAGGGTTTCCTCTGGGATGCTTTCGCCGCTGAAGGCGCGAGGCGACCAGCGCTCGGTGAATTGTGGGTCGATAGGGTAATCGGCGACGCGAGGGTTTGTGCTCATGAGAATCCTGAAAGGCAAGGATGGAGTAACGCTCAAGCGGTGGGCCGTTGACGGCAGGCATCGCGGATGTTGTATAGCGAATGTTGTAAAAGCAGCGGACTAAAGCTACTGCGCCGTCCGTCAGATGACAAGTATTGCGTACCGACAGTCGACCACACTTGGCCCACAGGCCTTGTCGCACTAGACTGGCCGCCTTTTTTCCTACCTGATGCTGATAGCCCGAACCCATGGCCGCTAAAGTCGAACCTTTCTGGATCCGCAAGACCCTCGCCCAACTGGACAATACCGAGTGGGAGTCGCTGTGTGACGGCTGTGGCCTGTGCTGTCTGCAGAAGCTTGAGGACGAGGACGACAACAGCGTCTATTACACGCGTATCGCCTGCAAGTTACTGGACCTGAAGACCTGTCAGTGCACGGACTACCCGAATCGTCGCGCCTCGGTGCCTGACTGCATCCAGCTCACGCCGGGGCAGGCTGATGAATTCAAATGGCTACCGCCAACCTGTGGTTATCGTTTGGTCAGTGAAGGCAAGGACTTGCCGCTCTGGCATCACCTTGTGTGCGGTGATCGGGATGCAGTGCATCAGGAGCGTATTTCCCAGTCTGGCCGTATGGTCAGCGAGAACAGCGTGCCTGAGGACGATTGGGAGGATTACCTGATCTTTCGGGCGGGGTAATGCGTGCTTCGGTTAGATATTCGTGGGAGCGAATTCATTCGCGAAGGCGGTATTTCAGCCGCTGAAAATGGGCCAGACATATTGGCCCCTTCGCGAATGAATTCGCTCCCACAGGTCATGCAAAATCCTACAAGCCGTTTTTAGGCTTGGTCAGCGCTTCCAGGCCTTCGGTCAGCGCATCTTCTGTGGCTACTTCAGCCTTGGTCTTCAACAGGCTCAATTCATCGCCGGCACGCTTGATACGTGATTTGGCGATGTCCAGGTCGCTGCGGCTTTTCTCGACGAGGCTCTTGGCCGAGCAATGCCCGGTGATACCGCGGGCCAATACTGCGCCACCGATGGCCAGCTGAATCAGGCCGAAGAAACCGCCACGGCGCAAGCCTTTACCCATCATCAGGACGCCTCCTGCCAGTGAGCCGACGCGCTCCCAGCCTTGAACGTTCTGTTGCGGTTGGCCCTGGACTGCGTTGTCGATGCGCTCAATGATCGGGGTATCGCTCATGATCGTGCTCCGTGATGAGATGATTTCGGTTCAGTAAGAACTGACTATTGCCATCCGAAACTGTTCAATCCATTTCTGCCGAGTGTTTACGAATCAGCTTGTTCGCGACCGAATTGCGGACCCGAGCGGGTGTTGATGCCTTTGGCCATGCGGTCGTACAGCACGACGTTTACGGTTGCAGCGAGGTTCATGCAGCCTTGGGTCGGGATGTACACCACGTCCTCGCACCAGTCACGAATCTCTTTGTCCAGCGAGCCATCTTCAGGGCCGAAAATGTACAGCGCGCGATCCGGGTGCGTGTATTCAGGCAGGGCGCGGGCCCCGTCCACCAGTTCGACGGCGACTGGAATGCAGCCCAGCGGCAGGATGCTTTTCAGGTCTTCGATGCCGATCAGCGGGATGTCCTGATGGATCTTCTTGGTGTCGGTAATGAAGTCCCGGGCGCGCTCGTAGCGCTTGCCGGTGTAGAACACCGACGCGACGCCATAGCAACCCGCCGCACGCATCACGGAGCCTACGTTTTCCGGAGACTTGGGATTGAACAGGCCGATGCAGGCATAGCGTTTGTTTGCCACGGGGAAAGTGCTCGCTGGGAAAAGCGGGCGATTATACGGGCTTTCTTGTTGTGCGCGGACACAGAGGCTTTTTGATGACCGAGATCTCAATTTGAAACACGGTCCTGTGGAAGACTCTATGCCGGCTGGCTTGCGCAGAATCCTTGTGGGAGCGAATTCATTCGCGAAGGGGCGGTACATTCGCCGCGTTTGTATCGCCTGAAATACCGCTTTCCCGAATGAATTCGGTCCCACAGATAGCGTTCACAGCAGAGCCTGGCGCTGTTACTCGTCTTTCTTCATGAGCCCCGCCAAAGCCGCAAACGGATTGTGGGTCGCCTTGGCTGTTTTCGGGCTGCTGGTGGAGGTTTCCGAGAAGTACTGCTGGTCGGTATAGCGCGAGTGTTCGTTGTCGTGGCAGTACAGGCAGAGCAATTCCCAGTTCGAGCCATCCTGAGGATTGTTGTCGTGGTTGTGGTCGCGGTGGTGAACGGTCAGTTCGCTCAGGCGCTTGCCGGCAAACTCGCGTGCACAACGGCCGCAGACGTGGGGATACATGCGCAGCGCCTTGTCGCGATAACCCATTTCGCGGTCACGCTGGGCGTCGGCCAGGATGCGATCCAGCTTGGCGGTGTGGGAGGGTGGGTTGGCCGTGCTCATGGGGTCACCTGTGTCGGATTCGGTCGTTGAAACAATAATGCGCCAAGTCTAGCGCGTCGCAAGGGCTTCAGCCCTTGAGTTTTTCGGCGATCCAGATGGTATGCCGTGTGCCCTTGTTGCCGTGGGCGAAAACCTGCACCTCTTCTGCCTTGAAACCGGCCTTGCGCAGCTTGTCGGAAAACTTCTGATCCGCACTCGCTGACCAGACCGCCAGTATGCCTTTAGGCCGTAATGCCTGTGCACACGCTGCCAGCCCGCCCGAAGAGTACAGCCAACTGTTGGATTTCTGCGTCAGGCCTTCCGGGCCATTGTCCACGTCGAGCATGATCGCGTCGAAGCCGTTTGGCTCGCTTTTGAGCACCAGGGCGACATCCTGCACGATCACTTTGGCGCGAGGGTCCAACAGCGGATTGCCGGATTTTTCCCCCAGCGGTCCGCGATTCCACTCGACCACACCCGGCACCAGTTCAGCGACAACCACTTCACCATTCTTGCCCAGATGCTTGAGTGCCGAGGCCAGCGTAAAGCCCATGCCCAACCCCCCGATCAGTACGCGGGGTTGCACGCGTGAGGCCACCTTTTTGCAGGGGATCTCCGCCAGCGCGTCTTCTGAGCCGTGCATGCGGGTGTTCATCAGTTGGCCGCCATCGCCGCCCTGAATCTTGATGACGAAGTCTTCACCGTATTCGAACAGGCACAAAGCACCGCCGTTATCGGGAATGGCAGTGGTGTCGAGCAGAACGAAACGTTTCATTGAAGACTCATTCAGAGGTAGATTTTTGACCACATGTCATCGGCCAGGAGTAGGCTGAGCCGCATAACAATCGTTTGGCACAGGAGGCCATTGATGAAGCGCGCTATTCTACCGGCGATTTTCCTGACTGCGCTCTGGGTAAATGTCGTGCAGGCAGATAATCAGTCAGCAGCGTCTATCCCCTCATCGGGTTCGCCGGGCACCGCGACGCCGACGCCGTATCCGCAAGTCGTGCCGTCGGGGCCGCCGCTCATAAACGGGACCCAGGGCAGCGGGCCGTTGTTGCCGAAAGTCGAACTGCCACAGCCGCCCAAGGGGCAACCCGTGCCGGGGCAGGACCAAAATGCACCTACACCCATGCCGCCTCGGCCTAAATAGCCGATTGAAAACCCGTGAATCACGAGTTGTGAGAAGGCTATGTAGGCTTGCAGGCGCAATCCCGGTGGGGATTCCATATTGGTCTGCAAACACGATTCCCGTGGGAGCGAATTCATTCGCGAAGGGGCCGTTCCTGAAAAGAATTCTGGGCTGACACACCGCTTTCGCGAATGAATTCGCTCCCACATTTAAAGCCAGTTTCTGCTCAGGCGTTGCGAATTACTTGAGACAAACAACTAAACCTGCTGCGCCAATAACTGGCCGTCAACCATGCGCAGGCGTTTGGACAGGGACGTTGCGAGTGCGCGGATAATTTTCGCTGCGACACGTGGCGCTTCATCGAGCATTTTTTCCAGCGCGTCACGGCCCAGGTTCAGCAACTGGCAATCGGTTGCGGCGATGCAACTGGCTGAACGCCGCTCGCCATCCAGCACGGCCATCTCGCCAAAGGCCCGACCGCGACGCAATACGGCGATTTCCACTGTCTGGCCTTCAGGGTTGAGCTTCTGCACAGAAACCGTGCCCAAATGGATGATGCTCATGAATGAGCCCGGATCGCCCTCGCTGAAGATGGCTTCGCCCTTGGCAATCGAAGCCATGTTGAAGTAACCCGCAGCGGTCTGAAAATCAGCAGGCAGCAGCGGGTCAAACAGCCCGCAGTCCATGAGCATGTCGCGGATTTCGTTGTTCAGGTGTGATGGTTGTTCTGCCATGGTTGGGTCTTGTTTTGGCCAATCGACGGTGATGGTAATTAAGCAAGGCCGTACGCTTTCACGCCCGACCCTGCTGCTACTAAGACACGGATTTCAAACCGAGTTCATTGATCGAGCTGCAATACCTTGAAGATAAATCCGTATTCGAGTGCTACGTCACGCAAACCCTGATAACGCCCGCTCATACCGCCGTGGCCCGCGCCCAGCTCGGTCTTGAGCAGCAGCACGTTATCGTCAGTCTTGTGCGCACGCAGTTTCGCCACCCACTTGGCCGCTTCCCAATACTGCACCCGGCTGTCGTTATAGCCCGCGATCACCAACATCGCCGGGTAGGCCTGGGCGCTGACGTTTTCATAAGGCGCATACGCCTTGATCCGCGCGTAGACCTCCGGCTCTTGAGGGTTGCCCCACTCGTCGTACTCGGTGACGGTCAGCGGCAAATCAGGGTCGAGCATGGTATTGAGCACGTCGACGAAGGGCACTTCCGCGATCGCAGCCTTGAACAGATCCGGGCGTTTGTTAACCACAGCGCCAATCAGCAAGCCACCGGCGCTGCCGCCGCTGATCACCAGTTGATCGGCACTGGTGCGTTTCTCGGCGATCAGGTGTTCAGCGCAACTGATGAAGTCGTCAAACGTGTTTTGCTTGTTCTCCTGTTTGCCATCGCGATACCAGGCTTCACCCAGCTCACCGCCACCACGGACATGCGCAATGGCAAACGCCACGCCACGGTCCAGCAGGCTCAGGCGCGCGTGGGAAAACCACGGATCCAGGCTTTCGCCGTAGGCCCCGTAGCCGTACAGATACAGCGGCGTCGGCTGACCGGCCAGTTCACGTTTGACCACCAGGCTGATCGGCACTTGCGTACCGTCACTGGCGGTCGCCCACAGGCGCTGACTGACATAAGCGTCGGCGTCGAACGGGCCGAGTACCGGGGTTTCCTTGAGAACCACTTGCTCACCGCTGGCGAGGTTCAACTGACGCACCTGAGCAGGGCGATTCAAGGACTGGTAACGCAGCCGGATTTTGTCGCTGCCGAATTCTAGTGTGTCTTGCACGTAAAGGCTGTAGGCCGCGTCCGGTAATTGCACCCGATAGGCAGGCAAGCCTTGCGGACGCACCTCGATGATCGGCAAGCCGCCTTCACGCAGGCTCAAGGTCAGGCCCTTGGCGTTCAGGCTCAAACCTTCGAGCATCACGCTGTCGCTGTGCGGCACTAGCACCTGCCAGTCCGCACGCGTCGGCACACCATTGGTTTTCTGCAGCGCTTGATAGAGCGCAAAGTTGATGCCGTCCTGATTGCTGCGGATCAACCAGCTCCACACGCCATCCACCTGGCCGTGATCGATGGAATATTCGTGACCTTCGACGCGTGGCGCCATGCACACAAAATCGTCCTGTGGCTGGTCGGCATCCAGCACCCAGGCTTCGCTGGTGGTCTTGCTGTCGAGTCCCAGGATCAGTTGCTTTTCCGAGCTGCTGCGATAGCAGTGCAGGAAAAAACGTCCGTCCGGCTCGCTGAAGACCAGCTCAGCCGAGTCATCACCCAGGCGGTGGCGATAAAGCTTGTGGGGCCGATGGGTGTCGTCCAGCTCGCCGAAGAACAACGTCTGGCTGTCATTGGCCCAGGTCATGCTGCCATCGCAATCTTCAAACGGCAGGCTGCTGACCTGGCCGCTGCTCAGCTCCTTGACGTAAAGCTGATACACCTCTTCCCCGGTAGTATCCAGGCTGTAGGCAAGGCGCTGGTGGTCCGGGCTGATGCTGAATGCACCCAGTGAAAAGAAACCGCCACCCGCCAGTGCGTTGGGGTCGAGCAAGACTTCTTCACGGCTTTCGTCGATGCTCAGCGAGTCATCGGTCGGGCGCGGGCAGCGATAGTGCCGCGCGTATTCATCGCCTTCGGTGGTACGGGTGTAATACAGATATGGCCCCCAGGGAGAGGGCAGGGACAGATCGGTTTCGAGGATGCGCGCCTTGATCTCCTGAAACAGCGTTTCGCGCAGGTCTTCCTGATCGGCCAGTTGCGCCTGTTGCCAGGCGTTTTCCGCTTTCAGGTAATCGAGGACTTCGTCGGTGTCGCGGTTTTGCAGCCACGCGTAGGGGTCTGTGCCGTCGGCCTGACGGGCGATCGGGGCGTTTGCAGCTGAATTCGATGAGGTCATGCTGGGCTCTCTTTTGGAGGCGCCAAACGCTGGCGGGTGAAAATGAAAACCGCTGCGCCGGACTAATACTCAACCCGGACAAGCCGGGTTGGCGAAAAGCCGTTATCATAAGCGCCTCTTTACCTGCCTTACCACGGACGTCATGACCGAGAACGACTATACGATCGCCTGGGGCCTCTACGCATTTGCAGCGCTGGGCTGTCTGCTGGTGGGTTTTCTGATGACCCGCTGGATGTGGCGCTACCTGCGCGAGCCGCTGGTAGTGATCCTTGGTGTGCTGCTGTTTACGCCGACCATGATCGACGCCACTAAAGAAATTTACGCGCCTGCTGTCGCCATCACTGCGCTAGACCTGTTGTTCAAGGTGGGCAGTAACGTCTGGAACGCGCTGTCTGATCTAGCCATGTACGGCATGATCGCCCTGGTGGTCTACGTGGTGTTTGCGCTGATTCGCTGGCCACTGGAGAAAAGCTGGAAAGCCCGTCATCCACAAAAACCGGCCCAGCCAGAAGCCGCGACTGAAACCGAAGAGGACGATGAGCCTTTTTCCGGTACCGACCGCTATGCGCGTAAACCTGCGGCACCCACCGTCAACACCAGCAGCCGTTCGCGGGTAGAGCCTCGCCTTTAGTACTTTCCCTGGCGCTTGTGTCGCCATGCTGCTGAATGTTTGCAAGCGAGAATCCGAGCATGTGTGAACTCCTGGGCATGAGCGCCAATGTCCCGACCGACATCGTTTTCAGCTTTACCGGTCTGATGCAGCGCGGCGGGCGTACCGGTCCGCACCGTGATGGCTGGGGCATCGGGTTCTACGAGGGGCGCGGCTTGCGTCTGTTTCAAGACCCGGCCGCCAGCAGTGAATCGGAAATTGCTCAGTTGGTGCAGCGTTACCCCATCAAAAGTGAAGTGGTGATCGGTCATATCCGTCAGGCCAACGTCGGCCGGGTATGCCTTTCCAATACCCATCCCTTTGTGCGCGAACTCTGGGGCCGTAACTGGTGTTTCGCCCATAACGGTCAGTTGGCGGATTTCGATCCTCTCGCCACGTTCTACCGCCCGGTCGGCGATACCGACAGTGAGGCGGCTTTCTGTGATTTGCTTAACCGCGTGCGGGAAGCATTCCCTGAGCCGGTAGAGGTGGAAGAACTGTTGCCGTCATTGGTCGACGCTTGCACTCACTACCGCAGCAAGGGCGTATTCAATGGCCTGCTCAGCGACGGTGACTGGCTGTTTTGCTTTTGCAGTACCAAACTGGCACATATCACCCGCCGTGCTCCGTTTGGCCCGGCACGTTTGAAAGATGTCGACGTTATCGTCGACTTTCAGGCCGAAACCACGCCAAATGATGTAGTCACGGTCATTGCTACCGAGCCGTTGACCGAGAATGAAAACTGGAACCGTTATGAGCCGGGTCAATGGGCACTGTGGCGGCGCGGTGAGTGTGTGGCGAGTGGTAATACTTAGGCTCCGCTCCCACATGGGCAATGTATTTCAATTTGATAGCTGTGGTTTGTCTGAGAGGGATCTAAATGCTGCGAAGTTATCTGCGATTGGTCTTGTTCACGGCGGGCTTGTTGTTCGGGGTTCAGATACCGGGGTTTATCAGCGACTACGGCAAGCGAGTCGAGGCGCATCTGCTTGAGGCCCAGCAAAGTGTCAGAGGCTACAACGCCACGGCGCAGCAGTTCTTCAAGGGTGATGTGCAGGCGCTGATTCAGCACTATCGCAACAGCGAAGACCCGGTCTTTCGTGCTGATGCCGATACTATCAATACTCTGTTGACCCGAACTCAGGTGCTGCAGCGTGAATGGCTGGCGATGCAGGGGCCGTGGTATGCGCGTGCGATTCATGTTGCCGTGGCCGCCGATGCCGATATCCGCAGCGAGACCTGGAACGGTTATACCTGGCAGGTTCTGCTGGCACCGGACGTCATCGCCTGGGGCATTATCTGCGCCTTGCTGCTCGCTTTCCTGATCGAGAGCTTCTTCCTGATGATCAACTGGGTGGCCACGGGCGGCCGTCGCAAGCATCGGCTGGAGCGGGACTGGCGCTGATAGCGACATATGTCGTGCTCCAGGGATCGCCCCGATCACCAGTGGGAGCGAATTTATTCGCGAATACGGCGGTTCAGACGCAGAAGAAGTAGTGGATGTACATGCCTCTTCGCGATTGAATTCGCTCCCACTGGGCAAGTTCAATGCTGTATCAAACGCCTCAATCACTTTTTCTTATCCGCCCCCCGCGCTTTTATTAGTTGGACGCCACGTCCGGCCTCATCCAAGAATAAGTCATGCCTGACAGGCCCGTCGCAACGCTGCCTTTGCCAGTAACTGGCGCGCTAGACTGAACCTGTTGTCCGAAAACGATAAGCACAGGAGAGACCCCATGGGCCGCCTGCTACTCAATTGCGACATCGGCGAAAGCTTTGGTGCCTGGAGCATGGGCCTTGACGCTCAGGTCATGCCATTCATTGACTGCGCCAACGTCGCCTGCGGCTTTCACGCCGGTGATCCCAGTGTGATGCGCAAGACGGTCAGCCTGGCACTGGCCAATGACGTCATGATTGGCGCGCATCCGGCTTACCCGGATCTGGTGGGTTTCGGTCGCCGTTCCATGGCATGCAGCCCTGAAGAGATTCAGGACCTGTTGCATTACCAGATTGGTGCGCTGGACGGCGTGTGTCGTGCTCAGGGAGGGCGAGTGCGCTACGTCAAACCCCATGGCGCGATGTACAACGACATGATGGCCAACTCTGCGCAACTGCGTGCAGTCATTGAAGGCATTGCCCGTTATGACGCGACGTTGCCATTGATGCTGCTGGCCATGCGTGACAACAGCAGGGCGCAGGCGTTGGCCGATGAGTTTGGTGTGCAGTTGTGGTTCGAAGCGTTTGCCGACCGTGGCTACGAGCCTGACGGCAGCCTGATGTCGCGCAAACTGCCCAACGCCGTGCACCATGATCCGGACGTCATCGTGGCCCAGGCCTTGACCTTCGCCCGCGGCGAGCCGTTGATTGCCAGTGATGGCAGCCAGCTCCCGCTCAAGCCGGATACTTTGTGCGTGCATGGCGACAACGCCAGTTCAGTCGCGGCTGTCCAGCGTATTCGCCAGTCTCTGGATGAGCTGTCCGGCGTATGAAGTTGCGTATCGAAGTGGTCGCGATCGATTGCCTGATGGTGCGTCTGTTCGACACCATCGACGAGAGCAATATGCCGTGGATGCTGGCTGCCACCGCTCGTTTGCGCGAGCAGTTTGCCGGGCATCTGGTGGAACTGGTGCCGTCCTACACCACCTTGATGGTGCAATACGATTTACTGGGGCTTAACCCGCAACAGGCACGTGAGCTGATTCATCTGGCGTTGCGCGATCTGGCCCCTGATCCATCCGTCAGTGGTCAGCACCATGTATTGCCTGTCTGGTATGACCTGAGTGTCGGTCCGGAATTGAGTTTGTTGTCCAAACGCAGCGGCCTGGAAATCACAGAAGTCATCCGTCGTCACAGCGAACGCCAGTATCAGGTATTCGCCCTCGGTTTTGCCCCGGGCTTTGCGTTCATGGGGCTTGTGGAGGAAATCCTCGCCGCACCTCGTTTGAACACCCCGCGCAAGCGGGTCGCAGCGGGCAGCGTCGGCATTGCCGAACGTCAGACAGCGGCGTACCCGGTGGTTTCCCCGGGTGGCTGGAACCTGATCGGCCGTACCTGCAGCAAGCTGTTTGATCGTCAGCGCGACGGCTACAGCCTGATGCAGCCCGGCGACACGGTCAGTTTTGCTGCCATTGAGCGTGCTGAATTCGTGCGCCTGGGTGGCGATGACACGCCATTGGAGGTGCAACCATGAGTGCGCTGCTGATCGAAAACAGTACGCCGTTATGCTTGTTGCAGGACGCTGGCCGGTTCGGTGTTCGTCATCTGGGGGTTACTCAGGGCGGGGCGCTGGACTGGGTGTCAATGTCGTGGGCCAATCGTTTGCTGGACAACCCGCTGGATGCGGCGGTCATCGAAGTGACGCTCGGCGGTCTGACCTTGTTGGCAGAAGAAGATTGCTGTCTGGCGCTGGCCGGTGCCGACCTGGGTGCAATGCTTGATGAGCGTCCACTGTCGCCATGGCGCAGCTTCTTCATGAGCAAGGGGCAGCGTTTACGTTTTACCCAGCCACACCTTGGTGCGCGAGCCTATCTGGCTGCGCCTGGCGGTTTTGACGCTCCCAAGGTCCTGGGCAGTTGCTCCAGCGTTGGTCGTGAAGAGCTCGGGGGGCTCGACGGGCTGGGTAAGCCTCTGGAGAAGGGCGATCGGTTGAGTTACTCGGGCGCCTCGTTTTTGCTCGGGGCGCTCACTGAGCAGCAAATCCCTGACTTCAATGACAATGCGCCGCTGGACATCGTACTCGGTGCCCAGGCCAGTGAATTCAGTGGCCAGAGCCTGTTCGATGTGTTCAACAACGACTGGACCCTGGACAGCCGTGCTGACCGCATGGGTGCCCGTATGCTGGGGCCACAGCTGGTTTACCAAGGCGCACCGATGATTTCTGAAGGTATTCCGTTGGGTGCTGTGCAAGTACCCCCGGATGGTCAGCCGATCATTTTGCTCAATGACCGGCAAACCATCGGCGGTTACCCCCGGTTGGGAGCGCTGACGCCATTGTCTCTGGCCCGTCTGGCGCAACGGCTGCCCGGCAGTACGGTGCGGCTCAAGCCGATTGTGCAGACCACGGCGCATGAGCAGCAGGTCGCGTATTTGCAGAGGCTACGCTAATCCCCCTGTAGGAGCTGCCGAAGGCTGCGAAAGCGTTTGATCTGACATAACGCTATCGCAGCCTTCGGCAGCTCCTACAGGGCCTGATTCCAATTCGGATCTGGATTACTTCGCCAGATACCGCATGCCTTCCTCCAGCCCGCGCAGTGTCAGCGGGTACATCTGATCCTCGATCAGGTCGCGCACAATATTGGTTGATGTGGTGTAGGCCCAGGCGTCTTTGGGATAAGGATTTATCCAGATGAGTTTCTTGAACTTGGCGGTAAAGCGCTGCATCCAGAGGTAACCGGGTTCTTCGTTCCAGTGCTCGACACTGCCACCCGCCTGAGTGATTTCATACGGTGCCATCGAAGCATCACCAATGAAGATCACTTTGTAATCCGCGCCGTATTTGTGCAGTAAATCCTGGGTCGAAAAGCGTTCCGAACCGCGGCGCATATTGTTCTTCCACACTGATTCATAGATGAAGTTGTGAAAGTAGAAGTACTCCAGGTGCTTGAACTCGGTCTTGCAGGCCGAGAACAGCTCTTCGCAGACTTTGACGTGGGCGTCCATCGAGCCGCCGATGTCGAACAACAGCAACAGCTTGATGGTGTTGCGCCGTTCCGGGCGCATCTGGATGTTCAGCAGGCCGGCATCGCGCGCGGTGTGGTCGATGGTGCCATCGATATCCAGTTCTTCAGCAGCACCCTGGCGGGCAAACTTGCGCAAACGGCGCAGCGCCACTTTGATGTTGCGTGTACCAAGCTCGACCTGATCATCCAGATTCTTGTACTCGCGCTGGTCCCAGACCTTGACCGCTTTGCCTTTGCGCTCGCCCGCATCGCCAACCCGAATGCCTTCCGGGTTATAACCGCCTGAGCCGAACGGACTGGTGCCGCCTGTGCCGATCCACTTGTTGCCTCCGGCGTGGCGTTCCTTTTGCTCTTCCAGACGCTTCTTGAATTCCTCGATCAGCTTGTCGAGACCACCCAGTGACTGAATCTGCGCACGCTCTTCATCCGTTAGCGAACGCTCGAACTCTTTGCGCAGCCAGTCTTCGGGGATCAGGGCCTTGAGGTGATCGTCGAGCTTCTCCAGGCCATTGAAATAGGCGCTGAAAGCACGATCGAACTTGTCGAAGTGCCGCTCGTCCTTGACCAGAATCGTGCGGGCGAGAAAGTAGAACTCGTCCATGTCGGCGAACGTCACCCGTTGTTTCAGGGCGTTGATCAGGTCCAGCAGCTCACGGACCGAGACCGGCACCTTGGCGGCGCGCATTTCGTTGAACAGATTGAGGAGCATGGTTTCTCCTGGCTCAACGGTTGCCGCGACGGCTCATGAACGCCAGACGTTCGAGCAACTGCACGTCCTGCTCGTTCTTGACCAGTGCTCCGGCCAGCGGCGGGATGGCCTTGGTCGGATCGCGCTCACGCAGCACGGCTTCGCCAATATTGTCGGCCATCAGCAGTTTCAGCCAGTCCACCAGTTCCGAGGTTGAAGGTTTTTTCTTCAGGCCGGGTACTTTGCGCACATCGAAGAACACGTCCAGCGCTTCGCTGACCAGGTCCTTCTTGATGTCCGGATAATGCACGTCAACGATTTGTTGCAGCGTGGCACGGTCCGGAAAGGCGATGTAATGGAAGAAGCAACGGCGCAGGAAAGCGTCTGGCAGCTCTTTCTCATTGTTGGAGGTAATGATGATGATCGGCCGGACTTTGGCCTTGATGGTCTCGTCGATCTCGTAGACGTAGAACTCCATCTTGTCGAGTTCTTGCAGCAAGTCATTGGGGAACTCGATGTCGGCCTTGTCGATTTCGTCGATCAGCAGGATCACACGTTCTTCTGCTTCGAACGCTTCCCAGAGCTTGCCTTTCTTCAGGTAGTTACGCACGTCGTGGACTTTATCCACGCCCAGTTGCGAGTCCCGCAGGCGGCTGACGGCATCGTACTCGTACAACCCTTGATGAGCCTTGGTGGTGGATTTGATGTGCCAGGTAATCAGCTTGGCCCCGAACGATTCGGCCAGTTGCTCGGCAAGCATGGTTTTACCGGTGCCCGGCTCGCCCTTGACCAGCAATGGACGCTCCAGGGTGATTGCCGCATTGACCGCCAGCTTCAGATCGTCAGTGGCGACGTATGCGCGGGTGCCTTCAAACTTCATCGGTAAGTCCTCGATAAACAATGCGCGGACTATAGCGCGCAGGTCTGGCGACTGTGAATGTGGGGCGGGTATTCAGTTACTGAATGAGGAGTCGGCGTCGCACAGATCATCGGCATTCGGTGGAAAAGCCTGTGGGAGCGAATTCATTCGCGAAGGCGGTGTTTCAGACACCGATATTTTTCAGGCCCGACCTCTTCGCGAATGAATTCGCTCCCACAGGTTTTGCGTTCGTCTGGCGGAAATCAGCCTTTGCTGTTGTCATACCGCGCATTGAACGCCTGCACGAACGCATTCCTCAGGATCTGCAAAAAGGCCTGAAAGGCGCTGACATCCTGGTTATGTACGCTGCCGCTCAGTTCAACCCGGGTCGCGAACTGATTTTCGCTCTGGTTCTTCAGCACGGTTTCACCGCCGCCGACTACGGCTTCCCAGATTGAACGGAAGAAGCCCTTGTTTTGATTTTCGACGTCCTGCTTCCAGTTGAAAACTTCAACATCGCGCAGCAGCGGTTTGATGTAACCAGTCAACTGGCCTTTATCCGCTTGAGCTTCGATGACCAGATCACCTTGCCCTGCATTGAAATCGAAATTGCCATACGCGGATGCAAAGTCGTTCAAGCGTTTGAGCTGGATCCCGGTGGCACGTAGCCGCAAGTCAAAGTCTTCGAAGTTGGTGAACGGGTCGAAGGTTGCGGACGCTTCCATTCTGGCGTGACCTTCGAGCAGCGCCTTGCCTTCGAAGCGAGCGTCGCGGTTGCCTTTCAGGTCTTCAACGTTCGTCAGGTTATAAAGGCTGGCGTTGAGCTTGTCGGCCTCGATTTTCACTTTCGGCGTGGTGCTGAAATTGTTGAAAGTGATCTTGCCGTCATTTATCCGGACTTCGTTGAGGGTGATTGGGAGCAGCTTGTTTATTTGCTCCTGCCAGTCAGTACCCTGACCGGTCTGCGACGCTTGCTTGTTTTTGCCGCCATCGACAAAGTTGATCTCCGGCTGAGCGAATACCATCTCAGCGACCACTGCATGGTCGTACCACAGATGTTTCCAGCTCACCGCCAAATCAATGACCGGTACTTTGACGAAGGGCACCGGCACCTTGCCGTCCACCTTGACGATGTTTAGCCCGTTGATTCTGTAGGCACCGCGCCATAACTCGACGTCGACATCGGTAACCTGACCACGGTAGTCGCCCATGTCGGCGAGCTTGTCATTGAGGTAGTTGCGGACCAGATAGGGCAGGGCAATGTGCACGGCGACCAACAGGACAACAATCCCGGCCAGGGTCCAGAGTGGCCAGCTGTAACGACGTTTCATGGCGAGGGTCTCAGGTTCTGATGAGTTGTTGACTCTTCACGTCGGCATCCGTTCGCTGCGACTGGACGCCTACCAGTCATGAGGCATAGGCTTTCACTTTCCAGACCACTGAAGAACGTGCACAAGGACACCGCCATGAGCCGTATTTACGCTGACAATGCCCACTCCATCGGCAACACCCCGCTGGTGCAGATCAATCGCATCGCGCCCCGTGGAGTCACGATTCTGGCCAAGATCGAGGGCCGTAATCCGGGCTATTCGGTGAAGTGCCGGATCGGTGCCAACATGATCTGGGACGCTGAAAGCAAGGGCAAACTCAAGCCTGGCATGACCATCGTCGAACCCACATCGGGTAACACCGGTATCGGCCTGGCGTTTGTGGCTGCCGCCCGTGGCTACAAACTGATGCTGACCATGCCGGCATCTATGAGCATCGAGCGGCGCAAAGTACTCAAGGCGCTGGGCGCCGAGCTGGTCCTGACCGAGCCTGCCAAAGGCATGAAAGGCGCTATCGAGAAAGCCGAAGAGCTGCTGGCCAGCGATCCTGAAAAATTCTTCATGCCAGCCCAGTTCGAAAACCCGGCCAACCCGGCGATTCATGAAAAGACCACTGGCCCGGAAATCTGGAATGACACGGATGGCGCGGTCGATGTGCTGGTCGCGGGCGTCGGCACAGGCGGCACCATCACCGGCGTTTCCCGTTACATCAAAAATACTGCGGGCAAACCGATTCTGTCCGTCGCTGTAGAGCCGCTGGTTTCGCCGATCATTACCCAGGCGCTGGCTGGTGAAGAGATTAAACCCAGCCCGCACAAGATTCAGGGCATTGGCGCCGGTTTCATCCCGAAAAACCTCGACCTGTCGCTTGTCGACCGGGTTGAATTGGTCAGTGATGACGAAGCCAAAGCCATGGCACTGCGCTTGATGCAGGAAGAGGGCATCTTGTGCGGTATTTCCTGTGGCGCAGCCATGGCGGCAGCGGTACGCATGGCCGAAACCCCGGAAATGCAGGGTAAAACCATTGTGGTGATCCTGCCGGATTCGGGTGAGCGTTACCTGTCGAGCATGCTCTTCAGCGACCTGTTTACCGACCAGGAGCTGCAACAGTAAGACCTCGTTTACGCTTGTCCGCTTTTTGTCAGGTCGGCGAGGGTTTATGATGCCCGGCTGGCGAACCTTCCCTGCGATGGTTCGCCTTCCAGCACGATCACCACGACAAGATGTACAGCGGTAAACGAGGAGAGTTAGATGACGTTTTCATTGGCTGCCAAGGTATCGATCCTGATGCTTTTCGTGTGCAGCACGCTGTATGTGCATTTGCGTGGCAAGGCGCGATTGCCGCTGTTGCGTCAGTTCGTCAATCATTCGGCGTTGTTCGCTCCTTATAACGCCCTGATGTACCTGTTTTCCCGCGTGCCGTCCAAGCCGTATCTGGACCGTACCGCGTTCCCCGAGCTGGATGTGCTCAAAGATAATTGGCAGACAATCCGCGAAGAAGCCATGCATCTGTTCGATGAAGGCTACATTCGTGCAGCCGAGAAGAACAACGACGCCGGTTTTGGCTCGTTCTTCAAGAAGGGCTGGAAGCGTTTTTACCTTAAGTGGTACGACAAAGCCTTGCCGTCTGCCGAGGCGCTGTGCCCGAAGACGGTAGCGCTGGTCAATTCGATCCCCAACGTCAAGGGCGCGATGTTCGCCCTGTTGCCTGGGGACAGCCACCTGAACCCGCATCGTGATCCGTTCGCCGGTTCGCTGCGTTATCACCTGGGGCTGTCGACGCCCAACTCCGACGATTGCCGGATCTATGTCGATGGTCAGGTCTACGCCTGGCGGGATGGCGAAGACGTCATGTTCGATGAAACCTATGTGCACTGGGTCAAGAACGAGACTGACGTGACCCGTGTAATCCTGTTTTGCGACATCGAACGACCGTTGCGCACTCGCGTCATGACCCGCATCAACCGCTGGGTCAGCGCCTTTCTGGGCCGCGCCACCGCTCCTCAGAATACCGATGACGAACGTGTAGGCGGCATCAACCAGGCTTATGCCTGGAGCAAGCGCTTCAGCGATACCTTCAGCGGCAAGGTCAAGCAATTCAAGCGCAAGAACCCCAAAGCCTATCGCGTGCTACGCCCGGTGCTGGCGGTGGTGGTGCTGACGTTGCTGGGGTATTGGCTGTTTGGGTGAGTCTGGACACTCATTACTGTGGGAGCGAATTTATTCGCGAAAGCGGGGCGTCAGGCACCGATGTTCTCAGGTCTGCCCCCCTCGCGAATAAATTCGCTCCCACGGGATCGCACTCCAACGCAATCTTCCGTCAGATCGTCTTCACTGCCGCAGGCCGCAACACCAGCCACAACGACAGCGCAATCAGCACGCCGCCATAGACATGCGCCATCGACAGCGGCTCATCCAGAAGTAACGCACCCCATAGCACGCCAAATGGCGGGATCATGAACGTCACCGTCATGGAGCTGAGCGGGCCGATGCTGGTCATCAGGCGGAAATACAGGATGTAGGCGAACGCCGTGCACACCAGACCCAGCCCCAGTAGTGATACCCAGACGCTGACCCCGCCCCAACTGGCAGGCGGATCGGTCAAGACTCGATAGCCGAAGAACGGCAACAGCAACAAGGTTGCGCCCAGCATGCTGCCCAGTGCCGAAAGACGGCTGTCCAGCCCACCCTGTTGGTCCAGCCAGCGTCGCGTGAGAAAGCCGGCGAACGCATAGCAGGTGGTCGCCAACAGGCAGGCAAGGGCACCCATCAGCAACTCCAGGTTGAAAGCCACCGGCCCCGCTCGGGTCAGAATGCCGACACCGACCAATCCCAGAAAAACACCGCTGATCTTTACCGCCGAGAGCTTCTCGCTGAAGAACAGCCCGCCGACCAGCACGCCCATCAGTGGTGTAGTGGCATTGAAGATCGACGAGTAACCGGCAGGCAGTGTCTGTGCCGCGATCGAATAAAGCGTCGCAGGCAGTCCGGAGTTGATTACCCCTAAGAGCATGCAGGTTTTGAGCTTGCCGCGAAAATCCAGACGTACGCGCATCAGCAGGAAAATGACCAGCAGACCAGCTGCGGCGATCGATACTCGGAAGAATGCGGTCGGTACGCTGCCCAGCACGGGCGCGATAATACGCATGAACAAAAAGCTCGCTCCCCAGATGGCGGCGAGCACCAGCAGGTTGACGATATCGGCAGGTTTCATGAAAGGTCCTTCTTGGCAGAAGGCCGGGAGTTTTACCGGGAGACGCAATGTCTTGCAATGATTTGTGACGTAAATTCCCAAGCTCGTCTGCATATGCACAGCCCGATAGGGAATCACCTGTTTCTTGCCTGTCGTGTCGAAAAACCAGGCTTATTAACGTTTCAATTATATGAACAGCGCCTGATAGTTAAGAGATCAACGGTCGGCTGAATAGCACTTTCATATTTAACTTATCTACAGGCCAGCCGAAATAGCCGTTATGGACTGTCCATAAAATTGCTTCGCAGGGAGAGCGACTGGATTCCAGCGCCAACCTATTGGCTTTTTTTATGTAGAGCCAGGGTTGGCAAGGCCTCCAGCTCGGGAGCTGGTCAGAACATGAGAGGTGGCGGTGGTGGTATCAGCGTTAAAAACATCATGAATGTTGATCTCGAGTTAATAGAACGTCAGTGCCAGTAAAGGCCGGCGTTTTGTGAACCTATATATAGACGCTATTGCACCTGCAATAAGACGTTTGTGCGATTTGAGAGGAAGTCTCGATGACTTTGAAGTTTCGTCATAAAATTTTGCTGGCTGCCTCGATTATCGTGGTATTGGCGTTCGCATTATTCACGTTGTACAACGACTATCTGCAACGCAACACCATTACCAAAAACCTTGAAAGCTCGGTGGCCCAGGCGGGCGAGTTGACCGCGACCGGCATTCAGAGCTGGCTGAGCGGACGCATTCTTGTGCTGGAAAACCTCGGGCAGAACGTCGCCCGCCAAGGCACCAAGAGTGATCTTGGTGGCCTCGTCGGTCAGCCGTCGCTGACGTCGACTTTTCAGTTCACTTATATCGGTGATGCCGACGGCGTGTTCACGCAGCGGCCGGACGCTGAAATGCCTGCCGGTTATGACCCGCGTAAACGTCCTTGGTACACCTCGACGGTAACCGCCGACAAGACGATTATCAGCGCGCCTTACCTGGCTTCGGTCGGCGGGCTGGTTGTCACCATTGCCAGCCCGATCAAGATCAACGGCAAGGTTGCCGGGGTGGCAGGCGGCGACCTGAGCCTGGATACCCTGGTGAAAATCGTCAACTCGGTTGAGTTCGGTGGCTTGGGCCATGCCTTTCTGGTCAGCGGCGACGGGCAGGTCATCGTCAGTCCGGACAGAGATCAGGTCATGAAAAACCTCAAGGATATCTATCCAGGCCAGACGCTGAGTCTGGACAAGACCTTGCGTGAAGTGACCCTCAACGGCCAGCAACGCCTGTTGTCATTTACACCGATCAGTGGGTTGCCGGGTGCTGATTGGTACATCGGTCTGTCCATCGACCGGGACAAAGCCTACGCGCCATTGAGCGAGTTCCGTACCTCTGCGCTCATTGCCATGGTCGTCGCAGTGCTGGTGATCGCCTTGTTGCTGAGCGTGCTGATCAGTGCGCTGATGCGTCCTTTGACGGCCATGGGCCGTGCCATGCAGGACATTGCTCAGGGCGAGGGCGACCTGACCCGCCGCCTGAGCATTCAGGGCAAGGACGAGTTTGCCGAGCTGGGTGGTTCATTCAACCAGTTCGTTGAGCGCGTGCACGCGTCCATCGTTGAGGTTTCATCGGCAACGTTGCTGGTTCATGACCTGTCGCAACGGGTAGAGCAATCGTCCAACTCCTCAATCCTCGGGTTTGATGAGCAAAGTGCCCGCACCAACAGCGTCGCTGCAGCGATCAACGAACTGGGCGCTGCCACTCAGGAAATCGCCCGCAATGCGTCGGACGCCTCGACTCAGGCCAGCCAGGCCCGGGAGCAGGCAGAAGACAGCCGCGCAGTGGTGGAAAAGACTATTCATGCCATGACCAGTCTTTCATCCAAGATCAGCGATTCCTGCACGCAGATCGAAACCCTGAACACCAGCACTGAAAACATCGGGCAAATTCTCGACGTGATTAAAGGCATCTCTCAGCAAACCAACTTGCTGGCGCTCAATGCGGCCATTGAGGCGGCGCGTGCGGGCGAAGCCGGTCGTGGTTTTGCGGTGGTGGCTGACGAGGTGCGTAATCTGGCGCATCGGACTCAAGAGTCTGCTGACCAGGTGCACAAGATGATCGGCGAGCTGCAGCAGGGCTCTCACGATGCGGTCGAGAACATGAACCAGAGCCAGGTCAGCAGCCGCGACAGCGTCGAAGTTGCCAACCAGGCGGGCACCCGACTGACCAGCGTGACCCAGCGCATCAGCGAAATCGACGGCATGAACCAGTCGGTGGCCGCCGCCACCGAAGAGCAGACCGCTGTGGTGGAAACGCTCAACGTCGACATCAGCCAGATCAACATGCTTAACCAGCAGGGCGTGGCCAACCTCAACGAAACCTTGTCCGACTGCGCCGCGCTCTCGCAGCAGGCAGGGCGGCTTAAACAGTTGGTGGCAAGCTTCAAGATCTGACCGGCTGGATTTGTGGGCTGAACCTGTTCCAAGGGGGGGGCGCCTGATTCTGACGTCATACCCTGTTCTGCCAGCAGGGTTGCATTCTCCTGTGGGAGCCGAGCAAGCTCAGCTCCCACAGGTACGATCCCGATATTGGCGCGATGGCGTGTGATCGGCTTACGGGCCAACATAAAATCTGCCACTTAGTAGTCAAGGTCGCGGACAAACCGCGTAAGACTGCTCCTGATCACACTCTTCTCGTCTGACAAACCTTTGATTTTCCGGCGTAATCCCGGACAATCGCGCCCCTCTTTTCTGAGGGGACGCGAAACTGCCCAGTTTTTCTGACGCGTCCCTGCCATGTTGTATTAACCGGCACGGAGATTCGACCGGATGAATGATCAGGCCAATAGCGTCGAGCAACGTTTCGACGCAGCCGCTAAACCGATTGCGGCGTGGAGTCGTCATGACACCACCTGGATGCTCGGGTTGTTCGGCACCGCCATCGGCGCAGGCACGTTGTTCTTGCCCATCAACGCAGGCATCGGCGGCTTCTGGCCGTTGTTGGCCCTGGCGTTGCTGGCGTTTCCGATGACTTATTACGCGCACCGTGGTTTGACCCGTTTTGTGCTGTCCGGTCGTGAAGGCGCAGACATTACGGAAGTCGTTGAGCAGCACTTCGGCAAGAGCGCCGGCACGCTGATCACCGCGTTGTACTTCTTTGCGATCTTCCCGATTCTGTTGATCTATAGCGTGGCGCTGACCAATACCGTCGGCAGCTTTCTTGAGCACCAACTGCACATTCAGCCGCCACCGCGCGCCTTGCTGGCGTTTGTGCTGATCCTGGGTTTACTGGCAGTGGTGCGTTGTGGCGAACGGTTTATCGTCAAGGCCATGAGCCTGATGGTTTATCCGTTCATCGTGGCGTTGCTGTTCCTGGCGGTGTTTCTGATCCCGCACTGGAACGGCGGCATCCTTAGCACCGCTACCACACTGCCGGAGCCATCGGCATTCCTGCATACCTTCTGGCTGGCGATTCCGGTGATGGTATTTTCCTTCAACCACTCGCCGATCATTTCCGCGTTTGCTGTTGATCAGAAGCGCATGTATGGCGATCAGGCTGAAGGGCGCAGCTCGCAGATTCTGGCGCGTGCTCACGGTTTGATGGTGATCATGGTGATGTTCTTCGTGTTCAGTTGCGTGCTGACCCTGTCGCCCGCGCAACTGGCTGAAGCCAAGGTTCAGAACATCTCGATCCTGTCGTACCTGGCCAATCACTTCAGCAACCCTACGATTGCGTTCGTGGCACCGTTGATTGCTTTTGTGGCGATTGCCAAGTCGTTCCTGGGCCACTACATCGGTGCCAGTGAAGGTCTTAAAGGTATCGTTGTGAGAACCGGTCTGCGTCCCGCGCCCAAAGCGCTTGATCGCCTGACCGCGGCCATGATGCTGGTGGTGTGCTGGGTTGTTGCCACGCTTAACCCAAGCATCCTCGGCATGATCGAAACCCTTGGCGGGCCGATCATTACCGCGTTGCTGTTCCTGATGCCGATGTACGCCATCCACAAAGTCCCGGCCATGCGTCAATACGCAGGCAAGGCGTCCAACGTGTTTGTGGTGATTGTGGGTGTGGTGTCGATGCTGGCGCTGGTTTATTCGTTGATGCAGTAAGCCTCTGATGCAATTCCTGTAGGAGCTGCCGAAGGCTGCGAAGCTTTAATACCGATACACCGCCATTCGCAGCCTTCGGCAGCTCCTACAGGGAGGCGGGCTGCCGGAGAAACTTACTGCGCCGGGTAGTCCGCCACGACCCGCTCTTGACCCGAAGCCGTCAGGCCAATGATCTGATGAGCGCTTCTACGATTACCTGATTCCATACCCGGCGAGCCCATGGGCATGCCGGGTGCGGCGACGCCGATCAGGTCCTTCTGCGCGACCAGTTCGCGAATTTCCGAGACTGGCACGTGACCTTCGACGAACTTGCCATTGATCACGCCGGTGTGACATGAGCCCAGTTTCTCGGGCACGCCGAGTTTTTCCTTCACGGCGCTCATGTTGTCTTCGGGGTGATCATTCACGGTAAAACCGTTTTCCTTGAGGTACGCCATCCACTTGGTGCAGCAACCGCAATTCGGGTCGCGGTAGACGTCGATGGTTTGCGGCGCGGCGTGCAGCAGCGCGCTGAAACCGAGGAGGGCGATCAGGCTGGCTTGTTTGATCTTCGAAAACGTCATGAGAGATGTGCTCAAGGATGTTCAAAGTGCAGAGGCTACACGGGTTGTGAGGGCTGGAAAATACCTTGGTCCGCGGCGCCCTTATCGCGGGCAAGCCTCGCTCCCACATGAAAATAACATTCTCCTGTGGGAGCGAGGCTTGCCCGCGATAAGGGCTACAAAGTTTTTAGCTGGATTGCGTTAGCTTAGGCTCAATACGCAGCCACCAAACCATCCTTCCTAGGATCTGTCCCGCCCACATACCCATGGGCCGTGCGCTGGATGATCTGGGCACCGCCAAAGGCAAACACGCCGCTTGGCTCTTCGACATCAATGTCATGGCCTTTGGCGCGCAGGGCTTTGACCACTTCAGGGTCAAACGCACGCTCCACAGCAACCTTCAAACCAGACTCGATCCTCCAGCGCGGGGCATCGGCAGCGGCTTGCGGGTTCTGTTTGTAACGCAGAATGCGCATCATCATCTGCAAGTGACCCTGCGCCTGCATTGGACCGCCCATCAAGCCGAAGGACATCAACGGCGTACCGTCGGCGTTCATCACAAAGCCGGGGATGATCGTGTGGAACGGGCGTTTGCGCGGTGCCACGTAGTTGACGTGCGTTGGATCCAGCGAGAAACCCGCGCCACGGTTTTGCATGCTGATGCCGGTACCCGGCACGACGACGCCGGAGCCGAAGCCCATGTAGTTGGACTGGATGAACGAGATCATCATGCCGCTTTCATCGGCTGCTGACAGATACACCGTGCCACCCGGTTTTGGCGAGCCATGACCGGGATTCGCAGCCTGATCAGTGACCAATCCGGCGCGCTCCTTCAGGTAGGCCTTGCCCAGCAAATCCTCGGAAGGCACACGCATGTGATCGCTGTCTGCGACGTGTTCGTCGAGGTCGGCCAGGGCCAGTTTCATGGCTTCCAGCACCGGGTGAACGGTTTCAAGGCTGTCCACCGGATGCTCGCCGACACCCAGCGCTTCAAGCATGGTTAAACCGGCGAGCGTTGCAATGCCCTGGCCATTCGGTGGCAGTTCGTGAACCACGGCACCGGCATACGGCACCGACAGCGTGTCGATCCAGTCCACGGTGTGCGTCGCCAGATCGTCGAGGCTCATGACGCTGCCGTTAGCGTTGGCATGAGCAATGATTGCCTCAGCCAGTTCGCCACGATAGAACGCTTCGCCTTTGGTCTGGGCAATCAGTTCCAGGGTGCGGGCATGGTCCTTGAGCTGGATTTTTTCGCCAGCCAGCGGCGCCTTGCCATCCGGCATGAAGCACTCGGCAAAGCCCGGTTGATCCTTGAGCAACTGTGAGCCGCGCTTCCACAGCTCGGCGATGATCGGCGTGACCTGATATCCATCGCGGGCATAGCCTATCGCCGGTTCAGCGAGGGTAGCGAAAGGCAGTTTGCCGTAACGCTCCGACAACTCGACCCAGGCCGATACCGCACCCGGCACACTGACGGCGGGCCACCCACGTTGCGGCATCTGGCTCTGGCCCGCGAAATACTCGGGCGTCCAGGCCTGCGGTGCACGACCGGAAGCGTTCAGACCTTGCAGCTTGTTGCCGTCCCAGATAATGGCGAAGGCATCGCTGCCAATCCCGCAACCAGTGGGCTCGACCACGGTCAGCACCATCGCCGCCGCGATGGCGGCATCGACTGCGTTGCCGCCTTTGCGCAGCATGTCCAGCCCGGCCTGAGCGGCCAGTGGCTGGGAGCAGGCGACCATGTTGTTGCCCATCACCGGCGAGCGCGCCGAAGCGTAAGGTTGGCTGTAATCCAGATCATCGAACATAAGCTTTTTCTCTTTGGCAGAAGACGAAAGTTTTAGCCTTTGGGGTCCAGCGCATCGCGCAGGCCGTCACCCAGCAGGTTGAAACACAGGACCGTGATGTAGATCGCCACGCCGGGCGCAATCGACATCCACGGAGCCTGCTCCATGAAATTCTTTGCAGTATTGAGCATCGAGCCCCAGGACGGCGAAGGTGGTTGCTGGCCCAGACCGAGGAACGACAGGCTGGCTTCAGCCAGAATCGCCGAAGCGATGGTCAGCGTCGCTTGCACCACCAGCGGCGACATCACGTTGGGCAGCACGTAGCGCAGGATGATCCAGCGATCTGGCAGACCAATGGCGCGAGCACCTTCCAGATAATCCTCATGCTTGATCGACAGCACCTGGCCACGCGTCAAACGAGCGAAAATCGGCATGGCGGACAGGCCGATGGCGATCATCGCGTTGGTCAGGCTTGGGCCAAGAAATGCACCCAACGCGATGGCCAGCACCAGAAACGGACAGGACAACAGCGCTTCCATAACCTGTGAAATGATCATGTCCAGCTTGCCGCCGAAGTAGCCGGCGAGCAGGCCCAGCGGCACGCCGATGCACATGGCGATAGCCACTGACACGCCACCGGCCAGCAGCGAACTGCGGGCGCCATACAGCAGGCGTGAAAACAGATCCCGGCCCAGTTCGTCGGTGCCCAGCCAGTAGATCAGCGAGGGCGCTTTACGCACCGCGAGAAAGTTGGCTTTCAGCGGATCATGGGGCGCAATCCAGGGCGCCAGAAGGGCCGCCAGGACAAACAGCAGCAACACCGCTGCGCCAATCACCGCGCCTTTGTTGGCGAGGAATTTCTTCAGGAACGGCGAGCGACTGCGGGGCAGGATCGCGCTGTGCGGGAGGCTGGCAATAGCGGTCATCAGGCAGTCCTCAGACGCGGGTTGATCAGACGGTAAAGCACGTCGGCCAGCAGGTTCAGCATCAGGAAGCCAATCGCGACACACAGCACCACGCCTTGCACCACGGCGTAATCACGATTGAACACGGCATCGACGATCATCTTGCCGAAGCCCGGAATACTGAACACCTGCTCGGTGAGTACGGCACCGCCCAGCAGTTCACCGAACAGCAACGTGGTCAGCGTAACGATGGGCATCAACGCATTGCGCAGCGCATGCTTGAGAATCACCGTGCGCGGGAACAGCCCTTTGGCCCGCGCAGTACGGACGTAATCGGTACGCAACACTTCGAGCATGGCGCTGCGGGTGTGGCGCATGAGAATCCCCGACAGCCCGGCCCCCAGCACGAAGGCTGGCAGGATCAAGGTCTTCAGGTTTTGCCCGAAGTCCTCGCCCATGGGCACAAAGCCGGAGGCAGGCAGCCATTGCAGTTTCACGGCGAAGATCATGATCAGCAGGATGCCCAGCCAGAAGTGCGGAATGGAAATCCCCGACAGCGCCACCACGTTGGCTCCGTAATCCACGGCGGTGCCTTTGCGCACCGCCGAAATAATCCCGGTGGGAATACCGATCAGCAGCGCAATCAGCAGCGCCAGGACCGCCAGCTCAATGGTCACCGGCAACTTGGACGCCAGCAGCGTGGTCACCGGTTGCTCGGTGCGCAGCGAGGTGCCGAAGTCGCCGGTCAGCACGTTGCCGACCCAGTTCAGGTACTGCAACGGGATCGGGTCGTCGAGCCGGTACTTGTCGCGCAGGTATTCCATGACCGCCGGATCGCGTTCCTCCCCGGCCATGGCCAGCACCGGGTCACCCGGCAGCAGCTTCTGCAGGGTGAAGACGAACAGCGAAACCAGAATCAGCGTCGGGATCGAGCTGAGCAGGCGTCGCAGGATAAACATCAGCATGCCGGAACCTCGCAGGTGCGTCCGTCAGTCATGGTTTGAACGCGACATTGGTCAGACGAATCAGGCCGTCCGGGTTTGGTACAAAACCGGTCACGTTGTTACGCATGGCAATGATCCGTGGATCGAAATACAGGTACGCAGTCGGTACTTCGTCAGCGAGCAAGCGCAGGGCTTCGTTGTACAGCGCCTGGCGTTGTGGAACGTCGTTGACGGTGCGCGCCTTGTTCAGCAGTTCGTCGAGTTTGGCGTTGCAGTATTTACCGTCGTTCTGGCCACCTTTGCAGGTCACGAACTGGTGGATGTCGCCATCCGGATCAGGACGGCCCGACCAGGCGCTCATGCCGATCTGGAAGTTGCCGCTCTGCTGTTCGCTGAGCATCGTGGCGTATTCGGTCGCAACCAGATTGACCTTGAAACCAGCCTCTTCAGCCATAGCCTGGATGATCTGCCCGACTTGTTGCGCAATCGGGTTGTTGGCCACTTTCAGTTCGACTGCCAAAGGCAGTTTCACGCCGGCCTCAGCCAGCAGCGCCTTGCTCTTCTCGACGTCGCGAGTCGGGATCGGCAGCGCCTGATCGTAGTACGGGCTGTTTTTCGGGAACGGTTGGGCGCTCGGCGCGTAGAGGCCTTCGAAGACCACCTGGTTGATTGCATCGCGGTCGATGGACAGCTCAAACGCCTTGCGTACGCGCTTGTCTTTACCGATCGGCGAGTTGGCTTTTTCGCCATTGCCGATGTTGAACATCAACTGCATGTAGCCCAGGCCCGGCGTGTTGTAGATCGCCAGCTTGCTGTCGCCCTTGACGGTTTTCACGTCGGTCGGTGCGACTCGTTCAATGATGTCCAGATCGCCGGAGCGCAGGTTGGCCAAGCGTACCGAGGTATCAGGAATCGGCAGGAACACGACTTTGTCGAAGTGATACGCCTGCTTGTTCCAGTAGTTGTCAAAACGCTCCAGCACGATGCGATCCTGCTGCACGCGCTGGACGAATTTGTAAGGGCCGGAGCAGACAGGTTTGGACGCGAATTCGCCCTGAGCGGCTTTCGGCGCGAGCATCATCCCGGCGCGGTCCGAGAGCTGCGAAACCAGCGTGGCATCGGCCTGCTTGAGCTTGATGGCGACGGTTTTCGCGTCGATCACTTCAACGCTGTCCACCGACGCCAGCTCGCTTTTGCGCAGGGAGTCGGGCAGGGTGCGGGCACGGTCCAGGTTGAATTTCACCGAGGCCGCATCGAAAGGTTCGCCATCGTGGTAGGTCACGCCTTCGCGCAAGGTCATGGTCAGGGTTTTGCCGTCTTCGCTCCAGTTCCAGGCGGTGGCCAGCTGTGGCGCGTAGGTCAGGTCCGGGTTGACGTCCACCAGCTTGTCGCACAACGCGGTGTATACCAGACGGCCGGAATAGGTACGTGAACGATGCGGATCCAGCACATCGGGATCGTCCTGAATGCCGATGCGCAAGGTCGATTCGGCAAAGGCTGCGTTGGCGGCCAGCAATAACAATGTTCCTGTCATGACGCGTGCGATTTTCATGGCTGGCTCTCCACTGCAAGGGATTGATGGTTCTTGAACAGATTCAGGCGCTGCGTGTAAGCAGCGCTGGGTGTCGGAAGGATCAAGGTGCCGCTGCCCGCGTTGGCGATTTCCCGCCAGAAGTGGCACGCCACCTGACGTTCCGCCTCGACGGTTTCCATGACCGGCACGGCTTCTTTGCACAGCGCGCGGGCATGGGGGCAGCGGGTATGAAAACGGCAACCGGAAGGCGGGCGGCTGGGGCTGGGCATGTCGCCGCCCAGCAAAGGGCGCGGCTGGCGTAAATCCGGGTGGCTCACCGGTACGGCGGCCATCAGCGCCTGGGTATAAGGATGCAAAGGGTTTTCGAACAGCGCGTTGACCGGCGCCAGCTCGACGATTTCACCCAGATACATCACCGCGACCCGGTCGCTCATGTGGCGGATTACGGCCAGTCCATGGGCGACAATCACCAGGGTCAGGCCGAACTGATGCTTGAGGTCTTCCAGCAGGTTGACCACTTGCGCCTGCACTGAAACGTCCAGTGCCGAGACCGGCTCGTCACCGAGGATCAGGCGTGGATCGGACGCCAGTGCGCGGGCAATACCGATACGCTGGCGCTGACCACCGGAGAATTCGTGAGGATGGCGGCCGCCGTGCTCCGGGGCCAGGCCGACCGTGCGCAGCAACTCTGCAACCTTGGCATGGCGGTCGCTGCGGCTGGCTTCGCTGTGCAGCCAGATCGGTTCGCCGACGATGGATTCCACCGTCATGCGCGGGTTCAGCGAAGCGAACGGGTCCTGGAAAATGATCTGCAAGTCGCGGCGTACCTGACGCAGTTTTTCCGGCGATAGGTTGGCCAGGTTTCGGCCTTCGTAAATCACATCGCCTGCGGTGGGTTGCAGGAGGTTGAGCAGCAAGCGGCCAAGGGTTGATTTACCTGAGCCTGATTCGCCCACCAAGGCCAGCGTTTCACCTTTGCGTACCGCCAGATTGACCTGATTGACCGCTTGCACGGGCGGCTTCTTTGGCTGGAACAAGCCACTTTCTACCGCGAAATGCTTGCTTAGGCCGATGCCTTCGAGGATCGGCTTTTGCAGGCTGGCGGCCTCGACGAGGTTGCGTTCGGAAAGGCTCACGCGCTGACTCCCACATGCTGTTCCAAAGGCGCGCGGATGCACGCGGCGAAGTGTCCGGGGGATAATTCAAGCAACGGCGGGCGCTCATCTCTGCACTGCTGGATCACGAACGGGCAGCGTCCTGCAAACCGGCAACCGCCGGGCATTTCCGCCGGGGTCGGCACGCGGCCATTGATCGTTGCCAGACGACCTTCGCGTGGGCCAATGGACGGCATCGAACCCATCAGGCCAATGGTGTACGGATGCTGCGGATCGTCGAACAGAGTCTTCACCGGGCCGCTTTCCACCACGCGACCGGCGTACATCACCATCACGTCGTCGGCGACTTCGGCGACCACGCCCAAATCGTGGGTGATCAGTATCATCGCGGTGCCGGTTTCGGTTTGCAGGTTGGCGATCAGCGAGAGGATCTGCGCCTGAATGGTCACGTCCAGTGCGGTCGTCGGTTCGTCGGCAATGATCAGTGCCGGATCGTTAGCCAGCGCCATGGCAATCATCGCCCGCTGACGCATGCCCCCAGACAGTTCGTGAGGGTAGGCATCCAGTCTCTGGCGAGCGTCAGGTACGCGGACTTTTTCGAGCATTTCCAGCGCCCGTTGCCGGGCGTCTTTATCCGGGAGGCCCTGATGGCGGATCACGCTTTCGGCGATCTGCTCACCGATGGTGAACACCGGGTTCAGCGATGTCATCGGTTCCTGAAAAATCATCGCCATGCGGTTGCCGCGCACATCCAGCAGGCGCTCTTCGGACATGCCCAGCAAGGCTTCATCAATCAGCAGCGAATCGCTTGCGGTTACTTTTGCGGTGGCAGGCAGCAGCCCCATCAGTCCCATGGAGGTCACGCTCTTGCCACAGCCGGATTCGCCGACGATGGCCAGCGTCTTGCCGCGCTTGACGGAGAACGACACGCCATCGACCACGTTGGCCGGTGCTCCGGCAAAGCGTACGGTGAGGTCGTTGACGCTGAGGACCGTCGGGTTTGTCGATTCAGTGGTGGCGCTCATAAGCTGGCCTCCAGGTCTTGATTGATGACGTTATCCAGCGCCTGTTGCAGCGCTCGCAAATGGCCGCGCATGGCCGTGGCGGCTTTGATCGGGTCGCGACTTTCGATGGCGCTGACGATGTCGTCATGGTCATGGCTATAGGTATCGAGGCGGTCGGCGTTGCGTGCCCGGTGACGCAAATCACGCCAGGCCGGATCGAGACGGATCGCATCGAGCATTTCAAAGATATCCAGCATCAGGCGGTTGCCCGCTGCTTCAGCAATGGCGCGGTGCAGTGCGCTGTCCCACAGTTCAATGCCTTCGGCATCGGGATGCTCGGCTGCCTGCTGGCGGGTAGTGCGTTCGGTAAGGCGACGCAGGATCGCCATCTGTTCACCATTGGCCCGCACCGCTGCCAATGAAGCCAGTGCCGGTTCCAGGTGCAGGCGCGCCTCCATGACCTCACTGAAGTTGGTCCGCCCGGACAGCCGGGCGAAGCTCATTGCAGCGCTGGGCGGGGTGGGGCCGACAAAGGTTCCTTTGCCTTGCCGCCGCCAGATCTGCCCTTCGGCTTCGAGCACCGATAGCGCCCGGCGAATCGCCCGGCGGCTGACGCCGAAATCCGTAGCCAGATCACGCTCGGTAGGCAGCGCCCGCTGGGGGAACGCAGCATGCTGGGCAACGATCTGCCGCAAGGCATCCAGTGCCAGTTTCGAAGCGTTATCAATGGGGGTGTCAGGGTCGAACCTTTGCATCGTGGTACTCGCGCCAGACCAGAAAAAGATGCCCTGAGCTGCCTGTAGGCAGTGATTCGAGGCAAGACGGCTGGTGCAAGAGCGATGCCAATGGAAATTGGTTCGTTCAGGGATTGGTGCTATTTGATCCGTGATTGCTCAAGAGCAATGGCTGTCGGGCCAATGTGCAAAGGTCCGTCTGGTTGGTTCGGGGGATGAAAGAGGATTGGTCCGTGGGTGGGTGGACCAATTTCAGGGGAGGTTCAGATTTTGTGCATCAATGCGGGCGTGGTGCGCCGGGGCGGTGCCTGATGCGGAGATGAAATGCGATTCTTACGTGCGAGATTTAAGTTGCTCCTCAGGCACCGATACCCGTGGGAGCGAATTCATTCGCGAAGGGGCAGGTACATCCGCAGCCTATGTATAGCCTGAAATGCCGCCTTCCCGAATGAATTCGGTCCCACAAGGATTGTGTTCAATCTACAGAAACCTGAGTCTTCAACCTGATCAATCAGCAGCAGGCGACCCAGCCTTCACCGGCTCATTTTCATCCTTCATCTTGCGGAAGTACGTCGACAACAATGCACCGGAGATGTTGTGCCATACGCTGAACAGCGCGCTCGGCACAGCCGCCAGTGGCGAGAAGTGCGCGCTGGCCAGTGCGGCACCGAGACCTGAGTTCTGCATGCCGACTTCAAGTGCCAGGGATTTACGCTGAGGCAGCGGCAGTTTGAACACCTTGCCGGTGAAGTAACCCAGCAGGAAGCCGAAGGTGTTGTGCAGGATCACCACGGCCATGATCAGCAGGCCGGATTCAGCGATTTTCGCCTGGCTGGCGGCAACCACGGCGCAGACGATCATCACGATGCTCACCACCGAAATCAGCGGCAGTACATCAATCGCGTAAGTGACCCGGGCACCGAGCAGGCGCTGGGCCAAAACCCCAAGCACGATCGGCAGCATCACCAGTTGCAGGATTGACCAGAACATATCCATGAAGGACACCGGCAACCAGGCCGAAGCCAGGAACCAGATCAGCGTCGGGGTCAGCAGCGGAGCGAGCAGGGTGGTGACCGCCGCAATGGCAACGGCCAGCGCCAGATCGCCCTTGGCCAGCCACGCCATCACGTTGGATGAGGTGCCGCTCGGGCAGCAACCGACAAGAATCACACCGACGGCGATTTCTGGCGGCAGGTGAAACACCTGACACAACAGCCATGCCACTCCGGGCATGATCACGAAGTGTGCAACTACGCCCAGGGCTACCCGCCATGGGTTGCGGGCCACTTCGGAAAAGTCTTCAAGCTTCAGGGTCAAGCCCATGCCAAACATCACCAGACCCAGCAACGGCACGATGAGGGGCTTGAGCCCGATGAATGCTTGGGGGAACACGAACGCCAAGATGGCGAACAGAAGCACCCAGTACGCAAAGGTATTACCGACAAAACGACTCAAGGCTGCCAATGCACGCATGGCGGGTTCCTTTCTTATTAGGTTGCAGGAGAGGACTGTGATCTGGCTGGATCAATAAACTGTAGGAGCTGCCGAAGGCTGCGAAGCGGGTTAACAGGTAAATTGCTTCGCAGCCTTCGGCAGCTCCTACAGATGATCAGCGGTGTTTAAATGCCCTGCGGAATCTCTTCGCCGCCCAGTGCTTCAAACAGCTCCGGCAGGAATTCGCCGAAGGTCAGCATCATCAGGGTGAAGCTGGCGTCCAGTTGGCCCAGGGCTTCGTCGCCGCCGTCCTGTTCTGCCTGATCCTGCAGCAGATCTTCGAACTTCAGACGCTTGACGGTCATCTTGTCGTCGAGCACGAAGGACAGCTTGTCCTGCCATGCCAGCGACAGCTGGGTCACGACTTTGCCCGTGCTCAGGTGCAGCTGGATTTCATCGCTGGTCAGGTCCTGCCGCTTGCAACGCACGATCCCGCCATCTTCATGGGTGTCACGCAGTTCGCATTCATCCAGCACGAAGAAGTTATCGGCGGCTTTCTGCGTGGTGACCCAGTCGGTCATCACTGCCGTTGGTGCTGTTTTAACGGTCAGCGGACGTACCGGCAATGTGCCGATCACTTCACGCAGTGTCGACAACAGGTCTTCGGCGCGTTTCGGGCTGGCCGAGTTGACCAGAATCAGGCCCTGTTTCGGCGCGATAGCGGCAAAGGTCGACGAACGACGAATAAAGGCACGCGGCAGGAACGCCTGGATGATTTCATCCTTGAGCTGCTCGCGTTCCTTCTTATAGACCTTGCGCATTTGCTCGGCTTCGATCTCGTCGACCTTCTCCTTCAATGCGTCGCGCACCACGCTACCCGGCAGGATGCGTTCTTCTTTACGGGCCGAGATCAGCAGGAAGTCGCCGCTGACGTGCACCAATGGAGCGTCTTCGCCTTTGCCGAAAGGGGCGACGAAACCGTAAGTGGTCAACTCCTGGCTGGCGCAGGCGCGGGCCGGTTTGGTCGCCAAAGCAGTTTCCAGTGCTTCAGCGTCAAAAGGCAGATCCTGGGTCAGGCGGTAGACAAGCAGGTTTTTGAACCACATGAGGTGAATCTCTCCTTCTATACAAAGGGGGGCATTATTCGCTGCTATTACCTCGCGGCCAACCCTGTGCTAAGCCTTTGGAAGGATTATAAAAATTATTTAAAAAAGTGCTTGCCAGAGGTTAGGTCGCTCCGTAGAATGCGCGCCACACCGAGAGTGAAGGGTGATTAGCTCAGCTGGGAGAGCAGCTGCCTTACAAGCAGCGGGTCGGCGGTTCGATCCCGTCATCACCCACCAACTCGCTCTAAGTGTTACGCGCAGCGGTAGTTCAGTCGGTTAGAATACCGGCCTGTCACGCCGGGGGTCGCGGGTTCGAGTCCCGTCCGCTGCGCCATATTCCGCTTCAAGGCCCTTGAACTCCTTGAAGCAACAGAAAGCCCGCCTAGTGCGGGCTTTTTGTTGTCTGGGTTTTTTGCTCCTGCGATTTGGTCAGGCGTCAGCCCGGGAATCTGTAGGAGCTGCCGAAGGCGGCGATGGCAGACTGTCTGATTCAAAGCTATCGAGGCCTCGCGGTGCTCGTTGCAAACATCGTAAACCTTGCGCCGGGCGTGAGCCCCGCACGCAGCTTGCTGAATAGTGCCTGTCGCATACATCTGAGCAAAACCGGCATAGCCGTCAGCCTGCAAGATCCCACCAAAGCCCTTGAAATGAACGCGCGGATGGCCGGGCCAGCATTGCCCGTTGATGCCTCGACACCGGAACTGGCTCGGGACCGGGTCGCGCGCTTGCGCCGCACGCTGCGCGGCCCGTCCGTTGCAACAACACCCGCAACACCCGCAACACTCGCATCACGGTGCAATGCCGGCTGCGGCGCAGGCTGAAACAATCTCTCACTTAATCATAATTATTCTCATCCCCCCTTCGTCTTATTGGAAAGCAGGTAAGAAGGCCGACGTAAAAGGCCTTCTACCGATCTATTCGCTGGCGACAGGAGAGTAAGTCCGATGGCATTTGATCGCGAAGACGCGCTGTACAAGGTTCTGATCAATCAGCAAGAACAGTATTCGCTGTGGCCCGACTACAAGGCCGTGCCGGCCGGCTGGCGTGAGGCGGGCAAGCAGGGCAACAAGGCTGATTGCCTGGCCTACGTCGAGCAGGTCTGGACCGACATGCGGCCCCTGAGCCTGCGGCAAAAGATGGACGGGCAGGCGGAGGCACGTTAAGCCATGCAGCGTCCTGCCCTGCGACTGTTCTGTCTGCCTTATTCGGGTGCCAGCGCCATGGTTTATCTGCGCTGGCGTCGCTCGCTGCCAGCATGGATAGAAGTCTGTCCGCTTGAGTTGCCCGGTCGTGGCCGACGTTTTAACGAGCCGCTGCAAACCGATATGCCAGCGCTGGTGGCGCAGCTTGCCGTCGAACTGGAAGGTCGCCTTGATCTGCCTTACGTGCTGTTCGGTCACAGTCTGGGAGCGTTGCTCGCCTTCGAGTTGGCCCACGCCTTGCGGCGCAAAGGGGCACCGCCTGCGCGAGCGCTGTTCGTCTCCGGCGCACCGGCTCCCGCCCACCGTGAGTACCACACCGACTTGCAGGCAGAGCAGAGCGATGAGCAGTTGCTGGCCCGTTTGCGTCAGTTGGGCGGAACCGATGATGCGGTGTTCGCGGACCCGGAAATGCTGCTCCTGACTCTGCCGGTACTGCGTGCCGACTTTCTCTTGTGTGGCCGTTATCGCTATGACCGCCGGGCATTGCTCAGTAGCCCGATTCATGTGTTTGGCGGCAAGCATGACCGCATGTCGGTAGAGGCTTTGTCGGCGTGGCAGAACGAAACCGCTGAAGGCTTCTCTCTGGAGATGTTTGACGGCGACCACTTTTTTATCAATGCCCATGAAGCGCACCTGCTCGAGCTGATGGTCGAGCGCCTGCAGCCAGTCGGGCCAGTGCAACAGCCGGTTACGGCTTGAGCGGAGAATGCGCGATGGATTCCAGTCAACTGTTTACCTTTGAGACGTTGCCCGGCGTTCGCGGCGACCTGCCGTTGTTGGTCCAGGCGCGCCACGAAGGCATTGATCTGCAGGATGCGCTCGCCGAGTTGCGCGTGTTGAGCACCGAGCGCCTGGAAAAGTGCGGTGGCCTGTTGTTGCGTGGTTTTCACGTCGGCGGTGCCGAGCGCTTCAGAGAGTTTGCGGCAGGCTTTGGTCATCCGCTGCTCAAATACGAGTTCGGTTCAACGCCACGCAGCAATGTGACCTCCGGTGTTTATACGTCCACCGAGTATCCGGCCCATCAGCACATTCCACTGCACAACGAGCAGGCCTACACCCGCGAATGGCCGATGAGAATCTGGTTCTATTGCGTGCAGGCCGCGCTGGTCGGCGGTGAAACCCCGGTGGCGGACAGCCGCGAGGTCTATCGGCGTGTGCCGCAGGCTATTCGCGAGCGCTTCACCGAACGCGGCCTGATGTACGTGCGCAATTTCGGCAACGGTCTGGATGTTTCGTGGGAACAAGTGTTCAACACCGATAACCAGCAGGAAGTCGAAGCCTACTGCCGTCAGCACTGTATCGAGTGCGAGTGGAAAGACGACGGCGAACTGCGTACGCGCCAACTCTGCCAGGCGGTGGCGCGTCATCCGCGCACTGCGGAGTGGGTCTGGTTCAACCAGGCGCACCTGTTTCACATCTCCAACCTGCCACAGGAAGTACGGGAAAACCTGCTGGAGGTGGTCGACGAGGAGGACTTGCCGCGCAATGTGTACTACGGCGACGGCAGCCCAATCGAAGATTCGCTGCTCGATGAAGTGCGCGGTGTGCTGGAGGAAACCAAAGTGGTTTTCCCGTGGTACAGCGGCGACGTCCTGATGCTCGACAACATGCTGGCTGCCCACGCCCGCTCGCCGTTCAGCGGGCCGCGCAAAGTAGTGGTGGCTATGGCTGAAGGTCATCAAGTCAGCACGCTTTCCTGAAGCGTTGATTACCGCGTCAGCTTTTTAGCTCTGGCTCTTCAGCGCTTGAGGCAAGGCTGACGCGGCTTTTTTCTTTTTTCAGAACTGCCCCGGCGGGCGGGCCACTGCCCGTCGTCCATAACAGGTGATGCCATGAATGACCCCTACGAAGCCGTCAACCTGGTTGAGGTGTTGCAGCAGCGTGCCTGCCAGACACCTGAAAAGATCGCACTGCGTTTCATAGCCGAAGACGGCGATCAACCGCTCAGTTACCGAGAGCTGGACGAGCGTGCACGAGCCCTGGCTGTACAGATGCGCCAGCATGCCGCTTCGGGAGCGCGTGCGGTGTTGTTGCTGCCGAGTGGTCCAGATTACGTCACCGCCTTTTTCGCTTGCCTGTATGCGAACATTATTGCCGTTCCGGCCTATCCGCCAGAATCGGTACGCCCGCAGCATCTGATGCGCCTGCGCGCTATTCTCGACGATGCCGAGCCGAGCCTGGTACTGACCGATTCGACTCTGATCGAGGCTCTGCGCCCAGCCTGTGAGCGTAGCAACGGTGAGTCGCCGCTGCTGCTGGCGGTCGATCAGGTGCCGAGCGCGCTGGCCGAACAATGGCAACTACCGACGCTGCATGACGACGACATAGCCTTTCTGCAATACACCTCTGGCTCCACGTCGACTCCCAAGGGGGTACAGGTCACTCAGGGCAACCTGTTGGCCAATGAGCGGCTGATTCGCCACGGGCTGTCGATTGGCGATAACGATGTGATGGTCAGCTGGCTGCCACTGTTCCATGACATGGGTCTGATTGGCGGTCTGCTGCAACCGATCTACAGCGGCGTTCCCTGCGTATTGATGTCGCCCCGTTACTTTCTCGAACGGCCGCAGCGCTGGCTCGAAGCGATCAGCAAGTACCGGGGGACCATCAGCGGCGGCCCTGACTTTGCCTATCGTCTGTGCTGCGAGCGACTCAAGGAATCCGCGTTCAAAGGCCTCGACCTGAGCTGCTGGCGACTGGCGTATTCCGGCTCCGAGCCGATCCGTCCCGACACGCTGGAACGCTTTGCCAGCCAGTTTGCCGTGGCCGGATTCGACGAAAACGCCTGGTTCGCCAGTTACGGCCTGGCGGAAGCCACGTTGTTCGTCAGCGGCAGTCGGCGTGGTCAAGGGATTGCCCAGATTGAGGTGGATACCCACGCGCTGGCCGATAACCTCGGTCGCCCGGGCTCCGGCAGCCGTCTGGTCAGCTGTGGCTGGGGCCAGCCACAGCATCCGTTGATGCTGGTTGATCCGGTCAGTACTGAGCCGGTAGCCGAGGGCGGTGTCGGCGAAGTCTGGAGCTCTGGCCCGAGCGTAGCCAGCGGCTACTGGCGCAACCCACAAGCCACTGCCAAGAGCTTCATTGAGCGTGACGGCCGTGTCTGGCTGCGCACCGGCGACCTGGGTTTCATGCACGGCGGTGAGTTGTTCATCACCGGTCGCCTGAAAGACATGATCATTATTCGTGGCCAGAATCTGTACCCGCAGGATCTCGAACGCTGCGTTGAAGAAGAAGTGGACGTGGTGCGCAAGGGCCGTGTTTCGGCGTTCGCCATTGAACATGATGGCAATGAAGGGATTGGCATCGCGGCAGAAATCGGCCGCAGCGTGCGCAAGCTGGTGCCTGCCGAGGCGCTGATCAAGGCCATCAGTGAGGCCGTGGCAGAGCGTTTTCAGGAAGTCCCTGTGTTGATCGCGCTGCTTGAACCGGGTGCTCTGCCAAAAACATCCAGTGGCAAACTGCAACGCTCAGCCTGCCGTCAGGGCCTGGCCGACGGCAGTGTCGCCAGCTATGCCATACAGCGTGCCGGGCGGATGCTCGACAACGCGAAGCAGGACAATACGCCGCTCAGTGCTGCCGAGCAGGCCATGGCCGAGTTGTGGACGCAGGTGCTGGATTCGCCTGTGACGCAGCGTGACGCTAACTTCTTTGCCTTGGGCGGTAACTCGATCAAGGCAGCGCAACTGATGGCTCGACTGCGTGAACACCGAGGTCATGCAGTGGAGTTGCGCCTATTGTTCGAGGCGCCTCAACTGGACGCTTTCGTCGCCGCGCTGGGCAGCCAGCCGCAGCAATCGGTCGTCCCCGTCGCGCTGCTCGACCGTCAGGGCCTATTGCTGCCATCTGCTGCCCAGCAGCGTTTGTGGTTCCTGTGGAAGCTCGAACCGCACAGCGCCGTGTACAACATTGGCGGCCGTTTGCGGCTGCGTGGTCAGCTCAACCTGACCGTATTGCAGGAGGCTTTCGCGGCCTTGTTGCAACGGCATGAAGTGCTGCGCAGTCGTTTTGTCGAGTCCGAAAACGGCGAGGTAACGCTGCAGTTTGCCGCGCCCGGCGCGGTCCCTCTGAGCGAGGTAGAACTTGGTTCCCTGGCCGAGGCCGAGCGTGAAATCGAAGCCCGTGCCGATGCCGAGCGCTTTGTCGCTGAGCCGTTCGATCTGACCAGCGGCCCGTTGCTGCGTCTGCGTGTGCAGCAGCTGGACACTGACCGCCAGCAGCTGTTGCTGTGTGTGCATCACATCGTGGCCGATGGCTGGTCCCTGAACCTGCTGCTCGGGGAGTTCGCTGAGCTGTACAGTGCCCGTCTGCAAGGTCGTGAAGCCACTATCGCGCCCTTGTCACGCCAATACCTGGACGTTGCCGAGGCCCAGCGCCAGCAACTGCAAGCCGGTGAGGGCGAGCGTCAGTTGCAGTGGTGGAAAGAGCGCCTCGGCACCCGGCATGTGCCGCTGGAGCTACCTTTTGCCTTGCCTTACCAGCCACAGCAAAGCCGCCGTGCCGCATTCATTGACGATGAACTGGGCGCTGACTTGAGTGCGAAACTCGGCCAGTTGGCACTGCGCCATGGCGTCACCCCGGCAATGCTGCTGCTGGCCGCCTTCAATCTGTTGTTGCAGCGCTACAGCGCAACCCACGACTTGCGCGTGGGCCTGACCCAGGCGGGACGCGAAAGTCTGGACAGCGAAGCGTTGGTAGGTTTCTTCGTTAATCTGCTGGTTTTGCGTTGCGAGCTGCCTGCGGGTATTACCCTGGCAGAGCTGCTGCATCAGGTGCGAGACAACGTGCTGCAGGCGCAGGCGCATCAGTCTTTGCCGTTCGAGCAACTGGTGGAAGCCTTGCACCCGGAGCGTGGTCATGGCCGTCATCCGCTGTGCCAGGTGGCCTTCGATTATCAGTGGCAAACCCGTGCCGCGGACAACCTCAGCGGCTTGCAGGTCGAAGCGCTGGAACAGATCGACCT
This sequence comes from Pseudomonas viridiflava, assembly GCF_900602065.1. Taxonomy (GTDB): domain Bacteria; phylum Pseudomonadota; class Gammaproteobacteria; order Pseudomonadales; family Pseudomonadaceae; genus Aquipseudomonas. The sequence continues at coordinate 12,544 of NZ_UWFN01000265.1, read as the reverse complement.
GCAAACGCCATTCGATCTGGTGTTGCGTGTGCGTGAAAGCCAGGACGGCCTGCATCTGAACTTCTGCTATGCCAGCGAGGGCTATGCCGCCGCCGGCATGCAGCGTCTGGCGAGTAACTTCCGGCGCCTGCTGCAAACCCTGCTGCAGCAGCCTGCTGATCAGCCGCTGCAAGCCGCGGCATGGCTGCCCGAAAGCGAATGGCGTGACACCGCCGATTGGCCAGTGCAGGCTTTTACCCCGCTGAGCGAGCGGATTGCCGAGCAGTGTCTGGCGCTGGGCGATCGCCCAGCCCTGATTGACCAGCAGCATCAGTTCAGTTTTACCCAGTTGGAAACGCGTTCCAACGCACTGGCGAATCACCTCATCGCCCAAGGCATTGGCGCCGAAGTACGCGTCGGTGTGGCCCTGCCGCGTGGAGTGGAAATCCCTTTGGCCCTGCTGGCGATCATGAAAGCCGGGGGCGCCTATGTACCGCTGGATATCGACTACCCGCGTGAACGTCTGACGTGGTTGATACAGGACGCCGGTATTCACTGGGTACTGACCCACAGCAGCTTGCGCGACCGGTTGTCTCTGCCGGACGGTGTGCTGAGTCTGGAGCTTGATCAACTGGTCCTGAGTCGCGAATCGACGCAGCGCCCGCCAGTGACTGTCGAGGCGCAAAACCTCGCGTACCTGATCTACACCTCGGGTTCGACTGGCCAGCCAAAAGGGGTGGCGGTCGCCCACGGTGAAATCGCCATGCATTGCCAGGCGATTGGTCAGCGTTATGCGATGAGCGCTGCCGACCGTGAGCTGATTTTCATGTCCTTTGCGTTCGACGGTGCTCACGAGCGCTGGCTGACGGCGCTGTCGCACGGGGCCAGTGTGCTGATTCGCGGTGACGAGCTGTGGACCGCCGAGCAAACCCTGAATCAACTGCGTGAACATTCGGTCAGCGTGGCGGCTTTCCCGCCGGCTTACCTGTTGCAGTTGGCCGAGGAGGCCGCGCGCCAAGGCCCTGTGCCGAGCATGCGGATCTATTGCTTTGGCGGCGACGCGGTGCCCGAAGCCAGTTTCGAACTGGCCCGGCGACACCTCAAGGCCGAACATCTGATCAACGGCTACGGCCCGACCGAAACAGTGGTCACGCCGCTCTTGTGGAAGGCAGATGCCAGCGCCCAGTGCGGCGCGGCGTATGCGCCGATTGGCGAAGTGGTCGGCGCGCGTCGCCTGTACGTGCTCGATGATCAGTTGCAGCCTCTGCCACGTGGCGTCGCGGGCGAGCTGTACATCGGCGGCGAAGGCTTGGCGCGGGGTTACCACCAGCGTCCGGCAATGACCGCCGAGCGCTTTATCGCTGATCCGTTCAGCGCTGCTGGCGGCCGCCTGTATCGGACCGGTGACCGGGTCCGCCTGCGTGAAGACAACGCCATGGACTATTTGGGGCGTGTCGACCAACAGGTAAAAATTCGTGGCTTCCGGATCGAACCGGGGGAAATCGAAGCGCGCCTGCAAGCGCTGCCGGGCGTTCATGCGGCGGCGGTATGCGCCCGTGAGTCGGCGCAGGGCCTGCAACTGGTGGGCTACGTGGTTGCCGTCGGCGGTCAGCCATTGAACACCGACAGCTTGAAAACGGCCCTGCGCGATCAGGTGCCGGACTACATGGTACCTGCACACATTCTGTTGCTCGACAGCCTGCCGCTGAACATCAACGGTAAGCTGGACCGCAACGCGCTGCCGGAACCGCAAGGGCAGGGTGCCGAATTCGTTGCGCCACTGGACGGCATCGAATGCCAGGTCGCTGCGATCTGGAGTGAAGTCCTCGGCGTGGCGCGTGTCGGTCGTCAGGATGATTTCTTTGATCTGGGCGGGCACTCGCTGCTGGCGACTCAGGTGGTGTCGCGGATCATGCGTGACCTGGGCCTGGAGTGCCCGCTGCGTACCCTTTTCGAATGCTCACGGTTGAACGAGTTCGCGGCGCGACTGGCTGCCCAGGACGTCTCGGTCAGCACCCACTCAGTGCTGCGAGCCCTGCCGCGCAATGGCGCGATGCCGCTGTCAGCCGCCCAGAGCCGCCTGTGGTTCTTCTGGCAAATGGAGCCGCAAAGCGCGGCCTACAATGTGCCCGGTGCGCTGCGTTTGCGCGGTGCGCTGGATCTTGCCGCGCTGCGCCGCGCTTTCGATGCGCTGGTACAGCGTCACGAGACCCTGCGCACCCGTTTCGACGAAATCGACGGCCACCCATTCCAGGTCATCGAGTCCGCGCAACCATTGCCTCTGGTCGAACACGACCTGTCTGGCGTCGTTGATGCTGAGCAGCAGGCACGACAATTGGCGGCAACCGAAGCGCTGCAACCCTTCGATTTACGCCAGGGGCCGTTGCTGCGTCTAAGCCTCATTCGTTTGGGGGACGATCACCACGTGCTGCTTTTGACCATGCACCACATGGTCTCCGATGGCTGGTCGATCCGGGTACTGGTCAATGAGTTCAGTGAGCTATATGGGGCATTCACGGGGCAGCGCGAACCAGTTCTGGCTCCGCTGTCGGTGCAATACGCCGACTATGCGCAGTGGCAACGCGAGCTGTTGGCCAGCGCCGAGGGCGCGCGGCAGCTTGCCTGGTGGAAGGAGCGCCTGGGCACCGAGCAGACCGTGCTCGAACTGGCGACCGATCGTCCGCGTCCTGCCGTACAAAGCTACCGTGGCGCGAGCCTGGGCTTCGAACTGGACCGCGAGCTTGGTACTCGCCTCAAGGCGTTGGCCAAGGCGCATAACGTGACGTTGTTCATGCTGCTGCTGGCCGCTTACGGTGTCTTGCTGCGGGGCTACAGCGGTCAGCGCGACCTGCGCATCGCAGTGCCGGTGGCCAGTCGACAGCAGATGGAAACCGAAGGCCTTATCGGTTTCTTCGTCAACACCCAGGTCATGCCGTGCCAAATAGACGACTCAGCCAGCTTTGCTGCGCTGCTCGCCGAAACCCGTCAACTGGCACTCGGCGCCCAGGCCAATCAGGACTTGCCGTTCGAACAACTGGTAGAAGCCTTGCAGCCCGAACGCAGCCTGGCGCACAACCCGTTGGTGCAGGTGAAGTTCAACTTCGGCTTCGATGTGAGCGTCCTGCCGAATGCTGGCGACCTGCGGCTTGAGCTGTTCAGTGAAGAGCAATACGGCGCACGGTTCGACCTCGCGCTGGACATGGCCGAAGGGCAGGACAATGTGCTGCGCGGCAGCTTTGTCTATGCCAGCGACTTGTTTGATGCACCAAGCGTGGCGGCCATCGCGCAGACCTTCCGCCAGTTGCTCACCCGTCTCTGCGAAGCACCGGCACGTCCGTTGTCCGAGCTGCCGCTGGCGGCATTGGGTGAGGCTGCCGAGTTGCGCGGCGAACTGCAACAGTGGCCGTTCAGCGATGTGTTGGCCGGGTTCGCCGCTCAGGTTTTGACACGGCCAGAGGCGATTGCCGTGCAGGCCTGGGATGGTCAGTTGAGTTATGCCCAGCTTGACGCTGCAACCAATCGACTGGCGCGACGCTTGCAGGCCGCCGGTGTGCAAGCGGGCGACCGCGTGGCGCTGTGTCAGGTGCGCAGCAGCCAGTGGGTGCTGATGTTGTTGAGCGTCATGAAGGCGGGGGCGGCGTACGTGCCACTGGACCCGGCGCTGCCGTTGGCGCGGCTGCAACGTCTGGTGGTCGAGAGCGACGCACGTTGTGTATTGCTCGGTGATCCTGCGTGGCTGACCAGCTTCGGTGATGCGGCACTGTTGGTCGATGCTGGCAGCGAGGACGGTTTCTCCGACGCCGCACCTTCACTGCCAGTCGACGCTGCTCACGCGGCGTATGTGATTTTTACCTCCGGCTCGACCGGACAACCCAAGGGCGTTGTCGTCAGCCACGGCGCATTGGCCAACTACGTTCAAGGTATTCAGGCACGTCTGGATCTGCAGCCCGGGCAGGGCATGGCGATGGTCTCGTCGGTGGCCGCCGACCTGGGCAACACCACGCTGTTCGGGGCGTTGTGCTCCGGTGGCCGCCTGTGTCTGGCCAGCCAGGATGATGTAGCGGATGCCGAATGTTTTGCCGCCTTCATGCAACAGCATGCGGTGGATGTACTGAAAATTGTTCCCGGTCATCTCAGCGGTTTGCTCGCCGCACTGCCCGAAGCCCGGCTGCTGCCGCGTCAACTGCTGGTAGTGGGCGGCGAAGCGTGCGACCGCAGTCTGTTGCACCAGGTGCGGGAGCTGGCACCGGCTTGCCGCATCGTCAATCACTATGGCCCGAGCGAAGCGACGGTCGGTGTTTTGACCCATGAACTGGCGCATGACGCCGAACTACCGTTGGGCGCGCTGGCAATCGGTCGGCCATTGCCCAACTGCCACGTGCGGGTTGTCGACGAGTACCGCAACCCGTTGCCGGTTGGCGTGCCGGGTGAGCTGTTGATTGGAGGTGCCGGGCTGGCTGATGGCTACCTTGGCCAGCAGGAACTCACCGCCGAGAGTTTCGTGCACATCGACGGAGAGCGTCTGTACCGCAGCGGTGACCGGGTACGCCTGCGCCATGACGGCCTGATCGAGTTCCTCGGCCGTCTCGATGAGCAGGTCAAGATTCGCGGTTACCGGGTTGAGCTGGGGGAAATTACCCAGGCCCTGAAAGCGCTGCCTGGCGTCAGTGCCGCGCTGGTACTGGCCGAGCGCGAAGCCGAGGGACCATTGCGCCTGTTGGCATGGTGCGTCAGCAGTGCTGGCAACGCTGAAAGCCTGCGTCAGGCACTGGCAGGGCAGGTCCCTGAATACATGCTGCCCGCGCAGTTGATGCTGCTGCCTGGTATTCCATTGACCGCCAACGGCAAGGTTGACCGCCAGGCACTGCCGCGTGGCCCGGTGGTGGAGGCTGGCAGTGCGCCGGAAACGGCGATGAGCGAACTGGAAAGCCAGTTGGCCGACATCTGGCAAGCCGTGCTGAAGATTGAAACAGTACGTGCCGAAGACAACTTCTTCGAACTGGGCGGCGACTCGATTCTCAGCCTGCAAATCATTTCGCGCATTCGCAAGCTGGGTTATAAACTCAGCCCCAAACAACTCTTCGAGCGTCAAAGCGTCCGCCAACTGGCGCAGTGGCTGGAAAGTCGCGGCCCGGCCAAGCCGGTGGCGACAGCCGCCGCAGCTGCGGTGTCCGTCGGTGGCGAGTTGCCGTTGGCGCCGGTGCAGGCGCGGTTCTTCGAGCGTGTTCACAGTGACCAACGCAACCACTGGAACCAGGCAATTTTGCTGCAGCCCAAGTCGCCGCTGGACCTGGACACCCTGGCGCGTGCGCTGCACTGGTTGCTCGGTCAGCACGACAGCCTGCGCCTGCGCTTCGACAGTCACACCCAGCCTGTGCGGCAGGTCTATGCCGAGCCGGGTTTGCTGGACCTGACGCTGCTGTGGCGTCGCCGTGCCAGTGATGAGCAGACCCTGGAACGGCTGTGTGACGAGGCGCAACGCAGCCTTGATCTGAGCGCAGGTCCGTTGCTGCGAGCGATGCATGTCAGCCTGGAAGATGGCAGCGAGCGCCTGTTACTGGTTATTCATCACCTGGCGGTAGACGGTGTGTCGTGGCGGGTGCTGCTGGAAGACCTCGAAAGCGCCTACCGTCAATTACTGGCAGGCAAGGCTGCGGCGCAACTGGTTAAAAGTGACAGCTATCAGGCCTGGACCCAGCGTCAGCATGCCTTCGCCAACAGCGTCGAGTTGCAAGCCGAACTGGGTTACTGGCAAGCGCAGCTGCAAGACGCTCCGGCGTTGCCGCAGACGCGCAGTGATGCCCGCACCACTTGGCGCGAAGCCGCACACTCAGGCTTCAGCCTGGACAGCGAAGCTACCCGGCAACTGCTCGGCCCGGCTCAGCAGGCGTACCGCACCCAGATCAACGACCTGTTACTCACCGCACTGGCCCGTGCGCTGTGCAGCTGGAGCGGTGCCGAACAGGCGCTGATCGAACTGGAAGGCCATGGCCGCGATGCTTTTGATCAGGGTGCGGCGCTGGACCTGAGCCGCAGCGTGGGCTGGTTCACCAGTCTTTACCCTGTGCGCCTGAGTCCTCAAGGCGATGCCGCCGCATCGTTGAAAGCCATCAAAGAGCAGTTGCGTGGCGTGCCACGTGCCGGTATCGGGTACGGCTTGCTGCGCTACCTCAGTCCATTGGGTGCGCAGTTACAAGAGCTGCCGCCAGCACGAGTAACCTTCAATTACCTGGGGCAGTTCGACCAGCAGTTCACTGATTCGGCATTCCTCCCGGCCAAAGAGTCGGTCGGCCGCAGCCATGCCGATGACGCGCAATTGGGCAATTGGCTGGTGTTCAACGGCAAGGTCCTCGGCGGTTGCCTGCAACTGGAATTGCACTACAGCCGTGAGATGTTCGACGCCTCACTGATCGATCAATTGTTGAGCGTGCTCCAGGCAGAGCTTCAAGGTTTGTTGCAGCACTGTCTGCAAGCCGCTCCGGCGTTGACCCCGAGTGACGTACCACTGGCGGGCCTGGATCAGGCCACGCTGGACAGCTTGCCGGTGGACGCCAGTAACCTGGAAGACCTGTATCCGCTGGCTCCGATGCAGCAGGGCATGCTGTTCCACGCCCTTGATGTGCCGGGCTCGGCGCTCTACGTCAACCAACTGCGCGTGGACCTGGACAACCTCGACGAAGCCCGCTTCGTGGCGGCCTGGCAGCAGGTGCTGAGTCGCCATGCCACGCTGCGCAGTGGCTTCCTGACTGAAGGTCTTGAAGTGCCCTTGCAGTTCGTGTTGCGCCACGCCGAACTGCCGGTGGAGCATTTCGATTGGCGCGAGCGCAGTACCGACCGGGTAGCGCTCGACGCATTGGCCGACAGTCAGCGGCACCGCGGCTTTGACCTGACGCGTCCGCCCTTGCAGCGTCTGGCACTGGTACGTCTCGGTGAACGGCGCTTCCACTTGCTGTGGACCTGTCATCACCTGTTGCTGGACGGCTGGAGCAGCGCCCGCTTGATCGGTGAAGTGCTGGCCGCTTATCAGGGCAGCAGTCTGCCGCCGGTAGCGGGCCGTTACCGTGATTACATCGCGTGGTTGCAGGTGCAGGATGCCAGCCTCGGTGAGCGCTTCTGGCGTCAGCGTCTGGCGGGTTTTGACGAGCCGACGCTGTTGGCGACTGCCTGCGCGGGCAGCTATGTCGTGGAACCGACGCGCGAGGTGCGCAGCCAGTTCGATGCCGTCGCCAGTCAGCGTTTGCAGCAGTTTGCCCAGCAACAGCGCGTGACCCTCAATACCCTGCTGCAAGGGGCGTGGCTGTTGCTGCTGCAACGCTACAGCGGTCAGTCGCGGGTAGCCTTCGGGGCCACTGTGGCCGGGCGTCCGGGAAATCTGCCGGGTGCCGAGGACATGCTCGGGCTGTTCATCAATACCTTGCCTATCGTTCAGCAACCGCAGGCCGCTCAGGCACTGGGTGACTGGCTGCGTGAATTGCAGGCCTACAACCTGGAAGTGCGCGAGTTCGAACACAGCCCGCTGTACGACATTCAGCGATGGGCCGGGCGTGGTGGTCAGGCGTTGTTCGACAGCATTCTGGTGTTCGAGAACTTCCCAATGGATACCGCGCTCACGCATTCGGCGGCAGGTGAAGACGGCCTGCGTGTCCTCGGTCATCAGCCGGTGGACTCCACCAACTACGCGCTGACCCTGGTCGCCAGTGCCGGTGAGTGCCTGGATGTGCGTTACGGCTATCGTTCCGAGCGCTTCTGCGCCAGCCAGGTCGAGCGTCTGCGTGAGCATTTCGAGTGCCTGCTGCTGAGCTTCTGTGACAGCGCCGAGCAAGCACTGGCGCACTTGCCGATGCTGGCCGCGACTGAGCGCGAACAGTTGCTGCACGGCTGGAACGACACCGCCACTGACTTCCCTGATCAGGTGCAACTGCAAAGCCTGATCGAACAGCAAGTCGCTGCAACGCCGGATGCTTTGGCCGTGCAGTTCGGCAATCAGCAACTGAGCTACCGCGAACTCAACGCCCGCGCCAACCAACTGGCTCGCTGGCTGCGCGAGCAGGGTGTAGGCCCCGATGTGCTGGTCGGTGTGTGCGCAGAGCGTTCGCTGGAACTGGTGCTGGCCTTGCTGGCCATCGTCAAGGCCGGTGGTGCTTACGTGCCAATGGACCCGGACTACCCGCGTGAACGTCTGGAACACATGCTCGGCGACAGCGGTGTGCAACTGTTGCTGACGCAGCAGCACCTGCTTGAGCAATTGCCCGCCAGTTCCGCGCAGACCTTCTGCCTAGACAGCCAGTGGCCTGAGTTGCAGGCGCTGGACGCCAGCGATTTGCCAACCCTGGGCAGCCCGCAAAACCTGGCGTATCTGATTTACACCTCCGGCTCCACCGGCAAACCCAAGGGTGCAGGCAACAGCCATGCGGCGCTGATCAACCGTTTGCACTGGATGCAGAAGGCTTATCAGCTGGATCACACCGACCGCATCCTGCAAAAGACCCCGTTCAGTTTCGACGTGTCGGTCTGGGAGTTCTTCTGGCCGTTGCTGACCGGCGCTGCGCTGGTGGTGGCAGAACCCGGAGCACATCGCGACCCGCTGGAATTGCGTCGGGTGATCAACGAAGGTCAGGTCAGTGTGCTGCACTTTGTGCCGTCGATGCTGCAAGCCTTTGTCATCTCCGGCGAGCTGGAAAACTGCCCGTCACTGAAACAGGTGATGTGCAGCGGCGAAGCGCTGCCTTACGAGCTGCAGCAGCAGTTCCGTCAGCGTCACAGTGCGCAGTTGCACAATCTTTATGGCCCTACCGAAGCGGCCATCGACGTCAGTTACTGGGCCTGCGATGAAGAAAATGATCGTCATCAGGTACCGATTGGCCGACCTATCGACAACCTGCGGCTGTACATCCTCGACGCATTCCTGGAACCCGTGCCGCAAGGCGTGGCAGGCGAGTTGTACATCGGCGGCGTGGGCCTGGCGCGGGGTTATCACCTGCGTCCGGGGCTGACCGCCGAACGTTTCGTGGCCGACCCCTTCACAGCGGGCGAGCGCCTGTACCGTACTGGCGACCTGGCTCGCTGGCGCGCAGATGGCGCCATCGAATACGTCGGTCGCATCGACCATCAAGTGAAGATCCGCGGCCTGCGTATCGAACTGGGTGAAATCGAGGCCCGCCTGCAAGGGCTGGCATCGGTGGAAGAGGCCGTGGTAATTGCCCGCGACACGCCGCAAGGCAAGCAGCTGGTGGGTTATGTGGTGGTTCATGGCACTGAAGGAAACGACAGCGAAAGCCTGCGCCGTGAACTGCTGGAGCAACTGCCGGAATACATGGTACCTGCGCAGATTCTAGTGCTGCCCGCCATGCCGCTGTCGCCTAACGGCAAGCTGGACCGCAAGGCCTTGCCTGCACCGGAGTTCGCTTCCAGTCCGCGTGGTTATGTCGCGCCGGGCACTGAGCTTGAGCAGCAACTGGTCGAGATCTGGCAGAGCGTGCTGGGGATCGAAAAGGTCGGCATCACTGACGACTTCTTCGAACTGGGCGGGCACTCGCTGCTCCTCACTCAGGTCGGCATGACCCTGCGCAAGCGTCTGAATGTGGAGTTGCCGCTGCACCGATTGTTCGAATTGAGTTCCATCCAGGCGTTGGCCGCTCACCTGCAGGCTCAGCCTGACGCTGCGCAAAATAAACAGGTTGATCTGGACCTGATGGACGAGTTGCTGGGCGAGTTGGAGAATTTTTGATGAGTAACACCGAACAACAGAAGTTGCAGCAGGTTGCCGAACGCCTGGCCGCTCTGCCGGAAGACCGCCAGCTGATTTTCCTGCGCCAACTGGGCGAAAAGGGTGTGCGCCTGGAGCGCCTGCCGATTGTGCGCCAGCCGTGTGAACAGGCGCCGCTGTCGGCTGCGCAAAGTCGCTTGTGGTTTCTGTGGCAGATGGAACCGCACAGCGCGGCCTACAACATCCCGGCGGCAGTCCGGCTGCGCGGTGAGCTGGACGAAGATGCGTTGCAACGCAGTTTTGCGGCGCTGATCGCCCGGCACGAAAGCCTGCGCACGCTGTTTCGCGAAATAGAGGGAGAGCACGGCCCGCAAGCGGTTCAGGTAATACTGCCGAGCCTTGATCCGGAGCTGCAACGTTTTGATCTGACGACGCTGCCTGTTGAACAGCGCGAGGCACGAGCCCGTGAACAACTGGAACACGCGGCCCGGCAACCCTTTGATCTGAGCACTGGGCCGCTGCTGCGTCTGGCGCTTATTCGGCTCGATGCTCGCGAACACATCCTGCTGCTGACACTGCACCATATCGTCTCTGACGGTTGGTCAATGGGCGTGCTGACTGACGAGTTCGCCAGTCTGTACACCGCGCACGTCAGCGGTGCCACAGCACAATTGGAAGCCTTGCCGGTTCAATACGCCGACTATGCGCGCTGGCAGCGCTTGTGGATGGCGGCCGGTGAAGGTGACCGCCAGTTGGATTACTGGATCCGTCAACTGGGCGACGAAGCGCTGGTGCTGACCCTGCCCAGTGACCGCCCACGCCCGGCAGTGCAGAGCTACCGTGGCGCGGCGCTGGACTTCCAGTTGCCGGCAGCCTTGAGCAGCGGCCTGCGTGAGTTGGCTCGCAGCCAGGGCGCAACGCTGTTCATGCTGTTGCTGGCGGCGTATCAAGTGCTGCTGTTTCGTTACAGCGGCCAGCGTGAACTGCGGGTCGGTGTGCCCGTGGCCAACCGTGGTAGGGGGGAGAGCGAACGGCTGATCGGCTTCTTCGTCAACACTCAGGTGTTGGGCACGGAGATGAACGAGCACGAAACCTTCGTCGCGTTTCTGGACCGCACCCGTCAGGCGGTGCTCGGCGCCCAGGCCCATCAAGACTTGCCGTTCGAGCGCCTGGTCGAGGCTTTGCAACCAGAGCGCAGCCTCAGCTACAACCCGTTGTTTCAGGTGGCCTACAACCATTTGCCGAGTCAGCGCGACGGCTTGCGCGAACTGCCTTCAGCCGATGGTCGCGGGTTGACCCTGGAAAGCCTCGAACTGGACGTTGGCATCGCCAAGTTCGACCTGATGCTGAGCACCGAAGAGAGCCGTGATGGCCTGGTGCGCGGTCAGTTTGGCTACGCCACCGATTTGTTCGATACCGCGAGCATTGCGCAGATGCGCGAGCATTTCCTGCACCTGCTGCAGGCGCTGCTCACAGATCCACGCCAGGTCGTGGGCCGCTTGCCGATGCTCTCGGGCAATGATCGCGAACAGTTGCTGCACGGCTGGAACGACACCACCGCGGACTTCCCTGATCAGGTGCAACTGCAAAGCCTGATCGAACAGCAAGTCGCCGCCACACCTGACGCCCTGGCGGTGCAGTTCGGCAATCAGCAACTGAGCTACCGCGAACTCAACGCACGCGCCAACCAACTGGCTCGGTGGCTGCGCGAGCAGGGTGTAGGCCCGGACGTGCTGGTCGGTGTGTGCGCGGAGCGTTCGCTGGAACTGGTGCTGGCCTTGCTGGCCATCGTCAAGGCCGGTGGTGCTTACGTGCCGATGGACCCGGACTACCCGCGTGAACGTCTGGAACACATGCTCGGTGACAGCGGTGTGCAACTGTTGCTGACCCAGCAGCACCTGCTTGAGCAACTGCCCGCCAGTGCCGCGCAGACCTTCTGCCTGGACAGCCAGTGGCCTGAATTGCAGGCGCTGGACGCCAGCGATCTGCCAACCCTGGGCAGCCCGCAGAACCTGGCGTATCTGATTTACACCTCCGGCTCCACCGGCAAACCCAAGGGCGCAGGCAACAGCCATGCGGCGCTGATCAACCGTCTGCACTGGATGCAGAAGGCTTATCAGCTGGATCACACCGACCGCATCCTGCAAAAGACCCCGTTCAGTTTCGACGTGTCGGTCTGGGAGTTCTTCTGGCCGTTGCTGACCGGTGCCGCGCTGGTGGTGGCAGAGCCTGGCGCGCATCGCGACCCACTGGAATTGCGTCGTGTGATCAACGAAGGTCAAGTCAGCGTGCTGCACTTTGTGCCGTCGATGCTGCAAGCCTTTGTCATCTCCGGCGAGCTGGAAAACTGCCCGTCACTGAAACAGGTGATGTGCAGCGGCGAAGCGCTGCCTTACGAGCTGCAACAGCAGTTCCGCCAGCGCCACAGTGCACAACTGCACAATCTTTATGGCCCGACCGAAGCGGCCATCGACGTCAGTTACTGGGCCTGCGATGAAGAAAATGATCGGCACCAGGTACCGATTGGCCGACCTATCGACAACCTGCGGCTGTACATCCTCGACGCATTTCTGGAACCCGTGCCGCAAGGCGTGGCAGGCGAGTTGTACATCGGCGGCGTGGGCCTGGCGCGGGGTTATCACCTGCGTCCTGGGCTGACCGCAGAACGTTTCGTGGCCGACCCCTTCACGGCGGGCGAGCGCCTGTACCGTACCGGCGACCTGGCTCGCTGGCGCGCAGACGGCGCGATCGAATACGTCGGTCGCATCGACCATCAAGTGAAGATCCGCGGCCTGCGTATCGAACTGGGTGAAATCGAGGCCCGCCTGCAAGGGCTGGCATCGGTGGAAGAGGCCGTGG
>NZ_UWFN01000376.1 GCF_900602065.1 Pseudomonas viridiflava | reverse complement strand
GTTCAACAACTGCACCAACGCCGGCACCGGCTGCTGATCGGTCACCAAGCAATCCACCAAACTGATCGGCCCCAAACGAATCATGGCGTTGCGCCCGAATTTGCTCGAGTCGGCCGCCAGGATCACCTGGCGCGCGTTGGCGATGATCGCCTGGGAAACCCGCACTTCCTGGTAATCAAAATCCAGCAGGCTACCGTCCTCATCGATGCCGCTGATGCCGACCAGCGCGAAGTCCACCTTGAACTGGCTGATGAAGTCGATACTGCCCTGACCCACGACGCCGCCATCACGGCGCACATTGCCGCCTGCGATCAGGACCTCGAAATCATCCTTGGCACTGAGGATCGCCGCCACATGCAGGTTGTTGGTGATGACTTTCAGATTGTTGTGGTTGAGC
>NZ_UWFN01000266.1 GCF_900602065.1 Pseudomonas viridiflava | reverse complement strand
GGTACATACGCCGTGGCGCCAGGCGAGTGGCAACCATGCGCGAGTCGGCGAGGCGCCCCAGACGAATAGCGAGGTCGAGGCCCTCAGGTACCAGGTCCAGCTGGCGGTTGCTCAGCTCCATGTCCACCCGCAATTGCGGATACACGCCCATAAAACGTGTCACCAGCGGCACGATAAACCGTTCGCCGTAAGCCACCGCGCAGGTCATGCGCAACATGCCCTTGGGCTCGCTCGCCAGGTCGCCCACGGCGCGCAGGGCTTCCTCGCGGCCATCCTGCAGGCGCTGGCAATGTTGCAAAAAGGT
>NZ_UWFN01000269.1 GCF_900602065.1 Pseudomonas viridiflava | reverse complement strand
GTGGTAATCCGCTCGGACTTGATCACGTCGCACAGGTACGCCGGCTCCTTGTGCCCGCCCGGACGCGCCATCACCAGGCGTGCGCCAGTCATCTGCGGCCAGAAGAACTCCCACACCGACACGTCGAAGCTGAACGGGGTTTTCTGCAGCACCGCATCCTGCGCCTTGAGGCTATACGCGTCCTGCATCCACAGCAGGCGGTTGACCACCGCGCCATGATCGCTGATCACCCCCTTGGGCTGCCCGGTGGAGCCTGAGGTGTAGATCACATAAGCGCTTGCACCGCGTACCG
>NZ_UWFN01000270.1 GCF_900602065.1 Pseudomonas viridiflava | reverse complement strand
CCTATAGATAAGGCGCAGGCTGGATTGCTGGGCGCGGTGATCTCCGGCGCCGCGACCGGATTGTCCGCCGATGTGATGGCGGGCGGGCTGACCTTGGGCGGCGGCGCCTTGCTGGGCGGCGTGGTCGGCGCCCTGACGTTCGCGGGCGCGGCCTGGGGCTTCAATTCCAGTACCGACCGTAATCAGGCCGCCGTGCAGTTTACCGACGCCTTTATGCGCAATCTGGTGGTGGTCGGCATCCTGCGCTACCTGGCGGTGGCGCACTTCGGGCGCGGACGCGGCAACTTCGTCGAGAACGAGGCGCCGGCCTTCTGGCAGG
>NZ_UWFN01000271.1 GCF_900602065.1 Pseudomonas viridiflava | reverse complement strand
CTCTGCCTGAACCTGCCCAGCCAGCAGCATGCAAAGCGCGAAACCCATGGCTGCCATGGATGGTCGAGAAGTGAACATCGGGCGGAGCAGCAAAGCTTTGCTGTGCGGGGTGAGTCGTGAGGGGTTGTGCATGACGTGGCTCTTTTAGTGAGTATCGGCAGAGGGCAGATAGCGTCGATCAGATCTGCGCGGTCTGGTCCAGCCAGCCATTCGCGCAGTCGTGAGCAACTTTTTTATGGGCAATCGGGGAGGGAAAGCAGCCATGCGCACCGTTGCTGTAAATGAGAACGAAAGCGAATCACTGTTATTTAATGATTTTTTCACAACGCGCGAAAAATAGATGGCGGATGGCTAGTAAC
>NZ_UWFN01000272.1 GCF_900602065.1 Pseudomonas viridiflava | reverse complement strand
CGATATAGTCCGCAACATCGTGTGTGCCCCCTTTTTATGTGTGTGGGTAATTAAATTATAACGAAAGATTAGAGGGTTGATAGTTTCCGCTTACAGAGACATGCATGACTGTAGCTGCTCATAGTAGGGCACTTGAGCAAGCACGTCCATGCATGGATTTCATGGCAAGAGTTCATCGCAGCACGTCAATTGTGCATGGGGAGCTTCGATTCCACATGGAGAAAAGAAAGTATCCTATCGAGCTAGCTAACTAGTCTCATCCACTACAACTTCTTTTTATAG
>NZ_UWFN01000273.1 GCF_900602065.1 Pseudomonas viridiflava | reverse complement strand
GGGTAGGGGCCGACGTTCAGCACTTTATCCAATGGCTTCTGGGAGCCCAGCGGATGTCCATGGGTCAATGTGTGCGCTCTGCCCTAGACCCATTCGTCCGGGTTGTTGCCGTACAGGGATTTGAGGTGCGAAACGCTGGCACGCCACGCAACCTTGACGGTATTGGCGCGGCTTTCTTCGTGAGGTGAGTTGCGGTTGTTCCACCAAGGCGAGTCGGCATCAGCGGCCAGACGCGGCAGGGCCATGTCCAGCGAGCGTGTCGTCAGGAGCGTCTGGAACAGGTCATCGCCCAGTTCATCGTGGAAGGTTTCTTC
>NZ_UWFN01000354.1 GCF_900602065.1 Pseudomonas viridiflava | reverse complement strand
CCCGGAATGGTGCGCAAACCTGTGGATAACTCTGTTGACAACAATTTGATAAGTGACTGGCGGGTAAGACAAATCCGTATCAGAACTAAAACAGACCGCCGCTACGGATTTCGAACCTTGTCCATGATGGCCAAAGATCGGTTCGCTTGCAGGACCAAGGCGTAACTAAGCTTGTCGTAGGTGCGGAACACCATCAGCAGCCCCGACCGCTCGTCCGGGATTTTCACCGACTCGCCGGTTACCCGGTCACGTACCTTTTCGCCGGTCTTGTAGATCGCCAGCACGTTGCCTTCGGTCAGACCGTCGCGCCGCCCTCGGTTCAGCGTGACCACGTCCATGACACCAATCTGGGTCACGC
>NZ_UWFN01000274.1 GCF_900602065.1 Pseudomonas viridiflava | reverse complement strand
GTCTGGCCAGTGCCTGGAAAATAAAGGTGTTTCGATAATGGTAAGCATAGGTGGCGATCATACGTCTTTGACGTATGAGTGACAATGATCGGAAGTGATCTGAAGGTTGCGCAAAGGCAGAAGGATGCGTGGCGTGCTAAAAATTTGCTAAAACGTCACATGAAAATTACTTAAGTATATGATTTTTAAGGTTATTTACCACATGATGCAGTCCATCATCCGCGCAACGGAGAAGCGGCGGGAGAAAGTGGTCGTATCTTGAGGCGTTATAGCGGACA
>NZ_UWFN01000275.1 GCF_900602065.1 Pseudomonas viridiflava | reverse complement strand
CTGAGAGAGAAATTCACGCAGATCGAGCATGGGCTCAGCGAAGGCTTTCTGTCGGTTGGAGACATCGTCCAGTATCCGCATACGCTGCGCGATCAGATTGTCGGTCATGACAGCTTTGCCCTGAGCATCTTCGACTCGAGCATGCCGCGCCAACCCTTGATGAATATCGGTAATGAAGAAGGCCGCAATTTGCCACCGCCTGCGGCTGGTGGGCAGGATCAGGGCTTTCACGCGCTGGAGGCCAGCGAAGGTCACGAGCTGCTGGTGGGCTACAAGAACAT
>NZ_UWFN01000276.1 GCF_900602065.1 Pseudomonas viridiflava | reverse complement strand
CCCTGGAACTGCCCGAAGTTACTCTCCATGCCCCACACCGCGACCAGCGCCTGACGGTCCACACCGTACTGCTGTTCGATCTTCTGCAGATCATCAGCGTATTGCGAGAGCAGTGCCTGACCTTTACGCACGCGAGCGGCGGAAATTGCACCATCCAGGTATTCCCACACCGGACGGCTGAACTCGGGCTGGCTGCGATCGGCCTTGACGACGCTCATGTCCGGCGTGACCCCGGCAAAGGCCTGATCGAAGACGTCGGCGCGGATCCCTGCTTTTAGAGCCTGAGCGCGAAAACCTGCCTGCCATTCGG
>NZ_UWFN01000277.1 GCF_900602065.1 Pseudomonas viridiflava | reverse complement strand
AAGGGCAGCAGGCTTTTACGGCTCAACAGCGCCTGAAGCGGCACGAATTTCTGTCGCTCGTTCAGCTGGGCATCCTGATCCAGAATGGCGAGGTAGAAGGTCGAAGACGACCAGCATCTGGGATCACGAAACGCATTGCCCACGGTGCCGACCTGCTCGATATAACCAAGCCTGACGCCGATCTTCTCCGACTCGATCAGGCGCTTGACCCCGGCGTCCATCGACACATCGCGCACTTCGCCATTGAGTACCAGGCCTGGCAGCGCCCAGCTTTCCGCGAAAGGTTCGCTGGGGCGTTTGCGCAGCAAAACTTCGAGCGCCAGGGTCTTGCGGCAGTAGCGCAGGACGACGAGGTCGATGGTGTGCAGATAGTCCATTTTCGGCGGGGTGTCGTGTTC
>NZ_UWFN01000278.1 GCF_900602065.1 Pseudomonas viridiflava | reverse complement strand
TCTTGTCCGCTTCCTGCTGCTTGGCGGTCACGACCGGCTCCAGCGACACCATCGAGGTGTTGCAACGCGATTCGAAATCGCCGTCCGGGTCGTACACGTAGGCGATGCCGCCCGACATGCCCGCCGCGAAGTTGCGGCCGGTGTTACCCAGCACGACGACGGTGCCGCCGGTCATGTATTCGCAGCCGTGGTCGCCGGTGCCTTCGACGATGGCCGTGGCGCCCGAGTTGCGCACCGCGAAACGCTCGCCGGCCGCGCCGTTGAAGAAGGCTTCGCCGCTGATCGCGCCGTACAGCACCGTGTTACCG
>NZ_UWFN01000284.1 GCF_900602065.1 Pseudomonas viridiflava | reverse complement strand
GCGTTGATCTTCACCAACAGGGCATTGGCAGCCTGAGCCGCCGTTGCGCCATTGACCACAGTAGCTTGCACGCGCACGCCGCCGACATACAGGTTCAGCAGACCGGTTTCGGTCGCTGCGCCCGCTACGGTAACCGTTGCAACGGCCTTGGCGCCTTCGGTATTGAGCAGCGGCAGGCACCAGACTTCACCGGTCGGGTCGGCCTTGCGCCAGGTTTCGTACATGGCGGCGAGCATGGAGCCCTGACCACCAAGGTGCTTCGCCAGCGCCCCCTTGTCACTCCGGACGAAGGCCGGCACGCAAGTCGTCGGCACCAAAAGCGGAACGAAACCCTCACCTTTTGAT
>NZ_UWFN01000286.1 GCF_900602065.1 Pseudomonas viridiflava | reverse complement strand
TTTCAGGTTCCACGCCCACTTTCAGAATGCCCGCGAACTGCCCGGCCATGCGGGACATGCGGCTCTCCAGCCAGTTGCCACCCTGCTCGGCGATGCATTGGGCAATACGCTCGACCAGTCCGGGCTTGTCAGGGGCAACCAGCGTTACGACGAGATGATCCACGGTCAATTCCTCTTGTTGTTCACAATGCAAGGGTTGGATGAGTATAGGCACGGTTGCGCAGCGGACCGCGAATGGCAAATCGCGTACCGTTCAATACGACATGTGGAACAATCCAGACGGTTTTTGAGCACAGCGCGCAGAAAGCGTGACCGGATAAGAC
>NZ_UWFN01000289.1 GCF_900602065.1 Pseudomonas viridiflava | reverse complement strand
AAGACAACATACTGATATTGGGTATCCGGTTTCAGCCCGGTATCAGTGAAGCGGGTGGTGGGCGATTTGATCGAGGCAATCTGCTCGTCACCTCGAATCAGTGCGTATTCCATCAAAGGGCTCGAGCCGGGAGACGACGCGTTCCACATCAGCGAGATACTGGTCGACGTTATTTCTGTGGTGTGCAGATCGGTCGGAGCGGTGGGCCGCTCGCCTCCACCCTCTGCCTTGGTACTGACACTGATGACGGCGGATTTATCTGAGGTGACGTTATCCGTGTCAGTCGCTGTGATCTGGTAATCGTAGGCTTTGCCCGGCTCAAGACCTGTGTCTGTGAACGGAGGATGTGTCGTTTCAGGCAGGTGAACGCCGTTACGATAAACGTCATACCGCAGGACCGGCCTGTTCCATACCACAAGATCCCAGTGCAGCGTGATGGAGCTGGTGGTTTGTGCCGTCGACCTGAAATGGGTGGGTGCTGGTGGTTTGTCCGGTCC
>NZ_UWFN01000293.1 GCF_900602065.1 Pseudomonas viridiflava | reverse complement strand
GTGTAGCCGGTGCGGGCGATGAACCAGTCAGCGTTGTCATGGCCTTCGAAAGGTTTGAGCTGGCGAATCAGATCGGCACGGGCACTGGTTACCAACTCGGCGATTCTGATTCGGGCCTGTGGCCCCTGAATCGCCAGCATGGCCATTTCACTGCGCTCGACCAGTTGCACGTCGAACCCTTCCAGCCTGGACTGCATCCAGGCGAAGTCCTTGGCGCCGGTCGCCGCATTGACGACCAGCCGATAACCGCTGGTCGTGAGGTAGACGATCATGTCATCAATGATGCCGCCATGATTGTCGAGCATGGCGCTGTAAAGGGCCCGACCCGGCGTCTTGAGCCTGTCGACGTCATTGGCCAGCAGGTAACGCAGCCAGGCCTTGGCC
>NZ_UWFN01000297.1 GCF_900602065.1 Pseudomonas viridiflava | reverse complement strand
TTGATGGCCAGATCGGTCGTGCCGGTGCCACGCAGATGAAAGCCGCAGGCGCTCAGCAGAACGGCAAGGCCCATCACCAGCAAATTGCGTTTGATCATCTTGATGCCCCCCTTGAATCCTTGTGGGCCGACTTCGCGTCCCTTGGAAATATGTTCGGCACCCGGTCTGCCGGGTGCCCGATCTCATCAGCTTGCGACGATATTGACCAGTTTTCCTGGCACAACGATGACCTTGCGGATCGTCAGGCCATCAATGAAGCGCAGTACGTTTTCGTTGATCCGGGCAGCGGCTTCCACTTCTTCGCGGCTGGCG
>NZ_UWFN01000299.1 GCF_900602065.1 Pseudomonas viridiflava | reverse complement strand
CCGAAAGACGATTGCGTCATGCAGCAGAAGACGTTCCAGAATGCCCTCGAAAAACTGGACGGTCCTGCACTGGTGGTTGGCGGCATAGGCCCTGGCGCAACGCTGGCCTGGCGCTGGCTGACCGGACAGACTGACGACAAGGCTCAGGCCATCTCCGTGGGCTTCGCCCTTGAGCACGTGTCCAATCCGCCACCGGTGGTGGACGAAGGCGACACGCCGCCACGCATCTGTGACGTGCCGCTGCCGCAGAAAGCGCCGCACGGTCACTGGTTGGCGGCTTGGAATGATGCGCCGGATGATCCGAGCGCAGCGTTCGTAAGGGATCAGACCAACGCCGATACCAGCATCAGCGACTACGATATCCCGCTGCCACAGGTTCTGAACACCGAACTGCGTCATCTGCTGCTGGGTGAAAACGACAGCGGGGGTCTGGGTATTCCAGTCGTTGAAGTACCGGCCAGCCAACCATCCGACACCGTCACGCTATTCATGTCCGGTGATGGCGGCTGGCGCGATCTGGACAAGGTTGTCGCAGGAGATATGGCGAAAATGGGTTATCCGGTGGTCGGCATCGACGTGCTGCGTTAC
>NZ_UWFN01000300.1 GCF_900602065.1 Pseudomonas viridiflava | reverse complement strand
GGAAAGCGCCCTGGCGCAGATCCGCCAGCAGGCTCAGCAATTGAAAACCGCCACTGACGATCAATTGGCCCAGGCAAAGCTTGCTGGATCTGCTCGGATGTTAGCTCTGGGGGCATAGGTCTTTACTCGAAGGCATAACGGGATTCTGCCCCCTCATCAGGCAATGGTCCATCACCTTCGTTGCTCATTTTCTCGGAACTTTGGCTTATAGACAGCTTCGGACTCTATGTAATCGACGCAGGCTCGGCCCCACAAAGGCCAGCAATGCGCCATCCCTAGGCACGAGACTGGAGGACCCCATGTCCAACTCACTCAATGGTAAACGCATCGCGATTCTTGTAACCGATGGTTTCGAGCAGGTAGAACTGACCGGCCACAAGGAAACCCTAGAGCAAGCGGGTGCTACCGTAGAGATCCTTTCCAGCCAGGACGGTAA
>NZ_UWFN01000301.1 GCF_900602065.1 Pseudomonas viridiflava | reverse complement strand
GCGTAATAAGGCGTGGGGAAACGTGAGGCGATCATCGGGCGTTACCCGTGCATGCCTGAACGAACGCCTTGACCAGCGCTGGCGTCCTGCCCAGCAACGCGGCGCGCTCGGGCTGAAACAACGTGGCGACGAAAAACGGATGGCCTTCCAGCTCCATGCTGCGCACTTCACCTTCCGGACCTCGCCCGCTGATTTTCGTCGCAGCGCCGAAAACATGCTGTTCCAGCTCACGCACCAGGCCGTAACGACAGTGATAGCGCTCCTCGATTTCCAGCCTGACGCAGGCCCGGGCAATCAACGTGTCTGGCAACCGATGAATCGACGAAAGTGCATCGACCAGTGAACAGCTCAGCGGCGCAATGATCGCATTCGCGGCGTCCGGGGCCGATTCAGCGTGTTCGGCATCGCCCCAGCCCAGACCGTTGCGGGCAAATTCCAGCAACGCATGCTGAAACCCGCCGCAGGTGCCAAGAAACGGAATGTGCTGTTCGCGCGCCAGACGAATCGCCGTCATCGGCATGTGCGTGATAATGGGCCTGTTG
>NZ_UWFN01000304.1 GCF_900602065.1 Pseudomonas viridiflava | reverse complement strand
ATCACGGCCTGGAAATCGCGCACCATGGCCGGGTAAGGGGGCGGGCCGGCCACGGTGCCGATGATGTAGAAGGTGTTTTCGATGTTGGTGACCCAGTCGCGCATCGCCTCGTTGAGCGCGTCCTTGAGCGTCTTGGAACCGGACTCGACAGGAACGACCGTCGCGCCCAGCAGCTTCATGCGGTAGACGTTCTGCGCCTGGCGCTTGACGTCCTCGCTGCCCATGTAGACCACGCATTCGAGGCCGAAACGGGCGCAGATGGTGGCCGTGGCCACGCCGTGCTGGCCGGCGCCGGTC
>NZ_UWFN01000305.1 GCF_900602065.1 Pseudomonas viridiflava | reverse complement strand
TCCGAGAACGAACCGTGCTTGGCAACGGTTTGAACGCTTTTGAAGAAATGGGTTTTCATCTGTCCTGCACCCTGGATCAAGCGATGGTAGGCGCGACCTGGCGCTGACGGGAAAGAGTCGGAAATACAAGAACCCCCGATGACATGCCCCTGTGCACGCTTGTCGGCAGCACAAAGAGCTCGGTCGGTCGGGGGTGCATGCAACCGCTGGAGTTTCTGGAAAGGGTCCTGCACAGATGCGTCAGCGCGCATGGCTCGGCAGCAGGACCCCAGACAAGGCAGAAAATCTGTCAGTCACCCGGAATATCGAATCCGATGTACCCGTAAAGCGGTACAGATC
>NZ_UWFN01000309.1 GCF_900602065.1 Pseudomonas viridiflava | reverse complement strand
GACCGTGACAACGCTTTATCGCTGGTTTCACATTTGCCGCCCGCGCCGGGTCGCCACGGAGAACAGCCTCCGATGTGTATTGTTGAACCCAAAACAACGACAAGAACTGGAACAGCTCAGGCTGGACAAGATGTCCACCGGATAAAGACAGCGCTGTCTCCAGATAAGGTGCCTACTGTGACAACTGCGAATACTGCTATTTCTGCCCTCGTGGTGATGGGTGTTTCGGGCTGCGGCAAAAGTGCCGTGGGCGCCGAGATTGCTCTCAAGAGCGGAGGTCGCCTCATCGAAGGTGATGCCTTCCATCCACCGGCCAACATTGAAAAGATGAGCGCCGGAACCCCCCTCAACGATGACGATCGTGCCGGCT
>NZ_UWFN01000310.1 GCF_900602065.1 Pseudomonas viridiflava | reverse complement strand
GCCGAAATTTTCCGTCCTTGAAGATAAACTGCACAGCTTGAATGACGCGCTGACCAGCAGGTACCCGGTCCACTATTACGGATTTGTTTCGCAGCGCGGGCAAGACGTGATCCTCATGTTTCCTGGCGGCAATCCAACCACACAAGCCTGGAAGGTTGAGTACTACGAGAACGGTAACTGGGTGGCACATAATTTGCCGAGCAAAGTATTTTCAAATCTCGAGCCCGGCGCCGAGCTTATCATCCGCGTGACACCTGGCAATCAGCAGCATGGAACGAGTATTCCCTACTCACTGAATTTTGGATCGTATCCGGTTCTCAAAAAATACGATCTGCATGACGAACCGGGGGTGATCAGAATTCCTAGCGGGTATTCGGAGCCAGGATGGCTGGCTACTCAGGTTTACAAGGAGGCGCTTCTTGAGGTTAAGTTTACGGATACTAAAGGTGCTCCACTTGAGGGCGGCGTGGCACTATTTGTTCTGAAGTACAAGGAGGATAATGCGACTGCTCAGCTTCTTCTAACCAGTGATACTAACGGCCTGGCCTCTCGAAAAGTGGAGCTCGGCCGATGCGACGGCGGAACGGAAGCATTAGATTTCGTTGACAAACATCTAGGATTCAATACATGGCGTAGTTATTACAAGGTAGCTGTTTATGCGATCGGAAATAATTCTGCCGGAAATACAGTAAACGCACCTCATACGTTTACCTTAGGGCATATCTGCACGCAGCGACTAATACAAACGGTACGCCCGCGCAATTAAGAAAGCCAACACCATGCCCGTCTGGCAGGATGTCGCCAGACGGGCTTTTTTATGCCTCTACCGAAATATCTGAAGAGTCTCGCCGTTCAGCATTCCGCTGAATTTGCAAAATCCATTCCTCACCCACCTTATCAAGAGGAACATTAAAAATCTTTTGAAAGTCGATGACAAACTGAAAATCATCAATATCCAGGTTGTATCGACTGCCAAAGATCTCACGATCTCTATCATGATCGACGAGCGTCATCATCCCTCTGGCTACCGACTGCAGCGCGGCTTTAAATCCGTCACGTCTGCTCATCAGGTCAACAACTACTTGCTGGTCATTGTCTGTGAGGCTCGAATCATAATCGATTATTTTTATATCAGCGTCTCTGTCCAAGGTATATCCAAAGTTTTTGCTCGCGATCTTCGGATGGGTGTCGGCCAGTTCCTTCATGAATCTATCGTGGTCCAATTTTGCCAAACCAAGCTCAAGCCTGACCGATATTTCTTTGTGAAATACATAACAATATCGATTTGAGACCTGTTCAAAGCCGGGATCTGTTAGCCATGGTTCTTCTTGGTATTCATAAAACGGCTTCGCCTTTGGTTCAATTGCTGCTGAATCAATGACTTCCTCCACCTCGGCATTCTTACCGGACGGGCTCGCCACTTGGCTGCGTATCAGACTCAGTTGCTGTAAGCAACTAAGCCCATTTTCGATTCCGTTAGTATTCACTACGTTGCCCTCCACTTGGCGTCATATCCAATAACGGCCGCACCTGGAAAACCTTGGCCTGATAACCCAGTAGGAAATTTCCGATGAGCGCCTGAATGTGATGGAGGTCCCAGTTGCAACAAAACGTTTGCCCCACCTCGCAGGATGACGACCCGCCAAAGGCTGGCAGCCAATGCGTTGCTCGTGGCAAAGTGCAGCTCATCTCGCAATCACTCGCTACAGAGAATCCCGGATCTTGGCCAAGCACCGAATCGTATGCCTGCTCCCCGCCCTCCTTACCCTTCAGGCCTGTGCTTCAGCCAGCGGTGATCAGCCCACGCAAAGCTTTGACGCCTATCGACAACTGACGCTGCAGTGGATCCAGCAGCACCGAAGCTTCCAGACCAGCGATCATGCCAACGAGTTGCAGTGGAACGCTCCGCAGGAATGGCGACCGTCAGGTCCGGCGAAAGGCGGCATTCTGTTGGTTCACGGCTTGGGCGACTCGCCTTGGTCATTTCATGACATTGGCGCAAAGCTTGCTGCAGAGGGTTTTCTGGTCCGCACGGTGCTGCTGCCCGGTCACGGAACACAGCCATCCGACATGCTGGACGTTACGCTGGCGCAATGGCAGGAGGTGGTTCGCGAGCAGGCGCAAACGCTCAGCCGCGAGGTGCCCAAGGTTTATCTCGGTGGTTTCTCGACGGGTGCAAACCTGGTGCTCGATTACGCGTATGACCACGACGAGATTGCCGGGCTGGTACTGTTTTCTCCTGCCTTTCGTTCCGACAGTGCTTATGCGTGGGCAACGCAGTGGATTGCCTGGGCGCGCCCGTGGCTGGCCAGCCCCAAAGATCCATTGCGTCCGCTGCAAACGCCGGTCCGCTACCTGAACGTCCCCACTAACGGCTTTGCGCAGTTCTACCGCAGCAGCGTGCTGGCACAAGACCGGCTGAGCGAACGCAGTTACGACAAGCCGGTGTTTATCGCCATTACCCAACACGACTCGGTGCTGGACACTCACTACGTGCTGGACAACTTCAATCGGCGCTTCAGCAACCCGGCCAGTCGCCTGGTCTGGTACGGCGACAGTCCGGCCGACTCGGCAAAGACGCCCAGAGTATTGGTGCGCAAGGATTATCTTCCCGAATACCGAATCAGCCAGTTTTCACATATGGGCCTGCTGTTCTCCCCGGATAACCCGCTGTACGGCGTGGACGGCACACAACGCATCTGCTGGAACGGCCAGGAAACGCCGGACATGCAAAAGTGCCTGGCAGGCGAGCAGACGTGGTACTCGGATTGGGGCTACCGCGAGACGGATAAGGTCCATGCGCGCCTGACCTTCAATCCTTATTTCGATTGGCAGTCGACGGTGATGATGGAAGTGCTGGAGGATGCGCAGGCGCTTTCCAGGTAATGCATGGTTTTTTGTAGGAGTTGCCGCAGGCTGAAATCGCGGTACGTCAGGAAAAAGCTTCGCAGCCTGCGGCAGCTCCTACAGCAATGCATCGCGGCCGGAAATGCTAGTCCGGCGCCAGCCGTTCACGGCTGTTGCTCAAATGCGTCCACATCGCCGCGCGCGCGGCATCGGGGTCCTGGCGGCGGATCGCAGCGAGCAACGCTTCGTGCTCAAGATTCGCCAGATAACCATGATGGGCAAGGTTGGCACCGACGCGCTCGCTCGCGGCAATCCGACTGCGAGGAATGATCGCGCTGCCCAGGTGCTGCATGATTTCCGTGTAATACGGATTACCTGTGGCTTCGGCTATGAGCATGTGAAAACGCCGATCAGCCTCAACGCAGCTGTCTTCCTTGGCCAGCAAATCCTGATAGTCATCCAGCGCCTGACGCATGGCAGCCAGTTGCGCGTCAGTACGGCGCATCGCTGCCAGCGCGACCGCCTGAGTTTCGAGGCCGATGCGCAATTCAATGATGTCTCGAACCCCGGCAACAGTCTCGACCTTGAGGTGCAACCCGGTCTTGTCAGTACGTTCAAGGACGAATGTGCCGACGCCATGGTGAGTTTCCACAAGGCCGGAGGCCTGCAATTTCGAGATCGCCTCGCGCACCACCGTACGGCTGACGCCATGCTCGCGAACGATCTCGTTTTCGGAAGGCAGCTTCTGCCCCGGCGGGATCTTGCCCAGCAGAATCCGCTGGCTCAGTTCGGTCACCAGATCGGTAGCCAGACTGTGGGGTCGACGCTTGGAAGGCTGAGGTATGGGCTGCTGCATGGAGACAGGTCCTGAACAACATTGAGTACGCGTGAGCGCCAGCCGCCCACCTGTTGAGCGCGATCATAGCATCGCCACCACGCGACTTGTCATACAAGCAAGCTCCCACAACTTGTCTAACTTGTATGACAACACCGCAAAACCGAAACTGTTGCTTGTTGGCCGCAGAGGCCATAAACAACGGGTTTAGACGAATCCTGATAAAAAAGACTGCAGCAAGTCACAGCCCGAAAATATAGTCACTTAATCTATATGTAATTGTTTTAAATAGTTTTTTATAAACTATATCAACTTGTCCATGCCGTTGTGCAATGCAATAAGACACAACTGGTTTCGCTAACCCTCTGCAAGAAATCTTGATTTGCCCTCTTGCGCCGCCACGATCTACTTGTATGATGTCTACCGACACAAGCCCGCAGCTTGTCCTGACCCGCATAAAAATAACGAGTGGGAGATTCATCTGTGAACACGTCCAACACCCAGGCGGGTGATGGGGTAGATTCGACATTGGTTTCAGCTGTTTCCAAGGTCAAACGCCACATCCTGCCTTTGTTCGTCATCATGTTTATCGTCAACTACATTGATCGGGTAAACATCGGCTTCGTGCGATCGCACATGGAACAAGATCTGGGCATTGGCGCAGCCGCCTACGGCTTTGGTGCCGGCCTGTTTTTTATCGGTTATGCCCTCTTCGAAGTTCCCTCCAACATGCTCCTGCAAAAGGTCGGCGCCCGTATCTGGCTGACACGCATCATGTTCACCTGGGGCGTCGTTGCCACCTGCATGGCCTTCATCCAGAACGAGACCCACTTCTACATCCTGCGTTTTCTGCTGGGCGTTGCCGAAGCCGGCTTTTTCCCGGGCGTGATCTATTACTTCACCCGCTGGCTGCCAGGGGTTGAGCGCGGTAAAGCCATCGCAATCTTCCTCAGCGGCTCTGCGATTGCCTCGCTGATCTCCGGACCACTCTCTGGCCTGCTTCTGCAGATCACCGGGTTCGGCATGAAAGGCTGGCAGTGGATGTACTTCATCGAAGGCATGTTTTCCGTCTGCCTGTGCGCCTTCGTCTGGTTCTGGCTCGACTCCAAGCCTCACGATGCCAAATGGCTCACCCGTGAAGAACAGGACGCGCTGGTCAATGCCATTGATGAAGAGCAACGCGTCCGTGAAGCCGCCAACCCGGTCAAAGCGTCGATCGGCAAACTGCTCAAGGATCGCCAGATCATTCTGTTCTGTCTGATCTACTTCTTTATCCAATTGACGATTTATGCCGCCACCTTCTGGCTGCCGAGCATCATCAAGAAGATGGGTGACCTCAGCGACATCCAGGTCGGACTGTTCAACTCGATTCCGTGGTTGCTGTCGATTGTCGGCATGTACGCTTTCGCCGCCATGTCCGCCAAGTGGAAGCGCCAGCAGGCATGGGTCGCCGCCGCATTGCTGATTGCAGCTGCCGGGATGTTCATGTCCACCACCGGCAGTCCGGTCTTCGCCTTTGTCGCCATCTGCTTCGCTGCACTAGGCTTCAAGTCGGCATCTTCGCTGTTCTGGCCGATTCCCCAGGCGTATCTGGATGCCCGGATCGCTGCAGCCGTGATCGCGCTGATCAACTCGGTGGGTAACCTCGGCGGTTTCGTTGCGCCTACGACGTTCGGCTTGCTGGAGCAGCACACCGGCTCGATTCAGGGTGGGCTTTATGGACTGACCGCAACCTCAATCATTGCTGCCATCATCGTATTCGCTGCACGCAACACCCCGAAGCCCGGCAAGATCCCGGCAGAGCCGACCGCACCCACGGCTGCCCACTCTTGATCGCTCGCTACGACTATTAAAAGGACCTATGACAATGAATCAGAACCTGAGCAAAGCACCCGTTATTACCAGCATGCAGGTCGTACCGGTCGCCGGCCACGATGACATGTTGCTGAACCTCAGCGGCGCGCACGGCCCTTACTTCACTCGCAACATCGTCATCCTGCAAGACAACGCCGGACACACCGGCGTCGGCGAAGTCCCGGGTGGCGAGCGCATCCGCCAGACGCTGGAAGACGCTCGCCAACTGGTGGTGGGCAGTTCGATTGGCACCTACCAGAAGATCCTCAACGACGTGCGCAAAACTTTCGCCGAACGCGACTCCGGCGGTCGCGGCCTGCAGACCTTCGACCTGCGCATCACCATCCACGCAGTGACCGCCCTGGAAGCGGCCCTGCTGGACTTGTTGGGTCAGCATCTGGACGTGCCCGTCGCAGCCCTGCTCGGTGAAGGCCAGCAGCGTGATGAAGTGAAAATGCTGGGTTACCTGTTCTATGTCGGCGACCAGGGGAAGACCGATCTGGCCTACCGCAAGGAACCGGATGCCGATAACGACTGGTTCCGCGTCCGCCATGAGGAAGCGCTTACCCCTGAGGCGGTGGTACGTCTGGCTGAGGCCGCTCAGGCCCGTTACGGCTTCCAGGACTTCAAACTCAAGGGCGGCGTACTCAGCGGTGATGCAGAAATCGAGGCGGTCACAGCGCTGGCCGAACGCTTTCCGGAGGCCCGGATCACGCTGGATCCAAACGGCGCCTGGTCACTGAAAGAGGCGATTCGTCTGTGCCGCGATCAGCATCATGTGCTCGCTTACGCCGAAGACCCTTGCGGCGCGGAAAACGGCTTTTCCGGGCGTGAAGTCATGGCTGAGTTCCGCCGTGCTACCGGCCTGAAAACCGCGACCAACATGATCGCCACCGACTGGCGTGAGATGGGCCACGCCATTCAACTGCAATCCGTGGATATTCCATTGGCCGACCCGCACTTCTGGACCATGCAGGGCTCGGTGCGGGTGGCACAAATGTGCAACGAATGGGGCCTCACCTGGGGCTCGCACTCCAACAACCACTTCGATATTTCCCTGGCGATGTTCACCCATGTAGCGGCTGCTGCGCCGGGCGATATCACCGCCATTGATACCCACTGGATCTGGCAGGACGGCCAGCGCCTGACCCGTGAGCCGCTGCAAATCGTCGGTGGTAACGTGCAGGTTCCGAAGAAACCGGGCCTGGGGGTAGAGTTGGATATGGACCAGGTGCACAAGGCGCACGAGCTGTACAAAGGCATGGGCCTGGGTGCCCGTGATGATGGTGTCGCCATGCAGTTCCTGATTCCGGACTGGAAGTTCAACAACAAGCAGCCTTGCCTGGTGCGTTGAATTCAGTGTGGTGGGACCGCCCAAAGCCGGTCCCACGACACCGCTGACCTTAACCATACTTGCCAAGCCTGGCATGCGGCGCGCAACCCCCTTGCGCGTCGTTTTTTATGGCGCGACAGAGACGCATGCTAAGGTTTGTGAATCCTTTGCAATGAAGTCCCGCCATGTCCCATATCGCTCATACCCACCCACGTTTGAGCATCGCCACCGCACTGGGCCTTGCCAGCGGTTTCGCCGCAGCCATCATCGCTCCGCAGATATCCATCACCAGCAAATGCCTGATCGCCTGGAACGTTGGTGTCTGGATTTATCTGCTGCTGATTCTGATACGCACTTTTCGCACCACCGCGGCAGATGCCGAACGTATTTCCATGATCGAAGATGAAAATGCCGGGCTGGTACTCGTCACCGTTTGCGTTGCGGCACTGGCCAGCCTCGCGGCGATCACGCTGGAACTGTCCGGCAGCCGGGAAATGACCAGCAATGACCGCGCTCTGCACTACGCATTCACAGCACTGACCGTAGTAGGCTCCTGGCTGATGACCGGAGTAATCTTCAGCCTGCATTACGCCCGTCTCTTCTATACCTGGACAGGCAAGGAGCCTGCTTTGCGCTTTGCCGACGGCGAGAAACATCCGGATTACTGGGACTTTCTGTATTTCTCCTTCACGCTCAGCGTTGCCGTTCAGACCTCGGATGTTGGCGTTGCCACACCGGGCCTGCGCAAGATTGTCCTGGCCCAGAGCCTGATCGGCTTTATCTTCAATACGGCAATCCTTGGTTTTTCGATCAATCTTGCCGCCGGGCTGTTTGGCTAAGCAGCAATCTGGCGCTAATGTGGCGGCACAACCCTGAAAAACGTGGATAAAGGCGAATCTGAGATGACCCGAGCGAGAATTGCGGTGCTTGATGACTGGCAATCCGTGGCCAGCGAAGTGGTGGACTGGTCTGTATTGAACAGCATTGGCGAAGTCAGTTTTCTTCACGATTACCCTGCCGACACCGCCACCATGGCTGCGCGTTTGCAAGACTTCAATGTCATTTGCGTCATGCGTGAGCGCACAGTATTTGACGAGGCGCTGCTGGCTCGGCTACCCAACCTGAAGTTGCTGGTGACTGGCGGCATGCGCAACGCCGCGATCGACGTCAAAGCCGCCGGGAAAGCAGGTATTCAGGTGTGCGGTACCGAAAGCTACAAGCATGCCGCACCCGAGTTGACCTGGGCGCTGATCATGGGCGTAACACGCAATCTGGTGGATGAAGCCAATTCGCTGCGCAGCGGCCAATGGCAGATCGGCATTGGCAGTGACTTGCACGGCAAGACCCTGGGTATTCTCGGCCTGGGCAGTATCGGTAAATGGATCGCTCGCTACGGTCTGGCGTTCGGCATGAAAGTCATTGCCTGGAGTGAAAACCTCACGGCTGAAGCGGCTGCTGAGTCTGGCGTAACTTATGTCAGCAAGCAGGAACTGTTTGAGCAGGCGGACATTCTTTCCATCCACCTGGTGCTAAGCGAGCGCAGCCGCGGCCTGGTAGACGCGCAAGCATTGAGCTGGATGAAGCCGACGTCTTACCTGATCAATACCTCTCGCGGCCCCATCGTCGATGAAGCCGCGCTGATCGAAACCCTGCAAGAACGACGTATTGCCGGGGCTGCACTCGACGTTTTCGCTGTCGAGCCGCTGCCTGTCGAGCATCCATTCCGTACACTGGACAACCTGCTCGCCACGCCTCATGTGGGCTATGTCACGGAAAATAACTACCGGATGTTCTTCAGCCAGATGATTGAAGACATTCAGGCCTGGCATGCCGGGGCGCCGATTCGGGTGTTTGGTTAAAGCTGAGCCGAGCCCTGCTGAAATGCCGCTCCCACAAGGTTCTGCATCTACAGAAATAAACCGAGAAGTTTCAGGAGCAACACCATGACCCCAAACGCATTCGGCCTCGACAGCGTGCTGCTGGTCATCGACATGCAATATGACTTCATGCCAGGCGGTGCTTTAGCGGTGGCCGAGGGCGATGCGCTGGTGCCGCTGATCAACCGGCTTGGCGAGCAATTCAGCGCTGTCGTCATTACTCAGGACTGGCATCCGGCGGGGCACATTTCCTTCGCGTCCAGCCACTCCGGGCGTATTCCGTTCGAGGTCACCATCCTGCCCTACGGCCCACAGACGCTCTGGCCGGATCACTGCATTCAGGGCAGCCATGGCGCGCAGTTGCACAGCGAACTGGACCTGCCCCATGCGCAACTGATTCTGCGCAAGGGCTGCAATTCGCACATCGACAGCTACTCGGCGTTTCTCGAAGCCGATCGCCAGACACCCACAGGCCTGGCCAGCTACCTGAAAGAGCGCGGCGTGCAGAATGTGTTCGTGGTTGGCCTGGCGTTGGACTTCTGCGTCGCGTGGTCGGCACTGGACGCCAGGGCTGCGGGTTTCACTACGCTGGTCGTCGAAGATGCCTGCCGCGCCATCGACATGAATGGATCGTTAGGCAAGGCCTGGCAGGACATGTCAGCGGCCGGGGTGACGCGCATTCAAAGCAGTGAATTACTGAAGTCGTAAAGACGGCTGTGTCGGGAGAACAACGTCTGCCTGACACACCGTATCGCGACCGTCGTGACCTCCGATGGCTCCTACGGAGATCAGCTGTTGCCACAGGATCTCAACGCTCCCGGCTGAGGCTCTTCACCGACAGATCCAGCGCCTTCTGCATGTCCAGACGTGCTGAACGACCGACGTTTTTATCATCCATCTGATAGTTACGCTCCGACGGTAGAATCGGCGCCGTCAGGTCATCAGCGTCCATCGCTTCGAAGTCAAAGTTGCCGCCAATGGGCATGGCGCTGCGTCGTAGCAGCATACGCAGCTGCTCGGGCGTCAACTTCGGATTGATGGACAGCATGGCCGCGACAATCCCGGTGACCATCGGTGTGGCGTAGGACGTCCCGCAATGCACTGCGCCTTGCTCGCCAGAAGTCAGAGTCGATGCGCGTGTGCAAGCCGCAGCCATGATATCGACGCGGCTATCGACGTTGGATGATTCGCGCTTCTCGACGTAGGCCGGATCATCGATAGGCAAATCATCATCCTTGCTGCGTTGATGCCCGCCTACCACCAGTAATTGATCAGTGATGAACGACGAAGGCAGTCGATACTCATCCGTGCCGGAGAACGAAGAACCGTTACCGGCCGAATTGATCACCACCACATCAGGGTGTTTTTGCCGCAACCAGAGGAAAAACTCCTCCAGCAATTCCTCGTAACCTGACATGGCGATGCCGGAACGAATCAGCGAATCCACCTCATCGCCTTGAACATTTTTCGCGCCGACCCTGTGCAGGCCCCAACTCCAGTTGATCACCCTTGCTCCGTCTTCCACGAGGTTCACCGAAGCCGCGACATTGGCGGTAATGCCCGCGTCAGAGTTTCGCTCAACAATCACCTCAAAGCCGTTGCTGACGCCGTCCAGCGCTCGGAGGAAGCCGGTATTGCCACCTTTGCCGGTATCCGCCGCCAGAATTCCTGCCACGGTGGAGCCATGCCCGTCAGGCTTGCCGGCATCGCGGGCATACAGACAGGTACGTGGTTTGCCTGATTTGCAGTCGCCCAGGTAGTCGGCAAAGTCAGGGGCATCGAAGTCCACCTCACGTTCAATGACGCCGATGCGGATCGGCACCGGCTTGATCGGCGAGGTGACAGCGGGAATCCTGCGTTGGTAATAGTTGACTGCGTCCATGAACCGGTTGGCAGCCCACTGATCCTGAGTAGGTTTGGCTTGCTTGCCATCGCTGGGTGCGGCTTCGGCTTCCGGAGACTCGGCAGCGGACTCTTCAACCACCACCGCGTCGACACTGACTTCACTGCCAATGCGCAAAACCATGGCGTCGCGCTGCACCAGATCAGTGACCGGCAGGCGCAACTGGTAAGTATTGAGTGGCGCAATCGAGCCAACCACCGTGGCACCGAATTTGTTTGCGATGCGCTCGGCTTCTTTTGCGGCCGGGAATTTCTCCTCGATGATGACGCTGACCAGGTCCACATAGCTGGTCAGGCCATCCATATTCTTCGCCACCTGCTGAGGCGTTGCAGCCAGTACATGACTGCCCGCCATGCTCAGCCAGACCGCATTGCTGCTCTGTCCGCCCTGCTCCAGCCACAACGGCCCGCTGCGCCAGTCGGCAGCGGTCAGGCGTAATTTGAGCCGCTCGCCGTCGCGTTCGAACAACTGCGCGGGCAGCGCTTTGCCATCCAGTTTGAGCTGCACATCCCCAGGCTTGAGCCCTTGCACACCGATACAGAATGTCTGCTGCTCACGCCCGAGCAAATCGTCGCAGCGTTGCAGGCGCTCGACCCGCAAGGCCTGATCAGCCTGCACCGACGAAACACCCGCCAGAGCGGCCATGAACACGGGGAACAGCGTACGGCTTAGCATTAAACATACCTGAGGATGTGACGTTAGCAGTCTGACTGCTACGTCACGTCAGGGTTCAGGCCCCACCCAGAGCGAAGTTCTTGAGGCTGTCTCCTTCCATTCGATACCGCACCCACTCGTCTTGCGGCTCGGCACCAATGGACTTGTAGAAATCGATCGCAGGCTGATTCCAGTCCAGCACGCTCCACTCGAAACGTCCGCAACCACTGTCATGGGCGATTTTTGCGAGATGGCGCAACAGGTGTTTGCCAGCCCCCACACCGCGATGAACCTGCGAAACGAACAGGTCCTCAAGATACAGCCCCTTGCGGCCCAGCCAGGTGGAGTAACTGAGGAAATAAACCGCGAAACC
This sequence comes from Pseudomonas viridiflava, assembly GCF_900602065.1. Taxonomy (GTDB): domain Bacteria; phylum Pseudomonadota; class Gammaproteobacteria; order Pseudomonadales; family Pseudomonadaceae; genus Aquipseudomonas. Next base: position 393,639 of record NZ_UWFN01000310.1, on the reverse strand, counting down.
TATCGGCTGATCGTCCAGCAGGCAGATCAGGGCCCGGGCGGGGGATGTTTCGTCAAACAGGCTCCGCTCAATATCCGCAACGTCAGCCAGGACCTCATGTTCGGCCTTTTCATAGATAGCCAACTCGGTAATGAAGCCCAGAATTACCTGGGCATCCGCGCGGGTGGCTTCACGTATCTGCAATGTCACGGTTATCTCCTTGAAGACTGGCTTTTATTAATCAATCAGATGGGTTCAATGGCGAACGACCAGCGGTGGATTGTGTCTCAACCATCAGCCCGGCGCAGCATTTAAACACCTACGCCTTCACTCGCATTTTAAGGATGTTGTATGGACGATAAAGCAGAAGGCAGAACACCCGGGTTGTCCGCAGAAGAGGTACGGGAAGTCGACGAGAATCAGCCACCGCGACCGGCGGTGCTGCACGAGACCATCCGCATTCAGGGCGATCACGAACTGGAGCGTAGCGTCGCCGCGTTGTGGTGGTCCGCGCTGGCCGCAGGTTTGACCATGGGCCTGTCGCTGATGGCCATGGGATTGTTCAAATCCCGCCTCCCGGATATCGAATCCAGCCATGTGATCGCCAGCCTGGGTTACTCCGCCGGCTTTCTCGCAGTCATCCTCGCCCGCCAGCAGCTGTTCACCGAAAATACTCTGACCGCGGTACTGCCGGTCATGAGCCAGCCGACCCTGAGCAACCTGGGTCGGTTATTTCGTTTGTGGGGTGTGGTGCTATTCGGCAATTTGTGCGGCACGTTGCTGGTGGCTTATGTGATGTTGCATTTGCCTATTTTCGACAGCAAGACTGATCACGCCTTCCTCGAAATCGGCCGTAAGGTCATGGAAAACGACGTTACCCATATGTTTTCCAAAGGCATTGTGTCTGGCTGGATGATCGCCACCATGGTCTGGATGATTGCTTCCATGGAAGCCGCCAAGATCTGGATCATCGTGCTGATCACTTACCTGATGGCACTGGGCGATTTCACCCACATCGTGGTCGGTTCGGCGGAAGTTTCTTATCTGGTGTTTGCAGGTGAACTGTCCTGGAGTGACTTCTGGCTGGTGTTCGCAGCACCGACACTGGGCGGCAACATTATCGGCGGCAGCTTCATTTTTGCAATCCTCAGCCATGCGCAGATCCGGAGCGAGAAAGACACCACGGCCAAACTGGAACGGGACCGGTTGAAGAAGATTGAAGAGAAGAAGCGTTTGAAGGAAGAAGAACAGGCTGCTGCCGTCGAAAAAACGACTTGAACTCGAATGCTCTCCCTTGTGGGAGCGAATTCATTCGCGAAGGTGCAGGTACATCCGCAACCAAAGTATCGCCTGAAATACCGCCTTCCCGAATGAATTCGGTCCCACCGGGCCGCCATTGAGCTTGAGACTAGCGTCAGTCTGTGGGAGCGGTATTCCATACCAAAACCTGTACCAGATGAAAATTCTTTCAGAATCTGTTCAGGTTAGATGAGCCAGAATAGCTTTTTGGCTGTAACCCCTTCAGGCAGGCAAGATGACCCGAATTCTGACCATCGAAGACGACGCCGTGACCGCCCGGGAAATCGTCGCCGAGTTGAGCAACCATGGCCTCGAAGTAGACTGGGTGGATAACGGTCGCGAAGGCCTCGCCCGAGCAGTAAGCGGTGATTACGATCTGATCACCCTGGATCGTATGTTGCCCGAAGTAGACGGCCTGGCGATTGTCACGACCTTGCGGGCACAAGGTATCTTTACTCCGATCCTGATGATCAGCGCCCTCTCCGATGTCGACGAACGCGTCCGTGGCCTGCGTGCCGGTGGCGATGACTACCTGGCCAAACCGTTTGCCTCCGACGAAATGGCTGCGCGTGTTGAAGTCCTGCTGCGCCGGCGCAATCCGGTGGCGGCGGCAGAAACCATTCTGCAAGTCGCCGACCTGGAACTGAATCTGATCAAGCGTGAAGCCAGCCGTGGCCAGCACCCGTTGAGCTTGCTGCCCACGGAATACAAACTGCTGGAATTCCTGATGCGTAACAGCGGGCAGATCATCACGCGCATGATGATTTTCGAAGAAGTCTGGGGCTATCACTTCGATCCCGGGACCAACCTCATCGATGTGCACATCGGCCGCCTGCGCAAAAAAATCGATCCGCCCGGCATGACTCCACTGATTCGAACCGTACGAGGCTCGGGTTATGTCATTGCTGAACCCGTCTAAAGGCTGGCGATCTTCCAGCAGCCGCTTGCTGGCGCTTTACAGCTTTCTGTTTGTGGCCTGGAGCTGCACCCTGATCGGCGTGGTGTACTGGGAAGTCAGCAGCTACCTGGAAAACCTTGCCCGTCACTCCCTCATGCAACGCCAGCAGTTGTTCGCCAGGTTCGAAGGTGAACAACTGATCGAGGCGTTGACCTCCAGCATGACCTTTGACATGCGCGCCGTAGACGCCTACGGCTTGTTCGATGCAGAGCTACGCCCGCTCAACGGCCCGATCAAGACGGTCCCGCCAAGCCTGCCGCTGGACGGTAAAATTCATCAGCTCAGCAACTGCGTCGACTCTGAAGACCCGCACATGCCGCAGGACACCTGCGATGCAGTGGCCAGCCAGACGCGTGACGGTCACTGGCTGGTACTGGTGCGTGACAACGGCTCCTTGTTTGCGGTGACTACCCTGATCTTGCGCGCCCTGCTGTGGGGGCTGTCGCTGACGATTATTCCAGGCATCGCTGGCTGGCATCTGCTGAGCCGCCGACCGTTGCAACGCATTCGTGGTATCCAGGCCAGCGCCGAAGCGATTGTCGCCGGCGACCTCGGGCGCCGTTTGCCGGTGTCAGCACGGCGCGACGAACTGGACATGCTGGCAGTCATCGTCAACGCCATGCTTGATCGCATCGAAAAGCTGATGAACGAGGTCAAGGGTGTCTGTGACAACATTGCCCACGACTTGCGTACACCGCTGACTCGCCTTCGGGCACAGTTGTACCGCATTCAGCAGCAATCACCGGAAGACTCGCTGGTCGCCACGCAAATGGATCAGGTGATCGCCGAAGCGGACACCTTGATGGCGCGCTTTCGCGGTTTGCTGCGTATCTCTGAAATCGAAGATCACCAGCGACGCTCGGCATTCATCGAGATCGACCCCGGCGCGTTGTTGCAAGAAGTCCATGATTTCTACCTGCCCCTGGCAGAAGAAGGCGGCGTCAGCCTTTACCTGCGCGTAGAGGATCCGCTGCCACAGCTACTCGGCGACCGCGCCTTGCTCTTCGAAGCGCTGGCCAATCTGCTCAGCAACTCGATCAAGTTCACCCCGCCCAATGGCAGCGTGATCCTGAGTGCCCGCGCCGACGGCGACAGCACGTGTCTTGAAGTCCAGGACTCAGGTCCCGGCATTCCCGAAGCCGAACGCCAGGCGGTGTTTCAGCGCTTCTATCGCAGCGAAGGCAGTACTCAGAAACACGGCTTTGGTCTGGGATTATCGATTGTTGCTGCGATCGTCAATCTGCACGGCTTCACCCTGCATATCGGCACCAGCCCGCTGGGTGGCGCGAGATTGAGCCTGGAGTGTCGGCAGACAGTGGCGTTGGTTTAACCGCACGGCTAATGACCTGACAAACAGGAACTGAGCAAACACCCCTAAATTATCTGAATCTACGCAGTACCTGTGGGACCGGATTCATCCGGGAAGGCGGCACTCCAGACGCCGACGATGTGGCGGATCTACTGGCCTCTTCCCGGATGAATCCGGTCCCACAGGTCCCATGGTATTTCAAGGCACCGCAAAACCAAACAATACCTGCGGCGCATCGACCAGCAACGCGTGGCGCACGGGGTCCGAGCATTGCAGACCCTGTAGCTGCTTTATCACATGAGCGAAATCAACCTCACGCTCATGCTGCGTATGCGGCCAGTCGCTGCCCCAGACCAGACGGTTCGAACCAAAGCATGTCAGCAGCAGCGGCAAGGCCGCGCGGGCGAATTCAGCATTTTGTGCAGAACTGCCGCCCAGGCGGTAAATCGCTGAAACCTTGACCCATACCCGACCGCTCAAACCGCATTCCAGCAACGCTTGAAACGCCGGATGATCAACCCCGAGCGGCGCGTCCGGACGGCCAAAGTGGTCGACCACGATCTTGCAACCAAACGGCATAAGACCGCGAATCAGGGTTGGAATATCTTCTACCCCGCGATGCAACTCCACGTGCCAGCCCAGCGCCGAAACCTCATCGAGAAGCCGTTTCCAGCCGGGCTCGGTAAAGTCCGGCAAAGGCTTGCCCATCAGGTTCAAGCGAATCCCGACAATGCCCTGCTCGTCCATGTGCCGCAGTTCGTCACGGCTGATGTCGGCATCGACCACGGCCACACCGCGCAGTTGCTCTGGAGCCTTGGCCAGCGCGTCCAGCAGGTATTGATTGTCGCTACCCAGAAAGCTTGGTTGCACCAGGACGCCATGGCTCAGACCGTTCTCGCGTAGCTGCCGCAAGTAGGCATCGAGCGTCGCGTCATAGTCAGGGGTGTAACGGCGGCCCGCCGTCAGGCTCAGATCACTGCTGAACACATGGGCATGGCCATCGATACCGATGATTGGGGAAGTACGGGACTCAGGCATGGAACTCATCTATCAAGGAAGCGCGGTGCAAACGCACCGCGCGTGGATCTACTGCAACCCAGACGGCACGTCAGGCTTGCTGTGGGGCTTCACGTCCTTGAGTTGTTTCAGTTTCAGGCGCGGTCGCTTCCAGGCTGCGACCACGGGTTTCAGGCAGGCAAAGTGCGGCAATCACTGCCACGCCGTAGGCGATACCGGCATCGATACCAATGGCCGAGCCCAACGACATGGATTCACTCATGTGACCGACCATGAACGGGAATACAGCGGACAGCACGCGGCCGAAGTTGTAGCAGAAGCCCACCCCTGCTCCGCGCACATCCGCCGGGTAAAGCTCGTTGAAGAACGAACCGAGGCTGGCTGGAATACCGGCGGCAAAGAAACCCAGCGGGAAGCCGAGAAACAGCATCTGGGTATTGGTCAGGGGCAGGAATACATAGCACTGCACAGTGACCACGCAGCAGATGGCGAACAGCAAAATGTTCATGCGACGACCGATGCGGTCGATCAGGAAGCCGCTGGCCACACAGCCACACCAGAAAGCGACAATGATCACCGCCAGGTAGCCGCCAGAGTTCAATACCGAGAGATTGCGCTCGGTTTTCAGGAACGTTGGCAACCAGGTCATCACCGCGTGGTAACCGCCGTGAGCCCCCAGACCCAGGATGCCGCCGAGCAGGGTTACACGCAGCAATTCAGGGCGAAAAATACCCGCCATGGACTTGAAGAAGCTTTTCGGCGTGGTCTTGTCTTTTTGCTGACGCTGGAAGCTGTCCGGCTCTTCAACATTGCGGCGTACCCAGATGATCAGCAGCGATGGCAACAGACCGACAAGGAACATCGCCCGCCAGGCAATATCCTGCGGCACCAACGAATAGATCAGGGTAAAGACCAGCACCGCCAGGCCCCAGCCAACCGCCCAGGCGCTCTGAACGGTGCCCATCACCTTGCCGCGATATTTGGACTGGATGGTTTCAGCCATCAACACGGCACCGGCCGCCCACTCACCACCGATACCGAAGCCTTGCAGGGCCTTGACGATCAGTAGCTGGTTGAAGCCGGTGACGAACGCCGAGAGAAAAGTGAAGAACGAGAACCAGAGGATCATCCACTGCAAGGTGCGTACCCGGCCATAGCGATCAGACAGCGTACCGCCGACCCAGCCGCCCAGCGCCGAGGTCACCAGCGTCACGCCGCTGATCAAACCGGCATCGCCCTTGGTCAGGGCGAAAGCGGCAATCAGCGCCGGAATCGCCAGGCCGAACATCTGCACTTCCAGCGCATCCAGCGACCAGCCGCCGAAACACGCCCAAAACGTTTTGCGCTCCCGAGGAGTGACTTGGCGATACCAACTGAACATGGTTTTTGTCCTTATATAAAGTTACCCGGAGCCCCTGACAGAGGCCATGTGGGAGCAGGTTCTCTCGCGAATCGATATTCCAGCCGACGGGTTTGCGTCGGATGTAAATGCCCTTTCGCGAATGAATTCGCTCCCACCTGTGCACCCTGTTCCAATCCAGGCCGTTGCGATCGTTTGATAAAAGTGAATCAGTGAAAGAGCCGAAGCATCAGCCTCAGCGGATTTCCACGCTGTAACGAAAATGACTGGCGTGCCCACGCGAACGGCGCCATTCAAGAGGTTCGCCCGCGTAATTGCGCGCCAGACGCTCAATCACCACGACCGGGCTGTTGGCTGGAATCTGCAACAGACGCGCATGCACTTCACTGACGGCCTCGGCTGTCAGGGTCTCTTCGGCGTAAGCGACCACCTGGCCACATAGCGCTTCGTAAATCGGGTAAAGCAACGGTCCCTGGCGTTGCAGGTCGTTATCCAGCAATGCCTGGAACTGAACCCGAGGCAGCCAGATTTCTTCCGCGAGCATTGGCTGCGCATCGAGCAAGCGCAGACGGACCATGCGGATCACGGGAGCGTCTGAAATCAAACCGAGGGCCTGGCTAACAGCTGAAGGCGCGGTCATTGGTTCAATCGAAAGAATTCGGCTTTCCGGAACCTGGCGTGCGCCAGCAGCGGACTGAAAACGAAAGAAGCGGAATAGCGAAGACTCGAACTGCGGGCGACGGATAAACGTTCCGCGCCCCTGCTGCCGCTCAAGAATGTTGTCGGCAACCAGCATGTCGATGGCTTTGCGCACCGTGCCGGTGGACAGGCAATACTCGCTGGAGAGTGCTGCTTCGGTAGGAATCGCCTCGCCCGGCCGCCAGCGATTGTTGGCAATCTGCTCGGCTAACTGATCACGCAGACGTTGATAAAGGGGTAGACGCTCATCACTGGATAATCTGTTCATATTTTTATTTATCTAGTCATCTATATGAATGTGCAGCGAAGTATTGTCTTGATACAAAAGGTCGTCAAGAGCAACCCGGTCACATTTTTTCGCTCCGTTCTATAAGATGGCCAGGTTTCAGCCCAAGACGCCCGTCGTTGAGGGCGATCCCTGAATCAGAAGTGAAGCGAGATGATGCAATTGACGGAAATTGACGCTGGACTGGCTGACTGGAATGCACTGCGAACTGCCCACGATGAAGAATGGGGGTTGTTGATGGGCAATGGTGCCAGTCTGGCTGTCTGGAAAAACTTCGCCTACGACTCGCTGTTCGACCTTTCGCAAACCACCCGCAGCAACCCCATGAGCCGGACCGAACTGGCGGTGTTCAGCGCCATGGACACTCATAACTTCGAGCCCGTACTGGCGGCACTGAAATCAGCCATGCGGGTCAATGCTGCACTGACCATCAGTTCGTCGTCACCGCGCAACCGGTACTTCGCCATCAAGGAAGCGCTGATCCATGCGATCCGCTCGGTGCACATCCCGTGGAAGATGATCGAAGCCGATACCCTCGTGCGGATCAACACCGAGTTGCAGCGCTATGCCAGCGTCTACTCGAGCAACTACGACCTGCTGGCCTATTGGGCGGTGATGCATGCGCCGGAACACTTCGACGATCTGTTCAACGACGACGCGACGTTCAATCTGCATGCAACCCAGGCTAACGCGACCCGGATCCTGTATCTGCATGGCGGCATGCATCTGGTGAAGAATCTGGACGGCTCGGTGCGCAAGCTGCTGTCCTCGGAAAGCTCGTTGCTGGGCAGCTTCGCCATCAATGCACTGGACGATGTACCGCTGTTCATCAGTGAAGGCACCAGCGCCGAGAAGATGAAGCTCATCCGCACTTCGGATTACCTGTCGTTCTGTCACGGGCAACTGGCGCAGCACAGTGATGCGTTGTGCATCTTCGGCCATGCGCTGGGCAAGCAGGATGCACACATCGTCGCCGCGATTCGTCAGGCCCGACCGAAGCGCATCGCGATCTCCGTGCTGCCGCGCAGCGATGCGTTCATCGAATTCCAGAAGCGCCATTACAAAGAGTTGTTCGGCGATCTGGACATCGAGCTGAGTTTTTTTGATGCGAAGAGCCATCCGTTGGGGAGCGCGGATTCGTTGGTGAAGGCCTAACTGTAAAGCTTACTCCTGTGGGAGCGGTGCTTGCCCTCGAAGGCTTGACGCGATTCAGGATAGACCGAGTTGTTCTTATCGTCGGAATGCCTCCCAGACCAAGCACCGCTCCTATCAAAAAAATATAACTCACTGAATAAATTAGGTTTTTATGTGGGAGCGGTGCTTGCCCGCGATAAGAACACCGCGGTTTATCCTTCAAACCGCGTCGCCTTTATCGTCGGAATGCCGCCAAGACCAAGCACCGCTCCCACATGGATCATGTGCTCAGACCACCACGGTGTGGTGTTAGGAGCACCGCGCATAGACAAACGCCTACCCCGCCCCCACTCGCCGCACAGGCGCCAACGCTTCAGCGATATGCGCGACCAGATACTCGGCATCCCGCGCCACGCCTGAAAACCTGCCGGAGCCCCAGCTGTACAGCCATGGCAAGCCGAGGAAATACAGGCCCGGCTGTGCGGTGATACCCCGCTTGTGTCCCGGATGACCGCGACCGTTGAACACGGGTGCTTCGACCCAGCTGAAGTCCGGTGTAAAGCCGATACACCAGACGATACTGGTGATGCCTGCCGCGTCCAGATCAAGTTCGATACGCTCCTGTTCCGGCGTCCACTGCGGCACGTAAACCTCACCGGGCGGAGCGTCTATGCCCTGTTCCAGAATGTATTTATCAATGGAGCCATTGATCCGGTTGTAGACCGCATCAGCGCTGTCGAGACTTTGCCTGAGGTTGTTGGTAAAGGTCAGCGTGCCGTTCCGCAAGCCTTCAAGACGACCGAACAATTCCATACCTTCAGCAGCAAAGCGACGCAGGTCGATATCCCGGCCACCGTCACGCCCGGTGACGTAGTGGTTGGTGTTATCGCGCACGCCTTCACGCAGCGGATGTGTGTCGACGCCGATGTCGTAGTAGCCCATTTCGGCTAGCCAGTCGACCACGTCCTTGCCACGATAGAAACGCGCGCAACGCGGTGCGTCGCCGACCGCCAGATAGACCTTGCGCCCGGACAGATGCAAATCTTCGGCAATCTGCGCCCCGCTCTGCCCTGAACCAACGACCAGCACATTACCCTCGGGTAAGGACTGAGCGTTGCGGTATTGCTCAGAGTGGATCTGGGTGATGTGCGCCGACACACGCTCGGCCAGGCGCGGGATGATCGGCGTGTGATAACCGCCCGACGCGACAATCACCTGATCAGCCGTGAACTCGCCTTTGGAGGTGTGCACCTCAAAGCCACCGACAGCGCGTGGCAGCACACGCTGCACCACCACGCCTTCGAGCGCAGGCGCATTGACCGACGCGACAAAGCCCGCCAGATACTGGTTGATTTGGTCCTTGGTCATGAAACCGTGGGGGTCTTTGCCCTGATGCTCCACGCTGTAGCGATACCCCGGCAACGCGCACTGCCAGTTGGGGGTTACCAGGCTGAACGCATCCCAGCGCTGGGTTCGCCAGGTGTGGGTCAGGCTGTGCTTTTCCAGCACGAGATGATCGATGCCGTGAGCCTGCAGATAATGGCTGGCAGACAACCCGGCCTGACCGCCGCCGACAATGATCACACTGTGATGAGGTGGTTTGATTGAAGTGAGAGGGTTGGGCATGGGGGCTCCATTGAATCAACAAAGGTGTAGGTGGCTTGAATGGCCCTTCACGAATGAATTCGCTCCCACGGGTGAACGCGTTTTCCTGTGGGAGAGGGTTGGGCATTTGAAAACTCCGGTAAATCAGCAAAGGTGACGTTGGCTTGAACGGCCCCTTCGCGAATGACTTCGCTCCCACGGGTGAACGCGTTTATCCTGTGGGAGCGAATTCATTCGCGAAGGGGCCAGCCCAGGCAATTCAGGTCTGAAGGCGAACTAAAAAGAACTCCACCCCGAACTTGGCACTCGTCCACCGCCTTCAGTACGCATGCTGATCACTTGCACGGCGCCCTCCTCCTGGCGCATGGCCTGGCCCTTCAGGGAATTAAGGGTGTCCAGCGCCGAGCTACAGTAGAAACCCTTGACCTGCTTGACCCGCTCCGAGGCCTTGTTGAGGCCGCCTTCGATACGCTCCAGAAAGTCTGTCAGCGGGTAACTTGCGCCCTCCTGGAGGTGGTCGTAGATCACCGTCGAAGGTGAGTAACCGCAAGCTTCCTTGCCATTGGGCCAGCGAATGGTGAAATTGACAGCGGGCATGTCAGTGCTCCTGTTGGGTGTTCAATGAGGACAGATCAAGATGGGCATAACTGAATCCGGTGAAAGCTCGCTCCCCCAGATTCCAGAATTCGGCGTGTTGCGAACCGGCCTGCACAGTCAGGGCGGCACTGACGTTGACCTGACCGATTCGCGCACAGCAAAGCCCGTCAAACTCGAAAGCGGCCTGTACGTTGGGCCAGTCTTTTTCATCCAGGGTGATCACAAAGCCGTAGCTGGGAAAGACCTGCAGCCAGCGCTCCGGGTCAGCGTCTGGCGGGGATGGCAACGCATTCAAATCCACGTGCCCGCCACAACCGGTGGCCTCCAGTAGCATCAGCAGGCTGCCCAATATTCCGGCATTGCTGATGTCCTTGGCGGCATGCAGCAACTGCGCTTCGGCCAAACGCGGCAACACTTCCAGCTTGCTGCGCAGCCGTGAGGCTGGGACGCCTTCAAACGCTTTCCAGTAGGGAGTATCGGCATGCCACTGGCCTTCGAGATCGACCGCCATGGCGATGACCTGCCCCGGCGCGACATGCAGGCTCGACAGCAACCTGTTGGCGACCCCGGTAATCGCCACAGCCAACGCAGTCGGATTACCAGAGGCCAGGCTGGTATGCCCGCCCGCCAGAATCAGACCGTAGGCTTCACATGCGGCACGAATCCCGGCCAACACCTGCTGCGCAGCATCCTGATCATGGTGCCAATAGGCGTTGACCACCGCAGTGGCGCGACCGCCCATGGCGGTGATATCGCTGACATTGGCCATCACTGCCGACCAGCCCGCGAACCACGGCGCGGCGCTGACGAAACCGGGCAACATGCCTTCGATCGCCAATAGTTGAAACTGCTCGCCGCAGGCAATGGCCGCGGTGTCGTCACCGGGCAACGCGTACAGTTCGGTGCGGGTCAGCGGTTTGCCAGTCACACCGATCAATGACGCGGGCTGCTGAATCGCTTGTTTGGCAAGCATCGCGGGCGTCGTGCGCACTCGGTCGAGCAGCGCTGGCAGATCGTGGATCTCACGCATGGCGGGCTCCCTGCAACGTGCGCAACGACACCTGACGCGGCATGAAGGGGTAGCGCGCCAGATCGGCCTGCATCAGGCAATGAGGCTGCCCAAGCAACTCAAGATGACTCAGGGTTTGCCAGTGCAGCGCCTGAAAATACAGCTCGTTCGCCGTCTGTACGGTGGCGTGAAAAATTTCACAGCCCAGATCCTTCGCTCGCGACACCGCCTCGTTGACCAGCGCCTTGCCAATCATGCTGTGGCGTCGGTAGGCAGGTGCCACACACAGGCGCCCGCCAAACCACTCACCGGGTTCGGTTTGATAGATACGCACCGCGCCCACCACCTGGTCCGCCATCCCGCAATTGCCTGCCAGCGCAACGATGGCAATGGCCTGGAAGTCATGGCCATCCTTGTCTTGCGCCAGCAATTGTTGTTCATCGGAAAACACAGAGCGACGCAGCGCGTAATAAGCCTGCTTCTCCCAGTGTTCGGTGGCCGGTTTGACCAACAGTTCACCCGCACGGAAAGGCTCGAACGTACTGTCGACTAAAGCGAAGGCAAGGCTGGACATGGGCGCTTCTCCTGGATGAACCGCTTATTCGTAATTCTTCAGGGCCGAACACGCGCCGCACTTGGCGCAACCGGCGTTGATCTGCTCGGAATGCAAACCGTGGCGACGCAGGCTTGCGCCGATTTGCGGATACAGGCGAGCCATCATGGCACTGTCGGGTTTGGGATGACGGGCCAGTGGCGTGCCGTCGATGGGGACAAAAGGGACTACGAACGGATACACACCCAGCTCGCACAGACGCTCACTCATCGCGGTGATCGCCGCTTCGCTGTCGCCTAGGCCGGCAAGGATGTAAGTACTGACCTGGCCACGACCAAAGACTTCAACGGCCGCGCTGAACGCTTCGAAATAGCGTGTCAGTGGCACTTCAGCCTTGCCCGGCATGATCCGTTGACGAACCTCGTCGGTGACCGCTTCCAGGTGCATGCCCAGCGACACCACCCCGCTGTCACGCAGACGCGTGAACCAGGCGTCGTTATCGGGCGGCTCGCATTGCGCCTGAATCGGCAGGTCAACGGCGGCGGTCACCGCAGCGGCGGACTCACACAGAATGGCGGCGCCACGATCAGGCGTCTGTGGTGTGCCGGTGGTCATCACCATGTGCTTGACGCCATCCAGCTCGACCGCCGCTTTTGCCACTTCAGCCAGTTGCTGCGGACGTTTGCGAGCAATGGTCTTGCCGGCAGCGAGAGACTGGCCGATGGCGCAGAACTGGCACGAAGTACCCCGATCATTGAAGCGGATGCAATGCTGCAGGACGGTCGTTGCGAGCACATCGCTGCTGTGCAACGTGGCGATTTTCCAGTACGGAATGCCGTCATCGGTGCTCAATCCGTAAAACTTCGGCACGCCTGGCATCTGTACCTGACCGACCTGCAAACCCTGACGAAAAATCAGTGCCTGACTGCCGTCTTCGCTGGGTTGCGCTTGATAGGGCGAATCCTGAGAGGCCTGATTGAGGATCGGTACCATCATGGTCCGGCTGCCGAAACTCAGCGCCTTGTGGTCCGATGGCCCTGCCCCGCCTTGCCGCGACAAGCCGTTCTGCGCGGCGGGCCAGCGCACCCCGTGGCACTGCAGCTCTGCCAGCAATTCATTGGTCTGCATGGGCAAGCTCCTCGGCTTTCAACTGTGAAGCGCGCTCATGCACATGAGCCGTGGGTGTACGGTCGATCAGCAGGCTGAGCAGTTCCGGGCGGCTGTAATGCCCCACTGAATCCATCATTCGTTTGCGCTTGTCGATCAGCGCCAAATCCAGATCGGCGATCACCCAGCCCTCCCCCGTACGCAGCGGTTCGCCGAGCAACCTGCCTTCTGGCGAGACAATGGCCGTAAAGCACCCGCCAGAAATCGGCGCCAGACCGCAGCCAGTGTCTTGCATGATCTGTCCTTGCTGATCAGCGTCCAGCCAGGCCGTGGCATTGACCACAAAGCAACCTGACTCAAGGGCGTGATGGCGGATGGTCACTTCGATCTGCTCGGCAAAAATGTCCCCCACCAACGAACCGGGGAACATCGCCACATGAATTTGCTCGCCGTCGGCCATCAACGCATAGCGGGCCAACGGGTTGTAATGCTCCCAACAAGCCAGCGAGCCAATGCGCCCGACGGCACTGTCCACCGCACGCAAGCCAGAGCCATCGCCCTGCCCCCAGACTATTCGCTCGTGATACGTCGGGGTGATCTTGCGGCGATGCTGAATCAGCGTGCCGTCAGCATCGAACAGCAACTGTGCGTTGTAGATCGTGCCGCCATCACGCTCGTTGACACCGATAGAAGCGACGACCCCGGCTTCACGACAGGCCTCACCGATCTGCCGGGTCACGTCGGAGGGCACCGTGACGGATTGCTCGAGGAGTTTCAGGTGTTCCTTGCCCATGGCGAATGGCGGCTGGACGAAGGAAAAATAGGGGTAGTACGGCACTACGGTTTCCGGGAAAACCGCGAACTGCACACCTTCTCGCCCCAGCGCCAGCAAGGTATTGCAGAGCTTGGCGACAGTGGCTTCCCGGGAGTACAACACCGGGCTGAACTGAACGGCGGCGGCGCGGATGGTGGTCATGGTTATGTCCTGAAAAGTTGTGGCGGCTTTCATCAACGACACACAAACAATCTGATTTGAAATGAGATCCAAATGTGGGTGCTTGCCCGCGATAAACGATGACTCGGCGCATGCCTGTAAATCAGGTTGAATCCATCGCGGGCAAGCACCGCTCCCACAGGGTTTGTATCTATCTTTCGATATCAAGCCGTCCAGGTATCGATGATCATCGCGCCCTCACGGCGCATCAGCAGGCGCAGGTCCATGACGTCCAGCGGGTTGATGGGACGAATGCCTTCGATCAGGGCTTTTTCGGTCTGGCCGTAGAGGGCCTGCAAAGCGAAGCGGCAGGCGTAGACTTCGCCACCTTCAGACATGAACGCCTTGATCTGGTTGTTCACCGCCAGATGGCCGGGGAAGGCTTCTGCACCCAGCGTCGGAAAACCACGCTGCACACCCAGCTGTACGCCCGGCCCGTACAACAAGATTTTGGTTTCGAAGCCTTTACGCAGCAGGCGCTTGGCCTGAAGCATGTTGACCAGGCCAATGGAGCCTTCGAAAGCGATGGTGTGAAACGTGAGCAGGGCCTTTTCGCCGGGTTCGGCTTTGACGTCCTCGAAGACTTTTTCTTCGTAATTGACCAGGAAGTCGCCGTCTTGATAGTGAGCAATGTCCACGCTTGGCATATCGTCGTTCTCCAGTAAGTCATGTTTTTATCAGCGGCTTGGGACCGCCGGGGTGACAACAGGACAAGAGCGAACGCCGTGCCAACAATAAAAAACATGTTTGCAGAACAGCTAAACCCATGATTAGGCTGAAGATTCAAATCTGATCCGGTTTTTACCGGGTTATCTGAGCCTATCGCTGGATCACGCATTCCCGTAGAAATACGAATCTTCGTAGCGCTGAATCACGAGATTTCGTAATGAGCGAGCCAGACTCTCTGACCGGCTGGGCCGACCTGGCCTATTCCTCGCGGCACATGGTGTTCGAACACTGCGCCGAGGCCATCGCCCTGCTGGACCCTGTCGCAGATCGCTTCGGCGACCTGAACGTGGCCACCTGCAAGCTGCTCGGTTATCCACGTCAGGAGTTGCTGGAGTTGCCGGTCAGCAAGTTGTTCGGCCATCAACTGGCCGACCTGATCGTCTTTACCCAAGCCGTCATGAATAAAGGCCGTGGCTGGACTGAAGACCTGAGCTGCAATTGCAAGACCGGCGAGCGTATCGAGCTGGAATTGTCGGCCACCATCCTGCAGGTCAAGGGCAATCCGCAGCTGATTCTGGTCATGCGCGAAGCCAGCCATGAGAAGTACCAGCGTGATCAGGCCCACACCGAGCGCACCATGCGCGGCGGCCTGCTGGAATGGCGCAATATTCTCAACCTGTTCCAGGAAACCGAGCGCGATAACCAATTGCTGCTCAGTGCCGTTGGAGACGGCATTTACAGTATCAACACCGATGGCCTGGCCACCTTCGTCAACCCGGCGGGCGCACGGATGCTGGGCTGGGAACCGGCAGACATGATCGGCAAGAACATCCACCGCATTCACCATCACACCCACGCCGACGGCAGCCATTACCCGGTGGAAGACTGCCCGATCTACAAAGCGGTACGCGATGGCGTGGTCCATGAAGGTCGGCAGGAAGTGTTCTGGCGCAGAGATGGCAGCTCGTTCCCGGTGGAGTTCACCAGCACGCCGGTGATCGCCGATGGTCGAATTGCCGGTGCGGTGGTGGTGTTCCGCGACATCACCGAGCGGCGCACCACGGAAAACCAGCTGCACAATGCACTGGAAGAACTCAAGGTGCTCAAGCAGCGTCTCGAAGAGCAGAACGCCTATCTGCAGGAAGAAATCCACATCGAGCATAACTTCCGGGAAATCGTCGGTCAGAGCGAGCCGATCCTGAAAATCATCAAGCAGATCGACGTGGTTGCGCCCACCGACGCCAGCGTGTTGATCAATGGTGAGTCCGGCACCGGCAAAGAGCTGATTGCAAGGGCGATCCACCAAGCCAGTCGACGCAGCGCCAACCCGCTGATTCGCGTCAACTGCGCAGCGATCCCCACCGAGCTGTTTGAAAGCGAATTTTTTGGCCATATCCGCGGCGCGTTTACCGGAGCGATTCGTGACCGCGTCGGCCGCTTTGAACTGGCGGATGGCGGCACGCTGTTCCTTGACGAGATCGGCGAGATTCCACTGGAGTTGCAAAGCAAACTGCTGCGGGTGTTACAGGAGGGTCAGTTCGAGCGGGTCGGTGAAGAGCGCACGCGCAAGGTCGACGTGCGGATTATCGCTGCGACTAACCGGGACTTGCGTCAGGAGGTGACCGCCAAACATTTTCGTGAGGATTTGTACTTCCGCCTCAATGTTTTTCCTATCCAGTCTCCGGCGTTACGCGACCGTACGATGGACATCGCACCACTGGCCGCACACTTCCTCAAGCAGACCGCCAAGCGTCTGAACATGCCAGGCCGCCGACTGCGCAACACTGACATAGAGCGCCTGCAGCGCTATTCGTGGCCGGGCAATATTCGCGAGCTACAGAACGTCATCGAACGAGCGCTCATTACTTCCCACGGTGCGGACCTGAACATGGACCTGCCGGACGAGCCCCATAAAGCCGAAGCCCTGCCCGCGCTGCTTGCCACCGCCAGCAGCATCATGACTGACGCACAGGTACGAGAACTGGAACGCAGCAACATGCAGGCAGCGCTCAAGGCAAGTAATGGCAAGCTGTTTGGTAAAGGCGGCGCGGCGGAGTTACTGGGGCTGAAGCCAACGACGCTGGCTTCGCGCTTGAAGCGCCTGGATATCATTATTTAGCGATGCGAACCCAGATCGGCAAGAGCGAACTTGTTCGCGAGGCGGCAGACCTGAATTACCACATCAAGCCCTCTCGCCAACAAGTTGCCTCCTGCCCGACTCAGCGCTAACCGGTAGCGCTGTGCAATCACCCCGTTAACGAGCGTTAACAGCTTTCTCCAACCAGGCCGCCAGATCCCTGACCTCGGCCTCGTTCACGCCATGAGGTAATCCGGCGTAAGAATGAAACTGCGGCTTGATGCCCTGGGTTTTCAGGTAGGCCTCGGCATCACTTGCGCCTTGCACCGGGATCAGTGTGTCAACGGCGCCGTGACCGATAAACACCGCCAGTTTCTGCCGCGCCGGGTCAGGTTTCAGTTCAGCCTTGAGCACCGGCAGCATATGCCCGCTCAAGGCAGCAAAACCACCGACCAGCCCAGGATGACGCAGAACCACCTCGTAACTCATCATTGCGCCCTGGCTGAAGCCCACCAGAAAGACCTTCGAAGGTTGAGTCTGGTATTTGCGGGTGGCCTGCTCGATGAATTGCTCGAGCACTTGCCCGCTGCTTTTCAGGTCCTCGGTCTTGCCATCGTAGTAAGCCGATTCGGGACGCTGATTGAACCACTGGTAGCCCTCTTGATAAGCCTTCAGCGGCGCGCGTACCGACAGGTAGTTGTAATCGCGGGGTAGCGCAGCGGTGAAACTGATCAGGTTGGTTTCATCACCGCCGTAGCCATGCAGGAAGATGATCAGCGGCTTGTCCTTTGTCTCAGTACTGGCCTGCGCAACGTACTTGAGCGGCAAATCGCTGAGCAACGGTTCTTCGGCCTGGGCCAGCCCGCACATAGCGAACAACATGAAGGCAAACACTTTCAGCATGAATCGTGACCTCGGGGTAAGCGCCGCCTGCATTCAGGTCAGCGCTGAGTGGGCATACAGGTTATTCAGTCATACGAGTGTGACTGACCTTCTCAGGACGCAGCAACTGCATTTGCTGACGGTAATCATCCGTCACCTGCCGCGACTGGCTGCTGCTGGTGATCACACGTGGCGTGATCAGCACGATCAGCTCGGTGCGTGCCTTGGATTTGCTGGTGGTGCCGAACAACCAGCGCAGGCCTGGAATTCTGCCCAGATAAGGTATCGAGCTGTCGCTCTCGGCGTTGCTCTGATTGATCAGGCCGCCGAGCAGTACCGTCTGGCCGCTCTGTACGGCAACCTGAGTCGACACCGAGCGAGTCGAGATACTCGGGTTGGTCTGCGTCTCGGTGATGGACGATGTGTCCGCATTACTGACTTGCTGCTGGATGTCCATGTACACCAGACCGCCCGGATTGATCCGTGGCACAACATCCAGAATCACACCGGTCTGCACGTATTCGACGCTGCTCAGGGTGGTATCGGAGTTGGTGGTGTTGACCGTGGTCTGGCTGATCGGAATGTTATCGCCGACCTGAATTTGCGCCTGCTGGTTGTTCATCACCACCAGAGACGGTGCCGACAGCACTTGGGTGCGGCCATTGGTTTCCAGCGCGCGCAGGGCGACCTGCAAGTTGCTGCTGACAAACGAATAAAACAGCGAAGAATTCTGAACCCCCAGGCCTCCGCCACCCAATGCGCCCTGGCTACCAGCGACATTGGAGATGTTGGTGGTGCCCGTATTGCCCGCCAGACGCCCAAGATACCACTGCACGCCGAGGTCGAGTTCACCGGTCAGATTGACTTCAAGAATCCGCGTTTCAATCTGCACTTGCAGCGGCGCATTATCGAGGCGCTTGATGGCCGATTCGATTTCCTTCCACTGTGCCGGGCGGGTGCGGACCAGTAATTGGTTGCTGCTCTTCTGCGCAGTGATGCGGGTGCTGGCGTCGATGCCCTTGGGTGCATTGCCTGTGCCACCGCCCTGCTCCATGCCGCTGTCGGTTTCGCTGTCCAGGCTTTCTTCGCCGCCTTCGCTGTCCTGCTCTTCGTCGCCGCTGCCCATGCCCTGGCTCTGGTTGTTACCCATACCCATGCCACCGCTCGCACCGCCCATGCCACCACCGAAACCACCGGTGCTGTTGTTCATGCCGTTGGAAGTACCACCCGAGCTCAACGACGACAGTGAACGGGTGCGCAGACCCGGCGCGACTTTGGCTGCCGAATCATCCTTGATCGCGCCGTTGCCGTAGATCTGGCGCAGGTATTTGGCGAGATCGGTGGCCTTCATGTTGCGCACGTCGTAGACGTACATTTGCGGCTCGTTGCCACCGCCTTCGTCGATGGTGCGAATCCAGTCGCCGACTTCGCGCAGGTATTCAGGCTGCGAAGAAATCGCCACCACCGAGTTGGTCCGTTCGATCGGCAGGAAGCGCACCATACCGGCCAACGGCATGCCGCTATCGGGGCCGAACATCTTCTGCAACTCGGGCATCAGTTCGCCCACCGAGGCGCGCTGCAAGCCAAACACACCCACCGACATGCCCTTGAGCCAATCGACGTCAAAGGTGTCGATGGTGTCTTGATAGTTGGACAGTTCGTCCGGCGTACCGGCCATGCTCAACACGTTGCGCGCCGGATCAACCAACAGGAAAGCATTTTCCCTGGCAAACGGCTTGAGCAGTTTCTGCATCTCGGTAGCCGAGATATAGCGCAGCGGGAACAGGCGCGCCGACATGCCCGCCGCAGGCTGGGACACGGCCATTTCCGGCACCAGCTTGCCAGCCACGGCCTGGTTGGCAGGCAGGATCACATAGCGATTGCCCTGCTTGATCATGGCGTTATCGGTCCAGGACAGCAGCGTCTCGAGAATCGACAGTGCCTGCTTCTTGTTCACCGGTTTTGAGGTGGAGAAACTGACGTCGCCCTTGACGCCTTGCGCAATGCTGTAATTCTCTTGCAGCAGATCACCCATGATGCTGTTGACCACGGCTTCGATGGGCTGATTGGTGAAGTTGAACACGATGTCGCCGGTTTCAGAATCGCGGGCTGCAGGGGCCGGAGCAGGTCTGCGGACGAACTGCTGGTTGCCACGAATCAACTGCCGCGTGGGCGCTGTGGCGGGTTGAGGCTGTGACGCTTCCTGCGGAGCCTGCTCACTGCGCGGATCAACCGGCGGTCGTTGCGAGCCGGTGCCTTGCAGGGCTTCGCGCAACATGTCGCTGTCTTGATCGTAATTGTTGGGCGCGGTAGCACAGCCGCCGAGGGCGACAGCTGTGGCCAGGCACAACACGGGGGTGCGCAAGCGAGGGAATTGACGAACGCCTGAAGAAGTAGCCATTTACTGAGTGGACTCGCGAGGAAGAGAAATCGGTGGTGTTTTGGACGGCGGCGGCAGGCGCAGCGCACGCAGCGCCAGGCTTTGAGTGCGGCCATCGGAGGAAAAATCGGCTTGCATCGGGGTCAGCTTTTCAAGCTTCCAGCCATTGGGCAGTGACTCACCCTGGTGAACCTTCAGCGGTGGTCCGTCAGCGCGTTTGATCATGGCAACGCGCAGATCCCCGTCGATCATGATACCGGTGAGTGTCAGCCCTGCGAGGCTGGACGCCTGGGCCTTGCCAACCGAACGGTCCGGTGTCCGGTCAGTGCTGAACAATGGTGCCTGCCAGGTTTGCGCAAGACTTTGCAACGTCGCGGTTGGCGCAACATGGGCTTTGGCTGCTTTATCGCCTGGCGAACGTGGCGCTTGTTCCGGCAACCAGTCCGGTGAGTTGGCGGCGCCGCTGACAATTCCGGCAATGACCAGACCGAGAACGGCCGCCAGACCAATCAAGCCCCATTCGGTGGAGCGCAATGAACCGATCATTGGGCCTCCTCTTCGGACGCTTCTTGCGATACTTCTTCGGCACCTGCAGGTTGCAGATAACCGCGTACCAGCATATGCGCCACGAGTTTACCGGCCCCACCTTTGCTCGGTGCATCAGCACCACGGCGCACGCTCATCTCATCGATGAACAGGAAGGGTCGCTGATATTCCAGCTCGTGCAGGATCGCGGTAAGCGGTTCAATGGCGCATTCCAGGGTCAGGCTGACTTTCACCTGGCGATAGGGTTCTGCGCTGTCCTGCTCAGGCGTGATTGGCATGCGCTGGGTCAGTGCGCAGCCGCCCCCTGCCGTGGCGTGACTGCTGATCAGGTCGGCGATATGTTGCATCAAGTCTGCAGCCACCGCGCTGGGGTCATCACCAGGCAGCAAGCTGGTGCTGCTGGCCGGGTCATTGCGGGCCTGCTCCAGTTGTTTTTTAAGCGTGTCACCCTGGCTCAACAAACCGGCGTAGCGCTGCTGCTGTTCACGCAACTGCCCGGCCTGCTCGTTCATGTCGCGCAGGGGCCCGGCAAACCAGCTGTCAATCAGCAGCCAGTAAGCAAAACACAGCACCAGAGCCAGGACGATCAACGCGGCACCGCGCCGTTCACGGCTGGTCAGTGGTCGGCGCATGGGCGGCCTCCTGATGCAGATGGGCACGCAGTGAAAAGCGGTCTTTGCCGGTTTGCGGATCTGGCTGGATAACCCCCTGGAACTGGGCGTTATCCAGGCTGCGGCAGTCCTTGACCCGACTGATCAAGGCACTGGCCTTGGCGCTCTGGCCAGAAAACGAAACTTCGGCGCTGTCATTGATTTCAAGTTGGTCAATCCAGGTGTCACGAGGTAAGCAGGCCGTCAGTTCATTAAGCAGCGCAGCGAAAGTAGGCTGTGCTGCTTTGCGCTGTATGAGGTAACTGGCGGCACCGCGGGTGTTGGTCAACTGCTGACGGACTTTCTGGATCTGCGCGACCTGAGCTCTCTGCGCCTGTACCGTGCTCTCCATTTCATCTAAAAGCTGCTGACGGTTGTTGAGCCAGAGCAGCATCGCAACCAGCAACAGGCCCCCACAGAGCCACAGAAGTTTGCGTTGCAGGCCCAGTCCATTACGCTGCTGACGCGGACGCAAGGGCGCTGGAAGCAAGTCAATCTGCAACCGTGACGCTTCGTCATGCCCCACGTCTACCGCATGGGGTTGCAAGCCCAGTGCCGCGCATTCATTGAGAATCGCATCCAGACGCTCACGCAAAATAGCCACTAGCGTGACCTGAATAAACGCTCCGCTGCGCTTCTCTTGCCGGGCAACGAAATACAGCTGCGAGGCATCGAACGGCGTGAAGCGGTCCAGCTCGTAACCGACGACCGTTTTCAAATCACGGGCCGCAGCCAAAGGCAGCTGCAAGGTTTGCACCAGCACGGCTGACGGGGGCAACAGCAAAATCTGCTGCACACTGGACGACAGCACGGGCAAGGGCGCGACCAATGGCCAGGCATGCAGATGCTGCGGTGTGTCATGAATCAACAACCGCTGCATTTTTTCAGGCATGCAGGCCCGCAGCTCAAGCAGCCATAAACGCCAGCCGCGTTGCAGCAGACTGCCGCGCCACTGCTGTGCAATGCGCTCGGCAAAGGCCAATAAGGGCGCAGGCAATGTCATCTGCCGCGCTGAAAATAATCGATTCATTCTTGCCAACGCAGCACCCGATAAGGCTGTGCGCTTCCCTCCGATGGGCTCAATAAAACAGTGGTCTGCAGCTCGGCATGAAACCCGCCGGGACGTAGCGCGTAGCTTTCAATCATTAATACTTCTCCCGGATCGCTGCCCACCGCGCTCTGATTCGGCAGGTTCAAGGCTCGCCGCAACAAAGGCGAAGCAAACGCTGGCTCCGGCCGATCCAGCCCGCTCCACAGGGTCACCTCCGGCAACATCCGGCGGTACAGCGCCTGCGTCATCCCCGGCAGTTGCCGGACCTCTTCAATCACCCGCAGCGGCGGCGAGCCTGAGCCTCGGCGGCTTTCGATCTCTTGCGCCATAGCAGTGGCCTGATCTTTTGCGGCACCGCACGCCTGAGCCAGACGGGCAATGTCGCCAACCACGGCACTGTTCAGATCCAGCTTGCCACGCTCGCTGCGTACACTGACGCGCAGTTGTGCGTCATTGAAGCGCAGGGCGACTTCCCGGCCGTCGGCTACCCAGCGTTTACGTTGTTGCGGGTCACTCAAGCCTTGCACCGCCATGGCCAGACCGGCCTCTGCCGCCAACTGCGCCTGAGTATGTTGCCGTGCCCACAATGCCTGGCGGCTTTCCAGTTGCACCCAACTGGCCAGACCACCGAGCAACAGGCTGAGCAGCGCCAACGCCCACAACACCAGCAGCAGGGCAACACCGCGCTGCTGGCCAGATGAAGGCCTCATTGGCCCCCCGCTCCACCAGACAGGTCCAGACGCAGCGCCACGACCTCAGTCAGCCATGGCACCGGCCCATTAACTTTCGCATCAATGCGTACGGCCCTTGGCAGCCTTGTTGGCCAAGGCCAGTCGGCCATCCAGCCGGTAGGTTCGCCCTTGGGCGTTACACCGCGGTAACTCAAATTCAAGGACTCAACATGACGTATCAGCACTTGCGGATCGCCCCACGGCCTGGACGTCGTGCCATCCGCAGTGCTCAGGATCTGCGCGAAGGCCACCTGTAAATCGTGGTCCTTCACCTCAAGGGTGTGCAGTTGAATCCCGCCGCCCAACTCACCCGGCAACGTCGCTACAAACTGTAAACGTTGCGCTGAGCCGACAAAAAAGCCGCTACTTTCGCTGTCGTCTTCCGAACTGTCCAGCGGCAGCGCCTGCCCGATGGAGCTGCGCAGGAATTTCTGTGCAGCACGCATCTCGTCCAGGCTGGTGGTGTAACGCTGAGCCTTGAGCACCGCCCGATTAGCGCCCAGCATCGCGCCGCCCACCAGGGTCAACAACACACCCAACAAGCTCAGCACCAGCATGATTTCCAGCAGCGTGAAACCACGCTGGGCCGGCCTCAAGAGCCGGCTCCAGTGACAGCGCCACGCAACCTGAGTGTGCTGAACTGCGCCCTGCGCTGGTGTTCACGCACGTCCAGATCCAGTCGGAACATCCGCGCCTGACCGTTACGCCCCGGCATCTGCTGGATATCCAGTTGCCAACGGATATCGCCCGCAAGCACGCCCTGTCGCGTACCGCTTTCCAGCGGACCGGCAGCCTCTTGATCCATGATCGTACGCGCGGCATGTGTCAGCCGGTCGCTCTGCGACACTTGCTGCAAGGACCGCGCGCTCTGACCGAAAGCGACCAACAACACGCTGCTGCACACAGCCATGACTGTCAGCGCTGCGAGCATTTCCAGCAAGGTGAAACCACCTTGAGTGCCGCCGCTCATGGCAACGCCTTGGACTGCACGCTGCCGGTCAGCCAGCCAATATCGATGCGCCAGCGCCTGTCACCATTAATCAGTGTCAGGTTGCCGCCGGTGGAACCGCCGTCCGGGTAGAACTCTACGGTCGAGCCCATCTCGGCGGCGGTTTGCAAGGTAACCTGCAACTCCGCAGGCCAGTGATGAACGCGCTGGTCAGGGGCCTGAAACGCTTTGCTGCGCAAGTCAAAAACCGTACGTGCGGGCTGACCGGTGACAATCGCCTTGACCCGCGTGGCACGTAACGCATTGACCATCTGCCCGACAGTCTGACGCTCTTTTGCTGCACTCAGACCCTGCTGCAGGCCGAACCCTACGAGGCCAATGGCGATGCTCATCAGAACGATGACCACCAGCATTTCCATCAGGGTAAAACCACGGTTTGCAGCACGACTGTTCATGATCGGTGGTTATTCCCAGTTGCCCAGGTCGGCGCTGTAACCTTCGCCGCCCGCCTGGCCATCCTGGCCGAAAAAGATCAGGTCAAAGGTGCCGTGCTGACCCGGGAAGCGGTAGCCGAACGCGTGGCCAAACGGATCTTTGAGGTCCGAGGGTTTAGCGTACGGGCCAGCCCAGCCGGAGGCATTGCCGGACTTCTCGACCAACTGTTGCAAAGACTTGGGCGGCGAGCCGACGTCCAGCGCATAGCTTTCGATTTTCATGCTCAGGCTTGCCAGTTGCGCCTTGCCCGCGCCGTATTTGCCCTTGTCGACGTTACCGCCGACCTGACGCACGACGATGGTGGCGACGATACCCAGCAGCACGATGACCGCGAGCATTTCCAGCAAGGTGAAGCCGTTTTGTTTGCGGCCAGGTTTAAAGCGTTTACGGCTGAAGCTCATCAGGATCGTTCCTCTTTCGAAAATTCAGATATTGCTGGTCAGGCTCATCAGCGGCAGCATGATCGCCAGCATGATCACCGCCACCATCCCGGCCATGACCACGGTCAGCGCCGGTACCAGCGCCGCGAGCATGCGGTCAATGCCGCGCTTGGCCTCGACGTCGAACACGTCGGCGACCTTGAGCAGCATGCTGTCCAGCTCACCGGCCTGTTCGCCGACTTCAATCATTTGCAGTGCTAGGTCAGGCAGCAGCGGTTGTGCGCCAAAAGCGCTTGCCAGCGTCCCGCCACCTTTTACCGATTCGGCGGCCTGCGCCACCTGGGCCTGCAACGCCCGGTTGGTACAGACCTGCCGGGCGATGACCAGCGCCTGCAGCAGGGCTACGCCATTGTTGAGCAACGTGCCGAGCGTACGGGCCAGACGTGCCGCTTCGACCCGCTGCAGCAGCGGGCCGATGATGCGAATACCCAGCACACGTCGGTCATGGCGTTCACGCCTTTGCGGGTCACGCATGCGCACGGCCATGAACCAGATCAACGCGATGATTGCGGCAAGCACCGCCAGCCCATACGCGCTCAAAAATTCACCCAGCCCCAGAATCACCTCGGTGATCATCGGGATCGGCACACCCAGATCCTTGAAAATCGGCACGAACTGCGGCACCACGTAGGCCAGCAGCAATGCAAGAGAACCCAGCACGCCCACCACCAGAAACGCCGGGTAAATCAGCGCGTTGATGACTTCACCACGCAGCAACTGGCTGCGCTCCAGGTAGTCGCTGAGTTGCCGCAAGGTACTTTCCAGCGCGCCGCCCGCTTCGCCCGCACGGACCATGCTGATATAAAGAGAAGAAAACTGGCTACCCTCCTCTTCCAGCGCTGCCGACAACGGCTTACCCGCCTTGACCTGCTCGCGGATACGCTCGATCAGCGCTCGCGTCTGCGGCTGGCCGGGCTGTTTGAGCAAAATGCCTAACGATCTCTCCAGAGGCTGACCGGCCCCCAGCAATGTCGCCAGCTGCTGAGTAAAACTGACCAGCGCCGCGCCGTTAAGCATGCCTCGACCCAGCGCCTTGCGCAGACCGCCCATGCCCGCCGCTTCAATGTGTAGGACCAGCAAGCCGCGCTTTTGCAAAACGCTGACGGCAGTGTCCTGATCCTTGGCGTCCAGCGTCCCGTTCTGAGCGACACCCTGGCTGTCCAGCGCACGAAACTTGAACAGGCTCAATTGCCTTCCCCACGGGTGACTCGCAGGACTTCTTCCAGAGAGGTGACACCGGCCACAGCCTGACGCAGCCCCTCTTCATGCAAGGTCCGCAAACCGCCACGGCGAGCGGCTTGTTCAAGGGTCGACGCGTCCGCATGACGCATCAACAGACTGCGCAGTTCCTCGTTCATGACCAGCAATTCGGTAATCGCGCTTCGTCCGCGATAACCGCCGCCGGGCGCATCGGGGCGTGGACGGTACAGCATGATGGGACGTTCGTCAGTAAAACGATCAAGCCCGTGCTCTTCTATTAGCTCAGGCGGCGCTTCAAAAGCTTCGCGGGTCGCAGGATCGAGACGACGCACCAGCCGCTGCGCCAGAATGCCGTTCACGGTTGAAGCAATCAGGTAGCTCTCGACGCCCATGTCCAGCAAGCGCGTGATACTGGCTGCGGCACTGTTAGTGTGCAGGGTCGAGAGCACCAGGTGACCGGTGAGCGATGACTGAATCGCGATGCGGCAGGTTTCCAGGTCACGCATCTCACCGATCATGATCACGTCCGGGTCCTGACGCACGATGGAGCGCAGTGCGCCGGCGAAGTCCAGACCGATAGCGGGTTTGACCTGAATCTGGTTGATGCCTTCCAGTTGATATTCAACCGGGTCTTCAACGGTGATGATCTTGCGCTCGGCAGTATTAAGCCGGGACAGCGCGGTATACAACGTGGTGGTTTTACCGGAACCGGTTGGCCCGGTCACCAACAGGATGCCGTGAGGACGCTCCAGCACTTCAAGAAATTCGTCGAGGCGTTCGCCGTCGAAACCGAGGCTCGGGAAGTCGAAGTTGATGGTCTGCCGATCCAGCAGACGCATCACCACCGACTCACCAAAACTGGTAGGCACGGTGGACACCCGCAAGTCGAGCTCCTTGCCTTGAATCCGAAGCATGATCCGCCCGTCCTGCGGCAACCGGCGCTCGGCGATGTCCAGCCGGGCCATGATCTTCACGCGGGAGATCACCGCCGCCGATGAACTGGACGGCGGCGCTTCGGCTTCGTGCAGTACACCGTCAATGCGGTAACGGACTTTGAGCTGGCTTTCAAACGGCTCGATATGAATGTCCGATGCCCGATGTTCAACGGCGCGCTGCAGGATCAGGTTGACCAGGCGAATCACCGGTGCCTCGGACGCCATGTCTTTCAGGTGTTCAATGTCTTCAAGCGAGCCGCCCTCTTCGTCGAGGTTCTCGATCAGCGTGCCCATGGCTGAACGACCCTGGCCGTAATAACGCTCGATGAGCGTTTCAACTTCGTTACGTGGCCCTACCGACAGCCAGATCGGCACATCACAGGCATAGGCCACCGCCTGGAATGGATAGAGCAAGTGCGGATTGGCCGCCAGCACACTTAAACCACCATGACTCCAGCCCAGCGGCACGATCTGGTAGTGGCGCATGAAGCGCTCGGTCAACGGCGGCAACGGGTCAAGCAGTGGTGGCGCGGACTCAGCCAATACCAGCGGCGCATTGAGCAGCGCCGCCCAGGCACGGGCCAGTTCAAATTCGGAGACCAGACCCAATCGAGTCAGCAGGCCCAACAGCTCGGCAGCTTCAGATTCCTGAGCCGATTCCTGAGCCAAACGACGGGCACGTTCCAGATCAACGGTCTTCAGACCGGCATTTTCCATCAGCCACGCGCAGACCTGCTCGGCATCGGGGATCACTAATCGGGAGGTATCGACGGGGGCTGACAACATAGGTGCGGGCATCTGTACAGATCGAAGGAGCAAGGCTTCCGGCCGCTGATGATATCAGGAGGCCGGGAGAAAAACGGTTAGACCATCAATTCGAGGTTTTTTGCGAATTGTTTTTTGTGTTGTCCAGCGGACGGCCACCTTTGGTGGTCTGTGCCTGCTGCTTTTTCAGCGCCTTGGCGTCTTGAGTCTGGGTCAGCACGGTGGAATCGGTAGCACCGGATTTCGCATCGGCATCGGTCGCTTCAGCTGCAACGGCTGCGCCACACAATACGAAACCCAATACAACACCTGCACCGATCAGAGGCAACTTCATAACGATTCTCCAAACAATAAAAATAATAAGCCACGCAAAAGCGGTCCCTTGCCGGGAGCACTAACAACGCAACTAAGCTGAACTTCGGCACCCCACCAGCGGCAGGAGAAACTCGACACACCGAAAATTCTTAAACCAATCGACCAGTAGGTTTAGCATGAGTTCATTTTTGTAAGCAAAAAAAACAAATTTCGCTAAAAACCAGCTTTTATTTGACATTTGAAGCCCGGAATTGCCTTAATTACGCCGCCAACGCGAATCAAAGTGCCACCTTGCGATGGCACTTAGATATCAAGTAAAGACATGCAACACATAATTCTTACAATATAACTACACCTGAAAAACACTAACTATTGCACTGAGATCAACACTCGGAAAGTCGCGAAGAAGGTGAACTATTGCCCGAATAAAATTCGTGAGCAATCAGACGTTATCAGCTTCTAAAAAGCACAGAACTTGAAAATCAGTAGTCGGAGAAATACATGAACAAACGGAAAATGATCGGTGCAAAGTCAGCCCTTGCGTTGCTGGCACTGGCCGTCTCGCAGGTCCATGCAGCCACCAGCCCTGCGCTGGATGAAGGCAAAGTCAGCCGTGCCGAAAAAGCCGCAGAAAAAACCCTGGCCAAAATGACCATGGAAGAAAAGCTGGCCTATATCGGCGGTATCGGCGGCTGGGACGTGAAGCCCCTGACTCAATATGGCGTACCGCAGATTCACGGTACGGATGGCGGCATCGGCGTCCGCTACACCAGCGAAGGCAACGCTCAAGGCGTGGTCTACCCGTCCGGCCCTAACCTGGCCGCCACCTGGAACCCACGTCGTGCAATCGATCTGGGTCGCGCATTGGGTTATGACACGGCTACCGGTGGCTATCAGTTTGTTACCGGCCCTGGCATCACGCTCTATCGCATGCCTTATGGTGGACGTGCATTCGAATACCTCTCCGGTGAAGATCCGTTCCTGGGCGCAAGCCTGGCTCCGGCCGTCATCAACGGCATCCAGTCGCGTGGCGTGTGGGCTAACGCCAAGCACTATGCCGCGAACGACCAGGAAAGCAGCCGCTTCAAGCTGAATCAGATCATGAGCGAGCGCGTACTGCGTGAAATGTCGCTGCCAGCCTACGAGTCGGCGTCGAAGAACAGCAAAGTCGCGATGATGATGTGCTCGTTCCAGAAGATCAACGGCGAATACGCCTGCGAAAACAAGCATCTGCTAAGCGACATCCTCAAAGGCGAATGGGGCTTCAAAGGCTTTGTTCAGAGCGATTACAACGCCATCGTTCATGGTCTTCCTGCCGCTCAGGCCGGTGCCGACCTGGACATGATGGGCTACCAGATGAACAGCAGCGTGCTTAAGCCGTTCCTGGACAGCGGTGAGCTGAACCCTGCGACCATCGACGATAAGGTCCGTCGCATCCTCAAGCAGATCTACCTGTACAAGTTCGACAGCAAAGCGCCGTTGACCACGCACAACATGAACAGCTCCACCAGCAACAAGGTGGCTCTGAACGCTGCGCGTGAAGGCATCGTGCTGCTGAAGAACCAGGACAACCTGCTGCCGCTGGACAAGCAGAAGGTCAAGAAGATCGCTGTCGTCGGCAACCTCGCCAAATACGCACCACCGACCGGTTTCGGTAGCGCCAATGTTGAAGCGGCTCACTACATCAGCGAGCTGAGCGGTTTGCAGCAGTTGGCACCGGGCGCCAAAGTCGAGTTCATCGACGGCCTTTCTCTGGACCCAACCACTTCGGTCTGGTCCAGCACCAACACTGCTGGCAACGACGTTCAGGGCCTGAAAGCCGAATACTTCGCCAATGCCAACTGGTCCGGCGACCCAGCCGTGACCCGCACAGAAAAGCGTATTGATCTGGACTGGGCAAACGACTCCGACCTGCCGTTTGAAAGCAATACCGGCAGCTCCGACCCGTACACCAACAAAGGCTCGACTTCTGGCGAACTGAACGGGGACACCTCCTCCACGTCGATTCGCTACAGCGGCAAGGTCACTCCTACCCAAAGTGGCGAGCAAGTGTTCAAGGTCCGTGCTGACGGTGCGATCCGTCTGTGGGTCAACGGCAAGAAGATCATTGATAACGGCGAAGGCAATCCAATCCCGGGTAACAGCATTCCGCCAACCATTCCGGAATTCGCCAAAGTCGAAATGGAAGCCGGTAAATCCTACGACGTGAAGCTTGAATACTCGCGTCGTGCCGGATACCTGTCGACCATGGGCGGCCTGGTAGGCGTGCAGATGAGCTGGGCATCGCTCAACGCTCCGCAGGATCTGTCCGCGTATGACGCCGTAGTCGTCGCTGTGGGTAACAGCGCTGAATACGAAGGCGAAGGTTTCGACCACAGCTTTGAGCTGCCGGAATACCAGAGCCAACTGATCCAGAGCATCTCCAAGGTCAACCCGAACACGGTAGTGACCATGTTCGGCGGCACTGGCCTGAAAATGAGCGACTGGATCAATCAGGTTCCGGTAGCGCTGCATGCGTTCTACCCAGGCCAGAACGGTGGTCAGGCCCTGGCCGAGATTCTGTTCGGCAAGGTCAACCCGTCGGGCAAGCTGCCAATCAGTATCGAACGCAACATCGAAGACAACCCGGTCTTCGAGAGCTTCCCGAAATTTGCCAACGACAACTCGCTTGAAACGATGGACTACAAGGACGACCTGTTCCTGGGCTATCGCGGTTACGAGAAGAAAGGCATCAAGCCGCTCTACCCGTTCGGTTACGGTCTGTCGTACACCACGTTCGGCTACAGCAACATCAGCGTCACCCCAGGTGTCGCGGTGGGCAATACGCCGATCAAAGTGTCGTTTGACCTGACCAACACCGGCAAGGTGGGCGGTTCGGAAGTGGCCCAGCTGTATGTCGGCCAGCAGAACCCTAAAGTGGATCGCGCGATCAAAGAGCTCAAGGGCTACAAGAAAGTGTTCCTCAATCCGGGTGAAAGCAAGCGCGTAACCATCGAACTGAACGACCGCTCGCTCGCTTACTTCGATGAGAAGAGCAAGCAGTGGATCGTCGATGCGGACAGCTTCAACCTGTCGGTGGGCGCGTCGTCTCAGGACATTCGCCTCAACGCCAAGCTGACCAACTCGTTCCGTCAGGAACTGTCGACCACGACCAGCAACCCGCTGCCGCGTTCGGCGCTGAACTCGACGTTGCGCGAGTCGGCTGTCAAAACTGGCGGCTTGCTTGACCAAAACAGCGATAGTGATGAAACAGCCGAGTAATTGATCGGCTGACTCAAGGATAGAAGTTTTAAGACGGGTTCAGGGACGAACCCTTATCGCCGCATCGACCCGTGCGATGTAGCTGTCGAAACGCTCCACCAGATCAACCTTCTCCGGAAAACGCAGCCACTGGATCTGCAAGCCATCCATCATGGCCAGGATCTCCTGGACCAACCCCGGCAGGTCAACATCGGCCCGCACCTCCCCCGCTTCGACCAGATCGGTAAATTGTCCGATCAGCCTTCCATGGATTAACTCGTAGCGATCCTGAAACCACTCCCAGGCCGGATGCCCTTCGACCAGGCTTTCCGCATTGAGAATGGTGAACGCCCGCACCACGCCAGGCGCGGTTGCGTTTGAACGGTTGATTGCGCGCAGACTGCCCAGCAAGCCGGTCAGACTCTTGTCTGAACGAACTTCCTCGGCAATCCGGCTATTGGCCCTGTCACGACGCTCCAGCACGCCCATCAACAGCGATATCTTGCTGGGGAAGTGATGCAACAGCCCGGCGACCGAAATACCCACGATTGACGCCACTTGTGCCACCGAGGCGCCGCTGTAGCCCTCCAGGGAAAACACCTGCAAGGCCGCATCGAGCAGCTCTTCACGGCGTTTTTCACCTTTGGGGGCACGACGCTGTTTAGGACGTTCAAGCGCTTCAGCCGCCACTCCGGGCGGGGTTAACTGAGTCATTTCAAGCTCCTTGCCAGACAGCCGGCTACCCTACCGGCAAAGACAAACCGTCGCAATCATTGAAGTCCGGCCATAAAACTGAACGAGCGTTCCAGGTTGGCACGCTATTTTCAAGGAGACGGGTGTCAGGCCGCTATTTGCCGCACTGCCGGACCTATCGTTGCCCAAGGCGCACCAATTCGAAGTCTTGCGCCGGTGCTTGGTCCAATAACAGTGCAGCGCAGACCGATACTCACGCCATCAGAAAGGAATTAGCCCATGTCCTATCTACTGTTGCTCAAGGAATCGCTGCTCTCTCGCCTTGCGATCAAAACTGCCACGCCGCAAAGCTTCACCGTTCAGCCGGAACCGATGAAAAGCATCACCGCCGAGGATGCCGACGCGGGTCAGGCGCATCTGGACCAGTTCGTCGATGGCGTGGAGTGGGAAACCCTGCTGGTAGACCTGGCCTGCTTCAATGACGGGCCGGAGTATTCAGCCCAGGCCCGCTTCTAAAAGCCCGTTTCTGAAAACTGTTTCCAAAACCGCTACCAGCTTTCCCCCAACCCGAGCAGCCCTAGAATCTGCTTGCGCAGGTCGACCAGATACGGATCATCACGATGCCGTGGATATGGCCGCTCGATGGTCAGTTGAGCCTTGATGCTGGCCGGTCGGTCGCTGAAGACAATGACGCGATTGGCCAGCAGCAGCGCTTCTTCCACGTCGTGCGTCACCAGCAACGCGGTGTAGCCCTGGCGTTGCCACAAGTCGATCAATTCCTTTTGCATGGTAATGCGGGTCAGCGAATCCAGCTTGCCCAGAGGTTCGTCGAGGATGAGCAGCCGCGGCTCGTTAACCAGCGCGCGGGCCAGCGCCACACGCTGGGCCATACCACCCGACAGTTGTCGCGGATACGCGCGGGCGAAACTGCTGAGCCCCACCGTGGCCAATGCAGCATCCACTTTGCCGGAGTGAGTCTTCAGCAGACCCTGAGCTTGCAGCCCTAGCGCAACGTTGTCCCACACACGTCGCCACGGATACAGCGTGGGATCCTGAAAGACGACGACACGACTCGGATCGGGGCCGCTGATCGACAAGCCGTCCGCCAGTAGCGCCCCACTGTCAGCGGGCTCCAGCCCGGCTACCAATCGCAACAAAGTAGACTTGCCGCATCCCGACGGCCCCAGCAGCGCGACGAACTCACCCGGAGCAACGTCCAGCGAGACGTTTTCCAGAACAGGCAGATGCTGCCCGTCCAGCGCAAAACCGTGGTTGAGATGCTCAATGCGCAGCGCCAGCCCGGCGGACGTTGAAACTGTTGAAGCAGATGCAGTGGCTACCATTTCATGGCTCCTTGTTGCCAGGCGAGCAAGCGATCACGTATCAGAAACAGTCCGGAAATCAACCCGGAACAGGCCAGCGCCATGATCAACAATGCCGCATACATATTGGCGTAGGCGGCCCAGCCTTGGGCCCATTGCAGGTACCAGCCAATGCCCGATTTCACGCCCATCATTTCGGCTACCACCAGGGTCGAGAACGATGCGCCCAGGCCCATGAACAGACCGACAAACACATGAGGCAAAGCGGCTGGAATCGCCACGTTGAAAATCAGAAAGCCCGGCTTCGCACCCAGTGTCCGGGCAACGTCGTAGTACGCCTTGTCGACGCTGGCAACACCCGACCAGGTGAGCACCGTGACCGGAAACCACGTCGCCAGTGCAATCAGGAACACGCTGGCGCTCCAACTGCTCGGGAACAGGAAGAAGCACAGCGGCAGCAAGGCGGTGGACGGCACCGGCCCCAGAATGCGCAAGACCGGATGCAGCCAGTAGCCGATGCTGGTCGACCAGCCGATGGCAACACCCGCGACAAAACCGGTCACTGCCCCCAAGGCCACCCCCGTACCCAACAGCAATGCCGAGTTCAGCAAGCTGTCGGCCAGCCGCGGCCAGTCTTCGATATACACATCGAGCAGCGCTTGTGGCGGCGCAAAAAAAGGCACAGGCAGCACTGCCAGCTTGGCGGTGAGCAGCTCCCATATCCCTAACAACAGTGGCAGGGCAATCAGCCAGGCACCGGCGGGATGGGCGCGACGCTGCACAACCGGAAACCAGCGACCGAGAATACCCGCCAGGCCAATCAACGCGGCGACCGCCAGACACAGATTGGCCAGCCCCTGCGTCATCGGCCAGTTACGGGTAGCGTTAGGGAAATAAGCGATCAGCAGCGCGACGCCGATCCAGACGACAACGGCCACCGCACCCTGCCGCCAGAATCTGGCGGGTGCTCGCTCCAGCGCAGCTATTTGCGGTGCAGCTTCAATTGAAGACATCGGCGGTGATCTCCCTGGAGAAGGCCACGGGGTCGGTGTTCTTGCGAATCACTTCAACCGTCTGCAAATCGGTCACGTAGGTGACGATTTCCTTGGTCAATGCTGCACCTACCGCATGGTGGCCGTGGGTGTGGTCATGAAGGATGGCCTTCACTTCTTCGACCGACGTGTTCAGCGCGTGGGCCTGAAAGCCTTTGGCGACGACTTCCGGGTGTTTCACGGAATAGTCATGGGCTTCAAGAATCGCCTGGGTCAACGCCGCCGCGACGCGCTTCTCTTCGCGCACCAGCTTGCCGGTAACGCCCACCACGCAGCAGCTGAGATTGGCGTATTCATCGACCAGGTTGTTCGACAGTTCGCGGGCTTTGCCACCCTGAATAAGCCGGTACATGAACGGGTCACTGCCGCTGACTGCCTGTACCTCACCGCGCTCCAGAGCGGTGCCCAGCAAGTCGGCCGGGTACAGTCGCCATTCAACGTCACGCACAGGATCAACCCCGTGTTTCTTGAGCAAGATCGAGAAGAAATTACGATCCGGGCTGGCCATGTCAGTCACGCCGATGGCCTTGCCCTTGAGGTCTTCGAGCTTCTGCACCGGGCTGTTGACTGCACTGAGCAGACGCAGGCAGCCGCCATGAGTGCCCGCGGTGAGTTTGACGTCGAACCCCTGCTCCAATGCTTTCAGCCAGCGTAAGGCCATGCCGACACCGGCGTCAGCTTTACCGGTGGCTATGGCCTCAAGCAGCACTTCTGTGGAGTTGCCGAAATTGACCAGTTCGACGTCCAGATTGTGATTGGTGAAGAAACCCTGGCCGTGGGCAATCACCACCGGCGCCAGGCATACCGCGTTGAGATTGACCGCCAGCTTGAGTTTGCGTGTTTCGGCAAGCTTGATGAATTCCCCGGTGCCCGCGGGCTCGGCATCAGCGCCGCCGACGTTGTGCCCGGCATGTTCGTCGGCAGCCCAGGCAAACCCGGGAACAGAAGCCAGTAACGGGCTGGCAAGAGCAACACCGGTCAGGCCAAGCAGACGACGGCGGGTGAGATGATCAAAAGCTGCCATGCAGGTATTCCTTGAGAAGTTATAAGTCAGGCCGCCAGCCGAAATCCCTTTCTTATAACTTTTCTCAAGGTTTCCAGTGACTGGTTAAAACCTTATCACTGGATTATTTATTCCGAAAATGCATTTAAATTCTAAACTAATATGCAAATAGTCTATCGACCATCGCCCATCACTGATCGTTGGGCAGCGTACTGCTCCCCTCCGCCAGCGCTCGCTGCATCAACACGGTGTCAACCCAACGCCCGTGCTTGAAGCCAACCGACTCAAAAACGCCGACCCGACGAAAGCCCAGCTTTTCATGCAGGCGCAGCGAGGCGTGGTTTTCACTGTTGCCGATCACCGCCACCATCTGGCGCCAGCCACCCTGCACGCAGTGATCGATGACAGCGCTCAACAGCGCATGACCGATGCCTTTACCGGCCATGCCTTCTGCCATATACACCGAATCTTCCGCTGTAAAACGATAGCCGGGTCGGGGTCGATACAGGGTGGCGTAACCATAGCCAACGACCTCTCCCGCCAGTTCGGCAACCAGGTACGGCAATTCGCGTGAGAGCACTTCAGCGCGGCGGCGTAACATTTCCTCCACTGTCGGCGGCTGCAGTTCAAAGCTGGCAATGCCGGTCAGCACGTGGTGCGCATAAATCGCCTGTACTGCGGGCATGTCATCCTCGCGAGCGGTGCGCAGGATTAGATCGTGATTCATCTTGGTTCTCGGTAACGACTACAAGTGCGGCAATCATGACGACGCCCGACACCTTAATAAAGCTATGATTACTCATCCCAAGCATAAGTAAAACTTTGCCATGCAGCCGTTGAACCTGAATCACCTGAACAGCTTTTCCGAGGTCATCCACCACGGCAGTTTTTCGGCTGCAGCCACTGCGTTGAACCTGACACAGCCTGCTGTGAGCCTGCATATACGTCTGTTGGAGCAACGTCTGAACCTGCGCCTGATCGAGCGGGTGGGCAAGCGTCTGAAACCGACAACGGCCGGGCTGACTCTGTTACGCCATATCGGTCGTATCGGTTCGGTGATCGACGATGCCCTGCAGGATCTGGCCAGTCATGCCGAAGGGGTCGCTGGCCAGGTGGTCATCGGCACTGGCGCCACCGCGTGTATTCATCTATTGCCGCCCATCCTGAAAGCGTTGCGCACGGCTTTCCCGAAACTGGATGTACGGGTTCGCACCGGCAATACCGAGGCGATCCTCAAGGCCGTGGAAGAAAACCGCATTGACCTGGCCTTGGTCACCCTGCCCGCAGCCGGTCGTAGCCTGCACGTCACGGCTCTGCTGGAAGACGAAATGGTCGGGATATTTGCCCCTGAACAGACCGATCTGAAGTCGCCCCTGAATGCCGATACCTTGAGCAACCTTCCTCTGGTGGTGTTCGAAGCAGGCAGCAGCACGCGCTTGCTGATCGATCAGTGGTTTCAGCAAGCCGGTGTTCGACCTAAACCGGTGATGGAGCTGGGCAGCATCGAAGCGATCAAAGAGATGGTCGCTGCCGGGCTGGGCTACAGCATCGTGCCACGCATCGCGGTAGCCACCGCCCACCATCAGCGCAACCTGCAAATACACAACCTGACGCCGCCTCTGGTTCGTACCCTGAGCCTGGTAATGCGTCAGGACAAGCCGGTCAACCGGGCGTTGCGCGAGGTTGTTGATGCGTTGCGAGGGCTAAAGCGACTGCAAATCCTGACTTGAAACGCGGCCCTGTGGCAGTATTCCAGCTCTATAACCTATGTGCCTTAAAGCGAACACTGGGTGCCCGACACTCCACAGTTGCGCACTTTCAATCGTGGTTGTACGATGACTGTCAACATTTTTGAGCCACGCCAGTTACAGGCCGCTCACACCGTCATCGAACGGTCGGCAGATCTCTAAGACAGGCACCAGCCTGATTAAACCCGCAAATAAAAACAGGAGACACAGATGCCTAATGTTCTCGGCCACAACTTCATCGCAGGCGCACGTAGCGCACTTGGCGAGCCGCAACACAAAAGTCTCGACGCCACTACCGGTGAAGCACTGCCTTACAGCTTTTATCAGGCCACTGATGCGGAAATTGACGCAGCAGCTCTGGCAGCCAAAGGCGCTTTTGTTGAGTACCGCCAGCTGAGCCCGGCGCGTCGTGCAGAATTCCTTGATGCAATCGCCGACGAGCTGGACCAGCTCGGTGATGATTTCGTTGCCATCGTTTGCCAGGAAACCGCCCTGCCGGCTGCCCGTATTCAGGGTGAGCGCGGACGGACCAGCGGCCAGATGCGCCTGTTCGCCAAAGTCCTGCGCCGCGGCGACTACCTGGGTGCACGCATCGACCTGGCACTGCCGGATCGCAAACCACTGCCACGCGTTGACCTGCGCCAATATCGCATCGGTGTGGGCCCGGTTGCTGTTTTCGGCGCGAGCAACTTCCCGCTGGCTTTCTCCACTGCTGGCGGCGACACCGCTGCAGCACTGGCTGCCGGTTGCCCGGTTGTGTTCAAAGCGCACAGCGGCCACATGGCAACTGCCGATCTGGTTGGCTCCGCGATCATTCGTGCCGCAGAAAAAACCAACATGCCGAAAGGCGTGTTCAACATGATTTTCGGCAGCGGCGTTGGTGAAGGTCTGGTCAAGCATCCGGCGATCAAGGCCGTTGGCTTCACTGGCTCCCTGAGCGGTGGCGACGCACTGTGCAAAATGGCTGCCGAACGTCCTGAGCCAATCCCGGTTTTCGCGGAAATGTCGAGCATCAACCCGGTTGTCCTGCTGCCTGAAGCGCTGTCCGCTCGCGGCGATGCCGTGGCCAAGGACCTCGCAGCGTCGGTGGTCATGGGCGCAGGCCAGTTCTGCACCAACCCTGGCGTAGTGATCGGCATCAGCTCGCCAACCTTCACCAAGTTCCTTGAGCAACTTCAGGAACACATGGGCGCCCAGGCTCCACAAACCATGCTTAACGCAGGCGGCCTGCGCAGCTACAGCAAAGGCGTTCAGCACCTGCTGTCGCACCCGGGTGTTACGCACCTGGCGGGTAAACCGCAGGAGGGCAAACAGGCTCAGGCTCAGCTGTTCAAGGCTGACGTCAGCCTGCTGCTCAATGGCGACCCACTGCTGCAGGAAGAAGTATTCGGCCCGACTACCCTGGTGATCGAAGTCGCTGACGACGCGCAACTGAAAAGCGCCCTGCAAGGCCTGCGCGGCCAACTGACCGCCACCCTGATCGGCGAGCAGAGCGACCTGAAGAAGTACCAATGGCTGGTACCGGTGCTGGAAGAAAAAGTCGGCCGTATCCTCGTCAACGGTTACCCGACCGGCGTCGAAGTCTGCGAAGCCATGGTCCACGGTGGTCCATACCCGGCGACTTCCGATGCACGTGGTACTTCGGTGGGCACTCTGGCCATCGATCGCTTCCTGCGTCCGGTCTGCTATCAGAACTACCCTGACAGCCTGCTGCCAGAAGCGCTGCAGAACGCTAACCCACTGGGCCTCAAGCGTCTGGTCAACAGCGAGTGGAGCGATCAGCCCATCGCTTGAGACTGACCTGATCAGTGCTCTGTAAAAGAAACGGCGCGGCCCTCAAGCCGCGCCGTTTCTTTATGTGAACGTCGTGAATAGCTGACAGCGCGACAATGGGTGCGACTGGAAAGCGCATTTTTTCATCAGGTGGAACACCATGAACCCCACCCCGATTTCCGAACCAGCAGAGACCGACTCGTCCATAAGACGTCCGCGCAATCTGACTCTGGCGCTGGCCAATATCCTGACCAGCATGATTGAAGACGGCCAACTGAAGGTCGGTGACAAGCTCCCGCCGGAAAAACATATCACCCAGGAACATGGCGTGAGTCGTACCGTGGTGCGAGAAGCCATTTCCCACCTGCAATCCCACGGGCTGGTGGAAACCCGGCATGGCATCGGCACGTTTGTGGTCCGGCAGCGCGCTGATCAGATCGACCCGCAAGCAGACCGCACGCTCAGCGACGTCATGGCCGTCATCGAATTACGCATCGGTATCGAAGTCGATTCCGCAGGCTTCGCCGCTCTGCGCAGGACCGAGGAACAACTGGCGCGCATGCACCAGGCGCTGAAGATCATCGAGGACCCGACGGTAAGCCGAGCCGAAGCGGCGGCTGCCGATTTCGATTTTCACCAGCAAATTGCGCTGGCCACTGACAACCGCTATTTCGCCGATATCACCGAACATCTGGGCCTGACACTGATTCCCCGCAACCGGCTCAACTCGGCAGCCCTGGCCAATACCGCTATCGAAGACTACAGCGCCAGACTGCGCCAGGAACATCACGACATCTACGCGACCATCGCCAATCGTGACCCGGACGGTGCGAGAGCCGCCATGCGCCGCCATTTGAGCAATATTCGTGAACGCTTGCGCGTCGCGTATGAGCGACGGGGTTGATACGAAGTGACTGGACAAGGCGTACCGGCTTTTTCGCCCGGTACACCTCTCCCCTGCAGGAATTAAAGCGAGAATCGTCCCACCAGCTTGTTCATGTCTACTGCCAGACGCGACAACCCGGAACTCGCCGCTGCTGCCTGATGGGCACCATTCGCACTCTGAATCGATAAATCGCGAATGCTCATGAGGTTGCCGTCAGCCGAACGAGCCACTTGGGCCTGCTGCTGTGAAACGGTGGCGATCAGCGTCAACCTGCTCACCCGCCCGTGCAGCCTCGATAGCCGCGTTCAAGGCCAGCAGATTGGTCTGCTCGGCAATCTCACGGATCACCTCCAGCACCTTACTGACGTGCCTGGATTGAACAGGCAGACGCGCCACATCAATGCTGGGGTACTGCACAGTCTGGCTACGATTCTCGATGGCGTTGACCGTGCTGGTGACGCGGGCAGCGCACAGGTCACTTCGCCGACCATTAATCCATCAGTTCGAACTCAGCCCGTCCTTGCGCCTCGAATCCGAAGAGGCAGGCAATCGCCCGCCACGCAGACAAAGGTGACGTCATGGAACTGAGCAAGCTGGCCACTCATGTAAAAGCAGGTGAGATCGAAGAAGTCCATCTGGTCGCGATGGAGGGTGGCTCTTACGTCATGCACGCATTGAAGAGTGGCAAGTCTCACCCACTGATCAACGCCAAGGGAGACACCCTGCATGTCGCCTCAATGGAAGAGGCTCGCAAGAATCTGAAAGGTGTACCGGAGGTGCCGCTGTTTCTGATCCAACCCGCCGTGCATGACGAGATGGTCGGGCTGGGCAGCGCAGAGCAGCAGCCCAGCCGCGAACCGATCCCCTGGCATTCAAGCCTGTGAGGACGGCTCTATATCGAGAGGGTTCATGCCGACGCTGCCCAGCTCATCACGTAACTCGCTGATCAATGCCGCCACGTCGTGCTGCGTCTTCACTTGATCAAGGGCGATACCGATGACCATCAGATCAACGCGCCCCGAATCACGATCATAAATGCGCACACTCAAGGATGCGTCGGCGCCAATGACGCACTCGCACGCCAAAGGTTCGAAGCTGCTTTCGATTTCACGGCGGACCTGTGATAGCCAGCTCACTTCTGACCACCCTGTGGCCAGCCATCTTGAATCCGGGAGCGTTTAAAAGTCTGCAACGGAGGCCCCTGACAAGGTCCAGAAAATGGACCGTCAGGGTAAAGAACGCCATGCGCGATCAGCCAGACGAATTTGCACTGATAGCACTAGTGCATTTGCACTTTTTGTTAGTGCTATTGCTTGCGATTGTCACTAGTGAATAGTGCACGCTCGCGTGCCCAGACAATCGCCTCAGCGCGACTGTGCACGCCCAGCTTGGAGTACATCGTTGCCACGTGGTTACGCACGGTATTAGGCGCCAGCTTGAGGCGTGCCGCGATTTCCTTGTCTGCCAGGCCTTCACAGATCAAACCCAATACGTCTTTTTCACGACTGGTCAAATCTGTCAGCGAAATGCCCGGCAGTTGCGGCGCCTTGCCCTTCTTGACGTTGGCAAGCTTCTCGATCAAAGAACGCGCGAACCATGATGCATCCTGCATGACCTCTTCAATCGCCGCGATCAGCTCAAGGTCGGATCGCTTACGCTCCGAGATATCCATAATCACCAGCAAATAACACGGGATGTCCTGAATGACGACAGTGTCGGCAGAGAGCACGCAATCTATCAGCTCGTCGCCACGCTTGCGCACCTTGAGCTCCATGCCTTCAATGCTGCCAGTCTTCTTCAATACCTCGAAAATCTGCTCGCACGTCTTTTTGCCGTCAATGAAACCCAACTCTTCCACGGATCTTCCAGTCAGCTCCTGAGCCGTAAACCCGGTGGTGTTGATGAATGCATTATTGACCTCAACCACGAACTGCGACTCGGCGTTACATACCAGAGTCGGTACGGGGGTCAGGCGAAAGGCTTTCGCAAAGCGCTCCTCGCTTTGTCGCAACGCGGTCTCGACCTTGCGACGGGGTTCCATGTCCATGAAGGAAAACAGCATGCAGTCGTCTTCATTGATATCCAGCGGCTGTCCGGCAACTATCACCAGCTTGCTGCCACCTTCGGGCAGCTTGAGCTCGGCCTGCATCTGCGGGATGGTGCCGCCATCGTTGAGACGTTCGATGGCCAGATCCTTGCGTTCGGCGTTTTCCAGAACGTCCAGCTCATACACGGAACGTCCGATGACCTGCTCACGGGTGTAGCCGGTCATTTCCAGAAAGCCCGGATTGACTTTGATGTAACGTAAATCGCTGAGCCTGCAAATAACGGCGGGTGCCGGATTGGCAGCAAAGGTTCGCTCGAAGCGTTGCTCGGCACTGGCCAGTTCGGTGGCGTCGGTGATAATCAGCGCCATTAACTCAGGCTCACCGGAGCGGCCATCCAGCACCATGCTCCGCACGCGGTGCACCCAGCATTTGTCTTCGTTACCCACCGGCCTGACCTCCACCACCACATCACTGAAGGACTCGCCCTCGGCGATACGGCTGATCGGGTAATTCTCCAGCGCAAGCGGGTGATTGTTGCGATAGCGCAGGTTGAACCGCGAAGCATATTCGTTGACGTTACTACCCAGCTCCTTGACGTGGCTGACGCCGT
Organism: Pseudomonas viridiflava; assembly: GCF_900602065.1. Classification (GTDB taxonomy): domain Bacteria; phylum Pseudomonadota; class Gammaproteobacteria; order Pseudomonadales; family Pseudomonadaceae; genus Aquipseudomonas. The sequence goes on along the minus strand of NZ_UWFN01000310.1, from coordinate 351,273 downwards.
GCATCTCCAGCGCGGATTCATTGGCCCACAGAATGCTCTGATCCAGCTCGATCAAGAGAACGCCATCAGAAAGACCACCAATAATGCGCTGCAACTGTCGACGATCGGTTTCTCTATCAAGGACTGCCTGACTCATGGTTCCTCCATTCCATGCCAACGAGCACCCGAAACGTTGCTGAGGAACAAGTTCTCAGCAACGACGGATCATTGCCCAATGTCGGTAGGACAATTGGAGAGAGTTACGAATTCAACAATTTTGAGCCGTGATCATGATGCTTTTCATTCGCCGAAATGGAGGGCCTGAAAGCAAGCCGTTGACCGCAAGTTTCTCATCGGGGAGCCATCATCGCCCCGCGCGATTAACGGCGCGAGCGTCATTTCAAGACAGTCTTTTCATAACGCCCCGTTGATCAGTAACCCCGCAAGGTAACGGTTATTCCTCCCTATGCTTTAAAGGTCGGGGGTTGCATCGCAACCACCTGAACTGACAACTACCGAGGATTGAAAAATGAAAACCCAGGCATTATGGATGATGCTTTCTGCCCCACTCACGCTGGTAACAAGCGGCATGGCTTACGCGGGATGTGACGCAGCTTCCTTCCAGCAAAGCTCAGCAGCACAAACCTGCCAGCTACAGGCCATTTCGCCCTCAGTGGTGGACAGTGCCGTTTCATATTGTGATGTACAGGCGTCATGCCTGACCGGCACTACCAGCCCACAGACCGCGAATAACTGGAATTCAAAGGAGCTCGCTAACCGAAACACCAGCACCATCTGGATCGAGTCAGACAGGGTATCCACGCTCAACAATAGAGGTGGAGCACTCTCAAGACAGTAATGTGCACGACAACGCTAAAGCTGCCTGTCATACAGGCGGCTTTAGCACAGGGTTTCCCGAAAAAACGCGGCTGATTGCAAAAACAGTCCTGAGGGCACCAAACCTTTTTTGCCTCGACAGCTCAAAGCTCAATCAGAGCTGCCTGATCGAGAAACTCCGTGGACGCCCATACCCAACGCCGCAACAACCGTTCACTGGATGCCCTCAATTTCTTTCTCGCCGATGTTCGAGACGGGCTTGGGCCTTACCTCGCGATCTATCTGCTGGCGGTGCATCACTGGGATCCGGCCAGCATTGGTATTGTGATGACGGTCGCGGCAATCGCCGGTCTGGTGACCCAAGGTCCGGCCGGGGCGCTGATCGACAGCACTCATTACAAACGGGCGGTGATTGCAGTCGCCGCGCTACTGGTAACCGCCAGCTGTCTGATCCTGCCCTTCACGTCCTCAGTCAGCCTGATTGCCATCACCCAGGCAATCAGCGGGATCGCAGCATCGGTTTTTGTTCCGGCTATTGCCGCCATCTCTCTGGGTATTACAGGCCCCAAGGCGTTTACCCGGCGCACCGGACGCAACGAAACCTTCAATCACGCGGGTAACGCGTGTGCCGCCATGCTCGCAGGTGGTTTCGCGTACCTGTTTGGCCCGATCGCAGTGTTCTATTTGATGGCGGCAATGGCGGTCGCCAGCGTCATCGCCGTCAGTTGCGTATCCGCGGCTGCAATTGATCACGATGTGGCTCGGGAGCTGAGCACTGGCGATGCACAGCACCACGCACAGCCTTCAGGCCTTAAAGCATTGGCAAGCAATAAAACCTTGTTGCTGTTCGCTGCCTGCTGCGCCCTCTTCCACCTGGCCAACGCGGCGATGTTGCCGTTAGTGAGCCAGAAGCTCGCTGAGGTGAACCTGCAATTGGCGACACCGCTGACATCGGCCTGCATCGTCGCCGCACAGTGGGTCATGGTGCCTATGGCGCTGCTGGTGGGGGCAAAGGCCGACGTCTGGGGGCGTAAGCCGCTGCTGCTGGCCGGCTTTCTGATTCTGCCGATCCGCGGCGTGCTGTATGTGCTGTCCGATAACCCGTTCTGGCTGGTTGCAGTACAACTGCTCGACGGCATCGGTGCCGGATTGTTCGGAGCGTTATTCCCCCTGGTGGTCAAGGACCTGACTCAGGGAACCGGGCGCTTCAGCGTCAGCCTTGGGGTCATTTCGACGATATTTGGTCTGGGTGCTGCTTTAAGCAACGGCCTGGCAGGGCTGATTGTTCAGCATGCGGGCTATAGCGCGGCGTTTCTGACACTTGCCGCAATTGCGACAGCCGCGCTGTTGTTGCTGCTGAAGCTGCCGGAAACCCGGACCGTCATTAAGCGTCCGGAAGAGACGACAGACGCCGCCCTCCCGGTCGTGTGAAAGCGCCCTGGATCAGCTTCTTGCCGGGCGCTCGCTACGCGCCCAATCGGTCACCAGGCTGTAGGCCACCGCCAGCAGTGTCGGGCCAATGAACAGCCCGATGAAACCGAAGGCCAGCAAGCCGCCGAATACGCCCAGCAGAACGATAACCAACGGCAGGTTACCGCCGCGACTGATCAGGTAAGGCTTGAGCACGTTATCGACCCCGCTGATGATGAACGTGCCCCAGATGGCAAGGAAAATCGCCATGCCGTAACTGCCATTCCACGCCAGCCAGGCGGTTGCGGGAATCCACACCAGTGGCGGTCCCATCGGGATCAGGCTGAACATGAAGGTCATGATGCCCAGCACCAACGCGCCAGGCACACCTGCAATCAGGAAGCCGATCAACGCCAGCACAGCCTGTGCGGCAGCAGTACCGATCACGCCGTTGACAACTCGCTGCACAGTGCCAGCCACGAGATCGAGATAATATTGCGCACGCTCACCGATCAATCGCTCCAAGAGCCGCAGAACAAACGCCGCAAGCCGCGGGCCATCACGGTAAAAGAAGAACACGAACACAAGGCTCAGGGTCAGTTCGAGAATGCCGCCGCCGATCTGCGCGCTGCGCGCCAACAACCAGTTACCGACCTGACCGAGATACGGTTTGATGGTGGTCATCAACGCTGCGCCCTGCTGATCAATGCTGTTCCAGAATGCAACCAGGCGCTCACCTACCAGCGGGACACTGCCCAGCCAACCCGGAGGATCGGGCAACCCATCAACCTGTATGTCTTTGATCAACACAGTGACGTCACGTACGTGGTCCGCCAGGTTGAACCCCAGCCAGACCAGCGGTGCGGCCACCAGGATCATCCAGCCCAGACTCAGAATCAGCGCCGCTAGAGACTCGCGCCCCTTGAGCCAGCGGGTCAGCAGGCGCATCAGAGGCCAACTGGCAAATGCCAGCACTGCGCCCCAGAACAGCGCCGACCAGAACGGCGCCATCACCCAGACACAGGCACCCAGTAGCGCCAGGAGCAGAATCTGCACCAACAGACGGTCGTTATTGAACATGGGGCGGTTTTCCAGTCAAGAATCGTCAGGACATCAGAAGTGAAGCATACCGGCGAACAGTGACAACGTCAGTGTTCGCCGTGGAAGCGGATAAGAGCGCTACTCAGCGAATGAGTTCGATAAGTAGCCCGGGGGTATCGCCGGTTCCCGCCTCCAGTCGCGCCGCTCGCACGCCTTTACCAACCAGTGCCTGACGCCAGGCTTCAGCCTGCGGACCCGAGACCGTGGCACGCAAGCTGCTGTCCAGATTCAGACCACGCGACAACACTGTCAGCCACGCGTCCTGAGGCGCGCCAATCAGTTTTGGCAGCGCTAGCTTACCGGTGCTTTTCAATTGCCGAAGCAGCGTACCCGAAGTGGGCATCAGTTCGCCGAGAGGCGCAGCGGAGTCGAACTGCTCTACATGGAGATAGGCCCGGCGATTACCACGCGTAATGCTGTATAGGGCAACCAGCGTGTCGGCCTTTGGCTCGGCCAGCCGCAGCAACAGATAAGCCTGTTGCTCGTCAGCACCGTACAGTTTGGCGTTGCCGAACACTTCGTTGGCCCATAGGCTGCTTTCGCCGCAATCCCTTGCCTGACACCAGAACAACAGCTCGGCACCTTGCGCCTGCAACGCTTCGCGAGCAGCGGTAAAAGCCTCGTATGAGGTACGTTCAGCAGGTAGCTGATAGGTCACGCCAGTGACATTGCCGCGGGCATTGATCTGGCCATCAAAGCGCAATTGCCCGCTGATTTTGCGGATCGAACCCATGGGATAGATGCGCTCAAGCTCGGCAGCAGGACGGTAATCGACAATCTCGGCATCCGTCAGCCTCGGCACGATCTGCAGATCGCTGCTGCCGGGGACGTCGGCAGCCCACAAGGATGTACTGAGTGCAGATGCACACAAGGTCAATCCAAATGCACGAGTAACCCCCATACGCGCGCTCATTGCGTCACGTTCGGGAAGAAAGCGTTTACGGGCAGTTTAAAAGGTGCAGCGATACATAGATCCATCATGATTGATTCCTGTTTCAACCCGCCCAGCCTCGACAGTTGCCTGACGCAAGTCAAGGCGCAGCGAAGAAGCGATTGAAACAGTCTGCAACAGCACGCGCGCCGACGGGATCGTTGAGATGCAGATGATGGCCTCCTGACAGGCCTGAAACCTCAAAAGGCAACGTTGAAAGCAACGCTTCCTGCTGCGCCAGTAACCCCTGAGAAGCTACTACCAAATGTGTCGGACAGCGAATGGCCTCGACGAACGCCATGGCTTGCGGCCGCGTTATGCGAATGGCCGAGGGCAACGTCAGGCGCTCGTCACTGCGCCATGTGTAACCACCCGGCACCGGCATCAAGCCGCGCTGGGCCAGCAACTCGGCGGCTTCATGGGTGACGGCGACCGCCCCTTTCATTCGGGCGCAAATCGCCTGCTCTTGATCGGGATAGACCGGCTTGCGCTTGTTCGCCAGACGCAACTGCGCCTGTAAAGACTTGCCCATCTGTTCAGCTGCGTTATCTGCCTCACCGGAAGGCGGTACCAGCCCATCGATCAGCGCCAGCCGCGACACACGATCAGGCAGTGCACCCGCCAGGAACACCGAAATAATCGCCCCCAAAGAATGGCCCAGCAATGAAAACTGCTGCCAGCCGAGCTGTTCGGCAACCTGCAATACGTCGTGAACGTAATCAGCCAGCGCATAACTCGCGCCTGGCGGGCGGTGGCTGGAATGACCATGCCCGGCCAGGTCCAGCGCAACAATGCGCAACCCAGGGAGCATCGGTGCAAGCCGGGCAAAGCTGTTGGCATTGTCGAGCCAGCCATGCAACGCAATGACTGGCTTGCCGTCTTCAGGACCGTACAAATGCGCCGCCAACTCGATGTGCGGCAGGCTTAGACGTACTTCTTCCACTGAATGACTCATGCGTCGACACCTGCAGTCCAGCGGCTGAACAGTGCCTTGAGCATCTGCGCCGTGGCTTCAGGGCTCTCCAGCGGAAACATATGCCCGCCCGGCATCGACAGATATTCCCCTTGGGGCATCCGCCTGACGGAACGCGCATGATGGCGCATCACGACACGACTGTGCTCGCCACGCACCACGGCCAGCGGCAGTTTGAGCTGCCGGGACTGGCCTGGGCTGATATGCGGCACGCTGCGGTAAATACTGATTTCCGTGGCGGGATCGAAACGCAGACGCAGTTGCTCGCCATCACTCTGCAAGCCATGTTGCAGGTAAGCATCCAGACATTCAGGATCAAAACGGCGGAACAGGGTTTTGCCAGAGAAGTACAGACGCGCAGACTCAATGTCAGCAAACGCTTCGCGACGCCCCAGCGTGCGCCCGGCCGGGGTGATGCGATCGATGAAACCAAAACGTTTGGCGGCGCGAATCATCCATTGATCAGCGAGGGTCAACACCGGTGAATCGAGCATGACCACCCCGCGATACAGTTCAGGGCAGCGCATCGCTGCGTGCAAATGCAGCACACCGCCCAGAGAATGCCCGACGCCCCACACCGGCTCGGGCTGCTCTCGCAGATGATGAATCAACTCATCCACCAGATTCAGCCAGTTATCATCCACCGGGAAGCGTGGATCGTGGGCATGCTGATCGAGATGACTCACTGCGTAGTCCGGCGCCAGTGCCGTGAATAGCTTGCTGTAGGTACCAGACGGAAAACCGTTGGCGTGAGCGAAAAACACCTGTTGCGACATGCCGGAGCACCAATGAGCCAGATCAGATGCGATTGTGCGTAACCAACGGGCACCTCAGCAATGATCGTAACGGCCATCGAACACGGCGATCCGGCCATCAGACGGCATAAGCGACACTTAGCGCGCTGGAGGCTCCTGGCCCAGCGGCACGACGGCAACGGTTAACCGCGAGATGCAGCTGGCTTTGCCTTCATCGCTGGTCAGGCGAATATCCCAGACGTGGGTGGTGCGACCGATGTGCACCGCGTGCGCCACTGCCGTGACCCGACCACTGCGCACGCCACGCAGATGGTTGGCGTTAACCTCGATACCGACGCAAAAGTACTTGCTGGTGTCGATGCACAGGTAACTGGCTGACGAACCCAACGACTCGGCCAACACCACTGACGCCCCGCCATGCAGTAGGCCGTAAGGCTGATGGGTGCGATGGTCAACCACCATGCTGGCGGTCAGTGAGTCCTCGGTGAACGACTCGAAGCGGATATCGAGCAATTCGAGAATGGTGTTTTTGCTGTTGGCATTGAGTTGCTCAAGATTCGGAGTTTCGCGCCACACACTCATAGTCAATCCTTGTTATGAAGCGCCCGAACACTGAGCGCTGGAATTCATCGCCTCACTCCTGCCACACCACCGCGTCCGGACCTGCGCTCCATTCCTGAAAGCGCTCGCCATAAACGGATTCGATCACTGTGCGTTTGATCTTCAGGGTCGGAGTCAGGAAACCGTTTTCGACCCCCCAACTATCTTTCACCACCACCAGCCTGTGCAAGCGCTGATGCTTGTCGAGTTCAGCATTGACCCTGTCCAGCAACGTCGCAAGGCTCTTCTCCAGCGCCGTGCGATCGGCGCTGGAGAGCGTTTGAGGGTCGTTTGCCGAGAGTACGCACAGACCAAGCGGCGCGACCAGGCCCTCGCCCACCACACAGACTTGTTCAATTCGCGAATGCATGGCTAGCAAGTTCTCGATAGGCGCCGGTGCTACATACTTGCCTTTGCTGGTCTTGAAAATCTCCTTGAGCCTGCCGGTCAGCCGTAAATAACCGTCAGCGTCCTGTTCACCCTTGTCCCCGGTGCGCAGAAAGCCGTCATCAGTCAACGTCTCAGCAGTTTTCTGCGGGTCCTTGAAGTAGCCGGACATGTTCGCTCCGCTGCGCACTAGCACCTCACCATTCTCGGCAATGCGCACCTCAACCTCAGGGCAAGGCTGACCAATCCAGCCCGGTTTCTGCTTCGCAGGCCGACAGATATGCGAGTAACCGCAACTCTCAGTCATGCCGTAGACCTCCAGCACATCCAGACCCAGCCGCCGATACCAGTGCAATAACGTTTGCGGAACGGGCGCGGCCCCGGACAAGGACACTTTCAATGCATCCAGCCCCAACCCCTTGAGCACCTTGTGCCCCATATAGCTGCCGATTAGCGGCAGACCCAACAAAAAGTCCAGACGTGCAGGCGGGATTTTGCTGTATACGCCCATCTGGAAGCGGGTCCAGATACGAGGCACAGCGAACAATGCGGTGGGCCGTGCGCGCTTTAAGTCATGGAGAAAAGTGTCGAGGCTCTGCGCAAAAAACACTGTCTGGCCACCATAGAACGACGCCATTTCGACAAACATTCGTTCAGCCACATGGCATAACGGCAGGTAGGAAAACAGACGGTCCTTTTCACCCAGACCGAAAATGCTGCTGCCATAGGTCGCGGCAAACGCCAGGTTTCCAAAACTGTGCATCACGCCTTTGGGAGCGCCTGTGGTTCCCGAGGTATAGATGATCGTCGCCAGTTGATCTGCGTATCCGTAAGGGTTGTCCTTGATGGGCTCCCAACGCTGTAACTCATCCCAGGTAAAATCAAACTGTGCGTCAGCAGGGCAAATCGGCAAGGCGATGGTTTGCAGCCCGACTTTGATTCCCCGACTCATGGCCGGCCATTCATCGAGCTTGCCAACAAACACCAGTACAGCATCGGAATGTTCCAGAACCTGAGCCACGGAGTCTGCGGTCAGATTGGGGTACAACGGCACCGAGACATGTCCGGCCATCCAGATCGCCAGATCGGCAATGATCCAGTGAGCGCAGTTTTTCGAAATGATCGCTATAGAGCTACCTCGGGGTAGCCCTCGACGGCGTAACCAATGCGCTGCCCGCCGCGCCTGATTACCGACTTCTGACCAACTCAAGGACTGCACCCGCCCGTCAGCCAGAGGCTGAACCAGATAGGGCGTGTCAGGGGTTTGAGCCTCACGGTCGTAGAAGCGGCTCAGCGGCAAAGCAACGGCGATAGTCATTGCGACTCACTCCTTTTTATTTTTATTCGGAGCAAGCGTAGCCGACCAAGCAACTGCTTGGTTGCCGGTTATCTGAAAGCGGTTTCAGGGGGTGAATATTTAGCTTGAGGGATGTAAGGCAAGTGAAACCGGGGCGCCCATATCTGGACGATACAGGCACCTCACACTAGCGCACAGGACTCTGGTTTTCGGAAAAGCTTCAAACCGATATAGCTAGCCGAGCACGATCAAACATGCCGCACGCTCAGCAATTCCATCGCTCCCGCCAGCGCAAACTCACCTTTCAATTCAGCCAGGCTGGCAGTACTCATGGGCTGTGGCTGCTGATAGCTGCCGTGCACGGCAAGCCCGATCAACGCGCCCACCAAAGGCTGGTGGCTAACTAACAAAACATCATCAGCGGCATAGGCGTCCAGTTGACTCAGCACTTTGCCCGGATCACTTTCCGGAGTGAGCCAGGACACCGTCACCACAGCATCGCTGAAACCCAGCGCCTGACGCACCAGTTCGGCAGTCTGTTGCGCTCGAACGTAGGGGCTGGCGAGGATTCGTGTCAGGGGTTTACCCAGCAAATGAGCGGCACTTTGCAGGACCTCCTCACGACCATGACCGGTCAGCTCACGTTGCGCATCACTGCGCGCGTGAGCCTGGGCCTCTCCGTGCCGCAACACCCAGAGCTTCACAGTTTGGGTTCCTCATCGCGCACAGGGTGGGCGGCAGGTGGAATACTGTGCGGCGTCTCGCCATCCGGCGCACGAGGCGTCGGCCAGTCAGCAAACGGCCACGGCTTTTGGTCAGTGTGAAAAGTGCCAAACCGACCTATCTGCGCGAGAAACTGACTCAGGCTGTCGCCAAAGTTCATCAGACTGGCGCTCGGGGCACCATAAATCAGACGATAGCCCAATTGCACCAGAACCACGCCAGCCAGCAGCAACTCTGCCAGTTGCCAGATCACGATAAAGACCACCATCCAGAGGATGCGCAGCACAATCGATTCGTGTTGCTTGATTTTCGACTCGTTCAAAATCTTCTCCCGGGATGAGGGCTATCAGTTGAAGCCGGTTGTGGAAATAAAGTCCACGTCTGTTTTGGGCTCGGCGCGCATCAACAGTTCAATGACCTGACTCAGCGTACGACCCTCAAAAAGAATTGCATGCAAGCCCGCGACCAGTGGCATGTACACCTGTAACTCCTGGGCTTTGACTTTCAGCACTTTGAGCGTGTTCACACCTTCCGCGACTTCGCCCAGGCGGTTGACGGCCTCGTCCAGGCTCAAGCCCTGCCCCAAGGCAAATCCGACCTGATAGTTACGGCTCTTCGGCGAAGAGCAGGTCACGATCAGGTCACCGACGCCCGCCAGTCCAAGAAAGGTCATTGGGTTGGCGCCCTGACTGACCGCAAAACGGGTCATTTCCGCCAGCGCGCGGGTAATCAGCATGCTCTTGGTGTTTTCGCCCATGTCCAGCGCCACGGCCATGCCGGCGATGATCGCGTAGACGTTTTTAAGCGCCCCGCCCAACTCAACACCAAAGCGGTCGTTGCTGGCGTAAACCCGGAACGTCCTGCCGTGCAGCACTTCCTGAACCTGTTGGCAGAGGTCCTCGTCTTCACTGGCGACCACAGTTGCAGTCAACGCGTGCTCAGCGATTTCACGCGCCAGATTGGGACCGGACAACACGCCAATACGGGCCTGCGGAGCGATGTCTTCGATGATCTGACTCATCAATTTGAAGCTCTGCGCTTCGATGCCTTTGGTCAGGCTGACCAGCATCTTGCCCGTCAAACGCTCGACGTGAGGCGCCAGCACACTGCGCAAAGCGCTGGACGGCAAGGCGACGAAAACCAGTTCACATTCATCGAGAGTCGCAGCCAGGTCTGTGACCGGCTCGACCAGGGGCAGAATCTTTATGCCCTTGAGGTAACGAGGGTTCTCGCGATTGACACGAATGGCCTCGGCCTGCTCCGGGTCACGCATCCATTGACGGACCTGACGGCCATTCTCCGCCAGCAAGTTGGCCACCGCGGTGCCGAAGCTGCCGCCCCCCAGAACCGCAACAGGTTGCTGTGTGGTCATAAAAACATCCATCTAGAGCCATCTCATCTGGCGATGACGGCATTATACGGAGCATGGCGATGGCGGCCAGTGACAACCTTCATTGCGTGTGTTTCCAAGGGATTAGGACTCGCAGGGGTCTAGACATTTTCCATGTGGTGATTTTTGTGTACATATCCGTTACCGCGGGCATGGCTGATATTGGTTGCGCTTTTACAGCGCCTCACTTTTGATAGATCCGGAAGCCGGCCCAGACAAAAGTAAGCAAAACGCTCTTGCCCCACCACTGGGTGCCTCGCCTAGGCTCGGCATGCCCGTAATCCGACATTGCTGCGTGGGGCCGCCGCCACCGGCCATCCATGGCCTGAGGCGGCTAAACCGGCATCCCTGCCGGTTTGCCCCATACAGCAATATCGAATTCCGGCCGGCGTGGTTTAACGGGGCGCCTAAAATCAAAAGCAGATCAAAAGCAGATCAAAAGCAAAGCGAATACGGCGGGATCGCCTCGGCCCGGTAGGAGCGAACTTGTTCGCGAAACGTCACCACAGCCAACGCATTCTTCATCTGACACACCGCTTCGCAGCCTTCGGCAGCTCCTACAAGATGCTAGGTAAACCCATAAAACCAGGTCGGCTGTCAGGCCGCCGCGCTTTTGATTTTGATCTGAGGCGCCCCGTTAAACCACGCTGGCCGAACGCAGATTCTGAAGCGTGGGACGCCCTTGAGTTGAAGAGTGGCAAGGATGCCGGGTTAGCCGCACCGGGCCATGGATGGCCCATTGCGGCGGCCCACGGTTCAGGATCTGCGGGCGGGTACACCGAGCGACAGCGAGGTGCCGAGTGGTGGGGTAAAAGCCTTTTGGTTACTTTTGGCTGGGCCGGCTTCCGGAACCAAAAGTGACGCGCTGTAAGAGCGCAACCAATATCAGCCATGGCCGCCATTACGGATATGTACACAAAAACCACCCAACCACACCCAGCGTGGCAATAAGCTTCGTCTCGGTTAACATGCCCGGCATGAATAAGGCGGTAACCGGACGAACAAGTATGGACACGGCTGTGGCTTTCTCAGGCAGGACTCTGCGCTGCATCGCAGTCGCGGCGCTCATGTGGGCGAACTGCACCACTGCGTCCGCGGCAGATATTTTGCTGACTGCCGCCAGAACCAACCCAAGCATCCAGAGCTTTGTGAGCGACTTGAGCCAGCGCCGCCCTGGCGACCACGTGCGCTTTGTCGAAACCGATAAAATGCCGTCACCTGGCAAAATCTCCGACCACACGCGCCTGGTGCTGCTGGACACGGCAAGCCTGGAGTGGCGGCTGGGCGATAGCGAAGGGCCAAGAACCCTGGTACTGCGCATCAGTCGGATTCAGGCCCACGAACGGCTGGGCGAAAAGCGCCCGCCGACGTTGAGCCTTTTGTGGAGCGATCCGCCTGTCACGCGCCAGTTGCTGCTGATCCGGCACCTGTTGCCCGAAGCCCGACAAATCGGTGTGCTGTTCAACCACAGAAGCCAATTCCTGCTCAAAGAGCTGCGCCATGCAGCAGCGTCCATGGGGTTGCGGATAGTTTCCCAGCCATGGACCCCCAGTGCGGAAAACCAGTCACTGCAGAACTTGTTGAGCCGCAGCGATGTATTGCTGGGGCTTGATGACCCGGACCTGTATAACGCGAAAACCGCCAAGAACCTCCTGCTCAGCAGCTATGCCCACCAGCAGGCATTGCTTGGCCCTAACGCAGCGTTTGTCAAAGCAGGAAGCCTGGCCAGCACCTACAGCGATGAAATCGACTGGCTGGATACGCTTGACGCTCTCCTCGACAAGCCACCGGAGCAATGGCCACGCGCACAATATCCACGACGCTTCAAAGTGACGAGTAACCCGCGAGTGGCTCAATCCCTGGGAATCATCGCAATTGACGACGCAGCAGTGACCACACGCCTGAGTCAGGCGGAGCAGCAGCCATGAAAGTTCGTCGCCATTGGGATATCAATACCCGGACACAGATGATCAGTCTCGGACCCGCCCTCCTGCTGACTCTATTGCTGATCTGCTTTTTCACGTTTGTGCGCATTCAGGACCTGCGCCAGGAGCTCAATCATACCGGTCAGTTGATCGCCAACCAGTTGGCACCCGCGTCGGAATACGGAGTGATCGTTGGTAACGACGAGGTTCTGAAGAGCCTGATGCGCGCAACCTTGTCGACACCCCATGTGCGTTTTATTGAAGTACAGGACAGCCACAACAAAGTATTGGTGTACGTCGAGCAGTCCGAAGAGGCGGCCGCCCCCCCCAAACAGGTAGAAATATTTCAGGCGCCGATTCGTTCGCAGCAAATCAAGCTGGGCAAGGACTTCCTTGGTAACCATGAGGATACCGTTAGCGCCGCCCAGGATTATCTGGGCCGGGTGCTGGTGGGTATGTCCAACGAAGCGTTCAGTGAGCGTCAACAGGAGATCCTGCTCAAGGCCGCGATTCTCGCGCTGTTCGCTCTGCTGTTCACGTTTATTCTCGCCAGGCGCCTGGCTTCAAGCCTTTCTCAACCCATCAGTGCGATGGGCGAAGCGGTCAAGGCAATCCAGCAAGGTGACTACCGCACCCCGCTGCCTGTGCCTGATGACGCAGAACTGGGTGATCTGGCAAGGCACATCAACAATCTCGCGGCTAACCTGGATAAAGCCAGCCACGAGCAACAACGCTTCATTGAGCAATTGATCCAGGCCAGAGAGGAGGCAGAACGCGCGAACCGGGCAAAATCAGACTTTCTGGCCATGATGAGCCATGAGTTGCGTACCCCTATGAATGGTGTACTGGGCATGCTGCAACTGATGGAAACCACACCTATGACCGAAGAGCAGGCCGAGTATTCGGCGCTTGCCACCGAGTCCACCGAGCATCTGTTGCGCGTGATCAACGACATCCTCGACTTTTCCCGGTTTGAACGACATTCGCTGGAAATGGAAAATATCCCGTTCAATGTTGCTGAACTGGTCAGCACCTCGAGCCAGGCATTCAGCCACGATGCGCAACAACGCAACCTGTCGTTGCGCTTGCACCTCCAGCAAGGGCTCGATCAGTTACGGGTTCAGGGCGACCCGACCCGGATCCGGCAGATTCTGGTCAACCTTATTGGTAATGCCCTTAAATTCACAGAGCAGGGCGCGGTGGATGTTGAAGCCGAGTATGAGTCTCTGGATGAAGGGCGGATTTTGTTTGTGTGTCACGTGCGCGACAGCGGGATCGGCATCCACCATGACCATCTGGAATCCATGTTCGATGCTTTCCAGCAGGCAGACAGCTCGATCTCCCGTCGCTACGGCGGCACGGGGTTAGGCCTGCCCATCGCCCGCACACTGGCGGAGCGCATGGGTGGAACGCTAAGGGCGCAAAGCACCGAAGGTTCTGGTTCGCTGTTTACCCTGGAAATCCCGATGACGGTGATGCCAGATACAGCGGATGCACCCGCCCGTGGCGACTCGCACATTGCTACCGACGGCGAGCAACGCAGCGTCTTGTTAGTAGAGGACAACGAAGTCAACTGCGCGGTCATCCGCGCCATGCTGCATAACCTCGGCCATCAGGTGGCAGTCGCCCGGGACGGCGCACAAGCGGTGAGCATGGCTGGAAGTGGGCAATACGCCGCAATCTTCATGGATTGCCGACTGCCAGTCATGGATGGCTACGAAGCCACGCGTCGTATTCGACAGTTGCCGGGGCTCGATCAAGTACCGATCATCGCGCTGACCGCCAATGCCTTGCAGGGTGATCGGGACGCCTGTTTACAGGCGGGGATGAATGACTACCTTGCCAAACCCTTCAAACGTACTGATTTACAGCAGGTTTTACAGCGATGGGTGCCCTTTCGGACATCTGCGACTGGCGATAAATGTTAAATTGCGGCAGTCTTGTAAGCCGAATCGACCATAAGGGTCGGCTGGATGGCAAATTTCAGTGCACAAGTGTACTTTCATTTCCCTTGTGCTGTGACTTTCACTACAACGCAATAGTCTATGAGTAGGCTGACGGCAGACCCCTGGCGAGTCAGCCGGCCAGGACTGGCTTCTGGGGCACGATACCCCACCCTGCCGCACAAGATTATTGAGGAGCTCGCATGACCAAACAAAACGCCTTTACCCGGGAAGACCTGCTGCGCTGCAGTCGCGGTGAGCTATTCGGCCCAGGTAACGCGCAACTGCCCGCCCCTAACATGCTGATGGTTGATCGCATCACCCATATCAGCGAAGAGGGTGGCAAGTACGGCAAAGGTGAATTGGTCGCTGAGCTGGATATCAATCCGGACCTGTGGTTCTTCGCATGCCACTTCGAAGGTGACCCGGTGATGCCGGGCTGCCTGGGCCTTGATGCCATGTGGCAACTGGTAGGCTTTTTCCTTGGCTGGCAGGGTCTGCCAGGCCGTGGACGCGCACTGGGTTCGGGCGAAGTAAAGTTCTTCGGTCAGGTTTTGCCGACGGCCAAAAAAGTCACCTATAACATTCAGATCAAACGCGTCCTGAAAGGCAAGCTGAACCTGGCTATCGCCGATGGTTCGGTTACTGTCGACGGTCGCGAGATCTACACCGCCGAAGGCCTTCGGGTCGGCGTCTTCACCTCCACTGACAACTTCTAAGGGTTATCCGCATGCGCCGCGTCGTTATCACTGGTCTGGGCATCGTTTCGTGCCTGGGCAATGACAAAGAGACCGTCTCCGCCAACCTGCGTGCAAGCCGCCCTGGCATCCGTTTCAATCCGGAATATGCCGAAATGGGTCTGCGTAGCCAGGTTTCCGGCTCCATTGACCTCAACCTCGAAGAGCTGATCGATCGCAAGATCTATCGCTTCGTCGGCCACGCGGCAGCTTATGCCTACTTGGCCATGAAAGACGCCATCACTGATTCGGGCCTCACCGAGGAGCAAGTCTCCAACCCGCGTACCGGCCTGATCGCCGGTAGCGGTGGTGCTTCGACCCTGAACCAGATGGAAGCGCTGGATATCCTGCGTGAAAAAGGCGTCAAGCGCGTTGGCCCGTACCGCGTTACGCGGACCATGAGCAGCACGGTTTCTGCTTGCCTGGCCACCCCGTTCAAGATCAAGGGCCTGAACTACTCCATCGCTTCTGCTTGCGCCACCAGTGCTCACTGCATCGGTACCGCCATGGAACAGATTCAGATGGGCAAGCAGGACATCGTGTTTGCCGGTGGTGGTGAAGAAGAGCATTGGAGCCAGTCGTTCCTGTTCGACGCCATGGGCGCACTGTCCAGCAAGCGTAATGACACCCCGGAACAGGCTTCCCGCGCTTACGACGCTGACCGTGATGGTTTCGTCATCGCTGGCGGCGGCGGCATGGTCGTGGTTGAAGAGCTGGAACACGCTCTGGCACGCGGCGCCAAGATCTATGCTGAAATCGTTGGCTACGGTGCTACTTCCGACGGCTACGACATGGTTGCTCCGAGCGGCGAAGGCGCCATCCGCTGCATGCAGATGGCCCTGTCCACCGTTGAAGGCCCGATCGATTACCTGAACACTCACGGCACCTCGACTCCGGTCGGCGACGCCAAAGAGATGGAAGGCGTTCGCGAAGTCTTCGGTGGCAAAGCTCCGGCCATCAGCTCCACCAAGAGCCTGTCGGGTCACTCCCTGGGCGCCGCAGGCGTTCACGAAGCGATCTACTGCATGCTGATGATGGAAGGCAACTTCATCGCTGGTTCGGCCAACATCGACGAACTGGATCCGGTTGTCGCTGACATGCCGATCCTGCTCAAGACCCAGGAAGATGCAAAAATCGACCAGGTCATGAGCAACAGCTTCGGCTTCGGTGGCACCAACGCCACGCTGGTCATGAAGCGCTGGCAGGGCAAGTAATTCCGCCCCGCTACTGCTGTTGAAAAGGCGCCTCTCGAGGCGCCTTTTTTTATGAGCACTGATTTTCTAGGCTGAGCAAGAGCGCAAGCGTAGGATATTTCTTTTTGCCTACCGCCCGAGGTCTCCATGCCTGTCATCGTCAGCAGCATTACCCCTGAAGGGTTCCGCCACAAGATCGATATCAACCAGCAACACGAACTGTTCACCGATCTGCCTGTTGATCTGGGCGGCGAAAATTCCGCCCCCTCCCCTCATGACTATTTCGATGCGGCGCTGGCCTCGTGCAAAACGCTGACCGTCAAATTGTACGCAAAACAGCACGACATCCCGCTGACCGGGATCACCGTCAAGGTCACTCATGACGACAGCGAGGAAAGACAAGGTAAGTACGGCCTGAATGTAGAACTCGCCCTGGAGGGCCCTCTCAGCGACCAGCAGCGTACTGTTTTGCACCGCATCGCCGACCGCTGCCCGGTGCACAAGCTGATGACCACCGCCGAGATCAGTATCCATACTCAACTGGTCTGACTGCAGGGATACTGCCGATGCTTATCATCAAACCCCGCGCTGAAGATGTAGAAGGCCAGCCCATTCTGCGCCCCCTGCCCTCGGCGAAATGCCGCAATGTCGGCCCGTTCGTATTTTTCGACCATATGCTCGAAACCGACTATGCGCCGGGCAAAGGTATGGATATTCGCCAACACCCGCACATTGGCCTATCCACATTGACCTACCTGTTCGAAGGCCATCTGCTGCATAAAGACAGCTTGGGCAGTCATCAGCAGGTTGCGCCAGGCGAGGTCAGCTGGATGACCTCAGGCGCAGCCATTGCCCACATTGAACGCACGCCGGCGGAGTTGTTGGCCAGCGGCTCGCGCATGCACGGCCTGCAGGTATGGCTCGCATCGCCAAAGAGCCACGAACCTGGCCAAGGCCATTACAGCCACCACCCGGCCAGCAGCCTGCCACTGAGTGACAACCTCGGCATTCAGATTCGCATGATTGCGGGGAGCGGTTTCTGCCTGACGTCTCCGGTGCCAGTCCTGTCGCCGACGGTTTACGCCGAATTGCACCTGCAAACCGCAACCACACTGTTGATCCCGACCGAACATGAAGAGCGGGCGCTGTATGTGCTCGAAGGCGAAGCTTCGGTGGACGGCGAAGCGGTGGAACCCAGAACGCTGGTCGTACTTGAGCCCGGGAAAGAAGTGGCTTTGTGTGCAGAGAGCGAATGCCACGCGGTGCTGATTGGCGGCGCACCGCTGGATGGCCCTAGGCGCATGAACTGGAATTTCGTCGCCAGTGATCCGGCGCTGATCGAACAGGCCCGGACCCGCTGGGCAGCCGGGGATTGGCCGACAGTGCCCGGGGAGATTGGCAGGATCGAACTGCCGCAGGCTAAGTGATCTGTAGGAGCGCGCTTGCCCGCGATGCAGTCGACGCGCAGTTTCAGGCATACCGCGTCATCGTTCATCGCGAGCAAGCTCGGCTCCCACACGGATCAATGAAGTCCGCAAGACTGTGTCAGCCCTTGAACACTTCATCCAGCAGGTTGTGCATCGACGCAAACGCGCGTTTCGCGGTCTTTTCATCGTACTGCATCATGCCCGGGGTCTGCGCGTGCGGATCGGTGAACGAGTGCACTGCACCGCCATAGCTCAGCAACTGCCAGTCAACGCCTGCCGCATTCATTTCGGCTTCAAAAGCCGGCAATTGTTCTTTGGGTACCAACGGGTCCGAAGCACCGTGCAGCACTAGCACTGAACCCTTGATGTTTTTCGCATCAGTCGGGTTTGGCGTATCCAGCGTGCCGTGGAACGATACGGCAGCTTTCAGGTTCGCGCCGGTGCGTGCCAACTCCAGAGAACAGCAACCGCCGAAGCAGAAACCGAAAGTGGCGACTTTGTCGGCATCAACCGGTGCGTCAGTCTGGGCGAGCAATTGATCCAGAGCAGCCTGCATACGCTTGCGCAACAACCCGCGATCGTCCTTGAGCGGCATCATCGCAGCACCAGCCTGATCGTTATTCTGCGGGCGAGTGCTCTGGCCATAGAGGTCAGCAAGAAACACGACATAGCCCTGCTCTGCCACCGCCTGTGCGATTTTCTCGGCGCCTTCGGTGACACCCATCCAGTTTGGGGCCATCAACAGACCAGGACGTGAAGACGCGTCACCCGAGTCAAAAACCAGACGGCTCTCGTAAGGCTGGCCGTCAATCTGGTACACCACTGAACGCACAGTAACGTTGCTGCTCATCGTTGACTCCTCAAGTAATGAAAGACAAATGGGTAGAGCACAATCAGAAAACCCGCCGAAGCGGGTTTTCTTTGACTCGGAATATTAAACCGACAACTCGACCAATAACTTGTTCAGACGGCGCACGTAAGCCGCCGGATCCTTCAAGCTGTCACCTGCTGCCAGCGCAGCCTGATCGAACAGGATGTGCGACAGGTCGCCAAACCGCTCTTCGCTTTGCTCGGCGTCCAGCTTGCCGATCAGCGGGTGCGCCGGGTTGAATTCGAAGATCGGCTTGGAGTCCGGAACCTTCTGGCCGCTGGCTTCAAGAATCTGCCGCATCTGCAGGCCCAGGTCAGCCTCGCCGATAGCAAGGATCGCCGGGGAATCAGTCAGACGGTGAGAAACCCGCACTTCACTGACGGAATCACCCAAAGCCGTTTTCAGACGCTCGATGAGACCTTCTTTGTCCTTGGCGATTTCTTCCTGAGCCTTCTTATCCTCTTCAGAATCAAGCTTGCCCAGATCCAGATCACCACGCGCCACATCGACAAAACCCTTGCCATCGAAATCGCTGAGGTAGCTCATCAGCCACTCGTCGATACGGTCGGTCAGCAGCAGCACTTCGATGCCTTTCTTGCGGAAGACTTCAAGGTGCGGGCTGTTCTTGACCTGCGCGTAGGTTTCACCGGTGAGGTAGTAAATCTTGTCCTGACCTTCCTTGGCGCGAGCCAGGTATTCAGCCAGAGCAACGATTTGCTCGCCGCCTTCCTCATGAGTCGAAGCGAAACGCAACAGACCGGCGATTTTCTCTTTATTGGCGAAGTCTTCTGCCGGGCCTTCTTTCATGACCTGACCGAAGTTTTTCCAGAAGCCTTTGTATTGCTCAGGCTCGTTTTTCGCCAGTTTTTCCAGCATGTCGAGGACACGCTTGGTCAGGGCCGACTTCATCGAATCGATGATCGGGTCTTTCTGCAGAATCTCACGCGAAACGTTCAGGGACAGGTCATTGGAATCGACCACGCCTTTGACGAAGCGCATGTACAGCGGCAGGAACGACTCGGCCTGGTCCATGACGAATACACGCTGCACGTATAGCTTCAGGCCACGAGGGGCTTCACGCTGATACAGATCGAACGGAGCGCGGGCAGGCACGTACAACAGCGAGGTGTACTCCAGCTTGCCTTCAACCTTGTTATGGCTCCAGCTCAGCGGGTTTTCGAAATCGTGGGCGACGTGCTTGTAGAACTCCTGGTATTCCTCGTCCTTCACTTCAGTGCGAGGACGGGTCCAGAGGGCACTGGCGCGGTTGACGGTTTCCCATTCAACAGCCGGAACCTCTTCGCCTTCGGCAGCGGCCGATTCTTTTGGCAGCTCGATCGGCAAAGCGATGTGATCGGAGTATTTCTTGATGATATTGCGCAGACGGTAACCGTCAGCGAACTCATCTTCACCACTTTTCAGGTGCAGGACGATGCGGGTACCGCGCTCGGCCTTCTCGACAGTGGCGACTTCGAATTCGCCCTCGCCTTTGGAAGACCAATGCACGCCTTCGCTGGCAGCTGTGCCTGCGCGACGGCTGAATACTTCAACCTGATCGGCAACGATGAAGGCCGAATAGAAGCCAACACCGAATTGGCCGATCAGGTGCGAATCTTTTTTCTGATCGCCCGACAGGTTCTTCATGAAATCAGCTGTGCCGGACTTGGCGATGGTCCCCAGGTGGGTGATCACATCGTCCCGGTTCATACCGATGCCGTTGTCTTCCAGCGTGACGGTTTTCGCTTCCTTGTCGAAGCTCACGCGAATCTTCAGCTCGGCGCCGCCTTCAAGCAAGTCCGGTTTGGACAGTGCTTCGAAGCGCAGTTTATCCACGGCGTCAGAGGCGTTAGAGATCAACTCGCGAAGGAAGATTTCCTTGTTGGAATACAGCGAGTGGATCATGAGGTGCAGCAGCTGCTTTACCTCGGTCTGGAAGCCCAGGGTTTCCTTTTGAGTTTCCACACTCATGGTCATCAAACTCCAATCAGATGGCATAAGCCCCCAGCCACAAGCCGAAACCTGTGTCTGGCGGCGGGTTGTCATCAAAGTGGGGGCTGGGTCTCGGATTTCAAGGGCTTGCCTGATTCGATCTACAACTCTTCAATTTTGAAATGCGCTCGGGCGGTAGCGATCGGCTCTTCCGCTGTGGCCTGCCACGCGGTGATCGCAACATTGGCCACCCGTCGCCCCTGACGCCAGACCTGGCATTGGGCATACGTATCGCGATAAAGACCGGCGCGCAGATAATCGACCGAAAAATCGATCATTTTCGGCATCTGTGTGGCGTCCATGGCAATCAGAAGATGCACTGAGGCCGCTAATTCCATGAAGCCGGCAATAACGCCGCCATGCAGGGCAGGAAGCAATGGATTACCCACATTGCCTTGAACCGCAGGCAGATGAAAAATCAAATCATCGCCCTGACGTGAGCAACCGACACCGATAAGTTGCGCATAAGGGATGCTGCTCAGCAACAGCGTAAAATCGCCAGATGCCTGAGCCAGACGCGAATGCTCCTGAAGATCAATCGTCATTGGTCGCTCCCCGCAAACGTTCGAGTTCCGATGACCGCCCTGCCCAACCGCATGAACGTACCGACCACATGAGCAATCGGCTGCTGCGGATCATCCTGCCATGCATAACCGCGGATAAAGAGCACCTCAGGCGTGACCCGATAGCACTGCGCAAAGCCGAATACGTCCTGATGAGGCGTTGCGGCGCTCATGTAGTCGATGCGCAAGTCAAGCGTCGGGCAAACCTCGAACTCCGGCAAAACACAGAGAATCGAGATACCACAAGCACTGTCCATCAGCGAAGTCAGTGCACCACCATGAATGACGCCGGTTTGTGGATTGCCAATGATTTTCTCGGAATAAGGCAGCACCAGCGTCATGCCATTTGCGTCGGCGCTGACCACCTGCAACCCAAGCACCTGACAATGGGGCAAGGCCGAGAGAAAGCGTTTGGCACGCTCAAAAACAAGGGTTTCGCTCATAGGGCTCACGACTTTTTTATGTTTTGTTCGAAAGTTGCTGTGATCCAGCATAGCTGGCCGGATTACGGGGGCGACATACAAATTCAATGAGGCCGTGAAAGAGTTGGAACTTAACTTAATGCGCAGGGCTCTTAGGCTCGTAGATATTCAATAAGGAGAAACACCCCATGCGCAATACTTTAGCTTATGCCTTGATGCTCTCTGCCACCTTGGGCCTTGCCGCGTGCGACAAGAAATCCGAGAACACTCAACAAGATGCGAACAAAGCCGCTCAAGAATCTCAAGAGTCCATGCAAAAGGCTCAGGACAAAGTGAACGACGCGGCCAAAGAAAGTCAGGAAGCCGCTCAGAAGAATGCCGAAGCGGACGCACAGCGCGCCCAGGAAGCTGGCAAGACGACTCAAGATCCAGCGACTACCAAGTAAGCCGAAAAGTTTCCCCGACTTTTCAGATAATAAAGCCCGCTATAAGCGGGCTTTATTAGTTGCGAGTTTAATACACTCGCCTGTCGATATTTTTCTGAACGTTTATCACACGCCATTAAACATCAGGCCAGCGCCTCGTTACGCTTGCCGATAACCCGGTCGCAGACAAATGCCACGCACAGAACAATGACGGCCGGGATCAGCCAGGCCAACCCCTGATCGCTAAGTGGCAAGTTGCTCAAGGCATGAGGCAGGTAATCTGTAAAACCGGCGCCTTTGATCGCATCGATCAGACCGAACACAAACGCTACCAGCATCACCGGCGCGACGATACGGCCCTGGGAATACCAGAAGTTTTTGCAGAAACTCAGCGCGACCAGAACGATGCAAGGCGGATAGATCGCCGTCAGCACCGGGATCGAGAACAGAATCAGTTTGGTCAGACCCAGATTGGAAACCAGCAACGAGAATGCCGCCAGAATTATCACCAGGGTTTTGTATGACAATGGCAGTACCTTGGCGAAATACTCGGCACAGGCGCATGTCAGGCCCACGGCGGTGACCAGACAGGCCAGCGAGATCAGCACCGCAAGGAAGCCGCTCCCCAGCGAACCGAAAGTATGTTGCACGTAGGCATGCAACACCGCCGCGCCGTTACTCGCCCCTGCTGCGACGGCGTGACTGCCGGAGCCCAGACGGAACAGACTGATGTAAACCAGTGCCAGCCCTACCCCGGCAATCAAACCGGCAATGATCGCGTAACGGGTAATCAGACGCGGCGACTCTACGCCTCTTGAGCGAATGGCGTTGACGATGACAATGCCGAACACCAGCGCGCCCAGGGTATCCATGGTCAGGTAGCCATTGATAAAGCCTTGAGAAAACGGCGCTGCGACATAAGCGGGCTCAGCGACACCGATGTCTCCTGCGGGCAGTGCGAAAGCTGCAATCCCGAGCACCGCCAGCGCGATTATTTTCAGCGGCGCAAGGAAGCGCCCTACCGTGTCCAGCAGACGGCCTGGATAGAACGACACCCACAGCACGATCAGGAAATACACCAGGCTGTAGAGAAACAGCGCTGTCGGGCTATCCCCCGTCAGCGGCGCGAGGCCGACTTCGAAGGACACTGTTGCGGTACGTGGCGTGGCGAACAACGGGCCTACTGCCAGATAACACACTGCCGCGAGGATACTGCCCGCGATTTTGCCGATGGGGCTGCTGAGCGCATCCATTGCGCCACCAACCCTGGCCAGGGCAATGACGGTCACGACCGGGAGGCCTACGGCGGTGACCAGAAAGCCCAAAGCAGCCATCCACACGTGCGGTCCGGCCTGCAGGCCTACGATTGGCGGGAAGATGATATTGCCAGCCCCTACGAACAGGGCGAACGTCATGAAACCCAGTGCCAGGATGTCCTGACCTTTCAACACTTTCATTGAGAAAACCACACTTCAGAATCGGAATTGGAGGGCGACTTCCCGTTGAGTGGGGGAAATTCATGCCGGTCCTTTTAGGACGAGCCGCTGTGCGGCGGCTCCTTGTGAGACCCGCGATGCACAAAATGGCGGCTAGCCTAACCAATTTGCGTTTTTATTGCACTAATAGAGGGCGAAGCGGCCGATGAACGCACGGTTGGGGGTCGAAGTGTCGACATCCATTTCCATGTCGGGATTTTGTGTACATATCCGTTGCAGCGTTATGGCTGATATTGGTTGCGCCCTTACGGCGCCTCACTTTGGGCCCAAAAGTAAGCAAAAGGCTCTTGCCCCACCACTGGGTCCCTCGCTGGCGCTCGGCATACCCGTAATCCGACATTGCTGCGTGGGGCCGCCGCCACCCGCCATCCATGGCCTGAGGCGGCTAAACCGGCATCCCTGCCGGTTTGCCCCACACAGCAATGTCGAATTCCGGCCGGCGTGGTTTAACGGGGCGCTCAAGATCAAAATCAAAAGCAGATCAAGAGCACGGCTCTGGATACACGCGGTTTTATTATGTGGGAGCGGTGCTTGCCCGCGATGAACGATTACGCGGTATATCTGACGTACCGTGGCGCCTGAATCGCGGGCAAGCACCGCTCCCACAAGGTCCATGTTGGTCGGAGCTGAGGTAGCAAGCTCACACAAATCAGGTCGGCTGTCAGGCCGCCGCGCTTTTGATTTTGATCTGAGGCGCCCCGTTAAACCACGCTGGCCGAACGCAGATTCTGAACCGTGGGACGCCCTTGAGTTGAAGAGGGGCAAGGATGCCGGGTTAGCCGCACCGGGCCATGGATGGCCCATTGCAGCGGCCCACGGTTCAGGATCTGCGGGCGGGCATCCCGAGCCTAGGCGAGGGACCAAGTGGTGGGGCACAGACTTTTTGGTTACTTTTGGCCGGGCCGGCTTCCGGGCGTTTGCCAAAAGTGACCCGCCGTAAGGGCGGAACCAATATCAGCCGTTACCGCAATAAGGGATATGTACGCAACCGCCCGGAATGATGTTCGCCCCCTCCACAACGCACAAAGGCCACCCGAAGGTGGCCTTTGTGTAGTCGGTCAATCAAATAAGCAGATGCTTATTTTTTGACTTCCCAACCAGTCAGCTCAGCCAAAGCCTTGCCGATGTCTGCCAGCGAACGCACGGTTTTAACACCTGCGTCTTGCAGCGCAGCGAATTTCTCGTCTGCAGTGCCTTTGCCGCCAGAGATGATTGCGCCAGCATGGCCCATGCGCTTGCCCGGAGGAGCAGTCACACCAGCGATGTAGGAAACAACCGGCTTGGTCACGTGTGCCTTGATGTAGGCAGCCGCTTCTTCTTCAGCCGAACCGCCGATTTCACCGATCATCACGATCGCTTCAGTCTTCGGGTCTTCCTGGAACAGCTTCAGGATGTCGATGAAGTTGGAGCCAGGGATCGGGTCACCACCGATACCAACACAGGTCGACTGACCGAAACCGGCATCAGTAGTCTGCTTCACAGCTTCGTAAGTCAGGGTGCCGGAACGCGACACGATGCCTACTTTGCCAGGCAAGTGAATGTGACCTGGCATGATGCCGATCTTGCACTCGCCCGGAGTGATAACGCCTGGGCAGTTAGGGCCGATCAGGACCACACCCAGCTCGTCACACTTGACCTTGGCTTCGAGCATGTCGATGGTCGGGATGCCTTCGGTGATGCAGACGATCAGCTTGATACCGCCGAACGCCGCTTCAAGGATGGAGTCCTTGCAGAACGGAGCTGGAACGTAGATAACCGAAGCAGTTGCGCCGGTTTTGTCTACTGCTTCTTGCACAGTGTTGAACACTGGCAGGTTCAGGTGAGTGGTGCCACCTTTGCCTGGAGTCACGCCGCCAACCATTTTGGTGCCGTAGGCAATGGCTTGCTCGGAGTGGAAAGTACCCTGCGAACCGGTGAAGCCCTGGCAGATTACTTTGGTGTCTTTATTGATCAGGACGCTCATTACTTGCCCTCCGCAGCTTTGACAACTTGTTGAGCAGCGTCGGTCAGGCTGGTAGCCGCGATGATGTTCAAACCGCTTTCTGCCAGTACTTTAGCGCCCAGTTCAGCGTTGTTACCTTCAAGGCGAACAACAACCGGGATTTTCACGCCGACTTCTTTCACTGCACCGATGATGCCTTCGGCAATCATGTCGCAACGAACGATGCCGCCGAAGATGTTGACCAGTACTGCTGCGACGTTGGTGTCGGACAGAATGATCTTGAACGCTTCGGTAACGCGTTCCTTGGTTGCACCACCACCTACGTCGAGGAAGTTGGCTGGCTTGCCGCCATGCAGGTTGACGATGTCCATGGTACCCATGGCCAGGCCAGCACCGTTGACCATGCAACCGATGTTACCTTCCAGCGCCACGTAGTTCAGTTCGAACTTGGCAGCGTGAGCTTCGCGCGGATCATCTTGCGATGGATCGTGGAAAGCCTTCAGCTTAGGCTGACGGTACATGGCGTTGGCGTCGATGTTGATCTTGGCGTCGAGGCAGTGCAGATCGCCGTCAGCCTTGATGACCAGCGGGTTCACTTCCAGCAGAGCCAGGTCGTGGTCCTGGAACAGCTTGGCCAGACCGGTGAAGATCTTGGCGAACTGGGAAACCTGCTTGCCTTCCAGACCCAGCTGGAATGCCAGATCGCGACCCTGGAATGGCTGAGCGCCAACCAGTGGATCGATCGTGGCCTTGAGGATCTTCTCAGGAGTGTCGTGAGCGATTTTCTCGATGTCCACGCCACCTTCGGTGGAAGCCATGAACACGATGCGACGGCTCGAACGATCCACTACAGCGCCGAGATACAGCTCTTTAGCGATGTCGGTGCAGGACTCAACCAGGATCTTGGTCACTGGCTGACCGTTGGCGTCAGTCTGGTAAGTTACCAGACGCTTGCCCAACCATTGCTGGGCGAACGCTGCAGCGTCTTCTTTGCTGCGAACCAGCTTTACGCCGCCCGCTTTACCGCGACCACCAGCGTGAACCTGGGCTTTGACAACCCACTCAGTCCCGCCAATTTTATCGCAAGCTTCTGCTGCTGCTTCCGGGGTGTCTACTGCGTAGCCTTTGGATACTGGCAGGCCGTACTCAGCGAACAGCTGCTTACCCTGATACTCGTGAAGATTCATGCTTATTACCGTCTTCGTTAGGTACTGCGCATTCGGTGCTGCACGTCTGGCGTGCCGCACCACCTGTGACCGCTACTCCGGGCAATCCCTTCAAGAAGAGTCCGGAGGTCGAGTCCGGCGGACATTCCGCGGTGAGTCTTGCTCGCAAGGCTCACGACGGGCAGTCCGTCGTGGTTTCTCTTGTTGTCTTAACGCTTTTTGCGGTTCTGGATGTGGATGGCACCGCCATTCACGGCCAGAGCAGCTTCATGCAATGCTTCGGACAGCGTCGGATGGGAGAAGACCATCATGCCGATGTCTTCGGCACTGCTGCCGAATTCCATCGCGATCGCGCCCTGCTGTACCAGCTCGGCAGCGCTAGGACCAATAACGTGAACACCCAGTACACGGTCAGTCTTGGCGTCGGCAATGATCTTGACGAAGCCGCCTGTGTCGTTGGCTGCCATGGCACGGCCACTGGCTGCGAACGGGAAGGTGCCAACGTTAACTTCAACGCCTTCAGTCTTCAAGGTCTGCTCGGTTTTACCAACCCATGCGATTTCCGGGTGGGTGTAGATAACCGAAGGGATCAGATTGTAGTTCATCTGAGCCTTGTGGCCCTTGATGCGCTCGACAACCATGATGCCTTCTTCAGAAGCCTTGTGGGCCAGCATCAGACCACGAACCACGTCGCCGATCGCGTAAACGCCCGGAACGCTGGTGGTGCAGTAGTCGTCAACGTAGATGAAACCACGCTCATCCAGGTCCACACCGCTGTCAGCGGCCAGCAGATCAGTTGTTACCGGACGACGACCAACGGCTACGATCAGACGGTCGAAAGTGATCGACTGCTCGCCCGCTGCGTCGGTGTAGCTGACCACAACTTCTTCGCCTTCGACTTTCGAACCGGTAACGCGAGCGCCCAGCTTGATGTCCAGGCCTTGCTTGGTGAAAGTTTTCAGGGCTTCTTTGGAAACCGCTTCGTCAGCAGCCGGGATGAACTTGTCCAGTGCTTCCAGGACAGTCACCTGAGCGCCAAGACGAGCCCATACCGAACCCAGTTCCAGACCGATCACGCCAGCGCCGATCACGCCCAGACGTTGTGGAACCTGTTGGAATTCCAGAGCGCCAGTCGAATCAACGATGACTTTCTGATCGACCGGAGCCGGTGGAATGTCAATCGGACGCGAACCGGAAGCCAGGATTACGTGATCAGCTTCGATGACTTCAACGGTGCCATCAGCGGCGGTCAGTTCGACTTTCTTGCCAGCCAGCAGCTTGCCGTGGCCTTGCAGAGTGGTCACGCCATTGGCTTTGAACAGGCTGGCAACGCCACCGGTCAGGCCTTTAACGATGTTGGCCTTGCGACCGACCATGGCCGGCACGTCCATGCTGACTTCGGAAGTCGAAATACCATGGATCGAGAAGCCATTTTTGGCTTCGTAGAACTTCCAGGAGCTGTCCAGCAGCGCCTTGGACGGAATGCAACCCACGTTCAGGCAAGTACCGCCGAGGGCCAGCTTGCCCTCCTTGTCCTGATACTTCTCGATGCAGGCAGTCTTGAGACCAAGTTGCGCAGCCTTGATGGCGGCAACATAACCGCCAGGGCCTGCGCCAATCACTACCACGTCGAATTTCTGGGACATAACAAAGAGTTCCTCTTTAGCTGCGAGCTTTAAGCTACAAGCTGCAAGCTGGCCTGTGATGTATTACAGACGAGCGTTGCAACCTGTTCATTAGGATGTAGCGACGACCAAAGCTTCAGCGCCAGACTGCTTTTACTTGCAGCTTGACGCTTGCGGCTTGCAGCTGTCGTGAATCAGATATCCAGCAGCAGACGAGCTGGATCTTCCAGCAGGTTTTTGATGGTCACCAGGAACGTCACAGCTTCTTTACCATCGATCAGACGGTGATCGTAAGACAGCGCCAGGTACATCATCGGACGAATCACAACCTGACCGTTGACCGCCATCGGGCGCTGGATGATGTTGTGCATGCCCAGAATGGCCGCTTGTGGCGGGTTGACGATCGGCGTCGACATCATCGAACCGAAAGTACCACCGTTAGTGATGGTGAAGGTACCACCGGTCATTTCGTCGATGGACAGTTTGCCGTCACGGGCTTTCTTGCCGAAGGTAGCGATGCCGCCTTCGATTTCAGCCAGGCTCATCTGCTCTGCGTTACGCAGAACCGGAACCACCAGACCACGGTCGCTGGATACCGCAACACCTACGTCAGCGTAACCGTGGTAAACGATGTCGGAACCGTCGATCGAAGCGTTGACAGCCGGGAAGCGTTTCAGCGCTTCGGTGGTTGCCTTGACGAAGAACGACATGAAGCCCAGGCGTACGCCGTTGTTGGACTTCTCGAACAGATCCTTGTACTTCGAACGCAGGGCCATGACTTCGGTCATGTCGACTTCGTTGAAAGTGGTCAGCATCGCCATGTTCGATTGAGCTTCAACCAGACGCTTGGCAACGGTGGCACGTACGCGAGTCATCGGTACACGCTTCTCGGTGCGGTCGCCGGTAGCAACGACTGGAGCAGCAGCGGCAGCTGGCTTTGCAGCCGGAGCAGCGGCAGGCGCAGATTTCTTCGCCTCAACAGCCGCAACCACGTCTTCCTTGGTCACACGGCCGTCTTTACCTGTGCCTTTGACGCTGGCCAGGTTGATGCCGTTTTCTTCAGCCAGTTTGCGCGCAGCAGGAGCAGCAACCGAATCTTCGTCGCCAGCAGCTGGAGCAGCGGCCGGGGCAGCCGCTTGAGCCGGGGCAGCAGCAGGTGCAGCAGCGGCAGCCGGAGCAGCAGATGCGGTAGCGCCACCGTCCAGAGTTGCGATCAGTTCGTTGGAGAGGACGATTTCGCCCTCGCCTTTCACGATCGATGCCAGTACGCCGTCAGCTTCAGCCAGTACTTCGAGGACAACTTTGTCAGTCTCGATGTCAACCAGCAGCTCGTCACGTTTTACCGCTTCGCCCGGCTGTTTGTGCCACTTGGAAATGGTGCCGTCGGCAACTGATTCCGGGAAAGAGGGGGCTTTGATCTCGATAGCCATTATCTGTAATTCCTTAATTCGGTTTCTAATGCGCGAAGGCGTTAAACAGTGAAGGCATCTTGCAGCAGTTTTTCCTGCTGCTCGGCGTGCATCGAAGCGTAACCACATGCAGGCGCTGCAGAAGCGTCACGACCGGCATACTCGAGAACGAGGTTGCGGTTGTGATTGCCAACGCTGCGACGCAGATGGTGCTGACTGCTGTACCACGCACCCTGGTTCATCGGCTCTTCCTGACACCACACTACATTCTGCAGGTTGGTGTAAGGCGCAATCGCCTCCATCAGGTCGTCTTCCGGGAACGGATACAGCTGCTCGATACGCACGATGGCGATATCTTCGCGGCCTTCGGCACGGCGTTTTTCCAGCAGGTCGTAGTAAACCTTGCCGCCGCACAGCACCAGACGGGTCACCTTGGCGGCATCGAGAGTGTCGATTTCCGGGATGACAGTCTGGAACGAACCTTCGGCGAGATCTTCAAGGGTCGAAACAGCCAGCTTGTGACGCAGCAACGATTTCGGTGTCAGCACGATCAGCGGCTTACGCAGCGGACGGATAACCTGACGGCGCAGCAAGTGGTAGATCTGCGCTGGCGTAGTCGGTACGCACACCTGAATGTTGTGCTCGGCACAACCCTGCAAGTAGCGCTCAAGACGTGCCGACGAGTGCTCTGGCCCCTGCCCTTCATAACCGTGAGGCAGCAACATGGTCAGACCGCACAGACGGCCCCACTTGTGCTCGCCGCTGGTGATGAACTGGTCGATAACCACTTGCGCACCGTTGGCGAAGTCGCCGAACTGGGCTTCCCAGATAACCAGCGCATCTGGCTGAGTCGTCGAGTAGCCGTATTCGAATGCCAGCACGGCCTCTTCCGAGAGGAAGGAGTCATACAGATCGAAACGTGGCTGACCGGCGTACAGGTTCTGCAGCGGGATGTAAGTCCCGGCATCTTTCTGGTTGTGCAACACAGCGTGACGGTGCGAGAACGTACCGCGGCCGATGTCCTGGCCAGTCATGCGGATCGGGTGACCTTCGAACGCCAGAGTTGCGTACGCCATGGTTTCAGCGTAGCCCCAGTTGATCGGCAGGCCACCGGCTTGCATCTTCTGGCGGTCTTCGTAGATTTTCTGCACTTGACGCTGAACCACGAAACCTTCTGGCAGTTCCATCAGCTTGGCTGACAGTTCCTGCAAGGTTTTGAGGTCAAAGCGGGTGTCGTGACGTGCAGTCCAGGCGTGGCCCAGATACGGACGCCAGTCCACGAACAGCTCTTTGTTTGGCTCTTTGACCAGACTTTTCACAACATGCAGACCGTTGTCCAGCGCGTTGCGGTAGTCGTCGATCTTGGCCTGTACGCGAGCGTCATCCAGAACGCCGGCCTTGATCAGGCTCTCGGCATACAGTTCACGCGTGGTGCGCTGTTTGGTGATCTGCTGGTACATCAGAGGCTGTGTGCCGCTTGGCTCATCCGCTTCGTTGTGACCACGGCGACGGTAGCAGACCAGATCGATAACCACGTCACGCTTGAACTGCATGCGGTAGTCGATCGCCAGTTGGGTCACGAACACAACGGCTTCAGGGTCATCGCCATTAACATGGAGAATCGGTGCCTGAATCATCTTGGCAACGTCGGTGGCGTACTCGGTGGAACGCGAGTCCAGCGGGTTGCTGATGGTGAAGCCAACCTGGTTGTTGATGACGATATGGATGGTGCCGCCCGTCTTGAAGCCGCGAGTCTGCGACATCTGGAAGGTTTCCATGACCACGCCCTGCCCTGCGAAAGCAGCATCACCGTGGAGGGAAATTGGCAGAACCTTGTCACCATTCGGATCGTTACGACGATCCTGACGAGCACGAACCGAACCTTCAACTACCGGAGAGACGATCTCCAGGTGAGACGGGTTGAACGCCATGGCGAGGTGAACTTCGCCGCCAGCGGTCATTACGTTCGAAGAGAAGCCCTGGTGATATTTAACGTCACCGGAACCCAGCTCGACTTTTTTCTTGCCTTCAAATTCGTCGAACAGCTCGCGCGGGTTCTTGCCGAAGGTGTTGACCAGAACGTTAAGGCGGCCACGGTGAGCCATGCCGATAACGATTTCCTTGGTGCCGTACGAACCGGAACGCTGGATCAACTCGTCCAGCATCGGAATCAGGCTTTCGCCGCCTTCCAGACCGAAGCGCTTGGTGCCTGGGTATTTAGTGCCCAGGTACTTTTCAAGGCCCTCTGCCGCAGTAACGCGCTCGAGCAAATGGCTCTGGATTTCGGCGGAGAACACGGGACGGCCGCGCACGCTCTCAAGACGCTGCATGAACCAGTTGCGCTGCTCGGAATCCACGATGTGCGTGAACTCGGCGCCAATGGTGCGGCAATATGTCTTATGTAGAGCGTCCTGAATTTCGCGTAGGCTCGCTTCCTCTTTGCCGATGAACAAGTCTCCGGCACGGAAAGTGGTATCCAGGTCAGCGTTGGTCAACCCATAGTGATTGATCGACAGGTCAGCTGGCGCCGTACGTTGCCACAGCCCCAGCGGGTCGAGCTGGGCCGCCTGATGGCCGCGCATACGGTAAGCCTGGATGAGCCGCAACACTTCGACCTGCTTCTTTTCGTGCTCGCTGCTCACGCTCCCGGCGGATACCGGTTGGGCGCGGCGCTGGTTTTTGGCCAGCAACACGAAATGATCGCGAATCGTCGAGTGCGATACATCGGTGGCAGAGTTGCCGTCAGCGGGCAACTTCTGAAAGTAGGTGCGCCATTCCTCTGGCACAGCGTTAGGGTCGTGCAGGTAGAGCTCATAGAGCTCTTCCACATAGGCAGCGTTACCACCGGAAAGGTGGGCACTGTTCCACATGCGCTGCATCACGCTTTCTTGCATGCTTGGTCACCCTCGGTAAGGGGACACCACCGGCGAAGACACCACAGTAAACCTGAGATAGTCATGTGCAGCGACTGTATCAAGTCACTTAGGATCACGCAGATAGTCCGGGTACCAGCCCGGATGCCCCTGCTGGTCTTATTTCTTCAAAATAAGAGCCGCAACATTACTTGTTGCTGCTCTGGTTAAAACTACGGCGCCGGTTGAAGCCTGCGCCGCAGCGGTTACGGGTATTACGGCATTACGGTGTAACAGTCAAATCAGACGCCGTTTTGCAGGAGCATGTTGCGTACGTGACCGATAGCCTTGGTTGGGTTAAGGCCCTTCGGACACACGTTTACGCAGTTCATGATTCCGCGGCAGCGGAATACGCTGAACGGGTCATCAAGCGAAGCCAGACGTTCGGCGGTCTTGTTGTCACGGCTGTCAGCCAGGAAACGGTAGGCTTGCAGCAGTGCAGCTGGACCGAGGAATTTATCCGGATTCCACCAGAACGACGGGCAGGAAGTCGAGCAGCAAGCGCACAGAATGCACTCGTACAGACCATCCAGCTTCTCACGCTCTTCAGGACTCTGAAGACGTTCGATGGCCGGAGCCGGGGTATCGTTCAACAGATATGGCTTAACCTTCTCGTACTGCTTGTAGAAGATGCTCATATCAACAACCAGGTCACGTATTACAGGCAAACCAGGCAGTGGACGCACTACCAGCTTGTTGCCCTTGACCACAGCGGACAGCGGCGTGATGCACGCCAGGCCGTTCTTGCCGTTGATATTCATACCGTCAGAACCACAAACACCTTCGCGGCACGAACGACGGTAAGAGAAGCCTTCATCCTGCTCTTTGATCAGCGCCAATACATCCAGCACCATCAAGTCTTTGCCACCGGTATCAACGTCGAACACCTGGGTTTTAGGCGCAGAGTCGCTGTCGGGGTTGTAGCGATAAACTTCGACTTTCAACATAGCGGCCACCTTTAGTAAGTCCGAATTTTCGGTTCAAACGCCGGGACTGTCTTCGGCGCAAAGTTGACTGCACGTTTGGCAACCCGCTTCTCGCCCGGGAAGTACAGGGTGTGGCACAGCCAGTTTTCATCGTCACGATCTTCATAGTCTTCGCGAGCGTGAGCACCGCGAGACTCTTTACGCACTTCCGCAGCCACCGCAGTGGCTTCGGCGACTTCCAGCAGGTTCTGCAACTCAAGCGCTTCGATACGCGCAGTGTTGAAGCCCTGGGACTTGTCGTTGATCTTGACGTTGGCAATACGAACGCGCAGGTCTGCCAGTTGGGCGATACCTTTCTGCATGTATTCGCCGGTACGGAACACGCCGAAGTAGTTCTGCATGCAGCTCTGCAGCTCGCGACGCAGAGTGGCAACGTCCTCACCTTCGGTACGCTCGTTGAGGCCATTGAGACGGCTCAGCGCGGCATCGATATCGGTATCGCTTGCGTCAGCGTATTCAATGCCTTCGGTCAGCACTTTCTCCAGGTGCAGGCCTGCAGCACGACCAAATACCACGAGGTCGAGCAGCGAGTTACCACCCAGACGGTTGGCACCGTGCACAGATACACATGCCACTTCACCTACCGCGAACAGACCAGGCAGGATCTGATCGTTGCCGTCAGCATCCTGAGTCATGGCCTGACCATGAATGTTGGTGGCAACACCACCCATCATGTAGTGGCAGGTAGGCACAACAGGTACCGGAGCAACAACCGGATCGACGTGCGCAAATGTCTTCGACAGCTCACAGATGCCTGGCAGACGGCTATGCAGCACTTCTTCGCCCAGGTGATCGAGCTTCAGCATCACGTGGTCGCCATCAGGACCGCAACCGTTGCCGGCAATGATCTCTTTAACCATCGAGCGAGCCACAACGTCACGACCAGCAAGGTCCTTGGCGTTCGGCGCATAGCGCTCCATGAAGCGCTCACCGTGCTTGTTGATCAGGTATCCACCTTCACCACGGCAACCTTCAGTAACCAGTACACCTGCACCGGCAATACCGGTTGGGTGGAACTGCCACATTTCGATGTCCTGAACCGGAACACCGGCACGCAATGCCATGCCTACGCCGTCGCCAGTGTTGATCAGGGCGTTGGTGGTAGAGGAATAGATACGACCAGCACCGCCGGTAGCCAATACAGTCGCCTTGGCGCGGATGTACATGGTTTCGCCGGTTTCGATGCAGATTGCAATCACACCCACGAACGCGCCGTCCTGGTTCTTCACCAGATCAACAGCGTAATACTCGTTCAGGAAGGTGGTACCTGCTTTCAGGTTGCCCTGATACAGGGTGTGCAGCAGTGCGTGACCGGTGCGGTCGGAGGCTGCGCACGTACGTGCAGCCTGACCGCCCTTGCCGAAGTCCTTGGACTGACCACCGAACGGACGCTGGTAAATACGGCCCTGCTCGGTACGCGAGAACGGCATACCCATGTGGTCCAGTTCATAAACCGCAGCAGGACCTTCCTGACACATGTATTCGATAGCGTCCTGGTCGCCGATATAATCGGAACCCTTGACGGTATCGTACATGTGCCAGCGCCAGTCATCGTTTGGATCGGCAGAAGCGATTGCGCAGGTGATGCCACCCTGAGCAGAAACAGTGTGCGAGCGAGTCGGGAAAACCTTGGTGACTACGGCGGTCTTGTGGCCGCCCTGAGCCAGCTGCAAGGCAGCGCGCATGCCTGCACCGCCGCCACCAATAATGATGGCGTCGAATGAAAGTGTATTTATGTTAGCCATGAATCAGATACCCCAAAGAATCTGCACACCCCAGACGAAGTACGCGAACATCGCAACGCCGCAGACAGCCTGGAAAAGGAAACGCACAACTGTCGCCGACTTGCCCAGCGCCATTGGCGTCAGGTAGTCAGTTGCGATGGTCCACATGCCGACCCAGGCGTGAGCGCCCAGAGCAACGAGGGCCAACAGGCTGAAGATGCGCATTGCAGTGTGGGAGAACAGGCCGTGCCACTGGGCATAGTCGATGCCCGGATGCGCGACCAAATATCCGATCAGGAAGATGAAATAAGCCGCGAGCACGACCGCAGATACGCGCTGCGCCATCCAGTCATAGAGGCCCGAACGCGACAGGTTAGTGACGTTGGTTACCATATCCATACTCCCGCCAGAACGATTACCACCACGGATACGGCGATAACGATTTTGGAGCCCAGCTTGCCGCCTTCCAGCGTCTCGCCGATGCCCGCATCCATGATCAGGTGGCGGATACCCGCTACCAGGTGATAAAGCAAGGCGGACAGGAGAGCCCAAATCACAAGCTTGGCCAGCGGGCTGGTCAGACACGCTTTCACCTCACCGAAGCCTTCCTCGGAACTCAGCGACTTGTCCAATGCGTAAAGCATGATGACGAGGCCGACAAAGAGAATGACTCCGGAGACACGGTGAAGAATGGACGTGTAAGCAGTGACTGGGAGTTTGATGGTCCTTAGGTCTAGGTTTACAGGTCGTTGGCTTTTCACGGCTTTATTTCACACTGAAGAGCCCCTAACAATCAGGGCAAATTATTGGGAAGTGCACTGGTCAGGTACCCACCACCCAGGGAGTGACGACCTCCGGTATACAGGCCCTAAAGCCCCTGGCGGTCGGACGCCGAGTATAGACAGTTAGGTCACTAATGACAACGCAGAGAAGCCCTTCAAATAGGTGATTGCGCTGGCCGGATAAAAAGCGTAAGTGACAGAATGTCGCAGGGCAAATCAAGCCTGAAAGCCTTCTGGAACACGACTTTAGGCAAATTGACTTTAGATTTTATCTAACTATAGTGGTGCGGGCCCTGCGTGGGGGGCCGTCTGATGATTTGAAGCATAAATAGGAGGCCACATGGCTGATAATAAAGCGCAGTTGATCATCGAGGGCGCAGCCCCCGTCGAGCTGCCCATTCTGACCGGCACCGTAGGCCCCGACGTTATTGACGTACGCGGCCTCACAGCCACCGGCCGCTTCACATTCGACCCAGGCTTCATGTCGACCGCCTCTTGCGAGTCGAAGATCACCTACATTGATGGTGACAACGGGATCCTGCTGCATCGCGGCTATCCGATCGAGCAA
Source organism: Pseudomonas viridiflava (assembly GCF_900602065.1). Lineage (GTDB taxonomy): Bacteria > Pseudomonadota > Gammaproteobacteria > Pseudomonadales > Pseudomonadaceae > Aquipseudomonas. Next base: position 314,785 of record NZ_UWFN01000310.1, on the reverse strand, counting down.
CTGGCCGAGCAGTCGGACTACCTGGAAACCTGCTACCTGCTGCTGAACGGCGAACTGCCAACCGCCGAGCAGAAAGCCCAGTTCGTTGTTGTCGTGAAAAACCACACCATGGTTCACGAACAACTCAAGACATTCTTCAACGGCTTCCGTCGTGACGCCCACCCGATGGCCGTAATGTGCGGCGTAGTCGGCGCACTTTCCGCGTTTTATCACGACTCTCTGGACATCAATAATCCGCAGCACCGTGAAATCTCGGCCATCCGCCTGGTCGCCAAGATGCCGACCCTGGCAGCAATGGTTTACAAGTACTCCATGGGCCAACCCATGATGTACCCACGCAACGACCTGAGCTACGCCGAGAACTTCCTGCACATGATGTTCAACACACCGTGCGAGATCAAACCGATCAGCCCGGTGCTGGCCAAGGCCATGGACAAGATCTTCATCCTGCACGCCGACCACGAACAGAACGCCTCGACGTCCACCGTGCGCATGGCGGGCTCTTCGGGTGCCAACCCGTTCGCGTGTATCGCTGCCGGTATCGCCGCCCTCTGGGGTCCGGCACACGGCGGTGCGAACGAAGCCGTGTTGTCCATGCTTGATGAAATCGGCGACGTATCGAACATCGACAAGTTCATCGCCAAAGCCAAGGACAAGAACGATCCGTTCAAGCTGATGGGCTTTGGCCACCGTGTCTACAAAAACCGCGACCCACGCGCCACTGTGATGAAGCAGACCTGCGACGAGGTTCTCAAGGAGCTGGGCATCACTAACGACCCGCAACTTGAGCTGGCCATGCGCCTCGAAGAGATCGCGCTGACCGATCCTTACTTCATCGAGCGCTCGCTGTACCCGAACGTCGACTTCTATTCGGGCATCATTCTCAAGGCGATTGGCATTCCAACCAGCATGTTCACCGTGATCTTCGCCCTGGCGCGGACTGTCGGCTGGATCTCGCACTGGAAGGAAATGCTCTCCAGCCCGTACAAGATTGGCCGTCCACGCCAGCTGTACACCGGCTACGTGGCCCGCGATATCGTGCCACTGGAAGAGCGCAAGTAAGCTTCACGCTACAACTGAAAAGGGCTGCCATTGGCAGCCCTTTTTTGTCTGGATCGCGCAGCAAACGCGAGCCCCTGCAGGAGATCGCCGTGCGCCCCCCCCCTGACACAGAACGGTCGAGCAGCAAACACAGTTCCATGTGGGAGCGGTGCTTGCCCGCGATAAGAGCGACGCGGTCTGAAGGGTAAATCGCGGCGTTCTTATCGCGGGCAAGCACCGTTCCCACAAAAAATGCATTTATTCAGTAAGTTATATGCAGCCTGATAAAAGCGCGCGAGCACCTACAGTTATGCGCCTTGAATCCATTCGAGATAACTGAAAACTACTTCTCAGCCCTTTCCTTCAACGCCTTCAACGTATTAAACGGCGCATCCACCACAAACTTGTTGGCCAGCCAGGAAGGCACGCTGCCGCCAGGCTCGGTGTGCACCTGATAAGTCACTTGAGTCTTGTCCGGGCCTTGGGGTACGAATTTCCAGAATCCGTCGACCTGCGACACCCGCACAAAGCCTTTCTCTTCGGGAATGTACTTGGGCACTTCCTGGAGTTGACGGGTCAGGCTACCGTCGGCGCCCTCTTCCGTCGTCACCAACAGCACTGAGTCACGCGGCGTCACGGGCCACGGCGTGTTGATCTGGGTGTAGGTCCATGCCTGATTACCCTCGTGCTTGAGCATTTTTTGCGATTTGCACTCATGAATCCACGCACAGGCGCCGGCTACGTCCTCCTGCAGGCCGCGCAGCTTGGCGACGCTGGCATTGATCACCGTTTCGCCGCGATAGGCCTTGTACTGAGAACCTGGCACCTCACTGAGCGAGACCTTGATCCCTTCCTCATTTTTCGCGACCTTCCAGTCATCAGCCTGAACACCAGCAGACATGAACACCGTCAAACCACAGACAACAGCCATTCGATGCAGCGAACTCATTCTTGTATTCCTTATTGTTTGAAGTTCCAGCGAATCAATTCTGTCGTTCAGCAACCGTCACGCAACCGCCGTCGCCTCCTCCCACCACGTAATAAGACGAATCGCATCCGCCTGATCCACACCACAAACATCCTGCGCCGCCATGAACTGACTGCAAACAGCAGGCCGCTCGGGCTGACCAAAGATCGCACATAGCATGTCCAGCGAGAGATGCAGGCAACGCTCGCCCGCAGGCTTGCCATCAGGCATGCCGGGGATCGGGGAAGTGATAGAAGGCGCGATGCAACAAGCACCGCAGCCTGAGCGGCAGTCCATGACCAGCACCCTGACAGATAATTTTGAAGTGAGGATAGTACCCGCTGAAACGAACGTTTGAAATGGCCAGTGCTACTGCCGGAACTTGAAGTCCAGGGCAGCACCCTCCACATCGCGCCGACTCTCGTTACGCATCTGCAACTCCATTTCGTTGCTCAGGATGCGTCCATTGAGCTCAAAAGGGTCGTTACCCGAAGCACGCTTGTCACCAAACATCGGCGGCAGTAAAGGTTTGCGAGGCTTAGCCTTGGTCGTTCCGGCCGGCTGTAACTCTTCAGCCAGCTCAGGAGGCAGACTCAAATCGAGCTTGGCATTGTTCAGGCTGGTGTCTTTGAGTGTTTTTTTACTTTCGGCCACCGACTTGCGGGTTACCGCCTCGCGCTTTTTCTCGGCCGCTGTTTTGGCCGCAGGCGCCTTGGCTGCATCCGCCTTTTTCGCTTTGCTGGCGGGCGCTGCGTCGCCTTTGGCTGTCACCGGAACCACTGACACATTGGGAGCCAACTCATGCACAGGCGGCTTTACAGCCTCAGGAGCAGACTCAGCAACAGGCTTGGTCGGCACGGCAGCAGAAGGACTGGCATCCGGTTTCACCGAAGACTGAACCTCTGCGGACACCTTAGGCTTGGGCGCGACATTCTCCTGAGCATCACAGGCACCCAGAAGAACGACAATCGACAGTGCGATACAGCGAAAAACATTCATAAGGCAGAAATGGCAAAGGCAGAGAACACATGCTCGCCTGTTGCACGTCCAATAACAAGACAGAGATTCAACCCACAGATCGACACGCTATTTCTGCAGGACCTAAATAGCTGACCTCAGTAGAGGTCAACCGTTTCCTGGCATAGCTGTTTGGCAAGCATTCCGAGCGTCATCAGTGCCCGTTCTGCCTCGCGATTCCATGGAATGCCACAGTTCAGACGAATGCAGTGATTGAACTGTTCTGTATTGCTGAAGATAAGCCCCGGCGCAATGCTGATGCCTTGCTCCAGAGCTCTGATATGCAGCTCCTGAGTATTGACTCGCCCAGGCAAGCTGACCCACAGAATGAAACCACCCAAAGGTCGGCTCATTTGCGTTCCTTCAGGGAAGTACTGCTGCACAGCGAGCTGAAATGCGCTGAGATTTTTTCGGTATTCCACGCGGATGAACCGCAGATGCCGATCATATCCACCATTTTCCAGATAGGCAGCAACACCCATCTGAGTGACGCTGCACGCCGAATGGGTGCTGAATATTTGCAGACGCTGAATTTCTGCCTGATATTTGCCCGCAATCATCCAGCCGATACGCACACCCGGCGACAACGTCTTTGAAAAACTGGAGCAGTAAATAACGCGTCCCAGCCGGTCAAACGCCTTCAATGCCTTGGCTCGCCCCTGCTCAAACATCAGCTCGCCATAGATATCATCCTCAACCACCTGGATGTCGAAATCGGAGACCAGACGCAGCAAGTGCTTCTGACGCTCTTCGGGCATGGTGCTACCTAGCGGATTGCTCAGCCGTGAGGTGAGCACCAATGCCTTGATAGACCATTGGTTGGCCGCCAACTGTAATGCCTCAAGACTGATGCCGGTTTGCGGATCACTGGGAATCTCAATGACTTTGAGGCCTAACAGGTCAGCCAACTGGAGCAACCCGTAGTAACTTGGCGATTCTGCAGCAATCAGGTCACCCGGCCTCGTCACCACACGCAGCGCCATCTGCAAGGCATCGACGCAACCATGGGTGATGACCACATCGGCCGGATCAACCACTACGCCTGCATCACGCATGCGAATCGCGACCTGACGACGAAGCGGCTCAAATCCCGGGCTGAACATGTAACTGAACGCCCGCGGGCTCTGAAAGCGCGTCACTTTGGCGATCTGCTGATGCAGGGCACGCACCGGAAGATAGTCAACGTGAGGCACTGCGGCGCCCAAGGGGAATACCCCCTCTCGGCGCGACTCCATCAAAACCTGCTGAATGATGCTGCTGCGCGTTACCAGGCCGGGCCTTTCAACCCTGGCAATATCGGGGGTAGGCGCCGTTAAAGCCGGTGTCTGGTGCACGTAATAGCCCGACTGGGGACGCGCACGGATCAGCCCCTGATCTTCCAGATTCGCATAGGCCTGCAACACAGTCGCATGACTGACATTGAGCTGAGAACTCATCTTGCGCACGGACGGCACACGCTCGCCGGGCTGATAAACACCACGGCGAATATCTTCAGCCAGTTGCTGAGCGATTTTTTGGTAGAGCAGAAGGTTGGTCATGACGCAGCCTCTAGAACCGCTGGCGACTTGCTTTTGTAGGAGAACAGTCGATTTATCACCAGAACAGTTGTGAAGTGTACTGGGACAGTTTCCCGAACGGCTAGCCCTGCGTTGCGTTGTTTAAAGAATTAATCAGGCAAACACGCCAACCCATCGGCTTTTTCGGCCAAAAAAAATCGACACCGGAAAACCGGCATCGATTTTTTTCAAACTTTTTTAACGATTAGGGCCGAGACGCCCCTTTGAATCAGAAAAAACGATCTCAACCCGACGGTTTTTCGCACGACCACGCTCCGATGCGTTGGCCTCCACCGGATATTCATCACCGTAGCCCTGAACATGGATACGTTTTTCATCGACACCCAGGTCCGTCAGCACATCGGCCACCGATTGTGCCCGCTCCTGAGACAAGCGCAGGTTTTCCTGCTTGTCGCCGGTATTATCGGTGTAGCCCTCGATGCGAACGATACGCTTTGGATTGAGCTGCAGAAATTGCACGACCTTGAGCACGGTCCGGTTAGCCGAGCTTTTCAGTTCAGCATGACCGGTGTCGAACAACACATCGCCCAACGTCATGACCAACCCACGCTCGGTCTGCGTAGTAGCAAGACTGACAATCTGGTCTTCCAGCCACTGACCGTGTTGCTGAGCGCTGGCCAGCTTGGCCTCACGCAATGCCAGTTGCAAACGCTGACGCTCCATCTCGAGCTTTTCCAGGCGCTCGCTATTGAGCAGGAAATTGCTGTGCTCGCGGGCGATCTCACTGTAGCGACTGCTGAGGTAAGCGTAATGCGCCACATCACTGCCGCTGCCCAGATAGCTCGACAAACGCTCTGCCTTGCCCAGCAACTCACCTGCCCGGACTACATCCTTGGGAGCGCTGCGGAGAACATCGCTGTCTTCTTTAACTTTCTGGAAATCAGCACTGGCCTGCTGCAAAGCCTGCTCGCCGCCCTGATGACCTGCGCAACCATAAAGTCCGGCAGAACCCAGCAGCAGGCAGACGCTTAATACACGAGGAATACGCTTCACTGGCCTTCCCCCAACTGCTTGCGCAGACGATTGAGGCGCGTATTCAGCTGAGTTATTTGCTCCTGACTCTTTTCAGTCAGAACCCGAGCCTCCGCCAGACGTGCATCCAGTTCAGCCTGTTCGGCCTGCATACGCGCTGCCTTATACGACTCGTTGGTCATATCGGATCGGGCCTGAGCCAGTTTCGACTCTGCCGACTGCATCGCTGGCTCATCGTCAACCGCACCTACAGCCTTGGCCTGAGTGACAGCTTTCTCGGTCAGCTTCATTTGTTCAATCGGGGCCGGGTCATTGGCACAGCCAGCCAGTGCAGCAAGTGCCACAGCGGCAATTAAGGAGCGTTTTTTCACAAAGACAGTCACAAAACCAATTACAGAAGAAATCACAAAAACATTCCTACTTGTTTGAGGCGCTGGCCGGTTGCAGCAGTTGAGCCTTCCAGGTGTCCAGATTGCGTTTAACTGCTTCGCCCGACAGACCCGAGGCGGCCGATTCTGTCATCTTTTTGGCCAGTTGTCCGCGAAGCCAGGGATCATTGCAGGCCGAGTTGAACGACAACGCGAGATACAGGCCCGGCCGATCCACCGGCTCCGGGCGCGCGAGCAGATCCTTGGCAAGCCCCAGCGTTTGCACCATCGCCATCCCGGGATAGCGGCTGGCGAGCACATAATCCACCTGCCCCAGCATCAGTTTCTGAAAGGCCTCTGTCAGATTGGGAAGACGCTCAAGGGTCAGGTTTGCCCTGGCCGCAGCGTCGAACGCTTGCGTGAGGCGAATTCTTTCGGACGCCGCGCCAGTGTGACCTTGAAGATCCGCCAATGTGCTGAGCGGCAATGCCTGATCGTGGCGGGTCCAGACCACGATCTCGTTCTGGATCAGGGGCGGATGAATGTAGTCCAGCGCCTCCAGCTCAGTCTGATTCAAGGGCGCATCCACCAGCATGTCCATACGACCGCTACGCACCTCTTCGAGCGCCTGGCTACGTTTACCGGCATATAACACTTCGACTTTGATGCCCAACTCCTGCGCCGCCTGCTTGAACAGGTCAGCACTGGCACCCATCAAGTGTTTCGGGTCCTGAGGGTCACGCCATAGATAAGGCGGTGCATCCGGGCTGCCGGTAACGATCAAACGTTCGCACTTGCCTGCTGCAAACGCCTGAGCCGGCAGGACGAGCAAGCCGATTACCAGCGCTGAAAGCAGCTTTTTTGGCCGAGCCATGGAGAGTCCTTTTGCTTCAGTTTTTTTGCTTCAAGGCTTTTTGCCTACAGCTTTTTTGCCCATCGAAAGACAGCCAATAAAAAACCCGCTCGCCCGGATCACGTGAACTCGCACTCAGTGCAAAGCTCACAGGCCGAAACGAACGGGCTTCTATAGAAGCAGTTATAAGACAGGCGTCTGGATTAAACCAGCTTCTCCAGCTCAGGGATTGCTTCGAACAAGTCGGCGACCAGACCGTAATCGGCCACCTGGAAGATAGGAGCCTCTTCGTCCTTGTTGATCGCGACGATCACTTTGGAATCTTTCATACCCGCCAGATGCTGGATCGCGCCGGAAATACCGACCGCAATGTACAACTGAGGAGCAACGATCTTGCCGGTCTGACCGACCTGCATGTCGTTCGGCACGAAGCCTGCGTCCACTGCGGCACGGGAAGCGCCAACAGCAGCACCCAACTTGTCAGCCAGTGCGTACAAGTGTTTGAAGTTGTCGCCATTCTGCATGCCACGGCCGCCAGAAACGACGATCTTGGCAGCGGTCAGTTCCGGACGATCAGACTGGGCCAGTTCTTCACCGACAAAGCTCGACTTGCCTGCATCATGAGCGGCAGAAACCGCTTCAACTGCAGCGGAACCGCCTTCAGCAGCAACTGGATCGAAACCGGTGGCACGAACGGTGATCACTTTGACCGAAGCCGACGATTGCACGGTAGCGATAGCATTACCGGCGTAGATCGGACGCTTGAAGGTGTCAGCCGATTCAACCGAGATAATCTCGGAAATCTGGTCAACGTCCAGCAGCGCAGCAACGCGTGGCAGGATGTTTTTGCCGTTGGAAGTCGCTGCAGCCAAGATGTGGCTGTAGCCACCGGCCAGTTCAACGACCAGCGGAGCGATGTTTTCCGGCAACTGATGGGCGTAGGCGGCGTTATCGGCAACCAGGACTTTCGATACGCCCGATACCTTGCCCGCGGCGTCGGCAACAGCCGAAGCGCCAGCACCAGCAACGAGTACGTGAATGTCGCCACCGATTTTGGCAGCTGCAGCGACTGTGTTCAGAGTGGCCGGAGCCAATGCAGCGTTGTCGTGTTCAGCGATTACCAGGATAGTCATGGTCAGATCACCTTCGCTTCGTTTTTCAGTTTCTCGACCAATTCAGCGACCGACTTGACCTTGATGCCCGCGCTACGTGCAGCAGGTGCTTCAACCTTGATGGTCTTGGTAGTCGATGCGGTGGAAACACCCAAAGCGTCAGGCGTCAGCACTTCCAGCGGCTTCTTCTTGGCTTTCATGATGTTTGGCAGCGAGGCGTAGCGTGGCTCGTTCAGGCGCAGGTCAGTGGTCACCACCGCTGGCAGGCTCAACGAAACGGTTTGCAGGCCACCGTCGATTTCGCGAGTCACGGCAACCTTGTCACCGCTGAACTCTACCTTCGAGGCGAAGGTACCTTGGGCGAAACCGCTCAGAGCTGCGAGCATCTGGCCAGTCTGGTTGTTATCGCTGTCGATCGCCTGCTTGCCGAGGATGACCAGCTGTGGCTGTTCCTTGGCAACGACGGCGTTGAGCAGCTTGGCAACGGCCAGAGAATTCAGCTCGTCAGTGGACTCGACGAGGATGGCGCGGTCAGCACCCAGTGCCAAAGCAGTACGCAGTTGCTCCTGAGCGTTGGTCGGACCAATGGATACCACGACGATTTCGGTCGCAACGCCTTTCTCTTTGAGGCGTACGGCTTCTTCCACAGCGATTTCGCAGAAGGGGTTCATCGACATTTTGACGTTAGCGAGATCGACGCCGGAGTTGTCCGCCTTGACGCGAACCTTGACGTTATAGTCGACCACTCTTTTGACAGCTACAAGAACCTTCATGGATTCCTCGTTTCTCTCCGGTGAAAAGAAGTCGCCCGGCTAGCGGCTAGCCCGGCGATTGATATACGTCATCAGTGCAGCAATACCACCTCTGGAAACAACCGTATTCGTACAGAACGAACGGTGAACTCAATAAACAAGCCACCAAAAACAGGGATAAACGCCAGATGCCGTACATCTGACGCAGACGGGCGTGTAAACTTCGCACCCGCATATTTGCGACCTGGATTTGCCTGTAGCGCGCTCGTGACGCCTCAGAGGTGCAGTTTAGGCGGTGTTCAGCCTACGGCGAGCGCAAAACCGTCCGTATCTTGACCGCAACCCGTTATGCGGTCAATACGACAAAAACGCCAGTCATGAGCCGCGCATCTATGTTTTATATGGCCTGCGGCCATTTCAAACAAACGTTTGTATTGGCCCTGTCAGGTGGTGTAGATATAATGCGCCGCATTTGAACGTGCGCGGGTTGCTGATGCCCGACACGTAGCCTGTACGCTTCATATAAAAAAATACTGTGAGCCTTGAGTAGGAGATAGCCTGTGGAACGCGAATTTATGGAATTCGACGTCGTCATCGTCGGTGCCGGCCCCGCCGGGCTTTCTGCCGCGTGCCGTCTGAAGCAAAAGGCTGCTGAAGCCGGTCAGGAAATCAGCGTCTGCGTGGTGGAAAAAGGCTCCGAAGTTGGCGCACACATCCTCTCGGGCGCAGTGTTCGAACCTCGCGCCCTGAACGAGCTGTTCCCGGACTGGAAAGACCTCGGCGCACCGCTGAACACCCCGGTCAAGCGCGATGACATCTATGTTCTGCGCAGCGCTGAAAAATCAGTGAAAGTCCCTGACCTGTTCGTGCCCAAGACCATGCACAACGAGGGCAACTACATTATCTCGCTGGGCAACCTGTGCCGCTGGCTTGCTCAGCAGGCCGAGAACCTCGGCGTCGAAATCTACCCGGGCTTCGCCGCTCAGGAAGCCCTCATCGACGAAAACGGCGTGGTGCGCGGCATCATCACCGGCGACCTGGGTGTCGACCGTGAAGGCCAGCCAAAAGACGGCCTGTATACGCCCGGCATGGAATTACGTGGCAAGTACACGCTGTTCGCCGAAGGCTGCCGCGGACACATTGGCAAGCAACTGATCAAACGTTTCAATCTTGATACCGAAGCTGACGCACAGCACTACGGCATTGGTCTGAAGGAAATCTGGGAAGTCGACCCGGCTAAACACGAGCAAGGTCTGGTGGTGCATACCGCAGGCTGGCCGCTGGACGACGACAACATGGGCGGTTCCTTCCTTTATCACCTGGAAAACAATCAGGTGGTTGTGGGCCTCATCGTCGACCTGTCTTACAGCAACCCTTATCTGTCGCCATTCGACGAATTCCAGCGCTACAAACATCACCCGGTCATCGCCCAGTACCTGGAAGGCGGCAAACGCATCAGCTACGGCGCGCGAGCAATCTGTAAAGGCGGCCTGAATTCCCTGCCAAAAATGGTCTTCCCGGGTGGCGCACTGATCGGTTGCGATCTGGGCACCCTTAACTTCGCCAAGATCAAAGGCAGTCATACCGCCATGAAGTCCGGCATGCTGGCCGCTGAATCGGTAGCAGAAGCGTTGTTGGCGGGCAAGGAAGGCGGCGACGAACTGAACGCTTACGTCACCGCATTCAAAAACAGCTGGTTGCACGAGGAGCTGTTCGCCAGCCGTAACTTCGGTCCGGCACTGCACAAGTTCGGCGCGATCATCGGCGGCGCGTTTAACTTTGTTGATCAGAACATCTTTGGCGGCAAGCTGCCGTTTACCCTGCACGACACCAAGCCGGATTATGCTTGCCTGAAGCTGGCCGCGGACTCGGCGAAGATTGACTACCCGAAACCCGACGGCAAGCTCAGTTTCGACAAGCTCAGCTCGGTGTTCATTTCCGGTACCAACCACGAGGAAGAGCAGCCTTGCCACCTGAAGCTGACCGACCCCAGCATCCCGATCGGTACCAACCTGCCACTGTATGACGAGCCGGCTCAGCGCTATTGCCCGGCAGGCGTTTATGAAGTGGTGACGCAGGAAGACGGCGAGAAGCGCTTCCAGATCAATGCCCAGAACTGCGTGCACTGCAAGACCTGTGACATCAAGGACCCTTCGCAGAACATCACGTGGGTGACACCGGAAGGCAGCGGCGGCCCGACGTATCCGAATATGTAAAAGAACAGCGGCAAGTTCTTAGCTGCAAGCTGCAAGAGAAAAGCCCCCTTACGGGGCTTTTTTTGTATCGCAAATCAAGCCGGAATTCGCAACTGCAGCCCCTCTTCGCCCGGGTTCCGGTCAAAGTAGCGTTTGTACTCGCGACTGAACTGCGACGTACTTTGATACCCGACGCAATGCGCGACCTGCGCTACACCCATCCCTTCGGCAATCAGCATTTGCTGGGCTTTGAGCAGGCGCAACCGTTTCAGATACTGAACCGGCGACAGCAAGGTGCTGCGCTTGAAATGCTCATGGAAGGTTGAAGCACTCATGTTGGCCTGCCGTGCCAGGGTTTCTACATTCAACGGCTCTGCGTAATGGCTATGCAGATACGCCAGCGATGCTGCAACACGCGAGAAATGGCTCTGCTGGGCGACCAACGCACGTAACACTCCGGCTTGAGGACCGCGCAACGCGGCATACAGCACCTCGCGCAACCGCGACGGACCCAGCACCTGACAATCCAGCGGATCGTGCAGGCAGCGCAACAATCGCTCGACGCTTTCCCGCATCGGCGCATCCAGCAACGCCGACGTCATGGATTCCGGGGTCTGCGCTTCAACAATCTGATTCGGCATCGGCCCCATGGCGTGCACCACCTCACCCAACATCACCCGGTCAATCGCGACAGAAACGCCAAACAACGGCGCCTCAGGCGAGGCAAAGGTCTCGCACATGAACGGTACGGAAAGCGCCTGAACCAGATAATGCCCGGCCCCGTAATCCAGGGTGCGTGTACCGAGACTGGCCAGTTTGCCACCTTGAGCGATGATCATCAGGCTCGGCTCATAGATTTGCGGGCTACTCGCCACATAGCTAGCGAACGACACCACGTTGACCTCAGGCAGCAACGTCGGCACAAACCCCGGGCGCGTCGCCAATGGCTTGATCAGGGAAACAAGATTGGCATTGGCATCGGAATGATGAGGCAACGACATAGAGCACCGAGCGGAGGATTAGACACCTGCATCATCGCAGAAATGCCACATGCAGTAATCTCAAACCTGCGACCTCCGGAGGATTAGGCATGACTCGCGGAGGAATGGTCATGGTTCTGAAACTCATGCTCCCGCAAACTTGTCCGCCTCGATTATTCATTGCCTTGCGAGGTTCCTCATGTACACAGCTATCGGTTATGCCGCTCAATCATCGACCGCGCCCCTCGCCCCCATGTCCTTCGAACGCCGCAGCCCGCGCCCGGATGACGTGGCCATTGAAATCATGTTCTGCGGCGTTTGCCACTCCGATATCCACCAGGCCCGCGACGAGTGGGGGTTCGCTGCTTACCCACTGATGCCAGGCCACGAAATCGTCGGCAAAGTCACGACGGTCGGTGCTGATGTCAGCAAGTACAAAGTCGGCGATCTGGTCGGCGTCGGCTGCATGGTTGACTCGTGCCGCAGCTGCGATGCCTGTAAAGCGGACCTGGAAAACTACTGCCAGAACGGCATGACACCGACTTACGCCGGCAAAGACCGCATTGATGGCAGCCTGACCATGGGCGGCTATTCAGACAGCATCGTGGTCAGCGAGCGCTTTGTCGTGAGCATCCCGGAGAAACTGAATCTAGCCAGCGCCGCACCGATTCTGTGTGCCGGTATCACCACCTATTCGCCGCTCAAGCACTACGGCGTCAAAGCGGGCGACAAGGTCGGCGTATTGGGCATGGGCGGCCTGGGCCACATGGGTATCAAATTCGCCAAGGCGATGGGTGCTGAAGTCACCCTGTTCACCCGCTCCGCCAGCAAGGCAGAGGAAGGCCGACGTCAAGGCGCCGACCACGTGGTCATTTCCACCGATGAAGCACAGATGCAAGCCGTTGCCGGGACGTTCAACTTCCTGCTGGACACTATTCCCGTGCAGCACGACCTCAATCCCTACCTGCAAACCCTGCGTTTCGACGGTGTGCACATTCTGGTTGGGCTGATCGAGCCTGTAGATCCGCCGGTTAACGCGGTCAACCTGGTCATGTCCCGTAAAGTATTGGCGGGTTCGATGATCGGTGGCATGGCAGAAACCCAGGAAGTCCTGGACTTCTGTGCTGAACACGACATCACCTGTGATATCGAAATGCTCGACATTCGTCACATCAATGAAGCGTTTGAGCGCGTCGTTAAAGGCGATGTGAAATATCGCTTTGTGATCGATATGGCGACGTTGAAAGCCTGATGGATTGATTACCCCCCCTGTAGGAGCTGCCGAAGGCTGCGAAGACGCTATGTCTGACAAACCGCTATTCGCAGCCTTCGGCAGCTCCTACAGGGCCAGGCTCATCCCCCCAATTCAGCCGACAACCTCGCCGCCGTTTGCTTGATCAACGGCACCAGCTCGGCCATTTTTTCCAGCGGCATGTAAGGCACGGTACTGGCGATGCTGATACCAGCAACAATGTGCTTGCCCGCATCACGAATCGGCGCTGCCACGCAGCGAATCGACGGTTCGTTGTCCTCCAGATCAAAAGCGTAACCGCCCTCGACATACTCATGCATCCGCTGACGAACCTGCTCCCAGGATTGCTCCTGATGTGCGGGCCACAACGGGTTCGGGGCGACTTGCGGCAGGCTGACCTGATACAGACGCTGCCATTCGCTCTCTGGACTGTCCAGCAACAATGCCTTGCCAATCCCGGTGCGCGCCAGTGGCATCCGATGGCCCACGCGCGAACGCATCTCCGGACCGTTACGCCCCGGGTTCTTGTGCAGATAAAGCACTTCGTCGCCATCGCGAATAGCGAGGTGCACCGTATCGCCAGTCAACTGCGAAAGCTCATCCAGATACGGCCGGGCGAGCATGGCCAAAGGCACTTCTTCACGCGCCTGGAAACCCAGTTCAATCAACTTCGGGCCCAACAGATAGCCGACCTGCGGTAAAACTCGCAGGTAGCGCTCCTCTACCAGACAGCTCACCAGCCGGTGGGTCGTACTGCGAGTGGTTCCAATGCGCCGGGCGATTTCCTTGAGATCCCGAGCCCCGCTAGCGACGGCCTGGACCACGCCCAGCCCACGCAGCAGCGTTTGTGTGCCGGTCGGTGCAGAATCCCTGGAGGTGCTGCTTGCTGTGTCGTCGAACGCTTGCGACATATCAGACCTGATCCCATCAAAAAGCTGGCGGCATTATCGCCGCCAGCCTGTATCTGTGCCAACCGCGATGCCGAGGGTTAAAGCTCGATACGCTCGACCTTGCCCACCAGCAGGATGTAGGACAGCGCGCCAACCAGCGCCAGCACTGCAATGTAGGTGATGGCAGGCGCAAAAGAATCCCCGGAAACCAGGAAGCCAATCACGATCGGCGTAGCTATGGCCGACAGATTGCCGATGAAGTTGAAGGTACCGCCGGTCAAGCCCAGTAGACGCGCCGGAGCCAGGGTCGAGACCAGCGACCAGGTGATCGAAGCCAGACCATTACCGAAGAACGCCAGCGCCAGGAACGCGATGACCAATGGCGTCGAGTCAACGAAGTTGGCGCCAATGATCGAGGTAGAAATCAGCAGACCGGCAATGATCGGTAATTTGCGCGCAAAGCCAACGGTGTAACCACGACGGATCAACCAGTCGGAGAAGAAGCCCGAGCACAGCACACCGACGAATGCCGCGAGGAACGGCAGCGACGCCAGCAGGCCAGACTTGATGAAATCCATGCCGCGGTATTTCACCAGGTAGGTCGGGAACCAGGTCAGGAAGAACCACAGCGTCGAGTTCAGGCAGAACTGGCCCAGATAGATCCCCCAAAGCTTGCGCTTGGTGAGCACGATGCCCAGATCCGCCCAGCTGAACGGACGTTTTTCTTTGGCCGTGTCAGCCTGGATATCCACCAGCCCGCCACCATCACGGATCAGTTGAATCTCAGCATCGTTAACGCCTTTGAAATCACGAGGCTCGCGATAGACCATGTACCAGATCACCGCCCAGAGCACGCCCACTGCACCGGTGCTGACGAAGACCATGTGCCAACCGTAGTGTGCTTGCAGCCAGGCCAGCACTGGCGTCAGAAATGCCAGACCGACGAACTGTCCTGAGGTGTAAAAACCAATGGCCGTAGCCCGCTCACGCTCGGGAAACCAGGTGGTGACCACACGACTGTTGATGGGATACGCCGGTGCTTCTAGGGCGCCCACCGCCATGCGCAACACGAATAGCGCGATGAAGCTGGCAGCGAAGCCGAGCATGATGGTCGCGATGGACCACAGCGCCAGTGCGACGGTGTACAGGATTCGTGGCGGTACACGGTCAACCAGCCAGCCACCGGGTAATTGCATGGCCGCGTAAGTCCAGCCGAATGCCGAGAAAATCAATCCGACATGCACCGGATCGATACCCAGCTCGCTGGTCAAGGCTGGCGCAGCGATGGACAAGTTACTGCGGTCCAGATAGTTGATCACGACCGTGATGAACAGCAGGACCATGATGAAATAACGCTTGCGGGTAGGCGTAACTAATGACGCCGCCCCTTCGAGAGTGCGGGTTTGCATGTGAGGTGCCTCTTTTTGTCTTTATTGAGGTCGCTATGAACTGGGTGAACGCCTGTAGGAGCTGCCGAAGGCTGCGAATCGCGGTGGTTCAGGCAGATCGCTTTCGCAGCATTCGGCAGCTCCTACAGGGGTCAGGCGTCAGCCTGAGAAATCACCACTCCGCAAAGCTGCCATCAGCATGGCGCCAGATCGGGTTGCGCCAGCGATGGCCGATGGCCGCGCGTTCTTTGACGTACTCCTCGTTGATCTCGATGCCCAGGCCCGGCCCGTTGGGGATTTTGACCATGCCTTTGTCATAGTCGAACACTTCAGGGTTCTTGATGTAATCAAGCAGGTCGTTGCTCTCGTTGTAGTGAATGCCGAGGCTCTGCTCTTGAATGAATGCGTTGTAGCAGACCGCATCCAGTTGCAGGCATGCCGCCAGGGCAATCGGTCCCAGCGGACAATGCAGCGCGAGGGCCACGTCGTAGGCCTCA
The DNA here is from genome assembly GCF_900602065.1 of Pseudomonas viridiflava. Lineage (GTDB taxonomy): Bacteria > Pseudomonadota > Gammaproteobacteria > Pseudomonadales > Pseudomonadaceae > Aquipseudomonas. Next base: position 298,924 of record NZ_UWFN01000310.1, on the reverse strand, counting down.
GCCATGTTGGCGATCTTGCGGGTTTCGGTAATACCCCCGGCGTGGGAAGCATCGGGCTGAATAATGTCGACGTAGCCTTCGCTCAGCACTCGCTTGAAATCCCAGCGCGAGAACAGTCGCTCACCCAGCGCGATAGGCGTGCTGGTCAGCGGCGCCAGCTCTTTCAGCGCTTCGTAGTTCTCGCTGAGCACCGGCTCTTCAATGAACATCAACTTGTACGGATCCAGCTCTTTCATCAAAACCTTGGCCATGGGTTTGTGCACCCGGCCATGGAAATCGACGCCAATCCCGACATTAGGCCCTACCGCATCACGCACCGCTGCGACATTGGCCAGCGCGAGGTCGACCTTGTCGAAGGTATCGAGAAATTGCAGCTCTTCGGTGCCATTCATCTTCACCGCAGTGAAGCCGCGCTCTACTGCTTCTTTAGCAGCACGCGCCGTGTCGGCCGGGCGGTCGCCGCCGATCCATGAATAGACGCGGATCTTGTCGCGCACCTGCCCACCGAGCAAGTCGCTGACCGAGACACCCAAGTGCTTGCCTTTGATATCCCACAGCGCCTGATCAATACCGGCCAAAGCACTCATGTGCACCGCACCGCCGCGATAGAAGCCACCGCGGTAAAGCACCGTCCAGATGTCTTCGATGTTGCGCGGGTCTTTACCGATCAGGTAATCAGACAGTTCCTCAACAGCCGCTGCAACCGTGTGCGCGCGGCCTTCAACCACCGGTTCGCCCCAGCCAGTAATACCCTGGTCGGTTTCAACTTTGAGGAAGCACCAGCGCGGCGGGACAATAAAAGTCGTGAGTTTGGTGATTTTCATGTGTGCGATTCTCTTATTTGAAGTGGCGCCTTAAGCGCTCTGGTTAACTCAGAAACGTTCGGTAAGCTGTTTCCAGGCCGCGACATAGGCATGAGCACGCTCGCCCACATCAGCCACGCTCATGCCGGGCTTGAACAATCCCGAGCCGAGGCCGAAACCTTTGACGCCTGCCTCCAGAAACACCTTCATGTTGTCCGGCGTAATGCCACCCACCGGAACCAGCGCGGTCCCTATAGGTAACACCGCCAGCCAGGCTTTCACGACGGCCGGGCTCATTTGCTCGGCTGGAAACAGCTTGAGCACATCCGCGCCTTCAGCCAGCGCAGCGAAAGCTTCGTTGGGAGTGGCCACGCCAGGCGACAGGAACAAGCCTGCTTCTTTGGCTGCGCGCAGTACCTTGGCGTCACTGTGCGGCATAACGATCACCTGTCCGCCCGCCTCCTTGACCAGATTGACCTGTTCAGGGGTCATCACGGTGCCCGCTCCGATCAGGCAATCGGCGGGCAGGCTCTGGCGTAACAGACGGATACTGTCGTAAGGCTGCGGCGAATTGAGTGGCACTTCGATGACCCGGAAACCTGCCTGGTACAAGGCATCACCAATGGCGGGGGCTTCGGCCGGGCGCAGGCCACGCAGAATGGCAATCAAGCCGTTTTCGAGCAGTGCTTGCTTGAGCATGTCAGACCTCTAATGGGTGAGAAGTGAGCAAGCCGGCTTTGAGTGCCACTTGCCAGAGACCGCGCTCAGTGGCCTGTTCCGCCACCGTCACGTGAAGAAAACCGCAGGCTTGCAACGCTCGCCCGTAACGCAGGCAGAGCTGCTCGCCACCGAGAAGAATGACCGCTGGCAATTCTGAGTGATGAGCGCGCTGCAGGGTGGCGAGGGTTGCCAATTCATGACCGATCAACAGCCCGGACAAATAATCCGGCTGGGCATCGGCGCTGAGCTGGCCGGTTAGCCCAAGGGTGCGGCAACTGAAGATGGTCGACAGCGGTCCTGCAGCGCCATCAGGCGATAACGCCACCGCCACGCCAAGATCGAACGCCGCCTGATCGAAAGCATCGCTGCGCTGCATGGTGCGGCCGAGAATCGTGTGGTTGCTCAATGCGGCAAACACTTCGCCGGTCATGAACGTATCAAAGTGCAGGATGCAGCCGTCGGCAGCCTGAACCCATTTGGAGTGGCTGCCGGGCAAACCGATCAACAGCGGTTTGAGGGCTTCGGTCGCGGATAAACCGGCGAGGACACCCAGCACCTGGGTTTCTTCGCCACGCATGACATTGGGCAGCACCGAACGCTGGAGTACACCGGGGATGATGTGGACATCGACACCGCGCAGGCTGCGTACGGTTTGCAAAGCGCAGCTGAGCCCGGAAACGCTGGCCGGGGTTTCCCGGTAGATCGCTTCCCGCCAGCCTTGGGCGCTGCCGACCATGCCACAGGCAATGACAGGCAGATCAGGCTCAGCATCCAGCCAGTCGCCGCACGCCTCGTCGAACGCCAGTTCAAAACCGTCACTGCAAAGTTCACCGGCAATCATTCGCGGCGTACTCGGTAGTTGCATGATGCCTGCGCTCAGCGAGCGCTGTTCCAGAACCCGGCCGTGGTCGCCGAGTCGATAAGCACGAAGTGAGGTTGTCCCCCAATCGAGCGCGATCAAATGCGCTTGCATCGCTTCACCTATTATTTTTTGAGCAGTGAGTGCGAGGAGGACTATAAACCTGAAAGGACAAATATCTCAATATGTAAATTTGAATCCCATATTTTGGGATATTAGTTTTTTGTTGGAGCGAACCTTGGCTCTGATCTCGTCCTCATGATGGACCTGTGGGACCGAATTCATTCGGGAAGGCGGTATTTCAGGCGATACACACGCTGCGGATGTACCGGCCTCTTCGCGAATGAATTCGCTCCCATGAGGCAAAAACCAAATCCCCCCCATAAAAAAACCGCCCCGAAAGGCGGTTTTTCATGTCAGCTACAACCGGACGATCAACGCTCCAGCAGGATCCGCAGCATACGGCGCAGCGGTTCGGCCGCGCCCCACAGCAGCTGGTCGCCAACGGTGAAGGCGCCCAGATACTGCGAGCCCATGTTCAGCTTGCGCAGACGGCCCACCGGGATGCTCATGGTGCCAGTCACGGAAGTCGGGCTCAGCTCCTGAATGCTCGCTTCACGATGGTTTGGCACCAGCTTCACCCAAGGGTTGTGCTGACTGATCAAACCTTCGATATCGGCGATAGGCACGTCTTTGTTGAGCTTGATGGTCAACGCCTGACTGTGGCAACGCATCGAACCGATACGCACGCAGATGCCATCGACCGGAATCGGGCTCTTGAAGCGACCCAGAATCTTGTTGGTCTCGGCCTGGCCTTTCCACTCTTCACGGCTCTGGCCGTTTGGCAGTTCCTTGTCGATCCACGGGATCAGACTGCCAGCCAATGGCACACCGAAGTTTTCCGTCGGGTAAGCATCGCTGCGCATGGCTTCGGCGACCTTGCGGTCGATGTCCAGAATCGCGCTGGCCGGGTTGGCCAGATCGTCAGCAACAGCCGCGTGAGTCGCGCCCATTTGCTTGATCAGTTCACGCATATTCTGCGCGCCCGCACCCGATGCGGCCTGATAGGTCATGGCATTCATCCACTCCACCAGACCAGCTTCAAACAGACCACCCAGGCCCATCAGCATCAGGCTGACGGTGCAGTTACCGCCGATGTAGTTTTTGGTGCCCGCGTCGAGTTGCTGGTCGATGACCTTGCGGTTAACCGGGTCCAGAACGATGACCGCGTCATCCTGCATACGCAGGCTGGAAGCGGCATCGATCCAGTAACCCTGCCAACCGGCTTCGCGCAGCTTCGGGAACACCTCATTGGTGTAGTCGCCGCCCTGGCAGGTCAGAATCACGTCGAGGGTTTTCAGCTCGTCGATGCTGTAAGCATCCTTGAGCGGAGCCACGTCCTTGCCCACGGAGGGGCCTTGGCCGCCTACGTTGGAGGTGGTGAAAAACACCGGCTCGATCAGATCAAAATCCTGCTCTTCCAGCATCCGCTGCATGAGCACGGAACCGACCATTCCACGCCAACCGATCAGACCTACACGTTTCATCGCAACTACACCTTGTTTAAAAAGTGGGCCGCCGCATCCGGGTTCGAATTCGCGGCGGGCCCGAAATATTACAGATTGCGCAGCGCGGCGACTACAGCGTCACCCATTTCCTGCGTACCGACTTTCGCGTTGCCCGCCGACCAGATGTCACCCGTGCGCAAGCCTTGGTCCAGAACCAGGCTTACGGCCTTTTCAATGGCATCGGCAGCGTCGGTCAGATTGAAGCTGTAACGCAGCATCATCGACACGGAAAGGATGGTTGCCAGCGGGTTGGCAATGCCTTTGCCCGCGATGTCAGGTGCCGAGCCATGGCAAGGCTCATACATGCCCTTGTTATTGGCATCCAGCGAGGCCGACGGCAGCATGCCGATGGAACCGGTGAGCATCGACGCTTCGTCGGACAGGATGTCGCCAAACAGGTTGTCGGTGACGATCACATCAAACTGCTTCGGCGCACGCACCAGTTGCATGGCGGCGTTGTCGACGTACATGTGGCTCAGTTCGACGTCCGGATAGTCCTTGGCCACTTCCTCGACCACTTCACGCCACAGCTGGCTGGAGGCCAGAACGTTGGCCTTGTCTACCGAGCATAGCTTTTTGCCACGCACGCGGGCCATGTCGAAACCGACACGGGCGATGCGGCGGATTTCGCTTTCGCTGTACGGCAGTGTGTCGTAAGCCTGACGCTCACCGTTTTCCAGGGTCTGAGTGCCACGCGGCGCACCAAAGTAGATCCCGCCGGTCAGTTCGCGAACGATGAGGATGTCCAGACCGGCAACGATTTCAGGCTTGAGGCTGGAGGCATCAGCCAGTTGCGGATACAGGATGGCCGGACGCAGGTTGCCGAACAGGCCCAGTTGCGCACGGATTTTCAGCAGACCACGCTCTGGACGGATATCCCGCGCGATGGTATCCCATTTCGGGCCGCCCACAGCGCCCAGCAATACCGCGTCAGCGGCGCGGGCACGGTCCAGTGTTTCGTCAGCCAGTGGCACACCATGTTTGTCGATGGCCGCGCCGCCGATCACATCGTGGCTGAGCTCGAAGCCCAGTTGATACTTCTCGTTGGCCAGTTCAAGAACCTTGACCGCCTCGGTCATGATTTCCGGGCCAATACCATCACCTGGGAGAATCAGAATCTGCTTGCTCATAACATCCTCAATTTTTTTGTAACGGCGCTGTCGGTCAGCGCCTCTTCGTCTACTGAACGGAAAAAACTAGCGTTCGGCCCATAACACCAGCACATCAGTGCTGAACGAGCCGTCAGCGGTGATCTCGAAATACTCGCGCACTTCCGCGCCCATTGCTTGCTGCAACTCCCGAATCGCTACTCGCATGGCTTGCGGGGTGCGCATGCGCTCCACCCACGAGCTGTATTCCAGATGCAGGCGTTGACGGCTATGACTGCGGGTGAACAGACCGGCCTCGCTGACCTGACGCAGCCACTCGGCGGCGGAATAGTCGCGTACGTGACTGGTGTCACGCAGCACTTCTACGCTTTGCAGGTAGGTATCCAGTAACGGGCTGCCTGGAGACATAACGTCGATAAAAGCGGCAACGCCTCCCGGCTTCAACACTCTGCGCACTTCACGCAGGGCTGGCGCCAGATCGCTCCAGTGGTGAGCCGAATAGCGACTGAACACGAAGTCGAACTCGCCATCCGCAAATGGCAGGCTTTCCGCAGCGCCGCACACAGTACTGACATTCGTCAGCCCACGTTCCTGCGCTGCAGCGGCCACGACATCGAGCATCTGCTGCGAAAGGTCGTACGCTACCACTTCGCCGACCGCCGACGCGACATTGAAACTCACATGCCCCGCGCCACATCCCAGATCCAGCACCCGCGCATCACTGCGCCCCGCCACTTCCGCCTGTAGCAGCGCAAATTCAGTGCCTTGCGCGTGCACTGCACTGCTCAGATAGGCCGCAGCCTGCTCACCGAATTGACGTTGTACGACTTGAGTGTGGACGGAGTTGGTCATGGGATTCTTCCTGATGAAGATCTAACTGATGAGCGCGGTTTCCTGTGGGAGCGGTGCTTGCCCGCGATAAGGACCATGCGATCTAAAGTGAACCGCATCCAGCCTTATCGCGGGCAAGCACCGCTCCCACAGGCGTTAAGCGATCCTTCAACATCAACCGCGGAACAACCACGGCTGGCTGGCTCGGTGTTTGGCTTCGAAACTGGCAATCGCCTCGCCGTCAACCAGAGTCAGACCGATGTCATCCAGGCCTTCCAACAGGCAATGCTTGCGAAACGCATCGACTTCAAAGCTGTATACCTTGCCATCCGGGCGAGTGACCGTCTGGGCCGCCAGGTCGATGGTCAACTGATAACCTTCAGTGGATTCAACCTGTTTGAACAGTTCATCAACTTCAGCCTCGTCGAGGATGATCGGCAGCAAGCCGTTCTTGAAGCTGTTGTTGAAGAAGATGTCGGCATAGCTGGGGGCGATGATCGCGCAGAAGCCGTATTCATCCAGCGCCCAGGGCGCGTGCTCACGGCTAGAACCGCAGCCGAAGTTTTCCCGGGCCAACAATACGCTTGCACCCTGATAACGCGCGTCGTTGAGGACGAAATCCGGGTTCAGCGGACGCTTGGAGTTGTCCTGATAAGGCTGGCCCACATCCAGATAACGCCACTCGTCGAACAGGTTCGGGCCAAAGCCGGTGCGCTTGATCGACTTCAGAAACTGCTTGGGAATGATCTGGTCGGTATCGACGTTGGCACGATCCAGAGGAGCGACAAGGCCGGTGTGCTGAGTAAAGGCTTTCATGCTGGGCTCCTTAGTGCTGAATCAGTTCGCGAACATCGATGAAACGACCGTTGACTGCCGCCGCTGCGGCCATCGCCGGGCTGACCAGGTGAGTACGACCACCGGCCCCCTGACGCCCCTCGAAGTTACGATTGGAGGTGGATGCGCAATGCTCACCACTTTCCAGGCGGTCCGGGTTCATGGCCAGACACATCGAGCACCCTGGCTCACGCCATTCGAAACCAGCCTCAAGGAATATCTTGTCGAGCCCTTCGCGCTCCGCCTGTTCTTTCACCAGACCAGAGCCCGGCACAACAATCGCCTGCTTGATCGTGGAGGCAACCTTGCGGCCCTTGGCGATTTCAGCAGCCGCACGCAAATCTTCGATCCGCGAGTTGGTGCAAGAACCGATAAAAACCCGGTCCAGCTGGATGTCGGTAATCGCCTGATTAGCCTTGAGGCCCATGTATTTCAAGGCACGCTCGATCGAACCGCGCTTGACCAGATCAGTTTCCTGAGCCGGATCCGGCACGTTCTGGTCGACGGCCAACACCATTTCCGGAGAGGTACCCCAGCTGACTTGCGGCTTGATCTGCGCAGCGTCGAGTTTGACCACGGTGTCGAAGTGCGCATCAGGATCGGAGACCAGATCCTTCCAGGCTTCAACCGCCAAGTCCCACTGCTCGCCTTTAGGTGCGAAAGGACGGCCCTTCACATAAGCAACAGTTTTTTCATCTGTCGCTACAAGACCGACGCGAGCACCGGCCTCAATGGACATGTTGCAGATGGTCATACGACCTTCGACCGACAGATCACGAATCGCACTGCCTGCAAACTCCATGGCGTGACCATTACCACCGGCCGTCCCGATCTTGCCGATGACCGCGAGAACGATGTCCTTGGCCGTCACGCCGACAGGCAACTGGCCTTCAACGGAAACCAGCATGTTTTTCATTTTCTTGGCGACCAGGCATTGAGTGGCGAGCACATGCTCAACCTCAGAGGTACCAATGCCGTGGGCCAGCGCGCCAAATGCGCCGTGAGTAGAGGTATGAGAGTCGCCACACACCACGGTCATGCCCGGCAAGGTAGCGCCCTGCTCCGGGCTGATCACGTGGACGATGCCCTGACGCACGTCATTCATCTTGAATTCGGTGATGCCGTATTCGTCGCAGTTGTCATCAAGGGTTTGCACCTGAAGACGCGACACCTGATCGGCAATGGCTTCAATACCACCCTTACGTTCCGGTGTAGTCGGTACGTTGTGGTCCGGAGTAGCGATGTTGGCGTCGATGCGCCATGGCTTGCGGCCCGCCAGACGCAGACCTTCAAAGGCTTGCGGCGAGGTCACTTCGTGGATGATGTGGCGGTCGATGTAAATCAGCGACGAGCCATCATCGCGCTTTTTTACTTCATGCGAATCCCAGAGCTTGTCGTACAACGTTTTGCCGGCCATCGGATGGTTCCTCATCAGCGTATTTCTATCTTTCTATGCCCTGGGCAATCAACTGATGACCCTTTGGCTTGTGAGGCAATGCTATGGAATATGCTTAAATAACTCAAATTCATAATTTTTATGCTTTGGATAACCAACTGGAATCTGAAATGGATCTGGCCAACCTTAATGCCTTTATAGCCATCGCCGAGACCGGCAGCTTTTCCGGAGCAGGTGAACGCCTGCACCTGACCCAACCGGCCATCAGCAAACGCATTGCCGGGCTAGAGCAACAATTGAACGTTCGCCTGTTTGACCGGCTGGGCCGTGAAGTCAGCCTGACCGAGGCTGGCAGGGCTTTGCTGCCCAGGGCTTATCAGATTCTCAACGTGCTGGACGATACGCGCCGGGCGCTGACTAACCTGACCGGGGAAGTCACCGGCCGTCTGACCCTGGCGACCAGCCATCATATCGGCCTGCACCGTCTGCCGCCCCTGCTCCGGGAGTTCACCCGACGCTTTCCGGACGTGGCGCTGGACATCCAGTTTCTGGACTCGGAAGTGGCCTACGAAGAGATTCTTCATGGCCGGGCAGAACTGGCGGTCATCACCCTTGCGCCAACCCCACACACGCTGGTCAAAGCCATGCCGGTCTGGGACGACCCGCTGGACTTTGTCGCCGCCCCCGAACACCCACTGGTCAACAGCGGTCCAGTAAGCCTGCAGGACGTGGTTCGCTACCCGGCGGTTTTCCCGGGCAACAACACGTTCACTCACCACATCGTCAGCGGCTTATGTGAGGCCCAAGGACTCAAGCCCGACATCGCCATGAGTACCAATTATCTGGAGACCATCAAAATGATGGTCTCCATAGGGCTCGCGTGGAGCGTGCTGCCACGGACTATGCTGGATGAACAAGTAGCGCGCATTCCTTTACCGGGCATACAGCTCAGTCGTCAGCTAGGCTACATTCTTCATACGGAACGCACGTTGTCGAATGCGGCACGGGCATTCATGGCGTTACTCGATGCACAGGCTATCCAATCCTGAAAGGTTGTTACCGCTGAAGATCGTATTACTGCCTCTATTACTTACAGGCGCGTGATCACATGCCAATACCTGCAGACAGCATTACCTTTCAATCACCCGACGCCGCAGCGCCGCCGAGTGAATCGGAAAAGCGTTTTGCGACGTTATACAACCTCAGTCCCAATGTGGTGATCCTGTCCCGCATCGACAGCGGGATTATCTGCGAGGTCAATCGCCAGTTCGAAACCCTGCTGGGCTGGCCCGCTGCCGAAGCCATTGGCAAGACGGGTATCGACCTGGGTTTATGGGACGACAGCGAGCAGCGCAATAACCTGGTCAAGAAAGTCATCATGCAGGATGACCCCGTCCGGCTGGATGTGCAATTACGGACACGGGATGGTCGGCTGGTCGAAGGCACCTTCAGTGCACTGAAAATCGAGCTGGACCAGCAACTGTTCTTACTCAGTACATTTATGGACAACAGCGCCCACCTGCGCGCCGAACGCGCCCTGAAGGCCAGCGAAGAGAAGTTTGCCAAAGCGTTCCATGCCAGTCCTGACGCAATAACCATCACGGAACGCGCAAGCGGCCGTTATATGGAAGTAAATGGCGGATTTTGCCGTTTACTGGGGTTTACCCCAGAAGAAGTCATCGGTCGCACCGTCACTGAACTGGGGATATGGTCGGACATTAACCAACGCGAGCAGTTAATCCTGGACCTTGAAGAGAATGGCCGGGTGCATCACCGGGAGATGACCGGCTGTCACAAGAACGGCTCTCACGTCACCGCTGAAGTATCGGTTGAAGCCATTACCCTCAATGATGTCGAATGCCTGCTGATGAATGCCCGGGACATCAGCGAACTGAAAAGCGCGCAGGAGCAGGTCCAGCACCTCGCCTATCACGACTCCCTGACCAATCTGCCCAACCGGGCGTTGCTCATGGATCGTCTCAGCCAGCAGATAATCCTGTTGCAGCGTCACAATCTACGCGGCGCCTTGCTTTTCATGGACCTGGATCACTTCAAACACATCAATGACTCGCTGGGCCATCCGGTGGGCGACAGCGTGCTGAAGATCGTCACTGCACGACTCGAAGCGAGCGTGCGCCTGGAGGACACCGTCGCGCGCCTGGGCGGAGATGAGTTCGTGGTATTGATCAGCGGCCTGGAAGGTAGCCGTGACGATGTTACCGATCAGGTGCTAGAGCTAGCCGACATGCTTCGCGCCCTGCTCGCCCAGCCGATGTTTCTGGACAATCAGCGACTGCAAATCACACCCAGCATCGGCATCGCACTGATCCCGGACCACGGCCTGACCAGCGCCGACTTGCTCAAGCGTGCGGATATTGCCTTGTATCGCGCAAAGGACTCTGGCCGTAACGCCACACAACTGTTTCAGGAGTCCATGCAAAAAGCGGCAAGCGAACGCCTGCGCATGGAAAATGACCTGCGCATGGCTCTGCCCCGCGGCGAGTTCAGCCTGTGCTACCAGCCCCAGGTGGATACCCGGATCAATCGCATCATCGGCGCAGAAGCGCTGCTGCGCTGGGAACATCCGGAAAGCGGCAACCTGCCGCCCAACCAGTTTATTCAGATCCTCGAAGAAAGCGGGATGATCATGGAGGTTGGCGCCTGGATCCTTGAAGAAGCCTGCCGGACTGCAAGTAAATTGCTGCAAAACGACTTGATCGATGTGCGGCATTTCAGCCTGTGTGTGAACATCAGCCCCCGCCAGTTTCGTCAGAACGACTTCGTCGAACGGGTAAAACGCTGCCTGCACGTCAATGGCTTGCCCAGCAACCTGCTCAAACTGGAAATCACCGAAGGCATCGTCATCCAGAACCTGGATGACACCATCGCCAAAATGCACGAACTGAAAAAGCTCGGCGTCAGTTTCGCCATGGATGACTTCGGCACGGGCTATTCGTCGCTGACCTACCTCAAGCGGCTGCCGGTCGATGCGCTGAAAATCGACCAGTCATTCATCCGCGATGCAACCACCGACCCCAATGACGCAGAAATCATCCGGGCCATCGTAGCCATGGCGCAAAGCCTGAATCTGACGGTGATTGCCGAAGGTGTTGAGCAACCGCTGCAACTGGAGTTTCTTGAGCAGTTGGGGTGCAGCTTGTATCAGGGATACCTGTTCAGCGAGCCGCTGACATTGAGCGCATTCGAAAAACGCCTGAGACAGCCTGAAAGTCTATTTGAGGACAGTCAGCTGAATCTGCTGGGATGAAAGAAGGCGCCTTGAGGCGCCTTCTTTATGCTGACGGATAACAATCAGCTATTCAGGACTTTCTGTCCATTGATCGGAATACGCTTGGCCTTGGCTTCTTCAGGCACCAGACGCAACAGATCAATATTCAGCAAGCCATTCGACAGACCGGCATTTTGCACTTCGATGTGGTCGGCCAGACGGAACGACAACTTGAAAGCGCGCTGGGCGATGCCCTGATGCAGGTAAGTCACGTTTTCGGTAGTGTTTTCGCGCTTGCCACCGGAAACGGTCAACACGCCCTTCTCTACCTGAAGCTCCAGATCTTCTTCAACAAAGCCTGCGGCTGCGATCACGATGCGGTATTGATCATCCGCATGCTTCTCGACGTTGTAAGGAGGATACCCGCCAGCGGTTTCATTACGTGCGGCAGCCTCGAACAGGTCATTGAAACGATCAAAGCCCACAGAGCTACGGAACAGTGGAGCCAGGGAAAATGCAGTAGTCATGATAAATCTCCTGTAAACAGCGAGTGGTTTAATCCGCGACCCGAATTCGGCATCGCGTAATCCCTAAACTAGGGTCGGCCAAAAGCTTTTCAAGAGTTTATTTTCAGATTTTTTATGACCGTTCGTCGGCACTGACACCGAGCAAAACACTGATTCGCTGGCAGTCTGTTTCGCGACGCAACGCGTCAAACATCTGCGTTGCCTCCGGGTAGCTTTTGGTCAACAGCACCAGCCATTGCTTGAGCCTGCCTGGCGCCTGAATCAGGGTCATCTTCTCCAGGCATTGCAACCAGAAGGTCCGCAGCATGGGCTGCAACTCGGCCCAGGTCATAGGCACCACCTCCTCGCCTTTCTGCGCTGCAGCAATCTGTCGCGCCAGATCAGGGCGTGCCACCAGCCCGCGACCAATCATGATGTCCCGAGCGCCGCAGATTTCCCGGCAGCGACGCCAGTCATCCACGGTCCAGATTTCGCCATTGGCGACGACCGGCACCTTGACCACTTCCTGAATGCGCGCGATCCACTCCCAATGTGCAGGCGGTTTGTAGCCGTCTACCTTGGTACGGGCATGCACGACGATCTGCTCAGCACCACCGTCAGCCAGCGCCCGGGCACAATCCAGCGCGCCGTCGGTATTCTCATACCCCAGGCGCATCTTGGCCGTGACCGGGATGTGTTTAGGGACCGCGCTGCGCACCTGACGGAGGATGGAATGCAACAGCTCGGGCTCTTTGAGCAAAATCGCGCCGCCGCGGGAGCGGTTAACGGTCTTGGCCGGGCAGCCAAAGTTCAGATCCAGCACCGGCGCACCCAGCTCACAGGCGAACGCGGCGTTTTCTGCCAGACAGACAGGATCGGAACCCAATAGCTGGAGACGCAGCGGAGTACCGGCCTCGGTCTTCGCGCCGTTGTGAAACTCAGAGGCGTATTTATAGAAATAATGGGCCGGCATCAGACGCTCGGACACCCGGATGAATTCGGTCACGCACCAATCGATACCACCCACCTTCGTCAGGGCATCGCGCAGGATGTCGTCAACCAGTCCCTCCATGGGCGCCAGAGCAATTTGCATGGGTCACACTCGAAAAAAAGTCCGGCAGTTTACGGCGCGCTGGCGGGATTGGAAACCAGAGGATTTGCCATGGCGACCCCATAACCGTCGATGAACTCTGCTGGCATGCGCTTGGGCTTGCCGCTGGACAGTTCGATGCAGACAAAGGTGGTCTGCGCACGTAACAGCGTCACGCCATCACCGGGGCGCCGAAGCTGAAAACGTCGAGTCATTTTCAAGCGTTTGTCCCAATCTACAATCCAGGTTGCCAACTGCAGTTCATCGTCCTGATAAGCACTCGCGAGATAATCAATCTCATGCCTGACGACCGCCATGGCCCGATCCAGTCGACGGTACTCGCTCAGGTCCAGCCCCAACTGCTGCGAATGCCGCCAGGCGCAACGTTCCAGCCATGTGACGTAAACGGCGTTATTGGCATGCCCCAACCCGTCAATATCGTCGGCGGACACATTGAGGTCGATCACAAAAGGCGTTGTCAGATCCCAGACCATACTTGCTCCTGCGTTGGTGTTTTGTGTTGGCAGGTGAGTGTAACCAAACACACAGCAACGGCGGCCTGTGGGACCGGATTTATCCGGGAAGACTTATTACCAACACCAAAGATGCGTCGTTTGGACAGGCCTTTTCCGGCCTGTAGGAGTGAGCTTGCTCGAGATAGCGTCAGGTTTGACGATGATTGACTAACTGACCTGGCGCTATCGCGAGCAAGCTCACTCCTACAGAAAAACAGTTAGCTATACGCTCTTCAAACAACTGCCGACTTGGCCGCACGCAGGACTCTATCTGACAGATCGCCATTACCCAGCGCTCTGGCCAGCGCCAGGCCGCCCACCATCAATGCAACATCGGCCAACACCTTGTCAGCCTCTTCAGGCGCCGCCGACAGCTGCGCGACCATCAGTTCCAGATGCTCGGCGAGCATCGCCTGAAAAAGCTTCGGCAATCGCGACATTTCGCCAACCGTCGATGGCAGTGGGCAAGCCAGCTCAGTGGCATCCCGATGTTTACGCGACAAATAAAATGCTGCCAGCAACGCACGCCGCTCCTCGCCGGGAAGCTGATCGTCGATCTGCGCTACCGAGGCCCTGCGCTGACTCAGCAAATGATCGAACGCTTCGAGCATCAGCGCTTCTTTGCTGTCGAAATGCGCGTAGAACCCACCGACTGTCAGCCCTGCCGCCGCCATGATTTCGTTGACGCTGGGCTGCTCGGGGCCTTGTGTGATCAACGCGGTGCTGGCTGCGCTCAGGATACGTTCACGGGTTTGTGCTTTTTTATCTTTCATTGGGCACCTCCAGATTACGAAGATAATATTATTCGCATAATCCGGAATGACAAGCACAAGAGGCACCGCCTGTCGCAGACAGAATGGCGTTGGGATGATATCTGAGGGAGTCATACAGGAATGGCAGAATTTAAACCGCCAAAAAAACAAAAGGGCCATTCAATAATCGAATGACCCTTGGTCTCGCAGAGCGAGAAATCGTGGCGTCCCCTAGGGGACTCGAACCCCTGTTACCGCCGTGAAAGGGCGGTGTCCTAGGCCACTAGACGAAGGGGACGCAAAACCTTCGAGCAGATTCGCTTATTAGCGAACCCTGGCAAAATTGGTGGAGCTTAGCGGGATCGAACCGCTGACCTCCTGCATGCCATGCAGGCGCTCTCCCAGCTGAGCTAAAGCCCCGGATTTATCGCCTCGCGGCTCACATCACTTTCAAATGATGCATTTTAAAATGGCGTCCCCTAGGGGACTCGAACCCCTGTTACCGCCGTGAAAGGGCGGTGTCCTAGGCCACTAGACGAAGGGGACTAAACCTTCTTGATGCTGATGATCGACGCTGGATCCGATCATCTTGCACCGTTTCAAAGCATTGTAGCCGAGCTTTGAAACTCTAAATTTGGTGGAGCTTAGCGGGATCGAACCGCTGACCTCCTGCATGCCATGCAGGCGCTCTCCCAGCTGAGCTAAAGCCCCACATCAGTGGACGGGGCGCATGTTAAGCGTGAGTCGCAGGGCTGTCAAATTTATTTTTAACAATTTCTAAAGTTTTTTGTCGGTAATACAACCACTTACCATTCAGCCCCCGGAAAACCGGGGGGCTGACAGGCACAGGCATTGCCTCAGGCGATGGCACCCAGAAGCTTTTCCCATTCCTTGTTTTCTTTCTTGGACACGCCGCCCAGCAGATCAAGCGCCTGGCGCAAGCGGAAGCGAGTCAGGTCAGGGCCGAGGATTTCCATGGCATCAGTCACCGACACTGAGTTGGCCTGACCGGTGATGGCGGCAAACATCAGTGGCATGGCGTCGCGCAGTTTGAGCTCCAGGTGCTCAACGACCGCCTGAATGCTGCCCATGATCCGGTCCTTCTCCCACTGACGCAGCGACTCCAGCTTCCACAGGATCAACTGCATGACCTGACGCACCTGCTCAGGGGATAGCTTCTTGTGCTCGAACAGCTTCACATCCGGCGTCACGCCACCGGCGAAAAAGAAACCGGCCAATGGTGCGACCTGGCTGAAGGTCTCTACCCTGCCCTGCACATGTGGCGCGATCTTCATCATGTATTCAGGGTTCAGCGCCCAGTGCTGCAGTCGAGCAGCGAACTCCTCGACTGGCAACTCACGCAACCACTGGCCATTGAGCCAGGACAACTTCTCGATATCGAAGATGGGCCCACCCAGAGAAACTCGCGACAGATCGAAGTGCTCGACCATTTCTTCCAGCGAGAACTTCTCGCGCTCATCCGGCATCGACCAGCCCATGCGACCCAGGTAGTTGAGCATGGCTTCAGGCATGAAGCCCATGCGCTCGTAGAACGTGACCGAGGTCGGATTCTTGCGCTTGGACAGCTTGCTTTTATCCGGGTTACGCAACAGCGGCATGTAACACAGCTGTGGCTTGTCCCAGCCGAAGTACTCGTAGAGCAGAATCAGCTTGGGAGCCGATGGCAGCCATTCCTCGCCACGCAGGACGTGAGTGATGCCCATCAAGTGGTCGTCGACGACGTTGGCCAGGAAGTAAGTCGGCAAACCATCGGTCTTCATCAGCACTTGCATGTCCATGCGATCCCACGGGATCTCCACTTCACCACGCAACATGTCTGGCACCACGCAAACACCCTCGCTCGGCACCTTCATGCGGATCACGTGAGGCTCGCCCGCCGCCAGACGACGCGCGACTTCTTCTTTGGAAAGCAGCAAGGCACGACCGTCATAACGCGGAGTTTCGCCCTTGGCCATCTGCTCGGCGCGCATCTGATCCAGCTCTTCAGCGGTGCAGAAGCACGGGAAGGCATGGCCCAGTTCAACCAGTTGCTGAGCGTACTTCTGATAGATATCGCCGCGCTCGCTCTGACGGTAAGGACCGTGCGGGCCACCCACATCCGGACCTTCACTCCACTCGATACCCAGCCAGCGCAGCGCATCGAAAATCTGCTGTTCCGACTCACGGGTCGAACGCAACTGATCGGTATCTTCAATGCGCAGGATGAACTCACCGCCATGCTGCTTGGCAAAGCAGTAGTTGAAGAGCGCGATATAAGCCGTGCCAACGTGAGGGTCGCCAGTAGGCGAAGGCGCGATGCGGGTACGAACGGTGGTCATGGAAAATTCCGAATAGGTCGAACAAGCCGTGAATCTTAACAGGCGTGGGGGTTTAGGCTCCAGCGGTGTGGCGCCGCCGAAAAAGTGAAGCAGGTACCGGGCAACCTGTGGGAGCGGTGCTTGCCCGCGATGCATGAGACGTAGGTAGAAGACATACCGCGTTATCGTTTATCGTCGGAATGCCGCCCAGACCAAGCACCGTTCCCACAGTTAGACCTAGTCATTCAGTGGGATCGGTTTTAGTCGGTTCGAGGCAAACACGGCCAGCAATAACGGTGCAGCTATACCGTCAGCAACCGCTCGCGCAATTTGCCGATTTCGTCGCGCATCTGCGCTGCCGCTTCGAACTCCAGATCGCGGGCCAACTGGTACATCTTCTCTTCCAGTTGACGAATACGCTTGGTGATCTCGCTCGGTGAGCGCAATTCGTTTTCGTACTTGGCACTTTCTTCCGCAGCTTTGGCCATGCCTTTGCGCTTCTTGCTGCGCGAGCCCGGCACCGTCGCGCCTTCCATGATGTCCGCGACATCCTTGAACACGCCTTTGGGGGTAATCCCGTTAGCGAGGTTGAAGGCGATCTGCTTGTCGCGACGGCGCTCGGTTTCGCCAATCGCGCGCTCCATGGAGCCGGTGATGCGATCCGCATAGAGGATGGCCCGTCCGTTGAGGTTACGGGCCGCACGACCAATGGTCTGGATCAGCGAGCGCTCGGAACGCAGGAAGCCTTCCTTGTCGGCATCGAGAATAGCCACCAGGGAAACTTCCGGCATATCCAGACCTTCGCGCAGCAGGTTGATGCCCACCAATACGTCGAACGTCCCTAGCCGCAGGTCGCGAATAATCTCCACCCGCTCGACCGTATCGATGTCCGAGTGCAAATAACGCACCCGTACGCCGTGATCAGCCAGGTAATCCGTGAGGTCTTCGGACATGCGCTTGGTCAATGTGGTGACCAGCACCCGCTCTTCCAGCGCGACACGCTTGGTGATTTCCGAGAGCAAGTCATCGACCTGAGTCAGCGCCGGACGAATCTCGATCTGCGGATCAACCAACCCCGTTGGCCGCACAACCTGCTCGACGATGCGACCCGCGTGCTCCGCCTCGTAATTACCCGGCGTCGCGGAAACAAAGATCGTCTGCGGGCTGACCGCCTCCCACTCATCAAAGCGCATCGGCCGGTTATCCAGCGCTGATGGCAAACGGAAGCCATATTCCACCAGTGTCTCTTTGCGGGAGCGGTCGCCTTTATACATGGCACCTACCTGCGGCACGCTGACGTGGGATTCGTCGATAACCAACAACGCGTCGGGCGGCAGATAATCGTAGAGCGTTGGCGGCGGTGCGCCGGACGGACGGCCCGACAGGTAGCGCGAGTAGTTTTCAATACCGTTGCAATACCCCAGCTCCAGAATCATCTCCAGATCGAAGCGGGTCCGCTGCTCAAGGCGCTGAGCCTCGACCAGCTTGTTGTTATTGCGCAGATACTCCAGGCGTTCCTGCAATTCGACTTTGATGCCTTCCATCGCTTCAACCAGCGTTTCCCGGGGGGTCACGTAGTGACTCTTGGGATAAAACGTGAAGCGTGGCAGCTTGCGAATGACCTCACCGGTCAGCGGATCGAACGCCGAAATGCTCTCCACTTCATCATCGAACAGCTCGATGCGAATCGCTTCAAGGTCAGATTCAGCAGGATAGATGTCGATCACATCGCCACGCACCCGGAAGGTTGCACGAGCAAAGTCCATGTCGTTACGGGTGTATTGCAAGTCGGCCAGACGCCGCAGCAAGGCACGCTGGTCGAGTTTGTCGCCCCGGTCGACATGCAGCACCATCCGCAAATAGGTTTCCGGGCTGCCCAGGCCGTAGATACAGGAAACCGTGGTAACGATGATGGCGTCCTTGCGCTCCAGCAACGCTTTGGTCGCGGAGAGCCGCATCTGTTCGATGTGGTCGTTGATCGAAGCATCCTTCTCAATGAAGGTATCCGATGACGGCACATAGGCTTCGGGCTGGTAGTAGTCGTAGTAGGAAACGAAATATTCCACGGCGTTATTCGGAAAAAACGCCTTGAACTCCCCGTACAACTGCGCTGCCAAGGTCTTGTTAGGGGCAAGCACCAAGGTAGGGCGCTGCACCTGAGAGATCACGTTGGCAATGCTGAACGTCTTGCCCGAGCCGGTTACCCCCAGCAGGGTCTGATGCGCCAGGCCGGCATCGATACCCTCGACCAACTGGCGAATGGCCTCCGGCTGGTCACCGGCAGGCTCGAAACGGGTTACGAGCTGAAACTCGGACATAACGTACCTCTTTAATAGCGTGCGCAGGTTCTGATTAATGACGTGCGCAGGCCTGCGGGATATTGGCTTGCGGGCTTGCACTCAGGCAAGGCGCAGGGCGAAAACCAGAGAAATGCATGCGTCTGACCCGGCTAGCGGACCAGTCGTACAGAATATGAAGTGATGGAACTACAGATGGAGCCGCTATCACCAGCTTTCAACCCTTCAAACAGGCGGCTATTAAAGGAGGCAGGCCGCAATATGACTAAAGGCAGACAAATAACCGCAAAAACCCGCAAAAAATCTGCCCCTGGCTGTCGCCCCGGCCAGAGATGGCCTCTATACTGACTCCCCGTTTGTGCACCGCTCTGGCGCATTCGGGTCAGAGCGGGTTTCCCCTCACTTCTCACACAGAGCCGCCACAAAAATGAGCCTGTTCTCCGCTGTCGAAATGGCACCACGCGATCCTATCCTGGGCCTCAACGAAGCATTCAATGCCGATACCCGCACTACCAAGGTCAATCTTGGCGTGGGCGTCTATTGCAACGAAGAAGGTCGCATCCCCCTTCTGCGCGCCGTTGCCGAAGCAGAGACTATTCGCGTGGCTCAACACGCTCCTCGTGGCTATCTGCCGATCGACGGCATCGTTGCCTACGATCTGGCAGTACAGAAGCTGCTGTTTGGCGCTGATTCGCCACTCATCGCCGCTGGCCGCGTGCTGACCACTCAGGCCGTCGGCGGCACAGGCGCACTGAAAATCGGTGCTGACTTCCTCAAGCAATTGCGTCCTGATGCCGTTGTGGCCATTAGCGATCCAAGCTGGGAAAACCACCGTGCCCTGTTTGAAACAGCCGGTTTCCCGGTGCAGAACTATCGTTACTATGATGCGACCAGCCACGACGTGAACCGTTCCGGCATGCTGGAAGACCTGCAGAACCTGCCATCTGGTTCGATCGTCGTGCTGCACGCGTGCTGCCACAACCCGACCGGCGTTGACCTGACGCTGGAAGACTGGAAAAAAGTCCTGGAAGTGGTCAAGAGCAAAGGCCACGTGCCATTCCTGGACATGGCGTATCAGGGTTTTGGTGCAGGCATTGACGAGGACGCTATTGCCGTTCGTCTGTTTGCCGAGTCAGGCCTGACCTTCTTTGCCTCCAGCTCGTTCTCCAAATCCTTCTCGCTCTACGGTGAGCGCGTCGGCGCACTGTCGATCATCACTGAATCGAAGGAAGAAACCACTCGCGTTCTGTCTCAGGTCAAGCGTGTGATCCGCACCAACTATTCCAACCCGCCGACGCATGGCGCGACGATTGTGGCTGCCGTGCTGAACAGCCCGGAGCTGCGCGCGCAGTGGGAAGAAGAGCTGGCAGAAATGCGTGTTCGCATCAAAGGCATGCGCCAGGCCATGGTCGAGCGTCTTGCCAACAACCCTGCAGGTCAGGACTTCAGCTTTGTGGGTCGCCAGAGTGGCATGTTCTCGTACTCAGGGCTGACCACCGAACAGGTACACCGTCTGCGTAACGAGTTCGGCATCTATGCCCTCGATACCGGCCGCATCTGTGTTGCAGCGCTGAACCAGAGCAACATTGATACCGTCTGCAAGGCGATTATCCAGGTGATCTAAGCGATCACGGTGGTCAAAAAAGGGAAGCAGACGCGAGTCTGGCTTCCCTTTTTTGCATCTGGCTACGAGGGTCTGATGCTTCGCCAACAAGTTGGCTCCTACAGGTCACTGATTTGCCGAGCGCCAGCGCAGCCAAGAACCGCCCCAGAAAAACACATCCAGAAACATCTTTTAAATATGTAATGAGAATTAACACTGCGGGTATTTGATTCTCATCCGTCCTAGTAATATGCAGCAGTCGCGTCGGCAAAAGCCACGACCGCTTTTTATGGACACTGTAAGCCCGGGCGACCATCGGGCTGCTCCACACCGTGAATCGAGACCGTTACTCCATGTCTAAGAAGTCCCGTTCAAAAATCTGGTTTCTCGTCCACAGCTGGCTGGCCCTGCCCATCTGGTTCTTCGTCCTGATCGTTTGCTTCACCGGGACGCTGGCGGTGGTGAGCAAAGAGATCATGTGGCTGGTCAATCCGGAGATGCGCGCCAACCAGCCCTCCGCCGATGCTCCACGCCTGAGCTTTGAAGAGGTAAAGGCGACCATCCAGCGTAATGACCCGAAATTGAAGGTCAGCAGGATCTCCGAACCTGATGGCGACTACTTTGCCTTGAATGTCCGTGCAACCTACCCGGGCGGGCGCGCCGTCGTCGCTTACGCCAACCCTTACACCGGTGTTGTTCAGGGCTTCGCCCCGTCGTTCGACTTCCCCGCCTTCACCCGCGCACTGCATGGCTGGTGGCTGGTGCCGTTCACCAACGGTTTTTCATGGGGCTGGTACATGGTGTCGCTGTTGAGCATCCCCCTGCTCGCCTCGCTGGTGACAGGACTGGTGGTCTACAAGAAATTCTGGAAAGGCTTCCTCAAGCCCACGTTGCGCATCCAGCACGGGGCGCGGATTTTCTGGGGCGACTTCCATCGCTTGAGCGGAATCTGGTCGATCTGGTTCATCGCCGTGATTTCCATCACCGGCATGTGGTTCCTGATTCAGGCCATCCTGTTTGACAACCAGATCAGTATTTCCAGCCAGTCGCCGATTGCCTCGGTGATCCCCCATGCCAGTGTTCCGTTGACGGCAGATGGCAGCCCGGCACCGATGATCAGCCTCGACAAAGCCGTTGAGATCACCCGCGAGAAGATTCCCGGCCTGGAGCCCAGCTCCGTCAGCATGCCACTCAACGCCTACAGCAACATCAGCGTTGCGGGCCGCAGTTGGTATCCGCTGATGTTCCAGACCGCTGAAATCAATCCTTACAGCGGCGAAATCGCCACTTCACACCTCTTGTCGGACCGTTCCGCGCTGGAGTTTGTTACCGAGTCGATGCGTCCCCTGCACACCGGGGACTTCGGGGGGATATGGATCAAGCTGATCTGGACTTTCTTCGCCCTGATCCTGAGCATGATGGTACTCAGCGGCTTGCTGATCTGGACCAAGCGCACCGCTCAGGCAACCCTCAACGCGCTCAAGCGCAGTGAAAAAACCGAACGCGCCAGCGCCAGACAAAAAACGCTCTCGCCCATGGCCACCGAGATCCCGGAGAACACCCTGTGAGCAAGGCAGCCATTGCACCACCGCCATCGTCCCTGAGCCGTTTCTGGCATAAATGGCGTTTCCACATAAACATTCTGCTGGTGCTGATTCCGCTAGGCTTCATGCCCAAGTATTTCACCGAGGTCGCCTTGTTCCGTGGCGACAGCGGCCTTGGCCAGCGTGAGATCGGCGAAGTTCAGGTTGGCCCGTGGAGCATCCGCATGGCGGAGTTTTTTGCTGAAGCCCCCCGCCTTGAGGGCGCATCCGGCTACACCAAGACCTTTAATGCTGCGCTGTGTGCCGAATGTGCCGACCGGGTCAAGGCCACTTACCTGCGCATCGGCAAGCCACGCAGCCTGAGGGCCGCCGGGGTGATTTTCTTCGGCTCGCCTTATCGCATGAGCGCCTTCATGCAGATTCCTGAACGGACCGACCCCGATGCCGAACTGTGGATCACCATGGAAGGCTGGGATGGCTCAATGCATCAGGCTTCCATTCCGCTCTCCAAGGCATCACCTGCAACCGTTGCCTGGCTGAAAAAACAAGGAGTCAAACCATGATCGGCAGACCTTATCTGCGCTGGCTGCGTGCCGGTGCGTTGCCCTTGCTCACCGCAGGCCTGCTTGGCCTGAGCACTCAGGCCATGGCCCACAACCCGATGTGCGAGTGCAAACAGATCGACAATGAACAGATCCGCTGCACAGGCGGGTTTTCCGACGGCAGCGGCGCGCCCGGCGTAACCCTTGATGTGATCGGCTATGACGAAACCATTCTGGTGCCCGGCAAACTGGGTGAAGACTCGACAGTGACCTTCAAGAAACCGGCTTCCGAGTTCTATGTCCTGTTCGATGCAGGCCCTGGTCACGTGGTCGAAATCGACCAGGCAGACATTGAGGCCCCATGAGTACGCCAACCCACCAAGTAGTCCGTCCGGCGGGTGCCGGTCACGAAACCCTTTATGTTCTGACGTTGTGTGTGCTGATCCTGCTGGTCGCAGGAACCGTCATTGGCTGGCACGGCGAAAGCCAGGACGTGCAGAAAGTGGCCGCCCATGAACTGGATGCTCGTCGCGACCTGACGGCTTCCGAACAAGGGATCTACGCCGACCTGCGCGTCACACTGGACGAAATTCGTTTGCTTGCGCCCGAACAAGCCACTCCGGTGACGCCGCAACAGCTGAGTGATGAAGGCCTCGCGCCATTTGTCGAAGACGCAAGCTCGGTCAGCCGTGGCGGGCATGCCTGGCGGATGATCGACAAATCGTACCTTGGGCTGAGCCAGGCCCCGACCGTAGCCGGATCGTTTCTGCTGCGGGTTGGCGCAACCGATGACACGCAGGCCGATATCTGGATCAACCGCAGCCCCTCGCTGACCTCCGACAGCAAGCTGGCCATCACCGACGTCAGTGACAAAGCCCTGATCGCCTCAGGCTGGCAACAGGTCGTCGCCCAGTTCGATGCCGGTGTGACTCGCCAGCACAAGCACTGATCCCACGCACTCATTTGAAAGAAGACTGCTCGCCCATGCCTATTTCTCTGAAACGCCGACCGTTGCTGCGCGCAGTACTGGTTGGCATGCTGGCCACCCTGCTCGCCCCTCTGGCCAATGCCGACGCCAAGCGCCTGCGCATTGGCATCACGCTTCACCCGTATTACAGCTATGTGGCCAATATTGTCGGCGACAAGGCTGAAGTCGTGCCGTTGATTCCAGCCGGCTTCAACCCACACGCTTATGAACCGCGTGCCGACGACATCAAGCGCATCGGGTCGCTGGACGTCGTGGTTCTCAACGGCGTAGGTCACGATGACTTCGCCGACCGCATGATTGCTGCCAGCGAAAAACCGGACATCCCGGTGATCGAAGCCAACGCCGACGTACCACTGCTCGCTGCCACCGGCGTGGCAGCCCGAGGCGCAGGCAAAGTGGTCAACCCTCATACCTTCCTGTCGATCAGTGCCTCCATTGCCCAGGTCAACAATATTGCCCGCGAGTTGGGCAAGCTTGATCCGGACAATGCCAAAACCTACACCGCCAACGCGCGGGCCTATGGCAAACGTCTGCGTCAGATGCGTGCCGACGCCCTGGCCAAACTGACCAAAGCGCCCAACCCGGACTTGCGGGTTGCAACCGTGCATGCGGCCTATGATTACCTGCTGCGTGAGTTTGGCCTGGAAGTGACGGCAGTGGTCGAGCCCGCGCACGGCATTGAACCAAGCCCTAGCCAGTTGAAAAAAACCATCGACCAACTGCGCGAACTGGACGTGAAAGTGATTTTCTCGGAGATGGATTTCCCGTCCACCTACGTCGAAACCATTCAGCGCGAATCCGGGGTCAAGCTCTATCCGCTCTCGCATATTTCCTACGGCGA
The DNA here is from genome assembly GCF_900602065.1 of Pseudomonas viridiflava. GTDB lineage: Bacteria > Pseudomonadota > Gammaproteobacteria > Pseudomonadales > Pseudomonadaceae > Aquipseudomonas. Next base: position 274,579 of record NZ_UWFN01000310.1, on the reverse strand, counting down.
ATACACCGCCGACAAATATGAGAAAGAAATGGCAGGCAACCTGGACACTGTAGTCCGCGCTATTCAGGAGTCGGGCGCATGACCGCTGCTGAGAAAATCGCGATTCCCGGTGATGGACCGGGCATTGAGTTCGCTGATGTCAGCCTGACCCTCGGTCGCACCGCAATCCTTGATCGCGTCAGTTTCAAGGTTCGCGCAGGCAGCATCCATGCACTGGTCGGTCCCAACGGCGGCGGCAAGAGCTCGCTGATCAAGACCATGCTTGGCCAGATGCCCCACCAAGGCCAACTGAGCCTGCGATGGCCCGGTTCGCCAGGGCTGATTGGCTACGTGCCGCAAGCGCTGGAATTCGACCGCGGCCTGCCGATCACCGTGGACGATTTCATGGCCGCGATGTGTCAGCGTCGTCCGGCGTTTCTCGGTCTGTCAAAGCATTACGCTGCAGCAATTGGCGAGGCGCTGGAACGGGTTGGCATGCAGGACAAACGCAAACGTCGCATGGGTGCGCTGTCCGGTGGCGAACGCCAGCGCGTGCTGCTGGCTCAGGGCTTGATCCCGACACCACAGCTGTTGGTACTTGATGAACCCATGTCGGCGCTGGACGAAGCGGGTATTCAAGTCTTTGAACGGCTGCTGGGGGACTGGCGCAAAGCAGGTATCACCGTCCTGTGGATCGAGCACGACCTTGAGGCTGTGAAACGCCTCGCTGATAACGTCACCGGCCTGAATCGCAGGGTCTTGTTCGATGAAGCGGCAGCCACGGCGCTGACGCCTGAGCGCCTTCTGACGTTGTTCTCCGCCCATCCTCGGGCTATGGACGATAGAGCTGTGGACGCAACCAAAGGGAGCGCTGCCTGATGGATTACGAGCAGTTTCGTCTTTTCATTCAAGGGCTGGCGTCATCCGGCTACCTGCCTGAAGCACTGGCCTATGGCTTTGTGGTCAACGCCTTGCTGGCCGGGCTGCTGATCGGCCCGGTGCTGGGCGGGCTGGGGACACTGGTGGTAGTCAAGCGCTTCGCCTTTTTCTCCGAAGCCGTGGGCCATGCGGCGCTGACTGGGGTAGCCGTCGGCATCCTGCTCGGCGAACCCTATACGAGCCCGTACGGTGCGCTGTTCGGCTACTGCCTGCTGTTCGGTATTGTCCTCAACTACCTGCGCAATCGTACTGGCCTGGCGCCGGACACACTGATTGGCGTCTTCCTGTCGGTATCCCTGGCCTTCGGTGCGAGCCTGCTGCTGATTCTGGCTGGCAAGATCAATATCCACATCCTCGAGAACGTGTTGTTCGGCTCAGTGTTGACCGTCAACGGCAGCGATCTGCTGGTACTCGCGGTGGTCGGCTCGCTGGTCATGGGCCTGAGTTTGCCGCTCTACAACCGCATCATGCTGGCCAGCTTCAACCCGCAACTCGCCGCCGTACGTGGCGTTGCAGTCAAGGCGCTGGATTACCTGTTCGTGATTCTGGTGACCCTGATTACCGTGGCCGCCGTTAAAGTCATCGGCGCGATTCTGGTCGGCGCCCTGCTGGTTATTCCGGCGGCTGCAGCACGCCTGCTCAGCCAGTCACTGAAAGGCTTTTTCTGGATATCAGTAGGCATCGCCACCGTCAGCACCTTGTGCGGCATCCTGTTGCCGATCGTTTTTGATCTGCCTGTGCCGTCCGGCGCGGCGATCATTCTCGTCGCCGGCATGGCATTCGCTCTGGCCGCTATCGCTCGCGGCACCGTACCGAGCCTCAAAGGGAATATTGGATAATGTTGCGTAAATTGACCTTGGCACTGGCCATCAGCGGCCTGCTCTGTGCCACCTCTCACGCAGCGCCTGTTGCGGCTGATAATCAGGCGCCCGTCAGAGTGCTGGCCAGCCTGCCAATCACCTATGGCCTTGGGCAAATCCTGCTCAAAGACAGCGGCGTGGTGCTGGAGCGTGCCGCAGCTGCCAATCTGCCCGGCTCGCGCCAGACGGCGTATTTCACAGGCCGCGGTGTCGAGGCGCTGCGTAAATTATCGACCGGCGCAGATGCCGTGATCGGCCTGCGCTCCATCTGGCCCGATGATCCGCTGTACCCCAACGCACGGCGCAGTAACATCCGCATTGTCGAGATCGATGCAGCACGGCCGGTGGATGGCGGCTTGCCGGGCATTGCCGTGCAACCGGGGCCGGGTGTCGACGGGCTCAACAGTCAACCGTGGCTTTCCAGCAACAATATGGGGCGCATGGCGGATGTCATGGCGGCCGATCTGGTGCGCCTCGCCCCTGCCGCAAAACCCCATATCGAAGCCAACCTGGCGGCGCTGAAACAACAACTGCTGAAGCTGACTGCCGACAGCGAAGCGAGTCTGGCCAGCGCCGATAACCTCAGCGTGGTCAGCCTTTCCGACCATCTGAGCTACTTGATCAGCGGGCTGAATCTGGAACTGGCGGATACGCAAATACTGGCGGACGATCAGTGGACGCCTGAAGCACTGCAAAAACTGAGCGACACCCTCAAAAACAACGACATCGCACTGGTTCTGGACCATCGCCAACCACCAGAACCGGTCAAGGCTGCGATTACCGCAGCAGGTAGCCAGTTGCTGGTCCTGGCAGTCGATGGCGAAGATCCACTGGCTGAGTTGCAGGGCAATATCGGACAGGTGACACAGGCGCTGGCCGGGAAAAAATAACGGTTCGATATTCCCGACCCAACAATATGCAATTTTCAGGAGCTGGAATGCGTTTTCTGTAGGCGCTGCCGAAGGCTGCGAAGCATCAATCCTGACGTACTGCGATCGCAGCCTTCGGCAGCTCCTACAGATCCACGTGCCAGCAACTACGCGAACGTTTCCAGCCGCCCCAAAGCCGCGCATCGCGCACCGGACCATGCCACTTTCGGTGACAGCTCTTCTCCCGCCTAACAACAAATGTCAGCTAAAGCCCAGCAAAACCGGGAACATATTTGCTTGGCCCGGCTTTTGCCTTATCTTGTATATACAGGATGATATAACCCAGTACGCGACGGCGGAAAATTCCCAAGCCGGTCGGCGAAACTACAACTCAAGCAGGAACGCGCACCATGCCAGCAACACTTCTCCTCACGCCAGGCCAATTCAACCTCGATCAATTGCGCGCCATCTATCAGCAGCAAAGCCCTTTCGAGCTTGATCCGGCAGCCCGTGAAGTGGTCGATGCCAGCACTCGAACGGTTAACGAGATCATCGCCAACCAACGCACCGTCTACGGCATCAACACCGGTTTCGGCCTGCTGGCGCGCACGTCGATCCCCACCGAGTCTCTGGCTAAATTGCAGCGCAACCTGCTGCTCTCGCATTGCACCGGCACAGGTCCATTGCTGGACGATGCCAGCGTGGCACTGATCATGGCCCTTAAAGTCGGCTCGCTTGCCCGGGGTTTTTCCGGGATACGCTGGGAAGTCATCCAGGCCCTGAGCACGCTATACGCTGCCAAGGTTTACCCGTGCATTCCGTCGCAGGGTTCGGTTGGGGCATCAGGCGACCTGGCACCTTTGGCACACATGTCGGCAGTCCTGATCGGCGTCGGCCGCGTGCGCCATCAGGGAAGGGAAATGGATGCCGTAGAAGGGCTGGCGCTGGCGGGGCTTGAACCGATGGTCCTGGGTCCGAAAGAAGGCCTGGCGTTGATCAATGGCACGCAGGTCTCCACTGCGCTGGCCCTGCGCGGGTTGTTTGCCACCGAGAAGCTGTTCACTGCTGCGGTGGTTGCCGGCAGCCTCAGTGTTGAAGCCCTGAAGGGCTCCGACGTCCCGTTCGACCCCCGCATTCAAGCTGTTCGCGGCCAGCCAGGACAGATCGACGTAGCGGCCTTGTACCGCGAACTGTTGGCCAAAAGCGAGATCCGCGAATCGCATGTGGATTGTGGTCGTGTGCAGGACCCCTACTCCCTGCGCTGCCAGCCACAAGTCATGGGCGCTTGCCTGGACCATATGCGCTTCGCCGCGGGTGTTTTTCTGCGCGAAGCCAACGCGGTATCCGACAACCCGCTGGTGTTCAGCGCCGATGGCGACGTGTTGTCCGGTGGTAATTTCCACGCAGAACCGGTCGCCATGGCATCGGATGTGCTGGCCTTGGCAATCTCGGAAATCGGTGCGCTCTCAGAGCGCCGTATCGCACAGCTGGTAGACCCGGCGCTGTCAGGCCTGCCCGCCTTTCTGGTCAAGGAAGGGGGCTTGAATTCGGGCTTCATGATTGCTCAGGTAACGGCAGCGGCACTGGCGTCGGAGAACAAGACCCTGGCCCACCCTGCTTCGATCGACAGCCTGCCAACCTCTGCCAACCAGGAGGACCACGTGTCCATGGCAACCTTCGCTGCGCGTCGGCTGCTCGACATGGCGGGCAACAGCAGCGCTGTGGTGGCTATCGAGCTGCTGGGCGCAGCGCAAGGCGTCGACCTGCATGCACCACTGCGCACATCCGAGAAGCTCAGCGAAGTGCTGGCGATGATTCGCAGTGAGGTTGCCCATTACGACGAAGATCGTTACTTCGCTCCGGATATTGCCGCGGCACGCACCTGGGTTGAAGGAGGTGCATTCGTCCGCTGGCTGCCGTTTGAACGGCTCTACGGCTGATCCCGCCCCCTCGGACAAATGAGCGTCACCTGCCCCAGCAGGTGCGCTCTGTTTATGGCAATACCTCGCCAGTCGTCACATTGATCGAACGACCTGCACACACAGCCCTCAGATTTTTGTAAGCCATCGCAGCTGAACAATAATCAGAGGTGAACAATGAGCGATCAAAATCAAAATCCAGTCGACCGCAATGACCCGGCGATTGAACCGGACACTGCCCCGCAAACCCAGTCGAATGATCAACAGACTCAGGGCAACAGCTCCCAGTCCCAAGGCAAGCCGCCAGGCCAGCCGGATACACAGTTCGAGCAGAATCAGGATTCGGGAGGTAATACCTACACACCTGATTATGAGCCCGAAGAAAAACCGGAAAAAGTGCCGAGCAATCTGCACCCTACACAAGGCAAGGATGCGGATATCGATACGGATGGGGGTTAGAGCTACAGCGCCTGTGTGTTAGCCACGCGCCGCACACAAGGTGCGATCAACCTTAAATATCGTGGGACCGGCTTCAGCCGGGAAGGCGGCACTACTGACGATTCAAATGAGTCGTCCGCCGCAGACGCTTCCCGGCTAAAGTCGGTCCCACGACAGATGTAATGAGTCTTCGTCGCGTGACAGCACGATGCTCTTAAAAAAGCCCTGCACGTCACGCCGCCCGCCCGTCCGACCACACCTGCATTCCCTGCACTTCTTCCCACCGAAACATCCGCACACACTCGGTAAAACTTCTCACGTTGTACGACGTCTGACGTTGTGTTCGACTTGCCCCGTCTCACTAAAAATAACAATGGAGATCCTCCTATGGCGAGCACCAGCTCCGTCGATAAAAAAGCTACTGCTGCGCGTGAATCGGTCTTTGCCAAAGTTACCAAGCTTCTTGGCCCTGGCATTATCGCGGTGTTGTCATGGCTGGGTGCCGGCGACCTGATTACCTCATCGGTAGCAGGTGCCAACTACGGCTACGCCATGATGTGGGTACTGGCGGTTTCGCTGCTGCTCAGATTCCTCATCGTCAACATCATTGCCCGCTTCCAGCTCTGTAATAACAGAGGCATGAGCATCCTCGAAGGCTATGCCCAGCTCCATCCGATCTTTGCCTGGTTCATGCTCGGCTACGCCCTGCTAATGGGTCACCTCATTAACGCGTACATGATCAAAGGTGCGGGCGAAGCACTGGCGATGCTGCTGCATATCAATCAACCGCTGCTGTGCTCTTTTGCGGTGGTGATTGCGGTCTGGTTGCTGGTGGGACGCAACATCTACACCATGATCGAAGGTGTCATGAAAGGCCTGCTGGCCCTGATGACACTGGCGTTTCTAGCGCTGGCGATCATGTCCAAACCGGACATGGTAGGCATCCTCAAAGGCACCATCGGCTTCAGCATTCCGCCAGATGAAGGCGTGCACGGCGCCCTGCTGGTGGCGGTCTCGGTAATCGGTGCAGTGGCCGGTTCGATTGCTAACTTCGTTCACCCGTATGTGATGCGTGAAAAAGGCTGGATCGGTCCTGAGCACAAACGAATTCAGCGTAATGACCTGCTGTTTGCCGTGCTCGTCGGCATTATTATCAACCTGGCAATCTGGGTGGTTGGTGCAGAAATCCTGCGTCCGAATGGCATACAGGTCACTAACCTGCAGGATCTGGGCAAAGCGCTGGAAATGTTCTTCGGCTCGGCTGGCTGGTACATCTTCTTCGTGGGTGTGTTTGCCACACTGTTCGCCAGTATCGCGGGTAAAACCACTGCCTTCCCGATGCTGATCACTGACGCCTTCCAACACATCCTTCCGAAGCGCCGTGAGAAGTACGGGAAGGAATTTCACAAGGACCCGATGCACAAGTGGTTCATGTTGTTCATTCTGGTCACCCCGCTGGTGTGGTCGCTGCCCGGCATGCCGGACTTCGTGACCCTGACCATTGGCGTAAACGCACTGAACATTATCGGCCTGCCGATCATCTCTCTCGGCTTGCTGATCATGTCCAACCAGAAAAAGCTGCTCGACAAGCAATACCGCAACAACCTGTTCGAGAACATCGCGCTGGTGTTTGCGACAGGTCTGGCGTTGTGGGTTGCGTTCCAGTTGGGGGCTGATCTGCTGGGTTAACAGCCTACTTGGCTGCTGATTTCAACCTGCCCTCCCTGCAGGAGCGCACGAGCACCGCGAGGCCGCGATAGCGTTAGATCAAACCGACGTCATCGCTGCCTCGCGCTGTTCGTGAGCTACAAAAGCATTTCAAATCAGCTAATCCATTTTTTGATAGAAGCTGACAAGGGCTGCGACTGCATAAACCAGCCACACCGCAATCGCATCCTTCGGCAGCTCCTACAACTGATTCGCCTTTAGCGCGGAAATCTTTTGCAACAAACCATTGCGCAGCACCCGTATAAAACAGCAGGATCGCTTTAGCGTCTGCTTTGAGCAGGCATCCCCTGCTCAACCATGCGGAGCCTCGCTGTGGATCAAGCCACTTCCCCCACGCCTACCCGGCTGACGTCCCGTGAATTTCGCGGAATGGTCGCCATTCTGCTGTCCATCGCCCTCGCAACGCTTGATACCGCCATCGCCAATACCGCGTTGCCCAGCATCGCAGCGGACCTGAATGCATCACCGGCCGCCTCGGTATGGGTCATCAACGCCTACCAGCTCGCGGCAGTCGCAACCTTACTGCCCTTCGCCGCCTTGGGTGGAGTGATCGGGCACCGCAAGGTCTATCTGGGTGGGCTGATTGTGTTTGTGCTGTCTTCGGCGCTATGTACCTTTGCCTGGTCGCTGCCGTCCCTGACCATTGCACGGGTCATTCAAGGCCTTGGGGCGAGCGCAATCATGGCCGTCAACGCGGCGTTGATCAGTTCGATTTTCTCCCATGAACGCCTGGGCCGCGGGCTGGGCATGAATGCCCTGGTGGTGGGCACTTCATTTGCGGCGGGGCCAACCATCGCGTCTCTGGTGTTGTCCGTGGCGAACTGGCCCTGGCTGTTTGCGATCAACCTGCCTCTCGGCGTATTTGCACTGGTATTTGCCTGGAACTCCCTGCCCGTCAGCAAACCCGGCACATTGAGCTTTGACCGGCTGACTGCTTTGCTCAATGTGATTACCTTCGGCGCACTGATCTTTGCGCTCAGCGAAGCCGCGCAACTGGGTTCCATGACGTGGGTCTGCGTCGCGCTGGGGGTATTTCTGATTGCAGGCGCAGTGATGCTGCGTCGTGAAGCCGGGCACCCTGCCCCCATGTTTCCACTGGACCTGCTCAAGCGCCCGATGTTCGCGCTCTCTGCTATCACTGCATTCTGCTCATTTGCGACTCAAGGGTTGGCCTTTGTGTCGCTGCCCTTCTTCTTTGAAACGGTGTTGGGCCGCGATCCGATTCAGACCGGATTCTTAATGACCCCATGGTCGGTCGTCGTGGCCATGATTGCCCCCGTTGCCGGGCGTTTGTCTGACCGCTATGCCCCCGGAATGCTGGGCGGCATCGGTTTGGCGATTCTGTGCGCCGGAATGATTTCCCTGACCCTGATCCCGGCTGATGCGAGCGCATGGGAAATCGGCATTCGAATGATTATCTGCGGGCTGGGCTTTGGATTCTTTCAGGCCCCTAACCAGAAGGCGCTGATGACCAGCGCGCCCAAGGAACGCGCCAGTGGTGCCAGTGGCACCATCGCCACTGCGCGATTGATCGGTCAGGCCACGGGTGCGGCGCTGGTTGCGCTGAGTTTTGGTATCAGCGGTGAACACGGGCCTGTTCTGGCCTTGGCCATCGGTGCCGGATTTGCAGCGGTTGGCAGCATTTCCAGCGCATTGCGCCTGGTCGCGGCCAAATCGCCGACTTTCAAAAACTGAAGCAACCTCACATCCAGTGAAAAAATAGCCGTTCGTAGGAAACCTTCTGCAGAGAGAGTCGTCCCAGCTATGATGGCACAAGGCCTCTTTCTACCACGACCACTCTGCGGCTGTACGGAACGTTCATGCATCTATCACTACAAGCCGAAAAACAACGTCTGGCCGCAGTTCGCGCCATTCAATGGCTGGAAACTGCCGCCGACGAGAATTTCGATCGCATCTGCCGACTGGCCTCCGCCTATTTCAATGTGCCGACGGTGCTGGTCTCATTGGTGGAGAAGGATCGCCAATGGTTTGCTGGCAGAGTCGGCTTCCAGAACTCGCAAACCCCTATCAATCAGTCGTTCTGCGCGCACACGATCAAGCAGGACGGTGTCATGCAGGTCGTCGACGCCTGCGTCGATCCACGCTTCATGGACAATGAACTGGTGACGGTTGAAGGTGGTATTCGCTTTTACGCGGGTGCTCCGCTGGTCACGCGTGACGGGCATGCGATTGGCAGCCTGTGCCTTATCGACAAGTTTCCTCACCAACTCAGTCATGCGGAAACGCTGGTTCTTCAGGACCTGGCCGAGATGGTGATTTCGCAGATCGAACATCGACAGCAGACCAGCATGCGCAACGCCGCCAGTGGCCTGCCCAATCTGCGTCAATTCCTGACCGACAATGCGAGTCCGTGGCTGAACACCGAAGCGTCTACGCGCCTGTTGATGGTGGTGGAAGTCGTCGACAGCCAATGGACCCATGACTTTGCACTCGACCATGGCTCGGGGCTGGTGGGTGCCAAAGCTGCCAGCATTACGACTCGCCTTAATGAGGCGTTGGGTGAAGAGCTGACGGCTTATCACATCAGTGAGCGCCACCTGTGCCTGCTGCTGCCTGCCCAGCCTCAGGATCAAAACGAGCTGATCCTGACGCTCAGCACACTGGTTTGCGAACCCTGCGCTGAGGATTCCATATCGACGTTGCCCGGCATTCGCATGGGCATTGCGGTGTGTACGGATGGCAAACAGTCCATCGGTGATCTGTTGCGCAAGGCTCGCAGCGCGGCGGACACGGCAGCCAGAGACGGGATCGACTGGTCCGTATGGGATGAGGATCCAAACTGCGCATCGCGCCGCTCCGAATCGTTGATAAACGATGTCGCGGGCGCTTTATCGAATGGTGGTATTTCCCTGGTCTTCCAGCCACGCTTCAGGCTGGAGGATGGCCGCCAGGTCAGCGCTGAAGCGCTACTTCGCTGGAATCATGAAGTGTTCGGTCCGGTCTCCCCTGCTGAATTCATTCCGCTGATCGAGCGCTCCGGCCAGATCAGCCTTGTGACGCGCTGGGTCATTGATAACGCATTGGCTCACGCCGCCGCCTGGCTGGATAACGAAGCCAAGGTTTCCCTGAACCTCTCCGCACTGGACTTTCAGCATATCGATATCGCTCAGGCATTGAAGGCCGGATGTGAAAAGCACGGGATCAGCGCACATCGAGTGGAGGTGGAAATAACCGAGGGCGAATGGATCAGAGCCAGCACAACGGTACTGGCTCAGTTAGCAGATATCCGTCTGCTTGGGGTGGATGTCGCGATTGATGACTTCGGCACCGGCTACAGCAACTTCGCCTACCTGCATGAAATCCCTGCCAATGTAATCAAGCTGGACAAGTCGATCATTACCGACCTGGAAAACAAGCCACGTAATCGCGTTATTGCCCAATCCATTTTCCAGCTTGCGCATCAGCTGGGCTACCGAACCGTTGCTGAAGGCATCGAAACCTTCAAGTGCATGGACCTCGTCAGAGGCTACGGCTGTCATGAGGCCCAAGGGTTTTTCCTCAGCAGGCCACTTTCCGGAGAGCAGATCAGGCTCACGGCAACAGGCAGCAACTTTCTGTTAAGCGCCTGACAGTTGCCTGGCCAAACGCCTATTCATCAGCCTTGTAAGGTGGGTAGTCATCATCGCCCACGCGTTTATCCTTGCTAATGTCCTTGCCGTCTTCGGGAGACTTTGCCGGACCCACGGGGTCGACCTGTGGGTCTGCAAGATCAGGGGAGTCCGGATCGAAGCCCAGATCCTGCTCAGGGTCGCGCTGATGGTTCGTCATGCTCACCTCTCCTGGTAGATGCCCGACCGCGTCGGGCTACTCACTTAAGAAGAAAGCCCGACCGCAAAGTGCAGCGCAACTGACGAGCGGATCCTCATCAGCGAAGAACAGTCACTGCTGCGGCATGGCCGAAGAGTGGTGATTGAGGATCAACCATTCGCCGTCAATCTTCTGATAAAGATAGGTGTAGCGCGCCTGGACCTGGCGTTTGCTGCCATCAGCTTCGGTAAGCGTGAAGGTATATACGCCCGTATCCAGCGCCTTGTTTTCGTTCAGGCGACGAATCTCACGGAAGTTGATGACGCCGACCGGTTTCAGCAACAGGAAGTGATCAAAGTAATCCTTGATCTCCGCAGGGGTGGTGCGGACCTTGTTGGATACGGTGGGTTGCAGAATTGCGTTCTTCGCATAAAGGGCCGTTACCTTGGCGGAGTCACCAGTCTGCAGCGTGCGGTTCCAGCGCTCGAACAATGCGGCAATTTCGCGATCTTTAACGTCAGTCGGCTGCGGGGCAATTGCGGTGTAGGAATACGGTTTGACCGGCGCGGTATCCACAGCATGGACCAGTGGAGTCGCCAGCAGGGCAATCAGCGTCACGGCAGACATTTTTACGTTGAGCTTCATTTACGGTATTCCTATCGGCTTTTGGTGGAGCTACTGTGCCGCGTTGTGAATACGCAGCCATCAGCCAATTGGTTCGATCTGCCTATGCCATTTGGCAGATAGCGGCACCACATCGAAAACAGGTCTAATGGCGCCACTTTTCGCCGAATGGATCCGGCCCCTGTGTTGGAGCAGTACATGCACAAGCCCCCTGATGATTCGGCCAGCGCGCTTAGCCTGCGCAGCCAGTACCGCCAATGGGAAAGTCGTGCAGCTCGTCTACGACTCCTTGTGGATACCGGCCAGGAACTGACCCGCCTTTCGCCTTCAGCCATGCGCCAGCGAGCGCTGCAACGAGCCTGCGCGTTTCTGGCCATGAACCAGGGAGTTCTGCTTGAGTGGACCGGCCAGGCGCCGGCCAGACTCAGCGCCAGTCAGGGCAACCCGCAGCGCCTTGACACACTGATAACGCGCCTCGACAGGACAATCCTTGCGCCTGAATGGCGAGTCCAACCCTGCCCGCAGATCCCGTGCATGTTGCATTTGCCGCTGCTGAACGCCGATGGGGAACCGTTTGCCGCACTGCTGCTGGCGAACAGCACGAACATCGCGGCACCAGACACCGAAGACCTGCAGTCACTGCAATTGCTGGCCACGCTACTCGCGGCACACCTGGAAAACAGTCGCTTGCTCGACGCGCTGTCGGCACGTGAGCGAGCCATGTCGGAGCTGGTCTACCGTTTATTCAGCGCCCAGGAAGACGAACGTAAACGCGTCGCTTACGACCTGCACGACGGGCTGGCGCAAACCCTGGCCGGGCTCCACCAACGCCTGCAGGGCTTCGCCAGTCAATGCCCCGAGCTTCCCGCGCAACTGGCTCAGGAACTGACAACCATCCTGCAACTGGCTCAGCGTTGTGTGGGTGAGGGTCGGCAAGTCATCAGTGGTCTGCGTCCGGTTGTACTGGATGACTTCGGCCTTGCACAGGCCATCGACAAGGAAGCTGATCGGCTGCGCGAAGCAGGCTACTCCGTACAATGGACAGCGAAGTACGTCGAGCGCTTACCCGACGCCATTGAAATCACTTTGTTCCGCATTGCCCAGGAAGGCATCAACAATATTCTCAAGCACGCGGGACCTTGCAGCGTCCTGCTGGCCCTGCAACTGCGTGACGCCGATGTGTCCGTAGTGATTGAAGATGTCGGCCGGGGGTTTACTGCCCGACAGCCCTCTCAACCAGGCTCCGCAGATGGGCTGGGATTAACCGCAATGCAAGAGCGCGCACATCTGGTCGGCGGGCGTTTTACCTGCGTCAGTCAACCCGGCAAAGGCACCCGTCTGAATGCGACTGTACCGCTGCCTGGCCCGCAGGTGCGGACATGAGCACGACATTGCGACTGGTCATGGCAGATGACCATGAAGTGACGCGCGCAGGCTTCATCTCACTGCTCGCGGGACACCCGGAATTCGAAGTGGTGGGACAAGCCGACGATGGCCAGATGGCACTGGAACTGTGCGAGCGTCTGCGTCCCGACATTGTCATTCTCGATGTGCGCATGCCGATCCTCAACGGTCTGGGTGCCGCACGCCTTCTGCAACAGCGCATGCCGGAAATAAAAGTCGTGATGTTCACCATGGACGACAGTCCGGATCACCTGGAGGCTGCTGTCGCCGCCGGTGCGGTTGGCTATTTGCTCAAAGATGCTACTCGCGAGGAAGTCATCAACGCCTTGCGTCGTGTGGCCGCCGGAGAAGATGCCCTCAACAGCGCGATGAGTGCACGGCTGCTCAGGCGTATCGCCACTCGCCGAGCTTCTGGCACTGCACCCCGTGAAAACCTGACCGAGCGGGAGCGCCAGGTACTGGGGCTGGTTGCAGGCGGGTTCAGCAACCGGGAGATCGGCGAAAAGCTGGGCATCGCTACCGGTACCGTCAAAGCTCATGTCGAACGTGTAATCAGCAAACTCGATGCCTCTGACCGAACCCAGGCAGCGGTGCGCGGTATCGCTCTTGGGCTGGTTGCCCAGCCTGATGGAAACTGGACGTGAGTCGCTGGGCGGATCTCCCTCTGCGGGGCAAGGCGCTGATTGCGATCGCCCTGCCCCTGATCATCCTCATGTCGTCGCTTGTGCTGATTTACCTTGCCGAACGGCAGACCGCACGCGCCGAAGAGGATGTGCGCAGAGTCTTGCTGGTACAAGGCGATATTCAGGCGGTTCACACCCTGCTCGCCGAGGCAGCAGCCAGCGAACGGGGTTACCTGCTCACCGGCCGCGAAGATTTCCTCCCTGCTTACAACAATGCAAAGCCGCTGATCGACGCGGCCTTGCTGCGTCTGGATGCCAACGTCCGCGATCCGGAAATTCGTGAGCGCCTGCAACTCATGACGCCGCTGATCAAAATCAAGCTTGGAGCGCTGGCGAAACTGCGCTTGAGCAACGGTAAGGATCCAGAGCAGGTCACAAAAATCCTTGTGAACAACAAGCAGGTTCTCGACACCCTGCGTGAACAGATCAGCGCCATGCGCAATCGCGAGGATACGCTGTTGGCCGAGCGCAGTGCCGCCGCGACGCAAACCCGCGAGCAACTGGTATTCGCCACGCTGCTGGCAGCGTGCTTTGGAGTATTTGCGGCGATCGTGGCAATGCTGTTGCTGTCCAGAGGTATCGTCAGTCGCGTCGAACATGTGAAACGTAATGCGCAACGCCTGGCCTTGGGTCATCCACTGCTGCCGCAGCCGCCGGAACAGGACGAAATTGGCCAGTTGGGCACGCGTCTGGTAGAAGCCGCCCACCTGCTCGCCCAGCGCGAAGGTGCTCTGCGCGATAACGAAGAACGCTTGCGACTCATCATCGATGCGGTCAAGGACTACGGAATCTTCGCCCTTGACGCGAACGGCCGCGTCACCTCATGGAACGTCGGGGCGGAACGAATCAAAGGCTACAGCGAGCAGGAAATCCTCGGTCAACCGTTCTCGGTTTTCTATTTGCCGGAACAATGCCCTCAGCGTCCGGAAATGGCCTTGCGAGAAGCCAGAAGCAAAGGCTATTTCATGGAAGAGGCCTGGCGCCGCCGCAAGGATGGCAGCCGATTCTGGGCCAGCGTGGTCATCAGTGCCCAGTACGACCACAGTGGAACCTTGCGCGGATTTTCCAAGGTGACCCGGGATATCAGCGACCGCCATGCGGCCGAAATAGCGTTGAGTGCAGCCCGGGAAGAAGCTGAACGGGCCAGCCGGGCCAAAAGCGAATTTCTTTCGCGCATGAGCCACGAACTGCGCACGCCTCTGAACGCAATTCTTGGTTTCGCACAACTACTGGAGATTGACCCTCAGCCTGCGCAACGCCAACAGATCGGGCACATTCTCAAGGCCGGTCAACATCTGCTGACGTTAATAAACGAAGTTCTCGACATTGCCAGAATCGAGTCAGGCCACCTGCCCGTCAATCTGGAACCCATCGGCCTGGAAACGGCCTTGAAGGAAGCGCTGGCACTGGTCGCCCCCATGGCAAACGAAGCCCGGATCCGTATCGCGCCGCTTCCCCTGATCCGCGCCGAAGAAGGTGTTATCGCCGACCGTCAGCGCTTGATGCAGGTGCTGCTTAACCTGCTATCCAATGCGATCAAATACAACCGTACAGAGGGGGAAGTCACGATTCAGGTTGCCCGAAACGGCAAGCACGTTACGGTGACGGTATCGGACACAGGGCCCGGCATTGCCAAGGATCAATTACACAAGCTGTTCAGGCCTTTTGAACGACTGAACGCAGATCATCAGGTAGAAGGTACTGGCCTCGGGCTGGCGCTGAGCAAAAACCTGCTGGAAATGATGGACGGTAGCCTAGACGTCCTGAGCGCACCCGATGCAGGGTGTCGTTTCACGCTCAGTTTGCCGCATACCTTCATTAAGCCGGACGAGACTCGAATGGTTTTGTTGCCCAACGCGGTGAGTGATGAGCCTGGGCGATCAACCGCTGGATATCACGCCAGTGTGCTCTGCATCGAAGATAATCTGGCCAGTCTGACCCTGATCGAAACATTGTTGCAACGGCGACCCGGCATACAGCTGTTTTCCAGCATGCAGGGACAAATGGGGCTCGATCTGGCGACCCGCCATGCGCCGGACCTGATTCTGCTTGACGTCAACCTTCCTGATATTTCGGGTATCAGAATTTTGCGCCGCCTGCGTCACGCAACGCGCACTGCCAATACACCTATCCTGATGATGACCGCCGACGCATCGCCGATGACCCATAACGTGTTACGCGAAGCGGGTGCTACCGCCATCCTGATTAAGCCGATCAATGTCCGGATGTTTTACGATCAGATTGATCAGTTCCTCACGGAGCCTGTATGACCCAAGATCTTCGTATCCTGCTGATTGACGATCAGCGTACCAATATCGAGCTCATGGAGCAGTTACTGGCCCGTGAAGGGCTGCTCAATGTGTTGAGCACCACGCAGCCCACCCACACGCTGGAGTTGTTCAACAGCTTTGAGCCTGATCTGGTTATTCTCGACCTGCACATGCCCGAATTCGATGGCTTCGCCGTGCTCGAACAACTGGGTCGGCGCATTTCACCTCATGAGTATCTGCCCATTCTGGTACTGACCGCAGATGCTACCCGAGGCACGCGGATCCGCGCACTGGCGCTGGGTGCCCGGGATTTCATCAGCAAACCTCTGGATGCACTGGAAACGATGCTCCGCGTCTGGAATCTGCTGGAAACCCGCGTGCTCTACAAAAGCTTGCGCCAGTTGCTGCCAGCCGAACAGATTGAGCTTCTACAGCAGCGGCGCGGCGTGAATCTGCAGGAGACCAGATGACTTCACGCCTGTCGAAATTGTGGAAGTATTCAGCTTAAAAAGCATATCGCTGCAGGAGCTGCCGAAGGCTGCGATGCGCGGTGTGTCAGGATAAATGCTTCGCAGCCTTCGGCAGCTCCTACAGAAAATGCATTTCAATCCAGTTTTTAAAGCGTGGCCTGTCTGATACACCGCTATCGCGGCCTCGCGGTGCTCGTGCGCTCCCACGTCTCTCACTCTCCTGCAGGAGCTGCCGAAGGCTGCGATGCGCTGGTCCTGACACACCGCCATCGCGGCCTTCGGCAGCTACGGATTATTTGCTGTCGGTGTCTGCCGCGTGCTGATCTCGTTACGCAGCAGCCTGGCCAGCGCTTCCACGGAATAGGGCTTCTGCAGAAAGGTAAAACCCTGTGAGTTACCCTGTGCCAACGCAGGGCTGTAACCACTGGTCAAGACAATCGGGAGCGTTGGATACAGCCTCTGAACTTCAAGGGCAAGCTCCACCCCGTTCATGCCCGGCATGACCACATCGGAAAATACCGCGTGAAAAGCGTCGGCTCGCTCCGCCAACACCTCAAGGGCCTCCACACCACTCTTGGCCCAGTGGATGTCGTATCCCAGTTCTCTCAACGTCTGACTGGAAAACTCGCCAATTTCAAGGTTGTCTTCAACCACCAGCAAACAAGCACCTTCGCCACTGGTTTGCAGTTCCGGCTCCATCGCAGCGTATTCGGCACCCGGTGTCGCAACGGATCTAGGCAGGTAAAGAGTAAACGTGCTGCCTTCGAATAACCGACTCGCGACCAACACCTCGCCACCCGACTGTTTGGCAAAGCCAAACACCTGGGAGAGCCCCAGGCCGGTGCCCTTACCAACGTCCTTGGTGGTGAAAAACGGGTCAAAGATACGATCAATCTGTTCAGGATCGATGCCCGAGCCGGTGTCGATCAATGACACGGCAACATAATCGCCAACCACCGCGGCATGGGTGCGGCGCGCAGGAATTTGCCCGACAGGCTCGACACAAATCCTCAAGGTACCCTCGCCATTCATGGCATCACGGGCATTGACAGCCATATTGATCAGCGCGGTATCGAACTGACCGGCATCAGCGTTGATGTAGCAAGGCTGAGCAGGAAGCTCGATCAACGTTTTTATCCGGGCGCCGGTCAATGAACCGATCATCTCGCCAATCGCACGGACGCTCTTGCCGACCTCGAAGACTTCCGGGCGCAAGGTTTGCTGACGAGAAAAGGCCAGCAACTGCCCCGTCAACTTGCTGGCCCGATCAACCGCATTGGAGATCGCGTCGATGTAACGTCGACGCCGTTCCTCATCCAGGTTGCGCTTGAGCAAATCAGTCGAGGCCTTGACCACTGTCAGCAGGTTGTTGAAGTCATGCGCGACCCCGCCGGTCAACTGCCCCACGGCTTCCATCTTCTGCGACTGGCGCAAGGCCGCTTCTGTACGGCGCAAGGCTTCGGCGGCCTCCCGCTCAACCTGAACATCGCGTCCCACGGCGTGGATATAGGATTGATCCGGCACAGCGGTCCAGGCGATCCAGCGGTAAGAGCCGTCTTTATGCAAATAGCGATTTTCGAAACTGGAGACACTGATGCCTTGAGACAACTCCGCCGCAGCAGATGCAGTGGTCAAATCATCATCCGGGTGTAGAAACTCCAGAAAGGACTTGCCCAGCAACTCATCAGGACTCCAGCCGAGCACCTGAGTCCAGGCGGGGTTGACCGCCACGATGTCACCGTCGAACTCGGCAATCAGCATCAAGTCGGTGGACAACCGCCAGATTCGGTCGCGGTCCTGAGTACGGGCTTCGACCCGCTCTTCCAGCGTCGCGTTGAGCGTACGCAAGTCTTCTTCAGCGGCGCGGGTCGCCGTGATATCACGGGAAATACAGAGGATTTTTTCTACGACACCCGTCTCGTCGAACATCGGCGTCACCTGCACATCCCACCATTTGGGGGTGCCCAGATAGGTGTTGGCAAAACCCTGGAAGCGACCAGGCAAGCCTGTCTTGGCGGCGACAATGGCAGCTTGAGCGTCGATATGCCCTTGATCCTGCCAGAAGTCCGGCCATGGGCAGCCTTGCACGTCGTTGAAGTTACTGATTTCCATGACGCGCATGCCGCCTTCGCTCATGAAGGTAAGCCTGCCATCCAGATCGATTACCTTGATGCAATCATTGCTGCTAGCCAGCACACGACTATTGAACTCCTCGGTATAACGCAAGGACGACTCAAGTCGCCGGGCCTTGGTGACATCCTTGAACAGCATCGCAATGCGGCTTTGCTCAGGCCCCTGGACTTTGTAGGCGTAGATTTCATACCAGCGCCCGGCAAGCGTAATCGCAGGCGCATCAAGGCCAATTGACTCGCCACTCAGCACCACGCTCGCATACACCTCAAACCAATGTGCAGGCCGGCCGTCTGCGATGTCCCGCATACTCTGGCCAATCTGCTCCTTGAGTTCTGCCATGCCGTCGAACGCGGCGTTGACCTCAATTAAATGACACGCAACCAACAGGTTATTGGCGTAAGTAACCTCAAATACGCAGAAGCCGATATCGATGTCACTGAACAGTGCACGATAACGTTCGTCGCTGGACTTCAGTTGCTGACCAAGGCGTACGGAGTGGGTGGTCTCAACGGTATGGCACAGAACCCCCAATACGGATTCTTCACGCTCGTCGTACACCGGCGAAAATGAAAAAGTCCACCACGTCTGCTCTTCAACCCCATAGCGAGCCATGCTGATCGGATGATTTTCATAGCGGCTGGAATCGCCGCCAAAGGCGCGCTCTATCATGGGCCGGACCTGCTCCCAGGCGTCTGCCCACAGCGTGGTGATGCTCTGCCCCAGAGCAACGTCAAGACGAGGTCCGAGAATGGGCCGATAGGCATCGTTGAAGAAGAAATGCAGATCCGGCCCCCACACCAGATAAAGGCTTTCCGGGGAACTGAGCATCATGCTCAACGTCGAGCGAATCGGTGCGGGCCAATCCGACATAGGCCCAAGAGAGGTCGCGGACCAATCGAAAGCTCTGATTGCTGCGCCTGTTTCGCCACCTGGAAGGGAGCGTGAAACCGGGCTGTTTAAAGGGTTCATGGCCATTTACTAATTGCTGGGGCGTCACTGGACGAAGATGATCGGCCGCATCAGCGGAGGAATGCGCTGAGTTTGGAGGGATGGCGAACAAGTGGCAACCACCGCACAGCGATTACCCATGCGTTGACATGTCGCACTCGAATGGACCTCCACAGCGCCACAGGGTTCGCCGGGGCTGGGGATTGCTGCGCGACAGCGCGAAGTCAAGGACACGGAGCGATTCGCGCCAGCTCCCAGTGCAAGCCCTGTGACACAAGGCTGCCGTATACTGACGGGCCGCACCCGCACTTAAGGAATGAATGCCAATGCGCGCCCCGTCTTCTGCCATCGTCCTCGAACGCTTTACTGAAGCGCACGCCGAGGGCGTTGCAGCGCTGTACAACGTCCCCGCAGTCGCCCGGCAAGTCCTGCAGATGCCTTTTCAGTCCGCTGATATCTGGCGCAAGCGGCTGGACAGTAGTAATGAACGACTGGTCAGCCTGGTAGCGCTGCATGAAGGGGCCGTCGTCGGCCAAGGCTCTCTTGAGCAGTTTTCCCGTATCCGCCGCAGCCATTGCGGTGCCATTGGCATGGCCGTCGCCCAGGATTGGCAAGGCCAGGGTATCGGTAAACAACTTTTAACCGCACTGCTGGATATCGCCGACAACTGGATGAAACTGCGCCGGGTCGAGTTGACGGTCTATGCGAACAATCAGGCAGCGGTAATCCTCTATGAAAAGCTCGGGTTCGAAACAGAGGGATTACTCCGTGATTACGCGATTCGTGACGGGCAGTTCACCGATGCGCTGACGATGGCGCGTATTCGAGGGTGAGATCCAGAGGTAGCGTGGGGCCCACAGAATCCAAGCGATGCCGTGGGACCGGCTTTAGTCGGGAATAGGCCGGCACACCACTGAAAATGAGACAGGCAAACATATCGCCTTCGCGGCTGAAGTCCTCCCCGAAGTGCGCCATACATCAGCTCCTCCGCATGCCTCGCAATGCCACTCGCTGAAACGATTAACCCTTCATTGAATATGTTTCCAGTTTTTACGGAACTAGCCCGGCCGGCTATCCCCTAAGCCTTCAAGCCAGTGGTCTGGCAAGGCTTTGCCTCGTGCACCGACAGCATTGTCGGAATATCTCCGTTCACCTTCCCGGCCGCCTCACTGTTCAATCAAGGATTTGCAGTTCATGTCCTCAAACACTACGAGCGCCTCCGCGCGCAACGATAACGACGGGCAACGTATTTCACCGCGCAGAATGATATTCATCTCTGTGCTTGTCGCCACCATGGGCGCCCTCGCCTTCGGCTATGACACGGGCATTATTGCCGGTGCGTTGCCGTTCATGACGCTGCCTCTGGATCAGGGCGGGCTCGGCCTCAATGCCTTCACCGAGGGGCTGATCACGTCCTCGCTGATTGTCGGCGCCGCCTTCGGTTCGTTGGGCAGTGGTTACCTGTCAGACCGTTATGGACGACGCGTCACCCTGCGGGTGCTATCACTGCTGTTCATTGCCGGTGCATTGGGTACCGCGATCGCGCCATCGATTCCGTTCATGGTGGCCGCACGTTTCCTGCTGGGCATTGCGGTAGGTGGCGGCTCGGCCACGGTACCGGTGTTCATCGCGGAAATAGCTGGTCCAAAAAAGCGTGGCCGCCTGGTCAGCCGTAATGAGCTGATGATCGTCAGCGGTCAGTTGCTGGCCTATGTGCTCAGTGCCCTGATGGCAGCCTTGCTGAGTTCATCGCACATCTGGCGCTACATGCTGGCTATCGCCATGATTCCCGGTCTGTTACTACTGATTGGAACCTTCTTTGTTCCGCCTTCGCCACATTGGCTGGCCGCCAAAGGTCGTTTTGACGATGCTCAGGACGTATTGGAAAAGCTGCGTGACACGCCCGAGGAAGCGAAACGCGAAGTCGAGGAAATGAAAGCCCAGAAGGAACATGCCCGCAAGCGCCCGCCTATCTCCGAGCTGTTGCGTCAAGGCTGGGTGATCAAGCTGCTGCTGATTGGTATCGGGCTGGGCTTTACCGCTCAGTTCACCGGGGTGAATGCCTTCATGTATTACACCCCGATCATTCTCAAAACCACCGGTATGGGCACCAACGCGGCATTGACGGCCACCATCGGTAACGGTGTGGTATCCGTGATCGCGACTCTGCTGGGCATTTGGGCGATTGGCCGGTATGGCCGCCGCCATTTGCTGATGACAGGGCTGGTCACGGTAGTTCTCGCCCAGATAGCACTGGGTTGCGTGCTGCAGTTCATGCCGCAAAACCTGACCCAGAGCTACGCGGCCCTCGCCTGCATTCTGCTGTTTCTGCTGTTCATGCAGATGTGTATTGCACCGGTTTACTGGTTGCTCATGTCTGAACTGTTCCCGGCGCAAATCCGCGGTTTGTTGACCGGTACAGCGGTGTCCATGCAGTGGTTGTTCAATGCGACAGTGGCCTTTCTGTTCCCGATGGCGCTGGACACGCTGGGCAACCCGACGTTCTTCGTCTTTGCGGTGATCAACGTCGGCTCTTTGCTGTTCGTGTTCTTCTGCCTGCCGGAAACCAAGGGCAAGTCGCTGGAAGAGATTGAAAAACACATGAAAAAAGAGCTGTGAACGCTACTGGCCTGCTGCTCTAATCGCAGGAGCTTGCAGGCTTTATGACGCCGACTGGCTCAGACACACACGGCGACTGCCCGGCTTGGAAGGGCATTCGCCAAGACTATTTGCGAGGATTCATGAGTACGCCTGCCGACGCGCAACAGGCCAGCTGGATCAGTGTAGGCGCACTGGCAGTTGCGGCTTTCATCTTCATTACCACCGAGTTCGCCCCTGTGGGCCTGCTTTACGCCATTGGCAGCAGCTTCGACATGACGGCTGCTCAAGTGGGCCCGATGCTCACGGTTTACGCCTGGACGGTGTCGCTCATGTCGCTGCCGATGATGCTGCTGACGCGTAACGTCGAGCGGCGGCTGCTACTCAAAGTGGCCATTGGTACTTTGATCGTAAGCCACATCGTGCTGAGTCTGGCCCCCAATTTCACCATGGTGGTCATTAGCCGGATCGGCATCGCCCTGGCGCATGCGGTGTTCTGGTCAGTAACTGCATCGCTGGCGGTTCGCCTGGCGCCCGGGGGCAACCGTGCGCGGGCACTCAGCCTGCTGGCGATGGGCGCTTCGCTGGCAATGGTTCTGGGGATTCCCATTGGCCGGGTGCTGGGAGAAAGCATGGGCTGGCGCGCGACGTTTGTGACCATCGCCGCCGTCGCTGCCCTGATCTGGATTTTGCTGGCCAAGAAGCTGCCGCTGCTGCCGAGCCAAAACAGCGGCAGCCTGAAGAGCCTGCCTATTCTGTTCAAGCGACCTGCGCTGGTTTCGCTGTATTGCGTCACTGCGCTGGTGGTTACGGCCAACTTCACGGCCTACACCTACATTGAAACCTTTGTGCAATCGGTCGCGGGCTTCAGCGAGCAGACCACCACCTGGATGCTCTTGTTGTTCGGGCTGGCCGGTTTGATGGGGTCGATTTTCTTCAACACGCTGTACACCCGATTCGCCAACCACTTGACCGCCATGGCCATCGGTTCGCTGTGCATCTGCCTGACCTTGATGCTCTGGGCTTCATGGAGCATTTACACATTGGTCGTGGTCTTCGCGCTGTGGGGGCTTGCGATGCTGTGCTTCGGGATTCTGATGCAATCGCAAGTGATCCAGCTGGCACCAGACGCCACCGACGTAGCCTCCGCGATGCACTCGGCGATCTACAACGTCGGCATCGGTGCCGGTGCGCTGCTGGGCAGCATCGTGGTGCATCATCTGGGTTCGGCCTGGGTCGGATTCGTCGGCGGCTTCCTCGCCCTGTGTGCGCTAGTGATCAGTCGCGTGACCAGCAAACGTTATGGCGATTCCGAGCCATTGCCAGCGGGCTCTGTGGAAATCATGCACTGAGCCGCATCGTCACGACGCACCTCCTTGAGCCGCTCGGTGGCAGACACCGGGTGGCCAAACAGGAAGCCCTGAAAATGTGAGCAACCCTCAGCTTCAAGCTGCAGTTGTTGTTCGCGGGTTTCCACGCCTTCGGCAGTGGTCTTGATCGACAGGCTGTTGCTCATGCCGGTAATCGCCCTGATGATCGACAACGCTTCCTGGCTTTTGCCCATGTCGCGGATGAATGACTTGTCGATCTTGATGCGATCGAACGGGAACGAGCGCAAGTAACCCAGCGACGAATAACCCGTACCGAAGTCATCCAGCGAAATAGCGACCCCCAACGCTTTCAGCTCCCGCAACGTGCGGATGTTCGCCTCGGTATCGTCCAGCAGCACGGACTCGGTGATCTCCAGTTCTAAACGCTCAGGCGCAAGGCCGGACTCGGCCAGCACGTGTACGACGGCATTGACCAACCCGGACTTTTTAAACTGCGTCGGCGACAGATTGACCGCCACGGTTTGCGCTGTGCCCCAAGTCGCTGCTTCCCGACACGCGAGATCAAGTGCGAGATTGCCGACCTCATGAATCAACCCCGTTTCTTCGGCGATGGAAATAAAGTCCAACGGCATGATCATGCCTTTCACCGGATGCTCCCAACGCATCAAGGCTTCGTAGCCGGAAATATGCCCATCCTGAGTATCGATGATGGGCTGGTAATGCAGTTGCAACTGGCCCAGCTGCAGCGCCGTGCGCAGGTCGGTTTCAATGATGCGACGACTGCGCGCAGCCTCATCGAGTTCGTGGCGGAAACACTCCAGGCGATTGCGCCCGTTACGCTTGGCCTCATAGAGCGCCATGTCGGCATATCCCAGCAGTTGTTGCGCGCTGTTGTGATCATCGGGCGCGACGGCAATACCGATACTGACCCCCACAGAAAGACCGTGGCCTTCGATTGAAAACGGCGTGGTGATGGTGTTGATCAATCTTTGCGCGGTAATGCGTGCGGCATCGAGATTGTCGATAGCCGACAACACAATCGCAAACTCATCACCGCCCAGGCGCGCCAACGTGTCCTCGTCGCACAACTCACGGCGCAAACGCTTACCCAGGGCAAGCAGCAGTTTGTCGCCGAACGCGTGGCCCAACGCATCGTTGATGTTTTTGAAGTTGTCCAGATCCAGACACAGGACGGCGGTCATCCGGCCTTCTTGATGGTCGCGCTCCAGCGCCTGGCTCAGGCGCTCGTTGAACAAGGTCCGGTTGGGCAGCCCGGTTAGTCCATCGTGATGCGCCATGTGATGGATCTGCGCCTGAGCAGCAAGCTCCTCGGTGACGTCCTCGGCAACAAACAATACGTAGCCCGGCTGGCCGTCGACGTTTTTGCACAACAGCGTACGACTTCTCAGCGTTCGCTCCCCCGCCGCCGTCGTGATCTGGGTCTCAGCCAGTTGAACACCCGGGTGACGCACACCACGCTCCAGTTGATGCTCCATGTAGTCAGCGACAGCAGGTTGCAACCCCTCATTCAGCCCAAGCCCGACCATGCTGGCCCGTCGCCCGCCAAAGAGGCGTTCGGCCTGCTGATTGGCCAGCAGGATTTTCCGGGTCGCGAGATCCTGGGCGATCACGCTGGCAGGAATATTCGAAATCACCGAATCAAGGAAACCGGAAAGAGACGCCATCTCATGGCTATATTGTTCTGCCAGCTCTTTGGCCTGAATCAACTCCAGTGCCTGACGGCGACGCTCACTGATGTCCCGGGTGATCTTGGCAAAACCGATCAGTTGGCCGTCTTGATCGTCGTAGATGGCGTCAATCACCACGCTTGTCCAGAACAGCGAACCGTCTTTGCGCTGACGAATGCCTTCGGCCTCAAAGCGCCCGTCGCGCAGCGCTGTGTCCAGTCCTTGCTGGGGCAGCCCTTGCACGCGATCCTGAGGGGTGTAGAAAACCGAGAAATGCTGACCAATGATTTCTTCGGCCAGATAACCTTTCGCGCGCTGCGCTCCGGTGTTCCAGTTCACCACATGCCCTTGCGGGTCGAGCATGTAAATGGCGTAGTCAGTCACGCCCTGCACAAGCAGACGAAAACGGCGCTCTTGTTCCTGTTGCGCAAGCAACGCAGCCTGTTGCTCGGTGCAATCGCGAGTGATTTTGGCAAAGCCAATCAGATCCCCGGACTCGTCACGTATGGCATCAATGACAACATGCGCCCAAAGTGATGTTCCATCCTTGCGTAGCCGCCAGCCTTGAGTCTCGAACTGCCCCGTCGTTCTGGCGGTCATCAAGCCTTTTTCAGGCAAGCCGGCGTCACAATCTGCCTGGCTGTAAAACGCTGAAAAATGACGGCCGACGATCTCATGTGCCTTATAGCCCTTGGCCCGCTCCGCACCGGGATTCCAGTTGGCCACGATCCCCTCTGGAGTCAGCATGTAAATCGCGTAATCAACCACGCTCTGGATCAGTTGGCGATACATCAGGTCGGAGCTTTCAATCAACGGCATAACGAACGAACCTCAGGCGAATCCCAGGCCAGGAAGCCCATTCCAGAGGGGCACATCAGAGCTGGTCACATGTTTTGATATCGGCATGATGCCACTTTTTTGCAGTTTTATTTCCGACCCATCTCAAGCCACAGCTGTGCACAGGAGTGTTTACCTACGCTTGCTCGCACCTGTGAGAAGTCACCTGGATGCGCCAAATGCGGACCAGGCTTACGAAACCTGGTTAGAGCAATGGGAAATGGGAGGCATTGCCAATTAATTATTTTCGAACAGGATCAACAAAAACAGGAGGCGATTGCCCATCAAGCCTGATGTTTGAAAACGATAGCCATGAAGCCCAGCCCTCATCAGCCCACCCACGCGCCCGTGCTACGCCGGACATTCTGGTGATAGAGTCACACCTTTCCCGACCCGCCCGATAAAGGAATGCACGTGAGCAAAACTGTTCTGTTGACCGGCTTTGAACCCTTCGACGGTGAGACGATCAACCCGGCCTGGGAAGCGGTCAAAGCTCTGGATGGCATCGAAGTTGTACCTGGTTATCACATTGCCAGTCGGCAACTGCCCTGCGTTTTCAACCTGTCATTGAAGGCTCTGGAGCAGACGCTGCAGGCGCTACGCCCAACACTGGTGATTGCCGTAGGCCAGGCGGGTGGTCGCCTGGATATCTCGCTCGAACGCGTGGCAATTAATCTGGATGACGCAAGAATCCCGGACAACGCCGGTCAGCAACCGATCGATACCGCAGTGATCGAGCACGGGCCGGCCGCGTACTTCTCCACCCTGCCGCTCAAAGCCATGTTACTGGCGTTGCGTGAGAACGGCCTACCGGCCAGCGTCTCGCAGACCGCAGGGACGTTTGTCTGCAACCACGTGTTTTATGGGCTGATGCATCTGTTGCGCGACTATTCGTCAATGGTCCGTGCCGGTTTCGTGCACATCCCTTATCTGCCGCAACAAGCTGCGCGTTTTCCCGGAACGCCGAGCATGAGCGCTGAACAGGTCACCGCTGCCTTGCGGCAAATGGTGATCACAGCGCTGGACGTGAAGGAAGACGTGGCCGTGAGCGCCGGCGCTTTGCACTGATTTTTTGATCAGGGATGAGCGGCAGCGCTGCGAAGGCGCTGCCCAAGCCTGTATCGTCAATGCCTGATTGCCTTGCTCCACGCCTGATCCTTGCTGTGCTGCCAGTCCCGGTCCGCCTGGCTGTCGATGCCCACATGACGCTGAAAATCGCTGGTGGTGCTGGCCTGGCACTGGCGAAAACCATCATCCCAACCGGTGGCGTACTTACGATCATCCAGGTAAGCGGGCACATTCTTGCGAAACTCGCCGAGGGCTCCAGCCGCTTGCCTACCGCTTCCGCAGCCATCGTCAAAGCCGCTGGCATAAGGCGCAGGATAGCCCTGAGCGAGTAGCCGTTCCCGGGTACTTTCACAGCCTGTCAGCACCGTGACGGATAGCAATACCGACAACGCAGCAATGCCAGGTTTACCCGGAATTCGCATGCACATGCTATTCAGCCCTTCCCGCCTGCCGATTCTGAAGTGCCAGAATCAAGCGATGCCGGTGCCTGCGGCCGATAGAGAATCCAGCGGTAGCAGAGCACACAGATCACCCAGTCAAAAAGCAGGGTCCAGATGTTATGGGAAAGGAAATGAGCGCCTTGCAGCATCCGCCCCACAGACAAAATCACCCCTAGCCCGAGCGCGAACCCAAGGGCGATGCGCGCGCCGCGCTGATGGCGGTCACGCAAGGCAAAGAACAACGCCAGCAACGAAAACCCGGTAGACGCATGACCGCCCGGCCAGCAGCGGCCCGGCTTGAGGGTGTCCGGCCGCTGACTGAGCAATGGCGTGTAAGTCTCCGTGCCACCGAAATCACTCAGGCTCCATGGGCATTGCACCGCAGTCACCACCTTTAGTGGCGTAACAATCGCAGTGGTCAACGCAACCGCCAGAACCGTGTAGCCCAGCGGCCGACGCCATTGCGTGAGTTTTGACGAAAACCAACTGCCCAGATAAGCAATCGTCAACACAACGAACAGGAGAATCACCGCCTGCTTCACGCGGTCGTGCAGGATGTCTTCCAGCCAGTAACTTTTACGCCCGATAAAACCCTCTCCCGGCACATAAAACATCTGCGCGATGGAGAAATCCAGCGCAGTCGGATCGAGCAGCAACATCAACCCCATCAACACGATCGGGATACCTAATGCGAGACGAAAATCAAAAGGCCGTGATGCGCGAAGTGGTAGTGCAATAGCCATGGACAGGTTCCGTTATGGGAGGACAGAGGCAGTGCTTGTCAGGTGTTGATGCGGCGGGTTGATCGATGCGGGGGCAAGTCGAGGCTCTATGTTGAGCCAGATAGGTTGCTGCAATGCCGAGCGGCCATAGAAAAACAGCGCGATGAGAAGCGTGCCAGAGCAGCCATACAGTACCGAGTCATTAAAGTTGTTATTTATATTTAAACAGGTCACGGGAATGACTCTCCAACACCGACCGGTAAACGCCACCACAACAATAGACATTGTCATGACGATGACTGAACGCCCGCTGAACGCCAACGCGAAAGAAAGGCATCACTCTGCGCAGCATCCTAAAATGAACAACGTGGGAGCGCAGTGAAAACAATGTGAAAAATAAGTCGCAAACCGCGCACAGAAATGCAGTTATTCAGCCGCCGTTCAGTGGCTGACAATTAGCATTAAGTTAAGCGCATACACCGACTTTTTATTGGCATGTTTTTCACACAAATTTGATCATTCCCTACCTAGAGTCTGCGCCATTGGAGACGTCATGCTCAGGCACTTGAGCGCCCTCCCTAATTGAGTGAAGCGCAATCACATGTTTAAAATAAAACCCCTACGCCCTGAGGTTGCGACACTGCTCGCCAGCGCGTTCTTGCTGCTCGGATTCAACAGCACGATGTGGCAACACCTCCTGAGCATTACCGACCATAACGCGATGTTGCGTTTAGCGTTCGCGCTCATGTTGTTAGGGGTTTTTAATATCACACTGACGGGGCTGGCTTTTCGCAAGACATTTAAACCGGTGTTGATTGTCTTATTCATGATCAGCGCGGGCGTCGCTTACTTTATGAGCCGCTACGGCGTACTGATTGATGCCGGCATGTTACGTAACTTCGCCGAGACCAACGCAACCGAAGTGCGGGACTTGCTGTCACCTAAACTTTTTGCTTACCTCGTGCTGCTCGGCATAGTGCCGTCGTTC
The DNA here is from genome assembly GCF_900602065.1 of Pseudomonas viridiflava. GTDB lineage: Bacteria > Pseudomonadota > Gammaproteobacteria > Pseudomonadales > Pseudomonadaceae > Aquipseudomonas. The sequence goes on along the minus strand of NZ_UWFN01000310.1, from coordinate 245,875 downwards.
CTGTTATGGAGAACGCCCATCCACTATCGTCCGCTGCACCGCGAACTGATCAGTAAAACACTGATCAGTGTCGGGTGTGCAGCGGTTATTGGCAGTGTTGCCTTACTCAACTACCAAGGACTGTCATCACTGTTTCGCAACCACCACGAGTTGCGCTTGATGGTTGTGCCCAGCAACTATATTGGCGCCTCAATCGGCTACCTGCATGAGCAAGTCGTTACGGCACAAAAACCTTTTTTGAAAATCGGCGAAGACGCCACCCGAGACAGCGCCTGGGCACAGCGACCGCGCAAATCGTTAACGGTACTGGTGGTGGGTGAAAGCGCACGGGCCGAGAACTTCGGAATTCTCGGATACAACCGCGATACGACGCCGCAGCTGCGGGCAGAGCAAGGGTTGATTGCTTTTACTGACGTGCACTCCTGCGGGACTGAGACGGCGGTGTCAGTGCCGTGCATGTTTTCCAACATGGGCCGTAAAAGCTACGACGCGTCTACGGCCAGAACCGAGGAAGGTCTGCTGGATGTACTCAAGCGTGCCGGAATAGAGGTGATCTGGCGCGACAACCAGTCTGGCTGCAAGGGCACATGCGACCGCGTCACGTTTCAGGATGTCAGTAATCTGAAAGACCTGGACCTGTGCGCCAATAGCGAATGCAGGGATGAAATCCTGTTGCAGGGGCTGCAGAACTTCATCGAGCATCTGGATAAAGACACGGTCCTGGTATTGCATCAAATGGGCAGTCACGGCCCCGAATACTTCAAGCGCTACCCGAAAGCCTTTGAAAAATTCACCCCTGTTTGCGAAAGCAACGCGCTGGATAAATGCAGCCGGGACAGCATCGTGAACGGCTACGACAATACCCTGCTCTACACCGATCATGTATTAGCGAGCCTGATTGATATCCTGCGCCGTAACCAGGCCAACGTAGACACCGCAATGATTTACCTTTCCGACCATGGTGAGTCGCTGGGCGAATACAACCTGTTCCTCCACGGCACGCCTTACATGCTCGCCCCCGACCAGCAGAAACATGTGCCCATGATGGTCTGGTTTTCGGACACCTATCAGCAGTCCTTTGCCCTCGATACAGCGTGCTTGCAACAAACACGTAATGCGCCCTTGAGCCAGGACAACCTGTTCCATTCAATGCTGGGTTTACTGAAGGTGCATACTCACGTCTACGACCCATCGCTGGATATGTTTGCCGGTTGCAGCAACAGCACTGCAGACGGCGTATTGGCCAACAAATAAAAGACGTCATGCGAGGGACAGACACAGTGTCCCGGCAGACCACACAATAATGTGAGCCCGATGCGCATACTTGTTATCGAAGACCATAAAGACATTCTCGCCAACGTGTCAGAGTACTTCACGCTCAAGGGCTACGAAGTCGTCGGTGCGCTGGATGGCCTCACGGGGCTGCATCTGGCGACGACGGGGAATTTCGACGCGATCATCCTCGACCTGATGCTGCCTGGCATGGATGGAAATCTGCTCTGCCGAAAGCTGCGCGAAGATGCCCGACAGCACGTTCCGGTACTGATGCTGACCGCCCGCGACCAACTGGAAGATCGTTTGACCGGGTTCCACGTGGGCGCCGACGATTACATCGTCAAACCTTTCGCACTCTCGGAATTATATGCCCGGGTTGAAGCGGTGACATGGCGCTCCACCGGGATGAAAAAGAACGTGCTCAAGATCCATGACCTGACTTACGACCTGGATTCGCTGGAGGTCAGGCGAGGCGGCACATTGCTCAAACTCAACCCCACCAACAGGGTGCTGCTTGAATTACTGATGCGCAAAAGCCCGATGGTGGTCAAACGCAAAGAGTTCGAGCAAGCCATCTGGGGCCGTAATACACCGGACTCCGACAGCCTGCGCACCAGCCTGTACACACTGCGTAAAACCATCGACAAACCCTTCGATATACCGTTACTGCACACCGTTCATGGCATGGGCTACAAACTGCAAGGACCGCGTTAAGTAAAGGAGCTTCTTGTATTTACCCTGATGGCGCGAGCAAACTTCACCGTTAGCCTTGCCCTTATGGAGTCTGTACTTGTCGTCACCCACCCCGCCGAGCATTCAAGCCACCCAACTGGTCGAAGCCCGAGCGCTCAGTCGCATGGATCAGAACAATGCTGTTCAACTGCTCCACCCGGTGAATTTCACCTTGAGCGGCGGCGACAGAGTGGCGATAACCGGTTCGTCCGGGTCTGGAAAAAGTGTTTTTTTGCGCACATTGGCTTTACTGGATGCGCCCGGTTCCGGTGAAGTGGTCTGGCGAAATCATCCTGTTGTGGCTGCGCAGATCCCTGCTTACCGCAGCCGGGTTTGCTACATTGCGCAACGTCCAGCACTGATCGATGGCACGGTTGAAGACAACCTGCGTTTTCCTTACAGCCTGAATACCTTCAAGCAGCAGACCTTTGATATTGAGAAAGCCAGAGCACTTCTGCGCCAGGCTGGCAAACCAGAAAGCTTTTTACTGAAGACCGCAGAGGATCTTTCGGGTGGAGAGGCTCAGGTCGTTTCGCTGATTCGCGCCATTCAGCTAGACCCGGAAGTCATGCTGCTGGACGAACCCACTGCCGCGCTGGACCCTCAATCATCCAGAGCAGTGGAAGCATTGGTCGACACCTGGTTTGCAAGTGGCACCGCAGCAACGCGAGCCTATATCTGGGTCTCCCATGATCACGATCAGGCGCAGCGGATGAGCAACACTCGATTAGAAATGCACGCGGGTGTGCTGACGGCCATGGATCAGTGATGAATTATCAAAGCTTGTCGGCGGCGGATATCGCGATTGCAGCGTGTCTGATATTGATCAATGGCGCTTTGTCTCTGGGTTTGAAACTGGGGCTGGGCCGCCAGTTGATCTGGGCCTCGATACGGACCGTGGTTCAGTTACTTGCCATCGGCTACATCCTGGGCTGGGTGTTCGAATTTGCCTACTGGTATGTGGTGTTGCCGCTGATGTGCCTGATGACGCTCATCGCCGGCGTTTCCGCTGCCGGGCGTGGCAAGCGCACCTACGCCGGACGCCGGGCGGACAGCATTGTTTCGGTGTGGGGCAGTTCGTGGCTGGTGACCGCTATCGGCTTGCTGCTGGTCATCCAGATTCGCCCCTGGTACGAACCGCAATATGCGATTCCGATTCTGGGCATGATCCTGGGCAACACGCTGACTGGCGTATCGCTGGGCATTGAACGCATGATGCAGGAGCTCTCGTCAGGCCGAAGTACCGTGGAGATGATCCTGGCACTGGGCGGCTCACGCTGGGAAGCTGCGCAAATGGCGGCACGGCAAGCCGTCAGAGCCGGCATGACCCCAACCCTGAATCAGATGAGTGTGGTGGGCATTGTTAGCTTGCCGGGCATGATGACCGGTCAGGTGCTGGCCGGACAATCGCCCGCCGAGGCCGTACGCTACCAGATTGTGATCATGTTTCTGATTGCCGCGTCTTCAGCACTGGGAACGGTGTGCGCGGTATTGCTGACTTACCGCCGCCTGTTCTCGGCTGATCATCGTTTCATGATGCACAAGCTGACCAGTAGGGTCTGAACACGGCTCGATCACTAAAACTTAGCGCACATCCGGATTCTGTAAGAGCCATCGGAGGTTACGACGGTCGCGAAGCGGTCTATCAGACGTCATCCAATCGCAGCCTTTCGTTGTAATAAACCACCCTCAACCACCCAACGCTCTAATGAAACCGATAAAAGCCCGCAACGGCGCAGGCACATTGCGCCGCCCCGGGTAATAGAGCATCAAACCTGGCTCGTCCGGGCACCAGTCGCGCAACAACACGTGCAGTTTCCCGTCAGCAAGACTTTGCGCCACAGCGTGTTCCAGAACGAACGCGACCCCCAGACCACTTTCGGCAGCCTCTATCATCAGGGCCATCCGGTTGACGGTCAGCGAACCCGGCACATCCAGCTCTATCTCCTCACCTTGACGTGCAAACTCCCAGGCGTAGCGCTCACCTCTGGGCATTCTGACCCGGATACATTTATGCGCCATCAGGTCTGCCGGATGAGCGGGACGGCCGTATTGCTGAAGATAGTCTGGAGACGCCACGGGAACGAAACGTGCCTTGCCACCGAACGGCAACCCAATCATATCGGCCGGAACACTCGCGCCCAGTCGAATACCTGCGTCACAGCCATCAGCGACGATGTCCACCGGCCGCTCTTCGTGACGTAGCTCAAGCTCGATGCCCGGATGGAGCGTCATGAAGTCCGGCACTACCTCTTTCAACAAATAACGGGCCGCAGCAAACGGCGTATTGATGCGCAGCTCACCGCTGATGCTGCCCTCCTGCTGTTGATTGATTTCGTCGAGGGCGACGCTTAGATCGCCGAGTACTGGACGAATACGACACAGGAAAGCCTCACCCTCCACCGTCAGCGCAACGCTGCGCGTGGTGCGATGAAACAGGCGCAGTTTGAGCGTGTGCTCAAGCTCGGTAATCGCATGACTGAGGCTCGACGGCGCCATCTCAAGCGAATGAGCTGCACGACGGAAGCTGCCGGTATCAGCGACGGCCAGCGCCATACGCAGGCTTTTCAAATTGAGTTCGTTGATTAGTGGCAAATTTCGATCAGCCTGTTCGTGATTGGTGGTCTATTCAGAACAGCATGACAGTCCCATTCTGGATTTGGAATCCACACATAAATGAGGACATAACATGAGCACTTCATGGTTTATCACCGGAGCAAACTCCGGCTTCGGCCGACTGATGACCGAAACCCTGCTTAAACGCGGTGACCGGGTTGCTGCAACCTACCGCAGCGACGGCGCACTGGACGACCTGATAAAAAACTATCCGGTGGCACTCATCCCCATTCAACTGGACCTCACTGATAGCGAACGTATCGCCCCGGCAGTTGCTGAGGCATTTCAGGCACTCGGGCAGATCGACATCGTTATCAGCAATGCCGGTTACGGAACATTCGGTGCGGCAGAAGAGCTTTCATCGGATCAGATCAGGCGCCAGATAGAGACCAATCTGCTTGGCTCGATCTTTTTCATCCGGGCGTTATTACCTCACTTGCGTAAGCAAGGCAGAGGCCGGGTTCTGCAGGTCAGTTCTGAAGGTGGCAGGATCAGTTATCCGGGCTTTAGCCTGTACCACGCGAGCAAATGGGGTCAGGAGGGTTTTATCGAAGCAGTGGCTCAGGAGGTCGCGCCCTTAGGCATCCAGATGTGCCTGTTGGAACCCGGCCCGACAGGTACGAACTTCCTGGCAGGCATCGACAGCGCGCAACCGTCAGCGGCTTATGAAAACAGCCCGGTAGGCGACCTGCGTAAACGCCTCGAAAGTGGCGAGTTCAGTCCGTCCATGGGCGATGCGATCAAAATTGCCAACGAGATGATCGCGATAGCACAAGCTGACGTGATGCCTCTTCGAGTGCCGCTGGGCAGTATTGCCTGGAACAATATCACTGCGAAATTAACCGAGCGCCAAGCGTTGCTGAGCACTCAGAAAGACCTGGCTTATCGTTGTGATATCGACACCAGACAGGCATCCGGTTAACTCGATAAAAGCGTTACGCGCCTGGCAGATAATCATGAGTATGAATTTCATCAATTCCGACAATCAACGGAAGCATTTGAAATTATTAATGAAATAGCGTCCCCTTGCGAACCGCGACACATCGTGTTGCATCCGCAAGCCAGGAGCTTTTGTTTTGCCCCTCATGTTCAAAGATTTAAAAACCGCGTCACTCATGCTCCTGCTCAAGCTGGTACTGACGGGGCTTGTTTTCGGGATGATCTGGCTGGATATCGCCGTATTTGATACGCAGTTGCTGGAAATTTCATTTACGGAAATCACTCAGGAACTGATGCTTTTCGCCTGTGCCCTGCTCTTTTGGTTTTCACCGGCCAATGAGGGTCAGAAAGGCTTCAAGACGTTGGTTGCAGGTTTCTTTGCCTGCCTGTTGATGAGGGAGCTCGACGGCCTTTTTGACCCTATCAGTCACAGCGCCTGGTGCTGGCCATTTCTGCTGATCGCCATTACGTCAGTGGCGATTGCGTTCAACCCGGCAAACCGTCAGGACACCCTACGTGCCCTGGCAGCCTTCACCCGAACACCGGCGTTCGGGACCTTGTCGACCGGATTGTGCGTGTTGGTGTTTTCCCGGGTATTTGGCATGGGAGCACTCTGGCATCTGATTCTGGACGACGGTTATGCGCGTCTGGCCAAGACAGCTGTCGAAGAAGGGATTGAACTGATGACCTACGCCATGTGGTTGGTGGGCAGTCTGGATTACTGCCTGCAACAGAGATCTGTGGCTGCACATGCTCCCGGCACACTGGATGCGTCAAAGCTGCAAACAAGCGGGATCTGATTGCTCAATTAAATCGCAACTCCGATCCCTGTAGGAGCCATCGGAGGTTACGACGGTCGCGAAGCGGTGTGTCAGTCACACCGCTATCGCAGCCTCGCGGAGCTCGTCAGCTCCTACAAAACCGTAGTCGCATAAATCGAATCTTGTCCCAACCAATCAAACGCTGTCTGGGACACCCAACAGCTGTCTGGTCGTGCTCATCGACGTCTGCAATGGCTGCCCATCGCGTTGCAGCTTGTTCAGCAGACTCGCACCCAACCACATCTGATACAGCGTTTCTGCCAGCTGTCGAGCATCGTTGCCAGGCAAGCAACCGTCGGCCTGACCCTGCTGAATGCAAGCGGTGATTCGCGACACGATTTGCTCTGCACCGTCACGTAATGTGATGCGCATCGACTCGGACAAGTCAGCCACTTCGGCACTCAGCTTGACCACCAGACACTCGTTGCCACTGAACGGCTCGACGCATCGCTGCTGCCATCCCAGCCAATAATCCATCAGTCGCTCACAAGGCGTTAACCCTGGCAGCGCAAGACGTCGATCCATGTCCGCCAGATAGCCCGCGAAGTAGTCTTCGAGCAAGGCTTGCCCGTACTGCTCCTTGGATTTGAAGTAGTGGTAGAACGAGCCTTTGGGCACGCCAGCCACTTGCAGGAGCTCGCTGAGCCCCACACTGGTAAAGCCCTTGCCCGCCATCATGCGGTGGCCGGTATCGAGCAAATGCTGGCGGGTATCGTCATAAGTTGGTTTCATGCGCGAAAAATAGCAAACATTAGACCAGTCGTCTAGTTTTGAACCAACCTCCCATTTGCGAGACAAACCTTCAGGGCAGCAATCTGAAAAAAACTCTAGACGACTGGTCTATTTTCAATCTAAGCTTTGCTCCATCGGTCACCAGAAGCACTGGCACCGTAGATGTCCACGCTGCTTCATTGCCCAAACTTTTCCTCTCCAAGGAGTGCTTTATGAAAATTCTTATGGTTCTGACCTCACACGATCAACTGGGTGACACCGGCAAGAAAACCGGCTTCTGGTTGGAAGAATTTGCCGCCCCCTATTTCGCCTTCAAGGATGCCGGTGCCGAGATCACCGTCGTCTCGCCAGCCGGTGGCCAGCCACCGCTCGATCCAAAAAGCGACGAGCCGGATGCGCAAACCGCCGAGACAGATCGCTTCCGCAAAGACCCTGAGGCGCAACGCGTACTGGCCAACACCGGCCTGCTGTCGGGTGTCCGCGCTGAAGACTTCGATGCCGTCTTCTACCCAGGTGGCCACGGCCCACTGTGGGATCTGGCCGTAGACAAAGACTCTATTGCACTGATCGAAGCCTTCGACCGTAGCAACAAGCCTCACGGCTTTGTCTGCCACGCACCGGGTGTGCTGATTAATGTCAAAGGTGCAGACGGCAAACCGTTGGTCAACGGTCGTAAAGTCACCGGTTTCACTAACTCTGAAGAAGAAGCCGTTGGCCTGACCAAGGTGGTGCCATTCCTGATCGAAGACGAGTTCCAGCGTCTGGGCGGTGACTATTCGAAGATTGGCGATTGGCAGGTTTATGTTGTTGAAGACGGGCAACTGGTGACTGGCCAGAACCCTGCCAGCTCCGCTGCAGTCGCTGCAGCGTTGCTGAAAAAACTGGGCTGATTCTCACGCTTCAAATGCCCTGCGACACGATTACCGTGGACGCCAAGCCGACCGGCAAAGCGTCCATTATTTTTAGATGAAAAATAGTCGACTGGTCTAATAAATATTAGACATTCAACGTCGACCAAGGCAGATCAATGAACGATTCAATAACCAACAGCCATTTCTTTACCCCGACCAGATTGGGTAATCACACGCTTAAAAACCGCATCGTACTGCCGCCACTGACCCGGCAACGCAGCACCCAGCCAGGCAACATCGCTAACGAGCTCATGGCGCAGTATTACAGCCAGCGCGCAGGTGCCGGGTTTCTGGTTACCGAAGGCACGCAAATCGAACCGCGCGGTCAGGGCTACGCCTGGACACCGGGTATCTACACACAAGACCAGATCAATGGCTGGCGTAAAGTCACCGAAGCGGTGCATGCAGAAGGCGGCGTTATTTTCGCCCAGCTGTGGCATGTCGGCCGGGTGTCTCATACCGCGCTACAACCCAATGGCGCCGCGCCCGTATCGGCCTCTGCCATTGCGGCGGACCAGGTGAGCGTGTTTATCGAAACCGCACCCGGCGCGGGCGAACTGGTTAAACCTTCCGTACCGAGAGCGCTGACTACCGATGAGGTCCAGGAGCTTGTTCAGCTCTATATTCAAGCGGCACGCAATGCGATCGAAGCCGGTTTCGATGGCATCGAGCTGCATTGCGCCAACGGCTATCTGGTCAACCAATTCATTTCAGCCCACAGCAATCACCGCGAAGATCAATACGGTGGCTCGCTGGATAACCGCCTGCGTTTCTTGCGTGAGATCGTCGCCGGTGTCGCCGAGTGCATTGGCAAAGAGAAAGTCGGTGTACGTTTTGCGCCGCTGTTCACCAGCACTGATGAAGCCCGTACTTACCTGGGCCTGGTAGAGGAAGATCCGCACACCACGTATATCGAGGCGATCAAGGTTCTCGAGAATGCCGGTATTGCTTATCTGTCCATCGCCGAAGCGGATTGGGATAACGCGCCTGCGATGCCTGAAGCGTTTCGTCGTGACGTGAGAAGCACGTTCAGCGGGGCGATCATGTATGCCGGTCGCTATACCGCGCAAAGCGGCGCGGCACTGCTGGACTCAGGCCTGGCTGACCTCGTTGCATTCGGCCGCCCGTTCATTGCCAACCCGGACCTGCCAGCCCGTATCGCCAATGACTGGCCGTTGAACCCCATTAACCCGGCCACGGTGTATGGCGGCAATGCTGAGGGTTATGTGGATTACCCGTTGTACGCGCAGTAGCCATTCAAGTACGAGGACGAAGACCATCTGTAGGAGCCGAGCTTGCTCGCGATGAACGGTGACGCGGTACATCTGATGTACCTCATCGACTGATTCGCGGGCAAGCACTGCGCCAAAAGAACGTGGCCAACTCAGCCTGCGACTTCCCTCAAGCGCGCCAGCAAAACCTGCAGCGGATGGAGCACCGTTGTCCCCTCCTGACGCTTGACCTGACTGCGACAGGAATAGCCATCGGCGACGACCCGTCCGGAGGTGTTGAATTTCTGGATGAGCAGCTTCCACGACTGCCCGTAGATGATGTCCGACGTCGCAGCGTTTCGCGTTTCGTGACCGTAAGTGCCCGACATTCCACAACAGCCACTGGCCTGAACCTGCAATTTCAGCCCTGCCCGCTCGAAGATCTTCTGCCACAAACCGATGCTGCCGGGCTCGTTGGTCTTTTCCGTGCAGTGCGGCAGGAAGTGATAGGGCTCGGCTTCTTTCAGCGCTTCGCCGTCCGGCAGCGCATTGATCAGCCACTCCTGCGCCAGCATCACCGACGGTGTCTTGTCGGCATCCAGAGCCTTGGCGTACTCCTGGCGATAAACCAGGGTCATTGCCGGATCCAGCCCCACCAATGGAATCTGATACTGCTGCAGACTGAACAGCGACTGACCGTTGAAGCTGGCAGCCTTTTCAAACGCTTTGAGGAAGCCCTGCACCTGCAGCGGCTTGCCATTGGGCGCGTACGGGGCCAGATAAACCTTGTAGCCAAGCCTTGAGATCAGCTCCACCCAATCAGCCAGCAACGGGGTTTCGAAGAACCGGGTGAATGCATCCTGAACGAGGATCACACTTTTCGCCCGCTGCGCATCTGACAGCATTGCGAGGCGCTGTGGTGTCGCTATCTCAACGTTCCAACGTCGGCAAACGGCCGCAAAGTCCACCAGGCTCAACAAAGGACTGTCGACCATCCCCGCAATGCGCTCCAGCCCCCAGCGAACCGGACGTGCACTCATGACGAAGTTATAGAGGCGCGGCATCCTGGCAATATAAGGAACGGTGTATTCCAGCGAACCGATCAGGTAATCCTTGAGCGGACGCAGATAACGGCTGTGGTAGAGCTCAAGAAAACGCGAGCGGAATTCCGGCACGTTTACTTTCACAGGACATTGCCCTGCGCAAGACTTGCACGCCAGACAACCTGCCATCGCGTCGTAGACCTCGTGGGAAAAATCGTCCTGTCCCAACTTCTGCCTGACGGTATTAACCGCTCGCCGGGCGATATTCTGCGTCGATCCGGAGGCGGCATTCAGAACATCAACACCCTGCGCCCCTTGCAGTCGCAGCCACTCACGGATCAGCGAGGCCCGGCCCTTGGGAGAGTGAATACGATTGCGCGTAGCCTTCCACGAAGGACACATGGCGTCATCAGGGTCGAAGTTGTAACAAGCGCCATTGCCGTTGCAGTGAAGCGCTGCGTCGTAGCTTCGCCAGACGCGCTCATCGATGGTGCGATCCAGTTCGCCACGCAAACGAACCTCGTCGACACGGGTGAGTTGAGCGCTCGGCACTGTGCCCGGTGTGGCGATCTTGCCCGGGTTAAGCTGGTTGTGCGGGTCAAACGCCGCCTTGAGTGCCTGCAAGGCAGGGTAAAGCTCACCGAAGTAGTCAGGCACGTACTGGGAGCGTAACCCCTTGCCATGTTCGCCCCACAACAAACCTCCATGCTTTTGCGTCAGCGCCGCAACGGCGTCGGAAATCGGCCGGATCAAGGCCGCCTGATCCGGATCTTTCATGTCCAGAATCGGCCGAACGTGCAACACGCCAGCATCGACATGACCAAACATGCCGTACTGCAGACTGTAGCTGTCCAGCAGCGCCCGGAATTCCTGAATGAAGTCAGCGAGGTTTTCAGGTGGAACAGCAGTGTCCTCCACGAACGGCTGCGGCCGGGCTTCGCCTTTGACGTTACCGAGCAAGCCCACCGCCCGCTTGCGCATGGCATAGATACGTTTGAGCGCGTCGGCACCTATCGCAAGGGTATGGCCCAGTCGCACCACCGAAGTATCGCGCTGCAGGTGCAAGACGAAATCGTGGACTTTCTGCTGAACGATCTCCTGGTCATCGCCGCTGAACTCAATGATATTGATGCCCAATGTCGGCGTGTCGGGGTTTTCCGGGAAATACTCTGCGACGCCGTGCCAGACAATGTCTTTCATCGCCAGCATCAGGACTTTCGAATCGACGGTTTCGATGGAAAGAGGCTTCATTTCCATCAACGCTTTTGCGTCGCGCAACGCGTCCATGAAACCCGCATAACGCACGTTCACCAGAATTGAATACTTGGGAATCGGCAGGACATTCAATTTGGCTTCGACGATAAAGCCGAGCGAGCCTTCGGAACCGCATAGAACGCTGTTCAGGTTAAAAAGCCCGTTCGGCTCGCGCAGGTGCGCCAGGTCGTATCCGGTCAGGCAGCGATTGAGCTTGGGAAACGTGCTTTCGATCAGTTCAGCCTGAGTATCAACAATGCCCAGCGCACACCGATACACCTCACCTGAACGATCACTGCGATTCACGAGTGCTGCAAGTTTATCGGCATCAATCGGCATGCTGTCCAGACGATCCCCCCCCAGCAACACCGTGGAAAGCTCAAGCACATGGTCGCGCGTCTTGCCGTAAGTACAGCTGCCCTGCCCGCTTGCATCGGTGTTGATCATGCCGCCAATCGTCGCGCGGTTCGACGTCGAAAGCTCTGGCGCGAAGAACAACCCATGAGGCTTGAGCGCGGCGTTGAGCTGATCCTTGACCACACCACTTTGCACCCTGACCCAACGCTCCTCGACATTGATCTCAAGGATGTTGTTCAGATGACGGGACAGATCGACGACCACCCCGTCAGTCAACGATTGCCCATTGGTGCCCGTGCCACCACCGCGAGGCGTGAGGACGACCTTGCTATGCCCAGGATCGGCGACCAAGCGGGAAACAACCGCTACGTCCTGTTCATCCAGAGGGAACACAGCCGCCTGCGGCAGACGCTGGTAAATGGAGTTATCCGTTGCCAATACCGTCCGGGCACCATAATCACGCACTATTTCGCCGCGAAAACCCGCGGTCTGGAGCGCGTCAAGGAATGCTTCGTACGTGGTGTTCTGGACATCAGGCAGCGGCAACCGGGCAATCATGTGGAATTCCTACAGGCTAAAAAGCTAATCTATGCATTCACGTTGGGCATGCTCGGCTTATCGCGCGCAGAGCATCAGACTCTATTTTTTGTTAATTTTTGCGCCTCTCAGGCTTGGTCACAAGCGTAATTCCTGCTGGGTTTGCATGAGCGTTATGAATGAACCCTAGAAGACTGACTCCATCAATGTCGCTGTTGATCGCTTTTGAAGCCGCCGCCCGGCATGGCAGCTTCACCAAGGCAGCCGAGGAGTTGACGCTGACCCAGAGCGCTGTCAGTCGCCAGGTGCAGACGCTGGAGGCTCAACTTGAAGTCGAACTGTTCCGGCGTGACGGGCGCAAGATCGAACTGACCGCCGCAGGTGCGCTGTATCAGCATGAGCTGGCGGCAGCGCTGGGGCGCATTCGCAGCGCAACCTTGCAGACCATCTCCTACAAGAATGATGGCGGACCATTGAATCTGGCAGTGCTGCCAACCCTGGGCTCGAAGTGGCTGCTGCCGCGCATGCATGAGTTTTATGCAAAACACCCGGGGATACTGGTGCACATCCACTCACGGATTATTCAGGCGGAAGCCCAGCCCACGACTCACGACATGGACGCCATCATCTGCGTCGGCTCAGGTGAATGGCCAGGCTACATCTCGCATAAGTTGCTCAGCGAAAAGCTCGTCGTCGTTGCCAGTCCTACTGCCCTGCCTGAGTACCGGGCCATGTCACCGGCTAACGTCGCCGAGCATGCGCTGTTGAACGTGGTATCAAGGCCCAGCGCCTGGTCGGACTGGTTCGACAGCCATGATGTCGACCACCGAAACATGAGATCCGGCCCGAGCTTCGAGCTCACGGCGCATCTTATTCAGGCAGTTTCGGCAGGCATCGGGATCGGGCTGGTCCCTGAAATTCTCGTGCAGGACGAGCTCAAAAGCGGCGAACTCGTTGCACTGTTTGACTCGATGGACAGCGGGCGCAGCTACTACCTTGTCTACGCGAAGCGTTACCAGCATCTGCCTTCTTTGAACACCTTCAGCCACTGGCTGCTGTCGCTGCCGTTTCCTGACAAGTAAAATGCATTTCTTGTAGGAGCTGCCGAAGGCTGCGAAGCATTAACCGCTATCGCAGCCTTCGGCAGCTCCTACATATCGCTCGTTCACCGCGCGGTCCTACCGACTCAGGAAAGGGACTCCAAAAGGCTGTCCGCGATCACTCCCGACGCAACACTCTCTACCGAGCCAATAAGAAACACCGGCCCTCTGCCGTCCCAGCGAACAGTCACGCTTCCGCCATCGCACTCGACTTCGACACACGGGTCGAGCAGGCCACGACGAATACCGTTCACAACAGCGCCGCAGGAGCAGGAGCCTGAACCGAGCGCAATGCCAGCACCCCGCTCCCAGATGCGCAATCGAATATGCTTGCGACTCATAATCTGGACAAAATGCACATTCGTCTTGAGCGGAAACAGGTCATTGGTTTCAAGCGCCGGACCGATTTTCGCAATATCGACATCGGCCAGATCCTCGACAAAATAAGTGCAGTGCGGATTGCCCATGCTGCAAGCTGTTGGACGACCGGCCAGTGGCAAAACAACCGAGTCCAGCTCCAGGGCCAGCGGAATATCTGACCAGCCAAACAGCGGCTTGCCCATGTCGACCGCGATATCACCGTTAGACGTTCGCTCGCACGCCAACAAGCCGCGATTCGTCCTTAACGTTACCGACGTGACGTCCGCTTCACGCATCAACAGATCCGCAACACCCCGCGTCGCGCTTCCACACGCATCCAGCGCAGAGCCGTCCGCGTTCCAGAATATCAAGCGTGCCGCTGCATCGTCGCAATCCAGCAGCACCGCGAGTTGATTGAAGCCCAGACCTCGATTCCGGTCACCCAATCGCCGGGCAACGGCACTGGTGAACGGGTTGGGAGCGTTCCGCGTATCCACAATGACGAAGTCATCGCCATTGGCATGCATTTTATGAAAACCAAACGGCATCAATAGATCCTGCAACAAGACATGGGGTGATGTTCAGAGCGCTTCAGTCGACCACAAACAACCTGGCACCGGTAGTGGTAAATGATCGATGCCCTTCGGCGTCATTGCTCACTTGATAGCTCATACCAGCAGTGAGTATGAATTGGCGACCATCCTCCAACTCAGTGTGCAATTCGCCCTCCAGACACAGCAGGATATGGCCTCTCCAACACCAGTGATCCGCCAGGTAGCCGGGGCTGTATTCGACCATGCGAACTCGGATCGAACCGAACTCACAGGTACGCCAATAAGCAGTACCGGTTTCACCGGCATGTTCAACAGGTTCGATTGTCGACCAGTCGGTTGTACCGAACGGGAAAGCGGTGAGTTCAATCATGGCGGGCTCAAAACACGAGGGATGTAAACCCTATCAGCCTGGCAGAGTTGCCGACAGATACAGATTCCTCAAGGTCGCGGGATACAGAGCGCATCCTTCGGCCTTACGAAATTGGGTCATGCATAGTGAGAGCGATACATTCACTCGCCCTACTGAAGAAGTGGCGAGCTTGCGGAAAACACAAACAAAGAAGGCGCCTCGCCGGCGCCCTTCCCCTGATTCAACGAACGCACTGACGGACTTGCGTGCTACGCAATTCAAGCCGCCAGCGACTGTTGCAAATCTATTTTTGCTGAAGCATTGCCACTTCAAGACGTGCCTCATGACGAGCTTTTTCGGCGCTTGCCTGAATAATTCCAGGAATCAGAAAAGCATCAATCAACAGCCAGATGCCGGTAATGATAAGAGGGAAGATGGTGAAGCAACCGATCAAGGTAATGATCAGCTGAACAACTGCAGTGCCCGTTTTGCCGAGATAAAAACGGTGACCGCCGAACCCGCCCAAAAAGAACCACAGCAGATAAGCGACACCAGTGGATTTCTTGGCATTCGCGACTTTCTGTTCAACCAGCATTTCGGCTTGCAACGAGGACATTCAGGTTTCCTTTCCCAATCGGGATTCCATGTGTCGAACTGACACGATCTGATTTCAAGCGGGAATGGTATCATTTTGAAATCATCTAGTTCTTGAGAAAAATCGATGAGTTCTGACAAAAAATCCCGCCTGCAAAAATGGCTCACAAGTCGTTGCACACACGCTTTAGAAACCGACGGTGTTGCCGATAGTCTGGACATCCGATAGACATCCCTCCCCGCCCAGTATGTATAGCGCCCCATGAAGCCACTAAATACCGTATTTCATCTCACTACCCTGGGCATTGCGATATCAAGCGCGCTATTCCTCTCGCCTGCGTTCGCAAATGGTGGCGCAGTCGGCAGCGATGGCGACAACGTTACATACGGTGGATCCAGCCAGGGTTCGGCGGGCACGAACGGTGATGGTGGCAACGGCGCGCCTGTCACCTCACAAAACGTGGGCAACTCCGATATTAATACGCAACCCTCTACGCCAGGCGGTATTGGTGGGAGCGCTTCTGGCTCTGGTGGTGCCGGCGGTGCTGGTGGCGGGTCGGTTTTCGGCGGACTTAGCGCTGGCGGCACGGGTGGAAACGCCTCTTCATCCTCCGCCTCGTCCGCGAATGGCGGCGGGGGCGGCAAGGTCTCCAACAATACGGTCACGCTGACCAATGTCACGCTAACGGGAGCGGACGGAGGCGACGGTGGTGATACATCGTCTTCTGGTACTTTTGCTGTAAGTGCTTCTGGCGATGCTGGCGGTCAAGGGGGTGGGTCAGTCTACGGCGGATTCAGCACCGGCAGTGCAGGCGGAGACTCTTCATCCTCATCCTCCGGGCCCTTTCCCTCCTCCAGCCCCTCTTCCGCCAATGGTGGCGAAGGCGGAGAGGTTTCCGGCAATACCGTCACACTGACCGACGTCACGCTAACGGGAGCCAACGGGGGCACCGGTGGTGATACTTCCTCTTCCGGAACTATTGTCAGCTCCGGCGCTAGTGGTGCTGGTGGTCAGGGTGGGGGGTCTGTATACGGCGGATTCAGTGCCGGCGGCAGCGGGGGGCACTCCTCAGCCACCGCCTCCGACACCGCAAATGGCGGCGACGGCGGCGAGGCCTCCGGCAACACGGTCACGCTGACCAATGTCACGCTTACGGGAGCCAATGGAGGCGACGGCGGTGATACTTCCGCTTCTGCCACCATTGCTAGCACGGGTGCTGGTGGCGCTGGAGGCCAGGGTGGGGGATCGGTATTCGGCGGATTTAGCTCCGGTGGCGCGGGGGGGCACTCCTCTTCCTCATCTTCAACCTCACCTTCCGCCTACCCTTCCTCCGCCAATGGAGGCGACGGAGGCCAGGTCTCCGACAACACGGTCACACTGACCGATGTCACGATAACGGGGGCAGACGGTGGCGACGGTGGCGATGCTTCCTCCTCCGGTAATATCACTCTCACGGGTGCTGGTGGTGCTGGTGGTCAGGGAGGGGGGTCGGTATATGGCGGATTCAGTGCCGGCGGCAGCGGGGGGCACTCTTCATCCTCATCCTCATTCTTATCTTCCTCCTCTTCATCCGCTATGGGCGGCAACGGAGGCGAGGTCTCCGGCAATACGGTCACGCTGACCAATGTCACGCTGACGGGAGCCAATGGAGGTGACGGCGGAAATAGTTCCTTTTCTGCTGGTGGTGCTGGTGGTCAGGGTGGGGGCTCGGTATACGGTGGATTCAGTGCAGGCGGCGGCGGTGGATTCTCTTCCTCTTCTTCATCTTCGCCTTCCACCCCCTCTTCCCCTGCGTTCGCAAATGGCGGCAACGGCGGCGAGGTCTCCGGCAATTCGGTCACGCTGACCAATGTCACGCTAACCGGGGCCATCGGAGGAGACGGCGGAAATAGTTCCTCTTCTGCAGGGGGGGCTGATGGTCAGAGAGGTGGATCAGTATTCGGCGGATTCAGCGCCGGCGGCGCGGGAGGAACCTCCTTTTCCTCCAATGACGGCGATGGCGGCGATGGCGGCCATGTCTCCGGTAACAAGGTGACGATCTCAGGAACGTCCTCCCTTTCCGGAGATATCTATGGAGGCTACAGCCAGGGCGGCGCAGGAGGCAATACTGGAACTACCGGCGAGGGAGGCCGGGTCGAGAACAATATCGTGACACTGGAAGGCGCCAGCTTAATCATTGGAGGATCGGTCTACGGGGGTTACAGCGTTAATGGCGATGGAACGGTTAACAATAGCAAAGCATTCACTGGCAACACCTTGAACCTGAACGGTTACCGAGGCTCGCTGACCGGCATCTACAACTTTGAGAAGTACAACTGGGTGCTGCCCAAAGACGTCATTAACAACGACACGCTGATCACTATCACAGGATCTGACAAGGTTCAGCTCACCGGCACCACACACACGATGGCGATAGAAAACGACGGCAACGTTCTCAATGCCGGTGACACCGTGACGTTGATCGACAAAGCCCAAGGCACACCCACGCTCACGACGACACAGATCACACAGGGCCATTTCATTATTTACGACGCGAACTTAAGCGTCGTAAATGATGAATTGGTTCTGAGCATTGATGGCAAAAAGGCCGCGAGCTCTCCCACCCCTGCTGGCCGACTCAACCCGACATCCAAAGCCTTTCTGGAAGGCCGCGCCGCGTCCCTGGCTGTTACCAATCAAGGCGCAGATCTGATCAGTGATAACGGTATTAGCGCGGCCCGTTCCAGCCTGCAACAAACCAGCAAAAATGGCAGCGGTGTCAACCTGGCACCATTTACTGCTGTAAGCGGTGGTTCCAGCCGTTACAAAACCGGTTCACACATCGATGTGCGCGGTTTTAGCGTGGCATTGGGCGTCGCTACAGGCTTTGAGCTGCAAGATCAGAGTGCAATCACCCTGGGTGTTTTTGCAGAGCATGGCAGCGGTAATTACGACAGCTACAACAGCTTCACCGGTTACGACCCGGTCCGCGGCGGTGGTGATTTCCGTTACACCGGTGGCGGAGTCTTGTTCCATATGGATGTGGCCGACACGGGGCTGAATAAAAAACCAGGATCTGATACCGGCGCCAAAGATGGCCTGTACCTCGACGCCTCTGTGCGTACGGGTACTGCAAAAATGAGTTTTGATAGTAATGACCTGACCGACGCCGAAGGTGTACGGGGTCAATACGATACTAAATCCAGGTACTACGGCGCCCTGGCGGGTGTGGGTTACATCCTGAACCTCGACGAGAAGCAGTCGCTGGATGTTTATGGTCGCTACACTTGGGGCAAGCAAAATGCCGACAAGGTGAATATCGGCAATGACCAACTGACTTTCGGCGCCTCCCAAAGCTCTCGGGTTCGTGTGGGCACGCGCTACAGCTATGCCTACACCCGCCGGATCAAGCCTTACGCAGGTGTAGCCTATGAGCATGAGTTTAAAGGCGACGCCTCAGGAAGTGCCTATGACCTTTCCATCGAAAAGCCTTCGCTAAGTGGCAATACAGGTATTGTTGAAGTGGGTGCGACGATGAATCCACTGGCTGCCGTCGAGGCTCTGAGCGTCGATGTGGGTGTGCAGAGTTATCTTGGTGATCGTCAGGGCGTGACGGGTTCATTCAAGGTCAGCTACTCGTTCTGACACACGATGCTTGAGGCGAATAGGTCTGTCGCAGAGCACTCGTCGCCCCCGATTTTTTGACCGGAGCTCTTCACATCCGAACAAGAGCTCCGATTCATGCAGCCCTCCCACGGCGGCACTACTGGTTTTCGGGCGAAGGTCTGGCGGTATTGATAGACTTGCAACCCCAAGGTCGCCGACAAGAATCCTGGGCCACTTGGCCCGCAGCAGCACCCGCCAGTTTTCTTGCCTGGATAGTCGCCATATCGAAAGTGGTGCGCGTCCACTTCAAGCGGTACAGCGCACCATCGACACCCCAAAAAACCCGAAAATACGTAGAGCATAATGGTACAGAACGCCCACTCCAGCCCAGTAAACACAAGCGCTACGGTATCCAGACGCTTCTCCGTAGCGCCGATGATGGACTGGACAGACCGCCACTGCCGCTTCTTCCTGCGCCTCCTCTCGAAGAACGCCCTGCTCTACACCGAAATGGTCACCACTGGCGCTTTGCTCAACGCTGATCCACATCGCTTCCTCCAGCACGACGAGGCGGAGCATCCGCTGGCGTTGCAGTTGGGCGGTAGCGTTCCGGCGGATCTGGCGGCGTGCGCGCGGATGGCTGAGGCCGTGGGCTATGACGAGGTCAATCTGAATGTCGGCTGCCCGAGTGACCGGGTGCAAAACAATATGATTGGTGCGGTGCTGATGGCGCATCCGCAGTTGGTGGCTGATTGCGTCAAGGCGATGCGTGACGCGGTGTCGATACCGGTGACGGTCAAGCACCGGATCGGGATCAATGGTCGCGACAGTTACGAGCAATTGTGCGATTTCGTCGGGACTGTGCGCGAAGCGGGCTGCACCAGTTTTACCGTGCATGCGCGAATTGCGATTCTTGAGGGGCTGTCTCCCAAGGAAAACCGCGATATCCCGCCGCTGCGCTATGACGTTGCTGCGCAGTTGAAGCGCGACTTCCCTGACCTGGAAATCATCCTCAATGGCGGGATCAAGACCCTTGAACAATGCCAGGAGCATTTACAGGTGTTCGACGGCGTGATGCTGGGTCGGGAGGCGTATCACAACCCTTATCTGCTGGCTGAAGTCGATCAGCAGTTGTTCGGTAGCGATGTTCCGGTGATTTCCCGCGCCGAGGCGCTGGCGGCGATGCGTCCGTACATTGCAGCGCACATCCAGAGCGGTGGCTCGATGCACCATGTCACACGTCACGTGTTGGGCCTGGGCACCGGTTTCCCAGGGGCACGCCGCTTCCGGCAACTACTTTCGGTGGACATCCACAAGACTCAGGATCCATTGGCGCTTCTGGATCAGGCGGCTGGCCTGCTGGAAGGTCGCTGAAGCCACAGAGTTGAACCCACGGAACAAGTGCCGCAGATCGTGCTCCAACCAGTCTGGATCGAGTTTTCGCCCACCCGGGCAGCAGGCCGCCCTGTTCTGGCGCGGCGTTATGCTTTGCGCCCTTGAGTGGGCGGCAACGCTCGGGTAATGTCACCTAACCGCACAGGACAGAGCACGCTCATGACTTCCAAGCTGGATCAACTCAAAGCATTCACCACCGTTGTTGCCGACACCGGCGATTTCGCTGCCATCGAGAAACTCAAGCCGGTCGACGCGACCACCAACCCTTCCCTGCTGCTCAAGGCCGGTTCCAGCGACAGCAATGCTGACCGCCTCAAAGCAGCCTTCAGCGGCGCTAATGGCGATATCGGCCTGGCGTCTGATCGCTTTGCCGTCGCTATCTGCCAGGAAATCCTCAAGGTCATACCAGGCCGGGTTTCCACCGAAGTCGATGCCCGCCTCTCTTTTGATACCAATGCCTGTATCGACCGCGCCCAACGCCTGATCGACATGTATGACCAGGCGGGTATCAGCAAGGATCGTATCCTGATCAAGCTGGCGTCGACCTGGGAAGGTATTCGTGCTGCCGAAGTACTGGAAAAGAAAGGCATCCAGTGCAACCTGACTCTGCTGTTTTCCTTCGCACAGGCCCAAGCGTGTGCCGATGCAGGCGTGTTCCTGATTTCGCCGTTCGTGGGCCGGATCTACGACTGGTACAAAAAGGCTGAAGGCAAGGATTACGTCGGCGCCGAAGATCCGGGCGTGAAGTCCGTGACCCGCATCTACAACTACTACAAGGCCAATGACTACAAGACCGTGGTCATGGGTGCCAGCTTCCGCAACCTGAGCCAGATCGAGCAATTGGCGGGCTGTGATCGCCTGACCATCAGCCCGGACCTGCTGCAAAAACTGGCGGAAGACACCGGCACGCTGGAGCGCAAGCTGAACCCGGGCAACGCCGGTGAGCCGCGTGTAACGTTGAACGAAAGCCAGTTCCGTTGGGCGTCCAACGAAGATGCCATGGCAACCGAGAAGCTGGCCGAAGGTATTCGTCAGTTCGCTCGCGACCAGGAAAAACTCGAAGCATTGCTCAGCGCCAAGGTCTGATCAATGCACTGAAAGACCAGGCTGAAATACTAAAAGGGCGACATCCTCGCGGATGCCGCCCTTTTTGCTGATCGTCATTCAGTTACGAATCAAAAGTCTTGAAGGATCAGTGACGCTCAAGCGCGTTGACAAGATCATGGAACGCTTCGCGATTGGAGTC
Source organism: Pseudomonas viridiflava (assembly GCF_900602065.1). Lineage (GTDB taxonomy): Bacteria > Pseudomonadota > Gammaproteobacteria > Pseudomonadales > Pseudomonadaceae > Aquipseudomonas. Next base: position 224,263 of record NZ_UWFN01000310.1, on the reverse strand, counting down.
GTTGAGTCCCATGAGAATCTTGTGCGCTTCCAGCACCTTGGCCTTGACCACTTCTTCGCACTGATCCTGGGACGGCAGGTCCGTCAGGCATTCAGGACACGGGATTGGCCGGTCAACAATGTTGAACACCTGGTCGAAACCCATCGACTGCAAAAGCCGGGTGATGTCTTCATGGGTGGTGACCAGCGTAGGCAAAAGCCCGACTTTTTGACGCGACAAAATCGACAGTTTGGCCAGCAAGCCAAGCGTCGTGCTGTCGATGCTGCGGGTTTCGGTGAGGTCGATAACCACCGCCGAAAAATTCAGAGCGGTGAAGATTCGCTCAATAGTCGCATCCAAAGCCGAACATAAGGTCAGGCGCACTTCCCCAACAAACTTGAGAACGAAGGTGCCTTCTTGCTCGGCGAACTGGATTCTACCGGTACTCATTCAAGGTTCCTGCTCAACACTAACAAGGCGATATCATCCGGCATCTCCCCTAGCGTGGCCAATCCAAAAGTCTGACGCAAGCCATCCAGGCTGCCGCCCGCCGCTTTTACCAGTTCAGGTAGCGCGGCTTCTTTCTCTTTGAGTGTATCACCGGGAAGTAGATCCAGAATGCCATCAGACAACAGGGTCAGACTAAACGACTCTGGCAAGTCGATCACATGATCCTGATAGGTGGCTTCGTTAAACAGACCCACCGGGAAACCACGGCCTTCCAGATAGCGTGCTTCACCCGGCGTATACAACACAGGCAGTGGCAAATGACCGCCGACTGCATAAGTCATTTTCCCCGAACCCTCGTCAATCACGCCACCCACCATCGTCACATGCTTACCCAGCTTGCAACTGATCAGACCGCGGTTGATGTGGCCGAGAACATCCGAAGGCTTGAACTCCGGTAGTGTACCGCCTCGCTTGGATTCGAACAGCAGGCGCGTGGTCATGAACTTCAGCAGCACGGTAATAAATGCCGACGAAGCACCATGCCCGGAAACATCTGCCAGATAGAACGCCACCCGGCGCTCGTCTACTCGGAAGTAATCGACGAAGTCACCCGACAGGTAAAGCGACGGGATGATTTCATGGGCGAAGTTGAACTGGTCGATCGACCACGGACTGATCGGCAGCATGTTCATCTGCACCTGGCGACCGGCATCCTGGTCTTCCTGAAGAAGATGCAGGCTGGCCTCCAGTTCGCGGTTGGCGGCTTCAAGCTTCTTGCGGTAAAGCTGGTTTTCCTGAAGCAGGCGCGCGCGATCCAGCGCCCGACGAACCGAGTGCTCCAGCACTGCCAGGTCTTCAAGAGGTTTGATCAGGTAATCGGCAGCGCCCAGGCGTAGCGCCTCGACGGCATCGTTCATGACGCCCGCACCAGACACCACGATAACAGGAGTTTCCGGCGCAATAGCCGTCACCTGCCGGATAAGCTCTAGCCCGCCCATCTGCGGCATGCGCAAGTCGCAGATCACCAGATCGGGCTTGTCCTGCTCGAATATCTGTATGCCCTGCAAGCCATTGTTAGCTTGCAGGACGCTGAAGCCACTGTCTTCCAAGTAGGCGGCGAGGCTCGCTCGCACTACTTCGTCGTCATCGATTATCAGCAGCGTGGCACTGGTTTTCTGCATGTGGGCAAACGGCGCCAGATTAGGTTGGCGTAGGCAACCCGGTTCACGGGTCTGCGTACTGGATTCGCTTCTAGCCTCTCTGACCGCACGACCGGACTTTTGATCCTGTAAGTGGCGTTTCAGAGGTGCCCTTCAAGGCGCAGACGGTACTCCCATCCGACGGGCGTTTCAAGCACGCGCCAGCGCCCACTTTGCGTCTTTACACGGCAAATCGCTCAGAGTTATAAGAACCATGAATTCAGCAACGAAAACGAAGGACTAAATATGAGTCTAAATGATCGAAGCTACGAGGAGAAAAGAGACTACATCCGGATGCGCGTGGAAGCCGACATCAGTTTGATCTACGCAGGCCAGGTCATCCCGGCTGTGTGCATTGATTTATCGAGCTCCGGGATGCAGGTACAGGCGCCCAGAACTTTCAAAGTGGGCGACAAACTGAGCGTGCGAATCGATTCAGACCATGCGGCCCTCAAGGGCCTTGAGGCAGAAACAGAGGTTGTGTGGGTGACTGACGAGGCCGACGGCAAAAACTGGGCCTGACTATCGTCAAGATGCACTGAGACGCTGCGGAACTGGTTCACAAATAGTAAAAAATAAAGGCGACCACAGGTCGCCTTTATTTATTCCCGACGCATCAATCAGAAGTCGTCAGTGACCTGGCCGTCCTTGACGCGGAACTCGCGGTTCTGCAGATACGCGTTACGAATGAAGATGTACTTGTCGCCATTGATCAGGCGTTCGGCCGACAACAGGCTGGCACGGGTATCAACCAGGTTTATGCCCAGCGCAGTGTTGCGCGTAGGCACGTGATCGATATAGCGGTATGGCGAAGTGTAGGTATCCGGATACTTGGCGATGGCGTCACGCACAGTGCTTGGACCAAACAATGGCAGCACTACATACGGACCGCTCTGCACACCCCAGTAACCCAGTGTCTGACCAAAGTCTTCGTCACTGCGCTGAAGGCCCATTTTGGTGCCCACATCAATGAAGCCCAGCAGACCGAATGTGGTGTTGAAGATCAAGCGAGCGGTATCGACACCGGCAGCAGCAGGTTTGGCCTGCAGCACGTTGTTGGCCAGGTTTCCGACATCACCGATGTTGTTGAAGAAGTTATGCACGCCATCTTCAACGAACTGCGGAGCAATGAATTGATAGCCCTGCGCGATAGGCTTCAGTGCGTAGGTATCAATGGTGTCATTGAAACGGAACACGACCCGGTTAACACCTTCCCACGGATCTTCTTCGGCGGCCTGTGCAACCATTGGCACCAGCGCCATACCGGCACAAACACACAGCTGAGCAAGACGATTGAACACACCAGCACCGGTCACGGGCATAGCTGAAACTCCTGGCAAAAGTAATGAAGCGGGCGCTACGCCCCCACACGTCAAGGCGGGGAGTATAAGGCCATATGACAGGAATTAGGCAGCACCTTGGCTATTCGAGTCTGTAAGACCGATAAAACACTTTAAACGCCATCACCAGATATTCATCTTACTGTCACAAATGCCCCGTAGCGTTCAGCGTTATTTCAGAGATATCGCCATGCTCGCGCCCGTGACCGCTCCCCTGCCCGCGTTTACCGCCATTCTTTTTGGCCTGAGCGGCTGTCTGGTGGATTTTGGTGCGCAAGCGCGCAGTGTGTCCGAACTGAGCGACGAGCACTCGCTGACCACGCCAGGCGCCTTCAAAGCGTTACAGAGGCTGCATCAGCAGGATATCCCTTGCGCCTGGGTGGATGAATTGCCAGGCAACCTGACCGCCAGGCTGGCTCAGCCATTAAGCCATCTGATCAGAGCCACTCCGACGACAAAGGCTCGCTGGCCGGCTCCCGATGCCTGCTGGCAGGCTTTGATGGAATTGAATGTCAGCCAGCTGGACGGTTGCGTACTGGTCAGCGGCGAGCCAAGGCTCCTGCAAGCCGGCCTCAATGCAGGGCTTTGGACGGTGGGACTCGCATCGTGCGGATCACTGTGCGGCCTATCCCCCTCGCAGTGGCAGGCACTGACCGATGCCGAGCGCGAATACCGACGGGGCCAGGCGACATTGCAGCTTTACGCGCTGGGCGTGCATTCGGCGATTGATCATCTGGGCGAACTGGAGTCGTGCCTGGCTGACATCGCGCTGCGCCGGACCAAGGGCGAGAAGCCCTGACATAGAATTTTTGGGTGCACTCCCGGACTGTAAACGCAGACCCGCAGGACTGGCTTTAGCCGCGAGGGCGCCGGACTGGACGCGCAATCTGCAGGCAAGCCGCACCAGAGTGGATTAGTCTTGTCACATACCCATGACGAACCTTTGGCCCTGCGCCGGGGTCCATGGGACAGACTTATCAATGAAGGAGCACGTCATGCCTGCCCGCGAACTGCAAGAACAACTCAATACCCTGCGCGAGCAACTGGAGCAGAATCCACCCCTGAATGAAGCAGAGCGCGCCGATCTGGAAGCCCTGGCGCAGCAGATCCAGTCACAAATCGAGCTGGAGTCCGTAACTCAGGATCCTAGCCTGGCCGATGGCGTCAATCTTGCCGTTGAGCGCTTTGAACTCGAACACCCGGGCATCGCAGGCACACTGCGCAATATCGTCGTGACCTTGGGAAACATTGGTATTTGACGTCTTGAGAAGTCAAACCGCAGCCCATAAAAAGCCCGTCAGTGACGGGCTTTTTGCTGCCTACTGTCGAGCCAGACGGCGATTATCCGGAGTGATCGACTCCGTGCTGCGATACGGATTGATATCCAGCCCACCGCGACGCACATAACGTGCATAAACCGTCAGCTTCTCTGGTTTGAGCAAACGTTGCAGGTCGAGAAAGATACGTTCGACGCATTGCTCATGAAAATCCGAATGCTGACGAAAGCTGACGATGTACGCCAGCAGGCTCGCCGGGTCCAGCTCGGCACCGCGATACTCCACCGCTACGCTGCCCCAGTCCGGCTGACTGGTCACCGGGCAGTTGGACTTGAGCAGATGACTGTGCAGGCTTTGTTCGACAACACGGGATTCATCGCAACGCAGCAGCTCAGGCTGCGGCCGGTCGTAACTATTGATGCTCACATCAAGCTCGTCGATGCATAGGCCCGGCATCGTCGCCACGCCTTCGCCTTCAATGTCCGCAAGACTGCGGATACGCACGCCTACCGGCTTACCCGCTGCGGCTGACAAGTCCTTTACCAGCGTCGCGATCAGCTCTGCACGATCAACAAAGGCCGTCTGATTCAGCGAGTTCAGGTACAGCTTGAACGATTTGGACTCGATGATATTCGGCGAATCAGCCGGGATGCTGAACTCCGCAATGGCCACGACTGGCTTGCCGGATGGCAACAGCCAGGACAACTCATAGCAATTCCAGAAGTCCACCCCCTGATAGGGCAACGTCTGTGCAGTCAGACCCAGCTCGGCCCATTTCGCGGCACGCGGGATCGGAAACAACAAAGACGGTGTGTAAGTGGCAATGTATTCACTGGACTTGCCCAGCGGCGAGTGTTCGGCTGCAGGATGCATGACGGTACCTGGATCACTTGAAGCTATCGGAGTAAGCCGACAAGTTTATAGGGTTTACGCCGCCCTTTCAGCGGCTACTCGGTAATTGTCAGTTTGCCGACCATGCCAGCCTGATAATGCCCAGGGAGATTGCAGGCGAATTCGAGATTGCCGGCCTTGGCAAACGTCCACGTCAGCTCAGTGGTCTTCCCGGGTTCAACCAGCACGCTGTTGGGATCATCGTGCTTCATTTCCATCGAGCCGTGATCCATTGCGTGATGATTCATGCCGGTCGGCGTGAGCATGCCGCTCTGCTGCATCTTGATCATTTCCTGCTGATGACTGGCGTGCATCGCTGCATCACCCAGATTGAACTCATGCAGTAACTGGCCCTTGTTGATCAGCACAAAACGCACAGTCTCACCCGCCTTGACCTGTACCGCTTTGGGATCGAAATACATGTCACCCAAAACCAGTTCGATTGTGCGGGAGGCCTGCGTGGCTGGCGCAGCGTGCCCGAACGCAAGTGCGGGGGTAGGCGATGCGAGCAATGGCTGACTGAGTGTCAACAGCGCGGCAACCAGTGAGAGGCGAGCGATAGAGGGCATGGTGTTCTCCAAAAGTGGCGAAAACAGAGGCTGAAGTGGGCGGTACTGGCGGGCGGGCCTGACAACAGGAAACTGTAGGCCCGCCCCATCAATTACTCGTATCGCAATGCGTGCGCTGGCTGAATCTGCGCCGCGCGCCAGGCTGGGTAAAGTGTGGCGAGGAAGCTGAGAATGAAGCCGGCGCTACAGATCAGCACCACGTCGCCCGCTTGCAGCTCGGAAGGCAGGTTGCTGATGAAGTACACATCGGAGCTAAAGATGTGCTGGCCACTGACCCGCTCCACCCAACCAACAAGACTGCTGACGTTGATTGCTGCGATGATCCCCAGCACGCCGCCAATAATAGTGCCGACGATACCGATGACCGTTCCCTGGACCATGAAGATGGTCATGATCTGCCGGGGCGTCGCGCCAATCGTGCGCAGGATCGCAATGTCCGCGCCCTTGTCATTCACCACCATGATCAGCGTGGCGATGATATTGAACGCCGCCACGGCGACGATCATCAGCAGCAACAGGCCGATCATGGTTTTTTCCATTTTCATCGCACTGAACAGACTGCCTTGAGTGTGGGTCCAGTCGTCGGCGCGGTAATCAGCACCCAGACCGCCAGCGATCACCTTCGAGACCTCAGGCGCTTTATACAGATCTTTCAAGGCCAGTCGCACGCCCTGCACCTGATCAGGCTGCCAGCGTTGAATCTGCGCGGCGTCGGCGACATTGATCAAGGCCATGGAGCCATCAAGCTCGGCGCCAACCTTGAAGATACCGACCACGGTCAACCGTTGCAGACGCGGCGTGATGCCACCCGGCGCACTGCTGACTTCAGGCACGATCAAGGTCAACTTGTCGCCGACGTTCAGACGAAAGCGACGAGCACTCAGCTCGCCCAGCACCACACCGAACTCACCGGCTTTCAAGTCTTGCAGTTTGCCCTGCACGATATGCTTGGCAACGATCGATACCTCATGCTCCAGCGCAGGATCGACACCGCTGATCTGGATTGGCTGCATCGCCCCCTTGTAAGACAGCATGCCGTCCATCTCAGTGAACGGTACAGCGGCGGTGACTTCAGGATTCTTCAGCGCAGCGGCGGCGGCCGGCTTCCAGTCATCCAGCGGCTGGACGCCTGCGATCACCGCGTGGGGGACCATGCCCAGGATGCGCGAACTCATTTCCCGCTGGAAACCGTTCATTACAGACAGCACGACAATCATCGCCAGCACACCAAGCGCCAGGCCGATCATCGAAGTCATGGAAATGAACGAGATGAAATGGTTGCGGCGCTTGGCGCGGGTGTAGCGCGTGCCAATAAAAATGGATAACGGTCGAAACATTCGCAGTGCACCGTAGAAAAAATTACCGCAAAAATGACACCCGGCGCGATCAATTGCGCCGGGGCAACGGGGTCACGCTTCTACCAGACGCCCATCTTCCAGACGCCACACACGATCCATCTGTCTGGCCAGATTCATGTCGTGAGTCACCACCAGAAACGCTGTTCGCGACGATGTGCTCAGCTCCAGCATCAAGTCCTGAATACCCTGCCCGGTGTGGTGGTCCAGGTTACCGGTCGGCTCATCGAGCATCACCAGCCCCGGCTGGTTGACCAGTGCTCGGGCAATGGCCACACGCTGACGCTCACCGCCAGACAACTCTGAAGGTTTGTGCGCCAGACGGTGTCCCAGGCCTACCCGCTCCAGCAACGCTGTCGCACGCTGACGGGCTTCGGGGATCGCCGTCTTGCCGATCAGCAGCGGCATGCAGACGTTCTCCAGCGCAGTGAATTCCGGCAGCAAATGGTGGAACTGGTACACGAAACCCAGTGCCCGGTTGCGCAACAGGCCGCGAGCCTTCTCACCCAATGCGGAGAGCTCTTCACCCGCCAGCCAGACACTGCCCTCGGAAGGCGTATCGAGGCCGCCCAGAAGGTTGAGCAAGGTACTTTTGCCCGAACCCGAACTGCCGACAATCGCCACGCGCTCGCCTGGGAACAATTCCAGCTGCAGCCCGGACAGGACTACAACCGACTCTGGGCCTTCCTCGTAGGATTTGCCCAGGTTGCGGCAACTCAAGACTGCTTTATCACTCATGCCCGACTCACTCATAACGTAACGCCTCCGCCGGTTGGGTGCGCGCTGCGCGCCAGGCCGGATACAAGGTGGCGAGGAAACTCAGAACCAATGCCGCACCGCATACCATCAACACGTCTTCGGCCATCAATTGCGACGGCAGGTAGTCGATAAAGTACACGTCAGCGTTGAGAAACTTGTGGCCGATCAGGCCTTCCAGAGCGGAAATCGCGGCGCTGACGTTGAGCGCGGCGATGATGCCTACGACCGCGCCTATAAAGGTTCCGACGACGCCAATCACCGTGCCCTGGACCATGAAAATCGCCATGATCTGCCCAGGCGTGGAACCCAGCGTGCGCAGGATCGCGATGTCGCCTTTCTTGTCGTTGACCACCATGACCAACGTAGAAATGATGTTGAACGCTGCAACCGCCACGATCAGCAACAACAACAAACCGATCATGGCTTTTTCCATGCGGATCGCCTGATACAGATTGCCGTGGGTGCGCGTCCAGTCACGGGAGTAGTAATTATGTTCGCCGAGGGTCTGGGCGATTTGATAAGAGGTGCGCGGCGCTTCGAACAGGTCTTCGAACTTGAGACGCAAACCCTGGACCTCATTGGATTTCCAGCGATGCAGACGGCCCAGATCGTCAAGATTGGTCAGCCCCAGGTAACCATCCAGCTCACCGGCCCCCACATGAAAAATGCCGGTCACGGTAAAACGCTTCATGCGCGGGAACATGCCAGCGGGCGTGACCGTCACCTCAGGAGCAACAAAGGTCACCTTGTCACCCACCCCGACACCGAGCTTGGTGGCTGCCTTGTCGCCGATCACGATGCCGAAGTCACCGGCCGACAGATCATCGAGCTTCCCCTGCTTCATGAAGTCATCGATGATCGAAACTTTCCGCTCTTGCGCCGGGTCGATGCCATTGAGCAGGACTTTCTGCACGCTGCCATTATTGGTCAGCAGACCTTGCATCTGGGTGAACGGCGCGACAGCGACAACCTGCGGATTTTGCCTGACCTTGTCAGCCAGAGCCTGCCAGTTGCCGATCGGTTCACCGGCTTCAATGGTGGCGTGCGGGACCATGCCAAGCACGCGAGTACGCATTTCATGATCGAAACCATTCATGACCGATAAGACGACTATCATGACCACTACGCCCAGGGCGAGACCAATCATGGAAGTCAGGGAAATGAAGGAGACAAAATGATTACGGCGTTTGGCACGGGTGTAACGCGTGCCTATGAATACAAAAAGAGGTCTGAACATTTAGGGACTTGTTCGGAGGAATGGGGACGTCCTTGTGGCGGGCCTAAGCGTGCAGCTTTACACTCGAAAACACTCTAAGCACTGCGAGCAACCACTATGACCATCGCCGCTACCATGGGTTCGCCATGTCGACATTAGATGAAGAAGAACGCCGCGAATACTACCGTATCGAGGACAGTGTCGCACTGGAAATTAACCTCTTGTCCAGCACCGACCACGCCGGGCACCAGTCCATGCGTGAGACCTCGGCACTCTTTGAACTGCTCAGCGAACTGCACATCAGCGAGTTCGAATCCCAGCACCTTTTGCGTCAGCTGGATGAGCGGGACCGAGTGGTGAGCAGCTTGCTGCAGTCCTTCGGCAAACGCATTGAATTGCTCGGCCGCGTGGTAGCGCAAACCACTCTGGGCAAGCTCGGAGCCCCGCAGCCAGTGATTATTTCTGAAGGTGGCGTGCAATTTCACAACCCTGCGAGCTTCGCCGTTGATGCCCAACTGTCGATCAAAATGGTCCTGATGCCGCAAGCTTCGGCCTTGATGCTGCACGCCAAAGTGACGCATTGCGACATGCTGCCGGATGGCCAGTTCGAGATCGGCACCGAGTTCATCGATCTGCCCGACTCTCAGCGCCAACTGCTGGCCCGATACATTTTGCAACGACAAGCTGCACTGCGACGCCAGGCGCTGGAGCAGGAAAAGCCTGCATAAACGACACGCTGGTCCTGTACAGACTGTGTGAAAACGTAGCGAGCGACGGCAAGACAAGGCAAAAACAGCCGAAAAAGCGGAGTCTAGGTGTTCTAAATGAGCATTTTTCGGCTGTTTTTAACGCAGTATTGCCGAGCGCAGTAGTTTTCACACAGTCTGTGTAGGAGCTGCCTAAGGCTGCGATGGCGGAGTGTCAGGCTAAATGCTTCGCAGCCTTCGGCAGCTCCTACAGGGAATGTATTCCATCCAGAGGGTGCATTTGATAACAGCACAGAAATGACCATCACACCAAGACCAACGCCTTGAAGGCCACCAGGAGTAAACGTGACCCTTATTTATGGCCACCGCGGCGCCAAAGGCGAAGCACCGGAAAACACCCTGACCAGCTTTCAGGAATGCCTCAAACACGGCGTACGCCGCTGTGAGCTTGACCTGCATCTTTCTCGTGACGGGGAACTGATGGTGATCCATGACCCAACCCTGAAGCGCACCACGGACAGGCGCGGCAAGGTTATTGAACACAGCGCCGCGGATCTGGTGACTTATGACGCACGCAAAGGCGGCCCCGGCTGGATCAATCCCTGCACGATCCCTCGTCTTGAAGAGCTGTTCGAAAAGTGCGATTTCGAGCACTGGCAACTGGAGGTCAAAAGCGCTTCGCGCACGCGGGCCGCATCAACCGTGCTGGCAATCCGCGAAATGGCTCAGCGCCACGGCTTGCTGGACAAGATCACGATTACCTCAAGCTCTCGAGAAGTGCTTAAAGCGGCACTGGAGCTGACGCCTGATATCTCACGAGGCCTGGTGGCCGAATACGCCTGGCTGGACCCGCTAAAGGTCGCCCAAAGCTACGGCTGTGAGTATCTGGCATTGAACTGGACACTCTGCACCCCTGAACGCCAACAGAAAGCTCAACGTCAGGGTTTGCATGTGTCGGTGTGGACGGTCAACGAACCCGCGCTGATGCGCAGGCTCGCCGACTTCGGCGTAGACAGCCTGATTACAGACTTTCCCGGTTTGGCCAGCGCCACCCTCGAGAATCGCTGAAATCGGTCTCCCCGGCCGGCTCAGGCCACCGGCCGGAGTCGCTTAAAAAAGCCGGTTCAGACCATCATAAGCAGCTACCCGATAGGCTTCGGCCATGGTCGGGTAGTTGAACGTAGTGTTGACGAAGTACTTCAGGGTATTGGCTTCACCCGGCTGGTTCATGATCGCCTGCCCGATGTGCACAATCTCTGATGCCTGGTCGCCGAAGCAATGGACACCCAGAACCTCGAGGGTTTCGCGGTGGAACAGGATCTTCAGCATCCCTACGCGCTCGCCGGAAATCTGCGCACGCGCCATGCCTTTGAAGAAAGCCTTGCCCACTTCATACGGCACTTTGGCTTGGGTCAATTCGTGTTCGTTTTTGCCAATCGAGCTGATTTCCGGAATCGTGTAGATGCCCGTTGGCACGTCATTGACGTAACGCCAGCTGCCATTATCGACAACTACGCCCGCCGCCGAACGCCCCTGATCGTAAGCGGCACTCGCCAGGCTTGGCCAGCCAATCACGTCACCCGCGCCATAGATGTTGGGCACGTTGGTGCGATAGCTGTCATCAACTTCAATTTGCCCGCGACCGTTCGCCTTGATGCCAACGTTCTCCAGACCCAGCTTATCGGTGTTGCCCGTACGGCCGTTGCACCAGAGCAATGCGTCTGCCTTGATCTTCTTGCCGGACTTGAGGTGCAGGATCACACCGTTATCCAGGCCTTCAACCTTTTCATACTCTTCGTTATGGCGAACCATGACGTTGTTATTACTGAAGTGGTAACTCAGCGCCTGAGAGATTTCCGAGTCGAGGAAGCTCAGCAATTGGTCGCGGTTATCGACCAGCTCGACCATTACGCCCAGACCGCTGAAGATCGAAGCGTATTCACAGCCAATCACACCAGCGCCATAAATGATCAGTTTGCGCGGCGTGTGACCGAGGCTGAGGATGGTGTCGCTGTCGTAGATACGCTTGTGGGAAAAGTCGATATCTGCGGGACGATAAGGCCGCGATCCAGTGGCGATAATGATCTGATTGGCGACCAGTTTCTCTACTACACCGTTGCCGCACACCACATCGATACTGTTCTCGTCGGCAAAGCTGCCGGTGCCGAAAAATACGTCGACACGGTTACGAGCGTAGTAGCCGGTGCGCGAAGACACCTGCTTCGAAATTACGATTTCAGCGTTCTTCAACACGTCCGGGAACGAAAACCAGCGCGGCTCGCCAATGGCCCGGAACATCGGGTTGGTATTGAAGTGAATGATTTGCTTGACCGAATGACGCAAAGCCTTGGACGGGATGGTGCCCAAGTGTGTGCAGTTACCGCCGACCTGCCGACGGCTGTCGACCATCGCTACTTTACGCCCCGCCTTGGCGGCGTTCATTGCCGCGCCTTCCCCGGCAGGGCCGGAACCCAATACCACTACGTCGTAGTTGTAGACAGCCATGCGTACTCCTTAGAACAGGCCGAGGTGCCACTCTGGCATCTCCGGCTAAATCACATCGCGGCCGGCGACATGAAGGATCGAAACCTGGCGCGCAGTCTAAACCTGCGCCAATCGGTGGAACATTAACCGTTGGTAGCGTCGCAAGCCACTTTTGTCTGCGACCAAATGACGCTGCGACCAGTCAAGGCTGCGCATGATAAAGCGCTTGGCGTAACGATTCACATCAAAAACACGACATTCCTGAAATCTTCGTCAACCACCCTTCCATGGCATCGCCCTGATGAAGTTAGCGAGTCTGCAAATCGCAGATGAAATCACGCGCCATCGCGCGGACATTAACTAGCAAGAGTTGTTTTTAGAGTCCTTTACACATATGGTTACAATTGTGCGTTGCGTGCAGGCAGGAGCCTTGACCGATGCAGCAGGACATAAAAATACAACGGATCCTTTGGGGTCACTGCCACGTCAGCACGACCGGGCCAGAGCCATCTGGCTAATGTTGATGAACTGCAGGACCTCGACCAGATAGCCCAAGCGAGTAATTTTCAATGGCCTCAAACACCGGCAAAGGCAAAGCGATTTTTCGCGTTGTCAGCGGCAACTTCCTTGAAATGTTTGACTTCATGGTCTACGGCTTTTACGCCACTGCCATCGCCAAAACCTTCTTCCCTTCCGACAGCGCGTTTGCGTCCCTGATGCTTTCGTTGGCCACCTTTGGTGCCGGTTTTCTCATGCGCCCACTGGGTGCGATCTTTCTCGGCGCTTACATCGACCGTCACGGCCGTAAAAAAGGCCTGGTCGTGACCTTGGCGATGATGGCAATGGGTACGGTGCTGATTGCCTGCGTGCCGGGTTATGCAACGCTAGGCGTCGCCGCACCGCTGCTGGTGCTGCTGGGTCGTTTGCTGCAAGGCTTCTCGGCTGGCGTTGAACTGGGTGGTGTATCGGTTTATCTGGCTGAAATCTCCACGCCGGGCCGTAAGGGCTTCTTCGTCAGTTGGCAGTCCGCCAGCCAGCAGGCAGCCGTGGTCTTCGCTGGCCTGCTGGGTGTAGGCCTGAATCACTGGTTGAGCCCGGAAGAAATGGGTGAATGGGGCTGGCGCGTGCCGTTCCTGATCGGCTGCCTGATCGTACCGGTGATCTTCGTGATTCGTCGCTCCATGGAAGAAACACCGGAATTCCAGGCCCGCACTCATCGCCCCACGCTTAAAGAAGTGGTGCGCTCGATTGGTCAGAATTTCGGTCTGGTGATCGGCGGTATGGCACTGGTAATCATGACCACCGTGTCTTTCTACCTGATTACCGCCTACACGCCGACGTTTGGTAAAAACGAGCTGCACCTGTCCGATCTCGACAGCCTGATCGTGACGGTTTTTGTCGGGATATCGAACTTCATCTGGCTGCCGGTGATGGGCGCGCTGTCCGACCGTATCGGTCGCAAACCGCTATTGCTGGGGGCGACCGTGCTCGCCATTGCGACAGCCTACCCTGCCCTGTCCTGGCTGGTGGCCAACCCAAGTTTCGGCAACCTGCTGATGGTCGAACTGTGGCTGTCCTTCCTGTACGGCTCGTACAACGGCGCAATGGTGGTTGCCCTGACCGAAATCATGCCAGTGGAAGTGCGCACGACCGGCTTCTCCCTGGCCTACAGCCTGGCAACTGCGACCTTCGGCGGCTTCACCCCGGCTGCTTGTACTTACCTGATTCACGCCCTGGATAACAAGGCAGCGCCGGGGATCTGGCTGACGGGCGCCGCGGTGCTGGGTCTGGTGGCTACATTGGTGCTGTTCCGCAAAGGCGGCCAGAAGCTGCAAGCGCCCGAGGCCGTGACTGCTGGCTGAGTAAGCCCCGTACATGTGGGAGCGGTGCTTGCCCGCGATAAGGCTGGACGCGGTTCACTTTAGATCAAGTCGTCCTTATCGCGGGCAAGCACCGCTCCCACAGGGGATAGTCGCAACCCGCCAGCACAACAAAAAACGCCCCGACCAGTTACCCGGTCGGGGCGTTTTTGTTGCTGCTTGTAGCTTGCCGCTTAAAGCTTGTAGCTACTCTTAGCGCGGAAACGCTGGTGGGTTAACGCCCGCCATGTCTTCCATCACACGAACTACCTGGCAGCTGTAACCGAATTCGTTGTCGTACCAGACGTACAGAACAACGCGGTTATCGTTGGCGATGGTTGCTTCAGCATCCACTACACCAGCGTGGCGCGAACCCACGAAGTCAGTGGAAACCACTTCCTGAGAGTTCACGAAGTCGATCTGCTTGTGCAGGTCCGAGTGCAGCGCCATGTAACGCAGGTACTCGTTCATTTCTTCGCGAGTGGTCGCCTTCTCAAGGTTCAGGTTGAGAATCGCCATGGAAACGTTCGGCGTAGGGACACGGATCGCGTTGCCGGTCAGTTTGCCAGCCAGTTCAGGCAGCGCCTTGGCAGCAGCAGTGGCAGCACCGGTCTCGGTAATCACCATGTTCAACGCGGCGCTACGGCCACGACGATCGCCTTTATGGAAGTTGTCGATCAGGTTCTGGTCGTTGGTGTACGAGTGAACGGTTTCAACGTGACCATTGACGATGCCGAACTTGTCGTTGACTGCCTTGAGCACCGGCACAATGGCGTTGGTGGTGCAGGAAGCCGCAGAAACAATCTTGTCGTCAGCTGTGATTTCACCGTGATTGATACCGTGCACGATGTTCTTCAGCTTGCCTTTGCCAGGTGCAGTCAGGACCACACGATCGATGCCCGGGCACGAAAGGTGCTGACCCAGACCATCGGCATCACGCCATACACCGGTGTTATCCACCAGCAGTGCGTCCTTGATACCGTACTGGGTGTAATCCACCTCGGTCGGGTTCTTGGCGTAGATCACCTGAATCAGGTTGCCGTTGGCAGTAATGGTGCTGTTGGCTTCATCAATGGTGATGGTGCCATCGAAAGGACCGTGCACCGAGTCACGACGCAGCAGGCTCGCACGCTTGACCAGATCGTTCTCGGCGCCTTTACGGACGACGATTGCACGCAGACGCAGACCATCGCCGCCGCCGGTTTTTTCGATCAGGATGCGCGCCAGCAGGCGACCGATCCGGCCAAAACCGTACAGCACAACGTCGGTGCCTTTACGTGGCGAAGCGTTTTGTTGACCCACCAGTTCGGCCAGTTCTTCACGGACGAACTCTTCGGCGGTACGGCCATTGCCTTCAGTCTTGAACTTGACAGCCAGCTTGCCGAGATCCACCGAGGCGGCGCCCAGTTTCAGCTCGCTCATGGCTTTAACGAGCGGGAAAGTCTCGTGTACGGACAACTCGCTTGCATCGGACTGACGGTGACGCGCAAAGCGGTGAGCTTTGAGAATCGCGATAACCGAACGGTTGATCAGGCTGCGGCCATAGATCGAACTCACCACATTGTTGTTGCGGTAGAGCTGACCGATAAGCGGGATCATCGCCTCGGCGAGGGCTTCACGATCGATCCATTCACCAAGACACTGGTCGGGCTTCTGAGTCACGGGAACCTTCCACATGTAGGGGCTGAAAAAAGGGGCTACATTATGCCGCCGCCTTTGTTTAAGGGCAATGCGCCGTTGTCAGATCAGCGAGCACTACATTTTGTTCCGCTGCACTTCAGAAAATGTCCGGGCGTGCACTTCTGCATCACAGCGTAGTCTTAGACCTGACATTTGCACCTGTCCCCCGGTACAATCGCGGCCCTCGTCGCAACGCTTGGAGCTCAATCTTCCGTGCCTGTTCTGCGCCTACCGCTACTCCCTGCCGCTGCAGGCAAACAACACTGGGGCAACCTTCCCGGTGCCGCGCTGAGCCTGGCGATTGCCGAAGCAGCCAGTGCAGCCAAGCGCTTCACCCTGCTTTTGACCGCCGACAGCCAAAGTGCCGAGCGACTCGAGCAAGAGCTGAAGTTCTTCGCGCCCAGCTTGCCGGTGCTGCATTTCCCGGACTGGGAAACCCTGCCCTACGATTTGTTCTCGCCGCACCAGGACATCATTTCCCAGCGGATTGCGAGCCTCTATCGCTTGCCAGAGCTCGACCATGGCGTTCTGGTAGTGCCGATCACCACGGCCCTACATAGACTGGCACCGACCAAATTCCTGCTCGGCAGCAGTCTGGTGCTGGATATCGGCCAGAAACTCGATATCGAAGCGATGCGCACGCGCCTGGAAGCCAGCGGTTATCGCTACGTCGATACGGTTTATGAGCACGGCGAATTCACTGTACGCGGCAACCTCATCGACCTGTTCCCGATGGGCAGCAAACTGCCGTACCGGATCGACCTGTTCGATGATGAAATTGAAACGCTGCGCACTTTCGATCCTGAAAACCAGCGCTCCATCGATAAAGTCGAGTCGGTGCGCCTGTTGCCTGCACGGGAATTCCCGCTGCAGAAGGAAGAAGTCACCCGTTTCAAGGCGCGCTTTCGCGAACGCTTCGATGTAGATTTCCGCCGCAGCCCGATCTTTCAGGACCTGAGCAGTGGCATTACACCGGCCGGTATCGAGTATTACCTGCCGTTGTTCTTTGAAGAAACCTCGACCCTGTTCGACTATCTGCCTCAGGACACACAGGTTTTCTCCCTGCCGGGCATTGAACAGGCCGCCGAAAACTTCTGGAACGACGTACGCAACCGCTATGAAGAGCGCCGCGTCGACCCGGAACGCCCTCTATTACCTCCCGCTGAACTTTTCCTGCCCGTGGAAGACTGCTTTGCCCGCCTTAAAAGCTGGCCAAGGGTCGTCGCGAGCCAGCAGGACGTCGAAACCGGCGTTGGCCGCGAGCGTTTCCCGGCACACCTGCTGCCGGAGCTGGCCATTGAGGCCAAGGCCAATCAGCCGCTGGCAGCACTGTCGAAGTTCATTGAAGAGTTTGACGGCCGCATTCTGTTCACCGCGGAATCGGCCGGTCGCCGCGAAGTGTTGCTGGAGCTGCTCGAACGCCTGAAGCTGCGACCCAAAACCGTCGACAGCTGGAATGATTTCGTTGAGGGCAAGGATCGCCTGTCGATCACCATCGCGCCGCTTGACGACGGCCTGCTGCTCGAAAAGCCTGCTATCGCCCTGATCGCTGAAAGCCCGTTGTTTGGCCAGCGCGTCATGCAGCGTCGACGCAGGGAGAAACGCACCGACGGCGGCAATAACGATGCAGTGATCAAAAACCTTACCGAGCTGCGCGAAGGCGCACCGGTGGTGCACATCGACCATGGCGTGGGGCGTTATCTGGGCCTGGCGACGCTGGAAGTTGAAAATCAGGTCGCCGAGTTTCTGATGCTGGCTTACGCCGAGGACGCCAAGCTGTACGTCCCGGTGGCCAACCTGCATCTGATTGCGCGCTACACCGGCAGCGATGACGCGCTGGCGCCGCTGCACCGACTGGGCTCGGAAACCTGGCAGAAAGCCAAACGCAAAGCCGCCGAACAAGTGCGCGACGTCGCCGCCGAGCTGCTTGATATTTATGCCCGCCGCGCCGCCCGCGAAGGTTACGCGTTTGCCGACCCCAAAGCCGACTACGCCACGTTCAGCGCGGGCTTTCCGTTCGAAGAAACGCCAGACCAGCAAACCACCATCGACGCCGTGCGCGCCGACATGCTCGCGCCAAAACCCATGGACCGCCTGGTCTGTGGCGACGTGGGTTTCGGCAAGACCGAAGTGGCCATGCGTGCCGCATTCATCGCCGTGCACGGCGGTCGTCAGGTCGCGATTCTGGTGCCGACCACCCTGCTCGCTCAACAGCACTACAACAGCTTCCGCGACCGCTTTGCCGATTGGCCGGTGAGCGTCGAAGTAATGAGTCGCTTCAAATCGGCCAAGGAAGTCAACGCAGCGGTTGCCGACCTGGCAGAAGGCAAGATCGACATCGTCATCGGCACCCACAAGCTGCTGCAGGATGACGTCAAGATCAAGAATCTGGGGCTGGTCATCATCGACGAAGAACACCGCTTTGGTGTGCGTCAGAAAGAACAGCTCAAAGCGCTGCGCAGCGAAGTCGATATTCTGACCCTGACAGCGACGCCGATCCCGCGCACGCTGAACATGGCCGTATCGGGCATGCGCGACCTGTCGATCATCGCCACGCCACCGGCTCGACGCCTGTCGGTGCGCACCTTTGTCATGGAACAGAACAAGCCGACGGTCAAAGAAGCCTTGCTGCGCGAGTTGCTGCGCGGTGGACAGGTTTACTACCTGCACAACGATGTGAAGACCATCGAAAAATGCGCGGCAGATCTGGCCGAACTGGTGCCTGAAGCGCGTATCGGTATCGGCCACGGGCAAATGCGTGAGCGCGAACTTGAACAGGTGATGAGCGACTTCTATCACAAACGCTTCAACGTGCTGATCGCGTCGACCATTATCGAAACCGGTATCGACGTACCGAGCGCCAACACCATCATCATCGAGCGCGCCGACAAATTCGGTCTGGCGCAATTGCACCAGTTGCGCGGCCGGGTCGGACGCAGTCACCACCAGGCTTATGCCTATCTGCTGACACCGCCACGCAAGCAAATCACCCCGGATGCAGAAAAGCGTCTGGAGGCGATCGCGAATACTCAGGATCTGGGTGCCGGGTTCGTCCTGGCCACCAACGACCTGGAAATTCGCGGCGCGGGTGAGCTGCTGGGCGACGGTCAGAGCGGGCAGATTCAGGCGGTCGGTTTCACGCTCTACATGGAGATGCTTGAGCGCGCAGTGAAGTCGATCCGCAAGGGCGAACAGCCAAACCTCGACCAACCTCTGGGCGGCGGTCCGGAAATCAATCTGCGCGTACCTGCGTTGATCCCGGAAGCCTATTTGCCGGATGTACATACACGCCTGATTCTCTACAAGCGCATTGCTAATGCTGCTGACGAGGACAGCCTCAAAGACCTGCAAGTCGAGATGATCGATCGCTTCGGCCTGTTACCCGAGCCGACCAAGCACCTGGTGCGTATTACCCTGCTCAAATTGCAGGCTGAGCAGTTGGGCATCAAGAAGGTCGACGCAGGTCCTCAGGGCGGGCGTATCGAATTTGCTGCGGACACGCCGGTTGATCCACTGACCCTGATTAAATTGATTCAGGGCCAACCCAACCGTTATAAGTTCGAAGGTGCCACGCTGTTCAAATTCATGGTGCCTATGGAGCGCCCGGAAGAACGCTTTAACACCATTGAGGCGCTGTTCGAGCGCCTGACCCCGAAAACTTGAAGGATTCATCAATGCGCGTGCTTCACTCACTCATCCTGCTGCTGACGCTGATCGCGCCAGCAGCCTTTGCCGATGGCAATTTTCAGGTCGAAATGATCCTGTTCCGCCAGCAAGGCGAGCCAGCTGCGACGCGGCAGATCGCGCCTGAGCACTGGGCTGCCAACGCGCAGAAAATTGATGCGCAGAGTGAGCGCGGCATTGCCTTGAAAGACCTGGCCGACAAGCTGAACGCCAGCGGCACGTATCAAGTTTTGCTGCACCGCGCCTGGCAACAGAACCTGAGCGCCGAGCCGGGCAAGGTTGCAGTCACCAGCGGTGAAGAACAGTGGGCACACTTCCCGATTGAAGGCACCTTGAGCATAGGCATTGCGCGCTTTACTGATATCGCGGCAGACTTCTGGGTCAATCAACTGGATGCCCACGGTGTGCTGACCAGCAGCGAACGCCTGAAACAGACCACCCGGGTCAAAAACGGCGAACTGATCTACATGGACCACGGAAGTCTGGCCATGCTGGTGAAAGTATCGCCCCTGTAATTATTCAAGTAGCGCAACACGTGCTTCTTTTCCCATTCGAGCATCGCTACGGCGTAGGGCTGTCCTGAACTGTGTCGTCCAATCTTGAAAAGGTCCTCGCTTGGTCGTGGACAGATTTATTTACCAGTAGAACCGTTGAGCGGGGGTTTGACTATGCCCATGAAGGCCGTATTCAGCTTGAGGAGCTCAACCCCGACTCGGCACGCACCACGTGCAGGGGTTCAGGTTCGGAGGTCTATACACAGACCCTGAAATTCAGGGATCCGCAACGTTTTGCCAATGCTCTGAGCTGCAAATGCACGTGCCCCGTGCGCGAGAACTGCAAGCATTGTGTGGCGGCCTTGTTTTACCTTCATGCGCCGCAGAACCGCAACGCCTTGCAGGCTGCGTTGGACACGACACCTTCGATACAACCGCCTCGCGTCGAAAAAGCGCCCGCCCTGCCTGAACGACTGGTCGATGACATCAAGCCGCATCCGCGCCTGATGCTGGCGAGTGTCGAGTTCAGCGCTTACGAGCCACGCAACGGCCGTATGCAGCGCCACATTCAGCACCGTGCCGCCCTTGCCTTTGGCTACGGTAAGCATTACGCCACCGGCACGGCCAATGTCAGCATTCTGGTCAGTTCGCTGGGCAGCGATCTGGTTAACCAGAAAAGCGACATCATTGAACACCTGGAAACCGAGACCCTGCGTATTCGTCGCCAGGGCGAACTGGAACGACAGCAACGCCAGATCTTGCAGGATATGGGCTTCAGGGTCGCAACCCGTCAGAGCAAAGCACTGCCGGACACCGCTGGCGACATGTTCGACCTGCCCAACGACAAGGCATGGCTGCACTTCGTGCTCAACGACCTGCCGCACCTTGAAGAGCAAGGCTGGGAAATCGTTATCACTGACGACTTTGCCTTCGACGTGACGCCCGTGGACGATTGGTACGCGGTCATCGATGAAGAGGCCGAGCGTGACTGGTTTGATCTGGAACTGGGCATCATCGTCAACGGCGAACGCCTGAGCCTGTTGCCAATACTGATCAACCTTTTGCGCAGCCACCCCGAATTGATGAGTGCGGCTGGAATTGCCAAGCGCGGTGACGACGAACAATTGCTCGTGCAGCTCAACCACTTCACTCAAAATGGCGGCAGCCCGGTGCAGATTGCCCTGCCCTATGGTCGCCTGAAACCGGTGCTGGCCACCTTGGGCGATTTCTATTGGCGCGAAGAAGGCAGCAACTCGTTGCGCTTGAACACCGCCGACGCGACGCGCCTCGGGCAGCTCGATGACTTGCCCCTGAGTTGGCAAGGCGGCGATCGTCTGCGCCAGTTCGGGGACCGGCTTGCCAACATCAAGGACGCCCCGGTCATCGTGCCCGAGGGCCTCAACGCTACCTTGCGGGGCTATCAGCATGAAGGCCTGAGCTGGATGCAGTCGCTGCGCGAGCTGGAAGTCGGCGGCGTATTGGCCGATGACATGGGGCTGGGCAAAACCCTGCAGACCCTGGCGCACCTGCTCATGGAGAAACAGGCAGGACGTCTGGATCGTCCCGCACTGGCGGTGATGCCTACCAGCCTGATTCCCAACTGGCTGGACGAGGCCGAGAACTTCACGCCGCAATTGCGGGTACTGGCGCTGTATGGTGCCAATCGCCACGCCGACTTCGACAATCTGAACCAGTACGACCTGATTCTGACGACTTATGCCCTCCTACCTCGGGACGAAGAAGTGCTTGCGAAGCTGCAACTGCACACGCTGATCCTCGATGAAGCGCAATACATCAAGAATCCCAACAGCAAAGCCGCACAGGCTGCTCGCAGCCTGAATGCCCGACAACGCCTGTGCCTTAGCGGTACGCCGCTGGAAAATCATCTGGGCGAACTGTGGTCGCTGTTTCACTTCCTGATGCCGGGCTGGCTGGGGAGCAGCAAGGAATTCAACAGCAACTACCGTAACCCCATCGAGAAGCACGGCAACATGGAGCGCCTTCAGCATTTGAACGCGCGGATCAAACCGTTCCTGCTGCGTCGCACCAAGGAACAGGTCGCCACCGAGCTGCCACCCAAGACCGAGATCATCCATTGGGTCGAGCTCAATGAAGCTCAGCGGGATGTATACGAAACCGTGCGTCTGGCCATGGACAAGAAGGTCCGCGACGAGATCACCCGCAAAGGCGTAGCCCGCAGCCAGATCATCATCCTTGAGGCGTTGCTCAAGCTGCGCCAGGTCTGTTGCGACTTGCGCCTGGTCAACAGCGCCCCGGCCAACCCGCGCCAGGGCAATTCGGCCAAACTGCAAAGCCTGATGGAGATGTTCGAAGAACTGCTCTCGGAAGGACGCAAGATCCTGCTGTTCTCTCAATTCACCTCGATGCTGACCCTGATCGAAGCCGAATTGAAACAGCGCGGTATCGAGTACGCCTTGCTCACCGGCTCGACACGCGATCGCCGCACGCCGGTGCAGGCGTTCCAGGCGGGCAAGCTGCCGATTTTCCTGATCAGTCTGAAGGCAGGCGGCACCGGCCTGAACCTGACCGCAGCAGATACCGTGATCCACTACGATCCGTGGTGGAATCCGGCAGCCGAAAATCAGGCCACTGACCGCGCTTATCGCATCGGTCAGGACAAACCGGTATTCGTCTACAAGATGATTGCCCGCGGCACGGTGGAAGAAAAAATCCAGCGTTTGCAGCAAGAGAAGTCGGCGCTGGCGTCTGGGGTACTGGACGGCAGAGTCACGGGTGACTGGAAGCTGGGAAGCGAAGACATTGCCGCATTGTTCGCGCCGTTACCGGCACAAGCGAAGAAGGGCAAGAAGTAAGGACATAACGCCCCTGTAGGAGTTGCCGAAGGCTGCGAAGGCGGTATGTCAGAAAGACCGCCTTCGCAGCCTTCGGCAGCTCCTACAGGGATCGCCGATATCTGTGGGAGCCGGGCTTGCCCGCGATTCAGACGCTGCGGTGTATCAGGCCATCGCGAGCAAGCTCGGCTCCCACAGAGTGAAACCTGTCAAACGGCGCCGAGCACCCGCGCCAGGGTCGCCTTCACTTTCCCCATTCCGTCATGCAGCGCCTGTTCAATTTCGGCCATGGTGATAACCGCCGACGACTTGCCCGCTGCCGGATTCACCACCAGCGCCAGACAGGCATATTCCAGCTCCAGCTCACGAGCCAGTGCAGCCTCCGGCATACCGGTCATGCCCACGATGTCGCAGCCATCACGCTCAAGGCGGATGATCTCGGCTACGGTTTCAAGACGCGGCCCTTGAGTGCAGGCATAAACACCGCGCTCGCTGAACTCACAGCCCTCTGCCGCCAATGCGTCAATCAATCGCCCGCGTAACGCTTCACTATAGGGATAGCTGAAGTCGATATGGGTCACCTGCTCAAGGTCATCAGCGAAAAACGTATGCTGACGGCCGCTGGTGTAGTCAATCAGATCATGAGGCACACAGAAGTGGCCTGTGCCCATGGCAGGATGAATCCCGCCCACCGCGTTGACCGCCAGAATTGCCTCGGCGCCAGCGTGCTTCAGGGCCCAGATATTGGCCCGGTAATTCACCTGATGCGGCGGAAAGCGATGCGGATGGCCATGGCGAGCCAGGAACATGACCTCGCGACCGGCATAGTCACCGATCTGAATCTCACCAGACGGAACGCCATAGGGCGTATTCACCGGCAGGGACTGACGAATGTTCAAGCCCTCAAGCTGAGTCAGGCCCGTACCACCGATAATCGCGTAAACAGTCATGGAAATCCTTAATCGATCAGTTGCGCGTTGCGCAGTGCTTGAAGCGCGGCAAGCCAGCGCGGGTGTTGACGATACTCGGTGCTGGCAAAAGCCTGACCGCGCATTTTGGCGATACGCGGTGACGGCTTGACCTTCAGTCGCTGGGCTGCGCTCAACGCCAGCTCCGCAGCCGCCCGATCATTACAGACAAGGCCCATGTCGCAGCCAGCGCTCAACGCTGCTTCAATACGACTGGCAGCATCGCCGACCACGTGGGCACCAGCCATGGACAGGTCATCGCTGAAAATCACGCCGTCGAACTTGAGCTCGCCACGCAAAATATCCTGCAGCCAGCGCCGGGAAAATCCTGCGGGCTGTGGATCGACTTGCGGATAAATCACATGGGCGGGCATCACAGCCGCCAGTTGCTGACTCAACCGCGCAAAGGGCACCAGATCATTGGCGCGAATCTGCTCCAGGCTTCGCTCATCATTGGGTATCGCCACATGAGAATCGGCCTCAGCCCAGCCATGACCGGGAAAATGCTTGCCCGTGGCAGCCATGCCCGCGGCGTTCATGCCTCGAATGAACGCACCGGCCAGCAACGCGGCGCGCTCCGGATCACCTTCGAAAGAGCGCGTACCGACGACCGCGCTACGCTGGTAGTCCAGATCGAGTACCGGAGCAAAACTCAGGTCCAGCCCAACCGCCAACACCTCGGTTGCCATCAGCCAACCGCAATGCTCGGCCAGTACCTCGGCATGCGGGTGGTGAGCGATGGAACGCATGGCTGGGAGTCGCACAAACCCCTGCCGTAAACGTTGAACACGACCGCCCTCCTGGTCCACGGCCAGAAGCAAATCAGGTCGCACCGCGCGGATCGACGCGCTTAACTCACGGACCTGACGAGGATGCTCGATATTGCGGGCGAAAATGATCAGGCCGCCCACTTCGGGCTGACGCAGAAACTGGCGATCTTCGGCGGTCAACCAAGTGCCCGCGACATCCACCATCAAAGAGCCTTGCAGGCCAGAACTCATAAAAAAACACCATTGCCGATAACCAATCCGGGCAATGGTGCTTGATCATTGAGCCAGGCGCAATGCGCGAACGGTCAGGCCTTGGCGGTAACAGGCGCAGTGGCGCTGCTTTTAGTGCGCGGCTTGAGCTGCGCGGCAATCATCGCAGTGTCGGTAACACCGGTTTCCGCCCGCATGCCGGCGGCCAGAAACGGCACCATCAGGCGCATGACCTGCTCAATCGAGGTGTTGACGCCGAAGTCTGTTTCGGCGATTGCACGCAGTGCCTTGATGCCGGACATGCTGAACGCGGCAGCACCCAGCATGAAATGCACGCGCCAGAACAGCTCGATAGGCGGAATCCGAGGTGCAGCTTCATTGACCAGCACCATGTAGCGGCGGAACACCTTGCCGTACATGTCTTCCAGATAGCGGCGCAAATGACCCTGGCTCTGACTGAACGCCAGACCTAGCAGGCGCATGAAGATCGACAGGTCGTTATTGCTGCGCGGCTGCACAACGAGAGCTTGTTCAACAAGCATCTCCAGCAGCTCTTCCAGAGTCGGCTTCTGATCGGGCTTGGCCTGGCGCCTCTCCAGCTCACGATCAAGGCTGATACAGAACGGCCCGAGGAACCGGGAGAATACAGCCTGGATCAACGCCTTCTTGGAACCGAAGTGATAGTTGACTGCCGCAAGATTGACCGACGCCTTGCTGGTAATCAGCCGCAAAGAGGTTTCCGCGAAGCCTTTCTCCGCGAACAACTGCTCGGCAGCATCAAGAATGCGTTCAACTGTTTCCGACTGGGCCATGGTTCTCTGCCTGACAAACACTTGTTTGAAACATACGTTTCAGACTATGTATCTGTCAAGCCCATGACGCTGTATAGCCTGACAGCGGCGTATTTAACCATATAAACCGTGGGCTGTAGCCATTCATGTAGTGATCGCTCCACAGCTGCTGCCGGACGCCCTGGCGCCGTCGGTCAAAAGGACGATTGCCAAGCGCTGCGTACTGTATATAATCCCAGTCACTGTATAAAAAGACAGAGCGATCAACATGATTAAACTGACGCCACGCCAAGCTGAAATTCTGGGATTCATCAAGCGCTGCCTTGAAGACAACGGCTACCCGCCTACCCGCGCCGAAATCGCTCAGGAACTGGGTTTCAAATCGCCTAACGCCGCAGAAGAACATCTGAAGGCACTTGCGCGTAAAGGCGCAATCGAGATGACTCCCGGCGCGTCACGGGGCATTCGTATTCCAGGCTTCGAAGCCAAGCCAGAAGAAACCGGCCTGCCGGTCATCGGTCGAGTGGCTGCTGGCGCACCGATTCTGGCGCAGCAACACATTGAAGAGTCCTGCAACATCAACCCTGCATTTTTCCATCCGAGTGCCGATTACCTGTTAAGGGTGCATGGCATGAGCATGAAAGATGTCGGCATCCTCGACGGCGATCTGCTCGCCGTGCATACCACCCGTGAGGCCCGCAATGGCCAGATCGTGGTAGCGCGTATCGGCGATGAAGTGACGGTCAAGCGCTTCAAGCGCGAAGGCAGCAAAGTCTGGTTGATTGCTGAAAACCCGGACTTCGCACCTATCGAGGTGAATCTGAAGGATCAGGAACTGGTTATCGAAGGTTTGAGCGTCGGCGTTATCCGCCGCTGAGGAGACATCATGCAGTTCGTCCAGGCTCCGCAATCACAACTACCGCTGTTCGAAGCATTCCTGGCGCAGCCTATTGCGCCAATGCTGAAAGAAGCAGCAGAACCGTCATGGAACAATGAACCTGAGGTTTTCAGTGAGCTGTCATTGCGGGGCGCAGCGGGCAACTGCTTGAACCTGCTTGCGCCGATTCTTCGCGAGTTGAGCCAGGACTCCGATGCTCGCTGGCTGACACTGATTGCACCACCTTCCAGCCTGACGCAAAGCTGGTTACGTGATGCGGGGCTCAATCGTGAGCGCATTCTGTTGCTACAGCCACGCGGAACTCAGAGTGCATTTGAGCTAACGCGTGAGGCGCTGCGACTGGGTCGCAGTCATACCGTCGTCAGCTGGATCAACCCGATCAGTACAGGATTGCGTCAACAGCTGATCAGCGCGGCGAAACTTGGGGATGCGCAGAGCCTGAACATTCGTCTGGGCTAGGTTGCCTGGACTGGCGACTCAGTGAAGAACTCGCGGGCCGGCATCTTTTTCCAGCTCGCCTTCAGCCAGTCGACCCGCCATCTGCACGCCAACACTCAACATTGCCTTGGCGATCTCTACGTGCTGCCCTTGCAGGAACTCTTTGGCATCTGCCGAGAAATCCAGCGTTACCAATGATCCTTCATCGTCAGCACGACGCAGCTCGATACGGCCGTCAGGCAGTTCCACAATTTCAAGAAACGATGTTGGCATCAGGGCAATACTCCACGAAAGGCCGGCATTGTAGCAGCCTGTCGACTCAGTCCCTAGCCCATCCATCAACGCATTTCATCAGCACTCACTCAGCCCTTCGCGGAAGCGAATCGCCAGCCCCTTGAGTTGCTGACGCCAGCTTTCCAGCTCCTCGCGGGTCAATTCGGGCTCAGGTTCTTCATCGAGATTGACCGCCACGATGAGCGGCTGTGTTACATCGCCTTTAACTTTTTTCGGCGCACGAGGCGGCTCGAACAAGGCGTTATAGGCTGCAAGCAACCGAGCCAGCCAGGTTTCACGGTGTTGAGCCAACTCGACCAGCTCGGCCATTTCCGGGATCGCCAATGCCTCCAGCACCTCCTGCGTCAGGAGCATTTCCGCGCGCGGCGCGTTGGCCTGCGGCAGACGGTAGTAGCCGGCAATCTCATGGCACAAGCCCAGCAAGGCACCATATAGATGGAACAACGCCGACTCGCGCTCCGCTTGTAACAACGCCTGCGCATTCATGGCCCGGCCTTCCTGCGCCTTACCCATGGACTCCAGGGCAAGCCCGGCGAAATAAATCTTCTGGTTGGTGCGGGTATAAAGCTCGTGGGCCATGGCGGCATCCTCCGTAGCGATGAACATTGAATGCATTTCCTGTAGAAACAAACCCTTTGCCCCATGTATCGCTGTCTCGCGGCAAACATCGAACCTGTGGGACCGGTTTCATCCGGGAAGGCGGCATTCCTGAAGACGATAACGTGGTGGCCGTAATGGCTTCTTCCCGGATGAATCCGGCCCCACAAGTGTCTTATGAATGCAGATAGTTATGCATATTCTGACAAAAGCTCAAGCGCGCTTGCGCTTTAACAACAAAGCCCCCGGTACGACCAGCATACCGAGGGCTTCGGGTTCAGTCAGGCGTTAAATCAACGCTTGTCTTCAACCTTCCATGCTTTACCGTCGAAGAACGCTTTCCAGCCGGTTGGCTTGCCTTCCACTTCAGTCTGAACATATTGCTCTTTGGTCTTGCGGCTGTAACGGATTACCGTCGGGCGACCGTCAGGATCTTTCTGCGGTGCTTCACAGAGGAAGTGATACTTCGGATCGATCTCGTCCTTGTGCGGGGCAATTTCCAGAACCAGTGGCGCGCGTGTCTCACGGTTTTTAGGGAACTGACTGGCCGCGAGGAACAACCCGGATGCGCCGTCACGCAAAATGTACGTGTCATCGACCTTGTCGCACTTGAGCTCAGGCATCTTCACCGGATCCATCTTCGGTGGAGCTGCATCACCGCTCTTGAGCAGCTTGCGGGTGTTCTTGCACTCCGGGTTGGTGCAACCAAAGAACTTGCCGAAGCGGCCCGTCTTGAGCTGCATCTCGCTGCCGCACTTGTCGCACTCAAGGCTCGGACCTTCGTAACCCTTGATGCGGTAGTTACCCTCTTCCACCTCAAAGCCAACGCAGTCCGGGTTATTACCGCAGATGTGCAGCTTGTGCTTCTCATCCAGCAGGTAAGCGTCCATTGCCGTACTGCAAATGTGGCAGCGATGCTTGCCAAGCAGTACCCGCGACTCGGACTCGCCTTCGTCATCTTCAGCGATTTCATCGCCAGGCGTCAGATTAACAGTGGCTTTGCAGCGTTCTTTCGGCGGCAGGCTGTAACCCGAGCAGCCAAGGAATACACCGGTGGACGCAGTACGTATCTGCATCGGACGGCCGCATACCTTGCACGGAATGTCAGTCATTACCGGCTCGTTGGCACGCATGCCACTGTCTGGAGCCTCAGCCACTTCCAGTTTTTTGCGGAAGTCGCCATAGAACTCGTCGAGCACGTTCTTCCAGTCGCGCTCACCTTGAGCCACGTCATCGAGATTCTCTTCCATGCCTGCGGTAAAGCCGTAGTCCATCAGGTTGGAGAAGCTCTCGGACAGGCGCTCGGTAACGATGTCGCCCATTTTTTCTGAATAGAAACGGCGGTTGTGCAGCGCTACGTAGCCACGATCCTGGATGGTCGAGATGATCGCCGCATAGGTCGAAGGACGACCAATACCGCGTTTTTCCATTTCCTTCACCAGGCTCGCCTCGGAGTAACGCGCAGGCGGCTTGGTGAAATGTTGACTGGGGTCCAGTTTGATCAGCTTGAGGGTTTCGCCCTGAGCCATGTCTGGCAGCACGTCGTCATCGCCCGGCTTGGTCATTTGCGGCAAGGCACGGGTATAACCGTCGAACTTCAGGATACGGCCCTTGGCGCGCAGTTCGAAGGTCCCGGCCGCTACGCTGACGGTGGTCGACAGGTATTGCGCCGGAGGCATCTGGCAGGCTACGAATTGGCGCCAAATCAGCTCGTACAGGCGCTCAGCATCGCGTTCCATGCCACTCAGCTTGCTCGGATGCGTGTTGACGTCGGAAGGACGAATCGCTTCGTGAGCCTCTTGTGCGCCTTCCTTGCTGCTGTAGACGTTCGGCGATTCCGGCAGGTACTTCTTGCCGAACTCGGCTTCGATGTAATCGCGGGCCATGCTCACCGCATCAGCGGAAAGATTGGTCGAATCGGTACGCATATACGTGATGTAACCCGCCTCATACAGACGCTGGGCCATCATCATGGTTTTCTTCACGCCGAAGCCCAGGCGGTTACTGGCAGCCTGTTGCAGAGTAGACGTGATGAACGGAGCCGAAGGCTTGCTGCTGGTCGGTTTGTCTTCGCGCTTGGCGATGCTGTAGCTGGAAGCTTTGAGCTTCTCCAGAGCAGCCATCGCCTGGGCTTCGTTCAGCGGCTTGAACGCTTCGCCGTTCTCCCGGGCAACTTCGAAACGCACGTTGGCGCCCTTAGCAGTGCCCAGGTCAGCGTGCACTTCCCAATACTCTTCAGGATTGAACGCACGGATCTCGCGCTCACGCTCTACGACCAGCTTCACGGCAACCGACTGCACACGCCCGGCGGACAAGCCACGAGCAATCTTCTGCCACAGCAGCGGCGAAACCATATAACCCACGACGCGATCGAGGAAACGACGCGCCTGCTGGGCGTTGACGCGGTCGATGTCCAGCTCGCCCGGTTTGGAGAACGCTTCCTGAATGGCTTTCTTGGTGATTTCGTTAAACACCACGCGCTTGTAGCGGCTGTCATCCCCACCAATGGCTTCGCGCAGGTGCCAGGCAATGGCTTCCCCCTCGCGGTCCAAGTCCGTCGCGAGATAGATGGTGTCAGCATCTTTGGCGAGGCGACGCAGCTCTTCGATCACCTTCTCTTTACCGGGAAGGATTTCGTACTTGGCTTTCCAGCCGTGATCCGGATCGACGCCCATGCGCGCTACCAGCTGCTTCTTCGCCTTTTCTTTCGGCGTGAGCACCGGACCTTCGCCAGCAGCAGCCTTGCCACGCTTGACGGGTTCTTTATTGGCGCTAGCCGAACCGCTGGTGGGCAGGTCTCGGATATGGCCGATACTCGACTTCACCACGTATTGGTTGCCCAAGTACTTGTTGATGGTCTTGGCCTTAGCCGGGGATTCCACGATGACCAGCGATTTGCCCATGGATCAGAAAATTCCTGAATACTGAAAATGAAAGACGGTTGGAACCTGTCAAGGCCCCGCTATATATAGTGGCTACAAGAGGAGGTCAAGCACGGGATAGTGATCGATCTCGCCTCACGGCCTGGAAAAGAGGCTCGGTTCGGCTTGAACCAAAGCAAAGCGCGGGACCTGCTCGCCGTCAACCTCGACGGACTCCAGAAACATGCTCAATGGCCGCACCCACATCCCGTAATCGCCGTACAGGGCTTGATAGAACACTACTTCTTCTTCGGTTTCGGAGTGCCTGGCAACACTGAATACACGGTACTCGGGGCCTTTGTAATGGCGATAGAGCCCTGGCTGTAAATTCATGCTGCTGTCCTCGCGAAAAAAAACTGAAAAACTTTTCTGGAATGGCTTTTACAAAAATACAAAAGCCGGGGCACCTGGCCCCGGCTCGCATCAAACAAACGCGTCAGACGCGTTCGAAGACGGTAGCAATACCTTGCCCCAACCCGATGCACATCGTTGCAACACCAAGATTGGCGCCATTTTGTTTCATGACGTTAAGCAAGGTGCCAGAGATACGTGCTCCAGAGCAACCAAATGGATGACCCAGGGCAATGGCACCGCCGTGCAGGTTAACCTTCTCATCCATCTTGTCGAGCACTTTCAAATCTTTCAGCACTGGCAGGGCCTGTGCGGCGAACGCTTCGTTAAGCTCGAAGACGTTGATATCCGCGATGCTCAGACCTGCACGCTTCAAGGCTTTCTGGGTCGCCGGAACCGGACCATAACCCATAATGGCCGGGTCCACACCTGCTACCGCCATTGAACGGATCACCGCCAGCGGCTGAATACCCAGATCCTGAGCGCGCTGGGCAGACATCACGATCATGCACGAAGCACCGTCGGTAATTTGCGAGGACGTCCCGGCTGTCACAGTGCCGCCTTTCGGATTGAAGGCTGGTTTCAGGGCTGCGAGGCTTTCCAGAGTGGTCTCGGGACGGATGGTTTCATCGTAGTCAAAGACCTTGAGGAAGCCGTTCTCGTCATACCCTTGCATCGGGATGATCTCGTCCTTGAACTTGCCTTCCACCGTCGCCTTGTGAGCAAGCTGGTGGGAGCGCACGCCAAAGGCATCCTGTTGCTCGCGAGTGATGCCGTGCATTTTGCCGAGCATTTCTGCCGTCAGGCCCATCATGCCCGACGCCTTGGCGGCGTACAGGGACATGTGCGGGTTAGGATCAACACCGTGCATCATGCCCACGTGCCCCATGTGCTCGACGCCGCCGACCACGAACACATCCCCGTTACCGGTCATGATCGCTTGCGCCGCAGTGTGCAGCGCACTCATCGAGGAACCACACAGACGGCTGACCGTCTGCGCTGCCGAGGTGTGCGGAATCTGCGTCAACAACGAAGCCATACGGGCGATGTTCCAGCCCTGCTCCAGAGTCTGGTTAACGCAGCCCCAGATCACGTCCTCAACTTCCGCCGGATCGACTTTGTTATTGCGTTCCAGCAGCTTGCTGATCAGGTGCGCGGACATGTCTTCAGCACGGGTATTGCGGTGCATGCCGCCCTTAGAGCGGCCCATGGGTGTGCGACCGAAGTCGACAATCACCACGTCTCTTGGATTCAAACTCATACATTCACTCCTGAAAGGCGCTTAACCGAAGCTCTCAACCGAAGAAACTCTGGCCGTTTTTGGCCATCTCACGCAGCTTCGCGGTCGGGTGGTACAAAGCGCCCAAATCAGCATATTGATCGGCCAGGGCAACGAATTCAGCGACACCAATAGAGTCGATGTAGCGCAACGCACCGCCACGGAACGGAGGGAAACCGATGCCGTAAATCAGGCCCATATCAGCTTCAGCGGCTGTTTCGACAATGCCGTCTTCCAGGCAGCGCACGGTTTCCAGACACAACGGGATCATCATCCAGTTGATGATGTCTTCGTCGGATACTTCACGCTGTTCGTAGATGATCGGCTTAAGGACTTCGAGCACCGCAGAGTCGGTAACCTTCTTCGGCTTGCCCTTTTTGTCAGTCTCGTAAGCGTAGAAACCCTTACCGTTTTTCTGACCCAGGCGTTTCGCCTCGTAAAGGGCATCGATAGCCGAACGGCGGTCGTCCTTCATGCGATCAGGGAAACCTTCGGCCATGACATCACGACCGTGGTGACCTGTGTCGATACCAACCACATCCATCAGGTACGCCGGGCCCATGGGCCAGCCGAACTTCTCCATGACTTTGTCGATACGCACGAAATCAACACCGGCGCTGACTAATTTGGCGAAGCCGCCGAAATACGGGAACAGTACCCGGTTAACCAGGAAGCCCGGGCAATCGTTGACCACGATCGGGTTCTTGCCCATTTTCTTGGCATAGGCCACGGTGGTCGCAACAGCTAGCTCACTGGACTTCTCGCCGCGAATCACTTCCACCAGAGGCATCATGTGCACCGGGTTGAAGAAGTGCATACCGACGAAGTTTTCCGGACGCTTGAGGGCTTTCGCCAGCAAGCTGATGGAAATCGTGGAGGTATTGGAAGCCAGAATCGTGTCTTCGCCTACCTGGGCTTCGACTTCAGCCAATACCGCCTGCTTGACCTTCGGATTCTCGACAACCGCTTCGACCACCAGATCGACATTGCCGAAATCGCCGTAGGACAGCGTCGGACGAATCGCATTCAGTGCTTCAGCCATTTTGCCCGCAGTCAGGCGGCCTTTTTCTACACGATTGCCCAGCAGTTTCGAGGCTTCGTTCAGGCCCAACTGAATGGCGTCCTCACGAATGTCTTTCATCAGAATCGGCGTGCCTTTGACAGCCGACTGATAGGCAATGCCGCCGCCCATGATGCCAGCGCCCAATACCGCAGCCTGCTTCACGTCTTTGGCGACTTCATCATAAACCTTGGCTTTGCGCTTCAGTTCCTGATCATTCAGGAACAGGCCAATCAGACTTTGCGCAGCAGAAGTCTTGGCCATTTTGACGAAGCCCGCGGCTTCGACTTCCAGCGCCT
The DNA here is from genome assembly GCF_900602065.1 of Pseudomonas viridiflava. Lineage (GTDB taxonomy): Bacteria > Pseudomonadota > Gammaproteobacteria > Pseudomonadales > Pseudomonadaceae > Aquipseudomonas. The sequence goes on along the minus strand of NZ_UWFN01000310.1, from coordinate 190,631 downwards.
TGTCGCGACCGAAGTTCGCAGCCTTCTGAATGGTCTTGATGGCTTCAACCGGAGCAGGATAGTTAGGACCCGCCTGACCGGCGACGAAACCCTTGGCAGTTTCGAAGGCCATCATTTGTTCGATGGCGTTGAGCTTGAGCTTTTCCAGTTTCGGCTGGCGCTTGGCCTTGTAATCGAACTCACCGGAAATGGCGCGTTTGATCAGGTCCAACGCAGCTTCCTGAAGTTTTTCCGGAGCGACTACAGCGTCGACCGCGCCCACTTTCAGAGCGTCTTCAGCGCGGTTTTCCTTGCCGGAAGCAATCCATTCGATCGCGTTGTCGGCACCGACGATACGCGGCAAGCGAACAGTACCGCCGAAACCTGGATAGAGACCCAGTTTGACTTCTGGCAGGCCGATTTTGGCGCTGCTGGACATCACTCGGTAGTCTGCGGCCAGGCACATTTCCAGTCCGCCACCCAGCGCGATACCGTTGATGGCTACCACGGTGGGTACGCCAAGATCTTCGAAATCACTGAAAATCCGGTTGGCTTCCAGATTGCCGGCCAGCAGCTCTGCGTCCGGCAACTTGAAGTTGTCGACGAACTCAGTGATATCAGCGCCGACGATAAACACGTCCTTGCCGCTGGTAACAATCACGCCCTTGATGGAGCCATCGGCTTTGATGGTATCCACCGCCTGACGCAGGTCGTTGAGGGTGAGACGGTTGAACTTGTTGACGGACTCACCCTTGAGGTCGAAATTCAATTCGACGATGCCGCTCTCAAGAGCCTTAACCGTGATGGCTTTACCTTCGTAAATCATCAACTGATCTCCACGATATGGAAGCTGAACAATACACACCGGACGCTGAAATCTGGCGCGACTACGACGTTATCGTCGATGAAACGCTAAACCTTCAGGCACACCCGTCGATGCGGTAGCCGGGAGCTGTAAGAACTGTCTTACTACCAAACGCTCAATTCATACGCCCGTTTGATTTGGGTGCGCCTACCTTCATGCAAAACCCGGAATTTGTCAATTCGACGAATCACCAACAAAAGCGGCCCCGTCTCGAAAGCATCGCATGCTCTGGACCGATCAAGTTCAGCATGATCAGACTCTATTCACTGTGTTTATAGGCAGCCTGCGCGTAAATACCCAGCCGCTTTTTTGCACCATAGATGGTCACGCAGGAAAATAAATGCAAGAAAGCGCGACAAATGAGAGCAAAGGGTCTACATTCAGCGCACGACGGCACGAGGCATAACGTAAGGTTTTCGTCGAACGCACGCATCAGACGCTTTGGGCATTGCACCGCAAAGCGCCACAGAATTATCGGCCTGCCTGGCCAACCCCAGCCCGATGTTGTTATCGGGCTTTTTAATGCCTGCGATTTGACCGCACAGACCTTAGGCCAACGCCTTCAGGACGACAGCAATGCGTTGCAATACATCTGCTTCGCCCTTCTCGCCCCAATACAGCGTGACCATTTGCTGATCCGCCTCGATCTTGTAAACGTCCGCTGGCAGCGTACTGAAATGCGCCAGCAGCACTGCATCATCACAAGGCTCGCGCCACTGATTGAGCCAAATCCCCGGCTCTGCCTGCCAATACGCCCACACCGACGGTTTGCTGCTACGCCGCGGACGATGATATTGCGCGCAGGGACTCGGCGGTTCCTTGGCAAGCCAGTGCGGCCAGTCCTGAGCCACCAACTGCATCGCAAGCCCCATGCGACGCGCCTCCAGACGCAGCGCCATTCTGCCGCCCTGCTGCCGAGAGGGCCGCAGCCATACCAGAGGGCTCAGCATCACTCCAACGATTGACAGAATTATCCAGAACGTCATATTGCTTGCTGCCTTTTTGTCCGTTTACCTATAGCTGAAAACAATGGCCTGCCCAGATGGGCGTTAAAGAGCCATACTGAATATATCGCAACCTTACGGAGGACTTCCTCATGAAGTATGAACACGTTCTGGTCGCCGTTGACCTGACTGACGAGTGCAACCCTGTCCTTTCCCGCGGTCGCGAAATTGCCGAGCGCAACGGGGCCAAGCTGTCGCTGGTTCATATCGTCGAGCCGATGGCCATGGCTTTTGGCGGTGATGTTCCGATGGACCTTTCGCAGCTTCAGCAACAGCAGTTCGATCAGGCCAAGGACAAGCTCGCGGCATTGAAGGCCCAGTACCCGGATACGAATATTGGTGAAGCGCATTTGGTTTACGGTCAGCCTCGTCAGGAGATTCATGAGCTGGCTATCAAGGAAAAGTGCGATTTGATTGTTGTCGGCAGTCATGGCCGTCATGGTCTGGCTCTGTTGCTGGGCTCAACGGCTAACGACGTACTGCATGGCGCGCCTTGTGATGTACTCGCCGTACGCCTGAAAAAGGCGGAGTGATCCAACAACAGGATTAACAAGCGCACTCCCTGTCCGTGGCACAGCGCTGCCTTTTGGCGGACATTGGACCTGTAGGAGCTGCCGAAGGCTGCGATGGCGGTGCGTCAGGATGAACGCTTCGCAGCCTTCGGCAGCTCCTACAGGAAGTGCATTTCAATTCAGTGGCTCGCCACACAATAAAAAGCCCGGATCACTGATCCGGGCTTTTTATTGACCTTGAGTATCAGGCGTCCAGCTCGGCCCAGCGCTCCAGCAAACCGTCCAGCTCAGCCTGACGGTTTTCCAGTTGCGCCAGTACTGCGGCCGTTTGCTCCGCAGGACGCTGATAGAAGCCAGGCTCGGCCATTTCAGCGGTCAATGCGGCAATCTGTGCTTCTACTTCGTCGATCTGCTCAGGCAGCGCTTCAAGCTCACGCTGCAACTTGTAGCTGAGCTTCTTCTTGGCGCTCGCTACTGGCATTTCTTCAGCCTCTACCGGAGCGGCCTCCACCACGGCAGTGGCCAGCTCGGCTTTACCCGACTTGGAGTCGGTGACGCCCAGCAGTTTTGGCGAACCACCCTGACGCAACCAGTCCTGATAACCACCGACGTACTCACGAACCTTGCCTTCACCCTCGAAGACCAGCGTACTGGTGACCACGTTGTCAAGGAATGCCCGGTCGTGGCTGACCATCAACACGGTGCCTTTGAAGGTCAGTAGCACCTCCTCCAGCAACTCGAGGGTTTCCACGTCGAGGTCGTTGGTAGGTTCGTCGAGAACCAGCAGGTTGGCTGGCTTGCTGAACAACTTGGCCAGCAACAGACGCGCCCGCTCGCCGCCGGACAACGCCTTGACGGGGGTACGTGCACGCTGCGGACTGAACAGGAAGTCGCCCAGATAGCTGAGTACGTGACGACTCTGACCATCAATGTCGATGAAGTCGCGACCTTCGGCGACGTTATCGATAACTGTTTTTTCCAGATCCAGCTGGTGACGCAACTGGTCGAAGTAAGCCACGTCCAGACGCGTGCCGACATCTACCGAGCCGCTGGTTGGCTGCAGGTTGTCGAGCATCAGCTTGAGCAACGTAGTCTTGCCGGTGCCGTTGGCGCCCAAGAGGCCGATACGGTCTTCGCGCTGCAGGACCATGGAGAAGTCCTTGATCAGCATCGGCCCACCCGGGTGAGCGAAGCTGACGTTGTCCAGGACCATGACCTGTTTGCCGGACTTGTCGGCCGTATCCAGCTGGATATTCGCCTTGCCGGTACGCTCACGACGCTCGCCACGCTCAACGCGCAATGCCTTGAGGGCACGCACACGGCCTTCGTTACGAGTGCGACGGGCCTTGATGCCTTGACGGATCCAGACTTCTTCCTGAGCCAGACGCTTATCGAACAGCGCATTGGCCGTTTCTTCGGCAGCCAGCACCGCTTCCTTGTGAACGAGGAAACTGGCGTAGTCGCCGTTCCAGTCGATCAGACCGCCACGGTCCAGTTCAAGGATGCGGGTCGCGAGGTTTTGCAGGAAAGAACGGTCGTGCGTGATGAACAGCACGGCGCCCTGGAATTCCTTGAGCGCGTCTTCCAGCCAGGCAATCGCGCCGATGTCCAGGTGGTTGGTTGGTTCGTCGAGCAGCAGCAGATCCGGCTCGGATACCAGCGCCTGGGCCAGCAACACACGACGACGCCAGCCACCGGACAACTCGGCCAGAGTCTTGTCGGCGGGCAATTGCAGGCGACTCAGCGTGCTGTCAACGAGTTGCTGCAAGCGCCAGCCATCACGGGCTTCGAGGTCTTGCTGAACGTGCATCAGCTTGTTCAGGTCCTCTTCAGTGACGCAGTTCTGCGCAAGATGGTGATACTCGGCCAGCAAGGCGCCCACACCGTCCAGGCCTTCAGCGACCACGTCGAACACTGTCCGGTCGTCGGCTACTGGCAATTCCTGGGGCAATTCGCCGATTTTCAGGCCTGGCGCACGCCAGACTGCACCGTCATCGGGCTTCTGTACGCCTTTGACCAGCTTCAACATGCTGGACTTGCCAGTACCGTTACGACCGATGATGCACACCCGCTCACCACGGGCGATCTGCCAGGATACCTTGTCCAACAACGGCATAGCGCCGAACGCAAGGGACACATCGCTGAATTTGAGCAGGGTCATGAGCTTCTCCAAAAACCGGGGGCGCATTCTACCTGAGATAGAAGCCATATGTCGGGTTTCAATGACAAGCGCGCTGTCTGGAATGCGCAACGACGCGCCTTGAGTCGTCCTCATTTGTTTCCAGTTGCGAACCCTCGGTCCGCAACGCTTTCAACCGGAGCTGGCAAAAGGCTAAGCTAGCGACACTTTTCACGATTCATCTGCTCGGAAGTCTCATGCGCAGTCGCTTGTTCAGCCTTTTTTCCTGCATGCTCCTCTCTGCTACTGCGGCTCAAACTGTTTACGCCGCAGATCTCAATCAACAGCGTCAATATTACGATGTGGCCAAAAGCGCATTGGCCAAGGGCGATACGGGGCCTTATCGAGCCTATGCCGCGGCACTCGCGGATTATCCGCTGGAGCCTTATCTGGCCTACGACGAGCTGACCGCCCGCCTGAAGACTGCGAGCAATCCGGAAATCGAAAAATTCCTGGCCGAGCATGGTGATCTGCCTCAGGCCAACTGGATGAAGCTGCGCTGGTTGCGCTGGCTTGCCGAACGGGGCGACTGGGCAACATTCGTCAAGTATTACGACCCGAAGATGAACTTCGTGGAACTCGACTGCCTTTACGGTCAGTACCTGCTGGGCCACGGCAAAAAAGCCGAGGGTTATGCCAGCGCCGAGAAGTTGTGGATGACGGGCAAGAGCTTGCCAGGTTCCTGCGATGGCTTCTTCGCCCAGTGGGCCGCTGACGGCCAGTTGCCGGAACAGAAACGCTGGCAGCGGGCCAAGCTCGCCGCACAGGCTGGCAACTATCCTCTGGCAACTACACTGGTTAACAGCCTCAACAGCCTTGCACCACAAGGCAAGTTGCTCCTGGAAATCGCCAAAAAACCGGAGATGCTCAACAACCCGGCACAGTTCGCTCCTGTCGATGAGGCGATGTCTGACGTAGTCGGCCTTGGCCTGCGCCGACTCGCCAAGCAAGATCCGCAGAAAGCCATGGACATGCTCGACGGCTACTCGGCCAAGATGCATTTCTCTCATGAAGAGCAAGTACAGATCGCCAAAGAGATTGGCCTGACCCTGGCCCGCCGCTATGACGGACGCGCACTGGAGGTCATGACCAAATACGACCCGGACCTGCGCGACAACACAGTCACCGAATGGCGCCTGCGCCTGTTGCTGCGCCTGGGCCGCTGGGAAGATGCCTACGAGCTGAGTCGTCGCCTGCCTAAGGATCTTGCTGACACCAATCGCTGGCGCTACTGGGAAGCCCGCTCTCTGGAGCTGGCTCAACCCCATAGCCCGCTGATCCCGGCGCTGTACAAAGATGTTGCCAAGGAGCGTGATTTCTACGGCTTCCTGGCAGCAGACCGGACGCAGAGCGCTTATCAACTCAACAACAAGCCGTTGGTCCTTAGCCAGGCCCTGATCAACAAGGTTCGTAATACCCCGGGCGTGCGTCGCGCACTGGAGTTCCATGCTCGCGGGCAGATCGTCGATGGGCGTCGCGAGTGGTACCACGTCAGCCGCCATTTCAACCGCGATGAAATGGTTGCCCAGGCCAAGCTGGCCTACGACCTGAAATGGTACTTCCCGGCCATTCGAACCATCAGCCAGGCGCAGTACTGGGACGATCTGGATATCCGCTTCCCGATGGCGCACCGCGATACGCTGGTTCGTGAGGCCAAGGTTCGCGGCCTGCATTCAAGCTGGGTATTTGCGATTACCCGTCAGGAAAGTGCCTTCATGGACGACGCCCGCTCGGGTGTCGGTGCGAGCGGCCTGATGCAGTTGATGCCGGCGACCGCCAAGGAAACCGCGCGCAAATTCAGCATCCCGCTGGCGTCCCCTCAGCAAGTACTGGATCCGGATAAAAACATTCAGTTGGGCGCAGCCTATCTGAGCCAGGTCCACGCCCAGTTCAATGGCAACCGGGTACTCGCCTCCGCTGCTTATAACGCAGGCCCCGGCCGCGTCAGACAGTGGCTCAAGGGTGCCAATCACCTGGCCTTTGATGTGTGGGTAGAAAGCATTCCGTTCGACGAAACCCGTCAGTACGTACAGAACGTGCTGTCCTACTCGGTGATCTACGGCCAGAAGCTCAACTCGCCACAACCGCTCGTGGACTGGCATGAGCGGTTCTTTGATGATCTGTAATTAGCCCGTGCAATAGCCAATGCCAGTCAGCGACCCTGACTGGCATTTTTGTTTGTGGAACCGGACTTCATTGCGTTGCAACAAAAGGCTGCTCAACTGGTGCCTGTTATTTGAAGCCCCTTTACCTGCACGATCCGCGTGTCTGTGGGAGCGAGGCTTGCCCGCGAAGAACGATAACGTCGTTAGTCTGACCTATCGAGTTGACTGGTTCGCGGACAAGCCTCGCTCCAACAGAAAAACCTAAGGCCGCCATGACGGTGTGTCAGGATGAATGCCTCGCAGCCTTCGGCAGTTCCTACAGGGTATGCATTTCAACCCCGTCATTGATGTGTTGGGTAACGACATTAACGATCACAGAACGACGCATCGCTTGCCGGGTCAACCAGAGGCTGCTAAAGCTCTGCCTCAGGTTTGTCGGCAATGAACGACCTGATCGTCAACGATCACAAAAAGAAGGATTATCGAGACCATGCTGAAAGGAATTTCAAAAACGCTGCTCTTCAAGACGCCCTTGAGCAGCCTTCTGACCGGCAGCGTGCTGGCGGGCCTGATGATGGCCTCGGCGCCAGCTGTCTCGGCCGAACCGCCTGGCAAGGCACTGAGTGCAAAAATCGGCTTGCCGTGGCCCGCCGTGATCGCCCATCGCGGTGCTTCTTATGACGCACCTGAAGAGACTATCCCCGCCTATACAGTGGCCCGGGATCAGGGTGCGGACTATCTCGAAATGGATATTCAGCGCACAAAAGACGGCGTGTTGATCGCCCTGCACGATGACACGCTGGAGCGCACGACCAACATCGCGCAAGTCTTCCCCAAGCGAATCAAAGACCCGCTGAACACCTTCACCCTCGATGAAATCAAACAGCTGGATGCAGGCAGCTGGTTCAACAAGGCTCACCCCGAGCGCGCGCGCGATGCCTACGTCGGCCTGCAGATCCTGACGCTGGAAGAAGTGATCGATATCGCTGAAGGCGGCAAGAACAAGCCTGGGCTGTACATCGAAACCAAAGCGCCGAGCCAATTCCCCGGTATCGAAGCAGACCTCAAGAAAGTACTCGCCAAACGTGGCTGGCTCAGCAGCCGCCCCGCCGCTGCCGCCGGTTATGTAAGCGTCGCGCAGATGCCGGGTCGGGTTGTTCTGCAAACGTTCGAGAAGCCAAGCCTGGTGCTGCTGCAGAAAGAAATGCCGCAAGTGCCGAAAGTATTGTTGCTGTGGATTGGCAAAGGCTCCATTGAACCTGAGTCCGATGTCGCCTTCGCCGATTCAGGCGCTAAAGACAAAGCCACTTACTACGGTGCTCAGAAGCCGAAAACCCAGGAAGAATTTGTCGCCTGGGTCGACTGGGCCAAGGCGCATGGCGCGATCGGCACCGGCCCGTCGGCAAAACTCACCAACGGTGGCGACCAGAGCTACATGGACCTGGTCAAACCATGGATGAACAACGTGGCTCATGAACGAGGCATGGTCGTGCATCCCTACACCGTGGATGAGGAAGTGGACTTCAAACAGATCAGCCATGACGGTGTTGATGGCTTCTTCACCAACCGTACATCTGAACTGCTGAAGTTCTACGGGCGTCCTGCCAAAGAAAGCCTGGATACCATCCTCAAGCGCAACGGTTACTGATCCGCCCGGAGCCCTTGCTCAAGAGCTCTCCCGTACGACCAGCTCAAACCCCAGGTCCACCTGGGGTTTCTGCGCGACTCCATCGATCAGCCCCAACAGCAATTGAGCAGCACGCTGCCCGACCTCTTCACGCGGAGTGCGGATCGAGGTCAACCGCGGAACCATATGCGCCGACCCGGGCAGATCATTGAAACCCACCAGAGAAACCCGCTGCGGGATTTCGATGCCATGACGCAACGCCTCCAGCGCCGCACCTTGGGCAAGGTCGTCGTTGCAGAAGAACACGCCATCCACATCAGGATGCTGCGTTATCAATTGCATGAACAACTCACCTCCCAGACCGATGGAAGATGGTTGCGGCGTCATCACTTGCAGGGCTGGATCGTACAGCCCCTGCTCTTCCAGCACCTGGCGAAACCCTTCACCGCGCTGCATCACGCGCGGGTCGAGTTGCGCGGCGATGTACGCCAGACGCTTGCGCCCGCGCCCCAGCAAATGGCGAGCCGCCTCGGCACCGGCCTGAATCTGCGAGAACCCCACGCAATATGAACCGCGCACGGTGTCCAGCTCCATCATGTGTACACACGGTACACCGCTCGCGGCTAACAGCTGGCGCAGAGCCGGAGTGTGATCGAACCCCGTGAGCAGCAACCCTCGCGGGCGGTTCACTAAATGATTACGCAGCAGGTTTTCTTCTTCTTCGGGCGAATAGTGATAGTTACCGATCACCACATCCAGACCGCGGGTGCGCAGCACATTCTGAATCGCTTCAAGCGTCTCGATGAACAACTGGTTAGACAGTGAAGGCACCAGCACCACGACCGTCTGGCTTTGCGAAGACGCCAGGGCCCGCGCTGCCGGGTTGGCGACATAGCCCAAGGCAAGTGCCGCCGCGCGGACTCTCTCTACCGACTCGGGCGTAACGGTACTGACGCCCCGTAAGGCGCGGGAGGCGGTGATGGGAGAAACGCCAGCCTGACGTGCAACTTCATTGAGGGTCGGGCGGCCAGTAGAGCGGGAACCAATGCGTGTCATGCGTTGCCAACTACACAGGGATAAACAGCGGGGGTTGCCAAAGGCAGTGGATGGGCTCTAAGGTAGCGCTGTCTCGTGGACCCTGCCAATGCTTTCAGTCATTTTATTGACTTGGAGTAACGTCCAATGAAGACCGATTCATTCAAAACAATGACAAGAACTGGAACCAGCTCTTGCTGCTCTGATGTCCACGCCGACGAAGACAGCGCTGTCTCCAGCCAAGGTGGCCTATTGTGACAACTGCGAACTCTGCTATTACCGCCCTCGTGATCATGGGCGTTTCGGGCTGCGGCAAGAGCGCCGTCGGTGCCGAGATTGCCGCCAAGAGCGGAGGCCGCCTGATCGAAGGTGACGCCTTCCACCCCCCCGCCAACATCAAGAAGATGAGCGAAGGCCACCCTCTCAACGACGAAGATCGCGCGGGTTGGCTCGAGACGCTGGGTAAAGAAATGGCCGCAGCGTTGAGTAATGGCGAACGTCCGGTACTGACCTGCTCTTCCCTCAAACTCATTTATCGCGAACGCCTGCGCAAAGCTGTGCCTGGTCTAGGCTTTGTGTTTCTGGAACTGACCAAGGAGGTGGCGGTTGATCGCTGCTCCCATCGCCCCGGCCACTTCATGCCAGCCAGCCTGGTTGACAGCCAGTTCGCAACGCTTGAGCCACCTTATGGCGAAGATCGTACGTTGGTCGTGGATGCAGGCAATGCATCTATTGATGAAATCAGCACTCAAGCAGCGAACTGGTGGAAAGCGTCTAAAGCCAGCTAAAGGCGTGAGCGCGAAAGACAGCGCTGTCTTGCACAGAAAACGTGCTGGAAATGTGGAACGACAGCGTTTAGCCGAAGCTCCATAAACAATAAAGATAACCGGAGAAACATCCATGTTCGGTATGACACACGAGACGTACCTGTTGGTCGATGCGGTGGTTACGATCATCGGCCTGATTCTGCTGATCACCAAATTCAAGGTCCACCCTTTCGTTGCTCTGACGATTGCCGCCGGCTTCCTTGGCCTGACCTCCGGCATGCCGGTGGAAAAAGTCATGAAAGCCTTCCAGGACGGCTTTGGCGGCGTACTGGGCTTCGTCGGCATTATCCTTGGCCTGGGCACCATGCTCGGCAAGCTGATGGCGGATTCAGGTGGTGCTGACCAGATCGCACAAACGCTGATCCGCTCGTTCGGTAAACAGCGTGTGCATTGGGCAATGATGTTTGCCGCCTTTCTGGTAGGCATTCCTTTGTTCTTCGAGATCGGCTTTGTTCTGCTGATCCCGCTGGTGTACATCGTCGCTCGTCGCACTGGCGTGTCCATCGTCAAAATCGGCATCCCGTTGCTGGCCGGTCTGTCCGCCGTTCACGGTCTGGTTCCGCCACACCCGGGTCCGCTGCTGGCCATCGGGATCTTCGGTGCTGATATCGGCAAGACTATTTTTTACGGGCTGTTGGTGGCACTGCCGACTGCAATCATCGCGGGCCCTATCTACGGCAAGTGGATTTCCAAATACGTACCGGGCACGCCTTCGCAGGAGTTGATGGAGCAGATTGGCAAAGAGTCGAGCGCGACCAACTTGCCAAGTTTTGGTATCACCCTGGTGACCATCCTGCTGCCAGTATTCCTGATGCTGCTCAAGACCTTCGCTGATGTGGTGCTGCCTGAAGGCAATACCTTCCGCATCTGGATGGACTTCATCGGCCACCCGATCACCGCCCTGCTCGCTGCTTTGCTGCTAGCGTTCTACACCTTCGGTTCAGCTCGTGGTTTTGATCGCACCAAAATCATGAAATTGCTCGATCAGAGCCTGACGCCGGTCGCCGCTATCGTACTGATCGTGGGTGCGGGCGGTGGCTTCAAGCAGATGCTGGTAGCCAGCGGCGTGGGCGACCTGATCGGTAACATGGCCGTGCAGGCGCAGATCAACCCGATCATGCTGGCCTGGCTCGTAGCGGCGGTGATTCGTGTTGCAACAGGTTCGGCGACGGTGGCGACTATTACCGGTGCGGGCATCGTGGCACCAGTGATTGGTCTGATCCCGGGCGTTAACCGTGAGTTGCTGGTGTTGGCGACGGGCGCAGGTTCGTTGATTCTGTCTCACGTGAACGATGCCGGCTTCTGGCTGGTGAAGCAGTATTTCAATATGACAGTGGCCGAGACGTTCAAGACCTGGACGGTGATGGAAACCATTCTGTCGGTGGTCGGTTTGATCTTCATCATGCTGTTGTCGATGGTGATTTAACCTGGCACTACTTGCTGTTGGGCCGGCTCATGCAGCCGGCCCAACAGCGATGCGCCATGCAACGTCTGCGCTGTTCTCCCGCTCTGCCCGTTCTGGCCACGTTTAGTTTTCGTGAACTCCAGCCGTGTTGTCCGACGCAACTCCCCTCCAAAATCCAGACGCATCTGACCCGATCAACACCGCGGTCCTACGTGTTTTGTCACGATTTCCATCAATATTTTCAGAAGTCCCCAGCGTATCCCTGAAGTTGCGCCTACGCTGATATTTGCTCAGGGATGAACCGTGGTGACCTGCAATGTGTTGCGTGAAAACGCTGCCAGTGAGGTACGTGCTTCACGCTCTGCAAAGAAAGGTGTCCGTCGGTGCAGCTAAATACGGGCTTTTGCCAACAAAAACAGGCAGAATTGGCGCGCTCATCGGGTCGGTAACCGCTCTTGATGACAGAAAAATGTACCGAGGGAATTAAATTCACACCTGTAACGTCATATTGATGGACGCATTTGGATGTACTCGGCAACTATTACCACGCAAAGGCAAACGCCAGCCTCCTGCTGAGAGGCCATCAAGGAAACGATTATGTTGATACTCACCCGCAAAGTAGGCGAAAGCATAAACATTGGTGACGAGATTACCGTCACCATTTTGGGCGTTCAGGGCCTTCAGGTACGCCTGGGCATCAACGCGCCAAAAAATGTTTCTGTGCACCGCGAAGAAATCTACAAACGCATTCAGGCAGAACTCGCTCCAAACCAAGACCCACAATGATCTGATCGTTCCCTCCCCCGTATTCAAACCGGGCTGCCTCACAGCAGGCAGATCGGCCACGGCGTCTTCGGACGCCGTTTTTTATGCCCGTCGATATCTGCCCGCCAGGCTTAGCCCGGTTAAAAGATGGCGATTAGCCGCTGAAGACCGCCTGTCAGTCACCTAGAACTCTTGCAAAAAATCCCCACTCCACCCCTTTGAACACAGGATCGATGCGAAGCCCGTAGTCAGTTGTGAGCCCAGCACGCTCTTCATTTTTATGAACAGCAAAAGCGGTGACAACAATGGACACAACGTCACAAAACCCGGCCAGCAGGACTGACCAAAATAACGATACGCCGCAGGACCACCTGCACCAGCTGCAAGACGACGCAGTGGCAGCCATTGCCAGCGCCAAAGAACACGGCTCGGCTCACTTTGAACAGTATCGCGACACGGCCGTCGATCAAATTGAAAACCTTGCCAACACCGCTCAATCAGCCGCCGAGCAGATGCAGGACGGCGACACGCTGGGGCTTTCACATTACGTCACTGACCTTGCCCAGAACATGACGACCCTGGCAGGCAGCCTGCGTGGCAAAAGCATTGATGAACTGCTGCAGCAGGCAGGCAAACTGGCACGGGACAATCCGGCCCTGTTTGTCACCGGCAGCGTGGCGTTGGGCTTTGGCCTGTCGCGGTTTCTCAAGGCGTCCAGCGTCGATCAGAGCCCCGATGACGATGCCCCTCCAGCCACGGCCAGCCGTCCGCCGGCAAGCACGGGATCAGTCAGGCCCGACGATGAACTGGGGAGCAATTACCAGACAGAGTCGAGTCCGGTGGTTGCAGCGGATCACGTGCCTCCCGTCAGCCATCCCCATATGGGCGACGTTTACCACAGTGGCAGGCCTGGCGTAGTAGACCGCAGCTCGACGCCGGATGCAGCGGCAACTACGCCGGTGCCCCGCGAGCCGGGCAGTGATCCTTATGGTGAGGGCCTGCACGCAGAAACCCAGCGCAAAGATGATCCTTCCAGAGGAGATGTGTAAATGAGCACCACTCCCAATACGCCCCCCGAAGGCGATACCTCGGCACTTGGCCTGATCCGCCAGCTGGCCCACGAAGTGCCCGCGCTGCTCAGCAAAGAACTCGCCCTGGCCAAAGCCGAGGTCCGAGAGTCTATTCAAGCCGCCAAAGCCGGAGTTGCGGCCGTTGGTGGCGGAGCTGTGGTCATGTTCGCGGGGCTGGTCATCGTGCTACTCGCTGCTGTTTATGCATTGGCCAATATCATGCAGCCGTGGCTTGCCGCACTCATCGTCGGCGTCGTTGCCATGGTCATCGGCTTCATCATGATCCAGTCAGGCAAGAAGCAGTTCGACGCATCAAACATGACCCCGGAACGCACCGTCAGCTCCCTGCAAAAGGACAAGGACGCTATCCAGAGGAAAGTATCATGAGCATCGACAGCACATTCGAAACGCCGGAAAGCTTCGACAGTGACTCACATAAAAGCCCTGAAACCCTTGAGCGGGAAATCGACGCGCAACGCTCCAGCATTGGCAATATCGTCGATGCGCTTGAAGGCAAATTCTCCCCCGGGCAGTTGCTTGATCAGGCACTGAGCTATGGCAAAGGTACCGGCGGTGAGTTTTTCAGCAATCTGGGCAATACGGTCAAGACCAATCCTTTACCCACGGTACTGACGTCGGTTGGGCTGTTATGGCTGATGATGGGACAACACCGCGGTCCTTCTGTCTCTGCGGGGTCATCAGGGCTTGATCACTTGGGCAACCGCATCAGCACAATGGCGCACAGCGTGACGGACACGTTTGACAGTGCCAAATCGAGGATCGAGGAAACCGCGCAGCGCATGAAAGAAAAAGCCGGTGAGGTTTCTGAGGGGGTCAGCGAGAAGCTTTCGTCCACAGGCGATCGCTTGAATAGAAGCAGTCACGACGCCCGTGATGTGTTGCATGAACAAACCCGTAACGTGCAGTCGGGTCTCAGCTACATGCTGCGCGAGCAACCCTTGGCTTTAGCCGCTATCGGGATTGCATTGGGTGCGGCATTAGGCGCGGCACTGCCGTCGACTGAGCGTGAAAACCAGATGATGGGACAGGCGAGTGATTCATTGACCGAGAAGGTAAAACAGACCGCAAGCGAGGGGTATGAGAAGGTCGCGCAGGAGGCGAAGGCTGCTGTTGGAGAGGTAAAATCGGCAGTGCAGTCTCCACCGGGTGCAGGCCCGAGCAACAGCCCTGCTCAACCGGGCGTGGATATGTCCTCCGGGTTGGGTTAGGTCGAGATATGCGGCAGACGTGAGCTTTGTCAGCCTCCCACAACATGATGCGCGACACTGAACGCTAGCCACAGGTAGATCAACGGCGCGGCACAGATCAGTTTTGCCCTAACGGTCAACCCCCTTTGTTTCGGCAAAGGGGGGAAACCATTTATCGCTGACGTAGGGCCCCTGCTTCGCAGAGGTTCCCTCGTTCCGGCACCGCGGTGTTCGCACTATCTCGGCAGGAAAAGCATAGTGGCGAAACCAGACTACGTCGCGCCGCGATACAGGCAACACGACCCCCATTCAAAGCACCGGCTGATTTTGCTCTCACAGGACAAAACTCTGGCTTACTCCGAAGACTCAACGCGCTGCACAATCTTGTCCTTGATCAGCAGCCGCTTTTCCTTAAGTTTCTTCAAATCATCGTCATTGATACCGGAACCGGACTCGGCAGCGAGCACCTCGCTATCAATCTGACCGTAGTCGCTCAGCAGCTGAGTGAGCTTTTTGTCTTTGCTACTGCGCTCCGTAACCTGCTCACGGGTGAGTTTGAGATCTGCGTATAAATCGTGCTTGACCGGCATGGAACACCTCTCTGACGGCAATGACTTGTAGATTTATGAAGCCGGGCAATGCCGAAGGTTCGCAGTTTTTACGCTGCCCATCATGATTGCTCACGCAGACGCCGTGCTTCGTACGCTTTTAAATTCGTATAGACAAAGCCCAATACCGACAACTGCACCGTCGGATCTTCAGCATCGCGACGGGCCACCAGCTCACCCAGTACATGCTCGACTTCAATCGGCATGCTGCGCTCCATATCGCGCAGCATGGAGGCACTTAACGGTGACCCCGCCGCCGTCAACATCGCCAGGTAACGCTGACGAATCGACTCTTGCAACGGATAACCCTGAGCACTGGCAATGGCACAGCACTCAGCGAACAACTTCACTATCAGTGGCAAACCCTGAGCGTCCAGCACGTCTCCAAGGCTGGCGCGCATCGAAGCCGTAATCCCGGCGAGGGTTGCAATGAAGCACCACTTGTCCCACATGTCCTGAGCAATATGCTGACTGAGGCTGGCTTCAAACCCTGCATCGGCAAGGGCTTCGGCCACTCGCAGAATACGCGTAGTGGATTCGCCACTCAGCTCGCCGAACGACAACTGATGCTTGTCGTTCAGATGCAAAATGGCACCCGATGCATCGCGGTCTACGGAAATCAGGCACTGACCACCCAACACATTGACCGCCTCGAAGCGTTCAGCAAGGCGTGTGAGGTGCGCCATACCGTTAAGCAACGGCAGAATCAAGGTGTCGGGGCCGACCGCTGCCGCAAAATCCTCCATGGCGTCATCGAGGTTGTAGGCCTTGCAGCTCAGCACAATCAGGTCATAAGGCCCGTCAAGCATAGGGGCCAGCACGCAAGGCGGTGAGGGATAGACGACATTGCCCTGCGGGCTGCGGATGACCAGGCCATCGCGTTGTAACTCATCGGCCCGGGCGGCACGCACCAGGAAGTTGACATCGCGTCCCGCTTCCAGCAAACGTCCGCCAAAATAGCCGCCAATTGCCCCGGCTCCCACAATCAGGATACGCATTGATATCGACCTCCTGTGATGCAAATGCACGCTTGCAAAACTGCACGCGTCAGTGGGTTCACGGCACCAGAAACATTCAGCGTAGAAGATGTTAACGGGAGTCTCAATGCGAGGTGCACGGCGCACAGCGTGCATGCAGGTTGCAATGAGGATAGCTAATCGTCATCATTTGATAATAATTGTCATTAGCACCTTTAAACCATGACTCTCCCCTCTCTCGACGCCCAGCAACAGACGATGCGTAATCGTGTCCTGCGCCAATTGTTCGGCGAACACCACAGTTGGTTGCTGTGCCGCCTTCGCGCGCGCCTGGGCTGCCGTCATGATGCCGATGACATGGCCGCAGAGACTTTCGCCCAAGTCGTGGCGTTGCGCGATCCAGCCGGTATCAACGAACCCCGCGCACTGCTGACGACCATCGCCAAACGGCTGGTGTTCGCCAGCTGGCGTCGCAGGGATCTGGAACGTGCGTATCTGGAAAGCCTGGCCAGGCAACCGTTCGCCTATGAGCCCTCTGCAGAAGAGCAGGCTCAGGCACTGGAGGCACTCAGTACGCTGGATCAGATTCTGCAAGGACTCTCGCCGATCGGGCGAAGTGCTTTTTTGTACAGCCAGCTCGACAACCTGACCTATGCCGAAATTGGCCAGCGCCTGGGCATTTCTGCACCGCGTGTGCACCAGTACATCGTTAAAGCGCTGGGCCTGTGCTATCTCGCGCTGGAAAGCCGATGAGCAGCGGCGCTTTGCCCCCCGCTGTCAAACAGGCCATTGAATGGGTTGCACTGCAACGCTCAGGGCATATGAGCGAAGCTGACCAGCAACATTTCCAGCAATGGTTACTGCACAGCGAGGCAAACCGTGATGCCTGGCACAGGCTGGAGCAGCGATTGGGGACGATTTTTACCGATTTGCCTGAAGTGTCGCATCAGGTACTGAGCAACGCAGGCAGCAGTCGCCGTCACCTGCTGCGGGGAGCCTTGGCCGTGACAGGGATCGGACTGGGTGGCTGGTGGTTGCAGCGGGCCGGACTGCTCCCGGGGATGGGCAGTGATCTACAGAGCGGCTTCGCTGAGCGCCGCCCATTCGCACTGGAGGATGGCAGCCGGGTGGTCCTCAACGCACAGAGCCGTGTCGATCTGGCCCTGAGTGCTCGCGAGCGAAGGCTGATTCTCCGTGAAGGCGCCTTAAGCGTGCAGGTGGCAGCCGACCCGTTGCGCCCCTTGATTGTGCAGACAACCTTCGGGGAAATCCGTGCATTGGGCACACGCTTCAGCGTCACGCAGCGTGAACAGAACGTTCACGTGTGGGTTCAGGAGTCCCGCGTGCTGCTCACCGCACCTGGAGGTGCTCGCCTGGAACTTGCCGCGGCTCAGGGCGCGTTGCTCGACCACTCAGGCGTGCGGCAGCTTGACCCGCGCCAGGCTGGCGAAGGGGTCTGGGAAGACGGTCTGCTGGAAGTTCATGATCAGCCGCTTGGCGAAATAATCGAAGCATTGCGCCCTTACCGACGGGGCGTTTTGCGCATTAGCAGCGACGCTGCGGCCTTGCGGGTCAGTGGCGTTTTCCCGCTGGACAATAGCGATCAGGCATTGCGTTCACTGCAAGAGGTGCTGCCCATCAAGGTCGAGCAGCATTTCAAATGGTGGACACAGCTGAGCCTGCGTTAAAAATATTTTAACCGCCCCTTAATATCGACCCCGCTCGCGTCACATAGCTGACATCGACTATCCCAGAGGGGAAATTGCTGTCATGCACCGCCCACTTCGCCTGACCCTGACGCCGCTGACACTAGCCCTGAGCCTGACTGCCTTGCACAGCATGGCAGAGCCCGCACAAAGCCCGGCGGCACAACAGCAACTCATCGACTTCGCACTGCCGACGGGGCCACTTGATGCAAGCTTGACCGCCATTGCCCGGCAGAGTGGCCGTGGCATCGCGTTCAATGCACAACTGACCCGCGACCTGCGCGCTCCCGCGCTCAATGGCCGATACAGCACCGAGCAAGCGTTGAGTCAGGTCCTGCAAGGTTTGCCCTTGCGCCTGCACACCACCGCGAGCGGGACTTTCAGCATAGAGCCGGTCGTGGCCAGTCAGGCTGTGGAGCTGGCGGACATCAACGTCAATGGCCAAGGCTATGGCCAGGATGCATGGGGTCCGGCCCATAGCAAAGTGGCGACCAACAGCGCCACCATGAGCAAGACCGATACGCCGTTGCGGGAAACGCCTCAGTCCATCTCGGTCATTACGCGCGAAGAGCTCACATCACGCCAACACGACAGTCTGGCTGATGTCCTCAACTACACCGCAGGCCTGGTCAGTCAACCCAATGGTTACAGCCGGGTTGCCGACGACTATCGGCTGCGGGGTTTCGATATTGGTCCACGCACCGGCAGCGTGCTGCGCGACGGGATGAAGATGCAGAGCACCCAGTTTGAGGGTGGGCAGGAACCTTACGGACTTGAACGTGTAGAAGTACTCAAGGGCGCGTCTTCCGTGCTATATGGCCAGCTCGCGCCTGGCGGCATGGTCAATACCACCAGCAAACGACCGACGCTGGAGCCCTTGCACGAAATCAACGTGGAGTACGGCAACAACAACCGCAAGCAGATTTCCACCGACCATAGCGGTCAGCTCGATACTGAAGGACGCTTCAGCTATCGCCTGACAGGACTGTGGCGTGACAGCGGTACGCAGTTCGACGAAATTGATGACGACAAGCAATACATCGCTCCGGCCCTGACCTGGCAAATCGACGACGACACTCGCCTGACGCTGCTCGCCACTCATCAGCGCACACAGACGACCCTGACGCCGCCCATCCAGTACAACCTGACCACGTTCAGCGCCACGCCGGGCTACAAAGTGCCCTACGACCTGTTCCCTGGCGAGCCGGGGTACGACGACTACGATGGCACGCTGCAAACCTTCGGTTATCTGTTCGAGCGCCATCTGAACGACGATCTGCAGTTGCGTCATGCCTTGCGCTATTACGAATCACGCGCCGACTACGACTACATCACCCTGAACAGTAGCCGCATCACCGGACCGAACCTTTCCAGTCTGTCACGCACCTACAACTCTCGCGAGGATGTATCCACCGGCTGGACCAGCGACACCAGCGTGCAATGGAATATCGATAGCGGTCGTTGGCAGCACACACTGCTGGGTGGCGTGGACCTTTACCGCAAGACTTATGACAGTCATCGCTTCAGCGGCGATGCCCCGGCCTTGAACCTGGCCAACCCGGTTTACGGCAATTTGCCGCAAGTCAACACCGCCACCGATCGCGGCTCGGATCTGCACAGCGAGCAGTTCGGGATCTATCTGCAAGAGCAGGTCAAGTTTGACGAGCATTGGGTCGGGCTGTTCGGGATACGGCAGGACTGGGCCGAAAATAACACGCTGAACTACAGCAATCAGTCCCGGGCCAGGGTTCGCGACAACAAGACGACCGGCCGACTCGGCTTCGTTTACCTGGCTGACAACGGTCTGGCGCCCTATATAAGCTACAGCCAGTCCTTCCTGCCTTCAGCCGGAACCGATAGCGAAGGCAAGGCATTCTTGCCCACCGAAGGCGAGCAGTACGAAATCGGCATCCGCTACCAGCCTCCCGGTCGCGAAATTATGATCAGCGCCGCTGTTTATCAGTTGACGCAAAAAAACGTCATCACCTCCATTCCCGGCTCGGACTTCGATGAGCAAACCGGCAAAGAGCGCAGTAAAGGTTTCGAGCTTGAAGCCAAGGCCCAACTGACACCGATGCTGGCCCTGAACGCGTCTTATGCTTACACCGACGCCCATATCATTGCCGACAACGATCAAAGCCTGGAGGGCTCGCGTATTGAAGGCACGCCTTATCACAGCGCGGCACTCTGGCTCGATTACCGTCTCGCCGCACTCGGCCTGCCCAAAGTGACAGTCGGCTCTGGCGCCCGCTACAACGGCACCACACACACCACGCCCAGCATCAGCGACCGCAAGATCCCTGCTTACACATTGTTCGATGCCAGAGTCAGTTACGAAGTGGACGCCAATTGGCAAGTCAGCGTAAGAGCGCAGAACCTCAGCAATGAGCGCTACATCTACTGCGCCAACTCCTGCCGCTACGGTGACGAGCGCAGTGTGGTCAGTTCAGTGAGTTACAAGTGGTAGTTTTTTGCGGATAGCACTGTCAGCTCTGCGCAGCGACCAGCTCCGGAAACAGAAACGGCAGGCGCTGCGCAAGGCTGCGATCATGGCTCGCCGTTTCCGCTGGGGCTTGATGCAAGCGCGTCATGAGCGCCTCGATCACCGAGCGGGACGCATCGTTGTGAAACTGCCAGACGCCGTAAATCCGCCCATCAAATGAAGGCTCGCTGCCGATGCGTTCATCTGCCGCCAGTCCTGCCCCGATCCCGAACAGGTGCAGGCCATGCATCCGCTGCCCCGTCGCATCAAGGGGGCAACCCGAAAGATCCGAGTCAATACCACCTTTCACCTGGCGCAACGTGATTGCCGTACCATCCGGGTCGCTGAAGAGCGGCAAACGAGGCTGGTACCCGGTGCATTGCACGACGACGCTGGATTCGATCAGCGCCTGAGCCGCTTGCTCATGGTCCCCCGGCGCCCCTCCTTGCGCCTGATAAGCGCGGACCCGGACTCCGGTTTTTCCCACCCAGCCGCGAGTCAGCACCTCGCGCCCTACATCGAGGGCTCTGTAACGCAAACCGCTGGAGCGATTGACCCGGCCCGATACAGGACACACATCACGTACCGGATGAAAGGCATAACCGGCGGCCAGCGCCAGCTCAGCACTCTCGAAGAACAGGCGGATGGCAGACCGATGCACCAGCGTGACCTCTTTGAGGCCTGCAAACTCCAAAGCATCGGCCAGATTTTCCAGCATCGAAAAAGCGCTGTGAGACCCTCCGACCACGGTAATCCTGCCAGATGCAGCCAGAGCCGGGGCGAACGCTTCACGTAACTGCACCGCATTCATGCGCAGCAAAACATCAGAGCTCATGATGGGGGTCGACGCAGGCAGCGTCAGCCCTTGATCAGCCAGGCCTTCGCGCAAGTAGTCAGGATTCTGCTGGCCACCGAAGTTCAATACCAGGGTTCGGCTGCGGATGCGGCGCGTACGCCCTTCGTTCTCGACCCAGACCACGAACTCATCACCCTCCCGGACCACCTCGGTCACCGTAGTGCTGTGCCAAAGCTTCACTCCGTAGCGCTGGACGATGAAATCCAGCATCAGCTTTGACGCCTCGGCCAGCAACTCACCGACGTCTGACAACTGCGGCGCGCTATGCGCCTGACGACGAATACGCCAGTAGGTGGGCGAATGCTCCAGCGGGCCGAAGACATCTCGCAGCGCAGGGTCACGCAGGCAGTCGAGAAAGACATCGCCCACCGAGTTGGCAGTAATTCGATAATCACCCAGGCTCCCTGTGCCCGGGCTGGCACTGGAGTCGACGATAATCAGCCCGTCACGCGCCAGATCCGGCAGCGTTCCGCTCTTCAGAGCATTGAACAACAGCCCCATACCGGCAGGCCCTGCCCCCGCCACAACACAGCCGCAGCTGGTCTCCAGATAGTCTCTAAGCATAGTGAGGCTCCTTTAATTAATCGATGCGTGAAGTCGCATTCAACAAAGACTGGGCAGTGGGTCGATTCAAACGGGTCATAACCAGCGTTTTGCAGCACGACTTTCAAGCTGCACAGAACCGGAGCCCCTGGCTGAAAACCGGGACTTAACTTTTAAGTGGGCGCGAGTAAGCGTGATCGGCGCTGGAGGCGAAGTCGTCCAAAGACGAAGACCACGCTACCGCAGAGGTTCAACCCTGACGGTGACCGGAAAGCGAGGGAGTTGGATGCCCTGAATGAGCACCGAAAAGGCAAAAGAATAATTTCAAACATCAGACAATGTGTCAATTTTCCGATTATTTATCATAATCAACAAATGACAAATACAACCTGTTGATTTTAA
This sequence comes from Pseudomonas viridiflava, assembly GCF_900602065.1. GTDB lineage: Bacteria > Pseudomonadota > Gammaproteobacteria > Pseudomonadales > Pseudomonadaceae > Aquipseudomonas. The sequence continues at coordinate 168,476 of NZ_UWFN01000310.1, read as the reverse complement.
ATATAATTATTTTTTGACGACGTTAACCGGCCAGTATTTAAACGGGCCATGAGAATTTACATTCATTTAAATATCAATGACCTCCCTTTTCTAACCCACAAAAGTACAGCGCCAGCATTCCGGCGAGGGTTGGTGCCCCTACCTCTTGACCCTCTGTTAGCAGATGTCCGATGAGCGGTGCACGCCTTGATCTGCAGCGGCAGAACTAATCCGTCGCTGCAGGTATCAATGCCTACATAAGCCAACAAATCTCATGGATGCAGAGGTAGATATGAACGCCGGAAAAAACCACCGCTCGGGCATTGCCGAGATCGACTACTCACGCGAAACCCTGTTTGGTCCGGTTCCGATGCAGGCAACCTGCCGCGTCAGATTGGCGACTGTGGAGCAGAATGGGCAAACGTTGCGAGAGCTGACGATTCTGGGAGAAGTGCCTGACTACTTGCTAAAGTCGGCAGTGATCAGGGTGGCCCTGGAAGGGAACATCGAGGCGGGGCCGATACGGGATTACTTTGAAACCAAAAGCAGCGGCGAACAGCCTTTCAGATTACTGTTCGAAAACGAACACCGCCGATCCCTGCATTAAGTTATCGTACGACATATCTGTTTCCAGGCCTCGCCATGCGCGCCTATATCGATATAACTGAAACGTCAAAACTGTTAATAATTTGAAAAACATTAAATTTGCATTATGAAAAAGACATAAAACACATTTATTTTTTCAAGGTGCATGAACGTTCACCCAATGGCTACGTTCACTTCAGGCATTTATCTTTCAGGCATATAAAAGCCGCCGTTCAGGACGTTGAGAAAGTCCGACAGGGCGGCTTGGCCGGTTGAAACCATCACTACACTCATCTACAGCGTTCAGACAGCAATACGGGCCTTGGCGTGATGGTGGCGGGTATGTGCCAGATCGTAGCGAAGTTCTGCTACCAGCTCAGAGATGTCACGTGTGGTATTGAGGCGGTCCAGGGAAATCCCCGTGACTAACAGCTCCACGCGCTCAGAATGAGGGTCGACGATCTGTACGGTCATCGAAGAATCAGGCGACACGCTGCAGGTGCAGCGCAGGGGTAGAAAAGCACTCTCGACAATACTTCTTAGTTCGAGGGTGGAAAGTCTGTACGCGTTCATGTCCTTCTCCTTTTGATCTTGCGCGTGGCTAAATCCGGCCACGATGGACATACACATAAAGACGACACGGGTCTTCACTACCGCCAGACAACTGTCGTCAATTAATTGAGGGTCAGATTATTTATACGCTTCGCACCACGACGAAGCAATAAAGATTTCAATGCCCTTTTTTGGCCTGCCTATAAACAAACCCTATGTAAACAATCAGAAGAAACGTTTCACTTAACTACATTCGTCACACTGTTTACATGACGTGTATCAATAAAAGCTTCATCGCCTACCGTCGATGCCCGTCAGTCGGTTTGAGGACTGACGGGAAGTACAGCGTCTTCAGTCATCATTACGCGGCAATCGCAAATGGATCAGCGCCACTCTTCCGCCATGCTTGTCACGCCGCTCATCGATCGCGTAGGGCCGAAAGCCAAGCTTTGGATAGAACAACAAGCCAGGTACATTATGGTTGTAGCACGATGCTGTCATTTCGCTAGCCTCATGCTTGTCAAAAGCCAATTCCATCATGCAACTGATCAGGTAGCGCCCCACCCCTCGCGAACGCGCCTTGGATGAAATGATGACGTTGCCCAAAGAACAACGACCGCGGAAATCACTGCGTGAGAAATTGGCATACCCCACCACCTCGCCGTCCATTTCGATGACTGTCGAATCAGAATGGTTATGCAGGGCATCGATCAATTGCGCAGGCGTCAGTGGCCAGGTCGCACGGGGGAACATGTAAAACAGCTCATCGACGTTTTGTGGCAAGGCACACACGGTAAGAATGTCTTTTTCTTCCAGGGGGCGGTTCAAGAACATGGGGCAGTGACCTCTTGAAGATAAAAATAACAAGCGCTTGAATACTATATGCGAACTATCCATCCCTGCACGACTGGCACTGACAAAAACCCGTCACTTAACTCACCTGCCCATACACCTGTAACGAAAAAGCGTCAGCGGACGAACAATAGGGGGCTGAATCGCTTATTACGCTTGCTGCACTTCAAGAAAATAACGCAACTCCTTGATGCATCAATACTTCCTGCTTCATGCAGAACGCCTGTAATAAAAGCTCGCGCCTTGCAAAATGCATGAATCAGAAAACATTGTTTTTCTCTAACCCCATGAATCAAATAAGATTTAATTAATTCAGCTTCTGGCATAAGCACTGCAACTGCTTGAGGGACGCTGTAACAAAATCCTTCATGGAGCAGAAAAATAATGATTTCATCCGCTGATACCTTTCCCTCTGCCGCGCAAGAATCCTCCAATCACTCAGGTGTGTCCTGGGGGGCGATCTTTGCTGGTGCCGCCGGTGCCGCTGCGCTTTCCCTAATCCTTATACTGCTGGGCTTCGGCTTGGGCTTTTCGGCGGTGTCGCCGTGGGCCAATGAAGGCATCAGCGCCAAGAGCCTGGGCATCTCGACGGTCGTCTGGCTGGCGCTTACCCAGATCATCGCCTCAGGGCTGGGTGGATACCTCGCTGGCAGGTTGCGGGTGAAATGGGCCAACCTGCATGGCGATGAAGTGTATTTTCGCGATACCGCTCACGGCTTCCTGTCGTGGGCCATTGCGACTCTGGTAGCTGCAACGCTGATCGCCAGCTCGGTCAGCAGCATTATCGGGGGAGGCGTTCAGGCGGGTGCCAGCGTGGCTTCCGGTGCCGCAGGTGCCGTGACTCAGGTCGCAGGCAGCGCTGCCAGTAACAGCAACGCCAGTGGTCAGGACTACGGCTATTACATTGACAGCCTGTTCCGCGATGATCGCCCCGCTGCAGTCAGTGATGACGCCGCGCATGGCGTAGTGCTGCGCATCTTCAGCCGTACCTTGAGCAACGATGGGCAAATGAGCGCCGAAGATCGTACCTATCTGGCGCAGATGATTGCTCAGCGTACCAACCTCAGCCAGGCGGATGCCGAACGTCGTGTCGATCAGGTCTATGGCCAGGCTCGTCAGGCGCTTGAAGATGCCAAGAAAGCTGCACAGGAAGCTGCTGATACCGCCGCCAAAGTCGCCGCAATGACTGCACTGTGGACTTTCGTCTCCCTGCTGTGCGGTGCGTTCTTCGCCAGCTTTGCTGCGATTTACGGCGGCCGCCGTCGCGACGCTGTGACCTACCTGGACGACAACACTTACACCACTACTAGAACAACGGCTCTTTAAGCCAAGGAGAACGACTATGCCTTCCATCCTGCTGTGGTTACTCGGTGTCCCTATCCCGGTCATCATTCTGATTGCGATCCTGATGTAACGGATCAGATGCAAGCCGCCTCCCCTCAAGGGCAGGCGGCTTTTTTATGCGCGCACATCAGCGTCTGCGCAAGAACGGCAGACCGATCAAGGTCAGGGCTACGCCCAACAGGGCAGCGCCATGCAGAGGATCGTCAAACTGCAGAAAAGCCCACAGCATCGTTGCTGGCGGTGTTAGAAACAACGCACCGCTGACGGTCTGGACATTGAAACGCTGCACGCACAGCCAATAAAAGCCGTAGCCGCCCAAGGTAGCGAATATGACCAACCACAACACGGCCAGGCCGAAATCGCTGACCATCACCGGTACGATGCTGCCCTCCCACATCGCCAGCGCGGCGAAAACGGGCAAGGTTGCCACTGCCTGGATAAACAATGCAGTGAACGCAGGAACCGGGACTGCAGCGGACTTTTTCTGATAAATCGTCGCAGCCGTCAAAGACAGCACCGCCAGCGCTGGCAAGCCGTACGCCCAGGCCGGAGCGCTGGACAGTTCGATACTTGCAGCACTGGCAATCAACATCCCGGCAATGCACAACGCAACTCCCACCCATTGCCTGCCGCGGGTGCGTTGCCCCGGAATCAAGCCTGCTGACAACACAATGCTCAAGGGCAGCAAGTTGGCAATCAGCGAACTGGTACCAGGGGCCACGCCCAGTTCAATGGACAGTGCAATCGCTGAGATAAAACCGGCAATACCGAACAGCCCTACCAGCATCTGCTGGCGCACTACGTGCCAGTTGAGCTGGCGCAACGAACCCAGCACCAGCGGGCACAGTAACAACGCCATCAGCACAAACCTCCAGAATGTCACCAGCATGACGCCGCTGTGTTCGGAGGCATAACGGTAGCCGATAAACCCGGAGCTCCAGCTGAGCACCATCGCGGCTAACAGCAAAACGCTTACCCATCTGGATCCCGAAACCGGTCTCACTTGCTGCTGACTCGTCTGAGTGGACATTTCTACCGTCTGGCCATTCATTGAGCATCCCCTGTTGCACTGAATGAGCCTGATGGTAAGAATGGACAGGTACTTCAATCAAACGAAATGATCAGCATCACTGATGCAGGATTTTTAAATCATGCAAAGCACGCTGGATATTGACCTGCTGCGCACCTTCCAGGCCGTAGTCCGTTTCGAACAGTTCCTTGCGGCAGCCACCTTTCTCAACCGCAGCCCTTCGGCGGTAAGCCTGCACATACGGCGTCTGGAAGAGATTACCGGTGGGCGATTGCTGGAACGGGACAATCAGAACGTTACGCTGACGCCTCTGGGTCGGCGTTTCGCCTTGCAAAGCGCCGAACTGTTGCAGGCACACGATCAACTGATCGCAGGTTTCCGCTCGCCGATGATCAGCGGCCGGGTACGACTGGGTATTTCCGAAGAGTATGCGGCAGCCTTGCTCCATAGCACTCTGGCGCCACTGACCAGCGGCTATCCGCAGATCGAACTCGAAGTTGAAACCGCGTCCAGCGGCCGACTTATTGATCAACTGCAACGGGGTCAACTGGACCTGGCCCTGCTGGTAGTCCCCATTGATGCGAGCAGCCCGGATCAACCGCTAAAAACTTTTGGCACTACTGAGCCGGTGTGGGTAGCTGCTCCTGGCTATCAGCTACGTGCCGACAAGGCCATGCCACTGGCGCTGCATGGCGAAGGCTGCCCTTATCGCAGCGTCGCGGTCGACGCCCTGAGCCGAATCGGCCGCGCGTGGCGCACGGTGGTCATGTCGGCAGGCTCCAGCGCACTGGAGGCAACCATTTGCGCAGGCATGGCGGTCGGTATCATCGACCGCAACCGGGTCAGTGCACAGATGCGCATCCTCGGTGCCGAAGAAGGCCTGCCGCCACTGCCACTGCATCGCCTGCAACTGGTCAAGGCTGCGGGAGACTCAAGCGCCGCCTGCGACATATTGATAGGTTTGATCAGCGATCACTTCCGCCCTTGAAATATGACCGGCCGAGTCCGCAATATCCTGTAACCGATCAAACAATCGGTATCATGACAACGTCGTTACAGTCAGCATTTAGCTTGAAAGTCGGGGGAAGTAATCCATGGCCATTTTTTCTCTGGCTCGTATCAGGGCGCGCTGGCTGACCTGGACCTGCATGCTGATGTTCATCATTGGCTTGCCCGTCGGGTGCTCCGTATTGCAACACACCGAGCGCGAACTGGTATTTCGCATCGAGCCTGGTACTGCCAGCTGGTACAGCGGGCTGCCGGCCAACGTGCAAGAGCTGGAGCTCAAAGCCCCGCAATTTGGTTTATCGCAAAGCATTCACGGCTGGTGGTGGCCCGCCAACCGCAAAGATGCTCCAGCCGTGCTTTATCTGCATGGATCGCGCTGGAACCTGACCGGTCAGCTGTTTCGCATCGAAGAACTGCACGCTTTGGGTTTCTCGGTGCTGGCCATCGATTACCGCGGTTTTGGCGAAAGTCGTGGTTCCTTGCCTTCAGAAAGCACCGTGTATGAAGATGCGCGAATTGCTTGGGAGCGCCTCAAACTTCTACAGCCCGACGCCAGTCGCCGCCTGATCTACGGCCATTCACTGGGTGGTGCGGTAGCCGTGGATCTGGCCGCCGAACTGGGCCGCGATACGCAGGACGGCACGCAACCGGCAGAGGCTCGCGGGCTTATTATCGAATCTACCTTTACCACCCTGGCCGATGTCGCGACCGCAGTCGCCAATAATTACACCTCATTGCCGGTACGCTGGCTGCTGTCGCAGAAATTCGACTCCATCGACAAGATCGCCGACATTCACATGCCGCTGCTGATTGTGCACGGCACGGAAGACCGTTATGTCCCTCCTCGCTTCAGCGAAGAATTGTTTGCCGCCGCCCAAGAGCCGAAAAAATTGTTGCTGGTGCCCGGCGGGACTCACAACAACAGCATGCGGATCGGCCGCCAGGCTTACAGCCAGGCGATTCAGGCGCTGCTGAAGTCCGGCGCGGTCCCTGCAAACGCGGCGATGCAGCACACTCTACCCGCGAAAGAACCAGCGGCCAGTCAGGACAGCAGCCTGCGCAGTAACAATGCGTCGTGAGTCGCGTGCCCACTGGCCTTATTGTCGAAGATGCACCCAAATCAATACAAAACCTCACCGGCTTCGCGCATGAATATCTCGATGGTTTTGGGGCCTACGCCGTCAAATTCGCCAAGACGTTTTTCGAAATCTGCCCGACCGTCACTGCGAGCAGCGACTTGCGCAATCTTCCCGGCATATTCCTCGGTGAGCTTTGTCGCCAACGCTGCAAGGCGCATGGCTGTGGATTCGTCGTAGCGCACATAACGCGCTTCGCCGAGCATTGTCACCAATTGACGGTGGGTCTTGCTCGCAAGCTTGCGGGGCGTATCACATCCATGTTGATCGACAATCACCCGGTACGCCTGCGCAGCAATGTCGGCCTGAATACGCTTACCCATCAGAAAACTGGCGATAAACCATTTGAACAGGGCAACGTCATCGCCCTGCTTCAGATCAACCGCCAGATCACGAGCGGTAACCACTTTGCCCATAGCGCTTGGCTCAGCTCGGTTTGTCTGAGGCATCATCGCCCGCTACATCAGGGTCGTCGGGCTCGACTTCGTTGATATCAGCATCGCGAACGTCGTTATCGTCGGCGCTGGATTTCCCGTCGGACTCACCGGGTTTGAGACCAGGACCTTGCGCTGAGTGACCATCTACAGGGTGTGTGCTCATGACTTCCTCACAGGATCATTTTGATAATTGACCCTGTTTCGGCAGCAGCTTTGTCCCGAGAGTTCGGTTTATTGGATCATTGGTTCTGATCGCGTTGAACGGCGATGCACTTGATCTCAAGCAGCAGGCCCGGAACCGCCAGCTCCGAAACGCCGATGGCCGTCCAGGCACAAAGCCCACGGGGAAACAGACGCTCTTTGACGTCACGAAAAACGTCCATGTGCTCGCTCATCGCCACGTGATAGGTGGTCATCTCCACCACATCCTCGAAGCTGCAGCCGCCCTCGGCGAGCACCGTGCGCAGGTTTTCCCAGCAAGCAATGAATTGCTGTTCAGGGTCATGAATGACCTCCAGTTCCGGCGTGCGCCCAATCTGGCCCGCACAATACAGCGTGCCTTGCACCTTGACCGCTGGAACATACCCCGCACGCTCAACGATATTGCGCATGGAGGGCGGAACGATGATTTCGCGGTCTGGCATGGGTTATCTCGCCTTTATAAAAAATTGAATATCCGATCAACGCATATTTAACCAGGAGCGGCGCTTTCCCCATGGCACCGTGCTGTTTCGTGGCAAACATTGGACCTGTAGGAGCTGACGAAGGCTGCGATTGCGGTGGGTCAGCATAAATGCTTCGCAGCCTTCGGCAGCTCCTACAGAAGATGCATTTCAATCCATAATTTGTATATTGTTTGATAGGGGCAGCACTCGGCAGCGAACATGGGAATGTAATGCCATTGCCCTACGTCAACCACCACCACAACAGCAATGTGCCCACCAGCCCGACTACCGAAACAATGGTCTGCAGCACCGACCAGACCCAAATAGTCTGCTTCAACTGAAGACCAAAATACTCGCGGACCATCCAGAAACCTGCGTCATTGACGTGACAGAAGAACACTGAGCCTGCGCCAATCGCCAGCGCCACCAATGAACTCTGCGTCGCCGCCAGGCCCGCCATCATCGGCGCAAGAATGCCAGCGGTCGTAGTGGTTGCGACGGTCGCCGAACCCGTGGCCTGACGCAACGCCACGGCGATCAGCCAAGCGAGCAGCAGATACGGGATATGTGCACCCTCCGCGACTTTGCTGATGGTCTGACTCACGCCTGCGTCCAGCAAGGTCTGCTTGAGGCCGCCTCCGGCGCCGATGGTCAACAGCAGCACGGCAATCGGTGCGAGGCTTTTGCGCAGTGTGCCGTTCACATGCTCACGCGTCAGGCCATTGGCCCAGCCAAGACAAATCACTGCGGCAATCACCGCAATGCTTAACGCGACCAGTGGTTCACCGAGAAACTTCAGGGTCAACGCCAGCGAGCTGTGCGGGTCCATCAATATCTTGGCCAGCGTACTGCCCAGCATCAAGATCACCGGCAGCAGGATAATCAGCAACGAAATGCCGAATCCCGGTTGGCGGGTTACGTCAGGCTTAGCCGAAAACAATTCGCCCAGCTCAGCCGGCTCTTTGATGACCATGCGCCTGGACAACCAGTTGCCGTAAAGCGGACCGGCCAGAATCACTGCAGGGATTGCAATGCAAAAGCCCAGCAACATGGTCAGCCCAAGGTCGGCATGCAATGCACTGACCGCGATCAATGGCCCCGGATGCGGCGGCATTAGCGCATGCAAGGTCGTCATGCCCGCGAGGGCCGGAATCGCGATTTTCAGTAAAGGCTGATCAGAACGTCGGGCCATGACGAAAATGATCGGCACCATCAGCACCAAACCGACTTCGAAGAACAAGGGCAGGCCAATGACCATCGCCACCAACGCCATCACCCAGGGCAATGAACGCCCTTTGCCAAACCCCAATAGCGTCGTGGCAATCCGGTCAGCTGCGCCCGACTCCGCCATCAGCGCACCAAGCATGGCACCCAGGGCGATGATCAGGCCTGCCTCGCCCAGAATGCCACCCGCCCCTTTGCTGAAGGCCTTGGCGACTTCTTCAGCAGGCAGGCCCGCACCGATACCGGCAATGAATGTGCCGATCAGAATCGAGAGAAAAGGAGGAAGTTTAGTGGCACTGATCAGCACGATAATCGTGGCTATCGCCACCAGGCAACAAATAATCAGGCGGGTATCGTGCACAAGCCAGGCAGCAGAAGATACATCCAAGGCGCTCTTCCTTATCGTCGGTTCCGCAGTCGCATCACCACAGAAACATTTAGTTGTAATTACCCGACACGATACCGTAACGCTCTGCTTACAAATGTGAAGTTTGTGACAGTTTCGGCACCTGAGTCCTTGTCACGAACCTTGAGCTAAACGCTCGCCAGGCTGGGCACCTGCGACTGTGCGTGCTCGATCAACACCTCGCGCAGGGCCTGCGCAGCGGCAGACAGCTTGTGATCAGCGAGCATCATCAGGCCAATCGGGCGCTCTATCGTCGGTTCTGCCAAAGCGACGCAGTGAGCACCCAGTTCGTGCATTTGCTGGATACAGAGCGAGGGCACCGCACTGACCCCCAGCCCGCTGGCAACCATGCGACCTATCGTTGATAGCTGGTGGCTTTCAAACGCAACTGAAAGCTTGCCGTGCCGGGCCTGTAGATGATGCTCCAGCAGCAAGCGCACTGCCGATGGGCGCTGCAAGGCGATGAAGTCCTCTTGCAGCAACTCTTGCCATGTCACTTGCTTACGCTGTGCCATGGGCGAGTCCAACGGCACCACGGCGACAAAGCGATCGGTATAAAAAGGCGTGAACACCAGGGAGTTGCTGGACTCGGGCTCGAAGCCGATGCCCAGTTCGACCCGGCGATGACGCACCATCTCCAGCACTTCCTCGTTGATCAGGTCATGAACAGCCACGTTGACGCGTGGGTAGCGGCTGCGAAAGACCTTCAGAGCACCGGGCAGCAAGTTGCCGGCGAACGACGGCATGGCGGCCACCGACACTTTGCCCAGCTGCAGAGTAAAACGCTGACGCAGCAGTTCTTCAGCGTTGTCCCAGTCAGCCAGCAGTTGCCTGGCCAACGGCAGCAGGGTTTCACCCTCCGGCGTCAGGCTGACCGTGCGCGTGGTACGGCTGAGCAACTGCCCACCCAGATCATCCTCCAGACTCTTGATGGTCAGACTCAACGCAGGTTGCGACACATGCAGCCGCTCGCCTGCCTGGGCGAAGCTCAAATGCTGGGCCACGGCCAGAAACGCCCTTAGCTGTTTGACATTCATATATTTGCTTTTCTTATTAATCGATCAGAAAAACAAAATTAACAAATCACTGCCTCCGAGAGAAGATGAGCCAACGCTCTCCCGACGGCCAGACCGTCGATCACAACTATAAAAGGCGGATCAATCATGGCTGGACTCGACAAGCGAGTGGCGACTTATCAGGAAGCCCTCGCCGGGCTGACCGACGACATGACGGTGCTGTGCGGCGGCTTCGGCCTGTGTGGCATCCCGGAAAATCTCATCGCTGAAATCAAACGTATGGGCGTCAGAGGCCTGACGGTGGTTTCCAACAACTGCGGCGTCGATGGCTTTGGCCTGGGCATCCTGCTCGAAGACCGGCAGATTCGTAAGATGGTCTCCTCCTACGTCGGCGAAAACGCCTTGTTCGAACGTCAGTTGCTCAGTGGCGAACTGGAGGTCGAACTCACCCCCCAAGGCACCCTCGCGGAAAAAATGCGCGCAGGCGGTGCAGGCATTCCAGCCTTTTACACCGCCACCGGCTACGGCACACCCGTGGCAGAAGGCAAGGAAACCCGCCAGTTCAATGGGCGCAACGTGATCCTTGAAGAAGCCATTACTGGCGACTTCGCCATCGTCAAAGGCTGGAAAGCCGACCATTTCGGTAATGTGATCTATCGTCATACCGCACAGAACTTCAACCCGGTCGTGGCCACAGCGGGCAAGATCACCGTGGTCGAAGTCGAAGAGATTGTTGAGCCTGGTGTGCTGCTGCCTTCGCAAATCCATACGCCAGGCATTTATGTTGACCGGGTCATTCTCGGTACTTTCGAGAAGCGCATCGAACAGCGCACCGTCAGAAAAGCCTGACACAAGCCGGCTCCGGATGCTGCCTCGCACAGGCAGCGGCACAAAAACAACAAAGAGACTTCAGACCATGGCACTTTCCCGCGAACAAATGGCTCAGCGCGTTGCACGCGAACTCAAGGACGGCTACTACGTGAACCTCGGGATCGGCATTCCGACCCTTGTGGCCAACTACGTCCCAACCGACATCGATGTCATGCTCCAGTCGGAAAACGGCCTGTTGGGCATGGGTGAATTCCCCACTGAGGAAACCATCGATGCCGACATGATCAACGCAGGCAAGCAAACCGTGACTGCGCGGATCGGCGCATCGATTTTTGATTCCTCGCAGTCTTTCGCAATGATTCGCGGCGGCCATGTGGACCTCACCGTTCTCGGCGCTTTCGAAGTCGATGTGGAAGGCAACATCGCGTCCTGGATGATCCCCGGCAAACTGGTCAAAGGCATGGGCGGCGCCATGGACCTGGTGGCCGGAGCCGACAACATCATCGTGACCATGACCCATGCTTCCAAGGACGGCGAGTCCAAACTGTTGCCCCGCTGCAGCCTGCCACTGACCGGCGCTGGCTGCATCCGCAAGGTACTCACTGATCTTGCTTATCTGGAAATCGAAAATGGCGCGTTCATCCTGCGCGAGCGCGCACCGGGTGTGACCGTCGAAGAGATCATCGCCAAGACCGCCGGTAAATTGATCGTGCCGGATGATGTGGTTGAGATGAGTTTCTGATCTGTAGCCAAGCGTTTGAACCGCATACCCACTGTAGGAACTGCCGAAGGCTGCGATCGCGGAGTGACTGACACACCGCATCGCAGCCTTCGGCAGCTCCTACAGTGGGTATGTGGCAACGACTCAACTCCCAATAATAAATACAAGAGGACATCCCTGTGGCCGCTGATATCGAAGATAGCCGCTCTGCCCGTTTCGCCCTGCGTTGCGCCAAATGGGCGGAACGCTGGTTTCCCGATTCCTGGGTGTTCGCCGCACTCGCGGTGGTCATCGTCACGGTTGCCACTCTGGCCATGGGCGCCAAGCCTGCCGACGCAGCGAAGGCCTTCGGTGATGGATTCTGGAGTCTGATCCCGTTCACCATGCAAATGGCGTTCGTGGTCATTGGCGGCTATGTAGTGGCCAGTTCACCACCCGCCGTAAAACTCATCGACCGCCTGGCACGCATCCCTAAAAACGGTCGCTCGGCAGTGGCCTGGGTCGCGCTGATTTCCATGGTCGCGTCACTGCTCAACTGGGGGCTGTCGCTGGTGTTCGGCGGCTTGCTGGTTCGCGCCCTCGCCCGCCGTACCGATCTGCGCATGGACTACCGCGCCGCAGGTGCCGCGGCGTATCTCGGACTAGGTGCAGTATGGGCGCTGGGGCTCTCATCCTCGGCCGCGCAATTGCAAGCCAACCCCGGAAGCCTGCCGCCTTCGATTCTGGCGATTACCGGTGTGATTCCCTTCACCGAAACTATTTTCCTTTGGCAGTCCGGCGTTCTGCTGGCAGCACTGGTCGTGGTTTCCCTGGTCGTTGCCTACGCCACGGCACCGGGCCCGAACAGCGCCAAGGATGCACAGGCCTGCGGCGTCGATCCGTCGTTCAGCATGCCAGAGTTGCCTGCTCGCACCCGTCCGGGCGAATGGCTGGAATACAGCCCGTTGCTGATCATTCTGATGGTGGTACTTGCCTCCGGCTGGATCTTCAACGAGTTTTCCACCAAGCCGGCGATTACCGCGATTTCAGGTCTGAATACTTACAACTTCCTGTTCATCATGGTCGGCGCATTGCTGCACTGGCGCCCGCGCAGCTTCCTCGATGCAGTGACGCGGGCAGTACCGACCACCACCGGCGTGCTGATCCAGTTCCCGCTGTACGGCTCGATTGCAGCCCTGATGACCACCGTCAAAGGCACCGACGCGCAGACCCTGGCGCACCATATTTCCACCTTCTTCACCAGCATTGCCTCCCATGACACCTACGCGCTGTTGATGGGCGTGTACTCGGCGGTACTGGGTTTCTTCATTCCTTCGGGCGGTGGCAAATGGATCATCGAAGCGCCCTATGTGATGCAGGTCGCCAACGACCTTGAATACCATCTAGGCTGGGCGGTACAGATCTACAACGCCGCTGAAGCGTTGCCGAACCTGATCAACCCGTTTTACATGCTGCCGCTGCTCGGCGTGTTGGGCCTGAAGGCGCGCGACCTGATCGGGTTCTCGTTCGTGCAATTGCTGGTGCACACACCGCTGGTGCTATTCCTGCTGTGGATTCTGGGCACAACTCTGGCGTACATCCCGCCGATGCATCCGTAGCACGGTCCATTTCGCATGTTCTGTAGGAGCTGCCGAAGGCTGCGAAGCATTCATCCCGGTATACCGCGATCGTAGCCTTCGGCAGCTCCTACAGGTCGTGTATCTGGCGCGCCGTCGCCATAATCCAGCGCGGCGACTTTCGCCAACAGCTCGCGCAACTCACACGCCTGTTGCTGGCCAAGAGAGGATTCGAAGCACTGCTGGGCCTGCTCCCATAACGCTTGGGACTCGAGTAATTTGTCCAGCCCGGCCTGGGTCAGACACACCCTTCGGCTGCGCTTGTCTTGCGGATCGACTTCCACCGAAATCAGCCCCTCGCGCTCCAGCGGTTTGAGATTCTGCGCCAGCGCAGAACGGTCAATGACCAGGATCGCTGCCAGTTCGGTCACCGCAGGCGCCTGATTGCGCGCCACCTGAATCAGAATCGAGCGTTGTGTCGAACGCAGACCACAGGGCGCCAGGACGGCGTCGTAAAGCTGTGATATGCGTCGCGTGGCCTTGCGCAGGCTGGTGGCATGACACAGCACCCGCGGGGCAATCCGGAGGCTTTCGGGTATCTGCAGCGCGACTATTGGCGGCGGGCTGTGGCTCATAAGGATTCCTGCGCGAATGCGTCAATCAAGTAACTGCAAGCGGACAATGCTGGCATATTCGCGCTTCCGGCAACAGACGCTCTCAGGCACACGGCATCAGGCGCGCTCATGAATCCCGTCGAGTCGACCGCGGCCGATCACTGCGCCGTCGATGGCCTTGAGCAACTGGCTGCGACTGGGCGGGCTGTCCAGTTGCAGTTGTCGATCCAGCGCCAGCAACTGGAAGCTATAGCGATGCGGGCCATGACCGGTCAAGGGTTGCGGTCCGATATAAGTCGCACTGCCGAAGGTGGTAAGGCCCAAGGTGAGCAGACCGCGTGAAGCACTGCTCAAGGCCCCGACCGGTAAACCTGTAAGGTCCGGCGAGATCCCCACCGCAATTGCATGCACGAACGCGAAAGGCAACGGCGCATCAGCATCTTCGATGACCAGCACCAGCTCTCGGGTGCCGCTTGGCACCCCTTGCCACTCCAGTGGCGGCGACAGGTTACCACCCTTGGCTGAACCGACATGGGACAGCGGGATCTGTGCCATCGAGGCAAACGCAGGGCTGCGCACGTCAATGACCACCGGCGAAAACGCCACTGCCTTGTGATTCCAGATCAGCTTGTTCTCGGTGGCGCCACGCCCGCGCAATAGTCGCCCCAACAAACGGCTCAGCATCTTAAAGATCCTCCCCTGTAGTCGCGTTTGACTCACCAGTCCCGCCCCACCCTTTCAAGTCTAGACATACAAGGGTGCCTGGACTGAGCCGCATCAAGACGATGTGGGCGATGAACCTCTCAACTGGAACTACATCTCAATGGCTCACCCACGCACCGGCGTCAACACCGGCTCACCTGCGAAGAACGCCAGCAAATTGTTCGCGACCATTTGCACCGTCGCCTCGGATGCCTCCGGCGACAGGCCACCCACATGGGGCGTCAGCACAACGTTGTCGAGGGCTTTCAATGCGTCAGGCACCGAAGGCTCGTCGTCGAAGACATCCAGCGCAGCACCGGCAATTCGCTGCTGCTGTAACGCGTCAACCAGCGCTGCGGTATCAATTACACTGGCACGCGCGATGTTGACCACAAAGCCCTGCGGCCCCAGCGCGTCCAGCGCCTTGCTGTCGATCAAGTGCCGCGTACCGCCACCGCCTGGCGTGGCAATAATCAAAAAATCCGAAACACTGGCAAGTTCAAGAGGCGTTGCGCAATAGTCGAAATCCACATCGGTACGCGGCTTGCGATTGTGATAGCTGATGGAGATGCCAAAACCTGCGGCACGCCGGGCGATAGCCAAACCAACGGCACCAAGGCCCAGAATCCCAAGACGCTTGCCCTCGAATGAAGGACGCGTCACTTTGCGCCATTCACCACGACGCACTGAAGCGTCGGCCTGAGGAATGTCCCGCACGATGGACAAGAGCAACGACATAGCGTGATCTGCCACTGTCGGTGCGTTGACTCCTGCGCCGTTGGTGACGGTGATGCCCCGCGCTTGGGCCGCAGCAAGGTCAACATGCTCGTAACCCGCGCCGAGCACGCAGATGATTTGCAAATGGGGCAACGCGGCGATTTCTTCTGCATACAACCCCAGCGGCCCACGGGTCAGCACCGCGGTGATTTCCTCGCTGTGGGTCGCGATGGCATCTGCACGGCTAGCAGGCGTCGGCGCCAGAATCAGTCGATAGCCACTGTTTTCAAGAATCGGTAGATATTCGTTGACGCTTTCGACCAGCACCAAAACTGTAGTTGTCATGCAGGGCTCCGAAAAAACCATGAAAAAACGGACAATAACGCGACCGGGTGCCCTACTCCAGCACCGTCACCGGCATGCCGACTTCGAGAATGCCCGGACCATCATTGACCATGTTCTGCCCGAACCAGACGTCACCCTCGCGCTCGCGATAGGTCTTGAGGGTGGTCAGAGGCTCGCGATCGGCGTTGCGCTCTCCGGTAGCCGGGTCGATGGTCGTCAGGATGCAACGCGAGCAGCCTTTGAGCAGACGGAATTCGATATCACCGATACGAATACGCTTCCAGCCGTCCTCGGCGAAAGCGTCAGCCCCCTCAACGACCAGATTCGGCCGGAAACGCAGCATCTCCTGAGGGCGGCCAATCTTCGCCGACAGATCGTCCAGGGACGCCTGACCAATCAGCAGCAGCGGAAAGCCATCGGCAAAGCCGACCCGGTCTTCGTTGCGGCCATAGCCACTCGGCATGCTCCGCGCACGATCTGCTGGCACATGCACCATGCGCGTTGGCTTGCCAATGAATTCGCTGACCCAACGAGCCGCCTCGTCGCCGGCATCCGGCACGCGCAATGTATCGCGCCACACGGTAACGCCGCGCATGGTCTGTTCGAGATTTTCAGGAAGAGGAATATCTAGTGCTGCAAAGCCAGGTGCCGCCAGTGTTACACCACCCTGAGCGTTCCACAGCACCGACAATTGCGACATGTGCGGCAAGGCACGCTGGGTCAGAAAACGGCCGCTGGCTTCATCAACCAGCATCCAGCGTCGATCACCGGTCATGCCCAATTCGTCAAACGACGCCTGCTGCAAGACTTCAGCCTTGCAGGATTTGAGCGGAAAACGATAAAGCGCGCTGAGGTGCAACATGGCCTGTTCCTTGTTCGACTGAGATCACTGGAGTCGTGACCGCCGGAATCGTGAAGGCGACAAGCTTATACGAACTTGATCGATGCGATGCAGGACAAACGCACCAGCGCGCAGATCAAGCCTGCGCCTGGCACATTCGACGCTCCGGTCAGCCCTGAACCATGATCAGGCGTTCACGAACCACGTCGACCAGCTTGTCGGGCTGGAACTTGGAAAGGAAGTTGTCGCAGCCTACTTTTTTGACCATGGACTCGTTGAAGCTCCCCGAGAGCGACGTGTGCAGCACCACGTACAGTTCGCGCAGGCGAGGATCGTTACGAATCTCAGTGGTCAGGCGATAGCCATCCATTTCCGGCATTTCGGCGTCGGTAAACACCATCAACAGCTTCTCGGTCATGACCTCACCGCTGTCAGCCCAGGCCTTGAGCATGTTCAGCGCCTTGAGACCATCACTGGCCACGTGCAGCTTCAAACCGAGCTGGGACAAGGTGTCGCGCAACTGACTCAGGGCAACCTTGGAATCATCCACCAGAAGAATTTCACGGCCTACTGCACCGGCGAGGACAGGGTCTTCGAGTTTTTCACTGGACACCTTGGCGTTGTAAGGCACGATTTCAGCGAGCACTTTTTCAACGTCAATGACTTCAACCAACTGATCGTCGACCTTGCTGATCGCTGTCAGGTAATGCTGACGGCCAGCGCTGGTAGGCGGTGGCATGATCGCATCCCAGTTCATGTTGACGATGCGATCAACACCGCCCACCAAAAAGGCCTGAACCGAACGATTGTACTCAGTCACGATAATGGTGCTGCCCGGCCCCGGAACCAGTGGCTTCATCCCGATCGCCTGGGACAGATCGATCACCGGCAAGGTCTGACCGCGCAGATTGACCACACCACAGACAAAAGAATGGCGTTGCGGCATCAACGTCAGTTTAGGCAGTTGCAGAACTTCCTGAACCTTGAACACGTTAATAGCAAACAGCTGTCGGCCCGCCAGGCGAAACATGAGGATTTCAAGGCGGTTCTCGCCCACCAGTTGTGTGCGTTGATCTACCGAGTCGAGGATGCCAGCCATTTATTGCTCCTGAAGCGTGGGTCACAGTGAGTCTGCGAAGTTGTTATCGGCTGAAAACAGCGGGACCTTAATGACGATGAAATGTTAAATACAACATTGATATCACTTTAACATCATGCTTTACTCATGGGCGAATGAGCTTTAGTCATTCCGACCAACAACCGCCTCCCGCCAGCGCCGTCTCACGCGCCGTGCGTTCTATACGCTAAGGGTTGCCCCTAGCAGCCATCAGGGCCAACCTGATATTCGCGCCAAGTAATAGCCATTATTGTGACACCATTCTCATATTTGAATGGAGTCAGAGTCGTGTTTGCGTTGTCGCCATCCCGAACAGTCCTGCCGTCCCTTTTCGCCGCAGGTGGCGCACGCATTGTCGTGCACGCCGGAAAAACTCTGTTCGGATCTTGTCCAGACCGCAATCCTGCACCTGAAACATTCACTGATTACTCTTCCTTTTTGCAACTATCGGAAGCGCCCTACAGACTTCCCTTTCCTATCCACATTAACGTTCCGCAATGCGCGCCGGATACTACACTGGAGCGATCCATGGTCCATGGAGATACCCCATGCTGAACGACAAAGAGTGGCAACAGGTTCATCCCGATTTTTTTGATCAATCGCAGCTTTTACTGAGCACTTGCCAGGAGTGCATCGCACATCTGGAAATGATCAGCGATGATCAGGACGCCATCGAGTGCCTGCTCGGCACTCTGTCCAGACTGGCGCAAACCGCGGACGACGCACTGATCCCCGGCACTGCCGATTTTGCACGTCAGCTGCGTCACATGCTGAGCGCCGCCTATCCCGACCTGCGCCTGACAGACGAAGCCCTTCAGACACTGGAGCACTGCCTGACCCTGATGGCCTGGCAACTGGAGCTGATCGACCCACGCACCGGCCAGCTATCACTGGACGACGCTGAGCAAAAGGAACTGCTGGATAAGCTGGCCTACGTCTGTGGACTGGAAGGCTGTGGCCTGGAAACCTGTGAACCAGGTCAGGAAACGTCCTCGCCAAGAGCCCGGCCCGATTCCCAACACAGGCATTGCAATCGCTGAATATTCTGTGAGCACCGTACGGTCTGAAAAACAGCCCTGAAAAACAGCACACTGATCCCAAAAAAACTTCTGCGGCTTCACTATAAACAACACGTTCCCCGCGCTCGCAACGCCCCAGGTCTGGCGCCTGCGCGTTTATCGCAGACCGCCCACCGAGGCCGGCGATCCTTCGCAGAATCAAGGCGACTCGTTCAAACTTTAAACATTGAGGTAAGATCACGACCGCCAGCATTATCCAGATGCGGGCCACCGTGCAGGACGCACGGGTAAATCTCCAGGAAGAGACTGAAATTAGAGATCAAGGCGGTCCGTCAATGACTCGCCTGATATTGACCTGCATGCTGCACGGCAGGTTGTTCGCAGTGACCACACGATGGCTCCATCGCTATGCATGTCCGTACCAATGTTTTCAGATTTCGGCCACTCAGTACCAAGAATGCTCTCTGGCTAAATGCCGTTCTATGCATTGGGGCAGCCATCGGTAATACCGCGCTCTACCTGACTTCTGACGAATTCCCCGTCGCCCTGCTGTTGCTCAATCTCGCGACCTTTGCCAGCGTCTGGCAGGCGCAACTTCGTTACGGCCAATCGATTCGCTTTCAGCCACAAGAACTGGCCGAGCATATGCTTCAGGTTCAGGAAACCGAACGGCATCGCCTGAGCCGCGAACTGCATGACGATATTGGCCAGATGCTGACCGCCGCCAAGCTCCAGTCCGAATGGTTACGCCGCCGCCTGCCTTCCGAGTTACTCGAACACAGCGCGCAGTTGAACAACACACTTGACGAAACCCTGGCCAAAGTCCGCGATGTGTCGGCCATCCTGCACCCCCGACAACTGACCAGCCTTGGGCTCGAAGCAAGCCTTCGCGGTCATCTGCTGCGCACACTGGCTGACAGTCAGGTGCATTGGAGTCTTGAGTGCAAGCAACCGTTGGCCGGTATCCCGGAAGAAATGTCGGTGACTGCTTTTCGCATCATTCAGGAAGCGGTCACAAACATGCTGCGTCACGCTCAGGCGAAAAATCTGCTGGTACGCTTGCGACGTCTGCCGCAGGGTCTGGAACTGCATATCAGCGATGACGGACTTGGATTTTCCCCGGCCGCAGACCCGGCCCTTGAAGGGCAGCGTGGCATGTCCGGCATGGCTGAACGGGTTCGGTTACTGAACGGTACATGGGCGATACACAGCGAACCCGGCGAAGGGACGCGTATTGACGTGCTATTGCCCTGGACCCCGCGCACCCATGAACGAGCAAGCATAGACAAGAAGGTGAGATGACCTGCACATTGCTGTTGATTGACGATCATTCCCTGATAAGGGCTGGCGTTCGCGCTCTGGTGGCTGACATTCCCGGTTATTCAGTGATTGGTGAAGCCTGCGATGGTGCTCAATTGAGCGCCCTGGCCACCGAACTGAATCCCGACATCATCCTGCTGGATATCTCCATGAAGGATATGGATGGCCTGGATGCTCTGAAGGCGCTGAATGACGTTTTGCCCGACAGCAAAGTACTGATACTGTCCATGCACAGCGACCCGACACGGGTCATGCGCGCGCTCGAAGCTGGCGCTCACGGGTACTTGCTCAAAGACGCTGCGGCCACTGAACTGGAACAGGCCCTGCAAGCGCTGAGCAGCGGCGAACGCTACTTGAGCCCGGCGATCGCCCATACCGTCATCAATCAGGCCCTGACCCGCGTTCAGGCCGATAAGTCAGAAACTGTGCACACTCACAACCTGACGGCCCGACAAATGGAAATCCTGCGGCTGATCGTTCGCGGCAAATCCACCCGGGAAATTGCCAGCGGTCTTGGCCTGAGCATCAAAACAGTAGAGACCCACCGTGCTCAAGTCATGAAGCGTCTGCAGATTCATGACGTGGCAGGGCTGGTGCTGTTTTGTGTACGTGAAGGCATCATCAGTCTGGACGATTGATCTGCGGGGTTTGCCCGAACAGTTCCGAACCAGCTGGCAGATGCACCTTCAACGCGGCGCTGCGTGCCGAAAACCGCAAATTCTCTCCGGACAGAGGCTCGCCATCGAGATTGATGTCCAGCCCTTGCGCAGACTTGAGTTCGACCCACGGCAGCCTGGCACGGATAAACATGTTGTCGATACCCAGCCCACCCTCCAGCAAGCCTCTGAGGGTCCCGACCACTTCCTGCGGTGCTGGCAGAATACTGATATCCAGCAAACCATCATCGACCAGTGCCGACGGGCATAACACATGCCCGCCCCCCGCCTGGCGACCATTGCCGATACCCAGTGCAAGCAGCTCGCCGCTCCAGTGGAAGTCCGGACCGCTCAACTCGCCGTAGGCCGCACTCAGCTCGCTGAAACGCGACAAGCCGGTAAACAGGTACGCTGCGCCGCCCAACACTTTTTTCAAGTCCTCGGACGTATTGGCGGTGACCTGGCTGCCAAAGCCCCCTGTTGCCATGTTCATGAACACCTTGCCATTGACCTCGCCCAGGTCCACAGGCCGCGCGGGGGCATCCAGCAGGTCCAATGCCGCATCCGGCTCAAGCGGAACCCCGGCAGCACGAGCGAAGTCATTGGCGGTGCCCAGCGGCATGATCGTCAGCTCAGCGTCAGTCTCGGCATTGGCAAGCGCTTCGGCGATGTCACGCAGCGTTCCGTCGCCACCACCCGCGATGATTTGCGAATGCCCGGCCGCCAGCGCCTCACTGACCAGACGTTGAGCATCACCGCCCTCCCACGTCAGACGAACATCAAGCTCCCAGCCCTCGCGACGCTTGCGAGTCACCGCCTCACGCACGTCTTCGTTGAGTGCCTGTTTGCCATGCAAAATCAAAATTGCCCGTCGTGTCATTGCTGCGTGCTCCCCAGAGTTGATGCGCTGGAGATGTTGACCTCAAAGGATTGAAAAAAACCCGTTCGCGGCCGATAAATTTTTAGCATGCTCAATTCCACAACAATCCACCCGAAAACATTACCTCCGGGGCCGTAGCCTGACAAAAAGACGCTGCAGAAAAGGCGTCTACCGGGGCAATTTCGAAAGAGAAATCAAGCGCGTGCGATGACTTTAGTTGTGTCTTGAGCTTTACTGGCCTCATGCCCTCATTTGAGGGAATGCCTGCGAAAATCGCGGATAACGCCTACATAACTAAAGTATTAAGCCTATTTTCGCGCTGGATAGCTGGTAACAATTAGATTCACCTGACGTGCAAAAGCCAAATTAATGGCTATATTCACCAAGCAAGTCAGGAAAGGACATTTTATTGACTTCTACTTGAACGCGCCTCGTATTGGGATCGCAGTTGAGTTGTCACGGACCGAAGAAGTGAGGAAGCGTTATGCGTCTGCAGCCTGTTAACAGCCTCCTGCAAACCAGAACCAGTTTGATCGTTTATTTCCTGTTCGGCATTCGCCTGACCCACGGGATCACCTGCATCCTGCCAGGCCTGCTGATTCTGATCTTCTCCACGGACAGCTTTTCCGGGGTGCCACAAAGTTATTTTGCCGTGCAGGTATTTTTCGGGCTGCTGTGCGTGCTCATCTTTCAGGCTCTGGGCGTTTACTCCGAAGCCATGTTCAGTAACGCACTGCGCTTTCGACTGATCATCGTCGCCTGGTCTGCTGCGTTCTGCCTGTTGCTGTTCATGCACCAGACGCTGGCGTTTTTCGATTACATCTCCAACGAGCATCTGGTGATCTGGTACATCACCAGTCTGGCGCTGTTCTGCATTGAGCGGCTGTTCATGCTGGTGCTGTTCAAGCACTTCATGCAAAAAGGCTTTTTCCTGCAGAACGCAATCATTCTGGGGGCCACTGAAAACGGCCAGCGGCTGGCTGAATACCTGCTGGACAATCAGGACATCCGTTCGGGTGTCAGTGGTTTCATCGACGACCGGATCGGGCGCTTGCCGAAAACCATGGCAGGCCTGCCGCTGTTGGGTAACAGCAATGACCTGGAACGTCTAATTCGCGAAGAAAAAGTCACTCAAGTGTTGGTGGCGTTGCCCTGGTCGGCGGAAAACCGCATGGATTACATCATTCGCGAATTACGTCGCCTGCCAGTCAATGTACTGCTCGTGCCCGACATGGTTGCCTTTCGCCACGCGCACAACCGAATCACCGAAGTCGCCAACCTGCCCATGTTTAATGCGTCCGACGTTCCGCTTTCCGGTTGGTCGCCTTTTTTCAAGCGGGTTGAAGACATGCTGCTGTCAAGCCTGGCCTTGCTGCTGCTGTCCCCGGTGATGCTGGCCATCGCCATTGCCATCAAGCTGGACTCCCGTGGACCGGTGTTTTTCTGGCAAAACCGTTATGGCTACAACAACCGCATGATCAAGGTCTGCAAGTTCCGCTCGATGCACCATCACCAGAGCGACGCGACCGCAGAGCAGCAAACCACCCGAGGTGATGCCAGGGTTACCCGGGTCGGACGTTTCATCCGCAAAACCAGCCTGGACGAACTGCCTCAGCTGTTCAACGTGATTGCAGGCAGCATGTCCATGGTAGGGCCGCGCCCCCATGCAACGGCCACCAAGGCGGCCGGGATCCTCTTCGAGCAAGCGGTGAAGGAGTACACGTCACGCCATCGGGTCAAGCCGGGAATCACCGGTCTGGCGCAAATCAATGGCTACCGTGGTGAGACAGACACCGTGGAAAAGATCGAAAAGCGCGTGGAATTCGATCTGGAGTACATCGAAAACTGGTCCGTCTGGTTCGACATTTACATCCTTCTGCGCACTGTTCCGGCAGTGCTCTTCACTCGAGAGGCTTATTGATGAGCATCCTCATCCCCTGCATCATCGCCGGCGGTGCCGGCACCCGACTGTGGCCAGTCTCCCGCGAAGCCATGCCCAAGCCTTTCATGCGTCTTCGCGACGGCGAAAGCCTCCTGCAGAAAACCTTCAATCGGGCCGTTGGCTTGCCCGACGTTGGACGCCTGTTGACCGTGACCAATCGGGAAGTCTATTTCCGCACGGTCGATGACTATCGCCAGCTCAACAAAACCAAGGTCAAGCTGGATTTCATCCTTGAGCCTTTCGGTCGCAACACCGCACCTGCCCTGGCCGCTGCAGCGCTACACGTCTCACGTCTGTATGGCGAGGATGCGCAGTTGCTGGTGCTGCCGGCCGATCACCTGATTGCCGATGTGGCGGCCTTTTCCAAGGCAGTCCAGGCGGCACGGCTGTTGGCCGACGACGGCTGGCTGGTCACCTTCGGGATCCTGCCGAGCAAAGCAGAAACGGGTTTTGGCTACATCGAAAAGGGCCAGTCGCTGAACAGCGATGGCTATCAGGTCGCGCGCTTTGTCGAAAAGCCGGACGCCGCAACGGCGCAGGCATACCTGGACGGCGGCCTGCACCTGTGGAACGCCGGCATGTTCTGCATGCGCGCCGACAGTTTACTCAATCAGTTTGCCGAACACGCGCCTGAGGTCCTGGCGACCGTCAAAACCTGCCTGGAGCTGAGCGTCAGTAAAGAAGGCAATAACGAACTGCAAATCGAACTGGACAGCGAATCGTTCGCCACCGCACCGGACATTTCTGTCGACTACGCGTTGATGGAGCGCTCCAGCAAAGTCGCCGTTGTCCCCTGCGAGCTTGGCTGGAACGACATCGGTTCCTGGCAGGCTGTCCGTGAACTCGTGCCTGCTGACGAGCATGGCAACCAGTGCAACGGTCCGACGGTGCTGCATGACGTGAGCAACTGCTATATCGACTCCAAGCGCATGGTGGGTGGTGTCGGTCTGAACGACCTGATCATCATCGATACACCGGATGCGCTGTTGATCGCAGATGGCACCCGTAGCCAGGACGTGAAGTACATCGCCCAGGAACTCAAACGCCAGGGTCACGATGCCTATCGCCTGCACCGTACAGTCACGCGTCCGTGGGGCACCTACACCGTGCTCGAAGAAGGCAAGCGCTTCAAGATCAAGCGCATCGTGGTTCGCCCGCAAGCGTCGCTGTCCCTGCAAATGCACCATCACCGCAGTGAACACTGGATTGTGGTCAGCGGCATGGCGCGGGTAACCAACGGCGAGCGTGAATTCATGCTCGACACCAACGAATCGACGTTCATCAAGCCTGGCCACACGCACCGCCTGGTCAACCCGGGCGTGATCGACCTGGTCATGATCGAGGTGCAGAGCGGCGAGTACCTGGGTGAAGACGACATCGTACGTTTCACCGATGTCTACGGCCGTGTCGCGGCGCCGATTCCGGCGTCCTGACCTGGCCTGTGACAAAAGGCCCAACGATCAACCTGCTTGCAAACAAACACGCAACACGGATGACAGCGGTAACCCGCCTACATGATGGTTTTACCCGATACGGGAGTAGTAGTTCATGCAAGACAGGAGTTTGGGGGTGGTCGCAAGCACGCTGCTGGTGCTGAGCCTGTTAATGGTCAGCGCCTGCAGTACCCCGGCACGCGTCGGTTTGCCTGACGATACCGCACAGATCGAAGCGGGCAAGGCGGCGGGCCGTGCGCTTGCCGGCAAGCCTTTGCCACCGCAACGGGTACGCCCGGGCGATACGCTGCGCATCGTGCGAAACACCGGTGAAGCGCCGTCCATTTCCGCTTTCACCGCTAACTCCATCTACGAGTTGACACTGTTCCAGGTGCTCAACGATGGCACGTTCAGCTATCCGTATATCGGCTCGGTACAAGCCGCAGGCATGACCTTGCCCGAGCTCACCGAACACCTGCAGAGCAAATTGCAGGACGTTTACCGTGAAACCGCGATGACCATCAACATCTCGCAATCACCCGGTAATACCGTGTTCGTTGGCGGCGCAGTGCGCAATTCGACGGCCCTGTCCGCCACGGTCGCCACCACGCTGGTGCAGGCGATTGTCGGCGCAGGTGGCGTGGCCAACGACGGAGACGCGACGATGGTTGCCCTGCTCCGCCAGGAAGACAACGGTTTCTACAAAACTTACTTTTTCGACTACAGCAAGCTGCTCTGGGCAGACAGTTCGGGGCCACGTGGCCCGGTATTGCTCCAGCGCGGCGATGTGGTGTTCGTGCCCAAGTCATCAGCAGGTGACAAAGCCGACGGCGTGAATCTGTATTTCAACCAGTTGATACCCTTCGCCAAGTCGCTGGGTTTCGGCGTGAATTACAACTTGCGCAGCGAAAACTAAGTCAGGGAAACGACATGATCAATATTCGTTCATTGCGCGACTTGTTGCGCCTGTTCTTCATTTTCAAGCAGGAAGTCCGACTCACGGTCATGGTGACGTTCATCATCATCGTGCTCGGCGCGTTCCTGCTGCCCAACCGCTATGAATCCACCGCCCTGTTGCTGGTCAAACCGGGCCGCGACAGCAGCACCGTGCCGATCGAGTTCGCAGACCGGCAGGCGATCGTGATTCCCAGCGCCCAGCGCGACCCGATCCTCGACGAAGAACGCATGCTGACCGGCCGGCCGATCATGCGTACGGTCGCGGAGAAGTACCTGGCCGAGCTCTCCAATGCCGAACAGGAACAAGGCTTTCTGGCCTCGGTGAAGAACCTGCTCAAGGACACGGTGAGTTCGGTCATCGGTGTATTCCGCGGCGCACTGCAACTGATTGGGCTGGTAGAGAAACGCTCTCCGGAAGAGCGTCTCGCTGAAGACCTGTCCAAGAACTTCAAAGTCAGCCACGACCCGGGTTCCGCGGTGATGGAACTGACGTTTTCCTGGAATGATCCGCAAGTTGCAAAGGAAGTACTCGAAACGTGGATCTCCGAATACGAACAACAACGTACCCGGGTGCTGGGTCGCGTCAGCCTTTATCAGTTCTATGAAACCGAAGTCAAAGACACTCAGGCGCGGATTCTCAGCTACAAGAAACAGATTCAGACGTACCTCAATCAACTCGGCGCGGTCAGCATTGCCCAGCGGCTGGCGGATACGTCTCAGGGCCTCAACGACCTGACCACCGAACGTAACAACACCTTGCGCTCCATTGCCTCGACCAAGGCCGGGCTCGACAAGCTGCAAGAGCAACTAAAGCAGCAGTCGAAGACAGTCAGTGCCGGTCGTGAGTTGAGCCTCAACCCCAACCGTCAGGACCTGCAAAACCGTATCAACGGCAAGGAAGTCGAGCGCCAGGAACTGCTGCGCTCCTTCAAAGAGACCGCGCCACCGGTTCGCGCGCTGAACCAGGAAATCACCAATCTGAAGCAGCTTCTGAGTGAGCAGGATGCGACCATCCAGCGCTCGGAAAGCATTACACCCAACCCGATCTACAACCGGATGCAAAACGTGCTGGCCGACCAGCAGGCCAGCTATGCGCGACTGCAAACGCAATTGACGCAACAAAACCTGCAATTGGCGCAATGGGAAAAAAGCCGGCAACTGGCGTTGAATCTGGAACCTGAAATGTCTCGCTTGCAGGGCGAACTCGACGCCAGCGAAAAGAGCTTTGCGCTCTACAGCAGCAGCCTTGAGAAAGCACGCATCGACCGTGAACTGGACCGCAGCCAGATCAGCAACATCGCGATCATCGAGCAGGCGACTTACAACCCCAGCCGGGTCTTCCCAAAAAGCCTGTTGATGCTGCTTCTGGCGTTCCCGCTGAGTGTTGGCGTCGGCCTGGTTGCCCTGTACTTCTTCTACCTGCTGGATCAGCGGATCCACGACGGCGACAAGATCGAAACCCGTTTTGGGGTACCGGTCTGGACCAGCCTTCAGGAATTGAGCAGCGTTCAGGACACGCACAACACGGCATTCACGGCCAGCCTGCACAGGCTGTACGGCACCTTGCCGTTGCGGCAGGTCACGGAAAAGGGCCTGGCGCTCGGCTTCACCTCGTCTCATGAAGGCGAAGGCGTCAGCTTCGTCATCAGTCAGCTGGCCAGCCTGCTTCATGAGCACGGCTACACCGTACGCACCGAAGGCCCCGGCCCGGCTGTACCGGGGGAAATATTGCTGATCGATGCCTCCAGTATCTTCACCAACCAGAATGCCTTCGCCCTGTTACGCGATGCCGACCTGATTCTGCTGATCGTCAAAGCAGAGGAAACCACCGTACCGATGCTGGAAAACGTGCTGGCGACCCTGCATACCGCGTTCAAAAAAGTCGACGGCATCATCATCAACCGTCGCCGTTACAAAGTGCCAAAACGCGTGATGGATTTTCTCAAGCGCTTCCAGACGCGAGGCTGATATGCACATTGCCCTCCTCGCACCACTGCCGCCCGAACAGAATGGCATTGCCGACTACGCCGGGCATCTCAAGAACGCGCTTGAGAGCCTCGGCGTGCGCGTCAGCACGCCGCTTGCGGGCATCGGTAACGATCAGGTCCGCGCAGTACAGCGGGTGGCCGAGACCGACTGGCAAGGGATTGATCTGGTCCATGCCGAAATCGGTGGCGGACGCCTGGCTGAATTTCATGCCTTGCGCACCTTGCGTCAGCGCTTCCCGCAACTGCCACTCACCGCAACCGTGCATGATCCGGAGCGTCTGGTATGGCGTCGGGCCAGGCTGCCGTGGCCGTTATCTGCAGCCAGTTCGCTGCCCTCGCCCTTCCCGGAAATTGCCACAGTCATTGCCGACCCTCTTTGTCTGTACGAAGAGCGGCAACTGGCGCGCAGCATGACCCGCCTGGTGACGCTGACACAGGCGGGCAGCGTTGCACTGCGCCAGCGGATGGGGTTGCGCGAAGAACAAATGGCAGTCATTGCCCACGGCAACCTGCCGATTCCTCCGGCCCCGCTGCCGCCGTTACAACCCATGCGCTTGCTGTATTTCGGTTTTATTTATCGCGGCAAAGGCATTGAAGACTTGCTGGATGCCCTCGCCAACCTGCTCACCCGTCAGCCGCAACTGCGCACACGGGTGCGATTGACGCTGGCAGGCGGCAGCGAGCCTGAAATGGCCTTCGGTCCGTCCGGCAGCTATCTGGATCAGTTACGCCTGCGCATCAACCAACTCGAACTGAGCGACCTGATCGACTGGGATCTGGACCTGCCTGCGAATGCCATTGCAGAGGTCATTCAGGCCCACCACGTGATGGTTCTACCCTATCGTGAATCCAGCAAATTGAAGCTGCTCGGGAAATTGCGCGGCACCAGCGGCGCGCTCTCCTGGGCGGTGGCTTGCGGACGCGGGGTCATCACATCAGATGCCCGTTCCTTTGCCGAAGAGGTTTCCCACGGCAACGGCATGATTTTCCCTCAAGGCAATGTTGCAGCCCTGAGTACTGCATTGAACGAAGTCTGCGCGGTGCCGGAACGGGCTGCGCAATGGGCCGCACAGGCCAGTGTTCTGGGGCAGCAGCGAGTCTGGAGCCAGACCGCCGAACGCTTCCGTTTGTTGTTCCAACAGGCATGCGAGGCCGATTGAGATGAAATCAGCAGCGGGTTTGTGGTTGGCAAGTATTCTGGCGTGTTCAGCACTGGTGTCTGATCTGATACCTGATGCCGAGGCGGCAACCATTCTGCGCGCCCCTCGCGCGGTGGCCTGGCAGGACTTCCTGGGGGTCAACGCGCAGTTCCAGTATTTTTCACCTGCCATGTATCAGCAGCAGATGGACCATCTGGACGCGCTGGGCCTGAACTGGGTACGTCTGACCATCCACTGGCCGATCATCGAGCCCGAGCAGAACCAGTTCGATCTGGGTGACCTGGACGGCGCGATGGCGACCATGAATACCCATCACTACAACATCCTCGCCTATCTGGTCGGGTCTGCGCCTTACGCCAGCAGCGCTCCGGAAGGCGTCGCCAGCCGCGATCAGTACCCGCCGAGGGACTTCAATCTGTTCGCCGCGCGCATGGCGGCGTTGGCCAAACGCTATCCGCAGGTCAACAACTGGCAAGTCTGGAACGAGCCCAACATTATCTGGCTCCCCAAAGAGGACCCGGTGGCCTATGACAACCTGTTGACCACCGCCGCCAACGCCATCCGTGCCGCCGAACCGGACAAGACCATCGTCACCGCTGGCATGGCTTATTACAGCCAGATGCACAGTACGTCGGGTTACATGCTGCAGACGTTGCTGGACCGTGGTCTGGGCACCCGAAACATCGTGGCCGCCTACCACCCGTATTCCGAATACCCTGAAGGTGACTCCCCGCCCGACCGCGATTTTCTGGTCAAAGCGAACGCCATGAACAACCTGCTGCACAGCAATGGCGTACAACAGGTCTGGGCGACCGAATGGGGCTGGTCGAGCTACAACGGCCCGGTGGAAATGCAGGCCATTATTGGCCTGCAAGGCCAGGCCGACTACACGTTGCGGCGCCTGGCACTGATGAGTGCGCTGGACTATCAACGGATCTTCCTGTTCAACCTCAGCGACCTGGACGAACGCGCCAGCGCCCGGGATCAGGCCTACGGTCTGCTTGACCTGCAAGGCAATCCGAAACCGGTCTACACCGCGCTGAAGAATTTTCTGACGATTACCGGTCCGCGGCTTGAGCCAGCCGATCCGCCGGGCGTGAGCGCGGTGCCCAACGATCTGTATGCCGTGCCCTGGACCCGCGGTGACGGCAAACGGCTGCTGATGTTCTGGAGTGCCACGGGGTCTACCCTGAGTTTTCCAGCGATCAAATCAGCGGTACTTCACGATCCATTGAGCGGCGTCCGCACCGAACTGGGCAGTAACAGCAATACCCAAGGCATCAGCGTGGCCCTCAAGCCGACCCTGCAAATTCTGGAATGGAAACCCTGAGCAATGCGAATTCTCTGGACACTACCCTATCTGCCATGGCCAACCACCAGCGGCGGCAAAACCCGGGAATACCACCTGCTGCGCAACCTTGCCGCCCGTGGTCATCAGATCACCTTGCTGGTGCAGTCCAAAACCGATGTCGACCAAAGCACCCGCGACGCCCTGGAACCGTGGCTGGAGCGGCTGATCGTGTTGCCGCGCCGCCCGCTCAAAAGTGCCAAGACGCTGATGGCCATCGCTGTGGCCCCGGCGCCGATGCTGGCCTGTATCAACGGCTATGCACCACGTCTGAGCGAAGTGTTCGAAGGCCTGCTTGAAGAACCCTGGGACGTGATCCAGCTTCAGCACACGTATGGCTTCGAGCCGTTTGAAAAGCCGCTGCAACAATCGGGCAAACCGTTTGTGATGACTGAACACAATGTCGAGTCAGCCATGGGTGCTACCAGCTACGACCGGCTGCCGCGTTGGGCTGGCCTGTTCGCCAGATTTGATCGCTGGCGCTATCGCCACTGGGAAAGCCGGGTCTTTCGTCAGGCCGATCAGTTGATCGCGGTAACCGAAGACGACGCCAAGGAAATTTCCCGGCTCAGTGGCAAGGCGACTGCTGTGGTCGTCAACAGCGTCGATTGCGGGTACTACGCCCAGGTCAAGCCTGATCCCTACAGCAATCGCTTGTTGTTCATAGGCAACTACGAGTACGGGCCTAATGTGGATGCCATCGAATGGGCACTGACCGAGATCATGCCGAAAGTCTGGCAACACGCGCCCACGCTGCGTTTTGTGGTGTGCGGCTTCGCCCTGCCCGACTCGTGGCGCGAACGCTGGCCTGATCCGCGCATCGAGTTTCAAGGGTTCGTACCGGACCTGCGTGCCTTGCAGAACAACACGGCGATATTTTTCGCCCCGCTGCGTCAAGGCGGCGGCTCCAAGCTCAAAGTACTGGAAGCCATGGCGGCCGGTTTACCGGTGGTCACCACTGAGCAAGGCAGTTCGGGACTCGCCGTGGTCAACGGCGAGCATTATCTGGGCAGCGAAGACCCACAGGAGCTGGCGCGAATCATCACCGAAGTCATTGAGCAACCCGCACGCCTGGCTCAGATCGGAGAGGCCGGACGCAAGTACGTGCAAACCCACCACGACTGGTCGGTGTCCGCCGCTCAACTGGAGCGAATCTACACTCGACTGTCCCCCGTAAAAGCCAAACAGGAGCCGCGCCCATGCGTGTAGGACTTGATTACCGTCCGGCCACCGGCTACCCGAACAGCGGCATCGGCCGGCAAAACATTGCGCTGGAAGAAGCCGCGCGAGCCAACCCCGACACCCAGGTGCAACTGTTCAGCGTGGCGCCTTTCGAGCATCCGATCCGCCGTGTGGCGCACTGTCCGCGCTGGGCCACGCCTCTCAATGGCATCCACCGGCTGCCCGAGCGGCTGCGTTTTGAAGGCTTGTTTCTGCCCAAAGCCCTGCGCGATGCAGAAGTACAGGTGTATATCTGCAACATGAACATGGGTTTGCCTCTGGGTCGCAAGCCGGAAGGCATGCGTTACGTGCTGCAGTTGCAGGACCTGTTCCAGCTGACCCTTAAAAACAGTCACGGCTCACAGCTGAAGGCACGTATTTACGGCGTCACCGATCGGCTGTCCATTGCTCACTCGCTGCGGGTCGCTGATCGCATCTGGACCCCGTCACAGTTCACCGCCGATGAATGCATGCGCCTGTTCCCCGAAACCCGCGACAAACTGCGCGTACTGCCCGCGCTGGTCAGCGGCTGGAGTGATGAGCCTTCCGAACTGCTGGGCTGGACACTGCCCGAGCGTTACTGGTTGTGCGTAGGCACCCGTGAGCCGCGCAAAAACATGGCGTGGTTCATCGATGCCTGGCAACGCGCGCGAACGCAATTCGAAAATGTACCGGACCTGATCCTGATCGGCGCGCCGGAACACCTGCCACCGGCTCAGCAAGCCCTGCCCGGCCTGCACTTCCTGAGCGACATCAGCGATTCGGAGCTACACGCCGTTTACGCCCGGGCCGACCGCATGTGGCAGCCGTCCTATGCAGAAGGTTTCGGCCTGCCAGTGGTTGAAGCACTGGGCGTGGGCACGCCGGTCGCCGTCGCCAGTGGTTCATCCCTGGATGAAATCACCCCGCCCGGCAGCCCACGCTTTTCACCGAACGACACCGGCGCGTTGATCACGCTCATGGGCGAGCTGGCCAGTGCGGAAAAAGAAGACCCTGAAACGCTGAAAACCTGGGCTGCCGGGTACGGTCCCAAAGCATTCAACCAGCGCTTTGACGAGCTGATCGAGGAGTTGCGCTGATGCCATTGGCAATGCCCGTTGGCTTGCTCTTCGGCCTGTTGTTCGGTGCAATGTTCTGGTTGCTGCCAGCGTTCAAGGTGCTGGCGGCAATGATCGGAGTGGTGGCCATTGCCACGGTGATTCGGCGACCGTTGCGCGGCCTGCTGTTGTTTGGCGTGCTGGCCACATTTCTGCCCTACTCGACAGTCAATGTCGGGATTCGTACCACGGTGTCCGAGGCCCTGCTGATGCTGGTCTGGGCTGCGTACCTGGCACACCGGATGTTCACCAACCCAGCGCCATTGCCCGCGCTGATGCGAACGGAACGCTTGCTGATCGCGCTGATGCTTTATAGCGCTTTGCCGTTCATCGTCGGGCAACTGACCATCACTGCGCTGGGTAACGGCCCTATCAACTGGGTGCGCTGGTTGTTCAACCTGTCGGCATTGTTTCTGGTACCGCGTTTGCTGGATCAGCAGAAGTACCGGGAGCAGATGATCTGCGCACTGTTGCTCGGCACCCTGCTATTGCTGCTGTTGTCGATTCCGGTGTTTCTAAAAAACCGCACGGCTGCCGACATTATCCCGATTCTCGGCATGTTCGGTTACGGCGGCACCGACGTACTGGATGAAAGCCTTCTGTCGTTGGCCAGCCGTATGGGCACACCCTGGATGCACCCCAACGTAGCGGGTGGCGCCATGGCCATGATCGTACCCTTGGCATTCTGCATAGGCATGACGCGAGTCGGCTGGCCGAGATCACTGGGCTTTGCGGTCGCCATACTGGGCGGTATCGGTCTGCTGTTGACCGGTTCCCGCGGCGCGCTGGTCAGCCTGATGCTGGTGATGATGTGGATGGCCCGCAAGCGCGTGCCGTTAATGGGCCGGGTGCTCATGGGCGGCGGTATTGCCGGTGCACTGCTGCTGATGTTTTACCCGCCGCTACAAGAACGGATAGTGGGCTTGTTCACCAACGACGACACCAGTACAGCGATTCGCTTTCTGGAATACAGCCACTTCCCGGACGCCATGGCCAAATTCCCCATGGGCATTGGTTTCAAGATCGATCCGCCGGTGCCCGGTGCGACGCTGTTCGGTATCTCCAACCTGTGGCTGAACTTCATTTACAAGCTGGGTATCCCCGGGATGCTGCTGTTCATTGCCGTCACTGTCAGTTGGTGGCGTGAAACCCGCCCCGAGGACGGCTTCATTACCCTGACCCACGACAACGCCATCTGGCTCGGCACCACCACCGGCTTGCTCGCGGCCTTGGCCAGCGGCCTGTTCGACCACTATTTCAGTTTTACCAGCGTGCTGATCGCCGTGTTCTGGCTGATGCTGGGGATTAATCTGCATGAGGCAAAACGCTTGAAAACCCAGGCGGCCCTCGTTCGACACCCATTACCGGAGCAGGAATCGAAATCATGAAACACCGTCTGATGCACTCCCATGACCTGCGCCTGGCCTTGCCTGAATACGCACGCAAGATGGGCGTGGAACTTGAAGAACTGCAAAGCGCTTATCAGTGGATGCTCGATAACGAGGTGCTGTTCGAAACGCCCATCAAGGGCCGTACGCTGTCGTTCATCAGCTACCTGAACATCGAACCGCGTATCGAACATCCGCTGGCGCGGCGTTTCTATCGCTTGCTGTCCAGCGAAATGAAAGGTGCGCTGATCCCCCTCTACGGGATCAACTGGCCCACGCTGCGCGACCGCATGCTGCGCACCTGGGAACAGGCGTACAACATTCTGATCTGCAAGATCCCCAGCCACACTGTGCGCCTGACGTGGCTGCGCATCGGCGGGGCTAAAATCGGCAAAGGCTCCAGCGTGTGGCGCAACACCGAAATCCTCGGCGTCGACAGCTTGCGTATCGGGGACGACACCACCATCGGCTGGCACTGCCAGCTGGATGCCCGCGGCGGCCTGATCATTGGCGACCATGTGACCGTCGCTTCCCACGTCTTGATCATCGCAGGCGGTCACGACCTGCAGGCACCGGAGTTCTGGGCCGTCGGCGGGCCGGTGTATATCCATGACTACGCCTGGATATGCAGCCGCGCCCTGCTCTCTTTTGGCGCCGAAATCGGCGAAGGTGCGGTGGTCGGCGGCGCGGCCGTGGTCTCCAAACCTGTCCCGCCCTATGCCATCGTCGGTGGGCCGAACGCCGAGATCAAAGGCGAACGGGCACGCGGTCTCAACTACAAAGTGGGCGGCAAAGGCCTGTTCACTTTGTTTCATTAAGGCTGACGCATGCTCGGCTCAACCCTGTGGCTGACCCTCGCCACGCTGACCGGCCTGGCCGCGGGGTTTGCCCGTGAATGGCTGCTGGTGGCTGCGTGGGGTGCCGGGGCGCAAAGCGACGCGTTTCTGGTCTCGATGTTCCTCCCTGAAGCACTGCGTATGGCGCTGGCGGCGGGCTTGTTGAGCGCAGCGGCGCTGCCCTTGTACCAACAGCGCGATCTGCCTGCACAACAACGCTGGCTGGATGCATTGGCGCCACGCCTGTTGCTGTGTGGTCTGGCGCTGAGCCTGGTGCTGAGCCTTGGCGCGCCATTGTGGGTACGCGGCGTCGGGCCGGGGCTGGACGACAGCGGTTACGCGTTGGCAGGCAGCAGCCTGCAATGGCTGGCATGGTGCGCACCGGGCTTCTTGCTGCATGCATTGTTGTGCGTGCCGCTGCAGGCCCAACAACGATTCGTCACGGCCGGGCTTGGCTCGTTGTTGTTCAACCTGCCGCCCGTGATTTACCTCGCCGTTGCCAGTCATGGCGCCACACCCGTCGGCCTGGCGCTGTCCTGCGTACTGGGCAGTTTGCTGATGCCTGGCACGTTGCTGCCGACGTTACACCGGATGGGCTGGAAACCTTGGCGATGGCAAGCCGAACCCGGCGCTGGCCGGGAGCTGCTGCAACGCATCGGGCCGCTGTTGAGCAGCAACCTTGCCAGCCAGGGTTTGGCGTTACTGGAGCGTATGGTTGCTTCGTTACTGGGCGAAGGCGCAGTGACCTGGATCAACCTGGCCCGCAAGCTGATCAATCTGCCCTTGATTGCCCTGATGAGTCTCAATCAGGTGCTGCTGGGCTTGATGAGCGGCAGTGCGGCCGATCAGCGCCTTGTACTGTTGCGCAAGGGACTGAGCAGCGCCACCTTGCTGACCCTGCCCGCGATTGCCGGTTTGATCGGCGCCTCCGGAGCGCTGGTGGTCTTGCTATTGCCCAGCCTGGCTCATGACGGGCCGCTGCCGGAATTACTCGCCTGGTTTGCCGTGCCACTGATGTTTGGTGCATGGAATGCCTTGTTGGCACGCTATGCCTACGCGGCGGGCGATACCCGCATGCCGCTGAATTGCGAATTGATCGGCAACCTGTGCAACGCCTTGCTGCTGGGGGTGCTGCCGTTTTTCCTTGGCCTGATCGGCATTGCCATTGCCGCGCTGGCCGGAGCGATTATCACCGGCCTGCTGTTGATGCGCCGCCAGCAATTGCTGACTTTTGTGCAGTGGCAAAGCCAATGGGCACTGGGTGCCGCCGCCATGCTAGTGGCAGCGCTGGTGCTGCATCCGATCAGCGACACCTGGCTGCAACTGGGGCTGAGTTGTGCGTATGGGGCGGTGTTGTTAGCAGGCCTGGCGTTGTGGCTGAGGCCTTGGCGAAACTGATCCTTCTGACACGATGCTTATGTGGGAGCCGGGCTTGCCCGCGATAAGGCTGTATGCGATTGACCTGAGATATGCGGTGCCTATATCGCGGGCAAGCCCGGCTCCCACAGGACTGCAGCCAGCCAGTACTTAGCCTCAATGACTGATCATCCACGGCCGTCCCGTCGCCTTGCCTTTCAGTGCATGGGGGTTGGTTTTGGTGGGCACCACGGGTTTGCTCGGCCCGCAACAACTGCAGCCGCTCGGGTGGCGTTTGCTGTCCTGATACTCGGCAACGGTCTTGGGCGCATGGGCGCTACGTTCGTTGGTCTCGATGGCGCGGCGTTTATTGCCTGACACCGTACTCAAACCCGGCGCAGACAAAATCACCCGCATGCTTGACTCGCCGCATTGCGGGCAGGCGCACGGCGCACCGCTTTCGGCCATCGGCTTGAGGGCGGAGAAATCCCCACAGCTGGGGCAATCGAATTCGTACATGGGCATGGGCCAGATTCCTGATAGTGATCTCCTGTAGGAGCTGCCGAAGGCTGCGAATGGGTTCGACTGACCCGCCGCTTCGCAGCCTTCGGCAGCTCCTACAGAGAGGTGACGACAATCTACAAATCGTAAGCAATCGGCAAATCAACCAGCCCATCAATGAATTTGGTCGGGCCGTTGGCGTTCGGGTTGATGTCGAACTGGAAGATCTCCGTCGGCAGCCACAGCGTCGCGCAGGCGTTGGGAATGTCGACAATGCCGCTGATATGGCCCTGCACCGGTGCTGAACCGAGCAACGCGTAACCCTGAGCCGGTGAGTAGCCGAACTTGGTCATGTAGTTGATGGCGTTCAGGCACGCCTGGCGATAGGCAATGTTGACGTCCAGATAATGCTGCTTGCCTGACTCGTCCACCGAGATACCTTCGAAGATCAGGTATTTGTTGTACGTGGGCACAATCGGGCTGGGCTTGAACACCGGGTTCTTGATGCCGTACTTCTCCATGCCGCCCTTGATCAACTCGACGCGCATGTGCACCCAGCCGGCCATTTCGATCGCGCCGCAGAAGGTGATTTCACCGTCGCCCTGGCTGAAATGCAGATCGCCTACTGACAGTCCTGCACCGTCGACATAGACCGGGAAGAACACTTTCGAACCACGGGACAAATCCTTGATGTCGCAGTTGCCGCCATGTTCACGGGGCGGCACAGTCCTTGCGCCAGTGGCTGCCGCCATGTCGCGAGCAGGCCCTTTGAGTTTGCCCAGATGCGCAGTTTTCGCATAAGGCGGATTGGCCAGTGGCGGCACGCGGGTCGGGTTGGTGTCGATCAGTTCCTGTTCGCGCTTGTTCCATTCGGCGAGCATCTTGTGATCCGGCAGGCAGCCGATCAGCCCCGGATGAATCAGACCCGCGAACTCAACACCGGGAATGTGCCGGGAGCTGGTCATCATGCCCTTGAAGTCCCAGATGGCTTTCTGTGCCGACGGGAAATGATCGGTGAGAAAACCACCGCCGTTCTGCCGCGAGAAAAACCCGTTGAACCCCCACTGGGAATCGGCCCGCGCGCCGATGTCCAACAGGTCTACGATCAGCAAGTCACCCGGTTCGGCACCATGCACACCAATCGGCCCGGACAGGTAATGCACGGTGGACAGGTCCACGTCACGCACATCGCTCGCGTCATCATTGTTCTTGATCGCGCCTGCGGTCCAGTCATAGGTTTCGAGGATAAAGTCATCCCCCGGCTTGACCCACGCCGCCATCGGAATATCCGGGTGCCAGCGGTTGTGAATGTTCTCGTTTTCAGTAGCGGGCTGGTTGAGGTCGACTTTGATCAGCGTTTCGGTCATGGCGTTTCTCCTTAGGCTAGGTGGCGCCTGCATCGCGGGCAAGCACCGCTCCCACATGGGAATGGGGTGTAAATGTGGGAGCGGTGCTTGCCCGCGATAAGGCCGGACAAAAATTCACAGCGAACTAAACCGACAAATACCGACTGATCGTCGCTTCATCGACATTGGCCCGGGTCTCTTCAATCACGAAGCGGCCCTTCTCGATCACCAGAAACCGGTCAGCGATTTCCAGGGTGAACGACAGCACCTGCTCGGAAACCACAATGGTCAGGTTGCGCAACGTGCGGATCTCTTTCAGGGTGCGGGCGATGTCCTTGATGATCGAAGGCTGGATGCCTTCAGTGGGTTCATCGAGCAGCAACACCTTGGGGTTGGTCGCCAGCGCACGGGCAATCGCCAGTTGCTGCTGCTGACCTCCAGAGAGGTTGCCGCCGCGTCGGCCACGCATGTCGTAAAGCACCGGGAACAACGCGTACAAGTCTTCCGGCACGATGCCGCGAGCCGATGCCGGCAAGCCGGTCTGGATGTTTTCCAGCACGCTCATGGCCGGAAAAATCATCCGCCCCTGCGGCACGTAAGCCATGCCGTGTGCGACCCGGGAATGGGTTTCCATGGCCGACACGTCAACGCCCTCGACCTGCACCTGGCCGCCCCACTGCGGCAGGATGCCCATCAGGCTCTTGAACAGCGTGGTTTTGCCCATGCCGTTGCGGCCCATGACCGCCACGATTTCCTGCTTCTCGACGCTGAGGTCCAGGCCATGAAGGATCTGGCTCTGGCCATAACCACACGCCAGCTGATTGATCTTGAACATGCCGCGCTCCTGATTAGTGGCCCAGATAGACTTCAATGACTTTCGGGTTGGTCTGCACCGACTCCATGCTGCCCTCGGCAAGCACCTTGCCCTGATGCAAAACGGTGACCTTGTGGGCAATGCTTTTGACGAACTCCATGTCGTGCTCGATAACCAGCACCGAGCGCCCCTGACTGATGCGATTGAGCAACTCGGCAGTCTGCGAACGCTCACTGACGCTCATCCCCGCGACGGGCTCGTCGAGCATCAACAGTTGCGGGTCCTGCATGAGCAACATGCCGATTTCCAGCCACTGCTTCTGCCCGTGGGAGAGCAGACCCGCCTGCTGTTCAAGCAGATCACCAAGGAAGATGTCAGCCGCGACGTCCCTGACCCGCTTGACCACTTCATCGGAACGCTTGAAAAACAGTGCGCCGAACACCGAGCGCCCTGCCGGAAAGGACATTTCCAGGTTTTCGAAAACGCTCAGGTTGTCGTAGATCGACGGGGTCTGAAACTTGCGACCCACCCCGGCACGCACGATGTCGTACTCGTGCATTTTGGTCAGTTCCCGTCCCTCGAACTGGATGCTGCCGCCTGTTGCGCGGGTCTTGCCGCAGATCAAATCAAGGACCGTGGTCTTGCCCGCACCGTTAGGACCGATGACCACCCGCACCTCGTTGCGGTCGATGTACAGATTGAGATCGTCCACCGCCTTGAAACCGTCGAAAGACACCGTCAGCCCTTCAATGGCCAACACCGGCTTGTGCATCTGAAAGCCTGTCGGGCTGCTCATGGCTGAGTCTCCAATGGCGTGACGCTGGATTTGGGCATCGCCTGTACCGGTGTGATGTGCGGCTTTTCAAGGACCGGCGCAGGTTTACCGCGCAAACCGGCAAGCCATTTGCGCCCGTGGCTTTCCCACAAACCGGCCAGACCGTTGGGGAAGTACATGACCACCGCGATGAACAGGCCGCCCATCAGGTACAACCACAACTCAGGGAAGGATTCGGAAAAGTAGGTCTTGCCGTAGTTGACCAGCAGCGAGCCGTACACCGCGCCGAGCAGCGACATGCGCCCGCCCACGGCGGCGAAGATCACCATTTCGATGGAGGGCACGATGCCCACGAACGACGGCGACATGAAGCCCACCTGCAAGGCGAACATCGCCCCGCCAATGGCCGAAAACGCTGCCGCTACGCAAAACACGAATATCTTGAAACTGGCCACGTCATAGCCGGAAAAACGGACCCGCTCTTCCTTGTCGCGCATGGCCATCAGCAGTCGGCCCAGCTTGGAGGCGAGGATGAATTTGCCGATCAGGATGCACGCGAACAGCAGCGCCGCATTGATGAAGTACAAGGCGAGTTTTGCCCCGTCGCTGCGAATGTCCCAACCCAGTAGCGTCTTCAGGTCAGTGATGCCGTTGACGCCACCGGTCAGCCCTTGTTGGCCGATGATCAGCACCGTGAGAATCAGCGCGATGGCTTGGGTCACGATGGAAAAGTAGACGTCACCGACCCGGCGCTTGAACATCGACAGACCGATCACCAGGGCGAGAATCACTGGCACGGCGATCACTGCAATGACGGTGAACGTGAAGCTGTGAAACGGCACCCACAACCACGGCAGTTCAGTGATCTGGTTCCAGTCCATGAAATCCGGGATACCGGGAGTCGACTGGATCTTGGTGCTTTCCGGGTCCGATGCCTCAAGCTTGAGGAACATCGCCATGCAGTAACCGCCAAGGCCAAAAAACACGCCCTGTCCCAGGCTGAGAATCCCGCCATAGCCCCAGCACAGCACCAGGCCGACGGCGACGAAGGCGTAGGTCAGGTATTTGCCGACCATGTTCAGGCGGAACGCATCCAGCGTCAGCGGAAAGATCACCAGAATCAGCATCGCCAGGATCAACAGGCCAACCACGCCTTGCTTGCCGCCGAGCATTTTGTTCAGAGCATTCATAGGGCCGCCTTATTTTCGTACACGTTCATTTACGGACCTTGCTGGAGAACAACCCTTGCGGGCGCATCAGCAGAATCAGGATCACGGCTGACAGGGTCAGCACCTTGGCCATGGAACCACTCATGAAGAATTCGGAAATCGACTGGGTCTGAGCAATGGCAAACGCAGAGGCGATAGTGCCAAACAGGCTTTGCGCACCGCCGAAAACCACCACCAGAAAGGTGTCGACGATGTACAGCGAGCCCGCGGTTGGCCCGGTGGAGCCTATGGTGGTGAACGCAGCGCCCGCGACACCGGCAACACCGCAGCCCAGGGCAAACGTCATGCGGTCAACCTTGCGGGTATTGATGCCCACCGCACGGCTCATGACCCGGTTCTGCACCGTGGCGCGCACATGCAGCCCCCAGCGGGTGCGGTACAGCATCAGGAAGATCGTCGCAGTCAGCAGAATGGTCAGGCCCATGACAAACAGGCCGTTACGAGGGATCTCGATGGTATCGCTGAGGCTCACTGAGCCCATCAGCCATTCAGGCGGGGTGGCGCTGACTTCGCGGGCGCCGAAGATCGAGCGAAAGGCTTGCTGCATGACCAGTGACAAACCCCAGGTGGCGAGCAAGGTATCCAGAGGGCGATGGTACAAACGGCTGATCATCACCGATTCGACAACCCAGCCAATGGCCCCGGCCACCACGAACGACAACGCAATGGCGAAGAAAAAGTAGTACGGCTGCATGGACGGCAGGTACTGCAGCGTCAGGCTGGACATCACGTAGGTGGTATACGCGCCAATGGTGAGGAACTCACCGTGGGCCATGTTGATCACGCCCATCTGGCCGAAAATAATCGCCAGCCCCAGGGCCATCAGCAGCAGTACGCAGAAGACGGATAACCCGTTGAACCCCTGCATGACCGCGATGGCACCAAATTCCGATAGCCATTCCATGATGATGGTCTCCGAGGTGGAAAGAGGTGCGCGAAAACGCCACCTCAATTCAACTGTAGGAGTGAGCTTGCTCGCGATAAGGCCGGCACGGCCTTCAAACAATGTTGGATTCGCCATTTTTTACGACTGCTTCGCAGCCGATCGCGAGCAAGCTCACTCCTACAGGGATGGTGGATTCAGCGGTTACTGGTAACCCTTCGGAAACGGATTCGGCTCGATCAGATCCGACTCGTAGATCACCTTGAACTGACCATCGCTCTGCACTTCACCGATGCGGGTCTTGCTCCACAGGTGGTGGTTTTCGTGAACCTTGACGTAGCCTTCAGGTGCGGTTTTCAACTCGATGCCAGGTGATGCGGCGACCACTTTGTCGATGTCGAAGCTACCGGCCTTCTCGACTGCTGCTTTCCACAACCATGGGCCGAGATAGGCGGCCTGGGTCACGTCGCCCATCACCGAATCCTTGCCGTACTTGGCCTTGAAGGCGTCGACAAATGCTTTGTTGTTGGGGTTATCAAGGCTCTGGAAGTACTTCATGGAGGCGTAGAAGCCCTTCATGTTTTCGCCGCCGATGCCCAGCAATTCGTCTTCGGTCACCGACAAGGTCAACAAGGTCTGTTTGGTGGAGTCAACGCCAGCGGCTTTGAGCTGTTTGTAGAAGGCAACGTTGGAACCACCGACCACGGCGGCGAACACCACGTCAGGTTTTTTCAGCTTGACCTTGTTGATCAGCGAGCCGAATTGAGTGTTGCCCAACGGGTAGTAGTCCTCGCCAACCACGGTACCTTTGAGCACGTTTTCAATGTGCTTGCGGGCGATCTTCATGGAGGTGCGCGGCCAGATGTAATCCGAGCCAATCAGGTAAAAGGTTTTGGCGCCTTTGGTTTTGGCGATCCAGTCGAGGCTGGCAATAATCTGCTGGGTGGCTTCCTGGCCGGTATAAATCACGTTTTTCGACTGTTCCAGGCCTTCATAAAAAGTCGGGTAGTACAGCAGGCCGTTTTCCTTCTCGAACACCGGCAACACGGCTTTACGTGAGGCGGAGGTCCAGCAGCCGAATACCGCCGCGACCTTGTCGCCTACCAGCAGCTTCCTGGCTTTTTCGGCGAAGGTCGGCCAGTCAGACGCGCCGTCTTCCTGCACGACTTTAATCTGCCGTCCGAGAATCCCGCCCGAGGCGTTGATCTGGTCGATGGCCAGACGCTCGGCCTGGATCGAACCTGTCTCAGAGATGGCCATGGTGCCGGTAGCCGAGTGCAACTGGCCGACCGTCACTTCGGTCGCGGTCACGGCCAGCCCGGTGGTATTGGCGTCATCGGCCAGCGCCACTTGCCCGAACACCCCTGCCGCAATCAGCGAAAGCGCAGCAGCGCCCAGCGCCAATCGACGTGGCAAAAACCTTTTGGCACCTGTCAGTCGTGAATTCATGTTCCCGCTCCTGTGCTTGCCTGTTTTTTTAAATGCGCCACGGTCCGCAAAGGCCCTGTGGTGAGACTGCGGCAAGCATGAGGTCGAGGAGCAAAACCGGGTATACGCACCATGACGTACCGGGCTACGTCATTTGACGTAGGGCCGGATTGCGTAAAAAAGTGGATGATTGCGCGCAGAAATACCCTTTACCTGTAGGAGCTGCCGAAGGCTGCGAATGTTTTTTCAT
The DNA here is from genome assembly GCF_900602065.1 of Pseudomonas viridiflava. GTDB lineage: Bacteria > Pseudomonadota > Gammaproteobacteria > Pseudomonadales > Pseudomonadaceae > Aquipseudomonas. Next base: position 124,971 of record NZ_UWFN01000310.1, on the reverse strand, counting down.
GACACACCGCTTCGCAGCCTGCGGCAGCTCCTACAGAAATAGGCGCCAGGGAGGCACGAAAGTTGCTGTTGGCAACCCATAACCATAAATATCCTTTTCAGGAACACGCCAAGTGCGACGCTCCGGCTCCCAACGCATCGTCAAGGTACGTCGCGATTACAACAGCCTGGTCGCTGACGAGACCATGGAGGACTACGCCTTACGCTTCACGCCCAAATCATTCCGCAAATGGTCGGAGTTCCGCATCGCCAACACCGCCGTCGGTGCTGTTTCGTTTCTGGCACTGGAAGCCATCGGCGGTGCGCTGGTGATGAGTTACGGCTTCACCAACACTTTGTGGGCGATTCTGGCCACGGCGTTGGTGATTTTCCTGACCGGCCTGCCCATCAGCTATTACGCGGCCCGCTACGGCGTAGACATGGACTTGCTGACCCGTGGCGCGGGTTTCGGCTACATCGGCTCGACTATCACGTCGCTGATCTACGCCAGTTTCACCTTCCTGTTTTTTGCCCTGGAAGCGGCAATCATGGCATTGGCCATCGAGCTGTATTTCCAGATCCCGCTGGCCATGGCCTACGTGATCTGCTCGATCATCGTCATCCCGCTGGTCGCCTATGGCATCACCCTGATCAGCCGTTTACAGATGTGGTCGCAACCGTTATGGCTGACCTTGTTGCTGGTCCCGTATATCTTCGTGATCTGGAAAAACCCCGAAGCCCTCACCGACCTGACGACCTTTGCCGGGCGTGAAGGCGAAGGCGGCACCTTCAATCTGCTGTTCTTTGGTGCAGCCTTCAGCGTCGCGCTGTCATTGGTGACGCAAATCGGCGAACAGGTCGACTATTTACGCTTTCTCCCGGAAAAAACCCGAAAGAACCGCAAACGCTGGTGGGCCGCACTGCTGATGGCAGGTCCCGGCTGGATCATCCCCGGCGCGCTGAAAATCATGGCCGGTGCCTTCCTGGCTTTTCTCGCTCTGCAGCACGAAGTACCCATCGAGCGCGCAGCAGAACCGACGCAGATGTATCTGGTCGCCTTCCGTTACGTGTTCAGCTCACCTGAATGGGCGCTGGCAGCCATGGTGCTGTTCGTGATCATTTCCCAGATCAAAATCAACCTGACCAATGCCTACGCCGGTTCGCTGGCCTGGTCGAACTTCTTTGCCCGCGTCACTCACAGTCATCCGGGCCGCGTGGTGTGGCTGGTGTTCAACGTCGCCATCGCACTGATCCTGATGGAGTTGGGGGTATTCGATGCAATCGAACAAGTGTTGGGGCTATACGCCAACGTCGCGATTGCCTGGATAGGCACGCTGGTGGCTGATCTGGTGATCAACAAGCCGTTGGGCTTTTCCCCGAAACACATCGAGTTCAAACGCGCGCATCTGTATGACATCAACCCCGTTGGCGTGGGGGCCATGTCGATTGCGTCATTGCTGTCGATCAGTGCCCATTTCGGGGCATTTGGTGAGCTGGCCCAAGCCGCCCCGCCGCTGATTTCCCTGACGACCGCGCTGATCGCCGCACCGTTGATCGCCTGGTGGACCCAAGGCAAGTACTACATCGCGCGCACCAGTGACCCGTTGCAACTCTTCCCTGCCGGGCCACAGACCAGCTTGCGTTGCGGCCTGTGCAGCAATGAATTCGAGACGCCGGACATGGCCTACTGTCCGGCCTATAGCTCACCGATCTGTTCGCTGTGCTGCTCGCTGGATGCGCGCTGCGCCGACCAGTGCAAACGTCGCGCAAGGCTGTCGATGCAGTTCGAAGACATGGTCAGCACGCTGTGGCCGAAACTGCCTCTGCACTACCTGCATACCCGGCTGGCGCAATACCTGGGTTTGCTGACCGTCCTGCTGCTGACCATTTCCGGGGCGTTGGCGGTGATCTACGGCCAGGTGTCCCACAGCCTGATCGATCAATCTCCCGCCGTGCACCACACGCTATTCCTGGCTTTTCTCAAAGCGTTTTTCACCCTGTGCGTGTTTGCCGGGATCCTCGCCTGGTGGGTGGTGCTAACGCGGGAAAGTCGACGCGTCGCACTGGAAGAATCGGATCGTCAGACGTCACTGCTGATGCAGGAAATCGACGCCCATGACAGGACCGATCAGGCGTTGCAGGCTGCCAAGGAAGCCTCGGAAGCGGCTAACGCGGCCAAGAGCCGCTACGTCACCGGCCTTTCCCATGAGTTGCGTACGCCGCTGAACAGCATTCTCGGTTTCACCCAGATTTTGCAGCGTGATCCCACTACACCGTCTCATCAACAAGACCCGCTGGCGACCATCCTGCGCAGCAGCTCGCATCTGCTCTCGCTGATCGACGGCTTGCTGGATGTCGCCAAAATCGAAGCCGGCAAGCTACGCCTTGAGCCGTCGGAAATCCTCTTTCAGGAATTCCTCCACGATCTGGAGCAAATGTTTGCCCCGACAGCGCGAGAAAAGGGCCTGACGTTTCGCCTGGACGTAGTGGGCCGCATGCCTGCTGTGGTCCGCGGCGACGAAAAGCGCGTGCGGCAGATCCTGATCAATCTGCTGGGCAACGCGGTGAATTTCACCGACAGCGGCGAAGTCTGTCTGCGGGTCAGCTATCGCCGGGAAACCGCCATATTCGACATCATCGACACCGGTATCGGCATTGCACCCGAGCAGATCGAACGGATCTTCCAGCCCTTCGAACGCGGCGGCCTGGTGCGTCAGGACAACGGCGTCGGCCTGGGGTTGACCATCACGCGCATGCTCACCTCGTTGATGGGCGGCGCCTTGTCCGTCACCAGCCAGCCGGACGAAGGCACGCGCTTTCAGGTCCGCCTGTTTCTGTCCGAAGTACGCGTGCCCAAGGCGGTAATCCACGTCGACCACGACGTCATGGGTTATGAGGGTGAGCGACGGCTGATTCTGGTGGTGGACGACCACATCGAACATCGCAAGGTGATCAGCGGCATGCTCGCGCCATTGGGTTTTGAAGTGGCCCAGGCTGCGAACGGTCAGGAAGCGATTCGTCAGGTATCACTGCTGCACCCGGACCTGATCCTCATGGACCTGTCGATGCCGGACATGGACGGTTGGGAAACCAGCCGCCTGATCCGCCGCAACGCGCTGTCGCTGGCACCGATCATCATCATTTCCGCCAACGCTAACCCGTTCACCGACGACAAGGAGCGCAGCGTGCCCCAGGTCTGCGATGACTACCTGGCCAAGCCCGTGCACATCCAGCAACTGCTGGACCGGATTCAGCACCACTTGCAACTGCAGTGGTTGCGTCGTTTGCGCGCCGTGTCGGTGGTCAAAGTGCCGTGGACTCTGCCTCCTCGGCAAGACCTGCTTGATTTATACGAGTTATGCGGCCTGGGCTATGTGCGAGGTATTCAGGCCAAACTCGACGCCATCGAACGCGACAGCATCAACAGCGCCAGCTTCATCGCCGACCTGCGAACCCTTGCCAAGGGCTTTCGCCTGGATGAACTCAGCCTGCAACTGAAGGAGGCCCTCAATGAACGCCCTGACCCAACCCGCTGATAACGGCGTGATCCTGATCGTCGACGACACCCCGGATAATCTGGCGCTGCTTTCGGACGCGCTGGATGAAGCGGGTTACATGGTGCTGGTGGCCCTGGACGGCAGCAGCGCGCTTAACCGGATTCAGCGCAGACGCCCTGACCTGATTCTGCTGGACGCGATGATGCCCGGCCTGGATGGTTTCGAGACCTGTCGCAGGATCAAGGCGCAACCGGACAGCGCCAACATCCCGGTATTGTTCATGACGGCCCTGACCGACAGCGAGCACGTGGTCAAAGGCTTCGAAGCGGGTGCCATCGACTACGTGACCAAACCCATCGTCTGCGACGAAGTCCTGGCCCGCGTTGCCTCTCACCTACGCACCGCGCGCATCCTGCAATCAGCCCGCAGCGCCTCGCAATCCGCCAGCCTGGGCTTCGACGACAAACCTGCCTACGGCAAACTCTCCAGCCGCTTCCAGCTCACCGAACGAGAAATCGAAGTACTGCGCTGGGTCTCCTGCGGCAAGACCAACAAAGACATCGGCGACATCCTGCAACTCAGCCCACGCACGGTGAACAAGCACCTTGAACATATCTACATCAAGCTGGGTGTGGAAACGCGGACGGCGGCGACTTCGGTGGCGTTGGCGGCGATGACGGAACGGGTGTGATGGGCTGAAAAATAATACGAATCTTGTCGACCCGGCGTTGCCCAATCTCTACCGACAACAAACAAGAGAGACGCCGTGATGACTGAACAACCGAAAGACCAGGAATCGGACCGCGAAGACCTTGATCACAAGCCGGAAAACGCCGGCAAGGTGGGCGAGAAGAACAAGCAGATGAATGAAAAAGGCGAACAGCCAAGACCGGCTACGCCGCCGGATCCGAAGCAGGGCTGAGGGTGATGCTAGTGATCTCATGTGGGAGCGGTACTTGCCCGCGATAATTTCAAGCTCGATCGCGGGCAAGCACCCCACAGACGATCACCGAATCTGTAGGAGCGCGCTTGCCTGCGATTCAGGCACTGCGGTGGGGCAGGTATAACCGCGTTATCGTTCTTCGCGGGCAAGCACCGCTCCCACATAGACCGCGCTATTCCGTAGGACTGGCCGGGCGGCGCTCCGCTTTAGCCGGGAGGGCGTCGGGACATTCACTACATATTCCTCGTCAGAAATAGCTCTCCCGGCTAAAGCGGAGCGCCGCCCGGCCGGTCCTACGGGATTGCAAGCAAACATAGAATCTCCCACAGGGTTCCGCGTATTTCTGTGACAGCGAGTCAGTGACAGCAAGTTCGCCTGTACAGACAGACCTCAAGCATCGCGCCGCACGTACTGAAAACCGCGGTTATCTTCCAGCGGCACTTCCCGCACACCTTCCATACCCAGCCACCACGCGTTGCCGCGACACGGGTATTGCACGTAAAACGGCTGGCCCATTTGTGGCGTGGTGATTGAGACGTTCTTTTCCCATGCCAGGGCAATGATGCGATCAAACGGCTCATGCCAGGCGTGCATCGCCAGGTCAAAGGTGCCGTTATGAATCGGTAGCAACCAACGCCCGCGCAGGTCGATATGCGCCTGCAGGGTTTCTTCGGGCTGCATGTGCACATCTGGCCAGTCGACGTTGTAGGCGCCGGTTTCCATCAAGGTCAGGTCGAACGGGCCGTACTGCTCGCCGATGGTTTTGAAGCCATCGAAATAACCGGTATCGCCGCTGAAGAAAATTCGCTGATGTTCATCGTGCATCACCCACGATGCCCACAGGCTGCGGTTGCCATCCAGCAGCGTGCGCCCGGAAAAGTGCTGGGAAGGCGTCGCCACAAACTGCATGCCATGCACTTCCGTGGATTGCCACCAGTCCAGTTGAGTGATCTTGTGCGCAGGCACGCCCCACTCCATCAAAGTATCGCCAACACCCAGAGGCGTCAGGAAGTGCTCGGTCTTGGCCTCCAGTGCTTTGATAGCCATATGGTCAAGATGATCGTAGTGATTGTGCGACAGGATCACTGCCTTGATGGGCGGCAGTTCTTCAATGCTGATCGGTGGCTGATGGAAACGCTGTGGCCCCGCCCATTGCACGGGTGAAGCACGTTCGGCAAAAACAGGATCTGTCAGCCAGAATACCCCACGCATTTTCAGCAACACGGTGGAATGCCCAAGGCGGTAGACCGTGTAGTCCGGAGCAGCCAGGAGCTGCTGACGCGATAATGGTTGCACTGGAATTTCCCCCGAAGGACGTGTGACCGATGGTTTCTTGAAGGTCATGTTCCAGAAAATCCCCAGCGTTTTGAAAAAGCCCATGCGACTCATGGGCACGGGGTTGCGATACCGCCCCTCGTGCTTCTTCAGGGTCGGTAAAGGCTGAGCTGACGAATTCTCTGTGATCTTTGACATGGTCTGCTGACTCCGGGAGTTTGCCGCGCTGCTCATCATCGCCTCCGCTTTGCAATAGCGGAAAAGGAAGATAATGTGTAACCTAGTTTTACACTACACAGTGTAGTTTTAAGCTTGCATCATCAGCGATGACAAGTAAACTGCCGGGTGTACTTTTTATCAAAACACTTGTTTGAAGCGAGACCTATGACTGCTCCCCTGCGACTCACTGACCGAAAACGCGAAGCTATCGTGCTGGCAGCCATTGCCGAGTTTCGCGATACCGGGTTCGAAGTGACCAGCATGGATCGCATCGCGGCACGAGCCGAGGTGTCAAAGCGTACGGTCTACAACCATTTCCCCAGCAAGGAAGAGTTGTTCGCTGAAATCCTCCAGCGGCTGTGGTGCCGTATCGGTGAAATCCCGGATTCGATCTACCGGCCCGGTGTGCCCTTGCGAGATCAATTGCGCGGCATGTTGCAGGCGAAGATGCAGACCCTCTCTGATCCTAATTGCCTCGACCTCGCCCGAGTTGCGCTGGGCGCTACCATTCACTCCCCCGAACGCGCCCAGATCTGGCTCGCGCGGCTGGATGAACGTGAAGAAACTTTCGCCGTGTGGATCCGAGACGCCCAGACCGATGGCCGTCTCAAGCCTGCAAACCCGACGTTCGCCGCCACTCAGATGCACGGGCTGCTCAAGGGGTTTGTGTTCTGGCCGCAAGTCACCTTCAACAAACCCGTGCTCAGCGCCGAAGAGCAAACCAATGTCATCGAGTCGACGCTGGACATGTTCCTCGGCTGGTACGAAATCACCGAATAGGGCGTTCAAGGTTTCGTTGTTATACGCGCCACGATTGCACGACGTTGCGCCATGGAGTTCCGGGCTCGCTCGGTCGCCAGGGCCAATACTTCAGACGGGGCGGTCAGCGGATGCCCGGCATCAAAAGGCGGTGCTGGCGCGTACTCCAATTGCAACTGCACCGTCTGAGCCTGTACCTCTCCGAACAATTCGCTAACCAGCGTCAGGGCGAAATCAATCCCTGCGGTTACTCCCCCACCGGTCAACAGATTGCCGTCGCGCACCACTCGCTCATGCACGGGGATAGCACCAAAACTCATTAGCAAGTCATGCGACGCCCAGTGAGTCGTTGCGCGCCTGCCTTTCAGAAGGCCGGCAGCGCCAAGCACCAAGGCGCCCGTGCACACCGAGGTCAGGTAGCTCACGGTCTGCGCTTGTTTGCGGATGAACGCCAGAGTCTCCTCATCTTCCAGCAGCACATCAATACCCTGCCCGCCCGGAATACAGAGTACGTCCAGCGGCGGACACTCAGCGAAAGTCTGGGTGGGCCTGAGTTGCAAGCCGGTGCTGGAGAGCAGAGGATCGCGGTCCTTCCAGATCAAATGCACCGTTACGTCAGGCACGGTGGCAAACACATCGTAAGGACCGGTCAGGTCCAGCTGTTGCACCTTGGGAAATACGAGCAAGCCAATATGTAACGTCATCTGAAATTCGCCTGAAGTTTGGGTAGACGCAATCACTGTAGCCATTTAGGCTTTGGCGGATACGCCATATACCCCACCTTTCACGCCAAACATTTGCAGATGACGTTCATGACTGAACAACCCAGAGCCGTACATATCCTGGCGTTTCCCGATGTTCAGATTCTGGACGTCTGCGGCCCCCTGCAGGTTTTTGCCTCAGCCAATCTTCAGGCCCAACAGCAAGGCTTGCCGACGCCTTATCAGATTAAAGTCATCGCCACGCAGGAGCAGGCCGTTGAGTCTTCGGCGGGGCTGGGTTTGTTGACCTGGCCACTGCCACCTGCCAGTGAGCACAGCGACACATTGATCGTGGCCGGTGGCCGTGGCGTGCAACTGGCTGCCAGCGATGCTGAGTTGATGCAGTGGCTGCACGAGCGAGCCGGTGCAAGCAGACGGGTTGCCTCGGTGTGCAGCGGCGCCTTTCTGCTCGCCGCAACCGGCTTGCTGGACGGTCGTCGGGTGGTGACTCACTGGGACAGTTGCGAGGCACTGGCCCGGCGGTTCCCCGCATTAAAGGTCGATCCCGATCCCATCTTCATCAACGACGATGGCTTCTGGACCTCGGCCGGCGTTACTGCGGGTATCGATCTGGCGCTGGCACTGGTCGAGGAGGATCTGGGCCACGCCCTGGCGCTGGCGGTCGCTCGCCATCTGGTGGTGTTCCTCAAACGACCGGGTGGCCAGTCGCAATTTAGCGCAACCCTGTCGATGCAGCAGGCAAACGCTACGGACGACGCACGCTTTGCCGATCTGCATGGCTGGATTATCGAAAACCTGACCAGCGACCTCAGCGTCACCTCGCTGGCCGCACGGATGGGCATGAGTGAGCGCAGCTTTGTCCGCCATTACCGCGCGCAAACCGGCATCACCCCGGCCAAAGCCATTGAGCAACTGCGCGTCGAAGCGGCCCGACGTTTGTTAGCGGCCAGTTCGCAGCCCGTCAAACGTGTCGCATCCAGGTGCGGGTTTGGCAGTGAAGAGACGATGCGGCGCAGCTTCTTGCGCGGATTGGGAGTGACACCAATGGCTTACCGGGAGCGGTTTAGCGGGTAGACAAAGTATTTGTCTGCCTCATGAATTTTAGGTGGCGCAATCCTGCAGGAGCGCCCCCGTCGCGCAATAAACACGGACCTGTAGGAGTGAGCTTGCTCGCGATAACGGTAGACCTGTTGAGGAATTACCGTCTGACCTGACGCTATCGCGAGCAAGCTCACTCCTACAACAAGCATTCCAAATCAGCTAATTGCATTTGGTTTGACAGGAGCAGAGCTTGCCAAGGACGCCGCAGGTTTCAGGCTAATCGTTTCCAGCCTTATCGCGAGCAAGCTCTGCTCCCACATACTCATCATCAAAACAGCCCAGCCAGAAAACTATTTTCATATATTGATTTTTGTTTTTGTATTCGTGTAATTTATTTTCATCACGAAAACAGAGATAAAAATAATGATGACCTGTGATCGCCGTTGCCCTTCCCTTACTCCAGCGTACAAACCTTTAGCGATACCTCTGCCGAGTTCTTCCGAAACGCCTCCTCACTGACGATTCAGTCCGTGCTGAGCCATTCGACTTCCATTCTCTGCAAGGAACCGCTCTATGCCGCCGTCCGCTGGTCTTTCGCTGTTGGTTTACGCCGCTGTCGCGATCATTGCATTGATCGTTCTGATAGCCCGCTATCGCCTCAATCCGTTCATTGTCATCACCCTGGTTTCTGTCGGTCTGGCGCTGGTCGCCGGGATGCCTGCCAGTGGCGTGGTCGCCTCTTATGAGGCCGGTGTCGGCAAGACGCTGGGACACATCGCGCTGGTGGTAGCACTGGGTACCATGCTTGGCAAAATGATGGCCGAGTCCGGAGGCGCCGAGCAGGTCGCGCGCACCCTGATTGATCGTTTCGGCGAGCGTAATGCCCATTGGGCCATGGTCTGCATTGCCTTTCTGGTCGGGCTGCCGTTGTTCTTTGAGGTCGGCTTCGTACTGCTGGTGCCGATCGCTTTCACCGTCGCACGCCGGGTCGGCGTTTCGATCCTGATGGTCGGGCTGCCGATGGTCGCGGGGCTGTCGGTGGTCCATGCGCTGGTCCCTCCCCATCCGGCAGCGATGCTGGCGGTTCAGGCCTATCAGGCATCGGTCGGACAAACCTTGTTCTATGCGATTCTGATCGGCATTCCGACCGCGATTATCGCGGGTCCGCTGTATGCAAAATTCATCGTGCCACGTATTCAGTTACCCGCCGAGAACCCTTTGGGTAAACAGTTTCTGGACCGTGAACCGCGTGAAAAGCTGCCAAGTTTCGGCATGACCATGACCACTATTCTGCTGCCAGTCTTCCTCATGCTGCTGGGTGGCTGGGCTAACCTGATCAGTACGCCAGGCAGTGGCTTCAACAGCTTCCTGCTGTTCATCGGCAACTCGGTCATCGCCCTGCTGCTGGCCACCTTGCTAAGCTTCTGGACGCTGGGCATCGCGCAGGGCTTCAATCGCGATTCGATTCTGAAATTCACCAACGAATGCCTGGCCCCCACGGCCAGTATCACGCTGCTGGTCGGCGCGGGCGGCGGTTTGAACCGAATCCTGATCGACAGTGGCGTGACCAACGAAATTGTCGGTCTGGCGCAAGAGTTTCACCTGTCACCGCTGCTGATGGGCTGGCTGTTCGCCGCACTCATGCGCGTCGCCACCGGCTCGGCGACGGTCGCCATGACCACCGCCTCCGGGATTGTTGCGCCGGTTGCCTTGGGCCTTGGCTATCCGCATCCGGAATTGCTGGTGCTGGCGACAGGCGCGGGGTCGGTGATTTTTTCCCACGTGAACGACGGTGGTTTCTGGCTTATCAAGGAGTACTTCAACATGACAGTCGCGCAAACCTTCAAAACCTGGACGGTGCTGGAGACGTTGATTTCCATCGTGGCATTCGCCCTGACCCTGGGTCTGGCGCAGGTGCTCTGAGTGGACATCCTTTACCAGATCCGCGCGCGTCAGGATTCACTCAGCGCTGGCGAAAGCCGGATTGCCAGACTGATCCTCAGCGACGTGGCATTTGCCGCCAGCGCCAGCCTTGATGAGCTGGCCAGCCGGGCGGAAGTCAGCAGCGCAACACTCTCGCGCTTTGCCCGCAATATTGGTTGCCGGGACCTGCGCGACTTGCGCCTGCAATTGGCGCAAGCCAGTACGGTCGGCAATCGCTTCCTCAATCCTGAGCAGGCCCCGGAACAATCGGCATTTTTCACGCAGATCGTCGGCGATATCGAAGCAACCCTGCGCCAGCATCTGGCAGGGTTTGATGAGTCGCGCTTCGCCACAGCCATCAAGCTGTTGAGCGAGGCGCGGATGATTCATGCATTCGGCATGGGCGGCTGCTCCAGCCTGTGCAGTGAAGAATTGCAGACACGTCTGGTGCGCCTGGGTTATCCCATTGCCGCCTGCCGTGACCCGGTGATGATGCGCCTGATCGCAGCAACGCTCGGCCCGGAACACAGCGTGATTACCTGCTCCCTCAGTGGTCGAACCCCGGAACTGCTGGAAGCGGCCCGACTGGCCCGCAGCTACGGCACGAAAATCCTCGCGATTACCCTGCCCGACTCGCCGCTGGGCCAGCTCGCCGACGTGGTGTTGCCGCTACAGATTGCCGAAACCAATTTCATCTACAAACCCACAGCAGCACGCTACGGCATGCTGCTGACCATTGATGTGCTGGCGACCGAACTCGCCCTGCTCGCCCCGGAAGACAATCAGGAACGGTTGCGACGCATCAAGCTCGCCCTCGATGACTACCGCGGCGGTGAAGACGGCTTGCCGCTTGGAGACTGAACCATGCTTTATGACCTGATCATTCGCGACGCGCTGGTGATCGATGGCAGCAATACCCCTGGCGTGCGTACTGATGTGGCGATACGAGAAGGCCGCATCCAGCGCATCGGCAGCCTCGATGGCGTCTCGGCGAAACAAGAGATCAATGCTGCTGGCCGTGTTCTGGCCCCCGGGTTCATTGACGTACACACCCACGACGACACCGTGGTGATTCGCCATCCGGCGATGCTGCCCAAGATCAGTCAGGGCGTCACCACCGTGATTGTCGGCAACTGCGGGATCAGTGCTGCGCCTGTCTCACTGGCTGGAGACCCGCCGGACCCGATGAACTTGCTGGGCACTGCCGCCGCATTCGTTTACCCGCGCTTCAGCGACTATCGCAATGCCGTGGACGCGGCCCATCCAGCGGTCAATGTCGCCGCGCTGATCGGCCATACGGCGCTGCGCAGCAACCATATGGATGACCTGCAGCGCAGCGCCAGCCCGGAAGAAATAAGTGCCATGCGCGCCCAGTTGCGCGACAGCCTTGAGGCCGGTGCATTGGGCTTGTCTACCGGTCTGGCGTACGCCTCGGCGTTCTCGGCGGAAACCACTGAAGTGAAGCAACTGGCCGAGGAGTTGACGGCCTTTGGCGCGGTATACACCACCCACCTGCGTAGCGAATTCGAGCCTGTGCTGGAAGCCATGGATGAGGCATTCGACATTGGTCGTCACGCCAAATCGCCGGTGGTGATTTCCCACATGAAATGCGCCGGCGCCGGTAACTGGGGACGCAGCCCGCAATTACTCGCCTCACTGGAAAAGGCAGCTCTGGATCATCCGGTGGGCTGTGACTGTTATCCCTACGCCGCCAGCTCGTCGACGCTGGACCTTAAACAAGTCACCGATGCCTTTCGCATCACCATTACCTGGTCAACACCGCACCCGGATCAGAGTGGCCGCGACCTGAAAGACATCGCCGCCGACTGGCAACTGTCGCTGCTGGACACCGCCCGCAAGCTGCAACCCGCGGGCGCTGTGTACTACGGCATGGACGAGAAAGACGTCGAGCGAATCATGAGCCACCCGCTGTCGATGATCGGCTCGGATGGATTGCCCGAAGACCCGTTTCCACACCCACGGCTATGGGGAGCATTCCCCCGCGTGCTTGGCCACTTCAGTCGGGATCTGGGCCTGTTCCCGCTGCATACCGCGGTGCACAAAATGACGGGCCTGTCAGCAGCGCGCTTTGGCTTGCATGAGCGCGGGCTGATCCGCGAGGGCTACTGGGCCGACCTGGTGTTGTTCAACCCGGACACCGTGCGCGACGTGGCAGATTTCAAGGACCCGAAACGCGCCGCCGAAGGCATCGACGGGGTCTGGGTGAATGGCCAATTGAGCTACGCGGACGGGAAGGCGCAGGGTGAGCGGCAAGGGAAGTTCTTGCCAAGGAGTGGCTCGTTGGTGGCGGGGTTTGCGCAATCATCCACCTGACCGCAGCTCCTACAGGTCCAATGCTTGCCGAGCGAAAGCGTTACATCGGGGAACTGGGCAACCTCTTGCAAACGCCGCTCGCTGGCAGAACCTAACCGATAACAGTCCCCCGACACTCACCAAACCCGATCGACACCTGCCCTTCCCGCTTACACCGGGCGCGCAAGATGACTTCATCGCCATCTTCGAGAAAACGCCGTACTTCACCGCCAGGCAAATCAATGGCGTGCTTACCGCCATCGGTCATTTCCAGCAGGCTGCCGAATTGCCCCGGTTGCGGTCCGGACAGGGTTCCGGTGCCGAGTAGATCGCCGGGTTGCAACGTGCAGCCATTCACAGTGTGGTGAGTCAGCATCTGCGCCACGGTCCAGTACATGTTCAGGGTGTTGCTGCAGGCTAAAAGCTGCGCTGGCAGTCCCTGCTCTTTCATCTGTCGAGTCAGCAGCAAAACCTCCAGTTCGATATCCAGCGCGCCCGCCTGCTGGTCCGTTTCATCGAACAGATACGGCAGCGGCTGCGGATCACCCTCGGGGCGCGCAGGCTGGGCACTGCGAAACGGCGCCAGTGCTTCAGCGGTCACTACCCAAGGGGAAATCGTCGTCGCGAAGCTCTTTGACAGGAACGGCCCCAACGGCTGGTATTCCCAGGCCTGCAGATCCCTGGCAGACCAGTCATTGAGCAGGCAAAGACCGGCAATATGCTGCGCCGCGTCACTGATCCCGATGGGCTCACCATCGCTGTTGCCCGGACCGACCCAGACACCCATTTCCAGCTCATAATCCAGGCGCTTGCTCGGACCGAACTGCGGGGCCTCCGCGCCTGGCGGCAGGGTCTGGCCATTGGGCCGCTTGATCGAAGCGCCGGACACACCGAGCGTCGAAGCGCGTCCGTGATAGGCAATGGGCACGTACTTGTAGTTCGGCAACAGCGGATTGTCCGGCCGGAACAGCTTGCCGACGTTCATGGCGTGATGAATGCCGACGTAGAAATCAGTGTAATCACCCACGCGTGCCGGCATGTGCAGCTGACATTCGCTCATCGGGTGCAACAGCAACTCGCTGGACGCCTGAAGGCGCGAACGCTGCGGGCTGTGTTCGTCCAGCAAGTGCAGCAATTCCTTGCGCAACGCTTTGCGCCCGTGCGCCCCCAGAGCGAAAAAATCATTCAACTGATCGCGACTGGCAGCCTGCGCGGCGTCCCGTGCGGCACCGGTGAAGAACCCTGCCTGCAACGCTGCCTGCAGGTCGAAAATAGAGTCGCCTATGGCAACACCGCCTCGTCTGGCGGAGGCGCCACGACTGAAGATGCCCAACGGCAGATTCTGTAATGGGAAGTCAGCATGGCCGTTGGCAGATACCACCCAACTGCGGCTGTAAGCGGGCGTATTCATTTCGGTAGTTCCTTATTGAACGTCCTGGCCATGCCCGTCCAGCAGGCGTCGTAACCGGTTTGCAGTTGCGGCGATTGCAGCGCGTGCAGGCTAGGACGCAGCACCTTGCCGGTCTCGAACATAAAGGCCATGGTGTTATCGATCTTGTGCGGTTGCAGTTGTGCGGCAATGGCTTTTTCCGATGTGGCATTGTCCGGCCCATGGGCACTCATGCAGTTGTGCAGCGACGCGCCGCCAGGCATGAAGCCTTCTGCCTTGGCGTCGTACGCCCCTTCGATAAGGCCCATGAATTCATTCATCAGGTTGCGGTGAAACCAGGGCGGCCTGAAGGTGTTTTCGGCGACCATCCAGCGCGGCGGGAAGATCACAAAGTCGATATTGGCCTGACCGTGTACGGCACCTGGCGATGTCAGCACGGTAAAAATCGAGGGGTCCGGGTGATCGAAACTGACCGTGCCGATGGTGTTGAAACGACGCAGGTCATATTTGTAAGGCACGTTATTGCCATGCCAGCCCACTACGTCGAACGGTGAGTGATCCAGTTGCGTGGCCCACAGTTCGCCAAGGAACTTCTGCACCAGCGTGACAGGCTCATCGCGCTCCTCAAACCATGCGCAGGGCGCGAGAAAATCCCGGGGGTTGGCCAGGCCATTGCTGCCAATCGGCCCCAACTCTGGCAAGCGCAACGCACCGCCATGGTTTTCACAGACGTATCCCCGGGCGGTGGAGTCCAGCAACTGCACACTGAAGCGCATGCCGCGAGGCAGCACGGCGATTTCTTGCGGAGCAATATCCAGCAGCCCCAACTCAGTAACGATGCGCAAGCGCCCCAGTTGCGGAACGATCAGCCATTCACCGTCGGCATTGAAAAAAATCCGCTGCATCGAGGCCGTGGCGCAGTAGTTATAAAGCGTGACGCCTTCGGTCTGATCGGCAGTGTGGGTGCTGGCCATGACGTGCAGGCCATCGATGAAGTCAGTCGGATCATCCGGAATATCAAAGGCATTCCAGCGCAGCCGATTGGGGGTGATCGGCCCCATTTGCTGACCGACAATCTGTCGATCCAGGCGCTGGTACTGCGGATGGCTGGCCGATGGTTTTATGCGATAGAGCCAGGTTCGGCGAGCGTCTGCGCGCGGGACGGTAAACGCGGTGCCCGAAAGCAATTCGGCATACAGACCCAAGGGATGTTTCTGCGGCGAGTTCTGACCCACTGGTAATGCGCCAGGCAGCGCTTCACTGCTGAACTGGTTACCGAAGCCAGGCTGATAGATCAGCGACTCCGGAGACGGATGAGTAACCATCGGAACCTCTTCTTGTTTTTATAAGAGATCGCCCAAACAAGTCACCTGTAGGAGCTGCCGAAGGCTGCGATGGCGATGTGTCTGGATAAATGCTTCGCAGCCTTCGGCAGCTCCTACAGAAAAATGCGTTTCAAATTCGAAGATCGTGTTTTGTTTAAGCTAAAAAATTACACCTGACAGAAAACGATTACGCATAACGTAATTTGAGTTTGTAGGCCGGTCAAGCTATAAAAGCAGCCTTCTCAGACCAGCGTAGCCCCCACCGAAATGACTGCAGATATCGAAAGCCCCACAGGCGGGCGTCAGCAAAAGGTGCAGGCCGCCGAAGTGGGCATGGGCATCCTCAAGGCTCTGGCAGAACTGGCCCCTGCTACCTCCCTGTCAAAGCTCGCTGAGCATGTGGACATGCCCGCCAGCAAGGTGCATCGCTATTTGCAGGCACTGATTGCCAGCGGTTTTGCGGAGCAGGACTCGGTCACCAACCATTACGCCTTAGGCCGCGAAGCGCTGTATGTCGGCCTGGCGGCGGTCGGCAATCTGGACGTGCTGAAAATCACGGCACCCCATCTGGCAAACCTGCGTGATGAACTCAATGAAACCTGCTTCCTGGCGGTCTGGGGCAACAAGGGGCCGACCGTGGTTTACGTCGAGCCTTCAAGTGGCGCGGTGACGCTGGTGACTCAGGTCGGTTCGGTGCTGCCGTTACTCGGCTCCTCGACAGGGCTGGTGTTCGAAAGCTTCCTCGGCGCGAGCGAAACCAGCGAACTGCGCAGTGCAGAGTCGGCGCGTCTCAAGGCTGCGCAGTTGCTCGAAATCGAGCAGCACCTGAATGACATTCGCAGCAGCGGCGTGCATCAGATTCGCGGTTTGTTGATGGCCGGAGTGAATGCGGTTTCATCGCCGGTCTTCAGCGTTGGCAACAAACTGGCCGGGGTGATCACCATGGTCGGCTCGGCGTCGGTATTCACTGACGAGCGCCAGGCCGAAGCAGCGCAACGGCTAAGAGCAACGGCGCAAGTGATCAGCGCGCGGATGGGTGGCGATGTCGCGATATTTGAGGGTTGATGCAGGGCATATCTTTAATCGGTTTTAACCGGGAAGGCAGTGTGTGCCTGAGACCCGGTTAACAACCCATCGCGAGCAAGCTCAGCTCCCACAGGCCTTTATTTCCAACTCTAGAGGTGTGTGAACGCGCTCTACTTGTGGGAGCAGAGCTTGCTCGCGATCGGGTGTTAACCCAATCCCGGACAAGCATAGCTTCCACAGTTAAAACGCGCTCCAGGTCAGTATCCGAGCCTGTTTATTCCACTGCCAATACCCCACGCTTGATCTGATCGCGCTCGATCGACTCGAACAGCGCCTTGAAGTTGCCCTCGCCAAACCCGTCATCACCCTTGCGCTGGATGAATTCGAAGAACACCGGGCCCATCAGGGTTTCCGAGAATATCTGCAGCAACAGGCGCCGCTCGCCGCCATCAGATGAGCCATCCAGCAGAATGCCGCGGCTTTTCAATTCGGCTTCCGGTTCGCCGTGGTTCGGCAAACGGCCTTCGAGCATTTCGTAATAGGTCTCTGGCGGCGCAGTCATGAAGCGCATGCCAATCGCTTTAAGCGCATCCCAGCTCTTGATCAGGTCATCGGTGAAGAACGCCACGTGCTGGATGCCTTCACCGTTGAACTTCATCAGGAACTCTTCAATCTGCCCTGCCCCTTTGGATGACTCCTCGTTCAGCGGAATACGGATCATGCCGTCCGGCGCCGTCATGGCCTTGGAGGTCAGGCCGGTGTACTCGCCTTTGATGTCGAAGTAGCGAATCTCGCGAAAGTTGAACAGCTTCTCGTAGAAGTTCGCCCAATAGGCCATGCGCCCGCGATACACGTTATGGGTCAGGTGATCGATGAACTTCAGCCCCGCGCCTACCGGATGACGATCCACACCTTCGATGAAGTTGAAATCGATGTCGTAGATTGAGGTGCCTTCGCCAAAACGGTCGATCAGGTACAGCGGTGCGCCGCCAATGCCCTTGATGGCTGGCAGCCTTAGCTCCATCGGCCCTGTGGCGATTTCCACCGGCTGCGCGCCCAGATCCAGAGCACGTTGGTAAGCCTTGTGGGAATCCTTGACGCGAAACGCCATGCCGCACACTGAAGGGCCGTGCTCGGCGGCAAAATAGGAGGCGGGGCTATTCGGTTCGTTGTTGAGGATGATGTTGATGTCGCCCTGGCGATACAGCACGACGTCCTTGGAGCGGTGCACCGCCACCTTGGTGAAACCCATGATTTCAAATACAGGTTCAAGGGTATTAGGCGTTGGCGAAGCGAACTCGATGAACTCAAAACCCATCAGGCCCATCGGGTTCTCGTATAAATCAGCCATGGTCTGGCTCCTTGCTGGAAAGTGGATTAACGCGGTTTGAACGTCACTTTCCAGCGGGCGGCGCACACGGGATACCTCGCACGCTGCGAGCGAGGAAATCACCAAAAATCAGTTGCAGGCCAAGAATTTTCATAAGGACAGACTACTCCGGCTTGTCCGGTTGCGCATCGGGATGCGCAACCTGAAATGCCCAATGGTCCAGCGCGAGTTTTTCAACCCTCAGAATGCGTGGGCATGCGGTCATGTCGACGTTGAAGCGGCGGGCTGCGTAAATTTGCGGCAGCAGATAAACATCGGCGATGCTCGGGACTGTTTCATCAAAACAGTACCCCTCGGCACCAATCATCTGCTCGACCGCCGCAAAACCCTCACGAATCCAGTGGCCAATCCACTGCATCACTTCATCTTCGCCATGACCCAGCGCTCGCAAACGATTCTGCACCGAGACGTTGTGCAACGGATGAATATCGCAGGCGATCAAGGATGCCACTGCGCGCTGTCGGGCTCGTACTTCGATACTTGCCGACAGCAGTGGCCGTTCGGGATAACGCTCTTCGAGGTATTCGATGATTGCCGTGGATTGAGTGATCACCACACCGTCTTCGACGCGCAGCGCGGGCACACGGCCTTGCGGGTTTATCGCCCGGTATTCAGGTTTGAGATGCTCACCGCCATCGCGAATCAGATTGATCGGGATCGCGTTGTAATCCAGGCCTTTGAGTGCCAGGGCAATGCGAACCCGGTAACTGGAGGTCGAGCGGTAATAAGTGAAGAGGTCCAAGGGCTGAGTCATTTCTTATTATTCTTCGTAATTTATTTACGCAATACGTAAATTGCGCGATTGCCGGTCCGCTGTCAATCGCGGCTCAGACTAAAGGGCGAATCGAAAACATGGACAGATCCGCCTGGAACCCCTAATGATGCAAGTTGCCTGATGTTCCAGGACTGCCCTATAAAAACAACACAGGGTCACGACGCATCATGAATATTCTCTACGACGAGCGCGTCGATGGCGTGCTGCCGGTTGTCGACAAACAACTGCTACTGGCTGAGCTGCAACGCCAATTGCCGGACCTGGACATCCTCCATCGCGCGGAGGAACTGCGCCCATACGAGTGCGACGGGTTGTCGGCCTATCGCACCACGCCCATGCTGGTGGCCCTGCCACGCCATCTTGAAGAAGTGCAGACCCTGCTGAAGATCTGCCACCGCCTGCAGGTGCCGGTGGTCGCCAGAGGGGCCGGCACTGGCTTGTCCGGTGGCGCACTGCCGCTGGAACAAGGCCTGCTGCTGGTGATGGCACGCTTCAACAAAATCCTCGAAATAGACCGCGCCGCACGCACTGCCCGCGTCCAGCCTGGCGTGCGTAATCTGGCGATCTCCCAGGCCGCAGCACCTTATGAACTGTATTACGCGCCGGACCCGTCTTCGCAGATCGCCTGTTCAATCGGTGGCAACGTTGCGGAAAACGCAGGCGGCGTGCATTGCCTGAAGTACGGACTGACCGTGCACAACCTGCTCAAGGTGGACATCCTCACCGTCGAGGGCGAACACCTGACGCTAGGGTCGGAGGCACTGGACTCACCGGGCTTCGACCTGCTCGCACTTTTCACCGGTTCCGAAGGCATGCTCGGCATCATCACTGAGGTGACCGTCAAACTGTTGCCCAAGCCGCAAGTCGCGAAAGTACTGCTGGCCGCGTTCGACTCAGTGGAAAAAGCCGGCCGGGCCGTGGCAGACATTATTGCTGCCGGGATCATCCCTGGCGGTCTGGAGATGATGGACAACCTGGCGATTCGCGCCGCAGAAGACTTCATCCATGCCGGTTATCCGGTGGACGCTGAAGCGATACTGCTGTGTGAGCTGGACGGGGTTGAGGCCGACGTCCACGACGACTGCGAACGGGTTCGTGAGGTGTTGACCCGGGCCGGTGCCACGGAGCTTCGCCAGGCCAGGGATGAAGCCGAACGCGTCCGTTTCTGGGCCGGTCGTAAAAACGCCTTCCCAGCCGTCGGTCGCTTGTCTCCGGACTATTACTGCATGGACGGCACCATACCGCGTCGGGAGTTACCCGGCGTTCTGCAAGGCATCGCCGCGCTGTCCGGGGAATACGGCCTGCGGGTTGCCAACGTGTTCCATGCCGGTGACGGCAACATGCACCCGTTGATCCTGTTTGACGCCAATCAACCGGGTGAACTGGATCGTGCCGAAGCGCTGGGCGGCAAGATTCTCGAACTCTGTGTGAAAGTCGGCGGCAGCATCACCGGCGAGCATGGCGTGGGGCGCGAGAAGATCAATCAGATGTGCGCCCAGTTCAACAGTGACGAGCTGACCTTGTTCCATTCAGTGAAAGCCGCCTTCGACCCCGGTGGCATGCTCAATCCCGGCAAGAACATCCCGACCCTGCACCGCTGTGCCGAATTCGGCGCGATGCATGTGCACATGGGCAAGTTG
Organism: Pseudomonas viridiflava; assembly: GCF_900602065.1. Taxonomy (GTDB): domain Bacteria; phylum Pseudomonadota; class Gammaproteobacteria; order Pseudomonadales; family Pseudomonadaceae; genus Aquipseudomonas. The sequence continues at coordinate 104,755 of NZ_UWFN01000310.1, read as the reverse complement.
CCCTTCCCTGAACTGGAGCGCTTCTGATGATTGCTGATCCGCTTCTTCATAACCCAGACGCTGACACCAGCGCCGCGCTGCTGGAGCAAGTCAATCAGGCGCTGCAAACGGCGACACCGCTGCGTATTCAGGGGGGCAACAGCAAAGCGTTTCTCGGCCGCGAAGTAGCAGGAGAAATACTCGATACCCGCACGCACAGCGGCATCGTCAGCTATGACCCCACCGAGTTGGTCATCACTGCTCGCGCCGGAACGCCCCTGCAGGAGTTGTGTGCGGCGCTGGATGCCGCCGGGCAAATGCTGCCGTGCGAGCCTCCGCATTTTGGCGAAGCCACCGTCGGCGGCATGGTCGCGAGCGGCCTGTCCGGGCCTCGCCGCCCGTGGGCCGGTTCTGTGCGCGATTTCGTACTGGGCACCCGAGTGATCACCGGGCTGGGCAAGCATTTGCGCTTTGGCGGCGAAGTCATGAAAAACGTCGCCGGTTACGACCTTTCCCGCTTGATGGCGGGTAGCTTTGGCTGTCTGGGTGTACTGACAGAGGTCTCTCTGAAGGTCCTGCCCAAACCCCGCTTGTGCAGCAGCATTGCCCTGGAAATGGACAGTAGTCGCGCTCTGGCACGCCTGGCGGAATGGGGCCAGCAACCGCTGCCCATCAGCGCGGCAAGTTTTGAAAACGGCGTGCTGCGCCTGCGCCTTGAAGGCGGCGAAGGCTCGGTGGCAGCCGCCCATGAGCGGCTTGGCGGCGAGCGCATCGACCCCGCGTACTGGCAGGAGCTCAACGAACACCAGCTGGATTTTTTCTCCAGTGGCTCACCACTATGGCGCCTGTCACTGCCGAATAACACCGACGTTCTGGATGTACCCGGCGAGCAACTGATCGACTGGGCTGGAGCGCAACGCTGGCTGAAATCCGATGCCGACGGCGCGACGATTCGCGCCACGGTCAGTGCGGCAGGCGGTCACGCCCAGTGTTACAGCCAAGGCCTGCAGGACAGCCCTTTCCATCCGCTGCCTGCAACCCTGTTGCGCTATCACCGCCAGCTCAAGGCTCAACTCGACCCCCACGGAATATTCAATCCGGGGCGGATGTACGCGGAGATCTGACCATGCAGACCACCCTGAGCAACCAGGCCCGACAACTGCCCCGCGCCGAGGAGGCCGAAAGCATCCTGCGCAGCTGTGTGCACTGCGGATTCTGTAATGCGACCTGCCCGACGTATCAGCTACTGGGCGACGAACTCGACGGCCCACGCGGACGCATTTACCTGATCAAACAGGTACTCGAAGGCAACGAAGTCACCGAGAAAACCCAGTTGCATCTGGATCGCTGCCTGTCATGCCGCAATTGCGAAACCACCTGCCCTTCCGGCGTTGATTACCACAACCTGCTGGATATCGGCCGGGCGGTTGTCGACGCGGCAGTCCCGCGTTCGCTGGGGCAGCGTGTGCTGCGGGAAGGCTTGCGTAATGTGCTGCCCAACGCCGGCCTGTTCAAATCGCTGACGCAATTGGGCACCACGTTCCGCCCCATGCTGCCTGAAGGCTTGAGGATAAAACTGCCAACGACCATTACGCCCGCCAAAGCCCGCCCGGGCGTGCGACATGCGCGCAACGTTCTATTGCTCGAAGGTTGCGTACAACCCGGTTTGTCACCCAATACCAATGCAGCCACCGCCAGGGTACTGGACCGTCTGGGGATCAGCGTCACGCCCGCTGCGCAGGCCGGTTGCTGTGGCGCGGTGGACTACCATTTGAATGCTCAGGACGCTGGCCTTGATCGCGCCCGACGTAACATCGACGCCTGGTGGCCAGACATCGAGAACGGCGCGCTGGCCATTGTCCAGACGGCCAGCGGCTGTGGGGCCTTCGTCAAGGATTACGGACATCTGCTCAGCAACGATCCGGCCTACGCGGCCAAGGCACGACGGGTCAGTGAGCTGGCAAAAGATCTGGTGGAGGTATTACGCGACGAGCCCCTTGAACGTCTCGGAATCCGCAGCGATCTGCGCCTGGCCTTCCATTGCCCCTGTACGTTGCAGCACGCTCAGAAACTCGGTGGCGCAGTGGAAAGTGTATTGTTGCGTCTGGGCTTCAATCTGACGGCCGTACCCGACAGCCATCTATGCTGTGGATCGGCAGGGACTTATTCGATCACGCAACCGGTGTTGTCACGCCAGTTGCGCGACAACAAAATGAACGCCTTGGAAAGTGGCAATCCGGATGTTATCGCTACGGCGAACATTGGTTGCCAGACTCATTTGTCCGGTACCGGTCGCACGCCGGTGCGGCACTGGATCGAACTATTAGAAGAGGCTTTGCAGGGCACCGATTAACCCTCCCGCTTACAACAACTATCTGGAGTAAACGATGAAAACCAAAGCTGTGCTGACCCAAACTGAAGTGACTCGGATTCTTGCTGCGGCTCGCCAGGACGCCATCAGCAACAACTGGCCCGTCTCCATCGCAATCGTCGATGACGGAGGTCATCTGCTGGCCTTTGAGCGTCTTGACGGTGCCTCGCCTATCAGCGGCTACATCGGTATTGAAAAGGCTCGCACCGCGGCCCTTGGCCGCCGTGAATCAAAAAGTTACGAAGAAATGGTCAACGGCGGCCGTACGTCGTTCTTGTCCGCGCCGGTGGTCACCTCCCTGGAAGGCGGCGTACCCGTGGTCGTCGATGGTCAGGTGATTGGCGCGGTGGGCGTATCAGGCGTTCAGGCTGCACAGGACGCGCAAGTAGCCAAAGCCGGGGTTGCGGCGGTGAATGCGGGGTAAAACCGGCGAAACAAACTGTGTAGGAGCGAACTTGTTCGCGAGGCGCAATGTCTGACGACGCAGGTCCGCTGCCTCGCCAACAAGTTGGCTCCTACAGTTTAAAGCGGCTGAGCGCTTAAATTGCGGACCACGACCAACCCTTCTCGCTCGTGTAAGCTCACAACCTGTTGGTTTAACCTTTCGAGAGGCTTATGCGGTCCAACTTCCGTCGCTCCACCCTTGCCGCACTGCGCGGGTTTACCCTGCCTGACACAGCAATCACCATTCTGCCCTCAGCCGCCGACTACCGTCGTTGCCTGCTGGAGAAGATCGCTTCAGCGACCCGGCGTATCTACGTGATCGCCCTGTACCTGCAGCAGGACGAAGCCGGTCAGGAAATCCTCGACGCCCTGTATGCCGCCAAAGCTGCAAGGCCGGAACTTGAAGTCGTGGTGCTGGTGGACTGGTTCAGAGCCCAGCGCGGCCTGATCGGTGCCGGACGTCAGTTGGGGAATGCTGCGTGGTATCAGGCTCAGCATCTGGAATACGACCAGGAAGTGCCCGTGTATGGCGTTCCCGTGCAGACCCGTGAGTTGTTCGGCGTACTGCATTTGAAAGGCAGCGTGATTGATGACTGCGTGATCTACAGCGGTGCCAGCATTAACAATGTCTACCTGCACAAGCTCGAAAAGTACCGACTGGACCGCTACCACGTTCTGGACAGCAAAGACCTGGCAGACTCTTTTCAGGAAATGGTGCAGCGCGAGATTTTACCGTCCCGTGCAGTCCACCGCCTGGACCTGCCGTCGCCGCCGACATCGCGCAGCCTGCGCAGCGAAATCCGTACCTTTCGCAACCATCTCAAGCGCGCGGCTTACGATACGCATCAAGGTGAGCCTGAAAACGGCGAGCTACGGGTGATTCCGCTACTGGGAGTTGGTCCGCGCAATGCGCTCAACCGTACCATCGTGGAGTTGATCGCAGCAGCCAAACATCGCCTGACCATCTGTACGCCCTATTTCAACGTACCGCTGTCGATCAAGCGGGAAATTAACCGCGCGCTCAAGCGTGGGGTGAAGGTCGACATCATCATTGGCGACAAGACCGCCAATGACTTTTTCATCCCGGCGGAAGAACCGTTCAAAGTCATTTCCGCACTGCCCTATCTTTACGAAATCAGCCTGCGCCGCTTTGCCCAGAAGCATCAGAATGCTATTGCCCGCCACAAACTCAACCTGCATTTGTGGAAAGACGGCGATAACACATTCCATCTCAAAGGTATGTGGGTCGATGATCGCTACACGCTGCTGACCGGCAACAACCTGAACCCACGTGCATTCAATCTGGACCTGGAAAACGGCCTGCTGATTGATGACCCCAAAGGCCAATGGACTGCACCCCGGGAAGCAGAAGTCGAGCAATTGATGCGCAACACTCAGCGGGTCGGCAAATACGACGAACTGGATACCCTCACCGAATATCCGTCTGCCGTCCGGACTTTTCTGAGACGGGTCAGCCGGGTCCGTGCAGAGCGGCTGCTGTATCGCATCCTCTGATACAACACTTGCCTGAGCAGGCTCATGCGCCCAGCCTGCAAGCGTTGAAACAAAAAACACAGGTTCTGTCATGAGACCACCATGCCCTCTGCAAACATGAACACCATGGCGACCGACGGTGCCGACCCGGTCAAGGCGCTGTATCGCAAGATCACCTGGAAGCTGATTCCGTTCCTGTGCTTCTGCTATCTGGCCGCGTATCTGGACCGGATCAATGTCGGCTTCGCCAAACTGCAGATGCTTGATCAATTGCAGTTCAGCGAAACGGCGTTCGGCCTGGGTGCCGGACTGTTTTTCGTCGGCTACATCCTGTTCGAAGTTCCCAGCAACCTGATCCTGGAGAAGGTCGGCGCACGGATCTGGATCGCGCGGATCATGATTACCTGGGGGCTGCTCTCGGCATGCACCATGCTTGTCACCACGCCGATGCAGTTCTACGCAGTGCGCTTCCTGCTGGGCGCCGCGGAAGCCGGTTTTCTACCCGGAGTCCTGTTTTACCTGACCAGCTGGTTTCCGACTTATCGACGTGGGCGCGTGATTGCCCTGTTCATGATCGGCCTGCCGTTGTCGAGCGTGATCGGCGGCCCATTGTCCGGCTGGATTATGGGCCATTTCGACCAGACCGCCGGGCTGCGCGGCTGGCAATGGCTGTTCATCCTTGAGGCAATCCCGAGCGTAGTCTTGGGCGTTCTGACCTTCTGGGCCCTGCCGAACAACTACCAGCAGGCAAAGTGGATGAACAGCGAAGAAAAGACTTTGCTGGAGAGCGAGCTACGTCTCGATGAGACAGGTGACGGCCACAGCAAGGAAAGCTTCCGCGATGGTTTTTTCAACCTGAAAGTATGGATGCTGGGCGGTATCGATTTCTCGATCCTGCTCAGCGCCTATGCCATGGGATTCTGGATGCCGACGTTCATTCGCAACGCGGGCGTGGTCGACACCTTCCATATCGGTGTGCTGACCGCTTTACCCAGCGTCGCGGCGCTACTGGGCATGCTACTGATCGGCGCCAGCTCTGACCGTCATCGCGAACGGCGCTGGCACATCATCGTGCCGTTCCTGATCGGTTCGGTGGCGATGGCCAGCAGTACCTTCTTCACCCATGATCTGGTGGCAACCGTGGTGCTGTTTGCGATCGCTTCTGCCGCGATCATCGGCGCGGTACCCGTATTTTTCAGCCTGCCCGCGACCTTCCTCAAAGGTCGCGCCGCCGCCACCGGCTTCGCCTTGGCATGCTCGCTGGCGAACATTGCCGGGCTGGTCAGCAACTCCCTGATGGGCATGGCCATCGATATCACCGGCAGCAGCGCCGGGGCCATGTGGTTCTTCGCCGGCTGCCTGATTCTGAGCAGCTTTCTGGTGATTGCGTTACCGGCCAAACTGGTGAATCGCTGAAGTAATTGATTTGGATCCGTGCTTGCCCGCGATAAGCCTGGACGCGATCTCAAGCTCATGACGACCTGTGGGACCGAATTCATTCGGGAAGACTGATTGCCCGACGCCGAATAGGCAATGCCTGTAGCGGCCCCTTCGCGAATGAATTCGCTCCCACGGAAATTGTATTTGCAGGCCAACGTAGAGTTTTCAAAGGGAAACCCCAGAGCCTGCACCTGCCATTTTCAAACCAGATCAATCAACTGCTCTCGCTGCGCACCGGTCAGCATCGGTCCAAACCCCGCACCGGCGTTATCCAGCATGTACTTTGGATTACCGGTGCCGGGAATCACGCACGTCACCGCTGGATGCGCCAGAAGAAATTTCAACGCCAGCTGCGCCCAACTGGTGACACCGACCTGCGCTGCCCAGCCAGGCAAAGGCTTACCCTGCAAACGCCCCAGTAGCCCGCCACCCCCGAATGGCCGGTTGCAGATCACTGCCACACCCTTTTCGCGACACAGCGGTAAAATGCGTTTCTCGACCGCGCGATCATCCAGCGCATAGTTGATCTGCAGAAAATCCATCTGCTCAGCCTTGAGCACCGCTTCTACATCGTCATATGCCGACGAGGTGTAATGGGTGATGCCGACGTAACGGATCCGCCCTTCTTCCTTCCACTTACGCAGCGTGGGCAAGTGGGTTTTCCAGTCCAGCAGGTTATGGATCTGCATCAGATCAATACGGTCAGTCTGCAACAGCTTGAACGACTGCTCCATCTGCTCAATGCCTTCCTGCCGACCGCGAGTCCACACCTTGGTGGCCAGAAAGGCCGGAGAGCGAGGCTTGTGGATCGACAACAGCTCACCAGTGGTCTGCTCGGCGCGGCCATACATGGGCGAACTGTCGATCAGGGTTCCGCCCTTTTCAAACAGTGCATCAAGCACTGCAGACAAACTCTTGTACGCAGGACTTGAAGTAGCGACATCAAAACCGCGGTAGGTGCCCAACCCCACCATTGGAAGTGGTTCGTTACTCGACGGGATAGCTCGGGTCAGCATGGTCTTTACTCCTGTATCCAGCGTAGAAGGCGACGTCGGCGACGGGATAGTCGGGGGTCTTGACTGTGCAGCAGCCGAATCGAAGGTGAACACCGCTGAAGCCCCGGCGGCCAGCGTGAGTATTTTTCTGCGAGAAAAACCAGCAGGATGCGTCATGGGGGTTCCCCTTTGTTGACAGGTGCCTGTCCTTGCGACGTTGAATGATCGATGCCCGTTCAACAGCAACTGTTTCGAAAGGTTGAACGACGAGCGACAGCAGCACGTCAGATTTGTATCGACCCACTGAAAGGTACACGACCATGGACAAGATGATCACTACGGATCAACTGGCTACCACTGACCTTAGAACAATCAACGAAATCTGGCTGCGTGGAGCCACTGATCTGTGTTTATGGCGCGCCGAACAAGTGTTCACTCACGACATGCTCAGCGAAGGCACTCACGATCAGAACAGCAGCCGCCTGGTGGTCAACATGGGCGGCATCGGGGATCAGACAGGCGTGTTCGAAATTGAGGCCATAGTCCGGGAATTGTTGAAAGACATGGGCATGGAGGGTCGTTTTTATCCGGCGGAACAAGGGAATACGCGCGGGTAACAGGGCTGCGTTATCAGGCCCATAAATGAGCAAACTGGAATGCGATCCGCTGTGGGAGCGGTGCTTGCCCGCGATGATCTGTAAACCCGATCGCGGGCAAGCACCGCTCCCACAGGGGAATACATTTCAAATCAAGTATCGTGATCCTTTTTTATGGTTCCCACACCGGTAGCCGCATTTCAAATCAGCGAGCTCAGCGCCCTTCAACCCCCAACTGCTTCCACATCTTTTTGGTTATCCGCTGGCGATTGGCATAGCCCTTCCACGGGTCAGCCTTGAGCTTACGCAAGCGCTGCTGCAGGTTACCGACGTTCCATTGCTGCGCTGACTTCAGGCCTTCCAGCTCGTCGCGGGCCACGGGTACCGACACCGGCAAGCCCGGTCTGGCTCGCACCGAATAAGCCGTCACGGTGCTGGCTCCACGGCTGTTGCGCAGATAATCGATAAAGATTTTCCCGACCCGGTTTTTCGGCCCCATTGTCGCGGTGAACCGCTCAGGCAGTTGTCGCGCGATAAATTCAGCGATGGCCTTGGCGAAGGCCTTCACCGATTCCCAATCCGCCTGACGCTGCAGAGGCACGATGATGTGCATGCCCTTCCCGCCGCTGGTCTTGATAAAGGCATTCAGGCCCAACTCATCCAGCACCGCCAGCGTCATCTGGGTCGCCTCGATCATGCTGCGCCAAGGCAGCGCATCATCCGGGTCAAGGTCGAGCACGAAGTGGTCAGGCGTCTCGATACGGTCACTGGTCGCGCCCCAGGTGTGCAGCTCGATAGTGCCCATTTGCGCGGCCCCCACCAGCGCTTGCACAGTATCGATTTCCATCAGGCGCGCATGCCCGGGATCCAGCTCGGGCTCAAGTTGCTTGATATTGGGAATGGCCAGTTTTTCAGAATGCTTCTGAAAGAACTGCTCACCGGCGACGCCCTCCGGGCAACGCAACAAGGACACCGGACGACTTTTCAGATACGGCAGGATCCAGTCGGCAATCTCTTCGTAATAATGCGCAAGGTCGGCTTTCTGCGTACCACTCTCGGCGTCGATCACGCGGTCTGGATGGCTGATACTGACGTCGGCAATGATCATTCGGCCTTTGCTGGCCACCGCGGTTTTGCCGGTTTGTTCCGTATTTACCGGGCTGGATCGAGATGTTTTTTTAAGGTTTTTGGCCGCTTGCGGGTATTCATGAACCACCTGGCTTGCGGGCTTATCACTGCGCAGTGCAATAAAGGCCGCCTGCCGAACGATGCCTTCACGGGTCCATTCAGCAAACTCCGCTTCGCAGACCAGTTCCGGCTCAATCCAGTGAACGCCACGCGCTTGAGCGCTGGTGAGTTTTTTGGCCAGCGGCGACGAATCGCGCTGCATTTTTTTCAGACGTTCGCTTATCTGCTTGAGCGTGCGCTCGGAAAAGCCGGTGCCCACTCGCCCCGCGTACACCAGCCCCGAGCCCTCATCATCGCCGTTAACCGCCAGCAGCAAGGCACCAAACCCGCTGCGCGAGCCTTGGGGCTGGGTAAAGCCGACGATCACAAACTCCTGACGCAAGCGACACTTGAGTTTGATCCAGTCCGGGTTGCGCTTGCTGAGATAGAGGCTTCCGGCCCGCTTGCCAATCACCCCTTCGAGGCCCATGGCGCTGGCACTTTCAACAATGTCCTGATGCCGGGACATGAACGCATCCGAGAAACGCAGCAACTTGCTGCGGCTCTTGCCGAGAAGTTTTTTCAGCGCGGCGCGGCGCTCTTCCAGGGGTGTTTCACGCAGGTCTCGCCCTTCGATGAAAGGCGCATCGAACAGAAAATAAACCACCTCTTTGCTGCGGCCAATTTCAAAAGCGTTCTGTAAAGCCTGAAAGTCCGGCAAACCGTCCTCATTGAGCATGACCATTTCGCCATCCAGCCAGCTGTCCTTGAGGCCCATTGCCTGCAGCGCTTTGGCCTGCAGCGGGAGACGGTCCGTCCAGTCATTGCCGTTGCGGCTGAATAGCCGCACCTCGCCGTCGAGAATACGGGTCATGATCCGGTAGCCGTCGAACTTGATTTCATAAAGCCAGTCGCCATTGGGAGGCGCGTCAACCAGCGTGGCCAGTTGCGGGGCGAGCGTTTCAGGGACTGCCGCCCTGGCCTTCGCAGGCCTGGCTTTAGACGCCGCGGCTTTGGCCGGGGGCGCTTTTTTACTCGCGGTCGACTTACCCACCAGCTTGCCGCTGATCACACTTTGCGGTTGATCCGAGACGATGTCGTAATCAGCGCCGGGCCTGGCAATCTCGTCCTTTTCCTTGATCAGCAACCACTGTTCCTTGTCGCCGCTGCCCTTCAGCCGGGTTCGGACCAGCGCCCATTCACCGGTGAGTTTTTCCCCGACGAGGGTGAACTTGAGTTTGCCGTCCTTGTACGTTTTCTGCGGATCACCATGGGGCTGCCAGATACCGCGGTCCCAGACAATCACATCCCCGGCGCCGTACTGGCCTTCCGGAATGCTGCCTTCAAAGCCGGCATACCCGAGTGGATGATCTTCGACATGGACCGCAAGACGTTTATGAGCCGGATCCAGACTCGGCCCTTTGGGCACCGCCCAGCTCTTGAGCGTGCCGTCCAGTTCAAGGCGGAAGTCGTAATGCAGGTTGCGCGCGTCGTGCTTGTGAATCACAAAACTCAAGGCGTGCGCCTTCCCTTTGGCCTTTGTCGACGCTTCAGCCGGTTCGCTGGTGATATCGAAATTACGTTTGCGGGCATATTCACTAAGCGGCTTGGCCATGATTGATCCTCTACGGCGTCAGGCAATACTCCTCAGGATGCCTTGGTGGCTTTCTTTCGCGCGGGTGCACGGCGTTTGGCCGGAGCTTTTTCTGCTGGCTCGGATTTGCTGGCAGCAGGCTTTGCCGGTTTTTTGCTGACCGAGCCTTTGCCCGCCAGGCTGCGTTTAAGCAACTCGGTAAGGTCAATGACATCGGCACTTTTGCGCTCGGTGTCTTCAGTCTCCGTCTCGACATTCTCAAGCTTGCCTTCCCGGGCCTTGGTTTCTACCAATTCCATGATCTGATCCTGGAAGGTGTCGCGGTAATCTTCCGGCGTCCAGTTGGCACTCATGTCTTCAACCAGGCGTTTGGCCATGGTCAGCTCACTTTTATTGAGCTTCACATCGGTCACTGCATCCGTCAGTTCCAGTGTGTCCAGACCGCGAACCTCCGAAGGCCAGCGCAACAGGACCAGCACCATCGCCGACTCAAGCGGCATGACCGCGGCCAGATGTTGACGGGTGTGCAGGACCACGTTGGCCAAGGCGACTTTTTTGGTTTGCACGAGGGTTTCGCGCAGCAAGGCATAGACCTTCTCACCGCGTTTGTCCGGCGCCAGGTAATAAGGTGTCTCGATGTTCTGCAGGGGGATCTGATCACCGGCAACGAAACCGAAGATCTCGATGGTCTGGGTCGACTTCGGGTGTGCAGCGCGAATCTCTTCTTCGCTAAGGACCACATAGCGGCCCTTTTCGTACTGCACCCCTTTGACGATATTTTCCTTGGTCATCTCCTTGCCGGTGACCTTGTTGATGCGCTTGTAACCCACGGGATCCATGCTGCGCTTGTCCAGCCAGTCAAAATCCACCCCTTGTGAAGAGGTCGCTGAAACCAGCGCGACAGGGATATGCACCAGCCCGAAACTGATCGCGCCCTTCCAGATTGCCCTAGCCATCGCCTGATTCCCTTTATGAGGTGTTTAAAAGTGACCGGGGCGATACGGCAAAAGTTTCGAAGGGAGTGACGGGGTGTTGGTTCAGTCGTTCAAATCCAGAGAGCATCCCAAAGAGGGTAATCACCCACTCTTTGTACCAGTCCTGCTCGCAATGGATTCGCGACGATGTAACGGGCAGCCTTTCGCAGGTCGTCATCCTGGCGCAGAGCGCGATCGTAGTAGCCCCGCTGCCAAAGCGGACCACCCCATTGTTGAGAGCGGTTCATTGATCGGCTGCTTCTGGATTTAACCCGGCACATCAGCTCTGACAAGGTTTTATGGCGCAGTTCTACGAGCCAGTGAAAGTGATCCGGCATGACAACCCAAGCAATTGAGCGAACCAGACCGGACTCTTCTGCAGAGCGGAATTGCTCTACAACGAGGCGCCCTGCACGCCAATCCTGAAAAGCAGGCCGACGGTTCGCTACTACCGCAGTCAAAATATAAAAGTAGCCAATTTGTGACACGCGGCCCTTCCGTAGATGGTGGCCTCGAATTCCTGTCGCCATTCGATGACTTCCTGTTTTTTGAGCGATGGTCGAAGCTCAGAAGGCGCTTCCAGAAATCGATGCCAATTGATTTTCGGGGTGTGTCCTTAACTCTGCTTCGCAGCCTTCGGCAGCTCCTACAAGATTGGGTTTGACTCAATATCTGTAGGAGCTGCCGAAGGCTGCGAAAGGTTCTCCAGTCAGGCATATTCAATAAAGATATAAAAATATGGATATCCGTTCTTTTGAGGAATAAACCCAAAGCCTTATAACGAGTGACCTATTGCTGGCTGAGCAACAGCCAATCAACACATCAGCGCCGCTTGCGGCTCAAGGGCTTTGTCATGGATGTTTTCTGGTTTCTTCCGACTCACGGCGACGGTCATTTTCTGGGCACTACCAAAGGTGCGCGCCCGGTAACCCTGAACTACCTCAAGCAGGTCGCTCAGGCAGCGGACGATCTGGGCTACCACGGCGTATTGATCCCCACAGGCCGCTCCTGTGAAGACTCCTGGGTGATCGCCTCGGCACTGGTCCCCCTGACCGAGAAATTGAAATATCTGGTGGCGATCCGTCCCGGCATCATTTCACCGACCGTCTCGGCGCGGATGGCAGCGACCCTGGACCGCTTATCTGGCGGACGCCTGTTGATCAACGTGGTGACCGGCGGCGACCCTGATGAAAACCGCGGTGACGGCAGCTTCCTTGATCACAGCGAACGCTACGAAGTCAGCGATGAATTCCTGCAGATCTGGCGTCGTGTACTGCAAGGAGAAGCCGTGGATTTCGAAGGCAAGCACCTGCGAGTACAGAACGCCAAGGCACTTTACCCGCCGATTCAGAAGCCTTATCCGCCGCTTTACTTTGGTGGATCATCGGAAGCCGCCCATGAACTGGCTGCCGACCAGGTGGACGTTTACCTGACTTGGGGCGAGCCGCCAGCCGCCGTAGCGGAAAAACTCGCCGATGTCCGCGAACGCGCAGCCCGCAAAGGCCGCACGGTGAAGTTCGGCATTCGCTTGCACGTGATTGTCCGCGAGACCAGCGAAGAGGCCTGGAAAGCAGCCAGTACCCTCATTGAGCACATCAGCGACGAGACTATCGCTGCCGCACAGAAATCCTTCTCGCGCTTTGACTCCGAAGGCCAGCGTCGTATGGCGGCCCTGCACGATGGCCGTCGGGACAACCTGGAAATCGCGCCAAACCTGTGGGCTGGCGTGGGCCTGGTGCGCGGCGGCGCCGGTACCGCACTGGTCGGTAATCCGCAGGAGGTTGCGGCACGCATCAAGGAATACGCCGATCTGGGCATCGAGAGTTTCATCTTCTCCGGCTACCCGCATCTGGAAGAAGCCTACCGTTTCGCCGAACTGGTTTTCCCGTTGCTGCCCGAGCCGTATCGCAGCCTGGCCGGACGTGGCATCACTAACCTGACCGGACCGTTCGGGGAAATGATTGCCAACGATTTGCCGCCGCAGAAATAGGAGTCGAGTTTCGGTAGGCACCAACTTATTAGAGAGACGGAGCTTCTGAGCACTCAGGTCCAATGCCTCGCCAACAAGTTGGCTCCTACAGGTCAATGTCGATTCAAAAAAAGAAGTGATTACCACTATGCAGCTACTGACCCTACCGCCGAACCCCGCACTGGCTACTTCAATCCGCGCCACGGCCCAGGTGTTCGAAGACCCGAAATCAAAAGCGTTGCTGGCCCACCTCAAGCAGGTGGCACCCAGCGATGCCAGCGTGTTGATCATTGGCGAAACCGGCACCGGCAAGGAGTTGGTTGCGCGGCATATCCATAGCCTGAGCGAACGTCGTAATCAGCCGTTCGTCGCCGTCAATTGCGGCGCATTCGCTGAATCACTGGTAGAAGCCGAGTTGTTCGGCCACGAAAAAGGGGCGTTTACCGGTGCCTTGAACGCCAAGGCTGGATGGTTTGAAGAGGCCAATGGCGGCACGCTGTTTCTTGATGAAATCGGCGATCTGCCGATGCCCATCCAGGTCAAACTGCTGCGTGTGCTGCAAGAGCGCGAAGTCGTCAGGCTGGGTTCACGCAAAAGCATCCCCATCAACGTCAGGGTGCTCGCAGCGACCAACGTGCAGCTGGAAAAAGCGATCAATGCCGGACATTTCCGCGAGGACCTGTATTACAGGCTGGATGTGGTCAACATCGAACTGCAGCCGTTACGCGAACGTCCCGGTGATATCCTGCCGCTAGTCCGGCACTTCATCGACGCCTACAGCCTGCGCCTGGGATATGGACCGATCCGCATTACCGCCGACGCCGAGCGCAAGCTGCAAAGCTACAGCTGGCCCGGGAATATTCGCGAGCTGGAAAACGTCATTCATCACACCCTGCTGATCTGCCGTGACGGGCTGATTCAACGTGATGACCTGCGCCTGTCAAATCTGCGTATCGAACGCCAGGACGATCAACCTGCGCATGACGAATCTGTCGACGCGTTACTGGAGCGTGCCTTCCATAAACTGTTCGAGGAACAGGCTGGCGCGCTGCATGAAAAAGTCGAAGACGCGTTGCTGCGGGCGGCTTACCGCTTCAGCCACTGCAACCAGGTCCACACCGCAGCCCTGCTGGGCCTGACCCGCAACGTTACCCGCACCCGGCTGATCAAAATCGGTGAACTGGCGGTGAACAAACGTCGTGCAGGAGAAAACTTGCAGGGTGACCGGGTGATGCAGGTTTCAGTCTGAGTTTCAGTTCGAACAGCTCCCGTGCTGTCAACGCCTGGCTTCAAGGGTTCGGGTCACCTGCCAAGTAGTGAAGGTTACTGCGCTGACCTGATACCGACGCAGCATTGCCATGAAATCCTGCTCGTTCGCCTCAGCATTGAGCAGCGCCTCTTCACTGGCTCGCCGCGATTGCCAAAGCGTCTGACCAAGCACTCTGCAGCCATCATCGCTGACCTGAACGGTGGCACTGATAAAGCCCGGATAAGTGCAGGTATAGCGCTCGACTTGCTCGGTCAGGGCCGTTACCAGACCGGACTGTTGAGCGGGATTTATGGTGAATTCAATAAGCTGATTAAAGCGAAGATTCTCTTCTGCTGACTGCATGACTGCCTCCCGTCAAACAAAAATATAACTACCTGATTTTTAAATGCTTTTACTGTAGGAGTGAGCTTGCTCGCGATAGCGTCGGGGCAGGCGATAATTTCTCAACCGATCTACCGCTATCGCGAGCAAGCTCACTCCTACAGAACCCCATATTGGCTGTGCGACAGCACCGTGTCAGATACGATGCGCAGTCCAGCAGGATGAACTTGTTCGCGAGACGCATGGACATGCGTTCATCAGGCAGATCGTCTCGCCAACAAGTTGGCTCCTGCAGGGGATTGTGTTTGCTGTAAGACTACGGGGTGTTGCAAACCGAGGCCTCGAAGGGTAAAACCTCTACTTAACTAGAGGTCAAGCAGTCACTTATGACAACCAGCAAAAAATCCGGACCTGCCAGCAAACAACTAACCGTCGGCCAGTTAGCGGCACGTAGCGGTGTCGCCGTCACGGCTCTGCATTTTTATGAAACCAAAGGTTTGATCAGCAGCCAGCGCAATGCGGGCAATCAACGTCGTTATCCCAGGGAAATGCTCCGTCGGGTGGCGCTGATCAAAGTCGCCCAGCGGTTAGGCATCCCGCTGGCCAGCATCCATGCCGCGCTGCAAACCCTTCCCGAAAAACGCACCCCCACCGCCGCTGACTGGAACAAGCTGTCAGCGCAATGGAAAACCGAACTCGACGAACGCATCGCCCGCCTGACAGACCTGCGCGACCAGCTCACCGGTTGCATTGGCTGCGGGTGCCTGTCGATGCAAGCCTGCCCGTTGCGCAACTGGGGGGACAAGTTGGGCGAGCAAGGGAATGGACCGGTTTTACTGGATCAGGATTGAAGAGCTTCAGCGCTTGTACCGCCCCGACCTGACACCGCTGCAACAGACTTCCTCTGTTGAAGCGAGGCTTGCCCGCGAATCAGTCAGCACGGTATTTCAGAAACCAGCGTCATCGTTCTTCGCGGGCAAGCCTCGCTCCGGGTCATGAAGTTTCATGTGGGAGCCGGGCTTGGTCTGGGCCGCATCCGGACGATTTAGGCGACCAGATTTTAAGCCGAGCCGATTCCAGCCAATCGCACCGCCAACGCCTTGGCCTGCAGCGCCACATCGGTCACAGCCGTACTCTCCCACCATAACCCCCGCAATGGCGGCCCCATGGCGAACAGTCGTTCTGAAACCCGCCCCTGCGCATCCAGCACTGCCCCGCCATGGTCAGCAGCAATCCCCAGTGCTAGCGGACCGGGCTGGATCAAGCCTCGCAACAGCAGCTGTCGTGGCAACGGCCGGTCCACACGTCGCCAGTCGTATTCGATGCCCGTGGAATTGATCAGCGCATCCCCCACGACCGTTGAAAAATCAGCCTGACCACGGCGCCGGATACGAATCTGCAACTGACCTGTCGGCAAGACCTCAAACCCTTGCAGCGAAGCAGCCTGAATCTTCACCCGCCCTTCGTCGACCAATTGCGCCAGCAGCGCAGCGCTCAGCGGCGGCGATCGATGGTGATGGCTTTCCCACCACGGCCTTACGTGACGGACAAACTGACGACGCTGAACATCCGTGGCCTGGTTCCACAAACGGCCAATGTTCGCCCGCACGGTATCCAGAGGCGCTTGCCAGTCGATCCCGCTTTGCAACGCCAGCGCGCATTGTTCACGCACTTTGCGCAGCAGCTGCCGGGGGCTGCGGATGGCATGATCGGCTGCGAGAAAATCCGTCCAGGCGGGAGGCTGTCGCCGCACATGGGGCAGCAATCCATGCCGGGAAAATATCTCGACAGGCCCGCGATGCCCCGATTGTTGCAACGAGACCACGGCATCCACCATGGTCAGGCCTGAGCCAATAATCAGCACCCTGGCCTGCGGATCGAGTTGCTGCATGGCACTGACATCCCACGGATCGACAGCCGCAGCATTCAGCCCGCTGGACTCCCGTTGCGGGGTGCGGGCGGCGGCGTACATGCCCGTAGCCAGCACGGCAAAATGCCCGCGCAAGGACTGCCCGTCGGCAAGGCTCACACTCACGTCCCGCTCATTCACTTCCAGATCGACCACTTCACCGCGCACATGCTCGACACTTGAACCGTGAGGTGCGCCCACCACCCGAGCCTCAGCCAGTCGCTGCTGCACATACAAGCCAAAGATCCCCCGAGGCGGAAACAGCTCAGCCACCGACACATCCTGCTCACGGGACTCAGGCCAGCCACCGTCAGCGATGAATTGCGTCAGCCACTGGGTCAGGTCATCGGCGTTGTCAGGGTCAACGCTCATGCGTGCCGCGTTACCGTTAAGGGTATGCCCCAACTCTGTGGCGCTGTAAGCCTCGCCCCTGCCAAGTTCGTGACGCGTTTCGATAATCGAAATACGTCGACTGCCCGGCAGGCGCAGTAACTGGACGGCAAGCATGCTGCCGCTCAAGCCACCGCCAATGATCAGAATCTCAGCAGGTTGTTTGTCAGTGAAGCTCATGGATCCGGGTCGCCCTTCGAAAATGCCGCACTTGAGTCAATATCAACAGACAGACAATGCACAGCCCGTGCCCGCCGCCAGCACCGCGTATTTACGGAAGATCAGCCCCGCGGCCGACGCCGATAATTTGCAACAGGCAACACAGCTGTTGATTGACTGTTTCTCAGGCAACAGCTCATAACACCACGTTACGCACAAAGCGCACCCTGACCTGACCGTCATTGCGATAACTGTGAGCCTGGTTGCTGGCAAACATGAAAAACTCACCTGGCCCTACCGCCTGACTGCATTCAAGCAGGCTGACGGTCAGTTGGCCCTCAACGACATAGACCTGTTCGCTCCAGCCATCGGGATCGGCTTCAGACTGATAAGCCTCCCCCGGCTCCAGGCAAAACTCCCAGAGTTCCACCTCGCGCCTGGCAGTGGCCTTGGCCAACAGGATAGCGCGGCTGCCGGGTATCGAACCCGCCCAGGCCACTTCGTTGATACGACTGGGATCACGGTGCTCAGGAGCCTGAATCAAATCGCTGAACGCCACATTCAACGCTTCCGCGACACGATCCAGCGTCGCAAGGCTGACGTTTTTCTCGCCAGCCTCAATGGCCACCAGCATGCGGCGGCTGACCCCGGACTTCTCGGCCAGCGCGTTCTGACTCATGTCCTGCCCGTTACGCAGCCGTCGAACGTTCTGGCTGACGTGCTGCAGGACCGGGGCACGTTGCGAATTATCGTTGCTCAATATTTTATTCTCTCGAAACCATTGCGCAGTATACTGCCCAACTTTAAAACTCAGGTCGATGTATCAAGCAAGCCTGTCAACGCCAGTGAGAAGCATGAAGTCTACCTCTATCACGCCGCGCATCAGCAAAGCAGAAATCGTGTTGATCCTGATCACCCTGTTATGGGGCGGCACGTTTCTGATCGTACAGCACGCCATGACCGTCAGCGGCCCGATGTTTTTTGTAGGGCTGCGCTTTGCAGCGGCCGCAATCATCGTGGCGTTGTGCTCATTAAGCGTATTGCGCGGCCTGACCCTGCTTGAAGTAAAAGCAGGGGTCGCTATCGGAGCGGCGATCATGCTTGGCTATGGTTTGCAGACTATCGGTCTGCAAACCATTCCCAGCAGCCAGTCAGCCTTTATTACCGCGCTTTATGTACCTTTCGTACCGCTGTTGCAATGGTTGGTGCTGGGGCGTCGGCCGGGATTGATGCCCAGCGTAGGCATTGTGCTGGCATTTACTGGTCTGGTGCTTTTGTCCGGTCCTTCGGGTGCAACCCTGCAATTCAGCCCGGGGGAAATCGCGACGATTATCTGCGCCATAGCGGTGGCAGCTGAAATCATCATGATCAGCGCTTACGGTGGCAAGGTTGATGTACGCCGGGTCACCGTCGTGCAACTGGCAACCGCCTCTCTGCTGTCGTTCCTGATGATCGTGCCGACTGGCGAAGCCTTGCCGGACTTTTCCTGGATGCTGATCATCAGCGCTGTGGGCCTGGGAGCGATGAGCGCGGTCATTCAGGTGGCGATGAATTGGGCACAGAAAACCGTTTCTCCCACCCGTGCAACTGTGATCTACGCCGGTGAGCCGGTGTGGGCCGGTATTTTCGGCCGTCTGGCCGGTGAACGGTTGCCGGGGGTCGCCCTGCTTGGCGCAGCACTGATCGTGGCAGCGGTGATCGTCAGCGAAATGAAACGCCGAAGTAGACCCGAGGAAGAGCAGCAAGAGGCCGGGCAAACGTTTAAAGAAACAGATTGAACACCCGGCAAACCCGTCTATAAATAAAGCGAACTCAGCTTCTGCCTACAAGGTCTGTAGGATTCTGCGACACCTTGGCGTTTGGTGTTACACAGTCCAGCACGTATGATCCTTGACATTTCCCTGCAGATTAGAAGCCTATGTCCCTGATAGTTCTACTGCTTCTGCCTTTCATCGGCAGCTGTCTGGCGGCGTTTTTGCCGCATAACGCGCGTAATGCTGAATCCATTCTTGCCGGCCTGGTGGCCGTTACCGGTGCGATTCAGGTTGCCTTGTGGTACCCGCAGATCGTCGACGGCGGGGTGATACGCGAAGAATATTTCTGGTTACCCAGCCTGGGATTGAATTTCGTCCTGCGTATGGACGGCTTCGCTTGGATGTTCTCGATGCTGGTCCTTGGCATCGGCACCCTGGTTTCCCTGTACGCCCGTTACTACATGTCACCGGATGATCCGGTACCGCGCTTTTTCGCGTTCTTCCTGGCCTTCATGGGCGCGATGCTCGGCCTGGTGATTTCCGGCAATCTGATTCAGATCGTATTTTTCTGGGAACTGACCAGCCTCTTCTCATTCCTGTTGATTGGTTACTGGCACCACCGGGCAGACGCGCGACGCGGCGCCTATATGGCATTGATGGTCACTGGCGCAGGCGGACTGGCTTTGCTGGTAGGCGTCATGCTGCTCGGCCACGTGGTCGGCAGTTATGATCTGGACCGCGTGCTGGCCTCTGGCGACGCCATTCGTGCCCACGCGCTGTATCCGGTGCTGCTCACGCTGATCCTGATTGGCGCGCTGAGCAAAAGTGCGCAGTTCCCGTTCCATTTCTGGCTGCCCCATGCAATGGCCGCACCGACGCCGGTCTCCGCTTACCTGCACTCGGCAACCATGGTCAAAGCCGGAGTATTTTTGCTGGCACGTTTCTGGCCCGCCCTTTCAGGGAGCGAGCAGTGGTTCTGGATAGTCAGCGGCGCTGGCGCGTGCACCTTGATCATTGGCGCCTACTCGGCAATTTTCCAGAATGACCTCAAAGGCCTGCTGGCGTATTCCACCATCAGCCATCTCGGGCTGATCACTCTGCTGCTGGGCCTTAACAGTCCATTGGCGGCAGTGGCAGCGGTCTTCCACATCCTCAACCACGCCACGTTCAAAGCCTCGCTGTTCATGGCCGCAGGCATCATCGACCACGAGAGCGGGACGCGGGACATCCGCAAGCTGAGCGGCCTGATCACCCTGATCCCTTACACCGCGACGCTGGCGATGGTAGCCAGCGCCTCCATGGCAGGCGTGCCGCTGCTGAACGGCTTCCTGTCCAAGGAAATGTTTTTCGCTGAAACGGTATTCGTCAGCTCTTCCGCCTGGGTGGAGATGGCATTACCGGTGATTGCAACCATCGCCGGGGCTTTCAGCGTCGCCTATTCACTGCGCTTCACCGTGGATGTGTTCTTCGGCCCGAAAGCCACCGACCTGCCTCACACCCCCCATGAGCCACCCCGCTGGATGCGTGCGCCTGTAGAGTTTCTGGTAATCGCCTGCGTGATCGTCGGGATCTTCCCCGCTCAATCCGTAGCGCCATTACTGGCTGCCGCTGCACAACCGGTCGTGGGCGGTACGCTGCCTGAGTACAGCCTGGCTATCTGGCATGGCTGGAATGCGCCGATGATCATGAGCCTGATCGCCATGGCTGGCGGCGTTCTCCTGTACCTGCTGCTGCGTAAGCCATTCAAACAGAACCGTTTCACTGGCCCGCCGCTTGTGCAGCGCATGAACGGCAAGCGCTTCTTCGAGCGCTCGCTGGTGATCATGACTCGCTGGGCGCGGCGTTTCGAAGGCCGCATCAGCACCCGCCGCCTGCAACCGCAGTTGTTTATGGTGGTATTGGCAGCACTGATCGGCGGCTTCATCCCGATGTATTTCAGCGGTTTGACCTGGGGCGACCGGCCGAAAATTCCAGGTTCCGGCGTATTCGTCACGCTTTGGCTTATCGCTATTGCCTGTGCCCTGGGCGCAGCCTGGCAAGGTAAATATCACCGTCTTGCAGCGGTCATCATGGTCAGCGTCTGCGGACTGATGACCTGTGTCACCTTCGTCTGGTTCTCGGCACCCGATCTGGCCCTGACCCAACTGGTGGTTGAAGTGGTCACCTCGGTGCTGATCCTGCTAGGCCTGCGCTGGCTGCCACGACGTAATGAGAACGTTGCGCCGTCGGTCAGCAGCCGCGTCCGGGCCAGAACACGCCGGGTTCGCGACCTGATTCTTTCGGTACTGGTCGGCGGCGGCATGGCCTTGTTGTCTTACGCCATGCTGACCCGTGCAACGCCCAACACCATTTCCTCGTTTTACCTGAGCCGGGCCATTCCCGAGGGCGGCGGCAGTAACGTCGTCAACGTCATGCTGGTGGACTTCCGCGGCTTCGATACCTTCGGCGAAATTACCGTTCTGGCGGCGGTCGCATTGACCGTATTTGCCTTGCTGCGGCGCTTCCGCCCACCCAAGGAGAGTATCCCTCTACCCGCTCAGCAACGTTTGCTGGCACCGGATGTGGCGACTGATCTGGTCAACCCGCGCAGTGCCAGTGATACCGCTCTGGGCTTCATGATGGTGCCAGCGGTGCTCGTACGCTTGCTGCTGCCGATTGCGGTATTGGTATCGATGTACCTGTTCATGAGAGGGCACAACCAGCCGGGCGGCGGTTTTGTCGCGGGGCTGGTGATGTCCGTGGCGTTCATCCTGCAATACATGGTCGCCGGTACACAGTGGGTCGAGGCGCAAATGAGCCTGCGGCCGTTACGCTGGATGGGTACCGGGCTGCTGTTCGCGATCTGCACCGGGCTGGGGTCGATGTTCTTCGGCTACCCGTTCATGACCACTCACACCGCGCATCTGGACTTACCGTTGCTGGGCGACATCCACGTCGCGAGCGCGCTGTTTTTCGATGTTGGGGTCTATGCGGTCGTCGTCGGTTCGACCCTGCTGATTCTCACTGCACTGGCGCACCAGTCGGTACGTAGTCATCGTCCGACCTCGTTGCCAAAACCTGTGCCTACCCCCATCGCCGATATAGTGGCCACACAAGGAGCGTCCTGATGGAAGAAGTCATCGCCATTGCCATTGGTGTGCTGGCCGCCTCGGGCGTCTGGCTGATCCTGCGCCCACGGACTTTTCAGGTCGTCATGGGCCTTTGCCTGCTGTCCTATGGCGTCAATCTGTTCATCTTCAGCATGGGTAGCCTGTTCATCGGGCGTGAGCCCATCATCAAGGATGGCGTGCCTCAGGACCTGCTGCATTACACCGACCCGCTGCCTCAGGCGCTGGTGCTCACTGCCATCGTGATCAGCTTCGCGATGACCGCGCTGTTCCTGGTGTTGTTGCTGGCGTCCAGAGGGTTGACCGGTACCGACCACGTAGACGGCCGGGAGCCCAAAGAATGACGTTGATGAATCAACTGATCGTTGCACCGATTCTGCTGCCGTTGCTGACTGCTGCGATCATGCTCTGGCTTGGCGAGAAGCACCGCCCGCTCAAGGCGCGCATCAATCTGTTTTCGAGCATGCTGGGCCTGGCCATTTCTGTCACCTTGTTCATGTGGGTACAGAAAACCGGGACCACCGGTTCAATCGGTGTTTATCTGCCCGGTAACTGGGAAGTGCCGTTCGGCATTGTGCTGGTAGTCGATCACCTGTCGGCAATGATGCTGGTACTGACCGGGATTGTCGGGGTTTGCGCCCTGCTCTTCGCCCTCGCTCGCTGGGATCGGGCGGGCGCCAGTTTCCACGCCTTGTTCCAGATTCAATTGATGGGCCTGTACGGCGCGTTCCTCACCGCCGACCTGTTCAATCTCTTCGTGTTCTTTGAGGTGATGCTGGCGGCTTCCTACGGTTTGATGCTGCACGGCTCGGGCCGGGCCCGTGTCTCCGCGGGCCTGCATTACATTGCAATCAACTTGCTCGCCTCTTCGCTGTTCCTGATTGGTGCGGCGTTGATCTATGGCGTCACCGGTACCCTGAACATGGCTGACCTGGCCATCAAGATCCCCCAGGTGCCAGAAGCCGATCTAGGGCTGCTGCACGCCGGTGCTGCCATTCTCGCGGTGGCGTTCCTGACCAAGGCTGGCATGTGGCCGCTGAACTTCTGGCTGGTGCCCGCCTACTCCTCCGCCAGCGCTCCCGTGGCGGCGATCTTCGCGATCATGACCAAGGTGGGCATCTACACGCTGTTGCGGCTCTGGACCTTGCTGTTTTCGGTGCAGGCGGGGCCTTCTGCATTCTTTGGCGGCGACTGGCTGATTTATGGCGGCATGGCGACGATCCTTACCGCAGCCGTTGCGATCATTGCCGCACAACGCCTTGAGCGCATGGCCGCGCTGAGCATCCTCGTGTCGGCCGGGATTCTGCTCTCGGCCATTGGCTTCGCTCAACCCAGCCTGACCGCTGGCGCGCTGTTCTACATGGTCAGCTCGACTCTGGCACTGAGCGCCATGTTCCTGCTCGCCGAACTCATCGAACGCTCGCGCTCAGCCAATGAGCTGCCGCTGGAAGACGATGCCGATCAGTTGCCGCGCACCGTGGAGTCATTGAACCCACCGCCAGGCACCAACCTTGATGACCAGCAGAAAGCCGTGGTCGGTCAGGTTATTCCGATGACAGTGGCCTTTATCGGTTTGAGTTTCATTGCTTGCGCCTTGCTAATCATCGGCATGCCACCGCTTTCGGGGTTCATCGGTAAACTCACCCTGCTCAGCGCGCTGCTCAACCCTCTGGGACTGGATGTCGCACAGGACGAGACGATCTCTAATCAAGGCTGGCTGCTGGTGAGCTTGCTGATTTTCTCTGGCCTTGCTTCGCTGCTGGCCTTTTCCCGGGTCGGCATTCAGCGTTTCTGGACACCTCAGGAGCGCCCTTCGCCGCTGTTGCGTCGCTATGAGTGCCTGCCAATCGTGATCCTGCTGGGTTTGTGCATTACGCTGACGTTCCAGGCCGAGCCGTTACTGCGCTACACCCAGGACACAGCCGCGGCGCTGCATGAGCCCAAACAGTACATCCAATCGGTAATGGCCACGCGGCCGCTGCCAGGGCCGGTCAGCGACACTGGAATATCGGCGGTGCAGCCATGAAGCGCTACTTCCCTGCCCCGTGGTTGTCCCTGGCACTGGCTATCCTGTGGCTGGTAATGAACCTGTCGATCAGCCCCGGCAACCTGATTCTCGCGGTCGTGCTGGGTTTCCTCGCGCCCTTGCTGATGTCCCCGCTTCGCCCGCTGCCGGTGAGCATCAAGCGGCCGGGCACTATCTTCAAGCTGTTTCTCCTGGTGGGACGTGATGTCATTGTCTCTAACCTCGCAGTCGGCTGGACCGTCTGGAATGCCCGTCGAAACCCGCCACGCTCAGCTTTTGTAAAAGTCCCGCTGGACCTGCATGACGCGAACGGGCTGGCCGCACTGGCCATGATCACCACGGTGGTTCCCGGGACAGTCTGGTCTGAACTCGCACTGGATCGCAGCGTACTGCTCATGCATGTGTTCGATCTGGAGGATGAAGCGCAGTTTATCGAGCACTTCAAAACCACTTACGAGCGCCCGTTGATGGAGATTTTCCAATGAGTGCCTTGCTCGGCAACGCCATTCTGGTCAGTTTGTTCATCTTTGCCCTGGCCATGGTCCTGACGCTCCTGCGCCTGTTCAAGGGCCCTTCAGCCCAGGACCGGGTGCTGGCGCTGGATTATCTGTACATCATTGCCATGTTGATGATGCTGGTCCTGGGCATCCGCTATGCCAGTGACACTTACTTCGAAGCCGCACTGCTGATTGCGCTGTTTGGCTTTGTCGGCTCGTTTGCCCTGGCCAAATTCCTGCTGCGTGGAGAAGTCATCGAATGAACTCGACAGTGGTATTGCCCTTCTGGGTCGAGATTCTCACTGCTCTGCTACTGATTGCCAGCAGCCTGTTCGCGCTGACCGGAGCAATGGGGCTGCTTCGCATGAAAGACTTTTTTCAGCGCATGCATCCCCCTGCGCTGGCTTCAACGCTGGGCGCATGGTGCGTGGCACTGGCCTCGATCGTGTACTTTTCGGCGCTCAAATCAGAACCGGTCATCCATGCCTGGCTAATCCCGGTGCTACTGGCGATTACCGTCCCGGTCACCACCCTGCTGCTCGCCCGCACCGGCCTTTTTCGCAAGCGAATGGCAGGGGACGACGTGCCTCCGGAAGTCAGCAGTGGTGGTCGACAGGGTGACTCCAGCGGCAGCTGAATAGCTGCCGGTGCTTTACTCGCTGGCTTTGAACGTCAGTTCGCCTTTGCGCCACTTAGCCGCTTTGGTGGTCGCAGCCTTCAGGGTCTTGGTCAGTCCGCCCTGCAATTGCTCATGGGCTGCAAACACCATCAATACACCCTGACCTTCCTTGAACACGATGCCGTGCCCTTCAGGGATGTCGACATAGGCATATTCGCCCAGGCCGTAAACCGTCAGTTTGATCTCGCGAAATTTGATCTCAAACTTGCCGCCTTCACGGCTAGGCAATACAGCCGCGCGAAAGTGATCCCCGACCTTCAGCTCAAGCCGCGGCTTGTCGTCGACTACCAGTGCCGTCTCAGTATCGATTTCAGCAATGTAAATGCCTTCAGCCGACTGCTCGCAGACATAAACAAAACGGGACTGGAACTGTTTTACCAACTGCGCCCGCAGATCACCAAGCACGAACAGCGCGTGTGTCTCCAGATTACTTACTGCCAAAGTTAAAACCCCCAACTTGAAAATGATCCCGCCCGAACACAATCGGACGATCAGAAAAAGCTACCGCTACCTGGATGTAGCGCATCAGACGGGCAGTTCCCTTGCGTTTTCTTGCAGCAATTACAGCCACATCACACCGCCAACCCGAAGCCCGGGGTGCCTGTGCAGAGAACGTCGACGATACCGAAAGCGCGAGAAGCGCTGGCATTCGGGTGATTCTACCGGGTGCAGACGCCTGCCGCCTATATCCGTTTTATGCATATCGGCAGATGCAGTCAATTCGTACAACATGAAGAGCATCATGTACCGCCTGCCAATGCAATTTCCTACTCTTGTCTTATGCCTGGCTGACAGTCGTTTCCTGCTCTTGGCGACTAAATGCCGCCGCGAACGTCAACAAATGCCATACTCGGTCACATCAAGACATCTGGCCCGACATGTATGTGTCCAGCCAGAAGCGAGTCGTCATCCATGGGAAGGTAATAAGTGACTGAATTTGATATTGGCGAGTTTTTCATCTGGGGCGAATCCAGAGAAGTAGAAGGTGAGTTTCAAGCCGTGATTGTCATGCGCGCCAAACAGGCTTCGAACGTTATCTCTTACCACCAGGTGGAAAAAGACCGCTGGTTCAAAACTGCAGACCTCGCGGCGACGGCAGCTCAGGAATCAGCCCGAGAGCTGAAAAGCGCGGTTGATGCCGGCGCGCTGAACGCTTAACGCTATTGCTTCGAACTCTTGGGTCATGGATGCGCTCAGATGCTTTACGCAGCATCAAGCGTGCAACCGTAGATCGGGTCAAGCCCGCCGAGGAGATGACATGGAACTGGATACACCTACGCTAGCCACCCTGTTCGAACAACTGGGACTGGATTCGGATCAGGAAAGCATCGACGCCTTTGTTGATGAACATGGTCCGCTGCCTGACGACGTGAAGGTCTCTGAAGCGGACTTCTGGACCCGTCAACAAGGTGATTTCCTCAAGGAAAAATTGTTGCGGGATGACGATTGGGCTCCGATTGTCGATGAGTTGAACGCCCTGCTTCACACCAAGTAATAGTGTCCAGGTACAGCGGCTCCGGGAATCCGGAGCCGCTGTACATCACAGATCTCAATTCATGTGACTAGCCTCGTCCCTCCTGATTTGGATAACGCACTCGACCACCACTCTGCGGCGCATGCACGAAAAGTGCATCGTTGAACTTGTGGCGGCTATCGATCAACGCATCCCAATGCGCAGAGCGGTGTATGTAGCGATAACGCAACATTTGCTCCTCACTGGCATCGAGCGAGTAGGCAGCCCCACGCGCATAGGCAATCAGCTTGTGTGCGATGCCCTGCAGCTCTGGAAGAATCATGAAGTCCAGAGAAGCCGGAACCGGATTGAACGGAACGCCGTGATCACAGGCCAGAGCGTGCATGATACGGAGATGGACCCTGGCGAGATGTCCGAATACCTGTCGCTGCAGGCACACCGCAGCCATTACCGCCTTGCCCCCGCCTTTGTTGTATCCGGCTTTGGTTGGGCGCTCCTTGCAGGTTATCGACAACATGGCATCGGGGTCGCGGGGGTCGACCAATAGCGCTCGATCCATTCCCTTCATGTCTGCATGTGCCTGCTGCCAGGCCTGAGTCGATTCCTTTGGGGTGTCGCTGCCCACAAAACTCCAGAGTGGACGCGTCAACAGCACACGCTCAAGCATTTGCGGATGATAGCCGCCGCCAATATCCGAGTGGGCACCTGGCAGCACAATCTCCTTCGGCCAATCAGGCATGACGCTATTAAGTGCGAAGTTACGCCTTTCTTCGTCGCGAGCCACCAGATGCAACACCTGCTCGGCACAGCCAGGCGGTAGATAGAGGTTTACTTTGTCGTTGTGCGCATCTCCCAGATTTCCCATATCCCGAATGCTGCCGACAGCCGCGACCGTGTCAAAGAGGCCGATCACTTTCATCCTGATACTGCCGCTGTGCCAGGAAAAGCCAGGAACCAATGGCACGCTACGGCGGTTGAGCACAGGCTCCAGCGCCCCCTTATCCCGCTTGAGCACTTCGTTGGCAAAATGCCGGGCTGCGGCAGCTCCCCGACTGAAACCAAAGACATCCAGTTCCAGCGCACTGATGGAGCAACCAGGGTTGTGCTGCGAGAATGACGACAGAAGCGCACTCAGTTTCTCGACACCTCGCGCAACTTTAGCGATAACTCCAGTCCTGCCGCGACCGAAACTCTGACCAGGCCAAACTGAATCACGCCCGCCTGACAGAGTGCCTATGCCACTTACATAAATCGGCCAATACACTTTCAGGCCATCCCCAAGATTGCTCGCGACAGGACGACTGCTGTAGAGGTCAGCCAATTTGGCAATATTACTTAAATCATTACTGTAACTACTGGCCGGATCACTGTGCCGACCGCCACACTCTGCAATATGTTTTCCCCCTTGAATTTCATTCATTGACCGGCAATCAGCGCCGATCTGGCTATTGCTGCGGTTGTTTCCTGTTCCGTCGAAGAAAAGCCCCACACGCACCGTCACGCCTAATGTCGAGACACCGGACGCATCCTGCGTAGTTAATACATTCCTTGTATTTTTCATTTCCTATCCACCTGTTGGCGCAGCCGATAGTCAAGCTGCGTTTCAATCAATTGATCCTCTTGATATAAACAGCTTGCTGATGGATAGGTTTTAGTCAACTCAGTTACATAACTTTCAGAAACGCCCTACATACTTTAAGGCAGAAAACAATAAAGCCTTACAATAAATCTTGATTCGATAGCCGATAGATACCTTGTCGCCCTCTTATTATCGGCGCTAAGTTTTGACTCGTCCTGATCAGGAACGCGTGGCCAGGACACCTTGCGGTTTGTAACCCAAGCGCAGTCCACCCCAGTGACGCCCCTTGACCATGACCGGTACCGACAGGTCATGCATCAGCTCGCCTGTATCCCGGGTGTAGGTCTGCAGCAATACCGCCTGTTGGTGACTGCCACAGCGGATGCCCGTGCGATCATCGAATTTGCGCTTGCTGCGGCTATGTACGGTATCCACCAGTACGTCACCGGTCATCGGCTGGCTGAAGGCCTTGTTGTGAGTGGGCACATAGCCCTGAGGCGTACACGCAATGACAAATACCAGGCCATCATGGCGCGCCAGGATGGGTTCCTGGATCCCAGGCAGAACCTGATCGGTGTAGCGGTCGAAACGCGTCTGAAACTTGGCGGGCCGAGTATTGGGGACCGGCTGATAATTGCGGTCGAACAAATCTTCCAGTGTGATCCGGTTTTCGTCGATATCGGCCTCGAACCTGGCCGCGATCTGACTCGCCCCCTCGCGAGCCAGGTCATAGATCCGCTGGTGATAGTCATCCAGACCGACCTCAGCCAGCCGCTCACTGATAGTCTCGGCCTGCCCCTCCATCTGCACAGCGGCTTCAGCCAGGTTGCGCGTCTGCTCGTCACTCACCGCCAGATCGCTGCGCATCTGCTGTACCGCAACGAACAAGCTGGATAACTGCTGCTGGTTGGTTTCTGCGCCCTGAGCGATCTCGCCCACCTGAGATTCGACTCCCGCAGCCAACCGGGCAATGTTTTCCAGATGCTGTCCGGTGAGCTCGACCTGATCGACGCCACTGTCCAGGTCAGATGACAACTGGCGAATCTGCTCAACGACCTGATCGGTGCGCTGCTGGATGTCGGCGACCATCTGCCCGACCTCCTCGGTCGCGCTCGCGGTTCGCCCGGCCAGCCCACGTACTTCATCAGCGACTACGGCAAACCCCCGCCCGTGCTCGCCAGCCCGGGCCGCCTCAATGGCGGCGTTAAGCGCGAGCAGATTGGTCTGGCTGGCGATTGACTGAATAACCAGCGTAACGCGCTGAATATCCTCACTGCGCTGGCTTAGCTCCTCAATTAGCTGGCGGCTGCCCACCGCTCGCTTGCTGAGCGAGTGCATACGCGTAATGGACTCACCCAGTACGCTTCGCCCTGCCTCGCTGCTCTGTCGGGTCTCAATGGACGCAGAAAGCGCCAACTGGCTGAGTTGAGCCGTTTGCTGCTCGGTCGCAATCATGACGTCAGCACTGGAAACAATCTTTTCCGCAGCGCCCAACTGCGACTGCAGTTTGCTGGCCAGTTGTTTAACGGAAAACGCAACGCCCGCGGCCGACAACGCGTTATGACTGGTCGAGCGCGACAAGTCACGCGTCAGGCGGTTGATTTCAGCACGCGGGTCTTGCTCGACATCAGCCACGGAGGCGCCAGAGAAAAAGCGCGGTAGCCAAATGAACAGCAGGGCGAGAGGGACCGCCAGGTACACGGAAATATCTACAAAACCCATGGCGATCAACAGGCATGCCAACGCGACACTCTGCAAGACAGGCACCCACCATGCACGTCGTGAGACGCCCTTCGCTTTCCCGGGCGGGATCTCACGCGTTGTAGTGACCACAGCTCCATTTGCGACCATGTGCGATACCCCGTCATGCTTATCATTATTTTGTTTGCATTAGACGCCAGATAAAGGCTTTTCGCCATGAATCGTTAGTTGTAATGCAACAAGCACGCTAATGCCGGATCAGCAACCGATACAAGGCTGCGAATCGCGCAAGGAACAAAGACAAGGGGGCGTCAAACCGAATGCGGGCAGGATCAGAATTATCTGGAGGATTTAACGCTCAAGATCCGTTGATTTCCAGAGCTAGCCAGGAAGGGTGGGAATCAGAGAGGGAGAAACAGGCGGCGGGACCGTGTGCGGGCCCCGCCTGCCCTGCTTGATCAGGCTTGACGCTGATGCTTGTCGATCTGCTCGTGGCGCTCTTGCGCTTCGATGCAATACTTGGTGGTCGGGCTGATCAACAGACGTTTGAGGCCGATAGGCTCACCGCTGTCGTCACACCAGCCAAAGCTGTCGTCGGCAATGCGCGTCAAAGCCATTTCCAGCTGTGGAAGCATACGTTGATCACGATCGATCACATTCACCAGCCAGTGACGCTCTTCTTCAACTGAAGCGGCATCGGCAGGATCGGCAGGCGTATCCAGGCTCTCGATAGCAATGCGACTCTGCTCGATGCGCTCGTGGATTTCAACCTTCATACCCTGCAACAGCTCGACGAAGAAAGCATGCTGTTCGGCATTCATGTAGTCATCGGCCGGCATGGCCAGCAACTTTTCCTTTGTCATTGATTTCTCTATAAAAAAAACGTGCATTAAGGCGAATTAAGGAGCGGCTCTGCGTTGCCGTAAAAGCGCCATAGTCTCCAAGCGCCACCTGGCACTCAATTTACGAGGGGCGGCAGTCTAAGGCCGCCTTGGGCAGTCGGCAACTCATTTGCTAAACAAGCACCAATTAGCCGACAAATAAACGTCAGCCATCACCGCCTATCATTAATCCGGCACAGCAAAAAGGGCCCGGATTGGCCCTTTAGCAGCGTTTCGACAGCGTTGTACCCATCTCGTGCGAGCGGCGGCGCCCTGAATGGATGCCACAGCCCAAATGTTTTCCGAATATAAGCGCCAAAGCCCCCAAAGGTAAAGCCATTCGCCATATAAGCAGGGATCAGGCTGAGTGTTGCAACTTCACGACCCGACCCTCAAGGGCGCTCAACCGTGCGGCATCGAGCACTCTCGTCGAGTCAATCGCATCATGCGGGTTGACCGGATTATCGCCATCACCCGCCAAAGCGGACTGCAAGTGGCGATAAAATTCTGGCCAGCACCCGCGCTCAGTGGGCACCTGCTGACGCTGCTCACCCTGTGTCAGCCAACCCCAGCGATGCTTTTCCTCAACGCCCCACTGCTCGCCTTCCGACCGTGGTGTCAGTCCCGCAAGCGCGGCGTCTTCCTGACAGTCAAGCCCTTCAACGGTGTAGCAGCCTTGGGAGCCGCTAACCCGGAACCTGGGCCCCGCAGCGTTCTGCAAACAACTGCCCCAGAGATGTGAAACAACGCCATTTTCATGCGTCAGGGAAACGAAAAACTGGTGATCGAAAGGCTGATCAGGCGCTGAGAAATTCAGCTCGGCATAAACCCTCGCCACTGGCCCGAACAGCACCAGCGCCTGATCCACCAGATGACTGCCCAGATCACGCAGCATGCCGCCACCCGCAGCCTTGCCCACGGATTTAGGCGAATAGCGTTCAACGCGAGACTCGAAACGGGAAACCTCGCCTAGCACCCCGTCGGCGATTAACTTGCGCACGGTCAGAAAATCCGAATCCCAGCGCCGGTTCTGATAAACGCTGAGCATGACCCCCTTATGCTCCGCAGCCTCGACCAACGCACAAGCCTGCGCAGCATCAGCGGCGAAGGGCTTGTCGCTGACCACCGCCACGCCCAGCTCGATCGCCTCCCGAATCAGCGCTGGCCTGGAGGCCATAGGGGTAGAAATCGCCACCGCATCCACGCCTGCGGCGACCAGATCAGCCAAGCTATTAAAGGCCCGCACCTCGGGATGATCCTGAGCAAGCTCTTGTCGGCGCTCGGGGGAACGAGTGACCACTCCCACGAACATTGCATCCGGCAGACTGGCGATGAGCGGCGCATGGAAGTAACGGCCACCCTTGCCATAGCCAACCAAACCGATACGCATACGGATCTCCTTCTAATTGCGGTGCGACCACCTTAAACGAATGAGACTCGTGGTCAACCGGGCAAATACTTATACAAAAAACAGTTTTCGTATAATTATTTGTACAAATATGCCGAATGCCATTTATGATGGCGTTGACGCGAATGGATGAGCATGGGGGGCACAACAGCGCCCTTCTGACCACGGATAAGGATCATAAATAGAATGTCCTTACCGAGGCTGCCCCCATGCTATTCAATACTGCCAAGAAAGAATTGTTAGCCCTTCAGCAAATCATCGATCGCCAAGCGAGCCTGCTCAAGGCCATCGATCGCTCAATGGCAGTTATTGAATTTGATACCAGCGGCAGGGTGCTAAATGCCAACGACAACTTCCTGAAGACCATGCACTGCCGGGCCGATGACGTGATTGGCCAGGAGCACAAGCGCTTTTGCACCCCCATCTACGCACAGAGTGCCGAATACCAGCTGCTCTGGTCGCGGCTACGTGCTGGTGAGTTCGTTTCGGGCACCTTCCTCCGGGTATCGGGTGATGGCTTGCAGATCTGGTTAGAGGCCAGCTACAACCCGATCAGGGACGAAGCAGGCAACGTCACGAAGATCGTCAAGTACGCTATGGATGTCACAGAAAAAGTAGAGGCTGAAAGCGAGACCAGAAGCAAACTCTCTGCGCTGGACCGAGCCATGGGCGTTATCGAGTTCGACCTGAACGGTCAGATCCTGTGCGCAAACGATAATCTGACGCGCCTGCTCGGCTACAAAGCGGCCGATCTCATCGGTAAGAATCACCGCATGCTATGCCCGCCCGAGCTGATCAATAGCAGTGAATACCGTGATTTCTGGCAGCAGTTAAACCGCGGTGAGTTTTTCAACGGACAATTCAAACGAGTCGGTCGACACGGCAATGTTATATGGCTTGAGGCCAGCTATAACCCGGTCTATGACGCCAATGGCAAGCTGTTCAAGGTGGTCAAGTTTGCTTCGGATATCACGTCCCGTGTTGAACAGCACGAACGCGACGCCAGCAGTGCCGCACAGGCGTACCACCTGTCCGTGGAAACGCAGACCGTCACTGAGCAAGGGACTCAGGTCATTCATCAGGCCGCCAGCGAGATGCGCCAGATATCGTCGAGTATCGAAGCGTCGTCGCGAATCATCTCTCAACTGGGAGAGCGCTCCGAGCAGATCACGACCATCGTCAATACGATTCGCAGCATTGCCGAGCAAACCAATCTGCTGGCGCTCAACGCAGCCATTGAGGCCGCCCGTGCCGGTGATCAGGGTCGGGGCTTCGCGGTGGTAGCAGATGAGGTTCGGCAACTGGCAGGACGCACCAGCCGCTCCACCGCCGAGATTTCAGAAATGATCGGCATGATTCAGACTGAAACCCAGCAAGCCATTACCAGCATGGACCACACCCGCAACAACGCCATCAAAGGCGTGGAGCTCGCAGATCAGGCTGGCGCCGTGATTGTGCGGATCAGCGAAGGCACGAG
Source organism: Pseudomonas viridiflava (assembly GCF_900602065.1). Lineage (GTDB taxonomy): Bacteria > Pseudomonadota > Gammaproteobacteria > Pseudomonadales > Pseudomonadaceae > Aquipseudomonas. Next base: position 71,100 of record NZ_UWFN01000310.1, on the reverse strand, counting down.
TAACGCTGTAGATGCTGTGAGGGCTTTTGCGCAGGATGCCAAGCGCTGACATCCCACTATTCGCGGTGGGTGGCGGTTTCTATCAAACAAAATAACGGTTACTGATATTAAACGCGCTTTCTGTAGGAGCTGCCGAAGGCTGCGAAGCATTTATCCTGACTTGCCGCCATCGCAGCCTTCGGCAGCTCCTTCACGTCAGATGCCTGCCGCAAGACAGATCGGCGCCACAGGTAAATGGGCAGCCCTTACAGAAAATCCTCCAGATAAAAAAAGGCCGCTCAATGAGCGGCCTTTTTATTAGCACACGATCAAACCATCAGAAGCGTTCGATCTTCGCCTTGCTTTCCAGCTGCGCACGATAAGCAGCGAAATCCTGCTGACCGGCACGCGAAGCCAGGAAGCGACGGTACTGGGATTTCTCCGCATCCGTCGCCGGAGCAGCCTCATTGACGCCATTGAGGCGCACAATCACGAAGCTGCCATCTGCCAGCGAAAGGCTGGTGAACTCAGGCTTGTCCTTACCTTCAGGCTTGGGCATGCGGAACAGCGCTTGTAGCACGGTTGGATCAACGCCTTCCTGACCACGAGTGACCGCTTCCATCACCTTCCAGCTATGGCCATCCTGCTTGGCAGCGAGAGGCGTCTTGCCGTCGCGCAGGCCAGCCAAAAGCGCTTCGCCTTTGGCCTTGACTGCTTCAGCAGCGTGATCCCTGACCAGCTTGGCGCGAATGGCGGTAGCAACAGCCTCCAGAGGCAGTTGTTCCGGCATGCGATGCTCTTTGGAGCGAACCACCAGCACGGTTTCAGGATCCAGTTCCAGCGCGTTGCTGTTGGAGCCCTCTTCAAGCACCTCAGGACTGAAAGCCGCCTGAATGACTGCACGGTTGGCAGTCAGACCTTCGCCGCCTTCACGACCAAATGGCGCAGTCGTCTGCACTTTCAGACCCAGATCCTGCGCAGGCTGAGCCAGATCGGAGGCTTCGAACGCCGAATCTTCGAGCTGCTTGGTAGCCTCGACGAAACGCTGCTCGACCTGCTGAGATTTCAGATCGTTGGTCAGCTTGCCTTTGAGACTGGCGAAGCTCGGCACCGATGGTGCTTCAACACCCAGCAGCTTGATCAAATGCCAACCGAAATCACTGCGAACCGGCGCCGACACCTGGTCTTTGTTCAGCGCATACAGCGCATCTTCAAAGGCCGGGTCGTAGACACCCTTGCCTGCATAACCCAGATCACCGCCTTTGGACGCCGAACCCGGGTCCTGCGAGAACTCCTTGGCCAGCGCGGCGAAGTCTTCGCCCTTGGCCAGACGCTGTTGAATTTCTTCAATCTTCGCCTTGGCCTGCTCGTCAGTCATCTTGTCGTTCACATCAATCAGGATGTGCGCGCCACGGCGCTGCTCGGCAAGATTAGCGATTTCCTTCTGGTAAGCCGCCTGCAAATCTTCGTCCTTGACCTGCACCTTGTCGAAGAAGTCAGACTTCTTCAGCTCGATGTAATCAAGTACCACTTGCTCTGGGCTCATGAACTCTTTGGCGTGCTCGTCGTAGTGCGCCTTGACTTCATCGTCAGTCACTTTGACGGCCGAGGTATCAGCGGTCAGGGTGATCGAAGCAAAATCACGGGTCTGCTTTTCCAGACGGGCAAATGCGTCAACCTGAGCATCGGTAACAAATGCGCTACCGGCAACACCGGCACGAACCTGACCAATCAGCATTTCCTGGGCCAGCATCTGGCGGAACTGCAACCGGGTGAAGCCCAACTGACGGATGACCTGGTCAAAACGGTCAGCATTGAACTTGCCGTCAACCTGGAATTCAGGCGTCTGCAAAATCTGCTGATCCAGAGCAGCTTCCGAGAAGGAGAACTTCGCCTTGTCAGCACCTTGAAGCAACAGCTTGCGATCGACGAGGCCTTTCAATGCCGAATCATGAAGCATTTTTTCATCGAGCAGAGCAGGATCGAAATCCTTGCCCAGCTGCTGCACCAGCTGACGCCGTTGCATATCGATCGCCTGGCTCAGCTCGGTCTTGGTGATCTCGTCACCGTTGACCTTGGCAGCATCCTGAGCGGTACTGGTTGCGGTAAAAATCGCATCGAATCCGGTCAACGCCATCAATGCGATGATGATTCCGATGATGGTCTTGGCAATCCAGCCTTGTGAATTGTCCCTGATGTTCTGCAGCATGCGTCCCCCAAAACGGTTGTACTGACTAACCAACCGCGGAGCGTGGGTAGAAAGCGGATAGAAGAAAGGCGCATCCGAGGATGCGCCTTCTCGTAACTGGCGAAGCGGACGGGGCTGAAACCCACGACCCGGGTGTGTCAGGCCGGATTCAGACCAGCCGCACTACCGCTTCGCTGCCGACACAGGTTGAACCCTGATCGGTTGGGCAAAGGCTTTGAGAACTTAGTTGACAGCTTCTTTCAGTGCTTTACCGGCTTTGAAACCTGGTTTTTTAGCAGCAGCGATTTCAAGCGTCTTACCCGTCTGAGGGTTACGACCGATACGCGCTGGACGATCAGTCACGGAGAAAGTGCCGAAACCAACCAGTACAACGGAGTCGCCGGCCTTCAGAGCGCCAGTGACGGATTCGATTACTGCGTCCAGCGCACGGCCAGCAGCAGCTTTCGGGATATCAGCGGATGCGGCGATAGCATCAATCAGTTCCGACTTGTTCACTCTAAGTCCCCTTATCTCTATTGAGTATGTTTCTAAGTTTTTTTGGTGTAGCAAAAACGAGCGCTGAATGGCCTACAGACGCTTAGAAGAGCCGCTTTATAACAAGGGCTCTAAAAAGCTGTCAAGGAAGGCCGTCCAGACTAATGCGTGCTAATTCTTTCCTTAGAGTCAGACTCGCGCTTTTCATCCTTCGCAACCATCTCCGGAGCCACATCCGGCAAGGGCTCCGGCGCGTATTGCAGCGCAATTTGCAGGACTTCGTCAATCCATTTAACCGGCTTGATCTGCAGGTCCTGCTTGATGTTGTCCGGAATCTCCTTCAGATCGCGCACGTTTTCCTCTGGAATGATCACCGTTTTGATACCACCACGGTGTGCAGCCAGGAGTTTTTCCTTGAGACCACCGATCGCCAGAACCTGCCCGCGAAGAGTGATTTCACCGGTCATTGCCACATCAGCGCGCACCGGAATCTGTGTCAGGGCTGAAACAAGGGCCGTGCACATGCCTACGCCTGCGCTAGGGCCATCTTTAGGGGTGGCCCCTTCCGGCATGTGGATGTGAGTGTCACGCTTCTCATGGAAGTCCAGAGGGATTCCCAGGCTCTTCGCACGACTGCGAACAACCGTCAGCGCAGCAGTAATCGATTCGACCATCACATCGCCCAGCGAACCGGTTTTGATGAGCTGCCCTTTACCCGGCACTACTGCGGCTTCGATCGTCAGCAATTCGCCGCCCACCTGCGTCCACGCCAGACCCGTCACCTGACCGATCTGATCCTGTTGCTCGGCCAGACCATAGCGGAACTTGCGAACGCCGAGGAAATGCTCAAGCATTTCTGCGGTAACGCGGATCGAGAAACGTTTTTCCTGTGCGTGCTCTTTGACCGCCTTGCGGCACACCTTGGCGATCTGCCGCTCAAGGCTACGCACACCCGCCTCACGGGTGTAATAACGGACGATGTCGCGAATGGCTTCCTCGTCAAACTCAATCTCACCCTTCTTCAGGCCGTTGGCCTGCAGCTGTTTTGGCGAGAGGTATTTGACGGCAATATTGATCTTTTCGTCTTCGGTGTAGCCAGGCAGACGAATGACTTCCATCCGGTCCAGCAGCGCCGCCGGGATGTTCATCGAGTTCGCGGTGCACAGGAACATCACATCGGAAAGATCGTAATCGACTTCCAGGTAATGATCGTTGAAGTTGTGGTTCTGCTCTGGATCGAGCACTTCAAGCAACGCCGAAGCTGGATCGCCACGCATGTCACTGCCCATCTTGTCGATTTCATCGAGCAGGAACAGAGGGTTGCGGACACCCACCTTTGTCATCTTTTGTATCAATCTTCCCGGCATCGAACCGATGTAAGTCCGGCGGTGACCGCGAATTTCCGCTTCATCACGCACACCACCAAGGGCCATACGAACAAATTTACGGTTAGTCGCGCTCGCAATCGACTCGGCAAGGGAGGTTTTACCCACACCTGGTGGACCGACAAGGCAAAGAACCGGCCCGCGAATTTTCTTCACGCGCTTTTGCACGGCGAGGTATTCGAGAATGCGCTCTTTGACTTCTTCAAGGCCGTAATGGTCCGCGTCGAGAATATCTTCCGCACGAGCCAGATCCAGGCGAACCTTGCTCTGTGCCTTCCAAGGCACCTGAACCAGCCAGTCGATGTAAGAGCGTACAACGGTTGCCTCAGCGGACATCGGCGACATCTGCTTGAGTTTATTCAGCTCAGCGGTGGCCTTGGCCAAAGCGTCCTTGGGCAAACCGGCGGCATCGATGCGCTTTTTCAGCTCTTCGATCTCGTTGTGGCCCTCTTCGCTGTCGCCGAGCTCCTTCTGAATGGCCTTCATCTGCTCATTCAGGTAGTACTCGCGCTGACTGCGCTCCATCTGTTTTTTGACACGACCGCGAATACGCTTCTCGACCTGCAACAGGTCGATTTCTGCATCCAGCAAGGCCAGCACATGCTCGACACGGGCTGGCAGATCAATGATTTCGAGAATTTCCTGCTTCTGCTCGATTTTCAGCGCCATGTGCGCTGCCATGGTGTCGACCAGACGACCAGGCTCATCAATGCTGTTGAGTGAAGACAGCACTTCAGCAGGGACTTTCTTGCCCAACTGGACATACTGTTCGAACTGCGCCAGAAGGCTACGCACGAACACTTCAGATTCACGATCAGGCGCATCGACCTCATCAATCAAGGTCACTTCAGCGCGGCAGTGACCATCAACTTCGATAAAGCGGTCAACAGACCCGCGCTGCTCACCTTCTACCAGCACTTTTACAGTGCCGTCGGGCAGTTTGAGCAATTGCAATACGGTTGCAATGGTGCCGACGTTATAAAGAGCGTCTTCACCCGGATCATCATCGGCAGGATTTCTTTGCGCGAGCAGCAGTATTTGCTTGTCGCCTGTCATCGCCGCCTCAAGGGCTTCGATAGACTTCTCGCGCCCCACGAACAGCGGGATAACCATGTGCGGATACACCACAACATCGCGCAATGGCAAGAGAGGCAATTCAATGGTCGTTTTCATGATTTCGCCTCTACGGCGGCCATGTGGCCGTGGACTGGAATGAGCTTGAGTCCAAGATGGGGGTAGACACCTGAAAAAACAAGCCTTTAAGCAGGAAATGCAAAAAGGGGCCCGAAGGCCCCTCTCTATTTGTGCAGCATTTTATTCATGCAGCAGTATCACTCACGCGTCGGGCGCAACCTTGGCAGGTGGCTCGCTGTTTTCGTAGATCAGCAGCGGCTTGGACGTGCCTTCAATTACGCTTTCGTCGATCACCACTTTGCTCACATCAGTCTGCGACGGAATCTCGTACATGGTGTCGAGCAGAACACCTTCGAGAATGGAGCGCAGGCCACGTGCGCCGGTCTTGCGCTCAAGCGCACGACGAGCGACGGACTTCAGAGCGTCAGTACGGAACTCGAGGTCCACACCTTCCATTTCGAACAGCTTGGCGTACTGCTTGGTCAGCGCATTCTTCGGCTCGGTCAGAATCTGCATCAGCGCAGCTTCGTCCAGCTCGTCCAGCGTTGCCAGAACCGGCAGACGACCCACGAACTCCGGAATCAAACCGAACTTGACCAGATCGTCAGGCTCGACTTCACGCAGGGATTCGCCAACCTTCTTGCCCTCTTCCTTGCTGCGTACTTCTGCGTTGAAACCGATGCCGCCTTTGGTGGAACGGTTTTGAATAACCTTTTCCAGGCCAGAGAACGCACCGCCGCAGATGAACAGGATGTTGCGCGTGTCAACCTGAAGGAATTCCTGCTGCGGATGCTTGCGACCACCTTGAGGCGGAACGGAAGCGACCGTGCCTTCGATCAACTTGAGCAGAGCCTGCTGTACGCCCTCACCGGAAACGTCCCGGGTGATGGAAGGGTTATCAGACTTGCGCGAGATCTTGTCGATCTCATCGATATAGACGATGCCCATCTGGGCTTTTTCTACATCGTAATCACACTTCTGCAGCAATTTCTGAATGATGTTCTCGACATCTTCACCCACGTAACCCGCCTCGGTAAGGGTGGTTGCGTCGGCAATAGTGAACGGAACGTTCAGTAAACGAGCCAGTGTCTCGGCAAGCAGGGTTTTACCCGAGCCTGTCGGACCGATCAGCAAGATGTTGCTCTTGCCGAGCTCGACGTCGTCATTCTTTTTGTCACGCTGGTTCAGGCGCTTGTAGTGGTTGTACACCGCTACGGCCAAAACCTTTTTGGCACGCTCCTGACCAATAACGTACTGGTCAAGGATGCCGCTGATTTCTTTAGGCGAAGGCAATTTATGCGCGCTGCTTTCGGCCTGAGCTTCTTGCACCTCCTCACGGATGATGTCATTGCACAGGTCGACGCACTCGTCGCAGATAAAGACCGAGGGACCGGCAATCAATTTGCGTACTTCATGCTGGCTTTTGCCACAGAAGGAGCAATAGAGCAGCTTGCCGTTGTCCTCGCCGTTGCGGGTGTCAGTCATTCGTTCGATCCAAATCCGATAGGCTTGCAACACAAGATGAAGGCTATTGCGGGCTTTTTCAAGCCCGCAGGTGATCAGAGCAACCGACCAACCTTATTTGAGCTGCTTATTTAAGCGGGACGCTGACTGATGACTTCGTCGATCAAGCCGTACTCACGCGCGGCTTCTGCGCTCATGAAGTTATCGCGGTTGGTGTCACGCTCGATCTCTTCCAGAGTATGCCCGCTGTGCTTGGCCATCAGCGTGTTGAGACGCTCACGAATGAAGAGGATTTCCTTGGCGTGGATTTCGATATCCGAAGCCTGACCCTGGAAACCACCCAATGGCTGGTGAATCATCACGCGGGAGTTTGGCAGACAGAAACGCTTGCCCGGCGCACCGGCAGTCAACAGAAACGCGCCCATGCTGCACGCCTGACCGATGCAGGTAGTCGACACGTTAGGCTTGATGAACTGCATGGTGTCGTAGATCGACATACCAGCCGTCACCGAACCGCCCGGCGAGTTGATGTAAAGATGGATATCCTTGTCCGGGTTTTCCGCTTCAAGGAACAGCAGTTGCGCGCAAATCAGGTTGGCCATGTAGTCTTCTACCGGACCTACCAGAAAGATCACTCGCTCCTTGAGAAGGCGCGAATAGATGTCATAGGCGCGTTCGCCACGGGCGGACTGCTCGATAACCATCGGGACCAGGCCGCCTGCGGCCTGGATGTCAGAGTGCTGCTGAATATAAGAATTGCGGGACATGTCTCGCATTCACTCCCAAATAGTCATTTCTTGAATACGCACAAGCCAGCGCGAAGGCTGGCTTGTAGGTGTTTTCGAACGAGAAAACAAATCAGTCGGCTTGTGGAGCTTCCACCGGCTTGACAGCTTCTTCGTAGGAGACCGACTTCTCGGTCACGCTAGCTTTCTGCAAAACAGTATCCACAACTTGCTCTTCAAGCACAACCGAACGAACTTCGTTCATTTGCTGGTCGTTCTTGTAGTACCAGGCCACGACCTGCTCTGGCTCTTGATAAGCAGAAGCCATTTCCTGAATCAGCTCGCGAACGCGGGTGTCATCAGGCTTGAGGCCGAATTGCTTGACCACTTCAGCAACGATCAGACCCAGCTCAACGCGACGTTTGGCTTGCTCTTCGAACAGCTCGGCTGGCAGTTGATCAGGCTTGATGTTGCCACCGAACTGCTGAACAGCCTGAACGCGCAGACGATTCACTTCGTTTTCAAGCAGCGCTTTAGGCACTTCGATCGGGTTGGCGGCCAGCAAGCCGTCCATTACCTGATTCTTGACCTTGGACTTGATGGCCTGACGCAGCTCGCGCTCCATGTTCTTGCGAACTTCGGTGCGGAAGCCTTCGATACCGGTTTCCTTGATACCGAACTGCTTGAAGAACTCTTCGTTCAGCTCAGGCAGCTTAGGCTCGGAAACAGTGTTGACGGTTACGGTGAACTCAGCAGCTTTACCAGCCAGCTCAAGGTTCTGATAGTCTTCCGGGAAAGTCAGGTTCAGAACGCGCTCTTCGCCAGCTTTGGCGCCAACCAGACCGTCTTCGAAGCCAGGGATCATACGACCGGAACCCAGTACCAACTGAGTGCCAGCGGCGGAACCGCCAGCGAATGCTTCGCCATCAACCTTGCCAACGAAATCGATGTTCAGTTGGTCTTCGTTCTGGGCGGCACGCTCAGCCACTTCGAAACGAACGTTCTGCTTGCGCAGAATTTCCAGCATATTGTCCAGATCGGCGTCAGCAACGTCTGCAGACAGACGCTCAACGGCGATGGACTCGAAACCGGCAACGGTAAATTCAGGGAATACTTCGAAAGTAGCGATGTATTCCAGATCCTTGCCTTTTTCAAAGGTCTTTGGCTCTACAGCAGGTGCACCCGCCGGATTAAGCTTCTGCTCAACCACTGCCTCGTAGAAAGTAGCCTGGATCAAATCACCCAGCGCTTCCTGACGCGCGCCGTCTTCATAACGCTGACGGATCACGCTCATAGGCACTTTGCCTGGACGGAAGCCAGGGATCTTGGCTTTACGTGCGGTCTGCTGCAGACGCTTGTTGACTTCAGTCTCGATGCGTTCGGCAGGCACGCCAATGGTCATGCGGCGCTCAAGAGCGGAAGTATTTTCAACAGAAACTTGCATGGATATTCCTCGTTGCACAGACGTTAGCCGGCGTTTCCGACCCCAGAATCAAGGGCATGCATTCTAGTGGGTCAAACTCAAGAAGTCACCCTACTGAAACAGGGCGCATATAAAGGAAGGAATCAGACGATCAGCGACTGGCAACCGCAGCTACTCTCGACTGACCGAAACGCGTCTGGCACGGCCTTGTACAAGGCATCACGCACTCGGCCTCAGCGTCGATTCCATTCCGCGAAGCACACCCCGCACGACCGACGGCAGCCAGGCTGGCCGATCAGCGAGACGAAAAACAATAATGCTGAAACAAAAAAAGCCGCACTAGGCGGCTTTTCTATAACGTCATGACCGCATAGCAGCTATGACGCGTTCTAATCTTGGTGCGGACGGAGAGACTCGAACTCTCACACCTTGCGGCGCTGGAACCTAAATCCAGTGTGTCTACCAATTCCACCACATCCGCGTACAAGCTTTTAAAGCAAAGGCGCCAGATTATAAGTCTGGCGCCTTCCTGAATATGGGGTGGACGAAGGGGATCGAACCCTCGACAACGGGAGTCACAATCCCGTGCTCTACCAACTGAGCTACGCCCACCATATTGCGTTGTAACCGTGACATCTTACTTGCACTTGCCAAAGCAGCCTTAATGGCGCACCCGGCAGGACTCGAACCTGCGACCATCCGCTTAGAAGGCGGATGCTCTATCCAGCTGAGCTACGGGCACTTATATAATCTGTACTCTTTAACGATTACAAATTAAAAGGCTTTTTAATCACACCGAGCCAAGTAACAGCTCTGCCTGATTTAACACCGAACCTCATCTAACATCGACTTGGTTATCAGCGCTAGCTTAACCAGTGCTGGGTTGTACCCGGCAAGTGCGACGAATCTTATAGACGAGCCTAAAGGTCGTCAACTCTTTTTTAGAAAAAAATTCAGTTAGATAAAGGAGTTAGGAGAATATGCAGACCAAGCGCCTTTGCCCACGCGCCACGACATGCGAGAATGCACGCTCTTTTCCGATCCCTCTCGATGGTTAATCACGCGTAATGACTGCAAAACTAATCGACGGCAAAGCGATCGCAGCCAGCCTGCGCCAGCAGATCGCCAAACGGGTCGCCGAACGTCGCGAGCAAGGCCTGCGTACACCCGGCCTGGCAGTGATTCTGGTGGGCAGCGATCCCGCCTCTCAGGTCTATGTCTCGCACAAGCGTAAAGACTGTGAAGAAGTCGGCTTCATCTCCCAGGCTTATGACCTGCCTGCGCAGACGTCCCAGGCAGAGCTCACCGAACTGATCGATCGTCTGAATGACGATGCGAACATCGACGGCGTGCTGCTGCAACTGCCGCTGCCTGAACACCTCGACGCCTCCCTGCTGCTGGAGCGCATTCGCCCGGATAAAGACGTGGATGGTTTCCATCCTTATAACGTCGGCCGCCTGGCCCAGCGCATTCCGCTGCTACGCCCCTGCACCCCTAAAGGCATCATGACCCTGCTGGAAAGCACCGGCGTCGACCTTTATGGGCTGGACGCCGTGGTAGTGGGCGCTTCCAACATCGTTGGCCGGCCTATGGCCATGGAACTGCTGCTGGCAGGTTGCACTGTGACCGTCACCCATCGCTTCACCAAGGATCTGGCGGGCCACGTTGGCCGTGCCGATCTGGTGGTAGTTGCCGCTGGCAAACCAGGCCTGGTCAAGGGTGAGTGGATCAAGGAAGGCGCGATCGTCATCGACGTTGGCATCAACCGTCAGGACGACGGCAAGCTGGTCGGCGATGTGGTGTACGAAACCGCCCTGCCCCGCGCTGGCTGGATCACGCCAGTACCGGGTGGCGTAGGCCCGATGACTCGCGCCTGCCTGCTTGAAAATACCCTGTACGCAGCAGAAACCCTGCACGTTTGATACACCGCGTCATGCAATAGAAAACGGCACCCAAGGGTGCCGTTTTTCATTCTTCGACAGCCTTACTTCTTGGCCGCCTCCCAGCTCTTCAACAGGTCAGAGTAGGCGATGGTCTCGCCCTTTGGCTTCTCGTTGGCCAACTTGCGTTGCGGGGCCAGGAACTTGCCGCCACTCTGCTCGGCTTTGGTGTACCACTCTTCTGCCGAGGTTTCCGGGTTCATTTTAGGCGCACACTTGCTGGCGTCCTGAACCTTGGAGCGCTCGATGCGCGTCATGATCGCGTCCTGATCCTTGGCCAGACCGTCCAGCGCCTGCTGTGCGGTTTTCTCGCCGGTTACCGCCTCGGCAACATGACTCCACCACAGCTGCGCAAGTTTCGGATAATCCGGCACGTTGGTGCCCGTAGGCGACCACTGAACGCGGGCCGGGCTGCGGTAGAACTCTACGAGACCACCGAGTTTGGGTGCCAGTGCGGTCATTTCCTTGGAGTTGATGTCCGACTCACGAATCGGCGTCAGGCCCACGATGGTTTTCTTCAGAGAGACGCTTTTCGACGTTACAAACTGCGCGTAGAGCCAGGCAGCCAGACGTTTTTTCTCATCGGAAGACTTGAGGAAGGTCCAGGAACCCACGTCCTGATAGCCGAGCTTCATGCCTTCCTTCCAGTACGGGCCTTTTGGCGAAGGCGCCATACGCCATTTAGGCGTGCCATCGGCATTCATGACAGGCAGACCCGCTTTGGTCATGTCTGCGGTGAAAGCGGTGTACCAGAAAATCTGCTGAGCCACGTTACCCTGCGAAGGCACCGGCCCGGACTCGGAAAACGTCATGCCCGCAGCTTCAGGCGGTGCGTAGGCTTTCAGCCAGTCGATGTATTTCTGGGTCGCAAACACCGCAGCCGGCCCGTTGGTATCGCCGCCGCGGGTAATGCTCGAACCCACCGGACGGCAGTCCTCTACGCGGATACCCCATTCATCTACCGGCAGACCATTAGGAAGTCCTTTGTCGCCGCTGCCCGCCATAGAGAACCAGGCATCGGTAAAGCGCCAGCCCAGGGACGGGTCTTTCTTGCCGTAGTCCATGTGGCCATAGACTTTCTTGCCGTCGATTTCCTTCACGTCTTCGCTGAAGAACTTGGCGATATCTTCATACGCCGACCAGTTGACCGGAACACCCAGCTCGTAGCCGTACTTGGCCTTGAATTTCTCTTTCAGGTCTGCACGATCAAACCAGTCAGCACGGAACCAGTACAGGTTGGCGAACTGCTGATCGGGCAGTTGATACAGCTTGCCGTCCGGTGCGGTGGTGAACGAGGTACCGATAAAATCCTTCAGGTCCAGGGTCGGCGAAGTGACTTTGCTGCCTTCGGGACTTGCCATCAGATCGGTCAGGGACATCGCCTTACCGTAACGGAAATGGGTACCGATCAGGTCGGAGTCATTCACCCAGCCGTCATAAATACTTTTGTCCGACTGCATGGCGGTCTGCAGCTTTTCAATCACGTCACCTTCCTGCAGCAAGTCATGGGTGACTTTGATGCCGGTGATCTCAGTGAAGGCTTTGGCCAGGGTTTTCGATTCGTACTCGTGGGTGGTCAAGGTTTCGGAAACCACCTTGATGTCCATGCCGCGGAACGGCTCGGCAGCCTTGATGAACCACTCCAGCTCCTTCAGTTGCTCGGCATCGGACAGCGTGCTCGGTTTGAACTCGCTGGCTGCCCACTTCTTGGCCGCATCTTCGTATTGATCCGCCCATGCCGACACGCTCAATCCACTGAGCATCACCATTGTCGCCAACGTCACGCTATGTCGCAGCTTGTTTTTCTTATTGAACATAGACACCTCCAGTGTTGTTTCTTATGTAGTCCCGCTTCGAATACCGCTTACCGGATCAGCCCGCGACCGGGCGCATCCGCTTTCTAACCCCACCGCATCACTACCAGCAGCCACACCAGGGATATGCCCGAGGCGACCCAGATACTCCAGCTGGTCGCACCAATCACCAGCAGGTGCAGATAGGCACTCCCCAGCAACCCAATGAACAGTCGGTCGCCACGCGTGGTGGCAATCGGAAGAAAACCACGTCGCTCAATACTGGCCGAGCGCAATTCCCACACCGTCATCCCTGCCAACAGCAAAGCAATGCTGCCGAAGAAGATCGCGGTGGGCAGTGTCCAGGACATCCACTCCATTTTTCGACTCCTCAGACTCGACCAAGAGCAAAGCCCTTGACCACATGGTTACGAACAAACCAGATCACCAGCATGCCCGGCAGGATGGTCAACACCCCCGCCGCCGCCAGCACGCCCCAGTCAATACCGGAGGCCGATACCGTGCGGGTCATCACCGCAGCAATCGGCTTGGCGTTGACCGACGTCAAGGTACGAGCCAGCAGCAACTCGACCCAGGAGAACATGAAACAGAAGAACGCCGTCACGCCTATGCCCGAGCCAATCAGCGGCACAAATATCTTCGCGAAGAATTTGGGAAAGCTGTAACCGTCGATATAAGCAGTTTCGTCTATCTCCTTGGGTACGCCGGACATGAAGCCCTCCAGAATCCACACCGCCAACGGTACGTTGAACAGACAGTGGGCCAACGCCACCGCGATGTGGGTATCGAACAGGCCGATGGACGAATACAGCTGGAAGAATGGCAGCAGGAAAACCGCAGGCGGTGCCATGCGATTGGTCAACAGCCAGAAGAACAGGTGCTTGTCGCCCAGAAAACGATAGCGGGAAAACGCATAAGCGGCGGGCAAGGCGACGCTTAGCGAGATCACGGTATTGAGGCAAACGTAGTACAGGGAATTAATGTAGCCGCTGTACCAACTCTCGTCGGTGAAAATCACCTTGTAGTTGGCCAGGGTGAAATCTTGCGGCCACAGCGTCAGGCCGCCGAGGATTTCAGTGTTGGTCTTGAACGACATGTTCACCAGCCAGTAGATCGGCACCAGCAGAAACAGCAGGTAAATCCACAGCGGTATGACTTTGCGCAGGTTCATGTCCGCCTCCTCAGTTCTTTTCGCTATGGGTCATGGCGGTGTAGAACACCCACGACACCAGCAGGATGATCAGGAAATACACCAGCGAGAATGCCGCCGCAGGCCCCAGGTCGAATTGGCCCAGCGCCATGGTCGTCAGGGTCTGACTGAGGAAGGTGGTGGAGTTGCCCGGCCCGCCGCCGGTCAGCACGAACGGTTCGGTGTAGATCATGAAGCTGTCCATGAAGCGCAACATCACAGCAATCAGCAGCACGCTCTTCATCTTCGGCAACTGGATATGTCGGAACACCGCCCAACTGGAGGCCCGATCAATACGTGCTGCCTGGTAGTAAACATCCGGGATCGCTCGCAAGCCGGAATAGCAAAGCAGCGCAACCAGCGATGTCCAGTGCCAGACATCAATGATCAACACCGTCACCCAGGCGTCCGATGCGTTGGCCGCATAGTTGTAATTGATGCCGAGAACGTTATTCAGCGTGTAGCCCAGCAACCCGATATCGCCGCGGCCAAAGATCTGCCAGATAGTGCCGACGACGTTGAACGGGATCAGCAGCGGAATGGTCATCACGATCAGGCACACCGTGGACCAGCGCCCCTTGCTCGGCATGCACAGCGCGATGGCGATCCCCAGCGGAATCTCAATCAACAGAACGCAAGCGGAATAGATGAACTGGCGTAGCAATGAGTCGTGCAGACGCGGGTCCTGCAACACCTGTCTGAACCAGTCAGTGCCGACAAAGTAGCGGCTGGATTGGTCGAAGATGTCCTGCACCGAGTAGTTGACGACGGTCATCATCGGAATAATGGCGCTGAACGCCACCAGCAGGAAAACCGGCAATACCAACCACCACGCCTTGTTGTTCTGAACCTTATTATTCATGGCCTGACTCCAGCAAGTAATCGTCCGCATAGACCATCAGCCACTGGCTCGGGAAGCTGATCCAGGCCTGGCCCACGGGCACCGGCTTGTCTTCCTGCAGCCGCACTTTCAAGGCTTGCCCGGCGAGACGCAGGGTTAGAATCTTGTAAGTGCCAAGGTCTTCAACGTGACTGACCTCAGCGCATAACGCATCGTCCACCGGTCCGTCCCAGACATGCACAAACTCGGGCCGGATGCCGACTTTCAGGCTGGTCCATTTTTTTTCGGCGATGAGCTGCTGCATGGATTCGGACAGCGGCAGATGAGCATCACCAAAGCCGACACCGCCGGCTTGCGGGGTGACTTCAATGAGATTCATCCCCGGGCTACCGATGAAATAACCAACGAACGTGTGACGTGGCTTTTCGAACAACTCTCGTGGGGTACCGAACTGGACAATCGCACCGCCGTACATCACCGCGATCTTGTCAGCGAAGGTCGAAGCTTCGAGCTGATCATGGGTGACGTAAACCATGGTGATGTTGAACTGCTCGTGAATCTGCTTGAGCTTGCGCCGCAGCTTCCACTTCAAATGCGGGTCGATCACGGTCAGCGGCTCGTCGAACAGAATCGCCGACACGTCATCACGCACCAAACCACGACCCATGGAGACTTTCTGCTTTTCGTCAGCGGTGAGGTTACGGGCCTTTTTCTTCAGTAAAGGCTGCAGGTCCAGCACATCGGCAATTTCATGAACCTTGGTTTGAATCCTTTTCTCGTCCATGCCCTGATTGCGCAGGGGAAAGGCGAGGTTGTCGTACACCGTCATGGTGTCGTAGACCACCGGAAACTGGAAAACCTGCGCGATGTTGCGCTGCTCTGGCGACAGGTCGTTGACCACTTTGGAGTCAAACATCACCTGGCCTTCCGAAGGGCTGAGCAACCCGGAAATGACGTTCAGCAAAGTCGATTTACCACACCCGGAAGGCCCTAGCAGTGCGTACGCCCCGCCCTGCTCCCAGATATGACTCATCTCACGAATCGCGTAATCCTCTGGCCCGTTGGGATGTTTGCTATAGCTGTGAGCGAGGTTTTGCAGTCGGATCTCGGCCATCAGGCAACCCTCGCCATACGCAAGCCGGGTGCCTGAATCAGGCGACCCTGCTCATCGAACACGAACAATTTATGGGTCGGGATGTACACCCGAATCGACGCATCAACGTCGTAGGCATGTACCCCCGGCAAGTGCAGCACCAGCGGAAAATGCTCGTTACGCACATGCAGAAACGTCTCAGAGCCGCTGATTTCCGCCAGCTCTACCGTCACTGCCAGCTCAAGATCATCATCGTTGGATGGCACCAGACTCAGGTGGCTGGGGCGCACGCCAAAGCGGTACTCGCCATCGCCGATCTTGCGCAGGTCAACGTTGAGGGGGAAATGCACGAAATTGGCAAAGCTGACTTCGCTGCCCTGAATGCGGCCAGGCATCAAATTGATGGGAGGCTCGGAGAACAGTTCTGCTGCCAGAACGGTTTGCGGCTGGTGGTAAACCTCCGGCGTGCGACCACTCTGAATCACCCGCCCTTCATGCAGCACCGTAGTCGTGCCGCCCAGGGCCAAGGCTTCATTCGGCTCGGTGGTGGCGTAGATGGCGATAGTGTGGCGTGCTTCGAACAGCTCGCGCATTTCCTGACGCAGCTCTTCGCGCAGCTTGTAGTCGAGGTTGACCAGCGGCTCATCGAACAGAATCAGGTCGGCATCCTTGACCAGCGCCCGAGCCATGGCCGTGCGCTGCTGCTGGCCACCAGACAGCTCCAGTGGATAGCGGGTCAGAAACTTCTCGATGCGCAGCATCTTCGCGGTTTCCAGCACCTTGCTCTGGATCACGTCAGCGGCGACACCGGCCTGACGCAATGGCGAGGCAATGTTCTCGAAAACGGTCATGCTCGGGTAATTGATGAACTGCTGATAAACCATCGACACGTTGCGATGGCGAACGGCTGTCTGGGTGACGTCCTTGCCGTTCATCAGGATGCGACCACGATCAGGCTTGTCCAGCCCGGCCATCAGCCGCATCAGACTGGTCTTGCCGGACAGTGTACGGCCCAGCAAGACATTGAAAGAACCGGGTTCGAAACTCAACGAAGCGTCGTCGATCCAGGTTTGGCCGTCGACCACACGGCTGACGTGCTCCAGCGTTAGAGACATGGCTTGCCCTTTTTTGTCAGTTCTTATTCAGGGTGTGCGCGAGAATTCTTGTCAGGAGATAGCGACAATCGTGCCAAACCGGGCATTGCTGCACACAGGCCCGAGATAGAGCCTCGGCCCGATATCACGGGCCTGACGAGCGTTCAGTGCTGAACAAAAGTGAACAGTAAAAACTGAACACTTGAACAAACTGAACATTGACTTTGAACAATCCTGAGCGACACTGGACGCACGCATGGGATTGGACGTCCGTGCCAGATCAATAAGAAAAATAAAAATACCTGCAGGATCCACCATGGCCATACACCGTGCATCCGTTGCTCATGACGCCATCATCCGAGACTCATGGTCCCGCTGTCGGGACTTCGGTCTGAGTCATCAGTCCAGACCCTCTTTCGGCCAATTGCCGACCGATCAGGTATCACAGTTACTGGAGCGCCATCAGGCGCTGGTGCACACCACCCACCAGGAAGTCCTGCCGTTTTACGAAAACATCCTCAGTAACTCCAACTGCCTGATCATGCTGGCCGATGATCGCGGTCAGTTGCTCAAGTCGTGGGGCACCCAGCGTTTTGTCGAACCCTCCCACGCACATGGCTTCATGGCTGGAGCCAGCTGGATTGAAAGCGCCACAGGGACCAACGCCATCGGTACCGCACTGGTCTGCGAACAGGCGGTGCATATCGAGCACAACGAACACTTTCTCAAAGCCAACCGCTTCATGACCGGCTCGGCGGCACCGATTTACGATGCGGCGCGACGATTGATTGCGGTACTGGATGTTTCCAGCGACAGCTTCCTGCCGCCTTCCCACACGCTGGGCATGGTGAAAATGATGAGTCAGTCGGTGGAGAACCGACTGATCCTCGACCAGTTTCAGGACAGCCACTTCCAGCTAACCTTCAACACCGGGCTGAACAACCTCGACAGCCAGTGGGCAGGCTTGCTGATATTTGATGAAAGCGGTCGGATCATCAGCGCCAACCGTCGCGCCGACAATCTGTTGGGGGTCAGCCTGATGCGGACGAACATCGAGGCGCTGTTCAATAACCCGACCGCTTTTCTGCTCAATCAACCGGAAGGCCTGCCCTTCTCACTGCTGGCCTCGGGAAACAACCGCTTCCACGGCGTCTTGAGACGGCCCAAACGCAAACCGTTGCACCTGCATGTTCTCCAGCCCGCGCCGAAACCGGTATTGCCCGATAGCGTGCCCTTGTCGGCAATCAGCCTGGGGGATGCCAAGGTCGACAAAGTCTTGCGTCAGGCTGAGCGGCTGCTTGAGAAGAACATTGCTCTGCTGATTCACGGCGAAACAGGGGTCGGTAAAGAGGTGCTTGTAAAAGCCCTGCACAACGCAAGCTCCAGAGCTTCGCGACCATTAATCGCCGTCAATTGCGCGGCAATTCCGGCGGAGTTGGTCGAAGCGGAATTGTTCGGCTATGAGAAAGGCGCATTCACCGGCGCGCACCATAAA
Organism: Pseudomonas viridiflava; assembly: GCF_900602065.1. Taxonomy (GTDB): domain Bacteria; phylum Pseudomonadota; class Gammaproteobacteria; order Pseudomonadales; family Pseudomonadaceae; genus Aquipseudomonas. Next base: position 52,841 of record NZ_UWFN01000310.1, on the reverse strand, counting down.
GGCAGCATTGGTCTGATTCGCAAGGCAGACAAAGGCACGCTTTTTCTGGATGAAATCGGTGATATGCCATTGCCAGTTCAGGCGCGCCTGCTTCGGGTTCTTCAGGAACGATGCGTGCAACCGCTGGGCAGCAGCGAGCTACATCCCGTGGATGTGCACTTGATCTCTGCGACCAACCGCCATCTACGCGATGAGGTCTTGGCCGGGCACTTCCGTCAGGATTTGTACTACCGAATCAGTGGGCTGAATCTGGAACTGCCTCCGCTGCGTGAACGCACCGATAAAGCAGCGCTGGTTCAGCGCCTCTGGAATCAGCATCGAGACGTACAACAGACTCACGGGTTCGATCCAAAAGTACTGGAGCTGTTTGAGCGTCACCCGTGGCCGGGCAACTTGCGTCAGCTCAGCAATGTGATTCAGGTGGCGTTGGCGCTGGCAGACGACGAGGCTATCGGCACCGAGCATTTACCGGATGATTTTTTTGCGGACATGGAGATGGCTTTACAGGATATGCAGCCGGTCCTCAGCGATAAAGCACAGGTGCGCGAGGCAGAGGATCTGGATGAGCTGTTGCGGGCGGCGGGCGGAAATATTTCCCAGCTGGCAAAACGCCTGGGTGTGAGCAGGAATACGCTTTATAAGCGGTTGCGGGAAAGGCAGGGTTGAGCCACGACCGACAGTTGAACTGGAATGCAATACCTGTGGGAGCGGTGCTTGCCCGCGATACAGGCGCCTCGGTTTCAGATCAAACACCGAGGTACCTGTATCGCGGGCAAGCACCGCTCCCACAGGGAATCACCGCCAGCCGTTAGCGAATCAATCCGCCAACCGCCAGGTCGTGCCGCCTTTGCCGTCTTCCAGCACCACGCCCATGGCGGTGATCTGGTCGCGGATGCGGTCGGATTCGGCCCAGTCCTTGGCCGCACGAGCAGCCAGACGCGCCTGGATCAGCGCTTCGACTTCTGCCGCATCGACCCGACCTTCCGCACCGGCGCGCAAGAAATCATCGGCTTCAAGCTGCAGAACACCCAGCACACTGGCCAATTGTTTCAAACGAGCCGCCAGGCCCGACGCCGCCGTCAGGTCGGTTTCCCGCAGACGGTTAATCTCACGAACCATCTCGAACAGCACCGCACAAGCCTCAGGCGTGCCGAAGTCGTCGTTCATGGCTGCCGAGAAACGCTCCACGAATGCCTCGCCACCCAGCGGCTCGGAAACCGGCAAGCCACGAAGGGCGTGATAGAAACGCTCCAGCGCGCTTTTGGATTCCCTGAGACTGTCTTCGGAATAGTTGATCGCGCTGCGGTAATGGCTGGACACCAGCAGATACCGCACCACTTCCGGCGAGTATTTTTCCAGCACGTCACGGATAGTGAAGAAGTTGTTCAAGGACTTGGACATCTTCTCGCCATTGATGCGAATCATGCCGCAGTGCAACCAGGCATTGGCGTAAGTCTTGCCGGTGGCCGCTTCGCTCTGGGCAATTTCGTTTTCGTGGTGCGGGAACTCAAGGTCGCTGCCGCCGCCATGAATATCGAACGTCTCACCCAGGCAGCAGGTGGACATCACCGAGCACTCGATGTGCCAGCCCGGACGCCCGGCGCCCCATGGCGACTCCCAGCTTGGTTCGCCCGGCTTGACGCCTTTCCAGAGCACGAAGTCCAGCGGATCGTCCTTGGACTCGTCCACTTCGATACGTGCGCCAATGCGCAGGTCTTCGATCTTCTTGCGCGACAGCTTGCCGTAACCGAGGAACTTGCCGACGCGGTAGTACACGTCGCCATTACCCGGTGCATAGGCATAACCCTTGTCGATCAGGGTCTGGATCATGGCGTGCATGCCGTCGATGTAATCAGTGGCACGCGGCTCCATATCCGGCTTGAGGATGTTCAGCCGTGCTTCGTCCTCATGCATCGCATCAATCATACGCGCCGTCAGCGCATCGAACGACTCGCCGTTTTCACGAGCACGATTGATGATCTTGTCGTCAATGTCGGTGATGTTGCGCACATACGTCAGGTCGTAACCGCTGAATCGCAGCCAGCGGGTCACGAGGTCGAACGCCACCATGCTGCGGCCGTGGCCCAGGTGGCAGTAGTCGTACACGGTCATCCCGCAGACGTACATGCGCACCTTGTTGCCATCCAGCGGTTTGAAGACTTCTTTGCTCTTGGTGAGCGTGTTGTAGATAGAAAGCACTGAGGCTCCTTAAGACCACGAATCTCGTAGCGTTACAGTCCGGTTGAAGACTGGTTGACCAGGTTTCGAGTCCTTGATGTCCGCGCAGAAATAACCTTCGCGTTCGAACTGGAAACGGTCTTCCGGTTGCGCTTGCCCCAATGAAGGTTCAGCACGACAACCGGTCAGCACTTGCAGGGAATCCGGATTGATGTTGTCCAGGAAGGTCGCACCGTCTTCAGCTTTTTCAGGATTTGGCGAACGGAACAGCCGATCGTACAGACGCACTTCGCATTCGACGCTTTCAGCCGCTGGCACCCAGTGCACAACGCCTTTGACCTTGCGGCCTTCAGGGTTCTTGCCCAGGGTGTCCGGGTCGTAGGAGCAACGCAGCTCGACGATGTTGCCGTCGGCATCCTTGATCGCTTCGTCGGCACGGATCACATAGCTGCCGCGCAGGCGCACTTCGCCATTCGGCTCCAGACGCTTGTAGCCTTTTGGCGGCTCTTCCATGTAGTCGTCGCGGTCGATGTAGATCTCGCGGGAGAACGGCAGCTCGCGAACGCCGAGGTCTTCTTTCGGGTGGCGCGGCAGCTCAAGCTTCTCGACCTGACCTTCCGGATAATTAGTGATCACTACTTTCAACGGACGCAGCACGCACATGGCACGCGGAGCGCTGTGGTCCAGATCGTCGCGGATGCTGAATTCCAGCATGCCGAAATCTACCACGCCGTCAGAGCGGTTGGTGCCGATCATTTCGCAGAAGTTACGGATCGACTTCGGCGTGTAGCCACGACGACGGAAGCCCGACAGGGTCGACATGCGCGGGTCATCCCAACCGTGAACGTGCTTCTCATCGACCAGTTGCTTGAGCTTGCGTTTGCTGGTGATGGTGTAGTTCAGGTTCAGGCGCGAGAACTCGTACTGGCGCGGCTTGCTTGGCACCGGCAGGTTGTCGAGGAACCAGTCATACAGCGGACGGTGGCTTTCAAACTCCAGGGTGCAGATCGAGTGTGTGATGCCTTCGATGGCATCCGACTGACCGTGGGTGAAGTCGTAGATCGGGTAGATGCACCACTTGTCGCCGGTCTGGTGGTGGTGAGCATGACGAATGCGATAAAGGATCGGGTCGCGCAGGTTCATGTTCGGCGAAGCCATGTCGATTTTGGCGCGCAGTACGCGGGCACCATCTTCGAACTCACCGGCTTTCATGCGGGCGAACAGGTCAAGGTTTTCCTCAACGCTGCGCTCACGGAACGGACTGTTCTTGCCCGGCTCGGTCAGGGTGCCGCGATATTCACGTGCCTGTTCCGGGGTCAGATCGTCCACATAAGCCTTGCCAGCCTTGATCAGCTCGACAGCCCAGTCGTGCAATTGATCGAAATACTGCGAGGCGTAACGCACTTCGCCATCCCACTGGAAACCCAGCCACTTGACGTCGCTCTCAATGGCGTCGATGTATTCCTGGTCTTCCTTGGCCGGGTTGGTGTCGTCGAAACGCAGGTGCGTGACGCCACCGAATTCCTGAGCCAGACCGAAGTTCACGCAGATCGACTTGGCGTGACCGATGTGCAGATAGCCGTTTGGCTCAGGCGGGAAACGGGTCACAATCTTGCTGTGCTTACCTGAATCGAGGTCAGCCTGGACAATCGGGCGCAGGAAATTGGTAGGAATTGCAGGGCCTGCCTTTGAATTCGCAGCGGGGTCTTGAGTGGGCTTGCTCATAGGATCCTTGGACAATACAAGTGCGCGGCCAGGGTAGGCCGACTAAATCAAAGCGCTTATCATAGCCGAAGCTGTCAATAGGCTAACAGCGCCCTGTAAGAAAACCGTCGAGTTAAAAACTCGAAAGAATTATGTAACGACCTCTGTAAACTGCGCGTCAGGGTTATAACGCGTCCATTCACGAACTGCCAAAAGAGCGAATTCAGATATGTCCAAAGTAAAATTGACCACCAACCATGGCGACATCGTTCTGCAACTGAACGCTGAAAAAGCACCGCTGACCGTTGCCAACTTCATCGAATACGTCAACGCCGGCCACTACGAAAACACCGTTTTCCACCGTGTCATCGGTAACTTCATGATCCAGGGCGGCGGTTTCGAGCCAGGCATGAAAGAAAAGAAAGACAAGCGCCCAAGCATCCAGAACGAAGCTGACAACGGCCTGCCGAACAAGAAGTACAGCGTTGCCATGGCCCGTACCATGGAACCGCATTCGGCCTCCGCACAGTTCTTCATCAACGTTGCCGACAACAGCTTCCTCAACCACAGCGCCAAGACCACTCAGGGCTGGGGTTACGCGGTGTTTGCCGAAGTGATCGAAGGCACTGACGTTGTCGACAAGATCAAAGGCGTGTCCACCGGCAGCAAATCCGGCCACCAGGACGTACCGACTGAAGACGTGATCATCGAGAAAGCCGAGATCGTTGAGTGATATTGCTGATCTCCGATCTGCATTTGCAGGAAGAACGCCCGGACATTACCCGGGCGTTTCTGGATCTGATCGCGGGCCGCGCCCGCGATGCTCAGGCCCTGTATATCCTCGGTGATTTTTTCGAGGTCTGGATTGGCGACGATGCGATGTCGCCCTTCCAGCGCTCGATCTGCCAGGCGTTACGAGAACTGAGCGACAGCGGTACCCAAATATTCCTGATGCATGGCAATCGTGATTTCATGATTGGCCGTGCCTTCTGCAAAGCAGCTGGTTGCACGCTGCTGCCCGACCCGAGCGTGGTCCAGTTGAATGATGAACCCGTCCTGCTCATGCATGGCGACAGCCTGTGCACCCGGGACGAAGGTTACATTCGCATGCGCCGCTACCTGCGCAACCCACTGACGTTGTTTGTGCTGCGCAACCTGCCCAAGAGCACCCGATACAAGCTGGCGCGCAAACTGCGCAATGAAAGCCGCTCGCAAACTCGCATGAAAGCCAACGACATCGTCGATGTTACGCCCGAAGAAGTGCCCAAAATCATGGAGCACTTTGGTGTGCGCACCCTGATCCACGGCCACACCCACCGCCCTGCGATCCATAAGCTACAGATCGGTGATCAGGCGGCGCGACGCATTGTGCTGGGTGACTGGGACAAACAAGGCTGGGCTGTGCAGGTGGACGAGCAAGGGTTTCAGCTGGCGGCGTTTGATTTTGTGCCGGAGCAGATGGCCGCCCTGCCTCATCCCTTGTAGGAGCTGCCGAAGGCTGCGAAAGCGGTTTCCCTGACACACCGCTTCGCAGCCTTCGGCAGCTCCTACAGGAAAAGTTGCTACATCAATGTCCCCCGCCTGCCGCAGGCCCGGCCTTGGCGGTGAACGGCGGTTTGGCCAGCCAGACCAGCAGAATCAGGCCCATGAATATCCAGCCCAACAGATAGAAATAATCCACCGTGGACATCATGTACGCCTGGCTATTGAGGGTCTGCTCAAGTTGCGCATAAGCCGAAGGGCTCGCACCACCCAGTGCGTTCAGCGCATCCCGGGTCGCGGGCTCGTAGGTGCTGATATTTTCACTCAGATAAGCATGATGCTGATCGGCACGGCGGATCCAGATCCAGGTGGTCAGCGATGCCGCGAAGCTACCGCCCAGCGTGCGCAGGAAGGTCGCCAGGCCTGAACCATCGGCAATCTGGTTGGGCGGCAGGTCCGACAACAGGATGCTCAACGTCGGCATGAAGAACAACGCCACGCCCGCCCCCATGAACAATTGCACCAACGCAATATGTTCAAAGTCCACTTCATTGGTGAACCCCGCACGCATGAAGCAACTGGTCCCAATCGCCAGGAATGCCAGCCCCGCCAACAGGCGCAGATCGAATTTGTGCGCGTACTTACCGACAAACGGCGACATCAGTACCGGCAAGATACCGATGGGTGCCACGGCCAGCCCTGCCCACGTCGCGGTATAGCCCATTTGTGTCTGCAACCACTGCGGCAGCAGCAGGTTGATCCCGAAAAACCCGGCATAACCGCCGACCAACACCATGGTGCCGATGCGGAAGTTACGGAAGGCAAACAAGCGCAGATTGACGATCGGATGCTTGTCAGTCATTTCCCAGATCACGAAAACCGACAACGCCACGGCTGAAATCAGCGCACCGATGACAATGAAATTCGACTCGAACCAGTCCAGGTCGTTGCCCTTGTCGAGCACGATCTGCAACGCACCCACGCCAATGATCAGGGTGATAAGCCCGACATAGTCCATGGGCTGGTAACTGGTGACGACCGGGCGCTTGGCCATTTGCATGCGCACGACCAGCACCGCAAAAAGGCCAATCGGAATATTGATGAAGAAGATCCACGGCCAACTATAACTGTCAGTGATCCAGCCGCCGAGGATCGGCCCCGCAATAGGCGCGACGACGGTCACCATTGCCAGCAGTGCCAGTGCCATCCCCCTTTTCGCCGGAGGATACACAGCGATCAGCAAAGTTTGCGTCATCGGGTACAGCGGCCCCGCCACTACACCCTGCAACACACGAAAGCCCACCAGCTCCGGCATTGACTGGGAAATCCCGCACAGGAAAGAGGCCAGAACGAACAGAATCGTCGCCCACAGGAACAACTTCACTTCACCAAAGCGGCGGCTTAACCAGCCGGTCAATGGCAAGGCAATCGCGTTGCTGACTGCGAACGAGGTAATGACCCAAGTGCCCTGCTCCGAGCTGACGCCCAGATTGCCGGAAATGGTCGGCAAGGCAACGTTGGCAATCGTCGTATCGAGAACCTGCATGAAGGTCGCCAGCGACAGGCCGATGGTACACAGCAGCAGGCTGGGCGGCGTAAATGATGCGGGGGCGTTGGCGCTCATCGCGAATCCCTGAAAACTTGACGCTGCCCCGGCCGATCACGACCGGGGCATGCGGATTGGCGGATCAGCGCTGAGCAGTCTTGCCGGTCAGTGCGCTGTTTTCATGAATCAGGCGATTGATCAAGGCATCGGCCTCGGCCAGTTGCTGCTCATAGACGTTGGTGCTGAACGAAGCCTGCTTCGGCGGCTGCTGCGCCAATACCGGACCGCTCTGATCATGCAGATCGACATTGACCGTCGTGGACAGACCGATGCGCAGCGGATGCTTCGCCAGTTCTTCTGCGTTGATGTGGACACGAACGGGAACACGCTGAACGATCTTGATCCAGTTACCGGTGGCGTTCTGTGCAGGCAGCAGAGCGAATGCACTGCCGGTACCGGCACCCAGACTGTCGATGGTGCCGCTGTACTTCACGTCGCTGCCGTAAAGATCCGACTCGATTTCCACCGGCTGACCAATGCGCATTTTGCCCAGTTGGGTTTCCTTGAAGTTGGCATCGATCCACAGTTGATCCAGCGGAATCACTGCCATCAACGCGGTGCCCGGCTGTACGCGCTGGCCCAGTTGCACGGTGCGTTTGGCGACGTAACCGGTGACAGGTGCAATCAAGGTGCTGCGAGCATTGGCCAGATAAGCCTGACGCAACTGCGCCGCCGCGGCCTTCACATCCGGATGTGACGACACTTCGGTGTCGTCCACCAACGCGACGCTGCTGGCCAGTTGCTGCTGGACATTGCTCAAGGCGCTTTGCGCACTGATCAGGTCGTCATGTGCGTGGGACAGTTCTTCCTGTGAGATTGCCCCGCCGGCTGCCAGACTCTTGCGTCGGGTGTAGTTGTCCTGAGCCTTCTTCACTTCAGCGCGCTGGGCTGCCAGTTGCGCCTTCATGCCGTCGACATTGCTGTACAGGCCACGCACTTGACGCACGGTTTTGCCCAGATTGGCCTCGGCACTTTGCAGACCGACTTCGGCATCCGCAGGGTCAAATTGCAGCAATACCTGCCCGGCGCGGACCAGATCACCATCATCCGCACCAATGCTGGTAACGGTGCCGGTGACCAACGGGGTGATTTCCACCACGTTGCCGTTCACATAAGCGTCATCGGTGTTTTCATTCCAGCGGCCATACAGTTCATGCCAGGCCCAGACGCCCAGTCCGCCGAGAATGACCACTAGCGCCAGGCCAATCAGAAGCAGCTTGCGCTTACGTGGATTAGTGTCTTTTTTGCTGTTATCCGGAGCATTCCCGGAAGTGTTTTCGCTAGAGGCAGTGGCCATGACGATTACCTTGAGTTAGTCAGCGAAGCAGTTGATGAAGTGGCGTCGGAAAGACTTTCGCCCTCGAAACCACCGCCCAGGGCTTGCATCAACTGGATCGATAAATCGATTCGTTCGGCGTTGAGATCAGCCAGTTGGCGTTGTGACTGGAGTAATTGCTGCTCGGTAGTCAGCACGTCCAGGTAGTTGCCGATCCCCGAGCCATAGCGCTGGGTCACGGTATTGAATGATTGCTGGACCACGTCAGTGGCGTGCTGGCGAGCCTGAATCTGGCCATCAATGGCACGCAACTGACCGATGTTGTCGCTGACGTCCCCCAAGGCCCGCACCAGGCTCTTGTTGTATTGCGCCACGGCGAGGTCGTAATCGGCATCACGAGCATCCAGATCAGCACGCAAACGGCCGCCATCGAACAACGGCAAGGAGATGGTCGGAGCAACATTGAAGAAGCGGCTGGCCGAACCAAACATCGCGTCACCCAGCAACGACTCAGCCCCGGCAGCGGCACTGAGGTTCAGGTTCGGATAGAAATTGGTCTTGCCCGCCACGATGTTCTTGCTCGCGGCTTCAACGCGCCAGCGGGCCGCGACGATGTCCGGCCGACGTCCCAGCAACTCGGCGGGCAATGAAGTCGGCAAGGCAACGACCGCAGGCTTGAGTACGTTGGGACGGGCGATTTCCTGACCGCGATCCGGGCCTTTACCGAGCAACACCGCCAAGGCGATTTTTGCGCTGCCCAGGCTTTTCTCCGCGGCGATCAGCGCCTCCTGTGAGTTAGCCTCCAGGCTTTCGGTCTGCTGATACTGATACTGGCTGTCGATCCCGGACTGCAGACGTTGATTGCCCAGGTTGAGCAATTGCTGCGTGCGCTTGAGGTCCTCAGTCGCCAGATCATGAACGATGTAAGCCTGACCCACATCGCTGTAGGCCCGCGCCACATCGGCGGCTAAGGTCAGGCGTGCAGCTTGCTCATCGACTTCAGCTGCGCGAGCCTGACCCAAGGCGGCTTCCCAGGCAGCGCGCTGGCCGCCCCACAAATCGAAGTTGTAATTGAAGTTGACCGCCAGGCTGCGCAACGTGCTGTAGCGCCCGCCCATGCCACTTGGGTCCTGATCCCGGGCCAGGCGCGAGCGACTGACACTGGCGTCGGCGTCGACCGTCGGCATACGTGCCGCATCGGCAGCGTAAGCCGAGGCCATGGCTTGATGAGTGCGCGCATTGGCGACCTGCATGTCGGGGCTGTCGCGCAGGGCTTCGTTGATCAGGGCGTTCAGTTGAGGATCGCCGAGATTTGTCCACCAGTCACGTTTAGGCCAGGTCGCAGGCGACAGGCTAATACCTTGCAGGCTGTGTTCGGCTTGCAGGTTATTAGCGTCAAGGCTTTTACCTTGGGTGGTCAGGCCGCTGTAGTTGGCGCAACCGGCGACACTCAGGGCGATCAGCAACAGGCTATAGCGCGCCCGCGATACAGAAAGGCTCATTCTGCACCTCTGTCTTTGAAACTAAGGCGGGTAATGGCGATGTGATCGTTGGCATCGATCAGCACCTTGCTGAGAATTCTCTCCAGACTTGCCACTTCTTCCGCATCCAGCACGCCAAGCAATTCATTCATGGCTTCAGCGCCAATCTGCGGCAATTGGTCGGTGATGATTCGTCCCTGCTCTGTCAGGACCAACTGAACCTGACGCCGGTCAGTGGCCGATCGGGTGCGCTCGATCAGTTGCTTCTGTTCAAGCCGGTCCAGCATTCGGGTCATGGAACCGCTGTCCAGCGACAGGTGCCGACACAATTCGGCGGGGGTATCCGCGCGGAACTGGGCCACGATGATCAACACCTTGAACTGCGAGAAAGTGATGCCATAGGGCACTAATTGCTTGTCGAGGATGCGATCCTTCAGCGAATTGGTGCGGCCGATCAGCATGCCCATGATCGTCGACTGCTGATTATCAGGAGTGAAATGTTTCATGAATCCACCAAATTAGCTGCCTAGGCAGAGAATGTGGCGATATTACTGCTTAGGCAGCAAATGGCAAAGCTTTTATTAGCTTGCTTGGTATTTAAGGAAAAGTGTTTTGGCTGCATGCACAATCGTGCAGAGATGCAGTACCTGTGGGAGCGGTGCTTGCCCGCGATGCATGAGACGCGTTCATAAGACACACCGCGTTATCGTTTATCGCGGGCAAGCACCGCTCCCACAGGTACTGCATCAGTCTCAAAAAATCAGGGCCTCAAACTAACGCGGGCACACCGCTGTGAAACCGGAACTCTTCGTCCGGGCTTTCAATCAATTCGCGCTCGGCGAAGCGGATTTCTTCGATTTTGGCGTCGACATCAGCCTTGTCGCCATAGGTATAGGCCAGCTTCAGGTAGTCCTGAAAATGCCGCGCTTCGGACTTTAATAAACCGGCGTAGAACTTGCCCAGTTCTTCATCCAGGTGCGGTACCAGACAGGCAAAACGCTCGCAGGAGCGGGCCTCGACGATGGCGCCGACGATCAACGCATCGGTCAGTCTGTAGGGGTTGTGATTACGGACGAGCTTACGCAACGCTCCGGCGTAACGCGCCGAACTGACGTTGGCCATGGGGATTTCGCGTTTGCGGATAATGCTCAGCACTTGCTCGAAGTGCCGTAACTCTTCGCGGGCCAGGCGCGACATCTTGCTCAGCAGATCAAACTTGTCGTTGTACTGGAACATGAACTGGAACGCCGCCCCGGCCGCCTTCTTTTCGTTGTTCGCGTGATCGATCAACAAGATGTCCAGATTGCGCAATGCAGCCTGAACCCAGCTGTCGGGTGTGCGGCAAAGCAGGAAGGCTTCAATTTCGGGAATCGGGTACATAGGCTCACAGAAGGCCGAACGACAAGGCCGGGCATTATACGAGGGCGACCCGCGTCCGGCGATAGAAATGAGCTGACGTGCATCAACGCTACACCGCGAGCAGTGCAACTATAGTTGTGGAGTGCATCAGGGATAACGCACCCGGGAGAGAACGTCATGCAATCGATACGCAGCATTCTGGTAGTCATAGAGCCCGAACACCCAGACAGCCTGGCCCTCAAGCGAGCGCGGCTCATCGCCGGGGTCACTGGCGCACACCTGCACTTGCTGATCTGCGACAAGGAAAAACATCCGCACACGGCGGTGCTCGCGGAGGTGAAGCGGCGTCTGCTTGATGAAGGGTTCTCAGCCACCACCGAACAAACCTGGGACAGCAGCCAGCATCACACGATTATTCAGGTGCAACAGGCCGAAGGCTGTGGGCTGGTGATAAAACAGCATTTCCCCGACAACCCATTGAAAAAAGCCTTGCTCACACCTGAGGACTGGAAGCTGCTGCGTTTATGCCCAAGTCCGGTTCTGATGGTGAAAACCGACAGGCCATGGACAGAAGGCGTGATCCTGGCGGCTGTTGATGTGGGTAACCACGACGGCGAGCACCGCGCCCTGCACTACTCCATCGTCGATCACGGTTATGACATTGCCGCGCTGGCCAAGGGCCGTTTGCACGTGATCGCGGCTCACCCTTCCCCCATGCTGTCAGCAGCCGATCCGGTGTTTCAGCTCAAGGAAAGCATTGAAGCGCGCTATCGCGAGCAATGTCAGGCATTCCAGACCGAATTCGATATCGATGATGCGCACCTGCACATTGCCGAAGGGCCGGCGGATGTTTTGATCCCTTTCACAGCTCGGCAACTGGATGCCGCAGTGACCATCATCGGTACCGTGGCGCGCACCGGCATTCCAGCGGCGCTGATCGGCAACACGGCCGAAGTGGTGCTCGATTCACTGGAGAGCGATGTGCTGGTATTGAAGACCGAGGAGATCATCAAGCATCTGGAACAGCTGCTGGTGTAGCCTGCCGAATACACCGCAGGAGTGAGCTTGCTCGCGATAGCGTCTGATCAGGCAACGCTTTTTTGATTGTCAGGTAGCTATCGCGAGCAAGCTCACTCCTACAGGGGCAAGATGATTACCCCTTGCGCTTACCATCCAGCCGACGCAGATGACAGGTCACTTCTTCGCGGTCGTGGTACAGCTGCTTGCAGCCGATTTCGACACGAATGCCCCGTGCCTCGAAGCCTTCTTCAATACGTTGCAACAGACGGCTGACTTCGGCGTATCGCTGCTTCATCGGCAACTTGAGGTTGACCACGGCTTCGCGGCACAAGCCTTCGCCCAGCCAGGTTTCCAGCAAAGCGGCATTACGCGCAGGCTTTTCGACGATGTCGCAGACCATCCAGTCCACCGGTTGACGTGGCTTGTAGGTAAAACCGTCGGCCATCAAGTGCTGAACCAGACCGGTGTCCATCAGGCTTTCGGCCATTGGCCCGTTATCGATTGCAGCCACCAGCATGCCACGGCGCACCAACTGGTACGTCCAGCCACCTGGCGCTGCGCCAAGATCGACACCGGTCATATCCCCGGACAGACGCTCATCCCACTGATCACGCGGGATGAAGTGATGCCAGGCCTCTTCCAGCTTGAGGGTCGAACGGCTTGGCGCTTCGCGGGGGAACTTCAGGCGCGGAATGCCCATGGGCCACATCGCCGAGTTGTCGGCGTCTGCAAGACCAAGAAACACCTCGCGACCACTCTTGAATGTCAGCAGCAAACGCGGCTTGCGCGGGTCCTCTACCAACTTGCCAGCCAGGGTCAGCGCTTTGCGTAAAGGGGCTTCGAACTTGCGGCAAAAAGTCGACAGCTCCTTGCCATCATTCGTATCCACCACTTCCAGCCACAAACTGCCGCACGTCGCGAAATCAGCCATGTGCGACAGGATCACGCTAATGCGGTCGGTTTCCGGCAACTCCAGAAACACACCTCTGGCCCACTGACGGGGGAAGATCAGTTTCGAGAAGCGTTGGCCGTTCATCAATCGCTCGGCGCCGTCATCTTCCGTGCAGACGAATTCCGCGCACGCCGTATTCGGCTTGGCTTTGGCGTAGCCTGAGACATTGAGGCGCGCCGCATGCTCGGCGATTTCCGAACAGACTTCACCTTCGAAGCCCGGGCGACAGTGCATAAACAGGGTGTTCATGGGGTGCTCCTGAACACGTCGACCTATACGAGAGGGTTAATCTCAGCGACGCAAAAGGCGAGCATGATAGCTGAATCAGGAACCAGTGGAGCGAACGGCTGGTCCAGTACTACACAAGCCATCAATAACAAGCGGCGCAAAAACTGAAGCGACGCCAGCTTGCAAAGGATTTCAATCGTCCAGTCCGTACCGTGCGGACGCGTCAAAGGAGTTATTTCATGCCCTCCCTCGATAGCCTGAACAGCCTTAAAACACTCGAAATCGATAACAAGACCTACCACTACTTCAGCTTGCCGGAGGCCGCCAAAACCCTGGGCGACCTGGACAAGCTGCCAATGTCTCTCAAGGTGTTACTGGAGAACCTGCTGCGCTGGGAAGACAACAAGACCGTGACCGGGACTGATCTCAAATCGCTGGCCGCCTGGCTGGGCGAACGGCGTTCCGACCGGGAAATTCAATACCGCCCTGCACGGGTGCTGATGCAGGACTTCACGGGTGTGCCGGCGGTGGTCGATCTGGCGGCCATGCGCGCCGCAGTCGCCAAAGCCGGCGGCGATCCGCAACGGATCAACCCGTTATCTCCAGTGGATCTGGTCATTGATCACTCGGTGATGGTCGACAAGTTCGGCGATGCCGATTCGTTTTCGCAAAACGTCGATATTGAAATGGAGCGTAACGGCGAGCGTTATGCCTTTCTCCGCTGGGGCCAAAGCGCCTTCGACAATTTCAGCGTGGTGCCGCCTGGCACCGGGATCTGCCATCAGGTGAATCTCGAGTACCTGGGTCGCACGGTCTGGACCAAGGACGAGGACGGCCGCACGTATGCGTTCCCGGACACACTGGTGGGCACCGATTCGCACACCACCATGATCAATGGCCTCGGTGTGCTGGGCTGGGGCGTGGGCGGTATCGAAGCGGAAGCAGCGATGCTTGGCCAGCCAGTGTCGATGCTGATCCCGGAAGTGATCGGTTTCAAACTCAATGGCAAACTCAAGGAAGGCATCACTGCTACCGATCTGGTGCTGACCGTCACGCAAATGCTGCGTAAGAAAGGTGTGGTCGGTAAATTCGTCGAATTCTATGGTGATGGTCTGGCTGACCTGCCGCTGGCGGATCGGGCGACCATCGCCAACATGGCACCAGAATACGGAGCCACCTGCGGCTTCTTCCCGGTTGACGAAGTCACTCTGGAGTACCTGCGTCTTTCCGGCAGGCCTGACCAGACGGTGAAACTGGTCGAAGCCTATTGCAAAGCGCAGGGCCTGTGGCGGCTGCCAGGTCAGGAACCGGTGTTCACTGACAGCCTGGAACTCGACATGGGCACTGTCGAGGCGAGCCTGGCCGGGCCGAAACGGCCTCAGGATCGTGTCGCCCTGCCCAATGTCGCCCAAGCGTTCAGCGACTTCCTCGGACTGCAATTCAAACCGGCTCAAAAAGATGAAGGTCGTCTGGAAAGCGAAGGCGGTGGGGGCGTCGCAGTCGGCAATGCCGATCAGGTGACCGGCGAAGCTGACTATGAATACGAGGGCCGCACGTATCGCCTGAAAAACGGCGCGGTCGTGATCGCAGCGATCACCTCCTGCACCAACACCTCCAACCCCAGCGTGATGATGGCCGCGGGGTTGGTGGCCAAAAAAGCCGTGGAAAAAGGTCTGACAACCAAGCCGTGGGTAAAAACCTCTCTGGCTCCCGGCTCCAAGGTAGTGACCGATTACTACAAGGCTGCGGGGCTGACTCAATACCTCGACGCATTGGGCTTTGATCTGGTGGGCTACGGCTGCACCACCTGCATCGGCAACTCCGGGCCGCTGCCCGAGCCGATTGAAAAAGCCATCCAGCAGTCGGATCTGACGGTGGCTTCGGTGCTGTCCGGCAACCGTAATTTCGAAGGCCGCGTACATCCCCTCGTCAAAACCAACTGGCTGGCCTCGCCGCCGCTGGTCGTAGCCTATGCCCTGGCGGGCAGCGTGCGTGTCGACATCAGCAGCGAATCACTGGGCGAAGGTAAAGACGGGCAGCCGGTGTATCTGCGCGATATCTGGCCGAGCCAAAAGGAAATTGCCGAAGCCGTCGAGCAGGTCAATACCGGGATGTTCCACAAGGAATACGCCGAGGTGTTTGCCGGTGACGAGCAATGGCAGGCCATCGAAGTGCCGCAGGCCGCGACGTACGTCTGGCAGGACGACTCCACATATATCCAGCATCCGCCCTTTTTCGAAGACATTGCCGGTCCTCTGCCGGTCATCGAAGACGTCCACAGCGCACGCGTGCTGGCGATGCTGGGCGACTCGGTGACCACCGACCATATTTCCCCGGCGGGCAATATCAAGACCGACAGCCCGGCGGGCCGTTATCTGCGCCAACAAGGCGTCGAGCCTCGGGATTTCAACTCGTACGGCTCACGTCGTGGCAACCATGAAGTGATGATGCGCGGCACCTTCGCCAATATTCGTATCCGCAACGAGATGCTTGGCGGTGAGGAAGGCGGCTATACCCTGCACGTGCCTACCGACGAGAAGCTGCCGATCTACGATGCAGCCATGCGTTACCAGGCTGAAAAAACGCCGTTGGTGGTCATTGCCGGTCAGGAGTATGGCACCGGCTCAAGCCGTGACTGGGCAGCGAAAGGCACCAACTTGCTGGGTGTGAAAGCGGTCATTGCTGAGAGCTTCGAGCGTATTCACCGGTCCAATCTGGTGGGCATGGGTGTACTGCCGCTGCAGTTCAAGAATGGGCAGAGCCGCAAGACACTTAACCTGACCGGCAAGGAGACGCTGGATATCAGCGGCCTGACCCATGCCGAGCTTCGACCGGGCATGAGCCTCAAGCTGACGATCACCCGTGAAGACGGCGCTCAGGAAGTCCTAGATGTGCTGTGCCGCATCGACACGCTGAATGAGGTTGAGTACTTCAAGGCGGGCGGGATTCTGCACTATGTGTTGCGGCAGTTGATTGCTTCTTGAGTAGCTCAGGGACCTACTGACAGGACCCAATCCTGTGGGAGCAGTGCTTGCCTGCGATAAACGATAACGCGGTATGTCTTCTAGCTGTGTCTTCTGCATCGCGAGCAAGCTCGGCTCCCACAGGATCTCATTCCATTCCATTTCAGGTTCATCAACAAGGGCGATAACCGAACAGATTTATCGTCTTGCCTTCATCTTGGCTCTTCCGCAAAATTAACCATCTGGTACATTTTGCTGAAACCGCATCCTTCGATCCCGGGATGCGGCATCTAATAAGAGCCGATCGCCATGACTGTAAACCGTAAACCGTCCATTCTAGCGGGCCTTATCGGCTCCGGTATCCAGGCTTCTCGCACCCCCGCACTGCACGAACATGAAGGTGATGCCCAAGGCATTCGCTACCTTTATCGATTGCTTGACCTTGATGCCCTTAAACTGGACATCACCGCCCTGCCCGACCTGCTCAACAGCGCTCAACACATGGGCTACACAGGTCTGAATATCACTTTCCCCTGCAAGCAAGCGGTGATCCCGTTACTGGATGACCTGTCGCCTGAAGCCAGAGGCATCGGCGCGGTGAACACGGTGCTGTTCAAGGACGGTCAGCGCATCGGCCACAACACCGACTGCCTGGGTTTTGCCGAAGGTTTCCGCCGCGGGCTCAATGATGTGCGCCGCAGGCGCGTGGTGCAGATGGGCGCTGGCGGTGCTGGCGCGGCGGTGGCCCATGCCTTGCTGGCTGAAGGTGTCGAGCAATTGAGTATTTTTGAGGTGGACCCGGCGCGAGCACAGGGTTTGGTGGACAACCTCAACGCCCATTTCGGCGAAAATCGGGCGTTGGTCGGGCGGGATTTGCGCGAAGCCATGGCGGCGGCTGACGGCCTGGTCAACACCACCCCGGTCGGCATGACCAAACTGCCCGGTACTCCGTTGCCACCCGAACTGCTGCACAAAGACCTGTGGGTCGCAGAAATCATTTATTTCCCGCTGGAAACCGAACTGCTCAGGCATGCACGCGCCCTGGGATGCCGCACGCTGGATGGTGGCACCATGGCGGTGTTTCAGGCGGTCAAGGCGTTTGAGCTATTCAGCGGTCAGACTGCGGATGCCGGGCGCATGCAGGAGCACTTCGCAGGTATGGGTGATTAAGAGCGACACACTTGTAGGAGCTGCCGCAGGCTGCGAATGGCGACGTAACAAGTAATGCTTTCGCAGCCTTCGGCAGCTCCTACAAGGATTCGGTGCACTTGGCGATTCAAGGCCGCAGGTAACGGCTCACCGAATCACACAGCATCGCCTTGTGCCGCTGTTTGATCTCGTCGTTGACCAATTCAATCTGAAATATCTCGGAAAAGGTGTGGCGGTTTGAAATCCGGTAAAAACAGAACGAGCTGATCATCAGATGCAGGTCAATAGCGTTCACGCCTTGGCGAAACACGCCTTCGTGTTCCCCGCGGCGCAGGATTTTGTCGAGAATGCTGACAATGTTCTGGCTCAGCTCGCGAATCGTCGGTGACTGTTTGACGTTCTCGCCGTTATGGATGTTCTCGATGCAGACGATCCGCACGAAGTCGACGTTGCGGTCATGGTGATCAAACGTGAATTCCACCAGTCGCTCGATGGCTTGCATCGGCTCCAGTGCATCCAGATTGAGCCCGCTTTCAGTGCGGCGAATATCGCCATAAAGCTTCTCCAGAACCTCGGCGTACAACTGCTCCTTACTGTTGAAGTAGTAATAGATCATTCGCTTGGACGTTTTGGTACGCTCTGCGATGGCATCGACCCGCGCCCCCGATAACCCCTGCGCGACAAATTCGGCGATGGCCGCCTGCAGGATGTCATCCCGGGTTTTTTCCGGATTATTCTTGCGCCCCGTCAGTGATACCCGCGAAGGTGAAATCACAGGGGTGTCGTCGATAGTTTTCATTCAGGTCGGTAACCACGGTCAGATCGGGGCGGGGCTATGTTTCCACATAGTCCTGGTTCCGCCCTCGAAGCTCAAGATGACTGCGCTACATGGATCAAAGCCGGGCCTGACGAGCGGCTCCGCTGCGTGTCTTGGCCATGGCGGCCAGACGTACTGCAACGTTGGCGGCGCCGTAACCCACATAGCCATTCTTGCGTTGCAGGATTTCGAAGAAGAAGCGATCGTCGAACGGCTCGGTGTACACGTGAAACAGCTCGCCACCATTGGCGTCGCGGTCATAGAGCACATTGTAGTAAGCCAGTTCGCTGAGGAATTCGTCGTCGAAATCAAAGCGCGCGGCCAGATCGTCGTAGTAATTGAGCGGGATGTCCAGCAGCTTCAAGCCAGCCTCTTTAGCCCGGCTGACTTCGGCGAAGATATCCTCGCAGGCAAAAGCAATGTGGTGTACGCCTGAGCCTCGGTAACTGGACAGCGCGTGGGATATCGCGGTGTTGCGGTTTTCCGAGATATTCAGCGGTAAACGGACCGTGCTGCAGCGGCTGCGCAACGCACGGCTTTTCACCAGACCGTAAGGGTCGGGCAGCACCACTTCGTCGTCGGCTTCGAAATCCAGCAGGCTTTTATAGAACAGCACCCAACTGTCGAGACTGTCGGCCGGCAACGCCATGGCCATATGATCGATGCGCTGCAAGCCACCACCGGCCGGGGCGTTCGGGTTAACGACAAAGTCGATGTCGTAGATCGACTCACCCGGCACAGCAGGCTCAACCAGATAAATCAGACTGCCATCCGGTGCACGGACCGACGGCACTTCCCGCTCATTAGGCCCGACCAGCCCGCGATACGGCTGACCTTTGAAAGCCTGGGCACGTTCCAGCGCTGCCGAGCCGTTCTCGACCCGCAATGCGGTGGCGCACAGCGACGGACCATGGGCCTCAAAGAAACTGTGAGCAAACGAATAGGGCTCGGCATTGAGCACGATCTTGATATCGCCCTGCCCCATCAGGCTGACGGCCTTGGAGCGGTGCTGCCCGAGTTTCGCAAAACCGAGATTACCCAGCCAACCGGCCAAACGCGCGCCTTGCGCATCGTCCACCGCAAACTCTAGAAACTCGACGCCGTTGTAAGTACTCGCTGGCGGCGGGCTGAACAGCAGGTCTTTGGCTACCGGCTGATTCTGTTCCTCCAGCAGCAGACGGGTTTTCTCCTCCAGATACAGCAAGGAGCGCAGGCCATCGGCCGCATTCGCGCGAGGTGGTGCGGCACGGAACCCGTCGTTGAAGATTTCCAGAGACAGCGGCCCGGTGTAGCCGCTTTTCAGAATCGGTGCGAGGAAGCCTGGCAGATCGAACTCGCCCTGGCCCGGGAAGCACCGGAAGTGACGGCTCCATTCCATGACGTCCATGGCCAGAATGGGTGCGTCGGCCATTTGCACGAAAAAGATCTTGTCGCCGGGAATCTGTGCAATGGCACTCGGATCGCCCTTGAGCGACAAGGTATGAAAGCTGTCGAGCAGAACGCCCAATGCCGGATGATCAACCTGCCTGACCAGATTCCAGACCTGTTCCCAGGTATTCACATGACGGCCCCACGCCAGCGCCTCGTAACCGACCCGCAACTGACGGGCTCCGGCGCGCTCGGCCAGCATCGCCAGATCGTCACGGAGAATACTTTCATCGCCCACCGAATCGGCAGCGGCATTGCTGCAGACCAACACCAGGTCAGTGCCCAGCTCCTGCATCAAATCAAACTTGCGCTCGGCGCGGTCAAGGTTGCGGGACAAGCGATCGCGACGGCAGCCTTCAAAGTCACGGAACGGCTGAAACAAGGTAATGGCAATGCCCAGATCAGCGCAGATCTGCCGTACATGGCGGGGGCTACCGTCGTAGTAAAGGAGGTCGTTTTCGAAAATCTCGACACCGTCAAAGCCGGCAGCGGCGATGGCTTCGAGTTTTTCCGGCAGGGTTCCACTCAAGGAAACGGTGGCAATCGAACGTTGCATGGTTGACTCCTGTGAGGTGCGACCTCTGCGGATCGCATGTCTGGTGCTGCCCAGTACCCCGAGCGGCACTGCACGGATTCTGGGTAACTGAATTATTCTCCCGGCCATCGGCCATCGCAATTCATAATGTACCAGACAGTTAGTTTATCGTTCGATAATCGCCCAAAAGCAGGTTTGTCTGATTGACGCTTTTGTCGGGCATGCGCAACATCAGCCTCACTTTGTCGGACAAGGACAACCGCCCGAAGTTGATAACAACCTTGCAAGCACACCATAACAATTTCAAAAACAGGGTCATGCACATGCCTTCATATACTGTTTTCCCCCTCCTCCGTCCAAGCCCTGGTGGCTCCTGCGCCCGGAGTCGTGTGCCGATGAACGCCCTTCTATCAGCGGTATTGCTAGAAACGCGTATCGGATCGGCCTCAGCCTGATTAAAATCCAGCGCCCACGAAATCGGCTCCTGCGGCTTGCCTGTCGCTTTAGCGCACTGCGGCCCCTGATGGCCACGATTCGAGACGCTTTTACAGCTTGATTCGGGGTTTACCCCTGAGTCCTGGAACGGACGGCTTAACCATGATTCACACACACTCTGCTGCCAAGACGGCTAACGTCGTTCACCCGCATGCCAGCATGGGCGAAAAAATCCGCGGCGCCATGGCCGTCGGTAAAGTTCGCTGGGGCATGCTCGCGCTGGTATTTTTTGCCACCACCCTGAACTACATCGACCGCGCCGCCCTCGGCGTCATGCAGCCCATCCTGGCCAAGGAAATGGGCTGGACAGCGATGGATTACGCCAACATCAATTTCTGGTTCCAGGTCGGCTACGCCGCTGGTTTCCTGCTGCAAGGACGCTTCATTGACCGGGTCGGCGTGAAGCGCGCGTTCTTCCTCGCCGTCTTGCTGTGGAGCGTTGCTACCGGCGCCCACGGCCTGGCGACCTCAGCCACCGGCTTTATGATCTGCCGGTTCATTCTGGGCCTGACCGAAGCGGCCAACTACCCGGCATGCGTGAAAACAACGCGGCTGTGGTTCCCTGCCGGTGAACGCGCCATCGCCACCGGCATCTTCAATGCCGGGACCAACGTGGGAGCGATGCTCACACCGGCACTGCTGCCATTTATCCTGACCATCTGGGGCTGGCAAGCCGCGTTCGTCAGCATGGGTCTGCTCGGCCTGGTCTGGGTCGTGACCTGGCGGTTGAAGTACTACAACCCCGAAGAACACCCAAGCGTCAGCCAGACCGAACTGGACTACATCAACCAGAATCCTGAGCCAGAACCGGTCAAGGTGCCGTTCTCGCATATTCTGAAGATGCGCGGCACCTGGGCTTTCGCCATTGCCTACTCGCTAACCGCGCCGGTGTTCTGGTTCTACCTGTATTGGTTACCACCGTTCCTTAATCAGCAATACAACCTTGGCATCAGCGTGACCCAGATGGGCATTCCGTTGATCCTGATCTGGCTGACCGCAGACTTCGGCAGCATCGGCGGCGGCATTCTCTCGTCCTGGCTGATTGGCCGGGGCATGCGCGCCACTACCGCAAGATTGCTGTCGATGCTCCTGTTCGCAATCACGATCTGCAGCGTGGTATTTGCCGCCAACGCCAGCGGACTCTGGGTAGCGGTGTTGGCGATCTCCCTTGCGGTCGGCGCGCATCAGGCCTGGACCGCAAATATCTGGAGCCTGGTGATGGACTACACCCCCAAGCACCTGATGAGCACCGTGTTCGGCTTCGGCGGCATGTGTGCGGCGATCGGCGGGATGTTCATGACCCAGATCGTCGGTGCGGTATTGACTGCAACCAATAACAATTACAGCGTGTTGTTCACGATGATCCCGGCGATGTACTTCATTGCCCTGACCTGGATGTACTTCATGGCACCGCGCAAAGTCGAATCGCTCAAGGACTAAATAGTCCCGTGTCCAGATAGGCCGCTTTTCGCAAGCGGCCTTTTTTTGCCCTGCGGAAACATCCGACAAAACTTTCCCTCAGACAAAACTTACAAAAGAACTGGAAATTCTCCCGCCCGATCAGTGAAGCTTGGCGCCCGCCTGGAACAGCCTGTTCCAGTGGCAAGAAGCTACGCGCGAACGGACTCCAGGAGCAATCATGCCGGCGATACGCTGGACCAGTCTGACCTTACTCACCCTCGGTTATTGCATTGCCCTGAGCTATGGCTACCTCAGCCTGCCAGCAGCGGTGACGTTTGGCCTGCTGGTGATGGCGGGCGTGTGCGTGACGCAATTCAAGCAGAAAGCGGTGACAGGTCTCGGTCACGGGCTGTTCATCATCCTCGCGCTTGCGCTGGCTACGCACTGGTTACCCGGATTCTTCAGTGAACGCGTGATCGGTGCACAGCGCTTCTCCCCCGAAGCTGCGCCATTTTCGATGTACCTCAATCTGGATAAACCGCTGATCGGCTTCTGGATCGTGTTGGTCTGCCCGTGGCTATTACCGGCCATACCTGCAAGGCAGGCATTGAAAACTGCAGTGCTGACACTGCTCGGCACCTGTGTCGTGTGCATGACACTGGCTGTTTCACTGGGCGTTACCGGCTGGTCAGCCAAATGGCCAGCGCAAGGCTGGCTATGGCTGCTGAATAACCTGTTGCTGGTCACGCTGACTGAAGAGCTATTCTTCCGCGCCTATCTCCAAGGCGGCCTGCAGCGCATGTTCCATCGCCTGCCCCATGCACCGACGCTGGCACTCTGCGTAGCGTCTCTGCTGTTCGGGCTGGCTCACCTCGGCGGCGGATGGCAATGGGCGCTCCTCGCGGGAATCGCCGGTATAGGCTACGGTCTTGCCTACCGTTTCGGCGGTTTACAGGCAGCTGTGGTCACCCATTTCGGCCTCAATCTGGTGCACTTCAGCCTTTTCACGTACCCGATGTTCGACCGCTAAGCCAATGACTGGCGTCAATGACTTGCCGGTCATTTCGCAAATTTGCTCAATAAATGAGTATTTTTGTCGATAACGTCACAAAGCCCCAGCGGATCGGACAGCTCATGCGTAATAACCAGCCCATCACTCAACGCGAACGGACATTTCCTGCACAACAGCGTTTGATTTCCACCACCGACGCCCGTGGCGTGATCACTTACTGCAACGACGCCTTCGTCGAAATCAGTGGTTACTGCCGGGAAGAACTGCTCAACGCCCCACACAATACCGTTCGCCACCCCGACGTGCCGCCAGCGGTTTTCGAGCATATGTGGACCACGCTCAAGCAAGGTCTGCCGTGGATGGGCATCGTTAAAAACCGCAGCAAGAACGGCGATCACTACTGGGTCAACGCCTATGTGACGCCGATGTTCGAAAACCAGAAAGTAGTGGGTTTCGAATCCGTGCGGGTCAAACCGACCGCTGAGCAGATCAAGCGCGCCGAGGCGCTGTATAACCGTCTGAACAACGGCAAATCAGCTATCCCGAGCCGCGACAAGTGGCTACCCGTGTTGCAGGATTGGCTGCCGTTTATTCTCGTCAGCCAGCTCAGCTTCCTGATCGGCGTATGGCTGAACACCAGTTGGGGCTTTGCTCTGGCCGCAGGTTTGTCAGTGCCGCTGGGCCTGTTGGGCCTGTCGTGGCAGCAACGTGGCATCAAGCGCCTGCTGCGTCTGGCGGAACAGACCACATCCGACCCGCTGATCGCGCAGATGTACACCGACAGCCGCGGCCCACAAGCGCGCCTGGAAATGTCGATCCTCAGCCAGGAAGCCCGTTTGAAAACCTGCCTGACCCGCTTGCAGGACACGGCAGAGCAACTCACCGGTCAGGCTCGTCAGTCCAATAGCCTGGCCAACGCCAGCTCCAGCGGCCTGGAGCGTCAGCGTGTCGAGACCGAGCAAGTCGCCACGGCGATCAACCAGATGGCCGCCACCACGCTGCAAGTCGCCAGCCACGTGCAGCGCACCGCTGACGCGACTCAGCAAGCCAACCAGTTGACCCGTCGCGGTCGTGATATTGCCGGGGAGACCCGCGAAGCCATTCAACGGTTGTCGAAAGCCGTTGGCGAAACCGGCCTGACGGTGACCCAACTGGCCCACGACAGCGATGAAATCGGCGGCGTGGTAGACGTGATCAAAGGCATTGCCGACCAGACCAACCTGCTCGCCCTCAACGCCGCCATCGAAGCGGCGCGTGCCGGGGAAATGGGCCGCGGCTTTGCCGTGGTCGCGGATGAGGTTCGTCAACTGGCCCAGCGCACCACCGAGTCCACCGGGCAAATCCACGGCCTGATCGCCAAACTGCAAAGCACTGCCAACGCCGCCGTGCAGACCATGAACAGCGGTCATCGTCAGGCAGAAGAAGGCGTCGCCAAAGTGCTGGAGGCCGACCAGGCATTGATCGGCATCAGCGAAGCGGTCGCCAACATCACCGATATGGCGACTCAGATAGCTGCAGCGACCGATGAACAAAGTTCGGTCGCCGAGGAGATCAGCCGCAATATCGCCACCATCGCCGATCTCGCCGACCAGACCTCCGACGAAGCGCAACGCTCGGCTGTACTGAGTGGCGAATTGACCGATACGGCCAACTCGCAGTACTCGCTGGTGGAGCGTTTTAACCGCTGATTGTCGCCCGCGAAATTGAAACCCCGGCAGACTTGGTCTGCCGGGGTTTTTTATTGGTTATTGCAGCGTAAACGAAGACGCAGGACTACAAAGTCAATGAAGTAGTTTGTAGGCAACTTCTGAAAATAAATAGATAGGGTGTTTTTGGTTGGCTTTTATAGTCGTGAGCGTTGACAGCTGGAATGGGTTCCGATTAGTTGATTCTTAGAGTTCAACTCACCTAGATAGCTGGTACCCAGTGGGTATTCAAAGGGGGTGAGCTCTGAAAAAATTAATCAACTTATAGTTACGCCGAATATAGGCGCACCTTGGAGAACCAAAAATGAGCAACCACATTAACAAAAGTGAACTTCCCACACCGTTCGTACCCGCTGCCGACGCGACTGACGGACTATTGCGGATCAGTGATTTAAACAACCCTATTAACGTGGAGATCACTATCTGGGAAGGCATGCGTCCTGGCTATTACATGCAGCTTATGCTGAATAAAGAGCTAATCGGCCCAACATGGACTATGGCTGAGGCCAATACCCCAGGAGATGTCATATCAATATCCCTCGATCCCGAACACTTGCTGAACGAAGGTATTTACAGCTTGGGTATGAGAGCTACTAATGACAAGAGTCTCGTGAGTAACGACTCTGCGACCACACCGCTGATCGTCGATCGAACCTCCCCTGGCGCAGCGCTGCTGGCACCTGCAATGCTCGCAAACGTGAGCTTCGGAGAGTTTCTGAACGCGAAGATCCCAAGCTACGCAGGCATGGAGATCGGCGACCTGATCCAGACGGTCTGCAATGGCACCTTGGGCCCCATTCATCGCGTACTGCCGGAAAACCTCACCACCACGCCCGTAGAAATTTCTTTCACCCAGGAATTTCTTGAAGGCCTGTTCAGCGACAGGGTAAATATTACTTACCACGTAACTGACAGAGCGGGTAACCGGTCTATCCTGGCGCAGTCCGTTGAACTAACCCTGCAACGCTAGCAGCAAAAGCTATTCATTTGAATACGAAAGAAAAAATCCTGCATGCATTTGCGTGCGGGATTTTTATTGTAAAGCTGCATGAAATTTCCGCAACTTATGCCTCACCTCATAAAACAAATAAAAACAGCTCCCACTACTACGAACGGTATTAGCTATTAATCAGAATCGTCCGACTTGACCTTGCAAACACAACACACTCTAATACGCCCCATGAATGCCATGGAGGCACCTCCACAGCCGGATAACAACTCCAACCCATCTATGATCCAGGACGAAAAAGATGAATGACGCACCCACCGTCAATGCACCGTTTAATATAAACACCCTTATGGGTCCGGCCGACCTTCGAACATTGCCATCCGAACCTGGGCACCTCTCAAAACAAAAAATCGTGCCCATCAATCCACTTCCACAAGTTACGGACGACACTGTGTCAATACAGCATCCCGAACTGAACATCTCCAGACACTTGAAAGCCCCCAAGCTGTCGCACGTCAAACCTAATACCGTGACCTACGAACAGGCTCATGCCGGAGTCAATGTCAATATTCCTGGCTCAGAGAAAATGCGTCTGGGCGATACCCTCGTGTTTTATTGGGGGCAGAACAAATCCTCTACCCAGATTCATTTACGTACCATTGATAAGGACAGCACAGTACGCGTCCTGTGCATCAGCTACGATTTCATCGCTCATCTGCACTATGGTCTGGTGGATGTTTACTACGAGGTCCATCGCGATCAGCAGTTGATTGGCACCTCTCCCGCCGTACGCGTTACCGTCAGCAGCGACCCCGCGCCGCCCAAGCAGAGACGTACGGGTCGCGGCCCAGGCAGTCCGATAGATACCGCCTGACGGGCTATAAAAACAAAACCCCCGACGATGGTTCGCCGGGGGTGATGCAAATGTGTAATGGCACAGGAGGATCAGGTCCTGTCAACCCATCTCAGGCGCCGCCTCTTTAGAACGCCAACTTCAACCCCACATTCGCGCCCCATGGCTGGTCGACATGCCGACCTTTCATATAATCAAAGTCAGCATGCAACTGCAGACGTTCAGACAAGGACACCGAAACCCCGGCGCCCACTTCTGCCCGTGATCCAGACAAATCATTATCAAAGCGGCTCGAGTTGACCTTGACCTCGTTGTCGCCTGCAAACTCCTGAGCCGCTGCCAGTCGCACGTAAGGTCGCATCACTGCGCCGTCCTTGAGGATGATGCTGCGGCCAGCCGATGCTCCGACCTTGGCCAACACCGATTGAGTCTGGTCATTACGCGCCTGCATACCGTTATCCAGCGCGTAGCTGTCGCCCTTGATCCACACGCTGGAAAACTGTGCATACGGCTCAAGGAAATAGCCGTTGGCAAAGCGGATGTTTCTGCCGAACTCCAACGAGCCACCGAGGCCGGTGCTCTGGTAATTCCCCTTCGCCCTGTCCCCGTCACTCATGGCCACCTTTGACTCGTTGCGGAAGCGGTTGAACTTGAGCATCGCGTCCAGATAGTAACCATCGTCCAGCAACCACGTGCCGTAACCACCGACGTAGTAGCTGCCGATTTTGCCACTGGTGCCTTGCCCGATCGCCAGATCGTTTTTGCTGTATCCGGCCATCAAGCCCAATGACAACTGCCCGACGCTTACCGGCAGTGGAGCATCCGCACCCAGGGTCATGCCGCTCTGGTTGTTTCGATAATCAATTCCGTCGCCGGTGCTGGCATTGAAACGGCTGCCATAAGCGCGCATCCAGCCGCCGCCCTGTTCATGGCCGCGCACCTCACCGATACGGCTACGCAACGTGTTCAACTCACTGTTCCAGATGTTCGGCGCCGCGTTGAACAGCGCCAAAACACTCTGAGTCGAGGGGCTAATGCCCCGGCCCGAGCCGACAATGAACCAGTCATCGCCCTGCTGCTCCAACTCGTAGGAATAAACACCCAGATCCGCACGCCCGCCCACAAGGTTGAACTGCGCATCGCCACCGTCGGTGTCCACCAGCAGCAAGCGCTGCATGTCAGGGTCGACTACCTCAACACCTGTATTTTTCACGCGCAAACCGTGACTACCGCTGGCCTGGCCCTCAACCCGCAACAAATCACCCTGACGGTCATCCAGATTGACCCGCATATCAAAGGTCCCACGACCGGAGAGTTCGCCCAGGGTCAGCGTCTTGTGCGCTCCCTCGCCGAAACTCACCCGCCCGCCCCTCATGGCCAGCGACTTCACCTGATTGCTATCCGCCAGTGTCCAGCTCGCACCGGAGTTGATTGCCAACGTGTCGCTATTGATGATATTGCCGGTGAGCTGGGCATTGCGTTGCAGGGTGATGTTCAGGGTGCTGGTGGTGTCAGAAACGACATTGCCATTAAGGACGCTGTTGTCGACACTGAAGTTGGTCAACCCGGTGCCTTTTACATCCAGCACAATGCCGTTACCAGAGATGAGTTCAGAGCCATTGCGGATAGCAAGATCAGTCGTGCCGCCATCGGCGTCGATAGCAATTGCAGGCCCTTCCAGACCTCTGATAACAGAACCATCGATCGTCACCACATTATCGAAATCTAACGATTCTTGGCGATCATCCCTGATTTTAAGACCTTGATGGAGACCCTCAACGTAGCTGGCCCCGCTTATCGCAAGGGTGCCTCCAGTCACCCTTATTCCCTCGCCGAAAGCATCACTTCCAGGAACCCTCTCGCCAATACCTGTCACTTTTGACGCGTGCACAGTGACGACACTTTCAGGCCCTACCAAAATCCCGGTACCAGCCCCAGATACGGTACTGCCCAAGACGCTGACCGTTGAACCACCATCCCAATTGTCCGGACTTCTATTAGCGGTGGCACTTAATCCCGTACCCATTTCGTTACGGACCGTACTGTCGTTCACCGTTGCACGCCCACTTGTAAGAAACAAGCCATTCATTACAGCACTGGCGTTAATATTCGTCAGACCAAAGCTGACAGTTATCGATTTCAGTATCGCACCGCCGGAAACATTCAATATTCCGCCTCGTCTAACAAGATAGTCATCTGATACCACGCCCCCGACGACGTTCTCAGTTCGATAATCAATCACGATGGCTTTCACCGACTCTCCATTGACTATGACCTCCTCTTTTATTGAAGTAACCTTCCGAAACTCACCCTCTTGCTTTATGGACGAGTGTGCTGGAATTGCAGCGCAGAGCTCTGAGCTCCCGCCTACAAAAATTGCCAAAGCGCCAAACGCACAAACCGGTATTGACCTTTTACCCTGTTGCATAAACCTACCTTCACATCAGTAAAGGCCTATTCTCAAACAGCGCAATCAAACCAGCGCCCCACTATCTATTCAAGAAAATGTCGGACAGGACTTAAATACTTGCATGAAATGTACTACGGACTACAAAAATTTGTAGGAAGCAGATTTCAAATTATTTCAGAGAACACTGACAAGAAAAAATAATTCAACAAATATGTACCACCCCCATTGACAGCAATCCAAAAACCCGATTAGTTAAAAATGGAGATACGCGCTTACGCCGTATCTTACAGCGCCACGGGAAGACCTGTGACCTACATACCCGCACTAGCGGACATCAACTTTCGTCCTTTCTGATGGCGTGAGTATTGGCAAGTATCATCCTTAAAAGAGACCACAATCATGATTAACTCAAAGAAAATTCCTACAATTAACTACTCTCGAACTTCTCGAGCTGTTTCGCCGAACTTGGCGGCTCCATTTGTGCCAGACGCATTCCACGATGATGACAATGAAGGCCTGTTACCGATTGAGAAGCTGGACTTACCGGTCAGGGTCGAATTTAAAGTCTGGGATGCTGCAAACCCCGGCGATACCTACCAGATTTTTTGGAATGGTTCCGTAACGGGCGAGCCGAAAACCATTGATGACGAGCAACCGGGTGATGAACTGGTGCTGGAAATCCCAGTAGCCGATCTGGTTGAGGGAGTGCACTCCCTGAGGTACCAAACGATCAACAGCGAAAACGGTGTAAAGGAGCAGTCGCTGCACACTCGTGTAGAAGTTGACCTGACGCCGCCGGGGCGCCCTCAGTTGGGACCGGTCAAGCTACCGCCTGAGGTTGATGGTGGACTGACCTCGGCAGAGCTGACCCAATTGGGCGACAAGCTTGATGTTGAAATTGGCAGCTACACCGGAATGGCCAAGCATGACGTGGTGCGCACGTTCTGGGGTGATGTCGAAGGGCCGGGCGCGGATGTAACCGCCGACGACATGGGCTTGCGACGGGTGATCATTACCTATAGCAGGGAGTTTCTGGAAGGCCTGGGCAGCTTCAACGGTATCGTGAGTTACTCGGTCACCGACCGCGCAGGTAACACCTCAGCTCGCTCGTTGGGCGTGCTGGTCCGCTTGCTGCTGGAGGAAATACCGGATGATTTTCCAGCGCCGATTATCGACCCTGCTCTGGGCGGTCTCATCGACTATGCGGAAGCCAAGGCTGGCGTCAATGTGGACATCCCGCATTACCCTGACGCCGCAGCATTAGACTTGATCGTTCTCCATTGGGGAGACGGAAACTCCTCACTGCCATTGCCACTACCCGCTGGCAACGAAAATGAGGATATCGTTCTCTCGATCACGGTCCCTTATGAAACCATCGCTATCACTCCGGAGGGTCGCCCCAACGTTACATACGAAGTACTGCGCGCAGGTCAAAGTATCGGCAGTTCGTTAATCAGTAATGTTGACGTCTTTCTGACGCTGCCGGTCGCCGAGCAACTGGATGCACCCGTTATTCAGGGTACCAGCGTGACCAACCCGAACCTTGACGATAACTTCATTGATGAGGACGACTATGAATTGAATGCTCGAGCCATCGTAAAATGGAAGTCAGACTTCAGAACAAGCGATGACCTGAACCTGAGTTGGGGTCAGGAGCTTATTCCTCAGTGGTATCAAATCAAAGACACTGATGTGACTGCTCAACGCGACCTGAATATCCCTATATCAAGCAGGATTGTAAAAAACCAAGGCACAGGGCCAGCGATTCCAGTGCGGTACAACGTGACTCGCTTTGGTAACCCGAATCCGGCGAACTCACTCTCTCAAGATGTTGTTGTTCGATCACGAGAAGAAACACCTGGCGGAATAGACGGGCTGGATGGTCCGACATTTATTACTAACGCCGGTGGCGTGGTGGGTCCCATTGAAAACCCGGATGGTGCGCCAGTAACGATCGTACCCTATGTAAACATTCTGCGGCATCAAATCATTCAATTTACTTTTATTGCCTTTGATGATAACAACAACCCTCTGGAAGCGGCCAATTATCAGGACGAGCGAGAGCTTGACGCTAACGATGTTATTAACGGATATACATTTAAAGTGCCTGCGACTCACCTCAAACTAATTTGTCGAGGTTATGGTGAGGCTCACTTTAAAGTTATTCCGCCAGAAGAAAGCAATCAAAGCCCAGCCACCTCTCGCACCACTCGGGTTCGAATCAACATGAGTAAACCTTCGTCGGCGTGTAACTGGCGGCACTGACACATCCTTTTTTCACCCATTCCTGCGTAAGCAGGAGTGGGCCAAACAACAACCATGGAAGAAATTAAAATGTATAAATCAAACAAAGTATCTACTACTGACACTTTGGCAGGAGACAGCAACCTTGTACCTCCCACAGTCGACATCAGTTTGAATAACGAGGGTTTGCTGCCTGTTAGTGCGCTGACGAGCCCTGTCACTGTTACTTTCCCGGCCTGGTCTGCTGTCGTTCCCAACACAAGTTATAGGCTGCTATGGGACAAAACCCCTATTGGCGTAACCAAGTTAATCAATGAGGATGATCAACCGGGCGATATTCTCACGCTGGACATTCCAGTCGCCGCGTTGACCGATGGAAAACATAGTCTGGCTTATCGTCTGGTCAATCTGGAAAACAGCGTACAGACGGACTCGCAGGTATCCCCTGTCGAAATCGACCGCACCGCCCCAGGCAATCCCCTGCTCGCCCCGATCATCCTCCCACCCGCCATTCAGAACGGCCTGACTTCAGCCGAACTGCAAGCGCTGGGGAATGTGTTGCCCGGCAAGATCGCAGGCTACAGCGACATGAAGGAAGGCGACGTGATCCGCACTTATTGGGGCACTGTCGAAGGACCGATTGCGTTTGTTGGCAAAGATGACATGGGCTTGCAGCGGGTGATGGTGGATTTCACCCGGGAGTTTCTGGAGAGCATTGGCGATATCGAAGCTCCGGTTTACTACACCGTGACCGATCTGGCGGGCAACCTCTCGAACGATGCTCAGGCGGTGCGGGTCAAGTTGCAACTTCAAGTCTTGCCTGAACTGCCGTTGCCAGTGGTAAAGGAAGCACAGGGCGATACCCTTGACCCGGTGGACGCGAGCAACGGGGCGACGGTAGTCGTAGGCGCCAGCGCACAGTCAGGAAGCGGTGACCGTATTGAGGTCACATGGCGCGGCCCTAATGCGAGTGACAGCAAGGAAAAAACCATCACCGATGGGGAAGCAGGCAGGGACCTTGAAATTCCGTTCTCGGCAGCCTTGGTCGAAGCGAACAAAGGTCAGACCGTGTTGATTTCCTATTCAATCAAACGAGCCAATGGCAGCACCCAAACCTCCGGGATATTGCGACTGAAAATCCAGGCAGGCCTTGCCCGCCTCCCAGCCCCAACCATGGACACCGTCGGCCCCGATGGCCTTCTCACCCCGTCGAATATCCCCGAATCAGGCGCGACAGTGCGGGTCAGCTACCCGGAGATGAGCAGCGGCGACAGTGTGTTTGTTCGCTGGGAAGGGACCAGCCACTACGACACGCCTGCGCAAGTGATCGGTGCTGACGCGCAGTTGCAGTTCAATATCCCCAAGGCTTATATCGTCCAAAGCATCGGCGGATCCGCGAGTGCGACTTACACCGTGACGCGAGCGGGCACAGCGGTGGTGTCAGCCCCTTTGTGGATGCGAGTCCAGCAAGGCATTCAGTTCGATACCTCGCCGGTAACCTTGAACGGCAAGATCTATCTAATCCCCGCTTCACCGGAGCTCCTTCCTTCATTCCCGCCTCATACCACGGTGCGACGCACGGCCAGTGGCGGACTGGAGCCCTACACGTACCGTTCGAGCGATAACCAGGTGGCACAGGTCGACGCAACCGGAATGACGTCTGTGCGCGGCAAAGGCACCGCGACGATTTCGGTGACGGATGCCCGCGGTCAGACCGCCAGTTATCACGTCTCGGTGACCGGGGTGATTCATTGTCTGGGCCTCGGCAGCGGAAGCTTTGCTCAGATGAATGACGCGGCATCGGCCAAAGGTGCACGGCTTCCATCCAGTGACGAGTTGAATCAAATCTTCAATACGTTCGGCAGTCAGTGGCCGCTAGGCAATGGCAATTACTGGTCATCGACGGTTGCGGCGCAAAACCTGGTCGGTATGAAGTGGTATTTCGTGAAAAACCTGGTGACCGGCTCCAACTACAAGCTCAAGTACCACAACACCTCGCTGGGGGTAGCGATCCGCTGAAGCCGGGTACTGGCTGTTTAATGGACCCCATTTCACCTTCGGGCGTCGTCGAGACGGCGGCGCTCTTTTCCCTTTGCGACAACCCTTGAACCTGCGCAGAGCACACTCATGAACACTTCCGGTTTTTCCGCAACGTCTATCGCGTCATCGCGATTAAGCCCTGGCGAATTTCGGGCTACGGTCAATCATCAGCCTCTGGTTGTGAAGTCGGTGCTGGCCGGGTCGACTTTACGGCCGGAACTGGGAACCAGACCCAACCACTGGATCTGGAAGGTCATCGCTGATGGCAAGGTCGGTGGCAAGCGCGTCAGCATCGGGCTGTTTTTCGACCGTGACTTGCTACCGGGCACCTATGACATTGTCGGCAACTCGCGGATCAACTTCATTTACAACCAGACGCCGCACTTCAAAAGCCTGATTTACCACTCAGCGCATTTTCAGGACGGCCATTTGACGCTGCTGGAAGCTGACCGCTGCGCCCCACGTTTGCGGGGTGAGTTCAGTTTCAGCATTTCGGCGATCAATTTTTCAGTCACTGATGGCGCCTTCGATCTGGACTGCAAGACGTTCTAGGTCAGCACCTGGGCAATACGCTGAGCCGTCTCAGCCAGGCACTGGTCATAGCTGACGCCCGCCGATTTCAATGGCTTGAGGTCGTGATTTCCGGCAGGGATCCACAGCAATTCAATCGCCGGGGACAAGGCATACCCCTCGACGGTTTCTTTATTACCCAATGCATCGCGTTCGCCCTGAACGATGAGCGTTCTGGCTTTCAACTCAGCGAGATGGGCGACCCGGGGTTTTTCCGGTTTGCCCGCTGCGTAGAAGGGATAGCCCAGACAGACCAGTGCATCCACCTCCAGTTCATCGGCAATCAGGCTGGCCATACGCCCCCCCATGGACTTGCCACCAATGGCCAGGCATCCAGTGACATGAGGTCGCACGCTGGCGTAAACCTGCCGCCAGCATTCGAGCAGTTGTGCCTGCGGATTGGGCGGCCGACGACGTCCGTCGACGCGGCGCTGCGCCATATAGGGAAACTCGAAGCGCAACACGTTGACGCCTTGCGCGGCAAGGCGCTCAGCCATGTCGTCCATGAAATCGCTGTCCATCGGTGCGCCTGCCCCGTGAGCCAGGATCAGCGTCGCCAAAGGCTCGCTTCGTGTGTCTGTAGCGGCCTGATTCCATAACCAGCCGTGGTCTTTTGCCAGTTGCGCGCATTGATCTTCGTCAATACCGGCACTTTGCCCAATGCTCATGCTTGCCTCGCTTTTGATGAGTCTGCCAATAACCGGCGCTAAACCTGCGCGTAACGCCCCGACCTAGCCTGGATGGGAAACATAACTAAATGAACACAACTAACAGTACCGCCTACAACTATCAGGTGGTCCGCCAGTTCGTCATTATGACGGTGATCTGGGGAATTGTCGGGATGGGCCTCGGCGTCTTTCTCGCCGCCCAACTGGTCTGGCCTGAACTGAACTTCGATCTTCCCTGGACGAGCTTCGGTCGTTTGCGTCCACTGCACACCAACGCGGTGATTTTCGCGTTCGGCGGCTGTGCGCTGTTCGCCAGCTCCTATTACTCGGTACAACGTACCTGCCAGACCCGGCTGTTCCTGCCGAAACTGGCGGCGTTCACCTTCTGGGGCTGGCAATTGGTAATCCTGCTGGCGGCCATCAGCCTGCCGCTGGGTTACACCAGTTCCAAGGAATACGCCGAGCTGGAATGGCCCATCGACATCCTGATCACGATTGTCTGGGTGGCTTATGCCATCGTGTTTTTCGGCACCGTGGCCACGCGCACGACCAAACATATCTATGTCGGTAACTGGTTCTTCGGTGCGTTCATCCTCACTGTTGCTGTGCTGCACATCGTCAACAACCTGGAACTGCCGGTCAGCCTGACCAAGTCCTACTCGCTGTACTCCGGCGCCACCGATGCCATGGTGCAATGGTGGTACGGGCACAACGCGGTGGGCTTTTTCCTGACCGCGGGCTTTTTGGGGATGATGTACTACTTCGTGCCGAAACAGGCCGAACGTCCGGTGTACTCCTATCGCCTCTCCATCGTGCATTTCTGGGCGCTGATCACCCTCTACATCTGGGCCGGTCCGCACCATTTGCATTACACCGCCCTGCCCGACTGGGCGCAATCGCTCGGTATGGTGATGTCGCTGATCCTGCTCGCGCCAAGCTGGGGCGGCATGATCAACGGCATGATGACCCTCTCCGGCGCCTGGCATAAGTTGCGCAGCGATCCGGTGCTGCGCTTTCTGGTGGTCTCACTGGCGTTCTACGGCATGTCGACCTTTGAAGGTCCGATGATGGCGATCAAGACCGTCAACGCCCTCTCCCACTACACCGACTGGACCATTGGCCACGTACATGCCGGTGCTCTGGGCTGGGTGGCGATGATCTCCATTGGCGCGCTGTACCACATGATCCCGAAAGTCTTCGGCCGCCCGCAGATGCACAGCATCGGCCTGATCAACGCGCACTTCTGGCTCGCCACGATTGGCACCGTGCTGTACATCGCGTCGATGTGGGTCAATGGCATTACCCAAGGTTTGATGTGGCGCGCCATCAACGAAGACGGCACCTTGACCTACTCCTTCGTCGAAGCGCTGGTGGCCAGCCATCCCGGATTCATCGTGCGCCTGGCAGGCGGTGCGATCTTCCTGCTGGGTATGTTGCTGATGGCCTACAACACTTGGCGCACCGTCCGGGCCTCCAACCCAGTCGAAGCTGCCGCCGCTGCGCAGATGGCCTGAGGAGCTCGCCATGAAACATGAAACTATCGAGAAAAACGTCGGCCTGCTGATGATTCTGATGGTGCTGGCCGTCAGCATTGGCGGCTTGACGCAAATCGTCCCGCTGTTCTTTCAGGACGTCACCAACAAACCGGTTGAGGGCATGAAGCCTTACACCGCCCTGCAACTGGAAGGCCGCGACATCTATATCCGTGAAGGCTGCGTGGGCTGTCATTCGCAGATGATCCGGCCGTTCCGCGCCGAGACAGAACGCTACGGCCACTATTCGGTAGCGGGCGAAAGCGTCTGGGATCACCCCTTCCTGTGGGGTTCCAAGCGCACCGGTCCGGACCTGGCCCGAGTTGGCGCACGCTATTCAGATGACTGG
Organism: Pseudomonas viridiflava; assembly: GCF_900602065.1. GTDB lineage: Bacteria > Pseudomonadota > Gammaproteobacteria > Pseudomonadales > Pseudomonadaceae > Aquipseudomonas. The sequence goes on along the minus strand of NZ_UWFN01000310.1, from coordinate 16,434 downwards.
CACCGCGCGCATTTATACAACCCGCGCAACGTCGTGCCGGAATCGAAAATGCCTGCGTACCCGTGGCTGGTCACTCAGCAAGTCGACAGCAGCCACACCGAAGCCAAGATCAAGGCCATGCGCACGCTGGGCGTGCCTTACACCGATGACGATGTCAGCGGCGCGGTTGCCTCCCTCAAGGGCAAGACCGAGATGGATGCATTGGTTTCCTACCTGCAAGTGCTCGGCACTGCGATCAAGAGCAAGAGGTGAGCCATGGATATTCAAGATCTACGCGGCCTCGGCACCCTGATCGTGGCCATTGCATTCATCGGTTTGTCGCTCTGGGTGTTCAGCAGTCGACGCAACGCTGAATTCGCCGAAGCCCGCCTCGCACCGTTCGCCGATGAGCCTTTGCCGAAACCCGTTATCGAGCAACTTTCAAAAGAGCAGCCTGTTGTGCGGAGTAAACAGCCATGACCACCTTCTGGAGCACCTACATTTGCGTGCTGACCATTGGCAGCCTGATCGGCCTGACCTGGTTGTTGATCGGCACGCGCAAGGGCGAAACCAAAGGCAGTACCGACCAGACCATGGGGCACAGCTTCGATGGCATCGAGGAATATGACAATCCGCTGCCCAAATGGTGGTTCATGCTGTTCGCCGGTACGCTGGTGTTCGCGGTCGGTTACCTGATCCTGTATCCGGGGCTGGGCAACTGGAAAGGCATTGCCCCCGGCTATGACGACGGCTGGACCGGTGTCAACGAATGGCAGAAGGAAATGGACAAGGCCGATGCCCGTTTCGGGCCGATCTTTGCCCGATTTGCGGCCATGCCAGTGGAAGAGGTCGCCAAGGATCCGCAAGCGCTGCAAATGGGTGGCCGTCTGTTTGCCTCCAATTGCTCGGTTTGCCACGGCTCTGACGCCAAAGGCGCTTACGGCTTCCCGAACCTGACGGATAACGACTGGCGCTGGGGAGGCAATGCCGACACGATCAAGACCACCATCATGGCGGGTCGGGTCGCGGCCATGCCGGCGTGGGGACTGGTCATCGGCGAAGAAGGTGTAAAGAACGTAGCGGCCTATGTGCGTCACTCACTGGCAGGCCTGCCGTTGCCCGCCGATGACAAGGCGGATCTGGCGGCCGGACAGCAAGTGTTCAGCTCTACCTGTGTAGCCTGTCATGGCGCAACAGGCAAAGGCACCGAAGTCATGGGCGCCCCAAACCTCACGCAGCCGGGCGGTTTCATCTACGGCACCAGCCTGGCGCAGTTGCAGCAGACCATTCGTCTTGGTCGCCAAGGTCATATGCCTGCTCAGGCCGATTTATTGGGCAATGACAAAGTACAGCTGCTGGCCGCTTATGTTTACAGCCTGTCGAAGGGTCCTGATCAACCCGTCGAAACGGTTAAAGCGGCGCAGTAGCACATAGAGCAACATTGTGGACCCCTTCAACGCCGCACCCTGCAACAGGGTGCGGTGGTCCCTTTACTCAGCAGTCTTTCCCTTATTCAGCAGTACACATATCTTGAACTGGAATGCTATCCCTGTGGGAGCGGTGCTTGCCCGCGATAAGAGCAACTCGGTTCACCTGCAAAATCGCGGTGTCTGCATCGCGGGCAAGCACCGCTCCCACAGGGGATAGCATTCCAGCTAAGCGACCTCCACCCTTTCCTCTCCCGTCTTTCGGGACTAAGCTTGCCTGTTAGTGGACTGGCGATGGCTGGCCACAGGCCAAGTGAAAGGAACGTGCCCGACATTAGTGCTCTGCAGATGCTCAACGGCCTGACGAACCAGGGCTGTTCGCTTGCTGCCCGGCAAGCTGCAAATGTCCGCCACTCACGCACCTGATTTCACCCGTCCTGTACCCTCCAGTAACTTTCTGTCCACCAGGACAGGTTTTTCCTTTACGCTCCGCGTCGGAATACGCCTGGAACGACCGCAGAGCATGCTTGCGTCTGGTTTAAGCACATCCGTCATTTCATACTAATAAATAGCCAAAACCGTGGAACCTGATAATGAGCACAGCAATCAGTCCGACCGCTTATAACTATAAGGTGGTCCGCCAGTTCGCCGTCATGACGGTGGTCTGGGGCATCCTGGGCATGGGGCTTGGCGTTTTCATCGCCGCACAGCTGGTCTGGCCAGAACTGAACCTGGGACTGGAATGGACCAGTTTCGGACGCTTGCGACCGCTTCATACCAACCTGGTGATCTTCGCGTTCGGCGGCTGCGCTCTTTTCGGCACCTCTTATTACGTCGTGCAACGCACGTGTCAGACCCGACTGATTTCCGATGGCATGGCGGCGTTTTCGTTCTGGGGCTGGCAAGCAGTTATCCTCAGCGCCATCATCACCTTGCCAATGGGCTATACGACGACCAAGGAATACGCCGAACTGGAATGGCCGATCGCTATTTTACTGGCGATTGTCTGGATCGTTTATGGCGCGGTGTTCTTCGGCACCATCGTCAAACGCAAGACCAAACATATCTATGTCGGCAACTGGTTTTACGGTGCATTTATCGTCGTCACCGCCATGTTGCACATCGTCAATCACATCTCGCTGCCGGTCAGCCTGTTCAAATCCTATTCAGCCTACGCGGGTGCCACCGACGCCATGATTCAATGGTGGTACGGCCACAACGCGGTGGGGTTCTTCCTGACCACCGGCTTCCTCGGCATGATGTATTACTTCGTGCCCAAGCAGGCCGAGCGGCCGATCTACTCGTATCGCCTGTCCATCGTGCACTTCTGGGCGCTGATCACCCTGTACATCTGGGCGGGTCCACATCACTTGCACTACACCGCACTGCCCGACTGGGCACAATCGCTGGGCATGGTGATGTCGATCATTCTGCTCGCGCCGAGCTGGGGCGGCATGATCAACGGCATGATGACGCTCTCGGGCGCCTGGCATAAATTGCGCACCGACCCGATCCTGCGCTTTCTGGTGGTGTCCCTCGCCTTCTACGGCATGTCGACGTTTGAAGGCCCGATGATGGCCATCAAAACGGTCAATGCCCTCTCCCATTACACCGACTGGACCATCGGCCACGTGCACGCGGGGGCATTGGGCTGGGTGGCAATGATCTCCATCGGCGCGACCTACCACATGATTCCCAAAGTCTTCGGTCGGCCGCAGATGCACAGCATCGGCCTGATCAACGCGCACTTCTGGCTCGCCACGATTGGCACCGTGCTGTACATCGCGTCGATGTGGGTCAACGGCATCACCCAAGGGCTGATGTGGCGGGCCATCAACGATGACGGCACGCTGACCTATTCATTCGTCGAGGCCCTGCAGGCGAGTCATCCTGGTTACATCGTGCGTATGGTCGGCGGCGCGTTCTTTGCCAGCGGCATGCTGTTCATGGCGTACAACGTCTGGCGCACCGTGCGTGCTTCAGACCCAGCCGAGGCCGAAGCTGCGGCACAGATCGCCGTCGTGGGAGCCCACTGATGAAGCACGAAGTTCTCGAAAAGAACATTGGCCTGCTGGCCTTCTTCATGGTTATCGCCGTCAGCATCGGCGGGCTGACGCAAATCGTCCCGCTGTTTTTTCAGGACGTGACCAACCTGCCGGTGGAGGGAATGAAGCCGCGCACCGCGCTGGAGATCGAAGGCCGCGACGTGTACATCGCCAACGGCTGTGTAGGCTGCCACTCGCAGATGATCCGTCCGTTCCGTGCAGAAACCGAGCGCTACGGTCACTACTCGGTAGCGGGCGAAAGCGTCTGGGATCACCCTTTCCTGTGGGGCTCCAAACGCACCGGACCGGATCTGGCGCGGGTCGGCGGACGCTACTCCGATGACTGGCATCGCGCGCACTTGTATAACCCGCGCAACGTGGTGCCGGAATCGAAAATGCCCGCATACCCGTGGCTGGTAGAGAAGCGTCTGGACGGCAAGGAAACCGCGAAAAAAATGCAGGTCTTGCGCACTCTCGGCACGCCGTACACCGATGAAGACATCGCTGGAGCGCAGGAAGCCGTGAAAGGCAAAACCGAAATGGATGCACTGGTGGCCTATCTGCAAGGCCTCGGCACCATCATCAAAAGCAAACGGTGATCTTGATGGATATCGGGATGATTCGTGGCCTGGGCACCCTGGTGGTGATGGTGGCCTTTATCGGTCTGGCGCTCTGGGTGTTCAGCCCGCGGCGCAAGTCAGAGTTTGACGACGCAACCTTGCTGCCCTTCGCGGACGACCCCGAAGCGATCAAAAAGGTCGAGCAGGAAAAAGCTTCCGGGAGCAAGCAATGAGTACCTTTTGGAGTCTCTACGTCACCGTTCTGACCCTGGGCACCATCTTCGCCCTGACGTGGTTGTTGCTGTCGACCCGCAAGGGTCAGCGCGACGAGGCTACGGAAGAGACCGTCGGTCATTCCTTCGATGGCATTGAGGAGTACGACAACCCACTACCCAAATGGTGGTTCATGCTGTTCATCGGCACGATCATTTTTGCCTTGGGCTATCTGGTGCTATATCCCGGGTTGGGTAACTGGAAAGGCCTCTGGCCGGGCTACGGTTACGTGAACACCGAGAAGCAAATCGAATTCTCCGACGGCCAGACCGGCTGGACGGGCGTGCACGAATGGGAAAAGGAAATGGCACGCTCCGAGGCACGATTTGGTCCCATCTTCGCCAAATTTGCGTCTATGCCGATAGAAGAAGTCGCCAAGGATCCGCAGGCCCTGAAAATGGGTGGTCGCCTGTTCGCCTCCAACTGTTCGGTGTGCCACGGCTCAGACGCCAAAGGCGCTTATGGCTTCCCCAACCTCACGGACGACGACTGGCGTTGGGGCGGTGAGCCACAAACCATCAAAGCCACGATCATGGGCGGCCGCCATGCGGTGATGCCGGCCTGGGGCGAGGCAATCAAGGAACAAGGCGTACGTGACGTTTCGGCCTATGTATTGACCGTACTGGGTAGTCGAAAATTACCGGAAGACGCCAAAGCTGATCCGGTCGCAGGCCAGAAAATCTATGCAACCACCTGCGTCGCCTGCCACGGTCCGGAAGGCAAAGGCACTCAGGCACTGGGCGCGCCAGACCTGACTCATCCGGGGGCGTTCATCTACGGCTCAAGCTACGCGCAATTGCAGCAGACCATCCGTTACGGTCGCCAGGGGCAGATGCCTGCTCAGGAAGCGATTCAGGGCAATGACAAAGTGCACATCCTCGCGGCGTATGTTTACAGCTTGTCGCAGGGGGAGAAGGCTGAGTAGCGTCAGTTCATTTTGCAAACTTTGGTTCTGAATTAAAATGCACTCTGTGTGGGAGCCGGGCTTGCCCGCGATGCGATCTAAAGTGAACCGCGTCCAGCCCTATCGCGGGCAAGCACCGCTCCCACAGGAGATCGTATACCACACAAAATATGCTCTTAACTTACAAGTCAATTGATCCGGATCAGCACGTTCTACATTTGTTTGCATCATGATTCGCCGCGATCCGGCACACCTGATACGCACCACCGCCGGACTGCTGGCGTATCATTGCCGCTATGAACGGCACGCTACTGACCCGGTCGGCATGCACTGGCTGAGGCATTTTTCCACTGCCGTGGGACACACTGATGAGCAATAACATTCCTGTCGTCAACGTCACCCCGCCGTCCAGAAAAGATAATCAGACGGTCGACCTTTACGCCTCACGAGAAAAAATCTACACCCGCGCCTTCACCGGTCTGTTCCGCAATCTGCGCATGCTCGGCGGTGCTTTGCTGTTTCTGATTTACTTCGGCACGGTCTGGTTGAACTGGGGTGGGCATCAGGCAGTGTGGTGGAACCTGCCGGAGCGCAAGTTCTACATTTTTGGTGCGACGTTCTGGCCGCAGGATTTCATCCTCCTGTCGGGCATCCTGATCGTCAGCGCGTTCGGCCTGTTTTTCATCACCGTCTACGCGGGCCGGGTGTGGTGCGGCTACACCTGCCCGCAAAGCGTCTGGACGTGGATTTTCATGTGGTGCGAAAAGGTCACCGAGGGTGACCGCAACCAGCGTATCAAGCTCGACAAGGCCCCCATGAGCGCCAATAAGCTCGTGCGCAAACTGTCCAAGCACAGCCTCTGGCTGCTGATCGGTTTCGCCACCGGGCTGACCTTTGTCGGCTACTTCTCGCCGATTCGCGACCTGGTCACTGAGCTGTTCACCGGGCAGGCCGATGGCTGGGCGTATTTCTGGATTGGGTTCTTCACCCTTGCCACTTACGGCAACGCGGGCTGGCTGCGTGAGCAAGTGTGCATTTACATGTGCCCCTATGCACGCTTCCAGAGTGTGATGTTCGACAAGGACACCCTGATCGTGTCCTACGACCCACGCCGTGGAGAGAAACGAGGCCCGCGCAAAAAAGAACAGGACTACAAGGCACAAGGTCTGGGCGACTGCATCGACTGCACAATGTGCGTGCAGGTTTGCCCCACTGGCATCGACATCCGTGACGGCCTGCAAGTCGAGTGCATCGGTTGCGCCGCCTGCATCGATGCCTGCGACACCATCATGGACAAGATGGACTACCCGCGCGGCCTGATCAGCTACACCACCGAGCACAACCTTTCCGGTCAGGTTACCCACACATTGCGGCCGCGACTGCTCGGCTATGCGGCGGTGCTGCTGATCATGATCGGGTTGCTGGTTTCAGCATTCTTCATGCGCGCGCTGGTCGGCTTTGACGTCAGCAAGGACCGCGTCCTGTACCGGGAGAACGCCGAAGGCCGAATCGAGAACGTCTACAGCCTGAAAGTAATGAACAAGGACCAGATCGATCACACCTACGTGCTGGATGCCACCGGTTTGCCTGACCTGAAACTGCAGGGCCGTCGTGAGTTCCGGGTGCCTGCCGGAGAAATTTTCAGCATGCCGGTCGAGCTGTCCATCGCTCCTGAAAAACTGCCATCGAGCACCAACGAGGTGATCTTCATCCTCAAGGATGCAGACGGCGACGCTCACGCAGAAACCAAAAGCCGGTTTATCGGCCCGCAAGTTCGTTAAAGAGAGCACTCCATGTCCGTCGCAACTGCGCAAAGCCCTTGGTACAAGCACATCTGGCCATGGATCCTGATTGGTATTCTGACCTGTTCGGTCACCCTGTCGCTGACCATGGTGACCATCGCGGTGAACAACCCGGATAACCTGGTCAACGACAATTATTACGAAGCCGGCAAAGGCATCAATCGCTCACTGGACCGCGAACTGCTGGCCCAGACCTTGAAGCTCAAGGCCAGTGTGCGTCTGGACGAGCTGACGGGTGAGGCCGACTTGCGCCTGAGCGGCAACAGCAAACCGAAGACCTTGGAGCTGAACCTGATCTCCCCGACCCAGCCGCAGAAAGACCGCAGAATTTTCCTGACCCAAAGCGCTACCGAACCGGATCGCTACATCGGCCAACTGACCGACAAAGTCGAAGGCCGGCGTTTTGTCGAACTGCTGGGCAGCGAAAATGGCCAGACCTGGCGGCTGTTCGAAGAAGAGCTGATCAGCCACGACAAAGACCTTGCACTGGGTGATGAAGCGATTCAGGGTGCGGAAGATTTAAGGAAGTAAATCCGGTTCCACTGAATGGCATAGATCCTGTGCAGACTGTGTGAAAACGTAGCGAGCGACGGCAAGACAAGGCAAAAACAGGCGAAAAACGGCCGGGGTCGCGTCCGACTCTAGTGTTCTAAATGAGCATTTTTCGCCTGTTTTTAACGCAGTATTGTGCGCGTAGCACCGAAGGTGCCCAGCCTGCAGTAGTTTTCACACAGTCTGTGTGGGACCGAATTCATTCGGGAAGGCGGTATTCCAGCCAATACATAGGCTGCGAATGTGCTGGCCCTTTCGCGAATGAATTCGCTCCCACAATTACCACGTTCCAGACCTGCACGCTGAAGACCCAATGACCACACCCACCCCCTGCTACCACTGCGCCCTGCCCGTTCCGTCCGGCAGTCGCTATACCGCCGTCGTGCTCGGGGAAACCCGGGCGATGTGCTGTCCGGGGTGTCAGGCGGTGGCTGAATCGATCGTTGCCGGTGGCCTGGAAAGTTATTACCGCCATCGCAGCCAGGCGTCCGCCAATCCGGAAACACTTCCTGCGCAGTTGCTGGACGAACTGGCGTTGTACGACCGCGCTGAGGTGCAGGCACCGTTCGTACGACATCAAGGCGAACAGGCAGAAACGACGCTGTTGATAGAGGGCATCAGTTGTGCGGCGTGTGGCTGGCTCATCGAACGCCACCTGCGCACCCTGCCCGCCGTCGCTGAAGCACGTCTGAATCTGTCGAACCACAGGCTCCACGTCAGTTGGTCCGACGGCCAAATGCCGTTGAGCCAGCTACTGAGCCAATTGCGCAGTATCGGCTACGTCGCGCACCCTTATCAGGCTGACCGGGCTGCAGCAAAACTGGCTGATGAAAATCGTCAGGCCCTGCGCCAGCTCGGTGTGGCCGGGCTGCTGTGGTTCCAGGCGATGATGGCGACCATGGCCACCTGGCCGGAATTCAACATGGATCTCAGCCCGGAGATGCACACCATCCTGCGCTGGGTGGCGATGTTTCTAACGACACCCATCGTCTTCTACAGCTGCGCGCCATTCTTTCGCGGGGCCATGCGGGACCTGCGCACCCGCCATCTGACCATGGACGTTTCCGTATCCCTGGCGATTGGCGGTGCCTATGTCGCGGGTATCTGGACCGCCATCACCGGCAACGGCGAGTTGTACTTCGATGCGGTGGGCATGTTCGCCCTGTTCCTGCTGGCCGGTCGCTACCTGGAGCGCCGCGCTCGCGAGCGCACTGCAGCGGCCACCGCACAACTGGTCAATCTGCTGCCCGCGTCCTGCCTGCGTCTGGATAAACAGGGGCAGAGCGAACGCATCCTGCTCAGCGAACTGAAGCTCGGTGATCAGGTACTGGTGCAGCCCGGTGCGGTGCTGCCCGCCGACGGCACAATCCTCGAAGGTAAATCGAGCATCGACGAATCGTTGCTGACCGGTGAGTACCTGCCTCAGCAGCGTAACCCTGGCGATGCGGTCACGGCGGGTACCTTGAACGTCGAAAGCACGCTCACCGTGGAAGTGCTCGCTTTGGGCCATGAAACCCGCCTGTCGGCCATCGTCCGATTACTGGAGCGCGCCCAGGCGGAAAAACCCCGACTGGCGGAAATCGCTGATCGGGCAGCGCAGTGGTTCTTGCTGTTCTCGCTGATTGCCGCGGCAATTATCGGCATTGTCTGGTGGCAGATCGACTCGTCACGGGCGTTCTGGATCGTGCTGGCGATGCTGGTCGCGACGTGCCCTTGCGCCCTGTCTCTGGCCACCCCGACAGCGCTGACGGCCGCCACCGGAACCCTGCACACACTGGGACTTTTACTGACACGGGGCCATGTGCTGGAAGGCTTGAATCAGATCGACACGGTGATTTTCGACAAAACCGGAACACTGACCGAAGGACGGCTGGCGCTGCGCAGTATCAAGCCGCTGGGCAAACTGGATGCAGACAGCTGCCTGCGTCTCGCTGCCGCCCTCGAGAATCGTTCGGAGCACCCCATCGCAAAAGCCTTCGGCCGCGCACCCGTGGCTGCCGAAGAGGTCTTCAGCCGACCGGGGCTGGGGCTTGAAGGTGTCGTCAACGGACAAATACTACGGATCGGGCAACCGGAGTTTGTCTGCGCTTTGAGCCGCGGGGATACTCCGCCAGCGCCGGATCAAACCGGCCAGCATCTGTTACTGGGCGACCGTGAGGGGCCGTTGGCCTGGTTCGTACTCGATGACCGACTACGTGAAGATGCCCACGCACTGCTGCAGGACTGCAAGGCGCGTGGGTGGAAAACCTTGCTGCTGTCAGGCGACAGCTCGCCGATGGTTACTCAGGTTGCCGCCGAACTGGGTATCGACGAAGCCCGCGGCGGCCTGCAGCCCGATGCCAAACTGGCCGTCCTGCAACAGCTTCAGCAGCAAGGGCGTAAAGTCCTGATGCTCGGCGACGGGGTCAATGATGTACCGATTCTGGCGGCTGCCGACATCAGCGTCGCCATGGGCTCGGCGACTGACCTGGCGAAAACCAGTGCCGACGCGGTCCTGCTGTCCAACCGGCTGCAAGCACTGATTCAAGCCTTTGGTCTGGCGCGCCGGACACGCAGGGTGATCATTGAGAATTTGCTCTGGGCCGGGCTGTACAATGGCCTCATGCTGCCTTTCGCGGCCCTCGGCTGGATCACCCCCATCTGGGCTGCGGTGGGCATGTCCATCAGTTCATTGGCGGTGGTTCTCAACGCGTTGCGCCTGACCCGCATGCCGTCCACCTCAGCACCTCATCGGCAGCCTGCTTCGGAGGCTTTATGCCAGCGCTCTACATCATGATCCCGGCGGCGTTGCTGCTGGTTGGCGTGGCTATCTATATCTTCTTCTGGGCAGTGGACAGCGGCCAATACGACGACATGGAAGGCCCGGCGCACAGCATTCTCTTTGATGACCAGGACCCGAAACATCAGGCGGCCGTGGACGAAGCCACGGGAAAGAAAAAAGACGATGTTTGAGCGAATTTACAGGGTGGTGCTTGTGTGGGAGGCCAGCACTCATGACTGACCTCCTCCCCCTCCTGGCCTCCGCCCTGATCCTCGGTCTGCTCGGCGGAGGGCATTGCCTGGGCATGTGCGGCGGGCTGATGGGCGCGCTGACACTGGCCATACCCAAGGAGCAACGCAGCCGACGTTTTCGGCTCTTGCTGGCCTACAACCTCGGGCGAATTTTCAGCTACGCGTGCGCCGGGTTATTAACCGGTCTGGCGGGCTGGGCAGTAGCCAATAGCCCTGGCGCATTGGCGTTGCGCGTGGTAGCCGCGTTGCTGCTGATCGCCATGGGCCTTTATCTCGCCGGGTGGTGGAGCGGTCTGACCCGAATCGAAGGCCTGGGCCGCTGGTTGTGGCGTTACATTCAACCGGTCGCCAATCGACTGCTGCCGGTGTCGAGCCTGCCGCGCGCGTTGCTGCTGGGCGGACTGTGGGGCTGGTTGCCTTGCGGGCTGGTGTACAGCACCCTGCTCTGGGCGGCGAGCCAGGGTAATGCCATCAACAGCGCTTTGTTGATGCTGGCCTTCGGCATCGGCACCTGCCCGGTATTACTGGCAACCGGCCTTGCCGCGCAACGGACTACCGCGTTGTTGCGCAAGCGCGGCGTCCGGATGGCAGGCGGCCTGCTGGTGATCGTGTTCGGACTCTGGACGCTGCCTGGCCCGCATCAGCACTGGTTGATGGGCCATTGACCCATATCAAAAGAACTGCAAGCGCGTTTCCTTAGACTGACCGTTACTGCCAGCCGCCCCAGGGAACGCCAACATGCTCGACGCCATCCGTTGGGATTCTGATCTGATTCGCCGCTACGATCTGGCGGGACCACGTTACACCTCCTACCCCACAGCGGTGCAATTCCACACACAGGTCGGCGCTTTCGACCTGCTGCATGCACTGCGCGACAGCCGCAAAGCCGTCCGCCCGCTATCGATTTACGTGCATATCCCGTTCTGCGCCAACATTTGCTACTACTGCGCCTGCAACAAAGTCATCACCAAGGATCGCGGTCGCGCCCAGAGCTATCTGCAACGGCTTGAACATGAAATCCAGATGATTGCCTGCCACCTCGATCCGGGCCAAATAGTCGAGCAACTGCACTTTGGTGGCGGCACGCCGACCTTTCTGAGCCACGATGAATTACGCCAACTGATGGGTTTTCTGCGCCAGCACTTCAACCTGCTGGACGATGACTCCGGTGACTATGGCATCGAGATTGATCCGCGCGAAGCTGACTGGTCGACCATGGGGCTGTTGCGCGAACTGGGCTTCAACCGGGTCAGCCTCGGCGTGCAGGATCTGGACCCTGAAGTTCAGCGCGCGGTGAATCGCCTGCAAAGTCTGGAAGAAACCCAGGCAATCATCGATGCCGCACGTACCCTGCAGTTCCGTTCGGTCAACATCGACCTGATTTACGGGCTGCCCAAACAGACAGCCCAGGCTTTTGCGCGGACAGTGGAAGAAATCATCGCCCTGCAACCCGACCGGCTGTCAGTGTTCAACTACGCACACCTGCCGGAGCGCTTCATGCCGCAGCGGCGTATCAACAGCAATGACCTGCCCTCACCCGAAAACAAACTGCAGATGCTCGAACACACGATCGAGCAATTGACCACCGCCGGGTATCGCTACATCGGTATGGATCACTTTGCCCTGCCTGATGATGAACTGGCGATCGCTCAGGAAGAGCTGACCCTGCGCCGCAACTTCCAGGGCTACACCACTCATGGGCACTGCGACCTGATTGGTCTGGGCGTTTCAGCGATCAGCCAGATCGGCGACCTGTACAGCCAGAACAGTAACGATCTGGCTGACTATCAAAGCCTGCTGGCCAGCGACCAACTGGCGACCAAACGCGGCCTGGTGTGCAATCAGGACGACCGCATTCGCCGAGCGGTGATTCAACAACTGGTCTGTCATTTCACGTTGCGGTTTGCCGACATCGAAACGGAGTTCGAGATCGACTTCCGGGCTTATTTCCGCGAGTTATGGCCGCAGCTCACGACCATGGCCAGCGACGGGCTGATCACCCTGGAGGCGACGGGTATCGAAATACTGCCCGCCGGTCGGCTGCTGGTGCGCTCGGTCTGCATGATCTTCGACGCGTACCTGACCGAACAGAATCGCCAGCGTTTTTCCCGGGTGATCTAAACGTTTTTTGTGGGAAACCCCGATACCTTAGGAGGCCGCGTGGGGGCCAACACCCTGGCCAGCATCAGCATGCTGGCCTAGGCTTCACGACCCGGAAAGCCCTGCGGCGGTTCGGCGCTGGCTTGAATAGTCACTGGTGAGTTACCCTTATGACTTATGTGTGATTACCACAAGGAATAAAGTGATGTCCGAGCCAGTCAAAGCACGCGCTCATACCCAGGCCCATTGCAAGGATTGCAGTCTGGCTCCGCTGTGCTTGCCACTTTCCTTGAATCTTGAAGACATGGACGCTCTGGACCAGATCGTCAAACGCGGTCGCCCGCTGAAAAAGGGCGAGTTCCTGTTCCGTCAGGGTGACACTTTCGGCTCGGTATACGCGGTACGTTCGGGCGCACTGAAGACCTTCAACATCAGTGACGGTGGCGAAGAGCAATTGACCGGTTTCCACCTGCCCAGCGAACTGGTGGGCCTGTCGGGCATGGACGCTGAAGCGTATCCGGTTTCGGCTCAGGCACTGGAAACAACCTCGGTTTGTGAAATCCCGTTTGAGCGTCTGGACGAACTTTCCGTGCAACTGCCGCAGCTGCGCCGTCAGTTGATGCGGGTCATGAGTCGGGAAATCCGTGACGATCAGCAAATGATGTTGCTGCTGTCGAAGAAAACCGCAGACGAGCGCATCGCTACGTTTCTGGTCAACCTGTCGGCACGTTTCCGTGCACGGGGCTTTTCGGCCAACCAGTTCCGCCTGAGCATGTCGCGCAACGAGATTGGCAATCACCTGGGCCTCGCGGTGGAAACAGTGTCCCGGGTATTCACCCGCTTCCAGCAGAACGAACTGATTGCTGCGGAAGGCAAAGAGATCAGGATCCTTGATCCGATCCAGCTATGCGCACTGGCGGGCGGTGCTATCGAAAGCTGAGGGTGCGATCCGGAGCTGGCGCCTTTAGACTAGGCCATCGATTTAAACTCCAGCCCTGGACCACCTGATGATTTTCGACGAAGCCAGCTTCAAATCCCTGATTCGCCCGGTCGTGGACTTTCCCAAACCGGGCGTTATCTTTCGCGATATCACCCCACTGTTCCAATCCCCTAAAGCCACTCGGCTGGTGATGGACAGCTTCGTGCAGCGTTACATCGAGGCTGATTTCAGCCACATCGGTGTGATGGACGCACGGGGCTTTCTGATCGGTTCGATTGTGGCTTATGAACTGAACAAGCCGCTGATCCTGTTTCGCAAGCAGGGCAAACTGCCTGCGGACGTGCTGTCAGAGGGGTATCAGACGGAATACGGCGAGGCATTTCTTGAAGTGCACGCCGACAGCCTGTGCGACGGCGACTCGGTGGTGATGTTCGACGATCTGATCGCCACAGGCGGAACGCTGATCGCCGCCGCCAACCTGATCCGCCGCATGGGCGCGAAGATCCACGAAGCTGCTGCGATCATCGATCTGCCGGAACTGGGCGGCTCAAAGCGCCTGCAAGACCTGCAGATCCCGACGTTTTGCCTGACCAGCTTTGGTTTGACGGAGTAAGCCCACCGCCCTCTGTGGGAGCGACCGGGTGGCGCTCCACTTTATTCGCGAATGCGGTGTGTCAGCCCCAAATTGTTAAGGGCCGCCCCATTCGTGAATGAATTCGCTCATCAAACAACATACAAACTACTGGATTGAAATGCATTTTCTGTAGGAGCTGCCAAAGGCTGCGAAGCATTTATCCTGACATACCGCGATCGCAGCCTTCGGCAGCTCCTACAGGTCCTGTGTTTGCCACGAGACAGCGCGGCCTGATTAAGCATCAGGCGTTTACAACGCAATCGGCTTACGCCCCGCGAACGAGTGCGCCAACGTGCCGCCATCTACCAGCTCCAGTTCGCCACCCAGCGGTACGCCGTGGGCGATACGTGAAGTGATCAGGCCTTTGTTGGTCAGCAGTTGTGCGATGTAGTGCGCGGTGGCTTCGCCTTCGACAGTCGGATTGGTTGCCAGAATGACTTCAGTGAAAGTCCCCTGTTCGTTGATACGCGCCAGCAGTTGCGGAATGCCGATCGCATCCGGCCCAAGCCCGTCCAGCGGCGACAAGTGCCCCTTGAGTACGAAGTAGCGACCCCGATAACCAGTCTGTTCTACCGCGTAGACATCCATCGGCCCCTCCACCACGCACAGCAGGGTGTCATCCCGACGCGTGTCCGAACACTGCGGACACAGATCGTCTTCGGTCAGGGTCCGGCACTGCCGACAATGCCCTACCCCTTCCATCGCCTGGCTCAACGCCAGCGCCAGCCGCGAACCACCACTGCGGTCACGCTCAAGCAGTTGCAGCGCCATGCGTTGCGCAGTTTTTTGACCTACGCCTGGCAGGGTACGCAGGGCATCGATCAGTTGGCGAATCAGTGGGCTGAAGCTCATGGAGAAAGGTCCGACAAAAACACAAGACGCGGTTTATACCCGCGCCCTGCCTGCAGCGTCAATCAAGGGTTACGTCATGCGTCAGAGACGTGAACCACCAGCTTGCCAAAGTTGCGGCCTTCCAGCAGCCCAATAAAGGCTTCTGGCGCTTGCTCAAGGCCTTGCACCACGTCTTCACGGAATTTGATCTTGCCTTCGGTGACCAGTGGCGTCATTTCGCGGAAGAACTCTTCATGGCGATGGCCGTACTCTTCGAACACGATAAAACCCTGCATACGGGCGCGCTTGGTCAGTATCGTGCGCAACAGCAGTGGCAAGTCGTTCGGACCTTCAGGCACGCCCTGAGCGTTGTACTGCGCAATCACGCCACACACCGGAATCCGCGCTCTGGGATTGAGTAGCGGCAACACCGCATCGAAGACTTTGCCGCCAACCAGCTCGAAGTAGATATCGATGCCTTTGCCACAAGCCTGCGCCAGTTCTTCGGCGAAGTTCTCGCCTTTGTGATCAATACACGCGTCGAAGCCCAGCTCATCAACCACATAACGGCACTTGTCTGCACCACCCGCTACGCCGACAACTCGCAAGCCGTTCAATTTGGCCACTTGCCCCACCACTGAGCCCACCGCACCCGAGGCCGCCGCAACTACCAGCGTTTCGCCTTCCTGCGGCTTGCCGATGTCCATCAAGCCCATGTAGGCCGTCATACCCGGCATACCGAGCACACCAACGGCCATGGAATCGCTTGGCAAGTCTTTCGGGATAAGCTGCAGCGCCGCACCATCACTGATGCTGTGAGTCTGCCAGCCGGTCTGGCCAACCACGCGGTCACCGACCTTGTACTTTGGGTTGCGCGACTGCTCAACGATGCTGACCGCGCCGCCTTCCATCACACCGTCTATCTCGACTGGATCGGCATAAGACGGCGCGTCACTCATACGCCCGCGCATGTAGGGGTCAAGGGACAGATACAGAGTGCGCAATTGCACTTGCCCTTCCTGAAGGTCCGGCAAGGCTTCACGTTCCAGGCGGAAATTTTCGGGAGTCGGTGCACCTGCCGGACGAGAGGCCAGGACAATTCGCTGGTTAAGAATCAATTCTTGGGTCATCAAAGCGGCTCCTTGGAAATGAATTCTATGGGGTATGCAGAAGCAGACCATCTTGAGGCAGGGGCGTTCGGTTTGGATGCTGATGAGCATTACCTGAGGGAGCCTAGCTTGCTCGGGATGAAAGCAACCGGGTTCATCTGCACGATCGCAGCGCCTGCATCGCGGGCAAGCACCGCTCCCACAAAAGCTCGCCTCCCTGTTGGAGCGAGGCTTGCCCGCGAAGAAAGCAACCCGGTTCATCTGCA
>NZ_UWFN01000312.1 GCF_900602065.1 Pseudomonas viridiflava | reverse complement strand
TCCGAGTCGGTGTCGTCAGCCTTGAGGCCTTCGGTCAGTGCGTTGTCATCGTCGGCAGACGGGGCAGTATTGGTCAGGACCATGGGGTTGGCGCGGGCCAGTTGTTTTTCCATCGCCAGCAACTGCTGTTGATAGGTCACCGGGTCCGGCTGGTTGCGCAGGTACTGCACGCCGCGTTCGAATGCCAGACGCGCCTGACCTGGCTGATCCTGGGAAAGGGCCATCTGACCGAGGTTGTTGAAGAACTCGATATGCAGGTTCACCAGAATCGTGCGGATTTCGCGGATCCAGTGCTTGGCTTCGCTGGTCTGCAGGAAACC
>NZ_UWFN01000313.1 GCF_900602065.1 Pseudomonas viridiflava | reverse complement strand
CCCCTACCCTACGCAAGAAATCCCACAACTACCGCGAACGGGGCCTGGACCTCGGCAAGCTGGACATCATTGCCTTCGCCAGCCTCAAGCGCGAAGTGCTGGACCTCAACAGCCACTTTCCGCCGCCAACCGAATATCTGCGCCAGGGCTGGCGCTCCCTGTCACTGGTGGGGCCGACCTTTGCGCGGGTACTGTTCGCTCATCCGGACGCGCCGGATTTCTTGCGCAACAACCTGGGCCGCAGCATAGTGTTCGATGTGGGCATCAGCCTTTGATCCACAGGCTGTAACG
>NZ_UWFN01000315.1 GCF_900602065.1 Pseudomonas viridiflava | reverse complement strand
ATCATGAAGGCATGGCGCTCTACACCTTCGATAAGGACAGCACGGGCAAATCCGCCTGTAACGATCAGTGTGCGATCAACTGGCCGCCGCTTGCCGCCGAAGCCGACAGTTCGGCCGAGGGTAAGTGGACAGTGATCACCCGTGACGACAAGACCCGGCAGTGGGCTTACGACGGCAAGCCGCTCTACACCTTCAAGAGCGACACCAAGGCGGGAGAGGTCACCGGTGACGGCAAGGGCGGTGTCTGGCACGTGGCCAAACCCTGAGGCATGAAGCCATTGGGTGATCAGCGCACCGCGTAGTCGGCGACAATCCCCAGGAAGATCGCCAGCCCTGCCCAATGG
>NZ_UWFN01000316.1 GCF_900602065.1 Pseudomonas viridiflava | reverse complement strand
GTCGCGGGCAAGCGCGCTCCTACAAAAATCGCATTCCTTCAGTGGCTTACAGGTTGTTTGATAAGAGGCGGCTTGCCGGCGATGAACGATGACGCGATTTTCCTGACATACCGCGTCGACTGCATCGCCGGCAAGCCGCCTCCCACGGCCCAGTGTTTGCTGCAAGACAGCGCTGTGTCAGAGACACAGGGGCATCTCCCACAATAGTTTTCCAATCAAAAGTTCATGCACCAGGCGATAACTCGCAACTCAACACCGGCACTCAATGACTGATCATCCATGGCCGCCCCGCTGGTTTGCCTTTCAGCGCATGTGGATTCGCCTTTCGATTTCACCTACCGCTAGTCGAGCAAGATCTCCATCCCGCTACTTGATCTGGCCGACGTTCTCTTGGTTTATTGCGACAGAGCGGTCCTGGAG
>NZ_UWFN01000317.1 GCF_900602065.1 Pseudomonas viridiflava | reverse complement strand
CTACTGCATCGACACACGGCTGCGCGTGGCGGCATTCATCGCGCAGATCGGTCATGAGTCCGGCCAGTTGCGGTACGTGCGTGAACTGGGCAGCGACAGTTACCTGGCGAAGTACGACACGGGTCAGTTGGCGCTGCGTCTGGGCAACACGCCCGACGCAGACGGCGACGGCCAGCTTTACCGGGGTCGTGGGCTGATTCAGGTCACGGGGCGGGCCAACTATGAAGCGTGCGGGGAGGCGCTGGGTCTGGATCTGTTGCGCCAGCCCGAGCTCCTTGAAAGGCCCGACCATGCCGCGATGTCTGCGGCCTGGTTCTGGGATCGCGCCAACCTGAACGCGCTGGCGGACAAGGGCGATTTCCTGATGATCACCCTGCGTATCAATGGCGGCACCAATGGTC
>NZ_UWFN01000318.1 GCF_900602065.1 Pseudomonas viridiflava | reverse complement strand
GTGCTTCCGTCTCTTCCAATCGATTGAATCGGGCGCGAAACTCCCTGGCGCCCGGCAAGGTTGCGAGATACCAGCCGACATGTTTGCGTGCAATTCGCACGCCCATCACGTCGCCATAGAAAACATGAAGCGCTGCCAGATGCTCCAGCAGGATCCGCTCCACTTCACCGAGCTGCAGCGCCGGGAGTTTCTCTCCGGTACGCAGGTAGTGTTCTATCTCGCGAAAAATCCACGGCCGCCCCTGGGCTGCCCTGCCAATCAGTAACCCGTCCGCTCCGGTGGCC
>NZ_UWFN01000319.1 GCF_900602065.1 Pseudomonas viridiflava | reverse complement strand
CATCTGGCCAGTCACGGCTCAAGGCCTCAAGTCGGGTGAGCAGCGTGTGTTCGGCCTCCAATTCCAATGCCTTGACCCTGTTTCGCAGCTCGCCCTGAACGGCGTCACCCTGAGCTGCCGCCCGCCACTGGGTGCGCATTTCCCGCAGCGGCCGCACGACGTCATCGTGCCATGGCGTCGCAACTGTCCGATTTCGGACAATCGTTGCGTGTTGCATTCCACTCCGCGCAGCCCCAGCCACACGCCTCATAACACCGCACACACGTTGGCCCCGATGGTGTGCAGTGTCAGACAGGCCTGTTCCACACCCGGTCGGGCGTAAAAATCCAGGGTGAAACTCCAGAGGTCTGTAG
>NZ_UWFN01000320.1 GCF_900602065.1 Pseudomonas viridiflava | reverse complement strand
CAGTGCCCACTCGGTTGGCCAGCACGCCGGCAAACGGCAGGTCAGGCTGATAGCGCGCCAGCCCCAGCGCCAGGTCGGAGTCGTCCCAGTCGAACGGCGTGGGGTCGAGCAGATCCAGCCGCCGTTCCGACGGCATGCGCACCCAGGCGCGGCTCGACTGATTCCGGTGATCGTCGCGGCCCATCGATTTCCCTTTTTTGTGGCGTAGACGCCATCCTACACCCTGGAAGATGAATTATCTTTAGGCAACATGAACGTGTTTGTCATACACTAAAAAATTGTTCATCTTTTGACACTAATCAAGCTATGGCGACGCGTCCTTCATATAT
>NZ_UWFN01000322.1 GCF_900602065.1 Pseudomonas viridiflava | reverse complement strand
GCCTACAGGAGAGGCGCCGATTACAACGAGCGCTTTCAACAGCGGTTTGCCAGGCTGGACATGGAAAACGAACAGGCGCAGATGAGATCGGCGCTGGGCGAAAAGCTCCATGGGGAGCTCGAAGAGGATATCGAAGCGCTGGATGAAAACAGTCAGGGCACGCTGAACGGTGTGGGGCTGGGTTCCCGGGGCATCAACGATCTCGTTCGTCATGACGAGATGCAAAGCTACCTGAATCAGGAGCGTTCGCACCTCAGGCGCTGGACCCAGCGACTGGATGACATC
>NZ_UWFN01000326.1 GCF_900602065.1 Pseudomonas viridiflava | reverse complement strand
GACTACCACGAAGGTTAGCTCACCGCCAGTGCAGCAAGCGCCTGAGAGACGCCACATGACACAGACAACCCCGACCGATGAAACCCCGCAGGCGCACTCCATTGCGTTCAACGCTGGCCGCTCAGCGGCGGCCAGCGGCATAGAACTAGAGCATTCAGCCTTGCGGAATCTAAACCCCGAGTCGCAGCAATATCGCGACTACATAGTTGGTTACGACTTTGAAGAGGCACAGCGTGAAATCGTCAAAAGAAGCTAGGGCCGCAGGCGTTAGCAAGTAG
>NZ_UWFN01000327.1 GCF_900602065.1 Pseudomonas viridiflava | reverse complement strand
GATAATGGTTGGCTCGACGTCCCCGAAACGTACTGGCAAATACCCGAGCAATGCCATGGATGCCCGTGAGTTCGGGCTGGACAGGCTGTCTTTGGAGGCCGACTCTGCGGCGAGTAGCATTGATGTATTCGTCAACGAGGGCAAGTTCTGTAAATGGGCCGATTCTGTTGAGCCAGTGGCCTCCACGTCGGCTGCCGTGAAACAGGTCGTGCCGCTTTCCGAGGCCGAACGGGCACTGCTTGCGTTGCCTGAAACGCCGGTTTTCCTGCCGCAGCTTCGCGGCGCACTGGCAAGGGCAGGGCTACTTGGCCTGCCGGAAAA
>NZ_UWFN01000329.1 GCF_900602065.1 Pseudomonas viridiflava | reverse complement strand
GTGATGAGACGGGAGGTGAAGTATCTGATTGACGCGAGGAAGCTGCGGGGAAAGCTGCCTGATCCGAGTAATCAGTGCCGGTGGGACGCGGAGCGTCCCGGAAGGCCCGGCGACACTGATCGTTCCCACGCTCCAGCGTGGTAACGCCTCTCAGGACGCTCCGCGTCCGCTTTTGGCGGTCTACAGACCCAGCGCCTCGTTGCATTCTTCCAGTGATCTGCGTTCGGTCTCGGCATACAGCTTCAATTCATCGAGCGTCTGACGCCCCAGTGCCTGCTGGAAATCTTCCTGGTTCGAACTGATCGCATAATGCGCCTGCGCGTTATCGCCCAGA
>NZ_UWFN01000328.1 GCF_900602065.1 Pseudomonas viridiflava | reverse complement strand
AAGCAGCGGATGTACCGGCCTCTTCGCGAATGAATTCGCTCCCACGGGGATTTGCGTCTGGCTCCGAACCTGTGGGACCGAATTCATTCGGGAAGACGGTATTTCAGGCAACATATTAAGCAGCGGATGTACCGGCCTCTTCGCGAATGAATTCGCTCCCACAGGAGTTGTGTTTGCACGCAGACACAGACTTTCAACATAGAATCGCGCTCCATACCCCCAAACCCGGTGCTTAAGGCACGAACCCCGGAGTTATAGGCATTTCGTCCCCAGCAAGCACAAGCGTACTATTCGCGAACGACCGTATTGCTGACGATCCTCGTCAAGGTATTGCGCAAGTCACGCCGTAGAGCGGCTGCCATGCCAACTGTCTTTCTTTTTTTGCTTCTGCCAACCGGATTAATCCCTCCGGGGTTGTCATAGGCACGCTACTTTTAAATCACCCGGCAACGATCCGGGTGATCACAGAAAAACCGTACAGAACCGACACCGCTGTGGACCAGCGTCGCCAACCCGACGTATCAGCGGCTAACCGTGATGAATGCCAGAGGTTTTACGATGCAAACACTACTGATCAATGGTCAGCAGCATGAGCTGGATGTCGCTGAAGACATGCCTTTGCTCTGGGTCCTGCGCGACGTGCTGGGCCTGACAGGCACCAAATATGGCTGCGGTATTGCCCAGTGCGGCGTGTGCACGGTGCATCTGGATGGCCAGGCCGTGCGCTCTTGCGTATTGCCGGTCAGTGCCGTGGCCGGACGCAAAGTCACCACCATTGAAGCGGTCGGCGAATTGCCGGTCGGTCAGGAAGTGCAAAAAGCCTGGCTCGCCCATGAAGTCGTGCAATGCGGTTACTGCCAGCCGGGGCAGATCATGTCTGCTGTGGCGTTGTTGCAGGCGCATCCTGATGCCAACGATGAACAGATCACCGAGGCCATGGCCGGGAATCTGTGCCGTTGCGCCACCTACACGCGGATTCGTGCCGCGATCAAAAGCGTCAGTCAGGCCTGAAGGAAGACACCATGTCAGAAGTAAAAGGATCTGCAGCGACGGTGTCGCGCCGCGGGCTGCTCAAGGGTGGCGCGTTTTCGTTGGGCGGGCTGGTGATCAGCACCTGGCTCCCGCCACTGGCAACACGCAGCATGGCGGCCGAGGCCGTGAGCGCTGCACGGCTGGGTGACAAGGCCTCACCGGGCTTCGGTGCCTTTGTGCGCGTAGCACTCGACGGCCAGGTCACAGTGATCTCGCCGAAAATCGAAATGGGTCAGGGCGTGCAGACCGGCATCGCGATGATGGTCGCTGAAGAGCTGGAAGTCCCGCTCAGCTCGGTGAGGATTGAAGAGTCGCCTCCCGACGCTGCGCTGTATACCGATAACATTCTGCAATTCCAGGCCACCGGCGGTTCTTCATCGACCCGCTACACCTGGGAGCCATTGCGCAAAGCCGGAGCAACCGCACGCGTTCTGCTGATCGAAGCCGCCGCCGTTCGCTGGAACGTCGCGCCAAGCCTGTGCCGTGCCGAAAACGGCCAGGTACTGGGCCCGAACGGTAAGTCACTCGCCTATGGCGAACTGGTCGAAGCCGCTGCTGCGCTCCCGGTTCCCAAGGACGTGCCGCTCAAGGCTATCGCCGACTTCAAATTGCTGGGCACTTCCGCCCAACGTCTGGACACGCCGCACAAGGTCAACGGCTCGGCGCAGTTCACCATCGACGTGAAAATCCCCGACATGCTCATCGCTTCGTCGCTGACCTGCCCGGTCCACGGCGGCAAGCTGCGCAGCGTGAAAGACGAGGCGGCCCGTAAAGTCCCCGGCGTGCGCGATGTGGTCCGCCTGGAGAATGCCGTCGCCGTTACCGCGACCAATTTCTGGTCTTGCCAGCAAGCGCTCAAGGCGCTGGAAATCGAATGGGACCTCGGTCCGCATGCGTCGATTGATTCCGCACAGCTGGACAAGGAGCTGCTGGATGCCAGTTCCAAAGACGGCGTGTTCGCCAAGCAGACCGGTGATATCGGCGCGGCGCTGAAGAACGCCTCAAGCCAGTTCGAAGCCGTGTACCAGCAACCGTTCCTGTCTCACTCGCCGCTGGAGCCGATGACCTGTGTGGCCCACGTTCGCCCTGACATGTGCGAGCTGTGGGTCGGTTGCCAAGCCCCTGGCTTCGCGCAAATGGGCGCGGCCAAGGTTGCCGGTTTGCCTGTGGATAAAGTAGTTATCCACAACCAGCTCATCGGCGGCGGCTTTGGCCGTCGTCTGGAGTCGGACTTCATCTTCCAGGCCGTGGACATTGCTCGACAGCTCAGCTACCCGATCAAACTGATCTGGAGCCGCGAAGAGGACATGACCCACGACAAGTACCGCCCGCATTACGTGGATCGCATGAATGCAGCGCTGGGCAAGGACGGCAAACCCGTTGGTTGGGAACATCGCATCGCTGGCGCTTCAGTCATGGCTGCCTACGTCGGCAAGCTGCCGGAAAGCGGCGTGGACGCTGACGCCGTCGAAGTGGCCATCGATCCGGTCTACAAACTGGACAGCCTGCAAGTGCGCTACATCCGCCAAGACCCGGACGTCATTCCGGTTTCATGGTGGCGTGGCGTCGGGCCGTTGCGCAGCACCTACGCCGTCGAAAGCTTCATCGACGAGCTGGCGCACAACGCCAAAGTTGATCCGGTTGAATACCGCCTGAGCCTGATGCAGGAGCAACCCCGCGCTCAGGCCGTGCTGAAGAAGGCCGCAGAACTTGCGGACTGGAAGACCCCTTTACCAGCCGGTCACGGTCGTGGCGTTGCGGTCAGCGCAGTGTTTGGCAGCTTCGTGGCGACCATCGTCGAGCTGGAAGTGCAGGCTAACAAAGGGATGCGCATCAAGCGCCTGATCACCGTGGTGGATTGCGGCTTTGCCACCAACCCGAGGTCTGTTGAATCGCAGATGGAAGGCGGCACATTGTTCGGCCTGTCGGCTGCGCTGTTCAACGAAATCCTCATCGAGAAAGGCCAGGTGGTGCAGACCAACTTCCACGCCTATCGGCAAATCCGCATGAGTGATGCACCGCCTGTTGAGGTGCATGTGATCAAGAGTGAAGAAAGCCCCGGTGGTGTCGGTGAGACCGGTGCAGTGCCTGCCGCTGCCGCGTTGGTCAATGCCGTGTTCGCCGCGTCGAAAGTACGCGAGCGTCGTTTGCCACTGAGCCGTTTCGGCTATTTCACTCTTTGAGGAGCGCTGTTATGAAAACGTTGAATTATGCGCTCGCCGTGCTGGGTGCAAGCTTTGCGCTCACGGCTCAGGCTGCGGATCAAAGCCTCATCAGCAAAGGCGAGTACCTGACTCGTGCGGCTGATTGCGTGGCGTGTCACGTGGTACCGGGTGGTAAACCCTTTGCCGGTGGGCTGGAATTCAAGCTGCCATTCGGTACGCTGTATTCGCCCAACATCACCCCCGATAAAGAAACCGGGATTGGCAACTGGACCGACGACGAGTTCGTCAGTGCCCTGCAAAAAGGTGTCGGCAAAGACGGTAAGCATTACTACCCGGCGTTCCCGTACACCTCTTACACGCTGATGCCGCGTGAAGACATTCTGGCGATCAAGGCCTATCTGTTCAGCCTTGAGCCGATCAGCCAGAAGCCGAAAGAGAATGATCTGGCGTTCCCGTTCAACCAGCGCTGGGGCATGTTCTTCTGGAACGCGATCTTTGCCGGTAACGAGCGGTTTGTGCCTGACAGCAAGCAGTCGGCCGAATGGAACCGTGGCGCCTATCTGGTTCAAGGCCCTGGCCACTGCGGCGAATGCCACACGCCGCGCAATATCTTCCAGGCCATGAGCAGCGGCAAATCCCTGGCCGGTGGCGAAATTGGCAACTGGCGCGCTTACAACATCAGCTCTGACCCGAAACACGGGATCGGTGCCTGGCCGCAGGAAGCCTTGGTGAGCTACCTGTCCAAAGGTTACGCGCCGGGTTATGGCGGTGCGGGTGGGCCGATGGCGGATGCTGTCGAACACAGCCTGCGCTACCTGACGCCGGAAGACGTGAACGCCATCGTCGTGTACCTCAAGTCCACACCTGCACGTAGCGAAGGTGTGCCGCGGCCGACGGCTGCCGTTAACGACAAGCCGGAAAAAGGCCTGGGCAACAAGGTCTTCACCGACTCCTGCGTGGGCTGCCACCGCCTGGACGGCACGGGTAATCAGTCGGCCATTGCGACCTTGATTGGTCTGAAAACAGTCAACGACCCGGCAGGCACCAACCTGATGGCAACGTTGCTGGAAGGCCACACCCAAGGCATGCTCCGCGCCGACCAACGCATGCCCGACTTCGCCCGCGCCTACAACGACACCGAGCTGGCAGCGGTCAGCACGTTTGTATTGCGCCGGTTTGGGCAGAGCAACGGTGAAGTGAAGGCTGAGGATGTAGCGAAATCGAGAGAGGCTTCGTTGCACTGATTGGCGGTGCTTATCATTTAAATTGAAATGCTCTCCTCTGTGGGAGCCGGGCTTGGCCTGGGCGGCATTCCGACGATAAGGCTGGACGCGATCTAAAGAGAATCGCGCCAGCCTTATCGTCGGAATGCCGCCCAGGCCAAGCCCAGCTCCCACAGAGGATTCCCATTCCAATTCAAGATGTGGGTCATTAGCCGTGCATCAGCCTTCCAACATCCACCGCAACGTCTCTTTCAGCGGCGGTGTCTGCCAGTTCGGCACCAGGCCGCGCAGGCGCGAGTTATCCCCGCACAACGTCTTCACTTCATTCTCCCGGACAAACGCCGGATTCACTTCGGTGATGATTTGATGCCCGGTGATTTCGCTGCACATGTCGATCACTTCGCGCAGCGAATGAGTGACGCCCGAGCTGACGTTGATGGTCTGGCCGATAGGCTGAACTTCCAGCAAACCCCGATACGCACTGACCACCGCGCGCACATCACTGAAGTCTCGCCACACATCGAGGTTGCCCAGCTCGATCCTGTCCGCCTTGCGCAAAAAGTGGGAAACGATCTTGGGCAACAGGAAGTTCTCGTCCTGCCCCACGCCGGTGTAGTTGAACGGGCGGGCGATGACGATAGGCAGGCGGGTATGCCAGAGGCTGGCCATGTACTCCATGGCTATTTTGCTGACAGCGTAATCATTGGCAGGCGAAGGCGCGGTGGCTTCATTCAGCAACCCTTCTGACGTGTTGCCGTAGACATTCGCGCTGCTCGCGATCAGCACACAGTCCGGGGTTTTGCCGCACGCATCGATGGCTTCCAGCAGGTTGCGAGTGCCAATCAGGTTGACCTGATAAAACGCATCCGCCACTCCATGTCCGACAAATGCCACTGCGGCAAGATGCACCACAATGTCAGGCTGGATTTCGGCCAACAGCTTTTGCAGTGCTGCAGTGTCCGCCAGATCGACCTGGTAATAACCCGCTTCTTCAGAGGGCTGACGACCAATGCCGATGACCTCACAGCCCTGGGCTTTGAGTTCTGCGGCCATGTAGCGGCCGGTAAAACCGTGAATGCCGGTAATCAACGCGCGCTTGCCAGCAATACTCATCAGAAGCTGATGCCTCTTTCGTTACGCAGCAGGTCTGCTTCAACCATCATTCGGCACAGCTCCTCAAGCGTGGTTTTAGACTCCCAGCCGAGAATTTTCTTGGCTTTGGCCGGGTCACCGATCAGCAGTTCGACCTCGTTCGGGCGATAAAATTTCGGATTGACCGTCACCAGTACCTTGCCCGTTTCGCTATCCCGCGCGTGCTCTTCTTCTCCTGTGCCTTTCCACTCGATGTCCATGCCGACGGCCTTGAACGTCATGGTGACGAAGTCCCGTACGGTTTCTACGCGGTTGGTGGCGAGGATAAAGGTGTCCGGCTCGTCAGCCTGAAGCATGCGCCACATGCCTTCCACGTACTCTTTGGAGTAGCCCCAGTCGCGCTTGGCGTCCATGTTGCCCAGTGAAAATGACTCAAGCTGGCCCAGTTTGATCTTGGCCACAGAGTCAGTAATTTTGCGGGTCACGAACTCCAGCCCGCGCAGAGGTGATTCGTGATTGAACAGAATCCCGCTGGTGCCAAAAATGCCATAGGACTCGCGGTAGTTGATGGTCATCCAGTGCGCATAAAGCTTGGCCACCCCATAAGGGCTGCGCGGGTAAAAAGGCGTGCTTTCAATTTGCGGGATGGCCTGCACCTTGCCGAACATCTCGGAGGTGGATGCCTGATAGAAGCGAATCTTCGGGTTAACGATACGAATGGCTTCCAGCAGGTTAACGACGCCCACACCGGTAATTTCTGCCGTCGTGAACGGCTGCTCAAACGAAACGCCGACGAAGCTCTGGGCGGCCAGGTTATAGATTTCCGTGGCTTCGGTTTTCTG
Source organism: Pseudomonas viridiflava (assembly GCF_900602065.1). Taxonomy (GTDB): domain Bacteria; phylum Pseudomonadota; class Gammaproteobacteria; order Pseudomonadales; family Pseudomonadaceae; genus Aquipseudomonas. The sequence goes on along the minus strand of NZ_UWFN01000328.1, from coordinate 297,744 downwards.
CAGCAAACGGATGCTGGCCGATAAGTCAGTCAGGTCGTATTCAACCAGGTGCAGGTTGGGGTGGTTCTGAATGCCCAGCTCATTGATACGCCAGAAATTGACTGAGCTGGTGCGGCGGTAAGTGCCATAGACGGTGTAGCCTTTTTCGAGCAGCAATTCGCTCAAGTAGGCTCCATCCTGCCCTGTAATACCGGTAACGATTGCTTTCATACGATGGCTTTCAACTCCATTCAAGAGGATAGAGCGGTCACCGCTTCTGGGTCTTCATGACCTGAACGGCATGGGGCGACCATCCTTGAGACTGCGGGGGAGACGTTGCGCGAGACCCTAGCCATGCTAGACGACGTACCCGCCAAGTAAAGGTGGCAGGCAACATCTTGCAAAAAAAACGCGCCGTTGCGGAAAGTCTGCTTTATTCATTCATACGGGGGTAAGTGGTGAGTGCGGCAGGGTCCAACCTCAGGCATTCGGCGGCGTGTAGCGCGTTTGCAGGGCGGGACTTGAAATCTGACAAAGGGTCATTCAGCCGTTCTTATCGCCTGCCGATAACCGGAAACACAATTACACACTTAACAGATTGATCGGTGGCCTAATGTTTAACACTCGCTTGAAAAAGGAATTACAGGCGCAACAAGCCGAGTTGGATATTTATAGGCAGATGGAAGCTGGCATGAATGCGCAGATGCTCTCCATCACCCTCGATCCCAACTATCGCGTTACTGATATCAATGCCAATTTCCTCAAGTCGCTGGGCTACAGCGCCGAGCACGTGCGTGGGCGCTCCATGGATGAACTGGTGCCTTCCTACGTTAAACAGCTCGATTGTTATCGCAATCTGAGGGCTGCAGTGGATGCTGGCACATCGGTTATCGATAACTACCGCTTCCTCAAATTGGATGGCAGCCTGGCCTGGGTGCGGGCTATCTGGTATCCGATCATGGGCGCAGACGGCAAGCTGTCGCAGATCCGTTGCTTCGGCTCAGACATCACCGAGGCGATTGAGCTGGCGACGGAAAACGCCGGGTTCATCCAGGCGCTGCTGCGCTCTACTGCGGTCATCGAGTTTGATCTTGGCGGGCATGTGATTACTGCCAACGATCAGTTTCTGCGTGGCATGGGTTACAGCCTTTCGCAGATCAAGGGCAAGCATCACAGTATGTTTTGCGAGCCTGAAGAAACCTCTTCATCGAAGTACAAAGAATTCTGGGCGACCTTGAACCGTGGTGAATTCGTCGCTAGCCGGTTCAAGCGTATCGATGCCCATGGTCGCGTGGTCTGGCTGGAGGCGACGTATAACCCGGTACACGACGCTCAGGGCAAGCTCTATAAAGTCGTCAAGTTCGCCACCGTAGTGACGGATCAGGTCGAGCGCGAGGTGGAGGTCAGCGAGGCGGCGGGTGTTGCTTTCGAAATATCCCAGCGTACAGATTTGAGCGCTCAGCGTGGCGCGACGGTGGTGCAGGATACCGTGGATACCATGCGCAAGATTTCTGACGAGATGCAGTCGGCGTCTGAAGGGATTGAAGCGCTCGGCAAACAGTCGTTGCTGATCAGCTCCATCGTGCAGACCATTGGCGGGATTGCCCAGCAAACCAACCTGCTGGCACTCAACGCGGCCATCGAAGCGGCGCGCGCCGGTGAGCAGGGCCGAGGTTTTGCGGTGGTAGCCGATGAGGTCCGGCAACTGGCCGGGCGCACCAGTACCGCCACCGAAGAAATCGTCAGCGTGGTGCAGCAGAACCAGAATCTGGTAGATGCAGCCGTGCGCGGAATGGCCAACAGTCGAGGCCAGGCTGAGCAAGGATTGGGGCTGGCAAACGACGCGGGTTCGGTGATCGTCGAAATCCAGGAAGGTGCCCGACAGGTGGTAGGGGCCGTGAGCCGGTTTGCCAATCAGTTGAAGTGAGGCTGAGTGCAATGGCTTGAATTGGAATCGGGTCTTGTGGGAGCGGTGCTTGCCCGCGATAAACGATAACTCGGTATGCCTGCGAACTGCGACACATGCATCGTCGGAATGCCGCCCAGACCAAGCACCGCTCCCACAAGAGATCGGGTTTCTTCAATCATCACCTGTATCGCCTGACTTAAAACCTTGCCCTTTGGACACGCGTCCGGCCATTGAGTACCCTTGCCAGCCAAACCGCTCCAGGGGAGCCGCAGTGCTCATGAACCTCTCTTTCAAGCAATGGCGCAAGGGCGTTGCCTTGGCCGTGCCTTTTGCCATTCTGCTCGCTGGCTGTGATGGCGGTGATAAACAGCCTGCGCCGCCACCAGAACCACCAGCACCGCCGCATACCACTTATACCCAGGCCAGCTGGGATGCGTTGCCTGCTGTCTCGGATTCGGATCTGCAAGCCGGTTTTGCCTCATGGCGTAGCGCCTGTGTGCGTCTCAAAACCGATGCGGTCTGGGGCGCGACCTGCGCTGCCGCTGCTGCAGTGCCCCTGGATGCAGGTGCTGCGCAGATTCGCAGCTTTCTGCAGGAAAACCTTCAGGTCTACGGCATGCGCTCCGCTACCGGCAGCGCTGACGGCTTGATCACCGGCTATTACGAGCCGGTCTATCCCGGCAGCCTGACCAAAACGGCCAAGGCCTCGGTACCGATCTACGGCGTACCTGACGATCTGATCATTGTGAACCTGGAAAGCATTTACCCGGAGCTCAAAGGCAAACGTCTGCGCGGACGTCTCGAAGGTCGCGTGCTCAAGCCTTACGATGATGCCGCAACCATCAATGCTCAAGGCCTGAATGCACCCGTGGTGGCCTGGCTGACTGATCCGATGGATCTGCAGTTCCTGCAAATTCAGGGCTCGGGCCGGGTTCGTCTGGATAACGGCAAACAGATTCGCATCGCTTACGCTGATCAGAACGGCAGGCCTTACCGGGCCATTGGTCGCTGGCTGGTGGAGCAGGGAGCGATTCCCAAAGAAGACGTCACCATGGGCAGCATCGCTGCATGGGCCAAAGCCAACCCGTTACGCATCCCCGAGCTATTGGGCAGCAACCCCAGCTATGTTTTTTTCACCCGTAACCCTGACAGCAACGAAGGACCCCGCGGTTCGTTGAATGTGCCATTGACGGCCGGCTACAGCGTCGCGATCGACCGCAAAGTCATTCCGCTGGGCAGCCTGCTCTGGCTATCAACGACCCGGCCGGACGGTTCCGCTCTGGTTCGTCCGGTTGCTGCTCAAGATACAGGCGGTGCGATTGCCGGTGAGGTGCGTGCTGATTTGTTCTGGGGCACGGGTGACGATGCGGGGTATCTGGCCGGTGACATGAAGCAGAAGGGCAATATCTGGTTGCTGTGGCCTAAAGGAATGCCAGTGCCTCAGGAATAGTGGTCAACATACCCCAGCAGCCAACGAGTAATACTTTAGTAAGCCCCGGACGGTGTTCAAACACCGTGTCGGGGCTTTTTTTTGAGCAAAATTCGATTGTGCCCAACAACGTCGCGCTTTCGCCCATAGCGCATTAGTGATGCATCAAACAAGTGCAAAAGAGGGTTGGCTGACGAGCTGCAGGCCTTGCTCCCTATGGTTTTGAACGTATCTATCGTTTTGCACGACGTCTTTCCGTCGCCAAAGATATGACGTTTTTCTGTCGCAGACACCGCTCATCTGGAAAGTTCCATTCGGGTGTTACAAAATATTGACACCATCATATTGATATCACACAGTTGGTACTAATATTTTCGTATGAGCTGATGCTCAGCTAGCTGGTAGTCAGAGGTCGGCTTCAATGAAACGCGCAGATGATGTTGGAAATCTGTTCCGAAGTTTCGGGGCAAGTACGGACAGCTACCTGGAAATTGAAGGCGACTTCGACTACAAGGAAAAGCCGTCCGTGCGGCCCGCCGGGGTCCTTGCGGTATCCCCAGTCGTGACGCCGGAAGAACCACAGGCAAGCGAGGCTCTCCAGCCGTTGCAGGCACAGAGTCTCGCCAGCGAGATCCAGCCGCGTCCGGCTTCGACCCCGCTGCAGAATCTGTTGCGGGAAGTGGCTCGCGCCCGTGAAGCGGAGGCAGCTGCGCGTAACCAGCAGGCACTGCTGCAATCGCTCGGTAAAGAACCGCTCAAGCCCTTGAAAGCACAGGTTGTCGCCGTCGTCTCCCCTAAAGGCGGCGTGGGCAAGACCACCCTCAGTGCCGGCCTTGCAACTGTGCTGCGACTGCAAGGCGGGCAAACCCTGGCCATCGACCTCGATCCGCAAAGTGCCTTGCAGTACCACCTGCAAGTCAGTCCGGATGTTGCGGGTATGGGCAATGCCAGCCTGCTGGGCGAGAACTGGCGCTCCTTGTTGCTGCCGGGTTCGGCGGGCACGCAATTGCTGCCGTACGGCATGTTGAATGAAGAGGAACGCCGCACGCTGGAGCGTTATCTGGACAGTGATCCGCAGTGGCTCGCCCGGCAGTTGGCGCGCATGGATCTGGGCGAGCGTGATGTCGTGGTGATCGACACGCCTCCAGGCCGCACGGCTTATCTGGAGCAAGTACTGACTGTGGCGGACCATATTCTGGTCGTCGCCACCGCAGACGCCGCCTCCTACCAGACGCTCGATCAAATGGAGCGTCTGCTCTCGACAAGCAGGCCGCGCTCAACCCCGTTCACGTGCAGTTACGTCATCAACCAGTTCGATGCCTCGCGAGCGTTCTCGCGCGACATGCTGGTGGTGCTTGAACGCCGCTTGGGCAGGCAATTGCTGGGTGTCGTGAATGTCGATCATGACATCAGCGAGGCCCTGGCTTATGGTCGCAACCCACTCGAAGGCGCCTGCGCCTCTGAAGGTTGCAAGGACATGCTGGCCCTGGGCCGAGCCATGACCGCTCAACTAATGACGCAGAAAGCCAAAGAGTCCTACATCTCATGACCTCGGTAGTACCTGAAGTGTCCCGGCCGCGGACACGCGCAGAACTGTGCCTGAATGCCCTTGCGAAGACTGTCGACGGCTTGCCCGTTGGCCTCGCTCGGGCGCTTAAATTCACCGCTTTCGCGGTTGGCCTGGTACTGATGCTATTTGTCGTCACCGCGCCTCTGGAGCTGTACGCCCAGTGTGCGTTTGGCCTGCTGTGCTTCGCCGCCATGATGGTGCTTCGCAAGTTCCCGGGGCGAGTCTCGGTGCTGGCGTTGATCATGCTGTCGCTGACGGCGTCGCTGCGCTACATGTACTGGCGCCTGACCTCGACCCTGGACTTCGACAACTGGCTGGACAGCGTGTTGGGCTACGGCCTGATCGTGGCGGAGTTCTACACCCTGGTGGTTATTGTGCTGGGTTATGTGCAGACCGCCTGGCCGCTGCGTCGCAAGCCGGTAATCATGACCGGCCCGCCAAGCGAATGGCCAACCGTAGACGTGTTCATCCCTTCGTACAACGAAGCACTGAGCATCGTGAAACTGACCATTTTTGCTGCTCAAGCCATCGACTGGCCTCGGGACAAGCTCAATGTGTATGTGCTTGATGACGGGCGTCGTGAGGACTTTCGTGAGTTCTGCGAGCAGATCGGTGTTGGCTACATCGTGCGCGACAACAACCGTCATGCCAAAGCCGGCAACCTTAACGAAGCACTCAAGGTTACCCACGGCGAATACATCGCGATGTTCGACGCGGACCACGTGCCGACCCGTTCTTTCCTGCAAGTGACCATGGGCTGGTTCCTCAAGGACCCGAAGCTCGCCATGCTGCAGACGCCGCACTTTTTCTTCTCTCCGGATCCCTTCGAGAAGAATCTGGACACGTTCCGCTCCGTGCCCAACGAAGGCGAGCTGTTCTACGGTCTGCTGCAAGACGGCAACGACCTGTGGAACGCGACCTTCTTCTGTGGCTCCTGTGCCGTATTGCGCCGTACCAGCTTGCTGGAAGTTGGCGGCGTTGCAGTCGAAACCGTCACCGAAGATGCCCACACCGCGCTCAAATTGAACCGCAAGGGCTACAACACCGCCTACCTGGCGATCCCGCAAGCCGCAGGCCTGGCAACTGAAAGCCTCTCGCGACATATCGCGCAGCGTATTCGCTGGGCGCGGGGCATGGCGCAAATCTTCCGCACCGACAACCCGCTGCTCGGCAAAGGGCTGAAGCTGGGCCAGCGCCTGTGTTATGCCAACGCCATGCTGCACTTCTTCTACGGTTTACCGCGTCTGGTGTTCCTCACCGCGCCCCTGGCGTACCTGCTGTTCGGCGCAGAGGTCATGCACGCATCGGCCCTGATGATTACCGCCTACGTGCTGCCGCATATTTTCCACGCCAGCCTGACCAACTCCGCCGTTCAGGGTCGGTTCCGGCATTCGTTCTGGAACGAGGTCTACGAGGCTGTTCTGGCCTGGTACATCATGGGGCCGGTGTTGATGGCCATGATCAACCCCAAGTTTGGCGGCTTCAACGTGACCGACAAGGGCGGGATCGTTGACGAGAAATACTTCGACTGGACACTGGCGCGCCCTTACATCGTGTTGCTGGGGCTGAATGCCACGGTGTTCTGCATCGGCATCTACACCCTGTTTCATAGTGGCTGGAACAACGATGCGGCCACGTTGACCCTGGTGATCAACATGGCGTGGACCATCTACAACATCATGATCACCAGCGCTGCGATCGCGGTCGCCAGCGAGACACGCCAGGTGCGTACCGAGCCTCGGGTGCAGGTGAAGTTGCCGGTGCGTGTCACCCGCGCCGATGGCAGTCAGATCGACGGCGTGACTCAGGATTTCTCCCAGACCGGCCTTGGCCTGAAGTTGCCTGCAGATGCCGGCATCCAGAATGGCGAAGTCATCCAGATTGCGCTATTCCGCAAAAACTACAGCAGCGAGTTCCCGGCCAACGTGGTGTTTACCCGCAATGGCGATATCGGTGCGCGCTTCATCGACCTGTCGCTGCGTCAGCAAAGCGAACTGGTGCGTCTGACGTTCGCCCGTGCCGACACCTGGGCTGCGAGTTGGGGGCAGGGCAAGCCCGACTCCCCGTTGGTGGCATTGCGCGAAGTGGGTCAGATCGGCTGGCGCGGTGTCTGCGAGCTGTTCAACGCCACACGCAACGACATCGGTCGACTTCTCTGGTGGCGTCGCCGCTCTTCCAAAACTTCTGAAAACTCTCTGGAAATGCCATGACTTCTTCGTATTTCGTACGCGGGAACCGGCCCGTTAATGGCAATACGCTGAAACGGCTTTCTTCCGTGCTGGCTTTGCTCGTCAGTACCTCGGTATTGGCAGACACCGCTGCCGTGACAACCGAGACCCCGGCCGCCAGCAGCGACTACAGTCTGACGTTCAAGCAGCTTGGCCGTGTTTACCCGATGGTGTTGCGCGGTGTTGAATCCGCCGACGGGGTCAACTTCGATATCCGTGCCGACCAGATTGTCACCGGCGCGCGACTGAAGCTTGAATACAGCTACTCACCGGCCCTGCTTGAAGACATGTCGCAGCTCAATGTGATGGTCAACGATGAAGTGGCCGCCAGCCTGCCTCTGAGTAAAGAAGGCGCAGGCAAGCCCCAGACACAGATTGTCGAAATCCCTTCGCACCTGATCACTGAGTTCAACCGCCTGAGCCTGCAGTTTATCGGGCACTACACGATGAGCTGTGAAGACCCGTTGCACTCCAGCCTGTGGGCGAGAGTGGGCAATACTTCGCAACTGGAGATTCAAGTCACGCCGCTGACGACGGCAAACGATCTGGCGGCATTGCCCCAGCCGTTTTTTGATCGTCGCGATGCCCGCCTTTTGAATTTGCCTATCGTGTTCGGCGCTACGCCGGACAACGGAACCGTGGAAGCGGCCGGTGTGCTGTCGTCCTGGTTCGGCTCGCTGGCAAGCTACCGTGGTTCGGTGTTCCCTGCCCAGATCAACAGCTTGCCAGCCACCGGCAATGCCGTGGTACTGGTCAATGGCAGCACCGCGCAAGACATCGGCGGCCTGAGCATTCCGGCGGCCAAAGGCCCGACGTTGTCGGTCGTGACCAATCCCAACGATGCCAACGGCAAGATTCTGGTCGTCAGTGGGCGCGACACGGCAGAGCTCAAGCGCGCAGCCACCGCTCTCGTGCTGGGGCGCCAGACACTGTCCGGTGAAAGTGTAGTCATCGACAGCCTCCAGGCCTTGCCACCACGCAAGCCCTACGACGCGCCTTACTGGGTGCCAAGCGATCGTCCGGTGAAGCTGGGTGAATTGCTCGAAGCCAAAAAATTCAATGTCGCGGGCTACAACCCCGGTGACATCGTGGTGCCGCTTAACTTCCCGCCAGATCTGTCCAGCTGGCAAGAAGACGGCGCGCCGCTGAATCTTAAATATCGCTACACGCCTCAGCAGACTTCGACCAACTCGTCGCTGACCGTCAGCCTCAATGATCGTCTGATTGAAGCCAAGCAGTTGCCGTCCCTGGAAAAGCTCGACAAGAGCCTGCTGGCGAAGATCAAGAAAGAAGATGACAGCCTGTCCCGTGAAACGCGCATGTTGCTGCCGCTCAACTCGGTAGCTCTGCAGTCGCGTCTGCAACTGCGCTACATGTTCGACTACATCCGTCAGGGTGAATGTCAGGACATCATCATCGACAACATGCGCGCCGGTATCGACCCGGATTCGACGCTGGACCTGAGCGGCTACAAGCACTTCATCGCAATGCCTAACCTGGGCGTGTTCAAGGACTCAGGCTTCCCGTTCACGCGCATGGCTGACCTTTCGGAAACAGCTGTTGTTTTGCCTGATAACGCCGGTGCAGCGGAGCTGAGTGCCTACCTGACAATCCTTGGTCGGTTCGGGCAGTCAACGGGTTATCCGGCGACTGCGGTTACCGTTACTCAGGCCGCGCAAGTGGCTTCAGTTGCTGGCAAAGATTTGCTGGTTCTGGCTTCTGGCGATAATCAGCCGCTGCTCAAGCAATGGGCCAATCAGTTGCCCATCGTTGCCAATGATGCTCAGCAGAGTTTCAAGCTCTCCAACCTGTCGTTCCGCCTGCGTGACTGGGTGAGCCCGGATCTGGAAGCCAATCAGCGAAATGCGCGCATGGCTCTGGCGTTCTCTGGTGAAAAACGCAGCTCTTACCTGACCGGCTTTGAATCGCCCCTGCAGAGTGGTCGCAGCGTGGTGGTGATTTCCAGCGGTACGCCGGAAACCCTTCAGGACGTGACCAACGCTGTCACCGGCAATGAAGATTACACCCAGGCGATTCAGGGCAGCCTCGTGGTCGTGCATGGCAAGACTGTTGAGCCATTGCTGGCCGAAGAGCTGTATCACGTCGGCTCGCTGGGGTTCTTCAAGAACCTGCAATGGCAGCTGTCGCGCAACGTGCTGTTGATGATGATTGTGTCTGCTTTCGGTATCGCGTTGCTGACGTTGTTGTCCTACGTCGCCCTCCGCGCGCGGGCCCGTGAAAGAGTCGAAGGCTGATGTCTTTCACCTCGAACACTGCTCAATCGTGCAGCCAACACCATTCCCTGTGGGAGCGGTGCTTGCCCGCGATAAGGGCGACTCGGTCCAGGATAAGTCGCGGTGTTCTTATCGCGGGCAAGCACCGCTCCCACATAACGTCGCATTCATCAGTGAATTCCGGGTTGTTTGATACGAGCAAGCCTTCCGGGCTTCAGAGGTCCTTCCGTGTTCTTGCCCTGGGACTATCGATGCTGCTACCAACGCTAGCCCAGGCACGTACCTGCGAAGTCACGACCTGGCCGTTGTGGCAGACCTTCGATAAGCACTTCGTGCAGGCCGATGGCCGTGTGCTCGACGCCAGCACCCCGCAGCTAAACAGCTCCTCGGAAGGCATGTCCTACAGCATGTTCTTTGCCCTGGTCGCTAATGATCGGGCCAGTTTTGATCTGTTGTGGCACTGGGCGCAGAACAATCTGGCGGCTGGCGATATCAGCACGCATCTGCCTGCATGGCTCTGGGGCAGGGATGAAGCGGGTGCGTGGCGTGTGCTGGACGACAATTCGGCGTCCGACGCGGATTTGTGGTTTGCCTACGCGCTGCTTGAAGCCGGGCGCTTGTGGGACAACGACGAATATACCGAGGCCGCCCGCAAGATCCTGAACAACGTGGTCACTCAGGAAGTTGCCGATCTACCCGGCCTGGGCAAAATGCTCTTGCCGGGTTTTCGCGGTTTCGTGAAGCCTGATCAATGGATGCTCAACCCCAGCTATATGCCGATCCCGTTGCTGCGGCGTTTTGCCGAGTTCGACCGCAACGGTCCGTGGGCTGAAATTGCCGCCAACACCGCGACCCTGATCAAGGCCGTCAGCCACAAGGGCTTTGTGGCTGACTGGGTCAGCTATCGCGCCACAGGGCCGGGTAAGGGCGAGTTCATTGTCGACCCGATCAAGGGCGAGCAGGGCAGTTACGACGCTATTCGCGTTTACTTGTGGGCGGGCATTACGCCGAGCAAGGATCCACTGGCACGGCCTATTCTCAAGCACCTCCACGGCATGCAGCGCGCCATTGCAACCAATGGCGTGCCTCCCGAAAAAGTCCAGGTCAGCAGTGCAAAACTCAGCGGCGACGGCCCTTGGGGCTTCTCTGCTGCCTTGCTGCCATACCTCGATGCGCTGGATGAAGGTTCTGAACGCAACCGTCAGGCAAAGCGCGTCCAGACGCTCATGGCGCAAAGCCTCACGCCTGATGCCGTCAAGATCGCACAACCGCCGTACTACCACTTCGTGCTGGGTCTGTTTGCCCTCGGTTACATGGATCAGCGCTACCACTTTCTCGACGACGGAAAGTTACAGACTTTCTGGGAGAAGACATGCTCTCGCACCGCCACGCAGTAATCTCAGGGGTGTTCGCCGCCCTGCTCAGCAGCAACAGTTTTGCCGCACTCGACAGTGCCGGGCAGGCCTTGCTGCAGCAGGGGCGATACTGGCAGGAGCATGACGACACAGCCCGTGCGACCGAGGTGTGGAACAAGCTATTGCTGATTGATCCGCAGCAGGCTGATGCGTTGCATGGTCTGGGCATGCTTGGGGTTACTACCAAGCGCCCGGCTCAGGCCGAGCAGTATTTACAGCTCATGCGCAAGTTTCATCCTGATGCACCGCTGACCCTGCAACTGGAGCAGGCGATCAACCTGCAAGGCGACTCCAACGAGCAACTGCTGGACCAGATCCAGATGGCCATGGCTTCTGACGAGCAAGACAAGGCGATCAGCCTGTACCGTCAGTTGTTCGCGGGCAAACCGCCGCAAGGTGAACTGGGTTTGAGGTACTACTCGTACCTCGGCTATTCGAAAGACGGTCAGAAAGAAGCGCGTCAGGGCCTTGAGCGCCTGCTGCAACAAACGCCCAATAACCCGCGTATCAAACTGGCACTGGCAAGAATTCTGACGCTGGACGAGTCGACCCGCATCGAAGGCATCAAGCGTTTGGCGCAGCTGTCCACCGTGCAGGAACTGGGCGGCGAAGCGACCGAGAGCTGGCGTCAGGCGTTGCTGTGGATGGGCTCGGCGGGTGCTGTCGAAGGGCCGCTGTACGAGAGTTATCTCAAGGCTTACCCGGATGACAGTGAAGTTCGCGAGCACTTGAACACGCTGCGCAGCGAAGGCGTAGCCGCAGAAAACTCCAACCTGAGCAGAGCTTTCAAAGCGCTGCAGAACAACCAGCTGGGTGTGGCAGAGCAGGCATTTCTGACGCGACTCAAAGACGAGCCTCAAGACAGCGATGCGCTAGGTGGCCTGGGGCTGGTGCGTCAAAAACAAGGGCGTACCAACGATGCCAATGAACTGCTCAAGCGCGCTGCTGCGGGTGGAAAGAATGCCCGCTGGCAAGCCGCGCTGGACAGTAATCGCTACTGGGATCTGCTGACTCAGGCCAGTCGTGCGCGAGCCGAACAGGATTTGCAGGGCGCACGTCGTTTGCTGCAGCAGGCCATCGCCAGCAAGCCGCGTCAGGTTGAAGGTTATGTGGCGCTGGGCGGTGTTCAGGCCGACCTGGATCAACTGGACAGCGCCGAAGCCAGTTACCGCCAGGCCCTGACGCTGGACGCGGATAATCCTGATGCGCTGGCGGGCCTGGTCACTGTTTTGTCGCAGGGCGGCAAGGCCAGCCAGGGGCTGCGCTTGATCGAAGGGCTCAATGCTGATCAGCAAAAGCGCATTGGCGATTTGCGTCCGCTGCGTGCCGCCGTTGCTGTGGGCCAGGCGAAAAACGCCGAGCGCTCGGGCGACCTCAAGGGCGCCGTTGTCGCCCAACAGGACGCGGTGCGTAATGACCCGCAAGACCCATGGGTAAGCTTCGATCTGGCGCGTTTGTATGTATTGACTGATGCGCCTGACAAGGCGCGTCAGACCGTGGCGGAACTGGTCAAAAACAATCCGCAAAAGCCCGAGGCGTTGTACGTCAGCGCGCTGATTTCGAGCCAGCTTGGCGAATGGTCAGCAGCGCAAACTACGCTGGATCGTATACCTGCCGGACAACGTTCCTCGGCCATGCAGCAACTGGCCAAGGACGTGCAAGTGCAGGCGCTGATCAGCCAGGCTTCGACGCTGACCAAACAGGGTAATCGTGCCCAGGCATTGAGTGTGCTCCGCCAGGCGGAACTCAACGTCGGCGGTAAGCCCGATCTGCTCAGCGCGGTCGCTGGCGGTTTTGCCGATGCGGGTGATACCGATCACGGTCTGGCGATCTTGCGCAGTGCTATTGCACAAAGCAGTTCTCCATCCCCGGCGCTGCAACTGGCCTATGCCGGGATCCTGCTGAAGACCGGTGATGATGTGCAGGTGAACCAGATCCTGCGTGACCTGCGGAACCAGAAACTGCAGGCATCCGAACAGCGTAGCTACGACGATTTGCTGTTCCTGTACACCGTGCGTCAAGCCGATCTGTTGCGCGAGAAGGGTGACCTGGTAGCCGCTTATGACACGCTGGCTCCTGCCCTCGCGCAACGGCCTGATGACGCGCTGGCCGTTGCTTCGTTGGCGCGCATGTTCCTCGCCAACAACGATGCCAAAAAAGCTATCGAGCTATACAAACCGCTGCTGGCGAAAAAGCCTCAGGACCCGGAACTGCAAATCGGTATGGCGCAGGCCCTGAACAAGTCTGGTGATTATCGCGGTGCAGAAGCCGCCATCGATAAAGCATTGGCACTGGCCCCGAATAACCCACAGATCCTGGCCACAGCAGCGAGCTTGTACCGCGCGCAAGGCAAGAACGCCAAGGCGTCTGAGCTGTATAGCCGTGCGCTGGCGTTGCAGGAACCGGTGAAGAAGGCGGATGCCAACCCGTTCGCGGGCGTAGTAGCCGCCAACCCCTTCGTGGGCGCTCGCGGTCAACGCAGCGAATCGCGCCTGAGCGAAAGCAGCATCAATCAGATTCCCGAGCCGGCTGAAGTACAAGTCGCTGCGGCTGAAGAAACGGCTGCTGCGCCGGTGGCATCCAATGGCCGTACGTTCAATCAGACGGCCGCCTATTCGCAGCTATCGCCTCGCACTGATGGCAATGGTCGGGTCTTGCCGGGTAAAAGCACGGCAGACTCGCCCGACCCGCGTCAGTCGATGCAGCGCGCGCTGGATCAGATCCAGCAAGAACGTAGCCCACGCGTAACGCAGGGCGTCACGTATCGCGGCAACGACAGCGAGTCCGGTCTGAGCAAAATGACCGAAGTACAAACGCCGCTGGAAATCAGCTGGCCGCTGGACGACAACCGCATCGCCTTGCGTGTCACGCCGGTTTGGCTGAATGCCGGGAGTGTGGGTTCCGATTCGGAAAACCGCTTCGGCAGTGGCCCTGCGATTCCTGGCGCTCAGTTGACTTCAGGTCTTAGCGCTACCGATGCTGCCAACTTGCAAACGGCTCTGAATGCCAGCCCTGGCAGCGCAGTGCTGAACTCGCTGGCGGGCTCCACAGGTGGCTCGATTGGTCGCCAGCAAGACAACGGTATCGGCCTGGCCCTGGCCTATGAAAACCCGTCGCTGGGTCTGAAAACCGATCTGGGCACCAGCCCGATGGGCTTCCTGTACAGCACCGTAGTTGGCGGCATCAGCCTGGATCGTTCGTTTACCGATGGCAGTGATTTCCGTTATGGCATCAGCTTGTCGCGGCGGTCGGTCACCGACAGCCTGGCATCGTTCGCAGGTGCTGAAGACCGTCGCAGTGGCTTGAAGTGGGGCGGCGTGACCGCCAATGGCGGGCGTCTGCAACTGGGTTATGACGACGGTGATGTCGGTGCATACGGTTACGGTTCGGTGCACAAGCTGGTGGGCAATAACGTTGAGTCCAACAGCCGTCTGGAAGGCGGTACCGGGGTTTACTGGTATCTGCAAAACAACGACAGCAAGCAGTTGACCGCAGGCCTGAGCCTGACCGGCATCAGCTACGACAAGAACCAGAGCAACTTCACCTACGGCAACGGCGGCTACTTCAGTCCGCAGAACTTCTTCGCCATTGGTGTGCCGGTGAGCTGGTCGCAACGCACGGATCGCTTGAGCTATTCCCTGCGCGGGTCGGTCGGCCTGCAACACATCGAGCAGGACGCTGCACCGTACTTCCCGAACGACAACGCTTTGCAGGCCGCGCTGGAGCAGGTCTCGCAGGTCTACGCCGCGTCCGGTATCAGCGTGCCGACTCAATACAGCGGACAGAACAAAACCGGGGTTGGCTACAACTTCGGCGCCAATGCCGAATACCGCTTCGGCAGCAACTTCTTTATGGGCGGTAACTTCGGCATCGATAACGCACGTGACTACAAACAGTTCACCGGTGGTTTGTACCTGCGCTACATGTTCGATGACTTCAACGGCCAGATGGCCTTGCCGGTCAGCCCTTACCGTTCCCCTTATTCCAATTAAGCGACAGGAGATTCACCGTGGCAGCATCGATTCTGGCAGGCATGACGATCTTGATGATCGGCGACAGTCATCTGGCAACGCCTGATTACCTGATTTCCACTTTGCATGACGACCTGGTCCAGCAGGGCGCAAAAGTCCACACCCTGGGCGTCTGTGGTTCCAATGCCGGTGACTGGCTCAAAGTCACTCCGGGCACCTGTGGCGGCGCCGAGCGTCGTGGCACTGAAAAAGCCGTGGTGCTGGGCGGCAAGGCTGCGACCCAACCGATCAGCGAATTGCTGGCCAGCGACAAACCGGATCTGGTGCTGATCGTCTTGGGCGACACCATGGCCAGCTACCCGAAACCGGCCTTTCCGAAGGCTTGGTTGTGGCAGCAAACCACTGCGTTCACCAAAGCTATCGCAGCCACCGGCACCCAGTGCGTGTGGGTCGGCCCTAACTGGGGCACTGAAGGCGGCAAGTACGGCAAGACTTTTGCCCGCGTTGAAATGATGTCCAAGTTCCTCGCCAGCAACGTTGCGCCGTGCAGCTACATCGATTCGCTCGCCTTCTCCAAGCCAGGCCAGTGGGCCACAGTCGATGGTCAGCATTTGACCTCGCAAGGTTACAAGACCTGGAGCGAAGACATCAGTAAAGCCCTGCTTGCAGCGCCAGCCTTGAAGGACGTTAAAAAATGATCAAGCCACTGGCTGCATTTCTGGCTTTTCCTGCGCTTGCTCTGAGCAGTCTGGCCAGCGCTGAAATCGCGCTGTACCCGAGCGGACCTGCCGAGGACTCGGCCTTCATCCGCTTCATCAATGCCGCGCCTGCACCACTGCAAGTCACTGCGCAGGAAGGGGCTGCGCCTTTGCAACTGGACGCCGCAAAACCGGCATCGGCGTTTTTCCCGGTTCAGGCCAGTAGCCCAATCAAAGGCACCCTGGCCAGTGGTGCGCAAAAAATACCGCTGACACTGAGTGTTGAACCGGGCGAGTTCGCCACTGTAGTCGCGATTGCTGACGGCGCCAAAGGCGTGAAGCAAGTTGCGGTGCGTGAGCAACCGGATGACTTCAACGGCCTCAAGGCGTCGCTGGCTTTTTTCAGCCTTGATGCGAGCTGTGCCGATGCGAGCCTGCGTCCTGCCGGACGTACCGCCGATCTGTTCAAGGCCGTGCCGGAAGGCACCCTGCAACGACGTTCGATCAACCCGGTGAGCCTCTCGGTGCAACTGGTGTGTGCCAACGCCAATGTCGGTTCACCGCTGGCGCTGGGTGAGCTCAAAGCAGGCGAGCGTTACAGCGTGTTGTTGGTGCCTTCGGCCAACGGCCCACAACTATTGTCGGCCACGGATGCTTTGGCCCACTGATCGGATTGCGCATTCGCCATGGTTTTCGCCTCACTCGAGTTCCTGACGTTATTCCTGCCCGCCTTCCTGCTGGTGTATTCGCTGGCCAGACCGGCTTGGCGTAACGTCATCCTGCTGATTGGCAGTTGGTTGTTTTACGGCTGGTTGAGCCCGTTGTTCCTGTCTTTGCACATCGTGCTGACCATTGTCGCCTTCGTTGGCGGTTTACTGGTTGACCGTGCGCAAGAAGGATCACGCGGGCGCATGCGTCTGTTGATCGGCTTTATCGTCCTCAACACGGCGGTGCTCTGCTGGTACAAGTACGCCAATATTGTCGCCGGGACCTGGAGTGAACTGATCACCTATTACGGCGCGATGCCCCTTGAGTGGCAGCGCGTGGCGTTACCCGCCGGGCTGTCGTTCATCGTGTTGCAGGCGATTTCCTATCTGGTGGATGTGCATCGGCATACCGTGCCGGTAGAGCGCAGTTTCATTAACTACGCGACCTACATCTCGATGTTTGGTCATTCCATTGCGGGGCCGATCATTCGTTATGACTGGGTACGTCGTGAGCTGAGCGAGCGTTATTTCGACTGGCAGAATTTCTCCCTCGGTGCGCGCCGTTTCATGATCGGCATGTGCATGAAGGTGCTGGTGGCCGATACGTTGTCGCCGCTGGTAGACGTGGCGTTCCATCTGGAAAATCCGTCGTTTGTCGACGCCTGGATCGGTTGCCTGGCCTATTCGCTGCAGCTGTTTTTTGACTTCGCCGGTTACAGCGCCATGGCCATCGGTCTGGGCCTGATGCTGGGCTTCCACTTTCCGGAAAACTTCAACCGGCCGTATCTGGCCAGCAGTATTCAGGACTTCTGGCGGCGCTGGCATTTGTCGTTGTCCAGCTGGCTGCGTGATTACTTGTATATCGGCCTGGGTGGCAACCGTAACGGCGTGTGGAAAACCTATCGCAACCTGTTCCTGACCATGGCCATCGCAGGCTTGTGGCACGGCGGCGACAGCTGGAACTACTTGCTGTGGGGTTCTGCACACGGCATTGCCCTGTGTGTCGACCGGGCCTGGTCGCGCTCCAGTCTGCCGAGCATTCCGCCGTTGTTGTCACACACCTTGACGCTGCTGTTCGTGTGCCTGGCCTGGACGCTGTTCCGCGCCCCGGACTTCCACTCGGCAATGAACATGTACGCCGGTCAATTCGGTCTGCATGGCATGGCGCTGGGGGATGCGCTGGCCGTGACTCTGCGTCCTGTACACGGCCTGGCGGCATTGCTGGGCGTGTTCTGCATCGTCGCGCCACTGCTGCAAACGCGTTGTGAACAACGATTCGGAGGCAGCGCGCTCTTTGCCCTGACTGCCGCCCTTTGGCCCGTGGCCGGTTTCATGCTGTCGTTCGCTCTGATCGCCAGCCGCGAAGCCGTACCCTTTCTGTACTTCCAATTCTGATGACTACGCCAAAGATCGTTTCGCCCAAGATCCCGGTATCACCCGTACCGCCTAGCGAGCTCGCGACCCGGATCAGCCCGGTGGCGGGTTTCACGCTCGCCGCTTTCATGGCCGTCGGCCTGTTGTCCTGCGCATGGCTTTTCTGGAACGGCAAGGTCGAGCTGCTGCCACCTGATCTCACCACTGATGAAGTGCTGCACGGCGATGTCACTCACAAAATCGCCAAACAGCTCTCCGGTGCCACGTTGGCGCAACAAGCTGCCAATCTGGAACGCGCTGCCAGCTGGCTGGTGTTCAACGATACCGGCCCACGTGTACGGCAGGGATGTCCAGGCTGGTTGTTCATTGCCGACGAAATGAAGATCAACCGTCACGCCCAGGCGAATGCCGATACCAAGGCTCAAGCTGTCATCGACCTGCAGCAGCGGTTGGCCAAGCGCGGTGTGAAACTGCTGGTGGCGGTTGTACCGGATAAAAGCCGGATTGCTAGCGAGCAACTGTGCGGTGTGAGTCGCCCGGCACAACTGCGTGACCGGGTTTCCAACTGGACCGCCGCGTTGCACAGCAAAGGCGTCAATGCGCTGGATCTCACGTCGACCTTGCAACCGATTGGCGCCAAAGCCTATCTGCGTACCGACACCCACTGGAGCGAGACCGGCGCCGACGCTGCTGCCAAGGCGGTCGCGGCCCAGGTCCAGGCTTCAGGCATGCAAGCCATGCCGCAAAAAAGCTTCGACGTACGCAACGCGCCACCGGCCCTGCGCCCTGGCGATCTGGTGCGTCTGGCCGGGATCGACTGGCTGCCCGTTTCGTTGCAGCCGACTCCGGAAAGCGTCGCCGCCAGTGAAATCACCGAGCGAGCTCAAGCCGTGCAGAGCGGCGGTGACAACCTCGACGACCTGTTCGGGGATGACAACCTGCCTAACGTCGCCCTGATCGGCACTTCGTTCTCGCGCAACTCCAATTTCGCGGGCTTTCTGCAGCTGGCTCTGGGCGCACCGATTGGTAATTTCGGTAAGGATGGCGGCGAGTTCTCCGGTGCCGCCAATGCCTACTTCGACAGCCCGGCCTTCAAGCAGACTCCGCCTAAATTGCTGATCTGGGAAATCCCGGAGCGTGATTTGCAGACGACGTATGAGGTCATCAAGAGCGGGTTGTAGGCGTTGAGCTTGCTCGCGATAAGCGATGAACGCATGCAAACTACCGGTTTGAAATCCATTTTCTGTAGGAGCTGCCGAAGGCTGCGAAGCATTTTTCCTGACACACCGCGATCGCAGCCTTCGGCAGCTCCTACAGGTCTTGTGTTTGGCGCGATGTCGTGGGACTGGCTGGAAGCGGGCGGTTTTTACAGCCAGGGATTCTGTCCAAATGGTCAATATTTTGCCCGTCGGTCGTTTTAATCCGTGCTTTATACGTCGGTATGATTTCAGGAACGTCCCGGGCTGGTTACCGTGCAGGCCATGAGTGCGCAGATCATCGGCACTTTTACTCATTGGTATTGAAGGTAACTGGTTTGGCTAAATCCCCGGTGATCGCGGTCGTCGACGACGACACTGCAGTCCGCACTGGCCTCGATAGTCTTGTTCGCTCCCTGGGTTTCGTCGCCTGCCTGTTTGCTTCGGCCGAGGAGTTCCTGATTTCCCCTTGCCTGAAAAAAGCAGATTGCCTCATTACCGATGTGCAAATGCCTGGCATGAGCGGCGTTGAACTGCATGAGCAACTTAACCGTCAGGGTGTGCAGATCCCGACCATCTTCATTACTGCCTTCCCTGAAGAGTCCGTACGCAAACGCGCCATGACCGGGAGTGCCGTCGGATTCTTTGGCAAACCCTTCAATGCCACCGTGCTGATTGAATGCATCGAATCGGCGCTACCGGTGGTTTGAGTCTCCCGACAAAATGACGAGCAGCAGCGCCCTCGATGTCCATGGCACCGCGCCTTAGCGCGGTCTATGTGGGAGCAGGGCTTGCCCGCGATGCATGAGACGCAGCTAGCAGCCATACCGCCTTATCGTTGATGCCAACAGCGTGGATCGCTACCTGGTCAGATGACTTCATTCCCCCAAAAACATCTTGCACCGCGAACGCAGCCAGCGCACGGCCGGGTCATTGTTTGCCTGTTCGCCCCAGTTCATGACCAGATCGAAATCCATCGCGGGCAAAGGCAGGGGATCGCTGCGCAGCCCACCCTGAGCAACCATCGCCTGCGCCACATAATCGGGCACCAGCGCGAGCATATCTGTTTGAGCCAGCAACGTTGGCAGAACATTGAATTGCGAGACTGATAGCAGCACTTTGCGCTGTAAACCGGCATCTCTGAGTGCCTGATCGATATCCCGGTCCATCTTCGATGCAAAGGACACCCGTGCGTGAGGGCGTCGGCACAATTCGCTCAGGCAGACCTGATCAGGCATGGTGTCAGTGCGCAGTACGACCGGGCTTATCCGCCGTAGCGATGCGCGGTGATGAGTGTCATCAGATACGTCACTGAGGCCAATACTCAAGCTGACTTCACCGGACGCCAACAACGCTGGCATGTGCTCGGGTTCGGCCCGCAACACGGTCAAACAAACACCCGGCGCTTCAACCCGCAGGCGACGCAACAGCATGGGCAGCAGCGCAAACTCGACGTCACTGGACACGGCCAGCCGAATGGACGCCTGGCTGGCGGCGGCGATAAACGCGGCAGGTTGATTGAACTGCGAAAACACCCCGTGCATTTGCTCGAAAGCACCCAGCCCCCGCAACGGATTGTGGTCATTGCCCGGCACGTCATATCTGTTCATCGCATTTGCTACCTGGGCCGAAGCCATTGTGCATGGACTGATCGATAGAGCCGGGTCCATGAACACTCTGAAGATGAATCCGGCATGTAATGACTTTACTTAACGTGCGCAAGAAATGCGCTCGTACATGAGGGGCAATATCTAATGCATGAGTTCAGGTTTTTATACGTGGGTTTAATCGCGGGTTAAATACATACGATTAGTGCAATCTGGAGTTCACGGCATTCTCAATATGTTCAAGCATGGTTTTACCGCAGAACGGTTTGGTCAGGAAGGCCTTGGCCCCGGCATCCAGTGCGCGTTTTTCGATGGGCTTTTCCGGGAAGGCAGTGATGAAAATGATCGGGATCTGACTGCCCTGTTCATTGAGTCTGTCCTGCAGATCCAGGCCGCTCATGTCAGGCATCTGCACGTCAGTAATCAAGCAGGCGCTGCTGGCCTGCGAGGCAGAACCGAGGAACTCCAGTGGGGATGAAAACAAGGCCGAGTGGTAGCCGACAGAGCGCACTAGGCTGTCGATCGCGATTCGAACGGATTCGTCATCGTCGACAATTGAAATGGTCAGTGGAATAGACATGCCGCAGTACCTGATGGAAATCGAGAATGAAGTTAACGACTGTCTCGATTTAATAAGTTAACGATACTCGGTATTGCGGCATTTCAACATCATACGGGTGTATAGAAGAGCGGGTTGTTAGTATCAAAGCTGACATATTTGTTGATTTGAAAAGCTCCTTATTACGCTGGTTTACCTGACAGCGCCCGGCGTGGGGCCGGCTTTAGCCGGGAAAGCGGTATTCAGTAGGCAAATATTCATTGGCTGTCCCTGTGTCTTCCCGGCTGAAGCCGGTCCCACATCCTCTGCGCCTATCACCGGCAAATCATTTCCCCAGCTCCAGCGCCTCGGCCATGCGCACCAGCTCAGCAAACGACTTGGCGTTCATCTTCTTCATGGCATGGCCGCGATGGATCTTGACGGTGATTTCACTCAGGCCGATTTCTCCAGCGATCTGCTTGTTCATCAAGCCAGAGGCCGCCAAGGCCATGATCTCTTTCTCTCGAGGCGTCAGGGTTTCGAAGCGCGTGCGTACCTCATGTGCGTGCTTGTTGGCCTGGCGACCGCTTTTGTCTTTTTCCAGTGCCGAGGTCACCGCGTCCAGCAAGTCCTGCTCGCGGAAAGGTTTCGCCAGAAAGTCCACCGCCCCGGCCTTCATCGCCCGGACAGTCATGGCGATATCGCCGTGGCCAGTCATGAACACGATGGGCAGGTTGACGTTGGCGCGTACCAGTTCGTTCTGGAAGTCCAGGCCACTGGTGCCTTGCAGGCGAACATCGAGCACCAGACAACTCGGCACATCAGGCCGCTGAAATTGAGTGAAGTCTGCCACCGAAGGAAACGTCTCGACCCGCAGGCCAATAGAGCGCAGGAGGCTGCTCAAGGCATCACGCAGGGCGGCGTCGTCATCGACAATGAACACAATCGGATCGTGGCTGACTTTGACCGCACTTCTGTTCATCGGGTGATCGTCATTCATCGTCTGTTTCTTCTTGTTGGGGGAGGGCGAAGAGCAGCGCGGCCCCTTCGCCAGGTTGGCTCTGGGCCCAGATCCGACCGCCATGCGCATCGATAATCGAGCGGCAGATCGACAACCCCATACCCATGCCTTCAGGTTTTGTGGTGAAAAATGCGTTGAACAAACGACCCATATCATCCGGCTGAATTCCTGGTCCGCTGTCACGCACTTCTATGACGACTTCGTTTTTTGACTCATGGCTTAAACGCAGACTCAGCTTGCGCGACGAACCATGATGACCACTCATGGCCTGCATGCCATTGATCAGCAAGTTGATCAGCACTTGCTGTAACTGAATACGGTCGCCCATCACACAGGGCACGTCACTGGCGATGTCTTGCACCAGCTCAACCCGGGCTCGCTGGATTTCACGGGCAACCAGGCTCACAGATTCTTCGATTACTTCCCGCAAGTCCACCGGCGCCCGTTGTGGATCGGTTTTGCGAGACAGCGCGCGAATACGACGGATCACTTCACTGGCCCTGAAGGTTTCGCTGAGGATGCGCTCCAGCGCCTGAGCTGCTTCATTGATATCCGGCTCCCGGCGATTGAGCCAGCGTAGCGAGGCCTCAGCGTTAGTCGTGACCGCGGCCAGTGGCTGATTCACTTCATGAGCAATCGACGCCGCCAGCTCGCCAAGGGTTGTGACGCGGGTCACATGCGCCAGTTCGGTTTGCGAGCGGTGCAGCGCTTCCTCGGCCTGCTTGGCGGCCGTCACGTCCATCAGCGCCCCGACGTATTCGCAATGACCATCCTGATCGTGGGTCAGGTGCGCGAGCATGTGCAGGTATTTGATGCGGCCGTCCGGCATGAGCAGACGGTGTTCGACACTCAGGTCCGGGGTCAGCTCCCGGGCCTTGGCAATGGCATCCACTACCAGTAACAAGTCATCGGGATGGGTCCTTTGCAGGACCCGATCAATGGACGCGTGAGAACCCGCTTCATACTCGAAGATCCGCTGGGTCTCTTCCGACCAGTGCATCTCCAGGTCCGGAACACGGAAACCAATACTGCCCGTGCGGCTCAAGCGCTGAGCATCAATCAGAAACGCTTCGCTGCGGCGCAACGCCTGATGCGCTTCGGCGAGCAGACAGACTTGCTCCTGCAACCGGTCATTGACCGCTTTGTTGCTACGCGCCAGCACCGTCGTGATGCCGATTGCAGCAATGCTCACCAGGCAACGGGCAACGGCAGGCAACTCGGCGTCCTGGCCGTGAGTCAGCAGAAAGGAAATGATCGTCAGCGACAGGCAACTCAGGGCAACGATCGTCAAACCGTGCCGACTGAAGATATTCACCGACAACAAAATAACCGCGACATAAAGCACCGCCACCGCGACGTCCAGCGACGTCACCGTATCGATGATAAACACCACCGTGGTAATGGCGACCGCGACCAGACGAAGCAAAAACGATGAGGACCGGGCGTTGAGCCCTGAGCCGGTGTGCCCGGCAGACAACGTAACGGGTGTATTCATACTGAACGCATCATGCCCTTGAACGCTGCCCGACATCGCACTGAACAGCATCTGATCCTTGAATGGGCGCAGCGGTGCAAACGACAACGACCGCGTGCCAGTGTGGCAAGGATTCTAAGGGCCGGCTGTGAAAGAGCCTATAGCCAGAATGGTTATTTTTGGTACGTTTGTGCTTTTGGTTGCGATGGGGCAGGCGGTAACGACGCATGAAGGTCCCGATAGAACTCAACTACTCTCACGAATGCTGTTTCGTTGGCGAGTTAATTGCAGAATTATCAGCCACTGCCGATGTATGAATAGATGAGCACGGACAGTGATTGTTTGTAATGCTGTGAACGCGAGTGAACGTATTTATTTGACGCCAGTTAAATGGTCTAAACGATTGTTTAATAAGGTAAGTGTTCAATACCGTTCGAACCACTCGCTTATGAAATGAAACCCGCTGATACTTGCGCCAGAACACTTTTGCAGTGAGAAGCAATGCAATGCCGATGATTCCCTTGGTGATTTGCGATGACTCCAACATGGCCCGCAAGCAGTTGCTGAGGGCCTTGCCTGCAGAGTGGGGCGTGTCTGTCACGCAGGCGACCAATGGGCTTGAAGGCCTCGATGCGGTGCGGCGTGGGTTGGGTGAGGTCATGTTGCTGGACCTGACCATGCCGGTCATGGATGGCTATCAGACGCTTGCTGCCATTCGCGCTGAAAACCTCGACGCCAAGATCATTGTCGTTTCCGGTGACGTTCAGGACGAAGCCGTGCGGCGGGTCATGGAGTTGGGCGCACTGGCGTTCATCAAAAAGCCGGCTGACCCTGATGAACTGAAGCAGACGCTGACCCGGCTGGGTCTGCTGGGCGAGCCTGCTCCCGTCCCGACTATTGCGCCCGCCATGACCGGCGCGATCATCAGTTTTCAGGACGCGTTTCGCGAAACCATCAACGTTGCCATGGGCCGCGCCGCAGCCCTGCTGGCCAAGGTGTTGGGTGTGTTTGTGCAGTTGCCGGTGCCGACCGTCAACATGTTCGAGGTCGGTGAGTTGCACATGGCGTTGGCGGACGCGCACAGCAGTGACCGGTTGACCGCGATCTGCCAGGGCTACATCGGTGGCGGCATCGCGGGCGAAGCGTTGTTGATCTTCCATGACTCGGACATCGCCGACATGGGCTCGTTGATGCACCGCGACTCGGCGGACTACACCGACGAGGAAATGCTCCTCGATCTGTCCGCGATCCTGATTGGTGCGTGTCTGAGCGGGATTGCCGAGCAGATCGACGTGGAGTTCTCCCAGGGGCATCCGCAGATGCTGGGTTCACAGGTGGGCATTGACCAACTGATCAGTATCAATCAGACACGCTGGCAGAAAACCCTGGCCGTTGAGCTCAGTTACAGCGTTGAGGGGCATAGCATCAACTTCGACTTGCTGATGTTGTTCACCGAAGATTCGGTCGATCGCCTGACAAAAAAACTCGCGTACTTGATGAGCTGACCCATGAGTAATCAGATCGATATCAAAGAGCTTCATTGGCTGCTGACCGTCACCCAGAACATCGACGTCGGCATTGTGGTACTCGACCGCGATTATCGTGTGCAAGTCTGGAACACCTTCATGGAGAACCGCTCTGGCGTCGTGCCGTATGATGCTGCCGGGCAGTCGATCTTCAAGTTGTTCCCGGAGCTCAATCCTAAGTGGTTCAGCAAAAAAGTCGATAACGTGATTACCCTGGGCACGCCTGCGTTCACCATTTGGGAGCAGCGGCCTTATCTGGTGCGGTTCAAGAACTACCAGCCGATCACCGGCCGCGAAGACTTCATGTACCAGAACACCACGATGTTCCCGCTGCGCTCGACCAACAGCGAGATCACCCACATCTGCCTGGTGATCTACGACGTGACGGATGTGGCCACTAACCGCCATCTGCTGCAGACGGCCAACCACGAGTTGGCAAAGCTTTCCAGTACCGATCACCTTACCGGCCTGTTCAACCGTGGGCATTGGGAAGAGTTGCTCAAACTGGAATACGCCCGGCACAAGCGCTACAGCGGCGTGTCCTCCCTGGTGATGTGCGATATCGATCACTTCAAGCGGGTTAACGATACGTTTGGCCATCAAGCGGGTGACAAGGTGATTCAGCGCGTCGCTCAGGTCATGCGCAAGCATGTGCGTGATGCTGACATCGCCGGACGTTATGGTGGCGAAGAGTTCGCCGTACTACTGCCTGACACCCATAAAGCCGGTGCCAAAGTGTTCTGCGAGCGTTTACGCCTGGCGGTAGAGGCCGAGACCGTGCAGCACGAGGGGCATGCGATCAAGTGCACGATCAGCCTTGGCGTTGCCGACCTGTCCAAACCGACCAGCGAATATAAAACCCTGATTGAATGGGCCGACCAGGCGCTTTATCTGTCGAAGAAAAACGGTCGCAATCAGGTTTCGGTGGACGAATAAGACGCCGATTGCTGGTAGGATCGACGTTTTTCCGGCGACGATCACGGACATCATGCGACCACAATCCACACTCACGGTAACCCCTGTCGACCAGCCATTGATCGGGCGTGTGAGCCCGCCTGGCTCGAAATCCATCACCAATCGTGCGCTGTTGCTGGCGGGCCTGGCCAAAGGCACCAGTCGTCTGAGCGGTGCGCTCAAAAGTGACGACACGCGTGTGATGTCCGAAGCCTTGCGCCTGATGGGCGTGCAGGTTGACGAGCCGGATGACAGCACCTTCGTGGTCACCAGCAACGGCCAGTGGCTTGCACCTTCGCAAGCGCTGTTCCTGGGCAACGCCGGCACGGCGACGCGTTTTCTGACGGCGGCGCTGGCTAACTTTCAGGGTGATTTCGTCGTTGATGGCGACGAGTACATGCGCAAGCGTCCTATTGGTCCGCTGGTTGATGCTCTGCAGCGCATGGGTGTCGACGTCAGTTCGCCGACCGGCTGTCCGCCTGTGGCAATCAAGGGGCAGGGTGGTCTGGCTGCGGGACGTATCGAAATCGATGGCAACCTGTCCAGTCAGTACGTCTCCGCGCTATTGATGGCTGGAGCCTGCGGCAAAGGCCCGATTGAAGTGGCGCTGACCGGCAGTGATATTGGCGCGCGCGGTTATGTTGACCTGACACTGGCGGCGATGAAAGCCTTTGGTGCTGAAGTCGAAGCCGTCAGCGACACCGCTTGGAAAGTCTCGGCGACGGGCTATAAAGCCACTGATTTCCACATCGAGCCGGATGCCTCGGCAGCGACTTATTTGTGGGCCGCCCAGGCAATCACCAGCGGTAATATCGATCTGGGTGTTGCGACTGAGGCTTTCACCCAGCCTGACGCTTTGGCCAGCCAGTTGATCGAGCGCTTCCCGAACATGCCGCCCGTGATCGATGGTTCGCAAATGCAGGATGCGATTCCAACCCTGGCCGTGCTCGCTGCGTTCAACAATCAGCCAGTGCGCTTCGTCGGCATCGCGAATCTACGGGTCAAGGAATGCGACCGCATTTCCGCGTTGTCCCATGGGCTGTGTGCGATTGCACCGGGGCTGGCGGTGGAAGAGGGTGACGACCTGATCGTTCACGCGAACCCCCAGTTGGCAGGCAGCACCGTGGACGCGTTGATCGATACCCATGCTGATCATCGTATCGCCATGTGCTTCGCGCTGGCCGGGCTGAAAATCGCAGGCATCCGGATTCAGGACCCTGATTGCGTCGGCAAGACTTATCCGGGTTACTGGGATGCGTTGCAATCGCTGGGGGTCAAGGTTCAGCGGCAGGATTGAGCTGGAATTTCTCTTCCTGTGGGTGATCTTATGTTTGCCTGCAAGCCAAATTATCGAGGATCTCATCACCCCTGTGGGAGCGGTGCTTGGTCTGGGCGGCATTCCGACGATAAAGGCGACGCGGTCAAAAGTGAATCGCGTCCAGCCTTATCGTCGGAATGCCGCCCAGACCAAGCACCGCTCCCACAGGACCTGCAGCAGACTCAAACTCCATTGAATCTTTCGCGCCACCTCCCATAAACAGCACGCTACGCCGTTGCCACGGTGCTTTCAGCCAATGCTGCTTTGCATCTCAGGCATCATGAATGACCCCCACCTGTTCAGGACTCATTCATGGCGCTGCTCTACAAAGCTGATCCCGCACGGGGTGAACAGTGGAAAGCACTGTTTGCCGAACACGCTCCGGATATCGAGTGGCGCGCCTGGCCTGACATCGGCGATCCGCGGGACATAACTTACCTTGCCGCCTGGCTTGCCCCGGATGATCTGCAAACCCTGCTGCCGAACTTGCAGGTGGTGTTTGCCTTGTCGGCAGGTGTCGACCAACTGGATTTGAGCCGGCTGCCCGAGGCGTTGCCGGTGGTGCGGTTGCTGGATCCCGGGATTGGCCGGGGCATGTGCGAGTACGCGTGCTTCGCCGTGTTGAGCTTGCACCGGGACATGCTGCGTTATCGACAACAGCAGCTTGAACACCACTGGCAGGCGCATCGCCTTGTGCCAGCGAACAAACGTCGCGTTGGCGTGATGGGGCTTGGGTTACAGGCGCAGCAGATTCTCGCCAGCTTGCAGAACTTCGGCTTCGAGTTATCGGGGTGGGCGCGCAGCGAGCATCAGATCGAGGGCGTCGTGTGCCATGCGGGCACCGCACAGTTGCCGACATTTCTTGGGCAGTGCGACATTTTGGTGTGCGTGCTGCCATTGACCGAACAGACCACGGGCATTCTGAATCGTGAATTGTTCGAGCAACTGCCCAAAGGGGCGGCCTTGGTGAACATGGGCCGGGGCGGGCATTTGATTGAACAGGATCTGCTGCAAGCCCTGGACAGCGGTCACGTCAGCGCGGCAGTGCTTGATGTGTTGCAACAGGAGCCTGCTGATCCTGCGCACCCGTTCTGGAGCCACCCACAGATATTGCTCACCCCGCACATTGCGGCAATGACCCAGCCCGACAGTGCATTTCCCGGCCTGCTGGAAAACATCCGACGCTTCGAGCGCGGCGAGCCGATGCTCGGGCAAGTAGATCGCGGGCAGGGGTATTGAGGAGACCGTTGAAATTGCGGGAATTCTATTTTGCCCTGTAAATAAAATGCCTGTGGGAGCGAATTCATTCGCGAAGAGGCGGGTACAACCGCCGCTTGTGTGCAGCTTGAAATACCGCTTTCCCGAATAAATTCGGTCCTACAGGTTCTTCATGATCCTTGGATTAGGGCTCCCTCAGCGCACCAGCGACCCCAGCAAACCGCCCAGAAATTTCTGCCCGGCAATCATCTGACTCACCTCGATGAATTCGTCTGGCTTGTGTGCCTGCTCGATGGAGCCTGGGCCGCAGACCACCACGGGTACGTTCAGGCGCTGAGCGAACAGGCCGCCCTCTGTGCCGTAGGACACTTTGACGCTGCGGGTGCCCGCAGGTGCAAACGCCTGCAGCATGCGCACGGCTTCGACGCTGGGATGGGTGTCCAGGCCGGGATACTCGTTCAGGGTTTCGATCTCGATGGCTGCTACGGCTGAGACTTTGCGCGCTTCACGGACGATCGCCTCGGCCTGTTCGCGCAACTGATCGAGAAACAGGTCAGGATCATCTGCCGTCAGGTTGCGCAGCTCAAAATCCAGCGTGCACAGGTTCGGCACAATATTCAGCGCCTTGCCGCCGTCGATTCTGCCGACGTGTACCGTGCTGTACGGAATGTCGTAGTCGGCATCCTGAGCGCCGTGTTGTTGCAGTTGTTTTTGGCTGAGGCGCAATGAAGCAATGAAGTCGCTGGCCAGATGAATTGCATTGACCGCCAGCGGCGCGAGAGAGGAGTGCGCTTCCTGACCACGACAGAACGTCCGGAACGAGCTTTTACCTTTGTGGCCCAGCGCGAACTGCATGTTGGTGGGCTCTCCCACGATGCACAGAAACGGCCGTTGCGGCGCAAGATGCAGCACGTCGAGCAGACGTCGCACACCGACGCAGCCGATCTCTTCGTCGTGCGACAACGCCAGTTGCAGCGGACGGTTCAGATTCAGCTCTGCTGCATCCAGCATGCTATCGATAGCCAATGCTATGAAACCCTTCATGTCGCAACTGCCGCGACCGTAAATCCGTCCATCCCGCTCGGTAGCCTTGAACGGTGGCAGGGTCCATGCCTGCCCTGCGACCGGAACCACATCGGTGTGGCCTGAAAGCAAGATCCCTGGCTGATCGGTTGGTCCGGTGCTGGCGAACAGATTGGCCTTGTGCCCGGTTTCATCCTTGACGATCAGCGCCTCGATGCCCTTGGTCGCCAGCAAATCCCGGACGTATTCAATCAGTGCCATGTTCGGTTCAGAAGACACCGTATCGAATGCCAGCAGGCGGCTGAGTATCTCTCGTACACGCGGCTTCATGAGGCTTTGCTCTGTTGGGTGTCGGCATTGGCGAAGCGGCGGATATCGAAGGGCGCAATCGAGGTACTGGTGCTGCCGGTGCTGAGCAATTCGGCCATCACATCCCCCACGCCGGGACCCAGCTGGAAGCCATGACCGCAGAAGCCGAACGCGTAAAACAGGCCGTCGACAGTACCGCTACGGCCTATGACTGGTAATGAATCCGGCAGATAGCCTTCGATGCCGCTCCAGACCCGAATGATGTTCAGGTTGGCGACGCCCGGCAGTAAACGCCGCATCTGCTGCAATTGATTGATAGTGCTGCGGGGCTCTACTGCGACCCGTTTGTTGACCATGTCCGGTTTGCTGCGAAAGCCGCCGCCAATGATGATGTTGCCACGGGGGATCTGCCGGAAATAAATCACCTCTTCGGCGATTTTGGTATAGACGCCGATCACTGTAGGCAGCGAGTAGGGCACCGGTTCGGTGACGGCCATTTGCGGGCCGAAGGTGTCCAGCGGCACCGGTTCGCCAAACTGCGCAGACAGCTTCTGCCCCCAGGCTCCAGCGGTAATCAGCAGTTGATCGGCGCTGAACACCCGGCCATCACTGGTCGTGACTTCAAACTGATTGCCGACTTTTTGTACCTCGGTGACTTCAGTGCGTTCTTCAATGCGCGCCCCGGCACGGATCGCCGCGCGTGCAAAAGCGGGGGCCGCCAGACGCGGGTTGGCGTGGCCATCATGGGGTGCGTAAGAACCACCTTTGACCACCGGGCCGAGAAATGGAAAGCGCTGATGCAGTTCTCGGCCACTGTAGATACGCAGGTCCAGTTCGCGGGCCTCCGGCGCTGCGGCGTAAGCTTCCAGCTCGGCGATTTCATCCTCGCGATAGCAGACGCGCATGTGACCGCTTGGCAGGAACTCCAGATCTTCGCCAATCAGCTCCGGCAAGCGGCCCCACAAGGCGCGGGAGCGGTTGGCCAGTTCCAGTTGACCGAGAAAACGACCCTGACGCCGCACGTTGCCGAAGTTAACGCCGCTGGCGTATTGGCCGATCATGTCGCGCTCAAGAAGGGTCACTGACTGGCCACGCTGGCGCAGAAAAAACGCGGTGGCCGAACCCATGAATCCGCCGCCGACAATCAATACATCGGATTTTTGCTGTTTCATGACGCGACCTCATCAGTGAGCATCGACAACGGCTTGATCGGTGCCTGACCTCGTTGACGGCCTACCAGCTCCACGGAGACGCCGGCCTCGGCGGCGATGACCTCTGCCCCGGCCTGCGAGCAGTAACGCCCTTGGCAGCGGCCCATGCCGACCCGGCTGAAGGCTTTGGCGCGGTTGACTTCACAGGCACCTTTTTCCCGGACTACGCCACGTAGTTCGCCTGCGCTGATCATTTCACAGCGGCAAATAATCGTGTCGTCGGGCAGCGCTTTGGCTTGCGCCGACGGCCAGGGAAAGGCTTCGGCCAGTCCGACCCGGAAGCGATCCATGACGGCCAACTGGCGCGTTTGCGTTTGCATCACGCTGACATCTACCGGGAGTTTCAGGTCTTGCAGAACGGCCAGTGCAGCCAGACGCCCGGCCTGCTCGGCGGCGTCCGCTCCACGGATTTTCGCGCCGTCACCCGCCGCGTATACACCGCTGACCGAAGTGCGGCCGACCTCATCGACATCCAGCAGCCACTGGCTGGAAACCTCGTCAAAGCGCAGGCGACAACCAGCCAGATCAGCCAGTTGGGTTTCCGGTCGCAGGTGATAACCCAGTGCAACGGCATCGCAGTCCAGCTGTTGCGTGTGACCTTTGCCGTCTTTGAAACGCACACCGCTGACACCGGTCTGAGCGTTGCCCAGTACCTGCAAAGGCTCGACACCCAAATGGACCGGCACCTTGGCGCTGCGCAGGCGAGCGAGTAGCTTCATGCCTTCGAGCAGCACACCGGGGCGCGCCAGCAGCTTGGGCGTGGCCATGATCCGCTTGCTCAGCGGCGAGGTGTCCAGTACGGCAGCAACTTCTGCCCCGGCTTTCACGTATTGGCTGGCGACCAGGTACAGCAATGGACCGCTGCCCATGAACACCACTTTGTGGCCGATGGAAACGGATTGCGCCTTCAGTGCTATCTGCGCGCCGCCCAGGCTGTAAGTCCCGGCCAGTTGCCAGCCATTGATGGGCATCAGCCGGTCGGTGGCTCCGGTGCAAAGAATCAGCGCGTCATAGTTCAGTACGGAGTGCTGCCCCTGATGGACGCAGCACAACTGGCCTTCACTCAGGTTCCAGACCAGTGTGTCGGGGCGGTAATCGATGTGCTCGCGCAGGCGGTCAAAGGTCTGGTGCAGATCCCGGGCCTTGTCGGCTTCGGTGCCATACAGCGCCGCGTAATCGCGTTTGAAACCTTCGGGCTGGCGGCGATAGATTTGCCCGCCGTCGCGACGGTTTTCATCGATCAGAATCGGTTTGATCCCCGCTGCAATCAACGTCTGAGCACAGCGCGTACCGGCTGGCCCGGCGCCTACAATCACTACCCGTGGAGTGGCCATGTCGCCTCCGGTTGTGTGGTGACGATATCCAGACCCTCGCGGGCCTCGCTGGAGCAGGCACGCAAACGCTCACCGGAGCGAGTCCAGACCCAACAGTCCTGACACGCGCCCATCAGACAGAACCCTGCGCGACGTCCCGGATCGAACTCCGACTGGCGCAGCGATACGCCTTGAGTCAGCAGTGCGACCATCAAAGTATCGCCCTGCAACGCTTCAATCGGTGCGCCGTCCACCACCAGGCTCACCGTGGCCCGGTCGCGCTCGCCCAGCCTTACAAAACGCCCTTTCATGCGTAGGCTCCCACGGTTATGTCTTCCAGATCCTGTTGGTTTTTGCGCAGCGCGCTGCTGTCCAGGTGGCAGAGTACTTCACTGCCACCGGCTATTTCACGACGGCCGGGCGCGGTGCGATTGCACAAGCCTTCGACGCGTTGCGGGCAGCGGTTCAAAAAAGTACACAACTGCTGCCTGTTGATTGGCGGGCTGATGGGCGGCAGCGTGCCGCACGTGGTCGTGCCACAGGTTTCCAGCCAGCCCTGACGCAGCTCAGGGACCGAATGCACCAGCAAGTCGGTGTAGGGATGAAACGGCGTATGGCTGAAGGACTCACGGCTGCCTTCCTCGACCTTGTGGCCGCTGTACATCACCACAATGTCGTCGCACAGCGCGCGCACAGTGGAAATGTCGTGGCTGATGAAAAGGTAGGAAACGCCCAGTTCACGGCGCAAATCGCCCAGCAATTCAAGAATCGCTGCGCCCACCACAGTGTCCAGTGCCGACGTCACTTCATCGCAGAGGATCAGGTCCGGCTTGGCAGCCAGTGCCCGGGCCAGATTGACCCGCTGCTTTTGCCCACCGGACAGTTCGCTGGGGCGACGCTCAGCCAGCTCGCGAGGCAGGCGTACCAGATCGAGCAATTCGTCGATGCGCTGACGCAAGGCGGCCCCTTTGAGGTTGAAGTACATCTTCAACGGGCGGCTGAGAATGGTGCTGATGCTGTGCATCGGGTTCAGCGCGGTGTCGGCATTCTGGAAGACCATTTGAATGCGCCGGAATTGATCGTCACTGCGTCCTGCCAGGTCACCGGACAGGGGCTGCCCATCGAATTTCAAGCTGCCGCGTGCCGGATCAAGCAGCCCCGCCACGACACGGGCCAGAGTGGATTTGCCCGAACCCGACTCGCCGATCACGCCAATCGCCTGACCCCGATTGATCGTCAGGTCTATGTCTTCCAGCACGCGAATCATGGGCATGCCTTGCAGGTCTTTATTGCCGTAACCGGCTGACATTTCGGTGATGGTCAGCAACGGCACATTCTGCGCGACCTCACTGGCCGGGCGCAGTGTCGCGTCGGGGCGAGCTGCGGCCAGCAGGCTACGGGTGTAGGGATGCTCCGGGTCTTTGAGCAATGCTGCGGTGTTGCTCTGCTCGACGATCTGGCCGCCCTTGAGCACCACAATCTGGTCGGCCATTTGCGCCACGACCGCCAGGTCATGCGAGACGTAGACCGCCGTCGCGCCACGTTCGCGCACGACGCGCTTGAACGCCCGCAGCACATCAATTTGCGTCGTGACGTCCAGCGCCGTAGTGGGCTCATCAAGGATCACCAATACCGGGTCGCTGATCAGCGCCATCGCCGCCATGACCCGTTGCAACTGGCCGCCGGAGACCTGGTGCGGGAAGCGCTGGCCAATGTGTTCCGGGTTGGGCAATGACAGGTCACGAAACAGCTCGACGGCTTTTGCTTCAAGTTCTGCGCGTTTGCCCAGCCCATGAATCAGCGCGCCTTCGATGACTTGATCGATGAGCCGTTTTGCAGGGTTGAACGCCGCCGCTGCGCTTTGTGCGATGTACGACACCCGGTTGCCGCGCAGCCCTTGCAGGATGCCTTCCGGCAAATCGAGCATGTCGTGTTCGCCAATCTGCACCGAGCCACTGGCCAGGCGACAGCCGCGTCGGGCGTAACCGAGCAAGGCCAGAGCGATGGTAGTTTTGCCTGACCCGGATTCACCGATCAGCGCCAGTACTTCTCCTTTCTCCAGCGCAAAGCTCACGCCTTTGACGATTTCGATATCACCGCTGTCTGCGCTGGCGACGACTCGCAGGTCCTGGACCTTGATCAATTGGCTCATCTCAGTGTCCTCCTGAACGTCGGCTGCGCCGCGATGAAAGCCTGTCGATGAACAGGTTTACGCCGATAGTCAGCGTGCCGATAGCCAACGCCGGAATCACGATGGCGGGCGCGCCCTGATTAAGCCCGCCGATGTTTTCACGCACCAGTGAGCCAAGGTCGGCGTCGGGTGGCTGGACGCCGAGACCGAGGAAACTCATACCGCTGAGCAGCAGCACAATGAAACCAAAGCGCAGGCCCAGATCGGTCAGCACCGGGTTGAGCATGTTGGGCAGGATTTCCACGCAGGCTATGTACAGGCGACGTTCGCCACGAGTGCGTGCCACCTGCACGTATTCCAGTGCTTCGATGTTCACCGCCAGGCTGCGGGCGATACGGAATGCGCCAGGGGAAAAACTCAGCACCGCAGTGGTGATCAGCAGCGTCACCGATGAGCCAAATGCGGAGACCATGATCAGCGCGAGCATCTTGCTGGGGATCGAGATGAAGGCATCCATCAGGCGGCTGATCACTTCATCCAGCCATTTCGGCACGACCACCGCGAGCAAGGCAAGGCTGGTGCCCAGACCGCTCGCCAGGACTGCGGAAATCAGCGCCAGCCCGACGGTAAAGCGCGATCCGGCCAGCACCCGGCTGAGCATGTCGCGG
Source organism: Pseudomonas viridiflava (assembly GCF_900602065.1). Lineage (GTDB taxonomy): Bacteria > Pseudomonadota > Gammaproteobacteria > Pseudomonadales > Pseudomonadaceae > Aquipseudomonas. Next base: position 262,723 of record NZ_UWFN01000328.1, on the reverse strand, counting down.
CCCAGATAATCAGTGCCGAAAGGGTAAGCGCCACTCATGCTGTCAAAGACATTGTTGGACACGACTTCACCGACCGGATGGGGCGCGAGCCATGGCCCGAACAGCGCCACCAACAACCAGAAGATGCACACGAACGCCCCTGCCAGCCCCAGCCAGGATGTGCTGTGGGCGACCTTGCCCAATGACAGGTCGGGAGAGGATGGCGTCGATTTTACAATGAGGTTATTCATTGGGTTCTCAGCCTCGGGTTGGAGAGGATGGCGCACAGGTCGGCAATCAGTACCAGCCCCAGATACGCGGAGCAGAAGAGCATGGTGCAGGCTTGCACCAACGCCATGTCGCGGTTGGTCACGGCGTCGACCATCAGGCTGGCGACACCCGGATAGTTGAAGATGGTCTCGACGATGACGACACCGCCGAGCAGGTAAGACAGGCTCAGCGCAATGGCATTGGCGATCGGGCCGATGGCGTTGGGCAGCGCATGGCGTAATACGATGCGTACCGGGCTGACGCCTTTGAGGCGGGCCATTTCCACATACGGACTGTCCAATTGATCAATGACTGCCGCGCGAGTCATGCGGGCCATTTGCGCGACGATGACGCAGCACAGGGTCATCACCGGCAGCGCATAAGTGCGGATGAATTCCAGAGGGGAGTGAGTATCGCTGGCATACGACAACGCCGACAGCCAGCCCAGATTGACCGCGAAGATCAACACCGCGAGGGTCGCCACCAGAAACTCCGGAACGGCAACCAGCGCCAGCGTGATGAAACTCAACGCGCTGTCCAGTCGGCCGCCACGTCCCATGGCCGAACCGATGCCCAGCACCAATGCCACCGGAACTGAAACCAGTGCGGTCGCCCCGGCCAGCATCAGGGTATTGGGAAAGCGCCCGCCGACCAGTTCGGCGACCGACATGGCGTTGGACGCCGACTCGCCAAAATTGCCACTGAGCAGGTTCATCAACCAGCTCAGGTAGCGCACCACACCCGGTTGATCCAGGCCCATTTTTATCCGCAATGCCGCGACCTGTTCAGGCGTCGCGAATTGCCCGAGGGCAGCTTGAGCCGCGTCGCCTGGCAGCACCGCCGTAATGGCGAAGACCACCATGGAAACGATCAGCAGGGTCAGGATCGCAGCGCCGAAGCGCTTGCCGATCAACCAGAGTGTGTTGCTATTCATGGCATTGCTCCGGCAAAGGAAAAACCAGCTGCTATCAAGCGTCCAGCCAGATCTGCTCGCTGAACATGTAGCCCATGAAGCCGCCGAGCGGGTTGCTGCCGTAGCCTTTGATGCGTTTGTCGACCCCGTCAATGTTGCTGATGAAAACGGGAATACCGATCCCGCAGTGATCGTGAACAAGGGTCTGCATGTCGCCATACATCTTGGCGCGCTTGGCTTCGTCGGTTTCGCCGCGTGCCAGCATCAACAACTGATCGAACTGCTCGTTCTTCCAGGCGGATTCGTTCCACGGTGCAGCAGACTGGAAGAACTGCGAGAAGATCACGTCGGCATTAGGGCGCGGGTTGATGTTGCCGAAACTCAGCGGGTGCTTCATCCAGTGGTTGGACCAGTAGCCGTCACTGGGCAGACGGTTGACATTGAGCGTCAGGCCGGCTTCTTTGGCGGACTGTTGCAGCAGCACTGCAATGTCCACTGAACCGGTGGCCGCAGGTGAGGCGGCCACGGCCATCGTAATTTTTTCCATGCCGGCTTTTTTCAGGTGGAAGCGGGCTTTTTCCGGGTCGTATACGCGCTGCGGCAAATCAGCGTTGAAGTAGCGCGACCCTGGAGAAATCGGCGTGTCATTACCGACGCGGGCGTAACCGCGGAACACGGCCGATTTCACTTGTTCGCGATCCAGCAGGTACTTCATGGCCAGGGTGAAGTCCGGGTTTTGCCCCGGCATCTGGTCCTGGCGGATGATCAGGTCGGTGTAGTTGCCCGACGGTGCGTCGAACACGCTGTGCTTGGCGCTGGCGGTAATACGCGCGGTGGAGCGCGGGTTGACCTCGTTGATCAGATGAACGTCGCCGGACAGCAGCGCGTTGACCCGTGAAGGCTCGTCGCCAATGGCGATGAATTCGATTTCGTCCAGATACGGCAGGCCTGGCTTCCAGTAGTTCGGGTTGCGTACGCTGATCGAGCGCACACCCGGTTTGAATTCCTTGACCTTGAACGGCCCGGTGCCAATGCCCTGATTGAAATCAGTGGTGCCTTCCGGAACGATCAACAAGTGCGATACCGCCAGAATCGATGGCAGCTCGGCGTTGGCGGCGCTGAGGCGGATTTGTACTTCATTCGGACCGCAGGCTTTGACTTCGCTGACCTGAGCCATCAAGGGCATAACTTTTGAGCCGGTCAGTGGGTCCTTGTGGCGGTTCAGCGAGAACACCACATCGGCAGGCGTCAGGGCTTTGCCGTTGTGGAACGTCACGTCCTTGCGCAGTGTCACGGTCCACAAGGTAGCGTCGTCGCTTTCAATGCGCTCGGCCAGCTCCATCTGCGGTACCAGGTGGGAGTCGAAGCGGGTCAGGCCGTTGTAGAACATGAAGTGCCGAACATAGTCGGTGGACAGTGCGCCCTTGGCCGGGTCGAGTGTGTCAGCGGTAGAACTGGACATGCCTGCGACGCGAATTCGCCCGCCGGGTTTGCCCTTGGCTGGCGTTGCCGTTTCGTCGGCAAAGACTTTGCCCGCTGCGCCAAACAGACTGGTCGCACCGCTGGCGACGACACCCGCAACGCCCAGCATTCGTAACGCGTCACGGCGTGAAAGACCGCGATTGAGCCCTTCGAATACCCGCAGGCTTTCCTGGCCCGAGATCAATCGCGAATCGTCTTTGTTGTCAGCCATATCAGTTCTACCTGTCGATTAAGGGAATGCATGAGTTGCTCGCGGTTGACCGGAGCGTCCTTGAAACGCACACAACGACGGTGAAGCAAAAAATCTAGTGCCGGGCATCCTGAAAGCGGTACCACGCGCCCACCAGCGGCAGGAACCACGGGGTTCCGAAGTGCCCCGGCACGGCTGGCCAGTCAAGCTCGCGCCACGGGTTGGCTTGCGGATTGCCATCCATGACGTCGGCCATGACCTGGCCCATGTGAACAGACATCTGTACCCCGTGGCCGCTGTAGCCCATGGAGTAGAAAACGCCTTCGTGTTCACCCGCACGCGGCAAGCGGTCGGAGGTCATGTCCACCAGGCCGCCCCAGCAGTAATCCACTTTGGCGCTGGCCAGTTGCGGGAACATCTGCACCATGGCGGCACGCAATACCTTGCCGCTCTTGGCGTCGGAGGTTGCGTTGGACATGGCGAAGCGCGCCCGGCCGCCGAACAGCAAACGGTTATCCGGTGTCAGGCGGAAGTAATTGCCGATCATGCGGCTGGTCACGTAGGCGCGCTGTTGTGGCAGCAGTTGATCGATCAAGGTCTGCGGCAGCACCTCGGTCACAATCACAAAGCTGCCCACCGGTACGATGCGCCGCCGATACCAGCCTGGGCCGCCATGCTGGCAAGCACCGGTCGCCAGCAGGATCTGTTTGGCCTGAACAGAGCCCTTGGCCGTATTCAGCAGATAACCTGAAGCGTTGGCCTGCCAGTTCTTGACGGCGGCGTTCTGGAAAACCTGTGCCCCGTGGCGCACTGCAGCGTCGGCCAGCCCGACGCCAAAACTCCCGACATGCATTTGCACGCCATTGCGCTGCAGCAGGCCGCCGTGGAATTCGGCAGAGTCCACTTCGGCGCGTGTTTCCTGGGCAGACAGCAATTGCACGTTTGCATCCACTTCGCGGCGAATCAGCTCGCAGGTGCGTGCCATTCCCTCGAAGTGCATGGGTTTGGCGGCCAGTTTCAGCTTGCCGTTACGGGTCATGTCACACGCAATCTGTTCCTGCTCGACCAACGTGACGACCGTCTTTACGGCGCTTTCGTACGCCAGGTAATACTCGCGGGCCTGATCAGCACCCAGGCTTGCGGTCAGCGCGGAATAGTCCTGAGCCACGCCGGTATTGCACTGGCCACCGTTGCGGCCGGAGGCTTCGCCGATGACCCGGTCAGCCTCCAGCACCACCACACTCGCGCCCTTCATGGCCAGAGCACGAGCTGCCGAGAGACCGGTGAAACCGCCTCCGACAATGGCGACGTCCACCTGACCCTCCACCGCGCCGGTCTGTGCGCCGGTAAAAGCCGGTGCGGTATCAAGCCAGTAGGATTCACTTCGCATGCTGCTGTCCTTACCTGTGGCGTTGCCGGAATTGTCGGGTTGACCGTGCTTTGCTGTTTACAGACCGACCAGCGCAGGCAAGCCACCGATGTCCTTGATGGTGTGGTAGCCATAGGACTCATTGGCAGGCACGTCATGACCCCGGGCAACGAATGCTCGGTTCTTGATCTTCATGTCGTGGGCCGGGAACAGGTCGTAACGGAAGCTGGACGAAACGTGCAGCACGTCCTGCGGGCCGCAACCGAGGTTGTCGAGCATGAACTCGAACGCACGCAGGCGAGGCTTGTAGGCCTGTGCCTGTTCGGCGGTGAAAACTTTATGGAACGGCGCGCCGAGCATGTTGACGTTGGACATGATCTGGCTGTCGCTGGCGTTGGAGAAAATCACCAGAGGGATCTTGTCGGCAATTTTTGCCAGACCTGCTGGCACATCGGCGTGCGGACCCCAGGTTGGAACGGCGTCGTAGTAGATCTGGCCTTCCTGACGGTATTCGATACCCCAGCGTTTGCAGGTGCGCTCCAGCGCAGTCTTGATGATCTCGTCGTAAGGCACCCAGTCGCCCATGACTTGATCCAGGCGGTAGGAGGAGAAATCCTTGACGAATTCATCCATTCGCTCTGCGGGAACACGGTCAGCGAACAGCTCGCGTGTCATGGTGCCCATGTGGAAGTTGGTCAACGTGCCGTAGCAATCGAACGTAATGAATTTTGGTCGAAGAAAGCTCATTGAGTGCGGTCCTGAGGTTCGTTAAGTCGAGGCGGGGTATGCCTGTGCTTCAGGTTTGAAGCAGGTGATGCAACGCTGCACCACACCTTCATTACAACACCGTGAAATCAGCAGATGACGTTAAAAGCGTCGGCTGCTTGATAGAAAACGCCGTTTTAAGGGGCGACCTCAGCACACTTTGCGGGGCGCTCCAGCCTTGGGCGGGGCTCGTGTTTATGCGTCTTTATGGGCATTTATGGTGCTGATGCAGGGCAAACCCCGACGTGGCACGGCAGAAACTGCGTTGAGCCAGGCCAAAAAAAAAGGAGCATCCTGATGGCTGCTCCCGTTGCTTTGTAGATGCCTTTTGAAGAGAACTCGGCCCCCGTGGGTAATTCCATGTCTGGCCACAAGCTTATTTGCGACGTAAATCCTGTGGGACCGAATTCATTCGGGAAGGCGGTATTTCAGGCAATACATAGACTGCGGATGTACCGGCCCCTTCGCGAATGAATTCGCTCCCACAGGGTTGCATTACAGGCCAGCATAGAGTTGTCCACAGGGCTGGCATTCCAGCTCAACAGGCTGTTACTGCGCGATGTCAATAAGCACGCTTTTAAAGCGCAGGTTGGCCTCGAATGCTTCACGGCCCAGATCCTTGCCAATGCCGGAGCGTTTATAGCCACCGGTTGGCAGGATGTAGTCGTTGCTACGGCCATAGCGGTTGACCCAGACGGTGCCGACTTCCAGCTTGCGAATCAGCCGCAGCGCCCGATTCAGGTCGGCAGTGTGTACGCCCGCGCACAAACCATAGGTGTCGTGTTCGGCCAGTTGCAGGGCCTCTTCCTCTGTGTCGAATGCCTGAATGGTCAACACCGGGCCAAAGATCTCTTCGCAGACTGCCGGGCTTTGGCTGTCCACTGCGGTCAGCAATGTCGGCTGGTAATAAGCACCGCCCATGCCTTCGAACAGGCCGCCACCGGCCAGCACTTCTGCTCCGGCCTGGCGGGCACGCTGCACGATGTTATCGATGCGACTGCCCTGCAGATGCGAAATGATCGGCGGCAGTGTGGCGTCCGGGGACCAGGTCGGGCCAGGGCGCAAAGAAGCGAAGTAGCCCTGAAGATGTTCGATGAACGGCGCCATGATTGAGCGCTCGATCAACAGTCGCGAACCCGAAACACACACCTGTCCCGCATTGCCGGTGATTGCCAGCGCAACCGTGCGTGCGGTTTTGGCCAGGTCTGGAACGTCCGCAAATACCAATTGCGGGCTTTTACCGCCCAGCTCCAGGGTGACCGGTTTAGGGCCTATCAATGCGCAGGTGGACATGATGCTTGAGCCCGTCGCTGTCGAGCCTGTGAACGTCACTTTGGATATACGCGGATGGCGACACAGTGCGTCGCCCGTGGTGCGCCCATCCCCCTGAATCACATTGAACATCCCGGCTGGAAGACCCGCCTGTACGGCCAGCTCCGCGAAACGCAGGCTGGAAAACGGCGTCAGTTCCGATGGCTTGAGCACCACCGCGTTGCCCGCAGCGAGCGCCGGTGCGACTTTCCAGTGGCCCATGCTCAAGGGGAAATTCCACGGCGCGATCGCCGCGATAACGCCATAAGGTTCAGCGATCTGCATGCCCAGCCGATCGCTCTGAGTCGCAGCTACTTCACCACCATGCTTGTCTGCCAGCTCGGCAAAAAAACGGATCCCTTCGGCGACGTAAGGAATGTCCCAGGCCAGCACATCTTTATGTGGGCGCGTCGAACCTACTGCTTCCAGTGGACCCAGGATCGCGCCGTCGGCTTCAATCAAATCTGCCCAGCGGCGCATGACCCGGGCCCGCTCGCGAGGTGGGCGGCTGGCCCAGTCACTGTGCTTGAACGCTTGCCAGGCATTGCTGACCGCTTCGTCCACCATGTCCGCGTCGGCAATCGGCAGGCCGGCGTAAACCTGCCCGTCGGAGGGGCGCGATACGTCCATGCCTGACTGGGCATCGCGGTAACGACCACCGATGAAGTGCGCGCTGCGAACAGCAATTTGACGAGGATCGAAGCTATCCATGAAGGACTCCAGCGGATAAAAAAGCCAGCCTCCATGCTAGGAAAAAAGACCAAGCATTTGCTGCCGACCTTCATGGGGTTTTAAGCAGTTACTGTGGTAAACGGCGGCCTGCCTCATGCAATCTGCCGAATCGTTCCGAGCCTCTTGCCATGAGCTGCAGACAGATGGGATACAGGCGTTATTGCCCTTGCGCACCCCTTTGACCGGAGAGCTTTTTCATGGCCGATTCGCAACGTTCTTCATACTCGTATCGCCCGATGACCGCAGACGATGTCGATGCTGCACATCAACTTTCAGTGCAGTTGAAGTGGCCGCATCGTCGCGAAGACTGGGCGATGCTGCAGCGTGTCAGTCAGGGCTTCATCGCCGAAGATCAGGGCCGCTTGATTGGTAGTGCCTTTACCTGTCATCAGGGGGATTTCTCGACCATTGGCCTCGTGATCGTCAGCAATGAATATCAGGGTAAGGGGATCGGTCGCCAATTGATGAACCGGGCTATCGATGCCGCGACACCGCGTACCGCGGTTCTCAATGCAACCCTTGCCGGAGCGCCGCTTTACGCGAGTATGGGGTTCGTTGATTTCGGCAGTGTCGAGCAACGTCAGGGACAGGCTCCAGCCGAAGCACCGTCGGCACCTTCGCTGGCGTTCAGCGAAAGCTGCCGCTCAGTGGGCGAAGCGGATTACCCGCGCCTGTTCGAGTTGGCCAACGCGGGCAGCGGGCTTGATCGCACTTCGGTGCTCAAGGACCTGCTGCCGAGTGTCGAGCATTCGGCAGCCATTGAGCGTAATGGGCAACTCCAGGCGTTCGCCCTGTTACGTCCGTTTGGTCGTGGGCTGTGCATCGGCCCGGTGATTGCTCAAAACGTTGATCAGGCCAAATACCTGATCAGCCAGTTGCTGTCGCGAGTGCCGTATTCGTTCGTGCGTATCGATATCCCGACCAACAGCGGCCTGGCGGGTTGGCTGGACCAGGCCGGTTTGAAAGCCGTCGACAGCGTTACCCAAATGGCCAAAGGCAAGGCTCCGCAGGCCACTGCTGGCGTCACACAGTTTGCCTTGGTCACGCAGGCTATTGGTTAATCCGGAGAGTTCTGAATGTCACAGCTAAAAACTTTGTTGCTGGTCCGCGCTGACGGCAGCCAAACAGACACACCCTTCAACGGCGGAGCGTTGAGCGCTGCTGATCCGTTTGCCGATGCGCGTAAAATTGCTTACGCAGGTCCCGATGGTGTGAGTGCTGGTGTGGTCAGTGGCGGAGGGGCGTGGCGCTCCGAGGCCTATCCGTTCACGGAAATGCTGGTGGTTCACAAAGGGCGCGTCAGCCTGCGCGTTAACGGTGAAGCCCTCGAAGCCAGCCCCGGCGAAAGCGTGGTCGTCGCGCAAGGGGGCGCCTGTCAGATCGATGCCGTAGATGGCAGTCTGTGGGCTTTTTGCGCTGTTAGTAGCTCCGCACCGTCGACGCAACCGGCATTGACCTGGATTGACAAGCGAGTAGCGCTTGCACCGTCGGCAGCCCCCGAGGCCAGCATCCTGATTGGTCCGGCACCTCAGTGTCGCTCACACAACGCCTATGAAGCCTCGAACAGCTCCCTGCGCATCGGCGTCTGGGATTCGACGCCCTATGCACGTGGTGGCCGGCCGCACAAAGTGCATGAGTTGATGCACCTGATCGAAGGGCAGGTGACGCTCACCGGCGCAGACGGCGAGGCGCTGATCGTGAACACCGGCGACACGGTGTTCGTCCCGCAAGGCGCGAGCTGTGCGTGGGAAAGCACGGTGTATGTGCGCAAGTACTACGTGGTGGTTTGACTTCAGGCATCTTAAAGCATTGGGTTGGAATGCGATCTGAACTGTGGGAGCGGTGCTTGCCCGCGATAAGGACACCTCATTATCCGAGACCGAGTTGCTCTTATCGCGGGCAAGCACCGCTCCCACAGGAGATCTTTGTCCTATCCTTAAATCGCCCGGTAACTCAGGCTGAACCCCAACTCAGCCGACTCCCCCTGCTTTAACAACCGCAACCCTGGATGCCCCGGCAGATGGTGGGCATTCACAGGATGGCTAACAGGCTCGAAACAGAAAAAATCCAGCCCGGGTGGGCAGAACACCAGAAAAAACTCACTACCCGTTGCCCGGCACTCCAGCTCATAACCCAGATCTGGCTGGCTGATCAGGCCATTGCCATCCCACTCGGTAAAGCCGTTATCCAGCCGGGTTTGCGGCAAGCTGTTCAATATATTGAAGTCCCACTCGGCAGGCAGGCTCTCAAGTTGCGTTGGCAAGCCTGCTTCATCGGTCAGCCAGACATGCGAAGCCTTGGCCCGTAACCGGGTGTTGGCGGTGCGGGGCAGGTAAGGGTGCAGGCCCAGCCCGTGCCAGGCAGCGCGGGGTTCCAGATGAGTGACCTTCAAGGTGATGCTCAGCGTACCGTCCTGCAAGCTGAAACGTAGCTGTGCGCGATAGGCAAAAGGCGTGGTGCTGTTCAATTCGAGGCAAGCGTGTTGAGCACTCTTCTCCACGACCTCCCAGGGCTGCTGCCAGGCACTGCCATGAATGGGCAGGGCGTCGTTGGCGCTGTTTGGCGCAAGCGCGAACCAGCCATCAGGGCTCTCAAAACCCCCGTTGCTGATCCGGTTCGACCAGGGCGCTAACGGATAGCACGCCAGTTTACGTGCGGTCCCGGCACTCAGGGCTTCGTCATTGCTGGGACGCAGCAGTGGCTGACCGCTGGCGATCACGCTCCAGTTAACGATACTGCCACCGGTCAGCGGGGCCAGAGTCAGTCGGGTGATGCCATCTTCAAGCGTCAGGAGTGCCGGGTGCATGATGATCTGCCGTATGAGTAGAGGTTAAAGCGCTCAAGCCGTTTTGCGACGCCAGGTCAGCAGCACGATGCCGGTTACCACAATCAGGCCGCCAATGATCTGGCCGCCACTGAGCAATTGATCAAGGATTAACCAGCCAAACAACAGACTCGCCACCGGTTCGATGTTCATCACCGGCGCGTTGCGGGCCATGTCCAGCCGGTTTACGCAGATGAACAGCAGGGAAAACCCCACGCCATAAAGCGTGACCAGACACGCCAGCGCGGTCCAGCCGGTGGAAGTGGAAGGCAATGAAACACCACCAGGCAGAATGCCGCTGAAACCAGCCAGTGCGGCGGCGCTAAACACAATCAACATGGTCAGCATGCTGCGTACGGTGCCGCGTAGGGACGAGAGTTTGTGGTCGGTTATCCACAATGCGCAGGCGAAAACCCCTGCTGCGCCGAAGCCAAAGGCGATGCCTTCAAGCCACTGAGCTTCGGTGCTGTGCTGGCTGGACAACCGCTCTGGTACGTCCAGCGCGAAGACCAGACCGATCAGGATAAAGCCCATCAGCAGGGCGGCACGGGCGGTCGGCCTGGCACCGCCTAAAGCCCAGGTGAGCAATGCCAGCAGAATCGGTGCAACGTTGGCGATCAACAACGCCAACGCTACCGGAATACGGGCTACAGCCGAGTAAATGCAGAAGCTTTGTGCCGCGATCAGCAAGCCCAGCAGCAATTGCCAGCGCCAGGTTCGGGCGGTCAGGTTCGGGCGTTCACGTTGCCACAGCACCAGCCCGGTCAGCACCAATAAGGTCACCCCCGAGCGACACAGAATAGCCAGCAGCAAGCCGGTGTCATGATCGAAGGCGATACGCGCGGCGATGTGATTGCCTGCGAAAGCACAGGCGAGGAGGGCGAGGAGCAATACAGCGATATGGCGGGGAAACAAAGCAGGAGCAGACATGAGCAACCAGCCTCCTTGGCTGGGGGATGACGCTGATCTACAGACAACTGTGGGAGCGGTGCTTGGTCTGGGCGGCATTCCGACGATAAGGCTGGACTCGATTCACTTTAGATCGCGTCCAGCCTTATCGTCGGAATGCCGCCCAGACCAAGCACCGCTCCCACAAATCATCATTTAGACATTATTTTATCGGTGCTTCTTACAACACCACACTCGGCAACCACAGGGAGATTGCAGGGATGTAGGTCACCAGCATCAGTACCAGGAACAGTGCCAGGTAGAACGGCAGCAGAGCTTTTACGGTGGCTTCGATGGTGACTTTACCCACCGCAGCGCCCACGAACAGCACTGCACCCACCGGCGGTGTAATCAAGCCGATGCCCAGGTTCACCAGCATGATCATGCCGAAGTGCACAGGGTCAACGCCCACACCGACGATCACCGGCAGCAGGATCGGCGTCAGGATCAGGATCAGCGGCGCCATGTCCATCACGGTGCCCAGCAGCAGCAACATGACGTTGATGCACATCAGGATCACGTAACGGTTATCCGACAGCGTCAGGAACGCCGTCGTGATCTTCATCGGGATTTCCATCAGCGTCAGGATGTAACCGAAGCTGGCGGCGAAACCGATCAGGATCATCACGATGGAAATGGTCCGCGCCGCCCGGTGCATCAGCTTGGGCAGGTCGCGCCATTTGTAGTCGCGGTAGATGAACATGGTGACGAAGAACGACCAGACCACGGCAATCGCTGCTGACTCGGTCGCGGTGAAGATACCCGAGAGGATACCGCCGAGGATGATGACCATCGCCATAAGGCCCCAAAGCGCCTCACCCGCGATTTTGATCGCCTGGCGCAATGGGATTACTTCACCTTTCGGGTAGTTGCGCTTGCGGGCGAAGATCATGCACAGACCCATCATTACCGCGCTGAGCAGCAGGCCTGGACCAATCCCGGCCATGAACAGCGAAGCAATGGAGACCGTGCCGCCGGCCGCCAGCGAGTACAGCACCGAGTTGTGGCTTGGCGGTGTCAGCAAGGCTTGAACCGAACCGCTGACCGTCACGGCCGTTGAGTAGTCACGCGGGTAGCCAGCGCGCTCCATTTCCGGAATCAGTACCGAACCCACCGAGGCGGTGTCCGCCACGGAGGAGCCGGAGATGGCGCCGAAAAAGGTCGAAGCAACGATGTTTACCAGAGACAGACCGCCGCGCACGAAACCGACCAGCACGGCGGCAAACGCCACCAGCCTTCGTGACATGCCGCCTTCGGCCATGATCGCCCCCGCGAGGACGAAGAACGGGATCGCCAGCAGCGAGAATTTGTTCACGCCGCCTGCGATTTGAATCATCAAGGCGTCAGCGGGAATATCGATCCACCATGCGCCGATCAGCGCTGAAAGACCCAGCGCGTAAGCGACCGGCATGCCGATCAGGATCAGCGCGATAAAGCTGCCTAACAGTATAAGAGCGTCCATTTATGCGGCACCTTCACTTTCTTCAATCACGTCGAACCGCATGACAGCCCGGTGGCTTTGGTCGCCCAGAAAGAGTCTTTCGAGGACGAAAATCAGGGTCACGATGCCGCCAATCGGAATCGGCAGGTAAGAGATGCCAACACGCAGGAAGGGCAACTCCCCGATGTATTGATTCCAGGTCGTACCGCAGAGCTTGAAGCCTTTGATAATCATGAACAGCGCCACGATTGCCATCAGCACTTGCACGGCCACGGCGGCAATTTTGCGTACCTGCGGCTGCATACGGTCGATGGCCATGGACACTGCCATGTGAGCGCCCGCCCGGTAACTGGCAGCGGCACCGAAGAAGGTGAACACCACCATCAATAGAATCGCAGTAGGTTCCGGCCAGCTAGAGCCGGTACCCAGCACGTAGCGGGCGAAAATGCCCCACGGGATAATCAGGGTCATGATCAGAATCGACATACCGGCGATCCCGACACAGACCCGATAAAGAACATCGTTGAAGCGCAGCAGCGTATTTTTCATGGAGGCTCACCACAGCGGCGGCGAACGAGCTTGCGCTCGCCCCCGCGGCGTTATCGGACTGGCTTATAGGGCTGCTTAGTTTTTCGCTGCGGCCAGGGCCGGGTTGGTCTGGACTGCTTCGATACGGCTGATCAGGTCTTTGTAAGGCGCGCCGAACTTGTCGCGTACCGGTTGGGTAGCGTCGTAGAAGGCTTTCTTCTGCTCAGGTGTCAGGGTGATGAACTCCACGCCTGCGGCCTTGAGTTTGGTTTCGGCATCAGCGGAAGACTTGTCCCACAGCACGCGCTCTTCGGCCTGAGCTTCTTTAGCGAGCTTTTTCACCAGTGCCTGTTGTTCAGGCGTGAGCTTGTTCCAGGTGTCTTTGGCCATCACGATTGGCTCAGGCAGGATCAAGTGCTCGGTGATGGTGAAGAACTTGGCGTTTTGATAGTGGTTGTGCTGGTAGTACGTCGGCGGGTTGTTCTCTGCACCATCGATTACGCCAGTCTGCAAGGCGCTGAAAATCTCGCCAGTGGCCATGGCGATACCGTTGCCGCCCATGTCGTTGATGGTTTCGATGAACACCGGGTTGCCTTGAACACGGATTTTCATGCCTTTGAGGTCAGAGATCTGACGCACCGGTTTCTTGGTGTAGAGGTTGCGAGTACCGCCATCCATCCACGCCAGTGCAACCATGTTGAAGTTCGAGTTGGTGATCTTGTCGAGAATTTCCTGACCGATTTCACCGTCGATAATAGTGCGCATATGCGCCTGATCGCGGAATACGAATGGCAGGTTGAAGACGTTCACGTCAGGCACCACCGGGCCGACAATGCCGAGGCTGACGCGGGTCATCTGAATTGCGTTGCTTTGTACTTGCTCAACGACTTCTTTCTCTGAGCCCAGCACGCCACCGGCGTACATCTTGAAGCTGATCTCGCCTTTGGACTGCTCTTCGAGCTTTTTGCCCATGTTCTGTTCGGCCACTACCGGGGCATAGCCGGCAGGGTGAACTTCAGCGAATTTGATTTTGACTTCAGCCTGGGCCAGGCCCGACATGCAGAAGGCCAGCGGAAGTGCTGCGATGAGAAGCTTGCGTTTGAAATCCATGGATAACTCCAGTTTTGTTGTTTTTGTGGTGCTGGTGGATTTGTTGGGTGAATCGTCAGCCCTTGAACGCAGGCTCCTCCAGGCCTTTGACTCCGGGTCTCAGGGCAAAGACGCCACCGGCCAGTGGCTGGTCGCTGATATCGCCACCGGGGCGAATCGAGGTTACATACAGTGTGTCCAGATTCGGCCCACCAAAGGCGCACATAGTGGGTTTCTTCACCGGAACGTTGAGTGATTGATCAAGCTTCCCGGTTGGCGTGAAACGATGGATCAGCCCGGCATCGTTACCGCAGATCCAGTAACAGCCTTCGGCGTCTACCGCTGCGCCATCGGGGCGGCCCAGGTAATTGTTCATGTCGACAAACAAGCGACGGTTATGAGGCGTGCCGCTGTCGATGTCGTAATCGAATGCCCAGATTTTTTGCACGCTCGGGTGCGAGTCGGACAAGTACATGATCTTGCCGTCCGGGCTGAACGCCAGGCCGTTGGGCACGATGAAGTCGCTGAGTTGCGCCGTGAGCGCTTCGCTCTGCCCGCCACCGTAACGATACATCGCGCCGACAGGTGCGCCTGCGGCCATGTCCATCAACATCGTGCCCGCCCAGAAACGACCTTGACGGTCACAGCGTCCATCGTTGAAGCGCATGCCAGGCAACGCATGCTCAACGCTGGCCAGAGCGATGCTGCTCAGGGTGCCGTCGGCTTGTTCGGTGAGGCGATACAGACCGTCTTCCATGCCGGCTATCCAGTCACCGTTCTCGGCACGAGCGATACAGGCGAGCATTTGCGGCGCTTTCCAGCTTTGGCTGCTGTCATCGGCCGGATCCCAGCGATGCAGAGTGCCCGCCGGGATGTCGACCCAATAAAGGGCCTGCTCCCTGGCGCTCCACACCGGGCTTTCACCCGTCGCGTTCTGTGCGTCGAGAATCAATTCAGCATCCATGTCGGCCTGTCCTCTTTATTGTTTTTATCGCTGTTCAGTCGTCGCCAAAAGGACCTGATGCGACGAATGCGCCGCCTTGATAAACCATGGCCGGGTCGTCGGCAGGTGGCATCGGTTGCGCTTCGACTTTGGCGCGAAACTGCTCCGAGCTATCCTTGGGGTGGTAGCCAAGGTGGGCTGCGTAACGGTTGTCCCACCAGACATCGCGGTTGGCGGAGGCGCCATAAACGATGGTGTGGCCGACATCCGGCGCATACAGCGAGCGCTCGATCAGCTGCGTCAAATCGTCGAAGCTTAGCCAGGTGCTCATCATTCGACGGTTTTGTGGTTCGGGGAATGATGAGCCGATACGGATGCTCACGGTTTCGATGCCGTAACGATCGAAATAGAAGCTGGCCATGTCCTCGCCATAGGATTTGGACAGGCCGTAATAGCTGTCCGGACGGCGCGGGGAGAGCGCGTCAATGGTTTCGTCCTGCTTGTAGAAACCGATGACGTGGTTGGAGCTGGCGAAAATAATGCGCTTTACGCCGTGACGACGGGCGGCTTCGTAAATATGGAAGACACCGCTGATATTCGCGCCGAGGATTTCTTCGAACGGGCGTTCTACCGACACGCCGCCAAAATGCAGAATCGCGTCTACACCTTCGACCAGTTGGTGAACGGCGTTTTTATCGGAAAGATCGCAGATGTGGACTTCTTCGCTGGCATCAATGGCGGGAGCCATTTCGCTGATGTCGGAGAGGCGCAGAACCTTGGCGTAAGGGCGCAGGCTTTGCCGAAGAACTTTGCCCAAACCGCCTGCCGCGCCTGTCAGTAGCAGACGATTGAAGGGATTTTGGGCGGTATGAGTCGTTGTCATGAGAGTCCCTTGCAATTCTTATTAGTTGTCATCTGTCGTCGTATGACTTATGCGGATTATTTGCAGTCGCCATCAGCTTTGTCAACGCGACTTAGGTCGAAATGATGGCTGGTAGTCACTGGGCTGCATAGGCCGCCCTGGTATTTACGGCGCGCACGGTCCTTTGACAAACATTGGACCTGTAGGAGCTGCCGAAGGCTGCGATGGGGCGTGTCAGGATAAAAGCTTCGCAGCCTCCGGCAGCTCCTACAGGGAGTAGAGTTTGTTACTTAAAGCAGCGACAGCGGATAACTGATGAAGATCCGGTTTTCGTCGAACTCGTTGGTGCTGAAGTCGCGACGAATGGAGGAGTTGCGCCACCGGAAGTTCAGGCTCTTGAACGTGCCACTCTGGACGGTGTACGCCAGTTCCGACTCACGGCCCCATTCCTTGCCATCAGTAATCGCCCCGACGTGAACATTGTCACCGCTGATGTAGCGGTTCATCAGTGTCAGGCCGGGCACGCCGAGGATTGCGAAGTCCAGGTCGTGACGCAACTGCCAGGATTTCTCCTTGGCGTTGTCATAACTGGCGTTGTAGCTATCGTTCGCCAGAGTACCGCCGCTGGTGCCGTTAACCCGGAACCAGCCGTCATCACCGCTGACTTTCTGCAGGCCCACATACAGCGTGTTGCCTTTGTATTTGGCCGAGAGCAAGGCGTAGGCGGTTTTGTTGTCCAGATCACCGGCCAGTTTGTTGCCGTCTTCTTCACCCCAGAAGTAACCCAGGTTGGCGCCGAGCGTCACGTCGCCAATCGGTTGGCTGTGCAGGACGTTGATGAATTTCTGGTTGTAGATGTCTTCCAGTTGGGCGTACCACAACCCGATCTGAGTGCGCTTTTCATTGAAGGCGTATTCGCCGCCGCCAAAGTTGAAGCGATCCGAAAGAAAAGCGCCCCGGCCATTGAGCGACATGTCTTCCATGCTTGCATCGTTACGCGGGCTGTTGCCTCTGAACTGGCCACCATACAAGGTCAGGCCATCCAGTTCTTTGGAGGTAATCTGCCCACCGCGGAACGTTTGTGGCAGCGATCGACCATCATCCGAGCGCAAGATGGGTAATACCGGCATCCATTCGCCGACCTTCAATTCAGTCTTGGAGATCTTGGCTTTGGCCGCAACGCCCAGACGCCCGAAGTCATCGGCTGGTCGGCCATCCTGATGTATTGGCAGCAACTGTGTGCCCCCCGTACCCCTGCCGCCATCGAGCTTCACCGAGTACATGCCCAGTACATCAACCCCGAAACCGACCACGCCTTGGGTAAAACCGGATTTGGCATCAAGAATGAAGCTTTGTGTCCACTCCTCAGCCTTGCTCTGCGCATTTGCCGGGTCAACAAAGTTACGGTTGAAGTAGGCGTTACGAAAAGTCAGTGTGGCTTTGGTGTCGTCTACAAACCCTTCGGCCATGCCCATTAACGGGAAAGTCAGGCCCATCGTGCCCAGCCCAAGAAGGACCAGTGAACGTTTGTTTTGAGATCTCATTATTGTTGTGCTCCCATTTTTTTGACAAAGCAGTCCTCCAACGGCCGTTGATCGGCCTGTACGGTGGAAGAATGCAAGGCGCCCCCATGCCGGGGCTTAAGACCTGAACCGCAATGCGGACGAGCCTTTACTTCGAAACGGAAAAACCGTTAGCGAATTCGATGAAAAGAGGATTTATCCCGGGCTTGATCGGGAGCGCGAATACAAGCTCTTACAGGACACGAGGTGTGCTGGTTGCTAAAGCGCGGACATTGCGGGGTTCGAACGAGGTTCGTCATACGTGTGCTTCCCTGATTATTTTTATTTTTGTTATCTGTCGTCGTACAACTTTTGGCGATATTTGCAGTCTGCCCTGCCTTTGTCAATAAGCCTTTAGGACGGGTTTGAGTAAGGGAGCGTACTCATCGGACGAGAGGCAGGAATACGCGATATGCTTCGACGCCCGTGTTTATCAACCTTGAGCCGTTATCATGAAAATAGGCCTGATATCCGACACCCATGGCCTGTTGCGCCCTCAAGCCCTGGATGCGCTTCAGGGCTGTGAGCACCTGATCCATGCGGGCGATATCGGTAATCCCGCTATCCTCGATACCTTGCGTGAGCTCGCGCCGCTGACCGTTGTGCGTGGCAACAATGACGAGGACGACACCTGGGCCAGCGATGTGCCTTATTCAGGTGTACTGCAGGTGGAGGGCGTAGGCATTTACGTGACCCACATTCTGGCCGACGTACCGCAACCGCTGCCCGATGATGTCCAGGTGGTCGTCGTCGGACACTCCCACAAACCACTGATCGAGCAACGCGACGGCGTACTGTTCATCAACCCGGGCAGCGCCGGGCCACGGCGTTTCAAATTGCCGATTTCGGTTGCCTTGCTGCACATTGATGAACAAGGCGTAAGGGCTGAGCTGATTGAATTGGCTGTGTGAAGCTGGAATACACCTTTGTAGGAGCTGCCGAAGGCTGCGATGTGTTTTTTCTGACTCGCCGCCATCGCAGCCTTCGGCAGCTCCTACAAATTGAATGGGCTCAGACCATCATGAGTGGCTACTTCGCCACCGGATCCAGTCCGCTTTTTTTGATCGCATCGGCTGCCGCCATTGAACCCAGGTATTCCAGCAGTTGCCGGGCTTGCTCTGGATGCGTGCTGCGCGAAGACACTGCGCCGGAATACAAGGTCATTTGCTGGGCCTGGTCCGGAATCAAACCAATGATGTCGATCCCTTCAACCTGCTTGAGCTCGCTCAGCTGCTGAAAACCGATCTGTGCTTCGCCACGGGCCACGACCTCACCGACTGGCGTCGCAGGGATCATGCGGCTTTTGCTTTGCATCAGCTCCCCTATATGCATCTGATTGAACAGCACCCGGGACAGGTAAACGCCACTGGCACTGTCTGAATAGGCGATGGACGTTGCATCAATCAACGTCTTTTTGAACGCTTCCATGGTGCTGATATCGGGCTTTGGTGCGCCGTGCTGCACAGCCATGGCGATGTAGGATTTACCCAGGTCGACGCGACTCTTGGGGTCTATCTGACCATTCTTGATGAGCTTGTCCAGGGCCGAGCCCACCATCAAAACTACATCGGCAGGTTCATTGCGGGCCAGACGATTGGGGATCGCTTGCGCTGTGGCGCCCATGGACGGTGCTGCCTCGGCCACCAGACGCACACCGGTACGCTGCTCATAGTCGCCGCTGATTGCGTTGAGCGCGCCCATGATGCCACCGGAGCTGAGAACGATCAGAGAGACGGGTTTGGCAGGTGTCGCGGCGCTGACGAAGGCCGCAGGAGAGAGGAAGAGGACAGCGCCAAGGAAGCATGAAAGAATTTTTTGCATGTGGAGATAGACCTTGCAGTGTAAGAAACCTGACGATTATGTGGCAAAGCCGACAACATTGCGCGGTTATCGAGCAGCCGGATCTCGAACGAAAGACAATTCCAGACGCAGGGGAAGTTAAGTAACTGATACAGTTTCTGTTTCAAGTTTGTAACACTTAAGGGCATTCGGGTTTAATTCGTTATCCTTTTTAGTCGTGCCGTCAACGACTTGGAAAACAAACGACCACTCATCGCTCAGTCAGACTTAAATCTATTTTGACTGCCACACTGGCTTACACAATTAGGCACTATTCTTTTATCAAGGTGATCCGACAATGATCAACGATCATTTGCCCGGAACCTCGTGCTGTATTCATGGCAGTTCGCGTGTAGATGAAAGTTCTGAGTGTTCCCTGAACAAAATTGGCGCATCTGAAACTTGCGCGGCGGTAGCGATGGCGTCAATAACCCATCGCGATCATGCCGCGGTTGAGCAACCGTCTATTAGTGTTTCAGTTCTGATACTGATGTGTACTTATAATGGGCAGTCGTTTCTGGAAAAACAGTTGCAGTCCATCAAGGATCAAACCTGTCACGACTGGCACGTTGCTGTTTCGGACGATGGGTCGGAGGACGCAACGGTCAATATTATCAACAGGTACCGTTACCTGTGGGGAGAGGATAAAGTCAGCCTGTGGCGCGGGCCTGAACGAGGCTTTGCACGTAATTTTATTTCAACCGTGTGCAATAAAAACCTCTCGGCAAGTTACTACGCATGGTGTGATCAGGATGATGTGTGGGATGTGCACAAGTTACAGGCGGCGCTGACGTGGTTGAAGAGCGTTCCCGAAGAGGTTCCCGCGTTGTATTTTGGCCGCACAGAGTTAGTTGATCAGCGCGGTGAGGCATTGGGTTATTCGCCGCTGTTTCGGCGTCCCCCTTCGTTTGCGAATGCTCTGGTTCAGAACATCGGTGGCGGCAATACCATGGTGTTGAACCATGCCGCGCGTTTGCTTCTGGAAAAGGCCGGACAAAATCTGGACATTGTTTCCCATGACTGGTGGGCGTATTTATTGATCACCGGAGTAGGTGGCAACGTCTTCTACGATGCCACGCCTTACGTTCATTACCGGCAGCACGGTGCCAATCTGGTCGGCTCGAATTCCGGCTGGTCAGCCCGAATGGTTCGGATACGCATGTTGTTTCAGGGCCGTTTCAGGCATTGGAATGCTGCCAATATCGCAGGTCTGGAAACGATCCAGCATAGCCTTACCGACGAAAATCGTCTCATCCTGGAAAAATTCAAAGCGCTGCGCGGTCAGCATTTCCCCGGTCGGCTATTGGGTCTGCGCCGCTCCGGCGTTTATCGCCAGACGCTGCTCGGTAATCTCGGCTTGTTGTTTGCCAGTGTGATTAACGAAATCTGACGGCGATGCTTCAAGGGTCATTTCAATAAGGAGCTTCGTATTAACGTGAACCCCCATCTTACGCCTGGGGCTGACCCCCTGAGTCTTATTCGCAGCCTGTGGCATTATCGTCAACTTATCGCTGTCATGACCAAACGAGAAGTCATAGGCCGTTATCGAGGCTCAATAATGGGCCTGGCCTGGTCTTTCTTTAACCCCGTCCTGATGCTTGCTGTTTATACCTTTGTTTTCTCGGAAATCTTTCAAGCGCGCTGGGTCGGTCAAGAGACCGGCAAAGGTGGTTTTGCGATCCTTCTCTTCGTGGGGATGATTGTGCATGGCCTGTTTTCCGAGTGCGCCAACCGTTCACCCACCCTCATTATTTCAAACAGTAATTACGTAAAGAAAGTCGTCTTTCCGCTGGAAATTCTGACCGTGGTGACCTTGGGGTCTGCAATGTTTCACACACTTATCAGCCTGGTGGTCCTGCTGGCTGCACAGTTTTTATTGACGCAACAGTTGCAAGTCAGCGCCCTGTTTTTTCCGTTGATATTACTGCCCTTGGTGATCGCCACCTCAGGTATCAGTTGGGGCCTGTCCGCACTGGGTGTTTATCTGCGCGATGTGGGGCAAGTGATTGTGGTGCTCACCACCGTATTGCTGTTTTTATCACCGGTACTGTATCCCGTGGCGGCATTGCCAGCAGCCTATCAGCCTTGGCTGAAACTAAATCCGCTGACGTACATCATTGAGGAAAGCCGCAATGTATTACTGCTGGGGAAATTTCCGCAATGGGACAGTCTGGCGACAGCGATGTTGATAGCGTTGGCGATTGCCGCTGCCGGGTTCTGGTTTTTTCAGAAAACCCGCAAGGGGTTTGCCGATGTCATCTGAAGAAAATGTCATCAGCGTGCGCGACATTTCCAAATGCTTTCATACCTACGAAAAACCTTTTGATCGTCTGAAGCATTCCATCATTCCCCGCCTGCAACGCAAACTCGGATCCCCTGTAACGTCCTATGGCAGAGAATTCTGGGCACTGCGCAATATCGATTTTGACGTGCGGCGCGGTGAAACCGTGGGCATCGTCGGGCGCAATGGCTCAGGCAAATCCACGTTGCTGCAGATTATCTGCGGGACTTTGACGCCTTCGGCCGGGGTCATACAGACCCACGGTCGGGTCGCTGCGTTGCTTGAGTTGGGGTCCGGCTTCAATCCGGAGTTCACCGGGCGGGAAAATGTCTATCTGAACGCTGCGTTGCTCGGTCTGGATCATGACGAGGTCGATCAGCGTTTTGATGCCATTGCCAGCTTTGCGGATATTGGTGAGTTCATTGATCAGCCGGTCAAGGCGTATTCCAGTGGCATGGTGGTTCGTCTTGCATTCGCGGTACAGGCTCAGGTCGATCCCGACATTCTGGTTGTGGACGAAGCGCTTTCAGTAGGCGACGCACGATTCCAGGCCAAATGCTTCGAGCGGCTGCGGCAGTTGAAGAGCAATGGCACCAGTATCTTGCTGGTGACTCATGCCAGCGAACAGGTGGTCACTCACTGCGACCGTGCCGTTCTACTGGAGCAAGGGAGGGTCGAGATGCTCGGGCCCGCGAGGCCGGTGATCAATCGTTATCTGGATATCCTCTTTGGCCGGGATAAACCTGCAGACGTGCTTGAGATTTCCCCCCCGAAAGGGTCGCCTGTACCTGACCGTAGCTTAGCCAGCGCACCCTGCGTGACGCTGCTCTTTGAACGTAACGCCTATGCCTCTCGTGACGGGTTCAACCCGCATGAATATCGGTGGGGTGACGGCGCCGCCAGCGTGCTGGATTTTCAACTGATCGCCAATGGTCAGCGGTTCCCCTCGCTTATCGAACCCCAGGCCGAAGTGACTTTGCATCTGGCCATTCGTTTCCACCGAATGGTCATCAATCCGATCCTTGGTTTCACCATAAAAACCAAGGAAGGCGTAACCGTCTATGGCACCAACTCCGTGCTGCTCACGTGCACAGAGACGCGGGGCCTGGGTTCGCCTGGTTCCGATGCCATTGCCTGCCTGCGGTTCATCAATCGGCTCGCCAGCGGCGACTACTTCATCTCCGTTGGCATTGCCTCTCGTAAAGGTGAGGACGTCATTCCTCATGATCGTCGTTACGACTCCATTCATTTCGTCGTGCCTTCAACCCCGCAAGCGCTAGGCCTTATAGATCTGGCCGCCACTATGGATATCGATCAGGTGCCTGAACATGATCAAGCTTCAAGAGAAGGGATACCGCTTCAATCCTGAAACCGGCATATGGGTGCGTGAAGATTATCAGGGGCTTGCTTATAGCGATGGTGACGAAAGCGAGGAGCGTCTCGCACACATCATTCGCGATGCCGATGACCTTTCAGTGTTATCCACAGAGCTCAGCGAGCATTGCACTGATTGGGCGTCGCTTTATCACCTGGGGACGGCGCGGGGTAACATTCTTCGTCCTTTCGAAGCGTCTCTTTCTTGCGGTCGCGTGCTTGAAATTGGTGCCGGTTGCGGTGCGATTACTCGCTACCTTGGAGAATGTGGCGGTTCGGTTCTGAGTCTGGAGGGCAGTCTGCGCCGTGCGCAGATTGCCGCCAGCCGTACTCGGGATCTGCCGAATGTGAGGGTTTTTGCCGAGCGTTTCGATGATTTCATGAGTGATGAGCAGTTTGATGTCGTCACGCTAATCGGCGTACTGGAATATGCCAGTGTGTTCAGCCGCGACGAAGACGCCGCACTCAGTATGCTCAAACGTGTTCGCGATTTTCTGCTGCCGGAGGGCAAGCTGATACTGGCTATCGAGAACCAATTGGGCCTGAAGTATTTCGCGGGTGCGCCAGAAGACCATATCAACGTCCCTATGTATGGCATTGAGGGCCGATACATAAAGGGTCAACCGCAAACCTTCGGGCGCAGAAGACTGGAAAACCTGCTGCGGATAGCGGGCTTTGATCATGCTGAGTTTCTCTATCCGGCCCCCGACTACAAACTCCCCAACTCGATAACCACCGAACAGGCTTTTGAGTCGGAGTCATTCGATGCAGCAGCGCTGGCATGGCAGAACGTCAAAAAAGATCCTCAGCTACCGGGTGTGACCGGCTTCAATCTGGAGCGTACCTGGCCTGTGGTGATTGAAAACGGACTGGGTTCAGAGCTGGCCAACTCCTTCTTGGTCGCGGCCAGCCGCACCGCTGCGCTGATGGTGAACCCCGATATTCTGGCGTACCACTACAACACCAGTCGAAGGCCTGGCCTCTGTAAGGAAACACGGTTTGTCAAAACGACAACCGGCATTGAGGTGAGTCATGTGGCCTTGGCCAGCGCAACAGAGGAAGCGCATGGGGGCGATTTTCGCCAACGCCTTTCCAAAGTAGATGCGTACATCAAGGGCAAACCGTTGAGTCAGCGATTCCTCAACATTGCGACCACACCTGACTGGAATATTCATGACTTTGGCCTGTTTCTGAATCAATACCTGTGCGTATTGAAAACTCTGCTTGGCGTAGAGAACCAGCCGCTTGCACTGACTCAGGCATCTGAAAGGCTCCCGGATACATTTATTGATGCCGTTCCCCACAATATCCTGATTGCTGAAAATGGCACGCCATCACTGATCGATGTTGAATGGGAAGTATCCGGTGGCGTGGAGTTGGGGCATCTCCTGCTGCGCGCATTGTTGTTGCTGATTGCCAATGCAACTCCATTTCACCCGAGCATCATGCCGCCCAGTCGCCGTTTTTTTATCGTGGATAGTTTGCGCAAAGCGGGCATCCTGGTTTCAGACGATGACCTGACCCGCTACATCGACCGTGAGGCACAATTTCAAGCTTTTGTAACGGGACGTGCGGCCAGTGAGTTTCTTGATTGGAAGCCCAATGAGCCGATCAATCAGAAGGTGGTGCCTGTGCCGGCACCGCTGCACGCCAAGCTGTATTACAGCAATGGCGATGGTGAGTTCAAAGAGTCCGCCTGCATCGCACAGTCGTTGATTCCAGGGCATCAACAACTGCATTTTTCATTTTCAACGATCCCCACGCGGCTCCGGCGTTTAAGGCTGGATCCGGTTGACCAGAAAGTATCATTTGCGCTGGATAACGTGCGGCTGCTCAGGGGCGAGAACGAAGTCTGGGCATGGGATCGGCATATCGACAGCCTGATCGCGACCTCTGGAGTGATGAGGGTCGAAAAGTCCGGGGTGCCGGTCTTCTTTTTGAGTCTGGATGATGATCCTTATCTGGAGTTACCGGTTGATCTGTCTTTCATTGAAGACGTCGAGCATCTCAGTCTGCACCTTGATCTGGTGCTGTACACCGATGAGGTCATGGCCAGGCTGGTCAGTGTCGAGCTCAATACCATCAGCCAGTATCAACAGGTATTTCAGAGTTCGCTGGCGCCGCTGGCCGAACAAATCCAGGCGCTGAACAAGAGCGTAGGGGAACTGGGGCGGGTCACCGCCGAAAGCGTTGTTGAAACCGATCAGCATACTCTTGAGACCATCGAACGCCTGCTTGGCAATCAGAGTGAAATTGTCAGTCAGCGTGATGCGCAGATCGAGCTCCTCAAGCATGCCTTACTGACGCAACAGATTGACAAAGACACCCTTATTCATCGTTTGAATCTGCACATCATCGCGCTCGAAACTTCATACAGTCGCAGGCTTGCAGCGCCCGTGCGCAAATCGATCGGTGCGATCAGACGCGTCAAACGCCTCTCGGCAATGGTCCCCATGATGGTCCAGCGTGGTGGCGGGCTGACGGAGACTATCGGTCGGACCGTTCGCGTTCTCAGGCAGTACGGCGTCAAGGGGCTCGTCGATCGGGTGCGCTGGTTCAGCGGCACCGATCATGGTCAGAACGAAAACCTGTTGGCTCCCGAAGTACCCAGCCGCCACGACTATGCGGCCTGGATCGAGCGCTATGACACGTTGAGCGTCCAGTCGCGCTGGGAGATAACCGAACATATCCGCACCTGGGATAAACAACCGCTGATTTCCATCATCATGCCGGTGTTCGATCCTCCCCTGGATTTACTGCGGGCTGCCATCGACAGCGTGCGTTATCAGCTATATCCCCATTGGGAGCTGTGTATTGCCGATGACGGCTCTACCAACCCTGATGTTCGAGACTACCTTGAGCAACTCCAGCACGACGACCAGCAGATCAAAGTGGTTTTTCGCGAACACAATGGTCACATCTGCGCAGCGAGTAACTCGGCGATGGAGCTCGCCAGCGGGGACTATCTGGCGCTGATGGACAACGACGATCTGATCGCAGAACACGCCTTGTATTGGGTGGCGCGCACGGTCGTGGAAAATCCCGAGGTCGGGCTGATCTATTCGGATGAAGACAAGATTGATCTTCAGGGCAATCGCAGCAGTGCTTATTTCAAGCCGGACTGGAATGCGTTCCTGTTTCGCTCGCAGAACATGATTTGCCACCTTGCTGTCTATCGGCGCGATATTGTTGAGCAAGCCGGGGATTTCCGTCTGGGGTTCGAGGGCGCGCAGGATTACGACCTGGCCATGCGCTGTATCGAATTGCTGAGGCCGGACCAGATCGTGCACATCCCTCGAGTGCTATATCACTGGCGAATTCACGAGGGCAGCACCGCTCAAGGCGGAGATCAGAAGCCGTACGCGGCAGAGGCCGGAGTCAAAGCGCTGAACGAGCATCTGCAACGTCAATCCATGGCTGCTCACGCAGAGTTACTGCCCATGGGCATGTATCGGGTTCGTCATCGGTTGCCTGATGTTTTGCCCTTGGTGAGTCTCATCATTCCAACGCGCAATGCGCACGCGCTGGTCAAACAATGCATCGACAGCATTCGACAACTGACGACCTATAAAAACTACGAAATCATTTTGGTGGATAACGGCTCAGACGATGAAGCGTCGCTTCGTTATTTCGCAACTCTTGAGACCGAAGCCAACGTTCTCGTGTTGCGCGATGAGCGTCCGTTCAATTATTCAGCACTGAATAATCTCGCGGTAAGCCAGGCCCGCGGCGAATTAGTGGGGCTGATCAATAACGATATTGAAGTCATCAGTCCGGATTGGCTGGAAGAAATGGTGTCGCTGGCGGTGCTGCCAGAAGTGGGCGCCGTGGGCGCTCGCCTCTGGTATCCCGACGACCGCCTCCAGCATGCTGGTGTTATCGTCGGGGTAGGCGGAGTCGCCGGGCACTCACACAAATACCTGCCCAAAGGAGAGTACGGCTATTTCTGTCGTGCTTCATTGATCCAGGAAATGTCCGCTGTCACGGCTGCGTGCATGGTTATCAGAAAGTCAGTATTCGAGCAGGTCAACGGGCTGGATGAGGTCAACCTCAAAGTCGCTTTCAACGATGTCGATTTCTGTTTACGCGTCCGCGAAGCCGGTTACGTGAATGTGTATACGCCGTTTGCCGAGCTGTATCACCACGAGTCAGCGACTCGAGGTGCGGAAGACACGCGCCGCAAGAAAAAGCGCTTCAAGCGCGAGATTGATTACATGCTCGCCAGGTGGCCAGAGATCAAGGTGGATTACGCCTACAACCCCAACCTGACCCTGGACCATGAAGACTTCGGCCTCGCGTGGCCGCCGCGGGTTTAGTTGACTGTGAAGACGCTCCAACCACTTAGCGACGTCAGAAACGACAAGCTTGCGTTCGCAGCCAATGCTGTTTTCTGAGCGTCCGTCGCAAGCACCACCTGTGCACCTGACAGCCGGAAATCAAAGCCCTGGAGTTTTACAGTAATCCTCACTATATCGGGATTCGGGTTATCGATTACGACGTTCTCGCGAGCGTCCTGTTTCCCCGTATATAAAACATGTTGATACCGGTTGTGAGTATTTGACTGACTGTTTGAGGGATCAAGTCGTGACCACAGGGACTTTTGTGGGTAATAAAAAACACCGTTCACGATAGGTACTCCAGCAGCAGCCAGAAACATCGGGCTGACAGGGTTATCCATCATCAGGACTTTTTTGTGTTTGAGTACATCAGCCAAATTCATGCTGTTCCCGGCCGTTCCCGCTATGTCTATTGAGCGAGGCGCGATATTCACTGGATTGAAAGTCGCGGTGGTAGCCAGTGAAAGCGCCAGGCTCGTGACGATGAAGCTTTTTAAGTTTCGTGTGATCAGGAAGTAACTTATTGCGGCAACAGTAAAGAGCATTGCGGTCATGATGGGCGGGGTGAGGCCGGTCAGCAGCGAGTTGTCTAATTGCCTGATGTTTCGGTAGATGATGTATACCCAAAGCAGAGCAGTTGCGGCAGCTATTCCCGATACTGTAGCCCCGGGAGCCTTTGGTTCACCTTGCCTGCTGCTAGAAAATAGCAGGTGCGTAAGCACTAACGTCGCAAGACCCAAGGCAAGGTCGGCACGGCTCGCGGGGACATGGCTCCACAGCAAGATTTTCGACAGGCCGGCAGGTAGGCCGACGAACATATAAAAAAGGATAAATCCGGTCATCAGCGTGACTGCCCATTCCAGAGCATCAAGCGGCTGATAGATAGCACGAAGCACCAGCAACACGCCCAGTGGCAGCAGCAGGTAATAAAATGAAGCGATCTCGCTTTGGTTGCTAAAAGTACTGCTCAGATGGTTCAGTGTTGAAATATTGGTGAAGCCGCGCAGCAGGACAGGTAGCGTCATCTCTCCACCCGTCGCCATACGTTGTCCCGGATAGACCGTCTGAGCCATTGTATGAATCGCATTATTGGCATCCATCCACCAGGCGCCCACCATTACACCGGCGATGCTCATTGCACAGATAAAGGTGATCACTCTGCGGCCTGTAAGCGCGCTGTATAATTTCTCTTTTATCAGAATGCCAATCGTCAGCGCGACGAAGACGTAGCCTACGGTAATTTGCCAGGCAGGGTAGAGCACGAAGACAAATCCGGCGCCTGCAATACCTAGCAAAATACCAGATAGCAATAATGTGTAGGCCGAGGTGGTATTTAATATTCGCAAAACACACAGAAAGATAATGCAGGGGAAGAAGACAGTGTAAGCCGGCCAATTTGACCATCCCACAATGTAAGGGGCGCAGCAGAAGAGTCCGGAAAACAGAAAGCCTTGTTTCCAGTGAGCGGCTGAAAGCCTGTTGAGCGTATAGGCCAAAGCAAGAAAGCAGCCCACAATCGAAAAGCACCAATTCCAGGAAAGTGCTCGTTTCAGATCAAACAGAAAAAAACCCCAGGTCGCGGGTTTCGCAAGGGCTGAAATATGAGCGACCGGAGCCCCCGTCATTCCTACGACCAACATATTCTGACCATCTTCGCCTATGTTTTTATTCACAATGGGAAATCGTGGTTCATGCTCGTATTGCGCAATTGCAAGCGGAGTGATAACTAACCACTCATCACTTCTTATTGCCTGGTAGCCGGCCATGATGTTAGTGCCATTGACATTAATGAATGGCGCGCTGGTTTGACCTAGTTGCAGTGAGGAGCCTGTTAGCCCAATGCTCACAAACACGAACGACACCAGCAGGACCGCCAGGCTGAAAAAAGATGGCTCCGATAGCTTGATTCCGAATTTGCGTCTGATCAGCCCATTCAGTTGAGTTGACTTAATGAAGCACGTCACCAGAAATATCAGCGCGCAGGCTATTGTCAGCTTTACGCTCCGTATGAGGTTTTTCTCGTCTCGAGGAGACGTCGTGATCGAGACTATCTGCGAAGTGTCTGAGGTTGCGAGCTTGACTGGGCTTTCTGATCCTGTTCGAGCATCAACTGAGACGTTGTATTGTCCTTTCTTGACCTCGTCCGGTAACTCGAAGGATACCTTCCACCCGGTATCCAGCCAGTCGGCACGGGCTGTGCTGCTTGCGACGTCAGGTCTGGCAAAGTGTTCAAATGCACCTTCGTAAACGATTTTTTCATCGAAGTAGATGCTGATCGTAGTGAGTTGTTTATTGGCCAGGTTTTTAGCAGCCCATCCAAGTGCGGTGATGCGTTGACCATCGAAGGTAATCGAGTCTACGTGCCCCTGTCCTTCAATGTTCGCTCCGTTGGGTGGTGGAGCAGCCCACACGCTGGTGGACGCAAATGCAACGATGCCTAGGGCGATAAGTCCGCGCAAAGGCTTGTAATACCTAAAAACCATTCGAGTTAAAAATGTCATTGTTCGCCTTTCATGAGTTGTCTTCATGATCTCACCGCAATGACAATACCCGCGATGATCAACGCTACACCGATGAAGTATTGAGGTTGAAATTTCTCACCCAGCAGTAGATGGCTGGCCAAAGGCACAATGACGAAGGCGATAGCCATCAGCGGGTATATTTTTCCGAGTTCTACTTTTTGCAAGACCCATACCCAGCCGACAGTCGTGAGCCCATACAACATCAATGCGATAAAAAAATAAGCCATCGTGGAAACATCGAAAAATGTACCTGCTCTGTGCAGTGATGTGGCGCTGAGTTTGAAAAGTATTTGCCCCGCCGCTAGGCCAAGGACGCAAAACAAGGCAATTAAATAGGTCATGAGTTCAGCGTTCTTTGTGAGTCGGATTTATTAATGTAAGGGCGCCTTAGATGCCGTGGGCGTTTCGGTATCGACTGCACGTCGTAACCGATAAAGGCGAGGATGAACTGAGTGCCTAACAAAACAGGCAACGCGGAAAGCATCACGGTTCCTGCAGAGGTCACGGTTCCAGTATGAATTGAATCCAGCCAGTGCCACAGGCCAAAAATAGTACCGAATAGCAGCAGCAGGACACCTAGCGGTAGCTCAAAAGATGCCAGCGACATGTCGCGTAAGTAGTAGTTGTAAAATATTCGCTTGAGGGTGTTACGAGTATTTTTAACCAAGAACTCACCTGCGATTCGGGAAATTTTCAGGTTGCTGATTTCGTCGGCATACTGGGCGTCCATTGGAATATCAATGACCACAGCACGCAGAGTGTTGAGTCGAAATAACATGTCTGTTTCGAAAAAATAACGAGCGCTTATTTTAGTCAACGGTAAATTTCTGGCCACGTCGGCATGAATCGCGGTATAGCCGTTTGTGGGGTCAAACAGGTCCCAATAGCCGGAGGATAATTTGGTCATGAAAGAAAGTGCAGTGTTCCCTAACAGGCGTGCGGTAGGCATCTGTCGTATTTCTTCGAGATTGTAGAAACGGTTCCCTTTGGTGTAGTCCGCTTCACCCGATAAAAGAGGTGCGATGAAATCAGGTATCAAGGCGGGATTCATCTGGCCGTCGCCATCGACTTTGACAATGATGTTCATATTGTCCGCCAGCGCCGCTGCATATCCGCTCATCACTGCACCGCCAACCCCCCTGTTTTCGGGATTGAAAATGACCTTCACACGTGGATCCGTACAATGCTCGTTGATGAATTGGCCCGTGCCTTCAGGGCATTTATCATCGACGACATAAATGCGGGTGACTTCGCGGCCGATCAATTTAATGACGGAGAGTATGTGTCGACATACCTTGAAGCACGGGATTACAACCGCGACTTTGGGTTCCAGATACGGCAGATTTGACGTCATTTGATTGGCAGCCTTCTATTCCTAAAATCATGTTTAATCGATTCAGAAAAACAAACGCTAATGCCAAGGAGCGCTAATCTGCGGGTGCCTGTTTACTATACATCATACGTAAAGAAGCATGCTGCCACTGGGTGCTATGTAAAGTTAACAACAAAGGTGTCAGTTTTATTTACACTTTCAATGTGTTAGTCCATCGTTACAGTCAGGTGTGAGAAGCAGGTTTGCCAAGGATGGTGTTGAATGAAAAGAATAGATTCAGGTCAATGGAGGGGACTGGGAGGGGCCACCAATGTTCCTGAGCGTGATCGAAGTAATGGCGCAGTATTGCAATAAGATTGTTGCAGGGGTTCACATGCTCGCGTGCCATGACGTAATCGTATGCAATCCCTTGGGCAATCGCGTTTTTGCGAGGCCCTAGATGGCGACCGAGCCGCCATGCCATACCAGGGTCGGTAGGGATCAATATGGACAGCGTCCCTCCGGGTTTCAGCACTCTCATCCACTCCTTCAGGGCAAGGTGAGGGTGATAAATATGTTCTAGCACATGGGTGGCTATCACACGATCAAATGTGTTGTCCGGGTAGTCTAACCGTCCGCCCGTCTGTACTTCGAACAGCAGTTTTCCACGGCCTGTACCTGAAATCTTTGCCTTTGCTACCTCAAGGGTTTTCTGATCCATATCACTGAGCGTGTACTCCCCGAATCCATGCTGGACGAACGCCAGGTGTTCCCCCGTGCCGGCTCCGATCTCAAGTACCTTTGAGAAATAGTCTGACGAGGTAAAGTCTTTCTCTACTAGCCGGTGGCTGGCGCGCATCACGTAGGCCTGCAAGGGACTGGCGTAATTGGAGTCATCGTAAACTTCCGAGAAGCGCGCTCTGTATTCGATCCACGCCTGATCTTCGTTTTCTGTCTGCACTTTTTTCTCCACGAATGAAAGTGTCATCAAGCGGATACTTCATCGCGTCAGTACACAGGTTCGTCAATATAGTCGACAGAAGGGATATCGGCATTGTTGGAGCGACGAAATGTTGCGCTGCTCGGGCAGGTGTCTGCGGTGTATTTTGTTGAGTCGAAATAAGCCCGGCGGAAGCCGGGCTTTAAGGGCAGAGTGAAGTATGAAATCCGCCTAGTATCGATCAGCGAGAGCTGACAGTATCCAGCCGTTATCAAATCCTGAAATGACTCACCATCGTCTGCAATTGATTACCCAAACGCGCCAGCTCAACGCTGGACGCTGCGGTTTCCTCGCTCGCTGAGGCAGTCTGTTCGGAGATGTCGCGAACGCTGATGATGCTGCGGCTGATTTCTTCAGCAACAGAGCTTTGCTGTTCGGCGGCTGCGGCGATTTGTTGGTTCATGGCCTGAATGCTGGAGACTGTCTGGGTGATGCTACCCAGCGAGGTCCCGGCTTTGCGGGTCAGGGCGACGCTGCTGTCGGTCAGCTCGCGGCTGCTGAGCATGATGGTCGAGACCTGACGCGTGCCGTTTTGCAGGCCGCTGACCAGGCTTTCGATTTCTTCGGTCGATTGCTGGGTCCGTTGCGCCAAGCCACGCACTTCATCTGCCACGACGGCAAATCCACGACCGGCTTCGCCTGCGCGCGCCGCTTCAATGGCGGCGTTGAGGGCCAGCAGGTTGGTTTGCTCGGCAACCGCCTTGATCACGTCCATGACCTTGCCGATCTTGTCGCTTTCCTGTTCCAGCTGAGTCATCGCATCGGCGGAGCGCACCACTTCAGAAGCCAAGCGCTCGATTTGTGCGATGGCTTCACCGACGACTTTGTCGCCTGCGCGGGCTTCGCTGTCGGCTGCCGAAGCGGCCTGGGATGCTTGTTCTGCGTTGCGGGCAACTTCCTGAACCGTGGCCGACATTTCATTCATGGCGGTGGCAACCTGGTCAGTCTCGACTTTCTGGCTGTTGACCCCCGCGCTGGTCTGCTCGGTCACTGCGGAAAGTTCTTCGGCAGCGCTGGCGATCTGCGTGACGCCATCACGAATGCCGCCGATCAAGTCGCGCAGGGTGCTGCCCATGCGCTGAATACCTTGCTGCAATTCGCCCAGTTCATCACGGCGGGTCACCACGGCACTGTGTGTGAGATCGCCGGAGGCAATGCGCTCGACAACATTCAGCGTGTCCCGCAGCGGACGGTTGATCTGTTGGGTGATGACGGCTGCCGCAAGTGTGCCCAATACCAGTGCCAGCAGCGTGCAGGTGATTTGCAGGGTGCGTGCCTGACTGGTGTTCTGTTCGCGAGCATTGAGCTGGAAGTCGTACATCGCGTCACTGGCCTGGGTGATCGCGCGCCCTTGTTCAAGGGTTTCTTTCGTGGCGTCCATGACATCCGCATTGGCTGCTGTGAAGCGCTGTACGGCGGCGCGGTAGCCGATCAGCGACGTTTCGAGCTGCTTGAGCTTGTCGCCATGTTTGGTGCCGAAGGTCGTGTACAGTTGCTCCATGCCCTTGAGTGCTGCGTCGAGCTGGCGAAACGCGTTGTCCTTGGTGGTCGTCGTCGCGTTGCCGGTATAACCGCGGACTTCGTAGCGCACCAGTGCCAGGTTTTCCTTGGCCTTCATGATGTCCTGATAGGCAGCGAAGCGTTCATCACCAGAAGGCATCTGCATCACGTCATCAAGGATCTGACCAATCAGCTCTGCGCCTTTGACGGCATAGACACCCATCTCTTTGCGTACCGCGGCGTCGGTTTTGTAAGCCTCGCGCATCTTGCTCAGCGACTTCTGATAATCAGCGGTCAGGCTACTGATCTTCTGCAGGC
This sequence comes from Pseudomonas viridiflava, assembly GCF_900602065.1. Lineage (GTDB taxonomy): Bacteria > Pseudomonadota > Gammaproteobacteria > Pseudomonadales > Pseudomonadaceae > Aquipseudomonas. The sequence continues at coordinate 229,032 of NZ_UWFN01000328.1, read as the reverse complement.
TGCCCAGATTGGTTGCGCTGGCAAACACTGTGGCGAGGCGTTTTTGTTGCGCATCGAACTCATCCAGTGCCGTTTGTGCCACGGCCGCGCTTTTCTCGTCGCCCTTATCCACCACGTATTGAAGGCGTGCGGAGTTCACGTCGTCCAGCAGGGCGTTGAGTTGGGTGATGTCGACCATCCTGTCGCTGCGTTCAATCAGCTTGCTGACGCTGCTCCAGCCAGTAGCGGCTAGCACGGCAGTCAGAATCAGCACTACGCCGAAACCCAGCGCCAGTTTCATTTTGACGCTGATATTTGCAAACCACGTATTCATGACACTCCTTGGAAATCTTGCCAAAGCTGCAGTAAGGGAGCCAGCGATAGAGATGAACGGACGACGCTGATCACTGATCGAGGCGCTAGCCTGAAACAAATTGATATATATGAATGTATGAATACTAAAAATCGTGGCGCTTGGCCATCAATTTTTTGGCGTCATTTTATCGATGCCGTTGGGATGATCTTGCAAAAACGTGCTTCAGAAACGCTCAAGCCCGGCATTTAGCCGGGCTTGAGGTGTATTGCGAGGTGCTGACTGAAAAGGGTCAGACCTTGAAGTGACTCACCAGCATTTGCAGCTGATTGCCCAGGCGGGCGAGTTCAACGCTGGACGCGGCGGTCTCTTCGCTAGCCGAAGCGGTCTGCTCGGAAACATCGCGCACGTTGATGATGCTGCGGCTGATTTCCTCGGCCACTGCGCTTTGCTCTTCCGCTGCGGCAGCGATTTGCTGGTTCATGGCCTGAATATTGGAAACCGTCAGGGTGATGCTTTCCAGCGATGTACCGGCCTTGCGGGTCAGCGTCACGCTGCTTTCTGTCAACTCGCGGCTGCTGAGCATAATGCTCGACACCTGACGAGTGCCGTTCTGCAAACCGGCAACCAGCGCTTCGATTTCTTCGGTGGATTTCTGTGTGCGCTGCGCCAGACCGCGGACTTCGTCAGCGACTACCGCAAAACCGCGACCAGCTTCACCGGCACGCGCCGCTTCGATCGCCGCGTTGAGGGCCAGCAGGTTGGTTTGCTCAGCGACGGCCTTGATCACGTCCATGACCTTGCCGATTTTGTCGCTTTCCTGCTCAAGCTGAGTCATTGCGTCAGTGGAGCGCACGACCTCGGCTGCCAGACGTTCAATCTGCACGATGGCTTCGCCGACAACCTTGTCACCGTTGCGTGCTTCTTTATCGGCGACCGAGGCCGCGTGGGAAGCCTGCTCGGCATTACGGGCAACTTCCTGCACCGTGGCCGACATTTCGTGCATGGCCGTTGCGACTTGATCAGTTTCGACTTTCTGACTGTTAACACCCGCGCTGGTCTGCTCGGTGACGGCGGACAGTTCTTCTGCTGCGCTGGCAATCTGTACAACGCTGTCACGGATATTGCCGATCAGGTCGCGCAAGGTTGTACCCATACGCTGGATACCTTGTTGCAGTTCGCCCAATTCGTCGCGACGCGTCACGACCATGGTGTGCGACAGATCACCGGAGCCAATGCGCTCTACAACTTCCAGGGTGTCTTTCAATGGACGGGTGATCTGGCGCGTGATGATCACGGCAGCCAGTACGCCGAGTACCAGCGCTAGCAGGGTGCAGATCAATTGCATGTTGCGTGCGTCGGCGCTTTCGATGTCGCGACGATCCAGCTGGATTTTGTACATGTCATCGCTGAGTTTGACGATGGTCGCACCTTGGGTCGTCATGTTCTTGCGCAGTACAGCGAGGTTGCCAATGGTGGTTTTGAACCCGACCAAAGAGGTGCGGTACTCGCCCAGCTCGGCTTCCAGCTGTTTGAGACGGTCAGCTTGGACGCCGCTGAAAGTCGATTGAGTGGCTTGCAGACCTTTGATCGCGTTCTCGATCTGGTTCAGCGCCTTTTGCTCATTTTCAGGCGTGGTGTTGCCGGTATAACCGCGAGTTTCATAACGCGCGAGCATCAGGTCCTGTTTGACTTTGCTGATGGCTTGATACTGTTCGAAGCGGCGTTCGTCGTCTGCACCCAGGTTCAATACATCAGCGTAGAGTTGATCGACCAGCGCATTGCCTTTGTCGGCATGAACGCCCATTGCCTCGCGTGCGCTATTGCTGGCCTTGTAGCCCGCGCGCATTTCGGCGAGGCCTTTTTCATATTCGGCGATTACGGTGCTCAGTTGCTTCAACAGTGCAATGTTTTCCGGGCTCTTGAAGCTTTTCAGCAGTTTTTCCTGCTGAGCCTTGAAGCCATCCAGGGCCACCTGAACGGTCTGAGCCACGGTGTCGTCACCGTCTGCCACCATGTATTGCAAGCGCGCCACGCGCAATTTGGTCAACTGAGCGTTGAGCTCGGTGATGTCACTCATCCAGTTGCTACGGTCAATGAGTTTGCTCAGGCTGTTCCAGCCAGTCAGAGCAAGGATGGCAGTAAAAATAAGCACGAGCCCAAAACCGAGGGCGAGCTTCATATTGACGCTGATATTGGCGAACCAGCTGTTCATTGTGTTTCTCCACGAGTTTTTTTTGCTTGGAAGATCAATCACAGCCGGAGCGTTATTTTTTTAAGGCAGCGAGACATCTGTACAACACCCTATCGGCAATGGTTTACGAACCTGAATGACCGATCGTCAAAAAGTAATGCACAGTTTCAAGCAGTTGTTTGATCAACAGTTTTTAATCGCGGAAAAGTTTTTAAGTAGATATCGGACATCATATTTGTTGGGCTAATTATCACGCGGATAATTGGATCCAATTATCTTTAGCAGAGCTTGTTGGTCCGGCGGCTTTATATATACCCCTATGATCACAAGGCTTTATTGCAGACAAAATTAAGCCCGGCCAAAGCCGGGCTGTTTGAAGAGCAGAATAAAATCAGCTCAGACGATTTGCACCGACGTGGTCAGCACCATCAGCAGCGAGACGATTTGCACCGACGTGGTCAGCACCATCAGAAGTCAGACGATTTGCACCGACGTGATCAGCACCATCAGCAGCGAGACGATTTGCGCCGACGTGGTCAGCACCATCAGAAGTGAGACGGTTAGCACCGACGCGGTCAGCGCCATCAGCGGCGAGACGGTTAGCACCGACGTGGTCAGCACCATCAGAAGTGAGACGGTTGGCACCGACGCGGTCAGCGCCATCAGCAGCGATGCGGTTTGCGCCGACGTTGGTATGAACTGCACCGCCTTCAGCCACAACGATGACCGCCGGAGTAGGGTCGATCAGGTTGGTGTCGTTGTTGCCTGGAAGGCTTGGAAGCTGTGGAGAAGCGAAAGCACTTGAAGCCAGTACGGAGAAGGCCAGGCCGAAAATCAGTTTTGAAGTTTTCATGGTAGTTGCTCCAGATCGGGTTAGTTGTTAACTCGGTATGGAGGCAATGCTACGCCGCTCAGATTTATTAAGAAGTCAATGCTATTGGTACCGATCATTGGCCAAATTGATAGTTGAAAATGCCGCTCAAGGAACGGTGATTCAGGTCGATGACGAGATGCATTCGAATTTCTTTTATCGGCGTACATGGGTAGCTGCATGTGAACGAAGCCCAGGCAACAGCGAGCCGTTATAAGGGCTCCTACAGCACCTTCCTTTTACCTCTTGGAGTGCTGTTCATTGGCGCAGTGCTTTCCTACGGGCTGGGCGCACTGGATAACGCACGTTATCGCGACAGCGAGCGGGATGGCGTGACGTTGCAGCTCAGCAGTCTGGGTACGCGACTGGCGGAGCGCGTTCGGTTTGCTTTCAGTGGCACCGAGGGTATCGCCCAGCTCATCAGTATCGACGGCAGTATTTCGCCACGGCATTTCAGGCGCATGGCTCAAAGTGCAATCGAGGCTGTGCCCTACATTCGCCACATTGTCATTGCCCCTGGTGACGTGATTCAGGATACATACCCCCTGGCAGGCAACGAGGGCATTATCGGTCTGAACTACAGGACTCGGCCCGAACAGTTTCCCCTTATTGTGAAAGCGCGCCTGTCCGGCGCTGCGTTGTTGGCAGGGCCTGTGACCTTGTACCAGGGCGGCCGGGAATTGATCTACCGGCGTCCGGTTTTCCTGTCTGCCCATGACGAACATGATGCTTACTGGGGCCTTGTTTCCGTGGTTGCCGGTACTGAAGCGTTGCTCAAAGCCGGGGGCCTTGAGGAAGAGGAAGGGCTGAGAGTCGCGCTGCGCGGCCAGAATGGTCGAGGGGCTGAGGGCGGGATGATTTACGGCGATGCAGCGCTTTTTGATGGCGATCCCGTTGTCGTCGAGGTCAGTATTCCCGGTGGCACCTGGCAACTGGCGGCTCAGCCCAGAGCCGGCTGGGCAAAACTCACGATTATCGACTCCTCGCTTTTCCTGTTGGCCATATCGATCTCTCTGCTGTTAAGCATCTTCATTCTGCAGGCCAGCCTGAATCACCGATTGATTCGCCGACGAAACTCCGAGCTTCGCGAGGAGATCGCCGAGCGAGAGAACATTTCGTCTTCATTGGTACAAAGTGAGGATCGCTTTCGCACCTTGTTCGAGCGCTCTCCCGATCCTATCTGGATCAGAGGCCAGGACGGACGAATCAATCTGGGTAACTCTGCAGGGCTTCAAGCACTGGGGTTCGACGGGCCTGGGTTCCCGAGCGTCACCGTCGCCGATATCTCACCGCAGTTCCAGCCGGATGGGCAGTCCTCGGTAGACAAAGCCGCAGCCCTGAGGGCCGAGGTCGAGCGTGAGGGTTCATTGCGCTTTGAATGGGACCACAAGCGTGTGGATGGCAGTGTCTTCCCCACCGAGGTGACGCTGTGCACCATGCAGCTTGCACACGAGCAGGTGACGTACGCGATCGTCCGCGATATCACCGCACGCAAGGAGGCTGAGCGGGGCCTTGAGCGCCTGGCTCATTTTGACTCGGTGACCGGCCTGCCTAATCGGGTGCTATTCCACAAACAGCTGAATCAAGGCATTGAGCAGGCAAAGCGGCAAAACAACTGCATGGCCGTGCTGATGCTGGATCTGGATGGTTTCAAACTGGTCAACGACAGTCTTGGCCACCCCATGGGTGATTTACTGCTGCAACATGCCACTCACCGGTTTGTCGATGCGGTGAGGTCTGGAGATGTTGTCGCCCGCTTGGGGGGCGATGAGTTTGGTTTCATTCTCGACGGGCTTGAATGCGAGGCGGACGCCGTCCCTGTGGTGGGGAAGATCCTGAGATCGTTGCAGCAACCGTTCGATCTTGAGGGGACCGCCGCACTCGTGACCGCCAGTATCGGCGTCACGATGTACCCCGCGAACGGCGCTACCGCCCAGGCGCTGCTGACCCAGGCCGATACGGCGATGTACGCCGCCAAAGAAGGCGGGCGCAATGATTTCTGCTTCTACCAGCCACACATGACCACGCTGATTCAGGCGCGAGTCGCGCTGGAAGCTGCACTGCGGCAGGCACTCGAACGTAATGAGTTCGAGGTCTGGTATCAATCCAAGCTGGACCTGAAAAGGGGCCGGGTTGAGGGTGCAGAGGCACTGATCAGATGGCGTAGCCCGACGCTTGGGCTGGTGTCGCCTGCCGATTTTATTCCGCTTGCAGAGCGTACCGGGTTGATCGTCTCTATTGGCCAGTGGGTACTGGAGCACGTGTGCCGTCAGGCGCGGCGCTGGCGCGAGAGTGGATTGTTTACCGGTCACGTGGCGATCAACGTGGCCGTGCTGCAAATCGAGCGCGGCAACTTTGTCGAAGACGTACGGCTGGCGTTGCAGCGTTATGACTTGCCGGCTCAGGCGCTGGAAATTGAAGTCACCGAAAGCCTGATCATGAACCGCCAGGAGTTGGCGCACACAGTACTGAGTCAGTTGCGCAGTATGGGCCTGACCGTGGCCGTCGATGATTTCGGTACGGGCTACTCGTCTCTGGCCTATCTGAAAGACTTGCCCATCGACAACCTGAAGATAGATCGCACGTTCGTTTCCGGTCTGCCCCATGACAAAGCCTACGTCGCGATTACCCAGGCCGTTATCGAATTGGGTCACGCACTGGGTTTCACCGTCACCGCCGAGGGTATCGAAACCCCGGAACAACTGGCCTTCCTGCGTAATGCCGGTTGTGATACGGGCCAAGGTTATTTGATCAGTCGACCGATGCCGGTAGACGAATTTGAGGAATGGCTGGGGGTTCCCATCCCAACTTGAAAACGTGATCTACAATCAAATGGCCACCATTCATCGGAAGGTTTTCATAATCCTGTAATCCTGCCGACACGAATGAGTAAGCGCACTGTCCATTGATGCACTTGGCCCACACTGGAACGGAGATCCGGTCGGTTTACAACTGGTTGAAATTTCAGAGCTGCGCCTCATGAAGAAAACGTTGCTCGCCAATTTGCGAGCGCTTATGTCTGTGCCTCACGGCAACCCCGGCTTGATCAAAGCCCAATACATCGCGTTGTCCCGACAACTGCCGATGATGTATTTCATTCTGCTCATCAATACGCTGGTGCTGGCGGGCACCCACTATTCAGCGGCGCCGCGCTGGCTGGCGGTATATTGCCCGCTGATCATGACGGCATTCGGTGTCATCCGTGCCGCGGAATGGTGGCGTACCCGCAACCGCATACCTAGCCCGGAACAGATGCTGGCTGCGCTGAAACGCACGAATCGTCTTGCGCCCTTTGTCGCGGCCGGGTTTACCGCGTGGTCGCTGGCGCTGTTTCCGTATGGCGATAGCTACGGTCAGGCTCATGTCGCCTTCTACATGGCGATTACGGTCATCGGCTGCATCTTTTGCATGATGCATTTGCTCCCCGCAGCGCTGGCAACCACGGTGGTGGTCAACACAGCGTTTGTGATTTTTTTCGCATCGACCAACAACATCACTTTTATTGCCACCGCGATTGATGTGCTGCTGGTTTCCATTGCGATGCTCGTCATTCTGAAAGCCCAGTACGGCGATTTCACCCGGCTGGTGAACATGCAGGCCAGCACTGAAAGGCTCAGCAACGAGAACCGTCGGCTCGCCAACATGGACAGCCTGACCGGGCTGGCAAACCGTCGACAATTTTTTTCCCAACTGGAGTCCTTGCTGGTGAATGCCCGCGCACAGGACGTGCGTCTGGCGGTGGGCTTGATCGACCTGGACGGTTTCAAACCAGTTAATGATCTTTACGGCCATAGCATTGGCGACAAATTGCTCTATCAGGTCGGACAACGTCTGACCGGGTTGCTCGATGACGGCGTGCATCTGGCCCGACTGGGCGGCGACGAGTTTGCGTTGATCATGACCGATGCCAAAAGCGACGAGCAATTGCGTGCGTTTGGTGAGTTGATCTGCGCGCGCATGCGTGAGCCATTCATGCTTGTGGATATTCCAATTCAGATCAGTGCTTCCTTTGGCATCGCAACATTTCCTGATCTGGCGGCCAGTGAAACCGAAGTCTACGAGTACGCCGATTACGCGCTTTACCAAAGCAAGCGCAACAGACCCGGTACGGTGTGTATGTTTTCCGCTGCGCACCGTCAGCAACTCAATCGGCAAGGGCTCACCGAGCAGGCATTGCGCAGGGCTGACTTGCACGAAGAATTTCACGTGGTCTTCCAGCCGATCATGGACATCTGCACTCAACGCACCGTAGCGTTCGAAGCGTTGGCTCGCTGGAAAAGCCCTGAATTGGGTAACGTCCCGCCCAGTGAATTCATCCCCATCGCCGAACGCATCGGCATGGTCAACCGCCTCACCGTGCCGCTGCTGACCAAGGCCCTACAGACTGCAAAGTCCTGGCCAGCCGGGGTTCATCTCTCGTTCAACCTTTCCGCGCACGACTGTAGTTCGGAAGAGGCCGCGCAGATTATCGTGCAGGTCATCAAGGACAGCGGATTCGACCCGGCGTGCCTGGACCTTGAGATCACCGAAACGGCGGTCATTCAGGACCTGGCCCAGACTCAAGCCGCCATCGCCCTGTTTCGTAACCTGGGCTGCGGCATTTCTCTGGACGACTTCGGTACTGGCTATTCGAGCCTGAGTCAGATCCATGCCCTGTCCCTGACCAAGCTCAAGGTCGATCGCACCTTTGTTACCGACCTTCACCTCAACCCGGCGAGCTTCAAAATCGTCAAATCGCTGATTGCGTTGTGTCACGACATGCAGCTTGAGTGCATCGTCGAAGGCGTGGAAACCGAGGCAGAGCTGGATGCGCTGAAAAGCCTGGGCTGCATGTCGGCGCAGGGCTACCTGTTTTCGCGGCCGATGCCGCCGGAAGACATTGACCGGTGGTTCAACAGTGAGCAGGTGAGCCTGGTCTGCGCACTCTGAGATGACCGGAGCTGCTGAATGCGATGGCTGCGTGTCAGGCAAATGCTTCGCAGCCTTCGGCAGCTCCTACAGATGCCTAGCGAGACTGACCCGCAAACCTCAGCTCCCGCGATTGCCCCAGCAGCAATCCCTGATTCAACTCCGTCACCTCCCGGATGTAATCCCACAACACTGTAATGCGCTTCAACTTGCGCAAATCCTCCCGGCAGTACATCCAGAAATGTCGGGTGATGTTCACTTCTTCCGGCAGTACCGGTATCAGTCGTGAATCCTGAGCGGCAAGGAAGCACGGCAAGATGGCCAGTGCACGTCCTTGCAGCGCCGCCAGGTATTGGGCAATGACGCTGGTGCTGCGCAGTTGCGCCTGCGCGCCGGGCAGCAGATTGCTGAGGTAAAGCAGTTCAGAACTGAACGCCAGGTCATCCACGTAGCTGATGAACGTATGCGCGGTCAGGTCAGCGCTGCTGTTGAGCGGCGCATGGGCGTCGAGATAATCCTGGGTCGCGTACAGGCGCAGGTTGTAGTCGCACAGTTTGCAGCACACATAAGGCCCGTGCTCCGGGCGTTCCAGGGCGATGACGATATCGGCTTCTCGCTTGGACAGGCTGATGAAGTGCGGCAGCGGCAGGATGTCCACCGAGATGTCGGGATAGTTATCAAGAAAATGGCTGAGCTGCGGCGTGATGAAAAAACTGCCGAAGCCTTCGGTACAGCCGATGCGAATATGCCCGGATAACGCCAGGCCTGAGCCCGAAACCTGCTCGCAGGCCAAATGCAGGGTGCTTTCGATGGACTCGGCATAGCCCAGCAATCGTTGCCCCTCGGCGGTGAGGACGAAACCGTTATTGCGGGACTTCTCAAACAATAGCGTTCCGAGCGAGCCCTCCAGCGAAGTAATGCGTCGCGACACAGTGGTGTAATCCACCGCCAGACGTTTGGCTGCACTGCTGGCCTTGCGGGTGCGGGCCACTTCAAGGAAAAACTTCAGGTCATCCCAGTTCAGGCTGCTCAGGGAGGTGATGTTTTTTTGCATGTTGGTCCTGCTTATATGTGCGTTCTTGTTAGAAGTTTGCACATCTATACTCCAATGCAGCCAGTAAACACAGAGCCGGTTGGCGCTGGATCTGTAGGAGCTGCCGAAGGCTGCGATGGCGGTGTGTCAGGATTTACGTCTCGCAGCCTTCGGCAGCTCCTACAGGGAGTGGATTTCAATTCGAAGGATGGATCGGGCTTCTACAGGAGGGTCGAACTGCCCTGAAACGCGGCTTCACAATCCCAGGCAACACCCCACGACATAACACCCTGCACAACAATAAATAAGCGGAGGAGTTTATGAAGGACGCAATGACGGCGGACGCTGGCGCACTCGATGCCGGGCCCGCGAAAAAAGCCAAATCCTATCGCCTTGCCGGTGCCGCGAGCATGGCGGGCACTACCATCGAGTGGTACGACTTTTTCCTGTACGGCACTGCTGCCGCTCTGATCTTCAACAAAATCTTCTTTCCGGCACTGGACCCGATCACCGGCGTATTGGCGGCATTCGCCACCTATGCAGTGGGCTTTCTCGGGCGGCCTTTGGGCGGGATTATTTTCGGGCATTTCGGCGACCGCATCGGGCGTAAGTCCATGCTGTTGATGACCCTGATGATGATGGGGATTCCGACCATCATCATTGGCCTGATACCCACCTACGAGCAGATCGGCTATTGGGCGGCGCTGATTCTGGTGGTCATGCGCTTTCTACAAGGCATGGCGGTCGGCGGCGAATGGGGCGGTGCCGTATTGATGGCCGTCGAACATGCGCCCGAAGGTAAAAAAGGCTTCTACGGCAGCCTGCCGCAAACCGGCGTAGGTGCAGGTTTAGTACTGGCGACGCTGGCCATGGGCATGGTCGCCAAACTCCCCGAAGAAGACATGCTCAGTTGGGGCTGGCGGTTGCCGTTCATTGCCAGCATCGTGTTGCTGGGCGTGGGTTGGCTGATCCGCCTGAAAGTGCCGGAGTCGCCGGACTTCGAAAAACTCAAGCAGGACAAAATCGCCGTCAAGGTACCGCTGTTCAGAGTGCTGCGTGAACACCCACGCGAGACCCTGACCATTATCGGCGCGCGCACCGCAGAGAACGCCTGGTTCTACATGTCGGTGACCTTTGCTCTGGCCTATGCGGCCAATCAGCTACAGATCCCGCGCGCCGATGTGCTTAATGCGATCACCGCGGGCGCAGCCCTTTCATTGGTCACGATGCCGTTCTGCGGCTACCTCTCGGACAAAGTCGGCCAACGCCGTTTGTACTTCGCCGGTTTATTGCTGCTGTGCGCATTTGCTTATCCGTTCTTTGCCATGCTCGGCACCCGTGAGCCGCTGTTGGTCTGGTGGGCGATGGTGCTGGCGGTGGGCGTGGTCTTTCCAATCCTGTATGCCCCGGAATCTCTGTTGTTCGCCCGGCAGTTTCCGGCAGAAATCCGTTACAGCGGGATTTCGGTTTCAGTGCAACTGGCTGGCGTATTAGGCGGCGGTTTTGCGCCGATGATTGCCACAAAGCTGCTGGCTTACGCCGATGGCAGCCCGCATTACGTGATCGTTTATCTGGTGGGTATGGGCGTTGTGGCTCTGGTTTGTACCGCGCTGATGAAGCGCGATCCGCCTCGGCATCGGGCGTCCAGCTCGAGTTCTGAATAACTGTTGATCAGGAGATATCGATGAACGCTTCGCACAACAAAAACGGTAACGCCGTGGATCGCGTCAAACTGCTGATCGACGGTGAGTGGGTTGAATCACAGAGCAGCGAGTGGCACGACATCATCAACCCGGCGACCCAGCAAGTGCTGGCTCAGGTGCCGTTCGCCACCTCCGGCGAAGTGGATGCCGCCGTGGCCGCCGCACAGAAGGCTTTTCAGACCTGGCGCCATACGCCGATCGGTGCGCGGATGCGCATCATGTTGAAACTGCAGGCCTTGATTCGTGAGCACTCGCCGCGTATCGCAGCTGTGCTGAGCGCGGAGCAGGGCAAGACCATCGCGGATGCGGAGGGTGACATCTTTCGCGGCCTGGAGGTCGTCGAGCACGCCTGCTCCATTGGCAGCCTGCAAATGGGCGAGTTCTCTGAAAACGTGGCTGGCGGCGTTGATACTTATACGTTGCGCCAACCCTTGGGCGTCTGCGCCGGTATCACCCCATTCAACTTCCCGGCAATGATCCCGCTGTGGATGTTTCCGATGGCCATCGCCTGCGGTAATACTTTTGTCCTCAAGCCGTCCGAACAGGACCCGATGTCGACCATGTTGCTGGTCGAGTTGGCGGTGGAGGCGGGCGTTCCCCCCGGTGTACTCAACGTGGTGCATGGCGGCAAAGAGGTGGTGGACGCCATCTGCACCCACAAGGACATCAAAGCCGTGTCCTTTGTTGGCTCCACGGCCGTCGGCACTCACGTCTACAACCTTGCCGGTCAGCATGGCAAACGCGTGCAATCGATGATGGGCGCGAAGAACCATGCCGTGGTGCTGCCCGACGCCAATCGTCAGCAAACCCTGAATGCGCTGGTCGGGGCCGGTTTTGGCGCTGCCGGTCAGCGTTGTATGGCCACGTCGGTCGTCGTCCTGGTCGGTGCGGCGAAACAGTGGCTGCCGGACCTCAAAGCCCTTGCTCAGAAACTCAAGGTCAATGCCGGAAGCGAGGCGGGTACCGATGTCGGCCCAGTCATTTCCAGACGCGCAAAGCAGAGGATTCTGGACCTCATCGAAAGCGGAGTGAAGGAAGGTGCGAAGCTGGAACTGGATGGTCGCGACATCAAGGTACCGGGTTTTGAGGATGGCAATTTCGTCGGGCCGACGCTGTTTTCCGGGGTGACCACCGACATGCAGATCTACACGCAGGAGATCTTCGGTCCGGTGCTGGTGGTGCTGGAAGTCGACACGCTCGATCAGGCCATCGCGCTGGTCAATGCCAATCCGTATGGCAATGGCACCGGCCTGTTCACCCAGAGCGGCGCGGCAGCTCGCAAATTCCAGAGTGAAATTGACGTGGGCCAGGTGGGCATCAACATTCCGATTCCGGTGCCCGTGCCGTTCTTCAGCTTCACCGGTTCACGCGGGTCCAAGCTCGGCGACCTCGGTCCATACGGCAAACAGGTGGTGCAGTTCTACACTCAGACCAAGACCGTCACGAGCCGCTGGTTTGACGATGACAGCGTTAATGACGGGGTGAATACCACCATAAACCTCAAGTAGAAGAACAATCCTGTGGGAGCTGAGCTTGCTCGCGATAGGTGCACCGCAATTCTAGAGTGAACCGTGTCCAGCCTTATCGTCGGAATGCCGCCCAGACCAAACTCAGCTCCCACAGGAGATCGGATTGATTTCGGAATCAGGAGAACAACAATGAAAATCGCATTCATCGGCCTGGGTAACATGGGCGCGCCGATGGCCCGTAATCTGCTCAAGGCCGGGCATCATCTGCATCTGTTCGACCTCAATACCACCATCCTCAACGAGCTTGCAGCGTTGGGCGGGCGCATCAGTGAGTCGCCCAGACATGCAGCTCAAGGCGCTGAACTGGTCATCACCATGCTGCCCGCGGCTGCTCATGTGCGCAGCGTCTATCTCAGTGAGGATGGCGTGCTTGCGGGGATCGGCTCAGGTGTACCGGCAGTGGATTGCAGCACCATTGACCCGCAAACCATTCGCGAAGTGGCTGCGGCAGCGGCGAAGCAAGGCGTGAGCCTGGGCGATGCGCCGGTTTCCGGCGGTACCGGGGGCGCGCAGGCAGGTACGCTGACATTCATGGTCGGTGCCAGCGACGAGCATTTCGAAACGCTCAAGCCAGTGCTGGCGCAGATGGGCAAGAACATCGTTCATTGCGGTGGCATCGGCACCGGGCAAATCGCCAAAATCTGCAACAACATGCTGTTGGGTATCTCCATGATCGGCGTGGCCGAAGCCATGGCGTTGGGCGATTCGTTGGGCATCGACACTGAGGTGTTGGCGAAGATTATCAACACCTCGACAGGGCGCTGCTGGAGTTCCGAGATGTACAACCCATGGCCGGGCATCGTCGACACCGCGCCAGCTTCCCGAGGTTATACCGGCGGCTTTGGTGCCGAGCTGATGCTCAAGGATCTTGGCCTGGCTACAGAGGCGGCGCGGGTCGCACACCAACCGGTGATCCTCGGTGCAGTGGCGCAACAGCTGTATCAGGCGATGAGTCAGCGTGGCGAGGGCGGCAAGGACTTCTCGGCGATTGTTGAGGGGTATCGCAAGAAGGTATGAAACTGATGCAATTCAATGTGGGAGCAGAGCTTGCTCGCGATAAGGTTGAACGCGGTTCACTTTAGATCGCATCAAGCCTTATCGCGAGCAAGCTCTGCTCCCACAGATGATTGCATTCCAGCCTCTCATCGTTGGGCGCCGCCTGTTTCGCCTAAGGCGCGCGCAACAGATCCAGCAACTCCTGCAAGTCAGTGATGTGCTGCAGATTCAGGCACAACTCGCCCAGGTGTTCGGCCTGCATGGCGGGGAGGGCGCGGTTGGCCAGCGAGCTGTATTTCTGCCAAAGCTCGCTGTCGCCAATCGGGTTCAGTGGGCCACCCAGCGGGGTTTTGATTTGTAATGAAGCGCTGCGTCCGTCTTCGCACAACAGGGTGACATGCGGCTCATCCAGTGGCGCAAGCGACGCATCGACGTGTATTTGAATCTTCTGCATGAACGCCAGCAACGCCGGTGATGTGCGCTTTTTCTCTTCGTATGCATCAAGCCCCGCATGGCCCAGTACGCAACGCACAGTCAGGGCGTATGGCAGGCTCATTTGCGCCGCCGCCAGGGTTTTTGTGTCGAGCCCGGCACACATGTCCACCAGAAATGCGCTGGCGTTCACGTCGATGTATTTCACCTGCTCTGCAGTGATTTGTAGCTCGTTCAGCAACTGACCGATGGCATCGATGGCCGAATGTGTGCCACGGCACGCGGCATACGGCTTGATCGAACAGCGCGCCAGTTTCCAGACCTCGCCGAGGCCTTCGGTCAGCGCTTGAGGTTGTGCCGTGTCGCGAGCGAGTGTGCGCAAAAATCCGCCCCACACGTCGTCGAATACCTGTGTCGGCCCGGTGATGCCTTCCCGGGCGAGCAAGGCTGCGAGTACGCCGCCTTCGGCCGGGCGTCCGGCATGGAGCTTTTTGCTGTCGGCGCCATCGTGAATGAACGCCCACAAGCCGCCACTCATGCTGGCTGAAAGGCCGAGTGCCGATCCCGTCTGTTGCTCATCAAGCCTCAGCAACCGTGCGCATGCCGCAGCCGCGCCGAATACACCGCAGGTTCCAGTGGAGTGCCATCCCGCTTCGTTGTGCGGTGAATAGCCCCCGCAAGCTTCAAGCACCCGGCGCGCCACGTCGTAGCCGATGATCATGGCGGTTATCAGTTCTTTGCCGTCCGGCATCGGCTCGCACAGCGGCAGCACTGCAAGCATGGCCGGCACGACCACAGCGCCAGAATGATCACAACCGCCTGAATCATCCAGCTCCAGCGCATGCGCGGCGATGCCGTTGATCAACGCTGCGTTTCGCGCTGACAAACCATAGTCGGCACCCCATATCACCGATGCGCCTTCCGCTTCGCTGGCGTCCATGGCGCGCAGTGCATTTTGCGTCAGCGGGGTTTGCGACCCGGCCAGCGCAGCGCCCAAGGTATCGAGCAGATGCTGTTTGGCTTTAACCACCAGCGCTTCGGGGAATTCATCGAACGAAGTGCGGCAGATGAACTGGCTGAGGGTTTCAACGGCGTTGGTCATAAAGAGAGGCTCATAAATTGGACGTACCGCGATTTCTGTAGGAGCTGCCGAAGGCTGCGATGGCTTTTTCCTGACCCACCGCATTCGCAGCCTTCGGCAGCTCCTACAGGATCAATGTCAGGCGTCAGATTGTCAGGCGTTCCGGACTTTGTTGTGCCGCTCAAACACCGCAGCCGGGTGATCTTCAGGCAGGCTGCTGTGGTTACCGCTCCACCAATCGGCAACCTCCTCGGCAGTGGCAAACCAGACATCCGGCTGCGCCTTGAGCCAGCTCAGCAACTCCAGGAGCAAGCCGCTACGGCCAACAGTGCCCAAGGTTTCCGGATGCAGGCGCAGCACGTAACACAGGCCGAAACGGTGGAAGCCATTGAAGTCATGCTGCCAGTTTTTCAACACCTCGGCGCTGGAGCCGATTCGCGCCTGGCTGACCGGCACGGCAGGCGCAAGGTTGAAGGCGAAGTAAGGCTCGTCTTCCAGCTCGCAGTGCAGCGGCAGTTCAACCAGCGGTTGGCTGTCAGCGTTGGTTGCCGGATGCAGGTAGGGCAGATCATCGCCTGCCCACGACGACGACCAGGCGATGCCTTCTTCACGCAAGGCATCGACGAAGCCCGGTGCATAACTGCCCGCGGGTGCGCGAAAACCGCTGGGCCGCTGACCGGTCATCTCGGTAATCACCTGGCAGCCTCGTTTTAGCGAGGCGTGTTGTGCGGCGAGATCCAGTGTTGAAAAGTCTTCATGGCGATAACCTGAACAGGCGATTTCGTGCCCGGCAGCGTTGATGGCCTGAATCACCTGCGGGTTTTCCTCGGCGACAATACCGGGGATGCACCAGGTCGAAGGAAGGTTCTGATCAGCCAGAATCTGCAGCACGCGTTCAACGCCACGCGTGGTGCCGTAGCGCCATACCGAAAGGCTTTTATCCCGTCCTGCGATGGCCGGGACTTGAGTCAGGATGCCGTGCACATCGTTGTAATCGAACGTGATCACCACCGCGCAACGATACGGCGCGGGCCATACGGAACTGGATTCAGTCATGCCGATGCTCCTTGAGCCAGAACCTGGCGATATCGTTGCAGGTTGCAAACCAGACATCGGGATGACTGTGCATGTGTTCGAGAAAGCGTTCGAGTATGCCGATGCGCCCCGGTTTGCCGCTGATCTTGGGGTGGAACAGCGTGGTCATGCACAGGCCTTCGCGATAAGTGCCATCGAACTCGCGACACCAGTTGTCCAGCGTCTGGTCGTAGCTGGCGATGCGGTCCAGCCCGGTGGGATAGTTCGGCGCCCGGGTGTAAGCCAGCGAGGCGTAATCGTCCAGCTCCCAGCGGCCTGGAATTTCCACTAAGCCGTCTGGCTGACCGGGCACTTCAATGAAATACGGGCGGTCGTCGCCGCGCATGCTGCTGGAGTAGGTCACGCCGCAGTCCATGAGCAGGGCGGGTGTTTCTTTTTGCCAATCGCCTGAAGGCGTGCGGAAACCTGTGGCAGTGATGCCCAGATAACGTTTGAAAATGTCGGCGCTGACCTTCATGACGTCGCGCTGGGCTTGCAGGTCCAGGGCGAAAAAAGATTCGTGGCGATAGCCGTGATAAGCCACTTCGTGGCCGTGTTCGATGATTGCCTGGCACTGGCGCGGCCAGTTTTCCACCACCCAGCTCGGGACAAAAAATGTCGCTGGTGTGGCATGGGCCTTGAGCATGTCCAGCAGGCGAGGCAAGGCGCGATAGGGGCCATAGCTGCCGAAAGTGAAGTATTCCGGTTTCTGCCAGATCGAGCCGTCGAGCATCGCAGCACCGGTCGGACCGTCCAGATCGAACGCCAGGGCGACACTGGCGCGGGCGTTATCGGGCCAGCGCAGATCGTGGGTGGCAAACATGGGCGTCTCCATTGCAAACCGTTGAGCATCACCCGCCCGATCCATGGGCGAGTGTCGTTTGGCTTACTTGGCGCCGTTCAGAACAGCTTCTTTGACTGCGCCGTTCTGGAGCTGCCACTTGCCGAGGATCTGCTCGTAAGTGCCGTCTTTGATCATGTCGTTGAGGGTGGCGATGATCGCTGCGCTCAGCTCCGGATTATGTTTGGCAACACCCAGACCGGTGAGCTGACGAGCCAATGGCTCACCCAGCACTTTGAACACACCGGGTTCCTGGCCCTGAATGTACGGCAGGGTTTCGCTGCCTTGCACAGCGGCGTCCAGACGCGACTGGCGCAGTTGGGCGCGAGCATCGGCGCTGCCTTCGGTGCCGACTACCGTGATCGCCGGTTTGCCTTTGGCGACGCAATTTACGTCACTCCATTTAGCGATCTCTACCGGGAACGTGGTACGGCGGCTGGTGCCGATCTTCTTGCCGCACATGTCTTCAACGGTCTTCAGGTCTTTCTGCGATTCAAGGGTGTAGAACTGCGGGCCGGTGCTGAAGTAGTCGACGAAGTCCACCGTCTGCTGACGCTCAGGGGTGTCGGTCATACCCGACAGTACGATGTCGATACGGTTGGTTGCCAAGCCGCTGACCATTTGCTCGAAAGCGGTTTCCTGCCACTTGATCTCGACACCCAGACGCTTGGCAATTTCGGTACCGAGGTCGTAATCGACGCCGGTCAGTTTGCCGGTTGCCGGGTCCTTGAAATCCATCGGAGGATAATTCGGGGCAATGCCTGCAGCAATGAAGCCCTTTTCCTTGATGGATTTTGGCAGTGCGTGAGTGTCGGCTGCCCAGCTCGAAACCGAAATCAGGGCGGACAGTACAGCGGTAGCGGTAAGCGCGAAAGTTTTCAAATTGGACATCCTCAGCAAGGGTTAGGGATCAATTCAGAACGGCAGCAATAAAATCCTGGGTGCGTTGATTGCGCGGGTTCATCAGCACGTCTTCCGGTGCCCCCGTCTCTATGATTTGCCCCGCATCCATGAACACCACGCGGTTGGCCACTTCCCGGGCAAAGCCCAGTTCGTGAGTGACCACGATCATGGTCATGCCGCTTTTGGCCAGGTCGCGCATGACCGACAGCACTTCCCCGACCAGCTCGGGGTCGAGGGCCGAAGTCGGCTCATCGAACAGCATCAGCTTGGGGCGCATGGCCAAGGCACGCGCGATGGCGACCCTTTGCTGTTGACCACCCGAAAGCTCGATGGGGTAAGCATTGGCCTTGGCTTCCAGGCCGACACGCTTGAGCAGTTCCATGGCCAGTTCGCGGCAGTCTTCAACAGGCTGGCGCAGCACCTGGGATGGCCCTTCGATGATGTTTTCCAGCACCGTCATGTGGGCGAACAGGTTGAAGCGCTGGAACACCATGCCGGTCTTGAGCCGCTGCTTTGCGATTTGTACGTCGCTCAGTTCCACCAGCTTGTGGCCGTCGGTACGGAAACCGAGGATTTCGTCATCCACCCACAAGCCGCCTGCATCGACCTTTTCCAGCTGGTTGATGCACCGCAGCAACGTGCTTTTGCCCGAGCCTGACGGGCCGATGATGCACAGCACCTCGCCGTGAGGGATTTCCAGATTCACGTTCTTGAGCGCCTGGAAGTCGCCGAAGAACTTGTTGACGTCTACCGCCTTGACGATGTTCAGCATGATTGCGCCTCCTGAGGCTCAGTTACGTTTGCCAGCGCCGCGGGCGAAGCGTTTTTCCAGTCGGCTCTGACCCAGGGTCAGGATGGTCACGACCGCCAGATACCAGATGCCGGCCACGATCAACAACTCCATGACGCGGGCGTTGGCGTAGTAAATGTTCTGGGCGTTGTGCAGCAGTTCCGAGTACTGAATCACGCTGGCCAGACTGGTCATCTTCACCATGCCGATGAACTCGTTGCTGACCGGCGGGATGATGATGCGCATGGCCTGCGGCAGGATGATCCGGCGCAAGGCCTGCAAGCGCGGCATGCCGATGGACTTGGCGGCTTCATACTGGCCGCTGTCCACCGACAGCAGCCCGGCACGCACCACTTCGGCGGTGTAGGCACCTTGGTTGATCCCCAGGCCCAACAGCGCAGCGGCAAACGGCGTGATCACTTCAACGGTCTTGAACTCGAACAGACCGGGGATGCCCAGGGTCGGGAAGATCAGCGCCAGGTTGAACCACAGCAGCAGTTGCAGGATCAGCGGCGTCCCGCGGAACAGCCAGGTGTAACCCTGAGCGACATAGCGCAGCAGCGGGTTCTGCGACATGCGCATCACCGCCACGATGACCCCGAGCACGACTCCAAGCGCCATGGCCAGAATCGACATGATGATGGTGTTCAGCAGGCCGAACATGATCGATTCGGCGGTCAGGAACTGCCGCACGAAACTCCATTCGATATTGCCGTTGATAAAGGCGTTAGCCAGGCCGATCAACATCACCACGATGAGTGTCGCGGCGAAGTAGCGACCGTAGTAACGACGCGGTACCACCTTGTAGGTCGAAATGTCGTACTTGGCTGCAAGTGAAGCGCGCTCGGCGCTCGCAGAAGCTTGAGGCTTGGACATGATGCAATACCCTCCGATGAATCAGCCGCGCGGGCCCGCGTAGTCGAGTGCCCATTTTTCCTGCGCGATCAGTTGCGCCTTGAAGCGCTCGATCTGCTCGGCAACCCGCACGGGCGACGTACCGCCCCAGCCACTGCGCGCGGCCAACGCGGCTTCCAGCGTCAGCGCGTCGAGCACTTCCGGCGTCAGGCGTGAGTCGGTTGCGGCCAGTTGTTGGGTGCTGAGTTCTTCCAGGCCAATATTGTTTTCCTCGCAGAGTTGCACCAGCTTGCCGGTGATCTCGTGGGCCTCTTTGAACGGCACGCCACGCACCGCCAGCCAGTCGGCAACTTCGGTAGCGAGGGTGAAGCCCAGTGGTGCCTGACGCAGCAATTCGTCAGCGCGAACTTTCATGGTCTGGACCATGCCAGCGAACGCGGGTAGCACCAGATGCACGGTTTCCAGGCTGTCGAGAATCGCGTGTTTGTCTTCGCTCAAATCACGGTTGTACGACAGTGGCTGAGCCTTGAGCACGGCCAGAATGCCGGTCAGGCTGCCGATCAATCGGCCTGATTTGCCGCGGGCCAGTTCAGCGATATCCGGGTTCTTTTTCTGCGGCATGATCGAACTGCCGGTGGCGTAACCGTCGTCCAGTTCCACCCAGCGGAACTGACGCGACGTCCACAGGCAGAACTCTTCGGCCAGTCGCGAAATATTGATGCCGAGCATACTGCTGCAGAACAGGAATTCAGCGACGTGATCGCGGCTGGCGACAGCGTCGATGGAGTTTTCGCAGGGGCCGCTGTAGCCCATTTCTGCTGCCGAACGTTGCGGGTCGCGGGCGATGGCCGAGCCTGCCAGAGCGGCCGCGCCGAGTGGCGACAGATTGAAGCGTTTGTCCCAGTCTTGCAGGCGCTGAACGTCACGGTGAATGGCCTGAGCATGCGCCATCAAATGATGAGCGAACACGATCGGCTGCGCCTGCTGCAAGTGAGTAAAGCCCGGCGCAATGGTGTTGATGTGCTGCTCGGCTTGCGAGACCAGCGCCTTTTGCAGTTCGAGAATGGCCAGGGTCATGACCCGCACTTGATCGCGCAGGAACAGGCGCATGTCATTCGCTGACTGATCATTGCGTGAACGGCCCGCACGCAATTTGCCGCCCAGTGTGCCAAGGCGTTCGGTCAGCAGACGCTCAATGAACGTGTGCACGTCTTCGTCGGCGGCGATCGGTTCAATGCTGCCCGCAGCGAAGTCCACATCGATAGTGCGCAGCGCTTCAATGATGCGTGCGGTTTCGTCGGCGTCCAGCAGCCCGGCGCGATTCAGTTCATTGGCGTGCGCCTTGGAGCCAGCAATGTCGTACGGCGTCAGACGGAAGTAAGCGCGTGGCGAGCGGGACAGGTTGGCCATGGCTTCTGCCGGGCCGGTCTTGAAACGTGCGCCCCAAAGGCGATCAGTGGCGTCAGACATGTAAATTCTCCGTTGGCACGTTGATTGCTCAAACCCTTTTGTGTGTTATCAACTGCGATGTGAAGATCGCAGGGCGAGCAAGGAATAAGTGGGCTTACACATAACGTTGAATCGATCAATTGAGAGGGATGCTAGAAAAAACCAACGCGTGGGGAAATGTTTTAAATGGCAAGTCAACTTACTGAAACTGGAAACCTGCCAAAAAGAAGTGGTGAAGCGGCGATGTCAATGGCCACTGCCATGGACTTGAAACTCTTCAAGGTTTTTAGGGCAGTGGTTGAAGCCGGAGGCTTTACTGCGGCACAGGTAGAACTGAATATCAGCCTGGCTGCAATCAGCAAACAGATATCCGATCTTGAAATCAGACTCGGCATGCGCCTATGTACGCGCGGGCGGGAAAAGTTCTGCCTGACCGAACAAGGCAAGATCATTTATGACGCCAGCCTTGACCTGTTCATGGCGCTGGACAACTTTCGTGATCGCCTCGGTAATGTGCGTGGTGAATTACTGGGCGATTTGAATATCGCGGTGATTGATAACACCGTTTCAGACCCCGGATCGCCCTTGGTTGAAGCCCTGAAAGCCTTGCAAATAAAGGCTCCCAAGGCCAAGGTGCGTCTCAATGTGGCACCGCTGGATGAAATCGAACAAGGTATTCTGAAGGGCCGTTTTGCGGTGGGCATTGTCCCGGTTTACAGCGGCAAGGATGACTTTCAGGTGATGCCGTTGTACGACGAGATATCAGAGCTTTACTGTTCGAGCGGTCATCCATTTTTTGCCATGAATGATGAAAGTATCGATGAGCAGTGCCTGTCTCAGGCAGAGTTCGTTGAGCACGCTTATGCTGTTCATGCCGGCAAGCCGAAACTAATGAGCAGCCGCGAAGTGACGGCGGTGGCCACTCAGGTTGAGGCGGTGGCGATCTTGATTAAAACCGGTCGTTACCTGGGTTATTTGCCCGTTCATTGGGCGAGAAGTTATGTTGAGCGTGGTGAGATGCGCTCCATAAAGAGGCAAAAATTTGTCATCGCCACACCGGTGAAATTGTTGTACAGGCAACAGGTTCCACGTAACCCGTTAGTGGATGCTTTTCTGCAGATAATGCAGGAAAGTTCAGCGGCTAATAACCAAAGTTAATAAGCGTTAACTAAGTGCGCGCTGTCGGTGCATGTTACGTAAATACCCGCTTATCGTGCACCTGAACTGAACATTATGGGGTGGGTTGGCTATTACTCGACGCTTCACGCAGGCGTTGCAGGAAAACCGATTCGGCTTTTGTCAGGCGTTGCTCCTGATTCCACAGCAGGCTGATGTCCACGGAGCCAACGCCTTCTTCAGGCGGCAGGCGCCACAGATGCCCGGCACTCAATTCTTTCTGGCAGATGTGCTGCGGCAGGCAAGCGATGCCGAAACCCGCCAGCACCAGACGTAACACCTCCTGAGTATTGGCTGACGAGGCGACGATTTGCCCGGTCAACTGATGCAGGTCGCGAAACTCGGCCAGCGATGACAGTGTGCCGCCCAGCAGATCCCCGGTGAAAATAATCAACGGCTCGTTACGCAGGTCTGCGAGGCTCAGGTCCTCACGTCCATATAAAGGGTGCGCGTCGCTGCAATAAAACGCGTAGTGCTCTTGAGTCAGGCACTGCTGGCCGAGCCAGGCAGGGGCGCTACGGTTGACCGCGAGGCCGACACTGGCGGTCTTCTGGGCGAGGGAACTGAGAATCGCATCGCTCGATTGCACGTCGATTTCCAGGGTGATACCGGGATAGTCGCGATGCAGCTCCAAAAGAAACCTGTCGTAGGCCGGGCAGCGAATGCCACTCACCGTGAGCAGGCGAACTTTCCCCACCACCTGATCGCTGCTGCGCTCAAGGGCCGCGTCCAGTTGCGTGAAGTGGCCTTGCACTTCCGCCGCCACGCGCAGGGTTTCGATACCTGATTGGGTGAGCAGAAAGCGTGGTCCACGGCGCTCGATCAGCGCCGCGCCGAGTTGCTCTTCCAGACGCTTGATCGCCTGGCTCACCGCAGGCTGGGAGAGGTGCAGACGCACTGCGGCGCGGCTGATACTCAGTTCCTGTGCCACGACCTGAAATGTACGCAACAGATTCCAGTCCAGTCGCTCGCCCAATGGTCGCGAAGAGGGGCGGGGAATGGCTACCGGGCTAGTTGATTGAGTCACTGCACAGCCTTTATTGGTGAAAAAAATAATGAATATAAGTAATGGCGAATTGAACTGCGTTGCCCTTTGCTCTTAAAAAGGCTGCACAAATTGCGCCATGACCTTTTTGATGGAACCCACGATGTCCGCTCCTGCCAGCCACAATCGGCTACCGCTGCACATGCCCGAGACCGAGCGCGCCGCCCGTTGCGAGCTCGCCGCGCTCTACCGTTTGCTGGCTTACTACCGCATGACCGACCTGATCGATACGCATATTTCCTTGCGGCTGCCGGGCGACAGCGGGCACTTTCTGATCAATCGCTATGGCACGTTGTTCGAGCGCATGAGCGCCAGCACACTGGTGAAGATCGACAGCGAGGGCAACGTCGTCGATGAGTTCTACCCCGAGCATCGCGTCAACCGTGCGGGCTTTGTCATTCATTCGGCGATCCATGCAGCACGCCCTGATGCGCACTGTGTGATTCATACCCACACGGCGGCCGGTATGGCGGTGGCGGCGCAAAAAGGCGGGCTGCTGCCACTGAGTCAACATGCGCTGAAGTTCTACAACCGTTTGAGTTATCACACCTATGAAGGCATCGCGCTGGACCTCGCCGAGCGCGAGCGTCTGGTGGCCGATCTGGGCAGTACCAATGCGATGATTTTGCGTAATCACGGCTTGTTGGTAGCAGGCGGTTCAGCCGCTGAAGCGTTCTCCAATATTTACTTTCTGGAGCGTGCCTGCCAGGCGCAGGTTCAGGCATTGGCTGGCGGCACCGAATTGATACAGCCCGACCCGCAGGTCTGCGAGCACACTGCGCAGCAGTTCGAGGCCGATGACAGCGATGGCATCACCGAACTGGCCTGGGAGGCTGCACTGGAACTGATCGCCAGCCAGCGTCACGAGTATTGCTCATGAAGCCTCTGGTACTGCTTGGATCAGGCGGCGGCCTGGGTCGGGTTCGTGAAAATCTCCTGGCGCTGGACTCATCGCTGACCATTTTGCGGCCGGGCGAAGCGGGTGCGCAGGAAGCTAAAGTTGCACTTTGCTGGAATCCGTCAGCGGGCGATCTGGGGATGTTCCCTCACCTGCGCCTGATTCATTCCATCGCTGCCGGTGCTGACCAGATCTTCAAAGACCCGAGTCGGCCAGCACACGTTCCTGTCTGCCGCATCATCGATCCAGACCATCGGCTGGGCATGATCGAGTACGTGTTGTGGGGTGTTTTGCATTACCACCGCGGCTTTGATCAGATGCTGAAAAATCAGGCCCGTGTGCTGTGGAACCGCCCAGGACAGCAACCTGCCAAGCAAACCCGGGTGGGCGTTATGGGGCTTGGCGAGTTGGGGCGCGCCGTTGCGGTGCAGCTGGCGGGGCTGGGTTTCGACACGCGTGGCTGGGCACGGCGTCCGCAGCAGGTTGAAGGTGTAAAAACCTTCCAATTAGCTGAATTCAATGAATTTTTGAGCGGTCTGGACATCCTGGTCTGTTTATTGCCTCTTACCACAGAGACAGTCGGCATTCTGAATCGCGAGACCTTCGCACTCATGACGAAAGGCTCGGTGGTTATTAACTGTGGTCGTGGCGAACATCTGCGTTGCGATGACTTGCTGGCAGCGCTGGACAGCGGTCAGTTGCGTGGCGCTTTGCTGGATGTATTCGAGCAGGAACCGTTACCCAAGGAAGATCCATTCTGGCGCCATCCGCAGATATGCGTGACGCCGCACATTGCTTCATCCGCTTCCTACGAAGTGATAGCTGAACAGATTCTGGGGAACCTGAAACGCCTTGATGCGGAGCTACCCTTGGCGAATCAGGTGAACTCGGAACAGGGCTACTAGGGAGAGTAGTAACAAGCCAGACCTGGGGTGGGGGCTTCTTGGGGAGAAGAAGCCGGGGCTGGCTGTGTGTGTCTACAAGCTGCTTATCCAATGAGCTTCTTGATAATAAGAAAGCCATCGCGAATGTATTGGCGAAAGAAACATTCCCTTCTGAATCTGCCAATAAATATCCGCTCGCCCAACGAAGGAGAGCGGATGCGATAACCAACGGAGCAGCAGTAATGAATGTCAGTAAATTGAGTGTCATTGCCTTGGCAGTGGCAGCGGGATCTGTGCAGCCGGTTTTCGCTGATTCTCAGGCAGACGCCAAGGGTTTTATGGAAGGCGCCAAGTTGAACGTCAAGGCGCGCAACATGTACATGAACCGTGATAACCGCGCGACTAACGCGACCAAAGCTTACGGCGAAGAGTGGGCTCAGGGCTTCATCGGTAACTTCGAATCCGGCTTCACCCAAGGCACTGTAGGTTTCGGTCTTGATGCCATTGGCCTGTACGGCATGAAGCTGGACACCGGCGGTGGTCGCTTCGGCGGCGGCACCGGTTTGCTGCAACCCACCAAAGATGGCCAAGGCGTTAAAGACGACTACGGCTATGCGGGCGCAGCAGTAAAAATGCGCATCTCCAAAACTGTGCTCAAGTTTGGTGATCAGGTTGTCAACAACCCGGTGTTCGCCACCTCTGACAGCCGTCTGTTGCCGGAAACTGCCCAAGGTCTTTTGGTCACCAGCAATGAGATCGATAACCTCACGCTGCAAGGCGGTCACTTCACAGCACTGAGAAACCGTAACCAGAGTTCCCACGATAATGCGGGCCTGGACGTCATCAACTTCGGTGGCGGCGCGTACAAGTTCAACAAGAACCTGTCGACCAGCGCGTACTACTCCAACGTCGAAGATGTCTGGCGCAAATACTACGGCAGCCTGACCTATGCGCTCGCGCTGACGCCGCAAGATGCCGTGAAGTTTGACCTCAACGCTTACGACACCAAGAGCATTGGCAAAGAAGAGTTGGGCAAATACGACAACACCATCTGGAGCCTCACGGCGTCGTACAGCATTGGCGCGCACACCTTCCAGGTGGGTCGTCAGGTGGTCAACGGCACCAAAGGCTACGACTACGGTATCGACGGTAATAGCACCATCTTCCTCGGTAACTCGGTTCAGTATTCCGACTTCAACCATGAAGACGAGAAGTCCTGGCAGGCTCGTTACGACCTGAACATGGCGACCTATGGCGTGCCGGGTCTGAGCTTCATGACGCGGTATGTGAAAGGCACCGACTTCAAAACCGCGACCAGTGATGATGCCAAGGCCTGGGAACGCGACATCGAAGCGAAGTATGTCTTCCAGTCCGGCCCTGCCAAGGATCTGAGCCTGCGAGTTCGTGCTGCCAGCTACCGTAGCCCGTCCTCTGATGGTGCCGGTAAAATCGATGACACGCGTCTGATCATCGAGTACCCGATCAGCATCCTGTAACCCGTTTCGATCCCCATCGAGATGTAACCCGCTCCGGATTCATCCTCCGGAGCGGGTTTTTTATTGGCGCGTTTTCAGGTGTTCAACCTGCGGTAGTCACGACCGCTTTGTATCAACGCATCAATGGTTGCCAAGGGCGGCGTCCAGCCGAGCACTCGACGGGCTTTGTCCGAATCAACCGCCAATGACGCACACAGCGTTGAATACATCGGGCCTTTACCGAGCAACCTGGCCCCATGGCGCAATAACGACTTGGGCACAGGCACTAGTCGGGCGCTGGAACCCATGCCGTTCGCCAGGTGCGTCACCAGTTGGGCAGTAGACATGTCAGTGCCGTCGGATATCAGAAAAAGCTCGTTGGCAGCCGCCGGGTGCTTGATACACAGCGCAATGAAATCCACCAGATTATCCAGGGCAATCATGCTGCGCCGGTTATGAATGGCGGCAAACGGCATGGGCACGCCCGAACTTACCCATTGCATCAATCGAGAAAAATTTCTCGGTGCGTGTCCTGCGTACACCAGCGGTGGGCGGATGATTACCCATTCCATTTCGGTGCCTTTTAATAGCTTTTGCAACGCTTGCTCAGCTTCAAGTTTTGACTGTGCGTAGTCATCCGCCGGGGCGGGCAGGGATATTTCGTTAAACGCGGCATGGTGGGTTGTCGAGCCATTGACGCCGACCGAACTGATGAAAATGAAACGTCGGGTGCCTGCCGATAACGCCTGCCGTGCCAAGGCCAGTGTGCCATCGACATTGGTGCTTCTGAGTTCTTTAAGCGAACTGCCAGGCGTGGCGAGATGGGCTGCAACATGAATGACGGCATCTACGTCTTGCAGAGCGGCGGACCAGTCGGTCGCTGCATTGGCGGTGCCTACTTGAATCAGGGAAGCCATTGATGGCTCTGGATTTTCCTGGCGGGTTGAACCTGTCACTTGGTATTCAGACTCCGTGGCAAGCCTGTGCAGCAGCGCTTTTCCGATAAAACCTGTTGCGCCTGTGACGAGAATTTTCATGATCTTCCTGATAGGTCATTGGCAATAGCTGGAAGCAGAATAGTCGGGGGGGTTGGGTAATGCTGATTGTTGGCGGCACAGACCCGTTGCCAAATGTGTAGCGGTGGCGTATTTCAATTTCCGGCGCTCAGGCCTTTCATGCTCAACGCCTCCAGCAATGCCGCCGCATACCCGGGCAATGCATCGAAATCCACTGCGCACAGGAGCAATTGCCGATCGGCCCATGCGTCGCTCAACGGCACACTTTTGAAGTCATGCTGCCCTTGCCAGCGTTGCACTGCTGCTTGCGGCACGATACTCAATCCTGCGCCGTGGCTGGCCATTCGGATCGCTGCATCAAAGCCTTCAGCTCGCACCCTGATGCGCAGCCGTTTGCCGACGTGCAACGCTTGAGCTTCCAGGTGCAGGGCCAGCGCACTGTTGGCCGACAGGCCGACGAATTCGTAATCCAGCGCCTGGCTGAAATACAGGCGTTTTTCGCGGGCCAATGGATGATCCTGCGGCATGATCAGGCTTAAGGGGTCCGCTCGAAACGGTCGGGTTTGCAGGTCACTGGCGTCGACGGCGTCGGAAATAATGCCAATGTCGGCGGTACCGTGGCGCAGCGCCTGGAGGATGCGCAGGCTGGGTTGTTCTTCGACATCAATGTCGATGTTTGGATGGCTGACCAGAAAGTCTGCGAGTCGCTCAGGTAAATGTTCGCTGAGGGTCGAGCTGTTGCACAGCAGGCGTACCTGACCTTTAAAGCCTTTGGCGTAGTCCGCCAGATCAAACTGCATGCGCTCGACCTGTTGCAGAATCAGCCGTGCGTGCTGCGCCAGTGCCTTGCCAGCAGGCGTGGGCGTAACGCCGCGCCGACCGCGTTCGAGCAGCGGGATATTCAGCGAAGCTTCAAGGCCGCGAATCCGCGCGCTCGCAGACGCCAGCGACAAATGACTGCTCGCTGCTCCGGCGGTGATGTTGCCGCTTTCCAGCACATTCAAAAACAGGCGTAGATCAATCAGATCGAAGTGCATGTGGGTTTCCGGTGTGGTTCATCTCAAAACAAAGCAAACCACCGCATGGAAATACATTTTTCTGTAGGAGCTGCCGAAGGCTGCGAAGCGTTGACCCTGACACGAAGCCATCGCAGCCTTCGGCAGCTCCTACAGGTATTCAGACAGCGGCAAGTAAATACAGCCTCTGTCTCTGCCTGAGGCTGGCTCAGTATATGGCGAATTTTCCAATACGGTCTGCGCTGCCAATATACGCCCATGAACGACATTATCGAGCACTATCAAACACTCGGCTGGGCCCTATCAACATTGGTGCTGGGGGCATTTCTACTCGCCGGGACCGTGAAGGGTGTGATTGGCCTCGGCTTGCCGACGGTCGCCATGGGCTTGCTTGGGATGGCTATGCTTCCGGCGCAGGCTGCCGCCCTGTTGATCATCCCTTCGACCGTGACCAATGTCTGGCAGTTGATGACGGGTGGGCATCTGATACCGCTGCTCAAGCGGCTTTGGCCTATGTTGCTGATGATCGCTCTGGGGACGGGCTTGGGGTCCATGCTCATCGGCATCAGCAGCGGCCCATTGATGACTCGGGCGTTGGGTGCGGCCTTGTTGCTTTACGCCTTGAGCGGTCTGTTTTTACCGACGCTGCGCATTGCGCCACGCCATGAAGCCTGGCTCGGCCCCGCGTGTGGTTTTATCACCGGCATCATTACCTCGGCCACGGGGGTGTTTGTGATCCCGGCGGTACCGTACCTGCAAGCATTGGGTCTGGAGCGCAACGCGTTGGTGCAGGCGTTGGGTCTGTCGTTCACGGTCTCGACGCTGGCTTTGGCGGGGGGGCTGTTCTGGAATGGCGCACTGGGTGGCGGTGAGCTGGGGGCCTCTGTTCTGGCGCTGATCCCCGCGCTGCTGGGCATGTGGTTCGGGCAATGGCTGCGTCAACGGATCAGTGCGCAGACGTTCAGGCGGGTGTTCTTTATCGGCATGGGAATGTTGGGTTTGCATCTCATGCTTAGCTAGTCGATTTCAATAATTGAAGGTCTATTCGTGCTTGTGGATCAAAAGTCATTTGATCTCGTCGGCCTTATTCTGACAGGCCTCAGCCTGTATCTTTCGCCCATCAAATTTAATGACCCTCCCTTTTACTTGATGGGGTAACACATGAAAAAGATTCTGTTATTGAACGGCGGCAAACAATTCGCTCACTCCGATGGCCGTTACAACGCGACCCTGCACGAAGCGGCGGTGGCTTACCTGGATCGCTCCGGGTTCGACGTCAAAGAAACCTTCATTGATGGCGGCTACAACATCATTGATGAAGTGCAGAAGTACCTGTGGGCAGACGTGATCATCTATCAAATGCCAGGCTGGTGGATGGGCGCACCCTGGACCGTCAAGAAGTACATCGATGAGGTCTTCACTGAGGGGCATGGTTCGCTTTACGCCAACGACGGCCGTACCCGATCCGATGCGTCGCAGAAGTACGGCAGCGGTGGGTTGCTCAAGGGCAAGCAGTACATGATTTCCGCCACCTGGAATGCCCCACAGCAAGCTTTTGAAGACCCAACTGACTTCTTCGAAGGCAAGGGTGTGGATGCGGTGTACTTCCCGTTCCACAAAGCCAACGAGTTCCTCGACATGACCGGCTTGCCGACTTTCCTGGCGGTGGATGTCATGAAGATGCCGAACATCGAGAACGACGTGAAGCGTTACGAAGCGCACTTGGCGCAGGTGTTTGGGGTTCAATCGCAGGTTTGAGGGGCGACACAGCCCCCTGAGGGAGCGAATTCATTCGCGAAAGCGGCGGCACAGACAATAGATATGTATTGGGTGTACTGATCTCTTCGCGGATGAATTCGCTCCCACAGGTTCGGCCCTCAGTATTGGTTTTCAACTCTTGCTCAAATTAGCGCTACTATCCCGCGTATTTTCGAGCGGAGTTACAAGGATGAAAGCCCGGTCTGACGAATTACAGGTATTTGTTTCAGTCATCGAAAGCGGTTCAATTTCTGCAGCGGCCGAACAGATCGGGCAGACGCCATCGGCCATCAGCCGCACGCTGTCGCGCCTTGAAGCCAAGCTGGAAACCACCCTGATCAACCGCACCACGCGACGTATGGACCTGACGGAAGAGGGCAAGTACTTCCTGGAGCAGGCCCGGCAGATCCTCGCGCAAATGGAAGACCTCGAAGAGCGTCTGACCCTGCGTCACCAGACCCCGGCCGGGCGCC
Organism: Pseudomonas viridiflava; assembly: GCF_900602065.1. Classification (GTDB taxonomy): domain Bacteria; phylum Pseudomonadota; class Gammaproteobacteria; order Pseudomonadales; family Pseudomonadaceae; genus Aquipseudomonas. Next base: position 198,340 of record NZ_UWFN01000328.1, on the reverse strand, counting down.
TGCGAATTAACGCGGCATCGCCATTCATGCTGCATTCGGTCGTGCCCTATGTGGCCGAGTTTCGTCAGCGTTACCCGGAAATTCAGCTGGAGCTGAACAGCAACGATCTGATCATTGATCTGCTGGAACAGAGTACTGATGTTGCCATCCGGATCGGCACCCTTGCTGATTCAACCCTGCATGCCCGTTTTCTGGGCAGTAGCCCGCTGAATATTCTGGCCAGCCCGGCCTATCTTGAGCGTCATGGTCACCCGAAAACAGTGGCCGCTCTGGCCAGCCATACACTGCTGGGCTTTACCCACACCGAAACCCTCAACCATTGGCCGTTGCGCCACGCAGAAGGTGATCGGTTGCTTATCAAACCTGCGATTTCCGCCTCCAGTGGCGAGACCTTGCGCCACTTGGCGCTCGCGGGTGAGGGCATCGTCTGTCTGTCGCATTTCATGACCCACGAAGACATCCGTCTGGGCCGCCTGAAAATCATCCTGCCGACCGCCAACAGCGGTCATCGCCAGCCGATTCACGCGGTGTACTACCGCAACTCACAGCTTGCGCTGAGGATTCAATGCTTCCTGGATTTCATTCAGGAGAAGATGGCGGGGTATGTGGTGTAGCGGGCCTCTTGCGACTAGACCGCGACGATTCAACAAGACTGTGAATGCATTCTCTGTAGGAGCTGCCGAAGGCTGCGAAGCATTAATTCTGACACACCCCCATCGCAGCCTTCGGCAGCTCCTACAGGTCTAAAATTTGCGTTTACGGCCTCTCTGGTCATTAATCAATCTCGTCTGACCTTCACGATAAGGAAGCCTCATGCGAGTGGTTATGTTCAAGACACTGGCTTTGTCAGTGGCAATCATCAGTTCCTCTTCAGTATTCGCCGTCACGCTGGAGGGCGGTGCGGTGGCGTCGCCTGATGAGTACGGCGCCAAGGTAGCGGCGGATGTGCTGCGCAAAGGCGGCAACGCGGTGGACGCGGCAGTCGCTACTGCGTTCACGCTCGCCGTCACCTACCCCGAGGCTGGCAACATTGGTGGCGGTGGTTTCATGACCTTGTTCATGGACGGCAAACCGTATTTCCTCGATTACCGCGAGACTGCACCTAAAGCTGCCAGCCGCAACATGTACCTCAACGAAAAAGGCGAGGTCATTGAAAACATGAGCCTGGTTGGCGCTCGTGCAGTGGGCGTGCCGGGTACGGTGATGGGGCTTTGGGAGGCGCATCAGAAATTCGGCAAGCTGAAGTGGGCTGAGTTGCTGACCCCCGCGATTGGCTATGCGCAGAACGGCTTCAAGGTGGCTGAAAAACAATACATGTACCGTCAGGAGGCCCTGGAGCTGTTCAAAGGCACGACCAACTTCAACGATTATTTTGGCAGCATGAAAGTGGGTGAAACCTTGCGTCAGCCAGAACTGGCCAAGACGCTGGAACGCATCGCCAACAAAGGTGCCGATGAGTTCTATACAGGCGAAACCGCTGATCTATTGGTCAAGCAGATGGAGCATGACAAGGGGCTGGTGACCAAACAGGACCTTGCTGATTACAAAGCCCTTTGGCGCAAGCCGCTGCACGTCAACTGGCAGGGCAACACGTTGTACACAGCGCCGCTGCCCAGCTCAGGTGGTGTTGCGTTGGCGCAACTGATCGGCATCAAAGAGCAGCGGGCTGATGACTTCAAAGGCGTGGCGCTCAATTCCGCCAAGTACATTCATCTGCTGGCGGAGATCGAAAAGCGCGTGTTTGCTGACCGGGCTGATTACCTGGGCGATCCGAACTTCACCAAAGCACCCGTTGCAGAGTTGATCGACCCGAGTTATCTGGCCAAGCGGGCACATGAGATCAATCCGACCGCGATCTCGCCGACCGAAAACGTCAAACCGGGGTTGGAGCCACATCAGACCACGCATTTTTCAATTGTCGACAAGCAGGGCAATGCGGTCAGCAACACCTATACGTTGAACTGGGATTACGGCAGTGGCGTGGTGGTGAAGGGCGCGGGCTTCCTGCTCAACGATGAGATGGACGACTTCAGCTCCAAGCCGGGGGTCGCCAATGCGTTTGGTGTGGTGGGCGGTAGCGCCAATGCCATCGAGCCGGGCAAGCGCATGCTGTCGTCGATGAGCCCAAGCCTGGTGACGCGTGACGGTCAGGTAACGCTGGTGTTGGGCACACCCGGTGGCTCGCGGATTTTCACCTCGATCTTTCAGGTGCTGAACAACATCTACGACTACAAGCTCCCGCTGAAGGAAGCCGTGGGCGCGCAACGTGTGCATCACCAGTTACTGCCCAAGGACACCATTTACTACGACTCCCACGCACCGCTGACCGGCAAGGTTGCCGACGAACTCAAAGCCATGGGTTACATGCTCGAAGATCAGGGCTGGGAGATGGGTAACGTGCAGGCGATCAAAGTGGACGGCACGAAGCTGGAAACTGCCTCGGATCCGAGGGGCAGGGGAGTGGGGATGGTGGTGCGTTAGTTACCGATCTGGATGTGGTGCAGTTCCCTGTGGGAGCGAATTTATTCGCGAAAGTGGTGTGTCAGACCCGGATTTTATTCAGGTCTGCCCTCTTCGCGAATGAATTCGCTCCCACAGTAAATCCGGTTTCAGTCCGGGCACTCATGCAATGTTCAAGCGGCGCGGCGCGGTGTCAGCTACACCGCGCATCTTTTACTTAATGATGTTCACGCGTCGCGCGGAATTTCACGTCAGCCCAGCGCTCTTCCATCAAGGCCAGGTTAACCCGCGTTGGCGCGAGGTAGGTCAGGTGACCGCCGCCGTCCATTGCCAGGTTTTCCACCGCTTTGACTTCAAACTCTTCGAGCTTCTTCTTGTCCGCGCAATCGATCCAGCGGGCTGAATACACAGTGATCGGCTCGTAGGCGCATTCGACTTTGTATTCTTCCTTCAGGCGGCTGGCGACCACATCGAACTGCAGCACACCGACGGCGCCAAGAATGATGTCGTTGCTGCGCAGCGGGAAGAACACCTGCGTGGCGCCTTCTTCGGCCAGTTGCTGCAAGCCTTGACGCAATTGCTTGGACTTGAGCGGATCCTTCAGACGCACGCGGCGGAACAGTTCCGGGGCGAAGTGCGGGATACCGGTGAAACCCAGGCTTTCGCCTTCGGTGAAGGTATCGCCGATCTGAATCGTGCCGTGGTTGTGCAAACCGATGATGTCGCCCGCGTAAGCCTCTTCAAGCATTTCACGCTCGGAGGAGAAGAACGTCAGCGCGTCGCCGATCCGCACGTCCTTGCCCAGACGCACATGGCGCATTTTCATGCCCTTGTCGTAGCGGCCCGAACAGATACGCATGAACGCGATACGGTCGCGGTGTTTCGGGTCCATGTTTGCCTGGATCTTGAACACGAAGCCGCTGAATTTCTCTTCAACCGGTTCAACGGTACGTTCGTTGGCAACACGGGCCAAAGGCTTGGGTGCCCAGTTCACGACCGCATCCAGTACGTGGTCAACACCGAAGTTGCCCAGAGCCGTACCGAAGAACACCGGGGTCAGTTGACCGTTGATGAACTCTTCCTGATTGAACTCGTGGCAGGCGCCTTGCACCAGCTCCAGTTGCTCAACGAAGCGGTCGTACTCGTCGCCCAAATGAGCGCGGGCTTCGTCCGAATCCAGCTTCTGGATGATCTTGGTTTCAGTTCGCTCGTGGCCATGGCCTGCGGTGTAGACAATGATGTAGTCGTCAGCCAGGTGGTAAACACCCTTGAAGTCGCGGTAGCACCCAATCGGCCAGGTAACTGGCGCAGCCTTGATTTTCAGGACCGCTTCGATCTCGTCCAGCAACTCGATCGGGTCGCGAATATCGCGGTCGAGTTTGTTGATGAAGCTGACGATCGGCGTGTCACGCAGACGGCACACGTCCATCAGCGCGATGGTCCGAGGCTCAACCCCTTTACCACCATCGAGCACCATCAGCGCCGAGTCGACGGCAGTGAGGGTGCGATAGGTATCTTCGGAGAAGTCTTCGTGGCCCGGGGTGTCGAGCAGGTTGATCATGTGATCGCGATACGGGAACTGCATGACCGAGGTGGTGATGGAGATGCCGCGTTGCTTCTCCATTTCCATCCAGTCGGATGTCGCGTGACGATCGGACTTGCGAGATTTCACCGTGCCGGCGACGGAAATGGCCTTGCCCATCAACAGCAGTTTTTCTGTGATGGTGGTTTTACCCGCATCCGGGTGGGAAATAATGGCGAAAGTGCGGCGTTTCGCGACTTCGGCGGCCTGTTGGGTCATGGGAAATCGCCTGGCAGGTGAGTCAAAAAAGGGCGCAGATTATAGCCTAAGTCGAGGCAATAACCGTACCGTTGAGTAGATGCGCGGTGGCCAATTAGCATCTTTCATGGGAACCTTTCAGATCGTGGAGACGTCCATTCCCCCGTCAAGGCCAGTAAAACGGCCAACGTCAGGGGCTGATTCATCAGCATTGTTGGCTTGACGAAGCTGCGCTAATGGCTTGTGTTTTCGCCGAGGGCAACCTCAATGGCGACCCACCCGCTGCTCTTCGCGAACGTTATTCCTGATCACCTGCAAGGGTCGGTCAACGGCAACGCGTTCGCCGACTGAAATAAGGAGTCCGCCTGTGGCTAATCGCTATGGCAAGGGGCTGATTGGAGGTGCGGTTGTTATCGCACTCCTGGCCCTGCTGATCCACTGGATCGGCATCAGTACTATCAAGCAATACCAGGATGACCTGCTCTTCTATCTGCAAGCTCATCTGGTTCTGGTTCTGGTTTCAATGTTGGCGGCCCTTGTGGTCGGGATCCCGGCGGGCATTGCCCTTAGCCGACCCAGCATGGTTGGCCGCGCCGAACGCTTCATGCAGATCTTCAACATTGGCAACACCGTTCCGCCTCTCGCCGTTCTGGCCATTGCCCTCGGGATTCTCGGGATTGGTAGTGGGCCTGCGATCTTCGCGCTGTTCCTCGCCTCGCTGTTGCCCATCGTGCGCAACACCTACGAAGGCCTCAAAAACGTTCAGGGTTCACTCAAGGAAGCCGCAGTCGGTATCGGCATGACGCCGCGTCAGGTTCTGTGGCGGGTCGAATTGCCCAACGCGGTGCCGATCATCGTCGGCGGTGTGCGTGTGGCGCTGGCGATCAACGTCGGTACTGCGCCTCTGGCCTTCCTGATCGGCGCCAACAGCCTCGGCAGCCTGATCTTCCCGGGCATCGCCTTGAACAATCAGCCGCAACTGGTGCTGGGCGCGGCGTGTACCGCTCTGCTGGCATTGCTGCTTGATGGTCTGGTGACACTCGCCAGTCGTACCTGGCTGGAACGTGGCCTGACTCGCTGAGCGAAAGGATTACCGATGAAAAAATTATGCTTGTTTCTAGGCTTTGCCATGCTGTTCCCGGCATTTGCCCAGGCAGCGGACAAACCGCTGCTGCGCATTGGCGCTCGTGTGTTTACCGAGCAGACCATGCTGGCTGAACTCACCGCGCAATACCTGCGTACCAAAAACTATGACGTGCAAATCACTGGCGGTCTGGGCAGTAACCTTGCCCGCAGCGCACAGGAAAGCGGTCAGCTCGATTTGCTGTGGGAATACACCGGCGTTTCTCTCGTGGCTTACAACCACATCGATGAAAAGCTCGACAGCGAACAAACCTACGCACGGGTGAAAGAAGTCGACGCGAAGAAAGGCCTGGTCTGGCTTTCGCCGTCGAAATTCAATAACACCTACGCCTTGGCGTTGCCGCAGAAAGTGGCGGACAAATATCCGCAGGTCAACACCATGACCGACCTGACCAAAGTCCTCAAAGACGAAGCCAAAGAGGGTCATGTCGTAGCGCTGGACACCGAGTTCGCCAACCGTTCCGACGGTCTGATCGGCATGGTCAAGCATTACGACATGAATCTCGGTCGTGAAAACACTCGGCAGATGGACGCAGGCCTGGTGTACACCGCGCTGCGTAACGGCCAGGTATTTGCCGGGCTCGTCTACACCACCGACGGCCGCTTAAACGCCTTCAAGCTCAAAGTGCTGGAAGACGACAAGCATTACTTCCCGGACTACACCGCTGCGCCGGTGATCCGTCAGGAGTATCTGGACAAGCATCCGGAAATCGCCACGTTGCTCAAGCCGCTGGCTGATCTGCTGGACAACCAGACCATGATCGACCTCAACGCTCGCATCGACGTTGGTCATGAAAGCCCATCCACGGTTGCCGCAGATTTCCTGCGTCAGCACCCACTTAACTAAGGAAGGAGACGATATGAGTATTTTTAGCGCCTTCTCCCACCTGGATTGGGCACAGGTCATTCAACTGACCTGGCAGCACATCACGCTGGTCGGCATTGCCGTGACACTGGCCATTGTTGTCGGCGTTCCACTGGGTGTGTTGATGACCCGCTTCCCGGCGCTCGCTGGCCCGCTGCAAGCCAGCGCCACCGTGTTGCTGACCGTGCCATCGATTGCACTGTTCGGCCTGCTGCTGCCGTTCTACTCCAAGTTCGGCCAGGGCCTTGGCCCGATGCCCGCGATCACTGCCGTATTCCTGTATTCGTTGTTGCCGATCATGCGCAACACGTATCTGGCACTGACAGGCGTGGAACCGGGTATTCGCGAGGCCGCCAAAGGCATCGGCATGACCTTCGGCCAGCGCCTGCGCATGGTTGAACTGCCTATCGCCGTACCGGTGATTCTCGCTGGCGTGCGTACTGCCGTGGTGATGAACATCGGTGTCATGACCATCGCCGCCACCATCGGTGCTGGCGGTCTGGGTGTACTTATTCTTGCTTCAATCAGCCGCAGCGATATGTCGATGCTGATCGTCGGCGCGGTACTAGTCAGTATTCTGGCCATCATCGCTGACCTTCTCCTGCAATGGCTGCAACGTGCGCTGACTCCAAAAGGATTACTGAAATGATCGAACTACAGAACCTGTCCAAGACTTTCCAGAGCAACGGCAAAGAAGTGAAGGCTGTCGATTCGGTCAGCCTCACCGTTAACGAAGGCGAGATCTGCGTCTTCCTTGGCCCGTCTGGTTGCGGCAAGTCCACTACCCTGAAAATGATCAACCGCTTGATCATGCCGACCTCCGGCAAGGTGCTGATCAATGGTGAAGACACCACTGATCTGGACGAAGTGACCCTGCGTCGCAACATCGGCTACGTGATTCAGCAGATCGGTCTGTTCCCGAACATGACCATCGAAGAAAACATCGTAGTGGTGCCAAAACTGTTGGGCTGGGACGCTAAGCGTTGCCACGACCGTGCTCGTGAACTGATGAGCATGATCAAGCTGGAGCCCAAGCAGTACCTGCATCGTTACCCGCGTGAACTGTCCGGTGGTCAGCAGCAGCGTATCGGCGTCATCCGCGCCTTAGCCGCTGACGCGCCTTTGCTGTTGATGGACGAACCGTTCGGTGCGGTCGACCCGATCAACCGCGAGATGATCCAGAACGAATTCTTCGAGATGCAACGCGCGCTGAACAAGACCGTGATCATGGTCAGTCACGACATTGACGAAGCGATCAAGCTGGGCGACAAGATCGCGATCTTCCGCGCAGGCAAACTGCTGCAGATCGACCATCCGGATACTTTGCTGGCACACCCGGCAGACGAGTTCGTGTCGAGCTTCGTCGGCCAGGACAGCACCCTCAAGCGTCTGCTGTTGGTCAAAGCCGAAGATGCTGCCGACAACGCACCATCGGTCAGCCCGGAAACCCCGGTGGCCGATGCACTGGAAGTGATGGACGAAAACGACCGTCGCTACATCGTCGTCACCGATGCCGAGAACAAGGCCATGGGCTACGTGCGCCGTCGCGATCTGCATCGCCAGACCGGCACCTGCCTGCCGTTCCTGCGTCAGTTCAACGCCACCGCGGCCTACGACGAACACTTGCGCATCCTGCTGTCGCGCATGTACGAGTTCAACCGCTCATGGCTGCCGGTGCTGGATGCCGAGAACGTGTTCCTGGGTGAAGTGACACAGGAATCGATTGCGGAATACCTGAGCTCGGGTCGTTCCCGTGGTGGCAAGACCAGCATCGTTTCGCCGGCTGAGATTGCGGCTGACGCGGCCAGCTGACGATATAAGCCCGCCGCTGTAATCGCGGCGGGCTCGTCGATCTGACCGTCAGTTCAGTACACTATGAATGGCGCAATAAGGCCCACCGAGTCCTGATTAAAAATATCGGTGATTATTAGAGTCGCTACATAGGATCCAGCCGGTAGTACCAGATAGAACGTATATTCTCGTTGGTGAGGTATTGCCTCCGAAGTGTAGGTTAGCGGGGCGCTGTGCATTTCTTCACGTATGACGATGTGGAAACTGAGTTGGGGAGGTGAGTTGACGGGAATTGCCCACTGAAGATGTATTTCGTTCATCTGCGGATTATAGGCTGCTCTAAAGAAGTCTATTCTGGGTGGGGTGACAGGTTTGGGTTTGTCATCAAATTGGTTGGGTTCCAGGCGTAGGGAGGGCTCCGTATTTTCATGCGTCCCACCTGCAATCAGTTTGATATTTGTGTCGCCCCCATCACCTCCATTGTAGGTGAGTGTTGCATTCCATTTACTTGGCTCTCCGCCTGCTCCTGCCACATAGTAAAGAGGCTTTTGCCAAGTGCCATCTTTATTCATTCTAAAATGTTGACCGTAAACACCGTAGTAACCCAGTGCGTCACCGTAAAAGCGCTCCAGAAATCCCGTGCATGTGGTGCCGGAGAGAGGAACGTCTGGCTCAGGCACTGATGCCGACATGTAGTGTGTCCATCTTTCGTCGGCGTAGGAGTACATAAACATCGCCATGCGAGTCACCTCTTCGCCTGGTATGTACCACCTTCTAATCACGATCGCATACCACTGATCCGGTGACCAAGGCATAGGGTGCGACGTATGCAGGCCAGTGCCTTCTCCTCCAAAGTGACTTGAATGCAGGCCCTCGATCCCATAGTCGAGACGTACCTCGGATTCGTCTGGATTATCCACAAGGTCCCAGATTGAACAGATGTTGTTGTAGGTAAATATCTGCCCGTCGACGACAGCATCATCCAGGTGCTGGATACCCGCGTAACCACCACGCGGTCCAAACCAGAAGTCACAGCCCGACCAGTAAATGTGAATATTGTCTCCGGCTCGAGGCACGTACTGCTCAATGTAGGAGAGCTCTGCTTCGACCTCTTCGAATACGGAGCTAATGGCAGGCCCCCAGGTAGGTACATCCGAATTAACAAGTCTGTCATTGTTTCTTATCTTTTTCATGGTCGGACGCTCCTCGGGAAAAGGTTATTTTCGGGTCTTTTTTTTGAGGAGTAACCTGATATAAATGACAGTGTTTGGAATATGTATGAATAAAAAGTGGTTTTTTTAGTCTGAATTAATAAAGTTTCGGCATTCGCTGGCGGAATTGGAGGCTGCACAAGCGCAAGTTTGGCGTTGGCCTCGGTGTGACGAGCTGACAATAACGCACCTACAGGAAAATGCTTTTTACTGCAGGCGCTGCCGAAGGCTGCGAATTGCGGTGCGTCAGATAAGGCGCTTTCGCAGCCTATGGCAGCTTCTACAGAGGACGTGTTTCGCTTAACGGGATTCCATGGCCATCATAGACCGCTCAACCAGCCCCTGCGCAATCTCGACCAGATGCACCACCGAAAACGCCAGGTCGCGTTTCTGGCCGGTGAGATGGTCGCTGGATTCGTAGGCGGTGGCGGCTGCGCAACGGAGAAGGTCGCTGATGCGTTGGAGGTCTTGTTCTAGCGTGGCGGTTGGCTGGGTCATATCTTGGTTCCTATAGATTTAAGTACCAGCCTTAATCGTTCTCACGCGAAAAGGGTGGCAGCTGCGAACAGGGTGAGAAACCGGTCATAGGCACCCGGCCAGACAAAAGTCTGCCTGCACACAGCCGCCATAACTGACGGATCATGCGCCTATTAGAAGACCGAGTTCTCACACCCGGCCACTGATTTACAGTGGCGGAGCGCAGGCTAGTTCCGGGAAATGGCAGACGCAAGCGGGTTTGAGTTTCTAGGAAACTTCACACCGGAGATACGGACGAGACCTGCGCAATCGTCACATTTTTTGTAGGAATTCACGGGCTCGTCGACATCCCGGACCCTGTAGGAGCCAACTTGTTGGCGAAGCGATGGGGCAGGCTGCTCTTTGCCCAACTGCCACCGAGATCCCTGTGGGAGCGAATTTATTCGCGAAAGCGGTGGGTCAGGCAATGCTTCGTTTCCGGTCGGGCCCCTTCGCGAATGAATTCGCTCCCACGGGATCCAGGCAACCCATCACCCTCTGTCTGCCACCCATTTACCTCAAAAATGAACATCAAGCTGTCACACGGGTCCGTTACTACAATGGGGCATACGTGTCGATCCGGCAGAAACGTCTGCAAATGCGACATTTTTTGTTGATCTCTAACCCCTCAGGTCCTAAAGTTCGCGCCGAACGTCCAAGCTGGAAACGATCCATCCGGCTCAAGTACTGACGACGAGACAGCAAGGCCACGGGAGGCGACCTCCAGATGGCCTTTTTTGCTTTCGGCGGACATGCCTTGGGAAGTAGGCGAACCAAAGTGGGGATACGGAGGGCGTTCATTTGCACCCATTGATTAATGCAGTTTGCCAGTAGGAGTTTCCGCATGCCGATCCAGGTCGAAGACTATTTCCAGCGCGACACCTTCAACAAAATGAAGGCGTTTGCCGACAAGCAAGAAACCCCGTTCGTGGTTATCGATACCGCGATGATCAGCCAGGCTTACGATGACCTGCGCGCAGGTTTCGAATTCGCCAAGGTGTACTACGCCGTCAAAGCCAACCCGGCGGTCGAGATCATCGATCTGCTCAAGGACAAAGGTTCAAGCTTCGACATCGCGTCGATCTATGAGCTGGACAAGGTCATGGACCGCGGCGTCACTCCAGACCGCATCAGCTATGGCAACACCATCAAGAAATCCAAGGACATCCGCTACTTCTACGAGAAGGGCGTGCGTCTGTTCTCCACCGACTCCGAAGCCGACCTGCGCAACATCGCCAAGGCAGCGCCGGGTTCGAAAGTCTACGTGCGTATCCTGACCGAAGGCTCGACCACGGCTGACTGGCCGCTGTCGCGTAAATTCGGCTGCCAGACCGACATGGCCATGGATCTGCTGATCCTGGCGCGTGATCTGGGCCTGGTGCCTTACGGCCTCTCGTTCCACGTCGGTTCGCAACAGCGCGACATCAGCGTCTGGGACGCAGCGATTGCCAAGGTCAAAGTGATCTTCGAACGTCTGAAAGAAGAAGACGGCATCGTCCTCAAGCTGATCAACATGGGCGGCGGCTTCCCGGCTAACTACATCACCCGCACCAACAGCCTGGAAACCTACGCTGAAGAAATCATTCGCTACCTGAAAGAAGATTTCGGTGATGACCTGCCGGAAATCATCCTGGAACCGGGTCGTTCGCTGATCGCCAACGCCGGTATTCTGGTCAGCGAAGTGGTGCTGGTCTCGCGTAAATCCCGCACCGCAGTAGAGCGTTGGGTGTACACGGATGTGGGCAAGTTCTCCGGCCTGATCGAAACCATGGACGAAGCCATCAAGTTCCCGATCTGGACCGAGAAGAAAGGTGAGATGGAAGAAGTGGTTATCGCCGGCCCAACCTGCGACAGCGCCGACATCATGTACGAGAACTACAAGTATGGCCTGCCGCTGAACCTGGCCATCGGTGACCGCCTGTACTGGCTGTCCACCGGTGCTTACACCACCAGCTACAGCGCCGTAGAATTCAATGGCTTCCCGCCGCTGAAATCGTTCTACGTCTGATTGATCTGATGCGCATAAAAAGCCCGTGACGAGTCACGGGCTTTTTTATGCGAGAAGTTATCTCCGCTTTTGAAACAACGAAATGGCCTCAGCGGATGTACGTTGTATTTCTCTTAGCGAGACCAGCAGAATGCCGACACTGGCCTTGAGGCGGGAAGCTTTGGTGATGGTTCTCAGTTGTAGTGACTGCCAGACACAATGAGCTGTCATCTCTTTCAAGCCTGTGAGATGTGCGGTCAGATTGCTATAGGCCATGTGACTGAGTGCGTATTCTCTTAGGTAGGCGTCGATAAACTTCATTGCCTGTGCATAGCGGTAGGCTGAAGTGGGGTTTGGCGCAACGCTGATGCTGCCAGATATACGTCCCCATGCAGGGCCGACCTTGATCGAAGTGGCGTTTGAAAGCATATTTTCGCGTTGTGCAAAGAGGTAAATATTACTGTACGTATAGTCGATCAGTCGTGGCAGTACAGTGTAAGTTCCTGTTGCAAGGTGTATCGCGGTCCCCTGCTGCTGATTGAACGCTTTTGTGAGTTGAAACGTTTTGGAAGTGGCAAGCTCGAAAAGTCTGGCGGTATCGGGTGTGCCTGGGGCCTCTAGTGCCTGCTGAGAAATGAGTATGAACTCATCAATAAAAAGCTGAAGCTCCTTATGTAGCGATGTAAAAGCGTCCAGGGTGCCGCGCCAGGTATTCGCATCCGCCTTGGCCCGGTTAATCAGTTTGTCTAATTCAAACAATGTGTACTGACGCGAATCTACAGTAAACCCCAAGTTGAGCGTGGTTCTGGATAGAAGCAGCGAGGTGGGGAGCTTATCTGAAAAGAACGCGTAGTTGTCGAGTTGATTAACATCTAGCGCAGTAAAGTAATTCATCATTTAGTCGCCCAAGGGCTGGGGTGATAAACAGCGTTATCATCAGCTTTCTGGTAGTGATGGCGTCGTGCAGGAGCGTTCAAAACCGCCCCTGCGATTGCTATTGTAGAATGCGACGAACGCTGTCGCTGACTTGACTTAGCGTATTGGCCGCAAGTAACTAGTCAGTGCTGTTGTTTCAGCAATAAAATCGTGCGCTACACCTTCGTCCACCGTGGACATGCGGTTGAATCGGGCCTCGTAAGCCCGAACGGTCTCAACCACTTTGCTGTATTCGCGTTTGTAGGCCAGGAGTTCATCATCAAAGGCGTGCACGGCCTGAATCATGCTGATGCGACGTCCTGCGGCGCCAAGATCCAGTTGTTTGCCGCGTAGGGTGGTGGCGTACTCTTTGCTGCGGTCGCGCAGTACATCTCGCAGGCGGATCAAACCCATGTAATTCAGGCTGGCATCCAGCTTGTCAAGGGACTGCTTGAGCAGATCCAGCGCCAGTGCTATCGCGGCCGCTTGGGGTGGGGTAGGACCCAGTGCAGCAACCTTTTCGCCGGTCAGGATGGCGTCTTGGGCAATTTCGCCAAAGCCTTTGCTTTCGATTGCATTGATCGCTGCCGTTAAGGTGGCGCGCTCAGCCTCAACCTTCGCCTGGCTGGCTTCGATCTCCTGTATTTCCAAGGGCAGGCGTTCCAGCTCGGTATCGAACCCCAAGAGATTACGCAAGGTAGAGGTGCGCTCGAACGGTTCACTGATTGAAAGCAGCGAGGAGGCCAGAATACTGGCTTCGCTGCGGGTGGTTTTTAGAACGGTGTTCAATTCCCTGGCCACATCGGCAAGAATTTCCAGGCGCTCGGTGTCATCGGAAGATTCCTCGAATTCCGTCAGATAGCCACCTATGATTCTGGCTTGCGAATCCAGATTATGTTGCAGCCGCTGAGTAACGTCGCGCAGTCGGACATGACTTTGGTTCAGCGTTGAATTCAAACGGTTGAACTTGTCGTACAGGCTTGGTAAATAAGAAGTTTGGGTATAAAACACTTCGATGTCGATCATCTTGTCGTTGCAGGATTGCTTGGACTGTCGAAGAGCGGTCAGATCGAGGGCTTCTGATTGCAGGTAGTCGGTTGGTTCGAAGGTGACATTCATGTTTATGCTCCACTGCCCAGACGGTTGGGCTGGCTTTGATATTCTGCTCTGAACTCTTTGTCCGCTTCGGCGAACACGGCTAATAGAAGACCTGCATCTTTTTTAATCGCATCCCAAGGATCGACGACCAAACGGAACGCACCAATGAACCTGCGAACTGAAAGTGCATCATCTATCTCATCAACCCTGTCCGAGGACTGCTTGATAAAGATGGACAATCTGTTCCAGACGGTGACAAGGTTTTTAGTGGCGATGTCGGCATCAATGACGATCAGATCGAGATCTTGCAAGTCGAGGCGTACTTTGTTGAGCGAACCCAGAATACGATTTTTGGTCTGCATCTCAGCGATATCGCGAGCTTGTTCGGCCCGAAGTCTGTCACGCTCTTTACGAACTCTTTCAGCGTCTACACCGGTGTAGATCGACATGGCGAGACCTACAATATTAAAAGAGCCTGCGGAACCTATCGCCTGTTTAACCAGATCTTTGTACTCTTTTACCTTGTCATCAATATGGGTGGCACGGCGATTGATGATGACGTTAAGCGCTTTGATATCGTCGGACAAGGTAGAGTTATCTATCAGTCGAAGTTTTAACTGGAGTGCTGGACGTACCTGCTCAGCCAATATGATGGCGAACGTATCAAGACGAACCTTGATACTGTTCGCTTCGGCCTCCTGCTGCTTTACGCTGTCAAGAATTTTATCGAGGATATAGCCGAAGTCGCTAACGGCTTCTTTATCCCAGTCGTCGAGGGCTATTCCAGGAAATTTATGGCCCATGCTGACTTCAAGCTTGCGGACATCTTCGAGGGTTTTAATGTTGTACTCATCGAGCCTGTCAAGCGCCCTGATATCTGTGACAACTTCTTCCATGGATCTTCCATGGCTTTGCATTTCGCCCGCAAATACCTCCAGTTTCTGCCCTACAGATATAAGATCGACCCGCAGCGGGTTCCAGCTGCTGGCATGGTTATGGATCAACGTGAAGGTCTTTTGGAAGTCTACCGCTTCAAGCCCTTTACCCGCGCCGGTCGCATACCCCAGATAATGGATGACGTTGTTGAGTTCGACGGGCAAGGCCAGCCCGGCAATCTCGTAACGTTTAATGTTCTTGAGTTGCTCCTTGGTGAGAAAGAGCCCTGGCTCTCGCGCGGAATCATTATGATTAGCTGCAGAGTAGTCGAACAGTAAAATAGGAGCCCGGGCGGCTTCATCGACAACCGTGTCAGTACTGACAGGGAGGTTTTCATAAATTGACATATCATTAATCCTTTAATGATGTTCAGTTACAAGTAGGTGCCTCTAATAAGTATTTTTGTGCGCGATGTATAAATCCTTTTGCACGCTTTGAGATTAGGGTGGATGTCGCGTTACTGTCAAAGTGGAAAAGTAGTCCGTGAATGTAGGAGAATTACTTTTACGGAGAGGGCTTATAGTTTTCGGGGCATTTTCAATAGACCTTGAAAAAGCCTGAAATAGTTCACGATAAGAGCGGCATATCCTTTGCAGTTAGTGACCAGGGCAAAGCGGAAAAGGGAGGGCCGCTATGCGACGTTCTCACCCTCAGTCGAATAGCGAATGAGAATTTTTGTCGTTTACAGGCATAATGCGCCGCATTGCGGGTCCATGAGGTCGTAAGGGTGCTGACGAAGATTCTGTTTCAAGTTCACTGGTTCTTCGGTATCACGGCCGGGCTGGTGCTGGCGTTGATGGGTATAACCGGGGCTCTTTATTCGTTCGAGGATGAGATTCTTGAATGGATCAACCCTGACGCGTTGATCGTCGAGGCGCGTGGCACACCTTTGCCACCGGTAGAGCTGGTGCGCAAACTGGAAGCCGAAACGGGGCTTACCGTGGCGATCTTGCGGGTACAGGTCGTGGGTGAAAAAGCTGCACAGGTGTATTTCACTCCGCCACCCGGCGAGCGGCGCGGGCCGATGCGCAATTTCAACCCGTACACCGGTGAAGTCACGGGCGACGCCGCCGGTGCCGGTTTTTTTGATTTTGTACTGAGACTGCACCGCTTTCTGGCCATGGGTGAATACGGCAAGCAGGTGACCGCTGCCTGCACGCTGATTCTGATTTTCTTCTGTCTGTCCGGGCTCTATCTGCGCTGGCCGCGCAAGGCCCTGAACTGGCGCATCTGGCTGACCATGGACTGGGCCAAGAAGGGTCGCAGTTTCAACTGGGACCTGCATTCAGTGTTTGGCACCTGGTGCCTGCTGTTCTATCTGTTGTTCGCCGTCACCGGCTTGAACTGGTCTTACGACTGGTTCAGTAATGGCATGCACGCCTTGCTGGGCGATGCGCCCATCGGCGAGCAGCGACGGGGCGGGGGTATGCGTCCTGTCGGTAAAAGCGAGCCGGCCCCGAAGGCGGATTACGTTGCGATCTGGAGCAGCATTCAGTCGGCGGCTGGCCCAGGCTTGGCCTCGTACAATATCCGCCTGCCCAACACGGCTGGTCAGCCCGCGACGATCTTCTATCTGCTCAAGGATTCGCCCCATCCTCGGGCGCTCAACCAGATCACCCTCGACCCTGCCACCGGCGACATCAGTGCGGTGTCCCGCTATGCCGAGAAGAGCTTCGGCGCGCAGTTGCTGGTCAGCAATTACAGCCTGCACGTTGGCAGTTACTTCGGCCTGCCAGGGCGCATCATCATGACCGTCGCATCGCTGATGATGCCGCTGTTCTTCATCACGGGCTGGCTGCTGTATCTGGACCGTCGGCGCAAGAAACGCGATGTGCGCAACGCCCGTGCGGGGGTTGCCAGCAACATTGAAGGGCCTGCATGGCTGATTGGTTTTGCCAGCCAGAGCGGGTTTGCCGAACAGTTGGCCTGGCAGACGGCGGGGCAATTGCAGGCTGCGGGAATGCCGGTGAACGTTCAGCGCCTGGCTGACGTAACCGAACAGGATCTGAGCCAGAGCCGCAACGCGCTGTTTGTCGTCAGTACCTTTGGCGATGGCGAAGCACCGGACAGCGCCCGGGGGTTCGAGCGCAAACTGCTGGGCAGCGGCTTGTCGCTGAACAATCTCAATTACGCGGTGCTGGGTCTTGGTGATCGCCAGTATCAGCACTTCTGCGCGTTTGCCCATCGCTTGCAGGACTGGCTGCAACAGCAGGGCGGTCAGTCGCTGTTCGCCCCCGTTGAAGTGGACAGTGCCGACCCGGTCGCCCTGCAGCATTGGCAGCAACAGTTGGGGCAGTTGACCGGCAGCACGCCTGCGGTTCTCTGGCAGGCGCCCGCTTATGACAACTGGGTTCTCTCGCAGCGCGAACTGCTCAATCCGGGCAGCAGCGGTTCGAAGGTGTTTTTGCTCGGTCTGACGCCTCCCTCTTCAATGGCATGGGCGGCCGGTGATCTGGTGGAGGTGATGCCACGCAACAGTCGGCAGGCCGTAGAGGACTTTCTCACCGGGTTGGGCATTGTGGTGAACTCCCCGGTGAGTGTCGGCGGGCTGGAGGAGCCCATCGAGGTGGCGCTGGCCAGTCGTCAATTGCCTCACCACCGTGCGCATCTGGTAGGGCTGCATGCTCAAGCATTGATTGATGCGCTGGTGCCGTTGGCTCCGCGCGAATACTCCATCGCGTCGATTGTCGAGGATGGCGTGCTGGAGTTGATCGTGCGTCAGGAGCTGCATCCCGATGGCAGCCTCGGGCTGGCTTCTGGCTGGTTGACCGAGCATGTAGCGCTCGATGACTCAGTCAGCCTGCGGGTTCGGCGCAATAGTAGCTTCCATTTGCCCGCCGAGCCGCGCCCGTTGATTTTGTTGGGCAACGGAACCGGCCTGGCCGGATTGCGCAGCTTGCTCAGGGCGCGCATTGCGCAGGGGCAAGTGCGTAACTGGCTGCTGTTTGGCGAGCGTCATCAGGCCTATGACTTTCATTGCGGCGACGAATTACAGGCGTGGCTGGAAGCAGGGCAACTCACGCGGCTGGACCTGGCGTTCTCCCGTGATCAGGCAGAAAAAATTTATGTGCAGGATCGCTTGCTGCAAGCCGCTGACGAGTTAAAAGCGTGGCTGGCTGAGGGTGCATCGATTTACATCTGCGGCAGCCTGGAAGGCATGGCGGCAGGCGTGGACGCCGCGTTGATCGAAATCCTTGGCGCGCAGATGGTGGGGGAGTTGATTGAGGAAGGCCGGTATCGAAGGGATGTTTATTGAGCCGCAGATACTGAGTTGGAGTACGGTTTATTGTGGGAGCGGTGCTTGCCCGCGATAAGGCTGGACGAGATCTAAAGTGAACCGCGTCCAGCCTTATCGCGGGCAAGCACCGCTCCCACAGGATTCACCGTCACCTGTTGGAGCGAGGCTCTACCTACGCCGCCACAAACTGCTCAGCGTAATGGCAGGCAACCTGACGGTTGTCGACCAGACGCAGGGCCGGTTCTTCGGTGGAGCATCGCTCGGTCGCGTACGGGCAGCGCTTGTGGAAGGCGCAGCCGCTTGGCGGGTTGAGCGGGTTGGGCAGTTCACCGACGATCTTGATCTTCGGCTTCAGCGGGTCCGGGTGAATCGTCGGGGTCGCCGACAACAATGCCTGGGTGTACGGGTGCAGTGGACGGTTATAGATCTCTTCCTTGGGACCCATTTCCGCCGGGCGACCCAGGTACATCACCAGCACCGTATCAGCGACGTGACGCACCACCGACAGGTTGTGGGAGATGAACACGTAAGCGGTGTTGAACTCCTGCTGCAGGTCCATGAACAGGTTCAGCACCTGTGCCTGAATCGACACGTCCAGCGCGGAAGTCGGTTCGTCTGCCACCAGTACTTTCGGTTGCAGCATCATGGCGCGAGCCAGGGCAATACGCTGGCGCTGGCCACCGGAGAACATGTGCGGATAGCGCTGATAGTGCTCAGGGCGCAAACCGACCTGAGCCATCATCGCCTGCACTTTCTCGCGACGTTCCTTGGCAGACAGATTGGTATTGATCAGTAACGGCTCGCCGAGCTGATCACCGATTTTCTGCCGTGGATTGAGCGACGCATAAGGGCTCTGGAAAACCATCTGCACGTCTTTGCGCAGTTGCTTGCGTTGATCCTTGGTGGCGCCGTTGACTTCCTGACCGGCGATTTTCAACGAGCCGGAAGACGGCTCTTCAATCAGGGTCAAGGCGCGGGCCAGGGTCGACTTGCCGCAGCCGGACTCGCCGACCACAGCCAGAGTCTTGCCTGCCTCAAGTTCGAAAGACACGCCGTTAAGGGCGCGCACCAGTGCGTGACCCTTGAACAGGCCGCGGGAGACTTCGTAGTGACGGGTAAGGTCGCGGGCGGTAAGAACGACGCTCATTACGCCACCTCCTGATTCAGCGGATAGAAGCAACGCGCCAGGCTGTGAGCTTTCGGATCAAGCCCTGGGCGCTGGGTGCGGCATTTGTCCTGCACGTAAGGGCAGCGCGGCGAAAGCAGGCAGCCTTGCGGGCGGTCATAACGGCCTGGAACCATGCCCGGCAATGTCGCCAGACGTTCGGCGCCCATACTGTGCTCCGGAATCGCCGCCAGCAGGGCTTCGCTGTAGGGGTGTCCCGGCACGTCGAACAAGCCCGGTACCTGACCCACTTCAACGGCCTGGCCTGCGTACATCACGCAGACACGCTGTGCGGTTTCAGCCACAACCGCCAGGTCGTGAGTAATCAGCACCAGCGCCATGTCCTGCTCTTTTTGCAGGCTCAGCAGCAGGTCCATGATCTGCGCCTGAATGGTGACGTCCAGCGCGGTGGTGGGTTCGTCAGCGATCAGCAGTTTAGGTTCGCCCGCAATCGCCATGGCAATCGCCACACGCTGGCTCATGCCGCCCGACAGTTGATGCGGGTACGCATTGAGACGCGATGCCGCGCCCGGGATTTCAACTTTCTGCAGCAGTTCAAGGGCACGTTGACGCGCCGCTTTGCCAGACAGGTTCAAGTGCTGACGCAGAACCTCTTCGATCTGGAAGCCCACGGTGTAGCTGGGGTTCAGCGCGGTCATCGGGTCCTGGAAGACCATCGCCAGGTCTTTGCCGATGATCTTGCGACGCTGCCGGGAGTTGAGCTTGAGCAGCTCATGGCCGTCGAAGTTCAGTGAGTCAGCGGTGATCACACCAGGGTGATCGATGAGGCCCATCAACGCCATCATGGTCACGGATTTACCCGAACCCGACTCGCCGACGATGGCCATGACTTCGCCTTTCTCGACGCTCAACGATAGACCGTCGACAACCGGTACAGCGCTTGAGTCGCCGAAGCGGACGTTGAGATTCTTGATTTCCAGAAGTGACATGCGAATCTCCTCAGGCGGCATTTTTGAGTTTCGGGTCCAGCGCATCGCGCAGCCCGTCGCCCATCAGGTTAATTGCCAGCACGCTGAGCAAAATGGTCAGACCCGGCAGGCTCACTACCCACCAGGCGCGTTCGATGTAGTCCCGTGCCGAAGCAAGCATGGTGCCCCACTCAGGTGTTGGCGGTTGTACGCCCAAACCGAGGAAGCCCAACGCTGCAGCGTCGAGGATTGCCGAGGAGAAACTCAAGGTCGCCTGCACGATCAGCGGCGCCATGCAGTTTGGCAGCACGGTGATGAACATCAGGCGCGGCAGGGTAGCGCCAGCCAGACGTGCAGCCGTCACGTAATCGCGGTTCAGTTCGCCCATCACCGCAGCGCGGGTCAGACGAACGTACGAAGGCAGCGACACAATGGCGATAGCGATCACGGTGTTGATCAGGCCAGGGCCGAGGATAGCGACAATCGCCACAGCCAGCAGCAGCGAAGGCAGGGCGAGCATGATGTCCATCAGGCGCATGATCGACGGGCCGAGAATGCGCGGGAAGAACCCGGCGATCAGGCCCATGAGAATGCCCGGAATCAACGACATCACCACCGACGACAAACCGATCAGCAGCGACAGGCGCGAACCTTCGATCAGACGCGACAGCAGGTCACGGCCCAGTTCGTCGGTGCCCAGCAGGAATTGCCATTGACCGCCTTCAAGCCAGACCGGAGGGGTCAGCAGGAAGTCGCGGTATTGCTCGCTCGGGTCATGCGGCGCGACCCAAGGGGCGAACAACGCGCAGAACACGATCAGGGTCATGAACATCAGGCCAGCAACAGCGCCTTTGTTTTTTGCAAAGGCTTGCCAGAATTCTTTGTACGGCGAGGGGTAAAGCAGGCTTTGATCGACTGCTACCGAAGGAGTAGGTGTGCTCATAGGTAAGGATCTCAGCGCTGGTGACGGATGCGTGGGTTGGCAAAGCCGTAGAGGATGTCCACCACGAAGTTGACCAGGATCACCAGGCAGGCGATCAGCAGAATGCCGTTTTGCACCACTGGGTAGTCACGGGCACCGATCGCCTCGATCAGCCACTTGCCGATACCCGGCCAGGAGAAGATCGTTTCGGTCAGTACCGCACCGGCGAGCAGGGCGCCGACTTGCAGGCCGAACACGGTCAGTACCGGGATCAGCGCGTTACGCAGGCCATGAACGAACACCACGCGCGCAGGCGACAGGCCCTTGGCACGAGCGGTCCGTACGTAGTCTTCACGCAGTACTTCGAGCATCGAAGAACGGGTCATCCGCGCGATCACCGCCAGCGGGATGGTGCCGAGCACGATGGCGGGCAGAATCAGGTGATGCAGGGCATCAAGGAAGGCGCCTTCTTCATCACTGAGCAATGTATCGATCAGCATGAAACCGGTTCTTGGCGGGATGTCATACAGCAGGTCGATACGCCCGGAGACCGGCGTCCAGCCCAGCGTCACCGAGAAAAACATGATCAGGATCAGGCCCCACCAGAAGATCGGCATCGAATAGCCTGCCAGGGAAATACCCATCACCCCGTGATCGAATAACGAGCCCCGTTTGAGCGCCGCGATGACACCGGCCAGCAGACCGAGAATGCCCGCGAAGATCAGCGCTGCAATCGACAGTTCCAGAGTGGCCGGGAACAGTGCGGTGAACTCGGTCCACACGCTGGTCCGCGTGCGCAAAGATTCGCCGAGATCGCCTTGGGCGAGCTTGCCGACGTAGTCGATGTATTGCGCATACAGGGGTTTGTTAAGGCCAAGACGTTCCATGGCCTGGGCGTGCATTTCCGGATCGACCCGGCGTTCACCCATCATGACTTCAACCGGGTCGCCCGGAATCAGGCGGATCAAGGCAAAGGTCAGCAAGGTGATGCCGAAAAACGTGGGTATCAACAACCCCACTCGGCGGGCGATAAAACTAAACATCTTTGTGTGTACCTCATCAGCCGGTTAGGCGTATTCCAGCGGGGCTCTGGTTAGAGCCCGCCGGATTATTTTTCTACTTCACCCTGGTAGTGGCGAAGTTGTTATTGGTCAGCGGGCTAATTTGGTAGCCTTCGACGTTGCTACGCATTGCAGTAAACAGTTTTGGATAAGCCAGGCTTAGCCAAGGCACGTCTTTGGCAAATATTTGCTGAGCTTGTTCATAAAGCGCAGCCCGTTCAGCTGGATCGGTCTTTTCCCGGGCCTTGGAGATTGCTTCTTCAAACGCCTTGTTGCACCAGCGGGCGTAATTTTCACCATTCTTCGCTGCTTCGCAACTCAGGTTGGGTGTCAGGAAGTTATCCGGGTCGCCATTGTCGCCAGCCCAGCCTGCAAACACCATGTCGTGTTCACCTGCTTTGGCACGTTTTAGCATTTCGCCCCATTCCATCACTCGAAGATTCAGCTTGAGCCCGATTTTCGCCAGGTCTGCCTGCAGCATCTGTGCACCGAGCGCGGGGTTCGGGTTGGTCACTGCACCGCCATTACGCAGGAACAGGCTGAACTCCTGACCTTCCGGCACGCCTGCTTCTTTAAGCAGTGCCCGTGCTTTTTCCAGATCATGTGTCGGATTTTTGATGTCGTGGGCATAGCCGAGCAGGGTTGGAGGATACGGGTTTACCCCTTCAGTTGCTTTGCCTTCACCAAACAGCGCCTTTATGTAAGCCTTTTTGTCGAACGCCAGATTGATCGCTTCACGCACACGCACATCGTTCAGGTACTTATGCGTCGTGTTGATGGCGATGTAGCTGGTCATCATGGCTTCCATCTCGTCGATCTTGAGCTTGGGGTCAGCCTTGATGGTTGCGATGTCGTCCGGTTTTGGATAAAGCGCGACCTGACACTCGTTGGCCTTGAGCTTTTGCAGGCGCACATTGCTGTCCAGTGTGATCGCAAAAATCAGCGCTTCACTGGGCACTGCACCCTTCCAGTAATCCGGGTTGGCTTTATAGCGAACTTGAGCGTCTTTGGCATAGCGAGTCAGGATGAACGGGCCTGTGCCGATGGGCTTGCTGTTCAGTTCGGCGGTTTTGCCGGCTTTGAGCAACTGGTCGGCGTACTCGGCGGAGTAGATCGAGGTGAACGGCATGGCCAGGTCACGCAGGAACGGCGACTCAGGACGCGTCAGGGTGAATTTGACGGTGTGGTCGTCGACTTTTTCAATGCTTTTAAGCAGGTCATTGAAGCCCATGCTTTCGAAATACGGGTAACCGGTCAGAGATTTTTCATGCCATGGGTGCTTCGGGTCCAGCTGACGCTGAAAGCTCCAAAGGACGTCATCGGCGTTCATCTCGCGGCTTGGTTTGAAATACTCGGTGGTCTGGAACTTGACGCCTTTGCGCAGGTGGAACGTGTAGGTCAGGCCGTCGTCACTGACGTCCCAGCTTTCAGCGAGGTTGGGTTCAGTCTCGGTGGTGCCGGGCTTGAAGCCGACCAGTTTGTCGAGGAATGTTTCTGCCGTGGCATCAGCCGTGACAGCGGTGGTGTATTGAACGATATCGAAGCCTTCAGGGCTGGCTTCGGTGCACACCACCAAAGGCTTGGCCGAGACGCTCAGTGCCGCGCTGAACAGTGCCAGGGCGATAGAGTTGCGTAGCGATAGCAGTTTCAATGGGAAACCTCCGTTGATTGAGCGTCAAAGACCGATCCGCCGCGGTGTTGGCCCCCACGGCGGATCGGTCAGGTCACGAATTACAGGATGTTGAATGGAATCGTGGTTACCAGGCGGAATTCGTTGATGTTGCCATCAGCCTGATTTTCGCTGGCGCGGTGCGTAGTGTAGGTCGCGCGGATCGCGGTGGCCTTGAGTGGGCCGGACTGTACAGCGTACGAAGTGCCGATGCCGTACTCATAGTGGGTTTCGCCGTCCATACCCAGCACGTCGCTATAAGCAGTGCCTTTGTATTTGGTACCGTCGATGTCCCAGCCGCGAGCCTGGTAGATGTTGAACTTCAAGCCTGGTACGCCGTATTCAGCCATGTTCAACACATAGCTCAGCTGCAGGGATTTCTCGTTCGGGCCGTTGAAGTCCGACAGCAGGGAGTTGGCCAGGAAGATGGCGTTGGTTTCGTTGACGTAGTCGAAGTATTCGTCGCCGTTTACATCCTGGTAAGCAACGCTAAAGCTGTGCGCTTTGTGAGTCGCGGTGAACGACAGACTGTAGGTGTCGTTGTCGATCGGGCCCAGTTTGCGGCTGCCGGAATCTTTGGTTTTGTAGTAGTTCAGGTTAGAGCTCAGGCCCAGTACGTCGGTGTCGCCCAGTTCATGGGTGAACGCGAAGTAGTACTGGTGCCAGAAGTCTTCAACGTTGGACGCATACAGACTGGTGGTCAGGCTCTCGAACGGTTTGTAGTCCACGCCTGCCATGTCAACACGATCTGCCGTCGCACCGTTACTGGCGTATGAAGAGCTGAACTTGGTCATGCTCTGTTCCATACGAGGCGATACGCGGTCGTAGCTACCCGCCTGGAAGGACAGGTTGTTGAACTCGTCGCTTTTCAGCGTCACACCGTTGAAGCTCGATGGCAATGCGCGGTTACCGATGAACGCCAGTACGGGCGTGTTCACTGACTGGCGGCCTGCGGTCAGCGTGGTGTTGGAAACACGCGCTGTGATGTTGGCAAGACCTGCCTTGCTCCATTGACCCACTGCGTCACCGTCGCTGTCAGCCAGAGTACGGTTGGAGCTTCTGATGAAGTGATCCTGATCCCGGTCCAGTGCAATCGCGTTGTACAGTGCCAGCTCAGTGGAGAAGCCAACAACGCCCTGGGTGAAACCGGAGGTGTAGTTGACGATGGTGCCTTGTTGCCAGTTGATACGACGCGGGGTCGTTTTGGTAACGCCGTCCTTCTGGTAAGTGTATTCGCTATCCCTGCGACGCAGTTCGTTGGCATACCAGTTGCGAGTCGTACCGGTCAGGTGTGAATCCTCAATGAAACCACCCGCCTCACCCTGTGCACTTTTCGAGCTCAGTTGAGTTGGCACAAATGCCTGACTGACGGGTTCTGCCTGGACCATTGCGCTCAATGAAGCAATAGACAAAGCGACTGCTGCGGTACTGACTTTTCTCACGATTGAAGCTCCCTTTACTACTTTATAGTTGCCAGTTTTTTTGGTCTGGCTCTGGTTGTATGAGGCTTTTTTTGCCCCGTTTTTTTTGGATACATCTGCTAACAAAACGAATTTCTGGAACGGTGATACTCACCGCCCTTGGTAAAGGGCAGTGAGTTTCTGTTAGTAGTTTGCTTAGTCGGCGACGCTGACGCCGGTGAAAGTATTACGTCCGAACGGGCTGACTTTGAAACCCTGCACTTCTTTACGCAGCGGCTGGTTGACCGTGGAGTGAGCGATCGGTGTGATCGGCACTTGCTGTTTCAAGTATTGCTGGGCCTGTTTGTACAGGTCGGTACGCTTCTCTCTATCTGCGGTGGCGACAGCCGCCTTGACCAGTGCATCGTATTTCTCGTCGCACCACATCGAGTAGTTGTTACCGCCGATGGCCGCACAGCTGTACAGCGTGCCCATCCAGTTGTCCGGATCACCATTGTCGCCAGTCCAGCCGATCAGCGAGATATCGTGCTCGCCCGCCTTGGTACGCTTGAGGTATTCGCCCCACTCGTAGCTGACGATCTTGACCTTGATGCCCACCTTGGCCCAGTCGGCCTGGAGCATTTCAGCCATCAGTTTCGCGTTAGGGTTGTAAGGACGTTGTACCGGCATTGCCCAGAGGGTCAGCTCGGTACCTTCCTTGATGCCCGCAGCGCGCAGCAGTTCTTTGGCTTTTTCGGGGTTGTAAGGGTTGTCCTTGATGGTCTCGTCGTAAGACCACTGGGTCGGCGGCATGGCATTGACTGCCAGTTGGCCAGCGCCCTGATACACGGCGTTGATGATGGCTTGCTTGTTGACGGCCATGTCCAGCGCCTGACGTACTTCCAGTTTGCCCAATGGCTCATGGCGTACGTTGTAGGAGATGTAACCCAGGTTGAAGCCAGCCTGTTCCATTACCTTCAGGTCTTTGTCTTCTTTCAGCTTCTGGATATCGGCGGGGCGTGGGTTGAGCGAAACCTGGCACTCGTTGGCCTTGAGCTTCTGCATCCGTACCGAGGCGTCGGTATTGATCGCGAAAATCAGGTTGTCGATTTTCACGCGGCTCGGGTCCCAGAACTCCTTGTTGCCCTTGTAGCGAATTTGCGAGTCTTTCTGGTAGCGCTGGAATACGAACGCGCCGGTACCGATTGGCTTCTGGTTGATGTCGTGCAGGTTGCCGGACTTCATCAACTGATCGGCGTATTCGGCGGAAAGAATCGAGGCGAAGTTCATCGCGACGTTCTGGATGAACGCAGCATCAACCTTGTTCAGGGTGAAGACCACGGTCAGCGGATCGGTTTTTTCCACCGACTTGATGTTCTTGTTCAGGCCCATGCCGTTGAAGTACGGGAATTCGGTCGGGTAAGCGACACGAAACGGGTGATCCTGTTTGAGCATGCGATTGAACGTGAACAGCACGTCATCGGCATTGAATTCGCGTGTTGGCTTGAAGTACGGCGTGGTATGGAACTTCACCCCTTCGCGCAAATGGAAGGTGTAGGTCAGGCCGTCTTCGGACACATCCCACTTGGTGGCCAGTGCCGGAATGACTGCAGTGCTGCCTTGTTCGAATTCGGTCAGGCGGTTGTAGATCGGTTCGGCGGCGTCGTTATCGGTGCCGGCCGTGTACTGGGCGATGTCGAAACCTGCAGGGCTGCCTTCCGAGCAAAACACCAGATTGCTTGCGGCTTGAGCCGCAGGCGTCATGGCCAGCAAACCAAGGCTGAACAACGACGACATGGCAATGGTTTTACGCATGATGATCCTTATCCTTCAAGTGAGTAGTAAATGCCCAACAACTGCCAGGCAAAGCATTACCTGCAAGCTGGAAGCCTTCTCGACTGCTCAGTAACAAAATGAAATAGCTTGGTCCGCGCCCTCGAAGGTATGTCCGTTGGGCGAGACTGTATGTAGTACCTGATGCCTAAAAGTGCGTAGGAAACTTCTGTATGTAGTTAGCGCAGTTTATGTAGGAGCTGCCGAAGGCTGCGATGGCGCTATATCTGACGCACCGCGATTCGCAGCCTTCGGCAGCTCCTACAAAACTTGTGCAACTAACTTTATTTAACCGACGAATGGAAATAACTGCGCTGTACTACAGCGCAGTTATTTGACCTTACTTGCCGGTAACGCTAACGCCGTAGAACGAGTTCAGACCAAACGGGCTGATCTTGAAGTCCTGTACGGTAGTGCGCATTGGTTGGTAAACCGTTGAGTGCGCGATAGGCGTCATTGGCACGGCCTCTTTGAGGAGGTGCTGTGCCTGTTTATACAGTTCAGTGCGCTTGGCCTGATCGGTGGTTTCCTTGGCCTGGTGGATCAAGGTATCGAACGGCTTGTCACACCATTTGGCAAAGTTGTTGCCGTTGATGGCGTCACAGCCAAACAGGGTGCCGAGCCAGTTGTCCGGGTCACCGTTGTCACCGCTCCAGCCAATGAGCATTGCGCCGTTTTCACCGGCTTTGGCGCGCTTGATGTACTCGCCCCACTCATAGCTGACGATCTTGGCGTTGATACCGATTTTCTTCCAGTCGGACTGGAGCATCTCGGCCATCAGTTTGGCGTTCGGGTTGTAAGGACGCTGAACCGGCATCGCCCACAGGGTGATTTCGGTGCCTTCCTTGATGCCGGCCTGCTTGAGCAAGGCCTTGGCTTTTTCAACGTCGAACGGTGCGTCTTTGATGGTGGTGTCGTAAGACCACTGGGTTGGCGGCATGGCGTTTACAGCCAGTTGGCCCGCGCCCTGATACACCGCATCAATGATGCCTTGCTTGTTCACGGCCATGTCCAGCGCCTGACGAACTTCTTTAATGGCCAGTGGGTTTGGCTGATCGCTACCCTTGATCTTGTCCATCGTGTTGTAGGCGATGTAACCCAGGTTGAAGCCTGCCTGATCCGGCATCTTCAGGTCCTTGTCGGCCTTGAGTGGAGCAAGGTCGGCAGGGCGCGGGTAAGCGGTGATCTGGCATTCGCCTTTCTTGAGCTTCTGCGCACGAACCGAAGCATCGGTAGTGATGGCGAAGATCAGGTTGTCGATTTTGACGTCTTCAGGCTTCCAGTAGTCCTTGTTGCCGGTGTAACGGATGTTGGAGTCTTTCTGGTAGCTCTTGAATACGAAAGGACCGGTGCCGATAGGCTGCTGATTGATCAGCTCCGGCTTGCCTTCCTTGAGCAGCTTGTCAGCGTATTCAGCAGACTGGATGGAGGCGAAGCTCATGGCCAGGTTCTGGATGAAAGCCGCGTCGACTGTGCCTAGCGTCATTTTGACCGTGTGGGCATCAACCTTCTCGATCTTGGTGATGTTGGTGTCCATCGCCATGTCGGTGAAATACGGGAATTCGGTCGGATAGGCTTTGCGGTACGGCATATCCTTGTCGATCATGCGATTGAACGTGAACAGCACGTCATCAGCATTGAATTCGCGGGTTGGCTTGAAGTACGGGGTGGTGTGGAACTTGACGCCTTCACGCAGGTGGAAGGTGTAAGTCAGGCCATCCGGGGATACGTCCCAGCTGGTGGCCAGGCCTGGTACGACAGCGGTGCCGCCACGTTCGAACTGGCTCAAACGGTTGAAAACCGTTTCCGCTGCTGCGTCGAAGTCAGTACCAGTGGTGTATTGGCCTGGGTCGAAACCGGCCGGGCTGCCTTCGGAGCAGAACACGAGGTTCGATGCCGCTTGAGCGAAAGGAGCTGCAGTGATCAAGCCTGCACTGAGTAGAAACGGAATGACCGCGTGTTTGAGCATGGTGGCCTCAGGTTGTTGTCATTTTTAAAATAGAGGATCTGACCTTGTGAGCCGATCTTGCCGATACTTATGCAGGGGCCATACCCAAAGCAACACGTTGACGTCAGAGAAGTATCAAAGTGTGGCACGACCGTACAGGAATGTCGCATAAGTGTAATTTCTGACGCATTTGATCGTTTGCGCGTCGCATTCGGGAAGGTTTTGCGCACCAATCGTGCGCAGTCAAACGTGTTGAATGCACTCGATTGGCGCGGCAGTGTTACCAATTTTTCGAATGGTCCGGTTATTTGGTCAGGCTTACACCATAAAACGGTGTCAGGCCGAAGGGGCTTAGTTTGAAGTCCTGTACTTCCTTGCGCATCGGCTGGAAGACCCGGGAATTGGCAATCGGTGTAATCGGTACTTGTGCCTTGAGGATCTGCTGCGCCTGTTGATACAGCTTGATGCGCTCGTCGCGGTCCGTGGTCAGCTTGGCTTTTTGTACAAGCTTGTCGTAGGCGGGGTCGCACCACTTCGCGTAGTTGCTGCCTTTGACGGCTGCGCAGCTGTACAACACACCGAGCCAGTTGTCCGGGTCGCCGTTGTCACCCGTCCAGCCGTAGATCATTGCATCGTGCTCGCCAGCCTTGGCGCGCTTGATGTACTCGCCCCACTCATAACTGACGATATTGGCTTTGATGCCGACCTTGGCCCAATCGGCCTGAATCATCTGGGCCGACATGCGTGCGTTGGGGTTGGACGCGCGTTGCACGGTCATTGCCCACAGATTGATCTGCGTACCCGGCGCGATCCCGGCTTCCTTGAGAAGCTGTTTGGCTTTTACCGGATCGTGCGGTGCATCCTTGATAGTCGGGTCATAACTCCATTGTCCCGGGGGAATGGCGTTCTGGGCGAGTTGCCCGGCACTTTGGTAAACGGCCTTGATGATCGCCGGTTTATCAATGGCCATGTCCAGCGCCTGGCGCACCTTGAGTTGATCCAGGGGCGGATGGGTCACGTTATAGGCCAGGAAACCGAGGTTGAAGCCCGGCTGGCTAATGACTTTGAGGTTTGGATCCTTCTCCATCTGCTCAATGTCCTGCGGACGCGGATAACCGCTGACCTGGCACTCGCCTGCCTTGAGTTTCTGCAGGCGAACCGCTGCATCGCCGTTGATGGAGAAGATCAAGTGATCAAGTTTCACATCTTCAGGTTTCCAGTAGGCGGTATTGGCGTCATAGCGAATCTGTGCATCTTTCTGGTAGCGCTTGAAGACGAAGGGGCCCGTGCCAATCGGCTTCTGATTGAGCTCTTCGGCTTTGCCCTGCTTGAGCAACTGGCCCGCATATTCAGCCGACTGCACCGACGCAAAGCTCATGGCCAGGTTCTGCACGAACGCTGCATCGACGTTGTTCAGGTTGAACTTCACGGTCTGGTCGTCGATTTTCTCGACGCTCTTGATCGTGGTGTTCATTCCCATATCGGTGAAATACGGAGACTCAGACGGGTATGCCTTGCGGAACGGGTGGTTGGCGTCCAGCAGGCGCTGGAAGGTGAACAATACGTCGTCGGCGTTGAAGTCCCGGGTCGGGGTGAAGTAATCAGTGGTGTGGAACTTGACGCCGGGACGCAGGTGAAAGGTGTACGTCAGGCCGTCGCTTGAAACATCCCATTTTGTGGCCAGCCCAGGCTCGACTTCGGTACCGCCGCGCTTGAACTGCGTCAGGCGGTTGAACACCGTTTCTGCCGAGGCATCGAAGTCTGTGCCGCTGGTGTACTGGCTAGGGTCAAAGCCTGCGGGACTGGCTTCGGAGCAATAGACCAGCGTGCTGGCAGCGTGAGCCAATGGCGCGCAGGCCAGAAGGGCGGAGGTCAAAAGCAGTGGTTTGAATACATGTTTTCCCATGGAACCCTCGCGAGTGCGGCAGTGGCTGCCTGACTTTCATCAGGCAGTTGGACAGCGCAGGATGTCGTACTGTCCGGTTGCTCACAAGCGTCGCATGTCGAGAGTCGAAATTGCTCCCGGTAACTGTTTTAAGCCTCTGTGCTACTGCCCATCGTCTTGACGCTTTGACGCTGTTTTATCTCTGCGCCATCTTTGAGCCCGATGGCGCCCCCGAGCTCCTTGAGATAGTCCCACGAATTTAGACTGTCTTTCGCGAAGGCCTGGAACCTCTTGTGTGTTACTTCCAGAAGTTCCTGATGCACTCTTTCGAGGTCGGTCAAAGAGCTGGCGCGTTTTATGAGCTCGGGGTTTTTGCTCGCCCAGTCGAGAAAAATATCGTCCAGCAGGTAGGTGTCTTCCGGGTGCACGAAATAGCGCAGGGCGATATCGGTCGGTTTCATCTCCGAGCCAAATCGCCAGTAATTGAGCATGGCGCCCGCCACCTGCCTTATGGCGCTCGATGCGCAGCTAGCTGCCAGTTTGTGCAGCGGATGATCAGCATGATCTTTGGATAACTGGGAGTGCGTGGGGTCTGTGGAGCCGGTTTGATGAGGGTCCGACCCGGTATGGGTCTGTATATCGTCGATACTGTTGCCGATGATTTGCAGTATTCCCTGGAAGATCGTGCTGTAGGCATTGCCCGCTAAACGCAAGGGGCTGGAGATGACCCAGTAGTAGAGCTCAAGCAGATTGAAGCCGGGAATGGCGCTGGCCTTGTCCCGGGCGGCAAGGAAATCTTGAAACGTTTCCAGCAACCACGCTTCGTCGTGTTCATTGAGCAGAATCAGCAGCATTTGCTCCGAATCGGAGCGAGCACCGGGTTTAGTCGGGGTAAATGTCCATATCTCGGCAGGGGACAGGATCTTGGCAATGGGGCCTGCCAGGCTGGCGATTATGTCAGTGCCTCCAAATGTACCGGTTACCACTGGTAGCTTGTGTTTGCAGTCAGCCGGCCCCGTCCAGGGCAGTACGCCTTTATGATTCAGGGCAATGAGGTTCAACTCGACGAAGTTGGAATGAGCAAAAAAGTCTTCGAGTATATGCAGCGCTCCGCCCAGCTTGCGTAAACCTTCCGGGGTGTAACCCTCTTTCATGGCGGCGAACAGCTCCCTGTACATCTTCGCGGCCGAGCGATGTATGTAGGACTTCATCGATGTGTCGTAGTCGACTTCCAGCAGTGGATCATCTTCCAGCACCCAGGCTTCAAACTCCGGATCGCGCTCAGTGGGATCCGCCGGATAGGGATTTTTGACTTTCGGGTTGTCGATGTGATGGCTCGGACGGTAGACCCCCAGTTTCTGCTCGGTCACTCTGTAGCTGGAACTGTCTTGGGCCCTTAACTCGGGAAATTTTCTGGCGGCCATTACATCGACCACCGCGGTCAGGGCTTCGCGCGACATGACAGCGGGGAAGTCTTTCTTCTGATCTTTGCCCCGGACGATCTTGGGATCCAGTAATTGCGCATGATCCCGAAGCCAGTTACCGAAATACATGGCTCGCAGGTCTTCTTTGGCAAAGCCAATCGCCTCCAGGCCCGCTTCGATTCGTTCGTGACTGAAGAGGCCGTTGCCGCTGCCATCTGCTTCAAATGCTTCGTGCTCGGGATCCATCGTGTCGCTCTCCAGTCGCACGATGTCACTCTGTCTCTCCCGTACCGCTTGCATGCCTTGGGCGTAATTGATTTTGATGACGTGTTCGGCTTTATCTTCCTCGATGTAGAGGCCGAGGATCAGATCGTCTTCTTCCGGCAGCCCGGCACCTGCCATGTGCAACGCAAAGCGGGCGCCTTCTTCGCCGGCGGAATCCGAACGCAGGGGCGGTGTGTTGGCCGTGTGACGAGGGGCAATGTCCCGGCGGATTACATCGTCCATGTGGTGGCCGAACTCATGAAGCAACACGGCCAGCAGCTCCCAGGCGGCGTCGGGGTGTTCGACGATGTGCTGCATCGCCGCCGCATGAATCCTGATTGTCCGGTCGCGGTTGTTGTAATCGGCCGGATAGGTACCCGACGAGACGATCTCGTAACGAGGCAGGGGGATGGTCTCTGCGATCAGGGCCTTTTGCAGTTCCAGGTACACCCTGGGGTGGATGTCCACGCCAAAAATAGTCGCCATTTCCATGATGAATCGAGGCGCAGCGTGCGTAAGGGCCAGCCGGGTCAGGAGCGTCAGGGCAAAGGTGCTGTCCAGCCGCTGGCGGCTCGTGCCTGATGAAGAGGCGTATGTGTCTTTGTCGACCGCCTTGCTGCCATGCATCAGGTGATTAATGTAGCGGGTGTTTTTTTTCGGTGAGGCAGTTTGAGGATTCATCCGTGAGTCCTTGGAGGTGTACAGACGCATAAGGTCGCGTCGTATTGAAATGATGTGGGTGAGGCCGGATGAAGTTTACAGACGAGTCCTGACCGAAAAAGCAGGAGACGCCCTCAATTGCTGTAGGCGGGGGATTCAAGCGGGGTACGAGCGGTGAGCGATGATCTTCAGAGTGGGCGGCAACCTGGGGCTGCCGCCCGCTTATCAGGCGACGGCCATCAAGGGATGGCGACTTCGATCACGCCATCGGCAGTCACCGTTACATCGCTGGTGCCCGCTTCGATGTCAGGCGTCGGCGCTGCTGCATCTTCGCGAGCTGCTTTCATCATCATGACGGGCGCACGCAGATAGGGCTGTGGGTAACCGGACGTGTTGAAGTTCAGGTTGACCACTTTGTAGCCTGTCCCGCCCAATGCCTCGGTGACCAACTGGGCGCGTGCGCGAAATGCCGTAACGGCTTCCTTGAGCAGCGTGTCTTCACTGGCCTTGCGTGTAGGTTTGGAGATCGAGAAGTCCATACCGCCCATCTTCATGTCACCGAGCAGTTCGCCGGTCAACTTGGACAGTGCCGCGAAGTCGGCGCTTTCCAGGCGTAGCTCGGCGCGCTCGCGCCAGCCGGTGATCTTCTGGCCTTTGTCGTCGTAGATCGGGTAGCTGTTGCGATTACCTTGGCGGATGGTGACATCCTTGACCTGGCGGGCCTGGCCAAGTGCCTTGTTGAGGGTTTCGGTAATTTCGGCAGCCAGTTTGGCCGGGTCGGTATTCTGCGCTTCGCTGTAAAGCGTGACGTTCATCAGGTCACGGGTGACTTCCTGATTGACCTCCGCATGTACAGAAACCTGGTTGTAGTTAACGCTGTCTGCCAGGGCTGGGACGCTGGTCAGGGCAGCGGCGCCGAGGGCGAGCAGGGCGGCGGTGGGGCGAAGGCTGAACATTGAAAACTCCTTGTTATGAGGCATGTCGTTGTCGAACAGGCCAGCACCGCAGGTTGGTGCGGCGCAAAGCCTTAAGACTGTGAATAAAGAATGTGGTTCCGGCAGCGTCATGGCTGCCTGCCACCTAATCGCCGAAACGAAAGGTAAATTATTCATGAAACCTGTGGTGGTTTGACGCAGTTTGCGCAGTTTTTGTTGTTGCTTGGTTATACTCGCTTCGATTCGCCTGGAGCACTCATCAGGAGAGCTCATGCTCGCCCCCGTTCAAATGTTGTCCGCTACGCGCCAGAACCTCTGGCGTCTGACCTTTATCCGTACGCTGGTACTGGCTGCTCAGGCCGGTTCTGTGGGTATTGCGTACCTGTTTCATTTATTGCCGCTGCCGTGGATGCAACTGGCGATCACCCTTGGTTTCTCGATGATCTGGTGTGCGGTGACGGCCGTTCGCCTGCGCACGTCGTTGCCGGTGACCGAGCAAGAGTACGCCGTGCAGTTGGCTTTCGACCTGTTTATCCACAGCGCGCTGTTGTATTACTCGGGTGGGTCGACCAACCCCTTCGTTTCTTACTACCTTGTTCCGCTGACCATTGCTGCTGTGACGCTGCCATGGCGCTATTCGCTGATGCTGTCGGGCATCGCGCTGGCGCTGTACAGCTGGCTGATGGGGCATTCCTTCCCGCTGGACACCTATCCGATCTCCCGGGAAAACATGCAGGTCTATGGCATGTGGCTGAGCTTTGCCCTGGCGGCGGCAGTCATCACTTTTTTTGCGGCAAAGATGGCCGAGGAGTTGCGGCGTCAGGAGCAACTGCGCGCCGAACGCCGTGAAGAGGGGCTGCGCGATCAGCAACTGCTGGCGGTGGCGACTCAAGCAGCCGGTGCGGCCCATGAACTGGGCACACCGCTGGCGACCATGAGCGTACTGCTCAAGGAAATGCGCCAGGACCACAAGGACCCGGCATTGCAGGATGATCTGGAAGTTCTTCAGGAACAGGTCAAACAGTGCAAGCAGACCCTGCAGCAACTGGTGCGCGCCGCAGAGGCCAACCGTCGTCTGGCAGTGGAAATGCAGACTGTCAGCCATTGGCTCAATGAAGCGCTTGATCGCTGGCATTTGATGCGCCCTGAGGCCAGCTATCGGTTTCAGTTGCTGGGCAAAGATTCGGCGCCCATGCTTGCGCCGCCGCCCGACCTGACCCAGGCGCTGCTCAACCTGCTAAATAACGCTGCCGATGCCTGCCCCGAAGGGCTGGAAGTGAACCTGAACTGGGACAGTACAGAAATCTGTATCAGCATCCGCGACCATGGGCCCGGCGTGCCATTGGCAATTGCCGAACAAATCGGTAAACCTTTCTTTACGACCAAAGGTAAAGGCTTCGGCCTCGGCCTTTTTTTGAGCAAGGCCAGCGTGACCCGCGCAGGTGGCTCGGTAAAACTCTACAGTCATGAGGATGGCGGCACACTCACCGAGTTGCGCCTGCCCCGTGACGCCCGAGGAGATGATGTATGAGCGATGAAACCCAGGTTGAAGGCGAAGAGCTGCCGCATCTGTTGCTGGTTGATGATGACGCCACTTTCACCCGCGTGATGGCACGGGCAATGTCCCGTCGCGGTTTCCGTGTGAGTACGGCCAGTTCCGCCGAAGAAGGTTTGATCCTGGCTCAATCGGACATTCCTGAATTCGCTGCGCTGGACCTGAAAATGGATGGCGATTCCGGTCTGGTGCTGCTGCCCAAACTGCTGGAACTGGACCCTGACATGCGCGTGGTGATCCTCACCGGTTATTCGAGCATTGCCACGGCGGTCGAGGCCATCAAGCGCGGTGCCTGCAACTACCTGTGCAAACCCGCCGATGCCGACGATGTGCTGGCGGCGCTGTTGTCGCAGCATTCGGACCTGGACACGCTGGTGCCGGACAACCCGATGTCGGTTGACCGTTTGCAGTGGGAGCACATTCAGCGGGTGCTGACCGAGCACGAAGGCAATATTTCCGCTACCGCCAGGGCGCTGGGCATGCACCGCCGCACCTTGCAGCGCAAATTGCAGAAACGCCCCGTGCGCCGCTAACCGTTACTGTTTGTCATGGATGATCGCGTAGTGCGTCCGCCGCTAATGCCCGGACGCTGAACTTCACCAGAAGTCGAGTCGTCACCATGAGTAGCAATGCCGAGTACTCCACTGTCAATGACAGCGTGCGGGAGAAGTTCTTCTCCCGCGTCTGGAAACTGATCACCCCTTACTGGCGCAGCGAAGAAAAGCGCCTGGCCTGGGTTCTTTTGATTGCCGTGATAGTCCTTTCGCTGTTCAGCGTGGCCATTTCCGTGGTGCTCAACAGTTGGTATCGGGACTTCTATAACGCGCTGGAAAATAAAGACCTCGCGGCCTTCACGCAGTCGATTCTGTATTTCTGCGGCATCGCCACCGTCGGGATTCTCGGTGCTGTATATCGCCTGTATCTGACGCAAATGCTCACGATTCGCTGGCGGCGCTGGCTCACCGAGCAACATTTCACCAAATGGCTGAGCCATAAAAGCTATTACCAGCTGGAGCAGAACGGTTACACCGATAACCCTGACCAGCGTTTGTCCGATGACCTTAACCAATTCACCAGCAACACGTTGAGCCTTGGGCTGGGCTTGATGAAGACGGTGGTCAGTCTGGTGTCCTTTTCGATCATTTTGTGGGGTGTCTCCGGCAGCATCGAAGTGCTCGGCGTCACGATCCCGGGCTACATGTTCTGGGCTGCGTTTCTCTACGCGGTGGTGGGCAGTTGGCTCACGCACGTGATCGGTCGCCGGTTGATTCCGTTGAGCAACCAGCAGGAGCGTTATGAAGCTGACCTGCGTTTCTCACTGGTTCGCGTGCGGGAAAATGCCGAGAGCATCGCGTTGTCTGATGGCGAGCCCAACGAGAACCAGCGCCTGAGTTCACGCTTCGGCATGGTCTGGAGCAACTTCTGGTCGATGATGCGCGTGCAAAAGCGCCTGACGTTCTTTACAGCGGGTTACTCACAGATTGCAATCATCTTCGCCTTTGTCGTGGCCGCACCGCGCTACTTTGCCGGCAAGATCGAGTTGGGCGAACTCATGCAAATCAACTCCGCCTTCGGCAGCGTTCAAGAGAACTTCAGCTGGTTCATCGACGCCTACGCCACGCTCGCGTCGTGGCGTGCGACATGTGATCGTCTGCTCAGCTTTCGGCAGGCCCTGGATCAGAATGAAGCTCATGTTTCAGCCATTGAAATCAGCCATGCCGGTGACTCGCTGAGTCTGGCCGGGCTGGCGCTGCAACTGGGCGCAAGCCGTCAGTTGCTGAATAACACCAGTCTGAAAGTTGGAGCCGGTGAGCGGGTCATGGTGGGCGGCCGCTCCGGCAGTGGCAAAAGTACCTTGCTGCGGGCACTGGGTGGGTTATGGCAGGACGGCAAAGGCCATATTCAGCTTCCCGCTGAACGCTATCTGTTCCTGCCGCAGAGACCTTATCTGCCCATTGGCACCTTGCGCGAGGCCATGAGTTATCCACAGGCTGTGGAAGTTTACCCGGCAGAGCGCTTCGCGCAGGTGCTGAAGACTTGTCGGCTGGAGCATCTCGTGTCGCGCCTTGATGAGAGTAATCACTGGCAACGCATGTTGTCTCCAGGTGAGCAGCAGCGGGTGGCCTTTGCTCGTGCGCTGTTGTTCAAGCCTCGCTGGCTCTATATGGATGAAGCCACGTCGGCCATGGACGAAGAGGACGAGGCTTTGCTGTATCAGGCGCTGATTGATGAGTTACCAGATGTAACTCTGATCAGCATCGGCCATCGCAGCAGCCTGAAGCGTTTTCACAGGCGGCTGCTGCGTATAGAGGGCGGAGATTTGCGCGAACAGCCGCATTCTCTGCCTGTTGTATGATCGGTTCGTACTATTCAGTCGTTTTTACGAATGTGATCGTATAACCCGGTGAGCTATCATCACTTCTTTCATTGCTTGAGATTGACGTTGGATATGGAAAATCAAAGCGCACTGCCTCGCGCACGCCGCAAGCACCGCAGCCTTGCGCAAGAGCTGGTTACTGAGCTGTCCGAGCGGATTCGCAGCGGGCTGCTCAAGCGTGGCGACAAGTTGCCCACTGAATCGGCCATCATGGAAGAGCAGGGCGTCAGCCGCACGGTGGTGCGTGAAGCCATTTCGCGTCTCCAGGCCTCCGGCCTGGTAGAAACCCGTCACGGTATCGGCACTTTTGTGCTGGATACGCCAAGCCCCAGTGGTTTCCGTATCGACCCAGCCACCATTGTCACCTTGCGTGATGTGCTGGCGATTCTCGAGTTGCGTATCAGCCTGGAGGTTGAATCGGCCGGGCTGGCGGCGCAGCGACGTACCGATGAGCAATTGCTGGCGATGCGTCAGGCGCTGGACGCCTTGAATGAAAGTGCTTTGCATGCAACTGATGCAGTTGGTTCGGATTTCCAGTTCCACCTGCAAATTGCATTGTCGACAGGCAACCGCTATTTCACTGACATCATGACCCACCTGGGTACCAGCATCATCCCTCGTACCCGCCTGAACTCGGCGCGCCTTGCTCATGACGATCAGCAGCATTACATGAACCGTCTGAGCCGCGAGCACGAAGAAATCTATGATGCCATCGCCCGCCAGGACTCCGACGCCGCCCGCGCCGCGATGCGCCTGCACCTGACCAACAGCCGCGAACGCCTGCGCCATGCCCATGAAGAGGCAGAATCGCAAAGAGCTTGATTGAGTACCGCTGGATGGCGCGCCTCAATACCTGTGGGAGCAGAGCTTGCTCGCGATAAGGCTGGATGCGGTTTATTTCAGATCGCATCCAGCCATATCGCGGGCAAGCACCGCTCCCACATATAAATACCGCGCCGAGCCTTCTATCCGGGCTTATTTGCCCCAGTGATCATACGACCTTAGTCTATTCAATTTCCCGCCAAGGCCCATTCTTCCGGGGCCTGCGCTACCATCTGCTACCGCTCACGGAAAAAACCGAAAATCCCTGTTGAGTGATTTTATTATCAGTTGTACGATGACTTACGACATCGGCAGACGACCGGTGATCCATTCACAATAAATGCTCCCAGGGTGTTCGAATAATGAATCCACAAGAACTGAAGTCCATCCTTTCCCACGGTCTGCTGTCCTTCCCGGTTACCGACTTCAATGCGCAGGGCGACTTCCATCGCGCTGGCTACGTTAAACGTCTTGAGTGGCTGGCCCCGTACGGCGCAAGCGCTCTGTTCGCTGCCGGCGGTACAGGTGAGTTCTTCTCCCTGGCAGCCAGCGAATACTCCGAAGTAATCAAAACCGCGGTCGATACCTGCGCTACCAGCGTGCCGATCCTGGCTGGCGTCGGCGGTTCGACCCGTCAAGCCATCGAATACGCTCAAGAAGCAGAGCGTCTGGGCGCCAAAGGCCTGCTGCTGCTGCCGCACTACCTGACTGAAGCCAGCCAGGACGGCGTTGCTGCCCACGTTGAAGCCGTTTGTAAGTCGGTGAAAATCGGCGTGGTGGTTTACAACCGTAACGTCTGCCGCCTGACTGCCCCGCTGCTGGAGCAACTGGCTGAGCGCTGCCCTAACCTGATCGGCTACAAAGACGGCCTGGGTGATATCGAACTGATGGTTTCGATCCGCCGTCGTCTGGGCGATCGCTTCTCGTACCTGGGTGGTTTGCCGACCGCTGAAGTCTATGCTGCTGCCTACAAAGCGCTGGGCGTTCCGGTTTACTCTTCGGCAGTTTTCAACTTCGTACCGAAGCTGGCGATGGATTTCTACCACGCTATCGCCAAAGACGATCACGTTGCCGTTGGCAAATACATCGACGATTTCTTCCTGCCATACCTGGACATCCGTAACCGTAAATCCGGTTACGCCGTCAGCATCGTCAAGGCGGGTGCGAAAATCGCCGGCTACGACGCAGGTCCAGTGCGTACACCACTGACTGACCTGACTGCCGAAGAGTACGAAATGCTCGCCGCGCTGATGGACAAGCAAGGTAAGCAGTAACACACCACGGAAACAAAGCCGCTGAGCGATCAGCGGCTTTGTGCCATGGGCGGTTTGCCAGCAACACAAGGCTGATGAAGTCTGCATCGGCTTGTAAGGAAGCGCATTAACTGTGGGTGGGGAGCGTCGTACACACGACTATTTCCAAGGGGCCGGCAGGCGCAAGCAGCGTAAAAAAATAGATTTACCCGCGTAAAAAAAATAATTAGTGGGAGTTCACACACATGCAACAGTCCAAGCCGACTCACGTCCGCTATTTGATCCTGCTCATGCTTTTTCTGGTGACCACGATCAACTACGCCGACCGCGCCACCATCGCTATCGCGGGCTCCAGCCTGCAAAAAGACCTTGGTATCGACGCCGTCACTCTCGGGTACATCTTCTCTGCTTTCGGCTGGGCCTACGTGGCTGGTCAGATTCCAGGCGGCTGGCTGCTCGACCGTTTCGGTTCCAAGAAAATCTACGCATTAAGCATCTTCACCTGGTCGCTGTTCACCTTGCTGCAAGGCTATGTAGGTGAATTCGGCGTCGGCTCTGCCGTCGTTGTGCTGTTCATGCTGCGTTTCATGGTCGGTCTGGCCGAAGCGCCTTCCTTCCCTGGCAACGCGCGTATCGTGGCAGCCTGGTTCCCGACCGCTGAACGCGGCACAGCATCTGCCATCTTCAACTCCGCGCAATACTTCGCCACCGTACTGTTCGCTCCGCTCATGGGCTGGATCGTCTACAAGTTCGGCTGGCAGCATGTGTTCGTCGTGATGGGTGCCATTGGTATCGTGTTCTCGGCGATCTGGATGAAAGTCATCTACAGCCCGCGCCAGCACCCGCGCATCAACAAGGAAGAGTTTGATCACATCGCCAACAACGGCGGCATGGTCGACATGGATCAAGACCAGGGCAAAGGTAAAGGCAAGAGCGGCGGCCCTAAATGGGACTACATCCGTCAGTTGCTGACCAACCGCATGATGCTCGGTATCTATCTGAGCCAGTACTGCATCAACGGCATCACCTACTTCTTCCTGACCTGGTTCCCGGTGTACCTGGTTCAAGAACGTGGCATGACCATCCTCAAGGCGGGCATCATTGCGTCCCTGCCAGCGATCTGTGGTTTTATCGGTGGTGTCTTGGGCGGTGTGATTTCCGACTACCTGCTGCGCAAAGGCCACTCGCTGACCTTCGCTCGCAAGGCTCCGATCATCGGCGGCTTACTGCTGTCGACGTCTATCGTTGCCTGTAACTACGTTGATATCGAATGGATGGTCGTTGGCTTCATGGCCCTGGCATTCTTCGGTAAAGGTGTAGGCGCGCTGGGCTGGGCTGTTATGTCCGACGCTTCGCCAAAGCAGATCGCCGGTTTGAGCGGTGGCCTGTTCAACACCTTCGGTAACATCGCTTCGATCACTACCCCTATCGTGATTGGTTACATCATCAGCTCCACGGGCTCGTTCAAATGGGCTCTGGTGTTCGTGGGTGCCAACGCCGTGGTAGCGGTGTTCAGCTATATCTTTATTGTTGGCGAGATCAAACGCGTTGAACTGAAAGAGCCTCCAACCAAGGGGCCACTGACTGGCGAAGACGCCAGCGAACTTTCTCAAGCTAAATCCTGAGGAAACCGTGATGAACCTGATTCAACATGCCGACTCCCCGCGTTACATCCGGCTGCATGAGCTGGATAACGTGGTGGTAGTAGTTAACGATCAAGGTGTGCCTGCCGGTACTGAATTTGATAATGGTCTGGTGACCGTCGATAACGTTCCGCAGAGCCACAAGGTCAATACCGTCGATATCGCTGAAGGCGAGCCGATCATTCGTTACGGGCACACCATTGGGTATGCCCTGCAGCCGATTCCACGGGGCAGTTGGGTCAGGGAAGATCAACTGCGTATGCCATCGGCACCGGCTCTGGACAGCCTGCCGATGTCAGACGCAGTGCCGGAAAGAGGCGCACCGCTGGAAGGTTTTACCTTCGAAGGTTATCGCAACGCCGACGGTACCGTCGGCACGCGCAACATTCTGGGCATTACCACCACTGTGCAATGCGTGACCGGGGTGCTTGACCATGCGGTCAAGCGCATCCGCGAAGAGCTGTTGCCCAAGTACCCCCACGTCGATGACGTGGTGGCACTTACTCATACTTACGGTTGTGGTGTGGCTATTACCGCAACTGACGCTTACATCCCGATCCGTACCGTGCGTAACCTTGCGCGTAACCCGAACCTGGGTGGCGAAGCGCTGGTGATCGGTCTGGGCTGCGAAAAACTGCAGGCCGGGCAAGTCATGCATGAAGACGACCTGTCCGTCGATCTCAGTGATCAGTGGATGTATCGCCTGCAGGACTCCAGCCATGGCTTCAATGAAATGATCGAGCAGATCATGGAGTTGGCCGAAGTGCGCTTGAAGAAGCTGGATCTGCGTCGCCGTGAAACCGTACCTGCCTCGGAGTTGATTCTGGGCATGCAGTGCGGCGGCAGCGATGCGTTTTCGGGCATTACCGCCAATCCGGCGCTGGGTTATGCCTCGGACTTGCTGCTGCGCGCAGGCGCAACGGTAATGTTCTCGGAAGTGACCGAAGTGCGCGACGCCATCTACTTGCTCACCTCCCGCGCGGAGACGCAGGAAGTGGCCGAGGAACTGGTTCGGGAAATGGACTGGTACGACCGTTACCTGGCAAAAGGCGAGGCAGATCGTAGCGCCAACACCACGCCGGGCAACAAGAAGGGCGGGCTGTCGAACATTGTCGAGAAGTCCCTGGGATCGATCGTCAAATCCGGCAACAGCGCTATCAATGGCGTGCTTGGCCCTGGCGAGCGTTTCAAGCGCAAAGGCCTGATTTTCTGCGCAACACCGGCCAGCGACTTTGTCTGCGGCACCTTGCAGCTGGCAGCCGGGATGAACCTGCATGTGTTCACCACCGGACGTGGCACGCCTTATGGCCTGGCAATGTCACCTGTGGTCAAGGTGTCGACCCGTACAGAACTGGCGCAGCGCTGGCCTGACCTGATCGACATCGATGCTGGCCGTATCGCAACCGGCCGTGCTTCGATCGAGGACCTGGGCTGGGAGCTGTTCCACTTCTACCTGGACGTGGCCAGCGGCAAGAAAAAGACCTGGACCGAGCATTATCGTTTGCACAACGACATCACCCTGTTCAACCCGGCGCCGATTACCTGATATCAGCGCTGTCTTTGCTGTGGGAGCCGGGCTTGCCCGCGATAAGGGTAACTCGGTCTCGCATGAATCGCGTCGTCCTTATCGCGGGCAAGCCCGGCTCCCACAAGGAACTGTGCCTGCCTCGCGAAAGCGAGCTTGGATAAATCCTCCCCGCTAGGTTCAAGCCCCCAGCCCGGCGGCGACGAGATTAGCCACTGGTCATCTTTGCTTCAAGACCCTCTGAACTTACTTCTTCCCCTCGCTCTCACTTGTTAGGTCCGGGTATTTCTGCCCGCTTTGCTTTCATGCCTGCAAGGAGAGAAAAATGCGTGCACTGACTTATCACGGCGCTCACGATGTTCGAGTCGATACCGTTCCTGATCCGGTCATTGAAGAAGTCGATGACGTTTTGCTGAAAGTCACCGCAACGGCCATTTGTGGTTCGGATCTGCACTTGTATCGCGGCAAGATCCCTGCAACAGAGTCGGGCGATATTTTCGGCCATGAATTTATGGGCATCGTCGAAGAAGTCGGCTCTCAGGTGACAACGGTCAAGCCTGGCGACCGGGTTGTGATCCCATTCGTAATTGCCTGTGGCAGTTGTTTCTTCTGCCAGCTGGATCAGTTCGCAGCGTGCGAAACCACGAACACCGGGCGTGGCGCGATCCTCAACAAGAAGTCCATTCCACCGGGGGCGGCATTGTTCGGTTTCAGCCATTTGTACGGCGGCATTCCGGGCGGGCAGGCTGAGTATGTGCGGGTGCCCAAAGGCAATACCGGCCCATTCAAAGTGCCGGGCACGCTCGCCGATGAAAAG
The DNA here is from genome assembly GCF_900602065.1 of Pseudomonas viridiflava. Lineage (GTDB taxonomy): Bacteria > Pseudomonadota > Gammaproteobacteria > Pseudomonadales > Pseudomonadaceae > Aquipseudomonas. Next base: position 154,313 of record NZ_UWFN01000328.1, on the reverse strand, counting down.
GTGCTGTTCCTTTCCGACATCCTCCCTACTGCCTGGCAAGCGGTGCTCAACAGCGGTGTAGGTCAGGGTTCGAGTCTGGCAATCTACGGGGCTGGGCCGGTAGGTCTGCTCAGTGCAGCGTGTGCGCGAATGCTCGGCGTGGAGAAAATCTTCATGGTCGATCACCACCCATACCGCCTGAGCTACGCGCAAAGTACATACGGCGTGATCCCGATCAACTTCGACGAGGACGATGATCCGGCTGATACCATCATCCAGCAGACGCGTGGCATGCGCGGCGTGGATGGAGTGATCGACGCGGTCGGGTTCGAGGCCAAAGGCAGCACCACCGAAACCATTCTGGCAACGTTGAAACTGGAAGGCAGTAGCGGCAAGGCTTTGCGTCAGTGCATCGCTTCGGTACGTCGGGGCGGTGTCGTGAGCGTGCCGGGCGTTTACGCCGGTTTTATCCATGGCTTCCTGTTCGGCGACGCGTTCGATAAAGGCCTGACGTTCAAGATGGGCCAGACCCACGTGCAGCGCTATCTGCCTGAACTGCTGGAGCACATCGAAAGTGGCGCGCTGGAACCAGAGGCGATAATTACCCATCGCATGTCGCTGGAAAATGCCGCCGAGGGCTACACACTGTTTGACAAGAAGCAGGAGGAGTGCCGCAAGGTGATTCTGGTGCCGGGGCTTGATGGTCGGCAGGGCGATTGATTCTGCGGGGGATTCTCTGTTTGCCTAGATGCTGAAGTGGGGCCGGCTGGGCGGCCTCACGCTTTAGCCGGGAAGAGGCCGCAACAGATAATGACTCGTCAGAAATACCGCTTTCCCGGCTGAAGCCGGTCCCACAATGTCCCCACAATCGTGAGGTTCATCACATCTGTGTGAGCAAGGTGTATATACCTCAGGAATACTTCGCCGAATGGTGCGGGTAATCCACGAGACGGGCACCGATCACCATTTCGCTGATCCAGTTAGTCAGCATCGAGCTGTAGATGCTCTGGCTAAGATCACTGCTCAGCGCATGGTCCGCGCCATCCACCAGGCGATAGGTGAGGGAGTGGGCCAGCTCGAATGCGCCGCGATAGCTCATCAGCGTTGCGTGCGGCACGTAGTCATCCTGCTCGGACTCGATCAGTAGCACGTCACCCTGAAACTCTTTGCAGGCCGCCAGCGCCCGGTTGTCTGCGGCGGTCACGGCTGAGCGGCGATAGTGAGCGAGCTTGTCGCGGTCCAGCTCTTGTTTGGGCATCTGCCAATCGGCGTCCCAGTACAGCGCAGGCACCCGCAAGGCGAGCCATTTGACGGGACGCATGGAACTGAGGATGGTTGCCAGATAGCCGCCGTAACTGCTGCCGATGACGGCAATGGCTTCGCTGTCGACCGCCGGGTGGCTGACCAGTCGGTCGTAGGCCGCGAGCAAGTCGGCCAGGCTTTGCTCTCGCGATACCTTGCCGCGCATTTCATGGGTGCGCTCATGCCCGCGCAAATCGAAGGTCAGGCAGACACATCCCAGGCCGGTGATGTTCTTGGCTCGCGCCAGGTCTCGTTGCTGGCTGCCGCCCCAGCCGTGGACGAACAGAATGCCGGGGATTTTTGCGCCGGGGGTCAGAATTGTCCCGGAAATCGATTGGCCATCGACGGCAATCTCAATGCTTTCACTGCTCACACTCATAAGGTTTGACCTTTGTGAATTTGCTGATGAAACCAACGTCTGGGTCGTCGCCTTCGTAAAGTACGCTGGCATCCGCCGGGATCGTGGTCTCGCCATAGATTTCGTGAGTCGACGCACAGATGCGTTGCAACGCCGGGTCTGCAGCAAAGGCGAGAAGCGCCTCTACTTCGGCAGGGCTCGCACCGCCAATTCGCCAGGACTGTTCGAGCACACCCGAGCAGCGCTCGCCCTTGGCATTGGTGCCTTGTGCGATGTCGTAGTTGCGCCGAGAGGCGATGAAGTCCGGGAAGTGCTCAAGGGCGGCATTTTCGTAATGCATGGCCTGGCTGACAGCGCGGCGGACCGGCTCCTCAAGCTCCAGCGCAAGCAACGCGTCATAACCGCCGCGCACCACCCACAGCGTAGAACCGCCGTAGACCGTCTCGCCGTTGTTGTCTTCGGTCAGGCATTGGGTGCCGTGATAACTGGCGGTGATCCCGGCGACCTGAACCTGGCCCACGCTCAGCGTGATGACGTCAGTGAGATCTTCCTCAATCACCAGGCCCCACGTTGCGACCTCTTCCATGTCTTGCTCGGCGAGAGCGGCGTCGAGCTCACCTTGATCGGTGGCAACGATTTGCCCGCGTCCTGCGGTTGCCAGCACCGGCTTGATCCGCGCAGAGCCGTTGGCCAGAACCAGTTTGCCTGCGCGCATCGCGTCCGCTTCATTGAAGACGGTAAAGCCTGCGAGAACCGAGTCGGCGGCCTCCTCATGAATCTGCCGTGACCAGCCTGGCGGCTGCGCCGTGGCATCGTCCAGCAGCGGGTGGGAGATGGCTTTGGTGGCCATGAAAGGCTCGGCAATCAAACCACCGAACAGATCATCGGCAGACTGAATATTCAGCGCGCTGTTTTCCTGCTTGCCAATCAACGTGTCAGACGGGATGTAGTAAAGGTTCATGCCCTTGTGAATGGCGCTGTCGTACAGACCGAGAAACTCGCAGCCTAATAGTGTCGCGATTTTCTCTGCCAGTTTTTGATGGACAACCACTTCGTGGGTCGCGAGTTTTTTATGGGTGGGCAGGAGAACTACTGCAGCTTTTTCAGTGCTCGTTCCGGATCCGCTCATGGACGACTCCCTGTGTAGGCCAATGCCTCGCTACGAGATTTTATGTGTCGGCTTCATGAACTCTGAATCGCTGTGGCGCCCGAGAGTTCCCGGCGGCGGACCACCGGAACCTGATCAAAGCTCGCTTTTGGGTGTTGCTCCCAGCGATTCGCTATCGCCAATGGCGCTGTATTCCTTACGCAGCGCCCGAAGCTCTTTATGGTCCAGCTTGTCCAGGCTCAGCAGTGCGTTCTGTGCGTCCTTGGTCACACGCAGCAACTCATCAATCTTGATGTGCAGCACATCGTTGTCGCGGTTCTGGGTGTTCTGGATCAGGAATACCATCAGGAACGTGATGATGGTGGTGGAGGTGTTGATGATCAGTTGCCAGGTGTCGTTGTAATGAAACCAGGGACCGGAAATGGCCCACAGGCAGATCAGGGCAATGGCCGCGATGAATGTTCGTGCGCTTCCAGCCCACTTGGAGAGACCTTGGGCAAATCGGGAAAACTTCATGCTGTGCAGCCTTTCATGGATTCTGTTCATTAGAGACCACACATGAATCCTGAAATTTCTTCTTACAAATACTTTCATCCAGACCGACGGCGAAAACTTCATCTACAGTGAAATTGTTTTGCAACGCTGAAGTGTTTACATCCCCTCATCAAGTGAGTGACAGGAGAGATGTTATGCCGATGATCGCGAGATGGGCCCTGCAAGGGATCGCACTGTTCCTGTTTGCCTGGATGGCGGCGATGGCAGGGCAGTGGAGCAGCAAAATTATGGATGGCACTCGCTCGGACCGGCTTGCGATAGTGGCTGAAGGTGCGCTGATAAGCGAAAAAACGGTTGTCAGCAATGAGGCTGCAAGCAACGTTCAGTAGATTTGCTATTGGGACTTCCATAGCTCCTCTAGCGTGCAAAGCCTTGTTCTCTAAGGTGTTAAATCCAAAGCGGGACGCAAGCTTTGTGGGAGCGAATTCATTCGCGAAGAGGTCGTTACATCCGCTGAAGATTTGCTGCCTGCTGAGAAGTCTTCGCGAATGAATTCGCTCCCACGGGACGGTGATATTGGCTCGCTTTCGGTTGCAACTCCAAATCGCAGGCAAAAAAAGACCCGCTACGAGGCGGGTCAGGAGATTCAACAGGAGTGACGCTAGGTTAAAAGCGATCCCGTGAAAATCATGTGAAAAGGATGTCGCAGAAACGAAAAGCCCGGCAATTAGCCGGGCTCTTTATTTTCCGGGTCATAACTTGATCATTAGCGCGCATGTGCCGCCGCTTGTTTAACCGAAGTAGCACTGAACTGTCCCGGCAATGTATGAGGGGCATTAATGCGTGATGTCATTTTGTTAGCAAATTCACGTGCTTCGTCCAGGCTGCGACATTTAACCGGGTAATTGTCCAGCTTCACGACCCAATTGGCGCCGTGAGTCCCTTCTTCTATTTGGATAAGCATAAGCAAGCATCTCCATCAGTGAGGTGAACGAAACGCCGATCAACGGCGGCTGAAAACGTCGGGAAAATCCTGCACCGAAAATGGCAAATGAGCTACACAAAAATTACCAAACCGATGAACGTAACGTGCCCGTATTTATTGACCAAAACGCCCTTTGTTCAAACGACAAAAACGCCGCTCTGCGTGTTGCAGTAGCGGCGTTTTAGTATCAGATTTAACGAGATGCTTAGTTCAAGTGTGCCTTCAACTCAGTACCGGCCTGACGCATCGCGGCTTGTACTTGCGGAATCTGGCTGAGCGGGTTGAGCAGGCCGTAGTCGTGGATCATGCCGTTGTAACGCACGGTGGTTACAGCAACACCGGCAGCATCCAGTTTACGGGCGTAGGCCTCGCCTTCATCACGCAACACATCGGCACCTGCGGTCTGTACCAGCGCTGGCGGCAGGCCGCGCAGTTGCTCGATTGTCGCTTTGAGTGGCGAAGCGTGGATCTGCGCACGCTCTGTAGCGCTGGTGGTGTAGTTGTCCCAGAACCACTTCATCATGCCTTTGGTCAGGAAGTGACCTTCAGCAAATTCGTTGTACGAACCGGTCTCGAAGTTCGAGTCGGTCACCGGCCACAGCAACAGCTGGAAGCGCAGTTTCGGGGTGTTCTGTTCCTTGGCCATCAAGCTGACCACGGCTGCCATGTTGCCGCCGACGCTGTTACCGGCCACCGCCAGACGCGAACCATCGACGCCGATTTCCTTACCGTGCTCAGCCACCCATTTAGTCGCGGCGTAAGCCTGATTGATTGCAGTCGGGTAGTGCGCTTCGGGAGACGGCGTGTAGTTGACGTACACCGCTACCGCGCCGGAGTTGACCACCAGATCATGGATCAGGCGTTCGTGAGTGGCGAAGTCGCCCAGTACCCAACCGCCACCATGGAAGAACATGAACACCGGCAGATCACCTTTGACATTGGCCGGGCGGACGATTTTCAGATCGATCGATTCGCCTGCCACTTTGATGCTGCGGTCGCTGACTTGCACACCCGACAGATCAACTTTTACCGATTGCTGTGCGCCGGTGAGCACGGCGCGTGCCTCTTTGGGGCTCAACTGTTCAAGCGGTTTGCCACCACCTGCGGCCAGGGCGTTGAGGAAGCCTTGGGTCTGGTGCTCGATGTACGGGGTGTCGGCTGCGAAAGCGGTGTTGATAGACAGAGCGAGTACGGTCAGTGCAGTGGCTTTCTTGATGATGTTCATGGCAATGGTCCTTTGAATGCTTAATGGTCAGAAGTCGTTCGAATGTTGATCAGGCAATAGCCAGTGTTTTGCGGCTACGGGCATCCAGGCTGAAAGCGCCTGCGCCGTTCGCAGCGATCTGCAGCAGGCCACCGGCGATGGCGATATTTTTCAGGAAGTTGATCAACTGGCCCTGATCAGCAAAGTTGTTGTGGAAGACCACTGCGGTAACCACGGTGAAGCCAGCCATCAGCAGCGCAATCAGGCGCGCCTTGTAGCCCAGCACCAGAGCGATGGCGAAGCCGATTTCAACGATCAGTGCCGCGATGAACGCCAGGTCCGGAAAAGGCATGCCGCTGGCGGCGATGTAGCCCTTGGTGGCGGCCGGTGCGGCCAGCTTGCCGAAGCCGCTGAACAGAAACAAAGAGGCGAGCAGTGCGCGGCCAGCCAGAGAAGTGAAAGCTGCTTGAGTGTTGGTGTTCATGGTTGTTGCTCCAAAGTCGAATCAGTCAGATTTGTGTGCTGGGGTCTGTGTCAGCACCATGGAGCGAATAGTAGAGATGCAGCGAGATGTGATAAATCGGCTGTAAACGGTTTTACTGTCAACTAAGACGGGACAATTGTGAGGTGTGTTTTTGTGGGGGCAGAGCTTGTTCGCGATGAGGCTGGACGCGATCTGAAGTGAACCGCGTCCAGCCTCATCGCAGAGCAAGCTCTGCTCCTACACATCTCGGTAGGCCTCACCGCTGCAAATCCTCCGAGATCATGCCGAAACCGACTGATATCCGGAGTAAAGGTCGTTTGGTATTGCCCTTGCATCGGATCAAGAATGAGTCAGGTTTTTTCGTGTTCAGTTCGGGCGGGGATTAAGTCGAGATGGATCAGTTGCGTGAACAGTGTTTGTGGGAGCAAGTCACGACTCGTCAGATTCAACCTGTTGCCCTGAGTGAGTCGCTCAAGGTCGATGTGTGCGTGATCGGCGGCGGTATCACTGGCTTGTCCGCCGCACTGCATCTACTGGAAAGCGGCAAGTCTGTCGCGCTGCTCGAAGCCACGCGTATTGGCACTGGTGGCTCGGGGCGCAACGTCGGGCTGGTCAATGCCGGTAGCTGGATTGCACCTGATGACGCTGCTGCGATTCTCGGCCCGGGCGTAGGCGAAAAATTCAATACGGTCATGGGCCTGGCGCCCGCGCTGGTCTTTGACCTGATCGAAAAATACGGCATCGATTGCCAGGCGCGTCACGACGGTACGTTGCACATGGCGCACAACGCCAATGGCGCCAAAGACATCGAAGCGCGTCACGATCAATGGAAGCGCCGTGGTGCCGATGTCGAGTTGCTGACCGGCGCAAAGTGCCGTGAGTACTGCGGCACCGATAAAATCCCGACTGCGTTGCTCGACCGGCGTGCCGGCACGATTAACCCGATGGCTTATACCGTTGGCCTGGCAGAGACCGTGCTCAAGCTTGGCGGGCGGATCTTCCAGACCTCGCCCGTGCAAGCCGTTACTCGTGAAGGCTCGGCATGGATCGTCAGCACCGTCGGTGGTGCGGTCACGGCTGATAAGGTCGTGGTCTCCACCGGTGCCTATACCGAGGGCGAGTGGGCCGGTATCAAACAGAATTTCTTCAAGGGCTATTACTACAACGTCGCGTCCGAGCCGTTGACCTCAAGCGCCGCGGATGAAGTGCTCAAGCACGGTCAGGGCTCCTGGGACACGCGCATGGTGCTGAGCAGTATTCGGCGTGATGACGAGGGGCGTCTGATCCTCGGCAGCATGGGCAAGATGAACAACAAACCTGACTGGTTCATCCGCAGTTGGGCGGACCGCATTCAGGGCCATTACTTCCCGCAACTGGGCAACGTCCAATGGGAGATGCACTGGACGGGCTGCATCGACTTCACCCCTGATCACATGGTCAAACTCTTCGAGCCTGCGCCAGGGCTGGTTGCGGCTAATGGCTACAACGGTCGCGGCAACACCACGGGGACGGTCATGGGCAAAGCCTTCGCGGACTTTCTGGTCAAGGATGACCCGAGCGTGCTGCCCATCCCGTTCGCGCCAGCCCATGAGCTGAAAAGCGCAGGCGTGCGCGCGCTGGCCTATGAAACCGGCTTCAACCTGTATCATGCGGGGCAGTGTTTGCGGGTGATTCTTTAAGGCCGGAGTAGCGGTTCTGTAGGCGCGAATTATTCGCGAAAGGGCCATTACATCCGATACATTTTCGATCCTTCGCGAATAAATTCGCTCCCACAGGTTCTCCATCGACTTCAGGACTTCCCTATGCCTACCGACTGGCACAGCAACGCCATCACCCGCGCCACCCCTGTCGACAAGACCTACAAGAACACCCAGAACGTGCGGCGTTTCATGCTTGAGCAGTGCGGTGCGGCCTTCAAGTTTGATCGGGATTTCATGGCCTGGATTCGCAACGAAACCCCCAAGACCATGGGCGATGTTGCCGATGAGTGGCACCGTCGGCAGGGCTGATCAGTCCGCCCGGAAGCCCCAGACAATTTCCACCACCCGCACCGCCACAATCAAATACAGCAGGCAAAAGAACACCTGCAGCAGGACGTGGTAGCGCAGTTTGGCCAGCCGATGCAGACCGTCGCTGATGTTCATCAACATCAGCACGGTGGATACCACGATCAGCCCCAGCCCCGTCATCTGCGATCCCCATAACCCCATGAAAACCTGGTGATTACCGTTCAGGGCGCTGCTGCCTGCGGCAAATAGCAATGCGCAGACCAGCAGGTTTTTGACGTTGTCGAACACCTTGGTATTCAGATCGTGGTCCAGCAGATCCAGATACCGCCTCCATAACTTGCTCATGTTTCGTCACCTTTGCTTAAGCAGCAGACGGGGAACGCTTGAGCAAGGATAGGTCGTCAGACACCACATCACTCCCTGATCGATAACGGATTTCTGTAGGAGCTGACGAGCAGCGCGAGGCTGCGATGGTGGCGTGTCAGACAGACCGCTATCGCAGCCTCGCGCTGCTCGTCAGCTCCTACAGGGCAACAGGGCAACGTGTACGAATCACGCCAGCGGCGCGATCCCCAGCGCTTGCGAGCACTCCAGCAATGAGCGGCGCTGGGTGTCGGCGTAGAGCTTGAGTTCGTTGATGGTGCTGCGCCCCAGTGCGCGTTCGAAGTCCTGCTGATTCGAACTGGTGCCGTAATGGGATTGCGCGTCGTCGCCCAGGTTGGACTGGAAAATCCCCGCCGCGCTAACGGGCAGGAAATCCTCATACACCAGCGGCTCGAAGTGTATGTAACCCGCCTCGATCAACTGCTCAAGGTCGGCGCTCTGCTGTACGCCCGCGCCCATCGCAGCACCTTTCTCGGTAGCGAAGTAGCGGAAGTACGCCAGATCCTGCGCACGCATCTGTTCGTAGCTGTCCGGGAACGCCGTGAAAGTTTTCCCCAGCAGTTCCGCATAGCGCACCGCGTTGCCTTCGTTGGGGAATTCACCCAGCGCGTCCCGGGCCTCGTTCAGCAATTGGTCGTACAGCTCGCGGCCTTTAGGCGTCAGCGCTGCGCCACGTTGTTCTATCTCACCGAAGCGGGCCGAGTGGCTGCCTGCTTCAGTGGCGGATTGACCGACAAACGTAATGGCCTCTTCCAGCGCCTTGAAACTGGTCTGGCGCAGCAGAATAGGGCACTCGCGACGCGGCGGACCTTCCACCACGGCCTTGGGCGTGATGCCTTTTTTCGGCATGCCGTCCTGCACCGTGTCGATGTCCAGTGTGCGTGGCGTCAGGTGATTGATGTGCGGGCCTCGAAACGCCACGACGTCAGCAATCAGTCGATGTTGGGCGTTGAGCTGTTTGTACTGCTCCAGGCTAACGGTTGCAGTGCTGTGCCAGCGGAACGTTTCCAGCGCCTGCTCAACGAAGTCCTGTGCATCGGCTTCAGTCAGGCCGCCGTCCAGTTCCGATTTTTCAATCAGCTGCAGTGCGCGATGGGTGAAGATGTTGCGCTTGCTCAGCACCTGGCTGGCGAAATCCCGCAGCTCGGCATTGTCGATCAGCTCCAGGCGCAGCAGCGACGTGAACACCCGAAACGGGCTGACTTGCAGGGCGTGTTCATGCACGGCGCGAAAAGCCGTGGAATGCACGGGCACGCCGGCAGGCGTCAGGTCGTAGTAGCCCACGGGCTCCATGCCCATGACCGCAAACAGGCGGCTTAGTGTGGCCAGTTCGGTCGCGGTGCCGACGCGGATTGCGCCATGACGCTCCATGTCCAACCGCTGGATTTCGCCGGTCTGCTTCAAGCTCTGCGCAACCTGGGCGTTGCGCGTCAGCACGCCTTCATTGGTCTCTGCGACCAGGTCCATCAACGTCCCGTAGAGCGGCACTTCGGTTTTGTACATGTCCGACATCGCGCGGGAAAAACGGGCGCGGATCTCGTCACGGTTAGCGAAGCTTGAAGCTGTCATTGCGGGGATTCTCCACCTCAGGGGTCATTGAAATCTGTGCCTGGTCCCATCCTGTGGGAGCGAATTCATTCGCGAAGGGGCCGGTACATTCGATAGCCAGGTTTTGTCTGTATAAAAGTCTTCGCGAATAAATTCGCTCCCACGGGGCTGGTGTCAGTTCACACGTTATTCCAACCCAGCCAGACACCGCTCAAAAATATTCAGCCCTTCGCGCAACACTTCAGGCTCAATCGTCAGCGGTGCCAGCAAGCGGATGATGTGCCGCGACTTGCCACTGGGCATCAGCAACAGCCCCGCGTTACGAGCCGCTTCCAGCAATTGTGCCAACTGCTGCGTGCCGGGTGCGCCGTCGGCGGTGATCAATTCGATACCGCGCATGGCGCCAACGCCCGTCAGCCGTCCAAGATACGGCGACAATTTGTTGGCCTGCCATGCTTCGTAACGGCTGACGATCATGTTTTCCTGCATCTCGCCCCAGGCCGACAGGTTCTCGTCGTTCAACTGATCGAGGCTGGCGATACCCGCCGCGCAGGCAATCGGGTTGCCGGAATACGTACCGCCAAGGCCACCTTTAGGCAGCGTATCCATCAGTGCCCGACGCCCGACCACCGCGCCCATCGGGATGCCGCCCGCAATGCTTTTGCCCAACAAGATCAAGTCGGGCTCGATGCCCAGCCTCGTAAAAGCAAAGCGCTGCCCGGTACGGCCGAAGCCTGACTGGATTTCATCAGCGATCAGCAGGATGCCCTTGTCGTCACAGAACCTGCGCAACGCCTGAGCAAAGTCGGGCTGCATGGCCAGAAAGCCACCTTCACCCTGAACCGCTTCGAAGATGAAACAGGCCACATCGTTGACGTCGATTTCAACGCTGTACAGCCGGTCAAGCGCCTTGAGCGCCTGCCCGGTAGTGACGTCGTTGTCCTTGCTCGGATAGGGGATGTGAAACACCGGGCCAGGCAACACGCCGACTTTCTGCTTGTATGGCGCGACTTTGCCATTGAGGTTCAGCGTGGCCAGCGTGCGCCCATGAAAACCGCCATCAAAGGCGATAACCGCAGTTTTACCCGTGGCACCGCGCACGATCTTCAGCGCGTTTTCGGCCGCTTCAGCACCGCTGTTGGTGAGCATGCCGCTCAGCGGGTAAGACACCGGGACAAACTTCTCCAGCTTGTCCATGAATTTGACGTAGGGCTCATGAGGCACGGCGTTGAAGCAGTAGTGCGTGAGCCGGGTGGCCTGATCCTGAATGGCGGCCACCACCTGAGCATTGGTGTGCCCTAGATTGAGCACGCCAATGCCGCCAACAAAGTCGATGTAGCGCTTGTTGTCGGTGTCCCATACTTCGGCGTTTTTACCGTGGGAGAGCGTCAGAGGATGAACATGAGAAATCGACTGACTGATGTTTTCGCGACTCATTATCAATGTCTGCCCGGAGAGATTGCGCCTATATAAGCGAGTAAAGCCAATCACTCACAAGCGAAATAAACTCGCGGCGTTATTCCAATAATTCGGGAAGTGTTGAGGGGTTGCGTCACTGACACGACGCCATCGGGCGGCAAACGACAAACCTGTGGGACCGGATTCATCCGGGAAGAGGCCAGTACATTCAATACATCTGCATCGTCAGGAATGCCGCCTTCCCGGATGAATCCGGTCCCACAAGTCCTTCGTCTGCAGTGCCATGGCGGTTATCAACGATTTAAATCAAATCCACACATCATTAACCGCCGTCCGGTCGCTCTCCTCGTGCCCGGTATTCAATACCCCGCGCGGTTCGATCAGCAGCAGTTTCACTTCCTGTTCGGCATAGGGTTTGTGCTCGATGCCTTTGCCAACGACATACATCTCACCAGCCGCCACCGTGACAAACCCGTCACGAAAATCGATGCGCAATTCGCCTTCCAGAATAATGAACGTCTCATCGGTATCGGCATGGGAGTGCCAGATAAAGTCGCCCTGGATCTTCACCACTTTGAACTGATAGTCGTTCATTTCTGCCACGACTTTCGGCGTCCATTGCTCATTGAACAGCGCATATTTAGCGGCGAAGTTAACCGGGGTGTAGGGCGGGGCAGAACAGGTGCTGGTCATGGTCGGTGCTCACGGTTGATTGAGAGACCACAACCTTAGCGAGCCACACATAACCCGTATTGCATGATCGTGCAGCTTTGGCGGGCGCTGTCAGCTACGGCCGAGCATCTTCAGCCAGCGGGCGGGCGAGATGCCAAACGCCTGGCTGTACTGGCGCGTCATGTGGCTCTGATCGAAAAAACCACAGGCCAGTGCAGCCTCACTCAACGGATGGCCTGCAACCAGCAAACGACGCACTTCGGCCAGTCGGCGCTGGGTGATGTAGCGGTAAGGACTGGTGCCGTACAAGGCACGAAAATCCCGCGACAGACTCCAGCGATCACGGCCGCTGGCCTGCACCAGATCGTCCAGCGTAATGACCTGATCCAGCGCGTCATGAATGTAAATCCGCGCCCGCTCTGCCGCTGCATAGTCCAGCGCTCGCCGACCACGCTTATTGCCCGCAGCCACATCCAGCGCCTGCGCCAGGTCGTAAATGGCGTCCTCTTCTTCAAGTGGATCAAGCGCGTTATCCATGCTTTGCAGCAAAGCACTGGTGGCTGCAAACAGACGCGGATCGCTGGACAAACCACCCGTTACAAAGGGCAACGACTTGCCGCCCAACACCTGCTGAATCAGTGAGGGTTCGATGTAGAACATCCGGTAATGAAAGCCTGCATCGGTCCCGGCCTCACCGTCATGGACTTCATCCGGGTGCAAAACCATCGTGCCGCCGGCCAGGCTGTGGCGGTAATCGTTGCGGTAATGAAAACTCTGCACTCCGGCCAGCGTGCGCCCTATCGCATAGGTGTCATGCCGATGAGGCGTGTAGCCGTGCCCGCCGAAGTAAGCCTCGATCCGCTCCATCTTCCGCGACTGCGGCGCGCGCACCAGCCAGTCGCGTTTGTTGTGTGTGGCCATGGAGGTTTGCACCCGAGGGTTTCGATGGGCACACGATAGCTAAAAACAGGGCAGGGGTAAAAATTCAGACGGACAAAGCAGACTTCATGGGGCATGAATGGGTGGCAGCTGTATGAGGGTTAGTCGACCGATCACAGAAAATCGGCGCACTCGAAAGTGCCCCGCATACAGCCGCCATTAAGCAGGCTACTGAGTCCCTGCTACGGGACGCTTGAGATTTTCTGTGAGGTCAGGCGACTAAACCCGGTCGCTGACTAACAGCGACGGCGGGAGGTTAGAGAGGTGACCCCCTGTAAACAAGCCCGCGGACGGCGTTGGCAGAGATCGAGACCGATCCTACAAGCCTCCCGCTGATGGATGATGCGTACAGGTAACGTATGATTGCCGTCTTATCGAAATCACCCAAGGACCCAGCCATGCCGACGTTGAGCAAACGCGATCAGGCCCGCATCGAGCGTCGCCTGGCGTCTACCCTGACCGAAGCATGTGAAACCGCAAAAGCGGAAATAGTCGGGTTCTCCTGGCTGACCCACGAAGTGGATTACGCGGCATTCCCTGCCAGCCTGCGCGTGGTGTGGATCTTCGATACACAAGCGCAAAAAGATCAGGCCCTCGCCACTGGCCTGCGTGAGCGCATGGTTGAGTTGACTGCCCAGGCATTGGAAGACGCAGAAATCGTCGTTGCCGACGTGAGCAAACGGGTGCAATTCGACAGCGAAGAGCAATGCCAGCGCGCCAACGGCGGCAACTGGCAACAACGCCTGGCTCGGGGCTGAAACATGGCCAAGGACATTGAGAATCCGTGTACCTCTGTTTGCCAGTTGAGTGGCGACTTATGTGTGAGCTGCGGCCGCAACAAAGAAGACATCCGCAAATGGCGGCGCATGAACCGTCCCGAGAAAATGGCCGCCGTGCAGCGCGCCAGTCAGCGGCTCAAAAGCCTGAATAAAAAGAAAGGCTAAGCGCGCTCGGTCAGGCGGTGTGAAAGCCGCTGCCCTCTGCAATACTTCTGGAAAATCGTCACCCGACCTGCCACCAGGAAAAATCATGAAAACAAAAAGCCTGATGTTCTTGTGTCTGTTCAGTGTGCTCGCAGCTTTGCAGGCAAACGCCGCTGATAAATCCTGTGCTGAGGCCATTGGCGACAAGCGCTCGGCATTGCTCGTGAAGCAATGCATCAGCGTATCGCCCGCGACCCGACCGCCGTGCAACGCGGCCAACAGCTGCGAAATGATCAACAGCGAAGTCGAACGCGGCTGCGGTATGTTGAGCGACGACGCCAGCGCGCCGGACTTCTGCACGTTCGCGCTCACAAAACCCGAAACCTTCCAGGGCGCCTTAATTTCCGGCAGCGGAATCGAGGACCACACTGTCACCGTGCTGCTCAACGACGGCCGCCGTTTCACCGCCTATTGCGACGGCAAATGCGGCTCGTGGTTTATCGCCGAAGACGAAGGGGAGGCCACCTTGCTGCCCAATATCGTGGGCCGCAACGTCAAAGTCACCGTGGCGAGTGAACCCAACAAAGACCGAATCGCCGGGCCTGCAGAAGACGAGAAGCTGGTCTTTGTGAAGAAGATTGAGTTGGTTAAGTAACAGGCCGACTTCTGACGTGTAGGAGCGCGCTTGCCCGCGATGGCGTCGGCACAGGCGATGTGTTTATCGACTGACATACCGAATCGCGGGCAAGCGCGCTCCTACAGGGGGAAAAGCATTTCAATTCAGGGATATAGGGTGTTGATTGCACGCTGCATTGGGGCGAAGAAACGACCTCGTTGCGGCCATCACCTATTTCTGTGGCTCAAACGCCTCAAGCCGCGCCTGCACCGCATCGTCGAAGATCATGTAAAGCGCTTCAACATCACTGGGGCGCAAGCGCTTGGCCGTTTCTAGCCCAAGGATGAAAGCGATCTGCAGCTCGCCCTCGCTTTCAATATCTTCACGCGTACTGGCAGCATCCAGAGAGCGAAGCAGCTTATCAATCGGCCCACGAATAGGCTTTGGCAGCCTTAACAGGTCCAGCCGTTCTTGTGGCATTTCGCTCTCCAGGCCGTCGACGGGGTCAAGGGCGGTTAGTAAGCCGACCATAGTGGGCCAAAACGGCCGGGAAGAGGATAGAAAAAGCGACGTAATGTTGGGGCAGCCCCAAAGCGCAAATTCTCCGGTTGCTGTCTTTGTGCCCATGGCAACGCGCTGTCGGGCGGCAGATACAGGACCGGTGGGACCGGATTCATCCGGGAAGAGGCCAGTGCATGCGCCACATCATCGTTGTGTGGAATGCAGCCTTCCCGGATGAATCCGGTCCCACCGGTTCTGTGTAGCTTCAGATAATCAAGTGTTGTTTGGCATGAGTGACCGTAGGAGTGTCTGCTACGCCCCCGGCTTCACTCGCTCCATCAAGTCATTCAGCACATACGTGTCCAGAAAAGCTTTCACCTGCGTGATCTGCCCGTCCTTGAACGTCAGGTGCCACAGGTAATTATTCCGGTATGGCTGCTGATCACGCGCAGTGGCTTCCCCATTCCACAACACGACCACCACATCGCCTTCGGCCACGATGCTCAAAACGGTCGGTTTGATAGGGCTGGCCAGTCGGGCGCTGATCGGCTTCACCGCTCGCTCCAGAAAGTCCTTTTTACCTTGGTACACGCCAGAGACTGGGCTGGACCCGGCGACGGTCCACTCAGCGTCAGGCGTCAACAGATCGAAAGTCGTGCCCTTGCCTTGCTGCCAGTTCAAAAACGATTGGCGGACCAATTCGGCGTTTGAATGCGCAGCTGATTTTTCCGTCGCCCATGCTGCGCTCGTCAAAAGCACAGCAAGCAGAGCAGCAGCCTGAACTCGAAAAAACGTTTTCACCCATGCAGTCATGACCATTCACTCCATTGCGGTTGTAGGGATTCTTGTCGAGAAGACCCTAACCCGCAGGTGTGTTGATGAAGTAGCTCGATACTGCCTGGAGATTGCCTGATGCTGCGTTCTCAAGCAGGCTACATACACAGTATTCATGCGTATTGTTTTACGCATGATAGTGCGTATAATCGGCAAGCGCTGCAACATACTCAACCTACGATCAGGGCCAATTTACAGCCCTGCTAACCTGCGAACGTTATGAATCTGAGCACGTGTTCAACGTGCAGATGCATTCAATCTACGAACATTATGAATTTACGCGCGTACTCATCCTGCGAACGTATTCAACCACGAACATACCGAGGCATTGAGCGCATGAGTGCACTCCTAGACCGAGCTGAGCAGGCGGTATCCGCAACAGCAATGGTGCGTGGCTTCAGTGCGAAACTGAAGGAAGTGACCAGTGGATTGGTAACCCATTTGGTGATTTTCAAGGACAACGAACCCGCAGCAGTGCTGATAGGTGTAGACGCCTACCAGGCCTTGCAGGACGAGCTTGAGGACCTTCGCGCTGAACGCCTGGCCATTGAACGCCTGTCCACCTTGAACGACCAGAATACAGTGAGCCTTGAGGATATGGAGGCTCGCTTCAAGTAGGCATCAGCCAATGCAATGGAGCGTCCGCTTCCACCCCGAAGTAGAGCAAGACCTCAAACAGCTGGGAACGGCTGAAGCGAGGAGAATCCTAAAAGTCATTCGCGAGCGTATCGCTGGAGGGGAGCCGGACAAAATCGGCAAGCCACTGCGCGGAATGCTCACCGGTTACCGCAGGATTCGGACTGGTGATGTGCGCATTGTCTACCGCATCAATGGCACAGAGATTGTTCTGGTGCTGTGTATGGGCGCCAGGCGCGACGACGAAGTTTACGCGGCCGCCACCCGGCGAGCCTGACTTGAACCCTGCTTCGGCGGGGTTTTTTCGCTCTATCGTTTTGTGAGTGTCTTCAGGGTTGGCGCCCGCTGATCTCCAGGTGACCATCACAACTCATCAAAGCCAGAAGCTTCTTTTGCCCGATGTCGAACGGGACAATCCACCAGTTCGTTCTGGAGTCATACGACGCCCCCGGCTGCAGCTCATAGGGTGTCGTTTTAACCTGCTGAGGATGTCGTAAGAAATAAGCATCCAGTGATTGCAGCCAGAACTGCTCACCGTTATCGGGGCAGGACATTTCAGGTCGCTCTTCGCATCCGGCAAGCACGACCGACAGCACAATGGCCAAAGTTTTAAAGCAGGATTTCATTGGCTATTCCTTGGGAAGTCGGGTTAAGCCTAACAGAGCTTCTTTCAGGGGTGGAGGGTGGGGGCAATACACGAAATCACATGATTCCTGCCGGTGGAGGATTGCTCGTATCGGGTGGGCGGAGAGGAGAACGGGAATCGGCAGTTCGTGGTGGCTGTTCCGGAAGGGTATTTGTTGCGGTTTTATGAGCGGTTGGGGAGCTGGGTTGTTTGAGGCCTTACCGCATGGCGAAACCCCGCGAATTTTTATTCACAGGATCATGTATATCGACATAGCAGATGTCGCATGGAGTAATCAGCACTTCGCGCGTTGACCTGGGCGTACAGAAGGGCGCTGGCGATTGAGATCGAAAAAGAAAATGGAAAACTAGCCTTTTCTCCGCCACAAAAGCATATATATCAGCGGGTTGCTCTAAAGAATTATATTGTTACAAAATTAATAAATTTAAAATAAACTTTTAAGAGTAGTTGAGCTAATTTCATATTGTTGCTCCTCTCCTGCAGGATCCGAATATAGGTAGAATTATGGTTAAGATTTGGAAGGTCTTTGCCGTAGGTTGGGTTGTAAGTCTATCTGGCTGTTCGCTATTTACGCCGCCGCAAGAACAGCCAGTTATTGAGGAAAAACTCAATTCCAGCTTTTTATGGAAGGCCAAAGTGGGCACGCTCTCTCTCACGCCGGACCGCCGTGTGGTGTTAGTTAATTTCGACAGTGGTAGATTTTGTGCTGAAGCGCCAACTGAGGTTGGGAGCGATCTTTCGAGGGCCTTCAAGGTCGTGGCGGAAGCCGATATACCTGCTGAGGTTAAGGCGAACGTAGGTATGGCAGCGGCGATTTCAAGTAGTAACTCTGTTTTAAATCATCGCTCTCAGGGCATGCAGTTGTTTTTGGCTAATTCATATTTTGTTTGTCAGATGTATATGAATAATGCAATCAGCCCACAAGAGCTTCTTGCGTATCAAAAGCAGGTGTTTGACGCTGCGGCTGTAATAATAAAAGCAGAATTGCCATATCTATACAAACAAGCAGCAACGGAAGCAGTGAGCGGGCCTAATAAGGATCCTGTAGATGTATTGAGAGTGCTAAAGGAAATAGAAGCGTTAAAGCCGGACGCGAAATGAGTTAGTGATTTTAAGTTTATGTACCTGCGGTACAGTAAAGTCGGGTTCAAACCATGTTTGAAATGATGGTGAACTGACCCCGGTTTTATTATTTTATAAGGCAGCCTTTCAGACGCTTAATCGAGGCGGTTAGCGAGAGAGGGTCACCTTGGGCAGTGCTCTTCTTCCGGAGTTTTCAGTTTCTGACTGGCGTGCGTCGAAGTATTTCTACTGCGACATCCTCGGATTTACGTGCCAATACGAGCGCCCCGATGCGGCAATGCGGGCGCATCCGGTGAGGTGTCATCTCGCTCGATAAGTGGCATAATGCTACCTCGCCTATCCCTGTCTTTCTCAGAAGAGAGTCACCATTCGCGACTCTCACGGCTTCCTCGGGATACTTGGTTGCCTAACAATTAATATGGAATAAGTAATGTTAAACCCTAGCGATCTGCAACCCGACTTAAACCCCGCTCCAATGACGCGCCTAAAACAAAATTACTGCTTGTTAGCTCCAATAGTCTTGGGTCTGGTTGTAGGGGTGGGCGTAACCTATCTCGCAAAAATTTTGCTCGACTATGTCCTGGGGGTAAGCATCTCTTGGCCGTTTTATGTAGTTCCCGGTATTTTAGTTACGGTGGCATTGATTGCCCGGGAGTGGACCGCAAAGGAGCTGAACTTTACGCTCGATTGGCAAGTGCTGTCTGCGGTAGCCTATAGCAAAGCTTTGATGCTAATTTCTGTGGCGTTAACTGTTGTGCCTTTAGCCCTGTCCGCTTCTCAGGCCGTGAATAAACAAGATCTTCTTCCCTTCGATCTTTACTTGTATTGGGTTAGTGGCTTATCTTTTTTTGGCTTTATCTTGGTGTATAGGATCGTGGCACCAACAGTCTTCAAGTATTCCTCGTATCGTGACCTAATCGACCGTGAAGGCAGCGTGCGCGTATTGCGAGATTCATTTGCCGAGTTGCAGCGGTTAGAGGGTGCTCGTAAAGCGCCGTTTTCAGTTGAGCGAGAAGCTCTCGTCCCTGTTTCAGACGTTGCCGCCATTCGTACGTTGGATATCCAGCATGTGCAGCACCAAGAACAGATCTATTTCCTAATGCGCGAGTACGCAAGACGCTTGAAGCCTAAGTGCAGAGCCGCCTTAGAAGTCCTATTGCTGGCCCCCGTGTTTTTTGTCATGACGATCACACTTTCCAAAATGTATGCAGTGGGTGTGCAGGCGAGCCAGACTGCGCAATGCTACGACGGCTGGATAAAAGCAACTTACTGGAATATGTTGAAAGCAGCTCCGAGCTTAATTACGCAGGATAAACTCAGGTCCACTCAAGAGTGTCTGCATATCTTGGCTGTACGCGAGGAGAAAGCTGCGAGCTAATTTTGGGAATACATAAGCCGCCCTGTCAAGATTTTTACGGGCGGCCAGTCCAGCGTCATCCGACGCTGTTCTCCGCCTGAGGCACTGCCTTTTGCTGAAGTCCGCTCATCTTATGAAAGCCAGCCCCACTATTAATACATAACGCTTGTTATTACCTACCCAGTGCTCTTCAGTCTGAGCACAAATTATCAGTAGTGATCAACTTTAATCGAGTGATTTAGATGGCATGAAGGAACCGTAACTTTGGCGCCGCGATGTCGTTGCCGACTTATAGGTTAGTTTATTTTAACACTGGGGCTGGCTGATTATAATCGAGAGAAAGGCTGTATTGTCGGAAGAAAGCGAGGTCGGTATTCTTTCGCTGCATCACGCTTGCCGGATCTGAGCAGCGCTATTGTAATGTCTATTTATCACGCCGCTCGACTACAAACACCGCTCAGCTAGTGTCAGATTGGCGTTGTCGAAGAGATTGTTCTTCGCTATAGCGTGCAAGGTCGGATCGAACAACTCCTCTCCTTTACTCCAGAAAGAATGGGAGAAATTCAACGCTTCAACGAACCTTGAGCAGAGCCGTTTTATTAGGGAAGGGCTCGCGTCTCGCGCTCTGCCACGCTCCCGTTACAATTAAGAGGACGCATTATTGCTCGGGGTACAGTATTGGCGATATTTATCGGAGTATTCGTGTTGTAGTGCCTGATTGTAAATGGGGTGTTTTGGTCTAAGACCATGAAATGCGATGGTACGCGGCCTTCAATAACTTCTGTACAGGCACGTTCCTGTATTTTTAATCAGCCGCGGAGGATGTGTGGGCGTTTGAACCGCCAAAATACACTCCGGCTTGGGAAACAATGCCATGTCCTTGCCTACCACCGGTGCCGCCACTTTCACCTTGGCATCAGACAACGTCACACACAGATGCGCTTCAGGCTGATATTTCTGTACCGGCTAGGGCAAATCAACAATGTATCCCCGAAGCGAAACTGACGGAATGCCCTTACGCTGTACAGACCATTGGGCCCTTCATAACTCTCCAGCTGCCAGTGATGTTTTTTAAAGATCTCTTGTGGATAGTCCTTTTCGTCCAAAACATAGCTCAGCTCGGTATTGTCCCTGATCTTTATAAGATTGCCAGCCGAATAAACCCACACATCTAAGATGGCAGGAAGTAAAACGGCATTGGCAAAAACGCATACTAGCAAAGCAAGAGCCGCTCGACCTGTGCGTTGGAGCACGGTGCCTTCCGATAAATAGAAAAACATAACGGGAGCTAGGTAAAGACACATGATCAATAAGCAAACTCCAATCGCTCCACGTGCTTCCCAGCCGTTCTCTCCACCACGCCAAGCCATGATGCCTAGTTGAGCCGGAAACACTCCGCTCATTGAGGTAAAAGCGAGCAATACACCGAGCCAGCCAAGCCGGGCAGTGCAATAGACCTTTCTATGCCAAGGTTTACGAGGACCAGGTGACAGCTCAAGTACCTTTCTCTTGAGTGACGCTTCGCTGCTGAGTACATGCCACGCCGCCCACGCGGCAGCAAATGCCACAAATATAAAAAAGTACCCATGAGCAAAGGTTATATCAAAAGTTGATCCCAGTAGGTTAAGCGAGAGGAGTCCATACCCCGCACCGACAATAAGACTAAATCGAAAGGCAAGTGTTTTTTCCAACTCCCTCCCAGGCGAAAATTGCGTAATACACATCATGAAGGCCAGAGACGGCACTGACACGATTAGCAGCAGCGAAGCTAAGACGAGTAAAGCAAAAAATAACCAAGCTACGAGATTTGATGGGTTTCCCAGAGAGCTCAGAATCAACTCTGGGTGGTGGATAAGCCACAGATACTTGGTTAGAAGTGAAATCGAAATTAATGTCGCCGCGAGGGGAAACCACCATTTGATATCAGCAAGCAGTCCAGACAGTGCTTGCCGGTAGCTAGTAGGCCCCGATGTCTCAGTTGGCGTTTCGGGTGGGGTTGGCGCGGTGGGGACATCGGTCATCGGATAGCGCTCCTTCCTTGAAGTCGCATGCCATTTGGTCGATGTGGCATTGCGAGGTGCGCAATTTTAATGAAAGCAGAGTTCTTGTCAAAACTCAGTATCAATCTCCAACTATGCCAGATTGCCTATTCGCGATTCGAGCGTCAGGTCGGTGCTTTTCCGTTTTTTTCCGATAGCTTCCAGATCATTACAGCGGTAGCCGGTAGTAATACGGGTGGCGTCGGAGTGGTCTTTCAGGTGTTGAGAGGGAGAGCAGCGCACATGCTTGAGCTGCCAAGTCCAAGGAGTATATCGCTGTCGTCATTATTGAATGGCAGCTTGCCGTGATTTGTGCTTGCCGCACACGCCTTTGCTGCGTGGCTGGTGAGCCGGCCAGTACGCCTCTTAGGCATAGCTCCTATTCGCGCTGTGCCCCCAGTGTAGTCTGAACAGGCATCGATTCGATTATGCCTAAGCTCAAGACTGATTTTCCGTCGTGCCTTGGGTCTAGTAAGCGGTCTATGCAATAGCATCGTCCACCGTTGCCGGAGGGTGCGGGGCCAGTAATGCGTGCGTAACGCTTGCACAGAATAGGCCGCTCGCAATCATGAAGTCCCTTCAACCCCGCAAGCGCATGCCGGCTGATCGGACTAGGCAGACAATTGCTAGGACACTGTGGTGTTGCTGTTCGCGAATTCGCGCACTGGCTGTTATGTAGATGTCATGACGGCGCCAAATCAGCCCAAAAGGCACAAAAGAAGCACCTGCGTCGCCGCGAGGTGCTTTTTTGTGCTGCTGATTGGTGGCCGGGGTAATCTGAACAGAGCTTTCAAGATAATGATTTAAAAAGAAAAGTCTGGTTTTGTTTTTTTGCTGGAATGCCATTTGGAATGCCAATGTAATTTGCTTGGTGCCTTGGGGGGCATGATGGGCGGCCAGCATCGCTAACAGAACTTGTGCTGTGCGCATCGTGGGTCTCCGCTACGTTGGTCTTTCCATGCCGCGAGGAAACACTTCATCCCGATGGAGCATTGGCCGTTTGGCAGTAAATTTCTTTAGTGTTTCCGAGTGAAGCGCTGCGCTTCGGCTCTTTTGCTCTTCAGAGATGTCGTCGATTGAGAGGTTTTCGGCTTCCATCATTATGGTGCGCTGCGTCAGTTCCGTAATGCACTCATGGAGAGCTGAGTTGATTGCCTCGAGTTTCTTCCTTAGCAGCTTTTCCTTTTCGACGGCCTTCTTGGCGGCGTCCCTGGCCGCGATTTTCTGTTGGTTTGCCTCCTCGTACTCGTCAGATAGCAAGGTCTCAAGGAAATCTTTAATGCTGGAATCGTTCTGCTTTGCCAACGTATCCAAGTGACGCTTTGCCTTGGATGAAAGTACGAAGCTGCATGCTTTCTCTCCTGCTCGCTTGCTCTCTTTCCTTCTCTGAACCTGGCCCCAAGCCGATTTCATTCTCGCCAGGACTGCAGAGTCTTGCTCTCGCTCCTGCTCGAACCAATCGTCTAGCTCCCTCTCTGTGACGAGCGCGCGTCGGTATGTCCGAAGGTAATTCAAAGCCCACCTGCGCTGATCTGCGTTTTCGAGGTCGAACCAGGAGGTGTTCGTCATACCAATGCTCATATGCGTCCGCTTGAGGTTTTTCAATGAATTACTTAGTAATTTACTACAGTAGTCTACTTTGTAAATTACTGAGTATTAGATTTGAAATTAAACAGTCTGTAATTATTGAGATAAAATATAGAAATACTCATGGGCATTGGATGACTTTGTGAACGATATGCTGCTTACGGTGCTGCGCAGTGAGGCGAAGGGAATCAGCCCTGAGGCGAAATATTTGCTGATCCGTCTGGCTGAGCTCGGTTTGGTTGCTAGAGGTATTAGTGCGGGTGTTAAGGAGCTGGCGGTGCGTTTTGGAATCTCTGATGCCCAGGCTGGCGCGGCTTTGAATTCGCTGGTTGCTGCTGGGGTATTGGTTCGCCGAGATGTGGTGAGCGGGCAAGGTCGTCCCAAAAGGCACTATGAGTTAGGCGCAAGCTACGCAGCGCAGGTTGCTCAACATGACGTGACAGAGGTTGTTCACGAAAAGGTAATTCGCCACCTGCTACAGCATGAGCTCAAGGTGGCTGATCAACGATCAGCTATCGCCACACAGCAAGATGAACAGAGAGCAACTGCTCCTCTTGCTCAGGTGCGAGCAAGCAGAGGGCAGGGGCGAGTGAGCGTGGTAAATCGAGTACTGCTTGCTGCACTGTTGATTCGCGCAGACCGATTTGGCGTTGTAAGGGATCTGGGAAGCGCAGAGCTGGCGCGGATAACCGGGCTGAGCCCAGTACGGTTGAAAAACCGAGTTAGAACCTTGCTCGACGATGGCTTGATTCGGGCATACACACCGGGGGCAACGGGGTCAGTCATTTTCAAGAAGACGAAAAGCGTTTACTACCTCAACCTACACCATCCGGAATTGAGCTGTGGGCAGAGCTTGCCTATGTTACTGGTGTCGGTGACTCGGGTACCGACTCCGGAGGACACAAGTGATCAGGTGGATTACATCCTCAAGTCAGTGCCGGAATCGGAATCGGAAATTCAACGTCGTGTCGGCGTTCGTAAATTTTTTAAGGATAAGCACGAGCGAGGGCTAGCCTATTTTTTGAGGAGTAGGCTCGATTTTTACGCCGGAGACCTGCTTTCTCGTCATTGGGATGAGTTCGGTAAAGGCGAATCGCAGCTCACTCGGTTGATAGAGCTCGATTTGCTTGGTGGCGCCGTCGATGCTGAAGGCTCTCGGTTGCTAGTCCGCTATTTGTGTGAGCAGGTAAGGAACGTGGCGGAAAGTGTCAGAGCTAACTGGTTTGTGCGCAAATCTGCACCAGTCACGGGTATTGATTTCAAGGCAATGGACTACGTACTTCTTCCCGTGCAGAAGGCGACTAATAAGGAATTCGGGCGGGCGGGGTTCTACCCTTCGCGAGCAGTTCTTGTGTTGCCTCGGAATGGCGTAGTGTTTTCGGAAGCGCTGCATGTAGTCGAGCGTGGGCCTTCTAATCGGGTGGAGATTCGAGGATTTACTGATTTAGCGGCGGTATCTAAGGAAGAACAATGTTTGTATGGCTTGCTGACTCCGCCAGGCGGTGAATTGTCTGTTGATGTGCGCGGGCAGGTGCTACTGGCGAAATAGCAGGGCAGTGGGCGGTACTTTTTTACAGTCCCTGCCAATCCTCTGAACGAACAGAGGAGCCCCGTTCATGAGAATCATCCGCCTGAAAGACGTCATAAATTCGACCGGTCTGGCCCGGTCTACCATTTACAAATACATCGATGAAGGTACTTTCCCAAAATCAGTCTCGCTGGGAGATCGCTGCGTTGGCTGGGTCGAAGGAGAAGTGTACGACTGGATCTTGGCCAGGATTGAGGCACGTGATCTGGGCGTGTGAGATTTGAGAAGGGGTTGGACTATCAAGCATAAAGGCCGGGACCGCCAAAGAGACGGTCCTGGCCTTTATGCCGAATAATGAACAGGCGGTTCTCAGCTAACTCCCCCATGGCGCCGATTGGTCGATCTCCTGCCTGGCTTGGCAATAGCTCTCTGATTTGGCCGTCTGGGCGGGAGGGTTCACTAGCGACAGAGCTGCATCTAGTTATATAGCTTCTAGGTAATCAATAAGTAGTCATCAAGTCATCAGCAATCAGTAAGCAAGCGAACAGAAAGCAATCAACCTCCGATCCCGTGATCACGGCTTACCTAGGAGTAACTCACCGGTTAAAAAATGCATAGGCGGTATCTGGTATAGGAACAACCGCCAGGTACACAATCATGATCAGCACCAACGCTTACACCCATCTCTCACAATCCGCTATTGCCATCCAGATCGAGCGACTCGTCAAGGCGGTCGAACAAAGCGACACGCCAGCATTCCGGTTTAAAGGTACATGCTCGGGTCTCGAGCAGATGATGCCGACCATGCTCTCCCGATACTTCGATTACATCCAGCAAATGATCGACTTGTTTGATGATCGTTCCCAATACCGTTACAGCGAGCACCTGCAAGCCTTCTGGGAGGCTTGTCAGCATATTGGGCTGGAACGTAGTCCTGCTGGTCCTGTCTGCTTGGATGAAGCGGGAACGGCCTATCTGGACCATCACCGCAGCATGAATCTGCTGGTCGTGATGATCCATCAGTTGACTCGGGAGCAACGGTATCGCCGTAGAAAGGATGATCGTCGGTATCAGTCCAGGAAGCAGGAAGATAGGGTCACTGATTACACGGATGCCGTGCTGGATCGTTACGCACGTACCGTTGTGGTCAGGGTCAATCTGTATTACCACAAGGAGTCTCAAGCTAGGCTGCGTGTTGAGCACATTTTTAATGATCTGGACAGGTTAATCGCCGAGCGTGAGCGCAATCCAATCTTTGATCATGAGACCGGCTATATCTGCGCAGTGGAGCAGGGGCAGGATCGGGGCTATCACATCCACGCGGCGTTTTTCTTCAATGGCGCCAAGGTTTGCCGGGATATCTACAAGGCGCGGCTGATTGGTGAGCTATGGGGGCGTGTGACGCAGGGGCACGGCTATTTCGATAGTTGTAACCAAGATAAGGACAGATATGGAGAAAAACTGGGAATCGGCGTCATTCTTCGCAACGATCGGAAGATCCGTTTGCATCTTCACTGCGCGATGCATTATTTGGTAAAGGATAATCAGCTGTTGCGCCTGAGGCCCCAGGGGGCTCGATGCCTACGAATGGTTGGTATCCGGTCGTGGCTGGCTAGCGACTAAATTAAAATCTCACGATATATAACGGAAAAAAGTGTCGGTATCAGATTTTTCTCGAAAGGCAAGTTAGGTTGCTTGCCTTTCAAGGGGCATAAAAGCTAAAGATTTTATACTGCCTTCACGCTCATGATGCAAAACTCAGGATGTAGAGCCTCTTTAGATACAGCGCAAGACTCTTTGGTCGAGGTGATTGAGGTGATCTCAACTGCGTATGTCCGGCCAGTATATGCTTGGGAGTCTGGATCGAATTCGCAAAGTTTAATTCGATCTCCGATTTGAAAGTTGCGATCATTTCGGCGCAGCTCATGCATTCGGAGTCCAGCAATTATTTGATTGAAAAACTTAGGCCAGCTCTTGAGCTCATGAGTGTCCAATTTTTTTAGCCTCTAAAACAGGAAAGAAATCTGAATGGTCGTAGTTTAAATCTAGCGGCTCTAGAGTTTGCGGCGGTCTCACAGCAGATACAAGCTGGAGGGTGTCGCTAACATTTTCCGGTAACTTTTCTGCGGCCTTGATTGGAGTGTTAAGTCCTGTCATTGCAATGTTGCGTATTCGATCGAACGGCCTTTTTTTTGCCCGAATCAATGCGTTGAGAAGCTCTGTTGTCATACGTACTAGATCTTTTAGTTCGTTGTCATCTATGAAAAATCCTGGAGCTTCGCTGTCAATATAAATGACCCCCGCTACAGGCGATGGTGAAGTATATCCTGAAGACTGCTCAGGCTCTAATAGTGGGATCGCAAGTACAAAGTTGACCTTGTTTGACATTGTTCTAGAGGCTGCATGTAATTGCAATGACTCCATTTTTTTGCTTAGTTGTTTTGACTCAGTTAATAATTTTGATCTAACAATCTGGCGGCACTTGTAAGCAAGTCCGATAGTTCCGTTGTTTGCTGGAAATGTACGAGCTGCAGCCGTTTTTTCCCCGCGCGCGCTATCCGACCCCTGATAATCACATGCCTGCTGTAATAGCTCCTCATCTCCAAAGGCTATAGCGCGGTGTAGCGTAACACGTAAACGCCCCGCTTCTGAGTGACGAGAGCATATGACTCCTGCGAGCGCAGCGCAAAAGGTGGTAGCCAATAATTCCGTTGGTCCAGGTAAATACTCTTTGCGCCAGTGGGCACGCTGAGAGTCGTCAACCTTATCAATATTTTCGATCTTGCCAGGTATATCAAAATAACCTCCTGGCCAGCGCGGCTTATCCGATTGAGCATATGGTGCAGGTTCAGGGCTTTTACGGTGATTTATAATTTTCGAGTATAGGCCCTCAGATAAGATCGCGCTAAGTTGTTCATCCCGATAGGTTCCGTGGCGGCGTACTATGTTGTTCTCGTGGATGCCGTGCTGCTTTATAAGGTTTTCTTCTGCTAACGTAGATGGAACAAAGCCGCCGCACTTGTATAGAAAGAATACAAGTAATTTGTTCTGAAAAGAAATTCTAGATGTTGAGGGGTCAAGTAGTTGGGATAGGTTTTTAACTTTTAGATGCATGATTACATCCGTGTCTCGGCGCAAACGCTGTGACAGCTCCTCTGTTACTTTTTTGAATTCATCTTTTGAGCTCTCTTCATGCGCTAGCTTTTCAAGATCGGAGAAAAGACCGATTTTATGTTCGGCGCTGGAGAATTTAATATGTAGCTGTTGTATGAGGCTGAAGAGATTTACTTTGTCGTTGAAAAGCTCTTCTAAAATTCGGTCTTGTCGATATTGTGAAATTCGGAGGCGTAACACATCAATCATGGCGCCGTCCCCTTGTCCAGAAACCAGGAAGGTACGGCGGGATTGGTCTAAACTTGGTTGGCCAATGGTTTCATTGCGCCAATAAGAAAGTGCTCCATCTCGCTCAACCCCAAATCCCGTTGCTAATATCACCATGTCGAAGTCGTCAGACAGTCCCACCGTGTTTGGGGTGTTTTCCTGAGAAGATGTTCCATCTTTTGCAGTTCTTTTTTCGCCCACCCATTCAAGTTTCAATCGGGTTGTATCGGCTCCAATTTCGTGAATCTGTAGGTGGCGAGTATTGCAGTAAAGTGTAGGGGTTATTCGTTTGGGGTCCGAAAGTAACTTTTTCCACTCAGCCAAAACTTGAACTACGACATCAGAGGCTCGAGCAGCTGTCCAGTTTAAAACGGGGAGCATAGCCACACTTGCTTGGCTGCCCTCCCTAGGCCAATCGTAGATGCGAGGATGCAGCCAGCGCGAATCGCTTCCTTGCTGAAGTGGCAAGAGAGTGTCTCTCTGTTCGAATATTGTAATATCTGCGGCGGCTCCTTTTGAAATCAATCCGGCAGCTACGGATAACCCGGCAAATCCAGCCCCAACAATTGCAATTTTATATCCTCTGCAGGCAGAGATGCTTGGATCATTTGGAGTTGTCCCCACAAGGTCCGACTCGATTGCTGCCCAGGCCAGATTCAAAGCTCGCGTTTGCTGGCTAAATACAGTCACCCCCGTATCGAATGTGCCGATCAAGTATAGAGGTGGGCCATCTACCCTGTAGGATTTCAATGCCTCACTAGCGGCGCTTTTCATCGCGTCATACCTCCTTGTTTTCGCTGGATTTTTCGAGCCAGGCCAAAATCTCATTAAGCGGGGTATCATCTGCGACCTCTAGTACTTGAGCGGTTGGCATAGTGCAGATAAATTTTTCCATTTCTTCTACAGCCGCTTGTACATAATCGATGAAGCTTTGCTCTGGAATCCTCCCGCGTACTCCAAGACGCTGTACGATTACTTCAGCTGGTTGTTTGAGATAAAGATATCCGAGAGGTGAAGGAAGCCGTTGTTGAATGATTTGATATACGGCGTCGTATGCGGAAAAATCACTATCCAGCCGCATTGACGCCCAAATCCGATCGGACTTAAAAGACCAATCACAAAAATAGATTTCTTCAGCAGTTGCACTTGCTACCAAATGTGCATGCTGCATCAAAAAAGAAAGATCGTAAGCAAGATAACCCAGAATTTGGTTCGGACGCTCAGTGCCCCAAAATGGGTTTTGTTCATGTTGTTCGGCCAGTAGCAGTTGGACGTCAGTGATGAGCCGTCTAGCAAGCGTTGTCTTTCCGGAGCCAAATACTCCGAGGATTTCAATCCTGCGCCCCGAAAGGTGCTGGGGCGTCGCTTTGGGGGCTAAGGTGATCATCAATAATCCTTAGTGAATTTCAGTTTTTTCTCTCAACGCATTTCAGGTATGACTTGTCGCGTGCGGAGCCATGCATTGAGACAGGCTGAACAGTCCACGCTTGCAGCAGAATAATAAAGCATGGCCCCTTCCTTTACAGTCCTCATCACAAATCATCCATAATGCCACTATTGGTGGGCCCTGCAGAGGGCTGCATTCCTCGGGGTGAGGCCGATTCTTCAGCCTGAAAAAATGTGTTCCATTAAAAATTGATCATGTCCAACGTGATGACTTTGTTGCTCATCTGAGCTGAGTTTTGCGATTTTCCGCGGCGATGCTGAATCAGCAGCGCTGTATGAGGAGTTAGAATGCTCGAACCTGTAGAAAGCATCAGCCATTGCGGTCTGCCGGAGCCAGGCCAGCTCGTTGAGGTCAGGCGTCGGCAGTGGGTTGTCGCGGAGGTCAGTGCTTCCAAATTGGGCATCGTGCAACAGAACGCCATCACTCTGTCCTCCATTGATGAAGATGCTTTGGGCGAAGAGCTCCAGGTCATCTGGGAAATCGAGCCGGGGGCGCACGTCATCGAACGTGCTGGTTTGCCTGCAATCACTGGGCAGGACGATTCGAATACGCTAGAAGCGTTTCTCGATGCCGTGCGCTGGGGAGCCGCTACTAATGCCGATCGCGGTTTTCTCCAGGCACCGTTTCGTAGCGGTGTGAGCCTTCAGGACTTCCAGTTGGATCCTCTGGTGCGCGCGATCGACATGGCTCGCGTCAACTTGCTGATTGCCGATGACGTGGGTCTCGGCAAGACGATCGAAGCAGGTCTGGTCATCCAGGAAATGCTGTTGCGCCATCGTATTCGTAGTGTATTGATCGTTTGTCCCGCGTCGCTGCAAGAGAAGTGGCGCGTGGAGATGATGGAAAAGTTCGGCTTAGAGTTCCGCATCGTCGACGGTACTTACATTAAGGAGATGCGACGTGAACGCGGAATTCATGCCAATCCATGGTCCTCGTTCCCGCGCCTGATCACGTCAATGGATTGGGCCAAAGCAGGGGATGGTCTGCGTGCGTTCCGCGATATTTTGCCGGCACATGTCAGCTACCCACGCAAGTTCGACATGCTGGTTGTCGACGAGGCGCACAACGTCGCGCCGGCAGCGAGTGCGCAATACGCCATCGAGAGTCAGCGCACTCGTTTAATTCGCACCATTGCCCCGCATTTTCAGCACCACCTGTTTCTGACCGCAACGCCGCACAACGGCTACACCGAGTCCTTCACTTCGTTGCTGGAACTGCTTGATGACCAGCGCTTCGCACGTAACATCATCCCGGAAGAGAAACAGCTGTCCCAGGTGATGATTCGCCGCCTCAAGAGTGAAATTACCGACAAAGATGGGCAACTGATCTACGCCCAGCGCAAGCTGGAAGCATTGCCTGTCAGCTACACCACCAAAGAAAGAGAGATCCACCGCAAGCTGCAAGAGTTCTGTGCCAGCCGGGAGACTGTGGATGAAGAATCGGGCGGCGTGACAGGAGCCTCCTTCGTCAATCAGCTGCTGCGCAAGCGCTTGTTCTCATCGCCAGCTGCCTTCGCGTCGACCCTTGAAAAACATGTCGCAACTTTGGAGAACGGCGGAAGCGGCAAGGCACGGACGGACTTGTCCGAGCGCATCTTGCTCAAGGCTATTCAGCGTGCTGAAGAGGATTACGCCAACGACGCGGATGTCGAAGTTGCGCAGCAAGAGGCCGTCGAGGAAGCCACGCGCCACTCGCGTTCCTTGAACGCGGAAGAGCGCATCCTGCTCGACGAACTCAGGCATTGGGCTCAGCAAGCGATGAATCAGACCGACTCCAAGGCCAAAGCTCTGCTCGCCTGGATCAATCGGTATCTCAAGACCGATGGAGTTTGGAACGGCAAGCGCGTGATTTTCTTCACCGAGTACCGCACCACGCTCGACTGGTTGCACCAGATTTTGGCGACTCATGATTTGGGTGGGGATCGCCTGATGATCCTGCACGGCGGCATGGATCATGAAGATCGAGAGCAAGTGAAGGCTGCATTTCAGGCTGCTCCGGATATTTCCCCCGTGCGAATTCTGCTGGCGACCGATGCTGCTTCCGAAGGTATTGACCTGCAGAATCACTGCAACTACCTCATCCATCTGGAAATCCCGTACAACCCCAACGTTATGGAGCAACGTAATGGTCGTATCGACCGTCACGGTCAACGCGAAAAAGAGGTGTTGATCTGGCACCCGGTCGATGCTCGCGAGGACGAAGGGGCTGTCGGTGGTCACAAGGAAGACATCCTTCGTGCGCTGCGCAAGCTTGACTCCATGCGCGCCGATATGGGCAGTGTGAACCCAGTGATAGCACCGCAGATGTCCGGGCTTATCGAAGGATCTCTGCGCGATCTGGATACCCGCCTGGCGGACGCGAAGATCGCCCAGGCTCGTCGTTTCGTCCGTACCGAAAAAGACCTTACCAATCGAGTGGCCAAGCTGCATGAGCGCCTAGTCGAGACGCGGGAGGATTTTCATCTGTCACCCGAGCACATCCTGAAAGCAGTCGAGACTGGCTTGGCGCTGGCCGAGAAGCCAGCTCTCAAGCCCTTGACTGTGGAAGGTATCGCTCCGGGGAGCATCTTCGAACTGCCACCGCTGGGAGGTGCTTGGGAGCGTTGCCGCGAAGGGCTTGAACATCCCTTTACCGGTAAGACCCGCCCAGTGACCTTCGACCATGAAGTCGCCAAGGGACGAGATGATCTGGTGCTCATCCATCTAAATCATCGCTTGGTACAGATGTGCTTGCGTTTGCTCCGCGCCGAGGTCTGGGCTCAGGAGGACAACAAGCGGTTGCACCGTGTGACGGTGCGAGTGTTGCCTGACGATCGTCTCGAGGTCCCGGCTGTCGTGGTTGTGTCACGCTTGGTGATCACGGGGGGTAACCATCATCGCCTGCATGAAGAGCTGACTGTATCTGGCGGCTATCTGCGCGAGCAAGGCTTCAAGCGCGAGGATGGCGTCACTCGGGTGCAATCTTGGCTGGGCGAAGCGCAGCCGTGTCTACTTGATGCTGTGACGTTCGACACATTGCGCTCTCGTTTCGCCGCTGCCGAAGAAGCCATCCAGCAAACCCTCAAGACGCGCTCACGCAACCGCCTTGAGCATCTGGGCAGCACTCTGGAAACCCGTAAGCATAAAGAAACGGAAGATATTCGTGCGGTGCTTGACGAACTGGATAGCGCCATACGCAAAGAGCTAGGTAAGGACGAGCTGCCTGAGCAGTTTTCCTTGTTCAGTGAAGATGAGCGCACCCAAGTCCGCCGAGACAATTCGGCCTTGCAGGCACGTCTTGCGCGTATTCCAGGCGAGCGGGAGCAGGAAACCAGTGCCATCGAAGCACGCTATGCAGAACCACAGGATCGCACCTTCCCGGTCGCCGTCATTTTCATCGTGCCCGCATCATTCGTACAGGGAGCCCGCCAATGAAACCCCTCGATATCCACGATGAATGGTTGTCGCTGATCGAGGTCTCTGGTCCTTTTCTCGCCACGCCCGTACTGAAGCGTGTCTTCTCTACCGGTCTGCCGGCAGCCGAGCCGCGTATTCGCCAATATCTGTGTCAGGCCTATGACGAATGGTGCGAGGCTCGTGACAACGATGATCCTAGGTTCGCCGAACTGCACCGAGCTTGGATTCACGAAGTGCTCGCCCGTGGCCTGGAGTACGACGAGTCCGATAGCGGTGAGTATCTCCTTCGTGGTGAGCGTATACCTGCGGAACTACGTGTAACTCTGCCTGAGCATGGTGTCACCTTGGTGCCTGACTATGCGCTGGTCTCGGGGGATAAAAGTCAGCTGCTAGTCCAGATATACCCAGCAGGAACGGATCTTCAAACTGCCCTGAAAATCGATGGCTGGATCGCCAGCCCAGCTGAGCGCATGGAGCGGCTCTGCCGGGCCAGCGGCTGCCGCCTCGGCCTAGTCACCGATGGCGAGCGCTGGATGCTGGTCGATGCTCCCGTTGGAGCGGTATCGACTTTCGCCAGTTGGTATGCACGCCTCTGGGGGCAGGAGCGGCTAACGCTGCAGGCCTTCCTAACTTTGCTGGGTATCAGACGCTTTTTCGGTCCGGACGATGAGACCTTGCCCTCAATGTTGGATGACTCCCTTCAGCACCAGGAAGAAGTCACCGATGCCCTGGGGGAGCAGGTCCGTCGAGCAGTCGAGGTGCTGATCCAGGCGCTGGACAAAGAAGACCGCGAGCGCTCGCGGGCACTGCTGAAAGGTGTCGAACCGACCGAGCTCTACGAAGCAGGCTTGACCATCATGATGCGTCTGGTGTTCATCCTCTCGGCAGAGGAGCGTGGACTCTTGCTGATGGGGGAGGAGGCGTACGAGAGCAACTACGCTATCTCCACTCTGCGTATGCAACTGCGCCAGGAAACCGAGGAGGTCCTGGAGCGGCGCAATGATGCCTGGTCACGGTTGCTGGCGACCTTCCGTGCGGTATACGGCGGCATTGAGCATGAAACTCTGCGTCTGCCAGCCTTAGGTGGCTCGCTGTTCGATCCCGATCGTTTCCCATTCCTCGAAGGTAGGGCCAAAGGTTCCAAATGGAAACTCAATGATGCTCGACCGCTGCCTATCGACAACCGTACCGTGCTGCTCTTGCTGGAGGCGATCCAGCAGTACGAAGGCCGCACCCTGTCTTACCGTGCGTTGGACGTCGAGCAGATCGGTTACGTCTACGAAGGCCTACTGGAGCGCACCGTCTCTCGCACAGAGCGGATAACTATCGAACTAAAGGGTGGAAAGGGTGCGAAGAAGACCCTCTATGGGTTGGAGGAACTCGAAGCGCTGCACCTTCGGGGTGACGGGGCGTTGACCAATGCGCTTTCCGGTGCCGATGCGATCAAGCGGGGCGCAGGGGCAATCCGTAAGGATCTTGAGCACCAGGTTGATGCCGCCCAGGCCAACCGCCTGCTCACAGCCTGCGCTGGAGACGAAGAGCTGCGTGATCGTGCTTTGCCGTTCCTTAATCTGCTGCGCACCGATCCTTGGGGCTATCCGCTGATCTACCCAGAAGGTGCCTTCATTGTCACCACGGGTAGTGACCGCCGCGAGACCGGGACTCACTACACGCCCAAGTCCCTGACCGAATGCATCGTCGAGACCACTCTTGAGCCGGTCGCGTATATAGGCCCCGCCGAAGGTATGCCGCGCGAGCAATGGAGTCTGAAGTCGGCGACGGAACTACTGGATCTTAAAATCTGCGATCCGGCCATGGGGTCGGGGGCATTTTTGGTACAGGTCTGCCGCTGGCTCGCCGAGCGGATCGTCGAAGCCTGGTTTGAGGAGGAGGGCGCCGGCCGGCATATCACCAGCGAAGGTGTGGCCGTGGATGACCTTGCTGCTCTAGAAGGCATACCTGCAAATCCCGAAGATAGGTTGGTAATCGCTCGTCGCCTGGTCGCCGAGCGTTGCCTTTACGGCGTAGATCTGAACCCCTTGGCGGTGGAACTAGCCAAACTCTCTATCTGGTTGGTGACACTGGCCAAAGACCGGCCTTTTGGTTTCCTCGACCATAACCTCAAATGTGGCGATAGTCTGCTGGGTATCCACCAGTTGGATCAACTAACCGAACTGAGCATGATTCCCAATGGCAAGGGACAGCAGCGCCTGTTCGGTAAGAACATTGAGCAGGCGGTACACGAAGCCATAGAGAGGAGACTACAACTACGCGAGATACCGATACGCGATATTCATAATGTCGAAGCAATGGCACAGCTGGATACGGATGCCCGCCGCCAACTTGAGGTGCCTGAGCGAATCGCTGATGCTTTTATTGGAGAGATTTTTGCAAATAACATCAGCGGAGCTGCCCAAGAGAATAAGCTTTCATCTCTGGCGATTCAGGCAGCTCAGGCCATTAATGGTGATATAGCCCCTGTTGAGGCGCTCGTCGATCGTGCGGCTCAATCTCTTTCTGTTGACTTGCCAGCAGGTACCATACGCGCCCCCTTTCATTGGCCTCTAGAGTTTCCAGAAGTATTTCGTAGTGCGGATGGTGGATTCAATGCAATTGTAGGAAATCCTCCTTTTTTAGGCGGAAAGCGTATTTCAGGTGTTTTTGGAGCACTCTATAGAGACTGGCTCGTTCAGTTGATTGCAGGGGGAAGAATCGGATCTGCAGATTTGGTCGCCTATTTCTTCCTTCGGGCATACGCCATCCTTAGGAAGGGGGGCTCCTTTGGATTGCTGGCCGTTAACACTATTGCGGAGGGTGATACTCGGAAAATTGGGCTAGAGGCTCTTGTCCAAAGTGGAGCGACAATTCACGCCGCATGGCCTAACGAACCCTGGCCTGGTGCAGCAGCGGTAGTGACCAGTCGCGTGCATGTAATTAAGGGGGGATGGCTCGGATCTCGTACTTTGCTTGGTAAACCGGCCACCTACATTTCGGCATTTCTCTCGGGCAGGGAGGAATGGAGTCCGAAACGTCTGAAAATAAACGAAGGCAAGGCATTTGTTGGATCTTATGTCCTGGGCATGGGGTTTGTTCTAAAAAGTAGCGATGCGCTGCACATGCTTGAAGCTGACCAGAACAACTCAAAGGTCATTTTTCCTTACTTGAACGGCGATGATCTGAACTCCGACACTGAGCAGCAGCCCAGTCGATGGGTTATAAATTTTTGGGATTGGCCTGAAGAACGTGCGAAAACTTATTCTCTCCCTTACGAGTGGATACTTGAAAAAGTTAAGCCCGAGCGCCAGCGTGTTAATGAACAAGGGGACTTTTCACTTAGAAAGCCTCTGCCTGAGCGGTGGTGGCAATACGCAGATAAAAGGCCTGCGCTTTACCATGCAGTGGGGCGGGGTGATCTGTTTGAGCGTCACCCGGACGGCTGGTTACAAGGCCAAAAAACAGCAATTCCATTAGGCACTGCTCGGTTATCAAAGTTCTTGACCTTCTCGCAGTTGGAAGAAGGGTTTATTGCGTCAGATCAGGTTGTTGTGGTCGCAGCTCCAGATCTAAGTTGGCAGGCAATATTAGACTCAGTGTTTCATCACGCGTGGGCGTGGAATTACCGATCTACGCGAGGGGTCGGCGTTGTGGGGTTGCGTTATTCTCAGACTGACTTGCTTGAAACATTTGTATTCCCGAATCTAACCGGTGAGCACGTAAGGATTTTGCAAGAGTTTGGGGTCGCGCTTCACGTGAAGCGCCGCCAGTTATGCAAGGAAATTTCGGGTGGTCTCACTAAGCTGTACAACCGGTACCATGATCCCCTTGAGCAAGATCCAAAAATCTCAGCATTGCGGGACCTTCATCAGCATATTGATTTCGCTGTTGCGCGAGCTTACGGCTGGGAAGATTTAAATCTTGAGCATGGATTTCATGCGGTCGCTTACCTCCCCGTAAACGACCGCACGCGCTTCACCGTCTCCGAGGCAGCGCGCATTGAGATACTAAGCCGCCTCTCAGAGCTAAACCGGCAATGCTACGAAGAGGAAATAGCCCTGCGTGAGAGTACCACTGCGCCCCGCGCCCCACGTGCTATCCGTATCCGAAATGAGCCGACCGCTCAACGGGGTTTAGATTTCGGTGACTCCGTCACTACAGTGCGTTCAGAAATTGATAAAGAGTGTGCTACTGAGGCCATACTTAAGTGTTTGCGTGGGCAATTAACTTGGCTGGCCAAGCTCGAAATCATCACGGCAGCCAGTATTTCAGATGGTCAATGGAATGCAGCGATTAATGACCTGATTTCACGCGGTCTGGTCGAGCGGCAAGGTGAGCGACGTGGTATGCGTTATCGGTGTTCGGGAGATGAAAATTGACGGAGCAACGCTACGCTGTCGAACTATGTCGTTGTAGAGCTTCGGACGTGAGTGTCGGAGATGAATCGAAGATTGATGAAGTAGAACTTGAGGCGTGAGCATGGAAGAGCGAAAGGACGAGAGTAGCTATGAGGCTTGGATCGTCGTTGATCGTGGTTTGGCGCATGATGCTCGCCTGGCCGACAAGGGAGTCTATCTGAAGGGACGCCATCTCGCGTTGCATGAGGGAGCTTGGGTGCTGGTTCTGAACCCTGCTGGTGGCATCGTGCGTATCGGTCGTGTACTGCGCATCCGAGTCGATGCGGTTGGCACCTCGTTATACTTCGACAAGGCCAAAACTATCGAGTCTGCAGTCGGGGTCGGCAGCACTGGTTTGTTACCTCCGATCACTGGTTGCGTCGTGCGAGCTCCTTGGACCGAGTTCGCTGAGGCTATTCCGCGTGCCCTCGGCATCACCCTTGCCGAGATACCTCTGATCGAGAACGAGGCTTACGTTCGCGAATTACTGCAGTGCGCCATCATGGACGATCTTTTGGGGCCGGCCGGTGGACCGGAAGAGCTCATTGTCGATATGAGCGTCCGCGATCGTTATCTTGTCGGCAAGCTTGCGCCGATGGAAAACGCCGAGCGTGGTGAGGATGTAGCCCCTCCTGAGACGAATGAGGAGGACGAGCCTACTGACTTGGAACCGAAGGCCCAGTCGAACAAAGTCGACTCTCCCCCGAAATCGGGTGGCGGTGATTCCGAAGCCGAAGAAGAAGTGGACACTGCTTCGAACCAATCGCTAGCACCTTCTAGTTTAGGGTTCACCTTCTGCATCGATAGCAATGCGGAAAGTCTTGAGGTCGTGGCGAGCTGGGGCCGCTATGAGCGGTTCAATTCTGATGATCCCGTGCATGCAAAGGTAGTCAAGAAGGCGCTCCGTGATACCGAAGGCCGGGTGATCAAGACCATTGAGCAAGTTCTCAAAGCCAAAGTATGGCGGCGAAAACCCTCTGGTGGAGCCTTCCTGCTGGCACTGAACGATGGCGTGATCTCCCCCGTTGTTCCGGACGCTGCATGCCCGGAAGTACGTATCCAGGGCACGGTGCGATCACCAAACGAGAAGGGAGAACGTTTGGTTACGCTGTTTCTGGTCAATGGTCAGAAAGAGCCTCCGGAAAATCGTGATACAGCCTGGGTGTTCCAGCCGGAAATCCTCGTGCGGGCCAATGAGGTAGGTTCGGTGAAAGATATATTCCGCCGTCGTCCTGCCCTCGAAGCGAATGTTGGCGCTGCGGACGATGACGACTTGCGAGAGCGCCTGGCGCTGGAAATGATCTATCGCGACCGAGTCGAGTTCGCGGTAGGTCATGGTGTTGCAGTGCATGCGTTGTCCGGTGCTGATGTAGCGAGGGCAGTCGAACTACGTACTGTGGTGATGCCGCAATATGAAGTGCCGGTCACCGAAACGCCGGGTTTGGATTCGCAAGATCGCCCGGCTATGCGTCGGCTGGTCGACGAAGAATTGCTGGATATGAAACATCTAGCGGAACTGGAGACTCGCGAGCTCGTTGCTGCACTCGGAATACTGACTGAGGATTATGCTGCCTGGATCAAAGACCAGCGAGCACGTATTGATACCGATGCCATTGGCTATGCTCAGCAGGCCGATGAGGCTCTGGGACAATGTGAGTTGATCCTGATTCGACTGCGCGAGGGTGTGAGTCTGCTGGCAACAGATGACAAGGCCTTGGCGGCATTTCGTTTCGCCAACCGTGCGATGGCCATCCAGCGTGTGCATAGTGCGTTCGCCTTGCAGCGTCGGCGTGGTCGCACTGTCAAGCTGGAAGAGTTCGACATTTCGAAGAACCGCTCTTGGCGTCCCTTCCAATTGGCTTTCCTCCTGCTGTCCTTGCCTGGACTGGCCGATCCGAAACATACGGATCGTACTCAGCCTCTACAGGCCTATGCCGACCTGCTTTGGTTCCCCACCGGTGGTGGCAAGACTGAGGCGTATCTTGGTGTCGCTGCTTTCACCATGGCGATTCGCCGCTTGCAAGGAAATATGGGTGGCTACGACGCATCTCGCGGTCTGGCTGTGATTATGCGCTACACCCTGCGTCTGCTGACTCTGCAACAGTTTCAGCGGGCTACTGCGTTGATCTGTGCGATGGAGCATATTCGCAGAGAAGCGCTTGCAGCGGGTGATAACTCCTTAGGTAATAGCGCGTTCACCATTGGCCTTTGGGTCGGCAATAAGGTGACGCCGGGCACCACCGAGGATAGCCACAAGTTTATCGAAGCCATTCGTACCCCTGGCCGAAATCCGACTGGTATGGCATCGCCGGCACAGCTTACAGGGTGTCCATGGTGCGGAACGGAGATTGATCCGAGCAGAGATATTGAGGTCGACAAGATCGTTGGGCGGACGACAATTTACTGTGGCGACAAGCTCAGTGTCTGCGACTTCTCCCGTGGCCGCTCAAGCAAGCTGGCGCATCCTGGCTTGCCGGTTATGGTCGTAGACGAGGAGATGTATCGTCGCCCACCGTCCATGATGATCGCCACTGTCGACAAGTTCGCCATGATGGCGTGGCGTGGACAGGTACGGAACCTGTTCGGTCGTGTCTCGAAGGAGTGCTCCCGTCATGGCTTACTCTGGCCGGGCTCTGAGTGCAATACCGGCCATAGGGCTGTAGCCGGTAGAGCAGCGGCGTCGGTCAGAGCTATCGCTCCAGTAAGGCCGCCGGACCTGATTATCCAGGACGAGTTCCACCTGATCAGTGGGCCGTTGGGGACCATGGTTGGGCTGTATGAGAGTACGGTCGATGAATTGTGCACCTGGCAGCTGGGTGACGATTCGATTCGCCCGAAGGTGATCGCCTCCACGGCTACTGTGCGTAAGGCGCAGCAACAGGTCAACAATGTATTCATGCGCCAGGTCTCGGTTTTCCCGCCGCATGGCTTGGATGTCGAGGACAACTTTTTCTCGGTGCAGCGCCCCATCGAGCAAAAACCAGGGAGACGTTATTTAGGCATTTGTTCTCCAGGTAGCTCGCGGCCAGCGATGCTGATCCGGGTCTACACAGCCGCTCTGACTGCTGCCCAGGCACTGTTCGATCGCTTCGGCAAGGCTGCTGATCCATTCATGACCATGGTGGGGTACTTCAACTCGCTACGCGAGTTGGGTGGTATGAAGCGTCTGGCCGAGGATGACGTGCAGACTCGTGCGTACCGCGTACAAATGAGCATGGTGCAGCGGCCTGGTCTGGCCCAGCGCAGCGTTATGAACATCCGTGAGCTGACTTCTCGTGTTTCCAACCAGGACATTCCAAAGTATCTCGACCAGCTCGAGGTGATGTTCAAGTCCGAGTGGGATCCTATTAAAGGTAAGTTCGTAACCCGTTGGGAGGAAGGAGATTCTCGAGCCATCGATATTGTACTGGCCACCAACATGCTGTCTGTCGGGGTCGACGTTAACCGGCTGGGAATTATGGCAGTCAATGGCCAGCCGAAAGGGACTGCGGAATATATCCAGGCGACGAGTCGTGTGGGGCGTCAATTCCCTGGTTTGGTATGCACTGTGCTGACATGGGCCAGGCCTCGCGACCTATCGCACTATGAGACCTTCGAACATTATCACGCGACCTTTTACAAGCATGTTGAAGCGCAATCGGTTACACCATTTTCCCCGCGAGCCATGGATCGCGGTTTGACTGGAGCGATGCTTTCACTTATCCGCGCCAAGAGCGATGAGTTCGCGCCGAACGACGGAGCACAGAGCCTCAAACAGCCGAATCAGGCCGAAATGCTGGATGCCATGAAGGTGCTCGAAACGCGTGCCGACAACATTGCGGAAGCTCCTGCGAAGAAGCTCGCAGGGGACATGCTCAAGCAGCGTGCAGATCAGTGGGTGAACGAAGTAATGCAGGGTAACCGTATTTTGGCATATGAGAAGCGGGGGCCAGATAAGGACAGAACTGTTGCCTTGATCAAGGCACCAGGGGCGCAGACTTGGGATAACTGGACGGTACCAATGTCGATGCGTGAGGTCGAACCTGGAGTTCGTTTGGTCATGAACTCGGCAAAAATAAAAGACGATATTCAATGGAAGCCTCGCCCTGCGGCGGCCGATAAGGACGAATGAGTATGGCAAACGAAAAGACCCCTGTTGGCTCGGTACGACCGAGTCAGCTTCTGTGGACTTATGGCCCAGGTGCCCTAATCGATTTGCCTAACGTGTCGGTCATAACCTCAGGAATCGACGTCTGGGAGAAGGACCGCTGTCAGCCGTTGATCGAAAATCGCTTGCTCGCAGCGGTGCAGAAGGTGCTTGGCCCTCAGGTCGAATCGCTACGTATGCCGCCATTCACTAAGGGCGACTCCGTCGATCCTTTTTCTGCAGAAGCGAATGTTGGGGTGCCGGTTCGTCCTTTCCCCCGGTGGCTGCGTTGTGTGAAGTGTGGGCTGCTGTCTCCCTATGACAGTGGTCTGTTCGAGCTCAAGGAAAGTCGGTACCGCCCAGAGGCGACGCGTTTCGTTCATCAGGGTTGCAGAGGCTCCAAAGGGGATCAACCTGCGAAAGATGCCGATGCCGTTCCGGCACGTTTCCTTTTGGCTTGTAAGAATGGCCACCTGGATGACTTCCCTTGGCAGTGGTTCGTCCACAGTGGCCCTCGTGATTGCATAGGGACATTGCGTTTCTACGAAAGCGGTGCGTCCCTTCAGACCGAGAATCTTTGGGTGAAGTGCGATACCTGCGGTGCCGCGCGTAACATGGCCCAAGCGTTCGGGCGGATTGGTAAGGAGAATTTGCCAGGTTGCCGGGGTCGACATCCTCATCTTGATCAGTTCGAGCTGGATTGCGATGCGGAACCTCGAGCTGTGCTGTTGGGGGCTACCAACAGCTGGTTTCCTACTTCTTTGTCTGCATTGGCGATACCTCAGGCGAAAGACGGGCTGGCGCAGTTGGTAGAAGATGGTTGGAGTTTCTTTGGTGACCTGGATGAGCCAGAAGAGGTGCTCCTGACCATCAAGTTGTTGAAGAAGACTGGTTCGTTGCCTGGAATCGATCAGTATTCCGCGGAGGCTATCTGGGCTGCCATTGAGGCGTACCGTTCCGGTGGAGATGAGGGTGTCACCGAGGCTGATATCAAAGGGCCTGAATGGCGAGTGCTGATTGAACAGTCACCGGTGAATGATTATCCGCACTTCATGTCCGAGGCGGTAGGCGTTCCCAATGGTTTTCAAGGCAAGATCTCCAGGGTGTTGCTGCTGAAGCGCTTGCGCGAGGTCAACGCTTTGCTCGGCTTTACGCGAGTCGAGGCGCCTGACGACTCTGGCGGTAGTGGAACTGGACCGATCCAAGCACCGCTGTCACGCACAAAGCCTGATTGGGTGCCAGCCAACCAGGTACACGGCGAAGGTATCTTCATTCAGTTCGATGAGCAGTCGATCGCCGAGTGGGAGCAGGGTGCCGAGGTTCAGGCTGCTGATGTGAGTCTGCGA
Source organism: Pseudomonas viridiflava (assembly GCF_900602065.1). GTDB lineage: Bacteria > Pseudomonadota > Gammaproteobacteria > Pseudomonadales > Pseudomonadaceae > Aquipseudomonas. The sequence goes on along the minus strand of NZ_UWFN01000328.1, from coordinate 111,591 downwards.
GGCGGACATAAAGGTTGGCGGAACTCCCGACACCTACGTCCGCCAGAAGACGGATACCCAGGTGCCCGCTACGTGATGCTGCATACCTTGGCCCATCTGCTTATCCGAGAGCTGGCGTTGGAGTGCGGATACAACGCAGCCAGCATTAGAGAGCGGATCTATGCTGAAGTGAGTGAAGAGGGTAATCAGTGCGGCTTCATCATCTACACGGCAGCCGCGGACTCTGATGGAACCTTGGGCGGCTTGGTCGAGCTGGGTAAGCCAGAAAATCTGGAACGTCTACTGGTCCAGGCTTTGCGGCGTGCGCGTATTTGCTCCTCCGATCCACTGTGCGCTGAGCATGATCCGCAGAAAGACCGGAGTCTCCATGCAGCAGCTTGCCATGCATGTTCCTTCGTCGCGGAAACCTCGTGCGAGTGTGGCAACCGTTATCTGGACCGAGCGATGGTTGTACCTACTTTTGAGAATGCCAAGGCGGCATTCTTTGAGGGTGCTTGAGGTGCGCGAATTACTTATCGCGATATCCGAGTTGGTTTCCATCGTCTCCTTTGACCGTATTGCCGCTTTGGCGACCAAGGTCAGGGGAATTGACGCAACTAAAGCTGGGGATCTTGGAGCTGGAGTGTTGTCTGCAAAGGCGAGCAATGCGCTCAAGGTGATGATCAGTGCTTGGAAGGCGTCACCCTCAAGTGGAGAGACCCTGGCTGCAATGCTCTTGGCCGCAGCTCATGCATTTCGCCATGCGGAGAATCGGCAAAGGGTCGAGCTCGTTTGGACTGGGCCGACCACCGGGCTCGTTCCTGCTCGGCGAACCGAGCAGGCTTTGATCCAGGTAATTGATGCCGCTCAGCAGCGATTGTTCGTCACGAGTTATGTTGCGTACGACATTGAGTCGATCGCCAAGGCTCTGAAATCAGCGGCAAAGCGAGGTGTAAAGATCCAGTTCCTGATGGAGCTCTCGAGTGCGCAAGGTGGCAAGGTTAGCATCGACCCTATCGGTAAACTGCAGAAGATAGTTCCAGATGCACTGTTCTATGTCTGGAAAGACAAAGATGCTGCGTTCGTTAATGGCAGTGTGCATGCGAAAGTCGCAGTGGCAGATGGGGCATATTGCTTCATCACCAGTGCCAATTTGACCGGATACGCAATGGATCAGAACATGGAGGCTGGGGTCTTGGTCTCTGGTGATCTATTACCCGAGCAGCTTCATCGACATTTGGAGGCCTTGGCGATAACAGGGGTAATAGTTCCTGTTGGTGGGTGATGTGCTTATTCAACTTGCGATGCTGACGCATCTAGTCGATATGAGGCAGGGTACACGTGGGTTCAGGCGCGTCGCGAAGCGACATCATGCGGGCAGTCAAGCGTGCCCACACAAGACCGGAGATCATCGTTCGTCAGACACTACATGCTTTAGGGTTTAGGTTTCGTCTGCACCGCCGAGATCTCCCCGGTTCGCCAGACATAGTCCTACCGAAATTCCGGACGGTGGTCTTCGTACATGGGTGTTTCTGGCACCGACATTCTGACTGCCGCTACGCGACTACCCCTAAAAGTAGGCAGGAGTATTGGCTACCCAAGTTCGAAGCGAATGTAGAGCGTGATGCGCGGAAGGAAGCTCAATTGCGAGAATTAGGCTGGCGTGTGCTGGTGATGTGGGAATGTGAAACTAAGAGCCTTGAGGCGCTGGAGGTGCGCCTCAGGCTTGAATTCGATCTTCCGCTTGGCGAACTGCCTCATAGTCCCTGATGTGTTGCATCAGGCTTTCTCCGATCACTTCTCCCAATCGCACCGGAACTGCGTTGCCAATCATGCGGCCGACGGCTTTGAAGGTGATCCGCTCTGGCTCCATGAACACGTAGTTTCTAGGAAAGGACTGTAGGATCGCTGCTTCACGCAGTGATAGAGCGCGGGCCTGATCAGGGTGGCCGAAACGGCCATTCCCGAAACCATAGCAGAGGGTGGTCATCGTCGGGCTGGGGCGATCTGCGCGCATACGTCCGTATACGCTCGGATACGTTTTGCCGCTCGCTTTGCGATGGCATTTGGCGACTAGCTCTGGCGGCCAATCTTTCCAGGTGCCGCCCGGCCTTGAGTGAATGATGCGTCGCATGTTGATCGGGGTGAGTGTTGCTGCCCGGTGAAGTGGATCGTTCGGGTCGCAATCTCCGGCCGCTAGGCGAGGCAGTGCACCGATGACGTCCTCGACATTGACTGGGGCATCCAGATGCGTGGGAGGGATGATGCTTATAGGCATTCCCAATTTGGAGGCGAGCAGAACATGGCGACGTCGTTGCTGTGGCAAGCCGTATTCGACGCAAGCCACTCGCCCGTCCCAGATCTCGTAACCCTGCTCCCTGAGGCTTTGTACGAAGTCGTGGTACACCTCGTGTTTTGTGACGTCAGGAACGTTTTCCATGGTTACAAGGTGTGGCTCAGTTTCTTCGATGAGGCGGCTGAAGTGGTAGAGAAGCGGCCACTTACGGTCATTCCGAGTATCTTTGCCTTGGTTGTAGGTCGAGAACGGTTGGCAAGGCGCGCAGCCAGCTAGAAGCCTGTAGCGGTCCGGGCGATACCAGGCAAGCAGCTCCTCTGCTGTTACTTCCTGCACGTCCTTTTTGACAAAGGCAGCTTGGTTATTCTCCTGATAAGCGTACGCACATTGGCCTTCGATGTCGTACCCTGCATGCACGGTAATGCCGGTGTTGCGCATACCAGCGGTGAGGCCACCAGCGCCACAGAAAAGGTCAACTGCATCAATCATTGGGATAGGTCCTCCTAGCGGAAGGTATTCTAGCTGGAACCTTTGCAAAGATCGAGCACGATATCTGCTATAGCCATCATTCGCGGGCTTCGTTTTCCAAAACAATGCCGTTGTGCTGATTGCCCGAACTGTTCCGTATTTAGCGATTTGGCAAGGCGCTGACTGATGCGTGAATATGTTTCGCATTTTTGAATGGCGATGTCGAATGATCAGCTGGAGTCAAGCTCAGCTTCAGTGTGGAGGGGCGTTTGATGGTATTTGAATTGGCTCACCCCGCCGGCCGCTGGTGGAAATTCGACTTCTATATCCGCTGGTGGCGATGCTGCGTGTTCATCTGATGCAGAACTGGTTGGGCTGCTGCGATCCAACGATGGAAGAGGCACTTTACGAGACCACTATTCTGCGTCAGTTTGCGGGGCTGAGTCTGGAGCGCATTTCCGATGAAATCACTATCTTCAACTTCATCTCCTGCTGGAAAGCACGAACGGGCGGTAGGAGTTCAGGGCATGATTAATACCTTTTAGGATGATTGCGGCCTGTCGCTGCGCTGGGTCAGTAGTTTCAAAGTCACGCATGACTCATGCACCGGGTTCGGCCAAGTGCCAGGGGGGGCAGGCGCTATCCGGAAATGCATCAGGTGAAAAAAGGCAATCAATGAAGTTTCGATATGAAGGCCCATGCTGGCGTGGAGAAAGCCTCCAAGCATGTAGATCTCCAGGTCATATGACAGATTGCCGTTCGTTGTAGCACATACTCGAAACTGGGCAAACGCAGCGTTCTGTACAAAGTCAGGTACACGTGGAAAGCCAAGACGTAGGTAAAGCAGCGGTCGAGCACCTGTTCCGGGTGATCAAGCGCAAGTTCAGTATTGTGGAGATGCGCTTCCGCGTGCCTGGTCAATAACACGGGGCAGTAGATGACTCTGTTTGCGTTGTCCAACCTTGGATGGCTCGCAAGTATTTATAGAGCAGTGCGCCTGTAATTGGGGTAATAGCCGCTGCGGTATGCTTGCTGAGGTTAAAAAAGTAAATCAAATTCTGGATCTGAGTGGTTTGGTCGACTCGCCACTTTCAAAACCAGCTGTGTCCAAGGTCAGACCAGAAGTCTATGACTACTTTTAAACTACCCTTAGCGATAAAGACGGCATCATAGTAAGAAAAAATCACTCAGCGCTTAATAACGGCTGCCAAGCAGACGTTATTAAGCGCTGAGTATAGTTTTGGTTTTTTTAAACTGGGCTAGTTGAAATATTTTTTATTTAGTCCCAGAAGAATCATGCTTTTGTCGTAACACAGCGGGATGCTTTGGCAGCTTCCGCCAGCGTTTTTGACGTCTTGTTCTTCTAATGTCGGAAGATATTTAGGTAGATCTTTATCTTCTATTTCTGTGCCATCAATTGAGCAGTTAAAACTCGCAGTCGGCATGCAAATTACATCGGGAAGAGTCTTAACTGATTTAGTATCTTTAGATTCCTCAGCAGCTGCAAAGTGTTTTCCGCCAAATCCCGGCCCTGTTCCACTCCTATACGACACTGGATTACCTTGAGTGTCCGTACCCAGATACCAACCGAAAGTGTAGTGATAACTTCCCGCTGGTGAATTTCCCGCAAAGTTTTCCGAATTTGAACAAACTCCATGGTCATCACACATAGCATTTTGCTGGCTGCTGATGCTCTCTACACGTTTCTGACCTTCCTTATCCGTGTAGATGTTGCTAATTCGGACTGGAGTGTTTGGAACGCGGCAATCCCACTCTTTCAGCCCGTAGTACTGATCTATCCGAATTAGAGAGCACGCTGCTACATCGTCTTGAGCTTTTACCGTGCTGCCAAGAATCATCAAAAAAGGGAGTAGGGCAAGCGTTGAGCGTTTCATGGGGCCTTCCTTGCAAAGTTAAAAATCAGCGAAGTCTGGATGCATATTCGAGGGATTTACCTCGTCTCAGAGACTCGCTAGCTGCGAAGCTCATCCCAATACTACCAAAACGGTAGTATCGAGCGAAAGACAAGCAATCACGATGCCGCTTTGGTAAATGGATTGTGTGCATGTCAGTCTTGGGAAAGCGCATAAAGCAGGCCCGCGTGCAGGCAGGCTTATCGCAGGAGCGGTTAGGTTTGGATGCTGGTCTGGATGAGATGTCTGCGAGTACTCGCATGAATCGCTATGAGCTGGGAAAGCGGGTCCCGGCTCCTGATTTTGTCGAGCGTTTGAGCAAGGTGCTCAACGTACCGGCAGCATTTTTTTATGCCGTTGAGGATGATGAGGCGGAGTTGCTGGCTAAGTTTCATAAGCTTGATCCGCTCAGGCGCGTGGAGCTAATGAGTCGGCTGAATGAGTTGCTTTTCGCTGAGCCCTCAAACTAATTTTGTAGGTGCCTTGCCCCGGCCTTCCTTGCGACTACTTCAAATATCAGGCACGAGAGCACCACAGCTATCAGCAATGGCCAAAATCGCGCCAAGATGAGCACAAGCAAAACTGCCAAGACGCAGCTGGCCAGTATTCCGAAAAACAGAAAAAGTAAGCCGATAAAGCGAATTACATTCATCGTGATTTCCTTCAGGCAAAAAACTGCTTGAGCGGAGAGTGCCCAAGCAGCAGTGGTGGAGAGCAGCGTCAGGCTACCAATCGAAGAGCAGTTTCGAGTGCGCGTTGTTTGATAACAGCTCCTTGACCAAACCACGCCGCGTCCATGCGGTACTCATTGCTGCGCGCCCGTCGCTCGTGATCGACATACTCGGTGACTGAGTTGAGCAAACCCCAGGCGGTGCCCTTGGCGGATTCCAACTCGGCGCCTCGGCCATGTCCTTCATACATGCTCAGTACTTTGTTTAAGGCACGTTCATTCGAAAGACCGGTGTGCTCAGGCTTATCGGTCTGCACTTCACATAACACACTGCGCAGATACGCCTTGGCCTCATGGTCTTTTACGGGGCGGGCGGCGAGTGTGCGCATGCGGTACATGAAGTCGTCCCATTGCGAGACTGTGATGCCCAGTTGTTGTTTGACGGTGCGAGGATCGAAGCGCGTGCTGTGTGGCACCTTGATCGCCTGGCTGGCGCCATTGATGGCAATTGTCAGTGTGTTGTTGCAGACCACGCGAATGGTGGTCGGCGTTGCGGTGGTGGCGAGTGTGCCGTCGCAGGAGGTGGCCAGCAGCAAGTAGCCATTCACCACGTCATTGCCTTTGAGCGCTGTCGATTGTCCGGTGCGGGCCAGTGCCCAGAGCTTGCGGCCACCTTTCAGCACACCAGCGGTTTCCAGCTCATAGCCTGAGCGCTCGGTCAGGTCTCGGTAAAATTCCAACACCTCACGGGGCTGGACCACTTGGTAGCGCTGTGACACGACGGACAGAGGGGCTTTGGTGTCAGAACGAAAAAGTACCTTCTGTTCCGGGAAGGAGTGAATGCTGCCCATATGGCCGATAGCGTCCGCTTTGAAATGAACCGGGCTTTCCTGAATCTGCCAGTCCATCCCAGCTTCACGTTGCCAGACTTCCAGCGGTTGTTTTTCGGTGAGACGACTGCCCAGGCCATGCCAAGGAGTCGTGCCGATGTAAGCCATGTTTTCGATTTGGTGAGCCATGTTGACGATTCCTTAGGGTGCAAGCCGGCATAGATGCTGCGCATCGCGCAGCACTTTCCGGACGTGATTAATGAGTGAGGTGAAATGGTTTAGGCAGGTAGGTTGAAGCGGTGATCGCAGAGCAAGCAGAGGTTGTGGGCGAGTACGTGACGATCTAGCGAGTCACCCAGTTGAGCGCCGAGTGCACAGCCGCCGACACTGCCGGCCAGGCCACCGAGGATTGCGCCTGATACCGAGCCGAGGGTTATGCCGACAGGCCCGGCGACAGTACCGATTAGCGCCCCTGCCTGGCAGGCAGCAAGTGCGGCGCTGACGCCCCGAGCTGCGCCGCCGAGGGTGCCAATGGCTGCGCCGATTTTCCTTGCGTGATGGAAAGAAGCGACTTTGAGGGAGTGACAGCGCGGGCAATGCAATGACATGGTTCGAAGCTCCATGGTGGGATGTCAATGCAGTGATGTGTGATTGAGATTTTTTCGAGTCGAATATGCGTCCGGTACGGTATAAAGCGACTTATCGTAGCGATGATTTATCAGCAGAAGTCGGCCCAGGCTATGTAAAAACGCAGATGCCCTTTTGAAGTCATACTTTTACGTCAAATCCGTGCCCTTTCGCTTAGTGAATAGACTTGGGCTGTGTGATGAGGAAGAGATATTGCTCTGTTTCGAGCGCTGCATCTGTTTGTAAGTTTGTATGCCTGCCTTGGTCATAAGCGATCACTGGCGACAGGCAGAAAACGGCCAAAAGCAGTCATTCCAGTTTGGGTTGCTCACGCTCGATAGCCAGCCTCGGAAGTGGGCGTCGGCATAAATGCTCGACGATGTTGCAAGAAGTGATCGCAACATCGTCGGACAATAGTGTCAAAGATATGTAGTTTTGGCGGTCAATGAACAAGGCTCATGACATGTGTTGTCACGAAGGTCACGACTTCTGGGATATGCGGAAGTGCGGATTCAACGGCGTACCCTACTCCTCGCCGCTATTTTCTGATGTGAATCGATAAGTCAGCGCTTTAGCAGCGAGCACGCCGGCGAACTGAACAGATGCGGTTGGCCGCAATGCGAGCTTGTCCAAAGGATTTGTGATTATGCGCACCTCAGGATCACCTACCCCAGCTTGAAGATTCCCAATCACGACGAGAAAAAAATTTGGTGTAGTCCGAGCCCTTTCGATCTGGCTGGGCTCGAGTCGAATCACGTCCGGAATGGCGCCCGCATACACCTTGTACTCATAGAAATTGTTAAACATGTCGATCGCATCTGCTCCGACGTTATGTTGATTGCGAATGTCGACGATCTCGGTTTCATCGAGCCCAAGAACCCAGCGACAGATATCCGCACCGAGGCTCTCCTGCTCTTCTTGCGTATAGTTACGCGCAGGTGCCCCAGCTCCTGCTTTTCGCTTCGCCTTTGGCCTGTTTCTGTCGACATCCTGCAGCAAAGGATTGTCCTTTGTCTGGTTGTCCGGGGGCACATCGCCTTTCGAGTTGGATCCTTCGACAATCTGCCCGGCAGGATTTTTCAGTTTCAGTTTCGAGAGATCTACCAGAGTTTTGGGAGACTGCTTGCGTGCGTTTTCTTCTTCCGCACTCTCAGCCTGCTTGCCTCCCAGCTTTGTGCTCAATTTCTTCTGACGACGGCTCTCCGACAGTTCTGACATTTTTAAAAGCACGACACCAGCAGCATCCTCTCGCTCGGCCCGCGCTTGCTTTTGCTCAGACTCGAGGCTCGCGGCTGTTTTGATCGCTTCCGCTCGATGCCCCGCTTTCGAAGCTGCCCAAGCAGCGAGCCAATCATGGGCCATCCGCCGCATATCGCTGGCAAAGACTGTTGCGATTGCATACGCACCTGAGTCCGGATCACCGAGATCTTCCGGATTGGAGATGTAAAACGTCGCTGCATCCTTGTCAATCCAAGCCTTCGGTTTGAAGGACAAGATTTTACCGGGTAGAAGATCGGCAAATTCAACGGTTAGGTCGTGCTTAACGCAGACATTGAATCGCGATAGCGCGTCCCATGAAACCCGTATGCTGGCTTCACTGCAGGAGTCGCTCAACGCCAGGTCTCTACGCAGGTTGGAAACCGCATTAGAGAATAAGTGGGTGAGTTCGGGGTCGTATTCCGCATACTCGGCTCCTTTGACCCAAGCTTGGGAGGCGTCGATACGCGTAAGCCCGTATGGTTCGACCAACGATTCTAGTTGCGCCAGCGCCCCGCCTGGGCTCCAGACCGGTATCTGGCCCGCCAAACCGCCAGCGATAAGCGGATTTTCAACTGCGAAGATGGGGCGCACCGACAACCAGCGATCGCCTACCCACACAGGGCTTCTAGCTAGCTTTCCTCGTTGATCTATCGCTGCTCCAGCAAGAATGCGCAATGCTTCTAGCATCACGAGCCGTTGGTCTTCCGTAAGAGTATTTCGCTTGGCTAACTTACGGAGCGTCTCCTTTGCGTCTGTTACATCCGGTGGGCGGATCTCCAGCACTTTCCACAGCGGATCTGTACCGTCGATGGCCGGAACGAACGGCAGCATTGGTCCAAACACTGCGCGCCCACTTCGGACGACTGACGGCCGCCGCCACCCGACATTGGTTGCAATCAGCCCCTCACCCTTCCCGAACTCTGAGCGCAGTGCGCTGAGGGTCAATTGGCCAGGTCGCCGGGATGATCCTCGACCGGAGAGCTGAGTTGCAAGCGCGCGATATAGAGGTGCTGCATGGTCCGCAGTGGCGGTTGCATCATTAGGATACTCGTCCCGAATCGCGCGTAGTTTATCGAGGAGTTGGTCCGGACGCGGATCACCCGCAACGCCTAGAGTGGTTAGTACTTCCTGGTACGCGACATTGTCGAGCTGGCCATTTAGGTATCCAGCAGGGTTAGCTCCGAAAAAGGCCTCTGTAGCTGCCGTCCGAATCCGGAGATGATCAGGTGCGGTAGCGGCCCCGCTGGCCGAGGTGAGCCAAGGAATCGAAGCGGCCTTCGCCACCCACCACGCATCGACATGACCCTTAATTTGCCAGGAGCGGTAATCGATGGCCGCGCGCACTTTGGTATCTGAGACGAGACGGTCCCAAGCTCGATTAAGGCTGTTCAAGACGGCGCTTGCGCGCCGTACCCTGTCGGTGGTTTTCTTTTCACTAGCAATATTCGAAAGCACTGCATCCAGGTGGGGTGACACTAGATCCGCCAGCGTATAGGTTGCCCCGGCATCCTTCATCTGGAGATTTCTGCGTTGCGGTGAGCTCGTGCTGATGTGACGGACTCCCGGTTCGGTGTATGCATAACGATGAACGTGCGCTGAATGCGTGGCCAGCCGGGGAGCAGTCTCAGCCCCCAAGTAACGAAACAGACGCTGAGCCCCGATCCCTTCACGGCCGGACTCGGCGCGAAACTGCTCCGCATATCGACTGTGGAGCCAGATCAGGCCGGGAGTTTTGCCCGCGGCCACTTTCCATGCGTTCGTCTCACGCTCGATGATGTAGGCCTCACTCGGCCTCGCCGCCGTCAGTATTTTCTTTCCGGCCTCGTCGTAGGTGATAGCAGCGAATCGGACCGCCCGACCGATACCCTCTCCCAACGTTTGGCGATCGCCAATTGACAGTTGCTCAAACGCTTTTCGTAGCCCGTCAGCCTGTTCGTCGGTTAGTGGTGTATTGAGTTCAACGTCGTTGTTGCCTGCTTTCGCGAGCACACCCAATGCCACCTTATCGGTGGCCTCGATCAGAAGCCGGCCACTTCTGTGAAGCCATTCTCGCACGCTCTTCCATCCCGGCCGCTCCCTGTATGCCGGATGAAGTCGTCGACCGATGTCGAGAATGTCCCACAAATTCGCGGCTTCTTCAGGCAACAGCAAGCCAAGTCCAATGACGTCTATGGGGGTGATTCGGGCGGAGTCATTCAGAACGAGGCAGGAACGATTTTCCAGTTCATTTGTGGAGTTTTTCTCTACAGCAATAGCGACAAGGTCGGCCACGAATGCAGGATCGCAATGGACGTCGTCGAGTAGTTGAAGGGCGTCGACCACTTCGACGAGTGTTGGCGCTTGCGCTCCGATGTCGCGGAGCTCTTCAAGGGCATCTCGCCAACGCTTGTCGCCTGATCTTACTGCCGCGGTAACTGTTCCAGCGGTGCCTGCGACGGTCTTGACATTGTGAGGGGTCAAGACATGCTCAAGTTCAGGGACTTCGTACGATAGCTCATGAAGGTGATAGCGCTGCTGACCATCCTGTAGAGTAATTTTATTGGCAAATGTCGTTCTTGCATTTTCCATCAAATGACGGTCAATTTCAGCCCGCAGTCGTCCAATTGTTTGTCCGTCGTCATCCAAGTCGCTGTTCAGGGGAATCGCAGCCCATGCGGCAGCAGGATTACGCTCAAAGTGTTCCAGCACAGCGTCAAGCCACAGCGCACTCAGCGGCTCAACTAATGCGTGATTCCAGGGATCATCAGAGATGTCTCGGCGGCTGGTCAGTGGGTCAAACTGGGCCATCATTCGAAATGGCAGGCCGATTGGACGTACCGGAAGGCCAACATGCAAATGTCCGGCGTCTAACCCGACGAGAGAAAACGCAACAGCGATGGGTGTGTAACGCGTGTGGGCTTTGCGTGCCCTAGCATAGCCTGTGGGCACAGGGACTGATCGCGAATAGATGACCCACTCGCGAGAGTCGGAGGCCTTGGCAATACGCCGAGTCATCTCACCACCCGTGCTCTTTACAGTCTCAGGAGCGGTGCGATCCATGTGAAGTCGGGCTAGCACATCACCAGTAGCCCCTCGCAACGTCACAGTATTCAGAGAGGACAAGAAAACCAATCCGGCATCACTCCAATGCTTCAGCCACTGGGTCACGATCGCTGCGGTTGATACGTCAGCCTCCAATGGGATCACGAACGTGGTCATGGCGTCCGTTGGCTCTTCGTCCGGCCACGTCACATCGCTTTTGGCAACCGACAGATCGTTTGCCTGGTAACGAACGCGAAAATAGCCCTGATGGACCTCAAGGATATCTGACAGCGCATGAAGCGTTTTCAAGCCAATTCCAAATCGACCCAACTGGTTCGGATCGTCGAGTTTGAGGCTTAGCCAGGGAATCGCGAGTGCCCACACATCGTGAAGAGTAAGCCCGGCCCCGTTGTGCCGAAACATGAGGCGCGCCCCGTTCACATCAACTACAAACTCTGCAGATGTTGCACCGAGATCGTCGGCATTTTGAATGAGCTCAGCAAGACCTTGCAACCGATCCTCGCTGATATGAGCAGCGCTCGATTCAGCATTGGCCAGAGCATTCCGGATGCTTGCAGGTAGCGTCTTGAGTTGGGTCGAAAGTGCTGCGACACCAGCGTCGGCAGCCAGTCCATCTAGAGGAACAAACGAAAAGGCACGACGCGTTGCGGGGTCGTGGTGAACGACTTCGCGGGCATGCCATTGTGAATCCTCAGCAGTAAAGATCCGTTGCTCCCGCTGTAGTGCCATTGCGTCACCTAGTTCGTGTTTCTTCGTTTTCGCCAATCCAATCTGCAGGCACAACCCTTTTGCACGCCCCACAAGGTCGAACGAATTGACTGGGGGCATTGCTGTTGCTTAGGCAGTGCGAGATCCCTTGGAAATGAAATAAATCGCCTAAGCTGTTGCGCTCGGAAATACCGCCGGCACTAGGTCTTTGTGAAATTTTGCCTCATCTGGCAACGAAATGACTTTCAAGCTTTTCTTTGCTCGTCCCACCGCGACCAGCTCCGCAACCGGGCCTTGACCATCGCCGGCCAGGCAATCCAGGTGACCTAGGATAATGACTGAATCACGAGCCCTTGATAACGCCACATTCAGGCGATGGCGATCCAGGAGAAACTGAGTGTCTCCGCTTGCGCGGGTCATCAGCAGCATCACCATGTCGGCTTCTCCCCCTTGTACGGCATCGACAGTCGCGACAGACAATTCGAATGCGTATTGCTTGCCTTCCGTATCTTGGGAGATGATTTCTAACTGTCCTTTGTAAGGGCACACAACCAATAGCTTCAAGGGAGTTTTTGCTGCTCTTACCTTTTTGTGCAGCGCATTCAGCAGTTGGTAGAGCGCAGCGCGCTCGGTGGAGTTGACCAGAGATGAAGGAGAGTCGCCTGTACCTGCCTTCTTGTGCCGATAATTCCGCATATTGGAAAAGTCTACAAATAATGCGCGGGCAGCCGTCAGCGCCCAGGTACCACCCTTGCGGTGCGATTGCAGTTGATCTTCATAAAATAGCGCGCTGACCAAGTCACCGATATCTTCATGCATCCGGTACTGTACGGTCAGCATTCCCTTGGCCTGCGGTTCCAACCCTTCATACAGCTCCTGGAAGAAGTTTTTGCGCAGTAGCGTTTCCACCTCCGACAGAGGCAATGTATAGCCAATGCGCTCATCCAACACATCGGTAGTCACTGTGGGTGGCAGCTGGTTGTGATCCCCGACAAGGACTATCCGCCGAGCAATGGCAGCCGGGATCATCAGCTCGGCAGCAAAGGCTTTGCCTGCTTCATCCACTATCACCCAATCGAACGGTTCCTTGATCAAAGCAAAGTCAGTACGCGCCATCCCTGTACAGGTGGCACCGTGGATCAACTTGTCGCGGAACGTCCAGCGACTTGCCGCTTCGCGCCCCTTGCGAGATTTCAGGAGGGACGACCAGGTATCGTGCAGCTGGGGATTGATTTGCGCATCTCCTGCGCTCAGTGCATCGATGTTGATTTGATGCCAGTTGGCTTCGAGCGCTTCACTGATCTTGTCCTTCTTGCCGTAGCGTACCGTGACAGGCCGCAAGTACTCTGCGGCCTTGAGTAGATCTTCAATCAGCTTGGTTACCGCTACGTGAGTAGGGCCGGTGATCAGTATGCGTGGCCAGAGATGTGGTGTTTGTTCTGGAAACAGGGTTTTGAGCCACTGCACCAAAGTGGTGGTCTTCCCAGCCCCCGGGGGGCCCCAGACTGCCAGTACGGGCTCATTTGACGCCAAGATTTGGAGCACCGCTTCCTGTCCCAGGTTCGACGTTTCGACGGGCTCAGGGTCAAGTGTAAAGATTGCACTGTGTACTGAAGGTGCTACAAAATCGCCGGAAATCGCCTTTTCAAGTGCTTTGGAGAGTGTTTCCTTTTGACTGCCTTCCCTGACTAGTTCAAGCCGAAACAAATCGAAGGGATTGATCTCAGCTTCATTCATCCGCTTATACGGGGCCAGCGTAAACTCGCAAATACCAAGCTGGGGATCTAGAAGCTTGAACGATTGCAAAGGCCATACACGGTCTCGTCCGACGGCCCGCAAACGAGGTGCACCTTGCTCGCTCAGTGCAGCTTTCAACCAAATGGGAATGCCTTGCGAACTCAGCAAACCTGTCACTTTGCGTCCATTCTCCTCGACTTGGCCGGGAAGAAAACCACAGCTTGCGCTCTGCTCCAGGTAAAGCTGCTGCTCACGGTACACCAATGACAGCTTGCGTAAATGCAAGGCGACCTCTCGTTGACGAGCAGCGTTTCGCTGGCCAAGCCGCTCTTCATTCAAGGCACACACAAAAGACTGGAAGCGATTGCGTTTGGTCAATTCGTCATCCTCGCCCCCTATCAAAACAGGGGAAAGGGCGACGTAGCTGCGTAAAACCTCTTCAGGCGACTCACAATCCTCTAGTACATGCAGCAATCGAAAACATCGCTGCTGAGCATCGGTTTCGGTGACCAAGGCATAGCGCCCCAGCTGAAAGACGAGACGGCCGTCATCGTTCTCATAAATATGCCAAGGCCTATCCTGGATTGCTGGCGTTTGAAAATAGCCCCACATGTGTTGGATCAGCGCTATCTGATCATCTTTGATGCCAAGCGCGACCGGCCACCAGTACTCCTCCAGCCCTGATATGCGGGGGTGCAATCTCACGAGCAAATTTTGGGACTGCGAGTCGCCGAGTACGTCAGTAAGTGTCCAGCCATCAGCGAACACTTGCAGCTCCATGCCGGGTCTTATCCATTGTCCTTCTTGTCTGCCAAGTGGCAAACGCAGGATGACATCATCCATCTGCAACTGGGCTTCATTGTTGTCCAGGCGCACGACCGTACCTGTCAACGTCTCGCCACCGCTTGCTGTCGCCGCATCCAAGAGTTTCACCTTGTCGCTGCCAATGCGGGCGAAGCGTGTCTCATGATCAACCGCGTAAAATACCCCTCGGCCGTCAAATGTTTCAGACTCAATGATGTAATTTTGGAGGCGTCCAGGCAAACCTTGTGGCAGCGAAACTACTGCACCCTCGCAGGGATAATCCGCAGGCATTTCGAGCCAAGCAACGGTCGGCAACTGCGCTGGCACCTCACCAAACAGGGTACGAATATATTGTGCTGTGAATTGGAGGTAGGCGCGCTCAGCTGTAATGCGCCCGCGGGCGAGTTCGATTTCAAGCATCATCCGACGAAAATTGGCGGACTCACGAGCGCCGAACTGATTTCTCAATATGTACCTTGCACGAGCGTGTGCCCGCTCCAGCTCACTGGCGATTTCCACGCGCATCGCCAACTCACTTTCAAACATCTCTACGAGCTGAACCAGGTACGGGCGAATAAGGGCAGCGCTTTTGCGTTCATGCATCGCGTGAATGGCGGCCAGTTCAGCCTCCAACGCTTCAATCTCGGTGTTAACGTCGTCCAGACGTTTCCCATTCCACCAGCTGATGGCAGTGGAGGTTAAGGTGATGCCCGCCAGCAATAGCATGAACATTAATTAACGCTTCCCTGGCTGGACCAAGTCGACCATGCGACCGACCATGACCTCAATGCTTGCCCGAATCTGTCGTTGATGGTCGTCGTCGATCAACGAGGGGTCCATGACCGCTTCGAGTTTCTCGAAGGCTTTCAGAACCGGCGTGAGGACACCGTCAACCTGGTTCAATCGCTGGAGCTCAGGCGCTTGCTGCGCTTTGACTTTTTCGAGGTCTGCCTGAGCCTTCTGCACTTCTTTTTCAGCTAACTTGACGCGTTGCTTCCACTCAGTAGACGTCTTTTTAAGTTCCACAGCTGATTGCAACACACCAACTAGGTCGCGAAGTAGCCCAATGCCTTCAGTCAGCACTTGGGCGCGATCCCCACTAAATGCGGTCTCACGCTTGATTTGTTCCTGCAATGTTTTTTCCTTGGCGAGGTCAAGGGCATCGCTCGACTTACTACCCGCGCTGGGTTTGGCGAGGCTGGGCGGCAGTTTGAATCGCTCATTGGACATGGCTAAGACTCCGTTCAATTAACACTGGTATTGAAATATTCCACACTGCGGCGCAGCCCTTGGTCTGCTTCCATCAAACGCTCAAACGCTGAGTCAAATGACCGGGCATCTGGCAAATCACTACTCCTTATCAACGACAACTCATCCAAACAATGACGTGTCAGTTGCACGCATCGAAGCGTCATCCGCCCCACTACCTGGCGAACCTTTGCTGCTTGCTCCATCTCCTTTCGAGCCAGGTTAATGTCTTGGGCCAGCGCTTCGCGCTCAAGCTCGAGTCGTTTTTCTTCCCTGGGAATCAAAGCTTTAAGACCGTCTCGGTGTGCCCGGGCTTGGCGCAATTTCAAGTAAGAGTCGATAGCTCCCAATACCGCTGATGCTGCTTCGATGCTCATCAAAACCGGATTGGCACCGGCCGACGCTTTTTTCAGGCCTTCTGAAATGCCATGTCGGCTGGCAGCGGATATGAAGGTTTTTGTAAAGTAGAACGCATGTCTTGGTATCTGAGTGCTCATAACTTTCCCATTTCAAAGCTGTACCCAACACCATGTCCCAGGACCTGACTTTGCCAAGCGCTGGGCGATGTCAGGGGACATGTGTTGAGTGAAGTCCTCCTCACACACGTCAGCCTCTTGGGCTTTAATGCGACCATCCCTTGGTATCCATACGGTGCGGGTTGCAGGCTCCCAAAAAAGTTGTTGCCCTGCTTCCAGATAACGAACCATAAGCAGCGCATCGCATCCCTTCTCCTTGGGTGCAGGCCTGAAAGGTGGTCTTCCAACCGGTTGAAAGTTTTTCCACAGACCTGCGAGCACCCAATGCAGCGGCACATCAAGTTCCAGGGCTTTCCAGTTTGGGGTCTGCGATAGGAACACACGAACGTGAGGATTTCGAAGCATGGCAGTCAATTGCTCGCATTGCGCCTCGCTGATTTGAGCACGCGCCAGCAAACCATCCGGCAGTTCGTCGCCTCTTAAGCGCATGAAGCGCTTCTGCTGTTTGTGGCTGAATACAGGCGCTGGAAGATGGCGAGGGTATGTCTGAGCCACTGCATGACTTGGGTGAATTTGCTGATCTGCAGGCGCTGCGCTTGCAAACAATCCACCGACGTCAGAGTCATTGAGCAGTTTTGAGATAGCCACGCCTGCCAACAATCGTTCGCCGGACCGGGTGATGATTTGACCTTCTACCAGGTCTTCCTCTACAAGCAACTCAACGATGTCTTGGACCGAAATCAACGGCAAGCCAGTCAGCTCGGCGATTTCATTTACGTTAAGTTGTTGATTCAGTGCCTCAAGGACAAAAAGCCCTACGGCGTCACAACGTCTGGGCACCCGCGCAAATGTGCGTACCAGAAATTCCATTGCCTTAAAATACAACGTGATGCGCGGCGACTCAGGTCGTACCAAGCAAGCCTTGATGCTCGCGGTAACACGTCCCTTGCGGGCGCGTTTGTCAGTCAGCCAATTCCCCTCGAGCAGAAGATTGCTGATCTGCACATTGTGCTCTTGAGCGAAATTCAGAGCCTCAGAAGGATGATCAATCCAGCTCCAACTGATCTCGGCGAGTGGCACCCAAAGACGCAGTTGCCCGGCCATCAGCCAGGCTCCTCGATCGTCAAAATTCTCTACCTGTGCACTCACGATTGCGCCTGGTTGCAGACTGCCCAAAGCATTACGTAGCCGAGCTTCGGCAAGCGCATGGACACTTCCCTTCCAGCCCTTCTCATCAAGGCTGGTTAATACGAACTCCACGTTGTCGCCCACGCTAAATAGGCTTATCGGGTTTTCGACCTTGGCGTTTGTGCTCAGTAATTCATGCTGAGGAATCAAGACAGATGTGTCCTGATACTTGACCAGCACGGATTTTGGCAAAATCTTTACCACGCTGCCTACGACGACCCTGCCGCAATTTTCCCTGCCAATCGATGTACTCTTTTCTCTCGCTGGACGAATGGGAGTAGCTGCACGATTTGGGCGCTCCGGCCGAGAGTTACGCTCTGTATGAGAAGGCTCAAGCACGTTCAGCAGTCGTGAAAGAAAATCAAACAATCCAGCATCTCCATCCATTGATAGGCTGTTAAATATTGCCGTTAACGTCATGTTAAGGGCTGCCCATGAGTGTTTCACACTCAGGCTTTTGGGTCCCATGACAATACCACCGGCCAAGATTGGGTTGTGCCTAATGGGTGGCAGTCAAACGAAAAGACCGTCGCACACTACATAGAGCAGCACTGGCTTGGCATGACGATAATCTTATCCCACTCCTCCCCGCAGAATCCGCGAATTCGTTAAAATCCTTACGATAGAGGCTTTATGCCATGCCCAAAACCATTGGAAGGTAATACCTCAGGTGCCGACCGGCAAGAGGGTAGCTAGGCCGAGTACTCGCTTTGAGCCGCAATGAAAAAAATGTAAGGGGGGGCGCGCCCGCCAGCAGCGGCGCCATCTCCTCACAGCCTCAAACAAATGCAGTACCTACCTAGCCACAAGAAGGCGCAAATGCTCGGAATAGTCACCCGTTTTGGTTGTCTGCAGCTCTTCGTGACAGACAGCTATCGGCTAAGACACCGTTGATCAGACGTCCAGTTTTGGCACCTTGCAGCCGTTCGTCAATCAGTGCCGTGCTGGTCAATTCTGATGCAAGCGGCTGGGCAGGAGGAATGCAAATGGGTGGTCAAGTGCGATGCCATTACACACCGTTAGGCCAATCAAACCGAAGTGACACGCTGGTAGCAACCAACCCAAGCAGACGGTCGCGTCAGACAGCTATCGCCCTCGACGCAGTTCGATCATGTCCAGTGTTTTCAAGAGTCTGAACCTGTCCGTGTCGCACCTTTACAACCTGCGCAAAAGCAGTGGCTATCAGGCCTTGCGCGTCACCCTGACCAAGACCCGAACGGTCTGCAACCCGATCGGTGTACGCAAGGCGCCACGTCCCAACTGACGCGCTGGCTGGGTGCGTATTGACAGCGTTCACCTGGGGGACCTGGACGGCATAAAGGGTGTCTACCACATCACCTGCGTAGATGCTGTGAGCCAGTGGCAGGTCGAGGCCTGTGTAGAGGGCATCAGCAAGGCATTTTTGCTACCGGTGCTGGAATTTTTCCTGAGCCAGTTTCCTTTTGTGATCAAAGGATTTCACTCTGACAATGGATCGGAGTATGTCAACAAAAAGGGGGCCGAACTGCTCAACAAATTGAACATCGAGCAGACCAAATCACGCTCCCGACAGAGCAACGATAACGCCCTGGCCGAGAGAAAAAACAACAGCGTGGTAAGGCAACATATGGGCTACAGCCACATCCCGCAAAAGTATGCCAAACCGATCAACAAGTTCTTCGCCAACACTTTCAATTCGTGGCTCAACATGCACCGCCCATGTCTGTTTGCCACCGAGGTGGTGAGTGACAAAGGCAAGATCAAAAAGGTCTACAAACACGCCGATGTGAAGACCCTGCTGGACTGCCTGGCAGTCCTCAGCAAGAAGCGTTTGGTGACGTTCAAAAAGGGCATCACGCTCAAAGATTTGGAGGTCCAAGCCCGCCAGAAAACTGACCTCAAGGCGGCCCAGGAAATGCGGACAGCCAAGGCCGCATTGTTTGCCATGTTCAACAAGCCTGAGGTCAAAAAGCGGGCTTGATCTTGAGGCCAGGCAGCCAGCAGACTGGAGTCTCTCAGACGGTATCTTGAACGGACGCTGTGTGGCCTGAATACAGGATCATGCATGAGTACATGGCACGATCGGGGGGGCTGCCGGCGGCCCTGGCAGGGGCCTGATAAGAATAAATTCACAAAGGCATCAAGGCAAATTCACGCCGTTTACACTGCCTCTTTTAACCCGATCAGCCTGTCTGACGATTGAGGCCAAACTGGCTTCGCTTCAGGCTCATACCTGAATTGGAAAATACTATCCAGCCTGTCGCGCCTCATTCATGGGAGGGTTGGTACAAAGAGGAACATTATGCTGATTCAGGATGAAGCCCGTTTGCAAGTCGATGCAACGGGAGCGGTATTCAAATGGCGTTACAAGGACCGGCAGTCCACTGAAATGATCGATCAGCAGACATTGCGTGGAGCAAAGCTGGTGAAGGACGATTATCAGGAACCACTGTTGGCGCTACGCAATCGTCAGGGCGAGCACTACAAGGTCACCGATCTGTTGCCCGCCTGTTTGCCACTTGATAAACCTTTACATGTTATCAGCAGCACGTATACGGATTCCTGTCTGCTGCTCAGGCTTGCCTTCGAGGGGCAGCAACGCACCCTGCAGTTCCTCAAGGATTCTTCCTTCGCCACCGAGTTTGCCTGGGCCATTGATCAGGACTTGCTGCAAACCGTGAGCCTGAGTAAAGGCAAGAGCGAGTTCGAGATCAAGCCTGGCGATTTCACCCGATTCAAGCTGTCCGGCGCAGTGCTCAGTGACTTGAATGAAGACAAAGGGAATTATCAGGGCACGCTCAAGTACCTCGATGCCAATACGGGCCGCAGCTACTCATTGCCCTGCCTGTTACCACGCCCGAAGCTATGGACTCGATGCATCGATCATTTCTCTGCAATAGGGCAGGTAAGCCTGCCGGTGACCGCGCAATGGTCGGCCAAGCAGCAGCGTTACGAAGTAACCGGAATTGATCCTTTGCTACCGACGGGTGAGCAGAGCTTGCAACTGGTTGCATTGAAAACGCGCGCCGACGCGAAACCCTTGTTGTTGCTGGAAAGCCCGTTACCGGGTTGTCATGGTCTGGTATTCAGTTGCCAGACCTGGGCGAGTTTCGTCGAGTTTGAGCCTTCAGCGCTGAGGCCCTTCAGGGTCAGGATCGAGGTCAGTGAAGGCGATGGGAAGTCCCAATTCAAGGCCAGGGTTTTCGAGCCCGATACCGAAGGGCCGTACTGGGCGGATGTGGCGCTTGTCGAGGACGGGTGCTCTGACGATGACGCGGCGGCTCAGGAGCAGAAGGTCCGTATCGAGGTCAGAGGCCGGGGGAAGCTGATTGTCGAGCAGAGTCTCAAGCAGAAGCAGTCCATGTATCACGTCGCATATAAAGGCACAGAGCCTCAGCGTGTGCCGCTGGTGTTCAGCACCAAGACATGTGCTTTTGAATATGCCGTAGACGAAACGGGAGCCCGGCTTGAAGGCCTTTTCAAGGTCCGTGTCGGCGCTGATCCTCAGGCGTTGTATCTGCAACTGTTTGAGGGCGGCAAGGCGGTCAGTGACCTGCTTTACCGGGTTGAGCTCAAGGAGTGGCTGCGTTTCGGGATTGCCGGTTTGCGCGAGGGTTTCAGCCTGGAGTGCGTCATCGAAAACCAGCAACGCAGCATGGGCAAGAAATCGTTCCCGCACTGGCATTTACAGGCAATCAACACTGACCTGACACGCAAGATCATGATGCGCCAGGGCCTTGAAATGACGCTCAAGGCGCTCTGGAGCTGGTCCTGCTTTGAAAAGTCTTCCTATGCCGACGCCTTGCCGGACTTCTACCGCAGCGGTGCGATTGTCGTTGCCCAACCCACATCCGAGGTATCCCTGGCGCTGTTTCTGTCGCCTGGCCTGTTGAGCAAGGCAGGCTACCTGGCCCTGAGCGAAGGCGGCAGCCTGACGCTTGATTACGTTGTACGTCAGTCCGATGACCCATATGGCTTTGCCTTGGTGTGTACCACCTTGTACGAGCGGCCTGCCGGTCAACAGAGTGAAGAGTATCGCGCTCGATACGTTAGTCAGAAGTCCGAGGGTGAGTATGAGCTGGAGCTGATGAAGCCAGCACCGCCGGGTGTTGCGCCTGGCACACTGGTCCGCTATCGCGAGTATCCGGGGCAACACCAGTTGAAAAGGGTCCCGAACCTTGAGGGGGCTGTGTTTGTCGTTCGCCTCAAACGTTTCAACGCTGAGCATCAGGTCAGCAAGGTATTGAATGTGGAGTTAAGTGTCGATGTCTGATTCGCGCCGTTATCTGAATCTGCTCAAGTACCTGTGTGCACTACCCGGCTTTGACAAGATTGTGCCGGTTACCGGTACACGCATCCGCGATATCGAGCGCTCCGATCAATTGTCGGAGGCTATTTTCGAGATCCCGACCGAGCCTGATCTTTATGACCGGTTCGTCACAGCGGTAACCAGACCCGCCAAAAAAAATGATACCCAAGGCATGGTTTTTCAGCCGGTGTACCTGGTTTATCAACTCGAAACCGCCGGGCATCCGTCATTACCCTTTCTGGCGGTGCCGGGGATCATTGGCAGCGGGCCTTTTTCAGCGAGTTCGGAGTTCTACACGCTCAGGCCAGTATTGGAATGGCCGGTGCTGTTCAATACTCAACTGCTTGAGCACGACAGTAAGGCCGAACCCGATATCGTGCTGGGACAGGAGCAGGATTGCGTCGATTTCAAACAGCAGAATCTGCCTCCGATTACCGATGCCTGGTCGGTCTGGCACGAATATGCCCTTGAACTTTGTCTGGCCACTACAGGTTGTGAACTGAATAAGTTGCTCGCTTTGTTGAAGGCCCGCTACAAGCGCTCATTTACCCTGAGTGCGCAACTGGCGACCTACAACGAAGCAGACAATAACGCGATCAGCGGGATTCTGGATCTTTACAACGCTCTGGAAGAGATTCCCGATGACATGCTGGTCGAGACGCCGCTGGCGCATGTCATGGCCATTCATGACGGCCTGCCAGGCGTTACGGCGAGTGAAGAAGACCGGCTGGCGAGTGATATCGAAAGCAATACCCGTTATCTGCTGGGTCATATGGATGAGCAGAAGGCGGTCAGCCTGGATAGGCTGTCGCATCGGGAAATGTTTGCGCTGGATAACAGCCAGCGGCTGGTACTGGAAAAGCTGGCTCGCTGCCAGGTGGGCGACGTTCTGGCGGTCAATGGTCCTCCTGGCTCAGGCAAGACCGCCATGCTCAAGGGCGTGGTTGCCCATCAATGGGTGCAGGCTGCGCTGGACGGTGAGTCGTGTCCGATCACCGTGGCGGTAGGGTCGACCAACCAGTCGGTGACGAACGTGATCGGGGCGTTCCCCGCCGTGCTGTATCGCGCTGAATCCGATCCGCCTGCGCACCTTCTGTATTTCAAGCGCTGGTTTTCGGCACCGCAAAGCTATGGCACCTATTTCCCTTCTGGCAAAGCTTACAAAGACCTTGAAGCCAAAGGGCAGCTTGAGAACTTTGTTCTCGGCAAGCTCAGCGCTCCTAACGACCTGACAGTCTTTGAATGGAGCAATAAAAAGGACAAGCCTGCATCCGATATCACGCGCTTGCAGGCTCATATCAACGAGTACGTGGGGCATGCCGAACGCTTTTTTGGCCAGCCAGGCCTGCAGCTTGAGGACGCGATCGAGCGTTGCCGGGCGCATATCGCTACCACCACCCTGAAAGTGGAAAACACCCTGGCTCAAGCACGCAAGCTGACCGACTTGCATGCGTTGCTGGCCGATCTGGTACCGGGTTATCCCGATAACCGGGAGCTTGAGCGTGATCAGTCATTCATGACTGCCGCCCAGTTGCATGAGCTGTTTGGTGTATCCCGTGAAAAACGCAGCGCATTGCTACGGCAAGTACTGCGCGAGCGGATTGCCGATCAGGCCCTGAACCTCGATGAGTTGGACGATGCGGCTTTCGAGCAGTTGGCCAGTGATGCGAAAGTGTTGCTGATCGACCGCCTGCTGGATCTGACCTTGCGTCCGTACGCCTTCCATATGGCGGCGCGTTACTGGGAAGGTCGCTATTTGCAGGAGTGCTCCGAAGAGCTGTTGATCACCCGTACGGCCAAAAATGTCGAGAAAGGCTTGAGGCGTTTATGCATGCTCACACCTTGCCTGGTGTCGACGCTGCACAAATTGCCGCAATTGTTCGGGCTGGAAGGCAATGCTCAGTCGGGCAAGCGTTTTCTGCTGGCCAGGGCCGATCTCCTGATCATGGATGAAAGTGGCCAGGCCCAGCAGCGGCTGGCCCTGCCGTTGCTGAGCCTGACCCGCAAGGCACTGGTCGTGGGCGATGTCGACCAATTGCAACCGGTCATCACCGATATCAGCATGGTGGATGAGGCCCATGCCTATCACGCCTTCGGCTATCGCCCCCAAGCGTTCATCGATGCACTCCAGCGCCGGATCACGACTCGCAACGGCAGCATGCTGGCCCTGATTCGCCGGGCTTCGCGCTATTCCCACCAAGGGCAAGGCTTGATGTTGCGCGGTCATTATCGTTGCCAGACCAACATCATTCAGTGCTGCAACGAGATGGTTTACAACAGCAAGCTGATGTTCATGCCTCACGATGCCATCGAGCGTGGGCCGTTGCCGTCATTCAGTTGGGTGCATTCGGACTTTATCAACGAGTCGTCTGAAGGCTCTCGGATAAGCAGGGATGAGGCCCGTCTGCTTGCGGGTTTTCTGGCTGATCGCTGGTCGGAAATTTTCGATTTCTACCGCCGGAAGGATGAGGCCAGGAACAAGCCCCAGCGTGGCGCAGCCGAGTTGATTGCCTTGGTCACGCCTTTCAAGCCGCAGGTAGGGGTCTTGCGTCAGGCATTGCTGGACGTGTCACTCAAGATTGGGCAGCCGCCGGGCTTTACTGTCGCGGATATCGAGAGCGTCACCATCGGCACTGTCGATTCCCTGCAAGGCGCTGAAAAGCCAGTCGTGATTTTCAGTGGTGTACATGGTTCAAAAAGTCAGGGGCAGCCTTACTTCCAGGATCAGCCCTATCTGCTTAACGTGGCCATTTCCCGTGCGCAGGACTGCTTTCTCGCGTTTATCTGCGAGCACACCTATGGCGTCAATGCTGATCATGGTCAGGTCGATCTGCAGGAATTGCGCAAGAACTCGGCTCGCTACATGGGGTACTACCTGGGGCATGCCAGTTTCGAGGGCAGTAATGGCATGCGCCGTTGTGAGCGGTTGTTCCCGAAACGGCTGGTGATTATCGAGGCCGGTGGCAAGCAGAAAGCACTGGCCGAGTACCTGGGCACTGACTATGAGGTGTGGGTGACTGGCGGAAGCATCACGGAGGTGGAGGCTTCCTGCTATGACTTGCAGAAGCTGATCGCTTCCGGTTTCAGGCTGCGCTATAAACTCAAGCCCGATGCCCATGCTCTGGTCGAAAGAATCCGCCAGCAAGCGCCTTTGTTTGAAGAGATTATTCTGGCGACGGATGACGATTATGTCGGGGAAACCATTGCCTGGCACCTGAGCATGCAGTTTCGCAACGAGCCTCTTGTGCGAGCCAGGATGAGTCGTGTGCGCCTGAGTGCAATTACTCGTGAAGCCATTGAAGAAGGCTTTCAGATAGAGGCGGTCAAGGCTCATGAAAAGCTGCTCAAACAGCTGAAAAACGAGCTCAAGGCCGATGTGGTCGAGCAGATTGAGGCCGAGCGGGCGTCCTTTCGCAAGCGGCGTGCAGGCATCGACACTTCCAGAGTGCGAGCCGAACTGTTTCGTGAACTGGTGGATGTTCTGGTGCGCATCCAGTGCCAGGCCGATTCGCTGCAGCCTCATGCCGTGCCGCCTGAACTTGAGTCGTTGCTGAACTCGCAGTTGCTGGTGCCAGGAGGAGAGTCGTTGTCCAGCGCGGCCTTGGGGCGTGTCCGCATGGGCATTCTTGACGTGCTGTCCGACTCGGTCAAACGACGTCATCAAGCCATGGAGGCTGAGCACCTTGGCGCTCATCTGACGGTTGCCGGCAAGCAGTTCCAGGGCCGCATTGCAGGCGACTCGAGCGAAAGCCTGGCCTCTTTCAAAGACAAGCTGCTGAAGAAGATGCGAAGCGCTGAAAGCAACTCGACGGCAGGAAATTCAACCCGCTGGAGCATGGCTGAACCGTCGTGCACGGTGATCACTCGTTCTGCGCCAAGTGGTTCCACCTCTGATGTGCTCAAGCTTGCGCAAATGACCCTGGGGATAAAGCCCGGCATCACCATGCAATTGCTGCAGAAACTTTATGAAGGAAGCTTCTGATGGGAAACAGTGCGCACGACGATATTCGCCTGACCATCGATCAACAACAGATCGGTCTCTACCAGCAGCGGCTGGACAGTTGCCCGGTTGGACAGCGAGGCGATGCCGCCAGCTTATTGAAGCTTATTGCTCGGATCGGTCGTGCGGCAGAGCATGAGGATGCCCGATTGCAGAAAGCCAGTATGCATTTGAAGCACTTTAGCCTGCCGGTATGGGCAGAGTTCGACATGCAGGTAGTGGAACAGCAGGGCTGGCTCGATGAATTGCCCCATGAAGGCTCGCACTATCTGCAACCTGGCGACTATGAGGCCGTGCTGAGTGCGCTGAAAGAGTCGGATTTCGAGCTTGATTTTCGTCTGCCTGAACCGGGGCATCCGGCGTTTGGGCAGATGATGGACAGTCTTGACCAGTTGCGGATCGGTCGGCCTTCGACGCTGGGTGCAACCCTTGAAGCCATGGAGGAGGGCGGCATGCTGATCATCGAGGGCGATGAGGTGCGTCTGACCGCAGGGGCCTATCAGACCTTGCAAAGCATGCAGCAGCGTTATCCGGCCATGGCGAGCAAAGGCTTCTCGACGCGCCTGGCCTTGCTCCAGCAACAGCTTGAGCGTGATGCGATCAGCGTCGATGCCGCATTGGCCGAGCTGCTGCCCGATCTGCTCCAGCGCACGAATGCCGCCTCGCTGGCCGTGGGCGTCTGGGACGATATCGAGTCGCTTTACCGCCCGCTCGACGAAGCACCTCAAGCGCTACTGCAAGGCTTGATCAGGCACCGTGCCGGAGGTGAGTCTTGAGCGGTGTCATCAGCTATCCGCGTACCGATGGCAGCGACCGGTTCAAGCGTGATCTGGAGCGCATCGAAGCCTTGATTGTGGAGATCGAGCAAACCCTGAATGTGGAAAACCTCGAAGGCATTCTGACACTCATCGCCCTGGTCGGCTGGGATCAGTTGCCCGAGGCTTTGCGGATTCGTTATCTGGGGTTGTTGGCGCAGAAAAGCCGGGAACTGGAGCGTCAGCAACGGTCAAGAGATGACGCCAGGGATGAGGCAGGCCGACTCGCTGAGCAGAAACTGCACATGATGATGCAGCAAATGGATCGCTGCCTCATTGCACATTGCCCATGGGAAGCCCGCCGCGATCAGGAACCGCTGACCGTGGAGGGCGTGCATGACCGCATCAAGGATGCCCGGCAGCGTATCGACGACAAGGGTTATCAACCGATGTTCAGCGATGAGGACCTTCGCGCACTGTCTCACACCGATACGGTCGCCCAGTCGCGTTACAAGGTGCGTTTTATGGAGCGCAAATATTTTGGCGACAACGGCAAAGGCGGCTTCATGGGTATGGCCTTTGAAGGGGCGTCCGGGGTTGGCGTCAAATACTGGAACACCAGCTTCGGCCAGATTGAGGACGCTGACAGCGATTACAGACTGATCGCCAACAAGCTCGGGCTGGAATATGACGAAGGCCGCGAATATATGCTGCTGGTCATCGATTCGGAAAAGGCCCAGGCTGTCTGCGAATCCACCAGTGTGAGCGCAACCTTTGAAAAAATCGGCGCGTTCGTCAATCAGGAATTGCCTGACCTGTATCCGCCGCAATTGACTCATGAAATCCTGACCCTGGAGTTTCAGGAGCAATATCGGACCTTGTACACAGAGGCCAGAGCACACTGGAATGGTGCCTGGCGCCTGAGCGACATTCAATTCGACGAGTTTCTCGTGACCCGGAGCGTGGAGCCCGAGACCCGGATTCTTCTGCTGGAGCGTCTGCGCATGCATATGCAAGTGGGCAATAACGAATACTTTCGAGGAGACGGCATGACTGCGAATCTGATTGAAGGCAGTCAGCAACAGTACGGGGTGGTCGAATTGTTCAGCTTCGACAAAAAGAAACTCGAGCTCGACGCCTATTTGCGCGCCGGTGCGGTTCACGTTGTCCAGGGGTGAGTCATGTGGAAAAGAGCTGAACGTTACCCTCTCAAACCGCCTCTGGCGCTGATTGATGATCCGCAGAGCCCGCCGGCTGGCGTACGCCTGCTGAATCAGATCGAGAATCCGCAAGCGCCTGGCGAGCACTATCTGTTCTTTGCCAATAACGGCGGCCTTTCGATTCTTCGCGCCTATGCACGGCCCGATGGCGGGTATCGGATCGAGCAGAGTGACTTCCCGCAACGCTTTATCGACTGGTTCGCGCCAGCCCTGCGTGATTTTCGCAAACCTGCTGCGCAGGATGCCTCCAGCCGTCTTTCTTCACCGGCTCAGGAGGTGGGTGGTGAAATGCTCACCCTGGAGCGAGGCATGGCGGTAGGTGGCGATGGATCACCGGGGTATATCGTCAACAACTGGTCGCGCAAGCGCTATCTTCCGGGGCTTGAAGGCCACTTCATGCCCATGAATGTGGCCTGGACCGAGGACTTCCTCTTTAACGGAGGCTTGATCCGGCTGTTGGGTGATATCAGATTCTGAGCCTGACATGCGTCGTAAACCGAGTCAGCACATCCTTGATTTTGGCAAACGTGTCATTTCGGTGAGCCGGTGCCTGGTCGAAAAGATCCTGCCGCCAAGCCTCGCGTGCAGCGGGGCCTAGTTGACCTGCCTCTCGGTCCCACGCCCCGGAAGGCAATTCTCTTAGGCCTGCAGCGACGCTTTGCTGGCCGGACTGCGCTGAGTTCCCGAAATCGTGCCAGACCGCTGCAAGCGCGAGGTCTGAGGGCATGGTGTCCGCCAACAACGTAGCAAACGTCGAGCAGGCTTTGGCAACGCACTCCTTAAAATTGTCTTTCTTCTCGGTCTTCGAACGGATGTGCCAGCGTAGGATCAGGTTGCGCACATCGTCCGCCACGATCGTGCGGCAATGTTGGATCAGATGAGGAAAGACCGTCGGATCGGCTCGTTCAAGAACCTGCTCACAGGCCCACCGGGACGTCTGCACCGTCGGCGAGTTCGCAAACAGCGAGAAGACGAGTTTAGGCACTGCTGAGCCTGAATACCCAACATGGGTCTCCAAGTAGTCGCTTACATGCTGCCAATGATGCTCGACCATCTGCTCGAAGGCCCAGTTATTCTGACCGTGACTGGGCGCGACTAGTTGAAGGCTATCGATGCAATCATCCTTCGATGTACTGGCCACCAGCGCCGCCATGATCTCCTGATCGTCCAAAAAGCGAGACCGTTCAGATGAATGGGCGTCAAGCAACCAACTCACCCATATCTCACGGGGCGCGATCACCGACATGATGGTTTCGCGCAAGGCCCGGGAGTCGCCTTGAAGCACGTCCTTCCTGAAGGCCTCCTCGGCAGACCCATAGGCATCCTCGTCCAGGATGGACGATGAACCCTTGATTCCCGGTGGATCCGTGCCCGAGGATTGCGAGGGGCAGTGCTATGGGTCCCAGCCGTGCAGCGTGTTTGAATTCGAACGCAAAGTTCTCACAACCGGTTAGCCACATCCCTAGCCAATTGTACGTATCGCTGGTGTTCTCGGCAGACAGGTGGGCGTAGTCCAGCTGAAGTATGCCCTCGCTGACGTCAAAGTAGCGTCCCAGGTGTTCGACCAGCGGCGGAGCCCAATCGGTCAGCGGGATGCTGGTAACTGCCAGTTCATTGTTGAAGCTAATCTTCACACTCAAGGCGTTCTGCATTTCCCTGAACCTGGCGCGTACTGGTTAGAAGTTGGGATTCTACCTAAAGACCGAACGCAGTGCGTAGGGCCGCTTTGGGTCGCAAGTCGCCCTGAGGGTCATCGTATTGAAACGACTTTTTTATCTCTATTTTCTCTGATGGCTGACACAGATAGGTTGCCGGTAGCAGCTTCCTGGATGTGGTCGCTCCACCAGGCCATCATCGGGCGTCTGCGTTCGATGTACTCTGCTCGGTTGTAGGCGTTGCGTACCTCATCCTTATCGACGTGAGCTAGTGCGACCTCTATTAACTCCGGCTCCCAACCATGTTCGTTGAGAATGGTACTAGCCATTGAGCGCATGCCATGGCTTACCAGCCGACCTTCGAAGCCCATGCGCTTCAGCGCCATGTTGGCGGTCTGGCTATTGCAATGGGTTCGAGGGTCCCTGTCTGCGGGGAATACGTACTCCCGGTTTCCGCTGTAGGGTTTGATTGCCTCCAGCAATGCCAGTGCTTGATCTGTGAGCGGCACGATATGTATGCGTCGTTTCTTCATCCGCTCGGCAGGGATCGTCCAGATACGCTTCTCGAAGTCAATGTCGGCCCAGCACGTGGTTGCAGCCTCGGCTGGGCGAGTCATTGTGTTGAGCTGCCATTCGATCAGGCAGCGCGTGGTCCTTTTTATGCTGGCATTGGCAATTGCCACCATGAGCTCTTTCAGCTCATCGGGAGCAAGTGCCGCCATGTTTTTCTTTTTCGGCTTCTTGAATACGGAGCGAATCCCGCTGAGTGGGTTTGCGTGTATTAGTCCTGAGTTGACCCCGTAAGTCATGATCTCGTTGAGTCGCTGTGACAGCCGTTTAACGGTTTCAAGGCTACCTTTGGTTTCGAGTGGTCGAAGAAGGTTGATGACTTGTGGGGCGCTGATGGCTGAAATCTGTGTGGTGGCTAAATCCGGAAACACATGCAGCGTCAACGAGCGCCAGATGTCCTCGGCATAAGCTGGTGTGACCGCATCCTTTTTCAGTTCAAACCACTCCGTCGCGACACTCAGGAATGTGTGCTCGGTTTCAGCTTGCTTTGCTTGCAGCGCTGCATCTCGTTTTTGTTTGGGATCAATGCCTTGGGCAAGTATTTCCCTCGCTGCAATGGAGCCCTTTCGTGCCTGCGCTAGCGAGACTTCAGGGAAGGTACCAAGGCCCATGTTGATCCGCTTCTTAGTCACGGGGTGTCGATAGTTGAAGTTCCATAGCTTGGAGCCATTACTTCTCACTCGCATTTGAAGTCCGCCACCGTCGAACAGGACGTAGTCCTTTTCAGCAGGCTTGGCGGATTTGATTTTGAGTTCAGAGAGGCGAACCGCTTGTGCGCACATTGGCATTCCAGGATTGGGTTGGCATTCCAAAAATTAGCACTGTTGGGCTTGGAATGCCATTTGGAATGCCATAAAGCGTGGCTGCTCTTGGAAGTCCGTGGACGCTGATGGCGCTGAAAGCCCCGTATTCATTGAATTGCAGGCACAAAAAAAGACGTCCGTGGACGTCTTTGATTGATCATTTGGTGGAGCCGGGGGGATTTGAACCCCCGTCCGCCAGTACTCCGCTGTCGGTCCTACATGCTTAGCCGTGTCTATTAAGTTAACCCTCAGCGACCCGACGGGCAGGGTGCTTTGGGCGAGCTGTGTAAGTTTTAGCCGATTCGTCCACAGCGTACTGCACGGCGATTCTGTTCTATATGACAATCACTTCGGGTTTACAGACATCCCCTAGTGATTGCTGGAGCCGAAGCTACCAGAAGTGCGGGCTAGGCTGCTTACGCAGCTAGTTGAGCACCGTAGTTATCGTCATTGGCAACTATAGAAAGTTGCAACAGTGGATTTACGACTTCTGTTACCAAGTCGGCATGCACCTAAAGTTTCATCACCGGCGTCGAATCCTAATCGGCCCCAGGTGACTGCTTTCGCAGTCAGGCCGCGGAGTGTACTCCAATGAGTTCCTCGCGTCGACCTTCTGACGCAACCCGCCTACGGCCAGCCTTGCGGCTAGCCGTGGCAGGGAATTACTTGGCGCTGTCGCTGGCCGAGCCGGTGTTTTTCAGCTCAGTGATCTGCTTTGTGGTCAGCTCGATACAGGTCTTGTCGTCACCGGCTTTTTGCGCTTTCAGTGCGGCAGCCTCGGTTTCGGCAATTTCCTTTTTGGTATCAGCGGCCAGGTTAGTACCGGACGAAACCTGCGCATCCTTCAGGGCCTGCAAGTTGGCACCACAAAGATCATCGGCGGCAAAAGCCGGGGAACCCAACAGGGCGGCGGTGAGGAACAATCCAGTAAGTGCTGTGCGCTTCATGTGTATCTCCTTTTAAGCCTGTGGACTCGGTGTGGCCGGTCGATGAGGCCTGTCGCCGAGGTCTGTGAGTAAGCCCGACTACAGAGTTGGCGGGCTCACAGAAACTGACTGCTCACAAACGCAGGGGTTCTATTTTTTTTCATCCTCATGTGAAAAAGCCATATTTCGCGATAAGGGCACCAAAATGGGGCGATTACCGCTGTTATGTCGCGATCAGGCAGTTTTGGCTTGTGTGACCCGATCTACCAGATACACCAGCCCGTGGTAGTCGATACCGCCGTGTTGTGAGAGGCCGATCTCACACGTACGGCTGGTGGAGATGCCTTCGTTGCAGTGCTGGACTGCCTCTTTGAGGGTGCGCAGCGAATGGGCGTTCAGCTCGGGTGTGGTGAAGCCTTTGTCGCCCGCAAAGCCGCAGCAATGAATGCCTTCAGGGATGACGACGTTGATGCTGCACAGGCGCGCCAGCTCGATCAGCGCCTGACTTTCACCCAGATGCTGAGTGCTGCACGTGACGTGCACGGCGATCGGTTCTTGCTGTGGCGTGAAGGTCAGTTTGTCGAGCAGATGGGTGCGGATAAAGCGCACGGGGTCGTACAGATCAAGGCCGGTTTCCTTGAGGTTTTCAACCAGGCGCAAGGTGCAGGGGCTGGTGTCGCAATAGATGGGGTCGAGCCCGCCCCGGCTGGCTTTGCCGAGCGCGGCGAGTAGTTGCTCCCGTTTGCTGTCGGCTTGCTCCTTGTAACCTTTTGACGCAAAAGGCTGACCGCAGCACAGGTTGTCCTGATCTTCGGGGAATACCACTTGGTAGCCTGCTTTTTCGAGCAGGCCACGGGTTTTATCCAGTAGCGACATTTGTTCTTTATCACCCGCTGCGGGCCCCATCACCCGGGATACACAGGCTGCGAGGTAAACCACTCGCGGACGTTGGTCTTCGATGGGCGGGGTGAAGCGTATCGCTTGTTCAGGCTGCGGCATGGCGGGGGACCATTGCGGCACTCGACCGGCCGAGGCTTTGCTCAGCGCGGCGGAAATTTTGGCGAGACGCGGCGCACCAAGCAGCATGCGTGCGCCATTGGCGGCATGCAGGGTGAAGCGTGCGCCTTGCAGCATTGTCTTGAAATGATTGGCCATCCAGCCCGCAGCCTGTGCATGACTGGCTTCCTGGCTGCGCAGTTTCTTGACCAGTTCGCCGGTGTTGATCCCTACCGGGCAGCGCTGTGCGCACAGACCGGTGGCGGCGCAGGTTTCGATGCCTTGATAGTGGTAGGCCTTTTCCAGCTCATCGGTAATGGTGCCCGCTCGTTTGCGCGCCTGAATGTCTCGCCAGATGACGATGCGTTGTCGCGGGCTGAGGGTCAGGCCTTTGGAGGGGCAGACCGGTTCGCAGAAGCCGCACTCGATGCACTTGTCGATGATTTCATCGGCTGCGGGTAAAGGCTTGAGGTGCTTGAGATGGATTTGCGGGTCCTCACTCAGGACCACGTCAGGGTTGAGAATGCCGTTGGGGTCGAGCAGGCGTTTGAGTTGCCACATCAGTTGATAGGCATCGTGGCCCCATTCCAGTTCGACGAAGGGGGCCATGTTGCGGCCGGTGCCGTGCTCGGCTTTGAGCGAGCCGCCAAACTCGACCGCCACCAGTTGCGCAACGTCTTCCATGAACGCTTGATAACGGGCGACTTCTTCCGGGTTGTTGAAGCCCTGAGTGAACACGAAGTGCAGATTACCTTCCAGAGCATGGCCGAACAGAATGGCTTCGTCGTAGTAGTGTTTGTCGAACAGCGCAATGAGGCGGCGCACGCCGTTGGCCAGTTGCTCAACGGGGAAGGTGACGTCTTCGATGATCACCGTGGTGCCGGTCTGCCGCACTGCACCGACCGCCGGAAAGGTGTCTTTGCGGATGGCCCACAGGCGGGCGTTTTCCAGCGGGTCTTCGGTAAAATCGACTTGTTTCTCTACGGGAAAAGACGCAATAGAAGCCATGATCTGCGCCAGTTGCTCGTGCAATAAAGGTCGCGAGGCGGCGCGGGCTTCGATCAGTAGCGCGCAGGCGTTCGCCGACAGTTCACGTACGAAAGCGGGCATGCCGGGTTTGTCCTGCACCGAGCGCATGCTGCGTCGGTCGAGCAGTTCGACGGCGGCTACAGGTTGGCTTTTCAAAACGGTGACGGCGTTGCAGCAGGTTTCCACATCCGGGAAGACGATCAGGGCAGATGCTTTGTTGGGATGATCGATGACGGTGTCGTAAGTCACCGCGCTGATAAAGCCCAGCGTGCCTTCGGAACCCACTAGCAGGTGGCTGAGGATATCCAGCGGCTCATCAAAATCCACCAAGGCGTTAAGTGACAGGCCGGTGGTGTTTTTCAGACGGTATTTGTGGCGAATCTTGGCGGCCAGTTCGGTATTGGCGCGGGTCTCGCGGCTTAGTCTGGCGAGTTGCTCCAACAGGTCGGCGTGGCTGGTGCGAAACGCAGCCACGCTGTTGAAATCTTCAGTGTCGATGCGCGTACCGTCGGCGAGCACCAGGCGTATGCCGGCCAGGGTGTGATAGGTATTTTGCGCGGTACCGCAGCACATGCCGCTGGCATTGTTGGCCACGATGCCGCCGATTTTGCAGGCATTGATAGACGCCGGATCTGGCCCGATCTTGCGCCCGTAAGGTGCTAGCCAGGCGTTGGCCTGTGCGCCGATCACGCCCGGTTGCAGGCGTATTTGTGTGCCGTGTTCGCGTACTTCGCGGCCGTTCCAGTTGTCACCGAGTACCAACAGCACCGAATCGCTGATGGCCTGGCCCGAAAGGCTGGTGCCTGCTGCGCGAAAGGTCAGCGACACGTTTTGCCGCTGGGCCAGTTTCAACAGGCTGACCACTTCGTCTTCGGACTCAACGCGAATCACCAGCTTGGGGATCAATCGGTAGAAGCTTGCGTCCGTGCCGAATGCCAGCGTTGAAAGCGGATCGTCGAAGCGGCGCTCGGCGGGGATCAGCCGAGCGACATCATTCAGGAAAGAGGCAGGGAGGTTCACACGGTCTTCCTCATGCAATCAGCTTTAGGGTGCCGCAGCATCTGGCGTGCCGCGTGCTTGCTGCTTCAGGGTGTACGGGCTTAAGCGCCCAGCTCACGGACCAGTGAATCGCGAGAAATCTCGCTGATGGATTTGGCTCCAGTCAGGACCATGGCCACGCGCATTTCCTTTTCAAACAGGTCGAGCAGGTTTTTCACTCCCGCTTCACCGTGGGTGGCCAAGGCATAGATGAACGCTCGGCCGATCAACACCGCATCGGCACCGAGGGCGATCATTCGCACCACGTCCAGGCCACTGCGGATCCCTGAATCGGCGAGGATCTTCAAGTCGCCCTTCACCGCGTCGGCAATGGCGGGCAAGGCACGGGCGCTGGACAGCACGCCATCGAGCTGACGGCCGCCATGGTTGGACACGATGATGCCGTCGGCGCCGAACTTCACCGCATCGCGGGCGTCTTCGGGGTCAAGAATGCCTTTGATGAGCATCGGCCCGTCCCAGGTTTCGCGAATCCATTCCAGGTCTTTCCAGGAAATCGACGGATCGAAGTTATTGCCCAGCCAGCCAATGTAGTCGGCCAGCCCGGTGGGATTGCCGCGGTAGGTGGAGATGTTGCCCAGATCATGGGGGCGACCGTTCACGCCAACATCCCACGCCCATTGAGGGTGCGTCATGGCTTGCAATATGCGGCGCATCGGGCCGTTTGCGCCGCTCATGCCATGGTGGGCGTCGCGGTAACGAGCGCCGGGCACCGGCATGTCGACCGTGAACACCAGCGTCTTGACCCCGGCGGCCTTGGCCCGCTCAAGGGCGTTGCGCATGAAACCGCGGTCCTTGAGCACGTAGAGCTGAAACCAGATAGGGCGGTCGATGGCGGGAGCGACTTCTTCAATCGGGCAGACCGACACTGTGGACAAGGTGAACGGGATGCCTTTGCTGGCGGCTGCGCGTGCTGCCTGTACTTCGCCTCGGCGGGCGTACATGCCGCACAACCCGATGGGCGCCAAGGCTATGGGCATGCTCATGGTTTCGCCGAGCAGCGTGGTATTCAGGCTCAGTTCCGACATGTTTTTCAGCACGCGCTGGCGCAGGGCAATGCTGGCAAGGTCCGAGACGTTGTGGCGCAACGTGTGCTCGGCGTAGGCGCCACCGTCGGCGTAATGAAACAGGAAGGGCGGCAGCTTGCGTTGCGCTGCGGCGCGGTAGTCAGTGGAGGCAGAAATAATCATGGGCTCTCACAACGTCGAGTAAGTGGGGCGAAGGTCGGGCGCACCTGAGCGCGCCCGACGCTCGTTTCATCAGTGCACCAGCATGCCGGTGAACCAGTACGCCTGGGCGTAGGTCATGCAGCCAATAATCGTGGCGAAGAAAATGCTGTGCTTGAGGGTGAAGCGGAACAGGTCAGATTCTTTGCCAACCAGTCCGGTCGCCGCGCAAGCCACCGCGATGGACTGCGGTGAAATCATCTTGCCTGTCACGCCGCCTGTGGAGTTCGCCGCCACCATCAGCACATCGCTGACGCCAACCTGATGCGCGGTGGTCGCCTGCAACGAGCCAAAGAGCGCGTTGGACGACGTATCCGAGCCCGTCAGGAACACGCCCAGCCAGCCGAGGAATGGCGAGAAGAACGGGAAGGCCGCGCCGGTTCCGGCCAATACCAGCGCCAGCGTCGAGGACATGCCCGAGTAGTTCATGACGAAGGCAAAGGCCAGCACCATGCCGATGGAGATGATCGCCCAGCGTAGCTCTTTGAGGGTTTCTTTGAACGTGGTCAGGCCTGTCTTTGGTGTGATCCGCAGTACGAACATCGCGAGGATGGCCGAGAACAGGATCGCGGTACCCGAGGCGGCGATCAGGTCGAATTTGTACACCGCAGGCATAGCCGTCGCGTTGGCAACGATAGGTGCAACTTTCATGACCAGTTGATCGAGATGCGGGATGGGAATGTTCATCGTCCATGCCTGCATCGCGCCGCCTGCGGCAAACATTGCCTTGAAGGGCTTCAGCGTCCAGATGGTGACCATTACGGTGAGAATCAGGAAGGGTGACCATGCCTTGATGATCTGCCCCACGGTGTAGGGCGATTTAACCGATGTGCGTGGCTGACCAAAACCGCCCGGGCTACCCATGACCGCTGCACCGCCTGACTGGCTGATTTCGGTTTCCCCGGCTTTTTTGGGCTGCCAGACTTTAAGGAAAAAGGTCAGGGCGACCATGCTCACCAGCGCCGAGGTGATGTCGGGCAGTTCCGGGCCAATGTAGTTGGAGGTCAGGTACTGGGTGATCCCGAAGCTCACGCCGGCAACCAGCGCTGCAGGCCACGTCTCTTTGACACCTTTGACGCCATCCATCATGAACATCAGCCAGAACGGCACGAACACTGACAGGAATGGCAATTGCCGCCCCGCCATGGCGCCAATCTTGAACGGGTCGATGCCCGACACCTGGCCCGCCACAATCACCGGAATGCCCAGTGCGCCGAAGGCGACAGGCGCGGTGTTGGCGATCAGACACAGGCCTGCCGCATAAAGCGGGTTCAAGCCGAGGCCGACCAGCAACGCGGCAGTAATCGCTACCGGTGCGCCGAAGCCAGCGGCGCCTTCAAGAAATGCTCCAAAACAAAACGCGATCAACAGCACCTGAATGCGCTGGTCATCGGTGATGGACATGACCGAGCTGCGGATGATCTCGAACTGACCACTCTTCACCGTCAGTTTGTAGAGAAACACCGCAGCGACAATGATCCATGCGATAGGCCATAACCCGTAGGCAAACCCATACCCGGCGGCCGCGAGTGCCATGTCAGCAGGCATCTGGAAAGCAAAGATCGCTACCAGTATCGACAACACCAGCGTAATGCTCCCGGCGACATGCCCTTTGAGCCTGAATACGGCGAGCGCCAGAAAGAAAAACACAATCGGTATGAGCGCAGCGGCGGCCGAAAGGCCAAGACTGCCCAGGGGGGTGTAGAGCTGTTGCCAGGTTTGCATATGGGTGGCCCCTAATTGTTTTTGGATAGGCCCGGTATTCCGTGTCTTACGTGCGAGGCTTCGAGCTGACGCCCAGGGTGGCTGACGTCGTGCCGATGCTGACGAACGAATCGCACAGCTCACCAGTTCAAGCCCTTCATCATTGCGAAAGGTGCTTGCAGCGCAGTAGAGGTTAGCCACTCACGCTGGCATTGGATAATTGGTAATACCAATTTACAATGTCTAGTCGCTAGCGTAGAAGCCTCTCTATTGGTGTGTCAATTTGCGGTCGTGCAACTTTCGTAGGAGAACCCTATGAAAGCGGCATCTGATACGCCATTTCAGGGGGCATCTGGCAGGTGTCCGAGTGGCGGCAATCAGCCAGAATACGCAGGCCCGGTAACGCGATCGGGGATGTGGAGTGAGAGTGATGGGCTTTGATCAGGTGCGTCAGCGCCGTTTGTCCGACGATATTGTCGAGCAGTTGGAACGAATGATTCTTGAGGGCACGCTCAAGGCGGGTGGGCGACTGCCTGCCGAGCGGGCCCTGGCGGAGCAGTTTGGTGTTTCCCGGCCTTCTTTGCGTGAAGCCATCCAGAAATTGACCGCCAAAGGCTTGTTGGTCAGCCGGCAGGGCGGCGGCAATTATGTGGTCGAGAACATCGGCTCGACCTTCAGTGATCCGCTGCTGCATTTGCTGGAGAGCAGCCCGGATGCTCAGCGCGACTTGCTGGAGTTCCGCCATACGCTTGAAGCCTCTTGTGCGTATTACGCGGCCATGCGCGCGACTGATGTAGACCGGGAGCGTCTACGCCAGGCCTTCGATACGTTGCAGGACTGTTATGGCCGTGAGGGGGAAGTCAGCCGGGCAGAAGAGGGCGCTGCTGATGCGAGCTTTCATATGGCGATCGCTGAAGCCAGCCACAACGCTATTCTGCTGCACACCATTCGCGGTCTGTTCGACCTGCTCAAGCGCAACGTGGTGATCAATATCGGCGGGATGTACAAGCAGCGCAGCGAAACCCGCGACATGCTGATCCGTCAGCATCAGGAGCTTTACACGGCAATTATCGAAGGGCGAGCGGACGACGCGCGTGATATTTCCAGTCGTCACCTGTTGTATGTGCAGGAAGTGCTGGAAGAGGTTCGGCAGCAAGTGCAGCGCACGGCACGGGCTGAGCGGCGTAATGGGATGTGATTTGACGCTAAACCAGTGGGAGCGAATTCATTCGCGAAAGCGTGCGTACAGCCGATGAAGATTTAGACTGTACTGGCCTCTTCGCGAATAAATTCGCTCCTACCGTTCAAGCCAGCAGGGCAGGGGAATCAGGCGCTAAGCCTAATCATCCTTACCCTTGGTCCGCACGGCCCGTTGCAGCTCGCGATCAGAATCACGTTCACGCTCGGTATGGCGCTTGTCGTATTCTTTTTTACCTTTGCCCAGAGCAATTTCGCACTTGATCAAGTGCTGCTTCCAGTAAAGGGAAAGCGCGACGCATGCATAGCCTTTTTGCTGGACCGATGAGGTCAGCTTTTCAAGCTCGCGTGCATTGAGCAGCAGTTTGCGGGTGCGTGTCGGGTCAGCGATGACGTGCGTGCTGGCAGTCGTCAGTGGCGAAATATGGCTACCCATCAGCCATGCCTCACCATCTTTGAGCAGCACGTAACTGTCGACCAGCTGTACCTTGTTGGCACGCAGACTTTTTACTTCCCAGCCAGCCAGGACCAGACCGGCCTCGAACTTGTGTTCGATGAAGTAATCGTGACGCGCTTTTTTATTTTGCGCGATGGTCCCTGTAGGGTGTTTCTTGAGCTTAGCCATAGGCGACGCATTATAGGGACTCGCTTCAAAGTCGGCTACGCAGACCGTGCGAAAACTACTGCGCTCGACATTACTGCGTTAAAAACAGACGAAAAATGCTCATTTAGACACTAGAGTCGGACGCGACCCCGGCCGTTTTTCGCCTGTTTTGCCTTGGCCTGCCTTCGCTCGCTACGTTTTCACACGGTCTGTCCGGAAGCTGCACGCTTGAGCACGATGATTGAATCCCGGACAATGCGCCTGCTTGTGCGCCGTATTTATGGGTGTGAGGCGAAGGTGACTTTTATTTCATTCGAACCGATGCTGGCTTGCCAGGGTCGATGTGTTCATCACGCCGTTCACTGCGGTGAGGCGTGTTTGCAGTATCCGCAGGTTGAGTGACGGGCCTTGGCGCTCCTTGCTTTGACGTTTTTTTGATGCGCTATGTGGCGCCGTTCGGCATTCATGTTGTGTTTGCCGCTCAGCTTTGGAATTGACGCTGACATGACTACGCATATCCAACGTTCCGCTCTTTTGCCTTACCCGGCCAAGGCTCTCTATGACCTGGTCAACGATGTAGAGCGCTACTCCGAATTCTTGCCCTGGTGCTCTGCAGCTAAAGTGCTGGAGGTGGGCGAGGAGCACATGCGTGCCAGCCTGGAAATCGCCAAGGGCGGCCTGAGCCAACATTTTGTAACGCAAAACACGCTAGTACCGGGCCAATCCATCGTGATGGATCTGGTGG
This sequence comes from Pseudomonas viridiflava, assembly GCF_900602065.1. Taxonomy (GTDB): domain Bacteria; phylum Pseudomonadota; class Gammaproteobacteria; order Pseudomonadales; family Pseudomonadaceae; genus Aquipseudomonas. The sequence continues at coordinate 71,571 of NZ_UWFN01000328.1, read as the reverse complement.
AGGGGCCTTTCGAGCAACTGCATGGCGTCTGGACATTCAAGGCGCTGGGCGAGAAAGCCTGCAAAATCAGCCTCGATCTGTCGTTTGATTACGCAGGTCCCATCGTCCGGGCCACGCTTGGGCCGCTGTTCAACCAGGCCGCGAACACGTTGGTGGATGCGTTCTGCCAGCGAGCGAAACAATTGCATGGCTGAGGCTCTGATCACGGTCGAGGTAGTGCACGCCGGTGTGGACCGGCAGTCACTGCGTGCTGTTGAGGTGCCGGTGGGGTCGACAGTTCAGCAGGCATTGCTGATTTCGGGCGTAGGGAATGAGTTTCCCGAGCTGGATCTGATTCATTGCCCTGTGGGTATCTTCGGCAGGGCGGTCAGGCATGAGCGTGTGCTGGAGCAGGGCGACCGCGTTGAGATCTATCGCCCGCTGCTGGCCGACCCCAAAGAGGTCCGACGCCTGCGGGCAGCCAAAGCCGCAAAGGCTCGAAAGGACAGCGAGCGCTAGGCGCGTTGTTTTTTCTGTAACCCGCAGACAGCAAAAAGCCCGGCATGCCGGGCTTTTTTGTAGCTGCAGTATGGGTTACTGCGGCGACACTTCCAGTGGTTCCTGAGTCGGAACAGGAACGGTCTCGACTTTGTCGACGTCCTTCTGGATCTGGTCCAGCAGCGACCCTGGCTTGGCAGGTTCTTCTTTAGGCTGCTGTGGCGTGACGGTAGAGCCACCGTCGTTGCCAAGGATGGCTTCATCACGGCTCACGCCCGGCATGAAGTCGCCTGACAGGCTGACCAGTTGGTCGTTGCCATTGAAGATCAGCGAGACACGCTCCTGCTGACGTTCACCGCCACCAGGCTGCAGGCTGTACAGATAATCCCAGCGATCGGCATGGAAAGTATCGGTCAACAGAGGGTTGCCCATGATAAACCGTACTTGCCGTCGGGTCATTCCCGGCCTTAACTGGTCTATCATGTCCTGCGTGACGACATTGCCTTGCTGGATGTCGATTTTGTAAACCCCGGGGAATGAACAACCGGCGAGTGCGAGCAGTCCCACAAGGGTGAAACTGGTTAGCAGGAGCTTGGTGTTTTGCATCGGTGGGCGACTTCCACTATCTTGGCTGGGACAACGTAAACCCCGATCATACCTGCATTAAGAGAAGCTGCGAAGCAGCGTCTGCGAGAAAGCTGACCATGGTTGAAAATAGCGAACTACGAAAAGCCGGACTTAAAGTGACCCTGCCACGGGTCAAAATACTACAGATGCTCGATTCCGCCGAGCAGCGCCACATGAGTGCCGAGGATGTTTACAAGGCACTGATGGAAGCTAGCGAGGACGTCGGACTGGCCACGGTTTACCGTGTCCTGACCCAATTCGAAGCTGCCGGATTAGTGGTTCGCCACAATTTCGACGGTGGACATGCGGTATTCGAATTGGCTGACGGCGGCCACCACGACCATATGGTCAACGTGGAATCCGGAGAAGTGATCGAGTTCTTCGACGAAGAAATCGAAAAGCTTCAAAAAGCCATTGTCGAGCGGCACGGTTTCGATTTGGTGGATCACAATCTGGTGCTGTACGTGCGCAATAAAAAGGCTTAAGTCTTTTTGTTGCAACAGCAAAGGCGACCCTAGGGTCGCCTTTGTGCGTTTTTGGAGGTGAATAAGTGTTAGGGGCCTAAATCTGTGGGAGCGAATTCATTCGCGAAGACGGCATTCCTTCCGACGCAAATGTGGCGGATGTACCGGCCCATTCGCGAATGAATTCGCTCCCACGGGAATTATGCTTACAGGCCAGCCTTCCACGGGTTTGAGGTCGTCGGTGAGTCTTGAAGCTGTTCTGAATTATGTAGGAGCTGCCGAAGGCTGCGAATGGCGGCCATTGCTTCGCAGCCTTCGGCAGCTCCCACACGGAAAGCGACAGCCATCAGCTCTTCGCTGTCACCACCATTTTTTTAACGTGGGCCAGGGAATCTTTGGTCAGGTGGATCCCTCCACCCTGGGGCCCGTTTGTGCGGTTTTGGATGTGAAAAGGTGTTGGGGGCTGAGGGCGCTGAATATGTGGGAGCGAATTCATTCGCGAAGACGGCATTCCTTCCGACGCAAATGTGGCGGATGTACCGGCTCATTCGCGAATGAATTCGCTCCCACGGGATGTCCATTTCCCGTAGCTGGCAGTGAACCTTTGAGACCGAACTCTTCGGGAGTTTGGCCCTGTACTGAAGCGACAGCCTTCAGCTCTTGGCTGTCACCACCATCTTCTTCGCGTGGGCCAGAGACTCTTTGGTCAGGTCGATCCCGCCCAGCATCCTCGCGACTTCTTCTATACGTTCGTTCTTGCTCAGTTTTGATACAGCGGTGCGCGTGGCCTCGCTGTCGCGGACTTTGTGGACAAACAGGTGTTGATGCCCCTGTGCGGCGACTTGCGGCAAGTGCGTCACGGTCATGACCTGACCGCGATCACCCAGACGACGTAATAGCTGGCCGACGATCTCGGCCGTTGGGCCGCCGATCCCGACATCCACTTCGTCAAATACCAGTGTCGGCACCCTGGAGGTTTGCGCGGTGATCACCTGGATCGCCAGGCTGATCCTTGAGAGCTCACCGCCCGACGCTACTTTCGCCAGCGCTTTGAGTGGCTGGCCCGGGTTTGCGCTAACCAGAAGCTCGACCTGTTCCAGCCCGTTGGGCAGCAATTCTTTCTCCGGATTGGCTTTCAGCTCGATGCTGAAGCGCCCGCCGGGCATGCCCAGGCGCTGGATTTCGTGTTCTACGGCAGCTGCCAGTTCCGGCGCTGCGCGATGGCGCAGGTCGCTCAGTTCCCGGGCTTTCTCTTTATAGTGACGGGCGAACGATGCCACTTCATTTTCCAGGCGCTCGATTGCCTCGTCGTTGGCATTAAGCGTTTCGATTTCGTCCAGTAGCTTTTGTTGAAGTGTCGCGACTTCAGTCGGCTGGATGCGATGCTTGCGCGCCAGGGTATAGATAGCGTCCAGGCGTTCTTCGAGCTGCTGCAGGCGCGCAGGATCGGCGTCGAAGTGATCCAGGAAGCGATTGAGCTCACCAACGGCTTCTTCTACCTGAATCTGTGCACTGGACAGCAGATTGGTCGCTTCGCTCAGAGCGGTCGGCGAGTCGTTGACGCTGCCCAGCCGATGCAGGCTGGCGGTTAGTGCGTTCAGCACATTACCTGAGTCATTTTCGCTGCATTGCTCGACAACCTGACGGCAAATGCTCAGCAGGCTTTCGGCGTTGGTCAGGGTTTTCTGTTCCTGCTCAAGCTGCTCCAGCTCATTCTCGCCAAGGCTGAGGCTTTCCAGTTCTTCCAGTTGATAGCTCAGCAACTGGTGGCGTGCGCGTTGTTCGTCGCCGGAGTTGGCAAGCCTGTCCAGTTCCTGGCGGGTCTGGCGCCAGCGCTGGGCGGCCAGTTGTACCTGGCGGGCCAGATCGGTCGCGCCGGCGTATTCATCCAGCAAGCGACGGTGTGTGTCGGTCTTGAGCAGCGACTGATGCTCGTGCTGGCTGTGAATATCAATCAACAGCTCGCCCAGTGCTTTCAGGTCACCTTGCGGGCAGGGTGTGCCATTGATGTAGGAGCGCGAGCGACCCTCGGCGGTGATGACCCGGCGCAGGATGCAGGGGCCGTCGTTGTCGAGGTCACGCTCCTGCAGCCAGGTTTGCGCTTCGGGAATGTCGACCAGATCGAAGGTCGCGAGAATGTCTGCCTTGTCCGCACCGGGGCGCACCACGCCGCTGTCGGCTCTGTCGCCAAGGGTCAGGCCGAGGGCATCGAGCATGATTGATTTGCCAGCCCCGGTTTCACCGGTGATCACGCTCATGCCACGGTCCAGCTCGAGATCGAGGTGTTCAACGATGGCGTAGTTATGTACGGAAAGGTGCACCAGCATGGAGTGGCTCCCAAGCGATAAGTCTGGTTATTTATACAGTGTTTTATTCGTGGGTGACAATGCCCTCATTTAGCTCGATTCGTTCGCAGGCAAGCTTTTTTTAGTCCAATTGGTGATTTGTTCAAGCGTGATAGGGGCTTGGCTTTGGCCGGAATTTTTGTGAGGACTTTTGTCGATCTGCTGAATTTTGCTCTTGAAGCTGAAAAATCCGCTCCCATATAGGGGGGCAGAAGCGCGATTTGAGGTCGCGGACGTATTGGAAAGGAGAAATCTATGGCTGACGAACAGAATCTGGATGCGCAGACCCAGGACCAGGCTGCCGAAGCAGTCTCCGGTGAAGAATTGGTAACCCGCGTGCAAGTGCTCGAAGAGCAACTGGCCGCGGCACAGGACCAGTCCCTGCGTGTGGCTGCGGATTTGCAGAACGTCCGCCGCCGTGCAGAACAGGATGTGGAAAAGGCTCACAAGTTTGCGCTTGAGAAGTTTGCGAGTGACTTGTTGCCGATCGTGGACAGCCTTGAGCGTGGTCTGGACTTGTCCAATCCGGACGACGAAAGCATTCGTCCAATGCGCGAAGGTATCGAGCTGACGCTGAAAATGTTCAGCGACACGCTCAAGCGTTACCACCTCGAAGCGATCGATCCGCATGGTCAGCCATTCAATGCCGAGCACCATCAGGCAATGGCCATGCAGGAAAGCGCAGACGTTGAACCCAACAGTGTTTTGAAAGTGTTCCAGAAGGGCTACCAGCTCAATGGTCGTCTGCTGCGCCCGGCTATGGTCGTGGTCAGCAAGGCACCATCGCCTGTTCAGCCATCAATTGATGAGCAGGCTTGAAATCAGCTGTCTGGCCCCCATTTATAGGCCAAGCGTTTAAGAGCTACCGCAATTTGTAAACGCAGTTGCGGCAACCAAATTCAAAATTTCGGGAGATTCACAGATGGGCAGAATTATCGGTATTGACCTGGGGACCACTAACTCTTGCGTCTCCATTCTGGAAAACGGCAGCGTCAAGGTCCTGGAGAACGCCGAAGGCGCTCGTACCACGCCTTCGATCATTGCTTATGCCAACGATGGCGAGATCCTGGTAGGTCAGTCGGCCAAGCGTCAGGCAGTGACCAACCCGCACAACACCCTGTACGCGGTAAAGCGTCTGATCGGTCGTAAGTTCGAAGAAGAAGTCGTTCAGAAAGACATTCAGATGGTCCCTTATAAAATCGCCAAAGCTGACAATGGCGATGCGTGGGTTGAAGTCAACGGCAAGAAAATGTCGCCTCCTCAGATTTCTGCTGAAATCCTGAAGAAGATGAAGAAAACCGCTGAAGACTATCTGGGCGAAGCAGTGACCGAGGCGGTGATCACCGTTCCGGCTTACTTCAACGACAGTCAGCGTCAGGCGACTAAAGACGCCGGTCGTATTGCCGGTCTGGACGTAAAACGTATCATCAACGAACCAACCGCGGCCGCTCTGGCTTACGGTATGGACAAAGCCAAGGGCGACCACACTGTCATCGTTTATGACCTGGGTGGCGGTACTTTCGACGTTTCGGTTATCGAAATTGCTGAAGTTGATGGCGAGCACCAGTTCGAAGTGCTGGCAACCAACGGTGACACGTTCCTAGGTGGTGAAGACTTCGACATCCGTCTGATCGACTACCTCGTTGACGAATTCAAGAAAGAAAGCGGCATGAACCTTAAAGGTGACCCGCTGGCCATGCAGCGCCTGAAAGAAGCCGCTGAGAAAGCCAAGATCGAGCTGTCTTCGAGCAATTCGACCGACGTTAACCTGCCGTACATCACTGCAGACGCGACCGGTCCTAAGCACTTGAACGTCAAGATTTCCCGCGCCAAGCTGGAATCGCTGGTTGAAGACCTGGTTCAGCGCACCATCGAACCTTGCCGTATCGCGTTGAAAGACTCCGGTATCGACATCAGCGCCATCAACGACGTGATTCTGGTCGGTGGCCAGACTCGTATGCCGTTGGTACAGCAGAAAGTCACTGAGTTCTTCGGCAAAGAAGCGCGTAAAGACGTTAACCCGGACGAAGCCGTTGCCATGGGTGCTGCTATCCAGGGCGCAGTATTGGCCGGTGACGTTAAAGACGTTCTGCTGCTGGACGTTAGCCCGCTGACGCTGGGTATCGAAACCATGGGCGGCGTCATGACTGCTCTGATCGACAAGAACACCACGATTCCTACCAAGAAGTCGCAAGTGTTCTCGACTGCTGACGACAACCAGAACGCCGTGACCATTCACGTGCTGCAAGGTGAGCGTAAGCAAGCGGGTCAGAACAAGTCTCTGGGCAAGTTCGACCTGGCCGAGATTCCACCAGCACCACGTGGCGTTCCACAGATCGAAGTGACCTTCGACATCGACGCCAACGGCATCCTGCACGTAGGCGCCAAAGACAAGGCGACCGGCAAGCAGCAGTCGATCGTGATCAAGGCCAACTCTGGTCTGTCGGATGAAGAAATTCAGCAAATGATCCGTGATGCTGAAGCCAACACCGAAGAAGACCGCAAGTTCGAAGAGCTGGCCACCGCTCGTAACCAGGGCGATGCGCTGGTTCACTCGACTCGCAAAATGATCTCCGACGCTGGTGACAAAGTGACTGCGGAAGAGAAAACGGCGATCGAAGCTGCACTGGTTGCTCTTGAAGCTGCCGTCAAAGGCGACGACAAGGCTGCCATCGACGCTAAAGTCGAAGAGCTGTCCAAGGTCTCCGCGCCAGTGGCTCAGAAGATGTACGCCGAGCAGGCCGAGCAACCACAACCGGGTGCTCAGGGTGCGAAGGAAGAAACCAAGCCTGCTGACGACGTTGTCGATGCAGAGTTTGAAGAAGTAAAAGAAAACAAGTAAGCGCAGGCTCACTTGCAAGCCAGTTGACCGTTTTCGGGCGGTCGCTGGTAGGATGTCGCCGCGCGGGAGCTTGCTCCCGCGTTGGCGTGTCTGGAACAGACGAAATTTTTGCGGCCTGCGGTATCTACCGCAAGCTGCTGTGGCAAGGTCGTCATGCTCCTGCATGGCGGCTTGTTCTGCCGCTTTCCCGGTCAGCCTGGCCGGTGAAATGAAGACCAGGATCGTTGAATTGACGTGAGTTGGGTCCGGGCCTGTATGGGGCTCAACGAGTTTGGCAAAGCTCAGGAGGGTTTTGCCGGACGTCCTCAAGAGTGCGGAAGAATTTATGGCAAAGCGTGACTATTACGAAGTTTTGGGGGTGGAGCGAGGCTCCAGCGAGGCTGATCTGAAGAAAGCTTATCGCCGTCTGGCGATGAAGCATCACCCTGATCGCAATCCTGATGACAAAGCGTCGGAAGAGCTGTTCAAAGAAGCCAACGAGGCTTACGAAGTTCTGTCTGATGCGAGCAAGCGTGCGGCCTACGATCAGTACGGTCATGCTGGTGTCGACCCAAGCATGGGCGGCGGCGGCTTTGGCGGCGGTGGCGCCGGCGGTGCGAACTTCTCCGATATCTTCGGCGATGTATTCAGTGACTTCTTCGGCGGTGGCCGGGGCGGTGGCGGTGGTCGTGGCGGCGCTCAGCGTGGCAGCGATCTGCGTTACACCCTTGAACTTAACCTCGAAGAAGCCGTGCGCGGTACCTCGGTTAATATCCGTGTCCCGACGCTGGTCAATTGCAAACCTTGCGATGGTTCAGGCGCCAAGAAAGGCTCCTCGCCTGTTACCTGCCCGACGTGCGGCGGTATTGGTCAGGTTCGCATGCAGCAAGGGTTCTTCTCGGTGCAGCAAACCTGCCCGCGTTGCCACGGCAACGGCAAGATCATTTCCGATCCGTGCGACTCGTGCCACGGCGAAGGCCGTGTCGAAGAGTACAAGACGCTCGCTGTGAAAGTGCCGCCTGGAGTAGATACCGGCGACCGTATTCGTCTTTCCGGTGAAGGTGAGGCGGGTACGCAAGGCGGGCCAACCGGCGACCTTTACGTGGTAATCAATGTGCGCGAGCACGCGATCTTCCAGCGTGACGGTAAGCATCTGTTCTGCGAAGTGCCTATCAGCTTCACGGATGCCGCCCTGGGTGGTGAGCTGGAAGTGCCTACGCTTGATGGTCGCGTCAAGCTGAAGATTCCTGAGGGTACCCAGACGGGCAAGCAGTTCCGCTTGCGTGGTAAGGGCGTAGCGCCGGTACGTGGCGGCGGTGCGGGGGACTTGATGTGCCGTGTTGCTGTCGAGACTCCGGTCAATCTGGGTCGTCGTCAGCGTGAACTGCTCGAAGAGTTCCGCTCAACGCTTGAAGGCGATAGCTCTCACTCCCCGAAAGCCACTGGCTGGTTTGACGGTGTGAAGCGTTTCTTCGGCGACTTGTAACGGGAGCAGGACATGCGACGTATTGCAGTGATGGGCGCCGCCGGGCGCATGGGCAAGATTCTGATCGAGGCGGTTCAGCAGGCGCCTGGCGCTGGCCTGACTGCGGCTATTGACCGGCCCGACAGCACGCTGGTCGGTGCTGATGCGGGCGAGTTGGCTGCACTGGGTCGGATCGGTGTTCCGCTGTCGGGTGATCTGGCTCGGGTGGCTGACGAATTCGATGTGTTGATCGACTTCACGCACCCTTCGGTGACCCTGAAGAATCTGGCGTTCTGCCGCAAGGCTGGCAAGGCGATGATCATCGGCACTACAGGTTTCAGTGCTGAAGAGAAGCAGCGTATCGCCGAGGCGGGTAAAGAGATTCCGATCGTCTTCGCAGCCAATTTCAGCGTTGGTCTGAATCTGTGCCTGAAGCTGCTCGACACCGCTGCTCGGGTATTGGGTGATGATGTCGACATCGAAATCATCGAGGCGCATCACCGCCACAAGGTCGACGCGCCGTCTGGTACTGCGTTGCGCCTGGGTGAGGTGGTTGCCAATGCATTGGGCCGTGATCTTGAAAAGGTCGCTGTCTACGGTCGTGAAGGTCAGACCGGTGCTCGTGATCGCGAAACCATCGGCTTCGCGACGATTCGTGCGGGTGACGTCGTGGGTGATCACACCGTCTTGTTTGCCTCCGAAGGCGAGCGCGTCGAGATCACGCACAAGGCATCCAGCCGCATGACCTTCGCCAAAGGCGCGGTCAGAGCTGCAATGTGGCTTGAAGGGCGCGAGGCAGGTCTGTATGACATGCAGGACGTGCTTGATCTGCACTGATTGACCGCTGCAAGAGAGGCGCAACCCGTGAGATACAGGGTTTGCGCCTCTGTTTTATCCTTTCTCGGGAACTTCTGTCGCATTCCCTCGTCTTTTCGCCTCATTGGCGGTAGACCAAAAAAGCCTTTTTCTGTAAGCTACAGCTTTAGTGTGTCCACTAAAAGCGCGCAGATGATTCGATAAGAAAGCGGGGTGACGTAACTACGTCATTCCGCTTTTTTGCAACCTGCGAACGCCCTTTCAGGCTTTACTTACGGGAGGTCTTCTTGACTAAGCCAGCCATACTCGCCCTTGCTGATGGCAGCATTTTTCGCGGCGAAGCCATTGGAGCCGACGGTCAAACCGTTGGCGAGGTAGTGTTTAACACTGCCATGACAGGCTATCAGGAAATCCTTACCGATCCTTCCTATGCCCAGCAAATCGTTACTCTGACGTACCCGCACATCGGCAACACCGGTACCACTCCTGAAGACGCCGAGTCAGATCGCGTCTGGTCTGCCGGTCTGGTCATTCGTGATCTGCCACTGGTTGCCAGCAACTGGCGTAACAAGCTGTCGCTGGATGAATACCTGAAAGCCAACAACGTCGTAGCAATCGCTGGCATCGACACCCGTCGCCTGACCCGCATCCTGCGTGAGAAAGGCGCACAGAACGGCTGCATCATGGCCGGTGACAACATTTCTGAAGAAGCTGCAATTGCCGCCGCGCGCGGCTTCCCTGGCCTTAAAGGCATGGACCTGGCGAAAGTCGTCAGCGTCAAGGAAGCGTACGAGTGGCGCTCCAGCGTCTGGTCGTTGAAGACCGACAGCTGCCCGGAAATCGCCGCGTCCGAATTGCCGTACCACGTTGTAGCCTATGACTACGGCGTCAAGGTCAACATCCTGCGCATGCTGGTTGAGCGCGGTTGCCGCGTGACCGTGGTCCCTGCTCAAACGCCTGCCAGCGAAGTGCTCGCGTACAAGCCTGACGGTGTATTCCTGTCCAACGGCCCTGGCGATCCTGAGCCTTGCGACTACGCGATTCAGGCGATCAAGGAAGTACTGGAAACCGACATCCCGGTATTCGGCATCTGCCTGGGTCACCAACTGCTGGCGCTGGCTTCCGGTGCCAAGACAGTGAAGATGGGTCATGGTCACCACGGTGCCAACCACCCGGTGCAGGATCTGAAAACCGGTGTTGTGATGATCACCAGTCAGAACCACGGTTTTGCGGTGGATGAAGCAACACTCCCGGCCAATGTTCAGGCGATCCACAAGTCGCTGTTCGACGGCAGCCTGCAGGGCATTGAGCGTACCGACAAGGACGCGTTCAGCTTCCAGGGTCACCCTGAAGCAAGCCCGGGTCCTACTGATGTGGCTCCGTTGTTTGATCGCTTCATCGAAACCATGGCCAAGCGACGCTGAACGGTTGCCTTGAGAATGTAACGCGCAGCGCTGGGCTGGACCTGGATGAACGTCCGGCGAAGACCGCCCGGCAGCTGCAAAGAAGTTCAAGACGGCTTGCCGACTGACCTACGGATTTGAGTGACAAACCCATGCCAAAACGTACAGACATTAAAAGCATCCTGATTCTCGGCGCCGGTCCTATCGTGATCGGTCAGGCCTGTGAATTCGACTACTCCGGCGCGCAGGCCTGTAAAGCCCTGCGCGAAGAGGGTTACCGCGTCATCCTGGTGAACTCCAACCCAGCGACCATCATGACCGACCCGGCAATGGCCGACGCGACCTACATCGAGCCGATCAAATGGCAGACGGTTGCCAAGATCATCGAAAAAGAGCGTCCAGACGCCGTACTGCCGACCATGGGTGGCCAAACCGCTCTGAACTGCGCACTGGATCTGGAGCGCGAAGGCGTTCTGGCCAAGTTCGGCGTTGAGATGATCGGTGCAAACGCCGACACCATCGACAAGGCTGAAGACCGTTCGCGTTTCGACAAAGCCATGAAATCCATCGGTCTGGACTGCCCGCGTTCGGGTATCGCCCACACCATGGAAGAAGCCAATGCCGTGCTTGAGAAGCTGGGCTTCCCATGCATCATCCGTCCTTCGTTCACCATGGGCGGCACCGGTGGCGGTATCGCTTACAACCGTGAAGAGTTCGAAGAAATCTGCACCCGCGGTCTGGACCTGTCTCCGACCAAGGAACTGCTGATCGACGAATCGCTGATCGGCTGGAAAGAATACGAGATGGAAGTTGTCCGCGACAAAAAGGACAACTGCATCATCGTCTGCTCCATCGAAAACTTTGATCCGATGGGCGTCCACACCGGCGACTCGATCACTGTTGCGCCAGCGCAGACGCTGACCGACAAGGAATACCAGATCATGCGTAACGCCTCCTTGGCGGTACTGCGTGAGATTGGCGTTGAAACCGGTGGTTCCAACGTTCAGTTCGGTATCTGCCCGGATACTGGCCGTATGGTTGTGATCGAGATGAACCCGCGTGTATCGCGTTCCTCGGCACTGGCTTCGAAAGCGACCGGTTTCCCGATTGCTCGCGTTGCCGCCAAGCTGGCGATCGGTTACACCCTCGACGAGCTGCAAAACGAAATCACTGGCGGCAAGACCCCGGCGTCTTTCGAGCCTTCGATCGACTACGTCGTTACCAAGCTGCCACGCTTCGCCTTCGAGAAGTTCTCCAAGGCTGACGCTCGCCTGACCACGCAAATGAAGTCGGTCGGTGAAGTCATGGCTATCGGCCGTACTTTCCAGGAATCGCTGCAGAAAGCCCTGCGCGGTCTGGAAGTGGGTGTGTGCGGTCTGGATCCAAAGCTGGACCTGAGCAACCCGGAAAGCATGAGCACCCTCAAGCGTGAGCTGACAGTGCCGGGTGCCGAGCGTATCTGGTACGTGGCTGATGCGTTCCGCGCCGGCATGACGGTCGAAGAAATCTTCACCATGAACATGATCGATCCGTGGTTCCTGGTACAGATCGAAGACCTGATCAAGGAAGAAGAGAAGGTCAAGACTCTGGGTCTGTCGGCTATCGATCACAGCCTGATGTTCCGCCTCAAGCGTAAAGGCTTCTCGGATGCACGTCTGGCCAAACTGCTGGGTGTTACCGAGAAGAACCTGCGCACTCATCGCCACAAGCTGGAAGTGTTCCCGGTCTACAAGCGCGTTGACACGTGTGCCGCCGAGTTCGCCACCGACACTGCTTACCTGTACTCGACGTACGAAGAAGAGTGCGAAGCTGCGCCGACAGGTCGCGACAAGATCATGATCCTGGGTGGCGGTCCTAACCGTATCGGCCAAGGCATCGAGTTCGACTACTGCTGTGTGCACGCGGCCCTCGCTCTGCGCGAAGACGGGTACGAGACCATCATGGTCAACTGCAACCCGGAAACCGTGTCCACCGACTACGACACCTCTGATCGCCTGTACTTCGAACCGGTAACCCTGGAAGACGTACTGGAAATCGTCCGTGTCGAGAAGCCTAAAGGCGTGATCGTTCAGTACGGCGGCCAAACACCTCTAAAACTGGCTCGCGCCCTTGAAGCGGCCGGTGTGCCAATCATCGGCACCAGCCCTGACGCTATCGACCGTGCTGAAGACCGTGAGCGCTTCCAGCAAATGGTTGAGCGCCTGAACCTTCGCCAGCCGCCTAACGCCACCGTGCGTAGCGAAGACGAAGCGATTCGCGCAGCTGCAAAAATCGGTTATCCGCTGGTTGTTCGCCCGTCCTACGTACTGGGCGGCCGTGCCATGGAAATCGTTTATCAGGAAGACGAACTCAAGCGCTACCTGCGTGAAGCGGTTCAAGTGTCCAACGACAGCCCGGTGCTGCTGGATCACTTCCTGAATTGCGCCATTGAAATGGACGTCGATGCAGTCTGCGACGGTACTGACGTGGTGATCGGCGCGATCATGCAGCACATTGAGCAGGCGGGTGTTCACTCTGGTGACTCCGCATGTTCGCTGCCTCCGTACTCGCTCCCGGCTCATATCCAGGACGAGATGCGCGAGCAGGTGAAGAAGATGGCGCTGGAGTTGGGTGTGGTCGGCCTGATGAACGTGCAGTTGGCGTTGCAGGGTGAAGACATCTACGTCATCGAAGTGAACCCGCGTGCCTCGCGTACCGTGCCGTTCGTTTCCAAGTGCATTGGTGTTTCCCTGGCGATGATCGCTGCACGCGTCATGGCTGGTAAAACCCTGAAAGAGCTGAACTTCACCAAAGAAATCATCCCGAACTTCTACAGCGTGAAAGAGGCGGTGTTCCCTTTCGCCAAATTCCCTGGCGTTGACCCGATCCTCGGCCCTGAGATGAAGTCGACCGGCGAAGTCATGGGTGTGGGTGATACGTTCGGTGAGGCATTCGCCAAGGCTCAGATGGGCGCCAGCGAAGTACTGCCGACCGGTGGCACTGCGTTCATCAGCGTACGAGACGACGACAAGCCTTTGGTGGCTGGCGTTGCTCGTGACCTGATCAACCTTGGTTTCGAAATCGTTGCCACTGCCGGTACTGCCAAGTTGATTGAAGAGGCGGGCCTGAAGGTTCGTCGTGTCAATAAAGTGACCGAAGGCCGTCCGCACGTTGTCGACATGATCAAGAATGACGAAGTCACGCTGATCATCAACACCACCGAAGGGCGTCAGTCGATCGCTGATTCTTACTCTATTCGTCGTAATGCCTTGCAGCACAAAATCTACTGCACCACGACTATTGCTGCAGGCGAGGCTATCTGCGAAGCGCTGAAATTCGGTCCGGAAAAGACCGTGCGTCGCTTGCAGGATCTACATGCAGGATTGAAGGCATGATCAAATACCCAATGACAGTTCAGGGCGCTCGCGCCCTGGAAGAAGAGTTGACCCATCTGACCAAGGTGGTTCGCCCAAAACTCAGCCAGGACATCGGTACTGCGCGTGAGTTGGGTGACCTGAAGGAAAACGCTGAGTACCACGCTGCCCGCGAGCAGCAAGGTATGGTTGAGGCGCGTATCCGTGATATCGAAGGCCGCATGCAGAATGCTGTGGTCATTGATGTCACTACGATCCCGCATACCGGCAAAGTGATTTTCGGTACTACGGTGGAAATCGCCAACGTCGAGACTGACGAATCTGTGAAATACCAGATCGTTGGTGAAGACGAGGCAGACATCAAGCAGGGCAAGATTTCGGTCGGCTCACCCATTGCTCGCGCCTTGATTGCCAAGGAAGAGGGTGATGTGGTGGTGGTCAAAACGCCAAGCGGCGTGATCGAGTACGAGATTGTTGAAGTCAGCCACATTTGAACAAAGTCGCCCGTTTTCGACGGGCGCATTGACCTGGCAGCTTGCCCAGACTTTTTGGGTGGGCGGCCTGGTCTTGTTGCATCTGGCGATGCTCGCAGTACTTGATCAGACCGGCCTTGCGCCGTTGTTGATCAAGGAGCTCACCGGTTTTTCCGGCGCGTTACTGGTCGGGATTGCAGTGTTATGTGCGACCCTGCAGTTGGCGGTTCTGGTGAGTTTCAAGCGGTCGGCAGGTGTCTGGCGGGATTTACGCGGGCAATTGCTGATCGTTGCGATTCTGTCGGCGGGCGGCTACTTCGCCTTGCGACTGTGGTTGCCGGAAGCGGTTAGCTGGCAGTTGCTGAGCTACACGATTTTGGGAATGTCCGGCCTTCTGCTGGTTTTACAGCCTGTGCCGGAGAGTAGCGCCAGGGCACGCTGATGCGGCCCTGGGCTGGTGATATCAAACTGCGCGGTGGACGTTGGAGAGCTGCTTGTTTACCTTTGGGTTCTTGCGGTAGATCAGCGCCATCTTGCCGATGACCTGCACAAGATCCGCAGATCCGGCCTTGCACAGTTCGGCAATGGCTTGAAGGCGGCTTTCGCGGTCCAGGATGTTGAGTTTGATCTTGATCAGCTCGTGATCGCTCAGTGCGCGCTCCAGTTCGGCGAGCACACCTTCGGTCAAACCATTGTCAGCCACGATCAATACCGGTTTCAGGTGGTGGCCAATGGATTTGTACTGTTTCTTCTGCTCTTGAGTGAGCGGCATAATCTGACCTCTGCGTCTGATCTTGTAAAAAGCGGCGGCCAGTTTACCCGAGCGAGTCCGGGACCGCCCACTTAATCACGACTCGATTATTTTTGAGGTGCCCCGTGGCCCGTTCCAAGACAAGCCATAACTGGCTCAAAGAACACTTCGACGACAAATACGTCAAAATGGCGCAAAAGGACGGCTACCGTTCACGCGCCAGCTACAAGCTGCTCGAAATCCAGGAAAAGGACAAAATCATCCGCCCTGGCATGACCGTAATCGACCTCGGCGCCGCGCCCGGAGGCTGGTCACAAGTGACCAGTCGTCTGATTGGCGGTCAAGGTCGGCTGATTGCGTCTGACATACTGGAAATGGACAGCATCCCTGATGTCACCTTTATTCAAGGGGACTTCACCGAAGACGCGGTCCTGGCACAAATTCTGGAAGCTGTCGGTAATACACAGGTAGACCTTGTGATTTCTGATATGGCCCCCAATATGAGTGGACTGAGTGCTGTCGACATGCCGCGCGCAATGTTTCTTTGCGAGTTGGCACTCGATCTCGCCGGGCGGGTTTTGCGACCGGGTGGTGATTTTCTGATCAAGGTTTTCCAGGGTGAAGGCTTTGATGTGTACCACAAGGACATTCGCAAGCTGTTCGACAAGGTTCAGATGCGCAAGCCATTGTCATCGCGTGACCGCTCCCGCGAGCAGTATTTGCTGGGGCGTGGTTTCCGCGGTATTGAAGGTTCGGCAAGCGATGAGCGCCTTTGAGGTGCGGCGATAGTTTTTTTTAAATGGCCTTGTCGATGCAGCATCACCGAGCATCGTGTAGTCAAAGTTTCACAAAGGGTTACAGACGGTGCCTGCCACATCTGTAGGTTCTGTAGTAAGTTAGGCCGGTGAATATCATGCGAGGCACGCTCTGCGTGGAGCTTGCTTCAGAGGGTAGCTAATTGAACGATATGGCAAAGAATTTGATCCTGTGGTTGATCATCGCAGCTGTCCTGGTGACGGTGATGAACAACTTCTCCAGCCCTAACGAGCCGCAGACCCTCAACTATTCCGAGTTCATCCAGCAAGTGAAGGATGGCAAGGTTGAGAAAGTTTCTGTGGATGGCTTCGTCATCACGGGCAAGCGCAGTGATGGTGATAGCTTCAAGACCATCCGGCCGAATATTCCAGACAACGGTCTGATCGGCGATCTGGTCAACAACAACGTGGTTGTTGAAGGCAAGCAGCCTGAACAGCAGAGCATCTGGACCCAGTTGCTGGTAGCCAGCTTTCCGATCCTGGTGATCATCGCAGTGTTCATGTTCTTCATGCGCCAGATGCAAGGTGGTGCAGGAGGCAAGGGCGGGCCGATGAGTTTCGGCAAGAGCAAGGCGCGCCTTCTCTCTGAAGATCAGGTCAAGACCACCCTGGCTGACGTTGCAGGTTGCGACGAAGCCAAGGAAGAAGTGGGCGAGCTGGTTGAGTTCCTCCGTGATCCGGGCAAGTTCCAGCGTCTGGGCGGTCGTATTCCTCGCGGCGTGCTTATGGTGGGTCCACCGGGTACCGGTAAAACCTTGCTGGCCAAGGCCATTGCGGGTGAGGCGAAAGTACCGTTCTTCACTATTTCCGGCTCTGACTTCGTTGAAATGTTCGTGGGTGTCGGCGCAAGCCGCGTTCGCGATATGTTCGAACAGGCCAAGAAACACGCTCCTTGCATCATCTTCATCGACGAGATCGACGCTGTAGGTCGCCATCGTGGTGCTGGTATGGGCGGTGGTCACGATGAGCGTGAGCAGACACTCAACCAGTTGCTGGTCGAGATGGATGGTTTTGAGATGAATGACGGCATCATCGTCATCGCTGCGACCAACCGCCCTGACGTACTGGACCCGGCTTTGCTGCGTCCAGGTCGTTTCGACCGCCAGGTTGTGGTTGGCTTGCCTGACATCCGTGGCCGTGAGCAGATCCTCAAGGTTCACATGCGCAAAGTGCCGATGGGCGACGATGTAAACGCGGGTGTGATCGCTCGTGGTACGCCTGGCTTCTCCGGCGCCGACCTTGCCAACCTGGTCAACGAGGCTTCGCTATTCGCTGCCCGCACCGGTAAGCGCATCGTCGAGATGAAGGAGTTTGAGCTTGCTAAAGACAAAATCATGATGGGCGCTGAGCGCAAATCCATGGTCATGTCCGAGAAAGAAAAGCGCAACACGGCTTATCACGAAGCAGGTCATGCGATCGTGGGGCGAGTGGTGCCAGAGCATGACCCGGTTTACAAAGTGTCGATCATTCCACGTGGCCGTGCGCTGGGTGTCACCATGTTCCTCCCTGAGGAAGATCGTTACAGCCTGTCCAAACGTGCTTTGATCAGTCAGATCTGCTCGTTGTATGGCGGCCGGATTGCTGAAGAGATGACTCTTGGTTTTGACGGTGTTACCACTGGCGCTTCCAATGACATCATGCGGGCCAGTCAGATTGCCCGGAACATGGTGACCAAGTGGGGTCTGTCCGAGAAGCTGGGTCCTCTGCTGTACGGGGAAGACGAAGATCAGGGCTACCTGGGTCGTGGCGGCGGTGGTACCAGCAGCGGCTTGTCGGCTGACACCTCTCGTTTGATCGACTCTGAAGTTCGAAGCATCATTGATCAGTGCTACGGCACCGCCAAACAGATCCTCACCGACAATCGTGAGAAGCTCGACGCGATGGCAGATGCGTTGATGAAGTACGAAACGATTGATGCTGAGCAGATCGACGATATTATGGCTGGCCGTACTCCGCGTGAGCCGCGCGATTGGGAAGGTGGTTCGGGTACTCCAGGTACACCGGTAGCACCTCCGGATGTTCGTCCGGAAGCCCCGATCGGTGGCCCTGCCGCTGAACACTAAGGCCTGACATGAATCCTGTGCTGTACCCGACCCGGTTGCCTTGCGGCAACCGGGTTCTTGATTTGTCCCGTACGCATGTTATGGGCATCCTCAACGCAACCCCTGATTCCTTCTCCGATGGCGGTCGCTACACCCTCCTCGATGCCGCTCTGCGGCATGCCGAAGCGATGGTTGCTGCGGGTGCCACGCTGATTGATGTCGGCGGCGAATCAACTCGTCCGGGCGCGCGTGCGGTATCGCCCACTGAAGAGCTCGAGCGCGTGGCCCCTGTCGTGGAGGCGCTGAATCGCGAGCTGGACGTTATCATCTCGGTGGACACCTCCACGCCTGCTGTCATTCGTGAAACCGCTCGGCTGGGTGCAGGTTTGATCAATGACGTTCGTTCATTGCGTCGTGACGGTGCGCTGGATGCGGCGGCTGCGACCGGGTTGCCGGTGTGCCTGATGCACATGCGTGGCGAGCCGGGCGATATGCAGGATGATCCTCGGTATGACGATCTGGTCGCTGAGGTCGGTGCTTTTTTGCGCGAGCGGATGGGTCAGTGTGGTGTTGCAGGTATTCCTGAAGAGCGCATCATTCTGGATCCGGGTTTTGGTTTTGCCAAAAGCCTCGATCACAATCTGAGCCTGTTCAAGCATATGCAGGAATTGCATTTGCTGGGCCGCCCGCTATTGGTTGGTGTCTCGCGCAAGAGCATGATTGGCGGTGCGTTGGGGCGTCCGGTCGGCGAACGTCTGTTTGGTGGTCTTGCTCTCGCCGCGTTGGCGATGACCAAGGGCGCAAGAATTCTACGTGTGCATGATGTGGCCGAAACGGTCGATGTCGTGCGGATGATTGCCGCGGTTGAAGCGGCGCAATAAGAATACGGAGCATCCATGATTACCAAGAAATATTTCGGAACCGACGGCATTCGTGGTCGAGTGGGGCAATTCCCTATTACTCCCGAATTCATGCTGAAACTCGGTTGGGCAGCAGGCATGGCGTTTCGACGCCTCGGCGCCTGCCGCATTCTGGTAGGCAAGGACACGCGTATCTCCGGTTATATGTTCGAGTCGGCGCTTGAGGCGGGCCTGTCTGCCGCTGGCGCTGATGTGATGCTGTTGGGGCCAATGCCTACGCCTGCCATCGCTTACCTGACCCGCACTTTTCATGCGGAAGCTGGCATCGTGATCAGCGCTTCGCATAACCCGCATTACGATAACGGCATCAAATTCTTCTCCGGTCAGGGCACCAAGTTGCCTGATGAGATCGAGTTGATGATCGAGGAGTTGCTCGATGCGCCGATGACAGTCGTCGAGTCGGAAAAGCTGGGCAAGGTTTCGCGTATCAATGACGCTGCGGGCCGTTATATCGAATTCTGTAAAAGCAGCGTGCCGACCAGCACCGATTTTGCCGGTCTCAAACTGGTGGTCGACTGCGCCCATGGCGCGACATACAAGGTGGCGCCAAACGTCTTCCGTGAGCTGGGCGCTCAAGTGACCGTTTTGTCTGCCCAGCCCAATGGCCTGAACATCAATGAAGACTGTGGCTCCACGCACATGGGTGCGTTGCAGGCAGCCGTGCTCGCCGAGCATGCAGACCTCGGCATTGGTTTCGATGGTGATGGCGACCGCGTCTTGATGGTCGATCACACGGGCGCTGTTGTTGATGGGGACGAGTTGTTGTTCATCATTGCCCGTGATCTCCATGCGCGTGGCCGCCTGCAAGGTGGCGTCGTGGGTACTCTGATGAGCAATCTGGGGCTTGAGCTGGCCCTGGCTGATCTGGATATCCCGTTTGTTCGCGCCAACGTGGGTGATCGTTATGTGATTGCCGAGCTTCTGGAACGCAATTGGCAGATCGGTGGTGAGAACTCCGGTCACGTCGTCTGCTTCCAGCACACCACAACCGGGGACGCAATTATCGCTGCGCTGCAGGTGCTGCTTGCGCTGCGTCGCAACGGAGAAAGTCTTGCGCAGTCGCGTCAGGCGCTTCGCAAATGCCCGCAAGTACTGGTCAACGTCCGGTTTTCGGGCGGTGTTGATCCGGTCACGCATCCCGCTGTCAAAGAGGCTTGCGACCGTGTAACGGCAGCCATGGAGGGGCGCGGTCGCGTGTTGCTGCGCAAGTCCGGGACCGAGCCACTGGTCCGCGTGATGGTTGAAGGCGAGGACGAAGTACAGGTTCGTGGTTACGCCGATGAGCTCGCAAAACTGGTTGCTGAAGTTTGCGCCTGATTTCGGCTTGCCAGTGTTGAAAGTGTTGGGTAACATCTGCGCCCACTTTGACCGACGAGGTACAGCATGCGTCGCCCTATGGTAGCTGGTAACTGGAAGATGCACGGTACCCGCGCCAGCGTCGCTGAGCTGATCGAGGGCCTTGCAGAGCAGGTCCTCCCAAGCGGTGTTGATGTGGCGGTGTTTCCGTCGAGCCTGCACGTAAGCCTGGTGGTTGAAGGTTTGCAGGGCAAATCAATTTCTGTGGGTGCGCAGAACTGTGCGCATGAAGCAGGGCAGGGTGCCTTGACTGGCGAAGTTTCGTCGAGTCAATTGGCTGATGCAGGTTGCAAGCTGGTACTTGTCGGTCACTCGGAGCGTCGCCAGATTATGGGCGAGAGCGATGATGTGCTGATTCGCAAGTTCGCTGCAGCTCAGGCAAGCGGCCTTACGCCGGTGCTGTGTATCGGCGAAACCCTCGAAGAGCGTGAAGCTGGCAAAACGCTTGAAGTGGTCGGGCAGCAGCTCGACAGCATCATCGTAGCGCTGGGCATCAATGCTCTCGTGAATGCAGTAATCGCTTACGAGCCAGTCTGGGCCATCGGCACCGGGCTGACCGCTTCGCCTCAACAGGCGCAGGACGTGCACGCAGCCATTCGTGCGCAGTTGGCGAAAGAGAATGCTGAGGTCGCACAAGGCGTGCGACTTCTTTATGGCGGCAGCGTGAAGGCGGCCAATGCGGTCGAACTGTTCGGCATGCCGGATATCGATGGGGGGCTCATTGGTGGTGCCTCCCTGAATGCAGCTGAGTTCGGTGCGATTATTCGCGCCGCGGGAAACTGAAAAAATGCTGGAAACAGTCGTAGTCGTTTTTCATCTGTTGGCCGCTCTGGGCGTTGTCGTCCTGGTTTTGCTGCAGCAGGGTAAGGGTGCGGACGCTGGCGCGTCTTTCGGAGCAGGTGCATCAAATACTGTCTTCGGAAGCCAAGGTTCCTCTACCTTTCTTAGTAAGTTTACTGGTATACTCGCCGCAGCTTTTTTCATAACCAGCTTGGGGTTAGGTTACTTTGCTAAAGAGAAAGCTCATGAGCTGACTCAGGAAGGTTTGCCAGATCCAGCGGTAATGGAAGTGAAGCAAAAACCGGCAGCAGATGATGTTCCGGTGCTCGAAGGGCAAAAGCCAGCGGTTGTTCCAGCTGACGTACCTCAAGCTCCCGAGCAGAAGTAAGGTTTCAACAGGCAGTGATATTCGAGGCTGCCAAAGATGTATTGCCGAGGTGGTGGAATTGGTAGACACGCAACCTTGAGGTGGTTGTGCCCATAGGGTGTAGGGGTTCGAGTCCCCTTCTCGGTACCAATTATCAGGAGAGCCCGCTGTTGCGGGCTTTCTTGTAGGTGGAAGGTTACATTGACCCTGCAAGGGATCGGTCGTATACTTCCGCCCCAGCTTTGTCGCGGGGTGGAGCAGTCTGGTAGCTCGTCGGGCTCATAACCCGAAGGTCGTCGGTTCAAATCCGGCCCCCGCAACCAGTTTAAGGAGCCCCTTTTAAGGGGCTTTTTGTTAGCTGGACACTTTCAACGCCGCTGTTCGACGGCGTTTCAAGGATGGGCGTTTCGCCCATTTTTTTATTTTGCATAGCATGCACATACATGCACGAGGGGGTTCAGGTGTCGAGCAAGCTAGAAGAGTTGCAGGCCTTGCTGGCCCCGGTGGTCGTGGCCCTGGGCTATGAATGCTGGGGTATTGAGTTTTCGGCTCAAGGTCGCCACTCAATGTTGCGCGTTTATATTGATAAGGAAGGCGGCGTGCTGGTGGACGATTGTGCCATCGTGAGCCGTCAAATCAGCGGTGTTCTGGATGTTGAAGATCCGATTTCCGTTGAATACACCCTTGAAGTTTCCTCGCCTGGCATGGAACGCCCACTGTTCACTATCGAGCAGTTTGCACAATTTGCCGGTGCACAAGTGAAGATCAAGCTGCGTTCGCCTTTCGAGGGTCGACGCAACTTTCAGGGCCTTCTGCGTGGTGTAGAAGAGCAGGACGTTGTGGTGCAGGTAGAAGACCATGAGTTCCTGTTGCCGATCGATATGATCGACAAGGCCAACATTATTCCCACGTTTGACTGATACGTGCCAAATACTGCGGATCCCGCGGATCCAATGGCTTGCGAAAGGCGAGGCGTACGATGAGCAAAGAAGTACTGCTGGTTGTTGAGTCGGTGTCCAATGAAAAGGGCGTCCCGGCAGGTGTTATTTTTGAAGCGCTGGAACTGGCTCTGGCCACAGCGACAAAAAAACGCTTTGAAGATGAAGTTGAGCTGCGTGTAGAGATCAACCGTCAGACGGGTAACTACGAGACGTTCCGTCGCTGGACAGTGGTCGAAGACGAAGACCTTGACGATCCAGCATACGAGCTGGCCGTCGATCAGGCTCAAGAGAAAAGGCCAGGCGCTGTAGCCGGCGACCTGATCGAAGAAAAAATCGAATCCATCGAGTTCGGCCGCATCGCTGCACAGACTGCAAAGCAAGTCATCGTGCAGAAGGTTCGTGAAGCCGAGCGTGCCCAAGTGGTTGACGCCTATCGTGAACGATTGGGCGAAATCATTTCCGGTACTGTTAAAAAGGTCACGCGTGACAACGTCATCGTTGATCTGGGTAACAACGCTGAAGCGCTGTTGGCTCGTGAAGACATTATTTCCCGCGAAACCTTCCGTGTAGGTGTCCGTCTAAGGGCTCTGCTGAAGGAAATTCGCACCGAAAACCGTGGTCCGCAGCTGATTCTGTCGCGTACAGCGCCAGAGATGCTGATTGAGCTTTTCCGCATTGAAGTGCCGGAAATCGCTGAAGGTCTGATCGAGGTGATGGCTGCCTCTCGTGACCCGGGTTCGCGTGCAAAAATCGCTGTTCGCTCCAAGGACAAACGAATCGATCCGCAAGGCGCCTGTATTGGCATGCGTGGTTCGCGAGTTCAGGCTGTTTCGGGCGAACTGGGTGGCGAACGAGTGGATATCGTCCTGTGGGATGACAATCCGGCTCAATTCGTCATCAACGCGATGTCCCCGGCTGAAGTGGCGGCAATCATCGTAGATGAAGACGCCCATGCAATGGACATCGCGGTCGGTGCCGACAACCTGGCTCAGGCCATTGGTCGTGGCGGTCAGAACGTGCGTCTGGCCAGTCAACTGACCGGTTGGACCCTGAACGTAATGACCGAATCGGACATCCAGGCCAAGCAGCAAGCAGAAACCGGCGACATCCTGCGCAACTTCATCGACGAGCTGGAAGTCGACGAAGACCTGGCGCAAGTGCTGGTAGATGAAGGCTTCACCAGCCTGGAAGAGATTGCCTACGTACCGGTGGAGGAGATGCTCAACATCGACGGCTTTGACGAGGAAACCGTCAACGAGCTTCGTGCTCGGGCCAAGGATCGTTTGTTGACCAAAGCCATCGCTACAGAGGAAAAGCTGGCAGACGCCCATCCGGCCGAAGACCTGCTCTCGCTTGAGGGTATGGACAAGGATTTGGCGATGGAACTGGCGGTGCGCGGCGTAATTACCCGCGAAGACCTGGCCGAGCAGTCTATTGACGATCTGCTCGACATCGACGGCATTGATGATATTCGTGCCGGCAAGTTGATCATGGCCGCCCGAGCCCACTGGTTCGAGTAATTAGGCGCGGCCTGAGGAGAGAAGTGCATGACGCAAGTCACGGTGAAACAACTGGCCGATGAGGTCAAAACACCGGTAGAGCGCCTGTTGCAGCAGATGCGTGAGGCAGGTCTGCCGCACACCGCCGCCGAAGAACATGTGACTGACAGTGAGAAGCAATCGTTGCTGACTCACTTGAAGAGCAGCCACAAGGCGAAAGTGGAAGAACCACGCAAGATCACGCTGCAGCGTAAAACCACCAGCACCCTGCGTGTTGCTGGCAGCAAAAGCATCAGCGTTGAAGTACGCAAGAAGAAAGTGTTCGTGCAGCGCAGCCCGGAAGAAATCGAGGCCGAGCGCAAGCGCGAGCTTGATGAACGTCGCGCCGTAGAAAATGCTGCACGTCAAAAGGCTGAAGAAGAAGCCAAGCGCCGCGCCGAAGAAGAAGCGCGTAATCAGCCTTCAGCTCCTGCCGCCGTTGCTACTGAAGCAGCAGCGCCAGCTCCGGCTGCCGAACCTGTTCAGGAAGCACCTGTTGCTGCTCCTGCTCCGGCTCCGGTTGCTGAAGTTCGCAAGCGTGACGAACAGCGTCGTCCGGACAAGCCGCGCAGCGATGATCGCAATGCTCGTGGTGGTGACGGTGATCGCAAGAACGCCCCGCATCGCGCCTCTGTTAAAGAGAAAGCTCCAGCGCCACGCGTTGCCCCGCGCACTACTGACGAAGAAAGCGATGGCTTCCGTCGTGGTGGTCG
This sequence comes from Pseudomonas viridiflava, assembly GCF_900602065.1. Classification (GTDB taxonomy): domain Bacteria; phylum Pseudomonadota; class Gammaproteobacteria; order Pseudomonadales; family Pseudomonadaceae; genus Aquipseudomonas. Next base: position 47,104 of record NZ_UWFN01000328.1, on the reverse strand, counting down.
TGGCAAGGCCAAGCTGAAGAAGCGTAATGCTCACGGTTTCCAGAGCCCTACCGGCCCTGTGGTTCGTGACGTGAAAATCGGTGAGACCATCACTGTCGGCGACCTGGCACAACAAATGTCGGTCAAGGCAGCTGAGATCATCAAGTTCATGTTCAAGCTGGGTACTCCAGCCACCATCAACCAGGTTCTGGATCAGGAAACTGCTCAACTGGTTGCTGAAGAGCTGGGCCACAAAGTGACCCTGGTCAGCGATACAGCCCTGGAAGATTCCCTGGCAGAGTCGTTGAAGTTCGAAGGTGAAACGTTCTCCCGTGCTCCTGTTGTGACCGTAATGGGTCACGTTGACCACGGTAAGACTTCCCTGCTCGACTACATTCGTCGTGCCAAGGTTGCTGCTGGCGAAGCCGGTGGTATCACCCAGCACATTGGTGCATACCACGTTGAAACCGAACGCGGCATGGTCACCTTCCTCGACACCCCGGGTCACGCCGCGTTTACCGCAATGCGTGCTCGTGGTGCCAAGGCCACTGACATCGTGATCCTCGTTGTTGCTGCTGACGACGGCGTGATGCCACAGACCATCGAAGCCGTGCAACACGCCAAGGCTGCCGGTGTTCCTCTGGTCGTTGCAGTGAACAAGATCGACAAGCCGGGCGCTGACCTGGACCGCATCCGCAGTGAACTGTCGGTTCACGGCGTGACGTCCGAAGAGTGGGGCGGTGAAACGCCGTTCGTTTCGGTCTCCGCGAAGATGGGTACCGGTGTTGACGACCTGCTCGAAGCAGTTCTGTTGCAGGCTGAAGTCCTGGAACTGACTGCAACGCCTTCGGCTCCTGGCCGTGGTGTGGTTGTTGAGTCGCGTCTCGACAAAGGCCGTGGTCCGGTCGCAACTGTTCTGGTTCAGGACGGTACACTGCGTCAGGGCGACATGGTGCTGGTTGGTTCGAACTATGGCCGTGTTCGCGCCATGCTCGACGAGAACGGCAAGCCAATCAAGGAAGCAGGTCCAGCCATTCCGGTCGAGATCCTCGGTCTGGACGGTACACCGGACGCTGGCGACGAGATGAGCGTTGTTGCTGACGAGAAGAAAGCCCGTGAAGTGGCTCTGTTCCGTCAAGGCAAGTTCCGCGAAGTCAAACTGGCCCGTGCTCACGCTGGCAAGCTGGAGAACATCTTCGAGAACATGGGTCAGGAAGAGAAGAAGACGCTTAACATCGTCCTCAAATCCGACGTCCGTGGTTCCCTGGAAGCTCTGCAGGGTGCATTGAACGGCCTGGGTAACGACGAGGTGCAAGTGCGCGTTGTCGGCGGCGGTGTCGGTGGTATCACCGAGAGCGATGCTAACCTGGCGCTGGCTTCCAACGCTGTACTGTTCGGCTTCAACGTGCGTGCTGATGCTGGCGCTCGCAAGATTGTCGAGCAGGAAGGTCTGGATATGCGTTACTACAACGTGATCTACGACATCATCGAAGACGTCAAGAAAGCCCTTACCGGTATGCTTGGCAGCGATGTTCGGGAAAATATCCTGGGTATTGCCGAAGTCCGCGACGTGTTCCGTTCGCCGAAGTTTGGCGCGATCGCTGGTTGCATGGTTATCGAAGGCGTTGTCTTCCGTAACCGTCCGATTCGTGTACTGCGCGAAGACATCGTTATCTTCGAAGGCGAGCTGGAATCCCTGCGTCGCTTCAAGGATGACGCTTCCGAAGTACGTGCCGGCATGGAATGCGGTATTGGCGTCAAGAGCTACAACGACGTCAAAGTCGGTGACAAGATCGAAGTCTTCGAGAAGGTCCAAGTGGCTCGCAGCCTCTAAGTCGCGAGCTATAGGAGCCATGGCAGGTCTTCGCATGCAAATGCCGCAGACCCTGTCATGGGCTCAACACGCAACGCCCGGTCCGACATCTGTCAGGCCGGGCGTTTGCCGCTTTCAGACCGCGAGGGTTTCGCCCCCGGTCAGTATCAGGTAGCAAACCATGGCAAAAGAATATAGCCGTACCCAACGCATTGGCGATCAGATGCAGCGCGAGCTGGCTCAACTGATCCGCCGCGAAATCAAGGACCCGCGCGTAGGTCTGGTCACCATCACTGCTGTCGATGTCAGCCGTGACGTCGGTCACGCCAAGATTTTCATGACCGTCATGGGTCAGGACAGCGCAGAGGAAATCTCGCAGACCATCAAGGTGCTGAACAGCGCCGCAGGTTTCCTGCGCATGCAACTGGCCCGTGAAATGAAGCTGCGCAGCGTGCCTCAGTTGCACTTCCATTACGACGAAAGCGTCGTGCGTGGTGCGCATCTGTCTGCCCTTATCGAGCGTGCCGTTGCCGAAGACGGTCAGCATGCCGGAAGCGCGCCGCAGAGCGGCAAGCCAGACAGCACTGAGGAATAAGAGTGGCTCAGGTCAAGCGCATACGTCGTAACGTCAGCGGGATTATCCTGCTCGATAAGCCGTTGGGCTTCACTTCCAATGCCGCCTTGCAGAAGGTGCGTTGGCTGCTCAACGCCGAGAAGGCCGGGCACACCGGCAGCCTCGACCCCTTGGCCAGCGGTGTACTGCCGTTGTGCTTCGGTGAAGCCACCAAGTTCTCGCAATACCTGCTGGATTCAGACAAATCCTACGAAACACTGGCGCAATTGGGTAAGACCACGACCACCGGCGATGCCGAAGGCGAGGTTTTACAGACGCGTCCAGTGACCGTTGGTCGTGCCGATATCGAGGCGGTTTTGCCGGAATTTCGCGGTGAAATCAGTCAGATACCACCGATGTACTCTGCGCTCAAGCGTGACGGGCAGCCGCTCTACAAGCTCGCTCGTGCCGGGGAAGTAGTGGAGCGCGAACCGCGTTCTGTTACTATTGCGCGCCTGGAATTGCTCGAATGTGATGCAGACACTGCACGCTTCTCGGTCGATTGCAGCAAAGGTACATATATACGTACCCTGGTTGAAGATATTGGTGAGAAACTGGGCTGCGGTGCTTATGTCGCGCAATTGCGCCGTACACAAGCCGGACCTTTCAGCCTGGCCCAGACGGTCACCCTGGAAGAGTTGGAGCAGGTGCACGCCGACGGCGGTAATGAAGCGGTTGATCGCTTCCTGATGCCATCGGACAGCGGTTTGCAGGACTGGCCGGTATTGCAGTTCTCGGAACACAGTTCGTTTTACTGGTTGCATGGTCAGCCAGTAAGAGCACCGGACGCGCCGCAATTTGGCATGGTTCGGGTGCAGGATCACAATGGTCGCTTCATCGGTATCGGTGAAGTGAGCGAAGACGGGCGGATCGCGCCACGTCGTTTGATTCGGTCAGAATGACCGAACCCCGGGTCATGTGAATGATCCGGGAGAGGATGGCTGTTAACAGGCACGGTCATTCCTCATCTTTTAATACAAGGGTTTGCCCTTGGCCTGTTGAAACCGCTCTCCGGAACGGTTTCCTGATAAAAGGATTGCCCACATGGCACTCAGCGTTGAAGAAAAAGCTCAGATCGTAACCGACTACCAGCAAGCTGTTGGTGACACTGGTTCGCCAGAAGTGCAAGTTGCACTGCTGACCGCCAACATCAACAAACTGCAAGGCCACTTCAAGGCCAACGGTAAAGATCACCACTCGCGTCGTGGTCTGATCCGTATGGTAAACCAGCGTCGTAAGCTGCTGGATTACCTGAAAGGTAAGGACGTTAGCCGTTACAGCGCCCTGATCGGTCGTCTGGGTCTGCGTCGCTAATAACGACTCGGATAGAGGTTGGTTGTCTGCTGTTGTCTTGCCGGTTGTTTCGGTAAGGCTGGCAGGCTCCCAGCCTCTAGTTGTATCTGGACAGTCGTGGGGCCGATTCCCCGCACCGCCCAAGAATTCGCAAGAAACCAGTTCCCCAAGAGCCACAAAGAAGGTAGGAAACCGTGAACCCGGTAATCAAGAAATTTCAATTCGGTCAATCGACCGTAACCCTCGAGACTGGCCGCATTGCCCGTCAAGCTTCGGGTGCTGTATTGGTCACCGTTGACGACGACGTCACCGTACTTGTGACTGTGGTCGGCGCCAAGACAGCAGACCCAAGCAAAGGCTTCTTCCCACTTTCCGTGCACTACCAGGAAAAAACCTACGCTGCAGGTAAAATCCCTGGTGGCTTCTTCAAGCGTGAAGGCCGTCCTTCCGAAAAAGAAACCCTGACCTCGCGCCTGATCGACCGTCCGATCCGTCCGCTGTTCCCGGAAGGCTTCATGAACGAAGTGCAGGTTGTCTGCACCGTCGTATCCACCAGCAAGAAAACCGATCCGGACGTCGCTGCGATGATCGGTACTTCGGCTGCTCTGGCGATCTCCGGCATTCCTTTCGATGGCCCGATCGGCGCAGCTCGCGTTGCTTTCCATGAAAGCACCGGTTACCTGCTGAACCCGACTTACGAGCAACTCAAGGCTTCGAGCCTGGACATGGTTGTCGCCGGTACCGAAGAAGCCGTTCTGATGGTTGAATCGGAAGCTAAAGAGCTGACTGAAGACCAGATGCTGGGCGCTGTACTGTTCGCCCACGACGAATTCCAGTCGGTGATCAAGGCCGTTAAAGAACTGGCTGCCGAAGCTGCCAAGCCTACCTGGGCCTGGACGCCGAAGCCTGAAGCCACTTCGCTGCTGAGCGCCATCCGCGCTGAGTTCGGCGACGCGATTTCCCAGGCTTACACCATCACCGTCAAGGCTGATCGTTATGCGCGCCTGGGCGAGCTGAAAGATCAGATCGTTGCCAAACTCGCTGTAGAAGAAGGCAGCCCGTCTGCCAGCGAAGTCAAAGCAGCGTTCGGTGAAATCGAATACCGCACCGTTCGTGAGAACATCGTTAACGGCAAGCCACGTATCGATGGTCGCGACACTCGCACTGTACGTCCGCTGAACATCGAAGTCGGCGTTCTGCCGAAGACTCACGGTTCGGCTCTGTTCACCCGTGGCGAAACTCAGGCACTGGTTGTTGCAACTCTGGGTACCGCACGTGACGCGCAGTTGCTCGATACCCTGGAAGGCGAGAAAAAAGACCCGTTCATGCTGCACTACAACTTCCCTCCGTTCTCGGTGGGCGAGTGTGGTCGTATGGGCGGTGCTGGTCGTCGTGAGATCGGTCACGGCCGTCTGGCGCGTCGTTCGGTTCAGGCCATGCTGCCTGCCGCTGACGTGTTCCCGTACACCATCCGTATCGTTTCGGAAATCACCGAGTCCAACGGTTCCAGCTCCATGGCTTCCGTTTGCGGTGCTTCCCTGGCGCTGATGGACGCTGGTGTACCGATGAAGGCACCTGTTGCCGGTATCGCCATGGGTCTGGTTAAAGAGGGCGAGAAGTTCGCCATCCTGACCGACATCCTGGGTGACGAAGACCACCTGGGCGACATGGACTTCAAAGTAGCCGGTACCGCTAAAGGTGTTACCGCGCTGCAGATGGACATCAAGATCAAGGGCATCACCGAAGAAATCATGGAAATCGCTCTGGGCCAAGCCCTGGAAGCGCGCCTGAATATCCTCGGTCAGATGAACCAGATCATTGGTCAGTCGCGTACCGAGCTGTCGGAAAATGCTCCGACCATGATCGCGATGAAAATCGACACCGACAAAATCCGTGATGTTATCGGTAAAGGCGGCGCGACCATCCGTGCGATCTGTGAAGAGACCAAAGCTTCGATCGATATCGAAGACGACGGCTCGATCAAGATCTTCGGCGAAACCAAGGAAGCAGCTGAAGCAGCACGTCAGCGCGTTCTGGGTATCACCGCTGAGGCCGAGATCGGCAAGATCTACGTGGGCAAGGTTGAGCGCATCGTCGACTTCGGCGCATTCGTCAACATCCTGCCTGGCAAGGACGGTCTGGTTCACATCTCCATGCTGAGCGACGCTCGCGTTGAGAAAGTGACTGACATCCTGAAAGAAGGCGAGGAAGTCGAAGTGCTGGTACTGGACGTCGACAACCGTGGCCGTATCAAGCTGTCGATCAAAGACGTTGCTGCTGCGAAAGCATCGGGCGTCTGATCAGTCGATCAGTTAGCTGCTCAAAAAGGGATCCTTCGGGATCCCTTTTTTATGTGTCTAATTAAGTAGTTACGGAACTTTTGTGGGTAATAATCAAAGCATGCATCTTGCACGCGAAAGTTTCGACGAGCGGGCAATCTGCACGATTCCAAAAGTTTGCTGTTTTCATAACTTGTTGTTTTTAAAGGTTTTATAGTCTGGTTCAATGTTGGCATACCGCTTGCGATATATACCAGTAACCCTGCTGCCACTTGCTGGCGCAGTTTCTGAGAAAAACAGGAGTTACTCGTATGAAGAAGTTCGCTATTGCTGCTGCCACCGCTACTGCACTGACTCTGACTATGGCCAACGCTGCCTTCGCTCAGACTTCCGCTACCCCAATGGTTGTAGCTGCCAACACCACTACTCAAGAAGTGAAAGAAGACACTTCTGATACCTGGATCACCACCAAAGTCAAAGCTGACCTGCTGACTGAGAAAGGCATCCCAGGTTCGGACATCAAGGTTGAAACCAACAAAGGCGTGGTTTCCCTGTCCTCCGACGTAAAAGTTACCGACACTCAGAAAAAAGTAGCTGTTGATATCACCAAGAAAATCAAAGGTGTTAAAGACGTTTCGGCTGCTGGCCTGAAAGCTGAGTAATCGGACATCCATCGCTGAACGAGTGAAGGGATTGGCGGATCACCTGGATGGGTAACCGCTGATTCAGGAAGGTTCATGCGAAAGACCACAAGGATGTGGTCATTAAAGGCCCCGGCGGAAACGTCGGGGCTTTTTCTATGGTTGAAAATGCAGTCCATCGATTGAAATCCATCACCTGTATGCCCCCCCGCCGTCGTGCAGACGCTGCTCTGTTTTGCAGTAAACATGGGACCTGTAGGAGTGAGCTTGCTCGCGATAGCGGCAGATCTATCAACAAGATATCGTCTGATCTGACGCTATCGCGAGCAAGGTGGAGCGCCACCCCGGTCACTCCTACAGAGAAAGCATTTAAATTCAGATGGTTATTTAATGTTTGATGAGACAGTAGTCTTTCAATTCCCGCGCTTGCTATCGATCCTGACCAACCGGCCGCCTTCAAAGCGCAGGTATTGATACATGCCGTGGTCCGGTCCGTAGATCCATTCTTCGATCATCATCTGCTCAGACTGGCGGTAGTTACCGCTGAAGGTCTCCTTGGAGCCAATGACTTCCTGGCTTACAGGCACGCCACACTTTTGCTGCACTTCAAACGCGCGATCACCGGCGCTGATGAGCTGGCTGCCACAACGCAGGGTTGCCGCTTGAGATGCGCTGGCTAATGCCAACAAGACCAGGCTGGGAATCAAATACAGGCGCATACGGTTACTCGCTGTCCAGATGCAATGGGCTGATCACGCTGCCGTCCTTTTCTGCCTGACCCAATTTGGCGTCGACGAAATAGACTCGCTCATCTTCGAGTTTGCCCTTGTCCACGAGGTAATCCTTGATGCTGCTGGCGCGACTCTGGCCGAGCTCACGTAACAATACTTCGTTGCCACTCCAGAATTGAATGATCTCGGTACGCATCTTGTTGGCGCGCTCTTCTTTGCCCAGGTCAGTCCACTGCGCCAGCGGTTGTTTTTTCAGGCGTGCGCGATAAATGCCCTCAAGCATCGGTACCTTCTCGCTATCGGGGACATCGACCATCGCCGCTCTGGCCGGGACCTTGTCGCCGCGACGCTGGAGGATCTTGTAGTACGTGTATTGATACTCGCGCTCAAGACGCTGCTGAGCGAGGAATGGGCCGTCGCTGCTGGCGGCACTCGTACCTTCAATTTCAAGACGCAGGGTAGGGCGTTCCTTGAGGGCCGCAGCAAGCTTGTCCAGCGCCTTTTGTGCATCGGCGCTCAATTCAGTCGCACCGGGCGCGAACTTCACGCTGCTCAGGTCTTCAGAGCCTCCGCCGGTGACCAGCCCGCCAATGAAGTTGAACGGTGCCGCTGCCGCACGGACGACCAGATTACGCAGGGTCTGCCAGACAATGGGCATGACACTGAACTGCGGATTGTTCAAATCTCCCGATACGGGCAGCTCAATCGATATCCTACCGTTAACGTCCTTGAGCAGCGCCACCGCCAGCTTCAAGGGAAGGTCTACAGCGTCAGGGCTGTCGACTTTTTCACCCAGCTCCAGTTGTTCCACCACGACCTTGTTTTCGGCCTGGAGTTGGCCCTTGGTGATTTTGTAATGCAGGTCCAGATTCAGACGCCCTTTGCGGATGCGATATCCCGCAAATTTGCCTGAGTAGGGTGTCAGGGTGGTCAGTTCCACACGTTTGAAGCTGGTGGCGATGTCCAGCGCTGCCATTGGGTCAAACGGATTCAGGCTGCCTTTGATGGTGACCGGTGCATAACGGTCCACCTTACCGTTGACGTTCACCGTGGCAGGGTTCGACTGACGATTATCCAGAGTGCCAATTTTGCCATTGAGCTGCTGAATGGCTGTGGCGAAATTCGGTGTCAGGCTGAAGTCGGCGAAGTTGGCGGAGCCATCATTAATATTCACTTCACCGATGCGAATACCCAGCGGTTTCGAATTGCTGGCTGAGGCGCTGGTCTTGGCTGCCGGAGACTTATCCGCTGGCTGTGGGATCAGCAAGTCGTCGATGTTGGTTGTCCGGTCATTGTTGATCATGAAGCGGGCGTAGGGTTGTTCCAGATTGACCTTGGCGATGTTCAGGCTGTCGCCGTGCTCGTAATTGAGACCTTCAAGCGTCAGTTTTTGCCACTTCAGGAAGTCACGTTTCTTGAGTGTGTCCAGTGTATGCAACTGCTCAACCTGCGCCTTGCCGTTGATGGTGAACGCCAGTGGCTCTGTGCTTTTCAGGTTCACCGCCAGATCACTGCCGAGCATACCGCTGCGCAGTTCCAGCTGAATAAACGGGCTGATGTAGGCCTGAGCAACACGTAGATCGATATCTTTCGTGGTGACCTGCAGTTTTGCGCTCACCGGGTTCAGGTTGACGTCGCCCGCTGCGGTGATCTTGCCCTGCTTGCCGACGCCAGTATCCAGTTTCAGCGTAAACGGCGATTTGTTCAGGCTGTCGAAATTCTGCAAATCCAGATTCAACGGACCCACGTCCAGTGCGACCGGTTCTTTCTGGCTGCGGTCAGCAAGGTGAACCTGATAGTCACGCAGCTGCACGTCTTTGAGCAGTACTTGCCATGGCTTGGAAGGCGCAGCGGGTTTGGCAGCAGGTGGTTGAGCGTCGGCTGTAGCCGTTGTCGGTGCAGCCTTGTCGTCCACCGCAGGTTTGGGGGCAGACGTGGCTGTTGATTTGGCAGCAGGTTTGGCGGGCTGACTGGCGAACAGCTTTTGCCAGTCCAGTTGACCGTCAGCTTCCAGCGCTGCCCACGTTTCGAGCTTTGCGCTGCGGATCTTGCCGACAGTGACTAATTGTTTGGCAAGATCGACCGAACTGTCAGTGACATCCAGACGCTGCAGGCGCGCCAGCGGTCGGCCATCCGGAGCGTCGATGGCGAACGGCGCGATGCTCAGCGACGTGTTGGTCAGCTTCAACTCGGTTTCTTTTGAAAGATTGAGCGAATAGGCTGTGCTGAGGTTCAGCGTGCCATCTTTCAACACCAGTGGCAGGGCATCGCGCACATAGGGCCACCAGACCTTCATCTTGCTGTCAGTGACTTTCAGCGTGCCTTCAGATGTGATTGGTAGCAGGCTGATGCGCCCGACCCAATCGATCTGCCCTCCATCAGGTCCTGCAGCGACCATTGTCATGTCCGCATTGTCTTCCGGCAGGGTGCTGAGGTTCTTCAGCTCCAGATTCAGCTTGTCGTAAAGAAACTCGATCGGTTCGCTGGGCCTCATGTCCTGAAAGTGGACATAACCGTCAGCCAGTTTTATTTCGTCGATGCGCAGCGGGAAGGGTTTGCTGGCCGGTTCATCTGTGGCGGCAGGCTCGCTGGGCGGCAGCTTGAACAGCTGACTCAGGTTCAGCGTGCCGTCCTTGCCGAACAGCAGTTCAGTCTTGGGTTTGACCAGCTCGACGGCCTGCAGATGCAAGGCGCGGGTCCAGAGGCTATCAATCTGCAGATTGGTATAAAGCTTTTCGAAGCCGACCTGCTCTTTACCCGGTGCGCCGATAGTCAGGCCCCACAAGGTCAGCTCAAGGCTGTAGGGATTGAATTCAATGCGTTCAAGGCGCGCCGGGACAGTGGAGTAGGCAGCCAGTTGCTGGTTGGCAATGCGCAAACCAACCCCGGGCAAAATCAGAAAGCCCAGAACGCTATAGAGTCCGAAAACGACCAGTAAGGTGCCAACTGCGCGTATCAATCCTTTGGACATGTGAGGCGTCGTCTCTCTTTATCGGACTTTATGGGAGCTCCTTGGAGTATGGCATGCCAATCTGGTTCCGAAGACGCTGCCCCCGCATGTTGTGGGATATTTCCCTAAAGCTCGTGCGGTATCAAAGTTGCAGAATAAGGGTCTTGAGCGGCGGCTGATTATCCAGCGACGGGAAATCTGCAGCCGGTGGCATGACCTGCCAATCCCGAACAGGGCGACCGCTTTTGGTTGCACAGCGCAGGACCTGCTCTCGCCAATCCTCCATGCTGACCTTTGCCAGATTATTGCAGCAGATCAGCACGCCGCCCTCGGCCGTGGTCAGCAGGGCTGGCTTGAGCAGGCTTTGATAGTCACGCAGCAGGTCCACGGTGCCAAAAGCGCTTTTCGCCCATGCCGGTGGGTCGAGCAGCACCAGATCATATTGGCGTTGTTCGAGCTTCACATAGTCGGGCAGTTTATGGCCGCGGCGCTGGGTGATGGGCAGGCCTGCCATTTGCCGGATCGCCGGGAAGTAATCGGACTGGATGAACGACATGGTCGGCAATTGCGGGTTGAGTGCGCCGTTTTCCCGACCCACTGCGAGGTTGCCTTCCGCGAAATCCAGATTGCACACGTCACTCGCCCCGCCCGCGGCTGCGCTCAGGCCAACACCGCAGGTATAGGCGAAGAGGTTGAGCACGCTTTTGCCCTTGCTGCGTTGCTTGACCCAGCCTCTGGTGTTACGCAGGTCGAGAAACAGTAACGGGTCCTGCCCGGCGTGCCGCCCACGCACGCGGTAATTGAGGCCCCATTCGTGGCCGATCAGGTCCTCCAGTGCAGCCGGTTCGGCCTTGTAGACGGTGTCTTCTCGATCAATTCGCGAGTTGCCCTGGGAGCGATCGTTGTAGACCAGCAACAAATCCAGACCCAAGCGGCTGTTCACAGCGGCATGCAGCTCCAGTAACGCCTCACGCTCAAGGCGTGTATGGAAGCTTTGTACAAGCAGCTGCGGCCCGTAACGGTCGATGGTCAGGCCGCTGGCGCCTTCCTGGCTGCCGTGGAACAGCCGATAACAGTCCGTGTCTTGCTGATGCAGCTCGGCAAGCAGCGGTTGACGGTTATCGAGGGCGACGCTGAGCGCCTGAATCAAGGAAGACATGCAAAGCGCCTTGGGCTGGATATAGGCGCGGCAGTTTATCAGGTAAGGCCTGTCCATCACATTTCACATGTCCTGTTGGAGCGAGGCTTGCCCGCGAAGGCCGTTCCCCGTTCTATCTGATATACCGGGGCGACTGGTTCGCGGGCAAGCCTCGCTCCAACAGAAAGGGCCCATTAACCTGTGGAGGTTTCGATTAACGCGCCAACGCCAGTGCCACGCCCTGACCCCCGCCGATACACAGCGTCGCCAGGCCTTTTTTGGCGTCGCGCTTGATCATCTCGTGCAGCAGGGTCACCAGCACGCGGCAGCCTGAGGCGCCAATCGGGTGGCCCAGCGCGATAGCGCCGCCATTCACGTTGACTTTGGCCATGTCCCAACCCAGTTCTTTGCCGACAGACAATGCCTGGGCTGCGAAGGCTTCGTTGGCTTCGATCAGCTCCAGTTGTTCAATCGACCAACCGGCTTTGTCGAGGCAGCGGCGAGTTGCGCTGACCGGACCGATGCCCATGATGGCGGGGTCGACACCCGCATTGGCATACGCGGCGATGCGTGCAAGCACGGGCAAGCCTAGCTCTGCGGCTTTTGCTGCACTCATCAGGATCACCGCAGCGGCGCCATCGTTTAGCGAAGAGGCGTTACCGGCGGTCACTGAGCCGTCTTTCTTGAAGGCAGGCTTGAGCTTGCCCAGCGTTTCAGCTGTGGTGCCTGCGCGGGGTTGCTCGTCGGTTGCGAAGGCCACCGGGTCGCCCTTGCGCTGAGGGATCATAATCGGCGTGATTTCGTCGACGAAACGACCACCTTCAATTGCGGCAACGGCTTTTTGCTGCGAAGACGCTGCGAACGCATCCTGTGCCTCGCGGCTGACTTCGTATTTGTCGGCCAGATTCTCGGCAGTGATGCCCATGTGATAGTTATTGAACGCATCCCACAAACCGTCGCTGATCATGGTGTCTACCAGCGTGCTGTGGCCCATACGCAGGCCCGTTCGTGCGCCGGGCATGACGTAATTGGACAGGCTCATGTTTTCCTGGCCCCCGGCAATGATCACTTCAGCGTCGCCACAGCGGATCGCCTGGGTCGCCAGGTGCAATGCCTTGAGGCCTGAGCCGCAGACTTTATTCAGCGTCATTGCCGGAACGGCAAATGGCAGGCCTGCTTTGATCGCGGCCTGGCGCGCCGGGTTTTGCCCCGCGCCTGCTGTGAGCACCTGCCCCATGATGACTTCATCGACTTGCGCGCCATCCAGCCCGGTTTGTACCAGAAGCTGACGGATGACTGCTGCGCCCAGGTCGACTGCGGATACATTCGCCAGTGAGCCCTGGAAACTTCCGACTGCGGTACGAGTGGCGGCAACGATAACGACGTCTTGCATGGCGCGGATCCTCACTATTATTGGGTTTTACGTCAGGCGCTTTGCAGGCCGCCCGATTCGCTGTGATCAGAAAGACATGTTGGCACAGAAGCCGGGCCAGCTTCCAACCGAGAACTGGCCAGTACTGATTCGGTGATTACAGCCCCATCCGTCGGCGGGCGCGATGAATAGAGGCGTTGCGTACCGCCCAGCGCAGCACCGGAGCGCTGCGTTTGACGCCGGCACGAATCATTCGTCGTCGCAGCCGGGACTGGTGCAGCTCCAGCATTTCACTGGCCCACAGAGGTAGCAGGTCGATACCGGCCTGCATCATCAGTGCGCCCATGGGTTTCGCCAGCATACTCGGCGCGGGTGCGTTCAGCAGAATGCGCAGCACTTCCCGGCTCCGTTCGTCGCACAGCAACTGAGGCCGCATCTGTTCGAGGTACTCGGCAATTGCCTGGGAGGAGTGGGGGACGTTTCGGGCACCGAGGCGCTCTGCGATAACGGCGGTTTCTGCGTAGTACTTGTCCTGATCTGCCAGCGAAAGCTCCGGATTAAGGTAGCGCAGGTGCGCCGCAAGGAAGTTGCTGACCTCGGCTACATGCACCCACGTCAGCAAGTCAGGATCGCTGGCAGCATAAGGGCGACCATCCGGTGCAGTACCGATGACCTGCAAATGGATCGTGCGGACTTTGTCGATCAGCCAGTTGGCATCGCGGGTTGAGCCGAAGGTCGTCCCGGAAATAAATTGCCCGGTACGCCGTAGCCGTCCAAGCATGTCCTGGCGAAAGTTGGAGTGATCCCACACGCCAGCCAGTGCAAGAGGATGCAAGGCTTGCAGCATCAGGGCGCTGATACCGCCGATCAGCATGGTGGGAAAGTCTCCATGCACCTGCCAGCAAATAGCGTCTGGCCCAAACAGACCCGGATCGCCCTTGGGATTTTCCAGATCGAGTTGACCGAGGGATAAGCCCGTCAGGCTCATCACCTGGGTTTCGATACGACTGCGGATGAATTCCATGGGGGCTCGTTAACAATCGCTTTCAGGAGTGGATACACGCTATAGCAACAACTGCATAACCTGTGGGAGCGAATTTATTCGCGAAGCGGTGTGTCAGTCGCCAATGTTTTAACAGGTAACCCCTTCGCGAATGAATTCGCTCCCACAATAAAATTTCATTTCAATTCGAGAGCGCGGTCGCTGCCGCAATTCTTGGCAGCGACCATGCCCCGCTTCGCTCAACGATTCAAGCGTTTGTCGATCAGCCCCTCCACCACGCTCGGGTCAGCCAGGGTTGATGTGTCGCCCAGGCTATCCAGTTCATTGCAGGCGATCTTGCGCAAAATACGCCGCATGATCTTGCCCGAGCGGGTTTTTGGCAGGGCGGGAGCCCATTGGATCAATTCCGGTTTTGCAAAGCTGCCAATCTCCGAGCTGACGTGGGCGAGCAGCTGTTTCTTCAGTTCGTCGTTGGCGTCGACTCCGTCCATGGGCGTGACAAAGGCATAAATGCCCATGCCTTTGACATCGTGGGGGTAACCGACCACGGCGGCTTCGGCGATGCTGTCGTGCAGGACCAATGCGCTTTCTACTTCCGCCGTGCCAATGCGATGGCCTGACACATTGATCACGTCATCAACACGCCCTGTGATCCAGTAATCGCCATCTTCATCACGGCGGGCGCCGTCACCAGTGAAGTAGTAGCCGGGGAACGGTTTGAAGTAGGTGTCGATCATGCGCTGATTGTCGCCATAGACGCTGCGAATTTGCGCAGGCCAGCTGGCTTTGATGACCAATAAACCGCTGGCCGGACCTTCAATCTCGTTGCCCTTTTCATCGAGTAAAACGGGCTGCACACCAAACATCGGCTGGGTCGCGCAGCCTGGCTTGATCGGGCTGTTGCTGATCAGTGGGGTCATCATGATGCCGCCGGTTTCGGTCTGCCACCAGGTATCGATAATGGGGCAGCGCTCTTTGCCTACCTCACGGAAATACCATTCCCACGCTTCAGGGTTAATAGGCTCACCGACGCTGCCGAGTAATCGCAGACTTTCCCGGGACGTGGATTGCAGGGGCTTGGGACCTTCACGCATCAAGGCGCGCAAGGCCGTTGGCGCGGTGTAGAAAATATTCACCTGATGCTTGTCGATGACCTGCCAGAAGCGCGACGCATCGGGATAGTTGGGCACGCCTTCGAACATCAGGGTGGTGGCACCATTGGCCAACGGCCCGTACACAATGTAGCTATGGCCCGTGACCCAACCGACATCTGCCGTACACCAGAAGACCTCGCCATCGTGATAGTCAAAAGCGTACTGGAAGGTCATGGCGGCCTGCAGCAGATAGCCGCCAGTGGTATGCAAAACCCCCTTGGGTTTGCCGGTGCTGCCAGAGGTGTAGAGGATAAACAGCGGGTCTTCGGCGTCCATGGCTTCGGGTGGACAATCGTCTGTCACGCTTTGCACGCTTTCGTGGTACCAGATATCCCGATCAGGCACCCACTCGACCTTGCCTTTGGTCCGCTGCACGACCAGTACGGTGCTGACGTTCGGGCAGCTCTGCAATGCCTTGTCGACGTTTTGCTTGAGCGGTACTTGTTTGCTGCCGCGAACACCTTCGTCAGCCGTAATCACTGTGCGGCAGTCGGCGTCGAGAATCCGGTCGCGCAGGGCTTCAGGCGAGAACCCACCGAACACCACCGAATGCATCGCGCCAATTCGCGTACAGGCGAGCATCGCGTAAGCGGCTTCGGGGATCATCGGCATGTATATGCACACCCGATCACCTTTCTTCACGCCCCGGCTTTTCAGCACGTTGGCCAGGCGAGCGACGTGCTGATGGAGTTGCCTGTAGGTGATTTTGGCCGAGTCGGAAGGGTTGTCGCCTTCCCAGATAATTGCGACCTGCTCACCGCGATCTTTCAGATGGCGGTCGATGCAGTTGTAGCTGACATTGAGTTTGGCATCTTTGAACCACTGAGCAGCGCCGGTTTTCAGGTCGGTCTTTTGCACGGCGCTCCAAGGGGCTGACCAGTCGAGGAACTGCTTGGCCTGCTCGGCCCAGAACTGGTCAGGTTGCTCCACCGATTGACGGTACATACGCTCATAGTCTGAGTGGCTGAGCTGTGCGGCCTGACGTACTGCTTCTGCCTTGGGGAACTTGCTGATATCGAACATGACGGTTCCTTATTCTTGTGGAGTCATCAAAGAATAGGAGCTTGTTGGGGGAGGGTGGGTTCAATTGGGTGGGATGCCACGTGCCCGCTCTGTAGGAGCTGCCGAAGGCTGCGATTGGCTGTGTGTCAGACAGGCCGCCTTCGCAGTCTTCGGCAGCTCCTACAGACGCGGTGTTTATTGTTACGAATGCTAACGAAATGGGCGAAATATAGGCCGCCTCCGACAGACCTGTCCCTTTCATCTGAGTGAAGTTTCCTAGAAAATCCTGACCCCTTGCGTGGGTGGGTTTTGCTCTCTAGGCTGCGCCGGTCACTGCTCATCAGTGATCGGGTTTAGCAGCCTGTTCCGCAATTTCTACGACGCGCTATTACCGCTTATGGCGGCTTTGCGTGGGGCACTTTCGAGTGCGCCGGTTTTGTAGGTTGCGCCGGTCTGCTAACCCGCGACAAAGCCGCCACCCTTGTTTGTTTAGCAGCGAACTTCCGGTGGCCCTAACGGGAGCAACCTGCATGAAAAAAGTAACACCGGATCCACCAGACATTTCCCTCGAAGAATCCCTGCTGCACGTCAGCGAACTCCTGCGTTGCGCTGCGGCGACGGCGTACGAATCCGGCGACAGCCTCAACGGCCCGAAACGTGATCTTGCTTTTTCGGTGGTGCACTTGATCGGCATGGCCAGGACTGAGCTGGATCGCTCGCTGGCGCGGGTTGAGGCGCACTGAGTCTAGCCTGAGGTGCTATCTCTTGTGGGAGCTGGGCTTGCCCGCGATAAGGCCAACCTGATTTACAGGCATTAATCTGGTTATCGTTCATCGCGGGCAAGCCCAGCTCCCACAAGTACAGCGTTAACCCCAAGAGCACAAAACCCGCCGTCTCTTGCGAGAGCAGCGGGTTTGGGTGTCGCTTTGGGACAATCAGCCGCGGTGACGGCCGCGGAAGTAGTTGATCAGGCCTTGGGTCGAAGCATCGTCGGCTGGCTCGTCGGTGCCACCGGTCAGGCGTTGGTAAACGGCTTTACCCATTTCCTTGCCCAGCTCCACGCCCCATTGGTCGAAGGCGTTGATACCCCAGATCACGCTTTGCACAAAGACCTTGTGCTCATACATGGCGACCAGCGCACCAAGGCGGCGAGGGCTGATGCGCTCGACCACCAAGGTGTTGCTCGGACGGTTGCCGGGGATGACCTTGTGCGGTGCAAGCTTCTGCACGTCTTCTTCGCTCAGGCCTTTGTCACGCAGTTCGGTTTCGGCTTCTGCACGGGTTTTACCGATCATCAGTGCCTGGCTTTGCGACAGGCAGTTGGCGTACAGCCACTGGTGGTGATCAGAAACCGGGTTGAAGCTGACAATCGGCACGATGAAGTCGGCCGGGATCAGTTGGGTGCCTTGGTGCAGCAACTGGTGATACGCGTGCTGGCCATTGCAGCCTACGCCACCCCAGATGACCGGGCCGGTGTCGGTCGCCGTCGGCGTGCCGTCCTGGCGGACGCTTTTGCCGTTGGATTCCATGTCCAGCTGTTGCAAATGCTTGGTGATGTTGCGCAGGTAGTGGTCGTAAGGCAGGATCGCGTGGCTCTGCGCGCCCCAGAAATTACCGTACCAGACGCCCAGCAGACCCAGCAGCACCGGCATATTCTGCTCGAACGGTGCGGTCAGGAAGTGTTGGTCCATGGAATAAGCACCGGACAACAGTTCCTTGAAGTTGGACATGCCGATAGCCAGTGCGATAGGCAGCCCAATGGCCGACCACAACGAGTAACGGCCGCCGACCCAGTCCCACATCGGGAAGATATTCTCTTCACGGATCCCGAACGCTACGGCTGCGGCGTTGTTGCTCGACACGGCGATGAAGTGGCGATACAGCTCAGCCTCGGATCCGCCTTGTGCCAGATACCAGGCACGAGCAGCGGTCGCGTTCTTGAGGGTTTCCAGAGTGGTGAAGGTTTTCGACGAAACAATGAACAGCGTCGTTTCGGCGCGCAGCTTCATGGTTAGTTCGTGGAACTCACTGCCGTCAATGTTCGCCAGGTAATGGCAGCGCACGCCTTTTTGGGCGTAGGACAACAGCGCTTCAGAGACCAGCTCCGGGCCGAGGAATGAGCCACCGATGCCGATGTTCACCACGTCGGTGATCGGCTTCTCGGTGTAACCGCGCCACAGGCCGTCATGAATGCGGCCGACCAGATCAGTCATCTGGTTCAGCACCTTGTGCACTTCAGGCATCACATTGACGCCGTTGACCTGCAGCTTGTCGCCCACCGGACGCCGCAACGCGGTGTGCAGGGCCGGGCGGCCTTCGGAAGAGTTGACCAGCTCGCCGTCATACTGCGCCTTGATGGCGTCTTTGAGGCCCACTTCATTGGCCAGCTTGACCAGCAAGTCGCGCGTTTCGGCGTTGATCAGGTTCTTCGAGTAATCGAGGAACAGTCCGCAACTGCTCAGGGTGAATTGGCTGAAACGCTGCGGGTCAGCATTGAAGGCTTCGCGCATGCTGAAATCCTGCATGGCTTCGCGGTGTTGGTTGAGCGCCTGCCATGCGGGCAGGGCGGTCACATCAGAAGGGGTGCGGTAGTACGCCATCGCTGCGGGTTTCCTTGTACTTGGAACTGGCTAAACACTGAAAGCGAAGATAAGCAGACTTTTTAATCTTGGCACCAAGACTAAACATAATGTGCGGCTGTGTCTGCGCCTGAACTGCTCGGTGCCCGGTACTATTTCACATGTTGCTGTCTGCTGGATGAACAGACGCGATGAAACCGGTACGAATAGGGCATTGCGGGTGGTGCTAAGTTCATTGCCGAGTGTAGGCAGGAAGATACGCAAATTGTAGGAGCTGCCGAAGGCTGCGAAAGCGCTCGTCCTGTCACACCGCCATCGCAGCCTTCGGCAGCTCCTACAGGGTCCCCTGTTTTGCCGGGCTTAATGCTGCTCGCGGTTCAAATGCAGATTATCGATCAAGCGGGTCTTGCCCAGAAACGCTGCGGCCAGAATCACCAGATCGCCATCTTGATCGGTCGCGGGGCGCAGGCTGGTGGCTTCGCGGATTTCCAGATAGTCGGGGCGGAACCCGACCGCTTCGAGCTGGCGCTTGCCAGCCTCGAGCAGGGTGACGAAGTTTTTGTCACCGCTATCGACTGCTGCGCCAATCTCCTGGATGACTTTATAAAGGGTGGGTGCGGTAGCGCGTTGTTCTTCGTTGAGATAACCATTGCGTGACGACAGTGCAAGGCCGTCGTCGGCGCGCACGGTTGGCTCGCCAATGATCTGAATCGGCATGTTCAGGTCGCGAACCAGCGCACGGATGACTGCCAGTTGCTGAAAGTCTTTTTCGCCGAACACGGCCAGATCAGGCTGGACCATGTTGAACAGCTTGCTGACAACGGTGGATACACCGTCGAAATGACCGGGGCGACTGGCGCCGCACAACCCTTCGGAAATAACAGGAACGCTGACCACGGTCTGGTCGGTCATCCCGTGGGGATACATTTCTTCAACGTTGGGCGTGAACAACAGGTGGCAACCTGCTTCGAGCAACTTTTCCTGATCGGCAGCGAGGGTGCGCGGGTAGGTCGCCAAATCTTCGTTGGGGCCGAACTGCATGGGGTTGACGAAAATAGTCGCTACTACGAAGTCGGCGCGCTGTGCTGCTTTGGTTACCAGCGCTGTATGGCCGCTGTGCAGGTTACCCATGGTAGGCACGAGGCCGATCCGCTTGCCTTCACTGCGTGCACGAGCGATAGCGGCGCGCAATTCGCGTACGGTTTTTACTGTGTTCATGCCGAGAATCCGTGTTCTGTGGCGGGGAAGCTGACGTCTTTGACTGCCGTGACATAGGCGTGAAGTGCTGCCTGGATGTCAGGCTGACCGGTCATGAAGTTCTTCACGAACTTGGGGACGCGCCCGGTGATGGAAAGGCCGAGCATGTCATGCATCACCAGAACCTGACCGTCGGTGGCGCTGCCTGCGCCAATACCGATGACCGGGATTTTCACCGCATGGCTGATCTCTTGCGCCAGTTCGCTCGGTACGCATTCCAGCAGAATCATCGCCGCACCGGCCTGTTCCAGGGTGATCGCATCGGCGCGCATCTGCCGCGCCTGGGTTTCCAGACGCCCTTGAACCTTGTAACCGCCCAGCACGTTGACTGATTGCGGAGTCAGGCCCATGTGCGCGCAGACCGGGATACCACGATCGGCCAGCAGACGAATCGACTCAGCCAGCCAGGCAGCGCCTTCAATTTTGACCATGTGTGCGCCCGCCTGCATCAATGCGGCGCTGTTGGCGTAAGTCTGGTCCAGGGTTGCATAAGACATGAAGGGCAGGTCGGCCATGATCAGCGCGCCCTGGTTACCACGTTTAACGCAGGCAACGTGATAGGCCGTATCGGCAGTGGTCACAGGCAGCGTGCTGTCATGGCCTTGCAGGACCATGCCCAGCGAGTCGCCGACCAGCAGCACTTCAACGCCAGCCTGGCTGGCGGCATGGGCAAAGGTCGCGTCATAGCAAGTCAGCATGGCGATTTTTTCGCCTTTCTGCTTGAGTGCCTGCAACGACGTTACGGTGATATCTGGCATGGAAAAGTCCTCTGTCAGGCGCGGTGAACACTACGGCGAGCAGCGCGTGAAATTCATCCTGGAGAAGCAGGTACACCGTCGTGTGCGGTGTTTAAAAGCAGCCTGCTTGCGCCCATAAGCCAGCGAACAGGCTGGCGGGACGCCTATCTTCGTGAGGAGGGGGGATTAAGTCAATTGCCTGTTTTTGCCGACCATGGTGCAGGTGAGCACGCCGTTAAACACGGTGTGCGCGAGGTGTTACAGATGAGTGTTACCGCGTGTCGTCTGTTACGCTTGAGGTGTCAGGCGCTCGATACCTTCAAACGGGCAGCGGGTCAGCAATTTACTCAGGGAGCGGCCGTCGGCCAGTTGTAAGTCAGGGGCAAGCTCGGCCAGCGGATAAAGCACGAAAGCCCGGGCCTGCATGTGGTAATGCGGCACCTTGAGTCGTGGTTCGTCGATCAGGCGCTCGCCAAATACCAGAATGTCCAGGTCCAGCGTGCGTGGCCCCCAGCGCTCGGTGCGTTCCCGACCCTGGCCCTGTTCGATGGCCTGCAAGGCGTCGAGCAGTGCCAGAGGTTCGAGCGTGGTATCCAGCGCTGCAACGGCGTTGGTGTAACGCGGTTGATTGGGCAGCAGCGAGTCGCTTACATAGAAGGAAGAGACGCCTACCCATTTGCTCTGCGGCAGTTTCGCCAAGGCCCTGATGGCCTGGCGCAATTGGTCGGCGGGGGCAGCCAGATTGCTGCCCATGCCTATATAGACGCGTTCCACAGGTTGTTACTCGCCCGATGCGGCCGGCGCGTCACCACCGGCACGTTTGCGTTTAGGGCCACTGCTGCGGCGGCGTTTGCGAGGCGCGCCGGCGTCGGGTTTGCTACCCAGTTCGCTGATCATGTTACGGCGTTCGCTGTCGTTGGCGTCCTGATAATCGGTCCACCATTCGCCAAGACCATCGGTTTCTTCGCCCGCGCTTTCACGCAGCAGCAGGAAATCGTACCCGGCCCTGAAGCGTGGATTATCGAGCAACAGGTCAGCACGCTTACCGGAGCGGCGTGGCAGACGCTCCTGCATGTCCCAGATTTCCCGAATCGGCATGGTGAAGCGCTTTGGAATGGCAATGCGCTGGCACTGCTCGATGATCAGCTCGTTGGCTGCTTCCTGCATGGCCGGTATCGGCGGCATGCCGCGCTCTTGCAGGCGCAGCACTTTGGCTGGCAAGGCAGGCCACAACAGTGCCGCGAACAGGAATGCCGGAGTGACCGGTTTGTTCTGTTTGATCCGCAGGTCAGTGTTGGCCAGGGCCTGGCTGATCAGCGTGTGGGTGTACGTCGGGCGATATTCCAAGGCCTTGGCGCTGGCCGGGAACAGCGGGTCGAACAGTTCCAGATCTACCAGCATTTCGAAGGTAGGCTCGGCGTAGCCGGACAGGAACAGTTTGAGCACTTCTTCGAACAGTCGTGCCGAAGGGATATCGCGCAGCATCGGTGCCAGCGGTCGGATCGGCGTGGCGCTGTGCTTCTCGATACCGAAATCCAGCTTGGCGGCGAAACGCACGGCACGCAGCATGCGGACCGGGTCTTCTTTATAACGCTGCTCCGGATCACCAATCAGACGGATCAGGCGATTGCGAATGTCATGTACGCCGTTGGCGTAGTCGAGAATGCGCTCGCTGACCGGATCGTAATACAGCGCGTTGATGGTGAAATCGCGGCGCTGGGCGTCGTCTTCAAGGGTGCCGTAAACGTTGTCGCGCAGAATCCGCCCGCTTTCATTACGCGAGGACTGATTGCTGTCCTCTTCTTCATCATCTTGCGGATGGTTGGCGCGGAACGTGGCCACTTCGATGATTTCTCGACCGAAGTGGATGTGGACCAGTTTGAAGCGGCGGCCAATGATACGGGCGTTACGGAATTCGGCACGCACCTGCTCCGGAGTGGCGCTGGTGGCGACGTCGAAGTCCTTGGGCGTGATATTCAGCATCAGGTCACGGACACAGCCGCCAACCAGATAAGCCTGATAGCCGGCATTTTGCAGGCGTTCGACAATATTCACCGCATAGCGACTGAATTGGCCGCGTTGCAGCGAGTGTTGGCTGCTGTTGAGCACTTCAGGCGTGCTGCGAATATGTTGCTGCGGTTTACGCAGTGGAGTACGGAATGACTGGAACAGCTTCTTCAGCATGGGATGCACTGTTTGAAGGAATATTCGGCCATAAACGAAGAATGACCGCATGATGGGCGGGGATTCTAGCATTTAGTCAGGGGATGGTGTAGGAAGCTGCGCGATGGTGTTAAGCCATCTGCCAGGCGCTGAGATCTGTAGGAGTTGCCGAAGGCTGCGAATTGGGTCTGCCATGAGAATGCTTTCGCAGCCTTCGGCAGCTCCTACAGGATTCGGTGATTCATTGAGAGCGCATTTCAATCTGGGGATGTGTCAGGAGGGAGTTTCTTTCAGAAGCTACTGGGGGAGCCGAAGCTCCCCCAAAGTGCGTGCTCTTATTTTTATTTTGTCTGTGGGCTTCTTGTTTTTGTTGAGTGCCCATTCACGAGACTTTCGTCTGTGAAACCTCCCAATCGGGAGTCAAGAGCAAACGGATTGCTTTGGTCGCTGTGTTGCAATGATCATTCGATCCAACCAGTTCAGGCGCTACCTAAGGGTAGTTTTTGTTGTTCTCAGCCTGGTTGCGGGGCAAGCCCCAAATACAACGCCTCTCCAAAAGAATCAGTTAGCTGCGCCTCCGCCGTGTTGTTCTTGTTATGCGTGAGTCGATTCGTATTGTTTTTATTATGGTGTTTAGCACTGCGTGTTTTTGTTGTTCTTGTACTGGTAGATATAGCAGGACCTGTGCCAACTTTTGAAAACCCTTTAAAACCGGGGCTTTCAGCGATTAGATGGCTTTTTGGCGGCACAAAAAAGCCGGGGTTTTCGTTACCGTAAACCCCGGCTTTTGTTACGCCCACCTGTTGAGGTAACAGTTTCTGGTCTGGCCGGAAGGCGCAGGCCAGAGCCTTGTGGTCAGGTTTCGCTGGCAACGCCTTTGCGACGAGGAATGCCCAAGCGCTGGCGACGTTCCCACAGGCATTTGCGACTGACGCCCAGTTTGCGCGCCAGCTCTGTCTCGGTCATGTGGTCCTGATGCTCCAGCACGAAGTGCTGAAAATAGTCCTCAAGGGACAGATCTTCGGTAGGTTCGTGGCTGGTGGAGCTTGCCGAGCCTTGCTGGGGAGCGAGGCCGATGAAGTCTTCGTCTTCCAGATCGCTGAGCTCAATGTCGATGCCCAGCAGCTCGGCTGAGATTTCCGGGCTTTCACACAGGATGACGGCCCGTTCCACAGCGTTTTCCAGTTCGCGAACGTTGCCTGGCCAGGTGTACTGGCGAATGGCGAGCTCTGCGTCGGGAGCAAACCTCAGATCGTTACGACCGGCTTTGAGACTTTGTCGGGTCAGGAAGGCGCGAGCGATATCCAGCACATCGTTACCGCGCTCGCGCAGTGCGGGGAGCTTCAGGGCAATAACGTGCAGACGGTAATAAAGGTCTTCGCGGAACTGGCCGACTTTGGCCAGGCTCTTGAGATCCCGGTGGGTGGCCGCGATCAGGCGTACGTCCACTTTCTGTGACTGGACTGAACCCACACGACGAATTTCGCCCTCTTGCAGCACGCGCAATAGACGCGCCTGGGCTTCGAGTGGCAATTCGCCAATTTCGTCGAGGAACAGCGTACCGCCATCGGCCGCTTCCACCAGCCCGGCACGACCAGCGCTGGCGCCGGTGAACGCGCCTTTTTCGTGACCGAACAACTCAGACTCGATCAGTGTTTCCGGAATCGCCGCACAGTTAACCGAAATCATCGGGGCTTTTGCCCGGCGCGAAAGGTTATGCAGTGCGCGCGCAACCAACTCTTTACCCGTGCCTGATTCGCCCTGAATCAGCACGTTCGAATCGGTAGGGGCGACCTTGCGAATCTTGCTGTAGAGATCCTGCATGGGGGCGCAGGAGCCAATGATGCCGATCTCGCCATTGCTGTTATCAACGCCAGCTTTGTCCGGGTTACCGGCTTTGGCGGCGCTGCGGTCAGCCTGAATGCTTTGCACGGTCTGGCGATCGCGCAGGATACGGGCAACTGCCTGAAGCATTTCGTCGTGATCGAATGGCTTGGCAATGTAATCGACGGCGCCCATTTTCATGGAGTCGACAGCCGAGCGCAGGCTGGCGTAGCTGGTCATGATCAGCACCGGTTTGCCCTCGCCGAGCTTTATCAGCTCAGTGCCGGGAGCCCCGGGCAAGCGCAAATCGCTGACGATCAGATCAAACGAAGGAATGCTGAAACGTTCCTGTGCTTCCTGCACCGAACCTGCTTCGCTGACCTGGTACTGGTTACGTTCCAGCAGGCGGCGAAGGGCCGAGCGGATGATTGTTTCGTCTTCGACGATCAGAATATGGGGCATTTATTCAATTCTCTCGACGGGCTCATTTCACGGCGGACGTCGCTTCGACATGGCGTGGCAGTGTGACCCGAATACGGGTCCCGCGCTCGTGCTCGGTATCAACCGGGCTGTCGATGGTGATCTGTCCATAATGCTCTTCAACGATGGAATAGACCAGCGCGAGGCCCAGTCCAGTCCCTTCACCCGGGTCCTTGGTGGTGAAGAACGGTTCGAACAATCGATCCATGATTGCTTTCGGAATTCCACTGCCTTCGTCTTCTACGATCAGATCGACAGTGTGTTCGGATACTTCGCTCCTGACCCTGACGGCGCTACCGGCAGGTGAGGCGTCGCGGGCGTTGGAGAGCAGGTTGATCAGTACCTGTGCGAGCCGCTGCGGATCACCGTCGACCCAGTGTTCGGGGTTGCACAGGTTATAGAACTGGACTTCGAAGTTGCGCCGGTTCAACGCCAGCAGGCCAATGGCATCCTGTGCCACTTCAGCCAGGCAAACCGCTTCATCGCTATGTTGATGGCTGCCTGCATGGGCGAAACTCATCAATGATTGAACGATGCGTGAAACACGCTTGGTCTGTTCGAGGATCTGGCTGCTGATTTCGGTCAGTTCACCATCTTCCTCACGCTCTTCGCGCAGGTTTTGCGCAAGGCAGGCAATGCCGGTAATCGGGTTGCCGATCTCGTGGGCAACCCCGGCTGCCAGGCGACCAATACTGGCAAGGCGCTCGGAGTGCACCAGTTTGTCTTCCAGCATCTGCGTTTCGGTCAGGTCTTCAACCAGCAGCACCAGCCCGCTGTTGCCCGGTGCCAGTGGTTCATCGATAGCGGCTTTGTGCAGATTCAGCCAACGGATTTGACCATCCAGAGGCAAGCGCTGCTTATGCAAGTGTTCGTCGGGCACATTAATGAAGCCGCTGAGCAATTCTTTCCAGGGTTCGGTAATGGTCTCAAGCCGAGAGCCCACGACGCGCTGGGCGGCAATGCCGGTGAGTTCTTCCATGGCTTTGTTCCACATCAGGATTTCCTGATCCTTGGCCAGCGAACACACACCCATCGGTAGCTCTTGAAGTGTCTGGCGGTGATAGCGGCGCAGCGCGTCAAGCTCAGCTGCCAGACCGGTCAGGCGCGAGTGGTAGTCCTCAAGCCGGCTCTCGATGAAGTGGATGTCTTCGGTGACATAGTTCTCGCCGCTGGATTTATACGGCAAAAACGTTTCAACCATGTCCTGTGCCACGCTGGGGCCCATCAAGCCTGAGAGGTTGGCTTCGATTCTGTCCCTTAACCGGCGCAACGCGTAAGGCCGACGTTCGTCGAATGGCAGGTAAAGATCGCGCAACGCCTGCTCGACTTCTTTTTGTGCGGCCTTGGCCCCCAAGGGTTTGGCCAGTTGCGTGGCGAACTCCTGAGGCGATACAGCGTGTAGCTCGCGGCGCTGCGGGCGACGTACGTTATCTACAGCGCACGCTTCGGCAGCGCTGGCTTCTTCGGGGCTTGGGTTGCTGAACAGCGAAATCAGCGTGAAGACCAGCACGTTGACGGCCAGCGAAGCAATCGCTGCCATGTGCCAACTGGTCTCGTTCAGTTTGTAGATCTTGTTCAGCAGCGGTAGGTAGACGCTTTGGAGGTCGCCAATCAACGGCAACAACATGCTGAAAACCCAGACCGTGATACCCGCCAGCAACCCGGCGATGAAGCCGCGGCGATTGGCGGCGGGCCAATACAGCACTGAGAGCACGCCGGGCAGAAACTGAAGCGTGGCGACAAACGCGACGATGCCCAGATTGGCCAGGTTCTGCTGGGCACCCAGCAGCAGGTAAAAACCGTAACCAGCCATGATGATCGCCACGATCAAGGCGCGACGGGTCCATTTCAGCCAGCGGTAGATATTGCCCTCGGCCGGAGGCTGATAAAGCGGCAGCACCAGATGGTTTAGCGCCATGCCCGACAGCGCCAGCGTGGTGACGATGATCAGACCGCTGGCCGCCGACAGACCACCCACATAAGCCAGCAACGCCAGGGACTTGCTGTTTACCGCGATGCCGATGCCCAAAGTAAAAAACTCGGGGCTGGTGGTGGCGCCAAGTTTGAGCCCTGCCCACAGAATTAACGGTACGGCCAGACTCATCAGCAACAGGAACAGCGGCAGGCCCCAGCTTGCGCTGACCAGCGATCGCGGGTTGAGATTCTCGGTAAACGTCATGTGGTACATGTGCGGCATGACGATGGCTGAGGCGAAGAACACCAGTAACAGTGTGCGCCACGGGCCTTCCTGCAGGGGGGTATGCAGGGCGGCGAGGGTAGCTTGATTCTGCAGCAGCCACAGTTCAAGTTGTTGCGGGCCGTCGAACACGCCATACAAGGCATAAAGGCCAATGCCGCCGATGGCCACCAGCTTGATCACCGATTCAAAGGCGATGGCGAACACCAGTCCTTCATGTTTCTCGCGGGTGGCGATGTGGCGCGAGCCGAAGAAAATCGTGAACAGGGTAATCAGTGCGCAGAACGCTACGGCAACTCGATCCTGGACGGGCTCGCGGGTCAGGATGCCAATCGAGTCGGCGACGGCCTGGATCTGCAGCGCCAGTAGCGGCAGGACGCCAATCAACATGAATATCGTGGTCAGTGCTCCCGCCCAGGTGCTGCGAAAGCGGAACGCGAACAGGTCCGCGAGGGACGAGAGTTGATAGGTGCGGGTGATACGCAGGATCGGATAGAGCAACACGGGCGCCAGCAGAAATGCGCCGGAAACCCCGAGGTAGCTGGAAAGGAAGCCGTAACCGTACTGGTACGCCAGACCCACCGTGCCGTAGAAGGCCCAGGCACTGGCGTAAACACCGAGGGAAAGGGTGTAGGTCAGCGGGTGGCGGATCACCCAGCGCGGGATGACGCCGCGTTCGCTGATCCATGCCACACCAAACAGCATGAGCAGATAGGCGGCGCTGACCAGAATCATCTGGGTCAGGCTAAAGCTCATCGGCATCTTTTTGACTCTGCAGAATGAAGGTCACTACGATCAGGATCAGCCATAGCAAATAAGGCCGATACCATGCGCCGGTGGCGTCAATCCACCAATCCATGATGGCGGGCGAAAACAGGTAAATGCCGACTACCAGCAACAAGACCAAGCGGTAAATATACATTTGGCCTCCTTCACGATTCATTCGCGTTGCGGCAGTTGAGGAGCGGCATGGTAACGGATGGCGAGTAACCTGCAAGCGTCGCGTGAGCGGCAGCGTCTGCCAGTTTGCGTCGACCGCTCTATCTCAGTCTATTGCAGCCTCCTCAAGGTTCCGCAGACGAGGAATTGCGGAAACGTTCCAGCGCTCGATTGCCCAGTTCAATACTTCCTGAGGTGTGCCGTAAGCGAGTGCTGATTCTGTTTCCTGGCCCAGTGCGCGCAATGCCCTCAACAGCAGAGGCGTGGCCTGATCGGCTTCCAGGGGCGGCGAACGATAGCTTTTACCAAGCTTGTGGCCGTCGGGCTGGGTAATCAGTGGTACATGCAGATAGCGCGGTTGCGGTGCGCCGAGTAATTCCTGAAGGTAAAGCTGGCGCGGGGTAGAGTCGAGCAGGTCGGCGCCGCGGACGATATCGGTAACACCCTGCATGGCGTCATCAATGACGACTGCCAGTTGATAGGCATAAAACCCGTCGCGACGGCGTATGACAAAGTCGCCGACTTCCCGGCCAAGATGTTGTTGAAACGTGCCTTGTACCCGGTCCTCGAACCGGTACAGCAGTTCGGGTACACGGATGCGGATGGCAGCGTTATCAGGCGAGTGTCCGGCGTTTCTGCAAGTGCCCGGATAGATACCCTGAAACGGTTCGAGCTGTTTGCGCGAGCAAGTACAGGCGTAGGCAAGACCGTGATTGAACCAGCGATTGATGACTTCCTGATAAGCCTCGTGACGATGGCTCTGCGTGACCAGTTGGCCATCCCATTCAAAGCCGTAGCGTTCGATCGTCTCAAGAATGGCGCTTTGAGCCCCCGCGACTTCTCGTGGCGGGTCGAGGTCTTCCATGCGCATTAGCCACTGGCCACCGACTGAGCGCGCGTCGAGATAAGACGCCACCGCTGCGACCAGTGAGCCGAAGTGCAGATAACCGCTGGGCGTTGGCGCAAAGCGCCCGATGTAAGAGGGGGATTTCATGGGGCGGATGTTACTGGATAGTGTCGGATATCTGTAGGAGATCGTCCGGCGTCTATGACACCGCGCTGTTGCGCGGAAAACAGAGAACCTGTGGGACCGGATTCATCCGGGAAGAGGCCAGTACATCCGCCACATCATCGTCGCCATGAATGCCGCATTCCCGGATGAATCCGGTCCCACAGGTTGTGCGTAAACTCAGATAGTTACGTGTTGTTGAGAAGAGTTGGCTGCTAAAGGGGCATTGGCTGAGCTGGAAACAACAAAGGACGCCGAAGCGTCCTTTGTGTGCAAGGTTGCGGGTCGTATTACTTGCCGACCTGCTTTTCCTTGATTTCTGCCAGCGTTTTGCAGTCGATGCAAAGGTCGGCGGTCGGGCGGGCTTCGAGGCGGCGGATGCCGATCTCTACACCGCACGATTCGCACCAGCCGTATTCTTCGTCTTCGATCAGTTGCAGCGTCTTGTCGATCTTCTTGATCAACTTGCGCTCGCGATCACGAGCGCGAAGTTCAAGACTGAATTCTTCTTCCTGGCTGGCGCGATCGGCCGGATCAGGAAAGTTGGCAGCCTCGTCCTTCATGTGAGTCATGGTGCGATCGACTTCATTCATCAACTGCTGCTTCCAGCCGTTGAGGATTTTCGTGAAGTGGCCGCGCATTTCAGCGCTCATATACTCTTCACCCTTACCGAGTTCGTAAGGCTTGAAGTCACCGTTCAGCTGGTTGTTCTGCTGCTTTTCTTGGGTGGGCATGAATGGACCGCCTCTCACTCTTTAATCCATTGCGCAGGAAAATATCCATCACCGGCACCTGCCGGCCCTGCGGCTGCAAGCGGGCGAACTTACCAGATCGAATCGGAGCGCGCTACTCCCGGTTGTCGAGCGTGCATTCAACCTGGGCGGTTAATGGTCGTTGCAACAGACGCGGGCCTGAAGAAAACGTTCAACGCCTGAAACGCGTTACACCCATTTGGATAGATTCTGCTCCGCGTCCCGCTATTGTCGTGCCGTGATTAACTTCCCTGTGCAGGTGAGTGCTTGGGTAGAATCGCTCATCATTTTGTATGCCCACAGGCATCCGGCCCGATCAAATTAAGGAAGGCTAATGGCTCAGCCCTACAGTGCGCGCAGTCGCGCCATCGAACCATTCCATGTCATGGCGTTGCTGGCACGGGCGAATGAATTGCAGGCGGCGGGGCACGACGTCATTCATCTGGAAATCGGCGAGCCTGACTTCACCACCGCGCAACCCATTGTTGCGGCCGGGCAGGCTGCGCTGGCGGCGGGTAAAACCCGTTATACAGCGGCGCGAGGCCTGCCTGAATTACGTGAAGCCATCGCGGGTTTTTATCACCAGCGCTACGGGGTAACGGTGGATCCAGGGCGGATTCTGGTGACCCCCGGTGGTTCGGGCGCGCTGCTCCTGGCCAGCAGTTTATTGGTCGACCCTGGCAAGCACTGGTTGCTGGCGGACCCTGGTTACCCGTGTAACCGGCACTTTCTGCGCCTCGTGGAGGGCGCGGCACAGTTGGTGCCGGTCGGGCCTCAGGAACGCTATCAATTGACGCCGGATCTGGTGGCTCGGCATTGGGATCGGGACAGTGTCGGCGCGCTGGTTGCATCGCCTGCGAACCCGACCGGTACATTGCTGAGTCGCGATGAGCTGGCAGCGCTTTCCTCTTCGCTCAAAGCGCGCAACGGGCATTTGGTGGTGGACGAGATCTATCACGGTCTGACTTATGGCACTGATGCTGCGAGTGTGCTGGAGGTGGACGATGAGGCGTTCGTTCTCAATAGTTTTTCAAAGTATTTCGGCATGACCGGTTGGCGACTGGGCTGGCTGGTGGCGCCTCAGGAAGCCGTCGCTGATCTGGAAAAACTGGCCCAGAATCTTTATATCAGCGCGCCTAGCATGGCCCAATATGCTGCGCTGGCTTGCTTTGAACCACAGACGCTGGAAATCCTCGAGCAGCGCCGTGCAGAGTTCGGGCTGCGTCGCGACTACTTGTTACCGGCGTTACGCGAATTGGGCTTTGGGATTGCAGTGGAGCCCGAAGGTGCGTTTTACCTCTATGCCGACATCAGTGCGTTCGGTGGCGATGCGTTCTCTTTCTGTCAGCACTTCCTTGAAACTGAGCACGTTGCGATCACGCCGGGCCTGGACTTTGGCCGTTTCCAGGCGGGGCATCACGTGCGTTTCGCCTATACCCAGAGCTTGCCGCGTTTGCAGGAGGCGGTAGAGCGCATTGCGCGCGGACTAAGGAGCTGGCAAGGCTGATGCGTTTTTCTCCAGAGCTTGAACAAGGTTTGCTGTTGGTGCGCTACAAGCGTTTTCTAGCGGATATTCAGACTGACAAAGGCGAATTACTGACCATCCATTGCCCCAATACGGGGTCGATGTTCAATTGCATGATGCCTGGCGGGCGTGTGTGGTTCAGCCGCTCCAACGACCCAAAGCGCAAGTTGCCCGGCACTTGGGAAATCAGCGAAACCCCTCAGGGGCGGCTGGCCTGCGTCAACACCGGGCGGGCGAATACCTTGGTAGAAGAGGCTCTACGCGCAGGTGTCATCACCGAACTGAATGGTTTCACCGCTCTCAAGCGCGAAGTGGCCTACGGTCAGGAAAAAAGCCGGGTGGATTTCCGCCTGGATTATCCGCAGGGGCCGGCTTATGTCGAGGTCAAAAGCGTCACGCTGGGCTTTGACGGCAGCGCAGTGGCGGCGTTTCCAGATGCGGTCACTCAGCGTGGTGCCCGTCACTTGCGGGAGTTGGCGACCCTGGCGCGCGAAGGTGTCCGTGCGGTGTTGTTGTATTGCGTCAATCTGACGGGCATCGAAGCGGTGCGACCGGCTCAGGAGATTGATCCAGGCTACGCCGCTGCGTTGCGCGAGGCGGTTGAGGCGGGCGTTGAGGTGTTGGCGTATGGCGTGCATCTGACACCAGAGGAAATCTTCATTGATCGTCCCTTGACGCTGCGTTGGGGCGTAGAAGCTGATCAATCGATATCGGGTATATCAATCCAGATGCCTTGATGATCTTCGTGGCTGGCAATACCGCGTAATGACTTTCCTTCACAAGGGCCTGCCACGCATTCGCCGCTTTCAATGAGGAACAAGGCCCCGTGAGTCGCGCAGTGAATCAAGCTGGCGCTGGGGTCCAGAAACTGGTCGGGCTGCCATTCCAGTGGCACGCCACGATGGGGGCAGCGGTTGTCATAGACGAACACCCGCCCGTTGCGACGCGTGGCGAACAGTTTTCGGCCATTGATTTCAAAGCCGCGGCTTTGGGCTTCCGGCAATTGGTCACCGGTACAGAGCAGTTTCACCAGGGCCTCCGTTGGGCGCGTGAAGGTGGGTTCTCAGGCCTGGCAGTGTGTCAGTCTTTGCCGGGATACGGATGATCAAACCTCAAAGGCAGCCCTGCGCGAGCAGGACTGTTGTGTACAGAGGCACGGGTAGTCGTTTGGCGACTTCCTGTTATAAAAAATATAACTGACTGATTTAACATGATTTTTACTGGCAGGAGCGCGCCAGCATAGCGGTTGTGCCGGACAACGGGGCAGGGGGCAAGATGTCACGCCCTCATTTCGGAAACTTCCGGTTATCACGTAGTCCATCTCTCTCTTGGTCCCAACGGCAATCTGCTGGTCTGTGGCTCATATATGTTCTCGCTTTGATTGTTTGAGCGTATCAGGACGACTTATGAGCATGGATATCTGCAATGAAGATGAGCAATTGGGGCGCCAGGCGATTGGCCTGTTCGATTTGATGGCGCTGGATGTCAACGACACTGAAGCGCGGGTCATTGGTTTATGTCAGCGGGCTATGACGCCTTTAGGGCCTATCGCGGCGATCTGCGTCTATCCGCGCTTCGTGTTACTGGCGCGAACGACCCTGGATCGTCTACTCCATCGCGATATTCGCGTAGTAGCGGTAGTCAATTTTCCATATGGCTCGCCGGGCATCGAGGCGGTTGTTTCTGAAACGCGTGCGGCGGTCATGTCGGGCGCTGATGAGATCGACATGGTGTATCCGTTTCGTACGCTGCTTTCGGGCGACCAGCAGACTGGGAAGGACATGATTGCTGCATGTCGCGCTGCATGCGGGCCGAATACTGTGCTCACTGTGACCCTGGAAGTGGGCGATCTGCGTGATCCGCAGATCATTCGTCATGCCTGTCAGGGCGCGATTCTGGCGGGCGCGAACTTTATCAAGACCAGCACCGGCAAGCTTGTGAACCCTCCTACCCCCCAGGCTGTACGAATCATGCTTGAGTGCATTGTCGACGTCGGCGGGCAGGTCGGGCTCAAACTCTGCGGTGGGTTGCGAACTCTTGCCGAGGCCAGGCTGTTTATCGACATGGCGCGCGCACGCTTCGGTCCGCAGTGGGTCAGTGCCCAGCGCGTACGGCTGGTGGGCTCAAGCTTGCTGGACGATATTTTGCTACAGCTTGGGGTGCTTGCGCCGGGTTCAAGTGAGCATGGGTACTGATTGCACGGTGGCTGGGGACGTGACTCTTCGGGGGATTTGCATTGGCATAAAAATCACAGGCAAAAAAAGACCCGGCAAAAAGCCGGGTCAAAAACCGTGATTAGCCTGATGAGGAGATAATCTGAAAGTCCGAACCAAGGTCTTTCAGTTATCGGCCAGCCTCGCGACCGGTTGTGATAATCATATCGATTCTCATTTGCAAGTCAATGACTTCTTCTCATCTATTTTCAAGAGGGGCTCAATCAGCCCTTTCGCGGGCTTGCCCGATGGCTGACCATTTTGTTCAAAACGTCTTTGCGATCATTGGGCAGGTCATTCCAGTGAATGTCCATTAGCGCTGCATCAATCGCATACAACAGCACTCTGGTGGCTCGAAATCCTCGCTTTCGAACCGCCCGATAAGCATCCACAGCCCCCATCCGGCGTAAGTCCGAAGCGCTGTGTATGCCCACGGCGTGTAACCATTGGGCTGACGTCTTGCCGACGTTTTTCAGGTGCTGCAGTTCATCGTTCATCATGCCTCCGTGCAATGTTGAGCTCTGACTGTGGGTGAAAACATGGCAAGTCTGGAAATATTGTAGCGTTTGAGGAGAAAGGCGCAGGGGGCAGTGATCGGATAGATAGCTTCAGGTGATCAGTGGGCGGCGGGGCAGCACGAGCACGGCCCGGCATGCATTGCGCATGCGGGCGTGATCGATACGGAACGTGCGGGAAGCTTAGTGCGTTCGGTAGCGCAGGCGCGTACCGAAGTTGACCGACATCAGGATCTCATCGGCGCTCAGCTCGCGAGGGAAGAACGTCCCGGAAATCTGGGCGTGTGCGATGCTTGCTCCTTCCAGCGGTGTGCTGGTCAGGTCAAGACCGCGCAAATCGGCGGAGCGGAAGTAGGCATCGGTGAAGTCGATGCCGGCTGTGTCAAGGTTGCGCAGGTCCAGTCCGCGGAAATCACCGCCCTTGAAATCGATGGTGCCTGACTTGGGTTTTTCCTGGTTGAAACCGGCCACATCGTCGTTGCGCAACATCGCATACAGCGGGGAATCCAGTACTTTGGGCTGACTCATAGCGCCTCGCTTTTCCGTTCCGTTAGAATTATGACGCCAGTATATCGCCACTATTTTGAAGC
Organism: Pseudomonas viridiflava; assembly: GCF_900602065.1. Classification (GTDB taxonomy): domain Bacteria; phylum Pseudomonadota; class Gammaproteobacteria; order Pseudomonadales; family Pseudomonadaceae; genus Aquipseudomonas. The sequence goes on along the minus strand of NZ_UWFN01000328.1, from coordinate 12,356 downwards.
CGTGAAGCACTAACTGCCAAACGGCTCAAAACATTGTTTTAGAGCGTAGGAAGACGCTGACGAAGGTTTTCGATCAGGCTGTCGAGATCACTGCTTTTATTGGTTTCGACGCGTTTGCTGTGCAGGATTTCTTCTGCGGTCAACGGTTCGCGGCTGGCTTGTTGGGCCTGGATAACTTCCATAGTTGCGTCTGAAGGGTCGTTGTTTTCTGCCTGGCGTTGAGCGAGCCAGCCAGCGATGACAGCCTCCGGTGCATCGCAATCCAGAATCAGGAACGGCACACCCGTAGTTTCGGCGACTTTTGAGGCGGCTTTGCGTTGTGCCTGTTTAAGGTACGTCGCATCGATCACCACCGGGAATCCGGCGCGCAGGACCACTCCGGCAAGCTCATGCAGGCGGTCATACGTTGCGTTGCTGGCATCGGCTTCATAAAGGTTGGCGTCCTGACCGGCAAACAGTCGCTTGCGTTCCACGTCCGAGCGCAGGCGTACAGCGCCGAGCGATTCCACAAGACGCTTGGCCACGTGGCTCTTGCCCACTGCGGATACGCCGTGGGTGATCACCAGAAAACGCGACGGGATGGCGCTATAGCTTTCCGCAAGATTGGCGTAGTTGCGGTACTGGCGCAGCGTGGCGCCGCGTTGAACCGCGTCGGCGTCCGCCGGCAGAGTGAACAGCGCAACCTTGGCGCGTACCAGCGCACGATAGGCCTTGTAGAAGTTCAGCAGCTCCAGGCCCTGATAGTCACCGGTCAACTCCAGATACTGGCTGACAAGCCGGCGTGCCAGAGACTTGAGGCCACGGTCTTCCAGGTCCATCGCCAGGAAACCGATATCGGCATAGACGTCCGTCATGCGGAACGGTTCGTTGAATTCGATGCAGTCGAAAATGACGACCTTGTCATTGATCAGGGTGATGTTGCCCAGATGGATGTCACCGTGGCACTCGCGGATGAACCCGTCTGATTTGCGCCGGGCGAGGAGCGGTTTGAGCCTTTCGAAGCTTGATTCGGCCCAGGCTTGCAAGGCATCGAGTTGCAGAAGGTCGGCCTTTTCGCTGATTAGCGGGCGGATTTGTTCAAAGTTTTGCAGGACCGGGGCCATAACGCTGTCAGGCGAGCCCAGTTCGTTTTCCGGGCCGACCTTCGGGGCGGCAAGATGGAACTGGCCGATCTGGGTCGCAATGTTATCGATGTGCGTCGGAGTCAACTCACCATTTGCCTGCAAAGTGCTCAGCAGCCCGTCCTGCGGGAACTGGCGCATTTTCAGCGCGTATTCGATGACTTCGCCTTCGCCACCCAATTGTGGCGCTTCGGCGCTGCCTGTTACCGGGATGACTTCCAGGTACAAGTCGTCAGTCAGGCGCTGGTTGAGGCGCAGTTCTTCCTTGCAGAAGTGCTCACGAGCAGACAGCGTCGTGAAGTCCAGGAAGCCGAAGTTGACGGGTTTCTTGAATTTGTAAACGAAGGGGCCGGTGAGCAGCACCCACGAAATGTGCGTTTCGATGAGCTGGAAACCCTCAACCGGATGTGGAAACAGGGCGGGGTTCTGCAGGGCTGCAATCAGTGACTGGCTCACGGACGATCCTTCAAGAGTGATGTTTCATTAAATGCGTCAAGGTGGCCATTATGGCCGCTTGGCGCGAGGCTGCAAACCTCCGGTAAGGGTGTCTGTCGAACCCCGGCAAAGTGCGTATAATCCGCCGCCATGACTCGTACTCGATCCTCTCGCAAAGCAAAAAAACCTGCCTCTGGCGGCCTTCGTACCTGGTTAGGCTGGGGGTTGAAGCTCGGCATTGTCGGGCTCGTCGTGCTGGCTGGCTTCGCTATTTACCTTGATGCCATTGTTCAGGAGAAATTTTCCGGCAAGCGCTGGATGATCCCTGCCAAGGTGTATGCGCGCCCGCTTGAGCTCTTTGTTGGGCAGAAGCTCAGCAAGGATGACTTCCTGATTGAGCTCGATGCGCTGGGTTATCGACGGGAGAGCGTTGCGAACGGTCCGGGCGCCGCTGCCGTCAGTGGCAATACCGTGGACCTTAATACCCGCGGTTTTCAGTTCTATGAAGGCTCCGATCCCGCGCAGCAGATCCGTGTGCGTTTCTCGGGCGATTATGTTGCAGACCTGTCCTCGGCCAATGGTGCCAAGCTGGCAGTGGCTCGCCTGGAACCCCTGATGATCGGGGGGTTGTACCCCAAGAATCTGGAAGACCGCATCCTGATCAAGCTCGATCAGGCTCCGCCGTATCTGCTTGATACACTTGTAACTGTTGAAGACCGTGATTTCTATCACCACTTCGGTGTGTCGCCCAAGTCGATTGCCCGTGCATTCTGGGTCAACGCTTCTGCCGGGCAGATGCGCCAGGGCGGTAGTACGCTGACGCAACAGTTGGTCAAGAACTTCTACCTGACCAACGAGCGCAGTCTTACCCGCAAGCTGACTGAAGCGATGATGGCTGTTTTGCTGGAAATTCATTACAGCAAGCAGGAAATCCTTGAGGCTTACCTCAATGAGGTGTTCGTCGGTCAGGACGGCCAGCGGGCGGTGCACGGCTTTGGTCTTGCCAGTCAGTATTTCTTCAGCCAGCCATTGTCTGAGCTGAAGTTGCATCAGGTGGCGTTGCTGGTCGGGCTGGTCAAAGGGCCTTCCTATTACAACCCGCGACGTAATCCGGAGCGTGCACTTGAACGACGCAATCTGGTGCTCGACCTGCTGGAGCAACAGGGTGTGGCCACAGCTGAAGCGGTGGCAGCGGCCAAGAAAATGCCGTTGGGTGTGACCAAGACCGGTAGCCTGGCTGACAGTTCTTTCCCTGGCTTCCTTGATCTGGTCAAGCGCCAGTTGCGCGAGGACTATCGCGATGAAGACTTGACCGAAGAAGGTCTGCGTATCTTCACCAGTTTTGATCCGATCCTGCAGATGAAGTCCGAATCGGCCATGAGCGAGACGTTCAAGCGCCTGTCGGGTCGCAAGGGTGTGGATGACGTCGAAGCAGCCATGGTTGTAACCAACCCGGAAACGGGTGAAGTCCAGGCGTTGATCGGCAGCCGCAAGGCAGGTTATGCCGGTTTCAATCGGGCCATCGACGCAGTGCGTCCAATTGGCTCATTGGTCAAACCTTCTATTTACCTCACTGCACTGGAGCGCCCGAGCCAGTACACCTTGACCAGTTGGGTGGCGGATGAGCCGTTCCAGGTCAAAGGTGCTGACGGTCAGGTATGGAAGCCGCAAAACTTCGATCACAAAGCGCACGGCAATATCTTCCTGTATCAGGGGTTGGCGCATTCCTACAACTTGTCCAGTGCCAAGCTCGGCCTTGAAGTCGGTGTGCCGAATGTATTCAAAACCATCGGCAAGCTGGGTGTTGACGTTGACTGGCCTGCTTACCCTTCTATGTTGCTGGGGGCTGGTGCACTGAGTCCGATTCAGGTTGCGACAATGTTCCAGACCATTGCGAATGGCGGTTTCAATACTCCGATGCGAGGGATTCGTAGCGTTCTGACTGCCGAGGGCGAACCACTCAAGCGTTACCCGTTCCAGATCCAGCAGCGCTTCGATCCGGGCTCGATCTACCTCCTGCAAAATGCGATGCAGCGGGTGATGCGCGAAGGTACGGGGCGTTCTGTTTATAACGTACTGCCAAGCTCGTTGAACCTGGCTGGCAAGTCCGGGACGACCAACGATTCTCGCGACAGCTGGTTTGCAGGCTTCAGCCAGGATCTGTTGGCGGTTGTGTGGCTTGGCCGGGATGACAACGGCAAAACGCCGTTCACCGGTGCGACCGGCGCGCTGCAGGTCTGGACCAGTTTCATGAAAAAGGCCGATCCGCTACCGCTGGATATGGCTCAGCCTGATAACGTGGTACAGGCGTGGGTCAATGCCGCAACAGGCGAGGGCTCCGATGCGGGTTGCCCGAACGCAGTGCAGATGCCGTATATTCGCGGCAGTGAACCGGCACCCGGCGCTGCATGTGGCGGTCCTGCAGCCCCGGCTCAGGAAGTGATGGATTGGGTCAAGGGTTGGCTGAACTAGACGAATTGAGAGCGCCCAAAGAGGATCTAAAGTGAACAAGTGGTTAATACCAGCGTTGACAGCTGTTGCTCTGCTCAATGGTTGTGCCAGCGTAGAACGTGGCTCGATTCCCGTGGTGGATTCGGGTTCGAAGGTTTCCAATAGCGAACGTGTTTCGCGCAATGGTGCTTCTCGGGCAAGCGTTGCTCAGGCTCCTGCACAGGCTCAATCCGTACCGCAGGATTCCGGTGTCGTGGTCATGATTCCAGGTGGCGGTGGCGGTAGTTCTGCGCCTATCGATACGTATGCTGCTCCGGTTGGGCAGGCGCCGATCAGTGTCAGCCCGCCGATTGATACTTCTTCGGTCAGTGCACCGGTTACCAGCAATACTTACAACATGCCTGCTTCCACACCCAGTGGCATCCCGTCTTCCGGTAGCGGCTTGTCTGCCGATGAACAACTGGATGGTCCGGTCCTGGCGTTGTTGACCACTGCTCAGCAACAGCAGAACGGCGGCGACCTCAACGGCGCGTCCTCAAGCCTGGAGCGTGCGCAGCGCGTTGCTCCGCGTGAGCCGCAAGTCATCTATCGATTGGCTCAGGTGCGACTCGCCCAGGGGGATGCCGCGCAGGCCGAGCAACTGGCGCGTCGTGGTTTGACTTACGCTAACGGGCGACCAAGTCTGCAGGCCAGTCTCTGGGACATCATCGCTCAGGCACGTGAGAAGCAGGGTGATGCGGCCGGCGCTGCTCTGGCTCGTCAAAAAGCCAGGGTTGGTGCTTGATGGATCAGCGCTTTCCTGAAGTTGCGGAGCATTTGCTGCTGATCGAGCGCGAATTGCGCGTACTGGGCTGGTGGAGTGATCTGCCGCCCAGCGATCAGGCGCTGTCCAGTGGCGAGCCGTTCTGCGTTGATACGCTGGAGTTCGAGCAGTGGCTGCAGTGGATTTTCCTGCCCAGAATGAAGCTTATTCTGGAGAATGACCTGCCGCTGCCAAATGCCTCGGGCATTCTTGAAATGGCTGAGATGGTCTATGCGACACGCCAGCGTGAAACCCAGCCATTGCAACAGTTGCTTGCCCAGTTTGATCGGCTGATCGGCCAGGCCCGCTAACGGCTGGCCGTTCTTGTAGGCGCCCCATGATACTGCGCTGTCTCGCGGCAAACATAGGACCTGTAGGAGCTGCCGAAGGCTGCGATCGCGGCGTGTCAGGATAAAATGCTTCGCAGCCTTCGGCAGCTCCTACAACAGCACGGTGCTATCAAGGCAGATCAGCAGCGTTATCAAAGGCAATAATCGTTTATTGCCTTTTGCGTTTCGGCAATGCGCCCTTGCCGCTCATCTTCTGAAAGGCGTTTCAGCCCCCCTTCAACTTGCTCGCGTACGCGAGGGTTGTTCTGCAACTGGGCGAGGTTGGTGCGCAGGATCTTGCAGTCCTCGGCGCGTCGGGCGTCTTGCTGGGCAACTTTCTTTTTGACCGAGTTATTAATCTCCCGCTGCTCTGCCTCAGCTTCCATTGCCGACTTCGAACTCTCTGACGCTGCGGGCGCTGCGGGCGGTTTCTGGATATCGATCTGCTGGGTTTGTCGCCCGGCCGGTGGCTGGGCGTCGAAATGGGTAACGCCCTGGTCATCGACCCATTTATAAATTTGAGCGGCATGGGCAGGGACGCTGAACGCTGCTGCCATAATCACCGCGAAAATCATGCAACGCATGTTGCTTCCTTCCAGATACGTTTGCCCTGAAAGCTACCACAAGGCCATCTCGATGACCTTATTCGACGCAGTTTGGTGCGGTTAATTGGAAGAAAGCTCACGGATGACTTGACTTGGGGCAGGCGAATCACAACAATCCAAAGTTCGCTGTGAAGGGACTGCCAGAAGCAGACCATCTCGGTAGATCATGAGGCGCACACCCGCGCCGACCTGTAACACCCGCAACGCGTTACCTCGCGCTGGGTGGGAACGCCCCGAAACACTCAGGGGTTACCCAATACTTGCTCAGTCAGTGCTGACGTAGTCGGCGACCACCGTCGCTCATGCTCTGCTTGGCAGTAAAACCTATTAAGACCCGTCCTCGTTTGTGGACGGTATTCTGGCGTTTTAGAGGTGAACAACGTGGAGCTCTTATCCGGCGCTGAAATGGTCGTCCGCTTTTTGCGTGACGAAGGCGTTAAGCATATCTATGGGTACCCAGGCGGTGCCCTCCTGCACATTTACGACGCCCTGTTCAAAGAGCCAGCCGTTAATCACATCCTTGTTCGTCACGAACAAGCGGCGACGCACATGGCTGACGGCTATGCGCGCGCCACCGGCAAGGCCGGTGTGGTGCTGGTAACGTCCGGCCCGGGTGCAACCAACGCAATCACCGGCATCGCCACGGCTTATATGGATTCGATTCCAATGGTCGTGCTGTCCGGGCAGGTCGCGAGCACCCTGGTCGGCACCGATGCGTTCCAGGAAACCGACATGATCGGTATTTCCCGGCCGATCGTGAAGCACAGCTTCATGATCAAGCACCCTTCGGAAATCCCTGAAGTGCTGAAGAAGGCTTTCTACCTGGCGCAGTCCGGTCGTCCGGGCCCTGTGGTTGTCGATATCCCGAAGGATATGACCAACCCAGCCGAGAAATTCGAATACGTATTCCCCAAGAAAGCCAAGCTGCGCTCTTACAGCCCGGCTGTTCGTGGTCACTCAGGCCAGATTCGCAAGGCAGTCGAAATGCTGCTGGCGGCCAAGCGTCCGATCATTTATGCCGGTGGCGGCGTGATCATGGGCAATGGCTCCGAGCCGCTGACTGAGTTGGCGCAAAAGCTCAACGCTCCCGTGACCAATACGCTGATGGGCCTGGGTAGCTATCCAGGTATGGACCGTCAGTTTGTCGGCATGCTGGGTATGCACGGCAGCTACACCGCCAACCTGGCGATGCACCATGCGGATGTGATTCTGGCTGTGGGCGCGCGTTTCGATGACCGAGTCATCAACGGCGCCGCCAAATTCTGCCCGAACGCCAAAGTTATCCACATCGACATCGATCCGGCTTCGATCTCCAAGACCATCAAGGCTGATGTGCCTATCGTAGGTCCGGTTGAGAGCGTTCTGACTGAAATGGTTGCGACCCTCAAAGAGATCGGCGAACTGCCAGACAAGGCGCTGGTTGCCAGCTGGTGGAAGCAGATTGACGAGTGGCGTGGTGATCGTGACCTGTTCCCGTACAACCCGGGCGATGGCAGCGTCATCAAACCGCAGAAAGTCATCGAGACCTTGTGCGAAGTCACCAACGGCGATGCTTTTGTTACCTCCGACGTTGGTCAGCATCAGATGTTTGCTGCGCAGTACTATCGCTTCAACAAACCGAATCGCTGGATCAACTCTGGCGGTCTGGGCACCATGGGCTTTGGCTTTCCGGCTGCGATGGGCGTCAAGCTCAGCTTCCCTGAGGCGCATGTCGCTTGTGTAACAGGCGAAGGCAGCATCCAGATGAATATCCAGGAGCTGTCGACCTGCCTGCAGTACGGTCTGCCTGTAAAAATCATCCTGCTCAACAACGGCGTGCTCGGCATGGTTCGTCAATGGCAGGACATGAGCTACAGCGGTCGTCACTCGCACTCCTACATGGAGTCGCTGCCGGACTTCGTGAAACTGGTCGAAGCTTATGGCCATGTCGGCATGAAGATCACTGATTTGAAAGATCTGAAGCCGAAGATGGAAGAAGCGTTCGCCATGACGGACCGCCTGGTGTTCATCGATATTCAGGTTGACGTCACCGAGCACGTTTACCCGATGCAGATCAAAGACGGCTCCATGCGCGATATGTGGCTCAGCAAGACGGAGCGGACCTAATCATGCGGCACATCATTTCCCTTTTGCTGGAAAACGAACCGGGTGCTTTGTCTCGCGTCGTTGGCCTGTTTTCGCAGCGCAACTACAACATCGAAAGCCTGACGGTGGCGCCAACCGAAGACCCGACCTTGTCGCGTCTGACGCTGACCACGGTTGGCCAGGATGAGGTGATCGAGCAGATCACCAAAAACCTCAACAAGCTGGTCGAGGTGGTCAAGCTGGTTGATCTGTCGGAAAGCGCGCACATCGAGCGCGAGCTGATGCTGATCAAGGTAAAGGCTACTGGCGCCCAGCGCGCCGAGATCAAGCGCACTACGGATATTTTTCGTGGGCAAATCGTTGACGTTTCAGCCAGCGTTTATACCGTGCAACTGACCGGTACTAGCGACAAGCTGGACAGCTTCATTCAGGCCATCGGCACTGCCGCTATCCTGGAAACAGTACGCAGCGGCGTGACGGGCATTGCCCGTGGCGACAAAGTGCTGAGCATCTAATCTCATTTTGCAAAATGGCCTGAAGGCCACGATAACAGGGGAATTCCATGAAAGTTTATTACGACAAAGACTGCGACCTTTCGATCATCCAGGGCAAGAAAGTTGCCATCATCGGTTACGGTTCCCAAGGCCACGCGCAAGCGTGCAACCTGAAAGACTCCGGCGTTGATGTCACTGTTGGCCTGCGTAAAGGTTCGGCTACTGTCGCCAAGGCTGAAGCTCATGGCCTGAAAGTGACTGACGTTGCTTCCGCTGTTGCTGCTGCAGACCTGGTCATGATCCTGACCCCGGACGAGTTCCAGTCCGCGCTGTACAAAAACGAAGTTGAGCCGAACATCAAGAAGGGCGCTACCCTGGCCTTCTCCCACGGCTTCGCGATCCACTACAACCAGGTTGTGCCTCGCGCTGATCTGGACGTGATCATGATCGCGCCAAAAGCGCCAGGTCACACTGTTCGCACCGAGTTCGTCAAAGGCGGCGGTATTCCTGACCTGATCGCTGTTTACCAGGATGCTTCGGGTAACGCTAAAAACGTTGCACTGTCTTACGCTTCGGGCGTTGGCGGCGGCCGTACCGGTATCATCGAAACCACGTTCAAAGACGAGACTGAAACCGACCTGTTCGGCGAGCAGGCTGTTCTGTGTGGCGGTACTGTTGAGCTGGTTAAAGCTGGCTTCGAAACACTGGTTGAAGCTGGCTACGCTCCAGAAATGGCTTACTTCGAGTGCCTGCACGAACTGAAGCTGATCGTTGACCTCATGTACGAAGGCGGTATCGCCAACATGAACTATTCGATCTCCAACAACGCCGAATACGGCGAGTACGTGACCGGCCCTGAAGTGATCAACGCTGAATCCCGTCAGGCCATGCGCAACGCTCTGAAGCGCATCCAGGACGGTGAATACGCGAAGATGTTCATCAGCGAAGGCGCTACTGGTTATCCTTCGATGACCGCCAAGCGTCGTAACAACGCTGCTCACGGTATCGAAATCATCGGCGAGCAACTGCGCTCCATGATGCCTTGGATTGGTGCCAACAAGATCGTCGACAAAGCCAAGAACTAAGTCCTCGCGACGCTGTTCAACGCTAGAAAAACGCGGCCAACCGGCCGCGTTTTTTCGTTAAGCGGGAGCGCATCTGGTATAAAGCTGCATCGTTTGCAGACGAACCCTCGTCTCAAGCATCTGTCGAAACTTTCCACACCGTTGCAAGGTAAAGTCTATGAGCGAACGTCCTGAAGAGCCAAACAAGGCCTCTGACGCCGAAAGCCTGCTACCGATCGATGAGCATATTGAAGAAGGGCACGACGCCGAAGGGCGCAAGGTCCGGCATCGCGGCATCTATCTGCTGCCCAACCTGTTCACTACTGCGAATCTGTTCGCGGGCTTTTATTCCATTATCAGTTCGATGAGCGCCCAGAGCGCCCTGGCGGCGGGGGACTCCGCAGGAGCAAGCAAGTACTTTGCATTCGCCGCTATCGCTATCTTTGTCGCCATGGTGCTCGACGGTCTGGATGGACGTGTGGCGCGCATGACCAATACTCAGAGTGCATTTGGCGCTGAGTATGACTCCCTCTCCGACATGGTCGCCTTTGGCGTCGCTCCGGCCTTGCTGGCTTTCGGCTGGGCGTTAAGTGATATGGGCAAAGTCGGCTGGATGGTTGCCTTCATCTATGTCGCTGGTGCTGCATTGCGTCTGGCTCGCTTCAACACCATGGTTGGCAAGGCAGACAAACGTTACTTCATCGGCTTGGCGAGCCCCGCTGCGGCGGGCGTTGTTGCAGGTACGGTCTGGGCGTTCAGCGATTACGGAATCCAGGGTTCCAAACTGTCGTTCCTGGTGGCCTTGCTGGTTGCAGCGGCGGGCATGCTGATGGTCAGCAACATCAAGTACAACAGCTTTAAAGAGCTGGACCTGAAGGGGCGAGTGCCTTTTGTCGCGATTCTGGCCGTTGTGCTGGTATTCGCTGTGGTGTTCAGTGACCCTCCGCGCGTTTTGCTGCTGATATTCCTCGCTTACGCGGCATCTGGCCCAATTCAATATTTATTGCGTCTGCGCCGTCACAAGTCGGCCGATTGATGTAATTTCCCCCATACTCCACAGTCTATTGGTGCATCAGTTCCTCTGGATTGTGGAGTCATCATGCTAATCAAAATCCCTTCAGCGTCTGATAGCAAAGAATCGGACGTTACCCCTGAATCTCTCTATCTCTCTCGTCGTACCCTGTTGGGTTCTTCGCTTGCCGGTTTGGCTGTCAGTGCCTTGCCGGGTTGGGCGAGCGCTGCCGATCCTTCTCTGTATCCGGATGTGGAGCCTGGCAAGGCCCCTGCGTGGTTCGCCGAAAAGCTCCCCGATACCCGGTGGCAGGCGGTCAACGTCAAGGGGGAGGCGATCACTCCTTTTAAAGATGCCACGCATTACAACAACTTCTATGAGTTCGGCACCGACAAAGGTGACCCCGCGCAAAACGCCGGTTCCTTGAAGACTGAACCGTGGAGTGTTGTGATTGATGGCGAGGTCGGCAAGCCGGGTCGTTATGCGCTTGAAGACTTCATGAAGCCTTACCAGTTGGAAGAGCGTATTTACCGGCTGCGCTGTGTAGAGGCCTGGTCCATGGTTATTCCCTGGATAGGGTTTCCAATCTCCGCTTTGCTCAAACAGGTCGAACCTACTTCCAAGGCGAAGTACATCCGCTTTGAAACGCTGCAGGATCCGAAAACGATGTCTGGGCAGCGCTCGGGTTTTGCCCTGATCGATTGGCCCTATGTGGAAGGGTTGAGACTGGATGAGGCGATGAGCCCGCTGGCGATTCTTGCTGTGGGTATGTATGGGCGTGAGCTTCCTAACCAGAATGGCGCGCCGTTGCGTTTGGTGGTGCCGTGGAAGTATGGCTTCAAAAGCGTGAAGTCCATCGTGCGCATCAGTCTGGTCAGCGAGCAGCCCAAGACAACCTGGCAAAGCATCGCAGCTAACGAGTATGGCTTTTATGCCAATGTGAACCCGACGGTCGATCATCCCCGCTGGACTCAGGCGCATGAGCGCAGGCTGCCGAGTGGGCTATTCAGTCCCAACGTGCGTCAAACCGAGATGTTCAATGGTTATGGGGAGGAGGTTGCCTCTTTATATACAGGTCTGGATTTGCGGAAGAATTATTGATGCGTTACCCGTTCTGGCGCTTGGGCGTTTTTGTAGCTGCTTGTGTTGCACCGGTGCTCTGGCTATATCAGGCATGGATCTTTGCGCTGGGGCCTGATCCCGGGAAGGTGCTTGTCGACAGGCTGGGGCTGGGTACTCTGATATTGCTATTGATTACGCTGGCGATGACACCACTGCAGAAGCTGACGGGCTGGGCGGGCTGGATTGCTGTCAGGCGTCAGTTAGGGCTTTGGTGCTTTGCTTACGTATTCATGCACATGAGCGCGTATGCCGTTTTCATATTGGGCCTGGATTGGTCGCAACTGGGAGTGGAGCTGGTCAAGCGTCCATACATTATTGTCGGCAGCCTTGCCTTTATATGTCTGCTGGCCCTGGCAGTGACTTCCAACCGTTATAGCCAGAGACGGTTAGGGGCGCGCTGGAAAAAACTTCACCGGCTTATCTATGTGATTTTGGCGTTGGGCCTGCTGCATATGTTCTGGATTGTCAGGGCGGATCTGAAGGAATGGTCCTTTTATGCCGTAATTGGCGCACTGCTGCTGAGTCTGCGAGTCCCAATGATTGCGAGGCGAATCCCGCGTGTAATAGGTGCAAAGCCGAAAGTTCAAACAAAAGTGTGATTTAGGGGTTGACGGCCTCTCTAATCTCTCTATAATTCGCACCTCTTCTGGCGCAGACAGAACGAAAAACTCCTTGATAATCAACGAGTTGGACGATTTGACTAGCGAGGAAGAGGCTTCGATGAAGTTGATCGAAAGCGGTGAAAAAAGGGAGTTGACAGCAGGTTGTAACGCTGTAGAATTCGCCTCCCGCTAACGAGCAACGTGATGTTGATCGAAGCGCAAGTGGTTGAAGTT
>NZ_UWFN01000330.1 GCF_900602065.1 Pseudomonas viridiflava | reverse complement strand
GCCAGCAACTCGACGATCTGGATCGCCAGGTTCAGGCTGCTGCATCGGTGTTTGAACTGGAGCCGCCCCTGGAAAGCCTCGCAACAATGGCGACCGCTCTGGACCTGTTGTCGGGGCTTGCCAGCTCGCTGGGCATCGAGGACGCGACGCAGCGCACCGGCATCGTCGAGTCCATCTCCAGCGTATATGCGCGCATGAACCAGTCCATGGCGCAGGCTCGATCCCGTCGCAAGGCGCTGGTCTCGTCCGAGTCCACTGCGCAGTTTGCTGCACGGTTTCAGCTGATTGGCCAAAGTCTGACACATGCCCTGTCGCTGGCGAACAGTCCTCAGGCGTGTGATGACCAG
>NZ_UWFN01000332.1 GCF_900602065.1 Pseudomonas viridiflava | reverse complement strand
TCCTTTGGGTATGGTGGGACTTATTCACTCAGGAGCCATACTGGGCTGTTGTATTCACGTTAGTCATCGCCGCGATTTATGCTTACTTTGTTGGCTTAATAGTCCGCCAAAAAACCATCTACAACTACACCGTCAAAACCGACTGCGCCCATCTGGAGTACTACCTCCACTACCCTGACTTCGCCTCATCCTTCTTCAAAGGCATCGCCATAGCCGTCATACTGATATTTGTTTTCGTCGCCGTTCTCACTGGATCATTGCTCTTTCTGATCGGTCCGGTTGCTATTGCGTTTATAGCGGCACTAAA
>NZ_UWFN01000333.1 GCF_900602065.1 Pseudomonas viridiflava | reverse complement strand
CGGTGGTCAAAAGTACTTGGACAGTCTCACCCATACGCAGCGAGTGGGCACCACGCGACGAGCCGTTTTCGTCGAGAAATTCGAGGTGGTGACTGCCGATTGCCAGTGGACAACCCGGCCCGGCGCCCACCGGTATGCTGAGCACGCCTTCGGTAGCGAGCAAGCCTTTGGGCAGCCACCGGGCCTGAGGAAAATGCGACGCCAGTCGCGTTGCGTACCCGTGGCTAGGCCCATCCATCCAGCAACTGACTGCTGCCAATCGTGGCCACAGGCGGGTAC
>NZ_UWFN01000334.1 GCF_900602065.1 Pseudomonas viridiflava | reverse complement strand
GCCCACGGCAAATCCAAACCGCTGCCCGGGACATGCAAGCGTGTGGCCTTTTTATGGCCATTCAGGCAAGATGGCAGGCATCCGCCCCCCGAGGAACGTCCCGTGCCCACACCCATCGCATTGCAGGCGTTCGTCGACGCCAATCTCCCCTACACCACCAACCGTCCTGCCGATCCGGCCTTGATCGAGCGATATGAAAATCTGCTTCCGGCGGCCTTGCTGGAACTGTGGCGCGTACATGGCCTGGGCTATTACGGCGAACGGGCACTGTGGCTGCTGAACCCCGACACCTGGCAGGCGACGTTCGATCTTTGGGTAAATCCCGGGCAGGACGAGACAAGGCGGATTCCGGTGCTGATGACGCCTTTCGGCACGCTGCTTTACTACCGTAAGC
>NZ_UWFN01000337.1 GCF_900602065.1 Pseudomonas viridiflava | reverse complement strand
GCCGTACAGAATCGCAATCCCGTACTGCCGGGCAATCTCTGCAATGCGCGTCGCAGCGGGTCCGTCCTGCGCTTGCGCCAACTCGGTGCAGGCCCTGGTGCCAATGTTGTAGCCGGTCAGAAACATCTCCGGGCAGACCAGCACCTGCGCACCCTGTGCGGCCGCCGCCTGCGCCTGGTGTTCCAGTCGAGTCAGGTTGCCGCTGACGTCCAGCGGCAAGGGCTCGCATTGATACAACGCGACACGCATGGGGATTTCCTTCTGTCAGTCGGCCAGTGCAATTGGGCCGATGTCATTGAACACGTCGCCGGGGCCGGGGTTTTCGGCGTGAGTCTTGCCGCCAAAGTGATTCATGATGCCCCACACCGCATTCAGCGACGTCTGTACCGCGCCTTCCACCCAGGCAGGCGTCCAGGACACGTCGTCACCGGCGATGAACATGCCGCGCTGTTCGGCGGGCATGTCC
>NZ_UWFN01000339.1 GCF_900602065.1 Pseudomonas viridiflava | reverse complement strand
ACATCGAACCGCTGCCCGCTGATCACCCGTTCCGCACGTTGGACAACGTTTTGGCAACGCCACATATCGGCTATGTCACCGAGAACAACTATCGGACTTTTTACGGGCAGATGATTGAAGCTATTCAGGCCTGGCATGCGGGGTCGCCGATTCGAGTGTTTGGCTGAGGGTTGCTGTTGCTGCCCCATTCGAGGACGTCAGCAGCGCAGTGAAGCAGGTAAATCTCTCAACGTGCGCGCGTTGCAAGAGCCTTGAAAAAGGGATGGCGCTCACGATTCTCACGCACAAAAAATCAGCCCGGACGACTGTCCGGGCTGAAGGTTGGGGTGAAGCGAGGGGGTGCCTCCTGGCAGGCCTGGAATC
>NZ_UWFN01000341.1 GCF_900602065.1 Pseudomonas viridiflava | reverse complement strand
GGCAGGAAGGCGCTGATCGCCAGCGCGGCCGGCACCAGGATGGCCTTGTTCTTGAGCGAACCGACCGCCACCGCCCACACCACGGGTATTTCGCGTTCGGCACGCACGCCGGAGACTTGCTGGGCATTGAGCGCCAGGTCATCGCCCAACACACCGGCGGTCTTCTTCGCCGCCACTCTTGTCATCAGGGCGACGTCATCGAGTACTGCGGCGATATCGTCGATCAACACCAACAAGCTGCTTCCTGCCATGAATCGGGCATCCGTAAGGGAAAGAAGGGCCGAGCATAGCGCGGCGCAACGCTTTGCGGGCACATTGTTGAGGCC
>NZ_UWFN01000344.1 GCF_900602065.1 Pseudomonas viridiflava | reverse complement strand
TCTACGGGCAGTCGGAATCATGACCTGGCTTTTGCTGCTGACCGCGTGCGCGCTGACCTGCCTGGGCCAGATCGCACGGAAGCTGGCCGTGGAGGGCTGGCGTGGTCATTTCCCGGGGCTGTTGGCCGCCGCGCGTTCGGCCTGGCTGTGGCTCGCGATGGCGTGTCTGGGCCTGGGGTTGCTGGTCTGGCTGATGGTGTTGCAGCGCCTGGACGTCGGCGTCGCATATCCCATGCTGGGCCTGAATTTCGTACTGATCACCCTGACCGGACGTTACCTGTTCAATGAGCCGGTCGACTGTCGGCACTGGCTGGGCGTGGCGCTGATTCTGGCGGGCG
>NZ_UWFN01000345.1 GCF_900602065.1 Pseudomonas viridiflava | reverse complement strand
AGATAAGCGCCTTCAAGAAAGGCGACAAGATTCTCATGAAAGGCGTGTTAGGCACCAGTGAATCGAAGTGGACCGACAACGATTCCTGCTGGCTGTCTTTTGACAAGGCTGAGTTTACGTTGCAGAAATAATGGGTGCTGTTGCGGTTGTCACTGGCTATATATTTAAAAAATCCGAAGAGCTATTGATAGTCAGGAAGGCCTGAGTTTTTTCCAATAACAATGCACAATGGATGATCGCTGCGCTGCAGGCAGAGTGTCAGTGGTTTTTTGGGTGTGATGAGAGGGTAAGCCAGAGCC
>NZ_UWFN01000346.1 GCF_900602065.1 Pseudomonas viridiflava | reverse complement strand
GGCCGAGGGCGAGCAGACCGCTTCGCTGTACCTGCCGATGGAAGGCCTCGCGCCTTATCGTCAGGCGGTGCAGACCCTGCTGTTCGGCGAGAACAATCCGGCCGTGCTCGCCGGCCGTGTGGCCACGATCCAGACCGTGGGTGGTTCCGGCGCGCTGAAAGTGGGTGCCGACTTCCTCAAATATGCGTTTCCGGATTCGCAGGTCTGGGTCAGCGATCCGACCTGGGAAAACCATAACGCGCTGTTTGGCGGCGCGGGTTTCAAGGTCAACACCTATCCCTACTTCGATGCCCAGACCGGCGGCGTGAAGTTCGACGCCATGCTGGATGCCCTGCAGCAAT
>NZ_UWFN01000350.1 GCF_900602065.1 Pseudomonas viridiflava | reverse complement strand
CTCAGGTCATGCTCAAACCCGGCGATTTCCAGCGTGAACGAGGCGCGATTGGCGGGGTTGAACATGGGCGAGTCCTTGGCCTGAGTAAAAGGCAGGACTTTGCACTAACACGCGGTAACAAGAAGTCGGATGCTGCTAGCAGCATCCGTAGGATTTATCCCTATTAACTCCCGATAGAACAATCACAGGCCGACAGCTACTTCTGACTCCCATCATCCTGCTGCAACAAATTCGCCTGTGTCAGGTTGCAACCCGCTGGCACGCTGCGCGTCAGCCAGACATTGCCGCCAATAGTCGAACCTTTACCAATCGTGATACGACCGAGAATCGTCGCGCCAGCGTAGATGACGACGTCGTCTTCGACGATCGGGTGGCGGGCGTGGCCTTTTTGCAGTTGGCCGTCTTCGTCCGCCGGAAAGCGTTTGGCGCCCAGGGTGACGGCCTGGTAGATGCGCACTCGCTCGCCAATGATGGCGGTTTCGCCGATGACAACGCCTGTGCCGTGATCGATGAAGAAGCTCGGGCCAATCTGCGCGCCAGGGTGGATGTCGATACCGGTGGCGGAATGGGCGATTTCCGAACTGATCCGCGCCAGCAATGGCAGACCTGCGCGATACAGATGATGGGCGATGCGGTGGTGGATGACAGCGAGAATACCGGGATAGCACAGCAGCACTTCGTCAACGCTGCGGGCCGCCGGGTCGCCGTGATAAGCGGCGAGCACGTCACTGTCGAGCAGCGTGCGCATCTGCGGCAAGGCACGGGCAAAACCCTGAATCAGGTCCAGCGCCTGCTTGTCGAGCGCACGAACGTCTTCAGAGCGTTGATGCGCCACGTAGCGCAGTTCCAGTCGAGCCTGAGCCAGCAGCGCGTTAAGCGCCACGTCGAGAGTATGTCCGACGTAGAAATCCTCACTCTCTTCGCGAAGGTCCACCGGCCCCAGACGCATCGGGAACAGCGCCCCGCACAGCGCTTCAAGAATGTCGCGCATAGCGGCGCGCGAGGGCAACTCGCGACCGCCGTGTTCGCCGCTGACGCGTTTGTTACGCGCTCGCCAATCATCACGCGCAGTACGCAGTTCACTGACGATCTGCTGCAGCTGCCAGTGACTGGATCGGCCTTCGGCGGGCGCCTCTGGAATATCACTCACGCTGACTTCTCCTCGGTTCAGGGTACGGCCTTTATAGCGCTGGCCGCTTATACGGCCACTCTACGGCAAACATTTCAGGCAAAAAAATAACTATTTGAGTAGGCCTTCTCCTCTGAGGGCATAAGCAGTGAGAAGTTGCCCTGTAGGAAGGGTCTGCTTATAGTCCTGCGACTCTTTGCACGGCTTACCTATTCTCATGATCAAACAACAGCTCGCTCAATTTAATCGCCTGGACTTGATCGGTGCCCCGACCGCACTGGAAAAACTGGAGCGCCTGTCGGTCTGGGCGGGCCGCGACATCTATATCAAGCGTGATGACACCACGACGCTGGCCTTAGGTGGCAACAAGGTTCGCAAGCTGGAATACCTCGCCGCCGATGCGCTCGCGCAAGGTGCCGATACGCTGATTACAGCTGGCGCGATTCAGTCCAATCATGTGCGTCAGACCGCTGCCCTGGCCGCCCGTCTGGGTCTGGGCTGTGTGGCGTTGCTGGAAAACCCGATCGCCACTGAAGACAGCAGTTACCTGCACAACGGCAATCGGCTGTTGCTGGACTTGTTCGACGCCAAGGTCGAGATGGTAGAAAACCTCGACAACGCTGACGAACAGCTGCATGCCTTGGCAGCACGCCTGCGTGCCAGCGGCAAAAAGCCTTATCTGGTGCCGATTGGCGGCTCCAGCCCTGTCGGCGCGTTGGGCTATGTACGTGCCGGCTATGAGTTGGCCGAGCAGATAAAGCAGACCGGGCTGGATTTCGCCGCCGTCGTGCTGGCCTCCGGTAGCGCCGGGACTCATAGCGGGCTGGCCCTTGCCTTGGCTGAAGCCTTGCCGCAGTTGCCCGTGATCGGTGTAACGGTTTCGCGCCCTGAAGAGACTCAGCGGCCGAAAGTGCAAAGCCTGGCTGAACGCACCGCTGAGTTGTTGGGCGTAGCATTGCCCGACGCTTTTAACGTGGAGCTATGGGACGAGTATTTCGGCCCGCGTTATGGCGAACCGAATGCCGGCACTCTGTCAGCCATAAAACTTGTGGCTAGCCATGAAGGTCTGTTGCTGGACCCGGTCTACACCGGTAAAGCCATGGCCGGGCTATTGGATGGCATCGGCCGTGGACGTTTTGATGACGGCCCGTTGATTTTCCTGCACACCGGTGGTGCGCCTGCGCTGTTTGCTTATCCGGGTGTGTTTGCTTGAAAACTGAAGCTTGACGCAGCTCCTACAAGCACGCGATTGATTATTCAAAAATCGAATATGAATCAGGTTTTTAGTTATTTTGAACCATAACCAGCTGCTTCTATGATCCCCGCCAGCACGGATCGAAGCGCTGAAAAAGCTGGATAAACATTCGTTGCCAACGTAGCGTTCGTCAGGTCCGATTCTTGCCTGAAACCAAACAACTTAAATGGGGCTAGTCATGATTATTTCTGCCATTCGACGTACCGTTCTGCTTTCTACTCTGGGGCTGGTGCTCGGTTCCAGCCTATTGGGTCAGGCCGTTGCTGGCGAGCAACTGGATCAGATCAAAAAAGCCGGCACCATCAAGGTCGGCCTTGAGGGTACTTACCCTCCGTTCAGCTTCCAGGATGAAAGCGGCAAGCTGACCGGTTTCGAAGTCGAGTTCTCCGAAGCGCTGGCCAAAGAGCTGGGCGTCAAGGTGCAACTGCAAGCTACTCCATGGGCAGGCATTCTCGCCGCTCTGGAGTCCAAGCGTCTGGACGTAGTGGTCAACCAGGTCACCATCTCTGAAGAGCGCAAGAAGAAGTATGACTTCTCCGAGCCTTACACCATCTCCGGTATCCAGGCGCTGGTGCAGAAGAAAGACGCCGACAAGTTCAAAACAGCAGCCGACCTCAAAGGCGCCAAAGTGGGCGTTGGCCTGGGCACCAACTATGAGCAATGGCTGAAAGAAAACGTGCCGGCCGCCATCGTCAAAACCTACGACGATGATCCGACCAAATATCAGGACCTGCGTGTAGGTCGCATCGACGCCATTCTGGTTGACCGTCTGGCCGCACTGGAACTGATCGCCAAAACCAAAGACAGCCTGGCTGTTTCCGGCGAACCTTTCTCCCGTCAGGAATCCGGCATTGCCATCCGTAAAGGCGAGCCTGAACTGGTTGCAGCCATCAACAAGGCCATCGACAAACTGCGCGCTGACGGCACTCTCGCCAAGCTGTCGCAGAAGTACTTTCAGGCTGATGTGACCAAATGATTGAAGAGGGTCTGAAGCTTGCGCTGGACTCCGCGCCCTTTCTCATAAAGGGCGCGTACTACACGATATTCCTGAGCCTGGGCGGCATGTTTTTCGGCCTGCTGCTGGGCTTCGGGCTGGCGCTCATGCGCTTGTCACCGCTGATGCTGCTGCGCGGCATCGCCCGGGTTTACGTGTCGTTCTTTCGCGGCACGCCGTTGCTGGTTCAACTGTTCATGATCTATTACGGCTTGCCGGAACTGGGCATCGAACTGGACCCGCTGACCGCTGCGCTGATCGGTTTCTCGCTGAACATGGGTGCGTATGCCTGTGAAATCCTGCGCGCTGCCATCGCCTCGGTTGATCGCGGCCAATGGGAGGCTGGTGCGAGTATCGGTATGACCCGTGCGCAAATCATGCGCCGGGCCATTCTGCCTCAAGCTGCCCGCACTGCGTTGCCGCCACTGGGTAACAGCTTTATCTCACTGGTCAAAGACACCGCGCTGGCGGCCACTATTCAGGTGCCGGAGCTGTTCCGTCAGGCACAACTGATTACCGCCCGTACCTTCGAAATTTTCACCATGTACCTGGCGGCCGCCTTGATCTACTGGATCCTGGCCACGGCGCTTTCGTACCTGCAGAACCGTCTGGAAGAGAGAGTCAACCGCCATGATGTGGAGTCTTGAAGCATGATCGTGGTTGAAAAACTCACCAAGGAATTCAAGGGTCAGCAAGTGCTCAAAGGCATCGACCTGAAGGTTGAGGCGGGCGAGGTCGTGGCGATCATCGGCCCCAGCGGGTCGGGTAAAACCACCCTGCTGCGCTGCCTGAATTTTCTCGAAGAGCCCACCAGCGGCAAGATCGTCGTGGGTAACATAGAAATCGACAGCAACCGCCCCCTGAGCAAGCAACAGAACCTGATCCGTGAATTGCGCCAGCACGTCGGTTTTGTATTCCAGAACTTCAATCTGTTCCCACACCGCACCGCGCTGGAAAACGTGATCGAAGGTCCGGTGGTGGTCAAGAAGGTGCCGCTTGAAAAGGCGACAGAATTGGGTCGGCAATTGCTGGCCAAAGTAGGCCTGGCAGGAAAGGAAGACGCCTACCCACGGCGTTTGTCCGGCGGCCAACAGCAGCGCGTGGCCATCGCCCGTGCGCTGGCTATGGAGCCTGAGGTGATCCTGTTTGATGAGCCTACCTCTGCGCTGGACCCGGAACTGGTGGGCGAGGTGCTCACGGCCATTCGCGCTCTGGCGGAAGAAAACCGCACGATGGTCATCGTCACCCATGAAATGAACTTCGCCCGGGACGTTGCTAACCGCGTGGTGTTTATCGACAAAGGCGTAATCGTTGAACAGGGTGATGCGAAAGAGCTGTTCGAAAACCCTCGTGAAGAAAGAACGAGGCAGTTTCTGGAGCGAAGCCGCACCTGATCCTACAGAGTAATGCCCGGAAACCAGCGCCCTCTGGCGCTGTTTCTATTCACCTTACATTTGTTCATCAATCAATAGATCAAACTACCCGTTGATCTACTCGTGACATCACCGAAAAAATCATCAAAAAAGCCGAACGTAGCCCCCGCCTTGACTCCCCTCAATCAGATTGACGGGGTGGCTTGGGCTTGTGGCGGCTTTTGCCTGCCTTGTCAGCTAGCAGGTTTTTCTCTGCGGCAAACATAACCTTGTATTTCGGCAAGTAGGACCGACCAAGCCGCCTCGGTCAACAGTTCGTATAAAGCATGTAGGAATAATCTTATTTATTCGCACAACTAACATTCAACTCATCCGCACCTTGACAGTTAAGCGCAAACCACATTAGCTCAAGAACAATAGAAACGCCCAATACCCTAAGGCAGTTGCAAGCGGGTTTTCTCGACACTTTGTAATGCTTCCCATAAGCCCGAACTATACGTTAACTATCTACAGGCTGAACTCAGGGAAACTCTCAATGATTCGATTAATGATTTTGTTACAACTAACAATAACCCATTCAATGATCACGGGCACTCAGACATGACTCACACTAACGGCAAACCAGGCAGTCAAAAACTGTTCCCACCTTACGTCCCGCAAGCCCACAGGCATGGCGTCGGCATCCGTGCAGCCGCGCATCTGCTGGTCAATATTGATCCCTATCCGGACATGGAAGCAGGCGATCTGATCGAGCTATTCTGGGGTGGTCATTACGTTGCTTCGAAAGTTCTGGATGGGACCGACGTTGGCTACACCATGGTCCTGCGCGTACCGGAAAGCTTTCTGCAAAGCGGCACGATCAAGACCTACTACCGGCTTATGAAGATCGGCGGCATGCCCATCAACTCACCCTGCCGCAGGCTCAGGGTGAAGCTGGACATGCCCGGAGGCCTGTTGATCAATGACAGTTGCGAGGAGAACCAAGGACTCGCGCCGGTCCCACTGCCAGAGACCGTCATCCGCAATGGGCTGTTCACCAGCGATGTCAGAAAAGGCCTGCCGCTGTCGATTGAACCCTACCTGAATATGGCTCCCTGCGATGAAATCACCCTGCGCTGGGGCGATGTCCGCATGGATCTGGAGCCACTCGACGCAGACAACGTCGGTAAACCCATCAAACTGCTCGTACCCGCTACGTTGATTCGCGAGGCCGGTGATGAACCGAAACTGGAGGTGACTTATTGCGTTATTGATCGAGTCGGCAATAACTCTCGATGGGCCCCACCGCGAGAAATCAGCGTCAGCACCCTGGATAATCATATCGGGTATGACTGAACACTTTTTGGGCCATGCCAATATGCGAAGTGCCTGTAACTTCGCGTATTGGCTGACGTCATACAAAACGCCAACTCGCTCACAAACAAGGATCTCTCAAGATTATTCCTACAAAACTTTGCATACTTGCCTACAACTTCCTTAATTAAATACCCCGTCGCCTGACTAGGCTTTCTGAGTGACCTTTCACTACTCAGGACCGCTCTTATGAACGTCAGTAAACCTGTCAAAATCTGCATTCTCATCGTGCTGCTCGGATCATGCCTGACCTACGCACAAACCGCCTGAACAGCCGAGCTGTTCGTCTTCTATGCTTATTCCAAAATATTCGTATATTTAATTTTTTTGTCGCTTTAGGGTATATGCACCGGACCACCGGACATCGTGTTTTTTTCTCGCTCTCTGCAAGGGCGTTTCTGCGAGGTTTGAATGGTCGTTTCAACGTCTCACACCCCCTTGATCGAATACGGTTCGGACATCGCACCGCCGCTGCATCCTGCGCGGATATTACAGAATGACGCCCAGGCCATAGACGCGGCTCATGCGCTGGCTGCGCAAGCGCGTTTAAACGCTGCAGAGCGTGATGCGCAACGCCACCTCCCCTGGTCGCAGATAGAAGCGTTCACTCGTAGCGGGCTGGGCAGTATTTCCATCCCTTGCGCATACGGCGGTCCGCAGGTCTCGTTCGTCACCATCGCTGAAGTTTTCAAAATCATTTCTGCGGCTGATCCCGCCTTGGGCCAAATCCCACAGAACCAGTTCGGCATCATTCACCTGTTGCTGGGCAGCGCTAACGAGCAACAGAAAAAGACCTTGTTGAAAAGCGTGCTCGACGGCTGGCGCATCGGTAATGCCGGGCCCGAGCGAGGCACCAAAAATACCCTGGAGCTCAAGGCGCGCATCACTCATCAAAACGGACGCCTGGTCATCAACGGCCAGAAGTTCTATTCCACCGGGGCATTGTTCGCCCACTGGGTGGCAGTCAAGGCGCTGAACGATCAAGGGCAGCAAATCATGGCCTTTGTGCCACGCGGCAGCGCTGGCCTGCGCATCGTCGATGACTGGTCTGGTTTCGGCCAACGCACCACGGCGAGTGGCACCGTGTTACTCGACAACGTACCGGTAGACGCCGAACACGTAATCGAAAACTGGCGACTGTCGCTGACACCCAATATTCAGGGCGCAGTCTCGCAACTGATCCAGGCAGCGATCGACGCAGGCATTGCCCGTGGCGCGATCGACGACACCATTGCGTTTGTCCGTGAACGCTCGCGGCCGTGGGTTGATGCACAAGTAGAGCGCGCCAGTGATGATCTTTATGTGATCGCTGATATAGGCAAACTCAAGCTGGAACTGCATGCGGCTGAGGCGCTGCTGCGCGAAGCTGCGAAAGTCCTCGATGAGGTCAACGCCAGCCCCATCGACGAGTACGCCGCTGCCCGCGCCTCGATAGCCGTGGCTCGCGCCAAAGTGCTCACCACTGAAGTGTCCCTACTGGCCAGCGAAAAATTGTTCGAACTGGCGGGCAGCCGCGCCACCCTGGCCGAGTTCAACCTCGACCGGCACTGGCGCAATGCTCGCGTGCACACCCTCCATGACCCCGTGCGCTGGAAATACCACGCTGTCGGCGCGTGGCACCTCAACGGCACCTTGCCTGCCCGCCATTCGTGGATTTAAACCAGACCACTGGAGTACAGCGTCATGAGTTTGCATTCCCCACTACGGGACCGTGCTGCACTTATCGAAAACGATGAGCAAGCCCTGCACATTGCCCAGGAACTGGCCACGCACTTCAAACGCGAAAGCACGGTACGTGATCAGCAGCGTCGGCTACCCCATGCCGAACTGGACCTCTTCAGTGCTTCCGGCCTGTGGGGCATCAGCGTGCCCAAGGCCTTTGGCGGCGCGGGCGTGTCGAACGTCACGCTGGCAAAAGTTATCCGCCTGATCGCCGAAGCGGATGGGTCTTTGGGACAAATCCCCCAGAACCATTTCTACGCACTGGAAGTGCTGCGCATTAACGGCAGTCCTGAACAGCAAAAACGCCTATATGCCGAAGCCTTGGCAGGTTTGCGTTTCGGTAATGCGCTGGCCGAACTGGGTACCAAAACCGCCCACGACCGCACCACTCGCCTGAGTCGCGACGGCGAAGGCTATCGCATCAACGGCCGTAAGTTTTACTCCACTGGCGCGCTTTACGCACAGCGTATTCCTACGTCAGTCATCGACGAAAACGGTATTCAACAGCTGGCTTTCGTACCCGCTGACAGTGAAGGTCTTACAGTGATCGACGACTGGAGCGGCTTCGGTCAGCGCACCACTGGCAGCGGGTCGGTAGTCTTTGAGAACGTCTATGTGGACGCTGCCGATGTCGTGCCCTTCCAGAGCGCTTTTGAACGGCCCACCACCGTTGGGCCATTGGCACAGATTCTTCACGCGGCCATCGACACCGGCATCGCCCGCGCAGCCTTCGAGGACGCCCTGCATTTCGTTCGGACGCGCACGCGCCCATGGATCGACTCCGGCATAGAAAAAGCCGTAGATGACCCGCTGACGCTGAGCAGCTTTGGCAGATTGAGCATTCGGTTGTATGCCGCCGAAGCGCTGCTGGATCGCGCCGGGGAACATCTGGATATCGCTCAGGCCGATAGCAACGCCGAGACCGTGGCCGCCGCGTCAATCGCCGTTGCCGAAGCCCGTGCCATTAGCACCGAAATTTCCCTCGCCGCTGGCAGCACGCTGTTCGAACTGGCTGGCAGCCAGGCAACCCTGGCCGAACATGGGTTGGACCGGCACTGGCGCAACGCTCGCGTCCACACCTTGCATGACCCGGTTCGCTGGAAGTACCACGCCATCGGCAATTACTACCTGAATGACAAAAATCCTCCGCTGCGGGGGACGATCTGATGGCGAAGAAAAAGATCCTGCTCAATGCCTTCAACATGAACTGCATTGGCCACATCAATCACGGTTTGTGGACCCATCCACGGGACAACTCCACGCAGTACAAAACCATTGAATACTGGACCGAACTGGCGCAATTGCTGGAGCGCGGTCTGTTTGACGGTTTGTTCATCGCCGATATCGTCGGCGTGTATGACATCTATCAGAACTCGGTGGATGTGCCCCTCAAAGAGTCCATCCAGTTGCCGGTCAACGATCCGCTGTTACTGGTCTCGGCCATGGCCGCAGTGACCAAAAACCTCGGCTTCGGCCTGACCGCCAACCTGACTTACGAAGCGCCTTATCTGTTCGCCCGACGCATGTCGACGCTCGATCATCTGAGCCGTGGCCGGGTGGGCTGGAACATCGTCACCGGTTATCTGGACAGCGCTGCACGGGCCATGGGCCTGACTGAGCAAGTCGAGCATGACCGGCGCTACGATCAGGCCGACGAATACCTGCAGGTGCTCTACAAGCTCTGGGAAGGCAGTTGGGAAGACGATGCGGTCATCAACGACCGTGAGCAGCGGGTGTACGCCAAGCCGGACAAGGTTCACAAGGTCAGCCACAAAGGCGAGTTCTATCAGGTCGAGGGGTATCACCTGTGCGAACCGTCCACCCAGCGCACGCCGGTGCTGTTTCAGGCGGGCAGCTCGGAGCGCGGCCTGCAGTTCGCCGGGCAACATGCCGAGTGCGTGTTCATCAGCGGCCAGAACAAGGCCGCGACCCGGGAACAAGTGAACAAAGTCCGCGCCAGCGCCGTAGCGGCTGGCCGTAACCCGCAAGACATCAAAGTATTCATGGGCCTGAACGTGATCGTCGGCAAGACCGAAACCGAGGCGCAGGCCAAGCTTGCGGAGTATCGCGAATTCGCCAGCGCCGAGGCCGGTGTCGCGCATTTTGCCGCCTCAACCGGCATCGACTTCTCTCAATACGAGCTGGATGAGCCTATTCAGTACGTGAAGAGCAACGCCATTCAATCAGCGACCAAGAACCTCAAGAACAACGACTGGACCCGGCAAAAACTGCTCGACCAACACGCGCTGGGCGGACGCTATATCACCCTGGTTGGCTCGCCTGAGCAAGTGGCGGACGAACTGGAATCCTGGATCGCAGAAACCGGTCTGGACGGCTTCAACCTGACCCGCATCGTCACCCCGGAAAGCTACGTGGACTTCATCGATCTGGTCATCCCCGAGCTGCAACGCCGAGGCTCGTACAAAACCGCTTACGACACCGGCAGCCTACGAGAAAAGCTGTTTCCAGAGGGCGGCGCGCGGTTGCCAGAGCGGCATGTCGGAGCGAGTTACCGGTCCCACTGAATGGCGCGAAACCTGTGGGAGCGGTGCTTGCCCGCGATGGCCTGGAAACCCAATCGCAGGCAAGCCTCGCTCCCACAATGGAATGCGATCAAACCAAACAAACAACACAACTAACCCCTGCAACACACCGGACACTCACCATGAAAAAACTCATCAGCACCCTGGCCTTGAGCCTGTTGACCCTCACCGCCCATGCCGCCGACGCGCCGCTTAAGGTCGGCACTACCGCGGCGTTCGCCATTCCGCTCGAAGCCGCAGTTCAGGAAGCGGCCAAGCAAGGCCTGAAGGTCGAGCTGGTGGAATTCACCGACTGGATCGCACCTAACGTCAGCCTCGCGGCGGGCGATATCGACGTGAACTATTTCCAGCACATCCCGTTTCTGACCAACGCCAAAGAAGCCGCCGGGTTTGATCTGGTGCCGTACGCGCCGGGGATCATCAACAACGTCGGCTTGTATTCCAAGAAGTACAAAAGCTTCGATGAACTGCCAACCGGCGCCACAGTCGCCATCGCCAACGACCCGATCAACAGCGGTCGTGGTCTGCAACTGCTGGCCAAGGCTGGCTTGATCACCCTCAAGCAAGGCGTGGGTTACAAGGCAACCGAAGAAGACATCGTTGCCAACCCGAAGAAAATAAAGATCATTCAGGTAGAGGCCGTGCAACTGGTTCGCGCCTATGACGACGCTGATCTGGTTCAGGGCTACCCGGCCTATATTCGCCTGTCGAAAACATTCGATGCCGAATCGGCGATTCTCTTTGACGGTCTTGATCATCCGGAATACGTCATCCAGTTCGTGATCAAGCCGCAGAGCAAAGACGATCCGCGCCTGGCCAAGTTCATCGACATCTACCAGCACTCGCCCGTCGTGCGCGCTACCCTGGACAAGGTCAACGGCAAGCTCTACCAAGCCGGTTGGGAAGGTTGATATGAATGCATCCGTGCAACGCCAACTGCCACCTGAACCGACGGGCGCAGCGCATTCGGCAGCTCATTCGACGAGCAACGCCGAACTGCACGCTGACCTGAACCGCGCTCACGTGCGGTTCATTAATCTGGGCAAGACTTACCAAGGTCAGCAAGGCCCGGTGGATGCCCTGCAGAACATCGATCTGGCGATCCAGAAAGGCGAAATTTTCGGCATCATCGGTCGCAGCGGCGCGGGCAAGTCGTCGCTGATTCGCACCATCAACCGTCTGGAACAACCCAGCAGCGGTCGGGTGCTGATCGAACAGACTGACATTGGCGAGCTTAACGAAGACAAGCTGGTAGAACTGCGCCGACGCATCGGCATGATCTTCCAGCACTTCAACCTGATGTCAGCCAAAACGGTATGGCAAAACGTCGAACTGCCGCTCAAGGTTGCGGGCGTGCCCAAAGAGCAGCGTCAGCGCAAAGTCACTGAGCTGCTGGAACTTGTCGGTCTGCAAGACAAGCACAAAGCCTATCCGGCGCAGCTGTCGGGAGGCCAGAAACAGCGTGTCGGCATTGCCCGCTCGCTGGTGCATGACCCGGCGATTCTGCTCTGCGATGAAGCCACTTCAGCGCTTGACCCAGAGACCACTCAATCGATCCTCGGTCTGCTGCGCGAGATCAATCAGCGCCTGGGCCTGACGATCATTTTGATTACCCATGAAATGGCCGTGATCCGCGATATCTGCGACCGCGTTGTGGTGCTTGAGCAAGGCCGCGTCGTCGAGCAAGGCCCGGTCTGGCAAGTGTTTGGCAACCCGCAACACGACGTCAGCAAAACCCTGCTCGCGCCGCTGCAGCACGGCTTACCGGAAGACTTGCAGGCGCGGCTTGCTGCCGAGCCGCAAACCCCGGACGCCAAAGTGGTGCTGGACCTGCACTTCACCGGCGACAGCGGCGAAGAGCCTGATCTGGCTGCACTGTTTGCGGCACTCGGTGGTCGCGTCAGTTTGCTGCAAGGCGGCGTTGAACGGATTCAAGGGCATGCATTGGGCCACTTGCTGCTGTTAGTGGCAGGCTCGCCGCACAGCATCGACACACTGTTGAGCCAGGCGCGCAAACAGGCGCAACACGCGGAGGTACTGGGCTATGTGGTTTGATCGCTTGCTGCAAGGCGCCATCGATACCTTCCTGATGGTCGGTGTCTCGTCGTTCATCGCGCTGGTGTTGGGCATTCCGCTGGCAGTGATTCTGGTCACCAGCGGCAAAGGCGGGATTTATGAAGCGCCGGCGCTCAACCAGGTACTGGGCGCCTTCGTAAACCTGTTCCGCTCGATCCCGTTTTTGATCCTGATGGTCGCGCTGATTCCCTTTACCCGGATGATCGTCGGCACCACGTATGGCGTCTGGGCTGCCGTCGTACCGCTGACCATCGCGGCCACGCCGTTCTTTGCGCGCATTGCCGAAGTCAGCCTGCGCGAAGTTGATCACGGGCTGATTGAAGCGGCACAGGCCATGGGCTGCCGGCGCTGGCACATCGTCTGGCATGTGTTGTTGCCAGAGGCACTGCCGGGCATCGTCGGTGGTTTCACGATTACGCTGGTGACCATGATCAACTCATCCGCCATGGCCGGTGCGATTGGCGCGGGCGGGTTGGGTGACATTGCTTACCGTTACGGCTATCAGCGCTTTGATACCCAGATCATGCTGACTGTGATTGTGCTGCTGGTGATTCTGGTCGCAGTCATTCAACTGGGCGGCGATCGTCTGGCCAGAGGTCTGAACAAGCGCTGAGTGAGTTATATTTGGCGCCTCACTGCTCAGACAGAGTCGCCATGAAGCTCCAAGCGCAAGACCTCGCACAGATCACCGACAAAACCCTCGGCCACTACAACCAAGTGGCCGAGGACTTCCGCGAAGGCACCCGCGACCACGACGTCAGCCAGAACATTGCCGCGTTGCTGCGCCACATTGAAGGTGCAGCGCCGTGGCAGATTCTGGATTTCGGCTGCGGGCCGGGGCGTGATCTGAAAACTTTCAGCAGTATGGGTCATGTGCCGGTGGGCCTGGATGGCTCTGAACGCTTCGCTGAAATGGCCCGTGCTGAAACGGGCTGCGAAGTGTGGCAGCAAAATTTCTTGGAGCTGGATCTGCCAGCCGAGCGCTTCGATGGCATCTTTGCCAACGCCGTACTGTTTCACATCCCCAAACAGGAACTGCCCCGCGTTCTGCGTGAACTGCATGCCACGCTAAAACCGGGCGGCGTACTGTTCAGCTCCAACCCCCGAGGCGATAACCGCGAAGGCTGGAACGGCCCACGGTACGGCTCGTACCACGACCTGGAATCCTGGCGCGAACTGCTCAATGCTGCGGGGTTTGTTGAGCTGGAGCATTACTATCGCCCGGCTGGATTACCGAGAGAGCAGCAGCCTTGGTTGGCGAGTGTTTGGCGTAAGGCTTAACACCGAGTCGCCTGTATCGCGGGCAAGCACCGCTCCCACAGGAGACCGCGTTCTTAGGTTGGAATGCAGTCTGAATGTGGGAGCAGCCCTGGCTGGCCAGTGTTTGGCGCAAGACTTAACACCGAGCCGCCACATTCGCGGGCAAGCACCGCTCCCACAGTAGTACGCATTCTCAGGTAGAAACGCGATTTTCTGTGGGAGCGGTGCTTGCCCGCGAAGGGCGCGACTCGGTTTCAGAAAACGGTTAAATCCAAACAGCATCCCAAAGCGGATAATCTCCAACTCGTCTGACCAACCCGGCTCTTACAGGATTCAAGATGACGTAACGAGCGACTGCTTTCAAATCCTCTTCCCGGCGGATCGCCCGATCATGAAAGCTTTGCTGCCAAATGCTGCCGGTATGCTTCAAAGCGCTGCTCACTAAAAAATTGGCACGCGACTTGGTACGTCCAACCGCATAGCTCAACGACTCACTTCTAAGCTCAAGCAGCCAGTGAAAGTGATCAGGCATCACTACCCAGGCAAGTGAGTTAACAAGCCCCTCACACTCTGCTTGGTGGAACTGCATCACAACAATTCGACCGACCCGCCAGTCACGAAAAATCGGTTGGCGGTCTTTGGTATTGCAAGTAATTAGATAGATCCGACCTTCTTCGCTGTGGCGGCCAATGCGTAACTTTCGGGATTGATGAAGTGATCGCATTCCATTGCCTTTGAGCTCTAGTGGAACTCAAAAAGTAGATCACGCGGGTGATCTGCTGCTCTGGATTAATTGGCTGGATGTGTCTGGCCTTAGAGCCGAGTCGCGGCTATCGCGAGCAAGCTCAGCTCCCACGGTGCTTGCATTAACTGTGGGAGCTGGGCTTGCCCGCGAAGACATCAACTCGATTGCGCTGACTCACCACCCCTCTCAGCCTGCTCCCGCTGCTCATCACTCGGCTCTTTAATCCGATACCACGCCACATACAGCGCTGGCAGAAACAGCAGCGTGAGCAAGGTCGCGATGATAATGCCGCCTATCATCGCGTAGGCCATCGGCCCCCAGAACACTTCGCGGGCGATGGGGATCATGCCCAGGCTGGCAGCCGCTGCCGTAAGCAGAATCGGCCGACGGCGATGCTGGGTGGCTTCGGCCACGGCATCCCACGGCAAGTATCCATCACGCTCATAGGCATCGATCTGCGTCACCAGAATCACCGAGTTACGGATGATGATGCCAATCAGCGCCAGTATCCCGAGGATCGCCACAAAGCCCATGGGCGTACCGGTCGGGATCAGCGCCAACACCACGCCAATCAAACCCAAAGGCGCGACGCTGGCGACCAGGAACATCTTCTGCACACTGTGCAGTTGAATCATCAGGAACGTCGCCATCAGGAAGATCATCAGCGGCACGACACTGGCAATCGGTCCTTGAGCCTTGCCGCTTTCTTCAACGGTGCCGCCAGTAGCAACCTTGTAGCCAGCCGGCAAACCGGCAGCAAACTTGTCGATCTCAGGTTTGAGCTGCTTGACCAGATCCGTCGGCTGCATGTCATCCGCTACCGCTGCTTTAACCGTGATAGTCGGCTTGCGGTCACGACGCCACACCAGCGGCTGCTCCAGCTCGTAACGTACCGTCGCAAACGCCAGCAACGGAATGGACGTGCCGCCCGGCGTCACAATCTGCAGGTTCTGCAGGGTTTCCGGCGAGCCTCGTTCAGCGTCTTCAGCGCGCCCAACCACATCGATCAGGTAAATATCATCGCGCACCTGAGTCACCGGCGAGCCGCTGACGATGCTGTTCATCAGCTTGGCCACGTCCTCGGATGACAAGCCTAACTGACGCGCCTTGTCCTGATTGATGTCGATACGCAGGACTTTGCCCGGCTCGTTCCAGTCATAAATCATCTCGCCGACATGCGGATTGGCGTCCAGCAGCGTAGCCAGTTCGATGGCGTGCTGGCGGACCTTGTCGATGTTTTCGCCACTCACCCGATACTGCAGCGGACGCCCCACCGGCGGCCCCATTTCCAGTGCCTGCACGAAGCTGCCGATGCCGACGAAGTCTTCACGCAGACGCTTGGTCAAGCGCTCACTTAACGCGGCGCGCTGCTCCAGGCTTTTGCTGACGATGACCAACTGCGCGTAGTACGGATTTTCCAGTTGCTGGTCTAGCGGCAGGTAGAAGCGCAGAGCGCCCTGACCGATGTAAGTGCTCCAGCGCTCGATGTCCGGATCGTCCTTGAGGGTTGCTTCAAAGCGATCGACTGCCTTGCGGGTTTCGTTGATCGAAGCGTTTTGCGGCAAGTTCAGGTCAACGAGGATTTCCGGGCGGTCCGAGGAAGGAAAGAACTGGTTCTGCACGAACTGCATGGCGAACACCGCCGCCACAAACATCAGGATGGTGAAAATAATGGTGATCCAGCGGTGCCGCATCGCCCAGAACATGCTGTTGTTGAAACCGCGGGCAATGCGCCCTTCCTTTTCTTTTTCGTCCTTTTTCTTGATGTTGGCGCTCAGGATATGCACACCAATGACCGGCGCAAACAGCACCGCTACCACCCACGACACCAGCATCGCCACGGCAATCACAGCAAACAGCGTGAAGGTGTACTCCCCCGCCGAACTGGCGTTGAGACCGATGGGCACAAACCCGGCGACAGTGACCAGCGTACCGGTCAGCATCGGGAAGGCCGTCGAGGTATACGCGTAAGTCGCCGCCTGCTCTTTGGTTTCGCCCATCTCCAGGCGCGTGACCATCATTTCCACGGTGATCATCGCGTCGTCCACCAGCAAGCCGAGGGCGATGATCAATGCTCCGAGGGAGATCCGCTGCATGGTGATGCCGCTGTATTCCATGAACACAAAGACCATGGCCAACACCAGCGGGATCGAACAGGCGACCACCAGCCCGGCGCGCACGCCAAGGCTGACAAAGCTGACGATCAACACAATCACCACCGCCTCGAACAACGCGCTGGTGAAGCCGCCGACCGCCTTCTCAACCACTTCAGCCTGATCCGAGACGTTGTGTACGCCCACGCCGACCGGCAGGTTGGACGTCGCAGCATCCATGCGCCCGTGCAGGGCCTTGCCGAACTCCTGAATGTTGCCGCCCTTCTTCATCGCGATAGCCAGGCCAATGGCTGGCTTGCCGTTGAAGCGGAACAGCGGTTTGGGCGGGTCAACATAGCCACGCGTGATGTCGGCAATGTCACTCAAGCGGTAGAAGCGATCGTTGAGGCGCAGATTGACCTCAGCCAGATCCTTCTCCGACACAAACTGACCTGAGGTCCGCACCGAAATACGCTCCGGCCCGGCCTCGATGACACCCGCTGGCGTGACCGCGTTCTGCGATTGCAGGCTTTGCACCACCTGGCTTTGATCCAGGCCCAGCGCCGCCAGCTTGCGGGTCGAGAAGTTCAGGTACAGCACTTCGTCCTGCTGGCCGATCATCTCGACCTTGCCCAGCCCTGGCACTTCGCGGATTTCCGTGCGCACCTGCTCGACGTAATCACGCAGCTGACGCATGGAAAAACCATCCGCCGTGAACGCGTAAATCGACCCGTAAACATCACCGAATTCGTCGTTATAAAACGGCCCTTGGGTGCCTTGCGGGAATTGCGCGCGGATGTCGTCTATCTTCTTGCGCACTTGATACCAGATCTCCGGAATGTCCTTCGCGGAGGTGGTGTCGTGCAGGAAAATCATGATCGTTGACTCACCCGGACGCGTGTAGCTTTTCACGTAGTCCAGCGAGTCCAGTTCTTCGAGTTTCTTCTCGATGCGGTCGGTGACTTGCTCAAGGGTTTCGTCCACCGTCGCGCCCGGCCAGCGGGTTTGTACGACCATGGTTTTGATCGTGAAGGACGGGTCTTCTTCACGCCCAAGATTCATGTAGGAAAACACGCCCATCAACAGCGCGACGAACATCAGGTACCAGACAAATGACTGATGCTTGATGGCCCATTCGGACAGGTTAAAACTCCCTTTCATCGCGGGCTTTCCTCATCGACTTTAACTTTCTGGCCCGGCTTGAGGCTGTTGACCCCGGCACTCACCACCCACTCGCCGGGTTTGATCCCGTTGCTCAATACAAAACTGTCGTTGCTGCGGCTGATGACGTTCACGGTCCGCGGATTAACTGTCTGGTTTTGCCGGTCGATGATCCACACCTGCGCCTTGCCATCCACTTCCTGCAGCGCATTGATCGGTAGCTCAGTGCGCGAAGCAATAGCCGAACTGAGGCTGACGCTGATCGCGGTGCCCAGGCGGAACGCTTCAGGCGTCTCTTTCAGGGTCAGTCGAGCACGGCGTGTACGCGTGGTGCGCTCGGCTTGCGGCTCGATTTCGCGCAGCGTTGCGGTGGTGTTGATCTGCGGGTCGAGTTGGCTGGCGACTTTGAACTCGACGCCTTCGGGCAACTGGTCCGCCAAGGTGCCAGGCAAATCGATCACCGCTTCTTTGACGTCCGGACGAGCCAGCGTCACGACCTCTTGCCCGGCGGTGACCACCTGACCGGCTTCAGCCTGCCAGCGCGTAACGATGGCGGCGTGATCAGCGCGCAATTCGCTGTAACCCAACTGATCCTGGGCCTGGCTTAGCGCTGCGCGTGCTTGTTCCAGCGATGAGTTGGTGGTTTTAAGATCGGTCTGCGCGACGTCCAGGTTCGCCTGAGCACCCACGCCCCGATCAAACAACTCCTGCTGACGCCGGGCATTGGCTTGCGCGTTGATCCACTGCGCCTGAATGCGTGCCAGATCGCCCTGACGAGCGCGCACATTGTTCTGCTGATCAGTGGGATCCAGCGTGGCTAGCAATGCGCCTTTGGCGACTTCACTGCCGACGTCGACGCTGCGTTGAGCAATTCGCCCGGCCACCCGGAAACCCAGGGTGCTTTCATAACGCGCTTCGATGTTGCCGGCAAAACGGCCGAGACTTTCTTCAGAAATCGCGTTGGCTTCGACATGCAGCACGGGGCGTACCGGCTCCGGCGCAGGCTCTTCCTTGCTGCACGCGGTCAAGAATGGCAGCAACAGTAACCACGACAAACGCTTCATGGCTGCACCTTCGCGGTTTTCTGTTTCTCGCTGGCGGCGATTTCCACCTGCATGTCCGGGTGCAGCAACTGCCCACCGGCCACCACCACTTTCTCACCGGGTTTCAAGCCATCGGTGATGATCACTTTGGCGGTCAGGTAACGGCCAACCGTGACGGCCCTGAGATTGGCCTTGCCCTGATCGTCCACCACCCACACTGCGGGCTTGCCCAAGTGATCGCCCAAACCTTTGGTCAGGGCGGCCCATGGCAGTTCGATGCTGGCTTTGCCCGGCGTGGTCAGCGCGCCGCTGACCACCGAGCCAAGGTCCATGCCATCGGGTAATTTCTCGAGGGCGATTTTGACTTGCACGGTGCCGGTTTCAGCTGACACGGCCGGGGTCACTTCACGGACTCTGCCGATCGTTTTGATTTGCGGGTTATCAAGCAGCGTCACCACCACCGGCTCATCACCGGACGCCTGGGCGAACAGTGACTCATAGACGTTGAACACCGCGTCACGCTCACCATCCCGGGCAAGGCCGAAAATCGGCACGGTAGCCTGGACCACTTGCCCGACTTCCGCCTGACGCTCAGTAATCACACCCGGTGCATCAGCCACCAACGCGGTGTAGCTCAATTGCTCGCGGGCGTTCGCCAACTGAGCCTGCGCGGCGTTAAGCGCACTTTGACTGCTGCGTAATGCGGCCTGCGCGGAATCGTATTCGCTGCGGCTGGTGTAACCTTTGGGCAGCAGTTTTTCCTGTCGCACAAAGGCTGCTCGGGTCTGCGTCACACGGGCCTGTTCTGCAGCAACAGCGGCCACGGCGGAATCGACGTTGGTCTGCAAGTCTTTAGGGTCTAGCCGGGCCAGCACTTGCCTGGCCGTGACCCGATCACCCACATCCACCGTGCGCTGGATAATCTTGCCGCCTACGCGGAATGAAAGCTGAGTCTGTACGCGGGCCTGAACGTCACCGGTCAAGGCGACCTGAGCGGCGTAATCAGCGGTTGCGACTTCCTGCACATAGACTCTAGGCAGGTTGGCGTCAGCAGGTTTTTCCTCGCCGCAGCCGGTGAGAATCGCCAGGGACAACGTCAGGCCAAACAACGCCAATCTTGGGGGGAAAGCGGGCATGCAGACTCCTTATGCGGATGCCGTGCGCGTGCCTCGCTGTAAACAGTGGGTGGCACCGTGACTATGCGACTCTAAGCGTAGATCAGGGTTCCTTGAGGTGCGTGATTGGTTGTGCAGAACACGGTGGATTCTATGTTGGCCTGCAAACACAATTCCCGTGGGAGCGAATTCATTCGCGAAGAGGCCGGTGCATCCGCAGCCTTTGTATTGCCTGAACTACAGCTTTCCCGAATGAATTCGGTCCCACCGGATGGCGAAAAACCTGTGGGAGCCGGGCTTGGCGGCGATAAGGCTGGACGCGGTTGACCTGATAACTGCGGTGCCTGTATCGCGGGCAAGCACCGCTCCCACAGAGATAGCGTTTCAGCCTCAGAATTGAGTTGATATGCGGGCTTCAGTTGGGTTCGACGCGTTCCAGTGAGCGGTCGAGTTCGGCTTTGGCCATGGCGATCAGGTGGACAACCGAGAAGGCCAGGTCGCGTTTGGGGCCGTTGAGGGTGTCGCCGGTTTCATAAGCGGTGGCGGCTGCGCAGCGCAGTAGGTCGCTGACGTGCAGCAGCGATTCTTCGAGGGTTGGCAGCGGTGGATCTGGTGTTAATTTTTTCATCGTTGATTCCTTTTGTTGAAGGAGCCACCGAATGTTCGCTGCTAAACAAATAGAAGGTGGCGGCTTTGTCGCGGGTTAGCAGACCGGTGGAATCAACAAGACCGGCGCACCCGAAGATGCCCCACGCAAAGCCGCCATAACGCGGTACTTGCGCTGTCAATTCACGAAGCAGGCTGCTAAACCCGATCACTGATGAGTCAGTGACGGACGCAGCCTAGTGTCCGAAATTGGCACGCGCAAGGGCTCAGGATTTTCTAGGAAAGTTCGCACAGAAGAAAGGGAAACAGCCGCAGGAAACAGCCTTCAAAGGTGGGTTTTTCGTGAGGTGAAGTTACAAAACAGCCGCGCCCCCCTCTCCCCGTGGGAGCGAATTCATTCGCGAAGGCTGAATAACAGACGACGAATTTCTGTCGGCTGTACAGGCCTCTTCGCGAATGAATTCGCTCCCACGGGGAGAGTAACTCTGGTTTGGTATCGCTTAGCTACCCGCACCACCATGCGCTTCTTCGAAGAAGTAATCCTTCCAGCTCGCCGCTTTGTTTTTCAGCACGCCCAACTCTTGCAGTTTTTCTGCATAAATAAAGGTGCGCTGCGGGGTGATGGTGAAGTCGATTTCCGGATCGGAAACGATTTTCTCTACAAATGGCAGCGCCAGCTTGGATTGCTCTACACGGATGTAAGTCTGTGCAGCGGCAGGCTTATCGGCTTTGATGATTTTCTCCGCTTCAGCCAGTGCGTCGTAGAACGCTTTGTAGGTTTTCGGGTTTTCGTCGTGGAATTTCTCGGTGGTGTACAGCACGTTGAACGTCGCCTGACCGCCCAGCACGTCGTAAGAACTCAGCACTTTATGCACGCTCTTGTTTTCCAGCGCCTGGTACTGGAACGGCGGGCTGGAGAAGTGCGAATTGATTTCGGAGCCGCCCGAGATCAACGCAGAGGTCGCGTCCGGGTGTGGCAGGCTCACCGAGATGTTGTCGAATTTCTTGAAGTTCTCGTTACCGAACTCTTTGGCGGTCTCGATCTGCAAGGTGCGCGACTGGAAGCCCACGCCAGCGGCTGGCACGGCGATGCGGTCTTTGTCGGTGAAGTCCTTGAGGGTTTTCACGTTCGGGTTGTTGGTCAGCAGGTAGTTGGGCATCGAGCCCAGCGACGCGATAGCTTTGACGTTCTGTTTGCCTTTGGTGCGGTCCCAGATGGTCAGCATCGGCGGCACGCCTGCGGACACCACGTCCAGCGCGCCAGCCAGCAGCGCTTCGTTCATGGCGGTCGCGCCGGAAATGCTGTTCCAGTCGACCTTGATGTCGAGGCCCTGCTCTTTACCGTGCTTTTCGATCAGTTTTTGATCACGGACCACGTCCAGAATCAGGTAACCGATACCGAATTGCTGAGCGATGCTGATCTTGCCTTCGGCCTGTGCGCCGCCGCTGAGTAGCCCGATGGTTGCGGCGAGCGCGACGATGGCTGAGCGCTTGAAAGGAATTGCCATTTGAAACCTCACGAGAGTTCGAATGTTTGTTTTTGATCTTGTGGGAGCGGTGCTTGGTCTGGGCGGCATTCCGACGATAAGGTCTACGCGATCTAAAGTGAACCGCGCTCAGCCTTATCGTCGGAATGCCGCCCAGACCAAGCACCGCTCCCACAGGGGAATTGCATTTCAGCGCTGCATACCCCAGCGCTTGACGGTCAGGCGCTCGACGTTGGCGAACAGCAGGTTTTCCACCAGCAGGCCGATCAGGATGACGGCAGCCAGGCCAGCAAAAACTTTGTCGGTGTACAGCTCGTTGCGGTTCTGGAAGATGTACCAGCCCAGACCACCCTTGCCGGACGATGCGCCGAAGACCAACTCGGCCGCGATCAGGGTCCGCCAGGCGAACGCCCAGCCGATTTTCAGACCCGCCAGAATCGACGGCAGCGCCGCAGGGATCAGGATGTGCCAGACAAAGCGCAGACCTTTGAGGCCATAGTTGCGACCGGCCATGCGCTGGGTTTCCGAAACGCCGAGAAAGCCCGCATAGGTATTGAGCGCCAGCGCCCACAGCACCGAATGCACCAGCACAAAAATCAGGCTGTTCTGCCCCAGCCCAAACCACAGCAGCGCCAGTGGCAGCAGCGCAATGGCAGGCAATGGGTTGAACATCGCGGTCAGGGTGCCGAGCAGGTCACGACCCAGTTGGGTAGAGACCGCCAGAGTGGTCAGGGCAAAGGCCAGCACAATGCCGATCAAGTAGCCCTGAATCAGTACCGTCAGGGAAATCCACACCTTGCTGATCAGCTCACCAGAAAGAATGCCGTCGTAAAAAGCAGCAGCAGTCTGCAGAAAGCTGGGCAGTAACAGGTCGTTGTTCTGAATCCGCGCGGCGACTTCCCAAAGGATGGCCAGCACGATCAGGATCACGGTTTTACGGACCCAGCTGACTTGCCAGATGCGTTGCACCAGCGGGATGTCACGGGCCAGGTCTTCCTGAGTGAAAGGCTCCAGCGTGACTTCGTATTCTTGACGGATGTTCATGGTGTGGCTCTCTCGGTATCTGTTCGCGCCAGATCCCTGTGGGAGCCGGGCTTGCCCGCGATGAGGCTGGATGCGGTTCACTTTAGATCGCGTCCAGCCTTATCCCGGGCAAGCACCGCTCCCACAGGGGATCAGCGCCAGCAGGCAGAAATTAATAAGCGATCCGGATGTCCTGGAAATTCAGCTCGCGGTCAACCGACTGCTCTTCGCCTTCGTCGAACAACAACCGGTGAATACGCTGGGCGGTGTGCTGGAAGCCAACGCCGCCGAGGCTCTTCAGGTCGTATTGATGGCTGTTGATTTCAGCGCGAACGCGGCCCGGATGCGGCGACAGCAACAGGATGCGATTACCCACCACCAACGCCTCTTCGATGGAGTGAGTGACAAACAGCAGGGTGAAGCGCACTTCTTCCCACAGCTCCAGCAGCTCTTCCTGCATCTTGCGACGGGTCAAAGCGTCGAGAGCGGCGAACGGTTCGTCCATGAGCAGGATTTTCGGCTGCATCGCCAAGGCACGGGCAATCGCTACACGGGCTTTCATACCGCCAGACAAGGTATGCGGATAGGCATCGGCGAACGCGCTCAAGCCAACTTTCGCCAAGTAATAGTGGGCGCGCTCCAGTGCTTCCTTGCGCTTCAAAGTACGCGAGGCGAGCAAAGGGAAAATCACGTTTTCAATGACGGTTTTCCAGGGCGGCAGTTGGTCGAACTCCTGGAACACCACGATGCGGTCCGGGCCTGGCTCATGGACTTCGGTGCCCGCCAGACGGATCTGCCCTTCGCTGGGTTTGATGAAACCCGCCACAGCCTTGAGCAAGGTGGATTTGCCGCACCCCGAAGGGCCGAGCAATACGAAGCGATCCGCAGGATCGACTTCAAAACTGACTTGATGAGTCGCCCGCACCACACGCTCGGGCGTGCGGTATTCAAGGCTTACATTCTGGACTTGCAGCAGGGCTTCAGCAGCGGGCTGGTCGACCTGTTGCGCAATCGAGTTTGCGCTAGCCGTGTGGCTTTGCAGAACAGTCATTAAAAGCTCCCGGTATTAAAACGGCGCATCGCCCTGGATGGTGGTGCGGTGCAGGCGGCGACGCAGATGGTCTGGGGTGCCGCCCGCCAGATGGATCAGCGAGCGGTTGTCCCAGAAGACCATGTCGTTCGGTGCCCACTTATGGCGATAAACCCCTTCTGGTCGAACGCTGTGGGCATACAGCTCGTTGAGAATCTGCTGACTCTCGTCTTCCGGCAGGCCGACGATGTGCGTGGTGAAACCTTCGCTGACAAACAGCGCCTTACGACCGTTTTCCGGGTGCGTGCGCACGATCGGATGGCTGACCACCACGACTTGCGCCAACTGCTCGGCAGTCAGGGTCGGGCGCCAGTTTTGCGCGTTGTGCCCGTCGCGATAACGCGAGGTGTAGCTGTGCACGGCTGAGCGGCCTTCAACGGCTTTGCGCAGATGCTCCGGCAGGGTGTCCCAGGCCTGGTGCATGTCGGCGAACAAGGTGTCGCCGCCTTCGCTTGGCAGTTCTTGCGCGTAGAGCATCGAGCCCAGGCTCGGCAGTTCTTTATAGGAAAGATCGGAGTGCCAATACTTGCCCGCGTCGCCCAGGCCCAGCGGCTGACCGTTTTCCACAATGTTGGAAACGATGAGGATTTCCGGGTGGTTGGCCAGCAGGAATTGCTTGAGCACGTGGATCTGCAGCACGCCAAAACGGCGGCTGAAGTCAATCTGCTGTTGCGGGGTGATCTGCTGATCGCGGAACACCACGACGTGGTAATCCAGATGCGCGCGGTAAACACGGGCGAAGTCTGCGTCATTCAGCGGTCGGGACAGGTCGAGCCCAACGATTTCAGCGCCCACTTTCTCGGCGAAAGGACGCACCTCAAACTGTTGAGATGCAGCTTGAACAGATGATGAGGCGAGGGACGCTGCTGACATGGCTCGGACTCCAGAAGACTGGTGGTAATGAGCCATGACTTTATAGGTATAAGAACTTAAATTTAAATATCGTTATTGCATATAGATAGTTCGGTTTGAGCTAGGGGCTTGTGAAAGGCTCAACCCTGCCACAGGAGTTTGCGCCAGGCGCGATTGAAGCAACTGGATAGCCCGGATGGAGCTGGGGGTTAGTGAAAAACTCAACCCTGCCGCTGATCCTGTGGGAGCGAATTCATTCGCGAAGGCGATTTTCAAGATCCATAAAGATGCAGCGGATTTACTGGCCTCTTCGCGAATGAATTCGCTCCCACAGGATTTGTGCCAGGCGCGTTTAAACCACACACAAAAACGCCGACGCTGTTACCAGCGTCGGCGTTGGGTATTACGTGTTCAACTCAGCAATCAGAACGCTGGCAGTACTGCGCCTTCGTACTTCTTGTTGATGAAGTCTTTCACTTTCTGGCTGGTCAGCGCCTTGGACAGTTTCTCGATCGCGTCGGTGTGAGCGTTATCGGAACGTGTCACCAGGAAGTTCACGTAAGGCGAATCAGCACCTTCGATGATCAGCGCGTCTTTAGTCGGGTTCAGCTTGGCTTCCAGCGCGTAGTTAGTGTTGATCAAAGCCAGGTCAACCTGCTTCAACGTACGCGGCAATACAGCTGATTCCAGCTCCTGGAACTTGAATTTTTTCGGGTTGGTAGCGATGTCTTTAGGCGTCGCCAGTGCATTGGTCGGATCTTTCAGCGTGATCAGGCCATTCTTCTGCAACAGCAGCAGGGCACGACCGGCGTTACTGCCTTCGTTAGGGATGGCGATTTTTGCGCCTTCAGGCAGCTCGGAGATCTTCTTCCACTTGCTGGAGTAGCCACCGAACGGTTCAACGTGAACGCCAACACCGGTGACCAGCGTCGCGCCTTTACCTTTGTTGAAGCCATCCAGATAAGGCTTGGTCTGGAAGTAGTTGGCGTCCAGACGTTTTTCATTGAGTTGTACGTTTGGCTGCACGTAGTCGGTGAACACCTTGATTTCCAGATCCACGCCTTCTTTAGCGAGGTCTGGCTTGATCAGCTCAAGGATTTCCGCGTGAGGAACTGGCGTAGCACCGACCACCAGTTTCTCGGCTGCTTGAGCCACGCTTACCGAAAATACGGCCGCCAGAGCGGTCAACAGCAATGTCTTTTTCATGCAATGTCCTTAGAGAAAATTGAGGTCGGTCTTTACGACAGCTCTTCAATGAGTTGCCCCTGACGCAGGGATGCAGTCGGGGGCGTGGAGCGGACATTACCGATATTTTTTATTCCAAGACAATACTTTTTTAGCAATTGCTTATGCTTTTTTGTCGATTGGAATTAAACCAACGCTCTCTGAGTTCCGCGTCAAGGCAACGCGCGAATGCTCCCTTCGTGCTCTCCTGATGAAACATAGCTGTCCGCATTTCCACTCATATGGGGCTGCCAAGTCTCGCTGCCACCCGTATTTGGGGGGCTCAGGTAAGGAATGACATAATCGCGCGCCACATCCAGCCCGCTCATCGCGTATTTGGCGTATTTGAGTCCCGACAGAGCATCGGATGCATCATTCAGATGGCTGACAGCCTTCAGCGATTTACGAGCTGATCGATAAAACTCAGAAACCTCGGATGCGCTTTTCACAATCCGCGTATTAGCAATCCTGGAAATATTTCTTCGCACCAGCTTGGTAGGCGATAGTACTTTGCTCTTGCCTAATAGCCCACGCCCCAGGACGAAAGATACTGCACCGAACCCAAGACTGAATTTGTCTAGCGCATCACCTGTCGGAGAGTCCGGTGCGAGGTTTTTCACAACCTCGCTACCAATACCAAGTACATTGGACGCGATGTCAGTGATGGCAGCAAAAGCCACCGGGGCGGAAAAAGGAACAATGGCGAGGGTTGCGACAGCGACTGCAATTGCAGCAACAGCCGTGATGATTCTGAAAATCGATTTAAACGAAAAATGCCCTGTTGGATCGCTCAGGTTAATGGGATCTCCTACGCAGTACGCATAAGGATTAACACCACCTGCTCCGAAAGGGCTCATGTTGTCCGGACTTTGAAAACGCATAAGCCGCGGGTTGTACGCACGATAGCCATTACCCAATAGATAGCAGCCCGTTACAGGATCAGGCTGTTCGCCGTTTAAACCGATCAGGCTATCGAAGCCGACATTACTGGAGCGGTGGCCGTACGGTGTGTACCCAAACGGCTGCGGTACTTTACGAGTATGTGCTTCTAAGACAGTCCCTTGCTGATTGCTCGCAAACAGGGTGCCGGAATAGCTGTTGCCCACTCGTCGGCAGTAGCCGAAAGTCTGGTCGTCATGTTCAAGAAAAACGGTGGTCTGATCACCCTGAGTCTCTGAGGAAACATGCCCATGGCTATAGAGTCTGTTCGTGTTGCCCGTGCCGGGCATGTCGAACCCGATTAAACGATCCATGGCGTCATAGTGATAATTTATTAAAGCGTCCCTGCTCATTATTATGCTCCTGTTACAGTGGTGAGACGACCGAGTTCGTCATAAATCATCTTGCGGCCGCGATCATCATTGAGCTGATTGCCGTCCGCATCATAGGTGAAGTCAGCGTTCTGGCTAGCGTAGTCTGGATGAGTATTAGACACTCGGGTCAACTGGGTTTCGTCCTCATTAAGATAATGATAGCGTGCGTCATTGAAACCCGAACGGCCACTCGCAAAGACAGTCCTTACCCGGGTGATATTATCCAGTTCGTTATAGAAGTAGAGTTGGCTCGTTATTGTTTTACCCGCCGCATCTACGGGTGCTCTCGGCCCTGAACACTCGTAGCCCCAGAGCCGACCACGAGGGTCGTACTCAAAGGTTTCCTTCAGCAAGAGCCCCTGCTCGTTCGATAGAACCCTTTCAAGCAACTTGTCCACCGGACTGTATGTTTGCGTCAACTCTCGCCAGCCGTTGGTAAACACTGTGATGCGCCGTTTTATTTCCCGGTCAAAATCATCGTACTCTAGCTGGCTGGTCACTATTTGTTGGCCGACCGACTCCCGAGCCGAAATCCTGCTGACTCGACCGTGACGGTCGTATTGGTAATCGACTTTCATGGGGTTGCGAACGACATCTCGAATCCGCAGCGCACTATCGTAGCTGATCGTCTTGGTAAAACCGTCCGTGGTTTCATACTCTAACTCAAGCCCGTTTAGAGAATGACGATAGTGACCACCCGCCTGCACGCCAGACTGGTGAACGTTATTATCCTTCAACTGCCCTGACGAGAAATATTCCTGTGACTGCTGACTACTGCCACTAGAGGCCTGGACCAAGCCAGCGTGCACGTTATCGTATTGAAACCTGGAAGCGGGTATGGCGCTTCCCGACACTTCGCGCTTCACTAGTTGGTTATCAAGTGCAGGTTCATATTTGTATTCAATAACTTTTCCACTGGCCTTGGTGTGGCTTGCGGGCCAGGTCTGCGCGCCTTCATAACTGAAGGTTTCTGTGCGGCCACCGACCGTCAGGCTAGTCACGCGGAGTAAACCGTCATATTCACGCTCGCCAGCCATATAATCGTTTACCCAAATCTGGGTCGCTAGATCATCCAGGCTGTGCTCCACGTACTCTTTCTCGACAACAGTTCCATCGGGTAACGTCGTGGATGACAATCGACCTGCAAAATCGTAGCTGAAAGTCGTAACCAACCCCACTGCATCGTTTTTTTCAGTGCACCGACCCAGGCCGTCATAG
The DNA here is from genome assembly GCF_900602065.1 of Pseudomonas viridiflava. Lineage (GTDB taxonomy): Bacteria > Pseudomonadota > Gammaproteobacteria > Pseudomonadales > Pseudomonadaceae > Aquipseudomonas. The sequence goes on along the minus strand of NZ_UWFN01000350.1, from coordinate 387,612 downwards.
GTATAGCTCGTTACACCATGAGACTCTCCATGTCTATCGAACCGTTCGACCTGGCTGTCCTTTGCAAACAGATTTTTGGTCGTGACGATTTTGCCGCTTCCCTCGCGCCATTCGCTGTGCTTTAGAGAAACAGGGTCCTGCTGGGCGTAGCGAGTAACGTTGTCAGGGCCAGTCGTCGCCATGCGCTGCCCCCAGTCGTCATAAGTATGGCGGGTGACCAGTGGGTAGGCTTTACCGTCGAGCCAGTCAGTATGGGTTTCCTCGACTAGTTGCCCAAAGCTGTCATATTTCGCGTTGTAGACCACGCGCATCGGCTGTTTGTCTGCGTCCATATCCTGACGCTGCACCCGCACCTCTCGGCCCAAGCCATCCATCTGCGTCTCCGATCGCGCACCATTGGCGTGAGTGACTGTGCGCTCAACCGGATCCAGATGAATGTCATGTAACTTGTAGCTATAACCGCGCGTGGCTTCCTGTGGGGTTTCAGGCGAAACAGTCTCTTGAGTGATACGCCCCAGTTGATCAAACGTCCGGGTTGTCACGACTCCCAGACTATCAACAGACCGAACCTCATTACCGCTTACGATATCCTGCCAGGAAACGCTCTCACTGCTCGCCTCGCCTTTGCCTTTTACAGTGGTCGTGCTAATCAGAATATTATCCTCGATCGCGTAAGTGTATGTGGTGGTGTTAGGAACACCTCCGACACGCTCGACCCTCTCGGACAATCGGCCCGCAAAGGCATTGAAGTTGGCTTCGTATTTAAAGTTGACGGTCATCCTTGAGTTACGCTCCGTCCCCACGTACGTACTCTCTTGATCCAGTACATGAAACCGTGCCGGTCTACGTCGCACATTAGGTTCGGTGACGTAGCGATAACGCGTAATCAACGTTGGTTCGGTCCCGTCTCCAGGTGCTGGGGATACGGTCTTCTGCTTAAGCCAGCGCTCAATTCGCACAAAATCAGCAGGGCAACCGTCAGAGCTGGTAATCGGGTAATACTCAAACGTTTCTGTCACACCTGATGCGGATACCTGCTTCAAGAGATTGCCATTGAGATCGTATTCGGTAAGGGTGGTTTCCTTACGCTTCTCGGTGGGTTTGGCAGTATCGAAGTACGTGGTATCGACCTGCGTGGGCAGCTGGAAATTTCTGGGCTGGCCAGAAAACTGGACATCTTTGAGCACGGGATACTGGATCTCACGCTCATTAGTTTTACCGGACTGTGTGGTCACTTCTTTGATTAACAAGTGAAACCGATTGTAGGTGCGCTTGATCGAGCGCCCCGCCCCGCTGCCACGAGTCATGATCTCCGTTGTGTCGTACTCGTAGTTGGCGTGAGTAGAATAAAGGTTATCCCGGCCGGGTGCCCAAGTCACACCGCCGCCGCCCAAATAATTATTGGAGGAGTAATGGTATTCCCTTCGAATGGTTGGCTGGCTCAGACCGGGAAGAATCAAGTAGCTTTCCACTGCCGGTACCGTTGCAATGGGAGCGCCTTGCGGGAGACTTAAACCGTTGCGCCGATAGTTGATTTGTTCCGTCGCCCCTGTGGGCAAGCGCACAACAGTCAGCACGGCATGGTGACTGATCGCTTCATAGGTAAATCTCCATGAAGCAATGGGCTTTATGCCTCTATTCGCCTCCGTGCGGATTGATACCGCTCTCAACCATCCATTATTGTCCAAATCGTAGATAAGTTTCTTGGCGGGATCGTCTGGCCAAAACACTATTGAGTAGCCTGTTCGCCCTTTCCACTCGGTCGCCATAAGGCGCCCGTTTTCGTCTCGAATCTCATTCAACCTGACCTTGCCGTACAGGACTTGGCAGTTGACACTTACCTCTCGCCCTTCTGGCGAGTTGATCCTGGAAACGACCCAAAGATCCGACTTGATTTCAGTCAGGGTCTCAATGATCCCCGTCTTGTGAATGATTCGGATGGTTTTGTGAGCATTTGAAACTTCGCCTCTAAAATCAGCAAGCTTATTCCTGAGCAGTTGAAGGGACGTGCCGGTACTTCTTGCCTGAAAGGTTTCCCCGGTGGACAGCTTGAGTAAGCCAGCCTGGGTATCAAACTGAGTCAACGGAAGATCCCAGTTAATTCCAAAGCCGATATCTTCACCCCCGGCAAGCGGGTCGTAATGAATGCCCAGCCTTATTACTGGGCCCATCAAGTTGTTAGCATTCAATTCCGGAAAAGGAATTCTACAGCTATAAGTACCTGTACGAGGATCAACGCCAGATTCTATAAAGCTCAATTGATTTCGGGCATCAGAATAGGTGCCCATCATGGGGGAAAATGTCATAAAAATAGCCTACATAAATGAAAGGTAATATCAATTTGTAATGAAGAGTTTATTAACTTAACAATAACGCGACGCCTAAAAACAACAGGTCTTACATAACGTTGAAACCAGCGTGGACTAAAGTTTTTACCCTGTCTAGCAGTTGAAATCAGCGGTAATAAACAGCAGCTGGAATTTGCACTCCTAGAAGAAAAATAATAGGCAAGGCAACCTCACCATGTAAGAAACTTCCCCGTTCCATGTAAGCTATCTTGAAGGCATTAAATTTGGAGCAAAAAAAAGCTGCGACCCAAGTGAAGGTCGCAGCTGCCGAATCTTGAAGCGTTAAGCCTGAATGAAGGTGTAAATTGACTAGAAATGAATCCCCTCAACCAAACGCCTCAATGCAAAGAGTTGTTCAACCTTTGCATCAACAAGAACTTTTCCTACAAGGCGTTCAATTTCTACCAACGGATCGACGCTGACAGGCAGGTTCAGATGCTCCGGCAAAATCTCGTCACCACTGCTGACCAGCAGCGCAAAGTGGATGACGTTCTCCAGTTCCCGGGTGTTGCCCGACCAGATGTGGGCTTCGAGGACCTGCTGCGCCGCTTCACTGATCAGCGGCACAGCCAGGTTCAAGCGCTGGCTATAGATGCCAAGAAAATATTCCGCCAGCGGCAGGATATTGCCTGGTTGCTCGCGCAAGGGCGGTAGCTCCAGATTGCCTTCGCTAAGGTAATGAAAAAGCCGCTCGTGGAATTTGCCAGCGGCTACGGCTTGCGCCAGATCAATGCTGGTAGCGGCAACCAGCCGCACGTCTACCGGGCTCGGTTGATGCGCGCCGACGCGGGTAACTTCGTGATTCTCCAGAGCAGCCAGTAACTTGATCTGGATCGGTAACGGCAAGTCGCCTATCTCATCCAGATAAAGCGTGCCGCCATTGGCTGAACCAAACCATCCCGCGCGACTGCTGGCCGAACCACTGTGGGCACCGGCGGCATAGCCAAACAGCTCGGCGTCAGCATAGGTCGGGCTGATCGCGCCGCAGTTGACCGAGACGAACAACCCCGTGCGGTCGCTGCCACGATGGATATGTCGCGCCAACAGCTCTTTACCGGTGCCGGACTCGCCACGAATCAATACCGGCAGCGCCCGGGGCGCCAGCTGTTCCATTTCCTCACGAAGCTGACGCGAACGCGGATCGATAAATACCAGCGCCTTGGCACGGATGCTCAGCGGGCTTTTTTCTGCATCGGGGAAGGTCAATAACGGCTGACCGAAGGTTTCATTAAGGCTCATGACAAACTCCCGCCTGAGCCCTTGCGACGGCTCAAACGTTAAAAAATAAAATGGATCGTGGAAGCAAGCGCGATACGTTTCGCGCTGCATAGGTTCATGCGCGACGCCGTGCGTGATGTTCCATTCGGCTCTGCAGGCGATACAGGTAAGCGAAGCCTTGTTCCCAGCGGCGATGCCCTGACTTGACGTTGATGTGCCCGGCCTGGCTGAGAATGCCGGTTTCGGCGCCCCAGTCCCGGGCCATCTCAAGGGCCCGCTGAGTGCTGACCGCAGCGTCGTTATCCGAGGTGACGATCTGGGTCGGGAATGGCAGCAGATCCTTGGGGATCGGCGCGAAGTTGCGCAACGCAGGCGAGCAGGCAGGCCGCTCGACATCAGCAGGCGCGACCAGCAGAGCGCCCTGCACCTGACGCAGCGACTCCAATGGAGCCAGCCGCGCCCAATGCGCGACGGTGATGCACCCCAGACTGTGAGCAATCAGAATCACCGGCGTGCTGTCCGCCGAGATACTGCGTTGCAGCTCTCCGACCCAGTCTTCGCGACGCGGCTTGAGCCAATCGGCTTGTTCGACGCGAGCGCTATTAGGCAGGCTGTTTTGCCAATGGGTTTGCCAATGCTCATCGCCTGACCCTTGCCAGCCTGGCACGATCAAATAGCGGATCGATTCTTTATGCATAGGGTCGGCCTCCTGCATGGATGCATTCATTGAGCGCAGTATAAGGAGGCGACATATATCCGTTAAGGAATAAGAAGCTATCAAGCAATAGCTAAAAAGAATATACAAGGCAAAAAAAGGGGTCGTCCCCTGCCTAAGGAACAACCCCGATAAAAACTGCTGTGTGATGCCCTCCATCAGTGGGCACGGTTGAAGGTACTCAAAGTTTGTTACAGATAGGCGACGGAGGCTTATCTGTAGGAGCTGCCGCAGGCTGCGATGGTAGCGGGACAGATACATCGCCATCGCAGCCTGCGGCAGCTCCTACAGCGATTGGGTTTACAGAAGGACGGATCAAGCCGTCGGCAAAAGCGGCGCACCTTCCGGATGAACGGTTTCAGCTGGCTGCGGTTGCTTCGGCAGTTCCCGGGCCACATTCCAGACCACGATGGCCGCTACGATGTCGAAGATGGCCAGCACTACAAACAGAGGGCTGTAGCCGATTTTGGTGACGAGCACGCCGAATACCAGGGTAAACGCCGCCGCGCCGAGATAGCCGAACATGCCACCCATGCCGGTAGCCGTCGCGACTTCGTTTTTGCCAAACGAGTCCGAAGTAATGGAGTAAAGCGCGCCGGACAGCGTTTGATGCGCGAAGCCCCCGATGCAGAGCAGAGCAATAGCCGTGTAAGGGCTTTCAACCAGACCAATACATGCAGGGCCGATCATGCAGGACGCGCCGAACAGCAACACCAGTTTGCGCGAGGTGAACAGCGAAACCTTGAGATGCTTATGGAAAAACGGGCTCAGGTAGCCGCCCAGCACACAACCGATATCGGCTGCGAGGAATGGCAGCCAGGCGAACATGGCGATTTCTTTGATGTTCATGTGCCGCTCAGTCATCAAGTACAAGGGGATCCACGCGTTGAAGGTCTGCCAGGCTGGCTCGGACAGGATCCGTGCCGAAGCGATCGCATAAAAATTACGGCTGGTGATGATCTTTTTCCAGCTGCCCTTCTGCGTCGGTACATCTTTGAAGTGTGATTCCTGGCCACTGAGGATGTAGTCGCGCTCGGTTTCACTCAAACGCTTCTGATCACGCGGGTGCTTATAAAGCACCAGCCACAGGCCGCTCCAGACAATACCCAGCCCGCCAACGATCAGGAACGCCAGTTCCCAGCCGCTTTGCAGAATCGCCCAGACCACGAGAGGCGGCGCCAGCAGCGCACCAATGGAAGAACCGATGTTGAACCAGCCGATGGCTACCGAACGCTCTTTGGCCGGAAACCACTCAGTGGTGGCTTTGACACCCGCAGGTAAGCCCGCCGCTTCGGTAAGACCGAGCATGCCGCGGAAAATCGCCAGGCTCTGCCAGCCTGTGGCGAAAGCGGCGGCAGCACAGGCGGCCGACCAGGCGACGGCAAAAATCGCGAAGCCCATTTTGGTACCAATGGCGTCGATGATGTACCCGGCAACCGGCTGCATCAGCGCGTAACACACTTGCCAGGCAACGACGATGTGCGAGTACTGCTCGGTGCTGATGCTGAGCTCGCTCATTAGCGTCGGCGCAGCCACGGACAGCGTGTTACGGGCCAGGTAGTTAACGATCAGGCCGGCTGTGACCAGCCCGACCATCCACCAGCGAATTCCTTTTATTTTCATCTCTTCACCTTTGTTATTGGAGTGGCGGCGAGTCAGCGTGCGAGAAACGGGTTTACGACAAAGCAGCCGTGAGTGAGGTGCGCAGCGACACCCTTTGCGCGCATGCGCAGGGTCGTCGGGACACGGTGGGGGCAGCGAAGTGCGGGATCGGATGTCCACATGGAGGCGAAACAGGAGTGCTCATCGGGCTGTTACTCTTTGTATTATTTTTATAGTTGCGAAAATCGAGATTTCGCCTAGTCATCGTATAACTAAGCGATTTATAGACACACCTTGTAACACTGTCAATGGGATGACGAGGGGGGTTAGACCATTGGATATGGGCTATTGGGGCGTCGTTTGGGAGATGGGTGTATTTCACGGCGTCATATGACGACTAATGACTTGGCGGTCATTTTCGGGGCTATGACCGGCGCCGATGCCGCAAATCACTTCCCGCGCTTGAAACTCGAACCCTGTGGGACCGAATTCATTCGGGAAGCGGTATTTCAGGCGATACGGAAGCCGCGGATGTACCGGCCCCTTCGCGAATGAATTCGCTCCCACAGTTCCGCGCTTGAAACTCAAACCCTGTGGGACCGAATTCATTCGGGAAGCGGTATTTCAGGCGATACGGAAGCTGCGGATGTACCGGCCCCTTCGCGAATGAATTCGCTCCCACAGGGCGGGCGTTTGCAGGCCAACATAGAATTGCTCACAGGACTGCGTTCCACATCCAGCCAGCGGCTCACCGCAAATCAAACGCCTCGACATCCAGCAATGCCAGTTGATAGTCTTCATCGCCCACGGCATGAATCAGTTTGGGAAGGTAGCGCTCGTCGATTTTGGAGCGCAGGCGCTGGATGGCAACAGTGACCGGCCGCAGGTCGTTGTCGAAGATTTCTGCTGCGATGTGGGTCCGGGAGATGACTTCACCCTGACGGCGGGCAAGCAACTGCAATAAGGCAAACTCTTTCTCGCCCATGGAAATGCGCTGACCGCCACGGCTGACGCGTTGCAGTGCCATGTCTATTTCCAGATCGGCAATGCTGATACTGGCGGCATCGCCCATTGGGCCGCGACGCAGCAGTTTGCGCACACGGGTCTGCAGTTCTTCGTAACTGAAGGGTTTAAGCAGGTAATCGTCGACGCCGAGCTCCAGGCCACGCAGGCGATCTTCGATGGCATCCGGAGCGGTCAGGAACAGCACCGGCGTTGCACCACGCTGGCGGATCAGTTGCAACAGCTGCCAGCCGTTGAGGCCTGGCAGCATCACATCAAGAATGATCAGGTCGTAGCATTGCTCTTCTACGAAGTGGCGACCGTCCAGGCCATTGAGCGCCACATCCAGCGTAAAGCCCGACTCGGCAAAGCCTTCAGCCAGCTCGTTCGCCGTCCTGGCATCGTATTCCACTAACAGCAGCCGCATGACTCACCTCGATCATTAAGGCGTCAAGCATAACGACTTGGCGCGCTGGGTGTTGGCCGCCTTGCGCAGTTTGATCACATCGAAGATCTCTACCTGCTCGTCGCCCATGCGCAAAATCTTGCGTTGATGCAGGTCCTGCAGCACGTCAAGCAACTCTGACGGTGACAGATCTGCCGTGCGTTGCGCGTCTATTTCATCAAAACCGATCAGACGCCGCGCATGACTGAGATGACCATAGCCTTCGGCAAGCATCAACAAGCGCCACGCCACCCGCGCCTTGGGAGTCAGCAATTTGATGCAATCAGGACGCAGCAGATTGACGCCCATTTTCTGGCTGAGAAGGTCAGCGAAGGGACGCCAGTGAGCCGGGTTTTCCTCCAGCAGTTCGTTGAGGACCGACTGGGGCACATGAAGAAAGATGCTCTGCTCCATGGAATAGACATCGAACCGGCGCGGCATGCCGTCAAACAACGAGACCTCTCCAAACCAATAAGGTGTGCGGACGTGCTCAAGACGTGGCACCAGACGTTGATCAAGGGCGCCGCCAACGCGCACCGAACCCTCTACAAGCGCATATAAACCACAGGGTTCATCGCCCTTTTCGAACAAAAATTTGCCCGGCGTTTTTCGCGTCTGGCGAGCCGCGCCCAACAAGCTATCCTGCAAAGCGGCAGGCAGATGACCGAACCAAGGGTCGTTCATCAGGCGCGAGTGCCATCCAGCTCCATTTGTCATCTAGTGCTCCCTGTTATTACTGATCGCATCGCGTTAAAGACGAAACCGTAGCAGAATCGTTTATCGCTAAAAGAGGAATAATAATGAAAAACCTCACAGACCATCTCAGTCAATACGCCGCCTACCACCGCGACTCGCGGAATATTGCGACACACTTTGTAGGAATTCCGCTGATCGTCATCGCGGTGGCGGTCCTGCTCTCACGCCCCGGCTGGATGATCGGCGGCGTGTGGATGTCACCCGCCGCGCTGGTCGCCCTGGCATCGACCGTCTTCTATCTGCGCCTTGATCGGCCGTTCGGTGTGTTAATGGGCGTATTGCTGGGGCTGTGCCTGTGGGCTGGAGCCGGTCTTGCGCAGCAAGCGACCATGATCTGGCTCAGCGCCGGAGTGGGCTTGTTCGTGGCGGGCTGGATCATCCAGTTTGTCGGTCACTATTACGAAGGCCGCAAACCAGCGTTCATCGATGACGTGAGCGGCCTGATCATAGGCCCGTTGTTTGTGGTGGCTGAGTTGGCGTTTCTGATGGGGATACGCAAGCCGTTGCAGCATGCGATTGAAGAAAGAGTCGGGCCGGTGCGCAAGCGGGATTTGAAGCAGGCGGTTTAAACACATCGAATATCTGTAGGAGCTGCCGAAGGCTGCGAAAGCTGTGGGTCAGACACACCGCTCTTCGCAGCCTTCGGCAGCTCCTACAGGTGGCTTAGTCCTTAGATATTCGCGACCTTCTGCCAGACCTTCGGCTTGAAGAACAGCGTTTCACCCCGCGCCAGACCGGTCAGGCTGTCGTGATCTTTCACCACTTCGGCTTCGATCAGTTCGCTCTGCCCTTCCACTCTCAGCGTGATACGGGTGGTTGCGCCCAGTGGCCGAATGTCCCGGACTTCGGCTGCGTGGTGGCCTTCCAGCTCGGAGCGTGACAGCGACACTTCATGCGGACGGAACAGCACATGCTCTTCGCCCACATGCAGACGGTTGGAGTCCCCCAGGAAGTGGTAAACGAAATCGCTGGCCGGGTTTTCGTACACTTCGCCCGGCGAGCCGATCTGCTCGATCACCCCTTTGTTCATGACCACAATGCGGTCGGCCACTTCCATGGCTTCTTCCTGGTCGTGGGTCACGAAAACCGAGGTCAGGTTGATGTCTTCGTGCAGACGCGCCAACCAGCGACGCAGCTCTTTACGCACCTTGGCATCCAGCGCACCAAACGGCTCATCCAGCAGCAGCACTTTGGGCTCTACCGCCAAGGCACGGGCCAGGGCGATACGCTGACGCTGGCCACCGGACAGTTGCTCCGGATAGCGATCAGCCAGCCAGTCCAGTTGAACCATGTTCAGCAGTTCGTGAACCTTGACCGCGATCTGGCTTTCATTCGGGCGCTGATTCTTGGGTTTCATACGCAGACCGAATGCGACGTTGTCAAACACGGTCATGTGGCGGAACAGCGCGTAGTGCTGGAACACGAAACCGACGTTGCGATCACGCACGTCATGGCCGGAAACGTCTTCACCGTGGAAAACGATGCTGCCGTCGTCGGGTGTTTCCAGGCCGGCAATAATGCGCAGCAAGGTAGTCTTGCCGCAGCCGGACGGGCCTAACAACGCCACCAGCTCGCCACTCTGGATGTCCAGATTGATGCTGTTCAGGGCCTTGAAGGCATTGAAGTTCTTGCTGACATTACGGACTTCGATCGACATGAATTATTCCTCCGCCGCACTTTGGCGCAGACGGTTAATGCGCGCTTCGCTCCACTGCTTGAGCAGCAGGATAAACAGCGCAAGGATCAGCAACAGGCTCGCCACGGCAAAGGCTGCAACGTGGTTGTACTCGTTGTAGAGAATTTCGACGTGTAGCGGCAGGGTATTGGTGACGCCGCGAATGTGCCCGGAAACCACCGACACCGCCCCGAACTCACCCATGGCTCGTGCGGTACAGAGCACCACGCCATAGATCAGGCCCCATTTGATGTTCGGCACGGTCACATGCCAGAACATCTGCCAGCCATTCGCACCCAGCAGCCGGGCCGCTTCTTCTTCCTGCGTGCCCTGCTCCTGCATCAGCGGGATCAGTTCACGGGCCACGAAAGGCACGGTAACAAAGATGGTCGCCAGGATAATGCCTGGCAAGGCGAACACGATCTGGATGTCGTGATCCTGCAGCCACGGTCCAAAAAAGCCTTGAGCACCGAACATCAGCACGTAGACCAGACCGGCAATGACCGGCGAGACCGAGAACGGCAGGTCGATCAGCGTCACCAGGATGCTTTTGCCACGGAACGAGTACTTGCTCACGCACCAGGCGGCACTGACGCCGAACACCAGATTGAGCGGGACCGAGATCAACACGGCGATAACCGTCAGCTTGAGGGCTGACAGAGCGTCTGGTTCCAGGATCGCCGTAAAGAACGCTCCGAGGCCGTTTTTCAGCCCCTGAGACACCACAATGAATAGCGGCAAACCCAGGAACAGTAGAAACACCAGCCAGCACAGGATGATCAGAATCCGGCGCGACACCGCGCTACCACGACGGGCGGCGTTGGCTGAGGCGGCGGCTGAAACAGATGAATGGGACATGTTCTGCGCCTCCTCAGGATGGGGTTTCGATACGCCGCTGCAGCAAGTTGATCAGCAGCAACAGAATGAAAGAAACCACCAGCATCATTACGCCGATCGCCGTGGCGCCGGTGTAATCGTACTGGTCGAGCTTGACCATGATCAGCAACGGCAGGATTTCGGTTTTCATCGGCATGTTGCCCGCGATGAAAATCACCGAACCGTACTCGCCCACACCTCGGGCAAACGCCAATGCAAAACCGGTCAGCCACGCAGGCAACAGTGCTGGCACAAGGATGTGTCGAAACACTTGCAGCGGACGCGCGCCCAGGCAGGCAGCAGCCTCTTCGACCTCACGCGGGATATCGGCCAGCACGGGCTGCACGGTACGCACCACGAAGGGTAACGTGACGAAGGTCAGCGCGAGGGTGATACCCAGCGGCGTGTAAGCGATCTTGAAGCCCAGGTCCGTGGCGAATTGCCCGACCAGACCGTTAGGCGCATACAGCGCGGTCAAGGCGATACCGGCAACAGCGGTGGGCAGGGCGAACGGCAGGTCGATCATTGCATCGATGATCTTGCGACCGGGGAAGGTGTAACGCACCAGCACCCAAGCCAGCAAAACACCGATCACACCATTGATAACAGCGGCGTAGAACGCCGTACTGAAGCTCAGCTTGAGAGCCGCCAGCACGCGCGGTGCAGTGATGATTGCCCAGAATTGATCCCAGGTCAGCTGCGCGGCATGGATGAACATCGCCGCCAGCGGGATTAACACAATAAGACTGAGGTACACCAAGGTGTAGCCCAGCGTCAGCCCGAAGCCGGGTATGACGGGGGAAATACGTCGCGACATAAAAGTCCTTGGTTAACACACCGAACCCGCAAACGAGTGCGGGTCCGATAGTTCAGCTACATGCATCTCTGAATTGAAATGCTTTACCTGCGCGGGCCCTCGTGTGGGAGCGGATTCATCCGCGAAGAGGCCAGTACATTCGACCGATCTCTTGCGCCTTGAAATGCCTTCGCGGATGAATCCGCTCCCACAGGTCCCAGGTTTTTTGACGATTACTGCGCCTGGTAGATCTGGTCGAAGATGCCGCCGTCATTAAAGAATTTCGGTTGCGCAGTTTTCCAGCCGCCGAAGTCTTTGTCGATAGTCAGCAGATCCAGTTTAGGGAACTGTTTTTCGTACTTGGCAGCGACTTCAGCGTTACGTGGACGGTAGAAGTTTTTCGCGGCGATTTCCTGACCTTCTTTGCTGTACAGGTGCTTCAGGTATTCAGTCGCAATCTCGGTATTGCCCTTCTTCTCGGCGTTCTTGTCGACAACAGCGACAGGGGGCTCAGCCAGGATCGACAGCGAAGGTACGACGATGTCGAACTTGTCCGCGCCGCCGTCTTCTTTCAGTGCCAGGAACGCTTCGTTTTCCCACGCCAGCAACACGTCGCCCTGACCGTTGTTGACGAAAGTAATGGTCGAACCGCGAGCGCCGGTGTCCAGAATCGGCACGTGCTTGAACAGCTCTTTGACATATTCGTTGGCTTTGGCTTCGCTGCCACCGGTTTTCAGACCGTAGCCGTACGCCGCCAGGAAGTTCCAGCGAGCACCGCCGGAGGTTTTCGGGTTGGGCGTGATGACCGAAACGTCTTTCTTGATCAGGTCGCCCCAATCCTTGATGCCTTTCGGGTTGCCCTTACGCACCAGGAACACGATGGTGGAGGTGTAAGGCGTGCTGGCGTCCGGCAGGCGGGTCTGCCAGTTCTCCGGCAGGGTTTTGCCCAGTTTGGCGATTTCGTCGATGTCACCGGCCAGCGCCAGGGTCACCACGTCAGCACGCAGACCGTCGATTACCGAACGGCCCTGCTTGCCCGAACCACCGTGGGACTGTTTGATTTCAACTTTGTCGTCCGGATGGGACTTCTTCCAGAAGTTGATGAACTCGGCGTTGTACTCCTGATACAGCTCACGCGTCGGATCATACGAGACGTTCAACAGCTCGTAATCCTTGGCAACAGCGGAACCGGCAAACACGGCACTGGCGAGTGCGGCCAGCGCATAACGGCGAATGGACATGGGTCAAGCTCCTGGAAAATCTGGTTATGTTGTTGGCTTTTTCTAATTTTTGGTTTGAAGCTTTTCTGTAGGAGCTGCCGAAGGCTGCGAACAGATCTGAAGGCCATTCGCAGCCTTCGGCAGCTCCTACAAGGATCGAGGTGAATCAGCTCGGTTTGTTACCCGGGTTCTGCAAACGAAACTTTTCCTTGCGCTCGATCTGGACGACCTGCGCGTTGTGCACAGTGATTTCCACCGCCCCGAAACGCAGATCGCGCAGCGCGCTCTGAATCTCGCGCAGAATCGCTGCTTCGTCCTGACCGTCAACGCTACGCAGAGATGCGCTCATGATCGTGCTCCTTGAAATAGATTGGCCTGAAGAACCCGTTCGCGAGGTTTCTACTTGTGGCGTGGAGGCAATCTTAGAGACGCACGGATATTCTTAAAAATACTATTTAAGAATCTACATATAACCAAAATGAATTTACTGCCTCACCAGGTCCTACGGGCGTTGATGAGCCGTGACGTTTGTCGAGTGATTGATTCCCCCCTGTAGGAGCGAGCTTGCTCGCGATAGCGGCCTTGCAGTCACAAGATATTTGCTTGGCAGACCGCTATCGCGAGCAAGCTCATTCCGGAGGGCTTACTTCGATTGGCTAAAACCCCGGCGCATGGGACCAATCAATCTGCTCAGCCGGCATCGGCCGCGCAAACCAATAGCCTTGGCCCATCGCGCACTCGTTGGCCAGCAAGAACGCCGCCTGATCGACCGTCTCGATGCCTTCAGCCAGCACCCGCATGCCCATGCTCTGCGCCAGCGCAATAATCACTCGTACGATCGCGATGTCATCCTCATCGCCAGGTAGCCCGGCCACAAAGCCCTGATCGATCTTCAGCTTCTGCACCGGCATGCGCTTCAGACGCAGCAACGACGAGTAACCTGTGCCGAAATCGTCGATGGCCAGGCTCAATCCCAGATCACGCAACCGGTGCATTTGCTCGATGGCCTGATCAGGGTCTTCCATCACCGCGCTTTCGGTCACCTCCAACTCCAGATGCGCTGGATTCAGTCCGGTGTCGCGCAACACTTTGGCGACCTGCTCAACCAGATGACCGCTGCCAAACAGACGGCTGGAGATGTTGACCGCCACAAAGGAAATATCCACGCCCGCGGCCAGCCAGTCGCACATCTGCTGGCAGGATGTGCTCAATACCCAGGCATCGATATCGCCAATCAGGCCGCTTTGCTCGGCGATGGGAATGAATTCTCCCGGCGGCACCAGCCCACGTTCGGGGTGCTCCCATCGCACCAGAGCCTCAACACCCAGAATGCGGCTGGTGTGCAGGTTATGAATCGGTTGATAAAAAACCCGCAGCTCGTGACGCTCGATAGCGCGACGCAATTCACTGGCCAGATGCACCCGCTGCTGAGCGTGCGCGGTGAGTTCCTCGGTGTACAACGCATACGCTTCGCGCCCGTCGCCCTTGGCTTTGAACAAGGCCGAGTCGGCATTGCGCAGCAACTGTGCAGGGTTGGAGGCGTCACCAGGGAACAGGCTGATGCCGACACTGGCACTGATGAACAGTTGCTGGTTGCCCAGTAAAAACGGCGCTTTGAAGCCATCCAGAATTCGTTGTGCATAACCGGCCACCTGCACCACTTGCTGGCAGTTTTCGATCAGCAGCGCAAACTCATCACCGCCCAGCCTCGCCAGGGTCATATCAGCATCGAACAACGATTTAAGGCGCTCGGCCACCGCCTTGAGCACTTCGTCGCCGACGTTATGCCCGAGGCTGTCATTGATGTTCTTGAAATGATCCAGATCGATCAGCAATAGCGCGCAGCCGCGTTTGTTCGCGCGGGCATTGCTCAGCGCTTGAGTCGTCCGGTCGATGAACAGCAGGCGGTTGGGCAAATCCGTCAGGGGATCGTAATGCGCCAGTTGCAGCAAATCCTGCTCCGAGCGTTTGATGGCGGTGATATCGGAAAACACCGCGACGAAGTGCTTTATCTCGCCAGTGTCACCCTTCACGCTGCGAATACTTTGCCACTGCGGGTATATCTCACCGCTTTTGCGGCGGTTCCAGATTTCGCCGCTCCACTGCCCCGCGCTAAGAATCGAGCGGTACATCTGTCGGTAGAACTCTGGCCCATGACGGCCGGATTTGAACTTGCTCGGGTTCACGCCCAGAACCTCGTCCAGCTGATAGCCGGTGATCTCCATAAAGGCACGGTTGACGTGAACAATCTGTCCCTGGCTATCGGTGACGACTACACCTTCAAGGGTGCTATCGAATACCGCTGCCGCCAGACGCAGACGGTCGTGATCCTCGCGTTGCTGACGCAGGGTGATGTCGACCCCCATGAAACGCAGTAACTGGCCGCGAACGATGAAGATGAAAACGGCACTGATCGCCACCCAGAGGTAACCGCTCATCTGCTGGGCAAACGCCAATCGAGCCGGATTTTCGATCATCTCAGGCAGCCAGTGATCACACACGACAAGCCATAAAATCGACAAAACCCCATAAAACAGGGCTGTTCGCAGTGCGTCACGAGAGGAGTCGGTCATAAGAAAGCTAAAAACCTTATGAAATGGGGGATTAAAGATTAGGAAACATCTGGCGACTCTTATCTCTAAGCCCGACTGGTTTTATCTGGTGGCTCAGTGATAATGCGCACTGTTGTTTTTTTATTCAAAGCGTCTTTTCGAGGGCCATATAGCCTATGTGGTACAACGGTTTGCTCGACCTTTCAGTCTGGCAGTTAGTGGCAGTTACTCTTGCCATGACCCATGTGACGATTGTCGCCGTCACTATTTACCTTCACCGCTACTCCGCTCACCGCTCGCTGGAGCTGAATGCGGGCCTCAAACACTTCTTCCGTTTCTGGCTGTGGCTGACCACTGCGCAGAACACTCGCGAATGGACCGCTATCCATCGCAAACACCACGCAAAATGCGAAACCGTCGATGACCCGCACAGCCCGGTTGTAAAAGGGCTTTCTACTGTACTGCGCAAGGGCGCAGAACTGTACCGGGCCGAGGCGGAAAATCCGGACACATTGCGCATTTACGGCAAAAACTGCCCGGAAGACTGGATCGAACGCAAAATCTATACGCCTTATCCGTTGCTGGGCGTGGCGATCATGGCGGTCATTGACCTGCTGTTGTTCGGCGCGCTGGGCATCACCGTCTGGGCGATTCAGATGATGTGGATTCCTTTCTGGGCGGCGGGCGTCGTCAATGGTTTGGGCCATGCCGTCGGTTATCGCAACTTCGAATGCCGTGATGCGGCAACCAATCTGGTGCCATGGGGCATCATCATTGGCGGCGAAGAGCTGCATAACAACCACCACACCTACCCGAACTCGGCCAAGCTGTCGGTCAAGAAGTGGGAGTTCGACATGGGCTGGGCGTGGATCAAAGTGTTCAGTGCCCTGCGTCTGGCCAAAGTACAGCGGGTTGCGCCTATCGCCCACCGCGTCGAAGGCAAAGGCCACATCGACATGGACACCGCCATGGCGATCCTCAACAACCGTTTCCAGATCATGGCCCAGTACCGCAAGCTGGTGATCGGTCCACTGGTTGCTCAGGAACTGGCCAAGGCAGACGCTTCGGTACGCCATCAATTCCATCGCGCCAAACGGCTGTTGTCCCGTGAAACCAGCCTGCTGGATGACAAGCACCACCTGCGCATCCAGACCATGCTGGAACACAGCCACGCGTTGAAAGTGATCTACGAAAAACGCCTGGCCCTGCAGCAGATCTGGGTCAAGACCAGCAGCAATGGTCACGACATGCTGGCCGCCATGAAAGACTGGATCCACGAAGCGGAGGCCAGCGGTATTCAGTCCCTGCGCGATTTCGCAGACCAGCTCAAAACCTACTCGCTGCGCCCTGCGCACGCCTGAAGCCTTTGATCAGCGCGCCCGGATTCGGGCGCAGCTGATTTGAACTTCATCCCCTAAATCCACTCAGAACAACAGCCCGCGACCCCGTGCGGGGAATGTTGTGGCTGTGCGCCGCACCTTATTCTGAGATGCAGTGCCATGGACAACAAAAATCTACTGACACCCCATACTGACAATCCCGCCGCTGCCGAGACGCTACTGGCGCTGATGCACGCCCAGGCAGAAGTCGCACGCCTGAGTGAGCGTGAGCAACTGTTCAGCTCGCTGCTGGTCAGCGTCAATGCTGTGCTCTGGGCCTTCGACTGGGCCACCCAACGGATGATCTACGTCAGCCCGGCTTACGAACGCATCTTCGGCCGCTCTGCGGGTTTGTTGCTGGCCGACTACGGCGAATGGCGCGACAGCATTTATCCCGATGACCTCAACTACGCTGAGCGCAGCCTCAACGAAGTTATCGAGAAAGGCGCTGTGGAAGATCGCGAATACCGCATCATCCGCGCCGATGGCGAAGTCCGCTGGATCAGCGACAAATGCTTCGTGAGTCACCAGACCGACGCCGAGCAGCGTCTCGTCGTGGTGGGCATCGCAGAAGACATCACCGAAAAGAAAGAGCTGGAAAGCGAACTGCAGCGCCTGGCGACCACTGATGTTCTGACTCAGAGCAGCAACCGTCGACACTTCTTCGAATGCGCCCAGCGCGAGTTTGAATTGGCGCGTCTGCATGGCACCCCATTGGCATTCCTGCTGCTGGACATCGATGACTTCAAGCTGGTCAACGACACCTACGGGCACCAGGAAGGCGATCTGGTGCTGCAGAAAATCGCTGAGTGCGGCCGAACCACGTTAAGACGCGGGGATTTGTTCGGGCGGATTGGCGGTGAGGAGTTTGCTGCGGTGTTCCCGGGTTGTGCGCCAGACATGGCCAAGCAGATTGCCGAACGCCTGCAGCGGGAAATTCAGCGATTGAGCTTCCAGCGCGGCGACAAAACCTTCGGCATCACGGCTAGCCAAGGACTGACCAACATGGGCGAGGACGACCAGAGCCTGGAAATCCTCTACGCCCGCGCTGACGCGGCGATGTACCAGGCCAAGCGTCAGGGCAAGAATCAGATCGTATTGGTGTAGGTGATTTGCGCAGCCTTCGTTTGTAGGAGCCGAGCTTGCTCGCGATGAACGATCACACGCCATAACTGACACACCGCAGCGCCTATATCGCGGGCAAGCCCAGCTCCCACAAACTTGCGCCGCCTCTGTAGGAGCCGAGCTTGCTCGCGATGAACGATAACGCGCCATGACTGACACACCGCAGCGCCTATATCGCGGGCAAGCCCAGCTCCCACAGTAAACCTCGGTCCTGTGGGAGCGAGGCTTGCCCGCGATGAACGAAAACGCGGTTTGACTGACAAACCGCTATCGCGGCCTCGCGGTGCTCGTGCGCTCCTACAGGTCGGTGTTTGCTTCAGGTTCAACCTCCGGCGCGCCATCCAGCAAATCCGGGCCTTCGTCCGCTTCCGCCTCGGACAGCGTCTCAACCGCCAATGCCACCGGTGGCGCCAGCAGACTCGGGTCAGTGACGCCCGTCAGCTTCTTGCGCAACCGCTGCAAATCAGCAACGGTCAGCTTCAACAATCGGGCAGGTTTGGTTTTGAGCAGCGTCGTCACACTGTCTTCATCCCCCAGACGCGCCATGTGCCCGGCCAGGTTCATGACCAACACCTCGCGGGTATAAACCCCGGTGTTGTACTGGTAGACCGATGAAGTCAACTCACGCAGTTCAAGCGGCAAACGCCAGCGCACGCGCAATGCTGAGCCGTAGGCGGCGGAATACTGTTCCAGCGCCTTGCCTATCTGCTCGTCATCCAGCTTGCCACCGGCCAGCAGCCACTCCTGCAAACTGCCCAGCACGGCAAGGTCCCCCAGAGACAGCAGCAGCCCCGCGCAGAAGCAACGCTCCGGATCCACATCCAGCATGCCCGCCAGCACTCGTGCGTATTCGGCCGTGCGTTGCGACATCTCCCAGAACTCGCTGGCCTTTGCCTGTAACGCACTGCTGCTCAGGATCGACATGCGCTTCTTCGTCAGCCCGGAAACAATATTGGCGCACTGCGCAGCCCCCAAAAGCGAGATCGCTGCGCCCAGTGTCTGCACGGGTTTGACCAGATGTTTCGCGGCGGTGTTGGCTGCCGCAATCAGCACCGCAGTAATGTGCGGGTCGGCACGGAGTTCTTGCTCAAGCAATACAGCGTCAGTGCCGGAACCGACCTGGCTAAGCTTGAGCGCAGTGGCGACGTCCACGAACAAAGGCGCTCCGTCAGCGGTGTCACGGCGTTTTTCGAGGTATTTGTTCAGGGTCTGGCCGGGAGTCAGCGCTGGCGTAGCACCCGGTACCGGGCACGCCAGCAATACGCTCTCGAGACGCGAGCGAAGCTTTTCGGTGTCCAGCGGTTTGGTGAGGTAAGCAGTAGGCGCAAGTGGCACTACCTCGCGGACACTGGCAGTGTCTCCGCGATTACTGATCAGAATAAAGGGCACCGGAGGCTGACGACGCAACCCGCGCACACCCCGAAGCAAACTCAGGCCGTCAACGACAGGCAGTTCTCTGGCGGCCACGATCAGATCAGGGACGTGCTTCTTCAAGAATTCAACGGCCTGTTTGCCTTCGTTGCAAATCTCGAGCACGACATCATCACGCACGCTCAGAATCAACTCACTGAGCGTTTCACGAACCCATGGATCGGATTCAGCAATCAATACCCGAGGTCCCGCGGGTGAATCTACAGCTGTCATCAGAACTCTCTCGTCGAGCAACTCATAACCAATGATCTGAAATGTATTTTCTGCAGGAGCTGCCGAAGGCTGCGACGCGGTGTATCAGACCCACCGCCATTCGCAGCCTTCGGCAGCTCCTACACGTTCACGTCTTGCAGCACGAACGTACTGTTTCAGGAGCATGGCGAAATCTTCAAAATCAATGCACCCACCTTAGCCAAAGCAAACGACGGGATATAGCCAAAAAGCCTCATTTACCCCTTTTAGACGCAAAAAAACCCGCCGAAGCGGGTCTTTTTTGTCTGTTTGGTCACATTTTAATCAATTGCGACCCTGGCATTTTCACGCCAGCTCAGCGAAACATTCTTCGATGATTGCCAGACCTTTGTCCAACTGCTCGTCAGGCGAGGTCAACGGCACCAGAACTCGCAGCACATTGCCGTAAGTACCGCACGACAGCAGGATCAGCCCCTTGTCGCGAGCCTTGGCCACAACCTGCGCAACAGCAGCAGCGTTTGGCTTGTGGGTATCGCCGTTTTCGAACAGCTCAACTGCGATCATCGCGCCCAGCGCACGGACTTCGCCGATCACCGGGTACTTGGCCTGAATAGCCTTGAGGCCAGTTACCAGACGCTCGCCAACCGCTTTGCAGCGATCCAGCAGATGCTCTTCTTCAAACACCTGCAACACCGCCAACGCAGCAGCACAGGCCACCGGGCTACCGGCATACGTGCCGCCCAGACCGCCTGGGGCAATGGCGTCCATGTATTCAGCTTTACCGCACACACCGGCAAGCGGGAAACCGCCAGCGATGGATTTGGCGAAAGTCGTCAGGTCAGCCGTCACGCCCATCTGTTCCATGGCGAAGAACGTACCGGTACGACCCGCGCCCGTCTGCACTTCGTCAGCGATCAACAGGATGCCGTGCTTGTCGCACAGTTCGCGCAGGCGAGCCATGAACGCCTTCGGCGCCACGTAGAAACCACCTTCGCCCTGAACCGGCTCGATGATGATTGCTGCGATGTCTTTAGGCTCGGCGTCGTTCTTGAAGATACGCTCGATGCTGGCGATGGAATCGTCAACGCTGATGCCATGCAGTTCGCACGGGTACAGCGCACGGAAGATACCGCCCGGCATCAGGCCCATGCCTGCCGAGTAAGGCACGACTTTACCGGTCAGGCCCAGGGTCATCATGGTGCGACCGTGGTAAGCGCCAGTGAACGCGATCACGCCAGCACGGCCAGTGGCAGCACGCGCGATTTTCACGGCATTCTCTACCGCTTCGGAACCGGTGGTGACCAGCAGGGTTTTCTTGGCGAAATCACCTGGCACCTTGGCGTTGATTTTCTCGCACAGCTCAACGTACGGCTCGTAGGCCAATACCTGGAAGCAGGTGTGAGTCAGCTTGGTCAGTTGCTCTTGCACAGCAGCAATGATTTTCGGGTGCAGGTGACCGGTGTTCAGTACGGCGATACCGCCCGCGAAGTCGATGAACTCACGACCTTCAACGTCGGTAACGGTAGCGTTCTTAGCCGATTCAGCGAAGATCGGGTGAATCTGGCCAACACCGCGTGGAACAGCGGCTTCGCGGCGTTGCATCAATTCTGCGTTTGTCTGGGACATGTTTCCTCATTCGCCGCTCATCGGTCGGCGTGGTTCAAGGATCAAGTGGCGGATCAACGCGCGACAGCATTCGATGATCGACTGTCACGGCCTCCGGCCACCAAAAAGGTTTGGGGTGCCACTAAAAACCGCCGAAACGTCGCTCTCGCGCCCCGGCGGCTGCAATCCTCTGCGTTAAACCGACAGGCAGAGGTATTTGATTTCCAGATAATCTTCGATGCCGTACTTCGAGCCTTCACGGCCCAGACCCGAGGCCTTGATACCGCCAAACGGCGCGACTTCGTTGGAGATCAACCCGGTGTTGATACCCACCATGCCGTACTCCAGCGCTTCAGCAACGCGGAACACGCGGCTCATGTTCTGAGCGTAGAAGTACGACGCCAGACCAAACTCGGTGTCGTTGGCCATGGCGATCACTTCAGCTTCGTCTTTAAAGCGGAACAGCGGCGCCAGCGGGCCAAAAGTCTCTTCTTTGGCTACGGCTGCATCTTTGGACACGTTGACCAGAATAGTCGGCTCAAAGAAGTTGCCTTCAATGCTGTTGCCACCGAACAGCACTTTCGCGCCTTTGCTCACGGCGTCGGCAATGTGTTCTTTGACCTTGGCCACAGCTTTGCCGTCGATCAACGGGCCGGTGGTGGTGCCCTCTTCCAGACCGTTACCGATCTTCAGCTTGGCCACTGCGACCTTGAGCTTTTCAGCGAACGCATCGTAAACCGCGTCCTGCACGTAGATCCGGTTGGCGCAGACGCAGGTCTGACCGTTGTTGCGGTACTTGGAGATAATCGCGCCTTCGACGGCCTTATCCAGGTCCGCGTCGTCGAACACGATGAACGGCGCGTTGCCGCCCAGTTCCAACGACACCTTCTTGATGTCCTTGGAGCATTCAGCCATCAACTGGCGACCGATCTCGGTCGAGCCGGTGAAGGACAGCTTGCGCACGATCGGGTTGCCAGTCAGCTCGCTGCCGATATCGCCAGCGCTGCCAGTCACGACGCTGAACACGCCCGCAGGGATGCCAGCACGCTCGGCCAGTTCAGCCAGCGCCAGTGCGGAGTAAGGAGTTTGCGAAGCAGGCTTGAGCACCATGGTGCAACCGGCAGCCAGCGCCGGGCCTGCTTTACGGGTGATCATCGCAGCCGGGAAGTTCCACGGCGTGATCGCAGCGGTCACACCAATCGGCTGCTTGAGCACGATCAGGCGCTTGTCCGGCTGATGGCCCGGAATCACGTCGCCATACACGCGCTTGGCTTCTTCAGCGAACCACTCAATAAAGGAAGCGGCATAACCGATCTCGCCTTTGGCCTCGGCCAGCGGCTTGCCCTGCTCCAGGGTCATCAAGCGAGCCAGGTCGTCCTGATTCTCGATCATCAGCTCAAACCAGCGACGCAGCTTGTTGCCACGATCCTTGGCGGTCAGTGCACGCCAGGCTGGCAGCGCCTTGTCAGCCGCTTCAATAGCACGACGGGTTTCAGCAGCGCCCATCTTCGGCACAGTGCCCAGAGTTTCATCTGTTGCAGGGTTGTTAACCTTGATGGTCTGGCCATTGTCCGCATCCAGCCAGGTGCCATTGATGTAGGCTTGCTGGCGGAACAACTTGGAATCTTTGAGCTGCATGTCGGCCTCCGCTTTGATATACCGAAAATGCGCCGCACACCGGCGGAGCAGGTTTTTGATCGTACAAAAGGCGCCTCGAACAAGGCTGCCATCAGGAAATCATCCGCCGGCCCCCGCCACGAAAGGTCAAAAGTGCAGGAAAACCGGGCAAGAGCGTTTGAAATCTCAAACGAATCCTAGGCACTGCTAGGGCAAAGGACAATAGGCCGTTCGAAAAAAAGAACGCAATTGCCAACATCCGCCCGATTTTCTGATCAGCGTCATCCAAATACCTTGAAACGTGCAAAATCAACAACAGCACTCACCAGCATGGACGCCCGCCAACCAGATGAGTATCATGGCGCCCGCATTGCACCAGTAGCTCAGCTGGATAGAGTACTGCCCTCCGAAGGCAGGGGTCATGGGTTCGAATCCCGTCTGGTGCACCATATTCGATTTCAGAGCTGGATTAGCAAATCTGAAATTACCCAAAGCCCGCCTTGTGCGGGCTTTGTTGTTTTTGGTGGCGGGATTTGCGGAATCCCCCTACATCCTCCGTCCGCTTCACATCCTTGTCGCTCCAAACCAACAACCCTAGAGTCCACGCCGTCGCTGCAAACGTAGCGACCGGGCTTGGCGGTCCGAACAGATATAGGCGAAAACAGCGCCCCGATTTAAGATGGCAGGCGCTGTTTTTTCGCGTGTGACCTGGCTTTATGACGGGTTGCGCAGGGACTCTTTCGGGAGTGCCGGGTTCCTATATCTCCGGTCCGCCAACCTTGTGCAATCCGTCACCCTTCTTTGCTTGGCGGCAGAGATGACGGTTCATCAAGATATAGGAGCGCGATCCATGACTACCTCCGACGAAATAAAACCAATCAAAACCATCGGCACCACCACCTTCTCCACCTGCGGCCCATCCCGTCAGCCGCTGTTTCGCATCAATCCCGACATACCTATCGAATCCGCACTGGAACACGCTTCCAGCTTATTGGCGTGTATCCATGAATTGAGCCTCGACGCCGCGATGAATGATGCAAGCAAGCAGAGTGTCTGGGCTGTTCATTATTTGAGCGATATGGCGAAGGCGATTCTGGATGATGCGTTGTCGGCGGGCGCAGCAAAAGGTCAAATGATCTATGCTTTCGCTGGCGTCAGTCAGAGTGAGCACCACCCCAACAGGTGCCACAAACAGCACAACATTGAGGAGCGGACGATGGGCAGAACATCGAATGATGACCGTAGCGACAGCCTGAACCCAAACAACGATGCTTACCAATCGAGCATGGATAATCACTCAGACCAGCTCAACCCGAACAATGAACGTTACCAAGGGACCAGTGACGATGAAGATATGGATCAGGGAGACTGCTTCGAGCACGGCGAGTGACGGATATGTGAGCAGATAATAAGCAGTTCAGATCACAGGGTGACGTGTTGCATTTTAATGGGCAAAACAGGCCGGATTAAGAGACATTAACCAGCTCCACTTGGTGTGACACTGCCTCTGCAACCTGGCTTGAAGCCCCCCCTGAAAATAGTCGCCCCGCAGTTCATGGGTTCGAAATCCCGTCTGATGCACCATATTTGATTTCAGAGCTAGATTGATGGCCTCATATTACCCAAAGCCCGCCTTGTAAGGGCTTTGTTGTTTTTGGTCGGAGAGTACTTCGCTGAGAACCCAGCCATATCGACAAGCACTGTGGACTGAAACCCCGCCCCACAATCCCCACCTTCATCAAGCCGCGCGTCCCCTCTGTTAGAATGCCAACCCTTTACACACAGAGTGGCATCCCATGAGCGCAACGGTCCGTTTGACCCAATACAGCCACGGCGCCGGCTGCGGTTGCAAGATCTCGCCCCAGGTGCTGGAGGTGATCCTCGCTGGCAGCGGCGCACAAAATCTCGATCCAAAACTTTGGGTGGGTAATGCTTCGCGGGACGACGCGGCGGTGTATGCCATTGATGAAGAGCGCGGGGTGGTCTCAACGACCGATTTCTTCATGCCCATTGTCGATGACCCCTACGATTTCGGGCGCATTGCCGCTACCAACGCGATCAGCGATATCTATGCCATGGGTGGCGATCCGATCATGGCGATCGCCATTCTGGGCTGGCCGGTCAACGTGCTTGCTCCGGAAATCGCTCGCGAGGTGATTCGCGGCGGCCGTGCGGTTTGTGATGCTGCGGGCATCCCGCTGGCCGGCGGACACTCCATTGACGCGCCAGAGCCGATCTTTGGCCTGGCGGTCACGGGCTTGGTCGAAAAACGCTTCATGAAACGCAACGACACCGCCACCGTGGGCTGTACGCTTTATCTGACCAAACCATTGGGGATCGGTGTACTCACCACCGCCGAGAAACAAGGCCTGCTGCGCGACGCTGACATTGGTGTGGCACGCGACCAGATGTGCACGCTCAATACCGTCGGCAGCCGTTTCGGTAAGCTCGCCGGGGTCACGGCGATGACTGACGTTACGGGTTTCGGCCTGCTAGGTCACTTGGTGGAAATGGCTGACGGCAGCCAACTGACCGCACGTATCGAGGCCAACGCCGTGCCGCGCCTGGCCAGTGTTGATTATTACCTTGAGCGAGGGTGCATACCGGGCGGCACGCTGCGCAACTTTGACAGCTACGGGGGGCGCATCGGCCAGTTGACCGACTCGCAGAAACATCTGTTATGCGATCCGCAAACAAGTGGCGGCCTGCTCGTCGCGGTCACGCCAGAGGGCCAGGCGCAATTTCTGCAGACCGCCGCCCACTCGGGCCTGAGCTTGCACCCGATTGGCACACTCATCGAGCGCCAGGCCGACGCCGTCGAGGTGTTCTGATGCGCGACAACAGCGACGATTTGCGCCATATCTTTCTAAACGATATCCCGCTGATGGACGTCCGCGCGCCCGTGGAATTCGCGAAGGGTGCCTTTGGTCAGTCCATTAACTTGCCACTGATGAATGATGCCGAGCGCGAGGCCGTAGGCACGGCCTATAAACAACACGGGCAGCAAGCCGCCATCGAGTTAGGGCATCGGCTGGTGTTTGGCGATACCCAGCAGGCCCGCATTGAGGGCTGGGCTCAGTTCGTTCGGAATCAACCCGAAGGCTATCTGTATTGCTTTCGCGGGGGCCTGCGGTCGCAGATCACCCAGCAGTGGCTGAAGGACATTGCGGGTATCCCTTATCCGCGAGTGCTGGGCGGTTACAAGGCGATGCGTACTTTCCTTATCGAAACCATCGAATACGCCGTTCAGGAGTGCGAGTTGGTGGTAGTGGGTGGCTTGACCGGGTCCGGCAAGACTGAAGTGCTGGCGGCGTTAAGCAACGGCCTCGACCTCGAAGGCCACGCTAACCATCGGGGCTCCAGCTTCGGCAAACGTGTCAGTGGCCAGCCTGGGCAGATCGACTTTGAAAACGCTCTGGCCGTGGACATCCTTAAGAAGCGCCATCACGGCGCTGATCATCTGATACTCGAGGACGAAGGTCGCACCGTCGGCAGCCGCGCGGTGCCGCTGTCGCTGTTTCGGCAGATGCAATCCGCGCCTTTGGTGTGGCTACAAGATAGCGTTGAGAGTCGGGTGGAGCGGATTCTCAAGGATTACGTGATCGACCTGTGCGCAGATTTCGTCGCCGCGTATGGACAGGACGAAGGATTCAATGCGTTTGCTGAGCGCCTGCGCCAGAGTCTGGCGAGCAATCTCAAGCGCTTGGGGGGCGAGCGCTATCAGCGCCTGGCAGCAATTATGGATGGCGCTCTGCAGACGCAGCAGACCACCGGGCAAGTGGACGCGCATCGGCAATGGATCGAGCAGTTACTCAACGAATACTACGACCCTATGTACGCTTACCAGCGCGACAGCAAGTCCAAGCGTATTGAGTTTGCCGGTGACCAAGCCGCAGTCATCGACTATTTACGGCAACGCCGCAACGGGTGAGCCCAGCGGCGCCTGCGCCTTTTCTAGAAAATCAGCGCGCCGATGACGCCGCTGACAATGCCCACCAGCATGGTCAGCAACGCGACGGCCACCAGCACCCGACGATCAAAAGATTTACGCAGCATTAATAGCGACGGCAGGCTGACGCTTGGCAGCGTCATCAATAGCGCGACGGCGGGGGCTGTACCCAAGCCCAGACCCATCAGGGCCTGCACAATAGGGATTTCTGCCGCGGTAGGAATCACAAACAAGGTGCCCACGACAGCGAGTGGCACCAGCCATAGCCAGCTATTGGCCATTGCTCCGTCGACGTGAGGGAAGAGCCATACCCTTGCCGCTCCGAGGATCAGCACCGCCAGCACGTAGATCGGGATGGTGGTCCAGAATAACTGCCACATCGTGCGTAACCACTGCAAAGGGAGGCTGCGGGTATCTGCGGTTGTGGCTACCTCAACGGCATCCACGGCCGCTTGCGGCAGCGCCTCTGGTCGCGACAAGCGCTGGCCGAGTAAAGCCGCGCCCAGCACAAGTGCGACGCCAGCCACCAAACGCAGGCCAGTGAACTGCCAACCGAGTACGAAGCCCATGAATATCAATGTGGCGGGGTTGAGCACCGGGTTTGCGATCCAGAACGCCAACGCCGCACCTTCCGATACATTCTGCCGCCGTAGCCCCGCCGCAACGGGGGCCGCGCAGCAGCTGCACATCATACCCGGCAGGGCGAACAGTCCTCCCCGCAGCGTCGAACCGAAGCCGGCTTTTCCGAACGCTCGCAGCAACCAGTCGCGGGGGATAAGTACCTGTACCAATGAGCCAAGGATGATCGCCAGCACGGCGGCCTTCCAGATCGCCAGGAAATACACCTGGGCGTAACTCAGTGCAGCAAGCCAGGGCGACGCCGAATGATCGTTGAGGATCGAGCCGCCAATGCTATGCGTGTCGGCAGCGACGAATGACTTGAGGTAATAAGGTGACCATTTGACGTAGTACAGGCCGATCACGGCCACCAGCAGGAACAACGCCGGTTTCCACCAGAATGCCCAAGAGCGGGTTGTGGAGGGATGAGGCTGGGTAATCATGATGAGATCCGTGCAGAAGCGTCCCCTATCATACGTCACAGGCCGCGTAGATGCGGGAGTGTGAAGTTTCCGGGTTCTTTTAGCCTTGTGCGCAACTGTGCGGGCTGTGTTGTTTCTCGTGGTTGGTCCCTATGCCCCGATGACTTCCCTGCCGTGTATACCTTTGACTGCGGGCCGCAATGACAGGAATGCTGCATGGCGTTCCGTCTATTGCATTGAGCCAGGCATTTACCGATAGAAGTGAGGATTAACGGGATCAGACTGATGGATTCCCTGCGAGGAAAGTGCCGGGAGGCGCGCGAGGGTTGAGCGAGGGCCACAGATAGCGCGGCGGCGGTTGCGGCCAGTTCTGCGCATTGATCGGTGCCGACGCCATGACGGGGATGTAATCAAACGCCCAGCCATCGGAGTTGAGCGCAACAGTTTGCCCGGTCTGATCCGAACTACCCAGATCAATGCGCGTGCCGCCCCCGCCTTCCAGCGAGCAAAAGCCACCATTCAGCCCGCTCAGGGCCAGGCCACTCATTTGCCCGTGATGAATACCGCAACCGAACAGACTGAACAGGACGCTGAATACAGCACCCAGGCAATCATCGACCGGTCATCACGAGAGATTTTCATGGGCGCGACTCTAGCACCGCTCGTCGGGTTGAGACAGTTGAGGGCCGTGGGCTAATTGCCGCATGCCAATCATCACTCCTGACGCTCACCTTCAATCACACGCCCCTGCCCTTCGACGTTGCCGTGCAGCATCGAGTACGTGGTCAGTTGCCCTAATCGGCGCTCCAGTTCCAGCAGCAAACGGTTACGCGTGGTCAGCACTTCGTTGCCGTTGAACAGGCCCGGCTCGACGGTGTAGAGGTTAAACATCTGGTTGATCGCGGCAGGCCCGGCGATGCTGTAGTTCTCTTGCGAACTGTGGTTGTACAGCGCGACCATCTGCCCGGTCTGGCTATCAGCGCGGCGTGCGAACAGCATGCTGACGGTTTGCCCTTCACGGATGCGCACAGTGCTATCGGAAAACTGGAAGCAAGCCTCCTTGCCATCACGCAGCTTGACCCAGAACTCGTGCTCTTGAACGTTGTGGCTGCTGACGTGCATCGATGAAGAGCTGCCGCCGATGGAGCCGGTTCCGTCGATCAAAAAGCCGCCACCCGAGCGGTGCGAATGACTGGCGCTGAGGTGAGTCTGGTTGCGCTTCTGGGTGTCGAGGATCTGCCCCGTCACCACGAAAAAGTGCAGCTGGCGGTCGTAGTGATTAAACGGCTCGTCGATGAAGTTGACGTCTTCCGGCGACAGGCTGATGTCGTACATGGTGCGGATCATTTCTGCGCGAGCGGCCTTGTCGTGCTTGGCGCGCTCTTTGAGCTCGGCACGACGCAGCTTGGCATCGTCAATCGCCTTGAGCGCCTGAGCCTTGAGAATCGGGGTTTTCTCCTGAGCATAGGCCGCCGCCTTTTCGCTCGCTTCCTTGAGGATCGGCGCGGCCTTCTGACCGGCCTCGACGGCCATGTCCTTAGCCTTGTTCATCGCCTGAGCCGCCTTGGCTGCCAGTTCAGGGTTAGCGTCGACAGCTTTCTTTTTCAGGTCATCCCAGAGACTCATTCCCTATCCTCAACGCTTGATCAATAAACGGGCCGCGTACCTGCGGGCGTGAGGAGTTTACAGGCTCTTTTGGCCTTTATGCGCGGCCGTCAGGGCCTGTTTCATCGCGTTTAAATGGGAGGTGGAATTACCGCGCACCTGAAATGCCCGGTTACCGAGTGTTTATTGACCCTCATCAGGCTGATCGACACCCTGCACGCCCCGACATTAAGGAAAGTCTCGGTCGCGTTATGAGAGAGGACGATCTGAAAAAAGATCCATTTGAGGAGCCATGGTATGCCCAGTATTTTGGTGGCGGCAGCTCATGGGGTGGACGGGTAAGGCCTGCTCAGCCTCCGGAGCCGGTTTACATCGAAAAAGACTACTGGCCAGCGCCCAAACCCCGCACAGATTTGATCTTCGCCAAGTCGTGTACGAGTGCAAACTGGCGCCTGACCGAAGCAGGCACTTGCACCGAACCTGTGTCCAACTTCGGAGCCGTGATGGTTGTCGGTTCTATGGCGGTGCCTGCAGCCAATGCTGCTGTTGCAACTGCGCTCGGTGCCGACCTTGCGCTGGGCCGAGTGGCTGGCGGCGGGATCATGCAACAGGGTCTGACCTGGGCAATCCGCGGCGCGAGTTTGCCTGCCAGTGTATTCATCCTCGGCATGCTCCCGACCAAGATGGGCGACGGCACGCTGTACACCGACGAACAACTGCGCAATATGACTCGCGCGCCCAGTCGCGTGCGCTTCCAGTTTCGTCAGGATGCAGAAGGCGTTTTGCAGGTTTACGGCATTCACACTGGACCGACGGGCGATGATTCAGTCCGCACGGTGCAAGCAGCCTGGAACGCCGACCAGACCGCACTGGAAGCCAAGCTCAACGGCATCACGATTCTCTGGACACCCAAGCGCGGCCCGCTGGGCGAAATGCCGCCCCTGATCTACCCCGACAACAGCGGCGAGCAACTGGGCACCATCCTCGTCCACCCGATCCCGGAAAACACCGACAGCCAGATCGAAGGCTTCCCCGGCGAAGACATCACTACCGACGACTGCATCGTGGTGTTCCCGGCGGATACTGGGTTGAGGTCGATGTATGTGGTGTTTGCTCGCCAGTTTGGTGGAGATCATAGTTACCACAGAGCACCAAAGAAGCTTGCGAAATTCCCGGACGCGATCAAAGTGCGTCATAAAGGACATCGACATCGATGGGAGAGCAAGACGCGTATATATGAATGGGATTACCAACACGGAAAAGTAGAGGTATACGACAAGCAGGGAAATCATTTAGGTGAGTACGACCCAGATACTGGCGAAAAAACTGGTGACGCCAAACCCGAAAGACGAATAACGACGAAATGAGAAGGAGCATCACACGTGACATTTCTCTCAATCAGTGGCTTTTACCCAGAGCCGAATCCAGACAACTCGTTGTACTACGAAAAAGATGTACCACCAGAGTTAGAGGAGGCAGTCCTGGCAGCCATGGGGTGGGCCTCCCAGGAGGATGTTCCGCCTGGCGAGACTGACCTCAGCCAAGATCAAGCATCTGCGGTAATGGGGCTGCTTGGTGACCAGGCCAATGACGGGTTGACGTACAGCATTGGGGTTTTTAGATAGAGCTCAACAACCTGCGTAGAAAGCGGAGACTATAGATCGGGCTAATAATCCGGGACTGGAAATGGATGCAAATTTCTATAACCGTATTTGCTAGGTCTAGTGAGTGAGCCGGAAAGGAATAGAAAGATGTTGACCATGTTTCTATGGATCTCCGGTTTTTTGAAAAATGACGCTGAGGACGACGCGTTGAAATTTGACCTCGTCGTAAAGCCAGAATATGAAGATGCTGTATTGAATATTCTCGGATGGGAAAGCTTGGAGAAAAGTCCTGATGGTGAATGGCTGCTATCCATGGAACAGGTGGGTGAAGTATCCACAGCGGTCAACGAGCCATTGCCAAGCAATCTAGACGTGTTTATCGGGGTTCGGGCGTAGCGACGAAGAGGTGGCTGAAAGACATCGAAATACAGTAGAGGTTATATTCCTCTCAATCAGTGGTTTTTACTCAGACTCTTGGGACGACTCATTACAGTACGAGGGGGACATAACGCAGGAACTTGAGCCGGGAGTGCTCGCCGCAATGGGCTGGGCCTCAATGCAACATGTGCCCCCGGATGAGCACATTCTGACGGCGGATCAAGTGAAGGCTGTGATGAAGATACTTGGTGATCCCGTCAGAAATGACTTGGTTTACTACATAGGTGCCAGTGTAAAACGCATTCCGCTGCCAAGCTAGTTTACAGAATCCCCCTACACTTCCCGTCCGCTTCACGTCCTTGTCGCTCCCGCCCGCCAACCCCAGAGTCCACACCATCGCTGCAAACGTAGCGACCGGGCTTGGCGGTCCGAACACTAGTGGATTTGCCCTTAAGCTCAGATCCCGATGGTTGAATCTTGCCCAAGAATCAGCCGCCTCGGCCCGTCAGGTATATCGCGTTATCGTTCATCGCGAGCAAGCTCAGCTCCCACAGGTTAACCCTGACACAGCGGCGAGCGCTGTGGGAGCCGGGCTTGCCCGCGATACATGAGACGCGGATAGACGACATACCGCGCAATCGTTTATCGCTGGCAGGTGGAGCGCCACCCCGCGTACACGAGTTCAACGGGGCTAATCCATCTGGAGGTGAAACCTCCGCGCTTTTTTGTTCTGATGGCGGGACTTCATGACTGTCCGGATCCCCCATGCGCATCGAACCTCTGCCGCCGCTGCAAACCCTTATCGCCTTTGAGGCGGCGGTACGCCATGGCAGTTTCACTCGCGCGGCCACTGAGCTGCATTTGACGCAAAGTGCGATCAGTCGTCAGGTGCAGCAGCTTGAGGAGTTTCTGGGGCGGGCGTTGTTTCGGCGTGAGCACAAGCGCATTCATCTCACGGTGGCTGGGCAGGTGTATGCCGAACAGGTGCATCGGGTGCTTGCCCAGTGCGCTGAAGCGACGGCGCAGGTCATGACGCACAGCGGCGAGCAGGAACTGACGCTGGCGTGTTCCAGCGGTGTCGCGGCGTTGTGGTTGGGGCCGTTGGTGGGGCGTTATGCCGATGAGTTTCCCAATGTCGACGTGCGACTGCGGGTGGTGGACGGGCTGGATTCCCTGGTGCGTGCGGAGTTTGATCTGGCGGTGTATTTCCTGCGCTCGGGTTCGCCGCCGGGGCTGGACAGTCGGCTGTTGTTTGCAGAGTCGGTGGGGGCATATTGCGCGCCGGGCTATCTGCAAGGTCAGGTGCTCAAGCCACAACAGTTGTTCGAACATCGGCTGTTGATGCTTGAGGATGGTCAGCGTCAGTGGCTGTCCTGGACTGACTGGTTTACACGTCAGGGTATCGATGCCTCGGCGATTTCCAAACGTCTGACCGTGAATAACTATCCCGTGATGGTGGACCTGGCCATTGATGGACGCGGCATTGTGCTGGGCTGGAAACCGATGATTGATGGGCACGTTAAGTCCGGGGCGTTGGTGCCGGCTTGTGATGTCCATGTGGGCGAGATCGGTGGTTATTATTTGCTCAATCCGTCGGGGCAGTTTCCGAGCCGTGCGGCGCGGTCTTTTGAGCAGTGGTTGACGGTTCAGAGCGGGGACTGAATCACGT
The DNA here is from genome assembly GCF_900602065.1 of Pseudomonas viridiflava. Taxonomy (GTDB): domain Bacteria; phylum Pseudomonadota; class Gammaproteobacteria; order Pseudomonadales; family Pseudomonadaceae; genus Aquipseudomonas. The sequence goes on along the minus strand of NZ_UWFN01000350.1, from coordinate 354,813 downwards.
TTTCTGTAGGAGCTGTCGGGCACCGCGAGGCTGCGATAGCGATTTGTCGGACGCACCGATATCGCAGCCTCGCGGTGCCCGACAGCTCCTACAGATCCACGTCCTCTTGCATGCATCCAGCGCATGCATATCTTCCCAATGAGCGTTTTCCCGCATCCAATTACGCGAGTTATTCTCGGTCCTACAAGGGCATAAGACCCTGACGATGTTTCACCCGATTGCTTCTCTGCCCCACTCGTGCGCGGGACAAATCCCTGCGTAATCTGCATGCAGGAGTTCAACGTGAACGCTATAAAAAACAGTTCCACGGCAACCCATAACCAGAAAGCACGCAAAGCCGTGATCGCGACAGTGATCGGCAACGGGCTTGAATGGTTCGACTTCACGGTCTATAGCTTTTTCTCAGTCATCATCGCCAAGGTGTTTTTCCCCACCGACAGCGAACTCACCTCTTATCTACTGGCACTGGCGACGTTCGGCGTAGGCTTTTTCATGCGTCCGGTCGGCGGCATTGTGCTGGGCGTTTATGGTGACAAACACGGGCGTAAAGCCGCGCTTTCGCTGACCATCCTGTTGATGGCGCTGGGCACGCTGATCATTGCGATCACCCCGAGTTACGCGCAAATCGGCATGATCGCGCCGGTGTTGATTGTGCTCGCACGGCTGCTGCAAGGCTTCTCCGCGGGCGGTGAAATGGGCAGCGCGACGGCCTTTCTGACCGAGCACGCGCCGGACGGCAAGAAGGCGTTTTACTCCAGCTGGATTCAGGCCAGTATCGGCGTCGCCGTGCTGCTGGGTTCCACGCTGGGCGCTATCCTTTCGAACTACCTGACTCAGGCTCAGCTGGAAAGCTGGGGCTGGCGGATCCCGTTTATCATCGGCACGCTGATTGGTCCGGTCGGTTTCTACATCCGTAGCCGCATCGACGAGACGCCGGTCTATAAAGAGTCCAAAACCACCGAGTCCCCACTGCGCGAAGTCTTCCGCACCTACCCACGGGAAACCCTGATCAGCTTCTCGCTGGTCGTGCTATGGACGGTCTGCACCTACGCAATTCTGTTCTACATCCCATCCTATTCGACCCGCGTTCTGGGTCTGCCAAGCGGCGTGGGTTTCAGCGCCGGGATGATGGGCGGTGCTGTATTGATCGTCGCCACTCCGATTGTCGGCATGCTGGCGGATAAGCACGGTCGCCGCCCTTGGTTACTGGGTTCGGCAGCTGCCATTTTCGTCGCAGCGTATCCGATGTTCCTGTTCATCAACCAAATGCCAGGGCTGGCCTCGCTGCTGATTTTTGAAGTGGTGATGGGCCTGTTGATCGCCGGTTACATCGGCTCGATTCTGGCCGCGTTCAGCGAACTACTGCCGACTCATGTGCTGTCCACCGGCCTGTCCGTGGCCTACAACTTTGCGGTCACGATCTTCGGCGGTTTCGCCACCTTCACCATTACCTGGCTGATCGCCAACACCGGCAGCAACGTCGCGCCGGCCTTTTACATCATGTTCGCCGCGGTGGTCAGCGGTTGCGGCGCATTTCTGTATCGCGACCGCAAGACCAGCGCCAATGCCACCTTCAAGGGAGCCGCTCTGCAATGAGTACTGAAAAAACGACACGCCTGATTCTGCGCAACGGCCAATTGCTCGACCTGAATAAAGGCGAGTTGCTGGGCGGTCTGGAAGTTGTGATCGAGGGTGGACGCATCAGCGCGGTTCGCCCGCAAGGTGATGCAGCAGAAACCGATGCCCAGGTGATCGATCTGGATGGCCGCACGCTGATGCCCGGCCTGATCGACTGCCACGTTCACGTGCTGGCCTCCAACGCCAATCTGGGCATGAATGCGCTGCAACCCAACGCGATCATCATGTACCGCGCCTTGCCGATTCTTGAGGCGATGCTCAATCGTGGTTTCACCACCGTGCGTGACGCGGGCGGTGCGGACTGGGCGCTGGCTCGCTCTATCGCGCTGGGCCTCGTGCCGGGGCCGCGTATTTTTGCAGCCGGTAAAGCGCTGTCCCAAACCGGTGGTCACGGCGACATGCGCGCACGTGGCGAGCTCCTACTGAGCGAACCGTGTTCGTGCTGCTTCCGCGCTGGCGCTATCGCCCGCGTCGTGGACGGCGTCGACAACGTGCGTCTGGCCGTGCGTGAAGAACTGCAACAAGGCGCCAACCAGATCAAGATCATGGCCTCGGGCGGCGTGTCTTCACCGACAGACCCGATTGCCAACACGCAGTACAGCGAAGCGGAAATCCGCGCCATCGTCGATGAAGCCGAAGCTGCCAATACCTATGTGATGGCTCACGCGTATACCGCCCGCGCGATTCGTCGCGCTATCGAGTGCGGCGTGCGCACCATCGAGCACGGCAATCTGGTCGACGCCGACACTGCAAAACTGATGGCTGAAAAAGGCGCGTTCGCTGTACCGACCCAAGTCACCTACGAAATGCTCGCCAAACACGGCGCCGAAGCCGGTCTGCCGCCTGATTCGGTGGCCAAGATTGAAGACGTCCGGCTGGCCGGTCGTAACGCGCTCAAGCTATTCGCCGAAGCGGGCGTGGAAATGGGTTACGGCTCAGACTTGCTGGGCGACATGCATCAGTACCAAAGCCATGAGTTGCAGATCCGCGCCGAAGTATTGGGCAACCTCGCCGCCCTGCGAAGCGCCACCACCGTCGCGGCCAAAATCCTGCAACGCGAGGGTCAATTGGGCTGCATCGCCGAAGGCGCTATCGCCGACCTGCTGGTGGTCGACGGCAACCCGCTGGAATCCATCGAGTGTCTGGTGGGCCAAGGGGAAAACCTGGCGATGATCATTCAGGAAGGCAGCATCAAGAAAAACACCTTGGTGTAACGCTGAAGTGCCTCAGAGCCCGCCTTGTGCGGGCTTTGTTGTTTCTGGGAGTGGCGCAAACCATGTGCAACCGCAAGACTCTGTAGGAGCGCAGCTTGCTCGCGATGAGGCCCGTACATCCGCCGCATATGTGTTGCCTGCAAACCCTCCATCGCGAGCAAGCTCGGCTCCTACAGGTGCTATGCATATGTAAAGCCTTGGCTAGCCTGGTGGGGCCGACTTTAGCCGGGAAGAGACCAGTGTAGACGCAGCGTCTGTGTCGTCCGATATACGTCCTTCCCGGCTAAAGTCGGTACCAGAGCAATGAATCTCGGCGCGTTCAAAAAAACTCAATCCAGTTGGTGTCGATGGAGGAGTTTTCAGGGCTCATTTTCGTGCTCTTCAAGGGAGACTTCAAAGGGACTAATCGTATGCGCAACAGGTCTCGTGCATCGTCCGAAAATACCTTTCTCAAGCGCATGACCTTTCATCCAACCTTGTCAGTCTTGTCCTTCTTCATTTCTTCCATCAGCCCTGTTTGCAGTTGCTGATCTCTCGATTTACATCCCCCTCACCAAAAAACAGCACAAACGTTCCAAAGCCCTCCCCTCCAAAGTCATACAGTTGTCGTACATCTAGCCCATACGGGCCGGGGCCTGTAGGCGAGATACCCGATCTAGAGCCTTCGACGATTCAAAAATAGCATGGCACTTTGCCTTTTTGGATGTTGCAAGATGTTACTGATCGTGAAACATTCCCCTCGTTTTTGTGCGACAACTTGTCGCTAGCGCTGAATTGACGCCTTCCGTGAGCGTCGTTTCCGACCAAGCGCACCACTAGCCTCCGAACCTGAAAAAGCCACGGCTGCAGTTGCCTAAGGTAGACAAATACATGTCTTGTTTTATTCGAGAAAGACAGCGGATCAGGGGTGCCTGTCTGGGCCTGATGACGCTGATGTTTTGCCTGGCGGGCTCCGCCAATGGCGAAGAGCTGGAGGCCAATGCGTCGGCCGGTAAACGTCTGGCAATTGCGTCGGACTGCGTTGCGTGTCACACCACGCCTGGCGGCAAACCCTTCGCGGGTGGCTACCCGCTCAACTCGCCAATGGGTGTGATTTATTCGACCAACATCACCCCGTCGAAAACCGCCGGTATCGGTAACTACACCCAAGAGCAATTTGCTCGAGCGGTGCGCGACGGCGTGACACCCGATGGCACGCACTTGTACCCCGCGATGCCGTACACCTCGTATTCGAAAATCACCGACAGCGATATCGCGGCGCTCTACGACTACTTCATGCACGAGGTCCCGGCCGTAGAAACGCCATCGCCGAAAACTGAACTGGCATTCCCGTTCAACATTCGCGCATCGATGATTGGCTGGAACCTGCTGTTCCACGACACCACTCGTTTCACGCCGGACGCCAGCAAAATCGCAGAGGTGAACCGCGGTGATTACCTGGTCAACGCTCTGGCCCACTGCGATACCTGCCACACCCCGCGTAACTTCCTGATGGCTGCTGACAACAGCAAACCACTGGGCGGCGGTGCGTTGGGGCCTTGGTATGCGCCCAACATCAGCTCCGACAAAGTCAGCGGTATTGGCGCCTGGTCCAGCGATGAAATCGTCGCTTACCTGCGCACCGGTCACGTGGAAGGTAAAGCACAAGCGGCAGGTCCGATGGCTGAAGCGGTCGAGCACAGCCTGCAATACCTGCCGGATACAGACCTGAAGGCTATTGCTGCGTATCTGCAGCAAACCCAGCCAGTCAAATCGGGCGAAACCAAGGCACGCCACGAATTTGGCCAGGCTTCGACTGATGAGCTGACCCTGCGTGGCGGCAAGCCGGAAGACAATCCGGGCTGGCATGTTTTCAGTGGCACTTGCGCCAACTGCCACCAGGCAAATGGCCAGGGCAACAAAGAATATCCGTCGCTGTTCAACAACACGGCCACCAGCCGTGCGGACAACCTGATCGCGACCATCGTCTACGGCGTGCATCGCACCGTCGATGGTGTGGCTGTGGACATGCCGGGCTTTGGTCCTGACGCATTCTTCACTGACCGCCTGACCGACCAGCAGATCGCCGACGTCAGCAACTATGTGCTGTCGCACTACGGCAACGCGGCCGAGAAAGTCACCGCCGCCGACGTCGCCCAAACTCGCGCAGGCGGCCCAACGGCTCCGCTGGCGACACTGGCCAGGTTCACGATTCCGGCAATCATCCTCGTGGTTCTGCTGATCGGCCTCGTGGTGTGGCTGATCGCACGCCGCCGCAAGGGGGCCTGAGCAATGGATAACTCAATGAATCACAAGCAAGCACCGACTCAAGCTGAATCACCAACCGGTTTCTCTCGCCGCAACCTGCTGCGCGGCTCCGTTGCACTGGGCCTGATGGGCCTGGTGGGTGGCATGCTGCCGTGGCAATCAGTCCTGGCCGCTGATCAGTCGACCGCTGACTTTATCGCGCTGTCGCAGTTTCTGGTCAGCCGTCCGGTCAATCCGGTATTGGCTGCGCGTTACTACACGGCATTGGCCAAACGCGCGCCGAACTTCGCCGGAAACGCTGCTGCTTTGAAGCAACTGATTGCCGACAACAACCTCAAGCATGTCGATGAGTACCTGAAGCTGGCCAACCCTGACGCGTCCCTCAAGGCGACCGCGACCAGCATCATTGCCGCCTGGTACCTGGGCATTGTCGGCGAAGCAGCCGACGCGGAACTCGTCGCCTTCTCCGAAGCGATGATGTACCTCCCGACCCACGGCACCCTCATCGTCCCAACATACGGCAGCGGCCCGGCTACATGGGGTCCCAAGCCAGCAGATACCAAGGATTCCAGAATATGAGCAGCGGTGATTTCGACGCCGATGTGGTGATCATCGGCTCCGGCGTAATGGGCGGCCTGATCGCCAGCGAACTGGCCAAAGCCAATAAATCAGTGATCGTGCTGGAAGCGGGCCCACGGGTTAACCGACGCGATATCGTTGAAACCTTCCGCAACGCGCCGATCAAACTGTCGTTGGCCAACGCCAAGCTGCAAGGCGCTGGCTCGCCATACCCAAGCCTGCCGCACGCGCCGTCCACTTATGGCGACTATCTGCAGCAAGTCGGGCCGGTAAAATACAACACGTCGTACCTGCGCGTAGTGGGCGGTACTACCTGGCACTTCGGTTCGTCGCTGTGGCGCATGTTGCCCAACGACTTCCGCCTCAAGTCCCTGTACGGGCGTGGTCGCGACTGGCCGATCAGCTACGACGAGCTGGAACCCTTCTACGCTCGCGCCGAAACAGAGCTGGGCGTCTCTGGCGTCGACGGTCAGGATGAAAGCGGCCAGGGCGGCGAAGCATTCCCGCCCCGCTCCATTCCCTACCCGATGGAAGGCCTCAAGCCGAGCTACATGTTCAAGCGTCTGTCCGAGCTACTGAGCAAGGGCGGCTACAACCCGATTCTGGAACCCAACGGCCGCGCCACTCGCCCTTACGGCAAGCGTCCACCGTGTGCAGGCAACAACAACTGCAACCCGGTGTGCCCGATTGCCGCCAAGTACGACGGCTCGATGCACATCGACGAAGCCGAGAAGCATGGCGCCAAGGTCATGGACAACTCGGTGGTGTACAAGATTGAGGCCGACGATAGCGGCAAGATCACCTCGATCTGGTACATGAAGCCTGACAAGTCCAAGCATCAGCTCAAGGCCAAGTACTTCGTGCTCGCGGCTTACGGCATCGAGTCACCGAAGTTGCTGCTGATGTCCACATCGGAGAAATACCCGAACGGTATCGCCAACTCGTCTGACCAGGTCGGCCGCAACCTGATGGACCACACCGGCATCAGCATGAACGTGATGACCAAGGAAGACATGTGGCCGGGCGAAGGTCCGACACAGTTGCTGGTTTATCTGAACAGCCGCGACGGTGCGTTCCGCAAGGATTATCCGAGCTACAAGATCAAGGTGCGTAACACCGTGCCGACCTCGCAGATCACTTCAAACCTGATCGCTAAAGGCGTGCTCGGCTCCAAGCTGGACGAGGGCATTCGCCTGCAATCGGCTCGCTCGCTGAACTGGGCGGTGGACTTCGAAACCTTGCCGCTGCCTGAAAACCGCGTCACGCCAAGCAAGACCAAGTTCGACGCCATTGGCCTGCCGGTTCCGGAAATCTATTACAGCGTGCCGGAGTACTGGCATGCCGGTAAGGAAAAGGCGCTGGAGGACTTCAAACAGTTCGCCAAACTGCTCGATGCCGACATCCTCAGCACCGACGTGGGTTTCCAGAACCGCCAGCACATCATGGGCACAACCATCATGGGCGACGATCCGAAGGATTCGGTGGTCGACCGCGATTGCCGCACCCACGATCACCCGAACCTGTTCATCGCAGGCACCAGCGTCATGGCGTCCTCGTCCAGCGTTAACCCAACGCTGACAGGCGCGGCACTGAGCCTGCGGATTGCGGATGAGTTGCTGAAAGAGGTTTAAAAAACCTGGCGATCCATCACTGGATCGCCAACCCTCTGTAGGAGCTGCCGAAGGCTGCGATTGCGGTCCGTCTGACATACCGCTTCGCGACCGTCGTAACCTCCGATGGCTCCTACAGGGAATCGGTGTAGCTGGAAGTAAGCGCTTTTACCTTGTAGGAGCTGCCGAAGGCTGCGAAGCGCTTATCCTGACATACCACCATCGCAGCCTTCGGCAGCTCCTACAGGGGTTAAACACAAAACCTGTAACGCTGGCGAAACAGTTTCAATCGGTTTACCCTCGCCTCACCCAAGCGCAATGGATGCGCAGCCGACATCAAGGAAGAGCGCATGGAGCCCAGCGAGAGCCAGTCTCGGGACAAATACCATCCATTTGAGCACCTGAGCGCTCCGGCTGATGACGCGCCAAAGGCGTACAGACGCCACCCTTCCAGGCCTTCACGCCTCTATCGCCGCCTCTTTGTACCGTTGATTTTTATCGCTGCTGCTGGCTATCTGCTGATGCATTTCAGTGATCGTCTGCAAAGCGTTATTCAACAAGTCACTGCCCACCGCAACCCGCCGCCTGCGCTGCCTGCCAGCTCGAATCCCGTGCCACCGATGTACACACGTGACGCCCTGGCCAGTCCGAAGCCGCTGGCCGATTGCATAAAACCCGACAACATCATCGACGAAGCGGTTGCCACCTGCCGCTACGGCCAATTCCCACGCGCATCCGAAGACACAAAAGCACAGGGCATGGTGAGTGCTTCCTACATGGCAAAGTACAAAAGCGAACAGCAACAACCCCCGGCTCGAACCAAACGCGTCACCGCTTTCAACATTGAGCGCGCAACGGTCTGGCAGTGGGACGGCAAACGCACCTACGCCGCCGAGTGGGCGATCAATAACAATCGAATCGACGGCAGCAGCGTCTGCGCAAACTATCGACGCGGTTCCATCGAGTACCGCGAATGCCGCAAAGGCGCCAAAGTTTACTTCCGGGAAAAATGCCGCGAATGGGGCAAACGTCGGGACAGAGATGGCAGCGACGCCAGCCAGGCTATCGAGGAGCGCTTTTGCTCAGCGGGCGAAGGTTTCAATCCACTGGGCTGAGCCCTCATCAAATGGCGTAAATGCCGTCATACCGCCAGTTGATTGCTAGCAATCTGGCCATCAGCAGTTTTTTTGCCATTTTTTTCGACATCTTTTGTAACGCCTTACGCCCCCTGAAACTGGGCGCGTTGCGCGATATGGTGCGTCATCCCGCCACAGGTGGCCCCGGCTAGAGCGGTTGCCATCATCGGCCTCAGATGGGATAAACAAAAAGCAAACGGGCTCGAAAATCTATAAAAAACGTAGATTCATGGGTCATTGAAGTCGTATAGCGGCGATCCTGCATCAGCTAAAAGTCCACACGTACTGTGTTCGCGCATTTTGCCCACAGCGTGCTGGCCACCCCTGCCTTTCAACCTCATTGAGGCCATTCATACGGCGTCACCAAACGCTGTGCTGTACCTAAAAGAAGGACCGGAAAATTGAGCGATCAATCCACTCCGAACACTGCACTCGCCAGATTCTGCGAGAAAACCGGCATCCCCTATCCCATGTTCTGGGGCTTTGTTGGCCTCTTGATTTTCATGATCGGCGATGGCGTCGAATTGGGTTATCTCTCCCCTTTCCTTAGCGAACGCGGCATGCCTGCCGATGAAATCGCCATGGTCTTTACCGTCTACGGCGTCACCGTCGGTATCTCTTCCTGGTTGGCCGGCGCGCTCTCGAACATCTGGGGTCCCAAGCGCGTGATGATGATCGGCTTGCTGATCTGGAGCGCCTTCGAGGTGCTATTCCTGATCTACGGCCTGCAAAAGCTCAGCTACTCGATGATCCTGCTCACTTACGGTTTGCGTGGTTTCGGTTACCCGCTGTTCGCTTACGGGTTTCTGGTGTGGATTGCCGCCGCAACGCCATCGCGCAAAATGGGCATGGCCGTCGGCTGGTTCTGGGTGGCTTACGCAGCCGGGTTGCCGACCCTTGGCTCGCTGGTCGCCAGCGTCAGCATCCCGCTGATAGGTGCCATGGCTACTTTCTGGTTGTCTTTCGCCTTGGTAGTCGTTGGCGGAGTCATTGGCCTGGTGGGCATGCGCGACGCACACGGCATGAAACGTCTGGCACCCGAAGGCGAAAAACCGCTGGTGTCGATGGCCAAGAACATCACCATCATGTGGGAAATGCCCAAGGTGTCGCTCGCAGGTCTGGTGCGTGTGATCAACACATCATCGATGTTCGGCTTTCTGGTCATCATGCCCGGGTTCTTCATGCATACCGTGGGCTTCAGCCTTGAAGAATGGCTGCGACTGCTGACCATCGTGTTCGTGTTCAACATCATCGGCAACCTTGCTTCGAGCATCATCAGTACCCGGATCGGCTATCGCAACACCATCCTGTGGCTGGGTGCCGTGGGCAGCACGATCAGCACGCCGCTGTTCTTCTTCATGCCGCAGGCATTCCCGAACGACTTCCTGATTGCCTCGATCTTCGGTGCGTTCTACGGCCTGACGCTGGCCTGCTTCGTACCGCTTTCGGCACTGGCACCCGCCCTCGCCCCGCAGAACAAAGCGGCCGCCCTGTCGGTATTAAGCCTTGGTGCAGGCGCGTCGACCTGGGTTGGCCCTGCCGTAGTCGCCACCTTCCAGGACAGCTTCGGCCTGGCCGGCGTGGTCTGGGCATTCACCGGCCTCTATGCCCTGAGCGCGGTCATGACCGCCTTCCTGCGTGACCCTGAACCCGTGTTCGAACCGACACTGACCAAGACCAAACGGAAAATCAAAATCCGTGCGCCGCGTCTTGATTACCGTTGGGCGCATGCCGAGCAGAAGTAGGTAAGAGTTATCGCAATCTTTGTGGGAGCCGGGCTTGCCCGCGATGCAGACGACGCGGATTTCAGGCTCACCGCGTCACCTTCATCGCGGGCAAGCCCGGCTCCCACAAAAGCCACTCAGACACGCCGCAAGACGTAAAACTTGCTGTCCACCTTCATCACCGGAAAGCTCGCTGGTAAATCGTCCTTCGCCACTTCGGCAAATCCGTGTTTTTCGTAAAACCGGTGCGCAGCAAGAAACTTGTCGGTGGTGCCCAGGTAGATGTCTTTCACGCCGCGCCGCCAGGCCTCCTCAAGCAAAGTGCTGAGCAACTTCGCTGCAACCCCGAACTCACGTCCGCGAAAAGGCGCCGCCACGAACATTTTGCGCAAGGCTGTTTGCTGTGCGCCGATGTCTTTGAGGCCGATGGTGCCGATCACACGCCCGTCCTGTTTAGCAACCCAGAAATCACCGTTGCCGACCTGATAGAAGTCCGGAATGGCTTGCAGGTCCGGCTGGTCTTCGGCGGTTATTGCTATGCCGAATTCTTCGCGCTGGATGGGCAGGATCACGTCGACAACGCCCTGCTGATCAGCGTGCTCGAAGCGGTCAATCTGGATGCTGCTGGCGGTTGAGGTTGGCAAAACACAGGTCTCCTTCTATTGGGGCAAGCGCCGAAAGCAGCTGATATTTGCATAGCTGTGCCGCTCGCATAACCCTGTCAGTGATGAAAATTTGCGGCGTAAGAAGAGAGATTCGTGTGAGGCAGTTCTCCTCACAGGCGTAGGAATCTGCCTAAAAGCTTGTGAGCCATCAAAAAGCCATTGTCAGGATGAGAATGCCGCTTATAATCCCGCGCCCTGCGCTGCAAACGACATTCGCTCGCAACAAGGGTCTCATTGAGCAGCCAATAGAAGGCGGCTTTTCAAACGGATTTGCATAGCGGCTGGCTCAGTCCCTGCTATCTATTTCAGGGAATGAACGCTTCATGTCCTCTCGTGCGTTGACTGCCCTTGCGCTGCTCGCTGCTCTGCAACTGGCAGGCTGCTCTGCCTTCCGTAGCTACGACACCGAACTTAAAGAAACCAACCTGCAATTAGCCAGCGGTAACGTCGACGCCGCGCTGGGCGTACTGGAAAAGAACAACACCAGTGCTGGCAAGGACCTTCTTTATTACTTCGAGAAGGGCGAACTGCTGCGCGCCAAGGGTGATCTTGCCGGTAGCCAGACCGCATGGCGTGCGGCTGATACCGTGGTCTACCAGTGGGAGGAGTCGGTCAAGCTGGACACCGACAAGTACCTGGCTCAGTTCGGCAGCTTCCTGGTCAATGACAAAGTGCGTCGCTACGAAGGTTATGACTACGAAAAGGTCATGCTGACCACGCAGATGGCTTTGAACCTGCTGGCCAGGAATGACTTCGAAGGTGCCCGCGTCGAGATCAAGAAGACTCACGAACGTGAAGCCGTGATTGCAGAGCTGCGTGACAAGGAATACCTCAAGAGCGAAGAAGAGGCTGAAAGCAAAGGCGTCAAAACCGAGTTCAAGGACCTGAAGGGCTATCCGGTAGCCTCCCTTGATGCGCCTGAAGTCGTTGGCCTCAAGAACAGCTATCAGAGTGCGTTTAGCCATTACCTGTCCGGCTTCGTTTATGAAGCCATGGGCGAGAAAGGCCTGGCCGCGCCGGGCTATCGTAAAGCGGCAGAACTGCGTCCGAACACGCCATTGCTGGATGAAGCACTACTCAAATTGGATAGCGAGCAGAGCAAGGACGGCTACAGCGAAGTGCTTATCGTGGTACAGAGCGGCTTTGCGCCGGCACGCGATTCGGTGCGTATTCCGCTGCCACTGCCTATCAGCGGCAATCTGGTGATCACCCCGCTGTCGTTCCCGGTCATCAAGCCGGACACAACCACCGCAGCCTTCACCCAGATCGGCCTGGACGGTCAGCAGATCAATCTGACCAAACTCAACAGCACCACCGATATGTCTCGTCGTGCACTGCGTGATGACATGCCCGGGATCATTCTGCGCACCACAGTTCGTGCGATTACCCGCGGCGTCGCGCAAAAGCAGATCAATGACGTGAACCCGCTTGCCGGTCTGGCCGTGGGTATCGCCTCAGCCATTACCGAAGGCGCCGACACTCGCACCTGGCGCACGCTGCCGGATAACACTCAGGTTGCCCGCCTGCGCCTGCCCCAAGGCATGCATACCGTAATCCTGCCTTCTACCACCGGCGGCACCCATGTGCAGGTCAAGGTTGATCAGCGCTATCAAGTCGTCGCGCTGCGTGCCATTGGCAATCAGGTTTATACCGACGGCCTGATTGCTCAGGTAATGCCATCGACTGCACCGCAAGCCATCGCGACCACCAAACAACCCTGAACGGAGACCCATCATGCGTATCAAGATTCTCGGCGCGCTCGCTCTGGCCCTGCTTGTCGGCTGCTCCACCCCGCCGCCACCGGCGCCCGGCAGCGCGGCCAGCAAAGTGGTGTCGCTGGGTAACATGAAGAACATCGAAGTAGGTGCCATGCGCGTCGCCCGCGAAAACGGTTTTCTCACCGTCAATGTGCAGCTCAATAACACCAGCAGCTACAACAAGCAGATGTATTACCGCTTCGCCTGGCTGGGCAACGACGGCTTTCCCGTAGCCGATGCAGAGGCCTGGAAAAGCACGACGTTGTACGGCACCCAGACCAGCTACCTGCCCGCTATTGCACCGACGCCGAAAGCCACTGACTTTCGCCTCGAAGTGAAGACGCCTTGATCTACCCCCTATTTTGTTCAGTTGAAGAGAACTCCCGAATGCTGTTTATCCGCCTGTGCTCCATCGCCGCTGTCGCCCTGCTGGCCACCGGTTGCGCCAACAACTCCCCCTCGCTGGGTAGCAAGAACATCAGCTACGGCGACACCAAAGCCGTCGAGACCGTAACCAACGAATTCGGCTCCACCGATCTGCAGATGATCGCCGAGTCCATGACGCGCTCACTGGCTCAATCCGGCATTCTGCAAGGCCGTCCGGTGGTTCAGGTTTACGACGTAAAGAACAAGACCAGCGAGTACATCGACACCCGTGAGATCACCACGTCGATCAAGACCCAACTGATGAAATCCGGTACCGCCCGCTTCGCCAGCGACAACACCGAAATGCAGAGCCAGGTCGATCAGCTCAAGCTGCAAAACCAGAGCGGCCTGTACAAGAAATCGACCGTCAGCAAGACCGGTAACATGATCGCCGCCAAGTACCGCCTGGAAGGCTCGATCAGCTCCATCGTCAAGCGCAGTGCCGATTACAAGGACGTCTTCTATAAATTCAGCCTGCAACTGATCGATGTAGAAAGCGGCCTGGCTGAATGGATGGACGAGAAAGAAATCCGCAAAACCACGGAGCGTTGAGCAATGCGTGCATGGATGGGTATCTTCGGCCTGATGTGCGCCTTCGGCGTTCAGGCCGCACCGAAAATCGCAGTGACTGACCTGGCTTTTCAGGAGCGCGTGGAGGTTTATATCCACACCGTTTCGGCCAAGAACAACTTCCAGAGTAACTACTACAGCGCCAGTGGCTCGTCCAGCTACGATGAGTATGAAACGCGCTACAGCTATATCGAGCAGAGCGAGCTGCGCAAATTCAGTGGCGATATCAAAGGCGAGATTCTCAAGTCCGGGATGTTCCAGCTTGTGCAGGGGACGCCTTACACCGCCGGGTCCAAAGAAGACGTTTATGACGTCATAAAGCGCATCAAGAACGGCAGCTTCAAGGGCGCGGACTACGTGTTGTTCGGCACCGTGTCTGATGTCGACTTCCAGCAGGACATCGGCGAGCTGGCCAACACCAACAGCTATTCGGCGATTCTGGGTCTGACGCTGGTGGCGGACTTCAGCCTGATCAACACCCGCACTTTCGAGATCACCTCGGCGTTCACGGCCATGGGTGAAGGGCAGGACACCAAACTGGTCAACAGCCGCGACGTCAAAGTCTCTCTGAATCGCCCCCGTGTTGTGCGGGACGTGTCCCAATCAATCGGTGTGGATGTCGCCCGCCAACTGCGCGAGCAGCTGCGCGGTGAAGTGGAATACACCGGGCAGCCGGTGCAGCAGAACAACCTGCCAAGGGACGAAGCGCCGAAGATTTTGCGCTGAGTAAAAAGGCGCGGCGCCTGTCACCACTCCGCTGCCCGAATTGAAAAGGTATTCCCCGTGTGCGAATTCATTCGCGAAGGCGGCAGTCCCGATAAACTTCCGGACCTGACACACCGCTTTCGCGAATGAATTCGCTCCCACAGGGTTGCACGTTTATTGCACGAAAGCGTGGTGTCAGGGACATCGGCGGGGTTCCTACCGGTTTATCCGACACGTCCAGGGTTTGTTGTTTGCCCTTGCACCGCTATCATCGCGGCATCTTGCGGGGGACTTGTGAATGCTTAACGCTTTATGGCTCGGTTTTTTTCTGATTGCAGCAATCTCCGCATTCGGCCAGTGGCTGATTGGCGGTAACGCTGGCATTTTCGCGGCCATGGTCGAAAGCATCTTTGCCATGGCCAAGCTGTCGGTTGAAGTGATGGTGCTGCTGTTCGGCACGCTGACGCTCTGGCTGGGTTTTCTGCGAATAGCGGAGAAAGCCGGGATCGTCGACTGGCTGGCGAAAGTCCTCGGCCCGCTGTTTCTGCGTCTGATGCCCGAAGTCCCCTCTGGCCACCCCGCTCTTGGCCTGATCACGCTCAACTTCGCCGCCAACGCGCTGGGACTGGATAACGCGGCAACGCCTATCGGCCTCAAGGCCATGCGCTCCCTGCAGGAGCTCAACCCCAGCCAGACCACCGCCAGTAACGCGCAGATTCTGTTTCTGGTACTTAACGCGTCTTCGCTGACCCTGCTGCCCGTCTCTATTTTCATGTATCGCGCCCAGCAAGGCGCCCTGGACCCGACGTTGGTGTTCCTGCCGATCCTGCTGGCAACCAGCGCCTCGACGATCGTCGGCCTGTTGTCAGTTGCGTTCATGCAGCGCCTGCGACTGTGGGATCCGGTCGTGCTGGCTTACCTGATCCCCGGCGCACTGCTTCTCGGCGGTTTCATGGCGTTACTGGCAACCATGTCGGCGGCGGCGTTGGCGGGCCTCTCTTCCATCCTTGGCAACCTGACGCTGTTCGGCCTGATCATTATGTTTCTGGTGATCGGCGCGTTGCGCAAGGTGCAGGTCTATGAGGCGTTTGTCGAAGGCGCGAAAGAAGGTTTCGACGTCGCCAAAGGCTTGTTGCCCTATCTGGTAGCGATGCTCTGCGCGGTCGGCGTGCTGCGTGCTTCGGGCGCTTTGGATCTGGGCCTGGAAGGCATTCGTCATCTGGTTCAATGGCTCGGTCTCGACACGCGCTTTGTCGACGCCCTGCCCACCGCGATGGTCAAGCCATTCTCAGGCAGCGCAGCCCGGGCACTGCTGATCGAAACCATGCAGACCCAAGGCGTGGACAGCTTTGCAGCACTGGCAGCCGCGACGATTCAGGGCAGTACCGAAACCACGTTCTACGTGCTTGCCGTTTACTTCGGCGCTGTCGGCATTCAGCGCGCCCGCCATGCTGTGGGCTGCGCGCTGCTGGCTGAACTTGCCGGTGTGATCGCGGCGATCATGGTCACCTACTGGTTCTTCGGGGCCACTGCGCAATAAGGCTTAAGGCTGCTCGGCCGCAGGCTCGGCAGCCTCTGGTTTCGCGTCAGGCTCTGCCGCCTCGGGCTGAGCCGCTTCAGGTTGAGCGGCCTCAGGTTGCTTGACCTCCGGCTCTGAACGTTGCGGAGCGGCTTGATCTTTATCGCTGCCGCTGTCATCACCACCCGGCTTGAGACGGATGATCCGACCGCCCGGTCGAGTGACGGCGGGCTGATCAGCCTCGGTGACTTCAAAGCGCAGCACACCAATCATCTGCCCGTCTTCAGTCAGCACCCTTACCTGCCATTTGCCGACAGCGTCCTGCGGGAAATTACGCTTGTGAGTCCATGCCCGGTAGCCTTCCTTGCGACCGCCATGGATATCCAGCGCGATGCGATCGACCTCTTTGCCGTTGTGCCGCCACACGTGATAAATGCGCTCATCCAGACCACGCGGCGCATTGATCGAGGTGTAAGCATATAAACCACTGCTGCGTACCTGATTGGCGCTCACTTCAGTGACGCTATCGCCAGGCGTACGGTTTTTGTTATCAAACTCGGTACTCACGGCTACTTCGGTCAGCCACAAGGTTGCCGGTGGTACCCAGGAACGTAGCAGCCAGCCGGCGCCGCCTATAACCAGAATGGTAACGACCACCCCTACCCCGCGACGCCAGCTATTAACCGGGAAACTCGATATCAGGCTGGGGAATGACAGCAGCATGGCGATGCCCAGCGACAGTTTGTAACTCTCGGCTGTGGTCAAGTGCAGGATAATCGGGAGCGCGGTCAGCAATGCCGCGAACAACGTCAGCGTGTGCAAGGCCATGAATAGCCAGCGCCGGGGGGCGAGCCATTTGTAGTACAGCGGATCAATGATGGAAATCAGCCCTGCCGCCCCCAGCATTCCGGTAAAAATCGCCTGGGCGCTGTTCCATGTGGTGGTGATGAAAAAGAACGGCAGGACGAAGAACAGACTCTCCTGGTGGATCATCTGCGTGCCATAACGCAGTAATCCGGCAGGGATCTGACGCTTGAAGACTTTGGTGAACAGCACCATGGCGCTGCTTTCGACCATCAGCCACAGCCAGCTGAGCAGCATCACCACGGCAATCCAGGTCGCCAGCCCTTCCTGGCGGTCCACGAGGATGAAGCTGGCGATACCCGAGATGAAACCACCCGCCGCAATCAGCCCTGGATAACGCTTCATCAGTTCAACGATGCGGACGATCAGGGATTTCCATTGGGGCATTTCGGCGATTCACTTGGTGGCTGGAAAAAGGGTCAGCAGGATAACAGTGCTGCCAGTGAATTCATTGTTCGGTGTTTTGATACTGCTCTCTCAGGAGCTGCGCCGGTGGCACGGCGAACACCAGTCCCTGTGGGAGCGGTGCTTGCCCGCGATACATGAGACGCAGCTAGACGACATACCGCGTTATTGTTTATCGTCGGAATGCCGCCCAGACCAAGCTCGGCTCCCACAAAAGCAGGATTCCAACCTGAATGATCATCGGCGTTTGCGACGATAGCTGTTAACACGCCATCCAGCCAACAGCACCAGAATGCCCGCCACTGCCGCCGTCAACCAGAACAGCCCGTCATAGCTCAGCAGCGGCTGTTCAGTGCGCCAGTAGCTCTTCTGTTTGAGTAACTCACGCAGAGCGCGGTTGGCGTTGTCCAGGCTAACCGCTTTGTAACGCTTGGACGGATCTGCAAACCGGCCTTTCTCGTAATCGTTGAGCGCGCCCCAATAATAGTCCGCCAACGCGCTGTTGCCCTGTACGGCCCACGCCTGTTTGGCGATGGTCGCTTGCTTGATACGGGCGAATGCCGCCGGATCAAGGCCATCGGCCTGCAGACGCTCAAGCATGACGCGGATGTCTTCCTTGGCCTGATCAACGTCATCGCGCTCAAGATCGGCATTCAGGCTCATGAAGCCGCTGCCACCAAACACTTCCCGGTCGACCCACGGCCCGTAGGACAAACCATGCTTGAGTCGAAGGTCGCTGTAGAGCGCCCACTCGAGATAGTCGCTGACCAGCTCCAGCGTTTCATCGTGCTGATCGTCTAGCAACGGTTCATTGAAAATCAAATGCAGCCGCGCGGCGTCGCCCAATGCGCCGCGAATCAACGTGCGGTCTTTCTCGGCATTGTCATTGGCCTCGGCCAAGGGCGGGTGCTCTATGGGGTCGAGCGCGTCCAGTTCACCAAACGTACGCTCCAGATAGCCAGGCAGCAGCCGATCCAGGTCGCCCACCATGATCAGCGTCATGTTGTTGGGCGCATACCAGGAACTGAAAACCTCTTGAACCTGTTCCAGAGTGATGTGATCGACTTGCGGGCGCTCGGCACATTTGAGGCCCATTTCCACGGCCAGCTGGCTGCTGGCGCCATGGCCCAGGTCCTTGCGGTCAAGCCAGCGTTGCAGGTGCGAGTAATGGCCGCCGTCCTCACGCTCGACGATACGTTTCACCGTATCCAGATCTGGCTGATCGAAGTGCGTCTTGGTCAGCACCTCCAGTAACAGGTCCAGCACCTTGCGCTGGTTTTGCGCCGGGGCTTCGATCACGAACGTGGTATCGGTATTGCTGGTGAACGCGTTCCAGTCGCCCCCCAGCGCCTGCATGCGCTCTTCCAGCCCTCCTTCGCCTGTATCGTCAACACCGCTGAACAGCAAGTGCTCCAGCAGATGCGGCAGCTCTTTGTCTTCGCAAGGAAAGTCATCAAAGCCTATGCCGACTACAAGGCGAATCGCCACATGGCCTTTCTCATAGCCAGGCTTGAGCAGCAATTGCAGGCCATTGGGCAACAGGTAGCCCTCAACCTGAAAACGGTCGAGAGCAGATGAAGGCAGTGCGATCAAAAACAGACAAGCGAACAGCAGGCAACGCATAAAACATTGCTTCCTTGCGGATCGGTATGTCTAACAGACTTCGATGTGCCCGGTACGTTCACATCCCGTCTTTTACGCTGACTGCTCAGGCTCGCTTTCGCTGGACAGGGCACCGGTGTCGGCAGTTTCCAGTACCGCATAGGCACTGCTGCAGAACAGCGAGTTGAGACGCTTCATGTCGGCAATCAGCTCAAGGTGCAGCGAGCTGGTTTCAAGACTCTGCACGACTTTGCGCTGCAACCGGCTGACGTGCGCGTGGGCCAGACGTCGCTCCTGTGCCCGGAAGCGGCGTTTCTCACGCAACAACTGCCGGGCGCTTTCCGGATCGCTACTGAGAAACACCGACAGGCCTAGCCGCAAGTTGGATAACAACTGGGACTGCAGGCCCGCCAGCTCTTCCAGCCCGACCTCGGAAAACGAACGACGTTGGGAGGTTTTCTGCTGCTGGATTTTACGCAGCATGCGTTCGATCAAACCGGCAGCCAGCTCCAGGTTGATCGTCAGTTCGATAATTTCCGCCCAGCGCCGGTTGTCTTGCTCGCCGAGGTCTTCCCGGGGCATCTGCGCCAGATACAGTTTGATTGCGCTGTACAGCGCCTCGACATCGTCGTTAAGACGCCGCATTTCCTGAGTCATGGACGTTTGCGTACCGCGCAACACTTCCAGCATCGAGCCGAGCATGCCTTCAATCAGGTCGCCCATGCGCAGGGTTTCCCGCACCGCGTTGGCCAGTGCCAGGCTGGGTGTAGAAAGCGCGGTCAGGTCCAGATGACGCGGTTTGGCCAAGCCGTTGACCTCCGGACGCTCAGGCAAGATGACCGAACACAGACGCGCCATTGGACCGACCGTGGGCAACATGATCAGGCAGCGCGCGGTGTTGTAGATCAGGTGAAAGCCAATGACCATGTCTTGCGGGCTGAAGCCCAGGCTGTCGATCCAGTGCACCAGCGGATCAAGCACCGGAATAACCAGCAGCAAGCCAAACAACTTGTACAGCAAGCTGCCCAGCGCCACCTGGCGACCGGCCACGTTCTGCATACTGGTACTGAGGAATGCCAGCATGCCGCTGCCGATGTTCGCGCCGATTACCAGACCGATAGCAACCGGCAGACTGATGATCTCAGCGCCAGCCAGCGTTGCGGTCAGCAGAACGGCGGCAAGGCTTGAGTAGGAGATCATGGCGAACAACGCGCCAACCAGCGCATCCAGCAGCAAATCACCGGTTAACGAAGCGAACAGCACTTTAACGCCCGCGTTTTGCGTGATTGGCGCAGCAGCGGTGACGATCAATTGCAGCGCCAGCACAATCAGCCCAAGGCCAATAGCAACACGGCCGAGTTGGCCCAGGCGGGTTTGCTTGCGTGACAGGAAGAAAACCACGCCGAGGAAAATCAGCAGTGGCGACAGCCAGGACAAATCGAACGTCAGAACGCGCGACATCAACGCGGTACCGACATCCGCGCCCAGCATGATCGCCAGAGCAGGGGTCAGCGCCATCAGGCCCTGACCGACAAATGAAGTCACCAACATAGCGGTAGCATTGCTGCTTTGCACCACTGCAGTTACCAGGATCCCGGCGATGAACGCCAGCGGACGCCTGGACATGTTCTGGCTGATGACCTGACGCAACTGCGCGCCGTACACGCGCAGAATGCCGGTACGAACAATGTGAGTGCCCCAGATCAGCAAGGCCACGGCCGAAAGCAAATCGAGCAGGGTCAGCATACGGAAAGCCCCCTGAGCTGTGCCCATGCGGGCAATGAATTGAAGGTCCAGCGAATGACGCGCGTAATGGCTTCACTAACCTTTAGTCGGCCTTTGGCTTAAATGCCAGCACTGCATCGCGCCAGCCCATTGAAACAAATCTGTAATAAATCAGCCATCTACATTTACATGCTGCCAAACCCAATCCCCCGGGGGCGCGAATTTATTCGCGAATAGGCCGGTGCATCCGATGAAGATTTATCACTGGCAATTGCCTCTTCGCGAATGAATTCGCTCCCACAGGAATTGGGTTTACAGGCCAACATGAAGTTTCCCGCAAAGACTGCATTTCCCCGCACGATTTGCGGCCTCAGGCCAAAAAAAACGGGGCGCATCACTGCGCCCCGTTTTTTAACAACACACCGGTTTACTGCCCCGGGATGTCTTTACGCAGTTTTACTGGCTCGCTTTGCGCTTTCTTCTTGGCGTGCGCGATGCGCATCTTGATGTTGATCGCTTCAACAGCAAGGGAGAAAGCCATCGCGAAGTAGACGTAGCCTTTAGGCACATGCACGTCGAACGCTTCGGCGATCAATACGGTACCGACGACGATCAGGAACGACAGCGCCAGCATCTTGAGCGATGGGTGCTTCTCGATGAAGTCGCTGATGGTGCCAGCGCACAACATCATCACCAGCACGGCAACCACAATCGCGGCAACCATGACCGGCACGTGGGAAACCATGCCGACAGCAGTGATCACCGAGTCCAGCGAGAACACGATGTCGATGATCGCGATCTGGATGATGGTGTAGATGAACTTGCCACCCTTGCCACCTGGCTCGTCCGCAGACTCTTCTTCGCCTTCCAGACCGTGGTAGATCTCTTGCGAGCTCTTCCACAGGAGGAACAGACCACCGAAGAACAGAATCAGGTCGCGGCCCGAAATGCCCTGGCCCATCACGACGAACAAATCAGCGGTCAGACGCATGACCCACGTGATCGACAGCAGCAACAGGATGCGCGTGACCATGGCCAGCGCCAGGCCGAAAATCCGGGTGCGCGCCTGCATGTGTTTAGGCATGCGGCTGACCAGGATCGAGATCATGATGATGTTATCGATGCCCAGAACGATTTCCAGGGCAGTCAGGGTGAAGAAAGCAATCCATATTTCAGGACTGGTCAGCCATTCCATTTTGTAATCCTTTGAGCGTTTAAACTTTTGCGGCCCAGGCCCGACGGTGAAGACCGGGACATGGGCCGCAAAACAAGTGAGCCGACTTTATAGACTGCTGTAGAGAGGAAAGATCCCCATCAGCAAAGCGGCAACCATTATGCACAGGCAAACCAGAACTGCCCACTTCAAGGTGAAGCGCTGGTGGTCACCGAATTCGATACCGGCCAGGGCGACCAGCAGGTAAGTCGATGGAACCAGCGGGCTGAGCAGGTGAACCGGCTGACCCACGATCGAAGCGCGGGCCATTTCCACCGGCGAAATACCGTAGTGAGCAGCCGCCTCAGTCAGTACCGGCAACACGCCGAAGTAGAACGCGTCGTTGGACATGAAGAAGGTAAACGGCATGCTGACCAATGCAGTAATGACCGCAAGGTACGGGCCCATGGCGTCCGGAATTACTGCCAACAGGCTCTTGGACATGGCATCAACCATGCCGGTACCGGTCAGAATGCCGGTGAAGATACCCGCAGCGAAGATCAAACCAACCACTGACAGAACGCTACCAGCGTGAGCCGCCACACGGTCTTTCTGATCCTGCATGTTCGGGTAGTTGATGATCATTGCGATACTGAAGGCGATCATGAACAGCACTGGCAACGGCAACAGGCTCATGATCAGCGAGATCATCAGCACCAGTGTCAGCGCACCGTTGAACCAGATCATCTTCGGACGACGAGCATCCGGAAACTGCGAAACACTGATTTCGCTGTGATCGGCTTCATCGCCCTGCAGATGCAGTTCGCCCAAACGAGCGCGCTCACGCTTGCCATAGAAGTAAGCAATCAGCAGAAGTGCAACCACCCCGGCGAACATGGCCGGAATCATCGGTACGAAAATATCGGATGCTTCCACATGCAATGCACTGGCCGCACGGGCGGTCGGCCCACCCCATGGGGTCATGTTCATGATGCCGCCCGCCAGAATGATCAGGCCGGCCATGATGCGTGGGCTCATACCGATGCGACTGTACAACGGCAGCATCGCTGCGACGCAGATCATGTAAGTCGTTGCGCCGTCACCGTCCAGAGAAACCACCAGTGCCAGCACCGCAGTACCCACCGATACTTTCATCGGGTCGCCTTTGACCCACCTCAGAATCTGACGCACGGCCGGGTCGAACAGACCCGAGTCGATCATCAAGGCGAAGTACAGAATGGCGAACATCAGCATCACGCCAGTCGGCGCGAGCTTGGTGATACCGGCCAGCATCATCGGGCCGATTTCGGTAGCGAAACCGCCGAAAATGGCAAACAGGATCGGTACCAGAATCAGAGCAATCAGCGCGGAAAGGCGCTTGCTCATGATCAGGTACATGAAAGCAATCACCATGGCAAAGCCAAGGAAGGTCAACATAGTAAATACTCCAGGCGGTACGCGATTGGCTAAGGCGAAGGGCGAATCAGCTCAAGAAGAGCGGCGCATGGAGTAGGGGCGAAAGCGGGGAATGCAGCAGGGCACTAGAGCACATCAGGGTCACCATTTGTTGTTGTTAACTGGGCCTTTGTACGTTGTGAAACGCACATGTGGCTGACCGGTCTATTGCCGGCGGTGGGTGGATGCTAATCGGCCAAGCTTTCATTCAGCTTTCGCCGCTGAAACCTTTGAGCGTTAGTTTTTGATGACGAATGCGAGCCTGAACGGTCAGAAGTTCATCAGCACGTCTAGAACAAAGGAAAAGGGATATGGGCCAGATCACTACCGGCGGATGCCATTGCGGCAATCTGCGTTATCAGTTTGATGCACCGCTGCAGGACATCGCCCATTGCCATTGCTCAATCTGCCGACGCACCTCGGGCGGGATTGTCATGACCTGGATTTCAGTACCTGTGACGTCATTCGAATGGACCGAGGGCAGCCCGGCGACCTACGACTCAGGCCCGACCTGTGTGCGTTATTTCTGCAATAACTGCGGCGCCCAGCTGGCATTATTTTCGCGCAACAGCCCGGAGGACATAGACGTCACGGTGGCCACTTTTGACCAACCGGAGCTTGCCCCTGCCGATCGTCACATCTGGACGGACAACCGCTTGCCGTGGCTGCACCTGGATGAGCAGTTGCCGGGGGAGGCGCAGGAAACGGTTTGACAAGAACCTGTTGGAGCGAGGCTTGCCCGCGAAGAACGGTAACGCGGTTTGCCAGCTATACCGCGTCGTTTGATTCGCGGGCAAGCCTCGCTCCAATAATCAGCTAGAAAACTGCGAAGCCAGTTCCCGCAATAGCACTTCTGCTTCCAGCACCTTGCGCACTGACTCTTCAGCCTTTTCCCGGCTCAGGCTCAAGCGGGCGAAGAGCTCGTCCGGGATATCTTCTTTAGGTCCCGAGCCAATGCCGTTCTGGCGCAACAGACGTACCGAGAGGTAAACCAGATTGGCGTAAGCGCTGTGCTCACCGTCATAAGTCGGGTCGTGCTGGAAGCGCAAGGCTGTGCACAACTCATCAGGCATGTCCCAGTAGCGCATCAACCAGGACCCCATCTGCTCACGACTGATGCCCAGCAAATGTTGCTCCACATAGCTGTGGTGCAAGTGAGGGTTAACTTCCAGCTGCCGGCAGATCAACGAGAAATGCGGCGGGAACACATGGGCCAACAACAGGTAGCCGAAGTTGTGCAGCAACCCGGCCAGATACGTCAGGCCCGCCTCAGGGCGCTGTGCCCGAGGCATTGCGCGAGTCAGCCCCTCAATAACCGCAGCGGTATAAATCGACTGCTGCCAGTAAGGCGTGGTCTGTTGCGGGTGATCCTTGGGCAGACTGAGGGTTTTGCCCAGTGCAAGGCCCAGCGCCAGATTGATCACCAGATCGAACCCCAGAACACGGACGATGGCATCTTCAACCGAGCGGATCTTGCCGGTGGACGCGTAGTAAGGCGATGCGGCCCAGCTCACAACCTGTGCCGCCAGGGCCGGATCAGTCTCGACCACCCCAGTGATGTCATCAATGGTCGCGTCAGGGTCGACACGCAGTTTGATGATCTTCTGCGCGGTTTCCGCCAGCGGCGGGATTTCCAGAGTCGCTTCAAGACGCTGCTGAATGCGGCGCGCCGTGAAGGCGTGCATGGCCTGGGTAATCTCTTCGCGATCATCATCGGGACGATCGAGGTTTGGATGAATCGTGCTCAGCAACTCGCCAAAATGCGCAGCGCTGGCTTTGCTCAACATGGATTTGAAATCTTCGCTGCTGATTTCCAGCAAAATCCCGGGCTCGCCCGAGCCGATCAACACTGACGGTTCCTGCAACAGACGATCGTCATACAGGCAAGGCGAACTGGTCAACGCAGGCAGACCTGGTAATACATGCAGGCTGTGCTTGGCCAGCATCTTCAGCATGCGCGTGTGAGACACGGCGACCAGTTTGCGACCGGTTAGCTCGGTGATGCGGCTAAGGTCCAGCAACTGACTTTGCGGAAACAGGATCAGAAGTGCGCCGACAGCGTCCTCGACCAGTACCGCCTGGACGATACGTGCTGCGGGCAGATGCGGGGACTCATCCACTTCGCGGTAGCCGATTGCTAGTTTGCCAAGCAACTGCCGAATGACGGAGGGGGCATGCGGCGCTTCATCGACGTGGGCAACTTCTGTCATGGCGGGTATCCAAATTCTTACAGTCGCTGAAGTATAACCAGCTTGGCTGTTTCGGGTGTGATGCGATCATCAAAGCGACGACATGCATCACACCTGACCGTATTGCTGTCCGTGACGAAGCCATCGCTCCAGCAGCGGACTGACGTGCTGCGGCCACCGCTCAAGCAAGGCCTGAGCAGCGTCACGTACGGCTGGTAGCAGGTCGGCATCGCGCATCAGATCCGCGACTTTGAACTGCAGCAGTCCGGTTTGCCGGGTACCGAGCATCTCGCCGGGCCCGCGCAACTCCAGATCCTTCTCGGCAATCACAAAGCCATCGTTGGTTTCACGCATGATGCCCAAGCGCTGGCGACCTATTTGCGACAGCGGCGGATGGTAAAGCAGTACGCAGTGGCTGACGGCACTGCCACGGCCCACGCGACCACGGAGCTGGTGCAACTGCGCCAGCCCAAGACGCTCGGGGTTTTCGATAATCATCAAGCTGGCGTTGGGAACGTCGACACCGACTTCAATCACCGTCGTCGCCACCAGCAGCTGCAGCGCGCCCTGCTTGAACTCGGCCATGACCGCTGCCTTCTCGGCAGGCTTCATGCGTCCGTGGATCAAGCCCACACGGAACTCACCCAGCGCACTGGTCAATTCTTCAAAAGACGTTTCCGCCGCCTGACACGTCAGCTCTTCGGACTCCTCGATCAAGGTGCAGACCCAATACGTCTGACGACCTTCCGCGCAGGCAGCCCGCACCCGCTCAATCACTTCGATGCGCCGGGTATCTACCACCAGCACGGTATTGACCGGAGTACGTCCGGGCGGCAGTTCGTCGAGAATCGACGTATCCAGATCCGCATACGCGCTCATCGCCAACGTGCGCGGAATCGGTGTAGCCGTCATGATCAGTTGATGCGGGCACATCAGGCCGCCAACACCTTTTTTGCGTAGCGCCAGACGCTGTTGCACACCAAAGCGGTGCTGTTCGTCGATGATCACCAGTGCAAGATTCTTGAACTGCACTTCGTCCTGAAACAACGCGTGGGTGCCTACAACCATTGGCGTCCCACCCGCGATCTGTTCAAGCGACGCGGCGCGGGCCTTGCCTTTGAGCTTGCCAGCCAGCCAGGCGGTTTCGATGCCGAGCGGCTCCAGCCAGCGCTTGAAATTAATGTAGTGTTGTTCGGCAAGAATTTCGGTCGGCGCCATCAACGCCACCTGGTAACCGGCCTCCAGCGCCTGCAGGGCGGCGAGGGCGGCCACAACGGTTTTACCGGCCCCAACATCGCCCTGAATCAAACGCAGCATCGGCTCGGGCTGACTCAAATCGTAAGCAACTTCCTTGCCCACACGCTGCTGTGCCCCGGTAGGTGCGAAACCGAGGTTGGCAAGAAACTGCTTTGGCAGTTTTTTAGCCACCGGTAACGCCGGAGCCCTTTGCGAGCGCAGGCTTTCGCGCAAGCGTTGCTGGGACAATTGATGGGTCAGAAGCTCTTCAAACGCCAACCGGTGCTGCGCCCAGTGGTGTCCCAACGCGAGTTCTTCAACATCGGCATCAGCCGGCGGGTGATGCAGGTAGCGGATCGCATCATCCAGCGGAGCAAGCTGATAATCCCGCGCAAGTTCTTCCGGCAACCAATCGGGCAGGCTTTTTGGCCCGAGCATCGTCAGGGTTTGCTGACTGAGCTGACGCAAGCGTTGCTGGGTCAGACCTTCGGTTGTGGGATAGATCGGCGTGAGCGTTTGCTCAACAGGCGCAGGCTCGCTGCCGGTCAGCGCACGGTATTCCGGATGGTAAATTTCCAGACCTGACGCACCCGGCCGTGCCTCACCAAAACAGCGGATATGAGTCCCGCGCTTGAGCGCGTCCTTCTGCGCGTTGCTGAAGTGATAAAAACGCAGGCTCAGGCTTCCGGTACCGTCGTTCAGACGCACCAACAGACTGCGACGCTTGCCCATGACCACATCAGCGCCACTGACCGTGCCTTCGATTACGGCATCCTGCCCAGGACGCAATTGCCCTATGGGCACAACGCGGGTACGGTCTTGATAACGCAACGGCAAGTGAAACAACACGTCCTGCAGATTTTCCAGCCCGACCTTGGCGAGCTTCTCGGCCATGGCCTCGCCAACGCCCTTGAGCGCGGTGACCGAGACTTGAGACAACTCGCTCATCAGGCCACTCAGCTCGCTTCGGTTTTCGGACGTGCCACAGAGCACAAACGCACGGAGTCAGCGAGGATTTCAATCGCCTTGGGCCGCGGGAAGCTGGCGCGCCATGCAATCGCTACCGTACGGAACGGCACCGGCGGGGTCAGCGGACGAACTTCAATCACGCCAGGCGCGTAATGATGGCTGTCCACTGCCGACATCGGCAGGATCGAGATCCCCAGACCGGAAGCCACCATGTGGCGAATGGTCTCCAGGGAGCTGGACTCGACGGTGGTGTGCTTGGCCCCTTCGCTGCCCTTGGTCAGGGTCGGGCAAGCTTCCAGCACCTGATCACGGAAGCAATGACCTTCACCCAGCAGCAACAGGCTCTTGTCGTTGAGCGCAGAGGCGTCGATGGTTTCTTTCTGGGTCCACGGGTGATCGGCAGGCATCAGGACGTAGAACGGCTCGTCATAAAGCTGCATGGTCAGCACGTCGGCTTCGTTGAACGGCAACGCAATGATAATTGCGTCCAGCTCGCCATTACGCAGCTTGTCGCGCAGTACATGTGTGAAGTTTTCTTCGATGTACAACGGCATCTGCGGGGCGACCCGGTGCAGTTGCGGAATCAAATGCGGGAACAGGTAAGGGCCAACGGTGTAGATGGCACCGACCTTGAGCGGCGCGGTCAGTTGGTTCTTACCTGCCTGGGCCAGCTCGCGAATGCCCTGGGCCTGCTCCAGAACCTTTTGCGCTTGAGCGACGATGCCTTCACCGACTGGCGTTAGACGCACGGCACTCTTGCTGCGCTCGAAGATAAGCACACCCAGTTCATCTTCCAGCTTTTTCACGCCTACCGACAACGTCGGCTGGCTGACATGGCAGCGCTCAGCGGCATGACCGAAGTGCTGTTCCTGAGCGAGGGTAACGATGTAGCGCAATTCTGTGAGAGTCATAACGTGCGTCCATGAAGTTGCGGCCCCAGCATAGCGGCTGCAATCGATAGACGCACGTTATCAAGTGACTGCGTTGTATCAAAATTGCGACTTAGCGTCTGTCCAGCGAGTAAACGAACGGTGCCAGGATCTCAATGGTGCCGTTGTTCAATGTTTCCGCTGGTGGTTTCGGCAACGGCTGAGCACGACGGATCATCTCCATGGTGGCCCTGTCGAGTGCCGGACTGCCCGAACTACTGGCAATCGAGTACGACAGCACGTTGCCATCCGCATCGACCACAAAACGCATACGGGCAACCCCTTGCGTACCACTACGGCGAGCTTGCTCCGGGTATTTTTTAAACTTGGCCAGATGCTTCAGCAGATCGCTCTGCCAGCTAGGCAATGCCGTACTTGGCGGCGCAGGCTGACTTGGTGGCGTTGGCGCAGCCGATTTCTCGACCTTGGCCGTCGTCGGCGGTGTATCGACCTGTTTTTCGTCGGCTGGCAGATCCTGCGGCGGCTCAGGCTTTTTAACCGGTTTGGGCGGCTGCGGCTTGGGCTTTGGCTTGACCACCGGCTTGGGCACGGCGATTTCCGCCTTCTCGACTTCCGCTACCTTGGGAATGATTTCTTCCTCGGGTGCTGGAGGCTGAGGCGGCTGAACCACTTGCGGCGGTGGCGGCGGTGCTGGTTCTGGCTCAGGTGCCAACTCAACCATCATGGCCGCAGGAGGTAGCTCGATAGCCTGGGATGCAGGCCAACGAAGCGCGACCACGATTGCGATGGCATGCACGGCCAGCACCAACAACAGACTACCGCTATAGCGCGTCAGTTTTTGGCGCGTACTGATCATTTCTTACCAACCGTCTCTAGACCGACCAGACCGACTTTGAGGTAGCCCGCAGAGCGCAGAGCGTTCATGACTTCCATCAGGTCGCCGTAATCCACACCTTTATCGGCCTGGAAGAAGATCGTAGTGTCCTTCTTGCCTTTGGTCCGGACGTCGAGAACCTGACCCAATTGCTCACGAGCAACTTTGTCGTCCCCCAGATACACGCTCTGGTCAGCCTTGACGCTGAGGAACACGGGCTTCTCGGGCCGAGGTTGCGGCTTGGCGGTAGAGGCGGGCAGGTCGACTTTGATGTCTACCGTCGCCAGAGGCGCTGCCACCATGAAGATGATCAGCAGTACCAACATGACGTCGATGAACGGCGTAACGTTGATTTCGTGGTTTTCGGCGAGATCGTCGTCGCCTTCCTTCAGATGCATGCCCAAGGTTTAGCCCACCTTGACCATGTGTGGCGACTGGGTACGGTCAGCAGTCGGCAGGTGATCGAGATCACGGCTGACCAACAGCAGAACCTGTGCCGAGGCGTCGGAAACCTGTGCCTTGTAACCGGCAATGGAGCGGGCGAAGACGTTGTAGATAACCACCGCCGGAATCGCCGCAACCAGCCCCAACGCGGTAGCCAGCAAGGCTTCGGCGATACCCGGCGCAACAACAGCGAGGTTGGTGGTCTGGGTTTTGGCGATGCCGATGAAGCTGTTCATGATGCCCCATACCGTACCGAACAGACCTACGAACGGAGCCGTCGAACCGATAGTCGCGAGGACGCCGGTGCCCATGCTCATGTTGCGACCACAAGCGGCAACCAGACGCTCGAGACGGAAGCTCACACGCTCTTTGATACCTTCACGTTCGCGGCTGTTGACCGACAAACGCATCTCTTCCATTGCGTCATGTACCAGCAGATTAGCCAGCGTGCCTTCTTTGGCAGCGGTTTCACTGGCTTCGGACAGGGTACGAGCCTTTTTCAGGTTGGCGATTTCAGTACGCAGGCGACGCTTGGCGCCCAGCAATTCGAAACCCTTGGCGATCCAGATAGTCCAGGTAATGATCGATGCAATCGCGAGGCCGATCATTACGGCCTTAACGATGATGTCGGCATTCTGGTACATGCCCCAAGGCGACAAGTCATGGGACATGCCCAGGCTGTTATCCTCTGGCTCGACGATCGCCGGGCCTTCAACCGGTGCCGCGCCGTCCTGAGCAACCGGTGCAGTGGTTTCCGCCGACGGCGCAGTGGTCGTAGCCGGAGCGGTGACTGGAGCCGGCGAGGTTGCCGGACTGGCTGGAGCAGCCTGGCCAGCGAATGCAGCAGGAGCAAGCATCAGGCTCAGCAGCAGTGCTGCGATACCACGCCAAGCACGCGGCAGGCTGGGTAGCTGGGTTGGCGAAGCGGAGGAGGTAGTACGTGTCATGCTGGCCGGACCTGAGTAAAGAAAATGTGGGTCGCTCTGCTACGTCGCGCGTTGCGTTCGACGTCTGGAGGAGAACAAACGGGCCGGTATTATTGCAAGTAATTCTTGTTAACAAAAGTAATAGAGTAACTTTTTTCGTCCAAATGCAGCCCTCCGATCAGCTTTCAGGCCCGATCCGGCGGCCGCAACCTGCCTTTTTATGTGGAGATTCGACATGCAAGCCCCCTCTGTTCTGATTGCTGGATGCGGCGATGTGGGAAGCCGGTTAGCCCTCCAGTTGCTCCCCTTGGGATGGATTGTCCACGGCTTGCGGCGCAACGTTTCCCGCCTGCCAGAAGGCGTGAAAGGCGTGGCTGGCGATCTTTTCCAACCAACAATTCCAGCCAGCTGGCCCAACACCACAATCGACTATCTGGTGTATTGCGCAACACCCACGGAGCGCGATGAAACTGGGTATCGGGCGGCCTATGTTGAAGGTTTGCAGCGGGTGCTTCAGTGGACCAGAGAACGGGGGCAACAGCCCAAGCGCATCATTTTCGTGTCGAGCAGCGGTGTTTACGGCCAGCAAAACGGGGAGTGGGTTGACGAAACATCGCCAACAGAAGCCGACACATTCTCGGGCAAGATCATGCTGGAGGCCGAGCAAGTGGCGCTCAATAGCGGCTTCCCGACCAGCATCGTGCGCCTGACCGGCATCTACGGCCCTGGCCGCAATGATCTGTCGAACCGTGTGCGCCAGGGTTACAGCGTGGCAATCGATCCGCCGTTATATGGCAACCGGATACACGCCGACGACGCCGCGGGATTGCTGGCTTTGCTGCTAAAGGCAGACACTCAGGGTGTCGCGCTTGAGGATTGCTACATTGGCGTGGACGATGCGCCCGTACCGCTGGCTGAAGTCGTGCAATGGATACGCGAGTATCTGGGCGTGACGCATTGGGCCGAAGGCGCTGCCGTGCGCCGGGCGGGCAGCAAACGATGCAGTAATGCGAGGGCTAAAGCACTGGGCTGGGTGCCGAAGTATCCGACATATAAGGAAGGGTATGAGGCGTTGCTGAAGGCTGATTGAACGAAAATCTTGTAGGAGCTGCCGAAGGCTGCGAAATCAGTATGCCTGACACACCATTATTCGCAGCCTTCGGCAGCTCCTACAGAAAAACCGTGTTGCTGATCAATTCAACTCAAGCAACCAGCGACGTGGACCTGGGCGAAGCTCTGGCATCTGGTCAGCTTGCGCCGCGTTAACGGCCTGGAAGATCTCCAGTTGCTTGCCTTTACGAGAGAAAATCCAGGGATTGCCCTGTTCGTTTTTCTCCAGCCACATGCTGTCGTATTCACCGCTCATGGCAGCGCAATCGCCAGCCAGGCACAACGCGTAACGGTCATTTTCCGGCAAGCCCTGAATGCTGCCATCCGGTTTGAATTGCACGGTGTTGCCCTGACCGTCGCCACTGACGATGGTCCATTTGCCACCCATGTAGGCGCCATACAGCGCAGCTTCGAAGCTTGAGCCGGTCGGCGCACCTTCGGCGGCAGGGGTTTTCGGCTGTTCGAAACGCTGCTCCGGACCCGACTCGCTGGCCGCCTGGATCAGCTCGTCGCCCTTGACCTGCAGGTCTTCGACGAAGTTGTAGTAGTCGATGCGCAGTTTGCCATTGGCAGCGCTGGTGATTTTACCTTCACCCACTTCAAAACCATTGGAGTACAACGCCTGACTGGTTTTGGTATCGATCTGCCATTCCAGGTTAGGGCCATTGGCAAGCAGCGCCTGGCGCAGATTGTCGCCTTTCACAGCAGCTTCAATGGCCGCTTGATTGATCCAGGTACCATCAGGGTTGCGATCAGCGTGGCTGGCACAGCCGCTCAAAAATACGGCCGTCAGCGAGAGGGCAAGCGCAAAGCGCATAGCAGGTCCTTCCTTAATCAGCTGCGGCGGGGCGTTAACCCCGCGAGGTTTTTAGTCGATGACGAGAATAGCGTCCATTTCGACCTGCGAGCCGCGCGGCAATGCAGCCACACCGATGGCAGCGCGAGCCGGGTACGGCTGCTCGAAATACTTGCCCATGATCTCGTTGACCTTGGCGAAGTTGCCCAGGTCCGTCAGGAAGATGTTCAGCTTGACGATGTCCTTGAACGAACCGCCCGCAGCTTCGGCAACCGACTTCAGATTCTCAAAGACCTGGACGACCTGGGCTTCGATGCCTTCAACCAGTTCCATGGTTTTAGGGTCGAGTGGAATTTGCCCGGACATGTAGACGGTATTGCCAGCTTTGATCGCCTGAGAGTAAGGGCCGATGGCCGCAGGGGCTTTGTCGCTGGTGATTACGGTCTTGGTCATGAAGAACTCCTGTTGAGTGATTGGCTACGCACGCATGCGGGTGATTCGAATGACCCCGGCCAAGGCGCGCAGTTTTCGGATGACTCGGGCCAGATGCACACGGTCATGCACGCTGACCACCAGTTGGACAACGCTGATACGACCATCGCGCTCGTCCATACTGATCTTTTCGATATTGCCGTCAGCCGCGTTGACGCTGCTGGCCAGCAGGGCGATCAGGCCGCGTTGATGCTCAAGCTCAACGCGCAGCTCGACGTTAAATTCGCCGGTAACGTCCTTGGCCCAGGAAAGCTGGATGCATTTTTCCGGGTTATGACGGATTTCACTGATATTGCGGCAGTTGTCCAGATGAACAACCATGCCCTTGCCAGCTGACAGGTGCCCAACAATAGGGTCGCCCGGGATCGGCGTACAGCATTTGGCATAGCTGAGCACCAGACCCTCAGTACCGCGAATCGCCAGCGGGCCTTCTGTGCTTGGCAACTGCTCGCCTTCGCCCAGCAGTCGACGAGCGACCACATACGCCATGCGGTTGCCCAGGCCGATATCTTCGAGGAGGTCTTCAATGACCTCGACCCGGTATTCGGCAAGGACCAGTTGCACTCGCTCGGCGGAGATTTTTTCCAGACTGCTTTCGAAGCCGTTCAACACCTTGTTGAGCAGACGCTCGCCCAGGCTGATCGACTCGGAGCGACGCTGTAGCTTGAGCGCGTGACGAATGTGGGTACGCGCTTTGCCGGTGACGACGAAGTTCAGCCACGCCGGATTCGGACGTGCGCCCGGCGCACTGACGATTTCCACCGTCGAACCGCTCTGCAACGGTTCGGATAGCGGCGCCAGGCGACGATTGATTCGACAGGCAATGCAGCTGTTGCCAACGTCGGTATGCACGGCATAAGCAAAGTCGACCGCCGTGGAGCCTTTCGGCAGCTCCATGATTCGGCCTTTAGGCGTGAAAACGTAGACCTCGTCCGGGAACAGATCGATCTTCACGCTCTCGATAAATTCCAGCGAGTTACCGGCACGCTGCTGCATTTCCAGCACACCCTTGACCCACTGACGGGCGCGGGCGTGAGTACCCTTGGGCACTTCGTCATCCGAAGATTTGTACAGCCAGTGCGCGGCGATCCCGTTGTTGGCCATTTCTTCCATTTCCCGTGTGCGGATCTGGATTTCAATGGGCACGCCATGCATGCCGAACAACGTGGTGTGCAACGACTGATAGCCGTTGGCTTTGGGGATCGCGATGTAATCCTTGAAGCGGCCGGGCAGGGGCTTGTACAAATTATGCACAGCGCCAAGCACGCGGTAGCAGGTGTCGACCTTGTCGACGATGATGCGGAACGCGTAGACATCCATGATTTCATTGAAGGCGCGACGCTTGCCACGCATCTTCTTGTAGATGCCGTACAGGTGTTTCTGCCGTCCGCTGACCTCGCCTTCGATTTCATCAACCGCCAGGCAATGGCTCAGGGACTCTTCAATCTTGTTGACCAGCTCTTTGCGATTACCCCGGGCGCGCTTGACCGCCTGGCCGATCCGCGAGGAGCGCATTGGATACATGGCCTTGAATCCGAGGTCTTCGAATTCAATACGGATGCTGTGCATACCCAACCGGTTGGCGATGGGTGCATAGATTTCCAGCGTTTCCTTGGCAATGCGTCGGCGTTTTTCCCCGGACAACACTTCAAGCGTACGCATGTTGTGCAGGCGATCAGCGAGCTTGACCAGGATCACGCGGATATCGCGCGCCATGGCCATGGCCATCTTCTGGAAGTTTTCAGCCTGGGCTTCGGCTTTGGTCTCGAAATTCATCTGGGTCAGTTTGCTGACCCCGTCGACCAGTTCGGCCACGGTCTCGCCAAACTGCGCGCAAAGCGCCTCTTTGGCGATACCGGTGTCTTCGATGACGTCATGCAGCATGGCAGCCATCAAGCTTTGATGGTCCATGTGCATATCGGCAAGGATGTTCGCCACCGCAAGAGGATGCGTGACGTAAGCTTCACCGCTGCGACGGCGCTGGCCGTCGTGGGCTTGCTCGGCGTAGAAATACGCGCGGCGGACCAGGTTTACCTGTTCCTTGCCGAGGTAGGTCGAAATGCGATCGGCGAGGGCGTCTATGCTCGGCAAGGCGCTACCCCCTGCCAATGGCTTTTACCCTGCGCCGTACTACGTCGACCCGGCATAGGCTTAGACGGCCTCGTTGGACTCGTCCTCGAATGCCGCGAACAATGGTTCATCTTCAACGATTTCAGCTTCTGCGATTACAGCGTAATCCATCAGGCCGGCTGCGATTTCGCGCAGTGCCATAACGGTAGGCTTGTCATTTTCCCACGCCAGCTTTGGTTCTTTGCCGCCGGTAGCCAGTTGACGGGCACGCTTTGTAGAGAGCATGACCAGCTCAAAGCGGTTATCCACGTGTTCTAGGCAGTCTTCAACGGTTACGCGGGCCATGGGTATTCCTCGTAGCAAATGCGGATGCGCGATGCCCGGATGGGCGAGCGGACTCGGTAGTTTACAAGCTGCAAGCCATAAGCTTCAAGCGCCAAGCCACGAGCGGTATTATTTACCTCGCCGCCCATGGCGATCAAAGCCCCTGTTTCAGGCCAGTAATTGCTCAAGCAGACCGCTGAAACGCTGCTGCTGATGGGTCTGCGTCAGGAGATTGGCCCGGAAAATCGCCTTGAGATCTTCCAGCGCCGAGGCGAAATCATCGTTGATCACGATGTAGTCGTATTCGGCGTAATGGCTCATTTCGCTGACCGCTTCACGCATCCGCCCCTCAATGATCTCGTCGCTGTCCGTCCCACGATTGGTCAGGCGCTGGCGCAATGCCTGCTGGGTCGGCGGCAAAATGAAGATCGAGCGCGCATCAGGCATGACCTTGCGTACCTGCTCGGCACCCTGCCAGTCGATTTCCAGAATCAGGTCATGACCTTCGTCCAGGGTCTGCTGCAAGCGGCTCTGGGAAGTGCCGTACATATTGCCGAAAACTTCTGCCTGCTCGAGGAAATCACCGTGCTCGATCATGCGCACAAATTCAGCGCGATCGACGAAGTGATAGTTCACGCCGTCGACTTCGCCCGGACGCATGGCCCGGGTGGTGTGCGAAACGGAAACCCGAATCTGCGGCTGCGCGTTGACCAGGGCATTGACCAGACTGGTCTTGCCTGCACCCGAGGGTGCGGAAACGATATACAGGGTGCCAGTGCTGTGTGTCATGTCGGGATTAGCCTTACTCAATATTCTGTACTTGTTCGCGCATTTGCTCGATCAACACTTTGAGGTTGACCGCAGCCTGGGTGCTGCGCGGATCGAAAGCTTTGGAGCCCAAGGTATTGGCTTCGCGGTTGAGTTCCTGCATCAGGAAGTCCAGTCGACGCCCGGCCTGACCACCCGCTTTGAGCACGCGACGCACTTCAGTGACATGGGTGCTGAGGCGATCCAGCTCTTCGGCCACATCACTCTTCTGGGCCAGCAGCACCATCTCCTGCTCCAGACGCTGCGGATCAAGCTCGGCCTTCATGTCGGCGAAGCGATCCAGCACTTTCTGGCGCTGGGCTGCAAGCATCTGGGGAACCAGGGTTTTCAGGGTCGCCACTTCGCTGGTGATGGAATCCAGACGATCATTCAGCAGTTTGGCCAGGTCTGCACCTTCGCGACCGCGACCGTTTTTCAGTTCGGCCAAGGCTTCGGTAAACAGCGTCAGGGCTTCTTTGTTCAAGGCCTGCGGGTCTGCGGCGTCCCCTACGAGCACGCCTGGCCATGCCAGAACCTCCAACGGATTCAGAGCAGCGGGCTGCTTGATCAGGCTGGCGACGATTTCCGCAGCAGCAACCAACTGACCGGCGCGTTCGCGATCAACCTGCAGCGGCTTGCCGGCGGTTTCTTCAACGAAACGCAGCGTGCATTCCACCTTGCCGCGGGACAACCCCTGGCGCAGTGCTTCACGAATTGCGCTTTCCAGATCACGAAAGGACTCCGGTAGCCGCAAGTGCGGCTCCAGATAGCGATGATTGACTGAGCGTAGCTCCCAACTCAGTGTGCCCTGAGTGCTGGCCCGTTCGACCCGGGCAAAAGCCGTCATGCTGTGGACCATGGGGAAATACCTCTGAAATCCGGTGAACAGAACGTGTCGTGATCAGCGATGACTGCATGTCACGAAAATACGAGAGTCTGTAGAGGCGCAGGATTGTAGCGCAGTGCAGCGAATGCTCCCAATCAACGAATATGACAAGCGATGCATGGCTTTTGCTCAAGGCCGAAAAAGCCCGGACCAGAGCCTTGCCAGACCTGTGGATTGGCATCCTCTGGTTTTAGATGTGCCCAGCGCCGACTTGCGCCTCTATAATGCTCGGCAGTTTTCCGTCTCAGTACAGGTATCCCAGATGAAACGTCCAAGTGGTCGCGCCGCCGATCAGCTCCGCTCGATCCGCATCACCCGCAACTACACCAAACACGCCGAGGGTTCTGTACTGGTCGAGTTTGGTGACACCAAAGTGATCTGCACGGTCAGCGTCGAGAATGGCGTGCCACGCTTCCTCAAAGGCCAGGGCCAGGGCTGGCTGACTGCCGAGTACGGCATGCTGCCGCGCGCCACCGGCGAACGTAACCAGCGCGAAGCCAGCCGTGGCAAACAGGGTGGCCGTACCCTGGAAATTCAACGTTTGATCGGTCGCTCCCTACGCGCGGCACTGGACATGTCCAAACTGGGCGACGTGACGCTGTATGTCGATTGCGACGTGATCCAGGCTGATGGCGGCACCCGCACTGCCTCTATCACAGGCGCCATGGTTGCCTTGGTTGACGCACTGAAAGTGATCAAGAAGCGTGGCGGCCTTAAAGGCGGCGACCCACTCAAGCAAATGATCGCGGCCGTTTCGGTTGGCATGTATCAGGGCGAGCCGGTTCTCGACCTCGACTACCTTGAAGACTCCGCAGCCGAGACCGACCTCAACGTGGTCATGACCAGCTCGGGCGGTTTCATTGAAGTTCAGGGTACTGCCGAAGGTGCACCGTTCCAGCCGGAAGAGCTTAACGCCATGCTGGCATTGGCTCAAAAAGGCATGACTGAACTGTTTGAGCTGCAGACCGCCGCACTGGCAGACTGATCCCGGCAGCAAGCAGGAGACGAAGATGAGTGACAGCCAACCGCCCGTTCCAGCCCCCGGCCCGGAAGTTCGCCAATGGGCGATGTTCTGTCACTTTGCTGCATTTCTCGGAATGATGTTCCCGTTTGGCAACATCCTGGGCCCTCTGATTCTGTGGCAGCTCAAGAAAGATTCCGATCCATTCGTTGACTCACAGGGCAAGGAAGCGCTGAATTTTCAGATCACCGTTTCGTTAGCCATGATCGCATGCGTCTTTCTGATGATATTGCTTGTTGGATTTGTGCTGATAGGCCTCGTGGCCGCCGGCGCACTGGTACTGACGATCATTGCTGGCATCAAAGCCAACGAAGGCGTGGCGTATCGGTATCCGTTTACGTGGCGGCTGGTTAAATAGGCCTGGCGCCCACCTAAACCCGTGGGACCGAATTCATTCGGGAAGGCGATATTTCAGACGATACACATGCAGGGGATGTACCGACGTCTTCGCAAATGAATTCGCTCCCACCGGAATTGCGGCTCCAGCCTCAAACAAAAAAGCCGACACGAAGTCGGCTTTTTTGTGGGCAATGGACTCTAGATCGTTAGCGTCCAGTCGTAGTCCACTACCAGCGGTGCGTGTTGCGAGAAGCGCGGTTGACGCGGAAGACGCGCACTGCGTACGAAGCGACGCAGGCCCGGCGTCAGCAACTGATAGTCAAAGCGCCAGCCGAGATTGAGCATCTCTGCCTGTTCGCTATCCGGCCACCAGCTGTACTGATCACCTTCACGGCTGACTTCACGCAGGGCATCAACGTAACCCATGGTGCCGACAATCTCATCCATCCAGGCACGCTCGGGTGCCAGAAAGCCAGGAGACTGCTGGCTGTCACGCCAGTTCTTGATGTCGAGCTTCTGTTGCGCCACATACAACGAGCCGCAGTAGATGTACTCACGACGCTTGCGCCGTTGCTTGTCCAGGTATTTGCCGAAATCGTCCATAAGCTTGAATTTCTGATTCAAGTCTTCATCGCCGTTCATTCCCGAAGGAAGCAGCAACGTGGCAATACTGAGTTTGTCGAAATCTGCCTGCAGGTAACGCCCGTAGCGGTCGGCTGTTTCAAAGCCAAGCCCACTGATTACTGCCTTCGGTTGCAACCGCGAGTAAAGCGCCACGCCACCTTGGGCCGGAACTTCAGCTTCGCACGCATAAAGGAAATAGCCATCCAGCTGATAAGCTGGGTCGTCCAGTTCGAAGGCGGATGCGCGGGTGTCCTGAAGGCAGATGACGTCGGCATTCTGAGCTTGCAGCCAACTGAGCAAACCGCGCTCGACTGCCGCCTGAATGCCATTTACGTTCACACTGATGATCCGCATAAATGGCCCCAAAAATCACGTGCGTGTATGATACCCGAGCTCTACCTAATTAGCTAAATCCGTGGTATTCGGGGCTTTTTTCATGCAGGCGTATCAGCGCGATTTCATTCGTTTTGCCATCGACCGTGGAGTTTTGCGGTTCGGTGAGTTCACTCTCAAGTCCGGTCGCACCAGCCCGTACTTCTTTAATGCCGGCCTGTTCAACAGTGGTTCGGCCCTTGCGCAGCTGGGTCGTTTCTACGCCGCAGCGGTGGTCGAGAGCGGCATTTCCTTTGATGTTCTGTTCGGTCCAGCCTACAAGGGGATTCCTCTGGCGGCCGCGACAGCCGTGGCGTTGGCCGAACATCATGACCGCGACTTGCCCTGGTGCTTCAACCGCAAGGAAGCCAAGGCACACGGTGAGGGCGGTAGCCTGGTTGGCGCGCCATTGACCGGTAATGTGCTGATCATCGACGACGTGATCACTGCAGGCACGGCGATCCGTGAAGTCATGCAGATCATCAAAGGCCAGGAAGCGACAGCGGCAGGGGTGCTTATTGCACTTAACCGTCAGGAGCGCGGTAACGGCGAGCTTTCGGCCATTCAGGAAGTAGAACGTGACTTCGGGATACCGGTGGTCAGCATCGTATCCTTGAATCAAGTCCTGGAATTCCTTGCCGACGATCCGCAACTCAAGCAGCATCTGCCTGCGGTGGAAGCCTACAGGGCACAGTTCGGGATCTAGGGAGATTCATGTCCGCTGACATTCGGATCGAGATCTCAAGGAGAGTTGAATGACCAGGCCGGGCTTTACTTGCTTGCTGTTGGCCCTTGTTATCAGTCCGTTTGCAGCGACACATGCCGCAGATACCCCGCAGCCCCTGCTTTATCGCTATGTCGACAGCCGTGGCGTGACCGTGCTGGATCGTCAGGGCGTACCGCCTGAATACGTTGCCCGGGGCTATGAAGTACTCAATGCCCAAGGCCGCGTCGTGCAAGTGGTGCCGCCTGCTCCGACGGCCGATGAGATCCATCAGGCACAGGCGAAAAAGACACAGGCGAATGCCGATGCGCAATTGCTCAACCTCTACAGCAACGTCGAGGATGTCGATCGCGCCAAAGCCCGCAAACTTTCCGAGCTGGATGCCTTGATTGCCTTGGCGCAAGGCAATCTCAAAGGGCTGAACACACAGCAGGCATCACTGCAGGGTCAGGCTGCGGATCTGGAGCGTGCCGGTAAACCAGTCCCTCAATCACTCATTGACCAGATGAGCGACCTTCGGGACCAGCAGCACAACCTCGACCTGAACATACAGCGCTATCAACAGGCCCGAGCTCAGGCTGATACGGCATTTACCCAAGATCGCGCGCGTATTCAGCGACTGACAAGACCCTGAGTTGCCAACTCAACTGGATGAGCTGTTCACGGCGCTGGGGGCTGCCGGAAGCGAATCCCCCTCCAGCGCCGGACCGTAGGGATATCCGGAAAGCGTATTGAGGAGATAGGTCCTCACGGCGCCATCCGTCGTCGGGAAGTCCCGCACTGGCACATCAGAAACACCATTGATCATTGTCGCCAACCTGTCCCCCACCGCGATGGGACGCCACTTACTCGAGTTTGCGGCGGACTCAAGGCCATTCATGTAGGCAAACTCCCCTGGACTTCCCAGCGTTTGACCGACGGCTTCGTGGAGTTTGTAGGCCGACTTGAGCAGTAATACCGAGACCCCGGAGGTGCCACCCCATCGAAAGAAAAAGCCGTCGAATGGATTCAGACCGCTCATATAAGAAGCACCCGAGCGGGAGATGAACTTTCTGGTCAGCGTTGCGAAGGCAGGAAGACTACGACTCACTGCAGGCGCACCAGCGTTCATGGCCAACGAAACAAAGCCCTTGGCAAACTTGAAGGCCGGCGACCCCAGGATCAGGCCGACATCAATCACGCAGGCCAGAGTGGGTGATTCGTCATTGACCACTGCATTAACGCAACTGAGCCCCGGGATAAGCGTCGCCATCATGCGTAACACCGGCGGATAGTTTGCGGTGACGAACTCAGAACCCGTTTGCCCCTTACGCAGTTTGAACTCGGTTTCTTTGTCGAAAAACAGATTTTTGGCTGCAATTCGTTCGGCCAGACTTTCAATCCGGGGGCTCGACAATGGGCTGGCTGATGGCTCAAGAACGTCGCTCGGAAGGCCATAGTTGAGATGGCGCGGTATCACGCGGCTCGAAGTGTAAGGCCGAGGAGGTTTTGGCTCAGCATAGGCCTCCCAATCCAGAGGCAAGCTGACAGCGGCTCGACGAAGCTCCCTCCCGACGACTGCCACCGTGCCTCCATCAGGCAAGGGAGGCAGATCAGTTCGTCGCTGCACGATGCCCAGCAAAGGGAATATTTCGTACGCAAAAACGCGAGTTCCGTGCCGACACACGATAATAGAGCCGGCTCGCCCCTGCCTGAGCTCGCGATCGCGTGGCGTTTCTTTAACACGCTCTAGTCCGGTCTCCTGCTCCAGTAGGTAGAGATCAACTCTGCCATGCTCAATGGCCAGCCTGTCGGAGTAAGGAATCTCGGCAATCAGTACTTCCAACAGGCAAGAATAGGCCTCCTGCGCCTCTCGGCTATAGCGATCAAAAGCTTCCTGATACATCGCGTTTACATCAATGCCTTTAAGCAGCTCGACCTGTTCTTTGTACGCTTTGTTCCAGTAAACCTGGTCAGGTGGAACTGCCGGTTCGAACTTATCCATTCCATCTATCAAGTATCCCGCGATAAACACGTCGATCAGAAAGAACTCGCCTGAGGAAGTCGAAGGCGAGGGGTTTCGTAATGAATATTCAACTCGCTTCCACAAAGTCGTGGGTCGCATTCTGAGGTGTAACAAGGATTTGGAGAAATACCACCCTAGCGCCTCATTGAATGCTTTTAAACCGATGTCCATCCGGTCAGGTACTTTGCGCAACAGCGCGTTAATTGCAGACACAACCTTTTGCTGGCGCTCGTCGAAGGCAGCCATTGCCGTCTGGATGTCAGCCGTGCCATAAGTGGATGAGGTATTGGCAGACAAAACATTATTGGCGATAGCCCACTGCAGCACCGGCGCAATACGGGTCTGGACGA
Organism: Pseudomonas viridiflava; assembly: GCF_900602065.1. Lineage (GTDB taxonomy): Bacteria > Pseudomonadota > Gammaproteobacteria > Pseudomonadales > Pseudomonadaceae > Aquipseudomonas. Next base: position 312,371 of record NZ_UWFN01000350.1, on the reverse strand, counting down.
TGATGTCCCGCTCGCTATCGGTTGCCGAATGCCCCATCTTGAGGGGCAAATCCATTAACTGCTCGTAGCCAAGAGTCTGTGACATACCCGGAACAAGAGCTTCAGCAAGCGCAACACCATGAGCGTAGTTAACCCAGACACCGTTGCCGTAACGCAGCGCCTTGGGCGCTCCCTTTACAAACCATTCAGGAGCCGTCGGTGCCAGGATCAATGCGGCCAGACGTGCCGAACTCCTTGAGCGCCCTCCCTGAACGTTCCGTGTTGTCCACGAAAGAAGAGCCTCAAACTCCTCCCGAATGTCCGATAACGGTCGCCCCCAATTCTGTGGCTTGCCGAACTCATAGCCCGCGATGTGCCCAGGCTTTCGCTGCGCCGGTGGATCCAGCTCCAGAATCAGGGCTTTCCACACCAACTGCCGGATGATCATGGGATCAGCAGGTTCATCATTACCTGATCCGTACCAACCTAGCGCTGCATTTATCCGATTGCCTATTGCCTTACCCTGCTCACCATCCAACAGGTTATCCAGCACTTGCCTGAGCTGCTTATCAGACAGGCTTGCAGCCGTGCCATCAATCAAATGCCTCCAGGACAGTAACTGCAGCAGGCTCGTCAGCTCAAAATCAACGGCGGCCACACCACCGCTTTGCGCCTGGAGAATGGGTAACGCCTCCAGGCGAGTGGCCGCTCTTTGCTCTTGCACATAAGCACGAACCGTTGCCTGGATCAGCTCCAATTGACTCGGGTTGAGCAGTGGCATCAACGCATTCACTCCATATGCCCGCTGGGGCTGAGCCTGTTGCTGTGACGTTGTTGATGGTGAAACAGAGTTAATAGTCGTATTCATCGTAGATGTTCTCGATATGAGGAAAGTCTCCCGACGTTCCCCGATCGCGAACAAATGGTATGCAGGTCATTTCAACGGCTAAGCAGCGGTATTTCGTAATCGTGGGTCGGGGGTTTCTTTGAAAAGCCAAAGCTCACCCGTCGTGAAGGGGCATGGACCCAGGCTTTAAGGCGGCCCGGACGACGGACATAAAAAAGCCCCACCGGGAACCGGCAGGGCTTTGATGAAGCGTAGCGCTTGATCAGTGACGCTTGCGGTTGCTGATCAGGGTACCCACACCGGTGTCGGTGAAGATTTCCAGCAGCACCGCATTCGGTACACGACCGTCAATGATGTGCGAGGTGGTCACGCCGCCTTGCACCGCTTCCAGCGCGCATTTGATCTTGGGCAGCATGCCGCCGTAGATCGTGCCATCGGCAATCAGGCCATTGACTTGCTCGGTGGTCAAACCGGTCAGCACCTGGCCTTGCTTGTCCATCAGGCCGGCAATGTTGGTCAGCAGCATCAGCTTTTCAGCCTTGAGGGCTTCAGCCACCTTGCCTGCCACCAGATCCGCGTTGATGTTGTAGGACTCACCGTCTGCACCCACACCAATTGGCGCGATGACCGGGATGAAATCGCCTTTTACAAGCATGTTCAGCAGGTCGGTATTGATCCCGACTACTTCGCCGACATGGCCGATATCGATGATTTCTGGCTTGGTCATCTCCGGCGTCTGACGTGTAACGGTCAGGCGCTTGGCGCGGATCAGCTCGGCGTCTTTACCAGTCAGGCCGATGGCGCTGCCGCCATGACGGTTGATCAGATTGACGATGTCCTTGTTGACCTGGCCGCCCAGAACCATTTCCACCACATCCATGGTTTGCGAGTCGGTGACCCGCATACCATCGATGAAATGGCTCTCAATCGACAACCGCTTGAGCAGATCACCGATCTGAGGTCCCCCGCCGTGAACCACCACCGGGTTGATGCCAACAGCCTTCATCAACACGATGTCGCGCGCGAAGCCGGTTTTCAGCTCGTCGCTCTCCATGGCGTTACCGCCGTACTTGATCACCAGCGTTTTGCCAACAAAACGGCGAATGTATGGCAGCGCTTCGGACAATACTTTGGCGACGTTAGCGGCGGAATCACGTTCGAGGGTCATTCAAGGCTCCAGTCAAAGGAAAAAACAATCAGAACGGAAGTTGAAGGTCCGGCGCAACCTTTTTCAGTTCGGCGTGGAACACATCCTTGATGCGCTGCAGCTCGGCTTCTGTTTCAGCCTCAAAACGCAGCACCAGTACCGGTGTTGTGTTGGAAGCGCGAACCAGGCCCCAGCCCTTTGGATAGTCCACTCGCACGCCGTCAATGGTGGTCAATTTGGCATCGCCCCACTGAGCATCTTTCTCCAGCGCTTCTATGATGCTGAACTTGGTGGTATCAGTCACTTTGATGTTGATTTCAGGGGTCGAAATGTCGTTCGGGAAGGTCTCGAACAGGTCTTCAGCCGACTGCGACTCCTGGCTGAGGATCTCCAGCAGGCGCGCAGCACTGTAAATACCGTCGTCGAAACCGAACCAACGCTCTTTGAAGAAGATGTGGCCGCTCATTTCGCCCGCGAGCAGCGCGCCGCTTTTCTTCATCTCTTTCTTGATCAACGAATGACCGGTCTTCCACATTACCGGGCGGCCACCATGTTTTTGAATCAGCGGCGTCAGGCGGCGGGTGCATTTGACGTCGAAGATGATGTCGGCGCCTGGATTGCGCTTGAGCACGTCCAGGGCGAACAGCATCAACAAGCGATCCGGGTACACCACATTGCCTTTGTTGGTCACAACGCCAACGCGGTCGCCGTCGCCGTCGAAGGCCAGACCCAGATCCGCACCGGTTTCATTGACCTTGGCGATCAGGTCCTGCAGGTTTTCCAGCTTGCCCGGATCAGGGTGGTGGTTAGGGAAGTTACCGTCGACCTCAGCGAACAGCGAGATGACTTCGCAACCCAGCGCTTCAATGAGCTGGGGAGCAATAACGCCTGCCGCGCCATTACCGCAGTCCACCACGACTTTCAGTTTGCGGGCCATGACGATGTCGTCTTTGATCTGCTTGAAGTAGCGATCAAGGATGTCGACCTTGGTGATGCTGCCTTTTGCTGAGGTCAGGTTGCCGGTCTTGATACGCTCGTGGAGCGCCTGGATCTGTTCGTTGGCCAGAGTATCGCCCGCGATGACGATCTTGAAGCCGTTGTAATCCTTGGGGTTGTGGCTGCCGGTCAGCATCACACCGGTCTTGCCTGCCAGCACGTTGGCGGCGTAGTACAAGGCGGGCGTTGGCACCAGGCCAACATCGCTGACGTGACAACCGCTGTCGTGCAGGCCTTGAATCAATTGCTGCACCAGCTCCGGACCGGAGAGGCGTCCGTCACGACCGACGCTGACGTTGGGCTCGTTCTGCGCCAGGCTTTCGGAACCGATGGCGCGACCAATCCAATAGGCCGTTTCGGCGCTAAGGGTGTCGCCCACGATGCCGCGGATGTCATACGCGCGGAAAATATCGTCAGGAAATTTTGGTGCCACGGATGCTGGACTGCTCATAACTGGGGGGTGCTCCGATCTCAGGAAGTCCTGGTTTTCGTCGAGGATGTCGATATCGAGAATGTCGGTATCTTGAAACAGCGGATCGGTCCAGGCGCCGCCGGTGGCAGAGCGTGAACCCGATGCTGAAGCACTACTGTTCTTTAAATCGGTAATCTTGTAGCCGGGAGCCGGACCTGACTCATCCTTCTTATCAACGTTTTCCGTTGCAGCTTGTTGAAGGGAAGGTGAAAAACAGGCCAGACGTCGAGCCAGTCCATTGAGGACGGGCAGGCCCAAACCGAAGGGTTTGACGGCTTTTCCGCTGGAGAGTTCTTGAAGCAGTTGATCCAGTTGTCGGACATCGGCGCAAATGTGCCGTTGTAGAGCCCTTTCGTTGAGGTAAAGCCCCAGTAAAACACCTGCCAGCGCAACCAATACAGCCAGCGTCAGCAGCACCCATGGAGGCGAAAAATCCAGCGCAGGGCCGGGGGTGAACTCAAGTTTCCAGTTTGCATAACCGGTGTCCAGCCGTTGCGGTTTAGCCCCATCCGCTTCACCGCGCTGCAGCAAGACCTGCTCAGGACCATTACCAAACTGCTGGATCAAACGGATCCGGCCCGTGGATTCGGGCAAGGCAGGTAACGCATTGAGCAAGCGTTGTGGATCGAAAGCCAATAGCAGCGTGCCGCTGACCGCTGCGGCAGGGTCAGAACGCAACGGCGCAGCGCTATAGATCATCCAGCGCTCGTCCACTGCGCGAGCTTCAGGCACTGGATCCTCACCGCCAGCAGCTTTGTTGAGCATATCCAATGTGGAGAAGCTGACAGGCATTGCCCCTTTGGTGTCGATATCCGACATGCCTAAAGGGTTGAGACGCGCGCCCAGCACACCGTCGCGAAACCGCAGCCGGCTTTGTGCTTCTTCAATCAGGGAAGGGTTACCGCTCTGCAGAGCCTGAACCAGTGAAGGGTCACGGGCAGCGGCCTGTGTCTCGGCGTCTATCTGCTTCAGGGCCTGAGCCACCGACGACGCCTGGCTGCTACCCCAAGCGTGTTGCAGATGCTCACGCCCCTGCGGATTGCTGCTCAGTGCAAGATAAACCAGAGCACTGGCAACGATCAGGGCAATGAGCGCGGGGAAAATACCGGGCGTGAGCGCAGTCAGGCTCGCTGCGACAGGTTGGGTATCGGATACTTCATGCTGTTGGCTGCCTTGCACCTGAACGCTCCCAGGTCATTCATCCTGAAACTGGACAGTCACTTACTTGATACCGGGTAGCCATGAGGCTACCGGGTATCGAGTCATCGGCTCAAAGGTCAGTGGCTACCTGAATGGCCGAAACCGCCAGCACCGCGTTGGCTTTCGTCGAACTCTTCAACCAGTTCGAAGTGCGCTTGCACCACCGGCACCAGCACCAGTTGGGCAATGCGCTCACCAATGGAAATATTGAAAGCGGTCTGCCCGCGATTCCAGCAGGAGACCATCAGTTCGCCCTGGTAATCGGAGTCGATCAACCCCACCAGATTACCCAGCACGATGCCGTGTTTGTGGCCCAGCCCGGAGCGCGGCAGGATCAAAGCCGCCAGCCCCGGATCGCCGATATAGATCGACAGCCCGGTCGGGATCAACAAGGTCTGGCCCGGCTCCAGAACAGTGTCCTCTTTGAGCATGGCGCGCAGGTCGAGCCCCGCAGAACCGACGGTGGCGTAAGCGGGCAGCGGAAATTCGTTGCCAATGCGAGGGTCAAGGATCTTGGCTTGTAGAGCGTGCATTCGTAATTAAACCTGGTTCATTCGGTCGGCGATAAAAGTGATCAGCTGGCGGGCAATCTTGCCTTTGCTGGTCTGGGCGAAAAGCGTAGCGTGCAGCGCTCGGTCGATTACGCTGCAAGCGTTCTCTTCACTATTGAAGCCGATGCTGGGGTTGGCAACATCGTTGGCCACAATCAGATCAAGGTTTTTGTCCTTGAGCTTGCGTGCAGCATAGTCGAGCAAGTGTTCGGTTTCAGCGGCAAAACCGACACTGAACGGGCGGTCTGGACGGGTCGCGATAGTGGCAAGAATGTCCGGGTTACGGACCATCTGCAGCAACAGGCCGTCGCCCGTGGACGGGTCTTTCTTGAGTTTGTGCGGGGCAACCACTTCGGGACGGTAATCAGCAACGGCGGCGGAGGCGATGAACAGATCGCAAGGGATCGCGGCCTCACAGGCAGCCAGCATGTCCCGGGCGCTCACAACATCGATGCGCGATACACGATCCGGAGTCGGCAGGTTGACCGGGCCGGTGATGAGGGTAACGCGTGCACCTGCTTCTACCGCAGCCTCAGCGAGAGCAAAGCCCATTTTGCCGGAGCTGTGATTGGTGATGTAACGCACCGGGTCGATGTTTTCCTGGGTCGGGCCCGCCGTAATCAACACATGCTTGCCTGTCAGCGACAGGCGCTGGAAACAATCGGCGGCAGACTGGGCCAGGTCATCGGGTTCAAGCATGCGCCCAAAGCCGACATCACCGCAGGCCTGGCTGCCGGAAGCCGGGCCGAATATGCGGAAATCACGTTCTTCCAGCAGGCGAGTGTTGGCCTGTACAGAGGCGTCGCGCCACATTGCCTGATTCATCGCCGGGGCAATGGCCACAATCGCATCGGTCGCCAGAACAATGGTGGTTAACAGGTCGTTGGCAATGCCTTGAGCCAGACGCGCAATAAGGTCCGCAGTGCCAGGGGCAACAAGTATCAGATCGGCCCATTTGGCCAGCTCGATATGCCCCATCGCCGCTTCAGCGGCCGGGTCGAGCAAATCCAGATGAACCGGATGCCCGGAAAGGGCCTGCATGGTCAGCGGAGTGATGAACTCAGCACCACCTCGGGTCATGACGACACGCACTTCAGCACCCTGGTCACGCAAGCGTCTCACCAGTTCTGCGCTCTTGTAGGCCGCGATACCGCCGCCAACGCCAAGAACGATGCGTTTCCGATACAGCCGCTGCATAGGCCTGCCTTTTAGTCGAGTGATACGCAGCGGCGATGGACGTTTCCCCTGGCCGATCGCCGCGCAAAAAGATGGGCTAAGATAGCACAGCGACCGTACTGGAACAGCGGCGCCAAACACACATGGAGGTGGTATGAGTATTCGCAACTGGCCTGCGGCCGAACGCCCGCGAGAGCGGCTTCTGGAGCTGGGTTCGGCGAGCCTGTCCGATGCAGAACTGCTGGCCATTTTCCTGCGCACCGGCGTGGCCGGAAAAAGCGCTGTAGACCTGGCGCGTCATCTGTTGAATCAATTCGGTGGGCTGCGACCGTTACTGGATGCTGACCTGACCATGTTCAGCTCACATCTGGGGCTTGGGCCGGCTAAATTCGCGCAATTACAGGCCGTCATGGAAATGGCTCGCCGGCACATGGCGGAAAGCCTGAGGCGTGATTCTGCGCTGGAAAGCCCGGAGCAGGTGCGCAGCTACCTCAAGGCGCTGTTACGTCATGAACCCCATGAGGTGTTTGGCTGCCTGTTTCTGGACAACAAGCACCGGGTGCAAGCGTTCGAAATCCTGTTCCACGGTTCGATCAATAGCGCCCACGTGCATCCCCGGCAAGTGGTCAAGCGCGCCCTGGCCCACAACTCAGCCAGCCTGATCCTCTGCCACAACCATCCCTCGGGCGTGACCGATGCCAGCCAGGCCGACATCGACCTGACCAAGCGGCTGCGCGATGCGTTATGGCTGATCGACGTGAAAGTGCTGGATCACCTGATCATCGGTGATGGTGACCCGCTGTCGATGGTGGAGTGCGGGTTGATGTAGACGAGACAAAGCAGCATTCCCCCTGTAGGAGTGAGCTTGCTCGCGATAGCGGTCTTTCAATCAAATATCCCGTGACTGACAGACCGCTATCGCAAGCAAGCTCACTCCTACAGGGATGCATTGCAATTCATTGAATTGGGTGTTGTTTGTTAAGCAACTCAATCATTCAACAAACGTCACAACCCCATCCGCCAGGGATTTAACCCGCGCCAGCGACTCGACGCGATAACCCTGCGCATCCAGTTCGGCGCGGCCGCCCTGGAAGGATTTTTCGATCACGATGCCCAGCCCGGCAACTGTTGCGCCTGCTTGCTTGATAATCGAAATCAGCGCCTGAGACGCTTTTCCGTTAGCCAGAAAGTCATCAATGATCAGTACGTTATCGCTGCTGTTGAGATGACGGGGCGAGATCGCAACCGTGCTTTCGGTCTGTTTGGTGAACGAATAAACCGTAGCCAGCAGCAGGTTTTCGGTCAGGGTCAGCGACTGATGTTTGCGGGCAAAAATCACCGGCACACCCAGTTTCAAACCGGTCATCACCGCAGGCGCAATGCCTGAAGCCTCAATGGTGACGATCTTGGTAATGCCCGAATCAGCGAACAGCGCCGCAAATTCGTCACCAATCTGCTGCATCAACGCCGGGTCGATCTGATGATTGAGAAATGCATCGACCTTCAGTACCTGATCGGATAGTACGATGCCTTCTGCGCGAATCTTCTGATGCAATGCTTCCACGTCGCTTCCTCGGGTGCGCGAATCTGCGCAATGAATAGTAGGAATTATTTTTTCAACATCGCGCGGATGTCCGCCAATGCGGTATTGCCGCGCACTGCCTTCACTTCGGTCGGGGTATCGTCATTGCCTTCCCAGGCCAGATCGTCAGGGGGCAGTTCATCAAGGAAACGGCTCGGCGAGCAGTCGATGATTTCCCCGTACTGCTTACGCTTGGCAGCAAAGGTGAACGCCAGTGTCTGCCGCGCGCGGGTAATGCCCACGTAAGCCAGACGGCGCTCTTCCTCGATGGTATCGGCTTCGATACTGGAGCGGTGAGGGAGAATTTCTTCTTCCATGCCCATGATAAAAACGTACGGAAACTCCAGGCCCTTGGAGGCGTGAAGCGTCATCATCTGCACGCCCTCCGCGCCATCCTCTTCCTCCTGCTGACGCTCAAGCATGTCGCGCAGGACCAGCTTGCCGATGGCCTCCTCGATGGTCATTTCGCCTTCTTCGTCCTTTTCGAGGGTGTTTTTCAACGCCTCGATCAAGAACCAGACGTTGCCCATGCGGTAGTCAGCGGCCTTGTCGCTGGAGCTGTTCTGGCGCAGCCAGTTCTCGTAATCGATGTCCATGACCATGCTGCGCAGCGCCGCGATCGGGTCGTTCTGCGCACACTGCTGGCGCACGCCGTCCATCCAGCGCTTGAAACGCTGCAAACGGTCGGTATAGCGGCTGTCCAGATGCGCGCCAAGGCCGATTTCATCGGTGGCGGCGTACATCGAAATTTTTCGCTCGGTGGCGTAGTTACCGAGCTTTTCCAGTGTCGTCGAGCCGATTTCGCGGCGCGGCACGTTGATCACCCGCAAGAAGGCGTTGTCGTCATCCGGGTTAACCAGCAAGCGGAAGTAGGCCATCAGGTCTTTCACTTCCTGACGCCCGAAGAAGCTGTTACCGCCGGACAAACGATAGGGCACCTGGTGGTGCTGCAATTTCAGCTCGATTAGTTTGGCCTGATAGTTACCCCGGTACAGGATCGCAAAATCGCTGTACGGGCGGTCAGTCCGCAAGTGCAGGCTGAGAATTTCTACGGCTACGCGCTCGGCCTCGGCATCTTCATTGCGGCAACGGATCACGCGGATCTCATCACCATGGCCCATCTCACTCCACAGCTGCTTTTCAAAATCGTGTGGGTTGTTGGAGATGAGCACGTTGGCGCAGCGCAAAATACGGCTGGTCGAGCGGTAGTTCTGCTCAAGCATGACCACTTTCAGCGAGGGGTAGTCTTCCTTGAGCAGCATCAGGTTTTCCGGACGCGCGCCGCGCCAGGCATAAATCGACTGGTCGTCGTCACCTACCACGGTGAACTGGTTGCGCATGCCGATCAGCAGCTTTACCAGCAGGTACTGGCTGGCGTTGGTGTCCTGATATTCGTCCACCAGCAGATAGCGAACCTTGTTCTGCCACTTTTCCAGAATGTCTGCGTGCTCCTGAAACAGTTTTACCGGCAACAGAATCAGGTCGTCGAAGTCCACCGCGTTATACGCTTTGAGCGTGCGCTGGTAGTGGGTGTAAACGATGGCGGCGGTCTGCTCCTTGGGGTTGCGGGCATTTTCCAGCGCCTCTGCTGGCAGGATCAGGTCGTTTTTCCAGGAGCCGATCATGTTCTTGATCTCGTCGACGCCGTCGTCGCCCGAGTATTCCTTTTGCATGATGTCGGTCATCAGCGCTTTGACGTCGGTCTCGTCAAAGATCGAAAACCCCGGCTTGTAGCCCAGCCGCACGTGCTCCTTGCGGATGACGTTGAGGCCCAGGTTGTGAAACGTCGAGACGGTCAGGCCGCGACCTTCACCCGCGCGCAGCAACGTGCCAACCCGCTCTTTCATCTCGCGGGCGGCCTTGTTGGTAAAGGTCATCGCGACGATGTACTGGGCCCGAATGCCGCAGTTCTGGATCAGATGGGCGATCTTGCGCGTGATCACGCTGGTCTTGCCGGAGCCTGCACCGGCGAGCACCAAAAGAGGGCCGCCGACGTAGTTCACGGCTTCTTGTTGCCGAGGATTGAGTCGGGACATATCAGGAAGAGGATCACTAACGAAATGGGCGGGCATTTTAGCAGGCTATGGCGATTGTGCAGCGACCGTCCGCCAATGAGTGACGTCTTATGTCGCGCGCTGCTATCTAATTTTTTTGGTTTTGTTACATTTGCGCATCCGAATGCTGAACGATTGCTATGTTTGGCCCCATTTCCCGGGCCTTCTGTTTGTCTCTTTTCGAGTCTAGGGAGCTAGCTTGCCTACGCCTGTCCAACCCTTGCGGTTGTTAGTGCTGGCCCACGAGCCGGAATGGCTGGTATTGCTGCGCAGTTGCCTGACGCCTGAGCAGAATCAGGAACATCTGTTGTCCTTCTCGCACTGGAACGACATCAGTGCCTCGTTAATCGACGATCAACCGACCGTATTGCTCACCACACCAGAACTGCAGCCACCACCAGGCCGCTGCAATCTGCCGGTGGTCATGCTGCTTGAAGAAGAGCCGCTGATCCCGCCACTTGGCGCCAGTGACTGGCTGATTCGTAGCGAGTTGACGCCTGCAACGTTACGCAGTTGCCTGCGCCATGTGAACGAGCGCGCACTGCTGGAAAACACGCTGCAGCGTCTGGCCGAGCAGGACACACTGACCGGTATCGCCAATCGCCAGGGTTTCCAGACCTTGCTGGCAGCACGCCTGCTGGAAAATGACGGTCGCGGCCTTGCGCTGGGCCATCTCGATCTGGACAACTTCCGCCGCGCCAACGACGCACTCGGCCATCAAGCTGGTGATCGACTGATCTTGCAGGTAGTGGCGCGACTCAAAGGGCAACTGGAAGTCGGCGACCAGATCGCTCGCCTGGGCAGCGACGAATTTGCACTGCTGATCGACACTCGTCGCGCCCCAGGGCGCGCGGAATGGATGGCCGAACGCATCACCGAAGCCCTGTCCGAGCCGTACTGGGTCGACGGCGAAAGCCTGCTCATCGGCTGCAGTCTGGGGATCGCTCACTCTCGCGCCGAGGCGGGGGCGGACCCACTGATGTGGCACGCGCACATCGCCATGCAGCAGGCCAAAGGTATTCAGGGCTGCACTTTTCACGTCTTCAACGACCGGCTGAATCGCAATGCCCGTAGCCTCGCTGATCTGGAGGGCGAGTTGCGACGGGCGTTACGGCGCGACGAGCTGGAACTGCACTACCAGCCAAGGCTTTGCATGACCAGTGGACGCATTGTCGGGCTGGAGGCACTGGTGCGCTGGCGTCACCAAGAGCGAGGCTTGCTACCGCCCAGTGAGTTTGTACCGCTGGCCGAGCAAAGCGGGTTGATCGTGCCGCTGGGTTACTGGGTGATCTCTCGGGCGCTGCGCGACATGCAAGCGTTGCTTGAGCGAGGCCTGCCGCAGTTGCACATGGCGATCAACCTGTCATTCCGGCAGTTTCAGGACAACCAATTGCTTGCGACATTAGGCCGACTGATTACCGAGCGCGGCATTGATGCGCAGTGGCTGGAATTCGAACTGACCGAAACCGCCGTCATGCGCCGCAGCGATCTGGTCAAACAGACCATGGATGCCCTCGGGCGCCTGGGCGTACGGTTTTCGCTGGACGACTTCGGCACCGGGTTTTCCTCGTTCGTACACCTCAACAACCTGCCCATTACCCTGCTGAAGATCGATAAGAGCTTCGTGGGTGAAATGGAGCAACGCGAAGAAAATCGCAAGCTGGTACACGCAATGATCAACCTGGCTCATAACCTGAGTCTGGAGGTGGTCGCCGAAGGTGTCGAAACGTCTGAGCAACTGGCGTTACTGCGCAGCTATGGTTGCGATCAGGTTCAGGGCTACCTGATCAGCAAACCACTGCCGTTGCCGGAGTTGATCAAGTACCTGACCTTCGATCAACAAGCGCCGGAGGCGTTGAACCGGGTTTGATTTCAGGGCTACCTGCGCCAGATTGGACTGCAAGTGCACATACCGGTAGGAGCGAATTCATTTGCGAAGGGGCCGGTACATCCGCAGCGTGTGTATCGCTTGAAATACCGCTTTCCCGAATGAATTCGGTCCCACAGGGTTGATGCAGCACCCGTGATTTGGGCCAGGCGCTCTCACGGGGTGTCTGGAAAGCCTTTGATCTACCTGCGGACGCGTTTTCTGTGGCAGATGCTACGTCTGCTCACAAGCGCAATCCCGGTGGGAGCGAATTCATTCGCGAAGAGGCCGGTACATCCGCAGCGTGTGTATCGCTTGAAATACCGCTTTCCCGAATGAATTCGGTCCCACAGGGTTGATGCAGCACCCGTGATTTGGGCCAGGCGCTCTCACGGGGTGTCTGGAAAGCCTTTGATCTACCTGCGGACGCGTTTTCTGTGGCAGATGCTATGTCTGCTCACAAGCGCAATCCCGGTGGGAGCGAATTCATTTGCGAAGGGGCCGGTACATCCGCAGCGTGTGTATCGCTTGAAATACCGCTTTCCCGAATGAATTCGGTCCCACAGGTTCTGTGTGAGTTTAGATAGTTAAGTGTTTTCTGTTTGGTCCACTACAGCGGTAGCCAGACAACATCAAACATCCTCACACCATCACCGGCACCGCTGCCGCTTCCCGGCGCAGCAACTTCGAGGTCTTTCTCTCGAAGGCCCAGGTCAGCGCAATCGCTGCGCACAACAACCCGAGCGCCAGCCCCCACCAGACGCCAACTGCACCGTGGTTGGTGTAAAAACCAAATATCCACGCTGCCGGCGCTGCGACCAACCAGTAACTGGCGAGCCCGATAAGGAAGGTGGTCCGCGCATCCTTGAAGCCACGGATAGCGCCCATCGCAATGGTTTGCGCGCCATCAAGAATTTCAAACCAGGCGGCGACAGCCAGCAATTTAACCGTCAGTTCGACAATCTCAGCGAATTTCGGGTCGTTGATGTCCAGGAACAGGCCAATGACCAAGTGCGGTGCCAGCCAGAACAACATCCCGAACATCAGCATCACAACAGAGCCAAAGGCTATGCCTGCGCGCCCGGCAGTTCGGGCCAAAAGCAGATTACCTGCGCCGTAGTGCTGACCAATGCGCATGGTCACTGCGTAGGAAATCCCCACCGGGATCATGAAAGCCATCGACACTGACTGCAGGGCGATCTGATGCGCTGCCATTTGCGTGCTGCCCATGGCTCCCATGCAAAAAGCCGCGAAAGTAAACAGCCCGACTTCAACCGCGTACGTCCCGCCAATCGGCAAACCCAGCTTCCATAGCTCTTTGAGGTGGCTGCGCGAAAGCTGCCAGAACCCCTCGCGGATCGGATAGGCCGCGTAAGCAGGATGGCGACGGATGTGCAGCGCAAGAATCAACGCCATACCGTTGGTAACCACAGCCGTCACCAGACCAATGCCCATCAAGCCCAGATTTGGCAGGCCGAACACTCCATGGATAAAGGCGTAGTTGAGGACGAAATTGGCAATCGCGCCGCCTAGACTGATTGCCATGACCGGGCCTGCCCGTCCCAACGCACTGGTGAAGCCGCGCAAGGCCATAAACGTCAGCAGACCGGGTAATGCCAGCGGCAAGGTGATCAAAAACTGACCAGCCATGTGCACGTTGGATTCAGTCTGGCCGAAATGCAGGAGGATAGGCTCAAGGTTCCACAGGATCAGCATGGCAATCAGCGCCATGCCCCACGCCAGCCAGATGCCGGCCTGAACCAGTTGAGCAGCGCCTTTGCTGTCTCCTGCACCATGCCGGATGGCCACCAGCGTGCCGACCGCGGCCATGACCCCAACGCAGAAGAACGAAATGAAGTTGTAAGTCGCAGCGCCCAGACCGCCGCCCGCCAAGGCCTCCGGGCCAATGTGGCCCATCATCACGGTGTCGGTGAAAACCATCAGCATGTGCGCCATCTGTGAAGCGATCAGCGGCCCGGCGAGGCGCAGGATGATCCAGAGTTCTTTGATGGCAGGTTGTTGCATAGCACGACGCTCGATTTCAGGGGGCAGTTATGAGCCGCCCATTCTCGGTACTTAAGTGCCGGGGCACAAAGGGATAAATAAGATCGTTAGCATGAGTAAAACTCATCTGTTGGTTTTTTAGCTAAGATTGGCGCTCCCCGCAGCAGGAGCGTTCTGAATGCCTCGTAGTCTTCCTCCTCTTTATGCACTGCGCGCATTTGAAGCGGCTGCACGGCACAGCTCCTTTACGCGCGCAGCCGAAGAGTTGTCGATCACTCAAAGTGCTGTGAGCCGGCACATTCGAACCCTGGAAGATCACTTTTCCTGCCGGCTGTTTCAACGTATCGGGCGCAACATCCAGCTCACCGAAGCTGCCCGTACCCTGCTGCCAGGCGTACGCGACGGCTTTTCGTCCCTGGAACGGGCCTGTAACACGCTCTCGGTCGACGAGGGAATCCTGCGCATGAAAGCGCCGCCGACCCTGACCATGCGCTGGCTACTGGCGCGACTCAGCCGCTTCCGCCATTTACAGGCGGGCAACGAGGTGCAGCTGACCAGCGCGTGGATGGAAATCGATGTGGTGGATTTCAGTCATGAGCCTTTCGACTGCGCCGTCCTGCTCAGTCGCGGACATCTGCCCGCCGACTGGGAGGCGATACGTCTGTTTCCGGAACTGCTGATCCCCGTGGGTGCGCCAAATCTGGTGGACGATCAGCCTTGGGACATCGAGCGTTTGGCCAGCGCCGAATTGTTGCACCCCACGCCGGACCGCAGAGACTGGCGCAGCTGGCTGGAGCGCACGGGGTTATCGGAACAGGTTTCGCTTAAAGGCGGGCAGGTGTTCGACACGCTGGAATTAGGTATGATCGCCGCCGCTCGCGGCTATGGGGTTTCCATGGGGGATCTGCTCATGGTCGCCGAAGATGTCGCCCAGAACCGGTTGAGTCTGCCTTGGCGAACCGCTGTTTACAGCGGCGAAGACTATTATCTGGTGTGGCCAAGAACCCGACCCGGCAGCGAACGCTTGCGTCGATTGGGGGATTTTCTGCAGAGCGAAGTCAATGCCATGGAGTTGCCCGAGGTGCAAATCCTCAGAGAATAGTGGCATTGCGACACAGTTTGTAACCGAATCCTACAAATCCGGGGACCATACTCAAGTATTACCCGACAAGGCCGATGTGTAGAATTGACGCCCCCATGTACAAATTCTGTACAACCAAGGCTAACTAACTTAATCAAATTCAGCTGAACGGCTATTAGAGGTCATTGAAGACCCTCCGTTCGGCCAGGAGCCGTCATGTCCAAGCCCCGTGCCCGAATTGCTTCGCAACTCGGTATTGCTTTGGCCGTTATTCTGGCAGTTGTCATCTCAGGCAGTACTGTCTTTGCATTGCGTTCACTGGACTCTGCCAACCTCGTCATTCGTGAAGAGCACATGGCGAGTGAGGCGCGCTTGCTGGCCGACCAGCTCAACACGTTTCACAGCACGCTGCGGGTCAGCACCCAGCGTTTGAGCGGGCTGTTTGAAAAACGTTTCGCCAGCGGCCTTACCGTTCAGGCGGATCAGCCCATCACAGTCGCCGGGGTACAGACTCCGAGCCTGGTTTTGGCAGACCACGCGCTGAACAACAACTTCAGGGAAGTTGACGAGTTCCGCCAACTGACTGAAGGCGTAGCCACAGTATTCGTGCGCAGCGGTGAAGAGTTCATCCGCATCAGCACCTCGCTGACCAAGCAGGACGGCAGCCGCGCAATCGGCACCATGCTCGACCGCAAGAACCCGGCGTACGACCGCTTGATGTCGGGCCAAGGCTACGTCGGTAAAGCCGTGCTGTTCGAGCGTTACTACATGACGCAATACACCCCCGTGAAAGACAGCTCCGGCAAAGTCATCGCGGTGTTGTTCGTCGGCTTCGATTACACCGATGCGCAGAATGCCCAGTTCGAAAACCTGAAGAACTTCCGCATCGGCAAAACAGGCTCTCTGGCCCTGCTTGATGATCAGAACCGTTGGCTGGTGCCACCAGCAGGCGTACAGGCGCTTGATCAAGCCGGTAAATCAGTCGCTGAATTCGCAAAAAAGCCAGGTAAAGGCCAGTACTGGAGCGACACCAGCGAAGACTTCTACAGCGTTGCCCAGCCTTTCAGCGGTGGGCCGTGGACCGTTCTGGCAAACATGCCCAAGGACGAAATCAGCGCTGTAACGTGGAATGTCGGTACGCAACTGGCAATCGGCAGCCTGTTGGCCATGCTGATTGCAGTCGGTTCTGCTATCTGGCTGCTGCGCAGCAAACTGCGTCCGCTGTCTGAGCTGGTACGTCAGGCCGAAGCACTGGGTGCCGGTGATTTGAGCGTGCGCTTGAACATCACCAGCCATGACGAAATTGGTCAATTGGCAACCAGCTTCAACAAGATGGGTGAAGCGCTTTCCACCATGGTTTCGCACATCCGTACGGCCGCTCAGCAGGTGAGCAGCCGTGCCAACGAACTGTCCGGTCTGTCCGGTGGCGCGTATCGCGGCATGGAGCAGCAATCCGGTGAAATCGTCAGCATGGCGGGTGCGGTTGAAGAGTTCAGCGCTACTTCGCTGAACATCGCCGACAACATGGGCAATACTGAGCGCCTGGCTCAGGAAAACGCTCAGCAGACCCGTATCGGTCGCGCCTCCATGCAGGAAGCATCATCTTCCCTAGAGCAGATCGCGGCCTCGATCAACAGCACTGCCGCGGTCATCAACACGTTGGGGCAACGCTCTCAGGAAATCGGCAGCATCGTCGGTGTGATTACCTCGATTGCCGACCAGACCAACTTGCTGGCCCTTAACGCCGCTATCGAAGCAGCACGGGCGGGCGAACAAGGCCGTGGCTTCGCAGTGGTTGCTGACGAAGTGCGTAGCCTGGCAACACGTACCCGGGACGCGACCAACGAAATCTCCGGGATGATCACCAGCATCCAGCAAGAGACCGGCAACGCCATCTCCACCATGCAGCAGGGCAATGCCCAGATGCAGGAAGGCCTGGCGCGCAACGCCAAAGTGGCTGCTGCGCTGGCGCAGATCGACGAGCAAAGCCGCTCGGCCGGTCAGCAATTCGCTGCGATCACCACCGCGACCCAAGAGCAAAGCAGCACCGCCACCTTGTTGAGCAGCAACCTGCAAAGCATCGCCATGGCCAACAGCGAACAACGTGAAGTCGTTTCGCACCTGGCCATTACCGCAGAAGAACTGAACACCCTGGCCGCCGATTTGCGCACCGAGGTTGACCGGTTTCGTTGATTGCCAAGTGACATAGAAAAACGCCCTTCGGGGCGTTTTTTTTTGGCGGTTCAGTATTGCTGACACCACGCTTTCGCGCCGCAGACATTGGATCTGTAGGAGCTGCCGAAGGCTGCGATAGGGGTGTATCAGGACAAATGCCTCGCAGCCTTCGGCAGCTCCTACAGGAAAAGCATTTCAACGCGAGGGATTGCATGTTGGCCCCTACAGACCAACCGCACCCCCAACAAACTCCGCATACCCGCTCACCACCACGTACACCGCGAAGTACGCAAAGATCAGCGCCGACGCTATGTAGGTGTACTTCATCAGCTTCTCGCCGATGAGTCGGCCGCCCTGGTAGGCCACCGCACACAGCGAAATAGACCACAGCAAACCCGCCGCAAAAAAGCCTGACAGGAATAGACCTGCGCTCGCCACGTCATGCCCTTGTCGCGCAATGATCGCGCCGCCCACAGCCGCAAACCACAAAATGGCACTCGGTGAAGACATCGCCAGCATGATGCCTTTGGAGAACAACGCCAGATTGGTCTTGCCCCACTGCTCACCGCTTTGCTGCATTGTCCCGTCAGTCTTGAAGGCACTGAGCAGCATTTTCACGCTCAAGAAGCACAGCACCAGCGAGCCGCCGATCCACAACACCCAGCGCACCGCTTCGAATTGCAACAAGACCGCCATGCCCATCATCGCCAGTACGGCATAGATCAGATCGCCAACGCAGGTACCCAGCCCCAACCAGACGCCTTGGGTAAAACCGCGCTGCATGGCGATATTGATCATTGCCATGTTGGCCAGGCCAATTTCCAGACACAGCGACAGGCTGAGCAGGAAGCCGTTGTTGAATTCCATGAGGGTGTATTCCTTACTTAAGTGCGCGCCACTTTAAGCAGGAGACAAATGGCCCGCAAGATACAGTCCGCGACGCCAACTGTATGGCTTAAGCTAGCAACCGTCGCCACCAGGAAGCGGTCTTCCCGGCGCTCTGCCGCGAACGTTCCAGCAATATTTCCGGCATATCGCGTACGCGAATCCATGATTCGTTCTGCCAGTTCAGCAGGCTCAGCGTCATGTTGGGCCAATGCATCAAACCCAGTACCGGGCGTTGCGCTGTCGGCACTTGATCACGGTCGCGCAGGGTCTGCACCACGTGATGCTCAAGCCATTCACGCAGCGGCCCGTTGTGAGCGCCGTGCTGGTAGAGCAACAGAGCGTAGGTCCCGGATTCGCTGATCATCAGCGCTTCCTGAGTCACCCCATAGCGCTCCAGCAAAACGGTTTTGCGCTGGTCGGGCGCCAGTTTGCGGGCGCGGTGCTCATCCAGAAAAATCCCCATCAGATAGCCCAGATCGCGCGCGCAGAACCAGACCTGGCCTTCGAGACAAATGGCGTGCATGTGTTTTTTCTGGCGGATGAAGAGCATGGGGGTCTGGGGTGGGTTAGTGCATGTATTCAAAAGTGCATCTCCTTGGTGGGAGCCACCGCTTCTCGTCGCCAAACGATAGGGTGGCAGCTGCATGCGGGTTGGCGAACCGGTAAGGAGCGACCGGCAGACCCGAAGATCTCCCGCATACAGCAGCCATAACAAGGCGCAGGCAAATATGCCCGCTTCGTATGAACAGCAGTATCACTCCCTTTTCCAGATCGCCAAATCCAGTAGCTGAATATTCAGCCGGGAGAGAGGTTAATCCGTTGAGGCGGACACGACTGTCGGCACAGGACACTGGCGATCTGTGGATAACTCCCCTCCAGCTGTAGGAAACCAACCTGTGGACAACTTAAGGAGCGCCCACAGCACTATGGTTGATCGCAGTCCTGTGGGAGCGGTGCTTGCCCGCGATAAGGGCGACTCCATTTATCTGGCAGACCGCGGTGCCCTTATCGCGGGCAAGCACCGCTCCCACAGGATCTGCGCCATTTACATCCACAGATGGCGCGAGCTGCAGACCTCAACCACTCGCCGGTCGATACTGCAACGCCTCGGCCACATGACTGCGATTGATCGCCTCCACCTGCTCCAGATCGGCCAGCGTCCTCGCCACCTTGAGCAACCGGTGCGCCGAACGCAGTGACAAGGTCAATCGCTCACAGGCCGTTTCAAGCCAGGCCTCGTCCTCACGGGTTAACCCGCAATGCTTGCGTAGCCCGGGCATATCCAGAAAAGCATTGGCGCAGCCTTGACGTTTGTTCTGGCAATCCCGGGCTTGAGCAACTACCGCCGCAGCACTGGCGGTGGTTTCACCGTTCTGCACGCAGGGATTGAGGGCGGTGGTTTCTCGGGCGACAGTCAGGTGCAAGTCAATACGGTCCAGCAAAGGTCCCGAGAGTTTGTTGCGATACCGCTGAATCTGCTCCGTCGAACACCGGCACCTTCCGGTCGGCTCGCCGAGATATCCACAGGGGCAGGGGTTCATCGCTGCGACCAGTTGAAAGCGCGCCGGAAATCGCACCCGATCCCGCGCTCGGGAGATCACAATATGGCCCGACTCCAAAGGCTCGCGAAGCACTTCCAATACGCGCCGATCAAATTCCGGCAACTCATCCAGAAACAGAACGCCGTGATGGGCGAGGGTGATTTCACCGGGCTGCGGCCGACTGCCACCGCCAACCAATGCCGGGCCGGACGCCGAGTGATGAGGCTGACGAAACGGTCGCTGCGGCCAACAGGTGAGCGGGATCTGACTGGCCACCGACTGAATCGCCGCAACCTCCAGCGCTTCATATTCATCCAGCGGCGGCAGCAAACCCGGCAAGCGGCTGGCGAGCAGGGTTTTGCCGGTGCCGGGTGGGCCGCTGAACAACAGGTTATGAGCACCCGCAGCGGCAATGATCAGCGCCCGTTTCGCAGCGGTCTGGCCCTGCACTTCGCTAAGATCCGGGTAAGGCTTGGGCTGATGCAAAAGCCCGCTGGACTGATAAGGCGTGATCGGCGTCTGCCCGTTGAAATGCGCCACCAGCTCCAGCAGATGATTGACCGCAATCACCCGTAAGCCCGACGCCAGACACGCTTCTTCAGCATTGACTGCAGGGATGATCAGCGTGCGTTGTGCAGCGCGTGCCGCCAACGCCGCAGGCAACACCCCCTGAATCGGTCGAATCGCACCCGACAGTGCCAGTTCGCCAAGGCATTCGACATCCTGCAACGCCACCAATGGCACCTGACCGCTGGCAGCCAGCAAACCCAAAGCGATCGCCAGATCAAATCGGCCGCCGTCCTTGGGCAGATCAGCCGGAGCGAGGTTGAGCGTGATACGCCGATCCGGGAATTTCAGCCCGGAATTAAGAATCGCACTGCGCACCCGATCCTTGCTTTCGCGCACCGCACCTTCCGGCAAACCCACCAGCGTCAACGCAGGCAAACCGTTAGCCAAATGCGCTTCGACCGTGACAGCAGGTGCCTCAACGCCCACTTGGGCACGACTATGAACGATGGCCAGAGACATGATTCTTCCTTGAAAAAGCGACCCCCGCATCCTGCGACATCGGGGCGAGCTTTGAAGGAATGAATGGTTGCGGGGTGTTAATGAGAGATCGCGTTGTGTCCGAGACACCGCGCTGTTGCGCTGCAAACATTGGACCTGTAGGAGTGAGCTTGCTCGCGATTCGATTTCCTGGTCGACAAATTTATCGCATGAGCTGACGCTATCGCGAGCAAGCTCACTCCTACAGAAAAACTCCATTCATTCAGTAATTTATTTTGTTTTTATGAGAGCTGCCGAAGGCTGCGATACCGATATGTCAGGAAAAACGCATCGCAGCCTTCGGCAGCTTCTACAAGGTATGCGTTTCAAACTCAGCAGAGATAAGCTGATTGCCCCAACCAATCTGCAAACCAAAAGAGCGCTCAATGCCAACCCCAGCCCAAGCCATCGAACACTACATCCTCGCCAAAGACGGCAATCGCCCACACTTGCTACGCCAATCATTCACCAGCAACGCCACGCTGGAGATGATCGTCCACACAGGGAGCATTTCTTTCCCGCCCAAGGTTGAGGGGCGTGACGGCATTGCGGAGGTGCTGGTTCGACGCTTCGGGCAAACCTATGAAAACGTCTACACGTTCTGCATCGGTAAACCGCCAGCCGACGGCGCTACCGAGCACCACTGCAAGTGGCTGGTGGGGATGTCGGACAAGGCCACAGGGGATCTGCGCTTTGGTTGCGGGCAATATGACTGGCAGTTCGATTCCGGATTGGCCACGCATCTGACTATCACCATTGAGCAGATGCTGGTCTGCCCGGCAGTGGAGCTGGAGCCGGTGATGGATTGGTTGCAACAGGTCAGTTATCCGTGGTGCCCAACCGGGCAGTTGATGTCCGCACCACCACTGGCCAGCATCGAAACCGTCCTGCAATACCTGAGGGCATAAGCCACACGCGGCGGGCGTTTCATCCCTAAGCAGTTGCAAATTGTGCGGCGCTTTAACACAATGCGACTCATTATCATTTACACCGCGCTGGGATGGCGCGCCGCGATGCCCTCTCATCACGCCACATTGCGCACGCTCTACATCGATCATCACGGTTGGCTGAATACCTGGCTGCGCAGCAAGCTGGGCAATGCAGCCGATGCCGCCGATCTGGCGCAGGATACGTTCGTCAGGCTGCTCAATCGTCATGAAATGCTGGAGCTGAAAGCACCGCGGGCGTTTCTGCGCACGGTCGCCAAAGGAATCGTTATCGACCATTGGCGACGCGAGGAACTGGAGCGCGCTTACCTTGAAGCTCTCGCACATGTGCCTTGCAACGAGTCCCCTTCGCCCGAGTCTCGGGAATTGGTTTTCGAGTTGCTGGAGAGCATTGCGAAAATGCTTGATGGCTTGAAACCCAAGGTCCGTCAGGCGTTTCTGCTGGCTCAGTGTGAAGGCCTGCCTTACAAGCAGATTGCCGAACGGATGGGCGTGTCGTTGCGCTCGGTAGAACGCTATGTCGCCGACGCGCTTTATCACTGCTATCTGTTGCGGTATTCAGCGTGAACGGTGCCTCTGCTCATGCGCGATCACAAGAGCCCTCGCCGCAGATCGTAAAACAGGCGATTCAATGGTCAATACGCCTGAATAGCCAAGGACATGACCCACGACTGCGCGAGCAATGTGAGCAGTGGCGCGTTGCGCATGCGGACCACGAATGCGCCTGGCAGCGTATCCAGGCCTTGAACGGCGAACTCAACAGCCGTTTTCAGAGTTTGCTCGCGCCGGGTGCAGCATTGGAGGCACTGGAAAACAGCGCCCAGCGCCTGGGTCGCAGACAAGCGCTGAAACTGCTGTCCGGCCTGGTCGTGGTGGGCTCCACTGCCTGGCTGTCGCGCGAAGTCATGCCTTGGCAGCAATGGAGCGCAGATTTCGCTACCCACGTGGGTCAACGTGGAAGGTATCAGCTACCGGATGGCTCCAGCCTGCAACTGAACACCGACAGTGCAGTGGATCAGGACTTCAACGCCGAACGCCGGCTGATCACTCTTGATAGAGGCGAGATTCTGCTGGGATGTGGTGCCGACGTAAAAAGTCCAACCCGCAGGCCGCTGCTCGTCCAGAGCCGCCACGGGTTGTTCGAGGGTCTGCATGGACGCTTCGTCGTCAGGCAGTATCAGGACCAGACTCGCATCAGCGTACTAGAGGGCCAATCGATCATCCGCTCCCCGGTCGCATCCCCCATTACTGTCGACGCCGGGCAGCATTACCTGGTGTCGTCTCGCGAAGCGGTTCAGTTGCCCGAACTCAACATGGACGCCGGGGCGTGGAGCGAAGGCCTGATCGTGACCCGCAACATGCGTCTCAGAGACTTGCTCACCGAGGTAGGGACCTATCGTCACGGTCATCTCGGTTGCGCTGACGACGTCGCCGACCTGCGCCTTTCTGGTGTTTTCCGGCTGGAAGACACCGACAAACTGCTCGCGGTCATTACCCAGACCCTGCCTGTGCAACTGCGGTATCGCACGCGCTGGTGGGTCACGCTGCAGCGCCAGGCCTGATGCCTCGAATTTTTTTGGCGGGTTTTGCCGGCAGGTCCGGCTTAGAGGACAGCACCACCGTTCTCTTCACTGACCTTCACGGAATCGCCCATGACCCGGCCTCAAGGTAAATCGCAATCGAACACGCAAAACGTCGCCGTTGATGCTTGCGCAACACACCTCACCACGGCTGTTCGCGCAGCACTGATTTGCCTGGCCTTGGGCACCACTGCGCTTCCTTTAGCCGTACAGGCTCAGGACGGCGCGGTACCAGCAGGTGCAACGCGTAGCTATTCCATCGCAGCAGGGCCATTGGGCGAAGCGCTGAATCAGTTTGCCCGGCAAGCGGGTATCACATTGGCTGCCACGCCCGCGCAAACAGCCGGCAAGCTCTCGCCAGGCTTGCAGGGCAGCTACGCCCCGGATCAGGCCTTGAGCATGTTGCTCGGTAATAACAGCCTGCAAGCTGTGACTCAGGATGGCAGCAGTTATGTATTGCGCGAAACCACGGCTGAAGTGCTGGCGTTACCCAGCACAGACATTCGCGGCTTTGCACTGGGCAATGCTCTGGGCAGCATGGAAGGCTACAACGCTACTCATAGTCAGATCGCCACTAAAACCAGTACGTCGGTGCTGGAAACGTCGCAATCGGTATCGGTCGTCACCCGCCAGCAAATGGATGATCAAGGTTCACAAACCGTGTCGCAGGCCATGCGTTATACACCAGGCGTGTTGACCAACCCCTATGGTGCAACCCACCGCTATGACTACGTTGCCATGCGTGGTTTCAACGACGGCTCTGTGGATAACATTTACCTGGACGGCCTCAAGTCCATGGGCGATAGCGGCACCTACAGCACCATGCAAGTTGACCCTTACTTTCTGGAGCGGGTCGACATCCTCAAAGGACCGTCTTCAGTACTTTACGGACGCAGTTCGCCGGGTGGGCTGGTGGCATTGACCAGTAAAAAACCACTCTATGAGCCTTATCACCAGATTCAGGCCACGGCAGGCACCCAAGGCCAGCGCGGCGTGGGGTTCGATTTCAGCGGGCCTGTGGATGAAGACAAGCGAATTGCCTATCGCCTGACCGGGCTTGTGGATAAGTCAGACACGCAGTTCGATCACGTTGAAGAGAAGCGCTATGCGCTGGCACCGACCGTCAGCATCGACTTCAGCGAAGACACATCGCTGACCCTGCAAGCCTATCTGCAACACGACCCTGACGGCGGTTATCACGGTGGCGTGCCAGCCAGCGGCACGTTGCATCAACGCAACGGGCAGCGTATTTCCGAACACTTCTTCGACGGCGAGCCGGGCGTGGATGGCTACAGCCGCGACCAACAGTCATTTGGCTATCAGTTCGAGCACCGATTCAACGATGTCTTTACCGCCAGACAGAACTTCCGTTACCTGGACTCGAAGGTGAAGAACGATCAGATTTACGCCTACGACTGGACGACGCCCACCAGTAACGAACTGACGCGCTACTACTCCGGCGGCGACGAACGCCTGCACGCATTTATCGTCGATAACATGCTGCAGGCGGAGTTCTTCACTGGTTCGGCCAAGCACACGACGCTTTTGGGTGTTGACTACCAGCGGCGTAAAACGCTCGTGGACTGGACCAGCGGCTCAGTCGCATCGCTCAATGGTTTCGACCCGGTCTACGGCAACTCGGCGATCACCTACTTCAGCCCAACCCGTTACGAGCGCCGCCTGGAGCAAACCGGCGTATATGCGCAGGATTTGATCGAGCTGGACCAATGGCGGTTCTCTCTGGGCCTGCGTCAGGACTGGGTAGAGACCTCCGAGGAAAACCGGATAGCAGAAGTCGGGCGTCCAGAAGGCACCGAAGTCAGTGACAAGCGCACCAAACTCACCGGTCGCGCAGGCGTGTTGTATCTGTTCGATAACGGCATTGCGCCGTACCTGAGCTATTCCGAGTCGTTTAATCCGAACTCGTACGCAGACAGCGAGGGTAACCCGCTGGCGCCGACCGATGGCACCCAATGGGAAGCGGGCATCAAGTATCAACCGCCCGGAACGGACAACCTGTTCACTGCCTCGGTATTCCGTATTGATCAAGAGAACCTGGCCTCCAAGCTCCCTCAGGAAAACTTCTACCGCCCCATTGGCGCAGTGCGCTCGCAGGGTCTGGAGCTTGAGGGGCATATGCAGCTAACCGATAACTTCAAAGTATTGGGTAGCTATACCCTGACTGACATTGAATACTCCAAATCAATGATCAGCACGCTGAGCACGCCCACCAACATCATCGAGAACAAAGGCAACTCCCCGACACAAGCGCCCAAGCACATGGCATCGCTCTGGGGGGATTACGCCTTCAACAGCGGCGCGCTGGATGGGTTACGGTTGGGTGCCGGGGTTCGCTACGTCGGTTATAGCTGGGCAGATGCGGAGAACACCATGAAGGTGCCGTCATACACCCTGTTCGACGCTTCGGTCGGCTACGACCTGAGCAAAGTCGGGCTCAAAGGCGTGGACGTGCGCGTGAACGCAAACAACTTGACCAACGAATCCTACGTCGCCTCCTGTGCAAGCCTGAGCTACTGCTATCTGGGCGAAGAGCGTAACGTCAGCGCAACGGTCAGCTACAACTTCTAACCCGTCGTTGAGGCACGATCAGCCTGTTCACTATTCAGAGAACAGGCCTAGCCGCGAGGCAAAGGCAGCGCCGTGGTGTATTTCAACTGCTCCATGGCGAAGCTGGAGGTAATGGTCGAAAGGCCTTCAGTGCTGCTGATCAGCTTTTTATAAAAGCGGTCATAGGCAGCCATGTCGCTGACCACCAGCCGCAGCATGTAGTCCCATTCGCCTGCCATCCGATAAAACTCCATGACCTCCTCGTACTGCATGACGGTCTGGGCAAATTGCTCAAGCCACTGGGTATCGTGGCGCTGGGTCTTGAGCTGAACGAAAACCGACAATCCCAGCCCCAGTTTTTCCGGGTCCAGAAGCGCGACTCTGGATTTGATGTAGCCAGCCTCTTCGAGCTTTTTGACTCGCTTCCAGCACGGCGTCGTTGAAAGGTTGACTGCGTCAGCCAGATCTTTCAGCACAATGGTGGCATCACGCTGCAAAATGCTGAGGATGTGGCGATCAAGACTGTCCATTTTTCAAATCAGTCCTTTTGGAGAAAATTTTTCTATCAAACAGCTTGCATGGTAGAACAAAAAGGAATTCTTTTTTCCAGCGATCGGTAACATTTGCCCTCAAGAATAGATGTGTTTTTGCCGAGGCGCAGAGTGATGAATAACTGGATTCGTACCGCGATCAAAACCCTTGCCTGTGATCAGCAGCGCTCGGCCGATACGCACATGCTCAAGCTGGATGTTCCGGCACTTGGCGCCATCGATATTTACATCAAGGACGAAAGCACTCACCCCAGCGGCAGCCTGAAACATCGTCTGGCGCGCTCTTTGTTTCTTCATGCGATCTGCAGCGGCAACATTCGCCAGGGCACGCATGTGGTGGAAGCATCTTCCGGCAGTACGGCGGTATCGGAGGCTTACTTTGCAAAACTGCTGGGATTGCCCTTCACGGCGGTCATGCCGCGCCATACCGCCAGCAGGAAAATTCAGCAGGTTGAGCTGCTCGGCGGGCGCTGCCACTTCGTGGAGCAATCCTGCGACATGTACCCGGCGGCGGAACGCCTGGCTCGGCTCGACAGCGGTCATTACATGGATCAGTTCACCTACGCGGAACGGGCTACGGACTGGCGCGGCAATAACAATATTGCTGACAGCATCTTCGACCAGTTGAGCGGCGAGGAGCACCCCATCCCCACAGCGATTGTGATGAGCGCGGGTACTGGCGGGACTTCAGCGACCATCGGCCGCTTCATTCGCTACAAAGGCCATGACACGAAGTTGATCGTCGTGGATCCGGAGAACTCGGTGTTCTACGACAGTTACCGCAACGGCGATACCAGCCTGACCAGCCTCAAGGGCAGTCGCATCGAGGGCATTGGAAGGCCGAGGGTAGAGGCGTCGTTTTTGCCGGGTGTGATCGATGACATGCTGCAAGTCCCTGATGCAGCGAGCATCGCTACCCTCGGCTGGCTGGAAAAACGCCTGGGGAAAAAGCCGGGCGGTTCCACGGGGACCAACGTGTGGGGCGCACTGACCGTAGCGCTGCAAATGCAGGAGCAAGGCTTGAAGGGGTCAGTGGTGACGCTGATGTGCGACAGCGGCGAACGCTATCTGGATACCTATTACGACCCCGAATGGGTCGCCCGCACCATCGGTGACCTTTCGCCGTATACGAAAAGGCTGGAGCGGTTGTTGATTGAGAGGTGAGGCCGATGCAAAAAGAGATGCACCATTTGTGTCCGCAGGATATGTCCCTTTTATCCTGACACGCCCCTGTCATGCAGCAAATGAAAATCCTTGTGGGAGCGGTGCTTGCCCGCGATAAGGCTGGACGCGGTCCACGTGAGATAGTGTCCAGACTCATCGCGGGCAAGCACCGCTCCCACAGGAACATCATTTCAAATCAGGTATTTGGGCGTAGCCCACACACTCGGCGCTGGCTACTCACCCACAGGTGGGTTCAGCTTCGCTTCCATCTCTGCAACTTTCGCCTCCAGTGCTTCAAGGCGGGCACGGGTGCGGGCGAGGACGGCCATCTGGCTGTCGAACTCCTCACGACTGACCAGATCCAGTTTGCTGAAGCCGCTTTGCAGCAGGGCCTTGAACTGGGTTTCGAATTCGTTACGCGGGATCGGCGTTTCGCCATTGAACAAGCGCGAGGCGTGGCCGCTCAGGGCATCGAGAAAAGCTTTGGGCGCGAGCATGTCTACCTCCGGTTTCAGATGGGCGGCAGTGTAGCACGGAGCGTCTATAGTCATTTCTAGCGACAACGGGCGCACGATAATGGCGCACCACTGCGTGCACGAACGCACTTTAGTTGTGCGCTGACATGCCTCGCAGGGCGGTTCCGGTGCCTGAAACAGGGATCAAGAGCCTGTATTCAATGAAAATTCACGAGATGGCAAGCTTTCTGCTTAGTCGCTGATGACCCATGCACTGATGCAGTCGCGTTGACGATTACAGTGCGGCAGGCGGAGCGGGGAATGTTTCGTCAAAAGCGGTTTTCTGGGGTTGGTCGGACCTCCTTCAGGCGACCGATGCGTTACAAAGCCAGGCACTGCGCTTAGACTTGAGTCGGGTTTGTTTTCCTGGGGCAAGTCCACCAATTCGGGAGAAAGTTTCATGAAGCTAGTCACTGCCATCATCAAGCCGTTCAAATTGGACGACGTGCGCGAGTCGCTGTCCGAAATCGGCGTGCAGGGCATCACCGTTACTGAAGTCAAAGGCTTCGGACGTCAGAAAGGCCACACCGAGTTGTATCGCGGTGCGGAATACGTTGTCGACTTCCTTCCCAAGGTGAAGATCGATGTTGCCATTGACGATAAGGATCTGGATCGCGTTATCGAGGCGATAACCAAGGCCGCCAACACCGGCAAGATTGGTGACGGCAAGATCTTTGTAGTGAATCTGGAACAGGCTATTCGCATCCGTACCGGCGAAACCGATACCGACGCAATCTAAGCCGCCAACCCAACGCCCCAGGAGAAAACAATATGACTCTGCGTCAATTCGCAGGGCTAGGAGCCCTGTTGTCCCTCGTAACCCCTGGCTTGGCCATGGCGGCAGACGAAGTGGCAGCCCCAGTCCTCAACTCAGGCGACACCGCCTGGATGCTGACCGCAACAGCCTTGGTGCTGTTCATGACCATTCCCGGCCTCGCGCTGTTCTACGGCGGTATGGTCCGTTCCAAAAACATTCTTTCCGTGATGATGCAGTGCTTCGCTATCACTGGCTTGATCAGCATCCTGTGGGTCGTTTACGGCTACAGCATTGCGTTCGACACCACGGGTATGGAAGAAGGCGTCGTCAACTTCAACTCGTTCTTCGGCGGCATGGGCAAAGCGTTCCTGGCAGGTGTGACACCTGCGAGCATCACTGGCGCTGCGGCTCTGTTCCCTGAAGCGGTGTTCATCACCTTCCAGATGACCTTCGCGATCATCACTCCAGCCCTGATCGTCGGTGCTTTCGCAGAACGCATGAAGTTCTCCGCAATGCTGATCTTCATGGCTATCTGGTTCACCCTGGTCTACGCGCCAATCGCGCACATGGTCTGGGGCGGCGTCGGTGGCTTGATGTGGGACTGGGGAGTCCTGGATTTCGCAGGCGGCACCGTTGTTCACATCAACGCTGGTGTGGCTGGCCTGGTGGCGTGTCTGGTACTTGGCAAGCGTAAAGGCTTCCCTACCACTCCAATGGCACCGCACAACCTGGGTTACACCCTGGTCGGCGCGGCAATGCTCTGGATTGGCTGGTTCGGTTTCAACGCCGGTTCCGCCGCAGCTGCAAACGGCACTGCAGGCATGGCGATGCTGGTTACTCAGATCGCAACCGCCGCTGCCGCACTGAGCTGGATGTTCGCCGAGTGGCTGACCCACGGTAAGCCAAGCGCACTGGGTATCGCTTCGGGTGTTGTTGCAGGTCTGGTTGCAATCACTCCGGCCGCGGGCACTGTAGGCCCGATGGGCGCCCTGATCATCGGTCTGGCTGCAGGCGTGATCTGCTTCTTCTGCGCCACCAGCCTCAAGCGCAAGCTGGGCTACGACGACTCCCTGGATGCTTTCGGCGTTCACGGCATCGGCGGTATCGTCGGCGCAATCCTGACCGGCGTGTTCGCAGCCCCTGCTCTGGGCGGCTTCGGCACCGTAACTGACATCGCGGCTCAAGTCTGGATTCAGTTCAAAGGCGTAGCGTTCACCGTCGTGTACACCGCGATCGTGACCTTCATCATCCTCAAGGTGCTGGACGCGGTCATGGGCCTGCGTGTCACCGAAGAGGAAGAAGCTGTAGGCCTCGACCTTGCGCAACACAACGAGCGTGGCTACAACTTGTAAGCCACTGTAAAAAAATGCCCGGTTTACCGGGCATTTTTTTGTCTGGAGTTTGTCGATAGATTGCCCGGCCAAAACGCTTCACCCGATACAAGAGCAGCATTACAAGGGACATTCCTGACAGTTTGCAGAGATACCCGCCATGTCGGCGAGCAAGCGTTGATGGCTTACACAAAAGACGGATTATTGCGCGCTTTGCTTTTTCTTCCAGCGCGTTAGAATGCGCGCCGAATATGCGGAGAACTGTATGTGGCAACAAACCAGAATTACCCTGCGGGCAAGGCCACGCGGGTTTCATCTGGTAACCGATGAAATTCTTGCAGGCTTGCCCGAGCTGCGAGAGTGTCGAGTCGGGTTGCTGCATTTGTGGCTGCAGCATACCTCGGCTTCGTTGACCATCAACGAGAACGCCGACCCGGCTGTGCGTCGTGACTTCGAGCGCTTTTTCAACCGTCTGGTGCCACAAGGCACCCACGGCTTTGAACATGAAGACGAAGGCCCTGACGATCTGCCGGCGCATTTCAAGGCCAGTTTGCTAGGCTGCCAGTTGGTTTTGCCGGTCTCGGCAGGTCGATTGGCGTTGGGCACCTGGCAAGGTGTTTATCTGGGTGAGCACCGAGATGCTGGCGGTGCTCGCAACGTCCTCGCCACCCTTCAAGGTGAACAGGCCTAACCGCTGTTTTGCAGCGGATGTTGAATTTTTTCCGGCAGCATTCGAAAACGTACGCAGCTGGGCTATAACTAATCTGCTTTCGCAAGTCATGAGGTAGAACATGAGCGACGACGACAACGACGATCTGGTTGATGATCTGGAAGGTGAAGAGGACGGTGAGGAGCTTGCAGCTGCTCCCGAGGACGACGGTGCTGAAGCCGATGACGGTGCGGAAGTTTCGGTAACGCCAACCAAAGGCAAGGCCAAGGCTGCCGTCTCGGTTGATGAACTGCCTAGCGTAGAAGCCAAAAACAAAGAGCGTGATGCTCTGGCTCGCGCCATGGAAGAGTTCCTCGCCCGTGGTGGCAAGGTGCAGGAAGTGGAGGCCAACGTGGTCGCCGATCCGCCCAAGAAGCCTGATAACAAATACGGTAGCCGCCCTATCTAAGGGTGTCTGATGCCGGATGAAAAAAGCCCGCTGTCGCTGCGGGCTTTTTTTTGGCAAAAATTGTCCGCTGGTTCGGGCCTGACGCGGCACTGTAGGACTGATGATGACTGTGGGAGCGGTGCTTGGTCTGGGCGGCATTCCGACGATAAGGCTGGACGCGGTTCACTTTAGATCGCGTCCAGCCTTATCGCGGGCAAGCACCGCTCCCACAGTCATCACAAGCCTCAACATCACCTACACCCAGCGACTCAACACATCCGGCAACTGCGTCAGGCTGCTGATCTCGGCATCCGGCAGCGTGTCTGTTTCCCACGGCTTACCCGCCGGGTTGTACCAGATCGCTCGCATACCAGCTTGCTGGGCGCCTGCGATGTCATCGCCGGGGTGATCACCGATGTGCACTGCGGCGCCAGCCTCAACGTTGGCACGCTTGAGTGCTTCCAGAAATGGAGCCGGGTCGGGTTTGCCGATCCCCAGGTCTTCAGCACATAACGCGAAGGCGAAATAATCGGCCAGTCCCAGACGACGCACATCGGCATTGCCGTTGGTGATCACGCCCAGGGTGAAGGTCCTGGCCAGAATCTCCAGGGTCGGATGAACCTCCGGGAATATCTCGACCTGATGGCGGCCATGCAGGAACACCTCAAACGCCTGATCAGCCAGCTCCTGAGCTTCAGTCGAGGCATAACCGGCGTCTTGCAGTGCATGGAACAGCACCCGCCGCCGCAGGGCGCTGATGCGGTGTTTGAAGGTAGGGTCAGCTTCTACCAGACGCGCACGAATTTCCCACAAATGCTCCACCGGCACCGGGCCAAGCTTGGGCGCGTTGGTAGCCAGCCAGTCACGCAGGATGGCCTCGGCGCTGACGATAGCCGGGGCGGTGTGCCACAGGGTGTCATCAAGGTCGAAGGTGATCAGCTTAATCATGGTCAGAACCTTTACGTTTGGCCCGCGGATGGGCGCTGTCGTAGACCGACGCCAGATGCTGGAAGTCCAGGTGGGTGTAAATCTGCGTGGTCTTGATGTCGGCGTGCCCAAGCAATTCCTGCACAGCGCGCAAATCCTGGGACGACTCGAGCAGGTGGCTCGCAAATGAGTGGCGCAACATGTGCGGGTGCAGGTTCTGCCCCAACTCGCGCTCGCCTACGGCTTTGACCCGTTTCTGAATCGCGCGGGGGCCGAGACGCCTGCCTTGCTGGCTGATGAATACCGCATCATCCTCAGGGTTGGCCAGGGCACGTAGCGCAATCCACGCGTGCAGCGCCTCACGGGCCTTCTTGCCCACCGGCAGGACGCGGGTCTTGCTGCCTTTACCGAGCACCTGCACCAGACCTTCGCTCAAGTCCAGTTGCTCCATATTCAAACTGGTCAGCTCGGACAGCCGCAGCCCTGAAGAATAGAACAGCTCCAGAATGGCCTGATCGCGATGAGCCAGAAAGTCATCTTCCACGCCGCCATCCAGCAGCTGCAAGGCGCGATCGGTATCAAGGGTCTTCGGCAAGCGACGTTCACCCTTGGGAGGCGACAGGCCATTGGCCGGATCGTGTTCGCAGATGCCTTCACGATTGAGATAGTGATAAAGCCCGCGCACTGCCGAGAGCAGACGCGACAGGCTGCGCGAGGATTGACCCTGCTGATGCTGACGGGCGATCAGGCTGCGCAGATGCTGAATGTCCAGCGCAGCCCAACTGCTCAGTTGTTGCTTCTCGCAGTACGCCAACACTTTGTTGAGATCACGGCGATAAGCTTCGAGTGTGTGTGGCGACACTTGGCGCTCACTGCGCAAATGTGTGCAGTAAGCGTCCAGCTGTCGTTCCATCACTAGCGAACCGAGCGTAAGGAGTGGGTGAAGCGCGGCAGCAAACGGCTCAGCACATCGGCGATGTAGTTGAGGAACAGGGTGCCCACCGAGCTTTTATAATGCTGCGGATCGCGACTACCAATGGCCAGCACGCCATGCAGACCGAGATGATTAAGGGTCACAACGGCGGTGGAGCCGACTTCCTTGCCTTGCTCGGCGCCGAACAAAAAGATCAGCTCATGCTCACGTAACGCGCCGCACACGGTCTTGTCACCGATCAAACCACCGATAGCCTTTTGCGCATCGACACTGCTGACCCAACGGCCGACCGGCATGGCGTTGTCACTGAACAGAATCAAACTGACGAAGGGCACCTGGAAGTCCTGACGCAGGCTGTCTTCTACAGCAATCACGATCTCTTCGAGGCTGGCGGCATCCATCAGCGCGAGGTTCAGGCGGCGGGTCTTCTCGAACAGCCGGTCGTTGTCGCGCGCAACGTCCATCAGTTGCGACAAACGATGGCGCATCTCGATATTGCGCTCACGCAACAACTTGAGCTGACGCTCGACCAGCGAGACAGTGTCGCCGCGCTGATGCGGGATACGCATCGACACCAGCAACTCGTCGTGTTCGGCAAAGAAATCGGGACGGTCGAGCAGGTAAGCGATGATCGCCTCTGCTTCAAGATTTGGCGCTGCGTTATCGACCGGCGATTCGCTAGGCTTGTCGGTTGAAGTCTGAGGCTTGTCAGTCATCGCTTTTGCTCACTCATAGACGAACTTGGCCTTCATATACGCGGACCGCAGGACCGGTCATCAGCACCGGATGGCCAGGACCGGCCCATTCGATGGACAGTCGACCGCCCGGTAGATCGATCAGCAGTGGCGAATCCATCCAGCCCTGGCTGATCGCCGCGACCGCTGCCGCACACGCACCGGTGCCACAGGCCTGGGTTTCCCCGGCTCCGCGCTCCCAGACGCGCAACTGTGCACGCTGGCGATCAACGACGTAGAGAAAGCCTACGTTGACCCGTGCCGGAAAGCGCGGGTGGTGTTCAATCTTCGGACCCAGCGCATGCACCGGTGCGTTGTTGATGTCGTCCACACGCAACACCGCATGCGGGTTACCCATGGAGACAGCGGCCAGCTCAACCGTTTGCCCATCAACATCAAGGCTGTAGCTCAGCGCCTGCTCGGTGGCCTGGAACGGAATGTCTGCCGGGACCAGCCGTGGCGGCCCCATATCGACGCTGATCTGGCCGTCATTGCGGATTTCCAGCTCGATAATTCCGCTTTTGGTTTCTACCTTGATCAGGCGCTTGGCGGTCAGACGCTTGTCCAGCACGAAGCGGGCAAAGCAGCGCGCACCATTGCCGCACTGCTCGACCTCGGAGCCATCCGAGTTGAAGATCCGATAACGGAAATCGACATCCGGATTGGTCGGTGTTTCGACCAGCAACAGCTGATCGAAACCGACGCCGGTGTGCCGGTCACCCCATTGTTTGGCGTGCTTGGGCAAAATATGCGCGTGCTGGCTGACCAGGTCCAAAACCATGAAGTCGTTGCCCAGGCCGTGCATCTTGGTAAAACGCAGCAGCATGGGTTACTCCGGCAGCAGGCTTTCGCCAGCAAACAGCTCGGCCACGGTCTCGCGGCGGCGTACTTCGAAAGCCTGCGACCCATCGACCAACACTTCAGCGGTACGGCCACGAGTGTTGTAGTTCGAGCTCATGACAAAGCCATAGGCACCGGCCGAATGCACAGCCAGCAGATCACCTTCAGCCAACGCCAGTTCGCGGCCTTTGGCCAGGAAGTCACCGGTTTCGCAGATAGGACCGACAATATCGTAAGTGCGAGGGGCGCTGTCACGCGGGCGAACCGCAGTCACGTCCATCCAGGCCTGATACAGCGCCGGGCGGATCAGGTCGTTCATTGCCGCGTCGACAATGGCGAAATCCTTGTGCTCGGTGTGCTTGAGGTACTCGACTTGAGTCAGCAGCACGCCAGCGTTGGCGACGATAAACCGGCCGGGTTCGAAAACCAGCGACAGGTCACGGCCTTCCATGCGCTCACGGACCGCCTTGATGTAATCGGAAGCCAGCGGTGGCTCCTCATCGCGGTAACGCACGCCAAGACCGCCACCCAGATCGATGTGACGCAGCAGAATGCCGCAATCGCCAAGACGATCCACCAAGGCAAGCAAACGATCCAGAGCGTCAATGAACGGCTCCAGCGTGGTCAGCTGTGAACCGATGTGGCAATCGACGCCGACCACTTCCAGATTCGGCAACTGCGCAGCGCGCACGTAGACATCTTCGGCGTCAGCGATGGCGATACCGAATTTGTTTTCCTTGAGGCCAGTGGAAATGTACGGGTGCGTACCGGCGTCGACGTCCGGGTTGACGCGCAGCGAGATGGGCGCACGCACGCCCATTTCAGCGGCTACGATCTGCAGACGCTCAAGCTCGTCAGTGGACTCGACGTTGAAGCAGTGCACGCCGACTTCCAACGCGCGGCGCATGTCATCACGGGTCTTGCCGACACCGGAGAAAACGATCTTGTCGGCCTGGCCGCCTGCAGCGAGTACACGCTCCAGTTCACCACGGGACACAATGTCGAAGCCAGAACCCAGACGCGCCAGAACGTTGAGCACACCCAGGTTGGAGTTGGCTTTTACGGCAAAGCAGACCAGATGCGGCATGCCGCTCAGTGCATCTGCATAGGCGTTATATTGCGCTTCAATGTGAGCGCGGGAGTAGACGTAGGTCGGCGTGCCGAAGCGCTCGGCAATCGCAGACAACGCTACACCTTCCGCGAACAGTTCACCGTCGCGGTAGTTGAAGGCGTCCATGGAATACCCTTAAAGATGCTTGTGCGATTGCGACTTGGCCTGGTCGTCGGAAGACTTCTGGTCATCCGGCAGGTACAACGGGCCTTTCTGGCCGCAGGCAGTAACGAGGCAAGCGACCGCGACAAGCGCAGCAAGCGAAGAGATCAGGCGCTTCATGGCGAAATCCTTTGTAAAAGCAGTAATTGCGCCCGAGTATACCGGCCACCCATCGGCTTGCCTACGTGGCGGTCCTCCCGTCCGGCGGGGCTTTGACGCAACGCTACCGAATTGCAGTCGACAAAGCGGATTATTGGCGTCTGTAAGGGTCGTTGGGCGGGTATGCTTTGCATTTGCCTTTAAGCGACCGT
Source organism: Pseudomonas viridiflava (assembly GCF_900602065.1). GTDB lineage: Bacteria > Pseudomonadota > Gammaproteobacteria > Pseudomonadales > Pseudomonadaceae > Aquipseudomonas. Next base: position 276,235 of record NZ_UWFN01000350.1, on the reverse strand, counting down.
ATCTTGCGTCGCTGCGCAAACAGCCGACACTTTTTGAGGTTCCCCCATGAGTTTGACCGAAGCCCGCTTTCACGATCTGGTGGATGCCACCCAGCAAGCGCTGGAAGATATTTTCGATGAGAGTGGCCTGGACCTGGACATCGAAAACTCGGCGGGCGTGCTGACCGTCAAGTTCGAAAATGGCACTCAGTTGATCTTCAGCCGCCAGGAACCGCTGCGCCAGCTGTGGCTGGCAGCACGCTCAGGTGGCTTCCACTTCGACTATGACGAAGAAGAGAAGCGCTGGAGCTGCGACACCAGCGATGAGCTGCTGAGCGAAATGCTTGCGCGCCTTACGCTGGATCAGGCGGGCGCAGAGCTCGATTTCGACGAGATTTGATCGTGACCGCTAACACCGCATCAGTCCGCCCGCCCAAGCCGCTGTACAGCAACGTCAGCCCGGCGGTGCCTTCGCCTTGTATCAGTCTGTGTCGACTGGACGAGCAGAAAGTCTGCCTGGGTTGCTTCCGCCATGTGGAAGATATCCGTGAGTGGCGCTCGGCAGACGACAATCGTCGCCGACAAATCCGCGCCAACGCGGACCAACGTCGGGCAGTCGCTGATTCAGACCCGGCTCCCGACGCATAACAGCCCTACCCAGACTGTGCCGGGTTGTGTAATGCCCACGCTGTGTTAGTGTCCAGACATGCTTCATCGATGAAGCCTTCAAAACCCCGCCACTTCAGGCGGGGTTTTGCTTTATGCAGCGCAGAAAAGGAGCCTGCCAACATGTCGACACAACCTTCCATCATTTTGACCCGGCTGGACGTTCAGCGCCTTGAGCAGTTGATCGAGAGCCTTGAAGAAACCACCCCCGGCCTCGAAGCCCTGCAAGCCGAGCTGGACCGTGCCGAACAGGTGGTTGGCCACGAAGAAGTGCCCGCGGGTGTCGTGACCATGAATTCAAAAGTGCATTGCCGCGAAGAAGTCAGCGGCAAGGACTACCACCTGAAGCTCGTCTACCCGAAAGATGCCGGCGCCGAAGGCACGGTGTCTATCCTCGCCCCGGTTGGCTCGGCGCTGCTGGGGCTGCAGGTCGGTCAGCACATCGACTGGCCCGCACCGGGCGGCAAGACCCTCAAGCTGACCCTGCTGGCGGTGGAGTACCAGCCGGAGGCGGCGGGGGAGTATTTGTAGAGCCTTACCTTCTATCAAACGAAATACAGATCATTGAATGGATGCAACATACATGTGGGAGCGGTGCTTGCCCGCGATAAGAACGGCGCGATTTATCCTAGACCGCGCCGTTCTTATCGCGGGCAAGCACCGCTCCCACACTACGCCCTGTGCAACGTCGCCAGGAAACCCGCAGCGCCCACGAACAAACCGGCAAAGGTGCGGTTCATGCGGCGCTGCTGTTTTGGGGTTTTAAGCGCTCGCAATACGCGCGAGGCCAGCCCGGTGTAGCCCGCCATCACCGTCATGTCTACAGCAACCATGGTTGCCATGATTGTCAGGTACTGAGCCAGCAACGGGGCATTGGGATCGATGAACTGCGGCAGGATCGCCAACATGAACACCAGCGCCTTGGGATTGCTGATGTTGACCAGAAAACCTCGGGCAATCAGCGCCATTGGTTTACCGATAGGGCGAATGGTCGAGTCATCGGTCAGGTCGGCGGGCAACGCACGCCACTGCTTGATACCTAGATAGACCAGGTATGCCACACCGAACCATTTGATCAGCGTGAACGCCATGTCCGAAGCGGCGAGTACGGCGCCAAGGCCCGCGGCAACAATTGCAATCTGTGCAATCAGTGCCAATTGCAGGCCCAGAGCGACCCAGTACCCTCGCAGGAATCCATAGCGCAAACCGCTGGACATCGACGCAATAGCGCCCGCACCCGGCGAAAGACTGATTACCCAGCACGCGGCAAAAAAAGCCAGCCATGTTTCGAAAGACATCACACACCTCGGGCGAACACCATAGCCCGCTAAGCTAGTAGCTTCTCGGGCAATTGACTAGGCTCTGCGAGACGGCAACTTCAAAAAAAATCAGTTTTCGGGCGTTTTATCGACTGCGATGGTCGGGAAGCCATCTGTGCCACGCCAGCGGCGTACCGACTTCTGGAAGAACTGGCTGTTGGGGACCTGAACCAGCGCACCGCCCGCTTCGGCAGGCTCGATCAACGTGGTAAACATCAGGTTGATCTCTAATACGCGGCCTTTAACGCCCGGCTTGTCGAGGGTATCCACCAACTCGACCACATCACCGATGCGAAACGGGCCAATCGTGTAAATAAGCACGGCGCACAGCAAGTTGGACAGCACACTCCACATGGCGAAGAACGCCACAGCGGCAACGGCGACAAAGCCCGAGAGCGCGGTCCATAGCACGGTGGCAGAAACACCGAGCTGGCCCAGCACGATGACAAACGCGCTGCCCATGATGAACCAGCGCAAGCCACCACGCAGAGGCAGCAGCAACTCGGGCGGCAATGGATAACGCTCGCCCAGACGGGTCAGAAAACGCCCCACCAGCCGTTGCGCCATGTAACCGGCGACCAGGATCAACAGGATCTGCAGCCCCAGCCAGATCGGCTCCACCCAGTGTGGCGGAACCAGCGATCCAAAAGATTCCATCAATCCCCCAACGTATTTACGAAAGTGCTTCCAGCTCGGCCTGCATGGACTCCAGCAACTCCAGAGCTTCCATCCAGGCTTCTTCCAGCTCGCCCTCGCTCACCTTGAGCTTCGCCTGCTCAGCCAACAGATCGCGCAGTTTGTCTTTGTTGGCGGCCTCGTAATTGGCGCTGTCGGCCAACTCGGCTTCAACCCTGGCAAGCCGCTCATGCAAAGTACCGAGGTCGCGCTCAAGCTTGTCGGCCAGTTTCTTGTGCGGAGCCAGTTGCTGACGCAAGGCAGCTGCCTGCTGGCGTTGCGCCTTTTTATCGGTCTTGTCGGCGTTGACCGGTGTGTTGCTGACGGGCGCATTGCGCAGCCGGTAATCAGCCAGCCAGCGAGCGTAATCTTCAAGGTCGCCATCGAACTCCTGAACACGGCCGTCAGCGACCAGCAGGAAATCATCGGTCGTACTTTTGAGCAGATGCCGATCGTGAGAAACCACCAATACCGCACCGCTGAATTCTTGAAGCGCCATGGTCAACGCCAGACGCATTTCCAGATCCAGGTGGTTGGTAGGCTCATCGAGCAGCAACAGGTTCGGCCTGTCCCAAGCGATCAAGGCAAGCGCCAGACGTGCTTTTTCCCCACCGGAGAAATTCAGTACGGGCTCATCGAGACGCGCGCCACGGAAGTCGAAACCACCCAGAAAATCGCGCAAAGCCTGCTCACGCTCAGTGGGTGCTATGCGTTGCAGGTGCAGCAACGGGCTAGCCTTGGCATCCAGCGAGTCCAACTGGTGCTGGGCAAAGTAACCCACCACCGTGTTCTCACCCCGAGCCATGCGACCGCTCAAGGGCTCAAGCTCACCAGCAAGGTTTTTGATCAGGGTCGATTTACCCGCGCCGTTCGGCCCGAGCAAGCCAATACGAGCGCCTGGAGTCAGTTGTAACTTGACCTTCTCCAGCACCGCTCTGTCGCCATAACCCAAGCGAGCGTCGGACAGGTCCAGCAGCGGGCTGGAGATCTTGCTCGACTCGCGGAAGGTGAAATCGAACGGCGAATCCACATGCGCCGCAGACAGTTCTTCCATTCGCTCCAGCGCTTTGATCCGGCTCTGCGCCTGCTTGGCCTTAGTCGCCTGAGCCTTGAAGCGGGTGATGAATTTTTCCATGTGCGCGCGCTGCGCCTGCTGCTTCTCGTAGGCCTGTTGTTGTTGGGCCATACGTTCGGCGCGGGCGCGCTCGAAAGCACTGTAACCGCCACGATAAAGCGTGATCTTGCGCTGCTCGACGTGAGCCACATGATCAACCACCGCATCGAGAAAATCCCGGTCGTGGGAGATCAGCAGCAGAGTGCCGGGATAGCTTTTCAGCCAGTCCTCAAGCCACAGGATCGCATCGAGATCCAGGTGGTTGGTGGGCTCGTCGAGCAACAGCAGATCCGAAGGGCACATCAAGGCTTGTGCCAGGTTCAGACGCATCCGCCAGCCACCGGAGAAATCTCCGACGGGCTTTTCCATCTGTTCGTTGGTAAAGCCGAGACCGGCCAGCAGCTTGCGAGCCCGAGCGTCAGCGGTATAGCCATCGGCGCTGTCGAGCTCCGAGTGCATACGCGCCTGGGCTGCGCCGTCCTGGCTCGCTTCCGCTTCAGCCAGCAAGCGCTGCACCTCGCGCAAACGCAGGTCGCCATCAAGGACGTAGTCCACAGCGATGCGTTCAAGGGTATCGACCTCTTGACGCATGTGCGCAATACGCCAGTCGGCGGGTAGCAGACAGTCACCGGCGTCGGGGGTCAGTTCACCCCGAAGCAAAGCGAACAGGCTGGATTTACCGGCGCCATTGGCACCGATCAGGCCGGCTTTTTGACCGGCGTGCAGGGTCAGCTCGGCGTCTTCTAGCAGACGTTGCGGGCCACGCTGTAAGGTAAGGCTTTGAAGTCGAATCATAATGGCGGCGGAGTCTACCAGCTTCGTCTCAAACAGGTAGCTCACTATGCCTTCTGACCTTTGGAGTTTCACCCTGGATTTCTACGCAAGACCCGGCGTAGAGCAAGCCTGCCTGAGCCTGCAAACCAGCGGCGCCAATGTTTGCCTGCTCTTGTGCGGCGCGTGGCTTACCCAACGTGGCGTCGTGTGCAATGCCGAGCGAGCGCAGGAAATCAGACAGTTGGCCAACCCTTGGCATGACGAGGTAGTGCGCCCGCTTCGCGAAATACGCACGGCATGGCGTAACGACGCTCAGCATGACGTGTCATTGCGCTTGCTACGTGAGCAAGTCAAAACATTGGAACTGGAAGCGGAGAAGGAGCTGCTGACGAGGCTGGAAGCACAGACCCGAAGTTGGTCAACACATCAAACGGTAGAGCAAGGGGATTGGTTGAGTTGCCTGGCGGGCGAGGCCGCCGGGCAAAATCGCGACGCGCTGCAGACGCTGCGCGCCGCGATGTATCAGCCTTAGGAAGCGCTGGTTGGCGTGGTGCCGGTGGTTGGCGCTGGAGCAGGCGTTGCAGCTGGCGCAGGCGCAGTTGCCGGAGTGGCAGACGGAGCCGCTGGTGCAGGAGCCGTGGCTGGCTTGGCAGCTACAGGCTTCGCGGCAGGCTTGGCAACTGCCGGTTTTGCAGCAGGCTTGGCTGCAACTGGTTTAGCCGCTGGCTTGATTGCAGGTTTGGCTGGTGCGGCTTTAGTCGGCGCTTTTGCGACTGGCTTGGCGGCTGGCTTGCTCGCTGGTTTTGCAGCGGCGGCCGGTGCCTTGGCGGCAGGTTTTGGCGCAGCCTTGGCTGGCGTCGCTTTTACAGGTGCCTTGGCAGCAGGTTTGGCAGCAGCGACTTTAGCCGGAGCCTTGGCCGGAGCTTTCACAGGTGCCTTTGCAGTAGCGGTTTTGGCCGCAGGTGCTTTGGCTTTTGCAGCGACAGCTTTGGCAGGTGTTGCTTTGGCAGGAGCTGGTTTGGCTGCACGGCTGGTCAGTGCCTTGCCGACAGCTTCTTTGACTCGGCCAATGCCTTGAGCCAGCTTCAGACTTTCTTGAGCATCACGCTTGAGTTGCAGAATGTAGCCGCGGGTTTCGCTCTGACGTTCTTTCAGCGCGTCCAGCAATTCTTCCAGCTCAGCCACGGCAGACTTCGCTTTGCCCTGTGCCTTGGCTTTACCAGCGGTAGCGGCGTCTTGCAGTTTGGTACGCGACTTGTGCAGTTTTTCCTGCGCTTTGCCACGCTGCTTTTCAAGCTTGGCGAGCAGTTTTTCAGCATCAGCCAGCGCTTGGGAGCAGGCGTCTTCAAGATGTTCGAGCAGGCTGCTCGACAGCTGTTGTAGCAAATGCAACGGAGTATTTACTGGCTTCTTTTTGGCCGACATGACTTACCTCCTGGCTGACTGATTTGCGGCTCATACTAGACCTCTGTCAGCAGCGCCGCTAGGGCATCTTGACAGTATGAAACGCCCGCTGTTGCATAGCGGAATAAATGCCTGTTGCAAGCGCTGCCAACGCAGTGCGAAATTCATCTGAAAACACCCGTCACGCACAGGCCATTGCACTGGCATAATCGCTGACTTCCCAGGCCGGAGAGCATTCATGTCGCGCTACCTGTTCACGTCGTTGTTCCTCTTGTTGCCGGTGGTTCAGGCTGTGCAAGCCGCACCGTCCAGCGAGGCACACGACCTCGCTTACAGCCTTGGCGCAAGCCTGGGCGAACGTCTGCATCAGGAAGTGCCGGATCTTGATTTGCCTGCGCTGATTGAAGGTTTGCAGCAGTCTTACGAAGGTAAACCTCTGGCATTGAAGAAAGAACGCATCGAGCAAATCCTTCGCGAACATGACGCTGCCGTCGCTCAGGCCGAAGCCTCCGGCGCAGTTGAGCCGCTTAGCGAAGCGGCCATGGAGAGCGAACAAAAATTCATGACCGCGGAAAAAGCCAAACCCGGCGTGACCGAACTGGCAGACGGCATATTGATGACCGAACTGGTCGCTGGCCACGGAGCCAAACCAAGCGCTGATGGCCGGGTGCAGGTCCGCTATGTCGGCCGCCTGCCAGATGGCACGGTGTTCGATCAGAGCACGCAGCCTCAGTGGTTTCGTCTCGACAGTGTGATCAGTGGCTGGACGACGGCGCTGCAAAACATGCCTGTTGGTGCCAAATGGCGTCTGGTCATCCCTTCGGCAGAAGCTTACGGCGCGGAAGGCGCTGGTGATTTGATTGACCCGTTCACGCCGCTGGTATTTGAAATCGAGCTGGTCGGGGTGTCGCAGTAATCATCTAGCACAGAACTCTGTGGGAGATTCTATGTTGGCCTGCAAACACAAATCCGTGGGAGCGAATTTATTCGCGAAGGGCCGGTACATCCGAAACTGATGTATCGCTTGAAATGCCGCATTCGCGAATGAAGTGGAGCGCCACCCCGGTCGCTTCCACAGTGAGCTTCAACTTTAATCCAGACAGAAACAAAAAAAGGGTGCCCATTGGCACCCCTTTTTCATTCACAAAGAAGTCATCAGGCCTGAGTAGCCGCTTCTTCCTTGTGGGAGTTGTGGAGCACCTCAATCAGGCAGTCCTCCAACTCAAAGCGTTCATGCAGCAAGCCACCCAGCGTGTTGAACTCCGCAGCAACAGCGGTGCAATCGGAGCAATCACCTCTGTCACAACGGTCATTGAACGCCAATGCCGACTCCGTTATCACCTTGAGTCGCGGGTAAATGGTGTCTGCCAGCTCAAGGCCACGCTCATCGTTGAATGCCTTGGCTTCGCTGTTGAGCTGCTCGTAGATTTCGAAATGCCCGGCCGACACATAATCGACGAGCACCTCACAGAATTTCTGCAAGCCTTCACGATCAGCAGCCAATGCTTCGGGTGTATCACCGAGGGCATCGTAGACGCGAACCAGTTCAAGGCGTTCCTGCAGCCAGCGATCAATCAGCTTATTGACCCCGCCCCAGCGTTCCTGCGCGTTCTGACAGCTTTCCAACATGATGATCTCTTCCCTTCAGGGGCATGCAGTCTGCGCAGGCCTGGTTTTGAGTTCGTCGCTGTGGACGACACAGGCTTTATGGGCGGCAGATGATGCATATATCCAATAACGCTTGCGGGCCAGATTATGCCCGCATGACTAGGCCATCAAGGTACGCAGGAGAGAAAGTTCATACAAGTGTTTAATCCTCGACCCGACTTTCGGCTATCGAAACCCGGACGGTCGCCCTGAAAAACGCATAAAGCATGACCAACGCCAACCCTACAAAAGCCAGCAGGCTCCATTCCGGCAGGCTGATACCAAACAGTGACCAGGATATTTCTGCGCAGAAAGCGGCATCGCTGTACAACCTGTCGATCCATTGATTTAACGAAAGAGCGTCCAGCAGCCATTCACCTTGTGCAATAACTCCAATGGTGTCGTCGGCGGTTGCTGTCTGAAGCCAGACCTGAAAGCCGGCAAGTGCGGCACCGGCGAGCATCATCAGTAAAATGACTGCGCTGTAGACACGGCAACCTGCCCGGCCTGGCGCATGAAACGTAGCAATCAGCGCCAGAATACCGCTGCCGACAAAAGCTGCCCGTTGCCACAGACACAATACGCAAGGTGAAAGCCCATACGCAGACTGCACATAAAAAACACAGCCGATGATCATTGCGCAGGCAATGAACACCAGAAAAAACAAGGAGCGCGTGTGAGCCAGTTGCATGGCAAATCCGTAACGAAAGACGAAGGCAGTTACGGTAGAGAAAGCGTTCAACCCTTTCAAGGCGCTGCCGTAAGGATACGTCCCTGTTTAGGTGGGCCTTTGCGGACAATGGATGACAGCTACGAGACCATCACCTGAAGGAAATTGCCTACAGCAGACAAACATGGAGGATTGTTCCTACATAGCTGTCTGCGCGCCCTAGTGCAGACAGCTATTCGGCCAGCGCTTTCAGCTTGCCAATGCCGGAAGTGGTCGCGCCAGAAGTCGCTCGTCGAGCAAGCTCAAGCCCTCCTGGAAAAGCTGATTGCTGCGCTCTGTTTCGCCCAATTGAGCCAGCAGGCGAGCAAGCTCCGCACAGGTTTCCGGATTACGTTGCAGGCGCAGGCTGGTTTCCAGATAGTCCCGCGCCTTGCCCCACAAACTGCTTTGCAGACACAGCCGACCAAGCGTTAACAGCAGGCTCGGATCATCAGGATGATTTTTCAGCCATCCCTCTGCGACTTGTAACTGACGCGCCGGATCAGCGCCACGCACCAGCCCATACAGACGAGCGAGGTGGCTGTTGTATTCGCGCTTGATCGCCGCACGCAGCGCCTCCTCAGCCTGACCGTCAGCACCCAGCCGACGCAATTGCTCAGCGTAAGCCAGCACCAGCTGGGGTTCCTGACGTTGCGCGGAGGTCAGGCCTTTCCACGCATTGTCCAGCCCTGGCAGGCCCGCCGAGCGTCCGTCGTCGTCCTGCTCGCGGTACGCGGCAAGCGTGAGGTTTTCACCCCAAGCGCGTCGTTCCAGCTCGGCCAGCTCCTGAGGAGGCAGGACCTTGTCCTTGCGCAACTCGGGCATGAGTTTGATCAAGGCAGACCACTCACCACGTTGACGGTACAAGCGCTGCAACTGACGCAGAATTTGCGCGTTATGAGGATGACGCTCGTTCATGGCCTGCAAGGTCACCAACGCGCCATCGCTGTCACCGCGATCCTGCTGCAACTGGGCGTGGCTCAGAGCAATGGCCAACTCTGCCTGAGGCTGACGCTCCAGGGCGCGCTCCAGCAGGTTGTCGCACTCGTCATAACGACCTTGCTCGTTGGCCGCACGGGCCGCACCGAGGTAGTACAAAAGCGGTTGCGGTTCAGCCTCGGCGGCACGATGCAAATGGCGTTGCGCACTGGCCCAGCGACCTTCAACCAGATCCATCTGCCCTTGCTCGATTGCAAGTTGCACACGGCGACTGCGGTTACGCCTGGACCATGGGTTGGCAACTGAACCCGAGGTCGTCACGAGACGAACCAGCAGGCGAATCACCACAAGCACCAGCCAGATAACGAACAGCAGGCCCAAGGTGGCCCACAAGCTCGATTCATAACGGAAGTTTTGATAAGCAATGAGGACGTAGCCGGAGTGTTCGGCAATCGCCACACCAATCGCTGCGGCAGCGGCGATTGCAATGAACAACAGCACATAGGCACGCTTCATGGGCTCGTCCCCTGCCGCGTTTCAGCGGGTTGGCTATTCGCAGTTCCCGGTGCATCTGCCGAGGCATGACGCCGCTCAAGATAGGCCTGAACCGCACTCAGACTTTGCGCCAGATCGGGCGTCATCACCGAAACCGGTTGCCTGGAGAGTTCATCCAGCCGGGCGGTGAGCATCTTGCTCTGGGAGTCGTCCTGATTGAAGTTGGTACGCAACACTTCTTTCGCTTCAGCCAGAGCCTTGTCATACACGAGCGGCTGACCGTTGAGAGCGGCCCACTGCGCCTGCTCCAGAGCGAGACTCAGCGCCAGGCGAACCTGGGTAAGACTCTGGCCAGCCAGCAAAGGGCGGATGTTCTTGTCAGCGTTGAAGTCGATGCGGATGTAATGAGATATCTCGTTCCACCATTGCACCAGATGGCTGTCCTGGCTGTTGGCGTTCGTGAGGCCCAACAGCGACTCGCCCTTGTCCTTGTATTCAGGGGCCAGCTCATTGAGTTGAGCGACCTGATCACGCAACGCGGCAAGCTGCAAAAAAAGCCCGGTACGATCGGGCTGATCAATGCTGCGCAGCGACGCCAGACTTTTCGCCAACTGATCTCGCGCAGCAAACGAACCCGGGTCGTCTTGCTCGCGAAGAATTTCATCCGCGCCCTGCACCAATGCCTGAGCGCTGTTGATGTCCTGCAGCGCAGACAAGCGCAGGCTAGCCAGACGCAGCAAATGTTCAGCCTCAGCCAGACGCCAGTCCTTGCGGCTTGCACCGAGCACGGTTTCGAGCCGCTGACTCAGGCGTTGTTGATCACCTTGCAACTGCGCAACCAGACGACGACGATCCTCCAGTTCATTCGCAGGAGGCAACTGCGCCAGACGCTCCGAAAGCTGCTTCTCGCTGGTCTGCAAGGTCAGGGTTTGCGCGGCGATGTCCTGCATTTGCGTGCGCTGCAGTTGGTGACTGGCCTGAACGGCGCGCAGCTGCCATACCCCCCAGCCTGCGACGGCAATGCCACCCACGCCAAATAGCAAGGCCAGCACAACCAGGCCGTTACTCCGCCCAGCCGGACGTTCAGGCCGCAACGGATCGGGGGTCGGTGGTGTCAGCACAGATTCAGAATCATCTTTGGGCAAGGCTGTTTCGCTCACGTATCCATCCTTTGCATTTGGGCGTAATCGGTAAAAGACAGCAGTCGATCAATACGCCTGAAGAGCAGGTCCGGGTTGTTCCCGTAACGCCGCCAGCAAAGCCGCAGCGCTTGCGCCGCGGCAATTCACAACTGTTCGGGCTCCGGCTTCGCGCGCCATGTCTGCAACGCGCGGGCTCGGCACGAATAAAGTCAAACGCGTCAGTTCAGGCCAACCATCGCCCGCCAACTGACGCAGGTGTTCCAAACCCTGCCCACTGCTGACCACCACCGCGTTCAAGCGTTCCGCCTGGATAAGGTGAGTCAGCGTCGAAGGCGGATAATATGGCAGGTTACGTTTATACAGCGGCAGATAATCAACGCTGACACCCAGGCTGCGTAAACGCTCGGCGAGCAATTCACGCCCGTCGTCGCCACGCATGATTAACACGCGTGAGCCGGGCATGGCGATGGATTGTTGCAGTCGAGGTAAATCCAGCAGGGCCTCGCTATCATCACCATTCTCGGGCCAGCTCACCTCCAGGCCGTAGTCCTGAAGTATCTGCGCGGTACCCGCTCCCACGGTGAACCAAGGCAGGAAAGGTGTCTGCGGCCACAATTGCGCGACCCACTGCAAGCCCAGACGTGCAGCGGGTTTGCTGACCACAATAACGGCGCTGTAGAGGTCCAGGTTCTGAACCAGAGACTGCTGCTCAGCGCTGGCAGGCAAAGGCTCAATTTCGAGCAATGGCAGGCTGCTGCTGAAAACTCCCGTGTCGGCCAACGTCAACGCCAGCGCAGCGGACTCCTCGGCAGGACGGGTCAGCAACAGCCGCCAATCGCTCATTCTCGCTCGGCCTCGCCGTAGACGGCTTTGAGAATGCCCTCTGCGCCCTGTTCGAGCAGGGCATCGGCAACCTGAACGCCGAGCGCCTGAGCGTCTGCTTGCGGAGCACGCGCCTCGGCACGCAACAGCAAACTGCCCGAAGGATCACCCACCAGCCCGCGCAACCAGATTTGCTCGCCCTCAAGTACGGCATAACAGGCGATTGGCACCTGGCAGCCACCGTTGAGGTGTTTGTTCAGCGAACGTTCGGCAACCACCCGGATGGCCGTCTCGTCGTGGTGCAAAGGCGCAAGCAACGCGTGGATTTCAGCATCGACGCTACGGCATTCGATTCCTACCGCACCTTGGCCACCAGCAGGCAGGCTGTCGTCAACGCTGATGCTGGCAGTAATGCGCTCTTCAAAGCCCAGGCGAATCAAACCCGCCGCAGCGAGGATGATTGCGTCGTACTCACCGGCGTCGAGCTTGGCCAGACGGGTGTTGACGTTGCCACGCAGGAAATGAATCTTCAGGTCAGGTCGACGCGCCAACAATTGAGCCTGACGACGCAGGCTGGAGGTGCCAACGACGCTGCCCGCTGGCAGTGCCTCAAGGCTGGCAAAGTGGTTGGAGACAAAAGCGTCACGGGGGTCTTCACGCTCGCAGATGCAAAACAGACCCAGGCCCTGCGGGAAGTCCATGGGCACATCTTTCATGGAGTGAACCGCGATGTCCGCGCGATTTTCCAGCAGAGCTGTTTCGAGTTCTTTGACGAAAAGTCCCTTGCCGCCAATTTTCGACAGTGGCGAGTCGAGCAATTTATCGCCCCGACTGACCATGGGGACCAGCGTCACGAGCAAACCCGGATGAGCCTGTTCCAGACGAGCTTTGACGTATTCGGCCTGCCATAAGGCCAGCGCACTTTTGCGGGTGGCGATGCGAATTTCGCGAGAGGACATGGATCAATCCGTACATGATAGTTGCGACGGATAATAACAGTTCAGGCAAATCGGCTCAGCGCTGTGTGGTCGCAGTGATGATCCAGATCAGCGTTCGAGATCCTGTAGGAGCACACGAGCACCGCGAGGCCGCGATCGCGGTCTGCCTTATACACCGCGATCGCGGCCTCGCGGTGCTCGTGCGCTCCTACAGTCAGGATTTCATTCATTCAGCGAAATCAAAGCTGCTGCATCATCTTGCGCACGCCAGCCACATGCCGGCGGCTGACGATCAGTGCATCGCCATTGAGCCCTTTAAGGAACAACTGGAAATGCCCCAGAGGCGTGCGCTGCAAACGCTCTATTCGCTCACGGGCAACCAGCGCGTTGCGATGGATACGCACAAAACGATCGCCGAACTCATCTTCCAGCGCCTTCAAAGGCTCATCCAGCAAGACCTCACCGCCTTCGTGGCGCAGCGTGACGTACTTGTGATCGGCGATGAAATAGATCACATGATCCAGCGGGATCAGCTCGATGCCTTTACGTGTCCGCGCACTGATATGCGTACGCGGGCCGTTGCCACTTTCAGCCGCAGGGCGAGTCATTGCGGCCAACTGCACGCGGTTTGGGCGCTCGGCCTTTCTCAACGCATCAATCAGGTGTTCGGGCCGCACTGGTTTGACCAGGTAGCCCACTGCGCTCACCTGAAAGGCTTCAAGGGCAAACTCGTCGTGCGCAGTACAAAAGACGACAGCAGGCGGGGTTTCCCGCTCGCACAATCTGGCAGCGACTTGCAGACCATCAAGGCCCGGCATGCGGATATCCAGCAAAACGATATCCGGCTTGTGGCTTTCAATCAGCGCCAAGGCTTCTTCGCCATTGGACGCGCTGGGTTCCAAAACCCGGTAACCCTCAATTTCACTGACCATCCGGCTCAGCCGTTCGCGGGCCAGGGGTTCGTCATCAACGATCAGGACATTCATATAGCTCTGGCTTCCTGCGTGAGTCTCGCACAAGGATAGCGTAGACAGGTGAAGTGACGACCGTCACGGCGCTCCACGCTCAGACTGGCGTGCGGACCAAAAAGTGCCGTAAGACGAGCACCGATGTTTACCAGGGCCTGTTGAGTGCCGTTGGAAGTCTGCCGACTGGCAACTTCGTCATAGGGATTGCTTACACACAATATGAACTCTCCCCTTTCATAATCCGCTTCTACCTTTACGACACCTCCTTCGACGCGAGGTGCAATCCCGTAAATCAAAGCGTTTTCAAGTAATGGCTGCAAGGTTAGCTGGGGAATCGGAAGGTCGTCTGGAATTCCACTGATCACCCAGTCCAACTGTAGACGCTCGCCAAGACGATATTGCTCAATTGATAAATATCGTTTCGCCAACTCCAGTTCATCGCGCCAGGTAACAAGGCTTCCCGGTTTGGCAAGGCTTGCGCGAAAAAGGTCCGACAAATCGAGCACGGCCTGTTCGGCCTTCGCCGGGTTGGAGGCCACAAGGCTCGCAATGCTATTGAGGGTGTTGAACAGGAAGTGCGGGCGGATGCGCGCCTGCAGCGATTCAATGCGGGCGCGCAATTCGCCTTGCTGTTGCTTTCGCCACTGGCTCTGCAGATAAAAATAGCGAAGCATCAGTGCCGACATGATCAGCGCAATCACTCCGTAGCGCACATAGCGCTCAACCATCACCCCGAACGTCACCCTGCCGGTCAACTGGCAGACGTCAGTGACCGCGGTGCAGAGCAGTGTGATAGCCACGACCAGCAAACAACCGAACAGGCCCGCACGCCCGGCAGGCAAGCGCGCCAGCCAAGGTCGAAGCCCGCACAACAGGGCCGCCGACAGCAGCACGATCCATTGCACAAAAAGCGACATGAGCGCCAACCGCACCCAATCGAAAGTCGGGCGCATCGGCTCGACCAGCACCAGAACCAGCACTAATAATTCGGCGAGCAGAACCAGTACCAACAGCGCTTGCGGAAGGCACAATTCAGGAAGAAAGAATTCTTTGCCTGGCCCTGAAGGCGAGGAGTGTTTCGGTAAGCTTTTTCGCATGGACCCAGTCTCGGCTCTGCGGGTCCGTGCGGCAAGCTGCCTGCGAATAAAAAAATGCCAACCTGTTATTATCGCGTGTGTCCGGCGAGCAGACGCGGGCATGTCATTCTTCAGCAGATCACGAGCGAATCCATGAGCACCGACAAGACCAACCAGTCCTGGGGCGGCCGCTTCAGTGAACCCGTCGACGCCTTCGTCGCGCGCTTCACGGCCTCCGTCACCTTCGACCAACGCCTTTATCGCCACGACATCATGGGCTCGGTTGCCCACGCAACGATGCTGGCCAAGGTCGGCGTCCTCACCGATGCCGAGCGCGACACTATTATTGACGGCCTGAAGACTATCCAGACCGAGATCGAAGCAGGCAGCTTCGAGTGGCGCGTTGACCTGGAAGACGTGCACATGAACATCGAAGCGCGTCTGACCGACCGCATCGGCATCACCGGCAAGAAACTGCACACGGGGCGCAGCCGTAACGATCAGGTCGCTACCGACATACGCCTGTGGCTGCGTGATGAAATCGACCTGATTCTTTCGGAAATTACCCGCCTGCAACAAGGCCTGCTAGGCCAGGCAGAGCGTGAAGCCGAGACGATCATGCCGGGCTTCACCCACTTGCAAACCGCGCAACCGGTCACATTCGGTCACCATATGCTGGCATGGTTTGAAATGCTCAGCCGCGATTACGAGCGCCTGGTCGACTGCCGCAAGCGTCTGAACCGCATGCCATTGGGCAGCGCAGCGCTGGCAGGTACGACTTACCCGATCGACCGCGAGTTGACCTGCAAACTGCTGGGCTTCGACGTCGTCGGCGGCAACTCGCTGGACAGCGTGTCGGATCGTGACTTCGCCATCGAGTTCTGCTCGGCCGCCAGCATCGCGATGATGCACTTGTCGCGCTTCTCGGAAGAACTGGTGCTATGGACCAGCGCTCAGTTCCAGTTCATCGATCTGCCAGACCGTTTCTGCACCGGCAGTTCAATCATGCCGCAGAAGAAAAACCCTGACGTCCCGGAACTGGTCCGTGGCAAAAGCGGCCGTGTATTCGGCGCCTTGATGGGCCTGCTGACCTTGATGAAGGGCCAGCCGCTGGCCTACAACAAGGACAATCAGGAAGACAAGGAACCGCTGTTCGACGCCGCCGACACACTGCGCGACTCGCTGCGAGCCTTTGCCGACATGATCCCGGCGATCAAGCCAAAGCACGCAATCATGCGTGAAGCCGCGCTGCGCGGTTTCTCCACTGCGACTGACCTTGCGGACTACCTGGTACGTCGTGGCCTGCCGTTCCGTGACTGCCACGAAATCGTCGGTCACGCCGTAAAGTACGGAGTTGAAAGCGGTAAAGATCTGGCGGAGATGAGCCTCGAAGAACTGCGCAAGTTCAGCGATCAGATCGAGCAGGACGTGTTTGCCGTGCTGACGCTTGAAGGCTCGGTCAACGCCCGCGATCACATCGGCGGCACCGCACCGGCACAAGTCAAAGCTGCAGTAGTTCGCGGCCAGGCGTTGCTCGCTGCGCGTTAAATGTATCTGGTGGCGCACTTCTGTGGGAGCGGTGCTTGCCCGCGATGAAGGTTTAGGTGATTTACCTGCAGCATCGCAGTGACCTTATCGCGGGCAAGCACCGCTCCCACAGGGAAGTGCTCGACACATATTCTTTGAGGAACACCACATGACCGACACTCTCGACAACGATGAAGAAGAATTCGCTGAATCGACCCTGGTCCAGGCCATCGAAAATCAGATCGAAAGCGACAATCCTCCCGCTGCAAAAGCCACGTTCAACAAGCTGACACTGGTTGGCTATGAGCGCGAAGAGATCCTGCAGTTGATGGCCCATGTTCTGGCTATCGAAATTGACGCACTGCTGGAAGAAGACCGCGCGTTCAATACCGAATGGTATGAAGCAGCGCTGCGTGCCCTGCCTGAGCTGCCCCCAGAGGCCTGAGCGGACTGGCGCACCGGCCAACTGACGGCCGGTGGCTAACCCTTGGTAAATCGGGCTCGGCAAAATCCACAGACCAGGTCTACACTGCAAATGCCTCGCTGCCACTAGAACGACGGGGCTACCACGCCGAGCAGGCTTTAACGGTCATCCAGAACCGACGAGCGCAGCACAGACACGTTGATTCCAGGGCCGCGCCAGTCAGTTAGGCGTCTTACTAGAAAAAGTCTGGAGCACCTATGTCGTATACCCCTGAGCTGGTTGCCGAACTGGAAATCCTTGCACTCTACAATCTGGGCAATACTCTTGAAGGACTCAAAGTCCATCACGTGGCCGCCCCGACAGCTGTAGCAGCCGCACAAAGACTCTTCGAAAAAGGCCTGACCACACAGGTTGATGGCGGTTATCTGACCAGCCTTGGGCTGGAAGCTGCCGAGCACGCACAGTCACTACTGACTATCCTCAACGTTGCCAAACAAGCTGCTTGATCACCGCGAGGGTCCGCAAGCCGAAAAAGGTTTAGCGGGCCCTTCATTTATGAAAAACTGCGCCGATAGAAAAATGGCGCCAGAATAAAAACAGACTGAAGTATCAGGCCGTCCTGCCCGCCGTCTCGCTCACCACTTCAATGCTGCCCTTTTCGAGCCCGACAGCCGGTTTGAGTTGTAATGACGCGTAACTCCGAAATCCGTCCAGACCTGGATGAAGGCATTGACCGCAAGGTGCTTTCCCAGCTCCGTAGCCGCTTCCTGACCCTGAACAACGGGCGGCTGGCGCGTGCCATGGAGGGTCTGTCGACTCGCCAGCAAACCGTATTGAATTTGCTGCCGCTGTTTTTCCACGTTAACCATCCGTTGCTACCCGGCTATGTGTCCGGCAGCACGCCCGCAGGCGTTTCTCATTACGAACCCGGCAGCCTGGCGCTGGCTGAAGCGCAACGCCTGACCCGGTCATTCTCGTATAAAGCGCGGCGCGGCCATGCGCGACAGCCCATTCACGGTTTGTTCCTGATGGGCAGCCTGGGCACTCTGGCGCAAGCTGAAGAAAGCGACATGGACGTCTGGGTCTGCCATGACTCGGAACTGAGCCCCGATGAAATCGCCGAACTGCGCAAGAAATGTCAGGCACTGGAGACGTGGGCAGACAGCCAGGGCGCTGAAGCCCACTTTTTCCTGATCGACCCGCAGCGCTTCGTCGCGGGCGAGCGCGATAGCCAGCTCAGTTCCGACAACTGCGGCACGACCCAACATTATTTGCTGCTGGATGAGTTCTACCGCACCGCTATTTGGCTCGCAGGCCGCACACCCATGTGGTGGCTAGTGCCGAGCTATGAAGAACAGCGCTACGCCGATTACACCCATACGCTGCTGTCGAAGCGTTTTATCCGCGAGGACGAAGTGCTCGACCTGGGTCATATGGCTGTTATCCCGCCTGGTGAGTTTCTCGGGGCCGGGTTATGGCAGTTATTCAAAGGTATCGAGTCGCCCTACAAATCGGTCCTCAAACTGTTGCTGACCGAGGTCTACGCCAGTGAGCACCCGAAGGTTCAGTGCCTGAGCCTGCGCTTCAAGAAAGCAGTGTTTGCCAACCGCGTGGATCTGGATGAGCTGGACCCTTACATGGTGGTATACCGGCGCATCGAGGAGTACCTGATCGAGCGCGGCGAGCTTGAACGGCTGGAGCTGGTACGGCGCAGCCTGTATCTGAAAGTGAATAAAAAACTGACGGGCTCGACGCGGCTGCGCAATACCGGCTGGCAACGGCAACTGCTCGAACGCCTGACTCAGGAATGGGGCTGGGACGAACGCCAATTGCTGTTACTCGACAGTCGCAGTCAATGGAAGGTGCGTCAGGTTGCCCACGAGCGCCGTGCACTGGTCAACGAACTCAATTACAGCTATCGCTTCCTGACACAGTTGGCTCGCCAGCAAAACGTGGCCAGCTCGGCAACCGCCAGGGACCTGAATGTACTCGGCCGCCGGCTGTATGCCGCGTTTGAACGCAAGGCTGGCAAGGTTGAATTCATCAATCCGGGTATCGCGCCCGATCTGGCTGAGGACACCCTGACGCTGGTGCAATCGCCTAACAAGCGCGAACCAGGCAAAGCCCAATGGGCGCTTTATAACGGCAGCCTGGGCGTCCACGAGTGGATTAACTTCTCACCGATAAAACGCAGCCGCGAGTTGCTTGAACTGCTGACCTGGTGCCATCGCAACAACGTGATCGACAGCACCACACGGCTTGCGCTGCATCCGGGCAGCAGCGACCTGAGTGAATTTGAGCTGTTCAATCTGCTGGGCGCGCTGCAACAGCAAATCCCGGTGCCGCTGGAGATTGTCAACGAAGAGCGCCTGTTGAGCCCCGCAGTGCCGAGCGAGATTCTCTTGCTGGTCAACGTGGGCGTCGATCCACTCCGGCATCACCGGGACCTGAACATCCTGATGACCACCGAGCGCACAGACTCGTTGAGCTACGCCGGTGTCCGGGAAAACCTTGTGCTGACCCTGGACCAGATCACGCTCAACAGCTGGAATGAAATCCTTGTCAGCCGCTATGACGGCGTCCACGCGCTACTCGATTGCCTCAGCGAGTTGCTGAGCAATCTACCTGAGGGGGCGACGCAGCCTGCTGTTCGAGTGCGTTGTTTCTGCCACAACCGCGCCCCCGCCATCGCCCAGCGCGTCGAGGAGCTGGTTGCGACAGCGCAATTGCTGCACGCCGCAAGCCTCAACCATCGCTATCTGATTCAGGTTCAGCAGCAATATCACGTGCTGGAAATGGCCCCGACTCAACCGGTGACCCATGTGGTGATCAACAGCCTTTCAGGCCTGTTCGAGTATCTGGGCGAAGAGCTGCCCCGTTACAGCCCGCTGCACCTTGACCCGCACGCACTGAGTGATCACGACCTGGCGCTGATCCTGCCTCACGGCCAACCCGAATGTGTTCAGGTGTTTTACAGAATCAACGAGACGGAAGCGGACCTCTACGCACTTGATGAGCACAATGCGCTCTGGCATCAACGCGTTCCTTATCACGATGAGTTGAGCCTGCTGCAGCCGCTACAACGCTTCTTCCATGCACTGGTTTATCGTCGTAGCGCCATGCTGCCGGTGGATAATTCCAGCGCACCGGCATTTCTTGAAACGCTGTATTACCAGGTCCTGCCGTCCGGAGCCGGACGCGCCCGACGCATCGAACCCCGCAGTGCACCGACTGCCGCGAGCAAGCCGTTTTACGACGTGCAAGCGATTGTCGAAGAAGCATCGCCCGGCCAGGTCAACGTTACGCTGTACTGCGATAACACTGAGTTTTCCGAGTTGGAGCATGGTGATCAACTCTTCAGCGTCGTGGCTCGACAGATCCTTGAACGGCGCACAGAGCCTGAACACTATCGCTGCTACATCACCGACCTGGATCTATCCGGGCTGCTGGACGACGCTCGCGGACAGACCATCCTGTACCTGCGCTACAAAGCGCAGCTGGAAAAGTCGCTCAACGACGCGATCGCCCAGGCCTGAACCGATGACAGAAACAACAAACCCCGGCATGCCGGGGTTTGTTTGCACAATAAGAAACCTGTGGGATGACTCTATGTTGGCCTGTGACCCCAATTTCAGTGGGAGCGAATTCATTCGCGAAGAGGCCAGTACACTCACAGCCTGTGTATGGCCTGAAGCACCGCCTTCCCGAATGAATTCGGTCCCACCAGTCCTGCGCAAGCTTGAGATCACTAGCAACCTGTGGAATGGCTCGTATTGGCCTGTGACCCCAATCCCAGTGGGAGCGAATTCATTCGCGAGAGGCCAGTACATCCACAGCCTGTGTATGGCCTGAAGCAACGCCTTCCCGAATGAATTCGGTCCCACCAGTCCTGCGCAAGCTTGAGATCACTAGCAACCTGTGGAACGGCTCGTATTGGCCTGTGAATCCAATCCCAGTGGGAGCGAATTCATTCGCGAAGAGGCCAGTACACTCACAGCCTGTGTATGGCCTGAAGCACCGCCTTCCCGAATGAATTCGGTCCCACCAGTCCTGCGCAAGCTTGAGATCACCGGCAACCTGTGGGATGACTCTGGTGACCCCAAATCCAGTGGGAGCGAATTCATTCGCGAAGAGGCCAGTACACTCACAGCCTATGTATCGCCTGAAGCACCGCCTTCCCGAATGAATTCGGCCCCACCAGCCCTGCGCAAGCTTGAGATCACCGGCCACCTGTGGGATGACTCTGGTGACCCCAATCCCAGTGGGAGCGAATTCATTCGCGAAGAGGCCAGTACATCCACAGCCTCTGTATGGCCTGAAGCACCGCCTTCCCGAATGAATTCGGTCCCACCAGTCCTGCGTAAGCTTGAGATCACTGGCAACCCGTGGGGAGCCTTTATGCGTTGTTCGAAGACAACGGCTCTGCACCCGGAACAGGTTCTTTGCTGCGCCAGTGCGGCAAGGAGTTCCAGTAGCGCTCGCCCTTGGCATCGTCGTACATGCCTTCCCAACGGGAGATGACCAGTACGGCCAGTGCATTGCCGATCACGTTCAATGCGGTACGCGCCATGTCCATGATTCGGTCAACACCAGCAATGAACGCCAGGCCTTCAAGCGGAATACCCACGCTGCCCAGCGTCGCCAGCAACACCACAAAGGAAACCCCCGGTACGCCTGCGATGCCTTTAGAGGTCACCATCAGCGTCAGAACCAACATCAACTGCTGACCGATGGACAGATCAATGCCGTACAGCTGTGCAATGAACATCGCCGCGATGCTTTGGTACAAGGTCGAGCCATCGAGGTTGAATGAGTAACCGGTCGGCACAACGAAGCTGCAAATCGCCTTCGGCGCGCCATAGGCTTCCATCTTGCTGATCACGCGCGGCAGTGCTGTTTCAGAGCTCGCCGTCGAGTAAGCCAGGATCAGCTCATCCTTGAAGATGCGCATCAGCTTGATCACCGAGAAACCAAACAGGCGGGCGATCAACCCAAGCACTACGAAAGCGAAGAACGCGATGGCCACGTAAACCAGAATCACCAGCTTGGCCAATGGCAACAAGGAGGCGAAACCGAAGTTGGCAACGGTCACGGCGATCAGGGCAAACACCCCGATAGGCGCGTAGTTCATGATCATGTGAGTGACCTTGAACATGGTTTCCGAGATACCCTGGAACACCTTCAGGACAGGCTCGCGCACTTCAGCCTCAAGGCTGGCCAGACCCAGACCGAACATCACCGAGAAGAAGATGATCGGCAACATGTCGCCACGGGCAACGGCGGCGAAGATATTGGACGGGATCAGGTTGAGAATCGTCGCGATGAATGCGTGGTCATGCTGCACTTCAGCCGTGGTCGCGGTGTACTTGGAGATATCGACCGTACCCAAGGTACTCATGTCGATGCCCGCACCGGGCTGGAAGACATTGGCCAGCACCAGTCCGACCAGGATAGCTATCGTCGTGACCACTTCGAAGTAGAGGATAGTCTTGAGGCCGATACGGCCCAGCTTCTTGGCATCGCCAACACCCGCAATCCCTACCACCAGCGAGGCAACCACAATCGGCACGACGATCATCTTGATCAGGCGGATAAAGATATCGCCTGCGGGCTGAAGGATGTTACTGATCCACCAGGCCTTCTCTGCGCTGAAATGGTTAAGTAGCGCGCCCAGCGCAATCCCGAGTGTCAGACCGATGAGGATCTGCCAGGCCAGGCTCAGCTTTGCCTTCTTCATGTCGTTACCTTTTTTCAAGTGGCTCGGACATCTCTGGACCCATATGCCCGAATTCGCTGATCCACAGCAGCATCGAGTCATCGGTTACCGGTCAGAACTGTCCCAAGTAGATGCAGCAAGCGAGCATCCGGCTCTGTAGCTGACGAAAAAAGGCGCAACTATTCCCACGCATCGGCGCAACGTCTAATGCCGTAAACGACTACCCCATGCCGAATCGGCATAACGTTTGCGACGAAAAACATGCCTGAAAACGACAAGGGTGTGCCGCGTATCGGCTCAAAGGTGGCTAATTCGCCCTCTAGAGGCCATCTGGAAAATTAATCATGAGGGATCAAACAGGATGTGGCGGGGGAGAGAAGCGGAAAGTTCTTACATGAAATGTCGGATGTGTGGCGGCATGACGCGAACTAAAACGATAAAACGCAACGCAAGACAGCCGATGTTTTCTCGAGGATTCGAGATCACCATCATGGACTTGCGTCGCGGTTCTTCCTGACCCGGCCCTCGTCGGGAGTACTCCCTGTACTCCTAGGTCACTCCGATCCGAACAATCAAAGCGTCCCGGCCCCCTGGTCATGCGCGAGTCTTTTCAAATCGCGCATCTAAAGAGCATCCCGAACATGGATGCTCTCTGTTCTTGAATGCCTTGAATCAGTACCAGTTGGGATCCTTGCGGAGCTGCTCTTGAAGCATGCCCTGCATACCCTCATCGGGTTCACCCAGGTATCGATAGGTTGCGTGACGTGTCGGCGACTTGTCCGAAGGCAGGCCGGCCGGCACATCTACCAGCAGCGCATAGGCTTTGTCCTTGTCGAGGCTAAAGGCCACGAGCAGACGCTGGCTCTTGCAGGTTTCAGCGGTTTCGCACAAAGGACCTACAAGATAATTCTCGCCGTCCTCAGGCACAGCGGTCATCTGCTGCTCGCTGGCTCCGGACAGATTGATCACCCAGTCGGGCAACCGCTCCTCCTTTTTGATCACTGAAGTCCAAGTGGATCGGTACTCGGGGTCAGATCCCAGTAACTGATTGACCCGAGCCTGTCCGTCATTGGCAGCCATCGCCATCGCGCTACCGCCCACTAACAGGGCGGCTGCGATTGAGTGCAGAGACGTGCGCATATTCAGCCTCGGCCGCGACGGCCAAAGAAGAACGAGACCACGAACATAACCAGGAACACAACGAAGAGGATCTTCGCGATACCGGTTGCGGTGCCTGCGATACCACCGAAGCCAAGTACAGCGGCGACAATGGCAATGATCAGAAACGTGATTGCCCAACTCAACATGATGACTCTCCTTATCTGCTTTTAATGGATGCTGCTATTACTTCTGCGGGTCAAAAAACCCAGGTTTGCTGGTGCTGCACTTCACTTACAGGAGCCTTGCGGTCAACAGGCGTAAGGCTCAGCGAGGTATCCCGGGCCATCGATGCGCTGGCGTTGGAATAGGACTGGCTGTAAGTGAAGGGCTGCTTGATCTGAGCTGCTTCTCGGGAGTTATCCCAGTGCTGAAACTGCTGAACTGCAATCAGAGTGACCAACAGCGCAAGACTGGCGAACAAGCCCTGCTGAAGGTGTTGAGGCGAAATACGCAATTGAGTAAGACGCTGACGGTTCATCTGGTTGCTCCTGACGCCACACGGGGCGTCAAACTTGATCTTGTTGCCGGTTAGTCACGGCTTGTATGAATAGGTTATTGCAGCCTGCGTGCCAGCTTTTCAACAACGATAATATTCATATAAATCAATGACTTAAAAACACCAAACAAAATTACCTGCTAGCATCCTGCACGATCACCCGTCATGGGTCGTGCAGGATGCACGAGCCTCCCTGGCAGGCTGATCAGCCTGTTGTCCGGGCCATGACTTTCAACGCGTCCGCATTGACGCCCTTCACGCCGCGAATATTTCGTGCGATCTCGACCGCAAGTTCTTTTTCCGCGTAATTGGCGACGATGCCGTTGAGGCTGACCAGCCCGCTTTTGGTATCGACCTTGATATTCAGACCATCGAGGTTGCGACTGTAGATAAGGCTGGATTTGACCTTGCTGGTAATCCACACATCGCTGATGTCTTCAGCCGGGCTATTGGCCTGAGGATCGGTACGCGACGCGATGGAGTCTGCGGCACTGATGCTGATCAGGTTATTCACGCTGACGACATCATCCGTGTTGGTCGCCAGGCTACCGGCGACTTCTTTGGCTTCCGGGCTTTGCGCACGACCTTTGAGGGTGACGACGCCGTCTTTCGCGTCCACATCAATGTTGAGCGCCTCCGTGACACTGCTCCATAACAGTTTGGATTTCACGGTTGCAGTCAACGTCGCATCTTCGAAGCGCTGGGCCATGCTGGCCTTGGTGCCAGGCTCCGCGGCGACATTGCCATCGGTTTGCAACTGATTGTCGACCTTGTCGATGCCTTTGACATCCAGCGCAATTCTTTCCGCCAGTTCACGATCAACCTGATTTTCGACCGTCCCTTTCAATACCGCCGTACCTTGCTCGACACTCACGTCGATTTTGAATGGACTCAGGTGTTTATTGAGGGCGAATGCGGTCCAGATCGAACCTTCCTGACGCGCTTCGGCGAGCTGGCTGGGCAAATCGCCCTGGGCAGCACTGGCCATCAAAGGGTTCAGGCCCAGCACGGTGATTGTGGCTGTGGCCAGAGCGAGCTTTTTCAGCGGGTGCATGGCACTTCTCCGTCTTATCGCTATGTAGGGGTTTCGAGCAGATCACTCAGAGTGAAAAGCAAAAGAAACCCGCAAGCGATGTGCCAAGCATTTATTGGAATCAATATCCTTATAAATCAGCTAGTTACATATAATTCGGTCAGATAGCTACCATGCAGCTCGCATAATCAATCAGAATCAACCATGCAACTTGCCCGATTATTCCGACACTAACGCAAGACAATTCATTAAGGAGCGTAGGAAAAATGGAAGCAGCCACTGAGAATCAGGGCCGTATTCTGCTTGTGGATGACGAATCCGCGATCCTTCGCACGTTCCGTTATTGCCTGGAAGATGAGGGCTACAGTGTCGCCACCGCCAACAGCGCATCCCAAGCGGAAACGTTGCTGCAACGCCAGGTCTTCGATCTGTGCTTTCTGGACTTGCGGCTAGGCGAAGACAATGGACTCGATGTACTGGCGCAAATGCGCGTCCAGGCACCCTGGATGCGGGTAGTGATCGTCACTGCCCACTCAGCGGTAGATACCGCAGTCGATGCGATTCAGGCCGGTGCAGCCGATTATCTGGTCAAGCCGTGCAGCCCTGATCAACTGCGTCTGGCAACGGCCAAGCAACTGGAAGTACGTCAGCTATCGGCGCGGCTGGAAGCGCTGGAAGGTGAAATTCGCAAACCTAAAGACGGCCTCGACTCCCACAGCCCTTCGATGATGGCGA
This sequence comes from Pseudomonas viridiflava, assembly GCF_900602065.1. GTDB lineage: Bacteria > Pseudomonadota > Gammaproteobacteria > Pseudomonadales > Pseudomonadaceae > Aquipseudomonas. The sequence goes on along the minus strand of NZ_UWFN01000350.1, from coordinate 250,476 downwards.
TTCTGGAAACCGCCCGCCAGGTGGCGACCACCGACGCTAACATCCTCATTCTGGGTGAGTCAGGTACAGGTAAGGGCGAACTGGCCCGCGCCATTCATGGCTGGAGCAAGCGCAACAAGAAATCCTGCGTCACCATCAATTGCCCGTCGCTGACCGCAGAGCTGATGGAAAGTGAACTGTTTGGTCACAGCCGCGGGGCATTTACCGGTGCGAGCGAAAGCACACTGGGGCGTGTCAACCAAGCTGACGGCGGCACGCTGTTTCTCGACGAGATCGGCGACTTTCCGCTCACTTTACAGCCAAAACTGCTACGTTTCATTCAAGATAAAGAATACGAACGCGTCGGCGACCCCGTGACTCGACGGGCTGATGTGCGCATTCTTGCGGCGACCAACCTGAACCTCGAAGACATGGTGCGCAATGGCCGTTTCCGGGAGGATCTGCTGTACCGCCTGAACGTCATTACTCTGCACCTGCCCGCCCTGCGTGAACGCACCGAAGATATCCTGACCCTGGCGGACAGATTCCTGGCCCGCTTCGTCAAGGATTACGCCCGCCCGGCAAGAGGTTTCAGCGACGAAGCCAAAGCCGCCCTGCTGAACTATCGCTGGCCAGGCAATATCCGCGAACTGCGTAACGTGATTGAACGCGCCAGCATTATCTGCCCGCAGGAGCGAGTCGAAATTGCCCACTTGGGTATGGCCGAACAACCCACCAGCAATGCCCCGCGAGTCGGTGCGGCGCTGAGCCTGGACGAACTGGAAAAAGCCCATATCGGCGCGGTCTTGGCCACCAGCGATACTCTGGATCAGGCAGCCAAGACGCTAGGCATCGACGCGTCGACGCTCTATCGCAAACGCAAGCAGTACAACCTATGACTAACGCGGCATGAAACTGGCGATGAAGTTGCGAACGCGGCTGTTCTTCAGCATCTCGGCCTTGATAACGGTAGCGTTGTTGGGGCTGATGCTCGGGCTTGTCAGCGTCATGCAAATGGCGAACTCCCAGGAATCGCTGATCCAGCAGAACTTTGTGACACTGGACACCGGGCTGAAGCTTCGGCAGAACCTGGGCGATCAACTGGTCATGATGCTCAATGAGACACCTGATCCCAAACCGCTTGGCAAGCTTCAGGACCAGTTCCGGGTCTTGCTGGAGCAAGGCGTCGAGCACGATGAACGCAATAACGTCGACAACGGTTTTCACGCAGCCAGGGTGGATTATCAGAAATTTATTGATGCGTATGAAGAGTCCCGCCAGTCCTCGCGTGCGATGCGTGACAATTCGGAACTGACCGAAGCCTTCAACGACCTGCGCAATAACTTGCTGATCGCCCATCGCAAGTCGCTGGATAACATCAGCCAGGTGGAAGTGCATTCCCGTGAAAGGGCGCTATGGGTGGCAGGCTTGCTCGGCCTGGTGGGGCTTGCGGTGTTGTGCATCGGATTCATCACGGCGCATGGCATCGCCCGGCGCTTCGGCGCACCCATCGAGGCACTGGCGAAGGCAGCGGATAATATCGGCAAGGGCAATTTTGAAGTGACCCTGCCGATTTCTTCTGCGGCAGAAATGAACCTGCTGACTCGACGTTTCGGGATCATGGCCGAAGCATTGCGGCAACATCAGGCCACTAACGTGGACGAGCTTCTGGCAGGCCAGCAGCGCTTGCAAGCGGTGCTGGACTGCATCGATGACGGCTTGCTGATGATTGACCGTCAAGGTCGCCTGGAGCACCTCAATCCGGTTGCCCAGCGCCAGTTGGGCTGGGACGAGCCAAAGCTTGGCCAAGGGCTTGGTGAGGCGTTGCAGCGCCCAGAGCTGGATGAACAGCTGTACCTGACCCTGCGGGGCGGCACACTGGAGCGCGCGCCGGAGGATCTTGCCATCGAGGTGGACGGCGAATCACGGTTGCTGACTTATAGCCTGACGCCGGTCAGCCACACCAAGGGCCACATTCTAGGCGCAGTGATGGTGCTCCACGACGTGACCGAGCAGCGCGCCTTCGAACGGGTTCGCAGCGAGTTTGTATTGCGCGCCTCCCATGAACTGCGCACGCCAGTCACCGGCATGCACATGGCGTTTGGTCTGTTCCGCGAACGCGCGAAATTCCCTGCAGACTCCAGGGAGTCGGACCTGCTCGACACGGTCAACGAGGAAATGCAACGTTTGATGCAGTTGATCAACGACCTGCTCAACTTTTCCCGCTATCAGAATGGCCTGCAGAAACTCACGCTTGCGCCCGTCTCAATCGAAGAGATGCTGGAGCAGGCACGACAGCGCTTCGACGCAAAAGCCCATGATCAAGACATTGTCTTGTCGATTGAAACGCAGGATCCACTGCCCCGACTCCACGCAGACCGTGCTCAGCTTGAACGCGTACTGGACAATCTGCTGGATAACGCACTGCGCCACACCCCTGAAAATGGCTTGATTCGCCTGCAGGCACGCCGCCATGGCGAGCGGGTGATCATCAGTGTGGAAGACAACGGCGAAGGCATTGCCTATGGTCAACAGGGGAGAATATTCGAACCCTTCGTCCAGGTCGGGCGCAAGAAGGGCGGTGCCGGGCTGGGTCTCGCGCTCTGCAAGGAAATCGTGCAACTGCACGGCGGCCGCATGGGCGTTTACTCCAGGCCAGGGCAGGGCACCCAGTTTTATATGGCGCTGCCGTTATAGGGTTAATCGGCACCACCGCGCTGTCGCGCAGCAAACATTGGCCCTGCCTGTAGGAGCGCGCTTGCCCGCAATTCAATCTGTCAGTCGATGAATAGATCGCCAGCAATGACGCCGTCGCGGGCAAGCGCGCTCCTACAGGCAAAAAAGCGATCTCCCGCAGGAACGCTATGCCACATCCTCAGCCCGACGCCCCTGACTGCGACGCCCACCGGTGACCAGCTCGCTGAACTTCTGAGCGCTCAGGGGCCGGGCGAATAACCAGCCTTGCCCGTATTTCACACCTTCGCTCATCAGCAGCCGGGCTTGGGACTCGAACTCGATACCTTCAGCGATTACCCGCAATTGAAGGGCATGAGCCATGCGAATGATGTGTGGGGCCACACCACTGCTGGCAGCGTCGTGACCCAGGGCGTCGATGAACGCCTTGTCGATCTTCAAACAATCCACCGGCAAGGTTTGCAGGTAAGCCAGGCTGCAGTAGCCCGTGCCGAAATCATCGATCAGCACTGGATGCCCCTTGTCGCGCAAGGCCTGCAGGTGGTTTCGCGCGATAACAACATCGATCAGTCCGCGCTCGGTCACCTCAAAGGCAATCTGCCGGGCCGAGACTTTATGCACCGCCAACAGTTTGGCCGTCACCCGCCCGATGCGAGGCGCCATCACATCACAGGCTGCAAGGTTAACCGAGATGTACAACTGCGGATTGGCACGCAACAGCGGGCCTAGTTGCTCAAGCGATTGCTGCAGAACGAAATCAGTGATCTGGCGGATCTGACCGGTATTTTCTGCCAAGGGGATGAACAGATCGGGACTGGTCAGCGTGCCGTCCGGCCTGCGCCAGCGCACCAGCGCCTCGGCACCCACGCAAAGGCGCGTGCCCAGATCAAAAATGGGCTGATAGAGCACTTTAAGCTCATCGCGCCGCAACGCGCCATTCAGCTCCCCCCCTAATGACTGTTGCTGACGCACCAGTTGCAGCACCAGCACCCCAATGAACAAGGCAACCAGCAAACTGGCCGGAACCAACAACCACCAGGCTCCTGTTACCTTCTCCTGAAGGCCGGCGCGCGGAGCAATCATCACCAGCTGATATTCAGGGCTTTCAGTTGGCATGCGATAGATCAACCGGGTGTCGGTGATCATCAGCTTCTCAGTGCCGGTCGCAGACCAGGGAATACTGGGCGGCCAGGACTGCTCAGGCCCCAGTACCGTGACGGCCTTGGCCCCGTGGTTGAGCACGACCAGCAAGCTGCCGCCGCTGGGCAAATCCACCACATCGGTCAAATGCCCGCGGGAGGTCGAAACTCTGAAGCCGCCCAGCCCGAGCACCAGCGATGCAAGGTTGTCATCAGGTTGGGCCGCCGTATTGAGCCAGTAATCGTAGGTGGGGCCGCGAATATCCGGCTCCCGGGATTGAGCGACAGCGATATCGCGCGCACCGCTGGAACACACCCTGCTATCGCCAACGAAAGCGGCTTCATAGATAAACCGGTAACTGGAGGTGACCTGACGCAGGCGCTCGACCATCTCCGGGCTGCAACGACGCAGAGGCTGGGCCTCCAACTGATCGAGCCCGGTACGCAACTGGCCAAACAGTTGCTCCATACGCACCAGAAAACGCCCGCCCTGAGCATTCATCTGCTCGCTTTCGTTCTGTCGCGCCTGATGCACTGCCAGGGCGAAGCTGCCCGCCAACAGCACAGCCGCACTTATCAAGGCGGCGAGCAAAGCCATCAGCCAAGGACGATAGAAGGTCAAGCGAAAGGGTGTTGCCGTGTCGCGCATCAGGTTGTTATCCGCAGGTATCCCTGTAGGTATAGCAACAAGCGCGGAAATAGCCCGTTTGATTAGGGCTACGGCAACAATTTAGTGGAATTAACGCTGACGGTTGAGCACCTTGAGGATCGCGGCGCTCTGGACATCTGGCTGTCCGTCAAAACGCGCAGGCCGATAGTGCATCTGGAATGCAGCCAATACGTCCCGCGTCGCAACATCCAGCTCGCCGGTTTGCGGCGTTGAGTAACCCACCCTGGCGAGTTGCTGCTGGAACCAGACGACGTCTGGCACGGTGTCCAGCATCAACGCCTGCTGTTCCGCAACCAGGCGCTCATCAGGCCATACACCCAGGCCTTCTTGCGCCAGTCGCTTCCAGGGAAAGAGCGGCCCCGGATCAAGCTTGCGCGCCGGAGCAATGTCACTGTGACCAATGATGTGGCGAGGGTCGATGTGGTTACGCTTGACGATGTCCTTGAGCAGCACGATCAGCGCCTGAATCTGACCTTCCGTGTAGGGATACCACAGCCTGCCAGTGGGCGTGTCGCGATACCCCGGATTGACTATTTCGATGCCAATCGAGGCAGAGTTCAACCAGGTACGCCCATCCCACTCGCTTTCACCCGCATGCCAGGCCCGAGCGTTCTCGTCGACCAGCTTGTAGACGGTCGGCGGGATGTCACCGATCAGATAATGCGCACTGACCTCGCCATGGGTGAGCAATTCGAGGGAGCGCTCCAGCGTCGCGGAGGTGTAGTGGACCACAACAAACTGGATACGATTGTCGTAATTCACCGAAGGATGACTGGTATCGAGTCGCGGCCCGCTGGTGCAGGCCGTTAACGTAATGAGCAGCAGGGCAGATAAAAACAGCTTCATGAAAACCTGAACACATGGACAGTAAAGAAGGGAGCATAACGCACTGCCGGGAAATCGGTCATGGCAATCAGGCCCTCGGTCAGCCTTGCTCAACCCGGTTTCGACCGTTTTCCTTGGCACGGTACAGGGCCTGATCGGCGCGCTTGAGCGCTACATCACTTCGCTCTCCGGGACGTAGCGCGGTCACGCCGCTGGAAACGGTGATCGTTACCGGCTCGCTTTTGAAATGGAACGGGCACTGCTCAACAGCGACCCGTAACTGTTCCAGCAAAGCCAGACCCGCCGTCACTTGAGTGGCCGGCAGCAGAATTACAAACTCCTCCCCCCCAAAGCGGGCAATGAAATCGGTGGAGCGCAGCTGTTTCTTCAGAACCTTGGCGACTATTTTCAGGACCCGATCACCGGCCAGATGCCCGTACCCGTCGTTGATACGTTTGAAGTGATCAAGATCCAGAATGCAGACCAGCAGACTGGTTTTGTTCTTTTGCCACACGGCCATCTCGTGCCCAAGACGCTCTTCCCAGGCTGCCCGGTTGGGTAAACCAGTCAAAGGATCAATCAACGCCTTTTGCCGCTGCTCTTCCAGATTGGCCCTGAAACCCAGCGCTTCCTGCTCCATGGTCGCCACTCGACTGGCCAGGCTTTGCAGGCGTGCGGCCACATCCTGCTCACGCTCATCACGGGTCTTCTGGTGCTGATCCATAGTCCCCAGCAGACCTTCCAGCCGGTTCTCCAGAATTTTCTTCAGGCTAGGCAAGTCAGCAGCGTCCTGGACACTGCTTTGCAAACCATCCACCTGAAGACGCAACTCATTGTTCAGCTCTCGCGAGGCTGTCTGCTGGTCAACGTAATCCTCGCTGGCGGCCTGGAGGTTGCTCTGGAATGACTCCAGACGCTCATTGAGCTGCTTTAGATAAATCTCGAACTCATGTTGGCCGCTATCAGTGATAGCAAGCATCAAGACCGCAAGATCGTCGAGAATAGGCAGCAATTCGTACCAGTTAAGACCATGTTCGAGACGCTGACGCATCGCCTCGGCCTGCGGGCGATGATGCTCCGGGAGTGTCAGATCGTTGAGAAGTCCCAGCAGTGTGTCTTCGATATGCGCCGCTACCGAGCTGTAACTGGGCTCCGGAGAGCTGGGTAATGCATAGGCAGAATCTTCTCCGCCACCCTCTGCATCCTCAGGCACCTCTTCTTCGTCGGTGACAGCAGCCACTGGCTCCGGGACATACTCATAAGGTACCGCCGGGGTGGGCGTCAGCAGATCCTGAATCGGTGGAGCTTCCGGCGTGGAAGCGGTCTTGGGTTCGACAGGCGCTGATGAAACAGGAACAGGTTGAGCGTCCACCTCAGCCACTGCAACAGCGGCGGGCTGGGCCACCGGGACCTGCACGTCTGGCAGCGGGGCTTGCAGTGGCGGAGCAGAAGACGGAGGCGGTGATGCCTCCAATGGAGCCTTCACTGCGGCTAATGGTGGATTATCGGTTGCGCCTGCTTGCTGTTGAGTATCGGCAGGCCCGTCCCAATCATCCGCCTCGGCTGCGTCGGGCACGCGATCGGCTTTAGCCGCAGACGCAGCCTCATCAACAACCGCAGGCGCTTCAGCTTCTTTAGCAGCTGAATCGCCTGTTTCATGCCCACCAAACAAGCGCTGCAACAACCCTGGCCGGGGCGGCTCTTCGGGCCGTTCTATAACGGTCAGCGCTTGCCCCTGCAGACCGCTGAGTTCGCCCAACAGAAGAGGCAGTTCCCGGGCCTGAGAGGCGCGCTCTTCAAGGTCTTTGGCAAAACGCTTGAGTGGCTTGCGCACGTCCTTGGGCAGTTGCAGGGACTGCAACTGCGTCACCAGCGACACCAATGCACTGCTGACTTGGGCAGCGCGCTCTTCGCGGCGTTGCTCTGAGTCCAGCACGGCTTTTTCCAGCTTCGGAATCAGTGCGGCAAGGCCTGCGTCCATGTCGTCCTTACGGACGATTTCGCGCATTTCCTTCATACATTGGTCAACAGCCCGGTCCGAGCCTTCTGCCGCCAGACTGCTGCGCACCAGGCCCCGGCGCAGCAAGTCGAGACGGGCGTTCCAGCGTTTTTCAAGCTTGTCTTGTTGTTCGATGCCTTTGAGGTACTTTTCTCGCCAGCGTTCAGCTTCGTCACTCATGCAGGGGACCCGGGATGACTGAGGGCAGGCAGCGAGTCGCCACTTAAGGAAGCAGGCAGGCGGATCTCTACTGCAACAGGCAGGTGATCGGAAATAGGCTGAGCCAATACCTGAACCCGCTCCAGAGTGAGTGTAGGACTGAGCAGAATATGATCAAGACAACGTTGAGGTCGCCAGCTTGGGAAGGTGGCTTCGACCTGTGGAGCCAGCAAACCCAGGTCGCGCAGGGGTGAGTTTTCCAGCAGATCCAGGGCGTGGGTGTTCATGTCGCCCATCAGGACCTGATGGCGATAACCACCGATCAATTCGCGGATATACGCCAGTTGCCGTGTCCGGGTGCGTGCGCCAAGGGCCAGGTGCATCATCACCACGACCAGCGCATCCTCCCCCTCGCCAAAACGAAGCAGAATCGCGCCGCGCCCACTCGGCCCCGGCAGCGGATGATCCTCGATAGCCCAGGGCCGCAGGCGGCTCAGCACACCATTGCTGTGCTGACCAAAACGGCCAAGGTTGCGATTGAGTTGCTGATACCAGTACGGGAAGGCACCCAACTGAGCGAGGTGTTCTACCTGGTTGACGTAGCCTGAACGCAAGCTGCCGCCATCGGCCTCTTGCAAGGCAACCAGATCGAAATCCCCCAGCAAGTCACCTATCTTGCGCAAATTGCCGGCTCGTCCCACGTGTGGCAGTAAATGTTGCCAGCTGCGCGTGACGTAATGGCCATAGCGGCCGGTGCTGATGCCGACCTGAATGTTGAAGCTAAGCAAGCGAAGCCGGCCATCGGCTGGCAGACCGCTTGCTTGCAGGTGATGTTCGTTGACCCGCGGATCATGCAGGCCAACGCTTCTTACCTCTTTCCTGCGCAGCATGGCAGGCGCTGCTTACTTGGCTGCAGCCGCTCGCTCTTTGGCGATGAGTTGATCAGCCACTTGCAGGGTTTGCTCTGGACCACCGGCAGAACCCAGGTCGAAACGGTATTTGCCGTTGACGATCATGGTCGGTACGCCAGTGATTTCATACTTCTTGGCCAGTTCCTTGTACTGGGCGATCTTGCCCTTCACAGCGAACGAGTCGAAAGTTTCCAGGAACTTGGTCTTGTCGACGCCCTGAGTGGCGACGAAATCAGCCATGTCATTCTTGTCGGTCAGACGCTTGCCACCCTTCTGGATAGCATCAAACACGGCTGCGTGAACCTTGTGCTCTACGCCCAGGATATCCAGGGTGATGAAGAGTTGGCCGTGTGCGTCCCAAGGGCCGCCGAACATGGCAGGGATGCGGACGAAGTGAACGTCAGCGGGCAGCTTTTCAACCCACGGGTTAATGGTCGGCTCGAAAGCGTAGCAGTGCGGGCAGCCGTACCAGAACATTTCCACAACTTCGATTTTGCCAGGCTCGGAAACAGGAACGGCGCTGCTCAGCTCGGTGTACTGTTTACCGGCTTCGATTGGTTCGGCAGCTTGTGCCGTAACACCGAAAAGACTGGCGGCAACCAGTGCGGCGCTGAGGATCAGATTACGCATGCTTTACTCCTGAGGCTGATATGAGTCGCCTTCAAACGACCGGACTTCGACCGGTCGGCAAGGCGCGAGTTCGCTAGTGTAACGCTGGCACGAACAAAAAAGGGTAGCCGAAGCTACCCTTTTTAAGTTGAAAAGCTGTTGGAGCCGGGCCTGCCCGCGAAGAACGGTAACGGGGTGTGTCTGGAGTTGCGCGGTGACGTTGCAGGCGATGCATGCGATGCGCCCGGAGACATACCGCGTTATCGTTTATCGCGAGCAAGCTCGGCTCCCACAGGATCAGCGTCAGCCAACCCTGTTAATGCAGTCCCTGAATGTACTGCGACAGCGCCTCGATATCCTTGTTGCTCAACTTCGCCGCAATCGAGCGCATGACCATGGTGTCGCCGTCATTGGTGCGATCACCTTCGCGGAAAGCTACCAGCTGCTTCTTGATGTAATCCGCATGCTGGCCGCCCAAGTGCGGGAAACCCGCAGCCGCGTTACCGACACCGTTAGGAGAATGGCAGCCTGTACAGGCAGGCATGCCCTCATTCAGCTTCCCGCCTCGAAATAGAGCCTCACCGCGAGCAACAAGCTTCTCGTCAGCGGCCCCGACACTACCTTTCTGGCTGGCGTAATACGCAGCGATGTCGTTCAGATCCTGCTCATTGAGGTTGGCCAGCAAGCCAGTCATCTCCAGCACGACGCGTTTGCCGTCCTTGATTTCATTGAGTTGCTTGAGCAGATAGCGCTCGCCCTGGCCTGCCAGTTTGGGGAAGTTCGGCGCCAGGCTGTTACCGTCAGGACCATGACAAGCGCCGCACACAGCGGTTTTGGCCTGACCGGCAGCCGCATCGCCGACTACGGTCTCAGCCGCCTGAGCCATGCCGCAGATGCCCAGGATCAACAGCAGACTCACGCAAATTTTGTTCATCAGGAAATCCAAATCGGCTAAAGGTGAATAGTTATATAGAGGTGGACTCGCTCATCCAGACGGACGAAGGTTCACGAATCCCCGCTATTGCGGTCCCTGCACAATCCACGCAACGGCATCGCTTTGAACTCCTGAACACAGGCGGCTCCAAAGCCTTCATACTCAGCAACCCTTTCAGGTTAAAAGCGGACTGCGTTCTAATGCGCTTATAGTTCTCGCTTGGCTGATGTAGCTTCCCGTGACCGGGACAAAGCACACACAAAATCTGCGGTAATTATATACTGGCCTCACTGAAACGGAAACGACACCTCTTGCCGCACCCCTTGCAGGCACCGCTCTTACCGGAAATCACATGCAACTCAAGAACCCCATTCTCGGCTTGTGCCAACAGGCAACCTTCATGCTCAGCGCTGCCAAAGTCGACCAGTGCCCGGACGACGAAGGCTTTGAAGTGGCCTTCGCAGGGCGCTCCAACGCAGGCAAGTCGAGCGCGCTGAATACCCTGACGCACGCCAGCCTGGCCCGCACATCGAAGACGCCGGGTCGTACGCAACTGCTGAACTTCTTCAAACTGGACGATGAGCGGCGCCTGGTCGACCTGCCGGGTTATGGCTACGCCAAGGTACCCATCCCGCTGAAACTGCACTGGCAGCGTCACCTTGAAGCTTATCTGGGCAGCCGGGAAAGCCTGAAAGGTCTGATTCTGATGATGGATATCCGTCACCCGATGACCGACTTCGACACCCTGATGCTGGACTGGTCGATTGCCAGCCACATGCCCATGCATATTTTGCTGACCAAGGCCGACAAGCTGACCTACGGCGCGGCCAAGAACACGCTGCTCAAGGTCCAGTCGGAAATCCGCAAGGGTTGGGGCGACGCAGTCACTATCCAGTTGTTCTCTGCGCCAAAGCGTATGGGGCTGGAAGAAGCCTATACCGTGCTGGCGGGCTGGATGGAGCTGGAAGACAAGGCACCGGCCGAGTAAATCGCAGGCAAAAAAAACCCCGGACTTCATATGGGGGAGGGGAAGTTCGGGGTTCAAGTTCCAGACTTCCAGGGAGGGAAGCCGGATATCTGCCAACACTTAACACAACTAGGAGCATGACTGGCTTTACGGCCAATCGAGTTCTCTGACTCGTGTTTCGAGGGGTAAGTTCCTGCCGCGCGGAAATTCTCGGTGGGCCAGAGCCTTATCAAGGCGTCTCAAGTTGGAGCGCTACCCCTGTGGGGGCGAATTCATTCGCGAAGGGGCCAGTACATCCGCAGCCTCTGTATCGTCTGAAATACCGCCTTCCCGAATAAATTCGGTCCCACAGGAATCGGTTTTACTGCGTGGTCAGTGCGCCTCATCCCAGTTATTGCCCACGCCGACTTCCACCAGCAGCGGCACATCCAGCTGGGCTGCGCCGCTCATGTACGGACGAATCTGCTCGCTGATCTGCTCAACCAAGTCTTCACGAACCTCAAGCACCAGTTCATCGTGCACCTGCAGGATGACCCTGGCGTCCAGCTTCGATTCCTCCAGCCAGCCATTTACCGCCACCATGGCTTTCTTGATGATGTCTGCCGCCGTGCCCTGCATCGGCGCGTTAATCGCCATGCGCTCGGCGCCTTTGCGCAAGGCCTGGTTCTTGGCGTTGATGTCCGGCAAATACAGACGACGGCCAAAGATGGTCTCCACGAAGCCCTGTTCAGCGGCCTGCGTGCGGGTGCGCTCCATGTAATCGAGCACGCCTGGGTAGCGGGCGAAATAACGGTCCACGTACGCCTGAGACTGTTTGCGATCCACACCGATCTGCTTGGCCAGACCAAAAGCACTCATGCCGTAAATCAGTCCGAAGTTGATCGCCTTGGCGCTGCGACGCATGTCGGTGGTGACGTTTTCAAGCTCGACGCCGAAGACTTCCGCAGCCGTTGCCCGGTGCACGTCCAGGTCATTACGGAAGGCGTGCAACAGACCTTCATCCTTGGCCAGATGGGCCATGATGCGCAGTTCGATCTGCGAATAGTCCGCTGCCAGCAGCTTGTAGCCCTTGGGGGCGACAAACGCCTGACGAATACGACGCCCTTCAGCGGTACGGATCGGGATGTTCTGCAGATTCGGGTCACTTGAGGACAAACGACCTGTCACCGCCACCGCCTGATGGTAGGAGGTGTGAATGCGACCGGTGCGCGGATTGATCTGTTCTGGCAGACGATCGGTGTACGTGCTCTTGAGCTTGCTCATCGAGCGGTACTGCATCAACACCTTGGGCAGGGGGAAGCCTTGCTCGGCCAGTTCAGCGAGCACCGCTTCGGCAGTCGAGGCCTGCCCTTTGGCAGTTTTGCTCAGGATCGGCATGCCGAGTTTTTCATACAGGATCACGCCCAGTTGTTTCGGCGATCCCAGATTGAATTCTTCTCCGGCAATCTCGAAAGCCTCGCGCTCAAGAGCGACCATCTTGTCGCCCAGCTCAACGCTTTGAATGCCGAGCAGCTTGGCGTCCACCAGCGCACCCTGGCGTTCGATACCCGCCAGCACCGGCACCAATGGCATTTCGATGTCATTGAGAACCGGGGCCAGGCTTGGGATCGCAGCGAGCTTCGCTTGAAGCGCTTCGTGCAAGCGCAGCGTTATGTCAGCTTCCTGAGCAGCGTACTGCGCGGCCAGTTCCAGAGAAATCTGGTCGAACGTCAGCTGTTTCACGCCTTTGCCAGCGATGTCCTGGATATTCCCGGCGGCATGCCCCAAGTATTTCAGCGCAAGGCTTTCGCGGTCATGGCGGGTTGCGGTGGAATCCAGCACATAGGATTCAAGCATGGTGTCGTACAGCAGCCCCTGAACTTCAATGCCCTGACTCTGATCGCCATCAATGGCGCAGTTAGCGAGGATATTGATATCAAACTTGGCGTGCTGACCGACTTTGATTTTGCTCGGGTCTTCCAGCAGCGGTTTGAGCTGCTTGAGTACGTGATCACGGTCCAGTTGCTGCGGCACGCCCATGTAGGAGTGAGTCAGCGGGATGTAAGCGGCTTCGTGAGTCTGCACGGCAAACGACAAGCCCACCAGTTGCGCACGCTGGGCGTCCAGGCCATTGCTCTGGGTCACGAACGCCACCAGCTTCGCGTCGTTGAGTTTCTTCAGCCAAACGTCGAGCTGGCTCTGCTCAAGGATGGTTTCGTAGCGGGACTCTGCCGGGGCCGGGGCTTCTTCGATGGCGATTTCCAGACCGACACGCTTGGCGTCGCGGTGCAGCTCTTCAATCCAGCTTTTGAATTCCAACTCGGCGTACAGCTCAAGCAGCGCTTCACGATCAGGCTCGGTGCAGTGCAGTTGATCCAGCTCGATATCCAGTGGCACATCGATCTTGATCGTCGCCAGTTCGTACGACAGGAACGCCATCGCCCGGTGCTCTTCGAGCTTGGCAGCCAGGGTTTTCGCGCCACGGATCGGCAGCGTCGCGACCATTTCGAGGTTTTCGTACAACTCTTTCAGGCCGCCGCCCACGCCGACCAACAGGCCTACGGCAGTCTTTTCGCCAACGCCCGGCACGCCTGGGATGTTATCGACCTTATCGCCCATCAGCGCCAGGTAATCGATGATGTGCTCAGGGCCGACGCCGAACTTCTCTTTCACGCCCGCCACGTCCTGGACGCTGCCTGTCATGGTGTTGACCAGCGTGATGTGGCCATCCACCAACTGCGCCATGTCCTTGTCGCCGGTGGAAATGATTACCGGCCGGTCCGCCGCCGCGCTACTGCGCGCCAAGGTGCCGATCACGTCATCGGCTTCGACCCCGTCCACGCACAGCAATGGGTAGCCCAAGCCTTTTACGCAGGCATGCAGCAGGTCGATCTGCACGCGCAAATCATCTGGCATGCTCGGGCGATTGGCTTTGTACTCGGCATACAGATCGTCACGGAACGTGCCGCCCTTGGCGTCGAACACCACCGCAAACGGGCTGTCCGGATATTGCCGACGCAGGCTTTTGAGCATATTCAGCACGCCCTTCACGGCTCCAGTCGGCAAACCTTTGGACGTGGCAAGTGGCGGCAGCGCGTGAAAAGCGCGGTACAGGTAAGAAGAACCGTCCACCAGGACGAGGGGAGCTTGGCTCATGAGCAGAATCAACCTTTTCGGCGGGGTCGGCGCTAGAATGCGAGGACCATTGACGACAAAGGGACAAGGTTATCATGCGCACAACAAATCGCCTGTTGCTGGCTGGCCTGTTTGCACTCTGCCCGCTAATCGCTGTTGCTGCCGATGACGCACCGTCAGGAGACCCGGAAGTTACTATCCGCACCGAAGGTGACAAGACGATTCAGGAGTACCGCCAGAATGGCTTCCTGTATGCCGTCAAAATCACCCCGAAGGGCGGTAAGCCCTACTTCCTGGTGCGTGCCGATGGTACAGATGCCAATTTTATTCGTTCAGACCAACCGGATATGCTGATTCCGTCGTGGAAAATATTCGAGTGGTAAGGTCCCACATTCACCCTTTTTGCTGGCAGCCCTGATATGTCCGTATTTACACCCCTGGCTCGGCCCGAGCTGGAAACATTTCTCGCCCCTTACGGGCTAGGCCATCTACGTGACTTTCAAGGCATTGCCGCTGGAAGCGAAAACACCAACTACTTCATCAGCCTGGAGCAGGGTGAGTTCGTGCTGACGCTGGTGGAGCGTGGTCCGGTTCAGGAAATGCCGTTCTTCATCGAACTGCTGGACACCCTGCACGACGCTGATTTACCCGTGCCGTATGCGCTGCGCACCACGGACGGCAGCGCGTTGCGCGAACTGGCAGGCAAACCCGCGTTACTGCAGCCGCGCCTGCCGGGCAAGCACATCAGTGAGCCGAATAATCAGCATTGCGTGCAGATTGGTGAATTGCTTGCCCACCTGCACCTGGCAACACGCGACAAAGTGCTGGAGCGCAAGACCGATCGCGGTCTGGACTGGATGTTGAGCGAAGGCGCAACGCTGATTTCTCATCTGGATGCTGCGCCGAGTGCATTGCTCAAAGCTGCGCTGGAAGAAATCGAACGCCTGAAGCCAAAGATCATGGCCTTGCCCCGGGCGAACCTGCATGCCGATCTGTTCCGCGACAACGCGCTGTTCGAAGGCACGCACCTGACCGGCCTGATCGACTTTTACAACGCCTGTTCGGGGCCGATGCTCTATGACCTGGCTATCGCGCTGAACGATTGGTGTTCGGACGAAGAGGGCAAGATCGACGCACCACGCGGACGGGCCTTGCTGGGTGCTTACGCAGGACTGCGTCCGTTTACCGCTGCCGAGGCTGAATTGTGGCCAACCATGCTGCGCGTTGGCTGCGTGCGTTTCTGGCTGTCACGCTTGATTGCAGCGGAATCCAATGCAGGGCAAGACGTGCTGATCCATGATCCGATGGAATTCCAGAAGCGCCTGGAGCAACGACAAGAAACGCACCTGCCGCTGCCGTTTGCGTTGTAATCCTATTCCTGATGATACCGCTGACACAGGCTGGCCATGATCTCAAACTCATGATCGACCTGTGGGACCGAGTTTATTCGGGAAGGCGGTATTTCAGGCGATACATAAGCTGCGG
The DNA here is from genome assembly GCF_900602065.1 of Pseudomonas viridiflava. Taxonomy (GTDB): domain Bacteria; phylum Pseudomonadota; class Gammaproteobacteria; order Pseudomonadales; family Pseudomonadaceae; genus Aquipseudomonas. The sequence continues at coordinate 234,991 of NZ_UWFN01000350.1, read as the reverse complement.
ATGTGCTGGCCCCTTCGCGAATGAATTCGCTCCCACCGGGAACAGACATAGCATCTGCCACAGAAAACGCGTCCGCAGGTAGATCAAAGGCTTTCCAGCCCCCGTGAGAGCGCCTGGCACAAATCACGGGTGCTGCTTCAACCCTGTGGGACCGAATTCATTCGGGAAGGCGGTATTTCAAGCGATACACAAGCTGCGGATGTACTGGCCCCTTCGCGAATGAATTCGCTCCCACCGGGATTGCGCTTGTGAACAGACATAGCAATGCTGAAACACCCCTTTCGCAGCCTTCGGCAGCTCCTACAAAGACTACCGACCGACTTCAAAGACTCTCCAGACACCCCACCAGATCATCCCCAAGCTTGTTTAGCAGCAGCTCATACCCCGTCGCGTTCGCCGGGGTTTCACCGCCCAATGCATCCAGCTCAGCCAGCTTTGCAGGCAGCCCGGCCGCCAGGGTTTCGGCAAGACGCGGACGCAATGGCGGCTCGCTGAACACGCAGGTTTTGCCCACTTCCGTCAGCCGTGCGCGCATCGCCGCAACATGCTGGGCGCCCGGCTGTACCTCGGCAGCAACGCTGAACACGCCCGCATGCTTGAGGCCGTAAGCGTCTTCGAAGTAATCGAAAGCCTCGTGAAACACGAAGTAGGGCTTGCCCGCGATGCCGGCTACCCGGCTCTTGAGACGCGCATCCAATACATCCAGACGCTCATTGAACGCCTTGGCATTACTCGCATACCGCGCAGCGTTGGCAGGATCGGCAGCACTTAAATCACTCGCCATTTTTGCCGCAATCACCCGGGCGTTTACTGACGACAGCCACAAGTGCGCGTCCAGACTTCCGGGACGATGATCATGATCATGCTCGTCGTGGCCATCTTCGTCGCCTTCTTCGTGAGACGCGCTGTCAGCGCCGAAGTGGCGCAACTTCAGTCCCGGCAGCGATTGCACAGCTACGACCGGCAAGGTCCGGCTTTTCAGAACACGTGGCAGGAAGCCTTCCATGTCCGGGCCGATCCAGTAGAGCAAATCGGATTGCTGCACGCGCCGTACGTCGGATGGTCGCAAAGCATAGTGGTGAGGCGAAGCGCCCGGAGGCAAAAGCACCTCTGGTTTACCGACGCCGTCCTGCACAGCCGCCGCAATCAGCTGCAGTGGCTTTATGCTGGTAAGGACGCGGACTTCAGCCTGAACCGGGGAAATTGTCAGCAAACTGGCGGTTAAAACGATAAAAAAGGCAAAAAGACGATGCACGTGGGCCACTCATTGAAGGCGGGAACGGGTAACATAATAACGTCTCTAGCAAATATCGTCGCCGCCCATGCCTATTACACCGTTGGCCAGTCGCCCTCACGACCACTCCCATTGCGTGCATACCGCGCTCTCCGAAGCCGATGCGCTGTGCGCCCAGAAAGGCCTGCGCCTGACCGCTTTGCGCCGCCGCGTGCTGGAACTGGTCTGGCAAAGCCATAAACCGCTGGGTGCCTATGACATCCTCGCCGTACTCAGCGAAGAAGACGGCCGCCGCGCCGCGCCGCCTACCGTTTACCGCGCGCTGGATTTCCTCCTGGAAAACGGCCTGGTACACCGCATTGCTTCGCTGAACGCCTTCACCGGCTGTAACCACCCGACTCACGCGCATCAGGGTCAATTCCTGATTTGCCGTGAATGCCACGCCGCCATCGAGCTGCAAAGCCCGACCATCAGTGACGCCGTGACAGGCGCCGCCGCCGAAGTCGGTTTCGCCGTCGAAGGCCAGACCGTGGAAATCATCGGGGTATGTTCCGGCTGCAAGGCGGCCTGATGAGCAACGCGTTAATCAAACTTGAGCGCGTCGGCGTCGCCCTTTCCGGGCAGAACGTGCTGGAAAACATTCACCTGAGCGTCAAGCCCGGGGAAATCGTCACCCTGATCGGCCCCAACGGCGCAGGTAAAACAACGCTGGTGCGTGCGGTGCTTGGCTTGCTCAAGCCGGATTCCGGCAGCGTGTGGCGCAAATCGAAGCTACGTGTTGGCTACATGCCGCAAAAGCTGCATGTTGACCCGACGCTACCGCTGTCCGTGCTGCGTTTCCTGCGTCTGGTTCCCGGCGTAGATCGAGCGGGTGCGCTGGCAGCCCTTGTGGAAGTGGGTGCCGAGAAAGTCATCGACAGTCCGCTACAGGGGATTTCCGGCGGTGAAATGCAGCGCGTTCTGCTGGCCCGCGCCCTGTTGCGCGAACCGGAACTACTAGTCCTGGATGAGCCCGTGCAGGGCGTCGATGTAGCGGGGCAGGCCGAGCTATATAGCTTGATCACCCGCCTGCGTGATCGTCACGGATGCGGCGTATTGATGGTCTCTCACGACCTGCATCTGGTGATGAGCACAACGGATCAAGTGGTATGCCTCAATCGCCACGTCTGCTGCTCCGGCCACCCGGAACAGGTCAGTCACGATCCTGCGTTTGTCGAGTTGTTCGGCAAGAACGCACAAAGCCTGGCGATTTATCACCACCATCACGACCACGCTCATGATTTGCATGGCGAAGTCGTCGAGGACGCCGCCGATTTGGCCGGCTCTACCCACACACACGTTCACGGAGACAGCTGCAAGCATGGCTGATTTTCTTCTTTACGCCTTGCTTGCTGGCCTGGCTTTGGCGCTGGTTGCCGGCCCTCTGGGCTCGTTCGTGGTTTGGCGACGCATGGCCTATTTTGGCGACACCCTTTCTCACGCCGCTCTGCTGGGTGTCGCGCTGGGGTTTCTACTGGATGTCAGCCCGACAATTGCGGTGACAGTCGGCTGCCTGCTGTTGGCGATTCTGCTGGTTACGCTGCAGCAACGTCAGCCGTTGGCGTCGGACACTCTCCTTGGGATACTCGCGCCCAGTACCTTGTCCCTCGGGCTGGTGGTGCTGAGTTTCATGCATGACGTGCGCATCGACCTGATGGCGTACCTGTTCGGGGACTTGCTGGCGATCAGCGCCAATGATCTGGTCTGGATACTCGGCGGCTCGCTGGCAGTGCTAGGGTTACTGGTAGTGCTCTGGCGTCCGCTGCTGGCAATCACGGTGCATGAAGAGCTAGCAAAGGTTGAAGGTCTGCCGGTCGCGGGCCTGCGCATGGCGCTGATGTTGTTGATCGCTGTCGTGATCGCTGTGGCAATGAAAATCGTCGGAGTTTTGTTAATTACCTCACTGCTGATCATTCCAGCAGCTGCGGCACAGCGTCACGCCCGCTCGCCGGAGCAAATGGCGCTTGGTGCAAGCGTGCTTGGCGTAGTAGCTGTGTGCCTTGGGCTGTCGATGTCCTGGTTCAAGGACACCCCGGCAGGGCCATCAATTGTGGTTTCAGCAGCGGCTTTGTTTCTGCTGAGTTTTGTCCTACCCAAACGAGCGGTGTAGACTTGCTCGTTTTTTGCGCAATTAGAGAATCGCAGGAATGAAGCCGTTCGCATCCCGTTATCTGCTGCTTGCCGCATTTTCCGTCCTGTTGGCTGCCTGTCAAAGCGCGCCATCGGTGGACACGCCTGTGGCCGTAACCGAGCCAGACGGTTTCGCCCAGCTTGAGCAGAGCATTACTACCAATGAACTGGCCACCGCCGAAGATCAGTTGGCAAAGCTGCAAGCAGCAGCGCCGACAGACATTCGTCTTGAGCCGTTCCAGCGTCGCCTGGCTGAGGCCTATTTGAGCCGTAGCCAGATTGGCCTGCAAAAGGGTGACGTCAACGCTGCCGCAACGGCCCTGAGCCGCGCCCGAGCCTTGATGCCCAAGGCTCCTGCATTGACCAGTGGCGTCAATGGCGCCATCGCCCATGCCCGTAAAGCCGAGCTGGACAAAGCCGAAGCAGAATTGAAGGCAGCTGAAGCGAAGCGTGTTGCCAAGTTGATTGATCCATCGGCAGAAAGCACCACCATCGAGTTGAAGATCGGCGATATGGCGCAACTTCGTCGTCAGCTGGATGCTATCGCAGCCGATACTGTCGCATTCAATTGCGTCGTATTGCTGCAAGTACCGCGCACAGACGATTACCCATGGCTGGCCACATTGCTGACCAAACGGGTGAACAAGATCAATCCGGATTTCGAGCTGGAACTGCGCCGCAAGATCGAGCGCAATGAGAAGGCGACCGTCGTTCTGAAGCCTGCACAGCAATAGAGGCAAAATGCAGTCCTCATGTGGGAGCGGTGCTTGCCCGCGATAAGGGCGACGCGGTCTAAAGTGAAATCGCATCCAGCCTTATCGCGGGCAAGCACCGCTCCCACAAGGATGAGAGTGATGCCTGCTTAGCCTTTAAGCAGGAATCGCTTTAGCCTTCGGCTCGCGATCCCAGACCCGGTGCTGGGCTATCGCGGTGAAGAAAGACTTGAAGGATTTGCTGTCAGACACTTCCAGCAGCCCGGCATCCTTGTCCAGATGCAGCAGATCAATGATCTGTTTCGCCTCACCACTCACAGAAATCGCCTTCAGGTGTTTGTACGCTTCTAGCACGTAGTGCAGCGCGACACCGTCGCCGCTCAATGCTTTCACCGAAGCAGCGCCGCCCGGAATGAATACCGCGTCAAACGCTACTGACGGCAAACCTTCCATGGATGCATCAACCGGCAGACTCGCACCGCTAGCCGTTTTCACTGGCGCGGAGGTCGGGCCGAGCACCTTAGCGTGAGCGCCTTCAGCTTCCAGCGCCGCTTTCATGGCCGCTACAGCCTTATCGTCCACACCATTGGCTACCAGGATCGCTACTTTGCGCGACACGATGTCCCCGGCGAGCAGGTTCATCTGGCTGAGCAGAGGCGACTCTTTGAGCGATTGCTTTCTGGCTGGCACGGTCGGTGCGGTTGGCGCCGGCAGACCCAGGTTGGCGGCAACACGGCTGGCAAGTTCCAGATCGATGTTGGCAAGGATCTCGTTCACCTGGCGTGCACGAATGTGTTCGCGCTCAACCTTGCCCAACTCGAAGCTGTACGCCGCAATGATGTGCTCTTTCTCGGCATGGCTCATGCTGTTGAAGAACAGCGTCGCTTGCGAGAAATGATCGGAGAACGACTCGCTGCGCTGGCGAACCTTGTGCGCCTCGATGCGCTCTGGATAGCTCTCGAAGCCGCCATCCACCGGGCCAGCAGGGGTTTCTTTCGGCCAGCCGCCATCAATCGAGTTCGGCTCGTACGAAGCACGGCCCTTATCGATAGTCGTGCGGTGCTGAGCATCGCGCTGACCGTTGTGATTAGGCGCCACAGGACGGTTGATCGGGATCTCGTGGAAGTTGGGCCCACCCAGACGGCTGATCTGGGTATCTGTATAGGAAAACAGACGACCTTGCAGCAGCGGATCATTGGAGAAGTCGATACCCGGCACGACGTGACCAGGGCAGAACGCGACCTGTTCGGTTTCCGCGAAGAAGTTATCCGGGTTGCGGTTAAGCACCATCTTGCCCAGCGGCGTCACCGGCACCAGCTCTTCAGGGATAATCTTGGTCGGATCGAGAATATCGAAGTCGAACTTGTGCTCGTCTTCTTCTGCAACGATCTGCACACCCAGTTCCCACTCAGGGTAGTCACCGGTTTCGATGGATTCCCACAAGTCGCGGCGGTGGAAGTCGGTGTCTTTACCGGCCAGCTTCTGCGCTTCGTCCCACACCAGTGAGCACACGCCAAACTTGGGCTTCCAGTGAAACTTCACGAAGGTCGATTTGCCTTCGGTGTTGATCATGCGGAACGTGTGTACGCCAAAGCCTTGCATGGTGCGCAGGCTTTTAGGAATTGCACGGTCGGACATGGTCCACAGCACCATGTGAGCCGACTCAGGCACCAGTGAGACAAAGTCCCAGAACGTGTCGTGCGCCGAGCCACCGGTAGGAATTTCGTTATGCGGTTCAGGTTTCACCGCGTGAACGAAATCCGGGAATTTGATCGCATCCTGGATGAAGAACACCGGCATGTTGTTGCCAACCAGGTCGTAATTGCCTTCATCGGTGTAGAACTTCACCGAGAAGCCGCGCACGTCGCGGACGGTATCGCCTGAGCCACGCGGGCCTTGCACGGTGGAAAAGCGCACGAACACCGGGGTTTTCTTGCCGGGATCACGCAAGAAGCCCGCCTTGGTCAGTTCGGCGTGGTCTTCGTAAGTCTGGAAATAGCCATGAGCAGCCGTGCCGCGCGCGTGGACGATGCGCTCCGGGATACGCTCGTGGTCAAAGTGCGTGATTTTCTCACGCATGATGAAGTCTTCGAGCAGTGAAGGGCCGCGGTCACCGGCCTTCAAGCTGTTCTGGTTGTCGGAAACTTTGACACCATGGTTGGTGCGCAGCGCTTGCTGAGTAGCATCGGAGCGAAACTGCTCCAGGCTTTCCAGCTTGGCGTTGGTGTTGCCACGATCCAGAGTGTCGGTTCCTGCTAGTTCGCTTTTAGATCCATCGGGTGCATTCGTTGGTTTCTTCGTAGCCATCAGACAAAAACTCCTCAGTAACAGGCTGCCCTTTAGCCAGGAACGGCATGGGGCTTATAAGCAGAATTCCCTGGTAAGGGCCTCAGGGAAGTCACGGCGCTAAGAAAGTGACTGAGAAGAAAAACAGGCGTTCCGTGTTTTTTCTGAAGATCTGGCGGGTGGTACTTCCACTGGAGCGATTTCCTGTGGGAGTCGCCCCGGTGTCCCTGACACATCGCTCTCGCGCACCAAACTTGGTTCTATGTGGGAGCGGTGCTTGGTCTGGGCGGCATTCCGACGATAAAGGCGACGCGGTTTGAAGGGTAAACCGCGGTGTGCTTATCGCGGGCAAGCACCGCTCCCACATAAAAACCTCATTTATTCAGTGAGTTATTTTTTGTTTGATAGGAGCTGGGCTTGCCCGCGATAAGACTGGATGCGATATGCCTGATATTTGCGGAGCCTTTATCGCGAGCAAGCTCTGCTCCCACCGGAAATCGCGATCCTTGCCATCCATCGCCTTATTCCATTTCAGCAGGTCCGTTATGAAATAAATGCTAAATACCATCCGACGGACAGGCTAAAATGCGCGCCCGGCCTATCCAGCCGGTGCGAATCAGCCGGTGCGCGTCCTGCCGCTGCGCTGAATTTTTAACGCGCCCCCACAAGGTTCGCTAAGTGATCGAGTTCCATAACGTCCATAAAACCTACCGGGTGGCAGGCAAGGAAATTCCGGCCCTGCACCCCACCAGCCTGCGCGTCGAAGACGGCCAGGTATTCGGCCTGATCGGCCATTCAGGGGCTGGCAAAAGTACCCTGCTGCGCCTGATCAACCGCCTGGAAACCCCGAGCGGCGGGCAGATCGTTGTTGACGAAGACGACGTCACTGCCCTTGACGCCAATGGCTTGCGGCGCTTCCGCCAGCAGGTCGGGATGATCTTCCAGCACTTCAACCTGCTGTCTTCCAAGACCGTGGCCGACAACGTCGCCATGCCGCTGACGCTGGCCGGTGATATGTCCCGCGCCGAGATCGATCAGCGCGTAGCGGAACTGCTCGCCCGGGTTGGCTTGTCCGACCACGCGAAGAAATACCCTTCGCAACTGTCCGGTGGGCAAAAGCAGCGTGTCGGTATTGCCCGCGCCTTGGCCACCAAGCCAAAGATTCTGCTCTGCGATGAAGCCACCAGCGCCCTGGACCCGCAAACCACGGCGTCGGTCCTGCAACTGTTGGCGGAGATCAATCGTGAGCTGAAGCTGACCATCGTCCTGATCACCCATGAAATGGACGTGATCCGCCGTGTCTGCGACCACGTCGCCGTCATGGACGCCGGCGTAATCGTCGAGCAAGGCAAGGTCGCTGATGTATTCCTGCACCCACAGCACCCGACGACCAAGCGCTTTGTTCAGGAACACGAGCAAATCGACGAAAACGAACAGCGCGATGACTTTGCACACGTCGAAGGCCGCATCGTGCGTCTGACCTTCCAGGGTGAGGCGACTTACGCGCCGTTGCTCGGCACTGTCGCGAGAGAAACCGGCGTGGATTACAGCATCCTGGCCGGACGCATTGATCGCATCAAGGACACGCCTTACGGGCAACTGACCCTGGCTATCACTGGCGGCGACATGGACGCCGCCTTCGCTCGCTTCACCGCCGCGGATGTTCATATGGAGGTGCTGCGCTAATGGACGCTCTACTGACTTTATTCCCCAACGTCGACTGGGCAGAAATCTGGATCGCCACGCTTGATACCCTGAACATGCTGGTCGTGTCTCTGGGCTTTACCGTGCTGCTGGGCTTGCCGCTGGGCGTGATTCTGTTCCTCACCTCGCCACGCCAGTTGCTCGAAAACAAAGGCCTGTACTCGGTGCTGGCCGTCATCGTCAACTTGCTGCGGGCCTTGCCCTTCATCATCCTGCTGATCGTGATGATGCCGGTGACCGAGATCATCACCGGCACTACGCTGGGTATTCTCGGCACCTTGCCGCCGCTGATCGCAGGCGCCACGCCCTTCTTCGCCCGCCTGGTAGAAACAGCGCTGCGTGAAGTGGATCGCGGCATCATTGAGGCGACTCAGGCGATGGGTGCCACCACCCGGCAGATCATCGTCAAGGCGCTGCTGCCTGAGGCTCGCCCCGGCATCCTCGCTGCCATTACCGTTACGGCCATTGCGCTGGTGTCGTTCACCGCCATGGCGGGCGCTGTTGGCGCAGGCGGGCTGGGTGATCTGGCGATCCGCTACGGTTACCAGCGCTTCCAGAACGATGTGATGTTCGTGACGGTCGTATTGCTGCTGGTGCTGGTGCAAATCCTGCAAACCATCGGCGACAAACTGGTCGCGCACTTTTCCCACCGCTAAGTATTGGCCGATTTTGTCGGCAATGGCCCGCCACGATGGCGGGTCCTCAAAGGAGTTGATGTATGAAGAAGCTGTTGGCCGTATTTGCCGCCGTCGCCGCATTGTCCGCGCATGCCGATGAAACCCTGACTGTTGCAGCCAGCGCCGTGCCTCACGCCGAGCTGCTTGAGTTCGTGAAGCCGACCCTGGCCAAAGAAGGCGTAGACCTGCAGATCAAGGTCTTCAATGACTACGTGCAGCCCAATGTACAGGTTGCTCAGAAGCGTCTGGATGCCAACTTCTTCCAGCACCAGCCGTATCTGGATGAGTTCAACAAGGGCAAAGGTACTGATCTGGTCAGCGTCGCCAAGGTTCACGTAGAACCGTTCGGTGCTTATTCGGACAAGATCAAGAACCTGGCCGATTTGCCGGACGGTGCGAACGTTGCGCTGCCTAACGATGCCACCAACGAAGGCCGCGCGTTCCTGTTGCTGGCCAAAGCGGGTCTGATCACTCTGAAAGATCCAACCAGCATCCTGGCCAAGCCGAGTGACGTGCTGCAGAACCCGAAAAACCTGAAGTTCCGCGAGCTGGAAGCGGCTACCCTGCCACGTGTGCTGACTCAGGTTGACCTGGCACTGATCAACACCAACTACGCGTTGACTGCCAAGCTTGATCCAACCAAAGACGCGCTGATCATCGAAGGTGCCGAGTCGCCTTACGCCAACATTCTGGTAGCACGCCCGGACAACAAGGATTCGGACGCCATGAAAAAGCTGGTCGCTGCGCTGCAAAGCCCGGAAGTGAAAGCATTCATCGCCGAGAAATACAAAGGCGCTGTGGTTCCAGCGTTCTAAGCTGATCCCGCCTTCCTACAGAGAATGCATCTTCGGAAGGGAATGCATTCTCTGTAGGAGCTGCCGAAGGCTGCGAAGCATTCAGTGCTGACACTCCGCCATCGCAGCCTTCGGCAGCTCCTACAGTTCACGCGTTAGCCGCGTCTCACTCCCGCTCCAACAATCCCGGCAACTGCGCCAGCAGCTTCTGATTGTTGAACGGCGCCCGGATAAAACCGCGTTGATGACCATCAGGCCCGAGCAACGCAAGGTTGCCGCTGTGATCTACCGTGTAACCCGGTTTACTGGTATCGGCGGGAATAAACGGAATGCTCACTCCGTTGGCCAGTTTTTGGATGTCCGGCACGCTGCCGGTCAACCCCACGAAATCCTTATCGAAATAGCCCAGGTACTGCTTGAGCTGCTGCGGCGTGTCGCGATTGGGATCAACGCTGATCAACACCACCCGTAACTTGCTCAACGCCTCTTGGGGCAACTCGCTCTTGATCTGGCGCAACTGGGCGAGGGTGGTCGGGCAAATGTCCGGGCAATAGGTGTAACCGAAAAACAGCAACGTCCACTTGTCCTTGAATGCATTGACCTGCACCGGCTGACCCTCCTGATTGGTCATGGTCAGGTCGGGCAGTTTGCGACTTTGCGGCAGCAGAATGATGCCGGCATCGATTAACGCCGTCTGATCCCCCGAGCCTTTACCCGACAAAACACGGTTAACGGTCAGACCAAGAATCAAAGCGACGATGGCAACCAGGATGAAAACGGTTTTCTGAGTTCGAGTCATAGGATCAACAGTAGGTAATGGTCTGCCAGCAGCGCAACAAAAAGCGCAAACAGGTAGTAAACAGAGTACTTGAAAGTACTGATCGCGGCGTGCGGTAGCGTGCCACGGTACAGCACCCACGCCCAGAACAGGAAGCGACCACCCAACCCGAGCGCGCAGAGCAAATACAGCAAACCGCTCATGTGAATCACAAACGGCATCAGGCTGACTGCCAGCAGCATCAGCGTGTACAGCAAGATGTGCTCTTTGGTGTAGTGCTCGCCGTGAGTGACCGGCAGCATGGGAATACCCGCCTTGGCGTATTCGTCCTTGCGATGTATGGCCAGCGCCCAGAAATGCGGGGGCGTCCAGGCAAAGATGATCAGCACCAACAACATCGGCTCAGCGCTCACATGGCCGGTCACCGCCGTCCAGCCCAGCAAGGGTGGCGCAGCACCCGCCAAGCCACCGATAACGATGTTTTGCGGCGAGGCCCGCTTGAGGAAGCCGGTGTAGATCACCGCGTAGCCCAATAACGAGGCCAGGGTCAGGCACGTCGTGAGCTGATTGGTGAAAATCAGCAACAGCGCCTGTCCCGCCATCGCCAGCAACAATGCGAAGCTCAACGCCGCAGCAGGTGATACCCGGCCTTCTGCGATCGGCCGTTTATGGGTGCGGGCCATGACGGCATCGATACGTCGATCCACCACATGATTGACCACCGCCGCCGCGCCCGCGCACAAGGCAATCCCCAGATTGCCAAACAGCAACACCGGCAACGCTACACCGGCACGCGTGGCGAGAAACATACCCACCAGCGAGGTGATCAGCATCAAGACCACGACCTTGGGTTTAGTCAGTTCGAGGTAGTCGCGCCATAACGGTTGGCGGCGGACATCGGCCAGAGCGGTCATGGGCCGAATCTCTCGCCCTGTGCGGAGGGCTGGAGGGAGGCTTGCCCGTGACTTCGGTGCCTCAGTCCCAAAGGCTTGACTGAACGTGCCGGGCTCTTCGCGGGTAAACCTCGCCCAAACAGGGCTGCGCTGCTCAGCCGATAATTGATCATCACCATGCTCAACATCAGCATCGCACCGCCCGCGCTGTGGGCCAGGGCGGTAATCAGCGGCAAATGGAACAACACATTGCTGATCCCGAGGCTTATCTGCGCCGCGAGCACCGTCACCAATAGCAACGCTATGCCTGTGAGCCCTGACTTTTTCAGTTGCCACGCCAGGCTCAGCAGCGACAGCGTGACCAGCAACGCGCCGACGCGATGAGTCAGGTGGATCGCGGTGCGCGCCTCGCTGTCGAGTTTGCCGCCCAGATAATTCGGGCCAATGTGTTGAGCCAGATGAAAACCGTTGGCGAAGTCTGCCTCCGGCCACCACTGGCCCTGACAGGTGGGCACGTCGGTGCAGGCCAATGCGGCATAGTTGGCGCTGACCCAACCACCCAGCGCGATCTGTAATACAACCATCAACAAGCCGATAACGGCCAGGCGCTTAAGCTTCACAGGCAACCGTGGCGGTGTAACAAAGGCACCACTCAAACGTAGCGTCAGCAGAAACAACAGGCTCAGCGTCGCCACCCCGCCCAGCAAGTGCGCCGTCACCACGTGCGGCCAAAGCTTGAGGGTAACGGTCCACATGCCGAAGGTGGCCTGCGCAAACACCACGCCTAGCAATAACAAAGGCAGCTTCAGCGGTTGCCCCGGTTGCAGACGGTGCCGCCAGGCCTGAGCAGCCAACAGCATGATCAGTAGCGCCAGCCCTCCCGCGAAGTAGCGATGAAGCATCTCGCTCCAGCCCTTGGCGGCATGCACTGGCGCGTCGGGAAAGTGCAGCTCTGCGTGGGCCAGTTGCAGGTCATTGCCTGGCACGCTGATGAATCCATAACAGCCCGGCCAGTCCGGGCAGCCAAGCCCCGCATGGGTGAGGCGGGTATAGGCCCCCAATAAAACCACGAACAGCGCCAGCAGCGTGGCAAGCAGAGCAAGACGAAATCCGGGCCTGGTCATAGTGACCTCCTAGCCGATGTTCGATAGCTTCAGCAGTTGCCGCAGGTCCTTGAGCAAATCCTTGCCGTTAACATCAGCGCCGTAGCGCAATACGAGATTGCCATGAGGATCGACGATCCAGAGTTGAGGCACTTCAATGCCGGGCGCAGCCTTTTGATACTGCGCAAGTTCAAGCGGATAGCGCTGCAGCTGCGGATATTCCCGGCTCAGTGTGGCGTCGTAGTCAGCACTCAGCGGTTGCGCACTGGCCAGCGCGTGACTGGCACGAGAGGCATCACGCCCCAGGCCGATCTGGATTTGCCGTGCAAGAAACACCAGTTGCTGGCAATCGACGCCACAGACTCCGGGCGCGCTGACCAACAGTTGCCAACGCGACTCTTTGGCCTGAATACCCAGATCTGCGCGACTCTGACCAGTGCCGATCAATTCGCCGTGAAAGCTGCGATTGTCCGGCACCCAGAACTTGAACTTGTACATGCTGGTGGCCAGGATCATGGGCCCGATGGCCACCAGCAGCACCAACAGTAACTGCAATCGCCCCTTGCGCCGGTTCGGCGGCGGGCGCTGTTCAGACATGCTGGCTGGATTGATGGTTGTTCCCATGAGGGTCCTCCGGTCTATTCTTGTTGTTTTGCGCCTGATGCCAACCGAAATACAGATAAAGCCCGACCAGCGCCGTCGCCATGGCGAACCACTGCACGGCGTAGCCCAGATGTTTTGCCGGACTCATCGCAACGACCGGCCAATCAACGCGGTATGCACCCGGCCCTGACTCCATGCGCAGCTCCTGACGGAAACCCTCGCGCCCCAACTCCGCCCATAGCATGTCAGGCTGCACGGCTGTAATCAGTCGTGGCCAAGAGGCGCTGGCAGCGTCTGCGTGTAACTGGAAAGTGGCAGGCACCACGTAAACCCAGCCCAGCAGGCTGATCGTTTGCAGCGGGGTGGTGTAAAGCGGTGGCACGCGCCGGTCTGGCCAAGGCAACCAGCCGCGATTCACCCAGACCCAGATACCACTGGCCTCATCCTGAAACGGCTGGATCAACTCCACACCGGCTTTCCCCTCCCGGATGCTGTTATCCAGCAGCAGGCTATGCTGCGGATCAAAATGCCCGCGCATCTGCACGCGACGCCAGGCGAGGTCGGTGCTGTTCATTAACTGATCAATTTCGACAGGGGCCTCAGCCCTGCGCTCGGCGTGAGTGGCAAGCATGACGCGCTTTTCTTCACCTCGACCAAGCTGCCAGAAACCGAGAGTTACCAGCACCGGTAGCAAGATCATGACCACCAACGTAGGCAACACGCCGGGAGTGAAGTGCTTCATCGCCTGTCCCGCCAGGCGAGTCGAGCCCCACCTATACTCCATTGCATCGCCGTTGCTCCTGGAGTCGTCATGCTCAAAATAGCGATTGTTCTCATGCTGTTCGCCACGGTGATCTGCCTGTTCAGTGGCCTGTTTTTTCTAGCCAGAGACGGCGGCCATTCGACCCGTCTGCTCAAAGCCCTGACCCTGCGCGTCAGCCTGGCGGTGGTGACTCTGGCGTTGATCGCGTGGGGGTTTTACAGCGGCCAGTTGGTTTGACACAGCCCTGTTGGTGCTGCCCGTTGCCCACAACCCCGCGCGGTCTCGCGACAAAAACTGGACCTGTAGGAGCCGAGCTTGCTCGCGATGCAGATGCCGATTTTCGCAGGCTCACCGCGTTATCGTTTATCGCGAGCAAGCTCGGCTCCTACAGGTTTAATAAGGCTCCAGATCTACACCACGTAAACAAATACAAACAACCCAACCCACACCACGTCCACAAAATGCCAATACCAGCTGGCCGCTTCAAAACCGAATTGATGCTGCGCATCGAAGTGCCCGCGCAGGATGCGCATCAGCATCACGAACAGGATGATCGTACCGATGGTCACGTGGGCGCCATGAAAGCCCGTGAGCATGAAAAAGGTTGCGCCGTAGATACCCGAACCCAACGTCAGGCCCAGTTCCTGGTAGGCGTGGACGTACTCCTCGACCTGCAGCACAAGGAAGCTCAGCCCCAGTAACACAGTGATCGCCATCCATAGTTTCAGCGCGCCTCGATGGCCACGTTTCAAGGCATGGTGAGCAAGGGTGATGGTCACGCTTGAGCTGACCAGCAGGATCGTGTTGATCAGCGGCAACTTCCACGGATCAATGACGCCTTTGGGCGCGGGATAGAGTTTTGGGTCCGGGGTGTCCAGCATCGGCCAGGTGTACTGGAAGTTCGGCCACAGCATATTCGCGATACCTTTGGAGCCTTCGCCGCCCAGCCAGGGCCCGGACCAGTAGCGGATGTAAAACAGCGCGCCGAAGAACGCGATGAAGAACATCACCTCAGAAAAGATGAACCAGCTCATGCCCCAGCGGAATGAGCGATCCATTTGCGCGCTGTACAGCCCGGCGCGGCTCTCTTTGATCACCGTGCCGAACCAGCCGAACAACATGTACGCCACTAACAAGCCGCCCACGATGAAGATCCATGGCCCATGGGAGTCCGGACGTGCGGCCTTCAGGTCATTGAACCAGGTGCCAAGGCCGTACATCGTCACCAACAGCCCGACGGTGGCAATAATCGGCCATTTGCTTTGTGCCGGAACGTAGTAGTGCTCGTGGATGGCCATCAAGCTCTCCTCGCTAGCCCCCGCTTTTCGGCACGGGGGGTTTGCTGGCGGTAACGTTGAACAGGGTGTAACCCAGCGTCATGTTTTTCACGTCCTTGGGCAGGTCACGGTCGACGATAAAGCGCACCGGCATCTCGATGCGCTCGCCCGGCTGCAGGACTTGCTGCGTGAAGCAGAAGCATTCGGTCTTGTGGAAGTACACCGCCGCTGAACCCGGTGAAATGCTCGGCACCGCCTGAGCAGTCATGGGCCGGTCCGTCGGGTTCTGGGCGACAAACAACATCTCGTTGACGGCACCGGGATGTACTTCCAGCTGATCAGCTTTGGGATAGAAACCCCAGACCATGTCCACAGCATTGGTCGACAGAAACTGCACACGCACCTGCCGGCTCTCGTCGACCATTTGCGAGCCCTGGTAGGCATCACCCGTCTTGCCATTGATACCGAATGCTTTGCACATCACGTCGTAAAGCGGCACCAGTGCAAAGCCGAAGGCGAACATCACCACGACGACCAGCAGGAGACGAGTTATCAGCTTTTTCTGAGAGCGAGCTTCATTCATGCCAACGCACCCTCGACTTGGAATGCGGCCCTGTGGGAGCGGTGCTTGCCCGCGATGCAGATGCCACATTTCGCAGGCTCACCGCGTTATCGTTTATCGCGGGCAAGCCCGGCTCCCACAGGGTCAGCACCAAGGTACGCATATTCATTTCACCTCCGGCGGCGTGGTGAAGGTGTGATACGGCGCAGGCGAGGGGATGCTCCACTCCAGGCCTTCGGCGCCATCCCAAGGTTTTGCCGGTGCCGGTGCGCCGCCGCGAATAGTCTTGATCACGATGAACAGAAAGAATATCTGCGTCGCGCCAAAGGTAAATGCACCTATCGATGACACCATATTGAAGTCGGCAAATTGCAGGTTGTAGTCCGGCACTCGTCGCGGCATGCCCGCCAGACCCACGAAGTGCATGGGAAAGAACGCCATGTTCATGCCCACAAAGGATAGCCAGAAATGCAGCTTGCCCAGGGTTTCGTCGTACATGTGCCCGGTCCACTTCGGCAGCCAATAATAGGCCGAGGCAAAAATGCCGAAGATCGCACCGGGTACCAGAACGTAATGGAAATGGGCGACCACAAAATAAGTATCCTGATACTGAAAGTCAGCGGGGGCGATGGCCAGCATCAGCCCGGAAAAACCACCAATGCTGAACAGGATCACAAACGCCACAGCAAACAGCATCGGTGTTTCGAACGTCAGCGAGCCTTGCCACATGGTGCTGACCCAATTGAACACCTTCACCCCCGTTGGCACCGCAATCAGCATAGTGGCGTACATGAAGAACAGCTCGCCCACCAACGGGATGCCCACGACAAACATATGGTGCGCCCAGACCATGAACGACAGGAAGGCGATGCTCGCCGTCGCGTAGACCATCGAGGTGTAGCCAAACAGCGGCTTGCGCGAAAAAGCCGGAATGATTGAACTGACCGCGCCGAACGCCGGCAGGATCATGATGTACACCTCCGGATGGCCGAAGAACCAGAACACATGCTGGAACAGCACCGGATCACCACCGCCCGCAGCATTGAAGAAGCTGGTGCCGAAGTGGATGTCCATCAGCATCATCGTGACGCAACCAGCCAGCACCGGCATGACTGCAATGAGCAGGAACGCAGTGATCAACCAGGTCCACACAAACAAGGGCATCTTCATCAGGGTCATGCCGGGCGCGCGTAGATTGAGGATAGTCGCGACCACGTTGATTGCCCCCATGATCGAGCTGATCCCCATCATGTGAATGGCGAAGATAAAAAACGTGACGCTTTCAGGCGCATAGGTCGTGGATAAAGGCGCGTAGAACGTCCAGCCGAAATTGGGACCACCACCGGGGGTGAACAGGGTCGAAATCAATAGGCCGAATGCGGCAGGCAGCAGCCAGAAACTGAAGTTGTTCATGCGCGGCAGGGCCATGTCCGGCGCGCCGATCATTAACGGGATCATCCAGTTGGCCAGCCCGACAAAAGCGGGCATCACCGCACCAAAGACCATAATCAGGCCGTGCATGGTGGTCATCTGATTAAAAAACGCGGGCTCAACGATTTGCAGGCCCGGCTGAAACAACTCGGCACGGATCACCATCGCAAAGGAGCCGCCCAGCAGGAACATGGTGAAGCTGAACCACAGGTACAGCGTGCCGATGTCCTTGTGGTTAGTGGTCAGTAACCAACGCATCAGGCCTTTGGCGGGGCCGTGTGCCACGTCATGGCCCGAGGCGCCATGATCGTCGATGACGGTGCTCATGGCTTATCTCCTGCGGTGTTTCCTGATGACACAGGTTTTGTGGGAGCGGTGCTTGCCCGCGATGAAGCCGACGCGGTCCATAAAAGAACCGCGGCGCTTGTATCGCGGGCAAGCACCGCTCCCACAGGATTACCTCCAGCCATGAAAACTTTCATTTCTGCGCCTCTTTCAGCGCCAGCACATCTTTGGGCGTAATCATGTCGTTGGTGTTGTTGCCCCAGGCGTGGCGCTCGTAGGTGATCACCGCCGCGATATCGACTTCCGATAGCTGCTTGCCGAACGCAGCCATTGCCGTACCGGCTTTGCCGTTGAACACGATATTGAGGTGCGCTTCTTTGGGGCCAGTGGCGATTTTCGAGCCCTTGAGCGCCGGGAACAGCGGCGGCAGGCCTTGGCCCTCCGGCTGGTGACAGGCCACGCAAGTGGTGTGATAAACCTTGTCACCCCGCGCAACCAGTTCTTCCAGGGTCCACTCCTTGCTGGTCAGTTCCTTGAGCCTGGCGCTCTCCTCCTTGCGACCGGCCAGCCAGGTGTCGTAATCGGCCTTGCTCCGGGCCTCAACCACAATCGGCATGAAGCCGTGGTCCTTGCCGCATAACTCCGTGCATTGCCCACGATAAATTCCCGGCTTGTCGATGCGGGTCCAGGCCTCATTGACGAAGCCTGGAATAGCGTCACGCTTGACCGCAAAGGCCGGCACCCACCAGGAATGGATCACGTCTGCACCGGTCACCAGAAAACGGATTTTCAGCCCGACCGGGACCACCAGCGGCTGGTCCACCTCCAGCAGATAGTGTTCGCCCTTCTCATCGCGGTTGTGAATCTGCTCAGTGGTAGTCGCCAGATTGCTGAAGAATTCGACGTCCTGGCCCAGGTATTTGTAATGCCACTTCCACTGATATCCCGTGACCTGGATATCCAGATCCGACTCGGTGTTGTCGTACATTTCGATAAGGGTCTTGGTCGCAGGAATAGCCATCGCCACCAGAATCAGCAAAGGCACGAGGGTCCAGAGGATTTCCACGGTGGTATGTTCGTGAAAGTGCGCAGCAACCTGACCGGTAGAGCGCCGGTGAACGATCATTGACCAGAACATCGCGCCGAACACCACGACGCCGATCACCACACAGATCCAGAAAATGATCATGTGCAGATCAAATACCGCATGACTGACCTGTGTTGCTCCAGGCGCCATATTCGTCGTCCAGGCACCGTGTGCCTGATCGAATACCGAACACAACAGGAGCAACATCCAGACGCGTGGATGTCGCCTCATTGCGAGCTTCCCCATTGTTCTTATTCCGCAGGTCAAAACCTGCGTTTGGGGAGTGGGCTGCCACTTCAGTTACACCGAGCCGCACAGGCGACCATCAGCCAACTTCCGTCAGAACCGAGTATAGACAGGCACCCGATGCGTGCAACGCGCTGGCAAAATCCGGAAAATGGTCTACACAGATGCGCAGCCTCGACAAATAAAGAGGCAATAATGGCGTAAATGGCGTTTTTAATAGCCAATGCACATATATGTGAATTTGTTATGACAAATACGTCTTAGCCTTTCGCTCAAGCAGGCTAACGTATGGTCTCCCCCTTTCCGTACCTGGTTTTTCCGCCTTCAGGAGCGTTCATGAACACCGCCGCTTTGCGCGAGCAGATCCAACGTGCCCACCAGCACGAGGCCGAGACTGGCCAATTATTGCGTCAACTTGAAACCCAGTTACCGCACCTGCACCCAGCCATCCATTTACCGGAAGTTGATGCACGCGGCGTGCTGACGCGCTTCGTCACCGCCTACATTGATCTTGTGCCGGACTTGCTGGACGCCGCCCATCAGGTCGCGGTTGAAGCCGGCATTGAAGGACAGGTCAAACCTGTGTTGAAAATCGCCGAGCATTTCTTCACGACGCCTCCTGCGATCATGGACGGACATGAGGGACTTGATAGCCTGCTGGATGAGGCCTATCTGGCGCATCGGCTGGTTGAGGAAGTGAATGACTTGTACATCAAGCATTTCGCACGTCCGCTGATCCCGTCCAACACCGTGGTGGCCAGCGTCATCGCCCACCAGTTGATTGGCGAGTCGTTCGCCAACCAGCTGGACGAAGCAGTGCATCACGCGGTCGATCAGTTGCTTGACGAAGAAAGCTTCGAGCTGGAGTCCGTGGAAGCCTACCGCGACCGCCTGAACAGCCCGGACACCGAAGCCGCCTGGAAGCGCTGGCCATGCCTGTCACGGCAGTTGGGGCTTGGTCTGGATCTGGATCGGGGTTAAAAAGAGCGCTGAGTTGCCACGACGTCCATGGCAAACATAGGACCTGTAGGAGCGAGCTTGCTCGCGATAGCGTTTTGTCAGGCGATTTCATTTGATAGGTAAATCGCTATCGCGAGCAAGCTCGCTCCTACAGAAATGGTTCTAATTCAATGGTATGTATGCTGTTTGATGAGAGCCAGCGTGTGGCCCCCATCAATGCTCACAACCTCAAGCCTGCGACGCCGCCGATCCAATCCCGGTGGTGGTCGTCAACCGGCCTTCCAGCCTGCGTTTCAACCCACGAGACTCAATGCTCAGACGCGAACCCTGAGCAGCGTTGGCACGCCCCCATTCCTCCAGCAACTCCAGGCAGGAATGGTCGATGTAACTCAGATTGCTCAACGGCACATAGACCGTGCTGCCCGCCGGAATAGTCTCCAGCACTTTAGTCAGCGCCGGTACTTTCAAGAAGGTGGCCGAGCCGACCATGCGCAGTTCAAACTCGCCTTCAGTTTCCATCGGCACGAGGTTGATCTTCAATCGTGCAGCTTGCAGCGCCAGCTTGACCAGGGTCAGACCGAAACCAACCAACACACCGGTCAGCAAATCCGTGAAGATGATCGCCGCAGCGGTTGCCGCGTAGGTGAACATAGGCATCCGGCCATAACGGCCCAGGCCACGAAACGCCTTGAGGTCGACCAGTTTGCAACCGGTGTACACCAACACACCCGCCAGACTCGCCACCGGAATGCTTTGCAGCACGCTGGACAGCAGCAATACGAACGCCAGCAACCACAAGCCGTGGAACATGGCGGACATACGTGTTTTGGCACCCGCCTGAACGTTGGCCGAACTGCGCACGATCACACCCGTCATTGGCAATGCGCCCACCAGACCGCACAGGACGTTACCCACGCCTTGAGCGCTGAGCTCTTTATCGAAGTCTGAGCGTTGACCGTCATGCATACGGTCTACCGCAGCCGCCGACAGCAAGGTTTCGGCGCTGGCGATAAAGGCGACCGCGAAGGCAGCGATCAGAATCGCCGGATCAGCGAGGTTCATCAGATCAGCAGGGCGCAGCCAGTCGATGGCTTCAGCCAGGTTATCCGGCACTTCCACACGCTTGACCTGCATCGCCAAAGCGATACTGGCAAACGTCGCCAGGCCAACACCCAACAACGCGCCCGGCACGAAGCGCAGCGACTGAGGACGAAACTTGTCCCACACCCACATCACCAGAATCGTACCCAGACCGAGAGCACCGGCCTGCATGCCGCTGCCCGGGCCGATCGCCTGAATCAGGGTAGAAGGGAAGGCAACGAGGTTATCCAGACCGGACGGTTTGGGCCCGCCATCAAACATGACGTGCGCCTGGGACAACACGATCAGCACGCCGATACCGGCAAGCATGCCGTAGACCACCGCTGGCGCCGTCACCCGGAACCAGCAGCCGAGCTTGAAACGCCCGGCAAGAATCTGCAGCACACCCGCCAGCAGCAGGATCGGGCCGAGCATGGCCATACCGTGCTCACGGACCACCTCGAAGACTAATACCGCAAGACCTGCAGCCGGGCCGCTGACTTGCAGCGGCGAACCTGCCAACCAACCCACCACCAAGCCGCCGATGATGCCGGTGATCAGTCCTTTGGCCGGGGGCATACCGGAAGCGATAGCGATCCCCATGCACAGGGGCAATGCAACCAGAAACACTACTACGGAAGCGAGCAGTTCTCTGGGCAAAACGGATTTCAATTGAGCTAGGCCCATGATGACTCTCCGGGATTCTTCAGACGTGACGACGCCTCACGGCGCGCCATGAGCGCACCGTCAGGTGTCTGAACGAGGTGAAAGTCGCGTTTTTAGTAGCGAGACTTCGGCGTGGCCTTTGGCGTCGGATGATCGCCATCCAGAGCCAGGAAACGACCTTGCTCTGCGTCGTAGGCTTTGATGCCGCACGTTTCGATGTCGTAAACCCAGCCATGGATGAACAACTCACCGCTGGCCATTTTCGACGCTACCGATGGGTGGGTACGCAAATGTTGCAGCTGCGCGATGACGTTCTCTTCGGTGAGCACGTGCATCGTTTCTTTTTCGCCGGTGCAGTGGCAGTTGTCTTCAACTACAGTGCGAGCGACCTCGGCATGGCGCAGCCAGGCTTTGACCGTCGGCATTTTTTCCAGCGTATGCGGGTTGAGGACAGCGCGCATGGCACCGCAGTCGGAATGGCCGCAAACGATGATGTGATGAACGCCCAATGCCATGACGGCATATTCGATTGCGGTGGAGACACCGCCGTTCATGGGGCCGTATGGAGGGACTACGTTACCGACGTTACGCGTCACGAACAGGTCGCCAGGCGAGCTGTTGGTGATGAGCTCCGGCACAATCCGGGAGTCGGCACAGGTAATGAACATGGCACGCGGCTGCTGGGCCGTTGCGAGTTTCTTGAACAGCTCTTCCTGTTCGGGAAAGACTTCTGAACGAAAACGTTTGAAGCCTTCAACAATGTGAGCCAGCGCTACGTCGGAAGTTTCGGCCTCAGGCTTAACGTCTACCGACGTAGCTGAAACCTGCTTATCCATGTCACTCATGTCTAATCCTCTTTGACGGATTGATGTGGATTTTGTGCTGCAACCCTAACTACAGGCATCGCGTCCAAATCCATTTGCCCGCGCCCAACGGGGTGATGCAGATTTACAGGCTAACCGTCAAAACTTAACTGAAACTGAATGTAGCGCTCTGGATCAAGGGTTACAGCCCAACGGCACTAGTGGCGTTTGAATGGCCTGCAACCCTGATTTTCCCGTTATCCTTCGCAAACGCTACTGAAAGCTTCGACGACCTTCGGCAGATTCTGCTCGTTCAAACCAGCCATGCAAACCCGACCACTGCTGATCAGATAAACGGCGTGCTCGTTTCTCAGTCGGTCAACCTGTGCACTGCTAAAACCTGTGTAACTGAACATGCCACTTTGCGTGAGGATATAGCCGAAGTCACGTTGTGGCATTTTTTCCTTGAGAGCGGCTACCAGTTTTACCCGCATGTCGATGATCCGCAGGCGCATCGCTTCGACTTCAGCCAGCCATTGGTTGCGCAGCGTTGCGTCGTTAAGCACGGCCGAAACCACTAGCGCACCGTGTTTCGGCGGGCTGGAATAGTTGCGGCGCACGGTAGCCTTGAGCTGGCCCAGGACTTTATCGGCCATCGCCGCGTCAGGGCAGACGATAGACAAGCCGCCAACCCGCTCGCCGTACAACGAGAAGATTTTCGAGAACGAGTTACTGACCAGAACCGTCAGCCCGGCATCAGCCATAGCCCGAATCGCATAAGCGTCTGCACTCATGCCAGCACCGAAGCCTTGATAGGCGGTGTCCAGGAAAGGAATCAGCTTGCGCGCGTCAATCAGTTCGATGAGCTGATCCCACTGCGCCGTGGTCAGGTCCGCACCTGTCGGGTTATGGCAGCAAGGGTGCAGCAGCACGATGCTGTGCGCTGGCAACTCCTGCAGAGCGGCAAACATGCCGTCGAAATTCACGCCACCGGTTGCGGCATTGAAATAGGGATAGGTATTGACCTTGAAGCCTGCCCCGCCGAACAACGCGTGGTGGTTCTCCCACGTCGGGTCACTGACCCACACCTGAGAGTCCGGGTAGGCCGACTTGAGAAAGTCCGCACCTACTTTTAAAGCACCCGAGCCGCCAACCGTCTGGATCGTTGCGATGCGCCCCGCCAGCAACGCCGGATGCTGCTCGCCGAACAGCAATGCCTGGACGCCCTGGCGATAAGAGGCGAGGCCTTCCATAGGCAGATAAACACAAGGAGGCTGCTGGCCTTCAAGCAATTGGCGCTCGGCTTCTACAGCGGCGGCCAGACGCGGGATTCGCCCTTGCTCGTCGTAGTAAAGCCCGATACTGAGATTGACTTTATCTGCGTTGGGATCTTTCTGATAAGCATCCATCAACGACAGAATCGGATCACCGGCATAGGACTCAACGTGGGCAAACATGAAAGACAACTCCTGAAGTAAAGGGCAAGGGCATAACTCGGGCGCGACATAGCAAGGTAAGCGAGCATCTGGGGAATAATGCAAAAGCTCACACAACAAGCGCGCATCCTACACAAAGTATAATGATCGCGCATTTATACCTCTGTAAATGCACGAATCACGCAAAATAAAACAAAAAACGCGCCACCCGTGCACATAAGTTCAAAAAAGTTAATCAACACCGTGGGGCGGCTCGCCTCAAGCGGTGCCGATATTGTTTTCCTTCAGGCGCTCCAGCACCACTGAAGTTTTAAGGTGCGAAACGCAGTTGGTCGCAGAGATTCGCGCCATCAATTGGTTCAAACTGGCAAGGTCAGCCACGGCTGTCTTCAGGTTGTAGTCCGCATCACCGGTAGTCTTGTAAGCGTCGATGATTGCAGCCTCACTGGCAATAAACCCCTGAAAGCCTTCCGAGTGTTCCGGACGATGGCTGATCAACTTGACCTCGACCATCGCCACCACCTCCAGGTTCATGGCCTGCGGGGCCAGCCGCGCATGGTAGCCGAGGATCAACTGCGCCTGCTCCAGACCGATCCGACGCCGCGAGCACTGCGATGCGGACAACCCGATCAGGTCACTGAGCTCCTGATTGGTCAGGCGGCCGTTAGCCTGCAAGAGGGTCAGGATCTTCAAATCAAAATCGTCGATCTCGTTGACTTTCATGGCTGTGTAATCCGTCGGAATTCAAAGGCTTCGGACGCAAAGCCTAACAGTTTCTGCTTGACGCTTGGCCAATGCCGGGTAGCCTGCGTCATCCTTTTGCAGCACATGAAAAATCCGACTGCTGGTGCGTGGCATCTGTTTTGCAAAAAGCTGAGCATAACCAGCGATTGGCGGCTTATCTCCAGTCGGTATCCTTACCTGGGTCAGGACCTTTATGAACGAACAAAAATCTGCCGCTCACCTGCATCGCGGGCTCAAGAATCGGCACATCCAGCTGATCGCTCTCGGCGGCGCTATCGGCACCGGACTGTTCCTGGGCATTGCACACACCATCAACATGGCCGGCCCTTCGGTGATCCTCGGTTACGCGATCGCTGGCATGATCGCGTTTTTCATCATGCGCCAGCTGGGTGAAATGGTTGTGGAAGAGCCTGTCGCAGGCACCTTCAGCCACTTTGCCAATCGTTACTGGGGTCGCTTTGCGGGCTTCATGTCCGGCTGGAACTACTGGGTGCTCTACGTCTTGGTGGGCATGGCCGAACTGACTGCCGTGGGCCAGTACGTGCAGTATTGGTGGCCTGAAACGCCGACCTGGGTCTCTGCCGCCATCTTCTTCGTGGCCATCAACCTGATCAACCTGACCAGCGTAAAGATCTTCGGCGAGATGGAGTTCTGGTTCTCCATGATCAAGATCGTCGCGATCATCAGCATGATCGTGTTCGGTGCATGGCTGCTGGCCAGCGGCACCGGCGGACCTGATGCAAGCGTCGCTAACCTGTGGCAATACGGCGGCTTCTTCCCGAACGGTATCAGCGGACTGGTGATGGCCATGGCTTTCATCATGTTCTCGTTCGGTGGCCTGGAGCTGGTCGGCATTACGGCAGCCGAGGCTGAAAACCCTAAAACCAGCATTCCCAAGGCAACCAATCAGGTGATCTACCGCATCCTGATTTTCTACGTCGGCGCGCTGGCCATCCTGCTCTCTCTTTACCCTTGGCAGAAGGTCGTTACCGGCGGCAGCCCGTTTGTGCTGATCTTTCACGCACTGGACAGCAATCTGGTCGCCACGATCCTCAACGTTGTGGTGCTGACGGCAGCACTGTCGGTCTATAACAGCTGCGTTTACAGCAATAGCCGCATGCTGTTCGGTCTGGCCATGCAGGGCAATGCGCCCAAGGCCCTGCTCAAAGTGAACCGTCGCGGCGTTCCATTGCTGGCGTTGGGCGTATCGGCCACTGCTACCGGTCTGTGTGTGCTGATCAACTATGTGATGCCCGGCAAAGCCTTCGAACTACTGATGGCGTTGGTGGTGTCCGCACTGGTGCTGAACTGGGTGATCATCAGCATCACCCACCTGAAATTCCGCAAGGCCAAGCGCGAAGCCGGCGAAGTCACGGAGTACCAAAGCTGGGGCTACCCGCTGACCAACTACGTGTGCCTGGTGTTCCTGCTGGGCATTCTGGCGATCATGTACTTCACGCCGGGCATTTCGCTGTCGGTATTCCTGCTCCCGGCGTGGCTGGTTGTTCTGGGAGTGGCTTACCGGATCAAGATGCGTAAGGCGAAAGCCTTGGCAGCAAGGGCCTGAATTGAAATTAAATTAAGACCGGATCCTGTGGGACCGAATTTATTCGGGAAAGCGGTATTTCAGGCGATGCATAGGCTGTGGATGTACCGGCCTCTTCGCGAATGAATTCGCTCCCACGAGGACTGTATTTGCAGGCCAACATAGAACCTTTCACAAGAGTCTGCGACAACAGCTACAACAACGACATCTGCCCACCCGGTGGGCAGAATGCCTCGCAATCCAGATCGAAGCTCTCCCGCTGGTTAAGCCCCAGACGCTTGATCGCCATGCGATAGCGCTGGGCCAACAGATCAGCAAACGGACCTTCGCCACGCATTCGCACACCGAATCGGCTGTCGTAAACCTCTCCGCCACGCACCTGCCTGACCAGGCTCATCACGTGTTCCGCCCGTTGCGGGTAGTGCGCGTGTAGCCATTCCTCGAACAACGGCGCGACTTCCAGCGGCAGGCGCAACATCACGTAGCTGGCACTCAATGCCCCGGCAGCCTTGGCTTCGCTGAGCATGGCTTCCAGTTCCATGTCGTTGATCATCGGGATGATCGGCGCGCACAACACACCTACCGGAATGCCGGCATCACGTAGCACCCGAATCGCTCGCAGCCTCGCTTTGGGCGCGGCGGCACGGGGTTCAAGTATGCGTTTTAGTTCGTCATCCAGCGTCGTCAGGCTGATGAACACGGAGATCAGGTTATGTTTCGCCAACTCGGCGAGCAGGTCCAGGTCACGCAAAATCAACGAACCTTTGGTAATGATCGTCACCGGATGGCGATAACGCAGCAACACTTCGAGAACGGCGCGAGTGATTTTGTACTCGCGCTCGATGGGCTGATACGGATCGGTATTAGCCCCTAAGGTAATCGGCGCGCAGCGATAACCCGGTTTCGACAACTGTTGTTCGAGCACAGCAGCGGCGTTGGTTTTAGCAATCAGCTTCGTTTCGAAATCCAGGCCTGGCGACATGTCCCAATAGGCATGGCTAGGCCGCGCATAGCAGTAAATACAACCGTGCTCACAACCGCGATACGGGTTGATCGAGCGATCGAAGGGAATGTCAGGGGAGGTGTTGCGGGTGATGATGCTTTTGGCCGTCTCGCTGGTGACCTGCGTGCCTTGGGTCAACGGCACTTCCTGATACCAGCCGTCGTCCTCAGCCAGTGAACGGGTGGGCGCGAAGCGATTATGCGGGTTGCTGGCCGTGCCCCGGCCGCGAGGCGGGAAAATCAGTGACATGAGACCCCCTTTATACTGTCTATACATACAGTATTACAATTTTCCCGGGCCCGCCACCTTGAGACTTAGCCATGACACGACAGCCGATCAGCGGCTTCCCGGGTCCTGGCTCAAGGGGAATACTTCCAGTGATCTCACTAACCGAGCACTAATATGGCGTAACAACCCACCGCTTTTATTACATGGGAAAATCAACTATTACTTCGCACCTAGTTGCACTAGCAACAAGAAATAACACTCACCAGGATGGTGAGCGGAAAATGAAAAGGAATTCAAACGTGAAAATCATTAATAAATTACATACCCTTCTGGGGCTATCGTTACTCTCGTTAACGATTACAAGCTCGCAGGTCAGTGCCAATGCCAATGCCAATGCCATCGCTATTCCCAATTCCAATGGCATCGTTATCCCCACGCCCATCGGCAATATCATTATCAATCCCGACAGGACTAAGCCATTCGATCAGAATTACTGGGTGACCACCCACAACGCTTACGAAAAGATCAATCAGAATCTGGCTGAAATGCCCCGTCAGCTCCGAGATGGCGTGAGAGGGTTTATGCTAGACCTTTATGTTGATAACAAGCAGCGGGGCGCCAATCGAATCAAAGTATGTCATAAAGGAGAACCGGCCTGTTATGGTCCATGGGCCAATCAGCTCAAAAATGAATTCATCCCGTTCCTCAGAAACAATCCCTCGGAGGTCGTGACTTTATTTCTCGAAACCTATGTAGGAGAAGCGGATCTCCAGCAGGTATTCGATGCACTACCGGAACTTGCGACCTACTCGTTCAACCCGAAAAATTTTACAACGCCGGGCTGGCCAACGATGAGAGCAATGGCACAGAACAACAATCGCCTGATTCTGCTGACAGACAAGCGCGAGGTCGCACGTGACTACACCGTCAACGGCAGGACTGTCACAGTCCTTTTTGATCAGGACTGGATCGTCCAAAATCACTGGAGTACATTGGGGGCCGCGGCCAGCAACATTGAGAGAGCGCACAACTGGTCTTGTCCAACACGCTGGAACAGCTTGCCTCTCGCCACCCAAAAAGTTGCCGAGCGTACAGGGAAGCAATGGAGTCGTCTTTTCCTGATGAATCAATTCCACACAGCGACTTCTACAACCTTGGACTCTGGCGCTTACGATAATAATCTGACCTATCTGATGCGCCGTACGGCTAACTGTGGCGTGAAGCCGCATTTTATCGGTATCAACAATTACCAGAACGGCGATACGCTCAACTATACAAGGACGCTCACAGAGGGAGGCATCTATCTGTGGGAGGGAAATAATGCAGACAAGAAACAGGACACCGTCTGCGCGATTCCTGCCGGTCACAAAACATTGAAGTTCCCAACACAAGGCTGTGAAAACGACGAAGCACGGTCAATGTCGATTTCGGGCATGAAGGCAGGTACACGAATCACGGTGTACGACAATCCGGATGCGCACCGATACGATGATTACGCCATTATCGATATAAAAAGAGATATCGGCTTTAACGAAGATATCGTTATCGGATCATTCGAGAGAACACAGGATAACAACAGCTATCAAATAGTGTACGTGCGCAATAATGGCTTGGATGGCAAAATCTCTCGTTTGGAAATCAGTAATACGCCCACTGATTTTTCAGATGCGGCCATCGCCATGCATGAGGGAAATAGCGCGACCCAGAATCTGGACTGCACGGTACCGTTTAACTCAGTTCACCGTTTTCGCATGAGCAGTGGCCGCTTCGGCTGCTCAAATGATGAAATTCGCTCCGCGACAATCATCAAAGCCAAAGCAGGTACAAGCTTTTTTGTACGAGGTCACCCCGATGGCAACGACACCCAGGGCAAGGCGGAAATCATCATCAAGCGCGATATTCGTTGGCCTGTCGTTGTAGGCAGTTTTGATCGCAACTTTGAGAACGCCGACTTCCAGATTATAAAGCGTGGCAAAGGTGTGGACGGATTGATCTCGCACGGCGTCTTCAACGGAGCGCAATAACCAAACGCTACGCCGCAAATATAAAAAAGGGTTCGCTCCAACCGAGCGAACCCTTTTTTGCGCAGCGGACAGTCAGCCCAGGTCACCCGGCTTTTTCAGCTTCGGATTCGGGAAGAACTGCACCCCCTGCACCTTAGGGTCTATGGCCTTGACCGCGATCTGGTTGACCCGCGTGCCGAGCTCCTTAGGCACCGAGTTGCCTTGCTCATTAAGGGTGTCGCTGTAACCGCAGGCCACGCACTCACGGTGGGGAACGTCGTTTTCGCTCCACATCATGAGTTTGTCGGGCTCGCTGCACGCCGGGCAGACAGCCCCGGCGATGAAGCGCTTCTTGGTAATGATTACCGGTGTTTCGGTCATGCTGCGGCATCCTCACTCAGGCCACTGTGGCGTAAGAGTGCGTCAATCGACGGCTCACGTCCGCGGAAGTCGACGAACAACACCATCGGCGCCTGTGAACCACCGCGAGCCAGAATCGCTTCACGGAAAGCGCGACCGGTGTCGGCATTGAGCACGCCGTCCTCTTCGAATTTGGAGAACGCATCGGCAGACAACACTTCAGCCCACTTATAGCTGTAGTAACCCGCCGCGTAACCGCCGGCGAAGATGTGCGCAAAACTGTTCGGGAAGCGGTTGTAAGCAGGCGGACGCATCACCGACACTTCGTCGCGAATGCCATCCAGGACCTGCGCCACACTGCGGCCATCGCCGTGAGTGGCGTGCAGTTCGAAGTCGAACAGCGAAAATTCCAGCTGACGTACCATCATCAGCCCGGACTGGAAATTCTTCGCCGCGAGCATTTTTTCCAGCAGGTCCTGTGGCAACGCTTCGCCAGTCTGGTAATGACCGGAAATCAGCGCCAGCCCCTCAGGCTCCCAGCACCAGTTCTCCATGAACTGGCTTGGCAATTCCACAGCGTCCCACGCCACGCCGTTGATGCCGGACACACCCGCGTGCTCAACGCGGGTCAGCAGGTGATGCAGACCGTGGCCGAACTCGTGGAACAGAGTGGTGACTTCATCGTGGGTCAGCAATGCAGGCTGACCCGGCGAGGCCGGGGTGAAGTTGCAGACCAGATTCGCCACCGGGCTCTGCAGTTGGCCTTCAGCCGTACGGCGACGGTCGCGAGCGCCGTCCATCCACGCACCGCCACGCTTGTTGGCGCGGGCATACAGGTCGAAGAAGAAACGCCCGACGTGCTGGCCGTTCTCCTTGATTTCAAACAGACGCACATCCGGATGCCAGGTATCGAAACCTTTCTGCTCGGCGATTTCGATGCCGTACAGACGCTGAACGATGGCAAACAGGCCGCCGAGCACTTTGTCGATGGGGAAATAAGCGCGCAACGCTTCCTGAGAAACGCTGTAGCGCTGCTCACGAAGTTTCTCGCCATAAAAGCCGCTGTCCCAGCTTTGCAGGTCCGGGCAGCCTTGTTCGGCGGCGTAGGCCTTGAGCTGTTGCAGATCCTGCGCGGCAAACGGCTTGCTGCGCTTGGCCAGATCACGCAGGAACGTCAGCACCTGATCGCTGGACTCAGCCATCTTGGTCGCCAGGCTCAGCTCGGAGAAGCTCGCAAAACCAAGCAGTTTGGCCAGTTCCTGACGCAAATCGAGGATCTGCTCCATCACCGGGCCATTGTCGTTCTTGCCTGCATTCGGGCCTTGATCAGACGCTCGGGTGCAGTACGCCGCGTAGACTTCTTCGCGCAGTGCGCGGTCTTCGGCGTAAGTCATTACCGCGTAGTAGCTCGGGAATTCCAGGGTGATCAGGAAACCTTCCAGATCCTTGGCCTTGGCGGCAGCGGCCATTTGCTGCTTGGCGGATTCGGTCAATCCTTTCAGCGCTGCTTCGTCAGTCACCAGCTTGGTCCATGCCTGAGTGGCGTCGAGCAACTGGTTGGAAAACTGGCTGCCCAGTTCCGACAGCTTGCTCTGCACTTCGGCATAGCGTTTTTGCTGCTCGGGCGGCAGGTCGATACCCGACAGACGGAAGTCACGCAGCGATTGTTCAAGAATGGTTTTCTGCGCCACATCAAAACCAGCCGCTTCAGGGCTGTTAGCCAGGGCTTCAAACGCCTGAAAAAGCTCGCGGTTCTGACCCATTTCAGTGGAATAGGCACTCAACGCCGGCAGGCACGACTCGTACGCTTCGCGCAGTTCGGCGCTGTTGCACACGGCGTTCAGGTGGCTGACCGGACTCCAGGCAGCGCCCAGGCGGTCATTGAGTTCGTCCATGGCCAATACAAGCCCGGCCCATGTAGGCTGCGAGCCTTGCTTGGCGAGGATCTCGGCAATCGCTGCGCGGTTGTCGGCGAGAATCTGTTCAATGGCAGGTTTGACATGCTCGGCACGAATCGCCGAAAAAGGTGGCAGGTCGTAGGATTGCAGAAGCGGGTTGTTCGCGCTCACGGTTTTGCACCTTGGCTGGAAGAAACACCCAAGCATCTTAATTACAATCGGCGCGGTCCGCAGCTATCGACGCCAAAGAAGGAGCCTATCGTGGCCATCCGTACGTTTCAGAACCACACTCCAGCGCTTGGCGAGCGGGCTTTTGTTGATCATTCAGCCGTTGTGCTCGGCGATGTCGAAATCGGTGCTGACAGCTCGGTCTGGCCGCTGACCGTGATTCGCGGTGACATGCACCGCATCCGCATTGGCGCGCGCACCAGCGTGCAGGACGGCAGCGTGCTGCACATTACCCACGCCGGGCCGTTCAACCCTGATGGCTTCCCTTTGCTGATCGGTGATGAAGTGACCATAGGCCACAAAGTCATGCTGCACGGCTGCGTCATCGGCAATCGCATCTTGATCGGCATGGGCAGCACCATCATGGACGGCGCGGTGGTTGAAGACGAAGTGATCATTGGCGCAGGCAGCCTGGTACCGCCGGGCAAAGTACTGGAAAGTGGTTTTCTTTACGTCGGCCGCCCGGTGAAACAGGTTCGTGCATTGACCGAGAAAGAGATCGCCTTCTTTCCGTACAGCGCCGCAAATTATGTGAAGCTCAAGGACCTGCACCTGGCGGAAGGTTTCGATAAGCCCTGCTGAATCCTGTAAATACGTCCCTGTAGGAGCTGCCGCAGGCTGCGAATAGCGGTGTATGAGATGTATCGATTTCGCAGCCTTCGGCAGCTCCTACAGAAAACGGATTGCGTTTTTTACCCAAGGCGATCCCGAAAACCCATGGGAGTTTGCATGCATTACCAAAACATCCTGTTCGATCTGGATGGCACCCTGACCGATCCGCGCCAGGGGATAACCAAGTCAATCCAGTTCGCCCTGAAGCAACTGGGGATTGATGAGCCGGACCTGGCCCAACTGGAACACTTCATCGGCCCGCCGCTGTTGCAGCAATTCATGCACCAGTACGGTTTCGACGAAGCCAAAGCCTGGGAAGCCGTAGGCTTCTATCGCCAGCGCTTCAAGGTCACCGGGCTCTACGAGAACCTGGTGTTCGATGGTGTATTCGAACTGCTCGACGACTTAGTCGATCAGGGACGTAACCTGTACATCGCGACCTCCAAGCCGTGGGTATTCGCCCATGAGATCGCTCGCCACTTCGACTTCGCCCGACATTTCAAAGTGATGTACGGCAGCGAACTGGACGGCACCCGTACCGACAAGGTCGAGCTGATCGCCCACCTGCTCGCAGAAGAAAAACTCGATCCCAAACAGACCCTGATGATCGGCGACCGTAAACACGACCTGATCGGCGGCCTGCGCAACGGGTTGGATGTGGCGGCGGTGGGCTATGGTTTTGGTAGTCATGAGGAATTGCAGGCTGAGTCGCCGACCTACCATTTCGCAACACTGGCGGAGTTGCATAAGGCATTCTTGAAGAAATGAATACCTTGTAGGAGCTGCCGAAGGCTGCGAAGGCGGTGTGTCAGAGTTATTGCTTCGCAGCCTTCGGCAGCTCCTACAGGAAGTGCGCAAGCCGTTGCAGCAAACTTGCATTCGCCCCGGTCCAACCTCCATCAATAACGGCTCAATCCAATAAAAAGTCCCGGAGGACCCGATGCCGCAGTCCAGCTCCATTGATCAAGCGGTCGCTCATGTCATCGCCCGGCTACCGACACATATCCACATGGGCATCCCGCTGGGTCTGGGCAAGCCAAACCGGTTCGTCAACGCGCTGTATGAGCGAATCAAGCAGATGCCCGAGCGGCAGCTGACGATCTATACGGCGCTGAGTCTGGGCCGGCCGCCCACTGGCGATGGTCTTCAGGGGCGCTTTCTGCAGCCGTTTCTGGAGCGGGTGTTTGACGATTATCCTGAGCTGGAATTCCTGACCGACCTGCACCGTGACAGCCTGCCGAGCAATATTCGGGTTCAGCAGTTTTTCATGCAGCCAGGCAGTTTGCTCAACAGCGCACCCGCTCAGCACGATTACATCAGCAGTAATTACAGCCATGCGGCCCGGGACATCAACGCCAGCGGCTTGAATCTGGTCGCGCAACTGGTTGCCCGGGATGAACGGCGCCCCGGCAAGCTGAGCCTGAGCTGTAATCCCGATGTCACCCTCGACTTGTTACCCATGATCGCCAAGCGGCGGGCGGCCGGGGAAACCATTTTGATGCTGGGCCAAGTCCACGCTGATTTGCCCTACATGCCCGGCGACTCTGAACTCAATGCCGAGGATTTCGATTTCCTCCTTGATGAGGAAGAGCGCAGCACGCTGTTTTCCACGCCGAACATGCCGGTGGGTTTTCAGGACCATTTTATTGGCCTGCACGCCAGCACACTGGTGCGCGATGGCGGCACCTTGCAGATCGGCATCGGCTCTATGGGGGATGCTTTAACCGCAGCGCTGCTGGCCCGGCAGGCCGACAACGATACTTATCGTGCACTGCTCGCCGAGTTGAACCTCAGCGACTGGCAAACCCTGATTGACCGCGAAGGCGGTGTGCAGCCCTTCGTCTCCGGGCTTTACGGGTGCAGCGAGATGTTCGTCAACGGTTTGCTGGTGCTGGTCGATGCAGGGATCATTCGGCGCAAGGTCTACCCCGATGCAATACGCCAGCGTGAGGCAAACGACGGCAGCCTCGATGAATCGGCCTACACAGACGGCATTATGGTCCATGGCGGGTTCTTCCTCGGTCCGCAGAGCTTTTATCAGCGCTTGCGAGAGTTTTCCCTGGAGCGTCTCGGCGACTTCAACATGACCGCCATCAGCTACATCAACGAGCTGTACGGCGATGAAGCACTCAAACGCCTGCAACGCCGCGATGCACGGTTCATCAACAGCGCGTTCACCGTCACACTGATGGGCGCTGCGGTGGCCGACCAACTGGAAGACGGCCGGGTGGTGAGCGGCGTCGGCGGTCAATACAACTTCGTGGCCCAGGCGCACGCTCTGGAAGACGCACGCTCGATCATGATACTGCGCAGTTGGCGCGAGTCGGGCGGCGAGACCAGCTCCAATATCGTCTGGGAATACGGTCACACCACGATTCCGCGTCATCTGCGAGACATCGTAGTCACCGAATACGGCATCGCCGACCTGCGCGGTAAAACCGACTCGGCCGTCATCGAAGCCATGCTCAACATCAGCGACTCGCGTTTTCAGCCTGGCTTGATCGAACAGGCGCAAAGAGCGGGCAAGCTGCCCAAGGACTTTAAGCTAGACCCACGCTTCGCTCACAACACCGCTGAGCGCTTGCAGGTCGTCGCTGAGCAGTATTCGCAGCTGTTTCCCGAATACCCCTTGGGTTGCGACTTCAACAGCGAGGAGCGCGATCTGCTGCGGGCGCTGCATTGGCTGGAAAGCAAGTTCAAGCTCACCGAAATCATCGAGCTGGGCAAGGCGACACTGGATGCACCCGACCCGTCAGCTTTTCCGGTGCACCTGGAACGCATGCAACTGGACCAGCCACAGGGGTTGAAAGAGGAGCTGTATCAGCGGCTGCTGTTGGCGGGGTTGCAGAATACGGCGCGAGTTGATGCAGCCCCGAGCGTCTGACACAGCGCCGTCCCTGTCGGAGACTCAATGTTCGCCAGCAAGCGCTGATCCCGCCTTGTAGGACAGGCTTTAGCCGGGAGAGCGGTGTTTCTGCCGAAGAAAATTTAGCGAACGTACCGACGGCCTCCCGGCTAAAGCCGGTCCTACGGATCGCATAGATCCTGTGGGAGCGAGGCTTGCCCGCGATAAGAGCAACTCGGTTCATCTGTCAAATCGCGGTGCCTGCATCGCGGGCAAGCCCGGCTCCCACATGAGATTGCGCTCTTCCGTAGGAGCAGGGCTTGGTCTGGGCGGCATTCTGACGAGTCAGTCGCTGCGGTGCATCAGGCTTACCGGGCAATCGTTCTTCGCGGGCAAGCCTCGCTCCAACAGGTTTCTACAAAGGTCGGGCTCACAGCGTATTCAGCGGAATCTTCAGATAGCGCACGCCATTATCTTCCGGCTCCGGCAGATGACCCGCGCGCATGTTGATCTGCACTGATGGCAGGATCAGCACGGGCATTTCCAGCGTGGCATCCCGGGCTTCGCGCATCAGTACAAATTCGCTTTCATCAATCCCCTGACGGATGTGGATGTTGCTGGCGCGCTGTTCGGCGACGGTGGTCATGTACTGCAACTCGCGACCATCCGGCTGGTAGTCGTGACACATGAACAGGCGCGTGGAGTCGGGCAGGGCGAGAATCTTCTGGATCGATTGATACAGCGTGCGCGCATCCGCACCGGGGAAGTCGCAGCGCGCGGTGCCGTAATCGGGCATGAACAGCGTATCGCCGACAAACGCCACACTTTCACCGCCCACCTCGAACACGTAGGTCATGCAAGCCGGCGTGTGCCCCGGCGTATGCATGGCCCGAACCTCAAGCGACCCTACGGCGAAGCTTGCACCGTCATCCAGCAGCACGTCGAACTGGCTGCCGTCCCGGGCAAAGCCATCCGGTGCATTGAACAGCTCACCGAACACGTTTTGCACCGCTGTGATGCGGCTGCCAATAGCGATTTTCGCGTGGAGTTTGTCTTTGAGATAAGCCGCTGCGGACACATGATCGGCGTGCACATGGGTTTCGAGAATCCACTGCACCGAAGCACCCAGCTCACGAACCCGGGCAATCAACTGATCCGCAGACTGAGTACTGGTCCGTCCCGATTTGGGATCGAAATCGAGCACGCTGTCGATCAACGCGCACTGCCTGCTCTGAACATCCATCACCAGATAACTGAGCGTCGATGTGTGGGTATCGAACAAGCCTTCGATGTGAAGACGGTCGGCGATGATCATGGGTTCTCCGACAGTATGTGGGTTTGCTGTAGGAGCGCGCTTGCCCGCGATAAGGGCCGAAGGACCTTCAAAGCCAATCGACAAATATCTGCGACAGCCGAATCGCCATCGCGGGCAAGCGCGCTCCTACGTTAAGTATCAATTTACTTCACCTGCACCTTGAAGAAGTCCTGACGACCAAACGGGCTGACCTGATAACCGCTGACATCTTTGCGGGTGAGGGCGGCGGCGGTCGGGTGCGCCAGTGGCAGCCAGAGTGCCTGCTGTTGAATCTGTTGTTGAGCCTGGTGATACAGCTTGCTACGGGCAGCCTGATCACTGGTGGCTTTGCCTTCACTGATCAGTTTGTCCAGCGTCGCATCGCAGTAACGGGCGAAATTGGTACCGGACTTCACGGCTGCGCAAGAGAACTGCGGAGTCAGGAAGTTATCCGGGTCACCGTTATCACCCGCCCAGCCCATGAACAACAGATCATGCTCGCCAGCCTTGGCTCGGCGGATAAGCTCCCCCCACTCGATAACCTTGATTTCAGCAGTGATGCCGACTTTTGCCAGGTCGGCCTGAAGCAGCTGCGCCCCCAGGTTCGGATTGGGATTTAGCAGGCTGCCCGTTGGGCGAGTCCAGATAGTGGTTTTAAAGCCGTCCTTCACGCCCGCCTTTGCCAGCAGCGCTTTGGCCTTGGTCACATCCTGCTTATACCCGGGCAAATCTTTCGCATAGCTCCAGGTATTCGGCGGATAAGGGCCATTGGCCGCTTCCGCGGTGCCTTCAAACACTGCCTTGAGGTAGCTGTCCTTGTCGAACGCCAGATTGACCGCTTGCCGCACTTCAGCCTTGTCGAATGGCGGGTGCTGACTGTTGATCGCCAAAAACGCCGTCATGAAGGCTTCAGTTTTCTCCACCTTCAGGTTCGGATCCTTGGCCGCTTCCTGAATGTCCAGCGGCTTCGGTGACAGGGTAATCTGGCATTCGTTGCGGCGAATTCGCTGCAAACGCACGTTGGCGTCCGGGGTGATGGCGTAGATCAGTTTGTCGACGCCAGGTTTGCCCGCAAAGTAGTCGGCGTTGGCTTCGTAGCGCACCACGGCATCTTTCTGGAAACGTTCAAACACGAACGGCCCGGTGCCGATCGGCTGGCTGTTGAGCTTTTCCGGCGTGCCTGCTTTGAGCAGTTGCGCGGTGTACTCGGCCGAGTAGATCGAAGCAAAGCCCATGCTCAGCGTCGCGAGGAACGTGGAATCCGGGTGATCCAGGGTGAAGCGCACGGTAAGCGGATCTGGCGCTTCGATCTTCTTGATCAGTGCAGGCAACTGCATCGATTGCGCATGAGGAAAACCACTCTGAGCGACTTTGTGCCACGGGCTCTGCGGGTCAAGCATGCGCTGGAAGCTGAACACCACATCATCAGCGTTCAGCTCGCGGCTCGGCGTGAAATAGTCGGTGTGATGAAACTTCACGCCCGGGCGCAGTTTGAAGTCATAGGTCAGGCCGTCAGCCGAGACCGTCCAGCTTTGCGCCAGGCTGGGCACCAGCTTGCCGCTCTGGGCGTCGAAATCCACCAGCCGGTTCATCAGCACATCGGCGGAGGCATTGGTGGTGGTCAGCGAGTTGTACTGCACCACGTCGAAGCCTTCCGGGCTGGCTTCAGTGCAGACGCTCAAGGCCGTCGCGGCGCTGGCCATTACCGGGAACAAAAGAGGAGCTAACAAAAACGGTATCGCAGCAAGACGCATGGCTATATTCCTGTCAGAAAGGGCCCCATCTGCTGGCGCAGTCTGGTAAGGGAGTTACCCTAGACCATGCTTGGACACAGAACAATGGTTACAACCCGACCGGCGGTACATTTGCCAGCACCCCCGCAAGGACCTGACCATTGGGCTGAATACGTTGCCTGATGTTGGGGTAAAGTGCTTTGCCTGTTGTGACACCAAACCCTTTCTGGTATAAAGCAGCGCTCTTTTCTAGGGGCCCGGTTCCTTCACTGTAGGTGTAGCCGGTAAGACCCTTAAAGAAACGCGGCGCCTGGCGCCAAATGACTGAGAGATTAAGCGGCCAACCCATGCCGGGTTGGGCATGAGGTTTTAGAGGGCTGAGGCATGTCGAGAGTCTGTCAAGTTACCGGTAAGGGTCCGGTGACTGGGAATAACATTTCCCACGCAAACAACAAAACCCGTCGTCGTTTCCTGCCAAACCTGCAGCATCACCGCTTTTGGGTTGAAGAAGAGAAACGTTTTGTTCGTCTGCGCGTATCTGCTAAAGGCATGCGTATCATCGACAAGCGTGGCATCACTGTTGTGCTCGCTGAACTCCGTCGCGACGGCAAAATTTAAGGGAGAAGATCATGCGTGAATTGATCCGATTGATTTCTAGTGCTGGTACCGGTCACTTCTACACGACCGACAAGAACAAGCGCACCACTCCGGACAAAATCGAAATCAAAAAATTCGATCCGGTTGTTCGCAAGCACGTGATCTACAAAGAAGGCAAAATCAAGTAATTGATTTTTCTTCTTTACGAAAAAGCCCGCAGCGATGCGGGCTTTTTTGTGCCTGATCGAATGCCAGGGTCAGGCTTTTGCCTCGAATACCACGTAAATTTTGCGGCAGTGCTCCAACACCTCCCACGTGCCTTTGAAGCCTGCCGGGATCACAAAGCGATCTCCCGCACGCAGGGTTTTCGACCCGCCCGCGTCATCACGCAAGACCGAAACGCCCTGCACGATTTCACAGTACTCATGCTCGGTGTAATTGACTGACCACTGACCGACCTCGCCCTCCCAGACGCCCGCGTTCATCTGTCCGCAAGGGCTGTTGTAGTGGTTATAAATTGTCTGCTCCGGGTCGCCCTTGAAGATTTTTTCAGGTGCCGGGCGATAGCGTTCGGCCTCAGTACCGGCTTCGCTGAAGTCCACGATGCTGTCGATAGTCATTTCTTACCCTCGCGGTAGATGCGTTGCTGGTTTGACGAAGTCCTTGCTCAATAGTGCCAAAGGCCCACGTCACCATGTTGCATAAATCGAACAGGACGGCTCCATTCGAGCCCTTATGTCAAAGATATTGGAAATCGCCAGATCACTGGTTTAGGGTGGTGAGTGCCGTTGCCTGGTGGCAGTGGACTGCAGATTGGCTATTTTTTGCACAAGTCCACCCACCACGCACACCCTAATCGATAAAAGCGGAGGACATACGCATGACCACCCTGACCCATGCTGACTGGGAGAAACGCGCCAAGGACCTGAAGATCGAAGGCCGCGCGTTCATCAATGGCGAATACTCCGACGCCGCTTCCGGTGAGACATTCGAATGCGTCAGCCCGGTCGATGGCCGCCTGCTGGCCAAAGTTGCCAGCTGTGACGCCGCCGACGCCCAGCGCGCCGTTGAAAGCGCCCGCAAGACATTCAATTCCGGCGTCTGGTCGCGACTGGCGCCAGTCAAACGCAAAGCCGCCATGCTGCGCTTTGCCGCGCTGATCAACAAAAACGTGGAAGAACTCGCGCTGCTGGAAACCCTGGACATGGGCAAGCCCATCAGCGATTCGTACAGCATCGACATTCCCGGCGCAGCCCAAGCGTTGAGCTGGAGCGGCGAAGCTATCGACAAGCTGTATGACGAGGTGGCCGCAACGCCCCATGACCAACTGGGCCTTGTCACTCGCGAACCGGTTGGCGTTGTCGCCGCCATTGTGCCGTGGAACTTCCCGCTGCTGATGGCAAGCTGGAAACTCGGCCCGGCGCTGTCTAGCGGTAACTCCGTCATTCTCAAGCCTTCGGAAAAGTCCCCGCTGACTGCCATTCGTATTGCACAGCTGGCGATTGAGGCAGGCATTCCGGCTGGCGTGCTCAACGTACTGCCGGGTTACGGCCACACCGTGGGCAAGGCGCTGGCTCTGCACATGGATGTCGACACGGCGGTGTTCACCGGCTCGACGAAAATTGCCAAGCAATTGCTGGTGTACTCCGGCGAATCGAACATGAAGCGCATCTGGCTGGAGGCGGGCGGCAAAAGCCCGAACATTGTCTTTGCCGACGCGCCAGACTTGCAGGCCGCCGCTGAGTCCGCAGCCAGCGCTATCGCGTTCAACCAGGGCGAAGTCTGCACCGCAGGTTCGCGCCTGTTGGTGGAGCGTTCGATCAAGGACAAATTCCTGCCCATGGTCATTGAAGCGCTGAAGAGCTGGAAGCCAGGCAACCCGCTGGACCCGGCCACTACCGTGGGTGCGCTGGTGGATACCCAACAGATGAACACCGTGCTGTCTTACATCGAAGCAGGCCACACCGATGGTGCCAAACTGGTGGTGGGTGGCAAGCGCATCCTGCAGGAAACCGGTGGCACCTATGTCGAGCCAACGATTTTCGACGGCGTGACCAATGCCATGAAGATCGCTCAGGAAGAGATCTTCGGCCCGGTTCTGTCGGTACTGACGTTTGATACAGCCGAGGAGGCGATTCAGATCGCCAACGACACGCCTTATGGCCTCGCTGCTGCCGTCTGGACTGCAAATCTGTCCAAGGCTCACCTGACTGCCAAAGCGTTGCGTGCGGGTAGCGTATGGGTCAATCAGTACGATGGCGGTGATATGACTGCGCCGTTCGGTGGCTTCAAACAATCGGGCAATGGCCGCGACAAGTCGCTGCATGCGTTCGACAAATACACCGAACTGAAATCGACGTGGATTAAGTTGTAACCGCTACACGCGCCGCCCTGTAGGAGCTGCCGAAGGCTGCGAAGCGGTTAGCCTGGGACACCGCTGTTCGCAGCCTTCGGCAGCTCCTACAGGGAGTGGTGATTTGCTTCAAGACAGCCGGGCTTCCCTTGGGACAGCCCGGCTGTTTCGTCTTGGCCTTTTGATCCACGGGAGTGTGGGAATGCGTTGGGGTACTTATTTCGCGGTTCTGGCGTCGGTGCTTTCCGTCGGACTGGCATTGGGCGTCAGCATGCCGCTGGTGTCCTTGCGACTGGAAAGCTGGGGCTACGGCTCGTTCGCCATTGGCGTAATGGCGGCGATGCCCGCGATCGGCGTGCTGCTCGGCGCCAGCCTGGCCAGCGGCCTCGCTGCACGTTTCGGCACAGCCGCACTGATGCGCCGCTGCCTGTGGGCCGGCGCGCTATCTGTAGGTCTGCTCGCGCTACTCCCGTATTACCCGGTTTGGCTGGTCTTGCGGCTGATGCTCGGCGTGATCCTGACCATCGTCTTTATCCTCGGTGAAAGCTGGATCAACCAACTGGTCGTCGAAAAATGGCGTGGCCGTCTCGTCGCACTGTATGGCAGCACTTATGCGCTGTGCCAACTGGCCGGGCCGCTGCTGCTTGGGGCACTGGGCACCGAGCACGACACTGGCTTCTGGGTCGGTGTCGCATTGCTGATCATTTCGCCGTTTTTGCTGCTGGGCAGAAGCGGGGCGCCTAGCGCCGATGCATGCCGCGTCACTTTCATCGACCTGTTCGCTTTTTGTCGCTCCATGCCCGCAATCGCCTGGGCGGTAGCGCTGTTCGCTGCATTTGAGGCTCTGATTCTGACCTTGCTGCCGATCTATTGCCTGCGTCAGGGCTTCACTCCGGAAATCGCCCTGGCGATGATCAGCACCGTGGTGGTGGGCGACGCGCTTCTGCAATTGCCGATTGGCGCACTGGCCGACAAGGTTTCGCGGCGCACGCTGTTTTCGAGCTGTGCAGTGGCGTTGATGATTTCAAGCCTGCTGGTGCCGCTGCTGGTGAATACCGTGCTGATCTGGCCGCTGTGGGTGCTATTCGGGGCCAGCGCAGGCGGCTTGTTCACTCTGTCGCTGATTCTGATTGGTGAACGCTTCCGCGATGACGCACTGGTTCGCGCCAATGCGCATGTGGCGCAGTTATGGGGCATCGGTTGTTTGCTGGGGCCACTGGCGGCCGGAGCGGGCAGCCAGTGGGTCAGCGGTCAGGCACTGCCGCTGCTGATGGCGGCAGGTGCGTTTGGCCTGGTGATCCTGTCATTGCGACGCGGAGCGTTCGGGGTTCAACCGCTGGCGACCTAGAGCATTTTCTCCAGGCCCACGACCCGGCTGAACCACGCGTTCAAGCGCCGCCAGGTATCGCCGGGCTCTTTGTACAAGGTGTGGATTTTGCCGTTGTCTTCGGTGACCCACACCACTTTGCCGTCTTCCAGCTTCGCCTCATAACTCAGGGTCGGCTGCATGCCTTGCAAGGCCAGTTCGCGCAGTGCTTCGGTCAGTTCAGGGCTGTCTACCAACACGCCGACTTCGGTGTTCCACAGCACCGAGCGCGGGTCGAAGTTGAAGGAGCCGACGAACACTTTGCGGCGGTCAAACGTCATCGCCTTGCTGTGCAGACTGGAATCCGAACCACCACC
Source organism: Pseudomonas viridiflava (assembly GCF_900602065.1). GTDB lineage: Bacteria > Pseudomonadota > Gammaproteobacteria > Pseudomonadales > Pseudomonadaceae > Aquipseudomonas. The sequence goes on along the minus strand of NZ_UWFN01000350.1, from coordinate 192,314 downwards.
AAACGTACCGCCTTTGCTGAACAGATGCGGCCCGCTGCCGCCACTTGCACTGCCGGGATCACCCGGCTGGCGGCGCATTTCGAACAGCTTCACGCCATGCTCCAGCAACGCCTTGCGATAAGGCGCATAACCGCCATGTACCGCAGGCACGTCAGTCGCCTCAAGGGAGTTGGTCAGCAAACTGACCGAAACCCCGGCATCGGCACGCCCGGTCAGGTAAAGCAAACCTTCTTCACCCGGCACGAAGTAGGCGGAAACCAGTATCAGTTCCTTGTTTGCGTTGAGCAGCTCAGGCGCCAGTTGCGTGGTGAGCAGTAGATGCGGGTCAGGTTCGCCACGGGCCAGCACTTTGGTCGGCGCATCCCACAGTGCCTGGTTGTGCGCCCAGATCAATTCGTTGAACCAGATTTTGAGACGTGGGTTTTTCTGATAGGCCATCAGGCGGTCGTACAGCGCCTTGTGTTTATGCTGCGACTCTACGAGCGATGCCTCCAGACGTTTGCGCGCCTTGGCCAGATCGCGAGTCGTCGGCAGGAAATACATGAACTCGGCAATCGGCTTGCTCAGCGTGCTGTTCCAGTACTGATCAAAACTGTGCCCGAGCTGCTCGGCTACCGGACCAACACTGAGCATGTCGATGTCGGTGAAATTCAGGTTTTCTTCGGCATCGAAGTATTCATCACCCAGATTGCGCCCACCCACGATGGCCACGCTGCTGTCGGCCAGCCACAACTTGTTGTGCATGCGCCGGTGCTGGCGCGACAGGTTCAACAGCCGCCCCACACTGCGGGTCACGCCGGTCTCGCGGCCGAGGCTTTGCGGATTGAACAATCGAATCTGAATGTTGGGATGCGCCGCCAGGGTAGCGATAGAGTGATCAAGCCCGTCGCTGGTGGTGTCATCGAGCAGGATGCGCACGCGAACACCGCGATCAGCCGCCTTGAGCAACTCATCAATCAAGGCGCGGGTGCTCAAACCGTCATGGACGATGTAGTACTGCAAATCCAGGCTGGTGCGGGCATTGCGGATCAGCTCGGCACGCGCCATGAAGGCTTCGGTGCTGTTGGACAGCAGGCGAAAACCCGAACGACCCTCGTGAGGCTGAGCCATCGCCTGCACAGAACGGCCAAACGCCGAATCCGTCGGCGGCAACGCCTGACTGGGCTCGTTGGGTATGTGAACGTGCGAACAGCCGCTGACCCACGACGCGACGAACAGAAAAAAGGGCAGGGCCCATGTCTTTTTCAAAATGATCATCCGGAAATTACAGCTCGGCGATATGACCGCAAAAACCCCGGAAAAGTTACGCAACAGGCGTCGATTGCTCGGCAATCAGCTGTGAAATGGTTTCGCCGACCGTACGCACCGCGTTCTCGACCTCAGCGGTTGGCTTGGCGGCAAAGTTCATTCGCAGGCAATTACGGTATTTGCCGGAGGCAGAAAAAATGCTGCCGACAGCTATCTGTACGCCTTTGGTTAACAGCGCACGATTCAGACGCAACGTATCGAAATCTTCGGCAAGTTCGACCCACAGCATGAAACCACCTTGTGGTCGACTCACTCTGGTGCCCGTCGGAAAATAACGCATGACCCAGTCGATCATTTGCTCGCGACTGCGCTGGTACTGACTGCGCATGCGCCTCAAGTGAGGCTCGTAATGTCCGCCCTCAAGAAACTCGGCAATCGCCAGTTGCGGCTGGGGCGCTGTTGAACCGGTGCCGATGTACTTCATGTGCAGCACGCGCTCCAGATAGCGGCCCGGCGCAACCCAACCAATGCGCAGGCCTGGCGCAAGGGTTTTGGAAAATGAACTGCACAGCAGCACCCGACCGTCTTCGTCGAAGGATTTGATCGTCCGCGGTCGCGGATAACTGAACGCCAGATCGCCATACACATCGTCTTCGATGATCGCCACATCAAAGCGCTGAGCCAGCGTCAGCAAGGCGCGCTTGCGGTTTTCCGGCATGACGTAGCCCAGCGGGTTGTTGCAGTTGGGCGTCAGCTGTATGACTTTGATCGGCCATTGCTCCAGCGCCAGTTCAAGCGCTTCAAGGCTGATGCCGGTCACGGGATCGGTAGGGATTTCCAGGGCTTTCATGCCCAGGCCTTTCAGCGTCTGCATGGCGCCGAAAAAGCTTGGCGAGTCCACGGCGACGATATCCCCCGGATCACAGATGGCCCTGACGCTGGCCGAAAGCGCTTCGTGGCAACCGGTGGTGATCAACAAATCGTTGGCGGTCAGGTTACAGCCCGAATCCAGCAACAGGCGGGCAACTTGTTCACGAAGTGTCTGGTTACCCTGAATGCTGTCGTAATACAGACCCGGCATCTGCTCATCGCGACTGATACGGCCAAGGGCACGCATCAGCGGGCGCAACGTCGGGCTGCTGACGTCAGGCATGCCACGCCCCAGTTGCACAAGATTCGGCAGCGCCTTGACCCGCATCAGGTCCAGTACCTGATCCCACTGGGAGATATCCACTGGACGCTGGGCAGGACGACCGACTACCGGAAGTGCCGGAACAGAGCGGCTGACCGGCACGAAATACCCGGACTTGGGTTTGGGCAGGGCAAGGCCGCTGTCTTCCAGCACGCGATACGCTTGTTGCACCGTACTCAGGCTCACGCCATGTTCAACACTCAGTGCCCGAACCGAAGGCAATCTGTCACCCGGCCGGTAAAAGCCGTTTTCGATACGCGTGCCCAGTAACTCGGCGAGGTTCACGTAGAGCGTCATGAGCATACTCTCGAAATATTTGAGGGGATTACCGTACAGATAGGCAAAAAATACAGCATTCAGCGCCGTAATGAAAACATCTGTATGCCGATAAATAGATTTGTTTGAATCTGTAATGGTTTGTCGCGCCGATTCATCATGTACCCACACCACAACGTAATGAGGGTTGGGAACATGAACGGGTTGAGTGATGTGCGGTTGGCGCTTTACAGCCAGGAACTGAGTAGCGGAAAAGCAGTTGTCGCCAAGACAGCAAGCGGACCGAAGCTAAGCCGCTGGGCGCTGTATCGCCATCGCTGGACATCACGCAGGGGGCTGCTGAATCTGACTGAAGAGCAACTGAGTGATATCGGCCTTAGCTCCGCTCAGGCGATGCGCGAAGGGTTGAAGCCGTTTTGGCGGGAGTAGGGACCGCCGCAAGCACAACGGTCGATCGCGGTCCTGTGGGAGCGGTGCTTGGTCTGGGCGGCATTCCGACGATAAGGCCGGACGCGGTTCACTTTAGAATTGCGGTGTCCTTATCGTCGGAATGCCGCCCAGACCAAGCACCGCTCCCACAAGGACCGCGTTTGGTGCTGACCACAGTAGCTTCAGCCTCAACGCAATTCCTTCAACCGATGCCAAAGCATCCCCAGCGCCAGCAATGGCGAGCGCAGATGCTTGCCGCCGGGGAAGGTGATATGCGGCACTTTGGCGAACAGCTCGAAACCGTCGCTGTGTTGCCCGGCAATGGCTTCACCGAGCAGCTTGCCAGCCAGATGGGTCGCGTTCAGACCGTGCCCGGAATACGCCTGGGCGTAGAACACGTTAGGCTGGTCCTTCAAACGGCCGATCTGCGGCAAGCGGTTGGCCCCGATGCCGATCATGCCGCCCCACTGATAATCGATCTTCACCGCCGCCAACTGCGGGAAAACCTTGAGCATCTTGGGCTGCATATACGCCGCGATGTCTTGCGGGTCACGACCCGAGTAGTGACAAGCCCCACCAAACAACAGACGCCGATCCGCTGAAAGCCGGAAGTAGTCGACCGTCACACGCTGATCACACACGGCCATATTCTGAGGCAGCAACTGCTTGGCCAGTTCTTCACTCAACGGCTCGGTGGCGATGATGTAGCTACCGGCGGGTAAGACCTTGCCGCTGAGTTGCGGGTTGAGATCATTCAGGTAAGCGTTGCAGCCCAGCACCAATGTCTTGGCCTGAACCAGGCCCTCAGCAGTATGCACTTTGACCTGCGGGCCATATTCGATACGGCTCACCGCCGAATGCTCGAACACTTGCACACACAGCGACTGCGCAACAGCGGCTTCGCCCAAGGCAAGGTTCAGCGGGTGCAAATGCCCCGACCCCGTGTCGATAAGGCCGCCCACATAACGGTCCGAACCTACTACGCTATGCATCTCACTGGCCTGCAGCAGTTTTAACGAATGGCGATAACCTAAATCGCGCAGCTCATCAGCATCCTCGGCCAGCCCGGCGAGATCCCGAGGCTTGTTGGCCAGGTCGCAATAACCCCAGGTCAGATCGCAATCGATGCCATAGCGCTCGACTCGCTGACGAACGATCTCTACGGCTTCGATCCCCATCAGCTTCAACTGACGAACTCCGTCAGCGCCGACCACATTCGTGAATTGTTCCAGCCCGTGACCTACGCCTCGAATCAATTGCCCGCCATTACGCCCGCTGGCGCCCCAGCCGATCTTGTGCGCCTCAAGCAGCACGACACTCAGCCCCCTTTCCGCCAGCTCAATCGCCGTGTTAAGGCCTGAAAAGCCGCCGCCCACCACGCAAACGTCAGCCCGAATCTGGCTTTGCAGTGGCGGATAGTCCGGTTGTGGGTGGCTGCTGGCGGCGTAATAAGAAGCGGCGTGCTGGTCGTTGGCGGTCGATGGTTGAACGCGGGCGTTCATGGCGGGATCCCGTTGCTGGCGTCTGAAAAACATTCCCGAGGATAAGCCGCAGGTTCGGCCGCGAGCAAGGCGCGGGCGGACAGTGCTGTCTTGAGTGGCGTGACTCAGGCAAAATCGCGCCCATTCACAGTGGGTAAGATAAATGAGCTGCAACAGTCAGAAAATTCGTTCGCTGCGCCAACAGATACCCTCTTTCGAGTGCGTCCCTGGCTGCCACGACTGCTGTGGCCCGGTGACCACCTCGCCCGAAGAAATGTCCCGCCTGCCGCGCAAGACCTCAGCCGAGCAGGATGCGGCCATGGACGAACTGAATTGCGTGCACCTAGGGCCCAATGGTTGCACGGTCTACGACGAACGCCCACTGATCTGCCGGCTGTTCGGCACCACGCCGACCCTGCCATGCCCCAATGGCCGTCGGCCGGTGGAGATGATTCATCCACGGGTCGAAAAGCAGATTCATGAGTACATGGCATCGACGCGGCAGGTGTTGGTTTAGCGGCCGAACGCATTTCAAAACTGTAGGAGCGAATTTATTCGCGAAAGGGCCAGTACATTCGCCATCTTTGTATCGCCTGAAATATCGCCTTCCCGAATGAATTCGGTCCCACAAGTCCGTCATGAGCTTGAGATCGGTGCCAATCCTATTCAATCCGCAATCGGCAGATTCAAACTCTCTTTCACCTCTTCCATCACGATGTAACTCTTGGATTCCCGCACATGGGGCAGCTTGAGCAGAATGTCGCCCAGCAGCTTGCGGTACGAAGCCATCTCCGAAATGCGTGCCTTGACCAGGTAATCAAAATCGCCCGACACCAGATGACACTCCAGCACATGGGGTAACTTCAGCACGGCGCGACGGAATTCTTCAAAGGTGTCGCCAGATTTGTAGTCGAGACTGATCTCGACGAACACCAATAGGCTAGCCTTGAGACTTTGCGGATTGAGGCGGGCGTTGTAGCCCATGATGATGCCTTCGCGTTCCAGTCGGCGGACCCGCTCTGTGCAAGGCGTTGTGGATAAACCGACGCGCTCCCCCAGTTCGGTGAAGGAGATTCGGCCATCGGCCTGGAGGATGCGCAAGATGCTGCGGTCGATCTTGTCCAGTTCACGTTTGGACTGGGTTTGGGTACGCATGGGTAAACCCCCTCTACCAAAGGCTTCTTTGCCGGGAAATCCCGCCAAATATAGGCGCTTATACAGTGAAAAGCACTGCCCTGAGCTGCATATACTGCACACATCCTTGCTTAAAACTTCAAAACGTCAGCGGATATCCGCGATGAGGTAAATCGACATGCGCGTTCTGGTCCTTGGTAGTGGTGTGATCGGCACGACCAGTGCTTATTATCTGGCACGGGCTGGCATGGAGGTGACTGTTGTGGACCGTCAGCCTGCAGTAGCCATGGAAACCAGCTTTGCCAACGCAGGCCAGGTTTCACCGGGGTACGCATCGCCGTGGGCAGCGCCCGGCGTACCGCTCAAGGCCATTAAGTGGCTGCTCCAACGCCATGCCCCGTTGGCGATCAAAGCCACAGCCGATATCGACCAGTACCTGTGGATGGCGCAAATGCTGCGCAACTGCACGGCCAGCCGTTATGCCGTGAACAAAGAACGCATGGTTCGCCTGTCCGAATACAGCCGCGACTGCCTTGACGAATTACGTGCCGAAACCGGCATTGCCTATGAAGGCCGTACGCTGGGCACCACTCAGCTGTTCCGCACTCAGGAACAGGTAGATAACGCCGCCAAAGACATCGCAGTCCTTGAGCAATCCGGCGTGCCATTCGAGCTGCTGAGCCGCGACGACATTGCCCGGGTTGAGCCAGCACTGGCGGGCGTGACCAATATCCTTGCGGGCGCACTGCGGCTGCCCAACGACCAGACTGGCGACTGCCAGATGTTCACCACGCGTCTCGCCGAAATGGCTGTACAGTTGGGCGTTGAGTTTCGCTACAACCAATCCATCGAGCGCATTGATTTCGCGGGCGACCGCATCAATGGCGTGTGGATCGACGGCAAGCTGGAAACCGCTGACCGCTATGTCCTGGCACTCGGCAGCTACTCGCCGCAATTGCTCAAGCCGCTGGGCATCAAGGCTCCGGTGTATCCGCTCAAGGGCTACTCGCTGACAGTGCCAATCACCGATCCGGCGATGGCCCCTACGTCGACCATTCTCGACGAAACCTACAAGGTCGCGATTACTCGCTTCGATAACCGTATCCGGGTCGGTGGCATGGCCGAGATTGCCGGTTTTGACCTGTCGCTGAACCCGCGTCGACGGGAAACGCTGGAGATGATCGTCAACGATCTTTATCCTCGCGGCGGTGACTTGAGCCAGGCCAGTTTCTGGACCGGCCTGCGCCCGACCACACCCGATGGCACGCCGATTGTCGGCGCCACTCCGTTTCGTAACCTGTTCCTGAATACCGGTCACGGTACGCTGGGCTGGACCATGGCCTGCGGTTCGGGTCGTTTGCTGGCAGACCTGATTGCTCGCCAGAAACCCCAGATCAGCGCCGAAGGCCTCGATATTTCTCGCTACGGCAGTTCCAAGGAGATCGCAAAAAATGTCCATCCAGCGCCAGCTCACCAATGAGCGCATGAGCCAGGTCGTCGTCCACAACGGCACTGTGTATCTTGCAGGCCAGGTCGGCGACGACATGGCTGCCGGGATCGAGCAGCAGACCCGCGAGACCCTTCACAGCGTCGAGCGCTTGCTGGAGTTGGCCGGTACTGACAAAAGCCGCATCCTTTCGGTGACGATTTACCTGAAAGATATCGACGCCCACTTTGCCGGGATGAACAGCGTCTGGGACAAATGGCTGCCAAAAGGCGTAGCGCCTGCGCGCGCCACCGTTGAAGCCAAGCTGTGCGAACCGGAAATACTGGTTGAGCTGTCGGTTGTGGCAGCGCTTCCTTAGCAACATATTTCCCCTGTAGGAGCTGCCGAAGGCTGCGAGCACTCTTGAAGTCACCTCAGCGACCAAGACCATTCGCAGCCTTCGGCAGCTCCTACAGTTCCATTCCTTTGCCGTCAGAATCCCACCATGCGTCCAGCTCGCGCTCTTATCGATCTTCAAGCCCTGCGTCATAACTACCGCCTTGCCCGTGAGACCACGGGTGCGAAAGCGCTGGCGGTGATCAAAGCCGACGCTTACGGCCATGGTGCTGTGCAGGTTGCCCAAGCACTTGAGGCCGAGGCCAATGGTTTCGCCGTGGCCTGCATTGAAGAAGCACTGGAGTTACGCGCAGCGGGCATCCGCGCGCCGGTTCTGCTGCTTGAAGGTTTCTTTGAGGCCGATGAGCTGGACCTGATCGTCGAGCATGACTTCTGGTGCGTGGTCCATTCGCTGTGGCAACTGGACGCCATCGAGCAGGCCCGCTTATACAAACCGCTGACTGTCTGGCTCAAGATGGACTCGGGCATGCACCGCGTCGGGCTCCACCCGCAGGAGTTTCAGGCGGCCTATCAACGTCTTCAAGCCAGCGGCAAAGTGACGAAGATCGTGCTCATGAGCCACTTCGCACGTGCCGATGAACTAGACAGTTCAAGCTGCGCAGAACAGGTTCGCGTATTCGAAGCTGCCCGTCAGGGCATGACCGCCGAAGTCAGCCTGCGCAATTCCCCGGCAGTCATGGGCTGGTCAGATGTACCCAGCGATTGGGTACGCCCCGGCATCATGCTCTACGGCGCGACACCGTTTGATCGACCACAAGCCATTGCCGATCAGTTGCAACCGGTCATGACGCTTGAATCAAAAATCATCTGTGTCCGCGATTTGCCAGCAGGAGAACCGGTCGGCTACGGCGCCACGTTTATCACCGAGCGCGCCAGCCGCGTTGGGGTGGTCGCCATGGGCTACGCCGACGGCTATCCACGCGAAGCGCCGACGGGCACACCGGTATTGATCGACGGTCAGCCAAGTCAGCTGCTGGGACGCGTGTCGATGGATATGCTGTGCGTCGACCTGAGCCATTTGCCACAGGCAGGTCTGGGCAGCCGGGTCGAGCTGTGGGGCAAGAATGTCCTGGCCAGCGATGTAGCAACCCGCGCCGGGACTATTCCGTACCGGATTTTTTGTAACCTGCGCCGGGTGCCCAAGGTTTATCAGGGCGCTTGATAACGATGTGGGACCGGCTTCAGCCGGGAAGGCAGCCTGTCAGACGACATTGATGTAACGGCTGTTCCGGTCTCTTCCCGGCTGAAGCCGGTCCCACACCTCAATTAACTGTGTCTCCCCAAGGCAATTCCATTGCCGGTCCAAGTGTTGTAAATACTGAACGCTATTGCCATGATGGCGCTCAACTCGACCTTGCCTGACCATCTAGGAGGACTGCCGCATTGGACGTCGGTGAACGACTGCAATCCATTCGTAAACTCAAGGGCCTGTCCCAGCGCGAGCTTGCCAAACGAGCAGGCGTGACCAACAGCACCATCTCCATGATCGAAAAAAACAGCGTCAGCCCTTCGATCAGCTCACTGCGCAAAGTGCTCGGCGGGATTCCCATGTCCATGGTGGAGTTCTTCTCCGAAGAGCTCGAACAGCAGAACCCAACTCAAGTGGTCTACAAAGCCAGCGAGCTGATCGATATCTCGGACGGCGCAGTGACCATGAAACTGGTAGGCAAAGCTCATCCGAGCCGCGCGATCGCTTTCCTTAACGAGATCTACCCGCCCGGTGCCGATACCGGCGAGGAGATGCTGGTTCATGAGGGAGAAGAGACCGGCATTCTGGTGGAAGGCCGTCTGGAGCTGGTAGTCGGGCTGGACACTTACGTTCTTGAAGCCGGTGACAGCTACTACTTCGAAAGCACCAAACCTCATCGCTTTCGTAACCCGTTCGACGTGCCGGCGCGACTAATCAGCGCAGCCACACCGGCCAACTTCTAAGCCACAGGCCCGGGAAATACGGGCCTGCGCGAATTCTGCTCTCAATGCCGAGCCGTCGGATAATAACCTTTCTGATTGAAGGGTTGTTTCGGTACATCAGGCGAGGGGCTATACTTTCGCAGCCTGCTAAACCGTGGCAGGCGAGCGTGAATAGTCACCATGAGGGGGTAAGCGTGAACCTGACTAATAAGATTCTGGCCGTTGCCGCCGCATTCACTTTTTGCGCGTTCAACGCTCAGGCAGCGACCCATGAAGAGATCGCCAAGCGGCTGGAGCCGGTCGGCCAGGTCTGCGTCCAGGGCAAGGAATGCGCGGGTATGGAAGTCGTCGCATCCACGGGCGGCGGAGCGGCCAAAAGCCCCGACGACATTATTGCCAAACACTGCAATGCCTGCCACGGCACTGGCCTGTTGAACGCGCCGAAAATTGGTGACGCAGCCGCCTGGAAAGAGCGTGCCGATCATCAGGGCGGCCTCGATGGCCTGCTGGCCAAGGCAATCACAGGCCTTAATGCCATGCCTCCCAAAGGTACTTGCGGCGACTGCTCGGACGACGAGCTCAAGGGCGCCATCCAGAAGATGTCGGGGTTGAAGTAACAACCTGCATCATCCCCTGTAGGAGCTGCCGAAGGCTGCGAATAGCGGTGTTTCAGGACTAATCTTTCGCAGCCTTCGGCAGCTCCTACAGAGAATTATGTTTACTCAGATCTACCCGCCAACCTCTGCAGTTCAGCCCTGCGCTTCGCGATTGGCAATGCGCCCAAGCGTTCCACCTGGGCATAAAATGCCTGCCAGTCCCCGTTCACGTTTTTGAACAGCTTTTCAAAAGCTGGCACCCATTGATCGTAAAGGCCGAAGGGCAGCAATCTGGCGTTGTTCATGGGCGCGTTGATCCAGGCGTCATAACGCTTGTCGCCCGACCATTGCTGGTCACGCAGCACACGGTAGTCATTGCGCAGTCTTTCGAATTCCGCAGCCTTTCGCTGGCGCATCAGCTCAACACTCAGCGGTTGTCGATAAAGCTCTTTCAAGCGCTCCCGGGTAGCCAACACCAACCGGGTAAGCTCGTCCCGCTGCTTTGACTGCGTTAGCCGCTGCGGATCAAGACCACGCGCAACGCGCCATTGGCGGGTGCCTTCCTGCTCGACGAAGCTGGCGTAAGACTCGTTGAACTCAGTGTCGTCCTTCACATAAAAACGCTGATGGGCCAACTCGTGGAAGATCAAGGTCGCCAGACGCTCATCGTCCCAACCCAGCATCGAACTCAGAATCGGGTCGTTGAACCAGCCAAGGGTGGAATAAGCTTCAACTCCGCTGACGTATACGTCTTTACCTTCCTGGCGCTGTAATGCCGCCGCACCCCTGGCCCCGCCAACGCTGTAGTAGCCGCGATAGGCAACACAGCCCGCGATAGGGAAGCAATGCGTAACAGGCTCCAGTGAGAACTCGTCCGTGGCGAACACATTCCAGACCACATAGGGACGATCAAGGTCGGCATAAAGCCGGTAGCTTTTATTGTCTGGAAGATGCAGCTGGCGACTGGCAAAAGTCCGCGCCTCCTGGGACTGGGCCAGTCGCTGGCGGAGTTTCGGATCGCGGGTTTGATCTGCAATCACATCCTCGACCGGTTCACGGGCTCGCAACAACTGAAACTGGCCGCTCACTAACTGGTCGTAGTAGTTGAGGCTAGAACAGCCACCCAGCAGCAAGATCGCCAAAAAAGGCCAACTGCGCCACAGGCATAAAACGTTGAGACTCCGCATGGACAGCCTTTAAAGTTGCACACATGGCGCGTTATGCCGGACAGCACCGGCCTTTCGCAACTACTATCGCCACCTTGAAGCCGAGCCGACTGACAATGCGCCCTTTACTGATGCTACTGGCACTGACCACTCTGGCTGGCTGCGCGGGACCAATGCCAGCCGTTGACCCCGCACAGGCCTGGGTCGATATGCGCACCATGACCGGCAAGCTGGTCATGGCTGACAAAGTGGACGGCAAAACCACCTACGACGGTCGCTACTTCCAGATATCACCGGGCAACCATCGGCTGCAGGTTCGCTATGACTATGAAGTCCACTACGGCGGCTTTACAGCGATGGGCGACGAGTACACCGAGCTGACGTGTTATGTGGAGCTGCATTACCCGAATTTCACAGCAGGGCAGCGCTACATGATCGAAGTCCGCTCACTGGCCAACAATGTGAGCGCCGAACTGCTGGATGCCCAACGCAAAGTCCTCGCAACCGAAGACCACGTCTCGTGCATCTGACGATCAGCGATCATTCTTCTGATAGATGATTTTTTGCGTGCCGTTGGCGCAACTGCCGACCACCATGTTCTGGTCGTGAACGTCGTCATTGGTGACGATTTCCAGCGTGTAGGAGCTGACATTGTTAGCCTGGATCTTGGCTTCGATTTCGGCCTTCAGCTCCTCACAATCTTTGGGCGCAGCCATGGCACCGGAGGCCAGCGAGACACCCAATACTGCTAATGCGAAACGTTTCATGCCCGACTCCTTCATACCCCGCATACGACGCGCGCCAGAATGATTCTCACGCTGCGCCGCAGCCCTTAATAGACATTAGCCAGTATCAGCAAGTTCGGCACTCGTCAGCCGGGTCGAACTTCTTTCTGCGCGCTTCATCACATCCAGACGATTAACTGCCTGAGTGATGTATGAACGCACCTTTTATCCAGTGGGTTATTCAGTACAAGGACGCATTAACGGTCCTGATCAGCATTGGTACGCTGATCGTCTGGGTGCTTTACGCACAATTACTATTGAACAATTACCGTCGCCAGCGCAGGCCTCGGATCATCATCAACCGGGGGGCCGGGAAAGGTATTGGCTCGCTGTGTCTGATCAGCAATATGAGCGCCGAGCCGATTTTCATTAATCAGATCGTGCTGGTGCTCAACACCAACCAAGGCGAGTTGTGTTGCGATGTCACTGACATTCGTGAGGAAAGCAAAGGCGAGATTGAACAGGATCTGATCCTGCACAACGCCACCCGCCAAGGGCCGCTGGGTACCGGCGACTTCACCCACATCGGCTCCTTTGCTTCACTGATCCAGCGTTTGGCGCTGCTTCACGCGATTCCCATGCAAGGCCACAAACCGACGCAGGACTGGGTTTTTTCCAGCCTGGAAGTGCGGGTGATCGCTTTCTACGGCTCTGATAAACATGCCATCGGCGCTAGCCGTGGGTTCACGTTAGGGACTGCCGAAGAGGGTGGCTGCCAGCTGATTGCTCAAGCGCGCGAAAGCCGCCAATACAACTCGGCCTGGCATCGTCGAAAGGTTCGTCGCAAATGGATGCTGGATGTGGAGGGGTAGGGAGAGTCGACCCTACGCCGAACACTGTAGGAGCTGCCGAAGGCTGCGAAAGCGATAGTCCTGAGACTCCGCTATCGCAGCCTTCGGCAGCTCCTACAGGTCAATCTTCTGCTGCAGTTTTAACAGGCTCAGCTAAGCAGCGTAGCGTCCAGGGTGATTTTCGCGTTCAGGACTTTCGACACCGGGCAGCCTTCTTTGGCCGCGGCGGTCAGCTTGTCGAACTGCTCTTGAGTAGCGCCAGGCACTTTGGCCTTCAGCGTCAGGTGTACGGCGGTGATTGCGAAGCCACCATCAACCTGATCCAGGGTGACATCAGCAGTGGTATCGATGCTTTCGGCAGTCAGGTTCTCACCGCCCAGAATCATTGACAGCGCCATGGAGAAGCAGCCAGCGTGCGCTGCGCCGATCAACTCTTCAGGGTTAGTGCCTTTGCCGCCTTCGAAGCGAGCCTTGAAGCCATAGGGGGCTTCGCGCAATACACCGGTTTCGGTGGAGATACTGCCGATGCCCGTCTTCAGGTCGCCTTCCCAGTGGGCCGATGCTTTTTTGACAATGCTCATGGTGTCTCCTCGTGGGTATGTGCTGTTTCGCACAGGGTTAAGGGTTCTGAGGATAGCTCGCTCTGGAAAGTTCAACAGAAGGGAAGATCCGAAAATAAAGTAGCATTTTTCTACTTTAGGGATTGAATCTGCAGCATATGCCCTTATCCTCTTTAACAACCGCGGGTTTCGGTCATCAGCGTTTTCTTCATCTGACGGGTCATGCACCAAGCCTGCAAAACACTTTCGAGGATCGTTGACGACCTATGAAACGTTTATCTGATGTGAAAATTTCTACGCTGGATCTGGTTCCCGTGCGCCACGACAAAGGCCCTGCAGAGTCTCTGCGCAACTCGCTGAACCTGGCGCAACACGTCGAGAAACTGGGCTACAACCGTTTCTGGGTGGCCGAGCATCACAACATGGACGGCATCGCCAGTTCGGCGACTTCAGTGCTGCTTGGCTATCTGGCGGGCGGCACTTCGACGATTCGTGTGGGGGCAGGTGGTGTGATGCTGCCCAACCACGCTCCACTGGTGATTGCCGAGCAATTCGGCACCCTGGCAAGCCTGTATCCGGGTCGGATCGACCTGGGCCTTGGCCGTGCGCCCGGCTCTGACCAGATGACCGCTCGCGCCTTGCGCCGGGAACGCTCCGGTAGCGCTGATGACTTCCCTGAAGATGTGGCTGAGCTCATGGCCTATCTCGGCCCGCGCACGCCTGATCAACGAGTGATCGCTGTGCCTGGGACGGGCACCAATGTGCCGATCTGGTTGCTAGGCTCGAGCCTGTTCAGTGCCCAACTCGCCGGGCAACGCGGCTTGCCTTACGCGTTTGCTTCGCACTTTGCGCCGCGTTACATGCATGAAGCCATTCGGGTTTATCGCAATCACTTCGAACCTTCGGCGGTGCTCGACAAGCCATACGTGATGCTCGGCGTGCCTTTGGTGGCGGCCGACACAGACGAGCACGCTGAATATCTGGCGACGTCGCTGTATCAACGGATTCTTTCGCTGATGCGCGGCCAGAGCCTGGTGCAGAAGCCACCAGTGGAAAGCATGGAAGGCCTGTGGCTGCCTCACGAAAAAGCCGCCGTAGCTGACTTCCTTGGCCTGGCGATGGTCGGTAGCAAAGAGAAAATCCGCGCCAGGCTGGATGTCTTGCTGGAGCAGACTGATGCTGATGAACTGATCTTCACCTGCGATATGTATGAGCATGCAGACCGGTTGCGCTCATATGAAATTCTGGCTGAGGCAGCAAGAGGCTGAGGTTTCAGCACCGACGCTGAATCTGTGGGAGCGAATTCATTCGCGAAGGGGCCGATACATCCACAGCATCTTTATCGACAGGAATGCCGCCTTCCCGAATGAATTCGGTCCCACAAGTGTCCGCAGTAGAAAAAAAGACACAAAAAAACCGACTTCAACCAGTCGGTTTTTTTGTATCCGCAATCCGATCAGCCGCGCTGATACACGATTTCCTTGGTGCCGCCTTCACAGCTGCCGACAACGGTCTTGTCGGTCACGCTGCCTTTATCGACGACTTCAAGCGTGTAGGACGAAGCGCCTTTAGCCTGGATCTTAGCGTCAATTTCCGCTTTCAACTCTTCGCACGGTTTGCCAGCCGCCAGGGTGGTCCCGGCGATGCTCAGCAAACCTACCGCCAATAGAAACTTCTTCATTGGTCAAACTCCTTCGTCAGGCCAAAACAGGTCATCGGCAGCGCAGATAACCTGAAAGAATTAACCACGCCGACGATTGTTCGCCGCAGCGGGCTCTATCTGTGTAGCGGAGGATATGGCATTCAGCCAGTGCGAAAGTTCATCAATGATCAACTGTTGGCAATTCGAAAACCCACTTTCAGGGTCACCTGATAGTGCGCAACCTTGCCATCTTCAATATGGCCCCGGGTCTCTGCGACCTCAAACCATTCAAGATGCTTGATGCTTTTACTGGCTTCGGCCAACGCATTGTTGATCGCGTCTTCGATGGTGGTGGTAGACGAGCCAACCAGCTCGATCTTCTTGTACGTGTGATGATCAGTCATGGCAGTTCTCCTAAAGGTCCTTTACGAGCGTAGCAGTCACTGCGCTCCTTACCTCTGTGGGGAAAAGCGGCATAAAAGTTCAGCACTTTGCGAAAACGCAAACGCACTTTCTGAAAAGCCTGTAGTCGGAAACAACACACGCCACTCACCATTGCAGGAGAAACATCATGGCTAGCACTTCACTACGTAAAGCCTCGCTTCAAAGCATGGAAGCGGAAATCGAAAGTCTGCTGAAATCGCTGGAAAGCCTGAAATCCGATGCTTCGGACGAATCGCGCAGGACTCTCAAAAATTTGAAAGCCAACGCTGAAAGCGCGCTGAGCCACTCGCGCAGCTTGCTGAGCGATGTGTACGAAGACGTTAAAGTCAAAACCCGTGAAACCAGCGTTGCTACTCGCGACTACGCGCAAGAGCATCCATGGACTACAGCCGGTGTTGCAGTCGGTGCGGTTGGCCTGTTGGCTGCCTACCTGCTGTGCAAACGCGGCAACTGATCAAAGCTGCTCGCGTTTAGTGCAGCTAGGGCCTTCCCGAACGTTTCAGCTCATTTTTTAGCCACTTGGCCAATGATTGAGCGCGCCCGTCAGCGGCACGTTTGGGAACCCATAACGCCAGTTGCGCCGGGGTTTCGCTGAAGCCCCATGGCGCAACCAGGCGCCCAGCCCGCAAGTCATCTGCCACCAGCGGCTCGGGCGCAATTGCAACACCCAGGCCTGCGACGGCCGCCTCCAGCAAATAATACAGATGCTCAAAACCCTGCCCATATTGCAGCGCTTTCGGGTCGATGCCGTTTTGTTGCGCCCAGCTGGGCCAGGCTTGCGGTCGCGAAGTGGTTTGCAGAAGGGTTTCGTTGAGTAACTCGTGCAGCGGAGCTTGCTGCAACTGAGCATAACGGGCGAAGTGCGGACTTAACACCGGACCAATCCGCTCACTCGCCAACTCGAACACCTGCATGTCCGCAGGCCACGGCGGCTCAGCGAACACCAGCAACGCATCCAGCCCGGGGCGACGCGGATCCAGATCGCCTTCACCCGCTGACAAGTGCAATCGCAGATCCGGCAGGTCAGCATTCAATCGCCCCAAGCGCGGAATGAACCAGCGCGCCAGCAAGCTCCCGGAACAGCCCAATACAAACGGGGCGTCTGCATTACCCTGGCTAAGCTCGGCACACACCGTGCGCAGACGGTCAAACGCGTCGCCGCTGGCGTCTCGCAGGCGAATACCCGCATCTGTGAGTTTAAGGCCACGGCCGTCCTTGACGAACAAGGCGACGCCCAAGTGTTCTTCAA
Source organism: Pseudomonas viridiflava (assembly GCF_900602065.1). Lineage (GTDB taxonomy): Bacteria > Pseudomonadota > Gammaproteobacteria > Pseudomonadales > Pseudomonadaceae > Aquipseudomonas. The sequence continues at coordinate 175,567 of NZ_UWFN01000350.1, read as the reverse complement.
GCACTTTCAACTGCCGACTCACGGCACCGTGTGTAACGTGCAGCTGTTCAGCCGCCTGACTGACGCTGTTCAAGCGCGCAGTAGCTTCAAAGGCCCGCAATGCGTTTAACGGAGGAAGGTCCCGGCTCATGATATCTGTGAGTTTTCCTGACAGGTTGCCGAGATCTTATCGGTTTTCAGATGGGTTGGCGCTGGTTAAAGTGTGCTCATTGCCGATCCGGCTCACTCATTCGCTTTTCGACCCTGGAGGTCACATGACCCAGACCAACTTCAGTAATGGCCCAGACGCCAACGGCCTGTTCGGTTCATTCGGCGGCCGTTACGTGGCCGAAACCCTGATGCCATTGGTACTCGACCTGAACCGCGAGTACGAAGCTGCAAAAGCCGATCCTGAATTCGTCGAGCAACTGGCCTATTTCCAGCGCGATTACATCGGTCGTCCCAACCCTTTGTATTTCGCTGAGCGCCTGACCGAGTTCTGCGGCGGCGCGAAAATCTACTTCAAGCGCGAAGAGCTCAATCATACCGGCGCGCACAAGATCAATAACTGTATCGGCCAGGTGCTGCTGGCCAAGCGCATGGGCAAAAAGCGCCTGATCGCCGAAACCGGCGCGGGCATGCACGGCGTGGCAACGGCCACTGTTGCAGCACGTTTTGGCCTGCCTTGCGTGATCTACATGGGCGCTACCGACATTGAGCGCCAGCAAGCCAACGTATTCCGCATGAAGTTGCTGGGCGCTGAAATCGTCCCTGTGACCTCCGGTACCGGCACTCTGAAAGACGCAATGAACGAAGCCCTGCGTGACTGGGTCACCAACGTCGATGACACCTTCTACCTGATCGGCACTGTGGCTGGCCCGCACCCGTATCCAGCGATGGTCCGTGACTTCCAGTCGATCATCGGCAAGGAAACCAAGGTTCAGATGCAAGAAAAAGAAGGTCGTCTGCCTGACAGCCTGATCGCTTGCGTCGGTGGCGGTTCCAACGCCATGGGCTTGTTCCACCCGTTCCTCGATGACAGCAGCGTGGAAATCATTGGCGTCGAAGCCGGTGGCCATGGCGTTGATACCGACAAACATGCCGCGAGCCTCAATGGTGGTGTGCCAGGCGTATTGCACGGCAACCGCACCTACTTGCTGCAGGACAATGACGGCCAGATCACTGACGCGCATTCGATCTCTGCCGGTCTGGACTACCCAGGCATTGGCCCGGAGCACGCTTACCTGCACGAAGTGAAACGCGTCGAATACGTCAGTATCACCGACGAAGAAGCGCTGGAAGCCTTCCATCATTGCTGCCTGCTGGAAGGCATCATCCCGGCACTGGAAACCGCGCACGCCCTCGCCGAGGCCATGAAACGCGCCACCAACCTGCGCGATGATCACTTGATGGTGGTGTGCCTGTCGGGTCGCGGTGACAAAGATATGCAAACCGTCATGAATCACATGGCCGCCGCCGAACAGAATCAGGAGAAGCTGGTATGAGCCGCCTCGAACAACGTTTCGCCCAGCTGAAAACCGAAGGCCGCGCAGCACTGGTGACCTTCGTCACCGCAGGCGACCCAGGTTACGACACCTCCCTGAAAGTGCTCAAGGGCCTGCCCGCTGCCGGTGCCGACGTGATCGAATTGGGCATGCCCTTCACCGACCCAATGGCCGACGGCGTAGCGATTCAACTCGCTACCTTGCGCGCTCTGGACGCAGGTCAGACGCTGCTGAAAACCTTGCAAATGGTCAGCGAGTTTCGCGTCGAAGACCAGACCACGCCGATTGTGCTGATGGGTTACTACAACCCGATCCATCGTTTTGGTGTCGAGAAGTTCGTGGCCGCAGCCAGCGAGGCGGGCGTCGATGGTTTGATCATCGTTGACTTGCCGCCCGAGCATGACGCCGAACTGGCGACGCCTGCTCAGGCTTCCGGTATCGATTTCATCCGCCTGACCACGCCAACCACTGACGATGCGCGTCTGCCACGGGTTCTTGAGCGCAGTTCCGGCTTCGTCTACTACGTGTCGGTTGCGGGTGTGACCGGCGCAGGTTCAGCGACGATGGAGCACGTTGAAGGCGCAATCGAGCGCCTGCATCGCCATACCAGCCTGCCGATCTGTGTCGGCTTCGGTATCCGTACACCGGAGCAGGCGGCTGCCATCGCTCGCCTCGCGGACGGCGTAGTGGTGGGTTCGGCCCTGGTGGACAAGATCGCCAATGCCGCGTCGCCAGAGCAGGGCGTCGACGACGTGCTGAGCCTGTGTGCAGCCTTGGCTGAAGGCGTACGTAAAGCCCGTGTGAGCTGAAGGTAAAGCTGACTGTAGGAGTGAGCTTGCTCGCGATTGGGTCTCTTGGCCGACGAATTGATCGCCTGAACTGACGCCATCGCGAGCAAGCTCGCTCCTACAGACCCAATGGCTACTGCACGACAGCGCGGTGTCAGAGCCACAGGTTCCGATTTATTTCGCATTAGCGCCTGAACATCTCCACATTCAAAGGCCGTACCGCCCCCATCCAGATCGCATGCTCGGTATGATCCGCTAGCTCATCGCCCGTCAGCGGATGGGTAAACACCACCAGACCATTGCGGTTCAGCGCCAGCCAAAGCATGACATCGGCAAACTGCTGATGATCGAATGCCAACTGACAACTCCAGTCGGTATGCGGGCCGACCGGACGCTCGTGAACCCTGCCCATCGCCAAACCAAACTTCTCGACCGCCGCCTCACACAAGGCACGTGCCTGCTCGATAGTGTCAGCATCGAAGTAAACGTGGGCGTGATAGCCCTGAATCTCTGACATGGGTGTAAGTGCTCCTCTGGATAATCGAATCAGGCGGTTCTTATCAGGTGCCGCAATAACCTGGATTGAAATGGGATCTTACTGTGGGAGCGAATTCATTCGCGAAGGGGCCAATCCTGGAAAATACCAGAGTCCAACACACCGCTTTCGCGAATAAATTCGCTCCCACAGGGTCCCGTTTTTTCTGAACGACTTTGCGACAACAACCTGGCGTCAGCGCCAGCAACGCTTCTTTTATACCGCAATCGACGGCAAAGGCCTGCCCGTCAGCGACGGTCCACTCTGCGCCTGCTCACTCGCCAGCCAGTCCACAAACTGCTGAACGATCTGCACCCTTCGTTTGCGTTGCGGCAGAACCACGTAATAGCCATAACCCGAAATCGCCGTCGCAGCGATGGGGCGGCACAGCAGGCCTTGATCAAGCAGGGCATCCACCAGATGACGCCAACCAATGGCCACGCCCTGGCCCGCAATGGCTGCCTGAATCAGCAAGGTGTAGTTGTCGAAGCGTAACTGCCCGGGAGCAGGGGCCTGAGGAATATTCAGCGCTCTGAACACGCCCCCCCAGTCGAACCAGTTGGCGCTGCTTTCACCACGCAAGTGCAGCAGCGGGAATTCGCGCAGTACATCATTGGATAACGGCGGCTCGCGTCCGGCCAACAATTGCGGGCTGCACACCGGGAAAACCTCTTCGCTGAACAGCCAACGGCTTTCCCCCTGTTTGAAACGCCCATCACCGAACAACACCGCAACGTCGATATCGGCGCGCAGCATGCTGTGGCTGCGCTCACTGGTGACCAGGCTGACGTCCACATCAGGATTGGCCTCGTGAAAGCGATGAAGACGTGGCATAAGCCAATAGGCGGCAAACGCGAAATCAGTAGCCACCTGCAGAACTTCATGTTGGTGCTGATGAGTGATGGTGATCAACCCGGCATCCATCGACTGCAGACCGGACTGCACATGGTTGAACAGAATTTCGCCGGCATCCGTCAGCTCAATGCCACGGTAAATCCGGTCGAATAACCGTGTCGCCAGTTGCTCTTCAAGGCGCTTGATCTGCTGACTGACGGCGGGCTGAGTGGTACCCAGTTCAATCGCTGCCGCCGTGAAACTGCGCAAACGCGCCGCGGCCTCGAACGCACGCAACAGATCCAGCGACATATCACCAAGCGATTCAAACATAAGCTGTACTTATCCTAGGCATTGCCTTACATGGGCTTTACCACGGCACGCATGGGTCCCATCCTCAATCGCAGCACTTTCGCATAAATATTCACTATGGGATGCCGCGAAATACATGAAGCGCAAAAATATTCTTTTCATCATGGCCGATCAAATGGCCGCGCCGATGTTGCCGTTCTACGCCTCATCTCCCATCAAGATGCCTCATTTGAGCCGCCTCGCCGCTGAAGGCGTGGTGTTCGACGCCGCCTACTGCAACAGTCCACTGTGCGCGCCGTCGCGCTTCACGCTGGTGAGCGGTCAGTTGCCCAGCAAGATCGGCGCCTATGACAACGCCGCAGAGTTCCCCGCCGATATCCCGACTTACGCGCACTATCTGCGCCGGTTGGGCTACAAGACCGCCCTGTCCGGCAAGATGCATTTCTGCGGGCCTGATCAACTGCATGGCTACGAAGAACGCCTGACCAGTGATATCTATCCAGCCGACTATGGCTGGTCCGTCAATTGGGACGCGCCAGATGTGCGTCCGACCTGGTATCACAACATGGCATCGGTGCTTCAAGCAGGCCCATGCGTGCGCACCAACCAGCTGGACTTCGATGAAGAAGTGGTCTTCAAAGCCCAGCAATACCTGTTCGATCACGTGCGCAACGACGGCGATCAACCGTTCTGCCTGACCGTCTCAATGACTCATCCGCATGACCCATACACCATCCCCAAACCGTTCTGGGACCTGTACAGCGATGATGACATTCCCCTGCCGCAGCACCGGCCGGATCAGGCCGATCAGGATCCGCACTCTCAACGCCTGATGAAGGTCTATGATCTGTGGGACAAGCCGCTGCCTGACGAGAAAATCCGCGATGCCCGGCGCGCTTACTTCGGCGCTTGCAGCTACATCGACAGCAATGTCGGCAAGCTGATGCAGACGCTGGAAGACATCGGCCTGGCCGAGGACACCATTGTGGTGTTCTCCGGCGACCACGGCGACATGCTGGGCGAGCGCGGTCTCTGGTACAAAATGCACTGGTTTGAAATGGCGGCTCGCGTACCGCTGCTGGTTTATGCGCCAGGCCAGTACAAAGCCGGACGTGTTGCTGCCGCGGTTTCAACCGCGGACCTACTGCCGACTTTTGTAGCAATGGCCGAGGGCGAACTGGTAGACGGTTTGCCACTGGACGGTCAGTCGCTGATCCCGCATTTGCTGGGTGAGGATGGACACGATGAAGTGTTCGGTGAGTACATGGCCGAAGGCACTAACAGCCCATTGATGATGATCCGGCGCGGCGCGTACAAATTCATTTACTCGGAGCAGGACCCATGCCTGCTATTCGATGTCCATAACGATCCGCAGGAGCTGGAAGAGCTGAGCCAGTCGGACATTCACCAGCAACTGTTCACTGAATTCCTGGCTGAAGCACGAGCCAAATGGGATATACCGGCGATACACCTCCAGGTGCTCGCCAGCCAGCGTAGACGGCGCTTTGTCGCTGAATCGCTGGCACTCGGCAAGCTGAAGAGTTGGGATCACCAGCCGCTGGTAGACGCCAGTCAGCAGTACATGCGCAACCACATTGATCTGGACGATCTGGAGCGCAAGGCACGTTATCCACAACCTTGACCCTGCCAAAAAATCAAAAAACTAGGGGAAGTTAATGAAGACGTTATCCAAAACACTTGTGATCGGGGTTATGGCGTTGAGCAGCCTTGCGGTACAGGCTGCCGAGCAAAGTTGCAGCACCGTCAAACTGGCTGATCCTGGCTGGAGCGACATTGCCGCGACCAACGCGATTGCCGGCTTCCTGCTGGAAGGCATGGGCTACAAGCCCAAGGTGGACACCCTGGCGGTGCCGATTGCTTACGGCGGCCTCAAGGATGGCAAGCTGGACGTCTTCCTGGGTAACTGGATGCCCGCGCAGCAGGGTTTCTATGACAAGTTCGTCGCAACCGGGGATGTCACCCAACTGGCGAAGAACCTGGACGGCACCGAATTCACCCTGGCCGTACCGGATTACGTCTGGGACGCGGGCGTGCATGACTTTGCCGACCTGAACAAATTCGCCGACAAGTTCGAGAAGAAGGTTTACGGGATTGGTTCAGGCGCGCCTGCCAACCTGTCGATTCAGGAGATCATCAAGAAAAACGAATTCGACCTGGGAGGCTGGAAGCTGGTGGAGTCCAGTGAGCAGGCGATGCTGGCCGAAGTGCAGCGCAATATCAAACGCGACAAGTTCGTGGTTTTCCTTGGCTGGACCCCGCATCCAATGAACGTGCAAATCAAAATGCACTACCTCAAAGGCGGCGAGAAATACTTCGGCGACACCGGCACCGTGCATACCCTGACCCGCAAAGGCTACGCCGAAGCCTGCCCGAATGTAGGCAAACTGTTGACCAACCTGACGTTCACTCAGGACATGGAGAACAGCATCATGGCTGATGTCACCAATAACAAAGTCACCAATGCTGCTGCGGTCAAAACCTGGATCAAGGCCAACCCGGCCGTGCTGGATAAATGGCTGGATGGGGTGAAGACCATTGATGACAAAGATGCGCTGGCGGCGGTGAAGGCGAAGCTTTAAAAGCCCAAGCATACGAACCTGTAGGAGCTGCCGAAGGCTGCGAAGCGATGTGTCAGGAATATTGCTTTCGCAGCCTTCGGCAGCTCCTACAGGTACACAGCCTTGCACCTAACTGCCTGACACCTCACCCTTACCCCCTCCGCAATCCTTCAAAGAGCGTTTCATGGGTTGGCTCAATCGCCATAAATTTCTGCCTTTCCTTGCCTGGCTTCCCCGGCAGACCCGTGCCACGGTAGGGCGTGATGCGGTGGTCGGTTTGAGCGGGGCGATTCTGGCGCTGCCACAGTCCATTGCTTATGCCCTGATTGCCGGGCTGCCTGCCGAGTACGGTTTATACGCGGCGATAGTGCCGGTCATGATTGCCTGTTTGTGGGGCTCCTCGTGGCACCTGATCTGTGGCCCGACGGCGGCTATTTCCGTCGTGCTCTACGCCAGTATCAGCCCGCTGGCGGTCCCGGCCAGTCAGGATTACATCACCCTGATCCTGTTGCTGACGTTCATTGCCGGGCTGTTTCAGTTATTGCTCGGGATGGTGCGCTTTGGTGCGCTGGTCAACTTCGTCTCCCATTCAGTCGTGCTGGGGTTCACTCTGGGCGCCGCAGTGGTGATTGCCCTGGGGCAGATGCCTAACCTGATCGGTATCGATTTGCCCAGCCAGACCACAGCTCTGAAAAGCCTGATTGCGGTGCTTGAGCATCGGGGCGAACTGGATAAAGCCTCGTTGGTTTTAGGTCTGCTGACCCTGGCACTGGGTATTGGCTTGAAGCTGCTGGTCCCACGCTGGCCAACGCTACTGATAACCCTGATCGCGTCCAGCCTGTTGGTCTGGCTCTGGCCTGCGATGTTTGGCCATGTGCGCGTGGTCTCAGCCTTTGTCGGGCATCTGCCACCGCTGAGCCCGCTGCCGCTGGATCTGGAGCTGATTCTCAAGCTGCTGCCGAGTGCTGTGGCGGTGGGCATGCTGGGGCTGGTCAACAGCCTGTCGATTTCCCGTTCGTTGTCCACGCGCTCTCAGCAAATGATCGACGCCAATCAGGAGGTCCGCGCTCAGGGCCTGTCGAATATGGTCGGCAGTCTGTTTTCGGGTTTTTTGTCAGCGGGTTCGTTTACCCGTTCGGCGCTGAGCTTTGAGGCAGGTGCCCGATCGCCGCTGGCCGGCATCTTTTCCGCCCTGTGGGTCGCGCTGTTCGCCGTCGCCGGGGCTTCGTTGATCGCGCACATTCCTATCCCGGCAATGGCCGCTTCGATTCTTCTGATCTGCTGGGGTCTGGTGGACCGACGTGGCATCAGCGCCTTGTACCGGGTCAGCCGCTCGGAGTTTCTGGTCATGGCCCTGACGTGCATCGCAACTCTGCTGCTAGAGCTGCAAACCGCTATTTACGCGGGAGTGCTGGCGTCGCTGTTCTTTTACCTCAAGCGCACCTCGCAACCGAGCGTGCAGCAGTGGCGCGACGGCGACGAAGACATCATGCGGGTCGGCGGGTCGATATTTTTCGGCGCCAGCCATTACCTGCAAACCAGACTGCAGCGCACGGAAGGCAAGCATGTGGTCATTGAGGCGCAGCACATCAACTTCATCGATTACTCAGGCGTCGAGATGCTCCATCAGGAGGCCCGGCGTCTGGGCAAGCACAACCGGACCCTGACGTTACGTCGGGCCAGGCCGCAGGTGATCGATGAGTTGCGCAAGCTGGAAGGGGCGGAGCAATGCCCGATTCTATTTGAGGATTAAGCGGCGAGTTGCCGACGTAACTCCGCCAGCACCGGAGCAGAATCCGGTCGCACGCCGCGCCATAGCAGAAATGCCTCGGCGGCTTGCTCGACCAGCATGCCCAGGCCATCCACCGATTGCGCTGCGCCATGCTCAGCGGCCCAGCGGCAGAAGGCCGTAGGCTCGCTGCCGTACATCATGTCGTAGCAGAAGGTTTTACCGGGTTCGATCAGGCTCGGCGAAATCGGCGGCAGCTCTCCGGCCAGGCTCGCGGAGGTGGCGTTGATGATGACGTCCACGGACTCTTCCAGCCAATCGAAGCCGCTGGCAAAAACCTGTCCCAGATCCGCGAATTGCCGGGCCAGCAGTTCAGCTTTTTCCACGGTGCGATTGGCGACGACCAAAACCGCAGGGCGCTCGGCCAGCAACGGCTCCAACGCTCCACGCACTGCGCCGCCAGCGCCCAGTAACAGGACGCGCTTGCCCTGTAAGCTCAAGCCGCAATTAACCGTCAGATCCCGCACCAGCCCCGCGCCATCGGTGTTATCGCCCAACAAGGTGCCGTCAGCCAGCTTGCTCAACGTGTTGACCGCGCCCGCGCGTCGGGCACGTTCAGTCAGGCTGTCGACCATGCGATAAGCCTGTTCCTTGAACGGCACGGTCACATTGGCGCCACGGCCTTCGTCGAAGAAGGCTTTAGCGAATGCGGTGAAGTCATCCAGCGGCGCCAGCGCGGTGCGGTAATCCAGCTGCTGACCGGTTTGTTCGGCGAACAGGCCATGAATCAGCGGTGACTTGCTGTGGCCGATGGGATTGCCGAAGACGACGTAGTGGTCCATTGATATTCCTGGAAGCCGAGCGACGTACCACCTGTGGGAGCGAATTCATTCGCGAAGGCGGCATTTCTGTCGACCAGTATGTTGCGGCTGTACCGGCCCCTTCGCGAATGAATTCGCTCCCACAGGGAATCTATTTCAATTAAACAAAGCGTTGGAGTTAGTTACTCCAACGCCAACCAGTCCCGATCCTGCAGGAAGTACTCGGTCAGGCGCGCTTCTTCACTGCCTGGCACAGCTTTCCAGTCATAACCCCAGCGCACTTGCGGCGGCAGCGACATGAGGATCGACTCGGTACGTCCGCCCGATTGCAGGCCAAACAACGTACCGCGGTCGTAAACGAGGTTGAATTCCACATAGCGCCCACGACGGAATTCCTGAAACTCACGCTGCTGCGCGGTATAAGCGTCTGCTTTGCGACGACGCACGATGGGCAGATAAGCGTCGATAAAGGCATCGCCAATCGCGCGCATGAAGGCAAAGCTGGTATCGAAATCCCACTGGTTCAAATCATCAAAAAACAAGCCGCCGACGCCGCGTGGCTCGTTCCGATGCTTGAGGTGAAAGTAGCTATCACACCAGGCTTTGTAACGTGGATAGACATCGGCACCAAACGGCGCACACGCTTGCTCGGCAACCCGGTGCCAATGCACACAGTCTTCTTCGACGCCGTAATAGGGCGTCAAATCGAAACCTCCGCCGAACCACCAGACCGCTTCTTCGCTTTCTTTCTCAGCGATAAAGAACCGTACATTAGCGTGAGAAGTCGGCACATGCGGGTTGTGCGGATGAATCACCAGCGACACGCCCAGCGCTTCGAAACCACGCCCGGCCAGCTCAGGCCGATGGGCACTCGCTGACGGCGGCAGGCTGGTGCCGAACACGTGAGAGAAGTTGACGCCGCCTTTCTCAATCACTGCACCATTCTCTACCACACGGGTACGGCCACCGCCGCCAGCAGGGCGAGTCCAGGCGTCCTCGACGAAAGTGGCATCGCCGTCTTCCTGTTCCAGGGCAGTACAGATGCGGTCTTGCAGATCGAGCAGATAGGCTTTGACGGCCTCAGTGCGGCTAGAAGACATGGCGACCTCTTAAACTGACTTCAAACGGCTGGGCACCCGGACTTGAAGGGGCGCAGCGAAATTGGCGCGTAGCATACCACCCGCGACCAATCGACCGCAGTTGACGAAGCGCAAACGAAGGAGTCCGATAGAGCGCTTTCACATTCCTGTTTCGATGATCATGGAGAGAACAAAATGGCAAAGCGTATCCAGTTCAGCACAACCGGCGGCCCGGAAGTTCTTGAGTATGTGGACTTCGAACCGGCCCAGCCTGGCCCGCAACAGGTACGTGTGCGCAACAAGGCCATCGGCCTGAATTTCATTGAAACCTACTTCCGTAGCGGCCTGTATCCGGTCCCGTCCTTCCCGTCGGGTCTGGGTAATGAAGGCGCGGGGATCGTTGATGCGGTAGGCAGCGAAGTCAGCCGTTTCAAAGTCGGCGACCGCGTTGCCTATGGCACCGGTCCGCTTGGCAGCTACAGCGAGCTGCATACCTTGCCAGAAGCCAATCTGGTGCATCTGCCCGAAGCGATCAGTTTCGAACAAGCTGCCGCCGTCATGCTCAAGGGTTTGACCGTGCAGTATTTGCTGCGTCAGACCTACGTCGTCAAACCGGGTGAAACGATCCTGTTCCATGCCGCAGCCGGTGGTGTGGGCTCGCTGGCCACCCAATGGGCCAAGGCGCTGGGCGCAAAGCTGATCGGCACTGTCAGTTCCGCCGAGAAAGCCGCTCACGCCAAAGCACTGGGTGCATGGGAAGTGATTGATTACAGCAAGGAAGACGTAGCCAAGCGTGTACTGGAACTGACCGATGGCCAGAAATGCCCGGTGGTCTATGACGGCGTAGGCCAGGACACCTGGAGCACTTCACTGGATTGCGTTGCGCCGCGGGGCCTGCTGGTCAGCTTTGGCAATGCATCGGGTCCTGTGGCGGGCGTGAACCTGGGGATTCTCGCCAGTAAAGGTTCGCTGTACGTGACTCGCCCAACCCTGGGCAGCTACGCCAACACCCCACAGAACCTGCAAAGCATGGCAGACGAACTGTTCAACATGCTCGCTAGCGGCAAGATCAAGGTGGATAACATTCAGCAATTTGCCCTCAAGGATGCAGGCAAAGCGCAGACCGAACTGTCGGGCCGCCGCACCACCGGCTCAACTATTTTGATTCCTTGATTGGAAATGCAAACACCTGAGGGAGATTCTTTGAGGGCCTGCTAGCTAAATTCCCTGTGGGAGCGAATTCATTCGCGAAGGGGCTGGTACATCCGCCACTTATGTATCGACTGAAACACCGCCTTCCCGAATAAATTCGGTCCCACAGGTCCATCATCAGCCCGAGATCATGTTCAACCCTTGGGACCGAATTTACCCCGCCCGAACAACCTCGGCGGTCGCGATATCGCGAATCACGCTTGGGTTACGGCGGCCACCCAGGCTGCCACTCAGCACAGAATCAATCTGCCCTCGGAAATACTGCTCAACCCGCAGTCGGCTTCGCGCCGCGGGGCGACCAGCAGGGTTGGCTGAGGTGGAAATCAATGGCCCGACCAGTGCACAGAGTTCTCGCACTACAGGGTGATCACTGACCCTCAATGCCACGGTTTCATGGATACCGGTCACCCACTCCGGCAACAGGTTCTGGTGTGGCACCAGCCAGGTGTTAGGCCCCGGCCAAGTACTGGCCATGCGATCAAGCCACAGCTCCGGAAAATCTTCGAACAGGAAGTCAAACTGATGAATGTTGTCCGCGATCAGAATCAGCCCTTTTTCCACAGGCCGCGACTTGATCGCCAGCAGCCGGTAAACCGCTTCTTCATCCCAGGGATCACAACCCAGCCCCCACACCGCTTCGGTTGGATAGGCAATTACCGCACCGGCGCGAATCTCTCGGGCGGCTTGTTGCACACGCCAACTGCTGACCATTTTCACTCTCCGCTAAAACATTGTCGGCAGTTTAACCTCAGGCCGCGCGCGCAAACCATCGTCCCGCTTCACAGGTAATACGGCCGTCCAGTTCCAACTCGGTCAGCGCTGCGAGCACCTTCGGCAAGCTCCAGCCGCTGGAGTGCGCCAGGGCTTCGCTGGTATGGGGCGCGGCATGCAGCAGCGCCAGCAATGGATGATCAATAACGACGTCGGACGCCTGCACAGATTCAGTTGGCGCAACGACTTGCCAGCCACGTAGTGCTTCAAGAATGTGATGCACCGTCTCAACCAGCACTGCGCCATCCCGAATCAACTGATGGCAGCCACGCGCACCGGGATGGTGAATCGAACCCGGAATGGCAAAGACCTCGCGGCCTTGTTCGGCAGCAAGCCGCGCGGTGATCAGAGAACCGCTGGCGACACTGGCTTCGACTACCAGCACTCCAAGGGATAAACCACTGATGATTCTGTTGCGTCGAGGAAAGTTACTGGCGCTAGGCCCAGCGTCCAGAGGGAACTCGGAAACGACGGCACTGCCTTCAGCGATCATCCGTGCTGCGAGCGACCGATGTCGCTGTGGATAAAGTTTTTCGATACCCGTGCCCAACACGCCGATTGTAGAGCCGCCGACATCCAGAGCCGCTTGATGTGCGGCGCCATCAATGCCCAGTGCCAGACCGCTGGTAATGACAAAACCGGCACTGGCGAGACTTTTGGAAAAAGCGGCAGCCGTGTCCATCCCCGGACGCGAAGCTCGGCGGCTGCCGACCATACCCAGCTGTGGTCGGTCAAGAATAGTGAGGTTGCCAGCCACGAACAGAAGAGGAGGAGGATCGGGAATTTCCGCTAGCAATGCCGGGTAGTGAGGGTCGCCCCACATCAGCAAATGCTGGTCCGGACGCTCTAACCAGGCCAACGCCGCGCTAGCACCGTCGCGAACATCCGCATCGCGTCGGGCGTCGGCACTGGCCGCCGGCAAACCCAGTGAGCGCCAGGCACTGGCTGGCGCACCGAGGGCAGCAGAGGCGCTGCCGAAAGCACTGATTAACTTGAAAAATCGTTTGGGGCCTACCTCGGGCAACCGATGCAAGCGCAGGCGCGCTTCCTGTTCCGCAGGCGAAGGGACAGCTTTTTCAAACAGTGGCATGAGATCTTCCTTGATCTATGGCACACCTTGAAGGGTGGCCATTCCTGTGGATAACTCTGTTAACAACAATTTGATAACTGGGGTACGGAAGACAAAAATCTGTATTAATTCTGCAACATGAGGCTAAGGGTTTCTGACCTTGTCCAACACTTCCAGGGACCGGTTGGCGTTAAGAACCAGTCCGTAGCTGAGTTTTTCGTACGTGCGGAAAATCATCAGCAGTCCGGAGCGCTCGTCAGGAATTTTGACTTGTTCACCGGTGATGCGATCCCGGACAGTTTCCCCGGTCTTGTAGATCGCCAGCACATTACCTTCTGTCAGGCCATCGCGCCTGCCACGGTCCACCGTCACAACATCCATCACGCCCACCTGGTTCACGCCCCGAGGAACGTCGATAATCAGGCCATTGATGTTGCTGCGCGGCTCGCTGGGTAAGAAGCTGGAGTTGATTGGGCGTTCTTCGCTGGCAAACAGCCGATCCCCCACCCGTACTTCCTGGTTCGAGCGGTGCAGCATCAGCGTGGAAACGTCGCCTTCGGACGCAACAATCTCACCACCGCCAATCTCATCCGCGTTGATACCCAGCACTTCCTGAGTCACCGGATCGATATAGGTTTTACCCTGACGGAAGATGCCATACACCGAATGGGCAGGATCCACCGCGCCACGCGCATAAATACGGTCACCAATACCGCTTAGCACACGCTCGGCATTTCCGGCCACGATGTAAGGCGCTGTGTCGAACTGCTCGGGGGCATCCACGATACGGTTGCTGAGCAAGAAGGCATTGATCGCCCCCAAAGGGATGCTGGGCACTGCTTCGACCATAGGCGTGCTACGCACCCGGGGCGAGAGTTTGACGGTGCCGCGTGACTCACCACGATTGAGGGTTACCCGTGGCTGACCGTCGACATAACTCAGCGACAAAGTATCACCGGGATAGATCAGATCAGGGTCGTGGACCTGCGGGTTGGCACGCCAGATTTCCTGCCATTTCCAGGGCTCGCTGAGGAATTTGCCTGAAATGTCCCAAAGCGTGTCACCGGCAACCACCGTGTAACGCTGCGGATGGCCTTCCCTGAGTTGCACTTGCGCCTGCACAAGACCGGTCGCGGCCAACAGCAGCAGGGCGAGTAGTGATTTCCTCATGCAGTGAATCCCTTTATCATGTTGCTTCGCGTGAACATAGAGTCCTATCCGGCTCGGTGTAAAAAATGGTTGCCCCGCCTGGACGTCCAAAGCCTAGCAGCCGATTTTGACTTTACCCTACAAGTGCAGCTCTTACGTATATGGCTATTCTAAACATCCTCGAGTTTCCCGATTCGCGCCTGCGCACCATCGCCAAGCCGGTGGCCGTAGTAGACGCCGACATTCGTCAGTTGGTCGATGACATGTTTGAAACCATGTATGAGGCGCCAGGTATCGGGCTGGCTGCAACCCAGGTCAACGTCCACAAACGTGTCGTGGTCATGGACCTCAGCGAAGACCGCAGCGAGCCTCGGGTTTTCATTAACCCCGAGATCGAAATGCTGACCGACGAAATGGATCAGTACCAGGAAGGCTGCCTTTCCGTTCCGGGCTTCTATGAAAACGTCGATCGCCCGCAAAAGGTCCGTATCAAAGCGCTGGATCGCGACGGCAAAGCTTACGAAGAAATCGCTGAAGGCCTGTTGGCTGTGTGTATCCAGCATGAGTGCGATCACCTGAACGGCAAGCTGTTCGTCGATTACCTGTCCAACCTCAAGCGCGACCGGATCAAGAAAAAGCTCGAAAAACTGCACAAGCAGAACGCTTGATTCCTACCTGACTGTAGGAGCTGCCGCAGGCTGCGAACGACCGGGAACCGGTCGCCATGGCCATTGTTGCTGAAGGTTGTTCCAACCTTATCGCAGCCTTCGGCAGCTCCTACAGTTCAAAATGCCCTTTCCCAACGAGAAGCCCATGACTGAGCCACTGCGCATCGTCTTCGCCGGCACACCAGAGTTTGCCGCTGAACACCTCAAGGCCTTGCTCGACAGCCCCCACCAGATCATTGCGGTCTACACCCAGCCTGATCGCCCGGCGGGTCGTGGACAAAAGCTGATGCCCAGCCCGGTCAAGCAACTGGCTTTGCAACACGATATTCCGGTGCTGCAGCCGCCGACCTTGCGCGATGCTGCGGCCCAAGCTGAACTGGCTGCGCTCAAGCCTGACTTGCTGGTGGTGGTCGCTTACGGCTTGATCCTGCCACAAGTGGTGCTGGATATTCCGCGTCTGGGCTGCATCAACAGCCACGCATCACTGCTGCCACGCTGGCGCGGTGCGGCGCCGATTCAGCGCGCCGTGGAGGCTGGTGATGCCGAAAGCGGCGTTACGGTGATGCGTATGGAGTTGGGCCTCGACACCGGTCCGATGCTGCTCAAGGCCGTCACGCCCATCACCGCTGAAGACACCGGCGGCTCTTTGCATGATCGCCTGGCTGAGCTTGGTCCGCCTGCTGTGTTGCAAGCCATTGCCGGCCTGGCCGACGGCTCGCTCGTCGGCGAAGTGCAGGATGACAGCCTCGCCACTTACGCTCACAAGCTCAACAAAGACGAAGCGCGTATCGACTGGACCCGTCCGGCTGACGAGCTGGAGCGGCTGGTTCGCGCTTTCTATCCATGGCCGATCTGCCACAGCACGCTGAACGGTGAAGCCTTGAAAGTCCTCGCCGCCTGCCTCGCTGAAGGGCAGGGCGAGCCGGGCACTATTCTGGAAGCGAGCAAGGACGGTCTGATCGTCGCTTGTGGTCAAGGCGCGCTGCGTCTGACCCGCCTGCAATTACCGGGTGGCAAGCCATTGAATTTCACTGACCTGTTCAACAGCCGTCGCGAGAAATTCGCCATCGGCACCGTGCTGGGCCAACAGGTGACAGCACAATGAACCCGCGTCTGGCCGCCGCCAAGGCACTCGCCGCTGTGCTCAGCGGCAAAGCTTCGCTCAACAGTTCGCTGCCGACGCAGATGGACAAGGTTGAAGTTCGTGATCGCGGCCTGACTCAGGACCTGGCGTTCGGCACCGCCCGCTGGCAGCCGCGTCTTTCGGCGCTGGCGGCAAAACTGTTGCAAAAGCCTTTCAAGGCCGCTGATGCCGACGTCGAGGCGTTGCTGCTGGTGGGCTTGTATCAGCTTCTGTATTCGCGCATTCCGGCTCATGCGGCTATCGGCGAAACCGTAGGCTGCGCCGACAAGCTGAAAAAACCGTGGGCGAAAGCTCTGCTGAACGCGGTATTGCGCCGGGCTCAGCGTGAGAGCGAAGCGTTGTTGGCCGAACTGGAACATGACCCGGTGGTACGCACGTCGCACCCTCGCTGGCTGCAAAAAGCCTTGAAAGCCGCCTGGCCGGAGCAGTGGGAAGCCATCTGCGCCGCCAACAACGCGCATCCGCCGATGATTCTGCGGGTCAATCGTCGGCACAACAGCCGCGATCAATACCTCGAACTGCTGGCCAAGGCCGACATTGAAGCCGTCGGCTGTACGTTCAGTCAGGACGGTATTCTGCTGACCGAACCTTGCGATGTACGCAGTCTGCCGGGCTTTGCCGAAGGCTGGATCAGCGTGCAGGACGAAGCCGCGCAACTGGCTGCCGATCTACTGGAATTGGCGCCAGGCCAACGAGTGCTCGACGCTTGCTGCGCCCCTGGCGGTAAAACCTGTCACTTGCTGGAAGTGCAGCCTGCGCTGTCAGGCGTAGTGGCGGTGGATCTGGAGGCCAAGCGTCTCGTACGGGTGCGCGAAAACCTTGAGCGCCTGGGCCTGAGCGCCGAACTGATCGCTGCCGATGCCCGGGAAACATCCCAATGGTGGGACGGCAAGCCGTTTCAGCGCATCCTGCTCGATGCACCTTGCTCGGCAACCGGCGTGATCCGTCGTCATCCCGACATTAAGCTGACCCGTCAGGCTGATGACATTCCTGCGTTGGCAACGCTGCAAGGCGAGTTGCTCGATGCCCTTTGGCCAACCCTGCAAGTCGGCGGCATTCTGCTGTACGCCACCTGCTCGACACTGCCCATGGAGAACACCGAAGTCATCGACGCGTTCCTGGCCCGTACCTCCGGCGCTCGCGAGCTGGACATCGCCGGTCAGCTCGGCCAGCAGCCGCCCGGTCTGAAACAGCCACACGGTCGCCAGTTGCTCGCGCAGGAAGGCGGACATGACGGGTTCTATTACGCCAAACTGATCAAGATCGCTGCTTGACAGGCTCTACGTCGTGAGACCCATGGGAGCGAATTCATTCGCGAATGCTATGTTAAAGGCGATAAATATTTGCCGACTGTGCTGGCCTCTTCGCGAATAAATTCGCTCCCACAGAATCTTCATCGCCTCAGGTCCCTGCGATTAACTTTCAAGGAATTACTGATTGAAAATCATCATCCTCGGCGCAGGGCAGGTTGGCGGTACGCTGGCTGAACACCTCGCCAGCGAAGCCAATGACATCACCGTGGTCGACACCGATGGCGACCGGCTGCGTGATCTGGGCGATCGTCTGGATATCCGTACGGTACAGGGCCGCGGCTCGTTCCCGACCGTACTCCGTCAGGCCGGTGCCGACGACGCTGACATGTTGGTGGCAGTGACCAACAGCGATGAAACCAATATGGTCGCCTGTCAGGTGGCCTACACGTTGTTCCACACTCCGACCAAGATTGCTCGAGTGCGGGAAGCGGCCTATCTGACCCGCGCTGGTTTGTTCGACAACGATGCCATTCCCGTCGACGTACTGATCAGCCCCGAGCAGGTCGTCACCAACTACATCAAGCGTCTCATCGAATACCCTGGCTCGCTGCAAGTGATCGACTTCGCAGGTGGCAAAGCACAGCTGGTGGCGGTGAAGGCCTATTACGGCGGCCCGCTGGTCGGTCAGCAACTGCGCCAGTTGCGTGAGCACATGCCCAATGTTGACATGCGCGTAGCCGCAATCTTCCGTCGTGACCGGCCGATCCTGCCGCAAGGCGACACGGTCATCGAGGCCGACGACGAAGTGTTCTTCATCGCCGCCAAGGCGGACATTCGTGCCGTCATGAGCGAGATGCGTCGTCTGGACGAGAACTACAAACGCATTGTCATCGCGGGCGGCGGGCATATCGGCGAGCGGCTGGCGGAAGCCATCGAAAGCCGTTATCAGGTCAAGATCATCGAGATGAACCCGGCGCGCTGCCGACACTTGTCCGAGTCGCTGAACAGCACCGTAGTGCTGCAAGGCAGTGCTTCGGATCGCGATCTGCTGCTCGAAGAGAACATCGCCAACACCGACCTGTTCCTGGCCCTGACCAACGACGACGAAGCCAACATCATGTCGTCGTTGCTGGCCAAGCGCATGGGCGCACGCAAGGTGATGACCATCATCAACAACCCGGCCTATGTCGATCTGGTCCAGGGCGGCGAAATCGATATCGCGGTCAGCCCGCAACTGGCAACCATCGGCACCTTGCTGGCCCACGTGCGACGCGGCGATATAGTCAGTGTGCACTCACTGCGTCGCGGTGCAGCCGAGGCCATTGAGGTGGTTGCGCACGGCGATGCCAAGTCCAGCAAGGTGATCGGCAAGGCCATCAAAGACATCGCGTTGCCGTCGGGCACCACAATTGGCGCCATCATCCGTGCCGACGAAGTACTCATCGCCCACGACGCCACTGTTATCGAAACCGGCGACCACGTGATCATGTTCCTTGTGGATAAAAAGTACATCCGCGATGTGGAGCGGCTGTTTCAGGTGGGGTTGAGCTTTTTTTAAACGGGAATGTGGTTTCCTTGTAGGAGCTGCCGAAGGCTGCGAGGCGTGTTTCATGACACACCGCATTCGCAGCCTTCGGCAGCTCCTACAAAGGCCAATTCAACTCAATACCAGCGCGCTTCACCGGCAGGGCGCTTCTTGAAGCGCTTCATGGTCCACATGTACTGGCTCGGATACGCCCGCACATACTTCTCCACCACCTGACTCATGGCGGCGGCAGACGTTTCGGTGTCGGTGCTGTACATGGCCTCGGGCGCAGCTTCCAGCACCACTTTGTAACCCGAACCATCCGGCAGGCGCATGGCATGCAGGAACACGCCGACCGCCTTTCCACCGGCCAGCATGTTGGGCACAAACTTGCTGGTCAGGGCCGTGGTGGCAAAAAACGGTACGAAGATCCCTGCTGATTCTGCTGGCTCGGGATCGGCCGGAATACCCACCGAGCCGCCTTTGCGCACTTCCTTGATGACACTGAGAATGCCTTCCTTGGTGGACGCCGCCACGCGGTTACCCAGTTGCACGCGCTGTTTGCGCAGCAGGTCATCGACCGCCTTGAGCTTGGGCGGACGATAGAAAATGATCGGTTTGCACTGGCTGCAGTAGAAGTGGTTCAACACTTCCCAGTTGCCGAGGTGACTGGTGATGCCAACGACACCCTTGCCGGACGCCAAGGCATCCTTGAGCACGTCGAGGCCTTCGACTTCGCGCACCAGATCGATGGATTTCTGAGCGGGCCAGATCCAGGCACAGGCGCTTTCGGTGAGGGTCTTGCCGATGTCCATCAAGCTACGACCGACCAGACGCTCGCGCTCGGCAGGGTCCATTTCCGGAAAGCATTTAGCCAGGTTGATGCGCGCGACCTCACGAGAGCGGTTCGGCAGTTTCCACATCAACCAGCCAATACCCGCACCGGCCCACTGCACAACGCGCCAGGGCAACAAGGCAAACAGTCGCAATGCACCCACCATGAGGGCACCTTTAAACTTTTCCACAGATCACTCCCCAAAACTCAAGGCGGCCATTGTACCCATCAGCGAGCCAAATCCGCGTATCGATCACAATCCACGGTGTGGTCCATGACCATGCCGCTCGATTGCATGTAGGCGTAACAGATGGTCGGGCCCACAAAGGTAAAGCCTGCTTTCTTCAGCGCTTTGCTCATGGCCTCGGCCTCGGGCGTGATGGCCGGGACTTCGCTGCGATCCTTGCGATGGTTGACCTTCTGTTCACCGCCAACGAACGACCAGAGAAATTCGACAGGGTCGTCCAGCTTCAACCATGCCTGCGCGTTACGTCGAGCAGCGTTGAGTTTGAGGCGGTTGCGGATGATGCCAGGCTCCTGCATCAGGACTTCAATTTCATCGTCGGTCATCGCGGCGATTCGGTGCACATCAAAACCGAACATGACCTCCCGGTAACGTGCACGCTTTTTCAAAACGGTAATCCATGACAGACCGGCCTGGAACCCTTCGAGCAAAAGCAACTCGAAGAGCTTCTGCGCGTCGCGCAACGGCACGCCCCACTCCTGATCGTGATAATCGATGTAAATCGGCTCTTCGTTGCACCAATAGCAGCGTGGCATAGGGCTTCCAAGGGTGGAGGTGCTGCTGAATCGGGTATACTCCCGCTCTTTAAATCGCAGCCCCAGTACAGGTGAATTTCGTGAGCCAGCCTACGCCAGCCGTGCGTACCTTCCAAGACTTGATCCTCGCCCTCCAGCAATACTGGGCCGAGCAAGGTTGTGTGGTACTTCAGCCCTACGATATGGAAGTAGGCGCCGGCACTTTCCACACTGCCACGTTTCTGCGCGCCGTAGGCCCGGAAACCTGGAACGCAGCCTACGTGCAACCAAGCCGCCGTCCTACTGACGGCCGTTACGGTGAAAACCCGAACCGCCTGCAGCACTACTACCAGTTTCAGGTAGTCCTCAAACCGAACCCGGACAACTTCCAGGAGCTGTATCTGGGCTCGCTGAAGCACGTTGGTCTGGACCCGTTGGTCCATGACGTTCGTTTCGTTGAAGACAACTGGGAATCGCCGACTCTCGGCGCCTGGGGTCTGGGCTGGGAAATCTGGCTCAACGGCATGGAAGTGTCGCAGTTCACTTACTTCCAGCAAGCGGGCGGCATTGAATGCTATCCGGTGACCGGTGAGATCACCTACGGCCTTGAACGTCTGGCGATGTACCTGCAGAACGTTGACTCGGTCTATGACCTGGTCTGGGCTGACGGTCCATTCGGCCGCGTGACTTACGGCGATGTGTTCCACCAGAACGAAGTGGAGCAATCGACTTACAACTTCGAACACGCCAACGTCGACAAGCTGTTCGAACTGTTCGACTTCTACGAAAGCGAAGCCAAGCGCCTGATCGAGCTGGATCAGCCATTGCCGCTGCCAAGCTACGAAATGGTCTTGAAGGCATCCCACACCTTCAACCTGCTGGACGCCCGCCGCGCTATTTCGGTAACTGCTCGTCAGCAGTACATCCTGCGCGTTCGTACTCTGGCTCGTTCGGTTGCCCAGGCTTATCTGATGGCACGCGCCAAGCTGGGCTTCCCAATGGCTCCACCTGATTTACGTGATGAAGTGCTGGCCAAGCTGGAGGCGCAACAATGAGTGCTCAAGATTTTCTGGTTGAACTGGGCACCGAAGAGCTGCCGCCAAAAGCGCTCAATACTTTGGCTGACGCCTTCCTGGCCGGTATCGAAAAAGGCCTGCAATCTGCTGGCCTGACTTACAGCGCCAAGCAGGTTTATGGCGCACCGCGTCGTCTGGCTGTATTGATCACGGGTCTCTCGACTCAGCAGCCTGATCGCAGCATCAACCTTGACGGCCCTCCGCGTCAGGCGGCTTTCGACGCGGAAGGCAACCCGACTCAGGCGGCGCTTGGCTTTGCCAAGAAGTGCGGAGTAGATCTGAGCGAAATCGACCAGAGCGGTCCCAAGCTGCGCTACAGCCAGAGCATTGCTGGCAAGCCGACCGCGAGCCTGCTGCCGACCATCGTTGAAGACTCCCTGAACGACCTGCCGATTCCCAAGCGCATGCGCTGGGGCGCTCGCAAGGAAGAGTTCGTGCGTCCAACCCAGTGGCTGGTCATGCTATTCGGCGATCAGGTCATCGACTGCACGATCCTGGCTCAGACTGCTGGCCGTGACTCCCGCGGTCATCGCTTCCACCATCCGGAAAGCGTTCGCATCACCTCGCCAGCCAGCTACCTGAGCGATCTGCGCAATGCGTATGTATTGGCTGACTTCAACGAACGTCGCCAACTGATCACCAAGCGCGTCGACGAGCTCGCGACCCAGCACGAAGGCACCGCCATCGTGCCGCCAAGCCTGCTGGACGAAGTGACTTCGCTGGTTGAGTGGCCTGTTCCGCTGGTGTGTTCGTTCGAAGAGCGCTTCCTGGAAGTGCCGCAAGAAGCCCTGATCACCACCATGCAGGACAACCAGAAGTATTTCTGCCTGCTGGATGCCGACGGCAAATTGCTGCCGCGCTTCATTACCGTCGCGAACATTGAAAGCAAAGACCCGCAGCAGATCGTGCTGGGTAACGAGAAAGTTGTTCGTCCACGTCTGACCGACGCCGAGTTCTTCTTCAAGCAGGACAAGAAGCAGAAGCTGGAAACCTTCAACCAGCGTCTGCAGAACGTCGTGTTCCAGGCTCAGTTGGGCAGCGTTTTCGACAAAGCTGAACGTGTTTCGAAACTCGCTGCGTTCATTGCTCCACGTATTGGTGGCGACGCTCAACGTGCAGCCCGTGCCGGGCTGTTGTCCAAGTGCGACCTGGCCACGGAAATGGTTGGCGAATTCCCTGAGATGCAGGGTATTGCGGGTTACTACTACGCCAAGGCTGACGGCGAAACCGACGATGTAGCTCTGGCGCTGAACGAGCAGTACATGCCACGCGGTGCTGGCGCTGAACTGCCAACGACCTTGACCGGTTCGGCAGTGGCCATCGCTGACAAGCTGGACACTCTGGTCGGTATCTTCGGTATTGGCATGCTGCCAACCGGCAGTAAAGACCCGTACGCACTGCGTCGTGCCGCGCTGGGCATCCTGCGCATTCTGATCGAGAAGCAGCTGGACCTGGACCTGATCGAAACCGTGAAATTTGCGGTGGGTCAGTTCGGTGCCAAGGTCAAAGCTGCCGGTCTGTCCGATCAGGTACTGGAATTCATCTTCGACCGCCTGCGTGCGCGTTACGAAGACGAAGGTGTCGAAGTGGCGGTTTATCTGTCGGTTCGTGCCCTGCAACCAGGCTCGGCGCTGGATTTCGATCAGCGTGTTCAAGCCGTTCAGGCGTTCCGCAAACTGCCGGAAGCTGCCGCGTTGGCCGCTGTGAACAAGCGCGTGTCGAATCTGTTGAGCAAAGCTGAAGGCAATATCGCTCAGACCGTCGAGCCCAAGTACTTCGATAACGCTAACGAGTTCTCGCTGTATTCGGCGATCAAGCAAGCGGATCAGGATGTGCAGCCAATGGCAGAAGCGCGTCAGTACAGCGAAACCCTCGCGCGTCTGGCAGCCCTGCGTGAACCGGTTGATGCGTTCTTCGAAGCCGTGATGGTCAACGCCGAGGATGCCAGCGTGCGTGCCAACCGCTATGCGCTGCTGGCGCGTCTGCGTGGCCTGTTCCTCGGTGTCGCTGACATCTCGTTGCTGGGCTGAGGAAGGGGCGTACCGTGAAGTTGCTGATCCTCGATCGGGATGGAGTCATCAATCATGACTCCGACGCTTACATCAAGTCGGTGGCGGAGTGGATTCCGATTTCCGGCTCGATTGAGGCTATTGCGCAACTGAGCAAAGCTGGCTGGACGGTTGCAGTCGCGACCAACCAGTCCGGCATCGCCCGAGGTTATTACGATCTGGCCACTCTGGACGCCATGCACGCACGTTTGCGTGAGTTAGTAGCGGAGCAGGGTGGCCAGGTTGGTTTGATTGTCTATTGCCCACATGGGCCCGATGAGGGATGCGATTGCCGCAAACCGAAACCGGGCATGTTGCAAACCATCGCCCGACACTACCAGACGGAGCTGGCGGGAACATGGTTTGTGGGCGACAGCAGTAGTGACCTGAAGGCCGCACTGGCCGTCGATTCACAACCGGTTCTGGTGAAGACCGGTAAAGGTGAGAAAACACTGGCCGGTTCGCTACCCGCCAATACGTTGGTTTTTGACGATCTAGCGGCGGTTGCCGCAGAACTTATCCACAATAGCGCGCCGCAAAACAACTAGCGGTACGCTTGATGAACGGGCTTTCGCCCGCATGGTAAAAGCAACTATGTCGATCATCCAGGCAATCAGGACTTTTCTCTTCTACCTGTTGCTAGGCACCAGCTCTCTGCTGTGGTGCACGTTAAGCTTCTTTATCGCCCCGTTCCTGCCCTTCAAGGCTCGCTATCGTTTCATCAACGTTTACTGGTGCCGCTGCGCAATCTGGTTGACGCGCATATTCCTGAACATCCGGGTTGAAGTGACCGGCGCAGAAAATGTCCCCAAGACTCCATGCGTGATCATCTCCAATCACCAGAGCACGTGGGAAACGTTCTTCCTGTCACAGTACTTCTCGCCACTGAGCCAAGTGCTCAAGCGTGAGCTTCTGTATGTCCCGTTCTTCGGCTGGGCAATGGCGATGCTGCGTCCTATCGCGATTGATCGTGACAACCCCAAAGCTGCCCTCAAGCAAATTGCCAAGAAGGGCGACGAGTTGCTCAAGGACGGCGTCTGGGTGCTGATCTTTCCTGAGGGCACCCGCGTCCCGTTTGGCCAGGTAGGCAAGTTCTCGCGCGGTGGTACTGCATTGGCAGTTAACGCAAACCTGCCTGTGCTGCCAATTGCGCACAATGCTGGCAAGTACTGGCCGAAGGAAGGCTGGGCGAAAAAGCCAGGTACGATCCAGGTTGTGATTGGCGAACCCATGTACGCAGAAGGCGAGGGCCCACGCGCTATCGCTGCCCTGAATGATCGCGTTCAAACCTGGAACGAAGACACTCAGAAAGCATTGGGCTCAATTGCTGCACCGACCTCGAGCAATGAAGAAGCCCTGATTTGAGTTTTGTGGATAACCTGTGCACTGTTTTTGATTTTTTCGTGAAAATCGGCGGCAAACCCTTGGATTCACTGCTTATTTCCGATGCTCATTAAAGAGCCAAAAACGTGCATAAGTTTTTATGAGCTTCTAGAACCGACCTATTGGGGTCGGTTTTTTTATGGCTGGAATTTATGCGAATCCTTATGCGCATGAATAACACTATGACTGCTTAGCGCCGCCTTCAGGTAACCCGGCTTTCAATTTTTCGTAAGCTTGGGTCATGACGTTCCAGGTTTTCGTGTCAGCAGGAATCAGGTGCTCGATACGCAACGACTCCATGGTGACATCTAGCGGCATACCGAATGTTGTAAACGTGGACATGAATTTCAATTCACCCTGCCTTGAGTTGAGTCGTGTGAATAACAGCGGGGGTGGTTCATTGGTTAGCGCTGATGAGCCGCTTGGTACTGGCAGACTTTTCAGGAGACCTGCCAGCTTGAGGTTACTCAAGCTCTCTCTTGCAGCTCTTTGCCAGGCCACCAACCTGATCTCCTCAACGTTGATTAAATGGTCGCCTAACCCGCCAGGCTGCAATAGGGTTTCGAGCAGATTGAGTCCATTAGCGGCAGCGGCATCAAGGCCTACCAGATCAAACAAAACTCCGGCGCTTACATTCGCAGCCAACACATCCCACTCACTACCCATGACAATCGCCGGGGCAGGATTGTTGGCGTGAAGTAGATGAGTAATAGCTTCGCGAACCGCCTCCATACTCGGAGAGGTGAGGGGAGTAGCTTCGTAACGGGGCGCATGACCGGCTGCGAGAAACACTCTATTGCAATGCTCTAAAGGCGCTTCCAGTGCCGTCAGCAAGTTATGCAAAGTAGAAGGGCTCGGTCTGGCCCGTCCTGTCTCAATGCAACTGAGGTGGCGCTGAGACACGCCAGAAATCAAAGCCAGATCAAGTTGGCTCAATCTGGCCTGACGGCGCAATTGCCGTAACTGCTCACCGGCATCAACTGCGGGCGTGGATCGAAGAAAAGGTAGGGGCTTCATTCATCGACTCTAACGGCGGGAGTTCAGTGAGTCCATGACCTGTGAGGTCATTGATCCTGTCATGAAAATATCACTAACTTGGCTGGGAGGCTCATCGCTGATTAATCAAGGAAGACTAATGAACAAACCCTACCTCGCATTGGCCACTCTGGTGGTTTTCTCGTTCTATACGGTGGGCACCATGTGGCTGTCCGAGCAATCACTGGTCAGCTTTGGCATTGAGCTCATATCCAGTCCAGACACTGCACAGGTGGTCATTGACCTCTACTTGCTCGGTTTCCTTGCTTGCGTCTGGATGTATCGGGATGCACGCGCAAGAGGTCATTCCATCGTATCTCTCCTGCCTTATTTTTTAATAACAGCGTCGTTCCTGTCGATCGGCCCATTGCTTTACATCGTGATCAATGGCTTCAGCAGAGCATCGGCAGATATGGTTGATCATGGGAAAGGACCCGACAAGGAGGGTTGAGGGAAGGGCAGACTTGTTGACGAGACGAGTTCATCGACTTGCAGGCCCAACGCTCGCGAACAAGTTCCCTCCTACAGATGGAGCATCTGAGCCCCTGGTATAGTGCTTTTGGACCAACCGGAGCTTCGACTCAGTTCTGTTCCACGTGGAACATATATCATCTCCAGGACGTTAGCAGTGCCTCTCGAAATCAGCGCTGTGGAATGTTGGTTCAAAAAAAACCCCGGTTCAGTGGCCGGGGTTTTAGTTTGCTATATAACGCGGACCTTTTAGAAGTCCAGGTTGGAAACCGCCAAAGCGTTGCTCTCAATGAAGTCACGACGAGGCTCTACCGCATCACCCATCAAGGTGTTGAAGATCTGGTCTGCACCGATAGCATCTTCAATAGTGACCTTGAGCATCCGGCGAACCGACGGATCCATCGTAGTTTCCCACAACTGATCAGGGTTCATTTCACCCAGACCTTTGTATCGCTGGATGGTGTGACGCTTCGTGCTTTCAGCCATCAACCAAGCCAAGGCTTCCTTGAACTCGGTGACCTGCTTCTTGCGCTCGCCACGTTGAACGTAAGCACCTTCTTCCAGCAGAGTACTGATCTGCAGGCCCAGGGCGGTTACCGTCTTGTAGTCGTTACTGCCGAAGAAGTCACGGTTGAAGGTCACGTAGTTAGACAGACCGTGGGAGATCAGTTCGACCTCTGGCAGCCAGACATTACGTTCGCGATCTTCACGCAGGCTGGCTTTGTAAACCAGACCCGACTTCTCACCAACACGCAGCCGGGCGTCAAACAGTGCCAGCCAGGCTTGCATGCCTTCGTGGTCAGACAGCTGCTCAAGAGTGACAGGAGGCAGGTAAACGAAGTGCTCAGTCAGTTCCTGAGGATACAAGCGCGACAGGCGCTTGAGGGTCTTCATGACCATGCGGAAATCGTTGACCAGACGCTCCAGCGATTCGCCGGAAATACCAGGTGCAGACTCATTCAGGTGCAGGCTCGCATCTTCAAGAGCCGACTGGGTCATGTATTCTTCCATGGCCTCGTCGTCTTTGATGTATTGCTCTTGCTTGCCTTTCTTGACCTTGTACAGCGGCGGCTGAGCGATGTAGATATAGCCACGCTCGATCAGTTCTGGGAGCTGACGGAAGAAGAAGGTCAGCAGCAGCGTACGGATGTGCGAGCCGTCGACGTCAGCATCGGTCATGATGATGATGTTGTGATAACGCAGCTTGTCGATGTTGTACTCATCGCGGCCGATACCGCAGCCGAGGGCGGTGATCAACGTGCCAACCTCTTGCGAGGAGATCATCTTGTCGAAACGTGCTTTTTCGACGTTAAGGATCTTGCCTTTGAGTGGCAAGATCGCTTGAGTTTTACGGTTACGTCCCTGCTTGGCTGAACCGCCAGCAGAGTCGCCTTCCACGAGGTACAGTTCGGAAAGGGCAGGGTCTTTTTCCTGGCAGTCAGCAAGTTTGCCAGGCAGACCTGCGATATCCAGTGCGCCTTTACGGCGAGTCATCTCACGCGCTTTACGAGCGGCTTCACGTGCACGAGCGGCGTCGATCATTTTGCCGACGACCGCCTTGGCTTCGTTCGGGTTTTCCAACAGGAAGTCCGAGAAGTATTTACCCATCTCTTGTTCAACTGCGGTTTTAACTTCCGAAGAGACCAGCTTGTCTTTGGTTTGCGAGCTGAACTTTGGATCCGGCACTTTCACCGAGATGATGGCAGTCAGACCCTCACGCGCATCATCACCAGTAGTCGCAACTTTATGCTTTTTGGCCAGACCTTCCTGCTCGATGTAAGCGTTGAGGTTACGCGTCAGCGCGGAGCGGAAGCCCACCAGGTGAGTACCGCCGTCGCGCTGTGGGATGTTGTTGGTGAAGCACAACAGGTTCTCGTTGAAGCTGTCGTTCCACTGCAAAGCAATCTCGACGCCAATGCCATCGTCACGCTGAATATTGAAGTGGAATACCTGATTGACCGCAGTCTTGTTGGTGTTCAGGTACTCAACGAAAGCACGCAACCCGCCTTCATACTTGAACAGCTCTTCTTTCCCGCTGCGCTCGTCGCGAAGAACGATACCGACACCGGAGTTCAGGAAGGACAACTCACGGATGCGCTTGGCCAGAATGTCCCAACTGAAGTGGATGTTCTTGAAGGTTTCAGCGGAAGGCTTGAAGTGGATCTCGGTGCCAGTTGTGTCGCTGTCACCCACAATGCGCATCGGCTCCTGTGGAACACCGTGAACGTATGTTTGCTCCCAGATCTTGCCGCTACGACGCACAGTCAGCAGCAGCAATTCAGACAAGGCGTTAACTACAGAAACACCCACACCATGCAGGCCGCCGGATACTTTGTAGGAGTTGTCGTCGAACTTACCGCCAGCGTGGAGCACGGTCATGATGACCTCTGCTGCCGACACGCCTTCTTCTTTGTGCACATCTACCGGAATACCGCGACCATTGTCACGGACAGTAATGGATTCGTCCGGGTGGATGGTGATAGTGATGTCGTCGCAATGGCCGGCCAGTGCTTCGTCGATCGAGTTATCAACAACCTCAAACACCATGTGGTGAAGACCGCTGCCATCGTCAGTGTCACCGATGTACATTCCGGGACGCTTGCGTACGGCATCTAGTCCTTTCAGTACCTTGATACTGGAGGAGTCGTACGTTTGGTTTTCGCTCATGCAATCACTCCCGATGATCGTGGGTCTGGGTGATACGGCCTTGTTCCACGTGGAACAAAGCGACTGGCGTTTCCGTTTGCCAGCCGTCCCTCAATAATTCGTGGTCTACACAGGTGATAAAAACCTGGCAGCGTAAGTCTTCAAGCAAACGGCACAGTGCGCGCCGATGTTGGTCATCAAGCTCAGATGGCAAGTCGTCGACCAGATAGATACATTGGCCACGGCGCGCCTGGCTAACCAGATGACCTTGGGCGATGCGCAATGCGCACACCACTAACTTTTGCTGGCCTCGCGACAGAATATCCGCCGCATTGTTTGCACCTAATCTAAGGCGCAAATCAGCACGTTGTGGTCCTGCCTGCGTATGGCCCATTTGCTGATCACGATGAAGGGAAGAAGCGAGCACACTGCTCAGCTCTTTTTCCTTATCCCATCCCCGGTAGTAACTCAGGGTCAAACCTTCGAGTTCAACCAGCTCACTTAGAGTCTGTTCGAACACGGGCTTTAACGCCTTGATGTAAGACCGTCGATACTCATCGATTTCATCGCTTGCCAGGCATAACTCCCGGTCCCAAGCCGCTTGCGAAGCGCCGTCAAGTGTACCATGCCGAAGCCACGAGTTTCGCTGCTTGAGGGCCTTCTGGAGGCGTTGCCAAGTGGCCATAAAACGAGGTTCCACGTGGAACACTCCCCAGTCCAGAAACTGCCTGCGAATCTTCGGCGCGCCTTCAAGCAAACGAAAGCTGTCAGGGTTGATCAGTTGCAGCGGAAGGGTTTCAGCAAGCTGCGCTGCGCTTCGAGCATTCTGCCCATCAATGCGAATTTGAAACTCACCCTGACGATCTCGGGAAACACCCAAATTGCTATGCCCGCCTTCTACTAGGTCGACCTGGCCAAAAACGGTACATGCCGGCTGCTCATATTGAATGACAGGCAATAGCCGAGCGCTTCGGAATGAACGGGCGAGGCCAAGCAAATGGATGGCTTCCAGCACGCTGGTTTTGCCACTGCCATTATCGCCGTGAAGGATATTGATACGGGGGGAGGGGGAGAAGGTCACCGGGTGCAGATTGCGCACCCCGGTGACCGAGACGCGACTAAGAGACATCTAGCTTCTGCTGAACATGGAGGGTTACAGGCGCATCGGCATAACTACGTAGGCAGAGTCGTCGTTGTCCGATTCCTGTACCAGCGCGCTGCTGTTGGAATCAGACAGAATCAAACGAACCTGCTCGGTAGTCATTACGCCCAGTACGTCGAGCAGATAGCTCACGTTAAAACCGATCTCCAGCGAAGCGCCGTTATAGTCGACGCTGATTTCTTCTTCCGCTTCTTCCTGTTCAGGGTTGTTCGCCTGGATTTTCAGCTGACCGCTGGCCAGTTGCAGACGGATACCGCGGTACTTCTCGTTGGACAGAATCGCCGTACGGCTGAACGCTTCACGCAATGCCTGACGATCACCCAGTACCAGCTTGTCGCCGCCTTTAGGAAGGACGCGCTCATAATCCGGGAACTTGCCGTCAACCAGCTTCGAGGTGAAGGTGAACTCACCGGTGGTTGCGCGAATGTGATGCTGGCCCAAGACAATGCTGACCATGCCATCCTGTTCAGTCAGCAAACGTGCCATTTCCAGAATACCTTTGCGCGGCACGATAACCTGATGACGGTCAGCTTGCTCGATATCTGCAGTCATCGAGCACATCGCCAAACGGTGGCCATCGGTTGCCACAGCGCGAAGAATACCCGCGCTCACTTCCAGCAACATCCCGTTGAGGTAGTAACGAACGTCCTGCTGCGCCATCGCAAAGCTGGTGCGTTCAATCAAGCGACGCAGTTTGCTTTGCACCAGGTTAAAGGTCAGCGAGCCTGGACCTTCTTCAACAGTAGGGAAATCATTGGCTGGCAATGTCGACAGGGTGAAGCGGCTACGTCCGGCCTTTACGACCAGCTTTGCATCATCGACTTTGATGTCGATCAGCACATCGTTAGGCAAGCTTTTGCAGATATCCATCAGCTTGCGCGCAGGGACAGTGATCTCGCCCGGCTCGGCAGGCTCTTCCAGCTGAACACGGCCGACGAGCTCGACCTCAAGGTCAGTACCGGTCAACGAGAGCTGCTGCCCTTCGACAACCAGCAGCACGTTGGATAGCACCGGCAGGGTCTGACGGCGTTCAACGACGCCGGCGACCAATTGCAGGGGTTTCAACAGGGCTTCGCGTTGAATGGTGAAATGCATGGTCTAGTCCCTTGCCTTAATAAGCTGCGCTGATGTCATCAAGTGGTCAGTGTACGCAGCAGGTTCTTGTAGTCCTCGCGAATATCCGCGTCGGATTCCTTCAATTCATTAATCTTGCGGCAGGCGTGCAGCACGGTAGTGTGGTCCCGCCCGCCAAACACATCGCCAATTTCCGGCAGACTGTGGTTGGTCAGTTCCTTTGATAACGCCATCGCAACCTGACGCGGTCGAGCTACGGATCGAGAGCGACGCTTGGACAGCAGATCGGAAATCTTGATCTTGTAGTACTCGGCGACCGTGCGCTGGATGTTATCCACACTCACCAGCTTGTCTTGCAGTGCCAGCAAATCTTTCAATGACTCGCGAATCAGCTCGATAGTGATCTCACGACCCATGAAGTGCGAGTGAGCGATAACACGCTTGAGCGCACCCTCAAGCTCACGCACGTTGGAGCGAATGCGTTGTGCAATGAAGAACGCTGCGTCGTGAGGCAGATCTACCTTCGCCTGATCAGCTTTTTTCATCAGGATTGCGACACGGGTTTCCAGCTCCGGCGGCTCGACAGCCACGGTCAGCCCCCAGCCGAACCGGGACTTCAGACGCTCTTCAAGACCCTCGATCTCCTTCGGATACCGGTCGCTGGTCAGAATGACCTGCTGACCGCCCTCGAGCAGAGCATTGAAGGTATGGAAGAACTCTTCCTGAGAGCGCTCCTTCCTTGCAAAAAACTGAATGTCATCGATCAGCAACGCATCTACCGAACGGTAAAAACGCTTGAACTCGTTGATTGCATTCAACTGCAGCGCTTTGACCATATCGGCCACAAAACGCTCCGAGTGCAAATACACCACCTTGGCATTCGGATTCTTCTTGAGCAGGTGGTTACCCACAGCATGCATCAAGTGAGTTTTACCCAGACCTACACCGCCGTACAGAAACAACGGGTTGTAGCCATGCTTGGGGTTATCTGCCACTTGCCAGGCCGCGGCACGCGCCAGTTGGTTGGACTTACCCTCGACGAAATTCTCGAAAGTAAACGTACGATTCAGGTAGCTGGTGTGTTTAAGCGCACCTTCTACCTGGACCGTACGCTGCTCGGCACGAGCAGGTGCTTGTTGAGAGCTCGCACCAGCCATCGGATCGAAGCTGTCTCGAGAGGGTTCGTCGTTAACCTGTAATGGTTGTACGGGCGCAGGAGTAGCCACTTGAGCAGATGCAGGCGCCTGATTCACAGGCTGGCTGGCCGCTATTGCTTGCGAAGCCGCCGCAGCCAATGGCGCATTCGGTGCCGCACGAGGAGCGGAGCTGCGCTTGCTGCCTATTAATAAGGAAAGCGCAGGCGCCAGCCCTTGACCGTGTTCACCAAGCAGTTCAAGCAAACGGCTCAAATACTTTTCGTTGACCCAATCGAGAACGAAACGGTTTGGTGCATAAACACGCAACTCGTCGCCTTCGGCTTCAACCTGTAGCGGACGGATCCAGGTGTTGAATTGCTGGGCAGGCAGCTCATCGCGCAAAAGCTCTACGCATTGCTGCCAAAGTTCCAATGACACGGACATCCCCTAGATTAAAAGCCGGTGAGGCAAAAACAGCCGTCATTGTACCGACCGCGGCGGTACTTATCCACATGTAGGTGGTCTGCTGGCCGGGATAAATCCGGAATTTACCTCCAATCAAGCCGACCAATGGCATGTGCATAAGGTCTGTGGATAACCAGCCTTCAGCTCATTGCATAACCCAGACTTTAAATCTGTGGATAAGCGCCCTGTGGATAAAATGCCATTCCACACACAGGTTTTCCGACAGCGCAGCACAGGCAGAGCACGGCTTCTCGACAGTGTTGTCATTCTCTGTACACATTGATTATAAAGGCCTGTGCCTAGTTATCCACAGACGATGGCTTACGTTACTTTAATAAGCTCTATAAAGAAGCTTTAAATACTTCTCTTCTTTTATTTCTATATCTGGGTACGGAACAGAACGAAGCGTTCAGGGGAAAGTGGCCAAAAAGCCGTTACATAACTAAATGCAGGAAAGGCTGGTTGGAAATTGACCTAGAGGCTTGCTTTCTCTAGAATCCCCGGTCTCTTAAAACGGGGGCCATTCCGGCCCGTTGTGGACGAACCAGGTAACACGCCATGAAACGTACTTTCCAACCAAGCACTATCAAACGCGCTCGCACTCACGGCTTCCGTGCTCGCATGGCCACCAAGAACGGCCGTGCCGTCCTGTCGCGTCGCCGCGCCAAAGGTCGTGCGCGTCTGGCAGTTTGATAATCCGGCACTGGAGGTGAGTCAGGACTTCAGTCGGGAAAAGCGTTTGCTTACCCCCCGGCATTTCAAGGCAGTCTTTGACTCCCCTACCGGCAAGGTTCCGGGGAAAAATCTCCTGCTCCTTGCGCGCAACAACGACCTTGATCATCCCCGACTGGGGCTGGTTATCGGTAAAAAGAGCGTCAAACTCTCCGTTGAGCGCAACCGCTTGAAACGCCTGATGCGCGAATCATTTCGCCAACACCAAGACAACTTGGTCGGTTGGGATATCGTGATTGTCGCGCGTAAAGGCTTGGGTGACGTAGAAAGCCCCGAATTGATTCAGCATTTCGGCAAGCTATGGAAACGTCTGGCACGCAGCCGGCCAATTCCAGAAGCAAAAACCGAAACTGCAGGGGTAGATAGTACCAATGCGTAAACTGGCACTCGTTCCGATCCAGTTCTATCGCTATGCCATTAGCCCGCTGATGGCCAGTCACTGTCGTTTCTACCCCAGTTGCTCCTGCTACGCGTACGAAGCCATTGAAAATCATGGCCTTCTGCGCGGTGGCTGGCTGACCTTTCGTCGATTAGGTCGCTGTCATCCGTGGAATCCCGGTGGTTATGACCCGGTTCCGCCTGTCCCTACCTCCCGTTCTTCTTCGATGGCCGAGTAATCATGGATATTAAACGCACGATCCTGATCGTCGCCCTGGCAATCGTGACCTATGTCGGGGTTCTGAAATGGAACCAAGACTACGGCCAAGCCGCCTTGCCGACTCAGAATGTTGCCGCCAGCGCTCCTGCACCGGGCATTCCGGACACGACTACTGGTGCGAAAGCTTCTGCAAGTGCCGATGTTCCTAGCGCTAATGGCGATACAGCCGCCCCGTTGGAAACTCCTGCCGTCGTCAGCAAAGACCTTATCCAGGTCAAAACTGACGTGCTCAACCTGGAAATCGATCCAGTTGGTGGTGATGTCGTTCAACTGAGGCTGCCTCTGTATCCGCGTCGTCAGGACCATCCTGAGGTGCCGTTCCAACTGTTTGATAACGGTGGCGAACGTACCTTTCTGGCACAAAGCGGTCTGACTGGCAGCAATGGTCCCGATGCTCGCCCGGCAGGTCGCCCGGTTTACTCGTCTGCACAGAAGAGTTATCAACTGGCTGATGGCCAGGAAAACCTGGTTGTTGAACTCAAGTTCACTGACAACGGTATCAACTACATCAAGCGCTTTACGTTCAAGCGCGGCCTGTACGATCTGGTTGTCAGCTATGAAATCGATAACCAGAGCGCTCAGCCTTGGTCGGGTAACCTGTTTGCCCAGCTGAAACGTGACGGCAGCGATGATCCGTCCTCCACAACTGCTACTGGTACCGCGACCTATCTGGGTGCCGCGTTGTGGACAGCCGCCGAGCCTTACAAAAAAGTGTCGATGAAAGATATCGACAAGGCTCAGCTCAAGGAAACCGTTCAAGGTGGTTGGGTTGCATGGCTGCAACACTACTTCGTAACGGCGTGGATCCCGAGCAAAGACACTGCCAACGCAGTTCAGACTCGTAAAGACAGCCAAGGCAACTACATCATCGGCTTCACCGGCCCGGCTGTAACAGTCGCACCGGGTAGCAAAGGCGAGTTGAGTGCCACGTTGTATGCGGGTCCGAAGAGCCAGGCGGTACTGAAAGAGTTATCCCCAGGTCTGGAATTGACCGTTGACTACGGGATTCTGTGGTTCATTGCTCAACCAATCTTCTGGTTGCTGCAGCACATCCACGCGATTGTGGGTAACTGGGGCTGGTCGATCATCTTCCTGACCATGCTGATCAAGGGTTTGTTCTTCCCATTGTCGGCAGCCAGCTACAAATCCATGGCTCGCATGCGCGCTGTAGCACCGAAACTCGCGATCCTGAAAGAGCAGCATGGCGACGATCGGCAGAAAATGTCGCAAGCGATGATGGAGCTGTACAAGAAAGAAAAGATCAACCCACTGGGTGGATGCTTGCCGATTCTTGTGCAAATGCCTGTATTCCTGTCGCTGTACTGGGTACTGCTTGAAAGCGTTGAAATGCGCCAAGCACCATGGATCCTGTGGATAACAGACCTGTCGATCAAAGACCCGTTCTTTATTCTGCCGATCATCATGGGCGCTACCATGTTCATCCAGCAGCGTTTGAACCCGACTCCGCCGGATCCGATGCAGGCCAAGGTCATGAAAATGATGCCAATCATCTTCACGTTCTTCTTCCTGTGGTTCCCTGCTGGTCTGGTTCTGTACTGGGTTGTGAACAACACCCTGTCGATCGCTCAGCAGGCATACATCACTCGCAAGATCGAAGCGGCTACCAAGAAAGCCGAAGCTTGATCTAACCTGTGAATAAGTTTTACAAAACGCCCCCTCGTGGGGCGTTTTGCTATCCGTCATTTCTCCTGGAGTCGGAACATGAATGCCCCACGTGAAACCATTGCAGCCATCGCCACCGCACAGGGCCGCGGCGGGGTAGGTATTGTGCGTATTTCCGGGCCGCTCGCCAGTAAAGCTGCGTCCGCTATCACGGGCCGTACCTTGAAACCCAGGTTCGCGCATTACGGTCCCTTTGAAGATGGCGCTGGCCAGGTGATTGATGAAGGTATCGCGCTGTATTTCCCGGGACCCAATTCATTTACCGGCGAGGATGTGCTTGAACTCCAGGGACACGGTGGACCGGTCGTGCTGGATATGTTGCTGCAACGTTGCCTTGAACTGGGCAGTCGTCTGGCCAGACCCGGAGAATTCAGTGAGCGGGCTTTTCTGAATGACAAACTGGATCTCGCACAGGCGGAAGCTATCGCCGATCTTATTGAAGCAAGCTCCGCGCAAGCGGCACGAAACGCGTTGCGCTCTCTTCAAGGCGCTTTTTCGCGCCGTGTGGATAACTTGACTGAAAAGTTAATCAGCCTGCGAATCTACGTGGAAGCTGCTATCGACTTCCCGGAGGAAGAAATTGATTTCCTCGCCGACGGCCATGTCCTTAGCATGCTTGATACTGTGCGCGACGAGTTATCCACAGTTCTGCGGGAAGCAGGCCAAGGCGCTCTACTACGTGACGGGATGACAGTGGTCATTGCAGGACGGCCCAACGCAGGCAAGTCCAGCCTGTTGAACGCTCTAGCCGGTAAAGAAGCCGCGATCGTGACCGAAATTGCCGGCACTACCCGGGACATTCTGCGGGAACATATCCACATTGATGGCATGCCCCTGCATGTTGTGGACACTGCAGGGCTGCGCGATACAGAAGACCAGGTTGAGAAGATCGGTGTACAACGTGCGCTGAAAGCAATTGGGGAAGCTGATCGGGTGCTGCTTGTAGTGGATGCGACTGCGCCTGAAGCGCTCGACCCCTTTGCCCTGTGGCCAGAGTTTCTGGAGCATCGGCCGGATCCGTCAAAGGTGACCTTGATCCGTAACAAGGCTGACCTCAGCGGCGACGACATTGAACTGCAGACGAGTACGGATGGCCACGTCACCATAAGCCTGAGTGCCAAATCAGCAGGCGAAGGCCTGGATCTGCTGCGCGACCATCTCAAATCCTGCATGGGCTATGAGCAAACCTCGGAAAGCAGCTTTAGTGCTCGCAGACGTCACCTCGAGGCGCTGCGACATGCCAGCGACTCACTTGAACATGGCAGGGCACAGCTGACCATGGCGGGAGCAGGGGAGTTACTCGCTGAAGATCTGCGTCAGGCCCAGCAATCTCTAGCCGAGATTACTGGTGCATTCAGCTCCGACGATTTATTGGGGCGGATCTTTTCCAGCTTTTGCATCGGGAAATAGCTAAAGAAGCTGGCCGTTGTGGATAACTCGCAATGGCCAGTCTATCCACAGCCTCACCAGTTGTAGCTGACCGTCCCGAGCAAAGTGCGGCTATCGCCCCAATAGCAGCGACCTGCATCGTTGCACCCTGACACGTATTCCTTATCGAACAGGTTTTTGGCGTTCACGTCCACCGACCAATGCTTGTCGATCTGATAACCGATATTTGCATCCACCAAGGTGACGTCGCCCGCATCAAGCTTTCCGTACAGTGCCGCTGGCGTGTAGGAGAAAGCACTGTCGAAATAGCGGATACCTGCCCCCATGTGGAAACCATCAAGGTAAC
This sequence comes from Pseudomonas viridiflava, assembly GCF_900602065.1. Lineage (GTDB taxonomy): Bacteria > Pseudomonadota > Gammaproteobacteria > Pseudomonadales > Pseudomonadaceae > Aquipseudomonas. The sequence goes on along the minus strand of NZ_UWFN01000350.1, from coordinate 137,717 downwards.
CGTCCAGGAACCGATACTTGGCCCACGCGGATGCCTGATTACGCGGCACGCCAGTAATCTGATGGCCTTCGATCAGTGATCCTGCGGCGTCTTTTGTGACTCTGGCATCGGTGTAGGAATAGGAAGCCGTCACGTTGAGGTTCTGGCTGATATCACTATTGACCTCAAGCTCCACACCTTTGGAGCGACTTTCCCCCACTTGACGATAACTGGAGGTCGTAGAGTCGAAGTAAGTGTCGTCCTTCTTGCGTAGGTCATAGATCGAGGCCGTGATCGCGGTGTTCCAGCCGATGGGCTCGTACTTGAAACCCACTTCGTATTGGCTACTGGTGATCGGATCGAGCGGGGCACCGCCATTGGAAATCTGCTGAACTGGTACAAAGGCAGTGGAATAGCTGACATACGGCGTGAGGCCGTTGTCGAACTGATACATCAACCCGCCCTGGTAGGTGAACTTCTTGTCGCTGGAGCTGATATCACCGGTGGGTGCCAGTTTATTGCGGAAATCACTGTCGACCCAATCCTGTCTGCCGCCGAACAACACAATCCAGTTGTCGTACTTGCTTTGGATTTGCCCGTACACCCCGTTCATCTGTTGTTCCAGCAGGGTGTTTTGCACAGCAATGGACGTAACCGGATCCTGTGTATAAACCGGATTGAAGATATTGATGCGACCCGCTGCGCCTGCGTTCCAGTCCTGGTTGAACGAGGTGCGGTCGAAGCTCGCTCCGAACAATACGGTGTTCTCCAGCCCTCCAGTATTGAATTTGCCTTCTAGCTGATTATCCAGGGAATAGACCATCGACTTATTGAAGCGATCGTAAGCCGTAACGTTCAGCTGCGTGCCAAAACCTGCATTGTCCAGATTGCCAGGCCAGGTCTCATGACGGGTGATGCGAGACTGCATGTATCGCGAGTTCTGCCGGAATTGCCAGTCATCGTTGAAGCTGTGGCTGAATTCATAGCCGACGCTCCACATCTCGCGCTCGAAAGTATTCCAGTCAGGCACACCCAGCATGGTGTCCTTATCAAGCTTGCCATTGGGGTTGCGCAGCAGGGTGCCAGCCGCTGGCAGCCCTAATTCCATATTGGTGTGGTCCTTCTGGTAACTGCTTAACAGGGTCAGGCTGTTGTAGTCATCGAAGTTCAAGGTCAGCGATGGTGCGATATACATCCGATCATCAGGCACATGATCGGTCTGCGTATCGGCGTTGCGACCGAGCATCACAACCCGTCCCAAGACATTTCCGCTCTCGTCCAGCGGACCCGAGATATCCACACCCAGTTGCCGGCGGTTATTTGTACCGTAGCTGAGCTGAACTTCTCCTTGGGAATTGGCGGTCGGACGCTTGCTCACCACGTTCACCAAGCCTCCCGGTGCGTTCTCGCCATACAGTATTGACGAAGGTCCGCGGAATATCTCGACGCGCTCAAGGCCGTAAGGCTCAGTGGTGGTGTCGTAACGGTTACCTTGAACCCGCAGACCGTCGCGCATCAATCCGTATCCGTAATCGGTGGCGTTAAACCCACGAATGAAGAACAGGTCGCCTGCCAGGTTATCCCCAGCGGCGAAGGGCGGTGCGAAAATACCTGGCACATAACCCAGCGCCTCGGTAAGCGTCTGCGTCTTCTGATCTTTCATGCGCTGCGCGGTGACCACTGACACAGAACGTGGAGTTTCGGAAAGCGGCGTACTGGTCTTGGTGCCCACGCGACTGGTTTGCGCTTTGTAGCCTTGATCCGGTAGAGGCGCTTCAAACCCTGTGGATAAAGTGCTGTTAATCGCAGTGGGTGCCAACTGCAACGAACCATTATCCGGGATCGGCTCGAGGATGTAGCTGCCTGGGGCCTGCGTTGCGACCTGCAGTTTCGAGCCCTGCAAGAGCACTGCGAAACCCTGTTCAACGGAGTACGTGCCCTGCAGGCCGGCGCTTCGCAGGTTCGCTGTTTCTGATGGCGAGAACGAGAGAATCACATTGGCGGCTGACGCAAACTGGTTCAACGCGCTATCCAAAGGGCCAGCCGCAATGTTGTAGCTTTGGATGGCCGCTGCGGCGAGAACACTGGTAGGCAACATTGCGCACCCAAGACCGCTGGCCAGGAGGACGCTGTAACTCAAGTATTGCCGGGAAAGATGCCGGCGGGTTTGAAGCGGAAGAAGTGGGAAGCGCATTTTGTTGTAGGCCCTGAGGTAGTGAATTCGCGTTTACCTGCAGGGCCGCGCCTGAATCAAAAAAGATAACCCCCTAATGCTTTTTATTTTTTCGAACCGCCATCAAGCGTTTCGTTTGACCGAAACCCAGTATCGACTGAAGTAGCGAACCTGAATCGGCAGAGTTGCTTGAAGATTAGCCAGTACCGCGTCTGTCGCATCGAGACGAAACGCGCCGGAGACACGCAGCTTTGCCGCGTTTTCATCACACTGCATGACACCAGAGCGATAACGCGCCAACTCATTGATGACATTGCCCAAGGGTTCGTTAAGCACAATCAGCTGCCCGTCGACCCATGCTGCAGCGGTCTGTGGATAAGCGCCGTCCGGGCTGACGCTATAGCCATTAAAGTCGGCCCTTTGACCCGCGCCCAGAAGCCGGGGAATGGCATCAACAGCGGCCGGAGCGATCCTCACCTGGTCCTCCAGTACTCCCACACGCGTCGTACTTTCCAGTTGTCGAACCGAAAAGCGTGTGCCAAGTGCCTGAACCCGGCCTTGTCGAGTCTCGACATATAAAGGCCGTATATCCCCCAGCTTTCCGGTCCGAACGATAATTTCCCCGTCACGCAATCGGATCAGCCGTTGCTGACTGTCGAACACTACGTCTATAGCCGTATCCGTATTGAGTTCGATCTGGCTGCCATCGGTCAACTCAACATGTTGACGATGGCCTACCGGTGTTCGGTAGTCAGCCAATACATTCTTCAGGGACGTATGCTGCTGGATATTCCAGCCAATATATCCGGTGCCAGCTACCGCCAGCAGCAGTTTGAGAACCTGTCGGCGTTGTTGGGGCCTGGATAGTGCGCGGCGCGTGAGGTGCGCTGGCATGTTGTTCAGGCCGCGCTGCAGTTGTTCCATTTGCTGCCAGGCAACCCGGTGTGTCGGATCACTTTCCAGCCATTGCCGCCAAGCCTCCTGTGCTTGCGGCGTTGGTGGTTCGCTCTGAAACTGCACAACCCAACTTGCCGCGGCCTCAAAGACTTTGCGGTCAGGGGGAGAACTCATGACGTCTGCGCCATGAGCATCGAGCATTCTGTGAAAGCACGGATCATGTGCTTTTTCACTGTAGTCAGCGAAACATCCAAATCAATGGCGATCTGTTGATAAGTCAAACCTTCGATCTGCGACAGCATGAAGATTCTCTTGGTGCGTGAGCCCAGATCATCCAGCGCTTTATCCACAGCCAGTAAGGTTTCAATGATCAGCGCCTTGTCTTCTTCACTGATCACAGTGTTCTGTGGACGTTCAGCCATCGCCTGCTGATAAGCCAGCTCAATAGCTTTGCGCCGGTACCGATCAATCACCAAACCCCGGGCGACAGTGGCTAGATAGTCACGAGGCTCGCGAATGTGGGCCGCATTAGCAGCACCGAGAATCCGCACAAAGGTGTCATGAGCCACATCGGCAACATCGAAGGTGTTGGACAGGCGAGCTTTGAGCCAACCGTGCAACCACGAGTGATGCTGCTCATAGATACGCTGCACAGCTGACGTATGGGAGTGAGGAGGCATAGGGATAATGGCGAGTTAATGATAATGGCTATTATTAGCTTTTGTTTCGAAAACTCACAATAGCCTCTCAACTCGTCAACGATCGACAACCCCCTTCCATTTCCTCACCTGAATTCAATTCGGTTCGACGAACCCCGAGATCTGCAAAGTCGCTACTCGGATTTTTCCAGATAATCATCAAAATATACGTATTGAGCTCTGTGGATAACGCAGCCTTAGCCCCGTTGATAAGTGGGCTTGAAAGCTGCGTACAACCCTATCTGTGGACAAGTGTATGTTTAATCCACAGGCTTATGGCGGTTATCCCAAACCCTCTTGGCCACATGACCACAGGCTTTTGAATCTCTGTACACATTGATTTATAAGGCCTGTATAAATCTATCCACAGAAAACAGGTTCAGTATAAATAGCATTTAAAATAAGGTTTTATAAATCTTCTTTCTTTTTAATTTCTATATCTGAGACTTTTCCACAGCTGGTTAATTTTTGTGCAACGGGTTCCTTTCAGGGGGGGTAAGTCCCTATACTTGTCAGCTATCCCAATTTCCCATCTAGAACAGGCACGAGGTGCGTGGTGGATTTCCCTTCCCGTTTTGAAGTGATCGTCATCGGTGGCGGTCATGCCGGTACCGAGGCCGCACTGGCGTCGGCACGTATGGGTGTAAAAACCCTTTTGCTGACCCACAACGTGGAAACACTGGGTCAGATGAGCTGCAACCCTGCTATTGGCGGGATTGGTAAAAGTCATCTGGTCAAGGAAATCGACGCCCTGGGCGGCGCTATGGCTATGGCCACGGACAAAGGTGGTATCCAGTTCCGCGTGCTGAACAGCCGTAAAGGCCCTGCAGTCCGGGCAACTCGTGCGCAAGCAGATCGTGTTCTGTACAAAGCGGCAATTCGCGAAACCATCGAAAATCAGCCGAACCTGTGGGTATTTCAACAAGCCTGTGATGACTTGATCGTTGAGCAGGACGAGGTACGTGGTGTTGTGACCCAAATGGGCCTGCGTTTCATGGCCGATTCGGTTGTGCTGACGACCGGCACCTTCCTGGGTGGACTTATCCACATTGGAATGCAGAATTATTCGGGCGGTCGCGCAGGCGATCCGCCGTCAATCGCACTGGCACATCGTTTACGTGAGTTACCGTTACGAGTGGGTCGCCTGAAAACCGGTACTCCTCCGCGTATCGATGGTCGTTCGGTCGATTTCTCGGTCATGACAGAACAGCCGGGTGATACACCGATTCCGGTCATGTCGTTCATGGGCTCCAAGGAACAACACCCATCGCAGGTCAGTTGCTGGATCACTCACACCAACGCCCGGACTCACGAAATCATTGCCGCGAACCTTGATCGCTCGCCCATGTATTCCGGCGTTATCGAAGGTGTTGGTCCGCGTTATTGCCCATCGATCGAAGACAAGATTCATCGATTTGCCGACAAGGAAAGCCATCAGGTCTTCATCGAACCTGAGGGCCTGACGACGCATGAGTTGTATCCGAACGGCATTTCGACTTCGTTGCCGTTTGACGTGCAATTGCAGATCGTCCGTTCGATTCGCGGTATGGAAAATGCCCACATCGTTCGCCCTGGCTATGCCATCGAATATGACTACTTCGATCCACGCGATCTGAAGTACAGCCTCGAAACCAAAGTCATCGCGGGTCTGTTCTTCGCAGGACAAATCAACGGTACGACCGGTTACGAAGAAGCCGGTGCTCAAGGTTTGCTGGCCGGGACCAATGCCGCTCTCCGCGCCCAGGGCAAGGAAAGCTGGTGCCCGCGTCGCGATGAAGCGTACATCGGCGTGCTTGTGGATGACTTGATCACTCTTGGCACCCAAGAGCCGTACCGGATGTTCACGTCTCGTGCCGAATACCGCTTGATTCTGCGTGAGGACAACGCCGATTTGCGTCTCACCGAGAAAGGTCGCGAGCTGGGTCTGGTCGATGATCAACGCTGGGCGGCGTTCTGCACCAAGCGTGAAAATATCGAACTGGAAGAGCAGCGCCTGAAAAGCACTTGGGTGCGTCCGGGTACAGAGCAGGGCGATGCTATCGCGAGCCATTTCGGCACGCCGTTGACTCACGAATACAACCTGCTCAACCTGTTGACCCGGCCGGAAATCGACTATGTCAGTCTGGTTTCCCTTACCGGCCATGGCAGCCCTGATCCGCAAGTCGCTGAACAGGTTGAAATCAAGGCCAAGTACGCGGGTTACATTGACCGCCAGCAAGACGAAATCGCCCGGCTGCGTGCGAGCGAAGATACGAAGTTGCCTGGAGATATCGATTACACGACCATTTCCGGGCTCTCGAAAGAAATTCAGAGCAAGCTGGGGATAACTCGTCCTGAGACGCTGGGTCAGGCCTCGCGAATCCCCGGCGTCACGCCAGCGGCAATTTCCCTGTTGATGATTCATTTGAAAAAACGCGGCGCGGGCCGTCAGTTGGAGCAAAGCGCTTGAGTTCTATGGTCACCCCGCAACACGCCGAAGAGTTATCCCGAGGCGCTCAGGAACTGGGTATAAAACTCAGTGAAAGCCAGCACTCACAGCTGCTGGCCTACCTCGCACTGTTGATCAAATGGAACAAGGCTTACAACCTGACGGCTGTGCGTAACCCGGACGAAATGGTTTCGCGGCACTTGCTCGACAGCTTGAGTGTTGTGCCTTTCGTTGACGGTGAGCGTTGGCTGGATGTGGGAAGTGGCGGAGGGATGCCTGGTATTCCACTGGCCATCATGTTCCCGGAGATGAAAGTTTCGCTTCTGGACAGCAATGGCAAGAAAACCCGCTTCCAGACTCAGGTCAAACTTGAGCTCAAGCTGGACAATGTGGAAGTTATCCACAGCCGCGCAGAGTCCTTTCATCCGGAGCACCCGTTTACCGGGATTGTTTCCCGTGCGTTCAGCAGTCTGGAAGACTTTACTGGGTGGACTCGCCACATGGGCGATACCAATACGCGATGGCTGGCAATGAAAGGCCTGCATCCGACCGATGAACTGGTAGCATTGCCCGCAGATTTTCAGGTGGATAGCGCACAAGCCTTGACCGTACCCGGTTGCCAAGGCCAACGTCATCTGCTGATACTGCGCCGCACGGCATGACTGGGAACACAAGCAAGCATGGCTAAGGTATTCGCGATTGCGAACCAAAAAGGTGGTGTGGGTAAAACCACCACTTGTATCAACCTCGCAGCATCGCTGGTCGCCACCAAGCGACGCGTACTGCTGATCGATCTGGACCCCCAAGGCAACGCCACGATGGGCAGCGGTGTGGATAAACACGCCCTGGAACATTCGGTGTATGACCTGCTCATTGGTGAGTGCGATCTGAACCAGGCGATCCAGTTCTCTGAGCATGGCGGTTATCAACTGCTGCCTGCCAACCGCGACCTCACTGCGGCTGAAGTGAATCTGCTGGAAATGCAGATGAAGGAAAGCCGCCTGCGCAATGCGCTGGCGCCGATCCGCGAGAATTACGATTACATCTTGATCGACTGCCCGCCGTCTCTGTCGATGTTGACGTTGAACGCGCTGGTTGCTGCTGATGGGGTCATTATCCCCATGCAGTGTGAATACTTTGCTCTGGAAGGTCTCAGTGACCTTGTGGATAACATCAAACGTATCGGTGAATTGCTCAATCCAGCGCTGAAAATCGAGGGGTTGCTGCGCACCATGTACGACCCGCGGTTGAGCTTGATCAACGACGTGTCTGCGCAACTCAAAGAGCATTTCGGCGAACAGCTGTACGACACTGTAATCCCGCGCAACATCCGTCTGGCCGAGGCGCCGAGTTTCGGTATGCCCGTTCTGGCCTACGACAAGAGTTCGCGCGGTGCACTGGCCTACCTTGCTCTGGCAGGGGAAATGGTTCGTCGTCAACGGCGCGGTTCGCGCACTGCTCAGCCAACTTAAGGAAACCCCATGGCCGTCAAGAAAAGAGGTCTCGGACGTGGGCTGGACGCACTTCTGAGCAGTCCAACCGTCAGCTCCCTCGAAGAACAGGCCGTGAAGGCCGATCAGCGTGAACTGCAGCACATCCCGCTGGACCTGATTCAGCGTGGCAAGTATCAGCCGCGTCGCGACATGGATCCTCAGGCGCTCGAAGAACTCGCCCAATCGATCAAGGCCCAGGGCGTTATGCAGCCGATTGTGGTGCGTCCGATTGGTGATAACCGTTTCGAGATCATCGCCGGTGAACGTCGCTGGCGTGCCAGCCAGCAGGCCTCCATGGAAACCATCCCGGCGATGGTCCGTGATGTGCCCGATGAAACCGCTATTGCGATGGCGTTGATCGAGAATATTCAACGCGAAGACCTCAATCCCATTGAGGAAGCGGTCGCTTTGCAGCGTCTTCAGCATGAGTTCCAGCTAACTCAGCAACAGGTTGCCGATGCTGTCGGCAAATCGCGGGTGAGTGTTGCCAACCTGCTGCGCCTGATCGCGCTGCCGGATGTGATCAAAACCATGCTTTCCCACGGCGACCTGGAAATGGGTCACGCTCGTGCATTACTCGGTCTGCCGGAAGATCGGCAGGTTGAAGGGGCGCGACATGTTGTCGCACGAGGCCTGACGGTTCGCCAGACAGAAGCGCTTGTGCGTCAATGGTTGAGTGGAAAACCTGCTGCTGCCGAGCCGGTAAAGACTGATCCTGACATCAGCCGCCTTGAACAGCGTCTGGCCGAGCGGCTGGGCTCTGCAGTGCAAATTCGTCATGGGCAGAAGGGTAAAGGGCAGTTGGTGATCCGGTATAACTCTCTGGATGAGCTCCAGGGGGTGCTCGCCCACATCCGCTGAAACAATTGCACTGTAGCGTGTGATCGGAAATCACTACCTGAAGGTTGAATAGGGGCTGAACCGCCCCTATACTCTGCGCGCATTTTGTCGGCACAAATTATGCCAAGTTATTGATTTTGGCGGCCGACGCACGAGGAGCAGGAGTGATGGAGACACGCATGCCAACTAGGTTGCCGTTCCATCGACTGGCGGTTTTTCCGGTACTGCTGGCTCAATTTATAGTCCTGCTGCTGGCAGCCCTGGCGCTGTGGCAGTGGCATGGAGTCGTAGCAGGATATTCAGGGCTGTGCGGAGGCCTGATAGCCTGGCTGCCCAATTTGTATTTTGCTCATAAGGCTTTCCGGTTTTCCGGGGCTAGAGCAGCGCAAGCCATTGTCCGGTCATTCTATGCCGGCGAGGCGGGCAAACTGATTTTTACGGCAGTGCTTTTTGCATTGACCTTTGCAGGTGTGAAGCCATTGGCGCCGATTGCTGTATTCGGCGTGTTCATGTTGATCCAAGTGGTCAACTGGTTCGCTCCCCTGCTGATGAGAACAAGACTTTCGAGACCTTAGGGCGTTTGAGGCACACATGGCAGAGCAAACAGCTTCGGGCTATATCCAGCACCACTTGCAGAACCTGACCTTCGGTCAGCTACCAGATGGCGGCTGGGGTTTTGCCCACACCGCAGCAGAAGCGAAGGAAATGGGCTTTTGGGCTTTCCACGTCGATACTCTCGGCTGGTCTGTTGCCCTGGGTCTGATTTTCGTCCTGATTTTCCGCATGGCGGCCAAGAAGGCGACTTCCGGTCAACCAGGCGCGCTGCAAAACTTCGTTGAAGTGCTGGTCGACTTCGTCGACGGCAGCGTGAAAGACAGCTTCCATGGTCGTAGCCCGGTGATTGCACCGCTGGCGCTGACCATTTTCGTCTGGGTGTTCCTGATGAACGCCGTCGACCTGGTTCCTGTTGACTGGATTCCTCAGTTGGCGATCCTGATCTCGGGTGATTCGCACATTCCTTTCCGCGCTGTTTCGACCACTGACCCTAACGCCACTCTAGGCATGGCTCTGTCGGTCTTCGCGCTGATCATTTTCTACAGCATCAAGGTCAAGGGCATCGGCGGCTTCATCGGCGAACTGACCCTGCACCCATTCGGCAGCAAGAACATTTTTGTTCAGGCGCTGTTGATTCCGGTGAACTTCCTGCTTGAATTCGTGACTCTGATCGCCAAACCGATCTCGTTGGCACTGCGTCTGTTCGGCAACATGTATGCGGGCGAGCTGGTGTTCATCCTGATCGCCGTCATGTTCGGCAGCGGCCTGCTCTGGCTGAGTGGCCTGGGTGTGGTTCTGCAATGGGCGTGGGCTGTATTCCATATCCTGATCATCACCTTGCAGGCATTCATCTTCATGATGCTGACCATCGTGTACCTGTCGATGGCTCACGAAGATAACCATTAAGACTCGCCTGGCGCGTCTGGATGTACCTCTCGCTCCGGCGAGAGGAGGCCGCAGCGGGTAACCGCAAGGGCTGATGTAAAACGATTTGTTTTACCGCTTTAATCTAAGAAAACCTAACCAATACGACGTAAAAGTCGGGAGGAAAGATGGAAACTGTAGTTGGTCTAACCGCTATCGCTGTTGCACTGTTGATCGGCCTGGGCGCACTGGGTACTGCAATCGGCTTCGGCCTGTTGGGCGGCAAATTCCTGGAAGGCGCTGCTCGCCAACCAGAAATGGTTCCAATGCTGCAGGTTAAAATGTTCATCGTTGCCGGTCTGCTCGACGCCGTAACCATGATCGGTGTTGGTATCGCTCTGTTCTTCACCTTTGCGAACCCCTTCGTTGGTCAACTCGCTGGCTAATCTCTCGATTATTCGAGGTGATTGGTGTGATGGACAACGAACGAGCGAGGTGTTGGCGTGAACATTAATGCAACCCTGATTGGCCAGTCCGTTGCGTTCTTCATTTTTGTGCTGTTCTGCATGAAGTACGTTTGGCCTCCGGTCATTGCGGCTTTGCACGAACGTCAGAAGAAGATCGCGGATGGACTGGACGCTGCCAGCCGAGCAGCTCGCGACCTGGAGTTGGCCCAAGAGAAAGTGGGTCATCAACTGCGCGAAGCTAAAGCTCAGGCAGCCGAAATCATTGAGCAAGCCAAGAAACGCGGTACTCAGATTGTCGACGAAGCCCGTGAACAGGCCCGTGTCGAAGCTGACCGTGTGAAGGCTCAGGCTCAGGCCGAGATCGAGCAGGAACTGAACGGTGTCAAAGACGCGCTGCGCGCCCAATTGGGTAGCCTGGCAGTTGGCGGTGCTGAGAAGATCCTGGGTGCCACAATCGATCAAAACGCGCACGCGGAGCTGGTTAACAAACTGGCTGCTGAAATTTAAGCGAGGGCGATCATGGCAGAACTGACCACGTTGGCCCGACCTTACGCTAAGGCAGCCTTCGAGCACGCCCAGGCCCACCAGCAACTGGCCAATTGGTCAGCCATGCTCGGCCTGGCTGCAGCGGTGTCGCAAGACGACACCATGCAGCGCGTACTCAAGGCCCCGCGACTGACGAGCGCAGACAAGGCCACCACTTTTATTGAAGTGTGTGGCGACAAGTTCGATGCCAAGGCACAGAATTTCATCCATGTCGTTGCTGAAAACGACCGTCTCCCGCTTCTGCCGGAGATCGCCGAACTGTTCGACCTGTACAAGGCTGAGCAGGAAAAATCGGTCGATGTGGATGTCACCAGTGCTTTTGCATTGAACCAAGAACAGCAAGACAAACTCGCCAAGGTTCTCAGTGCACGGCTCGGCCGGGAAGTGCGCCTGCACGCTGCGGAGGATGCCACCCTTATCGGTGGTGTCGTAATCCGCGCCGGCGACCTGGTTATCGATGGCTCAGTTCGCGGCAAACTCGCGCAACTAGCCGAAGCATTGAAATCTTGAGTTTGAAGGGGCAGCAGAGCAATGCAGCAACTCAATCCTTCCGAAATAAGTGAAATCATCAAGGGTCGCATCGACAAGCTCGATGTAACCTCCCAAGCCCGTAACGAAGGCACTGTCGTCAGCGTATCTGACGGCATCGTGCGGATTCACGGTCTGGCCGACGTAATGTACGGCGAGATGATCGAGTTTCCGGGCGGCGTCTACGGTATGGCGCTGAACCTTGAGCAAGACTCTGTAGGTGCTGTGGTACTGGGCGCTTACACGACTCTGGCTGAAGGCATGAGCGCCAAGTGCACTGGCCGCATCCTCGAAGTTCCGGTTGGTAAGGAACTGCTGGGTCGCGTAGTCGACGCACTGGGTAACCCAGTTGACGGCAAAGGTCCGCTGAACAACACCGAGACCGATGCGGTCGAGAAAGTTGCTCCAGGCGTGATCTGGCGTAAGTCGGTAGACCAGCCTGTACAGACTGGCTACAAGGCTGTCGATGCCATGATTCCAGTCGGCCGTGGCCAGCGTGAGCTGATCATCGGTGACCGTCAGATCGGTAAAACCGCTCTGGCCATCGACGCAATCATCAACCAGAAAGACAGCGGCATCTTCTGCGTCTACGTTGCAATCGGTCAGAAACAATCGACCATCGCCAACGTTGTTCGCAAGCTTGAAGAAAACGGCGCACTGGCTAACACCATCGTCGTGGCTGCAAGTGCTTCTGAATCCGCTGCGCTGCAATTCCTTGCACCGTACTCGGGTTGCACCATGGGTGAATTCTTCCGCGACCGCGGTGAAGACGCGCTGATCGTTTATGACGATCTGTCCAAGCAAGCAGTGGCTTACCGCCAGATTTCCCTGCTGCTGCGCCGTCCACCAGGCCGTGAAGCTTACCCAGGCGACGTGTTCTATCTCCACTCCCGTCTGCTGGAGCGCGCATCGCGTGTTTCCGAAGAGTACGTAGAGAAGTTCACCAACGGCGCAGTAACCGGCAAAACCGGTTCCCTGACCGCATTGCCGATCATCGAAACTCAGGCTGGCGACGTTTCTGCGTTCGTTCCGACCAACGTGATTTCCATCACTGACGGTCAGATCTTCCTGGAATCGGCCATGTTCAACTCTGGCATCCGTCCAGCAGTGAACGCCGGTGTTTCGGTATCCCGTGTGGGTGGTGCCGCTCAGACCAAGATCATCAAGAAGCTCTCCGGTGGTATCCGTACCGCTCTGGCTCAGTACCGTGAACTGGCAGCATTCGCCCAGTTTGCTTCTGACCTGGACGAAGCGACCCGTAAGCAACTTGAGCATGGTCAGCGCGTTACCGAGCTGATGAAGCAGAAGCAATACGCACCAATGTCGATCGCTGACATGGCGCTGTCGCTGTATGCCGCTGAGCGTGGGTTCCTGACCGACATCGAAATCGCCAAGATCGGTAGCTTTGAACAAGCGCTGATTGCTTACTTCAACCGCGATCACGCCGATTTGATGGCGAAGATCAACGTGAAGGGTGACTTCAATGACGAAATCGACGCTGGCATGAAAACCGGTATCGAGAAGTTCAAGGCCACCCAAACCTGGTAAGCCGCAGCGGGGGCCGAAAGGCTCCCGCTTGCTAACCTGATAGGTGTTACATGGCAGGCGCAAAAGAGATTCGCAGCAAGATTGCGAGCATCAAAAGCACGCAAAAGATCACCAGCGCCATGGAAAAAGTGGCGGTCAGCAAAATGCGCAAGGCTCAAATGCGCATGGCTGCTAGCCGTCCTTACGCGGAGCGCATCCGCCAGGTGATTGGTCATCTGGCCAACGCTAACCCGGAATACCGCCACCCGTTCATGGTCGAGCGCGCTGTAAAGCGTGTCGGCTATGTCGTAGTGAGCAGTGACCGTGGTCTGTGCGGTGGCTTGAATACCAACCTGTTCAAGGCTCTGGTCAAGGACATGGCGGTAAACCGTGAAAACGGCGTAGAGATCGATCTGTGCGTGGTTGGCAGCAAAGGTGCGGCATTTTTCCGCAACTTCGGCGGTAACGTCGTCGCTGCGATCAGCCACTTGGGCGAAGAGCCGTCGATCAATGATTTGATCGGCAGCGTCAAGGTGATGCTGGATGCTTACCTGGATGGCCGTATTGATCGCCTGTCCGTGGTATCCAACAAGTTCATCAACACCATGACCCAGCAACCAACGGTTGAGCAGTTGATTCCGTTGGTGGCTACCCCGGATCAGAAACTCAAGCACCACTGGGACTATCTCTACGAACCCGATGCCAAAGAGCTGCTTGACGGCTTGATGGTTCGCTACGTTGAGTCGCAGGTGTACCAGGCGGTGGTCGAGAACAACGCAGCTGAACAAGCAGCGCGGATGATCGCGATGAAGAACGCCACAGACAACGCCGGTGATTTGATCAGTGATTTGCAGCTGATCTACAACAAGGCGCGTCAGGCAGCGATCACCCAAGAGATCTCGGAAATCGTCGGCGGCGCTGCCGCGGTTTAACGGTTCAAATATTAGAGGAACCAGCTAATGAGTAGCGGACGTATCGTTCAAATCATCGGCGCCGTGATCGACGTGGAATTCCCACGCGATAGCGTACCGAGCATCTACAACGCGCTGGAAGTTAAAAGCGCGGCAGGGACCACCCTGGAAGTTCAGCAGCAGCTGGGCGACGGCGTGGTTCGTACCATTGCGATGGGCTCCACCGAGGGCTTGAAGCGTGGTCTGGAAGTTGCAGACTCTGGCAAAGCCATCTCCGTACCGGTCGGTAAAGCGACTCTGGGCCGGATCATGGACGTGCTGGGCAACCCGATCGACGAAGCTGGCCCGATCGACACCGAAGAACGCTGGGGCATTCACCGTCCTGCGCCGTCCTTCGCTGAACAGGCTGGTGGCAACGATCTGCTGGAAACAGGCATCAAGGTTATCGACCTGGTTTGCCCGTTCGCCAAAGGCGGTAAAGTAGGTCTGTTCGGTGGTGCCGGTGTAGGCAAAACCGTAAACATGATGGAACTGATCCGTAACATCGCCATCGAGCACAGCGGTTATTCCGTGTTCGCCGGCGTGGGTGAGCGTACTCGTGAGGGTAACGACTTCTACCACGAGATGAAGGACTCCAACGTTCTGGACAAAGTGGCACTGGTTTACGGTCAGATGAACGAGCCGCCGGGTAACCGTCTGCGCGTAGCTCTGACTGGCCTGACCATGGCCGAGAAGTTCCGTGACGAAGGTAACGACGTTCTGCTGTTCGTCGACAACATCTACCGTTACACACTGGCCGGTACTGAAGTATCCGCACTGCTGGGCCGTATGCCTTCCGCAGTAGGTTATCAGCCGACCCTGGCTGAAGAGATGGGCACTCTGCAAGAGCGCATCACTTCCACCAAAAACGGTTCGATCACTTCGATCCAAGCGGTATACGTACCTGCGGATGACTTGACTGACCCGTCGCCAGCGACCACGTTTGCCCACTTGGATGCAACCGTCGTACTGTCCCGTGACATCGCTTCCCTGGGTATCTACCCAGCGGTAGATCCACTGGATTCGACTTCGCGCCAGCTGGACCCGAACGTTATCGGCCAGGAACACTACGACACCGCTCGCGGCGTACAGTACGTGTTGCAGCGCTACAAAGAACTGAAGGACATCATTGCGATCCTGGGTATGGACGAGCTGTCGGAGACCGACAAGCAGTTGGTTAACCGTGCTCGTAAGATCCAGCGCTTCCTGTCGCAACCGTTCTTCGTGGCTGAAGTCTTCACTGGTGCATCGGGTAAATACGTTTCCCTGAAAGACACCATTGCTGGCTTCAAAGGCATCCTCAACGGTGACTACGACCACCTGCCAGAACAAGCGTTCTACATGGTCGGCGGCATCGAAGAAGCGATCGAGAAAGCCAAGAAACTGTAATCCCAGCGCCCGGTAACGGGCGCTAATCAGGTCGAGGCAAGCAAATGGCTATAACAGTCCATTGCGATATCGTCAGCGCGGAAGGAGAAATTTTCTCCGGTCTGGTCGAGATGGTGATTGCGCACGGTAACCTGGGTGATATCGGTATCGCTCCAGGCCACGCGCCGCTGATCACTGATCTGAAACCAGGTCCGATCCGCTTGATCAAGCAGGGCGGAGCAGCCGAGGTGTTTTACATCTCGGGTGGTTTCCTCGAGGTTCAACCGAACATGGTCAAGGTGCTTGCCGACACTGTGCAACGTGCTGATGACCTGGACGAAGCCTCTGCTCAGGCAGCCGTAAAGGCAGCCGAGAAGGCCCTGAACGAAAAAGGCGCAGATTTCGATTACGGATCTGCAACTGCTCGTCTGGCCGAGGCCGCAGCCCAGCTGCGTACCGTTCAGCAAATTCGCAAGAAGTTCGGCGGCTAACCCCGTCTTCTTCAGCGCGATTGAGAAAAAGGGTAGCCTCGGCTACCCTTTTTCTTTTTTAAGGATCAGCCGACGCTTGTGGATAAGTGACGCGGCGCGCCTCAGTTGGAAATCCCATGTCTCTCGATATCGTTATTCTCGCGGCAGGCCAAGGCACTCGCATGCGCTCGGCACTGCCCAAGGTTTTGCATCCAGTTGCCGGTGATTCAATGCTCGGTCATGTTATCCACAGCGCCCGGCAACTATCGCCGCAACGTATCCATGTTGTGATTGGCCATGGGGCGGATGTCGTACGTGAGCGCCTGGCCGCGGACGATTTGAATTTCGTCATGCAGGACAAGCAATTGGGGACTGGACACGCCGTTGCTCAGGCATTGCCGGAACTGACTGCCGAAACCGTGCTGATCCTCTATGGCGATGTACCGCTCATTGAAGTTGAAACACTTCAGCGTTTGCTGAAACAGGTAAATGCCGAACAACTGGGCCTGTTGACCGTCAACCTCGACGATCCAACCGGTTACGGCCGTATCGTGCGCGATGAGCAGAACCGTGTATGTGCGATCGTTGAACACAAAGATGCGACAGAAGCCCAGAAAGCTATAACCGAAGGTAACACCGGCATTCTGGCGGTCCCGGGCAAGCGCCTGGCTGACTGGCTGGGACGGCTATCGAATAACAATGCTCAAGGCGAGTATTACCTGACTGACGTGATCGCCATGGCGGTCAACGACGGTCTGGTGGTTGCCACTGAGCAGCCTCACGACGCCATGGAAGTCCAAGGCGCCAATGACCGCAAACAACTCGCCGAGCTGGAGCGTCACTATCAGTTGCGCGAAGCTCGCCGCCTGATGGCGCTGGGTGTAACGCTACGCGATCCAGCCCGCTTTGATGTGCGCGGTGACGTGACAGTGGGGCGCGATGTGCTGATCGACATCAATGTGATCCTTGAAGGTCGGGTCATCATCGAAGACGACGTGGTTATCGGGCCGAACTGTGTGATCAAAGACAGCACCTTGCGCAAAGGCGTTGTGATTAAAGCTAACAGTCACCTCGACGGTGCAGTGATGGGCGAGGGCAGCGATGCAGGTCCATTCGCTCGCTTGCGTCCAGGCAGTGTGCTGGGCGCCAAGGCTCATGTGGGTAACTTTGTGGAGCTCAAGAATGCTCGTCTGGGCGAAGGTGCCAAGGCTGGGCATCTCACCTATCTGGGCGATGCAGACATCGGCGCGCGCACCAATATTGGTGCCGGCACGATTACCTGTAATTACGACGGCGCGAACAAGCACAAAACGGTGCTGGGCGAAGACGTGTTCATCGGCTCGAACAACTCGTTGGTCGCGCCTGTGGATATCTCATCGGGCGCCACGACAGCGGCAGGCTCGACGATCAATCAGGATATCCCTGCTGAACAGCTAGGCGTTGCTCGTGCACGCCAGCGCAACATCGAAGGCTGGAAGCGCCCGGTGAAAATCAAGAAAGTCTGAAGTTATCCACAATCGGTCGAGATGAACGCGTTTTTGTGGGAGCGAATTCATTCGCGAAAGCGGAGTGTCAGGCGCAGTTGTATTGTCTGAAAAGCCCTTCGCGAATGAATTCGCTCCCACGGGTATGTGTTTGCAAGCCAGCATAGAATCTCCCACAGGTCCAAATCGATCCCGAATTTGTACTCTGCCCTTGACCATTTCTCTGCAATAGGTTTTGATTGCCTTCGTTATCTTACGAATCGAAACTTAAGTCAGCCATGTCGAAACGCAATACACCTCAACGGCGTCACAATATCCTTGCTTTGCTTAATGAGCAGGGCGAGGTGAGCGTGGATGAGCTGGCGAAGCGTTTCGAAACTTCGGAAGTTACGGTTCGCAAGGATCTGGCCGCCCTCGAAAGCAATGGGCTGCTGCTGCGTCGCTACGGCGGCGCGATCACCTTGCCTCAGGAACTGATCGGCGAAAGCTCACAGCCTGTCTCCAGGTACAAGCAGGCCATCGCCCGTGCTGCAGTAAAACGGATTCGCGAGCATGCGCGCATCATCGTCGACAGTGGCAGTACCACCGCCGCGTTGATTCCCGAACTGGGCCAGCAGCCGGGGCTGGTGGTCATGACCAATTCCCTGCACGTCGCCAGCGCACTGAGCGAACTGGAACATGAGCCTGTTTTGTTGATGACCGGTGGTACCTGGGATCCGCATTCGGAGTCTTTCCAGGGCCAGGTTGCTGAACAGGTGCTGCGTTCCTACGATTTTGATCAGTTGTTCATCGGTGCCGATGGCATCGATCTGTCTCGCGGTACGACCACCTTCAACGAATTACTGGGGCTAAGCCGGGTCATGGCTGAAGTGGCCCGTGAAGTAGTGGTGATGGTCGAGGCAGACAAAGTAGGTCGCAAGATACCCAATCTGGAGCTGCCCTGGAGCAGCATCCATACCCTGATTACCGATGATCGCCTGCCCGTCGAGGCACGCGAACAGATACAAGCCCGTGGCATAACCCTGATTTGTGCCGCTGTCAGCTAGGAGAGAACGTATGTGTGGAATTGTCGGCGCAGTCGCTGAACGCAACATCACCGCTATTTTGGTCGAAGGCCTCAAGCGTCTGGAATACCGTGGCTACGATAGCGCAGGCGTCGCGGTGTTCAGCAATGCAGGTGTGCTTGATCGTCGCCGTCGCTCCGGCAAGGTGAGTGAGCTGGAACAGGCGCTCGCCGGTGAGCCGTTGCTGGGCCGTCTTGGCATTGCCCATACGCGTTGGGCCACCCACGGTGCGCCCTGCGAACGGAATGCCCACCCGCACTTTTCCGGCGACGAACTGGCAGTTGTCCACAACGGCATCATCGAGAACCATGAAGTGCTGCGCGAGCGCCTCAAAGGACTCGGCTATGTATTCGTTTCCGACACCGATACTGAAGTCATCGTCCACCTGCTGCACCACAAGCTTAAAGACACACCTGACCTGACTGTCGCGCTCAAAGCTGCGGTAAAGGAACTGCATGGTGCCTATGGCCTTGCGGTCATCAGCGCCAAACAGCCTGACCGCCTATTGGCCGCCCGCAGCGGCAGTCCTCTGGTGGTTGGCCTGGGCCTTGGGGAAAACTTCCTCGCGTCCGACCAAATGGCGCTGCGTCAGGTCACTGACCGCTTCATGTACCTGGAAGAAGGCGATATTGCCGAGATTCGTCGTGAGAGCGTGCAGATCTGGGCTGTGGATGGTTTGCCGGTCGAGCGTGAGGTCGTGCAGTACCGTGAAGGTGCTGAGGCAGCTGACAAAGGTGAGTTCCGCCACTTCATGCTCAAGGAAATCCACGAGCAGCCAAAAGTTGTGCAGCGCACGCTTGAAGGCCGTCTTGGTCAGCAACAAGTGCTGGTGCAGGCATTTGGTCCGCAAGCGGCCGAGTTGTTCGCCAAAGTGCGTAACGTGCAAATCGTTGCCTGCGGTACCAGCTACCACGCGGGCATGGTTGCGCGTTACTGGCTGGAAGGGTTGGCAGGCATTCCATGTCAGGTGGAAGTTGCCAGTGAGTTCCGTTATCGCAAGGTAGTGGTACAGCCGGACACCCTGTTCGTCTCCATCTCCCAGTCCGGCGAAACCGCCGACACCCTGGCCGCACTGCGCAACGCCAAGGAACTGGGCTTCCTGGCCAGCCTCGCGATCTGTAACGTCAGCATCAGCTCGCTGGTTCGCGAGTCCGACCTGACGCTGTTGACCCAGGCAGGGCCGGAGATCGGTGTGGCTTCGACCAAGGCGTTCACTACTCAGTTGGTAGCCCTGTTGCTGCTGACGCTGTCGTTGGGTCAGGTGCAAGGCACATTGGCTGAAGGCGTTGAAGCCGAGCTGGTTGAAGAGCTGCGTCGTCTGCCGACCCGCTTGGGTGAAGCGTTGGCAATGGACGCGACGGTTGAGAAAGTCGCTGAACTGTTCGCCGAGAAGAACCACACGCTGTTCCTGGGTCGAGGCGCTCAGTTCCCGGTGGCCATGGAAGGTGCGCTCAAACTCAAGGAGATCTCCTACATCCACGCCGAAGCCTATCCGGCCGGTGAACTCAAGCATGGTCCGTTGGCGCTGGTCGACAGCGATATGCCGGTCGTTACCGTCGCACCGAACAACGAGCTGCTGGAAAAGCTGAAATCCAACCTGCAGGAAGTACGCGCTCGTGGCGGTGAGCTGATTGTTTTCGCTGACGAACAGGCCGGCATGAGTAATGGCGAAGGCACCCACGTCATCGCGATGCCGCACATCGTCGATGCCTTGGCTCCGATCCTTTACACCATCCCGCTGCAACTGCTTTCGTACTATGTAGCGGTGTTGAAGGGTACTGACGTTGACCAGCCACGTAACCTGGCTAAGTCGGTGACTGTGGAATAAGTTATCCACAGGGTCGGTTTGACGATGGCTTCAGAAAGCCTGTGGAAAAGTCATAATGCGGCTGGAACATGGAGAATTTTTCTCCCCATGTTCCAGCCATCGATAGCCGACACAGGGTGTTTGCGACGCCTCACAGGAGCCTGCGGAGAGCATGATGGATTCTGAAAACACTGCATATGTGACGACGACTGAGGCACTGGAAAAGCTTTACGGGCCCACGGCAAGGCCTTCCATGGTCAAGGAAGTCGACCATATTCATCCGGTTTACAGGCCCTTCATAGAAGCAGCGCCGTTTGTCGTCCTTGCGTCCTCAGGCCCTGGCGGACTCGATGCATCTCCGCGAGGCGATCAAGGCGGATTTGTGCACATCGAAGACAGCAAGACTCTGTATTTGCCTGATCGTCGAGGTAACAACCGCATCGACACGCTGCGTAACATCGTCACTGATCCCAGGGTGGCGTTGTTGTTCATCGTACCTGGCGTTGGTGAAACACTGCGGGTCAACGGGACCGCTCAAATCTCGGTCCAGCCCGACCTGTTAAGCCGCTTTGCGGTCAATGGCCAATTGCCGAAGTCCGTTCTTCGCATCACCGTGACCAGCGTCTATTTTCAGTGCAGTAGAGCCGTAATCAGAGCCGGTTTGTGGGATCCGGAGCGGCATGTCGAGCGCAGTTCACTTCCCACTGCAGGGCAAATCCTGAAGGAAGTGTCAGCGGCGGAAATTGACGGTGATGCCTACGATAAGGCTTTGCCAGGACGTATTGCTGACACCCTGTATTAGCCACTAAGGCCATGTCTGGGCTCTTAACGATAACGCTGTGTCACCGCGCAGGCTGTACCGTCTGAAACTCCCCTCGTTCGAGATTCTGTACCTGATTGCCCATGGCATCTGTGGCATTCAGGTCGGCGCCCTTGGCGGCGAGGGAGTCGAGGATGTCTTTGCGGTGGAACAGGGCGGCGTACATGGCCGCGGTCTGGCCCGCGTTATTGCGTTGATCAGGTGCGCAGTCTGCGGCGACCAGTTGGTGAGCAATGCTCAGCTCGCCTTTGAAGATAGCCCCCATCAGCGCTGTATTGCCTCTCAGGTCCTTGGCGCAGGGATCGGCCCCCGCCTCCAATAGTTGCGTCACGGTCGCCTGATGGCCGTGATAGGCCGCGAGAATCAAGGCGGTGTAACCCTTTTCATCCTGGACGTTCAGGTCGAATCTGGCGTTGATGAACTCGCTCAGCATGTCCTGTCGGCCGTCACGCGCCGCCTGGAAAAACAGTGAGCGTAACTGCGCCTGAGTGTCGGCTTGTGTTTCTTCGGTCGGAGTTGCATTGGCGATGCCGGTGGTAACGCATAGCAGCAGTGCGTATAGAAACCTGCCCATATAGAAATTCCTCCAAAGGCC
This sequence comes from Pseudomonas viridiflava, assembly GCF_900602065.1. Taxonomy (GTDB): domain Bacteria; phylum Pseudomonadota; class Gammaproteobacteria; order Pseudomonadales; family Pseudomonadaceae; genus Aquipseudomonas. The sequence goes on along the minus strand of NZ_UWFN01000350.1, from coordinate 116,164 downwards.
TCGGCTCGCTACGCCTGACAGCTGAAGCGCAGCGAGCGAGGTATTGATCAGTCCTTAAGTGCAGCAGCGAGTTGCTTGACCTTGTCGAGATCGCCTTTGGCAACCTTGGTCACGCCCGTGCCGTACTCCGGATCAGCCTTGTAGAGGAATGAGAGCATGATGTTTTTGCTCTCGGCGTCAGTGGTGGACAGCGATTCACCAAAGCTCTGGATCAGGTCCTGCTGGTCTTTCTTGCTGTACGAGCGATACAAGTCGCCCGCCTGCTTGAAGTTCTGCTCACGCTGGATCTTCGCTTGTTGGGTGGTACCCGTCACTGGCAATTGGCTGTAGCGAGCGGCTTCAACGGCAGGCCGCGGGTTGAGGCGGCTTGGCTCGTAGTTGACGCCGGTGGTCGTGTGACCGCTATTCAGTGAACCGTCCTGATTACTGTTGTTGACCTTAACCTTTGGAGCGTTGATCGGCAGGCTGAAGACGTTGGTGCCTACGCGGTACAGCTGAGTGTCAGCGTAGGAGAACACCCGACCTTGTAGCAAGCGGTCTTCCGAAGGCTCGATGCCGGGTACGACGTTGGCCGGAGCCATGGCGACCTGCTCGGTTTCCTGGAAGAAGTTATCCACATTCTTGTTCAGGACCATCTGACCAATTTTGCGCTCGGGAACGTCTGGCCAGATTTTGGTCGCGTCCAGTGGATCGAAATCAAACTTGGCCAGGTCTGCCGGTTTGATCACCTGGACATACAGGTCCCACTTTGGAAACTCGCCCTTGTTGATCGCAGCAACCAGATCATTGGTCAGGTGGCTGTAATCCTTGGACTGGACCTCGGCGACTTGCTTGGGATCAAGGTTCTTCAAGCCTTGCAGGCTTTTCCAGTGGAACTTCACGTAGTTCACTTCGCCCTTGGCATTCACCAGTTTGTAGGCGTGAACGCCGTTGCCGTCCATGGTGCGATAGCTGGCGGGTGTACCTTCGTTGGAGTACAGCAACGTGAGGGTACGAGTGGCTTCCGGCACGTGGGAGAAGAAATCGAAACGGCGCGAGTCGTCATCCAGGTTGGTGCGCGGGTCAGGCTTGAACGCATGCACCATGTCCGGGAACTTGATGGCATCACGAATGAAGAACGTCGGGAAGTTGTTGCCGACCAAGTCCCAGTTGCCGTCTGCTGTGTAGAACTTGGTTGCAAAACCGCGCGGATCACGCAGGGTTTCCGGCGAGTGATTGCCGTGTACCACCGAGGAGAACCGCACGAATACCGGCGTGTGTTCACCTTTGCTGAAGACTTTGGCTTTGCTCAGGTCAGAAGCACCTTCTGACGCAACGAACTCCCCGTGGACACCAGTGCCGCGCGCGTGCACGACGCGCTCAGGGATGCGTTCGCGATCAAAGCGTTGGAGTTTTTGCAGGAGTTGTACGTCCTGCAACAGGACCGGGCCAGTCGCACCGGCGGTTTGGGAATTCTGATTGTCGCCGACGGCGGCACCGTTATCACGGGTCAGGGTATCGGCGAAGGCTGCGGAGCTGGCCATCAGGCTCGCGCCGATCAGGCTCACGGCTAAGTGGGATCTAGGTAGGTACATCTCAGGTCTCTCTCTATTTTTGGTTGTTTTGAGAGCCTAAGCGTAGAGACGGGTCTTGCCATTAATGAATTGTTTTAAGCTATGTCCTTGATAAATTTAGCAATATGAACTTAATTTCGAATTGACGATCGGTTGCCACTTATCAACAGGTTGCGTCTCTGTTTTGACAACCGTCAGCAGGATGAGGAGAGAGGTAGAACCTGCGAATCCTGTCTATTTCTCCACTGCGGACAAGTGCCCGGATCGCCTTGTTTATATCCGGCAGCAGCCCCGCCAATTCCGGTTGTAACTTGATACTTACCGGGGAATCACTGAGCCGTGCGCCCCGCTGAAAAAGGTTCGGATCCAGACGTTGCTCCGCAATGAGGTAATCAAAAAGATCATCGACCATCGCGACGGCGTCAACGCGTCTGGCCAATAGCAGTTGAAGCAATGCCGGGTCTTCGGAGGTTTCCAGCTGGACCAGGCGTTTATCCGCGAAAGACGGGTCCATGGTCAGGTAGGTATAGCCCCTGACGGTACCAATGGTCAGGCCCCGTAACTTATCCACAGGGATCGGGACGGCGGGGCTGCCTTTGAGATAGTAGAGATGTTCTTTGACGCGGATGTAGGGGTCGGAAAAAGCAAAATGGCGAAGCTCTTCCGGGCTGTTCCATTGCGATGAGTCGGCGTAGTTCAGGTCGAGCTCGCCCTTGTTCAGCATCGCTTGCAGACGATTGACCGGGTAAGAAACGAAGTGGGCCTCTATGTTGGCCTGATGCAACACTCGCCGGGCGATATCAGTGGAGATGCCGCGCAGGTTGCCTTGCGTGTCTTCATAGCTGAACGGTCGCCATTGACTACCTCCCGCCTGATAGGTTTCCGCCTGTGCTGCTGCCAGCAGGCTCAACATCGCGAAGGTTATTGCGAGAAGTGTCTGTCTCCAAAACATGTTCAATCCTGCATCCTGCAAAATGTCCTGCGCTCAACTTAACAGCCAAACGTGGCGACGGCGTGAAGATTTACGTTGGGCGTAAAAAAGCCCGCGCTGATCAGTGTCAGGCGGGCCGGTCGTCGCAGGCTGTTATCGAGTGGCTTGGGTCTTCAGCTCGGGCAAAACAAAATTCTTCACGATGTATAGCGAGCCCTTTTCACTGAGATGGCCCGAGTCGATCTGCAGCAGTGAGTGGTCCTGCAGTCTGACCAGGCAGGAGTTGGCCACGCACAGCCTGTCGATCAGTGACACGAAATCGACAGCCTCGGGATCGATCTGGCTTCGAGTCGCCCGATCAGCTGCCATGACGCTTTGGTCCAGCGCCGGGTCGCTGATGTGCGAGTCATTCACTCCCCAATGGCGATTGGCGATAACGCTCGGTAATGAAGGGCTCCATTGTGGCAGCGGCCCCAATAACACGATGTGCTTGACCCCATAGCTCTTGAGGCGTGCCGCAATTTCACTCCAGTGCGTTTTATCGTGTTGATCTTTCTGGGCGATCACTACGACGTCCGGACGCAGCTCGCGAATACTTTGCAGTGCAGTCCTGTTGGAGTAGTTGCAGGTGAGGCGCGGCGCTGTGGCGCGTCCGTTGTCCTGGGTCAGGCTGGGTTTACAACCTGCAGAAGCCACCTGATAAAACGGCGTGCCGCGCGTTAACAGCGTTCGCAAACCCAGTGATAGAGCCTGAGCGTGAGAGTCGCCCCACAGGAAGACCCCGCCCTGGCCACGTTTCTCTGTGCAGGATGGATCAATGGCAGACAGACCCCGCTCAGTGAACGCAGAAAAGGCATCGCATTTGAGCCAGTAGGTTTCATAAAGATTCTTCTGTCGGTTGGCGTAGTCCTGCACGAAGCGCGCTTTGTCCGAGATGCTCACCGAGCGAAGCGGGGAAACCGCCCCCTCTGTAGCGTTCACTGCACCGGCAGCGACGAACACCGAGCCAATCAACGCGCTCACGGTGGCGAACCTCCAGCGCAATCTGCCGGGTGTTGCAGCGGGTGATTTTTCGATCAGTTGATAAGACGCCAGGCCCAATGCAAACGCGCACAGAATGCCGAGCAACAGGTTGGGCGTTTCGCCCAGATAACCTGAGTAGCTCATGAATACCACTACCGGCCAGTGCCAGAGGTATAGCGAGTACGACAGTGTTCCGGTCCATTGCGAGAACCGGTTGCTGGTCAGGAAGGAGTCTTGTCGAGCGGCAAGGATCACCGCCAAAGCCCCCATCACCGGCAAAATGGCCAGGTAACCGGGCCAGATATCTTTCTCCGAAAGGACGAAGAAGCTTGTCAGCATCAACCCCAGCCCGACACGCTCCAGTGCGCGTTGATGCGCTCGTTGAAGTGTGATCGGGAAGACGCAGGCGACTGCACCCACCAGCAGTTCCCAGGCCCTTGTGGGCAGCAGATAGAACGATGGCTCTGGCCATTTGAACGAGCCGTAAATACAGAAGCCGAACCCTGCCAGGCATGCGCCGAGGATCAGCCAGCGTAGATGCTGCAAGCCGATCACTCGGCTCAACGCCAGCAACACCAGCGGGTACACCATATAAAACTGCCACTCCACCGAGAGCGACCACGTGTGCAGTAACCATTTCTCATGGGCGCCAGGGGTGAAATAACCCGCTTCGAACCAGTAAATGACATTCGATACAAACCCCAGGCTGGCAGCGATATGTTTGCCCAGCTCGCTGTAATCCTGCGGCAACAGGTAAAACCAGCCCGCGAGCAGAAGTACAAAGCACAGCACCGCCAGCGCCGGAATAATGCGCCGGGCCCGGGACTTGTAAAACGCGATAAGGCTGAAATTGCCCGCCTGCAGACTGCGCAGGATGATCCCGGTGATCAGGTAGCCTGAGATCACAAAAAAGATATCCACACCCGCAAATCCGCCGGGCAACCAGCCGGGATTGAAGTGGAAAAGCAGCACGGCAATCACCGCGATGGCGCGCAATCCATTGATGTCTTTTCTGAAGTCCATGGCGTTCTTCGCTGGCGTTGGCAACAGGGGGAGGGGATGAAGTCAGGGGCGTTGTGGCGCGACGGTTTCGGAGTTCAGGCTGATGATTTTCGGAAAGCGGGTAAGGGTGACTGGAGCCGAACACTGGCCGTCCTGACAACGCCAGAATGCCTCGCCGGACATCTGTCCTTTGCCGGGGTCGGCGGTGTCAACGAACATGACCGGCCCTCTCATCGGGCGGGTGCTGATGATCTGCTCCTGCCGTGACCCGCCGACCGCCCAAGCGGCGATGACCTGTGCGTTGCCTCTGCTGAAGTGCAACTGATAGACGTTGGCAGACTGAAGACTGGCCTGAGCGTCCCAAGTGAAATGTTTGATTATCTCGGCGAGGGCCAAGACCACGCCATAAGCGGGTTTGGGAGAAAGGTCTTCATTGAGCAACCCGAAGTTGTGCTCCTGATCGGTTCTGTCTGGCCCGTCGTTGATCAGGTCGTACCACCACAGGCCTTTGATATTGGGGACCGTGCGAGCGAATAACAGAATTCGCGCCAGATAGGCCGCCTGCGTCTGTGCTGTGTTGCCGCACGGACCCTTGTGGCTGGGCCAGGCCATTTCCGTGATGTAGATCGGGACGATACGACCGGCCCTGGTACGGACATGCTGTTCATAATCGCGCAGCCACTGCACCCAGCTTTCAGGGTTGTTGCGCCCATCAGGTGCGCAGTGGGCGTACGGATGAATCGAGAGCCCATCGACCAGATTCAGCATGCCCGCGTCGATCAGCCGATCAGCAAAACCGTTGTCCATGCCTTCGGGCGTTACCGAGCCTGCGAGGATTTTGGCGGGGATGCCGTTGACCTCTGCGGTGTTCTTGCGGATCAAAGGGACCGCTTCACGGACCAGAGTGGCGTAGTCGGCGCTTAGCTGTGGGTCCTTGGGCGCTTCAAGGTCCCACTCGTTCCAGATCTCGTAAAAGTCGACTTTATTGCCCAACTGACCAGTCACGTAATCCACGTAGTTCAAATAGCCCGCTTTGACCGCCGGCGAACGGGGTTTGGCGTTGTCGTGGAATGAGGTGCTGTAGTCCAGCAGCGTCAGCCTTTCAAGTTTGAGGCTGCTGGCTGTGCTGAGGTAATCGCGCCATGGCGCAATGATGCGCCATTGATTGGGCTTTGGTTCTGCGGTTGACCAGAAGGCGTCATCCTTGACGGCGGCAAAGCCTGCCTTTGCCGCCAGTTGCAAAGCAGGTTTTGGCGAGGCATCGAAGTTCATCAGGTGTGTGCTGATACCCAGAATGAAGGCTTCTTCGGCGTTCGCCGCAGTGCAGGTCAGGCAGGCAATGCAGGCCAGTCCGATGGCAAATCCTTTGCCAGACATAGTCAGTACACCGTCGGTGCAGGCGATAAGTGAAACGCCTGCGGCCGCGGAGTTTTGCGGCTATCCATGAGTTTGTCGGACAGCGCATGACCGATCGCCAGACCCAGGAACAGGTTGGCCACCGTGACTTCAAACATGTCAGTGGTCCAACTGATCATGCAGCAACAAAAGGTGATCGCCAGCAATGCTCTGCCAACGTGACTGTCGTCATCGCTCAGCTTAAAAAACAGGGGAATCTGCAGCAGATACAGCAGCACTCCGCCCAGCCCCAGCATTGCCCACAGATACATCGCGCTGCTGTCCGAACCCACCAGCATCTCGCCGCCGGGTACCGGGAACATCGAGGCCGAGCCACCGAACATGCCAAAGCCCGCGCCGGTCAGGGTCCAGCCTTCTTTGCTGATCGCGTGAGCGACATTGGGCCAGGTATTGATCAGCCGGTCGTACAAGGTGCCCAATGCGGAGCTGCTGCTACTGACCGTGCGCATGTCAAAGTCGTAAACCATGCCCAGCACCGGCAGTGTCAGCCCCGCCAATACCGTGATGGTGCAGACGATACGGGTCGTCCAGCGCATGCGGCTGATCAGCAATAGCATCAGGGTCAACGCGAATGCGGCAGCGGGGGCTTTACTGGTGGTCACGACGATTGCGTAAAGCGCTACCGGGCTTAATAGAATCCACAGCAGGCGAGAGCGCAGCAGTATCAACAGATACAGGCTGTAGATAGCGATCAGGATCGACAGGATGTTGGAGACGCGGGCAAAACCGGCGATCCGGTCTTCGGTGTCCGTGGTCCACGATGTGTTGGCGCTCAGTTGCGCGTCGCCGATGTTGTAGCTGTAACCTTTCCAGGGCACGGCGGTGAATTTATCCAGCGCAACGCCTATCAGGGACGCCCCCAGACACAGGCCAATCACCCAGAGAAATAACCGGCGGCGGTGGAACAAGTGTTCGCTGCAGACCAGCCCGAACAGCAGCGGGCTGATGCCGAATAGCGCAAAGGCAACGTTGTTCAGGGTCGCGCCGTGCAGCATGGCCAGCAAACTTGAAACCATCAACAGCAGCATGCTCAGCCAGACCATCCGGCCTGCTTTATAGTCGCGCAGCTCCAGGGTAAACATCACCAGGCACGCGACTTTCGGCAGGTACAGCACAGGTGCGATACCGGCCTTGTCGAAGTAGAAGCGCAGCGCGCCGGAAAAGGTCTCGATCAGTATCAGGCTGATGGCAATCCATACCACCGCCGTCGACTTGTTGAAGGACAGAATCGACGAGCGAGCGTCGCTGCCATTCGCAGAGTTCAACATCATGTTTTTCTGCCTCGGGAATGCTGATTGGGAAGGCCGCTGTTCTGTAGGAGCTGCCGAAGGCTGCGATGGCGGTATGGCCGGATGACTGCTTCGCAGCCTTCGGCAGCTCCTACAGGGTTAGGGTCAATCTGGAAGCCTGCAGTTTGTTTTGACAGGAGCGACTTGTCGGGATGAGCAGAAAACCATCGTCCACGCTACCGCCCCATCGGCCAGTGGAATGGACGACGCGACAGGACTAACAGGCAGGGGGTGAATCAGAAATGACAGTGGGTATATCAGCCTGAGTTCAGGAGACTGTCAACAAATTAGTCAATATTCGAGCGAGATCCGACGGGCGATCGCTGGCATGGATCGCAACTCTTTGAATTAGAAGGGATCATAAAATTGACGCGGCGGGAGATTCAAGAGGTGCCTGCACACTGCAAGCACCTCTGAACCAGACCGGCTTATGCCGGGTATTTGCGCTTATCAGGAGCTGGGGGGAAGTACTGGTAGAGCCAGGTCTCACTCAGCGTCCGGTCCTGAGTCTTGATGTACATACGCATCTCAACTGGTTCGACCGAGTCACTGTCTGGCAGCCAGTCGAAAATAATCCGGTAACCCTTGATATCCGGCAGCACGAGAATATTGAATTCCTGCAGCTTGCCATGCGATACGGTCACGATTGGCTCGATAGCGGTGCCTTCCGGCAGGCTTTCCAGGCCGCCGCCGTTGAAGTCCACAGCAAAACGTCGTGCCCAGAATTTCGGATAATGCTCGCCCGGAGCCCAGCCTTCCGTGAAGCCGCCCATACCGGAGCGGGTCGCGTGGACCTGAGCCAGCGGCGTACGCACAGGTGGCAGCGGCGCCCAATACAGCTTGTAGCCGTAATTGACCGATTGACCAGCCTTGATCTTGTCCTTCGGCGTCCAGAACACCACGATGTTATCCATCGTCTCGCCGGTGGTCACGATTTCCACCAGATTCACCGCGCCTTCGCCCCATGGCGTGGTTGGTTCCACCCACAGGCTTGGCCGACGGTGATACCAGTCAACGGTGTCCTGATAGCTGGCGAATTCGTGGTCGGTCTGTACCAGGCCGAAACCTTTCGGGTCTTTGTCGGCGAAAGCGTTGAATTGCAGGCTAGGCGGGTTGTTCAGCGGACGGCAGATCCATTCGCCGTTACCGCGCCACATCGCCAGGCGATCCGAGTCATGGATCTGCGGGTGAATGGTGTCGCACATCCGGCGTTCGTGAGTACCGCAGCTGAACATACTGGTCATCGGCGAGATGCCCATCTGATCGATATCAGTGCGTGCGTTGATGTTCGCGTCGATGTCCATGACGACCTGGCCGGACTGGCAGTCGATATCAAAACGGTAGGCGCCGGTGCAGCTTGGTGAATCCAGCAGCGCGTAGACGACAAAACGCGTGGCGTTCTTGTCCGGGGTTTCAAACCAGAACTTGGTGAAGTCCGGAAACTCTTCCTGACGCTTGGCATAGGTGTCGATGGCCAGGCCACGTGCCGACAAGCCGTATTGCTTGTTGCTGTCCACCGCGCGGAAATAACTGGCGCCAAGGAACGACACGACGTCATTGATGGCGATTTCTGGCGCCTTGAACAGCTTGAAGCCGGCGAAGCCCAGGTCACCTTTGACCAGCGATTTGTCGATGCCGCTGGACTCGTAGTTGAACAGCTCGTGGCGGAAGTGCACTTCCCGGGACTCTTTGGTCTTCGGGTTGACGCTGTACATGCGTACCGGCGTCTTGAAGCCCATGCCGACGTGGAAGAAATGCACGTCCAGTTGGCCGTGAAGCTCGTTCCACAAGGAGTGGCCAGCGTCGTATTTGATGGCGTTGAACTGCTGAGGCGTCATGTTGGCCAGTACTGGAGGCAGCACTTGCTTGTTGCTGACGTAGCCCCGACCGGCCAATTGCTTGGCATGGGCCTTCAATGCATCGAAGTCAAAATGTTCGATTTCGCCGTCGGCCGTGGCGGCCATCGCGCGTGCAGCAAAAAGTCCCGAGGCTGGCACGCTGCTATAAGCTGCCAACGCCATCGAAGCTTTCAGGAGAGTCCTGCGATTCATAAGGTGAAGCCCCTAACGAGTGCTGTGCATCCTGCACAAGAAAATTGCGCGCTACGACTCCTTGCTGAACGCCAAACTACCGACAACAGATAACAAACACAGCATCTGGTTCGAAAAAAACATAAATAATTACGATTTAGATGTGCCGCAGTTGTGTCTGGATGGCGCATTTCCTTGTAGGGCTGGCTTTAGCCGGGAGGAGGCCGGTGCGTTCCCAGTGTCTATTTCGTCAGGAATATTGCCCTCCCGGCTAAAGCCGGTCTTACGTAATCAGTTCATCCTGTGGGAGCCGGGCTTGCCCGCGATAAGGGCATCGCAGATATCAGACCCATCGCATCTAGCCCATCGCGGGCAAGCCCAGCTCCCACAGGAAGGCATGCGGGTTACCCAACTACGACTGCGTCGGCAACCCGATCACGCTCATCGCCGCCTGGCGCAGGGCCTCGGACCGGGTAGGGTGGGCGTGACTGATCAGGCCGATGTCTTCGGACGAAGCGGCAAACTCCATAGCGACGCAAAACTCGGCGATCATTTCGCTGACGCTCGGGCCTACCAGATGCACGCCCAGAATTTCATCAGTGCGCTCATCAGCAAGGACTTTGGCAAAGCCATCAGTCTCGTGATTGACCTTTGAGCGACTGTTGGCGCTAAACGGGAATTTCCCGACTTTGTAGGCGCGGCCATCAGCCTTGAGTTGCTCTTCGGTTTTGCCCACGCTGGCCAGTTCCGGGCGTGTGTAGATCACGTTGGGGATCAGGTTGTAATTGACCTCGCCAGCCTTGCCGACGATGCGCTCCAGGCATACCGTGGCTTCGTCCTCCGCCTTGTGCGCGAGCATCGGGCCGGAGGTGACGTCGCCGATCACCCAGACATTCTCGGCGGCAGTACGATGGCCTTTGTTCTCCAGCATGCCTCGCTTGTCGACAGTAAGGCCGACCGTTTCCAGCCCCAGCCCCTTGGTGTATGGCCGACGTCCGATGGATACCAGCACGTAATCAGCTTCGATCAGCTCGGCATCACCTCCGGCTGCTGGCTCCACGCTGAGATTGACGCCTTGATCCGACGTTGTAGCGGTGGTGACCTTTGAGCTGAGCTTGAACGCAATACCCTGACGTGACAGTGAGCGCTGCAAGGTTTTGCCCGCTTCCAGATCCGTCCCGTGGGCGACGTGGTCAAGGTATTCCACCACGGTGACTTTCGCCCCCAGACGCCGCCAGACCGACCCCAGCTCCAGCCCGATAACCCCGGCGCCGATGACCACCAGATGCTTGGGCACTTCGGTCAAAGACAACGCGCCGGTAGAGTCCAGAATGCGTTTGTTGTCGATGTCGACACCCGGCAGCGGCGTGGGCTCGGACCCGGTGGCGATGATGATGTCTTTGGCTTGCAGCTCGGTTTCCACACCTTGCGCATCGGTGACGATGACTTTGCCTGGACCTGCAATTCGGCCCCAGCCTTTGATCCATTCTGCTTTGTATTTGCGAAACAGGAACTCGATGCCCTTGGTCAGGGCGGTTACGCTCTCGCCTTTCTGTTTCATCATCTGCGCAAGGTTGAGCGTGGGTGTGACTTCGATACCGAGCTTGGCGAACTCTTCACCCGTCGCCGATTCGTACAGCTCCGACGCATGCAGAAGTGCTTTTGAAGGAATACAGCCGACGTTCAGGCAGGTGCCGCCCAATGTCTCCCGGCCTTCAATGCAGGCCACGCTCAGCCCCAACTGACCGGCACGAATGGCAGCGTTATAGCCGCCGGGGCCGCCGCCAATAATCACAACGTCATAGCTGCTCATAACTTTTCCTCGGGTTGTGGATACCGCGCTGTCATGCAAAAACTCGATCCCTGAAGGAGCTCACCGAGGTTACAGATGAGTGATTCCGTAAAGATGTCGTGCTCGGGAATCAGAGAATCAAGCGCTTTAAATTATGGTTGTAATATTCAAGGCGACGGGCGTCAAGCTCGCAAGATTAACGACTGCCGTTTCTCCGCCCGTAGCGCCGTGGATTTCAGCGTAGAGCGTTGTCCGAAATGTGCCGCGTATCTGACAGAAATTTCACTATATCTGTTATATCGTAACGCCCTATTCTAAGGGCCCAGTCCGGCGCACTTGCCGGGCGATGGCGGCAACATTCGGTGAGTTCTGAGGCGTTGATGCGGGTTGATCTGGATGTTGAACACGGCGGCCTGAGAGGCATGCCCAGGTTTCAAAGAGCTGCGTTGCATGCAGCGCGCTTACGACGACTGACCTGGATGGCAGGCGGCACTGGTCTTTGCGGATTGATACTCGCGCTGTTTGCTGACCTGTTTGCACCGAACTCGCTGTGGGCGGCGGTGTTGGCCAATGATTCTGCAGTGTTGCTGCTACTGGCGGCTGCGATGCAATCGGCTGAAAGTGTCGCGCAGTGGCGAGCGCTGGCATTGGACGCAAAGGTGCCCGGCCACGTACGGGATGATCCCCAAGCTGGAGAGCTCGGCTGGTATGACCGGCTCATTGGGCGCATCAGCCGTTTGGGTAGCTCCACAGTGGCGCAAATCGGCGCACCGACCTTGTGGCTTGCGGGATGGACCCTTCTGTCGCTGGTGTGTATTCAAGCCGTTTGGGATCTGTCGCTGCCGGGGAGCGATCTCTCGAGAATGGGCAGCGTCGCCGGTGGTATTTCCCTGTTGCTCGCCTTCGGTTTACTGGTACTGGAACGTCAGTTCAACGGTGAGCAGGCTGAATGGCCGGAAGCCTTGCAACTGGCCCAATTGCTGCGCGTCGCAATTGCTGTGTTACTAGTGGGGGCGGTGTGTCTGTTCTTCTCCAGCGTAGAGCGTCCCTGGACTGCCCGGCTAGCGGTACTGGGCGGGTTGTTGCCTGCGCTTGTAGCCCTCGAACTGCTGATTCGCGCCGCGCTGTCGCTATTCAACTCTCGTAATCCACGTGTCGAGCCTCGGTTGGTCGCGAGCAGCTTTGCGGCCGGGTTGCTGCGTTGGCCGCCGCAGCCTTTGCAGGCTTTACAGCACGAGTTGCACAACCGGTTTGGTATTGATTTACGGCAGATCTGGGCCTTTACCTACATGCGTCGGGCGTTCCTACCCGTGCTTTCGGCAGTGGTAGCGCTCGGCTGGGCGCTCAGTGGCGTGCATGAAATCCCGATGCAGGGGCGAGGTATCTACGAGCGTTTCGGTAAACCGGTGGAGGTGCTCGGCCCCGGTTTGCACGCGGGTCTTCCCTGGCCATTTGGGCGGGTGTTGGCGGTGGAAAATGGTGTGGTACACGAGCTGGCCACCAGCGTCGCCGATACAAACGGCGTAGAGCCTGCCCCTGTGCTTGATTCGGCAGAGGGTCCAGCCCCCGCCAGTACCAACCGTTTGTGGGACGCCAGCCACGTCAATGAAAAGTCTCAGGTGATCGCCAGCAGTGCGGGCGACAAACAGGGATTTCAGATCGTCAACATGGACGTGCGCCTGGTGTACCGCATCGGCCTGACCGACGAAGCCGCCATGGCCGCCACCTACAACAGCGCCGACGTGCCGATGCTGATTCGCAGCACGGCCAGCCGGGTGCTCGTGCACGATTTTGCGTCGCGGACGCTGGACGAGCTGTTGGGTGAGCAGCGTTCTGATCTGGCACTGGATGTCGGCAATGCAATACAGGCTGACTTGAATCGGCTTAACAGCGGCGTGGAGATCCTTGCCACTGTGGTTGAAGCGATCCACCCTCCGGCGGGTGCAGCCAACGCCTACCACGCGGTTCAGGCGGCGCAGATCGGTGCGCAGGCGCTGATCGCTCGTGAACGAGGCGCGGCAAGCAGCACCTCCAATGTGGCGCAACTGAACGCAACCGCTACGCACGACAAAGCTGCCGCGAGCGCTCGGGAAGTCATGGCGGGGGCACAGGCAGCGCAACTGCGTTTCAGTGCCGAACAACAGGGCTACGCAAAAGCAGGGCAGGCGTTCCTGCTTGAGCAGTACTTGACGCAACTCAGCCAGGGCCTGGCCCATTCAACATTGCTGGTGCTTGATCACCGTCTGGGCGGTGCCAACAACGCACCCACCATTGACCTGCGTACTTTCACACTACCGGCAGACCCAACGGCGCCGCGTAAAGCCGTTCAGTAAGGAGTCGTCCCTTGAGTCTGTTTCATAACCACGATCACGCCGGTCACGATCACAGTGGCCATCACCACGGTCATCATCACGGGCACGCTCATGACGAATCTTCCGGCCCACGTGTATTTCCATGGCGGCGGGGTTTGCTCGCCGCGCTGCTGATCGCATTTGCGGTGGCAGCGGCAAGCCTGGTGCAAGTGCGCTCCGGCGAGGCGACGGTGATTACCCGTTTCGGCAATCCGTCCCGGGTATTGCTCGAACCCGGTCTGAGCTGGCGCTGGCCTGCGCCTTTCGAAGCGGCGATACCGGTTGATCTACGTTTGCGGACTACTTCCAGCGGCTTGCAGGATGTTGGCACCCGCGACGGCCTGCGCATCATTGTCCAGGCCTACGTGGCCTGGCAGGTTCAGGGCGACGCAGACAACGTGCAACGTTTCATGCGTGCCGTGCAAAACCAGCCTGACGAAGCGGCGCGGCAGATTCGTACCTTCGTTGGTTCGGCGCTGGAAACCACAGCCAGCAGTTTCGACCTGGCGAGTCTGGTGAACACTGATGCCAGCAAAGTGCGTATCAGCGATTTTGAAAACCAGCTGCGTCAGCAAATCGATCAGCAACTGCTGACCACTTATGGCGTGCGCGTGCTGCAAGTGGGGGTCGAGCGCTTGACCCTGCCGTCAGTGACCCTCAATGCCACGGTGGACCGGATGCGCGCCGAGCGCGAAACCATCGCCACCGAGCGCACTGCTGTGGGCAAGCGTGAGGCAGCGCAGATTCGTTCGGCCGCAGAGCGTGATGCGCGGATCGTTGAGGCGGATGCCACGGTAAAGGCCGCCGATATCGAGGCTCAATCACGCGTCGAGGCCGCGCAAATCTATGGCCGGGCTTATGCGGGGTCACCGCAGCTCTACAACCTGCTGCGCTCACTGGACACGCTGGGGACAATTGTTACACCCGGCACCCGGTTGATTCTGCGTACCGACGCCGCACCATTCAGAGTCCTGGTCGATGGCCCGCCAACGCTCAATGGCCCATCAGCGCCGCAGAGCAAAGCCGGGTCGCAACCATGAGTGAACCTGTGGTTTCAGGTCAGCAACGCGCACCGGTAAACAACCCGTGGTTACAGGCCAGCCGACTGGCCTTCCTGGCGTTGTATGGCGTGACGGTTCTGGCTGCCGTCGGCTGGGCGGTGTCCAATGTGCGGCAGATTGATCCGCAAAACCGGGCAGTGGTGTTGCGTCTGGGCGCATTGGAGCGGATTCAGAACGCAGGATTGCTCACCGCCTGGCCGCAACCGTTCGAACAGGTGGTGTTGCTGCCCTCGGCGGACCGGGTAATTGAACGTCGCGTCGAGACCTTGCTGCGCTCATTTCAAGCCGTGCAGGCTGATCGGGCGGCGAGCTTTGCGGCACCGATGAGCGATGCGTTGGCCGGGTCGGGTTATCTGTTGACCGGGGACGCAGGCGTTGTGCAGTTGGACGTCACGGTCTACTACAAGGTCAGCGACCCGTACGCCTATGTTCTGCAGGGTGATCACGTGGCGCCAGCGCTGGACCGCATCGTCAATCGCAGTGCCGTGGCCCTGACGGCTGCGCGGGATCTGGACACTATTCTGGTGGCCCGCCCCGAACTTGTTTCCGCCGATAGCCAGTCCGCCGAGCGTCGCGAACGATTGCGTGGTGATCTGGTACGCGGCATTAATCAGCGGCTTTCAGAGCTCAGCACAACCGGCTCAGGTATTGGTATCGAGGTTACCCGGGTCGACGTTCAATCCAGCTTGCCCGGCGCAGCCATCAACGCGTTCAACTCGGTCCTGACGGCCAGCCAGCTTGCCGATCAGGCGGTGGCTAATGCGCGCAACGATGCTGAAAAGCTCATCCAGGCCGCGAACCAACAGGCAGACCGTACATTGCAGGTAGCCCACGCACAGGCTTCCGAGCGTTTGGCAAAAGCCCAGACCGACACGGCCACGGTGGCCAGCCTGAGCGAGTCGATGCATTCCGCAAGCGACCCCGGCCTGTTGCAACGACTCTATCGCGAGCGCGTACCGAAAATCCTTGGCCAGGCGGGATCTGTGACCACCGTTGATCCGCGTGATGATTCCCGGCTGATCATTCAAGGAGCAGAAAAATGAGTAGCGAAGCGGTTCACGATCCAGTCGCAGGGCAAGCGGCGCAAAGCATGCTCAGCGCGCCGGAACAACGCAGCGCCGCACGGCAACTGACGCTGGCAATGCTGGCGTTAGGGTTGCTGGGATTGGGCTTGATCTGGCGCCTCATTGCGCCGGATCAGAATGGCGTCAGCCAGCTGTTACTGGGAGCGGCTTCGCTGCTGGTGGCTATTCCGGTAATCAGTGCCGGTTGGCACAGCTTGCGCTACCCCAGCCTGCACGGTGTCACCGACCAATTGATCGCGTTGGCCATGCTCGGTGCCTGGGCTACCGGAGACCTGATGACGGCGGCCTTGCTGCCCATCATCATGATCTTCGGCCATGTTCTTGAAGAGCGCAGCGTGATTGGTTCTCAGGAGGCGATCCAGGCGCTGGGCCGCTTGACCCGCAGCCACGCACGGCTGATCAAAGCCGATGGCAGCGTGCAGGAGGTGGACAACTCAACGCTGGTTGCCGGAGACCAAGTGGAAGTTCGCGCAGGTGATCGAGTGCCTGCTGACGGCCGGGTGATCTCCGGCCAGGCAAGCCTGGACACCGCGCCGATCACCGGTGAGTCCGTGCCACTGGAAGCCAGACCGGGCGTTGAAGTATTTGGTGGTGCGATCAATCTCGACGGTTTGCTGCGCCTTGAAGTGACCCGTACCGGGCAGGATTCGACGCTGGGCAAGGTGATCGCGCTGATGCAAAGCGCCGAGCGCTCCAAGCCTCCGATCACTCGGCTGCTGGAGCGCTATGCAGGCAGCTACATGGTGCTGGTCTTGCTGATCGCCGCAGTGACCTGGTTCATCACCAATAACGCGCAAGCCATGCTTGCTGTGCTGGTCGCAGCGTGTCCCTGCGCCCTTGTGCTGTCAGCTCCCGCGACGGCCATTGCAGGGATCGCGGTGGCGGCCAGGCACGGGATACTGATTCGCAGCTCGGCCTTTCTGGAAGAGCTGGCCGACCTGACCTCGCTGGTTGTCGACAAGACCGGCACGCTGACCTTTGGCACGCTGCGCATTGAATCCGTGCAGTGTGTGGGTCCTGAGTTGCCGCATTTTCTGCCGTTGGCGGCAAGCCTCGGTAGCGCCAGCAGTCACCCGGTCAGCCGGGCGCTGGCCAGTCTGGTTCCACAGACTCAATTTCTGGCGCTGAGTGACATCCGGGAGCTTCAAGGTCTGGGCGTGGTGGCGAGCAGCGAATTAGGCATCGCCGCGTTAGGCCGCCCCGAGCTGTTCGAGCAACTGGGCATTACCTCTGCGCCGGTCCCGATTCACGACGGTCCGATTGCCGGCCTGGCACTCGACGGTGTTTTTCTCGCCTGGCTTTTGCTGGCCGACACGCTGAAGCCCGAGGCGCAAGCGGCGCTGGCTGAGCTACGGGCGCTGGGTATGGGCAGGCAGTTATTGCTCACCGGTGACCGACACGCTGTGGCGAACAAGCTGGCTGTGGATGTCGGCATCACTGACGTGCAGTCCCAAGCGCTGCCCGAGGATAAGTTGACCCGGGTTCGTGCCGAGATCAGCAGTGGTTTTCGGCCCATGGTGGTAGGTGACGGCATCAATGACTCGCTGGCCTTGAAGGCTGGCGTGGTAGGGGTCGCGATGGGGGCCGGTGGTGCGGACATCGCTTTGGCATCTGCCGATATCGTGCTGATTGGCAGTGATCTGCGCCGGCTGGGCACCTGTGTACGACTCAGTCGTCAGTGCCGAAGGACGTTGCAGGTCAATGTCATCATCGGTCTTGGCTGGACGTTGGCGATTGTCGCGCTTGCCGCCTTCGGCTGGTTGGGCGCAGCGGGAGCAATGGTGGCTGCGATCCTTCACAACCTCAGCACACTGCTGGTGCTCGGCAACGCGGGCAGACTGCTGCGGTTGCATGAGCCGCTAGGTGAATTGCCTGCAGCACAGCAGCGCTGAAATCTTGGTCAAACGCGAGAACCTCCGAGCTAGAGCGGCTCACTAAGTATAAAAAATAGCTTGAGCTTTGAAGAACTCTGTTACAAATTAACAGTCACTCAAGGAGAGCGTTTTACATGTCAGCTCCTCGGCGGGCTCGAATCAGGTGGGACACAAGGCCGTTCCCGGAAGTCGATTCATAGTTAATGGCTATAGAGCCTATAGCGGGTCAGTTCTATTGCAGAACCGATCCTCAACTACGCTTTTCAAGTTCTTGATCATTGGGGGTTTACTCAAATGCTCGCGCAACTTCCACCGGCCTTAAAGAATCTGCACCTCCCGCTGCGTCTCAAGCTTTGGGACGGCCACGAGCTTGACCTCGGTCCGACGCCGAGTGTCACCATTTTCGTCAAAGACCCCCGGCTGGTTTCAGATTTCAGCCACCCAAGCCTCGATTTGCTCGGTAGCGCGTTTGTAGAAGGGCGGCTGGAAATGGAGGGTTCCATCAGCGAAGTGGTGCGGGTGTGCGATGAGTTGACCCAGGCATTGGGTGACGTCGACAGCGAAGACGCTCCGGTTCGCTCACCGCATGACAAGGCAACAGATGCCGCGTCGATTTCCTACCACTATGACGTTTCCAACGAGTTCTACCAGCTGTGGCTGGATCGGGAAATGGTCTATTCCTGCGCCTACTTCAAAACCGGTAATGAGAGCCTTGAACAAGCGCAGCAGGATAAATTCCACCACCTGTGCCGCAAATTGCGGCTCAAGCCTGGCGAGTACTTGCTGGATGTCGGTTGCGGTTGGGGAGGACTTGCCCGTTTTGCAGCGCGTGAATACGGCGTCAACGTGTTTGGTATCACGTTAAGCCGTGAACAATTGAAGCTCGCCAGGGCTCGCGTGAAAGCTGAAGGCCTGGAAGACAAGGTTGAGCTGCAACTGCTCGATTACCGCGACCTGCCACAAGACGGGCGCTTTGATAAGGTCGTCAGCGTTGGCATGTTTGAGCACGTCGGGCACGCCAATCTTGCGCTCTACACTCAACGCCTGTTCGGTGCGGTGAAAGAGGGCGGGTTGGTGATGAATCATGGCATCACCGCCAAGCACACCGATGGTCGGCCGGTAGGCAGGGGGGCCGGCGAATTTATTGGCCGCTATGTATTTCCTAATGGCGAGTTGCCCCACGTATCGCAAATCAGCGCGGACATCAGCGAGGCCGGGCTGGAAGTCGTGGATGTCGAAAGCTTGCGCATGCATTACGCCAAGACCCTTGACCACTGGAGCACCCGGCTGGAAACCCATCTGGAGCAGGCGGCTGCCATGGTGCCGGAGCAGACGTTGCGTATCTGGCGTTTGTACCTGGCTGGATGTTCTTATGCGTTCGCCCACGGCTGGATAAACCTGCATCAGATTCTGGCGGTCAAGCCCCGCGCTGATGGCAGCCATGATCTGCCTTGGACTCGTGAGGATATCTATCGCTAGAAGCCGTTACCAGGCTTCACTGACCGGGTCTTTGATCCGGTTGGTCTCATAAGTGCCGGTGTCCTTGGGGGGGGGCAGGAAACAGGATTTCTCTCGCTCTATAGAATCGGTGAAATAAGACGAGCCACCCGCATGCCTAACTGTTGCAGGTGATGTGTTTCTCGGCTTTCCTGAACTGAAACTTCATGGGCCAGCGCGAAGTCGTCGTTAAGCATTTGCTCTACTTCGCTGGCAAAACCGCTGTCGACGGTCAACAGCATCAGTTCGAAATTCAAGCGGAATGAGCGGTTGTCCAGGTTGGCGCTGCCGATCGCAGTAATCTCGTTATCCACCAGCACTACTTTCTGATGCATGAACCCGGGCCCATAACGAAATACCCGAACACCTGCGCGGACTGCCTCAAAGGCAAACAAGCTGGATGCCGCGTACACCACGTAATGATCCGGCCGTGATGGCAGCAGAAGCCTTACGTCTACGCCGCGCAATACGGCCAGCCGGAGCGCTGCCGATACTGCCTCGTCAGGTATGAAATACGGGCTGGTGATCCAGACCCGCTCTGTTGCCGCATGAATGGCTTCGACAAAGAACAGCGAACACGTTTCCTGCTTGTCTGCAGGCCCGCTCGCCAGTAACTGACAGAGCAGACCATCTTCGGGAAAGCTATCGGGCAAGCTCAGGGGCGGTAACTCGCGTGTTGCCCAGAACCAGTCTTCCGCGAATGACTCCTGCAGGCAGGCGACTACCGGGCCGATGACTTGCACATGGGTGTCTCGCCATGGAGCCAGGGGCGGCTTCAGTCCGACATATTCGTCACCTACGTTGTGCCCACCCAGAAAGCCTTTCATGCCGTCCACGACGACTATTTTGCGGTGGTTACGGAAGTTGATCTGGAACCTGTTAAGCCAGCCACCGCGGGTTGCGAAGGCCTTGATCTGTACGCCGCCTTTGCGCAGCTTTTCGTTGTAGCTGCCAGGCAGAGAGTGGCTGCCGATACGGTCGTAAAGCACATACACCGCGACGCCTTCCGCGGCTTTCTCCAGGAGCAGTTCCTGCATACGCCGCCCCAGCGCGTCGTCATGGATGATGAAGAACTGAATCAGGATTGTCTGCCTGGCCTCGCGTATCGCTTCGAAAATCGCGTTGAAGGTCGCATCGCCGTTTATCAGCAGCTTGACGTCGTTGTTGGCCAGCGCCGGGGTGAGCCCCAGCTTGGGCATGGCACGCAATGACGCATAGGCTTCGGAGCGTCTTGCGGCCACAGCCTCTTCAATCCAGGGGCGCCAGTTCAGGTCGCTGATTGCCGTGCGCATTTCCTCGTTGGCCTGACGCCGCGCTTTGATATAGGCATCGAAAGAGCTCCGACCAAACACCAGATAGGGAATCAGTGTGAAATAAGGAATGAACAGCAGAGGCATCGCCCACGCAATTGACCCTTGTGCAGTGCGCACAGTGAGCAGCGCATGGATGGCGGCAATGATCCCCAACAGATGAATGAATCCGATGACATAGCCAAAGAAATACGGGCTGTGGTAATCCATTCGAAACCTTTTCCTTAGCACCATTGCTGATTAACAGACCACAGTGAGTGCTGATTGTCGCTATTTAATTCGGGGTGCAACTGGCGGCATGATCTGTCGTCTAAGCCTCATCGTCCGGCAACCACGTGTGGTTGCTCCTGTCCCTCATGGGTTGAACAAGGATCCAGAAATGAAGAAATCCACCTTGGCATTGATGTGCTGTCTGGTCGCGCCACTGGCTCAGGCGCAGATGCTGCAACCGGGCTTGTGGGAGTTGACCTCCAGTAACATGCAAGTGGATGGGCAGGCTATGCCGGATTTGCAGATGATCCTCGGACAGTTGAAAAACTTGCCACCCGAACAGCGCGCCATGGTCGAACGCAATCTTGAGTCGCAAGGGGTGACCCTGGCTGGTAAGGGTGTGCGCTTTTGTCTGACAGACGCACAGGTCAAGGGCGATGACATCCCACTCACTGATCCGAAGTCTGGATGCACGCAACGCATTACTGAACGCAACGGTAAAAACTGGAAATTCACCTTTAGCTGCCCGAAAGCGCAGGGCAACGGTCAGGCTCAGTTTTTGAGTGACCGGGAATTCACCACCCACGTCATCGGCACTTTCAACGCGACTGGCCAGCAGCAGAACGGAAGCATGGACACCCGAGCGGTCTGGCAGGGTGCCCAATGTGGTGCGGTCAAACCCCGGACCTGATATGGGGATTCCCCACGGCGCTCCAGCTACTTTGAGCCACAGCGTCGTGGGCATGCAGACTTTCAGCGTGCACCACCTTCACCGTAAACGCTTTGAGCTGCGGATTACGCTGCAATGAGCGGTGCAGCCGTCGGGCGGCATCTTCGCAAAACATCAGATTTTGCCCGTTCGCCAGTGCGAAGGCCTGCTCATCTGCGCGTTTCACTGCTGTTTGTACGGCAGTGCCCAGCGCAGCCTCTGCTTGATCAATCAAATGCAGAAACGGAAATTCCTTAGATAATTCATTGAGTTGCACGTGTAAGTGAGCGGTGCTGCGCTGGCTGTGAGGCGTCGCAACGATGCCCTCAGCGGTTCCCAACCATTCCAGCACGCTCTGATAATCAAGATCGGCGCTGGCGAAATCTTCAGTGAACTGCTGTTGGATCAGTTGTCGTGCCAAGGCAGCTGAGCAAGGGCAGGTTGAGGAATATGCCACGTCAATTTTTAGTTCCACGTGGAACATATCGTTTTCCAGACGCGCCAGGATACTGATTGGGTAGGCTTTCCAGCCTGCCAACGGGCTTATCAAAGCCGGGCGTTTGAGCAGGTATTCAGTGTGAATATTCAGATATGCACGCTGTGATAATCCTTCATGACTCTCAAGGAAGCACAGCAGCACTTGCTGAACCGTGCCCAGCGTGAGGTCCTTTCCTTGCATGTGTTCCAGTGCCAGATACAGCCGCGACATGTGTATGCCTCTGGCGCTGCCATCATCCAGGCTCACGCCTGCATCGACTTTGGCACTGGCGGGTTGCCCTTCAATGCATATCGGCAACGCGACGCCGCACATTCCCACCCAATCCAGCGGCTGTGTTTGACGGGACGCTTGCGCGGCAACATCCGGAAGTGAAGCAAGTTTCATGAAAAGAGGCCGTCGGTGATGTAAATCATCACGTTATACTATAACGATAGTTTCGACGATTTCTTTTTTTGGGGCCGGGATGCTCTTCACATTCGAATGGGCTAATGCATGCACCGCCGACAAGTTCTGCTCAATCTTCTTCTCGCCAGCGCAGCGCTAACGTTGCCCTTAGGTGCCACTGCGGCTCAGATCAGAAATGCGCGGTTGTGGCGCAGCGACGAAAAACTAAGGCTGGTGCTCGATCTCAGCGGCCCGGTGCAATACAAAACCTTCACCCTTGGCGCGCCGGACAGATTGATCATCGATATCAGTGGTGCGCGGCTAAGCGGAGATTTTAGTCAGCTGGCGCTGGCTAACACGCCGATCAAATCCATTCGCTCAGGGCATTACGGCCAAGGCGATGACACCCGAATCGTTCTCGACCTTACCGGTCCGGTGAAGCTCAACAGCTTTCAGCTTGGGCCCGCCGGTGATCAGGGCCACCGCCTGGTACTAGATCTGGGTACCGGAACGTCCGCTTCGCAAATAGCAGCGCAACCGTCGCAGCACTCTCCTGCGAGCAATGACAACCCGCACCCTAAGCGCAACATCATGGTCGTGGTCGATCCGGGGCATGGCGGCAAGGACCCGGGAGCGGTGGGAGCCAAGGGCGAGCGTGAGAAGGATGTCGTGTTGTCCATCGCTCAGCTTTTGGCCAAGCGGCTAAAACGGGAGAAGGGATTTGATGTGCGTCTGGTGCGCAATGACGACTTCTTCGTGCCGCTGCGTAAGCGCGTTGAGATTGCTCATCAACATAACGCTGACATGTTTATCTCGGTCCATGCTGATGCGGCACCCCGCCTGACGGCTTCGGGGGCGTCAGTGTTTGCCTTGTCTGAAGGGGGCGCGACATCTGCCACTGCACGCTTTATGGCTCAGCGAGAAAACGGTGCGGATCTTCTGGGCGCGACCAGCTTGCTTAACTTGAAGGACAAGGACCCGATGCTGGCCGGGGTTATTCTCGATATGTCGATGAACGCGACTATTGCTGCGAGTTTACAGTTGGGCAACACCATTCTCGGTAGCCTGGCGAATATCACGGCGCTTCATCAAAAACGTGTCGAACAGGCCGGTTTTGCAGTGCTCAAGTCGCCGGATGTGCCTTCGATTCTGGTGGAGACCGGATTCATCTCGAATGCGAGAGACAGCCAGCGTCTTGTCACGGCACGCCACCAGCAGGCAGTGGCTGATGGTTTGTTTGAGGGGTTGCAGCGGTATTTTCAGCGTAATCCGCCGATTGATTCGTACATGGCGTGGCAGCAACAACAGAAGCAAGCCGGGCAGGTTTAGCTTTCTACTGTAGGAGCCCCTGAGTATTCCTGTCACCACGCTGTCTTGTGGCAAACAGAGACCTGTGGGACCGGATTTAGCCGGGAAGGCGGCATTCCTGACGATAAAAAAGCGGCGGATGTACTGGCCTCTTCCCGAATAAATTCGGTCCCACAGAGACAGGTTTACTGATTGTATTGTTATACTATAACATTGTCGGGTGATTGATCCGGTGCCTCGCACCGCCATGCGAACAAGGTCAAAACCTTGCAACCTGATGGGTATCCCAATGCCAAATCGTCTTCCTGTCACCGTCCTGTCCGGCTTTCTCGGCGCCGGTAAAAGCACGCTGCTCAACTACGTTCTGCGTAACCGCGAAGATTTGCGGGTGGCCGTTATCGTCAATGATATGAGCGAGATCAACATTGATGGCGGCGAAGTTCAGCGAGATGTCAGCCTGAACCGCGCACAGGAAAAACTCATCGAGATGAGTAATGGCTGCATCTGCTGCACGCTGCGTGAAGATTTGCTCGAAGAGGTCAGCCGTCTGGCTCAGGACGGGCGCTTTGATTATTTATTGATCGAATCCACCGGGATTTCCGAACCGCTGCCTGTGGCAGAAACATTCACGTTTCGCGATGAAGCGGGCAAAAGCCTGACTGATCTTGCGCGGCTGGACACCATGGTCACGGTGGTCGATGGCGTGAATTTCCTGCTTGATTACCAGGCTGCAGAAAGCCTCGCGACCCGAGGTGAGACGCTGGGAGAGGATGACGACCGCTCAATCACCGACTTGCTGATTGAGCAGATTGAGTTTGCCGATGTGATTTTGCTGAGCAAGATCGACTTGATCAGCTCCAGCGAGCGTGAAGAACTGATCGCCATTCTGCAGCGGCTCAATGCCCACGCCGAAATTGTGCCAATGGTGATGGGCGAGGTGCCCTTGGCAAAGATCCTGAACACCGGTCGGTTCGATTTCGAGCGTGCATCCCTGGCGCCGGGCTGGCTCAAGGAGTTGCGCGGCGAGCATGTGCCGGAGACCGAGGAGTATGGCATCGCCTCCACGGCTTATCGGGCTCGTCGACCCTTCCATCCAGAGCGCTTCTTCAGCTTTATTGACCGGGAGTGGACCAACGGCAAACTGCTGCGCTCAAAAGGTTTTTTCTGGCTGGCTAGCAAGCATCAGGACGCCGGCAGCTGGTCCCAGGCTGGAGGATTGATGCGTCACGGTTTCGCTGGCCGCTGGTGGCGGTTCGTTCCGCGTGCCCATTGGCCTCAGGATGAAGAAAACATCAGCGCGATCATGGACAACTGGACGTCACAAACCGGTGACTGCCGACAGGAGTTGGTGTTCATTGGCCAGAATATCGACTTCGCGCAGCTCACCGCGGAACTGGATGACTGTTTGCTCACCGATGCAGAGATGGCGCTGGGCACCGATGGCTGGGTATCGCTGCCCGATCCGTTTGGGCCCTGGCACGAAATGGAGGCTGCGTAATGCTTGCGACGGTATTGAAATGGCAGCCGCGAATTCGTCAGGTTCAGGGTGATACGCCTGCCGTTCTCAGCCAAGTGCTGGACGATGATGTGAATCTCGCCGTCTGGCAGCGTCAGTTACCGGCGCACATTGCCGACTTTGGTGCGCTGCTGCTTTCTCTGAACGAGCCCCTGGCGGAGGCCATTACGCTGGAGATCAGCGATGACGATGCTCAGCCCGACCTCCAGAACTTCGCGTCTGCTTATGCTGATCTTGAAGGCTATGAAGGTTTCATCGCCGACGTTTCATGGCTGATTAGTGCTTACGCTTGCCTGCTCGGGGCCAAGCGCGTAGGCGTTCGACTTCGGGTTCTGGATAAAGCCATGTGCCCGCGTTTCCACGTCGATCATGTACCGGTCCGCTTGATCACCACTTATGCGGGCATCGGCAGCCAGTGGCTGAGAGAAGGCGCCATTGATCGCAGCCAGTTGGGCAACCCTCAGGCCGAACCCCGGGACGCGCTGAAGATCAGGCAGATCAACGGTGGTGACGTTGCGCTGCTCAAGGGCGAGCGCTGGGTGGGTAACGAAGGCCAGGGTCTGGTGCATCGTTCGCCGCAGTTGCAGCGTGATGAGCGACGTTTGTTACTGACCCTGGACTGGTTGGCTTAGAAGCATCTTTGGCATGACCATGAGATCTGATTTTTGTGGGAGCCGAGCTTGCTCGCGATAAGGCTGGACTCGATTTAAAGCGAACCGTGTTCAGCCTTATCGCGAGCAAGCTCTGCTCCCACAGGTAATGTAGTTTCAGCCACTTACGGCACCAACCACTTGCCCTGACTCTGCCCCTCGCAAAACGGCTTAAGGTACGCCGCATCGCTCGCCACGCCGTAATAGTGAATATCTTCGCGATAAGGCATATTGGCGACTTGCGCGTTGCTACAAATACCAAAGGCACCGCTGGGACATTGCTCTAGAAATGTCACATCGGTTTTTTGTCCTGCCAGCTGTGGTTGGCAGAAGCCGTCATGAAACAGCTTGGGCGGGATGTTGCGGTTGGCCTGGCAGACTTTCACGTCCAACCGTTCGGCCTGACTATGTACCAGACATGCCTCGGCCCATGCGTTTCCTGCACTCGCTACCCACACCATTCCCAGGAACATCGCGATCCTGGCTTTAAACGCCTTCGTCATAAGCGACCACCATGCTGCAGAACATTGCGACCCACGTCATCGGCGGACCTTTGGGGGCAGGCAAGACCAGCCTCATCCAACATCTATTGGCGCAAAAACCAGCAGATGAGCGCTGGGCGATCCTCATCAATGAGTTCGGTCAGATCGGCCTGGATGCTGCGCTGCTGACCACGGCCGACGATGGTATCGCACTTGGCGAGGTGGCTGGCGGTTGCCTGTGTTGCGTTAACGGAGCGCCTTTTCAAATCGGCCTGGGCCGTCTGCTGCGCAAGTCCAGACCGCATCGATTGCTGATCGAGCCGTCCGGCCTCGGTCATCCCGCGCAGTTGATCGAGCAGTTGCAGCAAGCGCCTTGGCTGGGTGTGCTCACGGTTCAGCCCAGCGTCATGGTATTGGATGCGGCGGCATTGGCTGCCGGGAATCCACTGCCACCTAGCCAACAATCGGCGCTGAATAGCGCCGGGTTATGGGTGCTTAACAAGTCAGCGGATCTGGATACTGCGGCACGTCAGCGGATTACTGAGCGATTGCCTGTAGGCAAGATGATCTGGACGGAACAGGGCAGGATGTCGTTGGCTGAACTGCCGGGTGTCTCTCCAACATCCGATTCGGCTGTGGATAACACCGCTGTGGATAACCTTGCTTTGCCCAAGAGTCTGGCGCAGCTTCCTGCCGTATGGACGGACCCCGGTCTGCCGATTTGTCTGAGTCAGAGCCAGCAGGAGGGTTGGAGCATCGGTTGGCGTTGGCATCCAGATCGACGCTTTGATCTGGCCCGCCTGGCACTGTGGTTGCAGAGCATGGACTGGCTTCGCGCCAAACTGGTTATCCACAGCGAAAAAGGCTGGGTGTCGGGCAATTCCGTAGCGGGCGATGCTGTGAAGTGGCAAGTCAGCGAGTGGCGACGGGATTCGCGGCTCGAATTGATCTTCTTGCGGGCACAGGATGAAGCCTGCTTACAGGCTGAACTGTCCGCTTGTCTGCTCTAGAACAACTTATCCACAAGCCGCGCGTGATCTACTGCTTCCACTTGTTGTGTTCTTGCCGCCATTGGCTCAGCTGGATGATTTCCGCACTGGGCGGTGGCGTTTTCATTTCGAACGGGTAGGGCGCCAGTTCAATCTGCGCGCTGTGCGCGCCAAACATGGTAATGGTGCCAGGATGGCGCTGTTCACCGGTCACGGTGAATTCAAAGTTGTACACACGGGCCAGGCGTTTACGACCCTGAGAATCGCGGGCGAACGTCAGTTTGCGTAAAGCCACGTTGCCATCCAGTAGCTCTACGTCGAGCTTCGCGCAGTGCTGTTTGACGCGCTCCAGCGCACGCTCGCGCAGACCATGAGCGTGCCACAGCCATGCAGCGCCGGTGGCCAATAGCATCAGGACGAACATGTTTCCCAAGGTCAGCATGAAAAAGCGCTCCAACAAAGTGCCACCAGCTTAACTGTGTCAGGGGATTTGCAGCCATACTGCGCGACTTAAATTTCTCACTACTGCATTTGCATCGTGTTCAGGAACCCTTGATGAAACGTACACCCCATTTGCTCGCCATCCAGTCCCATGTGGTTTTCGGCCATGCAGGCAACAGCGCTGCAGTGTTTCCGATGCAGCGGATCGGGGTGAATGTCTGGCCGCTGAACACCGTGCAGTTCTCCAATCACACGCAATACGGGCAATGGGCTGGCGATGTATTGCCTCCGCAACAGATTCCGGCGCTCATTGAGGGCATTGCTGCTATCGGTGAATTGGGCAATTGCGACGCTGTGCTCTCCGGTTATTTGGGGAGTGCTGCTCAGGGGCGGGCGATTCTGACGGGCGTTGCGCGGATCAAGGCCGCTAACCCTAACGCGTTGTACCTGTGTGATCCGGTAATGGGGCACCCCGAGAAGGGGTGCATCGTCCCTCCGGAGGTCAGCGATTTTCTTCTGCAAGAAGCGGCAGCAGTGGCAGATTTCATGTGCCCGAACCAGCTGGAGCTGGACAGTTTTTCCGGCCGTAAACCGGACTCATTGGCTGATTGCGTAGCCATGGCTCGCGCGTTGTTGGCTCGCGGCCCTAGAGCGGTTGTGGTCAAGCACGTGGATTACCCCGGCAAGCCCGCTGACGGCTTTGAAATGCTGCTGGTGACCGCCGATGGCAGTTGGCACTTGCGTCGCCCGCTACTGGCCTTTCCGCGTCAGCCAGTGGGTGTTGGCGACCTGACGTCCGGTTTGTTCCTGGCTCGCGTGCTGCTTGGGGATGAGCTGGTTGCAGCTTTTGAGTTCGCCGCCGCGTCAGTGCACGAAGTGCTGCTGGAGACTCAGGCGTGCGGCAGCTACGAACTGGAACTGGTCCGCGCCCAGGACCGCACGGCTCATCCTCGTGTGAGGTTTGAGGCGGTGCGGTTGTAGAGTGTGGTCAGCACGGTTCACTGTGGGAGCTGGGCTTGCCCGCGATAAACGATCACGCGGTGTACCTTATATCTGCGTCTCATATATCGCGGGCAAGCCCGGCTCCCACAGGAATAGCTGCCTGATTTACCGGGGTTGAGTCTCGCCTTAAAGCGTCTCGTCCTTGATTTCCTGATAACGCTTTTCCAGCTCCTGGCGGATCTGCCGACGCTGTTGAGCCTGAATGTAGCGGCGTTTGCCATCCGGGCTCTCTGGTTCCAGCGGCGGGACGCTGGCCGGTTTGCGCTGGTCATCCACCGCGACCATGGTGAAGAAGCAACTGTTGGTGTGACGCACCGAGCGCTCGCGGATGTTTTCCGTGACGACCTTGATGCCCACTTCCATGGAAGTGTTGCCGGTGTAGTTCACCGACGCGAGGAAGGTCACCAATTCACCGACATGAATCGGCTCGCGGAAAATCACCTGATCCACTGACAGGGTTACGACGTAACGGCCTGCGTAGCGGCTTGCACAGGCGTAGGCAACTTCATCGAGATACTTCAGAAGGGTGCCGCCGTGTACGTTGCCAGAAAAGTTGGCCATGTCCGGGGTCATCAATACAGTCATCGACAGCTGGGCGTTTCCGGGTTCCATAGCGTACTCACGATCAAGGCGGTTCAGAAATTGCACCTTATGGCGGTGCTTACGGATTCAAGCGTTGTGTGGCAGTTATCGGGACGCTTGCTGGCTGGAGGCCGTCACGCGGTTACCCGATCTGTTTCCATATATTGCACCGGCTTTATCAATGAATGTGCAGTGTTAACCTGCGAAAGCCCGTGGAGCGGGCAATTTCTTACAAATTAATCAGATTTTTGCAGTGCAGTAGCTGAATTCTCCGTCGCTTTTCGGGGATTCGGCCAGCAGCAATGCGTTTCATAAGGAGCCGGACCCATGCATGCCATCAGCTTTATTCAGGATTTGGCAGTGATCATGCTGGTGGCTGGCGTCGTGACTATCCTCTTTCATCGCCTCAAACAGCCTGTGGTGCTGGGCTACATCGTCGCCGGTTTTATCATCGGCCCGCATACACCGCCATTCGGGCTGATCCACGACGAAGACACCATCAAAACCCTCGCCGAGCTAGGGGTTATCTTCCTGATGTTTTGCCTGGGGCTGGAGTTCAGCCTGCGCAAGCTGTTCAAGGTTGGTGCTACAGCCTTTATCGCGGCGTTTCTCGAAATTACCCTGATGATCTGGATCGGGTATGAGATCGGTCAGTACTTCGGCTGGAGCACCATGGATTCGCTGTTCCTCGGCGCAATCCTGGCGATTTCGTCGACGACCATCATCGTCAAGGCGCTCAACGATCTGAAAATGAAGAATCAGCCCTTCGCGCAGCTGATTTTCGGCGTGCTGATTGTTGAAGACATCCTGGGGATCGGCATTATCGCGTTGCTGTCCGGGATCGCAGTCAGTGGATCGGTCAGCTCCGGCGAGGTGTTCTCCACCGTCGGCAAGCTCTCGCTGTTCATGATCGTTGCTCTGGTGATCGGCATCCTGCTGGTCCCGCGTCTGCTTGCTTATGTGGCGAAATTTGAAAGCAACGAAATGCTGCTCATCACCGTGCTCGGTCTGTGTTTCGGTTTCTGCCTGCTGGTCGTGAAGCTTGAATACAGCATGGTACTGGGTGCTTTCCTGATCGGTGCGATCATGGCCGAGTCTCGCCAGCTGTTGAAAATTGAGCGCTTGATCGAGCCGATTCGTGACATGTTCAGCGCCATTTTTTTCGTCGCGATCGGCTTGATGATAGATCCTGCGATCCTTGTGCAATACGCCTGGCCGATTGCGGTGATCACCGTCGCCGTTGTCCTCGGCAAGATGCTTTCCTGCGGGCTTGGTGCATTTCTCGCCGGTAACGATGGCAAGACCTCGCTGCGCGTGGGCATGGGCCTCTCTCAGATTGGCGAGTTCTCTTTCATCATCGCGGCGCTTGGGATGACTCTTCAGGTCACCAGCGACTTCCTTTACCCGGTGGCGGTCGCCGTTTCCGCCATCACGACGTTGCTGACGCCGTATCTGATTCGCGGTGCCGATCCGTTGTCCAACCAACTGGCAAGCATCATGCCTCGCCGCGTAGCGCGTGTGTTTGGCATGTACGGTGAGTGGCTACGCAGCATCCAGCCGCAAGGCGAGGGCGCGCTGCTGGCATCGATGATTCGGCGGATTCTGTTGCAGGTCGGGGTTAATCTGGCCCTGGTCGTGGCCATATTCTTCTGCGGAGGCTATTTCGCCGAGCGCATCGGTGTGTATATCAGCGACTGGGTCGGCGACGTAGGGCAACAGAAAGCCTGGATCTGTGGCGCTGCCTTGTTGCTGTCGTTGCCATTCCTGATCGCGGCTTATCGCAAGCTCAAAGCGCTGTCGATGCTGCTGGCTGAGATGGGCGTCAAACCGGAGATGGCAGGCCGGCACACGGCGCGAGTGCGCAAAGTGATCGCCGAGGTGATTCCTCTGCTGTCTTTGCTGGTGATCTTCGTGATGCTCGCGGCGCTGTCCGCGAGCATTCTGCCGACCAACGAACTGCTGATTCTGATCGCCGTGATCGCCGCCATTGTCGCGGCAGTAGCATGGCGCTGGTTCATCAGAGTACATACGCGTATGCAGATCGCGTTGCTGGAGACGCTGGGCAATAACCAGGAGTCGAATGGGCACTAGCGGCCCGATTGAAGCCTGATAACTGGGTACTGTAGGAGTTGTCGGAGGTTACGACGGCGCCGATAGCGGTTTGTCTGACTCATCGCTATTCGCAGCCTTCGGCAGCTCCTACAGATCCAGGTAACGCGGCTCAGCTTTCCAGCCAGACGTCCCGCGCCCAGTGCCATACCGATTCCCAGCTTTCTTCGGTAACCAGCTCTTCTTCGCCGGACCACAACACTACAGTGCCGTCTTCTTCGACGCAGTAGTAGTCTTCGCCGTCCTGACAGATCGGGATCAGCTCGCGTGGCACGCCAATATCCCAGGCAGAGGCCGCGACCTCAGGCAGATAAGTATGCGATCCGGGGTCGGTAACCGTTACCGGCTCCAGGCTGCCGTACACCACGTCGCTTACCGTCAGGAGAAATTCCTTGAAGACGAAGGGGATGTTGATGAACAGCTGTTCTTCGACCTCAACGAGTTGGTCCTCGTCGGGCAGCTCCAGCGGAACCGGAACAGGTTCATTCGCTTCGCGTAATTGTTCAATGACTTCTTCCACGGCCTGGCTCCTCTGACTTGATGGCGCGGTTTATACAGTAGCTTAAAGCCTTTCTCAAAATAACTATCCCAACGGATAAAACAAAAACCCCGGACAAGTCCGGGGTTTTGCTGATGCGTGAAGCTGTCTGGATCAGCCGTTCTGGCGGATACCAGCAACCAGCCAAGGCTGATTCTCGCCTTGCGGGCGTTCCATGTTCCAGCTTTCGCTGAACACTTCGCCTTGGTCAAAGCGCGAAGATTTGGAAACACCGCTGAAGGTCAGCGTAGCGATGGTCTTGTCAGCGCGATCATCCAGGCCGTCCAGTTGCACGGTCAGGTTGTCGATGTAAGTCGACTGGAACGCGTCGCCCAGATCTGCACGCTCTTTCTTCAGGAACTGCAGCATCTGTGGGGTCACGAACTCTTCGATCTTGTCCATCTCGTTCGCGTCCCAGTGCTGTTGCAGCGACTGGAAGTGGCTACGAGCGGCTTCAAGGAAGCGCGTTTCGTTGAACCAGGCCGGAGCATTGATCACCGGAGCGGCTGCCGAGGCTGCACCCGAACCACCGAAAATCGAGTTCTGGGCAGGCTGTTGAGCGGCTTCACGCTGATAATTCATCGGGCCAGCAGCAGTAGCCATTTGCTCGCCTTGTTGCTTACGACGACGAGCAGCGATGAAGCGGAAGATCAGGAAGGCAATGACTGCCATGATCAGGATGTCGAAGATTTGCATCCCCTGGAAGCCGTCGCCCATGAACATGGAAGCGAGCAGGCCGCCGGCAGCGATACCGGCCAATGGGCCGAGCCAGCGGGAAGCGCCGCTGGCAGCAGGTGCCGGGCGGCCAGCAGCGTTAGGCGCTGCGGCAGGGGTGGATGGAGCCTGGCGCGCCTGATGGCTTGGCGCCGAGCCCATGCTCTTGCCACCACCGAAACGCGCAGCATTGGCCTCGAAGCTCATGGTGAGCCCGATGCACAACGCCATAGCGATGCTTAGAAAACGTTGCATAAGGGTATTCCCGTTTTGTGGATTGCACGCGCGCCATATTGCATAGGGCATATGTGTCTGGCTAGCGGCCAAGTGTTTCCGGCTTTTGCGTAATTCCCGAAGACCCTATGTAGGTTGGTCCGTAGGGCGTTGGTGAAAGTTCTGTAGGACGGATCGCCGGACAGTGTCATCTATATGGAGGTGACCGGGGGCGGATTCAATCTGCCGCTGCATCGCTGCTGTCTGTGGGAGCTGGGCTTGCCCGCGATAAGGCTGGATACGATTCACATGAAACCGCGTTGACCTTATCGCGGGCAAGCCCAGCTCCCACAGGAAGTATTTCCATTCAGACAACGAGTCAGCAGTCTAAATAGCCTCCAGCTTCGCGTAGCCCATCATCAGCCACTTGCTGCCTTCTGCGAAGTTGACCTGCACTCGTGCCTGCGCGCCTGCGCCTTCGAAATTCAAGATCACCCCTTCGCCAAACACCGCGTGCTGCACACGCTGGCCGAGACTGAAGGAGGTTTCCGGAATCCCGGTGCCGTTGAAGAGGTTGCTGGTGCTGACCTTTTGCGTGCCACCGAATGGACGGCTAACGCTATTGGACAAGCGTACTTCCTGAATCAGCAGCGGCGGGATTTCACGTACGAAGCGCGATACCTTGTTGTAGGTCTCGCTGCCGTACAGGCGACGTGTTTCCGCATAGGTCATTACCAGTTGCTGCATGGCGCGAGTAATGCCCACGTACGCCAGACGCCGTTCTTCTTCGAGACGTCCAGGTTCCTCCAGGCTCATCTTGTGCGGGAACAGGCCTTCTTCCATGCCTACCAGGAACACGTAAGGGAATTCCAGGCCCTTGGCGCTGTGCAGGGTCATCAACTGAATGCTGTCTTCGTGCTCCTCGGCCTGGGTATCCCCGGCTTCCAGCGAAGCATGGCCGAGGAATGCCGCCAACGGGGTCAGCTCGGCGTGTTCTTCGTTGTTTTCGAAGTTGCGCGCGGCGCTGACCAGTTCCTCAAGGTTTTCTACCCGGGCCTGGCCTTTTTCGCCTTTCTCTTCCTTGTGGTAATTGATCAGCCCGGACTGCTCGATGACGGTCTGCGTCATCAAGTGCAGCGGCATTTCCATGACCTTGGCGGCGAGGTTTTCGATCAGTTCGACAAAACCATTCAGCGCGCCTGCTGCACGGCCGGTCAGGCCCTTATTGGCGATCAGTTGGCGAGTGGCTTCCCACATCGATACGTCGGCATGACGAGCATGCTGACGTATCGCTTCGACGGTTTTTTCGCCGATGCCGCGGGCCGGAACGTTGATAACCCGCTCAAGAGCTGCATCATTGCCCCGGCCTTCCAGCAAACGCAGGTAGGCCATGGCGTTCTTGATTTCCATACGCTCGAAGAAGCGTTGGCCACCATAAATACGGTAGGGAATCCGTTCGCGCAGTAACGCTTCTTCAAGCACCCGTGACTGGGCGTTGGAGCGATAAAGAATGGCGATTTCGCTACGCGCCAGCCCTGTCTTGAGGGCGCTTTCGATGGTTTCCACGACATAACGGGCTTCGTCGTGTTCGTTGAAGGCTGCGTACAGATTGATCAGCTCTCCATCGCCGACATCAGTCCACAGCTCTTTGCCCATGCGCCCGCTGTTATTGATGATCAGCCCGTTGGCCGCCTTGAGGATGCTGGCGGTGGAGCGGTAGTTCTGTTCCAGACGTATGACTTCGGTGTCCGGGAAGTCAGACGAATATTGGTGGATGTTTTCGATCTTTGCGCCGCGCCAGCCATAAATCGACTGATCGTCATCGCCTACGACCATCAGGCTGTCGCCGCCCTGCGCCAGCAAGCGCAGCCAGGCGTATTGCACGGCGTTGGTGTCCTGGAATTCGTCGACCAGTACATGCCGGAAGCGTCGCTGGTAATGAGCGAGCAGGCCAGGGTTGTCGCGCCACAGGTCGAGCGCGCGCAGCAGCAGCTCGGAGAAATCAATTACCCCGGCACGCTGACAGGCGACTTCGTAGGCTTCATAGACCGACTTCATGGTGGTCAGGAAAAGATCGCCGCTGGCCTGAATGTGCTTGGGGCGCAGGCCTTCGTCTTTTTGACCGTTGATAAACCAAGTGGCTTGTTTGACGGGCCAGCGTTGTTCATCCAGCCCCAGCTCGCGCATGACGCGCTTGACCAGGCGTTGCTGGTCGTCGCTGTCCAGGATCTGGAAGGTCTGTGCCAGATTGGCTTCCTGCCAGTGCGCGCGCAACAAGCGGTGCGCAAGGCCGTGAAACGTGCCCACCCACATGCCTGCCGGGTTGATACCCATCAGTTGTTCGATCCGGTGGCGCATTTCTGCTGCCGCCTTGTTGGTGAAGGTCACCGACAGGATCGAGTGTGGCGAGGCTTGCTCGACCTGGATCAACCAGGCGATGCGATGCACCAGCACACGGGTTTTGCCGGAACCAGCGCCGGCCAGAACCAACTGACGACCCACGGAGGCAGCTACGGCCTGCCGTTGGGCATCGTTGAGGGAATTAAGCAGAAGGGAGAGATCATCGCGCATCGACGCATTCTAGGGTGCCGAGCGAAACCGGGCAAACCATGCTTTGCCCGAATCGACAAAAGTGCGCTCGGCGACGATCGGCAGGCAATCATCCGTACTGACCAGATGTCCGAATTAGACGAGCACAATGAGTCAAGTGGCGAACTGCCATTTAATATGAGAGGAGACGTTTGGTCTCTGGTGGCGCTTGTGTATGCTCCGTGCACGTTCAAGGCCACACCATTATAAGAAACTGCCATGACTTCAAGCTTCAGCGCGACGGCCACTTCTCGGGTAGACCGGCGCAATATCCGCAAGCAGTACGCCAGCCAGTTGGCAGTCGAGCGCACGCGCATGCTGTATCAAGGCTCGTTGCTGCCCACACTGTTCATGCTGATCAATGGCGTGGTCTGCGCCTGGCTGTTATGGGGGCCAGAGCGCTATCTGTTAGTGGGCGTCTGGCTCGGCTGGCTTGCCGCATTGGTGGGGTTGCGGGTTTTTCAGGTCGCCGCCTTTCGCTCTGCATCCGCCGAGCGACGTGCGCTACCGATCTGGGGGCAGACATTTCTGTTGGGCGCCTGTGCCAGCGGACTTACCCTGGCCAGCGCGGCGCTCGTGTTGGTGCCCGTCGAAAACTTTCAGCAGCAAGCCTGGGTATTTGGCCTGATCGGCGTAGCGACGCTCTCGGCGAGTGTCGCCTATGCGGTGAGCATTACTGCATTTCTCACGTTTACCCTGGCGTGTCTTTTGCCGCCCATTATCTATTCCTTCTGGGGCGGTGATGTTCCTTTGCGGGGCTGGGGATGGTTAGGGTTAATCCTGTTAATGGCCCTTAGCGTTGTCGCCTGGCAGGTTAACCGCTTGATTCATCGAGGGCTGATAAGGCGCTTTCAGAATCAGGCGCTGATCGAGTTTTTGCAGCAGGCTCAGGCTCAGAGCGAGCAACTCAACACTGAACTTGCCCGGGAAATAGAACAGCGCCGCAAAGCCGAGCGCAGCCTGCGTGAGGCCCAGGCAGAGTTGGAGACTCGCGTAGTACAGCGCACTCAGGAGCTGGAGGAAGCCAATCTTGCCCTGAGCAAAAGCCCGCCCCGGCTGGCGGCAACCGTATTCGAGGCGGCCAGTGAAGGCATCGTCATCTTCGATCCGGACTACAACATTCTCGCGGTTAATCAGGCTTTCAGCCGAGTGACCGGCTATGAACAAGAGGATATGGTCGGCCGTAAAGTGACTGATATCGCCAGCAGCCGTGATGCGCGAAGACACTTTCAGGTCATTCACCAATCGCTTGAGCAAACCGGATGTTGGGAAGGCGAGCTGGTCGAAACCCGCAAGAATGGCGAGCTGTACCCTCAATGGCTGCACCTGAGCGTGGTGCGGGATATTGCCGGCAATATGAGCCATATCGTTGGCTTCTTCGCCGATCTCTCTGCGCGTAGGCAGTCCGAAGAGCGTATGCGCTATCTGACTCATTACGACGAGCTGACCGGGCTCGCCAACCGGTCGCTGTTCAAGGAGCGCCTGCACGAAGCCAGTCAGCGGGTGCGGCAAGGCGGCAGGAGTCTGGCGCTGCTGCACATTAATCTGGACCGCTTCAAACTGCTCAATGACAGCCTCGGTCATGAAGTGGCCGACCAGTTGCTCAAACAGGTCTCGCGCCGGCTGGGCAGTACCTTGCCGGAAGCGGACACTATTGCCAGATTGTCCGGCGATGAATTTGCGGTGCTGTTTGACTCGTACGGCAGTCTTTCCAGTCTGACCCGCGTCACCACACGTCTGTTGGCCAAGCTGAGAACGCCCATCTCCGTAGCGGGCCATGAGTTGGTTGTCAGTGCGTCGGTTGGTATCAGCCTGTTGCCGGATTCGGCACGGGAAATTTCGGCGCTGGTCAATCAGGCCAACATCGCGATGCAGCACGCCAAGCATTTGGGCGGTAACAACTTCCAGTTCTTCACCGAAAGCCTGCAAGCCAGCACCCTTGAGCGTCTGCAGCTGGAGATTCAACTACGCAGGGCGATTGAAGGCCGACAGTTGGAGGTTTTCTATCAACCCAAGCTGTCATTGGCGACTGGACGTCTCGATGCAGCAGAGGCTCTGGTGCGCTGGCGCCACCCCGAGCGCGGTATGGTGCCGCCTGGAGACTTCATCAGTCTGGCTGAAGAGACTGGCTTGATTGTTTCCATTGGCGAGATTGTCCTGCGCGAAGCCTGCCGCCAGGCATGTGAATGGCAGAGCCAAGGGCTTGAGCCCATCCGTGTATCAGTCAACCTGTCGGTGCATCAATTACGTCAGGGCAAACTGGTCAGCCTGGTGCGACAAGTACTGGAGGAAACCGGACTGGCGCCTCACTGGCTGGAACTGGAGCTGACCGAAAGCCAATTGCTCGACAACGTCGAGCACATTATCACCACTTTCCAACAGTTACGGGAATTGGGGGTGAAGCTGGCGATTGATGACTTTGGTACCGGATATTCTTCATTGAGTTATCTCAAGCGCTTTCCCGTGGACTACGTGAAAATCGATCAGGCCTTCATTCGCGGGTTGGGCGAAGGCACCGAAGACGCGGCAATCACTCGCGCCATTATCGACATGGCGCATAGCCTGGGTTTGAAAGTGGTCGCGGAAGGTGTGGAAACTCAGACGCAGCTGGACTTCCTGCGCGGCAATGGTTGCGATGAGGTGCAGGGGTACTTGATCAGTCGGCCGATTGAGGCTGAGATTCTGGCTGAAGTTCTGCGAGAAAACGCGAGCCAGATCTGGCATTGATGTAGGAATTGTCCTATTTCGTTGCCTGACTTCTCCCCAAATCGTTCCTGATTACCTTACCGGGTTCGTTTAACTGGGCGTCCCGCAGGTCATGTAGTATAACTACAAGAAAGCTACATCCCGTCCCATGCACCTTTGCCGAGTCTGCCCCTTTGAATCTGCTGCAACACATCGCCCAGTCACGCCATCTGTTACGCAAGTCGGAGCTGAAAGTCGCCGACCACGTGCTGCTTGACCCAGCGGCTGTGATGCACAGTTCCATGGCCGATCTGGCGCACAGCGTCGGTATCAGCGAGCCGACCATCGTGCGCTTTTGCCGTGCCATTGGTTGCACTGGCTTTCAGGATTTGAAGCTCAAACTGGCGCAGAGCCTTGCGGCTGGAGCCAGCTTTGGCCAGTTTGCGATCCACGAGGATGATTCGGTTGCTGACTACAGCCTGAAGATTTTCGACACCACTTTGCACACCTTGATGGAAGTGCGGGAAAACCTCGATCCCCATGCTTTGCAATTGGCAGTGACGGCCATGGCGGCGGCGAAGCGGGTCGAGTTTTACGGGTTTGGCGCCTCGGGTGCCGTCGCCGCCGATGCTCAGCACAAATTTTTCCGTTTGTTGCTCAGTGCAGCTGCTTATTCAGATCCGCATATGCAGGCCATGTCGGCCGTTACGTTGACCCCGACCGATGTAGCGGTTTGCATTTCTCAGTCCGGCCGCTCTAAGGATCTGCTGATAACAGCGAATCTGGTGCGTGAAACCGGTGCGACGTTGATCACTTTGTGTCCAAGTCAGACGCCTTTGGCTGAGCTGTCTTCAGTCAATCTGGCAATCGACGTACACGAAGACACCGAAATCTATACCCCGCTGACTTCGCGCATTGCGCATCTGGTGGTCATTGATGTGCTGGCAATGGGCGTTGCCATGGCGCGCGGTCCGAGCCTGGTTAACCATCTGAAGAGCGTGAAGCGCAGCTTGCGCAGCCTTCGTCTGTCGCCCAAATCGATCAAATCTCACGAAGACTGATGCTCTCAGGGTATTGACGCAAAAACTGCTACCCGCTACCTGTGAGGTAGCGGGTAGCAGCCAAAAATCTTGATGCTAACGCGCTCGATCACTGGGTATCTGTACGTCATCGATGTTTGTCAGCAGCTCGCCTTTGTAAAAAATACTGACTCCGGCAATGGTTGCTCCGCTTGGTTGCGTGTAGCTAACCGGGGTGTCGAACATTGCGATAAATCCCTCTCTACCGGGAGGGTGATGGCGTCGTTCCTGGTTTCAATATTCTTGTTAGCTCCTTGCTAATAGACAGCTTGTTTGCGTCCTGCAGGGCTTACTATCGCCGAAGCATGTCGCCGAAACGCACTACATATTTATAAGGTTACTGCCTGTTGTTTCCGGCGCGATGAGCTCGGCTACCTTCACTAATTCTTCATGCATTCGCCGTCAGATCGTCACGCCCTCTGGGCATTCTGTACTCCCGCAACGCACTGGGAGACAGGATATGCCTCGGCACTACGATGACTCGCAACAGAGCAGCACCGTCAAAACCCGTCGTCAGCAAGAAGATCGACGACGTATGGGATTTCGTCGGGCGATAGAAAGCTATTCCGAAGCGCGTCGGCTCAATCAAGAGCTGTGTGACTTCGAGGAGAGCGTTTCAGAGCGCTTCTGGCAGGCTGCTAAACCTTTGGAAGACGCCCGTCGAACCGCTCCATTAGCTGGCTGATTTGCGCCCGCTCGGTGCGGATGAACGCCAGGAAGGCGTGCGCCACTGGTGACAGGCGTCGATCCTTGGCCTGCACCACGCACCAACTGCGATACAGCGGCAACTCCGCCACTGGCAACTCCTTGAGCATGCCAGTGGCGAGTTCCAGACTGACTGCGTGCCGTGTCAGCATGGCGATGCCCAGCCCGGCGAGCACGCTTTCGCGCTGTGCTTCGTGTGCCGACATTTCTATGGTCGTGGTGAAGTGCACGCGCTTGTCTTTGAAATACTCCTCGCAGGCCTTGCGAGTCCCCGAGCCATTTTCCCGAATCAGCAACGGATAGGGTTCCAGGTCCTTGAGGACTAAAGCACGTCCATCACTCAGCGGATGGTCAGGCGGGGCGACGGCTACAATCGGATTGTTGAGAAATGGCAGAAACTCCAGTCCCATGTCCTGCGGCACCATAGACATTACGACCAGGTCATCGCGGTTATCCGACAGCCTTCTGATCACCTGAGCGCGATTGACCACCGTGAGGTTGAGGACCACCTCCGGGTAGTTACGTTTGAACGCTGCGAAAAGGTGCGGGATGAAGTATTTGCAGCTTGATTCGACGGCCAGCTTCAATTGTCCCTGTAGCGAGCCCTGCATATCGGTGAGCTGCATATCCAGGCTTTCCAGGCGCCCGAAGATATCGCGACTGGCCGACTGCAGCGCTTCGGCTGCTTCTGTCAGGTACAGTTTTTTGCCGACGTATTCAAACAGTGGCTGACCGATAAGCTCTTCAAGCTGGCGAATCTGCAAGCTGACGGCAGGCTGAGTCAGGGCCATTTCATCCGCTGCTCTGCTGTATGAACGCAGATCACACACTTCGTTGAAAATGCGCAGTTGACGCAATGTCATACGCATCAATGACTTACGCATTTTTTATGGGCCGCTCAATCGCTGAAAA
Source organism: Pseudomonas viridiflava (assembly GCF_900602065.1). Lineage (GTDB taxonomy): Bacteria > Pseudomonadota > Gammaproteobacteria > Pseudomonadales > Pseudomonadaceae > Aquipseudomonas. The sequence goes on along the minus strand of NZ_UWFN01000350.1, from coordinate 75,634 downwards.
CTCAACTATAAGTCTTTACTTATACACAACCCAACTTTTACTCATTTTTGTTAATCCCTGAACGGGCATAGGGTGTTCCTGCGGCAATCAACCACACGCCCTGTTACAAACCGGTTCAGTTACATAGCCGGTTCTACGGTCGAGGAAATACTCGTGATAACAAAAATCCTGATCGCCAACCGCGGTGAGATCGCTGTCCGGATCGTGCGCGCCTGCGCCGAGATGGGCATCCGTTCGGTGGCAATCTTTTCCGACGCCGACCGTCATGCGTTACACGTCAAGCGGGCGGACGAAGCCCATAGCATTGGTGCCGAGCCTCTCGCGGGGTATCTGAACCCGCGCAAGCTGGTCAATCTTGCGGTGGAGACCGGTTGCGATGCCTTGCATCCAGGCTACGGGTTTCTTTCGGAAAACGCCGAACTGGCTGATATATGCGCCGAACGTGGCATTAAGTTCATTGGCCCCTCAGCTGAAGTCATCCGCCGTATGGGGGACAAGACTGAAGCGCGCCGCAGCATGATCAAGGCCGGTGTGCCGGTGACGCCGGGTACGGAAGGCAACGTTGCGGACATTACTGAGGCGCTGCTCGAAGGGGACCGCATCGGTTACCCGGTGATGCTCAAGGCCACCTCGGGTGGTGGCGGTCGGGGCATCCGTCGTTGCAACAGCCGAGAAGAACTGGAGCAAGCCTTTCCGCGAGTTATTTCCGAAGCGACCAAAGCATTTGGCTCGGCAGAGGTCTTCCTCGAAAAGTGCATCGTCAATCCCAAGCACATCGAAGCGCAGATCCTCGGCGACAGCTTTGGCAACGTCGTGCACCTGTTTGAGCGTGACTGCTCGATTCAGCGCCGCAACCAGAAGCTGATCGAAATCGCCCCCAGCCCGCAACTGACGCCCGAGCAACGCGCCTACATCGGTGATCTGTCGGTGCGTGCCGCCAAGGCAGTGGGTTACGAAAATGCTGGGACTGTGGAGTTCCTGCTCGCCGAGGGCGAGGTGTACTTCATGGAGATGAACACTCGGGTGCAGGTGGAGCACACCATCACCGAGGAAATCACCGGCATCGACATCGTCCGCGAGCAGATTCGGATCGCGTCCGGCCTGCCGCTCTCGGTCAAGCAGGAAGACATCATCCATCGTGGTTTCGCCCTGCAATTCCGGATTAATGCCGAAGACCCGAAGAACAACTTCCTGCCGAGCTTCGGCAAGATCACCCGCTATTACGCGCCCGGCGGCCCGGGTGTACGCACCGATACGGCGATTTATACCGGCTACACCATCCCGCCGTATTACGACTCCATGTGCCTGAAGCTGATTGTCTGGGCGCTGACCTGGGAGGAGGCGATGGACCGTGGTTTGCGCGCACTGGATGACATGCGCCTGCAAGGGGTGAAAACCACTGCGGCGTATTACCAGGAAATTCTGCGTAACCCGGAATTCCGTAGCGGGCAGTTCAATACCAGCTTCGTTGAAAGCCACCCTGAACTGACCAATTACTCGATCAAGCGCAAACCCGAAGAGCTGGCCCTGGCCATCGCTGCCGCCATCGCCGCCCACGCAGGCTTATGAATAAGCAGCGGCAAGCTCCAAGCCGCAAGCTTCAAGCAAAAGCAGATCTGCTCTTACTTGCCGCTTGTAGCTTGCAGCTTGTCGCTATGAGGAGATCCAAATGTCTAAGAAAATCTTCGTAACTGACACCATCCTGCGTGACGCCCACCAGTCGCTTCTGGCCACTCGCATGCGCACCGAAGACATGCTGCCCATCTGCGACAAGCTCGACAAAGTCGGCTACTGGTCGCTGGAGTGCTGGGGCGGCGCGACGTTTGATGCGTGTGTGCGCTTTCTGAAAGAAGACCCGTGGGAGCGCTTGCGTCAACTGCGTGCTGCATTGCCCAACACGCGCCTGCAAATGTTGCTGCGCGGGCAGAACCTGTTGGGCTATCGCCATTACAGCGACGACGTGGTCAAAGCCTTCGTCGCCAAGGCTGCGGTCAATGGCATTGATGTGTTCCGTATCTTCGACGCCATGAACGATGTGCGTAACCTGCGCGTGGCCATCGAGGCGGTCAAAGCGGCTGGCAAACATGCTCAGGGCACCATCGCCTACACCACGAGCCCGGTGCATACCATCGACGCCTTTGTCGCTCAGGCCAAACAGATGGAGTCCATGGGCTGTGATTCGGTAGCGATCAAAGACATGGCTGGCTTGCTGACGCCCTACGCTACCGGCGAGTTGGTCAAAGCGCTCAAGGCCGAGCAGTCGTTGCCGGTATTTATCCACTCTCACGATACCGCTGGCCTGGCTGCGATGTGTCAGCTCAAAGCTATCGAGAACGGCGCCGACCACATTGATACCGCCATCTCCAGCTTCGCATGGGGCACCAGCCATCCGGGCACAGAGTCCATGGTTGCCGCGCTCAAAGGCAGCGAATTCGACACTGGCCTGAACCTGGAGCTGTTGCAGGAAATCGGGCTGTATTTCTACGCTGTCCGTAAGAAATATCACCAGTTCGAAAGCGAATTCACAGCGGTCGATACCCGTGTACAGGTCAACCAGGTGCCGGGCGGGATGATTTCCAACCTCGCCAACCAGCTCAAGGAGCAGGGCGCGCTAAACCGTATGGGCGAAGTGCTGGCCGAGATTCCGCGGGTGCGCAAAGACCTGGGTTACCCGCCGCTGGTGACACCGACTTCGCAAATCGTGGGTACTCAAGCGTTCTTCAACGTCCTGGCGGGTGAGCGCTACAAGACCATCACCAATGAAGTGAAGCTTTATCTGCAGGGCGGTTACGGCAAGGCGCCGGGTCAGGTGGATGAAAAGCTGCGTCGTCAGGCGATCGGCAATGAAGAGCTGATCGATGTGCGACCTGCGGATCTGCTCAAACCGGAAATGACCAAGTTGCGTGGCGAAATTGGCGCCTTGGCCCAAAGCGAAGAAGACGTGCTGACTTATGCAATGTTTCCGGACATTGGCCGCAAGTTCCTCGAAGAGCGTGCTGCTGGCACCCTCAAACCTGAAGAGTTGCTGCCTATCCCGGAAGCGGGTGGTGTGAGCAAAGCCTCTGGCGAGGGCGTGCCAACCGAATTCGTGATCGACGTTCACGGCGAAAGCTACCGGGTCGATATCACCGGGGTGGGCGTGAAGTCGGAAGGTAAGCGTCACTTCTATCTGTCCATCGATGGCATGCCGGAAGAAGTGGTGTTCGAGCCGCTCAACGAGTTCGTCAGCGGCGGCGCAAGCAAGCGTACTCAGGCCAGTGGCCCGGGCCACGTCAGTACCACCATGCCCGGCAACATCGTCGATGTTCTGGTCAAGGAAGGTGACATGGTCAAAGCCGGTCAGGCCGTATTGATTACCGAAGCCATGAAGATGGAAACCGAAGTCCAGGCTGCGATCGCTGGCAAGGTCGTCGCCATTCATGTGGCCAAGGGTGATCGGGTTAATCCGGGCGAGATATTGGTGGAGATCGAGGGCTGATCAGGCACGGTGCCAAACCGGTAGCGGGGCTCATGTGGGAGTGGATTTATCCGCGAATACTGCGGTGAAAACGTGGCATATGTTTCGGGTTTACCGGCCTCTTCGCGAATAAATTCGCTCCTACGAGGCCGTATTGCCAAGCATTGAGTTTCAAGATTTCCTCGGGGGGCCTTTATGGCTCCCTTTTTTACTTCAAAATCCATAACTGCATTAAATTGCATTTTCTGTGTCGTGCATGAATCCATAAATGCACTATAGTGCAGATATAGGCCCTTTTCCTGTCTGTCAGGTGCAATAAATTGCAGGCGACCCATGTATAACCTCACCGTTCAGATTTATGGCGATGGCATCTGGAAGGATGCCATGACCCTTTCGTTCGACGACCTCTCAAAAGGGTTTCTCGGTCCATGTCGCTTCGCCTACAAGTCGGACTATGTAGTGGACGCATACCCGAACTCTTTATCCCAAGGCGTAAGCGCCCGCCTGCCGGTGGATTTTGAAACCTTCTCATCGCGCGAGGCCCCGGCTTTCCTGCATGACATTGCTCCTTCTGGAGCAGCCAAGCGCTTCCTCATTACCCAACTCGGTCGACAAAAGCCGGAAGGTTTGAGTGATGACTTGTATCTGCTTGGGCGCAGCACGCCCGCTCCCATTGGCAATTTGCGTATCAAGGAGTCAGTAGCGGTTCTGGAAGAGGGCGAGGCCATGGGCTTTACGCGTGCGGATGTCGTCACCCGTGACCAGCACTTCCTCGAGTACGCCTACGAACAGGGTGCTGCCATTGGTGGGGCTACTGGTGCGGGGGGAGAAGCGCCGAAGTTGTTGATGACGCAGGGCGTCGACGGCTTGCTGTATCCCGATGCGGTGCTGGCTGATGAACAGGCTCGGGGGCACTGGTTCATCAAGCTCGCCCGTAATCAGGCTCTGAAAAACGATCAGGAAATACTGCGCAGCGAATACTTGTATTACAAGGCGCTGCAGGAGCTGGGTATCGATACCGTGGCGACAGAGGATATGGCACTGGAGGAGGCGAACAAACCGAGCCTGTGGATGAAACGCTTCGATCGTCGCATCACGGCGCAAGGTGTCGAGCGGTTGGCCGTGGAGTCGATATATTCCCTGGCCGGAGTGACGTTGCCAGGTAGCCGAATGGATCATCTGGAGGTGCTCACGCTTCTGAGCGGGTTGTGGTCGCAGGCCGGGCAGAAGGCAGAAATACCTGATCTGGTGGCCGAATACCTGCGTCGTGACTTGATTAACCAGATTCTTGGTAACTCGGATAACCATGGCCGCAACACGGCGATCATCCGCTCTCAGGACGGTTATCGACTTGCGCCCATTTATGATCTCGCACCCATGGTTATGGATGCTGAGGGCATCACACGTACAACAAAATGGTCGAAATCCATCGAGCGAGCAGGTGTCGTCAATTGGCGTGCAGCCTGTGATGCATTGGCAGATATTCTTGATCCACAGCAGGCGTTCGAGCGGTTGCGTCAGGATGCCCGGCAGCTAAGGGCACTGCCTGACATATTGCGCGACAGCGGTCTGCCGGACGCGACGTTCAACCATCCAGCCATCGCTCTGGGCAAACTGGACCAGCGGTTGACCACCTGGGGATTGCAATGACCTTATCCATCGACGCCCGCGCGCTGCTGATCGAAAGCGTTCAGCAGGGCATTGCCGACGGTAGCCTTGAGATGGGCGAAGCGGTCAAGCGGCTGCGGGTTGAGGGCGCGAGGCTGCATCAAAGCCAATACGCCAGGATGTGCAAAATCTCGGTAAGGACGTTGATTCAGATCGAGCAGGGCGAGGGTAACCCGACCCTCAAGTCTTTGAATGCGGTGTTCAGGCCGTTTGGTTTACAGATGGGCGTGGTGAGGCGTCATCGGCAGATCAGTTGATGACGCCTGAAGCCTGACGGCTCTGCGTTATGGCTTTTTATAGCGTTGTTGGATCAGTTCAGCGAGGTGATGCTTTTCGTGGCGATCTTCTGCATGCCGTCCTCCGGCAAGTCGCTGAACTTTACGTAAAGGATTTCATGAACTGAAGCTCAGAGTCCGCGAAACGCCTCCAGCCCCTGCAACTGTTGCCCATCGTTGAAGTTATCCGCCGCAAGCCAGGCTTCGAAAGCGGTCTGCAATTCAGGCCATTCGCTGTCGATGATTGAATACCAGGCGGTGTTACGGTTCACACCTTTGACCACCATGTGTTGCCGAAAGGTGCCCTCGTAGCTGAAGCCGAACCGGTCAGCTGCGCGCTTGGAGCGGGCGTTGTCGGCGTTGCATTTCCACTCCAGGCGACGGTAGCCCAAAGCGAAGGCTTCTTTAGCCAGCAGGTATACCGCCTCGGTTCCTTTTGGCGTGCGTTGCATCTGGCCGCCGAAGGTCACATGACCAATTTCGATTCGGCCTTGGGCAGCGACGATAGACATCAGGCTCAGGCAACCATCGACCACGCCGGTTACCTGATCGACGATCGCGTAGAACCATGGGTCGGTATTGGCTTCGTGACCGGCAAGCCAGGTGTCGAACACGCTGCGCTCCAGGAATGGCCCATAGGGCAGATAATCCCAAAGTTTGGGATCCGAGCCAGGCCCCTGCAGTGCGGCCCATAACCCGTCGCCATGACGTGCGACACTGAGTTTTTCCAGACGAATGAAACGTCCCTCCAGCGTTCTGGTGTCCGGGAGCTTCGCAGGTTGCCAATCGGGTACAGGTTTCGACATGGACAAACTTCCTAGATCATTTTTCGAAATTGAATATAGCCGGGGCGTTCAGCAATACGCTCGTATAGCTGGATCGCGGTGGCATTGGTTTCGTGAGTCAGCCAGTGAACCTTGTCGCAGTCATTGGCTTTGGCCGTAGCGTAAACGTGTTCTATCAACAGGCGTCCGACGCCTGTCCCGCGCTGATCGGGCGTAACCAGCAAGTCCTGAAGATAACAGGCGTTGGCGATGCTCCAGTTGGAGCGATGGTAGATGAAATGGACCATGCCCACCGCTTTGCCGTTTTGCCAGGCCAATGCTGCATTGGTGGGTTCAGCCGGATCGAGAAAGCGCTGCCAGGTACTGTCAGTCACTGCGTCGGACAGTTCGGTCTTATAAAACGTCAGGTACGCCTGCCATAACGGTAACCATGCGGCGCGATCCTGTTCGGTGACGGGGCGAATCTGAACATCGGTCACGGCGTTCTCCTGTCGGAATAATTAACTGAATTAAATGCTTTTCTGTAGGCGCTCGTGAGCTCCAGATTCAGGTTTTCAGCTCATCAACTGAGCCAGTTCCTGATCTTTGGAGTCTGCGCTGCCCGCCAGCCCGTCACGCACACCTGCGATATCTGCAGATGATCGGTTCTGGCTGAGTTTGCGTTTGCCTTCCAGACGCTCGATGGGCAACGCAAAACCGACGATGGCGCCGAGCATCTTGTCGATGTAATCCGCAGGCGCGTCTGCCACCGCCCAAGGGTTGTCGCGTCCGGTTTCGTGTTTGGCAGTCAGACCGCTGACCACGTCGAGCAGGCGCTTCGGATCGCTGAAGACTTGCGCGCAGCCATAGGCGTGAACAGTCACGTAATTCCAGGTAGGCACGACTTTTCCGTGTTCGGCTTTGGATGGATAAAACGAGGGGCTGACGTAAGCGTCCGCGCCCGGGAAGATCACCAAGACTTCTGCACCCTGCTGCAGCGCGCGCCACTGAGGATTGGCTTTGGCCAGATGACCATAGAGCGTGCCTTGGGCGCCCTCATCGCTGCGCAATAGCAGCGGCAAGTGGCTGGCCTGCAGGCCTTGCTCGTCATGAGTGACCAGAATTGCCAGCCGGGTCTGCTCGATCAGGCTGTGCAAGCTGGCAAGCTCGTTGTCTGTGAAGGCGCTGGGTGTGTACATGGAAATATCTCTTGGCCGATGTCTGAATCGTAGGCAGGCTATTGGCCTGTTGTAAGAGCCATTAATCGCCAATTTGATAGGGCCAATTTATGTCCCAGCCGCCGTCGTTTCCCTTCAGCCTGACCGGTATCGAGCTTGATCGTCACCAAGGGCTGAGCCGTCAGCTTTACGAGGCCATGCGCGTGCGTATTCTCGACGGGCGTTTGAGCAGCGGGACTCGGTTGCCTGCCAGCCGGGATCTGGCTCAATCCCTGGGCATTTCCCGCAATAGCGTGATGCGCGCTTACGACCAACTGTACGCAGAAGGCTTTACCCAAGGGCGAATCGGCGATGGGACTTATGTCGCCCGGTTATCCGGCTCTGCAATCCTTGGCAAAAAACTATCCACAAAAGTGTCCACAGGGTTACCAACAGCCTTACCCACAGGGTTATCCACAAAATCCGATTTATTAGCTGAAAATACAGCTGCTGAAGTTATCCACAGTCCGGCGGTCGAGCGGCTTGCACGCCATTACTTGAATCCTCCGCTGTCAGGCGCGCCTCGGGCGTTTCGAGTCGGTGTGCCCGCGTTCGATCTGTTCCCTTTTGCGACGTGGGGCAAGCTCTATTCAGCGTTTTGGCGTAAGCCTGACCTGGCCTTGCTCGGCTACGGCGAGGCCGCAGGTTATCCACTGCTACGTGAATTGATTGCGGTCTATCTGCGTACTTCGCGAGGCTTGCAATGCGCCGTTGAGCAAATAGTAATCACCAGTGGCGCACAGCAGGCGATAAGTCTTTGTGCACAGTTGCTGCTGGAGGAGGGCGACGGCGTTGCTATCGAAAATCCCGGATACCGTGCGGCAGGGCATGCCTTCGCGGTGGCGGGGGCGAAGTTGCACGGAATTGCGGTGGACGAGGAGGGCTTGTGTTGCCACGAGCTGGAGCGAAATCCCTGCAAACTTGCGTATGTCACGCCTTCGCATCAATACCCGACAGGTGTGGTCATGAGTCTTGCCCGGCGCTTGGAGTTGCTTGCCTGGGCCGAAAAAACACGAGGCTGGGTTGTCGAGGATGACTACGACGGCGAGTACCGCTACAGCGGTGCGCCCCTGGCACCTTTGGCGGCGCTGGACCGCAGTGGTCGGGTTTTATACGTCGGTACCTTCGGCAAAATTGCCTATCCCGGATTGCGTCTGGGTTACCTGGTGCTGCCTGCAGGTCTGGTTGAACCGTTCAGTCGGCGCCGTGCTGTGGACATGCGCCACTCTGAAGTCAGCACCCAGGCGGTGATGGCTGAGTTCATCGCGGCGGGGCACTTTCAGCGCCATATCCGCAGGATGCGCCGCGCTGCATTGAGCCGTCGCAACACCTTGTTGAGTCACTGGCCCGACGATATCCCTGGTTGCGCGGCGATGCCCAAAGTCGTCGCCGGACTGCATGTCGCGGTGAAGGTAGACAGCCAGGCGCGGGAGACAGAGCTGATTGAAAAAGCCAGTAGCGTCGACGTAGAGATCAGCCCGTTAAGCAGTTATTGGCTGCCTGAATCCAGCGAGCCAGTGGATAACAGGGCAGGGCTGGTACTGGGCTTTGCTGCGGTCCCGGAGGTGGACATCGTGGCAGCGCTGGAAAGGCTGAAACAGGTCTGGCGGGATTGACCGAGGTCAGCGCATACCCTGTGGGAGCGAATTCATTCGCGAAGAGGCCGGTACATTCACAGCGTTTGCGCCGTCAGGAATATCGCCATCCCGGATGAATCCGGTCCCGCGGGTTGAACTGTTTACCGATAGTTCGGCAGGCTGCTGAAAGCATGTGCGCGATATACTCGCCGCCATTACCCCTTTAAAACCGAGACTTCTCATGAGTACTTCTCTTGCTGCGGCACCGGCTCGCAAGCCCGGTGCGCCGCTTATTGCTACTTTTCTGTTGCTGTTCATCGCGATGTTTCTGCTGAGCAGCGTGGGTGTGCGTCAGGTGCTTCTGCTCATCGTTGGCGCGGCATTGGGTCTGACGCTGTACCACGCCGCTTTCGGTTTCACCTCTGCATGGCGGGTGTTCATTCGCGAGCGTCGTGGTGCTGGCTTGCGTGCGCAAATGGTCATGCTCGCTATCGCCGTGGTGCTGTTCTTCCCGGCGCTGGGTGCAGGTACGTTGTTTGGTCAGCCAGTCAATGGGCTGGTTGCGCCAGCAGGCGTATCGGTGGTGTTTGGTGCTTTCATCTTTGGCATCGGCATGCAACTGGGTGGCGGCTGTGCATCCGGGACCCTGTTCACTGCGGGCGGCGGTAACGCACGAATGCTGGTGACCCTGCTGTTCTTCATCCTCGGTTCGTTGATCGCGACGCATCACGTTGACTGGTGGTTTGCGCTGCCGTCTTTCCCTGCAACGTCCATCGTTAAAAGCTTTGGTGTGATCCCTGCGTTGCTGCTGAGCCTGGCAGTGTTCGCTGTTATTGCATTCGTCACTGTGCGTCTGGAAAAGCGTCGTCACGGCCAACTGGAATTAGCAGTGACAAGCGAATACGTCGGTTTGCGCCGGTTCCTGCACGGCCCATGGCCGCTGGTGTGGGGCGCGATTGGTCTGGCGCTGCTCAACTATGCGACCCTTGCACTGGCTGGTCGCCCATGGGGCATCACCTCGGCTTTTGCCTTGTGGGGCGCCAAGGTTGCAGGCTCGCTGGGTGTTGATGTCGGCAGTTGGGCGTTCTGGCAGATGCCGGCCAATGCCAAGGCTTTGGCTGCACCCGTGTGGGAAGACATCACCAGCGTGATGGACATCGGCATCATGATTGGTGCGTTGCTGGCCGCTGGTCTGGCAGGAAAATTCGCGCCGAACCTGAAAATTCCCGCTCGCTCCATCGTTGCGGCGGTGATTGGTGGTTTGCTGCTGGGTTACGGTTCGCGTCTGGCATACGGCTGCAACATTGGCGCGTACTTCAGTGGCATTGCTTCCGGCAGCCTGCATGGTTGGTTGTGGCTGGTGGCCGCGTATGTCGGGAACGTGGTTGGTGTGAGATTCCGCCCGTTCTTCTTTGCGGGTGAGAAGCCGCAGGTTGCGTTGAGCGGTTGCTGATCGACACCATTGACCTGCTGTAGCAAATCCTGTGGGAGCGAATTTATTCGCGAAGGCTTCACTCCAGGCGGTACATAGCCTGCGGATGCACCGGCCTCTTCGCGAATGAATTCGCTCCCACGGGATGTGTGTTTGCAGGCCAGCATAGAATCTCCCACAAGGGATCACTGCTCCAACTGCTCCCTCGCCAGCTGCACGATGTTCTCCACCGTAAAGCCAAACTTGGCCTGCAGTTTGTCGATGGGGGCCGAGGCGCCGAAAGTGTTCATCGTCACTTTGGCCCCGGTGTTGCCGACGTAGCGATCCCAACCCAACGGGCCTGCCTGCTCCACCGCCACCCTGGCGGTGACAGAGGGCGGGAATACGCTGTCGCGATAAGCCTGATCCTGATCTTCAAACAGCTCCCAACTCGGCATCGACACCACACGAGCGGCAACGCCTTGGGCTTTCAACTGTTCGAAAGCCTTCACGGCCAGGCCCACTTCACTGCCCGTAGCAATCAAAATCACCTCAGGTTCGCCGTCTTTCGCATCGGCTAGCACATAAGCGCCTTTCGCTAGCCCTTCTGCCGACGCGTATTGCGTGCGGTCCAGCGTGGGCAGCGGTTGTCGCGAGAGCACGATGCACGAAGGACGACTGGTTTGCGCCAAGGCGATTTTCCAGGCCTGTGCGGTTTCATTCGCATCACCGGGGCGCAGTGTCAGCAAGCCGGGCGTCGCGCGAAGCTGGGTCAACTGCTCGATAGGCTGGTGAGTTGGGCCGTCTTCGCCAACGCCGATAGAGTCATGGGTGAAAACGAAGATCACCGGCAATTCCATGATCGACGCCAGGCGAATCGGCGGCTTCATGTAGTCGCTGAACACCAGAAACGTCGAGGTATAAGGTCGGACATAGGACAGCGCCATGCCGTTGGCGATAGAACCCATGGCGTGTTCGCGAATACCGAAGTGCAAGTTGCGGCCGCTGTAATTTTCGGCGGAAAAACTCCCGGCCCCGTCGAACGTCAAGTTGGTTTTGGTCGAAGGTGACAAGTCAGCCGATCCGCCCAGCAACCACGGAATCTTCGCTGCAAAGGCATTGAGGACCTTGCCACCGGACGCGCGTGATGCGATGCCTTTGGCGTCGGTCTCGAAGGTTTGCAGGTTGTCCTGCCACTGCTCGGGCATTTCTCCGGCGCGCATGCGTTGCAGCTCATCGGCCAGATCTGCTTGTTCTTCTTCCAGCTTATTGAGCGCGCCCTGCCAGCTTTCATAATCGCTGGCGTTGCGCTCAATCAGGGCGTCGCGCAACCAGGTGCGCGCTTCGTCGGGCACCAGAAAGCTGGAGTTTTCATCCCAGCCATAGGCTTTCTTGGTCAGCTTGATTTCATCGTCACCCAAGGGCTCGCCATGGGCCGCTGCGGTGTTGTGTTTGTTTGGCGAGCCATAGCCGATCACGCTGTCGACCACGATCAGGGTCGGCGCGTCATCGGTGCGTTTGAACACCTCGATGGCGCGGGCCAGCGCTTCGGTGTCGTTGGCGTCGGCCACATGCAAAGTGTTCCAGCCGTAGCCTTCAAAGCGGGTTTGCACGTCTTCGCTGAAGGCCAGTTCGGTGTGGCCTTCGATGCTGATGGTGTTGTTGTCGTAGATCCAGCAGAGGTTGGCAAGCTTGAGATGCCCGGCCATGGACGCGGCTTCTGCGGTCACGCCCTCCATCATGTCGCCGTCGCCGCACAGCACATACACGTTGTAATCGAACAGCGTGCGCTGCGGCGCATTGAAACGTTCCCCCAGCCAGCGCTCGGCCATCGCCATACCGACGCTATTGGCGCAGCCCTGGCCGAGCGGGCCGGTGGTGGTTTCCACGCCTGTGGTCATGCGGTATTCCGGGTGGCCGGGGGTCTTTGAGTCCATCTGGCGAAACTGCTTGATGTCCTCCAGGCTCACGGCGGGTTTACCCGAAGGCTTGCCGTGCTCATCGATTTCCACGACCCCTGCCAGATGCAGCAGGGAGTACAGCAACATGGAGGCATGGCCGACCGACAGCACGAAGCGGTCGCGATTCGGCCAGTCCGGATGTTCAGGGTGGTAGCGCAGAAACTGGTTCCAGACGGTGTAGCCCACAGGGGCCAGCGCCATTGGTGTGCCAGGGTGGCCGGAGTTGGCCTTCTGCACGGCATCCATGGCCAGCGTGCGAATGGTGTTGATACAGAGTTGGTCGCGTGCGGTGCGTTGTTCGCTGGAAAAAGACGAGCCCATTGAATTTACCCTCAGTGACGTGCTGCTGAACATCCAGATAAGTGTGGAGCGCAGCCGAGGGCGGTTTGTTCCTTGTAATTTGAGGCTGTCCGATGGCCATTACGGCCCAACCTTAACTGAACATTAAACGGTTCAGCTTTTATGCGGTCGGTCGCGAACCATATACCTCAAAGGCATTCGAAGCAGGGAGCGGCGTGTATTACGCAGTAGCCCATGAGGTAATCGTTTTGAAGCAAGCCATCATCGACAAGTACCGATTTCTGATCAAAACCATTGGTTATGTGGGCTGGTCACTGTTCTGGCTGTTGCTGTGGGACATCGTGGTTACAGCCGACTTCATGCTCTTCCTGGAGCGCAAGATCAGTCTGCCCTCCATGCCGTTGACCTTGCTGGCGTCGGCCCTTGTTGTTCTCACCAGTTTCCGTAACTCCAGCGCCTACAACCGTTGGTGGGAAGCGCGCACCTTGTGGGGTGCGCTGGTTAACAACTCCCGCAGCTTCGCCCGTCAGGTGCTGACGCTGGTTGAGGATGACGGCGAGCTGAACCCCGTGAAAGCAGTGTTGCTGCGTCGCCATGTGGCCTTCGTGAAATGCCTGTCTGCGCATCTGAAGGGTGAATCCTGTGGCGACGAAGTACAGTCATTGATAACCCGCGAGGAATACGCACGCAGGCACGAAACCAACAACTTCCCCAACGACATACTTAATACGTCGGCTGCACTGTTGGCCAAAGAGTACAAGGCCGGCCGTCTGGACAGCATCCGTCTGGCGCGCCTCGAATCGACAATGGTGGAGCTCTCCAACTGCCAGGGCGGGATGGAGCGTATCGCCAACACGCCGCTGCCTTATCCCTACGTGGCGTTCCCGCGTTTGTTCATCAGCCTGTTCTGCGTAATCCTGCCGATTGGTCTGGTCGACACGTTGGGTTGGTACACCCCGCTGGCTTCAACCGTCGTCGGCTTCATGCTGCTGGCCATCGAAAAGATCGGCACCGACCTGCAAAGCCCATTCAAGGCCAGCGAGCATGAAATCCAGATGACCAAGCTGTGCGAAAACATCGAGCGCAACCTGGAGTCCATGCTTCGGGACGCGAAGGTTGAGAGTACGGTTTAACCGGAAAACGAACGCTCCAAATTGGTTTGAATTGGAATGCTATCCCTGTGGGAGCGGTGCTTGCCCGCGATAAGGCTGGACGCGATCTAAAGTGAACCGCGTCCAGCCTTATCGCGGGCAAGCACCGCTCCCACAAAGGCAATAACCTATTTAAAGCGTTTCAAGAAATCCGCCTCCAAAACGCATCTGCCTCGGCATTCCTGTTACCCCGCCAGCGCACCAGAATCACTTCAAGGTGGTCGGACTCCATCTCCGGATAAAGGCGCACCAACTCTTTTCGTTCGATCAACGGCGCAACCATGGTGTGTGGCATGCAGGCTACGCCGTGCCCGGCGGCGGCCATGGGTTTAAGGGCTTCCGATACGGTGGCTTCGAACACCCGGCGCAGGCGGTGCGGTTGCGGGTGGCGTTTGACCTGTTTGTGTGAGAGGTCATGCAGTTGCGCGCTACGGGCATAGGTCAGCCATGGGATGGGCGCATCGGAGTTGGCGCAGCGTGCCGCCACTTCTGGCGTTGCCACCCAGTACAGCTCGTCGTGGCCCAGCGACAGCTCTTCAAACTCGCTTTGTCGGGAATAGGGTTCGGTCTGGGCGTCGCGGTAGAACAGGATAAAGTCGCAACGGCCGGACATCAGCGCCATGTAGTAATCATCGGTACTGCGATAGCCCGTATCGATGCGGGTGAACATGGGCGACTCGGCGGACGAGAACTGACTAATCCAGTCCGGAAAGAAATTACAGCCCAAGGTATGCAGCGAGGCAAAGGTCAGGGGGCGGTCGATGATCTTCACGCTTTGCTCGCAATCGCGTGCCAGGCGCACCAGTTCCGAGGCATTGGGTAGTAAGGCTTCGCCAGCAGCGGTCAACCGAATGGGATTTTTGCTGCGATCTATCAGCGTCGCGCCCAAGCGGGTTTCCAGCAACTGGATGCGTCTGCTCAGCGCCGATTGCGATGAACCGCGCATGCTGGCAGCGGCGGTAAACTTGCCGGTATCGGCCAGGGCCAGAAAGTCTTCGTACCAATCGATATCCATAGTTATTCCAAAATTCGATAGCGCGACCAGCATAGTGGATCAACAGTCGCTAACGCATGCGGGTTTTGTATGGCTATTGTGCAGGTAATCGCCACCTGCCGATCCATCGTGGTTCATCCATAACTAGAAAAATCTGTCGTAGAAGGGGCAATGCTATGCAAAAACGGAATGGTCTTAAGACTTTCTTCAAGTCGTCAATGTTGCTGATCAGCCTGGTAGGTGCAGCGGCCGCGCAGGCCGGCGTGCTGGACAAGGTCAAGGCGCATGGCGCAGTACGTTGCGGCGTTGCCAGTGACAAACCAGGTTTTTCGTTGATTGATGACAAAGGCCAATGGACCGGCATGGATGTTGATCTCTGCCGTGGCGTAGCAGCCGCTGTGTTGGGCGACGCGAGCAAGGTTGAGTACATCGCGACCACCGGCAAGAACCGTTTCACTGCACTGGCCTCTGGCGAAATCGACGTGCTGTCCCGTGCGACGTCCTGGACGGCTGATCGCGTTGCCAGCCTTGGCGTTGATTTCACCACCGTCTGGTTCTACGACGGTCAGGGCTTCATGACCCACGCCAAAGATGGCATCGAGAAGCTGACTGACCTGGATGGCGCAACGTTTTGCCTGTCACCGGGCACCACGTCGGAACAGAACCTGGACGACTATTTCAGCCAGCGTGGCCTGACCTACAAGACCGTGATCATCGAGAAGAGCCCCGAGTTGTTCGCTGCCTTCCAGAGTGGTCGTTGCAACGCGATTTCCAATGACTTGTCGGGCCTGGCTTCGCGTCGTGCGGTGATGAACAACCCGCAAGACTATGCGTTGCTGCCTGAAGTGATCTCTAAAGAGCCATTGGGTGCGTACGTTGCTCAAGGCGATACCGTGTGGCGCAACATCGTGACCTGGACCGCCTATGCGCTGATGACTGCCGAAGAGTTCGGCATCACCTCGGCCAACGTCGATGAAATGCGCGCCAAGAAAGGCGGCTCGGCGGACGTAGCCCGTTTGCTGGGTACTGAAGGCACCGTAGGCAAGGCATTCGGTATGGATAACGACTGGGCGTATCGCGCCATCAAGCAGGTCGGCAATTACGCCGAAATCTACGACCGCAACCTCGGCGAGAAAACCATTCTGAATTTCCCTCGCGGCCTTAACCGCTCGTGGAAAGATCAGGGCCTGCTGTACGCGCCACCAATCCGCTGATCGCGTCACTCTCCAACGGAATTATCTTCATGTGGACCCAACGCTTGCAGAACGCTCGAGTGCTGAGCGTGCTGCAGCAAGGCCTGGTTCTGGCCATTGTTGCAGCTGTGTTTTACGTGCTGGCGCACAACGCCAGTCTCAATTTGAAAGCGCTGAACATTGCTTCCGGCTTTGACTTTCTGTCACAGCGTGCCGGTTACGACATCAGCTTCAAACTGATCGACTTCACCCCCAACGACAGCTACGGCCGTGCGTATCTGGTGGGATTGCTCAACACCTTGCTGGTCTCGGTAATGAGCGTTGTGACCGCCACCGTCGTGGGCGTGGCGTTGGGGCTGTGCAAGGTTTCCGAAAACTGGCTGATCAACCGTCTGGCCGGTGCGACTATCGAATTTCTGCGCAACGTGCCGCTGGTGGTACATCTGGTCTGGTGGTACGGCCTGGCGCTGGCGTTGCCCGGCGTAAGGCAGGCGGTTTCGATTTTTGATGTGGCTTATCTGAGCAACAGCGGTCTGATGTTGCCATGGCCCGAACAAGGCTCGCTGGTGGGTTGGGGCCTGGCTTTGATGGCATTGGGCGCTTTGCTCGGTTTGATCGCCTGTCGCTTTCGTGATGCCAAGGCCAAATGGCGCAGTTTTACGCCTCGACGCTGGCCGCTGCTATTGGCGGGCGCGGTGCTGTTGCCGCTGCTGGTGTATGCCCTGAGCGACGCGCACTGGCATTGGGAAGTCCCGGTTGCCAAAGGCTTCGGCTTCAAAGGTGGTGTAGCGCTGGTGCCGGAGCTGCTTGCCTTGTGGTTGGCGTTGTCTTTTTACAGCGCCAGTTACATTGCCGAAATTGTCCGTGGTGCCATCCAGTCGGTGCAGCGCGGCCAGTACGAAGCGGCCAAGGCACTGGGCTTCGAATACGGGCCGACCATGCGGCAGTTGATCGTCCCGCAAGCGATCTATCCGATGATCCCGCAGGTCACCAACACCTATCTGAACATCGTCAAGAACTCCTCCCTGGGCGTGGTCATCGGCTTCATGGAAATGGTCTCGTCGACCGGCGGGACCACCTTGAACCAGACCGGCCAGGCCATTGAGTGCATCGCGCTGGTGATGGGCACGTACTGCATCATGAGCCTGCTGATTTCCATTGCGATGAACATCTACAACCATCGCATCGGTCAGCGAGGTCATTGAGGATGAACATGATCAATCAAGCATCCCCTGCGCGCCTGCCGCCGACTAAACCGCTGCCGGTACGAGTTCGGGAGTGGACGCGTGAGCATCTGTTCCCAAGCGTCGGCCATGGTTTACTCACCGTTGCCGTGCTGGCGCTGCTGCTGTGGAGTATTCCGGCAGCGCTGAACTGGCTGGTGTTCGATGCCACGTTCGTCGGCACTGCGCGCACTGACTGCAACCCCCACGGCGCGTGCTGGCTGCCGATTACCCAGCGCTGGAACCTGTTCGTGTACGGCTTCTATCCGGAGGCTGAGCGCTGGCGGGTCAACCTGGCGCTGTTTTTGGCGGTTTTCGCTTTCGTGCTGCTGTTCTTCAAACGTCTGGATCGTCGCCTACTGATTGGATACCTGGCGCTACTGCCGGTGGTCATGTGGTGGTTGCTCAAAGGCGGCGCGGGTTTGCCGGAGATTTCGTCGACCAAGTTCGCGGGGATGATGGTGACGGTGTTTCTGGGCACGGTGGGCATGATCTTCGCGCTGCCGATCGGCATTTTGCTGGCCTTGGGGCGGCGCTCGAAGAAGCCTGTGATTCGCATCCTGAGCGTGATGTACATCGAGCTGGTGCGCTCTGTGCCGGTCATCTCGCTGCTGTTCATGGCCTCGCTGATGATCCAGCTGTTCCTGCCGCCGGGTTCTGCTTTCGACATCCTGCTGCGCGTGCAACTGGTGCTGATCCTGTTCACCGCCGCGTACATGGCCGAGACCTTGCGCGGTGGTTTGCAGAACCTGCCGAAGGGTCAATACGAAGCGGCTCAGGCGCTGGGTTTCGGCTACTGGAAAACCATGGGTCAGATTGTCCTGCCGCAAGTCTTGAAACAGTCGATTGCGCCGCTGCTGACGCAATTCATCGGCCTGTTCAAGGAAACCACGCTGGTCATGATCGTCGGCGTGCTGGACATCGTCGGCATCGCCATGAGCACCGCCGCCGCGCCGGAATGGGTGGGCTATGGCCACGAGATCTACATTTTCCTGGCGATCTACTTCTTCGTCGTCTGCTTCGCACTGTCGCGCTATGCCCGGCACCTTGAAAAGAAACTGGAACAGAACCGCTCATGACTGATCATCGCGAGGCTGACGCAGCCCCTATCGTGCGTATCGAGCAACTGAACAAATGGTATGGCCAATCCCACGTCCTGCGGGACATCTCGTTGTCGGTCAAACCGGGCGAGAAAGTGGTGATTTGCGGTCCTTCGGGTTCGGGCAAATCCACTTTGATTCGTTGCATCAATCAACTGGAACAGCATCAGCAAGGCACTATCGAAGTGCTCGGCGAAGTGCTCGACGGCAACGTGAAACGCCTGGAGCGCATTCGCCGACAAGTCGGCATGTGCTTCCAGCATTTCAACCTGTTCCCGCACCTCACGGTGCTGAAGAACTGTACGTTGCCACAGACTTCCAACCTCGGCGTGCCGGAGAAGGAAGCCATTGAGCGTGCTCTGGCCCTGCTGGACAAAGTGCGCATGCGCGATCACGCCAACAAGTTTCCATCGCAACTTTCCGGTGGCCAGCAGCAGCGCATCGCGATTGCCCGTGCGTTGTGCATGCAGCCCAAAGTCATGCTGTTCGATGAGCCGACTTCAGCGCTCGACCCGGAGATGATTGCCGAAGTACTGGAAGTCATGACTGGTCTGGCACAGGAAGGCATGACGATGATTTGCGTGACTCACGAAATGGGTTTTGCCCGCAAAGTCGCCGATCGTGTCGTGTTCATGGATCAGGGTGAAATCGTCGAGCAGGCGACACCGGATCGTTTCTTCTCAGCGCCGGAATCCGAGCGCACCCGTCGTTTCCTCAATCAGATCCTCGACCACGGAGTCCACGCGTGATGGCCAACCCTATTGCTATAGCTCTGCACGGTGGGGCGGGCGTACTGACTCCGGGTTTGCTGACGCCGGAAGACGAAACCGCCATTCACGAGGCTTTGTTACGTGCACTGAAAGCGGGTCTGACGTTGCTCGAGCAGGACGGCAGCAGCCTGGATGCAGTGCAGGCAGCGGTTATCGAGCTGGAAGAGTGCCCGTGGTTCAACGCCGGTAAAGGTGCCGTATTCACCCACACCGGTGATCACGAACTGGACGCGGCGATCATGCACGGCGCCAATCGTGAGGCGGGTGCTGTGGCAGGGATTCACTTTGTGCGTAACCCGATTCTTGCTGCGCGTGCAGTACTTGAGCACAGCGAGCATGTGTTGCTGGCGGGCGTCGGCGCTGACGCGTTTCTGGAAACACAGGATCTGGAGCGTGTGAGCAACGACTGGTACGACACCGACCTGCGTCGCCGTCAGTGGCAAACCCAGCTTCAACAACCTAATAGCGTCTCGCTGGAGCCAGGCGGCGTCGACAAGAAGTTCGGCACCGTGGGCGCAGTGGCTCTGGACCGTCACGGCCATGTGGCAGCAGCGACGTCTACTGGCGGGATTACCAACAAGCGTTTTGGACGTATCGGCGACTCGCCGTTGATTGGCTCCGGCACCTGGGCAGACGACCGCAGCGCAGCGATCTCTGCGACGGGCCATGGCGAATACTTCATTCGCACGGTGGTGGCCCACAACATTGCATCCCGAGTGTTGCTGACTGGCGAAACGCTCAACACGGCCTGCGACACAGTCGTGTCAGGTGAGTTGAAAGCCATGGGTGGCAACGGTGGCGTGATTGCCGTATCGCCAACCGGCGAAACCGCATTGAGCTTCAATACACCGGGCATGTACCGCGCGTGGCGTGATGATCAGGGTGGTTTGCATACTGCGATTTATGCGGCGGATGATCGTCTGCATCTGGCTTAAAGTTGATCTTTTGGCCACAGGCGCTGCAAACGTCTGGTTTGAAATGACATTCACTGTGGGAGCGAATTCATTCGCGAAGAGGGCGTCCTGAAAAGTATCTGGGTCTGACACACCGCTTTCGCGAATGAATTCGCTCCCACAGGTTCGAGTGTTCGCCGCGCTTAACGCAGCTCCCCGCACAGGTCCACTTCAACCAGGCGCCGCACTTCATCGAGTGGCAAGCCTGCACCCAGCAACAGATGCAGCTTGCCCAGCGCTGCTTCGCGGGTCATGCCGCCTCCGGACAGCACGCCTGCACCGCGCAGGCGGCTTCCCGCTTCGTAGACGTCCAGTTCCACGCCGCCTTCATGGCACTGCGTGATTGCAACCACGCAGATGCCTTGTTGGTGGGCGCGTTCCAGGCTGTTCAGGAAAGCCGGGTCATCGCTGGGGCCGGTGCCGCTGCCGAAGCATTCAAGCACCAGACCCTGAACGCCGCTGTTGATAACAGCGTTCAACTGGGCTGCGCCGATACCCGGAAACAGCGGCAGGATGGCCACACTGGCCGCGACTTTAGGCAGGCGATAATCCAGCTGCGCAGAGTGCGCAGTCGGTGTTTCGCCGCTGTGGGCGCGGTTAAGTGCTGCGAACGGATGGCGACCGAAGCTGCGGACTTTTGCGCAGCGGGTCGGTGCCAGCAATTCACCGTGGAAGTACAAATGCACGCCCGACGTCAGACCTTTACCCAGCGCGACCAGTGAGCCATTGACGTTTTCCCAGGCATCGCTGTCCGGGACGCCAGCAGGCAGCATTGAGCCGGTAAACAGCACCGGTGCACGAAGCCCCAGCAACTGAAAGCTCATGGCTGCGGCGCTGTACGCCAGTGTGTCAGTGCCGTGAAGGATCAACACCGCGTCGCAACCCTCGACATCAACGGCGTCGATGACTGCTTCGCGCAGACGCAGCCAGTAAGCCGGTGTCATGTTGGCGCTGTCGATCAGCGGTGCCATCTCACGAAAGCGCCATTCAGGCACCACCAGATCAGGCAATTCGGCCAGTTGCCCGGCCATGCGTGCCTCGAAACCCGATGCAGGCGCCAGCCCGTTGGCGCTGGCCTGCATGCCGATGGTGCCGCCGGTATAAAGAACCATCACTCGCTGAGCGGGTTGTGGCTGTTCATGAGTCATGGTTCTTCTCCGGTATGACAGTCGCTATCAGGCTTGAGTAGCAGGCTTTGCTGAGGCCTCAACCGGGTTGACCGGTGTCTGGTCAGGGTTGGCAGGCCATGCGGTGCGGTCCAGATCCAGATCCGGGAACTGGCTCGAATCGAATACTGGAGTCTTGATGCCCGCCTTACGTTGCGCATCGTAGTCGCGCAGGATGCGCATGGCGACTTTGAACAACATTGCCAGAGCGATCAAGTTAACGAAGGCCAGCAGCGTCATGGTGATGTCGGCGAAGGCGAACACGGTGTTGAGATCAACGACGGCACCCCAGAGGATCAGCACCAGCACGAAAACCCGATAGCCGACGATGGCTTTCTTGCTCTCGCCCACCAGGAAACGCAGGCTGTTTTCGCCCAGGTAGTAGTTGTAGAGAATCGAAGTGAAGACGAACAGCGCCAACGCAACGCTGATGAAGATACGACCCCAGTCACCGACGACTGCTGCCAGCGAGTTCTGTGCCAGAACGATACCGTTGCCGCTGTAGCCCACGTCGTAGATGCCCGAGAGCAGAATAAGCAACGCGGTGCAGGTGCAGATCACGAAGGTGTCGAGGAACACGCTGAATGCCTGAACCACACCTTGTGAAATCGGGTGTTCAACCTGTGCAACGGCGGCCACGTTCGGCGCACTGCCCAGACCGGCTTCGTTTGCGAACACGCCGCGTTTCACGCCCATGACGATTGCGCTGCCGATCAGGCCGCCAAACACCGGGTCCAGACCAAATGCGCTTTTGACGATGGTCGCCAGCATGGCTGGAACGTGGTCGATCTGCAGGACGATGACGTAGATGGTCACAGCGATGTAGATCAGGGTCTTGACCGGTACCAGCAGGTCCGAGATCGCCGCGATACGCTTGATGCCACCGACGAATGCAAGGCCCAGGAGCACCACCAGGCAGATGCCGGTGGTCATGGTGTCGATGCCGAACGCGCCTTTGAGGGAGTCGGTTACCGCGTGGGATTGCAGGCCGTTGAAGGCAAAACCGAAGGTCACCAGCAGCAACACTGCCATGACCATCCCCAACCAGCGCTTACCCAGACCATGCTGAATGTAATACGCCGGACCGCCACGGAATTGGCCTTCGGAGTCTTTGCGTTTGTACAACTGAGCGAGGGAACACTCGATGAAGCTGCTGGCCATGCCCACCAGTGCGGTGACCCACATCCAGAACACGGCGCCCGGGCCACCGAGTGTCACGGCAATACCGACACCGGCAATGTTGCCTGCACCGACACGTCCGGCAAGGCTGAGCATCAATGCCTGGAAGGAACTGAGCTGGCCGGTGCTGTTGCGTAAACTATCCCTGAAAACAGCGAACATGTGGAAAAAGTGGCGAAACTGGACGAAACGCGAACGAATCGTGAAATAACCGCCGAGCCCTACGATCAGTACGATCAGCACTTTGCCCGAAAGGAAGTCGTTAATGACTTCAAGCATTGGAGAATCCTCGCTGTTGTTTTTAGGGGGCGCGCACTATACCGGTGCGCTCGTCTTGCGTCTGCAATACTTTTCCTTTCCAGTGCAGCGATACGTCCTTGTTGTTTTTGGCAGTGGGCGTTTTGCAGGTAAAAAAAAGGGTCCGGAGAGAATCATCTCGGGACCCCCAAAAGGGAGAGGAGTGTCTAGTCCCTCAACCTGGTGAGCTTGTGGCAATCGTGCAATTCATCACGCCTTCAACGGGACCAGACGTGGAGCAATCATGTTTTCCGGCCGCAGGATATCGTCGAGCATGGCGTCGTCCAGCAAGCCTTCTTCGCGAACCAGTTCCAGTACGCCGCGGCCGGTTTCCAAGGCGATACGGGCGATACGGGTGGCGTTTTCATAACCGATGTACGGGTTCAGTGCGGTGACCAGTCCGATGGAGTGCTCGACCAGTTCGCGGCAGCGTGTTTCGTTGGCGGTGATGCCGACGATGCAGTGCTCGCGCAGCATGTCCATGGCGCGTTGCAGCAGGCGGATCGAATCGAAAATCTTGTAAGCGATCAGCGGCTCCATCACGTTGAGCTGCAATTGACCGCCTTCGGCGGCCATGGTCAGTGCCAGGTCGTTGCCGATGATTTCGAAGGCAACCATGTTGACCGCTTCCGGGATAACCGGGTTGACCTTGCCAGGCATGATCGAGCTGCCTGGCTGGCGCGCTGGCAGGTTGATTTCGTTGATGCCGGTGCGTGGGCCGCTGGACAGCAGGCGCAGGTCGTTACAGATCTTCGACAGTTTGACGGCGGTACGCTTGAGCATGCCGGAGAACAGCACGAAGGCGCCCATGTCGGAAGTGGCTTCGATCAGGTCAGCCGCCGGCACCAGTGGTTGGCCGCTGATGATCGCCAGACGGTCAACGGCAAGCTTCTGGTAGCCAGGGTCGGCGTTGATGCCAGTACCGATGGCGGTGCCGCCCAGGTTCACTTCGGTCAGCAATTCTGGTGCGAGGCTGCGCAGACGGTTCAGGTCTTCGGTGAGCGTGGTGGCGAAGGCGCGGAATTCCTGACCGAGGGTCATCGGCACAGCGTCCTGCAACTGGGTACGGCCCATTTTCAGTACGTGGTTGAATTCCTGGCCTTTGGCGGCGAACGCCTGAATCAGGCTGTCGAGGCTGGCCAGCAGGGCGTCGTGACCCAGCAGCAAACCCAGACGAATAGCGGTCGGGTAGGCGTCGTTGGTCGATTGAGCCATGTTGACATCGTTGTTCGGGTGCAGCTGTTTGTAATCGCCTTTTTCCAGGCCCATTGCTTCGAGGGCAATGTTGGCGATCACTTCGTTGGCATTCATGTTGGTTGAAGTGCCAGCGCCGCCTTGAATCATGTCCACCACGAAGTGCTCGTGGAAATCACCGCGGATCAGACGCGCACACGCTTCGCTGATGGCGGCGTGCTTGGTCGCATTGAGGTGGCCCAACTGATGGTTTGCATCAGCGGCTGCCTGTTTGACCATCGCCAGGCCGACAACCAGCTTCGGGTAGTGGGAAAGCGGAACGCCGGAAAGGTGAAAATTGTTCACCGCCCGCAACGTCTGAATACCGTAATACGCGTCAGCAGGTACTTCGAGAACACCAAGCAGGTCTTTTTCGATGCGCGATGATGCAGGCGAGGACATGATAGAGATAGTCTCAAGAGAGGCACGGACAATGCCGGAACGCCGCCGATACTGGTCTCAACGGCGATTTTTGACCAATGCTGTTGCATACTGGGCCATGCCGAAACGGCATAATGCGGACGTGACGCGATGAGTGTTACTGGCGTGTATATACATTTGCGGCGGTTAGCAGGGTCTCTGTAGGAGCGGTGTTTGTGGGAGCGGTGCTTGCCCGCGATAGTGACAACGAGTTCTAACATGAACCCGCGTCCAGCCTTATCGCGGGCAAGCACCGCTCCCACAGAATTCACTCCAGGTCAGATGAAGATGAATAGGGTCGCAGATAAGAGGACAACATGAATCTGGAAAGCAAATGGCTGGAAGACTTCAGTGCGCTGGCCTCTACGCGCAGTTTTTCCCAGGCGGCGGAGAAGCGTTTTGTGACGCAACCGGCTTTCAGTCGGCGTATTCGCAGCCTTGAAGCGGCGCTAGGGCTGACGCTGGTCAATCGCTCGCGTACGCCCATCGAGCTGACGGCGGCTGGCCAGTTGTTTCTGGTCACGGCGCGTACCGTGGTCGAGCAACTGGGTGAGGTGCTGCGTCACTTGCATCATCTGGAGGGCGGGCAGGGCGAGGTCATGCAGGTTGCAGCGGCACACTCCTTGGCGCTGGGCTTCTTCCCACGATGGATTGCCCGGTTGCGCAACGAAGGCCTGAATATCGCCACGCGGTTGGTTGCCACTAACGTTGGCGACGCGGTGCATGCCTTGCGCGAAGGTGGCTGCGATCTGATGCTGGCCTTCTACGATCCGGACGCTGCCCTGCAGATGGACCCGGAAATCTTCCCGTCGCTGCATCTGGCCCACACCGAAATGCTACCGGTCTGTGCGGCTGACGAGAGCGGCCAGCCGTTGTTTAGTCTGGAGGATGGTAGCAGCGTGCCGCTTCTGGCCTACAGCGCGGGTGCCTTTCTAGGCCGTTCGGTGAACTTGTTGCTGCGCCAGCGAAACCTGCGCTTCACCACGGTCTATGAAACGGCCATGGCCGACAGCTTGAAGAGCATGGCACTGGAAGGTCTGGGCATCGCCTGGGTACCCCGGCTAAGTGTGCGTGCCGAGTTGGCCCGCGGCGAACTGGTCGAATGCGGCGGTTCACAATGGCATATCCCGCTGGAGATCCGCCTGTATCGCTGCGCGCTGGTGCGCAAGGCCAACGTGCGCTTGTTGTGGCGCAAGCTTGAGAGCGCTGCCACGCCCGATGGTGCTTGACTCGCAAGTCAGCAAATACGTGCTTCACAGCTCACAAGTAGCCTGTAAGACAGATGGTCGTGGGGGGTGCTTTAAACGCTTCTCTTTGGGGTATACTGCGCGGCCTTTGGCCGGCTCGACCGGTCATTATTCGTACAGCAAGCCACGCCGGTCCTCCCGCGTGGCTTGTTTGTTTTTTGATGCGCCTGCGGGCGCCCGATGAGAGGCACGACGATGAGCGCACTGGTTGGCGTGATCATGGGCTCCAAGTCCGATTGGTCCACCCTTAGCCACACCGCCGATATGCTGGAAAAGCTCGGCATTCCGTACGAAGTGAAAGTGGTGTCTGCGCACCGCACTCCGGACTTGCTGTTCCAGTATGCCGAACAGGCTGAAGCACGCGGTATTGAAGTGATCATCGCCGGTGCTGGCGGTGCTGCTCACTTGCCGGGCATGTGTGCGGCCAAGACCCACCTGCCGGTACTGGGCGTTCCGGTCCAGTCCTCCATGCTGTCGGGCGTCGACTCGTTGCTGTCCATCGTGCAGATGCCTGCCGGTATTCCGGTTGCGACCCTCGCCATCGGCAAGGCCGGTGCGATCAACGCAGCGCTGCTCTCTGCCAGCATCCTGGGCGCCAAGCATCCACAATTCCACGCAGTGTTGAAGAAATTCCGCACTGAGCAGACAGACAGCGTTCTGGACAATCCAGACCCGCGCGACGCCTGAGGTTTTGCAATGAAGATCGGTGTAATCGGTGGCGGCCAGCTAGGTCGCATGTTGGCCCTGGCGGGAACCCCGCTGGGGATGAACTTCGCCTTTCTGGACCCCGCGCCAGACGCGTGCGCAGCCGCATTGGGCGAACATCTGCGTGCCGATTACGGCGATCAGGATCATCTGCGTCAGCTGGCTGATGAAGTGGATCTGGTGACCTTCGAGTTCGAAAGCGTACCTGCAGAAACCGTGGCGTTCCTGTCGCAGTTCGTGCCGGTTTATCCGAGCGCGGAAGCGCTGCGCATCGCCCGTGATCGCTGGTTCGAAAAAAGCATGTTCAAGGACCTGGGCATACCGACGCCCGAGTTCGCCGACATTCAATCCCAGGCTGATCTGGATGCTGCAGTCGCCGCTATCGGCCTGCCTGCAGTGCTCAAGACACGTACCCTGGGTTACGACGGCAAGGGCCAGAAAGTCCTGCGCACCGCAGCTGACGTCGAAGGTACTTTCGCGGAACTGGGCAGCGTTGCCTGCCTGCTGGAAGGGTTTGTGCCGTTCACCGGTGAAGTGTCGTTGATCGCCGTGCGCGCTCGCGACGGGGAAACCCGTTTCTACCCGCTGGTGCACAACACCCACGACAACGGCATCCTGCGTATCTCCATTGCCAGCACCGATCACCCGCTGCAAGCCCTGGCTGAAGATTACGCAGGTCGTGTGCTCAAGCAGCTCGATTACGTTGGCGTGCTGGCCTTCGAGTTCTTTGAAGTCGATGGCGGCCTGAAAGCCAACGAAATCGCGCCTCGCGTGCACAACTCAGGACACTGGACCACCGAAGGTGCCGAATGCAGCCAGTTCGAAAACCACCTGCGGGCGGTTGCGGGCTTGCCGCTGGGGTCGACGGCCAAGGTGGGGGAGAGCGCAATGCTCAACTTCATCGGTGAAGTGCCGGCTGTGGATAAAGTGACCGCTATTGATGATTGCCACCTGCATCACTACGGCAAAGCGTTCAAAGCAGGCCGTAAAGTGGGCCACGCCACCGTGCGCAGCGCAGACCGCGCAACGCTGGATCGCCAGGTGAAGCTGGTTGAGGCGTTGATCAAAAACTGATCAAGACGCCCTTGTAGGAGCTGCCGAAGGCTGCGAAAGCGGGGTGCCAGACATATCCCTTTCGCAGCCTTCGGCAGCTCCTACAGATTTTGTGCCTGTCTTATGCATTGAACCATTCCAATCCCGCACCTCTCTGATAGCGTGATGCCGATGGCTGACTAAGCTTCGGCATATCACTTATTTGAGAGGGAAAACGGCATGGGTATTATCGGAACCATCTTCATCGGCTTGATCGTTGGCCTGCTGGCGCGCTTCCTCAAGCCCGGCGATGACAGCATGGGTTGGATCATGACCATTCTGTTGGGCATCGGCGGTTCGCTGGCGGCTACTTATGGCGGTCAGGCGCTGGGCATCTATCAGGCAGGCGAAGGCGCAGGCTTCCTGGGTGCATTGGTTGGCGCAATCGTACTGTTGGTGATCTTCGGCCTGATCAAAAAGAAAAGCTGATGTTCAATGGCCCTCTGCGTTCCGGCACGCAGAGGGCTAGAATGCCGGGCAGTTATTCAACTCCCCACTCTTGCCGAGCCTTTCGATGCGCCGTCTTTTAGTTATTCCCCTGCTTCTGATCTGCGGCCTGGCCCGCGCTGAAATTCCTGAAACCGACTGGCTGGACCTAATGCCCAAGTCCGATCAGAAAGCCCTCGAAGCCATGCCCGAAATTGATCACAACTCCCCGGAAGCCCAAGGGACGTTTGACAGCAAAGGTGGCTTGAAACAAAGCAAGGGTTTGCCGGCTGTCATGTACTCAGCCAAGACCGTACCGGCCATGAACGGCAAGGAAGTACGCTTGGGGGGTTACCCGGTTCCACTGGAAACCGATGCCAAGGGGCACAGCACGCTGTTTTTCCTTGTTCCGTATCCGGGCGCATGTATTCACGTGCCGCCACCGCCACCTAATCAGTTAGTGCTGGTGCGTTATCCCAAAGGCTTGAAGATTGAAGACATCTACACGCCGCTGTGGGTGGTCGGCAAATTGAAGGTTGAAAAGGTCAGCAACGATCTGGCTGATGCGGCTTATGCAATGGATGCAGAGAAAGCGCGGGTAGTGGTTGAAGCGGATTTGTAGCGTTTTGAGCAATCCGCAAATACTGGACTGCATATGACCTGTGGGAGCGGTGCTTGCCCGCGATAAAGGCGCTGAGGTCCGTCAGTTGGAACGGGTCATCGTTCATCGCGGGCAAGCGCGCTCCTACAGAAATCAGGCTTCTGACAAAGACTCAGCCCAGACACTCACATCCAGCACATGCATCTGCTCTGGCTCCAGAGTCACGATATCGTCCAGCACGTTGGCTGTTTCGACGCAGACCATGCCCTGCCACCCATCAGCGGCCATATCGTTGAAGCTTTTGGTTTTCTCGGTCCACGGGTTCCATACCACCGATGACTTGGAGCCGTTGGTGCAGATGTGGATTTTGCGCTGCCA
Source organism: Pseudomonas viridiflava (assembly GCF_900602065.1). GTDB lineage: Bacteria > Pseudomonadota > Gammaproteobacteria > Pseudomonadales > Pseudomonadaceae > Aquipseudomonas. The sequence continues at coordinate 46,876 of NZ_UWFN01000350.1, read as the reverse complement.
TTGCGGGTCGATGATGCTCAGCATGTCAGGAGTGTTGAGGTAAATGCGGTCGGTTTCACCTGTAAATTGCAGCTCGCCGGATTGCTTACGCTCTTCCCAGTTTTCCAGAGTCTCGATGTATTTCACGCCATCGAGGCCTTTGATGCTGATCTCGCGTACGTCGCTGACGGCGAAATAGGTGTGCAGCGCCTGACTGAAGCTCACGGTTTCGGTGCCGGAGTTGTAACTGACGAGGCTGACGTTCAACGCTTCGTCCAGACGAATGCTCAGTTTCAGGCCTACGTTATGCGGCCAGCCTGGCAGCTTGCCTTCCGTTTTGGGCTGGATGAAATCAACGATCAGCGCGTCGTCATCCTCGGCCATGCCCATCAACTCCCAGTCAATGGTACGTACTTCGCCGTGGGCGTTGGCGGGCGCATCGCTTTGACGCATGGCCTGCACGCTTTCCGGGTTGCGCTGAAGATTGCCAAACCAGGGCCAGCAAACCGGCATGCCGCCGCGAATCGCCTTGCCCTTTTTGAAGGAGGCGTCCGGGTTGGACCAGATCAGCGGCTGCTGCCCCGCGAGCTTGTAACTGACGATATGCGCACCCTGCTGGGCGACAACCAGTTCGGCATCGCCGTGGCTGATGCGCCAGCAGTTGAGCTCATCGATGGTGACGGATTCGACCTGGGGCGTTGGCATATAGAAACTCTCAAACAAAGACTAAGACAAAATGGACCGTGTCCAGGTCGGGGAGTTTACCTTTCTCCAGCCAGCCTTACCTTCTTTGGAGTGTATTTACTGTAGGAGCTGCCGAAGGCTGCGAATCGCGGTGCTTCAGGAATTCGCCTTTCGCAGCCTTCGGCAGCTCCTACAATTACAAATTACACAGCCTCAGCGCCGAGCAGGTACCGAGCGGGTGCGCCCGCTGCCATCTATAGCCACAAACACAAACACCGCCTCGGTCACTTTGCGCCATTCGCTGGACAGTGGGTCATCACTCCAGACCTCAACCATCATCTGGATGGAGCTGCGGCCGATTTCCAGTGCCTGGGTATAAAAGGACAGCTGCGCGCCCACTGCCACCGGCACCAGGAACGCCATGCGATCAATGGCCACTGTGGCAACGCGCCCGCCAGCGATCTTGCTGGCCATTGCGGTGCCTGCCAGATCCATCTGTGATACCAGCCAGCCGCCGAAAATATCGCCGAAGCCGTTGGTTTCGCGGGGTAGTGCGGTGATTTGCAAAGCGAGATCGCCTTGCGGGATTGGATCTTCTTGTTCGAACTCGATCATGCCTAGGGTGCCTCTGACCCATGACTCTTAGTATTGTTGCCGCGGTTGGCAGGCGCCATTCAAAACCATTTGCGTGAACATAAAGCGTTCAGCGCAGGTGGAACACCTGAAGGGGAAACTCTGCGAAAGCGGCTGAATGGCAGCTGATTTCGCACAGCACCCCCGACTGACTGAGGCTTGTGCGCTACATTCCGACACACAACCGACAGTAATCCGACGGTCTGCGAGTATATCGGGCGATGCGTCATGAAACGACCATCGAGTACTGATTTCGACGATATACGCATCAGGCTGTGTGCTTTTTGAAACAATTTGCTATCGTGCCGGACCCGACAAGGCGGCATGACTGCCTGTGTCACGCAATTTTGGTGCCCATCCGCACAGTTGCTCCGGACAATCGCAGTTACAGGCCACCCCGCCGTAACCTGCTTTACTGTCGCTAACCCTATTCAAGAGAAGTCCCCTTAGAGAAGTATTGTTCATGTCCACTGTGCCTTCGAGTACCGCGCAGCCTTCGCGCCCGCTGACCCGCAACGACTACAAGACCTTGTCGCTGTCCGCGTTGGGCGGCGCACTAGAGTTCTACGACTTCATCATTTTCGTGTTCTTCGCGGCAGTGGTCGGCAAGCTGTTCTTCCCTGCAGATATGCCTGAATGGCTGCGTATGATGCAGACCTTCGGGATTTTTGCGGCGGGTTATCTGGCCAGGCCTCTGGGCGGCATCATCATGGCGCACTTCGGCGATCTGCTGGGGCGCAAGAAAATGTTCACTTTGAGCATTTTCATGATGGCGGTGCCGACGCTGATCATGGGTCTGCTGCCAACTTACGCACAGATCGGCATGTGGGCACCGATTCTGCTGCTGCTGATGCGTGTTATTCAGGGCGCGGCCATTGGCGGTGAAGTGCCAGGCGCCTGGGTATTCGTTTCCGAGCACGTTCCTGCGCGTCATATTGGCTATGCCTGCGGCACACTGACGTGTGGTCTGACGGCCGGCATTCTGCTCGGCTCCCTGATGGCGACCCTCATCAACAGCATCTACACCCCTATTGAGGTGTCCGACTACGCATGGCGTATCCCGTTCCTGGTAGGCGGTGTGTTCGGCCTGTTGTCGGTGTATCTGCGCCGTTGGCTGCACGAAACGCCAGTGTTCGCCGAGTTGCAGTTGCGCAAAGCGTTGGCCGAAGAAGTACCGCTCAAGTCGGTGTTGCGTGATCACCGCGGTGCAGTTGCTATCTCGATGCTGCTGACCTGGTTGCTGTCGGCGGGGATCATCGTGGTCATTCTGATGACTCCGACCATCCTGCAAGGCGCGACCTTCGGCTTCCCGGCTGCTGTGGCCCTGAAGGCTAATAGCCTGGCGATCGTTTTCCTGAGTCTGGGCTGCATCGGTTCGGGTGCACTGGCCGATCGCATTGGTGCTGGCCGTGTGTTTCTGTTCGGCAGCCTGGGTTTGCTGATCAGCTCATGGACCATGTACCACTCGCTCGCGGCCAATCCGGACTGGCTGTTCCCGCTGTACGCAGTGACTGGCCTGTTCGTTGGTGTCATCGGCGCAGTGCCGTACGTGATGGTCAAGGCATTCCCGGCAGTGGTGCGTTTCTCGGGGTTGTCGTTCTCTTACAATCTGGCTTACGCGATTTTTGGCGGCCTGACGCCGATGGTCGTGACGCTCATGCTCAAATCCAGCCCTATGGCACCCGCCTGGTATGTGGCGATTCTATGTGTGCTGGGCATGCTGATTGGCTGCTACCTGATCGCCAAAAAGCGCTGATCATTCTGAGCTGAAGTCCTCCCCTCACGCCGCGCTCTACTCAAGACCGCCATTCCTGAAAAGGATGGCGGTCTTTCATTTAATTGTCACAATTAAGTCATAGAGTCGTCACGCGTCCGGCCAATACTCGGGCCAACGGACCTATTTCTTCACCTCGCTCGGAGCAAGGTATGACTTTAAAACGCTTGATCACTGCACTGACCTTCGTTGCCGCCGGCGTTGCTACCGCCAATGCGGTCGCTGTTGTTGATCCGTCGATCAAGCCATACGTCAAGACATCGGGTGTGTCTGGCAACCTGTCCAGCGTGGGCTCCGATACCTTGGCGAATCTTATGACGCTGTGGGCCGAGGCGTACAAGAAAGAATATCCGAGCGTGAACATTCAGATTCAGGCCGCAGGTTCATCTACTGCGCCACCGGCACTGACCGAAGGCACCGCCAACCTGGGCCCGATGAGCCGCAAAATGAAAGACGGCGAGCTGTCGGCGTTCGAGCAGAAATACGGCTACAAGCCCACGGCCATTCCCGTCGCAGTCGATGCCTTGGCGGTGTTTGTGCACAAGGACAACCCGATCAAGGGGCTGACCATGGCACAAGTGGATGCCATCTTCTCGGTCACCCGCCTGTGCGGTGGCAAGGCAGATGCCAAGACCTGGGGCGATGTTGGCATTACTGGCGATCTGGCAAACAAGCCGATTCAGCTGTTTGGTCGTAATTCGGTGTCCGGCACTTACGGCTACTTCAAAGAAGAAGCGCTGTGCAAAGGCGACTTCAAGGCTAATGTGAATGAACAGCCGGGCTCGGCTTCGGTAGTGAGCTCGATCAGCAGCTCACTCAACGGTATTGGTTACTCGGGCATTGGTTATAAAACGTCTAGCGTTCGCACCGTGCCTCTGGCCAAGAAAGAGGGTGGCGAGTTTGTTGAAGACAATGAAGCCAACGCGTTGAACGGCACTTATCCGCTGTCACGTTTCCTCTATGTCTACGTCAACAAGGCCCCGAACAAGCCACTGGCGCCCCTTGAGGCTGAATTTATCAAGCTGGTCCTGTCGAAGCAGGGGCAGGAAGTGGTCATGAAAGACGGTTACATTCCGCTGCCGCCAAGGGTTGTGACCAAGGCGCTGACGGATCTGGGCCTGCTGGAAGCAACCGCAAAATAATCCGGGTTATGGTGGGATCTGTTCTAATCAGGCCCACCATTAACTGAACAGTTCGCTGCCATGATCCTGGGGGCGGGCTTTTTTGCGTCACCCCGCTGTAATGTTTTTGTCATACAGGGCGGCTAGGGTGTGCGCATGAATGATCTGGCCAATTCATCAATGAATCAGAATTCACCTGCCAAGCGCATTGATTTCAATACGCCTGAGCTGCAACGCAGGCGCCGCATCCGCGCCTTCAAGGACCGCCTGACCCGTTGGTATGTCGCCATTGGCGGCCTCGCCGTGCTTGCGGCTATCACCTTGATTTTCTTTTACCTGGCCTATGTCGTTGCGCCGTTGTTTCAGGGCGCGAGCCTGACTGCGCGCGACGCTCTGAACCCTGCCTGGCTGAACGATGCCGGCAAGCCACTGATGCTGACTGTCGAAGAACAGAATCAGGTGGGACTGCGCGTTTCCGACAAGGGCGAAGCGGTGTTTTTCAGCATTGCCGACGGCGCAGAGCTCAAGCGGGTCGGCCTGCCTCTGCCCGCAGGCGTGAGCGTAGCGTCGATTGGTCAGGACCAGCCCGGCACACCGCTAATTGCACTTGGCTTGTCCAATGGCCAGGTGCTGGCGTTCAGACACGGCTACCTGATCACTTACCCGAACAACCAGAAGACCATCACGCCGACCATCACCTGGCCCTACGGCGAAGCGCCGCTGGTGCTGGATGAAGAAGGGCGGGCGGTTGAGCATGTCAGCATCAATGCCAATGGCGAGAAGCTGTTAGTTGCGGGCACCACCGGCACACAGCTGCACGTGTTGTCGCTGACGAAAGAAGAAAACATGATGACCGGCGAGGTGACCAGCGAGCAGAGTCGCATCGAGTTGCCGCAGATGTCCGCGACGGTCAAAGCCATTTATATCGATCCACGTCAGCAATGGCTGTATGTGATCAACGGCCGTGCTCAGGCCGATGTCTTCAGCCTGCGCGATCGCACGCTCAATGGCCGCTATAAATTGCTTGAAGACGGCAATGCCGAGATCACTGCCAGTACGCAGCTGGTCGGCGGTATTTCGCTGATCATCGGTAACTCCAAGGGCGGCATGGCGCAGTGGTTCATGGCGCGCGACGTCGATGGCGAACAGCGCTTCATGCATATTCGCGACTTCCAGATGGGCAACTCGCCTATTGCCCAGATTACTGCCGAGCAAAGGCGTAAAGGCTTCATCGCACTCGATGCTTCCGGGCAGCTCGGGGTTTTCCATAGCACTGCGCATCGCACGTTGCTGGTCGAAAAAGTTGCTGACGGTTCGGGTATTTTTGCTCTGTCGCCGCGTGCGGATCAGATTCTGGTAGAGCAGGGCGGTGCGTTGCGGCCGATGAGCCTGAAGAATCCGCACCCGGAGGTTTCCTGGACCGCCTTGTGGGGCAAGGTCTGGTACGAGAACTACGACGCGCCCCAATACGTTTGGCAGTCGACTGCGTCCAATAGTGATTTCGAGCCCAAGCTGAGCCTGGCACCGCTGACCTACGGCACGCTCAAGGCCGCGTTCTACGCCATGTTGCTGGCTGCGCCACTGGCTGTTGCTGCCGCGATTTACACGGCCTACTTCATGGCCCCGAGTCTGCGCCGCAAGGTCAAGCCGGTCATCGAGCTGATGGAAGCCATGCCGACGGTGATTCTCGGCTTCTTCGCCGGGCTGTTTTTGGCACCGTATCTGGAAGGGCATCTGCCGGGTGTATTCAGCCTGATGTTGCTGACGCCGATCGGTATTCTGCTTGCAGGATTCATCTGGAGCCGTTTGCCTGACTCGATTCGTTTGCGGGTTCCCGATGGCTGGGAAAGCGCGATCCTGTTGCCCGTGGTACTGCTGGTGGGCTGGTTCTCGCTGAGCATGAGCCCGCATCTGGAAAACTGGTTCTTCGGCGGTGACATGCGCATGTGGATCTCCCACGATCTGGGCATCACCTACGATCAGCGCAACGCATTGGTGGTCGGCATTGCCATGGGCTTTGCCGTTATTCCGAATATCTACTCGATTGCCGAAGATGCGGTATTCAGTGTGCCTCGCGGCCTGACGCTTGGCTCGCTGGCGTTGGGCGCGACGCCGTGGCAGACCATGACCCGTGTGGTGATCCTTACCGCAAGCCCGGGCATTTTCTCGGCGTTGATGATCGGCATGGGGCGCGCAGTGGGCGAAACAATGATCGTGCTCATGGCCACCGGCAATACGCCGATCATGGACATGAACCTGTTTGAGGGGATGCGCACGCTGGCGGCCAACGTGGCCGTTGAGATGCCTGAGTCGGAAGTGGGTGGAAGTCACTATCGGGTGTTGTTCCTCGCAGCACTGGTGCTGCTGATGTTCACCTTTGTGATGAACACCCTCGCAGAGCTGATCCGTCAGCGCCTGCGCAAGAAATACTCGTCTCTCTAAGGAAGGTAGAAGTTCGTGAAACAGAACTCCCTCAAGAGTTGGTTCAAAACAGGCGCCCCTGGCGTCTGGATGAGCGCGGGTGCGGTATCCATTGCGGTCATCATGACCCTGGGCCTGTTGTCAGTGATCGCCGTGCGCGGCCTTGGCCATTTCTGGCCGGCTGATCTGATGTATGCGCAGTACGACGTACCCAATCAGGAGAAACATGTTCTGATCGGCGAAGTGGTCGAGAAAGAACAAGTCCCTCGCGCACGCCTCAAAGGGGCCGGTTTGCCGGTCCCGGAAGAAGGCCCTGAGTTCATGACCCGCGAACTGGTCAAGGTCGGTAATCGTGACGTCAACCCCAGCGATTTCACCTGGGTTGTGGGCGAATGGCTGTCTGAGCAGAGCTTGCCGCCTGAGCTGATGACCCTTGAGCGCCGCGAGTGGGGCAATTTCTATGGCTATCTGGTTAACGTCAAAGAGGGTGGCAAGGTCGTCGCTGAAGGCGAAGCGGCCTGGCCGACGCTGCAAGAACGCATCAAGCGTGTCGAAGGTCTTGCCCGCGAGCTTTATCAGTTGGAAAAGAAGGATGTCGGTGCAATCAACCACGGCATCGAACGTCTGCGCTTGCAGGCCCGCAAACTGGAGCTGGATGGCAGGCTTGATGCGCAAGCCCAGGCTGACATGGCCAGCGAACGCGCAGAGCTGGACAGCCGCTATAAGGTCATCGAGGCGCGCCTTACCTCATTGCACGAAGCATTTGATCGCGACAGCCTGACTGCGCGTGATGCCAACGGCAAAGAAGTCGAAATCAGTCTGGGCAAGGTCGTGCATGCCTATCAGCCCAACGGTATGGGCACGATTACCAAGCTGGGTTTCTACTTCAAGAAGCTCTGGGAGTTCCTCAGTGAGGATCCGCGAGAAGCCAACACCGAAGGCGGGATTTTCCCGGCGATTTTCGGCACGGTGATGATGACCCTGATCATGGCCGTCATCGTTACGCCGTTTGGCGTCTTGGCAGCGGTTTATCTGCGCGAGTACGCCAGGCAAGGTCCGGTGACTCGCTTGATACGTATCGCGGTAAACAATCTCGCGGGTGTCCCGGCGATTGTGTACGGCGTGTTCGGGTTGGGCTTCTTTGTGTATGTGCTGGGCGGATCGCTGGACAGGTTGTTCTTCCCCGAAGCGCTGCCTGCACCGACCTTTGGTACGCCGGGCCTGCTCTGGGCATCGCTGACCCTGGCATTGCTGGCGGTGCCGGTAGTGATCGTCGCCACTGAAGAAGGCTTGGCGCGTATCCCGCGCACCATTCGCGAAGGCTCACTGGCGCTGGGCGCTACCAAGGCCGAAACGCTGTGGAAGATCGTTTTGCCCATGGCCAGTCCGGCCATGATGACCGGCCTGATTCTGGCAGTTGCCCGCGCAGCAGGTGAAGTCGCGCCACTGATGCTGGTGGGCGTGGTCAAGCTGGCGCCTTCGCTGCCGGTGAATGGCAACTACCCTTACCTGCATCTGGATCAGAAGATCATGCACTTGGGGTTCCATATTTACGACGTGGGCTTCCAGAGCCCCAATGTCGAAGCGGCACGCCCTCTGGTATACGCCACGGCATTGTTGCTGGTACTAGTGATTGCCTTGCTCAACCTGTCGGCGGTGGCCATTCGTAACCACCTGCGCGAGAAATACAAAGCGCTGGACAGTTGATTGAATGATTAGAGGTCGCCCAACAATTGGCCTGTAGGAGCTCACGAGTAACGCGAGGCAGCGATAGCGATTTGTATGACACACCGCTTCGCGGCCGTCGTTACCTCCGACAGCTCCTACAGACCCGATCAATCAGACGGTTGTATTTTGTTTGAGAAGGGCGGTTCAACAGAATGGTTAGCGTAGGGAGCAATTCCATGCAGCATGAAAACCCGGCACGAGGCATCAATATGTCGGCCCTGGGGCGCAACAAGTCAGGCCTGCATCTGGCCGACGAAACCGTGGCCATCGAAGTGCCGGGTCTGAACCTGTTTTACGGTGACAAACAGGCCTTGTTCGATGTCAGCCTGAACATTCCGAAACAGCGCGTGACGGCCTTCATCGGTCCGTCCGGCTGCGGCAAGTCGACGTTATTGCGTACGTTCAACCGTATGAACGATCTGGTCGACGGCTGCAGCGTAAAGGGCGCAATCAATCTGTACGGGCACGACATCTACACCAAAGGTGAGGACGTCGCCGAGTTGCGTCGCCGTGTGGGTATGGTGTTCCAGAAGCCCAACCCGTTCCCCAAGACCATCTACGAAAACGTGGTGTATGGCTTGCGGATCCAGGGCATCAACAAAAAGCGCGTACTCGATGAAGCTGTCGAGTGGGCACTCAAGGCTGCAGCGCTGTGGGACGAAGTCAAAGATCGTCTGCACGAGTCAGCGCTAGGCCTTTCCGGCGGTCAACAGCAACGTCTGGTGATCGCCCGGACCATCGCCGTGGAGCCGGAAGTCCTGCTGCTCGACGAACCCTGTTCAGCGCTCGACCCCATTTCGACGTTGAAAGTTGAAGAACTGATCTACGAACTGAAATCCAAATACACCATTGTGATCGTTACCCACAACATGCAGCAGGCGGCACGGGTTTCGGATTACACCGCGTTTATGTACATGGGCAAACTGGTCGAGTTCGGTGACACGGACACGATGTTCACCAACCCGGCTAAAAAACAGACTGAAGACTACATCACCGGTCGTTACGGCTAGGTCCTGCTCAAACCCTGAAGCACCGCTGCGTTTTCGCACTTAACCGGACGTTCCAAGGACACCAAGCATGATTCATAAAGACAGCCTCACGCATCACATCTCGCAACAGTTCAACGCTGAGCTTGAAGAAGTACGCAGCCATCTGCTCGAAATGGGCGGTTTGGTCGAGAAGCAGGTCAACGATGCTGTGACTGCCTTGATCGAAGCGGATTCCGGTCTGGCCCAGCGCGTTCGTGAAGTCGACGATCGCATTAACCAGATGGAGCGCAACATCGATGAAGAGTGCCTGCGTATCCTGGCGCGTCGCCAGCCGGCAGCTTCAGACCTGCGTCTGATCATCAGCATCTCCAAGTCGGTAATCGATCTGGAGCGCATCGGTGACGAGTCCACCAAGATCGCTCGTCGCGCCATTCAGTTGTGCGAAGAAGGCGAGTCGCCTCGTGGTTACGTCGAAGTTCGCCACATTGGCGATCAGGTACGCAACATGGTGCGCGATGCTCTGGATTCGTTTGCTCGCTTCGACGCCGAGCTGGCGCTTTCCGTGGCTCAGTACGACAAAGTCATCGACCGCGAATACAAGACCGCCCTGCGTGAGCTGGCGACCTACATGATGGAGGATCCGCGTTCGATCTCCCGCGTGCTCAACGTGATTTGGGTACTGCGTTCGCTGGAGCGTATTGGTGATCACGCCCGTAACATTTCCGAGTTGGTCATCTACCTCGTGCGCGGAACCGACGTACGGCACATGGGCCTCAAACGCATGAAAGAAGAGGTCCAGGGCATATCAAGCGAAAGCGCTAATGTTCCGGGCAAAACTGACGATAAGTAAGATTGCCTGCGAAAAAAACGCCCAGCTCGCAGCTGGGCGTTTTTGTTCTCGGGCGTGAGAATTCCAGCCGCCCGCGAATTAAATGTCCTGGCGCCGTCAAACAGGTTGGCCTTTGGCCATCAGCCAGCGCTATGCTTGCCGAAATATAGGGTGTGTTCAGCATCAACGCAGTTCGCCAGCACTGGCGACACACCCGCAGGAGCGTCGATGAGTAAGATCAGTGTTTTGATTGTGGATGACGCGACGTTCATTCGCGATTTGGTTAAGAAAGGTCTGCGCAATTACTTTCCCGGTATTCACACCGAGGACGCCGTCAACGGTCGCAAGGCTCAGGTCACCCTGAACCGCGAGCAGTTCGACTTGATCCTGTGTGACTGGGAAATGCCGGAAATGTCCGGCCTTGAGCTGCTGACCTGGTGCCGCGAGCAGGACAACTACCTGAAAACCGTTCCCTTCATCATGGTGACCAGCCGTGGCGACAAGGAGAACGTGGTACAGGCGATTCAGGCAGGCGTGACCGATTTTGTCGGCAAGCCGTTCACCAACGAACAGCTGCTGACCAAGGTCAAGAAAGCCCTGGCCAAAGTCGGCAAGCTTGAAGCGGTCATGTCCACAGCTCCGTCGCGCATGAACTCACCGCTCAATGACTCGCTGAGTGCGCTGACCGGTGGCAAGGCTGAGGTGGTGCGTCCTGCCGCCAGCGCTGCTGCGACGGCCGCGCCAGGGTTTGGCGGTATCGCCAAAGCTCCGCCCGTCCCGCCGAAGGCCGCTGCGAAAGAGCCAGCAGGTCGTGGTCAGGGCCAGTTGCGCCTGCCGAGTGGCAATCAGAGTTGCGTGATCAAGGCGCTGACCCTGAAGGAAGCATTGCTGGTGGTGCGTCGCAGCGAAACCTTGCCGCAGATCCTTGAGCAGGCTGTGCTCGATCTTGAGCAGGGCGAGAACAATGAAGTCGCGCGCCTCAACGGCTATCTGCACGCTATCGTGGCCTTCGAACAGAAGCCGGAAAGCGAGTGGTTGCAAGTGACCTTCCGCTTCACCGATCAGGACGCTCAGAAAATGGACTACATTTCCCGACTGATCGCCCGCGGCACTGTACAGAAGCACTTCTCACCGGGCGCTTGATTGCCTGGGACAAGATGACATATGGGGCAAGTTTGTTCGCGATTGCCCCATAAGCTTCATGCCGCCATGCACAGTTCTTTACGCTTTCCCCTGCTTTAAGGGGGAGTAAGCCATGCACTCTATTTCCACCTTTGCGTTCGCCACCAGCCTGGCGGCTTCAAAAGTCGTGCGTGCGGGGAACCGTTCAGCGGCGAAGTAACTAGCGTAAACCTTGTTCATGTCAGCAAAGTCCTTGATATTGGCCAAGATGACTGTGCACTTCACAACATTGTCCAGGGACGATCTGTTGTTCTTCAGGATTGCTCGCATGCTGTCCATGATCGCGGCGGTCTGGGCAGATGTACCGGTCGGGAATTTGCCATCGGCATCATCCCCAAGCAAGCCTGATAGATACAGAAAGTCACCCGCCCGCACTGCTTGCGAAAACGGTCTGTCCGGACCCGCAGTTATGAATTGCAGCGATGAGGAGGGCGGCGCGCCAACAACTGTTTCCGGAAGGTAACGTGCAACGATGGCCTGTTGCGTGCCATCTGCTTTGAGCGCGCCAAGTGCTTCATTGAGTCTGTGTTTGAGCGCTTGATCATCTTTACGCACTGCCATGGCTACACCGCTGCCCAGCATCGGATGGACTATTGGCGGCCCGGCAAAAACAAACTGGCTTCCTGCGGGTTTGTTCAGCAGCGCTTCTGAAATTTCGATGGAGTCTTGTAACGTCGCGTCGATGGTGCCGGCCATAAGCTGTTGGATCAGTTCGATGTTCAAGTTGAAACTTATGACATTGACCCCGGCGCCTGCCCATACAGCCTGAGCAAAGGCCTCCCGGCTGGTGCCCTTGAGTACGCCAATGCGCTTGCCTTTCAGGCTGGTAGCAGTGGGCTTTAGTCGCGACTCCCTGGGTGTGACCAACTGGCTGGATAGGGGGTACATCACGTCGGTGAAGTCGACGTGCTGTCTGCGTATTTCCGTCGGTGTCATGGGCATGATTACATCGAATTTGTCTGCTTGCAGTGCGGCGATATTGGTGGCGTAGGGCTGTTCAACCCAGACGCAACGCACTCCTATTCGCTTGCAAAGCGCATTTCCCAAATCAATATTCAGACCAACAAGTTTGCCATTCGCATTGCGGCTTTCAAAGGGAGGGACATCAGCTTCAACCCCGATCCTGAGTTCAGTAAAGGCTAGGGCGGGTAATGAAAATAATGCAGAGACAGCTAACAAGACAAGCGAGTGTCCACGTTTTGTTTTGAAGATAGACAAGAGTTAATACCTTTATGAGTGGTAGGCGTTTTAGTTGTAATTTCCTGTTGCGTACTGCGCGGCGGGGATGTGCTAATGATTAGAGAGTTGGCGGGTATTGAGTGGAGGTTAGAAATAACAGGCGCGGCGCACAAGTTTTCCAGGTGGGCGATGTATATATTTTTATGTCATTTTTTATTTTAAAGGATGGGTGTTTGTATGAAAGACTACTTCGCCATGTGGGAAGTTTGCCCGCAGTTGTTGTTTTAGTTGATGTTTCTAATATGCCATGTGGAATATGACCAGAATCAGACATCTGGCGCGGTTTCCTTGACGCCCGGTCTGTCGGCTATTGATACAGCCAAATCCTCATTCGCTCCAATCACTGTTAGGCTTGCCTCATCTTTTTTACAACGCTGACCAATCCCATGCTTGAGCGCTTACTGATCCTGTGTGCTCTGTTGCTGGCTGCGCAAACAGCCGGGGCGGTGACGATCTACAAATTCACTGATGCCAACGGCGTGGTCTCGTTTACCGATCGCCCGACGCCGGGTGCTGCAGTGGTCGTGTTCAAGGATCGGATGGTTGAGCACATCGAGCGTCAGGTGCACCTGAGCACCAGGCGAGACAAAGGCGTGGACAGCCTCTATGTGCGCAACGACCTGTATGCGCCTGTCGAGGTTGAGCTGAAAATCTCTGCCGGGAAGAACGTGCTTGGCGTTCCCGACCAGACCATTCGTCGCACGATACCGGCGCGTGGCAATGAGCGAGTCACGGTCCTGAGCCCCAAAGTCGTCGGCAAGCCCATGAGCTACAAAACCAGCCTGCGCTCAATCGTGGGTGATCCGCAGCGCATGAGTCTGGCGTATCGGTATCCCTTGCCATGGGTAGGTGGGCCTTTTCGCCTGAGCCAGGGACCTAACGGTAAATACAGCCATTACGGCCCCAAAGGCAGATACGCGATGGACATCGCCATGCCCGAAGGCACGCCAATCATCGCTGCGCGTGGTGGTGTAGTGGTGAAGATCGAAAACGACCAGACCGGCAAAGGCTCAAACCCGTCAGGCAATTTTGTGCGAATCCTGCACGACGACGGCACCATGGGCGTTTATCTGCACCTGATGCGCGGCTCGGTGAGCGTCAAGGAAGGTCAGCACGTCATCGTCGGCAGCGCACTGGCGCGCTCCGGCAACACCGGCAACAGCAGCGGCCCGCACTTACACTTCGTCGTCCAGCGCAACGTGGGCCTGGCGCTGGAGTCCATCCCCTACGAGTTTGCACAGCCGGTGCAGAGCCTGCCGAATTTTGCGGTGGGGGGGAATTGAGAGAACGATTAGCAGCAAACGGTGACCTGTAGGAGCTCACGAGCACCGCGAGGCAGCGATGGCGGTGAATCAGACAGGACGCCATCGCTGTCTCGCGGTGCTCGTGAGCTCCTACAGAAAAACATTCCAAATCAGGGATCACTTTGGCTAACACGATTTTCGGGCCTACAGTTCCTTGGAACGAGTCAGCGTAGGTTTTTTCCGATTTTCCAGACGGTCGAGACAGCTTCCAGCGACAGGTCTAAACTCTGAACGGTCCCAGCCGGAGTTAGTCGTGAGCGCCCTACTTTCGCCAGTCGTTTCAGAGTTCGAAACCCAAGAGCAAGCCGACAGCTATGATGTCTGGTTCCGTGAAAAGGTACAGCGGTCGCTGGATAGTCCGGGAACCGGCGTACCCCATGATGAAGTGATGGCGAGAATGGACGCGATCATTGAAGCATCTGAGCGTAAGCAGTGTCCCTGACACAGCGCTGCCGCGCAGCACACGGGTTACCTGTAGGAGCCAACTTGTTGGCGAGACGTCGGGCCTGCATAGTCAGAAAATGCTGCCTCGCCAACAAGCTGGCTCCTACAGGGCTGTATCAATCCTCAGACTGATACAGCCTCAATCAATCTTGACCACCTTGGCCAACACGATTTTCGGGCCTTTCATCTTTTTGATGATGATCCGCAGGCCTTCGAACTCCATGACTTCCTCGACTTCCGGCACCCGTTTGAGGGTTTCGTAGATCAGGCCTGCCAAGGTTTCGGCTTCTACGTGGTCCAGATCGATGCCTAGCAGGCGTTCGACCTTGAACAGCGGTGTATCGCCACGCACCAGCAGTTTGCCCGGCTGATAAGCGAGGATGCCACGCTCCACCTTGCGATGTTCGTCCTGGATATCGCCGACCAGCACTTCCAGCACGTCTTCCATGGTCAGGTAGCCGATGATCTTGCCGTCTGCTTCTTCCACCAGCGCGAAGTGCGCGCCGCCCTGACGGAACTGCTCAAGCAGTCGCGACAATGGCATGTGCTTGGAGACCCGTTCCAGCGGGCGCGTCAGCTCAGCCAGGTTGAAGGATTCCGGAATGTGATCCAGTGCCGCCAGTTCCAGCAGCAGGTCCTTGATGTGCAGCAGGCCGACGAACTCGCCACGATCGGCGTCGTATACCGGGTAACGGCTGAACTTGTGACGGCGGAACAGGGCGAGGATTTCTTTGAGCGGCGCATTGAAGTCCAGCGTCACCAGGTCTTCCCGGGAGTTGGCCCAGTCGACCACTTCCAGTTCGCCCATTTCAACGGCGGATGCCAGCACCCGCATACCCTGATCGCTAGGATCCTGGCCACGGCTGGAGTGCAGAATCAGTTTCAGTTCTTCGCGGCTGTAGCTGTGCTCATGATGCGGACCAGGTTCACCTTGGCCTGCAATGCGCAGAATCGCGTTGGCGCTGGCATTGAGCAGGTAAATGGCCGGGTACATCGCCCAATAAAACAGGTACAGCGGCACCGCCGTCCATAGCGATAGCAGCTCCGGCTTGCGGATCGCCCAGGACTTGGGGGCCAGTTCGCCGATCACGATGTGCAGATAGGAAATGATGAAGAAGGCCGTGAAGAACGAAACGCCCTTGATCACTTCCGGTGTGTCTACACCCAAGGCCGCCAGCAAAGGCTCCAGCAAGTGCGCGAACGCAGGCTCACCGACCCAGCCCAAGCCCAGCGACGCCAGGGTAATACCCAGCTGGCAGGCCGAGAGATAGGCATCAAGCTGGCTGTGAACGGTGCGCAGGATATGTCCGCGCCAGCCGTTTTTTTCAGCAATAGCTTCAACTTTGGTCGAGCGCAGCTTGACCATGGCGAACTCTGCCGCAACGAAAAAGCCGTTGAGCAGGACCAGAAGCATTGCGAAGAGAATCATGCCGAAGTCGGCGAACAGTGACGCGAGGTTAAAACCAGGGGAAGGGTCCATGATGGAGTTTTACGGGTTCCGTTTTAGCGAGAGAGGTTATTGCCTTACCGAAATCGGGGGCATAAGTGCCGCAATGTAGCGGCTCAATGCCCGCTTGCCTAGTGGCCCGCGTGTCGCGCCTCAGGCTTGTGCCAGCTGGATTGGCGGAAAATGGCAGGTAAACACGCTGCCTTTGCCCGGCACGCTGTTGATTTCAAGTGTTCCACGGTGGCGCAACAGCACGTGTTTGACGATGGCCAGGCCCAGCCCGGTCCCGCCGGTATTGGAGGCGCGGCTGGAGTCCACGCGATAGAAGCGTTCGGTCAGACGCGGTAAATGCTTGGTTTCGATCCCGATCCCCGAATCCTGCACGCTCAGGTGTGCACCACGTTCATCGGCCCACCAACGAATATGAATATTGCCCTCAGCGGGGGTGTACTTCACGGCGTTGAAAATCAGGTTGGAAAACGCGCTGCGCAGTTCGGTATCGCTGCCCTTGAGCAGCGTATCGGTTTCGATATTCAGGTCGATCTTCTGATTCTTGTTGCCAGACAACGCCTGCGCATCACTGGTGATGGTCTTGAGCAACGTGCTGACAACAATCGGATGATTATCTGACGGATAGTCAGTGGCTTCGAGCTTGGCCAGCAACAACAGGTCGTTGAGCAACGTTTGCATACGCCCGCCTTGCTGATGCATCTGCTGCAAGGCGCGAACCCAGCGCGGGTTCACTTCTTCAACGTTATCCAGCAACGTTTCCAGATAACCGAAAATCACGGTCAACGGCGTGCGCAGTTCGTGGGAAACGTTGGCGACGAAATCCTTGCGCATCTGCTCCAGTTGATGAATGCGAGTGACATCGCGCACCAGCATCAGATGTTCGTTGTTGCCGTAGCGGGTGATCAGCATCTGGATGCGCACCCGGTCATTGGTGGGCGACGGGATTTCCAGCGGCTCGGCAAAGCTGTCCTGCTCGAAGTATTCCTTGAAGCGCGGGTGACGAACCAGATTGGTGACCGGCTGGCCGCTGTCTTGCGGAGTCTTGAGGCCCATCAGGGTTTCTGCAGCGCGGTTCCACCATTCCAGGTTGCCTTCGCTGTCGAGCATGATCACCGCGTCCTTGAGGGCGGCGGTTGATTCCTGCACGCGGTCGATCACCGCTTGCAGACGACCACGCACACGCTGATCGCGGCGTTGCAGATGGTAAATGCTGTCGAAGACTTCGCCCCACAGGCCGTAGCCATCAGGCGGCGGTTCGTCGGTCTGGTGGTTGCTAAGCCACTCGTGCAGGCGCAAGAGCTGTTTGAGGGTCCAGGCCAGATATAGCCCCAGACCGATGGCCAGGCTCCAGCCATATTCGCCGCTGATCAGCCCGACCACGAGACAGGCCGTCACCAACAGCAGCATGTGGCGGATCAGGGTGCCATGCCAATTTTGATTCAATTAAACGTACATCCATGTCGAGCGCATACCGCGCGGTTGCGCTGCCTGTTTGCGGCTATCTGTTCAAGCTGTCGGTTTACGAACAGGTCATCAGCTCTTTGTAGAAAAGCGATAGCCTGTGCCGCGCACGGTTTGTACCAGATTTTCATAAGCGTCGCCGAGGGCTTTGCGCAGGCGCCGGATGTGAACATCAACGGTACGTTCTTCGACATAGACATTGCCTCCCCAGACTTGATCCAGCAATTGACCGCGGGTGTAGGCGCGCTCTTGGTGGGTCATGAAGAATTGCAGCAAACGGTATTCGGTTGGGCCCATCTCTGCCGGTTTGCCATCGATGGTTACGCGATGGCTGATCGGGTCTAGCAGCAGACCGCCGACTTCAATAGGTGCCTCGCCATCGGTCGGGCCTGCGCGGCGCAATACAGCCTTGAGGCGTGCGACCAGTTCGCGAGGGGAAAACGGCTTGGTGATGTAATCGTCAGCGCCGACTTCCAGCCCCTGAATCTTGTTGTCCTCTTCGCCCTTGGCAGTGAGCATGATGATCGGAATGTCACCGGTCAGCTCATCGCGCTTCAGGCGCCGGGCCAGTTCGATGCCGGATGTGCCGGGCAGCATCCAGTCGAGCAGGATCAGATCCGGTTTACGGTCTACGATGATTGCATGGGCTTGCTGAGAGTTCTCTGCTTCCATGCAGTCATAGCCGGCCATTTCCAATGCAACGGCGATCATTTCGCGAATAGGCGCTTCGTCGTCAACGATCAGAATGCTCCTGCCAACCATGCTTGAACCTCTTGTCATTTAACTGTCTTGGGGCGCATTAGATAACGGAATTATTGCAGTCGTGTGACAGTCGGGGTAGGGGCTAGCATGCCACGTTCCTAAAGGACTAGTGTGTTGACTTGCCCACGACCCTTTCCATAAGAAGAAGAGGATCTACCTATGCACAAGATTTCATCAACATTCATGGGGCTGGTAGCAGCTGCGGTAATGGCGTCTTCCAGCCTGGTGATGGCTGCTGAACCCGGCATGACTGGCGACAAGGGTCTGCTCACTGACCACAGCGGTAAAACGCTGTACACCTTTGATAAGGACAGCACAGGCAAGTCTGCTTGTAACGATACCTGCGCAATCAACTGGCCGCCCCTGACTGCTGAAGCCAATAGCAAAGCATCTGGCAAATGGACTCAGGTCAAGCGCGACGACGGCACGTTGCAATGGGCCTACGACGGCAAGCCGTTGTACTTCTATAAGGATGACAAGAAAGCCGGCGATGTAACGGGCGACGGCAAAGGCGGCGTCTGGCACACCGTCAAACCGTAGCGCCAACTAGCACCTGTGTTGCAAATGCAATACCTGTGGGAGCGAATTCATTCGCGAAGGGGTCGGCGCATCTGGCGCTTATGTGCCGATTGACCTGCCGCCTTCCCGAATGAATTCGGTCCCACCTGGCTACCGCATCAACGCAGCGC
This sequence comes from Pseudomonas viridiflava, assembly GCF_900602065.1. GTDB lineage: Bacteria > Pseudomonadota > Gammaproteobacteria > Pseudomonadales > Pseudomonadaceae > Aquipseudomonas. The sequence continues at coordinate 28,178 of NZ_UWFN01000350.1, read as the reverse complement.
GTAATCCGCAACAATCCCGACAAAGATCGCCAACCCTGCCCAGTGGTTATGCAAAAACGCCTTGAAGCAGGCATCGCGGTCGCGATTGCGGGTTGACCAGAACTCCCAGACGAAACATCCCGCCGCCACTAACAGGCCCAGGTAGAAATACCCGCCCAGTTCAAAGCGCGCACCGGCCAACAGCAGACAGCCCAATGCCAGGCCTTGCAGCGTCAGGATGATGATTCGGTCAGCGTCGCCAAACAGCACGGCGGTGGATTTCACGCCAATCTTCAGATCGTCTTCACGATCCACCATCGCGTAATAAGTGTCGTACGCCACCGTCCATAACAGATTGGCGATATACAGCAGCCATGCGGCGGCGGGCAGACTGCCGGTTTCGGCGGTGAACGCCATCGGCATCCCCCAGGAAAACGCAGCGCCCAACACCACTTGAGGGTAATAGGTGTAACGCTTCATGAATGGATAACATGCAGCCAGCGCCAGACCGCCGAAAGACAGCCAGATGGTCGTCGGATTTGTCAGCAGCACCAGCAGGAAACTCACCAGCACCAGCGCGGCGAACAAGACCAGGGCTTCTTTACTGCTGACTTTGCCACTCACCAGCGGACGCTGCTCGGTGCGTTTGACGTGGCCATCGACCTTGCGGTCGGCGAAGTCATTGATCACGCAACCCGCCGCACGCATCAAAAACACTCCAACCACAAAAATCACGATATTGAGCAGTGATGGCGAACCTTTACCGGCAATCCATAATGCCCAGAGCGTCGGCCACAAGAGCAGGTAAATACCAATCGGCTTATCGACCCGCATCAGCTGGATGAAATCCCAGATGCGAGGATTCAGGCGATTGAGGGATTTGAGTAGCGTCAGGTACATCAGTAATGCTCCACGGTGCGAATCGCCTGCCACAGCGGAGGCAGGAAGACTTCGGCGACCAGTATTTTCAGAGGGCCGCGGCTAAAGCATGAGCGGCGTCCCCACAAATCATCAGTGGCGTCTGTTGTGGGCAGCCAGGCTGCAGGATAACGACAGACTTGCAGCGTACCCCTGTCAAAGGCCGGATCACAAAACAGCAACTCGCCCAGCGACCGCGTGCCGAGCGCCTCCATGTGCAAACCGCTTTCCTGCAGGGTGCTGCGGGCAGCGACACTGCGGGCGAACACCCATTTGTCGCCGTGACCGCGTAAATAGACTTCCCGCACCCAGCCAATATTGTGCTCAGGCAGGCCAAGCGCTGCGCACTCATCGTCGCGCAGTGCTTGCCAGCCCTCGAACAGCGGCGTGACACTGAACTGGTCAGAAGACAAAGCAGTCAGGCGGCGGGTCAAGGAGTCCTGATGAAACAGCCAGTCCAGAACCCAGGGTTCGGCGACGTCGGCGAGTAGCCCGCGTTCAAGCCAGTGCACAGGGAGGGAAGGGGGATTTTGCTCAGTCACGGTAAGCATTTATTGAGGCTGATCGAGGGCGCGAGCTTAGCATGATTGGCCCTTCCAGCCGACGACCGGCAACGGCTTGTGGTGATCACCGGGCTTGCATGTCGGCGCCGTGATCAGTACAAAACGCGCTGAGTTCGGCGCAAGCGTGGCACCTGACGACCGCGTACCGCCCAAATAGCCTGAAAACATGAGAGATAAACGATGAAAAAGTGGCAATGCATTGTCTGTGGCCTGATTTACAACGAAGCCGACGGCTGGCCCGATGACGGTATTGCGCCGGGCACCCTCTGGCAGGATGTTCCCGAAGACTGGCTATGCCCGGACTGCGGCGTAGGCAAAATGGATTTCGAAATGATCGAAATCGGCTGATACAGCTTTTTACTCTCTGGCTTGGAAGTAAGTATGAACGCACCTGTTGTGATTGTTGGCACCGGCCTGGCGGGCTACAACCTGGCCCGGGAATTTCGCAAGCTCGATGGCGAAACGCCGCTGCTGCTGATCACTGCCGATGACGGGCGTTCATACTCCAAGCCGATGCTCTCCACCGGCTTTGGCAAAAACAAGGAAGCCGACGGGTTGAGCATGGCCGAGCCGGGTGCAATGGCCGACCAGCTCAAGGCTGAAGTGCGTACTCATACCCGCATCAGCGGCATCGATCCTGGGCATAAGCGCCTGTGGATTGGTGAAGAAGCGGTGTACTACCGTGACCTGATCCTCGCCTGGGGAGCGGAAACGATCCGCGTACCCGTCGAGGGCGACGCCAGCGATGCCATTTTTCCGATCAACGATCTGGAGGATTACGCCCGTTTCCGTGCTGCAGCAGCCGGCAAACGGAGGGTATTGATCCTTGGCGTTGGCCTGATCGGTTGCGAGTTCGCCAACGATCTGATTCTCGGTGGCTATGAGGTCGATCTGGTCGCGCCTTGTGAACAAGTGATGCCGACATTGTTGCCTCCAGCTGCGGCAACTGCCGTGCGGGCCGGGCTGGAAAGTCTGGGCGCGCGTTTTCACCTTGGCCCGCTGATGACTCGCTTGCAGCGCACCGCCGATGGCCTTGAAGCCCACCTGTCCGATGGTCAGGTCATTCAGTGCGATGTGGTGGTTTCGGCTATCGGCCTGCGCCCCCGGGTGGATCTGGCTGCAGCAGCAGGCCTGCAAGTCGGTCGCGGCATCATCGTTGATCGTGAACTCAAAACCACCCACGCCAACATTTATGCACTGGGCGACTGCGCTGAAGTCGACGGCTTGAACCTGCTCTATGTCATGCCGTTGATGAGCTGTGCCCGCGCCTTGGCACAGACTCTTGCGGGCACGCCGACAGCCGTCAAATACGGGCCCATGCCCATCACCGTAAAAACCCCGGTTTGCCCGCTCGTGGTATCGCCTCCGCCACGTGGCACTGCAGGGACCTGGAGTGTCGAAGGGCAGGGCTCTGACATAAAAGCGCTGTGTCACGACCCTGCCGGCAACCTGTTGGGTTATGCCCTGACCGGAGCGGCTGCCATGGAAAAACTCGCCCTGAATAAGACACTTCCTGCGCTGTTGGCATAAATACTGGCCGTTCTGTCGGATAAGCCACATTTTTGGCTGCATAAACGTCGATGGTCCACTGGCGCCGACCAGAACAGCATGCCATCCTCATTCCCGTCTGCCGCAACGTAGAGCCGTTGCGGCGCCTGACTGCCGTTCTGCTTGAGCGGCGCGGGACATAAAAACAAAAATCCGTATAAGAGGCTTCATATGCGTAAACCAGAACTAGCGGCCGCCATTGCTGAAAAGGCGGACCTGACCAAAGAACAAGCCAATCGCGTCCTCAATGCCGTCCTCGAAGAAATCACCGGTGCATTGCACCGCAAGGACAGCGTCACCCTGGTCGGCTTCGGCACCTTCCTGCAACGCCATCGCGGCGCACGCACTGGTAAAAACCCACAAACTGGCGAGCCAGTGAAGATCAAGGCCAGCAACACCGTCGCCTTCAAGCCGGGTAAATCCCTGAAAGACAGCGTTAACCCCTAGTTACCAGCTGTACGCCTCGGCGGGAGGCGAGCAGTGAAAAAACGGGCACACCAACCAATGTTGGGTGCCCGTTTTTTGTTGCGTCGTCAGTGATGAAACGCCGCTACGTTCGCCCTCAGAACTTATAGCCAAGCCCTACCATGTACACGAACGGATCGACGTCGACATTCACCTTCGCCCGGACCCCAAGGTTGGTGTTGCTGACATAAGCGTCGGTTTCGATATCGATATAACGCATCTGCGCGTTAATCATCAGTCGGTCCGTGAGCATGTAGTCCGCGCCCACCTGCGCCGCCCATCCCCAGGAGTTGCTGGCGTGGAAGTTATCAAATCCTGCGGCACTGGCGCTGCTGCCTACGCTTTCGTCGTAGATCCAGGTGTAGTTAATCCCGGCGCCCACGTAGGGTTGAAAGGCTGACTTATTGTCCAGCGGGTAATAAATAAGGCTCAACGTCGGCGGCAGATGCTTGAGTGAACCGAGCTTGCCGTCCGCGATACCACCGGAAGTGCCTTTGAGGTTCACATCGTGCTCAAACGGCGTAGCCGCCAGCAACTCGATACCCAAATGGTCGGTGATCATGTAAGCGAAGTTCAAACCTAGTTGGGTATCGCTGCCCATGCTCGCCTTGCCGCCCAGATCCGTGCCCGCCAGACCGCCGCGATCAACTCGCACGCTGGAGCTGCTTTCTCTCGGGTCAACAGTCACAGCACCAGCCCGAACAATAATGTCCCCGGCCTCATAGGCCTGGACCGTGGACGCTGCCATGGTCAACATCAGCACCGGGATGCCGAGAAGGGTCAATCTACGCATAACTCACTCCACTATTCGAACGACGACCAGCCACGGATGTGCTGCATCAAGGAGGTCCGAGTATCAGGAAGTGACTCAGTGTGAACGTCTGCCGGATGGCATAGCGCTTTTGCGATACAGGCCATTAATACGTTACTAGATTTGTCCCCTAAAGCCTCTAGGCTGCGAACTTCCGGCAAAAAAACGGGTCATAGCGTTGTGCCATATCGGCACTTCATATGGAAAACCTAGTGATGACTAGTAAGTCCGCTTTCCTGAGTTCCAAAATCCGATTCGCAGCATTTTTGATGGGTAGCCTTGCGCTGTCACAGGCCCAAGCAGCAGTCGATTTAAGCTCCTATGACGCCACGTCCCAAGACAGCATCGTTGCCAGCCATTACGAGCCAACGGGCGTTTACTCGATCCGTAAAACCGACGTCACCCTGGGCGGCTTGCAGCAGTTGCAGAAAGAGTCCCGCCAGAACGCCAGTGAGCTGGCCACCCTCAAGGAAACCGTCAAAGCCCAGACCCGTTTGATTGAAGAACTCAAACGCAACAACGGCACCACTACCCAGACCAGCAACGCCGACGTGTCCGGCCTCAAGAGCAAGATGGAAGAGCAGAGCCGCACCATCAGCAAACTGGAAAGCCAGCTCAACGACCTCAAGCGCAGCGCTGGCTCAAGCTCAAGCAGCAATTCCAGCTCCAGCGACCTGTCGAGCCTGAAAAGCAAAGTCGAAGACCAGAACCGCAGCATCAGCAAACTGGAAAGCAAACTGAGTGACGTCCAGCGCAGCTCAGGCTCGAATAACAACTCAAGCTCCAGCGACATCAGCAGCCTGCGGCAGGACATCAGCAATCTGCGCAGTAGCGTGGGGCGGTTGGAGAGTCAGGTGAGCAGTTTGAGTAGTAAGGTTAAGTAATTGTGGTGTGGCAAACGGGGCTTAGGCCCCGTTTGCTTTTGGTCAACGGGAAAAATCTTTGTTATATAACTATGAGTGTTCTGTTAAAAAGAGCAGGCTCATTTTGCGTGGCTGCTCTTTTTGCTAAGTTGGTAATATCGAATTTCTTTGTTTTAACCTGCAACAGGTACGCGCCAGTCGTCGGAGCCAGAAGTGCCGGACACTTCGTGAGTCCATGTTATTTTACGATAGGTAAAATAAACATCTTCCAGGTGCGTGAAGTGCGATTGGGCTGGATCCTGGCAGTTAGGCATCGTTGAATTGATATCGACGATAATTGCGTCTTCCAGTTCTATAGTGAAATAGTGCTCCTGAGTTCCCTCTGCAGAAGTTCGATACCATTCCAGGCGGCACTTTGTCAGACGTTCGCCAGTTGTCAGTGCGGTAAACAGTAAGGGCGAAGACTTGTCAAAAACCTTGGTTATCATCAGCGGTTTGTGAACCCGCTGCCCAGTAGGTTGGCCGGATTGCGGGTCGCGAGGAATGATGACGTGATGGTCAAATGCCTGAACCAGTATCTGATCCTCGTGGCCTTCCTGATAGATATTCCCCACTGAATCCTGGGTGAAAGTCCCGGAGGTGATAAGCCCTTGTGTAGTTCCCTCAACGGACAAATACGCTGGTGTTGGCATCGGTGCACTCCTGGCAAATCATAACTATAGGGTTTTAATTGGCTTTGTTGCTGTTATCAAAAAGCCGCCGAACTTTACTTCTAATATTTATACGGGTCTGTAGTTTTTTCTTTTAATGTTTGTAGGAGGTTTCGTCGCACCATGTAAGAAAAGCAATCGACAGAAATATTATAATTTAATCTTGCTGTGTGATGATTTGCTGGATAGTATTGTCGTCAGTGTCAGGTTTCTGATCTTGGTCTATTTGTGTGATAGGTTTGTTGGGTGGGTATGTTTAATTTTTAAACATGTCTGCTTGTGTGCGCGCTTATAAATTTACGAATATTGACATTGTCTCTGGTTTTTTTATATTCCCGAAATTGGAAGTTATGTATTCAGCTGATGCTGCGCGCAGATATTTAGCGCTCGCCCAAAACCCGGTATCCGAAGATGACTATGCCGGGGAAGATGTTCGTTATTCGTCTGAATTCGAAGCATTGGAGGCTGAGCTTTCAAAGCCGCTGGCGTTACATGATACGGCTCAGATCGACTGGCAGAGGGTGCAGGAGGGTAGTGAGGCTCTGCTCGCGGGCATGTCCAAGGATTTACGTGTCGCATGTTGGCTGAGCTGGGCGTTGTATCAGACCCAGTCTTTCGCCGGTTTGGTTTCGGGGCTGGAAATGCTCTGCGATTTTTGTACGCATCGCTGGTTGGCTATCTTCCCTCGGAAATCCAGAACGCGTGCCGCGACGCTTGACTGGTTGGTCGCGCGGCTCGAGAAAGCTCTTGATGCAAACATCCCGATCAGCGACCAGCTTGAGGTGTTTCAGCGACTGATTCTGCAGCTTGAAGTCCTGGACGTTGCGTTAAGGGAGCATCTGGGTGAAGAAGCTCCATTGATTCTGCCATTGCGCAGACGTCTGGTGAATATGGTGACGCGTGCTACCGACAGTCGACCACAGGCGAGCCCCGTGGAAGCAGTCGTTGCCCAAGTTAAGCAGGTCGCGACTCAATGGTTCACAGGTATTACCTCCATAGAAAGCGAAAGGGACGCACAACAAGCATTACGTGCCCAGCGGGAAAACACGCTGCTGTTGTGCAACTGGTGGCTACGTCAGAAGGCCACAGATCCTCGGGCGTTACGTCTGAATCGAACGCTGAGCTGGCTATCGATTAACAGCATTCCGCAGCACAGCCCTGAGCGGGTTACTGATCTTCATGGCGTTCCAGGCGACAAGCTCAAGAGCTACCAGTTGCACTTCGATCAAGGTCAGTACGCTGATCTGCTGGTGAAGGTGGAAACGAGTATTGCCCGCGCCCCTTTTTGGTTTGATGGTCAGAGGTTGGTTTGGGAATGCCTGGAGGCTCTGGGCGCCGATGCTGCGAAGCGGGAACTGGAGATCCATTTCGCGTTGTTTCTCCAGCGGCTGCCGGGTGTCGCCGAATTGCGATTTCACGACGGCACAGAGTTCGCGGATGCGGCAACTCGTGACTGGATCGCTGCCTGTGTAACTCCCCATCTGGAGCCCGCAAGTGGCGCGCAGCAAGTTTTGGTTACAGATAACTCGCCCGCTTGGGATGTCGCGCTTCAAGAGGCTACTTCCACTTTGCGTAGAGGGGGGCTTAGGGCTGCAGTACAGAAGCTCAAAGCCGGTTTTCAGAACGCGCAAGGTGGAAGAGAAAAGTTCTGCTGGCAGTTAAGCCTCGCCCGCTTGTGCCATCAGGCCAAAAAATACGAATTGGCGAAGGCTCAATTGGAGGCTCTCGACGAACAAATATTGCGATCGGAGTTGCATCTCTGGGAGCCGGGTCTGGCCTTGGAGGTCTTGCAGCTTTTGCATGCTTGTTATGGCTTGCTCCCACCCGGTCACGAGGCTCGCGAGCGCAAAGAAGGGATATACCGCAGGTTGTGCCACCTTGATATCGAGATGGTGCTCGAATAAGCCCTAGGGCTTCAACAGTGAAGGAGAAAAGCTGTGGCCAAAGAAGGCTCGGTAGCCCCTAAAGAACGGATCAATATTACTTTCAAGCCTGCCACCGGCAGCGCCCAGGAGGAAATTGAACTGCCACTGAAATTAATGGTGTTGGGCGACTTCACCCAGCAGATGGATGAGCGCAAGGTCGAGGATCGCAAGCCGATCAACATCGACAAAAATAACTTTGATGAGGTGCTGGCCAATCAGAAGCTTGGCCTGACTCTCAACGTGCCAAATCGATTGCAGGATGAGGACTATTCGCAGGAGCTGGCCATCGATTTGCGTATCAACTCGATGAAAGATTTCAACCCCGCGAGTCTGGTCGAGCACGTACCGGAGATGAAAAAGCTGATGGAGCTACGCGACGCATTGATGGCCCTGAAGGGGCCGCTGGGCAATGCTCCGGCATTCCGCAAAGCGATTGAAAGCGTTCTGGAAGATGACGACTCCCGCAGTCGAGTGCTCGGCGAATTAGGTCTGGAAGCCCCAGCCCTAAAGGACGCTTGAGTTAGTAATCGATAAAGAGGTCCCTCTTATGAGTACCCGTGCAATAAAGCAACAAAACGCTGAGACCACAGAGTTCGGCATACTCGATCAGATCATCGCCGAAACAAAACTGACTCCGAATGACGACGCTTACGACATCGCGAAGCGTGGTGTTGCTGCTTTCATCGAAGAGTTGCTCAAGCCGCACAACAGCCAGGAGCCCGTTAAAAAGGCAATGGTTGACCGAATGATCGCGGAGATTGATGGCAAGCTCAGCCGCCAGATGGATGAGATCCTGCACCACCCTGATTTTCAGGCGTTGGAGGCTTCATGGCGCGGTCTCCAGTTGCTCGTCGACCGGACCAACTTCCGCGAGAACATCAAGGTTGAAATACTTAATGTCTCCAAGCAGGACCTGCTGGACGATTTCGAGGACTCGCCCGAGGTGATGCAGTCGGGTCTTTACAAGCACGTGTATTCAGCCGAGTACGGGCAATTTGGTGGTCAGCCGGTTGGGGCGATTATCGCTAATTACTTCTTCTCCCCGAGCTCTCCCGACGTTAAAACCATGCAGTACGTTTCCAGCGTCGCTTGCATGGCTCATGCACCCTTCATTGCGGCAGCGGGCCCGAAGTTTTTTGGTCTGGAAAGCTTCACCGGGCTGCCTAATATGAAAGAGCTAAAGGATCACTTTGAGGGGCCGCAGTTCGCCAAATGGCAGAGTTTCCGTCAGCAGGAGGATTCCCGGTATTTTGGTTTAACGATGCCGCGCTTTTTACTGCGCAACCCCTACGATCCTGAAGAGAATCCAGTCAAGAGCTTCGTCTACACAGAAAATGTTGCCAGCAGTCACGAGCATTATCTGTGGGGAAACACGGCTTATGCTTTCGGAACACGACTGACCGACAGCTTCGCCAAGTTTCGGTGGTGTCCGAATATTATCGGGCCACAGAGCGGTGGAGCAGTAGAGGACTTGCCTCTCCATCACTTCCAGAGCATGGGTGAAATCGAGACCAAAATCCCTACTGAGGTGTTGGTCTCCGACCGTCGCGAATACGAATTGGCAGAGGAGGGCTTCATAGCCCTGACCATGCGCAAGGGCAGTGACAACGCGGCATTCTTTTCGGCCAGTTCAGCGCAGAAAACAAAGTCATTCGGGATGAGTGAGGAAGGCAAAGACGCCGAGTTCAATTACAAGCTCGGAACTCAGCTGCCTTATCTAATGATCATTAACCGTCTTGCTCACTACCTGAAGGTTTTGCAGCGTGAACAATTAGGCTCCTGGAAAGAGCGCACAGACCTTGAGGAAGAGTTGAACAAATGGATTCGTCAGTACATCGCGGATCAGGAAAACCCAAGCGCCGATGTTCGCGGTCGACGTCCGTTGCGTGCTGCCAAAATTGCCGTCAGCGATGTCGAGGGTGAGCCAGGCTGGTACCGGGTTAGCCTGAACGTGCGCCCGCACTTCAAATACATGGGGGCAGATTTCACCTTGTCTCTGGTAGGCAAGCTGGATAAAGAGTGATCGAGTGATGTCTGGATACGGCAGTCTTTTCGAGCGCCTTGCAGGTGATAGCGATGAACGTATCGGCATGGGGCACGAGGAGAGTGTCGTTGCCTCGGTGGCTGCCCACCTTGCGAAAATGCTCAGCACCCGGGCAGGCAGTGTGCGAACGCTGCCTGACTATGGCCTCCCAGATTTAAATGACATGAACTTGAGTCTGCATGAGTCACTGACACAAGCTCGCAAGGCCATAGAGAGTTTCATTGCATTCTATGAACCGCGTCTGAATAGCGTGAAGGTCACCTCTATTCCGCGTGAAAGCGATCCGTTTCGCTTGTTCTTCGCAATTGAAGGAATGCTGGATGTGGCAGGTATCAAAAGACCCGTCAGATTTTCTGCCGCATTGAATGGATCCGGACAGGTCATGATTATGTAACGCTCAAGTAGCGATCTTTAATTAACTCGCCAAGTCTATCCAGACGCTGGCAAGTTACAGAGCATGATTAAACGCTTTCTCTGCACTTGTTGCTGATGGCTTTGTGCGCGCCGTTTTTAACGGTGCCGGGATAAGTACAACGATGTCTTTTAATGATTATTACCAGAGTGAACTGACTGCCTTGCGGCAGTCAGGTCGTATTTTTGCTGAGCGTAATCCTGCGTTGGCACCCTTTCTCGGACAAAGTGGACGAGACCCGGATGTGGAGCGTCTGTTGGAGGGTGTAGCCTTTCTAACGGGGCGTTTACGACAAAAACTCGATGATGAGTGGCCCGAGCTGACCCACTCTCTCATGCAGTTGCTGTGGCCCAACTATATGCGTCCGCTGCCATCGTTCAGCATTTTGCAATTCGACGCACTACAGCAAACCGGTCCGGCTATGCGTGTTGAACGTGAGACACCGGTGGACAGTAAGCCTATCGATGGAGTTATTTGTCGCTTCCGAACCTGTTATGTCACTGAAGTATTACCGCTTGAATTGGCTGCCTTGAATTACTCGGCAAGCGGCGGCGGGGCGCTGTTCAGCCTTCAGTTAAAGGTTCTAGGCGATGGTCACCTGGGTGATCTGGCGCTTGAGCGTCTGCGTCTGCACTTTTCAGGCGAACGCTACATTAGCCAGACTCTCTACCTCAATCTACTGAGAAATCTGGCCACTATCGATGTTGTCCCTCTGGACTCGGAGGGTAAGCCATTCCGGAGCCCAGACAATAAAACCCTGTCTATCAGTCTTTCGAAGCTAGACGTTCAACCTGTAGGCTTTTCCGAGTGTGAAGGGCTGATCCCCTATCCGTTGAATACCTTTAGAGGGTATCGATACCTTCAAGAGTTTTTCGCATTTCAGGATAAATTCCTGTTCGTGGATATTAGCGGGCTTGAAGCTCTAACTACTTTACCAGACAGCGTACGGGAGCAGGCCAAGGGCTTTGAGCTACGGTTCAGTATTCAAAAAAATGCCATCCAGCGATCACAACCGACGTTGGATAACGTACGTCTCTATTGCACGCCGATCGTCAATTTATTTCCGCAGGATGCGCTCCCTATCAGGCTTGATGGGAAGCAGGATGAGTATTTACTGCTGCCATCTGCGGACGAACGTAAACACTGTGGCGTCTACTCGGTGGAAAGTGTTGTCGGCCATGTGCAGTCCGTTGCTGGTGAGCGTCACTACGTACCCTTCGAGTCTTTCAAGCATGACCCCAGCTTTGACGTACCTGAGGGAAGTCCGCATTACAGCATCCGACAGCGTACATCTACACTACACGGCGGTCTTGATACCTATTTAAGTTTTGATCTCCGTCATTCTGATGAGCAGGAAGCGCTGTCTATAGAATTGATATGTACCAACCAGAACTTACCGGTGCGCCTCAAGGCCGGAGAGGTTTGTGTGGCTCGCGATCTCACGCCGGGCAACGCCAGCTTTCGAAATATCACTGCATGTACTGCTCATTACTCTCCACCGATTAGTGAGAATTTCCTTTGGAAATTGATCAGCAATATGTCGCTCAACTATCTCTCACTGGAAGATGTTGATGCGTTGAAGGTCATTCTCGAGACGTATGACTTTGCTCAGTACTACGACCGTAACGCAGCAAACGTCACCCAGAAAATGCTTGCTGGACTTAAGTCCATTCGCCACGAACCGGTTGATCGTCTGTTCAAGGGGCTTCCTGTGCGAGGGCTGCGTACAGAGCTGATTGTCGATGCCGAGCAATTTGTCTGCGAAGGGGAAGTGTTTCTCTTCGCCTCGGTACTCAACGAGTTTTTTGCCTTGTACGCGAGCCTCAATTCCTTTCATGAGCTTAGAGTCAAGACTGTCACTGGGGAGGTATACGCATGGCAACCGCGTATGGGTCTGCAGCCCCTCCTTTGAACGATATGACTCAAGCGATACGTGAGTATTCGGTGTTTCAGGCTGTGTTACTGACGCTGGATATATTGCGCAAAGCGCATCCGGACCTGAATGAAGATCAGCTTTATGACCAGATTGAGTTTCAGGCCAATCCTGGCTTGGGTTTTCCCGGTAGCGACATTGATCGTGTGGAGTATTTCCATGAACACGGGTTTTTACGTGCGCGTATACGTTTAAACCTGCTGGGGTTATCAGGATCCGCTTCCCCTTTACCAGCGTTTTACGCAGAGCAGTCGCTGGGGGACAACGATGCTGGTAATCCAACGCGGATGTTCCTCGATCTTTTGAACCACCGCCTGCATCGGTTGATAACCCCTATCTGGCAACGGTATCGCTACCGGGCGAGTTTTCAGAAGGGTGCCATCGATCCCTTTTCCCAGAGGCTATTTGCGTTGATAGGGCTGGCAGGCACCCCTATTCGCGAAGCGCGGGACATTAATTGGAAGCGCCTTTTACCTTATCTGGGATTGCTCAGTCTGCGGGCTCACTCTGCCGCCTTGATTGAAGCCGTGCTGCGTTACTACTTCAAACACCTTGAATTAAGCATTGAGCAATGCCTGCCACGCGCTGTGGACATTCTGCCAGATCAGTTGAATCAACTAGGTGCGATGAACAGCTTGATGGGGCAGGACCTTTTACTCGGTGGGCGAGTAAACGACCGCAGCGGCAAATTCCGAATTCACATCCGTGAACTGAGTTGGCAGCGCTTCCATGAGTTTTTGCCCATCGGAACAGGCTACCAACCCCTCGGCGCTTTGGTCCGCTTCAGCTTGCGCGACCCTCTGAGCTACGACATTCGCCTGGCGCTCCGCCAGGAAGACATTCGGGATCTGCGCCTTGGCGATCAAAGCGATTGTCGCCTCGGCTGGACAACCTGGCTCGGGCGAGAAGATGCCGACGGTGTTGTAACTCTGGGCAGTAACCTCATAAGGATTGATAAATGATCAACGTGGATCTACAGCAACTCATTCAGGCATTGGACGCTGATACGCGGCGCGATCTGGAGGCCGGTGCCGAACGTTGCGTAGCCAGAGGTGGCAGCAAAATCCTGGTCGAAGACCTTTTGCTGGCACTGCTCGAGCGACCTCATAGTCTGTTAAGTCGCGCACTTATGGACGCTGAGGTTGATTGTGGAGAGCTTGTGGCTGCGCTACAGCCCAAGTGTGAAGACAGTGCGTCGCGCAATCCGGTGTTCGCTCCTGAACTGGTGCAGTGGCTACAAGACTCGTTGCTGGTCGCGACCCTCGAGCTTGGGCAGAGTCAGGTTGATCAGGCTGCGCTGATTCTGGCTTTGCTACGCAACCCGATTCGCTACGCGGGCAGTCGTTACTACGTCCTGCTGGGGCGACTTGACGGCGAGCGCCTGCGAGATTTTGCGCTGTCCGAAAAACCTGACTCCATTTCTGCTGCGAAGTTTTCCAGGGATGAATCGCTACTCAACCGATTCACACACAACCTCACGCAGCAGGCGCGGGACGGAAAGCTGGATCCGGTGTTGTGTCGGGACGACGCTATTCGGCAGATGGTCGACATTCTTGCTCGGCGACGCAAGAACAATCCTATCGTCGTAGGGGAGGCGGGTGTCGGCAAAACAGCAGTAGTTGAAGGTTTGGCATTGCGTATTGCTAGCGGTGAAGTACCGCAGGCTCTTGAGGGTGTTGAATTACTGTCGCTGGACATGGGCTTGCTACAGGCAGGTGCAAGCGTAAAAGGTGAGTTCGAAAGGCGGCTCAAAGGCGTCATAGACGAAGTGAGGGGTTCGCCTGTACGGGTCATATTGTTCATTGATGAGGCTCACACCCTGATAGGTGCTGGTGGGCAGGCGGGTGGCTCTGATGCTGCCAATCTTCTCAAGCCGGCGCTTGCCCGTGGAGAGTTGTGCACGATCGCCGCCACTACCTGGGTGGAATACAAGAAATACTTCGAGAAAGACCCGGCTTTGGCGCGGCGCTTTCAGCCAGTGAAGCTGCATGAGCCCACCGTTAGTGACGCGATCACTATTTTACGGGGGCTGGCCCCCATCTATGAGCAGAGTCACGGTATCTATCTGCGTGACGACGCCGTTGTTGCTGCGGCGGAGCTGTCTGCGCGCTATTTGGCTGGGCGTCAACTGCCGGATAAAGCCGTTGATGTGCTGGATACCGCATGCGCTCGAGTTCGTATCAGTCTCGCCGCTGCGCCTGAAAGTCTGGAGCGTTTGCGCGGCCAGTTAGCTGAGGGTGTGCGCGAACAGAAAGCCTTGAGTCGCGATATGGATGCCGGGCTTACTGTTGATATCAAGGCGTTGAATGCGCTTGCCGTCAGTCTTGAGCAGCAGCAAAGTCAGATGTTGGAATTGGAGCAGCGCTGGCGTGAACAGCAACAGCTTGCGGAGCGATTGCTTGAGTTGCGCAAGCAGCGCGCACTTGCCTACACCCTCGATCACAACATCGAGCGGATCACAGATTTTACGGTCAGTAAGCAAGGTTTCGACGAGCTGGACGTGCAGTTGCATGAGACACAGCAGGCGTTGACCAAGTCGCAGTCAGTAGAGCGACTCGTCAGTCATGAAGTGTGTCCGCGTCTGGTCGCAGAGGTGGTGAGTGCTTGGACAGGCGTGCCGCTCACGCAGTTGGCGCGGGAGCACAATGCGAAGGTCACGAGCTTCGCAGACGATCTACGGCAACGCATTCGCGGACAGGAACAAGCCGTACAAGCCCTCGATAGAGCCATGCGGGCTACTGCAGCGGGCCTGAACAAACCTGATGCACCTGCCGGTGTTTTCTTGCTGGTAGGCCCCAGCGGCGTAGGCAAAACCGAAACGGGTTTGGCGCTGGCCGATCTTCTGTATGGCGGCGAGCGCTTCGTGACCACCATCAACATGTCCGAGTTTCAGGAAAAACATACCGTTTCACGACTCATCGGCGCGCCTCCCGGATATGTCGGATATGGAGAGGGCGGCATGCTCACGGAAGCGGTGAGGCAAAAGCCCTACTCCGTGGTGCTACTCGATGAGGTGGAGAAGGCCGACCCGGATGTATTGAATCTGTTCTATCAGATTTTCGACAAAGGTATCGCCAACGATGGTGAAGGGCGTGAAATTGATTTTCGTAACACCTTGATCTTGATGACTTCCAATCTGGGCAGCGAGCGTATTGATGCCTTGTGCATGAATGGCAATCGGCCCTCTGCCGAGCAACTGGAAGAGGCCATTCGGCCGTTGCTGAGTAAGCACTTCAAACCTGCATTGTTGGCGCGCATGCGCGTAGTCCCTTACTACCCGGTGAGCGGTCCAGTGATGCGCGAATTGGTTGAGTTGAAGCTGCAGCGGCTTGGCGAGCGCTTGAGCCGTCGTGGGCTGGTGTTCACCAGTGGTAACGAGCTGCTGGATCACTTGGCGGATCGCTGTGTTCAAGGGGAAAGCGGCGCGAGGCTTATTGACCACCTGATTGAGTTGCATGTCATGCCGCTCATTGCAGATCGTCTGCTGGCAGCGATGGCTGAAGGTCAGCCTTTATCCCACATACACGCCACGCTGGACGGGGTTCGTATCGTCTGCGAGTTCACCTGAAAAGCCACAAAGCAGCGTAGAAAGCTATCCATTTTTTATCTGGCAGTCGCCTTTATCGGTGGCTGTCTTCACATCGTTATCAGGGAAAACCTCGATGTCTGTACGACCCCGGCACGCCATTGCGTTGTGCCTGTTCTTTGTGCTCGGTCTGTCGGGCTGTTCTGGCCACTATCGATTCAGCGACCACGAGTATCGACCCTTGGGCGAACCTCTAGCGGTTAATCGCGGCAACTGACAGCAAGGAGATTCCCATGGAATTGATATTCGAACTCGCGGGTGCCGAACTGCCTGCACAAGATCAACAGGTGTCCAAGACCTTCAAACAGGCGGGTGGGCTGATTGGTCGTGCTGAAAGCTGTGACTGGATCATCGTTGACAATCAGGCTCACGTGTCCAGTGAGCATGCAAAAATCACGTTCAGTGATGGTGAGTTTTTTCTAACTGACCTGAGTACCAATGGGACGCAAGTCCTGCAGAGCGGTCAGCGTCTGAACCAAAACCTGCGTCGAGGGGAGACGCACCTTATCGAACACGGCAGCCGCTATCGTCTGGGCAAATTCGAGATTCATGCTCGACTGATTAAAAGCGCTGCAGGGTTTGTGGGGCATCTGGAATCTACCTCTATTGAGGGCACCGTTATTCCGGATGATTCATTTTTGAATCTGGACCTGCTTAGGGAGGTCGGTCACCAGGTTGATCTGGCCCCGGACTTTGATGAGCTACTGCCGACTTACGCATCTCAGCAAGCCAGTGAACAAGGAGTCGACTATGGATCCGCTGATCGACAGAGCCTTTTGCTCCCGGAGCTGGTTCCCGAGCCGCAGCCAGCGGCGACCATCGAGCCTGTTCAAAGTGAATCTCAAAGCGATGATTTCTGGATGCGTTTCGGGGCTGCTATCGGCATTGATTTGTTGACGCTGGACCAACGTCAGCGCGAGGCCTTTGCCATCAATTCCGCCGCCTTGCTTAAGCAAAGCATTGGTGGCCTCCAGCAGACCTTACGGACTCGTAGTGAGTTGAAAAACGAGCTGCGCTTGACGTTGAGCATGGCCCAGCACGGCGGTAACAACCCGCTCAAATATGCAGGAGATGCCAGCGAAGCCATTGGTCTTCTTCTGCAGGCGCAGAGGGCAGGGCAACTGCCCGGCGATCAGGCAGTCGCTCGCGCTTTTCGAGATATCCAGGCGCATCAGGTTGCGCTACTGGCTGCCAGTCGCAAGGCACTGCACGGCGCTTTGGCTCATTTCTCTCCGCAACATCTGGCGCTGCGTTTCGAACGCGACATGCGCAGCCGGCTATTCCATACCAACGCCGCCCGATGGAAGGCATTTGAGCGCTACCACCACATGTTGTGCCAGGACGATGACTGGAGCGAGCGCTTGTTGGCGCGCGATTTTGCTCAAGCCTATGAGGAGCAGGTGCGCTTGATAGCGACCTTGCATACAGAATTCTAAGGAACCCCAAATGTTGAAAATCAGAGCCTTGGCCGCGCTGGCGATTACTTTGCTGGTGGCGGGCTGTACGGCATTTTCGCCGTACTCGACCCAAACCCGGCTTGAGCTGCAGCTCGCAGCCAGTGAGCAACTTAATCCCGATATCAATGGTCGCCCCTCGCCGATCGTTTTGCGATTGATGGAGCTTAAAAATCCCGTGCTGTTCAATACGGTAGATTTTTTCAGCCTCTATGAGCAGCCAAAAGTAGTTTTAGCGCCCGACCTGATTGCAGGTGAAGAGCTGGAGCTTCGCCCCGGTGAGCAGTTGCAACTCAAACTGCACGTTCGGGAGGGCAGTCGCTACGTAGGCGTACTTGCCGCGTATCGAGATCTGCCGGAAACAAAATGGCGATATGTGATTCAACTGGTGCCAGGTGAGACAAATCGTACGCATCTGACCCTGGATCATTCGGGTATTCATGATGGCGATGCCGCATTTATCCAGGCGGACCGCTAATGAGTATTCACAAGGTCATTTGGCAGGAGGGCATGCTGCTTCGGCCCCAGCATTTACAGCAGAACGACCGTTACTTTGAAGACAGGATCAAGGCTCAGACACGACTGCTTCAGCGCAATGCGTGGGGCTTTTTTGAGTTAGTGATTGATCCGCAGTACTTCAAAATGAGCAAGTTGGTAGTTACCCACGCCTCGGGTGTACTGCCGGACGGGAGTTTTTTTGATTTAGGTAAAAACAGAAAACCGTTGATGCTGGACATCCCGGCTGACAGCGCCAATGTCTCTGTGTACCTGGCGTTACCTTTAATGACGGGCAGTAACATCGAGGCCAGACGCGATGATCATGTGGATGTGTTAGCCCGCTATGTAACTTATGAAACGGAGATATTTGACTCCAACGCAGGCAGTGACTCGGCTGCCAAGGTCAGCTGCGCCAAGCCGGACTTGCGATTGCTGACAGGCGAGCAGTTGGCAGATCAGCCTTATGTGAAGCTCAAGCTTTGTGAGTTGATGGATATCACAACCAACGGTGGTATCACACTCAACAGTGATTTTTCCCCCACGGTTCTTTACGCCCATGCCAGTGATTACCTGGCGTCCTGCCTCAATGAGGTTATTGCGCTGCTTGCGCATAGAGGGGGGAAAATCGCCGACCGTATTCAAGCTAGTGGAAGAGGTGGTGCCGCTGAAGTTGGCGACTTCATGATGCTGCAATTGATCAATAGGACCGAGCTGGTGTTGAGGCATCTGCGCAGTCAGCCACAACTTCATCCTGAAGAGCTGTATAGCGTCCTGCTGGAAATGCTGGGGGAGTTGGCAACCTTTGCCAGCGATCTTAAACGACCGCAACTTGAAACCTTTTACGAGCACGGCGAGCAGGGCAGAAGCCTGCGCTTGCTGATGACGCCGATTCGCCAAATGTTATCGATGGTGCTGGAGCAGCACGCCGTGGAACTGCCTCTTCAGGAGCGCCAGTACGGCATTTTCGTGGCTACTTTGACTGATCGTTCAATGCTGGGAACTGCGACGTTCGTTCTGGCTGCCAGCGCCTCTTGCGATAGTGAAGAGCTGCGCATGCGACTGCCTGCGCATCTCAAGATCGCGCCAGTGGAAAGCATTCGCCAACTGGTCAACCTGCACCTGCCCGGGATTCGGGTCAAACCCCTTCCCGTCGCCCCTCGGCAAATCCCTTATCACGCCAACAAGACGTATTTCATCCTCGAGCTGCACTCCCGAGAGCTGGCTCAGCTGGAAGGTTCCGGCGGATTTGCCTTCCATGTTTCTGGTGAGTTTGCTGATCTGAAGCTGAATTTCTGGGCCATAAGGAGCTGAGCGATATGGAAAACACAGATACCAAAAGAACTGTGCTGTTGAGTCATGATCAAGGTCAGCAGGGTAAAGAGGCATTGACGGATCTTGCTTCGGCCCCAAGTTTTGAAAACCTGGAAGACCGTATGGTGTATGCCGCTCGCATGCAGCCCGCGCATTCATTCAGCGTCAGCCTGAACGTCTTAGTGAGCGCCGCTGCGGATCTTCTGGGTCATGTCATTCAATTCAAGACTAAGGCAACCAAGCTTGATCTGACCGAACTCAATCAGCGTTTGTGCGAATGCGTCCGCCTGTTCGACATAACCGCTGTGCAAAAAGGAGCTGAAACCAGCCAGATCCAGGCAGCTCGGTATGTGCTGTGTACGGTCGTCGACGAAGCCGTGACCACCAGTGCGTGGGGGGGCAAAAGTGAGTGGTCGAAAATGAGCCTGCTCAGCCAGTTTCACAATGAAACGTTCGGCGGAGAGAAGTTTTTTCATTTGCTCGACCGGGTAGTTCAGAGCCCCGAGAAGTACATGCCATTGCTCGAACTTATGTACATCTGCCTGTCGCTGGGTTTTGAAGGTAAATATCGGGTCAAGCCCCGTGGCTCTATTGAACTGGAAGGTATTCGGGACGGCTTGTATCGGCAAATTGGCACGCTGCGAGGCGAGGTGTCGCGTGAGCTTTCTCCGAACTGGAAAGGCCTCAATGACGGCCGTCGAAGTCTGGTGCGCGTTGTGCCCTGGTGGTTAGTGGCCATCTTCATCCTGATCAGTCTGACTGGCCTTTATTCAGGATTCGCCTGGGTGTTGGGTGAGCAGAGAGAGGCCGTGCTTCAGCCTTATCAAACCCCCGCGCCAGCTTTGGCTCCCTCGCAGTTGTAGAGACATGTAATGAAAGACTTTCTGAAAAAAATGGCTGCCTGGCTAAGTAATACCTGGCTGTGGTCGCTACTTGCAGTGTTGTGCATGGCTTTGTTGGTCTGGTTCTTCGGACCTTTGCTGGCTGTTTCCGATAATCGATTTTGGGAGGCCGCGACAAGCCGCTTGCTGAGCATCAGCATTTTGTTCCTCTTGTGGGGATTGCTCATGGTGCTCGTCAGTTGGCGCCGGAGTATTCGCAAGAAACAGGAGGAGGAAAGCACCGCCGGACTGCAGCGGCTGGAGCATGCGGAAAAAATAACCGAGGAACATAAAGAGTTGCGCGGGCGGTTCATTGACGCGGTGCAAACGCTGAAAACCTCCAGTCTGTATAGCGGACGCAGCGAGCGGTGGCGTAATGAACTGCCCTGGTATTTGGTCATAGGGCCGACGAGTGTCGGAAAGACCAGCTTGCTCGACTTCTCTGGTCTGGATTTTCCACTCAACAAGATCGAGCGCAAGCTGACTCGTGATACTCAGGGAACACGCTTCTGCGACTGGTACTTCGCGAATAACGCTGTGTTGATTGATACCGCAGGACGTTATCTGACACAGGAAAACGACATTGATAGAGCCGCGTGGTCGACCCTGCTAGGGGAAATGCGTAAACGCCGTCGTAGTCGGCCACTAAACGGTGTTTTGGTGACCATCGATATCGAAACGCTGGAGGGCGACGAGGCAGGTCTGGAAGGTCTGGCGCGTCAGGTGCGGGACCGCCTGAGGGAGATTCACCAGCGCCTGCATGTGAATGTGCCGGTTTATCTGGTGCTCGCCAAGTCTGATCAGGTCGTCGGCTTCGATGCGTTTTTTGACCAGCTTTCCCGTGAGGAAAGCGAGCAGGTTTTGGGCACCAGTTTCCGAAAGGGGCAGAACGGCACTGATGTACTTGTCTTGCGCGAGGAGTTTGATGCTCTGCTGCAGCGACTTAACAGCCAGATTGTTACTCGCATGCACGTCGAGCGCGATATTGCCCGTCGTGGTCTGATTCTGGATTTCCCTAACCAACTCGCAAAACTGGGCGAGCGCCTTTGCCTGTTTGTTGACATGGCATTTACAGGGAGCCGTTACCAACGTCCAGTTCAACTACGCGGTTTTTATCTGACCAGTGCGCCACACCTTGCACAACCACTGGATAAAGACACCGCGTCTATTGGTGCCGAAACCGGCATGGCCAGCAAAATACTGCCCACCTTTCGATCTGGGGGGGCACGCTTCATTCACCACCTATTGAGCCGGGTGATTTTTCCGGAAGCTGAACTGGCTGGGCTCGACAAGCGTGAAACCCGCCGCATTCATTGGTGGCACCGCGCGCTTTATGGTTGCGCACTGGTGGTATTGAGTGTGTTCACGCTCGCTTGGGCAACCAGTTTTTCTGCAAATCATGATCGACTGGAAAGCGTGCGGGAGTTTGCCGCTCAACTGACCCAGCAGCGCTCTCGTCTGCATTCGGAGGATGATGAAAAAGCAGCCTTGAACGTTCTCGATACCAGCTATGCAGCAAGCCAGGTATTTCTGTCCAGAGAAGGTATAGCCCTATTGGAGCGCAACGGACTTTACCAAGGTGACCAAAGCAATCCGGTACTGGAGGCCGCCTATGCGCACGAGCTGGAAAACCAGCTCTTGCCCCGAGTTGCCAGACGGCTCGAAAACCAGATCCAGACCAATCTGCAGGACCGTGAGCAGCTCATGGGCAGCTTGCGAGCGTATCTGATGCTTAATTTGAGAGAGCACCGGGATGCTGGCTGGCTAGAAGAGTGGATGTCGGCAGATTGGTCCATGCGCTATAGCGGTAACACCGTTGCGCAGAATGGTCTGAGTGGGCATCTGCAGCGTTTGCTTGCTCGGTCTTTCAGCTATCCGCTCAATGACACGCTGGTCACCCAGGCGCGACAGGTGTTGCGCGGCGAGTCCTTGGCAAATGTGGTTTATCGCGCACTTCGGGATCAAGCGCAGAGTCTTCCGGACTATCGCTTCAATCTGCATCTGGGACCACAAGGGAGCGCATTTTCCGGCACCGATTACGCGATACCAGGTTTCTATACGCAGGAAGGTTATCAACAGAACTTTATCGTGAAAGGCCCTGCTCTGGTCAGTGGCATTTTGCGCGACAATTGGGTCCTTGGCGAAGGAAGCGAGATCAGCGAGCAGGATTTGCGTCGCTTGATGGTCGAGCTGGAGCAGCTGTATTTTCGTGATTACGCCAACCACTGGAGTGAGGCAGTAGCCCAAGTGGGATTGCAGCCCTTTGCCTATCCTGCTGACGGCGCTAATCAGATGGCCAGCCTGACGGCGGCCAACTCACCGTTGCTGCAATTGCTGACAGAGATCCGTGCCAATACCCGCTTTCAGACACTTGCCGACAGCGCTGATGCTCTAGCGTCCACAGCGCCCGCTCAGAAAGGATCGTCAAGTCTGGCAGTCACGGCAGTCGCCAAACTGGCTGGGCAGGCCATCGTTAAAGCTGCGCCGGACACTGCCAGGAAATCGCTACAGCTGCGTTTTGAACCTTTGCATCGGCTGCTCGATGAAAATAACGGGCCCGCTACTGACCTGGTGCCAGTCCTGCAGTTGCTCAACGAGTTGCAGGTGCAGTTGTCGGGGCTTGCTCGTTCCAGCCAGCAGGATCAAAGCGCTTACGAGTGGGCCAAAGCTCGAATGAGTGGTCAGCGAGATGTTTTGAGCGGGTTACGCAATGCATCCAGCCGACTGCCGCAGCCGGTAAATGGCTGGCTCAGCTCAGCAGCCGATGACACGTGGTCGTTGGTCCTGAGTGATGCGTATCAGTTCCTCAATCAGCGTTATCAGAGCGACCTTTATGGTTTCTATGGGAAGGCTATCGACAAGCGTTATCCGTTCAGCGCTCATAGCACCAGTGATGTTGCGCTCAATGACTTCAGGGAGTTCTTCAAGGAACAAGGGGTCGCCGATAAATTCTTCGACAGCTACATAAAGGCGTTCACCAGTGGTGATGCGGGTGGCTACAAACTGCGCAGTATTGATGGTCGTAGTTTGCCGATGTCCAGAGCCTTTCTGGTACAAATGTCTCAGGTCCAGGTAATTCGCCGGGGGTTCTTTGCAGAGAATCCCAACGAGCCTCAAGTGCAGTTCAAACTTGAGCCTTATACCCTCGACCCGAACGTCAGCCGCGCCGAGTTCCGTCTGGGCGATCAGATGATGGAGTACCGTCATGGCCCGATCATGCCGGTCTCATTCAGATGGCCTGCCGATGCTGATGATGGGCGTACCAGTCTCGTGCTGGAGAAGATCGCGGGCCAAGCCTTGGGGCTCGAGGAAAATACAGGCCCATGGTCGCTGTTTCGTCTGTTCGATTTGATGCAGACCGAATATCTACGAGGGCGCGACGTGCTGGTTTTGAAGGGCAATGTAGGCGGCCTGCGGGTTAATTACCTATTGTCCAGTCAGCGCTCGCCGAACCCGTTTGATATGAATGCGATCCGACGTTTTCGACTTGCGGGGCAGCTTTGACAGTCTCGGCTCGCAGGTGCGCAAGTGTCGGGCGTACCGAGCGAGGCAAGATACGAGAGCGTAACGAAGATGCGTACCTCAATTCTCCTGAGCATGGATTATGGGTGGTTGCCGACGGGATGGGTGGTCACCAATGTGGCGATCTTGCGAGTCAATTGATCGTAAGCGGTATCGCCGCAATCGCTCGATACACCGACCTGGACGATCGGCTTTTCGCTGTCCGCGAGTGTTTGCGCGGGGTGAATCATCGTCTAGGTAAGGGCGTTGCCGTCCGCGCTGGCGATTCCGCTCCTGTGATTGGCAGCACGGTAGTTGCGTTGTTGATTGAAGGCCCGCGCGCTGTGTGCGTCTGGGCAGGCGATAGCCGTTGCTACCTTTGGCGCGATCAGCGCTTGTACCAACTAACGCGTGATCATTCTTTGCTTCAAAAGTTAATTGCTGACGAACACATGTGTTCTCGGGAGGCGGCACAGCACCCAGGTGCTCATGCGCTTACCCGAGCGGTTGGCGGCGGTGATGGCCTGAGCCTTGAAGTCATTGAGCTGGATGTGCGGTGTGGCGACGTTTTTGTGCTGTGCTCTGATGGGCTGTACCAGGCAGTTGACCATCAGGTGTTGGGCAATGCTTTAAATAACCGCTCACCCAGACTGACCGTTGATCTTCTGTTTGATCACGTTTTGCGAGGGCCAGCCAGCGATAACCTTACAGCAGTAGTGGTTCGGACATGAGCGCTGAGTCGAGATCTGTCGACGCTGGCCTAAAGCCTCAGAAAGCTGGAGCGCTGACCCAATTTGCCCTTGCGGGTGGGCTTGGTGCTCCTCGCCTGGGGGCTTCCTCGCAAGCCTTTAGTGCACCGTTACCCGATGTACTGTGTGGTCGTTATCGACTGGAGGAGATAATAGGTGCGGGCGGTATGGGGGTGGTCTATCGCGCCCGTGACCTGTTACATGAGCAGTTCGGCGAGCCAGATCCTTTCGTTGCAATAAAACTCCTGAACGACGACTTCGTCGACGTACCTGACGCAGGTGTCTTGTTGTACCGCGAGTTTGCCCTGAC
The DNA here is from genome assembly GCF_900602065.1 of Pseudomonas viridiflava. Taxonomy (GTDB): domain Bacteria; phylum Pseudomonadota; class Gammaproteobacteria; order Pseudomonadales; family Pseudomonadaceae; genus Aquipseudomonas. The sequence continues at coordinate 3,717 of NZ_UWFN01000350.1, read as the reverse complement.
TCGGCATCTTTGCCATCCCTATGTCATCCGTATGCGTGCTTTCGAGGTAGACCTTTCGTGTCGTCGGGCTTTCATCACTCAAGACCTGCTGCGAGGCACAGGGTTAGACAAATTCCTTTGCGAACAACCTTCGGGCTTGAATGCTGCTGAAATAAAGGCCGTCGCGGTTCCATTGCTTGATGCGTTGGCCCACAGCCATGAAAGTGGCGTACTGCACGGCGACCTGAAACCCGCGAACATGATGCTTACCGATAATGGGCCACGGCTGATTGATTTTGGGCTGGGAGGCACGTTCGATGGTGTCTTGAGCGGCTTACCGTGTCTTGGCCGTGAACGCTTTGACGCCTGGACGCCAAGCTACGCCGCCCCGGAACTGCTGAGCCATGGTGTGATTTCAACCGGCACAGATGTTTACGCCATGGCCTGCGTCCTTTATGAGCTTGCCAGCGGAAAGCATCCCTATGGTCAAAAGTCTTCACTTCAGGCGAGAGACGAGCAGCTCTGGCGGTCGTTATCTGCACCGCCCAATCTACCTGTTCGATTTTGGCCAGCCTTGCGGCATTCGCTAGCTTTGGACGCCAATAAAAGAACCATCAGCGCGCTGGAATTACGCGATGCATTCTGCACGCGTCCAATTGGGCACATGCAATTTTGAGAGATATTAGCCACCTTTGTAAGCGCGGAAATTTCTCTCAAAACTAATCCTGAAGCCTACATAACCTACGGATTTTTCTGACATTTTTATCCATTTGTTTCCCTTAAAGTGCGCCGCTGTTTACAACTTCTAAACATTTAACGGGAAATGCTTAATGAAAAAGCTATGGATGTCTGCTGCTGTTGCAACGTTGATTGCGACCACCAGTGGCTGCGTGAGCTACAACATGAGTCAGCCGAGCGCGCCGCTGGAAGGCGTTGTCAAAAGCGATCTGAAGGCAGACATTAAAGTCGGCGAAGCAATCAGTGGCGAATCCTCCACCAACATTCTGTTCAACTTCCTGAGCTTCGGTGGCGATACGCAATTCGCTGATGGCGTGGTTTACGGTGGTGGGAATGGTGGTGCCCTGGCTGGCTTGCCGATCCCGGATCCTGTTTCCAAGGTCAAGGCAGCGGCAGCGTACAAGGCAGTCAAATCATCTGGCGCTGACCTGATCGTAGCTCCACGTTACGAAGTGAATGTTCAAGACTATTTCATCTTCAAAACCGTTGAAGTCAAAGTGACTGGTAACAAAGGCAGCATCACCGGCATTCGTTAATACGTATTCTTCTAATGCCCCCCGCATAAAAACGCCGCCTCACAAGGGCGGCGTTTTTATGTGCCATTCGACATCATCGTGCTTTACGCACCTGCTGCTGTCGGCTCTGACATCGTCACCCGATTCTGCACGCTCGGACGCTGCTGCACCTTTGCATACCATGCCCGCAGCGCTTTGTGTTCCGCCGGGATTTCAAGCTCTACCAGCCCGGCGAAGATCAGCCCGCCGATGACGGTAATGTCGGCCATCGAGAAGCTTTCACCGGCTACGAAAGGTTGTTTTTGCAGTATCGAATCAAAGTACTGCATACCGCGCAGGGCTTTGTCCCGTTGGCGAAAGCCCCATTCGGCGTTCTGGTACAACTCCACGTCTGGGCCGAGGCCCGGTGTGGCGTGGTGGAAGTAAACGCTGATGGCGTCGAGCAGTTCCAGTTCGGCGCGTTTGCTCATCATGTGGATCACGCCTTTTTCCTTTGGCGTACTGCCGGTAAGGGCAGGGCTGCCGTCCAGGTTATCCAGGTACTCGGTGATGGCGGTGCATTCGGCGATGAGTGTGCCGTCGTTCAGTTCCAGTACGGGCAGGGTGCCGGAGTAGTTCTTGGCGAGGAAGTCGGGCTTTTTGTGTTCGCCTTTCCAGAGGTCGACGGATTCAAACTGGACACGTGATTGCAGGTTCTTTTCCGCAATGGCGATGCGTACGCGTGCTGGATAGGGGCCGGTGTCCCAGTCGTAGATCTTCATCATGGGCAGGGTGCTTGGGTCGAATGTTGAGGCTTTAGCGGTCATGGGAAATACCTGTCTACCTATCAGTTGGTAGGTAGAACTTATAGGCTAATATTTTCTCGGTCAAGGCCGTTAGTCGCTAAGATGCCCAGCCAACGAAACAGTGAGGCAGTGACGTGAGCTCAAACCATCGGGAAGCTATCCTGGCCGCTGCCAGGCAGGCCGCGCAGGCGCATGGTTACAGCGGCTTGAATTTCCGCGATCTGGCGCAGGTCGTGGGTATCAAGAGTGCGAGCATTTACTACCACTTCCCGAGCAAGGCTGATCTGGGCGCAGCGGTTGCCAGGCGTTACTGGCAAGACACTGCCGCCACTCTGGAGGCCATGCTGGCTGAAGCTGCGGATGCAGCCGACGCGCTGCGTCACTATCCCGATATCTTCCGTCAGTCCCTCGCGAACGATAACCGCTTGTGCCTGTGCAGTTTCATGGCCGCTGAATACGACGATTTGCCGGAAGGGGTGAAGGCCGAGGTTCAGGCGTATGGCGATGTGAACGTTGCGTGGCTGAGCAAGGCGTTGGCGGCAGCAGGTTTGGTCAGCGCCGATCAAGTCGAAGGACGGGCGCGGGCCATCTACGCTGCTGTTTCGGGCGCGCAGCTGTTGGCGCGGAGTCGTGTGGATATCTCGCTGTTTGATTCACTTATTGAGAGCTATCGGTCTGCCGGCTTGCTGCCTGCGTGATTGACTTCGTATCGCAACACTTTTTGCTGCATTTGGATCAGGTCAAACCCTTAAAGGAATAAGTCATGCCCGTTGCTGCTTCGGTTTCGCGTCTTTTTACTGCTCTCATTGCTACGGTGCTCAGCACTGCCAGTTTCGCCGACGATTCCAAGCCCTATAACAAAGACAGAGGGCCTTACCTTGAGCGTTGTGAAATTCTGCAAAACTATCTGGCTAGTTACCGTGCGACCGGACGTACAGATGACCCAGACGATGTGATCAGCATCTTTCTCAACTTCAGCAAAGGTTTGGACAGGTTTCAGGCGATCTCAGGTTCGCTGGACCTCGCCGCAGAGGACGCCACTCGATGCAACGCCCTTTTCGCCAAGATAACGAGCATGGTGACTCGTGCGCAGGCCGCTTCGCAGGCCGCCCACGCCGAACGAGACAAGAAGAATAAAGAGGCCGCTTTGGTCATTCACCACAACTCCCCGGAGTACAAGCGTGCTCGCTCATTGGGCTACGACGATGTGGGAGACATTGGCTACCTGAGCATTTACGAGAACATGGACGGGGAAGACAAAATGAAATCGATGTTGTTTTTGGTCGACGACGAATGCGGCGCTTTTTTCGAAGCGATCCAGTATTCCCCACCCTATGTGGTCTATAGGGCTGAGTCCCGTAACTGTGGGGAGTCGCAACGGGTTGCCGTGCTGGGAACCAGTGACGTAAGCGCCGGAGACTTGATCGACAAATTCGCCACATACGAATACGTCGGCAGGAAAAAAATTGTGGCACCGAACGGATTCTCGATTTCAACACGGGTATTGAAGCAGCGTTAAGTTATTAGGTGGCTCGGCGAACTGTCTCATCTGAGTTGACAGTAAAACGCTTTTCAGCCGATTTATCCTTTATTCGAAGACCTTTAATCTGGCCTCAAGTTGAACGACGCCACTTACTACTTACCTACTTCGATAAAGGATTCCACCATGACTAACGCCACTTACAACCGCCTGAACAAAG
>NZ_UWFN01000351.1 GCF_900602065.1 Pseudomonas viridiflava | reverse complement strand
GCCACTGGCCTTGGGAGAGTGGGACTCATCATTCTCAAGCGACGTGCGGAACTCTTCCAGCAGCTCGCGCTGACGCTTGCTGAGGTTGACCGGGGTTTCGACCGCCACACGACACATCAGGTCGCCCGCACCGCCACCGCGCACCGGAGCAACACCCTTGCCGCGCAGACGGAACTGCTTGCCGGTCTGGGTACCCTCGGGGATCTTCAGCTTGACGCGACCGTCGAGGGTCGGCACTTCAAGCTCGCCACCCAGCGCTGCATCGGTAAAGCTGATGGGCACTTCGCAGAACAGGTGCTTGCCG
>NZ_UWFN01000353.1 GCF_900602065.1 Pseudomonas viridiflava | reverse complement strand
GCCCACCATCACCGTGCTCGGCGACATTGCCGAGCATCTGCAGCCGCCGGATGTGTCGTCGAAGATCATCAAGGAACTGCAGCCGATCATCGACCACCTGCCGGCCGGTTACCGTATCGATCAGGCCGGTTCGATCGAGGAGTCGGCCAAGGCGACCGTGGCGTTGCTGCCGCTGTTCCCGATCATGATTGCGGTCACCTTGCTGATCATCATCCTGCAGGTGCGTTCGATGTCGGCGATGGTCATGGTGTTCATGACCGCGCCGCTGGGGCTCATTGGGGTAGTGCCGACCTTGCTACTGTTCAATCAGCCGTTCGGCATCAACGCGCTGGTGGGGCTGATCGCGCTGTCCGGCATTCTGATGCGCAACACGCTGATTCTGATCGGGCAGATCGATCAGAACGAAAAGGATGGGCTTGATCCTTTCCATGCCGTGGTTGAAGCC
>NZ_UWFN01000357.1 GCF_900602065.1 Pseudomonas viridiflava | reverse complement strand
GCTGCGGCTTGAGCGCTGGCCTTGTCCGTCAGGTCCTTCTGAATATTCAGGTCGCGCTGTGTGCTGCGGGCTTCTGCCAGCAATCGTTCGTTGTCGCGGTTCAGGCGCGTGATGTCTTCCTGGCGAATGCTCAGGCTCTGCTGTGCCTGCCGCAATTCCATCTGCAGCTGCTGCACCTGGCCTTCATGGCGTTGCTGCTCGTGCTCGCGCTGCTCCCGGATCGAATTGCGATAGTGCTCCAGCGCGTCGCGGGCGTGCTGATGCTTTTCTTCAAGGGAGCGGATCTGCTCATTCTTGTCTAGCAGGCGGGAATCCAGGTCCGAGTTGGCTTGAGTCAGTCGGGTGTTTTCGCTTCGCGCGGTCAGCAGGGTCTCCTGCAAGTCGAGCAGGGCAG
>NZ_UWFN01000358.1 GCF_900602065.1 Pseudomonas viridiflava | reverse complement strand
GACATGCAGACTCTGGTCAGCCAGAACTGCGGCATCGGCATCCCTGTGCTCATCAGCAACATCGACGGCGTGGACAAGCGTATCCAGGGCTATTCCAGCAACCCGCTGGGCGGCTTCATGGGCTACATGTTCAGCGAGCAGGTCTGGCTGGACGCGTAAATGCAACGCTGAACCGAGCGGGAGGATGCAGATGAATAGCAACACACTCTGGTTGATCGTACAGCGCCTGGGCGCGGCGATCGGGCGTGTCTTGCTCGTTTCCATCGTTGTCTTTGCCATTGCTCCGTTACTTG
>NZ_UWFN01000360.1 GCF_900602065.1 Pseudomonas viridiflava | reverse complement strand
CTATGGCGCCTGGCGCTGGAAGAACAGGATGGCGTGCGGGTGGTGGAGTCGGACGAGCTGCGCAAGCTCGGTAAATAAATAAAGACGAACACGGAACCCCATGTGGGAGGGGGCTTGCCCCCGATAGCGGAGTGTCAGTCGCTGAAGATATTGACTGGACTACCGCCGTCGGGGGCAAGCCCCCTCCCACATTGGTTTTATGGTGTTGTTGAGAATTGCGTTACAGGCCGCCGGTGGCGTTGAAGCCGACGCCCAGCACGGTCAACAACGACAGTGGCAACAGCAGCGTATCGAG
>NZ_UWFN01000362.1 GCF_900602065.1 Pseudomonas viridiflava | reverse complement strand
TCGGTCACTTGGAAGCGGCTTGAAAGTTTTCCGTAGGCGGGCATGTCGTCGAAGCTGGCGGGTTGCGAGGCGTCGCGGGCCTATTGCAGGATGCGTGCGGTGCGCAGGTGAGAGGCGACGCGTGCCAGGACTTCAGTGCACTGTATGGGTTTGGTCACGTAGTCGATGGCGCCTGCTTCGAAGCCTTGCACCACATGTTCGCTGTCGGTGAGGGCGGTCATGAACAGCACCGGGATGTTGGCCGTGTCAGGTTGGGCCTTGATCTGGCGGCAGGTCTCGAACCCGTTCATGCCGGGCATCATGGCGTCGAGCAGGATCAGATCGGGTCGGCGGCGCTGGATGCGGGTCAGCGCGCTGTGGCCG
>NZ_UWFN01000367.1 GCF_900602065.1 Pseudomonas viridiflava | reverse complement strand
TCTGTCGTCAAGGCGTGGAATGCGGTGCTCTCGGCGACGCTGATTGAACAAGGCCAGCCCGCCGGTTCCTCCTCCCGCATAGCGTTGCCTGTAGCGGGCGATGACGTGAACGCAGTGGCAATTGCGCAGCGACTTGTAGAGGATACGGGCTTCGATGCGCTGGCCACCGGCGATCTTGAAAACTCGTGGCGTCAGCAGCCAGGCACACCCGCCTACTGCACCGAATTGACGCTGCCAGAACTCGAATTGGCTTTGGATGCAGCGGATAAAGCACGCGTGCCTCAAAAC
>NZ_UWFN01000368.1 GCF_900602065.1 Pseudomonas viridiflava | reverse complement strand
AAATAACAGATGGCATGGGCACCTCAGTGAGTAAAGGTTGCAGCCATTATAAGGGAACGGACTTTCAATGCCCGGCGGTTTTCGAGAACACCTGAATGACCACCACACCCGCCACGATCATTCCCATGCCCAGCAGAGCGGGCAGGTCGAGTTTCTGACCGTAGACCAGGAATGCCGCAATACTCACCATGACAATGCCCATGCCCGACCAGATGGCATAGGTGGTGCCGACGGGAATGGTGCGCATCACCAGAATCAGCATCCAGAACGCAATCGCATAGCCGCCAATGACCAGCAGCAGGGGCAG
>NZ_UWFN01000371.1 GCF_900602065.1 Pseudomonas viridiflava | reverse complement strand
CGCAGACAATGCTTGGTGATCATCACCGGCACCTCGCCGGTTTCCTCATGCGCTTCGTAAGCCGCATCGATCAACTGCACGCCGTGGCGGTGGTAGAAGACGCGAGCTTTCTGGTTGTAAACGTTGGCCAGAAACGACAGGTGCGAATCAGGGTAAACCGGTGGCGGGGTGGTTTCTGCCTTGCGTCCTCCGCGCGGGTGAGCCTTTATGCGCGCCTCGGTCAGCGCCTCGATGGCATCGCGGCGCAGTGCCTTGAGTTGCGAATTGGGCACGAAAAACGCTTGAGGCGCATCCAGTTCCACGCCCTGAGCATGGTAGATCGTGGTGCCTAGC
>NZ_UWFN01000373.1 GCF_900602065.1 Pseudomonas viridiflava | reverse complement strand
GCACCAGCGTGTGAACCCTGTCTGCTTCGACAACTCGGCGCTCAGCGCGTCCAGGCGGTCCTTGCGGCGGCCGGTCAGCACCAGCGACCAGCCAGCTTCAGCGAAACGACGCGCGCACGCCTCGCCAAACCCGGAAGTGGCGCCTGTAATGAATACGGTGGAAGTCATCTCGTTCTCCTGACATGGCGCAGCCCGTTGCTCGTTAAAGCGGCGCAGCCTGTTAATAAATAAAGCGAAAAAGGAAGCATGCCCGTCACGAATGCTCTGGATCAAGCCTGGGGATAAATCCCGCGATCAAGCCGACCAGCTGTACAAAAAACATACACCTCGAGCAAAGCCATACACAGCAA
>NZ_UWFN01000375.1 GCF_900602065.1 Pseudomonas viridiflava | reverse complement strand
ACGGCATGGCAATGGACGCCGGGTTGATCCACTCCGAATCACTGATGCAGGACGTGCCGCGCCGCTACGGCGACTACCGGCCAGGCAACTTTTCGACCGGGTTCGGCGGGCCGGTGGCTGCCAGTTCTGCGCTGTCGATGTCCCTCAACCTGCCTGCCGTGCAGTTGCTGGAGGTCTACGGCCCGAAACGCTTCGCCGCAGAACTGCGTAATGGCGGTGTACCGCTGACCCTGCCGCCGCTGGCCGAGCCCAATCTGGCGCTGATTCTGGGCGGGGCCGGCAGTCGGCTGGAAGATATGGTCGCTGGCTACAGCGCCTTCGCCCGTGGCGGGCGGAGTGCCGACGTCAGGTTGCAGCCGCAGGACCGCCTGCGTGAGCGGCGGATGATGTCGCCGGGGGCTGCGTGGATTATCC
>NZ_UWFN01000377.1 GCF_900602065.1 Pseudomonas viridiflava | reverse complement strand
TGCGTGGCGCGCCAGCGTTTCGCACCTCAAAGCCCTGTACGGCAACAACCCAGACGAATGGGTCTGGGGCAGAGCGCACACCTTGACCCATGGACGTCCGCTGGGCTCACAGAAGCCATTGGATAAAGTGTTGAACGTTGGCCCTTACCCAGCGCCGGGTACGCATGAAGTGCCGAACAACCTGTCAGCCAGCATTCGCCCTGCGCCGTGGCCCGTGAACTACGGCCCCTCGACCCGCCGCATCATCGACTTCGCCGACCCCGCCAACAGCCTGGGCATCAACCCCGTCGGCCAGAGCGGCGTACCGTTCGACAAGCACTACTCGGATCAGGCCAAGGCCTACATC
>NZ_UWFN01000379.1 GCF_900602065.1 Pseudomonas viridiflava | reverse complement strand
CTCCAACAGACTGGCCCTGCACAGCATCGAAACGTTGCACCCCGACATTGTGGTCATCGCGCAAAAGGACGGACACGACAAGACCGACTGGAACGGCATCGCGATCCGGCTCAAGGGTTACGGCGTGAAACACGTGGTGCTGATCGGTCCTCTGCCCCAGTGGAGTCCGTCGCTGCCCAGCGTCATCGCCAGCCGCCATTGGGGGCTGAATGAATCACACATCAGCGACCCGGCCCTCGGCCAGAGCGTCATGGCGGTGGATCAGGCGACCCGGCAACTGGCGGCGTCGGCGGATATCCAGTTCGTCTCCCTGATCGACAGACTCTGCGTGGC
>NZ_UWFN01000387.1 GCF_900602065.1 Pseudomonas viridiflava | reverse complement strand
GATACTGCCTTTGCCGTCATGGGTGCCCACCCCGCAAAACCCGCGCTTTCTCAACGCCAAGAAGAAGATGCTGGTCCTCATCGAGGCGGTGGTCGAGCACCACACCGCTGCACCTACACCCACTCGCTCGATGGTGCAGATGTTCATGCAGGCCATGTACGCCGATAACAATCAGCCCATGGCGCACGAACAACTGCTGACCGAGTGCATGACCCTGTGTTTCGGGGCCTACGAGACCAGTGCCAATACCTTTACCTACGCCTTCCACTTTTTGTCCAAATACCCCGACATCAGGGCGCGTCTGGA
>NZ_UWFN01000383.1 GCF_900602065.1 Pseudomonas viridiflava | reverse complement strand
GTACGAGGCCAGGATGTTCCAGCGGTCCTTCTCCAGGTCGCCCCAGCCCTTGGTGAGGCCGGCGCTCGACCACGAGCCACCGGATTTTTTCGGCTGGCCGTAGGTGGCGGTGATCTCGCCTTTGGTCAGGTCTTTTTTCAGGATGAAGTTGACCACGCCGGCGATGGCGTCCGAGCCGTACAGCGCCGAGGCGCCGTCGGCCAGGATCTCCACGCGCTCGACCGCCTCGAGCGGAATGCTCTCGATGTTGACCGCGTAGCCGCCGCCCTGGCTCGAGC
>NZ_UWFN01000386.1 GCF_900602065.1 Pseudomonas viridiflava | reverse complement strand
CTTGTTGACTGTAGGAGTGAGCTTGCTCGCGATTGCACCTGGTCAGACGATGATTTTTCAACAGTGGGACCGCTATCGCGAGCAAGCTCGCTCCTACAGGGCCGTGTTTGCTGGGCGACAGCGCGGTGTCAAGAACGCGGGGCAGCTCCTGGTAGTAACAATTCAATTCTATGATTGGAATGCTTGTTGACTGTAGGAGTGAGCTTGCTCGCGATTGCACTTGGTCAGACGATGTTTTTTCAACAGTGCTGCCGCTATCGCGAGCAAGCTCGCTCCTACACGGCCGTGGTTACCGCGAGATATCGCGGTGTCAGGGACGCTGGGGTAGCTCTTGGCAGTAACAACTCAACTCTATGATTGGAATGCTTGTTGACTGTAGGAGTGAGCTTGCTCGCGATTGCACCTGGTCAGACGATGATTTTTCAACAGTGGGACCGCTATCGCGAGCAAGCTCGCTCCTACAGGGCCGTGTTTGCTGGGCGACAGCGCGGTTTCAAGAACGCGGGGCAGCTCCTGGTAGTAACAATTCAATTCTATGATTGGAATGCTTTTTGACTGTAGGAGGTAACGATGGCGCCGATAGCGGTCTTATTGCCTCACTGCCATCGCTGGCAAGATTCCCACTGCAATAAAAAAGCAGCCCGAAGGCTGCTTTCTTATGGAGCACTTACGACAGCTTAGTGCGACGACGCGCCGCTGGCACCCAAGCCAGTCTGGGAGCGTACGAACTGCGGATAGAACAAGGCTCGCTCGCCCTCTGCCGCTTTCGACTTGTCGGTGATGGAGAAGAACCATATGCCCACGAACGCGATGGCGATAGAGAACAGCGCCGGGTATTCGTACGGGAAGATGGCCTTCGGATTGTGCAGGATCGATACCCAAATGGTCGGGCCGAGGATCATCAGTACCACGGCACTGACCAGGCCCATCCAGCCGCCAATCATGGCGCCACGGGTGGTCAGGTTTTTCCAGTACATGGAAAGCAGCAGTACCGGGAAGTTACAGCTGGCCGCGATGGAGAACGCCAGGCCCACCATGAACGCGATGTTCTGGCTTTCGAAAGCGATGCCCAGAAGGATTGCCACCACTGCCAGCGCAATAGTAGTCATCTTCGAGACACGGATTTCGTCTTTCTCGTTGGCCTTGCCCTCTTTGATCACACTGGCATACAGGTCGTGGGATACCGCCGAAGCACCCGCCAGAGTCAGACCGGCAACCACTGCCAGAATGGTGGCGAACGCTACTGCCGAGATGAAGCCCAGGAACAGACTGCCACCGACCGCATCGGCCAGGTGAACGGCTGCCATGTTGTTACCACCCAGCAACGCACCGGCCGCATCCTTGAACGCAGGGTTGGTGCTGACCAGCAGGATCGCGCCGAAGCCGATGATGAAAGTCAGGATGTAGAAGTAACCGATGAAGCCTGTTGCGTAGAACACCGACTTGCGCGCTTCTTTAGCATCGCTCACGGTGAAGAAGCGCATCAGGATGTGTGGCAGACCTGCGGTACCGAACATCAGTGCCAGGCCCAGGGAGAACGCCGAAATCGGATCTTTCACCAGGCCGCCCGGGCTCATGATCGCTTCACCTTTAGGGTGAACCTTGACCGCCTCGGCAAACAGCATGTTGAAGTCGAAGTTGACGTGCTTCATCACCATCAGCGCCATGAACGACGCACCGGAGAGCAGCATCACCGCCTTGATGATCTGTACCCAGGTGGTGGCCAGCATGCCGCCAAACAGCACATACAGGCACATCAGGATACCAACCAGGATCACCGCAACGGTGTAGTCCAGCCCGAACAGCAACTGGATCAACTTACCGGCGCCGACCATCTGCGCGATCAGGTAAAACGCAACCACCACCAGCGAACCGCAGGCGGACAGGGTGCGAATTTCTTTCTGCTTGAGGCGATAAGAGGCCACGTCAGCGAAGGTGTATTTGCCCAGGTTACGCAGGCGCTCGGCGATCAGGAACAGAATGATCGGCCAGCCCACCAGGAAGCCGATCGAGTAGATCAGGCCATCATAACCAGAGGTGTACACCAGTGCGGAAATACCCAGGAAGGACGCCGCGGACATGTAGTCACCGGCAATGGCCAGACCGTTCTGAAAACCGGTGATCTTGCCGCCTGCTGAATAGTAGTCCGATGCTGTCTTGTTTTTCTTCGATGCCCAGTAGGTGATGTACAGCGTGAACGCGACGAACACCAGGAACATGACGATCGCCGAGGTGTTCAACGGTTGCTTTTGCACAGCGCCGGTCAATGCATCCGCCGCCCAGAGCGACGGTGCAAAGGCGGCCAGGCCGAATACTGCTGATAGACGCCCGATCATTGCTGTGCCTCCTTCAGGATGGCGTTGTTCAGGTCATCGAATTCACCGTTGGCACGACGAACATAGATGCCGGTCAGCACAAAAGCGGACACGATCAGGCCGACCCCAATCGGCATTCCCCAGGTAATAGTCGAAGTAGCGCTAAGTTTCGCGCCCAGAATGTTTGGTCCATACGCAATCAAAAGGATGAAAGCGGCGTAAAGCCCGAGCATGATCGCTGAAAGAATCCAGGCGAACCGCTCCCTTTTGGATACCAGCTCCTTGAAACGGGGGCTGTTTTGAATCGAGAGGTAAATGCTGTCGTTCATTGTTTTTGTCCTCGCAGCACAGATGAGATGTCACGTCTTGCACTTTAGTCCGGTCTGGCAAGCGCTCCAGACGACCTTAGTATTAGAGCGACATTAGTCGTAGATTGGGGTTTGTGCTTTCAATCGGCCAGGCCTGTAGGAGTGAGCTTGCTCGCGATAGCGTCGGGTCAGGTAATGAACTCCTTGACTGACCCGACGCTATCGCGAGCAAGCTCACTCCTACAAAAGGCCACCGACACTCATAAAATTGTGGTGGTTCAAGACTTTTTACCTGAACACAAAAAAAACCGCCCGGTGATTAACCGGGCGGCTTCAGATGCTACGCAAGCAGGCTGACTTATTTGCCAGTCCACTCCTTCACGCGATCAGGGTGCTTGGCGACCCAATCCTTGGCAGCGGCCTCGGGCTTGGCGCCGTCCTGAATAGCCAGCATGACCTCACCAATTTCATCCTTGGACGCCCACTGGAACTTCTTCAGGAACTCCACCACTTCCGGAGCCTTGGTGGCCAGCTCTTTGCTGCCGATGCTGTCCACGGTTTCAGCTGCGCCGTAGACGCCTTTAGGGTCGTCCAGGAAGCGCAACTTCCACTTCGCAAACATCCAGTGCGGCACCCAGCCCGTCACGGCAATGGACTGTTCTTTGCCATACGCCCGAGTCAGCTCGGCAATCATGCCCGCACCGGAACTGGCCTGCAGTTTGTAGCCATCCAGCCCGTAAGCCTTGATGGCCTCATCGGTCTTGAGCATCACGCCCGAGCCCGCGTCGATACCGGTGATTTTCTTCTTGAAGGAATCGTCGGTCTTGAGGTCTTCAATGCTCTTGGCTTTCACGTACTCGGGTACGATCAGGCCGATTTTGGCGTCCTTGAAGTTAGAGCCATAATTCACAACGTTGTCTTTGTTCTTGGCCAGGTACTCGCCATGGGTGACCGGCAGCCAGGCCGACAGCATCATGTCCAGTTTGCCCGTTGCAACGCCCTGCCACATGATCCCGGCCGCCACTGCCTGGAGTTTCACGTCATAGCCCAGCTTTTGCTTGATCACTTCAGCAGCAACGTTCGTGGTCGCGACGCTGTCGGACCAACCGTCTACGTAACCGATACTCACTTCTTTGGCATGTGCCAGCGTGGAACTGACAGCAAGCGCCAGAGCAGCACTCACGCCCAGGATTTTTCGCATCTTCATCGTTACTTCCCCGGTAGTCTCGCGCCCGACAATAAGGTCAGGCATCGTTAACGTTTTTATAAAGACCGCAGTCCGCGCCCAGCCTTGGAGCACCGCGCACTTTTTCACGCCTCAATGACTCAGCGAACGATGGCCATCATCGTATCGCCCCTTGATCATCAACCTGTGGAGCAATACGACATGCTCTGTCAGCGACATCAAGGCACGGAGAAACGACACCTGAGTGCCATCAACGACAACCTTGTCGTAAAAAGCGGGCTGTTCCGTCCGAAATTTGCATGTCAAACGAAATCCCCCTCCCTGCCAGCGATAAAAGACCTGCCACTTGTTGAAGTGCAGCGCACCGCATCGACGCATTCGACTGGTCTTCTCTCCGGCCGCTACCGGGTAACGTTTTTCGATGACAGGAGTGTTACCGCGACGTCGGCAATCGCTGTAACAGCGTGTAACACGGGAACATAATGACCTTCTCGACATCGATCCACGCAGCCGTAAATTTAATAAGCGATTGATTTATATATACTTATTAAAGTTGGCACAGCTCCTGCTATATCTCTGGCATAACAAGAATAAAAATGCGGCACACCTAATAAGAACAAGACGTATCGGCTCTGACATAACAAGAACAAAGGCACAGAGACGCAGCTAACAGATTTTTTTGGAGTGGATCAGCTTCACAGAGGTGCCTTCGGGCTCTCGCAACCGGGCAGAGAACAATAAAACTACCGTCAGGTAGCTCCCGAACTGGTTGGATCGCAAGGTCGAAGTAAGGTCAGCGCTCAAAAAAATACGTTTGCTCTTGATCCCGGATGGGGATCGAACAAGAACGCAGTAAAGGGCACGGTCGCCAAAAACAACAACAGGCCACCCTAAAACAATAAAAAAAGAGCACGTAAAAACCATTTAAAGGGGAGCCCAGGCTCCCCTTTATGCTGTCTGGGGTTTGAGGCACCCGGCCTCTCCCTGTTGAAATCACCCTGTCTGTAGGAGCTCACCGAGGTTACGAGGCCAGCGATGGCGGTGTATCAGACAAGCCGCTATCGCTGGCCTCGTAACCTCGGTGAGCGCCTATAGGGTTTGATTCCATCCCTTACCTCCATAAAAAAGCACACCATTGCTCTCTTGACGCCAGAGAACGTGTATTGTCTCGAACTATTTACAAAAGGTTCGCTGGCGATTACGGCACTTTGGCACTACACCAATGGTCATAGCCCGCGTATCTCATCAGCACTTCTTTCCCAAGGGATCTAGTCATGCTCCGTTTCCTGCGCTTCGCTGCCATTGTTGGCGGCCTCTGTTTGAGTGCGTCCGCTATGGCGGTCGATGTCGACCCCGCCACGTATGGCTATCCTCTAAAGAATCCATTCGAAGCAACCATTGCCACCACGCCTCCCGACATGCGTCCGGAGTTGCCCGCAGACGACGACATCGATCAGGATGATTACACCCTGAATCTGCGTCCAGAGCGCGAGTTCACGCTGCCAGACAACTTCTGGGCCGTGAAAAAGTTGCGTTATCGCATGGCCAAACAAGACCATGCCGCGCCACTGATCTTTCTGATCGCCGGCACCGGCGCGCCTTACAACAGCACCATCAACGAATTCCTCAAGAAGCTGTACTACGGCGCGGGCTACCACGTCGTTCAGCTGTCTTCGCCAACCAGCTATGACTTCATGAGCTCGGCCTCGCGTTTCGCGACCCCGGGTATCTCTACTGAAGATGCCGAGGACCTGTACCGCGTAATGCAAGCGGTACGCGCGCAACAGACCGAACTGAAAATCACCGATTTCTATCTGACGGGCTACAGTCTCGGCGCGCTTAACGCGGCGTTCGTCAGTCGTCTGGATGAAACCCGCCGCAGCTTCAACTTCAAGAAAGTCCTGCTGCTCAACCCGCCGGTCAACCTCTACACCTCGATCTCCAACCTGGACAAGCTGGTACAGACCAACGTCAAGGGCATCGATAACAGCACCACGTTCTATGAGCTGGTACTTGCCAAGTTGACCCGTTACTTCCGTCAGAAGGGTTACATCGACCTCAACGACGCGCTGCTGTATGACTTCCAACAGTCCAAGCAGCACCTGACCAATGAACAGATGGCGATGTTGATCGGCACCTCGTTCCGTTTTTCATCAGCCGATATCGCGTTTACCTCTGACCTGATCAACCGTCGCGGCCTGATCACGCCACCGAAATTCCCGATCACCGAAGGCACCAGTCTGTCGCCGTTCCTGCGCCGCGCGCTGCAGTGCGACTTCGACTGCTACCTGACCGAGCAAGTCATCCCGATGTGGCGTGCCCGCACCGATGGTGGCAGCCTGCTGCAACTGGTTGACCAGGTCAGCCTGTACGCGCTCAAGGATTACCTGCAGACCAGCAAGAAGATCTCCGTGATGCACAACGCGGACGATGTGATTCTGGGCTCCGGTGACCTGGGCTTCTTGCGCAAGACTTTCGGCGATCGCCTGACCGTTTATCCTTACGGCGGCCATTGCGGCAACATCAATTACCGCGTCAACAGCGACGCCATGCTGGAGTTCTTCCGTGGCTAAACGTCTTTTACTCCTCGCTGCCCTGCTCTGCGCAGGGACCGTTCAGGCTGCGGACCCGGTCGTCGACAGCAATATCGCCGAACACCCGGCCACTGTGCTGCGTCAAGACGATGCCGACGGTTTTACCCAGCCGCTGAAATCGCTGCAGTTCAACCCCGGCCTTGATCAACGGGAATTTGAACGCGCCACACTGACCGCGCTGGAAGTCTATGACCCGCTTGAGTCCTGGAACCGGCGCGTCTATCACTTCAACTACCGTTTCGATGAGTGGGTGTTCCTTCCGGTGGTCAACGGCTATCGCTACGTGACCCCGAGTTTCGTGCGTACTGGCGTGAGCAACTTCTTCGCCAACCTGGGTGAAATTCCTAACTTGCTGAACAGCCTGTTCCAGTTCAAAGGTCAGCGCTCGCTGGAAACCACCGGCCGCCTGCTGGTTAACACCACCATCGGTGTCGTCGGCCTGTGGGACCCGGCAACCAAAATGGGCCTGCCTCGCCAGAACGAAGACTTCGGCCAGACTCTGGGTTTCTATGGTGTACCGGCTGGCCCGTACCTGGTCCTGCCGCTGCTCGGCCCGTCCAACTTGCGTGACACCGGCGGCCTGCTGTTCGACTTCACTGCCGAATCGCAGATCAACTTCCTCAACGTCGCTCAGGTCAGCAGTGATCACCCGGAACTGTACCTGCTGCGCGCTATTGATCGCCGATACACCACCAGCTTCCGCTACGGCCAGATGAACTCACCGTTCGAATACGAAAAGGTGCGTTACGTCTACACCGAAGCCCGCAAGTTGCAGATCGCCGAGTAACACTTCAGCGATACAAAAACGGCCAGCCGGAGCGATCGGGCTGGCCGTTTTTTTTGTGCACATCAATACTCTATTTGGAATGCGATCACCCTGTGGGAGCGGTGCTTGCCCGCGATGCATGAGACGCAGCAAGAAGCCATACCGCGTTAGCGTTTATCGTCGGAATGCCGCCCAGACCAAGCACCGCTCCCACAGGGTGATCACATTCCCAATCACGCCGTAAGACATCAAAAAACCCGATCAATCACCCGCAAAATCATCACCCATCAATCGGCCAAACAGGCATAGCATGGTCGGCATTGATGAGGAGAAACTCCATGAGCCAATTTCGTAAAGTGCTTTCGATCCAGGCCGGCCAGCCCGCGTCGGACGGTGCCGGGGTAAAACTGACCCGTGTATTCGGCGGGCCAGGTGTCGAGCAGTTCGATCCGTTTCTGATGCTTGATGAGTTCGGTTCCGACAAGCCGGACGATTACATCGCAGGCTTCCCGCCACACCCACACCGTGGTTTTGAAACCGTGACCTACATGCTCGAAGGCCGTATGCGTCATGAAGATCACATGGGCAACGTCGGCCTGCTGCAAGGTGGCGGCGTCCAATGGATGACCGCTGCGCGAGGCATCATCCACAGCGAAATGCCGGAGCAGGAAGAAGGTGTGATGCGCGGCTTCCAGCTGTGGCTGAACCTGCCGGGCAAGAACAAGCTCAGCGACGCCAGTTATCAGGATATCCAGCCAGAGAACATTCCGCGCCTGGCCACCGGCAAGGGTGTTGATGTGGTGGTGATCGCCGGGCAGTTCGATGACGGTCAGCGCCAGCAAACCGGTGCCGTGCAGCGTCCAGACACCGAGCCGCAGTATTTCGACTTTCACATGCCCGCCGGTAGCAGCATCAGCCCGAAGATTCCCCAAGGGCATCTTGCGTTGCTGTATGTCTACGAAGGCAGCCTGGAGTTAGCGGGTCACTCGCAGAACGTCAGTGCCAGCCGCATGGTGCGACTGTCCGGCGAAGGCGAACTGCAACTGAGCACTACAGACGGTGCCCGAGTGTTACTGATCGCAGGCAAACCGCTGCGTGAGCCGATCGTGCAATACGGCCCATTCGTGATGAACACCCGGGAAGAGATCGAGCAGGCGCTGCGGGACTTTCGGGATGATCGGTTGACTGCGTGAGGAATTGTGGCTGAGGCAAACCTCTGTAGGAGTGAGCTTGCTCGCGATAGCGGGTCATCAGTCGATACCATTATTGGCTGAACTGACGCTATCGCGAGCAAGCTCGCTCCTACAGTTACAAGGAATGATCTGAGCTCACGACAACCGCAAAAACCGCTTCAACTGCTCGCCCTGAGCGATAGCGTCATGGCGGCCCAGTTCGATCAATTCCCGACAGTAACCCGCCTCAAACAGCAAATAGCTGAGCACACTTGCGCCACTGGTCTTGGTGGCTCCAGGGCCGCGCAGGAAGGTGCGCAGCGCACGGGGCAGTTCATGGCGATGACGGGCAGCAATCTGGTCGATCGGCTGGCTTGGGGCAATGATCAGGACCTCAACCGGAGCCAGGCCCTTCTGGCGCACCCGGTGCTCGCAGGGCAGCAGATCGCTGACCAGATTCATGCGCTCCAACACTTCGATGTCACTTTCCAGATTATCGATGAACGTGCTGTTGAGCATGTGTCCACTAATCTGCGCCAGCGTAGGCTGCTTGCCATTCGTCACCCGCTGCATCTGCCTGTTGGCATCGGCGCCTCGCGGGTTGCCGCTGACACCGACGACCAACACGCGATTGGCCCCCAGATGCAACGCCGGGCTGATGGGGGCGGACTGACGCACAGCACCGTCGCCGAAGTATTCCTGATCGATTTTGACCGGCGCGAACAGCAGTGGAATCGCCGAACTGGCAAGCAAATGGTCGATGGTCAACTGGGTCGGCACGCCCAGACGGCGGTGGCGCAGCCATGGATCAATGGTGCCCTTGCCCTGATAGAACGTCATGGCGTGGCCAGACTCGTAACCAAACGCAGTCACTGCCACAGCGCGCAAGTGCTTCGCAGCAATCGCCGCGTCAATACCTTCAAGGTCCAGCCGTTCAGTGAGCAGGTCTCGCAGCGGCGAGCTGTTGAGCAGGGCGACGGGGACCTGGGAGCCTATCCCCAGCAGACTGTTGCCAAAGAACCGCCCGGCCTGACTCATCACGCCCGGCCAGTCGCTACGCAGCACCTGATGGCTGCGAAAGCCCTGCCAGAACTCGGTCAACTGATGAATAGCGGTACGAAAATGCAATGCACCGCTGGCCAGTTTGACGGCATTGATGGCACCCGCGGAGGTACCGACAATGACCGGAAACGGGTTGGGTGCTCCGGGAGGCAGCAAATCGGCGATCCCCGCCAACACCCCAACCTGATAAGCAGCCCTCGCCCCACCACCAGACAGAATCAACCCGGTAACGGGTTCTACATCATTCACAGCATCCATTGCGATGACGGGTTCGAGCATTTAGCTGCGCCTCAGTTGATCACTCACGCTTTTTATAGATTTTAGGCTCGCCCGGAGGTCGGCTTTTGAATCGACGGTGCGCCCAGAGATACTGCTCAGGACACTCCGTAATGGCACTTTCTACCCATTGATTGATGCGCAGGCAATCGACTTCATCACTTTCGCCCGGAAAATCCTGCAACGGCGCATGGATGACCAATCGATAGCCACTGCCGTCAGCCAGGCGCTGCTGAGTAAACGGTACAACCTGAGCACGTCCCAGCTTGGCAAATTTGCTGGTCGCCGTCACGGTTGCAGCCTGAATGCCGAACAACGGGACAAAAACACTCTGCTTGGCGCCGTAATCCTGATCCGGTGCGTACCAGATGGCACGGCCGGCACGCAGTAGCTTGAGCATGCCGCGGACGTCTTCACGCTCTACCGCCAGCGAATCAAGGTTGTGACGCTCACGACCACGACGCTGAACAAAATCAAACAGCGGGTTTTTATGTTCGCGGTACATGCCATCAATGGTGTGTTGCTGACCCAACAGCGCAGCACCGACTTCCAGCGTGGTGAAGTGCAACGCCATGAGAATCACGCCCTGCCCTTGCTGCTGAGCGGCCTGCAAATGCTCAAGGCCTTCGATGTGCGCCAGTCTGGCAAGGCGCTCTCTGGACCACCACCAGCTCATGGCCATTTCAAAAAAGGCGATGCCCGTGGAGGCGAAGTTTTCCTTGAGCAGACGCTTGCGCTCATCGCTGGACAGATGCGGGAAACACAGCTGCAGGTTACGCGACGCGATGTATTTGCGATCAGCGGCGAACCGATACATCACTGCGCCCAACAGCCGCCCGATGACTAACAGAACGCGAAATGGCAGTTGAACAACCAGCCACAGCAGCCCAAGCCCCAGCCATAGCGGCCAGAAACGGGGGTGAAGAAAATAAGCTCGAAAACGCGGGCGATCCATTAAAGCTTCCATCAGAACCATGGCCGCGCATTCTACAACGGTTCGACCCCGCTTGCGGCTAGCGGGCGTTCTCGTTATAAGTCTCGGCACTTTTAGCGACAAGCCGTTGTATGCCGACCATGAGCCAAAACGAATCGCAAGAACAGGATCCAGTCTTCCAACTCAAGGGCAGCATGCTCGCCATCACCGTGCTGGAGCTGGCTCGCAACAACCTTGAGGCCCTCGACCGTCAGTTGGCGGCAAAAGTGGCTCAGGCTCCGAATTTTTTCAGCAATACCCCGCTGGTGCTGGCGCTCGACAAGCTTCCCGCCGACAGCGGTGCCGTGGATTTACCCGGCCTGATGCGCGTTTGCCGCCAGCATGGCCTGCGTACCCTGGCGATCCGGGCCAGTCGTATCGAAGACATCGCCGCCGCTATCGCGATTGACTTGCCCGTATTGCCGCCGTCCGGTGCTCGCGAGCGTCCACTGGACCCTCTGGAAGGCGACGCCGCGAAGAAGAAAGCCGAAAAGCCTCCGGAGCCAACGATCAAACCGACCCGGGTGATCACCTCTCCGGTGCGCGGCGGTCAGCAAATTTATGCCCAGGGCGGCGACCTGGTGGTGATTGCCCCGGTGAGTCCCGGTGCGGAACTTCTGGCCGATGGCAACATCCATGTTTACGGCCCATTGCGCGGACGGGCGCTGGCAGGAATAAAAGGCGACACCAAAGCGCGAATTTTCTGTCAGCAAATGGGCGCGGAACTGATATCCATCGCCGGGCAATACAAGGTTTCCGAAGATTTACGCAGGGATCCACTCTGGGGTACGTCGGTACAGGTCAGCCTGTCCGGTGACGTGTTGAACATCATCCGGCTTTAACGGATACTGCGCCATTTTCAAAGCATCCCTGATTCGTCGCGAAAACGTAGCAAAGGTAGTAGGAAATCCGGGGGCTTTCATCGTTCCTGGCAAATCGCTCCCAGGGTAGGACACCCGGTAGCTTTCAATTTCCATCATTGTTCGACGGTCGCCGCTTCAAGGGACGCTCTTCAGGACTAACTGTCCTTTTCCTCTAGGGGTGATACACCTTGGCCAAGATTCTCGTGGTTACATCCGGCAAGGGTGGTGTGGGCAAGACCACCACCAGCGCCGCCATCGGTACCGGTCTCGCATTGCGCGGCCACAAAACTGTCATCGTCGACTTCGACGTTGGCTTGCGTAACCTCGACCTGATCATGGGCTGCGAGCGTCGCGTTGTTTATGACTTCGTCAACGTGGTAAACGGCGAAGCCAACCTGCAACAGGCCCTGATCAAAGACAAGAAGATCGAAGGCCTGTACGTACTGGCCGCCAGCCAGACCCGTGACAAGGAAGCGCTGACCAAAGAAGGCGTGGAAAAAGTCCTGATGGAACTCAAGGAATCCTTCGAGTACATCGTCTGCGACTCCCCTGCCGGTATCGAGACAGGTGCTCACCTGGCCATGTACTTCGCCGATGAAGCGATCGTCGTGACCAACCCGGAAGTATCGTCTGTACGTGACTCCGACCGCATGCTGGGCCTTCTGGCCAGCAAATCGCGTCGCGCCGAGCGTAACGAAGAGCCGATCAAGGAACACCTGTTGCTGACCCGCTACAACCCGGAGCGCGTCAGCAAAGGCGAGATGCTGGGCGTTGAAGACGTCAAGGAAATCCTCGCGGTGACACTGCTGGGCGTGATCCCTGAGTCCCAGGCAGTACTGAAAGCTTCCAACCAGGGCGTGCCAGTCATCCTTGATGAGCAGAGCGATGCCGGTCAGGCCTACAGCGATGCTGTTGATCGTCTGTTGGGCAAAGATCGTGAGCACCGTTTCCTGGACGTACAGAAGAAAGGATTTTTCGAACGCCTGTTCGGGGGTAACTGATGAACATTTTCGACTTCTTTCGCGCCAGCAAAAAAACCACCACCGCGTCGGTCGCGAAAGAGCGTCTACAGATCATCGTGGCGCATGAACGCGGCCAGCGTACAACTCCGGACTACTTGCCAGCCCTGCAAAAAGAGCTGGTTGAAGTGATCCGCAAGTACGTCAACATCGAGTCCAACGATGTGCAGGTTGCTCTGGAAAATCAGGGCAGCTGTTCGATTCTGGAACTCAACATCACCCTGCCAGATCGCTAGATCCGGCGGTTGCTTGCGGCGGCATTAGCACCATTCTTGCGAGTGGGGCTGATGCCGCCGTTGCGTTTAGAGGCCGTTAAATGCCGTTGTCGAACATCCGCATCATTCATCAGGACGCTGCCGTTCTGGTGATTGATAAGCCAACCCTGCTGCTTTCCGTCCCCGGCCGTGCCGAGGACAACAAGGATTGCCTGATTACCCGCCTGCAGGAAAACGGCTACCCCGAAGCCCGCATTGTCCATCGACTGGATTGGGAAACCTCCGGGATCATTCTGCTGGCCCGTGATCCGGACACGCATCGCGAGCTGTCCCGGCAGTTTCATGACCGGGAAACCGAAAAAGCCTACACCGCGCTGTGCTGGGGTGAACCGACGCTGGATAGCGGCAGCATCGACCTCCCCTTGCGTTACGACCCGCCCACCAAGCCTCGGCATGTGGTGGATCACGAGTTCGGCAAGCATGCCCAGACTTTCTGGAAAGTACTGGAGCGTTGCGGCCATTACAGTCGTGTCGAGCTGACGCCAATTACCGGGCGCTCACATCAGTTGCGGGTGCACATGCTGTCGATCGGGCATCCGTTGCTGGGCGATGGTCTGTATGCATACCCGGACGCCTTGGCGGCGTATCCGCGTTTGTGCCTGCATGCAAGCATGTTGAGCTTCACGCATCCGCAGAGTGGCGAGCGGTTGCGGTTTGAGTGTCCGGCGCCGTTTTAGGCACACCACGATTCTGTAGGAGCTGCCGAAGGCTGCGAACAGCGGCTCCCCTGATGCACCGCCGTTCGCAGCCTTCGGCAGCTCCTACAGGTCTTTCGTTCTTCCAGCGATAAGCACACCCGCAACAGCACTACACACACCAATACGGTAAACTCCCGCCATTGCTGTCTGGAGTGACTTATGCGCGAAGAGCTGAACAAGGGCCTGATTGATTTCCTCAAGGCCTCTCCTACCCCTTTCCATGCCACCGCTACCCTCGTCCAACACCTTGAAGCTTCTGGCTTCCAGCGCCTGGACGAACGTGAAACCTGGGCCACGGAAACCGGCGGCCGGTACTACGTAACCCGCAACGATTCATCCATTGTGGCATTCCGCCTGGGCCGTCAGTCGCCACTGACCGGCGGCATCCGCATGGTTGGCGCGCACACTGACAGCCCGTGCCTGCGGGTCAAGCCGCAACCTGAGCTGCAGCGCCAGGGCTTTTGGCAACTGGGTGTCGAAGTCTACGGCGGTGCCTTGCTCGCCCCGTGGTTCGACCGTGATCTGTCTCTCGCCGGTCGCGTCACCTTCCGTCGTGACGGCAAGGTCGAAAGCCAGCTCATCGACTTCAAGCTACCGATAGCCGTGATCCCCAACCTGGCGATCCACCTCAACCGCACTGCCAACGAAGGCTGGGCGATCAACCCGCAAACCGAGCTGCCACCGATTCTCGCTCAGGTTGCAGGTGATGAGCGCGCAGATTTCCGCGCCCTGCTCACCGATCAACTGGCACGCGAACATGGCCTGAATGCCGATGTGGTGCTTGATTACGAGCTGAGTTTCTATGACACGCAAAGCGCTGCCGTAGTCGGGCTCAATGCGGACTTTATTGCCGGTGCGCGCCTGGACAATCTGTTGTCGTGCTACGCCGGTCTGCAAGCGCTGCTCGGTAGCGATAGCGACGAAACCTGCCTGCTGGTCTGCACCGATCATGAAGAAGTCGGCTCGTCGTCGACCTGCGGCGCGGATGGCCCGATGCTGGAGCAGATCATTCAGCGCCTGTTGCCGGACGGCGCAGACTATGTGCGTACCATCCAGAAGTCCTTGCTGGTTTCTGCCGACAACGCGCATGGCATCCACCCCAACTACGCCGAGAAACACGACGCCAACCACGGCCCGAAGCTCAACGCAGGCCCGGTCATCAAGGTCAACAGCAACCAGCGCTACGCCACCAACAGCGAAACCGCCGGGTTCTTCCGCCATCTGTGCATGGCTGAAGAAGTACCGGTGCAAAGCTTTGTAGTACGCAGCGACATGGCTTGTGGCTCAACCATCGGCCCGATCACCGCCAGCCACCTGGGCGTACGCACCGTGGACATTGGCCTGCCGACGTTTGCCATGCACTCGATCCGTGAACTGGCGGGCAGCCATGACCTGGCGCATCTGGTAAAAGTATTGACCGCGTTTTATGCGAGTCATGAATTGCCTTGAGCCAAATGCTAGAGTGACCATGCCTGCAGCGAAATAACTGAGCTGGCATGGTCACTCGTTTCACAGCGCATCCTTTTTAACCGTTTCGACTGCAAAGATATAAACGTCGGTGGCGAGTTTAAATAATGCTAACGGTTACCAGATCCGATGTTCCCTTGTCCGTCCCTTGTTTGTTGATGACTTCGTAATGCACATCAAGTGTTTCCCAGCTCACGAGATGCCCGACATAGGTCATCTGAAAGTCTATCGGTGCGACGGCAGTGACATCTTTGATCTCAGGAAAAGTAATGGGCCCTTCATGGGGTTCTCCTTTCAGATGCAGAGTAACCCGATCCCCAATAGCCATGAAATCATAAACAGGAACCCGAACATGCCCACCTGTCTCCTGGATGTCCCTTTTACTTAATTTCCCGTCAACTGCCTGAGGCAGTATAGGGGCCGCCAGATTTTTCGTTTCTTTATAACCCATGATAGTTCTCCTTAATGAATTAACCCCTTCCCCTACTCCTTGGCCTATTTAAAAAAAACAAAGTTAGCGTCTTTTTGCTTTCCAGACTCTATAAGCAATAAAACCTCGTACCGCAGATCCGGGTCAGCACACCCCAGTTCCTGTTCCGGATAATCGAAATTTAATGCCAACCCACTGCCGCAGCCAGACGAAACAGGACACTGTTATTTCCGGGTTATCTTCACTACTAGTCATTGATCGCCTCCATCGGTTTCCACCGAAACACAAAAGAAATAAGCCTGCAGAATGCCCCCTAACTTCTGCATGGCAGAACTTTTACTGTAAACATATAACCGACACATCGACAGCTGTCATAAATGACAGTTAAACGTTTCAGCCAAATCAAAGCACTCTAAAACGCCACCTGGATCGGCTTCAATTAAATAGCAATATAACGGCGGTCTTATATCGCTATAAATCCTATCGCTCATCCGACAGCGAGAGCGAAGTTAATATGAGGAACCTCTTATTTTTCCTATCAGAGACCTGCTGTAGAGCCAGCATTGCCCCACATCAATCGCATGACGTCCAAACCCGCCTAGACTGACTCCATCAGTTTCTGGAGGTTGGACGTCATGGACGCGTTTTTCTCGATTCTGCTACCGGTTCTGGCCGGCATGCTGCTGTTGTGCATTGGCTACAACTACCAAGAGCGCAACAGCGGCGTGTTCATGATCTGGCTGGGGATGATCGGGATTCTGGGCACTGTCGTGTTCAAGATTCTGCAGAAGCTGACCTGAGCGAAGCAGAACCGTGGAGCTCAGTGGAAGCTCAACCCGTGGGACCGAATTTATTCGGGAAGGCAATCTTTCAGGCGATAAAGATGCAGCGTCTGTACCGGCCCTTTCGCGAATAAATTCGCTCCCACGGAGCCCAGGCTCATCTGACCTCAAATATCCCGCACCACCGCGCTCACGTGGATCGCATCGTGCCGCCAGTACTCCAGATCACAATCGATCAAGCGGCCGTTCTGATCGAAGTTGACTCTTGCAATACGCAAGCCGGGGCTGCCAAGAGAAACCTTGAGCGCCGCCGAGGCTTCTGCGTGCAGCGCGGTGGGGACCATTTCGAAGCGCACCTGCCCGTAACGCAGGTCATAGCGGCTGGCGTACAGCTCGGTCAGCGACTGATTGAGATCGCACTCAAGGATGCCGGGGAAATATTCCGGGTTCAGGTAATGCTCTACATAGAGCACCAGACGTTGATCAATACGCCGCGCACGGCAGATCTGAATCACGCTGGACAGCGCAGGCAACTGCAGCATTTCACAGATTTTTGCCGAAGCCGGTTGCAGACGCGCAGAGATAACCTGAGTGTCAGCGACTCGCCCCTGAGCACTGACCATCGCGTGAAAGTGGCTACGGCGCATCAGGTCGTATGCCAGGCGTGGCGGCGAAATAAACCACCCGCGCCGTTCCTCTCTATAGATAAGCCCCAACGCTTCGAGCTGTACCAACGCCTCACGCAAGGTGATACGCGTGGTATCAAACACTTCGCTCAGCTTACGTTCTGCGGGTAATTTGCTACCGGGCGGCAGCAGACCATGCTCGATCTGCTCCTGCAGGGCATTGCAAATCGTCGTCACCGCACGGGGCACTTCTTCGCGCATCACATTACCTTTCTGGACTAGACCAGCGCCATAACAGGGCACGAGTTATTCTCATTGCCCCCACCAGGGCGCAGAAACAGCCTACTTAGCGTAGATGACTGCTCCGTGACAAACCCCATCACAAACCATGCCAGCACCGTCCAAAAAACCTCTGAAGCCCTTCCAGATCAAGGCTTTGATCATGGTCTACGCTTATCCCGCAGCCCCTGAACCCGCCACGACATAGACGAGCACGGCACCTCGCTAACATAAAAATGTCATCGAAAAAGCTTAACTTGGCTCAGGTATTGCTGACCTAGACCAACCAACCCGCAACGATCACTTCTAAAAAGAACTTTCAGAAGTGCACAAGGAGCTTCGAATGAAACACCTTTTGCTGGCATCACTCCTCGGTTCCGCTATCGCCCTCAGCACTTCGGCCATGGCCGCAGACGTTGACCTGAAAACCCTTGAAGCAGCCGCAAAGGTTGAAGGCGCAGTCAACAGTGTTGGCATGCCGGATGACTGGGCGAACTGGAAAGACACCTGGGCTGATTTGCAGACCAAGTACGGCCTCAAGCACATGGACACTGACATGAGCTCGGCCCAGGAAATCGCCAAGTTCGATGCGGAAAAAGACAACGCCAGCGCTGACATCGGCGATGTCGGGGCGGCCTTCGGCCCTATCGCAGCGGCTAAAGGCGTGACTCAACCTTACAAGCCAAGCACCTGGGATCAGGTTCCGGACTGGGCCAAGGACAAAGACGGTCACTGGGCACTGGCCTACACCGGCACCATCGCCTTCGTGGTCAACAAGAAGTTGCTGCACGGTTCCGAAGTACCCACTAAATGGGCTGACCTGAAGAACGGCAAATACAAAGTAACGGTGGGTGACGTGAGCACCGCCGCACAAGCTGCCAACGGTGTACTGGCCGCTGCGATTGCCATGAAAGGTGACGAAAGCAACATTGCTCCAGGCCTGCAGTTGTTCACTGAACTGGCCAAACAGAAGCGTCTGGCCCTCAATAACCCGAACATCCAGAGCATGGAAAAAGGCGAAGTTGAAGTGGGCATCGTCTGGGACTTCAACGGCCTGAGCTACAAGGCCAAGATGACCAACCCGGATGACTACGTGGTACTGATCCCGTCCGACGGTTCGGTGATTTCCGGCTACACCACCATCATCAACAAATACGCGAAGAACCCTAACGCCGCCAAGCTGGCCCGTGAATACATCTTCAGCGACGCCGGGCAGATCAATCTGGCCAAAGGCAACGCACGCCCGATTCGTGCCGAGCACCTCACCTTGCCGGCTGAAGTCCAGGCCAAGCTGCTGCCAAACGAGCAATACAAAGGCGTGACGCCGATCAAGAACGCAGCGGCATGGGAGAAGACCTCCAAAGCGCTGCCGCAAATGTGGAACGAGCAAGTCATCGTTGAAATGAACTGATGCACCAAAGGCCTCAAGGATGAGGCCATTTTTTATCCTTACACCCACGTATCAGCCTGTGACACACCCGGCCGGAGCGATTGGCTCATGAAACACAATGTCATCCTCATCGTGCTCGACGGCCTCAACTACGACGTGGCCCGACATGCGATGGGCCATCTGCAGGCTTACGCCAATGCAGGTCGAGCCTCGCTTTACAAGCTGGAATGCGAATTGCCGGCACTCTCGCGCCCGCTTTACGAATGCATCCTGACGGGCGTACCGCCGATTGAAAGCGGCATCGTCCACAACCAGGTTTCCCGGTTATCGAACCAACGCAGCATGTTCCACTACGCCACCGATGCCGGGCTCAGTACCGCCGCGGCGGCCTATCACTGGGTCAGTGAGCTGTACAACCGTACGCCGTTCGATGCCGCACGTGATCGCCACACGGATGACGTCGAGTTACCGATTCAGCATGGCCACTTCTATTACGCGGACCATTACCCCGATTCGCACCTGTTCGCCGACGCCGAAAGTCTGCGGGTCAGGCACGCACCCAATCTGCTGTTGATTCACCCCATGAACATCGACGACGCCGGGCACAAGCACGGCCTCGACAGCCCGCAATACCGCAACAGCGCACGCAGCGTTGACATCATCATCGCGGATTACCTGCAAGTCTGGCTCGACGCTGGTTATCAGGTATTGATCACCGCCGACCACGGCATGAACAACGACCGCTCTCACAATGGCCTGCTGCCCGAAGAGCGCGAAGTGCCGCTGTTCGTGCTGGGCAATGCGTTCAGCCTGAACCCTGAGGCGACGCCCAGGCAAACCGAGTTGTGCGGCATCGTCTGCGAGCTGCTCGGTGTGCCCCACGACAAACCGTTCTGCCGGGAGATTCTCAAGTGAGCACCCAAAATCGCGGCAAATGGCTCGGGCTTCTCTGCCTGCTCCCGTTCGCCCTGTTCTTCTTCGTTTTTCAGATCGCGCCGCTAGGATGGGTAGCGATCAACAGTCTGCACTCCGAAGCGGGCTGGGGCATCGAAAACTTCATCAAGGCCTTCGACTCGCGGTTCTACCGCCAGGCCATGCAGTTCAGCCTGGAGATCAGTTTCTGGTCCAGCCTGTTCGGCATCATCATTGCGGTGCTGGGCAGCTACTCGCTGCGCAACGTGGATTCGCGCCTGCGGGACTTCGTCAATTCCTTCGCCAACATGACCAGCAACTTCTCCGGCGTACCGCTGGCCTTTGCTTTCATCATCCTGCTGGGCTTCAACGGAGCAGTGACTTTGATGCTCAAGCAGGCGGGCATCATCGAAGACTTCAACCTGTATTCGAAAACCGGGTTGATCATCCTCTACACCTACTTCCAGATCCCCCTCGGCGTGTTGCTGCTTTACCCGGCCTTCGACGCCCTGCGTCAGGACTGGCGTGATTCAGCGTCATTACTCGGCGCCAGCAGCTTTCAGTTCTGGCGTTACATCGGCTTGCCGGTACTGACTCCCGCCCTGCTTGGCACCTTTGTCATTCTGCTTGCCAACGCGTTGGGCGCTTACGCCACGGTGTATGCCCTGACCACGGGCAACTTCAACGTGCTGCCGATCCGCATTGCGGCCATGGTCGCGGGCGATATCAGTCTTGATCCAAACATGGCCAGTGCCCTGGCGATGATTCTGGTCGGCCTGATGACACTGGTCACCGTCGTTCATCAGTGGTTGCTGAAGAGGAGCTACCATGTCTCGCGCTGAAAGAGGCCCTGCCCGGTTTTATCACCGCACGGTCGTTTATCTGCTGTTCTTCATCCTCCTGCTGCCGCTGCTTGGCACGCTGCTGTATTCGATATCTACCAGTTGGTCAGCAAGCATTCTGCCCAGCGGGCTGACGTTCAAGTGGTACATCGCGCTGTGGAGCGATCCGCGCTTCCTCGCTGCGTTTGGCCAATCGTTACTGGTCTGTGTGGGCGCGCTGATTCTCTCCGTGGTGCTGATCCTGCCGTTGCTGTTTGTGGTGCACTACCACTTCCCGCGGCTGGATGCGCTGATGAACATCCTGATCCTGTTGCCCTTCGCGGTGCCACCGGTGGCATCGTCGGTGGGTTTGCTGCAACTGTACGGTTCAGGCCCGTTCGCGATGGTTGGCACGCCCTGGATTCTGATCGGCTGCTACTTCACCGTCGCCCTGCCCTTCATGTACCGGGCGATCAGTAACAACCTGCAAGCGATCAACCTGACTGACCTGATGGACGCCGCGCAACTGCTCGGCGCCAACACTTGGCAGGCAGCGTTTCTGGTGGTGCTGCCCAACCTGCGCAAAGGTTTGATGGTCGCCCTGCTGCTGTCGTTTTCCTTCCTGTTCGGCGAGTTCGTGTTTGCCAACCTGCTGGTCGGCACGCGCTACGAAACCTTGCAGGTGTACCTGAACAACATGCGCAACAGCAGCGGCCACTTCAACAGTGCGCTGGTGATTTCCTACTTCCTCTTCGTGTTGCTGCTGACCCTGGCCGCCAATCGTTTGAATAAGGACAAAGACTGATATGAGTTTTGTCAGCGTCGAAAACCTGCAAAAAAACTACGGCAGCACAGCGGTGTTCAGTGACATCAACTGCACCATCGAACGCGGCGAATTCGTCACCCTGCTCGGCCCGTCCGGTTGTGGCAAGTCGACCTTGCTGCGCTGCATCGCCGGGCTGACCTCGGTCAACAGCGGGCGTATCGTGCTCGATGGTGTAGATCTGGTGCCGATCACCCCGCAGAAGCGCAATATCGGTATGGTGTTTCAGAGCTACGCGCTGTTCCCCAACATGACTGTGGAGCAGAACGTCGCCTTCGGTCTGCGTATGCAGAAGGTCAATGCCGACGACACCCACAAACGGGTTGCCGAAGTGTTGAAGCTGGTGGAACTGACTGATTTTGCCAGCCGTTATCCGCATCAGATGTCCGGCGGCCAGTGCCAGCGCGTTGCCCTCGCCCGCTCGCTGGTAACCCGTCCGCGCCTGTTGCTGCTGGATGAACCGTTGTCGGCGCTGGATGCCAGGATTCGCAAGCACTTGCGCGAGCAGATCCGTGCGATTCAGCGTGAGCTGGGCCTGACCACGATCTTCGTGACCCACGACCAGGAAGAAGCGCTGACCATGTCAGATCGCATTTTCCTGATGAATCAGGGTCGTATCGTGCAGAGCGGCGACGCCGAAACCCTTTACACTGCGCCGGTGGATGTTTTCGCCGCAGGCTTTATCGGCAACTACAACCTGCTCGAAGCCGAAGACGTCAGCCGCTTGATGCAGCGTCCGATCACCAGCCGCATCGCGATTCGTCCGGAGTCCATTCAGCTCAGCCTGACCGGTGCCCTGGAAGGGCAAATCCGCAGCCACAGCCTGCTGGGCAACGTGATCCGCTACCGTGTCGAGGCCCGCGGTGTGGAGTTGGTTGTGGACGTGCTCAATCGCTCGGCAGACGATCTGCTGGCCGACGGGACGCGGGTGACGCTGAGTATTGATGCTTCGGCGTTGTGTGAGGTGGCGTGAGGCGTGAGGTTGTATCAATCGGGCACAATTGATGACCTGCCCCAATACCTCTGTAGGAGCGAGCTTGCTCGCGATAGCGGTTTCTCGGTAAAGCAACCATTAGCATGGAGAATGCTATCGCGAGCAAGCTCGCTCCTACAGGAATTGCGCCGCCACTCAGTTAATTTTCAGAGGACAGATTTTCAATGGCTTTAGCAATTTTTGACCTGGATGAAACCCTGATCGCCGGGGACTGCGCCAGCCTGTGGAGCGAGCAGATGGCCAGGCTTGGCTGGGTTGACTCAGCCTCATTCATCAAACGCGACCACGAATTGATGCAGGCCTACAGCGAAGGAAAACTGGCGATGGAGGACTACATGGCCTTCAGTCTGGAGCCGATGCTGGGCCGTACTCCCGAAGAAGTAGATCATCTGGTCGGGCCATGGGTCGAGGATTACATCGAGCCGATCATTTTCAGTGACGCGACCAAATGCATCGCCGAGCATCGCGCTGCCGGTGACCGGATTCTGGTGATTTCAGCGTCGGGCGTTCATCTGGTAAAACCGATCGCAGAACGCATCGGTATCGATGAAGTGCTGGCGATCGATCTGGACGTGGCTCACGGTGTTTACAACGGCAAGACCGTCGGCACCCTGACCTACCGCGAAGGCAAGATCACCCGCCTCATGGAGTGGCTGGACGCCGAAGGTGAAAACCTCGAAGGCGCCAGCTTCTACTCGGACTCACGCAATGATCTGCCGTTGTTGCTCAAGGTGGATTACCCGCATGTGGTGAATCCGGACCCGACCTTGCTGGAGCATGCGCAGAAGGCCGGATGGCCGATTCACAACTGGAAGTAGCGTGGGCTCGCAACAAATCTCCTGATCGGACAGCAACCCTGTGGGAGCGGATTCATCCGCGAAGAGGCCGGTACATTCAGCAAAACTGCAGCGCCTGTACAGCTGGCTTCGCGAATGAATTCGCTCCCACAGGTTTAGGACTCAGGCTTTAAACCAGGCTCTCATCAATCACCAGCACCAGCTTGCCATTGACCTTGTTGCCCGCCAGCTCGGCGTAAGCCGCTTCAGCGTCCTGGATCAGGTAGCTGCGGGCCAGCTGTGGTTTGAGGCGGCCTTCGGTGAACAGCGGCCAGACGTGCTGCCCCAGATCACGCAACAGATCTGCCTTGAACGTGTCATCACGGCTGCGCAACGTCGATCCCAGCAACTGGATGCGCTTGCTCAGGATCTGCGCCATGTCCAGCTGCGCCTCGCGGCCGCCCATCAAGCCAATCAGCACCCATCGACCGTCAACACTGAGCAGCTTGACGTTCAGCTCAGCGTAATTGGCGCCCACTGGATCAAGAATCACATCGAACGGCGCGAAATCTTTCAGGCTGTCCAGGCTCTCATTGCGCACGACACCGCCCTGCGCGCCCAGATCGATGCAGTATTCCAGGCGGTCCGCTGAGCCAACGCTGACCCAGACCGGGTTGCCGAACGCCTTGCAAAGCTGAATGCCAGCTGAACCAACTCCACTTGCACCGGCGTGCAGCAATACTTTCTCGCCGGGCTTGAGTCCGGCGAGCTGAAACAGGTTCAACCAGGCGGTGGCATAGACTTCAGGAATAGCCGCAGCCTCGGCCAGTGACAGGCCTTCAGGGACCGGCAAAACGTGTCGTCCATCAACCACCGCTTCTTCAGCCATCGCCCCGCCCGCCAGCAGCGCACAGACTCTGTCGCCGACTTGCCAGGACGCACCTGGCCCCACTTCGGCGATCACCCCGGAACATTCCATTCCGAGAATTTCGCTAGCCCCCGGTGGTGGCGGATAGAGCCCCGCACGCTGTAATAAATCAGCCCGATTCAAACCCGCAGCGGCAACTTTGATACGAACTTGCCCTACATCAAGAGCCGGACTTGGCTCATCGACCCATTCCACACGACCTTCAACGCCTTGCAATGCCTTCACAGTGCCTCCATAGTGAGTCTGGACTGAGCCCGAAGCTGAAGCAGCACGGGCTTTCTTGCATTATGCGACCGGATCCGACGGAACCGGCGACTTCCAAAGACGGCCTAATATGCGTTATCAATTGTCCCCGCGTCGAATCAGCATGAAGCATTTCTTACCAAGTACCGCCCTCGCGCTGGTTGTGGGTCTCAGCATTTTGCCGATGTCCGCCAGCTCCTTCGCCGCCAACAGCTGGGATAACCTTCAGCCTGATCGCGATGAAGTGATTGCCAGTCTCAACGTGGTTGAGCTGCTCAAACGGCACCATTACAGCAAGCCGCCACTGGACGACAAACGTTCGGTGATCATCTATGAAAGCTATCTCAAGCTTCTGGACCCGGCGCGCAGCTATTTTCTCGCCAGCGACATCACCGAATTCGACAAGTGGCGTACCCAGTTTGACGATTTCCTGAAAAGCGGCGACCTGAATCCCGGTTTCACCATCTACAAGCGCTATCTGGATCGCATCAAGTCGCGTCTGGATTTCGCCCTGGCCGAACTGAACAAAGGTGTCGACAAGCTTGATTTCACCGCCAAGGAAAGCTTGCTGGTGGATCGCAAGGACGCCGCCTGGCCGAAGAATGAGGCCGAGCTGGATGACCTGTGGCGCAAGCGTGTCAAAGACGAAGTCCTGCGCCTGAAGATTGCCGGTAAAGACCCGTCGAAGATTCAGGAAACGCTGACCAAGCGCTACAAGAATCAATTGGCACGTCTGAGCCAGACGCGTGCTGAAGACATCTTCCAGGCGTACATCAACACCTTCGCCATGTCTTACGATCCGCACACCAACTACCTGTCTCCCGACAGCGCGGAAAACTTCGACATCAACATGAGCCTGTCGCTGGAAGGCATCGGCGCTGTGTTGCAGAGCGACAATGACAACGTGAAGATCGTGCGCTTGGTACCGGCGGGTCCTGCGGCAAAAACCAAACAGGTTGCGCCAGCAGACAAGATCGTCGCCGTCGCCCAGGGTGACAAAGAGATGGTCGACGTGATCGGCTGGCGTCTGGATGAAGTCGTCAAACTGATTCGCGGTCCGAAAGGCTCAGTCGTGCGTCTGGAAGTGATTCCGGCCAGCAATGCACCTAACGACCAGACCACCAAAATCGTTGCCATCACTCGTGAAGCGGTGAAGCTGGAAGAGCAGGCTGCCAAGAAGTCGATCCTGCACCTGAAACAGGATGGTCGTGATTACAAACTTGGCGTGATCGACATCCCTGCGTTCTATCTGGACTTCAAGGCGTATCGCGCCGGTGATCCGCAGTACAAGAGCACTACCCGTGACGTGAAGAAACTGCTGACCGAACTGCAGGCCGAGAAGGTCGACGGCGTGGTCCTGGATCTGCGCAACAACGGTGGCGGCTCACTGCAGGAAGCGACCGAGCTGACCAGCCTGTTCATCGACAAGGGCCCGACCGTGCTGGTGCGTAATGCCGACGGCAAGGTCGATGTACTTGAAGACGAAGACACCGGCGCCTTCTACAAAGGCCCGATGGCTTTGCTGGTCAACCGCCTGTCCGCCTCGGCCTCGGAGATTTTCGCCGGTGCCATGCAGGACTATCACCGTGCGTTGATCATCGGTGGCCAGACCTTCGGCAAAGGCACCGTGCAGACCATTCAGCCGCTCAACCATGGTGAGCTGAAACTGACCCTGGCCAAGTTCTATCGGGTTTCCGGGCAGAGCACCCAGCATCAGGGCGTCGTGCCGGACATTACTTATCCGTCGATCATCGATACCAAGGAAATCGGCGAGAGCGCGCTGCCTGAGGCGATGCCTTGGGACAGCATCAAACCGGCGATCAAGCCGGCCATTGATCCGTTCAAACCATTCCTGGCTCAGCTCCAGACGCGACATGAAACCCGTTCGGCGAAAGACGCAGAGTTCGTGTTCATCGAAAACCGCCTGGCTCTGGCCAAGCAATTGATGAACGAGAAAACCGTCAGCCTCAACGAAGTGGACCGTCGCGCCGAACATGCAGCTATCGAAGGCAAGCAACTGGCACTGGAAAACGCCCGTCGTAAAGCCAAAGGTGAAGAGCCGCTTAAAGAGCTGAAGAAAGAAGACGAAGATGCCCTGCCAATGGACGACGACAAGACCAAGCCGGAAGACGACGCGTACCTGTCCGAGACCGGTCGCATCCTGATCGACTATCTGGGCTTGAGTGCTTCGGTTGCCAAGAAGTAGGCAGCCCGGTGATATAGGGTATGCAGTGTGGGAGCGAATTCATTCGCGAATTGGCATAGCAGGCAAACCATCATTGCCTTGCAGGACGCTTTCGCGAATGAATTCGCTCCCACGGAAATAGGTGTTTGGTGAAATATTTTCTGCGTACACGGTCACGGATCGAAATGGCTATTTGATAGCAATCGTCATCAAACAGTCATGAATCTGTCGTGAAATAAGGGGGTTAAGCGCATCAGCGCTTAACCCCTTTTTTCTTGCCCCGAGATTGCCATGACCATGACAGAACAGCTGAGCGCATTGAGCTCGATTCTTGCTCGAAGTGATTTGCACAGCCTGTTCCAGCCAATCGTGTCGCTGACGGAACGTCGCATCCTGGGTTACGAAGCGCTCACCCGCGGCCCGTCCAACAGTATCCTGCACTCCCCCGTCAGCCTGTTCGCCGTAGCCCGCCACGCCGGACGGCTAAGCGAGCTGGAAATGGCGTGCCGGGAAAGCGCCTGTCGCCGGTTCAGCGAGCAAAAGCTGGAGGGCAAGCTGTTTCTCAACATCTCTCCCGAATCCTTGCTGGAGGCTGCACACCCGCCTGGCCGGACACTAGAGTTGTTGCAACGCTACGACATCGCGCCGAGCAAGGTCGTGATCGAACTGACCGAGCAAACGCCCACAGAAGACTTCGAGCTTCTATACACCGCCCTGCACCACTATCGAGACATGGGGTTTTCCATTGCCATGGACGATCTGGGTGCCGGCTATTCCAGCCTGCGTTTGTGGTCAGAACTGCGCCCCGACTACGTGAAGATCGATCGCCATTTCATCGACGGCATTCACCAGGATGCCGTCAAACGTGAGTTTGTCGGCTCGATGCTACAAATGGCCAAAGCTTCACGCGCCTCGGTCATCGCCGAAGGTATCGAATTGCCGGAAGAGCTCGCGGTACTGAGTGAAATGGGTGTGGAGCTGGTGCAGGGCTACCTGCTGTGTCGCCCACAGGAACAACCGCCTCGCGACGCACGCACTTTGCTACCCAAGCTGGACGCACTGGCGACCCCCACCCTGGCAGACGAAGGCAGCGATTTGAGCGCCCTACTCAGTGAACAACCCGCCGTTGAGCAGAGCACCCCGACCGCAGCAGTGCTGGAAGCCTTTCGCAAACAGGCAGCGTTGAACTCCATGGCGGTGGTGGATGATCAGGGCCGACCGTGCGGTATCGTGCACCGGCATTCGCTGTCCGAGGTGCTGCTCAAACCCTTTGGCACCGAGTTATTCGCCCGCAAGCCGATCAGCCGCCTGATGAGCGATGATTTTCTCGCGGTCGAACTGAACCAGTCTCTGCAAAAAGTCAGTCGTTTGTTGACCAGTCGGGCCCGTCAACGCATCGAAGAAGACTTCATCATCACCTTGAACGGCAACTATCTGGGGCTTGGCCGGGTGATCGATGTCCTCAAGCTGATTACCGAGTTGAAGATCCAGCAGGCGCGTTATGCCAACCCGTTAACGTTGCTGCCGGGCAATGTGCCGATCCAGCAGTGTCTGACGCGCTTGCTGCAACAGGGGCGCGAATCGATGATCTGCTATGTGGACATCGACAGCTTCAAGCCTTTCAACGACATCTACGGTTACGGTCGGGGTGATGAGGTTTTACTGTGTCTCGCGCAGTGCCTGAATGACCGTATCGACCCCAGTCAGGACTTCGTCGGCCATATTGGCGGCGACGACTTCCTGATGGTGCTCGGCTCCGAAGACTGGCAGAAACGCCTTAATCTGCTGCTGGAGGACTTTCAGAATCAATGTCGACGCTTCTATCGCGCCGAGCACCTTGAGGCAGGCTGCTTCATCGCGTCCAATCGACAAGGGCAGCGTCAGGAATTCCCGCTGCTGTCACTGTCCATCGGTGTGATTCATCTGCACCCCGAGTCATGCGCCGACCTGGACGCCAGCCAGCTGGCCGAACTCGCCTCGGAAGCCAAGCATCACGCCAAAGACATCATTGGCGCGAGCGTACATGTGATTGATACGCGGGAGTTGGGGTGCTGATGGGCTGATGGGCTGATGGGCTGATGGGCTGCGCACAATCCCCGGCGGGGGGCGGTGCTTATATGGACCTACGCCATCCAGTGGGACCGAATTTATTCGGGAAGGCGGCACTTCAGGCGATACACAGGTTGCGGATGTACCGGCCTCTTCGCGAATGAATTCGCTCCCGCAAGAACTGTATTTTCAGGCCAACACAGAATTCGCCACAGAAGGATCTCATTCCAGCGTGGCAAATCCAGATCGCTACTCGGGATAGCTGAACTCAAAAACCCGAACGACTTCCGATGCATGCCATGACGCCGCGGCAACGCCATCCGACGGCCCCGAAAACCGTCCCAAACGCTCAACGCACTCAAAAAAGCCAGTACGCGGTAAACGACTCGCGCCCTGGCTGATCACCAGCGAGCTGCGCAACGGTTGCTCTGCCTTGGCGTCGATAGCCGCCAGGTGTTCAAGCGCGGCGGTCAGGGTCTGCATGGCCGGGCTAGGCAACTGCAAACGCTCCAGCAATGCCCGATAGGTCAACAAATGACGTTGTCTGCGAGCCTGATCCAGTTCAGCCAACAGCCCATCCCAGTGCTGACGACTGATACGCACACTCATGACTCCCCCCTCCAGCCAACCACACCCAGTTCCCAGGCAAGGCTACGGAGAATAGCGGCATCCGGCTTGCGCTCGCCGCTTTCGATCATGTCCAGATACGACGGACTGATACCGACGGTTCTGGCCAGTTGCGCCACTTCCAGTCCCTTCGCGGCACGCAGCGTAGCCAGTTGCTCAAGCCCGGGTAACTCGGCAGCCTCGGCGACACTCGCTACCGATGCGGACGCTGTTTCAGCGCCCGACGGGGTGGAGAAACCGGCTGCCTGCAGCAAAGCCTGATACTGAGCCCACGGCAGAACTGCGTACTCCGGCTCCCCATCACGAGAAATAACCTGCAGATCCATACGACCCCCATGTAGGACAACTACACACATCGAGTAAGTTTATTCTGATGCTGGCATCTTAACAGCGGTCTGGGACTCCCCGCCCACCTGAATACGCCCCCGGTATCCTGTACGGCCAGTCTCTTGGGTCAGTCCTTGGCTTTTTCCTGCTCCAGCAAGGCTGCTGTCGCCGGAAGACGCTCAACCACAATCAGCTTCTCGGGTGACTGACGCGCACGCCAGGCGCGAAAGGCGTTGAGCTCGGCATCCAGACTCTTCATGACCCATGCCAGCACGGCAATATCGTCAAGCATGCCGATCCCCGGGATCCAGTCGGGTACGGCGTCCAGCGGGCTCAGGAAGTACATTAACCCCGCCACGATCGACAGGATCGCCTTGGGACTGATTGCTCGATACTCGCCTCTCCAGTACGCCAGGCATAACGCCTGCAGCAAGCGCAAATCATCTTTTATCTTGCCCAGACGACTGCCTTCGGCCGAGCCTTTGCGCGCCACGGCAAATAACAGACCTGGCAAGCGGCCAGCAGCAATCAGCCGCCGTGCCATGGGTAGATACCGGAGCAAATTCCAGGGTGCTTTCATGTCCACTCCCGTTGAGTGTCGTCCGTTGCCGATAAACACCCATCCTACAAAAGGGGGTGCCTGATACTCAAAAAGGTTATCCACACAACTTGTGGATAACCTTGTGAACAGAGCCCTTTTTTCAGGCCACAAGCCACGTTTTACATGGTCCGGAGTCAAATCGGGCGTTTTTTAGTCACATAAAAAAAGCTAGAAAAATCGTTGACTTGAGGCTGTCCAGAAGTTACCCACAGCCACTGTCACAAAGTGTTGGATCGTCTGACAAGGCTCTGATGCCTTGACGCGTGTCATGTTACTCCGACTACGCCCATGCAGATCCGTTCGACCAGAAACGACAACGCCCCGTCGAAACGGGGCGTTGTGTTGAAGCCGGTGCGTCGCTTATTTGGAAGCGGGAGCAGCCGGTTCTTCGTCGGCGTCAGGTGCGCCCGCAGCTGCAGGGTCTTTGATACCCAGCAGTTCCAGGTCGAATACCAGTACCGAGTTGGCAGGGATCGTCGGGCTAGGGCTCTGTGCGCCGTAAGCCAGATCGCTCGGGATGAAGAGCTTGATCTTTTCGCCAACGTGCATCAGTTGCAGGCCTTCGACCCAACCCGGGATCACGCCACTGACTGGCAGATCAATCGGGCTGCCGCGCTCTACGGAGCTGTCGAATACCTTGCCATCAGTCAGCTTGCCTTCGTAGTGAACAGTCACTACGTCGGTTGGCTTAGGCTGAGGGCCATCGGCTTTCTTGACGATTTGATACTGCAGGCCAGAAGCGGTGGTGACTACACCTTCCTTCTTGCCGTTTTCTTCGAGGAATTTCTTGCCGGCAGCTGCCGACTCTTCGCTCATTTTGGCCATACGCTCTTCGGCACGCTTCTGCAGCGCCGAGAATGCTTCAACCAGTTCTTCGTCTTTCAGTTTCTGATCTTTCTTGCCGACGGCATCTTCGATACCCAGTGCTACGGCTTTGGAGTCCAGATCGTCCATGCCTTCCTGAGCCAGGCTTTTGCCCATGTTCAGACCAATGCCATAGGACGCTTTTTGTGCCGGGGTTTTCAGCTCAACAGTGCTGGCTTGCTTATCACAACCTGCGAGTACCAGACCGACCAGGGCAATCGCCGCTGCCAACCGATGCTGTTTCATTCTGATTCCTTGTTCATGCGCCAATAGGGCAAACGAGTAAAGCCGCGAGCTTATCAGGGTGCCGCGATCAATGGCTACCGGCATGAGAGGCAGAAAATGCAGATAAGTTCAGGTATCCAAAGGTTTTCTTGGCAAGAGCGTGGGATGTTCAGTTGGGGTTCAGGTCTGGGCGACAATCTGGCTGGCAGGGACCTCACCTTCGTATAGTGCATTTAGTGCATTTTGCGTACATATCCGTTTCTGGGGTAACGGCTGATATTGGTTGCGCTTCTACAGCGCCTCACTTTTGATGGAGCCGGAAGCCGGCTCAGCCAAAAGTAAGCAAAACGCTCGTGCCCCACCACTCGGCACCTCGGTTTACCCGCCCGCAGATCCTGAACCGTGGGCCGCTGCAATGGGCCATCCATGGCCCGATGCGGCTAAACCGGCATCCTTGCCACTCTTCAACTCAAGAGCGCCCCACGCTTCAGAATCTACGTTCGGCCAGCGTGGTTTAACGGGGCGCCTCAGATCAAAATCAAAAGCAGATCAAAAAAACAGGAGAAACGCAGTGATTCCGGCGTTTTTTTCAAGCTAGTTGTCGTGCCTCCCTGATCGGCCCGCAGGCAAGGCAATTCAACATTGATTCTCATTAACATTAAAACCTATACTCCTCCCCCCGCGATTCAATCGGTCTAAGGGTGACTTAATGTTCGATCTGGAAAACGTCAGCCTCAACGTCACCGAGCGCACTCTGCTCCAACCCCTCAGCATGCAACTGCCCCATGGCCAGATGATCGGCCTGATCGGTCACAACGGCTCGGGCAAATCGACCCTGCTCAAACTGTTGGCCCGTCAGCTGCAACCTTCCTCAGGAACGATCAGCCTGGACGGCAAGCCGCTGAGCAGTTGGAACAGTCGCGATTTCGCCCGTCAGGTCGCTTACCTGCCCCAACAATTGCCGCAGACCGACAGCTTGAATGTCCGCGAACTGGTCGCTTTTGGGCGTTACCCCTGGCATGGGGCGCTGGGTCGCGTGACGCGCGAAGACAACATGCACATTGATCGTGCGCTGGAACTGACCGACACCGACACCTTTGCCGAACGAATGGTCGACCAGTTGTCCGGTGGCGAGCGCCAACGGGTCTGGCTGGCCATGTTGCTGTCGCAAAACAGCCGTTTCCTGCTGCTCGACGAGCCGACGTCTGCACTGGACATCGCCCATCAGGTGGAAGTGCTCGGCAGGGTCAAGACCCTTAGCCGCGAACTCAACCTCGGGGTGCTGGTGGTCTTGCATGACGTCAATATGGCAGCTCGTTATTGCGACCATCTGCTGGCACTGCACGGTGGACGTTTGCTCGCCCAGGGCAGTCCAAGCCAGTTGATGCGCAGTGAAATCCTGCAAGACATTTATGGCATTGCGATGGGCGTGCTGCCCAACCCTGTCGACGGTTCACCGATCAGCTACCCGATCTGACTGATTGAGATGAATAATTGAGCGCTGCGCGATGGTTTACCGCCCGGCAGTGCCAAGGGCGGCTAGAGGGTGATCATTTCCGGCGGCGGCTCGTCGATCAAAGGACAGTTATCACAATGAGCCAGCGTGTCCAGACGATAGCGAATGCAGCAGACTCGCCGTTGACGCCAGCGTCCGTCTGCGCGCAGGTCACAGGACACGGGTTCGTAGCGAATCGGAAAAAACAGCGGATTGCGTGAGCCGTCCGGGCGCCATTCGGTTTCCAGCAGTGCCT
This sequence comes from Pseudomonas viridiflava, assembly GCF_900602065.1. Classification (GTDB taxonomy): domain Bacteria; phylum Pseudomonadota; class Gammaproteobacteria; order Pseudomonadales; family Pseudomonadaceae; genus Aquipseudomonas. Next base: position 21,777 of record NZ_UWFN01000386.1, on the reverse strand, counting down.
TGCCATCCGCCAATAGATGCGGCGGCAGCGGCACTCGCGCCATTTCACCGATAAACCACTCGAAATAGTTACCGGCGTTGCTCCACAGCACTTTGGGTGAGAGCTTGACCTCACTGGCCAGGCCCTGCACAAAAGGCTGCAAGTGGGTGTCGATCAGGTCGCTGAAACGTTGGAACGGATCGCTCGGCGGGCTACTGAACACCTCGCCGTCGCCCGTCAGCTTGAAGGCTTCAGGCAGGCCCTGTGCATCAAGCACCACCTCGACGTCAGCAAAGTCCAACGGCAGGCGACGGCCAAGTACCAGAGCAGCAGCCACCACCGGCGGAATCAGCTTGACCAGATAATACTTCGACCATTGTGACGCCAGGGCGCGACGGTCCTGGCCCGCGTGTTCCGGTGAAAAACGCTGCAGCACAGGCTCCAGATACTCAGGCTGCAACAGCCGCGTGGAAGCAATCGAGGGCCGAGGGTCATCACGCGTTACCAGCACGTCGCGATAGCTTGCGAACTGCCCCATGAACAGCGGCGCAAGGGCAGCAATCATACTTGCGCCCCGCGCTGCCTGGAGTCGGGAGTGATCACGGCCAGGTGAAATAACGTCAACATAACCGGCATTGCTCGAAGAACACTTCGCGGCTCTGCACCATCAGCGCAGCCAATGCCCACGGTGCGAAATTCAGTTGTGACGGCTCGCGATCATGCGGCACCTGCCAGACATCGCCGTCACGCGCCACTTCAAGCAGCGGCTTATCGTCGACCAGCAACATAAGGAAGCGCTCGCCTGCATCGGCGAACAGTCGGCGCCCATCGGGCAGTAACAACGTTCCGTTGGTAGAGTTGCAGGACATGGCAGGACCACCTCGGGCCGCGAAATAATGCGCATTGAAAAACAGCGCCCCCGGTTCGTATGACGCTCAGGGGCGCTGAGGATTTAGTCCGGATGTGTAAATCACACCGCAGTCACAGTCGCTCAGGCACTTCGTGCCGCCAGGCTCTTCGTATCGCGATTGATGCTTTTGCCACCCTTTGGCTGATCGAAAATCGACGCAGCGATCTCCGCAGCACGCATCGGCAACACCGACAGCAGCGTGTCACTAAGGCCGTGGCTGTCCTGGCTGAAGCCCTGCATGTAGATGCCCGCACGCAGACGCGGATCGGTTTTCAAACGGTAATCGCGACCCACTTCATAGTCGGCGAGGTAATCCTTGAGCGGCGCGAGCAGCTCGCGATGGGAGCTGCGCTGATAACCGGTAGCCAGAATCACCACGTCATAACGGCGTTGCTCGGTCGCGCCGGTGGCGCTGTCGCGCAGGGTCAGTTCGATGCCGTTGCTGTCGGCACCGGCCAACTCGACAGTGCGCCGGCTAAGAAACGCATGACGCTGCTGGTTGGCAACTTTCTGTCGGTAAAAAATCGAATAGATCGACTCGATCAGGTTGAGATCCACCACCGAATAGTTGGTGTTGTGGTATTCCTGGATCAACTTTTCACGCTCTGCCTGCGGCTCGTTGAACACCAGATCGGTATAGCTCGGCGCGAAGATTTCGTTGACGAAAGGGCTGTCATCCGCTGGTTTTAGCACCGCTGCACGCAGAATCATGTCGACCTGCGCCGAAGGGTAGCTGTCATTCAGGTCAATGAACGCCTCGGCCGCACTCTGCCCGCCGCCAATCACCGCAATGCGCATCAACGGGTTCTTCAGGCATGGCTGTTTGGCGATACTTTCCAGGTAGCGCGAGTGGTGGAACACACGCGCGTCGTTACGCAGATGACTGAACGCCGCCGGGATACGTGGCGTCCCACCGGTACTGACGACCACGGAGCGCGCCAGACGGAAACGCTCCTGACCCCGCACATCGGTGGACAGCACTTTGAGCAGTTCTATGCCATCAGGACCTTGCACGGGCTCAACGCGGGAAACTTCTTCGCCATAGGCGCACTGCTCGGAAAATTGTCGGGCCACCCAGCACAGATAGTCGTTGTATTCCATACGGCACGGATAAAGTGTGCCCAGGTTTATGAAGTCGATCAGTCGGTCGTGTTTGTGCAGGTAATTCACGAAACTGAAAGGGCTGGTCGGGTTACGCAAGGTGACCAGATCCTTGAGGTAGGAAATCTGTAACTCGCTCTGGGTGACGAGGGTGTTGCCATGCCAGCGGTAGTCGTGCTGCTTGTCGAGGAAAAGCGCCTGATAATTGCGCCCCTGCTGCAGAGCCTGTTCCTGCAAAGCAATCGCCAGCGCCAGATTAGACGGACCAAAGCCAATGCCAAGTACGTCGTAGGTCGGTGAGATCAACTGAGTCATGATGCCAGTGTCCTGTTTCACGGTAGCTGTGGAGCACGACGCGGGCCGGAATAAATCTTCCTCACCGTGAGGGTGGCGTTACTCCGCCTTCACGGCGCAGCCTGCCTTTTCCAACACCTGCGCATCGGCCAGAAGAAGCGCTTTCAAAAGTGCATTCAAAGGTAGTGACGAGAGCGCTCGGAAAAACTTTAGTAATGTTTCTCATTTGCGTATCGGGCCGCAGTAGTGGATCGCTAAGTTAAAGCGCAGTCGACCCGCCCCTCGCAGGCAGTATCGGCAGGCGATTCGCTTTATCCGGGAAGGGGCCGGTACATCCAATACACCTTTATCGCCGGAAATGCCGCCTTCCCGGATAAATTCGGTCCCAGTCAGGGCAGTGCCGGCTGCGCGACAGCGCGGTGTCAAAGACACCACTGCCCCGCTTAGCAAACACCGCATAAACCTTTGAATTCGTGATGTTTTCTTGCAGCAGCGAGCCTGTTCATGACAGGGCTGGCCCAGACGAAGAATCCCGCACCACAAAAGGCGAATTGCCAGCATGCAATTTTTCTTAAATTTTCCTTCGCTCACTCGTCTTAACAAAAATGATTCGGATTGGCGTTGCCTCTCAGGGCCAAAGCACCGATCAGCCCTTGAATTCCAGCGTGCCCGACGGTGGCCGCAGAGCCCAGGAAAAAATGATGCAGACTCCCCCACAAAGCACCCTTGGTGAGCTTTTCAAGCTACTGCGGCCGTTCTGGCCACAGTTGCTGATGGCGACGGTCCTCGGCATCATCGGCGGCGCCAGCATTACTGCGCTACTTGCCACCATCAACCACAGCCTGAATGCCGAAGGTGGCATGCAATCAGGCTTGCTGGCAGGGTTTGCCGGCCTCTGCGTGCTGGCGCTGTTGGGATCGATCATTTCTGACATCGGCACCAACTATGTCGGGCAGCACTCCATCGCACGGTTACGTAAAGAGCTGGGCAGCAAGATCATCTCCGCCCCTATCGAGCAGATCGAGCGCTATCGCAGTCATCGCCTGATCCCGGTACTGACGCACGACATCGATACCATCAGCGACTTTGTGTTCGCCTTTGCACCGCTGGCGGTATCGCTGACGGTCTGCCTGAGCTGCCTGGGCTACCTGGCGGTCTTGTCGCTGCCGATGTTCCTCACCACCGCGGTCGCCATCATCATTGGCAGCGCCATCCAGTTTCTGGTGCGCAGCCGTGGCATCCGTGGGTTCTTTCAGGCCCGCGAAGAAGAAGACGAACTGCAAAAGCACTACCGTGCCCTGGCTGAAGGCGCCAAGGAGCTGCGTATCAGCCGCCCGCGCCGCTTCCAGCACTACAACGAGCGCCTGCAAGGCACCATTGATCGCATCTGCGATATCCAGGTTCGTTCGATCAACCTGTTTGTGGTCGCCAAAGGCTTCGGCTCCACCCTGTTCTTCATCGTCATAGGCCTGGCTCTGGCCTATGAGTCAATCTGGCCGAGCACCGATAGAGCCACCCTCAGCGGCTTTATTCTGGTGTTGCTGTACATGAAAGGCCCGCTTGAGCATCTGGTCGGCAACCTGCCCATCGTCAGTCGTGCCCAAGTTGCTTTCCGGCGCATTGCCGAGCTGTCGATTCGGTTCTCTTCTCCGGAGCCCAACCTGCTGTTGCGCGACGATGAGCGCAAAACCCTGGACATTGAGCAGATCGAACTGCGTGACCTGAGCTACCACTACCCTACCGAAGACGGCAGCACTGGTTTTGGTGTCGGTCCGCTCAACCTGACCATCCAGCGCGGTGAGATTCTGTTTATTGCGGGCGAAAACGGCTGCGGTAAAACCAGCATGATCAAACTGCTATTGGGCCTTTATGTGCCACAGAGCGGCCAGGTATTGATTGATGGAAAACCTGTCGACGACAGCAACCGCGACGACTATCGCCAGCTGTTCACGACTATTTTTGCCGACTACTTCCTGTTCGAAGACCTGCTCAAGGACAGTGCTGAAATCCCCGCCGAAGCCAACCGCTATCTGGAACGGCTGGAAATTGCCCACAAGGTCTCACTGAACGACCACAGCTATTCCACCACCGACCTGTCCACCGGTCAGCGCAAACGCCTGGCTCTGGTTCAAGCCTGGTTAGAGAAGCGCCCGGTGCTGGTGTTCGATGAGTGGGCCGCAGACCAGGACCCTGAGTTCCGGCGCATTTTCTACACCGAGTTGCTGCCGGAGCTGCGCGCCCAGGGCAAGACCTTGATCGTGATTTCTCACGACGATCGCTACTTCGATGTCGCCGACCGATTACTGCGGATGAGCGCGGGGAAAATCGTCGAGGTCCAGCGCAATAACAAGGACACCTCGTCAACCAGCCCCGACGTCGCACTCACCTGATCCGTCACGGCGCCCCTGATTACAGTGGCGCCGTAGTTGTAAAAAAGCTGTCTGTCATCGCCAACACCAAAAAACTAAAAAAACTAAAAAAGTTTTATTAAAAACCAGTATCCAGGAGCGTAAAAATTGATTGGTAAAAGCAAGCCCCCAACCCTCAAACACCCGACCAGCCATCTGGCAATGTTGATCAGCAGCGCCGCCCTGGGTCTGGCGCTGACCGCCACCAACGCAATTGCCGCACCGGTGCGCATCGATATTCCGGCGCAACCGCTGGGTTCGGCGCTGATCAGTCTCGGTACACAGTCTGACTTGCAGATCGTGTTCAACCCGGATCAATTGCAGAACCTGCGCAGCCCCGAGCTGCACGGCGAAATTGAACCAACGCAAGCACTGAACTCGCTGCTCCGTGGGACGGGCATCCAGTATCAGATAGAAGGCAGCCGGGTCACCTTGCTTGCCGCGGCACCGACCAGCGGCCCACTGACCATGCCCGACCAGATCATTTCCGGTCGCGCGGCGGTGCCAGAGGGGTACGAGAGCTACGTTCCGAAAACCAGCAACAGCGCCAGCAAGACCAATACGCCGCTGATCGAGATCCCGCAGTCCATCTCCGTGGTCACCCGCAAGCAGATGGAAGACCAGGGCGCGCAAACCGTCACGGATGCGTTGCGTTACGTCCCGGGCGTCAAAGTCGAAGCTTATGGTCTGGATCCGAAAGGTTTCGACTGGCTGTATATTCGCGGTTTCAACGGTCAGTCCACCAGCGACTACCTCAATGGCCTGCGTCAGCAGAACAACAGCTATGCGTTCTTCCGCAGCGAACCTTATGCGTTTGACCGTATCGACGTGGTAAAAGGCCCTTCTTCGACCCTGTTCGGCCAAGGTGACGCTGGCGGCATCATCAACCGCGTCAGCAAGAAACCCGAAGTCAACCATGTCAACGAAGTACAGCTTTCAGTCGGCAACTATGACCGCCGACAAGGCCAGTTCGACCTTGGTGGCGCACTGGATGATCAGCAACACTTCCTTTATCGCGTCGTCGGATCGGTACGGGACTCCAACACGCAGGTGGACTACGACGATGGCCACGAAGTCAAAGACGACCGCCTGTACATCGCGCCATCCTTCACCTGGGCACCGGACGAAGACACCAGCCTGACGTTCCTCAGCGACTTCCTGCGTGACCGTAACGGCGGCTCGCTGTTTGCTTACAGCACGCCGAACGGGCACACCACCAATACGCTGATGGGTGATCACAGCTTCAACCACCTGAATCAGGATCAGTACAGCTTCGGTTATGAGTTCCGTCATCGTTTCGACGACACCTGGGAATTCCGCCAGAACGCCCGCTATGGTCAGGTAGACGTGATCTTCCAGAACCTGCTGCCGTTCAGTGTTGACGTCGGCACCGGAAACACCATTCGCGGCGCAGACCGTTTTGATCAGCACATGAACACTTTTGCGCTGGACAACCAGTTGCAGGCTGACTTCCAGACCGGCCCGTTCACGCACAAGCTGCTGACCGGCGTGGATTACACCTGGCAGGACGCGGACGTCACTCGCTGGCGCGTGCGCGGCCCGGACCTGAACGTCTACAACCCGGTCTACGGCCAGCCGGTGACCCGCCCAACCCAGGCCAACAGCATCGGCTCGATCAACTATGACCAGAGCATTGAGCAGATCGGTGGCTACATTCAAGACCAGATCAAGTTCGACGATCACTGGATCCTGACCGCAGGCGGTCGCTACGACTATGTGCGCAATGACCTGGATAACTACGCCGGTGCCTCGTCGAACCAGAAAGACAACGCCTTTACTGGCCGTCTGGGCCTGACCTACCTGACCGAGTTCGGCCTGGCGCCGTACGTCAGCTATTCCGAGTCCTTTGCGCCTAATACTGGCCTGGACAGCAGCGGTAACGCCTTTGATTCGAGCGAAGCGCATCAGTGGGAAGCGGGTGTCAAATACCAGCCTACCGACGATATCCTGATGACCCTGGCAGCCTACGACCTGACCAAGACCAACGTACTGACCCAGGAACTGGGCAATCCCGGTTTCTCGGTCGCCAGTGGCGAACAGCAGTCGCGCGGTATCGAAGCCGAGGTCAAGGCCAAACTGGACCAGAACTGGGACCTGATTGCGTCCTACACCTACACCAAGGCCGAGATCACCAAGAGCAACCGTGGCGACGAGGGTAATCGTCCGGCAAACGTGCCCAAGCACATGGCTTCAGCCTGGCTGAACTACACCTTCCACGACACGATCCTTAATGGCCTCAGCCTGGGTGGCGGCGCACGTTATACCGGCGTGCTCTACGGCGATAACGCCAACACCTTCCACATCGACAACTACACCCTGTTCGACGCGGGCGCGAGCTACCCGCTCAACAAGAGCGTGACTGTGTCGGTCAATGCCCAAAACCTGCTCGACGAGAAATACTCAGCCACTTGCGATGACTCGTACGAGTGCTACCCGGGCATGCGCCGCACCTTGCTGACCAGCGTGAAATACAAATGGTGATCAACGCCTGATCTTTCACGGGTATACGTCTGTCCGCGCAGCACAATGCTGCGTCGGGCAGGCAGCGCCTGTCAGTGCGTTGCTGAACCCTCAGCCGGGCTCCTTTGATCAAGGGGCCCGGTGTCGTTTCTGGAGGATCACGATGAGCCGTTACCACCGAGGAGGACGAACATGCCTCTGACCCGACGTCACCTGCTTAAGCGATTTGCCGTGGGCGGCCTTGCGCTGACCAGCGGTCTGCCCACCATGAGCCTCTTCGCCGCCCCGCTGCAACGTATCATCGCCATCAACTGGGCTGCCGCCGAAACGCTGTTGACGCTGGGAGTCACGCCACTGGCGATCTCCGACGGCAGTTATTACAGCCGACGCATGCCCACTGCGCCACTGCCTCCCGAAGTCCTCGACGTGGGCCCCTACTGGGAACCCAATCTTGAATTGATCAAAGAACTCTCCCCGCAATTGATCCTCAGCGATCAAATGCCGCCTGCCATCGCCCGCTCGCTGCAGGGCATTGCGCCCACCGAAGTGGTCGATGTCTACCCCAGCGCCGTTAGCGTCTGGACCAGCGCCACTGGCTTCATGACCAGGCTCGCAGCCCGTATCGACCGCCAGCAACAGGCCGCAAGCTGGATCGCCGCTGGTGAAACCCGTCTCGCTCAACTGCGCGCACAACTGGCGCAACGCCCTCAGCCGCCGATCTGTGTGGCAGTGCTCAATCAGGACGGTCGCCATGCGACGGTCTACGGCAAGAACAGCATGATTCAGGACGTGCTCGACCGGCTCGGTCTGGTCAATGCCTGGCAAGGCCCAAGCAGCGCCATGGGCATTGCCCTGATTGGCGTCGAACGACTCGCCGAAACCCCGGACGCGCACCTGCTGTACATCGAAATTCCGACGACGTTGGCGCGACTGCAGAGTCTGCGCCAGACCAACGCGCTGTGGGAAAACCTGCCCGCAGTGCGACGCGGCAACACCCTGGCGCTGGGTAAATTCTTCCCTTACGGCGCGGCTGCCTCGGCACTCAACCTGGCCGAATTGATCGGCACGTACCTGAGCCATCGCGGAGAACAAGAGCATGCTTGAACCGGCTATCGGCCTGACGGCCCCTCGCCCTGCGCTGTTCCAGGGACCTCTGCCCTGGGTTCTGGTGCTGGCCTTGCTGGCGGTGCTGATCGCGGTGCATGGCTTACAGGCCCTGCTGCCCAGCGCGCTGTGGTGGCAGGCACTGTGGACCCCAGACCTGGACGACGGCCGTCAGGTCCTGCTGCATTTCAGCTTCGCACCACGCCTGCTGGTCAGCCTGATGGTAGGGGCTGCGTTAGGGCTGGCGGGGACGCTGTTTCAGCAGATTCTGCGCAACCCGCTGGCCGAGCCGGTCACGCTCGGCGTGGCGGCCGGAGCCAATCTGGCCCTGTCGATTGCCACTATCGCCGCACCTGCCCTGCTGCTGCATGGCCTGGAGGGAGTGACGCTGGTCGGTGCCGGGCTGGCCACGCTGGCGCTGTTCGCCTTCGCCTGGAGCCGCACGATGTCTTCGCTGCGTTTTATCCTCGCGGGCATGGTGATCAGCCTGTATTGCAACGCCATCAATTCACTGCTGGTGTTGTTCAACCATGACTACCTCGTCGACCTGCTGCTCTGGCAAGCCGGTTCACTCAACCAGAGTGGCTGGGAAGGCGTGACTTATCTGGCGCCTCGTCTGGCAGTCGCCGCACTGATTGCCGGTTTGCTCGCCAGGCCTCTGGCCGTGCTGGGGCTTGAAGACCAGAGCGCGGCCAGCCTTGGGGTTTCGCTGCGGACCACGCGCACCTTGGGGCTAGTAGTCGCCGTGGCACTCAGCGCCTTCGTTACCAGTGCCGTCGGCATCATCGGTTTTGTCGGCCTCGCAGCGCCAGCCATCGCCCGCCTCAGCGGGGCGCGCACCTTGCGCCAACGGCTAATATGGGCACCGTTGATGGGCGCAGCGCTGTTGTGTCTGGTGGACCAGTGCGCGCGTGAGCTGTCACGATTTGTCGGTGAAGTGCCGGCCGGCATTCTCACCGCCGTGTTTAGCGTGCCGCTGTTGCTTTGGTTGCTCAAGCGCCAGCGCAGCGGCGGCATCGTCGCGCAGCAGGGCAGCACGTGGCGCAGGTTGCACAACACTGGCCGGTACATCAGCGTCGGTGCAGTACTGCTCTTGTTGCTGGTCATACCGGCAATCAGCCTGGGCATCGGCTTGCACGGCTGGCACTGGAGCGGCCCGGAGCAATTCGACGGCGCGTTGCAATGGCGATTGCCACGGGTAATGGGTTCGCTCAGCGCCGGAGTCATGTTGGCGGTGGCTGGTTTGCTGATCCAGCGTCTGACCGGCAACCCGATGGCCAGCCCGGAAGTACTGGGTGCCAGCTCCGGTGCAGCGTTGGGGGTGATGGTGCTATTCCTGTTGGTGCCACAGCCACAGGCCTTGATGGTACCAGCAGCCTGCGCCGGTACCCTGCTCACACTCGGCGCACTGTTCTGGTTCAACTGGCGCAGCGCCTTGAGCCCGGAGCGCCTGTTACTTACCGGGGTCTGCCTGACCACGCTGATGGGGGCGTTGAGCACGCTGTTGATGGCCAGCGGAGATCCGCGCATGACCTTGCTGTTGAGCTGGATGACCGGTTCGACCTATCACGTCGACGGTCCGGCCGCGCTGACGGCGCTGGTAATCGCTGGCGTCATGCTGCTGGTCAGCCTGTTGCTTTCGCGGCCGCTGGACTTGCTGACTCTGGGTGGCGGCACGGCCTCAGCCCTCGGCTTGCCATTGCGTCTCAGCCACCTGGCGATTCTCGGCGTGGCAGCAGTACTGACCGCGACCGCCACGCTGATCGTCGGCCCGCTGAGCTTCGTTGGTTTGATCGCGCCGCACATCGCCCGCCAGCTCGGCGTGCACCGTACTGCGCCGCAGATCTTGCTGAGTGCAATCATCGGCGGACTGATCATGCTCGTAGCCGACTGGCTGGGACGTAATATCGCTTACCCGTGGCCGGTTTCTGCAGGGTTGCTGGCAGCCTTTATCGGTTGTCCGTACTTCCTCTGGCTGATGCACCGCCAGCGGCGCTGATCGGTTGCGCTGCCAATCGTGGCATAGGTATCTACACAACTTTCATGCAGCAATTCTTGTGTACATATCCGTTAACGCGTTAATGGCATGTATTGGTTGCGCTTTTACAGCGCGTCACTTTTGATAGATCCGGAAGCCGGCCCAGACAAAAGTAACCAAAACGCTTTTGCCCCACCACTTGGTGCCTCGCTGTCGCTCGGCATACCCGTAATTCGACATTGCTGCGTGGGGCCGCTGCCACCGGCCATCCATGGCCTGAGGCAGCTAAACCGGCATCCCTGCCGGTTTGCCCCACGCAGCAATGTCGATTTCCGGCCGTCGTGGTTTAACGGGGCGCCTAAGATCAAAATCTAAAGCAGATCTGAAGCAGATCTGAAGCAGAGCCTGGATACATGCGGTTTTTTGTGGGAGCGGTGCTTGCCCGCGATAAGAACAGCGCGGTGTATCCTTCAGACCGCGTCGCCTTTATCGCGGGCAAGCACCGCTCCCACATGAACTGAGTTTGCTGCGCGACAGCGTTGTGTCAGTGGCGTGGGGGGTGCTCCAGAAGGTCGGTAAATTTACACAAACAGGTCGGCTTTCAGGCCGCCGTGTTTTTGATCTGGGGCGCCCCGTTAAACCACGCTGGCCGAACGGAGATTCTGAAGCGTGGGCAACCCGGCAGGACGCCGGGTTAGCTGCACCGGGCCATGGATGGCCCATTGCAGCGGCCCACGGTTCAGGATCTGCGGGCGGGTACACCGAGCGACAGCGAGGGGCCGAGTGGTGGGGTATGAGCCTTTTGCTTACTTTTGGCTGGGCCGGCTTCCGGCTCTTTTCAAAAGTGAGGCGCTGTAAAAGCGCAACCAATAGAAGCCCTTAACGCGGTAGCGGATATGTACGCAAAAATCCCTGCATGGAAAGATGTGTAGATACCTATGCCAATCGTGGTGAAGCCTGAACAGAGGCCTGTTCAGGCTTCACTCGATGTTTACCAGTGACGCGAGAGAAACTGCGCCGCTTGCCGGAAGTAGCTGTCCACTTCGGGCACCAGCCCGCCCATCCTCAGAAAGTCATGGGTCATGCCATGACACAGCTGCGCGTGCACCGAGACGCCCTGTTCACGTAGCGCCTCGGCATAGGCCAGACCCTCGTCCAGCAGCGGGTCGTATTGCGCGGCATACAGCAAGGCAGGCGCACTGCCGCGCAATGCATCAGCCGCATACAGCGGTGAACAACGCCAGTCATGACGCTGTGCCAGATCCGCTGCGTAGTGGTGATAGAACCAGTCCAGGCTGGCGGTTTCCAGCAAATAACCTTCCGCAAACAGCTCTTGAGATTCGCTGCGCCGGGTTGCGTCAGTTGCCGGATAGAACAGCAACTGCGCTCGCGGCTGCGGCCCGCCCTCGCTGGCCAATTGGGCGGCCAGCACACTGGCTAGAGTGGCCCCGGCACTGTCACCGGCGACAGCAATGCGCTGCACGTCGAGGCCGTAAGACGCGGCATTCTTTTGCAGCCAGTCCCAGGCGTCGCGGGTGTCATCCACCGCTGCCGGGAATGGCGCTTGAGGCGCCAGCCGGTAACCCAGTGCAAGCACCGCACAGCCACAGGCCTGGGCCAGCGAACGGCACAGACCGTCGTGAGAATCCAGACTGCCCACCGTGTAACCGCCCCCATGCAGATACAGCAACACCGGCCTGAGTGCAGGCGCGTCGGACACCGGTTGGTACAGACGCGCTGGCAACTCATGCCCTTGCCGCCCAGGCAACAGCAAATGCTCGACCGGCATCAGCGGCGCACTGGCCTTGAGCGCCTGCGAAGAGGCTTCGAACTCTTCCCGCGCCTGCGCGACGCTCAGCTCATGAAGCGCCGGACGTCCGGCCTGGCGGCCGTCGTCAACCATATCGAGAAAGGCAGAAATATCCGGGTGCAACATACTCACCTCGTTAACTAGTGACCGGCTCATACCGGCATCTGCTCGCGTTCAGCGACCTGTGCGCAACAGTGCTGGATCAGGCCTTGCAGTTCCTGGCGGTACAACGCCATCAGTTGTTCGACGGTCGTGGTGCGGAACACCCGACTACTGAACAGACAACGTAATGCCAGCTCACCGTCGTAAACCTGACCGATGATCTCCAGCCAATTGTTCAGTGGTGCACTGGCGGCATATGCATCGCCGGGGCGCTCTTGCAGCGGCGCAAACAGCGCCTTGTCATCAAAGCTCTGGTCGAATTGCCCCAGGTAGTTGAAGGTCACACGCGGTTGCACCCTGTCTGCCAGCAAGCGGCGGGTCTGGGCATCACCCAGGTAACGCAGCACGCCATGCCCGATACCTTTATCAGGCACCGCGCGCAGTTGCTCGCGAGTGGCAACAACCGACTCGGCATAACCGCCCTGCCCCGGCGTCAGGCGCAACGGGAACAGACTGGTGAACCAGCCAAGCGTGCGACTGTGATCCAGGCCTTCGAAAATGTCCTCGCGGCCATGGCCCTCAAGACCGAGCAACACCGACTCGCTGTCACTGAAGCGACACAGCACGCGGCCCAGCGCCGTGAGCAGCAAATCGTTGATCTGGGTGCGGTACGCCTCGGGTGCAACTTTCAGCAATTGCGCCGTCAGGTCGCGGTCCAGGCGTAACTGCACCTGTTGCATATGCGCTACACGCTGGCTGCCACGCGGGTTGTCCTGCGGCGGCTCGCCCAGGCCCGCAGGCTCGGTTTGCTGCAACCAGTACGGCAGCTCGGCCAGCAGACGCGGATGCGCAGCATACTCGCGCAAACTTTGCGCCCAGGCCCGATAGCTGCTGGTACGCGCACTGAAGCGCGGCTCCTGGCCGTTACACAGCTGTGTGTAAGCCTGTTGCAGGTCTTCAAGCAGGATCCGCCACGAGACACCGTCGATACCCAAGTGGTGAGCCACCAGCAACAGCCGTTGACTGCCGTCGGCCAACTCACTGTAAACCGCCCGCAGCAAACGTCCGTTGGTAATGTCCAGACTGCGCTGGGCCTGGTTGGCAATCGCCAGCGCGGCCTCGCTGTCCAGTGCGTCACGCAGCCACAACACCGGGTCGGCGCGCAGTCCGTCCTGCAGTTCGCTCAGTTCGCAGTAGCGCTGGCGCCACTGGCCATCGTTGCCGCGAACAAACGCCAGGCGCAGGCTGGCATGCTCGCTGAGTATCGCTTGCAACGCCGCAGCCAGATGCACCACGTCCAGCGGTTCGCGGCACTGCAAGAGGATCGCCTGGTTGAAGTGCTCAGGTGCTTGCAGGTCCTGCTCGAACAACCATTGCTGAATCGGGATCAGCCCGAACGCTTCATCACCGACACTTTCGGCCACCGCCTGTGGCTCGGCAGCATCCGTTTCGGTGCTCTCCTGGGCGCGTTCCAGCAAACCGGCAATGGTCTGGTATTGCAGAAGATCACGCAGACGGATCTCAAGCCCCAGCCCTTCGGCCTGACGCACCCGGGAAATTACTTGCAGACTGAGAATCGAGTCGCCACCCAAATCGAAGAAGTTATCGTGAATGCCGACTTGCTCAACCTGCAGCACGTCTTGCCAGATCGCGGCCAGAACCTGCTCAGTGGCATTACGCGGTGCGACATACGAGGTGCCGCTGTTCCATTGCGGCTCCGGAAGCGCCTTGCGGTCGAGCTTGCCGGCAGGCGATAACGGCATGCGCTCAAGCAGCATGACCTGTACCGGCACCATGTAGTCCGGCAGCCGTGCGCGCAGGTATGCACGCAAGTCGTCGCCACTCAGCGCAACGCCTGGGTGGTTGACCACATAGCCGATCAGTTGCTTGCCGCTATGGCCGTCGCGGGCGACGACCAGCGCTTCACGAACCTGCGGGTGCTCCTGCAGACGCGCTTCGATTTCCCCGAGTTCGATACGGAACCCGCGAATTTTTACCTGATGATCGATACGCCCGACATAGTCAATGACGCCATCGACGCGGCCACGCACCAGATCGCCTGTGCGGTACAAGCGGCCGCCGTCTGTGCTGAACGGGTCAGCCACGAAACGCTCGGCAGTCAAGTCAGGACGCTGATGGTAACCGCGAGCCAAGCCTTCGCCACCGATGTACAGCTCACCCGCCACACCTAATGGCACCGGGCGCAGGTCCGGATCGAGGATATGCAGTTGACGTGCGCCAACGCTTTTACCGATTGGCGCATACGCGGCTTCGCAAGCCGTGTTTGCGTCGGCTTTCCAGAGCAGCGGTGTCACCACCGTTTCGGTTGGCCCGTAACCGTTGGTGATGCACTGTGGACGCAGCGCCTTTTTGGCCAGTTCAAAGCTCGCGTTTGGCACAGCATCACCACCGAAGCAGTAGATCCGCACCGGCGGCGGATTACCGTCACGCAGGGCGTGCTCGGCCAGTTGTTGCAGATAAGCCGGCGGGAAGGCAGCCACATCAATGCGCTGCTCGTGCAGTACCGTGTAGACCTGCTCCGGTGTCCACAACTCTTCACCACGCAGCACCAGACTGCCACCGTGTACCAGTGTGGTCAGCCAGCGCTCGTGAGCACCGTCGAACGCGAACGACATGAAGTGCAGCTCGCGGGTCGAGCTGTCCATTTCGTATAGCTCGCCAATCGCCGCGCAATGCATCGCCAACGGGCCGTGGGCCACGCTGACGCCCTTGGGCTGACCCGTGGAGCCTGAGGTGTAAATGATGTACGCGAGGTTTTCAGGCTCCAGCTTTACCGACGGCAAATCGCTGCGTTCGGTGCTCAGATCCAGCGTGTCGAGCTCCAGACACAGCACGCCGTCGGGCAGCGGCAAGCGCTCACGCAGTCGGCTGTCAGTAATCAGCAACGCAATTCCGGCATCGGCCATCTGGAACGCCAGACGCTCACGCGGGTAATCCGCGTCGAGCGGCACGTAAGCCCCGCCCGATTTGAGCACCGCCAGCAGTGCCAGCGGAATCGCAACCCCGCGAGGCAGCACCACGCCGACCCGCACTTCCGGCCCGATACCCAGGCTGATCAAATGATGCGCCAATTGATTGGAGCCAGACTCCAGCGCGGCGTACTCAAGCTGTTCGGTGCCGCACAGCAAGGCAGTGGCCGACGGACGCAAGCGCGCCTGATCTGCAATCGCCAGATGCACCGGCGGCGCCGGCAAGCGAGCCTGATGCGGGCCACGGCAATTGCTCAAGGCGCTACGATCAGCCTCGGACAGGCATTGTAGATCGCCAATGAAGCGCGCCTGACCAGCGACCATGGCGTCGAGTATCTGCTCCATGTTGCCGCGAATCCGCTCGACCGCCACCGCGTCGAAATGGCTGCGCAGATACTGGTACTCAATCTCCAGGCCTTCACCCACACGTATGGCCAGGTCCATCGGCACGTTGGTCACGTCTTTCAGGCTCAGCTCGCCAAAGCGCGGGCCGTTACCGGCACCACGGCGCAGTGCCTCGTCTACCGGGTAGTTCTCGAACACGATGATGCTGTCAAACAAGGCCTGACCGCTGTGTCCGGCCCAACGCTGAATGTCATACAGCGGCGTGTGTTCAAATTCGCGTACTTCGGCGTTGTAAGCCTGAAGCTGACGCAGCCATTCGCCCAAATCATCCTGAGCCTTGGGGGCCTGGGCAATCGGCAAGGTATTGATGAACAGCCCGAGCAGGCTGTCGATACCCGGCAGTTGTGCCGGGCGCCCGGCCACCGTGGCACCGAACACCACCTGTTGCTGCCCGGTATAACGCTGCAACAGCAGCAGCCAGGCACTTTGCAGCAAGGTGTTGAGGGTGATGCGCTGGCTGCGCGCATAGGTTTTCAAGCGCTCGGTGGCCGTCGCATCGTAATGGCTGTAACTCAGGCCGTGCCCCTCACCTTCGGCCGGGCGCGACAGGCTGTCGGCAAGCAATGTCGGTTGTTGCACCTGGGCCAGGCGGGCACGCCAGAACGCTTCGGCTGCCACACCATCCTGGCGTTGCAGCCAACCGATGTAGTCCGCATAACGCGCACTGACCGCTGGCAATTCGGCGCCTGCATACAGTTGCAGCACCTCTTTGATCAGTTGCGCGCCGCTCCAGCCGTCCATCAGCAAGTGATGAGTGGTCCAGATCAAATGCTGGCGACCCTCGCCCAGATCAATCAGGGTCAGGCGTTGCAGTGGCGGCTGGGCCAGATCGAAACCTTCCAGACGATCCGCTTCGGCAAAGGCGACGATATCCTGCACATCGTCACGCAGGCGCAACTGCGCCGGGGCCGTGGCATACACCACCTGCAACGGTTCACGCAGGCCGCTTTGCCAGATGAAACCACTGCGCAGCGTGTCGTGGCGAGCCACGGCGCGACGCCAGGCCTGGGCGAAGCGCGTGCTGTCGAGGCCTTCTACCGGCACGCTGATCTGATTGACGTACAGACCGGATCCCGGATTGTCCAGCGCATGGAACAGCATGCCCTGCTGCATGGGTGACAGCGGGTAAAGGTTTTCGACCTGAGTCAGGTCCAGTCCCAGCTTCTCGATCTGCCCAGCGTCCAGACGCGCCAGCGGGAAGTGCCCCGTTTGTGCAGCCGTCGAGTCGCTGACGCTGCTGGTTACAGGCACGCCCACAGCAGTGATCACCTGCGCCAGTTGCGCGACGGTTGGGTGCTCAAACAGTTGCCGCGGGCTGAGTTGCAGCCCGGCCTGACGTGCGCGGCCAGCCAACTGGATAGACACGATGGAGTCGCCGCCCAACTCGAAAAAGTTGTCGTCGATGCCGACCTGTTGCAGCCCCAGCACCTGCTGCCACAGCGTGGCCAAACGCTGTTCCAGCTCGCTGCGCGGCGCCTGATAACGCTGTTGCAAGCTGCTGAAATCCGGGTCTGGCAAGGCCTTGCGGTCGAGCTTGCCATTCGGCGTCAGTGGCATGCGTGTCAACACCATCACCTGTGCAGGCACCATGTAGTCCGGCAATTGGGCCTGCAACTCAGCGCGCAGCTCTTCGGGCCCGACAGCGGCTTCGCCGTCAGCGACGACGTAGCCCAGCAGTTGCTTGCCCAATGGGGTTTCGCGGGCAATCACTACCGCTTCACGCACCCCGGCGCACGCCAGCAGGCACGACTCGATTTCGCCCAGTTCGATACGGAAACCACGCACCTTGACCTGATGGTCGATACGCCCGAAATACTCCAGCACACCGTCCTGACTCCAGCGCGCCAGATCACCGGTGCGGTACATGCAACCGCCCTGCGCGTTGAACGGATCTGCTACAAAGCGCTCGGCAGTCAGCCCCGGCCGTGCGTGATAACCACGCGCCAGGCCGTCACCGGCAATGTAGAGTTCCCCGGGAACACCCGCTGGCAGCGGTTGCAGCGCCGCGTCCAGGACGTATAGCCGGGTGTTGGCAATCGGCTTGCCGAGCAACGCCCGACCGCCGCGAGGAATATGCCAGGCCGCTGACCAGATGGTGGTTTCGGTCGGGCCGTAAAGGTTCCACAGTTCATCCGCCTGGGCACTGAGCACCGCTGCCAACTCGACTGACAGCGCCTCACCACCGCAGAAGAAACGGCAACCCTGCAGGCGCGAAAAATCCTCATGGGCGCTGAGCAGCGTCCAGGTTGACGGCGTCGCCTGAATCACTGTCACGCCTTTTTCCAGCACGGTGGCCAGCAACCGCGCCGGGTCTCGGGCGCAATCACGGTCCACCAGTTGCACGCTGCCACCCACCAGCAACGGCAGGTACAGCTCCAGGGCGAAAATATCGAAGGACAGCGAAGTCAGCGCCAGAACCCGGTCGCGGCCCATCAGGCCCGGTTCACGGGCCATGCTTGACATGAAGTTGACCACCCCGCCATGACGCACGGCCACGCCTTTGGGCTTGCCCGTGGAACCGGAGGTGTAGATCACATACGCCAGGTCGTCGATGTTCACTGGCCGTTGCAATTCGTCCGGGCGCAGGTCGTGCTCGGCCAGACTGTCCAGCTGCGACCAGTCGCGGTCCAGGCAGAACACCTGCGCCTGGCTGTCCGGCAGTTCGCTCAACAAATGCTCTTGGGTCAACAGCAAGCGCACTTCGCTGTCGGCCAGCATGTGCGCCAGACGCTCGGCAGGGAACTCAGGGTCCAGCGGCACATACGCAGCGCCAGCCTTGAGCACCGCCAGCAACGCCACCGGCAACTGCACGGTACGTTCCAGTGCAACGCCGACCGCGCAATTCGGGCCTGCACCCTGAGCACGCAACCAGCGGGCCAGACGATTGGCCCGCGCATTCAACTGCGCGTGGCTGAGCTGGGCATTGCCGTCGTCCAGTGCCAGCGCCTGAGGATTGAGCGCAGCCTGTTGCTCGATCAACTGATGCAGGCAGGCCTGACGCGGATAGTCCATGGCGCTGGCGTTGAAATCACGCAGCACGCGCTGACGTGCGCTGCTGTCCAGCAAGCCGATTTCACCCAGCGGCTGGCGACCGTCGGCACAGAACTGCCAAAGCAGGTGCAACAGTTGGTCGCCGATGCTTTGCACGGTGTCCGTGTGGAAATGGCTGCAACGGTAGTCAAAGTTCAAGCGCAGTCGCTCGCCCTGAGCAACCATCAGCGTCAACGGGTAGTTGGTGTTTTCCTGCGCCTGCATGCCGGAAAAACTCAAACCACCCGGAGCCTGACGCAAGGCCTCGGCAACCGGGTAGTTTTCGAATACCAGCAGGCTGTCGAACAGCGCCTCGCCGCCCTGTGCAAAGGCGCGCTGGATGCTGCTCAGCGGCGTGTGTTCGTGTTCACGCAGTTGCAGATTCTGTACCTGCAAAGCTTGCAGGTAATCTGCCAATGGCTGTTCGGCGCGCGGGCTGACCACCACTGGCAGGCTGTTGATGAACAGGCCCAATTGTTGCTCGATCCCCGCCAGCTCAGCCGGACGCCCGGCCACGGTCGCGCCAAAGACCACAGTGGACTGGCCACTGTAGCGCTGCAGCAGCAACGCCCAGGCCGCCTGCAACACGGTGTTGACGGTGACTTTGTGCTGACGGGCAAACGCACTCAGGCGTGCGCCCTGCTCAACGGTCAACAAGCGTTGTACCTGGCCAAAACCGTCCTGAGCAGTGCTCTGCGGAACACATTCTGCCAAGCGGGTCGGCGCGTCCAGCGCCGCCAGTTGCGTCTGCCAGAAAGCCTCGCTGGCGGCCGCATCACGGCCCTGCAGCCACTGAATGTAATCGCGGTAATGACCACTGGCTACGACGGCTTGCCCGGCGTAGCGCTGCAACACTTCGGCAAACAGTTGCGCGTTGCTCCAGCCGTCCATGAGGATGTGGTGATGGGTATAGATCAACTGGTGACGCTGCTCGTCACACCGCACCAGCACCAGCCGTAACAGTGGCGGCTGATCAAGGGCAAAACCTGTGGCGCGTTGCGCTTGGGCCAGCGCATCAAGGGCGCTGGCCTGATCGTCGCGATGGCGCCAGTCGAGCACTTCCAGCGGCAGTTTGAGTTGCCGATGAATCAATTGCAGCGGTTGCGCCAGACCTTCCCAAAGGAAGCTCGCACGCAAATTGTCGTGGCTATCCAACGCAGCCTGCCAGGCCGTACGGAAGCGCTCGGCATCAACACCGTCGATGTCGACGCGTAACTGGTTGACATAAACCCCACCCTCGTTTTCATACAAGGCATGGAACAGCATGCCCTGTTGCATCGGTGCCAGCGGATAAAGGTCTTCGATTTGCCGAGCGGCCAGCGGCAAGGCATCAAGCTGCGTTTGCTCCACGCCTGCCAACGGGAAGTCAGACGGTGTAACACCGCCCGCGCCTTCCTCCAGGCACAGTGCAATCAAACCCTGCAATTGCTCGACATAAGACTGGGCCAATCCCTCGATGGCTGTGTCATCGAACATCGCTGTGCTGTACGTCCAGCGCAGGCTCAACTTGCCGCCAAAGACCTGGCCGTCAACGCTCAGCCAGTTGCTCAGCGCACCCTCGGCATCACGGTTGGCGCCCGATTGTTCGCTGGCAGGCTGGAATAAGGCATCGCGGCCAAAACTGTGGTCAAACTGCCCCAGGTAGTTAAACGTGACTCGTGCCTGCGGCAGTGCGGCAAGGCTTTGCCCTTCTCCACCCAAGTAACGCAGCAGGCCATAGCCCACGCCACGCTGCGGTACGCCACGCAGTTGCTCCTTGACCGACTTCAGCGTAGCTATCGGCTCCCCGCTGTCGTGCAGGCGCAGGGCAAACAGGCTGGTGAACCAGCCGACCGTGCGGCTTAGATCGAGGTCGTCAAACAGTGCTTCGCGGCCATGCCCTTCGAGCTGCACCAGCGCCGAGGTCTCGCCCGTCCAGGCGCACAGGCTGCGGGTCAAGGCGGTGAGCAGCAGGTCGTTGACTTGCGTGCGGAACACCGCAGGGGCCTGCTGCAACAAGGCGGCGGTGGTCGCGGCATCCAGTTCGACACTGTGCGTGCGCGCATGGCGTCCGCTCAGGCTGGCCTGTGGGTCACGTGCAGGCAAATCGCCGCTCGGGCCTTGCAGGCTGGTCTGCCAGTATTTCAGTTCGGCGCTCATTTCGGCGCTGTGGGCATGGGCCGCCAGCCGCTCGGCCCATTGCTGGAACGAGCTGCTGCGCGGTGGCAGTTGCACGCTGACTCCGCTCGCCAGTTGCCGGTAAGCCGTCTGCAGGTCTTCCAGCAGTACTCGCCAGGAAACGCCATCTACCACCAAGTGATGAATCACCAACAGCAAGCGCTGGCTGCCATCAGCCAATTCCACCAGCAGCGCACGCAACAGTGGGCCCTGGCTCAAATCCAGGCTGCGCTGGGCCGCCTCGCAGTGCATCAGCAATTCGTCGGCATCTGCGGCCTGACGAATCCACAGCAGCTCGGGATCGTGTTCGTAGACGGCATATTCGGCACTGCTCGGCTCAGTGCCGAAACGCAGGCGCAAGCCATCATGCAGTTGGCAGACGTGCCCGAGGGCGCGCTCCAGCACGGCGCTGTCCAGTGCTTGCTGGCAACCAAGCAATACCGACTGGTTCCAGTGTGCGCGGTGTGGCAGTTGCTGTTCGAAGAACCAGTGCTGGATCGGCAATAACGGCGTGCGGCCGCTGGCCGGTGCGTTGACCACGGCCACACTGTCACCCTGACGCGCAACGGCGGCCAGGGCTTTCAGGGTCTGGTGCAGGAACAGGTCTTTCGGACTCAGTTGCAGACCAGCCTGACGGGCACGGCTGACCACCTGAATCGAGACAATCGAATCGCCGCCCAACTCGAAGAAGTTGTCGTCGATACCGACCCGCTCAATGCCCAGAACCGACTGCCAGATCTCTGCCAGCAGGGTCTCGCGCTCATCACGCGGGGCCTGGTATTGCTTCTGTTGCTGGCTGAAGTCAGGCTCCGGCAAGGCCTTGCGGTCCAGCTTGCCGTTAGGCGACAGCGGCATGGCGGGCAGCACTAAAATCTGCGCAGGCACCATGTATTCCGGCAGGTGCTCCAGCAGTTCACGGCGCAGGCTTTCGCTGTCGTTTCCTTCAGTGCCATGAACCACCACATAACCCACCAGCTGCTTGCCTTGCGGCGTGTCGCGGGCAATTACCACGGCCTCTTCCACCGATG
>NZ_UWFN01000388.1 GCF_900602065.1 Pseudomonas viridiflava | reverse complement strand
ATTGAGGACGAAGCGCATATCGCGCAGCGGCGCTTTGTAATCAGCCATGGCAAACCTCGTGAAAACGGAGCGAGAGACCTGTAAATGCTGATTCGTTGCGGTCGGAAACACGGATCAGCCGTCGATAGACACGAGTCTACCCGAACAACATTTCAGACACATAGGGTCGTGTCGTGACTATCAAGTCATAACAGGTCACTGGTCAGAAACGTTTTATCAGGTCGCCGCTTCGGTGGTTCGCACGGCTCCGCGCCGGCTCTGCTGCTGGTGGGAAATCACACAATTGCGCCCCGCGCCCTTCGCGGCGTAGAGTGCCTGGTCGGCAGCCTTGAGCACTTCTTCAGGCGTGCGATGTTCCGGCTGACGCTCGGCCACACCGATGC
>NZ_UWFN01000389.1 GCF_900602065.1 Pseudomonas viridiflava | reverse complement strand
CCAACAGCCAGACCCCGCTTTCATTGCCGTGGCAAAACCCGTCGGGCATACGCTCGGGACGGTAGGCAAAGCTGTCAGCGTTGTGGGTCAGGGGCAGCATGCTGATGCGCTCGGTAACCGTGCTGCCCAGGCTGCCATCGTGCTGCACGAACAACCGCTCGCTGGGTACGCTGCCGCTGCCCAGGCGATCATCGGGCGACAGGCGTCCGCGCTTGGGCAGGTCATTGATCTCGTGCCACAACGCGACGCGCCGGGTGTCGATGGGTTGGATCGCCCGGGCCGGCCACAC
>NZ_UWFN01000390.1 GCF_900602065.1 Pseudomonas viridiflava | reverse complement strand
CGATTACACCAGCGCGACCCAGGACAAGAGTCTGGCCGCCTACCGATCAGGTGATCGGGAGCAGGCGTATGACCTGTCGGTTGCGGCCTACCTGGAAGGTTTCGAGCTGGTCGAGAGCTCGCTGGACAACGTCGATGCCGACGTTTGCAAGGACACTGAAAAGAGCCTGATGGCTTATCGTCAGTCCTTGCAGGACGGCCTGCCGGTTCCGCAGGCGGCGCAGAAGCTGGAAGCAGCCAAGGCCAAGCTGAGACAGTCGGCTGACTTGCTGGGCAGCGACGGTCTGAGCCTGTCTTTGAGCTACATCTCGGGCCTGCTGATTCTGTTGCGCGAAGGGTTGGAAGAGATTCTGGTGCTGGCGGCGATTCTGGCGTTTCTGCGCAACACCGG